>NZ_CP045349.1:0-5298761 GCF_009363395.1 Pseudomonas sp. THAF187a
GTGGAACTATGGCAGCAGTGCGTCGAGCTTCTGCGCGATGAATTGCCGGCCCAGCAATTCAACACCTGGATACGTCCTCTGCAGGTCGAAGCCGAAGGCAACGAGCTGCGTGTCTACGCGCCCAACCGCTTCGTGCTCGATTGGGTCAATGAAAAGTACCTGAGTCGTTTGCTCGAGCTGCTCGGTGAGCGCGCCGGTGGTCTGGTGCCTGCGCTTTCCTTATTAATAGGTAGCAAGCGAGCGGCAACCGCTCGTGTCGCGCCGACCGCGCCGCCACCGGCTGCCGCTCGTGCCGCGCAGCAGCAGAAAGTCGCCGCGACCAGCAAGCCCGTTCCGCCACCCGTGCAGGAAGAGCCTTCGCGCGCCAGTTTCGACTCCATGGCCGGCGCTGCTCCGCAACCGCCGACACCGGCCGTTGCGCCGCGTACAGAACGTACGGTGCAGGTCGAAGGTGGGCTCAAGCACACCAGTTACCTCAATCGCACCTTCACCTTCGACAACTTCGTCGAGGGCAAGTCCAACCAGTTGGCGCGTGCCGCTGCCTGGCAGGTGGCCGACAATCCCAAGCACGGCTACAACCCGCTGTTCCTCTATGGCGGTGTCGGCCTGGGCAAGACGCACCTGATGCATGCGGTAGGCAATCACCTGCTGGCGAAGAACCCCAATGCCAAGGTGGTCTATCTGCACTCCGAGCGCTTCGTCGCCGACATGGTCAAGGCGCTGCAGCTCAACGCGATCAACGAGTTCAAGCGTTTCTACCGTTCGGTGGACGCGCTGCTGATCGATGACATCCAGTTCTTCGCCAAGAAGGAGCGCTCCCAGGAGGAGTTCTTCCATACCTTCAATGCGCTGCTCGAAGGTGGTCAGCAGGTCATTCTCACCAGTGACCGCTACCCGAAGGAGATCGAAGGTCTGGAGGAGCGCCTGAAGTCGCGCTTTGGCTGGGGCCTGACCGTTGCGGTCGAGCCGCCTGAGCTGGAGACCCGTGTCGCGATTCTGATGAAGAAGGCCGACCAGGCCAAGGTGGATCTGCCGCACGATGCGGCCTTCTTCATTGCCCAGCGCATTCGCTCCAACGTGCGCGAGCTGGAAGGTGCGTTGAAACGGGTGATCGCTCACTCGCACTTCATGGGGCGCGACATCACCATCGAGCTGATCCGTGAGTCGCTCAAGGACCTGCTGGCCCTGCAGGACAAGCTGGTCAGCATCGACAATATCCAGCGCACCACGGCCGAGTACTACAAGATCAAGATCTCCGACCTGCTGTCGAAACGGCGCTCGCGTTCCATCGCGCGGCCGCGTCAGGTGGCGATGGCGCTGTCGAAGGAACTGACCAACCACAGCCTGCCGGAAATCGGTGTGGCCTTCGGCGGTCGTGATCACACCACGGTATTGCACGCATGCCGTAAGATTGCTGAACTTAGGGAATCCGACGCGGACATCCGCGAGGACTACAAGAACCTGCTGCGTACCCTGACTACCTGATTCGCAGCTCCACGAGGCAAGGGACTAGACCATGCATTTCACCATTCAACGCGAAGCCCTGTTGAAACCCCTGCAACTGGTCGCCGGTGTCGTGGAACGACGCCAGACGCTGCCGGTTCTGTCCAACGTCCTGCTGGTGGTCGAAGGCCAGCAGCTGTCGCTGACCGGTACCGACCTGGAAGTCGAACTGGTTGGCCGCGTCACGCTGGAAGATGCCGCCGAGCCGGGCGAAATCACCGTGCCGGCACGCAAGCTGATGGACATCTGCAAGAGCCTGCCGAGCGACGCGCTGATCGATATCCGCGTCGACGACCAGAAGTTGCTGGTCAAGGCCGGTCGCAGCCGCTTCACCTTGTCGACCCTGCCGGCCAATGACTTCCCCACCGTCGAGGAAGGTCCTGGCTCGCTGACCTTCAACCTGCCGCAGGCCAAGCTGCGTCGCCTGATTGAGCGCACCAGTTTCGCCATGGCTCAGCAGGACGTGCGCTACTACCTCAACGGTATGCTGCTGGAAGTACAGAGCGGCATGCTGCGCGCCGTGGCCACCGACGGTCACCGCCTGGCCATGTGTTCGATGGAAGCCAGCATCCAGCAGGACGGCAAGCACCAGGTGATCGTGCCGCGCAAAGGTATTCTCGAGCTGGCGCGCCTGCTCACCGAACAGGACGCCGAAGTCGCCATCGTCCTGGGTCAGCACCACATCCGTGCCAACACCGGCGAGTTCACCTTCACCTCCAAGCTGGTCGACGGCAAGTTCCCGGATTACGAGCGCGTTCTGCCGCGCGGTGGCGACAAGCTGGTGCTGGCGGATCGTCAGGGCCTGCGTGAAGCGTTCAGCCGTACAGCGATTCTCTCCAACGAGAAGTACCGCGGTATTCGCCTGACCCTGGCGGCCGGCCTGCTGAAGATCCAGGCCAACAACCCGGAGCAGGAAGAGGCCGAGGAAGAGATCGTCGTCGACTACAACGGCAGCGGCCTGGAGATCGGTTTCAACGTCAGCTACCTGCTGGACGTGCTGGGTGTGATGGGCACTGAACAGGTTCGCCTGATTCTCTCCGATTCCAACAGCAGTGCCCTGCTGCAGGAAGCCGACAACGACGATTCTGCCTACGTCGTCATGCCGATGAGGCTCTAAGCCTTTAATGTCCCTCAGCCGCATCATGGTCACTGCGGTGCGCAACCTGCACCCGGTGACCCTCTCCCCCTCCCCCCGCATCAACATCCTTCACGGCGCCAACGGCAGCGGCAAGACCAGTGTGCTGGAGGCCATCCATCTGCTCGGCCTCGCTCGCTCCTTTCGCAGCACGCGCCTGCAACCCGTCATTCACTACGAGCAACCGGCCTGTACCATTTTCGGCCAGGTGCAACTGGCTGAAGGTGGCGCCAGCAATCTGGGTATCTCCCGCGATCGTCAGGGTGAGTTGCAGATTCGCATCGATGGCCAGAATGCACGCAGTGCTGCTCAGCTCGCCGATCTGTTGCCTCTGCAGCTGATCAACCCGGACAGTTTTCGCCTGCTGGAGGGTGCGCCGAAGATCCGCCGGCAGTTCCTCGATTGGGGTGTGTTCCACGTGGAACATCGCTTTCTCGGTGCCTGGCAGCGGCTGCAGAAAGCCCTGCGGCAGCGGAACTCGTGGCTGCGGCATGGTACACTTGACGGTGCTTCGCAGGCCGCATGGGACCGCGAATTGTGCAGTGCGAGCCAGGACATAGACACCTACCGAAGGGCCTATATCCAGGCGCTGAAGCCGGTGTTCGAACGTACGCTCGCCGAGCTGCTGCAGCTGGAAGGACTGACCCTGAGTTACTACCGCGGCTGGGACAAGGATCGTGAGCTGAGCGACGTGCTCGCCTCATCCCTCCAGCGTGACCAGCAACTCGGGCACACCCAGGCCGGACCACAGCGCGCCGATTTGCGTCTGCGCCTGGCGGGGCATAACGCGGCAGAGATCCTGTCGCGGGGGCAACAGAAACTGGTGGTGTGTGCATTACGCATCGCCCAGGGCCACTTGGTCAACGAAGCCAAGCGAGGCCAGTGTATCTATCTGGTGGACGACCTACCGTCGGAACTGGATGAGCAGCACCGTCAGGCGTTATGCCGGTTGCTGGAAGATTTGCGCTGCCAGGTGTTCATCACCTGTGTAGATCATGAATTGTTGAGGGAAGGCTGGCAAACGGATACGCCGGTTGCCATGTTCCACGTGGAACATGGCCGTATCACCCAGACCCAAGACCATCGGGAGTGAAGGCATGAGCGAGAACCAAACGTACGACTCCTCCAGCATCAAGGTGCTGAAAGGACTGGACGCCGTACGCAAACGTCCCGGGATGTACATCGGTGACACGGACGATGGTAGTGGTCTGCACCACATGGTGTTCGAGGTGGTCGACAACTCGATCGACGAGGCGCTGGCCGGTTATTGCAGCGAAATCACCATCACCATCCACCCTGATGAGTCGATCAGCGTGCGTGACAACGGCCGTGGCATCCCGGTCGACACGCACAAGGAGGAAGGTGTTTCCGCCGCAGAGGTCATCATGACCGTGCTGCACGCGGGCGGTAAGTTCGACGACAACAGCTACAAGGTTTCCGGTGGTCTGCACGGCGTGGGTGTCTCGGTGGTCAATGCCCTCTCCAAGGAGCTGGTGCTGACCATTCGCCGTAGCGGCAAGATCTGGGAGCAGACCTACGTGCATGGCGTGCCTCAGGCGCCCCTGACCGCTGTCGGCGATACCGATGGCACGGGCACGCAGATCCACTTCAAACCGTCCGAAGAGACCTTCGCCAACATTCACTTCAGCTGGGATATCCTGGCCAAGCGTCTGCGCGAACTGTCTTTCCTCAACTCCGGCGTGGGTATCCTGCTGCGTGACGAGCGCACCGGCAAGGAAGAGCTGTTCAAGTACGAAGGCGGCCTGAAGGCTTTCGTCGAGTTCCTCAATACCAACAAGACCGTGGTCAACCAGGTGTTCCACTTCAACATCCAGCGCGAAGAAGATGGCGTGGGTGTGGAAGTCGCCCTGCAGTGGAACGACAGCTTCAACGAGAACATCCTCTGCTTCACCAACAACATCCCCCAGCGTGACGGTGGTACCCACCTGGCAGGCTTCCGCTCTGCCCTCACCCGTCACCTGAACAACTACATCGAGCAGGAAGGCCTGGCCAAGAAGTTCAAGGTCAGCACCACCGGTGACGATGCCCGTGAAGGCCTGACCGCGATCATCTCGGTCAAGGTTCCGGATCCGAAATTCAGCTCGCAGACCAAGGACAAGCTGGTCTCCAGCGAAGTGAAGACCGCGGTCGAACAGGAAATGGGCAAGTACTTCGCCGACTTCCTGCTGGAAAACCCGAACGAAGCCAAGGCCGTGGTCGGCAAGATGATCGACGCTGCCCGTGCCCGTGAAGCGGCGCGCAAGGCACGTGAGATGACCCGTCGCAAAGGCGCCCTGGATATCGCCGGCCTGCCCGGCAAACTGGCGGACTGCCAGGAGAAAGACCCGGCGCTGTCCGAACTCTACATCGTGGAGGGTGACTCCGCGGGCGGTTCTGCCAAGCAGGGCCGTAACCGCAAGACCCAGGCGATCCTGCCGCTCAAGGGCAAGATCCTCAACGTCGAGAAGGCGCGCTTCGACAAGATGCTCTCCTCCGCCGAAGTCGGCACCCTGATCACCGCACTGGGCTGTGGTATCGGGCGTGAGGAGTACAACATCGACAAGCTGCGTTACCACAACATCATCATCATGACCGATGCTGACGTCGACGGTTCGCACATCCGCACCCTGCTGCTGACCTTCTTCTTCCGTCAGCTGCCCGAGCTGATCGAGCGTGGCTATGTCTACATCGCCCAGCCTCCGCTGTACAAGGTCAAGCGCGGCAAGCAGGAGCAGTACATCAAGGACGACGAGGCCATGGACGAGTACATGACCCAGTCGGCCCTGGAAGACGCCAGCCTGCACGTCAACGAGAATGCCCCTGGCCTGTCCGGTGGTGCGCTGGAGAAGCTGGTCGGCGAATACCGCAGCGTGATGAAGACCCTGGATCGCCTGTCGCGCGTCTACCCCAAGGACATCACCGAGAACCTCGTCTACCTGCCGCGCATCGGCCTCGAGCAGTTGGCCGACCAGGCCGGCATGCAGGCCTGGCTGGACAGCTTCAGCGCGCGTCTGAAGTCGATGGAGAAGTCCGGGCAGACCTACACCGCCAGCCTGCGTGAAGACCGTGAGCGCCACATCTGGCTGCCTGAGGTCGAGGTCAAGGCGCACGGCCTGTCCAGCTACACCACCTTCAACCGCGACTTCTTCGCCAGCAACGACTACAAGAGTGTCACGGCTCTGGGCGATCAGCTGAACAGCCTGCTGGAAGACGGTGCCTACGTGCAGCGTGGCGAGCGCAAGAAGCCGGTGAGCACGTTCAAGGAGGCCCTGGACTGGCTGATGACCGAAAGCACCAAGCGTCACAGCGTGCAGCGATACAAAGGCCTCGGCGAGATGAACCCGGATCAGCTGTGGGAAACCACCATGGACCCGGAAGTGCGGCGCATGCTCAAGGTGACCATCGAGGATGCCATCGCGGCCGACCAGATCTTCAACACCCTGATGGGCGATGCCGTGGAGCCGCGCCGCGACTTCATCGAGTCCAACGCCCTGGCGGTGTCGAACCTGGACTTCTGATCACCAGCCCTCTGGTATCGGAAACAGAAACCCCGGCCTGTGTGCCGGGGTTTTTTATGGCTGTCGCTATGGCAAAAGGCTTACAAGGAGAAGCGCCATGGGCGTCTCCCCTCGCCTGCAGGTCTTGGCTAATCTACACACACCTACCGGGAACTGGATGTCCCGGGTCACGGATGACAGACCGCGCCAGGACGGCAAACGACAGGAAGTCGGAAGGTCATGAAAAACCCGCCTCGGCGGGTTTTTTATTGCCTGCAGAAAAGGCGGGCCGTCAGGCCCACCAGTAGCGCACCATGTGGAAGAACACCGGGGCGGCGAAGCACACCGAGTCCAGCCGATCGAGCATGCCGCCGTGGCCTTCGATCATGTGGCCCCAATCCTTCACGCCGCGATCGCGCTTGATCGCCGACATCACCAGGCCGCCAGCGAAGCCGAGCATGCATACCAGCAAGGCGAAGAGCGCCGCCTGCCAGAAGGCGAACGGGGTGATCCAGCACAGCGAGGCGCCGATCAGCGTGGCCAGTGCCACGCCGCCGACAAAGCCCTCCACGGTCTTCGAGGGCGACAGGTTGGGGGCGATCTTGTGCTTGCCGAACAGCTTGCCGCAGACGTACTGCAGGACGTCCGAGAGCTGCACGACGATGATCAGCCAGGCGATCAGCAGCAGGTTGCGCCCTTCGTAGCCGGGAATGTCCAGGGTCAGCAAGGCGGGCACCGAGGAGATGCAGTACACCGCGATCA
This sequence comes from Pseudomonas sp. THAF187a, assembly GCF_009363395.1. Lineage (NCBI taxonomy): Bacteria > Pseudomonadati > Pseudomonadota > Gammaproteobacteria > Pseudomonadales > Pseudomonadaceae > Pseudomonas > Pseudomonas sp. THAF187a. The sequence continues at coordinate 6,898 of NZ_CP045349.1, forward strand.
TCAGGCCCCACTGCACCTTGGCTGCGCGTTCCAGGTAGCGCGTGGTGTCGCCGCCCAGCGAGGCGAGAATCGGCAGCAGCAGGAACAGGTAGACCGGGATGAAGATGGCGAACAGGCCGTACCAGCCCAGGGCGATCAGCAGGTACTGCATCGGCAGGGCGAAGTAGAAGGCTGCGACCAGTGCCGGATAGTCGCTGCGGCGGGTGGGCGTCAGCGTCATGAACTCGCGCAGGGCGTAGAAGGACACGAAGTAGAACAGCAGGACGACGCCGTTGTTGCCGAACAGGAAGGCGATGCCGATGACCAGCACCATCACCCACCAGGCGTTGATTCGCGCGTTGAGGTTGTCGATGACCGGGTTGGGGCGATCACCACTGCGCTTCTTCAGGAAGAAGCCGACCAGGCTGGCCAGCAGCAGCAGGGCACCGATACCGGCGAACAGCAGCAGGGTATTGCGATCCATGTCAGGCCTCCTCGGGTGCCAGTGCCAGCAGAGCGTTGCGCGTGCGTTCCAGGAAGGCTTCCTTGCCCTCCCCCTCGATGGGCTCCACCGCCGCACCGAAACTCAGGGTGCACAGCAAAGGCAGGGGCAATGCACGGCCCTTGGGCATCACCCGGTTGAGGTTGGCGATCCATACCGGCACCAGCTCGACCTGCGGCCGTTGCTGAGCCAGGTGGTAGAGCCCGCTCTTGAACGGCAGCAGCGGCTCGTCGCTGAGGTTGCGCGTGCCTTCGGGGAAGATGATCAGCGAGTCGCCACCGTCCAGCGCATCGAGCATCGCCTGCAGCGGGTTGGCGCCCTCTTCCTTGCGCTCGCGATCGACCAGCACGCCGTTGAACACGCGATTGATCAGGAAGCTGCGCATGCCCGGCTTCTGCCAGTAATCGGCACCGGCCACCGGGCGCGTGGTCTTGCGCAGCTCCGGCGGCAGTGATGCCCACAGCAGGACGAAGTCACCGTGGCTGCTGTGGTTGGCGTAATACAGACGCTGGGTGGGCTGGGCGGTGCTGCCCAGCCAGAGGGCGCGGGCCCCCGTGAGCAGGCGGGCCGCCGAGGTGATGGCGAAAGCGGTCAATGCAGCGAGCATGGCGACTCCTTAACCGGGTGGGGGAAATGCGTGAATGAAGACGATGCCCGACAGCACGAGCACGGCTTGGAACAGCAAGCACAGTACCTGCCTACGCAGCAGGCCGAGTGCACCCTGGCAGCGCAGGCTCCAGCTGCGCCCGGCCTGTTCGGCAGGTTGCAGGCCGAGGCGCTGCAGCGCCTGATCCAGCGCCTGGGTGTGCGCGTCCAGCTGCTCACCGGCGCACGCCAGTTGCTGGAACAGTTCGGCGTCCAGGGCGACGCGCAGCGCCCAGTACTTCTCGGCGAGCCCGACCAGCAGCAATGCCGCGCAGAACAGCCCCAGGCCGAGGCCGCCCGGCGCACCCAGCAGGGGCGACAGCCCGAGCACGACAGCGACCAGGCTCAGCGCAGTGGAAAAGTGATCGAGGCTGCGTCCGCGTCGCAGCAGCGCGGCGACCAGTTGCAGGTCAGCCTGCATGGGCGACCTCCACCTGTTGTGGGGCCTCGAGCAGGCGCTGCAGTGCTGCCAGATGCTGTGGACCGAGCACCACCTGTGGGCGGGCCTGGCGGATCAGCTCGACCGCGCTGTGCACATCGCTGCAGCGCCCGCTGTGCAGCAGCCAGGCTGCAACGGCGGTGGCGCTGCGTGAGTAGCCCAGGGCGCAACAGACCAGCAGCGGCCCCTGATGGCGCAGGCGCTCGATGGCTTCGGCGGCGTGTCGGCATGTCGCGGCATCCGGCGCGACCAGGTCCAGTGCCGGCAGGCTGCAATAGGCCAGCGTGCCAGGCGCTGCCGGCAATTCGGCGCACAGGTCGACCAGCGCGGCGTAGCCGTCGAGATCGCCCGCCGCGGGTAGACGGCCGAGGTGAATACCGTCGACCACCAGGCTGGGCGCGGGCAGGCGGTACGTCCATAGCCGCGAATTGAGCCAGGCGGCGAGCAGGTAAGGGCCGAGCAGTGCCGTAGCCGCCGGGCTGAGACGCCCATTGGCCTGCTTCTGGAAGCCGGCCGCGCCGAACAGCAGGTAGTTGAGTGCGACCATGGCCAGGGAAACGCTCGGCCACAACAGCCACAGCCAGGCACCGCTCAGGTTGACCGCCAGTGCCGAGCACAGCAGCGCGCCGAGGCTGTAGCGCAGTGCCAGGCGCCAGTGACGAGGATCATTGGCCAGGCGCATGTGCTGCCACGGCGTGCTGCCCTGCAGCGGCAGCAGCCAGAGGCAGAAGAAGCCGGCTAGCAGCCCGGTGGGCACGTCGATGAAGTGGTGTTGCCAGGTGGTCAGCACGGAAAGGCCGATCAGCCCCATCCACAGGTGCAGCAGTCCGCGCCAGAGCGGGCCGCGGGTGTGGTTGGCGAACATCGCCCAGATGATTACCAGCAGCGTGATGTGCAGGGAGGGTGCCTGGTTGAAGGGTTTGTCGAAACCCATCAACAGGTCGAAGAGCATGCCGAACGTGCCCTCCAGAGGGGGGCGCTCGAAGGTGAAGCGCAGCGGCCAGAGGAGGAAGCAGGCCACGCAGATCACCTGCGCGGCGAGCAGGCGCAGTGCATGGCGGTCCATCTCGCGGCGGCACGCGGGCAGCAGGAACGACAGGCCGTAGAGCAGGTCGATCGACCAGTAGGGCACGATGGTCCAGGGCCAGAGCGGCACCTGCGTCTCCCAGGCGAAGACCAGGCTGCCGACATCGTCACGCTGGCCGGTGAACCAGTTGGCGAAGCCGTAGCTGGCGAAGAACAGCGGGCCGAGCAACAGCAGCCAGAGAACGCCCCGCTTCCACAATCCCTGCTCGCGGGTGCTCTGCATCACTTCACCCGTTGCGCCAGGGACACGCTGAAGATGCCCCACTGATCGATACGCTGGGCCACCTTGTGGAAGCCTGCTGCCTCGACCAGCTGGTCCATCTCCGCCTGGCTGCGCCGGCGCATGACCCAGGCCTGGCCGTCACGGTGGCTGGTCAGGGCGCGGGCGATCAGCTCCAGCTGCGGGTGCCAGGGTTGCCCCGTGTAGACCAGGTAGCCGCCCTCCTCGACCGCTGCCGCCAGGCCGGCCAGCGAGTCGCCGACCATCTGGTTGCTGCCGAACAGTTCGTACAGGCCGGAGACCACCGCCAGGGTCGGTTTGGGATCGAGCGCCGCGAGGTCTTCGCGATCGAAGGCATCACCCTTGACGAAACGGGCGATGTCGCCGAGATCCTTCTGCTGGATCAGCGCATTGCCGTCGCGAACGTTGATGTCGCTGTAGTCGCGCAGGAGGATCGAGTCCGGACGCTGTTCCTGGCCCTCCAGCGATTCGAGGATGTAACGGCCATGGCCGGCGGCGATGTCGACGATGCGCACGGCCTTGCCTGCCTCACGCAGCCTGAGCATGGCCAGGCGCAGCAGCTCCTCGGCATGCAGCTTGCGCTGGCGGATGCCACGCCAGCCGATGGAGTCCAGGTAGTTCCGGTCGATCAGCCGGCCCAGCGCGCCCTTGCCGCTGGGCTGGTTGCGGTAGACGTAGTCCAGCGTGCTGCCGGAGTCGAAGCCGGTGTCGAAACCCAGCTTGACCCCGTCCGACAGGCCGCTGCCAAGGCGCATGCCGGCGCGGGTGGCGCGCCAGTACAGCTCGCGCAACGAGTTCTGCGGCAAGGGCGCAGCCAGCTCCTCGGCTTCGGCGCAGGTGACGCCCAGGCGGTCGGCGTCGAGCAGCGACGGCCGTGCCATGGGTTGCTCGAAGTTGCGCAGGATGAAGCGGCGGGCACGGCTCAGTGCATGGGCCCGGTCACGCTCGCCGAGGGTGTCGTGGAAGAAGCCGGGCAGCAGGTGCTTCTCCTTGCGCACGCTGCCGAGGCGCTCGAAAAAGGCTTCCTGCGGCTTGCGCTGCACGACGAAGTCCGCAGCGGAGATCAACAGCTGGGTCGGCACCTGAATCGCCTGGGCATCGGCGACGATGCGATCGGCCGCCTCGTACAGGCCCAGGAGCATGGTGACCGAGATGGGGCGGGCGATCAGCGAATCGTTGTCGAACGAGGCGATGCGCTCCGGGTCGTGGGTCAGGAACCTGGCCTTGACGTAGCTGTTGACGAAGAAGTTGCCGCGCCAGGCATGCAGCAACTTCAAGCCGGGGCGGGCGAACGGCACGTAGAGCTTGACCTTGAAGGCCGGCGAGGCGAGCACCAGGCAGCGCACCTTGGGGGCATAGTCGTGGGCCCAGGTGGCGATGATCACCGCCCCGACGCTCTGCGCGACTACGGCCAGGTCCTGCTCGACGATGCCGTGCTGGCCGCCGATGTGCTCGACGAAGGTCTGCACGTCACGCACGCTGGTGGCGAAGCTCGGGCTGTCGCCACGCGCGCCGGGAGAAAGGCCGTGGCCACGGGCGTCCCAGGCGAAGAAGTCGCAGTGTGGCAGGTCCAGCTCATCCACCAGGTGAGCCATGCGCCCGCCGTGTTCATGGCCGCGATGGAACAGCAGTACGGCCTGTCGCGGACCCTCTTCGGGGGCGCTGGCGGGCCAGTGGCGATAGCTCAGTTCGACGCCGTCGTGGGTGGTGAAGGTGTGCAGTTGAACGGGGCGCATGGAATCTCCTTATTCCGAGGATGGCTCAGGCCGTTTCGGCCAGCCCATGGCGAACGCGGTTGTAGAGGGTATAGAGCAACAGGGCCAGGACCAGCGCCAGCAGGGCGTTGATCCACCAGGCCGAGAGCAGCCCGGTGGCGACGCCGGCACCGAGCACGCCGAAGCAGAAGGCGCGGTCGCTCTTGCCCATCGGGCCGTCGTAGCGGCGTGACGCGCCGACCATGGGGCCGAGCACGCCGGCGTATTCGCTGATCACTGCCAGCAGGACAACGACCACCACCAGCAGCGGTGAGACGCCCGGCAGCAGGGCGAAGGGCAGGTACAGGGCGCTGTCGGCGATCACGTCGCAGAGTTCGTTGAGGTAGGCGCCGAGTTTCGATTGCTGGCCGAATTCACGGGCCAGCATGCCGTCGACGGCATTCAGCGCCATGCGCAGCAGCATCCACAGCGGGATCAGGGCGAACAGCCAGGCCAGCTGGCTGTAGGCCGCGAGCAGGGCACCGAGCAGCAGGGAAACGATCGCGGCCGTCAGGGTCACCTGGTTGGCGGTGACGCCACGCGCATGGAGGCGTTCGACGCCCGGGCGCAACAGGTTCTGGAAGGCAGGCTTGAGCTGGTAGATCGATGGCATGGCAGCGAATTCCTTTTCCCGATCGGATCATCGGCTATCTGCAGGGGCGAGACTGTGCGCCCGTCGAGCCTTGTGAGGCATGCATTGGCATTCAGGCAAGTTATACCCTACAGGCCGATTTTCCTAGTGCTGCCCAATCTTCAGGAAAATCATGTGCTTGAACCCTGTGATGGCGCATTGCTGGTATTTGACGCACAGCTTATCCACAGCTAGAGCGATTCGCCGAGGCGGCTCAGTACCGGTTCTTCACCGCGCATCGCCGCCTGTTGCTGGCAGACCCACTGGAAGGCACGCTCGTTGAGCTCGGCGATGGCACGCGGGCCCTCGCCCTCGGCATGCATGGGCGCGCCGATGATCACCTGGATGGTGCCGGAGCGCTTGCCCCAGCCTTCCTTGGGCCAGAACTCGCCGGCGTTGTGGGCGATGGGCAGTACCGGCAGGCCGGCGTTGACCGCGAGCGCCGCGCCGCCGCGGGAGAACTTGCCGATCTGCCCTGGCTGAATGCGCGTGCCTTCGGGGAACACCAGGACCCAGGCGCCCTGCTTGAGGCGCTCGTCGCCCTGCTTGGCCATCTGCTTGAGCGCCGCCTTGGGGTTGCTGCGGTCGATGGCGATGGGCTTGAGCAGGGCCATGCCCCAGCCGAAGAACGGCACGCGCAGCAGCTCGCGCTTGACCACTTGCGACAGCGGCTCGAAGAAGCCGGAGAGGAAGAAGGTTTCCCAGGTGCTCTGGTGATTGGCGAGGATCACGCACGGGCGCTCGGGGATGTGCTCCAGGCCACGCACCTCGTAGCGGATACCGACGATCACCTTGGCCAGCCAGACCGCGCAGTTGCACCAGGCCTGGACCACGAAGCGATAGCGCTGGCGGAAGGGCAGCAAGGGCGCGACCAGCAGGCTGATCAGGCACCAGAAGAAGGAGCTGGACGACAGGAGCAGGTAGAAAAGCGTGATTCTGAGGGCCTGCACGATCGCCATTGAACTTCGCACCTTATGAGAGCAGTCGATCGGCGACAGCCGCCAGATCGTCGAATACCAGGGTTCCTGGCGGCAATGCCTTGGCCAGGGTTCGTTCGCCCTTGCCGGTCTTCACCAGCACAGGTTGACAGTCGACGGTCAGCGCCGCCTGCAGGTCACCGCTGCTGTCACCGACGAACCAGATACCTGCCAATTCCGTGCCGTAGTGCGCAGCGATCTGCCTGAGCATACCCGGCTTTGGCTTGCGGCAGTCGCAGCCATCGTCCGGCCCGTGTGGACAGTAGACGATCAGACCGACTTCGCCGCCCTGCTCCGCCACCAGCTCGCGCAGGCGCGCATGCATCGACTCCAGGGTCGCCAGGTCGTAGTAGCCTCGGGCGATTCCGGACTGGTTGGTGGCCACGGCCACCGTCCAGCCGGCACGCGACAGGCGCGCGATGGCGGCAATCGACGAAGGAATCGGCAGCCATTCGTCGAGGCTCTTGATATAGGCGTCGGAGTCTTCGTTGATGACACCGTCGCGGTCGAGGATCAGTAACTTCATAGCAGCAAGCTCCGAGCCGCAAGCTACAAGTCAGCGACGGCCTGCTTGCCGCCATGCTGCCTGTAGCTTGCCGCTGCCGTGTGTCAGCCGAGCAGGGAGATATCCGCGACGCCGAGGAACAGGCCACGCAGACGGGCCAGCAGGGCATAGCGGTTGGCACGTACGCGTGCATCCTCGGCGTTGACCAGCACCGCCTCGAAGAAGGCGTCCACCGGCTCGCGCAGGCTGGCCAGCTTGGCCAGGGCCTCGTCGTACTGGCGGCCAGCGGCCAGCGGCTGTACGGCCTGGTCGGCCTGCTGGATCGCCGCGTGCAGGGCGAACTCGCTGGGGTTGTCGAAGTAGTGCGCTTCGACCTGGGCGGCGACGCCACCTTCGGCCTTGCTCAGCAGGTTCGATACACGCTTGTTGGCGGCGGCCAGGGCCTCGGCCTGTGGCAGCTTGCGGAAGGCCTGCACGGCCTGCACGCGCTGGTCGAAGTCCAGCGGCGAGGTCGGGTTGACCGCCCGCACGGACTGGTACACGGCGACGTCGATGCCTTCGTCTTCGTAGCGCGCACGCAGGCGGTCGAAGATGAATTCCAGCACCTGGGCCGCCAGGCCATCATGCTTGACCTTGCCGGCGTACTGGGCGACGGCGAAATCGACGGCGGCGGCCAGGTCCAGGTCCAGGCCCTTCTCGATGAGGATGCGCAGTACGCCGAGGGCGGCGCGGCGCAGGGCGTAGGGGTCCTTGGAGCCGGTGGGCAGCATGCCGATGCCGAAGATGCCGACCAGGGTGTCGAGCTTGTCGGCCACGGCCACCGCGGCACCGGTCAGGGTGCTCGGCAGCTCGGCACCGGCACCGCGCGGCATGTACTGCTCGTTCAGGGCCAGGGCGACGTCTTCCGGCTCACCGTCGTTGAGCGCGTAGTAGTAGCCGGCGATGCCCTGCATTTCCGGGAACTCGCCGACCATCTCGGTGGCCAGGTCGCATTTGCTCAGCAGGCCGGCACGGGCGGCACGCTGGGCATCGCCACCGACTTCGCGGGCGATGAAGCCGGCCAGCGCCGAGACGCGCTCGGCCTTGTCGAACACCGAACCGAGCTGGGCCTGGAACACCACGTTGGCCAGGCGCTGGTTGAAGCCTTCGAGCTTCTGCTTCTTGTCCTGCTTGAAGAAGAACTCGGCGTCGGTCAGGCGCGGGCGCACGACCTTCTCGTTGCCGGAGACGATCTGCGCCGGGTCCTTGGACTCGACGTTGGCCACGGTGATGAAGCGCGGCAGCAGCTTGCCGTTCGCGTCCAGCAGGCAGAAGTACTTCTGGTTGTCCTGCATGGTGCTGATCAGCGCCTCCTGTGGCACCTCGAGGAAGCGTTCCTCGAAGGAGCAGACCAGCGGCACCGGCCATTCGACCAGGGCGGTGACTTCGTCCAGCAGCGCCGGCGGCACGATGGCCGTGCCCTGCTCGGCGGTGGCCAGCTGGTCGACGCGTTGGCTGATCAGGGTACGGCGCTCGGCGAAGTCGGCCAGCACATAGGCGCTGCGCAGGTCCTCGGCGTAGTTCGCCGGGCTGCTGATGCGCACGTCACGATTGGCGTGGAAGCGATGGCCACGGGACACGCGGCCAGCCTTCTGGGTGAGGATCTCGCAGTCGACCACGCTGTCGCCGAAGAGCATCACCAGCCACTGGGTCGGGCGCACGAATTCGTCGCGGCGAGCGGCCCAGCGCATGCGCTTGGGAATCGGCAGGTCGTTGAGCGAGTCGGCGACGATGGTCGGCAGCAGGTTCACGGCCGGCTGGCCGGGGATGTGCTGGGCGAAACGCAGTTTCGGCCCGCTGCGGTCGATTTCGGCAATGTCCACGCCGCACTTGCGGGCGAAGCCCAGGGCGGCCTGGGTGGGATTGCCGTCGGCGTCGAAGGCGGCCTGGATGGGCGGGCCGTCGAGGTTCATGCTGCGGTCGGCCTGCTGCTCCTCGAGCTGCTCGACCAGCACCGCCAGGCGGCGCGGCGCGGCATAGGCACGGGCGCTGGCGTAGTTCAGGCCAGCGGCCTTGAGGCCCTTCTCGATACCGGCGAGGAAGGCGTCGCCCAGGGTTTTCAGGGCCTTCGGCGGCAGCTCTTCGGTGCCCAGTTCGACCAGGAAATCTTGTGCACTCATGCTTGCGCCTCCAGCTTGGCCAGTACTTCGTCACGCAATTCCGGGGTGGCCATGGGGAAGCCGAGTCGGGCACGTGCCTGCAGGTAGCTCTGCGCCACGGCGCGAGCCAGGGTGCGTACACGCAGGATGTACTGCTGACGCGCGGTCACCGAGATGGCGCGGCGGGCGTCGAGCAGGTTGAAGGTGTGCGAGGCCTTGAGCACCATCTCGTAGGTCGGCAGCGGCAATTGCAGCTCGATCAGGCGGTTGGCTTCGCTCTCGTAGAAGTCGAACAGTTCGAACAGCTTCTCGACGTTGGCGTGCTCGAAGTTGTAGGTCGACTGCTCCACTTCGTTCTGGTGGAACACGTCGCCATAGGTCACGGTGCCGAACGGACCGTCGGTCCAGATCAGGTCATAGACCGAGTCGACGCCCTGCAGGTACATGGCCAGGCGCTCCAGGCCATAGGTGATCTCGCCGGTCACCGGGTAGCACTCGATGCCACCGACCTGCTGGAAGTAGGTGAACTGGGTGACTTCCATGCCGTTGAGCCAGATTTCCCAGCCCAGGCCCCAGGCGCCGAGGGTCGGCGACTCCCAGTTGTCCTCGACGAAGCGGATGTCATGGACTTCCGGATCGAGGCCGATGGCCTTGAGCGAACCCAGGTACAGTTCCTGGAAGTTCTCCGGGTTGGGCTTGAGGACCACCTGGAACTGGTAGTAGTGCTGCAGGCGGTTGGGGTTTTCCCCGTAACGGCCGTCGGTCGGGCGGCGCGAGGGCTGCACGTAGGCGGCGTTCCAGGTTTCCGGGCCGACGGCGCGCAGGAAAGTGGCGGTGTGGAAGGTGCCGGCGCCGACTTCCATGTCATAGGGTTGCAGCACGACGCAGCCCTGTTCGGCCCAGTAGTTCTGCAGGGCCAGGATCAGGTCCTGGAAGGTGCGTGCGGCAGGCTTGTTCTGGCTCACGAAGAAATCACCTGTGGAGGCTTGCGAGGGAAAGCCGGGGAGTATATCGAAACTCGGCGCAAGCCGCAGGGTACGGCACATCGGCATCATCCAATGGCGACGCTGACTGTATTTATATCCAGTTGTTTTGCGGCTATAGTCACCCCCTCATCCTGACCGAGGCCTACCGCCATGCCCCGTTGCTTCTGGTGTACCGACGATCCGCTCTACCAGGCCTACCACGACGAGGAATGGGGCGTGCCGCAGCGCGATGCACGCCATCTGTTCGAGATGCTGCTGCTCGAAGGCGCACAGGCCGGGCTGTCGTGGATCACCGTGCTGAAGAAGCGCGAGCGCTATCGCCAGGTGCTGCACGGCTTCGACCCCGAGCGCCTGGCGCGGTTGAGCGACGAGGCGATCGAGCAGCTGATGCAGGATCCCGGCATCATCCGCAACCGCCTCAAGCTCAAGGCCGTGCGCCAGAACGCGCAGGCCTGGTTGCGCCTGGAGGATCCGGCGACGCTGCTCTGGTCGTTCGTCGGCGGTGCGCCGAAGATCAACCACTTCAGTGACCGCAGCCAGATGCCGGCCGTGACCCCCGAGGCCGAGGCGATGAGCAAGGCGCTGAAGAAGGCCGGCTTCACCTTCGTCGGCCCGACGATCTGCTATGCCTTCATGCAGGCCACGGGTATGGTGATGGACCACACCACCGACTGCGACCGTTACGCGCAATTGAAGGGCTCATGACCACCATCACCACGCTGGATGAATTGCTCGCACTGTACGGCGAAAGCCACGAACGCTCGCGGCGCAAGGAGCTGCCACGGCTGATCGCACCCTACCGTGCGCTGATCGAGGCCTCGCCCTTCGTGGTCCTGGCCAGCACCGGCGCGGACGGCATGGACTGTTCGCCGCGAGGCGATGCGCCGGGGTTCGTGCAGATTCTCGACGACCAGACCCTGTTGCTGCCGGACCGCCCCGGCAACAACCGCATCGACAGCCTGCGTAACATCGTGCAGAACCCTCAGGTGGCGCTGCTGTTCCTGATCCCCGGGGTTGGCGAGAGCCTGCGGGTCAATGGTCGCGCGGAAATCTCTCTCGACCCCGAACTGCTCGAGCTGGGGCGCGCCCAGGGCAAGTTGCCACGCAGCGTGCTGCGCATCCACATCGACAGTTGCTACTTCCAGTGTTCCAAGGCGGCACTGCGCTCCGGGTTGTGGGATGCCGCACGTCAGGTCGAGCGGGCCAGCCTGCCCCGTGCCGGCGATATCTTCCGCTGCATCCTCGACGAGGAGTTCGACGTCGAGGCCTACGAGCGCGACCTGCAGCAACGGGTTCGGACGAGCCTGTACTGACTGCACGGCTCCTGCGCCGCTACAATTGACGCCTTTCCGAGCGGTTGGAGTCTGTCGTGGAGAAACTCAAGGGCGCCCTGGTCGTGGGGTTCCTGCGCTTGTTCGCACTGCTGCCCTGGCGTGCCGTGCAGGCCGTGGGCAATGCCATCGGCTGGTTGATGTGGAAGCTGCCGAACGGTTCGCGTGACGTCGCGCGCATCAACCTGGCCAAGTGCTTTCCCGAGCTGAGCGAGGCCGAGCGCGAGCGCCTGGTCGGGAAAAGCCTCAAGGACATCGGCAAGACCCTGACCGAAAGCGCCTGCGCCTGGATCTGGCCGGCGCAGAAGTCGCTCCAGCTGGTCCGCGAAGTGGAAGGCCTGGAAGTGCTGCAGCAGGCGCTGGCCTCCGGCAAGGGCGTGGTCGGCATCACCAGTCACCTGGGCAACTGGGAAGTGCTCAATCACTTCTACGGCAGCCAGTGCAAACCTATCGTTTTCTACCGCCCGCCGAAGCTCAAGGCGGTCGACGAGTTGCTGCAGCAGCAGCGCGTGCAGATGGGCAACCGTGTGGCCCCGTCAACCAAGGAAGGCATCCTGCGCATCATCAAGGAAGTGCGCTCGGGCGGCGCCGTGGGTATTCCCGCCGACCCGGAACCGAGCCGTTCGGCGGGGGTGTTCGTGCCCTTCCTCGGCACTCTGGCCCTGACCAGCAAGTTCGTCCCTGGCATGCTCACCGGCGGCAAGGCGGTCGGGGTGTTCCTGCATGCCGTGCGCCTGGATGACGGCAGCGGTTACAAGGTGATTCTCGAGGCCGCGCCGGAAGGCATGTACAGCGAAAACGTGGAAGAGGGCGTGGCGGCGATGAGCGAAGTGATCGCACGTTACGTGCGCACCTATCCGAGCCAGTACATGTGGAGCATGAAGCGCTTCAAGAAGCGCCCGGATGGCGAGGCCAAATGGTACTGACGTCCTGCTTCAGGGCAGGATTGTCGAAGAAGGCGCCATGATGGCGCCTTTTTTCTGCCACCTGCTGGGCCTCGGCGCGGTAATGCGCTATTAAAGGCGACATCGCTCGACCAATCCTCGGAGCCGTCATGTCCAACCAGCGTCAGCAGGTACGTACCCCGATGAAGTGCCGGATCAAGATCAGCCATCCGAGTTTCGGTGAGCTGCTGGCACAGACTCGCGACCTGTCCGACAGCGGCGTGTACGTGAAGCATCCGGACATGGCCGGTCTGGCCGTTGGCACCCACGTCACCGGGCAGGTCCAGGATCTTCCCTTCCCCGCGCCCATCCTGCAGATGGAAGTGATGCGGGTGGATGCCGAGGGCGCGGGCCTGCGTTTCCTCGACGAAGCCTGACGGCGCAAACGCTGCGGTACGCGTGACGAAAAGCCGAAAGCCGAGGAACATTTCGTTACATCTGCACTCTGACCAAGACCTCGCTCCGAGGTGGCGTCCATCAGAGGCGTTTCGACATGAGTCGAGCGGTATCCGAACTCCCCGCTAACGGCGCCGATGCGCCGGAACTTCCTCCCCCTTCTCGACCCGGCTGGCTGCACCGTCAGCGTCACCTGATCGGCCTCGGCCTGTCGTTGCTGCTGTTCGGCCTGGCGCTGCTGGCCTGCTGGCATCTGGTGCGCGAAATCAACCCGGATCAGGTGCGCGACTCGCTGGCGGCGGTACCGCCACGGGCGCTGTTCGCGGCCATGCTGGCCACCGTGCTGGGTTTTCTGCTGATGCTCGCCTACGAGTGGTCGGCCAGTCGTTATGCCGACGTCCGCCTGCCCGCGTCGACCCTGGCGCTGGGGGGCTTCTGCGCCTTCGCCATCGGCAACGCGGTGGGCTTGTCGGCGTTGTCCGGGGGCTCGGTACGCTATCGCCTGTACACGCGCAATGGGCTCGGCGCGGGCGATGTGGCGCGAATGAGCCTGTTCGCCAGCCTGTCGCTCGGCATCAGCCTGCCGATTCTCGCGGCCCTGGCCGCCCTCTTCGACCTGGCGGACGCCTCGGCGGCGCTGCGCCTGCCTGCGCCGTTGCTGGCGCTGCTGGCCGTGGCGGTGCTGCTCGCCGCCCTGACGCTGGTCCTGCTGCTGGCGCGCAGACGCCTGGCCGAGCGGCCTGCCCCCGGCTGCTGGCAAGTGGACCTGGGGCGCTTCAGCCTGCGCCTGCCCGGCGTGCGCATGAGCCTGGTGCAACTGCTGATCAGCAGCCTCGACGTGCTGATCGCCGCCAGCGTGCTCTACTGCCTGCTGCCCGAGGCGCCGCCGTTCTCGTCCTTCGTGCTGATCTACATGCTGGCGCTGGCCGCCGGTGTGCTGAGTCATGTGCCGGGTGGTGTCGGGGTGTTCGAGGCCGTGCTGCTGGCGGCGTTCTCCTCGCGCATCGACCCGGCCGGGCTGGTCGCGGCCATGCTGCTCTACCGTCTGCTCTACGTGATGCTGCCGTTGCTGGCCGCCGGGCTTCTGCTGCTGGCGGTGGAGGCGCGGCGCTTGTGGTTCCCGCGCCAGGTGGCGAGGGTGGCCAGCAACCTGGCGGTACCGCTGCTGGCACTGCTGGTGTTCTGCGCCGGCGCCGTGCTGCTGTTTTCCGGGGTCACGCCGACCATGGACGAGCACCTCGAGGCCCTGGGGTTTCTCATGCCGCCGCCGCTGATCGCCGCCTCGCACCTGGCGGCGAGCCTGGTCGGTACGCTGTGCCTGCTGCTGGCGCAGGGGCTGCGCCGGCGCCTGTCCGCCGCCTGGGTGCTGACCCTGGTGTTGCTCTGCCTGGGCGTGGTGCTGTCGCTGCTCAAGGGCTTCGACTGGCCGGAGGCGCTGGTGCTGGCGGCTATCGCCGGGGTGCTGGCGCTGTTTCGCCGGGAGTTCTACCGACCCAGTCGGCTGCTCGACATGCCGGCCTCGGGCCTGGCGCTGGCGGCTACCAGTGGCGTGATCGCGGCCTCGGTCTGGCTGCTGCTGTTCGTCTATCAGGATGTCGCCTACAGCCACCAGCTGTGGTGGCAGTTCGAACTGGACGGCAATGCCCCGCGTGGCCTGCGTGCCGCCCTGGGCAGTGCCCTGGTGCTGCTGGCGGTCGGCCTGACCTGGCTGCTGCGTGCCACGCCACCGAGCATCCGCCTGCCTGACGGCGAGGCGCTGGCGCGGGCACGGGCCATAGTCGAGGCCTCGCGGCAGCCGGAAGGTGGCCTGGCGCTCAGTGGCGACAAGGCGCTGCTGTTCCACCCGGACGGCCAGGCGTTTCTCATGTACGCCCGCCGTGGCCGCAGCCTGGTGGCGTTGTTCGACCCCATCGGCCCGCCGGCGGCGCGCGCCGAGCTGATCTGGCAGTTCCGCGACCTGTGCGACCGTCACCATACGCGGCCGGTGTTCTATCAGGTGCGGGCGGAGAACCTGCCCGGCTACATCGACATCGGCCTGACCGCACTGAAACTGGGTGAGGAGGCGCTGGTGGATCTGCACACCTTCGACCTGGCCAGCAACGGCAAGGAGATGAAGGCGCTGCGCTACACCTGGAACCGTGGCCAGCGCGATGGCCTGAGCCTGGAGTTGCATGCCCCCGGCGCGGCACCCCTGGACGCTTTGCAGGGCATATCCGCTGCCTGGCTGGCGGGCAAGCAGGTGCGCGAGAAAGGCTTCTCCCTCGGCCGCTTCAGCCCGGAGTACCTGGCGCACTTCCGGATCGCGGTGGTGCGCTTCGAAGGGCGCGCGGTGGCCTTCGCCAACCTGCTGGAGTGTCAGACGCGAGCGGTCGCCAGCCTCGACCTGATGCGCGTGCTGCCGGATGCGCCGAAGTCGACCATGGAATTCCTCATGCTCGGGCTGATCCAGCAATTCCAGGGCGAGGGCTATGCGCGCTTCAGCCTCGGCATGGTGCCGCTGGCCGGCCTGCAGACGCGCAAGGGGGCGCCGTTGCCGTTACGCCTGGGCGCGCTGGTGTTCGATCGCGGCGAGAGCTTCTACAACTTCCAGGGGCTGCGCCGCTTCAAGGACAAGTTCCTGCCGCAGTGGGAACCGCGCTATCTGGCCGTGCCGGCCGGGCTCGACCCCTGGGTGGCATTGGCCGACACCGCCGCGTTGATCGCCGGCGGTCTGGGTGGACTGGTGAGGCGTTGAGATGAACAAGGCGACAGGGGTACTGGGCGGGTTGTTGCTGGTGGCGGCCCTGGCGGTGGGCGGGGTGACCTGGTGGTGGTCGATGCGTGCGCTGCCGCATCTGCAGACGGTGCAGATCCAGGGGCTGAGCGCGCAGCTGCTGAGCCAGGGCGAGGCGCGCCAGCGCCTGCTGCTGATCGCACCGCCCGAGCAGGCGCTGGACGAGGCGCTGCTGCGACGGCTGGCCGACGCAGGAGACGTGCGCGTGCTGCAGATGCCCTTCGTGGCGCACGACTGCGGCGCGCAGCGGCGCCTGATCGATCAGGCCAGCGGGCTGCTGGGCGGCAAGCCGACCCTCGTTGCTGGCGTCGGCCCGGCCGCCGCTTCAGCCTGGCGCTGGCTGGCGACGCAGGACGATGACCAGGCGCAGGCGCTGTCGGTGGGTTTCGACCTGGGCCAGCCCGATTGCGCCGAAGCGCTGCCGAAGAAGGCCGCGCACGGCCACTGGATCGCCCTGTGGAACGACAACCCCGGCGATGCCAACGCGCGCTTCCTGCGCGAGCAGGGCAATGGCGAGCCGCGCATCGGCACCCTGGGTACGCCGCTGCCGACCCTGCTGGCCGACCAGTTGCAGCAGCTGCTCGCCGGCCAGGGCGCGCCGCTGCCGGTGGTCGAGCACCCTTCGGCGCAGGCGGCCGATACCCTGACCCTGTTCTACTCCGGTGACGGCGGCTGGCGCGATCTCGACCGGGCCTCGGCCGAGCACCTGGCCGCAGCCGGCTATCCGGTGGTGGGCATCGATACCCTGCGCTACTACTGGCAGCGCAAGAGCCCGGAACGCAGTGCCGCCGACCTGTCGCGCCTGATGCAGGAGTACCGCGAGAAATGGCACATCAGGCGCTTCGTGCTGGCGGGCTATTCCTTCGGCGCTGACGTGCTGCCGGCGATCTACAACCGTCTGCCGGCGAGTGACCAGCAGCAGGTGGATGCCATGTTGCTGCTGGCCTTCGCCCGCAGCGGCAGCTTCGAGATCGCCGTCAGTGGCTGGCTCGGCAAGGATGGCGCGGAGGCTGCCACCGGACCGGAGCTGCGCAAGGTTCCGGCGGCCAAGGTGTATTGCATCTACGGCAGCGAGGAAGCGGCCGAGAGCGGCTGCACCGAAGCCGGAGCCCCTGGAGAGCGCTTGCAGATCAGCGGTGGCCACCACTTCGACGGTGACTACGCGGCGCTGGCGCAGAAGATGCTGGCGGCGATCAGGGCGCGTCAGCAGCGTTAGTCTCGTTGACGCATGCCACTGAACTGGCGTGATTCCGTAGGAGCGGATTCATCCGTGAACAATCGCGGCTGAAGCCGCTCCTACGACAGGGCCTGAGACGGCCTCAGTGCGCCTCGTTTACCGCGCTGAGAAATGCCTGCGTGCGTTCCTGCTGCGGGTTGCCGAACAGCTCCTCGGGGGTGCCCTGTTCGTGGATGCGGCCCTGGTGGAAGAAGCACACGCGGTCGGCGAACTCGCGGGCGAAGCCCATCTGGTGGGTGACCATCAGCATGGTCAGGTTGTGCTCGCTGCCGAGGCGGCGGATCACCCCCAGCACTTCGCCGCACAGCTCCGGGTCGAGCGCCGAGGTGACCTCGTCGAACAGCATCACCTTGGGTCGCATCGCCAGCGCACGGGCGATCGCCACGCGCTGTTGCTGGCCGCCGGACAGTTGCGAAGGGAAATGGCGCAGCTTCTCGCCCAGGCCAACCATCGCCAGCAGTTCCTCGGCGCGTTCCGTGGCTTCCTTCCGGCCCAGGCCGAGCACCTGCATCGGCGCCTCGATGACGTTCTGCAGGGCGCACATGTGCGGGAACAGGTTGAAGCTCTGGAACACCATGCCGATCTTGCCGCGCACCTTGCGCTGGTAGCTGGCGCTGGCCGGCACCAGGCGGCCGTCGCGGGTACTCATGTGGGTCAGCGGCTCGTCGTCGACGGCGATCAGGCCCTCGTCGATGCTTTCCAGGGTCATCAGTGCGCGCAGCAGGGTCGACTTGCCCGAGCCACTGGGGCCGATGATCGCCACCTTTTCGCCGGGGGCGACATCCAGGTTGAGCTTGTCGAGCACGGTGAGGTTGCCGTAACGCTTGGTCACGTCGGTGAAGCGGACGATGGGCTGGGGCATGCTGGAACTCCCTGCAGCGGCGGTCGAGTTGATAAAAGCAGTCATCGGGCAGTGACCTCCAGGCGATCTTCCATGCGCCGCACGCACCAGGCCAGGACCAGGCTGAGGGCGAGGAAGAACAGGCCGACCAGGGTGATGGGCTCGAGGTAGCGGAAGCTCTCCGAGCCGATGTTCTTGGCTTGCTGCATGATCTCCACCACGGTGATCGCGGACAGCACCGGGGTGTCCTTGAGCATGGCCACCAGGTAGTTGCCCAGCGCGGGGAGGATCGGCCGCAGCGCCTGCGGCAGGATGATCTGCCGGTACGCCGACAGCGGCGCCATGTTCAGCGCCGTCACCGCTTCCCACTGGCCGCGCGGCACGGCGTCGAGGCCGGCGCGATAGACCTCGGCGGTGTAGCAGGCGTAGTGCAGGGCGATGCCGAGGATCCCCGCCTGCAGCGCGGTGAGGTTCAGCCCGTAGTTGGGGAACACGTAGAACAGGAAGTACACCTGGATCAGCAGCGGCGTGCTGCGGATGAATTCGATCAGCCCGGCCACCGGCCAGGACAGCCACAGGTGCCTGCTGCGCCGGGCGATGGCCAGCAGCAGGCCGACGACGATGGCGATGGCGAAGCCGGCGAAGGTGATCAGCAGGGTATTGAGCGAGGCCTTGAGCAGGTCCGGAAGGATGCTCAGGGCGAAGTCCCAGTCGAAGAAGTTCATTGCAGGCCTCCGCGCATCCGGCCACGGGCAAGGCGTCGTTCCAGCAGGCGCATGCCGAGGTTGATCACCTGTGCCATGAGGAAATACAGCAGCAGCGCCAGGGCGAAGATCTCCAGGGTCATGAAGGTCGCCTGGTCCAGCTGGCGGGCGCGGAAGGCCAGGTCCGACAGGGTGATCAGCGACACCAGCGAGGTGTTCTTCAGCAGCTCGATCAGCAGGTTGGTGCCGGGTGGAATCGCCGCCAGCAGGGCCTGCGGCAGGATGATGCGGGTGAAGCGCCGCAACGGCGTCATGTTCAGCGCGGTGCAGGCTTCGTACTGGCCCTTGGCGACCGAACGGATGGCGCCGCGCATGACTTCCGCGCCATAGGCGCCGATGTGCAGGCCGAGGCCGACCACGGCCACGGCGAAGGCGCTCATCTCGATGTTGAACGGCGGCATCGGCAGCACGAAGTACAGCCAGAACAGCTGCACCAGCAGCGAGGTGCCACGGAATATCTCGATGTAGGTGATCGCCAGCCAGCGCAGCGGGCCGATCGGCGACAGCCGGCCGAGGGCGGCGAGCACGGCGCTGGCAATCGCCAGCAGCGAGCCCCAGAAGGTGACTTGCACGGTGACCCAGGCGCCTTGCAACAGCAGGGGGAGAAGATCGGTCATGAATGTCTACCGGTCGAAGGATTCATGCCGCGCACTGGCGTGCGCGGCAGACACCGCAGGTTACTGAGCGCAGAGTTCGGCGGCGGTCTTGTCGGTGATGTTGGACTGGTCGAAGCCGAAGGGCTTCACCGTGGCCAGGTGATCCTCGCTGCCGAGCCATTGCTTCAGCGCGGCGTTCACCGCATCGCGCAGGTCCTTGTCTTCCGGGCGGAAGGCCAGGGCGCCATAGCCGGTGTGGGCCGGGTCGTCGTTGAATTCGGCGATGGCCTCGACGCCGTCGCCACCCTTCTCGGCCAGGCCCTTCATGGTCAGCTGGGTGCCGACCGCCGCATCGGCGCGACCGGCGCGCACGGCCTGCAGCTGGGCGGTGGTGTCCGGCACCTGGAGAATCTGCTCGTCAGTGATACCGGCGCTGCGGGCGTATCCCAGGTTCACCGTACCGGCCATGATCGCCACCTTGGCGCCGCTCTTGGCGATGTCTGCATAGCTGTGCAGGTTCTTCGGGTTGCCGGCCTTGGTCAGCAGGGTGTCGGGCAACTGGTAGTGCGGATCGGTGAACAGCACCTGCTTGCAGCGTTCGGGGGTGATGTACATGCCGGCGGCGATCAGGTCGAAACGGCTGGCACGCAGGCCGGGGATCAGTGAACCCCATTCGGTGAGCACCGGGTTGATGGTCTTGACGCCCATCTGCTCGAAGATCTTCCTGACGATTTCCGGCGACTCGCCGGTGACGCTGCCGTCCAGCGCGGTGTAGGCGAAGGGCGTCTCGTTGGCGTAGCCGATGCGCACGCTGCTGCTGTCCTTGACCTTGTCCAGGGTCGAGGCCTGGGCGCCGACGACGAAGCCGCCGAGCAAGGCGCAGGTCAGTGCGAGGTGACCGAAGCGGGAGGGGATAACGCTACTCATCTTGGTGTTCTCCTGTTTCTTGTAGTCCGCCAGCGGCGGCGTGCTGTGTTAGGAGGCAGGTAAATCAAGAGCGTTGGCGCGCAGATCGGGACCTGCGCCGGCCGGGTGGTGTTGTTCTGGGGTGCCGAGGCACTGTTCTCCACCCTTGGCCCGAGCATACAAAGGGTTTTTTCGCTGCGGCATTGCACTAGGACAATTGAATCGCACTGCCCCACGCGGGATGCTTGCCTGCAGTCGCCAGAGGAAGCCATCGATGCAGAACTGGAAGAAGGCCCTGGCCAACGCGCGTCCGGGCGAGTCGAAATACAAGCTCCTGGTCCAGGCGGTCGCCGCCGACATCGAACAGGGTAACCTGATCGACGGTCAACGGTTGCCCCCGCAGCGGCAGGTCTCCGATGCCCTGGGCATCAGCGTGCAGACCGTGACCAACGCTTACAAGGAGCTGGAGCGCCAGGGCCGCGTGCGCTGCGAGGTGGGCCGTGGCAGCTTCGTCTCGCGGCGCACCAGCGAGCGGGTGGCCAGCAGCATGCTCGACCGCAGCGAGCAGGCGCTGATGGACTTTTCCAACGCGCGCATCCTCCATACCGAGGCCCACGACCGCCTGTGGCGGCAGACCTGCCTGGAGCTGGCGCAGGAACCTGACCAGCCCTGGATTCACGCCTTCCGCCCGATTGCCGGCATGCAGCACCAGCGCGAGGCGGCGGTGCGCTGGCTTGCGCGCCTGGGCATGGATGTGGGTACCGAGGACGTGTTGCTGACCAGCGGCGCGGCCCACGGCATCTTCCTCGCCCTGGCGACGCTGGCCGGCCCGGATGATGTGGTGCTCTGCGAAGGCCTGACCGACCACGGCGCCATCGGCAGCTCGCAGGTGCTCGGCTTTACCCTCAAGGGGCTGGAGATGGACCGCCACGGGTTGAATCCCGAGCACTTCGAGGACATGTGCGGCAACGAGCGCATCACCGCGCTGGTCTGTACGCCCAACCTGAACAACCCTACCAGCGCGCTGATGCCCGATGAGCGCCGCCGCGAGATCGCCGAGATCGCCCGTCGCTATGGCGTGTACATCATCGAGGACGACGTCTACGGCCCGCTGCTGGCCGGTCAGCAGGCCTCGCGGCCGCTGAGCCATTACGCGCCGGAGCTGTCGTTCTACTGCACCAGCCTGACCAAGTCGGTGCTCACCGGCCTGCGCATCGGCTATCTGGTGATGCCCAAGCGCCTGGCGCTGCGCACCGAGAGCATCCTGCGGGTCAACAGCTGGATGGCGCCGTCGCTGCTCGGCGAAGTGGCGACGCGCTGGATCGACTCCGGTGAAGCCGAGGACCTGGTGCAGTTGCAGCGTCAGCTCCTGGCCAACCGCCAGGCGCTGGTCGAGCAGGAGCTGGGCGAGCACCTGATCGGCAACCACCCCTACTCGCTCAACAGCTGGCTGCGTGTGCCGGAGGGCTGGGAGACCGACAGCCTGCTGCGCGAGCTGCGCCGACGCAACGTGGCACTGACTCTGCCCGACCCCTTCGTCCCGCCCGGCATGCCCAGGCCACGCGCGGTGCGGCTGTGCGTCGGCGCCGAATGCAGCGAGGCGAAGATGCGCCAGGGCGTGCAGATCGTCCGTGACGTGTTCGGCCAGTACCCGAAGGTGCATGATTTTTGAGAACCGTAGGGTGGACGTCGCCTTTCCTCGTCCACCGCAACGGTGGATCGGTGAAGCGTGATCCACCCTACGTTCACTGGCGTGAGGTGTACGTTTCGCGGCTGAAGCCGCTCCTACGACCCTGCGCCTGTAGCCCGGATGAAATCCGGGAACGTAGGGTGGACGTCGCCTTGTACGTCCACCGTGACGGTGGATCGGTGAAGCGTGATCCACCCTACGTTCACCGGCGTGAGGCGCACGTTTCGCGGCTGAAGCCGCTCCTACGACCCGCCCCGTAGCCCGGATGAAATCCGGGAATGTAGGGTGGACGTCGCCTTTTACGTCCACCGCAACGGTGGATCGGTGAAGCGTGATCCACCCTACGTTCACCGGCGTGAGGTGTACGTTTCGCGGCTGAAGCCGCTCCTGCGACCTGCCCCGTAGCCCGGATGAAATCCGGGAACGTAGGGTGGACGTCGCTTTTCACGTCCACCGCAACGGTGGATCGATACAGCGTGATCCACCCTACGCTTGTCGTCGTGACGACACCCTTGCGGCAATGCCTGTCCGCAAGCCGAACAAAAAATCGTCCTAGTACATTCGGTCAGTCAATTTCCCGCTCATACACTCGGCCGCACACCTTCACGGAACGTGCGCCATGCCCTCCATTGCCTTCGATGACCTGCTCCAGGCCCGCCAGCGTATCGCCGGCCTGGTACGCCAGACGCCGCTGGAGCACTCACCCAGCCTGAGTCGCCTGCTCGGCGTGCCGGTGTGGCTGAAGCTGGAGTCGCAGCAGGCCACCGGCAGCTTCAAGCTGCGTGGCGCGAGCAACGCGGTGGCGCAGCTGGATGCCGGGCGCAAACGCTGCGGCGTGGTCACCGCCTCCACCGGCAACCACGGTCGCGCACTGGCCTTCGCCGCCGCGCAGCAGGGCGTGAAGGCCATCGTCTGCCTGTCCGAGCTGGTGCCGCAGAACAAGGTGCGCGCCATCCGTGAGCTGGGCGCCGAGGTGGTGATCAGCGGCCGCAGTCAGGACGATGCCCAGCTCGAAGCGCTGCGCATCGCCCACGAGCAGGGCGCGGCGTTCATCCCGCCCTTCGACCATCCGCATGTGATCGCCGGCCAGGGCAGCCTGGGCCTGGAGATTCTCGAGCAATGCCCGGACGTCTGCGAGGTGCTGGTGCCGCTGTCCGGCGGCGGCCTGTTCGCCGGCGTGGCGCTGGCGATCAAGGCGGCCAGCCCGGCGATTCGCGCTCACGGCATCAGCATGCGGCTGGGGGCGGCAATGCACGCCAGCCTGGAGGCCGGCGCACCCGTCGAGGTGGAGGAGCTGTCGACCCTGGCCGACTCCCTCGGCGGCGGCATCGGCCTGGACAACCGCTACACCTACGCCATCACCCGCGAACTGTGCGACCAGGTGCATCTGCTCGACGAGGCGTCCATCGCCCGCGGCATCCGCCACGCCTACCGCGAGGAGCGACTGGTGGTCGAAGGTGCGGCCGCAGTGGGCATCGCCGCGCTGCTCGACGGCCTGATTCAACCGCGAGGTCCGGTGGTGGTGGTGATCAGCGGGCGCAACATCGATATCGACCAGCACCTGCGCGTCATCAATGGCGCGGAAGCCTGAGGAGTGGCCATGGCCAAGACCCTGATTCTCAACCAGGCCGACCTGCGCGCCTGCGTCGGCCTCGACAGCGCCAGCCTGGCGGTGGTGGAGAACGCCTTCCGTCTGCTCGCCACCGCCGCCGTGGCCATGCCGCCGATCCTGCGTCTGGACGTCCCCGAGCACAACGGCGAGGTGGACGTGAAGACCGCCTACCTGCCGGGCGTTGCGCACTTCGCCATCAAGGTCAGCCCCGGGTTCTTCGACAACCCCAAGCTTGGTCTGCCCAGCCTCAACGGTCTGATGATGCTGTTTTCCGCACAGACCGGTCTGGCCGACGCCCTGCTGCTGGACAACGGCTACCTCACCGCCGTGCGCACTGCGGCTGCCGGCGCCGTCGCGGCCCGCTGGCTGGCGCGCGAGGACGCCGGGGTGGTCGCCATTCTCGGCGCTGGCGAGCAGGCGCGCTTGCAGTTGCAGGCGCTGCGCCTGGTGCGCGAAGTACGCGAGGTGCGTATCTGGGCACGCGACCCGGCCAAGGCCCGGGCCATGGCTGCCGAGCTGGAGGATGCCCGCGCCGTGGACAGCGTCGACGCCGCGCTGGAGGGCGCCGATATCGCCGTCAGCACCACGCCCAGCCGTGAACCGCTGATCCAGCCACGGCACCTGCGCCCCGGCCTGCACATCACCGCCATGGGCTCGGACGCCGAACACAAGAACGAGATCGCCCCGGCCGTGCTGGCGCAGGTCGACGCCTATGTCGCCGACCGCCTGAGCCAGACCCGCGTGCTCGGCGAGCTCAACCACGCCATCGCCGCAGGCCTGGTGGCTGCCGATGCCGACTTCGCCGAACTGGGCCAGGTGATCGCCGGTCAGCGGCCCGGGCGTAGCGCAGATGAGCAGATCACCCTCTGCGACCTGACCGGCACCGGGGCCCAGGACACCGCCATCGCCAGCCTGGCCTATCAGCGTGCGCGGCAGGCCGGCAAAGGCCTCAACTTCGATTCATGACTCTGTGAGAGGGGCTTCGTCGCGGCGCAAACGGAACGCCGCCCGGCCCCTCTCACAGTCCCACAAAAACACGGGGATTCATCCATGTCCGAAATCGTCGTCAACCTCCCCTTCAGCCGGGAGGAATATGCCCAGCGTCTGGCCAGGACCCGCAGCGCCATGCAGGCCAGGGGCATCGAGCTGCTGATCGTCAGCGACCCGTCCAACATGGCCTGGCTCACCGGCTATGACGGCTGGTCGTTCTACGTGCACCAGTGCGTGCTGCTGGCGCTCGACGGCGAGCCGGTCTGGTATGGCCGTGGCCAGGATGCCAATGGCGCCAAGCGCACGGTGTTCATGGAGCAGGGCAATATCGTCGGCTACCCCGATCACTACGTGCAGTCCACCGAGCGCCACCCGATGGACTACCTGTCCCTTGAGGTCATCGCCGCACGTGGCTGGGACAAGCTCAGCATCGGCGTGGAGCTGGACAACTACTACTTCAGTGCCGCCGCCTACGCCTCGCTACAACGCAATCTGCCCAACGCACGCTTCGTCGACTGCACCGCGCTGGTCAACTGGCAGCGGGCGATCAAGTCGCCGACCGAGATCGGCTACATGCGCATCGCGGCGAAGATCGTCGAGAAGATGCATGCGGCGATCTTCGACAAGATCGAGCCCGGCCTGCGCAAGAACGAGCTGGTCGCCGAGATCTACCGCACCGGCATCCTCGGTGCCGACGGCCATGGCGGCGACTACCCGGCCATCGTGCCGCTGCTGCCCACCGGGGCGGACGCCAGCGCGCCGCACCTGACCTGGGACGATTCGCCGATGCGCAGCGGCGCCGGCACCTTCTTCGAGATCGCCGGTTGCTACAAGCGCTACCACTGCCCGCTGTCGCGCACCATCTACCTGGGCAAGCCGCCGCAGCATTTCCTCGATGGCGAGAAGGCGGTGGTCGAGGGCATCGCCGCCGGCCTGGAGGCGGCCAGGCCGGGCAACACCACCGGTGATATCGCCCGTGCCTTCTTCAAGGTGCTGGAGAAGTTCGGCATCCACAAGGACAGCCGCTGCGGCTACCCCATCGGTATCAGCTATCCACCGGACTGGGGCGAACGCACCATGAGCCTGCGTCCGAGCGACGAGAGCGTGCTGCAGCCGGGGATGACCTTCCACTTCATGCCCGGCCTGTGGCTGGACGACTGGGGCCTGGAAATCACCGAATCGATCCTGATCACCGAACGCGGCGTGGAAACCCTCTGCGACGTGCCGCGCCAGCTGTTCGTGAAGGATTGATTGCCCTCGGTCGTAGGAGCCGGCTTGCCGGCGATCCGCATCAACAGCATATCGCTGGCAAGCCAGCTCCTACGAAAAGCGACGCCACAGAGACATACATTCATGCCGGGCTTTGCATCATGACCCCACTGCGCGACAACCCCATCAGCCCCACGCTCGACTTCGAGCGTGACGGCGTGCAACACGGCTATCTCAAGCTGCCCTATTCCTGTGACGATTCGGCCTGGGGCGCGGTGATGATCCCGGTGACCGTGGTGAAGAACGGCCGCGGCCCCACCGCGCTGCTCACCGGCGGCAACCACGGCGACGAGTACGAAGGCCCGCTGGCGCTGAGCAAGCTGGCCCAGCGCCTGCGCGCCGAGGACGTCACCGGCCGGGTGATCATCGTGCCGTTCATGAACACCCCGGCGGTGCAGGCCGGCAGCCGTACCTCGCCGATCGACAAGGGCAACCTCAACCGCAGTTTCCCCGGCAAGCCGGATGGCACGGTGACGCAGAAGATCGCCGACTACTTCCAGCGCACGCTGCTGCCCATGGCCGACGTGGTGCTGGACATCCATTCCGGTGGCAAGACCCTGGACTTCCTGCCCTTCGCCGCCTGCCACGTGCTCCCGGACAAGGCCCAGGACGCGGCCTGCGCCGCCGGCATGCGCGCCTTCGCCGCGCCCTACTGCATGCGCATGCTGGAGCTGGACGCGGTGGGCATGTACGACACCGCCGCCGAGGAGCAGGGCAAGGTGTTCGTCACCACCGAGCTGGGTGGCGGCGGCAGCAGCACGGCGAAGAGCCTGGCCATCGCCGAGCGCGGCGTGCGCAATCTGCTGATCCATTTCGGCCTGCTGCAGGGCGAGATCGAGGCCGGCGAGTCGGTGATGCTCGACATGCCCGATGGCGACTGTTTCGTCGCCAGCGAGGACGACGGCCTGCTGGAGATGTGCCGCGATCTGGGCGACAGAGTGGAGAAGGGCGAGGTGATCGCGCGCGTGCACAGCCTGCGGCGCACCGGCGCGCCCGCCAGCGAGTACCGCGCCCGGCGCAGCGGCCTGCTCGCCGCCCGGCATTTCCCGGGGCTGGTGCAGTGTGGTGATACCCTCGCGGTCATCGCCGAGGTGGTGGGCTAACCGGTCGCGGCTAAAGCCCCTCCCACAGACTTACAGATCGTGGGAGGGGCTTTAGCCGCGACAGGGGGCCATACACCCCATGAACGCTCAATCGACCGAGGCACCGATGCACAAGCTCGACCGCTATGACCTGAAGATCCTGCGCATCCTCGCCGAGGACGGGCGGATCACCAAGTCGGCCCTGGCCGAGGCGATCAACCTCTCGGTGACCCCGGCCTGGGAGCGCGTGCGCAAGCTGGAAAGCGCCGGGCTGATCAAGGGTTACCGCGCGCTGATCGACTGGGCGGCGCTGTTCCGCAGCCAGCAGGTGCTGGTGGAAATCACCCTGGCGCGGCATACCGCGCAGGACATGCGCCGCTTCGAGCAGCGCCTGGGCGAGGCGCCGGAGGTGGGCTTCTGCTACGCCACCGGCGGCGGCGTCGACTACATCGCCATGATCCGCGCCCGTGACATCGACCACTACCAGCGTTTCATCGACCAGCTGCTGCTGGAAGACCTCGGCATCGAGCGCTACTTCACCTACATCGTCACCAAGACCATCAAGGCGGACGCGTCGGGTGCGCCCGCCGAACTGGACGACTGACCTACGCCAGGCCTGAGATATCGGGCATCTGCAGGCTGACGTGGCATCAGAGCCTGGCCTTCACCGCGGCCAGGCCGTCAGCGCCGTCGCGGGTGGTCACGCCGTCCAGCCAGCGCTCCAGCACCTGCGGGTTGGCCCTGATCCAGGTGCTGATCGCCGTGGCGCTGGCCACCTTGCGGTTGAGCACCTCATCCATGATGGTGTTTTCCATCTCCTGGGTGAAGGTCAGGTTGCTCAGCAGCCTGCCAACGTTCGGGCACTCGGCGACATAGCCCTTGCGCGCCAGGGTGTTGACCGAGCCGGTGCTGCCGAAGAATTTCTCGCCGCCCTTGAGGTACTGCATGTCGAACTGCACGTTCATCGGGTGCGGCGTCCAGCCGAGGAACACCACGAACTCGTCGCGCTTCACCGCGCGGCCGACCTGCACCAGCATCGCCTGTTCGCTGGACTCCACCAGCTTCCAGTCGCCGAGGCCGAACTCGTTGCCCTCGATCATCTGGCGAATGTAGTCGTTGGCCGGCGAGCCGGAGCCGATGCCGTAGATCTTCCGGTCGAAGCGCTCGGCGAAGCGCTTCAGGTCGCTGAAGTCCTTCACCCCTGCGGCGTAGGTGTAGGTGGGCACGGCCAGGGTGTACTCGGTGCCGCCGAGGTTCTCCACCACCTTGTCCACCTGGCCGCTCGCCACGTAGCGCGCGTAGTCGTGCTGGCCTGCCGGCATCCAGTTGCCGAGGAACACATCCACCTGGCCCTTCTGCAGCCCGGCGAAGATGATCGGTACGGCCAGGGTGCGGGTCTGTGCCTTGTAGCCGAGGCCGTCGAGCAGCAGGCTGGCGATGCCGTTGGTCACGGCGATGTCGCTCCAGCCCGGATCGGCGAGGGTGACTGCGCTGCAGCTGGCGCTGTCGGTCTGTGCCTGGGCGCCAAGGCTGACGGCCAGCAGCGAGGCGGCGAACAGGGTGGTTCTCAGGTTCATGCACGAGTCCTTTGCAGTGGTGGGCAGCCGGGTGACCTTAACGGTCGAGCGGGTGCGGCTCAACAGTCGGGGCGCAAATGGCGGTGATCGGTCACGAATGTGCAGCTTCAGGCCGGTAACCGTTCGTCGATTGACGAGGCCGGCAGTGAACCCGGTGGGCTTTTCGATGGTCCGTCTCCGGGACGGGCGGGAAGCCCGTTTTCTATGCAATGCCTTGATTCGGAGGGGGTTCCGTTCGCTGGCCAGTCACCAGGATCACTGGGTTTGAACAAGTTTTTCACGTCACTTTGCCTGGGAGGCGCTCTTTTACTGGGAATTTGTACCCAAGCCTCCGCCACCTTCCGTATCCAGACCATTCCCGCCACCGCGCCAGCGGCCGAACCGGCCCCGGCCCGCGAGGTGATCGACCGCGCCCTGGGCGCCCTGGGCATACCCTATCGCTGGGGCGGCACCAGCCCCCGGCAGGGCTTCGATTGCAGCGGCCTGGTGCAGTACGCCTTCAAGACCCAGAGCGACCTCGACCTGCCACGCACCTCTCGCGCCCTGTCACGCCTGGACGCGCCTTCGGTGAAGCGCAGCGACCTGCAGCCGGGCGATCTGCTGTTCTTCCGTATCCGTAGCCGCGCGGTGGACCACGTGGCCATCTACCTGGGCGACGGCCGCTTCATCCACGCCCCGCGACGTGGCAGCAACGTGCGCATCGATCACCTCAGCAACGCCTATTGGCAGCGTCATTTCCAGCTGGCCAAGCGAGTCGTGCCGGAAGCCTGAACAATCGAGCGGACCAACGGCGCGGGACCGTTCGGGCAAAACCTATCCCGCGAGTCAACAACGCGCTAGAATGCGCGCCGCTCGTGGCCATGTCGGCTGCGGCAGTGGGTTCCCTCACCCCACTTCACGAAAAAGGACATCGACATGACCCTGATTCCCGCGTCGGTCAGTCGGCCCGTGCTGGCCGGCCTGATCGCCTTCCACATCCTCATCATCATCGCCAGCAACTACCTGGTGCAGCTGCCGATCACCCTGTTCGGCTGGCATACCACCTGGGGTGCGTTCAGCTTCCCGTTCATCTTCCTCGCCACCGACCTCACCGTGCGCCTGATCGGCAAGCATGCCGCGCGCGTGGTCATCGCCCGTGTGATGCTGCCGGCGCTGCTCGCTTCCTATGTGGTCTCGGTGCTGTTCCACGAGGGAGCCTTCGGCGGCCTGGCAGCGCTGGGCGAGTTCAACCTGTTCGTCTTCCGCATCGCCGTGGCCAGCTTCCTCGCCTATGCCTTCGGCCAGTTGCTGGACATTCAGGTGTTCGACCGCCTGCGCAGGATGCGTCAGTGGTGGGTGGCGCCCACCGCCTCGACCATCTTCGGCAATCTGCTGGACACCTTCCTGTTCTTCTCGGTGGCCTTCTGGCACAGCGACGATCCGTTCATGGCGGCCAACTGGGTGGAAGTCGCCACGGTGGACTACGTGATCAAGCTGGCCATCAGCCTGATGCTGTTCGTGCCGCTGTACGGCATGCTGCTCAGCGCCATCGTGCGCGCCCTGCCGCAACGTACTGCCACGGCGTGAAGCACGCTCGCCGCTAAAGCGCCTCCCACGGTGGCCGGTGGCGAGTGTGTGTGAGGGACTTTAGCCGCGATTGTCTGAGTGCCGCTGCCGAGGCGCGGCGGGGCCTCAGAAATCTTCTGTTCGCCGCGCTCCTTCAGAAAAAACTGCGGTAGCGCCTGGCCGGCTTGGAAAAAACACCAAGCCGCCCTTCCCTAGCATGTCTCCCATGCCCATCGGCCCGGAGACATCGCCATGCCCCTCGACCACCCCCTGCTGTTCAAGTCGCTCTGCTATGTCGACGGTCACTGGGTACACAGTGACGACGGCGCCAGCGTCGCGGTGCAGAACCCGGCCGACCAGAGCCTGATCGGCCATGTGCCGATGCTCAGCGCGCAGCAGATCGGCAGCGCCGTGGATGCCGCCCAGCGTGCCTTCATCGCCTGGCGCGAGCAGAGCCTGGACGCCCGCGCGGCATTGCTGCGGCGCTGGGCCGAGCTGATCCTGCAGCATCAGGAAGACCTGGCGCGCATCCTCAGCCTGGAGCAGGGCAAGCCGCTGGCCGAAGCGCGTGGCGAGATCCGCTACGCCGCCAGCTTCATCCCCTGGTTCGCCGAGGAGGCGCGCCGGCTCTACGGCCAGACCATCCCCAGTCATATCCCCGGTGCCCAGCTGGGTACGCTCAAGGAGCCGGTGGGCGTCTGCGCCCTGCTCACGCCCTGGAACTTCCCCAGCGCGATGATCACCCGCAAGGCCGCCGCCGCCCTGGCCGCCGGCTGCACCGTGGTGGTCAAACCGGCGCACGAGACGCCCTACTCCGCCTTCGCCCTGGCTCAGCTGGCCGAGGAAGCGGGCTTCCCCGCCGGTGTGTTCAACGTGGTGCTGGGTGAGCCGCAGATGGCCATGGAGACCCTGGTCAAGGATGCGCGGGTGCGTTCGGTGAGCTTCACCGGCTCGACCCGCGTCGGCAAGCTGGTGCTGCAGGCTGCCGCCGATGACGTGAAGAAGGTGGCCCTGGAGCTGGGCGGCAACGCGCCGCTGATCATCTGCGCCGATGCCGATCTCGATCACGCCGTGCAGGTGGCGCTGGACGCCAAGTTCCAGACCTCCGGGCAGGACTGCTGCGCGGCCAACCGCATCCTGGTGCAGCGCCCGGTCTACGAGGAATTCCTGCAACGCTTCGCCAGGGCCGTGCGCGACCTGCGCGTGGGGCCGGGGCATGACGAACGCAACCAGATCGGCCCGCTGATGCACCAGGCGGCGCTGGACGGCACGGCTGCGCGGGTGGCCGATGCCATCGAGCAGGGTGCGCGGCTGCTGGTCGGTGGCGAGCCCCATGCGCTGGGCGGCTGGTTCTGGCAGCCGACGCTGCTGGCCGACGTCACAGGCGGCATGCGCATCTACCGCGAGGAGAACTTCGCGCCCATCGCCGGCGTGCGCGCCTTCGACAGCCTGGACGACGCCGTGGCCATGGCCAACGACACCGAGTACGGCCTGGCCGCCTACATTTGTTCCAACCGGGTGGACGTCATCCATCCGCTGATTCGCCGCCTCGAGCATGCCATGGTCGCGGTCAACGGCAGCAAGTTCACCGGCCATCCGATCCCCTTCGGTGGCATGAAAGCCTCCGGCCTCGGCCGTGAAGGCGCTACGGAAGGCTTCGAGCCCTTCGTCGAAACCAAGTACTTCTGCATTCATCACCAGGGCCAGCGTTACCCCTGATGCACCCGGAGAGCCGCTGGGAGGGACTTCAGCCGCGACTGACCTTGCAGGCGCTGCAAGCCCCTCCCACAAACCTGTGAATGACCTTTATCGCCACCCCAGCGAATCAGATGGAGACCGCCATGACCGACTACCAGAAGCTGTTCGAGCAGGACCGTGCCCACTTCATGCATCCGTCCACCCACGCCCACGATCATGCCAGCGGCGCGCTCAAGGGCCGCATCATCAAGGGCGCTTCGGGCATCCGCATCCAGGACCACGAGGGCCGCGAGCTGATCGACGCCTTCGCCGGCCTGTACTGCGTGAACATCGGCTATGGCCGCACCGAGGTGGCCGAGGCCATCTACAAGCAGGCCAAGGAGCTGGCCTACTACCACACCTACGTCGGCCACTCGACCGAGGCCATCATCGAGCTCTCGGCGCGCATCATCGACTGGGCGCCGCAGGGCATGAAGAAGGTCTACTACGGCATGTCCGGCTCGGACGCCAACGAGACCCAGATCAAGCTGGTGCGTTACTACAACAACGTGCTCGGGCGCCCGGCGAAGAAGAAGATCATCTCGCGCCAGCGCGGCTATCACGGCTCGGGCATCATGACCGGCAGCCTCACCGGCCTGGCCAGCTTCCACCAGCATTTCGACCTGCCGCATGCCGATATCAAGCACGCCGCCTGCCCGCACTTCTACAAGGCCCCGGCCGGCATGGACGAAGCCGCCTTCGTGCGCCACTGCGCCGAGGACCTGGAGCGCCTGATCCTGGCCGAGGGCCCGGAGACCGTGGCGGCCTTCATCGGTGAGCCGGTGATGGGCACCGGCGGCATCATCGTGCCGCCCAAGGGCTACTGGCAGGCGATCCAGGCGGTGCTGGCGAAATACGACATCCTGCTGATCGCCGACGAAGTGGTCTGCGCCTTCGGCCGCCTGGGCACGCCGATGGGCAGCCAGATGTTCGGCATGCAGCCGGACCTGATCACCACCGCCAAGGGCCTGACCAGCGCCTATGCCCCGCTGTCGGCGGTGATCGTCGGCGAGAAAGTGTGGAACGTGATCGACGAGGCCTCCAGCCGCGACGGTGCCATGGGCCATGGCTGGACCTACTCCGGCCACCCGATCTGCGCCGCCGCCGCGCTGGCCAACCTGGATATCCTGGAGAAGGAAAACATCGCCGCCAACGCCGCCGATGTCGGTGCCTACCTCAACCAGCAGCTGCGCCAGACCTTCGAAGGCCACCCGCTGGTGGGCGAAGTCCGTGGGGTTGGCATGCTCGCCGCGCTGGAGTTCATGGCCGACCGCGAGGCGCGTACGCCCTTCGATGCCGCGCTCAAGGTCGGCCCGCGTGTCTCCGCGGCGTGCCTGGAACGCGGCATGATCGCCCGCGCCATGCCGCACGGCGACATCCTCGGCTTCGCCCCGCCGCTGGTGCTGAACAAGGCCGAGGCGGACGAGGTGGTGGGTATCGCCAAGGCGGCGGTGGACGCGGTGGCCAGCGAGGTGCTCTGAGCCGCTGCAGTGCGCAGGAGCGTGCGCTTCAGCCGCAAGCTCGCTGCCCCCGTGCCGTTGGCGAGGTCAAGAGCGCGTCGCCGAAGTGCCTGGCGCAGAGTGCGCTACGGCACGCGTGGGAGGGGCTTCAGCCGCGACCGCCTGGAGCCTGTCCCCGGATTGCATCCGGGCTACGTCGGTGCGCGTCGATAGCTCGCGGCGGCGTGTCGATCAGCGCGGCTTGTCCAGCTTGCGCAGGAACACGCTCATTTCCTTCTCGGCCTGCTTGTCGCCCTTGGCCTGGGCGGCGGCGATGCCCTGCTGCCAGGCCTGGCGCGCGGCGTCGTGCTCGCCCTGGGCCAGCAGCGCCTTGCCCAGCAGCTTCCACGCCGCCGAATAGCCCGGGTCGAACTCGACGCAGCGTTGCAGGTGTTCGGCGCCCTGTGCGGCGTCGCCGCCGTCCAGGTGGGCCTTGCCCAGGCCGAAGCGCAGCAGGGCGTTGTCCATGCCCTTGGCCAGCATCTTTTCCAGTGCCTCGGTACTCATTCGGGCCTCCTTCGTTGGCCAGCCACAAGCCACAAGCGCTTTACGTGCCGCTTGAAGCTTGCGGCTTGCTGCTCAGAAGAACGTCAGGCCGGCCTGGAACAGGCGCTCGACGTCGCGGATGTACTTCTTGTCGACCAGGAACAGGATCACGTGGTCGCCGGACTCGATCACCGTGTTGTCGTGGGCGATCAGCACTTCCTCGTCGCGGATGATGGCGCCGATGGTGGTGCTCGGTGGCAGGGCGATGTCCTCGATGGCACGACCGATGACCTTGCTCGACTTGGCATCGCCATGGGCGATCACTTCGAGCGCTTCCGCCGCGCCCCGGCGCAGGCTGTGCACGCTCTCGATGTCGCCACGGCGCACGTGGGTCAGCAGGGTGCCGATGGTGGCCAGCTGCGGGCTGATGGCGATGTCGATCTCGCCGCCCTGCACCAGGTCGACGTAGGCCGGGTTGTTGATGATGGTCATCACCTTGCGCGCGCCGAGGCGCTTGGCCAGCAGCGACGACATGATGTTGGCCTCGTCGTCGTTGGTCAGGGCGAGGAAGATGTCGGCGTCGTTGATGTTCTCTTCCACCAGCAGGTCGCGGTCCGAGGCACTGCCCTGCAGCACGATGGTGCTGTCGAGGTTCTCCGAGAGGTAGCGGCAGCGTGCCGGGCTCATCTCGATGATCTTCACCTGGTAGCGGCTCTCGATGGCCTCGGCCAGGCGCTCGCCGATGTTGCCGCCGCCGGCGATGACCACGCGCTTGTAGCTGTCCTCGAGGCGACGCATCTCGCTCATCACCGCGCGGATGTGGGCCTTGGCGGCGATGAAGAACACCTCGTCATCGGCCTCGATGACGGTGTCGCCCTTGGGCATGATCGGCCGGTTGCGCCGGAAGATGGCGGCCACGCGGGTATCCACCGTGGGCATGTGCTGGCGCAACTGGCGCAGCTGCTGGCCGACCAGCGGCCCGCCGTAGTAGGCCTTGACCGCCACCAGCTGGGCCTTGCCCTCGGCGAAGTCGATGACCTGCAGGGCGCCGGGGTATTCGATCAGGCGCTTGATGTAGTTGGTCACCACCTGCTCGGGGCTGATCAGCACGTCGACCGGGATCGCCTCGTTGTCGAACAGCGCTTCGCGGGTCAGGTACGCCGCCTCGCGCACGCGGGCGATCTTGGTCGGCGTGTGGAACAGGGTGTAGGCGACCTGGCAGGCGATCATGTTGACTTCGTCGCTGTTGGTCACCGCCACCAGCATGTCGGCGTCATCGGCGCCGGCCTGGCGCAGCACGGTGGGGAACGAGCCCTTGCCCTGCACGGTGCGGATGTCCAGGCGGTCGCCGAGGTCGCGCAGGCGGTCGCCGTCGGTGTCCACCACGGTGATGTCGTTGGCTTCGCTGGCGAGGTGCTCGGCCAGGGTGCCACCGACCTGACCTGCGCCGAGAATGATGATTTTCACTGATCGCTCCGTTAGCCGTGGGTCGCCACGGCAGTCTTTATCAGCTTGGCATAGTAGAAGCCGTCATGGCCGTCCAACTGCGGCAACAACTGGCGGCCGTGTTCTGGCTGCAGACCGAATTCACCAGCGATGGCGAGCTCCTGCGCATCGGCCGTGCGGGCGAGGAAGGCGGCGATGGTGTCGCTGTTCTCCGTCGGGAGCACCGAACAGGTGGCGTAGAGCAGGATGCCGCCCGGGGCCAGCGTCGGCCACAGGGCATCGAGCAGCTCGCCCTGCAGCGTGGCCAGGGCGGGAATGTCTTCGGCCTTGCGGGTCAGCTTGATGTCCGGGTGACGGCGGATCACCCCGGTGGCCGAGCAGGGCGCGTCGAGCAGGATGCGCTGGAACGCCTGGCCATCCCACCAGGCACCGGTATCGCGGCCATCGGCGGCGATCAGCGTGGCCTCGAGCTGCAGGCGTTCGAGGTTTTCCCGCACGCGGGCCAGGCGCTTGGCTTCCAGGTCGACGGCGACCACTTCGGCCAGTCGCGGCTCGACCTCGAGCAGGTGACAGGTCTTGCCGCCCGGTGCGGCGCAGGCATCGAGCACGCGCTGACCAGGTGCCAGCTCGAGCAGCTCGGCGGCCAGCTGCGCGGCCTCGTCCTGCACGCTGACGCGGCCTTCGCTGAAGCCGGGCAGGCTGGTCACGTCGCAGGGCTGCAGCAGGCGCACGCCATCGCGGCTGAAGTCGCAGGGCGCGGCCTCGATGCCGGCGGCGCGCAGTTCGACGAGGTAGTCGTCACGGCTGTCATGGCGGCGGTTGACCCGCAGAATCAGCGGCGGATGGGCATTGTTGGCGGTGCAGATGGCCTGCCAGTGCTCGGGCCAGTGCGCCTTGAGCGATTTCTGCAGCCAGCGCGGATGAGCGGTGTGCAGCACCGGGTCGCGATCCAGCTCGGCGAGCAGCGCCTCGTGCTCGCGCTGCGCACGACGCAGCACGGCGTTGAGCAGGCCCTTGGCCCAGGGCTTCTTCAGCGCGCCGGCGCAGCCGACCGTTTCGCTGATGGCGGCGTGTTCCGGGATACGGCTGTGCAGCAACTGGTAGAGGCCGACCAGCAGCAAGGCTTCGACGTCCTTGTCGGCGGCCTTGAAGGGCTTTTCCAGCAGCTTCTCGGCGAGCAGTTGCAGGCGCGGCTGCCAGCGGGCGGCGCCGAACGCCAGGTCCTGCGCCAGGGCGCGGTCGTGGTGTTCGACCTTGTCCAGCTGCGGCGGCAGGCTGCTGCCCAGCGAGGCTTTGCCGGACAGCACGGCGGTCAAGGCGCGGGCGGCGGCCAGACGTGGGTTCATTGACCGAGCACCAGGCCGGGGGCGAACTGTTCGCGACGGCTGTTGTACAGGTCGCTGAAGGCCAGCGGCTTGCCGCCGGGCAACTGCAGACGGGTCAGGCGCAGCGCGCCCTCGCCGCAGGCCACGGTCAGGCCGCTCTTGTCCGCGGCGAGAATGCTGCCGGGGACGCCAGTGCCGTCCGCCAGCTCGGCGGCATGCACCTTCAGTGCCTCACCGTTCAGCGTGCTGTGGCAGATCGGCCAGGGGTGGAAGGCGCGCACCAGGCGCTCCAGCTCCACGGCAGGCCGGCTGAAATCGAGGCGTGCCTCGTCCTTGTTCAGCTTGTGCGCATAGTTGGCCAGGGCATCGTCCTGCACCTCGCCCGCGAGGGTGCCAGCCGCCAGGCCGTCGACGGCCTGCAGGACCGCCTGCGGGCCGAGCCGGGCCAGGCGATCATGCAGGCTGCCGCCGGTGTCCTCGGCAGAGATCGGTGTCGTCACCTTGAGCAGCATCGGCCCGGTATCCAGGCCGGCCTCCATCTGCATCACGGTGACGCCGCTCTCGACATCGCCGGCCTGCACCGCACGCTGGATCGGCGCGGCGCCGCGCCAGCGCGGCAGCAGCGAGGCGTGACTGTTGATGCAGCCCAGGCGCGGGGTGTCGAGCACCACCTGCGGCAGGATCAGGCCGTAGGCCACCACCACCATCAGGTCGGGTTGCAGCGCCGCCAGTTCGGCCTGAGCCTCCGCATTGCGCAGGCTGGCCGGCTGGTAGACGGCGATGCCGTGCTCCAGGGCCAGCTGCTTGACCGGGCTGGGCATCAGTTTCTGGCCACGCCCGGCCGGGCGATCCGGCTGGGTGTAGACGGCGATGATGTCGTGCTGGCTGGCCAGCAGGGCCTTGAGGTGCTCGGCGGCGAATTCCGGGGTGCCGGCAAAGACGATACGCATGGGGCAGTCACCAAAGAAAAAGGCTTGCCGTGGCAAGCCTTTCGGGTAAACGGGGGTCAGGCACGCTGGCGATGCTGTTTTTCCAGCTTCTTCTTGATCCGGTCGCGCTTGAGGTTGGACAGGTAATCGACGAACAGCTTGCCGTTGAGGTGATCGCACTCATGCTGGATGCACACCGCGAGCAGGCCTTCGGCGATCAGCTCGTAGGGCTGGCCATCGCGGTCCAGCGCCTTGATCTTGACCTTCTGCGGGCGATCGACGTTCTCATAGAAGCCGGGCACCGACAGGCAGCCTTCCTGGTACTGGTCCATCTCGTCGGTCAGCGATTCGAACTCGGGGTTGATGAACACCCGCGGCTCGGACTTGTCCTCGGACAGGTCCATGACCACCACGCGCTTGTGCACGTTGACCTGGGTTGCGGCCAGGCCGATACCCGGAGCGTCATACATGGTCTCGAACATGTCATCGACCAGCTGACGGATGGAGTCGTCCACGACGTCCACCGGTTTAGCGATGGTACGCAGGCGTGGATCAGGAAATTCGAGGATATTCAGGATCGCCATATGCGTTTGTGATGCACTTGTGGAATAAAGTCAAAATCCGCTGCTAAGATGATGAACAGCATTGAAAAACGGCTTCACGCCGCGTATTCAGCGGGTTTGGCACGCGGCGCTAGGGCGCTTCACGTGAAGACACATAATAAAGGGATTCACCGTATGAGGAAATCACTACTCGCCTTGCTCCTGGCAGCTGGCGGAATGGCCCTGACCTGCATGGCTCAGGCCGCAGTGCAACTCAAGGACGGTCATCCGGACCGTTACACCGTCGTCAAGGGCGATACCCTCTGGGACATTTCCGGCAAGTTCCTCAGTCAGCCGTGGAAATGGCCGGAGATCTGGCACGCCAACCCGCAGGTGGCCAACCCGCACCTGATCTATCCCGGCGACACCCTGAATCTCGTCTACGTGGATGGCCAGCCGCGCCTGATGCTCAATCGCGGCGAGTCGCGCGGCACCATCAAGCTGTCGCCGCAGGTGCGCAGCACGCCGATGGCCCAGGCGATCCCGACCATTCCGCTGGAGGCGATCAACAGCTTCCTGCTGAGCAACCGCATCGTCGATACGCCCGAAGAGTTCAACGGCAAGCCCTACATCGTCGCCGGCAACGCCGAGCGCGTGGTCAGCGGCGCCGGTGACCGTGTCTATGCCCGTGGCCAGTTCGACGAGCAGAACCCGATCTACGGCGTGTTCCGCCAGGGCAAGACCTACACCGATCCGGATACCAAGGAATTCCTCGGTATCAACGCCGACGATATCGGCACCGGTGAGATCGTCGCCGAGGAAGGCGATATCGGCACCTTCGTGCTGAGCCGTTCGACCGAGGAAGTGCGCCTGGGCGACCGTCTGTTCCCCACCGAGGAGCGGGCGATCAACTCCTCCTTCATGCCCAGCGAGCCGACCAGCGAGATCAAGGGTGTGATTCTCGACGTGCCGCGTGGTGTCAGCCAGATCGGCCAGTTCGACGTGGTCACCCTGAACAAGGGTACCCGTGACGGCCTGGAGATCGGCAACGTGCTGGCGGTGTACAAGACCGGCGAGACCGTGCGCGATCGCGTGACCGGCGAGAACGTCAAGGTCCCGGACGAGCGCTCCGGCCTGCTGATGGTGTTCCGCACCTACGACAAGCTCAGTTACGGCCTGATCCTGCAGGCGAGCCGCCAACTGGCGGTGATGGACAAGGTTCGCAACCCGTAACACCCTACGAGCCCCGCTGATGCGGGGCTCGTGCTTTCTACCGGTGTCGCCAGGATGGCGACTGCACCGCTCAGGGAAGAATCGCCATGTCTGCGTCCTCCTCGCTGTCCCCCAGCATTTCTCCCGCCGAACTCGAAGCACGCCTGCGCCTGCATCTGTTGCCGGAGCTGGGGCCACGTCGCTTTCTCAAATTGCTCAGTGCCTTCGCGAGTGCCTCGGCCGCGCTCAGTGCGCCGGCCAGTGCCTGGCGTTCGCTGGGCTTGCCGGCCGCGTGTGCCGAGCCGCGGCGCAGCGCCGAGATCCGTCAGCGGGCCACGGAGGCGCTGCGCTGGCTGGATGAGCCAGGCCAGCACCTGCTGATGTGGGACGATCCACGCTATCCGGCGCTGTTGGCGGAGCTGGCGGATGCACCGCCACTGCTGTTCGTGGCGGGCGACCCGCTGGTGCTGGAGGCGCCGCAGCTGGCGATGGTCGGCAGCCGCCGCGCATCGGCGCCGGGGCTGGACAACGCCCGAGCCTTCGCCCGCAGCCTGGCGGCGGGCGGTTTCGTGATAACCAGCGGCCTGGCCCTGGGGATCGACGGGGCGGCCCATCAGGGCGCGCTGGACGCGGGTGGCCGGACCATCGCGGTGCTCGGCACCGGCCTGCAGCGCCTCTATCCGCGTCGCCATGAACGCCTGGCGAGGCAGATCGCCGAACAGGGCGGTGCGCTGGTTTCCGAGTTGCCGCTGGATTGCCCGCCCCAGGCGAGCAACTTCCCGCGGCGCAACCGCATCATCAGTGGCCTGTCGCTCGGGGTGCTGGTGGTCGAGGCCAGCCCGTCGAGCGGTTCGCTGATCACCGCCCGGCTGGCGGCCGAGCAGGGGCGTGAGGTCTATGCCATCCCCGGTTCGATTCATCACCCGGGCGCGCGTGGCTGTCACCAGCTGATTCGCGACGGCGCCACGCTGGTGGAGAGCACCGAGCATGTTCTGGAGGCCTTGCGGGGCTGGCACGCGTTACCCGTTGCACCCGCGTCGGCGCCGCCGGCTCGCGTCGAGCATCCACTGCTGGCCCTGCTGCATGCCGCGCCGCACAGCACCGAGGCGCTGGTCCAGGCCAGTGGCTTGCCCCTGGCAGAGGTTCTCGCCGCCCTGACCGAGCTGGAGCTCGAGGGGCGGGTGTGCGGCGAGGCCGGGCGCTGGTTGGCGCGCCGGGCGTGAGCGACGTCTGCTGTTCGCCGCCGTGTGATCCGCGCATCCCTTCCACTCAGGCTGTCCGTAGGGTGGATGGCGCTTCATCCATCCACCAGGCCGCATCGGGCGCAGCCGCCACGGCGCTTGCAGAAGGCGCCGGCGGCCCGCTTTGTCGTGGAGCAGGCGCCGATGTGATCCCCGCATGGTCGCCGGGCTACAGTCGCCGCCCCGTCTTGGATAGACTGCCGGCCATTCGTTCAGCGGGAGACAGTCGATGGCCAGCAACTGGCAGATACAGCAAACGGCGCGTGTGGTGCGTGAGGGTGGCGTTATCGCCTATCCGACCGAGGCGGTCTGGGGGTTGGGCTGCGACCCGTGGAACGAAGAGGCGGTGGACCG
The DNA here is from genome assembly GCF_009363395.1 of Pseudomonas sp. THAF187a. Classification (NCBI taxonomy): domain Bacteria; kingdom Pseudomonadati; phylum Pseudomonadota; class Gammaproteobacteria; order Pseudomonadales; family Pseudomonadaceae; genus Pseudomonas; species Pseudomonas sp. THAF187a. The sequence continues at coordinate 47,105 of NZ_CP045349.1, forward strand.
ACTGCTGGCGCTCAAGGAGCGCCCGATGCACAAGGGTCTGATTCTGGTGGCCGATGCCATCGAACAGTTCGACTTCCTGCTCGGGGACCTGCCCGAGGTCTGGCAGGAGCGCCTGGCTGGCAGTTGGCCGGGACCGAACACCTGGCTGGTGCCGCACCAGAATCGTCTGCCCGAATGGGTCACCGGCATGCATGACACCGTTGCCCTGCGCGTCACCGATCACCCGCTGGTGCGCGCGCTGTGCCGCTATACCGGGCCGCTGATCTCCACGTCGGCCAATCCGGCTGGCCGCCCGTCGGCGCGTTCGCGCCTGCGCGTCGAGCAGTATTTCCCCGGTGAGCTGGACAAGGTGCTGGGTGGCGCACTGGGTGGTCGACGCAACCCCAGCCTGATCCGTGACCTGCGCACGGGCGATGTGATCCGCCCGTCCTGAAGCGCTGAAAGCTCGCGGCTAAAGCCGCTCCCACACGTGGCCCGGAGTGCATCCGGGTCACTGGCTCAGGGCAGCAGGATGGTCGAGCCGGTGGTCTGCCGCGAGCTCAGTGCGTCCTGCGCGGCGGCGGCGTCCTTCAGTGCGTAGCGGCTGCTGATCTCCACCTGCAGCTGGCCGCTGGCGATCATGCCGAACAGCTCGTCGGCCATGGCCTGCAGGCGCTCGGCGCTGGTGGCATAGCCGGCCAGGGTCGGGCGGGTGACGAACAGCGAGCCCTTCTGCGCCAGGATCCCCAGGTTGACCCCGGTGACCGCACCCGAGGCGTTGCCGAAGCTGACCAGCAGGCCGCGCGGCGCCACGCAGTCCAGCGAGGTTTCCCAGGTGTCCTTGCCGACGCCGTCATAGACCACCGGGCACTTGGCCCCGTCGGTCAGCTCCAGCACGCGCTGCGCCACGTTCTCATGGCTGTAGTCGATGGTCGCCCAGGCGCCCTGCTCCCGGGCGCGTGCGGCCTTCTGCGCCGAGCTGACGGTGCCGATCAGCCTGACGCCCAGCGCCCTCGCCCACTGGCAGGCGAAGGAACCGACACCACCGGCGGCGGCATGGAAGAGGATGGTCTCGCCGCCCTTCAGTTCGCAGGTCTGGCGCAGCAGGTACTGCACGGTCAGGCCCTTGAGCATCACTGCGGCGGCCTGCTCGAAGCTGATGCCGTCCGGCAGCTTCACCAGCTTCTCGGCGGGCAGCACGTGCAGCTCGCTGTAGGCGCCGAGCGGGCCGGTGGCGTAGGCGACGCGGTCGCCCACGGCGAAGCCGCTGACCTCGCTGCCCACCGCCTCGACCACGCCGGCACCCTCGGTACCCAGGCTCGAAGGCAGGGCCGGTGGCTGGTACAGGCCGCTGCGGAAATAGGTGTCGATGAAGTTCAGGCCGATGGCCTGGTTGGCCACTCGCACTTCGCGCGGGCCCGGGGCGGCCGGCTGGTAGTCACGGTACTCGAGTACGTCGCTGCCGCCGTGCTGGCTGAACTGAATGCGCTTGGCCATCTCCGATTCCTTGTCTGACATGAGCCGCCCGCTGGCGGCGAAAGGGCCTATCCAATCCTCCCGATTGACTGACGTCAACTGCGGAGCGGGGTTGTCGAGTGCTATGCTGCCCTCCGATTTCGACCTGCTCCCTGTTCAAGGTGCCGCCGTGACTGACCGTACCGAGGCCGTTAAGGCCTATCTGCTCGACCTGCAAGACCGTATCTGCTCCGCCCTGCAAACCGAAGACGGCCAGGCCGTGTTCATCGAGGATGCCTGGCAGCGTCCGGCCGGCGGCGGTGGCCGCACGCGGGTGATCGAGAACGGCGCGCTGATCGAGAAAGGCGGGGTCAACTTCTCCCACGTGTTCGGCGACAGCCTGCCGCCTTCGGCCAGCGCCCACCGTCCGGAACTGGCCGGACGCGGCTTCCAGGCCCTCGGCGTGTCGCTGGTGATCCACCCGGAAAACCCCCATGTGCCCACCTCGCACGCCAACGTGCGCTTCTTCAGCGCCGAGAAGGAAGGCGAGGAACCGGTGTGGTGGTTCGGTGGCGGCTTCGACCTGACGCCCTACTACGCCAACGAGGAAGACTGCGTGTTCTGGCACCAGGTCGCGCATGACGCCTGTGCGCCGTTCGGTGCCGAGGTGTACGCGAAGTACAAGGCCTGGTGCGACCGCTACTTCCACCTCAAGCACCGTGGCGAGCCGCGCGGTATCGGCGGGCTGTTCTTCGATGACCTCAACGAGTGGGATTTCGACACCTGCTTCGCCTTCATCCGCGCCATCGGCGATGCCTACATCCAGGCTTACCTGCCCATCGTGCAGCGCCGCAAGCTGACCCCCTTCGGTGAGCGCGAGCGCGAGTTCCAGGCGTTCCGGCGTGGCCGCTACGTCGAGTTCAACCTAGTGTTCGACCGTGGCACCCTGTTCGGCCTGCAGTCCGGCGGGCGTACCGAGTCGATCCTCATGTCGCTGCCGCCGCACGTGCGCTGGGGTTACGACTGGAAGCCGGAGCCGGGCAGTGAAGAAGCACGCCTGACCGAGTACTTCCTCACCGACCGCGACTGGTTGTCGACCAATCCATGATGTAGCCCGGATGCAGTCCGGGGCCGTTCCATGAGCGCTCCCGGATTGCATCCGGGCTACGAGTCATCCCCGCACCCGTAGGAGCCCGCTTGCGGGCGATCTGGCTGCAGAGCGAATCGCCAGCAAGCTGGTTCCTACACAGATAGGATTTTCCATGGACCGCTACTGCGTCTTCGGCAACCCCATCGGCCATAGCAAGTCGCCGCTGATCCATCGTCTGTTCGCCGAACAGACCGGGCAGGCGTTGACGTACGAGGCGCGTCTGGCGCCCCTCGATGACTTCGTCGGCGATGCCCGTGCCTTCTTCGCGGAAGGCCTTGGCGGCAACGTCACCGTGCCCTTCAAGGAAGAGGCCTTTCGCCTTGCCGACGAGCTGACCGAGCGTGCCCGCCGGGCCGGCGCGGTGAATACCCTGAAGAAGCTGGAGGACGGTCGCCTGCTCGGCGACAACACCGACGGCGCCGGGCTGACCCGCGACCTGCAGGACAACGCCGGCTTCAGCCTGGCCGGCAAGCGCATCCTCGTGCTGGGTGCCGGTGGCGCCGTGCGCGGCGTGCTCGAACCCTTCCTGGCGCAGCACCCGGCGAGCCTGGTGGTGGCCAACCGCACGCTGTGCAAGGCGGAGAAACTGGTGCTGGAGTTCACCGAGCTGGGCCCGCTGAAGGCCGTCGGCTTCGACTGGATCGACGCGCCGGTCGACCTGATCGTCAACGGTACCTCGGCCAGCCTCGGCGGCGAGTTGCCGCCGATTGCACCGGGCCTGATCCAGCCCGGCCACACGGTGTGCTACGACATGATGTACGGCCGCGAGCCGACCGCGTTCAACCGCTGGGCCGCCGAGCAGGGTGCGGCGCAGTGCCTGGACGGCCTCGGCATGCTGGTCGAGCAGGCTGCCGAGGCCTTCGCGCTGTGGCGCGGCGTGCGCCCCGACACGGCGCCGGTGCTGGCCGAACTGCGTCGTCAACTGATGGCCTGAGGAGCGGCAGATGGACGAGATGGTGCGTATCAGTGGTTACCATGCCCACGTCTATTTCGATGCCGCTACGCTGGAGCAGGCGCGCGCCCTCTGCGAGGACGCGGCGAAGCGCTTTCCAGTGAAGATGGGGCGGGTGCACGAGCGCCTGGTCGGGCCGCATCCGTGCTGGAGTTGCCAGCTGGCCTTCCGCGCCGACCTGTTCGCCGACCTGGTGCCCTGGCTGATGCTCAACCGCGGTGGCCTGGACGTCCTGCTGCACCCGATCACCGGCAACGAACTGCGCGACCATCGTGACTGTGCGATGTGGATCGGGCGCTCGCACGTGCTGGATCTGAGCGTGCTCGATGACGCCGAGGACTGAGGGTCAGCCGCGTAGGGTTCGACGCCGCTCACTCAGTCTTCGAACTGCACCGGGCAGTGCTCCGCGCCTTCCAGCTTGAGAATCTCCTCGATCACCTGGGGCCGCGCCTGACGCAGCACCAGGCTGCGCTGCAGGGCCTGCAGGCGGCGCGCTTCCTGATGCAGCATCTCCACCCCGGCGTAGTCGATGAAGTTGATGTGCCGCGCGTCGATCACCAGGCGCTGGCCACGGCTGCGCTGCAGCAACTGCTGGATGTACTGGCAGGCGCCGAAGAAGATCGAGCCATCGATGCGCAGCACCTCGTCGTCGCCGTCATGCCACAGGCGTACGCGCGGCTGCGAGGTGCGCTTGAGGTAGAAGAACAGCGATGCCAGCACGCCGGCGTAGATCGCCGTCTGCAGCTCCAGCACCAGGGTGGCGGCGAAGGTCAGCAGCATCACCGCGAATTCGGAGCGGCTGACCCGGCGCAGTGCCCGAATCGCCGGCAGGTCCAACAGCCCCCAGCAGATCAGCAGGATGCCTGCGGCCATCACCGGCAGCGGGATGTGGGTCAGCAGCGCCGCACCGAACACGGCGAACAGGGCCACCAGCAAGGCCGAGAAGATCCCCGCCAGAGGAGTACGCGCACCCGCCTGCAGGTTCAGCGCCGAGCGGGTGAAGGAGCCGGCCGACAGCGAACCGGAGAACCACGGGCCGACGATGTTCGACAGACCCTGGGCGCGCACTTCCTGGTTGGCGTCGAGGAACTGATGCGATTTCACCGCCAGGGCGCGGGCGATGGACAGGCTGGTGACCAGCCCGAGCATGCCGCAGGCCACCGCTGCCGGCAGCAGGCGCAGGACGTCGTCGAGGTCGAAGCTGAGCATCGTCAGTGGCGGCAGGCTGCCGGCGAAGGGCGCGACCAGGGCGATCTCCCCGGCCAGGTGCGTCGGTAGCAGCCAGGCCACCAGGCTGCCGCCGACCAGGCCGATCAGCAGTGCCGGTGCCTTGGGCCAGAAATGCCGGATGGCGACGCTCAGCAGCAGGGTGAAGGCGGCCAGCGCCAGGCTGGGCCAGTGCGTCTCGGGCAGGTGCTGGCCGATCTGCAGCAGGCTGCTCAGCGCGGTGGCCTGGCTGGGCATTTCCACGCCCAGCAGGTTGGGGACCTGGCCGAGGGCGATGACCAGCGCCGCGCCGAGGGTGAAGCCGAGCACCACCGATTGCGAGACGAAGTTGACCAGCGCGCCGAAGCGCAGCAGGCCGAGCAGCCACTGGAACAGGCCGGCGAGAAAGGTCAGCAGCAACACCAGGGCGATGAATTCTTCGCTGCCCATGCGCGCCATGGGGCTGACGCTGGTGAACAGCACGATGGAGATGGCCGCCGTCGGCCCGCAGATCAGGTGCCAGGACGAGCCCCACAGGCAGGCGATGATCACCGGCACGATGGCGGCGTACAGGCCGTATTCGGCCGGCAGCCCGGCGATCAGGGCATAGGCCAGTGATTGTGGCAGGGCCAGGATGGCGCCGGTCAGGCCTACCAGCAGGTCGTTGCCCAGGGTCTTGCGGCTGGTGCCAGGCAGCCAGCGCAGAAATGGCAACAGGGTCTGTCGATCGGGTAGGCGCATGGTCGGGGTCGAGGGTGGGCCGCAGGCGACTCCACCCTACTCACTTGTGCCGGCTAATTCAAAGCCGGGCTTTCACCGCTGCCAGGCCGTCGCCACCGTCACGGGTGGTCACGCCCTGCAGCCAGCCGTCGAGCACCTGCGGATTGGCCTTGAGCCAGGCCTTGATCGCGGCATCGTTGCTGGCCTCCTTGCTCAGCACCTGGTCCATGATGCTGTTCTCCATGTCCTGGGTGAAGGCGAGGTTGCTCATCAGCTTGCCGACATTGGGGCACTGCGCGGCATAGCCCTTGCGCGCCAGGGTGTTGACCTGGCCGCTGTCACCGAAGTACTTCTCGCCGCCGCGCAGGTACTGCATGTCGTACTGCACGTTCATCGGGTGCGGGGTCCAGCCGAGGAACACCACGAACTGCTCGCGCTTCACCGCGCGGCCGACCTGCACCAGCATCGCCTGCTCGCTGGACTCCACCAGCTTCCAGTCGCCCAGGCCGAACTCGTCAGTGGCGATCATCTGCTTGATCGACTCGTTGGCGGGGGAGCCGGAGGCGATGCCGTAGAGCTTCCTGCCGAACTGGTCGGCGTGCTTGTCGAGGTCGGCGAAGGTCTTCACTCCGGCCTCATAGGCATAGCTCGGAACCGCCAGGGTGTACTCGGTGCCCTCGAGGTTTTGCGCCAGCTTGTCCACCTCGCCGCTGGCGACGAACTTGTCGTAGTTGCTCTGCTGCGCCGGCATCCAGTTGCCGAGGAACACGTCGACCTGGCCCTTCTGCAGCCCGGCGAAGATGATCGGCACGGCCAGGGTCTGGCTTTTTGCCGTGTAGCCCAGGCCTTCGAGCAGGAAGCTGGCGATGCCGTTGGTCACGGCGATGTCGCTCCAGCCCGGATCACCCAGCTTGACCGTGGAGCAGGCTGCGTCCTCGGCCCAGACATTGCCGGCGCTGCAGAGCGCGGTGGCGAGTAACAGCACGCTGAATCGGTTCATGGCGTCTCTCCTTTTTTCTTCTGTTTTGGGGGCGGCAGTCGGTAAAGGTTCATACCTGAGGGAAGCGCGCGCGGCGTTCCAGGTCGTCGAGGTCGATGTGGTTGCGCATGTACTGCTGGCTGGCGTCGACCCAGGGCTGGTGGTCCCAGCTGGTCAGCCGGCCCTGGCTCAGGGCGGCGGCGACCAGGCGCCGGCGGCGCTGGCTGGCCAGGGTCGCGGCATGGATCGCCGCCAGGTCCCAGCGCTCACGGGCTTCGGCGAGAAAGCCGGCGACGGTGCTGCGATGCGCGCTGCTCTCGGCGAGGTTGTGCTGCTCCTGCGGATCCGCATGCAGGTCGAACAGCAGCAGCGGGTCGCGCTCGGCGTAGACGAATTTCCACGGCCCGCGGCGGATCATCATCAGCGGGCTGTCGGTGCCCTCGGCCATGTATTCGCCGAGCACCTCGTCATGCCCGCCCTCGCCCTTGAGGTGCGGCAGCAGCGAGCGCCCCTCCAGTTCCAGGTCGGCATCGAGCTGGCCGCCGGCGAGTTCCACCAGGGTCGGCAGCAGGTCGAGGGTCGACACCGACTGGCTGACCCGCTGCGCGGCGAAGCGCTGCGGCGCGTGCACCAGCAGTGGCACGCGGGCGGACATCTCGAACCAGTGCATCTTGTACCAGAGGCCACGCTCGCCAAGCATGTCGCCATGGTCGCCGGAGAAGACGATCAGGGTGTCCTCGGCCAGGCCACACTCTTCCAGGGTCTTCAGCAGCTTGCCGATGTTGTCGTCGATATAGCTGCAGGAGCCGAAGTAGGCGCGCCGCGCATCGCGGATCTTGTCCTCGGGCAACGGCTTGTCCCACAGGTCGATGACCTTCAGCAGGCGCTGCGAGTGCGGGTCCTGCTCGCTCTGCGCGATGCGCTGGCGCGGCATGGGGATGTCCACGCCCTCGTAGCGATCCCAGTACTCGCGCGGGATGGTGTAGGGGTCGTGCGGGTGGGTCATCGACACGGTCAGGCAGAACGGCTGCTCGGGTGTCAGACGCACGTGGTCGTAGAGGTACTGGCGCGCCTTGAACACCACTTCCTCGTCGAAGTCGAGCTGGTTGCTGCGCACGCAGGGGCCGGCCTGCAGCACCGACGACATGTTGTGGTACCAGGTGGCGCGTGTGTCCGGCTCGTCCCAGTTCACCGCCCAGCCGTAGTCCGCCGGGTAGATGTCGCTGGTCAGGCGCTCCTCGTAGCCGTGCAGCTGGTCCGGGCCGCAGAAGTGCATCTTGCCCGACAGCGCCGTGCGGTAGCCGAGGCGACGCAGGTAATGGGCGTAGGTCGGCACGTCGGCGGGCAGGTCGGCGGCGTTGTCGTAGGCGCCGATCTTCGACGGCAGGCGGCCGCTGACCAGGGTGAAGCGTGAGGGCGCGCAGAGCGGGCTGTTGCAGTAGGCCGAGTCGAACACCACGGCCTGTTCGGCCAGCTTCATCAGGTTGGGCATCTGCACCGGCGAGGCGGCATCGTGCAGGGGCAGGATCGGCGCGGCCATCTGGTCGGCCATGATGAAGAGGATGTTCGGGCGTTTCATGGCGGCGGGTATTCCATACTGTTGGTTTATGCGACAGTGCTGGGGCCATGATTCCGGTAGAACCCCGACAGGGTAAACCCGGCTGAGAAACATGCCTCGGATAAGCAGAACTTATGTTTAAAGCCATCGATGGCCTGTCCCTCGACGCATTGCGGGTGTTCGAGTCGGCCGCGCGCCAGCTGAGCTTCACGGCGGCCGCGAACGAACTGGGCAGCAGCCAGCCGGCCATCAGCCAGCAGATCAAGCGCCTGGAGCAGCAACTGGCCACGCGCCTGTTCGACCGTGTCTACCGCGGCATCGTGCTGACCGAGGCGGGCGAGCTGCTGCTGGCTCACGTGCAGGAGGGCCTGGCCAGTCTCGACGCCGGACTGGCGGCGGTCACCGCACGGCAGCAGCACGAGGTGCTGCAGGTGGCCACCGACTTCGCCTTCGCCGCCTATTGGCTGATGCCGCGCCTGCAGCGTTTCAACCGCCTGTACCCGGAGGTGGACGTCAGCCTGATCACCAGCGAGCGCGATCCGGCCACGGTACCCAGCGACATCGATGTGGCGATCCGCTTTGGCGATGGCCGCTTCAAGCACGGCGAGGCGCACCTGCTGTTTCGCGAGGAGGTGTTTCCGGTGTGCAGCCCGCGCCTGCTGGGCGAGCGCCAGCCGCCGTTGCCAGTTGCGGCGCTGGCCGAGCTGCCCCTGCTGCACCTGCGCCCCGAGCACCGCTCGCGCTGGTTCGACTGGGACGGGCTGTTCCGCGCACTGGGCATCAGCAGCCTGCCCACGCCCGGCGCGCTGCGCTTCGACAACTACACCCTGCTGATCCAGGCGGCCATTGCCGGCCAGGGGGTGGCCATCGGCTGGCGCCACCTGGTCGACGAACTGCTGGCCCAGGGCCTACTCTGTCGTCTGGGTGATGCCGAAGCGCAGTCGGCGTTCGGTTATTACCTGGTATTGCCCGAGCGCAAGCGGCGCCAGCGCCTCACCGCGCGCTTCGTCGACTGGTTGCAGGCCGAGCTGGATGCGCCAGGCGCAAGTGTTTGATCGGGCCATACTGCAAGAGCGCGGGCACAATCCCTATACTGGTTGTTGCCGCCATCTCGTCGGCCTCCTCATACAACCGGTGAAGTGAACCGTGAAATTCCGTCATTCGATTTTAGGCTTGCTGCTGTGCGGCAGCCTTGCAGTTTCGAACCTTCAGGCTGCGCCTGTTCAGCCCCAGCAGGAGCTGGCTGCCGGTAGCGCGCTGTTAGTGGATCTGAAGACCGGAAAGGAACTCTATTCCAGCAACCCCGACCTGCGTCTGCCGATCGCCTCGGTGACCAAGCTGATGACCGCCATGGTCACCCTCGACGCCAAGCTGCCGCTGGACGAGGTGCTGCCGGTCAACATCCGCGACACCAAGGAAATGCAGGGCGTGTTCTCGCGCGTGCGCGTAGGCAGCGAGCTCAGCCGTCGCGACATGCTGCACCTGGCGCTGATGTCCTCGGAGAATCGCGCGGCGGCCAGCCTCGCCCATCACTATCCGGGTGGCCAGGTCGCCTTCATCAGGGCGATGAACGCCAAGGCGAAGGCCCTGGGCATGAACCGCAGCCACTTCGTCGAGCCCACCGGCCTCTCCGAGGAGAACGTGTCCACCGCCCGCGACCTGGCATTGATGGTCAAGGCCGCGGCCCAGTATCCGCTGATCCATCAGTTCACCACGGACTCGGAAGCCACCGTGGCCTTTCGCAAGCCCAACTACACCCTGGGCTTTCGCAACACCAATGCCTTGGTGCGCAAGGCCGACTGGAACATCAACCTGAGCAAGACCGGCTTCACCAATGCCGCCGGTCGGTGCCTGGTGATGGCCACCACCATGGCCAATCGTTCGGTGGCGTTCGTCGTGCTCGGCGCGTTCGGCAAGTACACCCACATGGCCGACGCCAACCGCCTCAAGCGCTGGATGGAGACCGGCAAGGTCACGCCGGTGCCGGCAGCGGCGCTCAGCTACAAGCAGCAGAAGCTCGCCGAGTGGAGCCTGCAGGCGGCGCAGTAAGCGTTTGGCGGGGCAAGGGGGCGACTCGCTGAGTCGCCCTTTTTCATCGTGCCTCGGGTGCGTTGCCGGGGTTGTTCCTGCCGCCTTGGCCCGGGTCACCCAGGTGTTCGCTGAGAAAGTCCAGAAAGCAGGTGATGCGTGAGGCCAGCGCGGTGTTGCGGTAGTACACCGCATTGATCGGCTGGCGCACCTCCACGCGCTGTTCGGCCAGCACCTCCACCAGCGCGCCACGGGCGCGGGCCGCGTCTGTCATGAAGTCCGACAGGCACACCAGCCCTTCGCCGGCCAGGGCCAGTTCGAGCATGGTGTCGCCGCTGGAGGCGCGCAGGCTCGGGGTGATCCGCCAGCGCTCGCCGAGGGCATGGCGCAGTGGCCATTCATTCAGGCTGTCGGGTTCGGTGAAGCCGATCAGGCAGTGCCCCTGCAGGTCTTCGCTGCGCGCCGGGTGGCCATGCCTGCGCAGGTACTCCGGGCTGGCCAGCACGCGTCGGCGGCTGTGATACAGCGGTCGGGCATGCAGGCTGGAGTCCGGCAGGTGACCGATGCGGATGGCCAGGTCGGTACGCCGCTCGAGCAGGTCGATGATGCGGTCGTCGCTGTTCAGCTCCAGCTCGATCTGCGGGTAACGTGTGCGAAACTCGCCGATCAGCGGAACGATCACGTGCAGCATGAAGGGCGAGGCGGTGTTGATGCGCAGGCGCCCGGCGGGTGCCTGGCGACGCAGGGCCATCTGCTCCTCGGCCTCCTCCACGCTGGCGAGGATGCGCCGGGCCTGGGCGAGGAACAGCTCGCCCTCCTCGGTCAGCTCCAGGCGTCTCGTGGTACGGCGCAGCAGGGTCACCGCGAGCTTTTCTTCCAGGCGGCTGAGGGCGCGGCTGACGCCGGAGGCGGTCTGCTCCAGCTGTTCGGCGGCGGCGCTGATCGAGCCGCTGTCGACCACGCTGACGAAGGCGAGCATTTCTTCCAGGCTGGTCTTCATTGTTGAACTTCAGTCAAAGGTGTTTGCCAGGTTGTCGGCTTTTTCCGCATGAGTCTGGCCCGGATACTGCGTCTCCAGCAAGCCTGCTCGCCCTGTCTGGCCGGGCGCCATGTGCATCCTGGCTGCGGCCGTGCAACTTTTCCCGCAGTGAGCGGGCCGAACCTTTCATTCCCTGAGCCACTCCGCGCTCGGTAAGCGCTGCGCAACCCATGAGGAGACCCGTCATGACATTTCTTCCCCCTGTCGGCCTTGGCACATTCCGCCTCAAGGACCAGGTCGCCATCGACGCTGTGCGCAGCGGCCTCGAACTGGGCTACCGGCATGTCGACACCGCGCAAGCCTACGGCAACGAAGCGGCGGTCGGTCAGGCCATCGCCGAGAGTGGCGTGGCCCGCGACGAGCTGTTCGTCACCACCAAGGTCTGGACCGAGAACCTCGGCCGTGGCCGGGTGCTCGCCAGCCTGCAGGAGAGCCTGCAACGCCTGGCTCTGCAGCGCGTCGACCTGACGTTGATCCACTGGCCATCGCCGAACGACGAGATTCCCGTGGCGCAGTACCTGGAGGAACTGCTGGAGGCCAAGCGTCAGGGGCTGACATCGGCCATCGGTGTCTCCAACTTCACCATCGCCCATCTGCGCGAGGCCATCGCTGCGGTGGGTGTCGAGGAGATCGCGACCAACCAGGTGGAAATCCATCCGCTGCTGCAGAACCGCAAACTGGTCGATTTCGCCCGCCAGCAGGGCATCCACCTGACGGCCTACATGCCGCTGGCCTACGGCAAGGTGCTGGTCGAGCCGGAGATCCAGCGCATCGCTGCCGCGCATGGCGCCAGCCCGGCGCAGGTGGCCCTGGCCTGGTCGCTGCAGCAGGGCTATGCGGTGATTCCGTCGTCGACCAAACGCGAGAACCTGGCCGCCAACCTGGCCGCCGCCGACCTGCGCCTGAGCGACGCCGACATGGCCGCCATCGCCACCCTGGAGCGCGCTGAGCGGGTGGCCAACCCGGGCTTCGCGCCGCGCTGGGATTGAGCCTGCCGGTCCGCGCGAGTGACGTCAGCGCGGGGCCCATGCGAGCAGCTGCCAACCGGGGCTGGATGGCAGCCGACGCTCAGAATCTCGCGCTCAGGGTCAATTGCAGGTTGCGCGGCTTGCCATACCAGAGCTGGCTGTAGAAGCCGACGTGCTCGAGGTATTGCTTGTCGAAGACGTTGTTGAGGTTGGCGGTCGCCGCGATGTGTTCGCTGATCTGGTACCTGGCCATCAGGTCGACCAGGGCATAGCTGTCCGCGCTGACGTCCACCGGGCCGTTGGGGCTGCCGGTGTTGGCGCGTGAGATGCCGCTGCGCCAGGTCGTGCCACCGCCCAGGGTCAGGTCCCGCAGTACACCGTCCAGCCGGTAGGTGGTGAACAGCTTGAACTGCGTGCGTGGGTGGGTGGTATTGATCGCCTTGCCCTCGGCATTGCGGGCGATGAAGTGGGTGTAGCTGGTGGACAGGTTCCACGCCTCGCTCAGCGCGCCGCTCAGCTCCAGGTCGAAGCCGTCGACCACGGCCCCCTCGCCGGCCTTGTAGGCCTGCTGGCTGGGGTCGGCGATCAGGAAGGTATCGGGAATGGCCTCGGCCAGGCCTTCCTGCCTGGTGCGATAGACCGACAGGGCGGCGTTCAGCTGGCCGTCCAGGTAGCCGGCCTTGATGCCGAGCTCGTAGCTGTCGCCGCTGACCGGATCGAGGAAGCTGCCATCCGGCGCACGCTGCGTCTGGTTCTTGAAGATGCTGGTGTAGCTCGTGTACAGGCTGTAGGTCCGGTCGAGGTCATAGACCAGGCCGGCGTAGGGCGTGACCTCGTCGCTGTAGCGATAGGTGCGCTGGGTGCCGAAGTAGTTCTGTTCGATCTCCCAGGTGCTGACGCGAACCCCCAGGATCAGATGCAGCGGATCGGCCAGCGACAGGCGCGTCACCGCATAGCCGCCGGTCTGGCGGATATCGGTGCGGTCGCCGTTGGCGCGCGTGCCCGACCAGATGGGCTCGGCAATCGCGCCGTTGCTCCAGTCCAGTTGCGAGTCGGCAATTGGCGCGGTGCCGGGCAGCGGCAGGTACTGGTCCATCTGCAGGTCGTCGGCGATGCTCATCCAGCCGAACGCGGCGTCATGCGTGCGGCCCAGCAGCTCGAACGGCCCGCTGCCGGTCAGGTGCCAGTCGTCGCGGGTGCGCTCGCCGTCATACTTGAGGAAGCTGGCGCTCATGCCTGCGTCGTTGCGGTCCGGATAGCCGCCGCGAAACACATAGCGCATCGCGTAGTCGGCCTCGGTGCGGCTGTAGGCCGCGCGTAGTTTCCAGTCGTTTTCCAACTGGTGTTCGAGATCGATGAAGGCGGTGTTCGACTCGGTGCCGAAGTACGACCACTGGGTGTTGTTGGCCGTGGAGCGGCCATAGTGGGTGCGCGACCCGTCGGCATAGAACATCGGCACGCCTGCGCCCATGCCGTCGGTATCGTTCTTCTGGTGTTCGAGGCTCAGCGTGAGTTGCGTGCGTGGGGTCAGCTCCGCGCTGATCACGCCGTACAGGGTTTCACTTTCGTAGTGCTGATAGTCGATGAAGGTATCGCGCTCGGAGTAGGCCGCCACTACGCGGGCTGCGATCCGGCCGTCGGCAGTCAGCGGGGTGGAGACATCGATATCGCCACGGCGCTGGTCCCAGCGTCCGCTGCCGAGCGAGCCGCCGATGGCGAACTCTGGCAGCGGGCGCTTGCGGATGAAGTTGACCGCTGCCGAAGGGTTGCCGGCGCCGGTCAGCAACCCTGTGGAGCCCCGCACGATCTCGACGCGATCGTAGATCGCCGAATCGACATCGGTGGCGCCGAAGTTCCAGAAGTTGTTGATCGGCGAAGCCAGGCCATCGAACTGGAAGTTGTCGATGTCGAAGCCGCGAGCGGAGAACGACACGCGATTGCTGTCGCTGCGGCTCATCGAGATACCGGGGGCGCTGGCGAGTATCGCGGCGGTGTCGCGCAGGCCGCGATCTTCGATCTGCTGGCGGGTGACGACGCTCACCGATTGCGGCGTCTCGCGGATCGACAGCGGCAGGCCCACGGCGGTGGACATGCTGCCGGTGGTGTAGCTGCCGGTGCCCTCGGTTTCGGACTGCGGCAGCTGCGTGCCCTGCACGTTCATCGCCGGCAGCGTCAGGCTGCTTTCGTGTGCGTCTGTGTCTTCAACGTCCTCTTGCGCGGCGGCGCCTGCCGCCAGGGGCAGCAGGGCGCTGGCGAGCAATGCGCGGCGCAGGGTCGGGGTGAGCGGGAGGATCGAGCATTTCGACATTGCAGGCGTCTCATCGGGAAAATTTGTCGATGAGAATTATTCACATTTGACCGGGCGATACCTTTGCTCGACGCCAGTCTTCCTTTGCCGGATGCCAGGCCTGGAACGACGCTGCGAGGATGCTGTCGGGCCTGGCTAGATGGATTCGCGGGGCGCTACGCCGAAGTGCTGCCGGTATGCGGTGGCGAAGTTGCTGGCATGGCGGTAGCCGACGTAGTGGGCGACATCCTGAACGCGCCAGCCCTGTCCGAGGTACTGCCTGGCCAGCTCCATGCGGCGCTGGCGCAGGTAGGCCATGACGCTGACACCATAGGCCTGCTGGAACTTCTGGCGCAGGGAGCTGGGGCTCATGCACGCCAGCTGTGCCAGTTGATGCAGGCTGTGCTCGGCTCCAGGTTCCTGATGCAGGTAGTCGCGGACCCGCTCCAGCAGGCTGCGGTCACGTGGGTTGAGCGAGGGCGCGTGGCGCTCGTCGGCGTCGATGGCGTTCAGGCCATGTGCCAACAGCTGCAGTGCCAGGCCTTCGTGCAGCAGGCGCTGCAGGCAACCGTGCGAGCGTTCGCCGGCCAGGGCCTGCAGGGCAGGCTGCAGGTCTGCCGGAACGCTCCAGCGTTGCGTGTACACGCGGCGCTGTCGGAGGCTGGCACGCAACAGATCCGCCAGTTGCTCGTCCGCCAGGTCATCGATGTCAGCGATGGACAGGTTGAGACCACGTAGGTGGTGATGAGCGTGATGCCGGGCACTCTGGCCAGGCCCGTCCTGGCTGAGCAGGGTGACGCCCTGACCCGGCGTGAGGGTGGTGGAGGTCGTGCCGTCGAGCTGGGCCTGTCCTTCCAGCAGGACGATCATGGTGAGACTGGGGGCGGTGAAGGATTGCGCCTGGTAGCCATGCAAGGTGTGCACCTCGGAGCTGACCAGGGTCATGCCCAGACGGGTTTGCTGCTCGTTGATGTAGCCCCGCATCACGCACGGGTTGTCTTCATGCTGTGTGCCAATCAGGCTGTAGTGCACATGATGACGGCGGCCCAGCTGGCGCAGGTCATCCAGCGAGTAGAGGCATGGGGCGTGCAGGGGCTGGACCATGGGCGTCACCCGGGGCGTCGAAAACGCGGATGATAACATTGATTATCATTTGCGTGTTTCGGTGGTATGGCGCGCCCTTGCTGCCCTGGGACTAGCGCCCGCCGGCGATATCGAGCAGTGCGCCGGTGGCGTAGCTGGCCTTGTCGTCGAGTAGCCAGACGATCGCTTCGGCGACTTCCTCGGCACGTCCGGCGCGTCCCAGCGGGGTGCCCTTGCCCAGGCGCTCGGCACGATCCGGCTGGCCGCCGCTGGCGTGAATGTCGGTATCGATCAGCCCCGGACGCACGGCGTTGACCCGCACGCCCTCGCCGCCCAGCTCCTTGGCCAGGCCATGGGTCAGGACGTCCATGGCGCCCTTGGCCCCGGCATAGTCGACGTACTCGAAGGGTGAGCCGAGGCTGGCTGCCACCGACGACACCAGCACCATCGAGCCGCCCGCGCCGCCACGGCTGCGGGCCATGCGCCGGGCGCCTTCGCGGGCGGTGAGATAGCTGCCCAGCACGTTGACCTCGAACATGCGCCGCAGGCGCTCGTCGCTCATGTCCAGCAGCGGCAGGGGCGGTGCAACGATGCCGGCATTGACCACCAGGCCCTGCAGCGGGCCGAGTGCATCCATGGCTTCGAACAGCCGCTGCACGTCGGCCTCGATGGCCACGTCGCCCTGCAGTGCGACGGCCTGGCCGCCGGCCGCCTGGATCTGCGCCACCACCGCGTCGGCGGCCGCGCGATCCTCGCGATAGTTGACGCCGACCGTCCAGCCCTGCGCGGCGGCCAGCAGGGCAGTGGCGCGGCCGATGCCACGGCTCGCACCGGTAATCAGCAGGTTCTTGCTCATCAGCGGGATCCTCGTCGGTTTCCGCTCAGGTTACCCGCGCGCGCCATCCAGCCCAACCCGCATTGCACGCAGATCGGAATGCCGCCACCGCCCTCTGTCGGCGAGCTTGGCCCCTTGCCATCAGTCAGTGTTTTGCCCGCTTCACTGGTTGCCCAGGCGCATGGGCGCTACCATGCGCCCCCCTTTTTTCTTCATCCGCCATCGCCCGGTCCAGCCGGCTAGCCGAGACGTCATGAAACCCGCACGCATACGCGCCGACCTGCTGGCCGGCCTGACCTCCTCCTTCGCCCTGGTGCCGGAGTGCATCGCCTTCGCCCTGGTCGCCCAGCTCAACCCGCTGATGGGGCTGTACGGAGCCTTCATCATCTGCACCCTCACCGCCCTGTTCGGGGGCCGTCCCGGCATGGTTTCCGGTGCGGCCGGCTCGATGGCCGTGGTGATCGTCGCCCTGGTGGTGCAACACGGTGCGCAGTACCTGCTGGCCACCGTGCTGCTCGGTGGCGTGCTGATGATCCTGTTCGGTCTGCTGCGCCTGGGCAAGCTGGTGCGCATGGTGCCGCACCCGGTGATGCTCGGCTTCGTCAACGGCCTGGCCATCGTCATCGCGATGTCGCAGCTGGAGCACTTCCATGCCGAAGGCGGCTGGCTGCAAGGGGCCGCGCTGTCGTGGATGCTGGGCCTGGTGGCGCTGACCATGGCCGTGGTCTACCTGCTGCCGAAGCTGACCCGCGCGGTGCCGCCGGCGCTGGTGGCGATCCTCGGCGTCGGCCTGCTGGTGTACCTGCTCGACCTGCCCACGCGCACCCTCGGCGACATGGCACATATCGCCGGCGGCCTGCCGCAATTCGCCCTGCCGGACATTCCGTGGAACCTGGAGACCCTGCGTATCATCGCCCCCTACGCGGTGCTGATGGCGCTGGTCGGCCTGCTGGAAACCCTGCTGACCCTCAACCTCACCGACGAGATCACCCAGAGCCGCGGCAACACCAACCGCGAGTGCGTGGCGCTCGGTGCTGCCAACATGGTCTCCGGCGCGTTCGGCGGCATGGGCGGCTGTGCGATGATCGGCCAGACCATGATCAACCTCAGCTCCGGCGGCCGTGGCCGGCTGTCCGGTGTGGTCGCCGGGGTGATGATCCTGCTCTTCGTGCTGTTCCTCTCGCCGCTGATCGAGCGCATCCCGCTGGCCGCGCTGGTGGGCGTGATGTTCGTGGTGGCGCAGCAGACCTTCGCCTGGGGCTCGCTGCGGGTCGCCGGCAAGGTGCCGGCCAACGACGTGCTGGTGATCGTCGCGGTGACCGCCATCACGGTGGTCACCGACCTGGCCACCGCGGTGCTCTGCGGCATCGTCATCGCCGCGCTCAACTTCGCCTGGCAGCATGCCCGTGAGCTGTATGCCGACAGCGACCTGCAGGCCGACGGCAGCAAGCTGTACCGTGCCCATGGCACGCTGTTCTTCGCTTCCTGCACCACCTTCCTCAATCAGTTCGAGCCGGCCGACGATCCGCAGCAGGTGACGCTGGACTGCCGCCACCTGAGCTTCGTCGACTACTCCGCCATCGCCGCGCTGAAAACCCTGCGCGAACGCTACGAGCGCGCCGGCAAGCACCTGCGCGTGGTGCACCTGTCCGAGCGCTGCAAGCAACTGCTCAAGCGTGCCGGGGCGGGCGAGTGAAGGCCTGAGGCCCTGACGAAAAAAACCGCTGCACCTGGCGACAGGGCAGCGGTTTTTTGTTGCGTGCCATCCGGGGCGGCAATCACTCGGGCCGGCGCACGCGACGTCGAGGATTGCGCCCGCTATGGCCTCAGCGGCGCGCGCTGCGCACGCCTTCGGCCAGTTCGCGGCACAGGCTCAGTACGCCGTTGACCGCTTCGCTCGGCGAGGTCGCCTCGGCGATCTTGTCGATCAGTGCCGAGCCGACCACCGCACCTTCGGCGCGCTTGGCCACTTCGGCGGCGTGCTCGGGGGTGCGGATGCCGAAGCCGATGCACAGCGGCAGGTCGGTGTGGCGGCGCAGGCGCGCCACGGCTTCCTCGACATGATCCATGGTCGCCGCACCGGCGCCGGTGACGCCGGCCACCGACACGTAGTAGACGAAGCCGGAGCTGCCGTTGAGGACGGTCGGCAGGCGCTCGTCATCGGTGGTCGGCGTGGTCAGGCGGATGAAGTCGATGCCGGCGGCCTGGGCCGGTTCGCAGAGCTCGTCGTTGTGCTCCGGCGGCAGGTCGACCACGATCAGGCCGTCGACGCCAGCGGCCTTGGCATCCGCGATGAAGCGCTCGACGCCGTAGCAGAAGATCGGGTTGTAGTAGCCCATCAGCACCAGCGGCGTGTCCTGGTTGCCGGCGCGGAACTCGCGGACCATCTGCAGGGTTTTCACCATGTTCTGCTTGCCGTCCAGCGCACGGATGTTGGCCAGCTGGATGGCCGGGCCGTCGGCCATCGGGTCGGTGAACGGCATGCCCAGCTCGATCACGTCGGCACCGGCATCCGGCAGGCCCTTGAGGATCTCCAGCGAGGTGGCGTAGTCGGGGTCGCCGGCGGTGATGAAGGTGACCAGCGCGGCGCGGTTCTCCGCTTTCAGTTCGGCGAAGCGATTGTGCAGGCGGCTCATGCGTGTTTCTCCTGTTCGCCCATGTGGTGCATCACGGTTTGCATGTCCTTGTCGCCACGACCGGACAGGTTGATCACCATCAGGTGGTCCCTGGGCAGCTTGGGTGCGCGCTTGAAGGCTTCGGCCAGCGCGTGGGAAGACTCCAGCGCCGGGATGATGCCTTCCAGGCGGCAGCAGTGGTGGAAGGCCTCCAGGGCCTCGTCATCGCTGATCGGCACGTACTCGACGCGCTTGATCTCATGCAACCAGGCGTGTTCGGGGCCGACGCCGGGGTAGTCGAGGCCGGCGGAAATCGAGTGGGCGTCGGTGATCTGGCCGTCCTCGTCCTGCAGCAGGAAGGTGCGGTTGCCGTGCAGCACGCCCGGCGCGCCGCCGGCCATGCTCGCCGCGTGCTTGCCGCTGTCGATGCCGTGGCCGGCCGCTTCGACGCCGACGATCTGCACGCCGGCATCATCGAGGAAGGGGTGGAACAGGCCGATGGCGTTGGAGCCACCGCCAATGCAGGCGACCAGCGAATCGGGCAGGCGCCCTTCCTTCTCCTGCATCTGCTCGCGCACTTCGTTGCCGATCACCGACTGGAAGTCGCGGACCATTTCCGGGTACGGGTGCGGGCCGGCGGCGGTGCCGATCAGGTAGAAGGTGTTGTGGACGTTGGTCACCCAGTCGCGCAGCGCCTCGTTCATCGCGTCTTTCAGAGTGCCGGTGCCGGCGGTGACCGGGATCACCTCGGCGCCGAGCAGCTTCATGCGGAAGACGTTGGCCTGCTGACGGTCGATGTCGGTGGTGCCCATGTACACCACGCACTGCATGCCGAAGCGCGCGGCCACGGTGGCGGTGGCCACGCCGTGCATGCCGGCGCCGGTCTCGGCGATGATGCGCCGCTTGCCCATGCGCTTGGCCAGGAGGATCTGGCCGATGCAGTTGTTGATCTTGTGCGCGCCGGTGTGGTTGAGGTCTTCACGCTTGAGGAAGATCTTCGCTCCGCCGAAGTGCTCGGTCAGGCGCTCGGCGAAGTACAGCGGGCTGGCGCGGCCGATGTAGTCGCGCTGAAAGTAGGCCAGCTCGTCGAGGAACGCCGGATCATCCTTGGCCTTCTGGTATTCGGCGGCCAGCGAGTTGATCAGCGGCATCAGGGTTTCGGCGACGAACTGGCCGCCGAAGCGACCGAACAGGCCGCGATTGTCCGGGCCGTTACGCAGTGAAGTCATGGCAAGCTCTCCTGGGATTCTCCATGTAGGAGGCGGCTCCTACGCGATGTGTCCACCCTAACTGCATGCAGCGGGGAAAAAAAGCGATAAGATCGCCGCAATACGTCAGGAAAACTCACCTATGAAGAGCAGCCTGCCTCCCCTCAATGCGCTGCGTGCGTTCGAAGCCGTGGCCCGCCTGGGCAGCCTGAAGCAGGCGGCAAGCGAGCTTAACGTGACGCACGGGGCGATCAGCCGGCAGATCCGGCAACTGGAAGAGCAGCTCGACCTGAGCTTGCTGGCCAAGGACGGGCGTGGCGTAAAACTCACCGATGCCGGCCTCCGCCTGCGCGATGCCGCAGGCGAAGCCTTCGAGCGCCTGCGCAGCACCTGCGCCGAGCTGCGGCGCGAGGCCGAAGAGCGCCCGTTCGTGCTCGGCTGCCCGGGCAGTCTGCTGGCGCGCTGGTTCATTCCTCGGCTGGATCGCCTGCAGCGCGAGCTGCCTGAGCTCAACCTGCAACTGTCGGCCAGCGAAGGCGAGCTGGACCCACGGCGCCCCGGTATCGACGCCACCCTGCTGTTCGCCGAGCCACCCTGGCCTGGCGACATGCAGGTGTACGAGCTGGCGACCGAGCGCATCGGCCCGGTGCTCAGCTCGCGCCATGCCCGTCATGCCGAACTGGCCGGGCAGGCAGCGGGCGTGCTCCTGGGGGAGCCGCTGCTGCATACCGCATCGCGGCCGCAGGCCTGGCCGCAGTGGGCGGCAGCCCAGGGCCTGGCGCCGGCGGGGCTGAAGCTGGGGCAGGGCTTCGAGCATCTCTACTACCTGCTGGAGGCCGCTGCCGCCGGGCTCGGCGTGGCCATCGCGCCGCAACTGCTGGTAGCCGACGACCTGGCCGCCGGGCGCCTGAGCGCGCCCTGGGGCTTCATCGACACGCCGGCTCGTCTGGCGCTCTGGGCGCGGCGGGACGACCCGCGCAGCGAACGCCTGGCCGCTTGGCTGCGCCATGAACTGCAGCGCGCGCCATGATCCCGGTGACGTGCGGGCGATCGGCTTCATGCTGGTGATAACTATTCTCGATTGCGTGTATGCTGGCGGCCCCTTTCAGCGGTCCGGCATGCGCCGGGCCTTCGAGAACCTTGCGATCCTCATGCGGCGCCGCGCTCCCTCCTCCCTGCTGCACAGCTTCCAGACCCACTACGGGGATCTGCTGCGCTTCCTGTCCCGGCGCCTGGGCGACTCCCAGCGTGCGGCGGACGTCGCGCAGGACACCTGGCTGCGCCTGGCCGATCATCCGGACGAGCAGCGCGTGGAGAACCCGCGCGCCTATCTGTTCCGCGTCGCCGGCAACCTGGCCATCGACAACCTGCGGCGTGACAGCCGCCTGGCCGAGCTGCACGTGGAGGAGGACGTGCTCGACGAGCTCAGCGATCCGCTGGCGGCACCGGAAAAGCACCTGCTGGCGCGGGAAAGCCTGGTGCAGCTCGATGCGGTGCTCGCACAGTTGCCGGCCAAGGCGCGCGAGGCCTTGCTGCTCAACCGCCTCGACGGCCTGACCCACGCGCAGATCGCACGGCGCCTGGGGGTGTCCGAGAGCATGGTCGGCAAGTACCTGGCCCAGGCCATGCGTCATTGCCGCCAGTGGCGCAGCCAGCAGGGAGGTGAGCGATGAGCGAGGTCGAGCCTCTCAGCCTGGACGATCAGGCCGTCGATCATCTGCTGCGCCTGCACAGTGGCACTGCGGGGGCCAGGGAGCGTGCGGAATTCCAGCGCTGGCGCAGGCAGAGCGCGGCGCACGAACATGCGGCCCGCGAAGCCGAGGTGCTGTGGCAGGCGCTGGGGCACACCCAGGCGGCGGCCCACCATCGCCGGACCGCGCAGCGCAGCTGGCGCCTGCCGGCCATGGCCGCGGTGCTGTGCCTGGCACTGCTGCTCGGCCTGCTGGCGGCGCCGCGCACCCTGGTCGGGCTGTATGCCGACCACAGTACCGCCGTCGGCGAACGACGCCTGGTGCAACTGGATGACGGCAGCCGGGTGTGGCTCAACAGCGGCAGCGCCCTGTCGGTGGATTTCAGCGCCACGCGGCGCGATGTGCGGCTGTACCACGGCGAGGCGCTGTTCGAGGTGGCCAAGGATCGCCAGCGGCCTTTCGTGGTGAGCGCCGGGGACGGCCAGGTGCAGGCGCTGGGGACGCGCTTCGACGTGGACCTGCATGGCGCGCAGGCGCAGGTGACGGTCAGCGAGGGCGTGGTGCAGGTGGCCAGCGGTGGCGCCGCACCGCTGTGCCTCGGCGTGGGGCAGCGCGTGAGCTATCGACCCGGGGTGGCGCCGGGTGCGGTGCAGGCGCTGGACCCGAGCAGCGCCAGTGCCTGGCAGCGCGGCAAGCTGATCTTCAACCAGCGTCCGCTGGGCGAGGTGCTCGCGGAGCTGGAACGCTACCTGCCCGAGCGCATCCTGCTGCGCGACGAGACACTGCGCCGGCGCAAGATCAGCGGCGTCTTCGACCTCGACGACCCGCAGGCGCTGCTGATCACGCTGGAGCGCCTGCAGCCGGTGCAGATCACCCGGCTGCCCTGGTTGATCCTGGTACGACCGGCGCCACGCGGCTGACGGGGAGAATTTTTTCTGCACGCGGCTGCAAGATCCTGGCGGCTGTTTCGTCGTGGGTATGAACGCGACTTATTCCTAAGTAGCGCCACCTGCCACACGACATGGAAACCTCTGTAATGCGCTGTCATGTTTCTCCGCTGCACCGTGCCCTGCTGCTCGCCTCGCTGCTCGGCGGCGCCACCCCGCTGGCTCAGGCCGCCGAACCGATCAGCGTCGAACTGCATATCGCCCCGCTCAGCCTGGACAGTGCGATGACCCAGTTCGCCGACCAGGCCGATCTGCACCTGATGTTCAACTCCGATGACCTGCAGGGGCTGCGCAGCGCCGGACTGGACGGCCATTTCACCGTGGAGGAGGCGTTGCAGCGTCTGCTCGCCGGCACCGACCTGAGCTGG
Organism: Pseudomonas sp. THAF187a; assembly: GCF_009363395.1. Lineage (NCBI taxonomy): Bacteria > Pseudomonadati > Pseudomonadota > Gammaproteobacteria > Pseudomonadales > Pseudomonadaceae > Pseudomonas > Pseudomonas sp. THAF187a. The sequence continues at coordinate 70,173 of NZ_CP045349.1, forward strand.
ACCTTCACCGATGCGCGCACCGTGCTGCTGCAGCGCCGCGGCCCGAACGCGTCCGGGCGGCTCAAGCTGGAGTCCATGCAGATCAGCGTGGCCGCGCGTACCCCGACCGAGATCAGCGCCATTCCCGGTACCGTCTGGGTGGTGGACCAGACCCAGTTGCGCGAGCAGCTCGACGTCGGCGTCAGCCTCAAGGAAGCGCTCGGCAAGCTGGTGCCTGGCCTCGACCTGGCGCCGGAAGGGCGTACCAACTATGGCCAGAACATGCGCGGGCGCAGCGTGCTGGTGATGATCGACGGGGTCAGCCAGAACAGCTCGCGCGGGTTGTCACGCCAGTTCGACAGCATCTCGCCGTTCAACATCGAGCGGGTCGAGGTGCTCTCGGGCGCCAACGCGCTGTACGGCGGCGGGGCCACCGGCGGCATCATCAACATCATCACGCGCAAGGGTGAGCCGGGCGAGGCCCGTTACCAGACGCGCGCCAGCGTCAGCAGCGGCTTCAACAACAGCGATGACCTGGCCATGCGCCTGGCGCAGTCGGTGAGTGGCGGCAACGAGCGGCTGAGCGGGCGCATCGGCGTTTCGGTGGAGAAGAACGAAGCCTTCTACGACGGCGACGGCGAGCAGATCTTTATCGACAACACGCAGACCGACCTGCAGTACAACCGCGCCATCGACGTGCTGGGCAACCTCAGCGCACGCTTCAGCGACGAGCAGAGCCTCGACCTGCTGGCGCAGTACTACGACTCCGGCAACGATGGCAGCACCGGTATCTATTTCCCCAACCTGAACTACCGGGCGCCGTCCGACCTCAACGACGCCGAGATTCGCAGCGGGCTGGATACCGACCTGCAACCGCGCACCCGTCGCGCCCTGCTCAACGCCAGCTACCACCACAGCGACCTGCTGGGCCAGGATTTCTACCTGCAGGGTTATTACCGCCGGGAAGACAACAACTTCTATCCCTTCCCCTACTACAACTCCGGCAGCCCGCGCGGCAGCAACGGCGTGTATTTCGCCGGTTCGCAGCAGAACTTCGAGGTGAGCGGGCTCAAGGGGCTGTTCAGCAAGCAGTGGCAGCGCTTCACCCTCACCTACGGGCTGGACTTCGACCATGAGCGCTTCAATGCCGAGCAGAAGGTCTTCGACCAGCAGACCTCCTCCGCCAGCGGGGGCCTGGTGCTCGACACCGCCAGCAGCGCGCCGCGATACCCCAGCTACGTGGTGGACAGCCTGTCGGCCTATGCCCAGCTGGACTGGAAGCTCACCGAGCGTCTGACCCTCTCCGGTGGCGCGCGCCACCAGCGCATGGATGTCGAGGTCGGCGACTTCAAGGGCGTGGCCGGTGGCCGCAACGACTATGACGTCAACCTGTACAACCTGGGTGTCATCTACGACTTCGCCAACGGCCATCAGCTGTGGAGCAACTACAGCGAAGGCTTCGACCTGGCCGACCCGGCCAAGTACTACGGCAAGCCCGGTCTGTCGGTGGAGGACAACCCGCTGGCCGGCATCAAGAGCCGCCAGAGCGAACTGGGCTGGCGCTTTGCCGATAGCCGCTGGCAGGCGCAGGCCGCGCTCTACTACATCTGGTCGGACCAGGTGATCAGCTACGACAGCAGCACCCTGACCATCGACGTGGAAGACCAGAAGAGCCGCGATTTCGGTTTCGAGGGGGCCCTCAGCCACTACTTCGACAGCGGCTGGCAGGCCGGTGCGACCCTGCACCTGGTGCGTTCCGAGGAAGAGGACGCCGACGGTGGCTGGATCAAGCGCGATGCCCGCTACGCTTCGCTGTCCAAGTACACCGCCTTCGTCGGCTGGAGCGACGGCAACAGCAGTGCACGGCTGCAGGCCAACCATGCCGTCGACCTGGACGACGACGCCGGCCACGAGATCGACGGCTACACCACCTTCGACCTGACCGCGCAGCGCCAGACCGACTACGGCACCTTCAGCGCCGGTATCCAGAACCTGCTGGACGAGCGCTACAGCACCGTCTGGGGGCAACGCGCCACGCTGTTCTACTCGCCGACCTATGGCCCGGCCTACCTGTACGACTATCAGGGTCGCGGACGGACCTTCACCCTGGGCTACGAAGTGGCGTTCTAAGCGCCGCTCCGTGTCGGCATCCGTGCCTGCGCGTCGCGGGCGCGGTCTGCCGACGCTTGGCAAGCGTGTCGGGATGAATGACAATGCGATTCATTGTCATTTGATCCGTATTCGCTTTCATGTCCGTCGACGCCCAGGCCCTGCACAGTCTCTATCACGATCACCACACCTGGCTGCAGGGCTGGCTGCGCCGGCGCCTGGGCAACCGCTGCGATGCCGCCGACCTGGCGCAGGACACTTTCGTGCGCCTGCTGCGTGCCGGCAATGCGGCGAGCATCCGCGAGCCACGCCACTACCTGGCCACCGTGGCGCGGGGGCTGATGGTCGACTTCCTACGCCGGCGTTCGCTGGAGCAAGCCTACCTGGACGTGCTGGCCAGTCAGCCTGCGGCCGAACAGCCTGGTGCGGAGCAGCAGGCGCTGCTGCTGGAGGCGCTGATGGAGGTCGACCGCCTGCTCGAGGGGCTGGGCGCCAAGGTGCGCGAGGTGTTCATCCTGTCCCAGCTCGATGGCCTCACCTACGCCCAGATCGCCGCGCATCTGGGCATTTCCCTGCGCAGCGTGAACACCTACATGGCCCGTGCGGTGGAGCACTGTTGCCTGCTGCAGGCGGGCTGGCAGGCATGAGCACGCCCACCCCCGGCGAGCGCGCCGCGCTCAAGGCCGCCAGCAGCTGGTATGCCAGCCTCAACTCCGGCAGCAGTGGCGCGGCCGAGCAGCAGGCCTGGCAGCATTGGTACGACGCCGACCCCGTGCATCGCCAGGCCTGGCAGCAGATCGAGCGGCTGCGCGATCAGCTCGGCCTGCTGCCGGCGCAGATCGCTGCGCCGACCCTGCGAGGCGCCGCCTACAGCCGTCGGCGCGTGCTCGGCAGCCTGTTGCTGGCCGGCGCCGCGCTGCCACTGGGCTGGTTCGCCTGGCGCAGTGACAGTCGCCGTTACTGGAGCGCCGACTACCGCAGCGGGGTCGGCGAGCAACGCCACTGGCAACTGGCCGACGGCAGTCGCCTGCTGCTCGGCAGTGCCGGCGCCGCCCAGTTCGACGGGCCCCGGCGCCAGCTGCAGCTGCTCGACGGCGAGGCGCAGCTGGACATTGCCGATGGGCCGCAGGCGCTGCAGGTGCTGACCCGTGACGGGCTGATCCGCGCCGGTGGCGGTCGCCTCAACCTGCGCTGCGACCCGCATGGCAGCCGCATCGCCCTGCTCGAAGGCTCCGTCGAGGTCAGTTGCGCGGCGCAGCCCGCACGCTGGCAACGCCTGCAGGCCGGCCAGCAACTGCTGCTGCAGCGCGAGCGGATCGGCGCACCGCAGCCGCTGGATGCGCGCAGCACGGCCTGGGCCGAGGGCAGCCTGCTGGCCATCGACCAGCCACTGGGTGAGGTGGTCGCGGAGCTGGCGCGCTACCGCCATGGCATCCTGCGGGTGGATCCGGCGCTGGCCGGGCTGAAGGTTTCCGGCAGCTTCCCGTTGCTCGACAGCGACCGCGCGCTGACCGCCCTGCAACACAGCTTCCCGCTGCAGGTGGTACGGCGCAGCGACTACTGGGTGACACTGGTACCGCGTGGCGCCTGAGCGCTGCTGCCGTTTCGCGGCTGAAGCGGCTCCCACGGATTCGTCGGATTCTACCCGTAGGGTGGATGACGCTTCACCCATCCACCAGCGGGGCGCCCTGGCAGCCTGAGTACAGCTGAAACCATCCGCTCCCGGTTGCAGCAGGCACTTCGGCGCTGCGGTCGTTTCGCAGCTGAAGCCGCTCCTACGGGTTCGTTGGGTTCTACCCGTAGGGTGGATGACGCTTCACCCATCCACCAGCAAGGCGCCCTGGCAGCCTGAGCAAAGCTGAAGGCCATCCGTTTCCGGCTGCAGCAGGCACTTCCGCGGTGCTGTCGTTTCGCGGCTGAAGCCGCTCCTACGGATTTGTCGGGTTCTCGCCGTAGGGTGGATGACGCTTCACCCATCCACCAGCAGGGCGGCCTGGCAGCCTGAGTACAGCTGAAACCATCCGCTCCCGGCTGCAGAAGGCACTTCGGCGGTGCGGTCGTTTCGCAGCTGAAGCCGCTCCTACGGGTTCGTTGGGTTCTACCCGTAGGGTGGATGACGCTTCATCCATCCACCAGCAGGGCGGCCTGGCAGCCTGAGCGCTGCTGAATGCCATCCGTTTTCGGCTGTAGAGGGTATTCAACGGTGAGCCTCGATCGCGGCTGAAGCCGCTCCTACAGCCGCTCCTACGGGTGGAGCGCGGCACGGCGAAAAAATCTCCGGTTCCTTGCACTTTTTGCCGCGCTGCTTCGGCCCTCCCTGCAAGCACCCACTCCGCGTCTTGTCGTCAGGGATCCGCCATGCAGTCACCACGCTCCACCCGCTCTGCGCTTCGTAGCGCCATCCGCAATGCCCTGTTCTGTTCCGGCCTGGCCCTGGGCACTGCGCTGCCGGCACTGGCTCAGGCCGACAGCGCGCACACGCAGGCGTATCAGATCGGTGCCGGGCCGCTGGCCGAGGTGCTCGGCCGCTTCGCCAGCGCCGCCGGGGTTGCCCTGTCGTTCGATGCGGCGCTGCTGCAGGGCCGGCAGAGCCAGGGGCTGCAGGGCCAGTATGGCGTCGAGGACGGTTTTGCCCACCTGCTGCAGGGCAGTGGTCTGCAGGCGGTGCGCCAGGCCGAGGGCGTCTACGGCCTGACCCCGCAACCACAGGCCGCTGTGGCCAGTCCGGCACCCAGCCGGATCGCTGGCGATGTGCTGCGCCTGCAGGACACCGAGGTGACCGTCAGCACCCTGCGCGGTGATACGGCCGTGGGCCAGACCAGCCAGCGCGTCACCGTCATCGACCGCCAGCAGATCGAGCGCCAGCTGGCGCTGAGCAGCGACCCTGGGGCGGTGCTCGCCAACCTCATTCCGTCCTACTCGCCGAGCGGGCAGAAGCTGTCCAACGCCGGCGAGACCCTGCGCGGGCGGGCGCCGCAGTTCCTCGTCGACGGCGTGCCGCAGGCCAGCTCGCTGCGCAACGACGGGCGCAGCAGCTACACCATCGACCTGCAACAGGTGGAGCGCATCGAAGTGATCCACGGCGCCTCGGCCGAGCACGGCGGCGGTGCCACCGGAGGCATCATCAACTTCATCAGCCGTCGTCCGCAGGGCTATGGCGTGCGCCAGCACGCCGGGGTCAGCCTGGAGAGCGACGACGCCTTCAGCAGCGACGGTTTCGGCTACAAGCTCAACTACCGCGTCAGTGCCCAGCAGGGCGACTGGGAGGCCCTGTTCGGCAGCACCTGGCAATCGCGCGGGATGTTCTACGACGGCGACAACACGCGCATTGGCGTGGCCTATCCCGGCGAGATCCAGGACACCCGTGACCGCGACCTGATGCTCAAGCTCGGCTACTGGATCGACGATGCCCAGCACCTGCAGTTCAGCGCCAACCACTACCGCCTGACCGGCAACAACGACTATCTGCCGGTGCTCGGCGACCGCGACGCCGGTATCCCGACCAGCGCGACGCGCGGCGACGTGCCCGGCGAGGCGCCGTTCAACGAGAACCGTCAGTACAGCCTCGACTACAGCCACTCGGACTGGTTCGGCAACATCCTCGACGTGCAGCTGTACCAGCAGCGCTATCGCGGCCAGTTCGGCGCCCTGCTCAGCGGCTCCTTCCAGGACCCGGGCATCGCCCCCGTCGGCACGTTCTGGGAGCAGAGCCGCAGTGACTCGGAGAAACTCGGCGGCAAGCTGACCCTGCGCCGTACGGGCCTGTTCGACGGCCTGCTGGACCTGGCCGGCGGCCTCGACCTGATGCGCGACGAGGGCGAGCAGGTGCTGGTGCTGAGCAACCGCAGCTACGTGCCGCCGTCGACCTACGACAACCAGGCCGGCTTCCTCCAGGGCGACCTGCACCTGAGCGAGCGCCTGACCCTGATGGCCGGCGTGCGTCGCGAGCATGCCGAACTGGACGTGGATGATTTCCACACCGTATGGGGCACCAACAACGCCGGAGGCGTGGATGTCGGCGGCGGTACCCTCTCCTTCGCCAAGACCCTGAGCAACTACGGCTTCACCTACCAGGCCAACGACTGGGCGCAGTTCTACGGCAGCTACTCGGAAGGCTTCGGCATGCCCGACATCGGTCGTGTGCTGCGTGCCGTCGACACGCCCGGGCAGGATGTGGAAAACCTGCTGGAGCTGGAGCCGATCATCACCCGCTCCAACGAGCTGGGCCTGCGCCTGAACTTCAGCGATGTCGACCTTGAGCTGAGTTACTACGAATCCTCCTCCAACCTCGGCGAACGGCTGTCGGTGAACAGCGCCGGCAATTACATCGCCAATCGCGAACGGGTGGAAATCCAGGGTTACGAACTGACCGGCAACTGGCGCCTGAACCAGGACCACAGCCTGCGTGCCAGTTACACCCACAGCGAGGGCGAATCCGACACCGATGACGACGGCAAGGTGGACACCAAGCTGACCGGCCTGAACATCGCCCCGGACCAGTTCAGCCTGAGCTGGAACGCACAGTGGAACGACGACTGGGCCAGCTACCTGCAGTACAACCTGTACCGCAGCCGCGAGTTCGATGACCCACGGCTGAAGTTCGACGGCTATGCCCTGCTCGCGGCCAGCGTCAGCCGCCGCCTGCCGCTGGGCAGCCTGTCGCTGGGCATCGACAACCTGCTCGACGAGGACTACTTCACCTACTACTCGCAGTCCGCGCGGGTCGCCGACGACTACAACTTCAAGGGCCGTGGGCGCACCTTCACCCTGGCCTACCAGGTGGAGTTCTAGAGCCCCGGCCCGGGCCGCATCGGGGTGCGCCGGTGCGGCCCAACCGCTCGGGAGCGATGACGTGAAGGCATGTCCTGCGCCTGCGAGCGTCTAGTCTTCAGCGTGAGCCTTTCATCACGAGCGGAGTGCCAGCATGTCCAACCATCACACCTACAAGAAGATCGAGATCGTCGGTTCGTCGCGGACCAGCATCGAAGAGGCCATCGACAATGCCCTGGCCGAATGCGCCAAGAGCGTGCGCAACATGGACTGGTTCGAAGTGGTGGACACCCGTGGCCACATCGAGAACGGCAAGGTGGGGCATTACCAGGTGACGCTCAAGGTAGGCTTTCGCCTGAGCGGTAGCTGATGCCCTGGGCGCCGAGGAAGGCGAGCAAGGCTTCGCGGCTGGTGTAGCGCAGCTGATAGCCGAACTCCTGCTTCAGGCGCCGGTTGGCCAGGACCGGGCGGTAGCGCAGGAAGTCCAGTTGCTCCGGGCCGTACTGACTCAACCCCAGTGGCTTGAGCAGGTGCAGTGCGCCGGCGAGCAACGCCGCCGGCAGCGGGCGGTAGGGTTTGCCGAGTATCCCGGCGATCTCCGCCAGGCTCAGGGCGCCGTCGCCGGCCAGGTTGTAGATGCCTTCCCGGGTCTCTTCCAGGCCCTGGCGGATGATGCCGACCACATCCTGTTCCCAGATGAACACGAAGCGGCTGGCATGGCCGCGCACCCCCAGCACCGCGCGCTTGCTGAACAGGTCGCTGATCGGGTTGTTCAGACGCTTGCCGAGGATGGTGCCGGGGCGCAGTACCAGCTGGCGCAGTTGCGGATGTTCGCCACGGCAGCGCGCCAGCAGCTGTTCGATCTCCAGCTTGTGCCTGGCGTAGGCGAAGCGCGGATGGCCGCGCAGGGGGTGGTTCTCGTCGATCCACTCGGCGTTGTCCGCGCTGTAGCCGTAGGCGGCGCCGGAACTGGTCACGATCAGCTGGCGCACGCCGTTGGCGACGGCGCTGTCCACCAGGCACTGGGTGCCGCCGACCTCGATGGCGTGCAGATGCGCCTCGCTCATGTCGCGTGGGGGGCGAATCACCGTGGCCAGGTGCACGATGGCATCCGGCTGCCAGCCGCTGATGCACGCGCGGACCTGGGCCGGGCGGCCCATGTCCAGCAGCACCGGCTCGATGTTGGCTTTCAGCCCACGGCCATCGAGGGGGCGAATGTCGGCGGCGATCAGCGTCCACTCCGGGTGCTGGATGGCCAGCTCCTCGAGCAGTTGATGGCCGATGAAGCCGGCGGCGCCGGTGATCAGAACACGCATGGCGGTCTCCTGCCGGGCTGGCCGGGTGCGGATCGTTCCTGTCGACGCCCAGCCTAGGTGGATGGGGTGAGGCGAGCAGTGACACAGCCGGTCAGCGACACTGGCGATTCGCGCCAGGCGGACGAACGGTGTGCCCGCGCGCACAGCCTCGGCCGGCCCGGGTGGTCAGGCGGGGCCGGATCGGGCAAGCTGCCTGTACTCATTCAGGGAGGAATGCCATGTTCAGACCGATACTGTTGCTGGGCCTGCTGGCGCTCGCCGGCTGCGTCGAGGATGAAGTGCCGCTGGCCGAGGAGCAGCACCTGCTGCTCAGTGGCGAGGACTTCGCCGCCTATGAGGTGCCGGTGGACGGCCACTACGACAAGCAGGTGACCTACGCCGCGCGCACCATCGACCTCAGCTTCGAGAGCGATGACAACGAGTGGTTCTACCTCTACAGCGGGGTGTCGCTGTATCCGCGCGCCAGCGATGCGCTGATGACCAGCTACGCCGAGACCTTCGGGGCGTCGTTCGGCCTGCGCGACAGCGGTCTGGAGCAGCAGGACCTGCCCCTGGAGACCGAGCTGGCCAGCCGCATCAGCCTCAAGTTGCTGACCCAGGACGGCGAGCCGGTCGGCAACCTGTTCTATGTCACGGTGGGCAACAAATCCATGTTCACGATCTTCACCGGCATCTACTTCGAAGAGCCCGGCGACTTCGAGGCATTCATCGCCCCCAAGTTGCGCGCGCTGCGCGAGTACCGGCATGACGACCCGCTGCTGACCTGGGCCGGGCGAACGCTGGGCTTCGCCGACTAGCGGGCCTCAGCCGAAGAACCAGTAGCACACCGCGATGGCGGCGACGATGCCGGCCGCGTCCGCGACCAGGGCGCAGCCCACGGCGTGGCGTGCGCGTTGCAGGCCGACCGCGCCGAAGTACACCGCCAGCACGTAGAAGGTCGTCTCGGTGCTGCCCTGCACCGTGGCGGCGATCAGCGCCGGGAAGCTGTCGACGCCGAAGTTCTCCATCGTCTCGATCAGCATGGCGCGTGCGGCGCCGCCGGAGAACGGCTTGATCAGCGCGGTCGGCAGCGCGTCGACGAAGCGTGTGTCCCAGCCCAGTGCCTCGACCAGCCAGCGGATGCCGTCCAGGCCGAAATCCAGGGCGCCGGAAGCACGCAGCACGCCAATGGCGCAGAGCATGGCGACCAGGTAGGGCAGCAGGCTCTTGGCCACGTCGAAGCCTTCCTTGGCACCTTCGATGAAGCTTTCGTACACCGCGACGCGGCGCAGGGCGCCGACGACCAGGAACAGCAGGATCAGGCCGAACAGGGTGAGGTTGCCCAGCAGCGAGGACAGCGCGGCCAGGGCCGTGGCGCTCATGCCGGCGAGCAGGCTCATGAAGCCTCCCAGCAGCAGGGCGGTGGGAATCAGGTAAGCCAGCACCACCGGGTCCCACAGGCGCAGGCGCTGCATCGCCGCCACGGCCAGCAGGCCGGCGAGGGTCGAGGCGCTGGTGGCCAGCAGGATCGGCAGGAAGACCAGGGTCGGGTCGTCGGCGCCCTGCTGCACGCGGTACATGAAGATCGACACCGGCAGCAGGGTCAGGGACGAGGTGTTGAGCACCAGGAACAGAATCTGCGCGTTGCTCGCCGTGGTCGCGCTGGGGTTGAGATCCTGCAGGGCGCGCATGGCCTTGAGGCCGATGGGCGTCGCGGCATTGTCCAGGCCCAGGCCGTTGGCAGCGAAGTTCATGCTGATCAGGCCGAGCGCCGGATGGCCGCGCGGTACTTCAGGCATCAGGCGGGCGAACAGCGGCCCGAGCAGGCGTGCGAGCAGGTCGACCAGCCCGGCCTTTTCGGCGATGCGCAGCAGGCCGAGCCACAGGGTCAGGGTGCCGAACAGCACCACCATCAGCTCCACCGAGAGCTTGGCCATGGCGAACAGGCTCTCGACCATGGCGCCGAATACGCTGGCGTCGCCACCAATCAGCCAGCGTGCCAGGGCGGCGATGGCGCCCAGCACGAAGAAGCTCAGCCACAGGCCGTTGAGCATTGCGATCCCCCTTGGGTTATGGCGGGGGATGATAGCGCGCCGGCCGCTTCAATGCTGCGGCCAGCGTACGGACGTCAGTACCAGTTCGGGTCGCTGCGCAGCTGTTCTTCCAGCAGCTCACGGACCTCTTCGTCCGGATCGCCCAGCCAGCGCAGGCTGGCATGTTCGCTGGGGGCGCGGTCCTCCGGCAGACCGTCCGGCACCTGTACGTAGAGCGCATAGGCATCGTCGTCTTCCCATTCGAAGGCGACGTAGACGCGCTGGTTGAAGCAGTTGTGCGCTTCGCACACCTGACCGACCAGGAAGCGATCACTCTCGGCCTCCACGGCCTGCATGGGGGTGGAAAGGCCGCTGAGGTTCATCAGCCATTCCGGCAGGCGCTGTTCGTCCCTGACAAGGTCTTGCCAGGCTTCGCGGTACTCGGCGTTGCTGGTCAGCAGTTCACCGGGGTGGAAGCTCGCGTCTCGATCGGCGGCCTGAGCCGCCAGGCCGCCGCCCATCAGCAGGGCGGCGGCAATGGCGTGGATCGACTGCATCTAGGTCTCCTTACACGCGGGGGCGACGGCCCATCACGAACGAGATGATGAACAGCACCAGGAACACCACGAATAGAATCTTGGCGATACCTGCAGCGGTGCCGGCGATACCACCGAAGCCCAGTACAGCAGCGATGATGGCGATGATCAGAAAGGTAAGTGCCCAGCTCAGCATGGCGTTTCTCCTCGATGACTCAGTGAGTGATGGCCCAGGCAGGCCATGGGTCTTGCGTGTCGCTCGCAACGGCCGGCTGCGGCGAGTTGCCCGTGGGCAGCTCCAGTTCGGCGGTGTTGCGGCTTGCGCACAGGGTCTGGCCGATCAGCAGGACGCTGGCGAGCGTCAGGCCGAGCAGAAGCAGCAAGCTGGCAAGTACCAGGGCGACTATCCACATGGCGGTTCTCCTGTTGCACCTGAGGCGGATCGCTCGGATTGCTGGCGGGTCCGTCTCTTCCTTCAACGCTGCGACCGGTACATGACAGGTCGCTCACTGAAGGTATTGCAGCGCCCGTGCCAGTCTTTTCTGATAATTAAAGTTCTTGAAAATCATATGGTTACGAAATTCCAGCGATGAACCTGGCGGGCATCCTGCCCGAATGGGCCTGTGCCGGTCGTGCGTTTTGCCCGATCGGTCAGGCGTCATGACGCGCCGGCGCTTGCCAGAGTGGTCGCCCGTCGACTGCGCAGTCGGTATACTCGCAGCGCCTGCCATGCGGGTTCCGCGCCCAGAACAACAACCGCGCCGCGAGTCTCGAGCCGATGAACGACTACGAACAGGAAGACCCGATACCCCAGGGCGACCTCGCCCTGCAGATCACCGCGCTGCCGCGTGAGACCAATGGTTTCGGTGATATCTACGGCGGCTGGCTGGTGTCCCAGATGGACCTCGCCGGCACCGCCATGGCCAGCAAGGTCGCTGGCGGCCGGGTGGCCACCGTGGCCATCGATCGCATGGCCTTCCTGGTGCCGGTGGCGGTGGGCGCACAGCTGTCCTTCTACACCCAGGCGCTGGAGGTCGGTCGCAGCTCGATCCAGATGATGGTCGAGGTGTGGAGCGACGACCCGCTGTCCAACGAGTGGCGCAAGGTGACCGAGGCGGTGTTCGTGTTTGTCGCCATCGACGGCAGTGGCCGCACCCGTCCGGTACCGCCACGTCGCGGCTGAGCGACCGCGAAACGGGAAAGCGAACAGCAAGAACGAAAACGCCGGCGACAAGCCGGCGTTTTGTTTGCTGCCGAGTGATCAGCCGCGGATGTTGTAGATGTCCTTGTCGGCCACTTCCGCATAGTCGTACAGGCGCTGCAGGTAGGCCTTCTGGTGTTCCCAGACCTTGGCCGCTGCCGGGTCGGCCGCTGCGCTGGCCTCGACCACTTCACCCGCCACTTCCTTCAGGCGTGCCAGCACCTCGTCGGGCAGGCGACGCACTTCGACGCCATCGGCCTTGAGTTGCTCCAGGGCTTCCATGTTCTTGGCGTTGTAGTCGTCGAGCATGTCGCCGTTGACGTCACGCGCGGCGGCACGAACGATCGCCTTGAGGTCGGCCGGCAGGGTTTCCCAGGCCTTGATGTTGATGTCCAGTTCGAACAGGACGCTCGGCTCCTGCCAGCCCGGGGTGTAGTAGTACTTGGCTGCCTTGTGCAGGCCCAGGGCCAGGTCGTTGTATGGGCCGATCCACTCGGTGGCGTCGATGGCGCCGGTCTGCATGGCGGTGAAGATCTCACCGGCCGGCATGTTGACCACGGTGCCGCCCATCTTGGTCAGCACTTCGCCGCCCAGACCCGGGGTACGCATCTTCAGGCCCTTGAAGTCGTCGACCGAGTTCATTTCCTTGTTGAACCAGCCAGCGGTCTGTACGCCGGTGTTGCCGCAGGCCATCGGTAGCACGCCGAATGGCTTGTAGACTTCTTCCCACAGGGCCTGGCCGCCGCCGTAGTGCAGCCAGGCGTTCATTTCCTGGGCGTTCGGGCCGAACGGCAGGGCGCAGAAGAACTGTGCGGCCGGCACCTTGCCCTTCCAGTAGTACGGTGCGCCATGACCCATTTCGGCGGTACCGCGAGAGACTGCATCGAACACTTCCAGGGCCGGAACCAGTTCACCGGCTGCGTACACCTTGACCTTCAGGCGGCCGTTGCTCATTTCATCGACCAGCTTGGCGAAGCGCTCGGCCCCCACGCCGACGCCAGGGAAGTTCTTCGGCCAGGAGGTGACCATCTTCCAGGTGAAGGTCTGGGCACTCGAACCCTCTTGAGGTGCTGCGCTGCTCTTGGCCTCTTCTTTGCAGCCAGCCAGTGCGGTTGCTGCAAGGCCTACGCCCGCTGCGGCGAGTATGTCGCGACGTTTCATGCAATGCTCCTTCTTGTTGTATTGGTCTGACCACGGGATCGCCGAAGGTAGACCGGGCGTGAATAACATAGGGGGTCGTGACCCACAAGCCTAGTTGCTACGACTAAAGTAGTACGGGCATTGCTGCATCACCGGTAGCCTGCCTAGAATCCCCGGCCTGCGGCCCACAAGGACGCGGGCGGCGTGATGTGCAGCCAACCGGTTTGCTGTCCTGTCTCCTACTCATAACGATAAAGGACTCACTATGTCCGACAAGCCTCCACTCCCCCTCGCTCTTGCGTACCTGATCGATGCTCTCAACGCCTGGCTGGGCAAGGCCTGCGCCTGGCTGACCCTGTTCCTGGTGATCGGCACCGCCATCGTCGTGGTGCTGCGTTACGGTTTCGGTATCGGCGCCACCGCCCTGCAGGAGGCGGTTCTCTACGCGCATGCCCTGGTCTTCATGGGTGCTGCCGCCTGGGTTCTGCAGCGCAACGGCCACGTCCGCGTGGACATCTTCTATCAGAACTTCAGCGGCCGCCGTCAGGCGCTGGTGGAGGTGCTCGGCAACCTGCTGCTGCTGTTGCCGGTGGCGCTGTTCCTTGGCTGGGCCAGCTGGGACTACGTCAGCAACTCCTGGTCGACGCTGGAGGCCTCCAGCGAGTCGGGCGGCCTGAAGTTCGTCTACCTGCAGAAGAGCATCATCCTGGTGCTGGTCGCCAGCCTGGTGCTGCAGGGCATTTCCAACCTGATCAAGGCACTTTGCGTCATCAGCGGTCGCCTGCCGGCTCCGGAGGTGAAACATGGCTGAGTTGATGGCGATTCTGCTGTTCGTCAGTATCTGCGTGGCCCTGATGGCCGGCTTCCCGGTGGCGTTCACCCTGGCCGGCGTGTCCCTGCTGTTCGCCGGTATCGGCGTACTCACCGGAACCTTCGACGCGGGCTATCTGAGCGCCCTGCCGAACCGTCTGTTCGGCATCATGAACAACCAGACCATGCTCGCCGTGCCGTTGTTCGTGTTCATGGGGGTGATGCTGGAACGCTCACGGGTGGCCGAGGACCTGCTCGAGTCCATGTCGCGCCTGTTCGGCACCCTGCGTGGCGGCCTGGCGATCTCCGTGTGCGTGGTCGGCGCCCTGCTCGCCGCGAGCACCGGCATCGTCGGCGCCACCGTGGTGACCATGGGCCTGCTGGCGCTGCCGACCATGCTGCGGCGTGGCTATGACCCGGCGATCGCCACCGGCACCCTGGCCGCCACCGGCACCCTGGGGCAGATCATCCCCCCGTCCATCGTCCTGGTCCTGCTGGGTGACGTTATGTCCAGCGCCTACCAGCAGGCGCAGCTGAAGATGGGTATCTTCTCGCCGAAGACCGTATCGGTCGGTGACCTGTTCGTCGGCGCGCTGCTGCCCGGCCTGCTGCTGGTCGGCCTGTACATCGCCTACATCATCTTCGTCGCGATCTTCCAGCCGAAGAAACTGCCGGCGCTGCCGCAGGAAGAGCTCGGCCCGATCGAATGGGGCAAGCTGGCCAAGGCGCTGATTCCGCCGCTGATCCTCATCGGCGCGGTGCTCGGCTCCATCCTCGCCGGCTACGCGACGCCCACCGAGGCGGCTGCGCTGGGCGCGGTCGGTGCCATGTTGCTGGCCCTGAGCAAGAACAAGCTGAACCTCGGCCAGCTCAAGGAAGTGGCCTACGGCACCACCGAAATCAGTGCCATGGTCTTCATGATCCTGATCGGCGCCTCGCTGTTTTCCCTGGTGTTCCGTGGCTTCGGTGGCGAAGTGCTGATCGAGGACGTGTTCGCCCAGTTGCCGGGTGGCGTGCTCGGTGCGTTCTTCCTGGTGATGCTGGTGATCTTCCTGCTCGGCTTCATCCTCGACTTCATCGAGATCACCTTCGTGGTGGTGCCGATCGTCGGGCCGGTACTGCTGGCCATGGGTCTGGACCCGATCTGGCTGGGCGTGATGATCGCCCTCAACCTGCAGACCTCGTTCCTCACCCCGCCGTTCGGCTTCGCGCTGTTCTACCTGCGGGGCGTGACACCGGCCAGCGTGGCGACCAGCACCATCTACAAGGGCGTGCTGCCGTTCATCCTGATCCAGATTCTGCTGCTGGTGATCGCCTACCTGTTCCCGGGGCTGATCACCTGGCTGCCGGAACAGGTTTATGGTCCGTAGGTCATAGCTTGCAGTGAGCAGACGCCCGTCCCTGTGACGGGCGTTTTTGCTTCCTGTGCACGGCATGCTTCAACCAGACCCTACTTCGTGGAGCGAGAGGCCCTCATGAGCAAGACCCAAGTCGAACGCGTGGAGCTGGACCAGCTCACCTGCTGGCGCATACGGGCGCAGCGCAGCGAGCTGCTGGTTGCCCAGCAGGGCGCGCAGATTCTCAGCTACCAGCAGGATGACCAGCCCCCGCTGATCTGGCTGAGCCCCGACGCGGCCTATCGGCATGGCCAGAGCGTGCGTGGCGGCGTGCCCGTCTGCTGGCCCTGGTTCGGCGATCTGCGGCGCAACCCCGAGGCGGTGCAAGCGCACTATCAGCACGACGAGGCGCCGGCGCACGGCCTGGTCCGTGGCCTGGACTGGCAACTGCTGGGCATCGCCGAGGAGGATGGCGCGGTCAACCTGCGCTTTGCCTTCGACAGCCGCGAACAGCCGCTGCCCGGCTGGCCGCGCGATGCCGCCGTGCACTTCGACATCCGCCTGGGAGACGACCTGCAGCTGCGCCTGGAGACGCAGAATCGCAGCGACCACCCGCTGACCCTGAGCCAGGCACTGCACACCTATTTCGCCGTCAGCGACGTGCGCCAGGTTCACGTGGAAGGGCTGCAGGGGTGCCGCTACATCGACACCCTGCAGGACTGGCAGGAGCTGCGCCAGGAGGCCGCGCCAGGATTCGCCGGCGAGACCGACCGCATCTACCTCGACACACCGGCTCGCCTGAGCATCGTCGACCCGGCCTGGGGGCGGCGCATTCACCTGGACAGCACCGGGTCACGCTCGGCGGTGCTGTGGAACCCGTGGGTCGACAAGGCCAGGCGCCTGTCGCAGTTTCCCGATGAGGCCTGGCAGAACATGCTGTGCATCGAGACCGCCAACCTGCTGGAGGATGTCGTGCAGCTGGAAAGCGACGAACGGCATCGATTGCAGCTACGCCTGTCCAGCGAGGCTACGGCGCCCTGACGGGCGTCGTCCCCAGCTGTCGCTCTGGCATAAAGCCAGCACTGCAAACAGTGGTCGGCATCACAAAAGGACAATATCAATAAGCCATCAAATGTGATGCGCCACTAATTTGCTAGTAAGTTATTTCCTACAACTATCGAAGAACTTATCCGTACGGCAAAACATCGATAACAACTTGTTGGAAGTGCGCGACAAATACCAGGTACTGACGTTCCGGCAATAATCCGGAAGATGTCGACGAATGTTAGGCATTTCACACTTTGGGCGGTTGCCCACCTTCGATCATGGGGCTAGGATGCCCGACTCATAAGGATCTTGCGCAAGTTGTTGCACAAACAGCTGCGCAAAAAGTTGCGCACTGCGGTGTTTTTGCGATGGCCGGATGGCCGTTTGCGATGCCGTGGAAGTTGCCCACTTTAATAGTCGAGTCATGGAATGACGTACTCCAGCAAGCTGACAGCGCATTATCTCGATCTGGCCAGGACGCCTATTAATGAAGGCAACTTCGCCGGCGAGGATGTGCGCTATTCCAGTGAATACGAATTGCTGGAAACCGAACTCGGCAAAGCGGCCTCCCTGCATGAAACCGGCGGCATCGACTGGCAGAAAGTGCGTGAGGGCAGCGAGAGCCTGCTGAGCACCCAGTCCAAGGACCTGCGGGCCGCCACCTGGCTGACCTGGGGGCTGTTCCAGCGCGAATCCTTCGCCGGTCTTCAGGCCGGCCTCAACCTGCTGCACTACCTCTGCGAACAGCGCTGGCACGAGCTGCATCCGCGCAAGGCCCGTACCCGCACCGCCGCCATCAACTGGTTGCTGCCCCGCCTGGAACAGGCGCTGGCCGAACACGTGCCGATCAGCGAGCAGCTGCCGCTGTTCCGGCGCATCGCCGAGCACCTGCACGGGCTCGAAGCCAGCCTGTCCAGCCACCTGGGCGAGGACTCGCCCCTGCTGCTGCCGCTGTGCCGGCGCCTGGACGAGCAGATCAAGCGCGCCAGCCAGGGCCAGGCCGAGCCCGGCGCGGTGGGAGCGGCGATTGCGCAGGTCAAGCAGGTCGCGACCCAGATCATCACCGGCACTGGCCCGATCGAGAGCGAGAAGGATGCGCACAAGGCCCTGCGCACCCAGCAGGACGCGGCTCGGCCATTGTGCAGCTGGTGGCTGAAGAACAAGGCCACCGACCTCAAGCCGCTGCGCCTGTCACGCACCCTGCTCTGGCTGCCCATCGAGTCGCTGCCGGAGCGTAACGCTGAACAGATCACCGCCCTGCGTGGCCTGCCTGCCGACAAGCTGGCGTCCTATAAGGAGCGCTTCGCCCAGGGCGCCTATGCCGACCTGCTGGCCGACCTCGAGGCCAGCATCGCGCGTGCGCCGTTCTGGCTCGATGGCCAGCGCCTGGTCTGGGAGTGCCTGCAGGAGCTCAAGGCCGAGCAGGCCGTGCGCGAGGTGGAGATCCAGCTGGCGCTGTTCCTGCAGCGCGTGCCCGGTCTCGACGAACTGCGCTTCCACGACGGCGTGCCGTTCGCCGACGCCGAGACCCGTGCCTGGATCGGCGCTCACGTGCTGCCGCACCTGCAGGCCCCGGAAGTCGAGAAGAAGCCCAGCGCCACTGAGCAAGGCGTCACGCCGCCATGGGAAGAGGCCCTGCAGCAGGTGTTGCCTGGCCTGCGCAAGGACGGCCTGAAGCCCGCCGTGCAGCAGCTCAAGCAGGGCATGTCGCGCGCCCGCGGCGGCCGCGAACGCTTCTTCTGGCAACTGACCCTGGCCCGTCTGTGCTTTGCGGCGAAGAAGTACGACCTGGCCAAGACCCAACTCGAATCGCTCGACCAGACGCTGCAGGCCTCCGGCCTCGGCGAGTGGGAACCCGATCTCGCCCTGGACGTGCTGCGTCTGCTGCACAACTGCTGCGAGCTGCTGCCGCAGAACCATGCGGTGCGTGACAGCAAGGACGAGATCTATCGCAGGCTGTGCCACCTCGATCTCGAGGTGGTGCTGGAGTAAGGCGCCAATACGCCAATCAAGGCCTCCGGGCCATCAACGCAAAGGAGAACACCCATGGCCAAAGAAGGCTCGGTAGCCCCCAAGGAACGCATCAACGTCACCTTCAAACCCGCCACTGGCGGCGCCCAGGAAGAAATCGAACTGCCCCTGAAGCTCATGGTGCTCGGCGATTTCACCCAGCGCGCTGACGATCGCAAGATCGAAGACCGCAAGCCGATCAGCATCGACAAGAACAGCTTCGACGAAGTGCTGGCCAAGCAGGAACTGAACCTGACCTTCGCCGTACCGAACCGTCTGCAGGACGAAGAGACCGACGACGAGCTGGCCGTGCAGCTGAAGATCAACTCCATGAAGGACTTCAACCCGGCCAACCTGGTCGATCAGGTCCCGGAGCTGAAGAAGCTGATGGAACTGCGCGACGCCCTGGTCGCCCTGAAAGGCCCGCTGGGCAACGCCCCGGCCTTCCGCAAGGCCATCGAGAGCGTGCTCTCCGACGACGACTCGCGTGACCGCGTGCTCGGCGAACTGGGCCTGGCCGCCAAAGACAAGCTCGACTCCTGATACTCACTGACAAGGACGCATATTCATGAGCACGACCAGCGCAGCCGTAGAAAGCAGCCAAAGCGCCGCCGACCTCGGTATCCTCGACCGCATCATCGCTGAAACCAAGCTGACTCCGGACGACGAAGCCTACGACATCGCCAAGCGTGGCGTGTCGGCCTTCATCGAAGAGCTGCTCAAGCCGCAGAACGAAAACGAGCCGGTGAAAAAGGCCATGGTCGACCGCATGATCGCGGAGATCGACGCCAAGCTCAGCCGGCAGATGGACGAAATTCTCCACCACCAGCAGTTCCAGTCCCTGGAATCCTCCTGGCGCGGCCTCAAGCTGCTGGTGGATCGCACCAACTTCCGCGAGAACATCAAGCTGGAGATCCTCAACGCCTCCAAGCAGGATCTGCTCGATGACTTCGAAGACAGCCCGGAAATCGTTCAGTCCGGCCTGTACAAGCACATCTACACCGCCGAGTACGGCCAGTTCGGTGGTCAGCCGGTCGGCGCCCTGATCGCCAACTACTTCTTCGATCCGAGCGCCCCGGACGTCAAGACCCTGCAGTACGTCGCCTCGGTGGCCTGCATGTCCCACGCGCCGTTCATCGCTGCTGCCGGCCCGAAATTCTTCGGCCTGGAAACCTTCACCGGCCTGCCGGACCTGAAGGACCTCAAGGATCACTTCGAAGGCCCGCAGTTCACCAAGTGGCAGAGCTTCCGCGAACAGGAAGACGCCCGCTATGTCGGCCTGACCGTACCGCGCTTCCTGCTGCGCAACCCGTACGACCCGGAAGACAACCCGGTGAAGACCTTCGTCTACAAGGAAAACGTGGCCAACAGCCACGAGCACTACCTGTGGGGCAACACCGCCTACGCTTTCGCCAGCCGTCTGACCGACAGCTTCGCCAAGTTCCGCTGGTGCCCGAACATCATCGGCCCGCAGAGCGGTGGCGCGGTTGAAGACCTGCCGCTGCACCACTTCGAGAGCATGGGCGAGATCGAGACCAAGATCCCGACCGAGGTGCTGGTTTCCGACCGCCGCGAGTACGAACTGGCCGAGGAAGGCTTCATCGCCCTGACCATGCGCAAGGGCAGCGACAACGCCGCGTTCTTCTCCGCCAACTCGGCGCAGAAGCCGAAGTTCTTCGGCATCAGCGAAGAAGGCAAGACCGCCGAGCTGAACTACAAGCTGGGCACCCAGCTGCCGTACATGTTCATCATCAACCGTCTGGCCCACTACCTGAAAGTGCTGCAGCGCGAGCAGATCGGCGCCTGGAAAGAGCGCACCGACCTCGAGCTGGAACTGAACAAGTGGATCCGCCAGTACGTGGCCGACCAGGAGAACCCGAGCGCCGAAGTGCGTAGCCGTCGTCCGCTGCGTGCCGCCCAGGTCATCGTCAGCGATGTCGAAGGCGAGCCGGGCTGGTACCGCGTCGGCCTGAACGTGCGTCCGCACTTCAAGTACATGGGTGCCGACTTCACCCTGTCGCTGGTCGGCAAGCTGGACAAGGAGTAAGCATCGATGGCCTACGGCAGCCTGTTCGAGCGCCTCGGTGGCGAGGCCGGCCAACGTGCCGGCTGGAGCCGCGAGGTCGCCGCCATGGCCTCGGTGGCTGCCCATCTGGCCAAGATGCTCAGCACCCGTGCGGGCAGCGTGCAGACGCTGCCCGACTACGGGTTGCCCGATTTGAACGATATGCGCCTGTCGCTGCACGACTCGCTGCAGCAGGCGCGTATCGCCATCGAACGCTTCATCGAAGCGTACGAACCCAGACTGTCCCAGGTGCGCGTGATTTCCCTGCCGCGCACCCATGACCCATTGCGTCAGGCCTTCGCCATCGACGCGATGCTGGAGATGGACGGTATCAAGCGTCAGGTCAGTTTCTCCGCGAGCCTGGATGGCAGCGGTCAGGTCAACGTCAACCCAGGAGCCTCCCATGTCCGGTAAACCCGCCGCTCGCCTGAGTGATCCCACCGCATGCCCGATCCCGGGCCACGGCACCAACCCGATCGCCGCCGGCTCGCCCGACGTGCTGTTCGACGCCCTGCCCGCCGCGCGCATGGGCGATGCCTCCGCCTGTGGCGGCGCCATGGCCGGCGCGGTGATTCCCACCGTGCTGATCAACGGCAAGCCGGCGGCGGTGGTCGGTAGCGTCGGTAGCCATGGCAATACCGTGGTTGCAGGCTCCGGCACCGTGTTGATCGGTGGTTGAGATGTCGGTGATGAACCCGTCCTCGAGTCCTCTGCCCGTACCGCCCGCGCCATGGGAACTCTTTCCCCATGTCGACGCCAGTGGCCTGGGTAGCCTGCAGGGCAATCTCGAGCACTGGTGGCATCACTGCTGGTGGCCTTACTGGCAGTCCCTGACTCAGGAGCAGCGCAGCGACTGGTTGCACAACCCCGCTCACCCTGAAGCCTGGCGTGAGTATGTGCAGTTGCAGGACGCCTTTGCCGGCAATGACCTGGAGTCGTCTGTCTGATGTCTTTCCATCATGGCTATCAGGGCGACTTTGCGCCTCAGGGAACACTGGGCTTCAGCGTGATGCTCGCTGCGTTCTCTGCACTCGGTGCCTGTGTTCCCTACCCGCACTCGGTGATCCGGAACGCTGCCATCGAGGGCCGTGTGCTGTCTGCCGAGACAGGGTTGGGCGTGGCGGGCGCCACGCTCGAGCTGCAGGTTCGCAGTGACGCGTCGTGGCTATCCGAAACCCTCAGCGATTCCGCTGGGCACTTCGCCTTTGCCGAGCGACGCGACCATCGCCTGATGGCCCGGCTGGCCGATGCGCCACGCTGCCTGACCGCGCTCTCGGTCAGTGCCCCGGGTTATCACACGCGTCGCTGCGGCTGGATCAGCCTGCAGGGATGCTCGTCAGAACCGATGAAGCTGCCACGGCTGCTGCTGCAGCCGGAACACCTCGCAGAGCGCGAAGAAGAGATGCCGGACAGCCTCTGGCAATGCACCGAATCGGCCATGGAGAAGGCCCGCTAATGTCTTTCAACCATTACTACCAGAGCGAACTCACTGCCCTGCGTCAGCTGGGCAAGCGCTTCGCCGAGCGCAGCCCGGCGCTGGCGCCGTTCCTTGGCCAGGCGGGACGCGATCCGGACGTCGAGCGCCTGCTGGAGGGCTTCGCCTTCCTCACCGGGCGCCTGCGGCAGAAGCTCGATGACGAGCTGCCGGAGCTGACTCACTCGCTGATGCACCTGCTGTGGCCGAATTACATGCGCCCGCTGCCGGCCTTCAGCATGCTGCAGTTCGATCCGCTGACCCGGCCCGGCCCGGCGCTGCCGGTCAATCGCGGTACGCCGGTGGAAGCCAAGGCCATCGAGGGCGTTACCTGCCGCTTCCGCACGTGCTTCCCCACCGAGGTGCTGCCGCTGTCGCTGACCGGCCTGGATTACTCGGTCAAGGGCGATGGCGCGCTGCTCAGCCTGCGCCTGGGCATGACCGCCGATGGTCACATTGGCGAGATCGGCCTGAACAAGCTGCGCCTGCACCTGGCCGGCGAGCGATACATCGGCCAGATGCTCTATCTGGCGCTGCTGCGCAACCTCGGTGGCATCCAGGTGGTGCCCCTCGATGCCGCAGGCAAGCCGCTGCTGGATGCCTTCGGCCAGGCCCTCGGCACCCTCCAGCTCAAGCCCGAGCTGGTGCAGCCGGTAGGTTTCGCCGAAGACGAGGCGCTGATTCCCTACCCGCTCAATACCTTCCGCGGCTACCGCTACCTGCAGGAGTACTTCGCCTTCCAGGAGAAGTTCCTGTTCGTCGACCTGCTCGGCCTGGATGCCGTCAACAGCCTGCCCGAGGACCTGCTCAAGCAGGCGCGCGGCCTGGAGCTGCGCTTCGATATCCACAAGGCCGGCGTGCAGCGTATTCGCCCGACCCTGGAAAACGTCCGCCTGTACTGCACGCCGGTGGTCAACCTGTTCCAGCATGACGCCATTCCCATCCGCCTCGACGGCAAGCAGGACCAGTACCTGCTGCTGCCCGCCGAGTTCGATGCACAGCACTGCGGCGTGTTCTCGGTCGACCGTGTCACCGGCTGGAAGCCGGGCGGCATGGGCTACGAGGAGTACGTGCCGTTCGAGTCGTTCGAGCACGATCCCAGCTTCGACGTGCCGATGGCGCGCCCGCACTACAGCGTGCGCCAGCAGCCGTCGATGCTCGGTGATGGCCTGGAGACCTGGCTCAGTTTCGGCCTGCGCAACCTGGACCGCCACGAGACGCTGTCCATCGAGCTGACCTGCACCAACCAGAACCTGCCGCGTCAGCTGAGCCTGGGCGACATCTGCCTGCCCAGCGAGGACACCCCGGATTTTCTCAGTTTCCGCAACATCAGCGCGGTCACGCCGTGCTACGCGCCACCGCTGCATCGCGACTTCCTCTGGAAGCTGATTTCCAACATGTCGCTGAACTACCTGTCGCTGGCCAACGTCGAGGCGCTCAAGGTGATCCTCGAGACCTACGACCTGCCGCGCTACTACGACCAGCATGCCGAGCGAGTCAGCAAGCGCCTGCTGGGCGGCCTGAAGAAGATCGGCCACCGCCATGTCGACCGCCTGCACCGTGGCCTGCCAGTGCGCGGGGTGCGCACCGAACTGGTGATGAACCCGGAGGGCTACCTGGGCGAAGGCGACCTGTTCCTCTTCGCTTCGGTACTCAATGAATTTTTCGCGCTGTACGCCAGCCTCAACTCGTATCACGAGCTGCAGGTACAGAGCACACAGGGAGAGTTGTACAAATGGACGCCACGTATGGGGCAGCAGCCCCTACTCTGAATCGGTTCAGCCGAGGCATCCGCGAGTACAGCCTGTTCCAGGCCGTGCAGCTGGTGCTGGAGCGCCTCGGGGCCGCCCATCCGCATCTGGATGAAGAGCGCCTGTACGAGTACCTGGAATTCCAGGCCAACCCGAGCCTGGGCTTTCCGGGCAGCGATATCGATCGCGTGCAGTTCTTCGAGGAGCATGGCGAGCTGCGGGCGCGCATGCGCGTCAACCTGGTCGGCCTGTTCGGTGGCGGCTCGCCGCTGCCGGCGTTCTACAGCGAGCAGGCCCTGGGTGACAGCGAGGACGGCAACCCGACGCGCGACTTCCTCGACCTGTTCAACAACCGCCTGCAACGCCTGTTGCTGCCGATCTGGCGCAAGTACCGCTATCGCGCCTGCTTCCAGAGCGGTGCGCTGGATGCGTTCTCGGCGCACCTGTTCGCCCTGATCGGGCTGGGCAGCGAGCAGATTCGCCAGGCCCAGGAGCTGAACTGGAAGCGCCTGCTGCCCTACCTCGGCCTGCTCAGCCTGCGCGCCCACTCCGCAGCGCTGATCGAGTCGGTGCTGCGTTACTACTTCAAGCATGCCGAGCTGTTTATCGAGCAGTGCCTGGAGCGCCAGGTGGTGGTGCTGGAGGAGCAGCGCAATCGCCTCGGCCGCGCCAACAGCCTGCTGGGCGAGGACACCGTGCTCGGTGAGCGCGTGCGCGACCGTGGCGGCAAGTTCCGCATCCACGTGCGCCAGCTGGGCTGGACACGCTTTCACGAATTCCTGCCGATCGGCACGGGGTACCAGCCGCTGTGCGCGCTGGTGCGTTTCACCCTGCGCGATCCGCTGGACTACGACATCCGCCTGGAGCTGCGTCAGGACGAAATCCGCGACCTGCGCATCGGCGAAGGCAACCCCTGCCTGCTGGGCTGGACCACCTGGCTCGGTCGTGAGAACGCCGACGGCCTGGTGACGCTCGGCAGCAAGATTCATTAAGGACAGATGAAATGATCAACGTCGACCTGCAACAACTGGTTCAAGCCCTGGACGCCGCGAGCAAGCGCGACCTGGAGATGGCCGCCGAGCGCTGCGTGGTGCGTGGCGGCAACAAGATCCTCGTCGAAGACCTGCTGCTGGGTCTGCTGGAGCGCCCGGAGAGCCTGCTGGCGCGTGCCCTGCAGGATGCCGAGCTGGACGCCGGTGAACTGGCCCAGGCGCTGCAGCCGCGCGGCGAGCACAGCGAGTCGCGCAACCCGGTATTCAGCGCCGAGCTGGTGCAGTGGCTGCAGGATGCACTGCTGGTGGCCAACCTGGAGCTGGGCGCCAGCCAGATCGACCAGGCGGCGCTGATCCTCGCCCTGCTGCGCAACCCCATGCGCTATGCCGGCAGCCGTTACCAGGCCCTGCTCGGCAAGCTCAATGCCGAGCGGCTGCGTGACTTCGCCCTCAGCCAGCAGCCGCAGAGCGCAGGCGGCAAGCCGGCCGCGCCTGGCGAGTCGAACCTGGCGCGCTTCACCCACAACTTCACCCAGCAGGCCCGCGACGGCAAGCTCGACCCGGTGCTGTGCCGTGACGGCGCGATCCGCCAGATGGTCGATATCCTCGCCCGTCGCCGCAAGAACAACCCGATCGTGGTGGGCGAGGCCGGCGTCGGCAAAACCGCCATCGTCGAAGGCCTGGCCCTGCGCATCGCCACCGGCGAGGTGCCGCAGGTGCTCAAGGGCGTCGAGCTGCTGTGCCTGGACCTCGGCCTGCTGCAGGCCGGTGCCAGCGTCAAGGGCGAGTTCGAGCGTCGTCTGCAGGGCGTGATCGATGAAGTGAAGGCCTCGCCCAAGCCGATCATCCTGTTCATCGACGAAGCCCACACCCTGATCGGTGCCGGTGGCCAGGCGGGCAGCGGCGATGCCGCCAACCTGCTCAAGCCGGCCCTGGCCCGTGGTGAGCTGCGCACCATCGCCGCCACCACCTGGAGCGAATACAAGAAGTACTTCGAGAAGGACCCGGCCCTGGCCCGCCGCTTCCAGCCGGTGCAGCTGCACGAGCCGACCGTGGAGGAGGCAGTGACCATCCTGCGCGGCCTGGCGCCGGTGTACGAGAAGAGCCACGGCATTTACCTGCGCGACGATGCGGTGGTCGCCGCCGCCGAACTGTCGGCGCGCTACCTGGCCGGTCGCCAGCTGCCGGACAAGGCCGTGGACGTGCTCGACACCGCCTGCGCCCGTGTACGCATCAGCCTGGCGGCGGCCCCCGAAGCGCTGGAGCGCCTGCGTGGCGAGATCGCCGAGGGCGAGCGTCAGAGCGAGGCCATGCGCCGGGACCTGGATGCGGGCCTGAACATCGACGGCGAAGCGCTGGATGCCCTGGAGAGTCGTCTGGTTGCCGCGCGCGCCGAGCTGGAGCAGGTGGAAACGCGCTGGAGTGTGCAGCGTGAGCTGGCCGAGCGCCTGCTGGAGCAGCGCAAGCAATGCGCCGCCGCCCGCCTGGCCGGCGACGAGGCACCCAGCGACGAGTCGGCTGAAGCGCCGCGTGCGAGCCTGGAAGAACTGGAAGAGCAACTGCGTGCCATTCAGGTCGAACTGGCCAGCGCCCAGGCCAGCGAGCGCCTGGTCAGCTTCGAAGTCTGCCCGCGCCTGGTGGCGGAAGTGATCAGCCACTGGACCGGGGTGCCGCTGAGCCAGCTGGCCCGTGAGCACAATACCAAGGTCATCACCTTTGCCGACGACCTGCGCCAGCGCGTGCGCGGCCAGGAGCAGGCGATCCAGGCGCTGGACAAGGCCATGCGCGCCACCGCCGCCGGCCTGAACAAGCCCGATGCGCCGGTGGGCGTGTTCCTCCTGGTCGGCCCCAGTGGTGTCGGCAAGACCGAGACCGCGCTGGCCCTGGCCGACCTGCTGTACGGCGGCGAGCGCTTCCTCACCGTGATCAACATGTCCGAGTTCCAGGAGAAGCACACCGTTTCGCGCCTGATCGGCGCACCGCCCGGCTACGTCGGCTATGGCGAGGGCGGCATGCTCACCGAGGCGGTACGGCAGAAGCCCTACTCGGTGATTCTCCTCGACGAAGTGGAGAAGGCCGATCCGGACGTGATGAACGTCTTCTACCAGATCTTCGACAAGGGCGTGGCCAACGACGGCGAAGGCCGCGAGATCAACTTCCGCAACACCCTGATCCTGATGACCAGCAACCTGGCCAGCGAGCGCATCGCCAGCCTCTGTGCCGGCGGCGAGCGTCCGGCGGCCGAGGACCTGGAGCTGGCCATTCGTCCGCAGCTCAGCCAGCACTTCAAGCCGGCGCTGCTCGGGCGCATGCGTGTGGTGCCCTACTACCCCATGGACGGCGACCTGCTGCGCCAGCTGGTCGGCCTCAAGCTGGCCCGTTTCGGCGAGCGCCTGGCGCGTCGCCAGCTCGCGTTCAGCCACTGCGACGGTCTGGTCGAGCACCTGGCCGAACGGTGCACCCATGGCGACAGCGGTGCCCGCCTGATCGATCACCTGATCGACCAGCACCTGCAGCCGCTGGTGGTCGACCGCCTGCTCGACGCCATGGCCGCAGGGGAGACCCTGCAACGTGTGCACGCCACGCTGGACGCCGATTCGGCCGTGACCTGCGAGTTCGTCTGAGGTGCCGCCGATGTTCGCCGAAGTCCCGCAACCCCTGCGCTACGCCGAGGCCCTGCTCGGCCGCTATGCCGAGCTGGCTGGAGCGGCCAGTGCCGAGAGCCTGCTCGCCGGCCTGGTGCGCGCGGCAGCGGAGCTGGCCGACTGCGCGTTGGGGCAGCTCTACCTGCTGGACCACACCAATACCCGGCTGGCGCTGACGGCCGAGTGGCTCGATGGCGTGCTGCAACCGCGTGAGGCGGCCAGCCTGCCCAGCGACTACGACGGCGAGCAGCTGCTGCAGTACTGCCTGTGCCAGAACCAGGTGCTGTGCATCACCGAACTGGACAGCGCGCTGCATTCCATCGCCTGCCTGCCGGAGACCAACCGTGCCTGGCGCAGCCTGCTGTGCCTGCCGCTGCATGACGGCGCCGGTCACGTCCGTGGCCTGCTGCTGGTCGCCAGCCACGAGCGGCGCATCCTGCAGGGCTTCGCCAGTTCCTTCGCCCAGCTGGGTGGCTTCGCCCTGGCTCAGTTGCACCTGCTGCGGCGCCTGCGTGCGCCGACGGCCGACGGCGAGGCGCTGGCCGCGCCCGTGGCCTCCGCTCCCGGTACGCCCTGCGCCAGTGGCTATGGCCTGCTCGGCCAGAGCCAGGCCATGCGCCGCGTCTATCAGTTGATCGGCAAGGTGCTGCACAGCCCGGTCAGCGTCCTGCTCACCGGCGAGACCGGCACCGGCAAGGAACTGGTCGCCCGCGCCATCCACGATTGCGGGGCGCGGCGAAGCAAGGCATTCATCGTGCAGAACTGCGCGGCGTTG
This sequence comes from Pseudomonas sp. THAF187a, assembly GCF_009363395.1. NCBI lineage: Bacteria > Pseudomonadati > Pseudomonadota > Gammaproteobacteria > Pseudomonadales > Pseudomonadaceae > Pseudomonas > Pseudomonas sp. THAF187a. The sequence goes on from NZ_CP045349.1 coordinate 98,142, forward strand.
CCGGAGAACCTGCTGGAAAGCGAGCTGTTCGGCTATCGCAAGGGCGCCTTCACCGGCGCCGACCGTGACAAGCCGGGCCTGTTCGATGCAGCCGACGGCGGCACCTTGTTCCTCGACGAGATCGGCGACATGCCGCTGGCGCTGCAGGCCAAGCTGCTGCGCGTGCTGCAGGAAGGCGAAGTGCGCCCCCTGGGCAGCAGCGAAACGCACAAGGTGGATGTGCGCATCGTCGCCGCCACCCATCAGGAACTGCGCAAGCGCGTCGAGGACGGCCGCTTCCGCGAGGACCTGTTCTATCGCCTGTCGCACTTCCCCATCGAGCTGCCGCCGCTGCGCGAGCGCGACGAGGACATCCTGCTGCTGGCGCGTCATTTCGCCAGCACGGCCAGCGGCCTGCTGCAGCGAGATGCCTGCCGCTGGAGCGACGCCGCGCTGGGGCACCTGGCCGGCTATGGCTTCCCAGGCAACGTGCGCGAACTCAAGGGCCTGGTCGAGCGCGCGGTGCTGCTCTGCGAAGGCGGAGAGCTGCTGCCCGAGCACTTCAACCTCGAACAGATGCAGAGCACGGGCAACGAGCCGCTGAGCCTGCGCGAGCGCATGGATCGCCTCGAGCGCAACCTGCTGCTCGACTGCCTGCGCAAGAACCGCGGCAACCAGACCAACGCCGCCAACGAACTGGGTCTGCCCCGGCGCACCCTCCTGTACCGCATGAATCGGCTGAAGATCAGCCCGAGCGAGGTCTGAGCATGCTCGCCCGTTTCTTATCCACTTACCTCCTAGGAGCGCATTCCATGTTGCATCGCTATCGCGCCGCCGCCCTGCTGGCGCTGGCCATCGTTCTGGCCGGCTGCTCCGGCAACTACAAGTTCAGCGACGATCAATACCGCCCGCTGGGCGATCCGCAAGCCGAGAAACGCGGCCACTGACCGCAAGGAGTAGGTTCACCATGGAACTGGTATTCGATGTGGTCAGCGCACAGCAGTTCGTGCCAGGTCTATTGACCACCAAGACCTTCAAGCAGGCCGGCGGGGTGATTGGCCGCGCTGAGGAATGCGACTGGGTGATCCCGGATCGCAAGCGCGTGCTGTCCAGCCGTCATGCGGAAGTCAGCTACCGTGATGGCGCCTTCTACCTGACCGACACCAGCAGTAACGGCATCGCCCTCAAAGACAGCGGCGCCAGTCTCGGCAAGGGTCGACCGCAGCGTATCGAGCACGGCAGCGTCTACTGCCTGGGCGACTTCGAGATCCGCGCTCGGCTGATTCAGGACCCGGCGATGTTCGAGGGCGATATCGGCCTGCCGCAGGCCGCCGGCAGCATCATCCCCGACGACGCCTTTCTCGACCTCGACCCGCTGACCGCCCTGGATCAGCAGGAGCGCGTCTACGCCGAGGTGGATGACCTGACCGCCGTATTGCGGCCCGACACCGCCCATGCGCAGCAGCGCGACTATGCGCAGATCGACGAGGAAAACCTGTTGGTTCCCGAGCTGGTCGTGCCGCAGCCCGCGCCGCAACCGAAGCCTGCGCCGGAGCCCGAGCGCCTGCCGCCGAGCTTCTGGGAGAAATTCTCCGACGCGCTCGGGGTTCGCCTCGACGACCTCGACGAAGACGCGCGTCAGGCCCTGGCGCTGAATGCCGCCCGGCTGCTCAAGCAGAGCGTCGGCAGCCTGCAGCAGGCACTGCGTACGCGCAGCGAGCTGAAGAACGAACTGCGTCTGGCCCTGACCACGGTGCAGAGTGCCGGCAACAACCCGCTCAAGCACGGCCTGGACAGCAGCGAGACGCTGGGCGCCCTGCTGCGTGGCGGCAAGGCCGGGCAACTGCCCGCGGAGCAGGCCATCAGCCGCAGCTTCCGTGACCTGCAGGCACACCAGGTGGCGCTGCTCGCCGCCAGCCGTGCGGCGGTCAAAGGCATGTTGGAGCAGTTCGACCCCGAGCAACTGACCCTGCGCTTCGAGCGCAGCGGACGCAAGCCGCTGCTGGCCACCGACGGCAGCCGCTGGCGTGCCTACCGTCGCCTGCATGCCTCGCTGGAGCAGAACGACGACTGGAGCGATCGCCTGTTCGCCCGCGACTTCGCCAATGCCTACGAAGAACAGGTCCGCCTGATCGCCACCCTCAATACCGACCTTCAAGGATGATGCCCATGCCTCGCCTGTTTTCTCTGGCGCTGTGCGCCCTGTTGCTGACCCTGAGCGGCTGCTCCGCGCTGTCGCCCTACTCGCACATGACCAAGCTGGACCTGAGCCTGGCCGGCAGCGATCAGCTCAATCCCGACCTCAATGGTCGTCCGTCGCCGATCGTGGTGCGCCTGATGGAGCTCAAGCACCCGGTCGCCTTCGAGAACGCCGATTTCTTCTCCCTCTACCAGCGTCCCAAGGAGGCCCTGGCCCCGGACCTGGTGGCTCAGGAAGAGCTGGAGCTGCGCCCGGGTGAAACCCGTGAACTGAAGCTCTCGGTGCAGGAAGGCAGCCGTTACGTCGGCGTGCTCGCCGCCTACCGCGACCTGCCGGAAGCCAGCTGGCGGTTCGTGATCGACATCGACGAGCAGGAGCGCAACGCGGCGAACCTGCGCCTCGACGAGCGCGGCATCCGCAACCTCGACGACGAGCAGGAGCAGAGTCGATGAGCCAGCACAAAGTCATCTGGCAGGAAGGCATGCTGCTGCGCCCGCAGCACTTCCAGCAGAACGATCGCTACGTCGATCAGCAGCTCAAGCTGCGTACGCAGAAACTGGCCAGCTACGCCTGGGGGTTCTTCGAGCTGGAGATCGACCGCCAGTTCCTCAACATGGGCAAGCTGGTGGTGAGCAAGGCCAGCGGCGTGCTGCCTGACGGCAGCCTCTTCGACCTCGGTGCCGAGCGCGAGCCGCTGGGCCTGGACGTGCCGCCGAATACCGGCAATACCCCGGTCTACCTGGCGCTGCCGCTGGTCACGGGCAACCATATTGAGAGCCGCCGTTCCGAACAGCAGGACGTGCTGGCCCGCTACATCGCCTTCGACGAGGAAGTGACCGACTCCAACGCCGGTGACAGCAGCGTCAGCCAGGTCAGCACCGGCCGCCCGGATTTCCGCCTGCTGCTCGGCGAGCAGCAGAGCGACCAGGGCTACGTGCGGATCAAGCTGTGCGACGTGCTCGACACCACGCCTGACGGGGTGATCAGCCTCGACCCGGAGTTCAGCCCGACCTACGTCAACTTCCAGGCCTCGGGCTACCTGCTGAGCTGCCTCAAGGAAGTGATCAGCATGCTGGCGCACCGTGGCGACATCCTCGCCGAGCGTATCCGCGCCACGGGCAAGGTGGGCGGCGCCGAGGTCGGCGACTTCATGATGCTGCAGCTGATCAACCGCTACGAGCCGATCCTGCGCCACCACCTGGGGGTCGAGCAGGTTCACCCGGAGCAGATCTACCGTGAACTGGTCGGGCTGCTCGGCGAGCTGGCCACCTTCTCCAGCGAGACCAAGCGTCCGCGCCTGGAGGGCCGCTACCTGCACAGCGACCAGGGCATGAGCTTCCGCAAGCTGATGGACGCCATCCGCCAGGTGCTGTCGATGGTGCTCGAACAGCACGCCATCGAACTGCTGCTGCAGCAGCGCCAGTACGGCATCCAGGTCTCGCCGCTGCACGACCACAAGCTGCTCGGCACCTCCAGCTTCGTGCTGGCCGCCAGCGCCCAGTGCGATTCCGAGGAGCTGCGTCAGCGCCTGCCGGCCCACCTCAAGGTCGGCCCGGTCGAGCGTATCCGCCAGCTGGTCAACCTGCACCTGCCGGGGATCAAGGTCAAACCGCTGCCGGTGGCGCCGCGCCAGATTCCCTTCCACTCGGGCAAGACCTACTTCGCCTTGGAGCTCAGCTCCGAGGAACTGGCGCAGCTGGAACGCTCCGGCGGCTTCGCCTTCCACGTGTCCGGCGAATTCTCCGGGCTTGAGCTGAAATTCTGGGCGATCAGGAACTGACCATGACAACCAAGGAAATGGAATACGGCCAGGATGACAAGACCGTCATCCTCAACCGCCAGGGTGAAGCCCGCGCCGAAAGCCCGCTGACCGACTTCAGCGCGCCGCCGAAATTCGAACAGCTGGAAGAGCGCATGATCTTCGCCGCGCGCCTGCGCCCGGCGGAGAGCTTCAATATCAGTCTCAACCCGCTGGTGGCGGCGGCCTCCTCGCTGCTTTCCGAGGTGGTGCGCCTCAAGCACAGCTTCGAAAGCGAGGATCTGGACGCCCTCAACCAGCGCCTGACCCGCGAGATCAAGGTGTTCGAGCACCGGGCGCTGCACGATGGCGCCGAGAGCAGCCAGGTGATGGCCGCGCGCTACGTGCTGTGCACCGTGGTCGACGAGGCCGTGGTGACCACGCCCTGGGGCAACGAGAGCGAATGGTCGCAGATGAGCCTGCTGTCCTCGTTCCACAACGAGACCTTCGGTGGCGAGAAGTTCTTCCAGCTGCTCGAGCGTCTGTCGCGCAACCCGGTCAAGCACCTGCCGATGCTGGAGCTGATGTACCTGTGCCTGTCGCTCGGCTTCGAGGGCAAGTACCGCGTGCTGCAGCGCGGCATGCTCGAGCTGGAGGCCGTGCGCGACAGCCTCTACCGGCAGATCCGCCAGCTGCGGGGCGACGTCCCGCGTGAAGTTTCGCCGCACTGGCAGGGGCTCAAGGACACCCGTCGGCGCCTGGTGCGCATCGTGCCGTGGTGGCTGGTGGCGCTGTTCACCCTGATGTGCCTGGTGATGATGTACGCCGGTTTCGCCTGGGTACTCGGCGAGCAGCGCGACACCGTCCTCAAGCCGTATCAGCAACTCGACCCGGCCTCGGGTGTCAGCATGGATGACGTGAAATGAAGAGCTTCTTCGCCAAACTTGGCGCCTTTTTCCGCAAGACCTGGGTCTGGAGCCTGCTCCTGGTCCTGATTCTCGCGCTGCTGGTGTGGTTCGTCGGGCCGTTGCTGGCCGTCAATGACTACAAGTTCTGGGAGTCCGCCACCAGCCGCCTGCTGACCATCAGCCTGCTGTTCCTGCTCTGGGGCCTGGCCATGGTGTTCGCCAGCTGGCGCGCCACCGCACGCAAGAAGGCCGCCGAGAACGATGCCGATGCCCAGGAGCGCATGCGCCGGGAAGAGCAGATCAACGAGGAACAGGCCGAACTGCGTCACCGTTTCAAGGACGCCCTGCGCACCCTCAAGCGCTCCAGCCTGTATCGCGGGCGCAGCGAGAAGTGGCGCAACGACCTGCCCTGGTACCTGATCCTCGGTCCGCAGGGCAGCGGCAAAACCAGCCTGCTGGACTTCTCCGGCCTGGATTTCCCGCTCAATCGCGGTGAGAACCAGCGTCTGACCAAGGACGTTTCGGGTACCCGTTACGCCGACTGGTATTTCGCCGATCACGCCGTGCTGATCGACACCGCCGGCCGCTACCTGACCCAACCCGATGCGCAGATCGATGGCCGTGCCTGGGGCACCCTGCTGGGTCTGCTGCGCCAGCGCCGCGCGCGTCCGCTCAACGGCGTGCTGGTGAGCATTCCCGTCGAGCAGCTGCAAGGCGGCAGCGAGGTGGAGCTGGAAACCCTGGCCCGCCAGACCCGCCAGCGCCTGCAGGAGATCCATCAGCGCCTCGGCGCCGACGTGCCGGTCTATCTGGTGCTCAACAAGGCCGACAAGATTCTCGGCTTCGACGAGTTCTTCGACCAGCTGTCGCGCGAGGAAAGCGAGCAGGTACTGGGCGCCAGCTTCCGCAAGGAGCAGAACGCCACCGACGTGGCCGTGGTGCGCCAGGAGTTCGAAGAACTGCTGCGCCGTCTGAACAGCCAGGTGATCCTGCGCATGCACCAGGAGCGCGACACCCAGCGCCGTGGCCGCATCCTCGACTTCCCGCACCAGCTCGGCCAGATCGGCGAGCGTCTGTGCCTGTTCGTCGAGCTGGCCTTTGCCGGCAACCGCTACCAGCGGGCCAGCAAGCTGCGCGGCTTCTACCTGACCAGTGCGCCGCAGCTCAACGAGCAGCTCGATCCGCTGACCGCTGGCATCGGCCGCAACCTCGGCCTGGCGGGTAGCGCGCTGCCGACCTTCCGCAGTGGTCGGGCGCGTTTCATCCATCACCTGCTCAGCCGGGTGATCTTCCCCGAGGCCGACCTGGCCAGCCTGGACCAGAAGGAAGTGCGCCGTATCGACTGGGGCCAGCGTGCGATGTACGCCACCGCTTTCGCGGTGCTGGCGCTGTTCGGCGTGCTCTGGGCCACGGGCTTCTCGGCCAACCACGGGCGCCTGGAAGAACTGCGCGAGATCGCCCAGAAGCTGACCCGCGAACATGATGCGGTCAACCCTCAGGACGACGCCCTGCAGGTCCTCAAGGCGCTGGACAGCAGCTACGCCGCGACCCAGGTATTCCCGCCCAAGGGTGACGTTTCCTACCTGCAGCGTACCGGCCTGTTCCAGGGTGAGGCGGTCAATCCGCCCGTGTACTCGACCTACCGTGCCGAACTGGAAAACCTGCTGCTGCCGCGCGTTGCCCGTCAGCTGGAGGCGCAGATTCGTGCCAACCTCAGCGACCGCGAGCGCCTGCTCGGCAGCCTGCGTGCTTACCTGATGCTCAACCTGGAAGAGCGTCGCGACGCCGACTTCCTCAAGGAGTGGGTGGCCGCCGACTGGTCGCTGCGCTACACCGGTAACAGCCCGGCGCAGCATGGCCTGAACACGCACTTCGCCCGCCTGCTGGACGAGTCGTTCGCGCCTTACGCGCTCAACGCCCAGCTGGTCGCCCAGGCGCGCCAGGTGCTGCGCAGCGAGTCGCTGGCCAACGTGGTCTATCGCATGCTGCGTGAACAGGCGCGCAGCCTGCCCGACTATCGCCTGAGCCAGAAGCTTGGCCCGCAGGCGGCCCTGATCGTGGGCAGCGACTACGCCATCCCCGGCTTCTACACCCAGACCGGCTACAGCAAGACCTTCACCGCCCAGGGCGCCAACCTGGTGCGCGAGATCCTGCGTGACAACTGGGTGCTGGGCGAGGGTGAAACCCTCAGCGCCGCCGACCTCAGCCGCCTGATGGTCGAGCTGGAGCAGCTGTACTTCCGCGACTACGGCAACTACTGGGGTGAGGCCATCGCCCAGCTCAGCCTGGAGCCGATCGGCAGCGCCGGTCGTGGCGCCGCGTTGCTGGGCGGCTTGACGGCAGCCAATTCGCCGCTGCTGCAGATGCTCGTCGAGGTGCGTGACAACACCCGCTTCAAGGGGCTCGCCGAGGCGGCCGATGACGCCGGCGCTGCCGCCGACGCGCTGGAAGGCGCCAAGGGCAAGGTGGGCAAGGCCGCCAAGCTGGCCAGTGCCGCCGCCGAGCAGGCGCAGCAGGCCCTGGCCAAGAACACCCCGGATACCGCGCGCAAGACCCTGGAGCGCCGTTTCGAAAGTCTGCACAAGCTGCTCGACGAGAACGGTGGTGCGGGTGTCGATCTGGCCGCCGGCCTGCAGGCGCTGGATGACCTGCAGCGTCAGCTGGCCAGCCTGGCCAATGCCGGTGCCAGCGACCAGGCCGCGTTCGAGATGGCCAAGGCACGCATGGGCGGCAAGCGCGACGCTATCAACCAGGTGCGCAGCGCCGCGGCACGCCTGCCGCAGCCGGTGGGCAACTGGCTGGCGCTGCTGGCCGAGGACAGCTGGAGCCTGGTGTTGAACGACGCCTACCAGTTCCTCAACCAGCGCTATCAGAGCGAGCTGTACGCGGCCTACGACAACTCGTTGAAGCAGCGCTACCCGTTCAGTGCGCATAGCGAGAGCGACGTGGCGGTGGCCGACTTCCGCGAGTTTTTCAAGGCTCAGGGCATTGCCGAGCGCTTCTTCGACAGCTACCTGCGGCCGTTCGTCAGCGGCAGCGCCGACCAGTATCGCCTGCGTCGCGTCGACGGCCGTGGCCTGCCGCTGTCGCGTGAGTTCCTGCTGCAGATGAGCCGTGCCCAGGTGATCCGCCGCAGCTTCTTCGCCGAGAATCCGGCCGAGCCGCAGGTGCTGTTCAAGCTCGAGCCCTACTCGCTGGACTCCAGCCTGAGCCGCGCCGACTTCCGCTTCGGCAACCAGCAGATGGAGTATCGCCATGGCCCGATCGTCGCGACGGCCTTCCGCTGGCCGGCGGCAAGCGACGAGGACCGTACCAGCCTGGTGGTCGAGGAGCTCGGCGGTCGCCGTGTCGGCATCGAGAAGAACACCGGCCCCTGGTCGCTGTTCCGCCTGCTCGATCTGATGGACGTGGACTACCACAGCGGCCGTGACGTGCTGATCCTCAAGGCCAACCTCGGCGGTCTGCACGCCAACTACCTGCTGCACAGCCAGCGCTCGCCGAACCCGTTCGACATCGGCCTGCTGCGCAGCTTCAAGTTGCCGGCGACACTCTGATGAGTGAAGTCGCCAACGCCTGGCGCAGCGCTGCGCGCACCGACACCGGCAAGGTGCGGGCGCGCAACGAGGATGCCTTCCTGGCCCTGCCCGAGCAGGGCCTCTGGGTGGTGGCCGACGGTATGGGAGGGCACCAGAACGGCGCCCTGGCCAGCCGTCTGATCGTCGAGCAGCTGGCCGAGATACCGGAAGGTGACCTGACGCAGCGCCTGGCGCAGCTGCGCCAGAGTCTGCACCGGCTCAACCACCGTCTCGGCCAGGAGCTGACGGTGACTGCCGAGCGCCCGGACACGGTGATCGGCAGTACCGTGGTCGCCCTGTTGCTGGAGGGCGAGCGCGCCGCCTGCGTCTGGGCAGGTGACAGCCGTTGCTACCTGTGGCGCGGCTCACGGCTGTATCAGCTGAGCCGGGATCACTCGCTGGAGCAGCAACTGATCGACGAGCAGGGCATGACTCCGCAGGAAGCCGCGCGCCATCCGGCGGCTCATGCACTGACGCGTGCCATCGGCGCCTGCGAGACGTTGCAGCTGGATATCCTCGAGCTCGACGTATTGCCGGGCGATGTCTTCCTGCTGTGCAGCGACGGACTCTATCAGGGCCTCTCTGCCGACGAGCTGGGCGCCTGCCTGAACCTGCCATCGCCACACCTGGCCGTGGAGCGACTGTTCCAGCGCGTACTCGACGGCCCGGCCCGTGACAACCTCAGCGCCGTGGTGATTCGCCGATGACCGAAGCCGCCGAAGCCAGTGACCTCACCTACGTTGCCCTGGCCGCCACCGCAGCCAGCCCGTCCCTGCGCGAAACGCCGCGCCAGGCGCCGGGCGAACTGCCGGACGTGCTCGGCGGCCGGTACAAGATCGAACGCCTGCTCGGCGTGGGCGGCATGGGCGCGGTGTACCGTGCCCGCGACCTGTTGCGCGAGCAGTTCGGCGACCCCGAACCCTATGTCGCGCTGAAGACCCTCAGCGACGACTTCGCCGAGTACCCGGATGCCAATGCCCTGCTCTACAGCGAGTTCGCCCTCACCTCGCGGCTCAACCACCAGCATGTGGTGCGGCTGTTCGGCTTCGAGGTGGATACGACGTGCGAGCGCGCCTTCATCACGCTGGAGCTGATGCGCGGTCTGACCCTGGATCAGCTGCTCTGCGAACGACCCGAGGGCCTGCCCTGGGACGAGTTGCGCAGCATCGCCATCGCCCTGCTCGATGCGCTCGCCTACTCCCATGAACTGGGCGTGCTGCACGGCGACCTGAAACCCAGCAATGTGATGTTGGCCGAAGACGGTCTGCGGCTGTTCGACTATGGTCTGGGGCAGCCCGTGGAGGGCCTGTTGCCGGGCTTGCCGCGCTTGTGCCGAAACCGCATCGCCGCCTGGACGCCACGCTACGCTGCCCTGGAACTGCTCGAGGGCGCCGCCCTGTCGGCGGCTGCGGATGTCTATGCGGTGGCCTGCGTCCTGGTCGAGCTGGCCGGCGGGCAACACCCGTTCCGTCGCCTCAGCGCCAAGCAGGCCAAGAGCATGGAGCTGGACAAGCAACTGCAACGACCGGCGCAGGTACCGCTGCATTGCTGGCAGGCCCTGCGTACTGCGCTGGCCTTCGACGAAGGCCAGCGGCAGATAGGTTGCAGCGAGCTGCTGGAGGCATTTCGCCGGCCGCCGGCGTCGCGCCTGCAACGCTGGCTGGGCAGAGCATGACAGGCTGTTGAAAAGGACTCACTCGAAAGGATACGTATATGTTCAACCCGGCCAACGAAACCCATTTCAGCCTGAACATCGAAGGCGTCGAGCATGACCTGCAGGTGCTCGAGTTCAGTGGCCGCGAGGCCATCAGCCAGCCCTATCGCTTCGATGTGGAGCTGATCAGCGAACGCCCGGACATCGATCTGGAAAGCCTGCTGCACCAGCGTGCCTTTCTCGCTTTCAGCCCGAACGGCGAGGGTATTCACGGCCTCATCCACCGTGTCGAACAGGGCGAGTCCGGCAAGCGCATGACCCGCTATCGGCTGGCCATCGTGCCGCAGCTCAGTTACCTGGCACACCGCACCAACCAGCGTATCTTCCAGCACCTGACGGTGCCGCAGATCGTTGCCCAGGTGCTCGAAGAGCACGGCATCGTGGAAGGTGGCTACCAGTTCCAGCTTGGTCCGACCGTCTACCCCGAGCGCGACTACTGCGTGCAGTACGACGAGAGCGACCTGCACTTCGTCCAGCGCCTGTGTGAAGAGGAAGGTATTCACTATCACTTCCAGCACAGCGAAAGCGGCCACGTGCTGACCTTTGGTGATGATCAGACGGCATTCGCCAAGCTGGGCCGACCGACGCCCTACATCCAGGACAGCGGCATGACCGCCGACGACCCGGTGATCAAGCGCCTGGCCCTGCGCCTGGAGACCCGGACCCGCAGTACCACGCGGCGCGACTACGATTTCGAGCAGCCACGTCTGCTGCTCGAGGCGACCTACCAGGGCGAGCAGGCCGGCGAGAACGACGGCCTGCCGGACCTGGAAGACTACGATTACCCCGGTCGCTACACCGACCGAGCGCGCGGCAAGCACCTGGCCAAGCGCGCTCTGGAGCGTCACCGCGCGGACTATCAGCAATTGCAAGGCAATAGCGACGAACCGCGCCTGCTCAGCGGCCACCTGCTGGAAATCTCCGAACACCCACGCAGCGAGTGGAACGACCTCTGGCTGCTCACCGAAGTGCTGCACGAAGGCAAGCAGCCGCAGGTGCTGGAGGAGTCCATCACCAGTGATTCGGTGCTGGGCAAGGGCCTCTCCAGACTGCTGCGTGGCGTGACCGGCGAAGCGGACTCCAGCGAGGGTGCTGACTTCCACCAGGGCTACCGCAACCGTTTCCTCGCCACGCCCTGGGATGTGCCCTATCGCCCGCCACTCGAGCATCCCAAACCCAAGGTGCTGGGTAGCCAGACGGCCGTCGTCACCGGCCCGGCCGGCGAAGAGATCCACTGCGACGAATACGGCCGGGTGAAGGTGCAGTTCTTCTGGGACCGCGAAGGCCAGGCCGACGACAAGACCAGCTGCTGGCTGCGCGTCAGCTCCAGCTGGGCCGGCGATCGCTACGGCGCCATCACCATCCCGCGCATCGGCATGGAAGTGCTGGTCACCTTCCTCGAAGGCGACCCCGACCAGCCGCTGGTCACCGGCTGCCTGTACCACGCCGAACACGTGGTGCCCTACGACCTGCCGGCGAACAAGACCCGCAGCGTGTTCAAGACCCTGAGCAGCCCTGGCGGCGGAGGCTACAACGAACTGCGCATCGAGGACCGCAAGGGCGCCGAGCAGATCTACGTCCACGCCCAGCGCGACTGGGACGAAAACATCGAGCACGACCAGAAGATCCGCGTCGGCAACGAGCGCCATGACACCGTCGAGGCCAACAGCTACACCGAACTCAAGGCCGAGGAACACCTCACCGTCACCGCCGAGCGCAAGGTCGAGGTCAAGCCGCAGGACCACCTGACGGTGGGTACCGACCAGCACATCAAGCTGGGCACCGCGCAACTGACCAAGGCCGGCCGCGAGATCCACCTCAAGGCCGGGCAGAAAATGGTCATCGAGGCCGGCATCGAACTGACCCTCAAGGCCGGTGGCAGCTTCATCAAGCTCGACCCGGGCGGCATCACCATCTCCGGCCCGCTGGCCCGCCTCAATGCCGGCGGCTCGCCGGGCAAGGGCTCGGGTATCGGCATCAAGCCACCCGTGTTGCCGGGCGCGGCGGATAGCGACAAGGCGGGGGATGTGCTGGAGCAGGTCCTGGGCAGCTTGTCCATCACTGAGCCGGCAGATCCACGCGAATACCGATTCAACATTCGTCTGCAGGATGTTCCAGGCGATGAGGGCTTTCCTTTGGCATACGCGCCATGGCGTATCGAGCGGGGTGACGAGAACGAGTTGCTGATGGAAGGTGAGGCTGATGCTGATGGTCGTGTGTCGCTTGATGACACTCAGCAGAAACAACTATCGAAGGTATACGCTCAGGCGCCTCGAAGTCTTTGGCTTAGCTACCCCGGCCAGCGAATAGCCTTGCGTGTTCACATGGAGCAGCAGGGTTGGGACAGTGAGCGTTATGCACTGGGGTCGATGGACTTCAGTAGCTGCGTCAGTCGTAACTCCAAAGGTAATGCGCTGCTGGAGAAAGATCGTAGTCAGCAGGATAGCCAGTGCAGTAGCGATCTGTTTACCCACCTTCAATCCAAGGAATGAATGCTCATGGCAACTGACTCTGCCTACAACGGGATCCGCGCAAAAGAACTCAATCAGATTAATGCGCAGGACGGGCGTGCCTATGCGGCCTACTCCGCTCCGGATTTCTTTCTCAACGGAGAAAATCTGTTTGCACCCAAGCGTACGGGTAATCAGGTTCGTTTTTTTACGACGGGAAGTGACTACTTCAAGGACGTTGCAGCTTCCATCGATCAAGCCAGTCGATGCATTTTTATCACTGGCTGGCAGGTCAACTACGACGTCTTGCTCGATGGCAAGCGAAGCCTTTGGCAGTGCCTGCATCAGGCTCTCAAACGCCAGTCGACCTTGAAGATTTATGTCATGCCCTGGCTGAGCCCATCCGGCAGTGTAGGTACTTACGACTTCGAGACCATGCTGGCTGTCTTTCAGCTCAACGCTGGTCTGCCGGGCGGCCCTCGCGCCTTCTGCACGCCGGCTATCCAACAGAGTGATATGAAGGGACTCGGCGTTGCGTTTTCTCACCACCAGAAATCAGTCGTAATCGACAACCGAATCGCCTATGTCGGAGGGATCGACCTTGCCTACGGGCGGCGTGACGACAATAACTTCAGCCTGGATGCCAGTACCAGGCAGGGTAATGATGCCTACAACCCTGGGCTGCCGAAGTTGGGGTGGATGGATCTGGATAAGCATGTCAGCTCGATGGGGCTGATGATGGCCACGCTGTTCGACATGTCCAGGCCCGTGTCGGAGACCAGCCTGATTCCGCTCAGCAGGAGTACGGCGTTAAACGGTGCTAGCCATGTTGCGGACTTTTTCCGCAGCCCACCGTTCTCCGCTCTGCAGTGGTTGAATCGCGCCAAGAACAGCGCACAGGAAAACCTCGACGAGGGCTTTGAGCGTCTAAGTGCTGTCCAGCGCCAGATGGTCGGGAAAAGTATCCAGGCTATGGCCAGATTGATTGGCGACAACCTCGATACAGTTCCGATGGCAGAGGAGTTGAAGCAACGCTTGCGAGAGTGGTTGCAGGAGCTTCGTGAGGCAGCGGGTAATCTTTATGAGTCATTACGTATCAAGAGCATCCAGCTGATCAGCCAGTGGATGAGTGAGACCGAGCTTGGTCAGGTGCTTACCGTTCTCAGCGGCAAGAGTTTCGATGATATTCCCGGCACATATCGGGAGAGGACCAACGAGTTGGCCAGCTCGATGCTTTGGTTCATCTATCACTTGCTACAGGAACGCTCGGGGCAGCATCTGGAGCCTTATGCTTATCTGCATGAGGAACCGCAGCCACTGGCGTCACCGGACAATGGTCGTTTGGCGGAGGATCAGCCGCGCATGCCCTGGCAGGATGTGCACTGCCGCATCGAAGGTCCCTCCGTATATGACGTGGCGCGTAATTTCATCGACCGCTGGAATGGGCAGCAAGCCTACCTCGCCGATACGCCTGCACTGCAGGACACCACGCTGGTGCGTAATCTGCTAGAGGCAGTCGTACGCTGGCTCAATACGTTGGTAAGTGATCTCGGCCTGGAACGTCTGGGTGTCAAACTCAAGGTGAGCGATGCTCCGCGCCTGAACTTCCCCAAACCACAACCTGTATGGATCAATGCTTCCGAACAGTTGCCCGTGGCGCCCAGCGCACAGCCAGGTGGCATGAGTGTGCAGGTGCTGCGCAGTGCCTCCAGCCGTATGACCCAGCAGGAGCAGGTGGGGAGAGGCAAGGCAGGCGTCAACCTGCCCTTGCCTGCGGGTATCGACAATGGAGGAGTCCAGGCAAACTGTAAGGCCGCCATGCTGCAGGCTATCTCTAGCTCGCAGCACTTCATCTATATCGAGAACCAGTTCTTTCAGAGTGCGTATGGAGACGAGCGCGAAATTTTTGATGACGCTCCTCTTTCTGGCCCGATGGCGAGCCTGCGTGATCCTGGCAGTTTGCGCCAGGATTACGTCGCTCGCGTGCGGCTGCGCGAAGCGTTGGAGGCCGAGGATATCTGGCAGCTGGACTGGAAGGAAATCGATAGCATTGCCCAGGAGCCCAGTACCGAGGCGCGCCAGTTTTTGAAAAGTTTGCAGGCCATGTGGGGCATCAATGTCCAGGGCTGGCTAACCCACAAGTTGGGTGCAGCGCAGAGGGGACTGATCAATGGCATTGGCGAGGCCTTGGCCAACCGTATTGGGCGGGCTATCGATGAGGGGCGTCCCTTTCATGTCTACATGATTCTACCGGTGCATCCAGAAGGTGCGCTGAACGTTCTAAACATCATGCATCAGGTTAGTTTGACCATGCAGAGTCTGGCTTTTGGCGAGAACAGTCTGATCAAACGTATCCAGAAACGCATGGCCTTGCGCGAACTGCTGGATCGCAAAGTGAGCCGCGCCGAGGCACTCAAGGTCATCGAGCGCAAGGACGCAACCAACCGGCCTGTATACGAGCAACAGGACTGGAGTCGCTACCTGACCCTGCTTAATCTGCGCACCTGGGAAAGCTTGACGGGGCGTGTGGTTACTGAACAGATCTACGTGCACAGTAAGTTATTGATCGCTGATGATCGTGTGGCCATTCTCGGTAGTGCGAATATCAATGACCGTAGCCTACTGGGTACCCGTGATTCCGAGCTGGCAGTCATCGTTCGCGATAGTACTCCGGTGCAGGCCAAGCTCGACGGCAAGCAGGTACATACCGTCGGTAAGGCCGTGCATCAGTTACGAGTCGATCTATGGAAGAAGCACTTTGGCTTGTCCATGGCCGCAGGCTCATCCAGCGTCACTCCGGCAACCGGGCTGGAGCAGTATCTGGAGCAGCCCGCGGCGGAGGGCACTTGGAAGGCGATACAAGAAAGGGCTTTGCTGAATACCCGCCTCTATGAAAGGTCCTTCGATTTTATTCCACAAAACATCAGTCAGGTTCAGTCGCGCAAAACGCCCGATATGACAGGCTATCTGAACGGATTCCCTGCCTCCACCTGGCCAACCTGGGCTTACCGCGATCTAAACAATATTGATCATGGCGGAGAACTAATGGAGCCCATGCCCTATGAAGAGCGCTTCTGGCACTCCGATACTCTGGCTGCCGTTAAAAGCTTCTCCTCACCCGTTGGTGTACAAGGCTTTATCTGCGCTTTGCCCGTCAACTGGACGCGTGGTGAGAACAATGATTCCGGTATAAACCTGAGCATTCTAGCCCAGGTACTTGAAAACCCTGAACGTAGTCGCGCACTGGCCCAGGCTGACTACGGGCACGAAGAAGAGATCCAGCGTGCATGAGAGTCCTTTTTCACTATCTGAGTCTTGGTCTGATAATTCCCGCAGGTATGGCGCTTGCCGACGCACCGCGACAAGAGTGCCTCGGGCGCATAATTTTTGATGTGCCTGAAGAAATGCAATGGGCAACCTATGATGGTCCGCGAACTGACAGAATCACTGATGGACGGGGCGGGCATGTATTTACCCCTAAAGTTACGGCTAAAGGCGACGTTGGCAGTTATGACTATGACGGGCTGACTATTCGCGTGAGTGATGTCGTCGGACGTGACATGTTCGATGGCGCTGCAAGGTATATCAAAGGCACGGCGCGTCTTTACCAGAAGGAACTGCAGAAAAATCTGGAGGCTGATAAGAAACTGCTTAGTGAACTGAGAGTGTTGGATGAAAAAGAAAGTACCAACGCAACTAAGGAGGCCGTGGAGCGTTTCATAAAGTCCATAGAGGAACTCGAGCGTCAGCTGCCTCTAGCTACAGTTCATGAATACGATCTTGGCATCCCCGATGCCTATTTTCTGGGCGGGCATCTCGCCCCTGGCAAGGCTTTGCTTTGGCGCAACAATCGCGTCTACTACTTCGCCTTTGCCAAGGCCGGCCCCGATTCCGCCAAGCGTATCAAGGCGCTGATGGAGCGTTTTCAGCCGCGTGAATTGTATGAAGTGCCCAAAGGCCCAGGGTTCTGCTTCCCCTACGGGTTTATCGCCGATGATGGCAAGACCGCCTACAGCATCAAGAATAGTCTGCGTTTCACCCAGACTCCCAACGTGATCTTTACCCTGATCAATGCCTCAGCCAACGATCCTTGGCAAACCAAGCCCACGTTAGGTACCTATGACACGGACTATCGCCCAGGCTATGACGCCGAAAAATGGCAGAAAACTCCGTTTATCGAGCGCATTCAGCTTGGCAAGCGCCTGGCAGGTCTGGAAGGCTGGCGCCTGGATCCCAAGTTGGAGTCTGGTGAGCAGGAGCGTGCCTGGTTCGCCCTGGCACACCGGGGTGGCACGGCTTCTCCCTTGTTGGCAGTACAGATGACCACCTTTCAGAAAGGCACGGACGACCTGTCCCAGCATACGCCGCCACCGGAAGCAGTCATCCCTCGCTTCAAGAAACTCAGTGAAAGCATTCGTGAGGACTTGGCCCGGTAGGCAAGCATATTTCCAGGGAACAAAAAGGAACAGATTTATTTGCTGACGTCATTTGACTTGGCTTGGATGAATCTGTCCTTTTTGACAAATCTGTATTGGCAGTGGGCTGAGCATGAAGGTTATTGTTTCTTTCATGGCTGTTTTGTTGTTGCTTGAAGGAAACTATGCGATGGCCGAGTCCGACTATCGTAACTTTGTATGCGTCCATGAAAAAGACCACTTGCCACTCTTGGATGCAGAGGCCGATGTTTGGTACAAAGAGGCGCTTTCCCTGACCAAACGCCAATATGAAATACGTGGCAGCGTCCGTCAGGACATTCTGGCGCTTTACCATAAAGCTGCAGCCCGCGATCACTGGAAGGCCATGCATAATTTGGCGGGGTTATACCGTACTGGCTGGCCTGGTGCGTTGGACAAAGATCCGCAGAAGGCATTGGACCTCTATGAGCGTATGGTGCAACTGGGTATCCCACAGGGTTTCTACGATATGGGCGCGATGATTGGCAACCGTAATGGAGTGACCAATCCAGAGACGGATGGTTTGACCTATCTCGATAAAGCTGCACAGTTGGGTAATCCGGCTGCTCAACTTAGACTGGGGCAGATTTATATTTACGAGTTAAAAGAGGATGGTCTGGGTCTGAAGTATGTTAATTGTTCTGCTGAACAAAACTATGCTGAGGCCTATTATGAGTTGGGGATGTATTATAATATTAAAGGTAATTTCCCTCTTGCAGTGAGGAATCATCAAATGGCAGTATCATTGGGGCATGGTACTTCTGCAATGATCCTAGAGGGTGCCTTCGATAAAAGAACCCCACCTCATCTGGCCTTTTATTACGCGCCAGATGAAAAGCTGAAAGAGCTCTATGGTCGGATAAATGCGCAGCTTGAAGCCGACCCTGATCTGCGCTTTCCCAATCTGCTAAAAGACCACCCTCTCCCCCCTCATCCGACCCAGGGATACGATGCTGATAAACCCATCGACTGGAAACCGGATGAATTGAAGTGAGGGGCAAGGCAGAAGCGCTTGTAAACAAAATGCTTGAAATGCACCGCGTTGTGTTCACGACAGTACGGCTCTTGTCTGCGGGCCGTTATGCCATAGCCGAGCCTGGATTCCGCCTTTTCATGTGAAGGTCGATGATTGATATGCAGACTCACTGGCTCTGAACAAGTGTCAATGTTCAAGGCGTAGCAGTGCCTGTCAAGGCACGCTGAGGCCGTGCGATGAAGCCGCCTTTCACGATTGTTGGAAATTGATTCAAGGAGGAAAAAACAATGAAGGTACTGTTGATCATCGCCACGTTGCTGTTCGGGGTTCTGGCGTTGCTTTCGGCGTTGCTATGGATGGGGGGAGTCGCAGGCGCCGTGACGGGGGGCGGCAGGGGGACCGATGAACTCGATTATCTCTTGACCTTGTCTGCAGTTTTCATCGGTTTGGCCTGTATCAGTGGGGTCACGCTGTTGGCATTGCAGGGGAGCAAGAAAGGAACCGGTCACGATTGAGTGCCTGGCTCGCATTGGCACATCAGGGGGGCACAGTGTTAATGGTGATGCTCTCCAGGCGACTGACTTCCTGAAGGGCGTGGACGATCCGAGCGAGCGGACGCCAGCTGCGGAAGACGTCACTGTGTGTTTGAACACGTTGAGGCGAGTCTCTGGCCTGGCTGGTCGAATGCGATGGCCTGGTCATCGCCAGGTAGAAAGCGGCCTTTACGGCTACGCGGCTCGGAAGCCGGTTTCCGCTCAGGAAACTCAATAAGGAAGAATGGTGAGGCCCTCCAACATCGTGTCGAATGATTTACGCAGTTTCTTGCGGCCCGCATGCGGCCAGATGGCAGGCCTTCGCCGGCCAGGCGCCACACTGCTGGCTGCATTGATCGGGTCATGCTGGTTCGCAGACGCCCAGGCGGTAGGTGACGTCGAATTCAATGACCCACTGATATCGTCAGGGCTGGTGCTCTACTCCCCGATTCTGACCACCATGGCGACGACAGCGCCGTTCATGTGGACATCAGCGGCAATCGAAGGGCGTGATGAAAAGGTACTCATGCAGGCGCGGGACGATGCCGCACTGTACGTTGCCAGCGGAGGCCGAGAGCAGGGGGCCTATCTGACTGCCGCGCTGGCCTTGCTTCGAGAGCGAGGTGCGACGCAGGGCGATCAGGTGCTGGCGGAGTGGATTCTCATGGTGCCTGCACTGAATCCAGTGCCAGCTTCAACGCCGCCGCGTCCTTGAACACCTTCTGTTCCAGCAGTTGCCCATCTCCCAGCTGCAGCCACAGCACCTCGCCCTCGCTGGCCGGGTAGCGCGGCGCGATGCGGGCGTTGCGGTCGAGAAGGATGCGGTAGTTGTAGTCGCGCATCTTCGGCAGGGCGAAAAGGGTGGCGATCACGCTCGGCATGCGGCTGATGTCGGCGAGGAAGACCGCCTGGCGCTGTTCCAGGTAGCCCTTGGGCTGGCCTTCCAGCGCGGCGTTGACCAGCTTGGCGCCGCCCATGTCGCGAGCGACCAGGAGGATGTGAGTCTCGTCGTTCAGGGTGTAGGGCGCGTCGAACTGATCCAGCAGCGTCCACGGCGCCAGGCGCTCGCCAGGTTCCATGGCCAGGGCAACGCTGGACAGCAGGCACAGCAACAGCAGGGTGGCGGCTTTCATGCTTGGGCTCCGGGCCGGGGTTGGTCGTCTGTCAGAGGTCTTCGTCGGTCACCAGGCGTACTTCGCCGGCATCCATGGCGTAGGCGGCGTCGGCCAGTTCATTGCTGATCGTCTCTACCTTGAGTTCACCGCTGACCCACAAGGGCGCGTAGATGTTCTCGAGCTGAATGCCCTTGGGATAGCGCACCAGCACCAGCTGGTTGGGCGGTGGCGGTGGTACGTGGATGCAGGCGCCGGGGTAGGGAACCAGGAAGAACAGGGTGCTGTTGCCTTTCTCGTCGCTTTCCAGCGGTACCGGATAGCCGCCCAGGCGGATGGCCTTGCCGTCGAGTGCGGCGACGGTCTTGGCCGAATACATCACGGCAGGCAGGTCCTTGTCCTGCTGGCGCAGGCCGTCCGCACCGTAGAAGGCGCTTTCGCCTTCAGGGCTGTCATGGCTGATCTCGGGCATGTCTTCGAGGGCCTGGCGGTCTTCGGCGGGCATCAGGTCGAGCCAGTCGGTTTCCGGCAGTTCGGCATGAGCCAGGCTGGACAGGAGCAGCAGGGAGAGGAGCAGGTGGCGCATGGCAGGGGTATCTCGTGGCGGCGAAGGCGGTGGAGCCGGCAGGGACCGAGTGAGTCCCCCGGCTCCGCCAGGCGGCTACTCAGCCCTTCTTGATAGCGCCGTAGATTACCAGCAGAACGATGGCGCCGATCACCGCACCGATGAAACCGGCCGCCTGGCCGGCCTGGTAGATGCCCAGTGCCTGGCCGCCGTAGGTGGCGGCGATGGAGCCGCCGATGCCCAGCAGGATGGTCATGATCCAGCCCATGCTGTCATCGCCGGGTTTGAGAAAGCGTGCAACCAGCCCGACGATCAGGCCGATGAAGATGGTGCCGATAATGCCCATTGGCGGGTCTCCTTGAGTCAGTGTCTGTATCGGACAGCCCGGCGGGGCAATCAGTTCGCCTCATCGGGTGGCGCAACGCCATGGCGGCGGTAGATCAGTGCAATTTCGCCGTCCGCGCGCATGCGCTCCAGTTCGGCGGCAAGGCGGTCGTAGAGTGCGTGCCGGTCGCCCTGGTAGCGTGCCAGCGATGCGCCGAAGTGGTTGTCCAGGGTCTGCTGATGGGCATAGTGCGCGTAGCTGTAGTCGCGAAAGTTCATGGCCTGGAGCTGCGTTTCCATCGGAATCGCGTCGAGCACGGCGATGGCGTCGAGGCGGTCGGCGCGGAACATGGCGACCAGTTGTGCATCGTCGCTGGCGTAGACGCGATCGAGCTGACCGTCGCTGTCGAAGGGCTCGAAGTAGGCGGTGCCGCGCTTGACCCCGACGGACAGTCGATGGAGGTCTTCGTAGCGGTTCAGCTCGCCTTCCCTGCCGGGATGCACGATGAAGCGCACGTTGAGCTGCTGGCTGCCGATGCTCGGAAGGAAATGGATGTACTCGCTGCGAGGTTCGGTCATCAGCACGCGTGGTACCAGATCGATTCGCCCCGAGCGCAGATCGTCGAGGCTGCGCAGGAAGGGCGCCAGGCGCCAGTGCACGTCCACGCCGATGCGCCCGGCCGCGGTCTCCAGCACGCTGATCAGCGGGCCGCTGGGCATGCCATCGACTGCGCGCATCTCCGGTGGGCGTTCGCGGAAGTCGACGCGCAATGCGTCCTCAGCCCCGGCACAGGTCAGGGCGAACAACAGAGGCAGCAGGGAAAAGAGGTACTTCATGGGAGGCTCTTGAACGACCACCGTCGTTCAAGAGCTTAGCTGCGAAATGCTCGCTCAGCGCTTGGCGATCAGCGCTTCAACGTCCGCGATGCGCGCCTCCAGCGTGGCGCGATCGGCGCTGCGCAGGGTGGCGTGGCCGACCTTGCGCCCGGCCTTGAAGGCCTTGCCGTAGTGGTGCAGGTGGCAGTCGGCGATGGCGATGGTCTTGTCCACCGGCGGTACTTCGCCAATGAAGTTGAGCATGGCGCTTTCGCCCAGCTTGGCAGTGGAGCCCAGCGGCAGGCCAGCGACGGCGCGCAGGTGGTTCTCGAACTGACTGCACTCGGCGCCTTCGATGGTCCAGTGCCCGGAGTTGTGCACGCGCGGGGCGATCTCGTTGGCCTTGAGGCCGCCGTCCACCTCGAAGAATTCGAAGGCCAGCACGCCGACGTAATCGAGCTTGTCCAGCACGCGGCCGACGTAGTCCTCGGCCAGCTTCTGCAGTGGGTGGTCGGTGCTGGCGATGGACAGGGCGAGAATGCCGCTGTCGTGGGTGTTGTGCACCAGCGGGTAGAAACGGGTCTCGCCATCACGGGCACGCACGGCGATCAGCGAAACTTCGCCGGTGAAGGGCACGAAGCCTTCGAGGATGCACGGCACGCTGCCCAGTTCGGCGAATGCGCCGGTCACGTCCTCGGGCTGGCGCAGGACTTTCTGGCCCTTGCCGTCGTAGCCCAGGGTGCGGGTCTTCATCACGGCCGGCAGGCCGATGCTGGCCACGGCGGCGTCCAGATCGGCCTGCGACTGGATGTCGGCGAACTCCGGCGTGGGAATGCCGAGGTTCTTGAACATCGACTTCTCGAACCAGCGGTCACGGGCTACGCGCAGGGCTTCTGCGCTCGGGTAGACCGGCACGAACTGCGAGAGGAAGGCCACGGTTTCGGCTGGCACGCTCTCGAACTCGAAGGTGACCAGGTCGACTTCGTCGGCCAGCTGGCGCAGGTGGTCCTGGTCGCCGTAGTCGGCGCGGATGTGCTCGCCGAGTGCCTGGGCGCAGGCGTCCGGCGCCGGGTCGAGGAAGGCGAAGTTCATGCCCAGCGGAGTCCCCGCCAGCGCCATCATGCGGCCCAGCTGGCCGCCACCGATCACACCGATTTTCATAACAAAACCCCTTTTTAGCAGGTGGCGAGACCAAGCTGTTGAACGCTGCCTGCAATGCAGGAAGCGGAGTTTACGCCGGTAAATGAGCATTCCGGGCAGCGGACGGCGTGCAAAGGCGCCGTGTCGCAGCCCCTGATGGAATGGGCATCAGGCCTCGCGCGGGTCCGGGTTGCTCAATACGGTCTCGGTCTGCTCCTCGCGGAACTGCTTGAGCGCCGTGTGGAACTGCGGGTGCTGGTGACCGAGGATGCTGGCTGCGAGCAGCGCCGCGTTGACTGCCCCCGCCTTGCCGATGGCCAGGGTGGCGACAGGAATGCCGGCCGGCATCTGCACGATCGACAGCAACGAGTCGACGCCCGAGAGCATGGACGACTGCACCGGTACGCCGAGCACCGGCAGGTGGGTCTTGGCCGCGCACATGCCCGGCAGGTGCGCCGCACCGCCAGCACCCGCGATAATCACCTGGATACCGCGTGCTTCGGCTTCCTCGGCGTACTGGAACAGCAGGTCCGGGGTGCGGTGGGCGGAGACCACCTTGACCTCGTGGGGAATGCCCAGCTTGTCCAGCATCTCGGCGGTGTGGCTAAGGGTGGACCAATCGGACTTGGAGCCCATGATCACGCCAACCAGTGCGCTCATCGTCGTGCCTCTTCATCTCGGGCGCCTCGCGGCGCGTCAAAGGTGTGCCCCGCAGGGCGCGTCAAAAACCAACAAGCCACGCGGGCAGGCCAGCGTGGCTTGTGAATGTTCGGTTGGCCGGGTGCTGCCGGCCGAAGGCCGCGCAGTATACCGTAAAGCCACGGCGGGCGGGCAGTTGCCATGACCGTTTGTCATGCCAGCCGTGGCGCCTCGGGGAAACCGCCTAAACCTTGCTCTGGAGCAATGCCCGTGGGCGTCAGGCGCGCACACTGGCGAGACACTCGCATGGAAGAGGAACAGCGCATGAACCAGACCATGAAAGCCGCAGTCGTCCACGCCTTCGGCGAACCGCTGCGTATCGAGGAGGTGAAGATCCCGCTGCCCGGCCCCGGACAGATTCTGGTGAAGATCGAGGCCTCGGGTGTGTGCCACACCGACCTGCACGCCGCCGAAGGCGACTGGCCGGTAAAACCCAGCCTGCCATTCATTCCCGGCCACGAGGGGGTTGGTTACGTGGCGGCGGTGGGCAGTGGCGTGACGCGGGTCAGGGAGGGCGACCGCGTCGGGGTGCCCTGGCTGTACACCGCCTGTGGCTGCTGCGAACACTGCCTGACCGGCTGGGAAACCCTCTGCGAAAGCCAGCAGAACACCGGTTATTCGATCAACGGTGGCTATGCCGAATACGTGCTGGCCGACCCCAACTACGTCGGCATCCTGCCGAAGAATGTCGATTTCCTCGAGATCGCCCCGATCCTCTGCGCCGGTGTGACGGTGTACAAGGGCCTCAAGGAGACCAAGGCACGCCCCGGCCAGTGGGTGGCGATCTCCGGCATCGGTGGCCTCGGCCATGTCGCTGTGCAGTACGCCCGCGCCATGGGCCTGCATGTGATCGCGGTGGATGTCGACGACGCCAAGCTGGAGCTGGCGCGCAAGCTGGGCGCCAGCCTGACCATCAACGCCCGCAAGGAGAACCCGGCCGAGGTGGTGCAGCGCGACATCGGCGGCGCCCATGGCGTGCTGGTCACCGCCGTGTCCAACGCGGCGTTCGGCCAGGCCATCGGCATGGCCCGCCGGCACGGCACGGTAGCGCTGGTCGGCTTGCCACCAGGCGATTTCCCGACGCCGATCTTCGATGTGGTGCTCAAGGCCATCAGCATCACCGGTTCCATCGTCGGTACCCGAGCGGATCTGCAGGAGGCGCTGGACTTCGCAGGCGAGGGCCTGGTCAAGGCCACGGTGCACAGCGACAAACTCGATAACATCAATGGCATCTTCGAACAGATGCGTGGTGGGCAGATCGAGGGGCGGATCGTGTTGCAGTTCTGATTGAGAACCGCTTCGGATAGGCAGATTTCCTACAGGCCGAGCGCGGACGGGCGCACAGATCATCGCCGGTGGCGTGGCTATACTGTGCGTCTGTCATTCCTACAAGGACGTATCGCCATGAAACAGTACGTTTCACTGTTTGCCCTTTCCGTGCTTTCCCTACACGTCTCGGCCGTCGAGCTGGCCAAGCACCCGCAGGTATTCGATGCCGGCCAGGGCGTAAGCCTGGCGCTGGCGCCGTCGGCTGACGGCAAGCAGGCGCTGGTTCAAGTGCGCGGCATCAACCATCCGCTCGATGAAGTGGTGTTCCTCACCGATATCCGTGAGCTGGGCAACGAACAGCGCGACTACGGCATCCGCCTCGATGGCCGTGACTACAACCTGCTGAACAAGCGCCGTGCCTGGGGCGGCGAGAGCTACCAGCTCAACCTGCCGAACACCCAGGGCTTCGAACTCAGTTATGACGAGAGCAAGACCAAGTCGCTCAAGACCGGCGACCTGCTGGCGCTCTATCAGAAACAGGAGAAAGATGGCCTGCAGGCGAGCCTCGCGGCGTTCGATCGCAAGCAGCGTGTGGCCGACTACAGCGCGCGCCTGGAGGAGATGGACGGCGAAGCGAGCAAGGCCTGCGCGACCCCGCTGGGCACCAAGGTCAACTGGAGTGCGCTCTCCGACGAGCAACTGATGAGCCTCAGCGTGCCGAGCTTCTGCGGCGAGGTGGTCAGCCAGATGGCCTACCTGTGCGGCAAGGATGATCGCTACAAGGCCGAAGCCAAGACCCTCAAGGGTGTCGACTGCCGTTTCGGCGAGGGGCTGAAACTGCACGAGAAGGACGGACAGCTGCTGTTCACCACCCATCCGCAAGAAGCGAATCAGGGCGACTTCATCAACGCCATCCTGCGTAACCGCTGACCGGCGCGGACGGGTTTCGGCCCGCCTCGCGGCATGTTTCTTGCGTTCCTTTGCTCGTCTGCGCACACGGAACGCATCATGCTGCACGCTCCTCTGACCACCCTGCACGTCGTTTCCCTGGTTCTGCAACGCTTCGCCGACCATCCGCAATTGCACCCGCGCTTGCTGGCCGGAAGCGGCATTGGTGCGGCCGATCTGGACAGCCCGGACGTACGCATCAAACGAGTGCAGGAACTGCAGGTGTGCGCCAATGCCCTGACCCTGCGAGCCGACATGGGCCTGGAGTTGGGGCGCAGCCTGCATGTTTCCTCCTATGGGCTGCTCGGTTACGCCGCATTGTCGGCTGCCACCTTTGGTGACGCCTGGCGCCTGCTGTTGCAGTACCCGGCGCTGCTCGGCACCTACTTCCGCCTGGAGTTGCAGGTCGAGGGCGAACTGGCCTGGGTCTGCGCCAGCGGTTATCGCGATGCCGAGGCGCTGGAGGTATTCAACGTGGAGATGTGCCTGGCTTCGCTGAAGCTGATCGGTGACGAGCTGCTCGGTCAGCCGCTCGCGCTCGAGGGTGCCGAGTTCACCCATGCACAGCCGGATTACGTGGCGCGCTATGCACTCAGTTTTCCCTGCCCGTTGCGGTTCGATGCGCAACGCAACGCCTTCGCCTTTCCCGCTGCCTTGCTGGAGCGCCGTTTGCCGCTGGCTGACAGCGTCACCCACGGTGACATGGTCGAGCGCTGCCGCCGCCTGAATGCCGAGTTCAGCAGCCGCCAGGCGTGGCTGGAGCGGGTGCGTCAGCTGCTTGCCGCGCAACTGGCCGAGCCACCGGGGCTGGAGAGCCTGGCGCAGCAGATGCATTGCTCGCCGCGCACCCTGCGTCGTCACCTCCAGGAGCTGGGCACCAGCTACCAGGGGTTGCTCGATGAGCTGCGCTTCGAACGGGCCAAGGCCCTGCTCGGCGAAGAGCAGTGGCCGGTGTACCGGATAGCTGAGGTGCTCGGCTTCAGCGAGACCGCCAGCTTTCGTCATGCCTTCCAGCGCTGGAGCGGCGTGCCGCCGAGTCGTTTCCGCGCATAGCGCGCCGGGCCACAGGCTGGCTCGATTCCGTAGGAGCGGCTTCAGCCGCGAAAGCCCTCGGCACTGACGTACCTGCCAAGGTATCCCCGTTTGCGCTGCCTGGCCGCCGTAGCGTCCTGCGCGCAGCGCGAGGAGCGATCAGTCCCCCGGTGACAGCGAGATTTGGCCATTTCGATCCCCTTTTGGCCATTGTCAGCGTTCTCGATGCGGCGCGAGTGAGCGAACAATGCAGGCACAACAACAGGCCTGGAGCGCTTTGCATGCTCACGTACTACAGTGACGACCACCACCTGCATCACGGCAAGTGCGAGCTGATCGACGGGCAGCTGATGCCCTGCTTCGAGAAGCCGCAGCGTGCCGATCATGTCCTCGCGCGCGTCAGGGACCGCCAGCTCGGCGATGTCCATGCGCCCAGGGATTTCGGCCTGGCGCCGATCGAGCGCATCCACAGCAAGCCCTACCTCGACTTCTTCCAGGGCGCCTGGACGCGCTGGCAGGCACAGGGCGGCAAGGGTGACCTGCTGCCGTTCACCTGGCCGGCCCGCACCCTGCGCGCGATGATGCCCAGTGACCTGCATGGCCAGCTCGGCTACTACAGCTTCGACGGTGGCGCACCGATCACCGCCGGCACCTGGCAGGCCGCCTACAGCGCCGCCCAGGTGGCCCTCAGCGCCCAGGCCGAGATCGCTGCTGGCGCCCACGCTGCATTCGCCCTGTGCCGTCCGCCAGGCCATCATGCCGCCGCCGACGTGATGGGGGGCTACTGCTACCTGAACAATGCCGCCATCGCCGCCCAGGCCTTCATCGACCAGGGGCGCAGGAAGGTGGCGATCCTCGATGTCGACTATCACCACGGCAACGGCACGCAGGACATCTTCTATCGCCGCAGCGACGTGCTGTTCACCTCGATCCATGGCGACCCCGCCGAGGAGTTTCCGTTCTTCCTCGGTTACGCCGACGAGCTGGGCGAGGGTGAGGGCGAAGGCTGCAATTTCAACTACCCGCTGGCGATGGGCAGCTCCTGGGAGACCTGGAGCGCGGCGCTGGAGCAGGCGTGCCAGCGCATCGCCGAATACGGCGCCGAGGTGCTGGTGGTATCGCTCGGCGTGGACACCTACATGGAAGACCCGATCTCGCAGTTCAAGCTCGACAGCCCGGACTACCTGAGCATGGGCCGGCGAATCGCCGCGCTCGGCCTGCCGACGCTGTTCATCATGGAAGGCGGCTACGCGGTCGAGGCCATCGGCGTCAACGCGGTCAACGTGCTGGAAGGTTTCGAAGGCGCGTAGGGTGGACGAGGCTTTTTTCGTCCACCGCCATACGCTCGGTGCACGGATAAAGCGTCGTCCACCTTACCCAAAAACCAATAACGACACTTCAGGGGTGAGAAACGATGAAAGCCATCAAACAGATGCTCGGCGCCGCCCTGTGCGGCGCCACCCTGCTCAGCGGTGCGGTACAGGCCAAGGAGCTGCGTGTGTACAACTGGGCGGACTACATCCTGCCGTCCGTGCCCAAGGACTTCCAGGCGCAGTCGGGTATCCAGCTGACCTGGGACACCTTCGAGACCAACGAGGCGCTGGAAGCCAAGCTGCTCACCGGCAACTCCGGCTATGACCTGGTGATCCCGTCCAACCAGTTCCTCGAAACCCAGATCAAGGCCGGCGTGTTCGCCCCGCTGGACAAGTCCAAGCTGCCCAACTGGAAGAACCTCGACCCGGTGCTGCTCAAGCTGCTGGAGAAGAACGATCCGGGCAACCAGTTCGGCGTGCCCTACATGTACGGCACCGTGCTGATCGGCTACAACCCGGACAAGGTCAAGGCCGCCCTCGGTGAGGATGCACCGGTGAACAGCTGGGACCTGGTGTTCAAGCCCGAGTACATGGAGAAGCTCAAATCCTGCGGCGTCGCCATGCTCGACTCGCCCAGCGAGATCATCCCCATCGCCCTGCACTACCTGGGCCTGGACCCGAACAGCACCAATCCGGCCGACTATGACAAGGTCACCGAGCTGCTGCTGAAGGTGCGTCCGTACGTGGCCTACTTCCATTCCGCCAAGTACATGACCGACATCGCCAACGGCGACATCTGCGTGGCCATCGGCTACTCCGGCAGCTTCTATCAGTTCGCCAACCGCGCCAAGGAGGCGGGTAATGGCGTGGTCATCAACTGGCGTCTGCCGAAGGAAGGCGCGCCGATCTGGTTCGACACCTGGGCCATTCCCAAGAGCGCGCAGAACAAGGATGAGGCGCTTGCCTTCATCAATCACCTGCTCGATCCACAGGTCATCGCCCCGATCAGCGACTTCCTCGGCTACCCCAACCCCAACGTGCCAGGCATGAAGCTGGTGAGCGAGGAAATCGCCGCCGATCAGGACCTGACGCCGACCGCCGAGATGCAGAAGTCGCTGTACGTGGTACAGCCGCTGCCGCAGAAGATCGAGCGCGTGCGCACCCGCGCCTGGACGTCGATCAAGTCGGGCAAGTGAGTCGCTGAAGCCACTCCTGCAGAGCGCACGCATTCCGTGCGCTCTGTCGTGCCGGGCGTCAGCGCGGGTGGCTGGCCTGCCCCCGCTGCACCAGCAGCACGCGCGCCATGTAGCCGACCACGAGGAGGTTGAGCACGAACACGGCGGCGCTCAGGGCGCTGCTGCGGGTCAGCATTTCGTAGACCTCGAACGGCAGGTAGATCGCCCCGCTGGCCAAGGCGAACCACTCCGTCCAGAGCAGCCCTTTCCACAGGCCATAGGCTTCGATCAGGCGGATGACGGCGTAGGCCAGTGCGCCGATGGCCAGCAGTGACAGGTCGATGTCGGGCAGCGACTTCACCGCGTGCAGGAAAATGCCGGGCAGGTGACTGGCAGGGTTGAGGTGCGCATGGCTGACCAGCGCCTCGGCCACCTGCTGCAGGTTGCGCCCGGCCAGCTCATGCAGGCCAAGCGCGACCACGAGCGAGATGAGGCCTTTGCAGGCTTCCATCGCAGCGATGAGCCGCAGGCCGGGTCTTGTGGGTGCCATCGTCGTCTCTCGCGTGTCAGCTGTGGATAAGGGGGCGCTGCAGCAGTCTGCCAGCTTCTGCTTCAGCTATCTTTCCCTGCGCGCCGGGCCGATGTCGCCGTGGCGTTCTGCAGGCACTCAGGAGAGCCAGATGATCAAGGTCAGTGTGATGTATCCCTACAAGCCGGGCGCGCGTTTCGACCACGCCTACTACCGCGACACGCACATGCCGCTGGTGAAAGCCAGGATGGGCGATGCCTGCCTGTTCTACACCGTCGACAAGGGAGTGGCCGGTGGCTCGCCCGATGATCCGCCCGCCTACGTTGGCATGTGTCATGTCTATGCGGACTCCGTCGAAGCCTTTCAAGCTGGATTTGCGCCGCATGCGCAGGAGATTCTCGCGGACATCGCCAACTACACCGACCTGGTGCCCGTGATGCAGATCAGCGAGGTCGTGGTCGGTCAGTCCTGACGTCGGCCAGGGCGCGCTGCCTGTGGCGTGGCGTCCTCATGCACGCGCCGGCTCCCCCGTCTCCAGCTTGCGCCAGAGCAAGCGTACCGCCGCCTTGCGCACCAGGGCGCAGCGGTACAGGCGGATTTCCAGGGGGATCTGCCAGTGTTCGCCACCGCAGATGGCCAGCTCGCCACGCGCCAGCTCGGCGGTGACCGACAGGCGTGGCACCCAGGCCACGCCCATGCCCTGCAGGGCCATGCTCTTCAGGCTGTCGGCCATGGCGGTCTCGTACACGGTGGTCGAGCGCAGGGCGCGCTGGCGCAGCAGCAGGTTGACCGAGCGGCCGAGGAAGGCGCCGGCGCTGTAGGCCAGCAGCGGTACGCTCTGCCCGGCGTCGAGGTCGAACAGCGGCGCGCCGGTCTCATTCACCGCACAGACCGCCAGCATCGAGGTAGCACCCAGGTGCTGCGAGGGAAAGATCTCCGGGTCCATCTGCAGGGCCGCGTCAGGGTCGTAGTAGGCGAGGATCAGGTCGCAGGCCCCCTCGCGCAGCGAGTGCACCGCTTCACCGACGTTGGTGGCCACCAGCCGGGTGGTCAGCGGCAGCCCTTCACGGCGCAGGCGGGCGATCCATTCGGGGAAGAAGCCCAGGGTCAGCGAGTGCGCCGCGGCGATCGACAGCACCTCGCCGCGCTGTCCCTCCAGATTGTGCAGATGGCGCACCACCTCGCCGAGCTGTTCCACCAGGCTGCGCGCGGTGACCAGGAACAGACGGCCCGACTCGGTCAGTTCGATGGGGGTGCAGGAGCGGTCGACCAGGGTCAGTCCGAGCATGGCCTCCAGGCTGCGGATACGCCGGCTGAAGGCCGGCTGCGTGACGAAGCGCTTGGCGGCGGCCTGGGAGAAGCTGCGGGTGGCGGCCAGGACGATGAAGTCCTCCAGCCATTTGGTTTCCAGATTCATCGCGTCTCCGTTGCCGGGCGAGGTTGTGCAGGCGAAGCGTCGTCCACCCTGGGCTCATACGTTGCGAATGCAGCGAACGTCACGTCGACATTATGCCGATTGTGCATAGGGCAGCAAGCAACGGCATTGGTCGCAAGACGGCATGAGGCCATATTCTATGGGCATCGCGGCACTCGCCGTATTTCCCAAGAGTCATCGCTATCATGTCCTCTGCTGCATCTGTTCGCGTCGAAAAAGACCTGCTCGGCACCCTCGAAGTCCCCGCTGATGCCTATTACGGCGTCCAGACCCTGCGTGCCGTGCAGAACTTCCGCCTGTCCGGGGTGACGCTGTCGCACTACCCGAAACTGGTGATCGGCCTGGCCATGGTCAAGCAGGCGTCGGCCGATGCCAACCGCGAGCTGGGCCACCTCAGCGCGGCCAAGCACACGGCGATCAGCACCGCCTGTGCCCGCATCATCCAGGGCGAGTTCCACGACCAGTTCGTGGTCGACATGATCCAGGGCGGTGCCGGTACCTCGACCAACATGAACGCCAACGAGGTCATCGCCAACATCGCCCTGGAAGCCATGGGCCATGAGAAGGGCCAGTACCAGCACCTGCACCCGAACAACGACGTGAACATGGCGCAGTCGACCAACGACGCCTACCCCACTGCCATCCGTCTGGGCCTGCTGCTGGGTCACGAAAGCCTGCTCAACGCCCTGGACAAGCTGATCCAGTCGCTGGCGGCCAAGGGCCTGGAGTTCGGCCATGTGCTGAAGATGGGTCGCACCCAGTTGCAGGACGCCGTGCCGATGACCCTCGGCCAGGAGTTCCATGCCTTCGCCACCACCCTGGGCGAAGACCTGCAGCACCTGAAGATGCTCGCGCCGACCCTGCTGCACGAGGTCAACCTGGGCGGCACCGCGATCGGCACCGGCATCAATGCCGACCCGAAATACCAGGCCCTGGCGGTCAAGCGCCTGGGCGTGATCAGCGGTCATCCGGTCAAGCCGGCCGCCGACCTGATCGAGGCCACCAGCGACATGGGCGCCTTCGTGCTGTTCTCCGGCATGCTCAAGCGCACCGCGGTGAAGCTGTCGAAGATCTGCAACGACCTGCGCCTGCTCTCCAGCGGCCCGCGCACCGGCATCAACGAGATCAACCTGCCGGCTCGCCAGCCGGGCAGCTCGATCATGCCGGGCAAGGTCAACCCGGTGATCCCGGAGGCGGTCAACCAGGTGGCCTTCGAAGTGATCGGCAACGACCTGGCACTGACCATGGCGGCCGAGGGTGGCCAGCTGCAGCTGAACGTCATGGAGCCGCTGATCGCCTACAAGATCTTCGACTCGATCCGCCTGCTGACCCGCGCCATGGATATGCTGCGCGAGCTGTGCATCGACGGCATCACCGCCAACGAGGCGCATTGCCGTGCACTGATGGAGAACTCCATCGGCCTGATCACCGCGCTCAACCCCTACATCGGCTACGAGAACGCCACCCGCATCGCCAAGGTCGCTCTGGAGAGCGGTCGCGGTGTGCTGGAACTGGTGCGTGAAGAGCAGTTGCTCGACGAGGCCACCCTGGCCGACATCCTGCGCCCGGAGAACATGATCGCTCCGCGCCTGGTACCGCTGCAGAGCTGATTCGACCGGCAACATCGGCGCCGCACTCATTCGAGTGCGGCGCGTTTCTTTCTGCCCCATGGCCTGCCGGCAGGCGGTGCCCGAGGTCGGGCAGACGACCCCACAACAATGACAATCCGGGTGACAACCACATGAGTCAAAGCAACACCGCTTCCCCTTCTCTCCTTGCGCGCGTGCCGCTGTGGCAGCAGATTCTCGTCGGCCTGGTACTCGGCGTCGTCGTCGGCATGCTGTACAAGCCGGGTGCACTGGCACTGGCCCCGGTCGGTGCGCTGTTCCTCAACGCGATCAAGATGCTCATCGTGCCGCTGGTGTTCATCTCGCTGGTGGCGGGCATCACCGCCATGAGCGACAGCGCCAAGCTCGGCCGCATCAGCGTCAAGACCATCGCCATCTACCTGATCACCACCGCCTTCGCGGTGAGCATCGGCCTGGCGTTCGGCACCCTGTTCAGCCCCGGCGAGGGCATGCACATGGTCGCCAGCGGCAGCGCAGAGGCCAAGCAGGCGCCGTCGCTGGTGCAGATCCTGGTGGGCCTGGTGCCGACCAACCCGGTGACCGCCTTCGCCGAAGGCAACATCCTGCAGATCATCGTCTTCGCCATCGCCCTGGGCGTGAGCATGAACCTGGTCGGCGAGAAGGCCGCACCGGCGATTCGCCTGTTCGACAGCCTGGCCGAGGTGCTCTACAAGCTCACCGACCTGGTGATGCGCTTCGCGCCCATCGGCGTGTTCGCGCTGATCGCCGGGGTGGTGGCTTCCCACGGTATCGAAGTGCTGCTGCCCCTGGCCGGTGTGATCGGTGTGATCTACCTGGCCAGCATCGCCCATATGCTGCTGGTCTACGGCAGCCTGATCGGTGGCCTGGCGCGCCTCAGCCCGCTGCGTTTCTTCCGTGGCATCGCACCGGCGCTGGCGGTGGCCTTCAGCACCTCGAGCAGTTCCGGCACGCTGCCGGTATCCATCGAGTGCGCGCGCAAGAACCTCGGTGTATCCCAGGGCGTGGCCGGTTTCGTGCTGCCGGTGGGCGCCACCATCAACATGGACGGCACCGCGATCTACCAGGGCGTGCTGGCGCTGTTCATCGCCCAGGCCTTCGGCATCGACCTGAGTGCCGGCCAGTACCTGATGATCATCCTCACCGCGACCCTGGCCTCGGTGGGCACTGCCGGCATCCCCGGTGCGGGCCTGATCATGCTCGGCCTGGTGCTGAGTTCGGTGGGCCTGCCGCTGGAAGGCGTGGCGCTGATCGCGGGGATCGACCGCATCCTCGACATGGCCCGCACCACGGTGAACGTCACGGGCGACCTGATGACCACCACCCTGGTCGCGCGCAGCGAGAACGAACTGGATCGCGACGTCTATAACAGCGACAACGAGGCTTGATGTTCTTCGGCGTCAGGTTATCCACAACCTGGCGCATACGATTTCATAGGAGGCCTCACCAGCCTCACCCTTCAGGGATGGCCCAGGCCATCCCTTTTTTTGCCTGCGCACTCTGTACGAGGGAATCCAGCCGCGACCCAGCGCCTGAACTGCAGTTGCAGCGTAAGGCCCTGGATCTGCGGGAGTGACCCGATTCGCAGAGCTGTGAGGATGGCCCACGCCGCCGATCGCGGATACTTCCGCTGCTGCGAAACACTGCGGCCGTGGAACGCAGCGTGCTGGTCTGGTGCTCTACACGCGCCAGGCCTGCCTGAGGCGCGCCACGGCGTCGACGATCTGCGCCTCGGGCACGGCGGCAAAGCCCAGCACCAGGCCGGCGCGCTCATCGTCGGGTTCCTGGCTGTCCTCCAGCCAGTAGCCGCTCAGCCCGTTCATCTCCACCCCGGCGGCGTGTGCCGCATCCAGCAGCTCGCGCTCGCGCATCAGGCTGTCGACCCGTACGCACAGGTGCAGCCCGGCGTTCACCTGCGGCAGCGGCGCACAGCCGGGCAGCGTGTGCGGCCAGGCCTGCAGCAGCGCATCGCGGCGCGCCCGGGCGGCCTGGCGCATGCGCCGCACGTGCCGCTGGAAGTGCCCGGCGGCGATGAACTCGGCCATCACCGCCTGGGTGCCGACTTCAGAGTGGCGCATGTCCAGTGCCCGGCAACGGGCGAAGGGTTCCGCCAGTGCCGCAGGCAGCACCATGTAGCCCAGGCGCAGCGCGGGGAAGGCCAGCTTGCCGAAGGTGCCGATGTAGATCACCCGCTGCTGGCGATCCAGGGCTGCCAGCGGCGCCAGCGGCGTGCCGCTGTAGCGGTACTCGCCGTCGTAGTCGTCCTCGATGATCCAGGCGTCCTCGCGCTTGGCCCACTCCAGCAACTCCAGGCGCCGGGCAAGCGACAGGGTCACGCCTGTCGGGTACTGGTGCGAAGGGGTCAGGTAGACCAGGCGGCAGTCGTCGATGCGTTGCAGGGCCGCGACCTGCAGGCCGTCGTCATCCACGGCCACGCCCTGCAGTTGCGCGCCGGCCAGGGCAAAGGCATGGCCGGCAGCGCGGTAGCCGGGGTTCTCCAGCGCGACCCGGTCACCCGCCTGCACCAGCAGCTGGGCGCAGAGGCTGATGGCCTGCTGGGCGCCGCAGGTGATGACGATCTGCTGCGGGTCGCAGTCCAGGCCGCGCCCGGTGCGCAGGTAGGCGGCGATCAGCTGGCGCAGTTCCAGGTCGCCGGCCGGGTCGCCGTAGCCCAGGCGCGCCAGCGCGGGCTTGCGCCAGAAGCGTGCGTGCAAGCGCGCCCAGATGTCGAAGGGGAACAGGTCGAACGCCGGGACGCCGATGCGAAAGGCGCGTGGCGCACCGCTGGGCGGCACTGCCAGATGATGGCTCTGCAAGCGCTGCAGGACCGGGTTGCAAGGCAGCGCGCTGGCGCTCGGTGGCGGTGCCGGGCGGCGCGCCTCGAGTTCGGCGACATAGGTGCCGTCGCCCACGCGCCCGGCCACATAGCCTTCGGCATACAGCTGATCGAGCGCACGCGTCACGGTGTTGCGGGAAATGCCCAGCAATGTCGCCAGCTCGCGGCTGGCCGGCAGGCGCGTGCCGCCCGCCAGACGACCATCGAGGATGCGCTCGCGCAGCGCCTGGTAGAGCTGGCGCGCCAGGCCACGGCCAGCCTGCAGCTGGATGCCGGAGAGGTCGAACGACAGCGGTGCGGAAGGCTTCATGGTGGCTGATTGGCTCCATGGAAATGATCGGTAATGGATCTTACAGCAGACCAATATCCCGCCTAGCATGGCGCTATCGCATCGGAGATAGCTGCTCATGTACTGCCCCAGCGCTTTTCGCCAGGACGACCTGGCCACCCTGCACCAGCAGATTCAGGCCAGCGGCCTCGCCCTGCTCAGCAGTGCCGGCGAACAGGGGCTGCAGGCCAGCCACCTGCCGTTGCTGCTGGAGCCGCACGAAGGCGAGTTCGGCACGCTCTACGGCCACTTCGCCCGGGCCAATCCGCACTGGCGAGACCTCGCCACTGGCACCGAGGCCCTGGTGGTGTTCAGTGGCGCGGATGGCTATGTGCATCCCGGCTGGTACCCGGCCAAGGCCGAGCACGGCAAGGTGGTACCGACCTGGAACTACATCGCCGTGCATGCCTGGGGGCAGGCCGAGGTGTTCGACGACCCCGAGCGCCTGCTGCGCCTGGTCAGCCGCCTCAGCGACCGTCATGAACAGGGGCGTGCCCGGCCCTGGGCGGTGAGCGACGCACCGCGCGCCTACATCGACGCCATGTTGCGCGCCATCGTCGGCTTCGCCCTGCCGATCCGCCGCATCGAGGGCAAGTGGAAGCTCAGCCAGAACCGTTCGGCCGGCGACCAGGCCGGCGTGCGTGCGGGCCTGGCGGAGTCGGCCCGTGCCAGTGACCGCGAGCTGGCCCAGCAGATGAATCCAACCGACTGAGACACAAGGAGTGCCCAATGCTCGACATTCGCCCTGTAACCGCCGACGACCCTGCGGCCTGGCTGCCGCTCTGGCAGGCTTACCAGCGTTTCTATCAGGCTGACATAGCGGCCGAAACCAGCGCCGTGACCTGGCAGCGCTTTCTCGACCCGGCCGAACCGATGCACGCTGCGCTGGCCTGGCAGGAGGGCCAGGCGATCGGCCTGGTGCATTTCATCTACCACCGCAGTTGCTGGACCAGCGGCGACTACTGCTACTTGCAGGACCTCTATGTCGCCGAGCACATTCGCGGTGCCGGGATCGGGCGTGCGCTGATCGAGCACGTCTACCGCGAGGCACGGGCCGCCGGTGCCAGTCGCGTGCACTGGCTGACCCAGGAAACCAACTACCGGGGCCGCATGCTCTACGACCGCATTGGCGAGCGCTCCGGCTTCATCCAGTACAGGAAGCTCTTCTGATGACCACCGATCTCACCCACTGGCAACCTCGTCCGCAGCCGGACCAGCGCGTGCTGCAGGGCCGCTTCGTGCGCCTCGAGGCGCTGGATGTGGCGCGTCATGGCGAGGACCTCTGGTGCGCCCTGCAGGGGCCGGATCCCGCGCTGTGGGATTACCTGCCCTACGGTCCGTTCACCGAGCGCGCCAGTTTCGACGCCTGGTTGACGGGCAATGCCGAGAGTCGCGATCCGCTGTTCTATGCCGTGATCGACCAGGCCACGGGCTGCGCCCTGGGCCTGTTCAGCTACCTGCGCATCATGGCGCTCGATGGCAGCATCGAGATTGGCCACGTCGCCTTCGGCGCGCCCATGCAGCGCACGGCCGGTGCCACCGAAGCCATCTACCTGCTGGCGCGGCATGCCTTCGATGACTTGGGCTACCGCCGCCTGGAATGGAAGTGCGATGCGGCCAATGCCCGCTCGGAGCGGGCCGCCGAGCGCTTTGGCTTCACCCGCGAGGGTCTGTTCCGTCAGCACATGGTGCGCAAGGGGCGCAACCGCGACACCGCCTGGTTCTCCATCATCGACGGCGAGTGGCCGGGCTGCCGGAATGCGTTTCAGCTGTGGCTGGCGGCGGAGAACTTCGACGAGCAGGGCCAGCAGCGGCAGCGCCTGGAGGCGCTGCGCGGCTGATTCGAGGCTGTACCGGCCTGGTGGGCGATGACGCGAATCACTTCTTCCAGCAGTCGGCAAAGCGCTCGCACACGGCATAGCGCTTGTCCAGGTCGGCCATGCGTGTCAGGTGACTGTCGAGGCTTTCCTTCAGCACCTCCTGACCCGCCTTGCGGTAGTAGCGCAGCATGCGGATATTGACTGTGAGCGCCAGGGTCTTGTCCGTGGCTGTGCTGTTGGGGACCAGTTTGCGCAGTTCGGCCGTGTCCAGTTGCCTGAGGTACTTGCCGTATTCATTCTCGTAGCGTTCGAGTGTTCTCTGCTTGCTGGTCGAGAGCTCCTGCGTGGCGATGTCGATGTTCCGCTGGTACTCGTCCCAGTAGGCCGCTGGCAGAGTGAACCCCATGCGTCGGGTGCGTTCGTCGATCTGCTTGTCGAAGTTGTCGCCGAGCAGCGTCTTGTCCAGCGGCGGCAGCTCGGTCTTCATCGATTCGATGAGGCTCTCTGCGATGATCCGTTCGATCATGCCGACACGTTCCTGGGTATCGGGTTGCGCCTCAGGCGTCACGGGAAACAGCCCGTTGCTGCCTGTGCATTCAGGCAGCCCCTTGCTGAGCAATGGCACGGGGGAACGCGATACCTGGTCGCCGACCTGATGCAGACGATTCAACATTGCACGGCACATCTTGTCGGCGTACTCGAAGGTCAGCTCGTATTCCGCTCCGGGCTGTGGCGTGTAGCTGAACATGCTCCCGCACACGCTGCTCCGGCCCTGGGTGTTCACCATGAGCACGGCCTCCCGGCCTGGTTTCAGACGTATTTCCAGATAGGGCTCCGCGTCGGCAGGCGGGGCGATGGACATGTCCACCCGGCGTGCGGTGTTGGCCACGAACAGGTTATTGAGTATTCCAGTGGTTTGCCCTGCGCAGTGCTGGGCATCGAATACCGCGAGCGTGGCGCTATCCAGGCCGCTTATGAAACGCAGCTTGGCCGCGTCGGCTTCGCCGGCGTCCGGGTAGGTGCCGTGGATGCTGCATCCGCTCAGCAGCAGGGCAAGAAGGGGCATCGCCGCGAGGGCACGCAGGGTGGTCGAGTGAAGCATCGGCAGGTCGTCCTTGATGTGAGGCATGCGGGCGTGAGGCGGGCATGCTAGTTAATGGCGATGTGCCGGTCCAGCGCGTCGCGCTACTCCATCTCGAACAGGCCGTCACGCAGTTGCGCGCCGCTCAGGCGCTGGCGCACGTCGTCGTCGATGCGTGGGTCATCCGGTGCGTAGAGCATCAACTGGCGATAGGCGTTGACCCGGTTGATCTCGTGCCCCAGGTACTGCCAGACCACACGGGTGCAGGCCGGCGTGCGCCGGTCACCGCTGGAGACGCCGGTCTTGATGCCGTTGAGGCGGATGATGCGACTCTTGAAGCTGGGGATCAGGATGGTCTGGCTCATCTCGTTGCCGGTGAGCGACTCGTAGTCCACCAGGAACAGGCGGTCCTGCAGGAACAGCGCCGTGCCCAGGTAGCGGCAGCGCACCCAGTCCTCGCTGCCGCCGCGGGTCTGCTCCTGGCGCTCCTGGCGTTCCTGGCGCTCGAACAGGTAGTTGCCGCGCTCCTCGCGCAGGTGCACCAGTGACAGCAGCACGTGGCCGGGCACCGACATGCAGTTGGAATACTCGAAGTAGTAGCCGCAGTAGCGGTCCATCGGGCTGGCCTGGCGCCGCAGGGGGGCGAACAGCTCCAGCAGGGGGTCGCTGGCGCCATGGCTGGGCGCATCAGCGCTGCGTGCGCCGATCAGGCGGGCGAACTGCTCGCTCGGCATGGCCAGTTCGAACGGCTCGACGCCGAAGAAATCGCAGATGCGCTTGAGGTTGTGCGCGGTGGGCCTGCTCTGGCCCGCCAGGTAGCGGTTGAACTGGGCGCGGTTGATCGCCAGCTTGCGGCACACCTCGGCGATCGAACGGTAGTGGCTGCAGAGCAGTTTCAGGTTGCTGCCGAGGGAATCGGACATATGACCTCTCCAGCTGATGCGAAAGATGCGATTCTAGCATCAACTCGCGTCAGTTCGCCGCGACCTGCGAAATTGTCCCCTGCGGCGCCTTCACCAACCATTGCGCCTCCCGCCCGGCGGGCGCATTCCCTATTCAGAACAACAAGAGAGAAAGCCTCCCATGCTCGATCTTCTCAATGACCTCATCTGGAGCAAGCTGCTGATCGTGATGCTGATCGGTCTCGGCCTGTACTTCACCGTCGCCTCACGTTTCGTTCAGTTCCGCTACTTCGGCAGCATGTTTCGCATCTTCAGCGAAGCGCTGCAGCGCCAGCCTGGCCAGCTCAGCTCGTTCCAGGCCCTGATGCTGTCGGTGGCCGGCCGCGTGGGTGCGGGCAACATCGCCGGCGTCTCGGTGGCGATCATGCTCGGTGGCCCGGGCGCCATCTTCTGGATGTGGGTCGTTGCCCTGGTCGGCATGGCCACCAGCTTCTTCGAGTGCTCCCTGGCGCAGCTGTACAAGCGCCGCGAAGCCGACGGCACCTACCGTGGCGGCCCGGCGTTCTACATCCAGCATGGCCTCGGCCAGCGCTGGCTGGGCATCGTCGTGTCGATCCTGCTGCTGGCGACCTTCGGTTTCGGTTTCAACGCGGTGCAGTCGTTCACCGTGGCCAGCTCGCTGCATGACACCTTCGGCGTACCGACGCTGGTCAGCGGCATCGCCCTGACCGTGGTGATCGGCCTGATCATCTTCGGCGGCATCAAGCGTATCGCCCAGTTCGCCGACGTGCTGGTACCGGTCATGGCGTTCTCCTACATCGCCATGGCGCTGCTGGTGATCGGCCTGAACATCTCCGAAGTGCCGGCCACCTTCGCGCTGATCTTCAAGAGCGCGTTCGGCCTGGAGCCGGCGTTTGCCGGTGGCATCGGCGCCGCCATCATCATGGGCGTCAAGCGCGGCCTGTTCTCCAACGAGGCCGGCCTGGGCAGCGCGCCTAACGTGGCCGCCGTCGCCGAGGTCAAACACCCGGCCGCGCAGGGCATCGTGCAGTCGCTCAGCGTGTTCATCGACACCCTGATCCTGTGCAGCTGCACCGCGCTGATCATCCTGCTCTCCGGTGTCTATCAGCCGGGCATGGAAGAGGCCGGTGTGGTCCTGACCCAGACTGCCGTCGCCGCCGTGGTCGGTGAGTGGGGCCGCGTGTTCATCAGCATCGCCCTGCTGCTGTTCGTCTTCACCACCCTGATCTACAACTACTACCTCGGCGAGAACGCCCTGGGCTTCTTCAGCCAGAAGCGCGCCCCGGTGATGGTCTACCGTGTGCTGGTGGTGGTTCTGGTGCTGTGGGGTTCGGTGCAGGACCTGGGCACCGTGTTCGCCTTCGCCGACGTGACCATGGGCCTGCTGGCCATCGCCAACCTCATCGCCCTGGCGCTGCTGTTCAAGGTAGGCGTGCGCCTGATGCGCGACTACGATAGCCAGATCAAGGCTGGCGTCGAGTCCCCGGTGTTCGACGCCAAGCAGTTCGCCGATCTGGACCTCGACCCCGCTGTGTGGAGCAGCCAGCCGAGCAATGCCGCAGACCCTGCGGAAGTCGGTGACCGCGTTTTCCAGCGTTGAGTTGATCCGGAAAAAAGGGGGCGAGGCCCCCTTTTTTTGGCCTGTCATATTAGGTGGTTGCCTGTAGAGGGCGCCGCCAGGACGCCTGAAGCCCCTGTAAGGGGTTCATGTCCGTGATTTGCGAGGAGAGCCCATGGCTACCCCAGAAAGACTCCTGGTGCTGTACACCGGCGGCACCATCGGCATGCAGATGAGCGCGGACGGCCTGGCGCCGGCCTCCGGTTTCGAGGCGCGCATGCGTGACCAGCAGGCGCGCGAGGATGGCAGCGAGCTGCCGCTCTGGCAGTTTCGCGAGCTGCTGCCGCTGATCGACAGCGCCAACATGAACCCTGGCCACTGGCTGGCCCTGCGCGACCTGATCGTCGAGGCCGTCGAGGCGGGTGAGCATGACGCGGTGCTGGTGCTGCATGGCACCGATACCCTGGCCTACAGCGCGGCGGCGCTGAGCTTCCTGTTGCTGGGCTTCAACGTGCCGGTGGTGCTGACCGGCGCCATGCAGCCGGCGGGTGTCGAAGGCGGCGACGCCTGGCCCAATCTGTTCGGTGCGATGCGCGCATTGCATCGTGGGGTGAAGCCGGGGGTGCATCTGTTCTTCAACGGCCACCTGCTGCACGGTGCACGTTGCTCGAAGCTGCGCAGCGACGCCTTCGACGCCTTCCAGGTGCTGCCCCGCGAGCGTCAGGCCGAGCGGGCGGCCATCACCGCGCGCATCGACTATCGCCAGGCTCGCCGTGCGGTGAACGTCGCCGTGTTGCCGTTGCACCCCGCCGTGCAGGCCGGGCACCTGCGAGCCCTGCTGGCGAGCGGTGTCCAGGGCCTGTTGCTGGAGTGCTACGGCAGCGGTACCGGCCCTGCCGGCGATGCCGAGCTGATGGAAGTGCTGCGCGAGGCGCACGGGCGTGGCGTGGTGCTGGCGGCGATCAGCCAGTGCGCGCAGGGCCATGTGCAGTTCGGTGTGTACGCCGCCGGCAGTCGCCTGGCCGAGGTCGGCCTGGTGTCCTGTGGCGGCATGACGCGCGAGGCTGCGCTGGGCAAGCTGTTCGCCCTGCTCGGGGCCGGCCTGCTGCAGAACGAGGTCGAGCACTGGCTGGCGCGCGATCTCTGTGGTGAGATGAACGACTGATCCACCTGCCCACAGAGGAAGGACGATGAGCGTCGAGATTCGCCCCGTAGTTGCTGCCGACCACGAAGCCTGGCTGCCCCTGTGGCAGGGCTACCAGCGCTTCTACATGACCGACATTCCAGCCGAAGCCAGCGCCGCCACCTGGCAGCGCTTTCTCGACCCCGCCGAGCCGATGGGCGCGGCCCTGGCCTGGCAGGGCGAGCAGGCCATCGGGCTGGTGCACTGGGTCATGCACCGCTCGACCTGGACGCTGGGCGACTACTGCTACCTGCAGGATCTGTTCGTCGCGCGCGGCCAGCGCAGCAGCGGTGTCGGCCGCCGGCTGATCCAGCATGTCTACGAGCAGGCGCGTGAGGCGGGCTGCTCGCGGGTGCACTGGCTGACGCACGAGAGCAACAGCCAGGCCAAGCTGCTCTACGAGCGCATCGGCGAGCGCTCGGGCTTCGTCCAGTACCGCAAGTTGCTGTAGATGGCCGTCATGGCCGCCTGGCGATGAAGTCGATCTCCACCCGCGCATGGCGGGCCAGGCCGGTGGTGCCGATGCAGGTACGGGCCGGGCGCCTGCCTTCGGGGAAGTAACTGGCGTACACCGCATTGAAACGCTGGTAATCCGCGTGGAAATCGGTGAGGAAGGCGCGGGCCGAAACCACGTTCTCCAGGCCCAGGCCAAGGCCGTTCAGCACCACCAGCAGGTTGTCGAAGGTCTTGTGGGTCTGCGCCTCGATGCCCTCGGGCAGGGGCGCGGACTCATCGCCCGGCTCGATGGGCAGCTGGCCGGTGACGAACACCCAGCCATCGGCTTCGCAGGCGTGGGAGAACGGCGCGACCGGTGCGGGGGCTGCGGTGAACATGTGGTACTCGGGCATCGACATGGGCACTCCTGGTCTTCTCGATGGCCGCACGACGGTGCGGCCTGTAGCGACCATAGCCCATCGGCTCAGAACACCGACCAGCCAATGCGCTGACTGAGCAGCTCCAGGGCCTTCATGCCGGCCAGCGAGTTGCCGGCGGCGTTCAACTCCGGTGACCACACGCAGACGCTGAACTGCCCCGGCACCACCGCGACTATCCCGCCACCCACGCCACTCTTGCCCGGCAGGCCGACGCGATAGGCGAAGTTGCCGGCTTCGTCGTACAGCCCGCTGGTGGCCATGATGGCGTTGATCTGCTTGCTCTGGCGCGGTGACAGCACCTGCTCGCCGCTGTGCTGGCAGAACCCCTGGTTGGCCAGGAAGCCGAAGGCTCGCGCCAGGTCGACGCAGCTCATGCGCAAGGCGCAGCAACTGAAGTAGCTGCGCAGCACCGCTTCCACCTCGTTGTGGAAATTGCCGAACGACTGCATCAGGTAGGCCGCCGCCGCGTTGCGTGCGCGGTGCTGGTACTCCGACTCGGCGACATGGTTGTCCACCGTCACCTCCGGGTTGTCCGACAGGCGCCGGACGAAGTCGCGCATCGACAGCGCCGGTGCTGCGTAGCGCGACTGGTTGATGTCGCAGATCACCAGGGCGCCGGCGTTGATGAAGGGGTTGCGCGGCCTGCCGCGTTCGAACTCGAGCTGTACCAGCGAGTTGAATGGCTGCCCCGAGGGTTCGTGGCCGAGGCGCTGCCAGATGTCTTCGCCGCTGTGGCCGATAGCCTGCACCAGGCTGAAGACCTTGGAGATGCTCTGGATGGAAAACGGCGTGCGCGCATCGCCGGCGACATGCAGCTGGCCATCGTTGCCGTACACGGCGATGCCCAGTTGATCGGGGACGATACTGGCGAGGGCGGGGATGTAGTCAGCGACCTTGCCCTGGCCGATCAGCGGGCGGACTTCATCGAGAATTTCGTTCAACAGCGCTTGCATGGGTAGAGCCTGTTCAAAGTCTCGCGAGCTGGAGCCATGCAAGGCGCAACGACCAGCGGGATGCACAGCCCAGGGCTGGCCCGAAGGGTGAGCGCCAGCGAATCAAGCAGGCGAGGACCGGTAGGAGTCGCGCTCGACTTTACGAGCGGTGAATGAGCATTTCGAGCTTGTCCTTCGAGCAGCATGGCCGACGCGCAGCTGACTTTGGGCTGGCTCGCGGCGGCGCCGGGTTGCCCCGGCATGTCAATCCTAGACGCCGGCGGGCGAGGTGGAATCACAGACGA
The DNA here is from genome assembly GCF_009363395.1 of Pseudomonas sp. THAF187a. NCBI lineage: Bacteria > Pseudomonadati > Pseudomonadota > Gammaproteobacteria > Pseudomonadales > Pseudomonadaceae > Pseudomonas > Pseudomonas sp. THAF187a. Next base: position 142,474 of record NZ_CP045349.1, read on the forward strand.
CGGCTTGCTCTGGCAGGCGCGGGCCCCTAGTCTCGGTCTCCCCTTTCGCTGGCGCAGTACGATGTCCACCGTTCTCAATGTCCTGTTGCCGATCTTCGGCCTGATCCTGATCGGCTACATCTGCCGACGTACCAACCGCCTGGGACCGACCGCCGCCTCGGAGATGAACCGCTTCGTGGTCTGGCTCGGCCTGCCGGCACTGCTGTTCAGCCTCACGGCCAAGGCCGACTGGGCGCATATCTGGCAGCCGGGTTTCCTGCTCGCCTTCACCGGCGGCATGCTGGCGGTGTTCCTGATCACCCTGGCGTATCGCTGGAAAGCCACGGGCAGTCTGGTCGACGCCAGTATCGATGGCCTCAGCGCCGGCTACGCCAACACCGGCTACATCGGCATTCCGCTGTGCGTGCTGGTGCTCGGCGACGACGGCATGGCGCCGGCGTTGATCGCCTCGCTGATGGTGGTCTGCGTGCTGTTCGGCCTGGCGGTGGTGTGCATCGAGGTGGGGTTGCAGAGCAAGAAGGGGCTGGCCGGGGCGATCCTCCAGGTGTTCGTCGCGCTGCTGAAGAACCCGCTGGTGGTGGCGCCGCTGCTCGGCGCCGCCTGGGCCCTGGGCGGGGCTCAGCTGCCCGCGGCGCTGGACGAATTCCTGCGCCTGCTGGGGGCTGCCACCGTGCCTTGCGCCCTGGTCTCGCTGGGGCTGTTCCTGGCGCAGCGGCAAAGCGGCTCGGGCGCCGGGGCCTGGCCCCTGGTAGGCCTCAAGCTGGTGTTGCAGCCGCTGGTGACCTGGTTCATCGCCTTCGTCCTGCTCGACCTGCCACCCTTCTGGGCACACGCTGCGCTGCTGCTCAGCGCGCTGCCAACCGGCACCGGACCCTTCATGCTGGCCGAGTACTACGACCGCGAGGCCGGGCTGGTGTCGCGGGCGATCCTGTTCTCGACCCTGGGCTCGCTGCTCACCCTGTCGCTGATCCTGCTGCTGATCACGCCGTGAGCTGCAGCTCCACCCCCAGCTGTTGCGACAGGCAGGGCCAGCGCTGCCAGGCCGACGCGGTATTCGGCGCCGCCAGGCGCTCGCGGTAGGCCTGCACGGACGGCTGGTCGAAGCTGCTGTCGTCGAGCATGCCGGCCAGGGCATGGTGCACCGCTTCGTCCAGCTGGTTGGCGAACGGCTCGCCGATCAACTGGTGGGCGATCAGGTTGGCGCGGGTGGTATCCAGCGGGATCAATGGCTGCCCGAGGTGGGCGATGTAGCGGTCGTTGACCTCTTCGACCAGGCGATGCGCCAGGTAGGCCTCGTCGAGCAGGCCTTCGAGCCCTTCGTGCCCCGCCACCAGCGTCGGCGGCTGCAGGAAGAACTGCTCGGCGATCTTCAGCACCGGTTTCACCGCCGCCTCGATCCCGGCTTCGCGGGCCACGTCGGCGGCCGCGTCGAGGACGTCCGGCACCTCTTCGATATAGGCGATGACGAAAGCGCTCAGCGCCCCCGATGCATTGTCTTCGGGCAGGCGGATGGAGGGATGCAGGCGTTCCAGCTGCGTCTGGAGGAAGCGGGCGAGGGTCTGCTCGCCGGCTTCCTGCTGGCGGGCCTGGGCGATCAGTTGGCGAAGGGCGGCGGTGTTCATGACTGCTCCTACGAATTCAGGACATGGACGTGAACCTTAGCCGGCGTAATTCGCGGGCTAAGACGCGATTGTCATAACTTTTTCATACTTATGCGAGTCCGCTATATCTACCTGTATCAGAAACGCTACAACCCGCGCCGGGCGCGCTCTTCAGCATCGGCGTCGGGAGGGCATGGAGGGCCTTTCCGGCACATTGCGGGCTGAAAGTCGCCGTCTATACTCGATTTCGAAAGGCAGTACCTGATGGAACCGGACGGGCTCAGGCACGGAAAGGTTTTGACAGCAGTTGCCAGCAGTCAGGCGGGGCAGCCCAGGCAGTGAGCCAGGTGCTACCTCGTCGATGGCAGTCGATCCCTTAGCCGCAGGCTCAGCCGGCGGGATAACAAGAACAATCAAGGGGAACCCGCAATGATGCGACATCCACGAGTCTGGATGGGCCTCCTGCTGTGGCTGGCATTGGGCTCGGCGCACGCCCAGTGGACGGTCAACATGGCGCCCGGTGTCACCGAGGTCAGCCGTTCCGTCTTCGACCTGCACATGACCATCTTCTGGATCTGTGTGGTGATCGGCATCCTGGTGTTCGGTGCCATGTTCTGGTCGATGATCCTGCACCGCCGCTCCACCGGCCAGGAGCCCGCGCACTTCCATGAAAGCACTACCGTCGAGATTCTCTGGACCGTGGTGCCACTGTTCATCCTGGTGGCGATGGCGATTCCCGCGACCAAGACGCTGATCGACATCTACGACTCGTCCGAGTCCGAGCTGGACATCCAGATCACCGGCTACCAGTGGAAGTGGCACTACAAGTACCTGGGCCAGGATGTCGAGTTCTTCAGCAACCTGGCCACGCCGCGCACGCAGATCACCAACCGCGAAGACAAGGGCGAACACTACCTGCTGGAGGTGGATGAGCCGCTGGTGGTGCCGGTGGGCACCAAGGTGCGCTTCCTCATCACCGCGGCCGACGTGATCCATTCCTGGTGGGTGCCGGCTCTGGCGGTGAAGAAGGATGCCATTCCCGGCTTCATCAACGAATCCTGGACCCGCATCGAGGAGCCCGGCATCTACCGTGGCCAGTGCACCGAGCTGTGCGGCAAGGACCACGGCTTCATGCCCGTGGTGGTCGAGGCCAAGTCCAAGGAGGACTTCGCCGCCTGGCTGGCCGAGCGCAAGCAGGCGGCCGCTGCCGAGCGCGAGCTGACCAGCAAGGAGTGGACCATGGAAGAGCTGATGGCGCGTGGCGAGAAGGCCTACAACACCACCTGCGCCGCCTGCCACCAGCCCACCGGTGAAGGCCTGCCGCCGATGTTCCCGGCACTCAAGGGTTCGCCCGTCGCCACCGGGCCGGCCGAAGGCCATATCGACATCGTCTTCCACGGCAGGCCGGGAACCTCCATGGCGGCGTTCGGCAAGCAGCTGTCGCCGGTCGACCTGGCCGCCATCATCACCTACGAGCGCAATGCCTGGGGCAACAATGTCGGTGACATGGTCACGCCCAAGGACATTCTCGATTTCTCCAAGGCGCAGGAGTAAGGACATGAGTGCAGTGATCGACCACGGTCATACTGACCACCACCATGGCCCGGCCAAGGGCCTGATGCGCTGGGTGCTGACCACCAACCACAAGGACATCGGCACGATGTACCTGTGGTTCAGCTTCTGCGCCTTCCTGCTCGGCGGCTCGATGGCCATGGTCATCCGTGCCGAGCTGTTCCAGCCGGGCCTGCAGATCGTGCAGCCGGAGTTCTTCAACCAGATGACCACCATGCACGGCCTGATCATGGTCTTCGGCGCGGTGATGCCGGCCTTCGTCGGCCTGGCCAACTGGATGATCCCGCTGATGATCGGCGCGCCGGACATGGCCCTGCCGCGCATGAACAACTTCAGCTTCTGGTTGCTGCCGGCGGCCTTCGGTCTGCTGGTCAGCACCCTGTTCATGGAGGGCGGCGGGCCCAACTTCGGCTGGACCTTCTACGCGCCGCTGTCGACCACCTATGCGCCGGAGAGCACCACCTTCTTCATCTTCGCCATCCACCTGATGGGCATCAGCTCGATCATGGGCGCGATCAACGTGATCGCCACCATCCTCAACCTGCGTGCGCCCGGCATGACGCTGATGAAGATGCCGCTGTTCGTCTGGACCTGGCTGATCACCGCCTTCCTGCTCATCGCGGTGATGCCGGTGCTGGCCGGCGTGGTGACCATGATGCTGATGGACATCCACTTCGGCACCAGCTTCTTCAACGCCGCCGGCGGTGGTGACCCGGTGCTGTTCCAGCATGTGTTCTGGTTCTTCGGCCACCCCGAGGTGTACATCATGATCCTGCCCGCGTTCGGTGCGGTCAGCTCGATCATCCCGGCGTTCGCGCGCAAGCCGCTGTTCGGCTACACCTCGATGGTCTATGCGACGGCGGCCATCGCCTTTCTCTCGTTCATCGTCTGGGCGCACCACATGTTCACCGTCGGCATCCCGCTGACCGGCGAGCTGTTCTTCATGTACGCCACCATGCTGATCGCCGTGCCCACCGGGGTGAAGGTGTTCAACTGGGCCAGCACCATGTGGCAGGGCTCGATGACCTTCGAGACACCGATGCTGTTCTCGGTGGCCTTCGTCATCCTGTTCACCATCGGCGGTTTCTCCGGGCTGATGCTGGCCATCGCCCCGTCGGACTTCCAGTACCACGACACCTACTTCGTGGTGGCCCACTTCCACTACGTGCTGGTGCCCGGTGCGATCTTCGGCATCTTCGCCTCGGCCTACTTCTGGCTGCCGAAATGGACCGGCCACATGTATGACGAGACCCTGGGCAAGCTGCACTTCTGGATGAGCTTCGTCGGCATGAACCTGGCCTTCTTCCCGATGCATTTCGTCGGCCTGGCCGGCATGCCACGGCGCATCCCCGACTACAACCTGATGTTCGCCAACTTCAACATGGTCTCCAGCATCGGCGCCTTCCTGTTCGGGGCGACCCAGCTGCTGTTTCTGTTCATCGTCATCAAGTGCATCCGCGGCGGCAAGCCGGCTCCGGCCAAGCCCTGGGATGGCGCTGAGGGGCTGGAGTGGACGGTGCCCTCGCCGGCGCCCTACCACACCTTCAGCACGCCGCCGGAAGTGAAGTAGGAGGTCCGCCGTGAGCGAGGTCATCGCGACGCGTCGCCTGGTCGCCCGCCTGCTGGTCGTGGTGGTGGTGATGTTCTGTTTCGGCGTCTTCGTCCTGCCGCCGTTCTACGACGCCATGTGCCGCGTGTTCGGGATCAACGGCAAGACCGCCGGCCCCTATCAGGGCGAGCAGGTGGTCGATGAGGTGCGCCAGGTGCGCGTGCAGTTCCTCGCCACCAACTCGGCCGAGATGGTCTGGGAGTTCGCGCCCAAGGCCGACGAACTGCTGGTTCATCCGGGGGAAACCCGCGACATGCTGTTCGTCGCCTACAACCCCAGCGACCACCCGATGACCGCGCAGGCGATTCCCAGCATCTCGCCTTCGAAGGCGGCGGCCTTCTTCCACAAGACCGAGTGTTTCTGCTTCAGCCAGCAGGTGCTGCAGCCCGGCGAACGCATCGAGATGCCGGTGCGCTTCATCGTCGACCGCGACCTGCCACAGGACGTGAAACACCTGACCCTGAGCTACACCCTGTTCGATATCACCGAACGCAAACCGCCAGTGGTACAGGCGACCCTTGCTCGGGCGACTCCATAAGGAGAACAACAATGTCGAGTCACGAAAACTATTACGTACCGGCGCAAAGCAAGTGGCCCATCGTCGCCAGTATCGGGTTGCTGGTGAGTTTCTTCGGCGTGGGGACCTGGTTCAACGACCTGTCGGCGGGGCGGGAGAGTTCCAACGGCCCGCTGATCTTCTTCGTCGGCGGGCTGATCCTGGCCTGGATGCTGTTCGGCTGGTTCGGCAACGTCATCAAGGAAAGTCGCAGCGGCCTGTACAGCGCGCAGATGGACCGCTCGTTCCGCTGGGGCATGAGCTGGTTCATCTTCTCCGAGGTGATGTTCTTCGCCGCCTTCTTCGGCGCGCTGTTCTACATCCGCACCTTTGCCGTGCCCTGGCTGGGCGGTGAAGGCGACAAGGGTGTGGCGAACATGCTCTGGGAGGGCTTCGAGTACAACTGGCCCCTGCTGCAGAACCCCGACTCCAAGCTGTTCCCGCCGCCCACCGGGGTCATCGATCCGTGGCACCTGCCGCTGGTCAACACCATCCTGCTGGTGTCTTCCAGCTTCACCGTCACCTTCGCCCACCATGCCCTGAAGAAGAATCACCGGGGGGCGCTCAAGGCCTGGCTGGCGGCCACCATCGTGCTGGGCCTGAGCTTCCTGTTCTTCCAGGTCGAGGAGTACATCGAAGCCTACACCGAGCTGGGCCTGACGCTGGGCTCGGGCATCTACGGGGCGACCTTCTTCATGCTCACAGGTTTCCACGGCGCCCACGTGACGCTCGGCACCCTGATCCTGACCGTCATGCTGGTGCGCATCCTGCGCGGGCATTTCGATGCCGACAAGCACTTCGGTTTCGAGGCCGCCGCCTGGTACTGGCACTTCGTCGACGTGGTCTGGCTGGGCCTGTTCATCTTCGTCTACGTGCTGTGAGGCAGCGGTCAGCCACACGCTTCACGCTGCAAGAAACGCGCTGCGGATCACCGCAGGCGTTGCGCTACCAGGTGACGTGGGACACCAGTTGCCCTGAATAGAAGCCCCAGGCGATCAGGGCGACGGTGATGGCGGTCAGGCCGACGCGCAGGGCCAGGGCGCCGAGGACACGGGAACCATGGCCTTCGTCCTTGACCAGGAAGAACAGGCCGCTGAACAGGCTGGTGAGCGTGGCCAGCAGCAAGAGGATGATCGCGGCCTTGAGCATGCGGGACTCCGGGGGAATCGACTGATGCAGTGCAGTATAGCCAGCCACTCCAAGCCCAACGGCAGGTTGCGATGAGCGCCTTCCGTCCCGGCTGGCTGCCCAGCCTGCTGGTCGCCCTGCTCCTGCCGGGGTTGTTGTGGCTGGGTTTCTGGCAACTGCAGCGCGGTGACGAGAAGCGCCAGCTGCTGGCCAGTTTCGAGGCACGGCGCCAGGCCGAGCCGATCAGCCTCGACCAGCTCGAGCCACTGCGCGACCCCGCCTATCGGCGCGTGCAGCTGCATGGCTACTTCGACAGCGAGCACAGCCTGCTGCTGGACAACCGGATTCGTGACGGCCATGCCGGCGTGGAACTGCTGCAACCCTTCTACGACCAGCCCAGCGGGCTCTGGGTGTTGCTCAACCGTGGCTGGCTGCCCTGGCCGGACCGGCGCACGCCGCCCCGTTTCGCCAGCCCCGACGGCGTCATGCAGCTCACGGCCTGGGTCTACGTGGCACCTGCGGGCGGCCTGCACCTGCAGTCCGGTGTCATGGACGGCTGGCCCCGGCTGATCACCCAGGTCGAGGCCCCCGACCTGTGGCAGCGCCTGGGGCGCGGTGGCCTGCCATTCGAGGTGCGCCTGGAACCCGGGCCCGCCAGCTATCGCGTCGACTGGCCGATCGTCTCCATGAGCCCCAGCAAGCATGTGGGCTATGCCGTGCAGTGGTTCGCTCTGGCTGCGGCACTGCTCGGCCTGTTCATCTATCTCGGAATACACAACGCACGGGAGATTCGCCATGAACCCAGCCATCGCCATGCCTGAGGCTCCGCGCAAGGGGCGTGGCCGCCTGCAGCTGTTGCTGATCCTGGCCATCGTCATCGGCCCGATGCTGCTCGCCAGCGCCATGTACAAATGGCGCTTCTGGGTGCCGGAGACGCGGAGCTACCACGGCGTGCTGATCGGCGATGGCCGCACCCTGGCCGATCTCGGCGTGCAGGGCGAGGTGCAGCCGGTGTGGCAGATCCTGGTCACGGCGCCTGGGGCGTGCGATGCCGACTGCCAGCAGCTGGTCTACCTGGCGCGGCAGATCCAGATCGGCCTCAACCGCGAGACGGGCCGGGCCAGTCATGCGCTGGCCCTGGCCGAGGCGCTGCCCGCCGACTACCAGGCCAAGCTCGAGCGTGAGTACCCGCGCCTGGGGCGCTACCCGCTGGATCCGCAGGCCTACGACAAGGCCAGCGGGACGGCATCCGGCGCCCAGCTGTGGCTGGTCGACCCGCACGGCAACCTGGTGCTGCGCTACCCCGCCGGTAGTGACGGCAAGGCCATCCTCGATGACCTGCGCTACCTGCTGAAGATTTCCCTGATCGGTTGAGGCTCCGCCCGGCCTTCGCCGGCAGAGCGCCAAGCCCAGTGCCCAAGGAGTAGACATGCACAAGCCAGGTTATCGTCTAGCGCTGTTCGCGACCCTCCTGACCGTGGTGGTGGTCCTGCTCGGGGCCTACACCCGGCTCACCCACGCCGGCCTGGGCTGCCCGGACTGGCCAGGCTGCTACGGGTTTCTCGGCGTGCCGATGAGCGAGCACAAGCAGGCCATCGCCGAGGCGCGCTTCCCGGAGGCGCCGGTGGAAGTGGCCAAGGGCTGGTACGAGATGATCCACCGCTACTTCGCCGGTTCCCTGGGCCTGGTGATACTGGCCATCGCCACCCAGGCCATCCGCCGCCGCGCCGATGCCACGCAGCCGCTCAAGCTGCCACTGGCCATCCTGGCCCTGGTGATCCTGCAGGGGGCGTTCGGCATGTGGACGGTCACCCTGCAACTCTGGCCGCAGGTGGTCACGGCGCATCTGCTGGGCGGCTTCGCCACCCTGAGTCTGCTGACCCTGCTGACGTTGCGCCTGTCCGGGCGTTTCGCACCGCTGCAGTTGCCGGCCGGCCTGCGCGCGCTGGCTGCGGCCTGCCTGCTGCTGGTGATCGGGCAGATCGTCCTCGGCGGCTGGGTCAGCTCCAACTACGCGGCGGTCGCCTGCGTCGACTTGCCCACCTGCCACGGCGAGTGGTGGCCGGCGATGGACTTCGGCAAGGGCTTTCACCTCACCCAGCACATCGGCCCCAACTACCTGGGCGGCCAGCTCGACAGTGACGCGCGCACCGCCATTCACATGAGCCATCGCATCGGCGCCCTGCTGGTCACGCTGGCGCTGCTGTTGCTGGCCTGGCGCCTGCGGGCGGCCGGTTTGCCGCGCCTGGCCGGGCTGCTGCTGGTCGCGCTGGCACTGCAGATCAGCCTGGGGTTGAGCAACGTGATCTTCCACCTGCCGCTGCTGGTGGCGGTGGCGCATAACGCTGGCGGCGCGGCCCTGCTGCTGACGATGGTGCTGATCAACTATCGCCTGCGTGGCAGCGCCGTGGAGCGTGCCAGGGCGGGCGAACCTGCCGTGCAACGGGTGATGGCCAGCAAGCTGGCGCCGGCACTCGGCAAATGACAAGAAGAGGAGAATGACCATGGCTACCGTGCTCACTGCTCACGCCGCCTCCGCAAGCTGGCGCGACTACCTCGAGCTGACCAAGCCTCGGGTGGTGCTGCTGATGCTGATCACTTCCCTGGTCGGCATGTTCCTCGCCACCCGTGCCGGTGTGCCGTGGACCGTGCTGCTGTTCGGCAACCTGGGCATCGGCCTGTGCGCCGGGGCGGCGGCGGCGGTCAACCATGTGGTGGACCGGCGCATCGACTCGATCATGGCGCGCACGCACAAGCGACCGGTCACCTCGGGGCGCGTCTCGCCCGTGGCCGCGCTGGCATTCGCCCTGGCGCTGGCCATCACCGGCATGAGCCTGCTGCTGCTGTTCACCAACGAGCTGGCCGCCTGGCTGACCCTGGCCTCCCTGCTTGGCTACGCGGTGATCTACACCGGGTTCCTCAAGCGCGCCACGCCGCAGAACATCGTCATCGGTGGCCTGGCGGGCGCCGCGCCGCCGCTGCTCGGCTGGGTGGCGGTGACCGGGCACCTGAGCGCCGAACCGCTGCTGCTGGTACTGATCATCTTCGCCTGGACGCCGCCGCACTTCTGGGCCCTGGCCATTCATCGCAAGGCCGAATACGCCAAGGCCGACATTCCCATGTTGCCGGTGACCCACGGCGAGCATTACACCAAGGTGCACATCCTCCTCTACACCCTGGCGATGTTCGCCGTGACCCTGCTGCCCTATGCCATCCACATGAGCGGGGTGCTCTATCTCGGTTGTGCGCTGTTGCTCGGCGGGCGCTTCCTGCACTGGGCCTGGGTGCTGTACCGTGACAGCAAACCGCACGCGGCGATCAACACCTTCAAGTACAGTATCTGGTACCTGTTCCTGTTGTTCATCGCCTTGCTGGCGGATCACTACCTGCTGCTGAATGTCTAGCGAGCCGCGGCGGCGCAGCTGGCTTTCACGACGTGCTAAGGGCTTTCATGACTCGTACTCACATAACCGTCTTCGTTCTTGTCGCCATCGTGGCCCTGGTGCTGGGCCTGACCGTCAACAAGGTGCTCAGCAGCAAGGGCCAGGGTGATCCGGCGGCGCTGCTCGATGCCGGCATCGTCCTGTTGCCGCAGCCTCGCAGCCTGCCGGCGCTGACCCTGACCAACCAGGATGGCAAGGCCGTGGCGGTCGATCAGCTCAAGGGCGACTGGACCCTGCTGTTCTTCGGCTACACCTTCTGCCCGGATATCTGCCCGGCCACCCTCGCCCAGCTGCGCCAGCTGCAGGGCCAGCTGCCGGAAGAAACCCGTGCGCGGCTGAACGTGGTGATGGTCAGCGTCGACCCGCACCGTGATACGCCGGAGCAACTGAGCAAGTACCTGGGCTACTTCGATGCGGGCTTCAAAGGGCTGACCGGTGAGGAGGCGACGCTGCAGAAGTTCGCCAATTCGGTGAGCATCCCCTACATCCCGGCCGACACCAGCAAGGAAAACTACACCGTCGATCACAGCGGTAACCTGGTGATCGTCGGCCCGGATGGCACCCAGCGCGGCTTCATCCGCGCGCCGATCAACAACGCCAAGCTGGCCGAGCAACTGCCGGGGCTGGTTTCCGGCAGTTGACGGCAAGTTCCAGCGTAGGGTGGATGACGCTCTTCTCATCCACCGCAGCGCCCGCCACGGTGGACCGGTGAAGCGTGGTCCACCCTACGGTGTTGGCGGCTCGCCCGCTCTGCAAGTCTGTCGCTGCTGGCAAACCCCTGCGTAGGGTGGATGACGCTCTTCTCATCCACCGCAGCGCCTGCCACGGTGGACCGATGAAGCGTGGTCCAGCCTACAGCGCGAACGGCAGGGGCAGGTCTACCTGTTGGCGTTGCGCCAGGCGACGCTGGAACTCGCCGGGGTCATGAATCAGCACCTCCTGCCCGGCGAACGACTCGGCGGCGATCAGGCGTGACAGCCAGAAGCGCACGCAGGCCACGCGCAGCATCGCGGGCCACAGCTCGGCCTCTGCCGCCGTGAACGGCCGCAGCGCAGCATAGGCGCCGAGCAGCGCGCGGGCACGGGCACCATCGAGGCTGCCATCTTCGTGCGAGCACCAATCGTTCAGGGTGATGGCCAGGTCGTAGAGCATCGGCCCCGAGCAGGCGTTGTAGAAGTCGATCACGCCCGCCAGGTGATTGCCGTCGAACAGCACGTTGTCGCGGAACAGGTCGGCATGCAGGTTGGCGCGTGGCAGAGCGAGGATGCGCGGCTTCAGCTCGGCGATCTCCTGCAGCGCATCACGCAGCAGAGGCAGCGCCTGCTCGTCGAGTTTCAGGGCCTGGCTCGGGCCTTCGGCGAGCATCCAGTCCAGCCCGCGATCACTGCGTCGTTCGACGGGAGTGGCCCGCGTCGCCAGGTGAATGTTCGCCAGCAGGCGGCCGACTTCCTGACAGTGGTGGGCATTGGCCTCGCGCACGTGCTTGCCGGACAGCCTCGGCTGCAGCAGTGCCGGCTTTTCGGCCAGGCTGCGCAGGGCCAGGCCATCCTGGGTACGCAGGGCGTAGGGCACCGGCAGGCCGGCATCGTGCAGGACGTCGAGCAGTTCGATGAAGAACGGCAGGTCGCCCACCGGGCCGCGCTCGACCAGGGTCAGAACGTATTCGCCCTGCTCCAGGCTGACGAAGAAGTTGCTGTTTTCGCTGCCCGCCGCAATACCCTGGAAATCACGCAGGCGCCCGAGCCCGTAGGGCGCCAGGAAGACTTCGAGCTCATGACGCTCCAGGGGGGTGAATACCGACATATCAGACCTTTATTGCCTTACCAGCTGAAGATTTCCCATGACGGGATGAGCATGTCCGGATCGTCCGAACGAATGAAATTGCCGTCGCTGCCATCGGCGCGCACGAGAAAATAGGGTTTGCCATTCTTCGGAATGACCTTGATGGCATAGAGGAAGCCATTGACCCGGTATTCCTGGATGGTGCGGTCGCCGTCCTGGCGGATGGTTACGTCGGGGTCAGCGGAAACCGGGTCCTCGGCGTGAGCGGCGAGCGGAAGACAGGCCAGCAGGCTGACCAGCAACAGGCGATTCAATGTACCCATGATAACCTTGCTCCTTGATATTCACCGATGCAGCCATTCTACCGCTGCACCCGCCGAAAAGGTTGATCCCGCGCATGAGCCAAGCTCCCCTCGTTCTGGTCGACGGTTCCTCGTACCTGTACCGCGCTTTCCACGCCCTGCCCCCGCTGACCACGTCCAAGGGCATGCCCACCGGGGCGGTCAAGGGCGTGTTGAACATGCTCAAGAGCCTGCGCAAGCAATACCCGAACAGTCCGTTCGCCGTGGTCTTCGACGCCAAGGGCGGCACCTTCCGCGATGAGCTGTTCGCCGAGTACAAGGCCAACCGCCCGTCGATGCCGGACGAGCTGCGTGTCCAGGTCGAGCCGCTGCATGCCAGCGTGCGTGCCCTGGGCCTGCCGCTGCTGTGCGTCGAAGGCGTGGAAGCCGACGACGTGATCGGCACCCTGGCCCGGCAGGCAGCCGGCGAGCAGCGCGACGTGGTGATCTCCACCGGCGACAAGGACATGGCGCAACTGGTCTGCCCGCACGTTACGCTGGTCAACACCATGACCGGAAGCGTCTATGACGAAGGTGGCGTAAAGGAGAAATTCGGTGTCGGTCCCGAGCTGATCATCGATTACCTGGCCCTGATGGGCGACAAGGTGGACAACATTCCCGGCGTACCCGGGGTCGGCGAGAAAACCGCGCTCGGCCTGCTGGTCGGCATCGGTGGTGGTCTCGACGTGCTCTACGCCAATCTCGACAAGGTGCCGGCGCTGCCGATTCGCGGCGCCAAGGGCCTGCCGGCCAAGCTCGAGGAACACCGCGAGATGGCCTACCTCTCCTATCAGCTGGCGACCATCAAGACCGACGTGCCGCTGAACATCGCCATCGATGACCTGCATCCGGGCGAGCCGGATCAGGCGGCGCTGGTCGAGCTGTATGGCGAACTGGAATTCAAGAACTGGCTGGACGACCTGCTGCGCCAGAACAAGGGCCTGGCGGCCAAGGCCGCTGCGCCTGCCGGTGATCTGTTCGCCGAGCCGGTCGCCGGTGCTGCCGAGGCGCTTGCCGAACCCGCGCCGGCGAGCAGCGGGGATTACCAGCTGGTGCTGGAGCAGGCGCAGTTCGATGCCTGGCTGAAGAAGCTGGAGCAGGCCGAGCTGATCGCCTTCGACAGCGAAACCACCAGCGTCGATGCCCAGCAGGCGCAACTGGTCGGCCTGTCCTTCGCGGTCAAGGCCGGCGAGGCCGCCTACGTGCCGCTGGCCCACAGCTACATGGGCGTGCCGCAGCAGCTCGACCGCGATGCCGTGCTCAAGGCGCTGCAGCCGATCCTCGAAGACCCGGCCAAGGCCAAGGTTGGCCAGCATGCCAAGTACGACATCAATGTGCTGGCCAATGCCAGTACGCCGATCGCGGTGCAGGGCGTGGCCTTCGACACCATGCTCGAATCCTACGTGCTGGACTCCACCGCCACCCGTCACGACATGGACAGCCTGGCGCTGAAGTACCTGAACCACAGCACCATCCGCTTCGAGGACATCGCCGGCAAGGGAGCCAAGCAGCTGACCTTCGACCAGATTCCGCTGGAGCAGGCCGGGCCGTACGCCGCCGAGGACGCCGATGTGACCCTGCGTCTGCACCAGGAACTCTGGGGCCGCCTCGAATCCGTGCCGTCACTGGCCAAAGTGCTGCGCGAGATCGAGATCCCGCTGGTGCCGGTGCTGGCGCGTATTGAGCGCAACGGTGCGCTGGTCGATGCCCGGCTGCTCGGTCAGCAGAGCGTCGAACTGGGCGAGAAGCTGGTGGAACTGGAGCGCAAGGCCTTCGAGATCGCCGGCGAGGAGTTCAACCTGGCTTCGCCCAAGCAGCTCGGTGTGATTCTCTACGAGAAGCTCGGTTACCCGGTGATCAGCAAGACCGCCAAGGGTCAGCCGTCCACCGCCGAGGCGGTGCTCGCCGAGCTGGCCGAGCAGGACTTCGAACTGCCCAAGGTGCTGATGCAGTACCGCTCCCTGAGCAAGCTCAAGAGCACCTACACCGACAGGCTGCCGGAGCAGATCAACCCGCGTACCGGGCGCATCCATACCAGCTACCACCAGGCGGTGGCGGCGACCGGGCGCCTGTCCTCGAGTGACCCGAACCTGCAGAACATCCCGATCCGTACCGCCGAGGGGCGGCGGATCCGCCAGGCGTTCGTCGCCCCCAAGGGCTACCGCACGATGGCGGCGGACTACTCGCAGATCGAGTTGCGCATCATGGCCCACCTGGCCAAGGACGAAGGCCTGCTGGAAGCCTTCCGCAATGACCTGGACGTGCACAAGGCCACCGCAGCCGAGGTGTTCGGCGTGGCGCTGGACGAGGTCAGCAGCGATCAGCGGCGCAAGGCCAAGGCCATCAACTTCGGTCTTATCTATGGCATGAGCGCCTTCGGCCTGGCCAAGCAGATCGACGTCGAGCGCAAGGAGGCCCAGGCCTACATCGACCGTTACTTCGCCCGTTATCCCGGCGTGCTCAGCTACATGGAGCGCACCCGTGCGCAGGCGGCCGAGCAGGGCTACGTGGAGACCGTGTTCGGCCGGCGTCTGTACCTGCCGGAGATCCACGCGCAGAACCAGGCCATGCGCAAGGGGGCCGAGCGGGCGGCGATCAACGCGCCCATGCAGGGCACGGCGGCGGACATCATCAAGCGCGCGATGATCAAGGTGGACGGCTGGTTGCAGGACAGCGGCGTGGATGCGCGAATCATCATGCAGGTCCACGACGAACTGGTGCTGGAGGTGCGCGAGGACCTGGTCGACGAGGTCGGTGCCAAGCTTCAGAGCCTGATGGGGGACGCCGCCGACCTGGATGTGCCGTTGCTGGTCGAAGTGGGTGTCGGTGCCAACTGGGATGAAGCGCATTGATACCCGGTGCCGCGGCGCAAAGCCGCGGCCGCTCTAGCTTATGGGTTTCAGGGCATCAAACGGCGCTTTCTTATTGCAAATGGTTTTTAAAAAAGCGATGAACTTTCCGCCAGGCAGCCAGGTCAGAGTTCGTGAATGGCCGTTAAGCCCTTCAATGCTCCTTTGTTGTGTTAAGTGTTGGCAGACATCTGGACCCCGCCCTAGCGGTTCAGACCTTGAACCCCGAACTTCTCCCTCCCCATACGAAGCTCGGGGTTTTTTTTGCCTGAAAAAAAGCGGCCGCCAGCGGCATTCTGCTGAGCCTCTCCCATTTATGGGTGACGACTGCGTGGATGCAGGAGGATGCCAAAGCCGGGGTTCCCGAAGGGCGGGAGCGGGCTTCTTTGAGGCATCCCAACTCAAAGCGGGCGTTGAACGATCTTCTTCAGCTGCCCCTAGCCGCAGCCTGACTCAGGCCTCAGTGCCTTCCTCATCTTCCTCCGGCAGCAGGTCCAGCCAGGCGGCCAGCACCATCTGCGCCTCCTCCACGCCCATGCGCTTGGGCGCCGAGAACAGCTGGATGCTGATGCCTTCGCCCCACTCCTTGCGGATCTCCTGACGAACCTTGAGCAGTGCGTTCTTCGCCGCACCGAAGGCCAGCTTGTCGGCCTTGGTCAGCAGGATGTGCAGCGGCATGCCGCTGGCCACCGACCAGTCCAGCATCATGCGGTCGAACTCGGTCAGCGGGTGGCGGATGTCCATCATCAGGACCAGGCCGCACAGGCTCTCGCGGCTGCCCAGATAGGCCTCGAGGTGTTTCTGCCAATGCTGCTTGAGCGGGATCGGTACCTTGGCGTAGCCGTATCCGGGCAGGTCCACCAGGCGACGCTCCTCGTCCAGGCTGAAGAAGTTGAGCAGCTGGGTGCGCCCGGGGGTCTTCGAGGTGCGCGCCAGGCTGGCATGCGTGAGGGTGTTCAAGGCGCTCGACTTGCCCGCATTGGAGCGGCCGGCGAAGGCGACTTCCAGACCGCTGTCCTCGGGGCACTGATCGACCTTGGCGGCACTGATGAGGAAGCTGGCCTGCTGGCACAGACCGATGATGGGATTCTTCGGGAGCATGGGGGTATCCGGTGGTTGCCGCGAGGCGATTGAGGCGCTCGAGGGCTTGCGACATTTCCGCGCACCTACCGTACGCCAGGTGGCGCGGCAAGCGGCGTCGTTTCCGTTTCAGCGTTGCCAGTATATAATGCCGCAGATTTTGTGTGCGCTTTGTCCCACCCGCAGGAACCCGATTGCTGGGAGCGATTACATCTCTGCTCGATAGAAAGCAGAACGCTCTCTACCCTGATGAGGTTGATCTGATGAAGAAAATGCTGCTCGCAGCTGCCGTGTTGATGCTGTCTTTCAACGGCTATGCTGCTCAGGATCCGCAAGCTGTGTATGACCGTGCCTGTGGTGTTTGCCACAACGGCCAGATTCCCACGGCGCCCAAGAAGGGCGACAAGGCCGCATGGGAGCCGCGTCTGGCCAAGGGGACGGATGCACTGGTGCAGAGCGTCACCAATGGTTTGAATGCCATGCCGCCGCGCGGCCTGTGCATGGACTGCACGGCCGAGGATTACCAGGCGGTCATCAAATTGATGAGCGAATGAGTAAACCCGACCGATAACCCTTTTCTCTCTTAGCCGTAGTTGGATTAGCTGATGAACAAAGTACTCGTGAGTCTGCTGTTGACCCTGGGCCTCACTGGCGTGGCGCAGGCTGCTGGCGATGCCGAAGCCGGTCAGGGCAAAGTCGCTGTCTGTGGCGCCTGCCATGGCGCTGATGGCAACAGCCCTGCTCCAAACTTCCCCAAGCTGGCTGGTCAGGGCGAGCGTTACTTGCTCAAGCAGCTGCACGACATCAAGTCCGGCAACCGCCAGGTGGTCGAGATGACCGGCATGCTGGACAACCTCAGCGACCAGGATCTGGAAGATATCGCTGCCTACTTCTCCAGCCAGAAGATGAGCGTCGGTGCTGCCGATCCCAAGCTGGTCCAGCGTGGTGAAGCGCTTTTCCGTGGCGGCAAGCTGGAAGAAGGCATGCCGGCCTGCACCGGTTGCCACTCGCCGAACGGCGCTGGCCTGGCCGCTGCTGCCTTCCCGCACCTGGGTGGCCAGCACGCGCAGTACGTTGCCAAACAGCTGACCGACTTCCGTGAAGGCAACCGCACCAACGACGGCGACTCGATGATCATGCGTTCCATCGCCGCCAAGCTGAGCAACAAGGACATCGAAGCGGTTTCCAGCTTCATCCAGGGTCTGCACTAACAGACCGCCGTTGCACTTGGTAAGACAAAGGGTGGCTGCGGCCGCCCTTTTTATTGGGCGCGGTGGCTACAATGGGCGGAACCGGCCCGGTGCCAGCGAGTCATAGTCTCGAATCGCCACCAGGGCGACGCTTTCCAGCCAAGGAGTACCCCCATGCGTAACCTGATTTTCGGCGCCGCTCTGGCGATCAGCAGTCTTTTCGGCCTCAGCGCCCACGCCGAGCCGGTTGCCGGCCAGCAATACGTCGAGCTGAAAAGCCCGGTGCCGATCTCCAAACCGGGCAAGGTCGAGGTCGTCGAGCTGTTCTGGTATGGCTGCCCGCACTGCTATCAGTTCGAGTCGACCCTCAATCCCTGGGTCGAGGAGCTGCCGGAAGATGTCAACTTCGTCCGCGTCCCGGCGCTGTTCGGTGGCATCTGGAACGTGCACGGCCAGGCCTTCCTCACCCTGGAAAGCATGAAGGTCGAGGGCAAGGTGCATGACGCGGTGTTCAACGCCATCCACCAGGAGAAGAAGAAGCTGGCTTCCGCCGAAGAGTTCGCCGACTTCGTCGCCACTCAGGGCGTGGACCGCGACACCTTCCTCAGCACCTTCAACTCCTTCGCCGTCAAAGGCCAGATGGAAAAGGCCAAGAAGCTGGCCATGGCGTACCAGGTCACTGGCGTACCGGTGATGATCGTCGGCGGCAAGTACCGCTTCGACATCGGCTCCTCCGGCGGCCCGCGTGAGGCCCTCGGTGTTGCCGACTACCTGATCGCCAAGGAACGCGCCGCGCTGTAAGCGGCCGCAGGCGCAAGACATGCTGCGCCGCTGGCGACAGACACGTACGGTTGGCCTGTGCGATCCACAGGTCAACCCGCAGTGTTCGCCACAGGGCGACTGGCCAGCCGACGGCCTGTTGCGCCTGCTCAGTTTCAACGTCCAGGTCGGCATCAATACCCAGCGTTACCACCATTACCTCACCCGTGGCTGGCAGCACCTGTTGCCTCACGCGGGGCGCGCCGGCAACCTGCAGCGCATCGGTGATCTGCTCGCCGATTTCGATCTGGTGGCCTTGCAGGAAGTCGACGGCGGCAGCCTGCGTTCCGGCTACGTCAATCAGGTCGAGTACCTGGCCCAGCAGGGCGCCTTCCCCTACTGGTACCAACAGCTCAATCGCAATCTCGGCCGCCTCGCCCAGCACAGCAACGGGGTGCTCAGTCGTCTGCGGCCGACGCTGCTGGAGGATCACCCGCTGCCGGGGCCGCCGGGTAGGGGCGCCATCTTCCTGCGCCTGGGCGAGGGTGAGCAGGCGCTCGGCGTGGTCATGATGCACCTGGCGCTGGGCGCGCGAACCCGCGTCCGGCAACTGGCCTACATCCGCGAACGGGTCAGCGAGTTCCGCCACCTGGTGCTGATGGGGGACATGAACACCCATGCCGTCGACCTGCTGGAAAACTCCCCCTTGCGCGACCTCGGGCTGGTCGCGCCGCAGGCGCAGGCGACCTTCCCCAGCTGGCGCCCGCAGCGTTGCCTCGACCATATCCTGCTCAGTTCCGAACTGGAGCTGGGGCGCGTCGATGTCCTCAGCCAGCCGATTTCCGATCACCTGCCCGTGGCCGTGGAAATCCGCCTGCCGCAGGCCCAGAATACGGGGCAACTGCCTATGCTGAAGACGCCATCTGCCGAGTGAGCCGTATGAGCGAAGACGCGCAACGCTGGAAAGACAAATACCTGAGTAGCCTGGAGCGCCACGAAAAGCTCGAGCGCCGCTGGGAGTTGCGCCTGGATCTGCTGCGCCGGGGTCTGGTGCGCAGCAGTCTGGCTGCCGAGGGCGCCGACAAGGCGGTCGATCAGTGCATGCAGGAGATGCGCGATATCCTGCGTCGCGATGACATGGACGCGGCACTGGGTGGCCTGATCCCGCGCCTGGAAAAGGCCGTGCTGGAATCCGAGCAGCGCCGTCAGAAGCGCGCTGCGGAGGCGGCCACTGCCCTGGCGCGCCTGGTCACGCAGTTGCAGGACCTGGAGCCGCCCCGCGAGGTGCGCAAGGCGCTCAAGGCGCTGGGCAAGCAACTGGACGAGGCGGCCAGCCATCAGTACCTGCTGCCGGCCCTGCTCAGCCAGTTGAGCAATCTGCAGGCGCAGGCGCTGGCCGTGCAGCAGGCACCTGCGCAGGATCAACCCGGTTTGCTGCAGCGCCTGTTCGGCTCGCGCAGCGAGAGTGCCAGCGACGCGCCCGTGACACCGGCGCCCGCACCCGCCGCCGATGTGCCGCCAGCGGCAGAGCCCGCTGCACCGTCGCTGCCTGTCGACGAGCCCTTGCCGGCCGCGCCTGCGCCTGCGTCAATTCCTGCACCTGCACCTGCACCTGCACCTGCACCTGCACCTGCACCTGCACCTGCACCTGCACCTGCACCTGTCGCCGAGGCCGCTGCCGGTGCGGCGCCGGTGCGCCAGGAGGCCGCCGAGGTGCCGGCGGTACTCGACAGCCTGCCGGTACCGCCTGGCCTGGTCCCGCTGGATGACGAGGGTGATGGCCCGTTCTCCCTGCCCAGCAGCGAGCCGGGCTACAGTGCCGTGGCGCCGCATATCGCCAACAGCCTGCGCAACCTGCTCGACGAGCTGGACCTGCCGGCCAGCCACCTGCCGCAGGGCGAAGCCTTGCGCGAGCGCCTGGAGGGCAATCTCAACTGGTACGAGCTGGTACCGGTGCTGGACGACCTGGCGGTGCTGCTACTGGCGGTCAACAACGGCGGCCAGCGCGAGTTCGCCGGTTACCTGAAGCAGCTCAACGAGCGCCTGGCGGCCTTCATCCAGACCCTGAGCGAGGCGCACGAGGGCTACGGCGCTTCGGCGCAGAGCGCGCGCAACTTCAACCAGCAGTTGCAGGATCAGGTCACCGACCTGCAGAACAGCGTGCAGGAAGCGGTCGACCTGGACGCGCTCAAGCAGGCGCTGGAGCAGCGCCTGGAAGGTCTGCTGCAGAGCGTCAGCAACCATCAGCGCCAGCGCGACAGCGCCGAGGACGATGTCGCCGAGCGCTTGCAGGGCCTGGTCAAGCGTGTCGCGGAGATGGAGAGCGAGGCGCAGCAGTTCCGTGCGCACATCGAGGAACAGCGGCAGAAGTCCCTGCTCGATCCCCTGACCGGCTTGCCCAACCGCGCCGCCTGGAGCGAGCGTCTCGAGCTGGAGGTCGCCCGCCGCCAGCGCTATGGCGGCCAGCTGCTGATGGCGGTACTGGACATCGATCACTTCAAGCGGATCAACGATGGCTACGGCCATCTGGCCGGGGACCGGGTGCTGAAGATCATCGCCGGTGAGTTGAACAGGCGCCTGCGCAAGACCGACTTCATGGCGCGCTTCGGCGGCGAGGAGTTCGTCCTGCTGGTACCGGCGACGCCGCTGGAGGGTGGCTTGCAGCTGCTCGAAACCCTGCGCAGCGCGGTCGAGGCCTGCCCGTTCCACTTCAAGGGCGAGCCGGTGACCATCACCCTCTCCGCCGGCATCGCCGAGTTCCGCGATGGCGAATCGGCCGAGACGGCTTTCGAGCGCGCCGACCAGGCGCTGTATCGTGCCAAGGGTGCTGGTCGCAACCGGGTCGAGCAGGCCGCCTGATCAGCGAACAGGCGGCGCTGCCTCGCGCGTGCGTCCCGCTAGGACGGTAGCTTCTCCTCGCTCCTGCCTGTCGCCGGGGTTGCCCCGGCGGCCCGTGGCCGAGGCGCGTGAGCCGCGTCCTCCTGCAACGGCACCTCGATGCCCTGCGCGTCGTACAGCTTGCCGCCGATGAAGTGGTCGCCCTCGTGCAGGGCGGCGATGTCTTGATAGCGCAGGCTGCGCTCGGTGCCGGCGACGAACACCGACTGCTGATCGGAGTTGCCGGCGGTGAAGTGGTTGAACAGCAGGTTGAGCAGGATGGCCATGACCGCAGCCGAGCTGATGCCCGAGTGGAAGATGGTTTCGAACCAGGCCGGGAAGTGGTGGTAGAAGCTCGGCATGGCGATGGGAATCATGCCGAAGCCGATCGAGGTCGCGACGATCACCAGGTTCATGTTGTTGCGATAGTCGACCTTGGCCAGGGTGCGGATGCCGCTGGCGGCGACCGTGCCGAACAGCACCAGGCCCGCACCGCCAAGCACCGACGTGGGCACGGCGGCGATCACCCGGCCGATGACCGGCAGCAGGCCGAGGGTGACCAGGATCAGGCCGCCGGTGGCCACCACGTAGCGGCTCTTCACGCCTGTCACGGCGACCAGCCCGACGTTCTGCGCGAAGGCGCTCTGGGTGAAGGAGCCGAACAGCGGCGCGACGACGCTGGCGATCATGTCTGCACGCAGCCCGTTGCCGAGGCGCTTGGAGTCGACCCGGGTGTCGATGATGTCGCCCACCGCGAGGATGTCTGCCGAGGTCTCCACCAGGATCACCATCACCACGATCAGCATCGAGATGATCGCCGCCACCTTGAACACCGGTACGCCGAAATGCAGCGGCGTCGGGAAGGCCAGCAACGGGCCCGCGCCGACGCGGGAGAAGTCCGCCATGCCGAATGCCAGGGCGGCCAGGGTGCCGATCACCATGGCCAGCAGGATCGACAGGCGCGAGATGCTGGCGCTGCCGACCTTGCTCAGCAGCAGTACGGTGGCCAGGGTGAAGGCGGCCAGGCCGATGTTGGCCATGCTGCCGAAGTCTGCGGCCTGGCTGTTGCCGCCCATGGCCCAGCGGGCCGCGACCGGCATCAGGGTCAGGCCGATGGTGGTGATGACGATGCCCGTCACCAGCGGCGGGAAGAACCTGGTGATCTTGGAGAAGACCGGCGTGATCAGCAGGCCGATCAGCGCGGCGCCGATCACGGCCCCGAACACCACCGGCAAGCCCCCTTCGCCGCCGTTGGCACCGACTATGGCGACGATGGTGGCGACGCTGGCGAACGACACGCCCTGCACCAGCGGCAGCTGGCAGCCGAAGAACGGCAGGCCGAGCGTCTGCAGGAGCGTGGCGGCGCCACCGACGAAGAGCGAGGCAGCGATCAGCAGGCCGATGTCGGCCGGCGTCAGGCCGGCTGCCTGGCCGACGATCAGGGGCACGGCGACGATGCCGCCGTACATGGTCAGTACGTGTTGCAGGCCGTAGAGCAGGTTGGAGCCAAGACCGAGGTTCTCGTCCTCGGGGCGCTGGGCGGGGGAGGTCATGGGAAACTACTCGCTGTTGTTCTTGTTGGGTCAATGTATACATTTTATGGGTTAAAAATCTAACTATTTGTATACATTTCTACGAGTGGTCTTTGTCAGGACGCCTCCCCTCGATCCGGTCACGAAGTTGCTTCACTCCGGCCTGGCGCCCGCAGGCGGACCGTTACGTCCGCTCGCACCCGCCTGGCGCAACCCCTAGACTATGCGCACTAGCCACTGGAGGCGCCTATGGACATCTTCAGCATCGCCGTGCTGATCTTTCTGGTTACCGACCCCTTCGGCAACATCGCCATCTACATCGCTGCGCTGAAGAACGTCGAGCCACGTCGGCGTCTGTGGGTGGCCGCGCGCGAGCTGCTGTTCGCCCTCGGACTGTTGCTGTTGTTCCTCACCTTTGGTGACAAATTCCTCACCGGACTCGGCCTGTCGCGTGAGGCAACCGCCATCGCCGGCGGTATCATCCTGTTCGTCATCGCCATGCGCCTGATCTTCCCCAGCCCGCAGGGGCTGCTCGGCGATGTACCGGATGGCGAGCCGATGCTGGTGCCGCTGGCGACGCCGGCCGTGGCCGGGCCCTCGGCCCTGGCGGTGCTGATGACCCTGCGCAACACCCATGTCGGGCCGATCTGGGAGCTGTATCTGGCCTTGATCCTGGCCTGGGCGGCGACGGCGTTCATTCTCCTGCAGGCTTCGTTCCTGCAGCGTTTTCTTGGTAATCGCGGGTTGATGGCGGTGGAACGGCTGATGGGCATGCTGCTGATCATGCTCAGCGTCGACATGCTGCTGGACAACCTGCAGAGCGTATTCGGTCACGCATGAAGTCTTTCTGCCTCGCTTTAATCGTTGTTCTGCTCGCGGGCTGCACGGGCGGCCTGCGTATCGATGACAGTCACACGGCCACTGGCCAGAACAGTCGCGTGCAGTATGTGGTGCTGCACTACACCTCCGCCGATCTGCAGCGCTCGCTCGACCTGCTGACGCACACCGAGGTCAGCAGCCACTACCTGATCGGCGATGCCCCGGCGACCGTCTACCGCCTGGTGGACGAGGACCGCCGCGCCTGGCATGCGGGGGTCAGCGAATGGCAGGGGCGCACCTGGCTGAACAGCACGACGATCGGCATTGAGCTGGTCAATCAGGGTTATTACCAGACCGCTGCCGGGCGCTACTGGCAGCCCTTCTCGGCGCAGCAGATCGACAAGCTGATCGTGCTGCTCAAGGATATCGTCAAGCGTCACCAGTTGCCGCTGGGCTCGATCATCGCGCACAGCGACGTGGCGCCTCAGCGCAAGGTCGATCCGGGCCCGCTGTTCCCCTGGAAGCGCCTGGCCGACGAGGGGCTGGTGCCCTGGCCGGACGAGGCTGCGGTGGCGCGTCAGCAGGCACTGTTCGCCCTCAGCCTGCCCAGCGTGGAGTGGTTCCAGGAGCAGCTGGCGCGCAACGGCTACAGCGTGCCTCGGCAGGGTGAGCTGGACGAGGCGACGCGCAATGTCATCGCCGCCTTCCAGATGAAGTACCGCCCGGCCAACTACGATGGCCAGCCCGATGCCGAGACCGCCGCGCGCTTGTTGGTGCTGAACCAGCAGAACGCCGCCCGCCGGGAGTGATCAGGCCGGTGTCGTGCCGATCAGGCGCGAGTCGGCCAGCGCGGCACTGCGATGCACCGTCGCGGCCTGGTACTCGGGGTCGGCGAGCATGGCGAGAAAGGCGCTGGAGGATGGATAGCGCACCAGCAGGACCTGGTCCCAGTGCTCGTCGTTTGGCGCGATGACGGCGACATGGGCCGTGCCCAGCCACTGCACTTCGCCACCGACGCCGCGCACCTTGGCCAGCGCCGTACGGCTGTAGCGCGCGTAGGCCTCGCGCCCGCTGCAGGGTGTCTCGTCGCAGCCCGAGGGGTAGTTGGCCTGGGGGCTGAAACGCAGCAGGTTGAGCATCACGATCGGCGTATCGGCCGGCATCGCTTCGGCGAATGCGCGCATCTGTTCGCGGCTGGGGTTGAGGCTGGGCATGGCGACTTCCTCGGTGGCTGATCGAGTCAGCCTGGGGGTGAGTCGTGCCGGCAGGCAAGCGCTATCGATGAGGATGATGACCGGCGATGCATGGCGGCGCCTGCCGTCGTCGCGGCCTCAGGCCTCGAGCAGCTCGCTCAGGCGGCTGGCCAGCAGCGCGAAGTCGTAGGGTTTGACGATGCTGGCCGTGGCGGCCCCGGCGTCGCGGCTGCGCACTTCCTCCAGCAGTTCGCGCTCGTCATAGCCGCTGGCGAACAACACTGGCAGGGTCGGCCGCACCTGGCGGGCGTTCTGCACCAGTTCGCGGCCGTCCATGCCGGGCAGGCCGATGTCGCTCATCAGCAGGTCGACGGCCTGGTCGCCGCGCAGCAGTTCCAGTGCGCTGGGGGCGTCGCGCAGGGCGTGGACGCGATAGCCGAACTCTTCGAGAACCTCCACGGTCAGGTGGCGAACGACGTCATCGTCCTCGACCAGCAGAATGGTCTTCTCGGCAGCGGAATCGGTCGCGGTCATGGGGCTCTCTGTTTGGGCGCGCAGAAGACGCAAATGTTTGGCAAACTTCCGGGTCTGCGCATGGTCAGTTTGCCACAGGCCACCTCCCACTATAAGAAGCAGCGAGACAATCATCGAATGGACGTCCCAATGTCGAATGAGTCCGCCATGGACGAGGCTGGTTTTCGCCGAATCCTCAATCGCAATGTCGGGCTGCCCCTCGGCCTGGGGCTGGTAGGCGCACTGTTCTTCGCCGTGCTGATTGGCTACCTGCTCAACGTGATGCGCTGGGTCGAGCATTCCGACCAGGTGCTCAACCGGGCCAGCGAGGTGTACAAGTTGACGCTGGACATGGAGACCGGGATGCGCGGTTTCCTGCTCAGTGCCGACGAGAACTACCTGGCGCCCTACGAACTCGCACGCGGCAAGTTCGGCCCGCTGACCGAACAGCTCGCCGAGATCGTCGTCGACAATCCGCCGCAGATACAGCGCATCGAGCGTCTGCGTGCCTTGCAGGAGCAATGGGACACCTATGCCGAGGAGGTGATCGCCAGCCGTCGCGACGGGGGCGACTTCCTCGGCGACGTCGGCAGTGGGCGCGGCAAGAACCTCATGGATGGCATGCGCCGCGAGCTGGACACCTTCATCAGCAGCGAGCGTGAGCTGCGCCAGCAGCGCAACGCCGAGGTCAGCACGGGCACCCTGTGGGGCGCCGGCACCTACCTGGTGATCAGCATCCTGTTCAGCGCGCTGCTCGCGCTGTTCGGCCGCCGCGAACTGATGAACCTCTCGAGCACCTATGCACAGGCCATGGCCAGGCAGGCGGACTTTGCGGTGAAGCAGGGCGATCAGGCCTGGCTGGGTGCCGGCCAGACCCAACTGGCGGAGCGCCTGCTCGGCCAGCCGCGGGTGCAGGAACTGGCCGACCGCTCGCTGGAGTTCCTCGCCGAGTACCTCGACTGCGTGGTCGCGGCACTCTATCTGCGCGATGCCCAGAGCGGCGACCTGCAGCGCGTGGCCGGTTACGGCTTCAGTGAGGACGCCAGCTTGAAGGAACAGTTCTACCGGGGCGAGGGGCTGGTCGGGCGGGCCGCCCAGGGGCGTCGTCCGGTCTACCTGGACAGTCTGCCGGGTGATTACATCAAGGTCGCCTCCAGTCTCGGCGAGGGCCTGCCCGTGAGCGTCGCCCTGGTGCCGCTGCAGTCCGAGGACCGCATCAACGGTGTGGTCGAGCTGGCGTTCATGCGCCAGCTGGATGCGCGTGAGCGCGAGTTCCTCGGGGCCATTGCCAGCAACGTCGGCACCGCGCTGGAGGCGGCGCGCTATCGCCAGCGCCTGCAGGAAGTCCTGGGTCAGACCCAGCAGCTCAACGAGGAGCTGCAGACCCAGCAGGAAGAGCTGCGCGCCGCCAACGAAGAACTCGAGCAGCAGGCCCGCGTGCTCAAGGAGTCCCAGGCGCACCTGGAGACCCAGCAGGCCGAGCTGGAGCAGACCAACGAGAAGCTTGCCGAGCAGACCCAGGTGCTCGCCGACCAGCGCGACGAGCTGGACCAGCGCAACACCACCCTGGGCCGTATCCAGGCGCAGCTGGAGGAGCGTGCCGAGGAGCTGCAGCGGGCCAGCCGCTACAAGTCCGAGTTCCTCGCCAACATGAGCCATGAGCTGCGCACGCCGTTGAACAGCTCGCTGATCCTGGCCAAGCTGCTGGCGGAGAACCCGGCGGGCAACCTCAACGAGGAGCAGGTCAAGTTCGCCGAGTCGATCTACTCCGCCGGCAACGACCTGCTCAACCTGATCAATGACATTCTCGACATCGCCAAGGTCGAGGCCGGCAAGCTCGAGGTCCGTCCCGAGCGCACGCAGCTGGCGGGCATGCTCGAGGGCCTGCGCGACGTGTTCGGGCCGCTGGCCCGTGAACGCGGCCTCGGCTTCGAGATCCTCCTGCAGGGCGACCTGCCGGACGTGCTGTTCACCGACCGTCAGCGCGCCGAGCAGATCCTGCGCAACCTGCTGTCCAACGCCTTCAAGTTCACCGAGCGTGGCGGTGTCACGCTGAGCGTGGCGCGGCAGGACGGCCAGACACTGGCCTTCGCCGTGCGTGACACCGGCATCGGCATTGCCGCGGACCAGCAGGAGGTGATCTTCGATGCCTTCCGCCAGGCCGACGGCACCACCAACCGGCGCTATGGCGGCACCGGCCTGGGGCTGTCCATTTCGCGCGATCTGGCGGGCCTGCTCGGCGGCAGCATCGCGGTCGCCAGCGTGCCAGGCGAG
Source organism: Pseudomonas sp. THAF187a (assembly GCF_009363395.1). Lineage (NCBI taxonomy): Bacteria > Pseudomonadati > Pseudomonadota > Gammaproteobacteria > Pseudomonadales > Pseudomonadaceae > Pseudomonas > Pseudomonas sp. THAF187a. Next base: position 169,592 of record NZ_CP045349.1, read on the forward strand.
GGCAGCACCTTCACCCTGGTACTGCCCGAACAGTTGCTGGAATGCGCCGGTCCGCTGCCGGCGAACATGCTCGCGCCGGCGCCCACGCCCGTGGCGCTGGCGCCTGTTGCGCAGTCTGCGGCACCCGCCGGCGTGGTTGCGCCACGCCCGCCGGCGCCGTTCGCGGATGACCGCGAGCAACTCGGCGAGCGCGGTGGCCGCCGCGTGCTGGTGGTGGAGGACGAGGTGCGCTTCGCGCGCATTCTCTTCGACCTGGCACATGAGCTGGGCTACGCCTGCCTGGTGGCGACCTGCGCCGACGAGGGTCTGGAGCTGGCCCAGCAGTTCCGCCCCGATGCCATCCTGCTCGACATGCGCCTGCCCGACGGCTCCGGCCTGGGCGTGCTGCAACGCCTGAAGGACGATGCGCAGACCCGCCACATCCCCGTGCACGTGGTGTCGGTGGATGACCACAGCGAAGCGGCCCTGCACCTGGGGGCCGTCGGCTATGCACTCAAGCCGACCAGTCGCGATCAGCTCAAGGACGTGTTCGGCAAGCTCGAAGCCAAGCTCAACCAGCAGGTCAAGCGCGTGCTGCTGGTGGAAGACGATCCCCTGCAGCGCGACAGCGTCGCCCGCCTGATCGGCGACGAAGACATCGAGATCACCGCCGTGGCGCTGGCCGGCGAGGCTCTGGACAAGCTGCGCGACACGGTCTTCGACTGCATGATCATCGACCTCAAGCTGCCCGACATGCAGGGCAACGAACTGCTGCGGCGCATGGCCGAGGAAGACATCTGCTCCTTCCCGCCGGTGATCGTCTACACCGGGCGCAACCTGACCCGCGACGAGGAAGCCGAGCTGCTCAAGTACTCGCGCTCGATCATCATCAAGGGCGCGCGCTCGCCGGAGCGCCTGCTCGATGAGGTCACCCTGTTCCTGCACAAGGTCGAGGCCGAGCTGTCCAGCGAGCACCAGAAGATGCTCAAGACCGCACGCAGCCGCGACAAGCTGTTCGAGGGGCGGCGACTGCTGCTGGTCGACGATGACGTGCGCAACATCTTCGCCCTGTCCAGCGCCCTGGAGCAGAAGGGCGCAACGGTGGTGGTCGCGCGCAACGGCATCGAGGCGCTGGCCAAGCTGCGTGAACACGACGACGTCGACCTGGTGCTGATGGACGTGATGATGCCGGAGATGGACGGCTACGAGGCCACCCGGCAGATCCGCCAGCAGGCGCGCTGGAACAACCTGCCGATCATCGCGGTGACGGCCAAGGCGATGAAGGATGATCAGGAGCGCTGCCGTGAGGCGGGTGCCAACGACTACCTGGCCAAGCCCATCGACCTGGACCGCCTGTTCTCCCTGATCCGCGTGTGGATGCCCAAGCTGGAGCGTCTCTGATGCCCGACGAGATCGAGCTGCGCCTGCTGATCGAGGCGATCTACCTGCGTTACAGCTACGACTTTCGCGACTACTCCAAGGCCTCGCTGAAGCGCCGCGTGCGTCAGGCCCAGGCCCAGCTGGAGTGTCCGACCATCTCCGCGCTGCAGGAGCGCATCCTGCACGAGCCGCAGGCGTTCATGCAGTTGCTGCAGTACCTCACCATCCCGGTCAGCGAGATGTTCCGTGACCCCGGGTATTTCCTCGCCCTGCGCGAACAGGTGGTGCCGCTGTTGCACACCTACCCGTCGCTGAAGATCTGGGTGGCCGGCTGCAGTACCGGAGAGGAGGTGTATTCCCTGGCCATCCTGTTGCACGAGGAAGAGCTGCTGGAGCGCACCATGATCTACGCCACGGACATCAACCCGCATTCGCTGGAGAAGGCCGAACAGGGCATCTTCGCGCTCGACAACCTGCGCACCTACACCCAGAACTACCAGCTGTCCGGTGGCAAGCGGGCCTTCTCCGATTACTACTCGGCGGCCTATGACCGGGTGCTGTTCGACAAGTTTCTGCGCAGCAACGTGACCTTCGCCGACCACAGCCTGGCCACCGACAGCGTGTTCGCCGAGACCCACCTGGTGTCGTGCCGCAACGTGCTGATCTACTTCAACCGCGACCTGCAGGACCGCGCTCTCGGCCTGTTCCACGAGTCGCTGTGCCACCGTGGTTTCCTCGGCCTGGGCAGCAAGGAAAGCCTGGACTTCTCCGCCTACGCCCAGCAGTTCGAGGCGGTCTCGCGCCCCGAACGGATCTTCCGCAAGCGATGAGCGGCCAACGGATCAACCTGCGCGGGCAGCTGCGTGCGCCGCTGCAGGCCTTGCTCATCGGTGCCTCGGCCGGCGGCGTGGAGGCGCTGTTGCAGTTGCTCGAGGACCTGCCGGCCGATTACCGGCTGCCGGTGGTGTGCCTGCTGCATGTGCCGGACCGCAACGACAGCCTGCTCGCCGACCTGCTCGCGCGGCGCCTGCACCTGCCGGTCAAGGAGGCCGAGGACAAGGAATACCTGCGTGGCGGCAGGGTCTACGTGGCGCCTGCCGGGTATCACCTGTCCATCGAGGGTGATCGCAGCTTTTCCCTGAGTCGCGAGGAGCCGCGGCATTTTTCCCGGCCGTCGATCGACATCCTCTTCGAGTCTGCCGCCGATGCCTACGGCGAATACCTGGCCGCTGCGCTGCTCACCGGCGCCAACGAAGACGGCGCGCTCGGCCTGCTGGCCGTCCAGCGAGCCGGTGGTCTGGCCCTGGTACAGGACCCCGCCGACGCCCAGGTGCCCACCATGCCGAACGCGGCGCTCGCGCTGCTGCAACCGGATTTCCTTCTGACCATCGCCGCCATGCGCCTGCTGCTGGCCGAACTGGATGCCCCGCCATGCTGAGGAAGATTGAAGCCAAGGTGCTGATCGTCGACGACCTGCCGGAGAACCTGCTGGCCTTGCGTTCGCTGATCCAGAGCGAGGACCGCATGGTGTTCGAAGCCAACAGTGCCGACGATGCGCTGTCGCTGCTGCTCGAGCACGAGTTCGCCCTGGCCATCCTCGACGTGAAGATGCCGGGCATGAACGGTTTCGAACTGGCCGAGCTGATGCGCGGCACGGAGAAGACCAAGCACATCCCGATCATCTTCGTCAGCGCCGTTGGCCGGGACATGGATTACGCCTTCCGTGGCTACGAGAGCGGTGCGGTGGACTTCCTGCACAAGCCGCTGTCGCCCTTCGAGGTGCGCAGCAAGGTGGCGATGTTCGTCGAGCTGTACCGCCACCGCAAGGCGCTGAGCATGCAGCTGGAAGTGGTCGAGGCGGCGCGTCGCGAGCAGGAGTCCCTGCTTACCGAGCTGCGCGAGACCCAGGCCGAGCTGCAGAAGGCGGTGCAGATGCGTGACGTGTTCATGTCCATCGCCTCCCATGAGCTGCGCACACCGCTCAACGGCCTGATCCTCGACGTGCAACTGCGCCGGTTGCGCCTGGAGCAGGGCCGGGAGGATACGTTCACGCCGGAAAAACTGCAGGAGATGGTCACGCGTGACGAGCGGCAGATTCGCAGCCTGACCCGCCTGATCGACGACATGCTGGATGTCTCGCGCATTCGCACCGGCAAGCTTTCGGTGCGTCCGCAGCCGGGCGATCTCGGCGTGCTGGCCGCAAATGTGGTGGAAAGCCTGGCCGCGCAGTTCAGCGCCACCGGTTGCCAGGTCGACCTGAGGGTGGACGGCCCGGCCCCGGTGCTGATGGACGAGTTCCGCATCGAGCAGGTGCTGGCCAACCTGCTGACCAATGCGCTGCGCTACGGCGGTGGCGAGCCGGTATCCGTGCGGGTGAGCGCCGAGGCTGATGCCGTGCGCGCCGAGGTCCGCGATCAGGGCATGGGCATCTCTGAAGCGGATCAGCGTCGCGTGTTCGAACAGTTCGAGCGGGTCAGTGACAGCGGTGTCGCGCAGGGCCTGGGGCTTGGCCTGTTCATCAGCGAGCAGATCGTCCAGGCGCACGGCGGGCGTATCGAGCTGAGCAGTCGCCTTGGCGAGGGCTCCTGTTTCAGCGTCGTGCTGCCGCGTCGCGGCTGATCGTGCATTTTGCACGTGTCGTACTTCGTGCATCTTGCAAAGTGCATGGGAATGGCGCTTTGAGATTGAATTAACTTATTGATTTATAAGGATATTTTTATTCTTCTGGTGTTGGCATGAGCGCTGCAGATTCAGTCATGTAAGTCCTCGACTGATCTGCTAATGGAGAAGCGTCATGTACATCGTCCGAATGAGCCTGTTCTGCATCACTGCATTGCTGGTCAACGGGGCTTACGCCACGGATTTCGCCGGCTCGGCAGGGGCCATGGCGCGTACCGCCGAACTGACCGTGCCCAGTGCGCAGGCCTGGACCTCCGGTTCCGCCGTACGCTCGGAGGCGTCTGGCAGCCTGCGTCAGCCCGCTGCCCGCAGCACCGAGGACGATGGCCAGTGGCTGCGCACCGCCAGCGAAGGCAAGACCGCCACCGCCAACCGTGAACCGCGCCCTGCCAGCACCGCGCGCTGGGTATTCTGAGCGACAGGAGTCCCGCCATGTCCAGAAGTGCTTTCCTGCTGTTGATCATGACGCTGTTCAGCCTGGCCGCGCTGTGGCTGAGCCCCGGCCTGGAGGGCAGCCTCACGCTGCTGCTCAAGGGCGCCTGCGCGCTGTTCGCCCTGGCCTTCCTGGTGGCGTTGATGCTCGGGCGTCGTATCAAGTTCGACCCGGTGCTGCGCTGACCCGTTCGTTCATCACCTGACGCCAGCGAAGACGCCGCACGCAGTCTTGCGGCATTTCAGCCCTCTCCCCAATCCCTCTCCCATGAATGGGAGAGGGGAGCCAAAGCTGTTACGCACGCAGTGCGGCGTTTTCGTCACACCGGCAGGCTGAAGTAGAACAGCGCCCCTTCGCCGGGACTCGAGTCGACGTTGAGCTGGCCGCCGTGCAGCTGGACGATTTCCCGCGCCAGTGCCAAGCCCAGGCCGACGCCGCCCTTGCGCCTGCCGACCTGGACGAACGGCTCGAAGATACGGCCCTGCTGGCCGAAGGGAATGCCTTCGCCGGCGTCCCGCACGCTGACGATCACCTGCTCGCCGTTGCGCCGTGCCTGCAGCTGCACGGTGCCGCCGGGATTGCTGTAGCGCAGGGCATTGCTCAGCAGGTTGTCGAGCAGGCGTGACAACTGCTCGGCGTCGACGCTGACATGCGGCAGTGTGTCGTGGATCTCGCAAGCCAGGCTCACCTCGCGCTCCTGCGCTTCGTCCGCGCAGCGCTGCAGGGCGTCCTGGATCAGGCCGGCGAGGTCCTGCGGCGTGCGCTGCAGGGTCTGCACGCCGTTCTGGTAGCGCGAGAAGTTGAGCAGGTCGTCGATCAGCTGCACCAGGCGGTGCATCTCTTCGTCGACGGTGCGCATCAGGTCCTGCTCGCGGCCTCCCGCGGGCAGCTGCAAGCGTTCGCGCAGCAGGCTGAAGGCCATGTGCATGCCGGTGATGGGCGTACGCAGCTCGTGGGAGGCGCGCAGGATGAACTCGCTGCGCACGCGCTCGAAGGCGCGCTGCTTGGTGACGTCACGCAGCACCATCACCGCCCCGACACTGCCGCCCTCGCTGACTTGCACGGGGGTCAGCGCCCAGGCCAGCAGGCGCGTCTCGCCGTCGCGCTCGATCTGCAGGTCGGCGGGCGGCTCGCTGAGCAGTTCGCCGGCGAGTACCTGGTGCAACGCCTCTTCCACGGCGTGACCGGGTAGCAGCGGGCCGATGCTCTGCCCCAGCAGGTCGGCGTGCCAGGACAGCTGGCGCAACGCGACCGGATTGGCGTGTTCGATACGGCCGCGTGCGTCGAGAATCACCAGGCCGTCGTCGATGCTGTCGAGAACCGCCTTCAGACGCCCCTCGCTGCTGAGCAGCTGCTTGAGGTTGCTCGAGTGATACTCGCGCAGGGCTTCGATCATCAGGCCGAAACGGCGGCTCAGCAGCGCCAGTTCGGCCACCGGCGACACGGGCAGGACCACGTCGTACTGGCCGCGCCCGATCTGGTCGGCCGCTCGGGCCAGCAGGTCGATGGGCGCGCCGAAGCGGCGGGCGATGCCATGGGCGGTGAGCACGCCGATGATCAGTACCGCCACGCCGATCAGGGCGAGCAGGGCGGCGATCAGCTGTGAGCGTTCGGCGGCCTGCTGCTCGGCCTCGCTGACCCGCTCGATCACCTGGTTCTGCAGCTCCAGCAGGTGCTGGCGCAGGCGCTGGAAGGCTTCGCTGAAGGGGTCGTAGGTGGCCAGGCCATGGGGCGACTGGCCGGCGGGTGTGCCGGCACTGGCGGCCTGCACCATCTGCTGGTGCAGCACGGCCGCCTGTTCGAGGCCACGGCTGTAGCGCTTGCCCAGGTTGGCGGCGAGGCCTCGGTCCAGGGTGGCCACGAAGCCCTCACGGCTGCTGGCGAGCTGTTCCGGCTTGGGCGTGTCGCCGATCAGAATCAGCAGTTCCTCGCCCAGGTGCTGGCGCAGCTTCTGGCCGATCTCCACGGCGCTGAAGCCCCGCTGGATCAGCTCGCTCTGGCTGCTGGTCATCTGCGTAACGCTGAACAGTCCCAGGAGCAGGCCGAGCAGGGCGACGGTGATCAGCGCGGAGATGCTGAGGAACAGCCGGGTGCGAAGCTTCATCGGCAGCTGCATGGTGATCCCAGGGTCAGAGGTTGTATTGCTTGCGTTTGCGGTAGAGGGTCGAGGTATCGATGCCCAGGGTCTTGGCCGCCGTATCCAGTGTGTTGCTGCTGGCCAGCACGGCGGCGATGTGGGCCTTCTCCAGCTCCTCCAGGCTCATTGGCGCGCCGACGCGCACGGTGCTGGTCGGCGCCTCCGTACCGCCACCGAGGCCGAGGTGGGCGACTTCCACGGTTTCCTGCTGGCAGATGATGCTGGCCCGCTCGACGACGTTGCGCAGTTCACGGATGTTGCCCGGCCAGTGGTAGGCCTGCAGCGCCGCTGCCGCCTCGTCGCTGAAGGCGCAGGCTGGCCGGCCATAGTCGCTGACGAAGCGGGCGAGGAAGCGCTCGGCCAGCGACATCACATCTTCGTGGCGCTCGCGCAATGCGGGCAGCTTGAGGGTGATGACGTTGAGGCGGTAGAGGAGGTCCTCGCGGAAGCGCCCTTCGCGGACCATCTCGTCGAGATCGAGGTTGGTGGCGGCGACGATGCGCACGTCGGCGCGGCGGGTCACCGGATCGCCCACGCGCTCGTATTCCTTGTCCTGGATGAAGCGCAGCAGCTTGGGCTGCAGGGTCAGCGGGAAATCGCCGATCTCGTCGAGGAACAGGGTACCGCCATCGGCCTGGCTGACGCGGCCCTGGGTGCTCTCGCTGGCGCCGGTGAAGGAGCCGCGCGCGTGGCCGAACAGTTCGCTCTCCATCAGCTCGGCGGTCAGCGACGGGCAGTTGATGGTCACGCAGGTGCGCTTGGCGCGGCGGCTCCAGCCATGAATGGCGCGGGCCAGTTCGCCCTTGCCGGTGCCGGACTCACCCAGGATGAGAATGTTGGCGTCGGTACCCGCGACCTGGCGCGCGGTCTCCAGGATCGCCATCATCGCCGGGCTGTGCGAATCGAGGCCGTCCTTGGCCTTGCGCACCTCGCCCTCCAGGGCCTCCAGGCGTGCGGCCAGGGTACGCACCTCCAGCTGCTTGGCTGCAGCCAGGCGCAGTTGGTCCGGGGTGCAGGGCTTGACCAGATAATCGGCGGCGCCGGCCTGGATGGCATCGACGGCGGTGTCCACGGCCGAGTGCGCGGTGACGATCACCACGCGCATCCAGGGCGCCTGGATACGCATCTGCGCCAGCAGCTCCAGGCCATTGTCCTCGCCCAGGCGCAGGTCGAGGAAGCACAGGTCGAACACCTGGCGCTGCAGCAGTGCTTCGGCCTGAGCCGTGCTGCTGGCGCCGGCGACGTCATACCCCTCGTCCTCCAGGCAGTAGCGGAAGGTGCGCAGGATTGCGGCTTCGTCGTCCACCAGCAGGATGCGTCCGCTGGTCTGCTCTGAAACTGCCATGTATGTGCTCCGTCTGACGAGTCGATGCAGCTTAGTCAGGTAAAAACCGTGCAAGTTGCACGGCCTGACCGCGCCGATGCTGCACCCTGCATGCAGGCAGGGTGCCTTTATTGTTTTTAACTTGTTGTTTTATAACGAATTTAATTGATTGTATCGGCTGGCACGGGGCTTGCGATATTCCTCTCATCCTTTCATGAGCAGGAGTGAATCCATGCCCCCGTTCAAACCCTTGCTGCTGGCCACGAGCGCTGCACTGATGCTGAGCCTGACGCCGTTGGCCAGTCAGGCAGCAGACGGTCAGCTGGCCGCGCAACTGGCCGCCGCACGCCAGGAAGGCTCCATCTGGACCGCCTTCGCGCTCAACCGTCATCTCAATCCGTTCAGGCTCGACATCGAGGTGGAGGCTGGTGAGGCCACGCTGACCGGCAAGGTCGAGAACGCTGTGCAGAAGGATCTGGCCGAGCAGGTGGCCCTGAGCATAGAGGGCATCGACGCGGTGGACAATCGCATCGAGGTCGCGGGCGAGGCCGCCAGCGGCAACCCGCCGGGTCTGGTGCAGCGTCTGGAAGACGCCAGCCTGGCCGCCACCGTGAAGTCCAAGTTGCTGTGGAACAGCAACACCCGTGGCCTGGACATCCAGGTCAAGAGCGAGACCGGCGCCATCACCCTCAGCGGCCGTGCGCAGACACCGGCGGCCAAGGAGCTGGCCGGCCAGCTGGCCGCCAACACCGACGGTGTGCGCGAGGTGTTCAACCACCTCAGCATCAGCACCGCCGACAGCACCAGCAGTGAAGTGCAGACCGCAGTGGATGAGGCGCGCGAGGACATCAGCGACAGCTGGATCACCAGCAAGGTCAAGGCCAGCTTCCTCTATAGCCGCAACCTGGATGCGCTGAACATCTCGGTGAACACCGACGACGGCCTGGTGAGCCTGCGTGGCAGCGTGCTGAGCAGCGCCGAGAAGCGCCTGGCAGTCGAGATCGCCCGCAACATCCGTGGTGTGCGTGGCGTGGATGCCGACGCCCTGCGCATCACCGGCTGAAGCTTTTTTCATCCTGACCGCAGGCGCGGTCAGCCATCCGCAAGTCCCATCGCCAAGGAGTCATTCCATGAGCAGCAAGACCGCACAACTCAACGAACTGATCGAGATCACCCGTGACGGCAAGCGCTTCTACGAGCACGCCCACGACGAGGTCAAGGACATCCGCCTGCAGGCGCTGTTCCGTGACATGGTCCGCGCCAAGACCGAAGTGATCGACGCGCTGAGCGTCAAGGTCGCGGCCAACCAGAGCGAGCCGGCAGCCGGCGGCACCGTGCTGGGCAAGCTGCGCCAGGTGTACGCCGATACCCGCGCCACCCTGGCCAAGGACGAGGAGGCCACCTACGTCGCCCAGCTGGAAGAGGCCGAGGACCGCATCCTGCACGCCTTCGAGGACGCCCTGGAGGACTCGGACAACGACGTCCGTGCGCTGCTGGCCGTGGAGATGCCCAAGGTGCGTGCCTGCCATGACCGCATGCGTGCGCTGAAGCAGAACATGCAGTAACGCCCTGCGTCAGCGCCGAGCCCCCGCACGCCTTGCGTGCGGGGGTTTTTTCATTGGTTGTCCGGCAGCGGGCGAGCGCTGCTCATTCGCAGGTTGCGTCCTCGCCGCAGGCCCCTGTGCATCGTTGCAATGAAAAGTCATCAGCGTTCATTTAACTGTCACATTCGTTTCATAGAGTGTTCACGTGGCCTGCAGATACTTGGGCCCGTTCCATCCAACACTATCCTGCTAGGAGCAAGGCATGAAACTGAAGCGTTTGATGGCGGCCCTGACTTTCGCCGCCGCCGGCGTAAGCGCCGTATCTGCTGTAGCCGCCGTCGACCCGGCTCTGCCGACCTATGAGAAGACTTCCGGTGTATCGGGCAACCTGTCCAGCGTCGGTTCCGACTCGCTGGCCAACCTGATGACCCTGTGGGCAGAAGAGTTCAAGAAGAACTACCCCAACGTCAACATCCAGATCCAGGCCGCCGGTTCCTCCACCGCGCCGCCCGCGCTGACCGAAGGCACCGCCAACATGGGCCCGATGAGCCGTCCGATGAAGGACAGCGAGCTGCAGGCCTTCGAAGAGAAGTACGGCTACAAGCCGACCGCCGTTCCGGTCGCCATCGATGCCCTGGCGGTATTCGTGCACAAGGACAACCCGATCAAGGCCCTGACCATGCATCAGGTCGACGCGATCTTCTCCAGCACCCGTCTGTGCGGCGAAGACAAGGACCTGAAAACCTGGGGTGACGTCGGTCTGACCGGCGAGTGGGCGAGCAAGCCGATCCAGCTGTTCGGTCGTAACTCGGTATCCGGCACCTACGGTTACTTCAAGGAAGAAGCCCTGTGCAAAGGTGACTTCCGCTCCAACGTCAACGAGCAGCCGGGTTCGGCTTCCGTGGTGCAGTCGATCTCCAGCACCCTGAACGCCATCGGTTACTCGGGCATCGGCTACAAGACCTCCAGCGTTCGCGCTGTTCCGCTGGTCGACAAGAACGGCCAGGTAGAAGAAGCCAACGAAACCAACGCGCTGTCCGGCAAGTACCCGCTGGCCCGTTTCTTCTACGTCTACCTGAACAAGGCGCCGAACCAGCCGCTGAGCCCGCTGGACGCCGAGTTCGTCAAGCTGGTGCTGTCCAAGCAGGGTCAGGAAGTGGTGGTCAAGGATGGTTACATCCCGCTGCCGTCCAAAGTGGTCGAGAAGACCATGAAGGAACTGGGCCTGTAATTTCAGTGCCTGACGCCGCCGACCCGCTGAGCTTCGGCTGATGGTCGGAAGAGCCCGCCACTCGATTCGAGTGGTGGGCTTCGTCATGTCAGGTGACTGTAACCTTTCTGTCATACAAGCTCGCTAGATTGACAAGCCTGGACAGCCCTATGCGCTGCACTTGAGCCCGCGCAGAGACTTCTCGCATGAATGACTTGGCAAACGAATCCGTGAATCGCTCTCAGAATCCGCTGGGGATCGACTTCAATACCCCCGCCCTGCAACGCAAGCGTCGCCTGCGTGCCCTCAAGGACCGCATGGCGCGCTGGTACGTCTCCGTCGGCGGCCTGGCGGTGCTGGGTGCGATCACCCTGATCTTCTTCTACCTGGCGCACGTGGTACTGCCCATGTTCCAGGGCGCCGAACTGGATGCGCGCAAGGTTCAGCAGCCGGCCTGGCTGGCCGACGCACCGGCGCCGCTGATGCTGGCCGTCGAGGAGCAGAACCAGGTGGCCATGCGCCTGGACGCCAGCGGTGCGGTGCAGTTCTTCGAGCTGAAGAACGGCGAAGCGCTGCAGCGCGTGCAGCTGCCGCTGCCGGAAGGCGTCAGCGTCGCCTCGGTCGCGCAGGACCAGCCGGGCAGCCGCCGCGTGGCGCTGGGCCTGAGCAATGGCCAGGCGCTGGTCATCCAGCACAACTACAAGATCACCTACCCGGACAACGTGCGCACCATCGCGCCGCGCATCGACTATCCGTACGGCGAGACGCCGATCGAGGTCGATCCGCAGGGCCGCCCGCTCGAGCACGTGGCGCTGAACCTCAACAGCGGCACGCTGATGCTGGCAGGCTCTACCGGTAGCGAGCTGCACCTGATCAGCCTCGGTCGCGAGGAAAACCTGTTCACTGGCGAAGTGAGCGTCAGCGAAGAGCGCATCGCCCTGCCGCAGATCGGTGAGCCGATCAGCCAGCTGATCCTCGATCCTCGTCAGCTGTGGCTGTACGTCCTCAATGGCGACTCCAACGCCGATGTCTTCGACCTGCGCAAGCGCAGCCTGAATGGCCGCTACCAGCTGCTCAAGGACGCCTCCAACCGTGTCACCAGCGCCACCAGCCTGCTGGGCGGCATCTCCATCATGATCGGCGACGCCAAGGGCGGCATCCAGCAGTGGTTCATGGTGCGTGACAAGGACGGCAAATCCACCTTCCAGTCGATCCGCAGCTTCCAGCTGGGCAGCAGCGCGGTCACCCAGATTCTTCCCGAAGAGCGCCGCAAGGGCTTCATGGCGCTCGACGAGAGCGGCCTGCTCGGTATCTTCCACAGCACCGCGCACCGTACCCTGCTCAAGGAACAGGTCGCCGACGGCAAGGCCGCTGCTGCCCTGTCGCCGCGCGCCACCCGCGTGCTGGTCGAGTCCGACGGCAAGCTGCAGCGTTTCGTGGTCGACAACCCGCACCCGGAGATTTCCTGGAGCTCGCTGTGGGGCAAGGTCTGGTACGAGAGCTACCCGGAGCCTGACTACGTCTGGCAGTCGACTTCCGCCAACACCGACTTCGAAGCCAAGCTGAGCCTCTCGCCGCTGGCCTTCGGCACGCTCAAGGCAGCCTTCTACGCCATGCTGCTGGCGGCACCGCTGGCGGTCGCCGCGGCGATCTACACCGCCTATTTCATGGCGCCGCGCATGCGCACCAAGGTCAAGCCGGTGATCGAGCTGATGGAGGCGCTGCCGACGGTGATCCTCGGCTTTTTCGCCGGCCTGTTCCTCGCACCGTTCCTGGAGAATCACTTGCCCGGCATATTCAGCCTGCTGTTGCTGACGCCGCTGGGCATCCTGCTGTTCGGCTTCATCTGGAGCAAGCTGCCGGAGGCGGTGCGTCACCGCGTTCCCGATGGCTGGGAAGCCGCGCTGCTGATCCCCGTGGTGATCGCCGTGGGCTGGTTCTCCATCGCGATCAGCGGTCACCTGGAAAACTGGCTGTTTGGCGGCAACATGCGCCTGTGGCTGTCCAATGACCTGGGCATTCCCTTCGACCAGCGCAACGCCCTGGTGGTCGGCCTGGCGATGGGCTTCGCGGTGATCCCGAACATCTACTCGATCGCCGAAGACGCCGTGTTCAGCGTGCCCAAGAGCCTGACCTTCGGTTCGCTGGCGCTGGGTGCGACGCCCTGGCAGACCCTGACTCGCGTGGTCATCCTTACCGCCAGCCCCGGTATCTTCTCGGCGCTGATGATCGGCATGGGCCGCGCCGTGGGGGAAACCATGATCGTGCTGATGGCCACCGGCAACACGCCGATCATGGACGTGAACATCTTCGAGGGCATGCGCACCCTGGCGGCCAACGTCGCGGTCGAGATGCCCGAGTCGGAGGTTGGCGGCACCCATTACCGCGTGCTGTTCCTGGCCGCACTGGTGCTGCTGATGTTCACCTTCGTGATGAACACCCTGGCCGAACTGATTCGTCAGCGTCTGCGTACCAAGTATTCGTCGCTGTAAAGAATGGCCTGCGCAGCAGGCCAACTGATGACCCTCGCCCATTGATGGGAGAGGGTGCCCGAAGGGCGGGAGGGGGCCGTGCGAACAACGCCGCGACCCGCTCCCCCGGCCCCTGTCCCGCCAGCGGGAGAGGGGCGGTAAAGAATGATTTCATTCAAGGTGTGATGCCGTGAAACAGAACAACCTGAAATCCTGGTACAAGAGCGGCGCCCCCGGCGTGTGGATGAGCGGCGGCGCGGTCGCCATCGCCATCATCATGACCCTCGGCCTGCTGGCGGTGATCGCCACGCGCGGCCTGGGGCACTTCTGGCCGGCGGATATCATCGAGGCCGACTATCAGGTGCCTGGCCAGGAATCCCGGGTCATGCTCGGCGAAGTGGTGCAGGCCGAGGAAGTCCCGCGTGCCCGTCTCGCCGCGGCCGGCCTGCCGGTCGCCGAAGAGGGCGGCGAGTTCATGACCCGTGAGCTGCTCAAGGTGGGTAACCGCGAGCTGTTCGGCGCGGACTTCACCTGGGTCGTCGGCGAATGGCTGAGCAACCTGCGCAAGCCGGCGGACATCACCGTGCTGGAGCGCCGCGAGTGGGGCAACTTCTACGGCAACCTGGTCAACGTCAAGGAAAGTGGTCAGCTGGTCGCCGAGGGCGATGCCGCCTGGGCCGAGCTGCAGCAGCGCCTGGAGCGGGTCGACGAGCTGCACGCCCAGCTGGTGCGCCTGGAGAAGAGCGACATCGGCCGCATCAACCATGGCCTGGAGCGCATTCGCCTGGAAGGGCGCAAGCTGCAGCTGCAGGACAAGCTGGACGCTGCCGCCCAGGCCGACATGGACGCTCGCCGCGATGCCCTGAATGCCGAGTACAAGGTGCTCGAAGAGCGCATGGTGGCGCTGACCCAGCAGATCAACCGCGACAGCGTGACCCTGACCGCCAGCGACGGCCGCCAGACCGAGATCGCCCTGGGCAAGATCGTCCGCGCCTTCCGCCCGAATGCCATGAGCAGCGTCGACAAGCTCGGCTTCTACGCCATGAAGGTGTGGGAGTTCATCAGCGACGAGCCGCGTGAGGCCAACACCGAGGGCGGCATCTTCCCGGCGATCTTCGGCACCGTGCTGATGGTCATGCTGATGGCGGTGATCGTCACCCCGTTCGGTGTGATCGCGGCGGTCTACCTGCGTGAGTATGCCCACCAGGGCCCGCTGACCCGGGTGATCCGCATCGCCGTGAACAACCTGGCTGGCGTGCCCTCGATCGTCTACGGCGTGTTCGGCCTGGGCTTCTTCGTCTACGTGCTGGGTGGTTCCATCGACCAGCTGTTCTTCCCCGAGGCGGCGCCGGCGCCGACCTTCGGTACGCCGGGCCTGATGTGGGCCTCGCTGACCCTGGCGATTCTCACCCTGCCGGTGGTCATCGTCGCCACCGAGGAAGGCCTGGCGCGTATTCCGCGTGCGGTGCGCGAAGGGTCGCTGGCGCTCGGTGCGACCAAGGCCGAGACCCTGTGGAAAGTAGTGATTCCGATGGCCAGCCCGGCGATGATGACCGGCCTGATTCTCGCCGTGGCCCGTGCCGCCGGCGAGGTGGCACCGCTGATGCTGGTGGGCGTGGTCAAGCTGGCACCGAGCCTGCCGCTCAACGCCAACTACCCTTATCTGCACCTGGATCAGAAGATCATGCACCTGGGCTTCCACATCTACGACGTCGGCTTCCAGAGCCCCAACGTAGAAGCGGCCCGCCCGCTGGTCTATGCAACCGCGTTGCTGCTGGTGATCGTCATCGCCCTGCTCAACCTGACCGCGGTCTATATCCGTAACCACCTGCGCGAGAAGTACAAGGCGCTGGATCATTAAATTCGAGCCGCAAGCCCCGAGCCGCAAGCTTCAACGAGAAGCGCGGCGACCGGCTTGCAGCTTGTAGCGTGCAGCTTGCAGCTGCGAACGGAGTGAGCCCATATGCAACACGAAGCCCATACCCACGGTATCGACCTGGCCGCCCTCGGCCGCGACAAGCAGAGCCTGAGCCTGGCCGACGAGACCACGGCCATCGAAGTGCCGGGCCTGAACCTGTTCTACGGTCAGAAGCAGGCGCTGTTCGACGTCAGGATGGACATCCCCAAGCAGCGCGTGACCGCCTTCATCGGCCCGAGCGGCTGTGGCAAGTCGACCCTGCTGCGCACCTTCAACCGCATGAACGACCTGGTCGATGGTTGCCGCGTCGATGGCGAGATCAACATCGACGGCCGCAACATCTACCGCAAGGGCGAGGATGTCGCCGAGCTGCGTCGCCGCGTCGGCATGGTGTTCCAGAAGCCCAACCCCTTCCCCAAGAGCATCTACGAGAACGTGGTGTATGGCCTGCGCATCCAGGGCATCAACAGCAAGCGCGTGCTCGACGAAGCGGTGGAATGGGCGCTGAAGAGCGCGGCACTGTGGGACGAGGTCAAGGATCGTCTGCACGATTCGGCACTGGGCCTGTCCGGCGGTCAGCAGCAGCGTCTGGTGATCGCCCGCACCGTGGCGGTACAGCCGGAAGTGCTGCTGCTCGACGAGCCCTGCTCGGCACTCGACCCGATCTCCACGCTGAAGGTCGAAGAGCTGATCTACGAACTCAAGAGCAAGTACACCATCGTCATCGTCACCCACAACATGCAGCAGGCGGCGCGCGTCTCCGACTACACCGCGTTCATGTACATGGGCAAGCTGATCGAGTTCGGTGATACCGACACGCTGTTCACCAACCCGGCCAAGAAGCAGACCGAAGACTACATCACCGGTCGTTACGGTTGAGGACAGCGGCACGCTACAAGCCGCAAGCTGCCAGTCAGCTTGCGGTAACCAGACACTTCACCGATCGGCTTGCAGCTTGAAGCTTTCGCGGAGCGAACTTGATGAACAAAGACAACATTACCCAGCACATCTCCCAGCAGTTCAACGCCGAGCTGGAAGAAGTGCGCAGCCACCTGCTGGCCATGGGCGGCCTGGTGGAGAAGCAGGTCAACGATGCCGTCACCGCCCTGATCGAGGCCGACTCCGGCCTGGCTCAGCAGGTGCGCGAGATCGATGACCAGATCAACCAGATGGAGCGCAACATCGACGAGGAATGCGTGCGCATCCTCGCCCGTCGTCAGCCGGCGGCCTCCGACCTGCGCCTGATCATCAGCATCTCCAAGTCGGTGATCGACCTCGAGCGCATCGGCGACGAGTCGACCAAGATCGCCAAGCGTGCCATCCAGCTGTGCGAGGAAGGCGAGGCGCCGCGTGGTTACGTCGAGGTTCGCCACATCGGCGATCAGGTGCGCAGGATGGTCCAGGAGGCGCTGGACGCCTTCGCCCGTTTCGACGCCGACCTGGCCCTGTCCGTGGCGCAGTACGACAAGACCGTCGACCGCGAGTACAAGACGGCGCTGCGCGAGCTGGTCACCTACATGATGGAAGACCCGCGTTCGATCACCCGCGTGCTCAGCGTGATCTGGGCGCTGCGCTCGCTGGAACGCATCGGCGATCATGCACGCAACATCGCCGAACTGGTGATCTACCTCGTGCGTGGTACCGATGTGCGGCATATCGGCCTGACCCGCATGCGCGAGGAAGTCGAAGGCAAATCCGCGGACTGATGCCTGCGTCGAGCCAGCGGCCCGGGACTTCCCGGGCCGTTGCGTTTGCGCGATTTGTCGTTTACCCGACGTTTCCGTTGGCCTTAGGCCACTGGCCATGACTATGCTTATTGCCATTCGTACAGGAGAGGCCGATGAGCAAAGTCAGTGTGCTGGTGGTGGACGACGCGACCTTTATCCGTGATCTGGTCAAGAAAGGGCTGCGTGATCACTTCCCCGGCGTACAGATCGAGGAAGCGGTCAACGGTCGCAAGGCCCAGCAGCTGTTGGGCCGGCAGGCGGTCGACCTGATCCTCTGCGATTGGGAAATGCCGGAGATGTCCGGCCTGGAGCTGCTGACCTGGTGCCGTGAGCAGGACGACCTGAAAACCACGCCGTTCATCATGGTCACCAGCCGTGGTGACAAGGAAAACGTGGTGCAGGCCATCCAGGCCGGTGTTTCCGACTACATCGGCAAGCCGTTCTCCAACGAGCAACTGGTCACCAAGGTGAAGAAGGCCCTGAGCCGCGCCGGCAAGCTGCAGGCGCTCACCGCCAGCGCTGCGCCCAAGATGCTGAGCGGCGGTGGCTTCGCCAACGATTCGCTGGCCGCACTCACCGGTGGCAAG
Source organism: Pseudomonas sp. THAF187a (assembly GCF_009363395.1). Classification (NCBI taxonomy): domain Bacteria; kingdom Pseudomonadati; phylum Pseudomonadota; class Gammaproteobacteria; order Pseudomonadales; family Pseudomonadaceae; genus Pseudomonas; species Pseudomonas sp. THAF187a. The sequence goes on from NZ_CP045349.1 coordinate 186,981, forward strand.
GCCGAGGTGGTCAAGCCCAGTGCGCCGACTCCGGCCGCGCCAGCCCCGGCGGCGGCCTTCGCCAAACCGGCCCCCGCGGCCGCGAGCAAGGCGCCGGCCGGGCGTGGCCAGGGCCAGTTGCGCCTGCCATCCGGCAGCATGGCCTGCGTGATCAAGGCGCTGAGCCTGAAGGAGGCGCTGCTGGTGGTGCGGCGCGCCGATGTCCTGCCGCAGGTACTGGAAAGCGCGGTGCTCGATCTGGAGCAGGGCGAGGCAGCGGAAACCGCCCGCCTCAACGGCTACCTGCATGCCGTGGCGGCGTTCGAGCCCAAGCCCGACAGCGAATGGCTGCAACTGACCTTCCGTTTCGTCGACCGCGACCCGCAGAAGCTCGACTACCTGTCGCGGCTGATCGCACGCGGTACCGCGCAGAAGCATTTCTCTCCGGGCGCCTGATCCGCACGGCGCCGGAGCGACCGGCGGCGGTGAGCCGGTTCACAGCCTGACGGTTGCTTCCTCGCGCATGCCCTCCCGCGCTGCTAGTCTTTTCAATCCGGATAGCAAAAAGCCATAAGATCCGAATCGTTATGCTAGGGCGTTTGATCATCTTCTGCAGTCTGCTGGTTCTCTGTGGCCAGGCCGCTGCTCTGACCGTTTACAAGTACGTCGACGCAAACGGCGTGGTGACCTACAGCGATCAGGCGGCGCCTGGTGCCCAGGTGTTCGTGTTCAACGACCGCATGGTCGAGCGCCTGGACAACCAGGTGAAGCTGGAGACCAAGAAGCACGAAGCCGGCGAGACGCTGCTGATTCGCAACGACCTGTATGCGCCGGTGGAGATCGAGCTCAGGCTGGAGCAGGTGAAGAACGCCATCGGCGCACCGAGCAAGCCGATTCGCTGGGTGCTGCCGCCGCGCAGCAAGATCCGTCTCGCCACCCTGACGCCGCAGGATGCCGGCAAGCCGCTGCGCTACAAGCCGAAGCTGCGCTACGCCCTCGGCGACCCGCGTCTGCAACCGAGCATCCATCGTTATCCACTGCCCTGGCGGGGTGGTCCGTTCCGTCAGACCCAGGGCGCCAACGGCACCTACAGCCACTTCACGGCCAAGGGGCGCTACGCGGTGGATATCGCCATGCCCGAGGGCACGCCCATCGTCGCGGCCCGTGGTGGGGTGGTGGTGAAGACCGAGAACCAGCAGACCGGACGCGGCAACAACCCTGCCGGCAACTTCGTGCGCATCCTGCATGACGACGGCACCATGGGGGTCTACCTGCACCTGATGCGTGGCTCGGTCAGCGTGCGCGAGGGGCAGCGGGTGGAGACCGGCAGCCTGCTGGCGCGCTCCGGCAATACCGGCAACAGCACCGGCCCGCACCTGCACTTCGTGGTCCAGCGCAACGTCGGCCTGGCCGTCGAATCCATTCCGTTCAACTTCCGCCAGCCGGTCAACAGCCTGCCCAATTTCGCCGTTGGCGGCGAGTAAGCGGCAGGTTCAGGCGGGCGGTCGCGGCTGAAGCCCCTCCCACGCATCAACGCAGTCCTCTCTCGCTCCTCAGTCCCGGTTTCGTCGGCGCATTCATCCGCGATTGTCCCGCTCGCGGCTGGAGTGCCTCCCTCTGCGCTGTCCTGCGCGTCCCTGCGTCTGGCTGGCTTGCCCGGCCGCAGTGCACTGCATTCACCGCGTTTTCCTTAAGCCGGGCCGCTGCCGCGTCGCCTGTGTAGGGGGCATGTCCGCCTTTTGCGCAGGCGAGCGGAAGCCGGCCTTCCGCCTGTCGCTCGCTGCCTCGCGAGCGGAAAGGATCTTTCACCTGGCGGTTGGCTCAAGTCCTTGAATATCAACGACTTGGCTGGTTGGCACCGCTATTGCTATCTCTCAGGAAAACGGGTGTCCGACTATGGCTATCGATTCAGATTACGTACAGAGCATGGCGACCCAACTGGCCCAATACGAGATTCAGGGGCAGTTGGCCAAGGCCAACCGCAACCAGGAAGCCTACAAGGCGCAGCTCAATGCCCTGAGCTCCCTGGACACTGCGCTGAAGAGCTTCAAGAGCGCTGCCAGCGGCCTGAAGCTCGCCGGCAGCAGCATGCTGGTCAACAGCGCCAGCTACAGCCAGGAGGGCTATGCCACTGCCACGGTCGGCAGCAAGGCGGTCGCGGGCAGCTATGACTTCTTCGTCCAGCAGCTGGCCAGCAAGAGCCAGCTCGCCCTGCAGGGCCTGCAGGACGGCGACCTGGGCAGCGGCAGCCTGAGTATCGGCCAGGGCAGCGACACGTTCAGCGTCGACCTGGGCGCGGTGACGACGCTCGACGAACTGGCCGCTGCGATCAACGGCGCGGCTGACAACAGCGGGGTCAAGGCCACGCTGGTGCGCAGCAACGGCCAGGTCAACCTGGTGCTGACCAGCGAGACGACCGGTGCCGACCAGGCCATCAGCCTGACCGCCAGCGGCAACACGGCATTCGAGAATGCCGTGGCCGCGCGTCAGGAGCTGTCCGTGGCCAAGGACGCCATCGTCCGCCTCGGCGGCGAGGCCGGTATCGAGCTGACCAGTAGCAGCAACACCTTCGCCAACATCATCGACGGCGTCAGCCTGACGTTCAGCAAGGCTCACCAGACGGGCGACACCCCGCTGACCATCGAGATCGCCCAGGACCAGAGCGCCACCAAGGAGAAGGCGCAGACGTTCGTCAGTGCCTTCAATGCCCTGATGAGCAGCTTCGACTCGCTGACCGCCAGCGGTGGCGAGAGCGGCAGCCGTGGGCCCCTGGCCGGTGACGCCAGCGTGCGCGCCATCGAAGGCATGCTCAACCAGCTGGTGCGCACGTCCTTCGGTGGGGTGAGCCTGACCGAGTTCGGCATCGTCGCCGACCGCGGCGGCAAGCTGACCATCGACAGTGCGCGTTTCGAGAAGGCCGTGGCGGCCAACCCGGAAGGCTTCGAGAAGCTGTTCACCGACAAGGGCAACCTGCTCGACACCCTGGACAAGAACCTGGCGGTCTACACCAGCAGCGCCGGCGGCCTGCTGACCAACCGCAAGGACACCCTCAACACCCAGCTGCGTCGTGTCGATCAGCAGTTCGACAACATCCAGAAGCAGTACGACTCCTACTACGCCCGCTATCTCCGTCAGTACACCGGTCTGATGCAGACCATGGCGGCGATGGAACAGACCTACGGAATGTTCTGATGAGTGCCTACAACCTCAACGAAAGTTACGACAGCTACCGCACCGTGGACCTCGAGGCCCGCGCCGCCGCCGCCTCGCCCTACGAGCTGGTGCTGGTGCTGTTCGACGGCCTGCTCGACGAGCTGGCCCGTGCCCGTGGCCATATCGAGGCCAAGCGTTACCAGCAGAAGGGCCAGTCTCTGGAGAAGTGCCTGAACATCCTCGGCGGCCTCAACAGCGCGCTCGATTACGAGAACGGTGGCGAGCTGGTGCAGGGCCTGGCGCGGCTCTACGACTACTGCATCTACCGGCTCTCCGACGTCAGCGTCAGCCTGTCGCTGGAAGGGCTGGACGAGGTGGTGGGGCTGCTCGGTGTGCTGCGTGAAGGCTGGGAAGGCGTGAATGCAGCGCGCAAGTGAACTGCGCGCCCTGCAGCAGCTGCATGGCCAGCTGGCCGAGGCGCTGGAGCAGGGCGACTGGGCGCGCATCGGCGAGGTCGATGCGCTGATCCGCGCCTGCCTGCAACTGCTGGCCGGGTTGCCGTCGCTCAGTGACGAGACGCGTGCGGCCAAGCAGCGTCTGCAACAGCTGCACGGCCAGGCGCGAGTCGCCTGCGCCGAGGAATGCGAGCGCGTGCGGCGCCTGCTGCTGACGCATCTGGAATACGCCGAAGGGCGTAGCGCCTACCTGCGCGTCGATCTGTATCAAGAGGGGAGATAGAAGGTGCTGCAACTGATCAACGCGAATGCGCGAGTCGACCTCGGCGGCGCCGCAGCGGAGCCTTCGCTGAACGGCTTTGCCCAGGCGCAGAGTGCGTCCGGCGAACAGCCGGCCTTCGATCTGCAGATGGCGCTGCATGCCTTCGCCGCAAGCGAGACCGTGGCGCCGCCAGCCAGCGCGCCGGCGCCGGCGCCGATCGCGCTCGGTCTCGGCGAGGCCGATGCCGAGCAGTGGCTGGCCAGCGTGCTCGGGCAGCAGGCGGTCCGGGTGGAGGCGCGCGAGACGACGGAAACTGCGCAGCACGCCCCGGCGCGCCCGGACGAACAGGAGCAGGACCCGCAGCTGGCCGCCTTGCCGGTCGATCCCGCGCGGGTGCCGCGTGAACCCCTGCCGAGCGAGCCCGAGCGCGCTGCGGCCCCGGTCGCGGCCCGGCCGGTGCCTGCCGCCGTGCCTGCCCAGACCATGACAGCGCCCATGCCGCCAATGGCGCTGGACGCTGCGCTGCAGAATGCTGCGTCACTCGCCACCAACGACAGCCTCGAGGCCAGTCTTGCCGAGCGTCTGCCTGGCACCGGCAGCGCCGACGACAAGGCGACCGCGACGGCCACTGCGCCAGCTTCCCTGCCCGCGAACCTGGCACCGACCACGGAGCGCCACCTCAAGCTGCATGCGCCGCAGGCGCAGTGGGGCGAGCAGATGCTCGGCAGCCTGCGCGAGCATGTCGATCTGCAGATCAACCAGCGCATCCAGAACGCCACCATCCGTCTCGACCCACCGGAGCTGGGCAGCCTGGAAATCTTCCTCAGTCACGAATCCGGCCGGCTCAGCGTGCAGCTTTCCGCGGCCAACGCCGATGTCGCCCGCCTGCTGCAGCAGACCAGCGAGCGCCTGCGCCAGGAACTGGTCGGGCAGCACTTCGTGCAGGTCGACGTGCAGGTCTCCGCCGATGCCCAGGGCGGACGTCAGCAAGGCCAGCCGCGCCAGGCCTGGCTGGCCGAGGAGCCGGTGCAGGCGGCGAGCAGCACCACGGCCGACAGCGGCCCGCGCAACCCGGACTCGACCAGCGACGTGCTGGTCACCGTTTAACCCTTCGCACCTGAATCGAGAACCCCATGACAATGCCGCGCATCATCCTCCTGCTGCTCATCTTCAACACGCTGGTGGTGGTCGGCGGGACCGTCTTCAACTACGCCACGCTGCGCTCGCTGCAGTCCGGGCAGCCGCTGCCGGGGCTTTCCAGCGCGGGCGCCGGCGAGGAGCAGCAGACCAGCGAGTATCGCTTCTTCCCCATCGAGAAAGTCATCGTCAGCCTGCAGGGCGAGAACCGCGAACACTACTTCGTGCTCGACCTGGTGCTGCAGGCCGACCTCGAGACCGACCCGAAGAAGCTCGAGCAGATCGACCCCATGGTGCGCAACTCGGTGGTCGCCCACCTGTCGGCGATGACCTTCGAGAGCCTGCGCGCCATGCCCATCCCCGAATTGCAGGGCAAGCTGGAAAGCGCGCTGTTCGACGACTTCGCCAGCAAGAAGCTGGCGATGCCGTTCGCCAACGTGCTGGTCAGCAAGCTGATCGTCCAGTAGAGAGCAGGGCCTGCCCATGAACGCCAACTGCGCCATCGACTACCGCTACGCCGCCGACCAGGGCGGTGCCGCGCTGTTCGCCCCCGGGGCCGAGCAGAAATGGCTGATGCAGTACCTGCCGCTGGTCAAGCGCATCGTCAGCCAGCTGGCGTTGCAGGCCAATCAGGTACTCGATCGCGAGGACATGGAGCAGATCGGCCTGATGGGGCTGCTCGAATGCCTGCGCCGCTACGGCACGCCGGACGAGCAGTTCGGCCGCTTCGCCGCGCTGCGCGTGCGTGGCGCGATCCTCGACGAGCTGCGTCGCCAGGACTGGCGGCCGCGCCAGGTACGCCAGCAGACCCACAAGATCCGCGATGCCATTCGCCAACTGGCGCGCCAGCTGGGTCGTGTGCCGCAGGAGGAGGAGATCCTCCGGGCCATCGGGATCAGCGCCAAGGACTACCAGGAATTCCTCCAGGCCGACGCCTGCGAGGCCATCGAGAGCCTCGACGAGCTGCTGCAGAACGGCCACGAAGGGTTCACCTGTGGCAGCAGTGCGGTCGAGGACAGGGTGCTCAAGGAGCGCCTGCTGACCCAGGCGCTGAGCCAGCTCAGCGAGCGCGAGCGGCTGGTGCTGACCCTTTACTACCAACATGAGCTGAGCCTCAAGGAAATCGCCCTGGTGCTGGAGCTGAGCGACGCGCGCGTCTGCCAGCTGAGCAAGCAGGCGATCGCCAAGGCCAGCCGCTACCTGAACGAGAGAGGCTAGGGTGCAGAAGTTACTAGGTGCATTGATCATCGTCGGCTGCGTGCTGGGCGGGTACGTCATGGCCCACGGCGAGCTGGCCATGCTCTGGCAGCCGGCCGAGGTGGTGATCATCGTCGGCGCCGGTCTCGGCGCACTGGTGGTGGGCAACCCCAAGGAAGTGCTGGTGGAGATGTGCCACCAGATCAAGGGCGTGTTCGTCTACAAGCGGCGCGGCGAGGAGTTCCAGCGGCAACTGCTGATGCTGCTGTACGAGCTGCTGGAGATGGTCGAGGTCGGTGGTCTCAAGGTACTCGACGCGCACATCGAGGAGCCCGAGCAGAGCGAGCTGTTCGCCAAGTACCCGCTGATCCGTCAGGAGAAGAACCTGATGGCCTTCATCGCCGACAACTTCCGCCTGATGGCCATGGGCAAGATCAGCGCTCATGAGCTGGAAGGCTTCCTCGAACAGGAGCTGGAGGCCATGGAGCACATCCTGCTGCAGCCGTCGCGTTCGCTGCACAAGATCGGCGAGGCGATGCCGGGCTTCGGCATCCTCGCGGCGATCATGGGGATCATCATCACCATGGGCAACATCGGCGGTTCGGTGGCCGAGATCGGCGCCCACGTCGCTGCCGCGCTGGTCGGGACCTTCCTCGGCATCTTCATGTGCTACTGCGTGATGGAGCCGCTGTCCAACGCCATGAGCCAGCGCATCAAGACCGAGCTGTCGGCACTCGAGTGCGTGCGCACCACGCTGGTCGCCCACGTCGCCGGCAAGCCCACGCTGCTGGCCGTGGATGCCGGGCGCAAGCTGATCGAGCAGGACGTCAAGCCGGCCTTCAAGCAGCTGGAGACCTGGGTCAACCGCTACGAGGATGAAAGGGACGCGGCATGAAGAAGCGTGGCGGCGAAGAACACGAGATCATCATCAAACGGCGTGGCAAGAAAGGCGGCCACGACGAGCACGGTGGTGCCTGGAAGGTCGCCTTCGCCGACTTCACCATGGCCATGATGGCGCTGTTCATGGTGCTGTGGATCATCCAGCCGCAGACCCAGGACCAGAGCCGGGCCAATGCGGACATGCTGAACAACCCGCTGGTCGATGGCGGCGCCGGCATCTTCGACGGCACCAGTACCACGCCGCTGGACCTCGACGGTATCCCGGTGCAGGTCAGCCCGCGCCAGGACCGCCTCAACCAGGCGCGTACGCCCCAGGAGGACCCGGGGGCCGAGCAGGGTGATGGCCAGCCTGGCGCGGCGCGCAGGCCGCACTACGCCGAGCCGCTGCAGATGCAGGAGCTGGCGCAACTGATGGAGGCGCTGGCGCTGCAACTGGATGCCGAGGCCAACATCGAGGTGCAGGTGGTGCCCCAGGGCCTGCGCATTCTGATCAAGGACGATGCGCAGCGCTTCATGTTCGCCCGTGGCAGCGCGCGCCTGGACCCGCATTTCGAGACCCTGCTCAAGCGCCTGGCCGGCATCCTGGCCAAGGTCGACAACCATCTGATCGTCAGCGGCCACACCGATGCCACGCCCTACCGGGGCATCGTCGGCGGCTACAACAACTGGAACCTGTCGGGTGATCGTGCCCTGCGCGCGCGCAACGTGCTGGTCGAGGCCGGCCTGCCGACCCGCGCGGTGCTGCAGGTGACGGCGCAGGCCGATGGCATGCCGCTGCTGCCCGATGACCCGGAGAACGGCGCCAACCGGCGCATCGAGCTGCTGTTGCTGACCAGCCAGGCCGAGGGCCTGTACCGCGAGCTGTTCGGCGACACGCAGGTGCGTGTGGAATACCGCGCCGAGGGTGCGCGGCTGAGCACGCCGGAGTCGTGAGTGCGGCGCTACAGGTGGCGCGCCGGGCAGTAGAACTGGCGGGTTTCCAGGGCGTAGAGGCAGCCGTCGAGGCGGGTCAGGCGGATGGTCGAGCCCTTGTGCCGACCGTAGAGCAGGTTGAACACCAGCTCGTCGTCGACCTCGCTGGCCAGGCCGGTGACCTGGCCATCCTCGACGCGCAGGCGGTAGTTGCCGAGGAAGCCGTAGTCGACCGTCCCCGAGGTCTCCAGGATGCTGTCGCCCTGGCGGGTCATGGCGTAGAAACGCCCATTGTTGACCTGCAGGCTGTGGCTGATGTCGAGCACCTTGCCGTTGCTCAGCTGGACCTGGCCGCTGGACTGGTAGCGGCCGTCGAGCTCCGCGCTGGAGCTGAAGCTGAGCCACAGCGCGAGCATGCCCAGGAGCATCGCCAGGGCCGTGGCGAACATGCTCAGCAGCCACACGCCGCTGATGCCGAGTTGCCTGCAGCGGCTCATGGCAGGCATCTGCTCAGTTGGGCATCGGCCACCTGACCCAGCTGGCTTTCATGCAGCATCAGCGAGCGTGCGCCGCTCCCCGGTTGCAGGCAGAGCAGCTCGTAGAAGCCACCACTCAGGCGCAGCACCAGCTCGGACTGCGCGCTGGCCAGTGCCGTGAGGCGGCTGGTCAGGCCATGGGTGTGCAGGATGAGTTGCTGCAGGCGCTGCGGGTTCTGGTCGATGTAACGCACGTTGAGGGGCCCCTGGGTCATCTCGCTGCTGTACAGGTCGTCTGGCTGGCTGATCCGGTACAGCGTCAGGAACAGCGCGATGCCGATGATGCTGAACAGGCTGAGCAGGATCAGCCAGGAAGCGCGTTGACGACTGTGGCGCCGCAGGAAGGCGGGTGGCGCGGCTGGCACGTCGGGCGCCTCGCCGGACGGGTCGGCGGCATCGCTGGCTGACGGCACGACCAGGTGATTGGGGTTGAGCAGGTAGCCGCGGCGCGGCAGGGTCTGGATGATCTCGCGGCTTTTCTCGTCGCCCAGCACCTGGCGCAGGGTATAGATCTGCTGGTTCAGGCTGCCCTGGCCCACTACCCGGTCGGCCCAGGCATGGTTCATCAGCTCCTCGCGCGAGACGACCTCGCCCGGCTTCTGCAGCAGGCGCTCGAGCAGGCGGCTACCGGAGTAGCCGAGGTCGATCTTCTCTTCGATACCGCTCTTGGCCAGCGTCAGCTGATACAGCGCCGGATAGAAGTGCGCGTAGCAGTCACTGCGCCCGGTCCTGATGACCTGGCAGGCGATGGTGCTTCCCGGCTCGGTGGGCGGCGTGTCGGGGCTGGAGTTCATGCGGTCCTTAGAGCGAGCGACATTTCCGGCTGGAAACGTCCGGGCGACGGATGGTCAGCATTCTGGCGTCAGGGAAATGCAGTGGCAAGTCTTGTGCCAGTCACGAGCTGACCGAGCGGCCTCGCACAGGCCGTGCTCAGTTCTATGCTAGCTGCTTCGTGGGCGAAGTCGATGCAGTCGGCAGGTGGCGTGACGGTCATTTCAGCATCCCGTCGTTTGATGACGGTTGCACGCTGGCGATGCGCGTTGCCGGGGCTCAGGCCGTAACGAGAAACGCCCCGTGAGTACGGGGCGTTGGAGGGGGTGGCGCCATCCGTTGCGCCTGGATGACGCGGGATCAGCCCAGCAGGGACATGACCATGCCCGGCATCTGGCCGGCTTGCTTGAGCATGGAGATGCCCGACTGCAGGAGCATGGAGTTCTTGCTCATGCTGGCGCTTTCCTTGGCGAAGTCGGCATCCATGATGCGACCCTTGGCCATGTCGGTGTTGTCCTTCATGTTGCCGAGGTTGTTGGCGGTGTGGTTCAGGCGGTTGATGTTGGCGCCGAACTGGGCACGCAGTGCACCGATCTCGTCCAGAGCGGTCTCGGCCAGGGTGATCGCGCCGTTGGCGCCGGCCTGGGTCTCGAGCTTCTGGTCGGCGGCCGGAGCAGCGGCGAACTGGGTGTTCAGCGCGCCCAGGGCGGCGGTCAGGGTGCCGACGTCGGCGCTGACGTCCAGGGCCAGGGTTTCGGTGGCGCTGGCGCCGATCTGGAAGCTCATGCCGCCAGCGGTGCCGAACTTGCCGCCGGTACCGGCGATGTCGAACAGGGCCTCACCCGCGTACTTGGTGTTGGTCATGATGTTGGCCAGCTCTTTGCCCAGTTCGTTGAACTCGGCCGAGAGGGCCAGACGGTCGTCTGCGCTGTTGGTGTCGTTCGCCGCCTGGGTGGAGAGGTCTTTCATGCGCTGCACGATGTCGGTCATTTCGCTGAAGGCGCCTTCGGCGGTCTGCAGCAGCGAAACGGCGTCGCTGGTGTTGCGGATGGCCACGTCCATACCACGCGATTGAGCGTTCAGACGGGTAGCGATCTGCAGGCCGGCGGCGTCGTCGGCAGCGGAGTTGATGCGGAAACCGGTGCCCAGACGCTGCTGGTTGGTGCCCAGGGCGTTGTTGGTCTTGGACAGGTTGGTCTGAGTGATCAGCGAGGAGTAGTTGGTATGAATCGACAGAGCCATGATGAGATTCCTTCAGTTGAGTGAAGCTGGCTGTGATTGCCTGCTGTAAGTGAAGGGCGACCGGCTTTTGACGCTGCTTAAATGGCGTTGACGATTTTTCTGCGGGACGGCCGGCGAAGGCTCTGGCGCGGGCTCCACGCCAGGAGGCTGCTGGGCCGCGAGGTGGCTGTGTCGCGTTTGCGGGGCCTGCTGGCGGCGCCTGGCAGGGTGAAATGAAAACGGCGACCCGAGGGTCGCCGTTCGTTGAAATGACACGTGATCAGCCGATCTCGATCATCTCGAAGTCCATCTTGCCGACGCCGCAGTCAGGGCACAGCCAGTCTTCCGGCACGTCTTCCCAGCGGGTGCCGGGCGCGATGCCGTCGTCCGGCCAGCCCTGGCTCTCGTCGTAAATCAGTCCACAGACCACGCATTGCCACTTCTTCATATCGACCTCGGGTGAATCTCACGGTTTTGCGCGAGGCACGCTACCGCAATTGAACGGACGCGCCAAGCGGACAGGCAGTAATCGCCGCCTGCCAGAGGCCAACCAAAGTCGGGTCGTGCCCGGCACGACCCGCGCATGGACTAGCGGCTTGCCAGCAGCGGATCGCTGATACCCATGACGTACATGGTGACCAGCGCGATGCAGCCCGCAGCAGCGAGGTAGTAGAGCGTCGGTAGGATGGTCTTGCGCAGGGTGATGCCTTCGCGTCCCAGCAGGCCGACCGTCGCCGAGGCCGCTACCACGTTGTGGATGGCGATCATGTTGCCCGCCGCAGCGCCCACCGATTGCAGCGCCACCATCATCGCCCCGGACACGCCCAGCAGCTCGGCAGCGTTGAACTGGAACTGCGACAGCATCAGGTTGGACACGGTGTTGGAGCCGGCGATGAACGCGCCCAGGGCACCCACGGCCGGGGCGAAGAACGGATAGACGCCGCCCACGCTGTCGGCCACCAGACGCGCCATGGCCACCGGCATGGAGACCAGGTCGGCGCCATTGACCCCGGAGTTGATCAGGATACGCACCATGGGGATGGTGAAGATCAGCACGAAGCCGGCACCGAGCAGGGTCTTGCTCGACTCGCCGACGGCCGCCTTCAGCTCGGAGAAGCGCATGCGGTGCAGGAAGAAGGTGACCAGCACCACCATGCACAGGATGCCCCCCGGCAGGTACAGCGGCTCGATGGTGCCGGACACGCCGGTCTCACCGAGGATGTCCTTCCAGCCGAAGCTCAGGCTCATCAGCGCGGCCTTGAGTTCGGGGAAGATCCGCGACAGCACCAGGAACACCGCAAGCAGCAGGTACGGCGCCCAGGCCATGGGCACGGAGATCGGCGCCTTGCCGGCCACCTCGTCGAGTTTCATCTCGATCTTGCCCATCCACTCGGCCGGCCAGTCCTTGGCGTCGGCGAAGTCCCAGGTCTCCTTCGGCAGGAGGAAGCCGGCACGGGCTGCCGGTACCACGATGGACAGGCCGACCAGGGCGCCGATCATCGACGGGAATTCCGGGCCGAGGAACACGCCGGCCGCCATGTACGGCAGGGAGAAGCACAGCGCGGTGAAGACGGCGAACGGCGCGATGGCCAGGCCTTCCTTCCAGCTGCGGTTCTTGCCGAAGAAGCGGGTCATGATCATCACCATGATCAGCGGCATCAGCAGGCCGATCACGCCGTGGGTGATGGCCACCCGCGAATAGATCAGGTGGAAGAAGGTCTCCCAGGTGCTGCCGGTGGCCGCCAGCTGTTCGGTGATGCCGGTCCTGTCCAGGCCGGCGCCGACGCCCACCAGGATCGGCGTGCCCACCGCGCCGAAGGACACCGGCGTGGATTGCACCATCATGCCCAGCACCACGGCTGCCAGCGCCGGGAAGCCGAGGGCGACCAGCAGCGGTGCAGCGACGGCGGCCGGGGTGCCGAAGCCGGAGGCCCCTTCGATGAAGCAGCCGAACAGCCAGGCGACGATCAGCGCCTGTACCCGCCGGTCAGGGCTGATGTTGGAGAAGCCACGGCGAATCGCCGCGATACCGCCGGAGTGCTTGAGCGTGTTCAGCAGCAGGATCGCGCCGAAGATGATCCACAGGATCGAGGCGGTGAGGATCAGCCCCTGCAGGCTGGAGGCGATGACCCGGTTGAGGGACATGTCCCAGGCCAGCAGGCCGATCAGGGCGGTCAGGACGAACACCAGCGGCATCGCGTACTTGGCTGGCCAGCGGAAGCCGATCAGCAGCACACCCGCCAGCACCAGCGGCACGAAGGCCAGGATGGACAGCAGCGTTTGACTCATGTGTTGGTTCCTTCTTTTTCTTGTGAACCACGGTTTTCCGGAGATATCCGGCGCCACGCATCTGGAGTGGCCGGGCGCCACGGCACCGACCATTCCGCGAGCAGCGACGCCGGGGATCACCCACCGTCGCGCTCATGCTCGAAAGCCCCGACGGTCGGAAACCGTCAGGGCCTGTTACAGCGCCGTGGCGTTCATCCACGGCGCTCAATCATTTTTCAGAAGGGGCTGGGCGGCATCCCGCTGCAGCCGCGTATGGCCCCTCCCACGCTCAGACCTCCTCTTTGAAGCGCAGGCGCCAGGCGTGCAGCAGCGGTTCGGTGTAGCCGCTCGGCTGCTCGCGGCCCTTGAACACCAGGTCGCAGGCGGCGCGGAAGGCATGGGACTGCTCGAAACCGGGGGCCATCGGGCGATAGGCGGCATCGCCGGCGTTCTGCCCGTCGACCACCTGCGCCATGCGTTGCAGCGTCTCGCGCACCTGGGCTTCGCCGACCACGCCGTGATGCAGCCAGTTGGCGATGTGCTGGGCGGAGATCCGCAGCGTGGCGCGGTCTTCCATCAGGCCGACGTTGTGGATATCCGGCACCTTGGAGCAGCCGACGCCTTGCTCGACCCAGCGCACCACGTAGCCGAGGATGCCCTGGCAGTTGTTGTCCAGTTCCTGCTGGATGTCGCTGGCGCTCCACGGGCGCTCGGCGCTGACCGGCACGCTGAGCAGGTCGCCCAGCAGGCTGTCGCGCTGGCTGGCCAGGTCGATCAGCTCCAGCTCGGTCTGCACGGCTTGCACGTCCACCTGGTGGTAGTGCAGCGCGTGCAGCACGGCGGCGGTCGGCGAAGGCACCCAGGCGGTGTTGGCACCGGCCTTGGGATGGCCGATCTTCTGTTCGAGCATGGCCGCCATCAGGTCCGGCATGGCCCACATGCCCTTGCCGATCTGTGCCTTGCCGCGCAGGCCGCAGGCCAGGCCGACCAGCACGTTGTTGCGCTCATAGGCCTGGATCCAGGCACTGGACTTCATGTCGCCCTTGCGCAGCATGGCGCCGGCTTCCATGGCCGTGTGCATCTCGTCGCCGGTGCGGTCGAGGAAGCCGGTGTTGATGAAGGCCACGCGGCTGCTGGCGGCCTCGATGCAGGCCTTGAGGTTGACGCTGGTGCGGCGCTCCTCGTCCATGATGCCCATCTTCAGGGTGGCCGCGGGCATGCCCAGCAGTTGCTCGACTCGGCCGAACAGTTCGTTGGCGAAGGCCACTTCCAGCGGGCCGTGCATCTTCGGCTTGACGATGTAGACGCTGCCGGTGCGCGAGTTGCCGCGACGCTTGAGGTCATGCAGGGCGATCAGGCTGGTCACCACGGCATCGAGGATGCCTTCCGGAATCTCCTGGCCGTCGCCGTCGAGAATCGCCGGGTTGCTCATCAGGTGCCCGACGTTGCGCACGAACAGCAGCGAACGGCCGTGCAGGGTCAGTTCACCGCCGGCGGCGGCGCTGTAGGTGCGGTCCGGGTTGAGACGGCGGGTGATGCGCTTGCCGCCTTTCTCCAGTTCCTCGGCCAGGTCACCCTTCATCAGGCCCAGCCAGTTGCGGTAGACCACCACCTTGTCGGCGGCGTCGACGGCGGCGACCGAGTCTTCGCAATCCATGATGGTCGACAGTGCCGCTTCCATCAGCACGTCCTTGACGCCAGCGGCGTCGGTACGGCCGATGGCGCTGCTGGCGTCGATCTGGATCTCGAAGTGCAGGCCGTTGTTCTTCAGCAGCACGGCGCTCGGCGTGGCGGCCTCGCCCTGGTGGCCGAGGAATTTCTCCGGCTGCGCCAGGGAAGTCTGCTCGGCGCTGCCCAGGGTCACCTGCAGCTGGCCGGCGACCACGGCATAGGCACTGGCGTCGGCGTGCGAGCCCTTGGCCAGCGGCGCGGCCTGGTCGAGGAAGGCACGGGCGAAGGCGATCACCTTGGCGCCGCGTACCTCGTTGTAACCCGGCCCCTTGCTGGCGCCGCCGTCCTCGCTGATCGCGTCGGTGCCGTACAGGGCATCGTACAGCGAACCCCAGCGGGCGTTGGCGGCGTTCAGCGCGTAGCGGGCGTTCATCACCGGCACCACCAGCTGCGGGCCGGCCTGGCTGGTGATCTCGCTGTCGACGTTGGCGGTGCTGGCCTTGACGGTCTGCGGCTGCGGCAGCAGGTAACCGATGGACTCGAGGAAGGCGCGGTAGGCGGCCATGTCGCGAACCGGGCCGGGGTTGGCGCGATGCCAGGTGTCCAGCTCGGCCTGCAGGCGGTCACGCTCGGCCAGCAGCACACGGTTGTGCGGTGCCAGGTCGTGAACCAGGGCGTCGAAGCCGCTCCAGAAGGCCGCGGCTTCGATACCGCTGCCGGGCAGCACTTCGTTTTCGATGAACTGCTTGAGCTCGGCGGCTACCTGCAGGCGCTGACATTGCACGCGTTCGGTCATTTTCCTGTTCTCCTGTCTGTCTGCATTCCTCTTTCATCGAAAGAGGAGAGAGGGGCACACCCTCTTCCGGCACTGCGTGCCACCTTCCCCCCGGGGGAGAAGGTCATCCGTTGGCGGCTACGCCGCATGTTCAAAGGGCAGCGATGCCCGCCTTGGCCACCTGCGCGTCCTGTTCGGCCTTGACCCCGGACACGCCGACGGCGCCGACCACCTGGCCCTCGACCACGACCGGCACGCCACCTTCCAGCGAGGTGATCAGCGGGGCGCTGATGAAGGCGGTGCGGCCGCCGTTGACCATGTCCTCGTAACCCTTGGTCTCGCGACGGCCGATGGCAGCGCTGCGGGCCTTCTCGGTGGCGATGTAGGCGCCGATCGGCGCGCAGCCGTCAAGGCGCTCCATGGCGAGCGGGTGGCCGCCGTCATCGACCACGGCGATGGCGACTGCCCAGCCCTGTTGCTGCGCTTCGCTACGGGCGGCGGCGATGATCTGGCTGACTTCGGTCTGGCTGAGTACGGCTTTGTGTTGCATGACGGACCTCGTGTTCGTGGTTTCGTAGCCCGGATGCAATCCGGGTTCAGGGTGTTGGTTCTCCCGGATTTCATCCGGGCTGCGTTTGCTGTGATGGTCAGCCCATCGCCTCTTCGACGATCTCGATCCAGTGCCGCACCGGCGTGCGCCCGGCGCCGTCCAGGTGGGTCTGGCAACCGATGTTGGCGGTGACGATGGCGTCCGGCTTGCCGCTCTCCAGGGCATTGAGCTTGTTGTCGCGCAGCTGGCGCGACAGCTCCGGCTGGGTCAGCGAATAGGTACCGGCCGAACCGCAGCACAGGTGCCCGTCGGGCACCGCGGTGAGGCCGAAGCCCAGGCGGCCGAGCACCGCCTCCACCGCGCCGCCGAGCTTCTGCGCATGCTGCAGGGTGCAGGGGCAATGGAAGGCCAGGCGCTGTTCGGCGCGGACCTGCAACTGCTCCAGGGCTTCGCCCTGCAGCACCTCGACCAGGTCCTTGGCCAGGGCGCTGACCCGCGCCGCCTTGTCCGCGTAGGCCGGGTCGCCGGCGAGCAGGTGGCCGTAGTCCTTGACGAAGGCGCCGCAGCCGCTGGCGGTCTGCACGATGGCTTCGGCGCCGGCTTCGATCGTCGGCCACCAGGCATCGATGTTCTGCCGGGCGCGGTTCAGGCCCGCTTCCTGGGCATTGAGGTGGTAGTCGACGGCGCCGCAGCAGCCGGCCTCGCGGATCGGCGTGACGCTGATGCCGAGACGGTCCAGCACGCGCGCGGTGGCGGCATTGGTATTGGGCGACAGTCCCGGCTGCACGCAGCCTTCGAGCATCAGCACGCGGCGCGTGTGGCGCTCGCTCGGGCGCGGCTTGGCCGGGCGCACTTCACGCGGCAGCTTGGCCTTGAGCGCCGCCGGCAGCAGCGGGCGCAGGGCCAGGCCGGTCTGGGTCAGGGCCTTGAACAGCGCCGGGCGGGGCACCACGGTGCGCAGGCCCTGACGCAGCAGCTGCTGGTTGAGCGGGCGCGGCACCTGCTGCTCGGCGACTTCGCGACCGATGTCGAGCAGGTTGTGGTACTGCACGCCGGAGGGGCAGGTGGTTTCGCAGTTGCGGCAGGTCAGGCAGCGGTCCAGGTGCTCCTGGGTCTTGGCGGTGACTTCGCCGCCTTCGAGCATCTGCTTGATCAGGTAGATACGTCCGCGCGGGCCGTCCAGCTCGTCGCCGAGCAGCTGGTAGGTCGGGCAGGTGGCATTGCAGAAGCCGCAGTGCACGCAGGAACGCAGGATGCGCTCGGCCTCTTCGGCGCGCGGCAGACGCTTGGCTTGTTCACTCAGGTTTGTCTGCACGTCTTATACCTCGGCGTACATGCGGCCAGGGTTGAAGATGCCCTGGGGGTCGAGCTGGTTCTTGAGCTGGCGCTGGTAGCGCAGCAGCGGGGCCGGCAGCGGCTGGAAGGGCTGCTCCTGACCGGCGACGAAGCAGGTGGCATGGCCGCCGGCCTCGGCCAGCGTGCGCTGGATCAGCTCGCCGCTGGCATCGGACTTGAGCCAGCGCTGCGCGCCGCCCCAGTCGATCAGCTGCTGGCCGGGCAGGTCGAGCAGGCCGCTGTTGGTCGGCAGCGACAGGCGCCACAGCGCACCCGTGCCGGCGAAGAACGGCAGGCGCTGTTCGCGCAGGTCCAGCCAGTAGGCACTGTCGATCTCGTCGCCACCCAGGCGCTGGCGTGCGGCCTGGACCGAACCCTCACCGCCTTCCAGGCGCAGGTGCAGGGCCTGGCCGTCGTGGCTGGCGGCACTGATCGGCAGCGGCTGCTGGCCCCACTCGGCGAGCTTGTTCAGCGCGTGCCGGGCGTCCACCTCGAGGCGCAAGCTGAGCACCTGGCGCGGCTTGGGCAGTACCTTGAGCGACACTTCGGCGAGCAGGCCGAGGCAGCCGAAGCTGCCGGCCAGCAGGCGCGACAGGTCGTAGCCGGCGACGTTCTTCATCACCTCGCCACCGAAGCGCAGCAGCTTGCCCTGACCGGTGATCACGCGGGTGCCCAGCACCTGGTCGCGCACCGATCCGGCCCAGGGCCGGCGCGGGCCGGACAGGCCGCTGGCGACCATGCCGCCTAGGGTGGCGCCGTTGCCCAGGTGCGGCGGTTCGCACGGCAGCATCTGCTGGTTGGCATCCAGCGCCGCCTCGATCTCGCTCAAGGGGGTGCCGGCACGGGCGGTCAGCACCAGCTCGGTCGGGTCGTAGCTGACAATGCCCCGGTGCGTGCGGGTGTCGAGCACCTCGCCGGTGGTGGCCCGGCCCAGATGGGCCTTGCTGCCGCTGCCCTGGATGCGCAGCGGCGTGGCACTGTTGAGTGCGTGGTTGACCTGTTCCAGCAACGCGGCGCTGGCATCGAAATCATGCGACATCAGAAGCGCTCCAGTTCCGGGAAGGGCAGTTGGCCGTGGTGCACGTGCATGGAGCCGAACTCGGCGCAGCGGTGCAGGGTGGGGATGTTCTTGCCCGGATTGAGCAGGCCTGCCGGGTCGAACGCGGCCTTCACAGCGTGGAACAGGGTGATCTCGTCGCTGTTGAACTGCGCGCACATCTGGTTGATCTTCTCGCGCCCGACGCCGTGTTCGCCGGTGATGTTGCCGCCGACCTTGACGCACAGTTCGAGGATCTTGCCGCCGACGGCCTCGGCCCGCTCCAGCTCGCCGGGCACGTTGGCATCGAAGAGGATCAGCGGGTGCATGTTGCCGTCGCCGGCATGGAACACGTTGGCCACGCGCAGGCCGTACTCCTCGGAGAGCTCGGCGATGCCGCGCAGGACCCCGGGCAGCTCGCGGCGCGGGATGGTGCCGTCCATGCAGTAGTAGTCCGGCGAGATGCGCCCGACCGCCGGGAAGGCGTTCTTGCGTCCGGCCCAGAATTTCACGCGCTCGGCTTCGTCGCGGGCCAGGCGCACTTCGGTGGCGCCGGCCTTCTGCAGCACCTCGCCGACGCGCTCGCAGTCGTCGGCCACGTCGGCCTCGACGCCGTCGAGCTCGCACAGCAGGATGGCTTCGGCGTCTACCGGGTAGCCGGCGTGGATGAAATCTTCCGCAGCGCGGATGGCCAGGTTGTCCATCATCTCCAGGCCGCCGGGGATGATGCCGGCGGCGATGATGTCGCCCACGGCGCGACCGGCCTTTTCCACCGAGTCGAAGGCCGCCAGCAGCACCTTGGCCACCTGCGGTTTCGGCAGCAGCTTGACGGTCACCTCGGTGACGATGCCGAGCATGCCCTCGGAGCCGGTGAACAGTGCCAGCAGGTCGAAGCCGGGCGCGTCCAGGGCATCGCTGCCGAGGGTCATGAACTCGCCTTCGACGGTGAGGATTTCCACCTTGAGCAGGTTGTGCACGGTCAGGCCGTATTTCAGGCAGTGCACGCCACCGGCGTTCTCGGCGACGTTGCCACCGATGGAGCAGGCGATCTGCGAGGAGGGGTCCGGGGCGTAGTAGAGGTCGAACGGCGCCGCCGCCTGCGAGATCGCCAGGTTGCGTACGCCCGGTTGCACACGGGCGAAGCGCCCTTCGCGGTTGATCTCGAGAATCTGGTTGAAGCGCGCCATCACCAACAGGATGCCCTGCTCCAGTGGCAGGGCGCCGCCGGACAGGCCGGTGCCGGCACCACGGGCGACCACCGGGACGTTGCGGGCGTAGCACAGCTGCAGCAACTGCTGCACCTGCTCGATGCGCTCGGGCAACACCACCAGCATGGGGGTGGTGCGATAGGCGGACAGGCCATCGCACTCGTAAGGCTTGAGGTCCTCGCGGGTATGGAGGATGTCGAGGTCGGGCAGACGCTGCTGCAATTCCGCCAGCAGGGCGGCCTTGTCGACCTTGGGCAGCGCGCCGTCGACGCGCTCGTCGTACAGAATGCTCATGGCAGGCTCAATCGTGAACGTTGTTTTTATGGGCGGTCATGCTGCGACCATGGGCCGCATATTCAGCTTGCGTTCGCTCGCCAGTCCACCGTCTTTCCTGCTGGTAGGACCAGTTTCTTTCTCCAGGCTTTCACATCAACATGGCTAAAGCGCTTATTCTCTAGCGCCCTGCTGGCCGATCCGGGGTGGATCGGACTGCGCTGTAAAACTGGTACGACCAGTTATGATGAGGACGAAATGGACGCGAATCTGAACGCCGCACGACGGCAGGTGAGTGACGTGGTGGCCGAGCGCATCGAGCGCCTGATCGTCGATGGCGTGCTCAAGGTGGGGCAGCCGCTGCCGTCGGAGCGGCGCCTGTGCGAGAAACTGGGCATCTCCCGCTCGGCGCTGCGCGAGGGGCTCAAGGTGCTGCGCGGGCGTGGCATCATCGAGACCGCCCAGGGGCGAGATTCGCGCGTGGCCAAGCTCAGTGGCGAGCGCGATGCCAGCCCGCTGATGCACCTGTTCAATTCACAGCCGCGCACGCTCTACGACCTGCTGGAGGTGCGCGGCCTGCTCGAAGGGGAGTCGGCGCGGCTGGCGGCGCTGCGTGGCACCGAGGCGGACTTCGTCCTGCTGACCCGGCGCTACGAGGAGATGCTCGCCGCGCATACCCAGGAGAACCCGGTCGACCCGCGCGAGCATGCGCGTCTCGACCATGCCTTCCACCTGGCGATCTGCGAGGCCTCGCACAACCCGGTGCTGGTGCACACCCTGCAATCGCTCACCGACCTGATGCTCAGCACCGTGTTCGCCTCGGTGAACAACCTGTATCACCGGCCGGCGCAGAAGCGGCAGATCGACCGGCAGCACGCGCGTCTCTACCACGCGGTGCTCGAGCGCCTGCCGGAGCAGGCCCAGCGCGCCGCACGCGACCATATCAACAGCATCCGCGACAACCTGCGCGACATCGAGCAGGAGGAGCAGCGCCTGGTGCGCGCGACCATGCGCCTGGAAGGCTGGACATGAGCGTCGAGCCGCCTGCTTCGAGCGGCCAGTAGAAGTCAGAGCCTGGTCGCGGTTGCCGCTGGGAGGCGTTGCGCCGCAGCAGGCATTTCAACACGGCACGCCAGGAGGCTGACCCACCCCCCCCCCGTTCGCGAGCTGCTTTCGACTTGCCGCCTGGGGCTTTTCGCCGCGCTACCTGAAGGTGCTGGTGACCACGCCTTCTTCCACCACCTGGGCCTCGATCACCTTCTGGCTGCCGAGGTTGCGTACGCGGATCACCTCGCCCTCGCGGCCATTGGCCAGCGCCTCGCCGGTGGCCGAGGCGGAGATGCCGTCCTGGCTGGCGACGATGCTCACCTGCTGGCCACGACGCACCAGCAGTGGCGCGCTGAGCAGGTTCGGTGCGATCAGCTGGCCGGCGCGGATGCGCCGCTTGGCGCCCTGGCCGACGACCTCCTCGACGTCGTCGTAGAAACCGCGCGACGCCTTGCCGATGTTCACTTCCTGCAACTGCAGGTGATCGCGGGTGATGGTCTGGCCGCGCTCGATCACCCGTGCCGCATGCACGGTCGGCAGGAACACGCTGGCCTGGACCAGGGCGCTGAGCGTCCAGCCGGGGGCATCCGCGCAGCTCAGTTGCAGACGCTGGCGTGACAGCGGTGAAGGGTCGTCGCTGCTGGCGCTCAGTTGCAACGCCTGGGTGCAGGCCGGCAACCGTTCGGCATTGCCCAGCAGGCTGATGTCGAGGCTGTGGCGTTGCCCGTGCCAGGCCTGGCGCCTGGCCTCCTCGGCGAGCCGCTGCTGCATGTGCGCGGCGATCGCCTGATCGATCTGGACGGCCGCCTCATCCGCAGCGGCCATGGTCGCGAGTGGCCCCAGCGCGAGGAGGAAAAGCAGCGACGCGCAGGCGGAAAAAGCCTTTCCGCTTTTCCTCTCGGCGCCGCGCCGATGCGGAAAGAGGGCGACGCCAAGGCGCCCGATCGATCTTGAAAAGTCCTGATAAATCAATGTGCTGCAGCTCTTCATGGGGTTGGGCACGCTTTGTGCTCAAGGCATCTCGGCACAACCTTGGGTTAAGGGTAGCGGTGAATGAGTATACGGATTGATGACGTGGTGGGGCTGCATTCGCGGGCGATCGAGCTGCGCATGCAACGCAGCGAGATTCTCGCCGCCAACCTGGCCAACGAAGACACGCCGGGCTTCCTCGCCCGTGACATCGACTTCGCCGGTGAGATGCAGCGCCTCGACCCGCAGCAAGCCTTCGCGGCCAGCAGCGCCGACCTCAAGTACCGCGTGCCGACCCAGCCGTCGCAGGACGGCAACAGCGTCGAGCTGAGTGTGGAACAGGCCGCGTTCTCCAAGAACAGCATGGACTTCCAGACCAGCCTGACCTTTCTCAGCATGAAATTCCGCGGCCTGAAGCAGGCCATCGAGGGACGCTGACCATGGCTTTCGATTCCATCTACCGCATCGCCGGCTCGTCGATGAACGCGCAGACCGTGCGCCTCAACACCGTGGCCAGCAACCTGGCCAACGCCGACTCGGCGGCGGCCAGCGCCGACGACGTGTACCAGGCGCGCAAACCGGTGTTCGCCGCCGTCTACAACAACGACCAGATGACCCGCAGCGTGGGCATGGGCGGCGCCCATGTGCAGGTGCTCGACGTGGTCACGGCCGGGCGCGAGCCGGTGCGCCGCTACGAACCGGACAACCCGCTGGCCGATGACCAGGGCTACGTGTTCTACGCCGACATCGACCAGATCGAAGAGATGACCGACATGATGTCGGCCACCCGCAGCTTCGAGACCAGTGTCGAAGTCCTCAACCGTCTGAAGAGCATGCAGCAGGGCCTGCTCAAGCTCGGAGAATCCTGATGGCCGTGGTCAGCAACGATAAGCAGAACAGCACCGCCTACGGCATCGACGAGGCGGTGAAGCAGGCGGTCAACGTCAGCGACGCGGCGCAGCTGGAGAACAACTTCCTCACCCTGATGGTCGCGCAGATCCAGAACCAGGACCCGACCAAGCCGGTGGACAGCACCGAGTTCCTCAACCAGTTCGCCGCCATGAGCCAGGTCAAGAGCCTGGAAAACATGGCCTCGCTGAGCAAGAGCAACCTGGTCCTGCTGGATAACCTGCAGACCCTCACCGCCGCGGGCCTGGTCGGCCAGGAAGTGAAGGTGGCGACCGAGCAGCTGGAGCTGGGCGAGGAGGCCATCAACGGCGAGATCAACCTGGAGCATGCCGCCGGCAAGCTGACCCTGACGCTGACCGACAGCAACGGCGTGAAGAAGGACATCGACCTCGGCTCCCAGGCGCCGGGCCGCGTGCCCTTCGTGCTGGACCCGCAGGCTCTCGGCCTGGCACCGGGGCGCTACCAGGTCGAGGTCAACAGCGACAGTGGCGAGTACCCCAAGGTCGAGGTGGCCGGGCGTGTCACCCAGGTGCGCGTCAGCGCCGAAGGCCCGGTGCTGGACGTCATCGGCGTCGGCTCCGTGCCCTTCTACAACATCACCGAATTCGGCCAGACGCAGACCGCCGGTCTGCTCTGATCCCTCTCATCCGCTTCCTTCAAGGGTCCTGTCGCCATGAGTTTCAACATCGCCATGACCGGCCTCAGCGCCGTCAACGAACAGCTCAACACCATCAGCCACAACATCGCCAACGCCGGCACCACCGGCTTCAAATCGTCGCGCACCGAGTTCGGCAGCATCTACGCCGACAGCCAGGCGATGGGCGTGGAAGTGCTGGCCACCACGCAGAGCATCAGCCAGGGCGGTTCCCTGGTGACCACCGGGCGCAGCCTGGACCTGGCCATCTCCGGCGGCGGCTTCTTCGTCACCCGCGATACCAATGGCGACCTGAGCTATACCCGCGCCGGCGTGTTCGGCGCCGACAAGAACAACTTCATCGTCAATGCCGCCGGGCAGACCCTGCAGGGCTACCCGGTGGATGCCGCCGGCAACCTGCTGGTCGGGGCCATGGGTGACCTGCAACTGCAGAACGCCAACCTGCCGGCTCGCGCCACCGACACCCTGGCGTTCGTCATGAACCTGGACTCCAACGAGGCGGTCCCGACCACCGCGCCCTTCGACGTGGCGGACGTGAATACCTACAACTCCACCTACACCACCAAGGTGTTCGACTCCCAGGGCAAGGAACACACCCTGACCCAGTATTTCGTCAAGACCGCCGCCAATGACTGGGAGGCGTACTACTACGCCGATGGCGCCGCCGTCGGTGGCCCGCAGGCGCTGAACTTCGGCACCAACGGCACGCTCGCCGCACCGGCAGGCCCGGTCAACGTCGGCTTCCCGCTGCCGGGCGTCGACCCCATGGCCATCGCCATCGACTATAGCAACTCCAGCCAGTACGGCTCCGACTTCGTCGTCACCACCAACCGCGCCAGCGGTTATGCGGCCGGCGAGCAGACCGGCCTGTCGGTAGAGAAGGACGGCATGGTCTACGCCAACTACAGCAACGGCCAGCGCATGCTGCAGGGCCAGGTGGCGCTGGCCACCTTCGCCAACACCGGCGGCCTGAAGAACATCAGCGGCACCGCCTGGGTGGAGACCGCCGAGTCCGGCGCCGCGCTGATCGGCGTGCCGGGTGTCGGTCCCTTCGGCGAACTGGCCGCCGGTTCCCTGGAGAACTCCAACGTCGACCTGACCCAGCAGCTGGTTGGCCTGATGGAGGGCCAGCGCAACTACCAGGCCAACACCAAGGTGCTGACCACCAACAAGGAACTCACCCAAGTGCTGTTCGGCGCGATCTGAGGCTGACCCATGGACCGTCTCGGCTACACCGCAATGACCGCCGCCAGCCGCACCATGAGCTCGCTCACGGTGCGCGCCAACAACCTGGCCAACGTCAACACCCCTGGCTTCCGCGCCGACCTCGAACAGGCCCAGGCCGTCGCCGTGGAAGGCTACGGCTATGACAGCCGGCACCTGGCGCGGGTCAAGAACAACGGCGTCAACCTGGCGCCCGGCGAGCTGATGGCCACCGGTCGTGACCTCGACGTGGCGATCCAGGGCCGTGGTCTGTTCGCCGTCGAAGGCGACGGCGGAGCCGAGCGTTACACCCGCAACGGCGCGCTGCAGGTCGATGCCGAGCTGCGCCTGACCCTGAACGGGCGTGCCGTGCTGGGCGAGGGCGGCCCCATCGTGTTGCCCGAGTACGACAGCCTGCACATCGGTCGCGACGGCACGGTGTCGGTGATCCCGCGAGGCGATTTCGTCACCGCCGAGGTCGACCGCATCCGCGTGGTGGATGTCGACGCCGCCGACCTGAGCAAGGACGCCAGCGGCCTGCTGCTGCGCAGCGACGGCCAGCCGGCCGAGGCCATGGAGGCGCCGGTGCTGGCCGCCGGGTACCTGGAGGCGAGCAACGTCGGCGCCATCGACCAGCTGGTGGCGACCATGAGCCTCAACCGCCTGTTCGAGACCCAGGTGAAGATGATGAAGGCCGCCGAGGACCTCTCCGAGGCCGGCAACCGGATGATCCGCGGCAGCTGATGAGGCTGCCTCCCCTCTCCCTTGAACGGCAGAGGTCGGCAACGACACAGGTAGCCCGGATGCGATCCGGGAGCACGTCCCCGGAGCGCATCCGGGCTACAGAGGAGACACGACATGAGTTCCGCACTTTGGGTCAGCAAGACCGGTCTGGCAGCCCAGGACAAGGCCATGAGCGCCGTGGCCAACAACCTGGCCAACGTCAACACCAACGGTTTCAAGAGCGACCGCGTGGTGTTCGAGGACCTGTTCTACGCCATCGAACTGCAGCCGGGTGCACAGGCCGATGAGGTCAACACCGTACCCTCCGGCATCCAGCTCGGCAGCGGTGTGCGCGTGGCCGGCACGCAGAAGGTGTTCACCGAGGGCAGCATCCAGACCACCGGCCAGCCCATGGACCTGGCGATCATCGGCGCGGGCTTCTTCCAGGTGGAAGCGCCCAACGGCGACATCTACTACACCGAGAACGGCCAGCTGCAGCTCAATGCCGAAGGCATGATCGTCAACTCCCAGGGCCTGCCGCTGACGCCGAACATCGAGGTGCCAGCCGGCAGCAGCCGCTTCACCGTGGGCAGCGACGGCATCGTCACCGCCGTGCTGGCCGGCGACACCCTGCCGTCCGAGCTGGGCCAGATCACCCTGGTCAACTTCACCAATCCGGGCGGCCTGGAAGCCCTTGGCGGCAACCTCTACCGCGAGACCGTGGCCAGCGGCGAGCCGGTGGAAGGCGTGCCGGGCGAGGAAGGCCTGGGCAACCTCAAGCAGGGCGTGCTGGAAGGCTCCAACGTGCAGGTGGTCGAGGCCATGGTCAACATGATCTCCATCCAGCGCGCCTACGAGGCCAACGCCAAGGTGCTCGACGCCGCCTCCGGCATGCAGCAGTTCCTCAACCAGACCGTGTGATCGCCATGATGCGCCTGCTTTCGCTGGTTCTGCTGTCGCTGCTCGGCGGCTGCGCCAGCTTCAACGAGATGCTCCCCGACGAGGACTCCAGCCAGTACCAGCCACTGGCGATGGACTACAGCCAGCCGCCGACCACCAGCGGCGGGCTGTTTCGCAGCGGCTACAGCGGCTCGCTGACCGGCGACAAGCGCGCGGTGCGGGTCGGCGACATTCTCACCGTGGTGCTCGACGAGTCCACCCAGTCGAGCAAGAGCGCCGGCACCAGCTTCGGCAAGAACTCCAGCGCGGCCATCGGCGTACCCACCGTGCTCGGCAAGACCTACGACCGCCTGGAAAGCTCCGCCGAGGCCAAGCGCGACTTCGAGGGTTCGGCCAAGAGCTCGCAGCAGAACACCCTGCGCGGCTCCATCGCGGTGACCGTGCACCAGGTGCTGCCCAACGGCACTCTGCTGATCAAGGGCGAGAAGGCCCTGCGCCTGAACCAGGGCGACGAGTACATCCGTCTGGTCGGTCTGGTGCGCACCGACGACATCAACCGCGCCAATCAGGTGTCGTCGCAGAACGTGGCCAACGCCCGCATCTCCTACGCCGGCCGTGGCGTGCTCAACGACAGCAACTCGGCTGGCTGGTTGACGCGCTTCTTCACCCACCCGCTGTTCCCCCTCTGAGGCCTGGTCATGCTCTATCGCATCTGCGTCGCCCTGCTCCTGACCTGGCCGCTGTCGACCCGCGCCGTACCGCTGATGGACCTGGTGGACATCGAGGGTATCCGGGGCAACCAGCTGATCGGCTACGGCCTGGTGGTCGGCCTCGACGGCACCGGTGACAAGAACCAGGTCAAGTTCACCAGCCAGTCGGTGACCAACATGATCAAGCAGTTCGGCATCAACCTGCCGCCGAACGTCGACCCGAAGCTGAAGAACGTCGCCGCCGTCACCGTCACGGCGGAGATACCGCCGTCCTACAGTCCCGGGCAGAGCGTCGACGTCACCGTCGCCTCGCTGGGCGACGCCAAGAGCCTGCGTGGCGGCCAGCTGCTGATGACCCCGCTGCATGGCGTCGACGGCGAGATCTACGCCCTGGCCCAGGGCGCCATTGTCGTCGGCGGCCTCAACGCCACCGGGCAGAGCGGTTCCAGCGTGGCGATCAACTCGGCCAACAGCGGCCGGGTGCCCAATGGTGCGACGGTCGAGCGCCTCATTCCCAGCGATTTCAGCACCCGTGAAGAGGTCATGCTGAACCTGCGCCAGCCCAGCTTCCAGACCGCTGCCAAGGTGGTCGAGGCGGTCAACGGGCGCTTCGGCAGCGGCACCGCCAGCGCGCTGGACTCCACCAAGATCTCCATTCGCGCGCCAGTCACCAGCACCCAGCGCATCGGCTTCATGGCCATGCTCGAAGGCCTGGAGGTCGAGGAAGGGCGCGAGCGGCCGAAGGTGGTGTTCAACAGTCGCACCGGCACCGTGGTGGTGGGCCAGGGCGTGCGGGTCAAGGCGGCGGCGGTGGCCCACGGCACCCTCACCGTGACCATCAGCGAGAACCCCCAGGTCAGCCAGCCGAATGCCTTCTCCGGCGGTCAGACCGCCGTGGTGCCGCGTTCCGACGTGGCCGTCAGCCAGGACAAGAACGCCATGTTCAAGTGGCCGGAAGGCGCCAGCCTGGACAGCATCATCAACACCGTGAACAGCCTCGGCGCCACCCCGGACGACGTCATGAGCATCCTCCAGGCGCTGGAGCAGGCCGGTGCCCTCAATGCCGAACTGATCGTGATCTGAACCATGAGCATCGTTTCCCTCGCGCAACACATGAACAGCCACTGCGGCAGCGCCGATGGCATCGGCACGGCCCGCGAACAGCAGCTGCAGGCGGCGGCCGAGCAGTTCGAGGCGCTGTTCCTGCAACAGATCCTCAAGCAGATGCGCAAGGCCAGCGACGTGCTGGCCGAAGGCAACCCGATGCGCAGTCGCGAGATGGACACCATGCGCGACTTCTACGACGAGGTGCTGGCCGAGACCCTGGCCGGCCGCAAGCAGACCGGCATCGCCGACATGCTGGTCAAGCAGCTCTCGGGTAACGGCAGCGCGCCAGACCTGCAGGGCGCCGCGCTGGCCGCACGCTCCGCCGAACTGCCGGGCCGCACCGGCAGCAGCCTGCTGGAGCCGCTGCGGGCGACCTGGCAGCGCGGCGTCGACAACCTCGGCAAGGTCTGGGACAAGGGCTCGGCGGGTTTCGTCGCCCTGGTCGAGCGGGTCATCCAGCAGGAGTCCGCCGGGCGCGTCGACGCCGTGTCGCCGAAGGGCGCGCGCGGCCTGATGCAGCTGATGCCAGAGACCGCCCGCGAGGTGGCCGCCGAACTCGGCCTGCCGTTCAGCGAAGCGCGCCTGACCAGTGACGCCGACTACAACAGACGCCTCGGCAGTGCCTACCTGGACAAGATGCTGCAACGCTACGACGGCCATCAGGCGCTGGCGCTGGCGGCCTACAATGCCGGGCCGGGGCGGGTCGACGAATGGCTCAAGGTCAATGGCGACCCGCGCAGCGGCGAGATCAGTACCGGCGCCTGGATCGAGCGCATTCCCTATCAGGAAACCCGCGACTACACGCGCAGGATCCTCGGCGACCTGGCCAGCCGCGAGGCGCCGCTGCAGGAGGCCGCACAGCAGACCTCGCTCAGCGCCCAGACCCGCCAGCAGCTGGCCAGTGCCCTGAGCGCCGACAGTGGCCTGCTGCTGGGCGCCGTCGCCGGCAAGCAGGTGCTGGCGCGCGATGAATTTAAGTCCACCGCCGATTCCGTCGCCCTGTCTTCGGTAACAGCCCAACGCGCTGCCGACGACGCCCGTGCGCCGCGTCTGGCGGCCTTCGCTCAGCCGATGCGCTTCGAGCGTCAGGAGTCCTAAGCCATGAGCATCCTCAACCAGATCGCCTACAGTGGCGTGCGTGCCAGCCAGGTGGCCCTGGCCAGCACCGGGCAGAACATCGCCAACGTCAACACGCCGGGCTTCAGCCGCCTGCAGACCGTCACCGGTTCGCTGGCCGGGCAGGGTGGCCTGAGCGTCGGTGGCGGTGTCGAGGTGATCAGCATCCGCCGCATGACCAACGACTTTCACAACCAGCAACTGTGGCGCGCGACCACCGAAGAGAACTTCTACGGCGCATCGCAGCAGTACCTGACCGCGCTGGAGGCACTGATGTCCGGCACGGGGTCGAGCATCAGCGCCGGCCTCGACCAGTTCTTCGCCGCGCTCAGCGAAGCCAGTGCCACGCCCGGCTCCATCGCCTTGCGCCAGCAGATCATCAGCGAGGCCAGCAACCTGTCCCAGCGCTTCAACGGCCTGAGCAGCAACATCGACGCCCAGGTCAAGGCGCTGCAGGAACAACGCACGGCCATGGCCACCGAGATCAACGGTCTCACCGAAAACATCGCCCTGCTCAACAAGAAGATCGTCGAGACCGAGTCGGTCAAGGGTGACAGCACGGCGCTGCGCGATCACCGCGAGAGCCTGGTGGGGCAGCTCAGCCAGTTCGCCAAGCTGCGCATCCACGAGTTGCCGGACGGTTCGCTCAGCGTCGCCCTGGCCAACGGTCAGCCGCTGGTGGCCGGGCCGACCGCCGGCCAGCTCGCCGTGGCGATGACCGCGACCGGCGAGCAGGAGGTCAGCCTGGCGTTCGCCGGTACCAGCTTCCCGCTGCGCCAGGATGGTTTCGGCGGCGCGTTCGGCGGTCTCCATGACGTCGAGTACAACAGCCTGCGGCCGAACCTCGACGCCCTGCATGACATGGCCAGCCAGCTGGCGCAGATGGTCAACGATGTGCTCGCCACCGGCTTCGACCTCGATGGCAATCCGGGCCAGCCGCTGTTCGTCTACGACCCGGCCAGCACCACCGCGCTGCTGCGCATCGAGCCACTGACGGCCGAGCAACTGGCGTTTTCCTCGACGGCGGGGGAGACGGGCAACAACGAGGTGCTGCTCGACCTGCTCGGCCTGAAGAACCAGACCATCACCCTGAACGGCAGCCAGGTCACCCTCAACGACGCCTACGCCGGCCTGCTCGGCCAGGTCGCCAGCGACAGCCGGCAGAACCAGGCCGACCTCAAGTCCGCCACCGCCGTGACCCAGCAGGCCCAAGCCCAGCGCGACAGTGTCAGCGCCGTGAGCCTGGATGAGGAGGCGGTCAACCTGATGACCTATCAGCAGGCCTACCAGGCCAACATGAAGGTGATCAGCACGGCCAACCAGTTGTTCGACGACATGCTTTCCGCGTTCTGACGCGCTTTCTGGAGAGACCCGCTGATGATGCGCATCACCAACTCGCAGATCACCTCGATGATGCACAACTCGATGAACGTCAGTTCCGCCGAGTTGGGCAAGTTGATGCAGCAGATGGCCACCGGCAAGCGCATTCTGCTGCCGTCCGACGACCCCATCGCCAGCGTGCGGGTGCTGCGGGTGGAGCGTGAAGAGGCGAGCCTGGAGCAGTTTCGCAAGAACATCGCCAACGTGTCCGGCAGCCTGTCGACCCAGGAGGCCAACCTCAAGTCCACCTCCGACGCCATGCTCAACGTGCGCGACCTGCTGCTGTGGGCCGCCAACGGCTCCAACACCAGCGAAGACCTGGCGGCCATGGCCGGCGAGCTGTCGATCATCGAGGACACCATCGTCAGCTTCGCCAACGTGCGTGACGAGGAGGGCCGCTACCTGTTCTCCGGCACCCTCAGCGACACCCAGGCGCTGACCTTCGATGCCGCGACCCAGACCTACAGCCTCACCGGCAACGACAAGCACCGTCAGGCGGCCGTGGCCAACGGCGTGCTGGTCGACGAGAACGTCACCGCTGCCAGCGTGTACGGCACGGGCGTGGGCATGCTCAACGAGCTGCGCGGTCTGATCAACACCCTGCAGGACCCGGCGCTGGATGCCACCGATCCGGCCGTGCGCCAGCAGATCGTCGATACCATGGCGGCACTGGACGATGCGCATGGCCGGGTACTGGGTTCGATCACCGACCTGGGTGGCCGGCAGAATGCCCTGACCCTGCTGACCGACAGCAACGAGGATGTCTCGCTGGTCAACCAGAAGATCGAGGGCGAGCTGTCGCAGCTCGACTATGCCGGCGCCACCATCGACCTGAACAACTACCAGCTGGCGCTGGGCGCGACCCAGAAGACCTACCTGAAGATCAACGAAATGTCGTTGTTCAGCCTGCTGTAAGGAGCCGCGCCGGTGATCAAGGTCGATAAGCAGCTCCCGGTCGTCACGGCGCTCGATCCACAGGCACGTCGCCCGGTGCAGGGCGAACAGACCGCGCTGCGCACGCGCAAGGCGGCGCCGGCTGCCGAGCCTGCGGCCACGCCGCATGGCAAGAGCACCAGCTTCAACCTGCAGCTCAACCAGCAGCTCACCTCGATGCAGGCGGCCGACAGCTACCTGGGCGAGCTGGCCGGGCGCCTCGGCCAGCTCAAGCTCAGCCTCAGCCGCGAGATCGGCAATGCCCAGGCGGGAGAGCGCGAAGCCCTCAAACGCGAACTGGAGCAGGTACGCACGTTGCTGGCCGAGCGCGGCCAGCGCTCCGGCGAGGCGCTGGATGCCAGCTTCAAGCTGCGCCTCAACGAGCCGGTACGCAGCCGCTTCACCCTGCAGGGGCTGGACTCCGTTGCGGCGGTGCAACAGGCCGGCCGGGAAACCCTGCTGTTCAGCGCTGGACGCAAGCTGGCCGAACCCCTGGCCGTGGTGCTCGACGAGGGCCTGAGCGAGCAGCAGATCCTGCGCCGCTTCAATGTCGGCCTCGGCCCGGCGGGCATTCGTGCCGAGCTCGACAGCGGTGGCGCGCTGCGTTTCAGTGCGCGGGAAAGCGAATGGCAGCAGCTCAAGGGCGAGCTGCGCGTGCAGGGCGAGGGCAAGCTCGCGGCCAAGGCCGCGACGGCCTTGCCCAGTCACGACGAGCAACTGCTGCGCCTGCCCGATGCCGCGCGCCTGGACGGTGCCCGCGAGCTGCGCCGGGCGCTGGACGAAGTGGTCGAGGCGCTGGACAGGATCGGCTCGCTGCGCGAACAGCTCAGTCATCGCCAGGAGGAAATCCGCGAATTCCTGGCGCGTCACGCCGAGCAGAACGAGCGCGAGTGGGCGCGCGATTTCGCCGGTGAGGTGTTCAACCTGATGAGCCGCAGCCCCAGCAGCTACGCGGCTGTGACCCAGACCGTGGTGGCGCAGGCCAACATCAGCCGCTCCAGCGTGGTCAGCCTGCTCTCCTGAGATTCCTCGTCCCCCGTATTCTGGCGACTGGCGGCTTTTTTACGACTTGCCGTCGCGCCTGTCCGGGCGGCGGCGGAGTTTTTTGTCCGATCGGCCAGAATTCCTGCCGAAAAATGCGACCGTCGGTCCGCTTCATGACTGGTCGCACAGAATGATGGCGTTTTACCAGCTATGATCGGCGCCTTTTTTTCGGCATCCGGGTCACGCGCCCGGCATCCCTGCCCCCTCGCATTCCAATAAAAACCCCGCATTCAAGGGTTCAACCCGTTACCGCAGGCAGTCGCCCGCGGTGCATTGCCTTGTTCTCGAATTGGAGTACCGACGTGTTGAAGAAGTACCTGACATTCATCCTGCTGGCCTGCACCACGCTGGTCAGCCTGCCCAGCCTGGCGCAGCTCACCGATTCCGAAGCCATGAACATGGCTGGCCTGCAGCGTTCGCTCGGCCAGCGCATGGCCAAGGACTACCTGATGCTCGGCGCCGATGTGCGCGTGGACACCGCCCAGCGCCAGCTGCAGGAAACCATCCAGCGTTTCGAAGCCAGCCACAGGGCCCTCTCGGAATACGCGCCCAATGCCGAGATCAAGGCTGCCCTGGCCCAGGTCGGTGCGACCTGGTCGACCTATCGCCAGCAAGTCGAGGCCACGCCGGACCAGGCCCAGGCCGTGCAGGTGCTGGCGGCCAGCGAGCAGCTGCTGCAGCAGACCCAGACCGTGACCGATCTGATGGCCAAGCACGTCGGCGCGATGGGCGCGACGGTCAACCGCAGCGGCTGGGCGCGGGTGCAGACCCAGCGCATCGCCATGCTCTACATGGCCAAGTCCTGGCGTGTGCAGATGCCGGAGCTCGATGCCAAGCTGGACAAGTCCGTGAGCGACTTCGAGACCATCCTCAAGGAGCTGGAAGCCGCCGGCACGCCCAATGAAGAGATCGCCGCCGCCCAGCGTCGCGCCCGTGCCCACTGGGGCTTCACCCTCAAGGGCATCGACCTGCACGCCTCGCAGGACTTCGTGCCGACCGTGATCACCGTCAGCACCGACTCGCTGTTCCGCCAGCTCAACGAGCTGACCCGCCTGTACGCCGGCCTGAAAGCCAGCGAGTCCTGATCGCCTTTCGCCAGCCTGTCACCTGGGCCGCCTGCTTTTGCGTTATAACGAAGCGCAGACGCGGCGGAGGTGGCAGGCATGAGCGAGACAACTGATCAGGCGGTGTACAAGACCCTGCTGGAGTCCACCCAGGCGATTCCCTGGAAGATCGACTGGAAGACCATGACGTTCGCCTACATCGGCCCGCAGATCGAGAGTCTGCTGGGCTGGGCGCAGGCCAGTTGGGTCAGCGCCGAGGACTGGGCCACGCGCATGCACCCGGAAGACCGCGAGAAGGTGGTCGAGCTGTGCATCTCGCAGTCGCAGAACGGTGTCGACCACGAGGCCGACTACCGGGCGCTGACCGCCGCTGGCGACTACGTGTGGATCCGCGACGTGGTGCATGTGGTGCGTGACGACAATGGCGAGGTGGAGTCGCTGATCGGCTTCATGTTCGACATCAGCGAACGCAAGAAGACCGAGGAGCAGCTGCTGACCCTGCAGAAGCAGCTGGAGGAGTACTCCTACAAGGACGGCCTGACGGGCGTGGCCAACCGGCGCATGTTCGACACGGTGCTGGCCTCGGAGTGGGCCAACGCCCAGCGCACCCGCCAGCCGCTGTCGCTGATCCTCCTCGATATCGATCACTTCAAGCAGTACAACGATCATTACGGTCACATTCAGGGTGACGACTGCCTGAAGCACGTCGGTCAGGCCCTGAGCCGTGCGGCCAGCCGGCCCCGGGACTTCGTCGGACGCTTCGGCGGCGAGGAGTTCGTGCTGGTCCTGCCGGAGACCGATGAGGCTGCGGCCCGGCACATCGCCGAGCGCTGCCGCCAGCAGGTGCGCCAGCAGCGCATCCCCCATGAACGCTCCAGCGTGTCGCCCATGCTCACCATCAGCCTGGGGGTGAGCACCATCGTGCCGGGCGCGCAGGACCGGGCGCTGGACTTCCTCAATGCGGTGGACAAGCTGCTCTACCAGGCCAAGCAACGCGGGCGCGACCGCCTGGAGATGGCCCGGACGGCATCCCGCTCCGAGCTGGACGACGCAGCCGATGCCCGCGCTTGAGCAATCATTAACCTAAGCGTAACGATTGCTCCGCCTGCTTGATTGATGACCACCAGGTCGCGCTCCTAATGTGCCTCCACGACAGCGGAACTCGTGGAGTCTTCAATGACAACAACAATATCCCCACCGCCGCAGTGGTCGCGTCGTCGCGCGGAGAAAGCGCGGCGCCTCGATCAGGTGCGCGACCTCGCCGATGGCGTGGTACTGCCCAGTGACAGGATCGTCACGGCCCTCGAGGCGCTGATCGCTCCCGGCGATCGCGTGGTGCTCGAAGGCAACAACCAGAAGCAGGCGGATTTCCTCTCGCGCTCGCTGGCCAAGGTCGACCCGGCCCGCCTGCATGACCTGCACATGATCATGCCCAGCGTCAGTCGTGCCGAGCACCTCGACCTGTTCGAACAGGGCATCGCGCGCAAGCTCGACTTCTCCTTCGCCGGGCCGCAGAGCCTGCGCATCGGCCAGTTGCTCGAAGACGGGCAGATGGAAGTCGGCGCCATCCACACCTACATCGAGCTGTATTCGCGCCTGCTGGTGGACCTGATCCCCAATGTCGCGCTGGTCGCCGGCTTCCAGGCCGACCGCCACGGCAACATCTACACCGGGCCGAGCACCGAGGACACCCCGGCGCTGGTCGAGCCCACCGCCTTCAGCGACGGCATCGTCATCTTCCAGGTCAACGAGATAGTCGACGAGCTGCCTCGGGTGGACATCCCGGCGTCCTGGGTCGACTTCGTGGTGGTGGCGGACAAGCCGTTCTACATCGAACCGCTGTTCACCCGCGACCCGCGCCACATCAAGCCGGTGCACGTGCTGATGGCGATGATGGCGATTCGCGGCATCTACGAGAAACACAACGTGCAGTCGCTCAACCACGGCATCGGTTTCAACACCGCCGCCATCGAGCTGATCCTGCCCACCTACGGCGAATCCCTCGGCCTGAAGGGCAAGATCTGCCGCAACTGGACGCTCAATCCGCACCCGACGCTGATCCCGGCCATCGAGACCGGCTGGGTGCAGAGCGTGCACTGCTTCGGCACCGAGCTGGGCATGGAGGACTACATCGCCCAGCGCCCGGACGTGTTCTTCACCGGCCGCGACGGTTCGATGCGCTCCAACCGCATGATGTGCCAGCTGGCCGGGCAGTACGCGGTGGACCTGTTCATCGGCGCCACCCTGCAGGTCGACGGTGATGGCCATTCCTCCACCGTGACCCGCGGCCGCCTGGCCGGTTTCGGTGGCGCGCCGAACATGGGCCATGACCCACGCGGCCGTCGCCATGCCACCCCGGCCTGGCTCGACATGACCACGCCGGAGACCCTGCTCGAGCGTGGCAAGAAGCTGGTGGTGCAGATGGTCGAGACCTACCAGGAGGGCGGCAAGCCCACCTTCGTCGAGCGCCTGGATGCCGTCGACGTGGCGAAGAAGGCCGGCATGCCGCTGGCACCGGTGATGATCTACGGCGACGACGTCACCCACCTGCTCACCGAGGAAGGCATCGCCTACCTGTACAAGGCGCGCTCGCTGGAAGAACGCCAGGCGATGATCGCCGCCGTGGCCGGGGTCACCGCCATCGGCCTGTGCCATGACCCGAAGGGCACCGAGCGCATGCGCCGCGAAGGGCTGATCGCCCTGCCCGAAGACCTCGGCATCCGCCGTGCCGACGCCAGCCGTGAACTGCTCGCGGCCAAGAGCATCGCCGAACTGGTCGACTGGTCCGGCGACCTGTACAACCCGCCCGCCAAGTTCAGGAGCTGGTGATGAACGCACTTACGGCATTGCAGCCGCAGTTGTCGCTGTCCCTGGCGGACTGGCTGGCCGACCTGGCCGTGGACGCGCTGATCGACGAGGCCGACCTGTCGCCCAAACCGGGGCTGGTCGACCGTCGCGGCAGCGGCGCGCACACCGACCTGCACCTGGGCCTGATGCACGCTTCGGCGCTGGCCCTGTGGCCGAGCTTCAAGGCCATGGCCGAGGCGGCGCAGCGGCGCGGCGAGATCGACCAGCAACTGCGTGACGAGGTGGGCCGACTGGGCCGTGATGGCGAGGCGGAGATGCTGCGCGTCACCGACGGGGTCAACACCCATCGCGGGGCGATCTGGGCCCTGGGCCTGCTCAGCGCCGCCGCGGCGCTGGAAACCGACGCCCTGGCACCGGCGCAGGTGGCGCTGCGCGCGGCGCGCCTGGCGCTGTTCAACGACCGCGCCGCGCCGGTAGCCGCTGACAGCCATGGCGCTCAGGTGTGCCGCCTGTATGGCGTGCACGGTGCCCGCGAAGAGGCGCAGCTGGGCTTTCCGGCGGTCGTGCAGCAGGCGTTGCCGCAACTGGCGCGCAGCCGGGCGGCTGGTGTCGGGGAGCAGAACGCTCGCCTCGACGCGCTGCTGGCGATCATGACCCAGCTGGCCGACACCTGCGTGCTGTACCGCGCCGGCATGGCCGGGCTGACCTGCATGCAGAGCGGCGCCCGCGCGGTACTCGCCGCCGGTGGCTGCGCCAGCCTCGATGGCCGGCGCCTGTTGCGCGAACTGGAGCGCGACATGCTGCGCCTGCGCGCTTCGCCTGGTGGTGCTGCCGATCTGCTCGCCGCCACCCTGTTCCTCGACCGCCTGCAGCATGGCCTGCCGGCGCAGCTTGGGAGTCTGTGAAATGGAAACCCTGTCTTTTCAATTCCCCGCCGGGCAGCCGGCCCAGGGCCGTGCGCTGGTCGGTTGTGTCGGCTCCGGTGACCTGGAGGTGCTGCTCGAACCCGGCCAGGCCGGCACCCTGGCCATCGAAGTGGTGACCTCGGTGAACGGTAGTGCGCCGCGCTGGCAGCAGCTGTTCGAACGCATGTTCCGCGAGCAGCAGTTGCCGGCACTGAACATCGCCATCCACGATTTCGGCGCGACCCCCGGCGTAGTGCGCCTGCGCCTGGAACAAGGTCTGGAGGAGCTGAGCCATGGCTGAACAGGACATCCAGCGCCTGCTGGCGCAGCGCAGCTTCACTGAACTCGGCGCACGTCAGCGTGCCCGCGCCCTGCTCGACGACGGCAGCTTCCGCGAGCTGCTCGATCCCTTCGCCCGGCTGATGTCGCCCTGGCTGCCGCAGCAGGGCATCGTGCCGCAGGCCGACGACGGCGTGGTGGTGGCCAAGGGTCTGCTCGACGGTGCGCCTGCCGTGGTGATCGCCATCGAAGGTGCCTTCCAGGGAGGCAGCCTGGGTGAAGTGGGCGGGGCGAAGATCGCCGGCGCCCTGGAACTGGCCGCCGAGGACAACCGGGCAGGCACGCCGACTCGCGCCGTGCTGCTGCTGGAGACCGGCGGCGTGCGCCTGCAGGAGGCCAACCTGGGGCTGGCGGCGATTGCCGAGATCCAGGCCGCCATCGTCGAGCTGCGTCAGTACCAGCCGGTGATCGGCCTGGTCGCCGGCCCGGTCGGCTGCTTCGGTGGCATGTCCATCGCCGCCGGGCTGTGCAGCTACCTGCTGGTGACCCGCGAGGCACGCCTGGGGCTCAACGGCCCGCAGGTGATCGAGCAGGAGGCCGGGCTGGACGAGTACGACTCACGCGACCGCCCGTTCATCTGGAGCCTGACCGGCGGCGAGCAGCGCCATGCTAGTGGCCTGGTCGACGGCTATGTGAGCGATGACGTCGAGGCCATCCGCAGCGAACTGCATGGGCTGTTCGCCAAGGGCAAGCCCGAGCTGGAGCGCAGTCGGCGCCACGCCTGGTTCCTGCAGCGACTGCGCGCCGTCGACACTTCGATCCAGGCCGATGCCGCTGCCGTGCGCAGCGCCTATCAGGGAGCATGAACATGAGCACAGTCCAAGAACAACGTGGCCTGCACTGGTTCCAGGCGCTGAGTGGCAATGCCCGGCCGCTGGCCGGTTTGCCCGCTTCGCTGCGGGTGGCCGATGGCGAACTGGCCGGCCAGGCGGTGCGCTATCTGGCGGTGGTCGCCGATGCCGACAATGCCTTCCCCCGCGCCCGCAACGGCGAGGTCGGCCTGCTCGAAGGCTGGGGTCTGGCGCAGGCGGTGGACGAGGCCATCGAGGCGGATCGCGACAACCCGCACAAGCGTGCGCTGATCGCCATCGTCGACGTACCGAGCCAGGCCTACGGCCGCCGCGAGGAGGCCTACGGCATTCATCAGGCGCTGGCCGGTGCGGTGGATGCCTATGCCCGTGCGCGCCTGGCCGGGCATGCGGTTGTTGGCCTGCTGGTGGGCAAGGCGATGTCCGGTGCCTTCCTCGCCCATGGTTACCAGGCCAACCGCCTGATCGCCCTGCGCGACGCCGGGGTGATGGTGCATGCCATGGGCAAGGCCGCCGCCGCGCGCATCACCCTGCGCAGTGTCGACGAGCTGGAGGCACTGGCCGCCAGCGTGCCGCCGATGGCCTATGACCTGGACAACTACGCCTCGCTCGGCCTGCTTGCGCAGGTGCTCGACGTGGAGCAGGTGGCGCAGCCGACAGCGGCCGACCTGGCCCATGTGCGTGAGGCGCTGAGCCAGGCGCTGGTGGCTATCGCCGGCAGCCCGCGAGACCTGCGCAATCGCCTGGGCGCGGCCAATCGTGCCGCCTCCACGCGGGTGCGCGAGGCCTTGCGCGCGCAGTGGTGAGGCTCAGGGCGGGTGAACCCCGCCGCTCCTGAATGAGACGAAACGGCGGGTTGCCCCCGCCCTGCGGAGAACCAGCGATGCACCCGACACCCCGTCCACATGATCTGCTCTGGGGCCTGCGCCCCGAGCACCTGCCGCAGGAGGCGCCGGTCTGGGCTCGCGCCGCCCTGGGCGGGCATGTGCCGGTGGTGGTGCGGCGTGCACCCGCCGAACCCGGCTGGGTGGCGGTCGGTATCCGTGGCGCCGCGCGTGAACAGCGCTATGCAAGCTGGATGCGCCTGAGCGATATCAGCCGGCTGGTCAGCCCTCAGTCCGTGGCCAGGGCAGGGCGCTGGCGTGAGCATGCTCAGCGGCGCTGGCCGGCGCTACGTGCCCTCGAACATGTCGCGCTGCACCTGGATGGCTTGGGCCTGGCCTGGGGCGTGACCGGCAGCCTGGGTTTCGAATTGGCCAGCGGCATCCGTGCGGCGCACCCGCAGAGCGATCTCGACCTGACACTGCTGGCGCCGCACACCCTCGACCGCGCCTCGGCCCGCAGGCTGTGTGCCGTGCTGGACGCCGCGCCAGGCCGCATCGACCTGCAACTGGAAACCCCGCACGGCGCCGTGGCGCTGCGCGAATGGGCCGGTGACGCGGCGCGCGTACTGCTGAAAACGCAACGCGGCCCGCAACTGGTCGGCGATCCCTGGCACCTGCAGCAGGTGGCGGCATGAGCACGCTCTGGGCCTTTCCCGGCCAGGGCGCGCAGCAGCCCGGCATGCTCCAGGTCTTGCCGGATGCCACGGTCGTCCACGATTGCCTGGAACAGGCCAGCGCCACCTTGGGCGAGGATGTGCGTCTGCTGGATTCGGCCGAGGCGCTGCAGGGCACCCGCGCCGTGCAGCTGTGCCTGCTGATCGCCGGTGTCGCTGCCTCGCGCCTGCTCATCGAGCGCGGCCATCGTCCTGAGTATGTCGCCGGGCTGTCCATCGGTGCCTACGCCGCTGCGGTGGTGGCCGAGGCCCTGGATTTTGCCGATGCGCTGCGCCTGGTCGCCCTGCGCGGCGAGCTGATGCAGCGCGCCTATCCCGCCGGCTACGGTATGACCGCCATCCTCGGCCTCGATCAGGCCAGCGTCGAGCGCCTGTTGGACGACGCCGAAGGGCCGCTGTACCTGGCCAATATCAATGCGGAAAACCAGCTGGTGATCGCCGGCAGCGATGCGGCCATGGCGCAGGTCGCCGAGCGGGCCCGCGCCCTCGGCGCCGCTGCGGTCAGGCGCCTGGCCATGAGCGTGCCGTCGCACTGCGAGCTGCTCGATGCACCGGCGCGCGAACTGGCGGCGGCCTTCGCCGGGGTTGCGCTGCATGTGCCACGGGCGCGTTACCTGAGCAGCAGCTCGGCACGGGTGATTCGCGAGCCACAGCGTCTGCGCGATGACCTGGCGTTCAACATGAGCCGCCGCGTCGACTGGCAGGCCACGCTCGTCACTGCCTACGAGCGCGGTGTGCGCCTGCACCTGGAACTGCCTCCAGGCGGCGTGCTCACCGGTCTGGCCCGGCGCGTATTCGAACCCGGACAGGCTGTCGCCTTTGCCGGCGCACGTCTGGATACACTCGACGCCATGTTGCGTCAGGAGGTAAGCCTCGACCGCTGAGCCGTAGCGTTTACCGAAGCACAAGAACAACAACTTCGATATGTGAAACGAGGACAACAACAATGATCATCTACGGTGTCGCCTTTCTGGCGTTCTGCACCCTGGCAGGCATCTTCATCGGCTCGCTGCTGGGGCAACTCATCGGCGTGCCCGCCAACGTCGGCGGTGTCGGCATCGCCATGCTGCTGCTGATATTCCTGGGTAGTTACCTGAAGAACCGCGGACTGTTCACTGGCAAGTCGGAACAGGGCGTGGAGTTCTGGAGCGCCATCTACATCCCCATCGTGGTCGCCATGGCCGCCCAGCAGAACGTCTACGGTGCCCTCAGCGGTGGGCCGATGGCGATCCTGGCGGGTATCGCCGCCGTCGTCGCCGGCTTCGCCCTGGTCCCCGTGCTCAGCCGGATCGGGCAAAAGAAGCCTGAAGCCGATGTCACCTCCTCCCTGACCAAAGCACCACGGTGATCGCCATGTACGAATCTCTGCTCAAGGTTGTCACCAGCTACGGCATGCTCAGCGGTTTCGCCATCATCGGCATCACCATGTGGGTGTCGTACTGGATCTCCGACAAGTTCACCAAGGGCCGCCTGCATGGCTCGGCCATCGCCATCCTCCTCGGCCTGTTGCTGTCCTATATCGGTGGCGCCTACACCGGTGGCCAGAAAGGCCTGGTGGACATTCCCCTGTTTGCCGGCATTGGCCTGCTGGGCGGTGCCATGCTGCGTGACTTCGCCATCGTCGCCACCGGCTTCGGGGTCAGTGTCGAGGAACTCAAGCGCGCCGGATTCGCCGGGGTGCTGGCGCTGTTCGTCGGCGTGCTGTCGTCCTTCGTCGCGGGTGTCGCGGTGGCCATGGCGTTCGGCTACACCGACGTGGTCAGCCTGACCACCATCGGCACCGGCGCGGTGACCTACATCGTCGGCCCGGTGACCGGTGCGGCGCTGGGCGCCAGCTCCGACGTGATGGCGCTGTCGATTGCCGCCGGCCTGATCAAGGCGATCCTGGTGATGGTGGCCACGCCTTTCGTCGCGCCCTATATCGGCCTGGACAATCCGCGCAGCGCGGTGATCTTCGGTGGCCTGATGGGCACCTCCAGCGGTGTCGCCGGCGGCCTGGCGGCGACCGATCCCAAGCTGGTGCCCTATGGCTGCCTGACCGCCGCCTTCTACACCGCGCTGGGCTGCCTGCTTGGCCCATCGTTGCTCTACTTTCTGATGCGAGGCCTTCTGGGCTGACCTTTCGCCCGCCGTCATGGCGGGCTTTTTTATTGCCCCGTTCAGGCATGCCTTCAGTCGCGAGGGCGTCGAGACGCCTCTACGCCTGGCGGCTGTACATCCGGCATTCGGCGAGCAGCGCCAGCAGGTTGGGGTCGCGCTCCTTGGCCTTGAGAAACACCACGCCGATATGCTGCTGCAGGTGGTACTTGGCCTGCAGCGGGATCAGCTTCACCCGGTTCTCGTACACCGCCGCCACCCGCCCCGGCAGCAGGGCATAGCCGACGCCGGAGCTGACCATGCTGAGCAGGGTGAAGATGTCCTTCACCTGCATCGCCACCTGCGGTTCGAAGCCGGCCTGCTGGAACACCCGCTCGCCATCGCGGAAGGTGGCATAGCCCTGGGTCAGGGTGATGAAGGTGTCGTTGCGCAGATCGGCCAGGTCCACCTCGGGCTGCTCGGCGAAGGGCGAGTCGTTCGGTGCGGCGAGGAAGATGTCATCGGAGAACAGCGCCAGCTGTTCGCAGTCCGGGTCGCTGATGCTGTCGTCGAGCGCGATCAGGATCGCGTCCAGCTCCATGTTCTTCAGCTTGTACAGCAGGTCGACGTTGGAGCCGAGGACCAGGTCGATGTTCAGCTCGCTGCGCCGCAGCTTCAGGCCCATGATCAGTTGCGGCACGGTCTTCACCGTCAGCGAGTAGAGGGCGCCCAGCTTGAAGCGCTCGGCGCCGAAGCCGGCTGCCTCGCGGGTCAGGCGCACCATCTCCTGGGCGTCCTGGATCAGCTTCTGCGCCTTTTCTTCCAGGCAGTAGGCGCTTTCCAGCGGGATCAGGTTGCGCCCCTCGTGCTTGAACAGCGGGCAGCGCAGGGCACTCTCCAGAGAGTGGATGGCGCGATGCACGCTGACGTTGCTGGTCTGCAGTTCGCTGGCCGCGCGCGCCAGGTTGCCGCTGCGCATGAAGGCGAGAAAGACCTCCAGCTTCTTCAGGGTGAGTTCTTCGTCGATGAGCATCGGCCTGTCCTTTTCCAGCGATTCCCGATTGTGCCGTATCCGGGCCGTCGACTGGTGTCGGGAATGCTGGTTTCTGCTCTTGTCCGGGGCTATCGTCGGGCGCGCAGAATGACGCGTTCGCTGTCTCGGCATCCGCATGCGCAGGGCCCGCTGCGATCTGTCGGTGGGCCGTGCGCTTGAGGTGTGCAAGGCGTGCCTGCATCGTCGCG
Source organism: Pseudomonas sp. THAF187a (assembly GCF_009363395.1). NCBI lineage: Bacteria > Pseudomonadati > Pseudomonadota > Gammaproteobacteria > Pseudomonadales > Pseudomonadaceae > Pseudomonas > Pseudomonas sp. THAF187a. Next base: position 230,117 of record NZ_CP045349.1, read on the forward strand.
CTCGGGCTACCTCGCATGAGGCCCGAGGCCTGAACCACCATGCTTGATGAATCACAGAGGACCATGCACATGCAGTTGATCTACGCCGCTGCTTCACCTTTCGCCCGCAAGGTGCGTGTACTGGCCGCTGAGGCCGGCCTGCTGGCGGAGATCGAGCTGCTCGACACCGCCGTGTTGCCGACCACGCTCAACGAGCGGGTCAACCGGGCCAATCCGCTGGGCAAGATACCGGTGCTGCTGCTCGATGATGGGCAGGCGCTGTACGACAGCCGGGTGATCTGTGAATACCTCGACACCCTGCATCAGGGGCCCAGGCTGTTGCCGGTCGATGCCGGACGCTGGCAGGTGTTGCGCCTGGCGGCCCTGGCCGACGGCCTGATGGAGGCCGCCTTGCTCGCACGCTACGAAAAGGCCGTGCGCGAGCCTGAGCAACAGTCGCAGGCCTGGCTCGATGGCCAACTGGGCAAGGTGTGGCGGGCGTTGGCGGAGCTGGAGCGTCAGGCCGCACAGCTGCAGGGGCCGCTCGATCTGGCGCAGATCGGCGTGGCCTGCGCCCTGGGCTATCTGGATTTTCGCTTCGCCGACCTCGACTGGCGTGCCTCGCATCCGCTGTTGCGTGACTTCCAGCTGGCGTTCTCCGTTCGTGCCTCCATGCAGGCCAGCGCGCCGGTGTCCTGACGGATAGCGCAGCGATGGGCTGCTGGTCTGGATTGAGGTTGCGCCGCGCAACGGCTTCGTGACCGTCTGTCGGTGGAATGGGCGGCGGCATTCGCGAATCCGCGTCTTGACAGGTTTTTGGCGCTCCGCCTCGACACGCCTTTGTCCCTGATATTAAAGGGTTGTTTCCCGCGTGACGGACTTCACGTTAGTGCTCGACGGTAATTTGACTAACTTGAGGGGTGTTCGTTTTTTTGGTCATTGTCTGATCAAAAAATTGACATATCCTTGGTTGGGCTGATTCAATATGCCAGCTTTTTGATGTCAAGTTTCGCTCGGTTTCCGTGGGGTGGAGCCGGTTTCCTGACGTTTATGGGGGAAGTCTCGTCAGAGGCTTTTGTCGAGCAGTAAGCGCACAAGCGCTCTTTCCAGTGCAGTAGGTCATGCAGGTGAAGTCCTCCAAGGGAATTGCCCGGCTTTTCGGCCTGGCGGTCGCATTTTTCGTTTCCACGACATTTGCTCGGCCTGCCAGCGTAGCCTTCTGGTACGCCGATCAGTTGCCCCTGCCCGAGTTGTCGCAGTTCGAGTGGGTGGTGGTCGAGCCCGGTCATGCCTCGTCGAAGGATCTGGATTACCTCAAGGCCCAGGGCAGTGAGGTCTTTGCCTACCTGTCCATCGGCGAATTCGCTGGCGATGTCACCCAGGCGGGGTTGAGCGAGGCGACCAGTGCCGTGCGCAACGCTGCCTGGAACAGCCAGGTGATGGACCTGGACTCGCCGGCCTGGCGCGAATACCTCTTCGAGCGCGCCAGCGCGCTGCGCCAGCAGGGCTACGCCGGCCTGTTCCTCGACACCCTGGACAGTTTCCATCTGCAGGCGCAGGCGCTCCAGGACGGCCAGCGCGAGGCGCTGAAGAGCCTGCTGAACGAACTGCATCGGCGTGAACCGACACTCAAGTTGTTCTTCAACCGTGGTTTCGACGTGCTGCCAGAGCTGCCGGGCGTTGCCGCCGCAGTCGCCGTCGAGTCCCTCTATGCCGGGTGGGATGCGGGCGGTGGCTACAAGGCGGTGTCGCAGAGCGATCGTGACTGGTTGCAGCTGCACCTCGACAAGGTGCGGGCCCAGGGCATTCCGGTGGTGGCGATCGAGTATTTGCCGCCAGAGCAGCGCGAACAGGCGCGCCAGCTGGCTGCGCGGCTGACCGAGGAAGGCTTCATCCCCTACGTGACCTCCCCTGCGCTGAATGCCATGGGCATCAGCGGCGTGGAGGTCCAGCCCCGGCGTATTGCCCTGGTCTACGATGCGCGCGAGGGCGAGCTCGAAGACAATCCGGGGCATGTGCACCTTGGCGGCCTGCTCGAATACCTGGGGTACCGGGTCGACTACTGGCCGGCCGATACCACGCTGCCGCAGCGCCCGCTGAAAGGGCTCTACGCGGGCGTCGTGGTGTGGATGACCAGTGGCTCGCCGGTGGACCGCGATTATTTCGAGAGCTGGTTGGGCCAGCGCCTCGACGAGCAGGTGCCGATTGCCTTTCTCGCCGGGATGCCCACCGAGAACGACAGCCTGCTGGATCGCCTGGGCATCCGCACGCGCTCGCAGCCGGTCGGCAAGGATGCCGTGCTGCTGTCCCACGATGCCACGCTGGTCGGCGGCTTCGAAGCACCGCTGCGTGTGCGCACGCGGGAAGTTCCGCCGCTGACCGTGACCGCGCCCGAGCGTACCCGGGCGGCGCTGTCCCTGCAGAACGAAGACCGTGTCTACGCGCCGGTGGCCACCGGGGACTGGGGCGGCTACGCAATGGCCCCCTATGTATTCGAGGAAGGCCTCGACCATCGGCGCTGGATGCTCGACCCGTTCGCCTTCATTGCCCGTGCCTTCAAGTTGCCGGCGTTGCCGCGCCCCGACAGCACCACGGAGAACGGCCGGCGCATCGCCACCGTGCACCTGGACGGCGATGGTTTCGTGTCCCGTGCCGAGGTCCCCGGTTCGCCTTACTCGGGTATCCAGGTGCTGGAGGATTTCATCAACCCCTACCCGTTGCTGACCTCGGTGTCGGTGATCGAGGGTGAAGTCGGCCCGCGTGGCATGTACCCGCACCTGGCGCGTGAGCTGGAGCCCATCGCTCGCAAGATCTTCGCTAACCCCAAGGTCGAGGTCGCCAGCCACACCTTCAGCCACCCGTTCTTCTGGCAGCCGGAAAAGGCCTCGCAGCGCGAGAACTTCGAGGCGGAATACGGCTATATGATGGCCATTCCGGGCTACAAGACGCTGGACCTCACGCGTGAGGTCGTCGGCACTCGGGACTACATCAACCAGCGCCTGACCACTCCGAAGAAGCCGGTGAAGATGATCTTCTGGTCCGGTGATGCCATGCCCAGCGCCGAAACCATCAAGCTGGCGTATGACAGTGGCCTGCCGAACGTCAACGGCGGCAACACCGTGCTGACCAAGGCCTACCCCTCGCTGACCGGTCTCTATCCGCTGATCCGGCCGACTTCCGGCGGGCTGCACTTCTACGCCCCGGTGATCAACGAGAACGTCTACACCAACCTGTGGACGGGACCCTACTACGGCTTCCGCGACGTTCAGGACACCTTCGCGCTGACCGACAGCCCGCGTCGCCTGCGCGGCTTCCATCTTTATTACCACTTCTACTCGGGGACCAAGCAGGCCTCCATCCGGGCCATGCGCCAGACCTACCAGACCATTCTCGATGGCCAGCCGCTGTCGCTGTGGATGAGCGACTACATCAAGCGCGTCGAGGGACTGTACCGCGCCAGCCTGGCCAGGCGTAGCGACGGCAGCTGGCAGGTGAAGGGCCTGGTGGGCATGCGCACGCTGCGCCTGGATCCGGCCCTGGGCTGGCCGGACCTGGCCCGCTCCAGGGGCGTCGCCGGGGTGCGTGATCTGCCGCAGGGGCGCTACGTGCACCTGAGCGGCGCCGATGCGCTGCTGGCCCTGCGCGACACCCGTGACCCGCGCCCGGCACTGGAAGAGGCGAACATTCCGCTGACCGCCTGGCGTTATCTGGACGACAAGCGCGTGACGTTTTCCTTCCAGGGCGAGTTCCCGCTCAGTTTCAGCGTGCGCTCGGCCGGTTCGTGCCATGTGAAGGCGGGGGGCGGCCGGTTCACTGGCACGCACGACAATGGCGTATGGCACTTCGAATTGCCGATGAAGCAGGTGAGCGATGCGCAACTCATCTGCAACTAAGAAAAAGGTGCCGCGCACCCGCCTGCTCAACCCCTGGATGATCCTGCTGGTTGCCGGGTTCGTGGTGGCGTTGCTGGCGCTGTCGTACAAGAGCGAGGACGTGTTCCTGCCGGACGCGGACGACCGGCCGGACGCCGTCGCCATCAGTTATACCGAACTGCTGATCAAGGCCCACCCGGAAGACGACAAGCTCAAGCTGCGCCTGATCGATCAGCTGATTCAGGTCGGTGACTTCACCCGTGCCCGCGAATACCTGGAGCAGTTGCAGGGCCGCCTGCTGTCGGCGACGCCGTTCTACTCGGCGATGCTCGACGTGCTGCGTGCCCAGGCCCAGCCGGACGGTATCAGCGATGCACAGCGGGCGGCGCTGATCGACGAACTGCGCAGCCTGAAGATCGCCGACCTGGACAATGCCATGCTGGAGCGCCTGGCGCGCTACTCGCTGGAGATCGGCGGACTGGACGTCGCCGTGCTGGCCTACCGCGAGCTGGCCGAGCGCGACAGCGAGAAGCGCACGCACTGGCTGGGCGAGGCGGCGATCTGGAGCCTGGCCAACAACGACCAGAGTGGCGCGGCGCAGCTCTATGAGCAGTTGGCGGCGGAAGACAGCGACCCGCAGGTGCGCATGGAGCACCTGCGAGAAGCGTTCGACGCTCTGCTCGCGGCGAATCATCCCGAGCAGGCGGCGCAACTGCTGGCCCTGCACCTGGACGAACTCGACGCGCAACAGGCTTCCCTGGACTGGCTGGCAGCCGGTGTCGATGCCGCCCAGGGCGGGCGCCGCTACGACCTGGCGGAAAGCTTCATTCAGCGCTGGCTGAGCCTGAAGAGGGACGACCCGCGCGCACTGACCGCCGATTTCCACCTGAGCCTGGCATCCGGTGCGGTCGACCGGGCCTGGCAGCTGGCGCCCGAGTTGCTGGCGCTGACACCCGACGACTACGACATGGTGGCCGAAGTGGCGCGCCTGGCCGAGTGGACCGGACATACCCAGCAGGCGCTGAGTTACTGGGTGCAGATGCTGGCGCAGCGCGAAGACCCGGAGCTGCGCGAGCGCATCTGGCGCTATGCCCTGCAGCTGTTCGATTTCGACCAGGTGATCGCGACGCTGTCCACCATCGACGCCCATCGGCAGATGACCGACGTGGAGATCGACACCCTGGTCTACAGCCACGAAACCCGCGGCACTCCCGAGGATGCCGAGGCCTGGCTGGTGGCCTACCTGCAGCGCTACCCCAACCACCTGTTCGCACGGCAGCGCCTGCGCATGCTGATGGAGAACACCCAGCAGTTCAGGAAGGAAGTGCAGCAGTGGCAGCTCCTGGCAGCGCTCAAGCCGCTGACGATCAAGGAGCGCATCCGCTGGGCCAAGGTGCACTGGAACCTGTTCGAGCCGGATCTGGCCTGGCAGGTGCTGACCGCAGCCGATTCACCCGAGGTGGACGATCCCGAGTTCTGGCAGCTGCGCGCCAATCTGGCCTGGGAGCTCGAGCGCGATGGGGAAGTGCGCGCCTCGTACGATCGCCTGCTGAGCCTGAAGGTGCCCCTGGAGCTGGAGGATGAGGATCGCCTGATTCGTCTGTACTGGGATAGCGACCCCAGGCGTTCGCTGCAGATTCTCATCGATAGCTGGCAGCGCACGGGCCGCGTGACACGTCTGATCGTCGCGCTGGAGTTGGCGGAGCGACTGGGTGACTGGAATGCCCTGAGAATGCTGCTGGCCGGCGCGGAACAGTCGCCCAATGGACGCGACAACTCGCAGTACTGGGTTGCCCGTGCCGCGCTGGCTGCCCAGGACGGCAACTTCGACCAGGCCCAGGCCTACTACCAGCAGGCGCTGGCGCTGTTCCCCAGTGACAATCTGGTGCGCCAGCGCATCCTGTGGTTCTACATCGACAACGCCCAGCGCGACTCGCTGGCGCAACTGCTGCCGGAGTGGCGTGCCCTGGCCGTGACGGACAGCCGGCTGTGGTTGCCCTATGCCACCGGCTACATGTTGCTCAACAACACCCGGGAAGCCTTGCGCTGGTTCCGTCAGTACCTCAAGTCGAATCCATCGGACCGCCTGGTGCTCGCGGCCTATGCCGACGCGGCCGAGGCCGCCGGCTACGCAGACCTGGCCTGGCGTCTGCGCCGCCAGCTGCTGCGCGACCTCAATCTGCAACGCGTCACCGCGACTCCCGAAGGCTATGCCATGTACCTGCGCCTGCTGGCCGGGTCGCAGGGCACGCTGACGTCGCTGGCGCAGGCGAAGCGTCTGTGGAACGGCGAGCAGGCGACGCTGCAGCTGTGGTTCGAGCATTTCCTCGAGCGCCTCGATGCCAGCAACCAGTCGGCGCTGAAGGACGACTGGCTGGCCTGGGGGGCAGCGCGCGGGCTGAAGGCCGGCAGCTACGACGAGATCCAGCAGGCGCTGCGCAACGACAACCACGCGCAGATGCAGCGTCTGCTCGAACACGGCGGACTCGATGCCGCGAACACGGTGGAAGTGCTCTCGCGTCTCGGCCATGAGGGCGAAGCGCTGGCCTCGGGACTCAGCGCCCAGGGCGATGGACAACCGGATTCGATTCGCCAGCAGCTGCTCTTGCAGACCACCGGCATGCTCGAGCGCTCCCCGCAGGGCTTGCAGCTGGGGTGGCAGAATACAGACTTCGGCGACCTGGACATCAAGGGGCCGCGTCTGCAGGTGGCCCGCTACCTCGGCGATGACTGGTATGCCGACCTGCAGCTCGAGCAGGGCCGCTACAACAGTTCGAACCTGGACAGCGCGGTACTCGGCAACGAGCGCAACCTCAAGCTGGAGGCGCGCCGCACCCTGGACGACGGCGACCTGCGCCTGATTCTCGACAGCAGCCTGCGCGACGACGATGACCGCCATGGCCTGGGCATCGAACGCAGTTGGCGCCTGAGCTCGCGTGATGAGCTGGGGCTGGCGTTCGACTGGCACCGCGAGGCCGAAGACACCGGCCTGCTGCGCGCCCTGGGCATGCGCGACGGCGTGCGTCTCCGGGGCCAGCACGGCTTCTCCGCGCGTGACCAGTTGAGCTGGTCGCTGACGCACAACCGCTACAGTTCCCGACAGGGCGATGCCATCGGCAGCGGCCAGGGCGTGTCGCTGGAGTGGGGCCACACGGTGTTCTTCGACGACCCGTCCTGGTTGCTGCGTTCGGGCGTGGACTATCAGAACAACAGCGTGGAGAGCGAGGTCGCCACTGACCTGCTCAACGCCAATGGCGGTGCCTACATTCCGTTCGACAACGAGCCGGGCGCCACGATCGAAGGCACCGAGCTGATGCAGAGCCGCTATGGTCAGCTCTATGTCGCCAGCACCTGGCGGCGAGGCTTCCCGGGCGCCCTGAATAGGACACGTCCGCAGTTCACCTGGATGATCGATACCCTCGCCGGCTGGCAGTGGACGGAGCGGCAATTCAACTACGGCATCAACGTCGGCATCGGCGTCGAGCTGTTCGGCGACGACGAGCTGGCCATGACCCTCGGTTACCAGTCTGCCCCCAGAGGGGGGGAGGGTGATCCCGGTGGTTCGCTCGGTATTACCTACAGCACCCGTTTCGGGCGCTAAGCAAGGATTCTCAAAGGAGGAATGAAGATGCAAAGCATACGTTGCCTGGCCCTGGTGGCCATTGCACTGTTCGTCGCGGGTTGCTCCAGTTTCAGCGGCGGCGGCAACCAGACGCTGCCGCGCGATGCCTCGTGGGGCGTCGCCCCGCTGGTCAACTATGCCCAGGCGCCGCAGGCCGGCGAGCGTGCCGAGCAGATCCTGATCAGCATCCTGGCTGAGGAGGGTGTGACCCCGCTGATGTACCCGCAGCAACCGCAGAAGGACCTGCTGCTGCAGGACGACCGTGAGCGTCAGAGCCAGGCGCTGGCCTGGGCGCGTGAGCAGAAGCTGGCCTACGTGATCACTGGTAGCGTGGAAGAGTGGCAGTACAAGAACGGCCTGGACGGCGAGCCGGCAGTCGGCATCAGCCTGCAGATTCTCGAACCGGCCAGCGGCCGTGTGGTCTGGAGTTCCAGTGGCGCACGCGCCGGCTGGTCCCGTGAGAGCGTTGCAGGTGCTGCCCAGAAAGTGCTGCGCAAACTGGTAGGTAACCTCGACTTCGAGTAATCACGATGCAGTCTGCCCACAAGGATTTCACTCTAGCGCCAAGGGCCAGCGGCCGCGTTTCCTGGTGGGAAAGCTGCCTGCTGACGCTCCTGGCCCTCGGTTTCGGCTACTGGCTGTCGCCGGCGGACCCGCTGCTCGTGGCAGCGTCGTTCCCCTGGATGATCCTGGTGCCGATACTGCTCGGCGTTCGCTACGGATTCCTCCAGGGGCTGTTCAGTGCGGCGCTGCTGATCGCGGCGCTGTTCGTGCTGCGCATCGCGGGGAACGAGCTGTACGCGGATACGCCAGCCTCCTTCATCGTCGGCATGCTGCTGTGCAGCATGCTGGTCGGCGAATTCCGCGACATCTGGGAACGCCGTCTGGAGCGCCTGAGCCTGGCCAACGAATACCGCCAGCTGCGCCTCGACGAGTTCACCCGTTCCCACCACATCCTGCGCATTTCCCATGACCGCCTGGAGCAGCGGGTGGCCGGCAACGACCAGAGCCTGCGCAGCTCGCTGCTCAGCCTGCGCCAGCAACTGCGTGCGCTGCCGGGGGATCACGATGCGCTGAAGACGCTGGCCGATTCGGTGCTGTCGCTGCTCGGCCAGTACGGCTCGCTGCGGGTCGCGGGACTGTACCGGGTCATCGACAACCAGCGTATCGCCCAGCAGCCGCTGGCCGTGCTGGGGGAGATGGGCGAGCTCAAGGGCAACGACATCCTGCTGAAGCAGTGCCTGGAGCGTGGCGAGCTGGTCAGCGTGCGTTCCGACGTGCTCGATCGTGGAGAGGGCGGGCGCCATTCGATGTTGCAGGCCTGTGTGCCGCTGATCGACACCGAGGAGCGCATCCTGGCCGTGCTGGCCATTCAGCAGATGCCGTTCTTCATGTTCCATGAGCGCAGCTTCAGCCTGCTGGCCATCCTCGCCGGGCACATCGCCGACCTGCTGATGAGCGATGCGCAGGCCCTGCAGCTGCCGGATGCCGATGCCCAGCAGTACTCGCAGCTGCTCAAGCGCTCGCTCAGCGATGCGCGCGATCACGGCCTGCCGGCCAGCCTCTTCGCCTTCGAGCTGGCGGAGGACAACGGCGAGGAGGTCCAGCGCCTGCTGGAGAGCAGCCAGCGTGGTCTGGACGTGCAACTGAAGGTCATCAACGGGCGCGACAGTCGTCTGGTGCTGGTCCTCCTGCCGCTGACTTCGGGCGAAGGCTCCAAGGGCTATCTGGTGCGTCTGAAGCAACTCTTCGCCGAGCGCTTCGGCCAGGGTCGCGAGCTGGAATCACTGGGTGTGCAGACCCATCGATTCCTCTTCGAAGGCGGCGACGAGCGCGATGCGCTGCGGCACTTCCTGTTCAACGAGTGTGCCCTGAATGATCAGCAAGTGGCTGTTTAGCGGCGCCGCGCTGCTCGAACTGGGCAGCTGGGCCAGTGCGGTCAGCGACCTGCCGGCACACCAGGCAGCGTTGCTGTATGCCTCCGCACATGGCCTGGGCAGCGCCATGCTGACCGCCGGCATCTGGCTGCTGCTGCCACGCCGTTATCGCTTTCCGCTGCCGTGGAGCCCGCTGTTCATCTTCAGCCTGTCGTTCTTCATTCCGCTGATCGGCATGATCGGCGTCGCCCTGGCGCTGTTCCCCGCGCTCTACCTGCCGCGCAAGCGCAAGGTCCAGCCCTGGGAAGCGACGGCGGTGCCCGAGCTGCCGTTCCGCCCACGGGAGCGCACGCGCGAACTGATGTTCAGCGACGGCGGCCTGCAGGACGTGCTGCGCCACGCGCCGGACCCGGACCAGCGTCTGACGGCGATCTTCGCCACGCGGCGCATGCGCAGCAAGGAAGCCATCCCGATTCTCAAGCTGGCCCTGCGCGACCCCTCCGATGACGTGCGCCTGCTGGCCTACTCGATGCTCGACCAGCGCGAGAGCCGCATCAACCAGCGCATCGAACAGGCGCTGGCGAGCATGGAAAAGACCAAGGCCGAGCGCAAGTTCGCCCTGCATGGCCAGCTGGCGCGCTGGTACTGGGAGCTGGCCTACGTCGGCCTGGCCCAGGGCAGCGTGCTCGAGCACGTGCTGCAGCAGGCCTGGAGCCATGTCGGCACGGCGCTGCAGGGCGAGCCGAGTGGCGAGCTGCATCTGCTGGCCGGGCGTATCGCCATGGAACTGGGCAACCTGGACGAAGCCTCGTTCCAGTTCGAGCAGGCCGCGCAGACCGGCACGGGCGCGGCGCAGCTGGCGCCCTACCAGGCCGAGATCGCCTTCCGCCGGCAACGCTACGACGAAATCCCGCAGATGCTGGCGAGCATGCCGGCTGACATGTTGCAACGCCCCCCCTTCGCGGCATTGGCAAAATACTGGCTATGAGTGAGAAAACCACCGTTCCCGACGTGCAGAACGTCGATATCTGCCTGCTGCTCGAGGGTACCTGGCCGTACGTGCGCGGCGGTGTCTCCAGCTGGATCAACCAGCTGATCCTGGGCCTGCCCGAGCTGACCTTCTCGGTGCTGTTCATCGGCGGCCAGAAGGAGGCCTACGGCAAGCGGCACTATGCGATTCCGGACAATGTCGTGCACATCCAGGAGCACTTCCTCGAGGACGCCTGGAGCGCCATGCCCGCGACCAGCTCGCGGGCGACGCCGGAGCTCGCCGAGCTGATGATGGACGTGCACCGCTTCCTGCATTACCCGGAAGAACCGGGCAGCGAGCAGGGCGATGCCTTCGTCGACACCCTGGCGGTGGGGCGCATCGGCCGCGAGGCGTTCATGCAGAGCCGCGCCAGCTGGGACGCCATGGTCGATGGCTACACCCAGCACTGCGCCGACCCCTCGTTCGTCAACTACTTCTGGACGCTGCGCTCGATGCAGGCGCCGCTGTTCATGCTCGCCGAGGTGTCCCGGAGCCTGCCGCGGGCGCGCATGCTGCACTCCATCTCGACCGGCTACGCCGGCCTGCTCGGTAGCGTGCTGCAGCGCCGCTGGGGTTGCCACTACCTGCTCAGCGAGCACGGCATCTACACCAAGGAGCGCAAGATCGACCTGGCCCAGGCGGGCTGGATCGCCGAGAGCCCGGACGAGCGCCTGAGCACCGGCCTGGATGCGGAAGTCAGCTACATCCGCCGCCTGTGGATCCGCTTCTTCGAGCGCATCGGCCTGATCACCTATCGCTCGGCGCATTTGATCATCGCCCTGTACGAAGGCAATCGCCTGCGCCAGGTCAGCGATGGGGCGCCGGCCGAGCGTACCCGGGTCATTCCCAACGGCATCGACCTCGACAGCTGGGACCAGGCGCTGGCCAGCCGTCCCGAGGGCGTGCCTGCGGTGGCGGGGCTGGTCGGGCGCGTGGTGCCGATCAAGGACGTCAAGACCTTCATCCGCGCCATCCGTGGCGTGGTCAGTGTCATTCCGGAGGCCGAGGGCTGGATCGTCGGCCCGGAAGAGGAAGACCCCGACTACGCCGCCGAATGCCACAGCCTGGTGGCGAGTCTCGGCCTGCAGGACAAGGTGCGCTTTCTCGGTTTCCGCCAGGTGCGCGAAGTCGTCCCGCAGCTGGGCGTGATGGTCCTGACCTCGATCAGCGAGGCGCAGCCGCTGGTGGTGCTGGAGGCCTGGGCGGCCGGTACGCCAGTGGTGACCAGCGACGTCGGCTCCTGTCGCGAGCTGGTCGAGGGCTTCAGCGAGGAGGATCGCCAGCTCGGTACGGCTGGCGAGGTAGTGGCGATCGCCGACCCCCAGGCCACCTCGCGGGCGATCCTCTCCCTGCTGCGTGATCCGCAGCGCTGGCATGCCGCCCAGGCGGTCGGCCTCGAACGTGTGCGGCGCTACTACACAGAAGAACTGATGCTCGCCCGTTACCGCGAGCTGTACCGCGAAGGCACGGAGAGCGCGTAGATGGCCGGCATAGGTTTTGAACTGAGGAAGATCCTCTCCAAGGACTCCTACACCTCGACGATGCGCGCCTACCTGTATGCCGGCCTGATCAGCTCCGGCCCCTGGGTGCTGTCGATCATCAGTGTGATGCTCATCGGTGTGCTGAGCCTGGGGGCGGTGCTGCCGGAAACGCTGATCGGCCAGTTCCTGGTCACGGTGACCTACCTGATGGCCACGTCGCTGATCCTGACCGGCGGCCTGCAGCTGTTCTTCACCCGTTTCGTCTCCGATCGCCTGTTCGAGCGCCGCCTGGACATGATCCTGCCCAACCTGGTGGGCATCCTGCTGCTGGTCACGGTGTTCTCCGGGCTGCTGGCGATCGTCGTGCTGAGCCTGCTGTTCGAGCAGTCGTTCTCCTACCGCCTGCTGGTGATGGCCAACTTCGTCGTGCTGTGCAACCTGTGGCTGGTGATCATCTTCCTGTCGGGGATGAAGGCGTACAACCGCATCCTCGGGGTGATGTTCCTCGGTTACTCGCTGATGGTGGCGTCGGCCTACCTGCTGCGCTTCCTGAACATCGACGGCCTGCTGCTGGGCCTGCTGATCGGCCACTCCAGCCTGCTGTTCATCTTCCTCTTCGACATCCTCCGCGAGTATCCGGCCGAGCGCCTGGTCGCCTTCGACTTCCTCAAGCGCCGCCAGGTGTTCATCAGCCTGCTGCTGACCGGGCTCTGCTACAACCTGGGCATCTGGATCGACAAGTTCATCTTCTGGTTCAACCCGACGACCTCGGAAGCGGTGATCGGCCCGTTGCGCGCCTCGATTCTCTACGACCTGCCGATCTTCCTCGCCTACCTGTCGATCATCCCCGGCATGGCCGTGTTCCTGGTGCGCATCGAGACGGACTTCGCCGAATGGTACGAGCGCGTCTACGACGCGATCCGGGGGGGTGAAACCCTGCAGCACATCGGCTGGCTGAAGGAGCAGATGATCCTGGCGATCCGTCAGGGCCTGATGGAAATCTGCAAGGTGCAGGGCCTGACGCTGGTGCTGCTGTTCCTGCTGGCGCCGCAGCTGCTGTCGTGGCTGGGTATCTCCCACTACTACCTGCCGCTGTTCTACATCGACGTGATCGGCGTGAGCATCCAGGTCGTGTTCATGGCCCTGCTCAACGTGTTCTTCTACCTGGACAAGCGCGCCATCGTGCTCGAACTGTGCGTGCTGTTCGTGCTGGCCAACGGTGCGTTGACCCTGTTCAGCCAGATGCTCGGCCCGACCTTCTTCGGCTACGGCTTCACCCTGTCACTGCTGCTGTGTGTGCTGCTGGGCCTGTACCGGCTCAATGATGCGCTGGAAGACCTGGAGTTCGAGACCTTCATGCTCAGTCGCTGACTGCGCAGCAGCTGCAAGACCTGCCGGCCCGCCAGAGGGCCGGCGCGCCCTTCGCTGCCGCGCTGCAGCGATGTTCTTCCATGCTTCGGAACTCACCGCCGCCACTGGGCAGGCTGTCGTGCCCGATCGCCTGCAGGAAAGCCGCGAGACTGCCGGGGGAGGACAAATACCTAAGTCATCACTTATCATACGTCCTACAACTGTGCAGACGGTTGCGAATCCCGGCATTGCTGCCGGGCTCATACAGTGTCCCGATGGCGCCCCGTTCGCCATCATCTGACAGGAGAACGCCATGCTGAGTCTGACTGGCCACAATTACATCGGCGGTGAGCGCCGTGCTGCGGGCACCGTGGAGCACAAGAGCCTCGACGCCAGCAGCGGTGAAGCGCTGCCCTACACCTTCATCCAGGCCACGCCGGAAGAAGTCGACGCCGCTGCCCAGGCCGCTGCCGCCGCCTATCCGCTCTATCGCAACTTGTCGGCCGTGCGCCGCGCCGAGTTCCTCGAGGCCATCGCCGACGAGATCGACGCCCTCGGCGACGACTTCGTCGCGCTGGTCACCCGCGAGACGGCGCTGCCGGCTGCCCGCATCCAGGGCGAGCGTGGCCGTACAAGCGGCCAGATGCGCCTGTTCGCCAAGGTCCTGCGTCGCGGCGACTTCTATGGTGCACGCATCGACCGCGCCCAGCCGGAGCGCCAGCCGCTGCCGCGTCCGGACCTGCGCCAGTACCAGATCGGCGTCGGCCCGGTCGCGGTCTTCGGTGCCAGCAACTTCCCGCTGGCCTTCTCCACCGCCGGTGGCGATACCGCGTCCGCCCTGGCGGCCGGCTGTCCGGTGGTGTTCAAGGCGCACAGCGGCCACATGGCGACCGCCGAGTGCGTGGCCGATGCGCTGATCCGCGCCGCCGAGAAGACCGGCATGCCCAAGGGCGTGTTCAACATGATCTTCGGCGGCGGCGTCGGCGAGATCCTGGTCAAGCACCCGGCCATCCAGGCCGTAGGCTTCACCGGTTCGCTGAAAGGCGGTCGTGCCCTGTGCGACATGGCTGCTGCCCGTCCGCAACCGATCCCGGTGTTCGCCGAGATGTCCAGCGTCAACCCGGTGATCGTCCTGCCGGGTGCACTGAAGGCGCGTGGCGCCACCGTGGCCAAGGAACTGGCCGGCTCCGTGGTCCTGGGTTGCGGTCAGTTCTGCACCAACCCGGGCCTGGTCATCGGCATTCGCAGTGCCGAGTTCAGCGAGTTCGTCGCCGGGCTGGCCGATGCTATCGGCGCACAACCGGCGCAGACCATGCTCAACGCCGGCACCCTGCGCAGCTACGCCAACGGTGTGGCGCAGCTCAACGGGCATGCCCGGGTCAGCCGCCTGGCAGGCAACGAGCAGGCCGGCAACCAGGCCCAGCCACAACTGTTCAAGGCCGACGTCAGCATGCTGTTGGAAGGTGACCACCTGCTGCAGGAAGAAGTCTTCGGCCCGACCACCATCGTCGTCGACGTCGCCGACAGCGCCGAGCTGACCCGCGCCCTGCAGAGCATGCACGGCCAGCTGACCGCGACCCTGATTGCCGAACGCGACGACCTCGAGGCCTTCCGCGACCTGCTGCCGCTGCTGGAAGTCAAAGCCGGCCGCGTGCTGCTCAACGGCTACCCGACCGGTGTGGAAGTCTGTGATGCCATGGTCCATGGCGGCCCGTACCCGGCGACCTCCGACGCCCGTGGCACGTCCGTCGGCACCCTGGCCATCCAGCGCTTCCTGCGTCCGGTGTGCTACCAGAACTACCCGGACGATGTCCTGCCGCAAGCGCTGCAGAACGCCAACCCGCTGGGCATCCAGCGCCTGGTCGACGGCGTGCACAGCCGCGACGCCCTGAGCTGAGCCGCGTGCTGTAGCGACGAATGCCGCACCCCTGGGTGCGGCATTCTTCATTGCGCCGGCCAAGCCCCTGTGTCGCGGCGCCCGGCGAGGCTCCTGGCCGCGCCGAGCGGAAACGAAAAAGCCCCAGGTTTTCACCTGGGGCTTTTCATTATCTGGCGCATCCGGCGGGATTCGAACCCACGACCCCTGCCTTCGGAGGGCAGTACTCTATCCAGCTGAGCTACGGATGCGTTGCGGGGCGCAATCATACGCATGTCGGCGGTTAGCGTCCATTGTGCATGAGTGTTCGTTATTTCAAACGAGCTTTACACTTTTTGCCCTGTCGAGGGCTCTTATCACAAGTTTTTTGTCATTCTTTCGTCGATTTAGCCCCTCCGGGTATTGCCCTTTACCCGTGCCGATCCTAGGATTCGTTTGAGATTTCAAACGCAGTGTTCAGCTATTTCGAACCCTTCGCCAATCCGTCACTCTGAATCCATTACCTGGCCCACGTAGCGCTGTACGTTGCGTGGACCCTGCTCAATGACTCCACCCCCGACGCCTGGCGTCGGCATCTGAAGGAGACTGCCATGCAACTGCAAGACGCCCAACTGTTCCGCCAGCAGGCCTATATCGATGGCCAGTGGCTGGATGCCGACAGCGGCCAGACCATCGCCGTGAACAACCCGGCGACCGGCGAGATCATCGGCCACGTACCGAAGATGGGCCGCGCGGAAACCCGTCGCGCCATCGAGGCCGCCGAGAAGGCGCTGCCGGCCTGGCGCGCGCTGACCGCCAAGGAACGTGCGGGCAAGTTGCGTCGCTGGTTCGAGTTGCTGATGGAGAACCAGGATGACCTCGGTCGTCTGATGACCCTGGAGCAGGGCAAGCCGCTGGCCGAGGCCAAGGGCGAGATCGCCTACGCCGCCTCCTTCATCGAGTGGTTCGCCGAGGAAGCCAAACGCGTCTACGGTGACGTGATTCCGGGTCACCAGCCGGACAAGCGCCTGATCGTGATCAAGCAGCCGATCGGTGTCACTGCCGCCATCACCCCGTGGAACTTCCCGGCCGCGATGATCACCCGCAAGGCCGGCCCGGCGCTGGCCGCCGGTTGCACCATGGTCATCAAGCCGGCGTCGCAGACGCCGTTCTCCGCCCTGGCCCTGGTCGAGCTGGCCGAGCGCGCCG
Source organism: Pseudomonas sp. THAF187a (assembly GCF_009363395.1). Lineage (NCBI taxonomy): Bacteria > Pseudomonadati > Pseudomonadota > Gammaproteobacteria > Pseudomonadales > Pseudomonadaceae > Pseudomonas > Pseudomonas sp. THAF187a. Next base: position 246,392 of record NZ_CP045349.1, read on the forward strand.
GTATTCCGAAAGGCGTGCTGAGCGTGGTCACCGGCAGCGCCGGTGAAGTGGGTGGCGAACTGACCGGCAACCCGATCGTGCGTAAGCTGTCCTTCACCGGTTCGACCGAAATCGGTCGCCAGCTGATGGCCGAGTGCGCCCAGGACATCAAGAAGGTATCGCTGGAGCTGGGCGGCAACGCGCCGTTCATCGTCTTCGACGACGCCGACCTGGATGCCGCCGTGGAAGGCGCGCTGATCTCCAAGTACCGCAACAACGGCCAGACCTGCGTGTGCGCCAACCGCATCTACGTGCAGGATGGCGTGTATGACGCCTTTGCCGACAAGCTCAAGGCCGCTGTGGCCAAGCTGAAGATCGGCAACGGCCTGGAAGATGGCACCACCACCGGCCCGCTGATCGACGAGAAAGCGGTAGCCAAGGTCCAGGAGCACATCGAGGACGCGCTGGCCAAGGGCGCCAAGCTGGCCCTCGGTGGCAAGCCGCATGCCCTCGGTGGCACCTTCTTCGAGCCGACCATCCTGGTCGACGTGCCGAAGAACGCCGCCGTGGCCAAGGAAGAGACCTTCGGCCCGCTGGCGCCGCTGTTCCGCTTCAAGGACGACGCCGAAGTGATCGCTATGGCCAACGACACCGAATTCGGCCTGGCCTCGTATTTCTACGCCCGTGATCTGGGCCGCGTGTTCCGCGTGGCCGAGGCGCTGGAGTACGGCATGGTGGGGATCAACACCGGCCTGATCTCCAACGAAGTCGCGCCGTTCGGTGGCGTGAAGGCGTCCGGCCTGGGCCGCGAGGGCTCCAAGTACGGGATCGAGGATTACCTCGAGATCAAGTACATGTGCCTGGGCGGCATCTGATTCGGAAACCTGATGGTTTCCAGATGGGGACAAGGTGCGAAAGAGCGCGCGGCGCCCCCGGTTGTACCGAGTAGAACCTGTTGCGTCCCCGCCGGCCCGGCGCAGTCGATCATCGTATGCTGCGCCGACCACCCGCCGGGGGCATTCATCCTTTCACCGAGCCGCCCGATGACGGCCATGAGGACACCATGAGCAAGACTAACGAATCCCTGTTGCAACGCCGCCAAGCCGCCGTACCGCGTGGCGTCGGCCAGATCCACCCGATCGTCGCCGAGCGCGCCGAGAACGCCACCGTATGGGACGTCGAGGGTCGCGAATACATCGATTTCGCCGGCGGTATCGCCGTGCTGAACACCGGCCACCTGCATCCGAAGGTGATCGCCGCCGTGCAGGAGCAGCTGGGCAAGCTGAGCCACACCTGCTTCCAGGTGCTGGCGTACGAGCCCTACATCGAGCTGTGCGAAGAGATCGCCAAGCGTGTGCCGGGCGACTTCGCCAAGAAGACCCTGCTGGTCACCTCCGGCTCCGAAGCCGTCGAGAACGCGGTGAAGATCGCCCGTGCCGCCACCGGCCGCGCCGGTGTGATCGCCTTCACCGGCGCCTACCACGGCCGCACCATGATGACCCTGTCGCTGACCGGCAAGGTGGTACCGTACTCCGCCGGCATGGGCCTGATGCCCGCCGGTGTGTACCGCGCCCAGGCGCCGTGCCCGCTGCATGGCGTGAGCGAGGACGAGTCCATCGCCAGCATCGAGCGCATCTTCAAGAACGACGCGCAGCCGCAGGACATTGCCGCGATCATCATCGAGCCGGTCCAGGGCGAGGGTGGTTTCTACGTCAACTCCAAGCCGTTCATGCAGCGCCTGCGTGCCCTGTGCGACCAGCACGGCATCCTCCTGATCGCTGACGAAGTGCAAACCGGTGCAGGCCGTACCGGCACCTTCTTCGCCACCGAACAACTGGGCGTGATCCCGGACCTGACCACCTTCGCCAAGTCCGTTGGCGGCGGTTTCCCGATCTCCGGCGTGTGCGGCAAGGCCGAGATCATGGACAAGATCGCCCCCGGCGGCCTGGGCGGCACCTATGCCGGCAGCCCCATCGCCTGCGCCGCGGCCCTGGCCGTGCTCAAGGTCTTCGACGAAGAGAACCTGCTGCAGCGTTCCAACGCCGTGGGCGAGATGCTCAAGGCTGGCCTCAATGCCATCGCCGCCAAGCACAAGGTAATCGGTGACGTGCGTGGCCTCGGTTCGATGGTCGCCATCGAGCTGTTCGAAGGCGGTGACCACGACAAGCCGGCGGCCGAGCTGGTCGGCAAGATCGTTGCCCGTGCACGCGAGAAGGGCCTGATCCTGCTGTCGTGCGGCACCTACTACAACGTCATCCGCTTCCTGATGCCCGTCACCATCCCTGACGCGCAGCTGGAAAAGGGCATCGCCATCGTCGCCGAGTGCTTCGACGAGCTGGCCTGAGCCGCGTCTGTCATACCTGCGCCCGCGGCTCACCAGGCCGGGCGCCCCTGAGACCCGCCATGTGCGGGTCTTTTTTTGCCGGTGCGGTGGGCAGAAAAAGGCCCGCACATGGCGGGCCAAAGGGTGACAAGCAACAGGAACCGGGGCGCTTAACTGGGCTCGAAGATCACATAGACCTTGCGGCAGTTTTCCAGGACTTCCCAGGTGCCGGAGAAGCCGGCAGGAATCACGAAGCGGTCGCCTGCGCGCACGGTCTTGGCGTTGCCATCGGCATCACGCAGTACGGAAACGCCCTGGAGGATCTCGCAGTATTCGTGCTCGGTGTAGCTCACCGTCCACTGGCCGACAGCGCCTTCCCAGATGCCGGTGCTGAACTGGCCGCAGGGGCTGCTGTAGTGGTTGCGCACGCTCTGCTCGGGGTCGCCCTTGAGCACTTTCTCCTGGGCTGGACGATAGTGTTCGGGGGCGGTGTTGGCCTGGGCGAAGTCGACGATCTGCTCGATGTTCATCTGGCGTATCCATGGTGATCGGTGGCGACGAGCGCACGGCCTGGAGGGGCCGCGACGGGAGTGGCGTGGCGGCAGTCTATGTTTAATAAAACGAACATGACAAGGCTTTTTGCACGACTTTGTCAAAAATATTGAAAAGCCCCAGCCCAGTGGTTTAGTGTGGCGAACAGGATTTGGCCAGCGAACTGGCCTTGCAGAATTATTGACAGTGCGCGCCTGAACAAGGCGCCACTTCCACCTTATGAGGATGCCGGAATGACTAGCCTGACTCGTGCCGACTGGGAACAGCGTGCCCAGAACCTGACCATCGAAACCCGCGCGTTCGTGCAGGGCGAGTACCTCGATGCGGAGTCGGGTGCCACCTTCGAGTGCATCAGTCCGGTCGATGGCCGCCTGCTCGGCCTGGTGGCCAGCTGTGACCAGGCTGACGCCGAGGTGGCGGTCAAGAACGCCCGCGCCACCTTCGACTCCGGCGTCTGGTCGCGCCTGGCGCCGGCCAAGCGCAAGAAGGTGATGATCCGCTTCGCCGAACTGATCGAGGCGCATGGCGAGGAGCTGGCGCTGCTGGAAACCCTCGACATGGGCAAGCCGATCAGCGACTCGCTGAACATCGACGTGAGCAGCGCGGCCAATGCCATCCGCTGGAGCGGCGAGGCCATCGACAAGATCTACGACGAAGTCGCCGCCACCGCGCATGACGAGCTGGGCCTGGTGACGCGCGAGCCGGTCGGTGTGGTCGCGGCCATCGTGCCGTGGAACTTCCCGCTGCTGATGACCTGCTGGAAGCTCGGCCCGGCGCTGTCGACCGGCAACTCGATCATCCTCAAACCCTCCGAGAAGTCGCCGCTGACCGGTATCCGCATCGCCCAGCTGGCCATCGAGGCCGGTATCCCGGCCGGTGTGTTCAACGTGCTGCCGGGCTTCGGTCACACCGTTGGCAAGGCGCTGGCCCTGCACATGGATGTCGACACCCTGGTGTTCACCGGCTCGACCAAGATCGCCAAGCAACTGATGATCTACGCCGGTGAGTCGAACATGAAGCGCGTCTGGCTGGAAGCCGGCGGCAAGAGCCCGAACATCGTCTTCGCCGACGCGCCGGACCTGCAGGCCGCTGCCGAGTCCGCCGCCAGCGCCATCGCCTTCAACCAGGGCGAGGTGTGCACCGCCGGTTCGCGTCTGCTGGTGGAGAACGCCATCAAGGACAAGTTCGTGCCCATGGTGGTCGAGGCGATCAAGGCCTGGAAACCGGGTAACCCGCTGGACCCGGCCACCAATGTCGGCGCGCTGGTCGACACCACGCAGATGAACAACGTGCTGGCCTACATCCAGGCCGGCCACGAGGACGGCGCCAAGCTGGTGGCTGGCGGTAGCCGGGTGATGGAAGAGACCGGCGGTACCTACGTCGAGCCGACCATCTTCGACGGCGTGAGCAACGCCATGCGCATTGCCAAGGAAGAAATCTTCGGCCCGGTGTTGTCGGTGATCGGTTTCGACACCCAGGAAGAAGCGGTGGCCATCGCCAACGACACCATCTACGGCCTGGCCGCAGCGGTATGGACCAGCAACCTGTCGCGTGCCCACCTGGTCGGCAAGGCGCTGCGTGCCGGTAGCGTGTGGATCAACCAGTACGATGGCGGTGACATGACCGCACCGTTCGGTGGCTTCAAGCAGTCCGGCAACGGCCGCGACAAGTCGCTGCATGCGTTCGACAAGTACACCGAACTGAAAGCGACCTGGATCAAGCTGTAAGGCCAGCGGGGCGCCTTCTCCGGCGTTGACCCGGAAGATGGTCGGCGGCGATGCACTGCGTTCGGCGATGCGCTGCGATCACTGCTCACTCCGTGACCCGGTGATCGGCTCCCCTCTTCCATTCATGGGCAAGGGGGAGAGGGCCGGGCGTTCAGCGAGACGGCCGGCGACCGCGCTCTGAAACCTGCGGCCGGACTCCCTGCGGAGTCCGGCCGTTGTCTTTGCAACGGCTCGGCAACCAAGGAAGTGAGTCATGCGTTGGGGCACCTATTTCGCCGTCTGTTCGGCGGTCATCAGCATCGGCCTGGCACTGGGCGTGACCATGCCTCTGGTTTCGTTGCGCCTGGAGAGCTGGGGCTACGATTCCTTCGCCATCGGCGTGATGGCCGCGACACCGGCGGTCGGCGTTCTGCTCGGTGCTTCGCTGGCCGGGCGCCTGGCCGCGCGCTTCGGCACCACCGCACTGATGCAGGCGTGCCTGCTGCTCGGTGCGCTGTCGGTGGCCCTGCTGGCGCTGGTGCAAAGCTACGCGGTATGGGTGGCGCTGCGCCTGTTTATCGGCGTGGCGCTGACCGTGGTATTCATCCTGGGCGAGAGCTGGATCAACCAGCTTGCCGTGGAGAAGTGGCGCGGTCGCCTGGTGGCCCTGTATGGCACCGGCTACGCCCTCAGCCAGCTCAGCGGCCCGCTGCTGCTCACGGCCCTGGGCACGGACACCGATAGCGGCTTCTGGACCGGCGTCGGCCTGCTCATTGGTGGCTCGCTGATCCTGCTGGGCCGCAGCGGGGCGCCGCGAGTGGATGCACACAGCGCCTCGGGGCGCGGCCTGGCGGTGTTCTGCCGGAAGATGCCGGCGATCGCCTGGGCGGTGATGCTGTTCGCCGCGTTCGAGGCGATGATGCTGACCCTGCTGCCGGTCTACGGCCTGCGCCAGGGCTTCACCCAGGAAGTGGCCCTGTTCATGGTCAGCGTGGTGGTGGTCGGTGACGCGGTGCTGCAGTTGCCGATCGGCTGGTTGGCCGATCGCATTTCGCGGCAGTCGCTGTTCCGTTGCTGCGGCCTGGTGCTGCTGGTGTCCAGCCTGGCGATTCCGGCCCTGCTGCATACCGCGCTGATCTGGCCGTTGCTGGTGGCGTTCGGCGCCAGCGCCGGCGGCCTGTTCACCCTGTCGCTGATCCTGATCGGCGAGCGCTACCGTGATGACGAACTGGTACGGGCCAACGCCCATGTCGCGCAGCTATGGGGCATCGGCTGCCTGATCGGGCCGCTGACCACCGGCGCGGTCAGCCAGTGGATCAGTGGCCATGCCTTGCCCTTGCTGATGGCGACCGGTGCAGCCGTCTTCGTCGTCCTGGCCTGGCGCGACGAGGGCTTGTCGGCCGCGCCGGCCGAAGGGCACTCCTAGCGCGCCGCCAGCAGCAGGGCACGCAGACGCAACGGGCGCACGCCGGCCTTTGCAGGCCAAGGCTCAGTCGCTCAGTTCGCTCAGCAACTCGCTGATGGTCGCGCCGATCTGCCGCACCGCCGCCTCGATGGCCTCGCTGGGTGGTTCGGCGTAGTTCAGGCGGATGCAGTTGCGGTACTTGCCGGCTGCGGAAAAGATGCTGCCCGGCGCGATCTGGATCTTGTGCGGCAGCAAGGCGCGGTTGAGCTTCTGGCTGTCGAAGCCCTGCGGCATCTCCACCCAGAGCATGAAGCTGCCCTGGGGGCGGCTGACCCGCGTGCCGGCCGGGAAATAGCGGCTGACCCAATCCACCATCAGGTCGCGGCTGCGCAAATACTGCGCGCGCATGCGCCGCAGGTGGGGCTCGTAGTGGCCGTCACGCAGGTACTCGGCGACGGCCACCTGCGGCAGCTGGGCGGTGCTGCCGGTGCCCAGGTACTTCATGTGCACCACCTGCTCCAGGTAGCGTCCCGGGGCGATCCAGCCGACCCGCAGGCCGGGTGCCAGGGTCTTGGAGAAGGAACTGCAGAACAGTACGCGGCCGTCCTCGTCGTAGGACTTGATGCTGCGCGGGCGCGGGTAACTGTAAGCGAGGTCGGCATAGACATCGTCCTCGATGATGGCCACGTCGAAGCGTTGCGCCAGAGCGACCAGGGCGCGCTTGTTGGCCTCGGGCATGATGTAGCCGAGCGGGTTGTTGCAGTTCGGCGTGAGCTGGATGGCCTTGATCGGCCACTGCTCAAGCGCCATTTCCAGGGCTTCCAGGTTGATCCCGGTCAGCGGGTCGGTGGGCAGCTCCAGCGCCTTCATGCCGAAGCCCTTGAGGGCCTGCATCACGCCGTGGAAGCTCGGCGAGTCGACGGCAACGATATCGCCGGGCTGGCAGATGGCGCGCACCGCCGCCGAGAGCGCTTCATGGCAGCCGGTGGTGATCACCAGGTCCTCCGCCGCCACCTGGCAGCCGGAGTCGAGCATCAGCCGGGCGACCTGCTCACGCAGGCGGTTGTCACCACGTATGCCGCCGTAGGTGAGGATGTCCGGGTCCTGGCGACGGGCCTGGCGGGACAGGTTGCGCAGCAGCGGTTTCAGTGTCGGGCTGCTGATGTCGGGCCGGCCGCGACCGAGCTGCAGGATGTCGTGCTGCGGGGAGCTGCTGATCAGCTCCAGCACGTGGTCCCATTGCGAGACTTCCACCGGCCGCTGCGCCGCCCGGATGATCTGTGGCAGCGCCGGCACCTGGCGTTCCAGCGGCACGAAATAACCGGACTTCGGCCGTGGCGCGGCCAGGCCCATGTCTTCCAGGTGGCGGTAGGCCTGCTGCACCGTGCTGAGGCTGACGCCGTGCTCCTGGCTCAGGCTGCGCACCGAGGGCAGGCGGTCACCGGGGCGGTAGAGGCCCTGCTCGATACGTGTGCCCAGCAGTTGGGCCAGGTTCATGTACAGCGTCATGACAGTTACCAGGAAAACTCAGACTGTGTGGTTTGACCAGTACAGATTCGCGCAGAAAATCCAATTCAGCCGGAATCGAGCGAAATCTGTATGGAGTTAATAAGAGTTTTTTGAATCTGTCATGTATTTTCTGGCAGCGGCATCCTGATCTCCCATGACAGAAGGCAACGGGAGCATGACGATGACCAGTTTCAGCAAGACAGACCTCGCAGCAGCGAGCGGGCCCGTTCGCAGTGCGGCCGAGCCGCGCGCGACCCGCTACTTCGGGCGCAACTGGCCGGCCTTCTGGCGTCGTCTGAACACCCGCGGCATGCTGCGCAAGCTCAACGACCAGCAACTGCGCGACATCGGCCTCACTCGCGCGCAGGCCGAGCGCGAGGTCTGCCTGCCGTTCTGGAAGCTGTAGCCCGACGGACATCCGCGCCGCTGCAGGCGCGGCTGCCGCCGCTGTGCCTACAGCAGCTCTTTCAGGCGGTGCCAGGCCATGCCCAGGGCGAGGAGTGGCGAGCGCAGATGCTTGCCACCCGGGAAGGTCATGTGCGGTACCTGGGCGAACAGGTCGAAGCCCTGGCTGGCCTGGCCGGCGATGGCTTCGGCGAGCAGCTTGCCGGCCAGGTGCGTGGCGTTGACGCCGTGACCGGCATAGGCCTGGGCATGGAACACGTTGGGCTGATCCTTGAGGCGACCGACCTGCGGCAGGCGATTGGCACCGATGCCGATCATGCCGCCCCACTGATAGTCGATGCGCACGTTGGCCAGTTGCGGGAACACCTTGAGCATCTTCGGCCGCATGTAGCCGGCGATGTCCGCCGGGTCGCGTCCGGAGTAGTGGCAGGCGCCACCGAACAGCAGGCGGCGGTCGGCCGAGAGCCGGTAGTAGTCCACGGTCACGCGCTGGTCGCACAGCGCCATGTTCTGCGGAATCAGCTCACGGGCCTGCTCCTCGGACAGCTGCTCGGTGGCGATGATGTAGCTGCCGGCCGGCAGCACCTTGCCGCTGAGGCTCGGGTTGAGTCCGTTGATGTAGGCGTTGCAGGCCAGCACCAGGAAGCGTGCGCGGACCTGGCCCTGCGCGGTGTGCACGCGCACCTCGTTGCCATAGTCGATGCGGGTGACCGGCGACTCCTCGAACAGCTGCACGCCCAGCGACTGCGCCGCGGCGGCTTCGCCGAGCGCCAGGTTGAGCGGGTGCAGGTGGCCTGAACCCATGTCGATCATGGCACCGTGGTAGTTGCGGGAACCGACCACCTCGTGGATGCGCTCCTGCGGAACCAGGCGCAGCTCGTGGCGGTAGCCGAGGCTTTCCAGCTCGGCCTTGTCCTCGGCGAAGCCGTCGAGATGGGCCGGCTTGTTGGCCAGGTCGCAGTAGCCCCAGGTCAGGTCGCAGTCGATCTGGAAGCGTTCGACACGCTCGCGCACGATCTCCACCGCCTCCAGGCCCATCAGCTTGAACTGGCGCACGCCCTCCTTGCCCACCACCGATTCGAACTGCTCGACGTCATGGCCCACGCCGCGAATCAGTTGCCCGCCGTTGCGCCCGCTGGCACCCCAGCCGATCCTGCGTGCCTCCAGCAGTGCCACCGACAGGCCTTTCTGGGCCAGCTCGATGGCGGTGTTCAGGCCGCTGAAGCCGCCGCCGACGATGCACACATCCACCTGCAGCTCACCGCCCAGGGGCGGGTAGGCCTGCTGGCGATTGACGCTGGCGGCGTAGTAGGAAGCGGCATGCTGTGGGCTGTGGACGGGCTGTTGAACGCGGGCGTTCATGTGCGAAATCCTGATTTTGGTGTGTGGAAAATTTAACGCAGGATAAGCGCGTGATCCGCCCGACGCCAAGAGGCAAGCGGAAAAAAGCAGGATTTATCGGCGGGCCGGGCGCTGTAGACTGTGCCCTTCGTTCCCCGGATGCCCAGGCATGAGCTGCACTGACCGCAAGATAGACTACCTGCGCCGACAGATTCCGCGCTTCGACTGCGTGCCGGGCTGTCACGACTGCTGCGGGCCGGTCACCGCATCGTCGCAGGAGCTGGCGCGCCTGCCGGTGAAGAGCGATGCCGAACATGAGGCGGCGCTGGCCGAGTACAACTGCGTACACCTGGGGCCCAATGGCTGTGAAGTGTATGACCAGCGCCCGCTGATCTGCCGTCTGTTCGGCACCACGCCGAACCTGCCGTGCCCGCATGGACGTGCCCCCGAGCAGCCCATCGAGCCGGCCATGGAGCAGCAGGTACACCGCCTGATCGCCAGCACGCGGCAGCGACTGCTGTAGGGAATACTTGGGCTCGGGGCGAAAAGTCGTCGAGCTAAAGTCAGGCAATCGCGATGGCGGCCCCGCGCAATCGCCCGAGGAAGCGCAGTCTGCGTGCTGTGAACGAGCATTCTGAGCGCGTCTCAACGCAGCATCATTTTCGTGTAAAGCCTGGCTCGCCAGGCCAGCTCCCTGGCGTACGCTGGCGCTGGCAGTTAATGCTCGGCCAGAACCTGTTCCAGGGCTGCGCGTTCCGCCTGCGCAGTGGCGCATATCCACTCCCTCACCGCGGTGATGGCCGGGTTCGCGTCATGGCGCGCTGGCCAGACCAGCCAGTAGGCGTAGTCGTTGGGAATCCGTAGTTGCGGGCAGGGCATGAGCAGACGCCCGGCGCGCAAGTCGCCCGCCGCCAGAAACAGGCGCCCCAGTGCGATGCCCTGTCCGTCTGCGGCGGCCTGGAGGGCGAGGGCGGAATCGCTCAGGTTCAATCCGGCGGGCACCGCCAGGTCAGGGTGACCGGCAGCGCTGAACCAGCGGCTCCAGTTTCCTTTCGGGGTGTCGTGCAGCAGGCGATGACCCAGCAGGTCGGCGGGGGTGCAGGGCGTTGGCAGGGCCTGCCGCTGGGCCGGGCTGCACACCGGGCTCAGGATTTCCGTGGCCAGCAAGGCACTGTTCAGGCCGGGCCAACCGCCGGGGCCTGACCTCAAACCGAGGTCGAAACGGTTGTCCTTGCCATCCCACAGCTCGGCGGTGGTGGTCAGTTGCAGGTCGATCTCCGGGTGGGCGGCCTGGAGCGCGGGAAGGTGTGGCATCAGCCAGCGTGAGGCCAGCGACGGCAGTACGCTCATCCGCACCGGGCCATTGGCTGGGCGCCGGGCCGTGGCGCTGGCAGCGGCGATACGGTCCAGCGCCGGCGTCAGGTCGTTCAGGTAGGCGGCCCCTGTAGGGGTCAGGGCCAGCACCCGGCCTCGCCGTTCGAACAGGGGTTGGCCCAACCATTCCTCCAGCAGGCGTACCTGATGGCTGATGGCGGCCTGGGTCACCGCCAGTTCATCGGCGGCACGGGTGAAATGCAGGTGGCGGGCGGCAGCTTCGAACGCGCGGACTGCTCCCAGCGGCGGCAGACGGCGCATGAGCCTCTTCCATTAGCTGTATTTATCCAATGCCCGAGATTAGATCATTTCCCCGCCGCTGAAAACGCCGGTTAACTCTCTGAAATTGTTCGATAAATGAGAGGGTGTCATGGCACTTGAGCTGGTTGCGGTGTTTCTCGGGTTTGCGGTACCGATGGTCATCAGTCCGGGGCCGGGGAACACGGTGCTGGCCCTGTCCGGTGCTCGTTTCGGGGTGCGGGGTACCGGGCTGTTCTGGTTGGGGTTCGAGATCGGCAATGTGCTGCTGTGCCTGTTGTACGGCCTGGGTTTCGGAGCCCTGCTCCTGGAGTACCCGCAGAGCCATACGCTGATGCTGTGGGCGGGGGCGGCCTACGTGCTGTATCTGGCCTGGGGCTTCTTCCGTTCCGCAGCACCTGGCGCCAAGCCCCAGACGGTGGAGCGCATGGGGCTGGTCAGCGGCATCGTCGCCGTGCTGCTGAACGTCAAGATCCACTCGATGGTGGCGGTCATGTTCGCCCAGTTCCTGCAGCCGGATCGGGCACTGGCGCCTCAGGTGCTGCTGCTGACGGGCGCCTTTCTGCTGGTGGGCATCGTCTGCCACTTCCCGTGGATCTACGGCGGACAACTGATTCTGGGGCGCTTCACCTCGGCCCAGGCATTAAGGATACAGGGGCGGGTCTTCGGCGGCCTGATGGTCGCGGTGGCGGTGCATATGCTCTGGGTCTGAGCGACGCCTGGCCGTTCAGCGTCGCTCCCGTCGCCTCCGGCACAGGCCCTGCCCCGCAGGGCTACTCCGGTACGGGCAGCTGCAGCGACTCTTTCACCTCTTCCATGACGATATAGCTCTTCGATTCGCGCACGTGCGGCAACTTGAGCAGGATGTCGCCGAGCAGCTTGCGGTAGCTGGCCATCTCGTTGATGCGTGCCTTCACCAGGTAGTCGAAGTCGCCGGAAACCAGGTGGCACTCCAGCACGTGCGGCAGCTTGAGCACCGCGCGGCGGAACTCCTCGAAGGTGTCGCCGGACTTGTAGTCCAGGCTGATCTCGACGAATACCAGCAGGCTGGCCTTGAGGTTCTGCGGGTTGAGGCGGGCGTGGTAGCCCATGATGATGCCTTCGCGCTCCAGGCGGCGTACGCGCTCGGTGCAGGGGGTGGTCGACAGCCCCACGCGCTCGCCCAGTTCGGTGAAACTGATGCGCCCATCCTCCTGCAGGATGCGCAGGATGTTGCGGTCGATCTTGTCCAGTTCACGACGGCTTTGATGCTGGGTTCTCATGGGGAATCCGCCTCTGTAAAACGGCTTTTTGCCAAGAATTCTCGCCAAATATAGCTGTGTATATGGTGAAAAGCACTGCACGGCTCTTCCTATACTGCGCCCATCGACAACTCTGGTCCGTTACGTCCGTATCTCAAGGTGCGGCGGGGAGAAAAGCATGCGTGTTCTGGTTCTCGGCAGCGGTGTGATTGGTACCGCCAGTGCATACTACCTGGCCCGTCAGGGCTTCGAGGTGGTAGTGGTCGATCGCCAGGACGGCCCGGCCCTGGAGACCAGCTTCGCCAACGCTGGCCAGGTGTCTCCCGGCTATGCCTCGCCCTGGGCGGCCCCGGGCGTACCGCTGAAAGCCATCAAGTGGCTGCTGCAGAAACACGCGCCGCTGGCGATCAAGGCCACCGGCGACGTCGACCAGTACCTGTGGATGGCGCAGATGCTGCGCAACTGCACCGCCAGCCGCTATGCGGTGAACAAGGAGCGCATGGTGCGTCTGTCCGAGTACAGCCGCGACTGCCTCGACGAGCTGCGTGCCGAGACCGGCATCGCCTACGAAGGCCGTCAGTTCGGCACCACCCAGCTGTTCCGCACCCAGGCCCAGGTCGATGCCGCCGCCAAGGACATCGCCGTGCTGGAAGCCTCCGGCGTGCCTTACGAGCTGCTCGACCGTGATGCCATCGCTCGCGTCGAACCGGCGCTGGCTGGCGTCAAGCACAAGCTGGCCGGTGCCCTGCGCCTGCCCAACGACCAGACCGGCGACTGCCAGATGTTCACCAACAAACTGGCGGACATGGCCAAGGCGCTCGGCGTCGAGTTTCGCTTCGGCCAGAACATCCAGCGCCTGGACGCCGTGGGCGACCGCATCAACGGTGTATGGATCGACGGCAAGCTGGAAACCGCCGACCGCTACGTGCTGGCCCTCGGCAGCTACAGCCCGCAGCTGCTCAAGCCGCTGGGCGTGCGTGCGCCGGTCTACCCGCTCAAGGGCTATTCGCTGACCGTGCCGATCGTCAACGCGGACATGGCGCCGAAGTCGACCATTCTCGACGAGACCTACAAGGTCGCCATCACCCGTTTCGACAACCGTATCCGTGTCGGCGGCATGGCCGAGATCGCCGGCTTCGACCTGTCGCTCAATCCGCGTCGCCGTGAAACCCTGGAGATGATCACCGCCGATCTGTACCCGGAAGGCGGCGACCTGCAGCGTGCCGACTTCTGGACCGGCCTGCGCCCGGCGACCCCGGACGGCACGCCCATCGTCGGGGCCACGGCCTACCGCAACCTGTTCCTCAACACCGGGCACGGCACCCTGGGCTGGACCATGGCCTGCGGCTCCGGTCGCCTGCTTGCCGACCTGATGGCCAACAAGCGCCCGCAGATCAGTGCCGACGGCCTGGATATCTCGCGTTATTCGCGCAAGGCCCGCGAAGTGCACGGTGAGCCGCAGCCGCTGCGGACCTGATAGCCTCTGCGTTTTTGCAATCCAAGGAGTTCTACCCTTATGTCGATCCAGCGCCTGCACGTGGCCAAACGCTACAGCGAAGTGGTGATCCACAACGGCACCATCTACCTCGCTGGCCAATTGGCTGACGACTTCGATGGCGACATCCGCGAGCAGACCCGGCAGACCCTGGCCAACATCGACAAGATGCTGGCCGAGGGTGGCAGCGACAAGAGCAAGATCCTCTCGCTGACCATCTTCATCAAGGACATGGCCGATTACGACGGCCTCAACGCCGAGTACGACGCCTGGGTTGCGGACGGCCACGCGCCAGCGCGCGCCTGCGTCGAGGCGAAGATGTACAAGCCCGAAGTGCTGGTGGAAATGTGCGTGGTGGCTGCCGTCTGAGGCAGCCGCTCTGCGGACCCCGATTTGTGTTGGCTTTTCACCCGGCTCCCCTGCCGGGTTTTTTTTGCGACCGGCGCGGCGAGAGCAACGACGCTCCCGGTCGCGTTGAATGACGATGCGCGCCTCGCATTGCCGGGGCTGCGCGTCCCCTATCGCCTCGGCGAACAACTGAGAGACAAGCAACCATGCGCCCTGCCCGTGCCCTGATCGACCTCGACGCCCTGCGTCACAACTACCAACTGGCCCGTGAGTTGAGTGGCGCTCAGGCCCTTGCCGTGGTCAAGGCCGATGCCTACGGGCATGGCGCGGTGCGTTGCGCCGACGCGCTGGAGGGTCTGGCCGACGGCTTTGCCGTGGCCTGCATCGAAGAGGCGCTGGTGCTGCGCGACGCCGGCGTGCGTGCGCCGATCCTGCTGCTCGAAGGCTTCTTCGAGGCCGACGAGCTGGCGCTGATCGATCAGCATCAACTGTGGTGTGTCGTCCACGCGCAATGGCAGCTCGAAGCCATCGAACAGGCGCGCCTGAGCCAGCCGCTGACCGTCTGGCTCAAGCTCGACAGCGGCATGCACCGCGTCGGCCTGCACCCGGCCGAGTTCCAGGCCGCCTACCGTCGCCTGCTGGCCAGCGGCAAGGTCAGCAAGATCGTGCTGATGAGCCACTTCGCCCGTGCCGACGAGCCGGCGTGCCCGCGCACGGCCGAGCAGCTGGCAACCTTCCAGCAGGCCCGTGAAGGTCTCGCGGCGGAAGTCAGCCTGCGCAACTCGCCGGCCGTGCTCGGCTGGCCGCAGGTACCGAGCGACTGGGTGCGCCCCGGCATCATGCTGTACGGCGCGACGCCGTTCGAGGACGCCCAGGAGCAGGCGGCGCGGTTGCAGCCGGTGATGACCCTGGAATCGAAGGTCATCAGCGTGCGCGAACTGCCGGCCGGCGAGCCGGTGGGCTACGGTGCGCGCTTCGTCGCTGAGCGGCCGACGCGCGTCGGTGTGGTCGCCATGGGCTATGCCGACGGCTACCCGCGCCATGCACCGAGCGGTACGCCGGTGGCGGTGGACGGCCAGCTGACGCGCCTGATCGGGCGCGTGTCGATGGACATGCTGACCGTGGACCTCACCGATCTGCCTCAGGCCGGCCTGGGCAGCCGCGTCGAACTGTGGGGCAAGCAGGTGCTGGCCAGCGACGTGGCGCTGGCGGCGGACAGCATTCCGTACCAGATCTTCTGCAACCTGCGACGGGTTCCCCTGCTCTACAGCGGGCACTGAGCGGCAGGCGCCGCGCCCGAGCAAGGCGCTGGCGGATGGGCCTCGGGGCGAGTGCGGATGAGTGGTGTGGGCGAGGATGAACGCAAGTGTTGTAAATTCCGAACGCTATGCCATGATACGGACACTTTTTCGCACCATACCCAAGGGGGGACTCCAGCATTGGACGTCGGCGTTCGACTGCAATCGATTCGTAAGCTCAAAGGCCTTTCCCAGCGTGAACTCGCCAAGCGGGCGGGGGTCACCAACAGCACCATCTCGATGATCGAGAAGAACAGTGTGAGCCCTTCCATCAGCTCGCTGAAGAAGGTGCTTGGCGGCATTCCCATGTCGCTCGTGGAGTTCTTCTCGCTCGATCTCGAGCAGGAGAACCAGACCCAGGTGGTCTACCGGGCATCCGAGCTGACCGACATCTGCAGCGGCGCCATCACCATGAAGCTGATCGGCAAGGCCCACCCCGGCCGCGCCATCGCCTTCCTGGACGAAACCTACCCGGCGGGCACCGACACCGGTGACGAGATGTACGCCCACGAGGGTGAAGAGGCCGGCATGCTGGTAGAGGGCAAGCTGGAACTGACCGTCGGCAACGAGGTGTTCGTGCTCGAAGCCGGTGACAGCTATTACTTCGAAAGCAGCAAGCCGCATCGCTTCCGCAATCCGTTCGACCAGCCGGCACGGCTGATCAGCGCCACGTCCCCGGCGAACTTCTGATCGACGACACTGCGACAATCTGGGTTGTTTCGGCCTGGGCTGCTTGCCGTTATACTGTCGCCCGCTCGCGAAACCGTGGCCGCGGGCGTGACTAGCCACGAAGAGGGTGTACCGTGAATCTGATGAAGAAAATGCTGGCAGTACCGGCTGCCGTATTGGCCCTGTGGGCAGTGACTGCTCAGGCCACGACCGATGAAGCTATCGCCGAGCGCCTGAAGCCGGTGGGCGAAGTGTGCATCATGGGTGAAGAGTGCAAGGGCGTCGAAACCGTGGCGGCCTCCGCCGGCGGTGGTGCGCGCACTGCTGACGACATCATCGCCAAGCACTGCAATGCCTGCCATGGCACCGGCGTGCTGGGTGCGCCGAAGATCGGCGATAGCGCTGCCTGGAAAGAGCGTGCCGACCACCAGGGTGGTCTCGACGGCATCCTGGCCAAGGCCATTTCCGGCATCAACGCCATGCCGCCGAAGGGCACCTGCGCCGACTGCTCGGACGACGAGTTGCGTGCTGCGATCCAGAAGATGTCCGGTCTGTAAGACTCGCTTCTTCCATGAAAAAACCGCCTTCAGGGCGGTTTTTTCGTTTCTGCCGGTGCCATGCAACCATGCCGGCGACGACAGAGTCCAAGCTGCATTCGCCATGGATGTCGTGAGGAGCGCCAGATGCCGCACAGCTGTACCCTCGAGCAAGCCGTCGACCGTGTACTGAACGCGATCGATGGCCCCATCCATCTCGGCCTGCCGCTGGGGCTGGGCAAGCCCAATCGCTGGGTCAATGCACTCTATGCGCGGGTGCGGCAGATGCCCGAGCGCCAGCTGACCATCTACACCGCACTGTGCCTGGCGCGCCCGGGTGCCGGGCAGGCGTTGCAGCAGCGCTTCCTCGAGCCGTTCGTGGCGCGGGTCTTCGGCGACTATCCCGAGCTGGAGTTCCTGGCCGACCTGCACGGCGGCAGCCTGCCCGCCAATGTCAGGGTCGAGCAGTTCTTCTTCCAGCCGGGCAGCCTGCTCGAATGCGAGCCGGCGCAGCAGGACTACATCAGCAGCAACTACAGCCACGTCGCCCGTGACCTCAATGCCAAGGGGCTGAACGTGGTCGCCCAGCTGGTCGCCGCCGACGCCGGGCAGCCCGAGCACTTCAGCCTGAGCTGCAACCCGGACGTGACCCTCGACCTGCTACCGCTGCTGGAGCGGCGCCGCGCCGCTGGCGAGACGGTGCTCAGCGTGGCCCAAGTGCATGTCGACCTGCCGTTCATGAGCGGTGACGCCCTGGTGCCGCGTGACACCTTCGACATCCATGTCGCCGAGGACGAGCGCACGACGCTGTTCTCCACGCCGAACATGCCGGTATCGCTGCAGGATCACTGCATCGGGCTGCTGGCCAGCAGCCTGGTGCGCGATGGCGGCACCCTGCAGATCGGCATCGGCTCGATGGGCGATGCCCTGACGGCGGCGCTGATGGCGCGGCAGGACGACAACACCGGCTATCGGGCGCTGCTGCAGGCGCTGGGCGGCGCTACGTGGGCGCCGGAGATCGCCGCCAACGGCGGCCTGGAGCCGCTCGAGCAGGGCCTCTACGGCTGCAGCGAAATGTTCGTCAACGGCCTGCTGGCGCTGGCCGAAGCCGGCCTGGTCAGGCGTCCGGTCTACCCGGATCTGCGCCTGCAGCGTCTCGCCGACAACGCCGCGCTGGACGAGCAGGGCCGCCCGCACAGTGTCCAGGCGCTGCTCGCTGGCGGGCTGCCGGCGCAGCTGGGCGCGGCCGATCTGGACTGGCTGCTCGCCTGCGGTCTGCTGCAGGGCGAGGTGCGCTGGCAGGCCGGGCGCCTGCACCTGCCCGACGGCAGCTGGGTGGCGGCCGACCTGGACAATCCGCACACCTGTGCTTGCCTGCAACCCTATCTGGGTCGTGCCAGCGGCGGCGTGGTGCTGCATGGCGGCTTCTTTCTCGGCCCCGGCAGCTTCTACCGACGCCTGCGCGAGCTGGACGACGTCGGGCGGCAACGCTTCGCCATGACCGGCATCCGCTACATTAACGAGCTGTACGGTCAGGAGGCGCTGAAGCGCCTGCAGCGCCGCGATGCGCGCTTCATCAACACGGTGTTCACCATGACCCTGCTGGGTGCCGGCGTCGCCGACCAGCTGGAGGATGGCCGGGTGCTCAGCGGCGTGGGTGGGCAATACAACTTCGTCGCCCAGGCACATGCGCTGGAAGACGCGCGCTCGATCCTGCTGCTGCGCAGCTGGCGCGAGTCGGGTGGCGAGCTCAGCTCCAATCTGGTCTGGGAATATGGCCATGCCACCATCCCCCGGCACCTGCGCGACATGGTGGTGACCGAGTACGGCATCGCCGACCTGCGCGGCAAGACCGACTCCCAGGTGATCGAGGCTCTGCTGAAGATCAGCGACTCACGCTTCCAGCCGCAGTTGATCGAGCAGGCGCAGCAGGCCGGCAAGCTGCCCGAGGACTTTCGCCTGGACGAGCGTTTCACCCGCAACCTGCCCGAGCGTCTGGAGGCGCTCCGCGAGCAGCACGCCGCGCTGTTCGCCGAATACCCGCTGGGCAGCGACTTCAGCGACGTGGAGCAGGACCTGCTGCGCGCCCTGAACTGGCTCAAGCGCACACTGCGCCTGAGCGAGGTGCTGGAGCTGGGCAAGGCGACGCTCGATGCGCCGGAGCCGGAGGCCTACCCCGAGCACTTGCGGCGCATGGGGCTGGAGGCGCCGGATGGCGTGCGTGAGGCCCTGTACCAGCGTTTGCTGCTGGCGGGCCTGCAGGCGAGCGGCGCCGGTGAGGCCGGGCCGCGTTCGACCTAGTCGAGGAAGCGCACCTGGCCGTTCTCCAGCGCGGCGACGCGGGCCAGCGACTCGACGCGATAGCCTTCGCTCTGCAGCAGGTTGCGGCCTTCCTGGAAGGACTTCTCGATGACGATGCCGATGCCCGCGACCTGGGCGCCGGCCTGCTGGATTAAGTCGATCAGCGCCTTGGCGGCGTGGCCGTTGGCGAGGAAGTCGTCGATCACCAGTACCTTGTCGGCCGCGGTCAGGTGACGTGCGGAAATGGCGATGGTGCTCTCGGTCTGCTTGGTGAAGGAAAACACCTTGGAGATCAGCAGGTCGTCCTTGAGCGTCAGCGACTGGAACTTGCGAGCGAAGATCACCGGGATGCCCAGCTCCAGGCCGGCCATCACCGCCGGGGCGATCCCTGATGCCTCGATGGTGACGATCTTGGTGATGCCCTGGCCCTTGAAGCGCTCGGCGAACTCGTGGCCGACCTGCTTCATCAGCAGCGGGTCGATCTGGTGGTTGAGAAAGGCATCGACCTTGAGCACCTGCTCCGACAGTACGATGCCTTCTTCGCGAATCTTCTGTTTCAGCGCTTCCACGCGGTTTCCTCTCAGATGAACGTAGCCCAGATGCAATCCGGAACGATGTCCCCGGATTGCATCCGGGCTACGGAATAAACCTGTTTTTTTGTCGCCTGCCGGACTCGGCGGGCCATCGCTGCGCGATGGTGAAACTAGCTCCCGGCTATTTTTTCAGCATCGCGCGCATGTTGGCTAGGGCATCGTTGCCGCGCGCGGCCTTGGCTTCCACGGGGGCTTCTTCCTGGCCTTCCCAGACCAGGTCCTCCGGGGGCAGTTCGTCGAGGAAGCGGCTCGGCGTACAGTCGATGATCTCGCCGTACTGCTTGCGCTTGGCGGCGAAGGTCAGTGCCAGGTTGCGCTTGGCGCGGGTGATGCCGACATAGGCCAGGCGCCGCTCTTCCTCGATGGTGTCGGCCTCGATGCTGGAGCGGTGGGGGAGAATCTCCTCCTCGAAGCCGATGATGTACACCGAGGGGAATTCCAGGCCCTTGGAGGCGTGCATGGTCATCATCTGCACACCCTCGGCGCCTTCTTCCTCTTCCTGCTGGCGCTCGAGCATGTCGCGCAGCACCAGCTTGCCGATGGCATCCTCGACGGTCATGTCACCGTCCTCGTCCTTCTCCAGGGTGTTCTTCAGCGCATCGACGAGGAACCACACGTTGCCCATGCGCGCATCGGCCACCTTGTCGCTGGAGGCGTTCTGCCGCAGCCAGTTCTCGTAGTCGATGTCCATCACCATGCTGCGGATCGCGGCGATCGGGTCGTTCTGCGCGCATTGCTGGCGCACGCCGTCCATCCAGCGCTTGAAGCGTGCCAGGCGCTCGGTGAAGCGGCTGTCCAGGTGCTCGCCGAGGCCGATCTCGTCGCTGGCGGCGTACATCGAGATGTTGCGCTGGCTGGCGTAGTTGCCGAGCTTCTCCAGGGTGGTCGAGCCGATCTCGCGGCGCGGCACGTTGATCACCCGCAGGAAGGCGTTGTCGTCATCCGGGTTGACCAGCAGGCGGAAGTAGCTCATCAGGTCCTTCACCTCCTGGCGGGCGAAGAAGCTGGTGCCACCGGAGAGGCGATAGGGAATCTGGTGGTGCTGCAGCTTCAGCTCCATCAGCTTGGCCTGGTAGTTGCCCCGGTAGAGGATGGCGAAGTCGCTGTACGGGCGCTGGGTGCGCAGGTGCTTGGTGAGGATCTCCAGGGCCACTCGCTCGCACTCGGCATCCTCGTTGCGCGTGCGGATCACGCGGATCTCGTCGCCATGGCCCATCTCCGACCACAGCTGCTTCTCGAACACGTGCGGGTTGTTGGCGATGAGGATGTTGGCGCACTTGAGGATACGGCTGGTGGAGCGGTAGTTCTGCTCCAGCATCACCACTTTCAGCGACGGGTAGTCCTCTTTCAGCAGCATCAGGTTTTCCGGGCGCGCGCCGCGCCAGGCGTAGATCGACTGGTCATCGTCGCCGACCACGGTGAACTGGTTGCGCATGCCCACCAGCATCTTCACCAGCAGGTACTGGCTGGCGTTGGTGTCCTGGTATTCGTCGACCAGCAGGTAGCGGATGCGGTTCTGCCACTTCTCGAGGATGTCGGCGTGCTCCTGGAACAGCGTCACCGGCAGCAGGATCAGGTCGTTGAAGTCCACCGCGTTGTACGCCTTGAGCGTGCGCTGGTAGTGCAGGTAGACGATGGCGGCGGTCTGCTCCTTGGGCCCGCGCGCGTTGGCCAGCGCCTCGTCGGGCAGGATCAGGTCGTTCTTCCAGCTGTCGATGAGGTTCTTGATCTCGTCGGCACCGTCGTCGCCGGCATACTCCTTCTGCATGATGTCGGTGAGCAGCGCCTTGATGTCGCCGTCGTCGAAGATCGAGAAGCCGGGCTTGTAGCCCAGGCGCGCGTATTCCTTGCGGATGATGTTCATGCCCAGGTTGTGGAAGGTGGACACGGTCAGGCCGCGCGCCTCGCTGCCCTTGAGCAGGGTGCCGACGCGCTCCTTCATCTCGCGCGCGGCCTTGTTGGTGAAGGTCATGGCGACGATGTGCTGGGCACGGATGCCGCAGTTCTGCACCAGGTGGGCGATCTTGCGGGTGATCACGCTGGTCTTGCCGGAACCTGCACCGGCGAGCACCAATAGTGGGCCGCCGACATAGTTCACGGCCTCTTGTTGCCGGGGATTCAGTCGGGACATGGGATCGTTCGCAGGAAAAATGGCCGCGCATTTTAACAGGCCTGGCGCGTTCTGCCGCGACCGTCCGGAACTGTGCTCTGGAGCACGGAATTGACTGACGGCACGCTTGGTTAATCGGTGGATTCCAGTACTCTCGTTTCACTTGCCGGTTTGTTAGCTATACCTCAGGATGTGCACCACCTTTCGCACGGATGTGATTGATTAGACGTCGATAACGGCGCGTTCAGGCGATGCAATTCGCCATCATCTTTGTGTCATTGGGGGAGGTTGCTTGTCCACGCTCGTCGAACCCTTGCGGTTGGTTCTGCTGTCGGAATCGCCAGACTGGGCGGAATTGTTGCGCGAGCAGTTGGGCGCTCTCGGGAGTGCTTCCCCGCTGATTACCGCGCCCTCCTGGGACGCTGCCAGCAGCCTGTTCGACGACCATGCCAGTGGTCTGGTGCTGGCCACCCCCGAGCGTCTGCCAGCCGCTCATCAATGCCCCTTGCCGATCGTCCTGCTGCTCGAAGAAGAACCCGTCGAGGAGCCATCCGGCGTCAGCGACTGGCTGGTGCGCGGTACGCTCAGCCTCGATGTGCTGCGTCGCTGCCTGCGCTACGTGCGCGAGCAGGGCAGTCTCAAGCAGACGTTGCAACGCCTGGCCGAGCAGGACCCGCTGACCGGTATCGCCAATCGCCAGGGTTTCCAGACGCTGCTCGCGGCGCGCCTCAGCGAATGCAACGGGCGTGGCCTGGTGCTGGGGCATCTCGATCTGGACAACTTCCGCCACGCCAACGATGCCCTTGGCTACCAGGCCGGCGACCGCCTGATCCTGCAGGTGGTGGCGCGTCTGAAGGGCCTGCTGCAGCCCTGCGACCAACTGGCTCGGCTGGGCAGCGACGAGTTCGCCCTGCTGCTCGATGTGCGGCGCGACCCGCAGCGCGTCGAGCGACTGGCCGAGCGCGTCACCGAGGTGCTCGGCGAACCCTACTGGGTCGATGGCGAGAGCCTGCTGATCGGCTGCAGCCTCGGTCTGGCGCATGCCCGTGCCGGGGAGGGCGCCGACCCGCTGCTGTGGCACGCGCATATCGCCATGCAGCAGGCGAAGAACCAGCAGGGCTGCGTGTTCCACGTCTATGACGAGCGCCTGAACCGCAGTGCGCGCAGCCAGGCGGATCTCGAAAGCGAGTTGCGTCGCGCTCTGCGCCGCGATGAGCTTGAACTGCATTATCAGCCGCGCCTCTGCCTGAAGAGCGGGCGCATCGTCGGGCTCGAGGCGCTGGTGCGCTGGCAGCACAGCGAACGCGGCCTGCTCTCGCCCAACGAGTTCGTGCCTCTGGCCGAGGAAACCGGGCTGATCGTGCCGCTGGGCTACTGGGTGATCTCCCGCGCGCTACGCGACATGCAGTGGTTGCGCGGGCGCGGCCTGCCGTCGTTGCACATGGCGGTCAACCTGTCGTTCCGCCAGTTCCAGGACAGCCAGTTGCTGGCCACCCTGAGCCGCCTGATCGAGGAGCGTGGCGTCGAAGCGCAGTGGCTCGAATTCGAGCTGACCGAAACGGCGGTGATGCGCCGCAGCGATCAGGTGCAGCAGACCATGCTGGAGCTGGGACGCCTGGGCGTGCGCTTCTCCCTGGATGACTTCGGCACCGGGTTCTCCTCCTTCGTGCACCTCAACAACCTGCCGATCACCCTGCTGAAGATCGACCGCAGCTTCGTCGCCGGCATGGGCGAGCGCGCCGAGAACCGTCAGCTGGTGCGGGCGATGATCAACCTGGCGCACAACCTCAACCTCGAAGTGGTCGCCGAAGGGGTGGAGAACATCGAGCAGCTCGACATGCTGCGCCAGTTCGGCTGCGATCAGGTGCAGGGCTATCTGATCAGCAAGGCGGTACCGCTGGCCGAACTGGCGCGCTTTCTCGTGTTCGGCATGCGCCAGCCGCTGCTCGGCGGCGGGGGCGCCTAGCCCCGCGTCGCGCTACGGCAGGCAGGCTTCGCCGCCAACCGTGCAGGGTTGCTGTAGCCGCGCCGTTTTCCACTGGAAGCCCAGCACCAGGCCGCTCGCCGTGACCGCCAGGCCTGCCGCCAGCCCCCACCAGACCCCGGATGCCCCCCAGCCCAGCGGGAAGGCGAGCAGCCAGGCCAGCGGCGCGCCCACGCACCAGTAACCGGCCAGGCCGATCAGCAATGTGGTCCTGCCGTCGTTCAGCCCGCGTATCGCGCCCATGGCGATGCTCTGCAGGCCGTCGAACAGTTCGAACCAGGCGGCGATCGCCAGCAGGCTCACGGCCAGGGTGACGATCTCGGCGAACGCCGGGTCGTGACGGTCGAGGAACAGGCCGATGATCCATTCCGGCAAGAACCAGAACAGCAGGGCGAACATCAGCATCAGCCCGGCGCCGAGGGCCATGCCCAGATGGCCGCTCAGGCGTGACAGGTGCAGGCGTTCGGCGCCGTAGTGCAGGCCGACGCGGAAGGTCACAGCGTAGGACAGCCCCTGCGGCACGATGAAGGCCAGCGCCACCGTCTGCATGGCGATCTGGTGGGCCGCCAGTTGCACGCTGCCGAGGGCGCCCATGCACAGCGTGGCGAAGGTGAACAGCCCTTGCTCGGCGGCGTAGGTGCCGCCGATGGGCAGGCCCAGGCGCAGCAGGGCACGCATCTCCCCGCGCTGCGGGCGGCCAAGGCCGGCGCGCAGCGGGTAGGGGCGGTAGGTCGGGGCGAGCTTGATGTACAGCGCCAGGGCCAGCGCCATGCTGCTGCTGACCAGCGCGGTGGTCATGCCGATGCCGCCCAGGCCGAGGTCGGGCAAGCCGAACCAGCCCTTGATCAGCGCATAGTTGATGACGAAGTTGGCTGCCGTGCCGATCACGCTGATGGTCATCACCGGGCCGGGATGGCCGATGGCGCTGGTGAAGCCGCGCAGGACCATGAAGCACAGGTAGCCGGGCAGGGCCAGCGACAGCGGGTGGAGAAAGGCCATGGCCTGGCTGGCGGCGGCGGGGTCCTGGCCCAGGTGGGGCAGCAGCGGCCCCAGTGCATTCAGGCACAGCGCGCTGGCGACGGCCAGGGCCACGGCGAGCCACAGGCCGTTCTGGGTCAGGCGGGTGACGCCCTCGGGATCACCTGCGCCATGGCGAATGGCGACCAGGCTGCCGACGGCGGCGACCACCCCGGTGCAGAAGATCGAGAAGATGAAATAGCAGGTGGCGCCCAGCGCGCCGCCGGCCAGTTGCTGAGGGCCGAGCATCGCCATCATCAGCGTGTCGGTGAAGATCATCAGCGCGTGTGCCAGTTGGGCGGAGACTAGTGGGCCGGCCAGGCGCAGCAGGGCGCCCAGCTCGTGGCCAAGAACATTCTTCATGATGAGTAAAACTTCGGCAGGATAAGCCCCTCCAGGCTGTCTGGAGAGTCGCAATGACAGCTATTCTGTGGTTTCGTCCCATGGCCAGCAAAAGGAAAATAGCCATGAATGACATGACTCAAACTCATGGATCGATGCCGTGAGCCGGCGCCTGCCTCCGCTCTATGCGCTGCGTGCCTTCGAGGCTGCTGCGCGTCACGCCTCCTTCACCCGCGCCGCCGAGGAACTGGCCATCACCCAGAGCGCGGTAAGCCGTCATATCCGTACGCTCGAGGGCTACTTCAGCTGTCGTCTGTTCGAGCGGCGCGGGCGCAGCCTGCAGCTGACCGACCCTGCACGTGCCCTGCTGCCCGGCCTGAGCGAGGGCTTCGATGCCCTGGAGCGTTCCAGTGGCGCCTTGCGTGTCGATGACCAGGTACTGCGCCTGAAGGCGCCGTCGACCCTGACCATGCGCTGGCTGCTGGCGCGGCTGTCGCACTTTCGCCTGGCCAACCCGGACAGCGAGGTGCAGCTGACCAGTGCCTGGATGGACGTCGACAAGGTCGATTTCCGCCATGAGCCCTTCGACTGCGCCGTGCTGCTGTCCGACGGCCAGTTCCCCGAGGAGTGGGACAGCGTTCTGCTGTTCGAGGAGTGGCTGATCCCGGTCTGCGCCGCTGCGGACAGCGAGGCCGGCGGCTGGCCGCTGGCGCGCCTGCAGGCGGCCGAGCAGCTGCACCCGACACCGGACCGCCGCGACTGGCGGCGCTGGCTGCAGGCCACCGGCCTCGGCGAGCAGGTGCCGCTGAAGACCGGCCAGCTGTTCGACATGCTCGAACTGGGCATCGTCGCGGCGGCACGCGGCTATGGCGTCTCCATCGGTGACCTGCTGATGGTGGCCGAAGACGTCAACGCGGGGCGCCTCGGCTTGCCCTGGCCGACGGCGGTGTTCAGTGGCGACAGCTATTATCTGGTGTGGCCGCGTGAGCATCGCGCCCAGGCGCGTTTGCAGCGCTTGCGCGACTACCTGCTGGCGGAGGTGGCGGCGATGCAGCTGCCGCAGGTGGAGAGAATGCTTTAGCGGCCGATACAGGGTTTTGATAACAAATGATGGCCATTCGGCAACCTGTCGATTGACCAAGCATAATACTCAGGTATCCTCCTGCGCCCTCCACGAGGTCGTACGATGACCTTGCCTGTTCATTTCTTGTCGCCTGCCACCTCGCGCCAGGCTCAGAGAGGCCTCCATGACCCCTCCACGCTCTCGTATCGCACTGCAGTTGGCCGTCGCCCTGGCGTCGATGCTGGTCCTGTTGATCAGCCTCAGCACGGTGTTCGCGCTGCGTTCGCTGGACAACGCCAACCTGGTCACCCGCGCCGAGCACCTGGGCAGTGAAGCCCGCCTGCTGGCGGATCAGCTGGCCACCTTTCATGGCAGCCTGCGTGACAGCACGCAACGCCTCGCCGGTCTGTTCGAGCAACGCTTCAGCGGCGGTGTGCAACTGCGCAGCGACGAGCGCGTGACGGTCGGCAGCCTGCAGGCGCCAGCGCTTTATCTCGGCGCGACCCGGCTCAACAACGAGTTCACCGAGGTCGATGACTTCACCCGCATGACCGCCGGTGTGGCGACGGTATTCGTGCGTGATGGCGATGAGTTCGTGCGCATCACCACCTCCCTCACCAAGCAGGACGGTACGCGGGCGCTGGGCACCGTGCTCGACCATCAGCATCCGGCCTACCAGAAGCTGCTGGCCGGCCAGGGCTATGTCGGACGTGCGTTGCTGTTCGACCGTTTCTACATGACCCAGTACACCCCGGTTCGTGATGCCGGCGGGCGGGTCATCGCGGTGCTCTTCGTCGGCTTCGACTACACCGACGCGCAGAAGCTGCAGATGCGCAACCTCACCGATTTCCGTATCGGCAGCACCGGCTCGCTGGCGATTCTCGACGAGCAGGGCAAGTGGCTGGTGGCGCCCGCCGGTGCCGCGGCCATGAGCAGCCTGCCGGCAGGGCTCAGCGAGCGCGTTGCCAACACCGGTACGGGTGGTTTCTGGAGTGACGGCCAGGACGAGTTCTACAGCGTCGCGATGCCGTTCGCTGGGGGACCCTGGACGGTGCTGGCGAGCATGCCGCGCGAGGAGATCCAGGCCGTGACCTGGCGTGTCGGCACGCAGCTGGCCATCGGCAGCGCGCTCACCCTGCTGCTGGCGGTGATTGCCGTGGTCCTGCTGCTGCGGCGCAAGCTGCGCCCGCTCGGCGACCTGGTCCAGCAGGCCCAGGCCCTCGGTGCCGGCGACCTCGGTGCGCGGATGACGCAGTCCAGCGAGGACGAAATCGGCGAGCTGGCGCGCAGCTTCAACCGCATGGGCGAGGCACTGGCGACCATGGTGGCGGGTATCCGGGTCGCGGCCCAGGACGTCAGTTCGCGTTCCCAGGCGTTGTCGACGCTCTCGCGCGACGCCTACCAGGGGATCGATCAGCAGTCCGGCGAGATCAGCAGCATGGCCGGTGCGGTCGAGGAGTTCAGTGCCACCTCGCAGAACATCGCCGACAACATGCGCAACACCGAGCGTCTGGCCAGCGAGAATGCGCAACAGACGCGTATCGGTCGCACCTCGATGGATCAGGCATCGGAAGCGCTGGTACAGATCGCCGAAGCCCTGGAGCAGACCTCAACGGTCATCAACGGCCTTGGCCAGCGTTCGCAGGAAATCGGCGGCATCGTCAGTGTGATCACCGCGATTGCCGACCAGACCAACCTGCTGGCGCTCAACGCCGCCATCGAGGCGGCCCGCGCCGGCGAGCAGGGGCGGGGCTTCGCCGTGGTCGCCGACGAGGTGCGCAGCCTGGCCGGACGTACCCGCGAAGCGACCAATGAAATCTCGACGATGATCGGTAGCATCCAGAGCGAGACCAACAGCGCCATCGCCACCATGGAGCAGGGCCGCCAACTGATGCAGGACGGTCTCGAGCGCAATGCCAAGGTGGCGGCGGCGCTGGCGCAGATCAGCGAGCAGAGCGAGGCGGCGGGTGAGCAGTTCGCCGCCATCACCACGGCGACCAGCGAGCAGAGCAGCACCGCCAACGTGCTCAGCAGCAACCTGCAGAGCATCGCCCAGGCCAACGGCGAGCAGCGCGAAGTGGTCGCCAACCTGGCGGACACCGCGCGCGAGCTGGACCGCCTGGCAGCGCAGCTGCGCCAGGAAGTCGAGCGCTTTCGCTGACCGCCGGCTAGCCGACGCTGGGCCGATACTGCAGCGCTTCGGCCAGGTGGGCGCGGCTGATCTGCGGTTCCTGCGCCAGGTCGGCCAGGGTGCGGGCCACCTTCAACACGCGGTGGGCCGCGCGCAGGGACAGGCCCAGGCGCTCGCAGGCGTTTTCCAGCCACTGGCGGTCCGTTGGCTGCAGCGCGCAGTGCTGGCGCAGGCCCGGCAGGTCGAGAAAGGCGTTGGCCACGCCCTGGCGCTGCAGTTGCCGGTCACGGGCCATGGCCACCTTGGCGGCAGCCTGCGCCGTGCTCTCGCCGTCCTGCGGGGCCACCTCCAGCGCGGTGCTTTCACGGGCGACCGTGAGGTGCAGGTCGATACGGTCCAGCAGCGGCCCGGAGAGCCTGCCGCGATAGCGCTGAATCTGTTCCGGGGTGCAGCGGCAACGGTTGCTCGGGTCGCCGAGATAGCCACAGGGGCACGGGTTCATGGCGGCGACGAGCTGGAACCGTGCGGGGAAGCGCACCTTGTCCCGCGCCCGGGCGATGACGATATGGCCACTCTCCAGCGGCTCGCGCAGGACTTCGAGCACCTTCCTGTCGAACTCCGGCAATTCATCGAGGAACAGCACGCCCATGTGCGCCAGGGTGATCTCGCCCGGTTGCGGGCGACTGCCACCGCCCACCAGCGCCGGCCCGGAAGCGCTGTGGTGCGGGGTGCGGAAGGGTCGCTGCGGCCAGTGCTGCAGCGGCGCATGGCTGGCCACCGAATGGATCGCGGCGACCTGCAGCGCTTCGCTTTCGTCCAGAGGAGGCAGCAGCCCGGGTAGGCGGCTGGCCAGCAGGGTCTTGCCGGTACCGGGCGGGCCGCTGAACAGCAGGTTGTGCGAGCCGGCTGCCGCCACCAGCAGGGCGCGCTTGGCGGCCAGCTGGCCCTGGACCTCCGCCAGGTCCGGGTAGGGCAGGGTCTGCCGCAGCAGGCCCTGCGCCACATAGGGTTGCAGCGGGGCGCTGCCATTCAGGTGCGCGGCGACCTGCAGCAGGTGCTCGACGGCAATCACCTTGAGGCCCGACGCCAGGCTGGCCTCTTCGGCGTTGGCCTGTGGCACCAGCAGGGTGCGCCCGGCATCGCGCGCGGCCAGCGCCGCAGGCAGCACGCCCTGGACGGGGCGCACGGCGCCGGACAGCGCCAGCTCGCCGAGGCATTCGTAGTCGGCGACGGACGCGCAGGGCACCTGGCCGCTGGCGGCGAGAATGCCCAGCGCGATGGCCAGGTCGAAGCGGCCGCCATCCTTCGGCAGGTCGGCGGGTGCCAGGTTGAGGGTGATGCGCCTGTTCGGGTAGTCGAAGGCCGAGTTGAGAATGGCGCTGCGCACGCGGTCCTTGCTTTCCTTGACCGCAGCTTCCGGCAAGCCGACCAGGGTCAGGGCGGGCAGACCATTGGCCAGATGGGCCTCGATGGTCACGGCAGGCGCTTCGACGCCGATCTGGGCACGGCTGTGAACGATGGCCAGGGACATGATCTCTCCTTGATCAGGACCCACCTGGCAGGGGCATTGAAAACGACCTGCGTCTTCGCTGCCCGGCGGCTCAATCGGCGGGTGGGTTCAGCTTGGCTTCCAGCTCGGCGACCTTGGCTTCCAGCGCCTCCAGGCGTGCGCGGGTGCGGGCCAGAACCACCATCTGGCTATCGAACTCTTCCCGGCTGACCAGCTCCAGCTTGCTGAAGCCGCTTTGCAGCAGGGCCTTGAACTGCGCTTCCAGTTCTGCGCGCGGCAGCGGGCTGTCGCCGCTGAACAGGCGCGAGGCGTGGCTACTGAGAGTGTCGAGCAGGGCTTTGGGCGGCAGCATGGTCAGGTTCCGGGTGCAGGTGGCCGGCAGTGTACCACGCAGGTGCTGGCAGGGCGTTTGGCGAGCGGCTGCACGATTTGAGAGCGCCGTCAGGCGCGTCTCTGCACCAATTTTGTGCGTCCGCTTCCGCCTGGGTCATGGCCCTTGGCCCCAAGGTGACGGTAAGGCCCTGAAAGATGGCGATTTTATGGAGATGGCAAGCTTTCTGCTTAGACCCCAGCGACGCATGCACCGATGCAGTACCGGTGTGTCGGACGAAGCGGGGGAGTGTTTCGTCGGGAGCGGTTGGTGGGTATCGACCACGCCAGGCTGGGGCGGTCGATGCATTACAAAAGCCAGACACTGCGCTTAGACTTGAACCGGGTTCGTAATTCCTGGGGCAAGTCCACCTTACACGGGAGAGAGTTTCATGAAGCTAGTCACTGCCATCATCAAGCCGTTCAAGCTCGACGACGTGCGCGAGTCGCTGTCGGAGATCGGCGTGCAGGGCATTACCGTCACCGAGGTCAAGGGCTTCGGCCGCCAGAAAGGCCATACCGAGCTGTATCGCGGTGCCGAGTACGTGGTCGACTTCCTGCCCAAGGTGAAGATCGACGTGGCCATCGCTGACGACCAGCTGGACCGCGTTATCGAAGCCATCACCAAGGCGGCCAACACCGGCAAGATCGGTGACGGCAAGATTTTCGTAGTCAACCTGGAACAGGCGATTCGCATCCGTACCGGCGAAACCGATACCGACGCGATCTAAACCGCCTCCGAACCCCACGCCCCAGGAGTGAAACCCATGACTCTGCGAACTTTCGCAGGGCTAGGAGCCCTTTTGTCCTCGAATTCTGCTCTTGCGCCGATTTCGAGGGCGAATGCCGGAGCTGGCGAGGTCCTCGCCGCTCTGCCGTGCCAGACCCTCTCGGGTCTTGCGCGCTGCCTAGTGATGGGAATGCCTGATCGCCTTGCGGTGCAAGGGGGCCCGGTCATCCAGGGCAAGCGTGACAAAGACTTGTAAAGCATACGGAACGCGTCCGGCGCCAACCTGGACGTTCTAACCGAACAGCGCACAACGAAAGCGCCGGCAAGAGGTGAAACATGGATAACACAGCATTGACTGCATTGCAGTACGGCTTCGATACCTTCTACTTTCTGATCTGTGGTGCCCTGGTGATGTGGATGGCGGCTGGTTTCGCCATGCTCGAATCCGGCCTGGTCCGCGCCAAGAACACCACCGAGATCCTGACCAAGAACGTCGCCCTGTACGCCGTTGCCAGCGTCATGTACCTGGTGATCGGCTACCACATCATGTACTCCAGCCCGGAAGGCGGCATCTTCCCGAGCCTGGGCTTCCTGATCGGTGACGAGAACACCGCCGAAGCGGTTCTCGCGGGTGGCGACGACGCGCCGTACTACTCGGCCCGTTCGGACTTCTTCTTCCAGGTGGTGTTCGCCGCGACCTGCATGTCGATCGTCTCCGGTGCCGTTGCCGAGCGCATGAAGCTGTGGGCCTTCCTGGCCTTCGCCGTGGTCATGACCGGCTTCATCTACCCGGTACAGGGCTTCTGGAAATGGGGCTCGGGCTTCCTCAACGAAGCCGGCTTCCTGGACTTCGCCGGTTCCGGTGTCGTGCACATGGCTGGTGCTGCCGCCGCTCTGGCTGGCGTGCTGCTGCTGGGTGCCCGCAAGGGCAAGTACGGCGCCAATGGCCAGGTCAACGCCATTCCGGGCTGCAACCTGCCGCTGGCGACCCTGGGTACCTTCATCCTGTGGATGGGCTGGTTCGGCTTCAACGGCGGCTCGCAGCTGAAGATGAGCACCATCGAAGACGCCAACGCCGTTGCCCAGGTGTTCACCAACACCAACATGGCCGCCGCCGGTGGTCTGATCGCCGCACTGATCGTCGCCCGCATCCTGTTCGGCAAGGCCGACCTGACCATGGCGCTGAACGGTGCCCTGGCTGGCCTGGTTGCCATCACCGCTGAGCCGCTGACCCCGAGCGCCCTGCAGGCCACCCTGATCGGCGGCGTCGGTGGCGTGCTGGTGGTGTTCTCCATCCTCGGCCTGGACAAGATCAAGATCGACGATCCGGTCGGTGCCATCTCCGTGCACGGCGTGGTCGGCATCTGGGGCCTGCTGGCCGTCTGCCTGACCAACAGCGACGCTTCCCTGGGCGCGCAGCTGCTGGGTATCGCCAGCATCTTCGCCTGGGTGTTCATCGCCAGCCTGATCGTCTGGGGCGTCATCAAGGCGGTGATCGGCCTGCGCGTCAGCGAAGAAGAAGAGTACGAGGGTGTGGATATCGCCGAGTGCGGTATGGAAGCCTATCCGGAGTTCACCGGCAAGAAGTAAGCGTCGGTGGAAATGACAAGGGCGCCTTTTGGCGCCCTTTGTTTTTTCTGGCAGCACGCTAGAATGCGCGCGCTGGAGCCATCGAGAGCGAGAACGGCATGTGGCAGCAACGCATCATCAGCCTGCATCCGCGTGAGCGCGGTTTTCATCTGGTGACGGAGGAAGTACTGGCGGCACTGCCGGAACTGGCGCGGATGCGTGTCGGTCTGTTGCACCTGTGGCTGCAGCACACCTCGGCTTCGCTGACGGTCAACGAGAACGCCGACCCTGCGGTGCGCCGCGATTTCGAGCGTTTCTTCAACCATCTGGTGCCGCAGGGCGAGACGGGCTACGAGCACGATTACGAAGGGCCGGATGATCTGCCGGCGCACTTCAAGGGCAGTCTGCTGGGCTTTCAGCTCCAGCTGCCGATACAGGATGGACAGCTGGCGCTGGGGACCTGGCAGGGCATCTACCTGGGCGAGCATCGCGATCATGGTGGGGCTCGGCGACTGGTGGCTACCCTGCACGGCGAGGTCATTTGAATTTTTTCCGGTCGGGCGGTACGCGCCGCACGACTGGGCTATAACTAACCTGCTTTTCGCAAGTCATGAGGTTGAACATGAGCGACGAAGACCTGGAACAAGACGATCTGGACGGGGCTGACGAGGACGACGGTGAGGAGCTGGCCGCTGCGGCCGATGACGGTGACAGCGGCGATGATGGCGACGGCGAGGTCGTAGCCAGCAGCAGCAAGAAGAGCAAGGCCAAAGCCGTTGAAGTCGACGAGATGCCCAGCGTCGAGGCCAAGCAGAAAGAGCGCGACGCGCTGGCCCAGGCCATGGAGGAATTCCTGGCGCGTGGCGGCAAGGTGCAGGAAGTCGAGCCCAATGTGGTCGCCGATCCGCCCAAGAAGCCCGACAGCAAGTACGGTAGCCGTCCTATCTGACGACGCTGCGTAACAAGAAACCGCCCTCGTGGCGGTTTTTTGTGCCCGGCGTCTAGCGCACCCAGCTGCCCAGCAGCGCCGGCAGCTCGGCCAGGCTGGCGATCTGTGCGTCCGGCGTGGTTTCGCCCTCCCACGCCCGCCCCTGCGGGTTGAACCAGATGGCGCGCAGGCCGGCGGCCTTGGCCCCGGCGATATCGTCGCTCGGGTGATCGCCGATGTGCACCGCGCGCTCGGCAGCCACGCCGGCCCGCCCTAGGGCTTCGAGGAAGGGTTTCGGGTCGGGCTTGCCGACCCCCAGCTCCTCGGCGCAGAGCGCGAACTGGAAGTATTCGGACAGACCGAGGCGGCGCACGTCGGCATTGCCGTTGGTGATCACCGCGAGACGGAAACGCTCGGCCAGTGCCTCCAGGGTCGGATGCACATCGGTGAACAGCTCGACCTGGTGACGCGCACTGAGGAAGACCTGAAAGCCGGCCTCGGCCAGCGTCTGCGCCTCGCCGTGAGCGTAGCCGGCATCTTCCAGCGCGTGGAACAGGATGCGCCGGCGCAGCTCGCTGAGGCGGTGCCTGAGCATCGGCTCGGCATCGAGCAGGCGGCTGCGCACCGCCCACAGGTGTTCGACCGGTACTGCGCCGAGGCGTGGCGCGTGCAGGGCCAGCCAGTTGCGCAGGGCCGCCTCGGCGTCCTGCATGACCGGCGTGACGTCCCACAGGGTGTCGTCGAGGTCGAAAGTGATCAGTTCAATGCTCATTCGCAACCGCCTTTGCGCTTGGCGCGTGGATGGGCCTGGTCGTAGACGCTGGCCAGGTGCTGGAAGTCCAGATGGGTGTAGATCTGCGTGGTGGCGATGTCGGCATGGCCCAGCAGCTCCTGCACCGCACGCAGGTCCTGCGAGGACTCCAGCATGTGGCTGGCGAAGCTGTGACGCAGCATGTGCGGGTGCAGGTGCTGGCCCAGCTCGCGGACGCCGGCCTGGCGGACCCGCAGCTGCACCGCGCGCGCGCCGAGACGGCGCCCCTGCTGGCTGATGAAGACCGCGCCGTCGCTCGGCCTGGCCAGCGCGCGCAGTGCCAGCCACTGCTCCAGTGCCTGGCGTGCCAGGCTGCCCACTGGCAGCTCACGCACCTTGTTGCCCTTGCCGCGTACGCGCACCAGGCCGGCGTTCAGGTCGAGGCCGTCGAGATCGAGGCCGACCAGCTCGGACAGGCGCAGGCCGGAGGAATAGAACAGTTCGAGCATCGCCTGGTCGCGGCGGGCGATGAAATCGTCCTCCACCGCGCCGTCCAGCAGCTGTGCACTGCGGTCGGCATCCAGGGTGCGTGGCAGGCGCCGTTCGCGCTTGGGCGGGCTCAGGCCGGTGGCCGGGTCATGGCGACACAGGCCTTCGCGCAGCAGGTACTGATAGAGGCCGCGCGTGGCCGAGAGCAGGCGCGCCAGGCTGCGGCTGGAGAGCCCCTGCTGATGCAGGCGGGCGATCAGGCGACGCAGGTTGCGCGTGTCCAGCTCGCTCCAGGCGTGCAGGCCTTCGGCTTCACAGAAGGCCTGCAGCTTGCCGAGGTCGCGACGATAGCCGTCGAGGGTGTGCGCCGACACCTGGCGCTCGCGGCGCAGGTGTTCGAGGTAGGCGTCGAGGTGGGCTTCAAGCTTCAAGCTACAAGCTCCAAGTGAAAGCGTTCGGTCTGCCTGTCTCGTGCAGCTTGAAGCGTGCGGCTTATGGCTGCTTCTAGCGCACTGAGCGCAGCGGCGTCGAGAAGCTGGGCAGCACGCGGGCCAGGACTTCGGCGATGTAGCCCAGGAACAGGGTGCCCAGCGAGCTCTTGTAGTGCTGTGGATCGACACTGCCGATGGCCAGCACGCCATGCAGGCCCTGGTGGGTGAGGCCGACCACGGCGGCGGAGCCGACCTGGGCGGCGTCCTCCTTGCCGAAGAGGAACTCCAGCTCATGCGGGCGCAGCACGCCGCAGATGGTCTTGCCGCCGCTGAGCAGGCCGCCGATCTGCTGATGGGCCTCGGCCGAGCTGACCGAGCGGCCCACCGGCAGCTTGTTGTCGCTGAACAGGATCAGGCCCACGAACGGCACCTGGAACTCGTGGCGCAGGCTGTCTTCGACGATGCCGACCACTTCTTCCAGGCTGCCGGCATCGAGCAGGTCGAGCACCAGACGGCGGGTCTTGTCGAACAGGCGATCATTGTCGCGGGCCACGTCCATCAGCTGGCCGAGGCGATGGCGCATCTCGATGTTGCGCTCGCGCAGCAGCTTGACCTGGCGCTCCACCAGCGACACGGCGTTGCCGGGCTGGTGCGGAATGCGCAGTTCGGGAATCAGTTCTTCATGGTCGATGAAGAACTCCGGGTGCAGGCGCAGGTAGGCGGCGACCGTTTCCGAGTCGAGCGGTTTGGGCGAATCCTGCTGGTCGGTCATAGGCGAACCTGTCCTTCGTATACGCGGGCAGCGGGTCCGGTCATCATAACCGGCTGACCTTCGCCTGCCCATTCGATGGACAGTTTGCCGCCTGGCAGTTCCAGTTGCACGGGCGAATCCATCCAGCCCTGGCGAATGGCCGCGACCGCTGCGGCGCAGGCGCCGGTGCCGCAGGCCTGGGTCTCACCCGCGCCGCGCTCCCACACGCGCAGGCGCGCCTGCCTGCGGTTCTGCACCTGCAGGAAGCCGACGTTGACCCGCTGCGGGAAGCGCGCATGGTGTTCCAGCTTCGGCCCGAGTGCGTGCACCGGCGCATCGTCGACGCTGTCGACGCGCAGCACGGCGTGCGGGTTGCCCATCGACAGGGCCGCCAGCTCGACGCTCTGGCCGTCGACATCGACGCGATAGCTGAGCGCAGCCTGCTCGGCCTGGAAGGGCACCTGCTCGGGCTGCAGGCGCGGTGCGCCCATGTTCACGCAGACCTGGCCGTCGTTCTGCACGCGCAGCTCGATCACGCCACTCTTGGTCTCGACGCGAATGACCTTCTTGGTGGTCAGGCGCTTGTCCAGCACGAAGCGGGCGAAGCAGCGCGCACCGTTGCCGCACTGCTCCACCTCGGAGCCGTCGGCGTTGAAGATGCGGTAGCGGAAATCGACGTCCGGATGGCTCGGCGGCTCGACGATCAGCAGCTGGTCGAAACCGACGCCGGTGTGGCGATCGCCCCACTGCTTGGCATGCTTGGGTTGCACGTGGGCGTGCTGGCTGATCAGGTCGAGGACCATGAAGTCATTGCCCAGGCCGTGCATCTTGGTAAAGCGCAATAGCATGGCGTCGCCCTCAGGCCGGCAGCAGGCTTTCGCCGGCGTAGAGCTCTTGGACGGTTTCGCGGCGGCGCACTTCGAATGCCTGCTCGCCATCCACCAGCACCTCGGCGGCACGGCCGCGGGTGTTGTAGTTGGAGCTCATGACGAAGCCGTAGGCACCTGCCGAGCGCACGGCCAGCAGGTCGCCCTCGGCCAGCACCAGCTGGCGGTCCTTGGCGAGGAAGTCGCCGGTCTCGCAGATCGGCCCGACCAGGTCGTAGTTGCGCGCCTCGCCTGCGCGTGGCTGCACTGCCGACACATCCATCCAGGCCTGGTACAGCGCCGGGCGGATCAGGTCGTTCATCGCCGCGTCGATGATGGCGAAGTCCTTGTGCTCGGTGTGCTTGAGGTACTCGACCTGGGTCAGCAGCACGCCGGCGTTGGCCACGATGAAGCGGCCCGGCTCGAACACCAGCGACAGGTCACGCCCTGTCAGGCGCTTGCGCACGGCGGCGATGTAGTCGCCGGCCAGCGGTGGCTGTTCGTCGCGATACTGCACGCCGAGGCCGCCCCCGAGATCCAGGTGCCTGATGGTGATGCCGCGTGCGGCCAGCCTGTCGACCAGCAGCAGCAGGCGGTCCAGGGCGTCGAGGAAGGGTTCGAGGGTGGTCAGCTGCGAGCCGATGTGGCAATCGACGCCGATCACTTCCAGGTTCGGCAGCTCGGCGGCACGGGCGTAGACCGCCTCGGCCTGCTCGATGTCGATGCCGAACTTGTTTTCCTTGAGGCCGGTGGAAATGTACGGGTGGGTACCGGCGTCCACGTCCGGGTTGACCCGCAGCGAAACCGGCGCCTTGACGTCCAGCTCGGCGGCGACCTTCTGCAGGCGCTCCAGCTCGACGCTGGATTCGACGTTGAAGCAGTGCACGCCGACTTCCAGGGCGCGACGCATGTCGTCACGGCTCTTGCCGACGCCGGAGAAGACGATGCGGCTGGGGTCGCCACCGGCGGCCAGTACACGCTCCAGCTCGCCGCTGGAGACGATGTCGAAGCCGGCGCCAAGGCGGGCCAGCACGTTCAGCACGCCGATGTTGGAGTTGGCCTTGACCGCGAAGCAGACCAGGTGCGGCATGCCGCTCAGGGCGTCGGCATAGGCGCGGTACTGCCCTTCGATGTGGGCGCGCGAGTAGACGTAGGTGGGCGTGCCGAAGCGCTGGGCCAGCGCGGACAAGGCGACGCCTTCCGCGAACAGCTCACCGTCGCGGTAGTTGAAGGCTTCCATGGCAGGCTCCTGTCAGAGTTCGAAACGGTCTCGGCTGTTACCGGCGTTGTCGTCGCCCGGCAGGTACAGCGGGCCTTTCTGACCGCAGCCGGCCAGCAGGCAAACGGCGGCGAGGAGCGCGAGGGTCAGTCGCTTCATGGGGCAGTCCTTGAAAATAAGCGTGAATTGCGCCGGAGTATACCGACCCCCCGCCACCTTGCCTATGCGCCAGGCGCCCGCCTGGCGGGGCGCTGGCCCAATCGGCCTGCCCGCCTGGCGCCGGTCTGGAGGGCTTTCGCGGCCGCGTGGGTTAGCATGCGCCAAGTAACGAGGAGGCTCGATGGACAATCCCGCAATTCTGGCCGGCTCGGTCTCCGTGGCCTACCTGCAAGGTCTGGTCGAACACCTGCAGCGCCTGGGCATCGCCCCCGAGGTCCTGCTCGCGCATGCCCAGCTCGGTCCGGAGGCGCTCAACCAGCGCGATCAGCGTATCGCCGCCAGCGCCTATCTCACCCTGCTGGGCGAGGGCATGCGGCTGAGCGATGACCCCTGCCTGGGCCTGCATCTGGGGGAGTCGGTGCGTCCCGGTTATTACGGCGTGCTCGGCTACCTGATCATGAGCTGCGCGACCCTTGCCGATGCCCTGCACCGGCAGGCGCGCTACGCCTCGCTGGTGGGTAACCTGGGCCTGGTGCTGCTCGAGGACGAGCCGCCGCGAGCGGGTTGCGAACCGCTGGTCGCGCACAGCTGGCAGCCCCTGCTGGCGCAACAGCAGCGTCAGCTGAGCGAGGAGACCCTGGCCGGCTGGGTCAGCTTCGGGCGCTGGATCAGCGGTCTGGACATCGCCCCGACCGAGGTCCGGTTCCAGCATTCGGCGCCGGCCGATACCCGCGAGCATGAGCGCATCTTTCGTTGCCCGGTGCTGTTCGATCAGGCCGACAACGCACTGGTCTTTCCCAAGCGCCTGCTCGCCGTGCCCCTGGGCCAGGCCGACGCGCAGGTGCGCGGGATGCTCGACGCCTATGCCGATCGCCTGCTGAGCGAACTCAACCAGGGCAACAGCGTGCTCGACCGCGCGCGGGTCGAACTGGCGCGTCAGTTACCCGAACGCGGGCCGGATCTCGAGGGCATCGCCGCTGCCCTGGCGCTGAGCCCGAGGACCCTGCAGCGGCGCCTGCGCGAAGGCGGGCTATCGTTCAGCCAACTGGTCGACGAGACGCGGCAGCAGCTGGTGTTGCATTACCTGCGAGATCCGGCGCTGGAGCTGGCCGAGGTCGCCTTTCTGGTCGGCTTCAGCGAGCCGGGTTCGCTGGCGCGAGCGTTTCGCCGCTGGACGGGACAGAGTCCGGGCGAGTACCGTCGCCACCTTTGCGCCTAGGCTGGCTGTTGCGGCCTGAGGTTTTCGCCTATTTTTTGCACGTGCTGCACCTTGTGAGGATACCCCAATGAGCCTGAGCGAAGCCCGCTTTCACGACCTGGTCGATGCCACCCAGCAGGCGGTGGAAGACATCTTCGACGACAGCGGCCTGGACGTCGACCTGGAGAACAGCGGCGGCGTGCTGACCGTGCGCTTCGATAACGGCAGC
Organism: Pseudomonas sp. THAF187a; assembly: GCF_009363395.1. Taxonomy (NCBI): domain Bacteria; kingdom Pseudomonadati; phylum Pseudomonadota; class Gammaproteobacteria; order Pseudomonadales; family Pseudomonadaceae; genus Pseudomonas; species Pseudomonas sp. THAF187a. The sequence continues at coordinate 285,571 of NZ_CP045349.1, forward strand.
CAGCTGATCTTCAGTCGCCAGGAGCCGATTCGTCAGCTGTGGCTGGCGGCGCGTTCCGGTGGTTTCCACTTCGACTACGACGAGGCCGACGGGCGCTGGATCTGCGACACCAGCGACGAGCAGCTCGGCGAGATGCTGGTACGCATCACGCTCGAGCAGTCGGGCGCCGAGCTGGAGTTCGATGAGCTCTGAGCCTACGGAGAGGCCGCCGCAGTCGCCGTGTCGGCGCCAGTGCTGCCTCGACGAGCATGACCAGTGCCTGGGCTGTGGCCGCACCCTGCAGGAAATTCTCGACTGGGGAACGGCCGACAATGCCAGGCGCAGGCTGATCTGCCAGGCAGCCGAACAACGCCTGCAACAGCGTCGACAGGCCCGTTGACCTGGCACTCTTGTTTATTTGCCCGGCTGTGTTAGGGTCGACCAGACAGTCAGCTTAAACCCCGCCTTCGGGCGGGGTTTTGCTTTTTTATGGCCTACGTAAGGAGACCGCCCGGCATCATGAACAGCACACCTACCATCACCGTTACCCGCCTCGATCTGCAGCGTCTGGAGCGTTTGCTCGACAGTCTGGACGAGTTCGGGCCTGGCGCTGCTGCGTTGCAGGCCGAGCTGGATCGTGCCGAAGTGGTGGGGCACGACGAAGTGCCGGCAGGCGTGGTGACCATGAATTCGCGGGTGCATTGCCGCGAGGAGAGCAGCGGCAAGGACTACCACCTGACCCTGGTCTACCCGGAGGATGCCGGCGGCGAGGGCAAGGTCAGCATTCTCGCGCCCGTTGGCAGCGCGTTGCTCGGCCTGTCCGCCGGTCAGCACATCGACTGGCCGGCGCCGGGTGGCAAGGTACTCAAGCTGACCCTGCTGGCGGTCGAGTATCAACCCGAAGCGGCTGGCGAATACGATCGCTGACGCTCCGCCCTGGCTGGTCTAGAGTGAGGTTTCCCGCTAACGGCAAGGAGGCCCCGCCATGTCCAGTCTGCCCCTGTATTTCCCGCCTACCTACCAGCTCTCGCGCGCCCTGCTCTGCGCCGAGCTGGTTATGACTGCCTACGATCAGTACGAGCAGTGGCTGGCGCAGCAGCGCCCGCGCAAGCCGCAGCACTTTCACTGGCAGGCGCCGCAACTCGAGGGCTGGACGCTGTCAGCGCCGATCTGGAGCGTGCTCAGCGAGTGGCACCTGTTCAACGAGTCGGAGCCGTTCGGTTTTGCCGCGCGTGATCCGCAGGGTGATTGTTACCTGGTGTTTCGCGGTACCGAGTCGGTGCAGGACTGGCTCGACGACCTCGACCTGGACCAGCGCGACTACCCCTGGCAGGCCGGCGCCGGCCTGGTTCACGACGGCTTCCTCAAGCTCTATGCGTCGCTGCGCGATCAGGCTCTGCTGGCGCTGGATGATCTGCGGTCACAGGGGCTGCTCTGGGTGTGCGGGCACAGCCTGGGCTGCGCCCTGAGCAGTCTGGCCGTGGCGGACCTGCGCGAACGCTGGCCGTCGCGGCCGCTGCAGCACTACAACTTCGCCAGTCCGCGCCTGGCGTCCCCGGCCTTCGCCAGCTACTACAACGGGCTGGGGGTGCCGACCTATCGCCTGGTCAACGACAGTGACCTGGTCCCCGAGGTGCCGCCGGCGGACAGCGACCGCTGGCTGTACCAGCACCTCGGTCTGCCGGTGACCTTCACCGCCAGCTATGGCGGGGTCGCCGACAATCACAGCATGGCTGGCTGCTACCTCTACGCCTTGAACCACCCACAGGCGCCGATGCGCGACTAGGCCTGCTGCAGGGCGGCGTTCAGGGCGTCTTCCAGCTCGCTCTTGTAGCGCAGGTAATGCACGGTCTGCGCCTGCTGGCCGGCCAGCACGGCGGACAGGTCGAGGTCGGTGATGTAGCAGGGGTAGCGCTCGCCACCGGCGCGTTGCGCGAGGATGTGCTGGGCGACGGCGCGGTACAGCTCGCGCCCGTACTCCAGCTCGGAGAACTCGCGGTGGTTGCAGTACAGCGTGACATGGTGCTGGCGCCCGTCACCGGGCTCGACGATGGCCTGCACGTCGTAGAACGGGTGGCTGACCTGCGACTCGGGGGCCGTCCGGCGCTCGAGGCGCTGGGCGCGCAGCGGCGCCGCCGGCAGCAGCTCGTAGTAGAGCATCTCCAGCGGCGCCGGATTGTCGCTGCCATCCAGCGGCAGCATGGCGTTGCGCCGATACAGCAACGACTGCAGGAAGCGTTGTAGGGGCGTCAGCAGGCTCTGTTCGTCGCGGAACGGCAGGCGCCTGCGCCATAGCGCGTTGTGCTCGTCGAGCAGGGTCAGCTCGGCTTCGCCGTTGCTTTCGTGCAGGCGGTAGAACAGCTGGATGCACTGCGGCCGTCCCATCGGCAGGATCAGCGCCAGGTCGTCGCCGTCGAGGGCGTGGCGGTCCAGGTGCAGGGGGCTGTAGCGCGCCTGCTCGCTGCCCAGGTGGTCCAGCAGCGCCGGCAGGTCGCCCAGCGCGGCATGGCTGACCTGTCCGGGGGTCAGCTGGAGCACGTGATAGTGCTGGCGAATCTGTACCAGATAGCGCGACTGGCGCCCTTCGGCGTAGGTGGCGAGCAGGTCGTTGAGCAGCTCTTCGACGCGTTCGGCAATCGCCGGCGCACGGTTGCGGCAGTAGCAGCGCACCTGCACCCTGGGCTGCGGGCCGCCCGTGGGCAGGCTGTTGAGCAGGTCGCGCAGGCAGTCGAGCAGGGCGTCGCTGCCGTCATAGCGGCTGACCTGCAGTTCGTTCCAGCTGTTGAGCACCACCTGGTCGAGGGTCAGCACCAGGTTCTCGCGCACTCCGGAGTAGCCCAGTGCGTCGGTGCGGCCTGAGGTCATGTGCACGTTCATCTGGCTGTGCTGGGGCAAGGGGTCGACGCCGACATTGACCAGCAGCAGGACCTGGCTGGGCACGCTGGCGCGCAGCAGGGCCAGCTCCTCGACGCCTGGCGGGGGCAGGGGGAAGGCCTGCTGCAGGCTGCCGATCAGGTTGGACAACTCGAAGTCGCTCAGGTCGCTGCTGCCCGGGTGCAGGGACAGCCGTGTGCTGCTGTCGATCACACTGTTGCGATGGCACCAGGCGAGCAGTTCGATCAGCTCCCGGGAGCGCTTCAGCGGGGCGAAGTCGGGCCATTCCTGGGCGTTCAGGCTGCCGGGGAACAGCGCCCACTGATGCTCGTTCGGCGCCTCGGCCGTGGAATGCTGCACCAGCGTCAGGGTGTCTTCTGCCAGATCCGGGGCGATGCCGGGGTTGATGAACTCGACCTTGCCGGCCTTGCGTTCGAAGGCGGCGTAGAGGCGCCGCCCCAGCACGTTGAGGTCGCGGTTGTTGAGTGAGCTGCCCGCCTGCGCGCTGCGCGCGAACTGCGAGAGGAAGCGATAGCTGTAGGTCAGCTCGTTGACCAGGACGCGGCGCTCGGCGGCGACCTGGCGCACCTTCCACTGGCTGCGGCTGTCGAGCACCGCGAGCTGGCGCGTCTGCCAGCCCCATTCGCCGGTGAGGCGTTCGAGCAGCAGGCGTTGCCAGCTTTTGGCGCGGCCACGGGTGGGCGGGCGGCTGATCTTCTTGTTCACCTTGAGGTACAGGCAGCGGCGGATCAGTTCGAGGCGCTCCTGATCGGCCCGGGCGATCAGGTATTCCTCCAGGCGGCGATAGACGACGATGTACGGATCGAGCTCGTCCAGGTCCAGGCGTCCCTCGAAGACCGCCTGCTTGAAACGCAGCGCCAGGCATTCGACCTGCGGGTGCTCGCTGGCGTAGACCTCGGTGAGCAACAGCTTGAGCGCGGATTTGTAGGGCGACTCGATGCCCTTGAACAGCTGCCACATGCCAGCGCCGATGAACTCCTCCGGCGGGATGCGCGCCAGGTGGCCGAGGTCGAGCACGTCCTCGGCGCGGACGAAGCGCTTGTTCAGCAGCGTGCGGCAGTAATCGTGGTAGCGCGCCTCCTCGTACACCGGTACCAGCCACCAGATCGGCGTGCGCCCACCGAGCCAGATCGCCGTGCGATAGAACTCGTCGAGCAGCAGGTAATGCTGCGTGGTGCCGCAGTCGTCGGAGGTCAGCTGCGCTTCGCGGTCGCCCTGAGTGAAGCGCTGCGGGTCGACCAGAAAGACATGCACCTCGGCGCCCTGGGTGGCGGCCCAGCTCTCCAGCTGGTCGCATTTCCTGCGCAGTTCCTGCAGCTGCTGCGCCGTCAGGTTCGGCGCGTGACACAGCCACAGGTCCATGTCGCTCTGTTCGGCCTGCGCCACGGTGCCCAGGCTGCCCATCAGGAACAGGCCATGCAGCGGCGCTGAGCCCTGGCCACGGCGTGGCTTGTAGACGAAGGAGCGGGTCAGGCGCTGGACTTCGGCCAGGCTGCCGTCATCCGGCTCGAAGCCGCTCAGGCCGGCAGGCGTGCTGGCCGAGACATAGCCGGGTAACAGCGGGTGATTGACGTGCAGCAGCAGCGGCAGCAGCTTGAGCACCAGTTGCTGGCGCGTCGACAGGGCCTCCATGGCGCGCTGCAGGCGGCCCTGGTTGATCCGCAGGAAGCGCGCGCGCAGCTGTGCCAGCACCTTGCGGTCGATGCCATCGTCGATGTCGGGGCGGATTTCCTGCGTGCGCGTCATGCTCGAACTCTACTGGAGATGGTGCAAGCCTATCAGCGGCGTGCTCGCCAGTGCAGTGCCTGTGACGCTATATCGCCCGCCGGGCATGCCTCTTGAGGGCGGCCGGCGGGCAGGTCCAGCTGAGGGGCGTGTCGTGGGGCGCAGCAGGCTACCCGCGAGACTGCCGGGGTGCGTCTCAGGCCGCGGTCGTCTGGCGCTTCGAGAGGATGGTGAGCAGGGCTTGGGCGTGTTCGGCGGCGTCGATGCCGAGGCTGGTCAGGTAGCCGCCATCGGCCTGGCTGACCAGGCCTTTCTCATGCAGGCGGGTGATCGCCCCCTGCGCCTTGAATGAAGCGTTGTTGTGCACCTTGAGCCCTTCCTGGTGATTGTCCAGGTTGTACAGGGCGAGGATTTCCAGCTCGTCGATCAGGTCAGCGTCGAATGACTTCATGGTGACTCCGTCTTGTTGTTATGGCGTTCGTGCAGTGTAGAGCCCTGCGGCCCGGTCTGCCCGTCGGCCAGTTGCCATTTCTCCAGGATGCGCTGGTAGGTGCCGTCCTGCCTGATGCGCAGCATGCCCTCGTCGAATCGCTGCAGCAGGCTGGCGGCCTGGGCGTTGTGGCGTGAGAAGGTCAGGTACAGCTGCGGGCGATGGACGGTCGCCAGGGCCGCGAACTGCCCGGCCAGCTCCGGGCGCTCTCGCAGCAGTGCCTGGGTGGTGCCGCGAAAGGCGATGACATAGTCCACCCGGCCACGCTGCAGCATCAGGAAGCCATTGATGTCGCGTCGCACCGCGATGCGGCGGATGCCCGGGTAATTGTCGAAGTGCTCGCCGTAGGTGTAGCCGATGGTGACGGCCACGCGCTTGCCAACCAGCGCCGACAGGTCCTCGACGGGCGCTTCTCCGACAGGGCCCCAGAGCAGGATGTTGTCGCTGAACAGCGCCTGCTGTGGCAGCAGGTAGGCGGCGCGGATGCCGGGGTCCGGCGTGGTGTTGAAGCAGGCGGGCAGGGCGCCGGTGCGGGTCAGCTCCATGCAGCGCGAGTAGGGGTAGGGCATCAGTTCGATGGGCGTCTCGCTGACCGCAAACGCGGCACGGACGATGTCAGCGGACATGCCCTCGATCTTGCCGTCGCGCCAGGCGGTGTAGGGGTACCAGTCATCTTCGGCGCCGATACGCACCACTTCGGCGCGCGCGATGCCGCTGGCGCTCAGCCAGAGCGACAGGACAAGCAGGGTGACGAGTCGTGGCAAGGAGCAGACCATCGCGGGGCGCGCCTTTCTGGTCGGGAATGGCTGTGAAAGTAGCAATCTACCTGCCAACCCGACCAGTGGCCTGGATCAATCCGCCTTCAGTTTTCTTCCGGCAGCGTCGGCAGGGCACGCAGGGCCTGCTCGTACCAGGCGCCATCGAAGGGGCGGTCGTCACGCAGCATGGCGTCGACTTCATGGGCGAGCACCAGGGCCATGAGCTCGAGAATCTCCTCGCGCTCGTAGCCGACCAGGGTCAGCTTGTTGTAGACCGCCTGGGCGGCCGCCGGCTCACCGTTCTCCAGCTGGTTCTCGATGGCCTGGACCAGCGTGGCCTCGGCGAAGGCTTCGTCTTCTTGCTCGATGTTGTCGCTCATGGTGCCTCTTGGTGTGGGTGGGCAGGCTCAGTCGCAGGGTATGCCGACGGTCTTGAGGCTGCGCTTGAAGTATTGCAGGCGGAAGCCCGAGGTGGCGGCCTTGCTGCAAAGGTTGTCGTTGAAGGTGCGGTACTCGGCGATGAAGATGGCCTTGCCCTGGCTGCGCATGTAGTCGTAGCCGTCGCACTCCTTGTAGCGGTAACAGCTCTCGTTGATGGCGAAGTCGAAATGCTCGCCGAGCACGGGAAGCAGCTCCACGGCATTCTTCAGCCCGACGTTCATGTTGCGACTGCGCGCCTGTTCGGCCAGCCAGCGATTGAAGTCGATCTGTTGCTCTTCGGTCAGGTCGAGACCGTTGTCGTTGCTGTAGCCATCCACGTTGTCCGGGTCGACGCCGTCGCAGCCCTTGGCCGCGGCCAGGTCCAGGCGCTTGGCCAGCAACTGGCGCACGTCGTCGCGGCGATGGTCCAGCCAGCGTTCGCCCGGCCAGTCCGCCAGCTCGTTGCCGAGGGCTTCCTGCGGATAGCTGGCGGCATCGCTGCGCCAGTCTTCCCAGGTGCCGGCGCTGAAGTAGCAGATCACGATGCGACCACCACCCTTGAGTGCGGTGATGGTCTGCGTCGGCGTGTCGTACAGGTCGATGTCATAGACCTGCCGATCCGGCGTCTGCAGCTTGCCGTCGAGCTGCATGTGCCAGGATGCATCGGCCGGAATGGGAATGGGGCTCGCCGGGGACAGTGCAGGGGCGAGGACGCTGATCAGAGCGAGTAGGGTACGCATGATGCTCTGCACTCGGTGGGGGAGATGTAATCACCATAGGTCAGGGGGCGGGACGCGGCCAGCGGGCTGCCGTCAGCCGGCAGCGAAATCCAGCAAGGCCTGGCCGGTCAGGCGATAAGTGGTCCATTCGCTCTGCGGACGGGCGCCGAAGGATTCGTAGAAATCGATGGCCGGGGTGTTCCAGTCCAGCACCGACCATTCGAAACGACCGCAGTCGCGTGCCACGGCCAGCTGCGCGAGGTGGCGCAGCAAGGCCTTGCCGGCACCCAGGCCACGGGCCTCGGGGCTGACGTAGAGGTCCTCCAGGTACAGGCCGTGCTTGCCCAGCCAGGTGGAGTAGTTGAAGAAGTACACGGCATAGCCGATCGGCTGGCCGGCGTTCTCGCAGATCAGACCATGGGCGGTGCTGCCCTCGGCGAACAGGCTGTCGCGGATGCCGGCGGCATCGGTCTTCACCTCCTGCTCGGCCTTCTCGTAGATGGCCAGGTCGGTGATGAAACGCAGGATCAGCTCGGCGTCGTCAGGGGTGGCGGGGCGGATGGTCAGGGGCATGGCGAATACTCTCAGGGGCGGTCTTCGGCTGGCGGCAGACTCGCCAGGAAGCGGTTGATGGCCTGGCGGGAGTCCAGGCGCAGATACTGACACGACGGCGGTGCGTTGCGCATTTCCTCGGCATAGCGCTGGCGGTAGACGGGATGGCGGGTCCAGGCCCAGGCCAGGATGGAGGCGCGCGGGTTCAGCTTGAACAGGTTGCTCCAGCGCTCGCGGTTGCCATTCCACAGCGTTTCTCGCGTCGCCAGGCGGCGCAGGGTACGCCAGATCACCTGGCGCATCACCTTGCGCCGGGGCAGGTCCAGCCAGATCACCATGTCCGAGCGTTCGACCACCTGCGGGCGTACAAGCGAGTAGTTGCCTTCGACCACCCAGCCGTCACCTTGTAGCGCCTCGTGCGTGGCCCGCTGAAATTCCTCGTCGGGGAGCGGCTGCCAGTCGGGCTGGTGGTACAGCGCGTCGAGTTCGACGTGGCGATAGCCCAGGTGCCGAGCCAGGCGCCGGGAAAACGTGGTCTTCCCGGCGCCCGAACAACCCACCACCGAGATTCGGCGGCCGGGTGCGATAGGCCCTGTCGGGCAGGTAGTCGGTGGCACGGGGTCAACCATGGCTGAGTGTCAGCCAGGCAAGCGCTGCGCCCACCAGGCAGAGGAAACCGAACGCCGCGATCCAGGCGCTGCGTGAGCCCATCGGGTCGGCCACACGCAGCGGTAGATCGGGGTAGCGGCCCAGGGTCAGTAATCGCAGGGCCAGCCAGCCGGTGCCATAGAGGACGTAGTCGACAATGACTTCGGCTATCAGCTCGACCAACACCAGCAGGCCGCGTAGCAGCAGCTCGATCATGGGGAAGTCCTTTTCCCTGGGAAACGTCTAGCGGTTCGCCAGCACTTCCCGGCCACGTACCACGGCAGCGCGTACCTGGTCCGGTGCGGTGCCGCCGATATGGTCGCGGGCGCCGACCGAGCCTTCCAGAGTCAGTACGGCGAATACGTCGTCGCCGATCTGGTCGCTGAACTGGCGCAGCTCGTCCAGGCTCATTTCGGCCAGGTCCTTGCCGGTCTGCACACCGTATTTCACGGCGTGGCCGACGATCTCGTGGCAATCACGGAACGGCAGGCCCTTGCGTACCAGGTAGTCGGCCAGGTCGGTGGCGGTGGAGAAACCGCGCAGCGCCGCTTCGCGCATCATGTCCTTCTTCGGCTTGATCGCCGGGACCATGTCGGCAAAGGCGCGCAGGCTGTCACGCAGCGTGTCGGCGGCGTCGAACAGCGGTTCCTTGTCTTCCTGGTTGTCCTTGTTGTAGGCCAGCGGCTGGCCCTTCATCAGGGTCAGCAGGCCGGTCAGGGCACCGAACACGCGGCCGGTCTTGCCGCGCACCAGCTCGGGGACGTCCGGGTTCTTCTTCTGCGGCATGATCGAGGAACCGGTGCAGAAGCGATCCGGCAGGTCGATGAACTGGAATTGCGCGGAGGTCCACAGCACCAGCTCTTCGGAGAAGCGCGACAGGTGCATCATCGCCAGCGACGCGGCGGCGCAGAATTCGATGGCGAAGTCGCGATCGGATACGCCGTCCAGCGAGTTGCCGCCCACGGCGTCGAAGCCCAGCAGTTCGGCAGTGATCTCGCGGGCGATCGGGTAGGTGGTGCCGGCCAGTGCGGCGCTGCCCAGCGGCATGCGGTTGGTGCGCTTGCGGCAGTCGACCAGGCGCTCGTAGTCGCGCGAAAGCATCTCGAACCAGGCCAGCAGATGGTGGCCGAAGGTTACCGGCTGGGCGGTCTGCAGGTGGGTGAAGCCGGGCATGATGGTGTCCGCTTCGGCTTCGGCCAGGCCCAGCAGGCCCTGCTGCAGGCGGGTGATCTCGGCCAGGATGCTGTCGATTTCGTCACGCAGCCACAGGCGGATATCGGTGGCCACCTGATCGTTGCGCGAACGGCCGGTGTGCAGCTTCTTGCCGGTCACGCCGATGCGATCGGTCAGGCGCGCCTCGATGTTCATGTGCACGTCTTCCAGGTCGACGCGCCAGTCGAACTGACCCGCTTCGATCTCGGCCTGGATCTGCTTGAGGCCGTCGATGATGGCGTCACGCTCGTCGGCGCTGAGCACGCCGACCTTGGCCAGCATCGTGGCGTGGGCGACGGAGCCCATGATGTCGTGGCGATAGAGGCGCTTGTCGAATTCGACCGAGGCGGTGAAACGGGCGACGAAGGCGTCGACGGGCTCGCTGAAGCGGCCGCCCCAGGATTGGTTGGTTTTTTCGCTGCTCATGGTTCGGGCTCTGGATCGGGCAAGCCGCTTTCGACGGCCAGCATGGCGGACAAAGTCCGTCGATAATAACAGGGTCGGCGCGCGTTTCGCCGGGCCACGTTCGTCTTTGGCGAGGAAGCGGCGGTGTCGGCTGCTTCACAAATTTGTTCCGAAGACGGCATTTCGGTGCTTTATTTTGCCCGGCTGGAGCCGCCCGTCTTGCCGGCCCGCGAGGCGACACGGAAACTGCGTCGATGCACACTCAATCGTTTGCCAAGAACAATCACAACGCCGCGGTCGACGACTTCTTCGTCCCCGAACTGTGCCAGCCGGAAGCGCTGCTGAGCATGGTGCTGCTGGCCGAGCTGCTGGTACTGGTCCTGGTGCTGGCTGAACCCATGACGCCGGGCTTCGACTGGGTACGCCTGGCGCTGACCTCGCTGTTCGTGCAGTGGATCGTCCTGCTGTCGGCCGCCGTCATGTGCCGCCTGCGGCCGTTGCTGGCGCGCCTGCGCCCGGCGCTGGCGGGCAGCCTGTGCTGCATGCTGGTGGTGCTGCTGACCCTCAGCTGCACGGCGGTCGCCGACTATTACGATCTGGGCGGACCGCTGCCGCGCAATGGCGAGGTGAACCTGTACCTGCGTCATGCCCTGATCAGCCTGATCATGTCCGCACTGCTGCTACGCTATTTCTATCTGCAGAGCCAATGGCGTCGTCAGGAACAGGCCGAGTTGCGTGCCCGCATCGAGTCCTTGCAGGCGCGGATCCGTCCGCACTTCCTGTTCAACAGCCTCAACAGCATCGCCAGCCTGGTCACGCTCGATCCGCACAAGGCCGAGCAGGCGGTGCTGGATCTGTCCGATCTGTTTCGCGCCAGTCTGGCCAAGCCCGGCAGCCTGGTGTCGTGGAAGGAGGAACTGGAACTGGCAAAACGATATCTGTCGATCGAGCACTATCGGCTCGGCGAGCGTCTACAGTTGCAGTGGGAGGTCGAAGGCGTGCCGGAGGATCTGCCGATTCCCCAGCTGACCCTGCAGCCTCTGTTGGAGAATGCGCTGATCTATGGCATCCAGCCGCGAATCGAAGGCGGGCTGGTGCGGGTCGAGGCGGATTACCAGGATGGTGTGTTCAGCTTGTGTGTCAGCAATCCGTATGAAGAGCGGGGCGAGCAGCAACCGTCACGGGGAACGCATCAGGCGCTGAGCAATATCGATGCGCGTCTAGCGGCACTTTTTGGGTCGCGCGCGAGTCTCAGCGTGGAGCGCCGTGACGGCCGTCATTACAGCTGTCTACGCTATCCTTGTGCGAGACTCACGCAGGAAGCCAGAGCAATATGAATGTCCTGATCGTCGATGACGAACCCCTTGCCCGCGAGCGCCTCAGCCGCATGGTCGGTGAGCTCGAGGGTTATCGGGTCCTGGAGCCCACCGCGAGCAACGGTGAGGAAGCCCTGACCCTGATCGATAGCCTGAAGCCGGACGTGGTCCTGCTCGATATCCGCATGCCCGGCCTCGATGGCCTGCAGGTGGCCGCCAGGCTGTGCGAGCGCGAAGCGCCGCCAGCGGTGATCTTCTGCACGGCCCATGACGAGTTCGCCCTGGAGGCGTTCCAGGTCAGTGCCGTCGGCTACCTGGTGAAACCGGTACGCGCCGAGAATCTCAGCGAAGCCTTGAAGAAGGCGGAGCGGCCCAACCGCGTGCAGCTGGCGGCGCTGACCCGCCCCGCGGCGGAAACCGGTGGCGGCCCGCGCACCCATATCAGTGCCCGCACACGCAAAGGCATCGAGCTGATCCCGCTGGATGACGTGGTCTATTTCATCGCCGATCACAAGTACGTGACGCTGCGCCACGAGGGCGGCGAGGTGCTGCTGGACGAGCCGCTCAAGGCGCTGGAAGACGAGTTCGGTGACCGCTTCGTGCGCATCCACCGCAATGCACTGGTTGCCCGCGAGCGCATCGAGCGCCTGCAGCGCACCCCGCTGGGACACTTCCAGCTCTACCTCAAGGGGCTCGACGGTGATTCGCTGGTGGTCAGTCGCCGCCACGTGGCCGGTGTGCGCAAGCTGATGCAGTCGCTGTAGCGGGCGCCGGCTGCGGCCGATGGCCGCCTCCTCCAGCCGGCACTGGGCGAGCCTGTTATGATTCGCGGCAATCCGTTTTCTGGAATTGCCCCCATGTCCCGCGAAATTCGCATCGCCACCCGTAAGAGCGCCCTGGCCCTGTGGCAGGCCGAATATGTCAAAGCCCGCCTGGAGCAGGCCCACCCCGGCCTCAAGGTCAGCCTGGTGCCGATGGTCAGTCGCGGCGACAAGCTGCTCGACGCACCTCTGGCGAAGATCGGCGGCAAGGGGCTGTTCGTCAAGGAACTGGAAACCGCGCTGCTGGAGAACGAGGCCGATATCGCCGTGCACTCGATGAAGGACGTGCCGATGGACTTCCCGGCAGGTCTGGGCCTGTACTGCATCTGCGAGCGGGAAGACCCGCGTGACGCCTTCGTCTCCAACACCTACGCGAGCCTCGATGCGCTGCCCGCCGGCAGCGTGGTCGGCACCTCCAGCCTGCGGCGCCAGGCCCAGCTGCTGGCGCGGCGTCCCGATCTGAAGATCCAGTTCCTGCGCGGCAACGTCAATACCCGCCTGGCCAAGCTCGATGCCGGCGAGTACGACGCCATCATCCTCGCCGCAGCCGGCCTGATCCGCCTGGGTTTCGAAGCCCGTATCCGCAGTTCGCTCAGTGCCGAAGACAGCCTGCCCGCCGGTGGCCAGGGCGCTGTCGGCATCGAGTGCCGCACGGCCGACAGCGACCTGCATGCCCTGCTGGCACCGCTGCATCACCCTGAAACGGCGCTGCGCGTGACGGCCGAGCGGGCGCTGAACAAGCACCTCAATGGCGGTTGCCAGGTGCCGATCGCCTGTTATGCGCTGCTGGAAGGTGACCAGCTGTGGCTGCGTGGCCTGGTCGGCCAGCCCGATGGCGGTCTGCTGCTGCGTGCCGAGGAGCGCGCCGCCAGCAGCGATGCCGAGGCGCTGGGCGTGCGCGTCGCCGAGGCCCTGCTGGCGCAGGGCGCCGATGCGATTCTCAAGGCCGTGTACGGTGAGGCCGGCCACCCGTGACCGCCTGGCGCCTGCTGCTGACGCGTCCGGCCGATGACTGTGCCGCGTTGGCGCGGACGCTTGCAGCGCATGGCGTGTACGGGCATTGCATGCCGTTGCTGGCGATCGAGGCGTTGGTCGAGAGCGTCGAGCAGCAACAGACCTTCCGCGATCTGCAGCGCTACTGCGCGGTGATCGTGGTCAGCAAGCCGGCGGCGCGCCTGGGCCTGGCCCTGCTGCAGCGGCATGGGTCGCAGCCTGCGCCGGCGCAACCCTGGTTCGCCGTGGGCGCCGCGACCGCCGCGCTGCTCGGTGAAGCGGGCCTGGACAGCCATTACCCGCCGGCCGGCGACGACAGCGAGGCGCTGCTCGCGTTGCCGGCGCTGCAGCAGGCCATCGCCGCCGCCGACACGCCGCGCGTGCTTATCCTGCGTGGCGAGGGTGGCCGAGAATTTCTTGCCGAATGCTTGCGCGGCCAAGGTGTGACAGTCGACTATCTGCCACTGTACCGCCGCGCGTTGCCGCAGTACGCGCCGGATGAGCTGGGCCGCAGGGTGCGGGCGGAACGCCTGAACGGCCTGGTGGTCAGCAGTGGGCAGGGGTTCGAGCATCTGCTGCAGCTGGCCGGCGGTGACTGGCCGAGCCTGGCTCGGCTACCCTTGTTCGTACCCAGCCCGCGTGTCGCCGAGCAGGCATGTCGTGCGGGCGCGGAGATCGTTGTGGACTGTCGTGGCGCCAGTGCCGCGGCCTTGCAGGCAGCTCTGGAGCAGTTTCCGGCTGCCGCCCTCTAAAAGGACGGATACGTGAGCGAAGCATCCACCCCGAATACGCCAGAAGAAAAACCGGCCAGCGCAGCCGTGAACAGCACAGCCACTCCCCCCGCGAAGACCCCAGGCAAAGGCGGTGGCACCGGCCTAGCGGCCTTCGCCCTGCTGGTCGGCCTGGCGGGCGCCGGTGCCGGCGGGTGGAGCCTCTGGCAGCTGCAACAGCTACAGGGCCGGGAGCAGCAGCAATCCGCGGACCTGCAGCGCACCCGCGACGACAGCGCGAAGAAGGTCGACGAGCTCGCCCAGCGCCTCGACTCGCGCCTGTCGGCCCTGCCCAGCGCGGCCGAACTGGATGAGCGTCGCCGTCTTCTGGCCAATGTGCAGTCCGATCAGCAGCGCATGAGCCAGCGCCTGGAGTCGGTGCTCGACGGCACCCGGCAGGACTGGCGCCTGGACGAGGCCGAGCACCTGCTGCGCCTCGCCACCCTGCGTCTGTCCGCCCTGCAGGATGTCGCCAGCGCCGAAGCGCTGGTGCAGACCGCCGACGAGATCCTCCGCGATCAGGATGACCCCGCAGCCTTCGGTGCCCGCGAACAGCTCAGTCGCAGCCTGGAAGCCCTGCGTACCACCGAGCGCCCCGATCGCGTCGGCCTGTTCCTGCAGCTGGGCGCCTTGCGTGAGCAGGCGGCCACGCTCAACCCGCTGGCGCCAAGCCTCGATGGGCAGGGTGACGTGCTCTCCGAACTGGCTGCAGAGAACGACGGCAGCGCCTGGTGGAGTGACTGGCTGAAAGACCTGTCGCAGTACTTCCGTATCGAGTTCGACGCGGACCGCAACGTGCGGCCACTGCTCTCGGGGCAAAGCCTGTCGCAGGTACGCCTGAGCCTCTCGCTGGCACTGGAGCAGGCGCAATGGGCGGCCCTGCATGGCCAGGCCGGCGTGTACCGGCAGTCGCTGAAGCAGGCTGAGGACATCCTCGACGCGCACTTCAACCTGGATAACCCGGACAGCCGCGCGCTGCGCCAGCGTTTCAGCGAACTGGCCGATGCCCGCGTCGAGGTCAAGGTGCCCGACCTGAGCGAGTCGCTCGACGCCCTGCAAGCCTACTTGCAGCGCAAGCATGCGCAGCGTCGGCAGGGGGCCGCAGCGGCCGGGGAGGCGCAATGAAACGCCTGATCTGGCTCCTGCTGTTGCTGGCCGTCGCGGTGGGGCTGTACCTGCTGAGTCTGGCCATCGAGGCCGACCGCGGCTACGTGCTGTTCGCCTACAAGGGGTTCCGCTACCAGTCCGGCCTGTGGGCGTTTCTCGGCCTGCTGCTGGCCGTGGTGCTGGTCTACTACCTGGGCAAATGGCTGCTGCGCCTGCTGCTCAGCTCGACACGCCTGGCCAACCCCTGGTCGCGCCTGCATCGCAACCGGCGCGTACGTCTGGCTTCCGAGCAGGGCATGCTCGACCTGGCGGAGGGTCGCTGGGCGCGTGCGCAACGTCAGCTGACCCGTGCCGCAGAGGCCGACAGCCAGCCGCTGATGTTCTACCTCGGCGCCGCGCGAGCTGCGAACAAGCTCGGCCAGCACGAACAGAGCGATGCGCTGCTCGAGCAGGCCCTGAACCGGCAGCCGCAGGCCGAGCTGGCCATCGCCCTGACCCACGCCGAGCTGCAGCGCAGCCGTGGCGACATGGACGCTGCGCTGGACACACTGCAGGCGATGCACGAGCGTCACCCGGGGCATCACTTGGTGTTGCGCCAGTTGCAGCGCCTGTACCTGCAGCGTCAGGACTGGTCGGCGCTGCTCGGTCTGCTGCCGGAGCTGCGCAAGGAGAAAGCCCTGCCGGCCGCCGAGCTGGATGAACTGGAGCGCGAAACCTGGCGCGGGCGCCTGGGCGAAGCCGGGCTGGCCGGGCAGGGGCAGGGCGAAACGGCGCTGCAACCGCTGACCCAGGCCTGGCAGCAGCTGTCTGCGCCGTTGCGCCAGGAGCCTGAACTGATTGCCGCCTACGTCGAGCAACTGCGTCGTCTCGGCGCCCAGGAAGAGGCCGAAGAAGTCCTGCGCAGTGCCCTCAAACGTGGCTACGACAGCCGTCTGGCGCGTTTCTATGGCGTGCTGCGTGGCGCTGATCCGGCGCGTCAGTTGCAGACGGCCGAGCTCTGGCTCAAGCAGCATCCTCAGGACCCGGCCCTGCTGCTGACCCTGGGCCGGCTGTGTCTGCAGAACCAGCTCTGGGGCAAGGCCCGCGATTATTTCGAGAGCAGCCTGAAGCTGGAACGGCACCCGGAAACCTGCGCCGAACTGGCGCGCCTGCTGGCGCAACTGGGTGAGCTGGAGCGCAGCAACCAGCTGTTGCTGGAAAGTCTCGGCCTGTTGCATCAGGGCCTGCCGCCGCTGCCGCAACCGCAGGGGGCCAATGCCTGATCGGCTGCGGCCGATTGCCGCGGCAGGCGCGCCGCCCTGACGGAGGGGCGTTTCCGCGCGATGAATAGCCTGCCGCGTGTTGCCGGGCGCCTTGAAAGGCGCCCTCGCTTTCCTCTACCGTACTGCCCTCGATTTCCTTCCCGGAGCCACCATGCACTTGGCCAGTCCGCGTCCCCTGTTTTTCCTGGCATTCATCGGCTGCGTACTGCTGATGGCGGCTGCGCTCTATCTGGAACATGTCGTCGGCCTCGAGCCCTGCCCGATGTGCATCCTGCAACGTATCTGCGTGGTGCTGTTCGGTGTGGTCTGCCTGATCGCCTCGCTCCATGGTCCGGGCCGCCTGGGCCGGCGTGTCTATGCCGTGCTGGCGCTGCTGTTCGCCGTCGCCGGTGCCGCCACCGCAGGTCGGCAGATCTGGTTGCAGAGCGTGCCGGCCGACCAGCTCGAAGCCTGCCTGCCGAGCCTCGAGTTCATGATGGAAGCGCTGCCGCTGCAGGACATCGTGCGCCTGGTGTTCCAGGGCAGTGCCGATTGCGCCGAGGTGAACTGGACGCTGTTCGGCATGAGCATTCCCGAGTGGAGCCTGCTCGGCTTCATCGGCATGATCGGTTTCTGCCTGCTGCAGCTTCTGCGTCGCGATTGAGAATGCGTATTGCTGCAGGCCGCGAGGCCTGTGGCTTGCTGCTCAAACGCTCGTATGAAATTTCTCGTGGCAGTGCCTTGATGGTGTCTGCCCACGAGCATAATCTGGCTCGCACGCATCGTCGGAAAAACGCCATTCTGCGGTTGCCTTCCCAAGAACAAGCACCGATTGACAAAAAATCGTCGGGAATGATTTTCAACGTCGCGTAGCGACGCCCGAAGGGTGGCCGCCAGGGTCGCAGGTCATAAGAACGTCCCGGAGTGGACGTATAACAGGCCTTATCGATAAGGGAAGCGAGGTTCATCATGCTTGAGAGTTGTCGGAACGCACAGGAACGTTGGGGCGGGGTTCACCAGCTGATCGATCGCTGGCTGGGTGAGCGACGCGAACTGGTGCAGGCCTACGCTGCCCTGACCAAGGCACCGCAGGCGCCGGCCATCAATGGTGAGTCTCTGCAGGGCTTCTGCGAGCTGCTGGTGGACTATGTGTCGGCAGGCCATTTCGAGGTCTACGAACAGCTGACCAGCGAGGCCAAGGCCTTCAACGATCAGCGCGGCCTGGAGCTGGCCAAGCGCATCTACCCGCGTCTCGAGGCGATCACCGCCGTGGCGCTGGCCTTCAATGATCGCTGTGACAACGGCGACTGCCGCGACAGCGCCTCGCTGGTGGCAGAGCTCGAGCGTCTGGGCCAGCTGCTGCATGAACGCTTCGAGCTGGAAGACTGCCTGATCGAGGTGCTGCACACCGCTCACCAGGAACAGGCCGCCGAAGCGCTCTGAACCTCGGGTGCCGATAGCGCCCGGAGATTCCGGGCCGCACCTTGCCGCTCAGTCGGCGACGTCGAGCAGGCGCAGGTCGAACACCAGCGGCGCGTAGGGGGGGATCAGATCACCCGCACCTTCCTCGCCATAGGCCTGACTCGACGGAATCACCAGGCGCCAGTGCGCGCCCTTGGGCATCTGCAGCAGTGCGCTGCGCCAGCCGGCGATCAGGCTGTCCAGGCGAAACCACTGTGGCGTCTCACTCTCGTCGAAGACACTGCCGTCTGCCAGCGAACCGCGATAGCTCACCTGCACCCGGCTACGTGCCGAGGGCGTCGGGCCACTGCCGCTGCCCAGCTCGCTCACCAGCACGCCGTTCTCCAGCACCCGGGTGCCGGGGCGCTGGCGCTGTTCGGCGAGAAAGCGCTGTTCCGCTTCGATAGCCTTGGCATGGCGTTGCGGCGAGGTCGCGATGCGCGCTTCGTGTTCGTCGAGCAGTTGTTCGATACGGGCGCTGTCCAGGCGCAGCGGCTTGCCGTCGTAGGCCTGGCGCAAGCCCTCGACCAGCGCGTCCAGGGGCAGGTCTGGTACCTCTGCATGCAGTCGCTCGCCGAGCCTTGCGCCGAGGCTGTAGGCCAGGTCTTGCTGGTGCTGGTCGGCCTGTACGGTCAGGCTGCAGCAGAGCGCAAGGGTGGCGAGTGCGGCGCGGCGCATGGCGATGTCTCCGGATCAGGATGCGGGCTGGTGTGCATTTCCTGTGGCTCGCGCGGAGGCGACACAGGATCCCGGCGATTATGCCAGTGCCTGCGTGTATCTGCTGTGCTCGCCGAAAGGCCTATGGCGACGCCTCGCTCGTGCGTCTAGTATGGGCGGATCCACATCCGCCAGGAGGCGTGCCATGTCGGCCAAGAAGAAGTCCGTAACCACTCCGTTGCACCTGCTTCACCAGTTGTCTGCCAGTCTGCTCGAGCACCTGGAAAATGCCTGCTCGCAAGCACTGATCGATGCCGAGAAACTCCTCGCCAAGCTGGAGAAACAGCGCGGCAAGGCCCAGGAAAAACTGCACAAGGCGCGCAGCAAGCTGCAGGACGCCGCCGTCGCTGGAAAAGCCAAGGCCCAGGCCAAGGCCAAGGACGCGGTGGCCGAGCTGGAAGAACTGCTCGACTCGCTCAAGACCCGGCAGAGCGAAACCCGCAACTACATCGGCCAGCTCAAGCGTGATGCTCAGGAGAGCCTGAAACTGGCCCAGGGCGTAGGCAAGGTGAAAGAAGCCGCGGGCAAGGCGCTCGACGTGCGCGACGCCAAGGCTGCCGCGCCGGCCGCCAAGCCAGCCAGCAAACCGGCGGCGGCGAAGAAACCCGCTGTTGCCAAGGCACCGGTGAAGAAGGCTCCGGCCAAAGTGGCGGCCGCCAAACCGGTGAGCAAGCCCGTTGCCAAGCCGGCCGCCAAGCCTGCGGCAGCCAGCAAGCCGGCAGCGAAACCGGCAGCGGCCAGCAAGCCAGCGGCCAAGCCCGCCGCTCGCAAGCCTGCGGCAGCCAAGCCGGCAGCGCCGAAAGCGGCTGCCAAGCCCGCTGCAGCCAAGCCCGCCGCCAAACCGGCTGCCAAGCCGGTCGCAGCCAAGGCCCCGGCCAAGCCTGCCGCGGCCAGCAAACCGGCGGCAGCCAAGCCAGCAGCCAAGCCCGCCGCAGCGAAACCGGCCGCCAAACCAGCAGCAGCCAAGCCCGTCAGCAAGCCTGCGGTCGCGAAGAAGCCGGCAGCTGCCAAGGCGCCCGTGAAGAAGGCTCCGGCCAAGCCGGCCGCCGCCAAGCCCGCAGCGCCGACGGCACCCGTCGCGCCCGCCGCTCCAGCGGCGAGCACTGGGGCCAGTGCCGCAGAGACGCCGAGCGCGTCCTAAGGCTGAGCCATAGCGCCGCGCAGCACATGCAGCGCGGCGCTGTCCTGCCTTCCCAGGTGCGTCAGCCAGTCATGGTCGCCGGCTTCGCTCGGCCAGGGTTCGGCAAGTGCCTGCAAGCGCTCGAGCAGCACGCGCTCGCTGTGCAATTCCAGTTGCTTGATCTGTTCGCGCAAGCTCGCCAGCGCTGCATCCTGGCTGGCGGCGCTGCGCCAGTAGCGGCGTAGCTGGCGCAAGGGCGAGACCACCTCGCGTTGCCAGGGCACCGCCACGTCCCGCAGGGCGCGCAGGCGTTCATCCAGACAGCGCACGCCACGGCGTTGCAGCCAGGCACCAGTCAGAAGCAGGCAGACATCGCAGCCTGCCTCCTGCAACTCCAGGCAGGCGTGTTCCACGCCGGGTCTGGCGTAGAGTTCAAGCGCGAAATTCCACAGATCCTGCACGCGGCCTCCGGGGTGATTTGGTAGACTCCGCGGCCATTATGATCCGACTCCAGAACCTCACTCTACAGCGCGGTCCGCAACGCCTTCTCGAAGGTGCGGAACTGACCCTGCACGCCGGCCAGAAGGTCGGTCTGATCGGTGCCAATGGCGCCGGCAAGTCCAGCCTGTTCGCGCTGCTGCGCGGCGAACTCGGCCCCGATGCCGGGGACTGCCGCTTGCCTGCCGACTGGCGCATCGCCCACATGCGCCAGGAGGTCGACAACCTCGAACGCCTGGCGGTGGACTACGTGCTCGATGGCGACCTGCACCTGCGGGCGATCCAGGCCGAACTGGCGCGTGCCGAGCAGGCGCATGACGGCGCCGCCATCGCCCGTCTGCACACCGAACTGGACAACGCCCAGGGCTACACCGCTGATGCTCGCGCCCGCAAGCTGCTGGCGGGGCTGGGTTTCACCGGCGAGCAGATGGACAAGCGCGTCGGCGACTTTTCCGGTGGCTGGCGCATGCGCCTGAACCTGGCCCAGGCGCTGATGTGCCCGTCCGAGTTGCTGCTGCTCGACGAGCCGACCAACCACCTCGACCTCGATGCCATCCTCTGGCTGGAGGAGTGGCTCAAGGGCTACCCGGGCACCCTGCTGCTGATCTCTCACGACCGCGACTTCCTTGATGCCGTGGTCGATCACGTGGCGCACCTGGAGCAGCAGAAGCTGACCCTCTACCGGGGCGGCTACTCGGCCTTCGAACGCACCCGTGCCGAACGTCTGGCCCAGCAGCAGCAGGCGTACGAGAAGCAGCAGACGCAGCGTGCGCACATGGAAGACTTCATCCGCCGCTTCAAGGCCAAGGCCAGCAAGGCGCGCCAGGCGCAGAGCCGCATCAAGGCGCTGGAGCGCCTGGAAGAACTGGCACCGGCGCATGTCGACTCGCCCTTCGACTTCGCCTTCCGCGAGGCGGACAAGGTCTCCAGCCCGCTGCTCAACCTCTCCGAGGTGCGCCTGGGTTATGGCGACAAGGTGGTGCTGGAGAAGGTCAAGCTGAGCCTGGCGCCCGGTGCGCGCATTGGCCTGCTCGGCCCCAATGGCGCGGGCAAGTCGACCCTGATCAAGACCCTGGCCGGCGATCTCGCCGTGCTCGGTGGTGAGCTGGCGCGTGGCGAGAACCTGGCCATCGGTTATTTCGCCCAGCACCAGCTCGATTCGCTGGATGCCAAGGCCAGCCCGCTGCTGCACCTGCAGCGCATCGCCCCGGGCGAGCGCGAGCAGACCCTGCGCGATTTCCTCGGCGGCTTCGACTTCCGTGGCGAGCGTTGCGACGAAGTGGTGGTCAATTTCTCCGGTGGCGAGAAGGCGCGCCTGGCCTTGGCGCTGATCGCCTGGCAGACGCCCAACCTGCTGTTGCTCGACGAACCGACCAACCACCTCGACCTGGAAATGCGCCTGGCGCTGACCATGGCCCTGCAGGACTTCGCCGGTGCGGTCCTGGTGGTGTCCCACGATCGTCACCTGCTGAAGAGCACCACCGACGAGTTCCTGCTGGTGGCCGACGGGCGCATTCAGCCCTTCGAGGGCGACCTCGACGACTACGCGCGCTGGCTGGTCGACTTCCGCGCGCGCCAACTGCCAGCGGGGGCACCGCTGGCCGGCGGCGAGAAGACCGACAAGCGTGCCCAGCGCCAGGCCGCCGCCGCATTGCGCCAGCAGCTGGCGCCGCACAAGAAGCAGGCCGACAAGCTCGAGCAGGAGCTGGGCAAGCTGCAGGCGCAGCTCGCCGGTGTGGAGCAGCAACTGGGCGATAGCACGCTGTACGAAGCGGCGCGTAAGGACGAGTTGCGCGAGCGCCTGGCCGAGCAGGCCCGACTCAAGGCCCGCGAGGCGGAGCTGGAGGAGGCCTGGTTGCTGGCGCTGGAAACCCTGGAGGCCCTGCAACAGCAACTGGAGGAGGCGGAGTGATGGAACAGCTGGAACTGCTGATGGCGTGGCGCGAGCCCTTGCTGCGTGCCGGTCAGGTGTTGCTGATCATCCTGCTGGCCTGGCTCGCCCAGCGCATTCTGACCCGCGCCATCAGCCGTCTCGGCGCACGCTACAGCCTGCTGCCGCCGGAGGTGTTGCAGCCCCTGCGAGGCCTGGTGCGCTGGGTGATCATGGGCAGTGCCCTGCTGATGGTGCTGGAGCGCCTGGGCGTGTCGGCGACGGTACTGTGGACGGCGCTGACCGGCTTCACCGCCGTTGCCGCAGTGGCCTTCTTCGCCATCTGGAGCGTGCTGTCGAACATGTTCTGCGCACTGCTGATCTTCACCATGGGCCCGTTTCGCATGGGCGACACCGTGGAGGTCATCGAGAGCGCCGACAAGCCGGGCGTCAAGGGCCGGGTCATCGCCATCAACCTGTTCTACACCACCCTGCAGGACCTCAGCGAGGATGCCGCTGGCGCCCTGTTGCAGGTGCCCAACAGCCTGTTCTTCCAGAAGTCGGTGCGCCGCTGGCGCTGACCCGCTGGTCTGGGCGCTGGCGCAGGAGTAGGCTGTAGCCCCTTCTCCTGATTTCAGCTTTTCGAGGTACGCATCATGGCACTGGAAACCTGGCTCGCCTTCTTCGTTGCCTGCTGGGTGATCAGCCTGTCGCCAGGTGCCGGCGCCGTGGCCTCGATGTCCGCTGGCCTGCAGTATGGCTTCTGGCGTGGCTACTGGAACGCGCTGGGCCTGCAGCTCGGCCTGGCGATGCAGATCGCCATCGTCGCCGCCGGGGTCGGTGCCATCCTGGCGGCCTCAGCCCTGGCCTTCAGCGTGATCAAATGGTTCGGCGTCGCCTACCTGGTGTTCCTCGCTTACAAGCAATGGGTGGCCCTGCCCAGTGACCTGGATAGCGGCGCCGTCGAGCGGCCGATTGGCCGGCCGCTGACCCTGGTGCTGCGCGGTTTCCTGGTCAACGCCAGCAATCCCAAGGCCATCGTCTTCATGCTGGCGGTGCTGCCGCAGTTCCTCGACCCGCATGCGCCGCTGCTGGCCCAGTACCTGATCATGGGCGCGACCATGATCGTGGTCGACCTGATCGTCATGGCCGGCTACACCGGGCTGGCCTCGCGCGTGCTGCGGGCGTTGCGTACGCCCCGCCAGCAGCGGGTGATGAATCGCAGCTTCGCCGCCCTGTTCGCCGCAGCAGCGGGCCTGCTGGCCACGGTCAAGCGCGCGGCCGTCTGAAGCCCATGCCCGGCCGCCTGCGGGCGGCCACTCGGCGGGTTGTTACCAAATATTTCATATTTTCCTTGTCTGCGCAGGGCAGGCCGGCAACAATTTAATGCCATCCATTCGCGTTTCGGAATGCATTGATGAGTCGTTATCGTTCCCTGTTCTCCTGGCTGATGCTGCCGCTGCTGGCACTCGGCAGCCTCGCTGCCCTGGCCGAGCCACTCGATGGCGCCGCCCAGGCCCTGCACATGCTCGGCTACATTGGCGCCGACTATCCGGCCACGGTGGCCGACGGCCAGGTGGTCGACGCGGGCGAGTACCGCGAGCAGCTGGAGTTCATCGGGGTCCTGCAGGGGCTGGTGGTCGCACTGCCGGCCAAGGCCGAACGCGCTGAACTGGAACAGGGCATCGCTGCGCTGAAGCACGCCGTCGAGCAGCGTCAGCCCGGTGCAGACGTTGCGCACCAGGCGCGTCAGCTCAGTGCCCGCCTGGCCGAGCTGTATCAGGTGGCGCAGACACCGGCCATCACCCCCGACCCCGAGCGCGGTGCGCCGCTGTATGCGCAGCATTGCTCGGTCTGCCACGGCGATGCCGGCGCCGGCGACGGCCCGGCGGGCATCGGCCTGGAGCCGCCGCCGGCCAATCTGCGCGATGCCGCACGGCTGGACCGGCTGAGCCTCTACGACCTCTACAACACGCTCGGCCTGGGCATCGAGGGCACCGACATGCCGGCCTTCGCCGATCAGCTCGATGATCGCCAGCGCTGGGACCTGGCCAGCTATATCGCCGGCTTCAGCGCCGCTCCGGCGCAGGGCGGCACGCAGTTCCGCATGGCCGACCTGGCCGGGCGCACGCCTGCGGAGATCATCGCGGAGGGGGGCGATGGCGCTGCCTTCCGCGCCCAGCGTGCTCATCCGACCGTGGAGAAGCGCGGCCCGCAGCAGCTGATCGGGCATACCCGCAGCACCCTGGAGCACAGCCTGCAGGCCTACCGCGATGGCCATGTCGAACAGGCTTACGACCTCTCGGTGGGTGCTTACCTGGAAGGCTTCGAGCTGGTCGAGAGCGCGCTGGACAACCTCGACGCGGTGCAGCGCAAGACCACCGAGAGGGCGCTGATGGCCTACCGTCAGGCGGTTCAGGACGGCGCCAGTGTCGCCCAGGCCGCCCAGGCGCTGGAGCTGGCCAAGGTCGAACTGGACAAGTCGGCCGCCTTGCTCGAGGGCGGTGCGATGAACGCCTCGCTGAGCTTCTTCTCCAGCATGCTGATCCTGCTGCGTGAAGGCCTGGAAGCGATTCTGGTGCTGGCGGCGATCCTCGCCTTCCTCAACAACACCGGTCAGCAGCAGGCCGCGCGCAGCGTGCACGTCGGCTGGGGCCTGGCCCTGCTCGCCGGCGTCGCGACCTGGGCGGTGGCTGCCTACGTCATCGACGTCAGTGGCGCCCAGCGCGAACTGCTCGAAGGGGCGACCGCACTGTTCGCCAGCGTGGTGCTGCTGTGGGTCGGCGTGTGGATGCACGACCGTCGTCACGCCGCCGCATGGCAGGACTACATCAAGAGCAGCCTGGTCGGCGGCGGTGGCCGTTTCGGCTTCGCCGTGCTGGCGTTCTTCTCGGTGTACCGCGAGCTGTTCGAAGTCATCCTGTTCTACGAAACCCTCTGGCTGCAGGCCGGCCCGGCCGGACATGGCGCCGTGCTGGCCGGCGCCGGTGCCGCCCTGGTGGTGCTGCTCGGCCTGGCCTGGGTGATTCTGCGCGGTTCGCGCAAGCTGCCACTGGCGACCTTCTTCGGCGTCAACGCGGTGCTGCTGTGCATTCTCTCCGTGGTGTTCGCCGGCCATGGCGTGGCGGCGCTGCAGGAGGCCGGGGTGCTGGGCACGCGCCCGGTGGCGTTCTTCGAGTTCGACTGGCTGGGCATTCACCCCGATGCCTGGAGCCTCTCGGCACAGGCACTGGCGCTGGCCGGCATCGCCCTGCTGTATGGGCGCAGCCTGCTCGGCGAGCGTCGGCGCACGGCCGAGCAGGCCTGAACGGACGTGGCGTGAACGAGGGCGGCTTTGCTCGCCCTCTTTGCCTCATAGCGTGAACCGCTGCCACGACAGCGAGTCTCAGTGCACCTAGGCTGGTTCCAATTCCTTTGCCGAGTGCACGCATGTCCTCCTCGATCCATTCCACCCATTACGCAGACAGCCCGGATCTGGCGCTGGCCGCGCTGCGTCATCCCCCGCTGGAACAGGCGCTGTCCGCCGCCTGTGCCCAGCTTGCCGTGCGCGAAGCCTTCCTGGCGGCGTTGCGCGATCCGGCCATCGGCCCGCAGCCGCGCCTGCTGCTGGCGGTGTCCGGTGCCGATATCCGTGGCCAGCGGCGCCTGGCGGCGCTGGTCGCCGAGTTGCTGCCGGACGAGGTCGAACTGGATCTGATCGAACTGGCGGACGACAACCTGTCGCGTGCCGTGCGCGAACGCTGCGAGCCGTTCTACAACACCTGAGCCGCCCGCCTGCTGGCATACTGGGCGCAGTTTTCTCTGCGGAAGTTGCTGCATGCGTGTATGGATCGACGCCGACGCCTGCCCTCGGGCGGCGCGGGATCAGGTGGTCAAGTTCGCCCTCAAGCGAGGCTTCGAGGTGGTGCTGGTGGCCGGGCAGGCTGTCGCCCGGCCGAATTTCGCCTGCGTGAAACTGATCGTGGTGCCCAGTGGCCCGGACGCCGCCGACGATCATCTGGTCGAGCACGCGGTGCCTGGCGAACTGGTGATCTGCAGTGACGTGCCCCTGGCCGACCGCCTGGTGAAGAAGGGCGTCGCGGCACTCGACCCGCGTGGCCGTGAGTTCGACGAGCGCAACATGGGCGAGCGCCTGGCAGTGCGCAACCTGTTCACTGACCTGCGCGAGCAGGGCCAGGTCGGTGGTGGCCAGGCACCCTACTCGGAGAAGGACCGCCAGGCGTTCGCCAATGCGCTGGACCGGATTCTCACGCGCTTGAGCCGCTAGTTGTGATCTCTCAGTAGGTTGTTCATCCGGGGCATTCCCGGAATTCTGGAAGTGCGACCAACACAGCCTTCCAGGAGCCCCGGATGAACCTGCATAAACATGCCCGTCTTACCCCGCGAGGTCGAGCCCTTCTCGTGCAGCGCATGCTCAACGGCCTACGAGTCGAAGATGCGGCACAAGCCGCTGGCGTCAGTGTACGTACAGCCTACAAGTGGCTCAGACGCTTTCGTGAAGAGGGTGAGATCGGCCTGATGGATCGTTCATCACGTCCGCACTCATGCCCCCATGCCACGGCAATCGCTCTGGTCGAGCAACTGATCGAGCTACGTCGCTCTCGCAAGACTTACCGGCAGATCGCCCAGATACTCGGCCTGGCCGTCAGTACCGTGGCCCGCCGCCTCAAGCAGGCCGGCTTTCATCGGCTGGCTGAGCTGGAACCCGCGCCTGTGGTGGTGCGTTATGAATACGCCAATCCTGGCGATCTCCTGCACCTGGACATCAAGAAGCTTGGCCGCTTCTGGAAACCCGGACATCGAGTCACTGGCGACCGTCAGCAGTGCTCCGACGGCGCCGGCTGGGAGTTCATGCACGTGGCTATCGACGATGCGTCCCGACTGGCGTTCACCAGCCTGCATCCGGATGAGCGTGGCAGCAGCGCCTGCCGGGCCTTGCTGCAAGCACTGCGCTACTACCGCGGGCTGAACATTTGCTTTCGGCGCGTCATGACAGACAACGGCGCCTGCTATCGGTCCCGGGCGTTTCAACGGTTGTGTGCTCGGCTCGGGCTGAAACACATCCGTACCAAGCCCTATACGCCACGCACCAACGGCAAGGCCGAGCGCTTCATCCAAACGAGCCTGCGTGAATGGGCCTATGCCCGTAGCTACGACACTTCACAGCAGCGAGCAGCGCACCTGCTGCCCTGGCTGCATCACTACAACTGGCACCGACTGCACGCCAGCCTCGGATACCTGCCCCCAATCAGCAGAGCGCCGCTTCCACTGAACAACGTGCTGGGTTTACACAGCTAGTCGTCACGGATTGCCCCCGGCTACGAGCCAGGGTTCTCCTGGCCTAGCCGCACAGATAGGTGCCGGTGCCCACTGCCACCAGTACGCCTTCGTCGTTGTGCAGCTCCATGCGGATCACCGCGACCTTGTTGCCGGCGCGCAGCGGCGTGGCGGTGGCGCTGAAGCGCTGGCCACGGCCTGGGCGCAGGTAGTCGATGCGCAGGTCGATGGTGCCGAGCTTGGACAGCTTGCTCATGCGTTCGGCAGCAGGCAGGTGCTGGTGGTTGGCGGAGGCGCCGATCAATGCCATGGCGCCACCGCAGACGTCGAGCAGGGACGAGATCACCCCGCCATGCAGGATGCCGTGGACGAAGTTGCCGATCAGCTCGGGTTTCATCGGCAGGTGCATGGTGACCCGCTCGGGGCTCAGCTCATCCAGCTCGATGCCGAGCACCTGGTTGAAGGGGATGCGTTGAAAGAAACTGGCGACCGCCTGCTGCAGGGCGGCGTCGAGGACGAAGGGCTGGGACATGGGGCGCTCCATGAAGACATGCCGCCACGCTGCCGCAGCCCGATGGACTTGAACAGCGCGGCGGCCAGACTGCCCTGGCCTATGACCGAAGCGCCCTGCGATGGGCGCTCGCTGGCCCTCAGTGGTGGGCCAGCTCCAGCACCCGGTCGACCATCTTGTTGATGCCCGAGGCCGCTTCGGCGATGGACTGGGCGAGCATGTAGGCCGGGGTGGTCACCAGCTTGCGCTGGCGGTCCTCGATGATCTCGCTGACCTCGCACTCATGGTGCTCGGCGCCCATCTGGGTGAGGGCGGCGGCGGTGTCGTGGTCGGTGCCGATGGTGCAGGCCACGCCGGCGCCGAAGATCTTGGCCGCCAGCGCCGGGGCGATGCACATCATGCCGACCGGCTTGCCGGCATCGGCGAACGCCTTGCACGCGGCCAGCACGTCCGGCTGCACGCTGCAGCCCGCGCCATTGGTGGCGAAGTCGGAGAGGTTCTTCGCCACACCGAAGCCGCCCGGCATGATCAGCGCATCGAAGTCCGCCGCGTGCAGCGCCCTGACGTCCTTGATCTGGCCACGGGCGATGCGTGCGGACTCCACCAGCACGTTGCGCGTCTCGTTCATCTCGTCGCCGCTGTAGTGATCCACCACGTGCAACTGCGCCACGTCGGGGGCGAAGCACTGCACCTCGGCGCCGCGCTGGTCGAGGCGCAACAGGGTGATCACGCTTTCATGGATCTCGGCACCGTCGTAGACGCCACAGCCGGACAGAATCACAGCCACTTTCTTGTTCATGCTCGACTCCTGGTGAGGAAAACACGCCCGCAGCGCGGACGTGGGTGTTGGCAATCGTTGGTCTGTCGCCATATGCCGCTTGGACTGTCATCTGCCGCCGCGAAGCCTGGCGAGGCTGCGCATAGGATGAACATCAGCCCAATCCCGGCACAAGTACAACGCTATGGCGCAGTCATGAATTACGTTCTCTATGCAGTGCCCTTCTTCTTCCTGCTGATCGGCCTGGAACTGCTCGCCGACCGCTGGCGCGGCATGCGCACCTACCGCCTGGCCGACGCCCTGAACAGCCTCAGCGCCGGCGTGCTGTCGCAGGCCACCGGCCTGCTGACCAAGGTGGTGGGTCTGCTGACCTACGCCTTCGCCTGGGAGCACCTGGCGTTGTTCGAGCTCTCCGCAAACAGCCTCTGGGTGTGGATAAGCGCCTTCGTCTTCTATGACTTCTGCTACTACTGGAACCACCGCCTGGGCCATGAGCGCAACGTGCTCTGGGCCGCGCATGCGGTGCACCATCAAAGTGAAGACTACAATCTCTCCACGGCGTTACGGCAGACCAGCACCGGTTTCATCTTCGGCTGGATCTTCTACCTGCCGATGGCCATCGCCGGTGTGCCGCCGCTGGTGTTTCTCACGGTGGCGGCGCTGAACCTGCTCTATCAGTTCTGGGTGCACACCCGGCACATTCCCAAGCTGGGCTGGTTCGAGTGGCTGTTCATCACGCCCTCCAACCACCGGGTGCACCATGCACAGAATCCTATCTACATGGATCGCAATTACGGCGGTGTGTTCATCGTCTGGGACCGAATTTTCGGCACCTTCCAGGAAGAGCTGGATGAGGAGCCGGTGATCTTCGGCGTCACCGTACCGCTCGCCAGCTGGAACCCGCTGTGGGCCAACCTGCAGGTCTATGCCGGGTTGTGGAACGATGCGTGGCGGGCCGCCTCCTGGTGGGATCGGCTGCGCATCTGGTTCATGCCCACCGGCTGGCGCCCGGCCGATGTGGCGGCGCGCTATCCGCAGGCCAAGCCGGACCTGGGCAACTTCCGCAAGTTCGACGTTGCCCTGGGGCGTGGTGCGCAGTGCTATGCCCTGCTGCAGTTCGTCTGTTACCTGCTGGCCGGTGTCTGGCTGCTCGCGCAAGGTGAGTCGCTGGCCCTGGCGGCGCTGCTGCTGGCCTGCCTGTGGGTCGCCCTGGGCCTGTGCAGCATCGGCCTGTGGCTGGAGAATCGCCCTGGCGCCGCCAGGCTCGAGTACCTGCGCCTGCTGCTCAACGTCCCGGCGTTGTGGCTGGCGGGTGCGCTGGGTGCGTTGAGCCTGGATGGCGGCGCCTGGGGCTGGCTGGCCGCCTACAGCCTGGCCAGCCTGCTGGGTATCTGGCTGGCGCGAGGCTCAGCCGCGCCGGCGCTGACTCCACCGGTATAGCCAGGCGAACGCAAGCAGCAGCACCACACCGGCGAGCAGCAGGATCTGGTAGTGGCGCAGCTCGTCGAGCAGGCCGCCCATGGCGTTGCCCAGGCTGTAGGCCAGCAGGCTGATGCCGCCGGCCCAGACGCCAGCGCCGATGGCGTCGAGCAGCAGGTAGCGCGGCCATGAATAGCCGGACAGGCCGATGGTCAGCGGCATCACCGTGCGCAGGCCGTAGAGGAAGCGAAAGCACAGTACCCACAGGTCCGGGTAGCGCCTGATCAGCCCGCTGGCGCGCTCGCCCAGCGGTTGCCAGCGCGGCTTGCGCGCCAGCAGGGCACGACCGTGGCGACGGCCGAGGTAGTACCACAGCTGGTCGCTGGCGAAGGTGCCGAGAAAGGCGCACAGCGCTACCCATTCGATCTGCAGCACGTTGCGCACGGCCATGTAGGCGGCCAGCAGCAGCGACACCTCGCCTTCGAGGAAGGTGCCGAGGATCAGGGCCGGATAACCGAACTGGCGGATCAGCTCTTGGAGCATGTGCTGCGCTCGTGGATCATGGGGGGGTGAAGACTACTCCGACCGCGAAAGGCCCGGAAGGTGGCAGGCCGTGCCACAATGTGCGACTGCCTGTGCGACGCGCAGTCGCACGAAGTAATGCGACCGTCATCATTTGGTCATAATGGTCGCTTATAACCGTCACACTGGCCCGTTCTTGCGGGCTCTGGAGTCTGCCGTGAGCGTTACCCCCGCCAACCGCCTGTTCCCCGCCACTCGCCTGCGCCGCAACCGTCGCGACGATTTTTCCCGTCGCCTGGTACGCGAGAACCGCCTGAGCGTCGATGACCTGATCCTGCCGGTATTCATTCTCGACGGCGAGAACCGTCGCGAGGCGATCGCGTCGATGCCGGGCGTCGAGCGCCTGTCGATCGATCAGCTGCTGGTCGAGGCCGAGCGCTGGGTGGAGCTGGGTATTCCGCTGATCGACCTGTTCCCGTACATCCCGACCGAGCGCAAGTCACTCGACGCCGCCGAGGCGTGGAACCCGGACGGGCTGATCCAGCGCGCCATCCGCGCGCTGCGCGAGCGCTTCCCGGAGCTCGGGGTGATGACCGACGTCGCGCTGGACCCCTACACCACGCACGGCCAGGACGGCATCATCGATGACGATGGCTACGTGCTCAACGACATCACCATCGACGCGCTGGTCCGTCAGTCGCTGTCGCACGCCGAGGCCGGCGCGCACATCATCTCGCCGTCGGACATGATGGACGGCCGGGTGCAGGCGATCCGCGAGGCGCTGGAGCTGGGCGATCACGTCAACACCCGCATCATGGCCTACTCGGCCAAGTACGCCAGCGCCTACTACGGGCCGTTCCGCGATGCCATCGGCTCGTCCGGCAACCTGGGCAAGGGCAACAAGTTCACCTACCAGATGGACCCGGCCAATGGTGACGAGGCGCTGCATGAAGTCGCCGCCGACCTCGCCGAGGGCGCCGACATGGTCATGGTCAAGCCGGGTATGCCCTACCTGGATGTGCTGTGGCGCGTGAAGGACACCTTCAAGGTGCCGACCTTCGTCTACCAGGTCAGCGGTGAGTACGCCATGCACATGGCGGCGATCCAGAACGGCTGGCTGACCGAGGCGGCGATGATGGAGTCGCTCACCGCATTCAAACGCGCCGGTGCCGATGGCATCCTCACCTATTTCGCCGTACGTGCGGCAGAACTGCTAAAACAGGGGCAATGACGCCCCCAGGAACCCAGCGATGAACACCGAAGGACTCACCAGCGAAGCGCTCGAAGGCTCCCAGCCGCAACCCCAGGTCGAGGTGGTGGCTGAGCAACCGGTGGTGGAAACACCGCCACCGCCGCCCCCCAGCCTGGATGACAGCAGCCTGTACATCCACCGTGAACTGTCCCAGTTGCAGTTCAATATCCGCGTGCTGGAGCAGGCCCTGGATGAGTCCTATCCCTTGCTGGAACGCCTGAAGTTCCTGCTGATCTTCTCCAGCAACCTCGACGAGTTCTTCGAGATTCGCGTCGCCGGCCTGAAGAAGCAGATCAACTTCGCCCGCGAACAGGCCGGCGCCGACGGCCTGCAGCCGCATCAGGCGCTGTCGCGCATCAGCGAGCTGGTGCACGAGCAGGTCGAGCGCCAGTACGCGATCCTCAACGACACGCTGTTCCCGGCCCTGGCCAAGCAAGGCATCAACTTCATTCGTCGGCGCTATTGGACGGCCAAGCTCAAGACCTGGGTGCGCCGCTATTTCCGCGACGAGATCGCGCCGATCATCACGCCCATCGGGCTCGACCCGACGCACCCCTTCCCGCTGCTGGTGAACAAGAGCCTGAACTTCATCGTCGAACTGGAGGGCGTCGATGCCTTCGGTCGCGATTCCGGTCTGGCCATCATCCCGGCGCCACGCCTGCTGCCACGGATCATCCGCGTGCCGGAAGAGGTCGGTGGCCCCGGCGACAACTACGTGTTCCTCTCGTCGATGATCCACGCCCATGCCGACGACCTGTTCCAGGGCATGAAGGTCAAGGGCTGCTACCAGTTCCGCCTGACCCGTAACGCCGACCTGTCGGTGGACACCGAGGACGTCGAAGACCTGGCCCGCGCTCTGCGCGGCGAGCTGTTCAGCCGTCGTTACGGCGATGCGGTGCGCCTGGAGGTGGTCGACACCTGCCCGAAACACCTGCGCGATCACCTGCTCAAGCAGTTTGGCCTGACCGAGGGCGAGCTGTACCAGGTCAACGGCCCGGTCAACCTGACGCGCCTGTTCAGCATCACCGGCCTGGATAACCACCCGGACCTGCAGTACGCGCCGTTCACCCCGGTGATCCCCAAGCCGCTGCAGAACTCGGAGAACATCTTCAACGTGGTCAGCAAGCAGGACATCCTCCTGCTGCACCCGTTCGAGTCCTTCACCCCGGTGGTCGACCTGCTGCGCCAGGCCGCCAAGGACCCGCACGTGCTGGCCATCAAGCAGACGCTGTACCGCTCCGGCGCCAATTCGGAGATCGTCGACGCACTGGTCGAGGCGGCGCGCAACGGCAAGGAGGTCACGGCGGTGATCGAGCTGCGTGCGCGGTTCGACGAAGAGTCCAACCTGCAGCTCGCCAGCCGTCTGCAGGCCGCTGGCGCGGTGGTGATCTACGGGGTGGTCGGCTTCAAGACCCACTCCAAGATGATGCTGATCCTGCGTCGCGAGAACGGCGAGATTCGTCGCTATGCGCACCTGGGTACCGGCAACTACCACGCCGGCAACGCCCGTCTGTACACCGACTACAGCCTGCTGACCGCCGATGTGGCGCTCGGCGAGGACGTCTCCAAGCTGTTCAGCCAGCTGATCGGCATGGGCAAGACCCTGCGCATGAAGAAGCTGCTGCACGCGCCCTTCACCCTGAAGAAGACCCTGCTCGACCTGATCGCCAAGGAAACCGCCGCGGCGGCCGAGGGCAAGCCGGCGCACATCATCGCCAAGTTCAACTCGCTGACCGATCCGAAGGTCATCCGCGCGCTGTACAAGGCCAGCCAGACCGGGGTGAAGATCGACCTGGTGGTGCGTGGCATGTGCTGCCTGCGGCCGGGCGTGCCGGGCGTGTCGCACAACATCCAGGTGCGCTCGATCATCGGTCGTTTCCTCGAACACACCCGCGTGTACTACTTCCTCAACGGCGGCGACGAGCTGATCTACCTGTCCAGTGCCGACTGGATGGAGCGCAACCTCGACAAGCGCGTGGAGACCTGCTTCCCGGTCGAGGGCAAGAAGCTCATCACCCGGGTCAAGAAGGAGCTGGAAAGCTACCTGACCGACAACACCCAGGCTTGGGTGCTGCAGTCCGACGGTCGCTACGTGCGCCAGCAGCCCACCGGCAACCAGAACCTGCGCAATGCCCAGGCCGGCCTGCTGGAAAAGCTCACCGCCCCCGTGATCAGCGCCCGGTAACAGCGGCTGCGCGCAACACCCTCTCCCGCTGGCGGGAGGGGCGTACGCCTCTCGCCCGCGCCGGGCGCGGCTTGGCGGGTGATCGCTACAGTCGCGCGCGGACCTGCTTGGGGCTGATGCCGAAGGCGCGCTTGAACGCCGTGGAGAAGTTGGCGGCGCTGCCGTAGCCGGCGATCCAGGCCGCCTGACTGACGCTCACCCCTTGCTGTTCCAGCGCTTCACGCGCCTGCTGCAGCTTGCGCTGGCGCTGATACTCGAACAGCGACGTGCCCTTGGCTGCCTGGAACTGCCGTTGCAGGGTGCTGGCGCAGCAACCTACCTCCTGGGCGATGTCCTCCAGTGACCAGCCATCGGCCGTACCGCTGTGCAGCAGCTCCAGGGTGCGGCGAATGCGTTGATGCTCGTGCGGACGCAGGTTGCTCGGTGCACTGGCCGACTGCCCTGTCAGCAGGCTCAGGGCCTCGCCGGCGATCTCCAGGGCGCGGCTTTCCAGGTACAGGTTCTCCAGCAGGCGATTGCCGCACCCGGGGTGGAGCACCTGCTCGGCCAGGGTCAGCAGGCGTGCCGAGGGTTGCCAGCGCAGCACGTTGAGCGGCCGATAGTCCCCCTGCAGCAAGGCCTTGAGCTCCGCCTGGGCCTCGAAACCGCTCGCTTCGAACCATTCCGGTGTCAGGCTGACCGACACCTTGCGGATGTGCTGGCCACGGCGCGCGCGGCGGGCGAACAGCATCGGTTCGTTGAGGGCGATGGTCACTCCCTCGCAGCCCGTGCGCGGAGTGCCGAAGGTGAACGGCTTGCCGTCGTAGCTGACCTCGCTGCGCCCCTGCAGGAAGAGGATGAAGTTCAGGTGCGGACGGGCCTCGGCCTGGGTGGCGAAATCCTGCAGTTCCAGGCAGTCGGAGCAGTGCAGTGACAGTCCGCTGCGCAGACGGCGCCAGCTCAGGTGGCCCTGGAACAGGCGGTCGGCACGGCTCTCGTCACCGACCAGGCGGATGGCGTCACCGGACAACTGGGCCAGCTCTCCGGCGCGGACGATGGGGGTACTGCTGGTCATCGGGGCACCTCTGCGTGCTTCTGGCGCAAAGAACAAATCTCGGCGCGCAAACCTCTTGCTGCAAACAGGGTGGCAGACTACGCCTCGCCATTTATTGATGCAAATCATTCGCATTAGTTGTTGTGCCGCCCGATTGGGTGGCACGCCGGGGAGGGGGTATGTACCTGCAATCGTGTCGTGAACACTCGTTCAATCCATTGGCCATCGCCGTGCTGCTGGCGCTGCCAGGGTTCGCCATGGCCGCCGAAGAGCCGCTTGAGCTGCAGCCTACCGAGGTGCTCGGTACGGCCCAGGAAGAACTCAAGCAGGCGCTCGGGGTGTCGGTGATCACCGCCGAGGACATCCAGAAGGCGCCGCCGATGAACGACGTCGCCGAGATCATCCGCAAGCAGCCGGGGGTCAACCTGACCGGCAACAGCGGCTCGGGTGCGCGCGGCAACAATCGCCAGATCGATATCCGTGGCATGGGCCCGGAGAACACCCTGATCCTGATCGACGGCAAGCCGGTCAGCTCGCGCAATGCCGTGCGCTATGGCTGGCGCGGTGACCGCGACACGCGCGGCGACACCAACTGGGTGCCGGCCGAGCAGATCGAGCGCATCGAAGTGCTGCGTGGCCCCGCCGCCGCGCGCTATGGCAGCGGCGCCGCCGGTGGCGTGGTCAACATCATCACCAAGAAGGCCGGCCTGGAGCACCACGGCAACCTCAGCCTGTACGCCAACATGCCCGAGCACAGCGAGGAGGGCGCCACCCGCCGCCTCAACTTCGGGCTCAGCGGCCCGTTGACCGATACCCTCTCGTATCGCGTGTACGGCAACCTGAACAAGACCGATTCGGACGACGAGGACATCAACGAAGGCCGTGCCGTCAGCGCCTCCAATGCTGCCCTGGCCGGTCGTGAAGGGGTGCGCAACCGCGACGTGGACGGCACCCTGACCTGGCGCCTCGACGAGTCGCAGACCCTCGAGCTGCAGGCCGGCTTCAGTCGCCAGGGCAACATCTACACCGGCGACAGCATGAACAACCTGTCCAGCAGTGCCGTGGTCGACAACTACCGCAGCGCCTGGATCGGCCGCGAAACCAACCGCATGTACCGCAACACCTACGGCGTCACGCACCACGGCGACTGGGATTTCGGTACCACGATGAACTACCTGCAGTACGAGCGCACGCGCAACAACCGGCTCAAGGAAGGCCTGGCCGGTGGGCCGGAGGGGGCGATCTACAGTGACCAGTTCGGCACCATCGAGCTGGAGAGCCTGACCGCGCACAGTGAAGTGAGCCTGCCGATCTCGGCCGTGTTCGAGCAGGTGGTGACGCTGGGGGCGGAGTGGAACGAGCAGCGTATGGAAGATGGCGTCTCCGATCTCGCCGCGATCCAGAGCGTCGGTTACCCGACTCGCTTCGATGGCGACATCGCCATGCGTACCGCATCGCTGTTCGTCGAGGACAACATCGAGTTGCGTCCCGGCACCGTTCTCACGCCCGGATTGCGTTATGACCACAACAGCCTGAGCGGCGGCAACTGGAGCCCGTCGCTCAACCTGTCGCATCGCCTGGACGACCACTTCACCCTCAAGGCCGGTATCGCACGGGCCTACAAGGTGCCCAACCTGTACCAGAGCAACGCGTCCTACGCGCTGTACAGCAACGGCCTCGGCTGCTGGGACTTCGTCACAGGCGGGCCGGGCTGCTTCCTGGTGGGTAACGAGAATCTCGAAGCGGAAACCAGCGTCAACAAGGAACTGGGCATCGAGTTCGAATCCGCCGACTACCATGCCAGCCTGACCTGGTTCCGTAACGATTACCGCGACAAGGTCGAAGCGGGCCGTACACCGGTGGGTTCGGTCAACTTCACCCAGGGCAGCAGCACGCGCGTGGCCAATGTGTTCCAGTGGACCAACATTCCGCGTGCGGTGGTCGAAGGCTTCGAGGGTAACCTGAAGATGCCGCTGGCCAGCAGCCTGAGCTGGAACACCAACTTCACCTGGATGCTGCAATCGAAGAACAAGGAGACCGGCGAGCCGTTGTCGATCATCCCCGAGTTCACCGTCAACTCCACCCTCGACTGGCAGGTGACCGACCCGCTGTCGCTGCAGACCACGGTGACCTGGTACGGCCGGCAGACGCCGGGCAAATACGACTATCAGGGCAACGTGCTGAGT
Source organism: Pseudomonas sp. THAF187a (assembly GCF_009363395.1). Taxonomy (NCBI): domain Bacteria; kingdom Pseudomonadati; phylum Pseudomonadota; class Gammaproteobacteria; order Pseudomonadales; family Pseudomonadaceae; genus Pseudomonas; species Pseudomonas sp. THAF187a. The sequence continues at coordinate 322,451 of NZ_CP045349.1, forward strand.
GGCGATGCACGGCGGGAGATCGCTCCCTATGCGCTGGTCGGGGTCGGCGGCACCTATGCCATCGACAAGAACTGGAGCATCGGCGCGGGCGTCAGCAACCTGTTCGACAAGCGCCTGTACCGCGAGGGCAACAGCCGCGAGGCCGGTGCCTACACCTACAACGAGCCGGGGCGCACCTTCTACGCCAGCCTCAGCACCAACTTCTGACGGCCTTGCCCAATGGTGGATGAAAAGAGCGTCATCCACCCCACGGTTGCAACACGCGGTCTCACGTAGGGTGGACGACGCTTCACCCGTCCACCGTTTGCTGTACGCGGTGGTGGATGAGAAGAGCGTCATCCACCCTACGGTTGCAACACGTGGTCTCACGTAGGGTGGACGACGCTTCACCCGTCCACCGTTTGCTGTACGCGATGGTGGATGAGAAGAGCGTCATCCACCCCACGGTTGCAACACGCGGTCTCACGTAGGGTGGACGACGCTTCACCCGTCCACCGTTCGGTATACGCGGTGGTGGATGAAAAGAGCGTCATCCACCCCACGGTTGCAACACGCGGTCTCACGTAGGGTGGACGACGCTTCACCCGTCCACCGTTCGATGTACGTGATGGTGGATGAAAAGAGCGTCATCCACCCTACGGTTGCAACACGCGGTCTCACGTAGGGTGGACGACGCTTCACCCGTCCACCGTTTGCTGTGCGCGGTGGTGGATGGCAAGCGCGTCATCCACTCTCCAATCCCGATAACAGCGGGTCCACCCGCCGCCACCTGATGAGCCTTCCTGCATGATCCGATTCCAAGGCGCCGCGGTTACCGCCTCTGCCTCGCTGTACATGACCAAGCTGTGCAAGCACTTTCGCCACAAGATCGCCGTGGAGTTCGATGAGCTCCGCGCCGATGCACGTTTCCCGTTCGGGCGCTGCCTGATGCAGGCCGATGCGGACAGCCTGCGCTTCGACTGCCAGGCCGATGACGACGAGGCTGCCGCACGCATCCGCTTCGTGCTCGACGACCACCTGGTGCGCTTCGCCCGCCGGGAAAACCTGAGCATCACCTGGAGCGAGGACATGGCCGATGAGGGCTAGTGTCGTCCTCTGCCTGCTGGCGCTGCTGTCCTCTCCTGCGCTGCAGGCCGAGCCCTGGCAGCCGGTGACGCTGGCGCAGGCGGAAATGCGCGAGCTGCAGTCCTGGCATACCGGGCGCACCTATCGCCTGTACCTGTCCCGGCCGCAGGGCGAGGCGCCGCCGCAGGGCTACCCGGTGGTCTATGTGCTCGATGCCAACCTGTTCTTCCCGCTGCTGTCGCAGCAGGCGCTGATGTATCAGCCGCATGCCTCCCGCGACGGTCGCGAGGCCGTGCTGGTGGTGGGCATCGGCTACCCGGGCGATGCGCCTTTCGATGTCCCGGCGCGTGCCGAGGACTACACGCCGCCCGCGCCGGACATGCGCGACACCGGTGATCGGCTGGCCACCCGGCAGGGCGGCGCCGAGCGCTTCCTCGACTTTCTCGAGGATGAGGTCAAACCACTGGTCGCCACGCGCTACAAGGTCGACCCGCAGCGGCAGACGCTGTTCGGCCACTCCTACGGCGGCCTGTTCACCCTCTACACGATGCTAAGCCGTCCACAGGCGTTCCAGCGCTATTTCGCCTCCAGTCCGTCACTGTGGTGGAACCGGCGCTATGCCTTCGATCTGTTGCAGGCCCACGCAGGGCAGGAGCACCGACCGCAGGTGCGCCTGCTGCTCAGCGTCGGAGGTGGCGAACAACCTGCGGCCGGTGCAGAGCTCAAGGATGCGCGGCAACGGCACCTGGCCGAACGGCGCATGGTGGACAACACGCGTGAATTCCATCAGCGCCTGAATGCGCTGGGCCTGCCCAACGAGCTGCTGGTGGCCCCGGGGCGCGACCATGCCGGCAATGCCTTCGTCAGCAGCGTGCAGGTGCTGGACTTCGCGCTGCAGCCGTAGGGCGGGTGCAACCCGCCAGGCAACGCTGGCAGGGGGCCGCCGCCCTGTCGAGGTCGGGGAGGGTCAGCGCACGCTCAGCGCCAGGTCGATGCGCTTGAGCCACTCGGCCTCGGCCTCGAAGTCGGCCTGGGTCAGCGGGTTGGCCGCCAGCCAACCGTCGGGGAAATGAATTTCCAGGCTGTTGTCGCCGATCTTGAACTGCACCTCGGGCATGCTCTGGGAGCCCCGGATGTGGTGGAAGAGAATGGCGAAACGCAGCAGCACGCACAGGCGCATCAGCTGCACGCCTTCCTCGCCGAAGTCGGCGAACTTGTCCTTGGGGATGTTGCGGCGGTGGCCGCGTACCAGCAGTGCCAGCATCTGCTGGTCCTGGCGCGAGAAGCCGGCCAGGTCGGAGTGTTCGATCAGGTAGGCGCCGTGCTTGTGGTACTGGTAGTGGGCGATGTCCAGGCCCACCTCGTGCACCTTGGCGCCCCAGCTCAGCAGCTCGCGGTGCCAGTCGTCGGTCAGGCCCCAGTCGCCGGCCACCTTGTCCAGCGCCGAGAGCGCCTTGCTCTCGACCCGTGCGGCCTGGTCGACGTCGACGTGGTAGCGCTCCATGAAGGCCGACAGGGTGCGTTCGCGTACATCCTCGTGCTGATGGCGGCCAAGCAGGTCGTACAGCACGCCTTCGCGCAGGGCACCCTCGGAGTGGGTCATGCGCTGGATGTCGCAGGCGTCGAAGATGGCTTCGAGAATCGCCAGGCCGGCCGGGAAGATGCCACGGCGATCCGGCTTGATGCCGTCGAGGTCGATCTTCTCCACCTCGCCGAGCTTGAACAGCTTGCGCTTGAGCCAGGCCAGGCCTTCGAGCGTGACTTCGCCACTGCCCAGGCCGGCCGCCTTGGTCGCCAGGCCGATCGCCTTGATGGTGCCGGAAGCGCCCACGGCGTCCTCCCAGCCGAGGCGGCGCAGGCCCTGCTCGATGCCCATCAGCTCCAGGCGCGCAGCGGTGTAGGCCTGGGCGTAGCGCGCCGGGGTGATCTTGCCGTCCTTGAAGTAGCGCTGGGTGAAGCTGACGCAGCCCATCTGCAGGCTTTCACGCAGCAGCGGCTCGAAGCGCTGGCCGATGATGAATTCGGTGCTGCCGCCGCCGATATCGGCGACCAGACGCTTGCCCGGCGTGTCGGCGATGCTGTGGGACACGCCCAGGTAGATCAGGCGCGCTTCCTCTCGACCGGAAATCACCTCGACCTGGTGGCCGAGAATCTCCTCGGCACGGCGGATGAACACCGCCCGGTTGCGCGCTTCACGCAGGGCATTGGTGCCGACCACGCGCACCGCGCCTTCCGGCAGGCTGGTGGTGAACTGGGCGAAGCGGCGCAGGCAGTCGAGGCCGCGCTGCATGGCTTCTTCACTGAGCTGGCGTTCGTCGTCCAGGCCTGCCGCCAGCTGTACCTTGTCGCCGAGCCGCTCGAGGATGCGGATCTCGTGATTGTCGGCCTTGGCCAGCACCATATGGAAACTGTTCGAGCCCAGGTCGATGGCGGCGATCAGGGGGAAACTCTCGGCAGGGGCTTGGGGCATGATGGCGGCATCTCGTTCGATTTCCGCGCCATCCTGCCACGACTGAGCGGATGAGCCAACGCATACGGATGTCGCAGAATGGCCGATCCGCTGCTCATGCCGGCTGGCGGATCAGTGAACAGGGTAGTCCTGGCCCCAGAGCCGCACCGACACGCCGCTGTCCATCGGCCCGGCGAAGATGAAGACCTGGCGTACGCCTGCGTTCGCCGGAACGGTGATTTCGTCCGGATTCTGCAGCCCTGGCAGCAGCGGGTTGGCGTAGCCATCGGCGTCGATCGCCAAGAGCGCGCCGGTCTGCGTCAGATTGATCAGGCGCAGTTGCGTGGCGGAAGTATTCTTCAGGCCGAGCGTGACGCGCAGGTTGTCGCCGTCCGGCTGCGTTTTCAGCACGTCGACCTGGACGATGTCCGCCATCTGCTCGTGGTTGGAGATGACCTGTGCGCCATCGGCGCCCTGGGCCGACTCGCGGCCATCGATTACGCCTTCGGTGATGCCGCCCAGCAGGTTCTTCCCGGCCGATATCGCCGAGGACACCGCCGCCTTGGCCGACTCCTTGATGGTGCTGCCTTCGCTGCCTGTCTCGGCGCAAGCGCCGGTGCTCAACAGCAGCATGCCGATCACGGCCGGGACTGTACGGAGAGAAACCATCTGATGCTCCTTGTTGGGATGGCGCGGCTGAGTCGTGCGGCAAGCCGCCCTGAGCCGTCATGTTGCTTCCTGCTGCTCAGCAGACCCTGTGCGCAGGCACGAGGCGAGCCTGTCGCGGCTCGCCGGAGGGCTGCGTCCGAGCGCTAGCCTGTGGCAAAACCGCCGCGACGGCAAGGTCCCCCAGCGGGGATTGCGACGGAGTGACGTGACCTGGAACCCCGGTCACGAAATCACAGGTGCCTTACGCCCCGGAGTATCCAGGGCGCAGCACCTGTGCCCGCGCAGGTGGCGCCGTGCGATGCGCCCAATGGCTCAGAGCAGGGCTTGCAGCGGTCGTTCGAGCATCCGCTCTTCGCAGTTGTGGCCATTGCCGCCGCGATCCACCACGAGGAAGCGAGCGGGGCGTTGCAGGCTCAGCAGCGGGTGGTGCCAGGTGCCACGGGCGTAGTTGATGCCTTGATCCGCTGCGCTGACGAAGGCACGGATGCGCGACTCGTCCAGTTCGCCAGGCGGGGCGACGACGATCAGCATGCGTCCGCCGTCCACCGGGTAGAACGCCTGGCTGCCCAGAGGGTGTCGTTCGAGCATGCGAATCTCGATGGGTGCATGCCAGGCCTGACCCTCGAACAGGTTGACCAGGGTACGCGGCGCCTCGCCGGCCAGTTCCACCCGGGCCAGGTCGTGATAGCGGGTGGTGGTCCCGGCGTTGATCGGAAAGGAGCGGGCACCGGCGGTCTCGATCACCTCGCCGAACGGGGCGAAGGCCTCGCGGGTCAGCGGCTCGATGTGCAGCGGCAGGGGCGGCATGGCGTTCACAGGTTCACCGAGCCGATGAAGTTGCGCAGTTCCTCGGTGTGCGGCGCGGCGAACAGTGCCTTGGGGTCGCCGATCTCGTGCACCTTGCCCTGGTGCATGAACACCAGCTTGTCGCCCACTTCGCGGGCGAAGCGCATCTCGTGGGTGACCATGATCAGGGTCATGCCTTCGCTGGCCAGTTGCTTGACCACCGCCAGCACCTCGTTGACCAGCTCGGGGTCGAGCGCCGAGGTGATCTCGTCGCACAGCAGTACCTTGGGCGACATGGCCAGTGCGCGGGCGATGGCCACGCGCTGCTGCTGGCCGCCGGAGAGGCGCTCGGGGTAGGCGTCGAACTTCTCGGCCAGGCCGACCCGTTCGAGCATCTGCCGGGCGACGGCCTCTGCGTCGGCGCGCGAGGTCTTCTTCACCACCTGCGGTGCGAGCATGACGTTCTCGCCGACGGTCAGGTGCGGGAACAGGTTGAACTGCTGGAACACCATGCCGACCTTCTGCCGCAGGCTGCGCAGGTCGGCGCGGGCGGCGTCGATGTACTCGCCGTCCACTTCGATCACGCCGTCGTTGATCGACTCCAGGCCGTTCAGGGTGCGCAGGAAGGTGCTCTTGCCCGAACCGCTGCGGCCGATGATGGCGACCACTTCGCCTTCCTCCACCCTGAGGTCGATGCCCTTGAGTACATGGTTGTCGCCGTAGTACTTGTGCAGCGCGGTGACGTTAAGCAGTGACATTGAGCCTCCTTTCCAGGCGGTATGCAGCGAGGGACAGCGGGTAGCAGAGCAGGAAGTAACCGAGGGCGACGAAGCCGTAGACCATGAAGGGCTCGAACGTGGCGTTGGCCAGCATGCTGCCGGTCTTGGTCAGCTCGGTGAAACCGATGATCGAAGTCACCGCAGTGCCCTTGACCACCTGCACCGAGAAGCCGACGGTGGGCGCCACGGCAATGCGCAGCGCTTGCGGCAGGACCACGTGGCGCAGGGTTTCCAGGCGACTCATGGCCAGGCTCTCGGCGGCCTCCCACTGACCTCGGCCGATCGATTCGACGCAGCCGCGCCAGATCTCGGCGAGGAAGGCGCTGGTGAACAGGGTCAGGGCCGTGGCGGCTGCCAGCCAGGGCGATACGTCGATGCCGAGCAAGGCGATGCCGAAGAACACCAGGAACAGCTGCATCAGCAACGGCGTGCCCTGAAACAGCTCGATGTAGCCACGGGCCAGGATGCGTGGCGCAGACAGGGGCGACAGGCGTGCCAGCAGGACCAGCAGGCCGGCGATGCCGCCGCAGACGAAGGCCACCAGCGACAGCAGCAGCGTCCATTGCAGGCCGGTGAGCAGGTTGCGCAGGATGTCCCAGAGGGTGAAGTCCATCAGCGGGCTCCCATGATGAAGCGACGGCCGACCCAGGCCAGCAGCTGGCGGATCAGGATGGCCATGAGCAGGTACAGCGCGGTGGTCAGCAGGTAGGTCTCGAAGGCGCGGAAGTTGCGCGACTGGATGAAGTTGGCGGCGAACGACAGCTCCTCGGTGGAAATCTGCGAACACACCGCAGAACCCAGCATGACGATGATGATCTGGCTCGACAGCGCCGGCCACACCTTGCCCAGGGCCGGGCGCAGCACCACGTGGCGGAAGGTCTCGAAGCGGCTCATTGCCAGCGCGGCGGCGGCTTCCAGCTGCCCGGCCGGAATGGCCTGGATGCCGGCACGGATGATCTCCGTGGAATAGGCGCCGAGGTTGATCACCATCGCCAGTACGGCGGCCTCCCACTCGCTCAGGCGCACGCCGAGCGAAGGCAGGCCGAAGAAGATGAAGAACAGCTGGACGATGAATGGCGTGTTGCGGATCAGCTCCACATAGACGCCGAAGATGCGCTCGAACGGGCGGATGCGCCAGGCGCGCAGTATGGCCCCGACGATACCGAGGCCGACACCCAGCAGGGTGCCGACCGCAGTCAGGCCGAGGGTGAAGGCCGCGCCCTGCAGCAGCAGGTCGCTGTGCTGCAGGACGGCGGCGAAGTCGAACTGGTACGCCATGGCTCGGCTCCCGCGCGGCTCAGAGGTCAGCCGGCAGCGGTTGCTTCAGCCACTTCTGGCTGATCGCGTCGAGGCTGCCGTCGGCCTTGGCGGCGGCGATGATGGCGTTGACCTTGTCCAGCAGCGCGGCCTGGTTCTTGTTCACCCCGACGTACACCGGCGAGTCCTTGAGCTTGAGCTTCATGCTCGGCACGCGCTTGGGGTTCTTCTCGGAGATGGCCACCATCACCACGTTGCCACTGGCGATCAGGTCGACCTGGCCCGACAGGTAGGCGGCGATGGTCGAGTTGTTGTCCTCGAAGCGCTTGATGGTGGCGCCTTTCGGGGCGACGTTGCTCAGCTCGATGTCCTCGATCGAGCCACGGGTGACGCTGATGGTCTTGCCGTCGAGGTCATCGAGGCTGGCGATGCTGGCGTCTTCCGGGCCGAACACGCCGAGGTAGAAGGGTGCGTAGGGCGAGGAGAAGTCGATCACGGCCTCGCGCTCGGCGTTCTTGCCCAGGCTGGAAATCACCAGGTCGACCTTGCCGGTGGTGAGGAAGGGAATGCGGTTGGTGCTGTTGACCGGGGTCAGCTCGAGTTTCACCGCCAGCTTGTCGGCCAGCAGCTGTGCGGTGTCGATGTCCAGGCCGCGCGGCTGCAGGTCCGGGCCGACCGAGCCGAATGGCGGGAAGTCCTGCGGCACTGCGACTTTCAGTGTGCCGGCGGCGCCGATGTCCTGGAGTGCGTCGGCGTTGGCGCTGGTGGCGCCGAGGGTCAGGGCGGCGAACAGGGTGGCCAGCAGGTTGCGATGGATTCTGCGCATGTCGTGCTCCAGTGAAAGGATGAAAACGGATGGGTTTTGCACGGGATCGTGCAGTGCATCGGTTGTGCCAGAATCAATGAAATAGCGGCTTGCATCGCCTCAGGCGAGTGTTGATAAGGTCTTACTGGTCTGAACAGTTGCGGTAATTGACCGATTGGTCAGATGCAATCCTGTGCCATCTCGGTGCGTTCCTTCGCAGGCCTGTTCCACAAGGGGGCGTCGCTTGCCTGAAGTGGGTCTCTGGCCTTACAAAGGCGGCTCCACTGGACTGACCGGCCCGAACAGCCATGAATGCTTCTGCTCCTTGCGCGGTACCCGAGTACGCTCTGCAGGCGATTCGTCGCCTGATCGAGGAGGAGGGCTATCGCCCCGGCGATGCATTGCCGTCGCAGCGCGACCTGGCCGAGCGCCTCGGCGTCAGCCGCGCCTCGTTGCGCGAGGCCCTGTCGTCGCTCAGCGCCCTGGGGCTGGTCAGCGTGCAGGCCGGCAAGGGCGTGTTCGTCCAGGAGGCGCCGAAGGTCGAGGCTGCGGGCGGTTTCGTCTGGCCCTTTGCCGCGCAGGTGTCGGCGGCCGACACCTTCCAGCTGCGCTTCGCCCTGGAGGGTTTCGCTTGCGGGCTGGCGGCCGGCGTGATGACCGCCGAGGAATTGGACGTCCTCGAAGACAACGTCGAGCAGATGCGCCAGGCGTTGCGCGCTGGGGATTTCGAGCAGGCGACGCGGCTGGATTTCGAGTTCCACCGACGCATTCTCGCCGCCAGTGGCAACCAGGCGATGTTCGCCCTGGTGACCTCCAGCGCGGACATCTTCCTGGAAAGCCAGAAACTGCCGTTTATCCGTCCCGAGCGGGCCATGGAAACCTGGCAGGAACACCGCAAGATCCTCAAGGCCCTGGCCCGGCATGCTGCGGGGCCGGCGCAGAAGGCCATGCAGCAGCACATTCGCGCCGCAGCGCTGCGCACCGGCATCGCCTTCACCACCCTGGGTGATTGAGGCTTACCCCACGGGGGTATTGAAAGGCTCAATCGCCAGCGCCTTTCGGTGACACTCAAGCCGGGCTATGATGTCGCCACTTTTTGCTTCCGAATATACGGAGACTCTCATGAGCGAATTCATCACCAACGTCAGCGACTCCAGCTTCGACCAGGACGTCATCCAGGCTGAGGGTCCGGTTCTGGTCGACTACTGGGCTGAGTGGTGCGGCCCGTGCAAGATGATTGCACCGGTGCTGGACGAGATCGCCAAGGAATACCAGGGCAAACTCAAGGTGTGCAAACTCAACATCGACGAGAACCAGGAAACCCCGCCGAAGTACGGCGTGCGCGGTATCCCGACCCTGATGCTGTTCAAGAACGGCAACGTCGAGGCGACCAAGGTCGGCGCCCTGTCCAAGTCGCAACTGGCTGCGTTCCTCGACAGCAACATCTGAGTCGCAGGGTGGTGGATGAGATCAGCGTCATCCACCCCACGCTGCCTGATGAAGACCCCGCTTTTTGCGGGGTTTTTCATTTTTTGGGGTAGACGCTGTATTTTCGTGGTGTTAAATTCGGCCTCGCTGCATTTTCTATGCAGCCCTCTGCACGCCGTCGCCGATTCATTCCTATACGAACTCGTTCGCGATCCTGTCGCCTTCTCTGCGGCGCGGCCTCTCAAGCTAACAGCTTTCTTCTCCTCTCGATGATCACGTCATTCCTATGAATCTGACCGAACTCAAGCAAAAGCCGATTGCCGAACTGCTGGACATGGCCGAACAGATGGGCCTGGAAAACATGGCCCGTTCGCGCAAACAGGACATCATCTTCGCCCTGCTGAAGAAGCATGCCAAAAGCGGCGAGGAAATTTCCGGTGACGGCGTGCTGGAGATCCTCCAGGACGGTTTCGGCTTCCTGCGCAGCGCGGACTCCTCCTACCTGGCCGGCCCGGACGACATCTACGTCTCGCCCAGCCAGATCCGCCGCTTCAACCTGCGTACCGGTGACACCATCGTCGGCAAGATCCGTCCGCCGAAAGAAGGCGAGCGTTACTTCGCCCTGCTCAAGGTCGACAGCATCAACTTCGACCGCCCGGAGAACGCCAAGAGCAAGATTCTCTTCGAGAACCTGACGCCGCTTTTCCCCAACAAGCGCCTGACCATGGAAGCCGGCAACGGCTCCACCGAGGACATCACCGGCCGTGTGATCGACCTCTGCGCGCCGATCGGCAAGGGCCAGCGTGGCCTGATCGTCGCCCCGCCGAAAGCGGGCAAGACCATCATGCTGCAGAACATCGCGTCGAACATCACGCGCAACAACCCGGAAGTGCACCTGATCGTCCTGCTGATCGACGAGCGTCCGGAAGAAGTGACCGAGATGCAGCGCACCGTGCGCGGCGAAGTGGTCGCCTCCACCTTCGACGAGCCGCCGACCCGCCACGTGCAGGTTGCCGAGATGGTCATCGAGAAGGCCAAGCGCCTGGTCGAGCACAAGAAGGATGTGGTCATCCTGCTCGACTCCATCACCCGTCTGGCTCGTGCCTACAACACCGTGATCCCGAGCTCCGGCAAGGTGCTGACCGGTGGTGTCGACGCCCATGCCCTGGAGAAGCCGAAGCGCTTCTTCGGTGCCGCGCGCAACATCGAGGAAGGCGGCTCGCTGACCATCCTCGCCACCGCGCTGATCGAGACCGGCTCGAAGATGGACGAAGTGATCTACGAGGAATTCAAGGGCACCGGCAACATGGAGCTGATCCTCGACCGTCGCGTGGCCGAGAAGCGCACCTTCCCGGCGATCAACATCAACAAGTCGGGCACCCGTCGTGAAGAGTTGCTGACCGGCGAGGAAGAGCTGTCGCGCATGTGGATTCTGCGCAAGCTGCTGCACCCGATGGACGAGATCGCCGCCATCGAGTTCCTCATCGACAAGCTGAAAGCGACGAAGACCAACGACGAGTTCTTCCTGTCGATGAAGCGCAAGTAAGACCTTGCGCTGTGCCACGAGGCCGGGGAAACCCGGCCTTGTCGTATCTGGAGGCTTTCAAGCCTTCTGAAAGCCCGACTTCGGCGCTAAACTTTACGGCTGACCCAAGCCAGCCCGACACGAGGCTCCTGCATGCAGTATCGCGACCTGCGCGACTTCATCCGTGAACTGGAAAAGCGCGGCGAACTCAAGCGCATCCAGACCCCGGTATCCCCCGTTCTGGAAATGACCGAAATCTGCGACCGCACCCTGCGCAAGGGTGGGCCGGCGCTGCTGTTCGAAAAGCCCACAGGCTTCGACGTGCCGGTGCTCGGCAACCTGTTCGGCACGCCCAAGCGCGTGGCGCTGGGCATGGGCGCCGAGGATGTGTCCGAGCTGCGCGAGATCGGCAAGCTGCTGGCCTTCCTCAAGGAGCCCGAGCCGCCGAAAGGCCTCAAGGATGCCTGGAGCAAGCTGCCGATCTTCAAGAAGGTCATCTCCATGGCGCCCAAGGTGGTCAAGGACGGACCCTGTCATGAGGTGATCGAGGAGGGTGACGACGTCGATCTGGGCAAGCTGCCGATCCAGCACTGCTGGCCGGGCGACGTGGCGCCGCTGATCACCTGGGGCCTGACCATCACCAAGGGCCCGAACAAGGAGCGGCAGAACCTCGGCATCTACCGCCAGCAGGTGATCGGCCGCAACAAGGTGATCATGCGCTGGCTCAGCCACCGTGGCGGTGCGCTGGACTACCGCGAATGGTGCCAGAAGCATCCGGACAAACCGTACCCGGTCTGCGTGGCGCTGGGTGCTGACCCGGCGACCATCCTCGGCGCGGTCACCCCGGTGCCCGATACCCTTTCCGAGTACGCCTTCGCCGGGCTGCTGCGGGGCCATCGCACCGAGCTGATCAAGGCCGTCGGCAGCGAGCTGCAGGTGCCGGCCAGTGCCGAGATCGTGCTGGAGGGCGTGATCCATCCGGGCGAAACCGCACCGGAGGGGCCCTACGGCGATCACACCGGCTACTACAACGAGGTCGACACCTTCCCGGTGTTCACCGTCGAACGCATCACCCGCCGCCGCGAGCCGATCTACCACAGCACCTACACCGGCCGCCCGCCCGATGAGCCGGCGATTCTCGGCGTGGCGCTGAACGAGGTATTCGTACCGATCCTGCAGAAGCAGTTCCCGGAGATCACCGACTTCTACCTGCCGCCCGAAGGCTGTTCCTACCGCATGGCGGTGGTGACCATGAAGAAGCAGTACCCCGGCCACGCCAAGCGCGTAATGCTTGGTGTGTGGTCGTTCCTGCGACAGTTCATGTACACCAAGTTCGTTATCGTCACCGACGACGACATCAACGCACGGGACTGGAACGACGTGATCTGGGCGATTACCACGCGCATGGACCCCAAGCGCGACACGGTGATGATCGACAACACGCCGATCGACTATCTCGACTTCGCCTCGCCGATCTCCGGCCTGGGCTCGAAGATGGGCCTGGACGCCACCCACAAGTGGCCGGGCGAGACCACGCGCGAATGGGGTCGTGCCATCGAGAAGGACCCTGCGGTAGTGGCGCGGGTCGATGCGTTGTGGAGCGAGCTGGGAATCGATTGATGAATGTGACCCTGCAACCTTCCGGCGTCACCCTGGCCCTGCAGCCGGGCGAGCGCATCCTCGACGGCGCCCGGCGCCTGGGCTACGAGTGCCCGCAAAGCTGCCGCAACGGCAACTGCCATATCTGTGCGGCGCTGCTGGTCGAAGGGCGGGTGCTGCAGTCCGGTGTCGAGCTGGACCATGGCGAGCTGTTCACCTGCCTGGCCGAGCCGCTGGAAGATTGCGTGCTGCACTGGGATGGCGTGCTGGCGCCGGGCGAGCTGCCGGTGCGTGAGCTGAATTGCCAGATGATCGAGTGCCTCGACGTGGGCGGCGACGTCTATCGCGTGCGCCTGCGCACGCCCGCCGGCAAGGTGCCGCGCTATCACGCCGGGCAATACCTGCTGCTGCAGCGCCCGGACGGCGAGATGGCCGCTTTCTCCCTGGCGTCGGCACCGCATTCCGGTCGCGAACTGGAACTGCACATCCTGGCGCGTGAAGACAGCACCCGGCTGCTGCTCGAGCACCTGCGCGAACACGGCTTCGCCCGCGTGCAGATGCCCTATGGCGATACCCACCTGGCCGAACTGCCGGCAGGACCGCTGGTGCTGATCGCCGCCGGCACCGGCATGGGCCAGATGCACAGCCTGATCGAACACTGCCGCGCCAGCGGCTTCGCCCACCCGGTGCACCTGTACTGGGGCGCACGTCGTCCCGACGACTTCTATCAACTTCCGCATTGGGCCGAGTGGCAGCAACTGGCCAATCTGCACCTGCATCAGGTGGTCAGCGACCAATGTGGCTGGCAGGGTCGTTGTGGTCTGTTGCACGAAGCGGTGCGCGAAGACTTCTCCGACCTCAAGGCGCTGCACGTCTACGCCAGCGGCTCCCCGGCCATGGTCTACGCCACGCTCGATGCGCTGGTCGACGCCGGGATGGACGCGCACCAGATGCGCGCCGATGTGTTCGCCTACGCACCGCGTGGCTGAACTGAAAAAGCCGCCAATAGGGCGACTTTTTCAGGGGGTGGCATAGTTCACCCCTGCCGCACTTCGACCATCACCTTGCCCACGGCTTTACGCTGGCCGAGCGCATCGATCGCTTCGCCACCCTGCGCTAGCGGGAAGGTCTGTGATACCAATAGTTTGAGTTTGCCTTCGGTGTGGCAGGCGAACAGTTGCTGGAAGTTGTCGGCGTTATCCTGCGGTTGGCGCTGGGAGAAAAAGGAACAGATTTATTTTCGGCTGATATTGTGAGGCAATAAATAAATCTGTCACTTTTACACTGGTGAGGTTGTCGTTCCTTGGAGTGTATTTAAGTGAAATTGAATATTGATTTTCCTAACAATATGATCACGGATGAATTACTCATGCAGGAGCGAATCCCCTGCTTTTGCAAAATTTCAACAGACTTTGAGATTTCGTTTTCGGATACTGTTCCTGAGTCATCGGGACTGGTGTCAGCCTGGGATCGTAGAGAGCTTGAGTTAAGAGCTATTGCAGGGGCGGGCGGTCGATATACGCACTTTGCTAACGGGTTGATTACGTTGCGGAAAGTTGGTGAAGGCGTATACAAGATTATTGACCTTGAAATGTTTTATAAAAGTTACGGTTGGTGCGCTGTCTTGCGAGAAGGGGAGTATGCGCCTCCCGGAGATTTTTGGGATGAAGAGTAAAGATTTTCTGATTAATGCTAAGGGAAAGGGGGCAGATTTATTTTTAGGATGACGGTGCTGCGTCATAAATAAATCTGTACCCTTTTTCCTTTTTCCTTTTTCCTTTTTCCTTTTTCCTTTTTCCTTTTTCCTTTTTCCTTTTTTCACACTACCGTTGTTTCAGGTGTGAATAGTAATGGCATGGTCATTGTGAAGGTTAAACCATGAAGGAAAATAAGGAAACACGTGAGGAACGGCTGATTCGTGCGGCTGCAGTGTGGGAAGAACTCACTGCAGAATGGGTTGTTGAATACGTGAGGGATTACCACAAGCTCAAAAGAGGGTCGGCTCTTCGGCATATGACTTCACTTTCGGAAGATCGTGGTCTGAAGTGTTATTTCATCGATAACGACTTGCGTCGTATGAAGCAGAATTTCTATGTTTATTGCAAGCTCTTGATGGCTGCCCAGCAGGAGGTTGAATCTAGCGGTGATGCCTTTGCTGGTTATGAACCATTTTTATACGGCCTGCTTAGCGATAGCCCAGAAATCTACAATTGGTTGGCCCATGCCGAACTCAAGCACAAAGACCAGTTGAAGACGCCACATTTTACGTTCTACCAATTCCAATTGGCACTGCGCCGCGACGATGAGGCTCTGCGCGAAACCATAGCCCTTGTGGCCAGAAACGGCGGCAACCGTAACAAAGCGCTAGCGCAGGCCGGGCAAGACTTCTTTTCTTTACTGCTCAAACAAGACAAAGAAGGCTTACAAGCTCTGATAGAGAACCAGGCCAAGATCAAGTCGGTACACGAACTGGAAGGCCAGTTCTTGGCAGGTTTCGCCATGATTCATGCCAAGCTTTGCTGGTGCCGAGGGATCGAAGTTCAAATTGAAAATCCATTGATACCCATGGATCTACTTCCTATTGAACCACTGGACTTTTACGATGTGGAGTACGACTTTCTGCGGCCAGGGTGGAGTCCGCCACCGCCGCAGGGTTTGTTTTCTAAGATTAAACACTTGCTCTCGAAAGGATAGGTGCGGAAAAGGGGGGCGAGGAGAAGGGGACAGGTTTATTTTTAGACTGTCGGTGCTGCGTCATAAATAAATCTGTCCCCTTTTTCCTCCCCTTTTTCCTCGGAAAATTAAATAGCGTTCAAGATATTTCCAAAGCATTAAGAGGGCTGGATTGATGTCTGCTGAAGTCTTTGCAGGGAAGTACGCTGAGCGATTTGGATTCTCAAGTGTAGATGCTCTTGGTTTGGAGGATTTTTTTCAGGCTCTGGAGCTAGTGGCAATGAAAAACAAAGGGTTCTTTCTACTGAAGGTCGATGGCGAGCGAGATAGGAATATATATACGTTTGCTTTGAATATGCCAGCTAAGGATGTCGTGTTGAGGAAGGATGCAGATAGCATTAGAGAGGGTGTTCTCTACATATTTTCGGAGCTGGAGAGAAAAAATATCCTTCCGTAATTAATATTCGGTCCAAAAACGACAGGTGTAGCCGATCAAACTGCGGGTTCAATAAAGAATGTTAATCGGGAAAAGGGGACCGGAAAAGGGGACAGATTTATTTTTCACCAGATCGACTAAGCTGCAGGTCTTAATGGAAGGAGATCGTTATGCCAAGGATGGGGCGAATAGTATTGCCGAACTACCCACATCATGTGGTGCAGCGAGGGCATAACCGGCAGGTGGTGTTTGCTGCTGAACAAGACTATCGGCGTTACATTTCTGATCTGCGTGAGCTGAAAGACGTCTTCGGGGTCAAGGTTTACGCCTATTGCCTGATGACCAATCATGTCCACCTGCTGCTGGCGCCCGGTGAAGCTGTTGCCGGGCTGGGGCAGTTGATGAAGGCGCTGGCGGCGCGAGCTACGCGCTATCGAAATCGTCTGGAGGGGCGCACCGGCACTCTCTGGGAGAGTCGCTACAAGTCCAGCGTCGTCGAGTCAGACGCCTACTTGCTTGCCTGCTGTCGCTATATCGAACTGAACCCGGTTCGAGCCCACATGGTTGCCGAAGCGGTTGATTATCCCTGGTCGAGCCATCGGATGCGGGTAACGGATCAGGCGGACAGCGATTGGTTAGATATAGACCCCTGCTTCATTGCTCTCGGCAACACGTCTGAAAAGCGTCGTATCCGGTACATGGAGTTCATGCGTCAAGCCGTACCATCGAGCGAGATTGATCTGATTCGTGCAGCACTACAGAGGGGGCAGCTAACCGGGAGTGCTCGTTTCGTGGATGAGATAGAAAGAATCCAAGGGCAGCGGGTTGAGCTACGAGGTCAGGGCAGACCTAAGCGACAGCCCGAAAAATAAATCTGTCCCCTTTTTTCTTTTTTGAGTTTGCTAAAGAATTGGTGAAGGATCTTGATGATGCTATCGGACGTTGATTTTTTCAAAGGGTTCATTGACTGGTTGATGGGTTTGTCTATTGTTTCTTCAGAAGAAATTGATGGTTTTTTGAATTGTCTTGATGGTGTGGGTGGCGTCATTGAGGATGGCT
Organism: Pseudomonas sp. THAF187a; assembly: GCF_009363395.1. Classification (NCBI taxonomy): domain Bacteria; kingdom Pseudomonadati; phylum Pseudomonadota; class Gammaproteobacteria; order Pseudomonadales; family Pseudomonadaceae; genus Pseudomonas; species Pseudomonas sp. THAF187a. Next base: position 338,981 of record NZ_CP045349.1, read on the forward strand.
TCTATATATCTGCATTTGAAGAAATAGGAAGAGGGCTTGCCAGGAATAGAGATTTGCATTTTCTTGAGGATTTTCTAAAGGTTCACTCCTCTTTTCTCTCTTTGAGGTCAGAAGTTTTATACTATTTTGTAGAATCTATTGTGGATGTGCGCTCGGCTTTAGGAGATGACGTTAGGGGTTTAGTTTCAGCATCTCCTGAGTCATATAAGCCATTTCTCACGAAGCGCTTTATAAAGTTTCCTGAATAGCTGCAAGAGGAAAAGGGCAAGGAGAAGGGTGAGTAATAGGGGGCAGACCCTGAGGAATCCCCACAAAGTATCCATACAGGGAAAAGGGGACAGATTTATTTTTAGGCTGACGGTGCTGCGTCATAAATAAATCTGTCCCCTTTTTTCTTTAAAAAGAAGGATGAATTGAAGGTTGTTCTGCAGAGTCCACAGGTTGTCAAGACGCCTGCGTACCAATCACCAACGTCTGGTAATTTTATTCGAACAGTTGATATGGGGCGACCTGTTGGAATTGATGCCAAAGCTGGGGGCAGTCTACTAATTTCATGACGGTGATTACCGATTCAAAGGGTAATTTGGTAAACACATTTCCTGGAAAGACTTTCTAGACATGTATTATTTGATGATATGGGATAAAGATTTAGCATCCATCGGGCGAGACGGTTGTCTTGATAAAATTGAGATTCCTTTGGATGTGGCAAATTTTTTCTTTCGCCTGAATGTCGAGCAATATCCAATTCTTTCCAGCTTAAGCTTCGATGATTACGATATGTTTTCTGGGGCGCAGATTGATTCGCTTGTAGGTGAGCTATTTTCTGTTGCAAGCATAAATTCACTAATCTCCGAAGAAGTTGAATTGATGGTGGATCTAATGCTTAAGGCGAGGTCTTTAGGGGAAAATATATTGTTTGATCCGTTTAAAGTGGGTTAGTTGGTACAAAAGCAGTCGATGATTCTGCTGCCTATGCAAAGTGGTGGGATAACGGAAAAGGGGACAGATTTATTTTTAGGCTGACGGTGCTGCGTCATAAATAAATCTGTCCCCTTTTTTCGAAACGGTATTCCGATTGAAGAACTGCACTTTCCAGGGGCGAAGAAATGACCGAGGCGGAAGCTATTTCCATCCTTGAAAAGAATGGTTGGAGTTGCGGGATTGATGAAGTAGAGGATCGTTCTTGCACTCTGGCTGTTAACGATAAAGTGGTTCGGATATTCCCGACAATTGGGAGGCGCTCGGATCACTTTAGAGTAACCTTCATGCCATCTGTATCCTCAAAAGAATTTTTTGAGGTGGTTTCATTCATTTTTAGCGAAGGCGTAAAGTACGATCCTGTGATCGTCAGCAATGAGCTTCCCGAAAAGCTACCCGAGCTCTTGGATGCTGACATCCTGAGACTTGCGGAGAGGGCGGTTACTTGGGCAAATGCTCAAAGCCTTGAGGCTGGATTAACTGCATATAGAAACTTGCCTAAGGATGCTAAAGGCGCAATGCCTCTCCGTCATTTGGCAGCGCTGGCGATAGCTGGGGATGTTGGACGTTTAGAAGGTTATAAAAAGAGCTTTGATGAGGGAGATAGGCTCGGATTTGTACCGTATATCACTGTCGACATGGTTGATCGAGCGATCTTGATAGCAAGAAAACATAGTAAATGATTAGCTAGGTGGTTTCAGAGGCTGAGTGCAACACCCTATCATTGAGTTAGGGATGAGTTCTCATGATGTTTAGCCATCATCGCCGTCATCATTTCGATGGGGCACTCGGAAAAAGTGGACAGATTTATTTTTAGGTTGACGGTGTTGCGTCATAAATAAATCTGTCCCCTTTTTTCATGTCCCCTTTTTCCAGACGAGCAGTATCTCAGGGAGGCTCATTCGTCAGGTGAGAAGTACTGGTGGTGATATTTACAGGTATAACCCCGCTACGGGCGATTTGACGAAGTTTTGATGGCTTATGAAATCATATATACAGGTTGCAATTAGAACAAAGGCTGAAACGATTGATTGGGACATTGGCGAAAGGCTCATTGATTCGTTGAGCCTGAACGGTGGTTTACTGATTCCGGAGAAGGTCTCGCATAATGAAGATAAGTTCACGGAGCCTTTTGTAGGAAAATCTGCGTGTGAAGGTGTTTGGGCATCTAAGGCTGTCATTCGTGTCAACGGCGCTTTGTCGGACTTCCGCCAAGACTTTGCATGGAGAAGAAAGAAGGCGATTAAATCCTCAGGAAGTGTTGTTCATACATCTCGAAATATTCGCGGGCAAACCGTTCCGGGATCAATTTCCCTAAATGCTGCTTGCAGTGAAAAGATCGACTGGTATTCGCTCTTCAGGACGTGGTGCGAAATATTTCCTCCTCAGCTTGGAATGCTTCATCTCTTCAGTGAACCTGAGCTTGGCCCCCATGAAAGAAATAACAGTTTTCAAATAGGGTCATTTAATGCGGCCTTGAAGCCCGATGTGCCAAATGTTGGCTGGGCGATGTTTTATGGAGACGAGTTTGCCCAAGAGGTCGATGCTGATCAAATCGCAGCATCAGGCTTTCCTATTGAGAGATTAGGTAATGGCTACTTGGTGAGAGTTACAAATAGCATTCAAGATGTGGTGGATGATTTCTCGTTATTTTCAAAGCGCCGCGCTGAGCTTAAGAGTTTGTTTCGAGAAGGTTTTTTCCTAACCAATCACGAACCTTCGATTTGAATATCATCAACACCGGCCTTGCGCCGGTGTTGTCATACTCAGGAAAAGGAGGCAGCAGAGAAAGGGGGCAGATTTATTTTTCGCCTGATTGGTTAAGTCGAAGGTCTCAATGGAAGGAGATCGTTATGCCAAGGATGGGACGAATTGTATTGCCGAACTACCCATATTATGGGGGAAAAGAGGACAGATTAATTTTTAGGCTGACGGTGCTGCGTCATAAATAAATCTGTCCCCTTTTTACTTGAGGTAGGCCAGGTTATGAATGAAAGACAGAAACTGCTATGTGCGCAGCTTGCAGAAATGGGTTCTGAGCAGGCTGCTGAGTGGTTGATGACCAAATATCCAGTAGAGTCAATAGGCTATGGTGAGGCTCTGCTATTGATCCCCCATCGTTCCTGGAAACGATCCGATCAGAAGCGACTGGCTCAGTACTACTTCAGGAAATTGCCTTTCTCTGGCGCAAGAGGATATGAGGCGTTTGCCTCATTTATGTCCATAAGGACTTTTCTGGGTTGTGTTAATGAGCGCTTGCCAATGAGTGCTTCTGATGCAAGCTTGCTGTTGTATTACTTGATTCCTGTTCTTAGTAAGACTGCTAAAAGCGACTCTGATCGCCAGCTTATTATGAGTCTTATCAATGAAATTCAGCCTCATGACCGCGCTGAATCGAGATAATCTGTTGTTCTGGTTGGGAAAAGGGGCGGGAAAAGGGGACAGATTTATTTTTAGGCTGACGGCGCTGCGCCATAAATAAAATCACCCCTTTTCGAACATTCTACGTCCTGGAACTAATGTAGTTGGAGCTGCCCCGTGATGCGTGATGCTTTAGGTGAACTTGACTACTGGGATGAGCGGATTGAAAAGGATTATGTTTGGTTGGGAAGATGTTCGAAATTACTTTCTGTCCCTTCTAAGAATCCTGAGTATAAGCCTCAATTTACATTCGATATTTCGATGGATGTTGTCAGGCTAATTCTCCAAAAATATTCCAGGGGGGATGAAATATCCTCGTTAAAAGATTCGTTCTCTATGTTGCTCGATATGTGGGAGCTCTCTGATAGTCTTTCTGTTGAGATATGTGCCAAGCACGATTTGAATGTCTGCCGTTCTTGGGCGTTCAGCTTGTCGGTTCTTAATCACTATAATTGGTGCTTCTGGCTGGTTGGGCTTGCACTTGCACTTGATATTGTTGATGAGCAATGGCAGCGCCTGTTGATGTTGATTGGCGGTGAGGGAGAGGACCTATTACTAGATAGGGTAATTGCCAGTCGACAGTCCGATAGGCGAATTGGTACGGAGCTTCTGCATCCAAAACCCTATGCCCGTTTGCTCAAGGCCGTGAATGCGCCGAAAGAACAGCAGGCCACATTATTGCGTGACTTCGTCGATCATTGGTACGTGGAGTTGAAACGCAAGGGTAAGGATGAGCTGTGGTGGTATACCTACGGCGATCCGGAGAAGCATCCTTTAGAAAAAGGGAGCTACTTTGGACGTTGGTGTATCGAGGCGGTGGCGGCGGTCAAGTCGTTTGGGCTGGATGATAGCCTCTGCTTAGGGCATGAGAACTATCCCGGAGACCTGCTTCGTCCTGATGGACCAACTACTCATCCCGAACGTAAGGAAAAGAAGAAGGGCTGGTTGTCTAGAATACTTCGAAAATAAATACTGAAACCTATCTGCTGATAGCCCGTTTCCTTCTGTTCATTAAAATGAAAAAGGGGACATTCATTAGCCGGCGAGGCCTCAAGACTCAAAGCAACCCGCTCTGCTTTTAACGGCAGAGTTTCTCCTGTGCCAAATCTGATGGGCTGCCCCGGTCGAGCCAGTTTCCTTTGGCTGGGACCGAGTCGCGCCAGTCGCCCAGATGTATCCAGCAGAGCCTGAAACCCCTTGCGGCGTTGGTAAGGGCCCCCGGAGGGCAGCCCCATCAGAGCGGATAGCTTCGGTGCGCGCGACGCCTCCTACCGTACCTCCACCACCACCTTGCCCACCGCCTTACGCTGGCCGAGCGCATCGATCGCTTCGCCACCGCGCGCCAGCGGGAAGGTCTGCGATACCAGTGGTTTGAGTTTGCCCTCGGCGTGCCAGGCGAACAGTTGCTGGAAGTTGTCGGCGTTGTCCTGCGGTTGGCGCTGGGCGAATGAGCCCCAGAACACGCCGACCAGGGCGGCACCCTTGAGCAGCGGCAGGTTGGCCGGGAGGGCCGGGATGCCGCCGCCAGCGGCGAAGCCCACCACCAGGAAGCGGCCGTTCCAGGCGATGCTGCGGAAGGCTTCCTCGAACAGCGTGCCGCCCACCGGGTCGTAGATCACATCCACGCCCTGGCCGCCGGTGAGTTTCTTCACCTCGTCCTTCAGGCTCTGCTCGCTGTAGTTGATCAGTTCGTCGGCGCCGGCCTTGCGCGCCACTTCCAGTTTTTCGGCGCTGCTCGCAGCGGCGATCACTTTCGCACCCATGGCCTTGCCGATTTCCACTGCTGCCAGGCCGACGCCGCCGGAGGCGCCAAGCACCAGCAGGGTTTCCCCGGCTTGCAGGTTGGCGCGCTGCTTGAGGGCGTGCATCGAGGTGCCGTAGGTCATGCCGAAGGCCGCTGCGGTGGTCAGGTCCATGCTCTTCGGCACCGGCAGCACATTGTAGGCCGGCACGGCGACCTCTTCGGCGAAGCCGCCCCAGCCGGTCAGGGCCATTACCCGGTCACCGCTGCGCAGGTGGCTGACCTTCTCGCCTACTGCCTTGACCACACCGGCCACTTCGCCGCCTGGCGCGAAGGGGAAAGGCGGCTTGAACTGGTACTTGCCCTCGATGATCAGCGTGTCGGGGAAGTTGACCCCGGCGGCCTGGACCTCGATCAGCACCTCGTTCTTTTTCGGTTCGGGGCTTGGCAGGTCTTCCAGTACCAGGGTGTCGGCAGGGCCGAAGGCTTTGCACAGCAGGGCTTTCATCAGATGCGTTCCTCTTGCAGGGTGCCATGCAGTGTAGGAAGCGCCTGCCATGGGTCAACGAGCATGCCCGCGCCTGATAGCCCGGCATAAGCGCCGGGCTTGGGTGCTGGCGTGTGGATGGCTATGCTAGGCACATCCCCGATGGAGTGCCGAACGTGAAACTGTTGACCGCCCTGTTGCTGAGCCTGTCGATCTGCCTGCCTGCCCTGGCGTCTTCGGAGAAGAAGGAAGAGGTGCCGACGACGATCTACCACAGCCTGACGCCTGCCCTGATCGGCAACCTGGCCGACCAGGGCAACCGCCTGAAGTTCTTCAAGGCGGACGTCGCCTTGCGCGTGACCGGCACCGAGGCCGAGGAGCAGGTCAAGCACCACGAGCCGCTGATCCGTCATCAGCTGGTGCTGCTGTTCTCGGCTCAGACCAGCGAGACCATCAATGCTCCCGATGGCCGCGAGAACCTGCGCCAGCAGGCGCTCAAGCAGGTGCAGGACGCGATCAACGCGGAAGAAGGCAAGCCCGTGGTCGAGGACCTGCTGTTCAACAATCTGATCATTCAGTAGCGGCGAATCCCTGGCGCGTTTGGTTTCAGCGGCCTAGCCCGGATGCAATCCGGCGGCCCCTCATGCGACATCCCCGGATTGCATCCGGGCTACGCCATCTGCGCCAGGGTCTTGCGAAAGCGGCTCAGCGCGGCGAGGAAGAACAGCGTGCCGATGCCGACGATGGCCAGCAGGTTCGGCCAGACGATGGCCAGCCCCGCGCCGCGATAGAGGATGGCCTGGGCCAGGGCGACGAAGTGGGTGGTCGGTGCCGCCAGCATGATCTGCTGTACCAGCTCGGGCATGCTCTCGCGCGGTGTGGTGCCGCCGGAGAGAATCTGCAGCGGCAGCAGCACCAGGATGATCAGCAGGCCCAGCTGTGGCATCGAGCGTGCCACGGTGCCGAAGAAGATGCCCATCGAGGTGGTGGCGAACAGGTGCAGGGCCGCGCCCAGCAGGAACAACGCGATGGAGCCTTCGATCGGCACCTGCAACCAGCCCTGTACCACCAGCAGCAGCGACAGCGCCGCTGCCGTCAGCACTACCAGGCCCATCGACCAGACCTTGGCCAGCATGATTTCCAGCGGCGTCACCGGCATCACCAGCAGGTGTTCGACGGTGCCGTGCTCGCGTTCGCGGATCAGGGCGGCGCCGGTGAGAATGATCGAGAGCATGGTGATCTGGTTGATCACCTCCATCACCGAGCCGAACCAGGCGCGGGTCAGGTTCGGGTTGAACTGCACGCGCAATACCAGATCGGCGGGCTGCTGCAGGTCGCCCCGGTAGCGGCGGACGAACTCGGCGACTTCGCTGGTGCCGATGTTCTGGATGTAGCCGGCGCCGGTGAAGGCCATGCTCACCTGGGTGGCATCGACGTTGAGCTGGATCGCCGGGCTGCGGCCGGCCAGTACGTCACGCTGGAAGTTCGGCGGAATATTCAGGGTGAAGGTGTAGCGGCCGGAGTCCATGCCGCGATCCATCTGGCTCAGGTCGATGCGCTCCGGCGTGCGGAAGTAGGGCTGCTGGAAGGCCTGGATCAGCCTTTCGGAGAGTTGCGACTGGTCCTCGTCGACCACGGCGATGGCGGCGTTGTGCAGGCTTTCCGGCAGGCTGGTGGCGGCCGAATAGACGCCCATGCTGAAGGCCCAGAGGATCAGGATCACCAGCGCCAGGTCGTGCTGCAGGCTGCGCAGTTCCTTGATGCCGAGGTGCAGGATATTGGCCAGGCGTTCCATCAGACCTCCTGTTTGCGCAGCAGGCTGGCGCTGAGCAGGGTCAACAGCGGCACGGTCAGTGCCAGGGCGAGGAAATAGCCGGCCAGGTCGCGCAGCTCCAGCGCCTTGGAGAACAGGCCACGGCTGATCACCAGGAACTGCGATGTCGGGTAGAGCTGGCCGACCAGCGCGCCGAAGCCCTCCAGCGAAGCCACCGGGTAGATCAGCCCGGAGAACTGGATGGCGGGCAGCAGAGTGGCGATGGCGGTGCCGAACACGGCGGCGATCTGGCTCTTGGTGAAGGTCGACATGAGCAGGCCGAGGCCGGTGGCGCAGGCCAGGTAGAGCAGGGCGCCGGCCAGCAGGGTCAGCGGGTTGCCCTTGAGCGGCACGTCGAACACGGTGATCGCCAGCAGCACCAGCAGGATGAAGTTGAACAGCCCCAGGGCGATGTAGGGCAACTGCTTGCCGAGCAGGAACTCCAGGCGCGTGACCGGGGTGACGTAGAGGTTGATGATCGAGCCCAGCTCCTTCTCGCGCACCACGCCGAGTGCCGTGAGCATCGCCGGGATCAGCATCAGCAGCAGCGGGATCACCGCCGGCACCATGGCCTTGAGGCTTTCCACGTCCGGGTTGTAGCGGTAGCGCACTTCCAGTTCGGCGGCGCTGCTGGCTTGTGGCTGAGGTGAGTGCCGGGCCAGCTCGGCCAGGTAATGCTGGTGCAGGCCGGTGACGTAGCCCTTGATGGTTTCGGCGCGGGTCGGCATGGCGCCGTCGATCCACATGCCGATCTGTGGGCTGGCGCCGCGCTTGAGGTCGCGGCCGAAGTTCTGCGGTATCTCCACCGCCAGGCTGATATCGCCGTCGCGCAGGCGTCGCTCCAGTTCGTCGTAGTCGCGCAGGGGCGCCTTCTCCAGGAAGTAGCGCGAGCCGGAGAGGTTGAGGTGATACTCCTGGCTGGTGGTGGTCTGGTCGCGGTCGAGCACGGCGAAGGACAGGTCTTCCACGTCGAGGCTGATGCCGTAGCCGATGATGAACAGCAGCAGCACGGTGCCCAGCAGCGCCATGCCGCCCCGGATCGGGTCGCGGCGCAGCTCCAGCGCCTCGCGCCGGGCATAGCTGAACAGGCGGCGCAGGCTGAAGCGCTGGCGCTGCGGCGCGGGCTTCTGTTGCAACGGTGGTGCCTCGCTGAGTGGCTGCTCGCCGACGGCTTCCTGCAGGTAGGCGATGAAGGTGGCTTCGAGGCTGTCCAGCCCGCGCTTGTCCATCAGCCCCTGCGGCGTGTCGCTGTCGAGCACCTTGCCGGCGTGCATCAGCGAGATGCGGTCGCAGCGCTGCGCCTCGTTCATGAAGTGGGTGGAGATGAAGATGGTCACGCCGTCCTGGCGCGACAGGTCGAGCATCAGTTGCCAGAAGCCGTCGCGGGCGACCGGGTCGACGCCCGAGGTCGGTTCATCGAGGATCAGGATCTCCGGCTTGTGGATCACCGCGACGGCCAGCGAGAGGCGCTGGCGGATGCCCAGCGGCAGGCGCTCGGGGAGCATGTCCATGACCTCGCCGAGGTCGAAGCGCTCGGCCATCTGCGCCACCCGTGGGCCGATCTCGTCGCTGGGTACGTGGAACAGCTGGGCGTGCAGCACCAGGTTCTGCCGCACTGTCAGCTCGCCATACAGGGAGAACGCCTGGGACATGTAGCCGACCCGCTTGCGCGTGGCCATGTCACGCGGGTCGACCGCCTGGCCGAACAGCAGTGCCTCGCCCTCGCTGGCCGGCAGCAGGCCGGTGAGCATCTTCATGGTGGTGCTCTTGCCGCAGCCGTTGGAGCCGAGGAAGCCGAAGATCTCGCCACGGCGAATGCGGAACGACACCTGGTCGACGGCAACGAAGTCGCCGAAGCGCATGGTCAGGCCCTTGGCCTCGATGGCGATCTCGCTGCTGCCCTGCAGCGGGGGGATAAGCACCTGCTGGTGGCCGCGCCGCCGCTCTTCCGGGAGCAGGGCGATGAAGGCCTGCTCCAGGCTGGCGCAGGCGGTGCGTTCGCGCAGTTCGGCGGGGCTGCCTTCGGCCAGCACGCGGCCGTCGTCCATCGCCACCAGGTGGTCGAAGCGCTCGGCTTCTTCCATGTAGGCGGTGGCCACCAGCACGCTCATCTGCGGGCGCTGCGTGCGGATGCGCTCGATCAGCTCCCAGAACTGGTTGCGTGACAGGGGATCGACGCCGGTGGTCGGCTCGTCGAGGATCAGCAGGTCGGGATCATGGATCAGCGCGCAGCACAGCCCGAGCTTCTGCTTCATGCCGCCGGACAGCTTGCCGGCCGGGCGTTCGCGGAACGCGGCCATGCCGGTGCTGCGCAGCAGGTCGTCGATGCGCTGTTCGCGTTCGGCGGCGTCCTGGCCGAACAGGCGGCCGAAGAAATCGAGGTTCTCGAACACCGACAGGGTGGGATAGAGGTTCTTGCCCAGGCCCTGCGGCATGTAGGCGATGTGCGGGCAGACGTTGCGCCGATGCCGAGCCTCGGCCATGTCGCCGCCGAGGACCTCGACCTGGCCGTCCTGGAGCTTGCGGGCACCGGCGATCAGCGCCAGCAGGCTGGACTTGCCGACGCCGTCCGGGCCGATCAGGCCGACCATGCGCTGTGCCGGCAGGCTCAGGTCGATCTGCTGCAGGGCGTGGGTTTCGCCGTAGCGCAGGCCGACGCCAGCCAGGCGCGCGACCGGCGCGTTCATTGCGGAACCTTGATCGCCAGGTGCTCAGGCCATTCGGCCTCGGGGTCGAGGCGCAGGTAGGCCATGCCGGGGACGCCGGTCTTCACCTGCTGCAGGTGCTTGCTCAGCAGCTCGGGGTCGATACGGGCCTTGACCCGGAACATCAGCTTCTCGCGTTCGCTGGCGGTTTCCACGGTCTTCGGCGTGAACTGGGCGACGCTGGCGACATAGCTGACCTTGGCCGGGATCACGTACTGCGGTGCGGCATCGATCACCAGGCGCACCTCACTGCCGAGGGCGACGCGACCGGCCTGGCGTTCGGGCAGGAAGAAGGTCATGTAGACGTCGGTGAGGTCCACCAGGTTGAGCAGCTTGCCGCCCGCGCCGAGCACTTCTCCCGGCTGGGTCACACGGTACTGGACGCGGCCGGCGCGCGGCGCCTTGAGCTGACTGTCGTCGATGTCCACCTGCAGGCGTTCGACGCTGGCCTGGGCGGCTTCGGTGGCCGATTGCGCCTCGATGGCCTGCGACTGGGCGGCGGCGATGCCGGCTTCTGCCGAGCTGACCTGGGCGCGGGCTGCGGCCAGGGCGGCTTCGGCGCTCTGCAGGCGCGCCAGGTCATCGTCCAGCTGCTGCTGGGCCAGGGCATTGCGCTTGACCAGCGTGGCGCTGCGTGCGTGACGCTTGCGTGCGGCATCCAGCTCGGCCTGGCGCTGGCGCACCACCGCCTCGGCGGTGCGCTTCTCGCTTTCCCGCAGGCTGATCTGGCTGGCAGCCGTCACCTGGCCGTTCTCCGCCTGGCGCAACTGCGCACGGGCCTGGGCCAGCTGGGCCTCGAGGACCTGGGTGTCCATGCGCGCCAGGACCTGCCCGGGCTCAACGAAGTCGCCTTCGTCGACATCGATACTGGCGATGCGTCCGGCCAGTTTGGTTGCCACGTCCACCTCGGTGGCCTCGATGCGCCCGTTGCCGCTGGCAAAGCCCTCCGGCAGGCCGCTCGGGCGCAGTTGCCACCAGGCGATGGCGGCCACTGCGGCCAGGCCGAAAACGATCAAATAGGGGAGGCGACGTCGCGCGTTGTTCATCTCAGCGTCCTTTCTGCGGGCCCTTGCTCGGGACCATGATTAGCAGACTTTCATTGTCTGCGCTCAGCCTGTCGCGTGGTTTGATGCAGGTCAAGCGAGGGCAGCGCCCCACAGGCAGGTGCGATTGCGGCCCTCGTGCTTGGCACTGTACAGCGCCTGGTCGCAGCGGGCGATCAGTTCGCCGGGCTGTTCGTCACGAACCGGATCGAGCACGGCGAGGCCGATGCTCAGGCTCAGGCGTTCCAGCGGGCTGGCGGGGTGAGGAAGCTCCAGCGCGGCGATGCCGGCGTGAATGCGTGCGGCAACGTGCTCGCCGCCTTCGAGCCCGGTGCCGGCCAGGATGATGGCGAACTCCTCGCCGCCATAGCGGCAGGCCGCGTCACCCTCGCGCTGCAGGCTGTCCTGCAGCACGGCGCTGACCTTGCGCAGCGCATCGTCGCCGGCCAAGTGGCCGAGGGCGTCGTTGTAGGCCTTGAAGTGGTCGATATCCAGCAGCAGCAGGGTCAGCGGTGCACCGGCCCGTCGTAGCCGGCGCAGCTCGGCCTGCAGGCGCTGGTCGAAGTAGCGCCGGTTGTAGAGACCGGTCAGGCCGTCCTGTTGCGACAGGCGTTGCAGGCGGTCCTCCAGTTGCAGGCGCTCGCTGTTGTCGCGGGACACCGCAATCAGGTACTCGCGCCCATGCAGCTCCACCAGCTGCGTGTTGATCTCGGCGGGCTGGCGGCTGCCGTCGCGACGTATCAGCTCGCGCTGGAAGATCCGCGAGAGGTTGTCGCGTTGAGCCTCGCGGACCTGCTGCAGCCAGCGGTGGAAGCCCGGCAGGAGCTTTTCCGGGTCCTCGCGCAGCAGTTCGGCGAACTGTTCGGGGCGATAGCCCAGCGTGGCGTAGGTCGCCTGATTCATGTGCAGCAGCTCGCGACTGCTGCTGTCGAAGATGAACAGGCCGTCATGGCTGGAGTCGGTCAGGTCGAGCACCAGTTGCAGGCGCTCGCGGTTTTCGCGCAGGCGTTGCTCGGTCTCCTCGCGGCGCTCGGCTTCCACCTTGTAGCGTCGGTTGGCGAGTTGCAGGGCATGGGCGCGGCGGCTGTTCTCCAGGGCCAGGGCCAGCGCGGCGACCAGCAGCAGGCTGATCGCCAGGCTGGCGCCGAGCACCACGCCGGGCAGTGGCGAGTCGAGTTGCTCGAGCAGGCGCGCCGTGGGGCTCAGGCGCAGGCTGAAAGCCTGGTTGTTGAGCAGGCTGAGGCCCAGTTGCAGGCTGTGTGGGTCGTCGCCCGTCGTGTCGCCGTGGCGGAACAGGACCTGGCCGTTCTCCAGCAGTTCGAGGTTGAAGGCGTCGCGATCGATCTGCGTCAGCAGTTGCACCATCAGCGGTTCGACGCGAAATACGCCCTGGAGGAAACCGTCGAAGACGCGCTGGCCATCCTGCTGCCGATAGAGCGGTGTGTAGAGCACGAAGCCGCGGCCGCCCTGCACCAGGTCGAAGCTGTTGGAGAAGCGCTGCTCGCCGGTGTCGCGTGCCTCCATGGCCAGCGGGTAGTTGGGGTGACTGGGAAGCAGGCGAAAGTTCAGCGCGGCCTCGTTGCCGGCCACCGGGAACAGCCAGCGCATGCGCAGGTCGTCGCCCACCCACTGGATCGACTGGTAGGCGGGAAAACCGCGCAGTGCCCGCTCGACTTCATCGTCCCAGCTGGCGCGGGGCAGGCGCCCCAGGCTGTTCCACAAGCGGGCGATGCGCTCGAGGCTGGCCACTTCCAGGTGCAGGGTGCCTTCCAGCTGACGCGCGAGGCTGCGCGCCTGGTAGCCGACGCGTTCGTCCAGGCGTTGCTGCTGGACGCCTTCGATCTGCCGCCACAGCAGCACGCTGGCGCCGCTCAGCACCAGTAACAGGAAGGCCAGCGCGAGTCGCGCTGGCCAGGCGGAGGATGCCGGCATGGATAACTCCCAAAGCTCTCATTGGGTGATAGCACAGTGCCGGTGCTGGCTCAACGCATGGCCAGGATCGCCGTCCATTCTTTTTCGCCGACGGGCATCACCGAGAGCCGGCTGCCGCGCTGCACCAGGGCCAGTTCGGCCAGCAGCGGGTTGTTCTTCAGGTGCTGCAGTGGCAGCACCTCGGCGAAGGCTTCGACGAACGCCACATCCAGCGCGCTCCAGGGGTTCTTCTCCGGGCTGGCCTTGGGGTCGTGGTAGTGGCTCTGCGGGTCCAGCGCGGTCGGGTCCGGGTAGACCTCGCCGTCGATGCGGCCAATGCCGGCGATGCCCGGCTGCGGGCAACTGGAGTGATAGAAGAAGAACTGATCGCCCGGACGCATCGCGCGCAGGAAGTTGCGTGCCTGGTAATTGCGCACGCCATCCCAGCGCGTCTTGCCCAGGCGTTGCAGGTCGTGGATCGACAATTCGTCGGGTTCGGACTTCATCAACCAATAAGGCATGAACTTTGCTCCTGCAGGTCTGTCCGTTAGCGGACGCTCGTTTGAGTGGAACTCTCCGACAGCCGGTTGGCGCCAGAAATTGCACCGCGCTCGGCCCTGGCGGAAAATGCCCGGCTTAACGCTTGGCGACGTCGTATTGCACACAACAATAACGCGCGACCAACGCGCGCAGTTGCCTTGAAGGGGGAGGCAATAGATGAAACGCAAGCCAGATCTTTTGTGGGTTCTCGTAGTACTTTTCAGTCTGGGCGTGGTTACCACGGGTTACACCCAGAGCCTTTGGGAGCGCCAGAGCGACGTTTCCATCAAGGTCACGCAGCAGCCCTGATTCGCGGGCTCGCAGCGTCAGCGCCGCAAGGATCGCGGTGCCACCCGCTCGTCAGTACCAGCGCCTGTCCGTCACCGTCGCCTGCAAGGGCACATCCCAGCTGGCCATCGCCAGTTCGTCCACCCGCTGACATTCATGCGCCAGTCCCAATAGCGTCGGCTTGTGCCAATTTTTGCGCATGCGCAGGTAGGCCAGGCTGCGGTCGTAGAAACCACCGCCCATGCCCAGGCGACCGCCGCGGTCGTCGAACCCCACCAGCGGCAGCAGCACCAGGTCCAGTGCCCAGAGCTTGCGCTGACGTTTGGGGCGCGGGCTGGGTTCGAGGATGCGGAAGCGATTGCCCGCCAGTTTCTCGTGCCGGGTGACGCGCTGGAACACCATCTTGGTGCGCGGCCAGGCGCTGAGCACCGGCAGGTAGGTGCGCTTGCCGCGTTTCTGCGCGGCTGCCAGCAGCGGACGAGGGTCGATCTCGCCGTCGTTGGGCAGGTACAGGGCGATGTGCCGGGCGCGGCGAAACTGCGGGCTCTGCGCCAGTTGGCGGTACAGGTTGCGCGCGGCGCTGCGTTGCTGGCTGCGGCTGAGCGCACGACGACGCTGGCGCAGCACACGGCGCAGTTGCGGGCGGCTGAGTGGGGCGGTAGGAGTCATGGGCAGAGGATGAAGCGGGGTGGGTAGCGGCGGCTACCGGAGGGGGAGGTGACTTCCCAGCGTGCCGCTGTCGGTTTAGCCCTTGAACCCGAAAGTTCAAGGTGGAGGTTGCAGGAGGCGTTAAGGCTTTCCGTCAGGCGGACATGCACACCTGCCCCAACATGCAACCCCCGTGGTTGTGCGTATCGGCTCAGGGACATCCCCGACTGGCGCACACCCCAGGAAGTGGCGGCCAGTATACCCGAATAGACGGGTGGAGGGGCGGCCTGCGACGAACTGGCAGGCATGTTCGGCTCAGGAAGCCGAGTCGTCGGTCAGGGCGCGGTCGACGCGATCGAGCAGGTCGCGCACCTGCTGGCGCGTGGAGCTGGCGTCCTGATCCAGGCGCTGCTGCTTGTGCAGCAGGTCATGGGTGATGTTCAGGGCCGCCATCACCGCCACGCGGTCGGCGCCGATCACCTTGCCGCTGGTGCGGATCTCGCGCATCTTGCCATCCAGGTAGCGCGCGGCGCTTTCCAGGTTGGCGCGTTCGTCCTGGGGGCAGGCGATGCAATATTCTTTGTCCAGAATGTGGACGGTCACGGTGTTCGACTGGGTCATGAGTCCTGCTCCAGGGCTTTGAGGCGCGAAATCATCGATTCGACCTTGTGCCGGGCCATTTCGTTCTTTTCGATCAGATGGGCGCGTTCCTCGCGCCAGGCCTGTTCATTCGCCAGCAGGAGTCGGTTGTGAGCCTTGAGCTGCTCGACACGCTGGATCAGCAGCTCCAGCTTGGCGGTCAATGCGTGCAGATCGGCGTCTTCCATGGGCTCTCGCTATGGGAGGGAATGGCTGGACTATATAGGCTGGACCCGGGTAGGGGTCAAACCCAGATGGCAGTGGCGTGATGCGTACGACGTCATCGACACCCCGGCGGACTTCGATGGTCTTGCCGCGTCTGCCGGTGCTAGGATACGAGGCCTCCATTCTAGAGATTGCGCCGTCTGGCGCCTAGCTATCTATGTCGATTCCAAGTTCTCCCTACGCCGCCTTCGCCGCTCTGCTGAGCAGCGCAGGGCACTCCGTCTCGCCCGCTGAACTGCATGGCCTGCTGCTCGGCCGCAGTTGCGCCGGAGCCGGCTTCGAGCCGGATGCCTGGCTGCTCGACGCCACCGACCTGCTCGGCGGTGAGCCGCAGGACAACGTGCGCCAGGCGCTGATCGGTCTGCAGGAGATGGTCAAGGGCGAGCTGTGCAGCGAGGACATCAGCCTGGTGCTGCTGCTGCCGGATGACGAAACACCCCTGGCGCAACGTGCGGTTGCCCTGGGCCAGTGGTGCCAGGGCTTCCTCGGTGGCTTCGGCCTGACCGCCCGCGACGGCGCGCTGAGCGCCGAGGCCATGGAAGTGCTGCAGGATCTGTCCGCCATCGCCCAGGTCCAGGGTGGCCTGGAGGAATCCGAGGATGGCGAGAGCGATTACATGGAAGTGATGGAATACCTGCGCGTCGCGCCCCTGCTGTTGTTCACCGAGTGCGTGAAGCCCGCGGCGCCTGCCGCCAAACCCTCCCTGCACTGATCTTTCCCGGAGCCCGTCTTGACCAGCATCCCCAAGTCCGAATACGCCCGTCGGCGCAAGGCGCTGATGGCGCAGATGGAACCCAACAGCATCGCCATCCTGCCGGCTGCGCCGGTGTATATCCGCAACCGCGATGTCGAGCACACCTACCGCCAGGACAGCGACTTCCAGTACCTCACCGGTTTCCCCGAGCCGGAAGCGGTGATGGCGCTGATTCCCGGTCGCGAGCACGGCGAGTACGTGCTGTTCTGCCGTGAGCGTGACCCCGAGCGCGAGCTGTGGGACGGCCTGCGCGCCGGCCAGGATGGCGCCATCGCCAGCTATGGGGCCGACGATGCGTTTCCCATCGGCGATATCGACGACATTCTTCCGGGGCTGATCGAGGGGCGCGAGCGCGTCTACTACGCCATCGGCTGCAATCAGGAGTTCGACCAGCGCCTGATGGAGTGGATCAACCACATCCGCGCCAAGGCCCGTCAGGGGGCTACGCCGCCGAACGAGTTCGTCGCCCTCGACCACCTGCTGCACGACATGCGCCTGTACAAGTCGGCTGCCGAGGTGAAGGTGATGAAAGAGGCTGCCGAGATCAGTGCGCGTGCGCACATCCGCGCGATGCAGGCCAGCCGCGCCGGCCTCCACGAGTACCACCTGGAGGCCGAGCTGGATTACGAGTTCCGCAAGGGCGGGGCGAAGATGCCGGCCTATGGCAGCATCGTCGCGGCGGGCAAGAATGCCTGCATCCTGCACTACCGCGAGAACGACGCGGCGCTCAGGGATGGCGACCTGGTGCTGATCGACGCCGGCTGCGAGATCGACTGCTACGCCAGCGACATCACCCGCACCTTCCCGGTCAGCGGCACCTTCTCGCCCGAGCAGAAGGCCATCTACGAGCTGGTGCTGGCGGCCAACGAGGAAGCCTTCAAGCACATCGCTCCGGGCAAGCACTGGAACGAGGCGCACGAAGCCACCGTTCGCGTGATCACTGCCGGCCTGGTCGAACTGGGCCTGCTCAGCGGCGATGTCGACGAGCTGATCGCCAGCGAAGCCTACAAACCCTTCTACATGCACCGGGCCGGCCACTGGCTGGGCATGGACGTGCATGATGTCGGCGACTACAAGGTCGGCGGGGAATGGCGCGTGCTCGAACCGGGCATGGCGATGACCGTCGAGCCGGGCATCTACATCGCCACCGACAACGAGGCGGTCGCCAGGAAATGGCGCGGCATCGGCGTGCGCATCGAGGACGACGTGGTGGTGACCCGCAAGGGCTGCGAGATTCTCACTGGCGGGGTGCCCAAGAGCGTCGCCGAGATCGAGGCACTGATGGCGGCCGCGCGCAGCGAGGCGGCCTGAGCCCATGTCACGTGTGCATGTGGCGATCATCGGCGGTGGCCTGGTCGGTGCCAGCCTGGCGCTGGCCCTGCAGGACAGTGCGCGGCAGCGTGGCTGGCGCATTGCGCTGATCGAGCCCTTCGCTCCGGGCAGCGACTACCAGCCCAGCTATGACGCACGCTCCACCGCGCTGTCCTACGGCAGCCGGCTGATCTACGAGCGCCTCGGCCTGTGGCAGGGCATCGCCCAGCGGGCCGAGCCGATTCAGCAGATCCACGTTTCCGACCGTGGCCGTTTCGGCGCCACGCGCCTGCAGGCGATCGAGGAGGGCGTGCCGGCGTTGGGCTATGTGGTGGAGAACGCCTGGATCGGCCATTGCCTGTGGCAGGCGCTGGATTCCGATGTCATCGAATGGCGCTGCCCGGCGGAAGTCAGCGCGATGCAGCGCCTGGACGATGGCTATCGTCTGACGCTGAGTGACGGCGCCAGCCTCGAGTGCGACCTGGCCATTCTCGCGGATGGCGGCCGCTCCGCCCTGCGTGAGCAGCTCGGCATCGGCGTCAACGTCAAACCCTATGGGCAGAGTGCGCTGATCGCCAACGTCAGCCCGCTGGAGGCGCATCGCGGGCAGGCCTTCGAACGCTTCACCGATGACGGCCCGATGGCCTTGTTGCCGCTGAGCGACAACCGCTGCGCGCTGGTCTGGACGCGTGCGAGCGCCGATGCCGAACGCCTGCTGGCGATCAGCGCGGCGAGCTTCCTCGGCGAGTTGCAGCAGGCCTTCGGCTATCGCCTGGGCGCCCTGCAACAGGTCGGCGCCCGGCATCTCTATCCATTGAGCCTGGTCGAGGCGCAGGAGCAGGTGCGGCCGCACCTGGTGGTGCTCGGCAATGCGGCGCACAGCCTGCACCCCATCGCGGGCCAGGGCTACAACCTGTCGCTGCGCGATACCCTGGCGCTGGCCGAGGTGCTGATCGGCAGCGAGGGGCCGCTGGGCGAGTTCGCCACGCTGCAGCGCTACCAGCAGCGGCAGCAGCTCGACCAGCAACTGACCGTCGGTTTCTCCGACCAGGTGACGCGCCTGTTCAGCAATGCCCAGCCGCTGCTCAGCGCCGGGCGCAACCTGGGGCTGCTCGGTCTCGACCTGCTGCCGCCGGCCAAGCGCTGGTTCGCGCGGCAGGCCATGGGTCTGGGAACCCGCAGTCTGTGAGTCGATTCGTAGGGTGTCGTGGGGTCGTCCAGGCCGTGCGCACCATGGATTCCGAGCGGTGCGCAGCACGCACCCCTGGGTTTAAGGAATGATATGCGCGCGGATTTGATCATCGTCGGCGCCGGCATGGTGGGCAGTACGCTGGCCCTGGCGCTGGAGCACAGTGGGCTGGACATCCTGATCGTCGATGGCAGCCCGCTCAGCGTGCCGCCCTTCGTCGCACAGGCGCCGTTCGAGCCACGGGTCAGTGCCCTGTCCATGGCCAGCCAGCGCATCCTGCAGCGCCTGGGCGCCTGGGACGGCATCGCCGCCCGACGGGCCTGCCCCTACGGCGAGATGCGCGTGTGGGATGGCTCCGGCACCGGCAGCATCCATTTCGCTGCGGCCAGCGTGCATGCCGAGACGCTGGGGCATATCGTCGAGAACCGCGTGGTGCAGGACGCCCTGCTCGAGCGCCTGCACGACAGCCAGATCGGCCTGTTGCCCGGCGCGCGCCTGGAACAGCTGCGTCGCAGTGGTGACGACTGGCTGCTGACCCTCACCGATGGCCGCCAGCTGCGTGCGCCGTTGCTCGTCGCGGCCGATGGCGCCAATTCCGCCGTACGCCGCCTGGCCGGCTGTGCCACGCGCGAATGGGATTACCTGCACCACGCCATCGTCACCAGCGTGCGTTGCGAGCGCCCGCATCAGGCCACGGCCTGGCAGCGCTTCACCGACGATGGTCCGCTGGCCTTCCTGCCGTTGGCCGGACCGGCTGGCGAGCACTGGTGCTCGATCGTCTGGTCCACCGTGCCAGCCGAGGCCGAGCGCCTGATGGCGCTGGACGACGAGGCTTTCTGCCGTGAGCTGGGCAAGGCGTTCGAGTCGCGTCTCGGCACGCTGCTGCATGCCGACCGCCGTCTGTGCATCCCGCTGCGTCAGCGTCACGCCAAGCGCTACGTGGAGCCGGGGCTGGCGCTGATCGGCGACGCCGCGCACACCATCCATCCGCTGGCGGGGCAGGGCGTCAACCTGGGCTTTCTCGATGCCGCCGTGCTCGCCGAGGTGCTGCAGCATGCCGCCGCACGTGGCGAGAACCTGAGCGAGGAGCGCGTGCTGAGCCGTTTCGAACGCCGCCGCATGCCGCACAACCTGGCGATGATGGCAGCGATGGAAGGCTTCCAGCGCCTGTTCCAGGCCGACCCCCTGCCGCTGCGTCTGCTGCGCAACATGGGCCTCGACCTGGTCGACGGCCAGGCCGAGGCCAAGGCGCTGTTCGTGCGCCAGGCGCTGGGGCTTTCCGGTGACCTGCCGGAGCTGGCCAGGGCCTGAGCCCGCCCCTTGCATGGATGAACGAGGAGCGTGCATGAAGCACCTGCTGCGTTGTGTGTGGATAGCGTTGCTCGCTGTCGTAGGCGGCTGCGGCACCCTGACGGGCCGCGAGGGCGAAAACGGCGCCCTGCCGGTGGAGACCTACAAGAGCGTCAACGGCGATCTCTACCTGCTGGGGATGCGCCCTGGCCCCAGTGGCAGCGGTAATCCCGAGACAGTGGTTTGCTGGTTCAGCGTCGTCTGTCCCGTGCTGGCGGTCGTCTCGCTGCCGCTCGATGCGCTGATCGATACCTTGCTCCTGCCTGCCGATCTGCGGGCCGCCCGCGAGCCTGAAAATGCTTTGTAACAACTGACCCTTGCGTAAGGGAAGGTTTCGTTGAGAAGGCAAATAACATT
Organism: Pseudomonas sp. THAF187a; assembly: GCF_009363395.1. NCBI lineage: Bacteria > Pseudomonadati > Pseudomonadota > Gammaproteobacteria > Pseudomonadales > Pseudomonadaceae > Pseudomonas > Pseudomonas sp. THAF187a. The sequence continues at coordinate 359,381 of NZ_CP045349.1, forward strand.
CACTACTATTCAGCCACTTTTGCTTACCCATAAGAGGCTGGTCCCATGAAGGCTCGCAACGCGCTTCTCGCCGCATTCACCCTCAGCACCCTGGCTACTGCCGTCCAGGCCGCCGATGAAGTCGTGGTCTATTCGTCGCGCATCGACGAACTGATCAAGCCGGTATTCGACGCCTACACCGCCAAGACGGGTGTGCAGGTGAAGTTCATCACCGACAAGGAAGCGCCGCTGATCGCCCGCCTCAAGGCCGAAGGGGCCAATACCCCGGCCGACATGCTGATCACCGTCGACGCCGGCAACCTCTGGCAGGCCGAGCAGGAAGGCGTGCTGCAGCCGACCAAGTCCACCGTGATCGACGCCAACATCCCGGCCCAGTATCGCTCCAGCACCGACAGCTGGACCGGCCTGTCGCTGCGCGCGCGGACCATCTTCTACTCCACCGAGCGGGTCAAGCCGGAGGAGCTGTCCACCTACGAAGCGCTGGCGGAGAAGAACTGGGAAGGCCGCCTGTGCCTGCGTACCAGCAAGAAGGTCTACAACCAGTCGCTGACCGCCACGCTGATCGAGGCCCACGGCGCCGAGAAGACCGAGGAGATCATCAAGGGCTGGGTCAACAACCTGGCCACGGACGTGTTCCCGGATGACACCGCGCTGCTGCAGGCCATCGACGCCGGCCAGTGCGACGTGGGCATCACCAACACCTACTACTACGGCCGCCTGCACAAGCAGCAGCCGGACCTCAAGGTCAAACCCTTCTGGCCGAACCAGGATGACCGTGGCGTGCACGTCAACCTGGCCGGTGCTGGCGTCACCCAGCATGCCCCGCATGCCGAGCAGGCCAGGAAGCTGCTGGAGTGGATGACCACCCCGGAAGCGCAGGGCATCTTCGCCGGCGTCAACCAGGAGTATCCGGCCAACCCGGCGGTCGAGCCGTCTGCCGAGGTGGCGTCCTGGGGCACGTTCAAGGCCGACAGCGTCGCCACCGAAGTGGCTGGCAAGCGCCAGGCCGAAGCGACCATGCTGATGGATCGCGCCGGCTGGCAGTAAGGGGGATTACACAGGGGGATGACGCCTCTTCATCCACCGTGGTGGAGCGCCAGAGCCTGAGCCACCCTGCGCCTTGATCGTCGAGGCAGACGTTCGACGATCTGACCGCTGCCGTTATACTGCGACGCCCCGCCTTGCCGGGGCGTCGTCCTTTCCGTCGCCGAGGAATCCGCGTGCCGCATCCTGTCCAGCGTCGCTGGTACCCCATCGTCCTTGCCGTAGCCGCTCTGGTGCTGATGCCCTTGTCGGTGCTGCTGTTGAGCTGGCACGAGGTGGACCCGCAGATCTGGGCACACCTGTGGCAGACGCAGATGGCGCGGCTGATCGGCAACACGCTGACCCTGGTGATCGGCGTGGGTGTGGGCGTGACGCTGCTGGGGGTCAGCCTCGCCTGGCTCACCAGCCTCTGCGAGTTCCCCGGGCGGCGCTGGCTGGACTGGGCGCTGATGCTGCCCTTCGCCATCCCTGCCTATGTCCTGGCGTTCGTCTTCGTCGGCCTGCTGGACTTCGCCGGCCCGGTGCAGACGCTGTTGCGCGAGTGGTTCGGCAGCGGCTTGCGCCTGCCGCGCGTGCGCTCCACCGGTGGCGTGATCATCGTCCTGGTGCTGGTGTTCTATCCCTACGTCTACCTGCTCGCCCGCGGGGCCTTCCTGGCCCAGGGCAAGGGCCTGATGGAAGCGGCGCGCGTGCTCGGGCAGAGCCCCTGGCAGGCTTTCTGGCGCGTGGCCCTGCCCATGGCGCGACCGGCCATCGGGGCCGGCCTGGCCCTGGCGATCATGGAGACCCTGGCCGACTTCGGCGCCGTGTCGGTGTTCAACTTCGACACCTTCACCACGGCGATCTACAAGACCTGGTACAGCTTCTACAGCCTGACCAGCGCGACCCAGCTGGCCAGCCTGCTGCTGCTCGCGGTCGCTCTGGTGCTCTATGGCGAGCGTCGTGCGCGCGGTGCGGCGCGCCCGGCCAACGAGCGGCCAAGGGGCAAGGCCCTGTACCAGCTGCATGGCTGGAAAGCCTTCGCGGCCAGCGCCTGGTGCGGCCTGGTGTTCGCCTGTGCCTTCGTCATTCCGCTGCTGCAGCTGCTGGCCTGGTTCTGGCAGCGCGGGCGTTTCGATCTGGACGAGCGCTATGCCGGGCTGATCCTGCACACCCTCTACCTGGGCGGCCTGGCAGCGCTGATCACGGTCAGCGTGGCCATGCTGCTGGCCTTCGCCCGGCGCCAGGCACCCAACCGCGCGGTGCGCGTCGGCGTCGCCCTGGGCAACCTGGGTTACGCCCTGCCGGGCTCGGTGCTGGCGGTGGCGATCATGCTGGCGTTCAGCTTCCTCGACCGCGAGATGGTGATCCCCTTGTCGACCGCCCTGGGTGGTGCCGGCAAGCCCTTGCTGCTGGGCAGTCTGGCGGCCCTGCTGGTGGCCTACCTGATCCGCTTCCTGGCGGTGGCGTTCGGCCCGCTGGAGACCAGCCTGGCGCGTATCCGCCCGTCGTTGCCGGAGGCGTCGCGCAGCCTCGGCGTCGGCGGCCTGGGCCTGTTCTTCAAGGTCTATCTGCCGCTGTTGCTGCCGGGCACCCTGTCTGCCGCGCTGCTGGTGTTCGTCGATGTGCTCAAGGAGATGCCGGCGACCCTGCTGATGCGTCCCTTCGGCTGGGACACGCTCGCCGTGCGGGTGTTCGAGATGACCAGCGAAGGGGAGTGGGCGCGTGCCGCGCTGCCGGCGCTGACCCTGGTGCTGGTCGGCCTGTTGCCGGTCATCCTGCTGATTCGCCGCTCGGCGCGCAGCTTCGGCTGAGCCTGCCGAGGGCTCTGCCGGGGCGTTATACGGCGGCGGGGCGCCTGCGCGACCTTTGGTCAGATGACCCCTGCGCACCTTGCGGCTACAATGCGCGCCATTCGCGAACCGGGTAACCCGGCAGACGTGTCGAAAAGCGCACGCGCGGCGGCCGGTGCAACGCAGCACTGGCAACGCAAGCAGCGTCTCGGCGTCTGGATCGCTTCGCCAAGCCCGGAAGGAGACACCCATGGGACAGCGTACCCCTCTCTATGACCTGCACCTGGCACTGGGTGCCAAGATGGTGGATTTCGGCGGCTGGGACATGCCGCTGCACTACGGGTCGCAGGTGGAGGAACATCATCAGGTGCGTCGCGACTGCGGCGTGTTCGACGTCTCGCACATGTGTGTCGTGGATGTCTCCGGTGCTCAGGCCCAGGCCTATCTGCAGCGCCTGCTGGCCAACGATGTCGCCCGCCTGCAGAGCACCGGCAAGGCGCTGTACAGCGCCATGCTCAACGAGCGCGGCGGGGTGATCGACGACCTGATCGTCTACCTCACCGCAGACGGCTACCGGCTGGTGGTCAACGCCGGAACCCGCGACAAGGATCTGGCCTGGATGCATGCCCAGGCAGCTGATTTCGCCGTCGAGCTGCGCGAGCGGCGCGACCTGGCCATGCTTGCGATCCAGGGCCCCAAGGCGCGTGCGCGCGTTGCCGATCTGGTGACCCAGGCGCGGGCCGCACTGATCCATGAGCTCAAGCCCTTCCAGGGCCTTCCTGAGGGCGACTGGTTCATCGCCCGCACCGGTTATACCGGCGAGGACGGGCTGGAGATCGTCCTGCCGGTGACTGAGGTGGTGTCCTTCCTCAACGAGCTGGTCGGTGCCGGTATCTCGCCCATCGGCCTCGGTGCCCGCGATACCCTGCGTCTCGAGGCGGGCATGAACCTCTACGGCCAGGACATGGACGAAGACGTCTCGCCACTGGCCGCGAACATGGCCTGGACCATTGCCTGGGAGCCTGCCGGGCGCGACTTCATTGGCCGCGCCGCGCTCGAGGCGCAGCAGGCCGCTGGCTGCCCGAGCAAGCTGGTCGGCCTGGTGCTGGAAGAGCGTGGCGTGCTGCGTGCCCACCAGGTGGTGCGCGTCGAAGGGCTGGGTGAGGGCGAGATCACCAGCGGCAGCTTCTCGCCTACGCTGAACAAGTCCATCGCCCTGGCGCGGGTGCCGGCGGCCACGGGGGATCGTGCCGAGGTGGAAATCCGTGGCAAGTGGTACCCGGTGCGAGTGGTCCGCCCCGGCTTCGTGCGCAACGGCAAAACCCTTATCTGAATCATCAGGTCGCGGCGTTGGCTGTCCCTCTCGCCACGGCCTGCTAAATTGTCCTGACGGCCCACTTGCCGTCACCGTCTACGAGGAATCGAACATGAGCAATATCCCCGCCGATCTGCGTTATGCCGCCAGCCACGAGTGGGCGCGCCTGGAGGCTGACGGCAGCGTGACCGTGGGCATTTCCGACCACGCCCAGGAAGCCCTCGGCGACGTGGTGTTCATCGAGCTGCCGGAAGTGGGCAAGCAACTGAACGCCGGCCAGGAAGCGGGTGTGGTGGAGTCGGTCAAGGCCGCCTCCGACATCTACGCTCCGGTTGGCGGCGAAGTGATCGCCATCAACGATGCCCTGGCCGACAGCACGGAAAGCGTCAACAGCGATCCGTACGGCAGCTGGTTCTTCAAGCTCAAGCCGAGCGATGCCAGCGAGCTGGACAAGCTGCTCGATGCGTCGGCCTATCAGGCTGCCGCCGACGCCGATGCCTGATTCGCGTCCCTAGACAGAAAACCCGCTTCGGCGGGTTTTTTGTTGCCTGCGGCAAGCGCTGACCGTTAGTCGTCCGGGCTTACACTTTTGCAAAATACAATATATAAAAATACATATTGTATTTTGCTTGAGTATAGGCCGTGAACGAACCCATCGATATCCAGCAGCTGCGGGCCAATGCCGATGCCGCCGGGCAGCTGCTCAAGGCGCTGGCCAACCCCGACCGCCTGCTGCTGCTGTGCCAGCTGTCGCAGGGCGAGCGCCATGTCAGCGAGCTGGAGGCGCTGCTCGGCATCCAGCAGCCGACCCTGTCGCAACAGCTCGCCGTGCTGCGTCGCGAGGGGCTGGTGGAGACCCGGCGCGACGGCAAGCAGATCTTCTACCGCATCAGCAGCCCGGCGGCGCTGGCGGTGATCGAAACGCTGTACCGCCTGTTCTGCGAGGGGCCGTCATGAGCATCGACTGGGTCAGTTTCACGCCATGGAGCGCCCTGGCCGGTGGCGCGTTGATCGGCCTGGCGGCGGCGATCTTCGCCCTGGCCAACGGTCGCGTCGCCGGCATCAGCGGTCTGCTCGGCAGCCTGCTGCAGCGCAATGCGGAAGGCCGTGGCGAGAAGGCCGCCTTTGTCGTCGGCCTGCTGCTGGCGCCCTTGCTCTGGGGGCTGTTCCGCGCACTGCCGGCGGTCCACTTCGAGGTGGGCAGCCTGGGCCTGATCGTTGCCGGGCTGCTGGTCGGCATCGGCACGCGCTATGGCTCGGGCTGCACCAGCGGCCACGGCGTCTGCGGCATCTCCCGGCTGTCACCGCGCTCGCTGGTGGCGACGCTGTGCTTCATGGCCAGCGGGTTCGCCACCGTGTTCGTTCTGCGTCATCTGCTGGGGGGCTGAGCATGCGCCGTGTGATTGCGTTCGTCTGTGGTCTGCTGTTCGGCATCGGGCTGCTGCTGGCCGGCATGGCCGATCCGGCCAAGGTGCTGGCCTTTCTCGATCTTGGCGGTCACTGGGATCCGTCGCTGGCGCTGGTGATGGCAGGCGCCATCGGTGTCGCCGCGCTGCCACTGAACCTGGCGCGGCGGCGCCCGCGGGCGTTGCTCGGCGGCGCGATGCAACTGCCGACCCGGCGCGACCTGGACGCCCGCCTGATCGGCGGCAGCCTGCTGTTCGGTATCGGCTGGGGCATCGCCGGCATCTGCCCGGGGCCGGCTCTGGCCATCCTGCTGAGCGGGCACTGGCAGGCGCCGTTGTTCGTCGTCGCGATGCTCGCCGGCATGCTGATCTTTTCCGCGCTGGAGGGCCGGCGCGGGCGCTGACCTGGAGAACCCCCGATGAAAGCCAATGTTGGAACGCTCGACCGTAGCCTGCGCATCGCCGTGGGCCTGATGCTCATCGCACTCAGCCTGAGCGGCATCGTCGGCCTGTGGGGCTGGATCGGTGTGGTGCCGCTGGCGACCGGCGTCCTGCGGTTCTGCCCGGTCTATCCGCTGCTGGGTATCAACACCTGCAAGATCGAATGAAGTGCATGGCACGGGCGCTGCCACGCTTCCTTGCGCGTGCGGGAAAGCGAAAACGCCCGACATGTGTCGGGCGTTGACAGGTAGGGCACGAGAGAAAGCGGTCGGCACAGGGGCGGGTTGCACCCACCCCGCACGACTCAGCGGCCTTGCGGCGCCGGCTGCTGCTGCGTGATGCAGTGAATGTTGCCGCCACCGAGCAGGATTTCGCGGCCTGGCACCATGACCACGCGATGCTCGGGGAATACACGCTGGAGGATGGCGCGGGCTTCCTCGTCCTTGGCATCAGCGAAGCTCGGCGCGACGATGCCGCCGTTGACGATGAGGAAGTTGACGTAGGAGCCGGCCAGGCGGATCGATGGATCGCGCTCCTGGCTGCCGTCGGCCATGTCGACGCCTGCGCACTCTTCGGCAGTGGCGTGAATCGGGCCGGGAATGGGCATCTTGTGCACGGTCAGCTGGCGGCCCTTGGCATCGCGGGCGCTTTCCAGAACGCGCATGGCGGCCTGGCAGCGCGGGTAGTTGGGGTCGTTGGCGTCGTCGGTCCAGGCCAGCAGCACCTCGCCCGGGCGCACGTAGCAGCAGAAATTGTCGACGTGGCCATCGGTCTCGTCGTTGTACAGCCCGTCCGGCAACCAGATCACCGTATCGATGGCCAGGTGCTCGTGCAGCACGCGCTCGATCTCCTCGCGTGACAGGTGAGGGTTGCGATTCCTGTTCAGCAGGCATTCTTCAGTGGTGATCAGGGTGCCTTCGCCATCGACATGGATGGAGCCGCCTTCCAGCACGAAGCCCTCGGTGCGGTAGCGCTTGCTGCCCTCGATCTCGAGGATCTTGCGCGCCACCTGGTCGTCACGCTGCCATGGCCAGTACAGGCCGCCATCGAAGCCACCCCAGGCGTTGAAGCTCCAGTCCACGCCGCGTACTTCGCCGCTGGCGTTGGTCACGAAGGTCGGCCCGGTGTCGCGCACCCAGGCGTCGTCGGTGGTGATCTCCACCAGGCGGATACGCTCGTCGTCCAGGCGCGCACGGGCATTTTCGTACTGCGCCGCGCTGACGCAGACGGTCACCGGCTCGAACTGGGCGATGGCCTTGGCCACGGCGCTGAAGGCGGCCTGCGCCGGCTTGCCGCCGTTGCGCCAGTTGTCCGGGCGCTCGGGCCAGACCATCCAGGTCTGGCTGTGGGGTTCCCATTCCGCCGGCATGCGGAAGCCATCGGCGCGAGGAGTGCTGCTCAGGGTCGTCATATTTCACCTGTAGCCCGGAGGCGATCCGGGGTGTCTGTCGTCGCGCCCCGGGTTGCGAACGGGGCACGACATCGTTGGGCTTATTCGCAGAGGCTTGCGCCGTCGAGCGTGGAAAGTGGCCAGTATAGGTTCGGCCGGCGGTCGCGGAACACACCCCAGGCCGTGCGTATCTTCTCCAGTTCGTCCAGATCGAAGCTGTGCACCAGGACGCCTTCTTCGCTGCGGTCCAGTTCCTCGACCTTCTCGCCGTACGGGTTGGCGATGAACGAGCTGCCGTAGAAGGTGATGTCGTAGCCGTCCTGCTCCTCGCGGCCGATGCGGTTGCTGGCGACCAGAGGCATCAGGTTGGCGCCGGCATGGCCCTGCTGAACGCGCTGCCAGTGGTCGCGCGAGCTGATGTTCGGGTCATGCGGCTCGCTGCCGATGGCGGTGGGGTAGAAGAGAATCTCCGCGCCCATCAGCGCCATGCTGCGTGCGCATTCGGGGAACCACTGGTCCCAGCAGATGCCGACCCCGATCCGGGCGTAGGCGGTGTCCCAGACCTTGAAGCCGCTGTCGCCTGGGTTGAAGTAGTACTTCTCGTGATAGCCGGGGCCGTCCGGGATATGGCTTTTCCGATAAATCCCGAGGTTGCTGCCATCGGCATCGATGATCGCGATGCTGTTGAAGCGGGCCCGCCCGGCGCGCTCGAAGAAGCTGATCGGCAGGACCACCTTCAGCTCGGCGGCGACCTTGCGAAAGTGTGCGATGGCCGGGTTCTCCTCGACCGTGGTGGCCAGCTGGGTGTAGTCGGCGTTGGGCTTCTGGCAGAAGTAGGGGGTCTCGAAAAGCTCCTGGATCAGGATGATCTGCGCACCCTGGGCCGCTGCCTGGCGCACCAGCTTCTCGGCGTTGGCGATGTTCGCGCGGGTATCCCAGGAGCAGGCCATCTGGGTCGCGGCGACGGTGACGATACGGGACATGAAGCACCTCTTGTGAGCCGGCGCGGCCGGTCAGTCTTCTGCGGAGTGCCATGGCTGGAGGAGATCGACCACGGCGTGATGGTCGATTTATATCCGATAAATATCGGTATTAGAAGAGAGATGAGCGCCCTCTGGTCGATATTTTTCGATTCATATCGATTTTTATTGGGCGTGCAGAAACAAGCCGCCGCCTGGGCAGGCAGCAGCGGCAAGGCTTCGGGTCAGGCGAGCGGGGTCGTGCGTTTCGGCAGGGCGGCCGGCAGATAGAGGCCCAGGTAGGCATCGAACACGCGCATGCCTTCCTCGGCCAGGCGCGGCGTGATTTCGCCGTGCAGCTGTACCGAGCGGGCGTAGACACGGTCGCCAAGCTCCATGGCCAGGGCGAATACATCGATATCCGTCGGCAATTGCGGCAGGGGGAAGTGGCGCTCGAACAGGGCCTGCATCAGGCGCCCCAGCTCGATGTCGTGCTGGTGATCCGCCTGGGTCACCTCCGCCAGGCCGTGCTGGGCCAGGATCAGCTGGCGGGCCGCCGCATCGCGGGCATAGATGGCCAGCATGCGTCGCTCGATGACGTGCGACAGGTCATGCCAGCTGCGCAGGCTGGCGTGCTCGACCGGCTCCTGCAGGCAGGCGCGGAAGGCGGCGTGCACGTCGGCGGTGAGGCCCTCGAGCAGCGCCGGCACGCTGGCGAAGAAGTGGTAGACCGAGGACGGCGGGATCCCGGCGTGCTCGGCCACCGTGTAGATCGACAGGTTGGCCATGCCGTGTGCGGCCAGCAGCTCGCGGGCCGAGGCGAGGATGCCGGCGATGCGGGCTTGGCTGCTGGCGCGTGGCTTGCGGGTGCTGGCGGGGCGCGACATGACGGGCTCCTCGGTGGGCGAGGTGCTATTGGACGTCAGCCGGCGCCAGCGAGGCAAGCGTCTTCAGGTACCGTCGCGGAAGCGCTGCCAGATCTGGTCGCGCACCTGGGCATGCTTGTCCGAGAGGACCTCCAGCGGATACAGGCGCCGCTTGGTGTCCTGGTCCGGGTAGAGGCCGGGCTGGGCGAGCAGGGCGGCATCGATGAACTGCGCCGAGTCGGCGTTGCCGTTGGGGTAGAGCGTTTCGGCGGTGACCTGGGCGATGACCTGCGGCTGCATCAGGTAGTCGATGAAGCGATGGGCCAGCTCCGGACGGCTGGCGCTGCTGGGGATGACCAGGTTGTCGACGAACAGCACCGAGCCCTCCTGCGGTACCAGGAAGCGAACCGGCTGGCCGGCCTGCGCCGCAGCGAGCGCATCGCCGACCCAGGCCACGGCCAGGCACAGCCTGCCGTTGCTGAGGTCGTCGATGTAGCGCTCGCTGTCGACGTAGCGCAGGTTCGGGCGCAGTGACTGGAGCAGGTCGCCGGCGCGCTCGATGCGGCTCGGTGCGCTGCGTGCCAGGCTGCGGCCCTGGTAGTTGAGCAGCAGCGACAGGGTTTCATCCGCCGCGTCCAGCACGCTGATGCCACAGCTGGCCAGGCGCGCGCTCTTCTCGGGGTCGAACAGCAGGCTCCAGCTCTCCGGCAGCGGCCCGCCGTAGGCGGCCTCGGCCTGCGGCGTGTTGATCGCCAGGCCCACGGCGCCCCACAGGTAGGGCACGGCGTGCTGGTTCTGCGGGTCGACCGCGGCCAGCTTGCTGAGCAGCTGCTTGTCCAGGTGCGAGCGGTTGGGCAGCAGGTTGAAGTCCAGCGGGCGAATGCGGCCGTTGGCGATCAGCGTCGGCAGTTCGTTGTGCGAGGGCACGGCGATGTCGATGGCCTGGCCGCTTTCCAGCGCGGCGTTCAGTTCCTCGGCGCTGGCGAAGGTGTGGTACTCCACCTCGATACCGGTGTCGCGGGTGAAGTTTTCCAGCACCTGCGGCGCGATGTAATCGTTCCAGTTGTAGACACGGATGCTGTCGGCGGCCTGGCTCAGGCCGGAGATCAGGCCTAGCAGGACGGCGGCAAAAGCGCGTTGCATGAGAAGCTCCCTGATGGATGAAGGCAACAGTATCCGGCGGCCGTGGCCGTCGGAGGTTGATTCATGTCAGCGGAGTCGCCGTGCGGCGAACCGCTGCTGGCTCCGGCGCAGAGCACCGGAGCAGGCAGTGTGCAGGCAAAAAGAAGCCGGCTCTACGGCCGGCTTTCCGGGGTGTTACACGGTGTGCAGATACCAGTTGTACTCGAGGTCGGAAATGGTGGTTTCGAACTCTTGCAGCTCGGCTTCCTTGCACGCGACGAAGATGTCGATGTACTTGGGATCGATGTACTTGTTCAGTACCTCGCTGTCGTCCAGCTCACGCAGGGCATCGCGCAGGTTGTTCGGCAGGCTGGGCTCGAGCTGTTCGTAGGAGTTGCCCTCGATCGGTTCGCCCGGCTCGATCTGGTTGGTCAGGCCATGGTGAATACCGGCGAGGATCGAGGCCAGCATCAGGTAGGGGTTGGCGTCGGCGCCCGCGACACGGTGCTCGATGCGCACGGCGTCCGCGCTGCCGGTCGGTACGCGTACGGCCACGGTGCGGTTGTCCAGCGCCCAGCTCGGTGCGTTGGGCACGTAGAACTGCGCCCCGAAGCGGCGGTAGGAGTTGACGTTGGGGCAGAGGAAGGCCATCGACGCGGCCATGGTGTCGAGGATGCCGCCGACGGCATGGCGCAGCGAGGTGTTCTGCAGGGGATCGTCGGCCGCGAAGATGTTCTTGCCGGTCTTCTTGTCCAGCAGCGAGATGTGCACATGCAGGCCGTTGCCCGCCTGGCCCGGATAGGGCTTGGCCATGAAGGTGGAGTCCATCTCATGGTCGTAGGCGATGTTCTTGATCAGGCGCTTGAGCAGCAGCGCGTAGTCGCACGCCTTGATGGCGTCTTCGACGTGATGCAGGTTGACCTCGAACTGCGCGGGCGCGCTCTCCTTGACGATGGCGTCGGCCGGGATGTCCTGTTCCTTGGCGGCTTCGAGCATGTCCTGCAGGCAGTCGACGTATTCGTCGAGGTCGTCGATCAGGTAGACCTGGGTGGAGTGCGGGCGCTTGCCGGAGATCGGTGAGCGCGGTGGCTGCGGCCGGCCGTTCACGTTCTCCTGGTCGATCAGGTAGAACTCCAGTTCGAAGGCTGCGCAGATACGCAGGCCCAGTTCGTCGAACTTCTGTACCACCTGGCGCAATACCTCGCGTGGATCGGCGAAGAAAGGCGTGCCGTCCAGCTCGTGCATGGTCATCAGCAGCTGCGCGGTGGGGCGCTTCTGCCAGGGTTCGTTGCACAGGGTATTGGGGATGGGGAAGCAGATACGGTCGGCGTCGCCGATATCCAGGCCGAGGCCGGTGCTTTCGACGGTGGAACCATTGATGTCGAGCGCGAAGAGCGAGGCGGGCAGGTTGATGCCTTTCTCGTACACCTTGTGAAGGGCGTTACGGTCGATGCGCTTGCCACGCACCACACCGTTCATATCTGCAATAAGAAGGTCGACGAACTGGACCTCAGGATGTTCCTTAAGGAACGCGTTCGCTTCGTTAAGCTGAACGGCACGCGGGGGTACCGACATGATGCAACACCTTTTTGTTAAAAATATCAATCATGCAACTGCATGGGTGTGAGTCAATCCGAAACGCACATTACTGTCAAGCAGGGCCATTCATGCCCTCTTGTGGGGCGTGATGGCCATTTTTGGGGCGTTTCAGGGCCGTTATGGGTGGTCCAAACGCCGATCTACCAAGGTGCTCAGTGGGGTGTGTTCAATTTTTTACAGAGCTATTGTGTAAAAAAATGAACAAGGCTAAGCTCGGTTCAAACCCATAACAGCAATAATACGGGTGTCTCATGTTTCGCCTGCCGACTATCGGCGTCAGCGCTTGTGTCAGGACCAGCATCGGTCACGCTACCAGCACTCCCCTTCACGCCAGGGGACGTCTTCGCCCCACGCAGGGTGGCGCGCTTGCTGCGGCAGCGCGGCAGCGTACGTTCTCTTCGGCGGCTTTCGCGCCGCTCGGCCTGTCTCGTCAGGCTTTCCGCTCGCTCATTACCCAGCACGATAGCGCACGCAGCGCCGTATCGCTGCAGTGCCTGCGCCTTGGCCCGCGTCCTGCAACGCACGAGGGCGTCCCGGGTTCGAGGCGTCCCGCGCTTTGCCGCGAGATAGACGCCTCGCTGCAGCAACGCAGAAGCGCGCCATTTTCTTTCGATGGAGCTAAAAGTCAGGTGCCGGAGGTGCTGCACCCCTAGTAGCATCCACACGAATATCTCGTTCTCCTCCAGGCCTTTGGTGAGGCTTGCAGGGGGAGGGCGGGGCAACGCTGAACCGACTATAACCCTAGTTGGTTCTACAACCCTGAGGTCTCTATGAGTACCAAGCTAGACCAGCTCACGAGCTGGCTGAAAGAACGCAAAATCACCGAAGTCGAATGCCTGATCAGTGACCTGACCGGCATTGCCCGCGGCAAGATCTCGCCGACCAACAAGTTCCTCGACGAGAAGGGCATGCGCCTCCCCGAGAGCGTGCTGCTGCAGACCGTGACCGGCGACTACGTCGAGGACGACATCTACTACGACCTGCTGGACGAGGCGGACATCGACATGTTCTGCCGTCCCGACCCGAACGCCGTGTTCGTCGTGCCCTGGGCCATCGAGCCCACCGCCATGGTGATCCACGACACCTTCGACAAGCAGGGCAACCCCATCGAGCTGTCGCCGCGCAACATCCTCAAGAAGGTGTTGCAGATGTACGAAGGCAAAGGCTGGAAACCCATCGTTGCACCGGAGATGGAGTTCTACCTGACCAAGCGCAGCAGTGACCCGGACTTCCCGCTGGAGGCCCCTGTCGGCCGTTCCGGCCGCCCGGAAACCGGCCGTCAGAGCTTCTCCATCGACGCGGCGAACGAGTTCGATCCGCTGTTCGAAGACATGTACGACTGGTGCGAGCTGCAGGGCCTGGATCTGGACACCCTGATCCACGAGGAAGGGCCGGCGCAGATGGAGATCAACTTCCGTCACGGCGACGCCCTGCACCTGGCCGACCAGATCCTGGTGTTCAAGCGCACCATGCGCGAGGCCGCGCTCAAGCACGACGTGGCGGCGACCTTCATGGCCAAGCCGATCACCGACGAGCCGGGCAGCGCCATGCACATCCACCAGAGCGTGGTCGACATCAAGACCGGCAAGAACATCTTCTCCAATGAAGACGGGACGATGAGCGAGCTGTTCCTGCACCACATCGGTGGCCTGCAGAAGTACATCCCGGAACTGCTGCCGCTGTTCGCGCCGAACGTCAACTCGTTCCGCCGTTTCCTGCCCGATACCTCGGCGCCGGTGAACGTGGAGTGGGGCGAGGAGAACCGCACCGTGGGCCTGCGCGTACCGGAAGCCAGTCCGCAGAACCGTCGCGTGGAAAACCGCCTGGCCGGCGCCGATGCCAACCCCTACCTGGTGCTGGCGGCGACCCTGCTGTGCGGCTACATGGGCATGGTCGGCGGCGTGAAGCCCGGGGCGCCGGTCAAGGGCCGTGGTTACGAGCGTCGCAACCTGCGCCTGCCGGTGACCATCGAGAGCGCGCTGGAGCGTATGGAGTCGTGCAAGGACGCCGAGAAGTTCCTCGGCGAGAAGTTCATCCGTGGCTACGTCGCGGTCAAGCGTGCCGAGCACGAGAACTTCAAGCGCGTGATCAGTTCCTGGGAGCGCGAGTTCCTGTTGCTGTCGGTGTGACGATGCAGAGCCGCTGATGGCTCGGTGGCAGGCGTCCCGTTCGCGACGGCGCCTGCCACGATTCAACGGATTTCCGCGGGCCGCCAGGGCGGCCTGCACAAAGAAGGTGTTGTGATGAACCAGCAAGCCAAGAACCCCAAGACCGCTCAGTGGCAGGCCCTGAGCCAGGCCCACCATCTGGCGCCGTTCAGTGACTACAAGCAGCTGGCCGAGAACGGCCCGCGCATCATCACCGAGGCCCGTGGCGTGCACCTGTGGGACAGCGAGGGGCACAAGATCCTCGATGGCATGGCCGGCCTGTGGTGCGTGGCCGTCGGCTATGGCCGCGAAGAGCTGGTCGAGGCTGCTGCCCAACAGATGCGTCAGTTGCCGTTCTACAACACCTTCTTCCAGACCGCCCACCCGCCGGTGCTGGAGCTGGCCCAGGCCATCGCCCAGCTGGCACCGGCCGGCATGAACCACGTGTTCTTCACCGGTTCCGGCTCCGAGGGCAACGACACCATGCTGCGCCTGGTGCGCCACTACTGGGCGTGCAAGGGCCAGCCGAACAAGAAGGTCATCATCGGCCGCGAGAATGGCTACCACGGCTCCACCGTGGCTGGCGCCAGTCTCGGCGGCATGAAGTTCATGCACGAGCAGGGCGACCTGCCGATTCCCGGCATCGCCCACATCCCGCAGCCGTACTGGTTCGGTGAGGGTGGCGAGCAGTCGCCGGAAGCGTTCGGCATCTGGGCCGCCGACCAGCTGGAGAAGAAGATTCTCGAACTGGGCGAGGAGAACGTGGCGGCCTTCATCGCCGAGCCGATCCAGGGTGCCGGCGGCGTGATCGTGCCGCCGGACAGCTACTGGCCACGGATCAAGGAGATCCTGGCGAAGTACGACATCCTCTTCGTCGCCGATGAAGTGATCTGCGGCTTCGGCCGTACCGGCGAGTGGTTCGGCAGCCAGTACTACGGCCTGCAGCCCGACCTGATGACCATCGCCAAGGGGCTGACCAGCGGCTACGTGCCGATGGGTGGACTGATCGTCAGCGACAAGGTGTTCGAGGTGATCGAAGCGCACGGCGATTTCAACCACGGCTTCACCTATTCCGGGCATCCGGTGGCGGCGGCGGTGGGCCTGGAGAACCTGCGCATCCTCAAGGAAGAAGGCATCGTCGAGCGGGTGAAGGCGGAAACGGCACCGTATTTGCAGAAGCGTCTGCGCGAGCTGGCGGATCACCCGCTGGTGGGCGAAGTGCGCGGTATCGGCATGCTCGGCGCCATCGAACTGGTGCAGGACAAGGCGACGCGTACCCGTTACCCGGGTGACAAGGCGGTGGGCATGATCTGCCGCGGCCACTGCTTTAATAACGGTCTGATCATGCGCGCCGTGGGCGACACCATGATCATCGCGCCGCCGCTGGTGATCAGCCAGGCGGAAGTGGACGAACTGGTGGAAAAAGCACGCAAGTGCCTGGATCTGACTTTGCGTGACCTGTCGGTCTGAAAAAGCCGCAGTCACGGAAAGTTGTCAGCGGTGCCATGACCTTGCCAGACTGCGCCAGAGCGCGTTGGCCAGCCTGATTCGAGCGGCTTGCGCGACGTCTGGAATACCGACACAACAACAGGAGCTGTACGCATGAAAACATTCGGCAAGACCCTTCTCGCGTTGTCCCTGACCGCGGCCGTGGCTGGCGCTGCTCAGGCTGACGACAAAGTGCTGCATGTCTACAACTGGAGCGATTACATCGCCGAAGACACCCTGGCCAATTTCGAGAAGGAAACCGGCATCAAGGTCGTCTACGACGTCTTCGACAGCAACGAAGTGCTGGAAGCCAAGTTGCTGGCCGGCAGCTCCGGTTATGACGTGGTGGTACCGTCCAACCCCTTCCTGGCCAAGCAGATCAAGGCTGGCGTATTCCAGAAGCTGGACAAGTCCAAGCTGCCGAACTGGTCGAACCTGGACAAGGACCTGCTCAAGGCCCTTGAGCCGAGCGACCCGGGCAACCAGTACTCGATCCCCTACATGTGGGGCACCATCGGCATCGGCTACAACGTCGAGAAGGTCAAGGCCGTGCTCGGCGCCGACGCTCCGGTCGACTCCTGGGACCTGGTGTTCAAGCCGGAGAACATGGAAAAGCTGAAGTCCTGCGGCGTTTCCTTCCTCGACTCGCCGACCGAAATTCTGCCGGCCGCGCTGCACTACCTGGGTTACGCCCCGGATAGCAGCAACAAGGACGAGCTGAAGAAGGCCGAGGAACTGTTCCTCTCCATCCGTCCTTCGGTGGCTTACTTCCACAGCTCCAAGTACATCTCCGACCTGGCCAACGGCAACATCTGCGTCGCCATCGGTTACTCGGGCGACATCTACCAGAGCAAGGCGCGCGCCGAAGAAGCGAAGAACGGCGTTGAAGTCGGCTACAACATCCCGAAAGAGGGTGCGGGTTCCTTCTTCGACATGCTGGCCGTACCGGCCGATGCGAAGAACGTCGAGGAGGCGCACACCTTCCTCAACTACCTGATGAAGCCGGAAGTGATGGCCAGCATCACCAACTACGTGCAGTTCCCCAACGGCAATGCCGCGGCCACGCCGCTGGTGGACGAGTCACTGCGCACCGACCCGGGCGTCTACCCGACCCCCGAAGTGCTGAAGAAGATCTACACCTTCCCGGATCTGGCGCCTGCCGTGCAGCGCACCATGACCCGCAGCTGGACCAAGATCAAGTCCGGTCGCTAAGCGACGAAGCAACGCCGCCTGGCGGGTTCGCCCGCCAGGCACTCAAAAAGCCCGAAGAGGAAACGTTATGCGTCGTTCTACCCTGCTGGCTGGCCTGATCGCCGCCGCCCTCGGTATGTCCGTAGCTCAGGCAGCCGATCGCGTGGTCAAGGTCTACAACTGGTCCGACTACATCGCGCCAGACACCATCGCCGATTTCGAGAAGGAAACCGGTATCAAGGTGGTGTATGACGTTTTCGATTCCAACGAAACCCTTGATGGCAAGCTGGCCACCGGCCAGAGCGGCTACGACGTGGTGGTCCCGACCAACCACTTCCTGGCCAAGCAGGTGCGTGCCGGCACCTACATGAAGCTGGACAAGTCCAAGCTGCCCAACCTGGTCAATCTCGACCCGACCATCATGAAGAACCTGGCCGCGGGTGACCCCGGCAACGAATACTCGGTGCCCTATCTCTGGGGTACCAATGGCATCGGCCTGAACGTGACCAAGGCGCGCGCCGTGCTTGGCGAGGACGCCCCGCTGGATTCCTGGGAGCTGCTGTTCGATCCGAAGTACGCCGAGAAGCTCGCCTCCTGTGGCATCGCCCTGCTCGACTCGGGCGACGAAGTGCTGCCGCAGATGGTCAATTACCTGGGCATGTCGCCGCACACCAAGAAGCGCGAAGACTACGAGAAAGCCTACGAGCAGATGATGAAGGTGCGTCCTTACATCACCTACTTCCACAGCTCCAAGTTCATCTCCGACCTGGCCAACGGCAACATCTGCGCCGCGTTCGGCTATTCCGGCGATGTGCTGCAGGCGGCCGATCGCGCCGAAGAGGCCGGCCGCACCGACGAGATCGCCTACATCATTCCCAAGGAAGGCACCGCCATGTGGGCCGACCTGCTGGCGATCCCGAAGGACTCCAAGAACGTCGATGAGGCGCACGCGTTCATCAACTACCTGCTGCGTCCCGAAGTGATCGCCAAGATCAGCGATTACGTCGCCTACGCCAACCCCAACAGCAAGGCCACCGCGCTGGTCGACGAGGACGTGCGTGACAACCCCGGCGTCTATCCCAGTGCCGAGGTCATGGCCAAGCTCTACGTCGCCGAGGAACGTCCGCGTGACGTACAGCGCTGGCTGACCCGCGACTGGACACGAATCAAGAGCGGTCGCTGATCGTCGGAAGATTTTCCTATAAAGTGCCGCGCCTTTTTCCGGGCGGCACACAAAAACGAGGATGAAACTGTGCGAGTTACCCTGCCCAAGTCTCTGATCGCCCTGGCGGCTTCCGCCTTCTGTGGTGTCACCCTGGCCCAACCTTCGGTGCACATCTACAACTGGAGCGACTACATCGGCGAAGAGACCCTGGCCAAGTTCGAGGCGAAAACCGGGATCAAGCCGGTCTATGACGTCTTCGACTCCAACGAAACGCTCGAAGGCAAACTGCTGGCTGGCCGTAGTGGCTACGACGTGGTGGTGCCCTCCAACCACTTCCTCGGCAAGCAGATCCGCGCGGGCGCCTTCCAGCCGCTGGATCGCGCCAAGCTGAGCAACTGGGACAACCTCGATCCGGCCCTGCTCAAGCAGCTGGAAACCAACGACCCGGGCAACCAGTATTCCGTGCCCTATCTGTGGGGCACCAACGGCATCGGCTACAACGTCGAGAAGGTCAAGGCCACCCTGGGCATCGACGAGATCGACTCCTGGGCCGTGCTGTTCGAGCCGGAGAACATCAAGAAGCTGAGCGAGTGCGGCGTCGCCTTCCTCGACTCCGGCGATGAAATGATCCCGGCCATGCTCAACTACCTGGGCCTCGATCCCAACAGCACCAAGGCCGAGGATTACGCCAAGGCCGAAGCCAAGCTGCTCGAAGTGCGTCCTTACGTCACCTACTTCCACAGCTCCAAGTACATCGGCGACCTGGCCAACGGCAACATCTGCGTGGCGGCAGGTTTCTCCGGTGACATCCTGCAGGCTGCCGACCGTGCCGAAGAAGCCGGCAAGGGCATCGAGATCGCCTACAGCATTCCCAAGGAAGGCGCCAACCTCTGGTTCGACATGATGGCCATCCCGGCCGACTCCGCGAATGTCGAGCAGGCCCACGCGTTCATCAATTTCCTCCTCGAGCCCGAAGTGATCGCCGAAGTCAGTGACTACGTCGGTTACGCCAACCCCAACGTCAAGGCGGGCGAGCTCATGGATCAGGAGGTTCGCAACGACCCGTCCGTGTACCCGCCGCAGGCCGTACTGGACAAGCTGTACATCTCCGCTGAATTGCCAGTGAAGGTACAGCGCCTGATGACCCGTACCTGGACCAAGGTCAAGTCGGGTCAGTAATCGTTTCCAGCCCGGCCGCAGGGGCCGGGCACAATCTTCCGGGAGTTTTCCTAAATGGCTGTTGCCTCCAGCGCCTACAAAAAAGCCCTCGAGGGGGATCAGACACCGAAAGAGGTGTTGGTCAAAATCGATCGGGTGACCAAGAAGTTCGATGAGACAGTAGCAGTCGACGATGTATCGCTGACCATCAACAAGGGCGAGATCTTCGCCCTGCTGGGCGGTTCGGGTTCGGGCAAGTCCACGCTGCTGCGCATGCTCGCGGGCTTCGAGCGGCCCACCGAGGGACGCATCATTCTCGATGGCGTGGACATCACCGACATGCCGCCGTACCAGCGGCCGATCAACATGATGTTCCAGTCCTACGCGCTGTTCCCGCACATGACCGTGGCGCAGAACATCGCCTTCGGCCTGCAGCAGGACAAGCTGCCCAAGGCGGAGATCGACGAGCGCGTCAGCGAGATGCTCAAGCTGGTGCACATGACCCAGTACGCCAAGCGCAAGCCGCACCAGCTCTCCGGTGGCCAGCGTCAGCGTGTGGCCCTGGCCCGCTCGCTGGCCAAGCGGCCGAAGCTGCTGCTGCTCGACGAACCCATGGGCGCACTGGACAAGAAGCTGCGTTCGCAGATGCAGCTGGAGCTGGTGGAGATCATCGAGCGCGTGGGCGTGACCTGCGTGATGGTGACCCATGACCAGGAAGAGGCCATGACCATGGCCCAGCGCATCGCCATCATGCACCTGGGCTGGATCGCTCAGACCGGCAGCCCGGTGGATATCTACGAGACCCCCACCAGCCGCCTGGTGTGCGAGTTCATCGGCAACGTCAACCTGTTTGAAGGGCAGATCACCACCGACGAAGCCGACCACGCGATTATCGACTGCCCGCACGTGGACAAGCCGATCTACATCGGTCACGGCGTCAGTACCCGTGCCGAGAACAAGTCGGTCAGCTACGCCCTGCGCCCGGAAAAGCTGCTGATGGCCACCGCCCTGCCGGACGACCACGAGCATCCCGAGTACAACTGGAGCCATGGCCACGTCCACGACATCGCCTACCTTGGCGGTCACTCGGTGTACCACGTCAAGCTCACGTCCGGGCAGGTCGTGCAGTGCTTCATCGCCAACGCCGAGCGCCGCGGCAAGCGTCCGACCTGGGATGACCCGGTGGTGGTGTACTGGGAAGACGACAGTGGCGTGGTACTGCAATCATGAAACCGAGCAAACTCCTGCGCTATCTGCCCAGGGGGCGGCATGCCGTGATCGGCATACCCTTCCTGTGGTTGTTCATGTTCTTCCTGCTGCCCTTCATCATCGTGCTGAAGATCAGTTTCGCCGAGGCCGACGTCGCGATTCCGCCCTATACGGAAATCTACGAATGGGCGGACGGCAAGCTGACGTTGCTGCTGAACTTCGGCAACTACATCTTCCTCACCGAGGACGCACTCTATCTGTCGGCCTACCTGGGCTCGCTCAAGGTCGCGTTCTTCAGCACCCTGCTGTGCCTGCTGATCGGCTACCCGATGGCCTATGCCATCGCCCGTGCGCCGAAATCGCAGCAGACCGTGCTGCTGCTGCTGATCATGATGCCGACCTGGACCGCGATCCTGATCCGCGTCTACGCCTGGATGGGCATCCTCGGCAACAACGGCCTGCTCAACAGCCTGCTGATGGGAATCGGCCTGATCGACTCGCCGCTGCAGATCCTCAACACCAACATCGCCGTCTATATCGGCGTGGTGTATTCCTATCTGCCGTTCATGATCCTGCCGCTCTACGCCAACCTGGTGAAGCATGACCCCAGCCTGCTGGAGGCTGCTTCCGACCTGGGCTCGAGCAACCTCAACAACTTCTGGCGCATCACCGTGCCGCTGTCGAAGAACGGCATCATCGCCGGCTCCATGCTGGTGTTCATTCCGGTGGTCGGCGAGTTCGTCATCCCCGAACTGCTTGGCGGTCCGGAGACCCTGATGATCGGCAAGGTGCTGTGGCAGGAATTCTTCAACAACCGCGACTGGCCGGTGGCTTCCGCCCTGGCGGTGGTGATGCTGGCGATCCTGATCGTGCCCATCATTCTGTTCAACCGTAACCAGGCCAAAGAACTGGAGGGCCGCCCATGAAGCGTTTCAGTTTCTCCAGTCTCATGCTCTGGGCGGGCCTGGTGTTCATCTACCTGCCGATGGTCATCCTGGTCATCTACTCGTTCAACGCCTCGCGTCTGGTCACCGTCTGGGGTGGCTGGTCGGTGAAGTGGTACGTCGGCCTGCTCGACAATACCCAGCTGATGAACTCGGTGATGCGCTCGCTGGAAATCGCCTGCTACACCGCCATCGCGGCGGTGGCGCTGGGCACGCTGGCGGCCTTCGTGCTGACCCGTATCACCCGCTTCAAGGGGCGTACGCTGTTCGGTGGCCTGGTCACCGCACCGCTGGTCATGCCGGAGGTGATCACCGGTCTGTCGTTGCTGCTGCTGTTCGTGCTGATGGCGCAGCTGATCGGCTGGCCGATGCAGCGTGGCATGACCACCATCTGGATCGCCCACACCACCTTCTGCTCGGCCTACGTGGCGGTGGTGGTGTCGTCGCGCCTGCGTGAGCTGGACCTGTCCATCGAGGAAGCGGCCATGGATCTCGGCGCCAAGCCGTGGAAGGTGTTCTTCCTGATCACCGTGCCGATGATTGCGCCGTCGCTGGCGGCGGGGGCGATGATGTCCTTCGCCCTGTCGCTGGATGACCTGGTGCTGGCCAGCTTCGTCTCCGGTCCGGGTTCCACCACGCTGCCGATGGAGATCTTCTCCGCCGTGCGCCTGGGGGTGAAGCCCGAGATCAACGCGGTGGCCAGCCTGATCCTGCTGGCGGTGTCCTTCGCCACCTTCCTGGCCTGGTTTTTCAGCCAGCGTGCCGAAGAGAAGCGCAAGAAGGCCCTGCAGCAGGCCATGGACGAGACCGCCAACAGCGTCAATCCGTCCTGGCAGCAGGTAGTCGACAGCCGTCGCAGCGACAGCTGAGCCTGGTGCTGCAATGAAAAACGGGCCCTTCGGGGCCCGTTTTTCATGGGGAGCAGCAGGGCTTCAACCGCGACGAACGGCTCGCCGGGAAAGCGCCTGCCACAGCGGTGTGGCGGTCATTTCACCAGCGCTTTCCAGGCCTTGAGGCTCTGCACGACCTGAGTCTGGGTCATGCGCAGCTGGCGCTGCTCGTCGTCCAGAGGGTGCAGGGCCAGCCCTTGCAACTTGCTCAGCTCGCCGTAGAGGCGGTCGACCTCGGCGACGTCCAGCACGCCGCGCGCCAGGCGCAGCCAGACCAGCAGGCGTTCCAGGCGTGGCATCTGTTCGGCCAGGTCTTCCGGTTGCTGCTGGTAGCGGCGCAGTTGCAGGGCCGCCCCTTCCTCGGCCAGCAAGGTCGGGAGCCAGCTGCCCAGGGCCGCCTTGCCCTGGCGCTCGCCCCGTGCATTGCGCGCCGCCGTCCAGCTGCGTTGCAGCAGCCAGTACGACAGCTTCAGCGACAGCAGGCCCCAGCGGCAGCCGTCCAGCTCGGCGGCGAACAGGGCCGGCGCGTTGCGGCGCATGCTGTCGTCGTTCTGCCCGGCAGCCAGGCGCGGGCGCCAATCATCGAGCAGGCTGTCGAGCGCTTCGCGCAGCTCCCGCGAGCTGGCGCGCGGGGCGGCCTGGCCGAGACTGGCGAGCAGGGCGCGCAGGTCGACCAGTTGCTCCAGCCACTGCTGCAGCAGGCTCCAGTGGCCGTTCCAGCGGTACTGCTCGGCCAGGCGCTGGCTGGCGCCGAGCAGGTGCCAGGCCAGCGCGGCAACGGTGTCGTCGAGGCTCATCTCGGCATCCAGCGCGGGAGCAGGCAGGCTCAGGCTGTAGCTGCCGGCATCGAACAGGCGATAGCCGCGCTCGGCCTTGCTGATATCGCAGGGCATCAGCGGCAGGTCGGCGGCCAGCTCGCAGGCCAGCTCCAGCAGCGCGGCCGGCTCGCCCTGGCGCAGCTCCAGTTCCAGCTCGCAGATTTCCTCTTCACCCTCGCCAGCCAGCACCTTGCCCAGGTCCAGCGCTGCCTCGATGACGACCTTGGCCTTGCCGCGGCCCCAGGCGATTTCCGCCTTCTCGCGCACGAAATCGGTGGTGAACAGCGGCTGCAGGCTCTTCTTGTCCAGCTCGGCCAGGCTGGCGGGCCAGCAGCTGTCATCGAGCTTGCTCAGGTCGAGCTTGGCCTTGCTCAGGTACCAGTCCCACTCGTTGCGTTCGGACAGGCCGGCGACGCTCTGTCCACGCGATTTCAGGGTCTGGATGAACTGTTCGCCGTCACGCCGCAGGCGCAGCGCAACCTTGGCGGCGGCCAGATCGCGCACTGGCGTGTCGTAGTACTGGTTGAACAGTTCGACGCGTTGCCAGCCGCTCTTGTTGCGTTTCTTCAGCAGCGGGTGTTCGCGCAGTGCGGCCAGGGTGGCGCGGCTGGCACGCAGTTTGATTTCGGTTTCTTTGACCATGGTGGAGAGCTAGATAGCCTTTTATGAAAATGTGACAGACCGATGACGCGCGCTGGCGGATGACGAAGTCGGTCCCTATACTTGCGGCCTTCTCAAAACGGGGGCTTACCCTATGCCTATCAATCCCTTTGTCAGCCTGTTCGGCCGTTCACCCATCGGCCCCATGCAGCAGCATATCGCCAAGGCCCATGAGTGCGCGGCGAACCTGGTGCCCTTCTTCGAGGCCGTGATGGCCGAAGACTGGACCAGGGTTGAACAGGTACAACAGGAGATGTCCCGGCTGGAGCACGAGGCGGACAAGCTGAAGAAAAGCGTGCGCCTGCATCTGCCCAAGAGCCTGTTTCTGCCGGTGCCGCGCTCGGACCTGCTGGAGCTGCTCAGTGTACAGGACAAAGTCGCCAACCGTGCCAAGGACATTGCCGGCCTGATGCTTGGCCGTCAGATGAGCATTCCGCAGGCACTGCAGCCGCTGATGGCTTCCTACGTGCAACGCAGCGTCGATGCCAGCGCCCAGGCGCTGAAGGCGATGAACGAACTGGATGAGCTGCTCGAGACCGGTTTTGCCGGGCGTGAAGCGGTGCTGGTGGAAACCCTGATCGAAGAGCTCGGCAATATCGAAAACGATACCGATCGTCTGCAGATCGAGGTCCGCCGCAACCTGTTCAAGCTGGAGAAGGACCTTCCCCCGGTCGATGTGATGTTCCTCTATCAGATCATCGACTGGATCGGCGATGTCGCCGACCGTGCCCAACGAGTGGGCAACCGACTGGAACAACTGCTGGCGCGCTAAGCGCCAGTGTCCTTTCTGGGATCTACGGATAATTCATTATGTCTCTGATTGCGGACTACGGGCTGGTTCTGCTCGTTCTTGCCTGCCTTTTCGGTTTTTTCATGGCCTGGGGTGTCGGCGCCAATGATGTCGCCAATGCCATGGGTACTTCGGTGGGCTCACGTGCGCTGACCATCAAGCAGGCGATCCTCATCGCCATGGTCTTCGAGTTCGCCGGTGCCTACCTGGCCGGCGGTCAGGTGACCGAGACGATCAAGAGCGGCATCGTCGATGCCTCGATGATCAGTCCCAACCTGATGGTGCTGGGCATGATGTCCGCGCTGCTGGCGGCGGGCACCTGGCTGCTGGTCGCATCGACCAAGGGCTGGCCGGTGTCGACCACCCATTCGATCGTCGGTGCGGTGATCGGCTTCGCCGCGGTCGGCGTGTCGATGGATGCCGTGCACTGGGGTGGCGTCGGCCCGATCGTGGCCAGCTGGGTGATCTCGCCGGTGCTCTCCGGGGTGGTGGCGTTCGGCGTGTTCATGAGCGTGCAGAAGCTGATCATCGACACCGAGACGCCCTTCGCCAACGCCAAGCGCTACGTGCCGGTGTACATGTTCCTCACCGGTTTCATGGTGTCGATCATGACCGTCACCAAGGGCCTCAAGCACGTCGGCCTGCACCTGAGCGGCGGCGAAGGCTTCCTGCTCTCGGCCGGTATCGGTGTGCTGGTCATGCTGATCGGCATCGCCCTGCTGAGCCGCATCAAGATCGACGTGGAGGCTGACAAGAGCTTCCACTTCGCCAGCGTCGAGAAGGTGTTCGCGGTGCTGATGATCTTCACCGCCTGCTCCATGGCCTTCGCCCACGGTTCCAACGACGTGGCCAATGCGGTCGGTCCGCTGGCAGCCATCGTCGGGGTGATCCAGAGCGGCGGCGAGATGGTCGGCGCCAAGGCGGCCCTGCCGGCCTGGGTACTGTTGCTGGGTGCGATCGGCATCGTCGTCGGCCTGGCCACCTACGGTTACAAGGTGATCGCCACCATCGGCAAGGAAATCACCGAGCTGACCCCCAGCCGTGGCTTCGCCGCCGAACTGGCGACCGCCACCACCGTGGTCGGCGCCTCGGCCATCGGCCTGCCGGTGTCCACCACGCACACGCTGGTCGGCGCCGTGCTCGGCGTGGGCATCGCCCGGGGTATCGGCGCACTGAACCTGGGCGTGATCGGCAAGATCTTCATGTCCTGGCTGATCACCCTGCCGGTCGGCGCCGCGCTGTCGATCTTCTTCTTCTTCATCCTGCGCGGGCTGTTCGGCGGCGTCTGATTCGGCGCCGGCGGTTTCCCCTGAGGTTGGATGCTCCTATGATGGGAGCTCCGACCCAGGAGAGCGCCGATGCCCTTGCCGTCCTTTCAGGAGCAGTTCGCCGCGTTGATTGCAGCGCCCTCGGTGAGCTGTACCCAGCCGAACTGGGACCAGACCAACGCACCGGTGATCGACCTGCTCGCCGCCTGGCTGAGCGATCTCGGCTTCCGCTGCGAGACCCAGCAGGTCGCGCCGGGCAAATTCAACCTGCTGGCCAGCTATGGCAGCGGCCCTGGCGGCCTGGTGCTGGCCGGGCACAGCGACACCGTGCCTTTCGACGCCGCGCTGTGGCAGAGCGACCCGCTCAAGCTGACCGAGGTCGGCGACCGCTGGGTCGGTCTCGGCAGTTGCGACATGAAGGGTTTCTTCGCCCTGGTCATCGAGGCCGTTCGGCCGCTTCTCGAACAACCCTTCCAGCAGCCGCTGCTGATTCTCGCCACCTGTGACGAAGAAAGCTCCATGGCCGGCGCCCGTGCCCTGGCCGATGCCGGCCGGCCGCTGGGCCGGGCGGCAGTGATCGGCGAGCCGACGGGGTTGAAGCCCATCCGCCTGCACAAGGGGGTGATGATGGAGCGCATCGACATCCTCGGGCAGAGCGGCCATTCCTCCGACCCTGGTCTTGGTCACAGTGCGCTGGAGGCGATGCAGGACGTGATGGGCGAACTGCGTGCCCTGCGTGCGCAGTGGCAGCGCGAGTTCAACAACCCGCAGTTCGGTGTGCCGCAACCGACGCTCAACCTGGGTTGCATCCACGGCGGCGACAACCCCAATCGTATCTGCGGGCAGTGCGCGTTGGAGTTCGACCTGCGCCCGTTGCCGGGCATGGACCCGGAGGCGCTGCGTGAGGCGATCCGCGGCAAGCTGCAGCCGCTCGCGCTCAAGCATCAGGTACGCATCGACTACGGGCCCCTCTTTCCCGCCGTGCCGCCGTTCGAGCAGGCTGCGGATGCGGAGCTGGTGCGCGTGGCCGAGCGATTGACCGGACATGCGGCGCAAGCGGTGGCATTTGGCACCGAGGCGCCTTATCTTCAACACCTTGGCTGCGAGACCCTGGTGCTTGGCCCGGGCGACATCGACTGTGCGCATCAGCCCGGGGAACACCTGGCACTCTCCCGTATCGAACCTACGGTGACACTGCTGCGCCAACTGATCCAACACTATTGCCTGATTCGGAGTGAAGACGTGCAGCGACGATGAGCGGACCTCTCGAACCGAACATGGCGGGTGATTTCCGCCCTACGTCTCGACGCTAACGGATTTGTCATGCACGACTACGTCAACTGGCTACGCCACGCTTCGCCCTATATCAATGCTCACCGTGACTGCACCTTCGTGGTCATGCTGCCGGGGGAGGGGGTCGCCCACCCGAACTTCGCCAACATCGTCCACGACCTGGTGCTGCTGCACAGCCTCGGCGTGCGCCTGGTGCTGGTCCACGGCTCGCGCCCGCAGATCGAGACACGCCTGGCCGCGCGTGGCCTGACCCCGCACTACCATCGCGACCTGCGCATCACCGATGCGCCGACCCTGGAGTGCGTGATCGACGCCGTCGGCCAGCTGCGCATCGCCATCGAGGCACGCCTGTCCATGGACATGGCCGCCTCGCCGATGCAGGGCGCACGGCTGCGCCTGACCAGCGGCAACTTCGTCACCGCGCGGCCAATCGGCGTCGTCGACGGCATCGACTACCACCACACCGGCGAAGTGCGCCGCATCGACCGCAAGGGCATCAACCGCCAGCTCGACGAGCGCAGCATCGTGCTGCTGTCGCCGCTGGGCTATTCGCCCACCGGGGAGATCTTCAACCTGGCCTGTGAGGACGTCGCCACCCGCGCCGCCATCGACCTGGGGGCGGACAAGCTGCTGCTGTTCGGCGCCGAGGATGGCCTGCTCGACGAGGCGGGCAAGCTGGTGCGCGAGCTGCGCCCGCAGCAGGTGCCCGCGCACCTGACGCGCCTGGGCGGCCACTACCAGGGCGAATTGCTCGACGCCGCTGCCCAGGCCTGCCGGGGTGGCGTGAAGCGCAGTCACATCGTCAGCTACGCCACCGATGGTGCCCTGCTCAGCGAACTGTTCACCCGCACCGGCAACGGTACCCTGGTTGCCCAGGAGCAGTTCGAGTCGCTGCGCGAGGCGAGCATCGAGGATGTCGGCGGCCTGATCGAACTGATCAGCCCGCTGGAGGAACAGGGCATTCTGGTGCGTCGCTCGCGCGATGTGCTGGAGCGCGAGATCGAGCAGTTCAGCATCGTCGAGCGTGAAGGGCTGATCATCGCCTGCGCGGCGCTCTACCCGATCGCCGATTCCGACTGCGGCGAGCTGGCCTGCCTGGCGGTCAATCCGGACTACCGCCATGGCGGTCGCGGCGACGAGCTGCTGGAGCGTATCGAGGCGCGGGCACGGGCGCAGGGGATCAAGACCCTGTTCGTGCTCACCACCCGCACGGCGCACTGGTTCCGCGAGCGCGGTTTCCAGCCGAGCAGCGTCGAGCGCATGCCGACGGCGCGCGCATCGCTGTACAACTACCAGCGCAATTCCAAGGTGTTCGAGAAGGCGTTGTAACCCGCAACGCCGCGACCGCTGGGAACGGCTTCAGTCACCAGGCGCGAGAGGCGTTCGTCAGGCGCTGTGCTGCTGCAGGCGCATCTGTTCATGGCCGTCGTCCCAGCCGGCCTCCCAGGCGGCGGCGGGGATTTCGTCGGGGTAGGGTTGGCGGTTTCTGGCCTGGCCGGTGAGGCCGGCCATATAGCCTTGCTGGTAGGCCTTGGTCAGGCTTTCCAGGCTCCATTGCGGCGTGGCTTCGTCGGCCATGGGGCGCTGCTCGTCTTTCGTCCGTTACCCGGCAATGCTAGCTGGCCGGGCGGCCAGCAGTGTGGCCGCCCATCCCGGCTTTTGCTCCGCTGGTTGGCTTTGTGACGCAGTCGACTATTGCCGTTTCGTTACACCGCCAGTGCCAGGATGCTCGCCTGGTAGGCGGCGACGAACGCGTCGAAGTCGCCAGCGGGCTGCGCTTCCAGCTCGGCCTGCTCGGCCAGCGAGTTCTGCGCGGCCTGCTCGAAGGCAGCCTGCTGCCCGGCGTCGAGCGGCTGGGCGCGGAAGTACTCGGCGTGCTGCAGGCTCTGTTGCAGGGCGAACTCGGCGAAGCTGGTGCCCTGGCGCAGGATCGCCAGCACCTGCGCCGACGGCGTCAGCTCGACATCCGCGACCTTGGCCTGCTGATGGGCCAGCGCCTCGACATGGGCCTGGCTGTCCTGGCTGCGGTCGAGCAGCTCGGCCAGTGGCAGGATGCGCTCGAGCAGTTCGCCCGCCCAGGCCTTCAACTCCACCGAGCGCCCCTGGCGCTGCAGGTGCAGGCCGGGACGACGCCCTTCCTTGACCACCTTGAGGAAGTTGCGGGTGCAGTCGCCGCACTCGCCGTTTTCCAGCAGCGGGCTGTCTTCCAGTGCACAGAACAGCAGGAAGGCGTCGATGAAGCGCGCTTGCGCCACGTCGATGCCCAGCGGCAGGAAGGGGTTGATGTCGAGGCAGCGCACCTCCACGTACTGCACGCCACGGCTGGTCAGCGCCTGGATCGGGCGCTCGCCGCTGTGGGTGACGCGTTTCGGGCGGATGCTCGAGTAGTACTCGTTCTCGATCTGCAGGATGTTGGTGTTCAGCTGCAGCCACTCGTCGCCACGCTTGGTGCCCGCCTCGACGTAGGCCGGGTAGGGGGTGCCGACCGCCAGGCGCAGGCTGTCGGTATAGCTGGCTAGGTCGTTGTAGCACGGCGTCAGGCCGGACTGGGCGCTGCTCTGGTAGCCCAGGTCGCTCATGCGCAGGCTGGTGGCGTAGGGCAGGTACAGGGTGCTGGCGTCCAGCTCCTGCAGCTGGTGCGGGCGACCGCGCATGAAGCCCTTGTCCAGCGCCGGCGAAGCACCGAAGAGGTACATCAGCAGCCAGCTGTAGCGACGGAAGTTGCGGATCAGCGCGATGTAGCGCGCCGACTGGTAGTCGCGTGCGCTCAGCGTGTCGCCCTCGGCCTGCTGCTGCAGTTGCCACAGGCGCTCGGGCAGCGAGAAGTTGTAGTGAATGCCGGCGATGCACTGCATGGTCTTGCCGTAACGCAGGGCCAGGCCCTTGCGGTACACGTACTTGAGGCGGCCGATGTTGGAGCTGCCATAGCGGGCGATGGGAATGGTCGCCTCGTCCGGCAGGGCGCAAGGCATCGACGGGCTCCACAGCAGTTCGCTGCCGAGCTTGTCGTAGGCGAAGCGGTGGATACGTTCCAGCTCGCCCAGGGTCTCGGCCGGGTCGGCGGCCGTTCCGGTGATGAACTCCAGCAGCGACTCGGAGTAGTCGGTGGTGATCTGCGAATGGGTCAGTGCCGAGCCCAGCGCTTGCGGGTGCGGCGTCAGGGCCAGTTGGCCGTCACGGTCGACGCGCAGGCATTCGCGCTCGATACCATGCAGGCACTCACCCAGCAGGGACAGGTTGGCCGGCTCGCCGAGCAGGGCCAGGCGGCGGGAGAGAAGATCGCTCAAGATGCAATTCCTAACTGGGCAGTCGCCACAATATGGGGATCGCCCCCGCACTCTGCAAGGGGCACAGTTTCACCCACAGTAGACGAGTTCACTCAGCGCGGATTACACGCAGGCGAAGGTGCCTTGTGCCTTGGCGACCAGCTTGTCGTCCTGCCAGACCTCGGCTTCGACCACCTGGGTGCGGCGGCCGGCATGCAGGACCTTGGCATGGCACAGCACACTGCCGTCGGAAACCGGGCGGATGTAGTTGATCTTGCATTCCAGCGTGACGCTGCTCGGTCCGCCGTCGCCCAGGCTGTGGCTGGCCTGGCCCATGGCGGTGTCGATCAGCGAGAACAGCGCGCCGCCATGCAGCTTGCCGTGCAGGTTGCGCAGGTCATCGGTCAGGGCCAGGCGGATGCGCGCCTCGCCGCCGCCGACCTGCAGGATCTCCAGCCCGAGCAGGCGGGAGAAGGCGCTGCTCGCGCCCACTTCCTGCTTGCCGCTCATCGCTTGAGCTGCTTGGCGTTGGCGAACAGCGCCGCCATGCCGCCGGTGGCCGGGGCCGGCTTGTCCTGGCTGGAGTGACGCTCGCTGCGCGGCGTGTTGCCGCCACGGTTGCCGTTGCCACGCTGGCCGCCGCGTGCGCCCTCGACCTTCTCGCCGGGCGTGTCGCCCATGCGCATGGACAGGCCGATGCGGTTACGCGGGATGTCCACTTCCATCACCTTGACCTTGACCACGTCGCCGGTCTTGACCGCTTCGTGCGGGTCCTTGATGAACTTCTCCGACAGCGCGCTGATATGCACCAGGCCGTCCTGATGCACACCGATGTCGACGAAGGCGCCGAAGTTGGTCACGTTGGTCACTACGCCTTCGAGCACCATGCCGGGCTTGAGGTCGGCCAGGGTCTCGACGCCTTCCTGGAACTCGGCGGTCTTGAACTCCGGACGCGGGTCGCGCCCCGGCTTGTCCAGCTCCTTGAGGATGTCGCCGACGGTGAGCAGGCCGAAGCGCTCGTCGGTGAACTTGGCCGGGTCGAGGCGCTTGAGAAAGCCCGAGTCGCCGATCAGCGAGCGGATGTCGCGGCCGGTGTCCTGGGCGATACGTTCCACCAGGAGGTAGGTTTCCGGGTGCACCGCCGAGGCGTCCAGCGGGTTGTCGCCGTTCATCACGCGGAGGAAGCCGGCGGCCTGCTCGAAGGTCTTGTCGCCCAGGCGCGGTACCTTCTTCAGCGCGGCGCGCGAGGCGAACGCGCCATTGGCGTCACGGTATTGCACGATGTTCTGCGCCAGGGTCGCGTTGAGGCCGGAGATGCGCGCCAGCAGTGCGGCGGACGCGGTGTTCACGTCCACGCCGACGGCGTTCACGCAGTCCTCGACCACGGCATCCAGCGAGCGTGCCAGCTTGAGCTGCGACACGTCGTGCTGGTACTGGCCGACGCCGATGGATTTCGGGTCGATCTTCACCAGCTCGGCCAGCGGGTCCTGCAGGCGACGGGCGATGCTGACTGCGCCGCGCAGCGACACGTCGAGATCGGGGAATTCGCGGGCGGCCAGCTCGGAGGCCGAGTACACCGAGGCGCCGGCCTCGGAGACCATCACCTTGGTCAGCTTCAGGCCCGGTACCTTCTTGATCAGCTCGGCGGCCAGCTTGTCGGTCTCGCGGCTGGCGGTGCCGTTGCCGATGGAGATCAGGTCGACGCCATGCTTGGCGCACAGCTTGGCCAGGGTCGCCAGGGTGCCGTCCCAGTCGTTGCGCGGCGCGTGCGGGTAGACGGTGGCGGTGTCCAGCACCTTGCCGGTGGCATCGACCACGGCCACCTTGCAGCCGGTGCGCAGGCCGGGGTCCAGTGCCAGGGTGGCACGCGGGCCGGCCGGCGCGGCCAGCAGCAGGTCGTGCAGGTTGCGGGCGAACACGGAAATCGCCTCGTCCTCGGCCTTCTCGCGCAGCTCGCCGAGCAGGTCGGTTTCCAGGTGGTTGTACAGCTTGACCTTCCAGGTCCAGCGCACCACCTCAGCCAGCCACTTGTCGGCGGCGCGACCCTTGTTCGCGAGGCCGAAGCGCTCGCCGATCATCAGCTCGCACGGGTGCAGGGTGCCGGGCAGTTCTTCGCCGACCTTCAGGCTGGCACTGAGGATGCCTTCGTTGCGCCCGCGGAAGATCGCCAGCGCGCGGTGCGACGGTACGCCCTTGAGCGCTTCGTCGTGTTCGAAGTAGTCGCTGAACTTGGCCCCTTCGTTTTCCTTGCCGGGCACCAGGCGGGCGCTGAGGGTGGCGTTGTCCTTGAGGAAGCTGCGCAGCTTGTCGAGCAGCGCGGCGTCTTCGGCGAAGCGCTCCATGAGGATGTACTTGGCGCCTTCGAGCACGGCCTTGACGTCAGCAAAGCCCTTCTCGGCGTCGATGAAGCGCTCGGCTTCCTGCTCGGGGGTCAGGTTCGGGTCGTTGAACAGTGCGTCGGCCAGCTCGCCGAGGCCGGCTTCCAGAGCGATCTGGCCCTTGGTGCGGCGCTTCTGCTTGTACGGCAGGTAGAGGTCTTCGAGGCGCGTCTTGGTGTCGGCCAGGTCGATCTCGCGCTTGAGTTCCGCGGTCAGCTTGCCCTGTTCCTCGATGCTGGCGAGGATCGCCCCGCGCCGCTCGTCCAGCTCGCGCAGGTAGCGCATGCGCTCTTCCAGGTGGCGCAGCTGGGTGTCGTCGAGGCTGCCGGTCACTTCCTTACGGTAGCGGGCGATGAAGGGCACGGTGGAGCCTTCGTCGAGCAGGGCCACGGCGGCGGCAACCTGTTGCGGGCGCACGCCCAGTTCTTCGGCGATGCGGTTGTTGATGCTGTCCATATAGTGCTACCCACGCTGGTACGACAAGGCGGCCGCGCCAGGGCGGCCAGATACGAAAGCGGCGCATTATAAACACCGCATCCACCGACGCTGAGAACCGTTCGGGGAAAAATCTGCTAACAATGGCTAAGGTGCCCATCCATGCGCCTGAGCGATAATGCCGCCACTCGCCGTCCATCGTACGGCTGTCCAAGGAGACGCCATGACCCAGTCCGCCCCCGCCGCCGAAGGCGAGAAGATCCTCATCGTCGATGATGACGCCCGTCTGCGCCGCCTGCTCGAGCGCTTCTTCGACGAGCAGGGCTACCGGGTACGTGCGGTGGAGAACGTCGAGCAGATGGATCGTCTGCTGGCGCGCGAACTGTTCAATCTGGTGGTGCTCGACCTGATGCTGCCGGGCGAGGACGGCCTGTCCGCCTGCCGTCGTCTGCGTGAGTCGAACAACCAGATCCCGATCATCATGCTCACCGCCAAGGGCGATGAGTCGAGCCGTATCCAGGGCCTGGAACTGGGCGCCGACGATTACCTGGCCAAACCCTTCAACCCGCGTGAGCTGCTGGCGCGGATCAAGGCCGTGCTGCGCCGCCAGGCGCCCGTGGTGCCGGGCGCGCCGGGCTCCGAGGACGAGAGCGTCAGCTTCGGCGACTACGAATTGTCCCTGGCCACGCGCGAACTGAAGAAAGGCGACGAGGTGCACATGCTCACCACCGGTGAGTTCGCCGTGCTCAAGGCCCTGGTGCAGCATGCGCGCGAGCCGCTGACGCGGGACAAGCTGATGAAC
The DNA here is from genome assembly GCF_009363395.1 of Pseudomonas sp. THAF187a. Taxonomy (NCBI): domain Bacteria; kingdom Pseudomonadati; phylum Pseudomonadota; class Gammaproteobacteria; order Pseudomonadales; family Pseudomonadaceae; genus Pseudomonas; species Pseudomonas sp. THAF187a. The sequence goes on from NZ_CP045349.1 coordinate 393,197, forward strand.
CTGGCGCGTGGTCGCGAGTGGGATGCGCTGGAGCGCTCCATCGATGTGCAGATCAGCCGCCTGCGCCGCCTGATCGAGCCGGACCCGTCCAAGCCGCGTTATATCCAGACTGTCTGGGGTGTGGGCTACGTGTTCGTGCCGGATGGCAATAAGTGAAGTTGCACGCTGCCAGTCACACGCTGCAGGTGATCGGAGGTTGGGTGTCTTCTTCTTGCGGCTCGAGGCTTGAGGCTCGCCGCTCGTGAAGACTCCCGTCTGGTTCCCGCAAAGCTTTTTCGCCCGCACCCTCTGGCTGGTGCTGGTGGTCGTGCTGTTCTCCAAGGCACTGACGCTGGTTTATCTGATGATGAACGAGGACGTGCTGGTCGACCGCCAGTACAGCCATGGTGCGGCGCTGACCCTGCGCGCCTACTGGGCGGCCAACCCCGATGACCGCGACCACATCGCCCAGGCGGCAGGGCTCAAGCGCATTCCGCGTGACAAGGTGCCGGCCAGCGAACAGCACTGGCCCTACAGCGAGATCTTCCAGCGGCAGATGCAGACCGAGCTCGGTCCCGACACCGACACCCGGGTGCGTGCCACCACACCGCCTGCGCTGTGGGTGCATGCCCCCAGCCTCGGCGACGGCTGGGTGCGCGTGCCGATGTACCCGCACCCGCTGCGTGGCCAGCGGATCTGGAGCGTGCTGGGCTGGTTCCTCGGCATCGGCCTGCTGTCCACCGCCGCCGCCTGGATCTTCGTGCGCCAGCTCAGCGCACCGCTCAAGCGTCTGGTCTACGCGGCTCGCCAGCTGGGCCAGGGGCGCAGCGTGCGCCTGCCGATCAGCGACACGCCCAGCGAGATGACCGAGGTCTATCGCGCCTTCAACCAGATGGCCGAGGACGTCGAGCAGGCCGGACGTGAACGCGAGCTGATGCTGGCGGGCGTCTCGCATGACTTGCGCACGCCACTGACCCGCCTGCGCCTGGCCCTGGAGTTCATGCAGAACGATGCGGAAACCGAGGACATGGTGCGCGACATCGAGGACATGGACGCGATTCTCGATCAGTTCCTCGCCTTCATCCGCGACGGACGCGACGAGCCGGTGGAGGAGGCGGACTTCCCCGAGCTGGTGCGTGAAACCCTGGCGCCCTACAACCAGGGCGGCGAGCGTGTTCGCCTGTGCCTGGAGCCGATTCCTCCCTTCCCGCTGCGCCGCGTCTCGACCAAGCGGCTGCTCACCAACCTGGTGGAGAACGCGCTCAATCATGGCGGCGGCGATGCCGTGGAGGTGGTTGCCAGCCTGGCCGGTGACCACAGCGCGCCCTATGTGGTGCTGAGCGTCCTCGACCGTGGCAACGGCATCGACCCGACCGAACTGGACAGCATCTTCAACCCCTTCATTCGCGGTGACCGGGCGCGTGGCGGGCGGGGCACCGGTCTCGGCCTGGCCATCGTCAAGCGCATCGCGGCCCTGCATGGTGGCAGTGTCGAGCTGCGCAACCGCAGCGGCGGTGGCCTCGAGGCGCGCGTGCGGCTGCCGCTCGGCCTGCTGCTGCCGCGTGATGCGGTGTAGCTGAGCGGCCTGCCCGGCGGCGGTGTGCTGGCAATACGCTGCCAAGCGCTCTGGCGCTGGGCTATGCTGTGCCTGCGAATCGATTCGAGGCCTGCATGTCCGCCGCCTTCCCTGACCGCCTGCCCAGCTGGACCTGGTGGCTGCCGCTGCCGATCTTTCACCTGGGTACCTGGATATCTCTGGCAACCCGCCTGAACGATGGCGTGGCGCTGTGCTACCTGCCGCTGGTGCTCGGCCTGACGCTGTGCCTCTGGTGGGGGCCGCGGGTGTTGCCGGCGCTCTACCTCAATGCGCTGTTCAGCGTGCCGTTGTGGGGCCTGCCCTGGCAGTGGGCGCCGCTCTATGCCTTGCCGGAAACGGCGGCGGTCGCCCTGGGCTGGTGGTTGCTGCAGCGGCAGGTCTTCGACCCCGCGTTGGGGCGCCTGTCGGATCTGCTGCGTTTCTTCGCCCTTGGTGTACTGGTGCCCGCCACCCTGCTGGCCCTCGGGCTGCAGACCGGCCTGTGGCTGACCGGCCTGCAGATCGGCGAGCGCTGGGCGCTGGCCAGCCTGTCGATCTGGCTGACCGATGCGATCAACCTGCTCGCCCTGTGTGCGCCGCTGCTGGCCTTCGCCACGCCGCTGCTGCGGGCGCGTGGCTGGCTGCGCAAATGGGCCGAGACGCCCGGGACGACCTCGCTGCTCAGTGCCTCGCCGTCCGCCTGGTTGCTCGCTGCGGGCGTGTTCGTGCTGCTGGTATTGCTGGGCAGCCTGCCATTGCTGCTCGCCCTGCCGGTACTGGGCATCAGCATGCTGGTGTTGGCGCTGCGCCATGCGTTCGTCGGCGCCCTGTACGGCGTCATCCTCGGCTATTGCGCGACCCTGGTGCTGCCCCTGCTGCGCACCAGCCTCGGTCAGGAGGGGCTGGACCTGCAGCGCAACCAGTTGCAGCTGGCTGTCCTCCTGCTGATGGGCGCGGTCCTGCTGGTGGGCCGGGCGCTGAGCGACCTGCGCCAGACCCTGGCACTCAGCGCGCAGATACAGCAGCAACTGGCGCGCGCCAACCTGGCGATGGAAGCCAGCCCGCTCGGGGTGACCATCGCGGATGCGCGGCAGGCCGACATGCCGCTGGTCTACTGCAACCCGGCCTTCACCCAGATTACCGGTTACTCCGCCGCCGAGGCCGAGGGGCGCGAGTGCCTGTTCCTGGCCGGCGATGAACACAATCAGCACGGCCTGCAGAAGCTGCGCACGGCGCTGCGCGAAGGGCGCGCCGCACAGGCCGTGGTACGCAACGTGCGCAAGGATGGCAGTCGCTTCTGGAACGAGGTGGTGCTGGCACCGATGCGCGATGAGCAGGGCATCAGTCATTTCGTTGGCCTGCAGCACGACGTCAGCGAGCGCGAGGAACTGGCGTCGCAGGTCGAGCGGCAACGGCTGGCCATGCTGCGCCAGAGTCATCTGTTCACTCAGACCGAGGACATCGCCAACCTGGGCGGCTGGGTACTGGAGCTCAGCGACTACGGCATGTTCTGGAGCGAGGGCTGCTACCGCATCGTCGAGCGCGACATCCAGCAGGGCCCGCCCGACCTGCAGCAGGCGCTCGACTACTACGACACGCCGAGCCAGACGCTGATCATGCAGACCCTGCAGGCTGCACTGGGCGGGGTCGAGGAGCTGGACGTCGAGGCGCGCCTGGTCGCGCGCCTGGGCGGCCGGCTGGTGCGCCTGCGCGGGATTCCCGAGCGTGATGCCGACGGCACCCTGGTACGCATCTACGGCGTGGTGCAGGACATCAGCGAACGCAAGCGCGCGGAGTCGCAACTGCGTGAGCGCGACGAGCGCCTGCGCCTGTTCTTCGAGGCGCCGCTGATCGGCATGGCGCTGACGACCCAGTCGTTCGGCTGGGAAGAGGTCAACCAGAAGCTGTGCAACATCCTCGGGCTGGAGCGCGACGAACTCCTCGCCAGTTCCTGGCAGCAGCTGTCGCACCCGGGCGACCTGCCGACGGAGCAGTCGCGGCTGGAGCCCGTGCTGCAGGGCTCCAGCGACGGTTTCGAGATGGACAAGCGCTTCCTGCGCGGCGATGGCCAGGTGGTCTACACCCGCGTCAGCCTGAGCGTCGTGCGTGGCACTGGCGGTCGTCCGACCCTGTTCCTGCTGCTGGTCGAGGACATCAGCGCACGGCGCGAGGCCGAGGCGCGCTACCGTACCCTGGTCGAGCACGCCCCCGAGGCGATCCTGCTGTTCAGCCCCGATGGCGGTATCGTCGAGTTCAACGAGAACGCCTTGCAGCTGTTCCGCTACCGCCGCGAGGAGCTGCTCGGGCGCTCGATCCAGAGCATCAGTCCGCTGCGCCAGGGCGACGGGCGGCTGTCCTCGCGGGCCGGCCAGGAGTACCTGAAGCGCGCCATCGAGGGTGAGGCGCCGGTGTTCGAGTGGAACCACCGCGACAGCGCCGGTCGCCAGCTGCCCTGCGAGGTGCGTCTGGTGCGCATGCCGGGCGAGCAGCTGCTGATCCGCGCCAGCGTCACCGACATCTCCGAGCGCCAGCGCTACCAGCGCGAGATCGAGCGCCTGGCCTACAGCGACGAGCTGACGGGCCTGCCCAACCGCCGGCTGCTGCTCGACCGTCTGCAGCACGCCATGGACCGCGAGCACCGCGAGGGCAGCCTGGGCGCGTTGCTGTTCATCGATCTCGATCACTTCAAGACGGTCAATGACAGCCTCGGCCATCTGGTCGGCGATGCCTTGCTCTGCGAGGTCACCACCCGCTTGGCGGGCGAGTTGCGCACCGAGGACACCCTTGCCCGTCTCGGCGGTGACGAGTTCGTGGTGCTGCTCGAGGCCCTCGGCCAGGAGCCCAAGGCCGTGGCCGAGCATGCGGCGGCAGTTGGCGAGAAGCTGCTACGGGGCCTGCAGGGCAGCTGCCTGATCGACGGGCATGAGCTGGCCATCAGCGCCAGCATCGGGATCGCCCTGCACCCGCTGGGGTTGCAGCAGGCCTCGGACATTCTCAAGCAGGCCGACACGGCGATGTACCGGGCCAAGCACGCCGGGCGCAACGCCCTGCATTTCTTCGCCCCGGAGATGCAGGCGGCCATCGACCAGCGCCTGCAGCTGCAGAGCGAGCTGCGCCAGGCACTCGCCCGCCAGCAGTTGCAGCTGGTGTTCCAGCCGCAGCTGATGCTGGCCGACGACTCCGTTGCCGGTGCCGAGGTGCTGCTGCGCTGGATGCACCCCGAGCGCGGCGAGATCGGCCCGGACCAGTTCATCCCCCTGGCCGAGGAAACCGGCCTGATCCAGGAGATCGGTCAGTGGGTGCTGGAGCAGGCCTGCGCGGCGCTGGCACGCTGGCAGACGCAGTGGCCGCAGCTGGTGCTGGCGGTCAACCTCAGCCCGCGCGAGCTGCGCCAGAGCGAGTGCGTGGAACGCGTCGAGGCCTGCCTGCAGCGACATGGCGTGCCGGCGCAGGCACTGGAACTGGAGATCACCGAAGGCGTGCTGCTCGAGGACGTCGAGCGCTGCATCGGCAACATGCAGCGGCTCAAGGAGCAGGGCGTGCGCTTCGCCATCGATGACTTCGGCACCGGCTATTCGTCGCTCACCTACCTCAAGCGCCTGCCGCTGGATCGCCTGAAGATCGACCGCAGTTTCGTCGCCGACCTCGATGGCGACAGCAGCGGGCGCATGCTGGTGCAGACCATCCTGATGATCGCGCGCAACCTGGGCCTGGAGTGCGTGGCCGAGGGTATCGAGCGCGACAGCCAGCTGCAGCTGCTACGCGAGCAGGCCTGCACGCTGGGCCAGGGCTATCTGTTCGGCCGGCCCATGGCCGAGGCCGAGTTTCTTGCCTGGATGGACAGCCGCGTCACCAGCTGAGGCGGTTGCCCCCCAGGCGCGCCTGCTGGCCGCAGGGCCAGGGGAAGTTGCTGTCGCCGTGCCCGCTGGGCAGCTCGCTGTAGAGCGCGATGCCCAGCGGCGTCAGGTATTCGCTGAAGATCTGCTCCAGGCTGTGGTGCACGCCGCGTCGCGGGCAGTCGGTGAAGCCGCCGAGGCACACCGCACGCGGGCGTCGCCCGGCGAAACTCTGCAGCAACTGCCAGAGGCTGCGCTCCAGGCGGTAGTAGGGTTCGCCGACGTCCTCCAGGATCAGGATGGCGTCGTCCGCCAGGTGCAGCTGCGCTGCGCTGCCGCAGGCACTGGCCAGTGCCGTGAGATTGCCGCCCTGCAGGCGGCCCTCGAGGTGCTGCACAGGGCCGCTGATATGGCGCACGGGCAGTTCCTGCGGTTGCCCGTCGAGCAGGCGCCACAGCGCCTGCATCGAGGCCAGGCGCTCGCGCTGGCCAACTGGCGCCGCCAGCGCCTGGTGCCCGAGGGCGCTGGCTACCGGGCCGTGAATGGCTGGCAGGCCGTACTGGCGGAAGACGTCGAGCAGGATCGACAGGTCGGAGAAGCCGATCAGCGGGCGTGGGCTGGCCTGGCGCAGCAGGGCCCAGTCGATGTCGGCCACCAGCTGCGCGCAGCCATAGCCGCCACGCAGGCACCAGACGGCATCGATGTCGGGCTGGGCGAAGGCCTGGTGCAGGTCTTCCAGGCGCTGCTCCGGCGTGCCGGCCAGGTAGCGGTGCCGAGCGCGCACGTGCCGGCCCAGGTGGTAGCGGATACCGAGGACGTCGAGCTGCGCCAGGGTCGCTTCGAGCACATCTTCGGCAAGCGCCGCTGCCGGGGCGATCAGCGCCACGCGGCCGTCGAACGCAGGGCTCATCCGCGGCCCTTGGTGCGGGTCTGGCCGGGCTCGGCGTTCTTCTCCAGGTACTGGATGATCATGCCGGCCACGTCCTTGCCGGTGGTGGTCTCGATGCCTTCCAGGCCTGGCGAGGAATTCACCTCCATCACCAGCGGGCCGTGGTTGGAGCGCAGGATGTCCACCCCGGCCACGTTCAGGCCCATGACGCGGGCGGCGCGCACGGCGGTCATGCGTTCTTCCGGGGTGATCTTGATCAGGCTGGCGCTGCCGCCACGGTGCAGGTTGGAGCGGAACTCGCCGGCCTTGGCCTGGCGCTTCATCGCCGCGATCACCTTGTCGCCAACCACGAAGCAGCGGATGTCGGCGCCGCCGGCTTCCTGGATGTACTCCTGGACCATGATGTCCTGCTTGAGGCCGAGGAAGGCCTCGATCACCGATTCGGCGGCCTTGTGCGTCTCGGCCAGCACCACGCCCATGCCCTGGGTGCCTTCCAGCACCTTGATCACCAGCGGTGCGCCGCCGACCATCTGGATCAGGTCGGGAATGTCGTCCGGCGAGTGGGCGAAACCGGTCACCGGCAGGCCGATGCCCTTGCGCGACAGCAGCTGCAGTGCGCGCAGCTTGTCCCGCGAGCGGCTGATGGCCACCGACTCATTGAGCGGGTAGACGCCCATCATCTCGAACTGGCGCAGGACCGCGCAGCCATAGAAGGTCACCGAGGCGCCGATGCGTGGAATGACCGCGTCGAAGCCCTCCAGCGCCTGGCCTCGGTAGTGGATCTGCGGCTTGTGGCTGGCGATGTTCATGTAGGCGCGCAGGGTGTCGATCACCTGCATGTCATGGCCCCGTTGCTGACCGGCCTCCACCAGACGGCGGGTTGAATACAGACGCGGGTTGCGCGACAGCACGGCGATCTTCATTGGGCACCTGGAAGGGACGAGGAGAGAGAGGGTTTTTCCTGCACATAGCTGAGTGCCGGATTGACCACCAGTTGGCCGGTGATCAGCGCCTTGGAACCGAGCAGTACGCGATAACGCATGGTCTTGCGGCAGGCCAGGGTGAACTCCACCGGCCACAGGCGATCGCCCAGGGCCAGGTGGGTACGGATGACGTAGCGGCTCTGCGCCTGGCCATTGGAACTCTTGATGCGCTTCACCGAGACCAGCTGCGCCTCGCAGCGGTGGCGGCGCTGCACCTGGGTGCCGAGGTAGGCGGTGAAGCGCACCCAGTCCTCGCCGTTGCGCTGAAAGGGCTGGATATCGCTGGCGTGCAGGCTCGACGTGCTGGCGCCGGTGTCGATCTTGGCGCGCAAACCGATGATGCCGAGCTCCGGCAGGTTGATCCACTCGCGCAGGCCGATCACGCTGAGCTGGTCGAAAGTCTTCAAGGCAGTGGTATTCCCCTGAGGCGACAGCGCCTATGATTCCGCGCATTCTAGTTGTGTGGTGTGACAACTGCATCTGCCGCGCTTGGCGAATGCGAAATCCCTTCAGAGAGTGAGATGAGCGAGAAAGACGACGACAAGGTCCGCCTGGACAAGTGGCTGTGGGCGGCACGCTTCTACAAGACCCGAGCACTGGCCAAGGCCGCCATAGAAGGTGGCAAGGTGCATCACCGGGGGGAACGCTGCAAGCCGGGCAAGGAGCCGAAGATCGGTGACGAGTACGTGCTGCGCACCGGCTTCGACGAGCGCACTGTGCAGGTGCTGGCGCTGTCCACGGTGCGCCGGGGGGCGCCCGAGGCGCAGTTGCTGTATCGCGAGACGGACGAGAGCATCGCACGCCGCGAGCAGGCCGCGGCGATGCGCAAGGCCGGGGCCATCGGCGTGCAGACCGACGGCCGGCCGAGCAAGAAGCAGCGGCGGCAGATTCAGCAGTTCAACGAGCAGCAGGGTGGCGGCTTGCGCCACCCCTGGGCGGACGAGGAATAGCGCGCGGCGCGGTCAGTGTCCGCTGACCACGCTGATGCGCCCGAGCAGCGGCAGCCTGGCCAGACGCGAGGTGAGCGGCAGGGTGATCCTCTCCAGCCACTCGCTGGCGCGGTAGCCCAGCGGGGTGAAGCAGCCCCAGGCCAGGCCGGTCAGGCTCAGCAGCACGCCGCCGACGAAGGCATCCGAGCCCCAGTGCGCACCGGCCACCAGGCGCGGCAGCATGCCGATCACGGCAATGGCCCAGACCAGCGCCAGGCGCCAGCCACGGGCGAAGAAACTGAGGAAGAAGGCCCAGATCATCAGGACCGAGGCGTGATCGCCAGGGAAGCTGCGGCTGGCGCTGTCCTTCAGGTCCCAGCGTTCTTCCCAGGCCGGGAACATCTCGGTCAGGCGCGCACTGCCTTCGACGGCCAGCGAGGCGCTCTGGCGTTGCCAGCCCATGTAGTCGACGAGGTCGGAAAACAGCACGCGGACCAGCAGCATCACGATCAGCATTGCCAGGAAGGCGTAGAGCGCGCGGCGCACCTGCGGGCCTTCGAACACCAGGCCGGCCTTGAGCATCACCGCCAGCATCACCACGCCGACACCGGCGTCGACCGGGCGCATGCTGCCGATGGCCCAGATGTGCGCCCACAGGCCGGCGGCATGCACCGGGTCGTTGAGCAGGTGGAACAGCTGCAGATCGAAGGCGTCCCACAGCTGGCGCGTGGGCTGCCACAACCAGCTGGCGAGCAGCAGCAGGCTGACGACATGGCAGGCCAGCAGGGGCTTCACGCGCCACTGCGTATTGAGAAAGACGGTCGACATGAGAAGTCCCTTTGCAGAAATATGACAGCTCTACCCGAGCGCGCGCATGGTAGACCCTTATGGCCAGGATGCAATGTGACTCCGTACTCGGTTCAGGTCAGGTTCAGAGCAGGCCCCGGCTTCCGCGCAGGTGACGCTCGGCGCCTGGCCCTTGGTTGTGCGGGCATTTGTGCATAAAATCGCCAGCCTTTTTTGCAGACCCTGAGCCCGCCGCTATGAACGACTTCAGCCAACGTTTCCTGTTCGACGACACCGACGTGCGTGGTGAGATGGTCGCGCTGCGCGAGAGCTACGCTCACGTGCTGGCCAAGCACGCCTACCCGCAGCCCGTGGCGCAACTGCTGGGCGAGATGATGGCTGCCGCCGCGCTGCTGGTCGGCACGCTCAAGTTCGATGGCCTGCTGGTGCTGCAGGCGCGCTCGGAAGGGCCGCTGTCGCTGCTCATGGTGGAGTGCTCCAGCGCGCGCGAGCTGCGTGGCATCGCCCGCTACGACGCCGAGCAGATCGGCGCGGATGCCGACCTGCACAGCCTGATGCCCAACGGCATGCTGGCGATCACCATCGACCCGGCCAAGGGCCAGCGTTACCAGGGTATCGTCGACCTCGACGGCGTCGACCTGGCCGAGTGCCTGAGCAACTACTTCGCCAGCTCCGAACAGCTGCCGACGCGCTTCTGGCTCAAGGCCGACGGCCAGCGTGCCCGTGGCCTGCTGCTGCAGCAGTTGCCCGCGCATCACCAGACCGAGCCGCAGGAGCGCGAGGAAAGCTGGAACCATGTGCTGACCCTGGCCGATACCCTGACCGCCGAAGAGCTGCTGGGCCTGGACAACCCGACGCTGCTGCATCGCCTCTACCATGAAGAGAACGTGCGCCTGTTCGATGAGCAACTGCTGCAGTTCCGTTGCAGCTGCTCGCGTGAGCGCTCGGCCAGCGCCCTGATCAGCCTGGGTCAGGCCGATGCCGAGCTGCTGCTGGCCGAGCAGGGCGGCCAGGTCGAGATCGACTGTCAGTTCTGCAACGAGCGCTACCTGTTCGACGCCGCGGACATCGCCCAGCTGTTCGCAGGGGCCGGTAGCGAGGCGCCGTCGCAGACCCGTCATTGATGAACTTTTCCACCTTATAGAAGTTCTCTATCGGATCGGAGGATGCCAAGAAGTTCGCTTTTCTGGCATACTCCCGCGACTTTTTTACCGTGTAGTCCAGTTGCCCCTGGACTACACAACGTTCGGAAGACTCGGCCCAGCGGCCGACGGGGACCCTCATGACGCAAGCCAACAACGCCGTGTACACCGACATCAGCGCCGCGCAACTGGTCGAAGAAGCCATTCGCCGTGGTGAAGGGGAACTGGCCGCCAATGGCGCCCTGGTGGTACGCACCGGCCATCGCACCGGCCGCTCGCCGGCTGACCGTTTCATCGTGCAGGAGCCGAGCACCGAGGCGCAGATCGCCTGGGGCAACATCAACCGTCCGTTCCCGGCCGACAAGTTCGATGCCCTGTGGGATCGCGTCGAGGCGTTCAACAATGCACAGGAGCATTTCGTCTCCCACGTGCACGTCGGCTCTGCCGAAGCTCACTACCTGCCGGTGAAGATGACCACCGCGACTGCCTGGCAGAACCTGTTCGGCCGTCAGCTGTTCATCAATCCCGAGGCCTACAACCCGGCCGGTCGGGACCAGTGGCAGATCCTCAACGTCGCCAACTTCGAGTGCTCGCCCGAGCGTGATGGCACCAACTCCGACGGTTGCGTGATCATCAACTTCGCCGCCAAGAAGGTGCTGATCGCCGGCATGCGCTACGCCGGTGAAATGAAGAAGGCCATGTTCTCCGTGCAGAACTTCCTGCTGCCGGAAAAAGACGTGCTGCCGATGCACTGCGCCGCCAACATCGGCGAAGAGGGTGACGTGACCCTGTTCTTCGGTCTGTCCGGCACCGGCAAGACCACCCTGTCCGCCGACGAATCGCGTTACCTGATCGGTGACGACGAGCACGGCTGGGGCGAGGGTGTGGTCTTCAACGTCGAAGGCGGCTGCTACGCCAAGTGCATCGACCTGTCCGAGAAGAACGAGCCGGTGATCTGGAAAGCCATCCAGTTCGGCACCGTGCTGGAAAACGTCGTGCTCGACGAGCAGCGCACGCCGGATTACGCCGATGACAGCCTGACCCAGAACAGCCGTGCGGCCTACCCGCTGGAGTACGTCGAGAAGCGTAGCGAGAAGAACCTGGGCGGCGAGCCGAATGCCGTGATCTTCCTGACCTGCGACCTGACCGGCGTACTGCCGCCGGTGTCGATCCTCAACAACGAGCAGGCGGCCTACCACTTCCTGTCCGGCTACACCGCGCTGGTCGGTTCCACCGAAATGGGTTCGGGCGGCGGCATCAAGTCGACCTTCTCCACCTGCTTCGGCGCACCCTTCTTCCCGCGTCCGGCCGGCGTCTACGCCGAGCTGCTGATCAAGCGCATCAACGCTTTCGGCTCCAAGGTCTACCTGGTCAACACCGGCTGGACCGGCGGTGGCTACGGCGTCGGCAAGCGTTTCAACATCCCCACCACCCGTGGCGTGATCTCCGCGATCCAGAGCGGTGCGCTGATCGGTGCCGAAACCGAGCACCTGCCGATCATCAACCTGGACGTGCCGAAGTCGGTACCTGGCGTCGAGACCAACCTGCTCAACCCGCGCAACACCTGGGCAGACAAGAACGCCTACGACGAAGCCGCCAAGGGCCTGGCCAAGCTGTTCATCGACAACTTCACCAAGTTCGATGTCAGCGACGCCATCAAGAGCGCCGGCCCGCAGCTGTAAGCGCTGTGCAAGCAAAAGAAACCGCCTTCGGGCGGTTTCTTTTTTTGGGCTGCAGGCAAGAGCAAAGGCAGTTGTCCGCAGGCTCGCAGTCAATGCAGTAGGCTTGTAGCCAATGTGGCGGGTTTCACCCGCCCTACGAGGTTTGTAGTCGCAAGGCGCACGACCCGTATCGCCATTTCGCCCCGGGGCGGGTGCAACCCGCCGTAACCGACGAGACTTTCAGCCCGCCGCCTGAAGCATTTCAAAGGAGTGATCGCGCATGTCCACCCTCAAACGTGTCTTCGGCTTCGATCATCTGCGCCCCGGTCAGGAGGCGGTGATCAGCGCCGTGCTGGCGGGGCGTTCGGCGGCGGCGATCTTTCCTACCGGTTCGGGCAAGTCGCTGTGCTACCAGTTGCCGGCGCTGCACCTGCCGCACCTGACCCTGGTCATTTCGCCGCTGCTGGCGCTGATGCAGGATCAGCTGGCCTTCCTTCATGCCCATGGTATCGCCGCCGCCAGCATCGACTCGGCGCAGGACCGCGAGCAGACCCAGCAGGTGATGAACCGTGCGCGCAGTGGCGAGCTGAAGATCCTGATGATCTCGGTGGAGCGCCTGAAGAACGAGCGCTTTCGCCATTTCATCGCCCAGGTGCCGATTTCCCTGCTGGTGGTCGATGAGGCGCACTGCATCTCCGAATGGGGGCACAACTTCCGCCCGGACTACCTCAAGCTGCCGGACTATCAGCGCCAGTTCGGCATCGCCCAGGTGTTGCTGCTGACCGCCACGGCCACGCCCAGGGTGATCGCCGACATGCGCGACAAGTTCGCCATCGCCGAGGCCGATGTGGTCACCACCGGTTTCTACCGCGCCAATCTCAACCTGCTGGTCGAGCCACAGCCCGGCGGCGCCAGGCTGCAACGCCTGCAGCAGTGGCTGGCGCCGCGCCGGGAGCAGGCGAGCATCGTCTACGTCACCCAGCAGAAAACCGCCGAGCAGGTCGCCGAGCACCTGCAGGGACGGGGGCTGGCGGTCAGTGCCTACCACGCCGGCATGGGCCATGAGGCGCGTGAGGTGATCCAGCGGCGCTTCATGGCCGGTGAGCTGGCGTGCATCGTCGCCACCATTGCCTTCGGCATGGGCATCGACAAGCGTGACATCCGCAACGTGGTGCACTTCGACCTGCCCAAATCGGTGGAAAACTACAGCCAGGAAATCGGCCGCGCCGGGCGCGATGGCCAACCTTCCGACTGCCTGGTGCTGGCCAGTCGCGATGGTTTGAGCGTGCTGGAGAACTTCGTCTACGGCGATACGCCGGAGCCCGGCGGCATTCGCGCGGTGCTCGAGGATCTGCGTGCGGTCGGTACGGGCGGGCAGTGGGAGCTGATGCTCGGGCAGCTGGCGGACCTGAGCAACATCCGCGCATTGCCACTGAAGACCCTGCTGGTGCAGCTCGAACTGCGTGGCGTGATCGCGCCACGCTATGCCTACTTCGCTGAATATCGCTTCAAGTTGCTGCTAGATGACCAGGCGTTGCTGGCGCAGTTCGAGGGCGAGCGGCGGCAGTTCGTCGAAGCGCTTCTCTCCAGCTCGCGTCGCGCGCGGACCTGGAACACCCTGGACTTCGACCTGCTCTACCGCGAGCACGGCGCCGAGCGCGCGCGGGTGGTCAAGGCGCTGGACTACTTCCAGGAGAAGTGCTGGCTGGAACTGGAAAGCAAGCAGATGACCGAGGTCTACGCGGTGCTCGATGGCGCCTTCGATCTGGAAGCGCTGACGGCTGAGCTGCATGCGCATTTCGTTGCCCACGAAGCCAGCGAGATCACGCGTATCCAGGCCATGCTGGGACTGTTCGAGAGCCGTGAGTGCCTGAGCCGACGCCTGGCGCTGTATTTCGGCGACGAGCAGGCCCCCGAGCGCTGTGGGCATTGCTCGGTGTGCCTGGGGCGCGTCGCCGTCCTGCCAGCTCCGCCGGAGCTGCCGTCGCTGCAGGGGCGTGATGCCCAGGCGCTGTGCGCGGCGTTCGTCGAGAAGCACGTGCAGCACGCCGGGCAGGTGCCGAGTCGGGAATGCCTGACGCGCTTTCTCTGTGGCATCAGCACGCCGCTGTTCACCAGGCTCAAGGCGCGCCAGCTGGCCGGTTTCGCCGCGCTGGAAGACTATTCCTACGCCCAGGTGCGTGATTGGCTGCAGGACGCCTGGGCCACATAACAGTGGCCGCGCCCTACCCGGTGTCGATCAGCGGTTGCGCTGTCCTTCGCTCAGGGTCCAGTCCACCAGCTCGCGAGACAGACGATCGCCGGCCTGGCCGAATGCGGCCACCACCGCCGTTATCGAGGTGTCGGTCGCCGGCTGACTGGTGCTGAAACGGCGGCTGGCGAGGATGCGCTGATCGCGCGGGTTGACCAGGCGCGCATCGAGCTGGATCAGCGCCACCGGGCGACCGTCCTGATACTGGCTGTGAAAGCTGCGCAGGTCGCTGACCAGTTCCAGGTCGGCCTGCAGGCGCTGTTCATCGTTGCTCAGCGCCTGTATCCGCCCGTCATCGTGAAAGGCGTCCAGCAGTCGGCCGCGCAGCAACTGCGGCGTACGTTCGCTCCAGCGCGCGCCCTGGTAGGTGTTGACTCGCCCGGGCTCGGGCAGCACGACGATGCGCGTGCCATCGAGCAGCTGGCCGCTGCTCGGGCTGCTCACCCGCAGTGACCAGTCGACGCGCTGCTGCTGCGCCGGCAGCGTGCTGCCGGGCAGCAGGTAGATATCCAGCGGTTCGCTCTGCGGCAGGATCGAACAGGCGCCGAGCAGGCCGGCCATCAGCAGCGGCAGCAGGTGCTTCATGGTTGGAACTCCTTGATGCTGTCGTTGCGCAGCAGGTAGCCGGTGGGGTCCTGCTCCAGGCGGCGGGAGAAGCCGCGCAGGGCGCTGAGGGTTTCGTGCAGCTCGGCGATGGCCGGGCCAAGCTCGCTGAGCCCCTGCATGCCGTTGTCCAGGGCGCTGCGGTTGTTCGCCAGCAGCTCCTCGATGTTGCGGCTGCTGCGTTCCAGCGAGGCCATCAGGCGTTCGGCGTTCTCCATCACCTGCGTGCCCTGGCCGTCGAGCAGGCGGTTGGCCGTGCGCATCAGTGCGGCGGCTTCGCGGGTGGCGGCGCCGACCTGCTGCATGGCGGCGCCGAGATCGTCGCGCTGATCGGCCAGCCCGGCGGTGGTGCGCTCCAGGTTGTCCAGGGTGCGCGACACCCGTTCGGCATTCTCCCGCGACAGCATGCGGTTGGCCCGGTTGAGCAGGCGGGTGATGTTGACCAGCAGGTCCTCGCCGTTGGCCATCAGGCGTGACAGCGGCGAGCGATCGGCGATGATGATCCCCGGTTGGCCGTGCTCGCCTTCCAGCGCCGGACTTTCCGGGCTGCCACCATGCAGCTGGATCACCGCCAGGCCGGTGATGCCGGTGATCGCCAGGCGGGCGCGGGTGTCCTGCTTGATCGGGGTGTTGCCGACGATGCGGATGCGCGCCCGTACGGTGCGTGGATCGTTCGGGTCGAGGCCGAGGCTGACCACGTCGCCGACCTTGATGCCGCTGTACTGCACGGCGCTGCCCTGGGACAGCCCGGTCACCGCCTCGTTGAAGATCACCTCGTAGTCGGTGAAGGCGCGATCGGAGCTGCTGCTGTTCAGCCACAGGCCGAACAGCAGCGCGGCACCCACCGTGAGCACGGTGAACAGGCCGATCAGCACGTGATGGGCTCTGGGTTCCATTCATTGACTCCCTGCCGCGGTCGCGGCCTGTGCGGCTGCGCGTCCACGCGGGCCGTGAAAATATGCCTGAATCCAGCTGTCGTCGGTGGCGGCCACCACCTCCAGGCGGTCGGCCACCAGCACCTTCTTCTGCGCCAGCACCGCGACCCGGTCGCAGATGCTGTAGAGCGTGTCGAGGTCGTGGGTCACCAGAAACACGCTCAGCCCCAGGCTGTCGCTGAGGGTACGGATCAACTGGTCGAAGGCCGCCGCACCGATCGGGTCGAGGCCGGCAGTGGGTTCATCGAGAAACAGGATGTCCGGGTCCAGCGCCAGCGCGCGGGCGAGTGCGGCGCGCTTGACCATGCCGCCGGACAGCGAGCTGGGGTACTTGTCGGCGGCGTCCTGTGGCAGGCCGGCCAGGGCGATCTTGACCCGTGCCAGGCGTTCGGCAGCGGCGCGCGACAGACCGGCATGCTCGATCAGCGGCAGGGCGATGTTCTCGCTGACGGTCAGCGAGGAGAACAGCGCGCCGCGCTGGTAGAGCACGCCGAAACGGCGCTCCAGCTGCGAGCGCTTCTCGGCTGGCAGGCTCAGCAGCTCTTCGCCGAATACCCGCACGGTGCCTGCGTTGGGGCGGCGCAGGCCGACGATGCTGCGCAACAGCACCGATTTGCCGGTACCGGAGCCGCCGACCACGCCGAGAATCTCGCCGCGATAGAGATCGAAATCCAGGTGCTCGTGCACCACCTGGCTGCCGAAGCGGTTGCTCAGGTCGCGCACCTCGATGATGGCCTCGCGCGTCACCAGCCCATCTCCATCAGGAACAGGGCAGCCAGCGCGTCGAGCAGGATGACCACGAAGATCGACTGCACCACCGCCGAGGTGGTGTGTTCGCCCACCGACTGGGCGCTGCCGCTGACCTTGAAGCCTTCCAGGCAGCCGATCAGGGCGATCAGGAAGGCGAAGATCGGTGCCTTGAGCAGGCCGACCAGGAAATGCCGCAGCAGGTCGCTGTCCTGCAGGATCGACAGGTACATCGCCGACGGAATGTCCAGCGCCACTGCGCAGACCAGGGCGCCGCCGAGCATGCCGCTGAGCATGGCGATGAACGTCAGGATCGGCAGGGCGATGAGCATGGCGAACACCCGAGGCAGCACCAGCAGCTCGACGGGGCTCAGGCCCAGGGTGCGGATGGCGTCGATCTCCTCGTTGGCTTTCATCGAGCCGATCTGCGCGGTGAAGGCGCTGGCGGTGCGTCCGGCCATGAGGATGGCGGTGAGCAGCACGCCGAACTCGCGCAGGAAGGAGAAGGCGACCAGGTTCACCGTGTAGATGCTGGCGCCGAAGTCCGCGAGGATAGTGGCGCCGAGGAAGGCCACCACGGCACCGACCAGGAAGGTCAGCAGGGCGACGATGGGCACGGCGTTGAGCCCGCACTGCTCCAGGTGCGCGGCCAGCGACGTCAGGCGCCAGCGCCGTGGGCGTATCAGGATGGCGAGCATGCCGCTCAGGGTCAGGCCCATGAAACCGAGCAGCGCCCGCCCCTGGTGCCACATGCCCTCGACGACCTCGCCGATATGCCCGAGCACTTCGCGCAGCACCGACGGTTCGCCAGGTGTCTGCGCCTGCCGGCTGTCGGCCATGGCATCGGCCACCGCCAGCAGCAGCGCACGGCGCTGGCTGTTCAGCGCGCTCCGCTCCGTGAGCTGGCGCAGGCGCGCGCTGCCGAACAGCTCCACCAGCAGCGCGGCACCCGCGGTATCCAGTGCGGCCAAGGTGCTGAGATCGACCGGCTCCTCGCCCTGCAGGCGCTCGCGCAGGGCCAGCACCTGTGGTTCGAGCCGGGCGTAGTGGGCCAGCGTCCAGTCGCCGCCAATCCGCAGGCCGTTGGCGGCATCCTTGCTGCTGGTCTGAAGCGGGGTCAGGTAGGGCGTGGTCATGGCGACAGCTTAGCGCCGCAGAGGCCTCGCCGGCCAGTCGAGGCACACGCGCGCCGTGACGGACCAATCGAAGGTCGGATGACAGGGCGATCAACTAAGGTGAGTCTGTGTCGACCGTCCTTCTCTCGCGAGTGCGTGCCATGTCCGTGGAACATCTGGATGTCCTGATCATCGGTGCCGGCCTGTCCGGTATCGGCGCCGCCTGCCATCTCAAGCGCCTGTGCGCCGACAAGCGTTTCGCCATTCTCGAGGGGCGACAGGCCATGGGCGGGACCTGGGACCTGTTCCGCTATCCGGGCATCCGTTCCGACTCGGACATGTACACGCTGGGCTACAACTTCAGGCCCTGGAGCGATCCGCAGGCCATCGCCGACGGGCCGTCGATTCGCCGCTACATCGAGGACACCGCCCGTGAGCAGGGCGTCGATCGGCTGATCCGCTATCAGCACCGGGTGCTCGAGGCGAACTGGTGCAGTGCCAGCGCCACCTGGCAACTGCGGGTGCAGCGGGGTGACGAGGACGAGCCGCTGCGCATGAGCTGCCGCTTCCTGATGATGTGCACCGGCTACTACCGCTACGAGGCCGGCTACACCCCGGCATTCGCCGGGCGCGAGGCCTACCGGGGCACCTTCATCCATCCGCAGTCCTGGCCGCAGGGCTTCGACTGCAGCGGCAAGCGGGTGCTGGTGATCGGCAGCGGTGCGACCGCCGTGACGCTGGTGCCGGCGCTGGCCGAGGCGGGCGCGCAGGTCACCATGCTGCAGCGCTCGCCCAGCTACGTGATCAACCTGCCGCAACGCGATGCGCTGTCCAACGCGCTGCGCCGGGTACTGCCGGAAACCTGGGTCTACCGCCTGGCGCGCGGGCGCAACGTGACCTTGCAACTGATCTTCTACAAGCTGGCCAAGCGCTTCCCGGGGCTGGTGCGCCGGGTGCTGCTGGGACTGGTGCGGCGGCAGCTGGGGACGGTCGATCCGCAGCACTTCAGCCCGAGCTACAAACCCTGGGACCAGCGCGTGTGCGCGGTGCCGGACGGTGATCTGTTCCGCGTGCTGCGGCAGGGCAAGGCGCAGGTGGTGACGGCCGAGATCGAGCGGTTCACCGCGCACGGCGTGCGCCTGAGCAATGGCGAGGAGCTCGAGGCCGAGGTGGTCGTCAGCGCCACCGGGTTGCAGCTGCAGTTGTTCGGCGGCATTGTCGTGAGCGTCGATGGCGTGCCGTTCGAGGCGCCGAAGAGCATGGGCTATCGCGGCATCATGTTGCGCGATCTGCCCAATCTGGCGGTGGTGATGGGCTACACCAACGCCAGCTGGACGCTCAAGGCCGACCTGTCCAGCGAGTACTTCTGCCGCCTGATACGGCACATGGACGCCACCGGCATGCGCCAGGTGACGCCACGCGACGGCGACGGCCAGGTGCGTCCACAGCCGTTTCTCGACCTGCAGTCCGGCTACATCGAGCGCGCTGCGCACCTGCTGCCGGCGCAGGGCGACCGGGTGCCCTGGAAGTTGCACCAGAACTACCTGCTGGATTTGCTGCAGCTGCGCTACGGCAGGCTGGAGGACGACTACCTGGTCTTCTCGGCGGAGCCGGATGAGGGGCAGGCGGAGCTGGCACAGCCCTGATGGCGCGGGGGTATAGCGAATGTCCTACAAAAAAATGCACGATCGCGCCGCTGACAGCTCTGGCACAGGGCTACTACCATTTTGCGATATGCGTCACGGATGAGTCAGCGGGTGTGAGATCACCCATTCAACGAGAGGTCGGCCATGAAGGAACAGCGCCATTTACCTGCACTGCGTGCTCATATCGAGCACCTGCTCAGCAGCGGCTGGGTGATCTCCAGCCGTACACCCTTGACGTTGCAGAACGGGCGACGCTGTTATCTGGTCTCCCACGGCATGCTGATCAGCGAATCCGCCTCGCGCGCTGCCTGAGCAGGTTTCCCGACCGCTGCGCCCCCATCCCGCCTTGGCGCAGCGGCGTTTTTGGTTACCGGATATTGCGCCGCCAACCCCCTTGCTTCACGCCTGCACCCCGGTTCATCTGGGCTGCGCCCATCCTGCCCCTCTTTGCTGATGATGCGTCGATCGCTGTAACGCCTTGGTCCGGGCGTGGTCTGTGCCTATAACCCATCGGTCACCGTTAGAGGTTCCACGCCATGCCCAGCCGTCGTCGATTCCTGCACGGTAGCGCCAGCCTGGCGGCGCTCGCCGCCCTGATGCCCTGGTTGCCATCATCCGCCTTCGCCTCCAGCGGCCTGATGAGCAGGCCCATACCCAGCACCGGTGAGCGGCTGCCGGTGGTGGGGCTGGGCACGTCGCGCACGCACGATGTCGCCATGACGGACGCCGCGCTGGAGCCGCTGCGCGAGGTGCTGCGCACGCTGGCCAATGGCGGTGCCAG
This sequence comes from Pseudomonas sp. THAF187a, assembly GCF_009363395.1. Lineage (NCBI taxonomy): Bacteria > Pseudomonadati > Pseudomonadota > Gammaproteobacteria > Pseudomonadales > Pseudomonadaceae > Pseudomonas > Pseudomonas sp. THAF187a. Next base: position 413,077 of record NZ_CP045349.1, read on the forward strand.
CCTGGTGGACACCGCGCCCAGCTACGGGCGGGCGGAGGCGGTCTGCGGTGCACTGGCGGCGGAGGACGACATGCGCAAGCGGCTGTTCCTGGCCAGCAAGGTATCGTCCACCGGGCGTGCGGCCGGGGAGCGCCAGGTCGAGGCCAGCTTCGCCGCGTTGCGCACCGACACCATCGACCTGATGCAGGTGCACAACCTGCAGGACACCCGCACCCAGCTCGACCTGCTGCGCGAACTGAAGGCGCAGGGTCGGGTGCGCTACATCGGCGTCACCCATTACCTGGATTCCGCCCATGAGCGCCTGCTGCAGGTGCTGCGCCAGGAACCGGTGGACTTCGTCCAGTTCAACTACTCCATCGGCGAACGCAACGCCGAGCGCGAGCTGTTGCCGTTCTGTGCCGACAAGGGCATCGCGGTGCTGATCAACCGCCCCTTCCAGCGCGCCGCACTGTTCGACCGGGTGCGCGGCAGGAGCCTGCCCGACTGGGTGGCCGTGGAGCTGGGTGCGACCTCCTGGGCGCAGTTGATGCTCAAGTTCATCCTCGCCCAGCCTGCCGTGACGGCGGTCATTCCGGCCACCTCCACGCCGCGCTACATGGCCGACAATCTGCTGGCCGGGCAGGGCAAGCTGCCCGACGCGGCCCAGCGCCAGCGCATCGTCGAGCTGTTCGCCTGAGATGCAGGCGCTCATACGGCGCCTGGCACGGGCAGTCAATGCCGAAAGCGGAGAACTGCCGGCGGTGCTCGCCGGTTTCGCCCTGTTCTTCTGCCTGTTCGCCGGCTATTTCATGCTGCGGCCGATCCGCGAGGCGATGGGCATCACGGGTGGGGTGAGCAACCTGCAGTGGCTGTTCAGCGCCACCTTCGTCGTCATGTTGCTGGCCGTGCCGCTGTTCGCCTGGCTCAACTCGAAGGTCCCGCGCATTCAGTTCATCGATTGGGTGTACGGCTTCTTCTGCCTCAACCTGCTCGCCTTCGTCCTGCTGTTTCGCCTCGATCACGACAGCGTCTGGCTGGCGCGGGTGTTCTACGTGTGGATATCGGTCTACAACCTGTTCGTCGTGTCGGTGGCCTGGAGCCTGATGGCCGATGTGTTCGATGCGGCCCAGGCCCGCCGCCTGTTCGCCTTCATCGCCGCCGGCGCCAGTGTCGGCGGGCTCTGCGGTCCGCTGCTGAGCACGCTGCTGGTGGGCTACGTGGGTGAGTCGGGCCTGATGCTGATGGCCGCCGTGCTGCTGGGCGTGGCCATCTCGCTCAAGCGCTACCTGATGGGCTGGCGCGAAGGACGGGGCGCCGGCCGACCCGGGGCGCAGGCCAGTGAAAGCCCGCGCCGGCCGGTGGCGGGCAATCCGTTCAGTGGCCTGACCCGCCTGCTGCGCTCGCGCTACCTGCTGGGCATCGGCGCCTTCATTCTGCTGCTGACCTCGGTGAGCACCTTTCTCTACTTCGAACAGGCAGGTCTGGTGGCTGCGCTGTTCCCGGACCGTGCCGAGCAGGTCCGGGTATTCGGGGTGATCGATTTCGTGGTGCAGGCCGGTGCGCTGAGCGCACAGCTGTTCATCACCGGGCGGCTGGCGCAGCGGCTCGGGGTGCGGGTGTTGCTGGCGCTGGTGCCGGCTCTGGTCAGCCTCGGTTTCATCGGCCTGGCGCTGGCGCCGACCTTCGCCATGCTGGCGGGGCTGATGATCGTGCGGCGCATCGGCGAGTACGCCTTCGTGCGTCCGGGGCGCGAGATGCTGTTCGCGCCGCTGGATGCCGAGAGCAAGTACAAGGTGAAGAACTTCATCGACACGGTGGTCTATCGCGGCGGCGACGCCCTCAGTGGCTGGGCCAAGGCCGGCCTGGACATGCTCGGCCAGGGTACCTGGCTGGTCGCCGTGGTCGGCGCGTTCTGCGCCGCGTTGTGGGGCCTGCTCGGCTGGTACCTGGGTGGCCGCGCCGATGCACGGGCGGGTGAGCGGCAATAGCGCGGCATGCTGATCAACCGGCCACCGCGATGATCTCCTCGATCAGCCATTGCAACGCGGCGTCACGCTGGCGCTGGGCCAGGCTGACCACCTCCAGGTGGAAGGGGCCGAGGGTGAAGGGCAGGTCGAACAGCCGCAGCGGCAGCAGGCTGGCGAAATGCCGGGCCAGGGCGGTGGGCAGCACGGCGGTCAGCTCGCTGCCGGCGACGATGTGCGCGGCCTGCAGGTAGTTCGGCGTGGTGTAGAGAATCTGCCGCGACAGACCCTGTTCGCCGAGCCACTGATCGACCATGCCACGGGTCTGTCCACCGTGTACCCAGAGGTGGCGCAGGCGCAGGAACACACTGAGATCCGGCGCCTCCTGCAACAGCGGATGGTCGTTGCGCGCCGCCAGTTTGAGCGTCTCGCTCATCCAGTGGCGACGGGCGAAGCGTGCGGGCAACTCGTCGAAGCGTCCCAGCACCAGGTCCAGCTCGCCCTTGTCCAGCGCTTCCATCGGCAGGCTTGGGCTGAGGTGGCGAATGTCGATGCCGACACCCGGTGCGTGACGGCTGAGGCGGTCGAGCAGGCGAGGCATGCACACCAGCTCGACGTAGTCGGTGACGGCGATGCGAAAGCGCTGGCGGCTCTCGCCGGGAACGAAGGACTCGCCGGCACTCAGGCTCTGCTCCAGCTGGCGCAGGGCGCTGCGGATCGGCGCCTCCAGGGCCAGCGCCCGTGGCGTGGGTTGCATGCGCCTGCCCACGCGCACCAGCAGCGGGTCGTCGAGCAGCTCGCGCAGGCGGTTCAGGGCATTGCTCACGGCCGGTTGGCTCAGCGCCAGGCGTTCGGCGGCGCGCGAGACGTTCTGCTCGCGCAGCAGGGCGTCGAGCACGCGCAGCAGGTTGAGGTCGAAGTTGCTGAAATTCATCTGCTGAATACGTCGTATCACAAGACTAAATTTCAAAAATAGTAGCGGCTTGCTTATCGTGACCCAAGCTTTTGGGCGCTTTCGAGAGGAACAACAATGAACAACACCGTCTCGCCGCTTCGCTGTGCCGCCGTGATCGGCGCCGGCACGATGGGCCGCGGTATCGTCATCAGCCTGGCCAATGCCGGCCTGCGCGTGCTCTGGCTGGACAACAACCGGCAGATGCTCGAAGCCGGTCTGCAGATGGCCGAGGAGACCTGGGCGCACAACGTCGCCAAGGGCCGTATCGATGCGCCCGAGGCGGCCGCGCGGCGTGCCCTCGTCGAGGCGGTGGATGGCTATCCGGCGCTGGCCGATGCCGACCTGGTGATCGAGGCGGTGTACGAGAATCTCGAGCTCAAGCAGCAGATCTTCCGTGAGCTGGACGCGGTGATGAAGCCCGGGGCGTTGCTCGCCAGCAACACCTCGGCGCTGGACATCGACGCCATCGCTGCGGTCACCTCGCGCCCCGAAGCGGTGCTCGGGCTGCACTTCTTCAGCCCGGCGCACATCATGAAACTGCTGGAAATCGTACGCGGCACCAGCACCGCGCCGGCCGTGCTGCAGGCCGCCGTGGCGCTGGGCACGCGCATGGGCAAGGTGGCGGTGGTTGCCGGCAACTGCCACGGCTTCATCGGCAATCGCATGCTGCACACCTACGTGCGCGAGGCGCGCATGCTGCTGCTCGAAGGCGCCTGGCCGCACCAGGTGGACGCGGCATTGCAGGGTTTCGGTTTCGCCATGGGGCCGTTCCGCATGTACGACGTGGTCGGTATCGACCTGGAGTGGCGGGCCCGCGAGTTGTCCGGGCAGGGCCAGGACGACCCGGCCGTGCAGTTGGATAACCGCCTGTGCGAACTGGGACGCTTCGGCCAGAAGAGCGGCAAGGGGTACTACCTGTACGCACCGGGCAGCCGTCAGGCGGAACATGATCCGGCCGTCGACGGCCTGGTGCAGATGCAATCGGAGCGCCTCGGGTTCGTCCGTCGCGATGTCGGCACCGAGGAGATCGTCGAGCGTTGCCTGCTGGCGCTGGTCAACGAGGGGGCGAAGATCCTCGAGGAGAACATCGCCGCCAGCAGCGCGGATATCGATCGGGTCTATCTCAACGGCTATGGCTTCCCCGCCGAGCGTGGCGGGCCGATGAGCTGGGCCGATGCTCAGGGCCTGGCCGCCATCCGCGAGCGCCTGTTGCTGCTGGCCGAACGCTTCGGCGCGCACTGGCAGCCTGCGGCGCTGATCGAGCTCCTGATGCAGGAGCACAAGACCTTTGCCGATGTTCAGGAGGGTAAGGCATGAGCTACCAGGCACCTCTGCGCGACATGCGCTTCGTGCTGCACGAACTGTTCGATGCCGCCGGCCACTGCGAACGCCTGGGCAACGGCCTGGATCGCGAGCTGATCGACGGGGTTCTCGAGGAGGCTGCCGCCTTCGCCGCGGGCGAGGTCGCCCCGCTCAATCGCAACAGCGATGAAGAAGGCTGCCGGCTCGAGGATGGCTGCGTGACGACGCCCCGGGGCTTTCGCGAGGCCTACCGGCAATACGTGGACAACGGCTGGGCGAGCATGACCGGGCCGCTGGAACATGGCGGCCAGGGCTTCCCGCAGCTGGTGGCGTTCGCCTTTCACGAGATGCTGATGGGCGCGTCACTGTCCTTCCGCGTGTACTCCGGGCTCACCGAAGGGGCGGTGCTGGCGCTGCACCGGCATGGCAGCGAAGCGCTCAAGCAGGGCTACCTGGACAAGCTGGTCAGCGGTCAGTGGGCCGGCACCATGTGCCTGACCGAGCCGCAGGCCGGCACCGACCTGGCGCTGCTGCGCACCCGTGCCGAACCGCAGGCCGATGGCAGCTACCGGGTGAGCGGCAACAAGATCTTCATCAGTGGCGGCGAGCAGGACCTGTCGGAGAACATCGTCCACCTGGTGCTGGCGCGCCTGCCGGATGCGCCTGCCGGGGTGAAGGGCATCAGCCTGTTGCTGGTGCCGAAGTTCATCGCCGCGGCCGACGGCACGCCGGGCGAGCGCAATGCCCTGAGCTGCGGTGCCATCGAGCACAAGATGGGGATCAAGGGCGCCTCCACCTGCGTGATGAACTTCGACGGTGCGACGGGCTGGCTGGTCGGCGAGGCCAATCAGGGCCTGGCGTGCATGTTCACCATGATGAACGACGCGCGCTTCCAGGTCGGTCTGCAGGGTCTGGGGATCGGCGAGGCGGCCTTCCAGGGCGCGTTGCGCTATGCCCGCGAGCGTTTGCAGTCGCGGGGGCTGACAGGCGTGCAGGCGCCGGACAAGCCGGCCGATCCGATCATCAATCACCCTGACGTGCGGCGCATGCTGCTGACCCAGAAAAGCCTGCTCGAAGGCTGCCGCATGCTCGCCGCCTATACCGCGCGCCAGCTGGACCTGGAACACGCCGCCGAGGACGGCGAGAGCCGCAAGGCGGCTGGCAAGCGTGCGGCGCTGCTGATCCCCGTGGTCAAGGCGTTCTTCACCGACATGGGCCAGGAGGTGGCCAGCCATGCGGTGCAGGTCTACGGCGGCCATGGCTTCATCCGTGAGTGGGGCATGGAGCAGCTGATGCGCGACAGCCGTATCACTCAGCTGTACGAAGGCACCAATGGCATCCAGGCGCTGGACTACATCCGCCGCAAGGTACTGGGTGATGGCGGCAGCGAACTGTCTGCGCTGCAGGCCGAGTTCAGCGAGCTGTGCGATGTCCAGGCCGAGCATCCACGCCTGGCGGAGATGGCCAGGGTCGTGCAGGGCCGAATCGGCGAGTGGCGGGAGTTGAGCGCGGCGCTGCGCGCGGCTTGCCAGCGCGACCCGCAGGAGATTGGCGCCACCTCGGTGGACTTTCTCCAGTACTCGGCCTACGTACTGCTGGCCGGCTTCTGGTTGCAGGCTGCGGCGCGAGCCCAGCAGGCGCTGGACGCCGGCAGCGCCGAGGCGGACTTCTACCAGGCCAAGCTGCACAGTGCGCAGTTCTACCTGCGCCGTGTGCTGCCGCGCGCCAGCGCCCACCGCGAGGCGCTGCTGGGTGGTGCGGACTGCCTGATGGCAATGGCCGAGGAGAGCTTCGCCTTCTGACCGAGCGACGGTGCAGGGGCCGGCAAGCCGGCGCTTGCACCGTCAGTGATACCCGAGGTCACGACTACAACAAGAGGAGCACTGCATGCACCCTTTCAGCTTCACCACCACCGCGCAGATTCTCTGCGAATCCGGCGCCAGCCTGAAGCTGGCCGAACTCTGCCATGAGCGCGGCGCTCGCCGCGTGCTGATCGTCACCGATCCGGGCATCACCCGGCTCGGTCTGCTCGACCCGCTGTTGCCGGGCTTCGCCCGTGCCGGGATGGGCGTACGGGTATTCGATCAGGTGCTGGCCGACCCGCCCGAGGCGGTGGTGCTGGCCGCCGTGGCCCAGGCCCGTGAGCAGCAGGCGGAGCTGGTGATCGGCTTTGGCGGCGGCAGCTCGATGGACGTGGCCAAGCTGGTGGCGCTGCTCGGGCATCCCGACTGCGACCAGGCGCTGGCGCAGATCTACGGTGTGGGCAACGCGCGTGGTCGGCGCCTGCCGCTGATCCAGATCCCGACCACCGCCGGTACCGGCTCCGAGGTCACCCCCATCGCCATCGTCACCACCGGCGAGACGACCAAGATGGGTGTGGTCTCCCCGCTGCTGCTACCTGATCTGGTACTGCTCGACGCCGACCTGACCCTGGGGCTGCCGCCGGCGGTGACCGCCGCGACCGGCATCGATGCCATGGTGCACGCCATCGAGGCCTACACCAGCGCGCTGAAGAAGAACCCCATCTCCGATCTCCTGGCGCGTGAGGCGCTGCGTCTGCTGGCCGGCAACCTCGACGAAGTGGTGGGTAATGGCGGCAACCGCCAGGCCCGTCAGGCCATGCTGCTCGGCGCCTGCCTGGCCGGCCAGGCATTCGCCAATGCGCCGGTGGCGGCGGTGCATGCGCTGGCCTATCCGCTGGGCGGGCACTTCCATATTCCCCATGGCCTGTCCAATGCCCTGGTGCTGCCGCAGGTGCTGGCATTCAATGCGCCGGTTGCCGCACCGCTGTATGCCGAGCTGGCGCCGCTGGTGCTTGGCGATCGACTGCGACCTGGCACTGCGGCTGCGCAGACCGGGCAACTGATCGAGGCCCTGGCCGCCTTCAGCGAGCGCAGCGGCCTGCCGACGCGCCTGCGCGACGCTGCTGTCAGCGAGGCCATGTTGCCGACGCTGGCGGCGGACGCCATGCTGCAGCAGCGCCTGCTGGTGAACAATCCACGTGAGATGAACGAACAGCAGGCCCTGGCCATCTACCAGGCCGCCTACTGACGCGCCAAGGAACCTGCATGAACCCACCCCAGCACCTGCGTGGCGACTACCGCCATTTCCAGCCGATCACCACGCGCTGGCACGACAACGACATCTATGGCCACGTCAACAACGTGACCTACTACAGCTACTTCGACAGTGCGGTGAATGCCTACCTGATCGCCGAGGGCGGCCTGGATATTCATGCCGGCGAGGTGGTGGGCTTCGTGGTCAGCTCCAGTTGCGACTACTTCGCTTCCATCGCCTTCCCAGATGCCATCGAGGTCGGGCTGCGCGTCGGCAAGCTGGGCAACAGCTCGGTGCAGTACGAGCTGGCGATCTTCCGGGCGGGCGAGGAGCAGGCCTGCGCGGCAGGGCGCTTCGTGCATGTCTTCGTCGAGCGCACGAGCAATCGCCCGGTGGCCATACCCGATGCCTTGCGTGCGGCGCTGGCGAGCCTGCTCAGCGCCTGATCGACAGCGCCGGCTGGCGCACTGGCAGAAGATGGCCGGTGACCTGCAGTGAACCCGCGATGTGACGCTGCTTTCACCGCTACCTTGCCGGCATAGGTAGTTCTGCGATGGCCTGCTAGGCTGTGGGCAGTCATTCGCCAGGGAGTGCCCATGTCCGATTTCGAGCGTGAGCAGGCGCAGCAGCGCGCTGCCCGCATCGCTGCGTTCCGCGAGGAGTTGAGCGCACTGAGCGCGGAGCAGGTCCTGCAACTGAGCGAGGCTCAGGCGCAGGCGGTCAGCAGCCACCATCAACGCCTGCTGGCGCACTTTCGCCAGACGCTGGACATCGACGCCGACGCTCGTGCCCGCCAGTTGTCGCTAGGCATGCGCCTGGCCTCGTTGTTCGGCGCGCTGGCGCTGGCCGCCGGCCTGTTCTTCCTCTTCTACCAGTTCTGGGGGCTGTTCGCCGCTTCCGCTCAGGTCGCCATCCTGCTCGGCAGTACCCTGGGCAGCCTGCTGCTGTGCCACTGGCTGCAGCGGCGCGACAGCTCCGGCTATTACGCGAGGCTGGCAGCCGTGCTGGCGTTCGTGTGCTTCGTGCTCAACCTGTCGATGCTCGGGCAGATCTTCAACATCGCCCCGTCCGACAAGGCCTTGCTGCCCTGGGGCGCGCTGGCCCTGCTGCTGGCCTATCAGTGCCGCCAGCGCCTGCTGCTGGTGGTGGCGCTGCTCTGTTTCGGCCTGTTCGTCGCCGCGCGCCTGGGGGACTGGGCCGGCTGGCACTGGTGGTCGCTGGCGGAGCGACCGGAGCTGTTCATGCCGCTAACGGCATTGCTGCTCGTGCCGCAGGGGTGGGATCAGCGCCGCTACCTGGGGTTCGCGGCCTGCTACCGGGTGATGGGGCTGCTCTATCTGCTCGGCCCGGTGCTGGTGCTGTCCTACTGGGGCGGCGGCAGCTATCTCGGCTGGTCCACGGGCTGGATCGAGGCGTTCTATCAGACCCTCGGCTTCGCCCTTTCAGGGTTGGCGATCTGGCTGGGCATTCGCCGTGGCTGGAGCGAAGTGGTCAGCACCGGGCTGGTCTTTGCCCTGATCATGCTGTTCGCCAAACTGTTCGACTGGTGGTGGCAGCTGTTGCCACGCTACCTGTTCTTCCTTCTGCTCGGTCTGATCGCGTTGCTGCTGCTGGTGCTGCTGCAGCGCTGGCGGCGCACGGCCAATGGCGGTGCAGCATGAAGCGCCCCCTGTGGCTGGCCCTGGGTATCGTGCTGCTGAGCAACGCCGTTGCCCTGGGCGGTGTCTGGTACAACCGCAGCGGTGAGCCCGAGGCGCGCCTGTCGCTCAGCGAGCGCGAGCTGCAGCGCGTTTCCAGTGGCTGGCTGGCGGATGAGGGGGACACCGTGACGCGTCTGCAGTTGCTCTGGCGCCGCCCCGGTGACGACTGGCAGCTGCCCTGGCTGGACGCGGCCAAACTCAGGGCGCTGGGGTTCGCTGTCGGTGACGGGCAGGTCGAGCTGGGGCGACAGCCGGCGCGCGAGGTCTGGCTGGTGCTGGAACTGGATGGGCCGAGCTACCGGCGCCAGGTCGAGCAGGTGCGCCAGGCGCTGAGCCAGGCCGAGGCCGAGTTGCAGGCCAGCCCCGACAGTGAACTGCTGCAGAAGGAGCGGGACGAGCGCCGCCGTCGTCTGGAGCACGAGGAACAGCGGGCCAGTCGCCTGATGCTGGTGGATGCGGGGGTGGACCCTGAGGCGCTGCGCCAGCGCTGGCCGGATCGGCGGCATCAGGTGTTGCTGGCCGGTCGCATCGAGCCCTACCGCCATTCGGCGCAAGGCGGTTATGGCGCCAGCATCCGCCTGGACAATGGACGCCTGAGCGTTCCCCATGCCTACCGGGAGCAGGCGCGCGGCTGGACGCCGGCCTATCAGCAGTCAGGGTTCAAGGCGCAGGTCGATGTCGCCTTCGGTCGTCGCCACGAACCCTGGGTACTGGGCGTGCGTTAGCGACGGTGCCAGTGCTTGTGGTGTTTCCGATGCTTCTTGCCGTTGTAGTGGCGATGCTTGCCACGGCGATCGTCGTCGTAGCTGGCGTTGCCCATGTAGTTGCCCAGCGCACCACCGGCCCCTCCGCCGACTGCGGCACCGACCACGCCGCCGGTGTTGCCGCCAACCTGCTGACCGACCACGTTGCCGCCCGCCGCACCCAGTGCGCCACCGATGGCTGCTTCCGTACGGCTGCGGCGATCGGCGCCGACCATGCTGCCGGCGGCGCCGCCCAGGCCAGCGCCCACGGCGGCACCGGTGTTGCCACCGACCTGCTGACCCACCATCGCACCCACGGCTCCGCCCAGGGCGCCGCCGAGGCCGGCTTCGGTGCTGCCGGCAAAGGCATAGCCCGCGCTGCTCAGGCCAAGGGAAAGGAAGAAGAGTTGCAGAGACTTCATGGACACCTCGAATGCAGAAACCGCCAGATGGCAGGGGTTACGCCATTGACCGGCGATTTCCGTTCGAGGTTCCAGGCCGCCGGTCAGCTGGTCGCGCTGCTGCCCAGCAGGTTGCTGCCGTTCGCTGCCGCGAGGCAGATGGCGACGAACTTGGAGGTCGGCGTGCTGCTGCCGACACCGGCACTTTCCAGCGGCACCAGCGGGTTGGCCTCGGGGAAGTAGGCCGCAGCCTGGCCGGCGGGAATGTCGAAGGCCAGCAGGGTGAAGCCGCTGACGCAGCGCTCGACACCGTCGTTCCACAGCGAGCGGATGTTCACTTTCTGGCCGGGCTTGAAGCCCAGGCGCAGGATGTCCGCCTCGTTGGCGAACAGCACGTCGCGCTGGCCACGCACGCCACGGTAGCGGTCATCGAGGCCGTACACCGTGGTGTTGTATTGATCGTGCGAGCGCAGGGTCTGCAGGATCAGGTCCGGGGTCTCACCGCTTTCGCGAACCTGCGGGGGGAGCAGGTCCTCGAGCAGGGCGTTGGCCTTGAAGTTGGCCTTGCCGGAGGCGGTGCTCCACTGCCGGGCCCCGGCCGAGTTGCCGAGGTAGAAGCCGCCGGGGTTGGCGACACGCCGGTTGAAGTCCTGGAAGCCGGGAATGGTGTCGGCGATCAGGTCGCGGATGCGGTCGTAGTTGGCGATCAGCGCGTCCCAGGCCACCGGGTGATCGCCCAGCGTCGCCTTGGCGATGCCGGCGATGATGGCCGGCTCCGAGCGCATCTCGCTGCCGGAAAGCGGTTCCAGCTGCCCGTAGGAGGCGTGGATCATGCTGAACGAATCCTCCACCGTCACCGCTTGTGGACCGTCGACCTGGCGGTCGATGTCGGTGCGGCCGAGGCACGGCAGGATCAGCGCATCCTTGCCCACGGTCAGGTGGCTGCGGTTGAGCTTGGTGCTGATCTGCACGGTGAGGTCGCAGCTCTGCAGTGCCTGGTGGGTGCGCGGGCTGTCCGGGGTGGCCTGGGCGAAGTTGCCGCCGAGGCCGATGAACACCTTGGCGTGGCCGTCGATCATGGCGTTGATCGCTTCCACGGTGTTGTGTCCGTTCTCGCGCGGCACCTTGAACTGGAAACGTTCCTCGATGGCGTCGAGCAACGCCACCGGTGGGCGGTCGTTGATGCCCATGGTGCGGTCGCCCTGCACGTTGCTGTGGCCGCGCACCGGGCACAGGCCGGCGCCGGGGCGGCCGAGGTTGCCGCGCAGCAGTTGCAGGTTGACGATTTCCTGGATGGTGGCCACCGAATGGTGGTGCTGGGTGATACCCATGGCCCAGCAGATGATCACCCGCTCGGCACGGCGGTACATGCGTGCGGCCTGCTCGATGTCCCTGAGGCTCAGCCCCGACTGTTTCTCGATGGCCTCCCAGGAGGTGTCGTCGAGCAGCGCCAGGTAGGCGTCGACGCCATCGGTGTGTTCGGCGATGAAGGCGTGGTCGAACAACGCGGGCTCGCCCTTGGCCTGCGCCTCGCGCTCCCACTGCAGGAGGAACTTGGCGATGCCGCGCAGGGCGGCCATGTCACCGCCCAGGGCCGGACGGAAGAAGGCGGTATTCAGCGGCTCGGAACCGTTGGTGAGCATCTCCAGGGCGTTCTGCGGGTGCTGGAAGCGCTCCAGGCCACGCTCCTTGAGCGGGTTGAAGCAGACCACCTGGGCGCCACGCTTGACCGCCTCGCGCAGCGGTTCGAGCATGCGCGGGTGGTTGGTGCCGGGGTTCTGGCCGAGCACGAAGATGGCGTCGGCGTGCTCGAAGTCGTCGAAGGTGACGCTGCCCTTGCCGATGCCGACGCTCTGGATCAGCGCCACGCCGCTGGCTTCGTGGCACATGTTCGAGCAGTCGGGGAAGTTGTTGGTGCCGTAGGCGCGGACGAACAGCTGGTAGAGGAACGCCGCCTCGTTGCTGGCGCGGCCTGAGGTATAGAACTCGGCGTGATCCGGGCTCGGCAGCGCCTTGAGGTGCTGCGCGATCAGGGCGAAGGCGTCGTCCCAGCTGGTCTGCACGTAGCGGTCGCTGGCAGCGTCGTAGCGCATCGGGTGGGTCAGGCGGCCCTGGTATTCGAGCCAGTAATCGCTCTGCTCGCGCAGCTGGCTGACGCTGTAGCGCTTGAAGAACGCCGCATCCACGCGACGTTTGGTGGCTTCCCAGTTGACCGCCTTGGCGCCGTTCTCGCAGAACTTGATGCGGCCGTCCTCGGGGGAGTCGCCCCAGGCACAGCCGGGGCAGTCGAAACCGCCATTCTGGTTGGTCTTGAGCAGGGCGCGCAGGTTCTTGAACGGCTGCTTGCTGTCCAGCCAGAAGCGGGTGACGGCGTTCAGCGCACCCCAGCCCGCAGCGGGGCCGTTGTAGGGTTTGTAACGAGGGTTGACGGGTTGCAGGCTCATGGTCGGTCTTCTTCGTCAGGCGCCGGGCTGTAGACGCGCGGCGTGCTGTGATGAGGCAGGTGGATCAGGTTGAGGCGATGGCGTCGCGCCCATTCCACGGTCAGTGCCGTGGGGGCGGACAGGCTCACCAGGGTGCCGATGCCGGCACGTACGGCCTTGTGCAGCAGTTCCAGGCTGCAGCGGCTGGTCACCAGGGCGAAGCCGCCGCGGGTGTCGATACGTTCGCGGGCCAGGGCGCCAATCAGCTTGTCGAGAGCGTTGTGGCGGCCGATGTCTTCGCGGCACAGGCGGATCTCGCCCGCCGCGTCGATGAACAGGGCGGCATGCAGGGCGCCGCTGTGGCGTGCCAGCTGTTGCTGTTCGCCGATGCGCTCGCGGAGCCCGCTCAGGTGCTGCAGTGCCGGCAGCGGTGCGCCGGGCAACGCCTGCAGGGCAGGCAGGGCCTGCTCCAGGGCATCCACGCCGCACAGGCCGCAACCGCTGCTGCCAGCCAGTTGCCGGCGCTGCTGCTTGATGGCCCAGAATGCGCGGCTGCTGACTTCCAGGCGGGCTTCGCGGCTGTCGCCGAGACCGCGCAGCTGGATGTCATAGATATCGTCGATGGACGAAATCAGACCATTGCCGAGACTGAAACCCACGGCAAAATCTTCCAGGTGATGGGGCGAAACCATCATCACGGCTTGGTTCAGGTCGTTGTAGCTGATCGCCAGGGCGCATTCTTCGGCGAGTGCGGCATGCTGCGCACGGCCGTCACCAAGTTCGGCGTAGGCGTAGGCACTGGCAATCTGCGGCGAGGCGTCTGGCTTGGCCATCGAGGCGTGCTCTGTGACAGATTGACACAGGCAAGCCTAGGCTCATGGACGAGGAGCGTCTAATCGTTGGCTTTGATACCTTGATCGAGTGTATCTATCGTGGTGTTTGCAGCCAGTCCCGGGCCTCTTCGAAACAGGCCTGGGCCAGGGGCGAGCCTGGCGCGCTGCGGCGCATGATCAGGCCCTGCGGGGCCAGGGTGTGGGCATCTTCGATGGGCAGCAGGCGCAGATGGCCTTCGGCCGGGGTGCCGTCTATCGGCAACGGCATGATGCAGCAGCACAGCCCGGCGCTGACGGCCTGGGTGAGGTGATGGACGGCGTCGGCTTCCACGCGCACCTGCGGGCTCAGGCCACGGGCGCGGAAGCTGTGGTCGATGGATTGGCGGAAGTGCATGCCGGTCGACAGCAGCCCCAGGGGCAGGCCGGCCAGTTGCTCCCAGCGCAGGCTGCTGCTGGCGAAGTGAAAATGGCGCTGGTCGTAGAGCAGGCCCATGCGGGCTTCGGCCAGCTCCAGGCCGGCGAAGTGTTCGCGGTCCAGGCGGTCGAGATAGGACAGGCCCAGGTCGAGCTGATTGCGCGCCAGCTGTTCGAGAATCTGTTCGCTGCTCAACGCCTGCAGCTGGAAGCGCAGGCCCGGATGGCGGGCGGCGAACAGGCCGATCAGGCGCATCGGGTCGAAGCTGGCCAGCGGCACGACGCCCAGGCGCAGGGTACCCACCAGGTGACCACGACAGGCCGCCGCTTCCGCGAGCAGGCCATCCTGGGCTGCCAGCAGGCTGCGTGCCCAGGCCAGGATGCGTTCGCCTTCGGCGCTGAACCCTTCGAAACGCTGGCCGCGACGCACCAGCTCCAGGCCCAGCTCGTCCTCCAGCTGGCGCAGGCGCATGGACAGCGTCGGCTGGGTCACGTGGCAGCGCGCGGCCGCCTGACCGAAGTGGCGTGTTTCGTCGAGGGCGACGAGAAATTTCAGTTGCTTGATATCCATGGGAACTCCTGGTCTGGGCGGATTCTAATGTGCGCGGGCCAATCCGGGGCGTCTGGTGAACTAGACTTTGCGCTCCGGGAGCTGTGCCCGGTCATCCACAAGGAAAGAGAGGAATTGCCATGAGTCTGTTTGCCTTTGTCAAAGATGCTGGGGTCAAACTGTGGGAGTCACTGGTGGGGCAGGAGGCGCAGGCCGCCGAATCGCTCAAGGAACATGTTGCCAAGGTTGGCTTGGGCAACCCGAATATCGACGTCAGCGTCGAAGGTGACAAGGTCATCGCGCGCGGCGAGGTGGCCACCCAGGAAGAGAAGGAGAAGATCCTGCTGGCTCTGGGCAACGTGGCCGGCGTCGGTGAGGTCGAGGATCAGATCAGTGTGACCACACCGGCCCCGGCCGCGCGTTTCGTCACCGTGAAGAAGGGCGACACGCTGAGCGCCATCGCCAAGAGCGAGTACGGCAACGCCAACGCCTACATGAAAATCTTCGAGGCCAACAAACCGATGCTCAGCCATCCGGACAAGATCTATCCGGGCCAGGTGTTGCGCATCCCCTAGGGCGTAGCCCGCTTCTCGCCGCCGGCTTCGCCGGTCTCGGGTGGAAGCCTTCGCGGTTTCCACCCTACAGCCCCCGCAGCAGCTCGCGGTAGTCCTCCACGGCGGCGAACTCTTCGGTGTCCTTGGGGCCGGCCTGGCTGTCCGGCTGGCGCACGGCGAGCAACTGGGCGACGCCGAAGCGCCCGGCGCTGCGCAGGATCGGCAGGCTGTCGTCGATGAACAGGCTGCGTGCCGGATCGAAGTCGACGTCCTGGCGCAGGGCGGACCAGAACTGCTGGTCTTCCTTGGGATAGCCGTAGTCGTGTGAGCTGATCAGGCGTTCGAACCAGGCCGCCAGTTCCACGCGCTCCATCTTCAGCGACAGCGAATCGCGGTGTGCATTGGTGATCAGCACCACGCGCTTGCCGGCGTCGCGCAGTGCGCGCAGAAACAGCTCGGCATCCGGGCGCAGGGCGATCAGGTGGGCGACCTCGCGTTTGAGATCGCGGATCGACAGGCGCAGTTCGCGACTCCAGAAGTCGGTGCAGTACCAGTTCAGCGTGCCGGCATGTTCGCGAAACAGCGGCAGCAGCTCGGCCTCGGCCAGCGCCAGGCTGATGCCGTGGTGCTCGGCATAGCGCCGTGGCAGATGGCTCAGCCAGAAGTGGTTGTCGAAGTGCAGGTCGAGCAGGGTGCCGTCCATGTCGAGCAGGACGGTGTCGATCTGGTGCCAGGGCAGTGCGGGCATGCTGGCCTCGTGCAAAGAGTGAATCCGTCGACCTGTTTCGCCTTGATGCAATCTCGGCCAGGGACAATGACAAAAGCCGCTGTATGATAACCGACCAGGTCACGCCAAGGAGTCAGCCCATGCGTCAGAAGCCCACGGTACTCGCCCGTGAAATAGTCGCCAGCAGTCGTCTGTTTCGTGTCGAGGAAGTGCAGTTGCGCTTCTCCAACGGCGCGGAGCGCACCTACGAACGTCTGGTCGGCAAGGGCTCGGGCTATGGTGCGGTGATGGTGGTGGCGATGCTCGATGCCGAGCATGCGGTGCTGGTGGAGGAATACTGCGGCGGTACCGACGACTACCAGCTGTCGCTGCCCAAGGGCCTGATCGAACCGGGTGAGGACGTGCTGGTGGCGGCCAACCGCGAGCTCAAGGAGGAGGCGGGTTTTGGCGCTCACGAGCTGGAATACATCACCGAGCTGAGCCTGTCCCCCGGTTACATGAGCCAGAAGATCCAGGTGGTGCTGGCGCGCAACCTGTTCGAGGAGCGCCTGCCCGGCGACGAGCCGGAGCCGATGCGGGTAGACCGCATCAGCCTGCGCGAGCTGTCGAGCCTGGCCCGGCATGAGCAGTTCAGCGAGGGGCGTGCCCTGGCGGCGCTGTATCTGGTGCGTGATCTGTTGAGCGCACGCGGGGAGTTCAGCCTGTGAGCCATCCTCTCGTTCCGCGGGTGATCGAACTGGTACGCGCCGCCGGTGCGGCGACCCTGCCGTACTGGCGCAGTGGCGTCGCGGTGACGGAGAAGGCCGATGCCTCGCCGGTGACCGCTGCCGACCTGGCCGCGCACCACATTCTCGCCGACGGACTGAAGGCCCTGGCGCCGGACATTCCGGTGCTGTCCGAGGAAGCCGCTGACATCCCCCTGAGCGAGCGCTCGGCCTGGACGCGCTGGTGGCTGGTCGACCCGCTGGACGGTACCAAGGAGTTCATCGCCGGCTCCGAGGAATTCACCGTCAATGTCGCGCTGATCGAGCAGGGCCGCGTGGTGTTCGGCGTGGTCGGCATCCCGGCCAATGGCCGCTGCTACCACGGTGGTGCCGGCCTGGGTGCCTGGTGCAGCGACGTGGCGGGTGACGAGCGCCCGATCAGCGTTCGCCTGACGCCGGCACGGGGCTTTACCCTGGTGGCCAGCAAGCGCCATTCGAGCCCGGCACAGGAAACCTTGCTCGCGGGCTTGACCGCCCGTTTCGGCGCGCCGCAGCTGGCCAATATCGGCAGCTCGCTGAAGTTCTGCCTGCTGGCCGAAGGCAACGCCGATTGCTACCCACGTCTGGCGCCCACCTCGCAGTGGGACACGGCGGCAGCGCAGGGCGTGCTGGAGGGGGCGGGGGGCGAGGTGCTCAATCTGGCCGGCGAGGCACTGACCTACGAAGCGCGTGAGTCCTTCCTCAACCCGTCGTTCCTGGCGCTACCGGCCGCGGCCGAGTGGCGTGGCGAGCTGATCGAGCTGGCGCGCGATCTGGAAGGTTGAGGCATCTTCTGCCGGAGTGGCGGCTGCACCCGCCCTACGTGAGGGCGCGGCGGCGATGCGCTGCGACGACGGGGAATCGCGGCTGAAGCCGCTCCTACCTGGCGTGTCTCTGGCGGGGAGTGGCGGGTTGTACCCGCCCTACCTGAGGCTGCAGGGCGTGGCCGTGGGAGGCGCTTCAGCGGCGACTTGCGCGGCGAAAGCCACTCCCCGGGGCATCACGCTCAGTCGAGCATGTCGCTGTAGCGCTCGTCCTTCCTGAACACCAGCGGCTGGTCGAAACCGGGCACCTTCACTTCGTCGCGGGTGATGGAGATCGCCTGGTCGTCGATCATGTCGTTGCCGAAGTTGTAGATGATGTCCAGTTTGCCCTGCAGCGCCTGGCTGTCGTAGGCCGCTGCCGCAGTGCGCGTGCCCTCGCGGCGCGCCAGGTAGGCGTCGAAGGCGGCCTGGCCGTGGCGTTTGCGCAGCATGCGCTCGGTCACGTGCGGGGCCAGCACCAGGGCGCTGGCGTTGTTGCCGCCGAAGCCCTTGGAGTTGATGAAGGCCACGTCCAGTGCCTGCTCGCCGACCTTGCGGTCTTCGGTGGACAGGCTCAGGTGCTTCTGGTGCACGTCGTCGGCCACCGCGTCGATGGTCTTCAGGCCGGGCACGATGCCGTACTTGAAGGCGCCGAGTGCAGCGATCACCTGGTCACCGCTGGCGGTGGCCAGGGAGTGGCCGACGAAGGCCTTCACCGCAGTGATCGGCCACTGCTCGATGCCGAAGGCCTCGGCGACGCGGTCGAGGATTTCCGACTCGGTGACGCGGTTGGCCGGGGTGCTGGAACCGTGCGCGTGAACGAAGCTGCGCTGCTGCACGGCATCCAGCCCCAGCAGCTGCACGGCGCTGGCCACGGCCTTGGCCACGGTCAGGTAGTTGCCCGGGCCTGGGGCGGAAATCGACTTCTTGAAACCGTCGGCGTTGATGAACACATCCGGCACCGCGCCGTGGATCTCGGCACCCAGCTCCAGGGCCAGTGCGTCGTCCATCAGCACCACGAACTGGCAGGCCTCGGCCAGGGTGAAACCGCAGTTGGCACCGAACGGGCGGCTGGCGCGGCGGAAGTCGACGCTGTCGCGGCCTTCGAGCTGGCGCAGGCCATCCTCGGTGGCCAGTGCGCCCATGGCGCCGTAGCCTTCGATGCACTCCTGGTTGATCGGTGCCTCGCTGCTGCCGACGATCACCACGCGGGCCTTGCCGCTGGCGATCTGCTCGATGCCTTTCTGCAGGTTGTAGAGGAAGGTGGCGCAGGCGCCGGTGATGCTGCCGGTGGTGCCGACGCTGCCGAGCACGTAGGCGTTGATGAAGTCGGCTGGCATGGTGTTCAGGCCCAGGGCCAACTGCTTGGCGGTGACGCGGCCACCCTTGAGGCGCGACTGCATCATGCCGCCGAAACCGTTTTCGTCGAGCTGGCTCATGATGCAGCTGGCGAACACGGCGATTTCGTCCGGCGCGACGTGCTGGACGATGCGCTGCCAGTCGATACCCACCGAACGCAGCGCATCGGTGACGCCGACCACGGTCATGGCCAGGCCGCGTGGGTGGAAGCGCGAGTTGTACAGTTCGCTCGGCTCGAAGCCGGTGGGCAGTTGCCCGGCGGATTTCACGGCCAGCGGGCGGTAGCTGTCGACCTTGAATTCGCAGCTGTCGTGCAGGGTGACGCGTACGTCGTTGCCGTCGAGCGCTTCCAGCGACCAGTTGGCCGGCAAGGGTTCGGGCAGCTGCTTGCGCTGGGTGACGAAGCTCAGGGCCGTGCCGTTGGCAGGCGCGACGCCGATGTTCTTGTGCCAGTGGGCGGCATCCGGATCGAGGTGCTGCTTCTCGATACGGCGGACCAGCGTGCCGGCGAGGATCTGCTCGGCGTAGCGGCTTTCGATGTCTGCCAGGCTCAGTGGCTGGCCGTCCTGGTCCCGGTACTGGCCATCGACCACGCGCACCAGTTTCATCATCTGCGCCAGACCAGCCAGCGTCTCCTGGCGGGCCTGGGGCTGCAGCGACTCTTGTACGGTGCGACGGAAACCATGGTGGAAGGAGCTGCGCCCGGCTGCGTTGTAACCCCCAAAACCCACGATCACAGGTAAGCGCGACATAACTCAAAAGCTCCTGAACAAGGCCAGCGCGACGCCAGGCCGGCGCCTTGGGCGCGGGCGGGAGTCATAGGGCGGTGGCGTTTGGAAAATCTCGGCTGCCTAACCTGACGTGGATCATGACTGTCGAGTCACTCATTCGTCCAATGTCGTGGCGCGGGCAAGGCATCTCGCGGATGAGACAGGCCGTGTTCAGGGCGATGCGTGGGGGGCGGGTGCGCCCCGCGAGGCGCGCGCCCGCCGGGTGGCGGGCGCGGAGGGCTCAGCTCTGGTAGCTGATGTGACCATCAACCAGCGTATAGCGCACTGCCGCAGGCAGGCTGTGGTCGAGGAAGGGGCAGTTCCTGCCCTTGGAGTACCAGCGCTCGCCAGCCAGGGTCGAGGCCTGCGGGTCGAACAGCACGATATCCGCGGCGCTGCCGACGGCCAGTTGCCCGGCAGGCAGGCGCAGTGCGCTGGCCGGTCCGCTGGACAGGCGTGCGAGCAGTGTCGGCAGGTCCAGCAGGCCATCCTGCACCAGCGTCATGGCCAGCGGCAGCAGCAGTTGCACGCTGCTGATGCCCGGCTCGGTGGCGGCGAAGGGCGCCAGCTTGGCATCGCGCTCGTGCGGCTGGTGATGACTGGCGATGGCGGAGATCACGCCGGCCTTGAGCGCCTCGCGCAGACCGTCGCGGTCCTTGCCGGAGCGCAGCGGCGGTTGCACGTGGTAGAGGCTGGAGAAGTCGATCAGTGCCTCGTCGGTCAGCAGCAGCTGGTACAGCGCCACGTCCGCCGTCACCGGCAGGCCACGGGCCTGGGCGGCGGCGATCAGCTCGGCACCACGGGCGCTGGTGATCTGGCTGAAGTGCGCGCGCACGCCGCTCTGTTCCACCAGCAGCAGGTCGCGGGCCAGGGCCACGGTTTCGGCGCTTTCCGGGATGCCGGCCAGGCCGAGGAAACTGGCGGTGGGGCCCTCGTGGGCCAGGCCGCCTTCGGCCAGGTCGAAGTCCTGCGAGTGGAAGATCACCTGCAGGTCGAAGGTCGCGGCGTATTCCAGCGCGCGGCGCAGGGTGCGGCTGTTGCGGAAGTTGTCCAGGCCGTTGCCGAAGGCCACGCAGCCGGTGTCGCGCAGGGCCACCAGCTCCGCCAGCTGTTCGCCGGCCAGGTTCTTGCTCAGCGCGCCGATGGGGAACACCTTGGTGTGCCCGGCCTCGCGGGCGCGGTCGAGAATCAGCTCGGCCACCGCCGGGGTGTCCAGCACGGGTTTGGTGAACGGCGGGCAGCACAGGCTGGTGACGCCACCGGCAGCCGCAGCCAGGGTCTCCGTGGCGATGCTGCCCTTGCGGCTGTAGCCGGGTTCGCGCAGCGCCACGGACAGGTCGACCAGGCCGGGGGCGGCGACCAGTCCCTGGGCGTCGAGGGTCTTGTCGGCAGTGAAGCCGGCGGGCGCCTGGCCAATGGCGACCAGCTTGCCGCCGTCGAGGTACAGGTCGCTGACCCGATCCAGGCCGCTGCTGGGGTCGATCACGCGGGCGCCGAGGATTGCGGTACGCATCAGTTGGCCTCCTCGGCGTTGAGTTGACGTTGCGCGTTCTGCCCGCTCATGGCCATGGACAGCACGGCCATGCGGATGGCGATGCCGTAGGTGACCTGGTTGAGAATTACCGATTGCGGGCCGTCGGCCACCGCCGACTCGATCTCCACGCCGCGGTTGATCGGCCCCGGGTGCATCACCAGGGCATCGGGCCTGGCCAGGGCCAGGCGCTGCTCGGTCAGGCCGAACAGGCGGTAGAACTCGCCTTCGCTGGGCAGCAGGCCGCCCTGCATGCGTTCGCGCTGCAGGCGCAGCATGATCACCACGTCGACGTCCTTGAGGCCTTCGTCGGCATCGCTGAACACGCGCACGCCGTAGCTCTCCTCCAGGCCGATGGGCAGCAGGGTCTTCGGCGCGATCACGCGGATGTCCGGGCAGCCCAGGGTCTTCAGGGCGAGCATGTTGGAGCGCGCCACCCGCGAATGCAGGATGTCGCCGACGATGGCCACCGAAAGGTTCTCGAAGCTGCCCTTGTGCCGGCGAATGGTGAGCATGTCGAGCATGCCCTGGGTCGGGTGGGCGTGACGACCGTCACCGCCGTTGATGATCGCCAGGTTCGGGCACACGTGCTCGGCGATGAAGTGGGCGGCGCCGGAGTCGGAGTGGCGCACGACGAAGATGTCGGCGGCCATGGCCTCGAGGTTGCGCAGGGTGTCGAACAGGGTTTCGCCCTTGCTGGTCGAGCTGGTCGACACATTGAGGCTGATGACGTCAGCCGACAGGCGCTGGGCAGCCAGTTCGAAGGTGGTGCGGGTGCGCGTGGAGTTCTCGAAGAACACGTTGCACACGGTCTTGCCGCGCAGCAGCGGGACCTTCTTCACCGCACGCGCGCCGACCTCGAGGAAGGAGTCGGCGGTGTCGAGGATTTCGGTCAGCAGCTCGCGGGGCAAACCGTCGAGCGAGAGGAAATGGCACAGCTGGCCTTGGTCATTGAGCTGCAGCGGGCGCTTGGCGGCGAGTGGCGTCATCGCGGGGGTCTCAGTTGGCGAGCGTCTGGAGTTCGAGGGTCAGGGGCGTGGGGCCGGATAATTTTACCCGCTCGTTGGCCGCCAGTGACAGGGTGGCGCCGACCACATCGGGGCGAATCGGCAGTTCACGGGCGTTGAGGTCGAGCAGGCTGACCAGGGTCACGCTGGCCGGGCGGCCGTAGTCGAACAGTTCGTTCAGGGCGGCGCGAATGGTGCGGCCGCTCATCAGCACGTCGTCGATCAGCACCAGGTGCTGGCCTTCGATCTCGAATGGCAGCTCGGAGGGCTGCACCTGCGGGTGCAGGCCGTTCTGGGTGAAGTCGTCGCGGTAGAAGGAGACGTCGAGGATGCCCAGCGCGTCCTCGCGGCCGAGTGCCTGGAGCAGGGCCTGGGCGACCCAGACGCCGCCAGTGCGGATGCCGATGAAGCGTGGCTCACTGATCTGCCGCTGGTTGAGGTGCTGGGTCAGGGCGCTGGCCATGGCCGGCAGCAGGTCGTTGGGGTTCGGTAGCATGGCGAAACTCCTTGATTAAACGGCTGCTGAGAGCGTGAGCGAGGCTGCCGAGCGCCGGCAGCGCAACCGGTTCTCAGCCCGTGCAGTTTTCCTCCAGCCAGCCCTGCAGCAACAGGGCGGCGGCAATGGCGTCGACGGGGCGCTCGCGGTAGCCGCCGCTCTGGCCCTCGCGCAGGCGCTGGCCCTTGGCCTCGAAGGTGGTCAGGCGCTCGTCGTGGGTGTAGGCCGGCAGGTTGAAGCGGCCGTTGAGGCGGCGCGCGAACTTTTCCGCACGGGCGCTCATCTCGCTGGGCGTGCCGTCCATGTTCAGCGGCAGGCCGACCACCACGGCGTCGGGCTGCCACTCCTTGATCAATGCTTCCACGCGGTTCCAGTCCGGCACGCCGTTCTGAGCCTTGAGCACGCACAGTTCACGGGCCTGGCCGGTGATCATCTGGCCGACGGCGACGCCGATCTGCTTGCTGCCGTAGTCGAAGCCCAGCAGCAGGCGCAGTGGTTTGTCGCTCATCAGGCGTGGCCCGCCTGCGAGGTAAGCAGGCTGAGATTGACGCCCAGGCGTGCGGCGGCGGCATTCAGGCGCTGGTCGTAAGGCAGGTCGAAGAGAATGCTGCTGTCGGCCGGGCAGGTCAGCCAGGCGTTGTCGACCAGCTCGGCCTCCAGCTGCCCGGCGTCCCAGCCGGCGTAGCCCAGGGTGATCAGGTACTTGTCCGGGCCGCTGCCGTCGGCGATGGCGAAGAGCACGTCCTGCGAGGTGGACAGGCCCAGTTCGCCAAGCTCCAGGGTGGCCTGGAACTGCGGGCCGGCGGGGTGGAGGACGAAGCCGCGGTCGGTCTGCACCGGGCCGCCGGCGAAGATCGGCAGGCTGTGGCACAGCGCGGCGGGCTCCTCGTCCGGGCGCAACTGCTCCAGGACGTCGGCCAGGTTGAGGCCGTTGGGCTTGTTGATCACCAGACCCATCGCGCCCTGGTCGTTGTGCTCGACCAGGTAGGTCACGGTCTGCGCGAAGTTCGGATCGGCCATGTGCGGCATGGCGATCAGGAAATGGTGCTTGAGCGAGGTCGGGGCTGATGTGTTCATGACGCCTAGTTTGGAGCGGCTGGCGACAAGCTACAAGCGCGGCATCGTCCCGGCGCGGGGTCAGTTGCTCGACAGCCGGTCGCCGCGCTCGAAGCGCCAGGTGCGGATGATTTCCAGGCGGTCGATATCGGCCAGGTCGCCGGTGAACGGGGCGTAGGGCGCAGCCAGGCGCACGATGCGCTGGGCTGCCTGGTCGAGTTCGGCATGGCCCGACGACTCCAGTATCTGCACCTCGTAGAGGCTGCCGTCGCGGTTGATCGACACCAGCAGGCGCAGGCTGCCGTAGATGCGCTTGCGGCGCGCCTCGTCCGGGTAGTTGAGGTTGCCGATGCGCTCGACCTTCTTGCGCCACTCGTCCTTGTACCAGGCGCCCTTGTCACGCATGGTCGAGGCGGCGTTGAGGCGATGGATCTTCGGGCGTTTCGCGTACTGCTGGACTTCCTGGGCCAGTTCGGCCTCGAGGCTGGCGATCTCCGCCGACAGCTGCGCGGAGTCGAAGACCGGCGCCGGGCGCGTGTCCGGCACCGGCTTGGCTTCCTCGCGCTTGACCGGGGTCTTCTGCTGTTGCGGCGCACGCGTGGCCACCGCCGCCTTGGGCGCTTCCTGGCGGGTGGCGGGTTGCTGCGGGGTGGCTGGCGGCGTGACCTTGCGTACTTCGCTGTCCTGGAACGGCGCCTGCTCCGTGGTCTTGGGGGCGGCGACGTGTTCCAGGGTGCCGCTGCCCTGCTGGTTGTCCTGGGCGAGGAAGTCGGCCTCCTTGGGCTTTTCATCGCTCTTGAAGGTGGACAGGGTGATTTCCAGCGTCTTGCTGATGTCCGGTGGCGACTCCAGGCCGAAGCCGATGCCGAGAATCAGCGCCACGTGCAGCGCAGCGGCGAGAAACAGGGTGAACCCCAGGCGATCCGCCGGACGGACGGTGGCGGAGGTGGTGGGCGGTGGGGTGGCTGCTGCGTTCATCGCGTTTCGGGTCTGCTTTCGAATGTCGCGCAGTCTGCCGGGTCGGGGTGTGCGCCTGCAAGTTGCAGGCGCCAGGCTGCCACCTGCGTCAAGCTTTTAGGCCGCGTTTGCTCGCGATGCAGTCCATCAGGCGATCGCCGATGCGGGTATCGAAGGCCGCATCGATCTCGCGGATGCAGGTGGGGCTGGTGACGTTGATTTCCGTCAGGTGCTCGCCGATCACGTCGAGTCCGACGAAGATCAGCCCCCTGTCGCGCAGGCTCGGGCCCACTGCCGCGGCGATCTCGCGGTCACGCTCGGTCAGCGGGCGTGCCTCGCCCCGGCCACCGGCCGCGAGGTTGCCGCGGGTCTCGCCGGCGGCGGGGATGCGCGCCAGGCAGTAGGGCACCGGTTCACCGTCGATCATCAGGATGCGCTTGTCGCCTTCCTTGATGGCTGGCAGATAACCTTGCGCCATGATCTGCTGTTGGCCATGCTGAGTGAGGGTTTCCAGAATCACCGAGAGGTTGGGATCGCCCTCGCGATGGCGAAATATCTGCGATCCGCCCATGCCATCCAGGGGTTTGAGAATGATGTCACGGTGCTGTATCGCAAACTCGCGCAGAATGTCGGGGCGCCGACTGACCAGGGTCGGCGGTGTGTATTGGGGAAACAGGGTAGCGAAGAATTTTTCGTTGCAGTCGCGCAGGCTCTGAGGTCGATTCACCACCAGTACGCCGTCACGTTCGGCCTGCTCGAGCAGATAGGTGGAGTAGACGAATTCATTGTCGAAGGGCGGGTCCTTGCGCATCAGGATCACGTCCAGCTCGGCGAGCTGCATGTCCTGTTCCGTACCAAGGGTGAACCACTTTTGCGGGTCGTTGAATACTTCCAGCGGCCGCAAGCGGGCTCTGGCCTGGCCCTGGGCCTGGTAGAGATCCTGCTGTTCCATGTAGAACAGCGACCAGCCGCGTGCTTGAGCGGCCAGCAGCATGGCCAGCGAGCTGTCCTTCTTGAAGGAGATGCTGGCAATCGGATCCATGACGATCCCGAGACGAAGGCTCATGGGGAAAATCTCCGCGAGATAAAGGGTGAAGGCCGGGTTGGCCGTACCGAACAATGGCTGTCAGGGTGGCGTCGGCCGGGGCCTTGGTCAAGGGCCGGTGCTGCCCTGGCGGCCTTATAGATTGCATGTGGAGAGTGTGCTAAAAAGGCCCGACGATTGGGGCAAGACCAATCGGCGACTGGGCCTCAGGCATACTGATAACGCGAATATAACGACTCACCGAGGCGATGGTAGGGCGAACATGGAACAGCATTCCGAGGGTTTGAAAGTGATGGTGATCGACGATTCGAAAACGATTCGTCGCACCGCGGAAACTCTGCTGAAAAAAGTGGGTTGTGATGTCATCACCGCGGTCGATGGCTTCGATGCCCTGGCCAAGATTGCCGACACTCACCCGAGCATCATCTTTGTCGACATCATGATGCCGCGTCTCGATGGGTATCAGACCTGTGCCCTGATCAAGAACAACAGTGCTTTCAAGTCCACCCCGGTGATCATGCTGTCCTCCAAGGACGGTCTGTTCGACAAGGCCAAGGGGCGGATCGTCGGTTCCGATCAATATCTGACCAAGCCCTTCAGCAAGGAAGAGCTGCTCGGAGCGATCAAAGCCCACGTGCCGGACTTCTCCCCGGTAGAACAAGCCTCCTGACGTGTCGGCCTGCAGGGCCGTACGCCTCTTCTGTATTGGGAAACACCATGGCTCGAATTCTGATTGTTGATGACTCACCGACCGAGATGTACAAGCTGACGGCCATGCTGGAAAAGCATGGCCATCAGGTGCTGAAGGCGGAAAACGGCGCCGATGGCGTTGCCCTGGCTCGCCAGGAGAAACCGGATGCGGTGCTGATGGATATCGTCATGCCCGGGCTCAATGGTTTTCAGGCGACTCGTCAGCTGACCAAGGACGCCGAAACCAGCCACATCCCGGTGATCATCGTCACCACCAAGGATCAGGAAACCGACAAGGTCTGGGGCAAGCGCCAAGGCGCCAAGGACTACCTGACCAAGCCGGTTGACGAAGAGACCTTGCTGAAAACCCTCAATGCGGTACTGGCCGGCTGATGCCGGGCAGGTCGCGAAGCAGATAAGAAAAGGCCAAGGCCGGCATGGCGGACGTGCAGACTCCATTCCAGATTCTCCTCGAGATCGACCAGCGTTGCCGAGCCCTGGCGGCCGGCTTGCCGTCGCAGCAGACGGCGGTGCAGACCTGGAGCGGCATCGGCTTTCGCATGGGCGAGCGATTCTTCGTCGCGCCGATGGGGGAGGTGGGTGAGGTGTTGCACGAGCCACGCTACACCCTGCTGCCGGGTGTGAAAGGCTGGGTCAAAGGGGTGGCCAACGTGCGTGGCCGCCTGTTGCCGGTGATGGACCTGTGCGGGTTCTTCGGCAGCGAACTGTCGCCGCTGCGCAAGCTGCGACGCGTGCTGGTGGTCGACCACCAGGAGATCTTCGCCGGCCTGACGGTCGACGAGGTCTTCGGCATGCAACATTTTCCCGTGGATGCGTTTTCAGAACAGCTGCCGCCTCTCGAGGCGAGCATTGCACCGTTCATTCACGGAGTCTTTCAGCGAGAACAGCCTTGGTTGGTATTCAGCCCGCATGCGTTGGCGGCCGATCAGGGGTTTCTCGATGTTGCCTACTAACAGAAATTCGGTTGGGTCGGTTCTTCCGGCCCTTTGGCGTTACATGGGAACCGTAGTGCGGTCGGTCCAGGCGGGGGCCAGATAATGAAAAAACTCAATACAGGCAATTTGTTGGTCGGGGCACGCAGCAGCACGCTGATCGCGGCGCTGTTCGTCGTGCTCATCGTCTCCATCGTGCTGTTGTTCGCGAACTTCGCCTACATCAACACCCAATCCAACTACGATACCGAGTACATCGGCCACTCCGGTGAGCTGCGCGTACTCTCCCAGCGTATCGCCAAGAACGCCACGGAAGCGGCGGCAGGTACTGCCGAGGCCTTCGGCCTGTTGCGCGATGCGCGCAACGACTTCCAGCAGCGCTGGGGCTACCTGACCGACGGCGACGCCGCCAGCGGCCTGCCGCCGGCGCCTGAGGCCGTACAGCCGCAGATGGCCACGGTACAGCAGGACTGGGACAGCCTGCGGCAGAACACCGATGCCATTCTCGCCAGTGAGCAGACCGTACTGTCGCTGCACCAGGTAGCCGCCACCCTGGCGGAAACCATTCCGCAGCTGCAGGTCGAGTACGAGGAAGTGGTCGACATCCTGCTGGAAAGTGGTGCGCCGGCCGCGCAGGTTTCCGTGGCCCAGCGTCAGTCGCTGCTGGCAGAACGTATCCTGGGTTCGGTGAACAAGGTACTGGCGGGTGACGAAGACTCGGTGCAGGCCGCTGACATGTTCGGCCGCGACGCCAGCCTGTTCGGCCGCGTACTGGCTGCGATGCTCGAGGGCAACGCGGCGATGGAAATCACCCAGGTGACCGACGAGGAGGCTCTCGAGCGTCTGGCGGAGATTTCCGAGCTGTTCGAATTCGTATCCGGTTCGGTGGACGAGATTCTCGAAACCTCGCCGGAACTGTTCCAGGTGCGTGAATCGGCGAACTCCATCTTCACCGTTTCCCAGACCCTGCTGGACAAGGCATCCGATCTGGCCGGCGGCTTCGAAGACCTGGCCGACGGCCGTGCCATGAACACCCTGTTCGGCTACGTGCTGGGTGCCCTGGCGCTGGCTGCGATCATCCTCATCGGTCTGGTGATGGTGCGTGAGACCAACCGCCGTCTCGCTGAAACCGCCGAGAAGAACGAGCGTAACCAGGCGGCGATTCTGCGACTGCTCGATGAGATCGCCGACCTCGCCGACGGTGACCTGACCGTGGCCGCGACGGTAACCGAGGACTTCACCGGTGCCATCGCCGACTCCATCAACTACTCCATCGACCAGTTGCGCGACCTGGTAGCGACCATCAACCTGACCGCCGTTCAGGTAGCCGGTGCTGCCCAGGAAACCCAGGCCACGGCGATGCACCTGGCCGAGGCTTCCGAGCACCAGGCCCAGGAAATCGCCGGTGCCTCCGCGGCGATCAACGAAATGGCCGTGTCGATTGACCAGGTATCGGCGAACGCCAGCGAATCGTCCGCGGTAGCGGAACGTTCGGTAGCCATCGCCAACAAGGGTAACGAGGTCGTACACAACACCATCACCGGCATGGATAACATCCGTGAGCAGATCCAGGACACCTCGAAGCGGATCAAGCGCCTCGGTGAATCGTCCCAGGAGATCGGTGACATCGTTAGCCTGATTAACGACATTGCCGACCAGACCAACATCCTCGCACTGAACGCCGCGATCCAGGCCTCCATGGCCGGTGACGCAGGCCGAGGCTTCGCGGTGGTAGCGGACGAGGTACAGCGCCTTGCAGAACGTTCCTCTGCGGCGACCAAGCAGATCGAAGCGCTGGTGAAAACCATTCAGACCGACACCAACGAAGCCGTTATCTCCATGGAGCAGACGACCTCCGAAGTGGTGCGCGGTGCACGCCTGGCGCAGGACGCCGGTGTGGCACTGGAAGAGATCGAGAAGGTATCGAAGACCCTCGCGGCCCTCATCCAGAACATCTCCAACGCTGCCCGTCAGCAGGCCTCGTCGGCTGGTCACATCTCCAACACCATGAACGTGATTCAGGAAATCACCTCGCAGACGTCCTCGGGTACCACCGCCACCGCGAAGAGCATTGGTAACCTGGCCAAGATGGCCAGTGAGATGCGCAAGTCGGTGTCTGGCTTCACCCTCCCGGACGCCTGATAAAGGAGTGCGGAGGCTGGCTGCAGCCTCCGCGACATAGCCATGACCCAGGGCGAAGGTATGCAGTCAGCGGGCGTATGGGCATTGCGCCCAGTGACCGACATGTCGCAAGCCGATTTCCACGACTGGCAGACGCTGCTCGAAGCGCGTACCGGTGTGGTGATCAGCGAACAGCGACGTGCCTTTCTGCAGACCAACCTGAGTGCGCGGATGCGCGAGTTGGGCGTCACGGACTACGCCAGTTACTACCGACAGGTCACCGATGGCCCCCGTGGCGCGGTGGAGTGGTCGACCCTGCTGGATCGTCTGACCGTGCAGGAAACCCGCTTCTTTCGCCATCAGCCGTCGTTCGAGGTGCTCGCGCAGTATCTGCAGGAGCGCCTGGCCGCCGGGCTGAGCAAACCCTGGGAGTTGTGGAGCGTGGGTTGCTCCAGTGGTGAGGAGCCCTATTCGCTGGCCATCCAGGCCGCCGAAACCTTGCAGGGCAGTGAGTTGCCGGAGCATTTCGCGGTCACCGGTACCGATATCAGTCAGGGTGCGTTGAGCCGGGCGCGTGAAGCCAGTTACTCGGCGCGGCGCCTGGAACAGGTGGGTGATGAACTGCGTGAACGCTACTTTCTCGCGCAGGCAGACGGACGTTTCAAGGTAGTACCGAGCCTGGCAGCTCGCGTGTGTTGCGCCAGGCTCAATGTGCTGGAACTGGCCAAGGCGCCAATGTCCGGCATGGATGTGATTTTTTGTCAGAACTTGCTGATCTATTTCCGCCGCTGGCGTCGCCGCGACATCCTCAACCGCCTGGCCGAAAGCCTGGCGCCGGGTGGCCTGCTGGTCGTAGGTGTGGGCGAAGTAGCCGGTTGGCAGCACCCGCACCTGGTGCCGGTGGCCGACGAGCGAGTTCTGGCGTTTACCCGCAAGGGATAAGGCCAAGTTTATGAGTGGAGTGGCTATGGGTGATCGGCATGATTATGTCGCCCTGGAGTGGGTAAAAGGCGAGATCGGGGAAACCCTGAAGCAGGCGCGGCAGGCCCTGGAGGCGTTCGTCGAGAACCCGCAGGACCCCACGCGCATGCGCTTCTGCCTGACCTACGTGCACCAGGTTCACGGCACCTTGCAGATGGTCGAGTTCTACGGCGCTGCGCTGCTCGCCGAAGAGATGGAGCAACTGGCCAAGGCACTGATGGAAGGCCGCGTCGCCAACCAGGGCGAAGCTCTGGAAGTGCTGATGCAGGCGATCCTGCAGCTGCCGGTCTACCTCGACCGCATCCAGACCGCCCGTCGCGACCTGCCGATGGTCGTGCTGCCACTGCTCAACGACCTGCGCGCCGCCCGTGGCGAAAAGCTGCTGTCGGAAACCAGCCTGTTCTCCCCGGACATGTCCGTCCGCCTGCCGGCGCTGCCGGAGGGTGGCCTGGCGCGTCTGCGTACCGCCGAACTGCCGGTGCTGCTGCGCAAGCTGCGGCAGATGCTGCAGATGGCGCTGGTCGGCGTCATCCGCAACCAGGACCTGGCCACCAACCTCGGCTACATGGCGCGGGTCTTCGCCCGTCTGGAGAACCTGTGCAAGGACGCCCCGCTGGGCGGCCTGTGGCAGATCGCCTCCGGCCTGATCGAAGGGCTGGCCAATGGCAGCGTGGTCAACGGCACCTCGGTGCGCACCCTGCTGCGCCAGGTCGACAAGGAGCTCAAGCGCCTGGTCGAGGAAGGTGCTGATGGCATCAACCAGTCCGCTCCCGACGAACTGACCAAGAACCTGCTGTTCTATGTGGCCAAGGCGCCGGCGCAATCGCCGCGCATCCGTAGCCTGAAGGCGCAGTACCGCCTCGACGATGCCCTGCCCGATACCGAGGTGGTGGACGAAGAGCGTGCCCGTCTGGCTGGCCCCGACCGCGATGCCATGCGCTCGGTGGTGGCGGCACTGTGCGAGGAACTGGTGCGGGTCAAGGACAGCCTCGACCTGTTCGTGCGCAGCGACCGCAGCCGTCCGGGTGAGCTGGATGCCCTGCTGGCCCCGCTGAAGCAGATCGCCGATACCCTCGCGGTGCTTGGTTTCGGCCAGCCGCGCAAGGTCATTCTCGACCAGATCGACGTGATCCATGCGCTGTCCCTCGGCCAGCGCGAACCGAACGACGCGGTGCTGATGGACGTGGCTGGCGCGCTGCTCTACGTCGAAGCGACGCTGGCCGGCATGGTCGGCCCGGTCGATGACAGCCAGAACGAGCAGAGCCACCTGCCGACCACCGATGTCGGGCAGATTCACCAGCTCGTCATCAAGGAAGCGCGCAATGGCCTGGAGCAGGCCAAGGACGCGATCATCGAGTTCATTGCCTCGCAGTGGAACCACGAACACCTGGCGCGCGTGCCCGAGCTGCTGACCCAGGTCCGTGGTGGCCTGGCAATGATTCCGCTGCAGCGCGCCGCCGACCTGCTCAATGCCTGCAACCGCTACATTCAGGAGCAGTTGCTGGCACGCAAGGCCGTGCCCAACTGGCAGAGCCTGGATACCCTGGCCGACGCCATCACCAGCGTCGAGTACTACCTCGAGCGTCTGGCCGAAGACCATGGCACTCAGGGCGATCTGATCCTCGACGTTGCCGAGGAAAGTCTGGAGACCCTGGGCTATCCGCTCAAGGAAAAGCCTTCGATTCTCGACCGTGTCGAGCCGGAGGAAGAAACCCTGGCGCCACTGGCCGACCCGCTGCAGGAAATCGAACTTCTTGGTGCCGAGGACGAACTGCTGGAAGAGCCGCTGGCCGAGACCGCGCCCCAGCTCGACGAGATCGACGAGCAGCCCGCCGAGGCACCGGCCGATCTGGAATTGCTGGAGAGCGACGCGGAGCTGCCGGTCGCCGCTGATTCCGCTGACGGCTTCACCTTCGAACTGGCGGAGCTCGATGAGCTGCCGTCGCTGCAGGACGACGAGCTTGCCCCTGCCGCGCTGATCGAGATCGAGGCGGAACCTGAGCTGGAAGAGCTGAGCCTCGAGCAACTGAGCGAGACGCCGCAGTGGGACGAGCTGGAACTGGCCGACCTGGAGCTGCCGGAAGTCGAACTGCCCAGCGCGCCCGAGGTTGCGCCGCCAGCCGCCGAGGCGGAGGCGGACAAGCCGCTGTCGATGGCCGATGTGATGGCCGCACCGGTACAGGCGATCAACCCGCCTGCCGCCGACGTTCCGCCCAGCCTGCTGCCGCCGCCTGCCGACGAGGAGCCGGTGGACGAGGAGCTGCTGGAAGTCTTCATCGAAGAAGCCGGCGAAGTGCTGGAAACCATCGCCGAGTACCTGCCGCAGTGGCAGGCCGATACCGACAACAAGGATGCGCTGATCGAAGTGCGGCGCGCCTTCCACACCCTCAAGGGCAGCGGGCGCATGGTGCGCGCGCTGGTCATCGGGGAGCTGGCCTGGTCCATCGAGAACCTGCTCAACCGTGTTCTGGATCGCAGCATCGAGCCCGCTGCACCGGTGCAGCAGGTCGTGCTCGATGTCGTCGCCCTGATGCCGGCACTGGTCGAGGAGTTCGCCGCCAAGGCCCAGCGTCAGCGCGATGATGTCGACCTGCTGGCCGCCACGGCGCACGCCCTGGCCAAGGGGCAAACGCCCCCAAAATCTGAAGCCCCGGCCGCTCCGCAGGTAGCCGAGCCCGTGGGCGTAACCGAAGCTACCGCCGCCGTCGAGCAGGCCCCGGTCGTCGTGGATCAGGACCTCGATGGCGAGCCCCTCGATCCTCAGCTGCTGGAGATCTTCCGCAACGAGGCCGAGACTCATCTGGATACCCTGGTCGGCTTCCTCGCCGATTGTGCGCAGGAGTTGCCGCAACCGGTAACCGACGACCTGCAGCGCGCCCTGCACACGCTCAAGGGCAGCGCCTACATGGCCGGCATTCTCCCCGTGGCGGAAATCGCCGCGCCGCTGGAGAAGCTGGTCAAGGAATTCAAGACCAACCTGATTCAGGTCGACCTCGCCGCTGCGGAACTGCTGAGCAGTGCCGAGGGGCTGTTCCGCATCGGCCTGGACAACCTGGAAAGCCAGCCACTGGCAGCGATTCCCGGTGCCGAGGCATTCCTTGCCCGGGTCCAGGCACTGCATCAGGATCGCCTCGCCAGTGCCGAGGACGAGCGCAGCGGAGAAAGCGGCGAGAGTCGTGATCCGCAACTGATCAGCATCTTCCTCGCCGAAGGCATGGACATCCTGCTGGATGCCGAGGACCTGCTGCGCAAGTGGCGCGAGCACCCCTCCGAGCGCCAGGAGCTGTCCGCGCTGCTGGAAGAGCTGACGACCCTGGGGCGTGGCGCGGAAATGGCCGAACTGCCGCAGATCGACGAGCTCTGCGAAGCCTTGCTCGACCTCTATGGCGCCGTCGAGGAAGGCAGCCTGGCCGTCAGCGAGCGTTTCTTCGACGAGGCAGAGAAAGCCCACGAAGCGCTGATCGGCATGATGGACCAGGTGGCCGCCGCGCTGCAGGTCAGCCCTCAGCCCGAGCGTGTTGAGGCGCTGCGTCAGTTGCTGGCCGAGGCCATCGACCCGAACACCCTGGCGTTGCTGTCGCCCGATGTCGAAGGTCTGGAAGTCGTCGAGCTGGACCAGGCCACTGCCGAACTCGAGCAGGCCGAACAGTCGACCGCGAGCGAGGAGCCCGGCGAGCCGCAGCTGGCCGAGGCGTCGTTCGAGACCATCGAGGCCGAGCCAGTGCCTGAAGAGCAGACGAGCTTCAGCCCGGCCGATGCCGAACTCGACGAGGAGATGGTCGAGATCTTCCTCGAAGAAGCCGTCGACATTCTGGAAAGCGCGGGACAGGCGCTGGAGCGCTGGCTGAGCGAGCCGGACAACACCATGCCGCTGTCGTCGCTGCAGCGTGACCTGCACACCCTCAAGGGTGGTGCGCGCATGGCCTCGATTCGTCCGATAGGCGACCTGGGTCATGAGCTGGAATCCCTGTACGAGGGCCTGGTCGACCGTCGCTACAACCATTCACCGGCGCTGGGTAACTTGCTGCAGCAGAGCCACGACCGTCTGGCGCAGATGCTCGACCAGTTGCAGGCGCGCCAGCCGCTGGTTTCCGGCGATGACCTGATCCAGGCGATCCGTCAGTTCCGCCAGGGCGGCCCGGCGCAGAGCCTGTCGGCAGCCGTTGCCCAGGTCGAGGCGCCGACGCTCGACGAACAACCGGCCAGCGAGGCTGACGAACCACTCGAGTTCGATCTCGCTGGCGATGACACGCCGCCTCTGGCCCTGGTCGAGGACGACGTCGTTGTCGACGAGATCATCGACGTACCGCTCGAAGACAACCTGCCGCTCGTCGACGAAGTGGAGCTGGAGCTGCCTGAGGAGCCGCAGGTCGAGACTGTTGCTGAGCCCGAGCCCGAGCCCGAGCCCGAGCCCGAGCCGGAACCTGCGCCTGCACCAGCACCGCAGGTCGTGGACAGCTGGCACGAGGAACGCGATCCCGAGCTGGTGGAGATCTTCCTCGAGGAAGGCTTCGACATCATCGAAAGCGCGGGCGCAGCCCTGCAGCGCTGGATGGGCGATGTCGACAACAGCCTGGAGCTGGAAGCCCTGCAGCGCGATCTGCACACCCTCAAGGGTGGTGCGCGCATGGCCGAGATTCGCGAAATCGGCGATCTGGCCCATGAGCTCGAATTCCTCTACGAAGGTCTCGGCGGCGGCCGTCTGCGTGCCAGCCCGGAACTCTTCACCCTGCTGCAGGCCTGTCATGACCGCCTGGCCGAGATGCTGGAAGCGGTGCGTGGCCAGCGTGCGGTGCCCTCGGGCGAGGACCTGATCGATACGATCAAACGCTTCCGCGCCAATCCTGACGAACAACTGAGCATGCCGTCGGCCGTTCAGCTCAAGGCCGTGGTCGAGAGCGACGACGCCGATGAGGCGGACAGCGACATTCTCGACATCTTCCTCGAAGAGGGCGATGACCTGCTCGAGGCGATGGAAACGGCTATCGGGCGCTGGGAAGATCAGCGCGAGGACAGTGCGCCGATCGACGAGATGCTGCGCATCCTGCACACCCTCAAGGGCGGTGCGCGCCTGGCTGGACAGAAGCGCCTGGGCGACATGAGCCACGACCTCGAACAGCATCTGAGTGAGGCGTTGCAGCAGGGCGCACCGTGGCCGGAAAGCCTGTTCCTCGATGTGCAGTCCGGTTTCGAAGGCCTGCAGCAGGAACTCGACCTGCTGCGCCAGCGCCTCAGTGCCAGCCTGGCCGATGAGCCGGCTGCCGCGCCGGTCGAACCGGTTGAGGTTGCCACGCTGCCGGTGCAGAGCAGTGCGCCGATCGTCGCCGCCAGCGACGCGCCGACGCAGCTGCAGGCACCCAAGGTCCTGCCGTTCGTGCGCCGGGCCGAAGAGGCGGCTGCCGAGGCTGCCGCGCGCCGCGCGCCGCAGGAACTGGTCAAGGTTCCTGCCGAGTTGCTCGAAGGGCTGGTCAACCTGGCCGGTGAGACCTCGATCTTCCGCGGCCGTGTCGAGCAGCAGGTCAGTGACGTGAGCTTCACCCTGAGCGAGATGGAAGCGACCATCGACCGTGTGCGTGACCAGCTGCGTCGTCTCGACACCGAGACCCAGGCGCAGATTCTCAGCCGCTACCAGGCCGAGGCCGAACGTGCCGGCTACGAGGATTTCGACCCGCTGGAAATGGACCGTCACTCGCAGCTGCAGCAGCTCTCGCGTGCGCTGTTCGAGTCCGCGTCCGACTTGCTCGACCTGAAGGAAACCCTGGCCGCGAAGAACCGCGACGCCGAGACCCTGCTGCTGCAACAGGCACGGGTCAACACCGAGTTGCAGGAAGGCCTGATGCGTACGCGCATGGTGCCCTTCGACCGTCTGGTCCCGCGCCTGCGGCGCATTGTCCGGCAGGTGGCCGGCGAGCTCGGCAAGCAGGTGGAATTCGTCGTCGGCAACGCCGAGGGGGAAATGGACCGTACCGTGCTCGAACGTATCGTCGCGCCGCTGGAGCACATGCTGCGCAACGCTGTCGACCACGGGATCGAAGTGGCTGATGTACGCCGCGCGGCAGGCAAGCCGGACGCCGGCACCATCCGCCTGAATCTGGGGCGCGAGGGCGGTGATATCGTCCTCACGCTGGATGATGATGGCGGTGGTATCCGTCTGGAAGCCGTGCGCCGCAAGGCCATCGAACGTGGCCTGATGGACGCCGACAGCGATCTGAGCGATCACGAGATCCTGCAGTTCATCCTCGAGGCCGGTTTCTCCACGGCGGAGAAGGTCACGCAGATTTCCGGACGCGGCGTCGGCATGGACGTGGTGCACTCCGAGGTCAAGCAGCTCGGCGGCTCGATGAGCATCGACTCGACCCTGGGCCAGGGCACGCGCTTCACCATCCGCCTGCCGTTCACCGTGTCGGTCAACCGCGCGCTGATGGTGTACTCGGGCGAGGACCTGTACGCCATTCCGTTGAACACCATCGAAGGTATCGTGCGCGTTTCGCCTTACGAGCTGGAGGCCTACTACGCCCCGGATGCGCCGCGCTTCGAGTACGCCGGCCAGGCCTACGAGCTGAAGTACCTCGGTGACCTGCTGAACAATGGCCAGCAGCCCAAGCTGGTGGGCCAGAGCCTGCCGCTGCCGGTGATCCTGGTGCGCTCCAGCGAGCATGCCGTGGCCGTG
Source organism: Pseudomonas sp. THAF187a (assembly GCF_009363395.1). Classification (NCBI taxonomy): domain Bacteria; kingdom Pseudomonadati; phylum Pseudomonadota; class Gammaproteobacteria; order Pseudomonadales; family Pseudomonadaceae; genus Pseudomonas; species Pseudomonas sp. THAF187a. Next base: position 449,861 of record NZ_CP045349.1, read on the forward strand.
CAGGTCGACAGCCTGGCTGGTTCGCGCGAGATCGTGGTGAAGAGCCTCGGCCCGCAGTTCGCCGGGGTGCACGGCATCTCCGGTGCGACCATCCTCGGTGACGGACGCGTGGTGGTCATTCTCGACCTGCTGGCGACCATCCGCGTGCTGCACGCGCACCTGCAGAATCAGCTGCTGCCGCGCCTGGCTTCGCGCCAGGTGGCGATCAGCGAAGAGGTCGAAGTCGACCGGCCGACGCTGGTCATGGTGGTGGACGACTCGGTCACCGTGCGCAAGGTCACCAGCCGTCTGCTCGAGCGTAACGGCATGAACGTGGTCACTGCCAAGGACGGGGTGGATGCCATCGCCCAGCTGCAGGAACACAAGCCGGACATCATGCTGCTGGACATCGAGATGCCGCGCATGGACGGCTTCGAGGTGGCGACCCTGGTGCGCCACGATGAACGCCTGAAGGACCTGCCGATCATCATGATCACCTCGCGTACCGGTGAAAAACACCGTGAGCGGGCGATGTCCATCGGCGTCAACCAGTACCTCGGCAAGCCCTACCAGGAGTCCTTGCTGCTCGAAACCATCGCTCAGTTGGTGGATAGCCATCAGGTCAAGCGGACATGACAGAGAAATCCCTCGCGCGCATTGCGGTCATCGCCGACACCTCGCTGCAGCGTCATGTGCTGCAGCAGGCGCTGGCAGGTGGTGGTTACCAGGTGGTGCTCAACAGCGATCCGGCGCGTCTCGACGAGGATGCCCTGGCCGCTTGCGAGACCGACCTGTGGCTGGTGGACCTGGCCCAGTCGGACGATTCGCCGCTGGTCGACAGCCTGCTGGAGCGCGCCAGCGCGCCGGTGTTGTTCGGCGAGGGGCATGCCCCTGAACGTCAGTCCGAAAACTATCCGCGCTGGGAGCGCAGCCTGTTCGGCAAGCTCAAGCGTCTGGTCGGGGACCCGGCCCAGGCCGTTGGCCCCAGCCTGCAGGCCCTGCTGGACGAAGCGCAGCGGCCGACCCGTCTCGAGCTGCCGCAGGCGCTGGCCGAGACGCCGCTGAAGGCTGGCGAACCGGCGCGTCAGGTCTGGTTGCTGGCGGCCTCGCTGGGCGGTCCGGCGGCGGTGAAAGCCTTTCTCGATGCGCTGCCAGGTGGCCTGCCCATCGGCTTCATCTACGCCCAGCACATCGACGCCAGCTTCGAAGCGGCATTGCCGCAGGCCGTCGGGCGGCACAGCCAGTGGCACGTCAATCCGGCACGCCAGGGCGACCCGGTGCGCTGTGGCGAGGTGGTGGTGGTGCCGATCGCCAGCGAGCTGGGTTTCGACGATCAGGGCGCCATGCAGATCGCCGAGCGCGGCTGGCCGGAGCCCTACAGCCCCTCCATCGACCAGATGATGCTCAATCTGGCGCAACAGTTCGGCGCCCAGTGTGGCGTCATCGTCTTCAGTGGCATGGGCAGCGACGGCAGTGCCGCCGCCGCGTACGTCAAACGCCAGGGCGGGGTGATCTGGACCCAGCGCGGCGACAGCTGCGCCTGCCCGAGCATGCCCGACAGCCTGCGCGAGGGTGGCTACAGCAGCTTCAGCGCCGACCCGCGCGAGCTGGCCGTGGCCCTGGTCAATCACCTTGCCGAACATTGCAGTTGATCGGGGTTTGCCCCCGTATAGGACGTTTTCATGAGTCAAGCCGTCGCCACCCAGAACAGTGCAGCCAACCTCACCGGGTTGCTGGTGCCGCTGGCCGACCGCACCCTGCTGCTACCCAACGTGGCGGTCGCCGAGCTGATTCCCTATCGCGCGCCCCAGGTGAGCGAAGGTGCGCCGGCGTGGTTTCTCGGCCAGATCGCCTGGCGTGACCTGAGCCTGCCGCTGTTCTCCTTCGAGGCCGCCAGTGGTGGCCAGGCGCAGGTCGCCAGCGGAGCGCGGGTCGCGGTGATCAACGCACTGGGCGGTCGCCCCAAGGTCAAGTTCATTGCCTTGCTGGTGCAGGGCATTCCCCGCTCGCTGAAGGTCGGCAGTGACCTGGCTGCGGCCGATGTCGAGCTGGCGCCGCTCGAGCTGGGCGCCGCACGCATTGCCGATGAGGTGGTGCGGATTCCGGATCTGGTGGCCCTGGAGCAGATGCTGGACGATGCCGGCCTGATCTGAGTCGCGCTGCAAGGCGCAGCAGGCCCCAACGAAAAAGCCCCGGCACATGGCCGGGGCTTTTTTATGCCGTCAGCGAGCGCAATCAGCGCTGCGCGTTAGCCTCTGCAGCTTCGGCTTTCTTTTCTTCTTCCAGATTGTCTTCCGAGGTGTGGCTACCCCAGTAGTCGGCGTTCTTGATGCCGAGTTTTTCCGGGTGGAACACCGGGTCCTTGCCTTCGTCCTGCTGTTGCTCGTAGTCCTTCAGGCACTTGTAGGCGATCTTGTGCATGAGCACGATGGCGATGATGTTCAGCCAGGCCATCAGGCCCACGCCGAGGTCACCCAGGTCCCAGGCAACGGTGGCGCTGCGCACGGTGCCGTATACGGTGGCCGCGATGATGCCGAACTTCAGCAGCAGGGTGAGGATCGGACGCTTCACCTTGCGGTTGATGTAGGCAATGTTGGTTTCGGCGATGTAGTAGTAGGCCAGGATGGTGGTGAAGGCGAAGAAGAACAGGGCGATGGCAACGAAGGCGTTACCGAAGCCGGGCATCATGTTCTCCATCGCGGTCTGCACGTAGCCCGGGCCGGCGGCGACGCCAGCGATACCGGTGAACAGCGCGCTGCCATCGGGAGCCTGTACGTTGTACTGACCGGTGATCAGCAGCATGAAGGCAGTCGCCGAGCAGACGAACAGGGTGTCGATGTAGACCGAGAAGCCCTGTACCAGGCCCTGCTTGGCCGGGTGGCTGACGGCTGCCGCGGAGGAGGCGTGCGGGCCGGTGCCCTGACCTGCTTCGTTGGAGTAGACGCCGCGCTTCACGCCCCACTGGATAGCCATGCCGATGATGGCACCGAAACCGGCTTCGAGGCCGAAGGCGCTACGGAAGATCAGAGCGATCACTTCCGGCAGCTTTTCGATGTTCAGCAGGATGATCACCAGGGCGACCAGGATGTAGCCCAGCGCCATGAACGGCACCACCACCTGGGTGAAGTGCGCGATACGCTTGACGCCACCGAAGATGATCAGGCCGATCAGGACGGCGAGCAGGGCAGCGGTCACGTTCGGGTCGATGCCGAATGCGGTTTGCGCGCTGGAGGCGATGGAGTTGGCCTGTACGCCCGGCAGCAGCAGGCCGCAGGCGAACACGGTGACCACGGCGAACAGCCAGGCGTACCACTTCAGACCCAGGCCCTTCTCGATGTAGAAGGCCGGGCCACCACGGTATTCACCGTTGAGCTTTTCCTTGTACACCTGGCCGAGGGTGGACTCGACGAACGCCGAGCTGGCGCCGAGGAAGGCAACCATCCACATCCAGAAGATCGCACCCGGGCCGCCGAAGGTGATGGCGGTGGCCACACCGGCGATGTTGCCGGTACCGACGCGACCGGCGAGGGTCATGGTCAGTGCTTGGAAGGAGGAGATGCCGTGCTCATCGGTCTTGCCGGTGAACATCAGGCGGATCATTTCTTTGAAGTGGCGGACCTGGAGGAAGCGGCCGCGAAGGGAGAAGTAGAGACCAACGCCGAGACATAGATAGATCAGCGCCGGGCTCCAGACCAGACCGTTGAGGGTCGAGACCAGTTCGTTCATGCAATGCTCCTGGGCATGCGGCCGCCTTTTGGGCGGGGCCGAAGCCCGTTGATTTGTTATTGGAAGAGGAACGACGCAGCGGGGCGCCGGCCTCGGCCGGGCGCAGGTCGCTGGTAAAGCAGGTCGCGCACGCGGCGCGCAGAGCATGACAAAGACTGCTCGGCTTGCAATCTCTTGAGGTCACATTTTGTTACGCCAAGGCGACATTTTACGCCTGGAGGTCGCCCCACAGCTGCTGGGCGACGCTCAGGGCCACCACTGGCGCCGTTTCCGTGCGCAGAACGCGCGGTCCCAGGCGTGCTGCGTGGAAGCCGGCTTGCATGGCCTGCTCCACTTCCGCATCGCTCAAGCCGCCTTCCGGCCCGATCAGGAAGGCCAGATCGTCTGGCCGCTCATGGCTCTGCAGCGGTGCGGCGACCGGGTGCAGCACCAGCTTCAGATCGGCTTCGGTCTGTTGCAGCCAGGCGGCCAGCTCCAGCGGTGGGTGGATCACCGGCAGCACCGAGCGGCCGCACTGTTCGCAGGCGCTGATCGCCACCTGGCGCCAGTGGGCCATGCGCTTGTCGGCCCGTTCGTCCTTCAGGCGCACTTCGCAGCGCGTCGAGACGATGGGGGTGATTTCCGTCGCGCCCATCTCGGTGGCTTTCTGGATCGCCCAGTCCATGCGTTCGCCGCGTGACAGGCCTTGCCCGAGGTGAATGCGCAGCGCGGACTCGGCCAGGCCATCGAGGGCCTCACGCAGCTCCACGCGCACGCTTTTCTTGCCCACCTCGATCAGCTCGCCCAGGTACTCGCAGCCACTGCCGTCGAACAGCTGCACGGCATCGCCCACGGCATGACGCAGCACCCGGCCGATGTAGTGCGCCTGGGCCTCGGGCAGCTCGTGCTGGCCGAGGGAGAGCGGGGCGTCGATGAAGAAGCGGGATAGGCGCATATGAATAGCTACTGAGCGACAAGTTCGAAGCGGCAAGTGTAAAGCACTGCGCCTCTGCGCTGTTACTTGCCGCTGGCCGTCGTCGCTAGCCTGGATCGCGGTGATCGGGGAAGCGATTGTCCACCGCCACGCTGACCGATTCACGGGTGGCGATATCGATCCCTTCGCTGGCCACCTCGGCGAGGAAGTCGATTTCCTCGGGGGTGATCACGTAGGGCGGCAGGAAGTACACCACGCTGCCGAGCGGACGCAGCAGCGCGCCACGCTGCAGGGCATGCTGATAGACGCGCAGGCCACGTCGCTCCTGCCAGGGGTAGGCGGTCTTGCTGGCCTTGTCCTGCACCATCTCGATGGCCAGGGCCATGCCGGTCTGGCGGATCTCGGCCACGTGCGGGTGTTCGGCCAGGTGCGCGGTGGCGCTGGCCATACGCGTGGCGAGGGCCTTGTTGGCCTCGATCACGTTGTCCTGCTCGAAGATGTCCAGGGTCGCCAGCGCCGCCGCACAGGCCAGCGGGTTGCCGGTGTAGGTGTGCGAATGGAGGAAGGCACGCAGGGTCGCGTAGTCGTCGTAGAACGCCGCGTAGACATCGTCGGTGGTGAGTACGGCTGCCATCGGCAGGTAGCCGCCGGTGAGCGCCTTGGACAGCACCATGAAGTCCGGGGTGATGTTGGCCTGTTCGCAGGCGAACATCGTCCCGGTACGGCCGAACCCCACCGCGATCTCGTCGACGATCAGGTGCACGCCGTAGCGGTTGCAGGCGTCACGCAGCAGCTCGAGATAGACCGGGTGGTACATGCGCATGCCGCCGGCGCCCTGGATCAGAGGCTCGACGATCACCGCAGCGACTTCGTGGTGATGCTCGGCCAGGGTCTGTTCCATGTGGGCGAACATGCTGCGCGAGTGCGCTTCCCAGCTCACGCCCTCGGGACGCAGGTAGCAGTCAGGGGTCGGCACCTTGAGGGTGTCGAGCAACAGGGCGCGGTAGGTGTCGGTGAACAGCGACACATCGCCCACCGACATCGCCGCGACCGTCTCGCCGTGGTAGCTGTTGGTCAGGGTGACGAAGCGCTTCTTGGCCGGCGCACCGCTGTTGAGCCAGTAGTGGAAGCTCATCTTCAGCGCCACCTCGATGCCCGAGGAACCGTTGTCGGCGTAGAACACCCGGTTCAGGCCCGCGGGCGTGAGGCGCACCAGGCGCTCGGACAGTTCCACCACCGGTTCGTGGCTGAAGCCGGCCAGCATCACGTGCTCGAGGCTGTCCAGTTGTTCGCGGATGCGCGCGTTGATGCGCGGGTTGGCGTGGCCGAAGACGTTGACCCACCAGGAGCTGACCGCATCCAGGTAGCGCTTGCCGTCGAAGTCCTCCAGCCAGACGCCTTTGCCGCGGCGGATGGGGATGAGCGGCAGGCGTTCGTGATCCTTCATCTGGGTGCAGGGGTGCCACAGCACGTCGAGGTCGCGCTGCATCCAATGGTCGTTCTGGCTCATGAGAAATCTCCCGCTGTTCGGCGGCACAGCCTACCAGAAGGCGCGCGCGGGGATGGAAACTGCCGCTGGTCCGGTGTTTTGCGCCGCCTGTAGCCATGCTTGCGAACTTTGCGGCAGCGGCGGCGCACTAATCCGATCGGCTTGAAGGCATGGAAATGAGCTATCGCATTTCTCGATGTTTCATAGCGAAATTTTCCGCTTTAAATCGATATATTTGCCGTTAGTCTTGCTCGGAAATTGAATCAGGAAGTCCCCATGCAATGGCGTAATACCTCTGCTCGTTACGGTCTGGTCAGCGTGTTGTTGCACTGGTTGGTGGCGCTGGCCGTGTTCGGCCTCTTCGCCCTCGGTTTCTGGATGGTCGGGCTCAGCTATTACGACCCCTGGCGCCAGAGTGCGCCTGATCTGCACAAGAGCATCGGCATCCTGCTGTTCGCGACCATGCTGCTGCGCGTGTTGTGGCGCCTGTTCAACCCGGCGCCGGCGGCGCTGGAGAACCATGGCGCGCTCACCCGCCTGGCCTCCAAGCTGGGCCATGCCGCGCTCTACCTGGGCCTGTTCGGCGTGATGGTCTCCGGTTACCTGATTTCCACCGCGGATGGCCGTGGTATCGAGGTATTCGGGCTGTTCAGCGTGCCCGCCACCCTGACGGGCATTGAGCACCAGGAAGATATCGCCGGTGATATCCACGAATACCTGGCCTGGGGCCTGGTGATCTTCGCGGTCGTGCACGGCCTGGCCGCACTCAAGCACCATTTCATCGACCGCGACAGCACCCTGCTGCGGATGTTCGGGCGCTGAAGCTATTCATCATCGGGCCAAGGCCCACCTAGATCGACAACCTCGCAAGGAGAACACCCATGTTGAAGAATGCCCTCGCTACACTGGTTCTGGGTTCCGCCCTGATCGGCGGGCAGGCCATGGCGGCCGACTATGCCATCGACAAGCAAGGCCAGCACGCCTTCGTCAACTTCAAGATCAGCCACCTGGGCTACAGCTGGCTGTACGGCACCTTCAAGGATTTCGACGGCAAGTTCAGCTTCGACGCCGCCAACCCCGAGGCCAGCAAGGTCAGCGTGAGCCTGAAGACCGCCAGCGTCGACACCAACCACGCCGAGCGCGACAAGCACATCCGCAGTGCCGACTTCCTCAATGCCAGCAAGCACGACACCGCGACCTTCGAGTCCACCTCGGTCAAGTCCACCGGTGAAGGCACCGCTGACGTCACCGGCAACCTGACCCTCAACGGCGTGACCAAGCCGGTGGTGATCGCGGCCAAGTTCATCGGTGAAGGCAAGGACCCGTGGGGCGGCTACCGCGCCGGTTTCGAAGGCACCACGACCCTGAAGATGAAGGACTTCGACATCGCCATGGACCTCGGCCCGGCTTCGGAGACCGTCGAGCTGATCATCTCGATCGAAGGCGTTCGCCAGTAAGGAAGGCGGCCGCTAGCCAGCGGCCGTCCGATGGCCCTTTCCCATTCATGGGGAAGGGCCCGAGGGGGAGAGGGGTGGTGATCCACTCGCCTTTCCCCTAAACGAAAACGCCGCCCTCAGGGGCGGCGTTTTCGTTGCTGCGTCGGCGCTTACTCGTCGCGGTTGCGCGTCAGCAGTGCCGGCTTCTCGCCGCGAGGGCGGTTGCTGTTGCTCAGCTCATCGAGTTGCTCGGCCGTGGGGAAGCGGTCCAGGCGCGAACTCTTGTGCATGATGACTGGCTGCTTGTCGCGCGGGCTGCGCACGGCAGCCTCTGCACGCGGCAGTTCGTCGCGGTCGAGCGAGGTGACGCGGCCGTCATGGGCAGCGCGGCCACGGCCGCGGTTGGCACCGTTGCGCCCCTGGCCCTGGCCGCTGCCCTGGCGACGGTTCTTGTTGGCGCCATTGCCGGCACCACCGCCATTGTTGCTGCGCGGGCCCTTGTTGCTCTGGCGCTGGCCTTGACCCTGCTGGGTACCACCGTTACCGGGATTGCCACCCGAACGACGGCCACGGCCCTGTTGCTTGTTCTGGGCCGGGCTGACGTAGTCGACGCGGTTGCCGAAGTTGTCGATATCGTCGTCGAGGAACTCTTCCGGATCACGATCTGGCGGCAGGGCTGGAATCGCCGCAGCAGGCTGGCCCTGGCCAGTGCCGCTGCGTTGTCCGCGGCGGCGCTTCTGCCCTTGTGGTTTGGCCTTCTGATCCTTGCCGCCGTCCTTGCCCTTGTCCTTGCGGCCACCGTTCTGGTGCTCGCCCTTGGGCTTGTCGCCGGACTCGGCCTTCTGCTTCTTCTGGCCGGCGTTGCGCGGCTGGCGTGGTTCGCGCGCCTCGGGGCGCTCGGCCTCCACGGTGCTGGCATCGAAGCCCATCAGATCGCCATCGGGGATCTTCTGCTTGGTCATGCGCTCGATGCTCTTGAGCAGCTTCTCCTCGTCCGGGGCGACCAGCGAGATGGCCTCGCCGCTACGTCCGGCACGGCCGGTGCGGCCGATGCGGTGAACGTAGTCCTCCTCGACATTGGGCAGCTCGAAGTTGACCACGTGCGGCAGTTGGTCGATGTCCAGGCCGCGGGCGGCGATATCGGTGGCGACCAGTATGCGTACCTTGTTCGCCTTGAAGTCGGCCAGGGCCTTGGTGCGGGCGTTCTGGCTCTTGTTGCCGTGGATCGCGGCAGCCGGCAGGCCATGCTTGTCGAGGTACTCGGCCAGGCGATTGGCACCGTGCTTGGTACGGGTGAACACCAGCACCTGTTCCCAGGCACCCTGAGTGATCAGGTGCGCAAGCAGTGCGCGCTTGTGGCTGGCGGCCAGGCGGAACACACGCTGCTCGATGCGCTCGACGGTGGTGTTCGGCGGCGTGACCTCGATGCGCTCGGGATCGTGCAGCAGTTTGCCGGCGAGATCGGTGATGTCCTTGGAGAAGGTCGCCGAGAACAGCAGGTTCTGGCGCTGCGCGGGCAGGCGCGCGAGCACCTTCTTGACGTCATGGATGAAGCCCATGTCGAGCATGCGGTCGGCTTCGTCCAGTACCAGGATTTCCACGTGGGAAAGGTCCACGCTGCCCTGGCCGGCGAGGTCGAGCAGGCGGCCGGGGCAGGCGACGAGTACGTCGACGCCCTTGGCCAGTGCCTGGACCTGCGGGTTCATGCCGACGCCACCGAAGATGCAGGCGCTGACGAACTTCAGGTCGCGGGCGTAGATCTTGAAGCTGTCATGCACCTGGGCAGCCAGCTCGCGGGTGGGCGTCAGCACCAGCACGCGCGGTTGCTTCGGGCCATGGCGCTGTTCGCGGTCCGGATGGCCGGCCGGGAACAGGCGTTCGAGAATCGGCAGGGCGAAACCTGCAGTCTTGCCCGTGCCCGTCTGGGCCGCCACCATCAGATCGCGACCTTGCAACACGGCGGGAATGGCCCGCTGTTGCACCGGAGTGGGCTGGGTATAGCCGGCGGATTCGATCGCACGGACTAGAGCCTCGGAGAGACCGAGGGAAGCAAAGGACATGGGCAATCCTGTACGTAGTGAGGGCGTGGCCCTATGGGGTGATATTGCCTGGCTTGAATCACGCGTGGGGGGCATGATCCCGTCCGGTACTGCTGGCTTCCGAGAACCAGCATCCGGGCGCAAGCCTGGCGGGAAGGCCCGAGTATAACAGAGCTTGCGCGTTGCGCATCCACCAGCCTGTCGGCTGGTTCACGGCGTGGAGGCTTCGTCGGCGCCGGGCGATTCGGCGTAGCGCGCCTGCAGCTCGGCATAGGCCGGCTCGGCCTTGAAGCGGCGCAGCTCCTCGCTGAAGGCCTGGGCCAGGGTACGCAGCTCCGCTGTCCTGGCGAGTGCCAGGTAGAGATTGTCCTGGCCGACCGGCGTCGCGTTGTAGCTGATCTTGCGGCCCAGCCCCAGGCGGTTGGCCAGGAACATGCCGGTGCGACGATCGTTCACCACCAAGTCGACACGATGGCGCGCCAGCTTGCCGATGTTGGCCTCGTGACTGGGGCCTTCTTCGCGGCGGAAGGTCTGCGCGGTGCGAAACGCGTCGTCGTTGTACCAGTAGCCTGCCGAGATGCCGATCACCAGACCGCGCAGGTCGTCGATGTGGCGATAGCGGAAGGGTCGGCTGCGCGAGTAGAACAGCACGAACTCGATGTCGCTCAGCGGCTCCGAGGCGAACTGCATGCTGGCTTCGCGCGACGGGTGGTAGAAGACGTCCAGGATGCCGTCGGCCTGCCCTTGCTGCATGGCCAGCAGGCAGCGTTTCCAGGGCATGAACTGCAACTGCATCTCGCGGCCCAGGCGGCGCAGCACCTCGCGGGTGATCTCGTAGTCGAGCCCGGTCGGCTGGCCGTTTTCCTCGTAGACGTAAGGCGGCCACGCCTCGGTGACCAGGCGCAAGGGTTCGGCCCGTAGGCCGAAGGCCACGCAGCACATCAGCTGCAGGCCAATGACGACGCGTACGACTGCTCTCATGGCTTAAGCATAGTCCCCCTTTGGCAAGGGGGCTGGGGCGCAGCAAGGGTGCGCTCCGGCAGGCGCGTTCAGGACACGACGCGGTAGCAGGGCTCGTAGGCCGTGCCACCGGGCAGCTTCATCCGGTGCTGTTCGACGAAGGCCTGCAGCAGTCGGTCCAGGGGCGCCATGATGCTGGCGTCACCCTTGATCTCGTACGGGCCGTTCTCTTCGATCAGGCGAATGCCGTTTTCCTTGACGTTGCCCGCGACGATGCCGGAGAAGGCCCGACGCAGATTGGCCGCGAGCTGATGCAGCGGCTGCTCGCGGGTCAGGTTGAGGCTGGCCATGGCGTCGTGGGTCGGCTCGAACGGATGCTGGAAGCTCTCGTCGATCTTCAGCAGCCAGTTGAAGTGGAAGGCGTCGTTGCGTTCCCGGCGGAACTGGCGCACGGCCTTGATCCCGACCGCCATCTCGCGGGCCACTTCGGCCGGGTCGTTGACGATCATGCGATAGCGCTGCTGCGCGGCCTTGCCGAGGGTCGCGCCGATGAAGTCGTGCAGCTGCTGCAGGTAGGTGCTGGCGCTCTTCGGCCCGGTGAGGATGACCGGGAAGGGCAGGTCCTGGTTGTCCGGGTGGGTGAGGATGCCCAGCAGGTAGAGGAATTCCTCGGCGGTGCCGGCGCCGCCCGGGAAGATGATGATGCCGTGCCCGACGCGCACGAATGCTTCCAGGCGCTTTTCGATATCCGGCAGGATCACCAGCTCGTTGACGATGGGGTTCGGCGCTTCCGCCGCGATGATGCCCGGCTCGGTCAGGCCCAGGTAGCGGCCGGTGAGGTTGCGCTGCTTGGCGTGGCTGATGGTGGCGCCCTTCATCGGCCCCTTCATCACGCCGGGGCCGCAGCCGGTGCAGATATCCAGGCCACGCAGGCCCAGCTCATGGCCGACCTTCTTGGTGTACTTGTACTCCTCGGAGCTGATCGAGTGTCCGCCCCAGCACACCACCATCTTCGGTTCGACGCCGCTGCGCAGCGTGTGAGCGTTGCGCAGCAGGTGGAAAACGTAGTCGGTGATGCCTTCCGAGCTGTCCAGGTCGATGCGCTTGTTCTCCAGCTCGCTCTGCGTGTAGACGATATCGCGCAGGGCGCTGAAGAGCATTTCACGGGTGCTGGCGATCATCTCGCCATCGACGAAGGCGTCGGCGGGAGCGTTCAGCAGTTCCAGGCGAATGCCGCGATCCTGCTGGTGAATCTTCACCTCGAAATCCGGGTATGCCTCGAGGATGGTCTTGGCGTTGTCGCTGTGCGAGCCGGTGTTGAGGATTGCCAGTGCACATTGGCGGAACAGGCGATAGACGCTGCCCGAACCGGTTTCACGCAGTTGCTGCACCTCGCGTTGCGAGAGCGTTTCCAGGCTGCCCTTGGGGCTGACTGAGGCATTGATCGTGGAGCGTTTGAGCATGGCAGGCGATCCTTCGGCGGCAAGGCGGGGTGTGACGCGAGCAGGCTGCCCGAAGGCAGCCTGCGGGTGAACTGCCTCAGCGTGGCAGTTTGAGGTTGTTCCAGATGGCCAGGCTGGGGTCGGCCTGGTTCAGCGTATAGAAGTGCAGGCCCGGTGCGCCACCCTCGAGCAGGCGTTCGCACATTTCACTGATCACCTGTTGGCCGAAGGCCTGGATGCTTTCGACGTCATCGCCGTAGGCTTCCAGCTGCTTGCGTACCCAGCGCGGGATCTCCGCGCCGCAGGCGTCGGAGAAACGCGCCAGCTTGCTGTAGTTGGTGATGGGCATGATGCCCGGCACGATCGGCAGGTCGACGCCCAGTTTCTGCACGCGCTCGACGAAATGGAAATAGCTGTCGGCGTTGAAGAAGTACTGGGTGATGGCGCTGTTGGCGCCGGCCTTGGCCTTGCGCACGAAGTTGGCGATGTCGCTCTCGAAGTTGCGCGCCTGCGGATGCATTTCCGGGTAGGCGGCGATTTCGATGTGGAAGTGATCGCCCGTTTCGTTGCGGATGAACTCGACCAGCTCGTTGGCGTAGCGCAGCTCGCCGCTGGCCATGCCCATGCCCGAGGGCAGGTCGCCACGCAGGGCGACAATGCGCTTGATGCCGGCGTCCTTGTACAGGGTCAGCAGTTCGCGCAGCTCGGCCTTGCTGTCGCCGACGCAGGACAGGTGCGGTGCGGTCGGCACTTTCACTTCGCCGTCGAGCTGCAGCACGGTGTTCAGCGTGCGGTCACGGGTGGAGCCCCCGGCACCGTAGGTGCAGGAGAAGAAATCGGGGTTGTAGCTCGCCAGCTGGCGCGCCACGTTCAGCAGTTTTTCGTGCCCGGCTTCGGTCTTGGTCGGGAAGAACTCGAAGCTGTAACGGCGTTCTTGACTCATGGAGAAGGTTCCCTTCCCAGCGGCAAGCTGCAAGCCTCAAGCTGCAAGGGGAGCGGGTCCCGTCCAGCAGCTTGCGGCTTGCCGCTTGTGGCTGTGATCAGTAGCGGTAGGTATCGGGCTTGAACGGACCTTCCACGGTCACGCCGATGTAATCGGCCTGCTGCTTGGTCAGCTGAGTGACCACGCCGCCGAAGCCCTTGACCATTTCCAGGGCCACTTCTTCGTCCAGTTTCTTCGGCAGCACTTCCACGGTCAGGCGCTCGGCTTTCTTCTCGGCGGAGAGATCGGCGAACTTCTGCTCGAACAGGAAGATCTGCGCCAGCACCTGGTTGGCGAAGGAACCGTCCATGATGCGGCTCGGGTGGCCAGTGGCGTTGCCCAGATTCACCAGGCGGCCTTCGGCCAGCAGGATCAGGTAGTCGTCGTTGGCGGCGTCGAAGCTGCCGGCGCCGGTGCGGTGGATCTTGTGCACCTGCGGCTTGACCTCTTCCCAGGCCCAGTTCTTGCGCATGAAGGCGGTGTCGATCTCGTTGTCGAAGTGACCGATGTTGCACACCACGGCGCGCTTCTTCAGCGCCTTGAGCATGCCGGCGTCACACACGTTGACGTTGCCGGTGGTGGTGACGATCAGGTCGATCTTGCCCAGCAGCGCAGCGTCGACGCTGGCCTCGGTGCCGTCGTTGAGGCCGTTCTTGTACGGGGAAACCAGCTCGAAGCCGTCCATGCAGGCCTGCATGGCGCAGATCGGGTCGACTTCGGAAACCTTGACGATCATGCCTTCCTGACGCAGCGACTGGGCCGAGCCCTTGCCCACGTCACCGTAGCCGATGACCAGCGCCTGCTTGCCCGACAGCAGGTGGTCGGTGCCGCGCTTGATGGCGTCGTTGAGGCTGTGGCGGCAGCCGTACTTGTTGTCGTTCTTGCTCTTGGTCACGGCGTCGTTGACGTTGATCGCCGGGACTTTCAGGGTGCCGGCCTTGAGCATGTCGAGCAGGCGGTGCACACCGGTGGTGGTCTCTTCGGTGACGCCGTGGATGCGCTCGAGCATCTGCGGGTATTTCTTGTGCAGGATCTCGGTCAGGTCACCGCCGTCGTCCAGCACCATGTTGGCGTCCCACGGCTGGCCATCTTTCAGGATGGTCTGCTCGATGCACCACTCGTACTCCTCCTCGGTCTCGCCCTTCCAGGCGAATACCGGGATGCCGGCAGCGGCGATGGCGGCAGCGGCCTGGTCCTGGGTGGAGAAGATGTTGCACGAGGACCAGCGCACTTCGGCGCCCAGGGCGGTGAGCGTCTCGATCAGCACGCCGGTCTGGATGGTCATGTGGATGCAGCCGAGGATCTTCGCGCCTTTCAGCGGTTGGCTGGCGGCGTACTTGCGGCGCAGGCCCATCAGTGCCGGCATTTCGGATTCGGCGATGATCAGCTCTTTGCGGCCCCAGTCGGCCAGGGAAATATCGGCGACCTTGTAGTCGTTGAAAGCGCTCATGCAGTAACTCTCCATTCGTTGTCTGCGAATGGGCGCCGTTGATGCGTTTGGATAACGCCCCGGGCGAGCCTGACAAAGCCGCGTGATGCGGGTTTGCTGCAGCGCCCCTCGACCGGGTGGCGGGAGCGACCGGAGCAGTGCCGGTCGCGTGAAACCGGCAAATTATAGCTGCCCGTGCGGCACAGCCCAAGGCTTTCCGTCGTATTTGCCCGGCTATCGAAACCATAGCCGGGCCTGCCACGACAGGCACGGTGACGGCGGTGCATGATGGTCGCCCAACCTGGCAAGGAGAACCATGCATGAATTTCCATACCCGCAAGTGGATCAAGCCTGAGGATCTCAACCCCAATGGCACCCTGTTCGGCGGCAGCCTGCTGAAGTGGATCGACGAGGAGGCGGCCATCTACGCCATCGTCCAGCTCGACAACCAGCGCGTGGTCACCAAGTTCATTTCCGAGATCAACTTCGTCAGCTCGGCGCGCCAGAGCGACATCATCGAACTGGGCATCACCGCCAGCGAGTTCGGCCGCACCTCGATCACTCTGCGTTGCGAGGTGCGCAACAAGATCACCCACAAGAGCATCCTCACCATCGACAAGCTGGTATTCGTCAACCTCGGCGAGGATGGTCTGCCCGCGCCGCACGGCAAGACCGAGATCACCTACGCCCGGGACCGTTTCCAGGACTGATTCGCGCTGGCGTGGACGGCCGCAGAATTGGCCGACCTGCCGGCATCACAGGCTGTCGCAGTCATGGACGCGGCAGGTGCATTCGCTCAGGCTGGTTTTTCCTCTATCAGCAGTGAAACCACGCCATGACTCTTGCCTACTGGTGCGTACTGATCGCCATCTTCATGCCTTATCTGGGCACCGCTACCGCCAAGTTCCTCGGTCCTGGATATGGGCCGCGCGCCAACCAGGATCCGCGTGCTTTCCTCGGGACCCTGGAGGGCTGGCGCAAGCGTGCCAACAGCGCCCAGCTCAACGGTTTCGAAGTTACGCCGGCGTTCGCGGCGGCGGTGATCATTGCCCATCAGGCGGGGGGCGCCGAGCAGGCACTGCTCGACCAGCTGGCGGTGGCGTTCATTGTCAGTCGCGCGCTGTATTTCATCTGCTATCTGGCCGGCTGGGGTCCTCTGCGCTCGCTGGTATGGTTCTCCGGTATGGGGCTGATCGCGGCGCTGTTCATGGTCTCTGCTGGCTGAACAGCGGCTGACAGGTGCGTAGGAAAGACAGGGCTTGTGACAAGAGGTCGCTTGGCCAGGTCGAGATGAGTCGCGATACTGGCGCCCCCTCGTTGTCCGGAAGTTGTGTCGATGACCCCGAAGAAACTCCTCCTGCTCACTTGTGTGTGCCTGACTCTGGCCGCCTGTGGTGGTGTCGATCCCAACTCGCCACTGGGCAAGCGTCAGGCCCTGTTCAAGGAAATGCTCAAGGTCAGCGAGGACCTGGGGGGCATGCTGCGGGGCCGTATTCCCTACGATGAGGCAGGCTTCATCACGGGAGCTGCCGAGCTGGACCGCCTGTCGCGTGAGCCCTGGCAGCATTTCCCGCAGGTGCGGGATGACGAGCGCAGCAAGGCCAACCCCGAGGTCTGGGAGCGCCAGGAGCAGTTCCAGAAGATGGCCCGTGACCTGGAGCAGACCACCGCGGCGCTGGTCCAGGCAACCAGCGCACCGCCGTTGCGCCGTTCCGAGCTCGAGCCAGCCGTGCAGGCGGTAGAGGACAGCTGCGAAGCGTGCCACAAGGCGTTTCGCGCCTACTGAGGCGAACGGGCTTCGGCTTCGGCCTGTTCCAGTTCGGCGCGGGCTTCGGCCAGCTTGGCCTGACGCTTGCTGATCTTCTCCTGGTCGCCCTTGCCCATCGCGTCGCGCAGATCCATCTCGCGCTCCTCGACCTCCTGGCGCGCGTCCTTCACATCGGCCAGGCGCTCCTGGCGCAGCGCGGCGTCATCGCAGTGCGCCTCGACCTTGCCCAGCGCGCGCTGCAGGCCCTGCAGCTCGTGTGAGTGGCCTTTCTGGCGGGCGGCTTCGATCTTCTCCTGGATGACCTGGTGCTTGGCGGCGCAGTCGCCGTCGGGTTTGGCGGCCAGGATGGGGGTGACGTTCAGTCCGGCGACCAGCATCAGGCCGAGAACGGTGGCTTGGCGAATCATGGTCTTTCCTCGTGAGTCTCTCTCTCGAAGTGACCGCCAATGGCTCATGAGGTTCGCGACGCTGAGCCGCTCCCTTGATCAGGGTCAGTGATCCGCAGGTTTCTTCCGAATCGGCAGGCCGGCGCTGGGCCTGTCTCGCGAAGCGAGGGGGCGAGGAGACTCCTCGGGGGCAAGGGCCTGGGCTGAGCGTCTATCCTGTGGCGCCCCGAGATTTGCCCGGGTCAGGAACGAAAAAGCCCCGCACAGCCGAGGCTGGCGGGGCTTTTCTTCAGACGCTGGTTACAGGCCGGCAGAGGCGCGCAGTGCCTCGACCTTGTCGGTACGCTCCCAGGTGAAGGTGGTGAAGCTGTCGTCGCCCACGGTCTTCTGTTCCGGGTTGCGGCCGAAGTGGCCGTAGGCCGCGGTGGCCTGGTACATCGGGTGGAGCAGGTCGAGCATCTTGGTGATGGCGTACGGACGCAGGTCGAACACCTCGCGCACCAGCTGGATGATCTTGTCTTCGGCGATCTTGTGGGTGCCGAAGGTGTTGATCGAGATGGAGGTCGGCTGGGCCACGCCGATGGCGTAGGACACCTGGATCTCGCAGCGGTCGGCGAGGCCGGCGGCGACGATGTTCTTGGCCACGTAGCGGCCGGCGTAGGCAGCCGAACGATCGACCTTGGACGGGTCCTTGCCGGAGAAGGCGCCGCCGCCGTGACGGGCCATGCCGCCGTAGCTGTCGACGATGATCTTGCGCCCGGTCAGGCCGCAGTCGCCCACCGGGCCGCCGATGACGAAGTTGCCGGTCGGGTTGATGTGGAACTGGGTGTCCTTGTGCAGCAGCTCAGCCGGCAGGCTGTGCTTGATGATCAGCTCCATCACCGCTTCGCGCAGGTCCTTCAGCGACACGTCCGGGTTGTGCTGGGTGGACAGCACCACGGCGTCGATGCCGACGACCTTGCCGTTCTCGTACTGGCAGGTGACCTGGGACTTGGCATCTGGGCGCAGCCACGGCAGCAGGCCGGACTTGCGGGCTTCGGCCTGGCGCTCGACCAGCGCGTGGGAGAAGCGGATCGGCGCCGGCATCAGCACATCGGTCTCGTTGCTGGCGTAGCCGAACATCAGGCCCTGGTCGCCGGCACCCTGGTCTTCCGGCTTGGAGCGGTCGACGCCCTGGGCGATGTCCACCGACTGCTTGCCGATGATGTTGAGCACGCCGCAGGTGGAGCCGTCGAAGCCAACTTCGCTGCTGGTGTAGCCGATGCCGTTGATCACGTCACGGACGATCTGCTCGAGGTCGACCCAAGCGC
Organism: Pseudomonas sp. THAF187a; assembly: GCF_009363395.1. Classification (NCBI taxonomy): domain Bacteria; kingdom Pseudomonadati; phylum Pseudomonadota; class Gammaproteobacteria; order Pseudomonadales; family Pseudomonadaceae; genus Pseudomonas; species Pseudomonas sp. THAF187a. The sequence goes on from NZ_CP045349.1 coordinate 467,720, forward strand.
TGGTGGTCACTTCGCCGGCGACGATGGCGACACCGGTCTTGACCAGGGTTTCCACGGCCACGCGGGCGTGCTTGTCCTGGGTGATGATGGCGTCGAGCACGGCATCGGAGATCTGGTCGGCGATCTTGTCCGGATGTCCTTCGGACACGGACTCGGAGGTGAACAGGGAGTATTCGCTCATGGGTGGGTTCCTTTTGTGCCGTAACTGAAGGCCACTCGCTCAAGAGGCTGGGCGAAGTGGCGTAACTGAATCTGAAAGCCGTTTTTCAGGCCGATGTACAGGCTCTCGCCGGGCAGCAGACCGGCGGCGCTGGCCCAGCGCGACAGATCCTCCTGCTCGAAGCCTAGCCAGAGATCGCCGCAGGCCTCGCGGGCCCAGCTCTGGTCGTGGCTGCACAGCTCGCTGATCAGCAGGCTGCCGCCGGGTTTTACGTGCCGTGCCAGCTGGCGGAAAGCCTCGGCCGGGGTGGCGAAGTGGTGCAGCACCATGTTGAGCACCACGCAGTCGGCTGCTCCATGCTCGCTCTGCAGGGCATCGCCGAGTGTCAGCTCGACGTTGTCCAGCCCCGCGCTGGCGCAGCGCTGGCTCGCCAGCTCGAGCATGGCCGGGCTGTTGTCCAGCGCCATGACCTGGGCGAAACGGCGCGCCAGCTCGGGCAGGAAGGCGCCGTCGCCCGGGCCGATTTCCATTGCCGTGGCGCCGGGGGCGAAGTGCAGGCTGTCGAGCAGAGCCAGCAGGCTGTCGCGGTACTGCGGCAGGCCGGCGATCAGGTCCTGCTGGGCCTGGAAGTTGCTGGCCATGCGCGCGAAGAAGTCGCGGCTGACAGTGGCGCGCTGCTGGTGTACCGCGGCAATCCGCGCCTGTCGGTCGGTCGGCACGGGCAGTTCGTCGATATCTTCCAGCAGTGCGGCGTGCAGACGCCCGTTGGGCAGCGCACGGCGATAGAAGATCGCGTTGCCTTCGCGGCGGGTGGCCACCAGGCCGGCCTGGGCCAGTACCTTGAGGTGATGACTCATGCCCGACTGGCCCATGGCGAAGATCTGCGCCAGCTCCAGCACGCCGAACGAATCGTTGCTCAGCGCGCGCAGCACGTTCAGGCGCAACGGATCGCCGCCGGCCTTGCACAGGGCGGCGAGCTCGTCGCAGGGGTCGAATTCCAGCTGGGATGCGCGCAGGGTCATGGTGGCGCAGTCTAGTCGGTCATTTTTCATACAGCAACAGCAATATCAAAATATTTTGATATTGCTGTCCGGTTGCTCCGTGGCGCCGCTCAAGGCCAGGAAGGCCGCGGGTGCCGGGCTCAGGCTGGCGCCCTGGCGCCAGAGTACGTGCAGGTCGCGCTCGATCTGCAGGTCCTGCACCTGGAGGTGGCGCAATTCGCCGCTGGCCAACTCGCGCTCGACGATGCGCTGCGACAGCCAGGCGATGCCCTGGCCGTCGGCGAGCAGGCGCTTCAGGGCCTCGGTGCTGCCGATGGCCATGCTGGCCTCGGGCTCCAGGCCATGGGCGCGATAGGCCTGCTCGATGCTGACCCGCGCGCCGGAGCCGGGTTCGCGCATGTACAGCGGGTAGCGCTGCAGCATGCGTGCGGCCAGTCGACCGCTGCTGGCCAGTGGGTGATGTGGCGCCACGACTGGCAGCAGGGCGTCGCGCGCCAGCAGCCGGTGGGCGTAGTCGCTGCGGACGAACGGCCCTTCGACGAAACCCAGGCTGACCAGGCCCTCGTCCAGCTGACGGGTCACCACGTCCGTGTTGCTCACCTCCAGGCTGACGAAGATCTGCGGGTGCAGGGTGCGGAAGCGGCTGATCAGCGATGGCAGCAGGTAGGAGCCGAGCGTGGCGCTGGCGCCCAGGTTCAGTTCGCCCTGGCCGAGCTGGGCGAAGTCGCGCAGGTCGCGCTCTGCGGCGCGCTCCAGATTGAAGATGCGCTGGGCATAGTCGAGCAGGCGCCGGCCCCCCTCGGTCAGTTGCACGCCGCGTGGCTGGCGGTCGAACAGGCGCAGGTCGAGGCTGGCTTCGAGGTCGCGTATCTCGCGGGTGACCGCTGGCTGGCTGATGTGCAGACGCTCGGCGCCCGCGCTGATGCTGCCGGCTTCGGCGACGGCGAGGAACACCTTGAGATGGTGGAGGTTCATGGCATATCCATGCATTAAGGGTATGTCACGGATGCTGAATATGTATTTTTCATATGGCAAGCTGGTTCTTAACCTTGTCGGCGTCACTCATGTCACGGGACCGCCCGATTCATGTCGCGCCCTTTCAGTCGTTTACCCGAACCGCTCGCCTTCATTCGTCACTTCACGCCCAACTGGTTCGCCATGACCATGGGCACCGGCGTTCTGGCGCTGGTGCTCGCCCATCTGCCCTGGCATCTGCCGGGCCTGGTCATGCTGGCGGAGGGGCTGTGGTTTTTCGCCGTCGGCCTGTTCGTCCTCTTCAGCCTGTTGTTCCTGCTGCGTCTGGCGCTGTTCCGCGACACGCTCTGGCCCATGCTGCTGCATCCGGTGCAGTCGATGTTTCTCGGCGCCATCCCCATGGGCATGGCGGTGCTGATCAAGGGGCTGCTGCTGTTCGGCGTGCCGCGCTGGGGCGAGGGCGTCTATGCGCTGGCGCATGCGTTGTGGTGGCTGGACGCGGCGCTGGCATTGCTCGGTGCGCTGCTTGTGCCCTATCTCATGTTCACCCGTCAGCATCATGCGCTGGAGAAACTCACCGCAGTCTGGCTGCTACCGATCGTCGCACCCGAGGTGGCGGCCAGCGCGGCGGGCGCCCTGGCCCCACATCTTTCCGCCGCCGCCGCGCAGCAACTGCTGGCGGCCGGCTTCGTGCTCTGGGGGATGTCGCTGTCGCTGGCCTTCTCGCTGATCACGCTGGTGCTGCTGCGCCTGGCGCTGCACAAACTGCCGGATACCGACTTCGCTGCCACCAGCTGGTTACCGCTGGGCCCGCTGGCCACCGGCTGCCTGGGCCTGCTCAGCATGGGGCAGGCGGCGCCGCTGGCGTTCGCCGGCACGCCCCTGGCCGGCGCCGCGGAGCTGGCGCGTGACCTCGGCCTGGTCGGCGGCCTGGCGTTGTGGGGCGCGGGTCTGTGGTGGCTGGTGATCGCCACGCTCTTCACCCGTCACTACATTCGCGACAACATGCCGTTCAATCTCGGCTGGTGGGGGTTCACCTTCCCGCTGGGGGTGTTCGCCCTGGCCACCTTCGAGCTGCAGGCGCTGACGGGCCTGGCCTTCTTCAGCTTCGCCGGTGTGGTGCTGGCCCTGCAGTTGCTGGGCGTGTGGTGCCTGGTATTCAGTCGCACACTGGCCGGCGTCTGGCATGGCGAGCTGTTCCAGGCGCCTTGCCTGGGTGGGCCGGGCAGCCCTGCGGTGGGGGTTCTCAGCGAACGCGTCGGCTGAGTCGACGGATCTACGACCATCTGTCATTGCCCCGCGGGGTGCGGCTGGGCGAAAATAGCCGCCTTTTTCCGTGAACAGCCCCCCGCAGGAGATTCAGCGATGCCCAGCCGTCGTGAGCGAGCCAATGCCATTCGTGCCCTCAGCATGGATGCCGTGCAGAAAGCCAACAGCGGCCACCCCGGTGCCCCCATGGGCATGGCGGATATCGCCGAAGTGCTGTGGCGCGACTTTCTGAAGCACAACCCGCAGAACCCGAACTTCGCCGATCGTGACCGCTTCGTGCTGTCCAACGGCCATGGTTCGATGCTGATCTACTCGCTGCTGCACCTGACCGGCTACGACCTGTCGATCGACGATCTGAAGAACTTCCGTCAGCTGCACAGCCGCACTCCGGGCCACCCGGAATACGGCTACACCCCAGGTGTGGAAACCACCACCGGCCCGCTCGGCCAGGGCATCGCCAACGCCGTCGGCTTTGCCATCGCCGAGAAAGTGCTGGGCGCGCAGTTCAACCGTGACGGTCACACCATCGTCGACCACAACACCTATGTGTTCCTCGGCGACGGCTGCATGATGGAAGGCATCAGCCATGAAGTCTGCTCGCTGGCCGGCACCCTCGGTCTGGGCAAGCTGGTCGCGTTCTATGACGACAACGGCATCTCCATCGACGGTGAGGTCGAAGGCTGGTTCACCGACGACACGCCGAAGCGTTTCGAGGCCTATGGCTGGCAGGTGATCCGCAATGTCGACGGTCACGACGCCGAAGAGATCAAGATGGCCATCGAGACCGCGCGCAAGAGCGTGGACCAGCCGACCCTGATCTGCTGCAAGACCACCATCGGTTTCGGTTCGCCGAACAAGGGCGGCAAGGAAGAGTGCCACGGTGCGCCGCTGGGCAATGACGAAATCGCCCTGACCCGCGCCAACCTGGGCTGGAACCACGGCCCGTTCGAAGTGCCGGCCGAGATCTACGCCGAGTGGGACGCCAAGGCCGCCGGTGCCGCCGCCGAAGCCGCCTGGAACGAGAAGTTCGCCGCCTACGCCGCCGCCTTCCCCGAGCTGGCTGCCGAGTTCAAGCGCCGCATCGCTGGCGAGCTGCCGGCCGACTTCGCCGAGAAGGCCGCCGCCTATGTGCGTGAAGTGGCCGAGAAGGGCGAGACCATCGCCAGCCGCAAGGCCAGCCAGAATGCACTGAATGCCTTCGGCCCGCTGCTGCCGGAATTCCTCGGTGGCTCGGCTGACCTGGCCGGCTCCAACCTGACCCTGTGGAAGGGCTGCAAGGGCGTGTCCGCCGAGGACGCTTCCGGCAACTACATGTTCTATGGCGTGCGCGAGTTCGGCATGAGCGCGATCATGAACGGTGTCGCCCTGCACGGCGGCTTCGTGCCCTATGGCGCGACCTTCCTGATCTTCATGGAATACGCCCGCAACGCCGTGCGCATGTCCGCACTGATGAAGCAGCGCGTGCTGTACGTGTTCACCCACGACTCCATCGGTCTTGGTGAAGACGGCCCGACCCACCAGCCGATCGAGCAGCTGGCCAGCCTGCGTGGCACGCCGAACCTCGACACCTGGCGCCCGGCCGATGCGGTCGAGTCCGCCGTGGCCTGGAAACACGCCATCGAACGCGCCGACGGCCCAAGTGCCCTGGTGTTCAGTCGCCAGAACCTGCCGCACCAGGCGCGTGATGCCCAGCAGCTGGCCGACGTCGCGCGCGGCGGCTACGTGCTCAAGGACAGCGCTGGCGAGCCGGAACTGATCCTCGTTGCCACCGGCTCGGAAGTCGGTCTGGCCATGCAGGCTGCCGCCAAGCTCGAAGAGAAGGGCCGCAAGGTGCGCGTGGTGTCGATGCCGTCGACCAGCGTGTTCGACCAGCAGGATGCTGCCTACAAGCAGTCCGTGCTGCCGGTCGAGGTGGGGGCGCGTATCGCCATCGAGGCCTCGCATGCCGACTACTGGTACAAGTACGTGGGCCTGGAAGGCCGCATCATCGGCATGACCACCTTCGGTGAGTCGGCGCCGGCTGCCGCCCTGTTCGAAGAGTTCGGCTTCACCGTCGACAACGTCGTTGCCACGGCTGAAGAGCTGCTCGACGCCTGAACCGCTGACTTCCCTCCGCCGCATGCGGGGGGCTGAGGGGAGAGGGTCGCGTTGTCGCTCTCTCCTCGGCCCTCTCCAGTGAATGGCAGAGGGAGTCGCCACGTTATCGAGATCGCCCATGTCCAATCGCCCTTTTCGCGTCGCCCTCAACGGCTACGGCCGCATCGGTCGCTGCGTGCTGCGCGCGCTGCATGAGCGCGGCGATGGGGCGAGCCTGGAAATCGTCGCCCTCAATGACCTGGCCGATCAGGCCAGCATCGAGTACCTGACCCGTTTCGACTCCACTCATGGGCGTTTCCCGGGTGAGGTGAAGGTCGACGGCGACTGCCTGCACATCAACGGCGATTGCGTGAAGGTGTTGCGCCAGAGCGAGCCGGAAGCGATCGACTGGGCCGCGCTGGATATCGACCTGCTGCTGGAGTGCTCCGGGCAGTACGTCACCCGCAGCGAGGCGCAGCGTTTCATCGCTGCCGGTGCGCCGCGCGTGCTGCTGTCGCAGCCGATGGCCGGCGAGGCGGATATCGACGCCACCATCGTCTACGGGGTCAACCAGGATGGCCTCGATGGCAGCGAGCGCCTGGTGTCCAATGCGTCCTGCACCACCAACTGCGGCGTGCCGCTGCTGAAACTTCTCGACGAGGTGGTGGGTCTGGAGTACGTCTCCATTACCACCATCCACTCGGCGATGAACGATCAGCCCGTTATCGATGCCTACCACCACGAAGACCTGCGCCGCACGCGCTCGGCCTTCCAGTCGGTGATCCCGGTGTCCACCGGCCTGGCGCGCGGTATCGAGCGTCTGCTGCCGGAGCTGGCCGGGCGCATCCAGGCCAAGGCCATCCGTGTGCCGACGGTCAACGTGTCCTGTCTCGACATCACCCTGCAGACCGCGCGCGACACCTCCGCCGAGGAAATCAACCGCGTGCTGCGCCAGGCGGCGGAAAGCGGCCCGCTCAAGGGACTGCTGGCGTATACCGAGCTGCCGCATGCCAGCTGCGACTTCAACCATGACCCGCATTCGGCCATCGTCGACGGCAGCCAGACCCGCGTGTCCGGCCCGCGTCTGGTCAACCTGCTGGCCTGGTTCGACAACGAGTGGGGTTTCGCCAACCGCATGCTCGATGTCGCCGAACATTTTCTTGCTGTATCCACCTCCTCTGTACAACCAGCCCCCGTGAAGGACTGATGCCATGACCGTTCTGAAGATGACCGACCTCGACCTCGCCGGTAAGCGCGTGCTGATCCGCGAAGACCTCAACGTCCCGGTGAAGGATGGCGTGGTCAAGAGCGACGCGCGCATCCTCGCTTCCCTGCCGACCATCAAGCTGGCGCTGGAAAAAGGCGCGGCCGTGCTGGTCTGCTCGCACCTGGGCCGTCCGGAAGAGGGCGTCTACAGCGAAGAAGACAGCCTGGCACCGGTAGCGGCCTACCTGAGCAAGGCGCTCGGCCGCGACGTGCCGCTGGTCAAGGACTACCTCGGCGGTGTCGAGGTCAAGGCTGGCGAACTGGTGCTGCTGGAGAACGTGCGTTTCAACAAGGGCGAGAAGAAGAACGCCGACGAACTGGCCCAGCAGTACGCGGCCCTGTGCGACGTGTTCGTGATGGATGCCTTCGGCACCGCCCACCGCGCCCAGGGCTCGACCCATGGCGTGGCCAAGTTCGCCAAGGTCGCCTGTGCCGGCCCGCTGCTGGCGGCCGAGCTGGACGCCCTGGGCAAGGCCCTGGACAAGCCGGCCCGCCCGATGCTGGCCATCGTCGCCGGTTCCAAGGTGTCGACCAAGCTGGACGTGCTCAACTCCCTGGCCGATATCTGCGACTCGCTGATCGTCGGCGGCGGCATCGCCAACACCTTCCTCGCCGCTGCAGGCCTGCCAGTGGGCAAGTCGCTGTACGAGGCCGACCTGGTCGACACCGCCAAGGCCATCGCCGCCAAGGTCAGCGTGCCGCTGCCGGTCGACGTGGTGGTGGCCAAGGCCTTCGCCGAAGATGCCGAGGCCACGGTCAAGGCCGTCGCCGACGTGAGCGAGGACGACATGATCCTCGACATCGGTCCGCAGACCGCCGCGCAGTTCGCCGAGATGCTCAAGGCTTCGCAGACCATCCTGTGGAACGGCCCGGTCGGCGTGTTCGAGTTCGACCAGTTCGGTAACGGCACCAAGGCCCTGGCCCTGGCCATCGCCGACAGCGCAGCGTTCTCCATCGCCGGTGGTGGTGACACCCTGGCGGCTATCGACAAGTACGGCGTGGCCGAGAAAATCTCCTACATTTCTACTGGTGGTGGCGCCTTCCTCGAGTTCGTCGAGGGCAAGGTCCTGCCGGCCGTCGAGGTCCTGGAGCAGCGCGCGAAGTAACAGCGCGCGAAGTAACAGCGTGCCAGGGTGAAGGAAGTCACTCTTTGCCCTGGCGGATAAAACCCTGGCGTGATCGGGCGGTCTGTACAAGCAGTACCCTCGAACAAGGAGTCATGCCATGGACAAGTTAGCCGCCCTGGGTGTCATCGGTATTTTGCTGGCAGGTTGTGCCGGCGGTGGTCGGGAAACTGCGTGCGAGGTGTTCAGCCCCGCGCAGATCGAGACGCCGACGACCCAGGATGACCAGCGAATCGAAGAGAACAGTGGCCGGCCTACAGGTCCGGCAGCGGAACAGCGTTGCTGACGAGGGAGAGCAATGATCGCAATCAGACTGGCGGGATTCGCCGCCATCACCTTGCTGCTCGCGGCGTGCAACAGCCAGCCGGCGGCGCCGGATCAGTGGAATCGCTGGGTCTGCGATAGCCAGGCCGTGGTGCTGTGGCGTTTCGCCAATGGCAGTTTCGATCAGGTGGACGTGCGCCTGGGCGGTGGTGACATCGTTCATCGCCTGACCCAGGAGCCGGCGGCATCCGGCGCGCTCTACAGCGATGGGCGCCTGTCCTTCCACACCAAGGGCGAGGAAGGCCTGGTCTACTGGACCGCGAACGACGACCTGATCGGGCGCGGCTGCAGGGCGCAATAAAGCAGCGGCGAGCTTCGAGCCGCAAGTCAAGGCGATGCTCTGCCCAGGTTTTCTTGCAGCTAGAGGCTCGTAGCTTTTGGCTATGTTCCAAGCTTGAACCGAGCCTGCCCCTGCGGCAGGCTTGTACACTTAAACAAACCCATATCGGGAGCTTCAAAAGATGGCACTTATCAGCATGCGCCAGATGCTCGACCACGCCGCCGAATTCGGCTACGGCGTGCCGGCCTTCAACGTCAACAACCTCGAGCAGATGCGCGCCATCATGGAAGCCGCCGACAAGACCGATTCGCCGGTCATCGTCCAGGCGTCCGCTGGTGCCCGCAAATACGCCGGTGCGCCGTTCCTGCGCCACCTGATCCTGGCTGCCATCGAAGAGTTCCCGCACATCCCGGTGTGCATGCACCAGGATCACGGCACCAGCCCTGACGTCTGCCAGCGCTCGATCCAGCTGGGCTTCTCCTCGGTGATGATGGACGGCTCGCTGAAAGAAGACGGCAAGACGCCGGCCGACTACGAGTACAACGTCCGCGTGACCCAGCAGACCGTGGCATTCGCCCACGCCTGCGGTGTGTCCGTGGAAGGTGAGCTGGGTTGCCTGGGCAGCCTGGAAACCGGCATGGCGGGTGAAGAAGACGGCGTTGGCGCCGAAGGCGTGCTGGATCACAGCCAGCTGCTGACCGACCCGGAAGAGGCCGCCGACTTCGTCAAGAAGACTCAGGTCGACGCCCTGGCCATCGCCATCGGTACCAGCCACGGCGCCTACAAGTTCACCAAGCCGCCAACCGGTGACGTGCTGTCGATCGAGCGCATCAAGGAAATCCACAAGCGCATCCCCAACACCCACCTGGTGATGCACGGTTCCTCGTCCGTTCCGCAGGAATGGCTGAAGGTGATCAACGAATTCGGCGGCGACATCAAGGAAACCTACGGTGTGCCGGTCGAGGAAATCGTCGAGGGCATCAAGCACGGCGTGCGCAAGGTCAACATCGACACCGACCTGCGTCTGGCCTCCACCGGTGCCATGCGCCGCATGATGGCCGAGCACCCGAGCGAGTTCGACCCGCGCAAGTTCTTCGCCAAGACCATCGTCGCCATGCGTGATATCTGCATCGCCCGCTACGAAGCCTTCGGCACCGCTGGCAATGCCTCCAAGATCAAGCCGGTCTCCCTGGAAGGCATGTTCCAGCGCTACGCCAGTGGCGAGCTGAACGCCAAGGTCAACTGATCGGCGACGGGCATTAGCCCATCACGTTCAGCCGAAAGCCGCGACCGCGCAAGCGTCGCGGCTTTTTATTGCCTGGCGTTCGTCGCTCAGGGCGTGTTGCTGCCGAGTGCGCGGTGCTCGATGCTCAGCTGGTCGAAACGCGCGGCCCCCGCCTCCGTCTCGTAGCCGGTGTTGTCCTGGGTGTAGACACCGGCCTTGAAGTACAACGGCTTGGTGGCCCAGCTGGGGTCGACCCGCGTGCTCCAGTCGATCTGGTCGAGGCGGATCGCCAGCGTGCCGTCCGCCTTCAGGTTGAGGGTGTAGTGAAAGGGCTGGCCCAGGACGATGCCGCTGGCGATGGTCACGACCTGGATCTCGGCGTCCGGTGTCATGCGCACTTTCGCCACGATGTTGCCGCTACCTGCCCAGGCCTTGTACTGGTACTCCAGCTTGAGCATCGGCATCGAGCTCTTGTAAGCGTGGATCTGGCCGATGACGATCTTGCCGGTCGAGGGCACCTGGCTGACGCTCAGCGCCGCGCGCAGGAAATGCTCCGCCCCCGGATAGGTCCAGTTGCGCACGCTGCCATCGGCGTGCGTCTCGCGCAGTTCGCTACGCGGATACTTGGCACTGATGGTGGTGGTGCCGTTGACCGGTGACCAGAAGAAGATCGCGCCATCGCGGGACTGGAAATAGTGGTCCTGATAACCACCGGCGAGGACCGGCGTATCGATGGTGGTGGCGGGAACCCCGACAGGAATGCTGAGGTTCCACACGGCGAGTTCGATCATGCTCAAAGCTCCTTGATGATGGGAACTTCAGTCGGGTGCACATCTCGTCCAGGAGTCAGTAACGCGTTACTTGGCGTTCCAGCGGGTGACACGCGAGCTAGAAGGTGGCAGCTCTGCCTGCCGTGTGCGCGGGCTGCGCTTGCGGCGCGATCTATAGCGGCACCCCTGTCTGTAGCGTGAGTGCCGCTCGTCGATTAATTGGCGTCAATATATGGTTGCCTCTGGATGGCGACAGGTCTCGCCATCCAGTCGGGCGCATCAGGTAAAACCCTGTAAAACACCCAGGCCGATGCAACGGGCGGCCTACGCCATAATTCGGGCACTGCCGTTCCGGAAACCTCGTTCATGCCGCGCCTGCTGCTCGCTTTCGTCCTCGCCGTGCTGCTGACCAGCGCCTTTGCCTCGATCTTTCAGACGCAGAGCAATCTCGCGGCCCTGCAAGCGCTGGGGGCGCCCGTGCCGCTCGATGTGCGCCTCGGCACCACCTGTCTGGATCTGCTCGGTTTTGCCCCCACTTTCGCACTGCTGGCAGGGCTGGGTTTTGTCGTCGCCCTGCCGCTTTCGCTCTGGCTGGCGCGGCGCCTGCCATCGTTGCGCTGGGCCATTCTCGTCGTGGCAGGCGCCACTGCGATCTGGCTGGCGCTGGCCCTGGCCAACACGCTGGCGCCCATGCCGACGCTGATCGCCGCTGATCGCCATCCCCTGGGAACCCTGGCCCTGATGGCCTGCGGCAGTGCCGGTGCGTTGCTGTTCGGCCTGCTGGGCCGGCGGGTGCGCTACCGGACGCAGCCGACTACCTCCGATACTCAGTGACAAGGCGCTGCCCATGTTGAACACCTTCCGCGTGCTGGCGCTCGGCGCCTTGTTCGCCAGCGCACCGCTGGCCGCGCACGATTACCGCATCGAAACCTTCAGCCAAGGGCTGGAGCACCCCTGGTCGATGGCGTTCCTGCCGGATGGCCGCCTGCTGGTCACCGAGCGCGTCGGCCGCCTCCGTATCGTCGAGGCCGATGGCCGGCTCGACCCCGAGCCGGTAGCGGGCGTGCCCGAGGGGTTCATCGCCGCCCAGGCCGGCTTGATGGAGGTGGCGCTGGATCCGGACTACAGCGACAACCGCTGGCTTTACCTGACCCACGCCCAGGGTTCGCTGGAGGCCAACAACACGCGCCTGATACGTGCGCGCCTGGTGGATGGCGAGTTGCAGGATCTCGAGGTGCTGTTTACCGCCCAGCCGCTCAAGGCGGGCGCCGCGCACTATGGCGGGCGCATCGCCTTCCTGGCGGACAAGACGCTGGTGCTGACCCTCGGTGATGGTTTCGACTGGCGTGAACAGGCGCAGAATCCCGCCAACCACCTCGGCAAGATCGTGCGCCTGAACCGTGACGGCAGTGTGCCGCAGGACAATCCGTTGCTCGGGCAGCAGGGTGCGGCGCCGGAGATCTACAGCCTGGGCCATCGCAATGTGCAGGGCATCTTCTTCGACGCCGAGCAGGGGCGCCTGTACAGTCACGAGCACGGTCCTCGCGGCGGCGACGAGCTCAATCTGATCGAGCCGGGCGGCAACTACGGCTGGCCGCTGGCGACCTTCGGTGTCGACTACACCGGCGCCAGGGTCAGCCCCTACACCGAGCTGCCGGGGCTGGTCGCACCGCTGCTGCACTGGACGCCCTCGGTCGCGCCATCGAGCCTGATGCTCTACCGCGGTGAGTTGTTTCCCGACTGGCAGGGAGACCTGTTCGCCTCGACCCTGGCCGAGCGCAGCGTACGGCGCATCCGCCTGCGCGATGGCATGCTGGCTGGCGAGGAGGTGCTGTTCGAGGAACTGGGCGAGCGTATCCGCGATGTCCGCAGCGGGCCCGACGGGGCGCTCTACTTGCTGACCGACAACCCACAGGGGCGGATACTGCGCGTACTGCCGAGCGAATAGGCGGGCATCCGTTACACTGGTGCTCCAGTCATGTGTGGGGCGGCATCATTGAAGTATCTACAGGGTTATCCGGTCGAGTTGCAGCAGCAGGTCCGCCAGCTGATCGCCGATGACCGCCTGGGCGGCTACCTGGCGCAGCGTTATCCCGGACGCCATGACGTGCAGAGCGACAAGGCGCTCTACGGTTATGTGATGGCGCTGAAGCAGGAGCACCTGAAGAACGCGCCCGGCATCGACAAGGTGCTCTATGACAATCGCCTCGATCTCACCCATCGCGCGCTGGGGCTGCATACGGCGATCTCGCGGGTGCAGGGCGGCAAGCTCAAGGCCAAGAAGGAAATCCGCGTGGCCTCGCTGTTTCGCGATGCCGCACCAGTCTTCCTGCAGATGATCGTGGTGCATGAGCTGGCGCATCTGAAGGAGGCCGAGCACAACAAGGCCTTCTACAAACTCTGCGACTACATGCTGCCCGGCTACGCGCAGATCGAGTTCGACCTGCGCATGTACCTGACCTGGCGCGAGATGAGCGGCGCCTAGTTCATGCGTCAGCCGCGCAGGCGCACGTTCAACTGATCGACTACCTCTGCCCAGTCGGCGTCTTCGAGGATCTCCTCGCGCAGGAAGGCCGCCTGTGCCGGGGTCCAGAACGAGGCGTCCGCCAGCTTGCGCTCAGCGGGGAGTGGCGCGTGGGTCCTGATGAAGGCGTCGATGCTGGCGCTGTCGTCGGCCAGACCGAGTTGTTTGAACAGCGAAGACAGGTCGTGAACAGGCGGTTCCATGCTGAGCTCCCGGACGGTGGTGGCTATAAGGTTCTCTACCAACCCTAGCCCAGATAGTTCCCCGTCACTCGACGCTCAGCACCTCGAAATCCTGTGCCGCGCCGGCCATCGGTACGCTGATCTGGTCGCCCGGAACCTTGCCCAGCAAGGCACGGCCCAGTGGCGCGGCGCTGCCGAGCACCTGAATCGTCTGGCCGGCATGCTGCAGCTTCATGCTGGCGCCCTGGGGGCCGAGAAACAGCCAGCGCACCTGGTCATGCGCATCGAGCAGCTGGACCAGTGCCCCCAGTTCGACGCCCTGGTTCTCGTCGAAGGGTCGCAGGCGCAACTGACGCCAGGTGATCAGCGTCTGACGCAGCTCCTCGACACGGCGAGCCTGGCCACTGGCGAGATAGGCTGCTTCGAGGCCCAGGGTGTCGTACTTGTTCTCGGCGACATTCTCTTCATGGGTAGCCGTTTCGTGGGCGCTCAGCGCCGCCTGGTGAGCCTGCTCCAGATCAGCCTGCAGGTGAGTGAGCACCTGTTGCAGTAATAGGGTCTTGTCCATGGTCGATGTCGAGTCGGGGGAGGCGTTCGGTTGGCCGATTGTAGGGCTTATCGGCCCCGCTGCCGCATCGCGGATCATGTTTCGCTGAAGAAAATGGCGCCGTCGCCTTGCCTGGCGTGCTGCTCAGTCCGCGTAGGCAGGCTGGCAGCGGTTGATCAGGCACTGCAGTTCGCGAATGCCGGTGATGATCGAGACGAAGCTGACGACGGGAGGCGTTTCGACTGCCAGGTGGTCGACCAGTCGATTGCCGCTCAGGGCCTGCTCGAGCTGCCGAGCCTTGCCGTTGCGGCGGATGTGCGGGGCAATCAGGATCAGATCGAAGCGCTGCTTGATGGAGTCGGCCAACGGCAGGGCATCGACCAGCGAGTCGATGGTGGTCACGCGAAAGTAGCCCAGCCGGTTCAGTGCATGTTCCAGGCCCCGGGCTGTCGCAGGTTTCTCGCTGATAAGCAGAATGCGTAGTTTCTTTTCGATCATTTGGGCATTCCGGTCTTTTCTGGCCAAAGTTTGCTCTGCACTTGTTCGACTGCCGTCGTAACCTGTCAGCGGGTTACTGTGAGTTCGTCCCGGTGGTATATGGCACGGGTAGCTACAGGTACTTGTTGTTCCCGGTTATAGATGGGGGTGGGTGCTGCTCTTGTTTCGGAAGTTCATGGCAGGAGCTAGGACTAATAGCTAAGGCAAAACCTATAGGTCGATAGGCTGTTGCCTATAAGTCAATTAAATGCGATTTAATAATACGGTAGTGATATTGTTCGGTGCCTGCTTGTAACACTATCTCAGGTTCTAGGGTGAATCCGAGTACGCCCTGGCGATAAGGTGAGTGGCGCTGTTTTAAGAATAATAGGGGGCGTCCATGAGGATAGCTGTCTTGGATGATGAAGAGATCTGTCTGGATCGGGCATTGAAGGTTATCAGTAGCTATTCCAGGGCGAGTGGTTTCGACTGGACGGTGCACGGCTTCAGTTCGGGAGAAGACCTGCTGCGGCGCCTCAAGCGCGAGAACTTCGACCTGCTGATCATCGACTGGTACCTATCGGGCATGAGCGGCTACGCCTTGTTGTGCTGGGTGCAGGAGCACCTTGAGGTACCACCTCCGGTCATTGTGCTGACTGGCGGCAGTTCAGAGGGAGACATCGTCAAGGCCATTAACGCTGGCGCCGAGGACTTCATCCACAAGCCGTTCAGCGAATACGAACTGCACGCACGCATTCTGGTGGTGAATCGCCGCCGTATCCAGGCCGCTGAGGGCCAGGTCCGCCGCTTTCATGTCTACTTCGACCTGCTGTTCGATGACGCCGGGCGCACCGTGACACGTGACTGCAGTGCTACGTTGCTGACCGAGCGGGAGTACTACGTGGCGCGTTGCCTGATGGAAAACCTCGGTCGCTCGCTGTCGCGCTCGTATCTCTATGACCGTTTCTGGCCGCAGGGCGAGCGCTACTCTTCGCGCCCTCTGGACACCATGATCTACCGCCTGCGCAGCAAACTGAAGCTGTCGCCCGAATACGGCTGGTGCTTGGCCTCTATCTATGGCTACGGCTATCGCCTTGAGCGGGTTGAGCCGCTCTGAGTGCGTTCGGCATTGATTCTTCGCCTGTCTTGTCTATTCGCTGAAAACCACTTCACCCTTGGCATATGTGCCGCAATTCTTATGTGCGGTTCATGCGGATAAACTGCTCGAAACAATATTGTTTTTTCTTCTTGGGTTGGCTTGTCGTACTTGCGCTTTCAATGGAAGTCGTTGTGGCATGAATTGTCAGTGGGCATCGTTCGTCATAGGGGTGGTCCTATTGGCTTCCTCAAAATAAGTTAAATCCTATTGTTATTTTGGGCCTATTCCTATGTTCTGGTTTTGAGCGTTCTGGGACTATTTATCGGCTGTGGGAAAATATGTCTTATTACAATAGTTGTTGGTTTGTGACTGCATAAGTGGAGGAAGTTATGAACGCTCTTACCACGCTCAAAGCTGCTCTTGCGTTGGCTTTGGGTGTAACTGCCCAGGGAGTACTTGCCAAGGATGGTACGGTTAACTTCAGTGGGTCGATCATCGACGCGCCTTGCTCGATCATGGGTGGGGACGCGAATCAGACCGTAGATCTAGGCCAGATTTCCAACTCCGTATTGGCTGCTGGCGGCGTCGGTACTCGCTCTCCGCTCGTTGACTTCACCATCAAGCTGACGGGCTGTGGCGTTGTGGCCAAGACGGCACGTGTGACCTTCGCCGCAACGGCTGATCCGGCCAACGCTACCCTGCTGGCGGTCACTGGAGGTGCGACGGGTGTCGGTATTCAGATTTCAACTGGCGGAGGGCGGCAGGTTGTAAACCCTGGAGCGGCCTCACAGAACTTCCAGCTACGTCAGGGTGATAACGAGCTGCAGTTCCAGGCGGCCTATGTTTCCACAAGCACTCAGGTTCGGCCGGGGGCTGCCAATGCGATGGCCCAGTTCACGGTGAGCTACCAATAAAAACTCTGCTATCTCCGGCGTCGCCAGGCGCCGGAGTTTTGTTGCGCGTGGGCTTTTTCACTGACCGGCTGTCGCGCGCTACCGTTCGGGAGGACGTATGTTTTCTCTCAATGGCTTGGTCGTCTGTAGATCGTTGCGGGCTGCTGTGCTCATGCTGTTTTGCGCGTCGGCTGATGCGGCCGTGCAACTGGGCGCCACACGGCTGATCTTTCTGGAGAGCAATCACGAGGCCGCGCTCGCGATCAAGAACGAGGGTGACCGTCCCTACGTGGTGCAGGCCTGGGTGGACGATGGAGAGGGGCATACCAAGACGCCGTTCCTGCTGGTGCCGCCGTTGTCCCGTATTGATCCGAATGTCGAGAACATGTTGCGTGTGATGCGGGTACTGGATGACCTGCCGCAAGATCGCGAGTCGGTGTTCTGGATCAACGTCAAGGAGATTCCGGAGAAGGTGCAGCAGGATAACGTGCTGCAACTGGCTATCCGCACGCGGATCAAGCTGTTCTATCGTCCTGCAGCACTTGGCGGTAATCGTGCCGAGGAGGCGCGCAAGGAGCTGAAGTGGTCCGTGCTGGCTGATCGCGACGGTGGCGCGGTGCTGCGTGTGGAAAATCCCACGCCGTATCATGTGACCTTCGGTGTGATGCGGGTCCGCCCTGGTACGGAGAACATCGCGCCGGACATGGTCCCTCCCTATCAGATGCGCGAGTACCCGCTGACGTCGATTCGCGCGCCACAGGCCGTCAGCGTGGAATTCGCCGTCATCAATGACTATGGCGGCCTTTCGGAAAAGGAGCGCGTCGAAGTGCCCTTGGAGCGTGAGCCGGTGCGGATCGATCCTCGCTCCTCGATCAGTTCAAAAAACCGAGCCTTCTGAGGTGCGCGCGGTTCGGCAGGGCCCCTTGGGCCGTTGCTTGTGTGCCTGGGCGTTGTTGGGTGCAGTGCTCGTCCATGCTGCTGAGCCCGTTGCCACGGTGTTCAATGAAGCGTTTCTTGAGCTGGGCGGTGGTCCGGCGGATGTTGACCTGTCGATGTTCGCCTTCGGTAGCCGGGTGCTGGCGGGTGAGTACCGAGTCGATGTGCTGCGCAACGATGTCCTGCTGGGACGATTCACGGTCCGCTTCGTCGAGCGTGAGGCAGGGAGCGACGCCCGGCCTTGCCTGAGTGCCGAGCAGTTGGGTGAGTGGGGCTTGAACCTGGCGGCCTTACCTGCCGTGAGTACGACGCCGCAGGAAACCTGTATCGATCTGGAGGCGCAGCTTGCCGAGGCCCGGGTCGATTACGATGCGGCTGCGCAGCGTCTGCGTTTGAGCATTCCGCAGGCGGCGCTGTCGCGCAAGGCGCGGGGGACGATCGATCCCCGCCTTTGGGACCAGGGGATGAACGCGGCCCTGTTCGATTACCAGTTGAGTCTGGCGCGCAATGATGAGGGGCGTGCAGGGGGCGGATCGAGCAACACGCTGTTCGGCCGTCTGCATGGTGGGCTCAATCTGGGCAGTTGGCGCCTGCGTCAGCAATTCACCTATAACCGTGATCGTCTCGGTCAGCGCAGCTGGCAGGACGGGCGCACTTATGCCCAGCGGGATATCCAGGCGCTGGGTGGCCAGTTGCTGGTGGGCGACGGTAACACCCTGGGAGAGTTGTTCGACGGCTTTCAGTTTCGCGGTGTACAGCTCAGCTCGGACGAGGCGATGCTGCCGGATAGCCTGCGCGCCTACGCCCCGACTGTCCGCGGCGTGGCGCAGAGCAACGCGCGTGTGGTCGTACGACAGAATGGCTTCATCATCTACAGCACCTACGTCGCACCTGGGCAGTTCACTTTGGACGACCTCTATCCGGCTGCCAACGGTGGCGATCTGGAGGTCACCATTCTGGAGGCCGACGGCCGCCAGGTTCGCTATACGCAGGCGTTCTCTTCGGTGCCGACACTGTTGCGCGAGGGGCGCTGGCGCTATGAACTGAGTGCTGGTGAGTACCGTACCGGCTATGAGGATGAACGGCTGCGCCCCTACTTCTTTCAGGGCACCCTGGCGCGTGGGTTGTCTGGTGACTTCTCGTTGTATGGTGGTGTGCTGCTAGGGCAGGGCTACCAGGCGGGGCTGCTGGGGGTGGGCAAGAACATGCTGGGTTTCGGGGCGCTGTCCCTTGACCTGTCGGACGCTCGCACGCGTAGTGACCAGGGGCACCTCTCCGGACAGTCGCTACGGCTGCTCTACGCCAAGACGCTGGAACGTACGGACACGACTTTTCGCGTGGCCGGTTACCGCTATTCGACCCCTGGCTTTCGCAGCTTTCCCGAGGCGGTGCAGATGCAGGCGCTGGAGAGCAATGAGCTGCCGTTCCTCGACCGGCGCAGCGAACTGCAGGTCGACCTGTCGCAGTCTATGGGGCGTTGGGGGGTATTGTTCTTCTCAGCACGGCAGCAGCGTTACTGGGGCAGCGGCGGCCAGGAGCGTTTCGTGCAACTGGGGGTTTCCGGTAGCTACCGGCAGCTCAGCTACAACCTCTACTACAACCAGTACCGCACGCCGTTCGCTGCTCCAGAGCGCCAGTTGATGCTGTCTTTGAGCATACCGCTGGGTTCTTCCGGCGCCTCGGGTATGTACTCGGTGTCTCGTGGTAGTGACCAGCGCTTGTATCAGCAGGCCAGTCTCTTCGGCAATACCCTCGATGACCGCAACCTCGACTACGGCGTGACCGTCGATCGTTCCGACGAACAAGGCTCCAGGGGTAGCCTCAACCTGGGTTACCGGGGGCGCTATGGGCGGGTCGATCTGGGGCACAGCCAAGGCGAGGGTTATGAACAGACCAACCTGGGATTGTCCGGTGGGATGGTCGCGCATGCCGATGGCCTCACATTGTCTCAACCGCTGGGGGAGACTATAGCGCTGGTGCGGGTACCTGATGCCGAGGGTCTGGCGCTGCAGTCCCAGGTGGGCGTGCGCACAGACGGGAGCGGCTATGCGGTCGTCCCGAGCCTGACGCCCTACCGCAGCAACCGCCTGGCGCTGTCGTTGAACGGGCTGGGGGGGAATGTCGAGGTGCTGACGGCCGTCCAGGAGGTAGTGCCGACCCGTGGCGCCGTGGTGCTGGCGCCGTTCGAGGCCCGCAGTGGCTACCGGTTGATGCTGCAGTTGAGCGATGCACAGGGAGAACCCTTGCCCTTTGGGGCGCGGATTGCAGACACCAGTGGTCAGGAGCTGGGCCTGGTTGGCCCCGAGGGGTTGGCCTATGTCGCGGGGGCCGCACCTGCGGGTGAGCTGAGCGTGAGCTGGGGCGCCGGGGCTGCGAGCTGTACCGTGGCCTACCGCGTGTCGCAGGAGACGCTGCAGACGCCGATCAGAAACTTGAAGGAGACCTGCCGATGATCGCGCCGCTGTTTACACACTCTCTTTTTCGCTTGCTATGGCTGACGGCGCTCGTAAGTGTTGCGCCACTTGCCCATGCAACCTGTCTATGGGAGCGCGGTTTCGACCAGGGTGTCTATGCCTTCAACTTCCCCACGCCGATCACGGTGCCTGCAGGACCGCTCCAGATCGGTCAAGTTCTCGCGGAGTCGAGACAGCCGGTCAGGTCCCCGTTCTATCTATTGAGATGCCTGCTGGGCAAGGGTTACGCCTCAGGGACCTTCGTCGCCGAGAGTTCGAGCACAATGTTGCCCGGCGTATACCGGACCCACGTCCAGGGGGTCGGTTATCGAGTCAGCCTGCAACCGGAGGGACTCTATGCCGGAAGCGAATGGCAGCAGCCTATTCCTTTCCTGTTCACCGGGATGTTGACGGCGCAAGGCTGGAGAGAGCTCAAGCTCGAACTGGTGGCGACCAGCACTACGCTTGGTGCCGGCATGATTACGCCTGGCAACTATGCGAGCTTGCGCACCGCTGGTTATAACCGCTACCTGCAAGTCAACATCCAGTCCGCCTGGATTGCGCCTCCTCCCTCATCATGTCGCCTCTTCGGCAATCCTGATCAGACCGTTACGCTGGCGCCTGTGTCCCGCAACCGCTTTTCCGGGGTGGGTTCGACGCAAGGTGAGCAGTCATTCGACATCGTTCTGCAGTGTGAGAACGTCGTGAACGGTGTCGTCCGGCTGCGCATGGACGGAACGCCACACAGCTCCAACGCTCCCGGAGTGCTTGCGCTGACGTCGGGTGCTGCGGCAACGGGGGTGGGCTTGCAGTTACTCGACGGCACGACCAATGCGCCAGTGGAGCTCGGTCAGCCCAAGCAGCTGGCGGGGTTGACTCGCGGCCTGAACACCCTGCCTTACCGGGTGCGTTACTACCAGGCCTCTACACAGGTGGGTGCCGGTGCAGTGCTTGCCTCGGTGACCTTGACATTGACTTATCTGTGAGCGGCCAGCACTGGCGCGTCGCCAGGGGAGGGCGGGCAATTCTGAGATAACGTCACAAGATCAAAGAATGTATTTGCAAGTCATTATCATTGGGTGGCGCTGTCAATGCCACAGCGTGCGTTGCTATCGGCTTCTGCTGCGTCATGTTTGTGCGTGCTGGGTGCTCCGGCCGCCTGCTGAGGCATACGGGGCAAGCCTGCGACAGGGACTGTCATCAGAGATAGGGTTTATACAATGAACAATGAAATGATTCGCTTGCTGGTCGCGGACGACCATCCTGTTGTCTGTGCCGGTATAAGGCAGGCGCTGTTTGCCAGCCCCGGTGTTTCCATCGTGGACTCGGTGCAGGGGCCGGCGCGTTTGTTGGAGCGGCTCGAAGGCCATGACCAGGACTTCGATGTGCTGCTGTCGGGTTATATCCTCCCCGCCGCCGGGCACAGCGGTGGGTTGAGCCTGTTCCAGCTGATCCGGCGCAAGTATCCCAACCTCAATATCGTGGTGCTGACCATGCAGGAGAATCCGAGCATCCTCCATGCACTGGCTTCGTCGGGTATTTCCTGCATCCTCAGCAAGCGCGACCCACTCAGCCATCTGCTGCCGGCCATCCAGGGGGCGATGGCCAAGGGGCGCTACCTGTCACCGCGCATCGCCACGCTGATGAACAACAGCCCACGCAGGGCCGGCTTCGGTGTGCTGAGCCCGCGCGAACTGGAAGTGGTGCGCCTGTTCGTTTCGGGGCTGAAGGTCAACGAGATCGCCGAGCGCCTGCATCGCAGCAAGAAAACCATCAGTACGCAGAAGACTACCGCCATGCAGAAGCTGGGGCTGGAGCGCGACACCGAGCTGATCCGCTACTCCATCGAAATGGGGCTGCTCGAACACTGCATGCCGTTACAGCTGGAGGCGTGCGCCAAGGCCTGATCCGTCAGGGCTGCGCCAGGCAGACGCGGTTGCGGCCCTGGGCCTTGGCCTGGTACATGGCGCTGTCGGCCTGGCGGATCAGGTCGGTGGCATCCTCGTGACCCTGAGTCAGGGCTACACCGATGCTGGCACCGACCCGTACGGCCCGACCCTCCAGGTACATGGGTGTGTCGAGCCCCTCCAGCAAACGCCTGGCGAGGTCCTGCGCCGCGTCGGCCGATTGCACGTTCTCGCAGACCACCACGAACTCGTCGCCGCCGAGCCGGGCGGGCAGGTCGACGTCGCGGACGTACTGGCGCATGCGCCGTGCGACTTCGGCCAGCACCTGGTCGCCGAAGGCATGGCCGTGCTGGTCGTTGATCGGTTTGAAACCATCCAGGTCGATCAGCATCACCGCCAGCAGCTCGTTGCGCCTGCTGCTGCGCGCCAGGGCCTGCTCCAGATACTGTTGCAGGGCAGTGCGATTGGCCAGGCCGGTCAGTGGGTCCTGCATGGCCAGCTCGCTGAGGCGCAGATTGGCATGCTCGAGCGCCTGGGTGCGTTCGGTCACGCGCTTGGCCAGCACCTGCTCGTTGAGTTGCAAGGCCGCTTCGCGTTGCCGTTTCAGTTCGTTGAAGCGTGCGGCCAGGGCGAAGGACAGCAGGATCATCTCCAGCCCTGAGCCGATCTGCATGGAGTAGAGGGTGAGGAAGTTCGATGGGATCAGCGCGAAATTGCGCAGCGCCAGCAGCACCGCGCCGCTCAGCAGCATCAGCCAGGCCAGGGCGAACAGACGGGCACCGGGTACCCGGTAGCCGACGCAGACGAAGCTGGTGAGCAGCAGTGTCAGAGTGGCGCTCAGGCCGGTCAGTGACATGAGCTGCAGGGCCCGTTGCACGGGGAGCACGATGGTCGCCAGCACGGCAGCGGCGATGGCGGCGCACAGCACCAGCAGCCCCTTGTCCCAGCGCGGCAGCCACTGGCGGGTGTCAAGGAAACTGCGGGCGAATACCACCGAGAGCAGTGCCGCCAGCGTCAGGCTGACCGGCAGCATGCGATTGCTCCAGGGGGCAGCCTGCGACCACAGGTACTGGGCGCCGAGGCCGTTCAGCGAGAGCACGCTGAGGGCGAAGGCGAACATGAACGACACGTAGCTGAGAAAGGGACGCTCGCGCAGTGCCAGGAACAGCAGCAGGTTGTACAAGCCCAGGGCGATCAGCACGCCGAAGTAGATGGCATGCACCAGGTAACCAATCTGGCTGTGCTGTTCGAAGTCGCGCAGCGACATCAGGGTGCCGCTGAGGGTCATGCTGCCGCGTGAGTCGACACGCAGGTACAGCGTACGGCGCTCTCCCGGTTGCAGGACGATGTCGAACACGGGGTTGCGGTGGCCGACACTGCGCTGCGCATAGGGCACGGTGTCTCCGCTGCGTGACTGCCGGATGCCGTCGGCACCGACATCGTACAGGCGCACTTCGTCCAGCGAGGCGTAGCTGAGCTCCAGGCGCCAGGTGCGCGTGTGCTTCGCCTCCGACAGCAGCGGCAGGCGCAACCAGATCACGCCGGGTATATAGCCGAAGCTCAGGTCGCGTCGGGTCAGCGAGGTGTGGAATGGCGCATTGTTGCGCATGACGTCGGCCAGGCTCGATGTGCCCTGCGGATCGGCCAGGAAGTCGACCTGGCCGTACAGGTCCTGCGTCGGCGTGTTCTCGGCGAGGCGCATCTCGGCGTGCACTGCCGGGCCGGCCAGCAGCAGGCAGAGCACCATGAGCAGGCCCGGCAGCGAGACCGAAAAGTCAGCGGTGGGGCGTCGATTGGCTGGCATGGGCTGGGCCTGGAGAACCGGCATGCCACGAATAGTGGCAGAAAGCCTCCCTCGACAGCTAGTGCCTCGGGGTTCGGGCGTCCTTGTGCAGGTGCGCGCCCAGGGTCCGCAACGGTGCCAGCTGGCGGCAGATCAGCGCCAACTGCGTCTGCACCAGGCGCTGGCGCTCGTCGGCGTCATCGGCGATCTGCTCCAGGTTCTGCGCCAGGGTCTGCTCCTCGTCACTGTGGATCGCCAGTGGCCGCTCGCCGCGCAGGCCGGCAGCGATGTCGTCCAGGCTGCCGGCGAGTTTCTCGGCCTGTTCCAGCAACTGGGCCTGGGTCGCCTGGGGCAGTTGCTCGCCGCGGTGTGCGCCGAGTCCCGAGAGGTAGCTGAGCAGGGTGTGCGAGAGCACCAGGAAGCGGAAGCCCAGGTCGGCGTCCTTGCGGAAGTGCCCCGGCTCCATGAGCATGTTGCCGAGGGTCGTGGACAGTGCGGCGTCGGCATTGTGCGCGTTGCGCCGCGCCAGGCGATAACCGAGGTCGTCGCGCTTGCCCTGGGCGTACTGGGCGATGATCTGCCGCAGATAGGCGCTGTTGCAGCTCAGGGTGTTGGCCAGCATGTTGCCCAGGCGCCGACCCTGCCAGTCGGGGAGGATCAGGAACACCGCCAGACCGGCGAGCAGGCCACCGAGCAGGGTATCGATCAGGCGTGGCATGAACAGGCCGTGGCCGTCGCCGATCTGGTTGAAGCAGAACAGCACCAGCAAGGTGATCGCCGCCGTGGCCAGCGTATAGCGTGTGCTGCGGGTGGCGAAGAACGCCACCCCGGCGACCACCGCGAACAGCACCTGGATGCGCGGATCGGGGAATAGGTCGAACAGCGCCCAGCCGATGCCGAGGCCGAGCAGCGTGCCGGCGATGCGCTGCACCAGCTTGAGACGGGTGGCGCCGTAGTTCGGTTGGCAGACGAACAGCGTGGTCAACAGGATCCAGTAGCCCTGCGTCGGGTGGATCAGGTGCAGCAGGCCATAGCCTGCGGCCAGGGCGATGGACAGGCGCAGGGCATGGCGGAACAGCAGCGAGGTGGGGGTGAGCTGCTGGCTGATGCGCTCCCCGACTTCACGCAGCGAATGTGGCTCGCGGTCCAGCAGGCTGCTGTCCTGCTCGTCGGCCAGGGCATCGGGGTTGCTGGCGTTGCCGAGCAACTGGTCGAGGGTGGCCAGGTTGCCGGCCAGCGCCCCCAGTGAGCGCAGCAGGTGGCGCCAGGCCGGGTTGCTCTGCAGGTGCAGGTGATCGAGCGAGGCGTGCAGGTCTTCCAGGGCCTGGCTGCACAGTTCGCGGTATTCGAACGGCTGGCGCAGTTCGATGGCGCCGGCCAGGCGTTGGCAGGCTTCGCCATGCAAACGCAACAGGCGTTGGCAGCGGAACAGCACGTCGCTGTGGAAGAAGGCCTCGGCCAGTTCGTTGTAGGGGTAGTGCGACGAGCTGGCGCGCTCGTGAATGTCCTGGGCGAGGAAGTACAGCTTCAGGTAGCGATTGACCTTGGGGCCGGGGCGGCCATTGCCGACCCGATGCAGAATGATCTCCTTGGCGGCGTTGAGTGCCGACACCACCCGGCCGTTCTGTTGCGCCAGGGCCAGGCGTCGCTGCTCGACATCGAGCTGGCGCAGCGGCTCGAACAGCGCCGCCTTGAGCTTGAGGTACTTGCCCAACTCGCGAAACAGGCGGGCCAGGCTGTGCTGGACCGGTTGATGGGCGAACAATCCCTGCCAGATCACCGACAGCACGCCATACCAGGCCGCGCCGGCCACCAGCAGCAAGGGTTCCAGCCACAGGCCGGCGACGCCGCCGCGCTGCTCCACGCCGATCATGCTGTATACCGCGAGAATCAGTGTGCCGGAGCCGAGGGTGGCGAAGCGCTCGCCAAGGGCGCCCAGCATGGTCAGGCAGAATGCCGACAGGGCCAGGGCAGCGACGAACAGCCAGGGATAAGGGAACAGCCACTCGACGGCATAGGCCGCCGCGCTGAAACAGACCAGCGTCACCAGCACCGTGCCCAGGCGCCCCTGCCAGCTGTCATCGGTCTCGGTCAGGGCGCTGGCGATGATGCCGAGAAACAGCGGGATCAGCGCATGCGTCCAGCCCTGCCAGCCACACAGTGCCAGTGCGCCGGCGAGGGCGATGAACACCCGCAGGCTGGCGCTGAACTTGTCCAGCGCCCAGAGGCGGCGCAGTGATTGGCGAAGGCGTGGACGGGGCATGGCGGACCTGATCGCAGAAGATGCGAGCAGCCTACCGGAACTCGGCGGTCACTGGATATCAGCGACTTCGCGCAGCGCTGGGATTGATTTATGGACTGATCGGTTCTAAAGTTCGCGGCATGACGACACGTGGACGCCCCAAGAGCTTCTGCCCGGACCGGGCGCTGGAGAATGCCATGCAGCTGTTCTGGCAGCGCGGCTATGAAGCCGCATCGCTACAGGACCTGCAGGCAGCCACCGGCCTGTCCAAGAGCAGCCTGTACCAGACCTACCCGAGCAAGCAGGCCTGGTTCGTCGCCGCGTTCAGCCTGTACGTGGCGCAGCGTCGCGCCCTGATGCTCGAGCAACTGGCTGCCAGCGCCTCGCCGCTGGGCTTCATTCGCGAGCGTCTGCTCAGCGTGCTCGAGGACGATGGGCCCGATGGTGTGCCGCGTGGTTGCATGCTGGTCAACGTGGCCAACGAGTTTTCGCTGTCGGAGCCGGCCCTGGTGCCGGTCCTGCAGCAGGCCACGGCCGGTATCTGCCAGGTTTTCGAACAGGCGCTGGAACGCGCCGTCGCTTGCGGCGAGCTGAGCGGCTGCGACGATCGGGTGGCGCTGGCCGGCTATCTGCAATGCGTGATGAGCGGGCTGCGCACCCAGGTCAAGTCGGGGCTGCCCGCCGCATCGATTCGAACCACCGTGGCGGTGGTGATGGCGAGCTTGAATAGCGTATGAAGACGCCTGTGCGGGGCTTCGTTCGCTTAATTTTGGACTGATTGGTTCTTAAAGGAAGGCGATATGCGGGAATTGTTCGAACTGTGCGGTGCCGACCGCGAGCTGCTGTTCTCACCCTACTGCTGGCGAGTGCGTCTGGCGCTGGCCCACAAGGGGCTGGATTGCCAGAGCCGGCCGATTCACTTCACCGACAAGGAGGCCATCGCCTTCTCCGGGCAGAAGCTGGTGCCGGTGCTGACCGATGGCGACGAAGCGATCAACGACAGCCTGGCCATTTTCGCCTACCTCGACCGACGCTACCCGGCGCAGCCCTTGCTGGGCGACGCGCAGGCGAGCCAACGGGCACGCCTGGTCGAGAAGTTGAGCTTCCATGCGGTGCGCATGCCGTTGCTGAAGATGCTGGTGCCACGCGTCTGGCAGGTGATCGACCCGGTCGACCGTGACTATTTCCGCAGCACCCGGGAGAAGGCGCTGGGCATGAGCCTGGAGGCGTTCGCCGACCCGGAAGGCGGCGAGCGGCTGTTTCGCGAGGCCATCGCCCCGCTGGAGAGCTGGTTGAGCGAGCAGCCGTACCTGGATGGCCAGGAGGCGGGCGGTTGCGACTACCTGCTGGCCGGGTTGATGTTCTGGGCCTGGTGCCTGGGCGTGCAGCCCTGGGCCGATGATTCGGCCTTCGGCGCCTGGTTCTCGCGCATTCTGCAGGCTTACGAAAGCACTCACGGCCCGGTCAGGCGGGCCCCGACCCAAGTGGAGGAAAGCCAATGATCGACCTTTACTACTGGACCACCCCGAACGGTCACAAGGTCAGCATCCTGCTCGAGGAAGCCGGGCTGGAGTACAGCGTGCGCCCGGTGCATATCGGCAAGGGCGAGCAGTTCGCCCCCGAGTTCCTCAAGATCGCACCGAACAACCGCATTCCGGCCATCGTCGATCATGCCCCGGACGACGGCGGCGAGCCCATCGCCCTGTTCGAGTCCGGGGCGATCCTCGAATACCTGGCGGACAAGAGTGGCCAGTTCCTGCCGTGCGAGACGCGTGCCCGCTTCGAGGTCCTGCAGTGGCTGTACTGGCAGATGGGCGGTGTCGGACCGATGGCGGGGCAGAACCACCATTTCGTGCGTTACGCGCCGGAGCCGATTCCCTATGCCATCGAGCGCTACGTGAAAGAGACCGCGCGACTGTACGGCGTGCTGGATCGCCAGCTGGCCGGGCGCGACTACGTGGCGGGCGACTACTCCATCGCCGACATGGCCATCTATCCCTGGGCCAAGCTGTGGGAGATGCAGCGGCAGCGGCTGGAGGACTTCCCCAACATGGCCGCCTGGCTCGAGCGCATCGGCGCACGCCCGGCCGTGCAACGGGCCTATGCGCTGGTGGAGAAGGTCAACGAAGACCCCCAGGCACTGCTGACCGCCGAAGCGCGCAAGCTGCTGTTCGGGCAGTGACGGGAGCCGTAC
Organism: Pseudomonas sp. THAF187a; assembly: GCF_009363395.1. Taxonomy (NCBI): domain Bacteria; kingdom Pseudomonadati; phylum Pseudomonadota; class Gammaproteobacteria; order Pseudomonadales; family Pseudomonadaceae; genus Pseudomonas; species Pseudomonas sp. THAF187a. The sequence goes on from NZ_CP045349.1 coordinate 495,427, forward strand.
CGGCGAACCCGAGTGCCGGGCTTGTGGCCTGGCATTCGTCCGGCACGCGCTATCTGGCCGGCTGGAGTTCCTCCTTCGGACCCGTCAGCGGCTACCGCTGCGTGGCGCCTGATTGCTCTCGGTCTGGCGCCTCGCTTTCCGCATGGCTTCCCCCATCAATACGCCGGAGCCGAAATTTCTCATGGATTTTCCTGTGAGCTGCCGCACGTTTTCCTAGACTTGAGGTTGTTGGCCCGCAATGGTTGGAGACGGTCATGCGAATCGGCGTACCCAAGGAAATCAAGAACCACGAATATCGCGTCGGCCTTACGCCGCAATCGGTTGCCGAGCTGACGGCCCTGGGGCATGAGGTATGGGTCGAGACCCAGGCCGGTGCGGCCATCGGCTTCGCCGACGAGGATTACCGTGAGGCGGGCGCCCAGATCGCCAGCCATTCGAGCGAGGTGTTCCAGCAGGGGCAGTTGATCGTCAAGGTCAAGGAGCCCCTGGCGGTGGAACGCGCCAAGCTGCGGCCGCAGCACACGCTGTTCACCTACCTGCACCTGGCCCCTGATCGTCCGCAGACTGAAGAGCTGATGGCCGGCGGCGCTACCTGTATCGCTTACGAGACGGTCACCGATGCACAGGGGCGCTTGCCGTTGCTGGCACCGATGTCGGAGGTGGCCGGGCGCATGTCGATCCAGGCCGGCGCCGGCTGCCTGGAGAAGGCGCGCGGCGGTCGTGGCGTGCTGCTTGGTGGCGTGCCGGGCGTGGCGCCTGGCAAGGTGGTGATTCTTGGCGGTGGCGTGGTCGGCAGCCATGCGCTGGCGATGGCGGTAGGGCTGGGGGCGGATGTCACCGTGCTGGACCGCAGCGTGGACGCCCTGCGCCGCCTCGACAGCCAGTACGGCAACCGTATCACCACGCTCTACTCGACCCGCGCGGCGGTGCGCGAGCAGGTGCTTGCCGCCGATCTGGTGATCGGTGGTGTGCTGATTCCCGGTGCGGCGGCGCCCAAGCTGGTCACCGCCGAGATGGTCAAGCGGATGAAGGCCGGGGCTGTGCTGGTGGACGTGGCCATCGACCAGGGTGGCTGCGCCGAGACCTCGCATGCCACCACGCATGCCGAGCCCACCTACGTGGTCGACGATGTCGTGCATTACTGCGTGGCCAACATGCCGGGGGCGGTCGCGCGCACCTCGACCCTGGCGCTGAACAACGCCACCTTGCCCTTCGTCGTGGCGCTGGCGCAGAAGGGCACGCGCAGGGCGCTGGAGGACGATGCGCATCTGCTTGCCGGTCTCAACGTCGCGCGCGGCGTGATCACCTGCGGCAGCGTCGCCGAGGCGCACGGGTTGAAATTCCATTCACCGGCCAGCCTGCTCGAGCAGCTCTAGCCGCAGGGGATGTCGTCCTGTGTCGCGCCGTTCGCCAGCGTTGGCGGCAGGCGGCGGGTGCACTGACTAAGCTGAATGAGGTATCTCGCGCTTGAGGATACGGCCGTGTTCGCTCGCTATGTGCATGTGTTGTTGGCGTTGCTCGTTGGCTTCGGTTTCCAGGGCGTTGCGCAGGCCGAACGCTTGCGGCTGTATACCGAAGAGTACCCGCCGATCAACTTCAGCCGGGACGATGGCAAGCCGACCGGTCTGGCCACCGAGGTGGTGCTCGAGATCATGCGGCGCACCGGCGACACGGCGCCCATCGAGGTCGTGCCCTGGGCACGGGGTTACCAGCAGGCGCAGGTCAGGCCGAATACCGGGTTGTTCGTCACGATGCGCATCCCCGAGCGCGAGAAGCTGTTTCACTGGGTCGGGCCGCTGACGCGCAACACCACGTCCTTCTATGCCCTGCGCAGGAGCGGGCTGCAGCTGGATGACTTCGAACAGGCTCGCCAGGTGGGCAAGATCGCGGTACCGCGTGACTGGTACAGCCATCAGCACCTGCTGGCGCATGGCTTCACCAACCTGTATCCGGTGGCGGGCCCGGACCAGGTGATACGCATGCTCAAGCGTGGCCGGGTCAAGCTGATGGCGCTGGATGACCTCAGCCTCAATGCCCTGCTCGACGGTGGCGGGCTGGCCGTGGGGGAGGTGGAGCAGCTGCTGGTGTTCCTGCACAGTGATTCCTACATCGCCTTTTCGCAGGACACCGACCCGCGATTGCTGGCGCGCTGGCAAGAGGCGCTCGATGCGATGAAGGCCGATGGCAGCTTCGCCGCCATCTACCACAAATGGCTGCCCGGCCTGCCGCTGCCGCCCTGAAGACCCTTTACAGCGGCCAGACCCACAGCAGCATCGGTACGCTCAGCGCGACCACGAGAATCTCCAGTGGCAGGCCCAGGCGCCAGTAATCGCCGAAGCGAAAGCCGCCGGGGCTGAGGATCAGTGTGTTGTTCTGGTGACCGATGGGGGTCAGGAACGAGCACGAGGCACCGATGGCCACGGCCATCAGCAGCGCATCCGGGCTGACGCCGAGCTGGCTCGCGGCGCTCAGGGCGATCGGGCACATAACGGCGGCGGTAGCGGCGTTGTTCATGAAGTCCGACAGGGTCATGGTCACCACCAGCAGCAGGGTGACGATGATGATCGGATTGCCCTGGGCCAGGTGCTCCATCAGCAGGCGGGCCAGCAGGTCGGCCGCGCCGCTCGATGACATCGCCCCGGCCACCGGGATCAGGGCGCCGAGCAGGACGATCACCGGCCAGTCGATGGCCTCATAGACGGCGCGCAGGGGCACCAGGCGCAGCAGCATGTAGGCCAGTACGCCGGTGGCGAAGGCTATCGCCGCAGAGAGCAGGCCGAAGGCCGCCGCGGCAATGGCCAGGAGCATGATGCCGAGGGCCAGGTTGGCCTGGCGCGGGTCGGGGATGTTGATGGCGCGCGCCGCCAGGGGCACGCAGCCGTAGTCGTTGGCGAACTCGCCGATGTCCTCGGCGCTGCCCTGCATCAGCAGCACGTCACCGTTCTGGATGAGGGTCGAACGCAGGCGCTTGATCGAACGATGGCTCTGGCGTGAGATGGCCAGCAGGTTGATGGCGTAGCGGCTGCGCAGGCGCGTGCTGCTGGCGGATCGTCCGATCAGCGACGAGTCCGGCTTGACCAGCAGTTCCAGCAGGGTGCGTTCGTCGCCGTTGCTGTCCTTCTTTTCCGCGTCCTTGTCGTTGTCCTGCTCCTCGCGTTGCTCCGCCTCCTCGGCCTCGCGTGCGGCCTCCAGCAGCAGGTCCAGCTGGCTGAGCACTTCACCCAGTTCCTCCGGGTCGGCCTCGATCACCAGCACGTCGTCGGCCTGCAGCACCCGGCGCGGGTTGGGCGCGCTCAGGCGCAGCTTGTTGCGCACCATGGCGACCACCTGGGCGTCGGCTTCGTCGAGCAACTGCTCGATCTCGCGCAGGGTCTTGCCCTGGGCCACGCCACCTTCCTTGACCCGGGCCTCGGTCAGGTAGTGGCCGGTATCGAAGCTGGCGGCATTGCCGACCTCGCGTCTGGGGACCAGGCGCCAGCCGAGCAGGGTGATGAACAGCACGCCGGCCAGCGCCACGGCGACACCGACCGGGCTGAAGTCGAACATGGCGAAGGGGCCGTCGCCGTGCTGTGCGCGAAAGCTGGAGACGATCAGGTTCGGTGGCGTGCCGATCAGCGTGGTCATGCCGCCGAGGATGGTGCCGAAGGCCAGCGGCATGAGGATGCGCCCTGGCGGCATTTCCAGACGCGAGGCGATCTGCAGGGCGATGGGCATCAGCAGGGCGAGGGCGCCGACGTTGTTCATGAACGCCGACAGCAGGGCGCCCAGGCCGGTCAGGGCGGCGATCGACAGCAGTACGCCGGAGCCACTGGGAATCAGGCGCAGGGCCAGGCGGTTGACCGCGCCGGTGCGTTGCAGGCCGTAGCTGAGTACCAGCACGCAGGCCACGGTGATCACCGCCGGGTGGCCGAAGCCGGTGAAGGCCTCGCGCTCGGGCACCAGGCCGACGATGACACAGGCCAGCAGGGCGCCGAGGGCGACCACGTCGTGCCGCCAGCGGCCCCAGATGAACAGCCCCATGCTGGCGACGAGAATGGCGAAGATCTGGCCTTGTTCGAGGGTCATGGGGCGGGACTGTCCTTGTGGCGCGCACGGGCGCATGTGCTGTATGTAGCAGAGTGCGCGCTGCCCCGGCAGTTCCCGGCCTTCTGCTAGACGAACTGGGCGGCGGCGTAGCCCGAGGCCCAGGCCCACTGGAAGTTGAAGCCGCCGAGATGCCCGGTGACGTCCAGCACCTCGCCGATGAAGTACAGCCCGGGGACCTTGAGCGACTCCAGGGTCTTCGAGGACACCTCGTGGGTGTCGATCCCGCCCAGGGTGACCTCGGCGGTGCGATAGCCCTCGGTGCCGGCCGGTACCAGTTGCCAGTCGGACAGGCGCTCGGCGATCGCCGTCAGTTCCGCCGGGGTGTACTGCTTCAGCGGCTTGTTGACGAACCAGCTGTCGACCAGCAGCGTCGCCATCTTGCGGGTGAACAGCTCGGCCAGCAGGGTCTTCAGCTCGCTGTTGCCCCGCTCGCGCTGCTGCGTGGCCAGCCACTCGGGCAGGTCGATGTGCGGCAGCAGGTCGATATGCAGGGTGTCGCCGGGTTGCCAGTAGGACGATATCTGCAGGATCGCCGGGCCGGAGAGGCCACGGTGCGTGAAGAGGATGTTCTCGACGAAGCTCTGGCCGTTGCAACTGACCCGGCAGTCCTCCACCGAGGTGCCGGACAATTCCGTGCACAGCGCCTTGAGCTGCGGTTCGGTGACCGTGAAGGGCACCAGGCCGGCGCGGGTCGGCAGCAGCGTATGGCCGAACTGCCTGGCCACCTGGTAGCCGAAGCCGGTGGCGCCCAGGGTCGGGATGGACAGGCCACCGGTGGCGATCACCAGCGACTGGCAGGCCACCTCGCCCAGGTCGGTGTGCAGGAGGAAGCCCTGTGCGGCCTTGTCGATGCTCTGCACGGCCGTGTTCAGGCGAATCTCGGCGCCTGACTCGGCGCATTCGGCCAGCAGCAGCTCGAGGATGTCGCTGGACTTGTGGTCGCAGAACAGCTGGCCGAGCTTCTTCTCGTGGTAGGGCACAGCATGCTTGGCCACCAGGCCGATGAAGTCCCACTGGGTGAAGCGCGCCAGCGCCGATTTGCAGAAGTGCGGGTTGCCGGAGAGGAAGTTGGCCGGCTCGCAGTACAGGTTGGTGAAGTTGCAGCGACCGCCTCCTGACATGAGAATCTTCTTGCCGGCCTTGTTGGCATGGTCCAGCACCAGCACCTTGCGCCCGCGGGCCGCTGCAGTGGCTGCGCACATCAGGCCGGCGGCACCCGCGCCGATGATCAGTACCTCGGTTTGCAACACGAAAGATTCCCCTGGCTGGCGCAGGATCGGCTGCGCGAAAACCCGCGAAGTTTACCCGAAGCGGTCGAGGCCGGCATGGCGGCGAAGTGTGCAGATCCCAGGGCATTTGTGGTTGTGTCAGGGGCGAGACAGTGACGCTGGCCATCAGGGCTGCTATCACTACAGGGGCCCACCCCGGATGGACCGCCGTCGATGCCCCTGTTGCGCGCCTGGCTGTTGCTGCTGATGTCGTTGCCTGCGTTGGCGGCGGCCGAATCGTTGCGGCTGGTGGCCGACCCCTGGCCACCGTTCACCGATCAGCGGCTACCCGGCAACGGCCTGGCCAGTGACCTGGTGGAGCAGGCCCTCGAGCGTGCCGGATACCGCACCCACTATGCCGAGGTGCCCTGGGAACGGGCCGTGCTGGGGCTCAAACGGGGTGATTACGATGTGCTGATCAATGCCTGGTACAGCGTGGAACGCACGCGGTTCGGTCATTTCTCGCAGCCGTACCTGATCAATCGCATCCGCTTCCTGCAGCGCAAGGGCGGCGATATCCGCTTTCAGCGCCTGGCCGATCTCTATCCGCACAGCATTGCGGTGGTCAGGGGCTACGCCTATTCCAAGGCATTCGACAACGACCCGGACCTGCACAAGGTCGGCGTCAGCAGCTTCGAGATTGCCGCGCGCATGCTCAACGCCGGGCGGGTGGAGCTGGCGCTCGAGGATGAACTGGTGGCGCGGCATCAGCTAGGGCGCAGCCTGAGCATGCTGCGTGATGGCCTGGAGTTCCTGCCGCAGCCGCTGAGCGAGAACGGCCTGCACATTCTGGTGCGTCTGAGTCATCCCGAGCACAAGGCGATCGTCGAGCGCTTCGATGCGGCGATTCAGGCCATGCGCGACGATGGCAGCTATGCCGCGACGTTTCGCCGCCACGGCTTCTGATCAGGCCAGAACGGTGCGGGCGCGGCCCTGCTGCTTGGCCCGGTACAGGCGGATATCGGCCTCGTGCAGCAGGCTCTCCAGGTCCTCCGGCTCACCGTGATACAGCCCGGCGCTGAACGACAGCGGCGGCGCACCGACGGCGTAGTGCAGGCCGGCGCAGTGCTGGCGCAGCTTCTCCAGTGCCTGGTCCACGTGATCGGCGCCGTGCAGCGTGAGCAGGGCGAATTCCTCGCCGCCGAGGCGCCCCAGGAGCATGTCCGGGAAAAAACTGCTCAGGGCGCGGGCGAAGACCACCAGCGCGCTGTCGCCGCTGGCGTGGCCGAAGCCGTCGTTGATCTGCTTGAAATGATCGAGGTCGAGCATCGCCACGCTGATGTGGCGGCTGTCGCGCTGGGCCTGCTGCAGAATCTGCATGCCCTGTTCGTAGAACGCGCGGCGGTTTCTCAGCCCGGTCAGGGCATCGTATTCGGCGGCTTTCTTCAGGGCGCGCAGCAGGTCGCGGCGTTCCAGGGTCGACATCACCCGGCAGTTCAGTTCCTCGGGGCAGAACGGCTTGCGCAGGAAATCGTCGGCCCCGTGCTTGATGAACTGGGCGCTGAGCGAACCCTTGGGGTCGGCGGAGACACCGATGATGATCAGGTCGTTGAGCCGCAGCTTCTGCCGCAGCAGCTTGACCAGCTCGAAGCCGCTGACGCCGGGCATGGAGTGATCGAGCACCAGCAGGTCGAGGTCCGGATGCTCGTTGAGCTGACGCAGGGTCTCCTTGCCGTCGCGGGCCTCGATGATCTGGTAATGGTGCGGCTCGAGAATATGGCGGATGTAGTGGCGCTGGGCGTCAGAGTCGTCGGCGATGAGGATCTTGATGTGACTGTTGTGATCGAGCCGGTGCAACAGGCGGAAGGCGTATTCGTAGGAGTGCTGGCTTTCCTTGAGCACGTAGTCGACCACGCCCTTCATCAGCAGCTCGTCGCGGCGCTGCTCGTTGTAGCTGCCACTGAGCACGATGCAGGGCAGGTGATAGCGCATCACCAGGTCGACGCTCTCGCCATTGGGCGCGTCCGGCAGGTGCAGGTCGACGATGGCGGCGAAGAACAGGTCGGAGGAGGTGTCCAGCATCACTTCGGCTTCGGCCAGCGAGGCACAGAAGATCGGCTCCAGATCCGGTTCCTGGCGGAACAGATGCTCGAGGATCTTCAGTACCAGCGGGCTGTCTTCGATGACCAGAATATTGCGCATGGGTGACTCCGGCCCCAGGCCATTTAATGCTTTATATCAGCCTTACACTAGACGCACACGCAAAGATCGGCCCTTGATCTTGCCCTCTGCAAGGCGACTCAGGGCCTTGCGGGCGACGTCGCGCTGAACGGCGACATAGGCCTGGTGATCGAACAGGGCGATCTTGCCGACCTGGTCGCCACCGATGCCCGCGTCCCCGGTCAGCGCGCCGAGAATGTCGCCGGGGCGCAGCTTGTCCTTGCGCCCGGCGCCGATGCACAGCGTGTGCATCGGCGGCAGCAGCGGCTCACCGCTGGCTTTCGCGGCGGGCAGCGGGTACCAGGCCAGTTCCTTGCCTTGCAGGGCTTCGATGGCCTGGGCGCGGCCGGCTTCGGCCGGCGCCACCAGGCTCAGCGCCAGGCCTTTCTCACCGGCCCGTCCGCTGCGGCCGATGCGGTGGATGTGTACCTCGGCATCCCGGCTCAGCTCGACGTTGATCACCATCTCCAGGCCGGCGATGTCCAGGCCGCGCGCCGCGACGTCGGTGGCCACCAGCACGCTGAGGCTGCGGTTGGCGAACAGGGCGAGGATCTGGTCGCGTTCGCGCTGCTCTAGGTCGCCGTGCAGGGCCGCGGCGGAAATCTTCTCCGCCTCCAGTTGCCTGGCCAGCTCGTCGCATTGCTGGCGCGTGGCGCAGAAGGCCACGACCGGCTGCTTGCGCAAATGCCGCAGCAAGGTGCTGACCGCCTCCATGCGCTGGCCCGGGGCGATCTCGTAGAAGCGTTGTTCGATCTGCCCGTCGTCGTGCAGTGCCTCGACCTCGACCCGCTCCGGGTTGCGCAGGAAGCGTGCGGCGAGCTGTTCGATGCCGGCCGGATAGGTGGCGGAGAACAGCAGTGTCTGGCGCCGGGCCGGGGTCTGCTCGATGATCTCGCTGATGCTGTCGACGAAGCCCATGTCGAGCATGCGGTCGGCCTCGTCGAGCACCAGGGTGTTGAGACCGTCGACCTTCAGCGTGCCCTTGCGCAGGTGTTCCTGCACGCGTCCCGGGGTGCCGACGATGACGTGCGCGCCGTGCTCCAGCGAGCCGATCTGCGGGCCGAAGGGTACGCCACCGCAGAGGGTGAGGACCTTGATGTTGTCGGCGGCTCGCGCCAGGCGGCGCAGTTCCTTGGCCACCTGATCGGCCAGCTCGCGGGTCGGGCACAGCACCAGGGCCTGGCAGCCGAAGTAGCGCGGGTTGAGCGGATGCAGCAGGCCGATGCCGAAGGCCGCGGTCTTGCCGCTGCCGGTCTTGGCCTGGGCGATCAGGTCACGGCCCTTGAGCATCAGCGGCAGGCTGGCGGCCTGGATGGGCGTCATCTCGGCATAGCCGATGGCGGCGAGATTGGCCTGCATGGCGGCGGAAAGGGGAAGGCTGGCGAAGGCGGTGGCGGTCACGGCAAGGGCTCGGGGCTGGTGAAACAGGGCCGCAGTGTAGCAGGCCGGGTCCGGCGCTTCTGTAACTATGCCGGCAGTTCTTCAGTCGTCCGTCGGCAGCTGCACGGTCCGCCCGCCGCGTCCCTCCCGGGGATCCAGCTGGAGGAAGATCGCGGCGGCCAGCATCGACAGCAGGCCCACGCACAGGTAGGTGGCCTGGAACGCCTGGAGCACCTGACCGTCACCTGCGAATTCCTGGCTGAAGCCACTGAGCAGGGCGGCTGCGGAGGCGACGCCGAGGCCCATCGCCAGTTGCACCACCACCGACAGCAGGCTGTTGCCGCTGCTGGCGTCGCGGTTGTCCAGGTCGATCAGGGTCACGGTGTTCATCGCGGTGAACTGCAGCGAGTTACAGGCTCCGATCAGGCTCAGCTGGACGATCAGTTGCAGGGTCGAGGTCCCGGCATCCACCAGCGCCAGGCTGGCGATCAGGGCGCCGAGCAGCAGGGTGTTGCTGGTGAGGATGTTGCGGTAGCCGATGCGTTCGATCAGCGGCTTGGCCAGGGGTTTCACCGCCATGGCGGCCAGGGCCAGGGGAATCAGGCTCATGCCGGCCTGAGCCGGGGAATAGCCCATCGCCAGTTGCAGCAGCAGCGGCGTGAGAAAGGGCAGCGCGCCGCTGCCCAGGCGGGCGAAGAGGTTGCCGATGATGCCCACGGCGAAGCTGCGGGTGTGGAACAGCGAGGGGGCGAACAGGGGTTGTTCGATACGCCCGGCGCGTAGCCAGTAGGCGGCGAGGCAGGCCATGCCGCCGAGCAGCAGCAGGACCACGCGCAGGGTCGGCAGGTGCAGTTCGCCGAGGCCTTCCAGGGCCACGGTGATCAGCAGCATGGCGGCGCCGAACAGCAGGAAGCCCGCCGTGTCGAAGCGGCTGCGTTCCGGGCCGCGTAGGTCAGGCATGTGCCGCAGCGCGGCCCAGCAACCGAGCAGCCCGACCGGCAGGTTGATCAGGAAGATCCAGTGCCAGCTGGCCACTTCCACCAGCCAGCCGCCGAGCGTGGGACCGATCAGCGGTCCGAGTAGGCCGGGCAGGGTGATGAAGCTCATGATGCGCACCAGCTCCGAGCGCGGGTAGGCGCGCAGCACCACCAGGCGCCCCACCGGCATCATCAGGGCACCGCCGAGGCCCTGGATGACACGCGCCGCGATCAGCATGCCCAGCGAGGTGGACAGGGCGCACAACAGCGAACCCAGGCTGAACAGGGCGATGGCGCCGAAGAAGATGCGCCGTGTGCCGAAACGGTCGGCCATCCAGCCCGAGGCCGGGATCAGCAGCGCCACGGTGAGCATGTAGGCGATCACCACCGACTGCATGCGCAGCGGGTCCTCGGCCAGGTCGCGGGCCATGGCCGGGAGGGCGGTATTGAGGATGGTGCCGTCCAGCGTCTGCATGAAGAAGGCGATGGCGACTATCCATGGCAGCAGGCGGGCGGTACTCGGATCGAGCGGGGTGGGGCTGGTCATGCTGTTCTCGTGATCTGCGCGCTTCACTCTAGGCTGCCGCCAGCGCTCAGGCAAACCCGAACGTGGGGCGGAGAGGGTGCTACGCTGGTTCTGGTGGCATATCGCCCGTTACGGGCTAAGGATGGCTTGATGCGTTGGATATCCCTGTGGCTTTCCCTCGCGTGCCAATCGCTCCTGGCAGCGGAATGGTTTCCCTACCCGGTCCAGGCCGATGGCCGCATGCTGGACTACCGGCCGTTGCCGGCGGCAGCCCAGCCATGGCGAATCTGCGCGCTGTTGCCGCACGGCAAGGACCGCTACTGGTGGGGCGTCGCCTGGGGGCTGGATCAGGAGGCACAGCGCCTGGGTGTGCGTCTCGGCATCTACGAAGCCGGCGGCTACGAGCATGGCGACGTGCAGCTCGAACAGTTCGACCGCTGTGTGGCCGAGGGTGCCGATGCCTTCGTCGTCGCCAGCATCAACACCTATGACCTGTGCAGTGCCGCGAAAGTGCAGTTGCAGGCCGGAAGGCCGGTCATCGATCTGATCAATCGCCTGGACTGCACGGGGCTCAGTGCCCACTCGCGGGTCGATTTCGCCGACATGACACGCGCCACGCTGGACTACCTGGTGCACGTCAGTGGCGGCCGGCCGATCCGGGTCGGCTGGTTGCCAGGTCCGGCCGATGCCGGCTGGGTGCAGGATGCCGAGCGCGGGCTACGCGAGGCGCTGGCTGGCAAGGCCATCACCCTGGCCCACGGCGGCTACGGACCGGTGGATCGCAGCCGTCAGGCCAAGCTGGTTCGTGAGCTGCTCAAGCAGCATCCGCAACTCGACTACCTGATCGGCAATGCCGAAGCGGCTGCGTTCGCCGCGCAGCTGGTGCGCAACACCGGTTCCGGGGCGCAGGTGCTGTCCTTCTATGCCACCGAGCGGGTGCTGGAGCAGATTCGCGAGGGCCAGGTGCTGGCCGCGCCGACCGATTCGCCGGTGATCCAGGCGCGCGTCGCGCTGGACCTGGCGGTGCGTGGCCTGCACGGCGAGAAGCTGCCGCAGCTGGTCAGTCCGCAGATCGAGATGCTCGATGCCGCGTCGCTCAGGCATTTCGACCTCGGCCGGCTGATGCCGCCCGAGGGGCACTGGATGATCCGCCAGGAACTACCCGACTAGGCGGTCGTTGGCGTTGCGCAGCGGCGCCTCGCGTACCGGACGCTCGCCCGCCACGAAGTAGGGCGCGGTGCTGCGCGGCAGGGGCTGGCGCCCGCGAATCCGGTCGGCGATCTTCTCGGCGATCATGATGGTGGTGGCGTTGAGGTTGCCGGTGATGATCTCCGGCATGATCGACGCATCCACCACGCGCAGGCCCTGCAGGCCATGCACGCGACCCTGGCCGTCGACCACCGCCATGTCGTCCTCGCCCATCTTGCACGAGCAGGACGGGTGGAAGGCGGTTTCCGCATGCTCGCGAATGAAGGCATCGAGCTGCGCGTCGCTCTGCACGTCGGCGCCCGGGCTGAGCTCGCGGCCGCGGTAGGGGTCGAGCGCCGGTTGCGCCATGATCTCGCGGGTCAGGCGGATGCCGTCGCGGAATTCCTGCCAGTCCTGTTCGCTGCTCATGTAGTTGAAGAGGATGCTCGGGTGCTGGCGCGGGTCCTTGGACTTGAGCTGGACGCGGCCACGGCTCGGTGAGCGCATGGAGCCGACGTGGGCCTGGAAGCCATGTTCGTTCACCGCGTTGCTGCCGTTGTAGTTGATCGCCACCGGCAGGAAATGGAACTGGATGTTGGGCCAGGCGAACTCCGGGCGGGTGCGGATGAAGCCGCCAGCCTCGAACTGGTTGCTGGCACCGATACCCTTGCCGGCGAACAGCCATTGCGCACCGATCGCCGGCTGGTTGTGCAGCTTCAGCGCGGGGTACAGCGACACCGGCTTGGTGCAGGCGTACTGCAGGTACATCTCCAGATGGTCCTGCAGGTTCTGCCCGACACCCGGCAGATCGTGGACCAGGGCGATGTCCAGTTCGCCGAGCAGCGCCGCAGGGCCGACGCCGGAGCGTTGCAGGATCTGCGGCGAGGCGATGGCGCCAGCGCACAGCAGCACCTCGCGGCGGGCGTGGGCGGTGTGGGCGTCGTTGGAGTTGCCGAGCAGGTAGCTGACGCCGCTGGCGCGCTTGCCGTCGAAGAGGATGCGGTCGCTGGTGGCATGGGTGACGATGGTCAGGTTCGGACGCTCGCGGGCCTGGTCCAGATAGCCACGTGCGGTGCTGGCGCGACGACCTTGCGGGGTCACGGTCCGGTCCATCGGGCCGAAGCCTTCCTGCTGGTAGCCGTTGAGGTCGGAGGTGCGCGGGTAGCCGGCCTGCACGCCGGCCTCGACCATGACGTGGAACAGCGGGTTGTTGCCCGCCTTGGGCGTGGTCACACTGACCGGGCCGTCGCCGCCGTGGTAGTCGTCGGGCCCGATGTCGCGGGTTTCCGCCTTGCGGAAGTAGGGCAGGCAATCGAGGTAGGTCCAGTCTTCCAGGCCCTTGGCTTTGGCCCAGTTGTCGAAATCCAGGGCGTTGCCGCGGATGTAGCACATGCCGTTGATCAGCGACGAGCCGCCGAGGCCCTTGCCGCGCCCGCACTCCATGCGCCGGTTGTTCATGTGCGGCTCGGGGTCTGTCTCGTAGGCCCAGTTGTAGCGGCGTCCCTGCAGCGGGTAGGCCAGGGCGGCGGGCATCTGGGTACGGAAATCGAGGCGGTAGTCCGGGCCGCCGGCCTCGAGCAGCAGGACGCTGACGTCCGCGTCTTCGCTCAGGCGGGTGGCCAGGACGTTACCGGCCGAACCGGCACCGATGATGATGTAGTCGAATTCCTGAGGCATGGCTCCTCCTGTTGCCCGGCGGTTATCCGGGAGAACGCGGGTGACGGTCCCCGGATCAGGGCCGGGGCTAGGGGGCGGCAATTCGGGCAGGTGCGGATCGCTCCTGCCCTGGCGCGGTGGTCAGAACACCGAGGCGTAGTCGCCCAGCTCCACCTGCACCGACTTGATGCGCGTGTAGTGGCCGAGCGTGACCAGGCCGTTCTCGCGGCCCACGCCGGACTGCTTGTAGCCACCGACGGGCATCTCGGCCGGCGACTCGCCCCAGGTGTTGATCCAGCAGATGCCGGCTTCCAGCTTGTGGATGACCCGGTGTGCGCGGTTCAGGTCGCGGGTCACCACGCCGGCGGCGAGGCCGTAGTCGGTATCGTTGGCGCGGCGGATCACTTCTTCTTCGTCGTCGTAGACGAGGATGCTCATCACCGGGCCGAAGATTTCCTCGCGCACGATGGTCATGTCGTCCCGGCAGTCGGTGAACACGGTGGGGGCCACGTAGGCGCCGCTGGCGTAGTCACCGTCGGTCACGCGCGAGCCGCCGATCAGCAGGCGCGCGCCTTCGCTGCGGCCCTTGTCGATGTAGCCGAGCACGCTTTCCATGTGCGCGAAGCTCACCAGCGGGCCGAAGTTGGTGGCGTCGGCCAGCGGATCGCCGAGGCGGATGCGCTTGACCCGCTCCAGCACCTTGGCTTCGAAGCGCGCCTGCAGCATGCGCGGCACGAACACGCGGGTGCCGTTGGTGCACACCTGGCCGGAGCTGTAGAAGTTGGCCATCACCGCGATGTCGGCGGCGCGATCCAGGTCGGCGTCCTCGAAGACGATCAGCGGCGACTTGCCGCCCAGTTCCATGGTCACTTCCTTGAGGCTGGAACTGGAGGCGCTGGCCATGACCTTCTTGCCGGTGACGGTGCCACCGGTGAAGGAGACCTTCTCGATGCCCGGATGCTCGGTCAGCCATTGGCCGACTTCACGGCCGCTGCCGGTGAGCACGTTGAACACGCCGGCTGGCAGACCGGCTTCGCTGTAGATCTCGGCCAGCTTCAGGGCGGTCAGCGAGGTGACCTCGCTGGGCTTGAAGATCATCGCGTTGCCGGCGGCCAGGGCCGGGGCGGATTTCCACAGGGCGATCTGGATCGGGTAGTTCCAGGCGCCGATGCCGGCGACCACGCCCAGTGGCTCGCGGCGGGTGTAGGCGAAGGAGGTGTCGCGCAGCGGAATCTGCTCGCCCTCGATGGCCGGAATCAGGCCGGCGTAGTACTCCAGCACGTCGGCGCCGGTGACGATGTCGACGTAGCGGGTCTCGGAGAGCGGCTTACCGGTATCGAGGGTTTCCAGCTCGGCCAGCTCGTCGTTGCGCTTGCGCAGGATGTCCACCGCCTTGCGCAGTACGCGCGAGCGCTGCATGGCGGTCATCGCCGCCCACACCTTCTGGCCCTCGGCTGCGCAAGCCACGGCCCGGTCGACATCCGCCTGACTGGCACGTTGCACCTTGGCCAGCACCTCGCCGGTGGCCGGGTTGATGCTGTCGAAGGTTTCTCCGCTGCTGGCGGCGACGTACTGGCCACCGATGTAGAGCTGCTGTTCGGCGAAACGGGGCATGGGCTGTCCTCTGGATTCGGTCATCTGCTTGAGAACAGCCTATTTTATTTAAATTGAACGATCAATCAATAAAAGCGACAGCACGCAGCCAATCACGACATGGCGATTGATCACGGAGTCAGCCAGGCCGGGTTGGTGCGGTGGGTTACACCGGGCTTACGGCGCCTTGCTCAGCTGCAGGTCGAGGTAGTCGTAGGCGATGCGGCGCGCCTGCCCGGTGTCGAAGGCTTCGCCGGACAGGGCGCCGCGCAGCCACAGGCCGTCGATCAGCGAGGCCAGGCCGCGAGCGGCGAGGCGTGCCTGATCCTGCGGCAGGGCGCGATGGAACTGGCCGCAGAGGTTGGAGTAGAGGCGATGGTCGTTGACCCGCTGCAGGCGCCGCAGCGCCGGGTGGTGCATGCTGCTGGCCCAGAATGCCAGCCAGGTCTTCATGGCGGGGCCGCTGACCTGACTGTCGTCGAAGTTGCCGTCGATCATCGCGCGCAGATGGGCGCGGGGGGCGTCGTCGCCGAGTGCCAGGCGGCGTTCGGCCACGGCGTCGCGCAGCGCCTGCATGAGGTGGCGCATGGTCGCCTCGAGCAGGCCGTTCTTGTCCTTGAAGTAGTGGCTGATGATGCCGTTGGAGACCCCGGCCAGGCGTGCGATATAGGCGATGCTGGCGTCGGCCATGCCGACCTGGTCCACGGCTTCCAGGGTGGCGGCGATCAGTTGAGAACGGCGAATGGGCTGCATGCCGACCTTGGGCATCGGTCTCTCCGTGCGGGCGGGGGAGCCGAAGTCTAGGCGGATTTTGATCGGGCGATCAATTAAACCTGCGCTCGAACGAGCGTCAGAAACGACGAAGCGGGCCAGGGGCCCGCTGCATCTGCTCGATGAAACCGAGCCTTACTTCAGCCAGCTGTCGACGCGCTCCGGGTGGGCGGCGATCCAGTCCTTGGCGGCCTGCTCCGGCTTGGCGCCTTCGCGGATGGCAAGCATCACGGCGCCCACTTCCTCGCCGCTCCAGGACAGCTTGGAGAGGAACGCGGCGGCGTCGGCGGCCTTGCCCTTCAGTTCCGGGTTGGCCACGGTGTCGACGCGCTCGTCATCGCCGTAGACCTTCTTCGGGTCTTCGAGGAAGCGCAGTTTCCACTTGGCGAACATCCAGTGCGGGATCCAGCCGGTGACCACGATCGGCTTCTGTGCCTTCTCGGCGCGGGTCAGGGCGGTGGCCATGGCCGGGCCGGAGCTCGGCATCAGCTTGATACTGGCCAGGTTGTATTCCTTGATGGCGTCTTCGGTACGGCGCATCACGCCGGCACCGGCGTCGATGCCGGTGATCTTGCCGTCGAAGTCCTTGGCGTATTTCTCCAGGTCCTCGATGCTCTTGGCCTGCACGTACTCAGGCACGATCAGGCCGATCTTGGCGCCGGAGTAGTTGGTGCCGAGGATCTCGACCTTGTCCTTGAGCTTCTCGTAGTATTCGCCGTGAGTCGCCGGCAGCCAGGCGGAGAGGGTGGCGTCGAGGTCGCCACGGGCAACGCCCTGCCACATGATGGCCGGCTCGACCGGCTTCAGTTCGACCTTGTAGCCGAGTTTGCTCTGCAGGATCTCGCCGGCGACATGGGTGACGGCGACGCTGTCGTCCCAGCCGTTGACGTAACCGATCTTGAGAGTGGGTTTCTCGGCAGCGAGGGCGCTGCCCATGCCGATGGCCAGGGCGGCGGCGCCGAGGCAGAGATGCTTGAATACGCGCATGTTCTTGTGCTCCGTCAGTTGAGTGGCAGTTGCAATATCGTTGACTGGCTCGTTCTCATTGCGGGCCTTGCGAATCCGTGTTGCGCAGCAGATTGCCGGTTCGCGGGCAGATTCTCCCCGCCACGACCAGAGGCCGACACGTGGGTGCGGGAGGGGAGATTCCAGGCCCGGACCTGAGGTCGCGGGCCTGAATCGGGTCGTGGCCTGTTACAGCCCGACGTGTTTCTTCACGGCAGCTACACCGTCCTGGCCGTCGAAGGTGGTGACGCCGCTCAGCCACTGGTCGAGGATCGCCGGGTTGGCCTTGATCCACTCCTTGGCGACGTTCTGCGGGTTCTCCTTCTCCAGCACCTTCTCCATCAGCTGGCTTTCCATTTCCACGGTGAACTGCAGGTTGCCCAGCAGCTTGCCGACGTTCCCGCAGCGAGCCTCGTAGTCCGGCGGGACCACGGTGTAGACCTTGGCTGCGCCGTAGTCGGGGCCGAACACGTCGTCACCGCCGGACAGGTAGGTGATGTCGTACTGGGTGTTCATCGGGTGCGGCGCCCAGCCGAGGAAGACCACCGGCTCCTTCTTCTTGATGGCGCGCGATACCTGCACCAGCATGCCAGCTTCGCTGGACTCGACCATGCGGAAGCCGCCGAGGTCGAACTGGTTGTTCTTGATCATGCCGTCGATCAGCAGGTTGCCGTCGTTACCCGGCTCGATGCCGTAGATCTTGCCGCCCAGCTGGTCCTTGAACTTGGCGATGTCCTGGAAGCTCTTGAGGCCAGCCTCGGCTGCATAGGTCGGCACCGCGAGGGTGTACTTGGCCCCTTCGAGGTTGGCCTTCTCCAGCACCTTGACGCCGTTGTCCTTGAGGAACGGCTCGATCACCGAGTCCATCGAGGGGGCCCAGTAGCCGAGGAATACATCGACCTGGCCGCTTTTCACGCCGGTGAAGGCGATGGGCACCGATGCCATGATCTTGCGCGGCTGATAGCCCAGGCCTTCGACCAGGGTCATGGCCACGCCGGTGGTCGCGGCGATGTCGGCCCAGCCGATCTCGGCGAAACGCACCTGCTTGCAGCTGGCCGGCTCGGCTGCCATTGCACCCTGCATCAGTGCGCACGACAGCAGGCCGATGGCGGCGGTGGTCTTGATCGTTTTCATCTGCGGTTCCCTGTGAAGTGAAACGGAATTAGGTGGACTGACGCTGCAGCTTGCCGCTGAACCAGGCGACGATGCCGCGCTTGTTCGTTTGCGGGGTGCCGAAGCTTTCGGTAATGCGGTCGAGGATGATCGCCAGCAACACCACGGCCATGCCGCTTTCGAAGCCTAGCCCGATATCCAGGCGCTGGATGCTGGCCAGTACGTCGTTGCCCAGGCCGCCGGCACCGACCATCGAGGCGATGATCACCATCGACAGGGCCATCATGATGGTCTGGTTGACGCCCGCCATGATCGACGGCATGGCATTGGGCAGCTGGACCTTGAACAGCAGCTGGCGGCTGGTGCAGCCGAAGGACTGACCGGCTTCGACGATTTCCTTGTTCACCTGGCGGATACCCAGGCTGGTCAGGCGCACCGCCGGCGGCATGGCGAAGATCACCGTGGCGATGATGCCCGGCACGCGACCCAGGCCGAAGAGCATGGCCGCCGGGATCAGGTAGACGAACGCCGGCATGGTTTGCATGAAGTCGAGGATCGGCCGGATGATGGTCGCCACGCGCTCGCTCTTGGCGGCCCAGATGCCCAGCGGGATGCCCAGCAGCAGGCTGATCAGCGTCGAGGAGAAGGTCAGGCCAAGGGTCACGACGGTCTGTTCCCAGAAGCCGGTCATGACGATGAGGATGAAGGCCACCGCGGTGAACACGGCGAAGCGGGCACCGATGCGCCACAGGCCGAGGGCGACGAAGATGGCGATCAGCAGCCAGGCCGGCGGCAGCATCAGCAGGTTTTCGATGGCTTCGGAGAAGCCGCTGACGACCTGGCCGATGCTGTCGAAGGCACCGCTGTAGTTGTCCAGCAGGTGCTGGACGACGTCGTTGACCCAGCTACCCAGGTCGAGCTTCTTGTCATTCATTCGCTTCACCCTGCAGTCGGGTCAGCAGGCGGCCCTTGCTGATGGCGCCACAGTAGTGGCCTTCGGCGTCGACCACCGGGATCGGCCCCTCGTTGTCCACGAGACGGGTGATGACGTCTTCCAGCGGCATGTCTTCCGGAACGGGGACGACCTGCTTGAGCGCCTCGCTTTCCAGCGGCTTGGGCTCGTCGCCATCGACCATCAGGGCGATCTTCTCCAGGCTGATGGAGCCCTGGAAATTGTTCTGCTCGTCGACGATGAAGGCGTAGTGCTTGTCCAGCGCCTGCAGTTCCTTGCAGATCTTCGCCGCATCCGGCGCCTTGCCGTTGTAGACGTAGGTCGGCACGCTGTCGGCCTTGAGCTGGCCGGCGGTGAGGTAGCGGCTGGTGTCGACGGTGTCGAAGAAGTTGCGCACGTACTCGTTGGCCGGCTTCTCGATCAGCTCCTGCGGGGTGCCGACCTGGATCAGCTTGCCGCCCTCCATGATGCCGATGCGGGTACCGATGCGCATGGCTTCTTCGATGTCGTGGGAGACGAAGATGATGGTGCGGCGATGGGTCTTCTGCAGCTCCAGCAGCACGTCCTGCATTTCGCGGCGCTTGAGCGGGTCGAGGGCGGAGAAGGCCTCGTCCATGATGATCATCGACGGGTTCACCGTCAGCGCGCGGGCCAGGCCGACGCGCTGCTGCATGCCGCCGGAGAGTTCATGCGGGTACTTGTGGGCGAAGGTGTCCAGGCCGACCTGGGTGAGCACTTCCATGGCACGCTTCTCGCGCTCCTTGCGGCCGACGCCGGCAACTTCGAGGCCGAACGCGGCGTTGTCCAGCACGCTGCGCGAAGGCATCAGGGCGAAGGACTGGAAGACCATGCTCATGTCGCGACGACGCAGGTCGATCAGTTGCGACTGCGGCAGCTTGGCGACGTTCTGGCCATCGATGTAGACATCGCCGGCGCTGGGTTCGACTAGGCGGTTGATGAGGCGGATCAGGGTGGACTTGCCAGAGCCTGAGAGGCCCATGAGAACGAAGATTTCGCCTTCTTCGACACTGAACGAGACATCACTGACGCCGATCACGGCGCCTTTCTCGGCCAGGATCTTCTCCTTGCTCCAGCCTTCCTTGAGCAAGTCGATGGCTTCTTGTGGGTTGGAGCCGAAAACCTTGTACAGGTGTTCGACCACGATCTTTCCAGACTGCATGGGACGTTTCCCCTTCAATCGATATTCAGGTCACGCTGGCACGGCCGGGCACGCGTCGTCGAAGCGTAGGTCAGCTGTGTCAGGTCTCTGATACCTGTGTGGGTGTTTGCTGAAGTGTCGAGGCTGGTGGGCGTTTCGCTGCTGGCCGGGTTGGTGACACTCGGGCACACCGCAGCGCACGCGGCTGTTGGCAGGAACTGCCCGCTGCGTCGTTGCGACCTGTTGATGAGTGACCACTGTCTTGCCGTGCTGCAAACCGCTTTCCAAACCCTCTGGCAGTGTTTCGAAGCCCATTCCCTTGGGATTTCATGCGCCATCCTGGCGCATGCGTACATCCGAAATTTCTTGTTGGGCTGGCGCCCAATTGCGGGGGGCCAGCGCTTGTTCTGTTCTTCGGTCCGGGGCGGAGGGCCCCGGTCTGCCGCTCTCTCTTGAGATGCGGCAGCGACGTCATCGGCTGACTCAACGATATAGTCTTGGGGTCTGCGCAATTATCGATTTGCGACCCTGACGTGTTGGGCGACGACATACCCCATCACGTGGTGTGCATTCCCGTCGTTCTGACGTTTTCCGGGCTCCCGATTCCACTGCTCGATGCGCTCTCGAATCGTTTCCGGGCAGGTGCCGGGAGACGGTTTCGAGCGCGTGCCTTAAAAACCTTAACAGACTTTTTTACCCCTTGGCCAAGGCTGGAAGCCGCGCCGGGCGTGGTTCTTGCCCTTCCAGGGTGGACGCAGGCGGCGTATCGCGGGGGCTGTGGCGATGTTGAAAAAAATTTACAGAAAGGTGCATTCGCCCACCCTGTGGCGAGTGAAAACGGCTGTCGGTTCGGGCTGACTCGGGAGTCACCCGGGCCGCCGAAGCGCGTTGCGCGGGGATGCCTCGCTGAGCGGTTCCAGGTTCTTGCACGACCCTGAAAAATGAATGCGCTTTCGTCACTTTTTATCGTTTTTTCGCCGTTTTTCAGTTGCTGGAGGCCAGCGGGGTGTCGAAGGCGACGGTAATCGGCCCGCCCTGGTAACGCGTGACGCCTTCGAGCCAGCTGGCCACTATCTGCGGGTTCTCCTCGATCCACTGCTTGGCCACGCGCCGGCGGTTGGTGTTACCTTCCAGCACCGCGCTCATCAGGTGGTTCTCCGCCGAGATGGTGAAGGTCATGTTGCGAAACAGCCGCGCCAGGTTGGGGCATTGCCGGCTGAAGTCGCCCCGGGCCACGGTATTGACCTGGGCGGCGCCGTAGTTGGCGCCGAAGAAGTCGTCACCGCCTGCCAGGTAGTTCATTTTCAGACGCTCGTTCATGGGGTGCGGTTCCCAGCCGAGGAAGACCGCCCACTTGTCCAGGCGCTGGGCGCGCTCGACATGGTTGAGCATGCCGCTCTCGCTGGACTCCACCAGGGTGAAACCGGCAAGGCCGAAGGTGTTGTCGCGAATCATCCCCTTGACCATCTCGTTGCCCTCGTTACCGGGCTCGATCCCGAAGATCTGCCCACCGAGCTGCTCCTTGAAGCGATGGATATCGGCGAAATCCTTCAGTCCGGCCTCGTAGCCTGGCGTCAGCACGGCCAGGGTGTAACGCACCGTCGGCAGGTTGGTGTGCAGTTTTTCGATCTTGCCGCTGTCGATGTGGTTCTGGACCAGGTCGGCCTGTGCCGGCATCCAGTTACCGAGGAACACATCCAGCTGACCTTCCGACAGGCTGCGGTAGGTATCGGGCAGGGACATGCGCTGCACCTGCGTGCGATAACCGATTTCGCCGAGTACCAGGCGGGCCACTGCGGTGGTCATGGTGATATCGGTCCAGCCGACATCGCTCAGGCGTACCAGCTCGCAGCGTGCATCTTCGGCGGCTTGCAGCGTGGCGGAGCAGAGCAGGGTGGTGGCGAGCAGCAGCGGGCTAAGTCTGTTCATGAGCAGTCCTGTGTGCGGGTTGGCCAGAGATGGGTCGATCCTCTTGCGGTGCAGCGCGTGCGGGCTATTTCGTAGCAAGAGACAGGCCGCCGGTACGCCCGAAAAACGACCTCCGCATGCCGAATCGAGACGTTGCCGATGCGCCTGCCGCGGCGCCGCGCCCGGGCATGCCGGGGTCGGTGTCAGGCGTGATCCGGATGGTGAAGACCCGATCATGGGCAGTGTGCGGCGAGCAGATGTGCAGCCGGATTCCGGTGCGTCTCGGGTCGTCCTGCTCGCGTTGCGCAGGTGTCATACACGGGGCCTCGCGGGACTTCGAGAGGTGCGTTCAGATGTGCCGGCGCGTGCTGATCCTTGCTGGTGCAAAGTCGCCCCAGATGGCCCTCTTTCGCGAGATTTTGGTGCGGCCGATACGGGCGTGCGGATCATGCAAAATGACCGGTCGGTCGCGGCTGTTACCGGGCGAGCGTTACTACGCGAGCGGCGCCCCGTAGCACGTTGTCAGACGAGTGCTACCGAAATGCTCAAACCCTCTGCCCACGTGGCTTTGCGCGTGCCTGGGTCGCCTCTTTCCAGGCCGTCTGAGCCGGCATTTTCGCGGTGTGCGTCGCGCGCGATTTATTTTTGAACGCGTAATCAATTTAGGCATGGCCTTTGCGTGAATTTGCATAGCTGCGCGGGTCCCTTGATCGGCGGCAGAACTAGAAGAGAGCCCCTCCTCGAGCGGGGTTCATACCGTGCTTGGCGTGAGGTGTTCATCGATGTCGCAGTTAGGCCAGGGGGGACAACCCCAGAATCGCGTTTCTCAGTCCATCGGCTTTCTGCTTCTGGACAACTTCACCCTGATTTCCCTCGCCTCGGCGGTGGAACCGCTGCGCATGGCCAACCAGCTTTCCGGCAAGGAACTGTTCCGCTGGCACACCCTGACCCACGACGGTCAGCCGGTCAGCGCCAGCGACGGCCTGCAGATCACCCCGGACACGGCCATGCACAATGCGCCGGCGCTGGATGCGGTGATCGTCTGCGGCGGTGTGGACATCCAGCACAGCGTCAAGCGCGAGCACGTCAGCTGGCTGCAACTGCAGGCGCGCCAGGGCCGTCAGCTCGGTGCGGTGTGCACCGGCAGCTGGGCGTTGGCGAAGGCCGGCCTGCTCGATGGCTATGACTGCAGTGTGCACTGGGAATGCCTGGCGTCGATGCAGGAAGCCTTCCCGCGTGCGGCCATCACCACGCGTCTGTTCTCCATCGATCGCAATCGTCACACCAGCTCCGGCGGTACCGCGCCGATGGACATGATGCTGCACCTGATCGGCCAGCAGCATGGTCGTGAACTGGCCGCCGGCATCTCCGAGATGTTCATCTACGAACGCATTCGCAACGAGCAGGACCATCAGCGCGTGCCGCTCAAGCACATGCTGGGCAGCAATCAGCCGAAGCTGCAGGAAATCGTCGCCTTGATGGAAGCCAACCTGGAGGAGCCGATCGACCTCGACGAACTGGCCTGCTTCGTCGACATCTCCCGGCGCCAGCTGGAGCGCCTGTTCCAGAAATATCTGCACTGCTCGCCGTCGCGTTACTACCTCAAGCTGCGCCTGATTCGGGCACGCCAACTGCTCAAGCAGACCAGCATGTCGATCATCGAGGTCGCCTCGGTCTGCGGCTTCGTCTCCACCCCGCACTTTTCCAAGTGCTACCGCGAGTACTTCGGTATTCCGCCGCGCGACGAGCGCGCGGGTCAGCAGGGCAACAACCTGGTAGTGCTGCTGCCGATCCCCGATCAGCAGGTCAACTCCAGTGCCGTGCTGGCGCTGAACCGAGCCCAGGGCGAGTCGACCTTCGCCAGCGTGCGCATCTGACTGCGCGGCAAAGAAAAAGGGGCGCCAGTGGCGCCCCTTTTTTTGCCCCTCCCACGCAGCAGGAGTCTGCTGGGCGGCAGCTTTGCTGCAGCGCTCAGCTGGGCTTGGGCACCAGCGCCGGCAGCAGATGCCGGCTGATGGCCTCGCGCACGTTGGGCAGCAGGGTGGCGCTGCCGCCCAGCAGTTCTTCCACCAGGCGCCGCAGGGCGATGGCGCGCTCGGCGCTGAGCCCGCTGACGGCCAGCTCGCAGGCCTGCTCCGGCGAGGCGCCCGGGGGAATGTTCAGGCCCAGGGCGATCAGGTGTTCGCGGAAGTCTTCCTGGTCGATCAGGTCGGCATGCATCATGGTCGTGGCTCCTCTTGGCAGCGCAGGTCGTCGTTCAGCCGCCTGCTAGCGCAGTACGCCTTCTTCGATCAATAGCTTGAAGATAGCCTCTGCGCCTTCCTGTGGCGAGACATCCTTGAGCACCTGACCACCGCCGCCACTGGCCTTGGCCGTCGCGGCCTTCATCCGTTCGGCACCGGTCTTGGCCTTGATCACCTTGAGCCGTTTCGGTCGCGGCCTGGCCGGTTGCAGGCTGGCTGCGGCCAGCAGCGGGTCGTCCACCACCGCGACTTCATGCGCCTCGATCAGGCCGCGTCGGGCCGGGCCGAAGGCACTCTGCCGCGCCACGGGGGCGGCGTTGTCGACGCTGGCGACGCACGGCAAGCGGACCTTGAGGCGTCGCCGCTGGCCACGGGGCAGGGCTTGCAGTACCTGCGCCACGCCATTCTCGACCTTCTCCACTTCGGCCAGGCCGACCACCATCGGCCAGCCCAGGTGCTCGGCGAGGAGGAACGGCAGCATGCCCGACCCCTCGCCGGTTTCCGCCTGGCTGCCGGTCAGGACCAGCTGGGTACGGCTGCCTTGCAGGTAGTCGACCAGCAACGGCAGGGCGTCGGCGCCCTCGGTCTGTTCGAGGACGTCGAGCTGCTCCAGGCCCATGCCCAGGTAGCCGCGCAGGGCTTCGGCCTGCGGGTCGCCGGCATGCAGCAGTTGCAGATTCTGTCCGGCCAGACGCAGGCCGAGTTCCACGGCGCGGGCGTCCTGTTCGGCGCGGCGCGCCCGTCCCGAGGTCGGGTGTGCGCCAACCGAGACCAGGGCGACGATGTTCAGATCAGGCATGGCTCCCCCTTGGCCCGGATGCACTCCGGGGATGGGTTGTGAGGGCTGCGGATTGCGTCCGGGCTACGCAGGTTTCAGGCTGCATCGCGCTTGCCCTCCTGGCGCCAGGCGACGACGCGTTCGATCAGCGCCTGGAGGATCAGCGCCGAGTCGCCGATCACCGAGAGGTCGGCGCGTTTGATCATGTCGCAGCCGGGGTCCATGTTCACCGCCACCACCTTGTCGCAGGCGCCGATGCCCTGCAGGTGCTGGATGGCGCCGGAGATCCCCACCGCAACGTACACGCGTGCGGTAACCCAGGTGCCGGTGGCGCCAACCTGGCGGTTGCGCGGCATGAAGCCGTCGTCCACCGCCACGCGCGAGGCGCCTTCGGTGGCGCCCAGGGCAACTGCGGCCTGGTGGAACAGTTCCCAGTCCTTCACGCCGTTGCCGCCGGAGAGGATGAACTCGGACTCGGCCATGGGAATCTGCGCTGGGTCGACGGCGACGGATCCGAGGTCCTCGATGCGTGGCAGGCTCTGCGCGATCTTGCTGCTGAGCTCCAGCGGGCGCGCCTCATGACGCGTTTCGCTGACCGGCTCGGCGCATTCCGCGGCGGCCAGCAGTAGCCGGGGCAGCGCGCGCTGCAGGTCCTGCTGGCCGCTGCCGGCACGGCCGGTCACCTGTTCGCCAGCCACCTGCCAGACGCGGGTGGCCGGCCGCTCGCCGAGCTTGGCGGCCAGGCGCCGGCCCAGCTCGCCACCGCCGGTGCGGCTGTCGGGCAGCAACCAGTGGCGCGGCGCCAGTTGCGCCTCGACGGCGCTGAGGGCGAGCACGCGGGCCTCCGGCGCATAGCCGTCGAAGGTGTCGCCGGCGATGCGCAGGATGCGGTCGACGCCGGCGGTATCGAAGGCGCTTTCCTTGTCGTCACCGAACAGCACGGCGACCACTGCGCCGCCATCGGCCGCCAGCTTGTGGGCCAGGCCGAGCAGGTCCTTGTCGTGGCTGGAGAGGCGGCCGCCGACCATGTCGGGCACCACCACGATGTGGTAGGCCGGTTGCTCGACCACGTGCAGCGGCAGCTGCACCTCCACGCTGGCACTCTGTCGTTTGCCACTGGAGCCCTGCTGGGCGCCGCTGCGGTCGATGCGCTTGATGCCGGCCGGGCCGATGAAGCCGGCCGCCAGGGCGTGCGGGTTCTTGCGGATGATGCCGTTGGGGCCCATCCAGCTGGTCTCGGCCTTCTGCATCGACGCATGCAGCGGATGCAGGCGGTTGCGGGCGATCCACTCGGCGCGTGGGTCGCGGCGGATGATGTCGCTCATTGCATGGCCTCCAGACGGTGCGTAGGGCGGGTGCTGACGGGTTGCCCCCGCCCTGCGTCGCTCGCGTTCATCACTGCACCTCCGCGGCTGCACGCTGGGCGTTCGGGCGCTTGGCCGGCACTTCGGTGGGCTCGATCAGCACCTCGGCGACCAGTTCGGCGATGTCCTTGATTTCCGGGCGTGGGGCGACCACGCCTTCGAGCATCGCCGTGCACTGCGGGCAGCCGACGGCGACCAGCTCGGCGCCGGTTTCCCTGATGTCGACCATGCGCATGTCGGGGATGCGTTGCTTGCCGGGGATGTCGGTGATCGGCGCGCCACCACCGCCGCCGCAGCAGCGCGAACGGAAGCCCGAACGTTCCATCTCCCTGACCTCGATGCCGATGGCCCTGAGCACCGCGCGCGGCGCTTCGTACTCGCCGTTGTAGCGGCCCAGGTAGCAGGGGTCATGGTAGGTGACGCTGGCGGCCTTGCTCTGCCCGAGGTTCAGCGAGCCATTGCGCACCAGTTCGTCGATGAAGGTGCTGTGGTGCAGCACCTGGTAGTTGCCGCCGAGCGCGCCGTACTCGTTCTTCAGTACGTGGAAACTGTGCGGGTCGCAGCTGACGATGCGCTTGAAGCGGTACTTGGCCATGGTCGCGATATTGCGCCTGGCCAGGTGCTGGAAGGTCCCCTCGTCACCCAGGCGACGGGCCACGTCACCGCTGTCGCGTTCTTCCAGGCCGAGCACGGCGAAGTCGACGCCGGCGGTCTTGAGAATCTTCACGAAGGCGCGCAGGGTGCGCTGGTTGCGCATGTCGAAGGCGCCGTCACCGACCCAGAACAGCACGTCGGTCTCGCCCTTGTCGGCGAGCAGTGGCAGGTTCAGGTCGGCGGCCCAGTTCAGGCGGCCGCCCGGGTTGAAACCGCCGGGGTTGTCGGTGGCGATCAGGTTGTCCAGCACCTCGGCACCCTTGTTCGGCGTGGCGCCTTTCTCCAGGGTCAGGTGGCGACGCATGTCGACGATGGCATCGACGTGCTCGATCATCATCGGGCATTCCTCGACGCAGGCGCGGCAGGTGGTGCACGACCACAGCGTTTCGGCATCGACCAGCGCCTTGCCGTGCAGCGAGACGATCGGCTGGTGCGGGCCGCCGCTGTGTTCGCCGAGCGGTTTGCCTGGGTAGGGGCTGCCGGCGAACTTGGCGTCGTTGCCGCCCGCCAGGCCGATGACCATGTCCTGGATCAGCTTCTTCGGATTCAGCGGCTGGCCGGCGGCGAAGGCCGGGCACATGGCCTCGCACTTGCCGCACTGCACGCAGGCGTCGAAGCCAAGCAGCTGGTTCCAGGTGAAGTCGCTGGGCTTTTCCACGCCCAGCGGTGCTTTCGGGTCGTCCAGGTCCAGCGCTTTCAGGCCGGTTGAGCGGCCACCAGCGAAACGCTCGGCGCGGCGGTGCCAGGCCAGGTGCAGGGCACCGGCGAAGGCGTGTTTCATCGGCCCGCCCCAGGTCATGCCGAAGAACAGCTCGGACACGCCCCAGGCCACGCCAACGGCAAGGAGGATGGCCAGAACCCAGCCACCGAAACCCGCCGGGAGAATGCCGGCCACCGGCAGGGTGGCGATGAAGAAGCTGGCCGCGAACATCAGCAGGCTCTTCGGCAAGCGCATCCACGGGCCTTTCGACAGGCGCGACGGCGGGTCCAGACGACGCTTGGCGACGAACAGGGCGCCGGTGAACATCAGCACGGTGGCCGCCAGCAGGGCGAAGCCGAGGATGCGGTTGTGCAGGCCGAAACCGTGCACGAGGATGGCCAGCACGGCTGCCAGAACGAAGCCGCCGGCGGTGGCGACGTGGGTCCTGGACATGTACTTGTCGCGTTCGACCACATGGTGCAGATCGACCAGGTAGCGGCGCGGCATCTGCAGCAGGCCGCCAATCCAGTCGACCTTGGCCGGCCGGCCACGGCGCCACATGAAGAAGCGCTTCAGCGCGCCCAGCACGGCGAGGCCGAGGGCGGCGAAGAGCAGGATGGGAAGTAGAGTGCCAAGCATGGTGAAGCTCCCGCAAGGGTCTTGTAGGAGCTGGCTGGCCAGCGATTCGGACGCGCGAGCAACGCAGTCACGTCATCGTCTGTCGCCGGCAAGCCGGCTCCTACAGGAGGCTGCTTAAAAGTCTTTACAGAGCCGCAGGGCGTCGTAGATCGCCGCGTGCACGTTACGCTGCGCGACGCAGTCGCCGATGCGGAACAGCAGATAGCCGTCGCCCGGCTCGGAGAGGCAGGGCTGCGGCTTGATCGCGAACAGCGCCTCGACGTCGATCTGGCCCTTGTTGCGCGAGCCGTCCTTGAGCGCGTAGTAGAGGCCTTCGTCCGGACGCACGCCGTTCTCCACCACCACCTGGTCGATCACGCGCTCCTCTTTCTGGCCGGTGTACTCGTTCTCGAGTACCGCCACCAGCTTGTCACCCTCGCGGTAGACCTTCTCCAGCATCATGTCACCGGTCATGATGACTTCCTTCGGATACAGGCTGCGGTAGTAGGTGGGGAAGGTGGTGCCGCCCATGGCCACGCCCGGCTTGATGTCGTCGGTGACGATCTCGACCTGCGCGCCCTTGTCGGCGAGGAAGTCGGCCACCGACATGCCGGTGAATTCGCAGATGGTGTCGTACACCAGCACGTTCTTGCCCGGTGCGACCTTGCCTGCCAGCACGTCCCAGCTGCTCACCACCAGCCCTTCGGCGGCGCCCCAGTGTTCGTTCTGCTCGAGGAAGGAGTGGCCGCCGTTGGCCAGCAGCACGACATCCGGGCGCAGGTCGAGAATAGTCGCCTCGTCCGCCGGAGTGCTCAGGCGCAGGTCGATGCCCAGGCGCGCCAGTTCCAGCTGGTACCAGCGGGTGATGCCGGCGATCTGGTCACGCTGCGGCGCCTTGGCTGCCAGGGTGATCTGCCCGCCCAGCTGGTCCTGCTTTTCGAACAGGGTCACGTCGTGGCCGCGCTCGGCGGCGACGCGCGCCGCTTCCATGCCGGCCGGGCCGCCACCGACGACCACCACCTTGCGCTTGGGTCCGGTGGTTTTCTCGATGATGTGCGGCACGCCCATGTATTCACGGCTGGTCGCGGCGTTCTGGATGCACAGCACGTCCAGGCCCTGGTACTGGCGGTCGATGCAGTAGTTGGCACCGACGCATTGCTTGATCTGGTCAACCTGGCCCATCTTGATCTTGGCGATCAGGTGCGGGTCGGCGATGTGCGCACGGGTCATGCCGACCATGTCGACGTAACCGCCCTCGAGGATGCGCGTGGCCTGGTTCGGGTCCTTGATGTTCTGCGCGTGCAGCACCGGCACCTTGACCACTTCCTTGATCCCGGCCGCCAGGTGCAGGAAGGGCTCCGGCGGGTAGCTCATGTTGGGGATGACGTTGGCCAGGGTGTTGTGGGTGTCGCAGCCCGAGCCGACCACGCCGATGAAGTCGATCATGCCGGTGGCGTCGTAGTAGGCGGCGATCTGCTTCATGTCCTCGTGGGACAGGCCGTCCGGGTGGAATTCGTCGCCGCAGATGCGCATGCCCACGCAGAAGTCGTCACCGACCTCGGCGCGCACGGCCTTGAGCACTTCCAGGCCGAACTTCATGCGCCCCTCGAAGCTGCCGCCCCATTCGTCGGTACGCTTGTTCACCCGCGGCGACCAGAACTGGTCGATCATGTGCTGGTGCACGGCGGACAGCTCGACGCCATCCAGGCCGCCTTCCTTGGCGCGGCGTGCGGCCTGCGCGTAGTTGCCGATCACGCGCCAGATTTCCTCGACTTCGATGGTCTTGCAGGTGGCGCGGTGCACCGGCTCGCGCACGCCGGACGGCGACATCAGGGTCGGCCAGTTGAAGCCGTCCCAGCGCGAGCGACGACCCATGTGGGTAATCTGGATCATGATCTTGGCGCCGTGCTTGTGCATGGCGTCGGCGAGATTCTGGAAGTGCGGGATGATGCGGTCGGTGGACAGGTTCACCGAGCTCCACCATTCCTGCGGGCTGTCGATGGCCACCACCGAGGAGCCGCCGCAGATGGCCAGGCCGATGCCGCCCTTGGCCTTCTCTTCGTAGTATTTGACGTAGCGCTCGGTGGTCATGCCGCCATCGGTGGCGTAGACCTCGGCATGCGCGGTGGAGAGCACGCGGTTGCGGATGGTGAGCTTGCCGATCTGGATCGGCTGGAACATTGCTTCGAAGGCCATTACGGCATCCTCACGGTAAGCGCTGTAGCGGTTCCGCTAGAGGGCTGCCGTCGCGGCTGAGGCCCTCTCGCGGATTTCTTATGGGTGACTCAGAGTGGCCGGGTGATGAACAGCCCGTCGTCATGGCCTTCTTCGGAGCCGCTGTATTCCTGCACGGTGACGGTGCGGATCGGGCTGCCCTTGGCGGCCAGGATCTGGTCGATGGCGCCGGAGAACCAGCCGGTGAACATGTAGTCGACCTTGCGGTTCACCTTGCCGTACACGTAGACGAAGGCCGAATGCTTGAGCTTGACCTCGGCGTAGCCGGTCTCCAGGTCCAGCTTCTGCGTTTCGAACAGGCCCCAGCCGCGCTGCGACAGGCGCTTCATGTAGTGTTCGAACACCGCCGCGCCTTCGATGCCATGGCACTCGGCTTCCTTCTCGCACCAGTGCCACGCGGACTTGTAGCCGGCCTTGTAGAGGATCTCGGCGTACTTGTCGGCGCCGAGCACTTCCTCGATGCCCATGTGGTTGTTGACGAAGAAGTGGCGCGGCACATACAGCATCGGCAGCGCGTCGGTGGTCCAGACGCCGGTTTCGTCGTCGACCAGGATGGGCATTTCGGGGGCGTGGGTGGACATGTTGGCAACTCCGGAATCAGGTTGTAGGTAGGGTGGATGGCGCTTCATCCATCCACCGCAGCGTTAAGCCCGCCGCGTGCGGGGTTGGTGGATGAAAGAAGCGTCATCCACCCTACGAGATGCAGTCGATTGATTATCGTGAAGGGCTTACTCGCCCCAGACATCAGCCAGAACGCGTACCCAGTTCTCGCCCATGATCTTGCGCACCACGCGCTCGGAATGGCCGCGCCCCAGCAGGGTCTCGGTGAGGTTGGGGAATTCGCCCACAGTGCGGATGCCCAGCGGGTTGATGATCTTGCCGAAGTTGGTCAGGCGACGGGCGTAGCCCTTGTCGTGAGTCAGGTACTCGAAGAAGTCCTGGCCGTGGCCCTGGGTGAAGTCGGTGCCGATGCCGATGGCGTCTTCGCCGACGATGTTCATCACGTACTCGATGGCTTCGGCGTAGTCGTCGATGGTCGAGTCGATGCCCTTGGCCAGGAACGGCGCGAACATGGTCACGCCGACGAAGCCGCCGTGGTCGGCGATGAACTTCAGCTCTTCGTCGGACTTGTTGCGCGGGTGCTCCTTCAGGCCGGACGGCAGGCAGTGGGAGTAGGTGACCGGCTTCTTCGATTCGAGGATGACCTCCTCGCTGGTCTTGGAGCCGACGTGCGACAGGTCGCACATGATGCCGACGCGGTTCATCTCGGCGACGATCTCGCGGCCGAACCCGGACAGGCCGCCGTCACGCTCGTAGCAGCCGGTGCCGACCAGGTTCTGGGTGTTGTAGCACATCTGCACGATGCCGACGCCGAGCTGCTTGAACACCTCCACGTAGCCGATCTGGTCTTCGAAGGCATGGGCGTTCTGGAAGCCGAAGAGGATGCCGGTCTTGCCCAGTTCCTTGGCCTTGCGGATGTCGGCGGTGGTGCGTACCGGCATCACCAGGTCGCTGTTCTCGCGGATCAGCTTGCTGCTGGCGGAGATGCTGTTGACGGTGGCCTGGAAACCCTCCCACACGGACACGGTGCAGTTGGCGGCGGTCAGGCCACCCTTGCGCATGTCTTCGAACAGTTCGCGGTTCCATTTGGCAATGATCAGACCGTCGATGACGATGCTGTCGGCGTGCAATTCGGCTGGGCTCATCAGGCTGTCCCCTTGGGTTCTTCTGCGCCGAATCGACTGTCGGCGCTTTGGGGGGAGCATATCCCCGGGACTTTGGGCGCTATCGCGTAAAAACGACTGGGGTATTGCCGAAAACGTCAAACCGGTCGCGGATAGACATGCGGGCTTCGCTGCGCCGCTTTCGCGTCTGCCTGGCGGGCTCCGGGCCATGGCGCGTTCGCGGTGACGGGCGCGATGGTGCGGCGAATCCTGTCGTCAACGCCTATAAAGGATGGGTGTGGCAGTGCTTCGTCGCCGGGCGTCGGTTTCAGTATGCGCGGCGTCGCTGCGGTGCAATCCCGCCGGTGCGGGAATGGCAAGCTCAGCCAATGCCCAGGCGCGTGCGCGCAGATGCACCGCCCTGGCCATCTTCGATGGTGATCGGCCCGCAACCGTGGCGGGCCGGCCGCCACAGCCGAAACCTCCAGGCCCCAAGAACAACAACGGCCTGTGACAGAGGAACGCTGTAATGCCTGATGAGACGCTTCACCTGCCTTTGATCCAAGGCGTTCTGCACGCGCACAAGGACACCCCCGGCGCCCTGCTGCCCGTGCTGCACGCCATCCAGGACGGTATCGGTCACATACCGGATATCGCCATCGGCGAGATCGCCCATGCCCTGAACCTGACCCAGGCCGAGGTGCTCGGCGTGATCGGCTTCTACCACGACTTCCGCCGCGTCGCGCCGGCCAGGCACATCCTGCGCCTGTGCCTCGCCGAGTCGTGCCAGAGCCGTGGTGCCAGGGCGCTGGCCGCCCAGGTGCGCGAGCACCTCGAGCTGGATGACCACGGCTCCAGCGCGGATGGCCAGATCAGTCTGCGCCCGGTCTACTGCCTGGGTGCCTGCGCCTGTTCTCCGGCCCTGGAGCTGGATGGCCAGGTGCATGCGCGGGTGACGCCGCAGCGCCTGCACGAACTGGTCGAAGGCTGCCTGGAGAAAGAATCATGCTGACGCTCCATGTTCCCTGCGATTCGCTCGCCCGCGCGGTGGGTGCCGATCTGCTGGCCGAGGCCCTGCGCGAGGAGGCCGAGCGCCGCCAGTTGCCGCTGGAGATCCGCCGCAGCAGTTCGCGCGGCATGTACTGGCTGGAGCCATTGGTGGAGGTCGACAGCGCCGAAGGGCGCCAGGGCTTCGGCCCGTTGTCTGCCGACCAGGCCGGCGCGCTGCTCGATGCCCTGACCGATGCCGGCAACCCGGCGCCGGCTGCGGTCGGTCTGGTCGAGGCGCTGCCGTTCATCCATAGCCAGCAACGACTGATCTTCGCCCGTGCCGGTCTGACCCGGCCCACGGCGCTGGAGGACTATTGCTCCAGTGGCGGATTCGCGGGCCTGACCCGCGCTATCGGCATGGACGGCGACGCCATCGTCACCGAGGTGCTCGATTCCGGGCTGCGCGGGCGTGGCGGTGCGGCCTTCCCGGCCGGCATCAAGTGGCGCACCGTGCGCGGCGCCCAGGCCGCGCAGAAGTACGTGGTGTGCAATGCCGACGAAGGCGACTCCGGCACCTTCGCCGACCGCATGCTGATGGAGGGCGACCCCTTCGTGCTGATCGAGGGCATGGCGATTGCTGGCCTGGCGGTCGAGGCGAGCATGGGTTACATCTACGTGCGCTCCGAATACCCGCAGGCCGTGCAGGTCCTGCGCGAGGCCATCGAGGTCGCCCGTGCAGCCGGCTGGCTCGGCGCCGACGTGGGCGGTAGTGGCCGTGCCTTCGACCTGGAGGTGCGTGTCGGCGCTGGCGCCTACATCTGTGGTGAGGAGACCTCACTGCTCGAATCCCTCGAAGGCAAGCGTGGCACGGTGCGGGCCAAGCCGCCGCTGCCGGCGCTGCAGGGCCTGTTCGGCCAGCCCACGCTGGTGCACAACGTGCTGACCCTGGCCTCGGTGCCGGTCATCCTGGCGCGTGGCGCCGCCTTCTACCGCGATTTCGGCATGGGGCGCTCGCTCGGCACCATGCCGTTCCAGCTCGCCGGCAACGTCCGCCAGGGCGGCCTGGTCGAGCGCGCTTTCGGCCTGACCCTGCGCGAGCTGGTGGAGGATTACGGCGGCGGGACCGCCAGCGGCAGGCCGATCAAGGCGGCGCAGGTCGGTGGCCCGCTGGGCGCCTGGGTGCCGCCGGCGCAGTTCGACACGCCGCTGGATTACGAGGCCTTTGCCGCCATGGGCGCGATGCTCGGGCACGGTGGCGTGGTGCTGGCCGATGACAGCCTGGACATGGCGCAGATGGCGCGCTTCGCCCTGGCGTTCTGCGCCGAGGAGTCCTGCGGCAAGTGTACGCCCTGTCGCATTGGCTCCACCCGCGGCGTCGAGGTGGTCGACCGCCTGCTGGCGGCCAGCGATGACGCTGCCCGTGACCAGCAGGTGATCATCCTCAAGGACCTGTGTGACACCCTGACCCACGGCTCCCTGTGTGCCCTGGGTGGAATGACGGCCTTTCCGGTGAGCAGTGCGCTCAAGCACTTCCCCGGCGACTTCGGGCTCAAGACCTCGGAGGCAGAACAATGATCAGCTACTTCGACCCCGCCACGGACACCGACTTCGGCACCCCAGCTCGCGAGAGCGAGGTGCAGGTCAGCCTGAACATCGATGGACGCAGCATCAGCGTGCCGGCCGGCACCTCGGTGATGCGCGCCGCCGCGATGCTCGGCACCAGCATTCCCAAGCTCTGCGCCAGCGACAACCTGGAAGCCTTCGGCTCCTGCCGCATGTGCCTGGTCGAGATCGAGGGCATGCGCGGCTACCCCGCGTCCTGCACCACGCCGGTCAGCGAGGGCATGGTGGTGCGTACCCAGACCACGAAGCTGGCGACCCTGCGCCGCAACGTGATGGAGCTGTACATCTCCGATCACCCGCTGGACTGCCTGACCTGCTCGGCCAACGGCAACTGCGAGCTGCAGACCGTTGCCGGGCAGGTCGGCCTGCGCGAGGTGCGTTATGGCTACGAGGGGGCCAACCACCTGAGCGAGGCCAAGGACGTCTCCAACCCCTACTTCGACTACGACCCGAGCAAGTGCATCGTCTGCAGCCGCTGCGTGCGGGCCTGCGAGGAAGTGCAGGGGACCTTCGCCCTGACCATCGACGGGCGTGGCTTCGACTCGCGAGTGGCGGCGGCGGGGGGCGAGGATTTCCTCAGCTCCGAGTGCGTCTCCTGCGGCGCCTGCGTGCAGGCCTGCCCGACCGCGACGCTGATGGAAAAGAGCGTGGTCGAGAAGGGCCAGCCCGAGCGCAGCGTGATCACCACCTGTGCCTACTGCGGCGTCGGTTGCTCGTTCCGCGCCGAGATGAAGGGCGACGAGCTGGTGCGCATGGTGCCGGACAAGAACGGCCAGGCCAACCACGGCCATTCCTGCGTCAAGGGGCGCTTCGCCTGGGGCTATGCGACCCATCCGGATCGCATCACCAAGCCGATGATCCGCAAGCGCATCAGCGATCCGTGGCAGGAGGTCAGCTGGGACGAGGCAGTGACCTACGCCGCCAGCGAGTTCCGCCGCATCCAGCTGGCCTACGGGCGTGACTCCATCGGTGGCATCACCTCCAGCCGCTGCACCAACGAGGAGGTCTACCTGGTGCAGAAGCTGGTGCGAGCCGGCTTCGGCAACAACAACGTCGATACCTGCGCGCGCGTCTGCCACTCGCCGACCGGCTACGGCCTCAAGCAGACCCTCGGCGAGTCGGCCGGCACGCAGAACTTCGATTCGGTGATGCAGGCCGACGTGATCCTGGTGATCGGCGCCAACCCCACCGACGCGCACCCGGTGTTCGGCTCCCAGCTCAAGCGCCGCCTGCGTCAGGGCGCACGGCTGATCGTCATCGACCCGCGGCGCATCGACCTGGTGGATTCGCCGCACGCCCGCGCCGAGCTGCATCTGGCGCTGCGTCCGGGCACCAACGTGGCCATGCTCAACGCGCTGGCGCATGTCATCGTCATCGAGGGCCTGCTCGACCAGGCATTCATCGACGCGCGCTGCGAAGCCGCGGACTTCGCCCGCTGGAGCGCCTTCGTCGGCCAGGCGGAGAATTCGCCAGAGGTGCTCGGCCCGGTCTGTGGCGTCGAGCCGCAGCTGATTCGCCAGGCGGCGCGCCTGTACGCCACCGGCGGCAATGCGGCCATCTACTACGGCCTGGGCGTCACCGAGCACAGCCAGGGCAGTACCACCGTGATGGGCATCGCCAACCTGGCCATGGCCACCGGCAACATCGGTCGTGAAGGTGTGGGGGTCAACCCGCTGCGCGGGCAGAACAACGTGCAGGGTTCCTGCGACATGGGTTCCTTCCCGCACGAGCTGCCGGGTTACCGGCATGTCTCCAACGCCGAGGTCCGCGCCCAGTTCGAACAGGCCTGGGGCGTCACCCTGCAACCCGATCCGGGCCTGCGCATCCCCAACATGTTCGAGGCTGCGCTCGGCGGCAGCTTCAAGGCGCTGTACTGCCAGGGCGAGGACATCGCCCAGAGCGACCCCAACACCCAGCACGTCACCGCCGCGCTGTCGGCGATGGAGTGCGTGGTGGTGCAGGACATCTTCCTCAACGAAACCGCCAAGTTCGCCCATGTGTTCCTGCCGGGCAGTTCCTTCCTCGAGAAGGACGGCACCTTCACCAACGCCGAGCGGCGCATCTCGCGGGTACGCAAGGTGATGGAGCCGCTGGCCGGCAAGTCCGACTGGCAGGCCACCATCGCCCTGGCCGAGGCGCTGGGCTACCGGATGGACTATCAGCACCCGGCGCAGATCATGGACGAGATCGCCAGCCTGACGCCGACCTTCGCCCGCGTCAGCTACGCCGAACTCGACCGTCACGGCAGCCTGCAGTGGCCGTGCAACGATGCCGCGCCGGACGGTACACCGACCATGCACATCGACCAGTTCGTGCGGGGCAAGGGGCGCTTCATGCTCACCGGCTACGTGCCGACCGAAGAGAAGGTCAACAGCCGCTTCCCGCTGCTGCTCACCACCGGGCGCATTCTCAGCCAGTACAACGTCGGCGCGCAGACGCGGCGTACCGACAACGTCGCCTGGCACGAGGAGGACCGCCTGGAGATCCACCCCAGCGATGCCGAGAGCCGTGGTATCGGCGACGGCGACTGGGTCGGCGTGGGCAGCCGCTCCGGGCAGACCGTGCTGCGCGCACGGGTCAGTGAGCGCGTGGCGCCGGGGGTGGTCTACACCACCTTCCACTTCCCGGAGTCCGGCGCCAACGTGATCACCACCGACAACTCCGACTGGGCGACCAACTGCCCGGAGTACAAGGTCACGGCGGTGGAGGTCACGCGGGTCTACCAGCCTTCGGAGTGGCAGAAACGCTACCAGGCCTTCAGTGACGAGCAGCGGCGTCTGCTCGCCGAGCGGCGCAGGCAGGAGAAAGCGGAGGTGCGTCGATGAGCGCCGAGAACCTGGTCAAGATGGCCAATCAGATCGCCCAGTTCTTTGCCACCGAGCCGGACAGGGAGCAGGCGGTCAAGGGGGTTCATCAGCACCTGCAGAACTTCTGGACGCCGGCGATGCGCATCGAACTGATGGCCTGGCAACTGGAGCGCCACGGCGAGAACCTGCACCCCCTGGTGCAGTCCGCGCTCGCCGAAATGGGTCGCTCCGTCTAGCACCCCGCTCAGGCGTGGGACGGGTGCTCGTGCCTGTCCCTGCTTGGCGTGCTGCCGAAGTGCGCCTTGTAGCTGCGGGAGAAGTAGCTCGACGACTCGAAACCGCAGGCCAGGCTCACCTCGAGCACGCTGAGGTCGCTCTGGCGCAGCAGCTGGCGCGCCTTGTCCAGGCGCAGGCCGAGATAGAACGCCGACGGCGTGGTCGCCAGGTGATGGCGGAACAGGCGCTCCAGCTGGCGCACGCTGATGCCGACGCGCTCGGCCAGCACCTCGCCGCTCAACGGCTGTTCGCTGTGGCGCTCCATCTCGCCGATGACGCGGATCAGCTTGCGGTTGTGCAGGCCATAGCGGCTGGCCACCTGCATGCGCTGGTGGTCCAGGCGCGTGCGGATGCGGCTGACCACGAACTGCTCGGAAACCTGCACCGCCAGGGCCTCGCCATGGTCCTGGGCGATCAGCCCGAGCATCAGGTCGAGGCTGCTGGTGCCACCGGCACTGGTGATGCGCCGGCCGTCGATCTCGAACAGCTCCTGGGTCACCTGCAGCGCCGGATAGCGCTCGCGGAAGGCGTCGATGGCTTCCCAGTGCAGGGTCAGGCGCTGCTGCTGGAACAGCCCGGCCTCGGCCAGCACGAAACTGCCGGTGTCGATGCCGCCAAGCACCTTGAGCTCCGTTTCGCAGCGTTGCAGCCAGTGCGCCAGGCGACTGTCGTGGTGGGCCAGCGGGTCGAAACCGGCGACCACGAACAGCGCCTCGGTCGCCTCCACCAGTTCCAGTGCACCGTCGACATTCAGCGACATGCCGTTGCTCGCCGCCACGGCGGCGCCGTCGCGGCTGAGCAGGTGCCAGCGATACAGGTCGCCGCGAAAGCGGTTGGCCACGCGCAATGGCTCGATCGCCGACATCAGGCCCATCATGGAAAAGCCGGGCAGGAGCAGGAAGCAGAAGGTCTGGGTCATCGTCGCTCCGCGCGTCTGCGCCAGGGAAGCAGGCGCAGACATCGCATGAAACAGGTCGTCATAGGTCAAGTAATAGTCGGATAAGTTCGAATATTCTGCCAGTGGCCGGCGTAAGGTGGTGTCATCGGGAGACGAGATCCCCGAGCACGGTGGGGGCCACGAGCCTCTAGAAGAACGAAATAGAACCGCTGTGACACGATGAGGAGCACCCAGATGAAAGGTCTTACCGCGCTGGCCGCGTGCTGCACCCTGAGCCTGTTCAGTACCTCCCTGCTGGCCGATGATGCCAGCTGCAAGAACGTTCGCCTCGGCGCCGTCGGCTGGACCGACGTGGTCGCCACCACCGCAGTCGCCAGCGAGCTGCTGAAAGGGCTCGGCTACGAGACCAAGCAGACCCAGGCATCGCAACAGATCATCTTCGCCGGTATCCAGAAGGGCCAGGTCGACGCCTTCCTCGGCTACTGGAAGCCGATCATGGACGACAACATCAAGCCGTTCCTCGATGCCGGCGCGGTCAAGGTCGCCGCCGAGCCGTCGCTGAGCGATGCCGTGGCAGTGCTCGCGGTACCCAGCTACACCGCCGACAAGGGCCTCAGGACCCTGGCCGACATCGCCAGGTTCAAGGACGAGCTGGACGGCAAGATCTACGGTATCGAAGCCGGCTCCGGGGCCAACACCGCGATCCAGAAGATGATCGATGCCAACCAGTTCGGCCTGGGCGGCTTCAAGCTCGTCGAGTCCAGCGAGGCGGGCATGCTCGCAGCGGTCGGTCGCGCGGCGAAGAACCAGAAACCGGTGGTGTTCTTCGGCTGGAAACCCCATCCGATGAACCTGTCGATGAAGATCTCCTACCTGAGCGGCACCGACGATGTGTTCGGCCCCAACGATGGCGCCGCCACCGTCTCCACCGTGACTGCGCCGGACTACGCCGAGCGCTGCCCGAATGCCAATCGCCTGCTGACCAGCCTGCGCTTCACCAGCGACCAGGAGGCCGCGCTGATGCAGCCGATCATGGAGCGCAAGGCGCCGGAGCAGGTCGCGCGTGACTGGATCAAGGCCAACCCGCAGGTGGTCGACGCCTGGCTCGTCGGGGTCACCACGCTCGACGGCAAGCCGGCCAACGCCGCCCTGGTCGCCGGCAACTGAGCCCCTGGCGCCGGCCTGTGGCCGGCGCCCATCCCCATTTCTCCAACGCATGCGGCCATGCCGCAGGCACCCTCATGCCCTGCACAGGACAGCTCAAGATGAACTACGAGGTTATCGTCACCTGCGCGGTGACCGGCGCTGGCGACACCGTCGGCAAGCACCCGGCGATACCGGTCACCCCCAAGGAAATCGCTGCCGCTGCCATCGAGGCGGCCAAGGCCGGCGCCACCGTCGCCCACTGCCACGTGCGCGATCCGCAGACCGGCAAGCCCAGCCGTGACGTGGCGCTGTACCGCGAGGTGGTCGAGCGCATCCGCGACAGCGACACCGATGTGATCATCAACC
The DNA here is from genome assembly GCF_009363395.1 of Pseudomonas sp. THAF187a. Lineage (NCBI taxonomy): Bacteria > Pseudomonadati > Pseudomonadota > Gammaproteobacteria > Pseudomonadales > Pseudomonadaceae > Pseudomonas > Pseudomonas sp. THAF187a. Next base: position 535,531 of record NZ_CP045349.1, read on the forward strand.
TCACCGCCGGCATGGGCGGCGATCTGGAGATCGGCGCGGGCGAGCAGCCGCTCGAGTTCGGCGCCGGCACCGATCTGGTCGGGCCCATCGAACGCCTGGCGCATGTCGAAGCGCTGCTGCCGGAAATCTGCACGCTGGACTGCGGCACGCTGAACTTCGGCGACGGCGACTTCATCTACGTCTCCACCCCGGCGCAGCTGCGTGCCGGCGCCAGGCGCATCACCGAGCTGGGGGTCAAGGCCGAGCTGGAGATCTTCGACACCGGCCACCTGTGGTTCGCCAGGCAGATGCTCAAGGAGGGGCTGCTGGAAGACCCGCTGATCCAGCTGTGCCTGGGCATTCCCTGGGGCGCGCCGGCCGACACCACCAGCATGAAAGCCATGGTCGACAACCTGCCGCCCGGCATCACCTGGGCCGGCTTCGGCATCGGCCGCATGCAGATGCCCATGGTCGCCCAGGCCATGCTGCTGGGTGGCCACGTACGCGTGGGGCTGGAGGACAACATCTGGCTCGATCGCGGCGTGCATGCCAGCAATGGTCAGCTGGTCGAGCGCGCCATCGAGATCATCGAACGCCTTGGCGGCCGTGCCCTGACCCCGGCCGAGGGCCGCGAGAAGATGAAACTCAAGCGGCGTGGCTGACGCGCCACGTCGTCCGGGGCGCTTGCGAGCGCCCCTCTCCCTGAACCAGGGCCGAGAAACCCTTTGCCATCCCCCGGATTGCATCCGGGCTACCGGAGTTCAAGCATGACCTTCGTTACCGAGATCAAGACTTTCGCCGCCCTCGGCACCGGTGTGATCGGTGCTGGCTGGATCGCCCGCGCCCTGGCCCATGGCCTAGACGTGATCGCCTGGGACCCGGCCCCAGGTGCCGAGCAGGCGCTGCGCACGCGCCTGGCCAACGCCTGGCCCGCGCTGCAGAAGCAGGGGCTGGCGCCCGGCGCCTCGCTGGAGCGGCTGCGCTTCGTCGAGAGCATCGAGCAATGCGTGGCCAACGCCGACTTCATCCAGGAAAGTGCGCCCGAGCGCCTGGAACTCAAGTGCGAGCTGCATGCGAAGATCAGCGCCGCCGCGCGCCCCGACGTGCTGATCGGCTCCAGCACCTCGGGCCTGCTGCCCAGCGAGTTCTATGCCGATGCCGTGCGCCCCGAGCGTTGCCTGGTCGGCCACCCGTTCAATCCGGTCTACCTGCTGCCGCTGGTGGAGGTGGTCGGTGGCGCGAAAACCGCAGCGGAGGCCGTGCAGGCCGCGATCCAGGTCTATGCATCGCTGGGCATGCGGCCCTTGCACGTGCGCAAGGAGGTGCCGGGCTTCATCGCCGACCGCCTGCTCGAGGCGCTGTGGCGCGAGTCGCTGCACCTGGTCAACGACGGTGTGGCCACCACGGGCGAGATCGATGACGCGATCCGCTTCGGCGCCGGCCTGCGCTGGTCGTTCATGGGCTCCTTCCTCACCTACACCCTGGCCGGCGGGCCGGCCGGCATGCGCCACTTCATGGCCCAGTTCGGCCCGGCGCTGAAGCTGCCCTGGACCTACCTGGAGGCGCCGGAACTGACCGAGGGGCTGATCGATGCGGTAGTCGAAGGGACGACCGCGCAACAGGGCGAGCGCAGCCTGGATGCACTGGAACGCTACCGCGACGACTGCCTGCTGGCGGTACTCGAGGCGATCCGCCAGACCAAGGCCAAGCACGGCTTCGATTTCGCCGAGTAGCCGAGTCCGTCCTGCGCAGGGCAACCCTGCGCTACGCTATCCAACCCCTCCGCCACCCTTCTCCTGCCTGCGGGAGAAGGGCCGGTGGGATGCATCCGGAGCCACATCGACATGTGCAACGCAGCCCTGACCACCTACCGCACGCGCATCCACGCCGACTGGGTCGACTACAACGGCCATCTGCGCGATGCCTTCTACCTGCTGATCTTCAGTCATGCCACCGATGCGCTGATGGATGCGCTGGGGCTGGACGAGGCCGGTCGTGCCCGTACCGGCCACACCCTGTATACCCTGGAGTGCCATCTCAACTTCCTGGCGGAAGTGAAGGGCGGCGAAGCGGTGGAAGTGCGCACGCAGTTGCTCGCCCACGACGCCAAGCGCCTGCATATCCATCACGCGCTGTATCGCCCGGCAGAGGCCGACAGCCTGGCGGAAAGCGAACAGATGCTGATGAACATCGACAGCGTAGCCGGCCGTTCGGCGCCATTCGATGCCCAGGTGGCCGAGCAGGTGCAGCGCCTGGCGGCAGACCACCACGAGCTGGCGACGCCGGCCTGCGTCGGGCGGGTCATCGGCCTGCGCCGCTGACGGCGCTCTACTTCGGCTTGTACGCGCAATAGCCCGGCCGTGGGCCGACCCTGGGATGGTGGCGGCAGGTGTCCGGGCGTTTCTCGTAGACGCTGCACAGGCGTGTCTTGCGGTCCAGGAACAGGCAGTCGTTGTTGGACATGCGCGTCAGGGTGAAGATGCCCGACTTCTGGTTGAAGCGCTCGATGGTGCCGTCCTTCTGCAGGCGCTTGGCGATGTTCTTGATCGGCTCGCTGCGTTCGAACTCATCCACCAGCTCCAGGCGGATCAGGTCGTTCAGGCGCACCTCCACGGGCAGGGTGCAGCAACTGGATATGCAGCTGTGGCACATGTCGGCGCTGTATTTGGCCCAGGTTTCCAGGCGGTCGATTTCTGCGGCGGCTATCAGGCGGGGCTTGATCATGGTTGGCTAGGGGCGGTCTGCGCCGCATCGGTCACGGGGCGGCGATGATAGCGGGCGTGGTGAATTTGTGAACCACCGGTCGGCGGCGGATTTTCCTTGTGCCTGTGATGGAGGTGGCAATCGTCTCTCTGGGTGTTGGACGGCGCGACTCCTATACTGGCGGGCGACTCTGAAAAACGGCCTGCGTGGTCAGCGCTGCGTTCGCAACAAGCTGACTACCTTGCCGAGCCTTTCGGAGGCACCCTGTGGCCACCTCGGGCTGCCAGCAGGGACGCGAGGCGACTTTCTCATCGGAACGGGACATGCTGCATGCAATGGATTTTCATGCTGGTCGGGTTGGTGCTCGGCACGGGTGCCAGCGAATCGCTAACCGGGGCGCTGCTGGGCGGGCTGATCGGCCTGAGCCTGGGCCAGGCGCTGCTCCTGCAGGGGCTCGAGAAGCGTAACGCGCAGCTGGCGGCGCAGCTCAAGGATTTCGCCGAGCGTTTCGAGCGCGGCACGCGGGCCATGCACGAGCGCCTGGTCAAGGTCGAGCAGGGCGGGGCTGTCGAGCCGGAACCGGCTCCCGTGGCGGCGGAACCTGTCGTCAGCGCGCCCCCCACGGCAGAACCGCAACCCAGGGTGGCGGAGGCGCCTCGGCCAGAGCCCGAACCACAGCCCGAACCAGAGCCCGAGCTGGACTGGACGCTGGACCCGCTTCCGGAAGTCGCCCCCCCGCAACCGGCGCCACAGCCTGTGGCAGCTGCCGCATCGCTCGTGCATGAGCCGACGCCTGCCCCGCAGCAAGGTCCCTGGCGCGAACAGGCACCACGCGAGGCCAGCCTGATCGAGCGCGGCATCGACGCGGCGAAGGCCTGGCTGTTCGGCGGCAATACCGTGCTGCGGGTCGGTGTGGTCCTGCTGTTCCTCGGCCTCGCCTTCCTCCTGCGCTACGCCACCGAAGGTGTCGAGGTGCCGGTGGAGCTGCGCTACATGGGCGTGGCCGCCAGTGCCCTGGCGCTGCTGGGCCTGGGCTGGTGGCTGCGGCTGCGCAACCGCAGCTATGCCCTGGTGCTGCAGGGCACCGGCATCGCCGTGCTGTACCTGACGGTGTTCGCTGCCATGCGCCTGCATCCCTTGCTCGACCCGGGCATGGCGCTGGGCCTGCTGGTGGCGGTGACGCTGTTCTCGGCCATCCTCGCCGTGCAACAGAATGCCCTGGGCCTGGCGGCGGCCGCGGCACTCGGCGGCTTTGCCGCGCCGATCCTCACCTCCACCGGCAGCGGCAACCATGTTGCGCTGTTCTCCTACTTCGCCCTGCTCAATGCCGGCATCTTCGCCATCGCCTGGTTCAAGGCCTGGCGCCTGCTCAACCTGATCGGCTTCGTCGGCACCTTCGGCATCGGTTTCGCCTGGGGGCTGCGCTCCTACGAGCCGCAGCTGCTGTGGAGCACCGAGCCGTTCCTGGTACTGTTCTTCCTGATGTACGTGGCCATCGGCCTGCTCTTCGCCCGCCGCACCCTGCGTGACGCGGCGGATGCTCCTGAGGCGCGTGGCGAACTGCTGCGCTGGTCGCTGCAGCGCGGCGATTATGTTGATGCCACCACCCTGTTCGGCCCACCGCTGGTCGGCTTCGGCCTGCAGGTGGCGCTGGTGCGCCATATCGAATTCGCTGCCGCGTTCAGTGCACTCGGCCTGGGCCTGTTCTACCTGTTGCTGGCGCGTGTGCTGCAGCTGCGCGCCGGCGGACGTGCCCTGCTGCTGGTGGAAACCTGCCTGGCCCTGGGCGTGGTGTTCGCCAGCCTGGCCATCCCACTGGCCCTCGACGCCAGCTGGACAGCCGCTGCCTGGGCCGTGGAGGGTGCCGGGATCTACTGGTTGGGCCTGCGGCAGCAGCGGCCACTGGCGCGTGGCTTCGCCCTGTTGCTGCAGGTGGGGGCCGCCCTGGCGTTCGCCACAGGCCTGGAAGCGGGCGACTCCAGCCTGCTCGACGGCTCGGCGCTGGGCGCGCTGATGCTCGGCGTGGCGCTGTTGTTCAGCTACTGGCAACTGCGTCAGGCGCCGCAGGCTGCCAGCCCCTGGGAGGTGCGTCTGCAGCCCTGGCTGGGGCTGGCGGGGCTGGCCTTCCTCTGCCTGATCGCGCCGCTGACCTTCGAGGCCCCCGGCACGGCCATCGCCTGGGCGCTGGCCGGTCTGGTCACCCTGTTCGTCGGCCTGCGTCTGGCCGCGCCCGTTTTCGTCTACGCCGCCTTCGCCATCCAGCTGCTCGGCGGGCTGCTGTTCCTCGGCCAGATGGCGCTGGAGTCGCTGCAAGGGCGGGGCGGCTTCAACGCCGGCTGGTTCGGTCTGCTGGCGGCCTCGGTGGTCGGCTTCGGCCTGATCGCGGGCATGCTGCTGGCGGCGCGCGACCCGCTGATCCGTGACAACCGCCGCCAGCTTGCGGCCTTGTCCTGGGTGATGCTGGTGGGCCTGGTGTTCATCAACCTGGCGGTGCTGTTCGTGCTGCCCTGGGTGGCCGCTGCGGCGGTATGGGGAGCCAGCGGGCTGCTGACCCTGTGGCTGGCGCTCTACCTGCAGCAGCGTGCGGCCTTCTGGTTCAGCCTGGTGCTGCAGCTGTTCGCCGGCCTGGCCTTCCTGGCAGCCGGGCCGCTGCTGCTGTCGGGAATCAGTGGTGTCGGTCTGTCGCCACTGGCGCATACCGGCTTCTGGACACCTGCGGTGCTCGGCCTGGCTGCGCAGATCGGCGCCTGGCGTCTGCATGCGCTGCTGCGCAGTGGGCGGGACAGCGGGATCGATGGCGTCAGCGTGCAGCGTCTGGGGCAGTTGCTGCTGACCTGGGGCGCCGCCTGGTGGGCGCTGGCGCTGGCCAGCGAGGTGCTGCGTTTCGTCGCGGCGGAGCTGCAGGTCGGCGTGCTGCTGGTACTGCTGGCGCTGAACATGGCGCTGTATGCCTGGCTGGCGACCCGCAACCGCTGGGTCGAGCTGGCCCTGCTCGATGGCCTGCTGGTCCCGCTGGCCGGCATGTTGCTGCTGTATGCCTGGCACCCCTTCTATCACCCGGCGGCGCAGTGGGGCTGGCTCGGCTGGGGCCTGGTGTTCGCCGCCCACCTGTGGTCGCTGCGGCGCCTGGTCGGGCTGCTGCCGGCCACGGCGGCCAGTGTCGTCCACGTGCTCGGCTGCTGGCTGTTGCTCGGCGTGCTGGCGCTGGAACTGCGCTACCTGCTGCTGAGTCTGGCCGATCACTACAATGCCTGGCGCTGGCTGGGCTGGGCGCTGCTGCCGACGGCCTATCTCTGGACCATGGCGCAGGCGCGTCGGCTGCCCTGGCCGGTGGCTGGCTTCGAACGCGAATACCGCCTGTGGGCGGCTGCGCCCCTGGCCGTGTTGATGCTCGGCTGGTTCTGGCTGGCCAATGCCAACAGTGCAGGCGACAGCGACCCGCTGCCGTACCTGCCGCTGCTCAATCCGCTGGAGATCGGCCTGCTGCTGTGCCTGGGTGCGTTGTTCGTCTGGGGGCGTGCCGCGCTGCCGCGTCTTGGCCTGGAACCTGGGCGTGCGCTGCAGCTGTTGCAGGCCGTGGTCGGCGTGTCGCTGTTCGCCCTGTTCACCCTGATGGTGATGCGCAGCGCCCATCACTGGGGCGGCGTGCCCTGGCACAGTGCAGCGCTGTTCGAATCGATGCTGGTGCAGGCCGGGCTGTCCATCGTCTGGACCCTGATCGCCCTGGCGCTGATGCTGTTCGGGCACCTGCGTGCACGCCGCGAGCTGTGGCTGGTCGGGGCGGCGCTGATCGCCCTGGTGGTGGCCAAGCTGTTCTTCGTCGAGCTGGGCAATCGCGGCGGGCTGGAACGTATCGTGTCCTTCATCGGCGTGGGCGTGCTGCTGCTGGTGGTGGGCTATTTCGCACCGCTGCCGCCGCGTCAGGCCGAGCGCGACGCACCCAACGAACAGGAGTCTGGCGCATGAAGATGACCGGTCTGGGCCTGCTGCTGGCCCTGTCCATGGCGACTGTCGCGCAGGCTGGAGAGCAGCTGCGCGACTTTCATGAAACCGCCGACCTGCAGCTGTCAGGCGCGGGCCCCTGGTATCGCCTGGAGCTGCCCTTCGCCGCGCACCTTGCCGCCAGCCATGCTGACCTGCGTGATCTGCGGGTGTTCGATGCCAATGGCCAGGCGCAGGCCTATGCGCTGATTCCTGCCAGCAGCGAACGGGTGGACCAGGAGCAGGAACATGGCGTGCGCTGGTTCCCGCTGCGTGGTCCCTCCGATACGCAGGATGTGCCGGCGTTGCGCGTCGAGCGCAACACCAGCGGCACCCTGATCGAACTGAGCGATGCCGCCCCGGCCGACGCCGGGCTGCAACTGCGCGGCTGGTTGCTCGATGCCAGTGCCATCGAGGCGCCACTGGTGCGCCTGACCCTGGACTGGAGCGGTGCCGAGGAGGGGTTCCAGCGCTTCAGCATCGAAGCCAGTGACGACCTGCAGCACTGGCGCCGCTGGGGCGACGGACAACTGGCCCGCCTGAGCTTCGCCGACGAGCGTATCGAACAGCGCCAGGTCGAGTTGCCAGGGCAGCGTGCCCGCTACCTGCGCCTGCTCTGGCAGAGCCCGCTGCCGGCCCCGCAACTGCAGAGCGTGACGCTGCGCAGTCGCCGCCAGGACCAGCAGCCGGCGCCGCTGGTGTGGTCCGAGCCCCTGGCGGCCCGCGCGAGCGGCGCTGGGCGCTTCCAGTGGCAGTTGCCACTGACGTTGCCCTTGCAGCGCTTGCGCGTCGCCCTGGAGCAGGACAACACGCTGGCCCCTGTGCGCTTCGAATCACGCACCGGCGACCAGGGAGGCTGGCAGCCGCTGGCCAATGCCGTGCTCTATCGCCTCCCCGAGGGCGGGCGCGAGGTGCTCAACGATGAGCTGAGCCTGCCGGGCTGGCCGCTGCGCCAGCTGCGCATGCAGCTGGACCCGCGTGGCGGCGGCCTTGGCCAGGACAGCGTGGCCATCCAGGTGGCGCTGCGTGCCACGCGCCTGGTGTTTCTGGCTCGTGGCGAGCCGCCCTACGTGCTCGCACTGGGCAATGCGCATGCGCAGTCGGCGGCGCTGCCGTTGCACACCCTGATCCCCGGTTACCAGGCAGAGCGCCTGAGCCGTCTCGGTCGGGCGGAGCTGGCTGAACCGCTGCTCACCGCTGCCACGGGCCAGGCCGAATCGCGATCCGACTGGCAGCGTTGGGGACTCTGGGCTGTACTGCTACTGGGAGTTGGGTTGCTCGCTGCGATGGCGGCGAGCCTGTTGCGCGGCCAGCCGAGGGCCTGACAGGCTGCGGAGGGCGAACAAAGCGCTGCTGCGGCAGGGCTTTTGCAGTATCTTAGCTGCCTTGCGCCAATCCAGCATTTGAGGTCAGGAAGGCCCTTGCGTATTTCGATTCGCGTCATTGCCCGTTCGTTCTGTGTCGGTGCCGCCGTGTTCGACCCGTTTGCCTGTCCCCCGCATGCAAGGAGGGACAGGTGATTCAGGCGTGCGTGGCTTCCGGCTGGAGCCTGTCGCCGCCGGTGTTGCTGACCCTGCTGGTGTGCTTCGGGGTCGTGATGCTGGCGCACTGGGTCACGCGTCAGCGCGACTTTCCCGGGCGCGACAGCTTCATCCTGCTGCACCTGGCGAGCCTCTGGTGGATGGGGGCCGCGGCACTGGAAATGAGCTTTCTCGGTGCCGATTGCAAGATGTTCTGGGCCAGCATGGCCTGGCCGGGCATCGTTGCCACGCCGACCTTCTGGGCGGTGTTCCTCTGGCAGTACGTCAACAGCATGCGTGCACCGCTGCCGCGCAAGGGCATTCTCGGTCTCAGCGTGGTGCCACTGCTGGTCTGGGGCCTGGCGCTGAGCAACCCCTGGCATGGCCTGTTCTATGGCGCGGGCAGTGCGCCGATCGACGACAGCCTGGGTGCCCCCGTGCGTTACGAGCACGGCCCGCTGTTCTACGCCGCCGCGGTGTACGTCTACCTGTTCATGGCCTTCTGCATGGGCGTGGTGACGCGCGCGGCGGCGCTCAGCCAGGGGCTGCACCGCCGCCATTATCTGGCCTTCGTGCTGGTCACGGCGGTGCCCTGGGTGGCCAACGTCGGCTACGTGGGGTTCGGCTGGACACTGTTCGGCTTCGACCCGACGCCGTTCAGCTTCGCCTTTACCCTCGTCGCCTTTTCATGGCTGATCGTGGGCGTGCGTCTGTTCGACCTGTTGCCGGTGGCCAGGCATCTGTTGCTCGAAGCCCTGCTCGATCCGGTGCTGGTGGTCGACCCCTGCCGGCGGGTGATCGAGGCCAACCCGGCGGCGCTGAAGCTGGCCGGGCTGCAGCAGGGCTGGCAGGGGCGTGAGCTGAAGCAATGGCCGGTGTTCGGTGCGGACCTGCAGGCGCTGTTGCTCGAGCACGCCGGTGAGCACGACCGGCCGCTGACCCTGACCAGCGCCGCGCGCTACTACGAGGTGCGTCTGCGCGCCATCGAGCGTGCCACCCGCCATGGTCCGGCACTGCTCGGCCACATGATCTACGTGCGCGACGTCACCCAGCGTCACCTGAGCGAGCTGAAGCTGGCCGAGGCACTGGCGTTGAGCGAAGAGCGTCTGCGCACCATCTCCAGCCTGCACGAGCAACTGCGCGAGCAGGCGCTCTGCGACCCGCTCACCGGGCTGTACAACCGCCGCTACCTGGACGAATTCTTCGAGCGCGAGCTGGCCAGGGTCCAGCGCGAGAACCTGCCGCTGGCGGTGGCCCTGATCGATCTCGATCACTTCAAGCGCCTCAACGACGAGTGCGGGCACCTGGTCGGTGACGATGTGCTCAAGGCCGTCGCCCAGCACCTGCTGGACAACCTGCGCAGCACCGACGCGGTGTTCCGCATCGGTGGCGAGGAGTTCCTGCTGATCCTGCCCGGCGCCGATCCTGACGAGGCGAGCGCGCGCCTGCAGAGCATCTGCTCGCAACTGGCGGCGCGCGAGATCGCCACACGCGGTGGCGACCAGCGCGTGACCCTGTCCGCCGGCCTGGCGTACTGGCCCCAGCAGGGACAGGCGCTCGACGAGCTGCTGCACGCCGCCGATGCGGCGCTCTACCAGGCCAAGCGCACGGGGCGTAACCGTGTCTGCAGCCTGGATGAGAGTGCCCGAGTCAGCCATCCATCCCGCTAGGCAGCATTACGCGGCGACTCGGGTTAAACTGCGCGCGATTTTTTTCCTTTCCGGAGTCGTCCATGTCCCGCGTCACCCTCAGCCGCTACCTGATCGAACAGACTCGCAGCCACAACACCCCGGCCGACCTGCGTTTTCTCATCGAGGTCGTGGCCCGGGCCTGCAAGGAAATCAGCCACCAGGTATCCAAGGGCGCCCTCGGCGGTGTGCTCGGCAGTCTGGGGTCGGAGAACGTGCAGGGCGAGGTGCAGAAGAAGCTCGACGTGATCTCCAACGAGATCCTGCTCGAGGCCAACGAGTGGGGCGGTCACCTGGCCGGCATGGCCTCCGAGGAAATGGACAACGCCTACCAGATTCCGGGCAAGTACCCGAAAGGCGCCTATCTGCTGGTGTTCGACCCGCTGGACGGTTCCAGCAACATCGACGTCAACGTCTCGGTCGGCACCATCTTCTCCGTGCTGCGCTGCCCGGACCGCCAGGGCGAAACCGGTGACCTGGGCGAAGAGGCCTTCCTCCAGCCCGGCACCCAGCAGGTTGCCGCCGGATATGCGATCTACGGCCCGCAGACCATGCTGATGCTGACCCTCGGCGACGGCGTGAAAGGCTTCACCCTGGATCGCGAACTGGGCAGCTTCGTGCTCACCCACGATGACATCAAGGTGCCGGAGTCGACCAAGGAATTCGCCATCAACATGTCCAACCAGCGCCACTGGGAAGCGCCGGTGCAGCGCTACGTCGGCGAACTGCTGGCTGGCGAGACCGGCCCGCTGGGGCGCAACTACAACATGCGCTGGATCGCCTCGATGGTGGCCGACGTGCATCGCATCCTCACCCGCGGCGGCGTGTTCATGTACCCACGCGATGCCCGTGAGCCGGAAAAGCCGGGCAAGCTGCGCCTGATGTACGAGGCCAACCCGATGTCGATGATCATCGAGCAGGCCGGTGGTGCCGCCACCAATGGCCAGCAGCGCATCCTCGAGATCGAGCCGGAGTCCCTGCACCAGCGTGTCGCGGTCTTCCTCGGTTCCAAGGAAGAAGTGCTGCGCATCACCGCCTACCACCGGGGTTGATCGGTGCAGCCCTGGCAGCCGCTGCTCGACTGGTGGTTCGCTGCGGACGAACTCGGTTCGTCCGCCAGCGCCCGTGCCGTGTCGGCGGCGCGCCACGGCCTGTGGTTCGGCAAGCGCGAGAGTCAGGACCGCGAAGCCGAGCAGCGTTTCGCTGCGCAGGTCGAGCAGGTCCTGGCCGGTGAACTGCCGGGCTGGAGCAGCGACCCGCAGGGCTGGTTGGCCCAGCTGATCCTGCTCGACCAGCTGCCACGCATGATCTTCCGCGACACGCCGCGTGCCTTCGCCGGCGATCCCCTGGCGCGTCCTCTGTTGCAGGACGGCCTGGCGCGCGGTCTGGACCGGGCGTTGACGCCGATCCAGCGGGTCTTCGCCTACCTGATCTTCGAGCATGCCGAGGACCTGCCGTTGCAGGAGCGTGCCGTCGAGCTGTTCCGTGGCCTGCTGGACGAGGCCGCGGCGGACGACCGGGCGCAGTTCGCCAGCTTCCTCGACTTCGCCGAGCGTCACCAGCAGGTGATTGCCCGCTTCGCTCGCTTTCCCCATCGCAATGCCATTCTCGGGCGTGTCTCCACGGCCGAAGAAGAGGCCTTCCTGCGGGAACCTGGCTCGCGTTTCTGAACTCCAAGCGGGCAAGTCGTCGCCGGCTATGCCAAGCTTGCTGGCATCTTCCCATCAGGAGTGTCACCCCCATGAAGATGCGTTTCCTCGCCCTGTTCGCCTGCGGCCTGTTGGCGGCCTGTAGCAAGGTCAATCAGGACAACTATTCCAAACTCGAGGCTGGCATGAGCAAGGCCGAGGTCGAGAGCCTGCTCGGAGCGCCGGGCGAGTGCGCCGGCGCGCTGGGCATGACCAGTTGCACCTGGGGCGACGACAAGGCCTATATCAGCGTCCAGTACGCCGGGGACAAGGTCATGCTGTTCTCCGGCAAGGGACTCAAATAGACAGGAGCCTCCATGCGTTCGATCCTACTCGCCAGTGCCCTTCTCGCCCTCGTCGGTTGTGCCAACTCCGGCACTGGCAACATCCCCAAGCCGGAGCCGGAAACCGTCCAGGTCGATTTGCAGCGCTACCAGGGAACCTGGTACGAGCTGGCTCGTCTGCCGATGTTCTTCCAGCGCAACTGCGTGCAGTCCGAAGCCCACTATGGCTTGCGCGACGACGGGCGCATCGATGTGACCAATCGCTGTCGCGATGACGACGGCGAGTGGATTGAAGCCAGGGGTATCGCCGAACCCCAGGTCGAAGGGCGCACCGACAAGCTCTGGATCAGCTTCGACAACTGGGCCAGCAAGCTGCTGCCGATCAAGGGCGAGTACTGGGTGCTGTACCACGACGAGGACTACCGCGTGGCGCTGGTCGGGCATCCGCAGCACAAGTACCTGTGGCTGCTCTCACGTACCCCCGAGGTCGATCAGGAAACGCGTGACAAGCTGCTTTCGGTCGCCCGCGAGCAGGGCTACACCACCGGCGAGCTGATCTGGCGCAAGACCGATTGATGTACCGTGGCGTGACCCGACGCGTGCGGGCCGTGCCTCACTCCCAGTCCAGGCGGGCCAGCTTCCACTCGTCGCCTTCGCGCCACCACTCCAGTTTCACCGAATAGTGCCGTGCGGCGTCGGGGATCAGGCCTTCGGCGCCACTCACGCCGACCTGCGCCTCGCTGTAGCCCTTGCTGGGGATTGCCGGGTCGATCCAGCTGGTTTCGCCGAGGGCGATCACCTTGACGTTCTTGTGGCGCAGGAACAGCAGGGCCATGGTGCGCCTGGCCCAGTCGCGGTCGAACTCCTGGCGGGCCTTGAAATCGGCATGCAGCTGTTCCAGAACCGCGTTGCTGCGCTTGGCTTCGATGTTGTCCTGCAGCGCCTGCACGGCGGCTTCCAGCGCCGCCTGTGGGTCGTCCTTGGCGCCGCAGGCACCCAGCATCAGTGCGGCAAACAGCAGCAACGGTGCGAGTAGAAAACGTGCTGACATGCTGAACTCCCTTTTCATGGTTATGATGCCGGGCAGAGTGCGATACGGTAGTCGCAGCCCGCCAGCCTAGAGCCTGTTCACGATCTGCTGCGCGGCGTCCAGGCGGCGTTGAAAATCACCCAGGTGGTTTTCGCGAGCGTCCGCCCCTGGTGCGCCATTCGCAAGCGGATTCCAAGGAGCCCAACGATGCAGACTTTGTACCCGGAGATCAAACCCTACGCCCGCCACGAGCTGGCGGTCGAGCCACCGCACGTGCTGTATGTCGACGAGAGCGGCTCGGCGGACGGGTTGCCGGTACTGTTCATCCATGGCGGCCCGGGCGCCGGCTGCGATGCCGCCAGCCGGCGCTATTTCGATCCGAACCTGTACCGCATCGTCACCTTCGACCAGCGCGGCTGCGGGCGCTCCACGCCCTACGCGAGCCTGGAGAACAACACCACCCAGGCGCTGGTCGCCGATATCGAGCGCATCCGCGAACACCTGGGCGTCGACAAGTTCGTGCTGTTCGGCGGCTCCTGGGGTTCGAGCCTGGCGCTGGCCTATGCCCAGGCACATCCGCAGCGCGTGCATGGCCTGATCCTGCGCGGCATCTTCCTCTGTCGCCCGCAGGAGTTTCACTGGTTCTACCAGGAAGGTGCCAGCCGCCTGTTCCCCGATTACTGGGAAGACTACATTGCGCCGATTCCGCCGCAGGAACGCGGCGATCTGATGGGCGCCTTCTACAAGCGGCTGACGGGGAGCGACCAGATCGCCCAGATGCACGCGGCCAAGGCCTGGTCGACCTGGGAAGGGCGCACCGCCACGTTGCGTCCCAACCCGCAGGTGGTCGACCGCTTCAGCGAGGCGCATCGCGCGTTGTCCATCGCCCGTATCGAGTGCCACTACTTCGTCAACGACGCCTTTCTCGAGCCCGATCAGCTGCTCCGCGACATGCCCAGGATCGCCCACCTGCCGGGCATCATCGTGCATGGCCGCTACGACGCGATCTGTCCCCTGGACAACGCCTGGGCGCTGCACCAGGCCTGGCCCAACAGTGAGCTGCAGATCATCCGTGATGCCGGCCACTCGGCAGCCGAGCCGGGCATCACCGATGCGCTGGTGCGTGCCGCCGAGGAGATGGCCCGGCGCCTGCTCGACCTGCCCCCGGAGGACGCATGAAGCTGCTGATCCAGCGCGTCAGCGCGGCTCGGGTAGAGGTCGAAGGCGAGGTGGTGGGCAGCATCGACCAGGGCCTGCTGGCACTGGTCGGCATCGAACCGCACGATGACCAGGCCAGTGTCGGCCGCGCCTTGCACAAGCTGCTGGGCTACCGCGTCTTCAGCGATGAGGCCGGCAAGATGAACCTCTCGCTGAAGGATATCGGTGGTGGCCTGCTGCTGGTCTCGCAGTTCACCCTGGCGGCCGATACCAGGAGCGGCATGCGTCCCAGCTTCTCCAGCGCCGCACCACCGTCGCAGGGGGCTGCCCTGTTCGACATGCTGGTCGAGCGCGCCCGCAGCGAGCATGGGCTGGTCGCCACCGGGCGCTTCGGCGCCAACATGCAGGTGCATCTGGTCAACGATGGGCCAGTGACCTTTCTCCTGGACCTGTGAGGGCTGCGCGCCCGTTCAGGACGCCCGCTGCATAGAGTGTCCACAGGATGATCAGCGGCTGGAATGGCAGGCGTGCCCAGTAGTACCAGCGCGCACTCGGCAAGCCCTGCGCGTCGAGGCCATGCAGGGCGTTGTGCAGGTTGGCCGGAAACACACAGACGAAGTAGACGGCCAGCATGATGCCGGCGAGTCGGCGTGTACCTGGCCACATCAGACCGATGGCGCCGGCGATCTCGCAGGCGCCGGTGAACAGCACCAGGGGCTCGTGCAGCGGCAGGTAGGGCGGCATCATCGCCAGGTAGCGAGCGGGTGTCAGCCAGTGGTCCACACCGATCAGCAACAGAGCCAGGCTCAGTGCCAGGCGCATGCGTGCCCGCCATGACGGTAACAACGGCAGGCCCAGACGCTGCGGGAGTGCGGCGATGAGGGTGAGGAGCATGAGCAGGGCGACAAATAGCATGAGGGCATCTCCGGGTTGTCTGGCTGGCACTGGGGACTGGCTGGATGCAATATGTAGGCGGTGTCAACATTCTGAAGGAGATGTTGCTGGTGTCAACACTGAGTGAAGAGGGCATTCGTGCCTATCACCATGGCGATTTGCGCAAGGCGCTGCTCGATGCTGCGTCTGCGCTACTCGTCGAGGTGGGTGTGGCGGCGATCAGCCTGCGTGAAGTCGCACGACGCGCCGGGGTTTCGCATAACGCGCCCTACCGTCATTTCGCCGACCGTGACGCCTTGTTGGCGGCGCTGGCGCTGCAGGGGTTCGAGGTTCTGGTCCGGCGTATCGAGGCGCTGCCGGTGGCCGATCTGGGGCGGCGCGGCGAGTGCTACGTTGCCTATGCGCTGGAGTTTCCCGGACATTTCGCTCTGATGTTCGGGCCACAGCTCGACAGGGCGGCGCATCCCGAGCTGCAACAGGTTGCCCGGCAGCTGTTTGCCCAGCTCGAAGCCAGCGTGCGAGCGCTGCGCCCGGACGAGTCGGTACAGACGGCCAGCCTGGCGGCGTGGAGTCTGGTGCATGGGCTCAGTCAGTTGCTGCTCAACGGGCAGTGCCCGGTCGAGGATGTGTCGGTCACGGCTCGCGCAGTCACCGGGCTGTTCGTCGAGGGCTTGCGGGTAGGCCGCTCTCCCGCCTAGAGCCGTTTGCAGGGTGGGCAGCCTGTAGCCTGTCCAGCGCTCGACGCCTCAGAACAGCCTGGCCAGCAACACCGGCACGGCGGTTTCCACCCGCAGAATGCGCTCACCCAGCTGCACCGGCTGCAGGCCGGCGGCCTGTTGCAGCAGATCAACCTCGTAGGGAATCCAGCCACCTTCCGGGCCGATGGCCAGGGTCACCGGGCCGTCGACCGCGCGCGGGCAGGCCGGATAGTCGCCGGGGTGCCCGACCAGGCTGAGCGTACTGGCGGCCAGTGCCGGCAGACGATCCTCGACGAAGGGTTTGAAGCGCTTCTCGATGCTGACATCGGGCAGCACGGTGTCGCGCGCCTGCTCCAGGCCGAGGATCAGTTGTTCGCGCAGCGCGTCGGGCTGCAGGAACGGCGTCTGCCAGAAGCTCTTCTCCACCCGGTAGCTGTTGACCAGCACCAGGCGCGGCACGCCCATGGCGCTGACGGTCTGCAGCACGCGCTTGAGCATCTTCGGGCGGGGCAGGGCGAGGACCAGGGTCAGGGGGAGCTTGGCCGGTGGCGGCTGGTCGAGACAGACCTGCAGCTCGGCCTGTTCGGCATCCAGGGTGAGCAGCTGACCTTCGCCCATCAGGCCGCCGAGACGGCCGACGCGCAGGCGGTCACCCGCTTCGGCACGATGCACCTCGTGCAGGTGCTTGAGGCGCCGGCCACTGAGGCGAACACGATCGACACCGACGAAGTCGGCGTCTTCCAGCAGCAGAAGGTTCACGGTTGTGGCGCGGGGGGCTGGTCTTCCGGCTCGGCTTGTTCGTCGCTCTGCTCGTCGTCGCGTTTGCGGCGGACCAGTGCGCCGGCCAGCAGGCCGCTCTCGAACAGCAGCCACATGGGCAAGGCCAGCAGCGTCTGCGAGAAGACGTCAGGAGGCGTCAGCACCATGCCGATCACGAAGCAGCCGACCACCACGTAGGGGCGGCTCTTGCGCAGGGTGGCGACGTCCACCAGGCCGACCCAGATCACCAGGAAGGTGGCGATGGGGATCTCGAAGGCCACGCCAAAGGCGAAGAACAGGGTGAGGACGAAGTCCAGGTACTGACCAATGTCGGTCATCATCGCCACGCCTTCCGGGGTCACGCTGGCGAAGAAGCCGAACATGATCGGGAACACCACGAAGTAGGCGAAGGCCATCCCGGCGTAGAACAGGAAGATGCTCGAGATCAGCAGCGGCACCGCGATGCGCCGCTCGTGGGTGTACAGCCCCGGCGCGATGAAGCCCCAGGCCTGGTGCAGGATCACCGGCATGCCGAGGAACAGCGCGCACATCAGGGTCAGCTTGAAGGGCGTGAGGAAGGGCGAGGCGACGCCGGTGGCGATCATCGTCGCCCCGGCCGGCAGGTAGGCGCGCAGTGGCGCCGCCACCAGCGCGTAGATGTCCTGGGCGAAGTAGAACAGGCCGGCGAAGATCAACAGGATGATCACCACGCAGCGCAGCAGACGCGTGCGCAGTTCGGTCAGGTGCGAGACCAGGGGCATTTCCTGATCTTCTTCCGGCTTTCTGCTCATGGTTGGGGATTCTTGTCCTGAACGCTCGGAGCAGCGTCGCTGCTCGGTTCTGCACGTTGCTCTGTGGCAGGCTGGCCGGTGCCCGTACCGAGGATGTCCTGCTTCATCGCCTTCATCTCACGCTCGAGCTCGAGAATCCGCTCGTTGTGCAGTTGGCGGCGGATCTCGTCGGCGCCAATCTCGCGCTCGACCTCGGCCTTGATCGAGTTGAAGCTGCGCTTGATTCGGCCGATCCACAGGCCGGCCGTGCGCACGGCCCCGGGCAGGCGCTCGGGACCGAGCACGACCAGGGCGACCAGGCCGACCAGCAGCAGTTCGGTGAAGCCAATGTCGAACATGGCTCAGTCTTTCTTCGCTGGCTCTTCGACCTTGCGTGCCTGGGCGTCGATGGTCTGCCCCTTGCCGTCTTCCACGGCCGGCTTGTCGGCGTCGCTGTTGTCCATCGATTTGCGGAAGCCCTTGATCGCGTCACCGAGGTCGGAGCCGAGATTCTTCAGGCGCTTGGTGCCGAACAGCATGACGACGATGAGCAGGACGATCAGGAGTTGCCAGATGCTGATACCACCGAATCCCATGATGTGTTCTCCGTTGTAGTAGTTGTCAGGTCATTGTGGCGAGCGTGCGGCTTTTTCCGCATGCCCGGACAGGCCGAAACGGCGGTCGAGTTCGTCCAGCACGGCCTGCGGATGCTGCCCGAGGGCGGCGAGCATGACCAGGCTGTGGAACCACAGATCGGCGGTTTCGTAGATGAGGTCCTTGCAGTCGCCGCTGGCAGCGGCATCCTTGGCGGCGAGGATGGTTTCCACCGACTCCTCGCCGACCTTTTCCAGAATCTTGTTCAGGCCCTTGTGATAGAGGCTGGCGACGTAGGAGCTGTCGGGGGCTGCGCCCTTGCGCGCTTCCAGTACTTCGGCCAGACGGGTCAGGGTGTCACTCATGGCTGTGTCCTGCATAGATGGCGTGCGGGTCTTTCAGCACGGCGTCGACGGTCTTCCAGCCGCCATTCTCATAGACGCGATAGAAGCAGCTCTCGCGCCCGGTGTGGCAGGCGATGCCGCCCAGCTGCTCGACCATCAGCACGATGACGTCGGCGTCGCAGTCGAGGCGCAGCTCATGCAGCTTCTGCACGTGGCCGGATTCTTCGCCCTTGCGCCACAGCTTGCCACGCGAGCGTGACCAGTAGATGGCGCGCTGCTCGCTGACGGTGAGGGCGAGGGATTCGCGGTTCATCCAGGCCATCATCAGGATACGGCCGGTCTTGTGATCCTGGGCGATGGCCGGCACCAGGCCGTCTTCGTTCCAGTGGATTTCGTCGAGCCAATCGTTCATCGGTGTTCCAAGTCTGCCGGGCCTCGCGGCCCGTGAATTCGCCAAGTGTGCCAGTGCAACGGCCAACTGGCTATCGGCGCAACACCAGATACAGCCCGCCACCGACCATCAGCCAGGCTGGCCAGGTAGCCAGCAGTGGCGCCAGCCCCTGCATGGCGCCGGCACCGATCAGGGCGGCGCCCAGCAGACGCAGCGGCCAGTGGTCGCCGCTGCGGGGCTGCTCCGCCTGTTGCGGTTGCTGCAGGCGCTCCAGCGTGTCGCGGGCGATCTGCGACAGGTGCGGCACCTGCTCGGCCTGCTGCTGCAGGTTGCGCAACAGATGCAGCGGGCTGACACGCTCGCGCATCCAGCGCTCGAGGAACGGCTGCGCGGTGCTCCACAGGTCGAGGTCGGGGTACAGCTGGCGGCCCAGGCCTTCGATGTTGAGCAGGGTCTTCTGCAGGAGAACGAGCTGCGGCTGCACTTCCATGTTGAAGCGCCGCGCGGTCTGGAACAGGCGCAGCAGCAGCTGGCCGAAGGAGATGTCCTTCAGCGGTTTCTCGAAGATCGGCTCGCATACGGTGCGGATCGCCGCTTCGAATTCGTTGACCTTGGTGTCGGCGGGCACCCAGCCCGAGTCGATGTGCAGCTGCGCGACCTTGCGGTAGTCGCGCTTGAAGAAGGCGATCAGGTTGCGCGCCAGGTAGTCCTGGTCTTCGTCGGTGAGGCTGCCGATGATGCCGCAGTCGATGGCGATGTACTGCGGGCTCCACGGCGTGCGCGTGCTGACGAAGATGTTGCCGGGGTGCATGTCGGCGTGGAAGAAGCTGTCGCGGAACACCTGGGTGAAGAAGATCTCCACGCCGCGCTCGGCCAGCAGCTTCATGTCGGTACGCTGGTCGGCCAGGGTCGCCAGGTCGGTGACCGGGATGCCGTAGATGCGCTCCATCACCAGCACCTGGTGGCGGCACAGGTCCCAGTACACCTGTGGCACGTAGAGCAGTGGCGAGCCCTCGAAGTTGCGCCGCAGCTGGCTGGCGTTGGCAGCCTCGCGCAGCAGGTCGAGCTCGTCGAAGATGGTCTTCTCGTAGTCGCTGACCACCTCGACCGGGCGCAGGCGACGGGCATCGGCCGAAGCCTTTTCGGCGATGCGGGCGATGAGGAACAGCCACGCCAGGTCCTGGCGGATGATCGGCTTGAGGCCCGGGCGCACGACCTTGACCACCACTTCCTCGCCGCTTTTCAGCTGTGCAGCGTGCACCTGGGCCACCGAGGCCGAGGCCAGCGGTTGGCTGTCGAAGCGGGCGAACACTTCGTTCACCGGGGCGCCGAGCTGGCGCTCGATCAGGGCGATGGCCTGATCCTCGGGGAAGGGTGGGACCTGATCCTGCAGGCGTGCCAGCTCATCAGCGATGTCCGGCGGCAGCAGGTCGCGGCGGGTGGACAGCAACTGGCCGAACTTGATGAAGATCGGCCCCAGGTCTTCCAGGGCCAGGCGCAGGCGCGCGCCGCGTGACAGGTCCAGTGGCTTGCGTGGCAGCCAGCGCCAGGGCAGCAGCCAGGACAGTGCGCGCAGCCAGATGGGCAGCGGCAACTCGAGGAGCATCTCGTCCAGCTGGTAGCGGACGACGACACGCTGGATACGGAACAGGCGGCGAACGGCAAGCAGCTTCATGCGTCGGGCTTATGGGCAGAAGTGAGGCGCTCGATGCGTGCTTCCAGGCGGTCGAGGGCGAGTTTCAGTCGGTCCAGCTCGGCGAAGCGCACATCGGCTTCGCGCTGTCCGACCAGGGTGCGTGATTCTTCGGCCAGGTAGTCGGCCAGGTCCTGCCTGAGGCTGGCGGCACCGTTGCTGGCCAGGTTCACCCGGCTGCGCAGGTGGCTGGCGAGCAGGGTGGTGGCCACCGGGCCGAGCCAGCGCGAGACTTCGTATTCCCAGTCCAGCTCCAGGTCCTGGAGAATCTCGGCCAGTTGCAGCAGCGCGGCGCTGTCGCCGTCGAGGGACACGTCCGGGCGATGCAGCACGGCGGTCTTGTCGCGGCTCAGGGCCAGGCGCGCCAGGCTGGCGGCCGGCGCGGTGAGGGTGCAGTCGGCCGGGGCGTGCCACTGCGCGGCCAGTCGCAGGCCGTCGCCGCTGGGCAGGATGAACAGCTCCAGCGTCGGGCTCTGGCACTGCACGGCGATGACCTTGCCGCTGAGCGCCTGCAGGCGCGGCAAGGCCGTACCGTCGAGGCGCAGAACACGATTGAGGCCGGCTTCGACGCTGGCCAGCAAGCCGGTTATCAGCATCAGGGCTTGATGCCGCGATGCAGGGCGACGATGCCGCCGGTCATGTTGTGGTAGGTGACGCGTTCGAAACCGGCGTCGACCATCATCGCCTTGAGGGTTTCCTGATCCGGGTGCATGCGGATCGACTCGGCGAGGTAGCGGTAGCTGTCGGCATCGTTGGTGATCAGCTTGCCGGCCAGCGGCATGAAGCTGAACGAGTAGGTGTCGTAGGCCTTGGCCAGCAGCGGGTTGCCGGGCTTGGAGAACTCCAGCACCAGCAGGCGGCCGCCGGGCTTGAGCACGCGCAGCATGGAGCGCAGGGCCTCATCCTTGTGAGTGACGTTGCGCAGGCCGAAGGCGATGGTGACCACATCGAAGTGGTTGTCGGGGAACGGCAGCTTCTCGGCATCGGCCTGAACGAACTGCACGTTGCCGGCCACGCCCTTGTCCAGCAGGCGGTCGCGACCGACCTTGAGCATGGAGTCGTTGATGTCGGCCAGGACCACTTCGCCGGTCGGTCCGACGATGCTGGAGAACTTGCGGGTCAGGTCGCCGGTGCCGCCTGCGATATCCAGCACGCGGTTGCCCGGGCGCACGCCGGACAGCTCGATGGTGAAGCGCTTCCACAGGCGATGCAGGCCGCCGGACAGCACGTCGTTCATCAGGTCGTACTTGGCCGCCACCGAGTGGAAGACTTCGGCCACCTTGTCCGCCTTCTGGCTTTCCGGCACGTCCTGGAAACCGAAGTGGGTGGTGGGTTCCTGCTCCTGGGCCTTGCGTGGATCGCTCATGTCGCTCTCACCGGGTAGAAAACCGCACCATTCTAAAGCTGCGTGCGGTCTTTGTCTTGCCTGGGTGCCCCACCGTGCGGTGGGCTGGTAGAGTGACGCGACCTCATGCCGCAGCCTTGCGGCGCGCTGCCAGTTCAAGGAGTTGTCATGTCCCGCATTCGTGTCGAACGATCCCATTCTCTCGGTCGTGAGGGGGCCCGCGAAAAAGCCGAGCGCCTGGCCGAACGCCTGGCCAGCGAGTACGACGTGCGCTACCGCTGGAACGGCGACACCCTGGAATTCAAGCGCAGCGGCGCCGACGGCAGCATCGCGGTCGGTGAAGACACCGTGCGCGTGGAGCTCAAGCTCGGCCTGCTGCTCTCGCCCATGGGCAGCATGATCCAGCGCGAGATCGAGCAGGTGCTGGACAAGTCCCTGGCGTAGAAGCAGCTTCAAGCGGCAAGCCACAAGCTTCAAGTCAGTGCGTAGGGTGGATGGCGCTGTTTCCATCCACCAGGCCGGTGGATCGGTGACGCGTGCTCCTTCCGGCCCGCTGCAGCCGCTCCTAGTATGCGATTTCTAATTTTTCTCCTTAGGGTGTACCCAAGCCTGCATTCCGTGGGCGTTTCCGCTAACTGTCAAAGCGCGTGAGGTGCACCATGTCGAAAGTTGCCGTGAAGAAAAAAGTCGAAGCCGTGGTCGAAGACAAGGCCGGTCTGCTCGATGACGTGAAGGGTTATGCCCGCAAGATCTACCTCGCTGGCCTGGGTGCTTATGCCAAGGCGGGTGCCGAGGGGGCCGAATACTTCAAGGAACTGGTCAAGACCGGTGAAGGCGTCGAAAGCAAAGGCAAGAAACTGGTCGACGAGCAGGTAGAAGCCGCCAACAGCCAGATCGAATCGGTCAAGCAGTCGGTCAACAGCAACGTCACCAGCGTCAAGGGCAAGGTCGAAGTTCAGCTCGACAAGATCGAGAAGGCGTTCGACACCCGTGTGGCTGCCGCGCTGAATCGCATCGGCATTCCGTCCAAGCAGGATGTTGAAGCACTCTCTGCTAAGCTGGATGAGCTGAGCGCGTTGCTCGAGCACGTCGCGCGTACCAAATAAGGAGATCAGGATGGCTGTTAAGAAGAAAACCGAGAAACAGACCAGCTCCTGGATCGGCGAGGTCGAGAAATACTCGCGCCAGATCTGGTTGGCAGGCTTGGGCGCTTATTCCAAGGTCAGCAAGGACGGCACCAAGCTGTTCGACTCGCTGGTCAAGGATGGCGAAAAGGCCGAGAAGCAGGCCAAGAGCGAAGTCGACAAGCAGGTCGATGCGGTGAAAGCCGGCGTCGGTTCCAAGGTCGGCTCCGCCCGCTCCAAGGTCGACGAGGTCCGGGGCAAGGCGATCGGCAAGTGGGGTGAGCTGGAGGAAGCGTTCGACAAGCGTCTGAACAATGCCATCTCGCGCCTGGGCGTGCCCAGCCGCAACGAAGTGAAGGCGTTGAACGACAAGGTCGACAGCCTGACCAAGCAGCTGGAGAAGATCGCCGGTGTGTCGGCCAAGTCGGTCGCCAAGCCTGCCGCCAAGGCCGCTCCGAAACCAGCAGCCAAGCCGGCCGCGAAAGCCGCAGCCAAACCTGCGGCCAAGGCGCCTGCCAAGCCAGCGGCCAAGCCCGCTGCGAAACCGGCCGCCAAGCCTGCCGCAGCCGCCAAGCCGGCACCTGCCAAGGCCGCCGCCAAGCCAGCGGCAAAGCCGGCCGCGAAAGCTGCGGCCAAACCGGTTGCCAAGCCAGCGGCCAAACCCGCAGCGAAACCGGCCGCCAAGCCGGCGGCGGCGAAGAAGCCCGCAGCGAAGAAACCAGCCGCGCCCAAGGCCGCTGCCGCGAAACCGGCAGCACCAGCCCCGGCACCGGCTGCTGCCGCGCCTGCTGTTGCACCGGCCCCGGCTGCCGCTCCGGCAACGCCAGCCAACCCGTCCTGAGTTTCTCGGGATCAAGAACGCCCGGCCTAGTGCCGGGCGTTTGCGTTATGCGCCCGGAAAGGCGCAAGCGCCGCGTCTCAGGCTTCCAGGTAGCGTTGCGCGAGGTGCTCGACGGCGCCGCGTGAGGGCTGATTCAGGTGTGGCGCGACCAGCATCATGATCTGGAACACCACCAGCCGCACTTCGCCTTCCTGGTCGAGGATGCGCTGGTAGTCGAGGGAGAACAGCAGGGTCAGGGTGATCTGCTCGACCAGTTGTCCCAGCGCCTGGGTGCCGCTGTTCAACTGACCGTCAGCCATCAGGCGCGCCAGCAGTGCCGCCAGGGTGCGCTTGAGCGCGTTGAGCCAGTGGCGGATGCCACGCGCCAGCTTGGGCAGGCGCCCGGCCAGGTTCGACAGGTCCTGAAAGAGGAAGCGGTACTGCGACAGGCGTTCGACGATCAGGTGCAGGAACAGCCAGTAGTCCTCGACATCGAGTCGGGCATCTGCCGGTGGGTCGAGCAGTGGCGCCATCTCGGCCTGGAAACGCTCGAACAGCTCCAGCACCAGCGGCTCCTTGCCGTGGAAGTGGTAGTAGAGATTGCCGGGGCTGATATCCAGCTCGTTGGCGATCTCCAGGGTGGAGACGTTGGGTTCGCCCTGGTCGTTGAACAGAACCAGGGCGGTTTGCAGAATGCGCTCGCGGGTCTTCATCCGTTACTTCTTGTTCGATCTGGCGCGGAGAGGTGACGATAACCGGCTGGCGTCCTGCCGGCCATCGCTTGTCAGTTGAATGTCGTACGGCGACGCCTTGCTGATATGGCGTGCATGCCCATCAACGGATGTGCACGTAGGTGCCTGGCGCC
Source organism: Pseudomonas sp. THAF187a (assembly GCF_009363395.1). NCBI lineage: Bacteria > Pseudomonadati > Pseudomonadota > Gammaproteobacteria > Pseudomonadales > Pseudomonadaceae > Pseudomonas > Pseudomonas sp. THAF187a. The sequence goes on from NZ_CP045349.1 coordinate 559,859, forward strand.
TCCTCCATGGCAGGGTGGTGCTGGTTGCCCAGCGCCATGACGGTTTCGCGCTGTTCGCCGGAGCGGGCCTGGATCCACTCCAGCCATTGTGGCCACCAGCTGCCTTGCTGGTGCTGGGCGTCGTGGTACCAGGCGCGTGGATCGGAGGTGAGCTTGGCGTTCTCGTAGTAGTTGGCCTTGGGGTTGCCGGGCGGGTTGAGGATGCTCTGGATATGGCCACTGTTGGACAGGATGAAACGGCGGTTGCCGCCTAGCAGCAGGGTCGAGCGATAGACCGCATCCCAGGGCGTGATGTGGTCGTTGATGCCCGCCACGCTGAAGCTGTCGACGGTGACCTTGGTCAGGTCCACCGGGGTGCCGCAGACCTCCAGCGCACCGGCACGGGTCAGCGGGTTGTGCTTGAAGAAGTCGATCAGGTCACCATGCAGCGCCGCCGGCAGGCGCGTGTTGTCGTTGTTCCAGTAGAGGATGTCGAAGGCCGGTGGCTGCTTGCCCATCAGGTAGTTGTTGATCCAGTAGTTCCAGATCAGGTCGTTGGGGCGCATCCAGGCGAACACCTTGGCCATGTCGCGTCCGTCCAGCACGCCCTGCTGATAGGAGCGGCGCTTGGCCGATTCGAGGGTCTGCTCGTCGGCGAAGAGCATCGCCGGGCTTTCGATCTGGCTGTCCAGCAGGCTGACCATGTAGGTGGCGCTGGCAATCTTGCGCAGCTGGCGGCGGGCCTGCAGGTGGCCCTGCAGGGCGGCGATGGTCAGGCCGCCGGCACAGGCGCCGAGCAGGTTGACGTCCTTGCTACCGGTGATGGCCCGGCAGGCATCGACGGCTTCCTCCACTGCCTGCACGTAGGTCGACAGGCCCCACTCGCGGTGCCGTGGATCCGGGTTGCGCCAGCTGATCATGAAAGTCTGCAGGTCGTTCTTCAGCGCGTACTGGACAAAGCTCTTGTCGTTGGACAGGTCGAATATGTAGTACTTGTTGATCTGCGGCGGCACGATCAGCAATGGGCGCAGGTACTGCTTCTCGCTCATCGGTTTGTACTGGATCAGCTCCAGCAGTTCGTTGCGAAACACCACCGCGCCGGGGGTGCAGGCCAGGTTGCGGCCGACTTCGAACGCATGCCGGCTGACCTGGCTGGGCAGGCCGTCGTTGTTCAGCAGGTCGTCGAACAGGTGCCGCAGCCCCTTGAGCAGGCTGCTGCCACCGGTATTGAACAGCTCCTTGACCGCCTGCGGGTTGAGCGGGCTGTTGGAGGGCGACAGCGCATCGCTCATCAACGAGGCGAGAAAGCGCGCGCGGGCACGGTCGTCAGGCGACAGGTCGCTGTCGTCGATCCAGGCGGCGAGTTGCTTCTGCCAGGCCAGGTAGGCCTGCAGGCTGCGCCGGTAGAAGGGGTTGAGGTGCCAGGTCGGGTCGGCGAAGCGGGCGTCCTGCGGGTTGACCTTGTGCAGCGTGTCACCGATGAGCACGCGGCCCAGCTGGCTACCGAAGGCCAGCAGGTGGCGGCCACTGCGTACGGGGTTCTTGAGCCCCTGGCTGGCCAGCAGGCGCATCGTGGACAGCAGATCGCGGCCGCGTACGCCGACCACGGCGCTCTGGGCATTCATGAAACTGGCAGGTGCCGGCAGGGTAGCCGGGGTCGACTTGTCTCGCATGGCAACACTCCGTCGTCAAACCGTCTAGAGACTTGCATGGCACCGACTGCCGGGCTTGCTCGAAGCCTCAGGTGCGCCGCTTGCTTGCACAGAGATGCAGCAAGCCCTGTACCAGACGCGCAGGAGGTGCATTCCAGACAGCCGCGTCGAATCTACCCGGGGCGGGTTGCGCCCCTTCGTCGAGCATGCCGAACATTGCGCACCCTGCTGGTGCGGTCAATGCTGGCGTAGTGGCGTGGGCTGCGGGTGCATCACCGCACGCTGTCGCTCCTCCTCGAGAAACTTCATGATGATAGGCGCCACCGCTTCGGCACGCGTTACCAGGAACAGGTGGCCGTCGTCGATGACGTGCAGTTCGGCGTTGGGAATGCGCCAGGCCAGCAGACGCATGTTGATCAGCGGGATCAGCGGGTCGTCGTCGCCAGCCATGACCAGCGTAGGCTGCCGAATCTTGTGTAGCCAGTGAATGCTGGTCCAGCCGAGGCCGGCGAACAGCTGCCAGTAGTAGCCCATCTTGCCGCCCGAACGCACCTTGCTGGCATGCGCCATGGCCAGCTTGGGGTCGCGACGGAAGGCGCCGCCGTAGATGTCTGGGGCGATGCGCACGCCGTAGGAGGGCTGCACGTAGCGTCTGGGACTGGCCATGCGCCAGAGGACCTTGGGCTTGCCGGGCACCATCACCGCGCCGGCCGACGTGGCGGCAAGGATCAGCTTCTTGCAGCGCTCGGGATAGTCGTGGGCGAACTGCTGGGCCAGGGCGCCGCCCCAGGACACACCGATGGCGTTGACCTGGCCGTAGTTCAGGTAGTCGAGCATGCGCGCCGCCAGCTTGGCCAGTCCGGGAAACCGGTAGGGCGTGGCGGGGGTCGATGAGCCGCCGACGCCGGGAACGTCGAAGGCGATGATCTCCAGCTCCGGGTCGAGGGCGGCGACGAAGGGCATCACCAGCTCCAGGTTGGCACCGATGCCGTTGAAGATCAGCAGCGGCACCAGCTGGCTGTTGCCCGGCCGCACAGCGGTGCGGATGGTCTGTCCATCGAGGTCGATGGTGCGGAATACGAATGGTTGCGGCATAGGCGCAGCCCCTATGGAGTTGAGCGCTGGAGAGGGCCGTCCGGGCCGCCTCCAGAGTTACCAGGACGCGCCTGGTTCACCACACCCACAAGGGCCGGCGTGGCGTGCGGCACTTCCCGGTGCCGCCGCGGTTGAGGTCGATGATCAGCGTTCGTGTACATAGGTGCCCGGCGCGGCTTCGCCGACCGGGTACTTCTTGTTGCCCAGTGCCCTGGGGGCATTCTTGGTTTCACCCGAGCGCTCGGCCAGCCAGGTCTGCCAGTGCAGCCACCAGGAGTCGGCATGCTTGGTCGAGCTTTCCTGCCAGGCTTTCGGGTCCAGCGGCATTTCGCTGTTGGTCATGTAGCGTGCCTTGGGGTTGCCCGGCGGGTTGAGAATGCTCTGGATATGGCCGCTGTTGGACAGGACGAACTCGCACTTGCCACCGAACAGGCGCGCCGACTTGTAGCACGAGTCCCAGGGCGTGATGTGGTCGGTGGTGCCGGCCACGACGAAGAAGTCGCAGGTGACCTGCTTGAGGTCGATCGGCGTACCGCAGACCTCCAGCGCGCCCGGACGGGTCAGCGGGTTGGTCTGGAACATCTCGATGAATTCGCCGTGCAGGGCAGCAGGCAGGCGCGTGGTGTCGTTGTTCCAGTAGAGGATGTCGAACACCGGCGGCTCGTTGCCGAGCAGGTAGTTGTTGACCCAGTAGTTCCAGATCAGGTCGTTGGGGCGCATCCAGGCGAACACCTTGGCCATGTCGCTGCCCTCCAGCACGCCGGCCTGGTAGGAGCGGCGCTTGGCGGCTTCCAGGGTCTTCTCGTCGGCGAACAGGGCCACTTGGGTGTCGAGCTGGGTGTCGAGCACGCTGACCAGCAGGGTCAGGGCGTTGACCTTCTGCTGGCCGAGGGCCGCGTAGTGGCCGAGCAGGGAGGCGGTGGTCAGGCCGCCGGAGCAGGCGCCGAGCATGTTGACGTCCTTGCTGCCAGTGATGGCGCAGATAACGTCGATGGCGTCCTTGAGTGCCTCGATGTAGGTCGACAGGCCCCACTCGCGCTGCGCCTTGGTCGGGTTGCGCCAGCTGACCACGAAGGTCTGCACCTGGCTGCGCAGGAGGAAGCGCGCCAGGCTCTTGTCCGGCGACAGGTCGAATACGTAGAACTTGTTGATCTGTGGTGGCACCACCAGCAGCGGGCGTTCGTGCACGCTCTCGGTGATCGGCTTGTACTGGATCAGCTCCAGCACGTCGTTGCGAAACACCACGGCGCCCTCGGTGGTGGCGAGGTTCTTGCCCACCTCGAAGGCTTCCATGTTCACCTGGCTGGGCATGCCGCCGTTGTTGACCATGTCCTTGGCCAGGTGCGAGAGGCCGTCGAGCAGGCTCTTGCCGCCCGTTTCGAAGAAGCGTTTGACGGCGGCCGGGTTGGCCATGCTGTTGGATGGCGCCATGGCTTCGGTCATCAGGTTGATGACGAAGTGGCCGCGACTGGCATCCTGTTCGGACAGCGAGCTGTGCTCGATCCAGTCGTGCAGCTCCTTGCGCCAGGCCAGGTAGGTCTGCAGGTAACGGCGGTAGAGCGGGTTCTGGCTCCAGGCCGGATCGTTGAAGCGGCGGTCACCGTCTTCGGGCTGGAGCGCGGACTGGCCGAGCAGGACGTTCTTCAGTTCGAGGCCGAAGTGGGCCACATGCTTGGCACTATGGAAGGGTTGCTTGAGTGCCTGAGCGAGCACCATGCGGGCAGAGGTCAAAAGATCCTTGCCGCGGATGCCAATCACCGGGTTGAGTCCCAGCGTATTTTCCGAGGCCTGGCGTTTCAGGTCATCGTTGTTCTTGTCACTCATCTACGACGCTCCATTGTCCTGAGACGAATACCGGCCTGCGAAGGCGCGCGGCTGAACAGGGCCTGGTACTGCTCGGGTTACCGGGGGCGGATCGAGTCCGCACATTTCGTTGCACCTGGCACAGCCAAATGCAGGGAACCTGCCAGTTCCTTGGTTACCCGAGTTTGTGCAGTTAAGCAAGCCAGTCGATGGCGCAGGAGTATGCCGCGATAGATTAGAAAACTCGCCCTAACTGTCGCTAACGTGATCGGTGGTGAGGGTGCCGGGCGCTCTGCGGCAAGGGTTTGCCTGGCGCCTCAGAGCATCAGGCGGACGACCGATTCGTTGGGGTCGCGGGATTTTCCGGCGGCGCTCAGTTGCGCCAGATAGTCGGCCCACAGCTCGCTCTGGCGCGTGGCCAGTTCGTGCAGGTAGTCCCAGGTGAACAGGCCGCTGTCATGACCGTCGTCGAAGCACAGTTTCAGTGCATAGTTGCCGGCCGGCTCGATGCGCTCCAGGCCGACACCGAGTTTTCCGGTCTGCAGGATCGGCTGGCCATGCCCCTGCACCTCGGCCGAGGGCGAGTGCACGCGGAGGAACTCGGCGCTGAGCTGGTAGCTCGTTTCCCCATAGCGCAGCTCCAGGGTCTTCGAGGCCTTGTGCAGTTTGATCGCGCTGGGGATGGGCATGTGCAGCTCCTGAAACGATGTAGCCCGGATGCAATCCGGGACGCTGTCGTAAACGTCCCCGGATGTCATCCGGGCTACGTGGCGTGAGTCCTGTCAGAGAATATAGCGCGACAGGTCTTCGTCCTGGGCCAGTTCGCCCAGGTGGCCGTTGACGTAGTCGGCGTCGATGCGGATCGGTTCGCCGTTCTGCTGCCCGGCCAGGTCGCCGGCACTGAAGGACACCTCTTCCAGCAGGCGCTCGAGCAGGGTGTGCAGGCGGCGCGCACCGATGTTCTCGGTCTTCTCGTTGACCTGCCAGGCAATCTCGGCCAGACGCTTGATGCCGTCGTCGGCGAACTCGATGTGCAGCCCCTCGGTCTTCAGCAGTTCGCTGTACTGCTCGGTGAGCGAGGCATGCGGCTCGCGCAGAATGCGCTCGAAGTCCTGCGGGCTCAGCGCCTTGAGTTCGACGCGAATCGGCAGACGCCCCTGCAGCTCGGGCACCAGGTCACTGGGTTTGCTCAGGTGGAAGGCGCCGGAGGCGATGAACAGGATGTGGTCGGTCTTGACCATGCCCAGCTTGGTGTTGACCGTGCAGCCTTCGATCAGCGGTAGCAGGTCGCGCTGCACGCCTTCGCGGGAGACGTCGGCGCCGCCGGCGTTGGCGCGCTTGGCGACCTTGTCGATCTCGTCGATGAAGACGATACCGTGCTGCTCGACGGCCTCCAGTGCGCGGGCCTTGAGTTCTTCCTCATTGACCAGGCGGGCGGCTTCCTCGTCGCGCACCAGCTTCAGCGCATCGACGACCTTGAGCTTGCGGCTCTTCTTCTTGCCCTTGCCCATGCTGGAGAACAGGTTCTGCAACTGGTTGGTCATTTCCTCCATGCCCGGTGGGGTCATGATCTCGACGCCCATGGGCGACTCGGCGACTTCGATGTCGATTTCCTTGTCGTTCAGCTGGCCTTCGCGCAGGCGTTTGCGGAACAGCTGGCGGGTGTTGGAGTCCTCGCTGCGCGCCGGCTCGTCGCCGAAGCCCTGGCGTGCCGGTGGCAGCAGGGCGTCGAGGATGCGCTCCTCGGCGGCGTCTTCGGCGCGGTGGCGGACCTTGACCATTTCCTGCTCGCGCAGCATTTTCACCGCCGCATCGGCCAGGTCGCGGATGATCGACTCGACGTCACGGCCGACATAGCCGACCTCGGTGAACTTGGTCGCTTCCACCTTGAGGAACGGCGCGTTGGCCAGCTTGGCCAGGCGACGGGCGATCTCGGTCTTGCCGACACCGGTGGGGCCGATCATCAGGATGTTCTTCGGCGTGACTTCCTGGCGCAGGTCGGTCGGCAGCTGCATGCGCCGCCAGCGGTTGCGCAGGGCGATGGCGACGGCGCGCTTGGCGTCGTCCTGGCCGATGATATGGCGGTTGAGTTCGTGGACGATCTCGCGGGGCGTCATGGACATGGAATTTGGCTCGCAATAAACGAAAACGGTGAGGCGGTGGACGCTACTCGGCGGCGTCCAGTTCCTCGATGGTCTGGTGATGATTGGTGAACACGCAGATGTCGCCGGCGATGCCCAGCGCGGTCTCGGCCACTTCGCGGGCGGACAGGTCGGTCTTCATCAGCAGCGCGCGCGCGGCGGCCTGGGCGAAGTTGCCGCCGGAGCCCATGGCGATCAGGCCTTCTTCGGGTTCGACCACGTCACCGTTACCGGTGATGATCAGCGATGCATCCTTGTTGGCCACTGCCAGCATGGCTTCCAGGCGGCTCAGGCTGCGGTCGGTACGCCAGTCCTTGGCCAGTTCCACGGCCGCGCGCACCAGATGGCCCTGGTGTTTTTCCAACTGGCCTTCGAAACGCTCGAACAGGGTGAAGGCATCGGCGGTGGCGCCGGCGAAACCGGCCAGCACCTGGCCGTGGTACAGGCGGCGCACCTTCTTGGCGTTGCCCTTCATGACGGTGTTGCCGAGCGATACCTGGCCGTCGCCAGCCATCACGACCTTGCCATGACGGCGCACTGAAACGATGGTGGTCAAGGGTGAATCTCCACGCTGCGGGGCGAATTGCCCGGATGGAAACTCAGATGGGGTGCCCGCTGCGGCTTTTCAACCGGCGGCGGGCTTAACAGTCTGTTGAAAAACTACCTGCGTTGTCTGGTCGTCGTTAAAAACAGCCTCAAAATGCTCATTTACAACGCGTAAACTGCGCTTTTTCGGCTGTTTTTGCCTCGGCCAGCCTGCCTCGCCTACGTTTTTCAACGGCCTGTTGGGCGATCAGCGGACCTGGCGCTGCTGTAACAGCAGGTTGCTGAAACCATTGCCGGCCAGGGTCTTCTGCGCCGACGCCAGTTGCTCGCGGCTGGCGAACGGGCCGACCAGCACGCGGTGCCAGGTTTCCTCGCGCACCTTGCCGGTCTCCACGCGCACGTTCTGCCCCAGCAGGATGATCTGCGCGCGCAGGGTGTCGGCGTCATCGCGCTTGCGGAACGAGCCGGCCTGCAGGAAGAACTGCGTGGTGACCGGTGCGCTGGCGATGACCGGCGGCGGGGGCGGCGGTACCTGGCCGTTGAGTGCGGCCTCGGCGCGAGCGGTGTCGATCTTCGCGGCTTCCTCGGGGGTGACCGGTTTCTGCGCGGCGGTTGGCGGCGGTGTTTCTTCCAGTGCCTGCGGCAGGATCACCTCGGACTCCGGCAGCAGGGTGTAGAAGTCGTACTTGGGCTTGGCCGGTTCCGGCTTGCTCGGCTTGGGCTCCGGCTTGGTGCTGCGCGCCTGCTCGCCACGGTCGCGCTTGATCTCGTCGCGACCGGGTTCGAGGCTGAACAGGAACATGAAGAAACCACCGACCACCAGGCCGCAGACCAGCCAGATCCAGCCCGGTACGGGTTTCTTGGCCGGAGCCTGGTAGCGACTGGCGCCGCGTTTGGGCGCCGGTTTCTTGCGCGCGGCCATTTACATCCGCTCCAGGGTGTCCAGGCCGAGCAGCTCCAGGCCCTGCTTGAGGGTGCGGCCGGTGAGCGCGGTCAGGCGCAGGCGGCTGTCGCGCGTGGCCTCGTCTTCGGCCGCGAGGATCGGGCAGTTCTCGTAGAAGCTGGAGAACAGGCCGGCGATGTCGTACAGGTAGCTGCACAGCATGTGCGGCGTGCCTTTCTCGGCGACGCTGCTCAGCAGTTCATTGAACTGCGCCAGCTTGGCGGCCAGGGCCTGCTCCTGCTCGGCGACCAGAGTGATCTGCCCGCCGATTTCCTCGATGCCCTTGCCCAGCTTGCGGAATACGCCGGCCACGCGGGTGTAGGCGTACAGCAGGTAGGGCGCGGTGTTGCCCTCGAAGCTCAGCATCAGGTCGAAGTTGAAGCTGTAGTCGCTGGCGCGGTGCTTGGACAGGTCGGCGTATTTCACCGAGGCGATGCCGACCACGCGGGCAATCTGGCGCAGCTCGTCGTCGCCCAGCTCCGGGTTCTTGCTCTTGACCAGCTCATAGGCGCGTTGCTCGGCTTCGTCGAGCAGGTGCACCAGCTTCACCGTGCCGCCGTCGCGGGTCTTGAACGGGCGGCCGTCTGGGCCGTTCATGGTGCCGAAGCCCATGTGCTCCATCTCCATGCTGGCGGGCACGAAGCCGGCCAGACGGGCGCAGGCGAAGACCATCTGGAAGTGCAGGGCCTGGCGCTGGTCGACGAAGTACAACACGCGGTCGGCCTTGAGCGTGCCGGCGCGATAGCGGGTGGCGGCCAGGTCGGTGGTGGCGTACAGGTAGCCGCCACCGGCCTTCTGCACGATCAGTGGCAGCGGGTTGCCTTCGCTGTTCTTGAATTCGTCCATGAACACGCACTGCGCGCCGTTGTCCTCGGTCAGCAGGCCCTTGGCGGCCAGATCCGCGACCACCTGCGGCAGGTCATCGTTGTAGGCGCTCTCGCCCTTGACGTCGGCCATGCTCAGCTTGACGCCGAGGCGGTCGTACAGCGCCTGGCAGTGGCTCAGGGAGATGTCGTTGAAGCGGTTCCACAGGCGCAGGCATTCGGCGTCGCCAGCCTGCAGCTGCACCACCAGCTCACGGGCGCGGTCGGCGAACTCGGGGGACTCGTCGAAGCGCTTCTTGGCGGCGCGGTAGAAGCCTTCCAGGTCGGCCAGCTCGCTCTCGGCGGCCGCCGGGTTTTCCTGCATGTAGGCCAGCAGCATGCCGAACTGGGTGCCCCAGTCGCCGACGTGGTTCTGGCGGATCACGGTGTCGCCGAGGAACTCCAGCACGCGGGCCACGCCATCGCCGATGATGGTCGAGCGCAGGTGGCCGACGTGCATCTCCTTGGCCAGGTTGGGTGCCGAGAGGTCGATCACCACGCGCTGCGCGGCGCCATTCTTGCGCACGCCGAGCCTGGCGTCGGCCAGTGCAGCTTCCAGGCGCTGGGCGAGGGCGTCGCTGTTCTGGAAGAAGTTGAGGAAGCCGGGGCCGGCGATCTCCACCTTGGCGATCTGCGTATCGGCCGGCAGGGCGGCGATCAGTTTCTCCGCCAGGTCACGCGGCTTCATGGCGGCCGGCTTGGCCAGCATCATGGCAATGTTGCTGGCGAAGTCGCCGTGGCTCTTGTCCTTGGTGTTCTCCACCTGGATGGCCGGCGTCAGACCTTCAGGCAGCACGCCTTCGGCGGTGAGGCGGTCGAGGGCTTGCTGGATCAGGTGGCGAATGCTGTCTTTCATGTTCGGCTCGGGGCTGCCTTGGGGGCTTTGGTCGAAAACTGTGCATTATAAGAGCAGCGAGAAGCTGCAAGCCACAAGCGGCAAGGAAAAGCACGTCGCCGTTCTTGCTTGAAGCTTGTGGTTTGCAGCTAAAAGCTCAGAAAAGGTCGATCGGGTCGACATCCAGTGACCAGCGCACCGCGCGGCCGCTGGGCATCTGCTCCAGTGCCTGCAGCCAAGGGGTGAGCAGGCGATGCAGGGCGGCGCGGGTGCTGCCTTGCAGCAGCAGCTGCGCGCGGAAGCGCCCGGCGCGGCGTTCCATCGGGGCGGGGACGGGGCCGAGCAACTCGATGCCGGACAGGCCCAGCTCGCCCAGCAGGTACTCCGCCTCGCTGCAGGCTTCATCGAGGAATCCTTCCGCCTGCCCCGGCTTGTGCGCCTCGGCGCGCAGCAGGGCCAGGTGGCAGAACGGCGGCAGGCCGGCGGCGCGGCGCTCGCTCAGGGCCTGTTCGGCGAAGGCGAAGTAGCCTTGCTCGGTCAGTTGCACCAGCAACGGGTGGTCGGCCAGGTGGCTCTGGATGATCACCTTGCCCGGCTCTTCGGCGCGTCCGGCACGCCCGGCGACCTGCACGATCAACTGGGCCATGCGCTCGCTGGCGCGAAAATCCGCGGAGAACAGGCCACCGTCGGCATCGAGGATCGCTACCAGCGTCACCCGTGGGAAGTGATGGCCCTTGGCGAGCATCTGCGTGCCGACCAGGATGCACGGCTCACCCTTGTTGATGGTGGCGAACAAGCGATCCATGGCGCCCTTGCGCGAAGTGCTGTCGCGGTCGATGCGCAGCACCGGGTAATCGGGAAACAGTACCGCCAGGCGCTCCTCGGCACGCTCGGTGCCGGCGCCGACCGGGCGCAGGTCGACGTGCTGGCATTTCGGGCAGTTGCTCGGCTGGCGCTCGACGTGCCCGCAGTGATGGCAGCGCAGTTCCTGGTAGCGCTGATGCACGGTCATGCGCGCATCGCAGCGCGGGCACTCCGACAGCCAGCCGCAGTCGTGGCAGAGCAGGGCCGGGGCGAAGCCGCGGCGGTTGAGAAACACCAGCACCTGCTGGCCGGCCGTCAGGGTCTGGGCGATGGCCTGCTGCATCGGCCCGGAAATGCCGGCGTCCAGCGGTCGGCTCTTCACGTCCAGGCGCAGGAAGCGTGGCTGGCTGGCGCCACCCGCCCGCTGGGTGAGCTTGAGCAGGGCGTAGCGGCCGCTATGGGCGTTGTGCAGGCTCTCCAGCGACGGCGTGGCCGAGCCGAGCACGATGGGCACGTCTTCCTGGCGCGCCCGCACCAGGGCCAGGTCGCGGGCGTGGTAGCGCAAACCCTCCTGCTGTTTATAGGAGGCGTCGTGTTCTTCGTCGACGATGATCAGCCCCGGGTTCTGCATGGGGGTGAACAGCGCCGAGCGGGTGCCGATGATGATGTCCGCCTCGCCGTCGCGGGCCGCCAGCCAGGCGTCCAGGCGTTCGCGGTCGTTCACCGCCGAGTGCAGCAGGGCGATGCGTGCATTGAAACGACGGGCGAAGCGCTCGAAGGTCTGCGGCCCGAGGTTGATCTCGGGGATCAGCACCAGGACCTGCTTGCCGGCTTCCAGGCACTGATGAATCAGTTGCAGGTAGACCTCGGTCTTGCCGCTGCCGGTGATGCCCGCCAGCAGGAAGGCGTTGAACTGCCCCCAGCCTGAGGCGACAGCGTTGACCGCCGCGCGTTGCTCGGCGTTGAGTGGCAGCTCCGGTTGCGCCAGCCAGTGGGCGGGCTTCGCCTGTGGTTTGTTGCGGCGCACCTCGACGCGCACCAGGCCTTTCTCATGCAGCAGCTGCAGGCTGTCGCGGTTGAGCTGTAGCTGGCTGAGCAGGCTGTGGGCCACGCCGTGCGGGTGCTGGGCCAGCGCCTTGAGCGCATCGCGCTGGCGCGGCGCCCTGGCCAGGCGCGGGTCGTCGACGCTGGCGCCGCTGTTGGCCAGCCAGAAGCGCTCCTGCCGCGCCTCGGCCGGTTCGCCCTGACGCAACAGCACCGGCAATGCCCAGCTCAGCGTGTCGCCGAGGCTGTGCTGGTAGTACTGGGCGGTCCACAGGCACAGTTTGAACAGCGCTGCCGGCAGCGGCGGGCGGGCGTCGAGCAACTGCAATGCAGGCTTGAGCTTGTCGGCCGGCACGTCGCTCTGGTTGTCGACCTCCACCAGTACGCCGATCATCTCGCGCCGGCCAAACGGCACACGCAGGCGTGCGCCGGGCTGCAGCGCGCTGCGCGGTACATTGGCAGGGGCGCGGTAGTCGAACAGGCGGCGTAGCGGCGAGGGCAGGGCGAGGCGCAGGATCAGGTCGGGCAAGCCGGAAGCTCCAATGACAGGTGGCCGATGGTAACACGCGACGGCCGGTGCCCTGTCTGGCTTGCATCGCTTCACGTGTCTGGTAAGATGCGCGGCCTATTTCTGTGCGGTGCCTGACATTGGTTGGGTGGCGGCACGACTACCCCGAGGAAAGCATCATGAAAGCCGATATCCATCCGAACTACGTCGAGATCGACGCCACCTGCTCCTGCGGCAACGTCATCAAGACCCGCTCCACCCTGGGCAAGAACCTGAGCCTCGACGTCTGCTCCGAGTGCCACCCGTTCTACACCGGTAAGCAGAAAGTGCTGGACACCGGCGGCCGTATCGATCGCTTCAAGCAGCGCTTCGGCGTATTCGGCGCCAAGTAAGCGGCCGAAGCAAGACGGAATCTGGCATGCGCCACTCCGTGCTACTGAAAAAGGCGTCCCTGGTGGGCGCCTTTTTCGTTCCTCTGTTCTGCGTCGAGCTGGCGCAGGCCTTTTGCCCGCTGCGCGAGGATCTGCCCCGCTTCGCCGTGCGCCAGGTGGTCGACGGCGACACCCTGCGCCTGGTCGATGGGCGCAGCATTCGCCTGATTGGCATCAACGCCCCTGAGCTGGGGCGCAAGGGGCGCAGCGACGAACCCTATGCCGTGCAGGCCAAGCGCCGTCTGCAGGCGCTGGTGGATGCCAGTGACGGGCGCGTCGGCCTGCTGCCGGGCGAGCAGCGCAAGGATCGCTACGGACGCACCCTGGCGCATCTCTATGACGCTCAGGGACGTAATCTCGAGGCGCAGCTGCTCGGCGAAGGCCTGGGGTTCATGGTCGCGGTGGCGCCGAATATCGAACTGGTACGCTGTCAGGCGGCCGCCGAGCGCGAGGCGCGAGATCGGCGCCTGGGGCTGTGGCGGGATTACCGGGTCCGTTCGGCCGGGCAGATCCGCAGCGGCGGGTTTGCCCTGCTGAGTGGGCGCGTGGCCAGGGTGCAGCGCAATCGCGGCGGCCTGTGGCTGGAGCTGGACGGTGGCCGCGTGCTGCGCGTGGCGCCGGCGCTCCTGGATGCATTCGACCTGCCGGCGATGCAGGCGCTCGAGGGGCGACGAGTCGAGGCGCGCGGCTGGGTGATCGACCGCCAGTCACGTGGCGGTCTGCAGTCGGGCCAGGCGCGCTGGATGTTGCCACTGACCCACTCGGCGATGCTGGAGGTGTTGCCATGATGCGTGCATTGACGCTGTGCCTGTTCTGCGCCTGGCTGACGGGCTGTGCCGTCAACCCTGCCACGGGGCGCACCGATTTCGTGATGATGAGCGAGCGCCAGGAGCTCGACCTCGGTGCCCGCTACAACCAGGAAATCCTCAAGCAGAACCCGCCTTATGCGGACGCCAAGTTGCAGGCCTACATCCAGCGGGTGGGCGAGCGGGTGGCGCGCAACAGCCATCGCAATCAGCTCAGCTACGTTTTCACCCTGGTCGACAGCCCGGACGTCAATGCCTTCGCCCTGCCGGGCGGCTACATCTACATTCACCGTGGGCTGCTCGCCTACCTCAACTCCGAGGCGGAACTGGCCGCCGTGCTCGGTCATGAGATCGGTCACGTGACGGCGCGCCACAGCGTGCGCCAGCAGAGCCAGTCGACCGCCTGGGGGCTGCTCGGCCAGGCGGCGGCCATCGGCACCGGGGTTGGCGCTGTCGGCGACCTGACCAGCGTCATGGGCAATGCCTTCGTGCGTGGCTATGGCCGCGACATGGAGCTGGAGGCGGACGGCCTCGGCGCACAGTACCTGGCACGCAGCGGCTATGACCCGCAGGCGATGATCGAAGTGGTCAAGGTGCTCAAGAGTCAGGAGGACTTCGCCCGCGAGCAGGCCGCCAGGCGTGGTGAGGCGCCCGCGCAGGGCGGCTATCACGGTCTGTTCGACACCCACCCTGACAACGATCGCCGCCTGCAGGAGGTGATCGGTCCGGCGCGGGCGCTGGTCGGTGGCAATCAGGAAGTGGGGCGCGATGCGTTCCTGCAGCGACTCGATGGGCTGGTGTTCGGTGATTCGGCGGCCAGCGGGATTCGTCGCGGGCGCCACTTCTATCATGGCGAGCTGGATTTCGCCCTGACCTACCCGCAGGGCTGGCAACTGGTCAATCGTGCCGATGTGCTGATCGGCCATACTCCGGATGAGCAGGCTTTCATCGCCATGACGCTGGAGCCGGCAGACAAGGCGCTCGCGCCTGCCGAGTACCTGCGCAAGCGGGTCGGCAATCAGCGCCTGGTGGCCGGTGAAGAGCTGCGCCTGGGTACGCTGCGTGGCTACACGGCCATCTTGCAGGGGCAGGCGGCGCGCCGGGTGGCGGTGATCTATCGTGGCGACAATGCCTATCTGTTCGTCGCCGCGGTCAAGGGGCGCGCTTCGCTGGAGAGCGAGGACGAGCGTTTCCTCGAAGTGATCCGCAGCTATCGTCCGCTCAAGGCGGCCGAGCGCAAGCTGGCCGAGCCGGTGCGTCTGCATCTGGTTCGGGCCAAGGCAGGGCAGGGCATGGCGAGTCTCGCTCGCAACTCACCGTTGCCGAGCGATGGCGAAGCGCAGCTGCGCTTGCTCAACGGGCTCTACCCCGCTGGTGAGCCGCGTGCCGGGCAATGGTTGAAAACGCTGCGCTAGTGGGGCGCTTCAATCGCGACCGAACAGTCTTGTGCAGCTGTATACAACTTGCGTATCCTCGGCCGCTGCCCGTTCAACAGCCAACAAAAGCGGAAATGCCACTATGTCTGATTTGAAAACTGCCGCTCTCGAGTATCACGCCCAGCCGCGCCCCGGCAAACTGAGCGTCGAGTTGACCAAAGCCACCGCCACTGCCCGCGACCTGTCGCTGGCCTACAGCCCGGGTGTTGCCGAGCCGGTGCGTGAAATCGCCCGCGATGCCGAGCTGGCCTACCGCTACACCGGTAAAGGCAACCTGGTGGCAGTGATTTCCGATGGCACCGCCATCCTCGGCCTGGGTAACCTTGGCCCGCTGGCGTCCAAGCCGGTGATGGAAGGTAAAGGCGTGCTGTTCAAGCGTTTCGCCGGTATCGACGTGTTCGATATCGAGGTCGATTCGGAAAGCCCGCAGGCCTTCATCGACACCGTGAAGCGCATCTCCATCACCTTCGGCGGCATCAACTTGGAAGATATCAAGGCCCCCGAGTGCTTCGAGATCGAGCGCGCGCTAATCGAACAGTGCGATATTCCGGTATTCCACGATGACCAGCACGGTACCGCGATCGTTACCGCCGCCGGCATGCTCAATGCCCTGGAAATCGCCGGCAAGAGCCTGGAAGAGGCGAAGATCGTCTGCCTGGGCGCTGGTGCTGCCGCTATCTCCTGCATGAAGCTGCTGGTGAGCATGGGTGCCAAGGTCGAGAACATCTTCATGATCGACCGCAAGGGCGTGATTCACGCAGGCCGCGACGATCTGAACCAGTACAAGGCGGTGTTCGCCACCGAGACTGACAAGCGCACGCTGTCCGATGCGCTCGAAGGTGCCGATGTGTTCGTCGGCCTGTCCGGCGCCAACCTGCTGAGCCCGGAAGACCTCAAGCGCATGGCGGCCAACCCGATCGTCTTTGCTTGCTCCAACCCGGATCCGGAAATCAAGCCGGAGCTGGCGCACGAGACCCGCAACGACGTGATCATGGCGACCGGTCGTTCCGACTACCCGAACCAGGTCAACAACGTGCTGGGCTTCCCCTTCATCTTCCGTGGCGCGCTGGACGTTCGTGCGACCCGCATCAACGAGGAAATGAAGATCGCTGCCGCGCTGGCGCTGCGTGACCTGGCCAAGCTGCCGGTGCCGCAGGACGTCTGCGACGCCTACGGTGGCATCAAGCTGGAATTCGGTCGCGAGTACATCATTCCGAAACCGATGGATCAGCGCCTGATCACCGTGGTCTGCGATGCGGTGGCCAAGGCTGCCATCGAGTCCGGCGTGGCGACGCTGCCGTATCCGAAGCACTACCCGCTGCAGTCGGTGGATGACGTGTTCAACGGCTGATCCCCTGGATGCAGACAACAAAAAACCCGCCTAGGCGGGTTTTTTGTTGTCTGTCGTTTGCCTCCCCCTGGGGGCGGCGCACCGATCAGAACAGGTCGATCGGTGCCATTTCGTCAGCCGGCAGCGGGCTGCCGGGGATGCCCATGCCAGGCTCGAACTCGCTCATCGGTGGTGGCGAGTCTTCGCTCTTGAACAGCTCGAAGTAGGCGTCCGGCGTGCTTGGCGTGGCGGCGCGGCCGCTGAGCGGATCGACCCGCAGCGTGAGGATGCCCTTGGGTTCCTTGGGCAGGTGGCTGGGGCGGTCCTTGAGTGCGGCGCCCATGTAGCTCATCCAGATGGGCAGGGCGACGGTACCGCCGTACTCGTGGCGTCCGAGGCTTTCCGGCTGGTCGAAGCCGGACCAGACGGTGGTCACGTAGTCGGCGTTGTAGCCGGAGAACCAGCTGTCCTTGGAGTCGTTGGTGGTCCCGGTCTTGCCCGCCAGGTCGTTGCGGCCCAGCGCCAGGGCGCGGCGGCCGGTACCGCGCTTGATCACGTCCTGCAGCATGCTGGTCATGATGTAGGCGGTACGCTCGTCGATGATCTGCTCGGCGACCTTGGGTTCTTCCTGGGGCAGGTCGTCCGCTGCATTCACGGCCAGGTTGGCGTTCTCCTCGCTCGGTTTGCTGCCCGGCACGCGTGCCGGGTTGGCGTGGAACAGCGGCTTGCCGTTGCGATCGTCGATGCGTTCGATCAGGTAGGGCTCGATCTTGTAGCCGCCATTGGCGAAGGTGGCCCAGCCCTCGGCGATCTCCATCGGGGTCAGGCTGGCGGTGCCCAGCGCCAGGGACAGGTTGCGTGGCAGGTCCTGTTCGGCGAAGCCGAAGCGCTGGATGTAGTTCACCGTCTGGTCGACGCCCATGTCCTGCAGCAGGCGAATGGACACCAGGTTGCGCGACCTGTACAGCGCTTCGCGCATGCGGATGGGGCCGAGGAAGGTGTTGTTGTCGTTCTTCGGACGCCACTTCTGCGACAGGTAGTCGTCGGAGAGGATGATCGGTGCGTCGTTGACCAGAGTCGCGGCTGTGTAGCCACTGTCCAGGGCGGCGCTGTAGACGAAGGGTTTGAAGCTGGAGCCGGGCTGGCGCTTGGCCTGTACGGCGCGATTGTAGTTGCTCTGGTCGAAGGAGAAGCCGCCGACCAGCGACTGGATGGCGCCGCTGTAGGGGTCGAGGGAGACCAGCGCGCTCTGCGCCGCCGGAATCTGCGAGAAGACCAGGCTGCCGTCAGCCTGGCGCTGCACCCTGATCACATCGCCTACCTGGACGACATCGCCGGGTTGCTGCGGGCGAGGGCCCATGCTGTTGGTGCTGAGGAAGGGGCGTGCCCATTTCATGCTGTCCCAGGCCACGGCCTGTTCTTCGCCGTTGCGCGGCAGCACCAGGATGCCGCTTTTCTCCACCTGGGTGACCACGGCCGGTTCCAGTCCGCCGATGCCGCGGAACTTGCTCAGCTCGGTCAGCCAGGCTTCGCGTGTCATGCCCGGCAGGCGACTTTCCGGGCCGCGGTAGCCGTGGCGCTGGTCATAGGCCATCAGGCCATCGCGCAGGGCGGTATTGGCCATTTCCTGCAGGTTGCTCGGCACCGTGGTGGTGACATTGAAGCCTTCGGTATAGGCCTCGCTACCGTAACGACCGACCATCTCCGCACGTGCCATCTCGGCGATATAGGGAGCGCTGATCTCCGGCGCCGGCACGTGATAGCGAGCATCGACCTCTTCGGCCAGTGCGGACTCGTAGCTGGCCTGGTCGATGCGGCCAAGGCGGAACAGGCGACCGAGGATCCAGTCGCGGCGTTCCTTGGCGCGGGTCGGGTTGACCAGCGGGTTGTAGCGCGAGGGGGCCTTGGGCAGGCCGGCGATCATCGCCATCTGCGCCAGGCTCAGGTCGCGGATGGATTTGCCGTAGTAGACCTGCGCCGCCGCCTCGATGCCGTAGGCGCGGTGGCCGAGGTAGATCTTGTTGACGTACAGCTCGAGGATCTCGTCCTTGCTCAGTTCGCGTTCGATCTGCAGTGCCAGGAGAATCTCGGTGGCCTTGCGCGAGAAGCTGCGCTCGTTGGTGAGGAAGAAGTTCTTCGCCACCTGCATGGTGATGGTGCTGCCACCGCTCTGAATCTGCCCGCTTTTCAATAATTGCGTGGCAGCGCGCATCAGGCTGGTCACATCGACGCCATAATGATTGGCGAAATTGTCGTCTTCGGCTGCCAGTAACGCACTGATGAAATCCTTGGGGATTTCGTCGAAGCGAATGGGGGAGCGGCGCATCTCGCCAAACTCGGCAATCAGCTTGGCATCGCTGCTGTAGACGCGCAGCGGTATCTGCAGCTGCACTTGCCGCAGTGACTCGACGGACGGAAGGGTCGGGCTAAGATAAAGAAACGCACCGCTGAAACTGAGCAACAGCCCACAAAAAACGGCAACGCAGGACCACCAGATGAACTTCAGCAGGCGCATCAAAATGTTTGGAATTCCAAGTAAAAGAATGAGTTAAGCAGGAGTCGTGGCAAAAAGGGAAAAGCTGATCACATTATAAGCGTTTTTTTTCCCGGGGAGCCATTTGCGCTTCTGTCAAGACTGATATTTAATGTGGAAAAACATAAATAGTCCGTAAGTCGCGGATGCCAATAGGAAAACGGTCGTGCTAGGGCTCTTCACTAAGAAAGCGAATACGCTGCTGGGGATCGATATCAGCTCGACTTCGGTCAAGCTCCTCGAACTGAGTCGCTCGGGAAGCCGCTACAAGGTAGAGGCTTACGCAGTCGAGCCGCTCCCGCCGAACGCAGTAGTCGAAAAGAACATCGCCGAGCTGGAGGGGGTCGGTCAGGCGCTCTCGCGCGTGTTGGCCAAGGCCAAGACCGGCGTCAAGACCGCGGCAGTCGCCGTCGCGGGATCGGCAGTCATCACCAAGACCATCGAGATGGAAGCGGGTCTTTCCGAGGACGAGCTGGAAAACCAGCTGAAGATCGAAGCCGATCAGTACATTCCTTATCCGCTCGAAGAAGTCGCTATCGATTTCGAAGTGCAGGGCCCTGCGCCGCGTAATCCGGAGCGGGTCGAAGTCCTGCTCGCGGCATGCCGCAAGGAGAACGTCGAGGTGCGCGAGGCGGCACTGGCGCTGGCTGGCGTGACCGCCAAGGTGGTCGATGTCGAAGCCTATGCGCTCGAGCGTGCCTACGGCCTGCTGGAAGCGCAGCTCGGTGGTGGTCATGACGAACTGACGGTCGCCGTGGTCGACATCGGTGCGACCATGACCACGCTCAGCGTGTTGCACAACGGGCGCACCATCTATACCCGCGAGCAGCTCTTCGGTGGCAAGCAGCTGACCGAGGAAATTCAGCGTCGCTATGGTCTGTCGGTGGAGGAAGCTGGTCTTGCCAAGAAGCAGGGTGGTCTTCCGGATGACTATGACAGCGAGGTCTTGCAGCCGTTCAAGGAAGCCGTGGTTCAGCAAGTCTCGCGTTCGTTGCAGTTCTTCTTCGCTGCCGGCCAGTTCAACGATGTGGACTACATCCTCCTGGCAGGCGGTACCGCGTCCATTCCGGATCTCGATCGGCTGATTCAGCAGAAGATCGGTACGCAGACGCTGGTAGCCAATCCCTTTGCCGATATGGCGCTCAGCGGCAAGGTCAACGCCGGTGCACTGGCCAGTGATGCGCCGGCATTGATGATTGCCTGTGGCCTGGCGATGAGGAGTTTCGACTGATGGCGCGGATCAACCTACTTCCCTGGCGCGAGCAACTGCGCGAGGAGCGCAAGCAGCGCTTTATGGTCAGCCTCGCAGGCGTGTTCATCGTTGCGGCGGGCCTGGTGTTCCTTGGTGATCAGATGCTCAACGCCGCGATCGATAATCAGAGCGCTCGCAATGACTTCATCAAGAAAGAGATCGCCGTCCTCGATGCGCGGATCAAGGAAATCAGTGAGCTCAAGACCCGTCGTCAGCAACTGCTGGAGCGGATGAAGATCATCCAGGATCTGCAGGGCAACCGGCCGATCATTGGTCGCGTATTCGATCAGTTGGTGCGGACGCTGCCGGATGGTGTGTACTTCACCAGCGTCAAGATGAGCGGCAAGAACATTGCCATCGTCGGTGCTGCCGAGTCGAACAACCGGGTTTCAAATCTCATGCGCAATCTGGATGGTTCCGAATGGTTGACGGCGCCTAACCTCACCGAGGTCAAGGCGGTTACGGCAGGTGCTCTGGATCAGGCGAACGTGTTCCAGCTGACGGTTCAGCAGACTCAGCCTGGTCAGGAAAAAGCGGAGGCCGCGCGATGAGTATCAAGAGTGCGCTGGAAGGTCTGCGCAGTATCGATCTCAATGATCTCGACATGAACAATGTCGGCTCCTGGCCGGCTGCGGTCAGGTTCATCGCCGGCTTGCTGCTGTTCATCATCGTGCTCGGGCTCGGTTACAACTTTCACCTGAAAGACCTGCAGGCCATGCTGGAGCAGCATCAGGGCGAGGAAGTGACGCTCAAAGATCAGTTTTCCATCAAGGCCTTCCAGGCTGCGAATCTGGAGGCTTACAAAGAGCAGATGGAGGAGATGGAAGTGTCTTTCGGTGCGCTGCTGCGGCAACTGCCGAGCGATACCGAAGTTCCCGGGCTTCTGGAGGATATTACGCGCACGGGGTTGGGAAGTGGCCTGGAATTCGAGGAGATCAAATTGCAGCCTGAAGTGGCTCAGCAGTTCTATATCGAGTTGCCGATCCAGATCAAAGTCAGTGGCAGTTATCACGATCTGGCTACCTTCGTCAGTGGCGTGGCCAGCTTGCCTCGTATCGTGACCTTGCATGATTTTCAGTTGGTTCGGGCCAGCGCCGATAGTTCGACTCGGTTGAGCATGCAGATCATGGCGAAGACCTATCGCTACAACGACAAGGGGGCTCAATGATGAGTTTCTCTCGCGCTCTTCTGGTAGCAGGCTTGCTGGGCCTTGCCGGCTGTGGCTCCAGTGGCGATTTCGATGATCTGCGCAGCTACATGGACGAAGTCCGTGCCAAGCCGAAAGGCGCCATCGAACCGCTGCCCACCTTTCAGCCGTACGAGAGTTTTACCTATCGTGCAGCCTCGTTGCGTAGCCCGTTCCAACCGCCAGTCAAGATCGACGTTGTCGCTCGGCAGAAAGGCTCGGCCGAAATCAAGCCGGACGAGAGTCGCGTCAAGCAGTTCCTCGAAGGCTTCAATATCGAAACCTTTGAAATGGTCGGCACGTTGCGCAATGACCGTGAATTGTTTGCATTGGTTAACGGCGCCGGTGGTGTGCATCGTGTGAAAGTAGGCGACTACCTGGGGCGCAACCACGGCAAGATCATTCTGATCGATGAGTCCAAGGTCGATGTAATGGAAATTGTTCCGGATGGCGAGGGTGGCTGGCTTGAGCGACCGCGCAGCCTGACCTTGAAGGAGCGCTCCTGACGGGGCGAGGTGAGAAATGACTATAAATAATCTGTCTGCCAAACGGGATACGAAAATGAACGGCTCTCTTTCGCGTCTTAGTGTCGCCTTCATGGCAGCGCTGCTGTCGCCTGTAGTCCTGGCGGCCAATCTGCAAGGCCTGGATGTCGCCAGCCTGCCTGGTGACCGGGTCGAGCTGAAACTGTCTTTCGATGAGCCGGTGACGGCGCCGCGAGGCTACACCATCGAGCAGCCCGCTCGCATCGCCCTGGATCTTCCGGGTGTATCGAACAAACTTGGTTCCAAGAACCGGGAACTGGGTATCGGTAATGCGCGCAGCGTCACCATTGTCGAGGCCAAGGACCGCACGCGCCTGATCGTCAATCTGACAAGCCTGGCGGCCTATAGCACGCGTGTCGAAGGCAACGATCTGTTCGTCGTTGTCGGTGACTCTGCTGTCGCTCCTCGTCCGGCTACTACGCCTGTCGCAGCAACTCCCGCTCCTGCCAAGAAGGCCTATGGTCCGCAGGCGAAGGCAATCAGTAGTATCGACTTCCAGCGTGGCGAGCAGGGTGAAGGTAACGTCGTCATTACCCTTTCCGACAAGTCCGTCGCACCTGATATTCAGGAGCAGGGCGGCAAGATTCGTCTCGACTTCGCCAAGACCGAGTTGCCTGAGTCCTTGCGTGTACGTCTGGACGTGAAGGATTTCGCGACTCCAGTTCAGTTCGTCAGTGCCACCGGTAGTTCCAACAAGGCGAGCATCGTCATCGAGCCAGTAGGTTTTTACGATTACCTCGCCTATCAGACCGAGAACAAGCTGACCCTCAGCGTCAAGCCACTGACTCAGGAGGATGTCGAGCGTCGCAATGCGGATCGTTTTGCCTACACGGGTGAGAAGCTGTCGCTGAACTTCCAGGACATCGATGTCCGCTCCGTGCTGCAGCTGATTGCGGACTTCACCGATCTGAACCTGGTGGCCAGTGATACCGTCGCCGGTAATATCACCCTGCGTCTGCAGAACGTGCCATGGGATCAGGCGCTGGACCTGGTGCTCAAGACCAAGGGGCTGGACAAGCGCAAGGTGGGCAACGTGCTGTTGGTCGCACCGGCCGACGAGATCGCCGCCCGCGAGCGCCAGGAGCTGGAGTCGCAGAAGCAGATCGCCGAACTCGCTCCGCTGCGTCGTGAGCTGATTCAGGTCAACTACGCCAAGGCGACCGATATGGCCAAGCTGTTCCAGTCGGTGACCAGTGCCGATGGTGCGGCTGATGACCGTGGTTCTATCACGGTGGACGATCGCACCAATAGCATCATTGCTTATCAGACCCAGGAACGTCTGGACGAGCTGCGCCGGATCATTGCCCAGCTGGATATCCCGGTGCGCCAGGTGATGATCGAGGCGCGAATCGTGGAGGCCAACGTTGACTACAACAAGGCGTTGGGTGTTCGCTGGGGTGGTGCTTCCCGCCGTGGTAACTGGAGTGTGTATGGCAAGGATGGTGCTACGTCATTTGATGATGACGGGCGGGTTTTGCTGCCGGGTACCGATACTGTCGGCGACTTCACGCTGGATGAGGGTACCGCTCCTGTGCCGTTCGTTGACATGGGGGTCGCCAATAGTACAGCGGGCATCGGCATTGGCTTCCTGACTGACAACATCACATTGGACCTGCAGCTTTCTGCCATGGAAGCGACCGGTAACGGTGAGGTCATCTCCCAGCCCAAGGTCGTGACTTCCGACAAGGAGACCGCGAAGATTCTCAAAGGGCAGGAAGTGCCTTACCAGGAGGCCAGTTCCAGTGGTGCGACCAGCACCTCCTTCAAAGAGGCCGCTCTATCGCTTGAGGTGACGCCGCAGATCACGCCGGATAACCGCATCATCATGGAAGTCAAGGTGACCAAGGACGCCCCGAACTTCCAGGCCGCCATCAACGGCGTTCCGCCGATCAACAAGAACGAGGTCAATGCCAAGGTGCTGGTCAACGATGGTGAAACCATCGTGATCGGTGGGGTATTCGAGAATACCCAGACCAAGGCGACCGAGAAGGTGCCTTTCCTCGGTGACCTGCCGTTCATCGGTCGCGTGTTCCGTCGCGACATCGTGCAGGACGAAAAGACCGAGTTGCTGGTTTTCATCACTCCGCGCATCATGAATAACAATTCTATTGCCGTGAATCGATGATCTAAGTGCGGAATGTAATCCTCGTAGGCCCGATGGGTGCTGGAAAGAGCACCATCGGGCGTCTGCTTGCAAAAGAACTGCGTGTGCCCTTCAAGGACTCCGACAAGGAGATCGAGCAGCGTACGGGGGCCGATATTCCCTGGATCTTCGATGTCGAGGGAGAGCAGGGTTTTCGCGAGCGGGAGCAGGCCGTCATCGCCGAGCTGTCGATGCAGGATGGCCTGGTGCTTGCCACTGGCGGCGGTGCGGTCATGCGTCCGGAGAACCGCCAGGCACTGCATGCCGGCGGACGTGTGGTCTACCTGCATACCTCGGTCGATCAGCAGATCGATCGCACCTCGCGTGACCGCAATCGTCCCTTGTTACGCACGGCCAACCCTGCTCAGGTGCTGCGAGACCTGATGGCACTGCGCGATCCGTTGTATCGGGAAGTGGCCGATATCATCATCGAGACGGACGAGCGTCCGCCGCGCATGGTGGTGCAGGAAATTCTCTCGCGTCTGGAAGCGCTGTTGCCCCGTTAAAGCGCGGGGCGAACTGCGCTATTCTTAAGGCCTTTTTATTCTGGGGGCCTCATGCAGACTCTTCACGTTGAACTCGGCGAGCGCAGTTATCCCATCTACATCGGCGATGGCCTGCTGGGCCGGCCGGAGCTGCTTGCCCGGCATATCGCCGGTCGGCAGGTGGCGGTGGTCACCAATGAAACGGTCGCGCCGCTCTATCTCGATGCCTTGATGCGTTCGCTGGACAGCTTCAAGGTCGCGTCGGTGGTGTTGCCCGATGGCGAGGCGTTCAAGAACTGGGAGACCCTGCAGCTGATTTTCGACGGGCTGCTGAGCGCCCGCCACGACCGACGCACCACCGTGGTGGCGCTGGGTGGCGGCGTGATTGGCGATATGGCCGGGTTTGCCGCTGCCTGCTATCAGCGCGGCGTGGATTTCATCCAGGTGCCGACCACCTTGCTGTCGCAGGTCGACTCCTCCGTCGGCGGCAAGACCGGGATCAATCACCCGCTGGGCAAGAACATGGTGGGCGCGTTCTATCAGCCCAGGGCCGTACTGATCGATACGGCCAGCCTGAACACCTTGCCGGCGCGCGAGCTGTCGGCCGGCCTGGCCGAGGTGATCAAGTACGGCTTGATCTGCGATGAGTCGTTCCTGGGCTGGCTGGAGGACAACATGGCGGCTCTGCGCGCGCTGGATGGGCCGGCGCTGACCTATGCCATCGAGCGTTCGTGTGCGGCCAAGGCGCGGGTGGTGGGTGCCGACGAGCGTGAGTCCGGCATTCGTGCGACCCTGAATCTGGGGCATACCTTCGGTCACGCCATCGAGACGGAGCAGGGGTACGGGGTCTGGCTGCATGGTGAGGCTGTTGCCGCTGGAACGGTCATGGCGCTGGAGATGTCCTATCGTCTCGGCTGGTTGTCCGCAGCGGAGCGGGATCGAGGCATGCGCCTGCTGCAGGCCGCCGGTTTGCCTGTCGTACCCCCTGAAGACATGACGCCCGAGCAGTTTCTCGAGCACATGGCGGTGGACAAGAAGGTTCTCGATGGCCAGCTTCGCCTGGTATTGCTCAGGCGTCTGGGCGAGGCCGTGGTGACCGCCGATTACCCGCGTGAAATTCTCGATGCCACGCTGCGTAGCGATTATGCGGCGCTGGCTCAGTCGTTCAACTCTTGAAGAGTGATTCATGACCAGTTTGCATGCTGACGAAGCTTTCCTGGCGCATTACCAGTTCAGTCACGACCCCTTCGCGCCGCGAGTGCCCGGTTTCAAGTTCTTCCCGGCGCAGAGAAAGCCGGTGCTGGGGCAGCTGCACCACCTGGCACGTTACAGCCAGTTGCTGCTGGCCGTTGTCGGGCCGGAAGGCAGCGGCAAGACGCTGCTGCGTCAGGCGTTGGTCGCCAGTACCAACAAGCAGGCCGTGCAGACGGTGGTCGTTGCGCAGGGCGTGACGGGCAGTGATGCGCTGCTGCGTCAGGTGGCTCAGGGGTTGTCCGTCGCCCAGGCCGATGTGAGCGCGATCCTGGCTCATGTCGGGCAACTGGCGCTGACGGGGCAGGAGGTCTATCTGCTGGTCGATGACGCCGATCAGCTGGATGACGCTGCCCTGAAAGCGGTTCTGGCGCTGGCGGCCGGCAATGGCGAGGGGCGTCCCCATCTGTTCCTGTTTGCCGAACAGGGTTTGCTGGCCCGGCTGGAGGCCCTCGCGGGTGGCGAGGAGTGCTATCACGCGATCGAGCTGCAACCCTATGCCGAGGACGAGACGCGTGAATACCTGGCGCAGCGCCTCGAAGGCGCCGGGCAGGGGATCGACCTGCTCAGTGACGATCAGGTCGAGGATATCCATGCGCGGGCGCAAGGCTGGCCGGGAGCGATCAATCAGGAGGCCCGTGAGCTGCTGGTCGAGCAGATGCTCGCGCAGCGTTCAGCCGGGCGTGGCGCGGGCGCCGGCTTTGCCTTGCCGAAGAAGCACCTGCTCGCCCTGGCCGTGGTTGTTGTCGGTGTCGCCGCTGCCTGGTTCATGCAGGGGCGTGACAGCGCTTCCTCGGCGCCCGTTGCCAGCAATGCGTCACTGCCGCTGCAGCAAACTTCACCTGCCGTAGAGGCTGAGGCGCCAGCGCCGCTGGCGACGACGGAAGAGCGCGCGCCGGCCATCGAGTTCGCCGGTGCAAGCCAGCCGCTGCCCTTGCCTCTGGTCGGCGAGTCGCAGGCCGTCATTCGTCAGCCACTGGCCGAGGCTGCGGGTGAGGAGCTGGACGCTTTCGAGCCGCCTGCTGCAACTGTCCCCTCGACCGTAACGGCGCCAACCGCTGCAATCCCTGCTGCACCTGCACCTGCACCTGCACCTGCACCTGCACCTGCACCTGCACCTGCACCTGCACCTGCGAAGCAGCCTGAGCCTGTCGTATCCAAGCCGGCTGTTCCTGCGCCGGCAGCCAAGCCTGCGCCTGCCAAGCCTATGGCTGCGGCCAGTGCTGCGGGTAGCTGGTATGCCCAGCAGCCTGCATCGCGCTATGCATTGCAGGTGGTGGGTTCGCGTTCGGAGTCGAATATCCAGGCGCTGGCGCGCGAGGGTGGCAGCGAGTACCGCTACTTCAAGAAAATCCACCAGGGCCAGCCTCTGTACGTGCTGACCTATGGTAGCTTCGCCACTCGTGACGCTGCCCAGGCTGCCGTGAAAACTCTGCCTGCCAAGCTGCAGGCGGGTAAACCCTGGCCGCGCACCCTGGGCAGCATCCAGCAGGAAATGAGCCGCTAAGCTCTCCCGCCTCCAAGGTGACCGCCTGGTCTTTAGCACGACCTCGCGGTCCCATCCTTCGTTTTTGCGACATTAATTTTCACCCCCTCGTCACGAAAATTTGTGACGCCATGGGTGGATATGTACAATGACCTCCCTTTTGCCTACGCAAAGCTGGCGCGTGCCTGCTTTTCGGGTTTAAGCAATTGAATTAGAAAGTAATTTGCCTGAGGTCTAGGCAGCCTGGTGAGAGTTTCCCCTATGAAAGCAGGTTTGTACCGTCCTGATGAGTTCAAGGATAACTGCGGCTTCGGCTTGATCGCCCACATGCAAGGTGAGGCTAGTCATCACCTGCTCAAGACCGCTATTGAGGCCCTCACCTGCATGACTCACCGCGGCGGTATCAACGCCGACGGCAAGACCGGTGATGGTTGTGGCCTGCTGATCCAGAAGCCTGATCAGTTCCTGCGAGCGATGGCCCAGGAGCATTTCGGCGTCGATCTGCCCGCGCAATACGCCGTCGGCATGGTGTTCCTCAATCAGGATGCGGCCAAGGCCGAGGCCGCGCGCGAGAACATGAACCGCGAAATCCTCGCGGCCGGCCTGCAACTGGTCGGCTGGCGCAAGGTGCCGGTCGATACCAGCGTACTCGGCCAGCTGGCGCTGGAGCGCCTGCCGCAGATCGAGCAGGTGTTCATCGGTGGCGAGGGTCTCAGCGACCAGGAATTCGCCATCAAGCTGTTCAGCGCGCGCCGTCGCTCCTCGGTGGCCAATGCCGACGACAGCGATCACTACATCTGCAGCTTCTCGCACAAGACCATCATCTACAAAGGCCTGATGATGCCGGCGGACCTGCAGCAGTTCTACCCGGACCTGGGTGACGAGCGCCTGCAGACCGCCATCGCGGTCTTCCACCAGCGCTTCTCCACCAACACCCTGCCGAAGTGGCCGCTGGCGCAGCCCTTCCGCTATCTCGCCCACAACGGCGAGATCAACACCATCACCGGCAACCGCAACTGGGCTCAGGCGCGTCGCACCAAGTTCGCCAACGAACTGATCCCCGACCTGGACGAGCTCGGCCCGCTGGTCAACCGCGTCGGTTCCGACTCCTCGAGCATGGACAACATGCTCGAGCTGATGGTCACCGGGGGCATCGACCTGTTCCGTGGCCTGCGCATGATCATTCCGCCGGCCTGGCAGAACGTCGAGACCATGGACGCCGACCTGCGTGCGTTCTACGAGTACAACTCCATGCACATGGAGCCGTGGGACGGCCCTGCCGGCGTGGTCCTGACCGACGGTCGGCATGCCGTGTGCCTGCTCGACCGTAACGGTCTGCGCCCGGCGCGCTGGGTGACCACCAAGAACGGCTACATCACCCTGGCCTCGGAAATCGGTGTCTGGGACTACCAGCCCGAGGACGTCATCGCCAAGGGCCGTGTCGGTCCGGGGCAGATCCTCGCGGTCGACACCGAGACTGGCCAGGTGCTGGACACCGAGTCCATCGACAGCCGCCTGAAGTCGCGTCACCCCTACAAGCTGTGGCTGCGCAAGCATGCCCAGCGCATCAAGGCGACGCTGGAGGACCGCGACCATGGTTCGGCCTTCTACGACCCGGATCAGCTCAAGCAGTACATGAAGATGTTCCAGGTCACCTTCGAGGAGCGTGATCAGGTGCTGCGTCCGCTCGGCGAGCAGGGCCAGGAGGCGGTCGGCTCCATGGGCGACGACACCCCGATGGCGGTGCTCAGCCAGCGCGTGCGTTCGCCTTACGACTACTTCCGTCAGCAGTTCGCGCAGGTCACCAACCCGCCGATCGACCCGCTGCGTGAAGCGATCGTCATGTCGCTGGAGATCTGCCTGGGCGCCGAGCGCAACATCTTCAGCGAGTCGCCCGAGCACGCCACCCGCGTGATCCTTAGCAGTCCGGTGATCTCGCCGGCCAAGTGGCGCGCGCTGATGAACCTGGAGCGCCCCGGCTTCGATCGCCATGTCATCGACATGAACTACGACGAGGCGCTGGGACTGGAAGCGGCCGTGCGCAACATGGCCGACCAGGCCGAGGAAGCCGTGCGCGCCGGCAAGGTGCTGCTGGTACTGACGGACCGTCACATTGCCCCGGGCAAGCTGCCGGCGCATGCGGCGCTGGTCACCGGTGCCGTGCACCATCGCCTGACCGAGAAAGGTCTGCGTTGCGACTGCAACATCCTGGTGGAAACCGCCACGGCACGTGATCCGCACCACTACGCGGTGCTGCTGGGCTTCGGTGCGTCGGCGGTGTATCCGTTCCTCGCCTACGAAGTGCTGGGTGACCTGATCCGCACCGGCGAAGTGCTGGGCGACCTGTACGAAGTGTTCAAGCACTACCGCAAGGGCATCTCCAAGGGCCTGCTGAAGATCCTGTCGAAGATGGGTATCTCCACCGTGGCCTCCTACCGTGGCGCGCAGCTGTTCGAAGCGGTCGGCCTGGCCGATGAAGTCACCGGGCTGTGCTTCCGTGGCGTCGCCAGCCGCATCCAGGGCGCGCGTTTCGTCGACATCGAAAACGAGCAGAAGCTGCTCTCCTTCGAAGCCTGGAACAACCGCAAGGCGATCCAGCAGGGCGGTCTGCTCAAGTTCGTCTACGGTGGCGAATACCACGCCTACAACCCGGACGTCGTGCGTACGCTGCAGGACGCCGTGCAGCAGGGCAACTACGAGAAGTACAAGGAATACTCGGCGCTGGTCGATACCCGTCCTGCCTCGATGATCCGCGACCTGCTCAAGGTCAAGGAATCCGCCACACCGATTGCCCTCGATGCGGTCGAGCCGCTGGAGTCGATCTTCAAGCGCTTCGATGCCGCCGGTATCTCCCTGGGCGCCCTGTCGCCCGAGGCGCACGAGGCACTGGCCGAAGCGATGAACCGCCTGGGCGGCCGCTCCAACTCCGGTGAGGGTGGTGAGGACCCGGCGCGCTACGGCACCGTCAAGAGTTCGAAGATCAAGCAGGTGGCCACCGGCCGCTTTGGCGTGACCCCGGAATACTTGGTCAACGCCGAAGTTCTGCAGATCAAGGTGGCCCAGGGCGCCAAGCCCGGTGAGGGTGGCCAGCTGCCGGGTGGCAAGGTCAACGGCCTGATCGCCAAGCTGCGCTATGCCGTGCCGGGCGTGACCCTGATCTCGCCGCCGCCGCACCACGACATCTACTCGATCGAAGACCTGGCGCAGCTGATCTATGACCTCAAGCAGGTCAACCCGCAGGCGCTGGTCTCGGTCAAGCTGGTGGCCGAGGCCGGGGTGGGCACCATCGCCGCCGGTGTGGCCAAGGCCTACGCCGACCTGATCACCATTTCCGGCTATGACGGCGGCACCGGCGCTTCGCCGCTGACGTCCATCCGTTACGCTGGTGCGCCGTGGGAGCTGGGCCTGGCCGAGACCCACCAGACCCTGCGCGGCAACGACCTGCGCGGCAAGGTGCGGGTACAGACCGACGGTGGTCTGAAGACCGGTCTGGACGTGATCAAGGCCGCCATCCTCGGTGCCGAGAGCTTCGGCTTCGGCACCGCGCCGATGGTCGCTCTGGGCTGCAAGTACCTGCGCATCTGCCACCTGAACAACTGCGCCACCGGCGTGGCCACGCAGAACGACAAGCTGCGCAAGGATCACTTCATCGGTACCGTCGAGATGGTGATGAATTTCTTCACCTACGTCGCCGAGGAAACCCGCGAGTGGCTGGCCAAGCTCGGCGTCAGCCGCCTCGAGGACCTGATCGGGCGTACCGATCTGCTCGAGGTGCTGCCGGGCGAGACTGCCAAGCAGGGCAACCTGGATCTGTCGCCGCTGCTCGCCAGTGCGCATATCCCGGCCGACAAGCCGCAGTACTGCCAGGTGCCGAAGAACCCGCCGTTCGACGAGGGTCTGCTGGCCGAGAAGATGGTCGAACTGGCCAAGGACGCCATCGCCGGCAAGACGGGCGGCGAGTACGAGCTGAAGATCGGCAACTGCGACCGTTCCATCGGTGCCCGTGTGTCCGGCGAGATCGCCCGTGTCCACGGCAACCAGGGCATGAACGGCGCACCGATCACCTTCCGCTTCAAGGGCACGGCCGGTCAGAGCTTCGGCGTATGGAACGCCGGCGGCCTGAACCTGTGCCTGGAAGGCGACGCCAACGACTACGTGGGCAAGGGCATGACGGGCGGCAAGATCGTCATCACCCCGCCTGCTGGCAGCCCGTTCGCCACCGAGGACAGCGCCATCATCGGCAACACCTGCCTGTACGGCGCCACCGGCGGCAAGCTCTTCGCCACCGGCACCGCCGGCGAGCGTTTCGCTGTGCGTAACTCCGGCGCTCATGCCGTGGTGGAAGGCACCGGCGACCATTGCTGCGAGTACATGACCGGCGGCTTCGTCTGCGTGCTGGGCAAGACCGGCTACAACTTCGGTTCGGGCATGACCGGCGGCTTCGCCTACGTGCTCGACCTGGACAACGGCTTCTACGACCGCGTCAACCATGAGCTGGTGGAAATCCAGCGCATCAACAACGAGGCGATGGAGGCTTATCGCAGCCACCTGGAAAGCGTATTGGCCGAGTACGTCGCGGAAACCGGCAGTGAGTGGGGCCATAACCTGCTGGAGAACCTGGACGACTACCTGCGCAAGTTCTGGTTGGTCAAGCCGAAAGCGGCCAGCCTGAAGTCGCTGCTGTCCAGCACCCGTGCCAACCCGCAATAAAGCCGCAAGCGGCAAGCCCCACGCTGCAAGTCAGAAGCAGCTCCGGGCTTGCCGATCCAACGTGATCGTCTTGCAGCTTGCAGCTTGAAGCTTGCCGCTGCTGTTATGAGGTAATGCAATGACTGAACGTCTGAACAACGACTTCCAGTTCATCGAAGTCGGGCGCAAAGACCCGAAGAAGAAACTGCTGCGTCAGCGCAAGAAGGAATTCGTCGAGATCTACGACAACTTCAAGCCGGCGCAGGCCTCCGACCAGGCGCATCGCTGCCTGGGCTGCGGCAACCCGTATTGCGAGTGGAAGTGCCCGGTGCACAACTTCATTCCGAACTGGCTCAAGCTGGTTTCGGAGGGCAACATCCTCGCGGCGGCCGAACTGAGCCACCAGACCAACACCCTGCCGGAAGTCTGCGGTAGGGTGTGCCCGCAGGACCGTCTGTGCGAGGGCGCCTGTACCCTCAACGACGGTTTCGGCGCGGTGACCATCGGTTCGGTGGAGAAGTACATCACCGACACCGCCTTCGCCATGGGCTGGCGTCCGGACATGTCCAAGGTCAAGCCGACCGGCAAGCGCGTCGCCGTGATCGGTGCCGGCCCGGCCGGTCTGGGCTGTGCCGACGTGCTGGTGCGTAACGGCGTGACCCCGGTGGTGTTCGACAAGAACCCGGAGATCGGTGGCCTGCTGACCTTCGGCATTCCCGAGTTCAAGCTGGAGAAGACCGTACTCAGCCGCCGCCGTGAAGTCTTCAGCGGCATGGGCATCGAGTTCCGTCTGAACACCGAGATCGGCAAGGACGTGACCATGCAGCAACTGCTGGATGAGTACGATGCCGTGTTCATGGGCATGGGCACCTACACCTACATGAAGGGCGGTTTCCCGGGCGAGGACCTGCCGGGCGTCTACGACGCACTGGATTTCCTCATCGCCAACGTCAACCGCAACCTGGGCTTCGAGAAATCGCCGGAAGACTTCATCGACATGAAGGGCAAGCGCGTCGTGGTGCTCGGCGGTGGCGACACCGCGATGGACTGCAACCGCACCTCGATCCGTCAGGGCGCCAAGGCGGTGACCTGCGCCTATCGGCGTGACGAAGAGAACATGCCGGGCTCGCGCAAGGAAGTGAAGAACGCCAAGGAAGAGGGCGTGAAGTTCCTCTTCAACCGCCAGCCCATCGCCATCGTCGGTGAAGGCAAGGTGGAAGGCATCAAGGTGGTCGAGACCCGTCTCGGCGAGCCGGATGCCCGTGGTCGCCGCAGCCCCGAGCCGATTCCGGGTTCCGAGGAAGTCATCCCGGCAGAGGCCGTGCTGATCGCCTTCGGTTTCCGCCCGAGCCCGGCCCCCTGGTTCGAGCAGTTCGAGATCCAGACCGACAGCCAGGGCCGCGTCGTGGCGCCCGAGCAGGGTCAGTTCAAGCACCAGACCAGCAACCCGAAGATCTTCGCCGGTGGCGACATGGTGCGCGGTTCGGACCTGGTGGTGACCGCGATCTTCGAAGGCCGCAACGCCGCCGAAGGTATCCTCGACTACCTCGGCGTCTGATTCACCCGAGACCTGCGCGGCTGCGTTCGGTAGTCGCGCGGGTCGATGGCGAAACTCTCCAGGCGCGAGCGCAGGGGGGCTTGAGCTCCAGCAACCGCGCCGCCCCGTCCTTACCCGATATCCTGCCCGCGCAGACACTGAGCGCGGCGATCAGGTTGTCGTGCTTCCTGCTCCTTGGCTATTGGCGTCAGCGGCTCCGCCGGTGCGTCGCTGGGCAGGTTCAGTCGCAGGCGTGTACCGGGTGAGACCATCAAGGAACTGATCCGTGAGGCGTTCGGCGACGGCATCATGAGCGCCATCGACTTCAGCATGGACATTTCCCGTGTCGCCGACCCCAAGGGTGACCGCGTGCAGATCGTGCTCAACGGCAAGTTCCTGCCCTGCAAGGCCCGGTGAAACGGCGCGGCATATGGTCGCGATGGACGAAAGGCACGGCACCCGCCGTGCCTTTTGTTTTGCGCTCTGCGAAAATGCCCGCACTTTTTTTCCAGGACTCTGCCATGACCGCCCTGAAGAACGACCGTTTCCTGCGCGCCCTGCTCAAGCAACCTGTGGATGTCACGCCGATCTGGATGATGCGCCAGGCCGGCCGCTATCTGCCGGAATACCGCGCGACCCGGGCCAAGGCCGGCGACTTCGTGAGCCTGATGAAGAACCCGGAGCTGGCCTGCGAGGTCACCATCCAGCCGCTGGATCGCTATCCGCAGCTGGACGCGGCGATCCTGTTCTCCGACATCCTCACCATCCCCGATGCGATGGGGCAGGGGCTGTACTTCGAGACCGGCGAAGGTCCGCGTTTCAAGAAGGTGGTCAGCAGCCTGGCCGACATCGAGGCGCTGCCGGTCACCGACGCGGAGAAGGACCTGGGCTACGTGATGGACGCCGTGCGCACCATCCGCCGCGAGCTCGGTGGTCGGGTGCCGCTGATCGGCTTCTCCGGCAGCCCGTGGACGCTGGCGACCTACATGGTCGAAGGCGGCTCGAGCAAGGATTTCCGCAAGACCAAGGCCATGCTCTACGACAACCCGCAGGCCATGCATGCGCTGCTGGACAAGCTGGCGCAGTCGGTCACTGCCTACCTGAACGGGCAGATCCTGGCGGGGGCGCAGGCGGTGCAGATTTTCGACTCCTGGGGCGGCGCGCTGTCGGCAGCGGCCTATCAGGAGTTCTCCCTGGCCTACATGAAGAAGATCGTCGCTGGCCTGATCCGCGAGCATGAAGGTCGCCAGGTCCCGGTGATCCTGTTCACCAAGGGCGGCGGGTTGTGGCTCGAGTCGATGGCCGACAGCGGCGCCGAAGCCCTGGGCCTGGACTGGACCTGCGACATCGGCAGCGCCCGCGCCCGGGTCGGCGTCAAGGTGGCACTGCAGGGCAACATGGACCCGGCGGTGCTCTACGCCAAGCCCGAGGCGATCCGCGCCGAAGTGGCACGCATCCTGGCGGCCTACGGCGCCGGTAGCGGCCACGTGTTCAACCTCGGCCACGGCATCACCCCGGAAGTCGACCCGGCCCATGCCGGCGCCTTCTTCGAGGCCGTGCACGAGCTGTCGGCGCAGTATCACCAGTAGCACCATGAAAAAGCCCGGCATTGCCGGGCTTTTTCTTAGAAACCTGCGCGGTACTTGCTGTCGACCTTGCGCTTTTCCAGTGTGTACCGAGCAATGTCCATCTGCCCGCTGCCCAGCTGATCGTCCAGTTCCTGCAGCTCTCGCTCGTGCAGTTTGGCGACATGGGCCTTGGTCACGTTGTAGTTGATTGCACGTGCTGCGTCGTAGCCACTGACCGGATCCCAGAGGATGGACAGCGGCCAGAGCAGCAGGTTGACGACGCCATAGCCATATTCGCGCCCGTAGAACGAACCACCACCGGGGAGCAGGCCGAGTGCGGCAGCCGCGCCGGGGCTCTTGTCCCGGATGGCCATGCCACGGCTTTCATACGCGTCGAGCTCGGCTTTCTGTACGGAGTTGAGCCCGTTGGCACAGCCGGTGGTGATGGCCAGAAGGCCGCCAATCAAAAGTGTACGCAGGTACTGCATTGCATTTCCTTGT
This sequence comes from Pseudomonas sp. THAF187a, assembly GCF_009363395.1. NCBI lineage: Bacteria > Pseudomonadati > Pseudomonadota > Gammaproteobacteria > Pseudomonadales > Pseudomonadaceae > Pseudomonas > Pseudomonas sp. THAF187a. The sequence goes on from NZ_CP045349.1 coordinate 595,251, forward strand.
TGTGCATGTTGTCCTGATGCGCCGCTGGCGCGCGCGGAAACTATCACGATTGATATCAGTTGGCCATTATTGTCGTGATTGTCATGAGGTTTGCATAAGCTCTGGAGTCCAGAGCATTCAGGGAGAGCAACGATGCGACGTGTGGTGTTCAACCAGAAAGGGGGCGTGGGCAAGTCCAGCATCGCGTGCAATCTCGCTGCGGTGAGTGCCGCGCAGGGTTATCGGACGCTGCTGATCGACCTCGACGCCCAGGCCAACTCGACCCACTACCTGACGGGGCTGACCGGTGAGGAAATACCCGTTGGCATTGCCGACTTCTTCAAGCAGACCCTGGCGTCCGGGCCGTTCTCCAAGAAGGGCAAGGTGGATATCTACGAAACCCCCTTCGACAACCTCCATGTAGTCACCGCGACGGCGGAACTGGCGGAGCTGCAGCCCAAGCTGGAGCAGAAGCACAAGATCAACAAGCTGCGCAAACTGCTCGACGAGCTGGCCGAGGATTACGACCACATCTACCTGGATACGCCGCCTGCGCTGAACTTCTACACGGTCTCCGCACTGATCGCGGCTGACCGGGTGCTGATCCCCTTCGACTGCGACAGCTTCTCGCGTAATGCGCTGTACGGCCTGCTGGCCGAGATCGAAGAGCTGCGCGAGGATCACAACGAGGCGCTGGAGGTTGAGGGCATCGTGGTCAATCAGTTCCAGCCGCGCGCTTCGCTGCCGCAGCAACTGCTGGACGAGCTGCTTGCCGAGGGGCTGCCGGTGCTGCCGGTCAACCTGATGAGCTCGGTGAAGATGCGCGAGTCGCACCAGGTGTGCACGCCGCTGATCCATCTGGATGCACGGCACAAGCTGACTCAGCAGTTCGTCGAGCTGCACGACCTGCTCAACCAGGCCTGATCATCCGGCAAAGAGAAGGCGCCCTCGGGCGCCTTTTGTTCATCAGCGCACCACGAACACGTCGCACGGCGCCTTGTGCAGGAAGTGCTGGGCCAGGCTGCCGAGCAGCGCCTGGGAGAAGGCGCTGCGACCGTGGCTGCCGAGGACCAGCAGCTCGCCGCGGCGACTCTTGATCTGCTCCTGCAGGCTGCGCAGGATGCCGCCCTGCAGCACTTCGTGGCTGAGCGAGGGGCCGCCCGGCGGCAGGCTCTGCGACTCGTCGTGCAGGAGCTGGTCGATCAGGCCGCGCTGTGTCTCGAGCTGCTGTTCGACTTGCTGAGGCGTGCCCTTGTCCGGTTCGAAGACGTGCAGCGCGTGCAGCTCGGCGCCTTCGGGCAGCAGCCGATACGCCTGGCCCAGGGCGCTGCAGGCGCACAGCGAGAAGTCGATGGCGGCCAGTGCTCGCTGGTAGGGGGCGAAGTCATTGCGCGCGACCAGCAGCAGCGGCACGGTGCAGCGGCGGGCGATGCGGTCCAGGCTGGTGCCGGAGAAGAAGTCATGGCGCTGGTGATGGCCGCCCAGCACCAGCAGGTCGCAGCCGGTTTCCTGCACCTGCTGCAAGACCACCTCCGAGGGTTTGCCGCTGAGCATGCGCAGCGCGGTCCCGGCTGGCGCGTACTGGGTCAGGCTGCGGTCCAGGGCCTGGCGGGCCTTCTCGTGCTGCTCGCTGCTCTGGCTCGGGTCCAGGACATGCAGGATGGTCAGGCGGGCATTGTGCTGCTTGGCCAGTTGGGTGGCACGGCACAGGGCCAGGTCGGCGGTGTCGCGTAGGTCATGGGCGATAAGAATGTGATTGAACATGGTGACGGCTCTCCTGCCGATACCCGTCGGCAATTTTATTGTGCCTGTTCAGATAGCCGCTCTTTTGACCTATGGCAAGGCCGGGGACTGTAACCGATTGCGAATGCCGGTCGCGGCGTCGTTCAGCGTAAACGCAATTGATAGTGGCCGCGACTTTCCGCGACCACTTCTCCGTTGCCGTCGGTCAGTTGCAGTTCCAGCAGGTAGGACGCCTTGCCCTGCTGGTGCGCCTGGTCCTCCAGGCCCTGGATTTCCTCGGCCGACAGGCGCGCTTCGACCTGGATGTCACCGCTGGCCGGGCGCCGGAAACGCAGGTTCATTTCCGTGACGATGGGATAGAAGCGCTGGGTGTCGAAGCTGGTCAGGAACAGGGCGCCGCCCGGAATTTCCGCCAGGGTGAAGAGGGCGCCCGCGTACATGCTGCCGATGTGGTTCTGGTTGCCTTGCAGGGGCATGCGCAGGCGCACGAAGCCGGGCTCCAGAACCTCGGCCTTGAGGCCGCTGCGGTGGACGAAGGCGATCTGTTCTTCGGTCAGCTGACGAGCGATTTCCGTGGGCAGAGGCATGGCGCGACTCCAGGGGCGATGATCGCCCCAGCCTAAAGGCTGGACCCTGCCCTGCAATTGACCTCAGCGCCCGAGCGCGTTGACCGAAGCGCTCACAGGCCGTGCTGGCGCAGCCAGGCCAGCAGTTGCGGCAAGGGCATGGCGCCGCTCTGGCGGGCCACTTCCACACCGCCCCTGAACAGGATGAGGCTGGGAATCGAGCGGATGCCCAGCTGGCCGGACAGCTGGGCATTGGCCTCGCTGTCCAGCTTGCCCAGGCGGCAACGTCCTTGCAGCTGCGTCGCGGCCTGCTGGAAGGTGGGTGCGAACGCTTGGCAGGGGCCGCACCAGCTCGCCCAGACATCCACCAGCAGGGGCAGGTCGCCCTTGAGCTGGCTGGCGAAGTTGCCCTGCGTCAGCTCGATGGGCGCTGCCGGCAGCACCTGCGCCTTGCAGCGGCCGCAGCGCGGGCTGTCGTGCAGGCGCTCGCCTGGGATGCGGTTGAGCCCGTTGCAGTGCGGGCAGGGAATCAGCAGGGGATCGGGCATGACGGCGGCGCTCCAGGGAACATGTCGAACAGATGGAGTCGCCGCCGGCGGATATCAAGTCAGATCGGCGTCAGCGGGAAGAACCAGGGGATGACCACGGTAGCCACGGCCCAGAGCAGCAGATTGAGCGGCACGCCGACCTTCATGAAGTCGGTGAAGCGGTATCCCCCCGCGTTGTAGACGAAGGTATTGGTCTGATAGCCGATCGGGGTGGCGAAGCTGGCGCTGGCGGCGAACATCACCGCGACCACGAAGGCGCGAGGGTCGACGCCGAGGTGCTGGGCCAGGCCGATGGCGATCGGCGTCACCAGCACGGCGACGGCGTTGTTCGACAGCATCTCGGTGAGGACCGAGGTGAACAGATAGATCACGCTGAGCATCAGCAGGGGGCCGGCCCAGGGCAGCCAGCCCATCACGTTCTCCACCAGCAGCCTGACCAGGCCGACCTTGTCCATGGCGATGCTGATGGCCAGCATGCCGAAGATCAGGCTGAGGATCTTCCAGTCCACCGCCTTGTAGGCGTCCTCGACGTCGAGGCAGCGGGTTGCCAGGACGGTGACGGCGCCGATGATCGCCAGGCCCTCGATGGGCATCACGCCGAAGGCGGCCAGCAGCATCACCGCCAGCGTGGCGATGATCGCGATCGGCGCCTTGTCGCGGCGGAAGGCGCGTTCCTGCACGGCGTTGAGGCTGATCAGTTCGCCGTTGTCGGCGAAGCGCTTGATCTGCGCCGGCGTGCCTTCCACCAGCATCACGTCGCCGAACTGCAGCTGGAAGTCGTCGAGGTTGCCCTGCACGTTCTCGTCCTGGCGGTGGATCGCCAGGACCGCGATGCCGTAGCGTGCGGTCAGGTCGAGGTCGCGCATCGGCCGGTGGCTGTAGCGCGAGTTGCGCCCGACGATGGCCTCCGCGAGGATCACGTCGTGGCTGCTTATGGTCTCGAAGGCGTCGCCGCGGTTGAAGCTCAGGTGACCGCTTTCACGCAGTTCCACCACGTTCTTCACCTGGCCGTGGAGCATCAGGCGATCGCCGCTGGCCAGCAGGGTGTTGGCGCCCGGCTCGGTCAGTTCCTGTTCGTCGCGAAACAGCTTGAGCACCTGCAGGCCGCTGCCGCCGTTGAGGTTGGCCTCGTGCAGGGTCTTGCCGATCATCGGCGAGTCGTGCGGGACCAGCAACTCGGTCATGAAGGTGCGTGACAGGTCCGGGCGCAGCTGGCGCGAGAGGGTCTCGCGCTCCGGCAGCAGGCGCCGGCCGATGGTCAGCAGGTAGGCCATGCCGAACGCGGCCATGATCAGCCCGGCGCCGGTGATCTCGAAGATGCCGAAGGGCTCCAGGCCCGCCTTGCGTGCCACGCCGTCGACCAGGATGTTGGTCGAGGTGCCGATCATGGTCAGGGTGCCGCCGAGGATGGTGGCATAGGACAGCGGGATGAGCAGTTTGGAGGGCAGGGTGCCGGCGCGCCGCGCCAGGGCGATGGCCACCGGGGTGAGGATGGCCACGACCGGGGTGTTGTTGAGGCAGGCCGAGACCACCAGCGCGGTGACGGTGAGGCCGGAGAGCACGCGGATCGGGCTGGTGCCGACCAGATTGCCCAGCCAGTTGCCCAGCGCGTCGATGCAGCCGGTGCGTTCCAGCGCGGCGGAGAGCACGAACATGCAGGCGATGGTGACCGGTGCCGAGTTGGACAGCACGCTGAGCACTTCCCCTGGCGTCAGCAACTGGCTGACCAGCAGCGCAGCCACGGCGATGGCGGCGACGATGTCCGGGCTCCACTTTTCCCGCACGAAGGCGTAGAGCACCCAGATCAGCAGGGCGCCGACGAACAGCAGGGGCAGGGAGTCCCAGGGCATGAAAATCCTTGGCAGCGAATCTCGTGTGAGGTATCGGGCACGCACGGGGCGGCCTGGCTGGGCGCCAAGATAGAGGGCTTCTCTTAGATAGTCTAAGAATGTTTGGGCAGATTGATATGCCTTTTCGATTTAACAGATAAGGCAGCCAGCGGGGTTGTCCGGGGCTTCGACAGCCGCTCAGGACGAGCAGCTGATCTCCAGGTGCTTGCCCCACTGCGGCGGGCGCTCGGCGTAGCGCTGCATGTCCGGCTGCTCGTCGAAAGGCCGTGACAGCACCGCGTGCAGCTCACGTACCGGGTCGTAGTCGCCTCGTTCGGCGGCCTCGATGGCCTGCTGGGCCAGGTAGTTGCGCAGGATGTACTTGGGGTTGCACGCCTGCATGCGCGCCTGCCGCTCGGCCTGCTCGCCGCCCTCGCGTGCGCAGCGGGCGAGGTAGTCGCCGCCCCAGGCGTCGAAGCCGGCGAGGTCGACGAAGTCCTCGCGCACCACCTGCAGCGCGTCTGCGGGCGCACGCTCACCCAGGTTGCGGAAGAACAGCGTGTAGTCGGTGGCCTTGCCGGCCTGCATCAGCTGCAACAGGCGCTGGACCAGCGCCTCGTCGTCGTCCTCGGCCCGGGTGAAGCCCAGGCGCCTGCGCATCAGGTCCAGGTAGTGGGCCTGATACAGCGGCAGGAACAGCTCCAGCGTCTCGCGCAGGCGCTCCACGGCGACGAAGGGGGTCAGCGCCTGGGCCAGGGCCGCGAGGTTCCAGTGGGCGATGGGGACCTGGTTGCTGAAGCTGTAGCGGCCAGTGTCGTCGGAGTGATTGCAGATGTGCTGGGCATCGAAATCGTCGAGGAAGGCATAGGGGCCGTAGTCGAAGGTGATGCCGAGGATCGACATGTTGTCGGTGTTCATCACCCCGTGGCAGAAGCCGTAGGCCTGCCAGTGGGCGATCATCTGCGCGGTGCGCTCGATCACCTCGCGCAGCATCGCCAGCCAGGGTTCGTCCTGCTCCAGGCAGTGCGGGAAGTGGCAGCTCAGCACATGCTCGCCGAGCACTTTCAGCTGCTCGTGCTGGCGCGTGTAGTAGAAGTACTCGAAGTGACCGAAGCGCACATGGCTGCGGGCCAGGCGCAGGACCATGGCGGCGCTTTCCTGCTTCTCGCGCCACACCGGGGTGCTCGAGGCGGTCACGCACAGCGCCCGTGAGCTGGGAATGCCGAGCGCGTGCAGGTGTTCGCTGGCGAGAAACTCGCGGATCGACGAGCGCAGCACCGCGCGGCCGTCACCCATGCGCGAATAGGGGGTCATGCCGGCGCCCTTGAGGTGCAGGTCCCAGTGCTCGCCGGCCGTGTTCAGCACCTCGCCCAGCAGCAGGCCTCGGCCGTCGCCCAGGCGTGGCGTGTAGCCGCCGAACTGGTGCCCGGAGTAGACCATCGCACGCGGTTCGGCCTCGCCCCACAGCTTGTGCCCGGCGAACAGCTCGGTGAACTCGCTGCGCTGCGCCTCGGCCGGATCGAGATCGAGCAGAGCCATGGCCGACTCGCTCGCCACCACCAGGCGCGGTTGCTCGATGGGCTCGGGCAGCACCTCGGTGGAGAAGGCATCACCCAGGCGGGCGAAGCGGTTGTCGAAGGTCAGCGCGTCGAGGCGTTTCACCTGGGGCTCCTCTGCGGGTCAGGGCGTGGCGGGGGGAGGGGGCGTGTCTTGCACCGCTGCGGCGCCCGCCGCTGCGGCCTTGATCAGGTCCTTCTGGTCGAGCTTCTGCTCGCCATGCTCCAGGTTCTTCACGTACACCTCGACCTGGCGGAAGGCGATGTTGATGCCGTTCTTGGGGAATTCCTTGTCGATGAAACGGTTGATCTCGTCGGTGGCCGGGTTGCGGTCGCCGAGGTCGCGCACGTGGATGCGCAGCTCGTGATCCAGGGTGCTTTCGCCGAAATTCAGGAAGTAGGCAATCGGCGCCGGGTCTTTCAGCACCCGGCTGTTTTCCTGGGCGGCCTGCAGCAGCAGTTTGCGCACCAGGTCGAGGTCCGAGCCGTAGCCGACACCGACCTTGAGGGTGACGCGGGTCACGGTGTCGCTCAGCGACCAGTTGATCAGCTGGCCGGTGATGAAGGTCTTGTTCGGAACGATGATTTCCTTGTGGTCGAAATCGGTGATGGTGGTCGCGCGGATGCGGATCTTGCTCACCGTACCGGACAGGTTGCCGATGGTCACCACGTCGCCGATGCGCACCGGGCGCTCGAACAGGATGATCAGGCCGGATATGAAGTTGGCGAAGATTTCCTGCAGGCCGAAACCCAGGCCGACCGAGAGCGCGGCCACCAGCCACTGCAGCTTGTCCCAGCTCACGCCCAGGGTGGACAGGGTGGTGACGATGCCGATGGCGACCAGGGCATAGGACAGCAGCGTGGTGGTGGCGTAGGCGCTGCCCTGGGCCAGGCGCATGCGTGACAGCACCAGCACCTCGAGCAGGCCGGGCAGGTTGCGCGCCAGGGCCACGGTGATGGCGACGATGATCAGCGCGCCGATCACGTCCATCAGGCTGATCGGCACCAGGGTGGCGGCCTCGCCGGTGCCGCTGCTGTATTCGTAGAGGTTGACCGTGTCGAGGTAGGTGAATACGCCGATCAGCTCGGCCCAGACCCAGTACAGGCACACCAGGAAGCCGCCCAGCAGGGCCAGGCGGATCAGGCGCAGCGACTGCTGGTTGACCTGCTCGATGTCGAGCGTCGGCTCCTCCACCGCCACCTCGCCTTCCGGGCCGTCCTTGCTCTGCGTCTGGCGCTTGGCCAGCGCGCGCTGATAGGCCAGGCGCCGCGCCGCGACGCTGAGGCCGCGTACCAGTGTCGCCTCCAGCACCAGCCAGATGATCACCAGGTAGAGGGTGTCGATCAGGCGATCGGTCAGCTTGAGCGCCGTGTAGTAGTAACCGAAGGCGACGGCGCCGATCAGCGCCAGTGGCAGCAGATTGAACACCAGGCCGATAGCGGTGCGCAGCCCCGAGGTGTTCTCGCGCAGCGGTGCATTGAACAGCAGGTGGAACAGCAGCCAGGCCATCAGGGCGTAGCAGCTCAGCACCACGGCGATGCCGATCACGTCGTTGGCGAGGCTGGCCGGCTGGTGTTCGGCGATGCTCACGACCGCCACCAGCGCCATCACCACCATGCCCAGGCGGCGCAGGTGCTGGCGGAAGAAGGCGACGTTGGCCGGTGGCCAGTGGAAGTGCAGGATGGCCACGCCGTCCGGCGAGAGAATCCGGTGCAGGGTGTAGAACACCAGCCAGGCTTCCGCCATCTCGTACAGCGCGCCACCCAGGTAGAGGTTCTGGCCGCGTGCATCGTGCAGCAGGGCATAGCCGCAGAGCGCGAGGAACAGGGCCACCGGTAGCGCCAGGATCAGGTTCAGCCCCAGGGCCAGCGGGGTATGCAGCTGGCTGTCGTGCTTGTAGTGGCCGATGTCGCCGTGCAGGCTGCCGAGCTTGCGGAACAGGTACTGGCGGCGCCAGAGGATCAGAGCGCAGAGCAGGATCAGCGGCAGGAACACCAGGGGGCGGTCGATCAGGCCCGCGCCCAGCTCGCTGATGGCGATCGCCCAGGGCATGTCGGTGAGCTGCTGCTGCAGGTAGTGCGGCGCCGACTTCAGCCAGTCGAGGTCGAGTGGCTTGTTGCTCGGGATCCAGAACATCTGCTCGTCGATGGTGGCGCGCAGGCTGCTGGAGGTGCTCTGCAGTTCCTTCTGGTTGAGCTGCAGGGTGATCGATTCGTTGAGCAGCGCATTCAGCGAGCGGCTGAGGCGGTCGAGCAGTTCACGGCGGGTATCGAGCTGGTCGAGCAGGGCGCTGCGCAGTTCGGGGCTGACCTGCTCCCCCGGCTGGTTGTCCAGCAGATCGTTGACGTAGCGCGACGGGTCGCGAATCTCCTCGCGCTGCTTGTTCAGCTCGAACTGGTACAGGCGGATGTCGGCGATTTCATCGGCGAGCGAGCCATCCTCCAGCTTGAGTTGCGGCAGCGCCTGCTTCTGCTGATAGAGAATCTTCGACAGCAGCAGGCTGCCCTGCAGGACCCGGATCTGTTCATCCAGTGCCTGTTCTGCCTGGGCCAGGTTGTCCAGCTGCTGGCGTGTCTGCAGGTTCTGCTCGGTCAGGCGGTTGAGGCGGTCCGTGGCCCGCAGCAGGTAGTCGGAAAGCTTGAGATTGAGCGTGCTCTCCTTCGCCAGCAGCTTGTCCGAGCTGGCGCGTTCGGCCTCCCGCGACTGTTCGGCGACAGTCTGTTCCGACTCGGCGCGGCGGCGTTCGTTGATCAGGCTCTGCAAGGCCTGACGTTCCTGCTCGGCACGGTTGATGCGCTCTTCGAGCAGGGCGCGCTGGGCGCTGCCGAGGTCCTGCAGCAGGCTGTTGCCGGCCAGCTCCTGGCGGCGCAGCTGGGTCTGCGCCGCGAGCAGCGCGAGCTCCGCATTGAGCTGGTCGCGGCGTTCCCGGCTCAGCGACTTGCCGTCGTAGCGGCCGCTCTTCAGGCTGTCGTTGATCAGTTGGCTGCGCGCCTGGTTCTGGCTGATCTCCGCTTGCGCGCGCTCCGGGCGGGTCTGTGCGGTGATCACCAGGCTGTTGGCCTCGATGATGGCCTTGTTCCAGTCGCTGAGCTGGCTGGAGCGTTCGTTCAGCAACTGCTCCAGCTGGGGCAGGGTGGTACGCGCGTGGCGCTCGGCGATGGGCCGTTCAGGGCTGGCCTTGAGCCTGCTCAGGTCGCGCTGGGACTCGGTGATGAGGCGTGGCGCCTCGTCCAGCTGCTTGCGCAGATCGCCCAGGCGTTTCTCGGCGTCATCGCGATCCCTGAGCATGCGCAGCGTCTGTTCCAGCGTCTGCTTCATGGCCAGCTGCTCGGCTTCCGGCAGCTTGCGGTCGGCCAGGCTGTCCAGGCTCTGCTGGACGTTCTCGGCTTTGGGTGGTTCGTCGGCGAACGCTGGCGGCAGGCCGAGGCACAGGGCGAACAGGACGGCAACGAGGGGCAGGCGCGACAGGTGCATGGTGCAGTGATCTACCGATGGCGGTGGCGACGAAAAGTGCTGGCGACGTGACGCAGGCACGGGTTTGCGGCCCGTGTCTGCTGCTGATGCTAGCAGAGTCCTTGCAGCGGTTTTCTAGAAGTGCAGCCCAGGGCCTGGGCGAGCGCCTTCGGGGAATCTGACGCCAACCTTGCGTACCTTGTTCCCTTCCATGGCGGCCACGGTCCAGGTCATGCCCTGCCATTCCACCTGGTCGCCGACGATAGGTTCGCCGCCGATCTCCTGCGCGATGAAGCGGCCCAGCGGCTGGTTGCCCTCGACCTCGCCGAGCTTGAGGCCGTAGAGCGCTGCGACCGCATTCAGCTCGGCATCGCCCTCGAGCACGAAATCGCCGAAGAAACGCAGGTCCTGGCCGCGCTTGGGCGCCTGGCTGAACAGCTTGCCGAGGGCTGGCAGGTCATGTTCGTGGCCGATCACGCAGAGCAGGTCGCCGGCTTCCAGGCGCGTGCTGCCCGATGGGTGCAGCAGCTCGCGGCCACGGAACAGCGCCGCGATACGCGTGCCCTCGGGCATGTTCAGTTCGCGCAGGGCGGCGCCGATGCACCACTTCTCCGCGCCCAGGCGATAGACGAACAGCTCCCACTGGCTGGTCGGGTGCACTTCCAGGCCGGCGCGCGACACCGGTGCCGGCTCCGGCGGTACGGTGACGCGCATCAGCTTGGCTGCCAGCGGCAGGCTGGTGCCTTGCAGCAGCAGGGAGATGATCACGATGAAGAAGGCCACGTTGAAGAACAGCTGGGCGTTGGGCAGCCCGGCCATCAGCGGGAACACGGCGAGAATGATCGGCACGGCGCCGCGCAGACCGACCCAGGCGATGAACATCCGCTCGCGGTCGTGGAAGGCGCGAAATGGCAGCAGACCGAGGAAGATCGACAGCGGCCGGGCGAAGAGGATCATCCACAGCGCCAGGGCCAGCGCCGGCAGGGCGATGGGCAGCAGCTCGTGCGGCGTGACCAGCAGGCCGAGTACCAGGAACATGCCGATCTGTGCCAGCCAGGTGAGGCCGTCGAGCATGTGCAGGATGCCGTGGCGCGAGCGAATCGGGCGATTGCCCAGGAGCAGGCCGCACAGGTAGATGGCCAGGATGCCACTGCCCCCCACCGCTGTGGTGATGGCGAAGATGATCAGGCCGCCGCTGACCACCAGCAGCGGATACAGGCCGGTGGCCAGTTCCATGCGGTTGATCAGGTTGAGCAGCAGCCAGCCGCCGCCCAGGCCCAGCAGGGTGCCGAGGCCGAATTGTTGCACCAGTTGGATCGGCAGGTCCCAGCTGAAACCGGTCTGGCCGCTGGCGAGCATGGCGATCAGGGTGATGGTGAGGAACACCGCCATCGGGTCGTTGCTGCCGGATTCGATCTCCAGGGTGGAGCTGACCCGTTCGTTGAGGCCGCGGCCGCCGAGCAGGGAGAATACCGCCGCCGCATCCGTGGAGCCGACGATGGCGCCGATCAGCAGGCCTTCCAGCAGGGTCAGGTCGAACAGCCAGGCTGCCGCCAGGCCGGTCAGGCCGGCGGTGATCATCACCCCCACGGTGGCCAGCGACAGCGAGGGCCACAGGGCCACACGGAAACTGGAGACCCGCGTGCGCATGCCGCCGTCGAGCAGGATCACCGCCAACGCCAGGTTGCCGACCAGATAGGCCAGGGGGTAGTTGTTGAAGATGATGCCGCCAGGGCCGTCGGTGCCGGCGAGCATGCCGACGCCCAGGAAGATCACCAGGATGGGGATGCCGAAACGTGTCCCGAAAGCGCTGACCAGAATGCTGGCCGCTACCAACAAGGCGCCGATCAAGAACAGATTGTTGATGGCGCTGGCATCCAAATGCGCATACTCCTGGCTGGGTGGATGGAGCGCCGTTATGCATGGCGCGTGCCAGGGATTCTAACCGTAGCCTTCGTACCGCTGTCAAAAAGGTTATTACATTTTTCGAGCCTGCCCCGGGGCGACCGCCGAACGGGCGCCCCGAGGTCGTTCCTGCGGTTTCAGAACCAGGCGTCCTGCATGCCCAGGCAGGTGTCGTCGCGTGCCTCGAGCACGGCCAGATCGTGGTGGCAGCCCGGCACTTCCCAGGTTAGGAAGTAACGCGCGGCCTGCAGCTTGCCACGGTAGAAGGCCTGTTCCTCGGCGTTGTCGGTGCGCGCCAGACCCTGTTCGGCGTGAATCGCCTGCTCCAGCCAGCGCCAGCCGATCACGGTGTGGCCGAACACCTTGAGGTACAGCGCCGAGTTGGCCAGGCCTTGATTGACCTTGCCGCTCATCAGGTCGCCGAGCAGTGCCAGGGTGACCGCTTGCAGGCGGGCCACCAGTTGCTCCAGCGGCTGGCGCAGGGGCGTGAGCGACTCGTGCTGGCTGGCGCGCTGGCAGCATGCGTTGATCAGCTTGAGCAACTGCTTGAGCGCGGCGCCGCCGTTCTGCGAGACCTTGCGCCCGAGCAGGTCGAGCGACTGGATACCGTGGGTGCCCTCGTGAATCGGGTTGAGCCGGTTGTCGCGGTAGTACTGTTCCACCGGGTACTCGCGGGTGTAACCGTGGCCACCGAGGATCTGGATCGCCAGTTCGTTGGCCTTGAGGCAGAACTCCGAGGGCCAGGACTTGACGATGGGGGTCAGCAGGTCGAGCATCTCCAGTGCCTGGGTGCGCTCCTCGGCGGTTTCCAGGGTGTGGGTGTCGTCGAACAGCCGCGCGGCGTACAGGCCGAGGTCGAAGGCGCCTTCGACATAGGCCTTCTGCGTCAGCAGCATGCGCCGCACATCGGCATGCTCGATGATCGAGATCTGCGCGCTGGACGGGTCCTTGCCGTCCGGCTGGCGACCCTGCGGACGGTTGCGTGCGTAATCCAGCGAATAGAGGTAGCCGGCGTAGCCGAGCATGATGGCGCCCATGCCGACGCCGATGCGCGCCTCGTTCATCATCTGGAACATGTAGGACAGACCCGCGTGCGGCTTGCCTACCAGATAGCCGATGCATTCGCCGTTGTCGCCGAAGTTCAGCGCGGTGGAGGTGGTGCCGCGCCAGCCCATCTTGTGGAACAGCCCGGCCAGGGTCACGTCGTTGCGCGGGCCCAGGCTGCCATCGGTGTCGACATGGAACTTGGGCACAATGAACAGGCTGATGCCCTTCACCCCGGGGGGGGCATCCGGCAGTTTGGCCAGCACCATGTGCACGATGTTCTCGGAGATCGGCTGGTCGCCGCCGGAGATGAAGATCTTGTTGCCCTTGATGCGATAGCTGCCATCGGCATGCGGCTCGGCCCTGGTGCGGATGTCCGACAGCGAGGAACCGGCGTGCGGCTCGGTCAGGGCCATGGTGCCGAAGAAGCGACCGTCGATGATCGGTTGCAGGAAGCGCTCTTTCTGCTCGTCGCTGCCGAAGGCTTCGATCAGGTTGGCCACGCCCATGGTCAGCATCGAGTACGAGCTGGTGGCGCAGTTGGCGGACTGGAAGTGAGCGAAGCAGGCCTGCGACAGCAGGTTGGGCAGCTGCATGCCGCCCTGCTCGAAATCCCGTGTGGCGTTGAGGAAACCGGCTTCGTGGAACGCGCGCAGCGCAGGCTCGACCTCCGGGATCAGCACGGCGCCGCCGTCCACGTACTGCGGCTCGTGTTCATCGCTCTTGCGGTTGTGCGGGGCGAACAGTTGTTCGGCGATACCGCGCGCGGTGCTGATCGCCGCATCGAAGGTCTCGCGGTTGTGATCGGCGAACCTTGGGCGTTGGGTCAGGGCTTCGGCGTCGAGTACTTCATAGAGTTCGAAGGCCAGGTTGCGGGCGCTGAGCAGGGTCTCGGACATGGAACGGGTCTCCTGATGATCGTCCGAGTCTAGGCAGTCCGTTGCCCGGCTGCCCAGCATCATCAGTCACGGTGATAAAGCGCCACACCACCCTGGCGATCCCGGCACCGCAGAAGCGGCCTCAGTCGCGATGGGGCTCGAAGCCCCGCGCCAGCGCGCGGGTCAGCTCGGCGGCCGGCATCGGCCGGCAGTTGGCGACGTTCTGCCCGGCCCAGAGTGGCGAGAAGTCGCTGTCGCCCCGCGCTTCGGCTGCCGCGCGCAGCGGCGCGATGGCCGCCGTTGCCAGGGGGAAGGTGGGCGCCAGGGGGCTGAGCGGGCCCTGCTCGCGCATCAGGCGATTGACGATGCCACGCGCGGGCCGACCGCTGAACAGGTTGGTCAGTGCCGTGTGTCGCGCTGCCGGGCTCTGCAGGGCCGCGCGGTGGAGGGCGCTGGTGCTCGCCTCCGGACACAGCAGGTAGGCACTGCCGACCTGCACGCCTGCGGCGCCAAGTGCCATGGCCGCAGCCACCCCACGTGCATCGCTGATGCCGCCCGTGGCGATCACCGGGACGTCGAGGGCATCCACGAGCTGCGGCAGCAGGGCGAAAGTCACCAGCTGGCGGCTCAGGTCATGATCGAGAAAGTGCCCGCGATGACCGCCGGCCTCCAGCCCCTGGGCGATCACCGCGTCGACGCCGCGCTGCTGCAGCCACAGGGCTTCCTCCAGCGTGGTGGCGCTGGAGAGGATTCTGGCGCCACTGTCGCGCACCCGTTGCAGTAGGGCGTCGTCCGGCAGGCCGAAGTGGAAGCTCACCACGGCCGGGTGAAACTCCTCGACCAGTTCCGCCGCCTCGGCGTTGAACGGCAGGCGCCCGGGGCCGCCTGCGATCGTTGCCTGGTCCACGCCGAATTCCTGGTAGTACGGGGCCAGTGCCTCACGCCAGGTCGCTTCCCGGGCGGCATCCGGCTGAGGTTGCACGTGGCTGAAGAAGTTTAGGTTGAACGGTCGCTGCGTCAGGCCGCGCAGCGCCTCCAGCTCCTGGCGCAGGGCGGCCGGCGTGAGCATCGCGCAGGGGATCGAACCCAGGCCTCCGGCCTCGCAGACGGCGGCGGCCAGGCGGTGATTCTGCGAACCGGCCATGGGCGCCTGGATCAGTGGCAGCGGGCTGCCAAACAGGTCATTCACGAGCATGGGGCGAGCTTCCTTTCGGTAGGGGAGTCGGGGGTGGGCGCCCGCCAGGTCCAGAACAATGACCAGAGCAAGGCCAGGGCGCCGATCGAGAAGCTGCTGGTCAGGCTGTGACCGGCGGCGGTCCAGTGTTCGACGAACCAGGGGCCGACCAGTTGGCTGCCGCCGTAGAGGCTGATCAGCAGCGCGGCCAGGCGCGGTCCCTGGCTCGGTTTGAGCGCGCGGGCAAGGCGCTGCGTCAGCAGGACGGTGCCGAGGAAGGTGCCGCCGACCAGCACGGCGCTGCCCAGCACACCGACAGGGCCGGGCAGCAGGACCGGCAGGGCGGTTCCCAGCAGTTGCAGCACGTAGTTGACCTGCAGGGCACGGCGGTCGCCGAGCCAGGCACCGACACGATTCCACAGGGTCGCGGAGATCAGGCAGGCCAGGGCGGTCCACCACCAGTTGCCGATCAGCAAGGGATGGCCGGGCGGAAGTTGTTCGCGGGCCAGTGCGGGGAGGAAGGTCAGCGGCAGGATGTAGCCCAGGCCCGCCCCCAGGTAGGCGAGCAGCAGCGGCAGGCTGCGACGGTCGATCAGTCGGCCCGGCGCACTGGACTGGGCGCTGGCGGGCAGCTGCTGGGCCAGGCGTCGCAACATTCCGGCGCTGATCAGGGCAATGGGCAGGGCGACCAGCGCGATGGGCAGCCAGCGCAGCGGCCCCTGCCAGGGCGTAAGCACGACCAGCGCGCCGCACAGCAGCATGCCGCCTCCCAGGCCCAGGTAGACCAGGCCACTCAGTGCCGTGGCCTGACGCACGGCCAGCCATTCCAGCACCAGTGCCGGGGCGAGGACGAAGACCACACCGTTGCTGATGCCGTTGCTCAGGCGCAGGACGGCCAGCATGTCGATGTCGCGGGTGAATACCTGGGCCAGGGTCAGCCCGGCGTTGAGCAGCAGCGCGACCGGCAGGCCCAGGCGCAGCCCCCGGGGGCTGGCCATGGGCAGGGCGAGCAAGGCACCGAGCAGGTAGCCCAGGTAGTTCCAGGTGGCCAGTTGGGCGCCCTGGGCCAGACTGAACAGGCCGTCGTCGAGCAGCAGCGGTAGCAGCGGTGTGTAGGCGAAACGGCCCAGGGCATGCACCGCCACCAGTGCCAGGGCGGCGGCGAGGATGGCCTTGAAGCAGTCGCGGTCGAGTTTGAGCATCGGGCCTCCGGTCGTGCTGCGCACCATAGTCGTTGTTCTGTATGGACTGTTAGTGAAAAATACTGCGATCAGTTTTCACTTTTGGTGAAAGATCATGGATGCCTGGCAACGTCTCAACCCGCAACTGCTGCGCTATTTCCTCGCCGTCGCGCGTGAGGGCTCCCTCAGTGCCGCCGGTGTGCGGCTCAATTGCGTGCCGTCGAACGTCTCGGCGCGCCTGCGCCAGCTGGAGCAGCAGCTCGACACGCGCCTGTTCCGCCGTCAGGGCCAGCGGCTGCGCCTGAGCCAGGCGGGCGAGCGCCTGCGACCGCATGCCGAACACCTCGAGCAGCTCTGCCAGCTGGCCTGGCGCAGCGTGCAGGAGGATGTGTGGAGTGGTGACTTGCGCCTGGGCTCCATGGAGACCACCGCTGCCGTGCGTCTGCCCGAGCTGCTGGCGGCGTTCCATCAGCGTGCGCCACGGGTCAACCTGCAACTGAGCACCGGGCCGAGCCGGCGCCTGGTCGATGAGGTGCTGGCCGGGGAGCTGGATGCCGGCCTGATCGGAGGGCCGTTCGAGCATCCGCAGCTCGATTGCCTGCCGATCTGGCAGGAGGAGCTGATGCTGGTCCTGCCACCCGCCCAGGACGCCGCCAGCCTGGGCGCGCGCCCGCAAACGCTGCTCGGCTTTCCCGAAGGCTGTCACTACCGCGAGCGCCTGGAGCGCTGGGCGCTCACCAGCGACCTGCAGGTGGCGGCGCGGCAGAGCTATGGTTCGATCGATGCGATCTTCGCCGGTATCGCGGCGGGCATGGGCATCGGCCTGCTGCCGCGCAGCCTGCTCGAGCGCCATCCACGTGTGCACCTGGTGCAGTATCAGGCCATCGCCCCGCAGCTGGGGGCGACCACCACGCTGCTGGCGCGGCGCCGCGATGCCGGCGAGCACCCGCCGTTGTCCCTGTTGCTGGAGCTGATGCGCGCGCAAAGTCCGCTCAACGAGTAAACTCGACGGCTGTTTCGGAGACCCTCATGAACTACCGCCACGCCTTCCATGCCGGCAACCATGCCGATGTGCTCAAGCACCTGCTGCTGACCCGCCTGATCGCCCTGCTGTCGAAGAAGGAGGCGCCTTTCGCCTACCTCGACAGCCATGCCGGGATCGGCCTGTACGACCTGCAAGGCGATCAGGCCAATCGCACCGGCGAGTACCTGGAGGGCATCGGCCGTCTGTGGCAGGCCGAGCAGTTGCCGGACGCGGTCGAAGCCTACCTGGACGTGGTGCGGGCGATGAACCCCGATGGCGCGCTGCGCTACTACCCCGGCTCGCCGGAGCTCGCGCGGCTGCTCAGCCGCGAGCAGGATCGCCTGCAGCTCAACGAGAAGCACCCCGAGGATGGTCGTCTGCTCAAGGACAACATGCGTGGCGACCGCCGCGTGGCCGTGCACCTGGGCGAGGGCTGGCACGTGCCCCGCGCCCTGATGCCCACCCGCGAGAAGCGCGTGTTGCTGCTGATCGACCCGCCGTTCGAGCAGGCGGACGAATTGCAGCGCTGCGTCGAGGCGCTCAACGAGGCGCATGGGCGCATGCGCCAGGCCATCGTGGCGATCTGGTACCCGATCAAGGATGAGCGCCAGCTTGCGCGCTTCTACGCCGGCCTGAGCAAGAGCAACGCGCCCAAGCTGCTGCGTGCCGAGCTGTACGTCCATGCCCCGGACGATGCCAGTCGCCTGAGCGGCTCCGGGCTGGTGATCAGCAATCCGCCATGGGGTCTGGAAGACGAGCTCAAGCAACTGCTGCCCTGGTTGGCCGATGCGCTCGGGCAGAGTCAGGGCGGCTGGCGTCTGGACTGGTTGGTAGAAGAGGCGGCAAGCGGCAAGCCATGAACGCGTAGTCCGGATGAAGTCCGGGACCCGTGGCCGCCGAGCCCCGGATTGCATCCGGGCTGCCAGGGCTCAACCGCGCTCGTGGTTCGGTTCGATGTGATAGCTCAGGTTGCGCCGTGGGCTGAGGTACTCCAGCACTTCCAGCGGCAGCTGTGACGGGCGCAGGCTGCGCGCGATGGCCAGGTCGCTGTCTTCGGCCAGGTCGACGATCAGCGCTTCGTGCTTGGCGACGCTGGCGTCGTAGAGGATCAGCGTCGGCCTCAGTGCCTGGGTCGGGTTCATGCCCAGCACCAACGCGTAGCGCTCGTCTTCCAGCTGCACCAGGCTGCCAGGCGGATAGATGCCCATGACGCGGACGAAGGCCTTCAGCGCCACCTCGTCGAAGTGCTCGCGCTGCTGCTTGAACATCTGCACCAGCGCCTCGTGAGGGCTCAGGGCCTGGCGCGGGTCGAGCGGGTTGCACAGGCCGTCGAAGTGATTGGTGATGGCCACCAGGCGACTGAGGCGGCCAATGCCCGCCTCGCGCAAGCCGCGCGGATAGCCCGAGCCGTCACAGTGCTCATGGTGCTCGTGGATGATGCGCAGCACCTCGTCGTCGAGCATGAGCTTCTGCCCCATGCGCAGGCCGAAATCGGTGTGCATCTGCAGCAGCTGCTGTTCCGGTCGGGTCAGCGGCTCCGGCTTGAGCAGCACCTTGCTCGGCACCTCCAGCTTGCCGATGTCGTGCAACAGCGCCCCCAGGCCCAGGCTGTGGCAGGCCTCGCTGTCGAGACCCAGTTGGCGCCCGAGCAACAGCGCCAGCACGGTGACGTTGAGGGCGTGAAAGTAGCTGTCCTCGGCGGCCTTGCCGGTGATGCCGTGCAGCACCACGCCGGGCGCGCCAAGGAGTGTCTCGACCATTTCGCTGACGATGGCGCCGGCCTGCTGCACGGCGTCCTCGGGACGGCTGCGCAGGGTCTGGTTGAGGGTCTTGATGCGTTGGCTGGCTTCGCTGAAGCGCCGGTCGACCTCCGCCAGGCGGCTGCGCAGGTGACGCAGTTTCTGCGCACGCTCCTGGCGGGCCTGGTGCTGCGGGTCGACAGGTGGCGCTTCGACTACGGCTTCGCTGGGGCTGTCGGCCGGCTCCAGCGGCGCGCAGTCGCTGCGTGCCGGGTCGTAGCGCAACCGTTCGAGGTTCAGCGCGCGCAGGGCGCGAATCTGCGCTTCATCCTTGATCTTGAAGTTGCTGAAGGCGAAGTCGTGCTCCCACCAGCTCAGCTCCAGCTGAACGTAGAGGCCGATGCACAACTGCTCGGGAGAAATGTAGGCAGGGCTGGCGGACATGCCGTGTACGCAGAAAGATGGCTATTTGCCGGCAGTGTAGTCCGACAGGCGCGGGCGGTCATCAGGCCATCACGTCGATGCTGTTGCCGAGGTGGGGCGGATTGCTCGGCGCGCTGGCCGGCGCGGCCGACTGCACCAGGCTGGTGATGTTGGCGGCCTGCAGGTCCAGCGTCTTGCGCAGCAGCAGAAGCGACATCTGCGCGGAGATCTGCGCAGATGCCTGGGTGGATACCTGGCTGGCGAGGCTGCTTACTTCCACGAGGGTCTACCGGTTTCAGGATTCAGGGGGTAGACATACGCCTGTTCCGCCGAGGCCGCAATAGCCGTTGGGGTTCTTCGCCAGGTACTGCTGGTGATAGGTCTCGGCGTAGTAGAAGGTCGGCGCGTTGCCGATCTCGGTGGTGATGGTGCCCAGGCCCGCCTTGTCCAGCTCGGCCTGGAAGCGCGCCTGGCTGGCCAGGGCCGCATTCAGTTGCGCGGCGTCGTGGCAGTAGATCGCCGAGCGGTACTGGGTGCCCTGGTCGTTGCCCTGGCGCATGCCCTGGGTCGGGTTGTGCGCTTCCCAGAACACCTTGAGCAGGGCCTCGAAGCTGGTCTGCTGCGGATCGAACACCACCAGCACCACTTCGGTGTGCCCGGTCAGGCCCGAGCAGACTTCCTCGTAGGTCGGGTTGGGGGTCAGGCCGCCGGCATAGCCCACCGCCGTGCTGTACACGCCCGGCTGCTGCCAGAAGCGTCGCTCGGCCCCCCAGAAGCAACCCAGGCCGAATACGGCCTGCTGCAACCCGGCAGGGAAGGGCGGCTTGATCGGGTGGCCGTTGAGGTGATGGACATCGGCCACCGGCAGCGGCTCGTTGCGCCCCGGCAGAGCCTGTTCGGCGCTCGGCAGGGCCAGCTTGTGGACGAGTATCTGGGAACGCAGAACCATGGCGGTCTCCTGAAGGTGGGCAGGTCTTTGACTCGGTGTGACGCCGCGTATTACAGCCGCTGGTCGGCCTGCGGGCGGCAGGGGTAGCGGCGCAGGCTGTCGATCAGCTCACGGCCCGAGATCGGTTTGTCGAACAGGTAGCCCTGGCCGACGTCGCATTGCTGGCGCCGCAGGAAGCCGAGCTGGGCGCCGGTCTCGATGCCCTCGGCGACCACCTTGAGCTTGAGGTTGTGGGCCATGGCGATCACCGCCGAGGTGATCTCCATGTCGTCCTGGTTGTCGGGAATGTCCTTGATGAAGCTGCGATCGATCTTGATCACGTCGATGGGGAATTTCTTCAGGTAACTCAGCGAGGAGTAGCCCGTGCCGAAGTCATCCATCGCCAGGGTCAGGCCCAGGCTCTTCAGGCGGCCGAGCTGGTGGCGGGTGTCTTCGGTGGCTTCCAGCAGCAGGCTCTCGGTCAGTTCCAGCTCCAGCAGCCGAGGGTCGAGCTGTTCCTCGTTGAGGATGGCGGCGACGGAGCCGACCAGGTCGGGATCGGAGAACTGCTTGGGCGACAGGTTGATCGCCACCTGCAGCTGCCCCAGGCCGATGGCGGCGATCTGCTTGCTCATGCGGCAGGCCTGGCGCACCACCCACTTGCCGATGGGGATGATCAGGCCGGTTTCCTCGGCCACGCTGATGAACTGGTCCGGGCGGATCATGCCCTTTTCCGGGTGCTGCCAGCGCAGCAGCGCTTCCATGCCGAGCAGTTGCCCGCTCTTCAGGCAGAGCTTGGGCTGGTAGAAGACTTCCAGTTCGTTCTGGGTCAGGGCGCGGCGCAGGTTGTTCTCGACGAACAGCTTGTAGTTGGCCTCAGCGTTCAGGGCTTCGGTGAACAGCTGCACCTGGTGCTTGCCGTTGGCCTTGGCCTTGTGCAGGGCCAGGCCGGCGTGCTTCATCAGGGTTTGCGGGTCGTCGCCATGTTCCGGGGCGATGGCCAGGCCGACGGAGCCGGTGATGCTGATCAGCTGGTTGTCGACGAACAGCGGCTTGTCCAGCGTCTGCAGGACCTGCTGGGCGATGCGCATACCGCCGTCCTGATCGCTGCCATCGAGGAGGATGGCGAACTCGTTGCTGGCGAAGCGCGCCAGCGTGCCCTGGGTGCCAAGGCTGTTGCGCAGACGCCGGGCCAGGGCCGAGAGCAGCTTGTCGCCGGTCTGGTGGCCGAGGCTGTCGTTGATGCGCTTGAAGTTGTCGATGTCCACCAGCAGCAGCCCCATGGGGCGCCGGGCATGGCGCGCGAAACGCTCTTCCAGGCTGCGGATGAAGGCGGGCCGGTTGCCGAGGTTGGTCAGGTTGTCGGTGTAGGCCAGGCGCTCGATACGTTGCTGCGCCAGCTTGGCGTCGGTGATGTCTTCGTAGATGCCGATGTAGTGGGTCAGCTCGCCATCGTCGCCGTAGACCTTGGAGATCGACAGATGGCCCCAGTACGGCTCCTGACTCTTGCGCCGGCTGCGGAACTCGCCTTGCCAGCTGCTGTGCTCGGCCAGGCTGGAGTCGGCGTCGAACAGCAGGTCGCTGAGGTTGGACAGCGCCGGCAGCTCGGACAGGCGGTGGCCGCAGACTTCGTCGCTGCTGTACAGGGTGATGGCGGTGAAGCTCGGGTTGACGTACTCCACGCGGCCGTCGCGGTCGACCAGCAGGAAGGCGCTGGCGCTCTGCTCCACCGCGCGCTGGAACAGGTGCAGTGCGTTGGTGGCGGAGCGTTTCTCCTGATTGATCAGGACCTGGGCGAACTGGTCGGCCAGTTCCCCGGCGAAGGCGATCTCGTCGGCCTGCCAGATGCGCTTGGCGCCGATGTGCTCGAGGCAGAGGATGCCCACCACCTCGCCTTCGATGCGGATGCTGGCATCGAGCATGGAGCTGATCCCCAGCGGTTCCAGGTAGGTCGGCTTCAGTTCGCGGGTGCGCAGGTCGTGTTGCGCGTCGTGGGCATCGATGGCGCGGCCGCTGTGCAGCGCTTCCAGGTAATGGGGGAAGCTGCGCGCATCGATCGGCGGCAGTTGTTCGTGGCGATCCAGGTCGCGGCGATACAGCGAGATGCAGTCGAGGCTCTGGCTGTTCAGGTGCCAGATGCCCGCACGGGCGACGCCGTAAACCTCGCAGGCAGCCTGGGTGATGAGCTCGGCCGCCTCCTGCTGCGGATCGCTGGAGACATAGCGCTGGCGTGACAGGCGCACGATCAGCTGCTGCTGGGTATGCGAGCGGGCCAGGTGCTGCAGGTGGTCGCGCTGAGTGCGCTGATACTGCTGCAAGGCGTTGCGCAGGTTCTGGTTCTGCGCCAGCAGTTCGCTCTCGTCGGGGGTATGGGCGGCGAGGCTTTCATCGGCGATCAGCAGGTAGCCACGCAGCAGCTGACGGTTGTGCTGCCTGAAGGGCTCGCCCATCTCCAGCAGGTTCAGTGCGCCCTGTGGCGTGTGCAGGGTGTAGCGCACCAGGTAGTGCTGCCCCTGCAGCAACTGTTGCTGGATGCTGTCGTGCAGGCGATAGCGTGCCTCGGGCTCCATCAGGCTGGCGTAGGGGGCGTCGATCAGCGCACACAGATCGGCGGCGCTGATGCCCAGCTTGCGTTCGCAGGCCGGGTCGAGAAACAGCAGTGCCCAGCTTGGCTCGTTCAAGCGCTCGAAACGCAACATGCCGAGCCGTGATGGCACTGGCAACTGCGTCACAACCTCGGCTGCCGAACGGGGGCCGGCATCGGGATGGCTTTTCATTGGGCGTTGGGCTTCCAGTATGCTGACCAGGCGAGGCATCCGTTCTCGGTACAGAGTCACCACAGCCACAGGGCGCGGTGACATGGACGGAGGCTAGGGCTCAGGCCTACTTCACTATAGCGTTCGGCAAGGGTGCATCATGCAAGCGAGACTGACAAGAAAACTGATGGCCATCGTGCTGGGCGGGGCGCTTTCCGCCGCCTTGCCCGCTGTTTCCAGCGCCGACCAGAGCAAGGCTCTGCAAGGTGATGAGCAGGTCGTCTATCTAGACGGACTCAAGCGTCTCTACCTCACCGGCAACGAACGCCAGGCGCTGCTGGCGCACAGCAACGCACTGCTTGAAACCTACGCCCTGCGCGCCGGCTACCAGGTCGGGCAGGCTCAGCCGGAGGACCTGCTCTATCGCTTCAGCGTCGCCGATTCCGGTGAACTGATCCTGCGCGAGGAGCGCCGGGGGGCGGAGGGCAGCGCCATCGCCGTGCACAATCAGCGGCTCGCGGTGTTCGGTGTCGATCCGTTCATCCGCTATGAGTGTCCGACCAGCGGTATCCGTTGCGTGTTGTTCAACCCGGCTGACGGCAGCCCGTTGCTGACGATCGTGCGCGATCACCAGGGCGCGGGCGAACTGGCCAAGGCACTGAGCTTTCTGATTCGCAACGTGCAGAAGGGCTGAGAACGGTAGAAGGGATTGCCGCCAGGGATGGCAGGTAAAAAAAACCCCGCCTGAACAGACGGGGTTGAGGAGGCGAGCGTGGCGTGCTCGAAACGATTTACAGCAGGATGGTGCGGATGTCCGCCAGCAGCTGCGACAGGCGCAGGGTGAAGCGGGCGGCAGCGGCGCCATTGATCACGCGGTGATCGTAGGACAGCGACAGCGGCAGCATCAGGCGCGGCTGGAAGGCCTTGCCATCCCAGACCGGTTGCATGCTGGCCTTGCTCACACCGAGGATCGCCACCTCCGGCGCGTTGACGATCGGCGTGAAGCCGGTGCCGCCAATGTGACCGAGGCTGGAGATGGTGAAGCAGGCGCCCTGCATGTCATCGGCAGAGAGCTTCTTCTTGCGGGCCTTGTCAGCCAGTTCGGCGGCTTCGCCAGCCAGCTGCAGCAGGCTCTTCTGGTCGACGTTCTTGATCACCGGTACCAGCAGGCCATCCGGGGTGTCCACGGCGAAGCCGATGTTCACGTACTTCTTGCGGATGATCGCCTTGCCGCTCGGGGCCAGCGAACTGTTGAAGTCCGGCAGCTCCTTGAGCAGGTGCGCGCACGACTTGAGCAGCAGCGGCAGCACGGTCAGCTTGACGCCGGCCTTCTCGGCCACGGCCTTCTGCGCGACGCGGAAGGCTTCCAGGTCGGTGATGTCGGCGGACTCGAACTGAGTGACGTGCGGCACGTTGAGCCAGCTGCGGTGCAGGTTGGCGGCGCCGACCTGCATCAGGCGGGTCATCGGCACTTCTTCGATCTCGCCGAACTTGCTGAAGTCCACGGTAGGGATCGGCGGAATGCCGGCACCGCCGCTGGCAGCAGCTGCAGCAGCCTGCGGTGCGGCCTTGGCCTTCTGCATCATCGCCTTGACGTGAACCTGCACGTCTTCCTTGAGGATGCGGCCTTTCGGGCCGGTGCCGGCGATATCCGCCAGTTCGACGCCGAAATCACGGGCCAGCTGACGCACGGCCGGGCCGGCATGCACCTTGGCACCGTCGCGCTTGGGCGCGTTGGCGACTTCGGCAGCCGCCGCCGACAGCGAGGCAATGGCGCGCACTTCGGCGGCCACTTCCGGGGCGGCGCCTTCCGGCACGCGGTGCACTTCCTGGCTGGCTTGCGCCGGCGCAGCGGCCGGGGCGGAACCGGCCACCTTGAGCTTGAGGATCAGGTCGCCGGTACCGATCTCGTCATCCAGCTTGACCAGCACTGCTTCCACCACGCCGGCAGCCGGCGCAGGGATTTCCATGGAGGCCTTGTCGGACTCCAGGGTCAGCAGGCTCTGGTCGGCTTCGATGCTGTCGCCGGCCTTGACCATGATCTCGATGACCTTGCCCTTGGCGCTGGAGCCGATGTCCGGCACGTGCACGTCCTGCACGCTGCTGCCGGTCGGCGCGGCGGCCGCTGCCGGGGCAGCAGCGGGAGCGGCTTCGGCTTTCGCGGCAGCCGGCTGGGCCGCTGCGGCAGCCGGGGCGGCGCCTTCGACCTTGAGCTTGAGGATCAGGTCACCGGTGCCGATCTCGTCATCCAGCTTGACCAGCAGTGCTTCCACCACGCCGGCGGCCGGCGCGGGGATTTCCATGGAGGCCTTGTCGGACTCCAGGGTCAGCAGGCTCTGGTCGGCTTCGATGCTGTCGCCGACCTTGACCATGATCTCGATGACCTTGCCCTTGGCGTCGGAACCGATGTCCGGCACGTGCACGTCCTGCACGCTGCTGCTGGTCGCAGCCGCCGGGGCAGCAGCCGGAGCGGCCGCTTTCGGGGCTTCGGCCGGAGCCGCCGCGGCTTTCGGCGCAGGTGTCGCTTGCGCGGCACCTTCGACTTCCAGCACCAGCAGCTCGTCGCCTTCCTTCAGGCGATCACCAATCTTGACCTTCAGTTCCTTGATCACGCCGGCCTTGGGCGCGGGCACTTCCATGGAGGCCTTGTCGGACTCCAGGGTCAGTATGCCCTGGTCGGCTTCGATACGGTCGCCGACCTTCACCAGCAGTTCAATGACCTCGCCTTCACCGCCGAGGTCGGGTACGCGAATCAACTCACTCATCGCTACGCTCCTTAGCAGTCCAGGGGGTTGGCTTTATCGGCGTCGATGCCGAACTTGGCGATGGCATCTGCCAGCACCTTGGCTTCGATCTCGCCACGGTCTACCAGGGCTTCCAGGGCGGCCAGCACGACCCAGTTGCGGTCCACTTCGAAGAAGTGGCGCAGCTGCTTGCGGCTGTCGCTGCGGCCGAAACCGTCGGTGCCCAGGACCTTGTATTCCTTGCTCGGGACCCACTGACGAACCTGCTCGGCGAACAGCTTCATGTAGTCGGTGGAAGCGATGACCGGCCCCTTGCGAGCGTTCAGGCACTCTTCGAGGTAGGTCTTCTTGGGCTTCTGGCCCGGGTGCAGGCGGTTGCTGCGCTCCACGGCCAGGCCGTCGCGACGCAGTTCGTTGAAGCTGGTGACGCTCCACACATCGGCGCCGATGTTGAACTCGTCGCGAAGGATCTTCGCCGCCTCGCGGACTTCGCGCAGGATGGTGCCGGAACCCAGCAGCTGCACGTGGTGCGCGGCTTCCTTCTTGTCTTCCTCGAGCAGGTACATGCCCTTGATGATGCCTTGCTCGACACCTTCCGGCATGGACGGCTGCTGGTAGGACTCGTTCATCACGGTGATGTAGTAGAAGACGTCCTGCTGCTCTTCGGTCATCTGGCGAATGCCTTCGCGGATGATCACGGCGAGCTCGTAGCCGTAGGTCGGGTCGTAGGTGCGGCAGTTGGGAATGGTCGCCGCCAGCATGTGGCTGTGACCGTCTTCGTGCTGCAGACCCTCGCCGTTGAGCGTGGTACGACCGGCGGTGCCGCCGATCAGGAAACCACGGGTGCGGCTGTCGCCAGCGGCCCAGGCCAGGTCGCCGATACGCTGGAAGCCGAACATCGAGTAGAAGATGTAGAACGGCAGCATCGGCTGGTTGTGGCAGGAGTACGAGGTGCCTGCGGCGATGAAGGAGCTCATGGCGCCGGCTTCGTTGATGCCTTCCTCGAGGATCTGACCTTTCTTGTCCTCTTTGTAGAACATCACCTGGTCTTTATCGACCGGCTCGTAGAGCTGACCGACCGAGGAGTAGATGCCGAGCTGGCGGAACATGCCTTCCATACCGAAGGTACGGGCCTCGTCCGGGATGATCGGGACGATGCGCTGGCCGAGTTCCTTGTCCTTGACCAGCTGCGCGAGGATGCGCACGAAGGCCATGGTGGTTGAGATTTCACGGTCGCCCGAACCGTCGAGGATGGCCTTGAGGGTATCCAGCGGCGGGGTGGGGATGCTGAAGCTCTGCTGGCGACGCTGCGGTACGAAGCCGCCCAGCGCGTTGCGGCGCTCATGCAGGTACTTGTACTCGGGGCTGCCCGGCTCCGGACGAACGAACGGCAGGTTCTCCAGCTCTTCGTCCTTGACCGGAATGTCGAAGCGGTCGCGGAACTGGCGCAGGCTGTCGACATCGACCTTCTTGGTGTTGTGCGCGGTGTTCTTCGCTTCACCGGCGCCGGTACCGTAGCCCTTGATGGTCTTGGCCAGGATCACGGTCGGCTGGCCGCTGTGGTTGACCGCCTGATGGTAGGCCGCGTAGACCTTGTACGGGTCGTGGCCGCCACGGTTGAGCTTCCAGATCTCGTCGTCGGAGAGGTCCTTGACCATCTCCTGCAGCTCGGGGCTGTTGAAGAAATGCTGGCGTACGTAGGCGCCGTCTTTGGCCTTGTAGTTCTGGTATTCACCGTCGACCACTTCGTCCATGCGGCGCTGCAGGGCGCCGTCCTTGTCCTTGGCGAACAGCGGGTCCCAGAAGCGGCCCCAGACCACCTTGTTGACGTTCCACTGGGCGCCACGGAACACGCCTTCGAGTTCCTGGATGATCTTGCCGTTGCCGCGAACCGGGCCGTCGAGGCGCTGCAGGTTGCAGTTGATGACGAAGATCAGGTTGTCCAGCTTCTCGCGGCCCGCCAGGGAGATGGCACCGAGGGATTCCGGCTCGTCGCACTCGCCGTCGCCCATGAAGCACCAGACCTTCTGCTTGCCGGCCGGGATGAAACCGCGCGCTTCCAGGTACTTCATGAAACGCGCCTGGTAGATCGCCTGGATCGGGCCCAGACCCATGGAAACGGTCGGGAACTGCCAGAAGTCCGGCATCAGCCAGGGGTGCGGATAGGAGGACAGGCCCTTGCCGTCGACTTCGCGACGGAAGTTCTTCATCTGGTCTTCGTCGATGCGGCCTTCCATGAAGGCGCGGGCATAGACGCCAGGGCTGGCGTGGCCCTGATAGAACACCAGGTCGCCGCCGTGCTCGTCGGTCGGGGCCTGGAAGAAGTAGTTGAAACCGATGTCATAGAGCGTCGCCGAGGAGGCGAAGCTGGAGATGTGGCCGCCCAGATCCGGGTCGTCCAGGTTGGTGCGCATCACCATGGCCAGGGCGTTCCAGCGCACCAGCGAGCGGATGCGGCGTTCCATGAACAGGTCGCCGGGCATGCGAGCTTCATGGGTAACCGGAATGGAGTTGCGGTACGGCGTGGTGATCGCGTAGGGCAGTTGCGCACCGCTACGGGTGGCCAGCTCGCCCAGACGGGTCATCAGGTAATGGGCTCGGTCTTCACCCTCACGGTCGAGGACGGATTCAAGGGCGTCCAGCCATTCCTGGGTTTCGATCGGATCGAGGTCTTGCATGGCTTGCTCCAGGGCGGAAAGGCTTCCAGAATCGGAGGCCAGTTGGGTCTCGCCGGCTTTTTGGGCGGGCAAGTTGAAATTCTTGGATTTACCGGGGGTAGGACCGGCCGCTTGTAGTTTTACTACATTTCGACGGCGGATTCAGCCCTCTGGATACAATTCTTTAGTAGTAAAACTACAATTCGCGGCGCTGCCGGCCGCGCGTGCCCCGCAGGAGCGGGGTTCCGGGCGTTTGCACCGTGCGTCCGGCAGTCCGCCAAAAGGATAGACCATGAGCCTGCCGTTGCTGGTCGAGTTGCCCCCTTCCCTGATCGCCCTGTCCGAACGCGCCGAGCAGTCGCTGCAGACCGCGCTGGCCGAGCATGAGGGGCTGTCTGCGCGCTTCGCCGCCTGGCCGCAGGTGCGGCATGACGCCTGGCGACAGGTCGCGGCCCTGAGTGATTTCGTCGCAGAGCAGGCGCAGCGCGATCCGCAGATGTTCAGCGCGCTTGCCGAGTCGGGGGAGCTGGAGCGCAGCCTGGCGCCGGGCGAGCTGCGTCAGCAGCTGCAGGCGCTGTTGGCCGACTGTGCCGATGAGGAGGCGCTGGGGCGTTGCCTGCGGCGCTTCCGCAGCCGCCAGCAGTTGCGCATCATCTGGCGTGACTTCAGCCGTCAGGCGGCGCTCGGCGAAACCTGCCGCGACCTCTCCGACCTGGCCGACGCCTGCATCGACCTGGCCTACCACTGGCTCTATCCGCGCCATTGCGAGCAGTTCGGCACCCCGACCGGCCGGCGCAGCGGCCAGGCGCAGCACATGGTCATCCTCGGCATGGGCAAGCTCGGCGCGCACGAGCTCAATCTGTCCTCGGACATCGACCTGATCTTCGGCTACCCGGAGGGCGGCGAGACCGAGGGCGTGAAGCGCCCGCTGGACAACCAGGAGTTCTTCATCCGCCTGGGGCAGAAGCTGATCAAGGCGCTGGACGCGATCACCGTCGACGGCTTCGTCTTCCGTACCGACATGCGCCTGCGTCCCTACGGTTCGTCCGGTGCGCTGGTGTTCAGCTTCAATGCCCTGGAGCAGTACTACCAGGATCAGGGGCGCGACTGGGAGCGCTACGCGATGATCAAGGCGCGCGTGGTCGGCGGTGACCAGCAGGCGGGCGCCGAGCTGCTGGAGATGCTGCGGCCCTTCGTCTACCGCCGCTACCTGGACTTCTCCGCCATCGAGGCACTGCGCTCGATGAAACAGCTGATCCAGCAGGAGGTACGGCGCAAGGGCATGAGCGAGAACATCAAGCTCGGCGCCGGCGGTATCCGCGAGATCGAGTTCATCGCCCAGGCCTTCCAGCTGATCCATGGCGGGCGCGATCTCAGCCTGCAGCAGCGGCCGCTGCTCAAGGTGCTGGCCACGCTGGAGGGGCAGGGCTACCTGCCGCCGGCGGTGGTCGCTGAAATGAAGGAGGGATACGAGTTCCTGCGTTACGCCGAGCATGCCCTGCAGGGCATCGGTGACCGGCAGACGCAGATGCTCCCGGCGGACCCGCTCGACCAGGCGCGCGTGGCGGCGATCATGGGCTTCGCCGACTGGGCGAGTTTCCATGAGCGGCTGATGCACTGGCGTGGGCGCATCGAGTGGCACTTCCAGCAGGTGATCGCCGATCCCGACGAGGATGAAGCGCAGGGCAGCGAGGCCTGTGTCGGCGCCGAATGGCTGCCGCTCTGGGAAGGCGCGCTGGATGAGGAGGGCGCCGTGCAGCAGTTGCAGGAGGCCGGGTTCGGCGAGGCCGGAGCGGCCTTCCGGCGCCTGGTCGACCTGCGCAATGGCCCGCAGGTGCGGGCCATGCAGCGTCTCGGGCGTGAGCGGCTGGATGCCTTCATTCCGCGCCTGCTGGCCCAGACCATCGAGCACGACAGCCCCGACCTGGTGCTGGAGCGCGTGCTGCCGCTGGTGGAAAAGGTGGCGCGGCGTTCCGCCTACCTGGTGTTGCTCAGCGAGAATCCCGGCGCGCTGGAGCGCCTGATCACCCTGTGTGCGGCCAGCCCGTGGATTGCCGAGCAGATCGCGCGCTTCCCGCTGCTGCTCGACGAACTGCTCAACGAGGGGCGGCTGTACTCGCCGCCGCTGGCGCCGGAGCTCGCCGCCGAGCTGCGCGAGCGGCTGATCCGTATTCCCGAGGAGGACCTCGAGCAGCAGATGGAAGCGCTGCGCCACTTCAAGCTGGCGCACAGCCTGCGCGTGGCGGCGTCGGAGATTGCCGGTACGCTGCCGCTGATGAAGGTGTCGGACTACCTGACCTGGCTGGCCGAGGCGATTCTCGACCAGGTGCTGGCGCTGGCCTGGCAGCACACGGTGCAGCGCCACGGCCGCCCGTCGCGTGCCGATGGCACGCCTTGCGATCCGGATTTCATCATCGTCGGCTACGGCAAGGTCGGCGGCCTGGAGTTCGGCCATGGCTCGGACCTGGATCTGGTGTTCATCCATGACGGCGACCCACAGGCCGAGACCGACGGCGCCAAGCCCATCGACGGGGCGCAGTTCTTCACCCGGCTGGGGCAGCGCATCATCCACCTGCTGACGACCCAGACCACCTCCGGCGCGCTGTACGACGTGGACATGCGCCTGCGTCCATCCGGCGCGGCCGGGCTGCTGGTCAGTTCTCTGGGGGCCTTCCAGCGTTACCAGGAAAACGAAGCCTGGACCTGGGAGCACCAGGCGCTGGTCCGTGCGCGGGTGCTGGTGGGTTGCCCGCGCCTGGCGGGCGAGTTCGCCCGCGTGCGCGCCGAGGTGCTCGGGCGCCAGCGTGATGTGGTCGCGCTGCGCGGCGAAGTCAGCGAGATGCGCGCGAAGATGCGCGACAACCTCGGTACCCGCGCCACGGCGGCCGGCACCGGGGAAAACGCCTTCGATGCGGCGAGCTCCTTCGATCTGAAGCAGGATGCCGGTGGTATCGTCGATATCGAATTTATGGTGCAATACGCGGCTCTGGCCTGGTCGTGGCAACACCCGCAACTGCTTGAATTCACCGACAACATCCGCATCCTCGAGGGGCTCGAGCGGGTCGGTCTGATGTCGGCGGAAGATGCCGGGTTGCTCCGCGAGGTCTACAAGGTTTACCGCTCGGCCGCTCACCGCCAGGCGCTGCAGAAGCAGCCCGGGGTGGTGCCGGGTGATCAGTTCCAGGATGAGCGCCACGCCGTGATGCGGCTATGGCGCCAGCTGGAACTGGGTTGATGGCCGCAGGGCCGTACGAATGATCGAACCGCGAAGCGAATTGAGGAGCAGGCAAGATGTCGATGTCCGACCGTGATGGCGTGATCTGGTACGACGGTGAACTGGTACCGTGGCGCGAAGCGACTACCCATGTGCTGACCCATACCCTGCACTACGGCATGGGTGTGTTCGAGGGCGTGCGCGCCTACAACACGCCGGACGGCACCTCGATCTTCCGCCTGCAGGCGCACACCGATCGCCTGTTCGACTCCGCGCACATCTTCAACATGCAGATCCCCTTCACCAAGGAAGAGATCAACGAGGCGCAGCGCGCCGCCGTGCGTGAGAACGGCCTGGAAAGCGCCTACCTGCGCCCGATGGTGTTCTTCGGCAGCGAAGGCATGGGCCTGCGTGCCGCCGGCCTGAAGGTGCACGTGATCGTCGCCGCCTGGCACTGGGGCGCCTACATGGGCGAAGAAGCCCTGCAGACCGGTATCAAGGTGCGCACCAGCTCCTACACCCGTCACCACGTCAACATCTCCATGACCCGCGCCAAGGCCAACGGCAACTACATCAACTCGATGCTGGCCCTGCAGGAAGCGATTTCCGGCGGCGCCGACGAGGCCATGCTGCTGGACCCGGAAGGCTACGTGGCCGAGGGTTCGGGCGAGAACATCTTCCTGGTCAAGGATGGTGTGGTGTACACCCCGGAAGTGACCTCCTGCCTCAACGGCATCACCCGCAACACCATCCTCACCCTGGCCGACGAGCTGGGTATCAAGGTGGTCGAGAAGCGCATCACCCGTGACGAGGTGTACATCTGCGACGAGGCCTTCTTCACCGGCACCGCCGCCGAAGTTACGCCGATCCGCGAAGTGGATGGCCGTCAGATCGGTATCGGCCGCCGTGGCCCGGTTACCGAAAAACTGCAGAAAGCCTATTTCGACCTGGTAACCGGCAAGACCAGCGCGCACGCCGAGTGGCGTACGCGGGTCAAGTAAGCCGGTCATCTGGGCTATGACGGGGAGGCGCTGAGCCTCCCCGGTCGTTTCTGGAAAGGATATGAAGATACTGATCGTTGGGCCCAGTTGGGTGGGCGACATGGTGATGGCGCAGACGCTGTTCCAGTGCCTGAAACAGCGTCATCCCGCGTGCGAGATCGACGTGCTGGCGCCGGACTGGAGTCGGCCCATACTCGAGCGCATGCCCGAGGTACGTGCGGCGCTGAGCCTGCCGCTGGGCCATGGCGTGCTCGATCTGGGCGTGCGTCGACGCATCGGCAAGTCGCTGGCCGGTCAGTACGACCAGGCCATTCTGCTGCCCAATTCGCTGAAGTCCGCCCTGGTGCCCTGGTTTGCCGGCATCGCCAGGCGCACGGGCTGGAAGGGCGAGATGCGCTACGGCCTGCTCAACGATATCCGCACGCTGGACAAGGCGCGCTATCCGCTGATGATCGAGCGCTTCATGGCGCTGGCCTTCGAGTCGGGCGCCGAGCTGCCGCAGCCCTATCCGCAGCCACGCCTGGTGATCGACGAGGCCAGCCGTGGCCAGGCGCTGGCCAAGTTCGGCCTGCAGCTGGATCGTCCGGTGCTGGCGCTGTGCCCCGGCGCCGAGTTCGGCGAGGCCAAGCGCTGGCCGGCGGAGCACTACGCCAAGGTCGCCGAGGTCAAGATCCGCCAGGGCTGGCAGGTCTGGCTGTTCGGTTCGAAGAACGACCATGCCGGTGGCGAAGACATCCGCATGCGCTTGATTCCCGGGCTGCGCGAGGAGGTCAGCAACCTCTCCGGGCAGACCAGCCTGGCCGAGGCCATCGACCTGATGTCCGCCGCCACGGCGGTGGTGTCCAACGACTCCGGGCTGATGCATGTGGCTGCGGCACTGAATCGCCCGCTGGTGGCCGTCTACGGTTCCACCTCGCCCGGTTTCACTCCGCCTTTGGCCGATCGTGTCGAGATCGTCCGTCTGGGCCTGGAATGCAGCCCCTGCTTCGAACGTACCTGCCGTTACGGGCACTACAACTGCCTGCGCGAACTCAAGCCGCGCCCGGTGATCGAGGCGCTGGAACGATTGGTCGGTGAAACCCTGACCCTGGTCGAGGGCGACTGATCTTGCGGGTACTGATCATCAAGACGTCGTCGCTGGGCGACGTGGTACACACCCTGCCGGCGCTGACCGATGCGGCTCGCGCCATCCCCGGTATCCGCTTCGACTGGGTCGTGGAAGAAGGCTTCGCCGAGATTCCTGCCTGGCATCCGGCCGTGTCCCAGGTGATTCCGGTGGCCATCCGCCGCTGGCGCAAGCACCCGCTGCGCACCTGGCGCAGTGGCGAGTGGGCACGCTTCAAGCAGCGCCTGCGCGAGACCCGCTACGACCTGGTGATCGACGCCCAGGGGCTGCTCAAGAGCGCCTGGTTGACGCGCTATGTGCAGGCCCCCGTGGCCGGGCTGGATCGTGATTCGGCGCGGGAGCCGTTGGCCAGCCGCTTCTACGATCGTCGCTACGCGGTGGCCAAGGACCAGCATGCCCTGGAACGAGTGCGCCAGCTGTTCGCCAAGGCGCTGGGTTATGCACTGCCATCGGGCAGCGCTGACTACGGCCTCGACCGAGCGGCGCTGATGGACGCTGCGGCGCCGTCCTATCTGGTGTTTCTCCACGGTACCACCTGGGCCAGCAAGCACTGGCCTGAGGCCGACTGGCGCGCGCTGGCCGAACGCATGGACGAACTGGGCTGGGCGGTGCGCCTGCCCTGGGGCAGCGCGACCGAGAAGGCGCGTGCCGAGCGCATCGCCGCCGGGCTCGCGCATGCGGCCGTGCTGCCGAAGCTGAACCTGGCCGGAGTGGCCAAGGTGATCGCCGGGGCCAGTGCCTGCGTGTCCGTCGACACCGGGCTGGGTCACCTGGCGGCGGCGCTGGATGTGCCCAACATTTCCCTTTACGGGCCGACCTTGCCGGGCAAGGTCGGCGCCTATGGCCGTGGCCAGATTCATCTGTGTGCCAGTGGCCCGGGCGCGGGCAGCGGTGATCGCGACAAGCCCTGCTTCGACGGCCTGGGCGCCGAGCGTGTCGGCCTGGAACTGGAGGCACTGCTGCTGGCGCCTCCTGGCACCCTTTAAGGAGCGGCTATGCAGCTGGCCTTCGTTCTCTACAAGTACTTCCCGTTCGGCGGGCTTCAGCGTGACTTCATGCGCATCGCCCTGGAGTGCCAGGCGCGCGGCCACGCCATTCGTGTCTACACCCCGATCTGGGAAGGCGACACTCCCGCAGGCTTCGACGTGCGCGTGGCGCCGGTGCGGGCACTGTTCAACCACCGTCGCAACGAGAAGTTCAGCGCCTGGCTGCAGGCCGACCTGGCGCGTGATCCGGTCGACCGGGTGATCGGTTTCAACAAGATGCCGGGGCTGGACGTCTACTACGCCGCCGATGGTTGCTTCGAGGGCAAGGCGCAGACCCTGCGCAATCCGATCTACCGGCGCTGGGGGCGCTACAAGCACTTCGCCGACTACGAACGCGCGGTATTCGCGCCGG
The DNA here is from genome assembly GCF_009363395.1 of Pseudomonas sp. THAF187a. Classification (NCBI taxonomy): domain Bacteria; kingdom Pseudomonadati; phylum Pseudomonadota; class Gammaproteobacteria; order Pseudomonadales; family Pseudomonadaceae; genus Pseudomonas; species Pseudomonas sp. THAF187a. Next base: position 630,118 of record NZ_CP045349.1, read on the forward strand.
AGTCGAAGACCGAGATCCTGATGATCTCCGAGGTGCAGCAGCCCCTGTTCATCAAGCACTACAAGACCCCGCTGCAGCGTTTCCACCTGCTGCCGCCCGGTATTGCCCAGGATCGCCGGGCGCCGGCGAACGCCGCCGAGATGCGTGCGGACTTCCGCCGCGAGTTTCAGCTGGGCGACGACGACCTGCTGCTGGTGCAGATCGGTTCGGGGTTCAAGACCAAGGGCCTGGACCGCAGCCTCAAGGCGCTGGCCGCGCTGCCGCGGGAGCTGCGCAAGCGCACCCGACTGATCGCCATCGGCCAGGACGACCCCAAGCCCTTCCTGCTGCAGGTCAAGGCCCTGGGCCTGTCCGACCAGGTGCAGATCCTCAAGGGGCGCAGTGACATCCCGCGCTTCCTGCTCGGTGCCGACCTGCTGATCCATCCGGCCTACAACGAGAACACCGGGACCGTGCTGCTGGAGGCGCTGGTTTCCGGTCTGCCGGTGCTGGTCACCGATGTCTGTGGCTACGCCCACTACATCGCCGAGGCCGATTGCGGGCGGGTGCTGCCCAGCCCCTTCGAGCAGGAGCGCCTCAATCGCACCCTGGCCGACATGCTGGCCGACCCCGAGCGCCGCGCGTTCTGGGGGCGCAACGGCCTGGCCTATGCCGACAGTGCCGACCTCTATTCCATGCCGCAGAAGGCTGCGGATGTGATCCTGGCCCCGAGGTGCCCGTGAAGCTGATTCTCGCCGAACCCTTCAAGCGCCTGTGGGCGAACCGTGACGCCTTCGCTGCTGTCGAGGCGCTGCAGGGGCAGGTCTACCGCGAGCTGGACGGGCGCCGTACGCTGCGCACCGAAGTCGATGGCCGCGGTTATTTCGTCAAGATTCATCGCGGCATCGGTTGGGGCGAGATCGTCAAGAACCTGCTGACCGCCAAGGCCCCCGTACTGGGCGCCGCTCAGGAGTGGCAGGCGATCCAGCGCCTCGGCGAAGCCGGCGTGGCGACCATGACGGCGGTGGCCTACGGTGAGCGCGGCAGCAACCCGGCCCGCCAGCACTCGTTCATCATCACCGAGGAGCTGGCGCCGACCGTGGATCTGGAGCAGCTCAGCCTCAACTGGGCGCAGCAGCCACCCCGGCCCGAACTCAAGTGGGCGCTGATCCGCGAAGTGGCGCAGATGACCGGTACCATGCACCGTGCCGGGGTCAATCACCGCGACTGCTATATCTGCCACTTCCTGTTGCACACCGACCGGCCGATCCAGGCGGGCGACCTGCGCCTGTCGGTCATCGACCTGCATCGTGCCCAAGTGCGCGAGCGAACCCCGCGCCGCTGGCGCGACAAGGACCTGGCTGCCCTGTATTTCTCGGCTCTGGACATCGGTCTGACCCGCCGCGACAAGCTGCGTTTCCTGCGCACCTACTTCCAGCGCCCGCTGCGCCAGGTGCTGCGCGACGAAGCGCGCCTGCTCGCCTGGCTGGAGCGCAAGGCGGCGAAACTGTATGAGCGCAAGCAGCGCTATGGAGATGCCCTCTGATGGCTGGCTGGAACCTGGCAACGGACTATCAGGGCCTGTCCAAGGACTTCGGTTCGTTGGCGGCGGTGTTCGCGATCGAGGGGGAGCGACTGACCAGGGACCCTCTGTCCGAGGTCGTGCGGATCGAGCGTGAAGGTGTGCGTTTCTACGTCAAGCGTTACTGGGGCGCAGGCAAGGGCCTGCGCCGTTATCTCGGCCGGCCCAGGGTCAAGGCGGAGTGGCAGAACCTCAAGCTCTTCGCCAAGTGGGGCATTCCCACGGCGCCGATCGTCGCGCATGGCCTGGAGCGCAACGCCGGCGCGTTCGTGCGCGGCGCGCTGGTCACCCGGGAGCTGGAGAACACCCAGGACCTCGCGCTGATGGCCGATCAGGGTGACCCGCGGCTGCAGGATGGCGCCTGGGTAAGGGGAGTCAGCCGGCAGCTGGCGGCCAGTACCCGGGTGATGCACGACCACCACTTCACCCACAATGACCTGAAGTGGCGCAACCTGCTGGTCAACGAGAAGGCCGAGCTGTTCTTCATCGACTGTCCCACCGGCAGCTTCTGGTGGGGGCCCCTGCTGCGCTATCGCATCGTCAAGGACCTGGCCTGCCTCGACAAGGTGGCCAAGCGCGTGCTGTCGCGAACGCAGCGCCTGCGTTTCTATCTGCAGTACCGTGGCCGTGACCGCCTCGGCGCACGCGACAAGCAACGCCTGCGTCAGGTGTTGAAATTTTTCGAGGGTAGGGAATGACGGATTTCGTCTCGCAGCAGGATCGCGTGCTGCTCGAGCAGCATGGTCTGGCCAGTTTCGATGCGCTCTGGGCGTTGAAGCTGGAGGCCGTGGATGAACCGAACACCGAGCGGGGCGGCTGGAGCAGCGTCTATCGACTGGAGCTGGGTGAGCGGGCGTTCTACCTCAAGCGGCAGAGCAACCACCTGACGCGCAGCGTCTTGCATCCATGGGGAGAGCCGACCTTCGCCCGTGAGTTCCGCAACATCCGTCGTTACGCCGAGCTGGCGATTCCGGCGTTGCAGGCCGCCTTCTTCGGCGAGCGGCGCATGCCCGGCGAGCGCCGCGCGATCCTGCTGACGCGTGCGCTGGATGGCTGGCAGGATCTGGACGGCTGGCTGGCGCAATGGCCGACGCTGGGTGCGGCGCAGCAGAATGCGATCCTGCGGGCCACGGGCGACCTGGCGGGTGTCCTGCACCGGGCAGGGCAGATGCATGGCTGCTTCTACCCCAAGCACATCTTCCTGCGTGAGCAGGGGGGCGGTTTCGATGCGCAGCTGATCGATCTGGAGAAGACCCGCCCGCTGCTTTTCGGCCGCCGCGACCGGATCAAGGACCTGGAACCGCTGCTGCGTCGCGCGAGCGTCTGGAACGAGGCGAACGTCCGCACCCTGCTGGCGGCGTACCTGGGCCACAGTGAAAGCGTCGACACCTGGTGGTATCAGCTGGAAGCGCGCAAGCGCTACAAGGAGGCGCGCTGATGTCGCTGCGGGACCTGAGCCAGGCTGGACGCACGCCGGCACTGCCGCTGCAGGTGCAGATGGCCGATACCACCGTGCAGGTGAGCGAGTGGCTGCGGGTGCTGCCGGGCCAGCGCTACGTGGGCGTGGCCACCTGGCAAGGGCGCGAGGTGCTGGCCAAGCTGCTGGTTGGTGGTCGCGCGCAGCGCCACTATCAGCGCGAGCTGGATGGCGCCCGCCTGCTGGCCGGGCAGGGGCTGCCGACGCCGGCGCTGCTGGCGCATGGCTTCGTCGAGGGGCAGGGCGGCTGGTTGCTGTTCGAGTATCTCTCGGGGGCGCAAAGCCTGTGGTCGGCCTGGCAGGCCGTCGCCGCCGAACCGGTGCTGACGGATGCGCAGCAGGCGGTGCTGGGGGAGGCGCTGGCGACGGTCGGCAGCCTGCATGCGCAAGGCCTGTGGCAGGCCGACCTGCATCTGGACAACCTGTTGCGCCATGACGGCAGCCTGTACCTGATCGACGGCGGTGGGGTGTGCGCCGAGACGCCGGGTCAGCCGCTGTCACGGGCGCGTGTGCTGGAGAACCTGGGAGTGTTCTTCGCCCAGTTGCCGGCCGAGCTGGAGCCCTGCCTCGAGGAGCTGCTGATCCATTACCTGCTGGCCAATGGCGAACACGCGCTGCCGCTGGAGATGCTCCAGGCCGAGGTGGCCAAGGTGCGCCGCTGGCGCCTGCGTGACTACCTGAGAAAGGCGGCGCGTGAGTGCAGCCTGTTCACCGCGCGCATTGGCGCCTTCGGCCTGCGCGTGCTGCGCCGTGAGGCCGAGCCGGCCCTGCAGCCGCTGCTGGCCGAGCTGGATGCACGCATCGAGGGCGGGCATATCTACAAGACGGGTGGCGCGGCCACGGTGGCGCGCGTCGATGTCGATGGCAGGCCGCTGGTGGTCAAGCGCTACAACGTGAAGAACCTGCTGCACTGGTTCAAGCGCTTCTGGCGTCCGAGCCGTGCCTGGCACAGCTGGCGCGAGGGCAATCGCCTGCAGTTGCTGGGCATCGTCACGCCGACGCCGCTGGCGGTGATCGAGCGCCGCTGGTGCTGGCTGCGTGGACGTGCGTACCTGATTACCGACTATTGTGGTGGGCAGGATATAATCGCGCGTTTCGAGGCATATCAGCAGGCAACGCCCCCGGAAATCGAGTTGCTGGCGCTGGATCGACTGTTCGCGGCGATGCTGCGTGAGCGCATCAGTCACGGTGACTTCAAGGGGCACAACCTGTTCTGGGATGAGGTGCAGGGCGCCTGGTCGCTGATCGACCTGGATGCCATGCGGCAACATCGCAGTGCGCGCAGCTTCGCCCGGGCCTATGCCCGCGACCGCGCCCGTTTCCTGCGCAACTGGCCGGCGGACTCCGCCTTGCACCAGTTGCTCGACCAACGTTTACCGCAGGTGCCCGGCACCTGCCCGAATTAGAGGCTCAAACCTGTGGCATTGACCATTCTCGGCCTGTCCGGCGCCCTCAGTCACGATCCCTCCGCCGCGCTGTACATCGACGGCAAACTGATCGCGGCGGTGGAAGAGGAGCGCTTCGTGCGCGACAAGCATGCGAAGAACCGCATGCCCTACGAGTCGGCCAAGTTCTGTCTGGAACAGGCGGGTATCAAGCCCTCTGACGTCGATGTGGTGGCCATTCCCTTCGCCCCCATCAGCATCTTCGAGAAGGCCCGCTGGCAGTACGCCAAGCGCTACGCCTACGCGCCGGATCGCGCCCTCGATGCGATCCTGTTCGGCAATCGCCGCTACAAGCGCTACAAGAAGCGTATCGAGTGGTGCCTGGTGCAGCTCGGCTTCGACCTGAAGAAGGTCAAGATCGAGCCGGTCGAGCACCACCTGGCGCACGCCTCCAGTGCCTATCACTGCTCGGGTTTCACGGAAAAGACCGCGATCCTCGGCATCGATGGCAAGGGCGAGTACGCCACCACCTTCTTCGGTTACGGCGAGAACGGCAAGATCCACAAGATCAAGGAGTTCTTCGATCCGGACTCGCTCGGCGGCCTGTATGGCGCGATCACCGAATACCTCGGTTTCGAGATGCTCGACGGCGAGTTCAAGGTCATGGGCATGGCGCCCTACGGCGATGCCGCCAAGTACGATTTCTCGCGCCTGGCCAAGTTCGAGAACGGCGAGCTGATCATCAACACCGAGTACGCCAACGTCATCGGTTTCCGCCGCTACAAGGAAAACGGCAAGGGCTACTACTTCTCGCCCAAGCTGATCGAGTGGCTCGGGCCGAAGCGTGAGGGCGACATCGCCGACGACCCCTACATCCATTACGCTGCCAGCATGCAGGCGCTGTTCGAGAAGCTGGCGCTGCAGATGATGGAGTACTACCTCGGCGACATCCTCAAGGAAACCGGCAAGATCGCCTTCGCCGGTGGCTGCGCGCTGAACGTCAAGCTGAACCAGAAAATCATCGCCCGCGACGACGTCAAGGAGCTGTTCGTGCAGCCGGCTTCCGGCGACGCCGGGACCGCCGTCGGTGCGGCGGCTTACGTGTCGAACCAGCGCGGCGTGCCGGTGGAGAAGATGGAGCACGTCTACCTCGGCCCCTCCTATTCCAACGAAGACGTCATCGCCGCCTGCGCCAGGCACCCGCACCAGCCGGTGTTCAAGCGCATCGACAACACCCCGGAGCGCATCGCCCGGATCATGGTCGACGGCAACCCGGTGGCCTGGTTCCAGGGCCGCATGGAGTTCGGTCCACGCGCCCTCGGCGGGCGTTCGATCATCGGCTGCCCGAGCGTGCCGGGCGTGGCTGACCGCATCAACGAGCAGATCAAGTTCCGCGAGCGCTGGAGACCCTTCTGCCCGTCGATGCTCGACAGCGTGGCGGCGAAGATGCTCAAGGTCGATCACCCGAGCCCGTTCATGACCTTCACCTTCGAGGTCAACGAAGAGTGGAAGGAGCGTGTGGGCGAAGTGGTGCACGAGGACGGTACCTCGCGTGCCCAGGTGCTGGAGCGCCAGTACAACCCGCGCTGGTACGACCTGATGCTGGAGCTGGAGAAACTCACCGGCAACGGCGTGTCGCTGAACACCTCGCTCAACCGTCGCGGCGAGCCGATGATCTGCTCGCCGACCGATGCCCTGAACATGTTCTACGGCTCGGACCTGCAGTACCTGATCATGGAAGACATCCTCGTGGTCAAGGACGGCAAGGACTGGTATGACGGCGTCTGAACAGGCCCCGGGCCCGGCGCAGCGCTGGGTCCTGCAGTTCTGTCACGGCTATGACGGCCCGTTTCTGGATTGCGCGCGGCAATACGCGGTGCTGTTCAAGGGCACGCCGTACAAGGTCTGCACCGTCTACCTGACCGGCGCCCCTTCGGCCGAGGTCGAGCGCGGCTCGGCCTCCGACGAGGTGATCTTCCTCGACTATTCCAGCGCGCAGGTCCGTGGCCTCAAGTTGGGTGCGATCCGTGATTTCCGCCGCATCGCGGCCTCGCGCGACTTCGCCCTGTGCATCGCGCACCGCTTCAAGCCGATCTACGTCGCGCTGCTGGGCAGTGCGTTGCCGGTGATCGGCGTGCACCATGCGTTCGGCGACTACAAGCGGCGCTCCCGACAGCTGTTCGCCAACTGCTTGCGCAAGCGCCTGAGCCTGCTCGGCGTGTCCAACGCCGTACGCGACGACATGCGCGCCTGCCTGCCTTCCTGGCCAGCCGAGCGTATCGAGACCCTGTACAACCGCATCGACATCGCGGCCGTGCAGGCCGAACAGGTTTGCCGCGAGCAGGCCCGTGAGCATCTGGGTTTGCCGGCGGACGCCTGGGTGGTCGGCAACGTCGGTCGCCTGCATCCGGACAAGGACCAGGCCACGCTGATTCGCGGCTTCGCCCAGGCATTGCCGCAACTGCCTGCCGGCAGTTTGCTGGCGATCATGGGCAGTGGCCGGCTGGAGGCTCAGCTCAAGGCCCTGGCGGCCGAACTGGGTGTCAGCGATGCCGTGCGCTTTCTTGGCCAGGTGGCCAACGGCCGGCGCTATTTCAAGGCGTTCGACGTGTTCGCCCTGACCTCCGACCACGAGCCGTTCGGCATGGTGTTGCTGGAGGCGATGGCGGCTGGCGTACCGGTGGTCGGCACCGATTGCGGTGGCGGGAGCGAAGTGCTGCGGGAGGTGGGCGAGCTATTTCCACTCGGCGCTGCCAGCGAACTGGCGGAGGTGCTTGGGCGTCAGGCACAGATCAGCGACCTGCAAGCGCTGCGCGAGCGCATGCATGTGCACTTGCAGCAGCGATTCAGCGATGCGGTTGTACGTGAACGTTTCTGGTCCCTGCCGTCGTTGCGGGCGATGCTTTACTGAGATCGATATGACACTCAACCCCTGGGCCGTCAAAGCCCGTGCGCTGGACCGATATCGCTGGAGGCTGTTGCGCGAGCGCCACAGTCTGCTCGGCAGTGCCCTGAGGTTCGCGCGTGAGGCACTGGGTGACTGGTGGTTCGGCCTGCGTGCGAAGTACCGCCTGGCGGCGTCCGTCGACATCGAGTCCTGCGATTTCCTGCTGCTGCAGTCCGCTCCCAAGGTCATCGCCTTCCAGCGCAAGAAGCTGCTGATCGAGGGGGTACGGGGGCGTGGCTACCACTTGCTGGAAACGGCCTTGCGCCCGCCCAGGACGATCCTGCGGGAACGCCTGCTCAAGAGGCCGCGTCATGCCGTCCCGACCCGATACTTCGGCATGGCCGCGCATGCCGAATGGCTCGTGCAACATCATCAGCCGCGTGTCCTGCTCAATGACCGCAACGGCAGCCTGTACGCGCCCTTTCTGCGTCTCGCGCTCGCTGCCAGCGGTGGCTTGCTGGTGCACCTGGCCCATGCCACCACGGTAGAACGCTCACGCCGACTGGGCATGAACGACTACGATTATTACTTCTTGTTCGGCCAGAGTTCGCTGGAGGCTCTGCAGGCCCGCATGTTGCGCTTCGGCAGCTCGACTGCCGTGCTGGTGGGCTCGCACATGATCGACGATAGCTATGTGATGCCTGCGCCGGACCTGGCCACTCGCACCCTGCTGATCCTGGGCGTGGGCCCGGACAAGGAAAAGGAATCGGCCTATCAGCAGACCTACGCTCTGCTGGCCAGCTGGGCGCGCCGCCATCCCGAGTACCGGGTTCTGGTCAAGCCGCATCCGCGCAGCCAGGCACCCTTCTGGCTGGGCGTGGTGCAAGCGACTGCCAATGTCGAACTGCTCGGCGCCGACTGCAGCCTGGCTGCGGCGTTGAAGCGAGCTTCGGTAGTGGTGAACATCCTCTCCAATGCCGTGATCGAGGCCGCCTTGGCTGGACGCCCCGTGCTCTGCGTCGACCTGGGCGGGCAGCAGGACATCTTTCAGCAACAGCGCTTCTTCGGCCCGGTCATTCGCGCCGAGGATGAGCTCGAGCAGCGTCTGCTGGGCATCGAAGCTGACTTCGGTCAGGCGCTGGAGCAGTCGCGAGCCTTTGCCGAGTTCCACCTGGCGCACGGGGCGGGCGGACTCGCCAGTACGCTGGATGCGTTGCAGCGACTGCATGACGGCAATTCACTGTCAGCGGAGCTCCGGACTGTCACCCTTGAAGCACACCCTGCCAACCTCTAGGAGCGGATTTTGACCCAAGTAGCAGAGCGCTGGCCCTTCTTCGAACATGTCCAGGTGATAAACCTGGATTCGCGTACCGATCGCTGGGCCGCCATGCAGGCGCAATTTGAGCGGATGGGCGTGAACGGCAACATCCAGCGTTTCTCCGCAGTGCGGCCGCCGGCAGATATTGTCGAGCAGCCACAGTTGGCCGGCCTGCGTGACTTTCTCAAGCGTGTCGATGGCGACAGCGAACGTCTGGCCGCCAAGCTGCGTTCGACCTGGGGGTGTACCCAGAGTCATCTGGGCATCATTCGTCTTGCTCAGGCGTCCGGCTGGCCACATGTGCTGATCCTCGAGGATGACTGTGAGTTCGAGCCCTACAGCCTACCGGTGCTGCGGCGTGTGGCCAGGCAGATGCAGTCGCACGATTGGGACATGCTCTACCTGGGCGGAACCTACAAGAAAGGCGGGCGCCTGCGCCGTTTCTCCGCAAACCTGCTGGATGCAGGACGCATCCGGCTCGGACACGCATATCTGGTACACGAGCGTCTGTATCAGCGCATTCTCGATGAGGCAGAGGGCTCGGGCCTGCCGATCGACTGGTACTACTCCGAAACCCTGCATCCAGAGGTTCGCAGCTTTCTGGTCACTCCTGTGCTGGCCTATCAGCGCTTGCTGGATATGAGCGATATCGAGGCCGTGGAGCGTAAACCTGAGTTCAAAACACGCAAAGCGCTGCGTCGTCTGTGGAGTCGTATTCGTTATGCAGCATTTTGATCGGACAGGTTCGGTGATGCAGGTAGTCGTGCAGAAGCAGTGGTGGCTGAAGACCTGGCTGGGAGCCGGGCTGCTGTGGTGGCTGGTCGGCATGCTGCTGCTGCCGACCAGCAAGCTTTATCAGCAGGGCGTGATCCTGTTGTTCTGGGTGCCAGGCGTCCTGGCCCTGCTCAGCGACGCGCGCGTCATCCGTGCGTGGTTGCAGCCGATGAGCGCAGTATTGATGGTCTTTGGAGCCTGGTCGGCGCTCTCCTTCACCTGGGCGGGCGTGCCTGTCGCTCCAAAGGAACTGAAGATATTCCTCTATGTGCTGCTGGCGGCCAATGCACTGATGGCGTTGGCCTGCATCGCGCCAGCGCTGCTCTGGCGCCTGCTGGCGCTGTCGGCGCTGCTCGTGGGCATGCTGGCATGGGCAAGCCTGGTCATGTTCTATGGCGTTGAGGGGCGAGGCTTCTCTGAGCGGGCTGTCGGTACAGCCCTGGTCAATCACCCCATCCTCGGCGCCCAGCTATTTGGCGTCATGGGCATCCTGCTGCTCTATCTGCGGCGTCATCTACCGCACCCGTTGCAGGGGGGGCTATGGTTCGTGGCGCTTCTGGGCTACGCCGCCATTCTGGTGCTCAGCCAGTCCAAAGGGCCGTGGGTCGCTGCCTTGCTGGTACTGCTGATATCGCCGCTATGGTCCGGGCAGCGTTGGCAATGGCTGCTGAGCCTGGTCTGTATCGTCGCAGCGGCGTCGTTGCTCTGGGCGTTCCCCGAGCTTGTGCTGCAGCGCGGTTTCTCCTATCGACCCGAACTGATGGCCCAGGCGCTGCTCAAGATCGAGTCCAGTCCCTGGCTGGGGCTAGGCTTCGGCACGCCTTACCTGTTGCCGGTCGAGGCTCTGCACAGGTCCTACGAGCATGCCCACAATATCTATCTGCATATCGCCGTGGTATTGGGCTTGCCCGGTTTGTTCGCCTGGCTGCTGCTTCACGGGTTGGCGCTGATCAAGGCATGGCGGGCCCGGGATACAGAATTGGGGCGCATGCTCTGCACCTTGCTCTGCTTCGCCATGCTGGCGTTGTTCACCGATGGTGTGGGGCCTTGGGTGAAACCCCGTGAGGAGTGGTTCTGCCTGTGGTTGCCGCTGTTCCTGTGCATGGCATGGGTCGCTTTGCAGCGCCAGGATTCAGGCCGGCAAAGGGGCTAGATATGGACAACAGCCTTTTGCTCAAGCAGCGTCTGCTCGAAATCTGGGATGACGGGAAACCCTTCGAGGCGTGCCGTGGGAAGTACTCGGGCACGTTGATCGTGCTGGCCTCCGGACCGTCGGCCGCCGATTTCCCGCTCGAGCGTTATCGGCATGTGCCGATGGTGGCGGTGAACGGTTCCATCGTGCGGTTTGCCGAAGCGGGTGTTCGCCCGCTGTTCTACCTCTGTGATGATCGCGGATTCGTACGTTTGCGCCTCCCGCTGGTGCGTCAGGGTATCGAGTTGGCCGAGCATGCGGCGCTCGGTACCGGGGCGCTTGAAGTGCTTCTGGAGTCTGCTCCCGAAGCCATCGAGGGGCACTCGGTCTGCGTGATGCGGCGCACCAACCGGCCCCTGGATGGCGCGGTATTGTCCGATCGCCGATATGCATGGAGCGTGCGCAAGGACCCCGATCTGGAGTGCCGCTTTTCACTGCTGCGGCAGAAACCCAATCGCATCGGTTTCAGCCGCAACATGACCAAGGGGTATTTCGGCGGTCGTACCATTCCCTACGCGGCCATGCAGCTGGCCTACCACCTCGGCTTTCGCAACGTGGTGCTGGTCGGGCTGGACATGGGGGGGCAGGGGCGATTCTACGAACAGGGCGATGCGGCGCTGCCCAGCCGACTCGATGAGGACTATGTCGACTACATTCTGCCCAGCTTCGAACTGGTCGCTGAGCGCGTGGTTTGCCAGGACTACCGGATGTTCACACTGTCCAACGACAGTCGCCTGCCTGCGAGCCTGGTTCCTCGCTTGAGCCTGGATCAGCTGGACGATCTGCTCGCTTCGTCGTAGTGGCGCATGAGTTCATCCCAGGGGAAATTCTCGACTTTTCGCCGCTGCAGATAGCGCTGCAAATGAGTGAAATTGCGGCGCACCAGCATGCGTCCCAGCGGACGGCGCTTGAAGCGCAGATCGAGAAAATCGATCAGGCCGAAGTCACCCTCCTGCGTGCGCAGGATATTGCCCAGGTGCAGCGAGCGGAAGTAGATGCCCAGGCGGTGCAGCTTGAAGATGTATGCGGCCAGCTGTGGCAGCAGCAGATCGAACTCGCTGCGCTGACTGCGGAACAGCTGGTCCAGCGGCTGGCCCTGCAGGGGTTGGTAGAGGCAGGCGCTGATGATCTTGTCCTTGTCGATCCAGGCGCACTCGCAAATCCGTGGAGTCTGGATGCCCAATGCTTGCAGGCGGCTGGCGCGTTCGGCGAAGCGCAGAGCGTCGGGACGCAAGCGGGCCAGCAGCGGAGTGCGCCGGCTGCGGAATATCTTCAGCAGTTCGCCATCCGGCAGGCGAATGACCTTGGGGCCATGGCTGTCTTTTTCCAGCACATCCCCCTGGCTCAGCCAGTCTTGTAATTCGTTCGCTGTTACAATCCGCATTTCATCTCTCTAGCCAGTCGTACGGGGCTTATCGAATGGTCAATTCTACCCAGCAATCCAGTACGAAGGTCTATCTGCGATTGCTGCGCTACGTGGTTCCTTACTGGGGCCTGTTCACCATCAGTATTCTTGGCTTTCTGGTTTTCGCCTCCACCCAGCCGATGCTGGGCTATATCCTCAAGTATTTCGTCGATGGTCTGTCCAACCCCGAGGCCAGCCTGTTCGACGGGGTGCCCTGGATGCTCGAGCATGCGCCCTGGCTGGCGCATCTCAAGCTGCTGCAGGCGGTGCCCCTGCTGATCGTCCTGATCGCGCTGTGGCAAGGGATCGGCTCCTTCCTGGGCAACTACTATCTGGCCAAGGTTTCCATGGGCTTGGTGCAGGACCTGCGTATCGCGCTGTTCAACAACCTGCTGACCCTGCCCAATCGCTATTTCGATAACCACAACTCCGGGCACCTGATCTCGCGGATCACCTATAACGTGACCATGGTCACCGGTGCGGCCACCGATGCGATCAAGGTCGTGGTGCGTGAGGGGATGACGGTCATTTTCCTGTTTGCCACGTTGCTGTGGATGAACTGGAAGCTGACCCTAGTCATGGTGGCGATCCTGCCGATCATCGGCCTGATGGTGACCAGTACCAGCAAGAAGTTTCGCAAGCAGAGCAAGAAGATTCAGACCAGCATGGGCGACGTCACGCATGTGACGTCCGAGAGCATCCAGGGTTATCGCGTGGTGCGCAGCTTCGGTGGCGAAGACTACGAGAAACAGCGCTTCTTCGATGCCAGCGAGGAGAACCGGAGCAAGCAGTTGAAGATGGTCCGCACAGGCGCCGTCTATACGCCATCGCTGCAACTGGTGATCTACAGCGCCATGGCCGTATTGATGTTCCTCGTCCTGTGGTTGCGCGGCGATTCGTCGGCGGGCGACCTGGTGGCCTACATCACCCTGGCTGGTCTGCTGCCCAAGCCGATTCGGCAGTTGTCCGAGGTCAGCTCGACCATCCAGAAGGGCGTGGCTGGCGCCGAGAGCATCTTCGAGCAGCTCGACGAGGAACCCGAGGTCGATCATGGCACGCAAGCGCGTGAGCGTGTCAGCGGCCGGCTCGAGGTGCGTGACCTCAGCTTCAGTTATCCGGGCACCGAGAAACCGGTGCTGGAAAACATCTCCTTCGTCGCCGAGCCCGGGCAGATGGTGGCGCTGGTCGGCCGCTCCGGCAGTGGCAAGTCGACCCTGGCCAACCTGATTCCGCGTTTCTACCACCACGAGCAGGGGCAGATCCTGCTCGACGGCCTGGACGTCGAGGACTACACCCTGCGCAACCTGCGTCGGCACATCGCGCTGGTGACCCAGCACGTCACCCTGTTCAACGACACCGTGCGCAACAATATCGCCTATGGCGACCTGGCCGGTGCGCCACTGGAGTCCGTGCGTCAGGCGGCGGGCGATGCCTATGCCGCCGAGTTCATCGAGAAAATGCCCCAGGGTTACGACACCCTGGTCGGCGAGAACGGCGTGCTGCTCTCCGGTGGCCAGCGTCAGCGCCTGGCCATTGCCCGCGCGCTGCTCAAGGATGCGCCACTGCTGATCCTCGACGAGGCCACGTCGGCGCTCGATACCGAGTCCGAGCGGCATATCCAGGCCGCGCTGGATCAGGTGATGCAGGGGCGTACCACGCTGGTCATTGCGCACCGTCTGACCACCATCGAGAAGGCCGACCTGATCCTGGTGATGGATCAGGGGCAGATCGTCGAGCGTGGCAGTCACGCCGAACTGCTGGCGCAGAATGGCTATTACGCGCGTCTGCATGCCAAGCAGTTCGAAGAAGGCGATGCGGTCGTCACTGACGAGCACGACGCCTGATGTTGAGTCATCTGCAATTCTGGCGTGAACGGGGCTGGGCGCCGATTTCGGCAGCCGATTATGCCGACGCGTGGGCGCGTTTCGGCGGCAGCGTGGCGACGCATCCCGAGGTGGTGGCACGGCTGGCCGGACTGGCCGGTATTGCCGTGCGCTACCTGGGCTGGCAGGTCGATGGCCAGCTGCATGCGGCGATCGCCACCTGGGGGCGGCACCTGGCCCTGTCCAAGGATGTGCTGAAGCAACGCGGCAAGCGCGGCCTGTTCGATCTGGGCAATGCCGAAATCATCCTGCCGCTGGCGGCTGGCGCACAGGTCGCGCTACGCCACCGTGCGCGCTACCTGTCCGAACTGAACGCCGCCGGGCTTCTCGGTGTCAGCGAGCAGCCCGAGGGCCTGGCGCTGGCGCGTGAGCCGGAGCAGTACAGCAAGAAATTCCGCTACAACCAGCGTCGCGAACAGCGCCTGCTGGAAGAGGCGGGCGGCGTGATCAGGCCGATGCTGGAACTGACCGCGCAGGAGCAGGCACGCATCTACGCCGACCTGTTCCAGCGTCGCTGGGGTTTCGAGGCCACGGGCAAGGATCACCTGGCCGAGGTGTTCGGCCTGTTGCGCGAGTTCATGACCGGTTCGCTGATCTACCTGAATGACGAGCCGGTGGCGATCCAGGTGCTCTATCGCGTGGAGGCGCCGCAGTGGGTCAGCCTCGAGTACATCAACGGCGGGGTCGATCCGCAGCAGCGCGAGTTCAGCCCCGGCAGCGTGCTCAGCTTCGTCAACACGCAGCACGAGTGGGAACAGGCGCGGGCGCTGGGCAAGCCGCTGCGCTACTCCTTCGGCCGCGCCGATCGCGAGTACAAGGACCGCTGGTGCAACCGGGTGCCGGTCTATCAGGTGTGAGGCGATGAACGGACGCAAGCAACAACTGCTCAAACGCCACCGGCGCAACAAGCGCACGGCCCTGCTGCTGGCCCTGCTGGCGCTGGCGCTGCTGGGCGTCTTCGTCGCCTGGTGGCTGCCGCCACTGCTCATGGTGCTGGGCTGGATCGCGCATGAGGCCTGGTTCGCCGATCACCTGTTCTATTCGCCGCGTGATGACTACCAGTATGACTTCCCGGCCGATTGCGTCAGTGTGCCGGTGCGTATCGAGCAGGGTGCGTTGCAGGTCGAGGCCGATCTCGCGGGTTACGACACCCTGCTGCTCGAACTGCGCCTGCAGGCGACCTGGCTCGGGCGCTGGCTCGATCCCCACGTGCGGATCGGCGATGACCGCCAGGACTTCGAGCGTGGCGTGGCGGGGCGGCGTTACCTCAACCTGTCCGGGCAACAGGCGCATGGGCTGAGCATCGTCCCGCGCTTCTGTCGCATCGGCGCCGGGCTGCGCCTGCATGCCATGCGCAATCCCGACTTCGCCGCGCAGCGCATGCTGATCATCGCGCCGCATGCCGACGACGCCGAACTGGCGGCTTTCGGTCAGTACAGCCGCTCGTCCGAGACGGCCATCGTCACCCTGACTCAGGGCGAGATCGAGGCGCAGGGGTACCAGCGCCTGGGCCTGGACCAGGCCGCTGCGGCCCGCCTGAAGGGCCGCCTGCGCGCCTGGGACAGCCTGGCCGCGCCGCTCTGGGGGGGCGTGATGCAGGCGCGCTGCGTCCAGCTTGGCTACTACTGCCTGCAACTGCCCGCCATGGCCGAGCAGCCGCAGACGCCGTTCGCCTCGCGCGAGTCCGGCGAATGCGATGTGCGCAGCGTGCGCCGGCACAATCCGCTGTCTCTGCCCGCCGATGCCGACGGCCAGCCGACCTGGGACAACCTGATCGCCGATCTGGCTGCCGTGATCGAGCATTACCGCCCCGAGGTGCTGCTGACCCCGCACCCGGAGCTGGACCCGCATCACGATCACGTCGCCAGCACGCGCGCCGTGCTCGAGGCCTGCGCGCAGACTCGCTGGCAGCCGCAGACCCTGCTGCTGTACGCCAACCACCTGCATGACAACGACCGCTGGCCGATGGGCCCGGCGGGCACGGGCATCGCCCTGCCACCGGCGATCAGTGCGCTGCCGGCCGATCGCCTGTGGAGCCCGTCGCTCGATGCCGAGCGGCAGCTGGACAAGGCCATGGCGCTGGCCCTGCAGCATGACCTGCAGGGTGCGCTGCCGCTGAAGAAGCGCCTGCGCCGCCTGATCCAGCGGCTGCTGGCCGGGCGTCGCTGGCCCGCCACGGGCGAGGACGAGTTCTTCCGCAAGGCGGTGCGCCGGCACGAGCTGTTCTGGGTACGCCAGCGCTGAGTCGTGCCCCGAGTTGGTCATGCTATGATTTTTCCCGTTTTTCTCCCCTTCTGGAGCCGCAATGAAACTGACCATGCCCCGCTATGACCAAGCCGCCGTTCTGGTGGTGGGCGACGTGATGCTCGATCGCTACTGGCATGGCGGTACCTCACGGATCTCTCCGGAGGCGCCGGTGCCGGTGGTGCGGGTCGACCAGATCGAGGATCGTCCCGGTGGCGCTGCCAACGTCGCCCTGAATATCGCGGCGCTCGGCTCGCGTGCCCTGCTGGTCGGCGTGACCGGTGTGGACGAAGCCGCCGACAGCCTCAGCGACAGCCTGCGTGGGGTGGGCGTGGAAACCCACTTCCAGCGTCTCGACGAGCAGCCGACCATCGTCAAGTTGAGGGTGATGAGCCGCCACCAGCAACTGCTGCGCATGGACTTCGAGGAGCCTTTCGATACCGACAGCGCGGCTCTGGCGCGTGAGGTCGAGCAGTTGCTCGCCGGGGTCAAGGTGCTGGTGCTCTCCGATTACGGCAAGGGCGCACTGCAGAATCATCAGGCACTGATCCAGCTGGCGCGTGCTCGCGGCATCGCGGTGCTGGCCGACCCCAAGGGCAAGGATTTCTCCATCTATCGCGGCGCCAGCCTGATCACCCCCAACCTGCACGAGTTCGAGACCATCGTCGGCGGTTGCGTCGACGAGGCCGAGCTGGTCAGCAAGGGCGCCAGGCTGATGCGCGAGCTGGAACTGGGCGCCCTGCTGGTGACCCGTGGCGAGCATGGCATGACCCTGCTGCGCCCGGAGCATGCGCCGCTGCACCTGCCGGCGCGTGCCCGCGAAGTGTTCGACGTGACCGGCGCGGGTGACACCGTGATCTCCACCCTGGCGGCGTCCATCGCCGCCGGCGAGGAGCTGCCGAATGCCGTGGCCCTGGCCAATCTCGCAGCGGGCATCGTCGTCGGCAAGCTGGGTACGGCGGCGATCAGCGCTCCGGAATTGCGCCGCGCGGTCCAGCGCGAGGAGGGTTCCGAGCGCGGCGTGCTGAGCCTGGACCAGCTGCTCATCGCCATCGAGGACGCGCGTGCCCATGGCGAGAGGATCGTCTTCACCAACGGCTGCTTCGACATCCTCCATGCCGGCCACGTGACCTACCTGGAGCAGGCGCGCGCGCAGGGCGACCGGCTGATCGTGGCGATCAATGACGACGCCTCGGTCAGTCGCCTGAAAGGCCCGGGCCGGCCGATCAACGCCGTCGACCGTCGCATGGCGGTGCTCGCCGGCCTCGGTGCGGTGGACTGGGTGGTGAGCTTCAGCGAGGACACCCCGGAGCGCCTGCTCAAGCAGGTGCAGCCGGACGTGCTGGTCAAGGGCGGCGACTATGGCGTCGACCAGGTGGTGGGCGCCGACATCGTCCAGGCCTATGGCGGCGAGGTCCGTGTCCTCGGCCTGGTGGAGAACAGCTCCACCACGGCCATCGTCGAGAAAATCCGCAACAAGTGATGCCGGCAGTGGGCCTGGCGCCAGCCATGCCCACGCTGCTGCGGGCTTGACCCGACTGCCGTATGCTCGCGGCTTGAGGGTCATAGTCGCTCGCCAGCGGCCGGCGCATCATCGGTGGCATCACCCGCGTGGAGCGAGATGCCATGAAAGTCGATGTACAGGGCCAGGCCCTGAGCGTGCTGAGCAAGGTGGCGCAGGCCGACTGGCCGGACCGCCTGAACTTGCGCAAACCCTTCGAGAAGTTCATCTACAGCGGCAGTCGCGCCAGCTTTCGCCTGGTCGCCCAGCGCGCGTCCGGCAAGCCGCGTATCGAACGCCCGCAGGGCGACGACCTGTTCGACCTGACTCTCTCCGATGATCAGCAGATGCTGGTGGACATGCTCCAGGGCTTCGCGCTGGACGTGTTGCGCCCGGCGGCGCACGAGGCCGATGGCGAGGGGCGGGTGCCGGCAGCGCTGCTGAACCAGGCCCGCGAGCTGGGGCTGGTGCACTACGGGGTCAGTGAAGCGCAGGGCGGCCTGGCCGGCGAACGCACCGTGCTGAGCAATGCGCTGATCGCCGAGAGCCTGGCCCGGGGCGACTTCTCGCTGGCGGCCACGCTGCTGGGGCCGTTGTCAGCGGCCAACTGCATTCGCCGTTGGGGCTCCTCGCAGCAGCAGGCCGAGTGGCTGCCCGCCTTCGTCAGCGACGAGGGGGCTCCGCTGCATGCCCTGGCGGTGAGCGAAGCGGCCGTCCTGGCGGACCCGCAAGCGCCTGCGACCCGCGCCCGGCGACGTGGCAAGCATTACCTGCTCGATGGCGAGAAGGTGCTGGTGCTTGGCGGCATGTCCGCCAGTCGCCTGCTGGTGACGGCGCAGGCCAGCGACGGAGCGGCGTTGTTCCTCGTCGACGCGGCCAGCAAGGGCGTCACGCGGCAGGCCGATCCGGTCATGGGGCTCAAGGCCTGCGGACTGGCGCGTATCCAGTTCAAGTCGGTCAAGGTGCCTGCCGGGCAGCGCCTGGCGGCGGCCGATTTCGATTTTCGCGCCTTTCTCGATTACTCGGCGCTGGCCTTCTGTGCCCTGGCGGTGGGCACCGCGCAGGCCGCGCTGGACTACGTGGTGCCTTACTGCAACGAGCGGCAGGCCTTCGGTGAGCCGATCAGTCATCGCCAGGGTGTGGCCTTCATGATCGCCGAGATGGCCATCGAACTCGAATCCATGCGCCTGATGCTGTGGCGCGCCTGTGCGCTGGCCGAGAGCGGCAGGCCGTTTCACCGCGAAGCCTATCTGGCTCACCTGCTCTGTACCGAGAAGGCGATGAAGATCGGTTGCGATGCGGTGCAGTTGCTCGGCGGTCACGGTTTCACCCAGGAGCACCCGGTCGAGCGCTGGTACCGCGACCTGCGCAGCCTGGCGGTGCTCGCCGGTGGTCTTCATCTCTGACAGGTAGCTCATCATGAATCTGGAAACCCCGAAGAAGTTCGCCGGCCTGCAGCGCCAGGCCCATCAGGTCGCGGCCCGCTATCTGCGGCCGATCTCGCGCAAGTACGACAAGGCCGAGCATGCCTATCCGAAGGAGCTGGACATGCTGGCTGCGCTGCTCGACGGCATGAACGAGGGCTCGCCCGATGCCGTCGGTGCCGGCTCGGCGAGCAAGCGTGGCGCGGCGCGCGAGCAGCAGGAGGGCGTCAAGAATGGCGGCAACATGGCCGCGCTGCTGGGCGTGATGGAGTTGTGCTGGGGCGATGTCGGCCTGCTCCTGGCCATGCCGCGTCAGGGGCTGGGCAACGCCGCCATCGCCGCAGTCGCCAATGACGAGCAGTTGGCCCGCCTGGGCAGGACCTGGGCCGCGATGGCCATCACCGAGCCGGGCTGTGGCTCGGACTCTGCAGCGATTCGCGCCACCGCCGTGAAGGACGGTGATCATTATGTGATCAATGGCGAGAAGATATTCGTCACCTCCGGCGAGCGTGCCGATGCCGTGGTGGTCTGGGCCAGTCTCGATCGCAGTCTGGGGCGGGCGGCGATCAAGTCGTTTGTGGTGGAGAAGGGCACGCCCGGTATGACGGTGACGCGCCTGGAGAAGAAGCTTGGCATCAAGGCCTCGGACACGGCATCGATCAGTTTCACTGACTGCCGCGTGCCGGCGGCCAACCTGCTGGGCAACGCGGAGGTCGATGTGCAGAAGGGCTTCGCCGGGGTCATGGAAACCTTCGACAATACCCGGCCGCTGGTCGCGGGGATGGCGGTTGGTGTGGCCAAGGCCGCGCTCGACCGCACCCGTGAGCTGCTGCGCGAGGCCGGTTGTCGCCTGGACCATGGCCGGCCGCTGCTCAGCGTCAGCCATGCCGAAGCGACGCTCTACCGCCTGGAAGCCGAATGGGAGGCTGCGCGTCTGCTGACGCTCAAGGCGGCCTGGATGGCCGACAACAAGCTGCCCAACTCCAGGGAAGCGTCGATGGCCAAGGCCAAGGCTGGGCGCGTTGCCAGCGAGGTGACGCTCAAGTGCGTCGAGCTGGCGGGCGCCAGCGGTTATGCCGAGGATGAGCTGCTGGAGAAGTGGGCGCGGGATTCGAAGATTCTCGATATCTTCGAGGGCACCCAGCAGATCCAGTTGCTGATCGTTGCCAGGCGCCTGCTGGGCAAGAGTTCCAGCGAGCTGAAATAGCGCGGGCACACCATGAAAAAAGCCCGCATCTGCGGGCTTTTTGCTTAGAAGCGGAAGACTTCCGTATCGATCTTGATCGGCTCGGCCACCGGGATCTTCGGCCCGGCGGGCTCTTCCGGCTTGGCCTTGGCAACGGGCGGCTTGCGGCGCGGCGGCTCCGGCGTCGGGTCCTCGGCGATGGCGATCGGCTGGATGGCGACGGCCAGCTCGCTGGCCAGGCGCTGCACCAGCGTGCTCTGCGCCTTTACCTGTTCGGCCAGCGTGCCGCTGTGAGCTTCTTCCAGGCGGATCAGGCGGCTGTCGCGCAGTTGCCCGCGACGGTCGAGCAGGCGCCACTGGGCCTCCAGCACGGCCGGTTGAGTGGGGCCGGAGTCGAGGCGGGTAATGGTCAGCATGACCTGGGCATCGGCACTGAAGCCCGGTGCGGCAGGGGCCAGAACCAGGCGCTGGCTATCCAGGCGCCAGGCCAGCTGACGCAGCATCTGCTGGTCGATGTCGTTGGCCAGGCCGCTGGCCCAGCGAGCGTTCTGCGCCGCCACCAGGCTGCCGTCAGCCTGGCGTTGCAGCAGGTTCTGCTGGCGCAGGTAGTCGGCCACGCTGATCGGGCCGACCAGGACCGTGACACCGTTGTCCTTGGTCGGCGTCTCGGCGCTGCCACTGTCCAGTTGATAGAGCGGTACGGGCTTCTGCTGCAGCAGGCTGCAACCACTGAGCGTGAGCAGCGTCATCAGAAGCACGGCCAGGGGGCGTACTACAGTCATCATTCGTTCCCGGCAGCCGCTTCTGGGGCAGCTGCACATCGATCCCATATCATGCAGGTGAGGTCATTCGCGCATGACCCAGGGCGCGTATCATCCGTCAAACCGCGCTACGACTCCAGCCTTGGCCGCTTGCCGGTAGCGCGGACATCGCGAATGGATGGCATGTCTGCCGACGCTATTCCACCAGAAGTTGGTCGACGCGCTGGAAGCCGCGAGGCAGCTTGTTGCCACGGCGGCCGCGCTCACCCTTGTAGTGTTCCAGATCGTCGGCTTTGAGTGTCAGGGTACGCTTCCCGGCCTGTAAAACCAAACTGGCGCCATTGGGCAGGACGGCCAGATCGGTCAGGTACTCCTCGCGTGAGGCTACGCGCTCGCCGGGGATGCCGATGATCTTGTTGCCCTTGCCTTTGCCCAGTTGCGGCAGGTCGGTAACCTTGAACAGCAGCAGGCGACCTTCGGTCGTCACTGCGGCCAGCCAGTCGTCCTCCAGGCTCGTCACCGGTTTGGGCGGTACCACCCTGGCGCCGTTGGGCAGGGTCAGCAGGGCCTTGCCGGCCTTGTTCTTGGCCTGCAGGTCCTCGCCCTTGACCACGAAGCCGTAGCCGGCATCGGAGGCAATCACGTACAGGGCGCTGTCTTCCGGCAGCATCACGCATTCGAAACTGGCGCCCGGTGGCGGGGTCAGGCGGCCGGTCAGCGGTTCGCCCTGGCCACGTGCCGAGGGCAGCGAATGGGCGGTCAGCGAGTAGCTGCGCCCGGTGGAGTCGATGAACACCGCGTACTGGTTGGAGCGCCCCGGTGCGGCGGCCTTGAAGCCGTCGCCGGCCTTGTAGGAGAGGCCGGTGGCATCGATGTCGTGCCCCTTGGCGCAACGCACCCAGCCTTTTTCCGAGAGCACCACGGTGACCGGTTCGGTCGGCATCAGCTCGGTTTCCGACAGGGCCTTGGCCTCGGCGCGCGCGACGATCGGCGAACGGCGGTCGTCGCCGTACTTCTCGGCGTCCTCGATGATTTCCTTGCGCACCAGCTTCTTCAGCTTGGCTTCGCTGCCGAGCAGGGCCAGCAGCTTCTCGCGCTCCTTGGCCAGTTCGTCCTGCTCGCCGCGGATCTTCATTTCTTCCAGGCGGGCCAGTTGGCGCAGGCGGGTGTCGAGGATGTAGTCGGCCTGCACGTCGGTGAGGCCGAAAGTCTCCATCAGCACCGGCTTGGGATGGTCCTCGGTGCGGATGATGCGGATCACTTCGTCGAGGTTGAGGAAGGCGATCAGCAAGCCTTCCAACAGATGCAGGCGCTTCTCCACCTTGTCCAGGCGGAACTGCAGGCGGCGACGCACGGTGCCGACCCGGTATTCCAGCCATTCGCGCAGCAGGGTGCGCAGGTCCTTGACCTGCGGCTTGCCGTCGAGGCCGATGACGTTGGTGTTGACCCGGTAGCTGGACTCCAGGTCGGTGGTGGCGAACAGGTGGGTCATCAGCTCGTCGACATCGACGCGGTTGGAGCGCGGGATGATAACGATGCGGGTCGGGTTCTCGTGGTCCGACTCGTCGCGCAGGTCGGCGACCATCGGCAGCTTCTTGGCCTGCATCTGCGCGGCGATCTGCTCCAGTACCTTGGAGCCGGAGACCTGGTGCGGCAGGGCGGTGACGACGATGTCGCCGTCCTCGACGCGATACACGGCGCGCATGCGCACCGAGCCGCGACCGTTCTCGTAGATCTTCAGCAGGTCGGCCTTGGGCGTGATGACTTCCGCTTCGGTGGGGAAGTCCGGGCCCTGGATGTGCTCGCAGAGCTGCTCGACGGTCGCGCCCGGCTCGTCCAGCAGGCGTACGCAGGCGGCGGCGACTTCCCGCAGGTTGTGCGGCGGCACGTCGGTGGCCATGCCCACGGCGATACCGGTGGTGCCGTTGAGCAGCAGGTTGGGCAGGCGTGCCGGCAGTGTCGCCGGCTCGTTGAGGGTGCCGTCGAAGTTCGGTACCCAGTCGACGGTGCCCTGGCCAAGTTCGGCCAGCAGCACTTCCGAGTAGCGCGACAGGCGCGCCTCGGTGTAGCGCATGGCGGCGAAGGACTTGGGATCGTCCGGCGCCCCCCAGTTGCCCTGGCCGTCGACCAGGGTGTAGCGGTAGCTGAACGGCTGCGCCATCAGCACCATGGCTTCGTAGCAGGCGCTGTCGCCGTGCGGGTGGAACTTGCCGAGCACGTCACCGACGGTCCGCGCGGATTTCTTGTGCTTGGCGTCGGCGTCCAGGCCCAGTTCGCTCATGGCATAGACGATACGTCGCTGTACGGGCTTGAGGCCGTCGCCGATGTGCGGCAGGGCGCGGTCCATGATCACGTACATGGAGTAGTTGAGATAGGCCTGCTCGGTGAAGTCGGCGAGTGACCGACGTTCCACGCCTTCCAGGCTCAAATCGAGGGATTCGCTCATGCGGGCCTCATTGCAAGGTTGATTGGCGCAGCACCAGGGTGCCGCCCTTCTGACTGAATTCGAGTTGTTGCAGCGCGCTCATGCCCAGCAGCACTTCGTCGCCGTCCATGCCGGGGGCGATCAGGGCCGCGACGTCGCGCAGTTCGATGTCGCCCAGGCGCAGGGTCGCCAGGCGTGTGCGATGGCCCGTGCTGCGGCCATTGGCGGTACTCAGGGTGATCGGCGCACCGCGCTTCAGGCCGAGCTTGCGCGCCAGGGCTTCGGGGACGGCCACGGCGGTGGCGCCGGTGTCGAGCAGGAAGGTCACTTCCTGGCCGTCGATCTCGCCGTTCACCAGGTAGTGGCCCTGGCGACTGCTGGCCAGGCTGACCTCGACGAAGCCGTTGCCGTGCACGGACTGTGGCGTCTGGTTCGGGTTGCGCTGGCTGTCTTCCCAGTTGCCGAAGAAGTGCGTGGCCAGCAGCAGGCCGGCGCCCCAGGCGAGCACCAGCATGACCCGTCCGGCGCGGCGGCCAGGCGCCTGCTCGCTCACGAGCGCTGGCTCCAGCCGCCCCTGGGCGCGGCAAAGCGCCAGACGATCGGGCGTTGCTCGCCATCGCCACGGGGCTGTTCGCCATTGTCGAGGCCGATCCAGGCGCCTTCCTTGTCGATCCACAGGGCTTCGGCCATGCCGTAGTCCTGGGCGTAGCGACGGGGCTCGCGCAAGGCCTCGTCGGCGAACGACCAGCACAGCTCCGCCACGCCGTCACCCAGCGCGCGCCGACAGATGCGGTGGGACTGCCGCTCGAGGGTGAAGAGTTTCTCGCCGAAGTAGGCCAGCCCGGAGAAGTCGCGTGCGGCCATCTGCCCACCCAGGGCGGCCGGCGAGGGCTCGTCGCCGCCTTCGCTGGTCAGCACGCAGCCTCCCGTGCAACGCCAACTGCTGCCACGCCGATGCAGCACGGCCAGGCCGCGACGGCGCTGTTCGGCGGCGAGCCACAGGCGTTCACCGGCAGGGTCGACGGCGATGCCCTCGAAACCCTGGTTGAAATGCAGCAGCATGCCGCTGGCGCGGGCCTGGCGGACCACGGCGCCGGGCAGGTTGAGCCACTCGGTGCTGCCGTTGCTGGCGACCTGCAGCACGGCGGCGCGGGTCTCGCTGATCAGGTAGCGATTGCCCTGCGTGTCGCAGGACAGGCCTTCGAAGTCCAGCTTGCCGCCGCGTACCAGCCCGGCCGCCCAGTTGCGCATGCGCAGGCCCCAGGGCAGGGTGCTTTCCGGCGGCTCGGGGGCGACGAAGGTCTCCGCCTCGGCACGCAGCAGGTCATCCTCCTGGTGCAGCTGGTAGAGGCGATCGTCGTCACGGTCGGACACTGCCCACAGGGCTTCACCGCACATCGCCAGGCCGGACAGGTGGCCGCTGGGCATCTGGGCTACCGGGAACTCGCGCTGAAGCTGCAGCTCTTCCAGCTGCACCGGCTCGGCGTTGGCCACGCCGGCCAACAGACCGAGTGCGAGGAGGTGATGGCGCATCAAGCCAGAACCTCGGCCAGGTTGCCCTTGGTTTCCAGCCAGCTTTTGCGGTCGCCGGCGCGTTTCTTCGCCAGGAGCATGTCCATCACTTCGCGGGTGCCTTCGAAGTCGTCCAGGGTCAGCTGCACCAGACGCCGGGTGTTCGGGTCCATGGTGGTTTCGCGCAGCTGGGGCGGGTTCATCTCACCGAGGCCCTTGAAGCGCGTGACCTGTGGCTTGCCGCGGCGCTTCTCGGCCACCAGGCGGTCGAGAATGCCGTCGCGTTCGGCGTCGTCCAGGGCGTAGAAGATCTCCTTGCCCAGGTCGATGCGGTACAGCGGCGGCATGGCGACGTAGACATGGCCGGCATCGACCAGGGTACGGAAGTGGCGCACGAACAGGGCGCAGAGCAGGGTGGCGATGTGCAGGCCGTCGGAGTCGGCGTCGGCGAGGATGCAGATCTTGCCGTAGCGCAGGCCGGAGAGATCGCTCGAGCCCGGATCGATACCGATGGCCACGGCGATGTCATGCACTTCCTGCGAGGCCAGCACCTCGCTGCCATCGACTTCCCAGGTGTTCAGGATCTTGCCGCGCAGCGGCATGATGGCCTGGAATTCCTTGTCGCGCGCCTGCTTGGCGCTGCCGCCGGCGGAGTCACCCTCGACCAGGAACAGCTCACAGCGCAGCGGGTTCTGCCCGGCGCAGTCAGCCAGCTTGCCAGGCAGCGCCGGGCCCTGGGTGATCTTCTTGCGTTCGACCTTCTTGCCCGCCTTGAGACGTCGGCCGGCATTGCTGATGGCCAGTTCGGCCAGGGCCAGGCCGGTTTCCGGGTTGGCGTTGAGCCACAGGCTGAAAGCGTCCTTGACCACGCCGGAGACGAAGGCGGCGGCCTCGCGGGAGGACAGGCGCTCCTTGGTCTGGCCGGAGAACTGGGCGTCCTGCATCTTCATCGACAGGACGAAGGCGATGCGCTCCCAGACGTCTTCCGGGGCCAGCTTGACGCCGCGCGGCAGCAGGTTGCGGAACTCGCAGAACTCGCGCATGGCGTCCAGCAGGCCCTGGCGCAAGCCATTGACGTGGGTGCCGCCCTGCGCGGTGGGGATCAGGTTGACGTAGCTTTCCTGCACGGCGTCGCCGCCTTCCGGCAGCCACAGCAGGGCCCAGTCCACCGCTTCCTTGTTGCCGGCCAGCGTGCCGCAGAAGGGCTCGGCGGGCAGGCGTTCGAACTCGCTGACGGCATCGACCAGGTAGGAGCGCAGGCCGTCCTCGTAGTGCCACTCGACCTTGTCGCCGGCGGCCTTGTCTTCGAAGGTGACGGACAGCCCCGGGCACAGCACGGCCTTGGCCTTGAGCACGTGCTTGAGGCGGCTGACCGAGAACTTGAAGGAGTCGAAGTACTTGGCGTCCGGCCAGAAGTGCACGCTGGTGCCGGTGTTGCGCTTGCCGACGCTGCCGATCACCTGCAGGTCGCTGGCCTTGAAACCGTCGGCGAAGCTCATCTGGTACTCGCTGCCGTCACGCTTGACGGTCACCACCACGCGCGTCGACAGGGCGTTGACCACGCTGATGCCGACGCCGTGCAGACCACCGGAGAACTGGTAGTTCTTGTTGCTGAACTTGCCACCGGCGTGCAGCTTGGTGAGGATCAGCTCGACGCCGGGAACGCCTTCTTCCGGGTGGATGTCCACCGGCATGCCGCGGCCGTCGTCGAGCACTTCCAGTGAGTTGTCCTCGTGCAGGATCACCTGGATCGACTTGGCGTGACCGGCCAGGGCCTCGTCGACGCTGTTGTCGATCACTTCCTGGGCGAGGTGGTTGGGGCGCGTGGTGTCGGTGTACATGCCCGGGCGCTTGCGCACCGGGTCGAGGCCGGAAAGGACTTCGATGGCATCGGCGTTATAGGCGTTCTGCTGGGCCATGGGCTCTCTTGTTCATCAATTGAATGCGGAAAAGTCGATATCGCGCCAGAGTGTGGCGTCAATGCCGGCAAAAGCGAAGAGTATCGGAAGACGTTCGGCGAATCCCTGGAAACCGTGGTCGCCACCGGCCTGGATGCGCAGCGCGCCGGCGCGGTAGTAACGCTCGGCGTCGCGGTAGTCGAGGGTTTCGTCGGCGGTCTGCAACCACACCTGATAGCGCTCGGCATCGACGGGGGGCGCGACCTCGAACTCGGCCAACGCCGCGACGTGATCCTCGGTGAGTTCCCAGGTCTCGTCGCTGTAGTAGTTCTTCTG
Source organism: Pseudomonas sp. THAF187a (assembly GCF_009363395.1). Taxonomy (NCBI): domain Bacteria; kingdom Pseudomonadati; phylum Pseudomonadota; class Gammaproteobacteria; order Pseudomonadales; family Pseudomonadaceae; genus Pseudomonas; species Pseudomonas sp. THAF187a. Next base: position 657,287 of record NZ_CP045349.1, read on the forward strand.
CGGGCCGAGGTAGCCGTCGAAGCGCAGGTGAGGCCGTACCGCCGGGTTGATCAGCAGTGCCTTGAGGCCATGCTGCTCGGCCAGGCAGGTGGCGTAGTAGCCACCCAGGGAGCTGCCCACCAGCACGGGTGCGCCCAGTTCGGCGACGAGCGCCTGCAACTGGGCCATGGCCTGGCGCGGGTGATGATGCAGCGCCGGCACGCGCAGCCGGTCGGCCAGGCCCAGACGGGCCATGGCGCGACTCAGCTGGCTGGCCTTGTGCGAGGCCGGCGAGCTGTTCAGGCCGTGGATATAGAGGATGGATGCAGTCATGGAGCGGGAGGCTACTACAAAAAGCGGTTACAAGCTGCAAGCTGCAGGCTGCAAGAAAAAGCCGGGCGGTGGCCGTTGGGCTGCACGTCTCGCTTGCCGCTGGCTCAATAGCCCTTGACGCTGTAATCCACTTCGAAGTGGATGCCGGTGACGCGGGATATCCCGGTGTCCAGCGTGCCATCGGCGTGCAGGCGCAGCCAGCGATAGCCGGGGGCCTCGCTGCCGACCTGGAACTCCTCGCTGCCGGGGGCGAACTGCACGCAGGTCGACGGCGAGGCGAGCAGGCGCAGGTTGCCGCGCGGCTGGTCGAATTCCTGGTGGATATGCCCCCAGAGCACGGCGCGCGCCTGCGGGTGGCGGTCGAGGATGGCGAACAGCGCATCGGGATTGCGCAGGCCGATGGGGTCCATCCATTTGCAGCCGATGGCCACCGGGTGGTGGTGCAGGCAGACCAGGTGGTGGCGTTGCGGCGCTTCGTCGAGGGCGCGCTGCAGCAGTTCGAGCTGGCTGTCGGCCAGAAAACCGGGAACGGCGCCGGGGATCGACGAGTCGAGCATGATGATGCGCCAGGCGCCGAGGTCGATCACCGGCTGCAGCAGCTCGCTGTCCTTGCACACGGCCTGCATGGGCGGGGTTTCGTCATGGTTGCCGGCCAGCCAGCGGCACGGCGCGCCGATCGGTGCGGTGAGCTGCCGGAAACGCTCGTAGGACGCCACGCTGCCGTCCTGCGACAGGTCGCCGGTGGCCAGGATCAGGTCGATCTGCGGCTGCTCCTGCTGCACCTGCTCGATCACGCGTTGCAAGCTGTCGCAGGTATCCATGCCCAGCAGCTTGCCGTCCGCTTCGGCGAACAGGTGACTGTCGGACAACTGCACCAGCAGGACCGAAGAATCAGCGGATGGGATGGGCAGGCTCGGCAAGACCGTCTCCTAGGGCTCAATCAGAGCAATTATGGTGGCTGCCGCAGCAAAGGGAAAACCCAGGAAGCGGACACAGATCACAGAAACTGGCACAACGTCGCGCTATCGGCCAGGGAGTGAAAAGCTTGATCGCCGGGTGGGCGGAGCTACATCACCGGCTGGGGTTCATGGCCACAGGCCAGGCAGTGGCTCAGCCATTCGCCGAGGAACAGGTTGAGCTGGCTCTTTTCATCCGGTTGATGCATCGCCGCATTGGGGTAGGGGTAGCGAATGTGCAGGCGGCGGGCATTCTCGGCGCCGACCACTTCGGCCATGCGCGCGTCGTGATAGACCCTGACCTCCAGCTGCGGCACGGGCAACCAGGGCAGGCTGTGCTCCTGGCGAACGCGCAGCGTCGTGGTGTAGGGGCAGCTTTCCAGCACCTCCAGCGCCAGGATGCCGAGCAGGTGCTCGCCCTGGCTCAGAGCGACACGGCGGCTCTCGCTCTGTTCGCGCATGCGTGGCAGCAGGCGCATCAGGCGGGCGTAGTTGGCCTCGCAAGCGGCCTGCAGCTCGACCAGGTCGACCCGATAGCGCTCGCGCAGCAGGTTCACGACCACATGCCCCGTACTTCGTCGCGGTTCAGTGCCAGCCATTGCAGGGCGATGATGCTGGCCGCGTTGTTGATGCGCCCGTCACGCACGGCAGCCAGGGCGTCTTCCAGCGGCAGCACATGCACGCGGATGTCCTCGCCTTCCTCGGGCAGACCATGCACGCCGCCCGCGCCACTGCTGTCGCAACGGCCGAGGAACAGGTGGACGAACTCGTCGGAGCCGCCTGGCGAGGGGAAATACTGGGTGATCGGCCACAGCGGGCCGAGAATCAGATCGGCTTCCTCGACCGCTTCGCGACGGGCGACCTCCTCGGGCTCCTCGTCCTTGTCGATCAGACCGGCGACCAGTTCCAGCAGCCAGGGGTTGGCCGCCTTGTCCATCGCGCCGACACGGAACTGCTCGATCAGCACCACTTCATCGCGTTGCGGGTCGTAGGGCAGCACGCAGACGGCGTCGTGGCGCACGAACAGCTCACGGGTCAGTTGCGGGCCCATGTCGCCGGCATATTGCCGGTGGCGCAACTTGATCCGGTCGAGCCGGTAGAAGCCGCGAAAGCACGCCTCGCGCGCGAGGATTTCGATGTCGTTCTTGTCCATGGACACTCCTGATGGTCGTAACGGGCCCGGCAGACCTGTGGTCCGCCGACTGCGGCCCGTTACCCGTCACACTAGCGAGCATAGTGCCGCCAGATCAAGCTTCCATGACGGCCTGCTACACGCGCTGGTAGAGCTGGCTGCCTTGCGCCTTGAACTCCTCGGCCTTGGCCTGCATGCCTTGCTCGGCGTCCAGGTCGACGGCATTGATGCGCTGTTCCTTGGCGTAGTCGCGGACTTCCTGGGTGATCTTCATCGAGCAGAACTTCGGACCGCACATGGAGCAGAAGTGCGCCACCTTGGCCGAATCCTTGGGCAGGGTCTCGTCGTGGAAGGCGCGGGCGGTGTCCGGGTCCAGGCCGAGGTTGAACTGGTCTTCCCAACGGAACTCGAAGCGTGCCTTGCTCAGCGCGTTGTCGCGGATCTGCGCGCCGGGGTGGCCCTTGGCCAGGTCGGCGGCGTGGGCTGCGATCTTGTAGGTGATGATGCCGGTCTTGACGTCATCCTTGTTTGGCAGGCCGAGGTGCTCCTTGGGCGTGACGTAGCAGAGCATGGCGCAGCCGAACCAGCCGATCATCGCGGCGCCGATGCCGCTGGTGATGTGGTCGTAGCCCGGAGCGATGTCGGTGGTCAGCGGGCCGAGGGTGTAGAACGGCGCCTCGTCGCAGCATTCCAGCTGCTTGTCCATGTTCTCCTTGATCAACTGCATCGGCACGTGGCCGGGGCCTTCGATCATGCACTGCACATCGTGCTTCCAGGCGATCTTGGTCAGCTCGCCGAGGGTTTCCAGTTCACCGAACTGGGCGGCGTCGTTGGCATCGGCGATCGAACCCGGACGCAGACCGTCACCCAGGGAGAAGGACACATCGTAGGCCTTCATGATTTCGCAGATGTCGTCGAAGTGGGTGTAGAGGAAGTTCTCCTTGTGATGCGCCAGGCACCACTTGGCCATGATCGAGCCGCCACGGCTGACGATGCCGGTGACCCGCTTGGCGGTCAGCGGCACGTAGCGCAGCAGCACGCCGGCGTGGATGGTGAAGTAGTCCACGCCTTGCTCGGCCTGTTCGATCAGGGTGTCGCGGAACAGCTCCCAGGTCAGGTCCTCGGCGATGCCGCCGACCTTTTCCAGGGCCTGGTAGATCGGTACGGTACCGATCGGCACCGGCGAGTTGCGGATGATCCACTCGCGGGTTTCATGGATGTGCTTGCCGGTGGACAGGTCCATGACGGTGTCCGAGCCCCAGCGAATGCCCCAGGTCAGCTTGGCCACTTCTTCCTCGATGGAGGAACCCAGGGCGCTGTTGCCGATGTTGCCGTTGATCTTCACCAGGAAGTTGCGGCCGATGATCATCGGCTCCAGCTCCACGTGGTTGATGTTGGCCGGGATGATGGCGCGGCCGCGGGCGACTTCGCTGCGCACGAACTCCGGGGTGATCTCTTTCGGGATGTTGGCGCCGAAGCTGTGCCCGGCATGCTGCTCGTCGAGCAGGCCGGCTTCGCGTGCCTCGGCCAGTTTCATGTTCTCGCGGATGGCGACGTACTCCATCTCGGGCGTGATGATGCCCTTCTTGGCGTAGTGCATCTGGCTGACGTTGTGGCCGGCCTTGGCCCGGCGTGGGTTGCGCACGTGGGCGAAGCGCATGGCGGAGAGTTCGGCGTCGTTGAGGCGGCGCTGGCCGAACTCGGAAGAGAGGCCGGGCAGTTTCTCGGTGTCGCCGCGATCCTCGATCCAGGCGCTGCGCACGTCGGCCAGGCCCTTGCGTACGTCGATGCTGACGTTCGGGTCGGTGTACGGGCCGGAGGTGTCATAGACGGTGACCGGGGCGTTGATCTCGCCACCGAAATCGGTCGGCGTCACGTCCAGGCTGATCTCGCGCATCGGCACGCGGATGTCCGGGCGCGAGCCCTGGACGTAGACTTTCTGCGAACGGGGGAAGGGCTGTACCGACTGCTGGTCGACCTGTGCCGATTCACTCAGGTTCTTTTGTTGTTGTGTGCTCATCAAGGCTCTCTCCGGGATAGGTGTCGGAGTTGGAACCTGAGCGGACGAGGGGCGCGAGATACACCACAGGCGGTGTCGAGAGGACTCGCCGGACGCTGGCGAGGACATCTTGTTCCCTACGCAGGCCTTAACCTGATCAGGTTCAACGGGATCCGGCAGCTGCCAATCTCAGCCCCGCATTTGGGGCACCCCGACAAGAACTCGGGCAGTCTAATCAAGCTGATGGAATAAAACCAACCCGGCGGTCAAAAAAACTCGACCCGTGCGTCGGAAACGGACCGTCAGCCTTGCGCCGGGCCGATTGTTCCCGACGAGCAACATAGCTTGCCGCCAGCTAGACTGTTCACGCCCATGGCGCGCTTGACCCTCGCCCGTGGCGCCCCGTAGCCTTGGCGATTACCGCCTATTCAAGGATCGACATTCATGTTGCGCAGACTTTCCCTGGCCCTTGCCGTGGCCGCCGCGACGGTGGGCCTGGCTCAGGCCGAAGAGGCCCCGCTGTCCAGCAAGACCGACCTGGTCACCGTTTATCAGGAGGCCGCGAAGAACAACGCCGATATCGCCGCCGCCCGTGCCGACTATCAGGCGCGTCGTGAAGTGGTGCCGCAGGCCAGGGCCGGTCTGTTGCCCAACCTCTCCGCCGGCGCCAACTATGGCGATACGCGCACGAACGTCGATTCGCCGAGTGCCACCCTCTCGCGCAGTGGCCTGGTCTATCAGGCCAACCTCAGCCAGCCGCTGTTCCGCGCCGACCGCTGGTTCCAGCTGCAGGCGGCAGAAGCCACCAGCGAGCAGGCGGCCCTGGAGCTGTCCGCCACCGAGCAGAACCTGATCCTGCAGAGCGCCGAGACCTACTTCGCCGTGCTCCGTGCCCAGGACAACCTGGCCTCGACCAAGGCCGAGGAAGCGGCATTCAAGCGCCAGCTGGACCAGGCCAACGAGCGTTTCGACGTCGGCCTCTCCGACAAGACCGATGTGCTCGAGGCGCAGGCCGGTTTCGACACGGCCCGCGCCAACCGTCTGCTCGCCGAGCGCGCGGTGGACGACGCCTTCGAAGCGCTGATCGCGCTGACCAACCGTGACTATGTCGCCGTCGAGGGGATCGTCCACTCCCTGCCGGTGCTGGCGCCGACGCCGAACGACGCCAAGTCCTGGGTCGATACCGCTGCCGCGCAGAACCTTAACCTGCAAGCCAGCCTGTACGCCGTGACGGCCGCCGAGGAAAACCTGCGCCAGCGCAAGGCCGGCCATGCGCCGACCCTGGATGCCGTGGCCAGCTATCAGAAGGGCGACAACGACAGCCTGGGCTTCACCAACTCGGGCACCTTTGGGGCGCCGCGTTACAGCGGTGACGTTGCGCAGCGCTCCATCGGCCTGCAACTGAACATCCCGCTGTACAGCGGCGGCCTGACCAGTTCGCAGGTGCGCGAGGCTTACCAGCGTCTGGGGCAGAGCGAGCAACTGCGCGAGAGCCTGCGTCGTCAGGTGGTGCAGAACACCCGCAACCTGTTCCGTGCGGTGAACACCGACGTGGAAACCGTGCAGGCGCGGCGCCAGTCGATCATCTCCAACCAGAGCGCGCTGGAGGCCACCGAGATCGGCTACCAGGTTGGTACCCGCAACATCGTCGATGTGCTCGACGCCCAGCGTCAGCTGTACAGCGCCGTGCGCAACTACAACGATGCGCGCTACGACTACATCCTCAACAACCTGCGCCTGAAGCAGGCGGCTGGCACCCTCAGCCCGGCCGACCTGGATGCCCTGGGCAGCTTCCTCAAGCCGGACTACAACCCGGACAAGGACTTCCTGCCGCCGGACCTGGCCACTGCCGCCGAGGCGCGCCTGCAGAACAACCAGGATTTCTGATCCGTTGTGAGCGAAGAAAAAAGCCCGACCTGAGTCGGGCTTTTTCGTTTTTCGGCGCTATCGTCGCGGCGCCCTGCAATCCACCGGCATGGGCTAGAGCAGGCGGCGCAGGCCGTCGAGCAGACGCTCCAGGGCGCCCTGGTTGGCCTTGAGCACGGCCAGGCCGGCTGCGCTCATGCGCTGGGCTTCGGCCGGGGTGTCCAGCAGGGTGGCGGTGCGCTCAGCCAGTTGCGCGGCGTCCGCCACTTCGCTCAGCGCGCCGGCCGCGCGCAGTTGCGCGGCGATCTCGAGGAAGTTGAACAGGTGCGGGCCACTCAGCACCGGCTTGCCCAGCGCAGCGGGTTCCAGCAGGTTGTGCCCGCCGTTGGCCACCAGACTGCCGCCGACGAAGGCGATGTCCGCCAGCGCATAGAGAAACAGCAGTTCACCCATGGTGTCGCCGAGCAGCACCTGGTCGCCGGCCTGCAGCACTTCACCGCTGGAGCGTCGGCGCGTCGTCAGTCCATCGCTGAGGCAAAGTTCATGGACCGAGTTGAAGCGCTCGGGGTGGCGCGGTACCAGGATCAGCAGCGCGTTCGGCCGCGTCTCCAGCAACTGGCGATGGGCGGCGAGGACGATCTCGTCTTCGCCCGCATGGGTACTGGCGGCGATCCACACCGGGCGCTGCTCGGCCTGCCACTGGCGGCGCAGCTCGGCGGCACGCTGCAGCAGCTCAGCGTCGATCTTCAGGTCGAACTTGATCGAGCCGGTCACTTCCACGCAGTCAGGACGTGCGCCCAGGTCGAGAAAGCGTTGCGCTTCGGCCTGGGTCTGCACGGCGATCAGCGATAGTTCGGCGAGCATCGGTGCGGTGAGTTTGCCAAAGCGTGCATAGCCACGTGCCGAGCGTTCGGACAGGCGCGCATTGGCCAGCGCTACCGGAATACCGCGCCTGGCGCACTGATGAATGTGGTTCGGCCACAGTTCGGTTTCCATCACCACGGCCAGGCGCGGGCGGACCCGATCGAGAAAGCGTGCGGCCGCCCAGGGCAGGTCGTAGGGCAGGTAGCAGTGCTGCACGCTGTCGCCGAACAGGGCCTGGATGCGTTCGGAGCCGGTCGGGGTCATGCAGGTGACGGTGATCGGCAGCTCGGGGTAACGCGCCTGCAAGGCGCGGATCATCGGCGCGGCGGCGATGCTTTCACCGACCGACACGGCATGCACCCAGATGCAGCCGGGTTTCAGCGGCGGCAGGGCGAAGGAAAAACGCTCCTTGATACGGCGCGCGTAGGCGGGCGCCTTGCGTGCGCGCAGCGCCAGGCGCAGGGCGATCAGTGGCAGGGCCAGGTGCAGCAGCAGGGTGTAGAGGTGTCTGTTCATGGGCGCGCAGCTTATCGCTGCCGGCCGGGTGCTGGAAGGGCGATCATGCCGGTGGGCGCAACAGCTCGCGTGCCAGGCAGTCCGCCAGCCAGTTGGCAGCGGGGCCGAGCGCGCCGTCGCGGCGGCGGACCAGTTCCACCACCAGTGGCAACGGCGCCCAGTCGCTGCGCAGTTCCTGCAGGTGGCCCTGGTAGGTCGGATACTGCGCCACGTGACGCGGCAGCCAGGCCCAGCCAAGGCCGCGAACCACCAGCTCGGCCATCGCGTAGAAGCTGTCGGCGCGCCACACCAGCGGGCTGATCTGCTCGCCGCCGGGATAGTGACTGTCCTGGGGCGTCATCAGCAGCTGGCGATGCTCGGCGAGATCGCGGCGCTCCACGCTGGCGAGCCTGGCCAGGGGGTGGTGCGGGCTGCACACGGTGACCATCTCGATGCTGCCCAGGTGCTGACTCTCCAGCTCGCGTGGCATCTGCTCATGATGAAACAGCAGGCCGAGGTCCGCCTGACGCTGCAGCAGCTTGCGCGCCACGTCGCCTTGCGCGCCGCTGGCGAGCTGTACCTCCAGCAGCGGAAAGGCCTCGGCCAGGGCCTCCAGGCTAGCCAGCACCGGCTGGTAGGGCATGGCTTCGTCCTGCGCCAGGCGCAGGCGTGCCTCCTGCCCCTGGGCCAGGCCGAGTGCGCGAGCATCCAGGCGCTCGCATTGCTGCAGCACGCTGCGCGCCTCTTCCAGCAGGGCGCTGCCGGCCTCGGTCAGGCGTGGCTGCCGCCCGCTGCTGCGCTCGAACAGGGTCACGCCGAGGTCGCTTTCGAGCAGGGCGATCGCCGTGCTCACGGCGGACTGGGCGCGCCCGGTTTCCCGTGCCACCGCCGAGAACGAGCGGCTTTCGGCCGTGCGGACGAACAGATGGAGCTGGTCGAGGTTCCAGTTCATGGTCAACCTATCTGTCTTGTTGATAGGTAATGACTTTATCCCATCGTCGAAGTCCTTAGAATCCCGGGCATTCTTTCAGGAGTCGCCATCATGCCCGGATACTTCTACCTGGCCATCGCCATTGCCGCCGAAGTGCTCGCCACCACCTCGATGAAGGCCATCGAGGGCTTCAACAAGCCGCTGCCGCTGTTGCTGGTGGTGGGCGGCTATGGCATCGCGTTCTGGATGCTGACGCTGGTGGTGCGCACTATCCCGGTGGGCATTGCCTATGCCATCTGGGCCGGCCTGGGCATCGTGCTGGTGAGCATCGCTGCGGCCTTCATCTACCAGCAGAAACCCGATCTGCCGGCCATGCTGGGCATGGGCCTGATCGTCAGCGGCGTGGTGGTGATCCAGCTGTTCTCCCAGTCGACCGGGCACTGATCGGCCGACGGGCGCGAGGGCAGGCGGGTTATACTGCGCGCCTGTTTTTCGCCGAGGCCCGTTCATGTCCCAGTCTCTCAGCACCGATGTCCTGATCGTCGGCGGTGGTATCGCCGGCCTCTGGCTCAATGCACGCCTGCGTCGCCAGGGCTTCGCCACCGTTCTGGTGGAGTGCGGCAGCCTGGGCGGCGGGCAGAGCCTGAAGTCGCAGGGCATCATCCATGGTGGCGCCAAGTACGCCCTGCACGGCGCGCTGACCGGTGCTTCCGAAGCCATCGCCGACATGCCGCGACGCTGGCGCGAGGCGCTGGCCGGCGCTGGCGAGCTGGACCTGTCCGGCGTGCGTATCCTTTCCGACGCGCATTACCTGTGGTCGCCGGGCACCCTGGCCGGCAACCTCACCAGCTTCTTCGCCAGCAAGGCGGTGCGCGGGCGCGTCGACCAGGTCAAGGGCGAGCAGTTGCCGCCGGCGCTGCAGCACCCGAAGTTCAAGGGCAAGGTCTATCGGCTCGCCGAGCTGGTGCTCGATGTGCCCAGCCTGATCGCCCGCCTGGCCGAGCTGGCTGGCGATGGGCTGCTGGCTGGCCGGCAGGTCGAGCCGCTGCGTGAAGGCGATGAACTGTGCGGGCTGATCGTCGATGGCCGCGAGATTCGCGCCCAGCGCGTGGTGCTCAGTGCCGGTGCCGGCAATGCCGAATTGCTCGCGGCCCTGGGCATCGAGCAGCCGGTTCAGCAATTGCGGCCGCTGCACATGGTGCTGGCCAAGGGGCCGGCGCTGAAGCCGCTGTATGCCCATTGTCTCGGCGGCGGACCGAAGCCGCGCGTCACCGTCACCACCCACCCGGCGGCCGATGGCCAATGGGTCTGGTACCTCGGTGGCGACCTGGCCGAGGCCGACGGCGTGGCGCGTGACGAAGGCGCGCAGGTCGCAGCAGCGCAGAAGGAGATGGCGGCGCTGCTGCCCTGGGTGGACCAGAGCCAGACGCGTTGGGCAACCTTGCGTGTGGACCGCGCCGAGCCCGCGCAATCGGGGCTGGTGCGCCCGGACAATGCCTTTCTCGCCGAACAGCAGAACCTGCTGGTGGGCTGGCCGACCAAGCTGGCGCTGGCGCCGGACTTCGCCGATCGGGTCCTGGCGACGCTGCAGCGCGACGGGGTGACGCCGGCGCATCATGCGTCGTTGCCCGAGCTGCCGCGCCCGGCGCTGGGGCAGCCGGTATGGGAGACGCTGCTGCCATGAGCGCCACCCTGCACGATCTGCATCGCCCGCTGGGCTCTACCGGCCTGCGCGTATCGCCGCTGGGACTGGGCACGGTCAAGCTCGGGCGCGACCAGGGGGTGAAGTACCCCAACGGCTTCACCATCCCCGATGACGCGCAGGCGAGCGCCTTGCTGCGCCAGGCGCGTGAACTGGGCATCAACCTGATCGACACCGCGCCGGCCTATGGCGTCAGCGAGCAGCGTCTCGGCCCGCTGCTGCGTGGCCAGCGCGACGAGTGGGTGATCGTCAGCAAGACCGGCGAAGAGTTCGAGCAGGGGCAGTCGCGCTTCGACTTCTCCGCCGCGCATACCCGCCTCTCGGTGGAGCGCAGCCTCAAGCGCCTGGAGACCGATCGTATCGACCTGCTGCTGGTGCATTCCGACGGTAACGACCTGGCGGTGCTGCGTGACACCGGGGTGTACGACACGCTGGCGGCGCTCAAGCGCGAGGGCAAGATCCTCGGCTACGGGATTTCCGGCAAGACCGTCGAGGGGGGCCTGCTGGCGCTGGAAGAGGGTGACTGCGCCATGGTCACCTATAACCTGAGCGAGCAGGGCGAAAAGCCGGTGCTGGACTACGCTGCCACTCACGCCAAGGGCATTCTGATCAAGAAGGCGCTGGCCAGCGGCCATGCCTGCCTGGCCGAGGGGGTCGACCCGGTGCGCGCCAGTTTCGAGCTGATCTTCGCGCACCCGGGCGTCGGCAGCGCCATCGTCGGCACCATCACGCCGGCGCACCTGGCCGCCAACGTGGCCACCGTCGCCGCCGTGTTGCAGGGCCTGCGCTGAGCGGCTGCGGTCACGTCCTCTTACAGGCCGGGCTTGTGTTCGGCGCCGGCCTTGGGGCAGCCTTGAGCGGTTTCGTTTCACCCTGATCCTCGTGTGGAGGGCGGCTGCCCGGTCGCATCCGCGCCAAGCCGGAACAAGGAGTCGAGATGTCGCGTACGCTGATCCGCAAGGACCCGAGTAACTTCAAGACGCTGCCATTGTTCGTCGAGGCCACGGCCGATGGCCTGCGTTATCAGAGCCTGGGCGTGCCCCTGAACTTCCAGCAGATGCTGGAACGCCGCCGCCCGGTCGAGGTGGCCGACAGCTCGCGCTTTGCCGTGGAACTGGCCAATCTCGGTGTGTCGGTACGTCTGACCCTGCGCCTGCATGGGCGCGACTACTGGTTGCTGGTGCGCCAGCGTCGCCCGGATCGTGGCGACACCGTGCTCAAGCTGATCTCCGGTTACGTACCTGCGCACGAACTGAACCTGCCGCTGCTCACCGCCATCCAGGAAGTCGCCGAGGAGTGCCTGCTGGAAAGTGCCGAGGGCTGGCTGGCCGGACGCTTTGCCGATACCTGGCTGCCGACGCCCTATCAGGGCGCCCTGCGCTACCGCGAGGCCAGCCACTTTCGCCTCAGCCCGCTGTCAGGGGCCGCGCGGCCGGTGCAGTGCGGCAACCTGACCTTGCTGGAGCGCCCGCGTGCCTATGTGCATCTGCCCACCGCGTCCCTGCAACTGGTCTATGACATGAGTCTGGAGCTGCCACGCGACGCCCGGCAGCTGAGTCTGTTCCATGTCGATGAGTGCCTGGAGGACGGGCGCCTGGTCGCCCGCCTGGAGCGTCGGCGCCCGGATATCTACTTGCTGGCACTGCATCAGGGGGCGCCCAGCGGCGGCCTGTTCACCCTGCGCAAGGGCGAGCTGCAGGCAGTCAGCACGCGGGGGCTGTGGCTGTCGGAAAGCTTCGCCGAGCAGGACGGCTGGCTGGTGCGTGACGAGCGCGTGCGCTGGAAGGACTGGCTGCAGCGCTACGGGGTGCCGACGCCGCAGCGGCGAGCCCAGGCCAGCGCCTAGGCCGATACCGGGCGTCAGTGCGCCCGGCTTTCGTGCATGCGCGTCAGCTGTCTTTCCAGCAGGGCCGGATAGGGGTCGAGCAGGCGCTCGACGCAGCTCGCACCCTCGGGGCTGGCGATCGGACGAATGCGTGCACGCTGGCGGGCCAGGCTGTCCTGTGCGACCCGTTGCTCGACCAGCAGCAGGTTGCGGCTGTGTTGCGACAGGGCGAGGGCGTCCAGGGCGCTGTCGCTGAGCAGCAGTTCGGCCTGGCCGAGTGCTTCCAGGTCGCTGCCGAGGGTCAGGCCCAGCTGCAGTTGCAGGGTGATGCCGCTGTCGGCCACCTCGATCTGCAGGGCGTGGCCGAGGGCGCGCATCAGCTCGCCGCAGCAGATGGCGTGGGTCAGGTAGTCCTCGCCGCACTCGCGCTCGTGGAACAGCATCAGGCTGCTGCCGTCCTTGAGGGTGTGCAGTTGCCCCTGATACAGCGCGGAGGCCTGTTCCAGACAGGCCCGGTAGCGCTCCAGCAGGTCCAGCAGGCGTGTGCGCGGCAGGCGTCGCAGCTGTTCCTGGGCGCCGAGCTGGATGGCCAGCACGGCGCTGGCCTGTGCCTGGCGCGGTGGCTGGAGCGGGGCACTGGGCGCACTGTCGTCCGCTTCGTCACGCAGGTCGGCGAAAGGGTCCTCCGGTTCGATCGAATCGGGCCAGGGCTTGAGGGCCTCGTCGTCATCATCGGCTGCGTCTGCGTCGATGCCGTGCTCCGCCAGCGGCTGCGCTTCCTGCTCGAAGTCGACGTCGTTGCTTTCCTGCGGGTAGTCGCCGGTGTCGAGCAGGGCGTCGTCTTCCAGCTCTTCCAACTCTTCCGGCTCGGGTTCGGGCTTTTCCGGTACCAGGCGCGCCTGCAGCTGGCGCGCCAGGTCACCGATCTCGTCATTGCGCCCCGCGCCTGGTGCCGGGTCGTCCGGGTCGCGCAGCCAGAGCCGCAGCTGCAGCAGCGGCGTGGAGATGTGCCGACCGAGGCGCATGCTCAGCGACAGGGTCAGGGCCAGCAGGATCAGGCTGAGAATGCCCATGCTCTGCAGGCTGATGGTCATCGGTTGCTGGAACTGGCGCATGTCCAGGCTGATGCGCAACTGCCCGGCGATCACTTCCTGGAACGTGATCTGCGTGGAGTACAGGCCGTCGCTTTCGCCCAGCATGCTGCGGGTCGGGCGAGTGCCGGACTCGGCGAGGATGCGGTTGTCCACGCTGTAGATGGCCGCATGGGCCACCAGCGGGTTCTTCGCCAGGTTGTTGAGCAGCACATTGAGGCTGAGGATGTCGTTGGACACCAGCAGCTCGGTGGCGGAGGCGGCGGTCTGGGTGATCAGGCTCTGGCCCAGGGCGTCGGCCTGCTGCTGCATGGCCTGCTTGAACTGCATGCCCATGACCCAGGCATAGATGAGCATCGCCAGCGCCACCAGCAGCAGGCTGTGGCTGGCGATGCGCAGCACCAGAGGCACCCGCCGCTGGCGCAGCGCGTGGAAGATCATGATGAAGAAATTGTCGGGCTTGACGGGCGCGGGCCGGTTCACAGAGCTCGGCTCTTGTCGACTGAAGATGCCGCGCAGTATAGCGAGCGGCCTGGGGCGGGCAAAGCGCGCGGCTGCCCGGATCGGCAGGAAACTGGGTAGAATGTGCGCCTTTTCGTCGGTCGGTGGCTCATTCGCCACTGGCCCGCCTCAATCGTCTGCCTTGGAGGGTGCGTCTTGCGCGAGATCGTCCTGATCAACATCACCGGCGAGGATCGCCCCGGACTCACCGCCGCCATCACCGGCGTACTGGCCCAGGGCGGGGTGAATATCCTCGATATCGGCCAGGCGGTGATCCATGACACCCTGTCGTTCGGCATCCTCATCGAGATTCCGGACAACGGCCGTTCCCAGGCCGTGCTCAAGGACCTGCTGTTCACCGCCTACGAACTCGAGCAGCAGGTGCGTTTCACCCCGGTTTCCGAAGAGGACTATCGGCAGTGGGTCGGTGGCCAGGGCAAGGCTCGCCATATCGTCACCCTGCTGACGCGCAAGGTCAGCGCCGAGCAGTTGCAGCGGGTCAGTGCGATCACCGCCAAGTACGGGCTGAACATCGACCACATCGATCGCCTGTCCGGGCGCATGCCGCTGGACATGCCCGCCGAGCAGGGCAAGGGCTGCATCGAATTCTCCGTGCGTGGCGAGCCGGCCGACCCCGTCGCGCTGCGCGCCGAGTTCCTCAGCGTGGCGCAGGCACTCAACGTCGACATCGCCTTCCAGCGCGACTCGGTGTTCCGCCGTAACCGTCGCCTGGCGGTGTTCGACATGGACTCGACGCTGATTGAGGCCGAGGTCATCGATGAACTGGCCAAGGCGGCCGGGGTCGGTGAGCAGGTCGCCGAGATCACCGAGCGGGCGATGCGCGGCGAGCTGGATTTCCGCGCCAGCTTCAAGGAGCGCCTGAGCCTGCTGCAGGGCCTGTCCGAGGATGTGCTGGAAGAGATCGGTGCCTCGCTGCGCCTGACCGAAGGTGCCGAAGTGCTGTTCGCCGAGCTCAAGCGCCTGGGCTACAAGACGGCGATTCTCTCCGGTGGTTTCACTTACTTCGCCCGCCAGCTGCAAGCCAAGCTCGGCATCGACTACGTGTTCGCCAACGAACTGCAGATCGAGAACGGCAAGGTGACCGGTGTGGCCGTCGAGCCCATCGTCGATGCCCAGCGCAAGGCGGACCTGCTGCGTGAGCTGGCGCAGAAGGAAGGTCTGCAGCTGGAGCAGACCATCGCCGTCGGCGATGGCGCCAACGACCTGCCGATGCTCGGCCTGGCCGGGCTCGGCGTGGCCTTCCGGGCCAAGCCGCTGGTCAAGCAGTCGGCCAAGCAGGCGATCTCCACGCTCGGTCTGGACGGCATTCTCTACCTGCTGGGCTTCCGTGACCGCGAAGGGCAGGACTGAGCGGCTTTCCGGGCCCAACGAAAAAGCCGCCCATGAGGCGGCTTTTTCGTGTCTGCGGCATTACTCGTCGCCGGCCGAGAAGTCGTAGTCCATCGACTGGCTCGGGCCCTGCAGGTAGTAACCCTGGATGAAGTTGACCCCGGCCTGCCACAAGGTGGCCAGCACGCTGGCGCTCTCGACGAAGGGCACGATGGTCAGCTTGGCCTGGGCGTGCAGGCTGCTGAGCAGGGTCTTGAGGGCTTCCTGATTGTCGGCGTTGTTCAGGTCCTGGGAGAAGGAGCCGTCGACTTTGACGAAGTCCACCTGCAGGTGCTTGAGCGTGTTGAACGGGTTCAGCGCACAGCCGAACTGGCTCAGGGCGACCTTGCAGTGCAGCTCCGCGAGCCCGTGGGTCAATGCCTTGGCCTGCTTCAGGTAGGCGATGGCATCAGGCTCGCTGAACTGGAACACCAGCGAGTCGGACGGCAGGCGAGCGGCCTTGAGCGCCACGCTGAGCCAGGGCAGCAGGGTCTGATCCTGCAGGCTGGAACTGGACAGGTGCACGAACAGGCGGGTGTTGTGGCCTTTCGAGCGGTGATCGGCAAGCAGCTTGATCGAGTTGAGGATCACCCAGCGGTCGATCTTCTCACCCAGCCCGGCATCCCTGGCAGCGGTCAGGAACTGCGTCGGCGGGACCTCCTCGCCTTGCGGGTTGAGCAGGCGCAGCAGGACTTCGTAGTGCTCGTGGGCGTCGCCACGCAGGCTGATGATCGGCTGGAACAGCAGGCGGAAGCTGTTGTTCTCCAGCGCCTGCTGCACCATCGCCAGCAGGTTGCCACGATTGGCCGCGGCGGCCAGCTCGGCAGCCGGGTTGAACAGCTTGATGGCGTTGCCATCGGCCAGCTCGTCCGCGCAGCGGTGGGCACGATCGATGACTACCTGGGCCTTGGCGGTCTTCTCGCTGAGGCCGGCGACGCCGATCGACAGGGTGGTCTGGGCGGTGCGCCCGCTGACATCGAACAGGTGCCCCTCGATCTTCTTCAGCAGGGCGGTGAGGCTAGCCTCGCATTGCTCGGGGGACTGGCCCGGCAGCAGCGCCGTGAACACGTCGTCGCCAAAGCGAGCCAGCTGGGTGTCCGCCGGGAAGTACGCGCGCAGCAGGCCGGCCAGGTCGGTCAGCAGCAGGTCGATGCCGGCCAGGCCGATCTCGCCCTGCATGCCGGCGTAGCGGTCGACGCGGATGTAGGCGAGGGTCGACGGCTGGCCGGTGCTGACGGCACGCTCGGCGGCGCCATCCATCAGCTCGAGGAAGTGGTTGCGGTTGAACAGGCCGGTCACCAGATCCTGGCTGCTGATTTCGCGCAGCTTTTCTTCCAGTTCGGCATTCGAGGTTTCCGCGCGGATGACCACCTGGATGCACGGCTCGCCGTCGTAGGTGGCCGGCGAGAAGCTCATCTGGGCGGCGAAGCCGCTGCCGTCCGCACGCATGCCCTGGCAGCTCAGCTCGGCGTCACCCTCGGCGCTCTGGTAGTTCTTCAGGAAGTCCTTGAAGGCACTCTGATCGGCACTGGCGATCAGGTCGATCATCGGCATGCCTTCGAGCTCGTCGCCATCTTCGTAGCGGAACAGCTCCAGGTAGGCGCGGTTGGCATAGATGTGCATGCCGTCGTGCACGTAGGTGATGGCGTCTACCGAACTCTCCAGCAGCAGCTGGCAGCGTTTTTCCGCCTCACGCAGGGCCACTTCGGCGGCGCGACGGGCGCGGCGTTCCTCGAGGTTGGCCAGCTCGCGCTTGGCCACCAGGACCAGGCGTTCATCCTCGCCTTGCGGCAGGGCATCCTGAGCGCCGAACAGCAGGGCCTCGGTGATGGTCTCGGAGTCGTTGCCGTCGACCAGCTGCACCACGGGGATGTCCTTGGCCTGGCGGCGGATGGCGCCAATCGCCTCGCTCGGGTCGAGGCGTTCGCTGCTCGGTGCACAGATGAGCAGGTCCCAGGTGTGCTGCAGGGCTTCAGCGAGGTCTTCGCTGGAGGTCAGGCGATGGACACGCGTCGCGTGTCCGGCATTGCGGAACAGACTGACCAGGCGCTCGGCTTCGTTCTGCGAATCCTCGAGAATCAGCAGGCGGATGGTTTTTTTTTCGATGGCCATAGAAGGGTCAATACCGCGCCGAACGGGCGCGAAAAGGCGACAAATGGTGAGTGGGTCGGAGCCTACAGCGACTTCCAGAGCGAGTCAAAATCTTCCTCCCCAGCAGGCTTCTGGCTTTGCGAGGCTGTGACCGGCGTCCCGGCCGCGCCCTCTTCCTCACCGACACGGCGATATTCGAACTGGCTGAAACTGCCGGTGCTGACCTGTTTGCGCGTCAGCACCGCACGATGCTCCTCGCCATGGTCGTTGATCAGCACCTTGCTGCCTTCCTGGAAGGGCAGGCGCGGCGTGATCAGGCTGGCCGGGCGCGAGATGGCGCTGATTTCCGGCAGCAGCAGTGCACGCAGGTACTGGCTGTTCTGCTCGGCCTTGCGCAGCAGTTGCAGACCGCAAGGTCGGGCATGCGGGGCGATCAGCTCGATGCCCATCTGCGTGCCGCCGCCCCGGACCTGGCGAATCCAGCGCACGATCGCCACGCTCCAGCCCTGGCTCGGGCTGTCCTGCACGCCCAGCAGCTCGCCGGCCTGCAGCTGGCTGGGCACGTCCTTGGGCCAGGACAGGCAATAGCCGCCCGGGCTGTGGTTGACGATGGCCAGCGGGTAGGTCGGGTAGGTCTCGCCGCTGTTCTCGGGTTGTGCCTGCTCGCCGGGCGTGACCTTGGTGTACTGGATTTCCTCGAAGTGGATGTCGTCCACCGCGTTGCGCTGCGCGTCGAATGCGTTGGACCAGACGTCCGGTTCGCCGGTGGTCGGCTTGAACACTGCGGCGCCGAGTTCGACCGGGCGCTTGAGCACGTCGGCGAAGGAGCGGCGGCCAGCGAGGAAGAAGTGCAACGCCGTCATGCCGATGCACAGGGTCAGATTGCCCTGGCCCGGTGTGCGCTGGAAGGTGCGTTCGGCGATGTCTCCCCAGGCGGCCGCGACATGCTGTAGCAGGTCCAGGCTGATGCCGTCGGGAATCGCCAGGCGCGACTGGCCGCGTTCCTCTTCCGGCAGCTCCAGATGATCCTTGATCGCATCGACCAGCGGCTGCGTGTCGATGCCCAGCAGGTTGTGCAGTTCACCGCTCTGGTACAGGGACTTGTAACGCGGCGGCCCGTCGACCTGTGGGGCGAGGACGAACAGGCTGTCAGGGTGATCACCCGCCTGCAGCTTGACCAGGGCGCTCCAGGGTTCCAGCGCTTCGGCCAGGCGGGCAATGCCGTTCTGGCGCATCTGGTTGGTGCGTGCGCAGCCGAGCAGCAGCGCGGTCACGTAGGTCTGCTCGGTGCTCAGACCCTGGGTGTGACGGGCCAGCGGATCGCGGATGACCTGGCGCTGCAGGCGCTGTTCGACGGCGATCTGATAGAGCTGATGCAGCTCCAGCCAGAGCCCTTCCGGCACCGGGCAGTACAGCTGGCTGGCGCGAATCAACGGGCTGCAAAGGCTGTGGCTGGCACGCTGCAGGGCGACCGCGAGCAACTGGTCGCGATCCTTGCCGGTGCGCTCGATGACGCGGGAAATGATCAGCTTGTAGCCGACGGCGAGGTGGTTCTGCAGGGCCTGGCAGAGGTTGGCGACCTTGCGTGGACGTTCGTCGAGGACGATGGCCTGGTTGAGGAAGTGGCGCTCCAGGTGCTGGCACACGAAGCTCACTTCCGGGCGCAGCATTTCCAGCAGTTGCAGGCGGTTGTCCGATGGCGTGACCAGTTGGTTGAGTTCCACCAGGCTCTGATACAGCTGGCGCGCGGTCTCACCGATGTTCGCCTTGGGCAGTGCGGCAATCCAGCGCTTGAGGTCGCGAGGAGTGCCGTCGCAGAAGCTGAGGCTTTGCTTGCTCGGTGTGGGGACGCGCAACAACTGAAGGTGGGGACTCTGTCTATCCATCGAACTCGGATACTCCGGCCACACGATGACAAGCGGCTCTAGTAATAGTCTTTCGAACTCTAGCAGCATCTGGCTGCGCTGGCAGCCGTCCTCAAGGACGGTCTGCCTCGGCAGCCTACGGATTTATGACCAAAGGGTCGACATGCGGGTTCAGTTCGTGCGGATTTCAGTCCAGGGCCTGGCCCAGCGCCTGCCCCATGCGCACTGCGCTGCCGGCGCTCAGCTCTTCGGCCCACTTCATCTGCTCCGGGCCGAACAGCACGATGGCGGTGGAGCCCAGCTTGAAACGGCCCATTTCCGCGCCCTTGGCCAGTTCGATCGGCCCGCGGGATTCGGCATCGTAGCGGGTGCTCTTCAGCTCGCGCTTGGGCGGGGTGACCAGGCCGGCCCAGACGGTCTCGACGCTGGCGACGATCATCGCGCCGACCAGCACCACGGCCATCGGGCCGCGCTCGGTGTCGAACAGGCAGACCACGCGTTCGTTGCGGGCAAACAGTTCCGGCACGTTCTCGGCCGTGGTCTGGTTCACCGAGAACAGGCGCCCCGGTACGTAGACCATTTCCTTCAGCGTGCCGCCCAGCGGCATATGGACGCGGTGGTAGTCCTTCGGCGAGAGGTAGACGGTCGCGAACTGACCGCCCATGAAGGGTGCGGCACGCTCGGTGTCGCCGCCGAGCAGTTCCACCGCGCTGAAACTGTGGCCCTTGGCCTGGAAGATGCGGCCATGCTCGATGGCACCCAGCTGGCTGATCGCGCCGTCGGCCGGGCAGAGGATCGCGCCCGCCGTCTCGTCCAGTGGACGGGCGCCTTCTTTCAGCGCACGGGTGAAGAAGGCGTTGAAGTGTTCGAAGGCACGCAGGTCTTCCACCTGCGCTTCGCTCATGTCGACCTGGTACTGCTTGGCGAACCACGAGATCAGCGGGTTCTTCAGCCAGCCGATACGGCATTCGGCAACGTAGCCGATCAGGCGCGACAGCAGGTGATGAGGCAGCAGGTACTGACTGAGAATGAAGAGACGTTGTTTCATCGTGTTTCCTTGAGGGTTCTGAGTCGGCGCAGGCATCCCCGTGCCGGGTGCAACTGATGGTCGACGGCGTCAGCGTTCGACAGGTGTATCGGGCAGGTTGCCCCATTCGGACCAGGAACCAGCGTAGGCCTTCACGCGCGGATAACCCAGCGCCTTGGCGACCACGTAGCTGAAACCCGAGCGGCGATGGGTCTGGCAGTGAGTGATCACTTCCTTGTCCGGGGTGATGCCGAGATCGTGCAGGACGTCGCCGATATCCGTGCGGATGCGCATGCCGCGCTGCGGGTCCATTGCGGCGGTCCATTCGAAGTGCGTGGCGCCGGGGATGTGCCCGCCGCGTGCGGAGCTGAGTTTCTCGCCACGGTATTCGTCCTCGCCGCGTACATCCCAGATGGCCAGGTCGGCGGCGTTCAGGCGCTGCTGGATGTATTCGCGGGTGGCCGTGGGTTCGTCGCTCAGCGTCAGCGACACCTGGGTACGCGAGACCACGGGGGTTGTCTGGCTCAGGGGCCGGCCGTCGCTGATCCAGGCCTGCAGGCCGCCGTTGAGGAAGTGGTGGCGGGCATGGCCGATCACGTCGAGCAGCCAGATGAAGCGCCCGGCCCAGGGGCCGCCTTCGTCGTCGTAGACCACGTAGGTGGCATCCGGGCGATGGCCGATATCGGCTAACAAGGCTTCGAGTTGCGCCCGTTCGGGCAGCAGGCCGGGTGCCGGCGGTTGGCCCAGCTGCGTGCGCTTGGCGTCGGCCCAGCGCGCGCCGGGTATGTGGCCGCTGGCGTAGCGTGCTGCGCTGCTGAGGTCGAGCAGGATCAGCTCGGGCGCGTCCAGGCGCGCTTCCAGTTCAGCGGGCTCGATCACCAGAGGCAGGTTGTCGAAGGCGGACATGGCAGCGTCCCTAAATGAAAAGAGGTCGATTGTAGCGGAAACCGAGGGGCGTCAGCGTCCACGGCGGGCGAAGCTGCCCAGGGCGCGCTCGATGCACTGGACGGTCTTGCCGAACGCCTGCAGGCAGACCTCGTTGAGCGGCTGGCCGCCCTGGTCGGCCACCAGCAGCATGACCACCCGGCCGTTGCTGGCCAGGGAGCGCAGCAGCAGATGCTCGCTGGGGAACAGAGCCTTGAGGTTGCCCGGCAGCAGCGCGGAGAACTTGGCGACGTTGGCGGGCGTGAGACGCAGCTGGCCCGGCTCGCTGAGCAGGCGCCTGAGGACCTGGCTCTGTGCGGGATCCAGGCTGAGCGTTGCCGCGCTGGCGTCCAGCCCGGCCTGTTGCTGGGTTTGCAGGCGGCTGTGCTGGCGATCGGCGAGCAGCACGAGAACCCGTTTCAGGCCACAGGCCTGCAGGGCGTCGCGGGCGCAGGCGGTCAGTTGCGGCACATTGGCGAAGGCACTGGGTTCGGCGAGCAGGCGTGCACACTGCTGGCGCCAGGCGGCGAGGTCGTCGCGCGGGGGTGGGGCGGCACTGCTGCTACTGCGGGCCGGTTTCAGGCGGTGTGCATCCCAGGGCCAGAGCAGCGCCTGCGCCGGGTGCCACAATGCACTGTCATGCAGCAGGCGGGCACTGCTCACGGCATGCTGATGCACTTCCTGCTGCAGCTCGTTCAGCGGCAGTTGCAGGTACAGCCCGGTGAGTCGCTGCCAGCGCAGGGTGTGAGGCGTGTCCCAGGCATGGTGGGCGGAGACGGCCAGGCCGTTGGCCAGCAGCACGCAGTTGCTGGGCTGGGTCAGCCAGTGGCGCAGCGGCGTGTCCGCGTCGAGCATCTGCTGCTGGTGCAGGGGATGTTCATAGTCGCGTGCGATGTGCAGCGCCTTGATCAACTGGCGGCGATCGCGTTCCAGCAGGCGGTAGCCGCGCACGATCCATTCCGGCAGGCGCCAGCGCTCGGCCAGGCGCACGCAGAGCTGTATCAGCGGCACGCCGAGCAGCTCCTTCTCCACCACCCCGGGGCGTTCGCCTTTCAGCAGCACGCGCTGTTCCCAGGCTTCGAACAACTGCGGGTGGGCGCACAGCAACGGCCACAGGGGGGCGAGGAACAGCAGGCTGCAGCCGTGCAGTTCGTTCCACAGGCGCGCCAGGCGGGCGCCGAACAGGCCGCGAGCCTGCTGGCTGGCGTGCTGGCTGATCATCAGGATCTGGCGAAACGCCAGGGGGATTTCGTCTTCCGGCAGCGCTGGCGCCTGACTCAGCAAGGCTTCGCAACGACTCAGGCCGAGACGCGAGAGCGCGGTTTCGACGCTTTCGGCCGGCTCGCTCAGGCTGTTGTTCGACTGGTTGGCCTCGCGCAGGACCTGCAGGGCGAACGACGGACTGGATTCGATGGCTTCGGCAATTTCGCGCCAGGTACGACGGCTGTCGCCCAGGATGCGACGCAAGCGCACATGCTGCTGCTGTTCGATCGGCAACGGCAGCTTGGCCAGTTGTTGCAACCAGGCGTCCAGGGTGCGCGGCAGGGGCTTTGGCGTCGACATGTGGGTTGAGCCGAACTGGCTTTTGACCTTAACTGGCTATAGTCTGGCGCATAAGCTCCGATAATTAGAAGGGTTGTTTTTAATAACCCATCCTCTTGGCTCTGCAAGCGTTCCTTTATGGCAAAAATCATAGGCATCATCGTCGTCTTCGGCTGCGTGTTCGGTGGGTTCATCCTCTCGGGCGGGCAACTGATGGCACTGGTCCACCCGTTCGAGGTGCTCATCATCGGTGGTGCGGCCCTGGGGGCGTTCCTGCAGGCCAACCCCGGCAGCATGTTCATGACGGTGTTCAAGAAGTCGCTGAGCATGTTCGGCTCGCGCTTCACCCACACCTACTACCTGGAAGTGCTCAAGCTGCTCTATGAGATCCTCAACAAGAGCCGGCGCGAGGGGATGATGGCCATCGAGGCGGATGTCGAAGACCCGAATGCCAGCCCGATCTTCAGCAAGTATCCCGCGGTGCTCAAGGATGCCCGCATGACCGCGTTCATCTGCGACTACCTGCGCATCATGTCGTCCGGCAACATGGCCCCGCACGAGCTCGAGGGCCTGTTCGACATGGAGCTGGCCAGCCTCAAGGAAGAAGTCGAGCACCCGGCCCATGCGGTCGCCAAGGTCGCCGACGGCATGCCGGCCATGGGTATCGTCGCGGCGGTACTGGGT
Organism: Pseudomonas sp. THAF187a; assembly: GCF_009363395.1. NCBI lineage: Bacteria > Pseudomonadati > Pseudomonadota > Gammaproteobacteria > Pseudomonadales > Pseudomonadaceae > Pseudomonas > Pseudomonas sp. THAF187a. Next base: position 680,483 of record NZ_CP045349.1, read on the forward strand.
ATCGTGATCACCATGTCGATTCTCGCCGAGGCGGATAACGCGCAGATCGGCGAAAAGGTGGGGACGGCCCTGGTCGGTACCTTCCTCGGCATTCTGGCTTCCTACGGCTTCTTCGGCCCGCTGTCCGGCGCGCTGGAGCACGATGCCAAGGAAGAGCTGAACCTCTACGAGGCGATCAAGGCGACCCTGGTGGCGTCGGCTTCGGGCATGCCGCCGACCCTGGCGGTAGAGTTCGGGCGCAAGGTGCTGTTCCCGGCCCATCGCCCGAGCTTCAGCGAGCTCGAGCAGGCCATGCGCGGCAACTAAGCCATGGAAAACAACCAACCCATCATCGTCAAGCGCGTCAAGAAAAGCGCTGGCGGCCATCATGGCGGTGCCTGGAAGATCGCCTTCGCCGACTTCGCCACGGCGATGATGGCGTTCTTCCTGGTGATGTGGCTGATGTCCTCGGCCACGCCCGAGCAGAAGCGCGCGATTTCCGGTTACTTCCAGGACCCCATCGGCTTCACCGAGAGCGCCAGCCCCTACGCGATCGACCTCGGCGGTACGCCGACGCCGGCCCCCGAGCGAACGCTCAACCCGGACATCTCCGAGACGCCGGAGAGTCAGCCGGACGAAACCGGTGTCAGCACCGATCAGATCGAGACCCTGGCCGACAAGATGGAGCAGGAGCGCCTGGAGCTGCTGCTGCAGGAACTGCAGAACAAGGTCGAGGAAAACCCCGAGCTGCAGCGCTTCAAGGACCAGATCCTGTTCGAGATCACCCAGGACGGCCTGCGTATCCAGATCATGGATGCCGCCAACCGGCCGATGTTCGCCCTCGGCAGTGCCGAGCTGCAGCCGTATTTCGAGGACATCCTGCTGGCCATGGCCGACACCATTCGCGCCGTGCCGAACAAGATCAGCGTCAGCGGCCACACCGATGCCAAGCCCTTCGTCGGGCGCGGTGATTTCGGCAACTGGGAGCTGTCTGCCAACCGTGCCAATGCTGCGCGCCGTACCTTGGTCGCCGGCGGCTACCCGGACGAGCAGGTAGCGCGGGTGGTCGGCTACGCCTCGTCGGCGCTGTTCGACCGCGAGGACCCGCTGAATCCGGTCAACCGGCGCATCGATATCGTCGTGCTGACCAAGCGTGCGCAGCGCAACATCGAAGGTGAGCAGGGCGCCGGAGGCGAGCCGGCGACGCCGGATCAGCCGCCTGCCGAAGGAGCACCTGGCAACACCGGCGAGGCGCTGCCGGCCGACCAGCTGCGTGAGCAGTTGAACATCTTCGACAGCAGCAACAGCCCGCTGGACCAGCTCAACCGTCAGTAATCGTCTTCGGGCAGGCTGGCGAGGATGTGCCGGTAGCTGGCCATGCGCTGCGGCTGGATGCGCCCCTCGTCCAGGGCCTGGAGCAGCGCACAGCCGGGTTCGCGGTCGTGCTTGCAGTCGCGGAAGCGGCAGCGGCCGAGCAGGTCGTGGAACTCGATGAAACCCGCCTCCACATCATCCCGGCTGACATGGCCGAGGCCGAACTCGCGGATGCCGGGCGAGTCGATCAGCTGGCCGCCACCGGGGAAGTGGAACAGCCGCGCCGTGGTGGTGGTGTGAGTGCCCTTGCCGGTCAGCTCCGAGAGGGCGCCGACGCGGGTGTCGACCCCCGGCAGCAGGCCGTTGACCAGCGATGACTTGCCCACCCCGGACTGGCCGACGAAGACGCTGACGTGGCCGTCGAGGCGCTTTTTCAGCTGCTCCATGCCATCGCCCTGGTGCGCCGATACCTCGAGCAGCGGGTACTCCAGCTGGCGGTAGACCTTGAGCAGTGCCTCCAGCGCGACCTGGTTCTGCTCGTCGATCAGGTCCGCCTTGTTCAGCAGCAGCAGCGGGCGTATCCCGGCATGCTCCGCCGCCACCAGGTAGCGGTCGATCAGGTTGGCGTGCGGCTCGGGCATGGGCGCGAAGACGATGACGATCTGGTCGACGTTGGCCGCCACCGGCTTGAGCTGGCCGCGCATGTCGGGGCGGCACAGCTCGCTGTCGCGTGGCAGTTGCGCGACGATGACACCGTCGCCCTGGTTGCCGGGGCGCCACACCACCCGATCACCGGTGACCAGGGCGGGCAGGTTGGCTCGCAGGTGGCAGCGAAAGATCTGGCCGGCCAGTTCATCCTGCAGGCCCTCGACTTCCACCTGAACACCGAAATGGGCAATCACCAGGCCCGTCTGCTCGGGGCCGAGGTCACCACCTTCCAGGGCTTCGACGGCGCGTGACTCGCGCTTGGCCGCACGGGCGGCGCGCTCGCCCTGAATCTTTTCGATACGCCAGCTCTGGCGGCGGTTGAGTTGGCGTTTGGCCATTGGCTTTCCGGGTGGTGGAGACTAGATCGCGGCGAGTTTAGCATGAGCGCCTGGTGGCGCTGCGGCGCCAGATGAGGGAGGGCGGTGATGGGCGATGAGAGAGTGCTGGCACCTTTGCCACTGATGCGGGCCCTGCTGGCGCAAGGCCTGGCGCTGGCGCTGGTGGTCGTGCTGGTGTACCTGCTGGCGTTGCTGTCCTGGCGTCTTCCGCTGCTGTCGGTGGCCTTGCTGCAAGGCATGCTGGCGGCACTGATCGGCTGGCGGCTTGGTCTGTCGCGCTGGTGGTGGTGGATCAACCTGGCGTTCCTGCCGGCGCTGCTGCTGGCGCAGCGTGCCGAGCTGCCGGCCTGGCTGTTCCTGCTGGGGTTCGTGGTGCTGCTGCTGGTCAACTGGAACAGCCTGCGCGAGCGCGTGCCGCTGTACCTGAGCGGGCGCAGGGCGCAGCAGCAACTGCAGCGTTGCCTGAGCGAGCGCGAGCCGCCGCTGCGCTTCGTCGACCTGGGCTGCGGCACGGCGGGTACGTTGCTGCAGCTGGCGCGACACTGCCCGCGTGGGCAGTTCGTCGGCGTGGAAACGGCGCCGCTGCTCTTCGTCTTCGCCTGGCTGCGCTGTCTGCTGCAGGAGAACTGCAGCATCCGCTACCAGAGCCTCTGGCGGGTCGATCTGGCCGATTTCGATATCGCCTACTGTTTCCTGTCGCCCGTTCCGATGCCGCGTCTGTGGCGCAAGGCGGAAGGTGAGATGCGCCCTGGCAGCTGGCTGATCAGCAACACCTTCGAGATTCCGGGCGTGCCGGCCGACCGCACGCTCGCGGTCGACGAGGGGCGGCAGACGTCCTTGTATCTGTGGCAGATGAAGGCTGTGGATATCCGCTAGACTTGCCGGCTGAGCCTAGGAGCCCCTTACCATGCAAAACCCCAACAATCTGATCTGGATCGACCTGGAAATGACCGGCCTGGAGCCGGAGCGCGATGTGATCATCGAAATGGCCACCATCGTCACCGACAGCGAGCTCAACGTGCTGGCCGAAGGCCCGGTGATCGCCATTCACCAGAGCGACGAGACGCTGGCCGGCATGGACGAGTGGAATACCCGTACACATGGCGAAAGCGGCCTGACCCAGCGCGTGCGCGAAAGTCGCATCGATGCGGCCAGCGCCGAGGCGCAGACCATCGCCTTTCTCGAACAGTGGGTGCCGAAGGGCAAGTCGCCGATCTGCGGCAACAGCATCGGTCAGGACCGGCGCTTCCTCTACAAGTACATGCCGGCCCTGGAAGCCTACTTCCACTACCGCTACCTGGATGTGTCGACGCTGAAGATCCTGGCCGGCATGTGGGCGCCGGAGGTCAAGGACAGCTTCCAGAAAAGCGCCACGCATCAGGCGCTGGACGACATTCGCGAATCCGTCGCCGAGCTGCGCCACTACCGCGAGCATTTCCTCAAGGTCTGAAGGCCACAGCAGGCCCGGAGTGGAGCGGATGGCTGCGCTGCTTTTGCCTGCCGCCTGAAGCCTGTCACCTATCTTTCATGCTGCTGCAGCGCCCACTCCACATGCTCGCGCACCAGCTCCGAGGGGTGGTCGCGGCGGGCATTCAGCGCCTCCAGCACCGGGATGGTCGAGGGGGCGTTGCCCAGGCCGACCGCCAGGTTGCGCAGCCAGCGCTCGTAGCCGGCGCGGCGCAGGGGCGAGCCCTCGGTGCGGGCGAGAAACTCCGGCTCCGTCCACAGGAACAGTTCGGCCAGGGCGCTGTTGTCGAGGCCATGGCGTGGCTGGAAGTCGCCCTGCTCGGTGGGGCGGGCGAAGCGGTTCCAGGGGCAGACGATCTGGCAGTCGTCGCAACCGAACACCCGGTTGCCGATCGGTGCGCGCAGCTCGACGGGGATCGAGCCCTTGAGCTCGATGGTCAGGTAGGAGATGCAGCGCCGCGCGTCGAGCTGGTAGGGCCCGGCGAAGGCGGCCGTGGGGCAGATGTCCATGCAGGCGCTGCAGCGCCCGCAGTGCTCGCTCGCATGGGGCGCATCCACCGGCAGGGGCAGGTCGACGAACAGTTCGCCGAGAAAGAAGTAGCTGCCCGCCTTGCGGTTGAGCACCAGGGTATTCTTGCCGATCCAGCCCAGGCCGGCCTTCTCGGCGATGGCCTTCTCCAGCACCGGGGCGCTGTCGACGAAGGCGCGATAGCCGAACGTCCCGATCTGCTGCTGGATGCGCTCGGCCAGCTGTTGCAGGCGCTTGCGGATCAGCTTGTGGTAGTCGCGACCGAGTGCGTAGCGCGATACATAGGCCTGCTCGGGTTCCTTCAGGCGCTGGGCCATCTGGGTGTCGCCAGGCAGGTAGTCCATGCGCAGCGACACCACGCGCAGCGTGCCGGGCACCAGTTCGGCCGGGCGTGAGCGCTTGTCGCCATGCGCGGCCATGTAGTCCATCTCGCCCTGGTAGCCGGCGGCAAGCCAACGCTTGAGGTGGGCTTCATGCTCGCTCAGCTCGACATCGGCGATGCCTACCTGCTGGAACCCGAGCTCGCGTCCCCAGTCCTTGATGGACTGGGCCAGGGCATTGAGGTCGAGGCGATGGTCGGACATGAGGCGGGCGCAGAGGATTGAGGTGGGTATAATTCTGCCAGACATCCGTTCCGAGCGAGCCATGCATCTATCCTCCGCTTCCCTGCCTTCGACTCTGCACAGCGCGCAGCAGGTGCGCACGCTGGATGCACAACTGATCGCCGCCGGCACGCCGGGCTTCGAGTTGATGCAGCGCGCCGCCCATGCGGCCTGGCGTGCCCTGCGCCGCCGCTGGCCCGAGGCCGGTGAGATAACGGTGTTGGCCGGGCGCGGCAACAATGCCGGTGACGGCTATCTGATCGCGGCGCTGGCGCAACGTGCCGGTTGGCGTGTCCGGGTGCTGGCGGTCGGCGATCCGGCAGCCCTGCAGGGCGACGCCGCGCAAGCCTGCGCCGAGGCCGGTGCGGCCGGTGTGGACATCCTGCCCTGGGGCGAGGGTCTGCCGCTGGCCGGTGTGCTGGTCGATGCGCTACTCGGTACCGGGCTGGCAGGCGCCGTGCGCGAGCCTTATGCGCAGGCGATTGGCGCGATCAATCAGGCCGGGCTGCCCGTGCTGGCGGTGGATATTCCTTCCGGCCTGCTGGCCGATACGGGGGCGTGCCTCGGCGTCGCGGTTCGCGCCGACCTGACCATGACCTTCATCGCACTCAAGCTGGGTTTGCTGACCGGGCAAGGGCCGGCGCTGTGCGGCGAGTTGCAGTTCGACGACCTGCAGGCCGATGCGCAGGTGCTGGCGCAGGCCCCCAGCGTGGCGCAGCGCCTGGATGAACGCTGCCTGCCGCGCCTGGCGCCGCGCTCGCCGGTGGCGCACAAGGGGCAGTTCGGTCATCTGCTGGTGGTTGGCGGCGATCTGGGCATGGGCGGTGCGGCGCTGCTCTGCGCCGACAGCGCGCTGCGCGCCGGTGCCGGGATGGTGACGCTGGCGACCCGCGCCGAGCATGTCGCCGCGGCTCTGGTGCGGCGGCCCGAGATCATGTGCACGGCGGTGGCATCGGCCAATCAGCTGCTGGCACTGGCCGAACGCGCCGATGTCTGTGTGCTGGGCCCGGGACTGGGGCAGGGCGCCTGGTCGCGCAGCCTGCTGTCGAGTGTTGCGGGACTCGGCGCGCCGCAGGTCTGGGACGCCGATGCGCTGAACCTGCTGGCGGCGGGGCAGGTTCCCGCGCCCAGGCAGGGCGTGCTGACGCCCCATCCTGCGGAGGCGGCGCGTCTGCTGGGGCAGGACACCGCCAGCGTGCAGGCCGACCGCCCCGCCGCCGCCCGCGCGCTGGCGCAACGCTACGGCCTGGTCGTCGTGCTCAAGGGCGCTGGCAGCCTGATCGCGGCGCCCGATGGTCACCTGGCCCTGTGTGATCGCGGACACCCGGCGATGGCCGGCGCCGGGCTGGGCGATGTGCTGGCCGGGCTGATCGGCGCCCTGCTGGCGCAGGGCATGGCGGCATTCGACGCGACCTGCCTTGCGGTCTGGTTGCATGCGCGGGCCGGTGAGGTGCTGGCCCGGCAAGGGCGTGGTCTGGCTGCCGGCGATCTGCCGTGCGCCATTCGTCAGTTACTGGAGGAGTTGTGTCCTTGTCTGAAGTGAGACTCGAAGCTGCCGATGAAGCAGCGATGCTGGTCCTGGGTGCGCGTATCGCCGAGGTCAGCGGTGGCGCGGGAGTGATCTACCTGCACGGCGACCTGGGGGCGGGCAAGACCACCCTGTCACGCGGCATCCTGCGTGGCCTGGGGCATTGCGGGGCGGTGAAGAGCCCGACCTTCACTCTGGTCGAACCCTACGAGATCGGCGGGCTGCGGGCGTTCCATTTCGACCTGTATCGACTGGTCGATCCCGAGGAGCTGGAGTTCCTCGGCATCCGCGATTATTTCGATGGCGCTGCCCTATGCCTGATCGAGTGGCCGCAGCGCGGCGCGGGTGTTTTGCCAAAGCCCGACATGGACATTACCATTACCCCCCAAGCGGGCGGCCGTTCGCTGTTGCTGCAGGGGCATGGGGCTCGAGGGGATGCCTGGTGCGAGGCCCTGAGCAGCAAACAATAAAGCAAGAATCGATGGGGTTGGGTATGCGCATAGGCGCGCTGGTTACCGCTGTGGGTGTTTTGTTGGCGGCTCTGGCTGCCGAGGCCCTGGCTGCCTCGGATGTGCGCGGCGTGCGCCTCTGGCGTGCTCCCGACAACACGCGCCTGGTCTTCGACCTGTCCGGGCCGGTGCAGCACAGCGTCTTCACCCTTGCGGCGCCGGATCGCATCGTCATCGACGTCAGTGGCGCCAAGCTGGCCACCAACCTCGACCAGCTGTCGCTGGCCAATACCCCGATCACCGGGGTGCGTTCCGCCCAGCGCGGCGCGGACGATCTGCGGGTGGTCATCGACCTGTCCGCGCCTGTCACGCCGAAGAGCTTTTCCCTGGCGCCGAACCAGCAATACGGGCATCGCCTGGTGGTCGACCTGTTCGATCAGGGCAGTGCGCCACCGAGCTCCCAGACGCCGAGCGTCGCCAACACCTCGCCGCCGGTGCCCGTCACGCCGACCCAGCCACCGCCCAAGCTGACACCCGTGCCGGGTGGCAAGCGCGATATCGTCATCGCCATCGATGCCGGTCATGGCGGCGAAGACCCGGGCGCCCTGTCGCCGGTCAAGGGCCAGTACGAAAAGCACGTGACCCTGGCCATCGCCAAGGAACTGCAGCGCCAGGTCAACGCCGAGAAGGGCTTCCGCGCCGAGCTGGTGCGCACCGGCGATTACTTCATTCCGCTGCGCAAGCGCACCGAGATCGCCCGCAAGAAAGGTGCCGACCTGTTCGTCTCGATTCATGCCGACGCCGCGCCGCGCTCGTCGGCATTCGGCGCCTCCGTCTATGCCTTGTCCGAGCGCGGCGCCACGTCCGAGACGGCGCGCTGGCTGGCCGACGCGGAGAACCAGTCCGACCTGATCGGCGGTGCCGGCAACGTCAGCCTGGACGACAAGGACAAGATGCTCGCCGGCGTGCTGCTGGACCTGTCGATGACGGCCTCGCTGTCGTCCAGCCTCAACGTGGGACAGAAGGTACTGTCGAACATGGGCAGCATCACGCCGCTGCACAAGCGCCGGGTGGAACAGGCCGGGTTCATGGTGCTGAAATCGCCGGACATCCCGTCGATCCTGGTGGAAACCGGTTTCATCTCCAACCCCAACGAAGCGAAGAAGCTGCACAGTGCCAGTCACCAGCAGGCACTGGCGCGCTCGATCACCTCCGGGGTCAAGCAGTTCTTCCATGAGAACCCGCCGCCCGGCACCTATGTCGCCTGGCTGCGCGACGAAGGCAAGATCGCCAGCGGGCCGCGTGAGCACGTGGTGTCCCGTGGCGAGAGCCTGGCGCTGATCGCACAGCGTTACCAGATCAGCCTGGCGACGCTGCGCAGTACCAACAAACTCAAGGGCGACGTGATCAAGGTCGGTCAGAAACTGCAGATACCCGCCACGTCCCTGGCAGCCCAGTAATGAGTGTCATGTCCCGTATTCATTTGCTCAGCCCGCGCCTGGCCAACCAGATCGCTGCGGGCGAGGTCGTCGAGCGCCCCGCCTCGGTGGCCAAGGAACTGCTGGAAAACAGCCTGGACTCCGGTGCGCGGCGCATCGACGTGGAAGTCGAGCAGGGCGGCGTCAAGCTGCTCAAGGTGCGCGACGATGGCGGCGGTATCGCTCCTGACGATCTGCCGCTGGCCCTGGCGCGCCACGCCACCAGCAAGATTCGCGAACTGGAAGACCTCGAAGCGGTGCTCAGCATGGGCTTTCGTGGCGAGGCACTGGCGTCGATCAGCTCGGTGTCGCGCCTGACCCTGACATCGCGTACCGCCGACGCCGACCAGGCCTGGCAGGTGGAGACCGAGGGCCGCGACATGGAGCCGCGGGTGCAGCCTGCCGCGCACCCGGTCGGCACCTCGGTGGAAGTCCGTGACCTGTTCTTCAACACGCCGGCGCGGCGCAAGTTCCTGCGGGCGGAGAAAACCGAGTTCGACCACCTGCAGGAAGTGATCAAGCGCCTGGCGCTGGCCCGTTTCGACGTGGCATTCCATTTGCGCCACAACGGCAAGACCGTGCTCAGCCTGCATGAGGCCGGGGACGACATCAGCCGCGCGCGCCGCGTGGCCTCGGTCTGTGGCCCGGCCTTCCTCGAGCAGGCGCTGCCCATCGAGATCGAACGTGGCGGCCTGCGCCTGTGGGGCTGGGTCGGCCTGCCGACCTTCTCGCGCAGCCAGGCGGACCTGCAGTATTTCTACGTCAACGGGCGCATGGTGCGCGACAAGCTGGTCGCCCACGCGGTGCGCCAGGCCTACCGCGACGTGCTGTTCAACGGCCGGCATCCGACCTTCGTACTGTTCCTGGAAATCGACCCGGCGACGGTGGACGTCAACGTCCATCCGACCAAGCACGAGGTACGCTTTCGCGACAGCCGCATGGTGCACGACTTCCTCTACGGCACCCTGCACCGTGCGCTGGCCGATGTACGCCCGGAGGATCAGGTCGCTGCGCCGGCCACTGTCTCGCCGATGATGCGCCCGACCGGGCAGGCCGCGGGTGAGTTCGGCCCGCAAGGCGAGATGGGCCTGGCGGCCAGCGTTCTCGAAGTTCCAGCGCCCAGTGTCCAGCCGGCCTGGCGCGGCAGTGGTGCCGGTTACCAGCAGCCTGCCGGCAATCCTGGCGTTTCGGCGGGCGAGGCCCAGGCGACGTATCGCGAGTATTTCTCGCCGCTGTCGACGGCGACGGCGCAGCCCCTGCCTCAGGAGCAGGGCGACATTCCACCGCTCGGCTACGCCGTGGCGCAGCTCAAGGGGGTCTACATCCTCGCCGAGAACGCCCAGGGCATGGTGGTGGTGGACATGCATGCGGCGCACGAGCGCATCACCTATGAGCGGCTCAAGCACGCCATGGCCAGCGAAGGCTTGCGTGGCCAGCCGCTGCTGGTGCCGGAGTCGCTCGCCGTCAGCCAGCGCGAGGCGGATTGCGCCGAGGAGCACGGCGAATGGTTCCAGCGTCTGGGCTTCGAGCTGCAGCGCCTGGGTGAGGAAAGCCTGGCGATTCGCCAGATTCCGGCCCTGCTCAAGCAGGCCGAAGCGACGCAGCTGGTGCGTGACGTGCTGGCCGACCTGCTCGAATACGGCACCAGCGACCGTATCCAGGCACACCTCAACGAGCTGCTGGCGACCATGGCCTGTCACGGTTCCGTGCGTGCCAACCGCCGCCTGACCATTCCCGAGATGAACGCCCTGCTGCGTGACATGGAGCAGACCGAGCGTAGCGGCCAGTGCAACCATGGCCGGCCGACCTGGACGCAGCTGAGCATGGATCAGCTCGACAAGTTGTTCATGCGCGGCCAGTAATTGAGCCAGTGAGGCCCTGTCGCCAGGGCTTCTCCCGTCTTCGTGTTTCGAGTCATGCCGATGTCTTCGCTTCCCCCCGCAATCTTTCTGATGGGCCCGACCGCCGCCGGCAAGACCGACCTGGCCCTGGAGCTGGCGCGCCTGCTGCCGTGCGACCTGATCAGCGTCGACTCCGCGCTGATCTACCGGGGCATGGACATCGGCACCGCCAAGCCGGAGCGCGCCATTCTCGATGCCTTTCCGCATGCCCTGATCGATATTCGCGATCCCGCCGAGAGTTATTCCGCCGCAGAATTTCGCGCCGATGCGCTGGCCGCCATGGCCGCCAGCGCGGCACGCGGACGCATCCCGCTGCTGGTGGGCGGCACCATGCTTTATTACAAGGCATTGCTGGAGGGCCTGGCCGACATGCCCAGTGCCGATCCGGTCGTGCGCGCCGAACTGGAGGCGCGGGCTGCGGCCGAGGGCTGGGAGGCCCTGCACCGCGAGCTGACTGCGGTCGATCCGGAGTCGGCGGCGCGCATTCACCCCAATGACCCGCAGCGTCTGACCCGGGCCTTGGAGGTCTATCGCGTGAGCGGCCTGAGCATGAGCGAGCACCGCCGTCGTCAGGCCGCTGGAAACTCCGATACGGGCACATCGGCCGGCGGGCAATTGCCCTATACTGTTGCGCAGCTTGCTATCGCTCCGGCGCAGCGCCAGGTTCTGCATGAGCGCATCGCACAACGATTTCAAGCGATGTTGGAACAGGGTTTCGTGGACGAGGTCGAAGCCCTGCGCAGACGAAGTGACTTGCACGCAGGGCTGCCGTCTATACGGGCGGTAGGTTATCGCCAGGTATGGGAATACCTCGACGGTGGGTTGTCCCGTGAACAAATGGTCGAGCGCGGCATCATCGCCACTCGGCAACTGGCCAAGCGTCAGTTCACCTGGCTGCGAGGCTGGGACGGGCTGCGCTGGCTGGACAGCCTGGCCTGCGACAATCTGTCTCGCACCTTGAAATACCTGGAAAGCGTCTCCATATTGAACTGAGACCTTGCCGCTGGCCGTCTATCCTTGGGGGTGTGACGGTCCGAAGCTATTGTTTACCTACTAAAATTATTGAAATTGATCCTCGAAAGGAGTGCGGCACATGTCAAAAGGGCATTCGCTACAAGACCCTTACCTGAATACCCTGCGTAAGGAACGCGTCCCTGTTTCCATCTATCTGGTCAACGGCATCAAGCTGCAGGGCCAGATCGAGTCCTTCGACCAGTTCGTCATCCTGCTGAAGAACACTGTCAGCCAGATGGTCTACAAACATGCCATTTCCACCGTCGTGCCCAGCCGTCCGGTACGCCTGCCGAGCGCTGGCGACTCCGAACAGGGTGATGCCGAGCCGGGTAACGCCTGATAGGGGGCTGCATTGTTCTTCGAGCGTCATGAGGGCGGTGAGCGGGCCATCCTGGTTCATCTGGAAGGCCAAGACTCCGAGGCGAGCGAAGACCCCCAGGAGTTCCAGGAGTTGGCCATGTCGGCAGGTGCCGACATGGTCGCTTTTCTCAGCGTGCCCAGCAGTCGCCTGACCGCCAAGTACCTCATCGGGAGTGGCAAGGTCGAGGAGCTGCGCGACCAGGTCAGGGCCAGCGAGGCCGAACTGGTCATCTTCAATCACACCCTGACACCGAGCCAGGAGCGCAACCTCGAGCGTGCGTTCGAATGTCGCGTGCTCGATCGTACCGGGTTGATCCTCGATATCTTCGCCCAGCGCGCCCGTACCCACGAAGGCAAGCTGCAGGTCGAGCTGGCGCAGCTCGATCACATGAGTACGCGCCTGGTGCGTGGCTGGACCCACCTGGAGCGGCAGAAGGGCGGGATCGGTCTGCGCGGTCCGGGTGAAACCCAGCTGGAGACCGACCGTCGTCTGCTGCGTGTACGCATCCGCCAGATCAAGCAGAAGCTGGAGAAGGTGCGCAGTCAGCGTGAGCAGGCGCGTCGCGGGCGCAAGCGCGCGGACATCCCTTCGGTTTCCCTGGTGGGCTACACCAACGCCGGCAAGTCCACGCTGTTCAATGCGCTGACCGCCTCCGAGGTGTACGCCGCGGACCAGCTGTTCGCCACGCTCGATCCGACCCTGCGCCGGCTCGAACTCGACGACCTCGGGCCGATCGTCCTGGCCGACACCGTGGGCTTCATCCGCCACCTGCCGCACAAGCTGGTCGAGGCCTTTCGCGCTACGCTTGAAGAGTCGAGCAACTCCGACCTGCTGCTGCACGTGATCGATGCCCATGAGCCCGAGCGCATGGCGCAGATCGAGCAGGTGCAGGCGGTGCTCAAGGAGATCGGTGCGAACGAATTGCCGATGCTCGAGGTGTACAACAAGCTGGATTTGTTGGAAGGTGTCGAGCCACAGATTCAGCGCGATGCCGATGGCAAACCGCTGCGCGTCTGGCTGTCGGCGCGCGAGGGGCGCGGTCTGGAGTTGTTGCGGCAGGCGGTCGCTGAGTTGCTGGCGGACGACCTGTTCGTCGGTACGCTGCAGTTGCCGCAACGTCTGGGGCGCCTGCGCGCACAGTTCTTCGAGCTGGGGGCGGTGCAGGACGAGGGGCATGACGAGCAGGGGCGTAGTCTGCTGTCGGTGCGCTTGCCGAGGGTCGAGCTCAATCGCCTGGTGAGTCGCGAAGGCATGGAGCCTCAGCTGTTCATCGAGCAACATACTTTGCAATAAAGCCTGTGGCGGCGGCTTTGCTGTCGGCCGGGGGCTTTGGGTAGCATTGGCCGGCGCGCCGTGGGCGCGCCTTCGCTTTATCAGTACGGAGAACGCTATGGCTTGGAATGAGCCGGGTGGCAACTCGAACAATCAAGACCCTTGGGGCGGCCGCAAAGGCGGTGGCCGGCAGGGCCCGCCGGATCTCGACGAAGCGTTCCGCAAGTTGCAAGAAAGCCTGAACGGGCTTTTTGGTGGCGGCAAGAAGCGCGGTGACGACGACTCTGGCCGCAGTGGCGGCGGTGGCGGTTTCGGCCTGCTGTTCGTGGGCCTCGGCCTGCTGGCAGTGATCTGGCTGTACAGCGCGATCTACGTGGTGGACGAGCAGGAGCAGGCCGTGGTGCTGCGCTTCGGCAAGTACCACGAAACCGTCGGTCCCGGCCTGAACATCTATTTCCCGCCGATCGACCGCAAGTTCCAGGAAAACGTCACTCGTGAGCGTGCCTACAGCAAGCAGGGCGCGATGCTGACCGAGGACGAGAACATCATCGAAGTGCCGCTGACCGTGCAGTACCGCATCAGCAACCTGCAGGACTTCGTGCTCAACGTGGACCAGCCGGAAGTCAGTCTGCAGCATGCGACCGACAGCGCCGTGCGCCACGTGGTGGGCTCCACCGAGATGGACCAGGTGCTGACCGAAGGTCGTGAGCAGATGGCCAGCGAAGTGCGCGAGCGTCTGCAGCGTTTCCTCGACAACTACCGTACCGGTATCACCATCACTCAGGTGAACATCCAGAGCGCTGCGGCGCCGCGTGAAGTTCAGGAAGCCTTCGACGACGTGATTCGTGCCCGCGAGGACGAACAACGCGAGAAGAACCAGGCCGAGTCCTATGCCAATGGCGTGATTCCCGAGGCGCGCGGCCAGGCCCAGCGTCTGCTGGAGGAAGCCAACGGTTATCGTGATGAAGTCATCGCACGCGCCGAGGGTGAGGCCGATCGCTTCACCAAGCTGGTCACCGAGTATCGCAAGGCGCCCGAGGTCACGCGCGAGCGTCTGTACCTGGACACCATGCAGGAGATGATGAGCAACACCAGCAAGGTTCTGGTCACTGGCGACAAGGGGCAGAACAACCTGCTGTACCTGCCGCTGGACAAGATGGTCGACGGTCGTGGTGGCGTTTCCTCCTCGTCCGCTTCTGCCAACAGCAGTACTGCGACAACGCGTGATCCGGCCGTGCCGCTGAGCAGCGATCTGTCGCAGCGCAACCTGCGTTCCCGGGAGGGCCGTTGATGAGCAACAAGTCCCTGATCGGCCTGATCGTGGCCGTGGTTCTGGCGCTGGTGGCGTGGAACAGCTTCTACATCGTGGCGCAGACCGAGCGTGCGGTATTGCTGCAGTTCGGTCGTGTGGTCAACCCGGACGTCAAGCCGGGCCTGCACGTGAAGATTCCGTACGTGAACCAGGTGCGCATCTTCGACGCTCGCCTGCTGACCCTGGACTCGACGTCCTCGCGCTTCCTCACCCTGGAGAAGAAGGCGCTGATGGTCGACGCCTACGCCAAGTGGCGGGTGAAGGATGCCGAGCGCTTCTACCAGTCCACCTCGGGCCTGAAGCAGGTCGCCGACGAGCGCCTGGCGCGTCGTCTGGAGGCCTCGCTGCGTGACCAGTTCGGCAAGCGCACCCTGCACGAGTCGGTGTCCGGCGAGCGTGACGCGCTGATGGCCGATGTGACCTCGACGCTCAACCGCGCCGCCGAGCGCGAGCTGGGTATCGAAGTGGTCGATGTGCGGGTCAAGGCCATCGATCTGCCGCGTGAGGTCAACCGCAGCGTCTTCGAGCGGATGAGCACCGAGCGTGAGCGCGAGGCGCGCGAGCATCGCGCCAAGGGTCGCGAGCTGGCTGAGGGCATCCGTGCCGACGCCGACCGTCAGCGCCGCGTACTGCTGGCCGAGGCCTATCGCCAGGCCGAAGAGCTGCGCGGTGACGGTGATGCCCAGGCGGCCGCCATCTACGCCCGTGCCTACGGTCAGGACCAGGAGTTCTACGCCTTCTACCGAAGCCTCAAGGCCTATCGCGAAAGCTTCGCTGACAAGCGCGATGTGCTGGTGCTGGACCCGAGTAGCGATTTCTTCCGCTACCTGGAAAAAGCCAAACCTTGAGCCGCAGCAAGCCGCAAGCAGACGCTGGTCGTCTACTTGCGGCTTGAAGCTTGTGGCTCGAGGCTTTTAGCGTGGTATGATGCGGCAGCCGGGAAAATCCCGGCTTTTTTGCGTCTGTGGGAATCATGTGGCAGGAACTCGGCATCGCTCTGTGTCTGGTACTGGTGCTGGAAGGCATCCTGCCCTTCCTCTATCCGCGCCACTGGCGCGGGGCGGTAATGCAGGCAGCCCGGCTGCCCGACCGCCGACTGCGTCTTATGGGGCTGGCCAGCATGCTGCTGGGTACGGCTCTTCTCTATCTGCTTCACTGAAGGCTTGTGCCGCCCGGATCGAGAGGGGAATGGCGAAATGGCAACGGTAGACCGCTGGCTGCTGCCAGATGGCATCGAAGAAGTACTGCCGCCGGAAGCGGCGCGCATCGAGGCGGCACGCCGTCAGGTGCTGGACCTGTTCCAGCGTTGGGGTTACGAGTTCGTCGTCACCCCGCATATCGAGTACCTGGAATCCCTGCTGACTGGCGCTGGCCAGGATCTTGACCTGCGTACGTTCAAGGTCACGGATCCGCTGTCCGGCCGGCAGATGGGTTTTCGTGCCGACATCACGCCGCAGGTGGCGCGCATCGACGCGCACACGCTGCGTCGCGAGGGGCCGAGCCGCCTGTGCTACGCGGGCAGTGTGCTGCACGCCAAGCCGCGTGCCCTGACCACGTCGCGCAGCCCGATCCAGCTGGGTGCCGAACTCTACGGCGACGCCAGCCCGGCCAGCGACATCGAGGTGATCAGCCTGCTGGTCGAGACCCTGGAGCTGGCCGCCGTGCCGGACGTGCACATGGACCTCGGCCATGTCGGCATCTACCGTGGCCTGGCGCGTGCCGCCGGTCTCTCCGGCGAGGCCGAGCAACAGCTGTTCGATGCCTTGCAGCGCAAGGCCATGGACGAGATCGAAGCGCTGACCGCCGCCTTGCCGGCCGGTCTGGGCAGCATGCTGCGTTCCCTGGCCGAGCTGTGCGGCGGCCGCGAGGTGCTGGACCTGGCCCAGGCCGCGCTGGTCGAGGCGCCCGATGCCGTGCATGCCGCGCTCGATGAGCTGGTCGCCATCGCCGATGCGCTGGAACTGCGCTACCCCGAGTTGCCGCTGTATTTCGACTTGGGCGAGCTGCGTGGCTACAACTATCACACCGGTGTGGTGTTCGCGGCGTTCGTGCCGGGCGAAGGCGGAGCCATCGCTCAGGGCGGGCGTTACGACGACACGGGGGCCGTATTCGGCCGGGCACGCCCGGCGACGGGCTTCTCCACCGATCTGAAAACCCTGGTGACCCTGGGGGACATGCGCCTGGATGAGACTGTCAAAGGCATCTGGGCGCCGGACAATCATGACCTCTATCTGTGGCAGGCCGTTCGTCGTCTGCGTGGTGAGGGCGAGCGCGTGGTTCAGGCGCTGCCCGGGCAGAGCGAGGCGGATGCGCACGAGGCAGGCTGTGATCGGCTGCTGGCGCTGCGCGATGGACGTTGGCAGGTGACGCCCCTGGCGTCCTGAATTCATTTTCGCCGGCCAGCTGCCGGCATCGAAGCTTGCGCGAAGAGGACAAGTTTATGGGTAAGAATGTCGTCGTCCTGGGCACCCAGTGGGGTGATGAGGGCAAGGGCAAGATCGTCGACCTGCTCACCGAGCAGGCCGCTGCAGTCGTGCGTTACCAGGGCGGCCACAATGCCGGCCACACCCTGGTGATCGACGGTGAGAAGACCGTCCTGCACCTGATTCCGTCCGGCATCCTGCGTGAGGGTGTCGAGTGCCTGATCGGCAACGGTGTGGTCGTCGCGCCTGACGCCCTGCTGCGCGAAATCAACAAGCTGGAAGAGAAGGGCGTGCCCGTGCGCGAGCGCCTGCGCATCAGCCCGGCTTGCCCGCTGATCCTGTCCTATCACGTCGCCCTGGATCAGGCGCGCGAGAAGGCCCGTGGCGATGCCAAGATCGGTACCACCGGTCGCGGCATCGGCCCGGCGTACGAGGACAAGGTAGCGCGTCGCGGCCTGCGGGTCGGTGACCTGTTCCATCGCGAGCGTTTCGCCGCCAAGCTCGGCGAGCTGCTGGACTACCACAACTTCCAGCTGGTCAACTTCTACAAGGAGCCGGCCATCGACTTCCAGAAGACTCTGGACGAGTGCATGGAATACGCCGAGCTGCTCAAGCCGATGATGGCCGACGTCACCGCAGTGCTGCATGACCTGCGCAAGGGCGGCAAGGACATCATGTTCGAGGGGGCCCAGGGCTCGCTGCTGGACATCGACCACGGCACCTACCCCTACGTCACCAGCTCCAACACCACCGCCGGCGGTATCGCCACCGGTTCCGGTTTCGGCCCGCTGTACCTCGACTACATCCTCGGTATCACCAAGGCCTACACCACCCGTGTGGGTTCCGGTCCGTTCCCGACCGAGCTGTTCGACGACATCGGTGCCTTTCTGGCCAAGCGTGGTCACGAGTTCGGGGCGACCACCGGTCGTGCCCGTCGCTGCGGCTGGTTCGATGCTGTGATCCTGCGTCGCGCCATCGAGATCAACAGCATCTCCGGCCTGTGCCTGACCAAACTGGACGTGCTCGACGGCCTGGAAACCATCCGCATCTGCACCGGTTACAAAGATGCCAACGGCCAGGTGCTGAGCGATGCGCCGACCGATGCCGACAGCTACATCGGCCTGCAGCCGGTGTACGAGGAAATGCCGGGCTGGAGCGAGTCGACCCTGGGCGCCAAGAGCCTGGACGACCTGCCGGCCGCTGCTCGTGCCTACATCAAGCGCGTCGAGGAGCTGGTCGGTGCGCCGATCGACATCATCTCCACCGGCCCGGACCGCAACGAGACCATCGTCCTGCGTCACCCGTTCGCCTGATCGCCCGTTCGATCACTGAAAAGACCGCCTCCGGGCGGTCTTTTCGTATCCGGGTGCCGGGTATGAAGCTTGCTTGAGCTAAATTTATCCCGGAAGTCGCCGTTAACACGATTACGGTCGTTGAGGAGTGTTGCCCGTGTTCGCCATCGTTTCGATGTTGCGCAGTCGTCTGCTGCGCCCGGTGTACGTTGCCCTGGGTCTGGCCATGTTGGTGCAGGTCGGGCTTGCGGTGTGGCTGATGGGGGCGTCGGTCAATGGCATGGTCGAGGATCTCGCCCAGCGTCTGGGCGGCGAAAGCAGGCGCCTGGGCGATGAGCTGAACCTGGCCGAGCAGGAGATGAGCCAGGGCCTGGCGGCGCTCTCGCAGAGCACCCGCGCACGCCTTACCGAGGGCCTTTCCGGGCAGCTCAAGAGCGAGCAGGCGCAACTGCGCGAGGTGCTCGAGGGCAGTCTCAAGCAGTCCGGGCAATCGCTGGCGCGGCTGCTCGCCGGGGTGGCGCCCAAGGCCATATGGGACCTGGACGTTCCGGCGCTGACGGCCCTGACCCGTATCGCGCAGCAGGACCCGGCGGTGCTCTTCGCGGTGGTCTACGACGCCGAGGGCAAGCGCCTGACGCGCAATTTCAACCGCAGCAACTCAAGGGTGCGCGAGCTGGTCGCGGCGGGGCAGGGCAGTTCGCCGCTGGACAAGCTGGTCGACGCCGCTTCGCGTGATCCGCGGGTGTACATCGTCGAGGCGGAAATCAATCCGATGGGCGCACAGATCGGCAAGATCCAGATGGGGCTCTCGCTGGAGGTGGTCGAGCGTGAGCTGGCGGCACTCGACGGGCGCTTCAACGGGCTGGTCAACGGTGCGGGCGAGCTGGTCGACAGCAGTCTGTCGGGGGCGTCGGAAGAGGCGGCGCGGGCCTTGCGCGAGCGCCTGAAGTCGGCCGAGCGCTACACCGACGAGATGGCGCGCAATGGCGGCGAGTCGGTGCGTGCTGCGGCGGACACGCTGCGCTGGAACATCGCCCTGGGCTTGCTGGTGGTCGGTGCCGTGGCACTGATGGCGGTGGCGCTGGTGCTGGGCTGGCGGGTGCTCAGCCGCCTGCGCCTGCTCAGCGATGCGCTCAACGATCTGGCGGCGGGTGAGGGCGACCTGACGCGTCGTGTGGATGTTCGCAGCCAGGACGAAGTGGGCGAGATGGCGGGGGCGGTCAATCGCTTCATCGCCAAGTTGCAACCCATCGTGCGCGAATCCGGCGAGGTGGCGCTGCGCACCGGCGAGCAGATTCGCAGCCTGACCGAGCGCGGCGTGGCGGCGGAGGCGGCGGCCGGTCGCCAGCGTGACGAGGTGGCGGGCAGCCTGCAGGCGCTGGAGCAGATGGCGGATGAGGCGCAGTCCGAGAGCCAGGCGATGCAGGAGGCGCTGCAGCGCGTCGATACCATTCGCCAGGCGGCGCATGAGAATGCGGCGATCGCTCAGCGGCTATCCGCTCTGATCGAGGGGCTGGTTGCCCGTGTGGCGGACGGTTCGGCGGTGATCGAGCGCCTGGCCAAGCAGAGCGAGCAGATCGAGGTGGTGCTGACCGTGATTCAGTCCATCGCCGAGCAGACCAACCTGCTGGCGCTGAACGCGGCCATCGAGGCGGCACGGGCCGGGGAAAGCGGTCGCGGTTTCGCCGTGGTGGCGGACGAGGTGCGTGCCCTGGCCAGCAAGACCCAGCAATCGACCGGCGACATCCAGACGCATATCGCTGCCCTGCAGCGTGGCGCACAGGAAGCGGTGGCGGCCATCACCCAGGCGGGCACCCAGGGCAACGAAGGGCTCGAGGTGCTGCGCGACAGTGCGCGCCTGCAGCAATCGGTGCAGCAGTCGGTGGATGAGGTGCATGGCGCCATCAATGCCGCGACACAGGCGGCGGCGCACCAGGCGCAGGGCGCCGGGGCGGTGCGTGAGCGGGTCGAGGTGATTCATGCCGAGGCGCGACGTGCCGCAGAGGCGGTGACGGCCATTGCCGGCAATGCGCGGGCGCTGGACGAGCTGGCGGCGCAGCTCAAGGCCAGTCTGGGGCAGTTCAAGGTCTGAGTGCGGGGGCCGCCTGCTGGCGGCCTTTTTCTGCGGGCATAAAAAAACCGAGTCTTTCGACTCGGTTTTCTTGAATTTTGGTGCCCAGGAGAAGACTCGAACTTCCACGGTGTTGCCACCACTGATACCTGAAACCAGCGCGTCTACCAATTCCGCCACCTGGGCACACTGCAATGTTCATCGTTGCCGACACGGATCACTGCGTCCGTTATTGCGAAGCAGGTTATCAATCTGCTTCACGAATTTGGTGCCCAGGAGAAGACTCGAACTTCCACGGTGTTGCCACCACTGATACCTGAAACCAGCGCGTCTACCAATTCCGCCACCTGGGCACTGAAACCGATGAATCATCATCTGCTTCGTGTTACAACGTCTCCTCGACGCTGTGGGCGCGAACTATACGGGCGGGCATTTACCTTGTAAACCCCTGACCCCAAAAAAATTATTGTCGCCGGAAAAGCTGCCCCGGATGCCGATTTCGCGCTTCAATAGGCATATGGCACACACACCTTTATACATACGCATAGGTAACCCCCTTTAAATGGCCGATTGGCAATCCCTCGATCCCGAGGCCGCCCGCGAGGCGGAAAAATACGAAAACCCCATTCCCAGCCGCGAACTGATTCTGGCCCATCTGGCCGAACGTGGTTCGCCCGCCAGCCGCGAGCAGCTGGTCGAAGAGTTCGGTCTCGAAACCGAAGACCAGCTCGAAGCCCTGCGCCGCCGCCTGCGTGCCATGGAGCGCGACGGTCAACTGATCTATACCCGGCGAGGCAGCTATGCCCCGGTGGACAAGCTCGACCTGATCTGCGGTCGCATCAGCGGTCACCGCGACGGTTTCGGCTTCCTGGTGCCGGACGACGGCAGTGACGACCTGTTCCTCAGCCCGGCGCAGATGCGCCTGGTCTTCGACGGCGACCGGGCCCTGGTGCGCGTGGCCGGTTTCGACCGTCGCGGGCGCCGCGAGGGTGGCATCGTCGAGGTGATCGAACGTGCTCACGAGAGCGTCGTCGGTCGCTACTACGAAGAGAACGGTATCGGCTTCGTGGTCGCGGACAACCCGAAGATTCAGCAGGAAGTGCTGGTCACTCCGGGCCGCACCGCCGGTGCGCGGATCGGTCAGTTCGTCGAGATCAAGATCACCCACTGGCCGACGCAGCGCTTCCAGCCGCAGGGCGACATCGTCGAGGTGATCGGCAACTACATGGCGCCGGGCATGGAAATCGACGTGGCGCTGCGCAGCTACGACATTCCGCATGTCTGGCCCGAGGCCGTGATCAAGGAAGCGCGCAAGCTCAAGCCCGAGGTGGAAGAGAAGGACAAGGAGAAGCGCGTCGATCTGCGTCATCTGCCGTTCGTCACCATCGATGGCGAGGATGCACGCGACTTCGACGACGCCGTCTACTGCGAGAAGAACAGCAGCCGCTGGAAGCTGTTCTCCGGTGGCTGGAAGCTGTACGTGGCCATCGCCGACGTGTCGCACTACGTGAAGGTCGGCTCGGCGCTGGATGCCGAAGCGGTGGAGCGTGGCAACTCGGTGTACTTCCCCGAGCGCGTCGTGCCGATGTTGCCGGAGGAACTGTCCAACGGCCTGTGCTCGCTCAACCCGCATGTCGATCGCCTGGCCATGGTCTGCGAGATGAGCATGTCCAAGAGCGGCCAGATGGTCGACTACAAGTTCTACGAGGCGGTGATCCACTCCCATGCGCGCCTGACCTACAACAAGGTCAGCTACATGCTGGAAGATCCCAAGGGCGCCGAAGGCAAGGCCCTGCGCAGCGAGTACAAGGCGGTCCTGCCGCACCTCAAGGAGCTGTATGCGCTCTATCAGGTGCTGGTCGCCGCACGTCACGAGCGCGGCGCCATCGACTTCGAGACGCAGGAGACGCGCATCGTCTTCGGTTCCGACCGCAAGATCGACGAGATCCGTCCGACCCAGCGCAACGATGCGCACAAGCTGATCGAGGAGTGCATGCTGGCCGCCAACGTGGCCACCGCACGCTTCATGCAGGATCACGAGATTCCCTCGCTGTATCGCGTGCACGATGGCCCGCCGCCAGAGCGCCTGGAGAAGCTCAAGCAGTTCCTCGGTGAGCTCGGCCTGTCGCTGCAGCGCGGCAAATCCAAGGATGGCCCGTCGCCGAAGGACTACCAGCGTCTGCTGGAGAGCATCCGCGAGCGTCCGGACTTCCACCTGATCCAGACCGTGATGCTGCGTTCGCTCAGCCAGGCGGTGTACAGCGCGCAGAACGAAGGGCACTTCGGTCTCAATTACGAGGCCTACACCCACTTCACCTCGCCGATCCGTCGCTATCCCGACCTGCTGGTGCACCGCGCCATTCGCAGCATGATTCGCTCCAAGCGGGAAACCAAGCACGTCGAGCGCGCCGGTGCGGCGACCATGCCCAAGGCGCGCATCTATCCGTACGACGAGGCGGCCCTGGAGAAACTCGGCGAGCAGTGCTCGATGACCGAGCGCCGCGCCGACGAGGCCACTCGTGACGTGGTCAACTGGCTCAAGTGCGAGTTCATGCAGGATCGCGTCGGCGAGACCTTCGAAGGCGTGATCACCGCGGTGACCGGCTTCGGCATCTTCGTCGAGTTGCGCGACATCTATGTTGAGGGCCTGGTGCACGTGACCGCGTTGCCGGCCGACTACTACCACTTCGATCCCGTCCATCATCGCCTGTCCGGCGAGCGCAGCGGTCGCAGCTTCCGCCTGGGCGACAGCGTCGAGGTCAAGGTGATGCGGGTCGACCTCGACGAGCGCAAGATCGACTTCGAGCTGAGCCAGGGCAAGGCCGGCAAGGGTGATGACGCCCGTCGCACGGGCAAGCGCGGCGGCATGGGCAATACCGACGTGCAGAAAAGCCGCGAGGTGAAGAAGGCGCTGCTCGATGGAGCGAAGAAGGGCGGTGCCAAGGCCCCGGCGAAGAAATCGTCCAGCCATCGCAAGGGCGCGCCTGCACCCAAGGGGAAGGCCGAGACGACCGCTGGCGGCAAGCCGAGCAAGCGTAAGGCGAAACGATGAGTCAGTTGGAGAAGGTCTACGGCGTGCATGCCGTGGAGGCGCTGCTGCGCCATCACCCCAAGCGGGTCAAGCAGTTGTGGCTGGCCGAGAGCCGTCAGGCGCCGCGTATCCAGCCGATGCTGGAACTGGCGGCGCAGCACCGCGTGCCGGTCGGGCACAAGGAGCGCCAGGAGCTCGACGAGTGGGCCGAGGGCGTGCACCAGGGCGTGGTCGCCGAGGTCAGTCCGAGCCAGGTCTGGGGCGAGAACATGCTCGACGAGCTGCTCGAACGTAGCGAGGGCGTGCCCTTGCTGCTGGTGCTCGACGGCGTCACCGATCCGCACAACCTGGGGGCCTGCCTGCGTACGGCCGATGCCGCGGGTGCGCAGGCGGTGATCGTGCCCAAGGACAAGTCGGCCACGCTCAACGCCACCGTGCGCAAGGTGGCCTGCGGCGCCGCCGAGGTCATTCCGCTGGTCGCGGTGACCAACCTGGCGCGGACCCTGGAGAAGCTGCAGAAGAAAGGCCTGTGGGTCGTCGGCACCGCCGGTGAGGTGGAGCAGGAGCTGTACCAGCTCGACATGACCGGGCCGACGGTGCTGGTGATGGGCGCCGAAGGCAAGGGCATGCGCCGCCTGACCCGCGAGCATTGCGATTACCTGGTCAAGCTGCCCATGGGCGGCAGCGTCAGCAGCCTGAACGTATCGGTCGCCACCGGCGTCTGCCTGTTCGAGGCGGTGCGCCAGCGCCAGGCCAAGGTGCGCGGCTGACTGTTCAAATAATCGCCAGTTCACCTTGCGTGCGGCAGGGGGCTTCTCTAGAATGGCGCCCCTTGCCGTGACGGCAGGCTTTTCTATGCCTTACGTCCGGTGAGCTCATCACGAGAAAACCCACTCCTTGCCTGACCACCTTAGTTGGCAGGCTACAACCCGTAAGGAGCATTTATGCGTCATTACGAAATCATCTTTCTGGTTCACCCGGACCAGAGCGAGCAAGTCGGCGGCATGGTCGAGCGTTACACCAAGCTGATCGAAGAAGACGGTGGCAAGATTCACCGCCTGGAAGACTGGGGCCGTCGTCAGCTGGCTTACGCCATCAACAACGTCCACAAAGCCCACTACGTGATGCTCAACGTAGAGTGCACTGGCAAGGCCCTGGCCGAGCTGGAAGACAGCTTCCGCTACAACGACGCCGTGATCCGTAACCTGGTCATCCGTCGCGACGAGGCCGTAACCGGTCAGTCCGAGATGCTGAAGGCCGAAGAAAACCGCAGTGAGCGCCGCGAGCGTCGTGAACGTCCTGAAAACGCTGAGTCCAACGACAGCGATGACAGCGACAGCAACGACAGCGACAACGCTGACGAGTAATCCACGGATCTATTGAGGAGCCAATCACATGGCACGTTTCTTCCGTCGTCGTAAATTCTGCCGTTTCACCGCTGAAGACGTGAAAGAGATCGATTTCAAAGATCTCAACACCCTGAAAGCCTACATCTCGGAAACCGGCAAGATCGTTCCCAGCCGTATCACCGGTACCAAGGCTCGTTATCAGCGTCAGCTGGCCACCGCTATCAAGCGCGCCCGCTTCCTGGCCCTGCTGCCCTACACCGACAGCCACGGCCGCTGAGATCGGATAGTCGACAAGAGTTAAGGAATAGATCGCATGCGTGCCCTGGCTGAATACATCATGCGCGGCCGCATGCAGGCCACCCTCGTGGTGGTGGGATCGGCAGCGATGCCGCTGTTGTTCTGGTTGAGTGCCGCCGCTGGCAGCCTGGTGCTGTTGCGGCGCGGTGCCAACGATGCCCTGGGCATCGTGGCCTGGGCCATGCTACCGGCGATTGCCTGGTGGTATTTCGGCGAACCACGCACCTTGCTGGTGTTGGTCGGGGCGCTGGGACTGGCGTTGTTGTTGCGCGCCAGCTGGACCTGGAACCGCATACTGCTGAGCAGTGTGGTGCTGGGCCTGGTGTATGGGGTTGTCCTTGGGGCAGTGTTCCGCGAACCCATCGCGGCCATGGCCGGCGAGCTGCAGAAGCTGCTGCCGAACATGCTGGATGGGGTTCACCAGCAGATGACGGTGAACGAACGCGAGCGTCTCGAGGCCCTGATTGCGCCAGTGCTGACCGGTTTGCTGGCGGCCCTGCTGCAGATCCTGAGCTTGCTGAGCCTGATACTTGGGCGTTACTGGCAGGCCGTGTTGTACAACCCGGGTGGTTTCGGGAGCGAGTTCCGCGCCCTGAGACTGCCGCTGCCGCAGGCGCTGTTGCTGCTGGCGGGCATGCTGCTGGGTCCGAACCTCGGGCCGCAACTGGCCATGCTCACGCCGCTGTGCAGCGTGCCGCTGCTGTTCGCCGGGATCGCCCTGGTGCATGGCCTGGTGGAAAAGGGTGGCCTCGCTCGCTTCTGGCTGGTGGGCCTGTACATCACGTTGCTGCTGTTCATGCAGCTGATCTATCCCTTGCTGGTGGTCTTGGCCATCGTCGACAGTCTGTTTGATTTTCGCGGTCGCCTGGCGCGCAAGAACGGCCCGGGCTCTGCGAACGGTGAAGGTTAAAAGTTAAGAGGTAAGACCCAAATGGAAGTCATCCTGCTGGAAAAAATCGCCAATCTGGGCAACCTGGGCGACAAAGTGAACGTTAAAGCCGGTTACGGCCGTAACTTCCTGCTGCCGCAAGGCAAGGCCACCGCTGCTACCGCTGAAAACGTAGCTGCGTTTGAAGCCCGCCGCGCCGAGCTGGAAAAAGCCGCTGCCGAGAAGAAAGCTTCCGCCGAAGCTCGCGCTGCTCAACTGGCTGAGCTGGAAGTCACCATCACCGCCGTTGCTGGCGATGAAGGCAAGCTGTTCGGTTCGATCGGTACCCACGACATCGCTGACGCCCTGACCGCCTCCGGCGTTGAAGTGGCCAAGGCTGAAGTTCGTCTGCCCAACGGTACTATCCGTCTGGTCGGCGAGTACGACGTTGCACTGCACCTGCACACCGACGTCGAAGCCACCGTCAAGGTGATCGTGGTCGCTGCCTAAGCAGTAGCCGCCAAGCGGGCTTGCGCTTCGGTGCGGGTCTGCTGACAATCGGGCACGGTATCGCTTCTGCGATCCGTGCCCTTTGTTTTTCTATCGCTGCACTTTCTTTCCGAGCCTATGAACGACATCAGCATCCCCGAACAATACGACCTGCAAACTGCGGCCCTGAAGGTGCCACCGCACTCCATCGAGGCGGAGCAGGCGGTGCTGGGTGGTCTGATGCTGGACAACAATGCCTGGGAGCGCGTGCTCGATGGCGTTTCCGATGGTGACTTCTATCGCCACGACCATCGCCTGATCTTCCGGGCGATCTTCAAGCTGGCCGAGCGCAATGCGCCGTTCGACGTCGTGACCCTGTCCGAGCAGCTGGACAAGGAAGGTCAGCTGTCGCAGGTCGGCGGTCTGGCCTACCTGGGCGAACTGGCGAAGAACACGCCGTCGGTGGCCAACATCAAGGCCTACGCGCAGATCATCCGTGAACGCGCGACCCTGCGTAAGCTGATCGGCATCAGCAACGAGATCGCTGACAGCGCCTATGCCCCCGAGGGACGCACCGGCGAGGAGATCCTCGACGAGGCCGAGCGCAAGATCTTCGAGATCGCCGAGGACCGGCCGAAGACCGGTGGCCCGGTGGGCATCAACGATATCCTGGTCAAGGCCATCGACCGTATCGACGAGCTGTTCAACAACGGTGATGCGATCACCGGTCTGTCCACCGGCTTCGATGATCTGGACAACCTGACCAGTGGCCTGCAGCCGGCCGACATGATCATCGTCGCCGGCCGTCCGTCGATGGGTAAGACCACCTTCGCCATGAACCTGGTGGAAAACGCGCTGATGCGCAGCGACAAGTCGATCCTCGTCTACTCGCTGGAGATGCCGTCGGAGTCCATCGTCATTCGTATGCTCGCCTCGCTGGGGCGCATCGACCAGACCAAGGTGCGTGCCGGTCAGCTCGACGATGACGACTGGCCGCGACTGACCAGTGCGGTGAACCTGCTCAACGACCGCAAGCTGTTCATCGACGATACCGCCGGCATCTCCCCGAGCGAGATGCGTGCGCGTACGCGGCGCCTGGCGCGTGAACATGGCGAGATCGGCCTGATCATGGTCGACTACCTGCAGTTGATGCAGATTCCGGGTTCCAGCGGCGACAGCCGGGTCAACGAGATTTCCGAGATCTCGCGCTCGCTCAAGGCCCTGGCCAAGGAATTCAACTGCCCGGTGATCGCCCTGTCGCAGCTCAACCGGGGCCTCGAACAGCGTCCCAACAAGCGCCCGATCAACTCCGACCTGCGTGAATCCGGGGCGATCGAGCAGGACGCCGACATCATCCTGTTCGTCTATCGCGACGAGGTCTACCACCCCGAGACCGAGTACAAGGGCGTGGCCGAGATCATCATCGGCAAGCAGCGTAACGGCCCGTTGGGGACCGCGCGCCTGGCCTTCCTCGGCAAGTTCTCGCGGTTCGAGAATCTGGCACCGGGTAGCTACCAGTTCGACGACGAGTAAATCGTTGCTGTGCGCCGGGCTTCTTGCCCCTCAGCGCTCACGGCGACGATGGTCTGGCGCAGATCAATGAAAACGGGTGCCCAAGGGTTAAGATGGGCACCCGTTTTTCGTTCAGGCCCTCTGCCATGCGTCCGCTTGCTGCCATCGTCGACCTCTCCGCCATCGTCCACAACTACAGCCTTGCCAAGCGCTGCGCGCCGGGCCGCCAGGCGTTCGCGGTGGTCAAGGCCAATGCCTATGGGCATGGCGTGCGTGAGGTGGTGACGGCGCTGCGCGATATCGCCGACGGTTTCGCGGTGGCCAGCCTGGAGGAGGCTGCGGAAGTGCGCGCCATGCACGACGAGGCGCGCATCCTGTTGCTGGAGGGCTGCTTCGAGGCCGGCGAATATGCCATCGCCGCTCAGCTCGGCTTCGACCTGGTGCTGCAGAGCGCGGCGCAGGTCGAGGCTCTGCTGGGCAGTGAGCTGCCGCGCCCGCTGAACGTCTGGCTGAAGCTGGATTCCGGCATGCACCGCCTGGGCTTCGATGCCGCCGAACTGCGCCAGTGGCATGCACGGCTGGCGGATGCCCCGCAGGTCGCCGAGCTCAACCTGCTCAGCCATTTCGCCTGCGCCGACGAGCGCGGCCACCCGCTCACCGAGCAGCAGGTCGAATGCTTCCTCGGGCTGCTGGACCTGGACTTCACGTATCGCTCGCTGGCCAACTCGGCCGCCGTGCTGACCATTCCCGCCGCGCACATGGACTGGTTGCGCCCCGGCATCATGCTCTATGGCGCGACGCCGTTCGCCGATCTCAGCGCCAGTGAGCTGGCCCTGAAGCCGGCGATGACCCTGGCTGCGCGGGTCATCGCCGTGCATGAGGTGGCGGCTGGCGAGTCTGTCGGTTATGGCGCTGCCTGGGTCGCCGAGCGCGACTCGCGTATCGCCACGGTCAGTTGCGGTTACGCCGACGGCTATCCTCGCCACGCCCCCAGCGGCACGCCGGTGCTGGTCGAGGGTCAGCTGGCGATGCTGGCGGGGCGGGTGTCGATGGACATGCTGGCGGTGGACATCACCGACGTGCCCGAGGCTGGCATCGACTCGCCGGTGGAGCTGTGGGGCAGCAATCTGCCGGTGGACGAGGTCGCGATCGCCTGCGGCACCATCGGCTACGAGCTGCTGACCAAGGTCACGGCTCGCGTGCCACGCCGCTACATCGGCTGATCAGGCCAGCCCGCTCGGCACCTTGAGCACATCCAGCTGCAGGCAGGCCTGTTCGCTGAGTTCGCCATCGTCGCCATGTATCCGCGAGCCTGAACGGCCCAGCTCCTTGACGCGGTAGAGCGCGGCGTCCGCGGCCTTGTACAGGCCGGTGAAGCTCTGTGCATGGCAGGGGTACAGCGCGGCGCCGATGCTGACCGTGACGCGCAGGCGCTCGGCACCGTAGTGCACCGGTACGGACAGCTCGCTGACCAGGCGTGCGGCGATTTCCCGGGCCTGGTTTTCCGCATCGCTGCCACAGATCAGCGCCGCGAACTCGTCTCCCCCCAGGCGCGAGACGGCGTCGCCGGCGCGCACGTGCTCGCGCAGCCGCTTGGCGATGACCTGCAGCATCAGGTCGCCGGCGGCGTGGCCAAAGCGGTCGTTGATCGGCTTGAAGTGGTCCAGGTCGATCAGCAGCAGCGCCACGCTCTCCTGGTGGCGCTCGGCATGCGCCAGGGCCGACTCGCAGCGCTCGACCAGGTAGCGGCGGTTGGGCAGTTCGGTCAGCGGGTCGTGGAAGGCGGCGTGCTGCAGCTCGTGCTCGCGCTCGCGGAGCTGGTCGTTGGTCGCGGCCAGCTCGGCGGTGCGTGCGGTCACCGCCGCCTGCAGCTCGTCCGCGCTGGCCTGCAGTTGCGCGAGGCGCGCGGTCTTTTCGCGGTCCGCCTGCAGCAGGGCGTCGGCGCGCTCCTGCTTGAGGATCTGGATGCGATAGGCCAGGGCGAAGGAGAACAGGATCGACTCGGCCGCGACGGCCAGGGGGAACACATAGGCGTTCCACTCGGCTGGTTGCAGCACGCCGGTGGTACGCAGCAGCAGAATGGCGACGCTGCCCAGCACCAGGCCGTAGCCGTAGAGGTACAGCTGCGCCGGGAAGAAGCCCTGGCGCCAGCGGATCACGGCGCTGCCCAGCGCGGCGGGAATGCTGGTCAGCGACAGCAGGGCGATGGCCCAGGCGGCCAGGTAGCGCTGCTCGAACAGGGTCAGGCCGATGGCGATCAGGTAGATCACGCAGGCCATGTTCAGCAGGTGATGGGCCCAGCGGACGTAGAGCTTGGTCTGCAGCAGCGTCTGGGTGAAACGGCTGGCGAACAGGCCCCACAGCGACGGCAGGGTGATGCGGTCGAGCCAGACCGGAACGGGGTGGTTCGGCCACAGGTACTGCGCGCCATGGCCGGTCATGCTGATGATGAACAGCAGGGCGAAGGCCGTGGTCAGCACGTACCAGAAGTAGGCCTTGTCACGCAGCGAGATGAGAATGAACAGGTTGTACAGCAGCAGGGCGAATACCACGCCGTAGATGACGCCCAGCCCGAGGTTCTCGCGGATCGCCAGTTGCGTGAGGTCGTCGCTCTGCCAGATGCGCAGGGGAAAGGAGTTGCCGGCCGGGTCGAACGCACGCAGGTAAAGGGTCAGCGGCTGTTCGCCCAGCGCCGGCAGGTCGAACACCATGCGCCGGTATGCGAGGTCGCGGCTCTCGCTGAAAGCCACGCGTTCTCCCGCCTGGCGCATCTGCCAGCCACCCTGGCCATCGGGCAGGTAGAGCTGCAGATCGAGCTGGGTGACCGAGCCGACTTCCAGCACCCAGTCCGTCGGCGCGCTGCTGTCGCGTTGCACGCTGAGTTTGATCCACCAGGGATTCAGGCTCTGGCCCACGCTGGCCCGCCCGTTGGCCGCCTGAAAGCGCGATTGCTGTGCGGCTGAGGTGATGTCGCCGATGTTCAGCGTGCCATGCGAATCCTCCAGCAGCTCGACGTCGGCGTTGAGCGCCGAGCCGCTGCTGGTCGCGCTCAGAGTGATGACGGGGGCCGCCTGGCTGGTGGAGGCCAGCCACAGCAAGAGAGCGAGCGATAAGACGAAACGCTGCAGCATAGGCATCCTGATAGGCGGTGTCCGAGTGTTTTGAGTATATGCACAGGAACGTTATTGATCGAAAACAAATATGGCCTGGCGCTATTGCAGGAAAATGCCAGGTTTTCCTCAAGTTGCAGCGGCGCGGGAGGCTGCTGCCGAGGCATTAAACCCAGTGAATTAGTCTGGTTTGGTCAAAATTTGTGCTATGATCCGCGCCCCTCGTGATAGCCCGCTGATCAAAAAATATGCAAGCCGCCAAGCCGCTGTTCGACTATCCCAAGTACTGGGCCGAGTGTTTCGGGCCAGCGCCGTTCCTGCCGATGAGCCGGGAAGAAATGGATCAGCTCGGCTGGGACAGTTGCGACATCATCATCGTTACCGGTGATGCCTACGTCGATCATCCCTCGTTCGGCATGGCCATCATCGGCCGCCTGCTGGAGGCCCAGGGCTTTCGCGTCGGCATCATCAGCCAGCCGGACTGGCGCAGCAAAGACGACTTCATGAAGCTCGGCGAGCCGAACCTGTTCTTCGGCGTCGCCGCCGGCAACATGGATTCGATGATCAACCGCTACACCGCCGACAAGAAGATTCGCTCCGACGACGCCTATACCCCTGGCGGCCTGGCCGGCAAGCGCCCGGATCGCGCCAGCCTGGTCTACAGCCAGCGCTGCAAGGAGGCCTACAGCCACGTGCCGGTGATTCTCGGCGGCATCGAGGCCTCGCTGCGCCGCATCGCCCACTACGACTACTGGCAGGACAAGGTGCGTCGTTCGATCCTGATGGACGCCACCGCCGACATCCTGCTCTACGGCAACGCCGAGCGCGCCGTGGTCGAGGTGGCCCAGCGCCTGTCGCGTGGCGAGTCGATCGAGAGCATCAGCGACGTGCGCGGCACCGCCTTCATCCGGCGCGATACCCCGCAGGGCTGGTTCGAGGTGGACTCCACGCGCATCGACCGTCCGGGCCGTGTCGACAAGATCATCAACCCCTACGTCAATACGCAGGACACCGAGGCTTGCGCCATCGAGCAGGGCAAGGGTGGCGAGGTCGAAGACCCCAACGAAGCCAAGGTGGTGCAGATTCTCGAAAGCCCGCGCATGACCCGCGACAAGACGGTGATCCGCCTGCCGTCGTTCGAGAAGGTGCGTAACGACCCGGTGCTCTACGCGCACGCCAACCGTGTGCTGCACCTGGAGACCAACCCCGGCAACGCCCGTGCGCTGGTGCAGAGGCATGGCGAGGTGGACGTGTGGTTCAACCCGCCACCCATTCCCATGAGCACCGAGGAAATGGACTACGTGTTCGGCATGCCCTACGCCCGTGTGCCGCACCCGGCCTACGGCGGCGAGCGCATCCCGGCGTACGAGATGATCCGCTTCTCGGTGAACATCATGCGTGGCTGCTTCGGCGGCTGCACCTTCTGCTCGATCACCGAGCACGAAGGCCGCATCATCCAGAACCGTTCGCACGACTCGATCATCCGCGAGATCGAAGAGATGCGCGACAAGGTGCCGGGCTTTACCGGGGTCGTTTCCGACCTGGGCGGTCCTACCGCCAACATGTACCGCATCGCCTGCAAGGACCCGGAGATCGAGCGTCACTGCCGCAAGCCGTCGTGCGTGTTCCCGGGTATCTGCGAGAACCTCAACACCGACCACTCGTCGCTGATCGAGCTGTACCGCAAGGCACGTGCGCTGCCCGGCGTGAAGAAGATCCTGATCGCCTCCGGCCTGCGCTACGACCTGGCCGTCGAGTCGCCGGAGTACGTCAAGGAGCTGGTCACCCACCACGTCGGCGGCTACCTGAAGATCGCCCCGGAGCACACCGAGCGCGGCCCGCTGGACAAGATGATGAAGCCGGGCATCGGCAGCTATGACCGCTTCAAGCAGATGTTCGAGAAGTTCTCGAAGGAAGCGGGCAAGGAGCAGTACCTGATCCCGTACTTCATCGCGGCGCACCCGGGGACCACCGACGAGGACATGATGAACCTCGCCCTGTGGCTCAAGCGCAACGGTTTCCGCGCCGACCAGGTGCAGGCGTTCTATCCCTCGCCAATGGCCACGGCCACGGCCATGTATCACTCGGGCAAGAACCCGCTGCGCAAGGTCACCTACAAGAGCGACGGCGTCGAGATCGTCAAGAGCGAGCAGCAGCGTCGCCTGCACAAGGCCTTCCTGCGCTACCACGACCCGAAGGGTTGGCCTCTGCTGCGCGAAGCGCTGCAGCGCATGGGCCGTGCCGACCTGATCGGCCCGGCCAAGCACCAGCTGATCCCTGCTACCCAGCCTGTGGGTGACGGCAGCTACCAGAGCGCGCGGCGCAAGAACTCCACGCCCGTGGGCAGCAAGAAAGCCGGCGCCGGTGGCAAGATCCTCACCCAGCACAACGGCCTGCCACCCCGTGGCAGCGACGGTGCCAAGCCCTGGGACAAGCGCGAGCAGGCCAAGGCGGCTGCCTTCGCCAAGATGCAGGAGCAGAAGAAAGGTGGCAAAGCGAGCGGTGGCGGCAACAAGAAGAAGCCCAGGCCCGTCGCGCCACGCTGAATGAAAACGCCAGCCTCGAGCTGGCGTTTTTCTGTCCGCCCGAAGCCTGGCGCGGACTGCAGCGCGCCGCGACGGCGCGGGCCGAGCGCCTTACAGCTGGCCTGCCTGCCACTGCGCTTCGCGGCTGGCGAGCGCGGCCGCGATGGCCTCGACGCTGTCGGCGGCGATGGTCTCCGGCAGCGGGTCGAGACCGACGCTGGCGAACAGCTGGCCGTAGCTGTTGCGCAGCTCCGCGTAGGCCAGGTCGCGGCGCAGGTCCGCCTGCAGCGTGTTCAGTTCGCCCTGGATCAGCTCCAGTTCACCGATGCCCTGCGCCTTGTAGCGGTTGCGCAGTTGCTCGACGATCTGGCCGTCCAGCCCGGCCAGCTGCTGGCTGGTGCGGAATTGGCGCTGCGCTTCGCGGAAGTTGGCGTTGGCCACGTGCAGCTGGGCGAGAATCGCCATCGACATGGCTTGGCGGCGGGCGTCGGCGACCTCCTGGCCCGCCTTGGCGACATCGATGGCGGCCGGTGCCGAGAGGACGTTGAACAGGTTCCAGGTGACCTTCACGCCGTAGTCGGCCCAGCTCTGGTTGACCAGGAACGAGTTGCTGTCGTAGTGGCCGCCGGCCGAGAACTCCAGGCCCGGTAGCAGGCGCAGCATGGCCTTGCGTGTCTCGGCGGCGCTGATGCGCGCCTGGTAGTCCTGCTCGCGCAGTTCGGGGCGGCTGGCCAGGGCCTCCTGTTCCAGCGTACCCAGTTCCACCTTCAGCTCCGGGACCTGGTAGCCGGTCTCGGGCGCCAGTTCGACCTGGGTGCCCAGGGGCAGGTTGATCAGCGTGGCCAGCTCGGTCTTGGCCAGTGACAGGGCGCGGCGTTGTTCCTCCAGCTGGCGAGTGGCCTCGATCAGGGCGCGCTGATAGCTCAGGGCCTGGATCGGGTCGCCGATGCGCTGTTCACTCAGGCGCTGGCTGTTGTCCCGGGCCTCGGCCACGCGTGTCATGAGGCTGTCGATCTGGCTGAGCAGGCGATCGGCGGCGACGGCGCGCCAGTAGGCGGAGCGCACGTCCTGAATGATGGTGTGCACCACCTTGCGCCGACGCTCCTGCACGATCAGGCGCTGGTCGCCCTGCTGCTTGGCGCTGACGTAGCTGACACCGAAGTCGAGCACGTTCCACACCATGGTCAGGTCGGCCACGCCGCGGTCGCGATCCTGCGAGGTGGAGGGTTCGAGCGACTGGGTGCCGGTTTCGATGCTCTGGCTGCTCGACGCGCTGACGTTGTTGCGCCCTGCATAACCCGCCGACAGCGCCATGCGCGGCAGCATGTCGAAGGTGGCGAGATCGACCTGGCGCTGGGCCATGGCCTCTTCCATCACCTTGAGGCGCGCCTCGAGGTTGTACTTCACCGCACGCGCCATGGCCTCGTGCAGGGTCAGCGGGCCGTTGAGCGGCTCCTGGTCGGCGAACATCGCCTGCAGGTCGCTCTGCGCCCGTTGCTCGCTGACGCTGCGCTCGATGGGCTGGCTGGTTACCGCGCAGCCACTGATGGCCAGCGCCAGCATGCTCACTACCCCTAGTGTTTGGCTCTTTTTCATCCTTGGGCCGCCCCCTTGTCACGGCTCCGACTCACTGCTTTCTCGTTGTTATCGGTCGATCAGATCTGTGCCTGGGCCGCTGCGATCTGTTGCAGGGCCTGGGCCAGTTCCTGGTGCTGGCGTTGCTCACCTTCGTTCAGCGCCTGCAATTGCTGGCCCAGCGTCGGGGCCGAGAGGAAGCCGCCACCCCCGGCCCCCCATTTCTTGCCATCGAAGACCTCCAGCCGTGGGCTCTCCTGCTGCACATCCTTGGTAAAGATGCCGGAGAGGCTGCTGCTGCCGAACACCCCTCCGTCGCCGCCACCGAAGCCGAGGAAGCCGATACCGCTGCCATTGCCGGCACCGCTGTCGCTGCTGGCGAAGACCTGCGCGATGAAGCTGGGAGCCAGGACGTTGGGGTTGAGGAAGATGGTGCCCACAGTGGGAACGCCGCTGCCCAGCGTCGGTTGCTCGAACAACGGCGGCGGCAGCAGCGGCGAGGTGGTGGGCGGCGGCGGTGCGACGGGCACGTCGGGTTGAGGTGTCGGCGTCATCACTGGCGGCGCGCTGGGGCCAGGGTTGGCGCGGAATTCCGGGTCGCCGGTAGTCAGCCCGCCCAGTGTGTAAGCGGCGCTGCTGAAGCCGCTCTGCAGGGCGTTGCCGATGCCGTCGACGATGCCGCTGCCTGCCGCCACCAGTGACAAGCCGAGCGTGCCCTGACCGCTGACACCGCCGACGGTGACGCGGTAGGTGCGGGCATCCACTTGCACCAGGGACAGCAGGGTGCCGCTGGCACTGCCGCTGGTGGTCAAGGCGAAGTCGCCCAGATCGACGCCGCTGACCGCCTCGTTGAAGCTGACCGTGAAGCCGAGGGTGTCGCTGGTGGTCGGTGAGCTGCCGTCGAGAGCGATGCCGGTGACTTCCGGTGCGGCGGCGTCCACCAGCACGCCGCTGGTAGAGCCCACGCTGTTCAGTGCCGTCTGTGCATCGTTGCCGGCGCCATCGCGCAGGGTCGCACCGTTGGCGTCCAGGCCGCCGGCAACGGTGATGCCGTCGGTGTCCTGCTGGCCGTTGGCGACGGTCAGGCGGAACACCAGTGCGCTGCTGCCCGAACCGCTGAGGTAGCTGGCGTAGACGACGCCGCCGTCATCCAGCGTGATCGCCAGGCGCGGTGTACCGCCACTGGTGTCGACGGTCACGGCCTCGTCGAAATTCACCGTGAAGTCGAGGTTGTCGCCGGCCAGGTAGGTGCCGTTGGCGGGCACGCCGACGCTGGTGACGGCCGGCGCCTTGCTGTCGATGGCGTAGTTGTTGGAGTCGGTGGTACTGGTGCCGGTGTTGCCAGCCGCGTCGGTGTAGCCGGTGTTGTCCAGGGTGATGACGTTGCTGGTGTCGGTGACGTTGGCATTGGGGGTCAGGGTGGCGGTCCAGGTGATACCGCCGTCGCTGCTGGCGAGGTTGCTCAGCGCGCCGTTGGCCACGCTGAAGTCCGCCGTGGTCAGGCCGCTCACCGCTTCGCTGAAGGTGATGGTGACGGTAGTGCTCTGGCCGGCCTTGAGCGTGCTGTCGGCCACCACCACAGTGGCGCTCGGGCGCTGGGTATCGATGCTGTAGCTGTTCGAGTCGGTGCTGCCGGAGCCGGTGTTGCCGGCCGCATCGGTGTAGCCGGTGTTGTCCAGAGTGATGAGGTTGCCGGCGGCGGTGACGTTG
Organism: Pseudomonas sp. THAF187a; assembly: GCF_009363395.1. NCBI lineage: Bacteria > Pseudomonadati > Pseudomonadota > Gammaproteobacteria > Pseudomonadales > Pseudomonadaceae > Pseudomonas > Pseudomonas sp. THAF187a. The sequence goes on from NZ_CP045349.1 coordinate 716,987, forward strand.
GCGCTCGGTGTCAGGGTGGCGGTCCAGGTGATCCCGCCGTCGACGCTGCCGAGGTTGCTCAGCGCGCCGTTGGCGACGCTGAAGTCCGCCGTGGTCAAACCGCTGACCGCCTCGTTGAAGGTAATGGTGACGGTGGTGCTCTGGCCGGCCTTGAGCGTGCTGTCAGCCACCACCACGGTGGCACTCGGGCGCTGGGTGTCGATGGCGTAGTTGCCCGAGTCGGTGCTGCCACTGCCGCTGTTGCCTGCCAGGTCGTTCACTCCGGTGTTGTCCAGGGTGATGAGGTTGGAGGCATCGCTGACGTTGCTGCCGGGGGTGAATGTGGCGGTCCAGGTGATCCCGCCGTCACTGCTGCTGAGGCCACTCAGCGCGCCGTTGGCCACGCTGAAGTCGGCAATGGTCAAATTGGTGACTGCCTCATTGAACGTCACGGTGACGGTCGCCGTCTCGCCGATCCGCAGGGCCGTGTCGCTGAGGGTGATGCTGCTCGCCGCAGGGCGCACGCCATCGACCACCAGGGCCTTGTTCGCGCCCAGGGAACCTGCGGCGCCAGGGGGCGGCAGGGTGAGGATGGCCGACTGGCTGGTGCCGTCCTGAATGGTGCCACCGTTGAGGCTGAGGGCCGAGGTGGAGGCGTAATCAAGGTCGGCGGAGATGTCTCCGGCCTGTACGGTGTAGCTGAAGCTCAGGGTGTCGGTGCCTGAACCGGACACGTAGTTGAGTATGCGATCAGTGGCACCGGTTTCCAGGGTCAGGGTCGGCGTGCCGGTCACGTTGACCGAGGTGTCGAACTGTACGGTCACGGTGATGACGTCGCCGATCTTGTAGGTGCCGTTGGCCGTGCTGGAGGTGATGTTGGTGACCACCGGTGCGGCAGGTGCGGTCAGGGTCAGGTCATTGCCGGTGCCGCCGGCGTAGCTGGTGGTCAGTTCGGTGCCGTTGCCGCCCGCCGTGATCGTGCCGCCCTCGCTGATGCCGGTGAAGGTACCGGTAATCGCATCGCCACCGTCGTTGACGATCACCGTGTAGCGGTCGCCACTGCCAGCCGTGTAGCCATGAGTGACGGCCAGGGTCGCGCCGGAGAGATTGGCCGAGCCATTGACCAGCACCCGGTCATAGCCGCTACCCGCCGTCGTGCCGTTGATGTCCAGGGCCAGGGTGCTGCCTGCGGCCAGGCTCAGGTTGCCGTTGATGTTGAGGCTGCCTGCACCGCCATTGCCGGGGGACAGGGTGCCGCCGCTCTGCACGGTGACGTTGCCCCCCAGCGAGCCACTGCCGGCCAGCGTGGCACCGCTTGCCACGGTGGTCGTGCTGCTGGTGTTGCCGTCCACGATCAGCGTGCCGGCGAACACGGTGCTGCTGCCCGTGCTGGTGTTGTTGGCCGTCAGGGTCAGGCTGCCGCTACCGCTCTTGTTCAGGCTGCCGATGCCGGCGACCACGCTGGAGATGGTCGCCGTATCGCCACTGCCGTTGGTGAAGGTCTGGGTGGTGCCGCCGGCCAGGCTGAGGGTACCGCCAGTCAGGACCAGGCCGCTGGCCTGATCCATGTCGAAGGTCAGGCTCTCGTTGAGCGACACGGCATTGAGGTTGAGCGTCTGCCCGGCCAGGCTGCTGGCGAAGACGATGGTCTGGCTGCCGGTGCTGTCGGCGGCGGCGATGGCCACCGCCTCGCTGAAGCTCACGCCATTGCTGCGGTCGATGGTCGCGGTATCCGTGGCATTGGTGACGTAGATGGTGTCGCTGGTCACCGTGACATTGGCACTGGCGCTGCCGCCAGCGCCATCGTTCACCGTGACCGCCACGGTGGCGTCGCCGGCGGGCGTGTCGCTGCGGTAGGTGATGCGCTGCGCCACGTCGTTGACCAGTGCTGAGGTGGCCGTGGTGCCACTGCTGGTGAAGGTGATGGTCAGCACGCCACCGCTGTTGGTGAAGGTGGCGAAGGTCAGCCCGCCCGACTGCAGGTTGCTGCCACTGACGGTGAACAGGCCGCCGCTGGTGTCGAAGCCCAGCACGTCGCTGCCTATCGCCGTGCCGCTGCGCTGGATCACCAGGCTGGCGCCGGACCAGTCGCCATTGCCGCCGTTCAGCGCATCCAGCTCGGCATCGGCCAGGCTGGCATTGCTGCCCACGTCGAGGCCGACGGTATTGCCTGCGCCGCCCCAGGCCACGCTGTCGCCGTTGAGGTTGCTGACGGTGGGCGCTGCGTTGGGGGCGACCGCATCCGCGAAACCCACATTGTCGATGCCGATATACAGAGGTTGACCATTTGGATCCGTGATACGGATTTCGTCTGCGTACTGGAATATCGATGCCGTCAGCCCATTGCCCTGGGTGAAGTCCGAGATGTAGTCGCCGTCGGTCGCGAGTGTGACGCTGCCTCTGGAGACACCGTTCTGGAAGGCTTCGAACTTGATTTGAGAGTGCGCGCCAAGGTAGTCGACGATCTTGATTCCGGTGAACGAGAACTCGCTCCCGTCCTGGCTGCGAATCACGACGATGGGCGAGCCATTCCCGGAATCGTCGACGATACCTTCGTCCTGGCTGCCGGCCCCATCCGTGAACAGATCGCTGTAGTACTTCCACGCCGCGCCGTTATTGGAGTTGCCGGAGTCGGCGGAAAAGATCTCTATCGTCACGCCAGGAATGTCGCTCGACTGGGCTTGGCCGTCGGTCACCGGAGTACCCAGGATCGTGTCGGTACCGGAAAAATTCAGCGTTCCGGAAAACAACTGGCCGGTAAACGCGTTCTGGGCGGCAAGCGAGAACGGCATGCCGGCCTCTATGGTGCCGATCGAGGTCTCCAGCACCCAGTTCCTGGCGTTGATGCTGCTGCCGGTCGCGTCGGTGGATGCTGCAACGTCGGCCTGGGTGAGGGCGGCAATCTGGCTGATGAAGGACTGGCCCTTGTCGCCTAGGGCGATATCGCAGCCATAGAGCAGGATGTCGCCATCCCCACCCAGTTTGCTGCCGATGGCCTCCAGCGCTGTGGTGTGATCTTGCAGGTTGCTGGCATCCAGGGTCAGGCTGCCCAGCGTGATCTGTCCTGACAAACCATGGCTGACGATATGGATCGCATCGATGCCGGAGCGCCCGTTCAGATAGTCGGCAATCTGCTGGAGCCCATCCTGGCTGCCATCCAGTACGACGACCTCGGTACCTTCGCTGACGCCGGCGATGAGTTGTGCAGAGTCCTGCACGTTGCCGTCGATGAAGACGATCTCCTGGCGCTGATCGCTGCTGGCGGCTGGCGCGGCAGCGGCACTGTCATCGACCTGGCTGTCGCTGGCACTGTCCGCCTGGGGCGTGGGGTCGGCCTGGACCGTATCGGCAACCGTGGCGGCAACCGCCCCGTCGAACATCATGCGCGGTTCGAGGGCCAGTAGCCAGGCAGGGCCCGCCGGGGCCTGGGGTGTCGCTGTGACGGTGGATCTGCGTTTCATCATCTGCTCCCGGCGTTGCTTTACGTAAGTGGCGGCCCGCCTGGGCGAGCCGACCTTCAGGTGCTTGCTCGACTCAGCCTCGCGACGGGAAGACCCCTTCGGTCGCGATCACGAAGTTGGTGCCGAGGAAGGGATTGCGGATACCGAACGACTGGCTGCCACCGACGGGCGAGATGGTGACCGTTCCCTGCGGTGTGATGCTTGCCTGCCCGCTGAGCCCGCCGAGGTTGGCCTTCGTCGAGTCGGGTGGAGTATCGGTGAACAGACCCGCGAACACCACACTGGCAGGACCGGCTTTCGCGGTCGTGGCGGAGAGGTAGGTGGTGTTGCCTGCCGTGGGTGGCACCATCGCGGCGGTCGGATTGGTGGCCACGGCGGCACTGATGGTCAGGGCGCCGTTGCTGGCCTGGCCGGTGAAATGCGCGACGGGCGCGTGCATCGGCAGCTCTGCGGTGGTCAGGGTGACATTTTCGCGGCCGGCCATCTCGCCCTGGACAATCACGTCCAGGCCTGGCCCGTGCCCCATCCCTACCGGGCTGCGCCCACGGTAGTCGGGCAGGCCGAAGGTGGTCTGGCCATTGCCGCCATACAGCGTGCCGAGCAGTGAGAAAAGGGCAGTGTTCTGTGCGATGGGCATCAGCTGGCCCTGACACATCGCATAGCCACGCGGTGCGAAGTTGAAGCCGACCATTTTGATTTCGCCGAGGAACGGTTCCATGTTGTTGCTCCCTGCTGTGTGACGCCGGTGTGACCGACGGGTTGTCGTGATGGCTCAGGTCCGTGGCGCGGATGTCCGTGTATGGAAAACGGCCTGCAACAGGCGGGCCCCGTCGTCGTCCGGGCCGATCGGGGTGAGCATGACCCACCATGACGCCTCGCCCGGGCTGTGCAAGGTATAGCTGAATTGCGGCAGGTCGACCCCGGCGGGCTGTCGAAAGATGGCGTCGTAGCACTGATGGCGCGGGTTCATGGCCTTGCCCTGGCTCACTTCGACCAGTTGCACATCGACACCGGGATGTCCTTCCCAGCTGAGGCGCCAGGTCTGGCCCAGGGCCTGTTGCAGGTCTGCCTGGCTGGGGACGTCGTTCATGCGCTCAGACTCCGTGCGGCGGTGCGGTGCATCTCCAGATAGATCGGGTGCTGGCCGGTCACGATGAAACCGAAATGTTCATACAGGCGTCGGGCAGGGTTGTCGGACTCGACGTAGAGGCGAATCGCTTTCCCCAGCCTGTCGGCCTCATCGACCAGGCCGGCGAGGAGGGCGCGGCCGATGCCCCGGCCACGCCAGGCCGGCAGCAAGGACAGGTCCATCAGATTGTGGGTGCCGGGCCCGCGAAACAGGTAGAGACGGCCGATGGGGTGCTCGTCCTGAAGGATCAGCGAGAACTCGGCGCCCCGATAGTGGGCCTGGTAGTGGCGGTGCTGGGCATCGAACTGTTGCTGCAGGAATGCCGCTTTCTCGGCCTGGCTCCAGGGCAGCGGGTCGAGCTCCTGCGCGCGGGTGCTGGCGTACAGCTCGAGCAGAAACCTCAGGTCGGTTGCCGTGATGGGGCGCAGATGCACGTCAGATGTGGACACGGTGTGGAGCTTCCTTGCGCACCTTGTTCGTGAACGAAACAGGCGCAGTCGTTGGCTTGTCGGGCGCACTGCATGTGCGCCCCTTGAATATAGAACGGTGATAGGGACTTGCCACTATTTCCTTACGGGCGGCAGGTTCTTTCTGCAGGCGCTCGACTGCTGCAGACGCGCCTTGGGGGGAGTGGCGCAACCGCTGGCGTCAGAAGCCGCTTTCGCGAACGCCCAGTGCGGCCAGGCGGCGCCAGGTGGCGCCGAGTATGGACTGCCCCGTCCCTTCGAGGACGACGACGCCACGCACCGGCAGCGAGGGTTCGTCCGCCGCCTCCAGCAGGCTGAGGCGGGCGCCGTACTGCGCCTGCAAGGGGGCAGCCCGGTGCTGGGCGTCGCGGCGTACGGCGATGGGGCCGTGGTGGTCGGAGGCGAGTGCCTCCAGCTGCAGATAGGCGACGCCGGTGTCGTCCACGTCATCGAGGCGGACCGCCAGCGCGGCGCGCGCCGGGTCGTCGGCGATGAAGCGTCCTTCGCTGCCTGGCTGCACACGCCAGAGCCCGTCTTCGGCCAGGTAGCCGCGCAGGCGGACGCCGGGGGCCACGACGCGCAGCAGCGGGTCGCCTGGCTTGAGCCAGCGGCCTGGCGCCAGGTTCGGTTGCAGGTCCCGCACCACGCCGCTTTCCGGCGCGCGCAGCTGCAGGCGTTCGCGTTGCGCATCCAGACCACGGTACTCGGCGACCGATGTCGCCAGGCGCTGTTCGAGCACGGCAGCGTCGCCCACCGTCTCGCTGCGACCGGCCTGACGACGCAGCTGCAGCTGCAGTATCTGGATTTCCTGGCGCACGATGGCCTGGCGCGATTCGAGGTCCGGAGACTCCAGCTCCAGCAGCAGTTCACCTTGCTGCACCGCCTGGCCGTCGCGGACATGCAGCTGCTTCAGGCGTGCGGACAACGGGGGATAGAGAGCTGTGCTGCTGGCGGCCTCGAGCACGCTCGGCACGTCGACGGCGGTACGCCATGGCAGCACCAGCAGGGCCGACAGCATCAGCAGCCCGGCAGCCGTGAGCAGGGTCTTGCCCGGGGCGGCCTGATCGCGCCGCCGCCACCATTCCTGCCATTCGCGCCAGATCGGCAGGCCGATGAACCAGAGCAGCTCCACCAGCATCAGGACGATGCCCAGCAGCTTGAAGAACATGTGGTAGACGGCCAGGGCAATGCCGAGAAACAGGGCGGCGCGCCATAGCCAGGAGCCATAGCCCCAGATCAGCAGGCGTCTGCGCATCGTCGCCGTCCAGCGTTCGGGGGCGGGCTCCGCGTAGCCGAACAGGGCTTCACGCAGGCGCCAGCGACAGAGGGCGAAGGCCCGTTGCTGGAGGTTGTCGACGCCCCACAGGTCGCTGAGCAGGAAGTAGCCGTCGAAGCGCATGAAGGGATTGAGGTTGATCAGCAGGGTGGTGATCCAGGTGGCGCTGGCCAGCATGAAGGTAGCGGTGCGCAGGGGGCCGTCCGGCAGCAGGGACCAGGCCAGCAGGGCGAGGCAGGCCAGCAGAAGTTCGGCGAGCACGCCACCGGCGCCGATCAGCAGGCGGGAGCGGCGATCGTTGACACGCCAGGCATCGCTGACATCGGTATAGAACATGGGCAGCAGCACCATGAACGCCAGCCCCATGCTCTGTACCCGACAGCCCGCGCGCTTGGCCATGTAGGCGTGACCGAACTCATGGCACAGCTTGGCGAAGGCCAGGGCACAGCCGAAGGCGATGGCGCCACCCAGGCTGAACAGGTGCGGGAAGCTGGAGATGAAGCGGTCCCAGTCGCGTGCAACGAGAAACAGGCCGAGCAGCAGCAGGATGGGCAGGCCACGGCGCAGCAGCGGGGGGCCATGGCGTTCCAGCGCAGGCCAGGTGCGGTCGAGAAAGGCGTTGGGGCGCCACAGCGGGATGCGAAAGAACAGGTACTGGTGCAGCAGGCCTTTCCACAGGCCCTGGCGCTGTTGCGCCGCCTTGCTCGCGTAGCTGCTGCGCTGTTGCGCATCCGCTGCCGTGATCAGGTCGTGGGTACTGAGGAAGCGCAGCATGCTTTCCAGGTCGGCGCCCGCCAGCGCCTGGCCGGGTTCATTGTTCGCCGCCTGCAGCACCTGCGCGGGATCGCCCAGCTGCCAGTGCCGCAGCAGGCGCATGGCCTCGGCACCAATCTTGAAGTAGCGCCCGCGCAGCGGGTCGGCCAGCGTCCATTGCGGGGCGCCGTCCAGCGCGGGGGCCGAGCTGGAAAGCTGCAGGTCGGCACGCAGGCTTGGCAGGCGCATTCACAGCCCCAGTGTCTGGCGCAGCGCTGCCAGCGGGCGGCGCAGCAGGAATAGCGCCAGCGGCACGCGGTCGCCGTAGAGCTTGGCGGTGCCACGCAGGCCGATGCGCGGTGGCGCCGCGACGAAACCGGCGTCCAGGCGGTAGGCCAGCTGGCCGTTGCTCAGTGGCTGCGCCTCGTATGCCAGGCGTTGCAGCTGGGCGTCGTGGCGATGCAGCGGGTCGCTGTCGAGGAACAGGCCGACCTCCGCGCCGGGCTGGAAGTTCAGCGCGTCGGCCACGGCGAGGTCGATGCGCAGCTCGGCGCGCCTGGGGTCTGCGATCTCCATCAGGCGCTCGCCCGTCTGTACCGGCTTGCCGACCCAGCGCTGGGCATCGGCGAACACGGCAATGCCGTCGCGCTCGGCTCTGACCTCGGTGCGCGCCAGCAGCTCGCGGGCATAGTCGCGCTCGGCACGTTTCTGCGCCGCGCGCGCGGCGAGCAGGTCGATGCGCGCGCTGGACTCGGCATCGCTGAAGGCGCGCTGGCTGTTGGCCTTGAGCTCGGCTTCGGCCACCTGCAGGCTGCGCTCGGCGACATCGGCCTGGGCGCGGATGGAGGTGGCGTCGAAGCGCACCAGCACCTCGCCCTTGTTGACCGCCTGGTTGGGCTTGACCTGGAACGTCGCGATCACGCCGTCCAAGGGCGCGGCGATGACCTGGCCGTCGAGTGGCACCACTTCGGCGGGAGCCAGAACCGACTGGCGAATCGGCAGCAGCAGCAGGAGCAATGCCACCGTCGCCACGGCGATGATGCGGCGGCGTGGCCAGCGCAGGCGCCACGGCTTGTGCGGTTGCAGGGCGAGCCAGGCATGGGCGTAGCAGTCACCCAGTTGCAGCAGCAGTGCCTGTTCGGCCGCGCTCCACGGCTGTTCACGGGCGATCCACAAGCCGCCGAAAAGCGCCTGCTTGCGGTCGAGCAGGGGCAGCCAGAACACCGAGCCTGCGGAGAGCGCCTGCCAGTCGCCACGCGTCTGCTCGCTGAGCGAGTCGGCGGTCACCACCTGGGCCTGGCTGGAGCGGCCCTGGGCAAGCAGCTGGCGCGTGGCCTCTTCGACGAAGGCGACGAAGGGAGAATGCGCTTCGACGACACTGATCGCGGTGAGTGCGCGCACCCGGCCAGCGATCAGCAAGGCCGCATGACGAAAGCCGAACAGTGCCTGTGCGTCGTTGACCAGCGCATAGGCCAGGCTGTCGATGTCCGCCGCGGCCCGGGCCTGGTGCTGCAGGGCCAGGAAGCGGGCGAATACCTGTTCGGCTGGCCCAGGCGCCTGGGCGGTCATGGCGCCTCCGTGAAGCGCGCGCTGCCGCTCATGCCGGAGAGCAGCCCGTCCGCCTTCTCGGGCAGGCTGCCGATCAGCAGCAGGGTCTGGCTGCCCTCGTCGATGCGTGCACCCAGGCGTTTCACCCTGGCCTCGAGTGGCTCGCCGGTTTCATCCGGGGTGAAGGCGAAGCGTTGCCCGGGCTGGACCCTGCTCAGCCAGCTGGACGGTATCAGCAGATAGATTTCCAGGGTGCCGTTGTCGACCACATCCAGCAGCGGCGCACCGTTTGCGACGCTTTCGTGGGGCTGGGCGCGGCGCTGCACCACGCGCCCGGCGAATGGGGCGCTGACGCTGCAGCGCTTGACCTGCACCTGATACACCTGGGCCTCGGCTTGCGCCTGCGCCTGGCGCGCCTCGGCCAGCGCCACCTCGAAGCGCCCCACCGAGTTCAGCGCCGCCAGTTGCTTCTTGTGGCTCAGTTCCTCGCGGGTGGCACGTGCGGCGGCCTGCGCGGCGTTGAGCTGGGCCTGGTAGGCGCTGCAATCGAAACGCACCAGTACATCGCCCTTGGCGAAGGCCTCGCCGTCGGCGAACGGCATCTCGACGATGCGCCCCGGCAATTCGCTGGAGAGCACGGCCTGGTCGCGTGCCCGCAGTACGCCGCGTACCTGGCGTTCGGCGCCCGTGGGTTCGGCACGCTCGAGGGCTTCGAGCAACGGGTCCTGCGCCTGCAACAGCGGGCTTAGGGTCAGAACCAGCAGGCCAACGGGGAACAGGCGACTGGAGCGGAGGGGCATGGCATACGTCCTTGCATGAAGTCGTCGCAGTCTAAGACAGAAGTGCAGTGAAGCAAATTGAGCGCGGCGTGAGTCGAACTGGTGCGTGCGCAGGGGGCTGGTGCGTGCCAGGCTCCGTTGTGGTGCGTGCATTCGGCGGCAGACGCGGTGGGCAGCGACGCACGGTCTGTGGCATAAGTCTTGCGCTGCACAGCTCATCGTCCAGGCTAGCAGGAGGCCGCCGTGTCGATTCATGTCGCGCTGCATCACGTCACCCACTACCGCTACGACCGTGCGGTGAACCTTGGTCCGCAGGTGGTGCGTCTGCGCCCGGCACCGCACAGCCGCACGCGCATCCTCTCCTATGCGCTGAAGGTCGAGCCGGGCGAGCACTTCGTCAACTGGCAGCAGGACCCGCAGGGCAACTACCTGGCGCGCCTGGTCTTCCCCGAGAAGACCCGTGAATTCAAGGTCGAGGTGGACCTGGTCGCCGAGATGGCGGTGTTCAACCCCTTCGACTTCTTTCTCGAGCCCTACGCCGAGCGCATTCCCTTCGCCTACACCGAGGGCGAGCAGCGCGAGCTGGCGCCCTATCTGGTCAAGCTGCCGGCCACGCCGCTATTCGCCAAGTACCTGGCCGGGATCGAGCGCAGCCCGACACCCAGCGTCGATTTCCTGGTTGAGCTGAACCAGCGACTGTCCGCCGACATCCGCTACCTGATCCGCATGGAACCGGGCGTGCAGACGCCGGAAGAGTCGTTGCAGCTGGCCGCCGGCTCGTGCCGTGACTCGGCCTGGCTGCTGGTGCAGTTGCTGCGCCACCTCGGCCTGGCGGCGCGCTTCGTGTCCGGTTACCTGATCCAGCTCACGGCCGACGTCAAATCCCTTGATGGTCCTTCCGGCACCGACGAGGACTTCACCGACCTGCACGCCTGGTGCGAGGTCTACCTGCCCGGCGCCGGCTGGATCGGTCTCGATCCCACCAGTGGCCTGTTCGCGGGCGAGGGGCACATTCCGCTGGCCTGCAGCCCGGAACCGTCGTCGGCGGCGCCGATCAGCGGCGGGCTGGACGAGTGCGAGGTGGAGTTCGAGCACCTGATGAGCGTCGAACGGGTGTGGGAGGCGCCACGCGTCACCAAGCCCTACAGCGAAGCGCAGTGGCAGGCGATCCAGGCGCTGGGGCGGCAGATCGACGATGACCTGCAGGCGCATGACGTGCGCCTGACCATGGGCGGCGAGCCGACCTTCGTCGCGCTCGACTACCCGGACGACGACGAGTGGAACACCGCTGCGCTGGGCCCGAACAAGCGGCGCCTGGCTGCCGACCTGTTCTACCGCCTGCGTGATCACTATGCGGCCAATGCGCTGGTGCATTTCGGCCAGGGCAAGTGGTACCCGGGCGAGCAGCTGCCGCGCTGGTCGCTGAACTGCTTCTGGCGTCGTGATGGCCAGCCCCTGTGGCACGACCCCAGGCTGCTGGCCGACGAGAAGCGCGGCTATGGCGCCACGGCCGAGACCGCCGAGCGCTTCCTGGCCAGCCTGGCCGCCCATCTGCAGGTGGAGGCTGACAACGTCTTTCCGGCCTTCGAGGACTGGTTCTACTACCTGTGGCGCGAGCGCAAGCTGCCGGACAACGTCACGCCGGACGATCCGCGCCTGAGCGATCCGCTGGAGCGCGAACGCCTGCGCAAGGTGTTCGACCAGGGGCTCGACGCGGTGGTCGGCCATGTCCTGCCACTGGCGCGCCAGGTGGTCGGCGAGGGCTGGCAGAGCGGGCGCTGGTTCCTGCGCGACGAGCACTGCCGCCTGCTGCCGGGCGACTCGCCGCTGGGCTACCGCCTGCCGCTGGACTCGCTGCCCTGGGTCAGCCAGGCCGATTACCCCTACATCAACCCGGTCGACCCGAGCCAGGCGCAGCCGCCGCTGCCCGCCGCGGCGCAGATCCAGCGCCAGTTGCGCGGGGTCTGGCGTGGCGCCAGTGTCGCTGCTGGCAGCGGCCCGCAGAGTGCGCGCCCGGCCAGCGGTCAGTCGGCCGCCGGCATCGTGCGCACGGCTCTGTGCGCCGAGCCACGCGAGGGGCGGCTGTATCTGTTCATGCCGCCGCTGAGCCATCTCGAGGACTACCTCGAGCTGGTCGCGGCCATCGAGGCGGTGGCGGCCGAGCTCGACTGCCCGGTGCTGCTGGAAGGCTACGAGCCACCGCTCGACCCGCGCCTGCAGTACTTCCGCGTGACCCCCGATCCGGGGGTGATCGAGGTGAATATCCATCCGGCGGCCAGCTGGGACGAGCTGGTCGAGCGCTGCGAGTTTCTCTACGAGGCGGCGCGGCAGTCGAGGCTGTCCAGCGAGAAGTTCATGATCGATGGCCGTCACACCGGCACCGGCGGCGGCAACCACTTCGTCCTCGGCGGGGCGACGCCGGGCGACTCGCCCTTCCTGCGGCGTCCCGACCTGCTGCGCAGCCTGATCAGCTACTGGCACAATCACCCGTCGTTGTCCTACCTGTTCAGCGGCCTGTTCATCGGCCCGACCTCGCAGGCGCCACGGGTGGACGAGGCGCGCAACGATGCCCTGTACGAACTGGAGATCGCCTTCGCGCAGATGCCCGAGCCGGGACGCGATGCCCCGCCGTGGCTGGTCGACCGGTTGTTGCGCAACCTGCTGGTGGACGTGACCGGCAACACCCACCGCGCCGAATTCTGCATCGACAAGCTGTACTCGCCGGACTCCGCCAGCGGGCGACTCGGCCTGCTCGAACTGCGTGCCTTCGAGATGCCGCCGCATGCGCAGATGAGCCTGGCCCAGCAGTTGCTGCTGCGCGCGCTGATCGCACGTTTCTGGCAGGAGCCCTATCGCCCGGCCAAGCTGGTGCGCTGGGGAACCGAGCTGCATGACCGCTTCCTGCTGCCGCATTTCGTCGAGCAGGATTTCGCCGACGTGCTGCAGGAACTGGGCAGCTTCGGCTATCGACTGCGCAGCGAATGGTTCGCTCCGCACCTGGAGTTCCGCTTTCCCAAGGCCGGCGATTTCGCCGTCAAGGGCATCGACCTGGAGCTGCGCCAGGCGCTGGAGCCCTGGCATGTGCTGGGTGAGGAGGGCGCCATCGGCGGTACGGTGCGTTACGTCGACTCGTCACTGGAACGCATGCAGGTGAAGCTCGCCGGCATGGCGCCGGACCGTTACCTGCTGACCTGCAACGGCGTGCCGGTGCCGCTGCGGCCCACCGGCAAGGTCGGTGAGTTCGTCGGCGGCGTGCGTTTCCGGGCCTGGCAGCCGGCCAGTTGCCTGCAGCCGACCATCGGCGTGCATGCCCCACTGGTGTTCGACCTGATCGACACCTGGATGCAGCGCTCGCTGGGCGGTTGCCAGTACCATGTGGCGCATCCGGGCGGGCGCAACTACGACAGCCTGCCGGTCAACGCCTACGAGGCGGAAAGCCGGCGTCTGGCGCGCTTCTTCCGCCTCGGCCACAGCCCGGGCAAGCGCCCCGTGCTGCAACCGATGGACAATAATGAACTACCGATGACCCTGGATCTGCGTCGCGTCTGACGCCAATCCCGTCTGTGGCAGGGGCCTTGGCCGCGAACCGTCGCTGCTGAAGCGCCTGCCACGGATGCAGCCGTCAATTTGCGTCACGCTGCCTTGTCACTGCCGAGCCTGCCATGCCCGACCTGCTAGCCGATTATCCGCCTCCTGCCGGGGGGTACCACGAACTGCTCGACGCCAAGGGCAAGGTGCGCCCGCACTGGCGCCGCCTGTTCGAGCAACTCGAGCGCAGCCGCCCGGAGCAACTGGCCCAGCGCGAGGCCATGCTGGCCCGGCAGATTCAGGAGAACGGCGTCACCTACAACGTCTACGCCGATCCCGACGGGGCCGACCGGCCCTGGGAGCTGGACCTGCTGCCGAACCTGATCCCGGCCGACGAGTGGCAGCAGATCGCCGCCGGCGTGGCCCAGCGCGCGACCCTGCTCAATCGCGTCGTGGCCGATCTCTACGGGCCGCAGAAGCTGATTGCCGAAGGCCTGCTGCCAACGGAGCTGGTGTTCGGTCACAACAACTTTCTCTGGCCCTGTCAGGGCGTGCAGGCGCCGGGGGGCACCTGGCTGCACCTGTACGCGGTGGACCTGGCCCGTGCGCCGGACGGCCGCTGGTGGGTGACGGCCGATCGCACCCAGGCGCCCTCCGGTGCCGGCTACGCGCTGGAGAACCGGCAGATCGTCTCGCGGGCCTTTCCCGAGTTGTACCGTGACCTGCGCGTGCAGTACCTGGCCGGTTTCTTCCGGACTCTGCAGGACACCCTGGCCCGCCAGGCGCCGAGCGGCGGCGAGACCCCGCTGGTGGTGCTGCTGACGCCGGGGCGTTTCAACGAAAGCTATTTCGAGCACCTGTACCTGGCGCGCCAGCTGGGCTATCCGCTGGTCGAAGGCAGCGACCTGACCGTGCGGGATGCCACGCTCTATCTCAAGACCCTGGCAGGCCTGCGCCGCGTGCACGCCGTGCTGCGCCGCCTCGACGACGATTACTGCGACCCGCTGGAGCTGCGCACCGATTCCGCCCTCGGCGTGCCGGGCCTGCTCGAAGCGGTGCGCCGTGGCCGCGTGCTGGTGGCCAATGCCCTCGGCAGCGGCGTGCTGGAGTCACCTGGTCTGCCCGGCTTCCTGCCGGCGATCAGCGAGCATCTGCTGGGCGAGGAGTTGCTGCTGCCATCCATCGCCAGTTGGTGGTGCGGCGAGCCGCCGGTGCTGGAGGAGGCGCTGGAAAAGCTCGACGAACTGCTGGTGCGTCCGGCGTTCCCCTCGCAGAGCTTCACCCCGGTGTTCGGCCGCGACCTGAACGAGGCGCAGCGCGCCAAGCTGGCGGCGCGCCTCAAGCTGCGCCCCTATGCCTACGTGGCGCAGGCACGGGCCAAGCTGTCGCAGGCGCCGGTATGGGATGGCACCGGCCTGCAGCCGCGTGCCATCGGCATGCGTGTGTACGCCGTGGCCAGCGCCGACGGTTACCGGGTGATGCCCGGCGGCCTGACGCGTGTGGCCGCTGAGGCCGACGCCGAGGTGGTGTCGATGCAGCGCGGCGGGGCCAGCAAGGACACCTGGGTGCTCGGTACGCGGCAGAGCGGTGGCGAGCCGTGGCAGACGCAGCGCACCCTGGGCACCGCCGACCTGGTGCGCAGTGACCCCTTCCTGCCCTCGCGGGTGGTGGAGAACCTGTACTGGTTCGGCCGTTATGCCGAGCGCTGCGAGGACAGCGCCCGCCTGCTGCGCATCATGCTGGCGCGCTATGTCGACGACGACGATGACCCGCAGGCCCTGCAGAGTGCGCTGGCGCTGGCCGAGGAACTGGGCCTGCTGGCACCGGCCGAGGAGGGCGCGCTGGAGCCGCGCCTGTTGCAGGCCCTGCTTGGCAGCGACTGGCCGGCCAGCCTGCGGGCCAACCTGCAGCGCCTGCAATGGGCGGCGGGCAGCGTGCGCGGCAAGCTGTCCCAGGCCAACTGGCAGGCGCTGGTGGAGTTGCAGGGGGAGGCTCAGTTGCTCGAGGCCCAGCCTGCCGATTTCGGCGAGTTGCTGGACTTTCTCAATCGCCTGCTGATGTCCCTGGCGGCGTTGTCCGGCTTCGCCCTGGATGACATGACCCGTGACGACGGCTGGCGCTTTCTCATGCTCGGCCGCTACATCGAACGCCTGCAGTTTCTCTGCGACAGCTTCGCCGGTTTCCTGCGCAGCGGCGCGGCTACCGACCAGTCGGCGCTGGAGTGGCTGCTGGAACTGGGCAACAGCAGCATCACCTATCGCACCCGCTACCTGGCGTCGGCGCAGCTGATCCCGGTGCTCGACCTGCTCCTGCTCGACGAGCAGAACCCGCATGCGGTGCTGTTCCAGCTGCGCACCCTGCTGGCGTCGCTGGCGCGGCTGGACGAGCGCTTCGAGCTGCCGGCCGAGCGCTATCTGACCTACCTGGAACAGCAGCTGAGCGCCTTCAGCCTGGCCAGCCTGGAGAATCCGCTGTTCGGCCCCGGCAGTACCCGCGCGGTGCTCGAGGGCCTGGCCGACCTGCTGGTGGCCATCAGCGAAGCGGCCGGGACGGTATCGGATCACCTCGGGCTGCGCTTCTTCGCCCACGTCGATGTCAGCCAGCGGACGCAATCCTCATGAGCAGTGCGCTGTATCAGGTGCTACACGACACCCACTACCGTTACTCGGCGCCGGTCTCCCTGGCCCAGCAGCTGGCCCACCTGTGGCCGCGCCAGTGCCCCTGGCAGCGCAGCCATGAGCAGGCGCTGCGCGTCGACCCGCAACCCTGCCAGCGCCGCGATGGCCTGGACGTGTTCGGCAATCCGCTGACCCGCCTGGTGTTCGAGCGCCCGCACGAGGCGCTCAGCGTCAGCGCGCGCCTGCGTATCGAAGTGCTGGCGCGGCCGCCCCTCGATCTCGACGATTCACCGCCCTGGGAGGCCGCCTGCGCGGCGCTCAGCTATGCCGGCACGCGGCTGGCGCCGGACCTGCTGGAGGCCGCGCGCTATCGCTTCGAGTCGCCCTACGTGCGGCTCAAGCAGGTATTCGCCGACTATGCCGATGACTGCTTCACGCCGGGCAGGCCGCTGCTGCAAGCGGGCCAGGCGCTGATGCAGAAGATCTTCGAGGAGTTCAGTTTCGACGCGGGCGCGACCCAGGTGGCGACGCCGCTGCTGCAGGTGCTCGAGGAAAAGCGCGGGGTCTGCCAGGACTTCGCCCACCTGATGCTCGCCTGCCTGCGCTCGCGGGGGCTGGCAGCGCGTTACGTCAGTGGCTACCTGCTGACCCAGCCGCCGCCCGGGCAGCCACGCCTGATCGGGGCCGACGCCTCGCATGCCTGGGTGTCGTTGTACTGCCCGCGTCAGGGCTGGGTGGATTTCGATCCGACCAACAACGTGCGTCCGGCGCTGGAGCACATCACCCTGGCCTGGGGCCGGGATTTTTCCGATGTGTCACCGTTGCGCGGGGTCATCCTGGGGGGCGGCAGCCACGACCCTGAAGTGCAGGTGACGGTGCTGCCGCTGGGCTGAGAGGTCGAGGTATCAGTCGACCAGCTTCACGCTGCCTTTCATCAGCGCGTAGTGACCCGGGAAGGAGCAGAAGAAGCTGTAATCCTCGCCAGCGGCCAGCTTGCTCACATCGAAGGTCACCGAGGTGCTTTCGCCGCCGCCGATCAGGCCGGTGTGGGCGATCACGCGCTCGTCACCGGCCTTGACGTAGGCGGCGTCGGGGCCGGCGCCAATGCCGTCGGTGGCGATGCCGGGCATGTCGGCGGTCTTGCTCAGCACCAGGTTGTGGCCCATGGCGGTCTTGGGCAGGCTGCCGGTGTGCTTGAGGTTGACGGTGAAGGTCTTGCAGCTCTTGCTGATGGAGATGGCCTGGGTGTTGTAGGTCATCTGGTCGGTCGATTCGACATCCACCGAGCACTCGGCAGCGAACAGCGGTGTGCTGGCCAGGCCGAGCAGTGCCATCAGAGCAACGTTACGCAACATCTTGAAGCCTCCAGATTCTGATAAATCGGTCAGGTCCTAAGAGATTCGCACAGCGGCGGCGTCCTGTGACTGCGACCGAACGCCACGGCGGTGTTATCCCGAGAATCTGTGGATAACTGTGTGGGCAAGGTCTGCATGGCTCGTTCCAGGGCGCGTCGCTGGCCGTTTTCGAGCCCCTGGTCAGCTTTTGCTCAGGCGTTCGCGGCGGCTCGGGAATCAGGCAAAAAACCTTGAAAATTAACTGCTTGAGTTATCGATGCAGGGCTGCGCGCGAGGTGCCGGGCGGGGCGCCGGGCTTATCCACGGAAGGTGTGGAGCAAGCTGTGGATAAGCTTGGGGAAAGTCAGCGCCGACAGCGGCTGCCCTGAGCGGCTGTCGGCTGGCTGGAAAATGAGCGGCTCAGGCGGCCGTCGAGGGACGCAGCGCGCGCCACAGGCGGGCACCGAGGCCCACCAGCGGGACGCTGAGCAGACCGGCGACGATGCCCAGCAGGGCATTGAACAGGGTCGGCAGCAGTGCGGAGAGCAGGCCGACATCCTGCGCGGCCCACTCGGCGGCGTGATGCAGGGCGGCTTCGACCGGGGGCAGGCCGTGACTGAGGATGCCGCCACCGACCATGAACATCGCCGCCGTGCCGACGACCGAGAGTGTCTTCATCAGCCAGGGCGCCAGGGCCAGCAGGCCGCGGCCCAGGCTCTGGGCGAAGGCGCTGCTGCGTTGGCTGAGGTAGAGCCCGGCGTCGTCCAGCTTGACGATGCCGGCCACCAGGCCGTAGACGCCAAGGGTGATCACCAGGGCGATGGTGCTGAGCACCGCCAGCTGATTGACGAAGCTGGCGCTGGCCACGGTGCCCAGGGTGATGGCGATGATCTCTGCGGAGAGGATGAAGTCCGTGCGCACCGCGCCACGGATCTTGTCGCGCTCGAAGGCCACCAGGTCGATGTCGGGATCGGCCAGGGCCTCCAGGCGTGCCTGCTTGCCGTCGTCCTCGTGGCGGTGCAGCAGTTTGTGCAGCAGTTTTTCCGCACCCTCGTAGCAGAGGAACAGGCCGCCGAACATCAGCAGCGGCACCACCAGCCAGGGCGCCACTGCACTGATCAGCAGCGCGGCCGGCACCAGGATCGCCTTGTTCAGCAGCGAGCCCTTGGCCACCGCCCACACCACGGGCAGCTCGCGGTCCGCCCTGACGCCGGTGACCTGCTGGGCATTGAGGGCCAGGTCGTCGCCCAGCACGCCGGCGGTCTTGCGCGCGGCGACCTTGGTCATGCTGGCGACATCGTCGAGTACGGCACTGATGTCATCGATCAGGGCGAGCAGGCTGCTTCCGGCCATCTTGCGGCTTCCATGTAAGGACAAGGCGCCAAGGTTAGCACCGCACCCGCCTGCCTGACGTGAACAAATCAGCTCGGCGAGCGATCGACCCACTTGGGCGCTGCGCTGGGTTGCCACTCGGCCAGCGCATCGATCAGGTTCTGCGGGCTGCTGGCGATCTGCAGCATCTCGCGGTGTTGCGGACGCACGAAGCGCTCGGCGACGAGGTGATCGAGGAAGTCACCGAGCTTGCTGTAGAAACCGTTCACTTCCAGCAGGCCCAGCGGCTTGGAGTGATAGCCCAGCTGGCCCCAGGTCCAGACCTCGAACAGTTCCTCCAGCGTGCCCAGGCCGCCGGGAAGGGCGATGAAGGCGTCCGCCAGCTCGGCCATGCGTGCCTTGCGCGCGTGCATGCCGTCGACCACTTCCAGACAGGTCAGGCCACGGTGGCCGATCTCGGCACGCTCCAGGCTCTGCGGGATGATGCCGATGACCTCGCCACCGGCATTCAGGGCGGCATCGGCGACGACGCCCATCAGGCCGACCGCGCCGCCGCCGTAGATCAGGCGGATGCCACGCTGGGCCAGGTACTGGCCAAGCTCTTCGGCAGCCTGGCGGTAGATCGGGCTGGCGCCGGGACTGGCGCCACAGAAGACACAGACGCTACGCAGGGACATGCACGGACTCCTTGAGCAAATGCGTCAAGGGTAGCGGCACGCTGCGTCATGACCAAGTGTCAGTGGCGCGTATCAATGCCGCAGGTGGCGCAGGCGTAGCTGGCGAGGAACTGCTTGAACAGGTCGTTGAGGGACATGGTGCGGCTTCCTGACGCAGGGACATGCTGGTCAGGCTAGCCGCGTTGCTGCCAACGCGCCGTTAGATTGTTTCGATGGCGGCGATAGTCGATCAGACCAGTTCCAGCGCACTCATCCCGGCCAGGCCCAGCAGCATCACGCCACAGGCTGCGTAGGTCAGGCGATGCCAGAGCAGCGACGCGGCGCGGCGGAACCAGTCCACCAGGCCGGCGCAGATGAAACACCAGAGTAGCGACGACAGCATGAACCCGCTGAAGAACACCGCCAGGTGCGTCGGCGTCGGCTGGGCGACGCCGATGGCCGCCATCGCGCCACCCATGGCGGCCCAGTAGACGATGTTCTGCGGGTTGCTCAGCGACAGCGCGGCCCCTGCGGCAAAGGCACCGCCGGCAGCCGCCTGGTCGTCGGCGCTGGGTTGCGGCGGACAGCGGGCGTCGCGCAGCGACTGATAGCCAAGCCAGGCCAGGTACAGCGCGCTGGCCAGGGTCAGCGGGTAGCGAATCTGGGCGCTGTCGAGCAGCAGGGCCAGACCGGTGAGGCCGAGGGCGGCCCAGGTGGCGTCACCCACCAGCGAACCGATCTGCACCAGCAGTGCCGGTCGGTAGCCGTCACGCAGGCCGCGCCGCAAGGTCTCGCTGAAGACGGCGCCCGGGGCGGCATTGAACACGAAGCCAAGGAGCAGGGCGGCGAGGAAGAAGCTGAACATCAGGTGTCCTTAACGGGCAGGAGAACGAGGGCCAGCTCAGCAAGCAGCCGGCATGCCAACCCGGTGAAAATAAAGTTTTCCACCAAGGCTGTGGGAATAACTGTGGAAAAGCTGGTGGTGTTTGCCTGGCAGGCGGATCTGGCGCCGCTTGCAGGGTAGCGGACAAGATCTGAGCAGCGGGTTTTTTCCTTTGTACACAAGGGCTTGACAGTTTGTCGCTGAATGGCGTGGCGGGCTCGAGGTTGTCCACGGCTGCTGTGGGTGGTGTTGTTGATAACTTCTGTAAGCATTGCCTGAGGCCCTATATTCAGGGGCTTGCAGCGCTTTGGTGAATTTCTGATCAGGCATTTTCTGCGGCATGGTCGCGGCGGATTGTCCAGTGTTTTCCACTGCCGGCAGGCGAGCTGGAAAATTATCCCCGGAAACTGTTGATGGAGCTGTGGACAAGCTGCTCATGAGGGTGCTCGGGCCGCGTGTTGTCTGGCGTTGCCGGGGGTGTCGAATTTCTCGCCAGGCTACTCGCCGGGGAGCGCGCCGAGCTGTGTCGGACGGCCGAGCAGCTGCAGGGCGCGGTCCGGGTAATCGGTGATCAGGCCGTTGACGCCCATCTGCAGCAGGCGGCGCATGGCGGGCTGCTCGTTGATCGTCCACAGCTGAACGTTCAGCCCACGGGCCTGTGCATTGCGCACCAGGCGTGGCGTCGCCAGGTCGAGACCACTGTGCTGCGGAGGAATCTGCAGCACGGCATAGGAGGGCGACAGCAGGTCGCTCAGGCCCAGCCAGTTCAGCGCCAGTAGCATGCGCACCGAGACCGGGCCGGCGGACGTGGCGACCTCCGGGCAGAGCTGGCGGAAGCGCGCCAGGCTGCGTTCATGAAAGCTGCCGACGATGACCCGGTCGAGCTGGTCGTAGGCGGCCAGCATCTCGCAGAGCACCGCTTCCATGCCGACGTCGGGGACCTTGATGTCGAGCACCTTGGGGATCAGCGGGAAGCGTTCGAATACCTCTTCCAGCGCGGCGATGCGCGTGCCCTGGCCACGGTACGGATGGCTCTGGCCACCATCGGCGGTCCAGTTGTAGCCGGCGTCCAGGGCCTGCAGTTCGGCCAGGCTGTAGTGCGCGACCTGGCCTTCGCCATTGGTGGTGCGCTCCAGCGTGTCGTCATGCATCACCACCAGCTTGGCGTCCTGGCTCAGTTGCAGGTCCATCTCCAGCATGTCGACGCCGAGTGCAGCGGCTCGCTCGAAGGCGAACAGGGTGTTTTCCGGCCACAGGCCCTTGCCGCCACGGTGGGCGATGACCAGCGGACGCTGGCCCAGGTCCGCAAGCACGGGCGGGGTGGGCGCCGGGTGGCTGGTCAGCGCCAGCAGCAGGATGACGACGCCGATCAGCAGCAGGGGGGCGAGCAGGAATCGAGTGAGACGCAGCATGGGTGAAGTCTCGAAAGCGGTTCGGGACTTTGTGCCCCAGCGCAGGGGCGTTGGCAAGTGTTGTGGCAAGGGGCGCCGCGCCACCGCGATGGCCGCGCCGGACCTGTTGGCCTCGACGCGCGAACGCCCCTTCTGCTCGGGATGAACCTCAGCTGGCGAGCAGCCAGACCCCGGCTGCCGCCGATGCGCCACCGGCGATGCGTACCAGCGGAGCCGCCGCGCGCGGCAGGAAGCGCACCAGGGCGAAGCCGATGGCATGCAGCGCGGCAGTGGCGACGATGAAGCCGGTCGCGTAGCCGAGAGGGCTGGCCAGGTCGGGCAGTTCGAGGCCGTGGGCGACGCCATGGGTCAGGGCGAACACCGCGGTGAGGCCAACGGACAGGAGCATCGGCAGGCGTGCGGCCACGGCCACCAGCAGGCCGAAGGCCAGGACCGAGCCGGCGATACCGGTCTCCATGAGGGGAATTTCCACCCCGGCGAAGCCCAGCAGGCCGCCGACCAGCATGCTGCCGACGAAGGTCAGCGGCAGCAGCCAGCGCGCCGCGCCGCTTTGCTGCGCGGCCCACAGGCCGACGGCGAACATCGCCAGCAGGTGATCGAGGCCGAACACCGGGTGTGCCAGGCCGGCCATGAGACCGGACTCGCCATGGCCCGGGTGGGCGAAGGCCAGCGCCGGGGTGCAGAACAGGGCGATGGCGTAGACGGTTTTGCGCAGATTCATGAGGTTCTCCTTGAGGTGGGAATCAGGCCGCCGTGAGCATGCCCTGGCGTTCGATGAAGGCGATGATCTCGTCGAGACCCTGACCGACCTTCTGGTTGCTGAAGACGAATGGCTTGTCACCGCGCATCTTCAGGGTGTCGCGTTCCATCACCTCCAGCGAGGCGCCGACCATGGGTGCCAGGTCGACCTTGTTGATCACCAGCAGGTCGGACTTGCAGATGCCGGGGCCGCCCTTGCGGGGCAACTTGTCGCCGGCGGACACGTCGATCACGTACAGGGTCAGGTCCGACAGTTCCGGGCTGAAGGTGGCCGACAGGTTGTCGCCACCGGACTCGACGATGACCAGGTCGAGGCCGGGGAAGCGACGATTGAGCTGCTCGACGGCTTCCAGGTTGATCGAGGCGTCCTCGCGAATGGCGGTGTGGGGGCAGCCGCCGGTCTCCACGCCGATGATGCGCTCGGGTTCCAGGGCCTCGTTGCGCACCAGGAACTGGGCGTCTTCCTGGGTGTAGATGTCGTTGGTGACCACGGCGATGTTGTAGCGCTCGCGCAGGGCGCGGCACAGGGCCAGGGTCAGGGCGGTCTTGCCGGAACCGACCGGGCCGCCGATACCGACACGCAGGGGTTGGCTGTTCATGTGTGCAATCCTCGTCAGGAGCGGAAGAGACGCGAGTACTGGCGCTCGTGCGCCATGCTCGCCAGGGCCAGGCCGAACACGGCGCTGCCCCAGTGTTCGGGGGGAAGATCGGCGGCCTGCTGCTGCGCGCCATCGAGCTGCGGCAACAGGCGGCTGGTCAGGCGCTGGGCGGCTTGCTGGCCCAGCGGCAGGACCTTCATCAGCACGGCCAACTGGTTTTCCAGCCAGCCCCAGAGCCAGGCGGCCAGGGCATCGTCCGGGGTGATGTGCCAGGCGCGCGCCGCCAGTGCCCAGGCCAGGGCCAGGCCGGGCTCGTCCTGGGTATCGAGCAAGGTGCGGGCGTCGTCGTCCAGTTCGGGCAGGCCTGCGAGCAGTTGCCGCAGCGAATAGCCCATCTGCCGGCTTTCCAGGGCCAGTTCACGGGTTTCGCGGCTGGCACGGTGCTGTTCGGCCAGTGCCTGCAGGCGCGACCAGTCGGCTGCGTCCGCCGCGCGGCAGTGGGCCAGCAGCAGCGGCGCTTCGAAGCGCGCAAGGTTGAGCATGAGCTGATCGGCCAGCCAGCGCTCGGCGCTGTCGGCGTCAACGATCAGGCCGCTGTCGATGGCCCATTCCAGTCCCTGCGAATAGCTGTAGCCACCGATCGGCAGTTGCGGGCTGGCCAGGCGCAGCAGGGCCCAGGCCGGCTTCACGAGCAGACCTCGGGGTATGTCCCGGCGGCTGTGCGTGGCGTCACGTGCGCACACCGAACTGGTGCAGGCGCGGGCCGTAGTTGAATTCCTCGTCACCCTGATGCGAGTGATGGTGACCGCCGCCGTAGGCACCCTGCTCGGGCTGGTAAGGTGCCTGCACGGCCTCGACCCTGGCGCCCAGCTGTTCGAGCATGGCCTTGAGCACGTAGTCATCGGGCAGGCGCAGCCAGCCTTCGCCCAGCTGCAGGGCGACATGGCGGTTGCCCAGGTGGTAGGCGGCGCGCATCAGTTCGAACGGGCTGCTGCAGGTGACGTGCAGCAGGGGTTCGGCCTTGGCGCGCACGCGCACCACGCGCCCATCCCTGGCCTGCAGGCATTCGCCATCCGCCAGTGCCGGCTGGCCGCGCTCGAGGAACAGGCCGACTTCTTCGCCAGCCGTGGTGAAGCAGCGCAGGCGGCTCTTGCTGCGGGCCTCGAAGGTCAGTTCCAGTTCGGCATCAGGGTTCGTCTGTGGCGCGATTCGACTGTGGATCACCAGCATGGGTATCTATTCCGGGGCAATGTGCCCGGAAATAGTGCAAGTGGCTTGCCAAGGCCGCAGAGTGCCGCAGGACGGCGCATTGCTGCGGCCTGTGGATAACTTGTCCGTATGGTCAGAAACTATTTGGTGCGTTTTGCCGGTTGGCGCACCTGATTGGTGCGCGTCATGCGCTGGGCTTGCCCAGGCCCTGCCAGTGCTTGCCGCCGACCATGATGAAGCGCAGCTGCTGAATGATCTTGGCCTCGGCGCTGAGGTGCGCCGGCAGGGTTTCGGCGGGCGGGTCGATCAGTTCGGGCAGGGTGGCGAACACCGTCTTGACCACCAGGTCGGAGACCACGTCGAGTGCGGCATCGTCGAGATGCGGCATGCGATTCATCAGCTTGAGGTCGGCCGCCAGGTCGTTGGTGATGCGCTCGCGCAGGGCGCTGATCGCCTGGCGTACGGGCTGCGAGCCACCGTACTGCTCGCGGGCGAGGAAGAGGAACTGGCCATGGTTGGCGGCTACTTCGGCGAGGAAGATGCGCACCGAGGCGTCGATCATGCCGCGCATCTCGAACTCATGCCGACGCACCTGGCGAATCGCCGCGCGGAAGGTTTCCCCGACTTCCGCCACCAGCGCCAGGCCCAGTTCGTCCATGTCGGCGAAGTGGCGATAGAAGCCGGTGGGCACGATGCCGGCGACGCGCGTGACTTCCCTCAGGCTCAGGCTGCCGAAGCCACGCCCGCTCTCCATCAGGGTCAGTGCGGCGGCCATCAGGGATTGGCGGGTCTGCTGCTTCTGTTCGGCGCGTGGCGTCATGCGGGTCGGTTCGTTGAACGATGGCGCACTCTAGCAAATGCGCGGCGCCAGCGTCGAACCATGCTGGGGTATCATTCAGTGAACAGGTGTTGACTGAATTGTGGGTCATCTGTCAGCCTTGTGAACAGGTGTTCACTGGATTGTCCTCGATGGATTTGCTTTCCCTCTCCGCGAGCCGGCGTGCTGCGCGTTGCCTGCAGCCGCTGCGCCGGCTCTGTGCGTCCGGCTGGCTGCGCGAGGCGGATGTCGATCTGGGCCTGCGCCTGCTGCACCCGGTGCTGCGCCTCAACCGAGTTTTCGCTCGGGTCGAGGCGCGCCGCTGGGTGGCCGACGACATGCTGGCGCTGCGCCTGCGTTGCAACGGCAACGCACGTGGCTGGCGCGCGGGTCAGCATGTCCAGCTGTATCTGCAGCAGGATGGCGTGCGCCACGGGCGCAGCTACAGCCTGACCTCGGTGTCGTCCGACGGGCAGGTCGAGGTGGCGATCAAGCGTCAGCCGGGCGGGCGCCTGTCCAACCGCGTGCTCGATCACCTGGCGGTCGGCGAGGTGATCGAACTGGGCCAGGCCGGTGGCGATTTCGTCTGGCCGGGCGAGCCGGGGGGCGTACTGCTACTGGCCGCTGGCAGCGGTATCACGCCGTTGCTGGGTTTGCTGCGCGATGCCCTTGCCCGTGGTTTCAAGGCGCCGCTGACGCTGTGGCACCAGGTGCGTCATCCGGGGCAGCAGGCCTTTGCCGGTGAGCTGCAGGCACTGGCCGAGCGGCATGGCAATTTCCGGGTGCACTGGGCCTTCAGTGCCGAGGCCGGTGGTCGGCTTGCCGCCGAACGGCTGGCCGCGTTGCCGGGCGAGCACCTGCTGGTCTGCGGCCCGCGTGGCTTCGTGGAGCAGGCCTGTGGCTGGTGGCGCGAGGCGGGGCGAGGCGCGAGCGTGCAGGCGGAAAGCTTCAGTCCGCTGGCGGTTCAGGCTCCGGGGGAGACTCGTGAGGTGCGGCTGACCTTCGCCCGCAGCGCCGTGCAGGCACAGGGCCTTACCGCGCGGAGCCTGCTGGAGCAGGCCGAGGCGGCGGGCCTGCGCCCGCAGCATGGTTGCCGCCAGGGCATCTGCACCCGTTGCACCTGCCAGCTGCTGGCCGGCACGGTGCGCGACCTGCGCACGGGCGAACTGTTCGCTGAACCCAATCAACCCATTCGTCTGTGTGTCAGCGCCCCGCATGGGGACGTGGAGATCGATCTGTGAGCGTGCGTCAGGACCGCGAGCTGAGCCTCGCCGAACTCGAGGCATTCGGCCAGGAGCTGGACGCCCTGCGCCGGCGAACCCTGGCCGACCTGGGCGAAGCCGACGCCCGCTACATCCGCCGGGTGCGCAGCGTCGTGCGCCTGTGCTGCTGGAGCGGTCGCGCGCTGCTGATGTTCGGCTGGTTCCCGCCGACCTGGCTGCTCGGCACCTTGCTGCTGGGGTTGGGCAAGATTCTCGAGAACATGGAGCTGGGCCATAACGTGATGCACGGCCAGTACGACTGGATGAACGATCCGGAATTCGCCGGCCGTCACTACGAGTGGGATATCGTCGGCCCGGCCGACTTCTGGCGGCACACCCACAACCATGTGCATCACACCTATACCAACGTGCTGGGCATGGACGATGACGTCGGTTACGGCGTGGTGCGCCTGTTTCCCGAGCAGCGCTGGAAACCCTTCTACCGCTGGCAGCCGCTGTGGGTGACCCTCCAGGCGTTGCTGTTCCAGTACGCGGTGGCGATTCAGCACCTGCGCCTGGACAAGCTGATCAAGGGGCGTATCAGTGCGCAGGAGGTGCGCCCACTGGCGCGTCAGTTCGGCACCAAGCTGATGCGGCAATGGGGCAAGGACTACCTGCTGTTCCCGCTGCTGGCGCTGCTGCTCGGCGCCAATGCCCTGGCCGTGCTGACGGGAAACCTGCTGGCCAACCTGCTGCGCAACCTGTGGACCTTCCTGGTGATCTTCTGCGGCCACTTCACCGAGCAGGCGGCGGTCTTCCCGCCCGAGGTGCTCGAAGGGGAGACGCGCGGGCACTGGTACCTGCGCCAGCTGCGTGGCTCGAGCAATCTCTCCGGCGGGCCGTTGCTGCACATCCTCACCGGCAATCTGAGTCATCAGATCGAGCACCATCTGTTCCCGGACCTGCCGGCGCGGCGCTACGCCGAGCTTGCCCGTGAGGTGCGGCTGATCTGTGTGCGCTACGGCCAGCACTACAACTGCGGCAGCCTGTGGGCACAGTTCGCCACGGTGTTGCGACGCATCTGGATCTACCGCCTGCCACCTGCCGCCATGAGCGATCCGCAGGCGTAAAAAAGCCCGGCGTGCGCCGGGCTTGGGGGTGTTGCCAGAGCACTCAGGCGGTATGCCCGCGCTGCTCGATCAGGCGATCGGAGCCGCCTTCGGCCAGTTGCATACGTTGGCCGCCCGGGGTGCGATCGTAACCGCCTTCGGCCAGCTGGACGCGTTGGCCGCCCGGGGTACGATCATAGCCGCCTTCCACCAGCTGGAAGCGCTGGGCGCCGGGGGTACGGTCGGCGCCGTCTTCGGCCAGTTGCAGGCGTTGCATGCCTGGGGTGCGCTCGGCGCCATTCTCGGCCAGGGGCTCGATGGGTTGCTGCTGCACCTGGCTTTCCTTGGCTTCACCCACCAGCGGGAAGGGCGCGCTGCTGGAAGCGGCAAAGACGCTGGTGGTCATCAGGCTCAGGGCCAGGGCGGCGAGGGTCAGTTGGGTTTTCATGTCGATGTCTCCGCAGGGAGTAATAAGTGGCTTCGGAGTCAATTCTCGGAGACCAGGGCGCGGATAAGAACTTGACTGGCCTGATAGTGATCATCGATACCCTCAATACTTGGCTGCGGGGCTCTATCTCGGTGCTTCCGGGCGTCGCCGCGGAGACGCTGCGCAGGTTTCGCAGGGCATCGCGCTGGTCGTCGCGCAGGCGTATGCTTGGCGGCCCTCGCGGGTCGTGCTCGATCCGTCCTCTCCAGTCGTTTCCGGAGGCAGCTCCAGCATGCTCGCGGCACAGGCCATTCTGCCGATCTTCGCGCTGATCGTTCTCGGCTACCTGCTGGGCTGGCGCCAGTGGCTCACCGCTGAGTCGGCGGCCGGCCTGGCCAACATCACCTTCAAGCTGTTCATGCCCACCCTGCTGTTCGCCGGCATCGCCAAGGCCCCGCTGGCGCAGGGCCTGTCGCCGGTATTGCTGCTGGCCTACTACGTGCCGGTGTTGCTGGTGTTCTTCCTGGTCAATCTGCTGGCGCACTGGCGCCGGGGCACGGCAACGCCGCTGGGGCTGGTCGCCGCGTTCTCCAACAACGTGCTGGTGGGGATCCCGCTGATCGCCAGCCTGATGGGCAACGATGGCCTGCTCTACGTCTTTGCCATCCTGGTCTTCCACAGCCTCACGCTGTTTTCCCTGCAGAGTTTCTACGCGGCCTTCGGCAGCCATGAGCGGGTCGACGCCCGGGCGCTGCTGAAGAACCTGGCCAACCCGATGATCATCGGCCTGGCCCTGGGCGCCTTGCTCAACCTGTCCGGCCTGAGCGTGCCGGACAGCCTGTGGCGGGCGGTCACCTGGCTGGGCCAGGCTGCCTTGCCCTGCGCGCTGATCGTGCTCGGTGCCAGCCTGTCGCGCTATCGCCTGCGCCCGACCGCCGAGGCCTGGGGCGTGGCGCTGGCTAAGCTGCTGCTGTTTCCCGCACTGGTGTGGTGGTTCAGCGGGCAGTTGTCCGGCCTGAACGACACGGCGCGCAGCGTGCTGGTCTTACTCGCAGCATGCCCCAGTGGCGTCAACGTGATGGCCTTCGCCCGCACGGCGCAGGACGGTCGCAGCGTCAGCGCGGCGATTTCCCTGTCCACCTTGCTGGCGGCGCTGTCCCTGCCGCTGTGGATGCTGCTGGTGGGCTTCTAGGCAAAGCAGCCGGGCCTGCCGGCCAGCGTCGCCAGGCGCTCGGCTGGCTGCATCCGCCGCAGTCATCTATACCCTCTAGTGGTGATGGACGTCAGTGGGGATGGATGATGCTGGGCATGGTTTTCACCGAGTTTCTGGAGATGGTCGAGCAGCGCTTCTCGCCCGAGCTGGCCGACCAGATGCTGACGCAGACGACGCTCGCCAACGATGGCGCCTATACCGCGGTGGGCTATTACCCCTATGCGGAGATGCAGGCGCTGCTGGCGACCCTCTCCAGACTGACCGGCAACAGTGTGCCGGCGCTGCTGCAGGACTATGGCGAGTACCTGTTCCGGCGTTTCGTCGAGCTGTATCCCGAGATGTTCGAGCACTGCCACGACAGTTTCGACCTGCTCAGCCAGGTCGACGGCCACGTCCATCGCGAGGTGCACAAGCTCTATCCCCAGGCCCAGCTGCCGGTTTTCGAAACGCTGACCCACACCCCGGCCTGCCTGGTGCTGGAGTACCGTTCCAGCCGCGGCCTGGCCGATCTGGCCGAGGGGCTCATCCGCGGCTGCATCGAGCACTATGGCGAGCGCAATGGCGTTCAGCGCGTCGACCTGCCGGCGCGCGAGGGGCTCAGCATCACCCGCTTCGAGATTTCCCGACCTTGAGCGACGCACTCTGGCAGCGCCGCCTGGACCGTGAACGGCAAGCGCGCAAGACGGCCGAGCGGCTGCTGACCGATAAATCGCGGGAGCTGTATCAGACCACCGTCGACCTGCAGCAGGCGCTGGCCGCGTCGGAGAACCAGCGCCGGCTGCAGCTGGCGCTCTGGGGCAGCGGCGAGCTGATCTGGGAGTGGCACGCCGAGGACGACCTGATGCGCCTGCACCACTTCTCCAGCGAGCCGGGCGTGGCGCTCGAGGAGGCGCTGCTCTGGTCGGACTGGATCGCCCGCCTGCACCCGGATGACCGGGGCAACGCGCTGCAGGCCTGGGAGGAGCACCGCTGCGGGCGTTGCGAGTATTACGATCTGGAATTTCGCATGCGTCGCGAGCCCGAGCAGGGCTGGCTGTGGTTTCGCACCCAGGGCCGCGCCGTGGAGCGCGATGCGGATGGCCTGGCACGGCGCATCACCGGCACCTGCAAGGACATCAGTCGCCAGCATGAGGCCGAGGAGCATCTGCGCCTGCTGGCCGCCGCCTTCGCCAACAACCGTGATGCCAACGTGGTGCTGGCCAGTGACAGGCATGCGCTGCAGGCCAATGCGGCCTTTCTCGAACTGGTCGGCATCGGCGCCGGCGAGCTGCCTGATCTCGAGCTGGAGCGCCTGTTGCTCGATGCCGATGAGCAGTGCCCCTGGGATCACCTGTTCGCCACCGACCACTGGCAGGGCGAGCTGATCTGCCAGCGGCGCGATGGCCAGCGCATCCCGGTCGAGCTGAGCAGCACCCTGGTGCGCGCCCGTGACCGCCAGGCGCGGCATCTGGTGCTGTCGCTGCGCGATATCAGCGAGCGGCGGCGGGCGGCCGATCATCTGCGCCATCTGGCGCGTCTCGACGTGCTGACCCAGCTGCCCAATCGTCTGCAGTTCCAGGAGCGCCTGCAGCGCGCCCTGCAGCATCAGCATGACGATCGCTGCCTGGCACTGCTGTTCGTCGACCTGGACGACTTCAAGCAGGTCAACGATGCCTTCGGCCACGACGTCGGCGATGCGCTGCTGCAGCAGGTCGCCACGCGCCTGGTGCGTTCCCTGCGCCAGCGCGATCTGGTGGCGCGCTGGGGCGGCGACGAATTCGTCGTGCTGCTGGAGCTGCACTGCCACGACGAGGTGGTGCTGGTCGCCGACAAGCTGATCAAGGCGCTCAACGAACCCGTGGAGCTGGCCGGCCACGTGCTCACGGCCACGCCCAGCATCGGCATCGCCCTGGCTCCCGAGCATGGCAACGAGGCGGGCGAGCTGTTGCGTCACGCCGATGCCGCGATGTACGTGGCCAAGCGTGAAGGGCGTAATCAGTACGCGCTGTACCGGCCGGAACTCAGCGAACAGCTGCTGCACCGCGTCAAGCTCGCCAACCTGCTGCGCAGTGCCCTGGAGCAGCATGAGCTGAGCCTGGCCCTGCAGCCGAAGATCGGCATGGACGGCCGGCAGATCGTGGGCGCCGAGGCGCTGCTGCGCTGGGACACCGCCGCCTTTGGCCGGGTGCCGCCGGATGTGTTCATTCCCATCGCCGAGGAACTGGGGCTGATCGTCCCGATCGGCCACTGGCTGGTGCGCGAGGCGGCGACGCTGCTCGATGACTGGCATGCGCGCGGCTGGCCGCTGACGCTGGCGATCAACCTGTCCGCGCGGCAGTTGCATGACGAGGCGCTGCTGCCGGTACTCTGCGAGAGCATGCAACGCAGTAGCGCCTCGCCCGCTGCGCTGGAACTGGAGGTCACCGAGTCCATCCTGCTGGCGGATGCCGACTTCGCCAGGGCGCGCCTGCAGGCGTTGCGTGACGCGGGCTTCCGCATCGCGCTCGATGACTTCGGCACCGGCTATTCATCCCTCGGCTACCTCAAGGACCTGCCGCTGGACCGGGTCAAGATCGACCGCAGTTTCATCTCGGACCTCGAACAGTCGCCACGCGGGCGCGCGCTGCTCTCGTCCATCGCCGGGCTGTGCCGGGCGCTGTCGCTGCAGACCACGGCCGAAGGGGTCGAGACTGCCGCGCAGCTGACCCTGGTGGAGGCCGAGGGCATCGACGAGGTCCAGGGTTATTTCTACTACCCGCCGTTGACCGTCGAGGCCTTCAACCAGCTGCTGGAAAGCAAGCTCGGCGCACAGGACGCGCCCGGCGCCAACGGCTGAGTGCGCTAGAGCGGGGAGGTGCCGAGCACCTGGCTGAACCGCAGCAGGTAGCCGTCCGGATCCTGAATCATCAGCTGGCGCACGCTGAGCCGATGATCGTCGACGCGGTAGCTCAGGGTTTCTGCGGGCAGGCGCAGGGGGACGCCGTGTTCAAGCAGCCTCTGCTGCAGCGGCTGCAGGTCGCTGACGCTGATCTGCAAGTTGATGCCGCGCCCCAGGGGGCGATCGAGCGGCCTTACCGTCCACGGATCGTCCTGCGGCGCATCCGGGTCGATCTGCTCCAGCATCAGCGCCGCCTCGCCCAGGGCGATGGCGGCGAAGCCGGCCTCCGGGCGCTCGAAGAGCAGGCGGAAACCCAGCGTCTGCAGGTAGAACGCCAGACTGCCCGGCAGGTCGCTGACCAGCAGTTCGGGCGTCAGTGCGGGCAGCGGTGCGCCGTTCATTCCTGCTGCTGTGCGGCCTGCAGGGCTTGCAGGGCAGGGGCGGCGTAGATGCCTGCCTCCACGGCCAGCGCCATCACCCTGGGCAGGTCGTTGGCGTACACCAGCACGGCCTGCAGCTCGTCATCCAGCGGTTCGCTGAAATCCACCAGCACGTAGCCACCGGTTTCCGGCGACAGGGCGGAGAGCTGCACCTGGATGCGGTTGAGCGCCTTGAGCGGCTCGGTCTTGGCCAGTTGCTTGGCCTTGAGCACGAACTGCACCTGCGGGCCGAACGACTCGGTGATGCGCTGGAACAGCTCTTCGTAGCTGTCAGCCTGGAACAGCACGGTGTCCGGCAGGCTGCCGACCACTACCCACTCGCCCAGCGGGATGGGAAATTCGTCGTCGTAGTTGATGTCCGGGTTGGCCGCGAGAAAGGCGGCCGGGTCGGCATAGGCCTGCGTGGCCTCGTCGGCGATGCGGACGATCTCGTCCTCGGCCAGGCAGCCGGAGCTTATCTTGCCGATCAGTTCTTCCAGCTGGGCTTTCATCAGGTGATTCCTTGGTCGTTCGATTGGGCGGCAAGCATAACCCAGAGCCTGTTCCGCGAGGCGTGGCCGAACAGGGCGGTCGCCCTAGCCATAGCGCTTCTTGGCCTCGATGGCCAGTCCGCTGCCGATGCTGCCGAAGGTGTTGCCCTCCACGCTGCGCGCGTTGGGCAGCATCGCCGCCACGCTCTGGCGCAGGGCCGGCACACCGCTGGAACCACCGGTGAAGAACAGCGTGTCGACCTGGTCGGCACTGACGCCGGCATCGGCCAGCAACTGCGTGAGGCTGGCGCGGATGCGTTCGAGCAGCGGTTCGATGGCGCTTTCGAACAGCGCACGGGTCAGCTCGGCGACCAGGCCCGGCTCGACGCGCGACAGGTCGATGGGGCGCGAGTCCTCTTCGCTGAGGGCGATCTTGCTCTCTTCCACCTGCATCGCCAGCCAGTGTCCGGCGCGCTGCTCGATCAGGCCGAACAGGCGATCGATGCCGGTGGCGTCGACGATGTCGTAGCGCATGTTCTGCAGCGCCAGCTGGGTCTTCTGCGCGTACAGGGCGTTGATGGTGTGCCAGGTGGCCAGGTTGAGGTGGTAGCTGGTCGGCATGAAGGCATCGCTCTTCATCCGGCTGCCATAGCCGAACAGCGGCATCACCCCGGCCAGCGACAGTTGCTTGTCGAAGTCGGTACCGCCGATGTGCACGCCGCCGGTGGCGAGGATGTCGGCCTGACGCTCGGCCAGCTGATGGCGCTCCGGTGCCAGACGGACCAGGGAGAAGTCGGAGGTACCACCGCCGATGTCGACGATCAGCACCAGCTCCTCACGCGCCAGGTTCGACTCGTAGTCGAACGCCGCAGCGATCGGCTCGTACTGGAACGACACCTCCTTGAAACCGAGCTTGTGCGCCACTGCCACCAGGGTGTTCTGCGCCTCCTGGTCGGCGGCCGGGTCGTCGTCGACGAAGAACACCGGGCGACCCAGCACCACCTCCTCGAAGGGGCGCTCGGCCTGGGCCTCGGCGCGTGCCTTCAGTTCGCCGATGAAGAAACCGAGCAGGTCCTTGAACGGCAGGGCGCTGCCCAGCACGGTGGTTTCGCTTTTCAGCAGCTTGGAGCCCAGCAGGCTCTTCAGCGAGCGCATCAGGCGGCCTTCATAGCCTTCGAGGTATTCGTGCAGGGCCAGGCGGCCATAGACCGGGCGGCGTTCTTCGGTGTTGAAGAAGATGACCGAGGGCAGGGTGATCTTGCCGTCTTCCAGGGCCAGCAGGCTGTCCTGGCCGGGACGCAGCCAGCCGACGGTGGAGTTGGAAGTGCCGAAGTCGATGCCGCAGGCGCGGGCGGGGGTAGAGAAGGACATGGAACGCAGAGCCTGAAAGTGACCGGGAAGAGGTATGACGCCGCATCGCGACGACCCGGAAGGCAGCCGCCGCGACGGCGGGCCTGAAAAACGGCCGCGTATTCTATGTCAGCCTCGCCGATGCGGCGAGTCGGCGATCAGCTTGCCTTGCGCCGCTCTTGCCACTGCGTCCATTCGAAGCCCAGCACCACCAGCAGCGACAGGGCGAACGGCAGCAGCAGGTAGAAGACGCGGAACACGATCAGCGCCGCCAGCACGTCGGCAGCGGGGATCTCCGGCAGTGCGGCGAGGAAGGTCACTTCCAGTACGCCGAGTCCGCCGGGGGCATGGGACAGCAGGGCCAGGGAGAAGGAGGCGAGGAACACGCCTAGCACCACCAGATAGCCCGGGTGGTTGTCCGCCGGCAGGGCGAAGTAGATGATCGCCGCCGCGCAGAGCAGCTCCAGCGGGCCGGCCAGCAACTGGCGGCTGACGATGCGCAGACGCGGATATTCGACATGCACCTTGCCCAGCGTCCAGGGCTTGAACTGGCGCCAGGAGCCGAGCAGGTAGAGAGCGACCACGCCCAGCAGCAGACTGCCGATGATCACCGACACCAGCGGCGTGATCCTGGCGACGCGGTGAATGAGTTCGGGTTGCGCGATCAGTACGCAGCCACTGGCGAGCAGTGTGCCCAGCACGAAGGTGAAGGAGCAGAAGACGATGAGCACGCCGATTTCCTGGGGTGTCAGGCCCTTGCTGCTGTAGGCGCGATAACGCACCACCGCGCCGGAGAACACCGAGGCGCCGATGTTGTGGGCCAGCGCATAGGTGGTGAAGGAGCACAGGGTGATGAAGCGCCAGGGAATCTGCTTGCCCAGGTGCGCGACGGCGATGCGGTCATACCAGGCCAGTGCCCAGTAGGCGCCCAGGGTGGCCACGGCGGCCAGTGCCCAGTTCAGGTGGGAAATCGCGTCGAGGCTGCCCTTGATCTCGTCCAGGGAAATGGTGCGCAGTTCGCGGTAGAGCAGGACACCAGACAACACCACGGCGCAGAGTCCGATCAGGGTCCAGATCAGATCGCTGCGTTTCAGCTTGGGTTTGGCTTCTACGACGGACACCAGTATTCCTCGTTCGCTAGGCCCCGGGTGAGGGCCGCATGCCTCGTTCGAGGCTGCTGTTGGTCGACCCAGGGGCCGTATGGCTGCCGTAACGGTCGGGCCGTGACGGCATGGCGCGCTGCGCAGTATCGGCGAGCGGCCCTGTGCACTCAACTGGCAAGCGGGCAGAGCGCCCGGCCGCTGTGGCAGCGCTCATGGCCAGGCCAGGGTGAGCGCTGCCAGCACCATGTAGCGGCCTGCCTTGGCCAGTGTGACGATGATCAGGAAGGTCCACAGGCGTTCACGCATCACGCCTGCGACCAGGGTCAGCGGGTCGCCGATCACCGGCATCCAGCTCAGCAGCAGCGACCAGCGCCCATAGCGCGCGTACCAGGCCTGAGCCTGCTGCAGGCGGGCCGGGCTGACCGGGAACCAGCGCCGGTGCCGATAGTGCTCGATGGAGCGCCCCAGCAGCCAGTTGATCCATGAGCCCAGCACGTTGCCCAGCGTCGCCACCAGCAGCAGGGCCCAGGCAGGATGCTCGCCCGCCAGCAGCAGGGCGACCAGAACCGCCTCGGACTGAAGCGGCAACAGCGTCGCCGCACCGAGAGCGGAGAGGAACAGGGCCGGGTAGGCGGAGAGACCGAGCATGCTCAGCAAGGCCGGCGCACGGGCCAGCCTGCTCCTGGGCTTACGACTCCTGGCCGGTGTTGGCCATGATGTCTTCCAGGCTCAGCCCGGTCAGGCCATGAATGGTTTTCCACAGGTAGTAGAAGATGGCCATCAGCATGATCATCGAGGGAATGGCGATCATCGGGTAGCTGAGCAGTGTCATGCGTCCCAGTTCGTCATTGAAGGCCTCGGTGCCGGCGGGGCTGGTGACGATCCACTTGGCCAGCACGTAGTTCATGAACGAGGAGAAGAAGAAGGTGCCGCTGAGCCAGTAGGTGGCGCGCAGCAGACGGGTCTCGAAGTGTTCGACGTGGCCGCCCTGCTCCAGGCGCTCGTGGATCTTGTCGACGTTGAGCACCGTCTTGTTGAACAGCAGGGTGCGAATCAGCGGATAGCGCGTGCGCGTGGAAACCAGCACGGCGATGCCGATCAGGCCCGGAATGGCAGCCTCCTTCACGGCCAGCCACTGGGTATCCAGATGCAGCAGGCCGATGCCGCCGGTCAGCGCTACGCTGATCAGACCGAGCAGGGCGATGAAGTTGAATTTGCGGTACTTGATCAGCTCGAACGCCCCCCAGCCCAGCGGGAATGCCAGGGCGAGCAACAGCGCGCCATCGGCCCCCAGGCGGTGTTCGCCGCTCAGTTTCATCAGGATGAACGAAGGGATCAGGATACTGATGGCCAGGTCGATCAACGGGCGGGGCTTGTGCGTCGGGGTGGGGCTGTCGATGGTGGTGGTCATGGTAGCTGGAGTCTGCGACGGAACCGGGATGATCGCTTGCCTGAGGCGTCAGGGCTAGTCCGACCGTCGGTTTGGAAGGTTAAAAAGTATGAGCCGACAGCTTCGCGACAGGGGCATGAGGTCAACGCCTGATGCTAAAGTGATGGCAATGGCTGGGAGTCGAACATGCCAAGAGTCCTTTCTTTCGTTTGCCTGCTGCTGACTGCCGCCCTCCTGCTCCCGGAGATGGCCATGGCGCGCGACTGCATCGGTCTGATACCGGCCAGCACCTCGACCTTCTGGACGGACCTGGAGGCGGGCGCACGTCGCAGCGCCGATGATCTGCAGATGGATATCTACACGCGAGCCCCGACCAACGAGGGCAGCGTCGACGTGCAGCTGCAACTGATCGAGCGCGTCCTCGCGCATGGCTGCAAGGCCCTGATCATCGCGCCGGCCGGCGAGGCCATCGATGCGCGTGTCGTCGCCCTGCGCGAGCAGGGCGTCCCCACGGTCTACGTCGATCGCAGCGTCGCCGGCGAAGGGGCCTATGCGCTGGTCGCCACGGACAACTTCCTCGCCGGTCAGCTGGCTGGGCAGCAGCTGGCCGAGCAGTTGGGCGCCGGCAAGCGGGTGGCGCTGCTGCGCCTGCAGCCGGGGTTGCAGTCGACCCAGGAGCGTGAGCGCGGCTTCCTGCTGGCGGCCCATGCAGCGGGCCTGCAGGTGGTCTTCGATGATTACCTGGGCGCTGACCGACAGCGCATGGTCGCGGCGCTGACGCGCATGCTGCCGGAGCTGGATGGCCTGTTCAGCCCCAACGGCAGCAGCACCCGTGCGGCCCTGGCGGCATTGCGGCAGATGGGCAGGGCGGGCCAGGTGGCCTTCGTCGGCTTCGACGGTGGCGAGCTGTTGTTCGATGCCCTGCACGACGGGCAGCTCCAGGCGCTGCTGTTGCAGCAGCCGCAGGCCATGGGGGATCACGCGGTGCGCCTGGTGCAGCGCGCGCTCAGCGGTGAGCGCGCGGCCACGCCGCTGCAACTGTTGCTGGAGCCGCGGGTGATGACGGCGACCGCGCCAGGAGGTTCTTGGTGAGAGCGGGGACGGGTGTTTATCATCGCCTGACCGATCGCCCTGAAATCGCTGCAGGGCCCGATCCAGACGGTGGTGTGCAATGAATTCGACGTTCAAGGCCTGTGTCGTGACGCTGCTCTGCAGTGTCTGCACCTGCCTGTCTGCCGCCGAGCTGCAGCTCTATACCGAGGACTATCGACCCTTCAGCTATCTCGAAGATGGCAAGCCGAGCGGCATGGCCGTGGCGGTGGTCGAGGAACTGATCCGCCGTACCGGCGAGCCGGCGCGTATCGAGTTGGTGCCCTGGACGCGTGGCTACCACCGGGTTCGCCAGCAGGCGAACGCAGCGATCTTCTCCACCGTCCGCACGGCCCAGCGAGAGGCCGACTTCCAGTGGGTCGGGCCGATCGCCCACGGTCATACGCGCTTCTACACGCTCAAGGAGGCCGGGCTGCGGGTCGCCAACCTCGACGATGTGCGTCGCCTCGGCACCGTGGCGGTGCCCAAGCGCTGGTACAGCTACGAGCTGCTGGCCGAGCAGAAACTGGACAACCTGTACGGTGTGTCGACCCCCCAGGACATGCTGCGCATGTTCCGCCATGGCCGGGTCAAGCTGCTGCTGGCCAACAACCTGACGCTCAATGGCATGCTCGCCGAGCAGGGCATGAGGCCCTGCCAGTTGCAGGAACAGTTCGATCTGATGGCCAACGACTCCTACATCGCCTTTTCCCGGCGCACCCAGGCTGCCCGTGTCGCACGTTGGCAGCGGGCGCTGCAGGAAATGCGGCATGACGGTAGTCTGGAGCGCATCTATCGACACTGGTTTCCCGAGGCCGATGAGCAGGCCCTGGCCGACCTGCTGAGTGTCGAGTGATGTGCGGCGCTGAGTGCCCGGCCGCAGGCGGGAGGGAGGAATGAAGCTGGTGAGGTGGCTGTTGTGCGTTTGCCTGGCGATGCTGTGCAGCCCTGCGCTGGCGGAGTTGCAGCTGCTCACCGAAGACACCCCGCCCATGAGCTTCATGCGCGACGGCGAGGTCAGCGGCTTCTCCGTCGAGGTGGTCCGGGCCCTGCTGGCGCGCACCGGCGACAGCGGAAAGATCGAACTGATGCCCTGGACCCGCGCCTTCTACCTCGCCCAGCAGCAGGCGGACATCGCCCTGTTCTCCACCGTGCGCACCCCGGAACGTGAGGGCAAGTTTCTCTGGGTCGGCCCCATCGTGGTCGGGACGACCAGCTTCTACTCGCTCAGGTCGCGCAACCTGGTCATCGACGACCTGCAGCAGGCCGCCGCGAGCGGGCCGCTCGCCCTGCCCAAGCAGTGGTACACCTTCGAGACGCTCAGCGCGCGTGGTTTCGACAACCTCTACGGGGTGTCCACGCCGAAGCAGATGATGACCATGCTCAAGCATGGGCGGGTCAAGCTGATCGCCACCGAGGACCTGACCCTGGCTGGCGAGCTGGCCACCGTCGACCTGAAGCCGCAGGACGTCACCGCCCATGTGCCGTTCATGCGTTCGGCCTACTACATCGCCTTCTCGCCGCAGACCTCGGTGGTGCGCGTGGCGCGCTGGCAGCGTGCGCTGCGGCAGATGCACGAGGATGGCAGTCTCGCCGCCATTCTCCAACGCTGGCTGCCGCATGCACCGATGCCGCCGGTCGAACCGTAGCGAGCGCTGTCTCGACTGGTTAACCTGAGCGCTGCAATCCGTAGCGAGTCCGATCATGCCGCGTCGTCTTCCCCCGCTTGCCCTGTCCCGCCGCGCCGAGTTGTTCGCGCACCTGCATGCCATGGAGCAGGCTGGGGTACCCGTCGATCGAGCGCTGGCCAGCCTGAACCTGGGGCCGCGGCACGAGCCGGCGCTGCAGCGCCTGCGCCAGATGGTCGGCGCAGGCCGTGACCTGGCGAGTTCCGGCCAGCTGAGTGGCGTGTTCACGCCATTGGAAAGCAGCCTGCTGCGGGCAGCCCAGGAGGCGGGCGCGCTGGCGCATATCCACCAGCAGCTGGCGCAGCGCTACGGGGAACAGGCGCGCCAGGCTGGAGAGCTGCGTTCCCGCCTGTTGATGCCGGCGGGTGTGCTGTTGCTGGCACTGCTGGTCAAACCCCTGCCGGCACTGGTCGCCGGCAGCCTGGGTGTCGGCGGCTACCTGCTGGCCGTGCTGCTGCCGTTGCTCTGGCTGCTGGCCGTGCTGTTCGTCGTGCGCCTGGCGTGGCAACGTCTGCAGCGCCGTCGCGCGGAACGCCCTGGCCCGCTCGACGACCTGCTGCTGGCGCTGCCGGTGCTCGGCAGCCTGCTGCGCCGGGCGGATATCCGCAATTTCTGCGACAGCCTCGGCTTGTTGCTGGAGGCGGGGATGCCGGCGCTCGATGCCTTGCCACGTGCCTGCAACGCCGTGAGCAACCCGCGCTTGCGGCGGGATTTCGCCAGCCTGGCACCTCGCGTCGCGGCGGGGCAGTCGCTGGTGCGCGCCTTCGATGGCCTGTCCTTCGCCGGCAAATCGATGCTGATCGGCGTGCTCAACACGGGCGAGGCGACAGGTCGGCCGGGAGAGGCGCTGCTGCGGTTCGCGCGCATGCAGGCGCAGCAGCTGGCTTCGCAGCAGCAGATGCTGGCGACCTGGCTGCCGCGTCTGTTCTACCTCGGCGTCGCCGGCTGGATGGCCTACGGGCTGCTGACCGGCGGAGGCTTCTTCCCGACGCTGCCGGCGGAGCTGGCTGGCCGGTAATTTGCTGGTCATTGGCCAGGCGGGCCTGGTTGAAAGCTGGCAGCAAGTGCCTTGCGCTAGCATTCGTCACGTCTACGCCATTACTAAAAAGAGAAAAAAGCGATTCAACCGACTTTGGAATACGCCCCATGCCCATCCTGCAACGTGCATCCCATCATGAGTTACGCAGCGCCTTTCGTGCCCTGCTGGCTTCCGACCGCTGCTACCACACCGCCTCGGTCTTCGATCCCATGTCCGCCCGCATCGCCGCCGACCTCGATTTCGAGGTCGGCATCCTCGGCGGCTCCGTCGCCTCGCTTCAGGTGCTGGGCGCCCCGGACTTCGCGCTGATCACCCTCAGCGAGTTCGTCGAGCAGGCCGCGCGCATCGGTCGCGTGTCGCGCCTGCCGGTGATCGCCGACGCCGACCACGGCTACGGCAATGCGCTCAACGTCATGCGTACGGTGGTCGAGCTGGAACGCGCCGGCGTCGCCGCGCTGACCATCGAGGACACCCTGCTGCCGGCCCAGTTCGGACGCAAGTCCACCGACCTGATCTCTATCGAGGAAGGGGTCGGCAAGATCCTCGCGGCGCTCGAGGCGCGTGTCGATCCGGACCTGGCGATCATCGCCCGGACCCACGCCGGCGTACTGGAGGTGGACGAGGTGATCCGCCGTACCCGCGCCTACGAAGCCGCTGGCGCCGACGGCATCTGCCTGGTGGGCGTGAAGGACTTCGCCCATCTGGAGCAGATCGCCGCGGGCCTCAAGGTGCCGCTGATGCTGGTCACCTACGGCAATCCGGAGCTGCGTGACAACCAGCGCCTGGCGCGCCTGGGCGTACGTATCGTGGTCAACGGCCACGCTGCCTACTTCGCCGCGATCAAGGCCACCTACGACTGCCTGCGCGAGCAGCGCGGTGCCCAGCCTTGCGACCTCAACGCCACCGAGCTGACGCACAAGTACACCATGCCCGAGGACTACATCGTCTGGGCCAAGGAGTTCATGGAAGTCCGCGAGTAGCCCCGCCGATGGGCTGCGCTTGCACTTCGGGTTCACCGGGCGCATATCTGTGCGGTGAACTACAGGAGGCTGAGCATGGCCAGTGGCTGGGCGAACGACGACGCGGTACAGGAGCAGATCGACAGCAGCATCGAGGACGCCGTTGCGCGTGCCCGTAGCCAGCTGCCGAAAGGCGAGAGCCTGCGTCATTGCGAGGCGTGCGACGCGCTCATTCCCGAAGCGCGCCGCCAGGCGATTCCCGGCGTGCGCCTGTGCGTGACGTGCCAGGCCGAGCATGACCGCGAGAACGCCGCGTTCACCGGCTACAACCGGCGCGGCAGCAAGGATAGCCAGCTGCGTTGAACGAATGCGGCACCTCTCGGCGCGTCGAGGGTCTAGTTCTACTACGACCATCACTCAGGAAGAGGTGCCTGCATGACGATTTTCGAAGCGCTGCGACTCAGCCATGACCTTCAGCGCGAGCTTGCGCAGAAGCTGGTCGCCACCCACGGGGACAGCTCCGAACGCCACGCCCTGTTCGCCCAGCTCAAGCAGGAGCTGGCCGTGCATTCGGTGGCCGAGGAACGCCATTTCTACATTCCCCTGATGCAGCAGGATGCCGGCGTCGACCTGTCGCGCCATGCGATTGCCGAGCATCACCAGATGGATGAAATGATCGAGGACCTGGAGGCGACCGACCCCAGCAGCCCGAGCTGGCTGGCACAGGCCAAGGCCCTGGCGGACAAGGTCGAACATCACCTCCGGGAAGAGGAGCGCACCTTCTTCCAGATGGCCGGCAAGCTGCTGCGCGAACGGCAGAAGGAGCAACTGGCAGGTGATTACCTGAACGCCTACGACGAGATGAAACAGGCCTCCTGAATCGGCCCGCCGGACAGGTCGCCCCCGCCCTGCAGCTCATCCGTAGGGCGGGTGAAACCCGCCACAGCCAGATCCGCAACAAGGATGTTGCCATGCCCGATTATCGACGTGCCGCCGTTTCCGGTGGCTGCTATTTCTTCACGCTGGTCAGCGAACGACGCCAGCCCATCCTCACCCATCCCGATGTTCGCCAGGCCCTGCGCGCGGCCATCGAGACGGTGCGCCTCACTCGACCTTTCGCCATCGACGCCTGGGTATTGCTGCCTGATCACCTGCATGCCATCTGGCGCCTGCCACCCGATGACAAGGACTTCTCCAATCGCTGGCGGCTGATCAAGCGACATGTCACCCATGCCTGTGGCCGCGCTCACCTGCGTGACGACCTGATGAGCGAGCGGCGCCGGCTGAAGGGGCAGGGCACGCTGTGGCAGCAGCGCTTCTGGGAGCACCTGATTCGCGATGAGCACGACTACGGGCGGCACTTCGACTACCTGCATGGCAACCCGCTCAAGCATGGGCTGGTGACGCGGGTGCGCGACTGGCCCTGGTCGTCGTTTCACCGTTGGGTGAACAGGGGCGTCTACCCCATCGATTGGGCCGGGGATACCAGGACCGACGATCTGGGCGCCGGTGAGTGAAGCGGCGGGTTGCACCCGCCCTACTGGCGTTCGTCAGGCGGGGCAATCACCTGTGCCGTAGGGTGGGTGAAATCCGCCAGCGAATCAGAACAGGAAGTAACGCTGCGCCATCGGCAGCACCTCGGCCGGTTCGCACCAGAGCAACTGGCCGTCGGCCTTAACCTGGTAGTTCTGCGCGTCGACCTCGATGCTCGGCAGGTAGCCGTTGTGGATCAGGTCGGTCTTCTGCACCTCGCGGCAGCCTTTGACCACGCCGATCTGCTTCTGCAAACCAAGCTGCTGCGGCACGCCGGCGTCGAATGCCGCCTGGCTGATGAAGGTGATGCTGGTGGCGTGGCGGCTGCCGGCATAGCTGGCGAACATCGGCCGGTAGTGCACCGGTTGCGGCGTCGGGATCGAGGCGTTGGCGTCGCCCATCAGGCTGGCGGCAATGGCTCCACCCTTGAGGATCAGCGTCGGTTTCACCCCGAAGAAGGCCGGACGCCAGAGCACCAGGTCGGCCCACTTGCCGACTTCGATGGAGCCGACCTCGTGGCTGATGCCGTGGGTGATCGCCGGGTTGATGGTGTACTTGGCGATGTAGCGTTTGGCGCGGAAGTTGTCGTTGCCCGGGGCATCCTCGGGCAGCGGGCCGCGCTGCTGCTTCATCTTGTCGGCGGTCTGCCAGGTACGGGTGATCACTTCGCCGACACGGCCCATGGCCTGGCTGTCGGAGCTGATCATGCTGAACGCGCCGAGGTCATGCAGGATGTCTTCGGCGGCGATGGTCTCGCGGCGAATGCGGCTTTCGGCGAAGGCCACGTCCTCGGCGATGCTCGGGTCGAGGTGGTGGCAGACCATGAGCATGTCCAGGTGCTCGTCGATGGTGTTCTTGGTGAACGGCCGGGTCGGGTTGGTCGACGACGGCAGCACGTTGGGGAAGCCGCAGGCCTTGATGATGTCCGGCGCGTGGCCGCCACCGGCACCCTCGGTGTGGTAGGTGTGGATGGTGCGGCCCTTAAAGGCGCCGAGTGTGGTTTCGACGAAACCCGACTCGTTCAGGGTGTCGGTGTGGATCGCCACCTGCACGTCGTACTGGTCGGCCACGCTCAGGCAGTTGTCGATGGCCGCCGGGGTGGTGCCCCAGTCTTCGTGCAGCTTGAGACCGATGGCGCCGGCCTTGACCTGTTCG
This sequence comes from Pseudomonas sp. THAF187a, assembly GCF_009363395.1. Lineage (NCBI taxonomy): Bacteria > Pseudomonadati > Pseudomonadota > Gammaproteobacteria > Pseudomonadales > Pseudomonadaceae > Pseudomonas > Pseudomonas sp. THAF187a. The sequence goes on from NZ_CP045349.1 coordinate 760,550, forward strand.
ATCAGCGGCTCCGGCAGCGAGGCGTTGCCCTTGCCGGTGAAGCCGAGGTTCATCGGGAAGGCATCGGCGGCCTGCAGCATGCGCGCCATGTGCCAGGGGCCCGAGGTGCAGGTGGTGGCGTTGGTGCCGGTGGCCGGCCCGGTGCCGCCACCGATCATGGTGGTGACGCCGCTCATCAGCGCTTCTTCGATCTGCTGCGGGCAGATGAAGTGGATGTGGGTGTCGATGCCGCCGGCGGTGAGGATCATGCCTTCCCCGGCGATCACCTCGGTACCGGCGCCGATGGCGATGCTCACATCGGGCTGGATGTCCGGGTTGCCGGCCTTGCCGATCGCGGCGATACGCCCGTCCTTGAGGCCGACGTCGGCCTTGACGATGCCCCAGTGGTCGATGATCAGCGCGTTGGTGATCAGGGTGTCGACCACATCGGCGGCGCACAGCTGGCCCTGGCCCATGCCGTCGCGGATCACCTTGCCGCCGCCGAACTTCACTTCTTCACCGTAGGTGGTGAAGTCCTTCTCCACTTCGATCCACAGGTCGGTATCGGCCAGGCGCACCTTGTCGCCGACGGTGGGGCCGAACATGTCGGCGTAGGCTTGTCTGCTGATTTTCATATTCGCTTCCCTTGTGGTGCGAAGGCTGGCGCGTGTTTGTCTTTCTGTCTGTCAGGGCATGAGGCGCTGCGGTTCTTCTGCAGGAGCGGCTTTAGCCGCGAAACCGTTATCGCGGCTAGAGCCGCTCCTACAAACCTCACCTCAATCCAGGTCGCCCATCACGTGCCCGGCGAAGCCGAACACGCGGCGCGCGCCGCTCAGCTCGACCAGCTCCACCTCGCGGCTCTGCCCCGGCTCGAAGCGCACCGCCGTGCCGGCCGGAATGTTCAGGCGCATGCCGCGCGTCGCCACGCGGTCGAACAGCAGCGCATCGTTGGTTTCGAAGAAGTGGTAGTGCGAGCCGACCTGCACGGGACGGTCGCCACTGTTGGCCACGGACAGGGTCAGGGTGCGGCGACCGGCATTGAGCTCGATCTCGCCGTCGGCAATCTGGTATTCGCCGGGAATCATCAGGTGCTCACTCCAGAATCAGTTGCATGAAAGTCAGGTCCAGCCAGCGCCCGAACTTGCGGCCGACCTGGGGCATCTGCCCCGTGGTGACGAAGCCGAGGCGCTGGTGCAGGCGGATCGAGGCGCTGTTCTCGGACTCGATGGCAGCGACCATGACGTGCAGCTCGGCGGCGCGGGCGCGCGCGATCAGCGCCTGCATCAGGGCCGGGCCAAGGCCACGGCCACGCTGGTCGGCGCGCACGTAGACCGAATGCTCGACGGTCTGACGAAAGCCCTCGATGCTGCGCCAGGTGCCATAGCTGGCATAGCCGAGCACCTCGTCGTCGGCGTCGCGCGCCACCAGCACGGGAAAGCCGCTGGCCGTGCGCTCGGCCAGCCAGGCGCGTCGGTTGGCCAGGTCCACCAGCGTTTCGTTCCAGATCGCCGTGGTGAACTCCACCGCGTCGTTGTATATGGCCAGGATGCCGGGCAGGTCGGCTTCGCTGGCGTCCATGATCGAGTAATTCATGCTCAGGCGATCGGCTGGTGGACGGTGACCAGTTTGGTACCGTCGGGGAACGTGGCTTCGATCTGGATTTCCGGGATCATCTCCGGCACGCCTTCCATCACCTGGTCGCGGCTCAGCAGGGTGGTGCCGAAATGCATCAGCTCGGCGACGGTCTGCCCATCGCGCGCGCCTTCGAGCAGTGCCGCGGAGATGTAGGCCATGGCCTCCGGGTAGTTCAGCTTTACCCCTCGGGCCAGGCGACGCTCGGCCACCAGGCCGGCGGTGAAGATCAGCAGCTTGTCTTTCTCTCTTGGCGATAGGTCCATGAGAACTCCAGTCAGATGGCGTGGCAGGGCAGCCCTGCGTGGCGAAAGTGGTGGGTGGCCAGCGATGGCTGAATGTTCATCCGCTCAGGTACTCCAGATCCGTGGCGGCACGGCTTCGCGGCCGAGCAGCGCCGGTCGCAGCAGGCGCCACAGGGCGATCAGCCAGGCGCGGGCCTTGAGCGCTTCGCTGGCCAGGCAGCGTGCGATCAACAGCCCGGACAACTGGCTGAGATCGCCACGTACGCCCGCGACCTGCACTTCACGGCAGCGCTCCAGCAGCTCGCCGGGCACCTCGCCGCTGACCAGCAGGGTGGCGAATACCGGCTGGCCATCGAGGCCGAGCGGCGAGTCGAGCAGGCCGTCGTCGCCCGTGACCCGCTGGCGCTCGTGCCACAGCAGCTTGCCGTCGCGGCGGATGTCCAGCGCGGCCTGGAAATGGCCGCTGCCGAAGCGCTCGTCGGCGGCCGGGCGGCCGAGGGCGATGATGTCCCAGTAGAACAGCCGGGCATCGCCCTGCAGCTCGATCTGCGTGTGCAGCTCGGCCTGGGTGCCGGCATAGAGGATGGTTTCCTGCGGCAGCCACTCCAGGGTGGCGCCGGCCGCAACGCTCAGGCGCAGATCCTGGCGGGCCACCTCGCTGGCGCGATACCACTTGGCTGCGCCCGGGCTGGTGAGCTGCACCCAGGTGTTCTCCCCGGCGTCTGCCGAGATGTCCAGGCGGTCGCCGCCGGCGATTCCACCGGGCGGGTGCACGATGATGTGCTGGCAGACCTGCGGCCCTTCGGCATACAGGTGCTTCTGCACCCTAAGTGGGCCGAGGTGGCGCCTCTGCACCGGGGTGGTGCGCTCGCCATGGCGTGCGTAGGCCAGTTCCAGTTCGGCGGGCCAGCTTGGCGTGAACAGGGCTGCAGGCAGATTCATGGTGGGGCAGGGATTCCACTCGATAGTTGACCGAGTGGGCAAGCAAGAGGCGTGCCCTGAACCAATTCGGTGCGCCGTTGCGGGCGCCGGCCTGAAGCGGTCGGCGCCGGGCGGGTCAGTCGCGATCCACGGCGAAGGACGACCAGGCCTGACGGCTTGGCATGATTTCCAGGCGGTTGATGTTGATGTGCGCGGGCAGGGTGGCCACGTAGAAGATCTGCTCGGCGATGTCCTCGGCGCTGAGCGGCGTGGTGGTGCTGTACAGCGCGTCGGAAGCAGCCTGGTTGCCCTTGGTGCGGACCAGGGTGAACTCGGTTTCGGCCATGCCGGGCGCGATGTCGGTAACGCGCACGCCGGTGCTGACCAGATCGCAGCGCAGGTTGAAACCGAACTGTTTGACGAAGGCCTTGGTGGCGCCGTACACGTGGCCGCCCGGGTAGGGCCACTCGCCGGCGACCGAGCCGATATTGATGATGCTGGTGCCCTTGCCGGTTTCCAGCAGCAGCGGCAGTACGGCATGGGTGACGTTGACCAGGCCGGTGACGTTGGTGTCGATCATGGTGTGCCAGTCCTGCAGGGCCACCTTCTGCGCCGGTTCGGGGGCCAGGGCCAGGCCGGCGTTGTTGAGCAGCACGGTGACCTTGCGGAAGGCCTCCGGCAAGGCATCGACCATTCCTTGCACGGCCTCTGCGTCACGCACGTCGAGGGTGGCGATGTGCACGGGAACCTTGGCTGCCAGTTCGTCTCGCAGCGCCTGCAGGCGCTCCTCGCGGCGACCGGAAAGTACCAGCGACCAGCCGGCCTCGGCGAAACGGCGGGCGGCGGCGCGGCCGAAGCCGGAGGTGGCGCCGGTGATGAAGATCACGTTGCTCATGGGGTGTCCTGTGCAGGTTCTGGAGTGGAGGGTGACGCGGCGCTGGCCCCGGCAGTCGGGGCTTGGCGTGGGGCGAGGCACACACGGCGTTCGCCACTGGCCCTGGTTACCGGGGCGGGCGGCCTCGGGTCGCTGCGGTGAGCGCCTGGAGGCCCGCCGGTAAGGGCAGGCCGGTACTGTCGCACAGATGATGCCGCGGTGTCAGGCGTCGCTGCGCACCGCCCGCGACCTGCCTCAGATCGCCACCAAGCCGCGTACGCCCTCGGTTTCCATGTTCTCGCCACGGCCCTGCTGGACGATCTCGCCACGGCTCATCACCAGGTACTGGTCGGCCAGTTCGGCGGCGAAGTCGTAGAACTGCTCGACCAGCAGGATGGCCATGTCGCCGCGCTCGGCCAGTTTGCGGATCACCGCGCCGATTTCCTTGATCACCGAGGGCTGGATGCCCTCGGTGGGTTCGTCGAGGATCAGCAGGCGTGGCTGGCTGGCCAGGGCACGGCCGATGGCCAGCTGTTGCTGCTGGCCGCCGGAGAGGTCGCCGCCACGCCGCTGCTTCATCTCGCGCAGCACCGGGAACAGCTCGTAGATGAATTCCGGGACGACCTTGGCCTGGCTGCCGGGAAACCGCGACAGGCCCATCAGCAGGTTCTCCTCCACGGTCAGGCGGCCGAAGATCTCGCGTCCCTGTGGAACGTAGGCGATGCCGGCGTGCACCCGCTGGTGCGGCTTGAAGCCGGTGATGGCCTTGCCTTCCCATTGCACGCTGCCGTCCTTGGCCGGGATCAGGCCCATCAGGCACTTGAGCAGGGTGGTCTTGCCCACGCCGTTGCGGCCGAGCAGGCAGGTGACCTCGCCGACCTTCACGTCGAACGACAGCCCGCGCAGGATGTGGCTGCCGCCGTAGTACTGATGCAGTTGTTGGACTTGGAGCATGACTCAATTCCTCGTTCTTGGAGCTGCAGGCTTCAAGCTGCAAGCCACAAGTAAAAGCGGCTTGAGGCTTGCAGCTGGCGCGTCAGCGCCCCAGATAAACCTCGATCACCCGCTCGTCGTTCTGCACCTGCTCCAGCGAGCCTTCGGCCAGCACGCTGCCCTGGTGCAACACGGTGACGTGGTCGGCGATCGAGCCGACGAAGCCCATGTCGTGTTCCACCACCATCAGCGAGTGCTTGCGCGCCAGTGACTTGAACAGCTCGGCGGTGAACTCGGTCTCGGCGTCGGTCATGCCGGCCACCGGTTCATCGAGCAGCAACAGGTGCGGCTCCTGCATCAGCAGCATGCCGATTTCCAGGAACTGCTTCTGGCCATGGGAGAGCAGGCCAGCCGGACGGTGGCGCGAACTTTCCAGGCGGATGGTGGTGAGCACGTCTTCGATGCGGTCCTTCTGTTCGCCGCTTAGCCTGGCGCGCAGGCTGGCCCACACCGACTTGTTGGTCTTCTGCGCCAGCTCCAGGTTCTCGAACACCGACAGTGCCTCGAATACCGTGGGTTTCTGGAACTTGCGGCCGATGCCGGCCTGGGCGATCTCCACCTCGCTCATGGCGGTCAGGTCGTACTGTTCGCCGAAGTAGGCCACGCCGTTGTCCGGGCGGGTCTTGCCGGTGATCACGTCCATCATGGTGGTCTTGCCGGCGCCGTTGGGGCCGATGATGCAGCGCAGCTCGCCGACACCGATGTACAGGGTCAGGTCGGTCAGCGCACGAAAACCATCGAAGCTGACGTTGATGTCTTCCAGGGTGAGGATGGTGCCGTGACGGACATTGACGCCCTTGCCGACGGTCTTGCCGGTGTCCAGCGACAGGCCGGTGGGGTCGAAAGCGGCTTCGAGCATGGTTTCGGGTACCGGAGTAGCTCTCATTGATCCTTCTCCGTGGAGGTCGTCAGGAGCGCGTCGCGAGCATTTTCAGCTGCAAGGCGCGAGGCGCGCAGCGACGAAGCAGTACGAGTGGGTACGCTGAGGAGCGGGCACCGCGCAACGCCGCAGATGGAAAGTGCAGTAGCGATCATGATGACTTCCTCTGCAGCAGGCCGACGACGCCTCGCGGCAGGAACAGGGTGACGACGATGAACAGGGCGCCCAGGGCGAACAGCCAGTACTCGGGGAAGGCCACGGTGAACCAGCTCTTCATGCCGTTCACCAGGCCAGCGCCGAGCAGCGGGCCGATCAGCGTGCCGCGCCCGCCGAGGGCGACCCACACGGCCGCTTCGATGGACTGCGTCGGCGCCATTTCGCTGGGGTTGATGATGCCCACCTGCGGCACGTACAGCGCCCCGGCCAGGCCGCACAGCACGGCGGATAGCACCCAGATGAACAGCTTGTAGCCGCGCGGATCGTAACCGCAGAACATCAGGCGATTCTCGGCGTCGCGCAGGGCCGTGAGCACCCGGCCGAACTTGCTGCGTGCCAGGCGAAAGCCCAGGTACAGGCTGGCGACCAGCAGCAGCACGGTGGCGAAGAACAGCGCGGCGCGGGTGCCCTGCGCGGTGATGTCGAAGCCGAGGATGCGGGTGAAGCCGGTGAAGCCGTTGTTGCCGCCGAAGCCGGTCTCGTTGCGGAAGAACAGCAGCATGCCGGCGAAGGTCAGCGCCTGGGTCATGATCGAGAAATACACGCCCTTGATCCGCGAGCGGAAGGCGAAGAAGCCGAACACCAGGGCCAGCAGGCCGGGCGCCAGTACCACCAGGCACATGGCCCAGAGGAAGCTGGAGGTGCCGTACCAGTACCAGGGCAGCTCGTTCCAGGCGAGGAAGCTCATGAACGCCGGCAGGCCGTCACCGGCGGCTTCGCGCATCAGGTACATGCCCATGGCGTAGCCGCCGAGGGCGAAGAACAGGCCGTGGCCCAGCGACAGCATGCCGGCGTAGCCCCAGACCAGATCCAGCGCCAGGGCGACGATGGCGTAGCAGAGGATCTTGCCCACCAGGGTCAGGCTGTAGGCCGTCACATGCAGGGCATGCTCGGCCGGCAGCAGGTGCAGCAGAGGCATGGCCAGCAGCAGCGCCAGTACCAGCACGCCGACGGCCATGCAGACGCGGGGGCCGAGCTTGGCGCTGGCGCGGGCCAGCAAGGTTTGGTTTAGCGCATTCATCAGTCGATCACTCATTCTTTATTGGCGTAGGGCGGGTGCAACCCGCCGCTGCAGCGATGGCCCGCTCGGGGTGGCGGGTTTCACCCGCCCCACGGTCGATGGCGCCACCATCAGTCGATCACCCGGCCCTTGAGCGCGAAGAGGCCTTGCGGACGTTTCTGGATGAACAGGATGATCAACGCGAGGATGAGGATCTTGCCGAGCACGGCGCCGATCTGCGGTTCGAGGAACTTGTTCACCACGCCCAGGCCGAAGGCGGCCAGCACGCTGCCGGCCAGTTGGCCGACGCCGCCGAGCACCACCACCAGGAAGGAGTCGATGATGTAGCTCTGGCCGAGATCGGGGCCGACGTTGCCGATCTGACTCAGGGCGACACCGCCGAGGCCGGCGATGCCCGAGCCGAGACCGAAGGCCAGCATGTCCACGCGACCGGTGGGCACGCCGCAGCAGGCGGCCATGTTGCGGTTCTGCGTCACCGCGCGCACGTTCAGGCCCAGGCGCGTCCGGTTCAGCAGCAACCAGGTAAGGACCACGACAAACAGCGCGAAGCCGATGATGACGATGCGGTTGTACGGCAGCACCAGGTTCGGCAGCACCTGCACGCCGCCGGACAGCCAGGCCGGGTTGGCCACCTCGACGTTCTGCGCACCGAAGGTGACGCGCACCAGCTGGATCAGGATCAGGCTGATGCCCCAGGTGGCCAGCAGGGTTTCCAGCGGGCGGCCGTAGAGATGGCGAATCACCGTGCGCTCCAGCGCCATGCCGATGCAGGCGGTGACCAGGAAGGCGATTGGCAGCGCCGCCAGCGGATAGAGTTCGAGGTAGCCGGGGGCGAGCTTCTGGAAGGCCAGCTGCACCACGTAGGTGGTGTAGGCGCCGAGCATCAGCATCTCGCCGTGGGCCATGTTGATCACCCCGAGCAGGCCGAAGGTGATGGCCAGGCCGAGCGCCGCGAGCAGCAGGATCGAGCCCAGCGACAGGCCGCTGAACGCCTGGCCGAGCAGCTCGCCGATCAGCAGTTTGTTCTTCACCTGTGCCAGGCTCTGCTCGGCTGCGGCGCGCACGTCGGCGTCGCTTTCGTCGCCGTCGAGCAGACCTTGCAGGCGGGTACGCGCCTGCGGGTCGCCGGTCTGCCCCAGGCGCTTGACCGCCGCCAGGCGCACCGCCGGGTCGGCGTCACTCAGCTGCAGGTTGGCCAGGGCCAGGGTGATGGCGTCCTGCACCGCGTCGTCCGCTTCGATGCTCAGGCGGCTCTCCAGCAGCGGCAGCAGGGTGGGCGGTGTGTTGCGTTGCAGTTGCCGGGCTGCCTCGAGGCGCACGGCGGCGGCGTCGTCGAGCAGCTGATGGCTGGCGACGGCCACGCCGATCAGGCCGCGCAGGCGATTGTTCAGGCGCAGCTTGCGTGGTGTGCCGTTGGCTTCACCCTCGCCAACGGCGGCCTGCCAGGCGCCGTCCTGATCGATGAAGGCGCGCTTGTCGGCATCGCTGGCGACGCGACCCTGCTGCAGGGCCTGCAGCAGCGGCATGCGCTCGATGGTGGGGGCTGCCGCCCAGCCTTGCAGGAGCTTGGCCTGCTTGCTGGCGTTGGCTGCGGCGAAATCGTCGGCCTCGCCAGCCGTCGCGGCCAGTGGCAGCAACAGCAGCAGGCTGAGGAGAATTCGGGTAAGGGCAGTGGGCATAAGGTGTCCTTGGCGTAGCCCGGATGCAATCCGGGGTGAGCGTCCCGGACGTGCATCCGGGCTACGGCGGCCCTCTCCCTGGCCCTCTGCCTCTCTTCATGAAAGAAAGGGGGAGAGGGGACCGGTACGCTGCAGTGCATCGCTGCGTGCAGCGTGTCTCCCCTCTCCAGCTTGGCGGGAGAGGGGCTGGGGGAGAGGGGCTTTTGCCTTAGTTCGACTTCACTGGGGTGTCGGCTTTCTTGTCGTTGCCTTCGATGTACGGGCTCCACGGCTGGGCGCGGATCGGCCCCTCGGTCTCCCAGACCACGGAGAACTGACCGTCATCCTGGATTTCGCCGATCATCACCGGCTTGTGCAGGTGGTGGTTCTTCTCGTCCATCTTCAGGGTGAAACCGCTCGGCGCGGCGAACTCCTGGCCGGCCATGGCCTCGCGAACCTTGTCGACGTCGGTGGTGCCGGCCTTCTCGACGGCCTGGGCCCACATGTGGATACCCACGTAGGTGGCTTCCATCGGGTCGTTGGTCACCACGGTGTCGGCGTTCGGCAGCTTCTGGGCCTTGGCGTAGGCTTTCCAGTCGGCGACGAACTTGTCGTTGACCGGGTTCTCCACGGACTGGAAGTAGTTCCAGGCCGCCAGGTGGCCGACCAGCGGCTTGGTGTCGATGCCGCGCAGTTCTTCTTCACCGACCGAGAAGGCCACCACCGGTACATCGGTGGCTTCCAGGCCCTGGTTGGCCAGTTCCTTGTAGAACGGCACGTTGGAGTCGCCGTTGACGGTGGAGACCACGGCCGTCTTGCCGCCCGCAGCGAACTTCTTGATGTTGGCGACGATGGTCTGGTAATCGCTGTGGCCGAAGGGGGTGTAGACCTCTTCGATGTCCTTGTCGGCGATGCCCTTGCTGTGCAGGAAGGCGCGCAGGATCTTGTTGGTGGTGCGCGGGTAGACGTAGTCGGTACCCAGCAGGAAGAAGCGCTTGGCGCCGCCGCCGTCTTCGCTGAGCAGGTATTCCACCGCCGGAATGGCCTGCTGGTTTGGCGCCGCACCGGTGTAGAACACGTTCGGCGACATTTCCTCGCCTTCGTACTGCACGGGGTAGAACAGCAGGCCGTTGAGTTCTTCATAGACCGGCAACACGGATTTGCGCGACACCGAGGTCCAGCAGCCGAAGGTCACGGCGACCTTGTCCTGAGTCAGCAGCTGGCGCCCGCGCTCGGCGAACAGCGGCCAGTTCGACGCGGGGTCGACCACCACCGGCTCCAGTTGCTTGCCGAGCACGCCGCCCTTGGCGTTGATCTCGTCGATGGTCATCAGCGCCATGTCTTTCAGCGACGTTTCGGAAATGGCCATGGTGCCGGACAGCGAGTGCAGGATGCCGACCTTGATGGTCTCGGCGGCCTGGATGGACCAGCTCAGGCCCATGGCGGCGATGGAAGCGGAAAGGGTGAAGGCCTTGATCAGGCTGCGACGTTGCATGGTGCGATCTCCATTCACAAGTGTGAGTAAGTGGACAGCGTTGTTATGGGTCATGCAGTGAAGGTCATGGCTCGGTTATTCCGGCATCCGCTCCACGCGCTGTCTCGCGGCGTAAAGCTTGTGCAAGGTGATCGAATGCACCTCTGCCTGGCTGACCTCTATATGGCTCTTGAGCAATTGCTGTGCCTCTTCTGAGCGATGAGTCAGGATTGCCTCGAGAATCTGCCCATGCTCGGCGTAGGTCAGCTCGATGCGCCGCGCCTGGGTGAAGTCCAGCCGCCTTAGAATGCGGATCTTCTCGCTGACCTCACGGTGTACGCGGGCCATCTCGCGGTTGCCGGCTGCCTCGAGCAACTGGCAGTGAAACGCCTCGTCGAGGCGTGAAACGGCGCTGCCGTCCTGCAGTTGATTCTCTTTGCGCACCATCCAGGTGCGCGCGAGCGCTTGCAGTGCAGGGGGCTGTTCATCGTTGGGGCGCTGACAAAGCCGGCGCACGGCGTCCAGTTCGAGCAGGATGCGCAGCTCGTACAACTCGTCGAACTGCGCGAAGTCCAGGGGGCGTACCTGCCAGCCGCTGCGAAAGTGCACATCGAGAAAACCCTCGCGCTGCAGGCGATGCAGGGCCTGGCGCACGGGGGTGCGGCTGGCGCTCATGCGCTCGGCGACCTCGCCTTCGGAGAAGCGGTCGCCGGGCATCAGGCGAAACTCGAAGATGTCGTCCTTGAGCCGAGCGTAGATACGCTCGGCCAGGCTCGGTGGACGTGGCGCGCTGCGCGACATGGGCTCAGGCCTGGGTGCTGGCGATGAAGGCGCGCCAGCCGCCGAAGCTGGTGATGTCGCGGGCGCCGTCGAGGGCATAGGGCTCGCAAATGAAGCCCTTGACCCAGCGACCGTCGGCCAGCTCCAGGTTGCCGATGCCCAGGGGCGGCGGAATCTCCGCGACGAACTCGCCGAAGCGTGCCTGCGGCACATCCCACAGCTCGACGATGATCTCCGCGCCATCGGCGGCGACCCGCGCCAGGCCCGGCTTGGGCGGCACGCTGCCGGGCAGGGCGAAGAGGCGATAGTGGGCGGCGCTGCGGGTCTGTTCCACCAGTACGGCATCGCGTGTGGTGAGCTGGAAGTTCAGCGGCATGCCGGTGAGGTGTGCGCCGACCACGGCGACGCGAATGCTGCCGGGGGCAGGCTTGTCGCGAGTGGTCTGTGCGGGCAGCGGCTTGCCGGTGGCGCCCATGGGCAGATCGAGTGCCTGTTGCCAGCGCTGGCCGAAGGCGGCCAGCGCCTGGTCATGCCAGGCCGGGGCGATCAGGGTAATGCCGGCGGGCAGACCGTCGGCGCGCAGGCCCGCCGGAACGGCCAGGGCGGACAGGTCGGCGAGGTTGGTGAAGTTGGTGTAGGTGCCGAACTGGCTGTTGTACAGCACCGGTTCTGCTTCCATCTCGGCCAGGGTGCGGAGGGTTGGCGAGGTGGGCACCACCAGGGCGTCGAAACCGGCCAGGACTTCGTTGATGGTGCGGCTCAGTTCGGCGCGGATGTATTCGGCCTTGTAGGCTTCGCAGGCGCTGTACTTGTGGCCGTTGTCGACGATGCCGCGTACCACCGGGTTGATGTGTTCGGGGTTCACGCCTTCCACCGCGACGGTGCGCTCGGCAACCCAGGAGCCGTAGTAAAGCTGCTCGGCCAGTTGCTGGAAGGGGGCGAAATCGATTTCCACCAGGTCGGCGCCCAGCCCTTGCAGCTTGTCCAGTGCAGCCCTGTACACCGCCAGGTTCTGGCTGTCGCCGAAGAACTCGGGATTGGCCGGCACCGCCAGACGTGGGCGGGCCGGCATGCCGACCTTGGCCCTGTTCGGGTTGCTGCGGCTGTAGGCATCGGCGGCGTCGTAGCCACCGGCGATATTGGCCACCGCCAGGGCGTCGCTGACGGTCAGGGCGAACACTGAAATGCAGTCGAGCGTGCGGCAGGCCGGCACCAGCCCGGTGTTGGGCAGCCAGCCCTTGGTCGGCTTGAGCCCGACGATGTTGTTGAAGCCTGCCGGCACTCGGCCGGAACCGGCGGTATCGGTGCCCAGCGAGAAGGGCACCAGGCCCCGCGCGACCACGCTGGCCGAGCCGGAACTGGAGCCGCCGCTGACATAGGCCGGGTCGAAGCTGTTGGGCACCGCGCCGTGAGGCGAACGGGTGCCGACCAGGCCGGTGGCGAACTGGTCGAGGTTGGTCTTGCCGATGAGGATGGCGCCGGCCGCACGCAGGCGGGCGACCACGGTGGCGTCGGCTGCGGCCGCGTAGGCGAACTCGGGGCAGGCGGCAGTGGTCGGCCAGCCGGCGGCATCGATGTTGTCCTTGATGGCGAAGGGCACGCCGTACAGGGGCAACCTGCTCAGGTCACCGGCTGCCGCGTCCAGCGCGGCTGCCAGTTCTTCCAGCTGCGCGCTCAGCTGGGCATCGCTGGCCAGGGCGATCCAGGCGTTGTCGGCGTGGTCGAGTTCGGCGCGCAGCGCGCCGATCAGTGCGGCTGGCGACTGGCCGTCGCGGTAGGCCTGCTGCCATTGGCCGAGGGTGAGGGCGTGAGGAGCGGTGAGCATGTGCTGATCCCATCTTGTATCCAAGTTGGGATCAGCAGAGCAACGAAGGTGCCAGGTCTGTTCAGCCCACTGTTTTCAAGGGGCAGGGCGCGGATTGGCAGGGGCCGGCACGGCCTGGGCGCACCGTGCCGGGGCCGAGCTGCGAGCTTGTGGTGCGCGAATGCCGTTGCAACGGCGTAGCCCGGATGAAATCCGGGGCAGGTCCTTCATGGCGCCAGGTAGTTCTTCACCCCGGTGAAGATGATCTGCGCGGCGAGGGCGCAGACGAACAGGCCCATCAGGCGGCTGACGATCTGCAGGCCCTGGTCGCCGAGCAGGCGCTCGAACTGGTTGGACAGGTAGAGCACCACGCCCACGGTCAGGCTGGCGAGGAGGATCGCCGCCACCGCCACCAGCTTGTCATCCCAGTGCGGCTGGCTGGCCCCCATCAGCAGCAGGGCACCGATGGTGCCGGGGCCGACGGTGATGGGAATGGTCAGCGGCACGATGGTGACGTCCTGCTGCACGTTGTCGCTCTGTACCGCCGACTTGCCCTGGGCCATGCCCAGCGCGGAGATGAACAGCACCGAGCCCGCACCGATGCGGAAGGCGTCGATGGTGATGCCGAACAGGGTGAAGATGTGCTTGCCGAACAGGTACAGCAGCACGCTGGCGACCAGCGTTGCCAGCGCCACTTTCCAGGCCAGGCGCTTGCGCTCCTTGAGGGTGTAGCCGCGGCTCAGGCCGATGAAGCAGGAGAGGACGAAGAAGGGGCTGTAGAGCACCAGCATCTTCAGGTACAGGCTGAACAACTCGGACATGGGGGGCTCGTTTGAGAGTAGGGCGGGGGCAAGCCGCCATCGATGGTCAGGCGGGGTTCACCCGCCTTACGACACTTCACGCTGGCGACGCAGTTCGCGCTCGGCGATCCAGTGCTCGATCAGGTCGCGCAACTGCGACAGCTCGACCGGCTTGGACATGTGCCCGTCCATGCCCACGGCGCGGGCACGTTCCTTGTGTTCGTTGAGGATGTGCGCGGTCAGCGCCACCACCGGGGTGCGCGGGCGCTGCTCGCTCTGTTCCCAGGCGCGCAGCTGCTCGGTGGCGGAGAAGCCGTCGAGCACCGGCATCTCGCAGTCCATCAGCACCAGGTCGTAGGGCTGCGCCTTCATCGCGCTGAGGGCTTCCTCGCCGTTGCTGGCGGTATCCGGCTGCAGATTGAGCTTGCCGAGCATGCCGCGAATCACCTTGGTGGAGATGCTGTTGTCTTCGGCCACCAGGATGCGGAAGTCGGCCGGCACGTTCAGCGGCGTGCTCACCGGTGTCGGCGCGGCCTGGGCGGGGGTGTCGTTGGGGCGCTGGGCCAGTTCGTCGGCCAGGGTGGTCTTGAGCGTGTAGCCGGCCACCGGCTTGGCCAGGATGCGCTTGATCCCGGCGTTGCGGGCGATCACCTTGCTCGGCGCATTGCTGATGCCGGTCAGCATGACGATCAGGATGTCGTGGTTGAGGCTCGGGTCTTCCTTGATCTTGGCGGCCAGCTGCATGCCGGTCATGCCGGGCATGTCCTGGTCGAGCAGCACCGCGTCGAAGTACTCGCGCATGTGCGCCTTGGTGCGCAACAGTGCCAGCGCCTCCTTGCCCGATGGCACGGCACTGACCTGCATGCCCCAGGCGTTGCACTGCTGCATCAGCACCTTGCGGCAGGTGTCGTTGTCGTCCACCACCAGCAGGCGTGCGCCTTGCAGCGGGCTGTCCAGGTCGGCTTCCGGTTGCTCCAGGCGGGCCGCGTCCAGTGGCAGGGTCAGCCACAGCGTGGTGCCCTGGTTGCCGCTGCCCTGGATGCCGAATTCGCCGCCCATCAGGCGCACCAGCTGGCGCGCGATGATCAGGCCCAGGCGGCCGCCGAGACGGGTGGCGGCGAGGAAGTCACGGCTCTGCAGTTCGGCGTTGAGCAGGGCGTCGCGCTCTTCGGGCAGCAGCGGGCGGCCGCTGTCCTGTACGGCGATGCGCAGGCGGTAGTTGCCGTCGCTGTTGTCCAGTGCGACCACCAGCAGGATCTCGCCCTCGTCGGTCTGCTTGAACGCATTGTCCAGCAGGCTCAGCAGGGCCTGACGCAGACGCGTGGGGTCGCCGCTGATCACCCGTGGCACCTGCGGCTGGATGAAGCTGATCAGTTCGACCTTCTGCTGCTCGGCCTTGGCGCGGAAGATGTCCAGGCAGTCCTCGATCAGCGCGCCGAGGTCGAACTGCACGTCGTCCAGCTCGATCTGGCCGGATTCGAGCTTGGAGATGTCGAGGATTTCGTTGATCAGGGTGAGCAGCTCGTTGCCCGAGCTGTGGATGGTCTGCACGTAGTCGCGTTGCTTGGCCGACAGCGGCGTGCCGAGCAGCAGCTCGGTCATGCCCAGCACACCATTCATCGGGGTACGGATTTCGTGGCTGATCTTGGCCAGGAACTCGGCCTTGGCCCGCAGCTCAGCGCTGCTCGCGGCGAGCGCCGTGCTCTGTTGCAGGGTGTCCTGCTGGATCTGCCGTTGGCGCTCGGTCAGCGAGATGCTGAGGATCAGTCCGGCCAGGGTCGCGACGCTGAACACGCCGAGCACCAGCCAGCCGGGGGTGAGCTGGTCGAAGCCGAGCAGCACCGGCACGAAGAAACCGAAGCCGAGGTTGAACACCAGCATGCCCACGGCGATCAGGCGCGCCGGTGTGTAGCCGGAGCGCCAGTGCAGGCTGCTGACCAGCAGCAGGTTGAGCGAACTCACCACCACCAGCAGATAGACCAGCGAGCTGAACCAGTACAAGCCGGTGAGGGCGATGCACAGTGCGTAGGCCAGCACCAGCACGGCGTTGCCCATCAGCAGGCGATTCAGGCGGCTGTTCTGCACCGGTGTGCTGTGCACGAAGCCGAGGCCGAAGGCCAGCACGCTGAAGGCGGCGAACAGCGCCGAGAGGTCGGCGATCAGCGACTGGTTGTAGCCCAGGCTGGGCAGCCACTGGGCGAAGATGCCGAGGTTGGCCGAGGAGCAGATGGCCAGGCCGATGTTGACGCCAGCCAGCCACAGCGCACTGCCACTGCGGGTGTAGATGAAGCGGATGAGGTTGTACAGGGTCAGCAGCAACAGCGCGCCGAAGAGCATGCCGTAGAGGTAGACGGGCTTCTCCAGGCTGACCAGCTCGGCCTGGTCCATCACCTTGAACCAGGTCATCAGCGGGTGATTGGAGGTCAGGCGTACGTAGGCGACGCGGGCCTGGCCATCGTTGGGCAGGGGCATCAGGTAGAAGCGCGACGGCAGCGGTCGCGATTCCTGCGGCATGGCCTCGCCGGTGTGCAGGTTCTGCTCGAGCTGGCCGTCCCTGAGCAGGTAATAGTCGAGGTACTGAACCCGTGGCGAGAACACCCACAGCCAGGCCGGTTGCTGCTGCGGCGCGAGTTCGGCCCGCAACCAGACGGCATGCTTGCTGGGGGGGAAGGTGAAGGACTGCTTGGTCAGAGGCTTGAACTGCTGGCGTTGCGCGCGAACCTCATCGAGCCCCAGCCGTGCACTGGCGTCGACCAGGTAGGACCAGGTCGTGGTACCCGTCGGGCTTACGCTGGCGCTTGCTGTCACGGCGAGGCCGAGCAGCAGCAAGCTGGCGATGAGTCCAATGGCAATCCTGAGCCGGCGCACGGGCAAGTCCTTCTATATAAGTGGCCGGATTATAGCCAAGCATCCGTTTGGGGGAATACGCTACAGAGCGGCTTTTTGTGACCCATCAGGCCAACTGGCAATGCGGCTCGCCACGGGCGTTCCGGGCCCGTGGCGGCTGCTTGGCGAGCCAGCAGGCGTGACCGGCGAGTCGAACTCGCCGGCTCGCTGGCCGGTCCGCGCCTGTGCCTCAGTCCTCGCCGCGTTCGCGGGCGATGGCGCGGTAGCCGATGTCGTTGCGGTGGAACATGCCGTTCCAGCGAATCTTCTCGGCAAGGCGGTAGGCCTGTTGCTGGGCGTCGGCGACACTGGCACCGATGGCCGTGGCGCACAGCACGCGGCCGCCTGCGGTGACGATCTGGCCGTCCTTCAGCGCGGTGCCGGCATGGAACACCTTGCCGTCGAGCTGGGCCGCTTCATCCAGGCCGCTGATCACGTTGCCCTTGGCGTAGTCGCCCGGGTAGCCGCCAGCTGCCAGCACCACACCCACGGTCGGACGCGGGTCCCAGGTCGCTTCGACCTTGTCCAACGCCTTGGCCAGCGCGGCTTCGACCAGCAGCACCAGGGAGCTTTCCAGGCGGCACATGATCGGCTGGGTTTCCGGGTCGCCGAAGCGGCAGTTGAACTCGATGACCTTCGGCGCGCCGCTCTTGTCGATCATCAGGCCGGCGTAGAGGAAGCCGGTGTAGACGTTGCCTTCGCTGGCCATGCCACGCACGGTGGGGTAGATCACTTCGTCCATGACGCGCTTGTGCACGTCGGCGGTGACCACGGGAGCCGGGGAGTACGCACCCATGCCGCCGGTGTTGGGGCCGGTATCGGCGTCGCCGACCCGCTTGTGGTCCTGGCTGGTGGCCATCGGCAGCACGTTCTCGCCGTCGACCATGACGATGAAGGAGGCTTCCTCGCCGTCGAGGAACTCTTCGATCACCACGCGCGAACCGGCGTCACCGAAGGCATTGCCGGCGAGCATGTCGCGCACGGCTGCCTCGGCTTCTTCGAGGGTCATGGCGACGATCACGCCTTTGCCGGCGGCCAGGCCGTCGGCCTTGATCACGATGGGCGCACCCTTCTCGCGCAGGTAGGCCAGCGCCGGCTCGATCTCGGTGAAGTTCTGGTAGTCGGCGGTGGGGATCCGGTGGCGCGCCAGGAAGTCCTTGGTGAAGGCCTTGGAGCCTTCCAGCTGAGCAGCCGCGGCGGTAGGGCCGAAGATGTCCAGGCCGCGCTTGCGGAACAGATCGACCACGCCTTTGACCAGCGGCGCTTCCGGGCCGACGATGGTCAGTTGCACGTTGTTCTCGGCGAAGTCAGCCAGTTGCTCGATGGCCAGCACGTCGATGGCGACGTTCTCGCACTTGGCCTCGACGGCGGTGCCGGCGTTGCCCGGGGCAACGAAAACCTTCTCGACGCGCTTGTCCTGCGCCACTTTCCAGGCCAGGGCGTGCTCGCGGCCGCCGCTGCCGATGATCAGTACGTTCATGGGGTTCTCCTGAGCGTAGCCCGGATGTAATCCGGGGCTTTCAATTAGGGCGTCCCCCGGATTTCATCCGGGCTACGTTCTACACATTTCGGGTGACGTAGGGTGGATGGCCGAAGCCATCCACCAGCCAATCAATGACGGAAATGGCGCATCGAAGTGAACACCATGGCAATGCCGGCTTCGTCGGCCGCCGCGATCACTTCGTTGTCGCGCATCGAGCCACCTGGCTGGATCACGGCAGTGATGCCGGCCTTGGCGGCGTTGTCGATGCCGTCGCGGAACGGGAAGAAGGCGTCCGAGGCCATGACCGCGCCCGGTACCGGCAGGCCGGCGTGCTCGGCCTTGATCGCGGCGATGCGGGCGGAGTTGACGCGGCTCATCTGGCCGGCGCCGACACCCACGGTCTGACGGTTCTTGGCGTAGACGATGGCGTTGGATTTGACGAACTTGGCCACTTTCCAGGCGAAGATCAGGTCATGGATTTCCTGCTCGCTCGGTGCGCGCTGGGTCACGATCTTCAGGTCTTCCGCCTTGATCATGCCGATGTCGCGGCTCTGCACCAGCAGGCCGCCGTTGACCCGCTTGAAGTCCCAGCCGGCGGCACGTTCGGCCGGCCATTCGCCGCACTCGAGCAGGCGCACGTTGGCCTTGGCCGCGACTACTTCACGGGCTGCGGCGGAGATTTTCGGGGCGATGATCACTTCGACGAACTGGCGCTCGACTATGGCCTTGGCGGTTTCGCCATCCAGCTCGCGGTTGAAGGCGATGATGCCGCCGAAGGCCGACTCGGTGTCGGTGGCGTAGGCCAGGTCGTAGGCCTTGCGGATGCCGCCTTCGTCTTCCGGAACCACGGCGACGCCGCACGGGTTGGCGTGCTTGACGATGACGCAGGCCGGCTTGACGAAGCTCTTCACGCATTCCAGCGCGGCGTCGGTGTCGGCCACGTTGTTGAAGGACAGCTCCTTGCCCTGTAGCTGGATGGCGGTGGAGACGCTGGCTTCGCCCTTCTTCGCTTCCACGTAGAACGCCGCGCTCTGGTGCGGGTTCTCGCCGTAGCGCATTTCCTGCGCCTTGACGAACTGGCTGTTGAAGGTGCGCGGGAAGGCGCCACGGCCCTCGGTGGACAGGGTGTCACGCGCCTGGTCGATGGTGCCCAGGTAGTTGGCGATCATGCCGTCGTAGGCGGCAGTGTGCTCGAAGGCCTTGAGGGCCAGGTCGAAACGCTGGGCGTAGCTGAGGCCACCGGCTTTCAGCGCGGCGACGATGCCGGCGTAGTCGCCGGTGTTGACCACGATGGCCACGTCCTTGTGGTTCTTCGCAGCCGAACGGACCATGGTCGGGCCGCCGATGTCGATGTTCTCGATGGCGTCGGCCAGGTCGCAGTCAGGCTTGGCCACGGTGGCCTCGAAGGGGTAGAGGTTGACCGCCACCAGGTCGATCGGCTTGATGCCGTGCTCGTCCATCACCGCCGCGTCGAGGGCGCGACGGCCGAGGATGCCGCCGTGGATCTTCGGGTGCAGGGTCTTCACGCGGCCGTCCATCATCTCCGGGAAGCCGGTGTAGTCCGCCACTTCCACTGCGGCTACGCCGTTGTCCTTGAGCAGCTTGTAGGTGCCGCCGGTGGAGAGGATCTCGACACCGAGGGCGCTCAGTTCACGGGCAAACTCGAGGACGCCGGTCTTGTCGGAAACGCTGATCAGCGCGCGGCGGACGGGCAGAAGGGTGGTCTGGTCGGTCATGTCACTATCCATCAGAGCGGGGGATATCAGCAAAAAAGGCGGCTCATGCGGGCCGCCCTTTTCAGGAGTTCAGGGTTACAGCAGATCGTACTGCTTGAGCTTCTTGCGCAGCGTGCCGCGGTTGAGGCCGAGCAGTTCGGAGGCCTTGGTCTGGTTACCTTTCACATAATTCATGACGGTTTCCAGCAGCGGCGCTTCCACTTCGGTGAGCACCAGGTTGTACACGTCGGTGACGTCCGCGCCCTCCAGGTGGGCGAAATAGTTATGCAGCGCCTTCTCCACGGCGCCGCGCAGGGTCTGGCCCTCTTCGCTCGGCGTGCTCAGGTGCTGTTTCAGGCTGGTGTTGTCACTCACGGGTGCAATTCCACTCACTAAGGTCTCTGTCATCAACGTCATGCGGCCACCTCGTTTCCATCATCGTGCCGCTCGCGGAAGAACTCGCGAACGTGGGCGCACTGTGCGTCCGTACTGTCCAGACGGTTGAACTGGGCGCGAAACTCCCTGGCGCCCGGCAGGGTTGCCAGATACCAGCCGACATGCTTGCGGGCGATGCGTACGCCCATCAATTCGCCGTAGAAGGCGTGCAGTGCGGCCAGGTGTTCTAGCAGAATGCGTTCCACTTCGAGCAGGCCGGGCGCCGGCAGGGTGCTGCCGGTACGCAGGTAATGCTCGATTTCACGAAAGATCCACGGCCGGCCCTGTGCGGCGCGACCGATCAGCAGCGCGTCGGCGCCGGTGGCGTCGAGTACGGCCTTGGCTTTCTGTGGGGAGTCGATGTCGCCGTTGGCGAACACCGGGATGCTGACCGCCTGCTTGATGGCGGCGATGGTCTCGTACTCGGCGTCGCCGGTGTACAGGTCGGCGCGGGTGCGACCGTGTACGGCCAGTGCGCTGATGCCGGCGTCCTCGGCGATCTTCGCCACGGTCACGCCGTTCTTGTTCTGTCGGTCCCAGCCGGTGCGGATCTTCAGGGTCACCGGCACGCTCACCGCGCCGACCACGGCATCGAGGATCTCGCGCACCAGCGGCTCGTCGCGCAGCAGGGCGGAGCCGGCGGCCTTGTTGCAGACCTTCTTGGCCGGGCAGCCCATGTTGATATCGATGATCTGTGCGCCCAGCTCGACGTTCTTGCGCGCCGCTTCGGCGAGCATCTGCGGGTCGCCTCCGGCGATCTGCACCGAGCGTGGCTCGGGATCACCGGCGTGCAGCAGACGCAGACTGGACTTGCGGCTATTCCACAGGCGCACATCGCTGGTGACCATCTCCGACACCACCAGGCCGGCGCCGAGGTTGCGGCACAGCTGGCGGAACGGGCGATCGGTGACACCGGCCATGGGGGCCAGGATCAACCGATTGGGCAATGTGTAGGGGCCAATACGTGGGGCCGACATGGGGCGTCCCTGCTTGTTGGTTCGCAGTTGAGACAAAGGGCGATCAACACCTGCCCTCCACTGTGTCCTCAGGGGAAACGATGGTGGGTCGGTGCTCGCGAAAGGGTGGGCATGATACCCGCTCTGGGTGACCGGATAAAGGCTGTTTTGAACAAATTCTGAACAGCTATGGGCTTATCGCCAGTAGTTAGATGGACGGCCTGCGACCACAGGCCGCGTGGCCTCCAGGCTATTCCGGGGAGTGGAAGCTGAGGCTGTAGTTCACCGCGCGGGTGCCCGGGTCGAGGATGTCCAGCGAGATGTGAATGGGCGTCTGCGGCGGCATTTCGCTCTGCCCGGCGAGCTCGCCGGCGAGGTATTCGCTGGGTTTGAAGCGACGACTGGCGACCAGTTGTCCGCCGAGGTCGGCGAAGCGCATTTCCAGCAGCGGAAAGGGCTGGGCGAAGGGCGCGCGGTTGTAGAGGATAGCGTCGACGATCAGTGCGCCGGAGAACTCCGGGTGGCTGCGCACCACCAGGTTGCTGCTGCGGATCTGGCTGATGTCGACCTTCGACGGCAGCTCGCAGCCGATGTTCGGGCAGAGCTGTTCGAACCAGGGGCGATAGCGATCCTGACGCGCCAGTTCGTCGAAGTTGTAGGCGGCGTACTGCGCCAGCAGCCCAGCTGCGGCCAGCAGGTTGAGCAGGCCCCAGCCGAACAGGCGGCCCCAGGCCGTCTCCTTCTGCTGCTGCCAGTCGAGTTGCAGCGGTTCGTCGTCGAGGTCGAACAGGCGTTCCTCGCGCAGAGCAGGCTCGCTGCGTGCGCTGTCGTCGGGTTCGGGCTCGTCGTGAGGCTGGTCGTCTTCCGCGTCCGCCGCGTCCAGTGCGCCGATGCGAGGCTCTTGCGGCTGCTCGCGTTCGACGGCACTCGCGGCTGGCGAGGCCGCTGCGAGCAGCTCGTCGCTCTGGCGCGGCGCGGGCTCGGGGGCGTTCGTCGGCTCCAGCTCGAAGCTGTCGCGCTTTACCTGTTCGTCACGCAGCAGTGCTTCGGCCCAGGCCTCGTCATGCACATCGTCGTCGTCCTGTGCCGTGGCGCTGCCGAAGCTCTCGCTGTAGCGCGGCGCGCGCTCCAGGGCGAGGAACTGCTGCGACAGCTGCTGCTCCTGCTCTTCCAGCTTGGCCAGCTCCTCATCCAGGTCGAGGCTGTCCAGGTCGAGGTCGTCATGAATCCACAGGGTCTCGTCGACGGCCTTCGCCGCAGGCGCCTTGGGGCTGCCTGGCGGCTGCGGCTTGCTGGCGGGGGCGCTGACCGGCTTGACGCTGGTCGCCGCTGCCGCACCGCGCGGGCCGAACAGTTGCTCGGCGGCGTTGAACACGTGCAGGCAGGCACCGCAGCGGACTGCGCCATGGGCCGCAGCCAGCTGCGCCTGGCTGACGCGGAAGCTGGTGCGGCAATTGGGGCACTGGGTGACGTGGCTTTCGCTCATGCGCGGGTCCGGGGAAACGAGGCGGCTAGTCTAACGCAACGGCTGCGTGCGGTTCAGCGCTTGACGCCGCTGATGCGCACCCAGCCATCCTTGACGGCCGTCGGGTCGAGGTCGAACGCCTCTGCGTAGGCGGCACGGACTTCCTCGGCCTGCTCGGCGAGAATGCCCGACAGTGCCAGGCGTCCACCGCCCCTGACCAGGGTGGTGATCTGCGCGGCCAGGGCTACCAGCGGGCCGGCGAGAATGTTGGCGACCACCACATCGGCTTGTTGCTGGGGCATGTCCGCGGGCAGGTAGACCGGGAAGCGCGCCGGGTCGATGCCATTGCGCGAAGCGTTGTCGCGCGAGGCTTCCAGAGCCTGCGGGTCGATATCGGTGCCGACCGCCTGCGGTGCGCCGAGCAGCAGGGCGGCGATGGCGAGAATGCCCGAGCCGCAGCCGAAGTCGATCACGCTGCAGCCTTCGAGCTGCTGGCCGTCGAGCCATTCCAGGCACAGGGCAGTGGTGGGGTGGGTGCCGGTGCCGAAGGCCAGGCCCGGATCGAGCAGCAGGTTCACGGCTTGCGGCTCCGGCGCGGCGTGCCAGCTGGGCACGATCCACAGGCGCCGGCCGAAGCGCATGGGCTGGAAGTTGTCCATCCAGCTGCGCTCCCAGTCCTGGTCCTCGATGCGCTCGACCTGGTGCTCGGGCAGTGCGCCGCCGCACAGCAGCTGCAGGTGAGCGAGCAGCGCGGTTTCATCGGTGTCGGCTTCGAACAGCGCCAGCAGGTGGGTATGCGACCACAGCGGCGTGGTGCCCAGGTCCGGTTCGAAGATCGGCTGGTCTTCGGCATCCATGAAGGTCACCGACACGGCGCCCACTTCCAGCAGGGCATCTTCGTAGGTTTCCGCCTGCTCGGGGGTGATGGCGAGACGGACTTGTAACCAGGGCATGGAAAACCTCATGAACGGGGCGCGTTTGGCCGCGCAGCTTACTTGAACGGACGGCCGGCTTGCCAGCGTGCCCGCCGAAACGACAAGGGCCGCCCGTGGGCAGCCCTTGTTGCAACGCGTATCAGGCTCAGTGCCTGTCCATACCCAGTTTCTTTTCCAGGTAGTGGATGTTCACGCCGCCTTTGACGAAACCCTTGTCGCGGGTCAGGTCGCGGTGTAGCGGCACGTTGGTCTTGATGCCATCGACGACGATCTCGTCCAAGGCATTGCGCATGCGCGCCATGGCCTCGTCGCGATCCTTGCCGAAGGTGATCAGCTTGCCGATCAGCGAGTCGTAGTGCGGCGGTACGCTGTAGCCACTGTACAGGTGCGAGTCGACACGAACACCGTTGCCGCCCGGGGCATGGAAATGCTTGACCTTGCCGGGGCTGGGCATGAAGTTGTCCGGGTCTTCGGCGTTGATCCGGCACTCGACCGAGTGACCGAGGATCTTCACGTCTTCCTGCTTGATCGACAGCTTGTTGCCGGCGGCGATGCTGAGCATCTCCTTGACGATGTCGATGCCGGTGACCATCTCGGTGACCGGGTGCTCCACCTGAACACGGGTGTTCATCTCGATGAAGTAGAAACGGCCATCTTCGTAGAGGAACTCGAAGGTGCCGGCGCCACGGTAGCCGATCTCGACGCAGGCATCGACGCAGCGCTTGAGCACTTCGGCGCGGGCCTTCTCGTCGATCAGCGGGGCCGGGGCCTCTTCGATCACCTTCTGGTGGCGACGCTGCAGCGAGCAGTCACGGTCGTACAGGTGAATGGCGTTGCCCTGGCCGTCGGACAGCACCTGGACTTCAACGTGGCGCGGGTTGCCGAGGAATTTTTCCAGATAGACCATCGGGTTGCCGAACGCGGCACCGGCTTCGGTGCGGGTCAGCTTGGCCGACTTGATCAGGTCTTCTTCCTTGTGCACCACGCGCATGCCGCGACCACCACCGCCACCGGCGGCCTTGATGATCACCGGGTAGCCCACTTCACGGGCGATGCGCAGGGCTTCTTCCTCGTCTTCCGGCAGCGGGCCGTCGGAGCCGGGTACCACCGGTACGCCGGACTTGATCATGGCGTCCTTGGCCGACACCTTGTCGCCCATCAGGCGGATCACGTCGGCTTTCGGGCCGATGAAGGCGAAGCCGGAGTTCTCCACCTGTTCGGCGAAGTCGGCGTTCTCGGCGAGGAAGCCGTAACCCGGGTGGATGGCAGTGGCGCCGGTGACTTCAGCCGCGCTGATGATCGCCGGGATGTGCAGGTAGGACTGTGCGCCGGGTGCCGGACCAATGCAGACGGACTCGTCGGCCAGGCCCAGGTGCATCAGTTCGCGGTCGGCGGTGGAGTGCACGGCCACCGTCTTGATGCCCAGTTCCTTGCAGGCGCGCAGGATGCGCAGGGCGATTTCGCCACGGTTGGCGATAAGGACTTTTTCCAGCTTCTGCATTGCAGGCTCCCCGTGCATCAAACGATGGTGAACAGGGGCTGGTCGTACTCAACCGGCTGGCCGTTTTCCACCAGGATGGACTCGATCACGCCGCTGGCTTCGGCCTCGATGTGGTTCATCATCTTCATCGCTTCGACGATGCACAGGATGTCGCCTTTCTTCACGCTCTGGCCCACTTCGACGAAGTTGCCCGAGGTCGGCGAGGCGGCGCGGTAGAAGGTGCCGACCATCGGCGAACGGGCGACGGTGCCGTTCAGCTTCGGTGCGGCAGCCGGAGCGGCTTCAGCGCTGGCGGCCGGAGCCGGGGCGGCAACCGGAGCAGCGGCCGGGGCCGGTGCATAGATGGGCTGTGCGGCGTAGGCCGGCTGCTTGTTGCTGTGACGGCTGATGCGTACGGACTCTTCGCCCTCTTTGATCTCCAGCTCGTCGATACCGGACTCTTCCAGCAGCTCGATCAGTTTCTTGACTTTACGGATATCCATGAAGGTTCAACTCCCAGAGGTGAGGTAGGACTTGTCTACCGAGCGTCGCGTCAGGCGCGCTCGGCCAGTTGTTCGAGTGCCGCTTCCAGGGCCAGCCGATAACCGCTGGCGCCAAGGCCGCAGATCACCCCTACTGCAACGTCGGAAAAATAGGAGTGATGGCGGAATGGTTCACGCTTGTGCACGTTGGACAGGTGCACTTCGATGAATGGGATGCTCACTGCCAGCAACGCGTCACGTAATGCGACACTCGTATGGGTAAAAGCGGCAGGATTGATCAGGATAAAGTCGACGCCTTCACCCTTTGCGGCGTGAATGCGGTCGATCAGTTCGTACTCGGCATTGCTTTGCAGGTACATCAGGTGGTGGCCGGCTTCGCGGGCGCGCAGCTCCAGGTCCTGATTGATCTCGGCCAGCGTGGTGGCGCCGTATTTGTCTGGCTCACGGGTACCCAGCAGATTCAGGTTGGGGCCGTGAAGTACCAGTAGAGTGGCCATGGACGCGTTCCTTGTTGTTCGGGCTGCGCAGGACTATGCCGCAGCCGTGCGATGTCAGCAATAGTCGACACGATGCCTGCCGTTTGCGGCAAGAATATGACTATAGCAGCTGGTCTGGTCGCTATCGGATCGTTGCGCTGCCCCTGTGAGGTCGCAATGTCCGTGGTGTGGCTGGTCAGCGGCTGCTGCGTGCCACGGCTCGATCCAGGCGCACGCCGAAGGTCGCGGCGTCGACTTCACCTACGACACGCAGATCGAGCAGTTCGTCACCCCGGGCGGAGAACAGCTGGATGGCGGGTGGCCCGAACAGCTGGTAGCGATCCAGCAGGGCGCGCTGCGCGGCGCTGCTTTCGGTGATGTCGAAGCGTATCAGTCTCCAGCCGGCCAGCTTGCTGCCCACCTCGGCATTGCCGAACACTTCTCGTTCGATCACCTTGCAGCTGATGCACCAGTCGGCGTACCAGTCCAGCAGCAGCGGCTGCCCGGCTGCCTTGGCCTCGGCCAACGCGGCGTCCAGCTCGGCAGGGCTGCTCAGGGTCTGCCAGGCACCGCTCTTGGTGCTGCCCTGGCTGGCAGTGGCCGACAGCTGACCGAGCGGCTTGAGCGGGTCGCTCGTGCCCTGCAGGGCGCCGACCCAGGCAGCCAGGGCGTAGACCAGCAGGGCCAGGCCGACGATCTGGGTGAGTTTCTGCCGGTGTGTCTTCGGGCCGAATTCCAGCGCGCCGAGGAACACCGCCACACCGCCGGCCAGCAGGCCCCACAGCGCCAGGCTGAGGCTGCCCGGCAGCACGCGTTCGAGCAGCCAGACGGACACGGCCAGGAGCATCACGCCGAAGGCGTTGCGCACGGTGACCAGCCACGGGCCGGACTTCGGCAGCAGGGCGCCGCCGCCCGCGCCGAACAGCACCAGTGGCGTGCCCATGCCCAGGCCCAGGGCGAACAGTTGCAGGCCGCCACCGACGGCGTCGCCGGTGCTGCTGATATAGAGCAGCAGGGCGGTCAGGGGCGCGGTTATGCAGGGCGACACGATCAGGCTCGACAGCACGCCCAGAGTCGCCGCCCCGGCGATGGTGCCGCCGCGGGTCTGGCTGGCGCGCTGGTCGAGGCGGTCGCGTATGAAGGCCGGCAGGCGCAGTTCGAAGACGCCGAACATCGCCATGGCGAACAGGCCGAAGAAGGCGGCGAAGGGCACCAGTACCCAGGGCGACTGCAGCATGGCCTGCAGGTTGAGACCGGCGCCGAACAGCCCCATCAGCGAGCCGAGCACGGCATAGCAGGCCGCCATCGGCAGCACGTAGGCGAGCGACAGGACCAGCCCGCGGGCATTGCTCGGGCGACCGCGCAGCACCACGCCGGAGAGAATCGGCAGCATGGGCAGCACGCAGGGGGTGAAGGTCAGGCCCAGCCCGGCGAGAAAGAACAGCGCCAGATCTTTCCAGGTCCACTCGCTCTGCTGCAGGTCGGCGACGCTGGCGGGCATCTCGCCGATCTCGATGTACTCGGTCTCGGGCGGGTAGCACAGGCCCTTGTCGGCACAGCCCTGGTAGCCCACCTGCAGGCGCAGCGGACGGTTGTCCGGGTTGTCCAGCGGCAGGCGCACGTCGAGCACGCCGTAGTACACCTCGACATCGCCGAAGAACTCGTCGTGCTTGGCCTTGCCGGCAGGCAGTTGCGCCTCGCCGAGGTCGAAGCCGGCCGGCTCCACGCTGAAATTCAGGCGGTGGCGGTACAGGTAGTAGCCCTCGGCCGCGACGAAACGCAGGGTCACGCTCTGCGTATCGCTACTCACCAGGCTCAGCTTGAAGGCTTCCCGTACCGGCAGGAAATCGCTGCTGTTGTTCAGCGGGGCGCCAAGCGGCGACGCGGCCGGGCGCTGATCGAACAGGTTGGCGCTGGCCGGCAGGCTCAGGCACAGCAGGAGCAGGGGAAGGAGCAGACGACGCAGTGACATCGGGCGACTATCTCGGCGGAAGGTGGCGGCATGATACCGGAAAGCGCCCATGCACATTTCGCCAGCTGAACGGACTGCCGATCTGCTCGGATGAGCGTCGCTTGGATCGGCGGCCGCGCGCCGAGTTCCAGGCCTGCGCCGGTATGCCGCAGGTCAGACGCGAAACGCCTGCACGGCCTCGTGCAGCTGGCCGCCCAGCTGCATCAGCTGCTCTCCCTGGTCACGCCCCTGGCCGATGCGTTGCAGGTTGTCGTCGCCCAGCTGGTGGATGCGCTCACCGTGCTCGCGGATCTCGCTGACCGAGTCGCTCTGCTGGGCGGTGGCCTCGGCGATGCGTTCGGCCATGCTGGCAATGGTGCGGATCGCGCTGACGATCTCGTCGAGCGCGCCGTCGGCCGCCTCGGCCTTGCCCGCGGTCTCCTCGGCGTGCTCGACCTGGGCGCGCATGGCCTGTACCGACTGGTGCGCGGCCTGCTGCAGGCGACCGATCACGTCCTGGATCTCGGCGGTGGCACTGCCGGTGCGTTGCGACAGCGAGCGGACTTCGTCGGCGACCACGGCGAAACCTCGCCCGGCCTCGCCGGCCCGCGCCGCCTCGATGGCGGCGTTGAGGGCGAGCAGGTTGGTCTGTTCGGCGATGCCGCGAATCACCGTCAGCACGCTGCCGATGGTGGCGGTTTCATCGGCCAGGCGCTCGATGGCCTGGGCGTTGCCCTGAACTTCCGTCACCAGGGCGTGCAGGCCCTCCAGGCTCTGGCCGATGACCTGCTGGCCCTGGACCAGGGCGCGGTCGGCGTCGCGGCTGGCGTCCGCCGTCTGGCTGGCGTCCTGCGCCACCTGGCCGATGGTCGCCTCCAGCTCGCCCAGTGCATCACGAATCAGGGCCGTGTCGCCGGCCTGGCGCTCGGCGCCGCTGTGCAGGCCGCCACTGAGCTCGGCCAGGGTGCGGCTGGAGCCGGCAACCTGTTCGGCATGGCCGCGAATGCTGGCGACCAGCTCTACCAGGTAGCGGCGCAGGTGGTTGAGCGAATCCTCGATATCGCTCAGCTCACGGGTGCGCGAGTTGATGGTGATGGCCTCGGCGAAGTCGCCATGGGCCCACTTCGACAGCGCCGGGACCAGGTGCCCGAGGACCCGTGACAGGCGGCGCTGGATACGGTCGATGACCAGGGCGATGAGCAGGATCAGGCCGATCATCAGGCCCTGGATCAGGCGCACTTCGCCCTGGATGCGCGCGTATTCGGCCCTGACCAGCGGTTCCAGCCCGGCCAGCGCCTGCTGCACCTGGGTCACGCGCTCGCTGGTGGTCTGGGCCAGTTGCTGGCGTTGCTCGACCAGCTCGCGTGTGCGTTGCAGTTCATTGGGGTAGCGGCGCACCAGCGTGCTCAGCTCGCGCTTGAGGTCGATGCCCCGGTCCTGCGCCTGCTGTTCCTGCTGGCCTTCGTCCAGGCCGAGCAGGGCGGCGAAGCCGATGCTGGCTGAGCTGTCGGCTTCCTGCACGCCGAGCAGCGGCAGGGCGTCCAGCGCCGAGACCTGCTGGCCGAGCGCCTTGAGCTCGCGCTCGACATCGCCCAGCAGCTCGCTGCGCCCCTGGCTGATGAAGCGCTCGCGTGCATGCACCAGTTTCAGCAGGCGTGAACCCGCCTCCCGCAGGGGCTTGCGGTAGGTGCTGGCGGCTGGCGTGTCGGCGCTATCGGCGTACTGGGTCAGTTGTTCCATCGCCGCGAGCATTTCCCGTTCGGCCTGCAGCAGCAGGCCCTGTGGGTCGCCCGCCAGCTTGCCGGCGGCCAGCAGCTGGTTGCCGCTGAATTCGCGGAGCTGTTCGAGGCTGGGGCGCAGTTCGTCGGCCAGTTGCGGCGGAAGCTGGTCGAGCGCCTGCTTGAACGCGTCGATGGCCTGGGTCGCGGTGCTGTGCTGCACGGCGTTGCCGCTGGCCAGGTAGGCCTGGATGTTGTCGGCGACCTCGCGCTGGAACTGCTGCGACAGCGTCAGGTAGCGCTCCATCAGCTGGACCGGTTGCTGCAGGGCGCGTTGCGACCACCAGAGGGTAGCTGCCAGGGCTACGCAGACGGTGACCAGCAGCAGGGTGTTGAGGTTGGTGAGCAGCTTGAGGCGCATGGCAGGCTCGGACGAAGACTGAACGATGCCAGCGAGGTTATTGCGGTTTGGTTACAGCCTGATGACGATGTGCGCTGCGTCACGTTTTCCTGCCTGTCCAGCCGTCGCCCTCGGTGGGCCGCACGGGCGAGCGTTTCAGTCGTCGCTGTACAGCTCGACCCGGTTGCGGCCGCCATGCTTGGCCTTGTACAGCGCCTCGTCCGCTCGCTTGGACAGGGCGTTGCCGTCCAGGCCCGGTTGCAGCATGGCGATGCCGCAGCTGAAGGTGCAGGAGAGGTCCTGTGGCTGCGCCGGGTAGTGGATCTCGGCGAAGCGCTGGCGGATTTCCTCGAGCACCTTGAGCGCCGACTGCTCGTCGGTGTCCGGCAGCACCACGGCGAATTCCTCGCCGCCGTAACGACCGATGTGATCGGTCTTGCGCAGGCGCTGCTTGAGGAACAGCGCCAGGCTCTTGATCACCCGGTCGCCCATGGGGTGGCCGTAGGTGTCGTTGACCTTCTTGAAGTGGTCGATGTCGAGCATGGCGAAGGCCAGCGGCTGCTCTTCGCGGCGGGCGCGGTAGCAGGCGTCGTCGAGCAGCTGCAGGGTATGGGTGTGGTTGTACAGGCCGGTGAGGCTGTCACGCACCATGCGCGCCTTTAGGTTGCGCGCGCGCGCCGCGCGGTTGCGCACGGTGGCGATCAGATGGCGTGGCTTGATCGGTTTGGTGAGGAAGTCGTCGCCGCCTTCGCTCATGGCGTCGAGCTGCTTGTCCAGGTCGTCCTCGGCCGACAGGTAGATGATCGGCACGCTGACGTAGCGGTCGTTGTGGCGGATCACCTTGGCCAGCTCGGTGCCATTGCACTCGGGCATGTACATGTCGAGGATGATCAGGTCCGGCTGGAACTCGGCCAGCGCGTCCATCGCCTTGATCGGCTCGGTGAGGGTGTGGGTCAGGATGCCGGCGCTGTTGAGCACGCGCTCGGTATGCGTGGCCTGGGCCTTTGAGTCATCGACGATCAGTACCTTGTACGGATCGTACTGGGAGACATGGGTCAGCACCTCGATGCGTTCGAGCAGGCTCGAAGCATCCAGCGAACCGGTGAAGAACTCCTGCCCGCCGGCACGCACCGCCGCCAGGCGGGTCGGGGTGTCGGTGTCGCAATGGCTGAAGAACAGCAGGGGAATCTTCTGTTCCAGGCCCTGCTGGATGGAGTCGGCGAGTTCCAGGCCTATGCCGGCGAAGTCGACGTCCATGATGATGGCCGCCGGGTGGCGTTCGGCGATGGCTGCGCGGAAGGCGCGCTCGTCACCGAGTGGCTGCGCCGCGAGACCGAAGAATTCCAGTTGCTGGGCCAGGCGCTCGGCGCGCTGGGCATCCTGCAGGGCGAGGTAGACCGGCTTGCGCAGGGGCGGCAGGAAGGTCTGCTCGAAGGCATCGCTGTGGCGCAGACCCGTTCGCGACAGGCGCTGCATGGCCTGGTTGAGCCGGGCGATCAGGCTGCTGTTGAGGCGCCCGCGATTCTTCACCACCTCATCGAGGCTGGTGCTGATGGTCTTCGCCAGCTGGGCATGCTCGATCTGCTCGAAACGCTCGGCGTAGCGCAGCAGGCGCAGGTTGGCCTCGGTCAGCTCGGCCATGCCGGCATCGCTCCACTCGCTGCGCTGCAGACGCTGCCAGACTTCCAGCACCTGACGCGCCTGATGGATCACGCGCTGGGCGAAGTGGTGCTTGAGGCGGTCGCGACTGGGGTCCGGGTGCTCGGTCATGGGCCGACTTCTATCGAGTGTTAAGTCAGTGGTGGCTTGATGCTATCACTTGTCGGCGGTGCTGGCATTGCCGCCGATCAATTGGCGGCGGTATTTCTGTCGAATAGGCGACAAAAATGTGCATTGGGCTATTTTGACGTCGCACGTACCGGTGCGTCAGGCGAGGCGGGTCACAAAAACGGCTTTTCCTCGTACCGGCGGTAAGTTTGCCCGCGCGCCCTGCGTTTTGCTGCGAGCTTGCCTTATAGTGCGGGACAGGTCGCAACCCGTTGGTCGGCTTGTGGTCGAACATTCGAATTCGCTTAAAAAGGACATTGCCATGCTGGACTGGAAGAATCGCGCGGCGAGCTCGCCCGACGGTACCGACAAGACCGCGAAACTGGGGCGTGAGCGCAGCAGCTCCAGCCTGATCGGACGCGCGCTCGGCGGGCTGCTCGGTGTGTACCTGCTGGTGACCCTGGTCGTGGGCTGGTACTGGAGCCAGGAACCTGGCGCCTTTCAGGTGCAACAACATGCCCAGGCGGCCGCGCAGCAGGCGCAGCGGCAGATGGTCACCGGCTACACCACGGTGGAAACGCTCAAACAGGTCGCCAGCACCCTGCTGGACAAGCCGGGCGGCTATCTGTCCAACGACCTGGCACCGCCGGGCCTGTGGCTGGACAACATGCCGAACTGGGAATACGGCGCACTGGTGCAGGTGCGCGACTTCGCCCGGGCGCTGCGCAAGGACTTCTCGCGCTCGCAGTCGCAGTCCACGGAAGACCCGGACCTGGCCAAGGCCGAGCCGCGTTTCCACTTCGACCACAAGAGCTGGGCGCTGCCTGCCTCCGAATCCGAGTACCGCGAAGGGATCAAATCGCTGGACCGCTACCTCGCCCGTCTGGCCGATCCGGGGCAGAAGAATGCGCAGTTCTATGCGCGTGCCGACAACCTCAACAACTGGCTGGGCGACGCCGGCACCCGCCTCGGCTCGCTGTCGCAGCGTCTGTCGGCCAGCGTTGGCCAGGTACGCCTGAGCGACAACCAGCAGGTCGGCAACGATGCCGCGGAGTCGGGCCTGATCGGTGAGGGCGGCGTGTACGAGACCCCCTGGCTGCAGATCGACAACGTGTTCTACGAGGCCCGTGGCCAGGCCTGGGCGCTGGCTCACCTGCTGCGTGCCGTCGAAGTCGATTTCGCCGATGTGCTGGCCAAGAAGAACGCCACCGTCAGCGTGCGCCAGATCATCCGTGAGCTGGAGGCGGCGCAGGCGACGCTGTGGAGCCCGATGATCCTCAACGGTAGTGGCTACGGCATCCTCGCCAACCACTCGCTGGTGATGGCCAACTACATCTCGCGTGCCAACGCCGGCATCATCGATCTGCGTCAGCTGTTGAGCCAGGGTTGATGAGCAGGATCTCGGCAGCGGAGGCGGCGCATCGTGCCGCCTCCGACAGCGAGCGGGTCGCCTGGGTCGACGAGAACGACCGGCCGCTGGGTGGCGTCTCGCGGGCGCAGCTGCGTGAGCGTCACCTGATCGGCCGTGGCACCTATATCCTGCTGTTCAACTCTGCCGGCCTGCTGTGCGTGCACCGGCGTACCCTGAGCAAGGCGCTGTACCCAGGCTACTGGGATGTCGCGGCAGGCGGCATGGTGCTCGAAGGCGAGGATTACCGCCTCTCCGCCGAGCGCGAGCTGGCCGAGGAACTGGGAATCGTCGATGCCGAGCTGATCGAGCATGCGCACTTTCTCTACGACGCGCCGGAGAGCCGCCTGTGGTGCATGGCCTATTCGGCGGTATCCGATGCGCCGCTGGTGCTGCAGCCGGAGGAGGTGCTCGAAGCGCGTTTCATCAGCGTCGAACAGGTCCTGGAGGAAACCCGTCATCTGCCGTACTGCCCGGACTCGCTGGCGGCGCTGGAACGTTACATGAACAGACCGCCTGCGGCTGTCTGATGCCTTCGTTACTGGGCGCTCGCAGCATGCCCGGCAACGCCTTGCATGGCTGCCAGTTGGGTGCTTGCACGCCTGTGGTGTCGCGGATTCCGAGCGCTTCGTGCACGATGGCGAACAGCGTCGCCATCGTGCCGGACAATGACGCAAATACGTACTTAGCAAGCTCGGTCTTTGCCGTTACACTGCGCGACCTTTTCGGCGGACCTCTGTTCGCCAGCGCTGCCCCTGCCTGAGTGGGGCTTCGCGGTCGACCTGCGTCGGCCAGTCGCTATCCTGACCCCTACGAGGACAAGCCGGTGGTCAAGAAAGCCTCTTCATTCTCCGCTCTGAGCGGTCTCGTCTATTCCACCGATGGTGGTCGCCATTGCCCGGATTGCAACCAGCCGGTGGATGCCTGTGTCTGCAAGCAGACGCGCATTCCCGAAGGCGATGGCATCGCCCGCGTACGCCGTGAAACCAAGGGGCGTGGCGGCAAGACCGTCACCACGGTGAGCGGTGTGCCGCTGGCCGAGGAGCCGCTCAAGGAGCTGGCCAGCGCCTTGAAGAAGCGCTGCGGCACCGGTGGTGCGCTCAAGGATGGCGTGATCGAGATCCAGGGCGATCACGTCGACCTGCTGTTGGCCGAACTGGGCAAGCGCGGTTTCACCGTGAAGAAGTCCGGCGGCTGACGCGCCATTATTTTCTAAACTTCGATGAAGCTCGGAGGGTCAACCGCCGAGCAAACGTCATCTTGCTTGCTTACATTTTCCGACTGGCCGCCCGCAGGCCAGGCTTTCTCATGGGAGACCCCGATGTCCGCACGACGCACCCGCAAAGACGACGGCAGCCAATGGACCGTAGCCGATAGCCGCAGTGTCTACGGCATTCGCCACTGGGGCGCCGGCTATTTCTCGATCAACGATGCCGGTCGCGTCGAGGTGCGTCCCAACGGGCCCGACAGCCAGCCCATCGACCTCAGCCAGCAGGTCGAGGAACTGCGCCAGAGCGGTCTGTCGCTGCCGCTGCTGGTGCGCTTCCCGGACATCCTGCAGGACCGCGTGCGTCGCCTCACCGGCGCCTTCGACTCCAGCATCGAGCGCCTGGAGTACCAGAGCCGCTACACCGCGCTGTACCCGATCAAGGTCAACCAGCAGGAAGCGGTGGTCGAGAACATCATCGCCACGCAGAACGTTTCCATCGGCCTGGAAGCCGGCTCCAAACCCGAGCTGCTGGCCGTGCTGGCGCTGGCGCCGAAGGGCGGCACCATCGTCTGCAACGGCTACAAGGACCGCGAGTTCATCCGCCTGGCGCTGATGGGGCAGAAGCTCGGCCACAACGTGTTCATCGTCATCGAGAAGGAATCCGAGGTGCGCCTGGTGATCGAGGAGGCGGCCGAGCTCAAGGTCGCGCCGCAGATCGGCCTGCGCGTGCGCCTGTCCTCGCTGGCATCCTCCAAGTGGGCCGACACCGGCGGCGAGAAATCCAAGTTCGGTCTCTCGGCCGCGCAGATCCTCCAGGTCGTCGAGCGCTTCCGCGCGGCCGGGCTGGACCAGGGCATCCGCCTGCTGCACTTCCACATGGGCTCGCAGATCGCCAACATCGCCGACTACCGCAAGGGCTTCCGTGAGGCCATCCGCTACTACGGCGAGCTGCGCGCCATGGGCCTGCCGGTCGATCACATCGATGTCGGCGGCGGCCTCGGCGTGGACTACGACGGCACCCACTCGCGCAACGCCAGCTCGATCAACTACGACATGCAGGACTACGCCGATGCCGTGGTCGACATGCTCAAGGAGTTCTGCGACCGCCAGGAAATCCCCCATCCGCACATCTTCTCCGAGAGCGGCCGGGCGATGACCGCGCACCACGCCGTGCTGCTGGTGCAGGTCACCGATGTCGAGCGGCACAACGACAAGGTGCCGGAGATCGATCCGAGCGTCGAACAGCCGGAAATCCTCCAGGTGCTGATCGAGCTGCTCGACGACAGCGATCCGGAAATGGTCGCCGAGACCTACTGGCGTGCCACCCACTACATCGAGGAAGTGGCCGCGCAGTATTCCGCCGGCAAGCTGGGCCTGGCGCAGAAAGCCCTGGCCGAGCAGTGCTACTTCGCCATCTGCCGTCGCCTGCACAACCAGCTCAAGGCCCGTCAGCGTTCGCACCGTGCGGTGATCGACGAGCTCAACGACAAGCTGGCCGACAAGTACATCTGCAACTTCTCGGTGTTCCAGAGCCTGCCGGACACCTGGGCCATCGGCCAGATCCTGCCGATCCTGCCGCTGTCGCGCCTGGACGAGGAGCCGCTGCGCCGTGCCGTGCTGCAGGACCTGACCTGCGACTCCGACGGCAAGATCCGCCAGTACGTCGACGAGCAGTCCATCGAGACCAGCCTGCCGGTGCACGAGATCAAGGAGGGCGAGGACTATGTGCTGGGCATCTTCCTGGTCGGCGCCTACCAGGAGATTCTCGGCGACATGCACAACCTGTTCGGTGACACCGACTCGGTGAACATCTACCAGGCCGCCGATGGCAGTGCGGTGCATGCCGGCATCGAGACCCACGACACCATCGAGGACATGCTGCGCTACGTGCACCTGTCGCCCGAGGAGCTGATGACGCATTACCGCGACAAGGTGGCCAGCGCCCGGATCAGTGCCCGCGAGCGCACCCAGTTCCTCGACGCGCTGCGTCTGGGGCTGACCCGCTCCTCCTACCTGGCGTCCTGATGCTCAACTGATCGCCTCGGCCAGGCGTCGAGCCAGGTGCAACGCCTGCTCGACGCTGGCGATGTTGGTGAAGCCCAGCAGCAGCCCGCTGCCGCAGGGATGCTGCCGTGACCACTCCGACAATGCCATCACTGCCAGCCCGGCGCCTTGTGCGCGGGCTGCCAGGGCGCGGTCGTCCTCGCGCTCGTCGATCCGGGCCAGCAGATGAATGCCGCCGGCCTGCAACTCGACGCGCAGGCGTGAACCCAGGACGTGTTGCAGCGCCGAGGCCAGATGAGCGCGGCGCTCGGCATAGCGCGCACGCATGCGCTTGAGGTGGCGGGCGAAGTGGCCCTGATCGAGAAAGTCCGCGGTGATCGCCTGAGGCAACGCCGGACAGCCGTGATCGAAGTCCTGTGCGCAGGCGGCGAAGCGCGCCACCTGTGCCTGCGGCACCACCAGGTAGGCCAGGCGCAAGCCGGGGAACAGCACCTTGCTGAAGGTGCCGCAGTACAGCACGCGGCCGGCATGGTCGAGGCTCTTCAGGGCCGGCAGCGGGCGACCGACGTAACGGTACTCGCTGTCGTAGTCGTCTTCGATGATCCAGGCCTGGCGGCTCGCCGCCCAGTCGAGCAGGGCCAGTCGCCGGGGCAGGCTCAGCGACACACCCAGGGGGCTCTGGTGGGACGGCGTGACCAGCGCACAGCGGGCATCCGGGGCGAGCGCCTGGCCGCGCTCCACGCAGAGTCCGTGTTCGTCCACCGGCACCGGGACGAGCGTGACCTCGCTGCCCTCGAGCATCTGGCGTGCCTTGAAATAGCCTGGGTCTTCGAACCAGCAGCGGTCGCCGGCCTGCAGCAAGGCCTGGCGGATCAGCAGCAGGGCGTTGCGATAGCCAGCGGTGATGAAGATCTGCTCCGGCTCGCAGGCGATGCCGCGCGACACCCCCAGATAGCGCACCAGGCTGCGCCGCAGCGCGGGCAGGCCTTGCGCGGGCGGGTAGTTGAGGTCGGGGCTGCTCAGCTGGCGCAGGTGGCGCGCGCCGAGCCGGCTCCAGAGCTTGCGCGGGAAGCTGTCCAGGGCCGGCAGGCCGAGCTGGAACGGCAGCGCCTCTGCGCTCGGCTCATCGCCTGAGCGCGAGGCCTGGCGCTCTTTGGCGGGCAGCAGCGGGTTGCCGGGGGCATGTGGCAACTGTGGGGAGACCACGGTGCCGGCCGGCCCGCGTGGCAGCAGATAACCCTCGCCGACCAGCAACTGGTAGGCCGCCTCCACCGTTCCGCGCGCCAGATTGAGCTCGCTGGCCAGGGCGCGAACCGAGGGCACGCGTTCACCTGGCTGCAGGCGGCCCTCGGCGATCGCCTCGCGCAGGCGCTGATAGAGCTGCAGGTAGATCGGTGTCGCCTTGTCGCGTGCGCTTTCCAGGCGAATGCTGTACATGCCTATGTCCTAATCGATTCGATGATTCTTGGCTCTACTGACTATGCCATGTTCCGCCTAGAGTGGCGGCCATCTTCGATGGAGAACCGCCATGATTTCCGACTACCGCTGCGACTGGCTCGACGACCCGGACGAACTGCGTGCCTGCCTGCCCCTGATGCGCGTATTGCGCCCACACCTGAGCGACGCCGACGATTTCGTCCAGCGCCTGCAACGCCAGGCCGAGCAGGGTTATCGCCTGCTGGCGGCGCGCCAGGGCGACGAGGTGCTGGGCCTGGCCGGTTGTCGCCTGCAGGAAAACCTGCTGCACGGGCGCTTCTTCTATGTCGATGACCTGGTGACGCGCGAGGACCTGCGTAGCCAGGGCATCGGCGAGCGGCTGCTGGATGAGGCGCGGGCCCAGGCACGCCGCCTGGGCTGCGCCAACTTCGTGCTGGACACGGCGCTGGGTAACGCACGCGGGCAGCGGTTCTACTACCGTCAGGGTTTGCTGGCCATCGGCATGCACTTTCGTGAGGTGCTTTGAAATGCAGCGAATCCTCCTGTTGGAATGTGGCCCCTTCGGTCGCCAGAGTCGCGGTAGCGGCCTGGCGCAGGAGCTGGTCGAGCGTCTGCGTCAGCGTCACCCCCAGGCCCAGGTGCTGGAGCGCGATCTGGCGAGCGAGCCCTTGCCGGCACTGGCAGCGGCCTATGCCGAAGCATTGGTGGCGCAGGCGCCTGGCGACGATCCGGCGTTGCAGGTCTCCGAGCGACTGATCGGCGAGCTGGAAGGCAGCGACTGCCTGGTGATCGCCACGCCGATGCACAACTTCACGGTGCCGGCGGCGCTGAAGCTGTGGATCGACTACGTGCTGCGCATCGGGCGCAGCTTCGCCGCCACCGAGGCTGGCAAGGTGGGGCTGCTTGCGGATCGTCCGACCTTCGTCGTGGTCAGCTCGGGCGGCTTCTACCGTGGCGAGCAGGCGCGGCAGCCGGACTTCCTCACCTCCTACCTGCGCCATGTGCTGAGTACCATCGGTATCCACGACCTGGAGTTCATTCACCTGCAGGGCCTGGTCCGCGGCCAGGCGCATGCCGAGGCGATGCTGGCGCAGGCGCGCGCGCAGCTGGATGCCAACCCCCATCTTGCTGCGCCGGGAGTCCTGCCATGAGCGCGTTGCGCCAGCCCTATTACGATCTGTCCGGCGAAGCGATGCAGGGCCTGCTCGCCACCAAGGCCGCGCTGGAGCGTGGCCCGCTGGGCAAGGAACTGATCGAACTGCTCTATCTGCGCGTCTCGCAGATCAACGGCTGTGCCTACTGCCTGGAGAAACACAGCGAGTCGCTACGTGCGGAGGGTGTGCCCCAGGCCAAGCTGGACGGCCTGGCCGGTTGGCGCGTGAGTCGTCATTTCCAGGCGCGTGAGCGAGCGGCGCTGGCCTGGGCGGAGTCGCTGAGCGAGATCGCCCGCAGCCATGCCGACGATCAGGACTACCAGCCGCTGGAGGCGCACTTCAGTGCCAGGGAAATCTCCGACCTGACCATTGCCGTGGCCCTGATGAGTGGCCTCAATCGTCTGGCCATCGGCATGCGTCTGTGACGCTCAGCCTGCGCTGATCACGCCATAGCCACGCGCCATCAGCGCGGCCAGCAGCGGAATTACCAGCAACAGCAGCAGTTCCAGGCGGATGCTCCAGGTCACCAGGCGCAGTTGCCTGGTGCTGGGCTCCGGGACCTGGCCGGCCTGAACCGCGTTGCGCCAATTGAAGAAGACATAGGTCGGCAGGATCGACAGCAGGCCGACCAGGATGAACAGACCGACCTTGGCATGGAACAGGCTGTTGCCCAGGTAATAGTCGGTGCCCTTGGCGAACCACAGTACGCGGGCGACGCCGGTCGCCAGGACCACGCCGGCACAGATGCCGTAGGCGATGTCGGTGATCATCAGGCTGCGCGCGCGTGACAGGTCCAGCGGCGCCTTGAACAGCACATGCTCGATGCTGAGCAGGGCGAACAGGGCGAAGATCGACAGGTAGTGCAGGTAGGCGACGAGGGCAGCGGCCATGCGGGTTCCTCTCCAGATCAGGGGGCAAGCAGGCTGCGGTTGCGGCCTTCGTGCTTGGCGCGATACAGCGCC
Source organism: Pseudomonas sp. THAF187a (assembly GCF_009363395.1). Lineage (NCBI taxonomy): Bacteria > Pseudomonadati > Pseudomonadota > Gammaproteobacteria > Pseudomonadales > Pseudomonadaceae > Pseudomonas > Pseudomonas sp. THAF187a. The sequence goes on from NZ_CP045349.1 coordinate 800,172, forward strand.
TGGTCGGCGCGCTTGAGCGCCGCGCCGCTGCTCTCGCCGGGGCCGAGCAGGGCACAGCCGAGGCTGGCGGTCTGCTGCAACTGCGTGTGCTCGAGCACGATGGGCTGGCTGGCGATGGCCAGGCGGATGCGTTCGGCGATCAGCAGCAGCTCCTGGTCATCCTTCACCAGGGCGAGGATGACGAACTCCTCGCCGCCGTTGCGCGTGACCACGTCCTGCGGGCGTACCGTCGCGCTCATGCGCCGTGCGCTTTCCCACAGCACGTGGTCGCCGGCATCGTGGCCATGCTCGTCGTTGACCCGCTTGAAGTGGTCCAGGTCGCAGTAGATCAGGCCGAGCTGCAAGCCGCTGCGCTCGGCGAGCGCCTGCTCCAGCGGCAGGAAATGCAGCAGCCCGGCACGGTTCCACAGTTGCGTCAGGGGGTCGAGCATGCCCTTGCGCTGCTCGCGGCTCAGCGCATCGCGCAGGTCATCGGCCTGGTGGGCGCAGTGGCGTAGTTGCAGGTAGCCCTGCACCACGTAGGCCAGATCCCTGAGTCGCATCAGCTCCTGGCGATCGAGGCGGCGCGGTGCCGGATCGATCAGGCAGAGCGTGCCGAGCGCCTGCTGCTGGGCATCGAACAGTGGGTGGCCGGCATAGAAGCGCACGTGCGGGGCGCGCAGTACGATCGGGTTGTCGCAGAAGCGGCTGTCGCGGTGGCTGTCCTCGACCACCAGCGGCGTGTCCTGCAGGATCGCGTGGGCGCAGAACGACACCGTGCGTGGGGTCTCGGCGACCTCCAGGCCCTGGCGACTCTTGAACCACTGGCGCTCGTTGTCGATCAGGCTGATCAGCGCTGTCTTGACCCCGAACAGATCGCGGGCCAGACGGGTGAGCGCATCCAGGTAGGGGTCGGCCGGTGTGTCGAGCACGTCCAGGCTCTCCAGGGCCTGCTGGCGTTCAGCTTCATTCGCGGGTAGCGGCGCACTGAGCATCGGTGATCTCTCCAGGGGGAAACCAGAGGTTGCGACGATTCATGTTCCAAGCATAGCCCCCGAGAACCAGGCTTCGCAGCCCCATGAATGCCAGAAATGCCAACCACAGCCCGTGGTTGCCCAGGCTCTGCAGCCACCAGGCCAGCGGCAGGCTCAGCGCCAGGGCGATGAGCATGGCGTCGCGCATCTCGCGGGCCCGCGTGGCGCCGATGAACAGGCCGTCGAGCAGGTAGCTCCACACGGCCAGCAACGGCAGCACGGCCAGGTATGGCAGGAACACCTGGGCCAGCGCGCGTATCTCGCGGATGTCGGTGAGCAGGGCGACGAACCAGTGACCGCCGAACAGGAAGAACAGCGCGAAGCCAATGCTGGCCAGCAAAGACCAGGCACCGGCCACCAGCAGGGCGCGCCTCAGCGCATGGCGATCACGGGCGCCGAGCGCATGACCGCACAGCGCTTCGACGGCATGCGCCAGGCCGTCGAGGGCATAGGCGGTCAGCGTCAGGCCGTTGAGCAGCAGGGCATTGGCTGCCACCGTAGCGTCGCCCAGGCGCGTGCCCTGCACGGTGATCAGGAAGAACACCAGCTGCAGCGCCAGCGTGCGGATGAAAATGTCACGGTTGACCGCCAGCAGCGGGCGCCAGCTGCTCCAGCGTTGCAGTGCGCGGCTGTCCAGGTGGCCGGGGTAGCGTGCGAGGGCGCCGCGGGTCAGCCACAGGCCGAGCAGGGCGCCGCTCCATTCGGCTATCACCGAGGCCCAGGCCGCGCCAGCCACGCCCCATTCGAGGCCGAGCACGAACAGCAGGTCCAGCCCGACGTTGAGCAGGTTGGCGGTGAGCAGAATGGCCAGCGGCCCGCGTGCGCTCTGCGTGCCCAGCAGCCAGCCGATCAGGGCATAGGTCGCCAGGCTGGCGGGCAGGCCGAACAGGCGAATCTGGAAGTACTGGCGCGCCAGTTGATCCAGCTCGGCCGACGGCTGCATCAGGCTCAGCGCCGCGCTGCTGAAGGGAATGGCCAGCAGGCTCAGCAGCAATGCCAGGCACACGCCCAGGCCGAGGCCCTGCAGCAGCACCTGGCGCAGCGCGCCGCCATCGCCACGGCCGGCCGCCTGGGCGGCGAAGCCGGTGCTGCCCATGCGCAGGAAGCCCATGGCCCAGGTCAGCAGGGTGTACAGGCTGCCGCCGACCGCCACCGCCGCCAGCTGGTGCGCATGCGGCAGGTGGCCAACCACGGCGGTGTCCACCAGGGCCACCAGCGGCACCGAGAGGTTGGAGAGGATCATCGGCGCGGCCAGGGCCCAGACCTTGCGCTGGGTCGGGGCGTGGCGCCAGGCGTCGAGCAGGGCGGACATGGACGGCTCCAGCAAAGCGGCGATTATAGGCACAGCGCTGTGCTGGCCGCATGCCGTGGCAGGAGTGTGAGTGGCTTGGCGAATTCGTCGGGACGGCTCGTCGCTGGGGGGATGCCTCGGCTATAGTTGTCGGCTTCTGCGCCCCCCGATCATGGAGCCCGCAATGCCGAACAAAGGACTGCTTCTGGCCTTGGTACTGAGTCTGCTCAGTGCCTGTGATTCCTCTCAACCTCCCGCCACGGTGACCCCCGCCGCCCCTGCCGCGCAGCAGGCCGAGGCCGCGAGACCCGCAGTCGATCGCGAGGCGCTGGCCAAGCGCTACGCCGGTCGCGAGCTGGAGGTGGTCGACGTTTCCGAAGTGCAGCTCGACGGCGCCAGCACGCTGTCGGTGACCTTCTCCATTCCCCTCGATCCCGAGCAGCCCTTCGCCGAGCGCCTGCATCTGGTCGACAGCACAAGCGGCAAGGTCGACGGCGCCTGGGAGCTGACCGACAACCTCAGCGAACTGCGCCTGCGTCACCTGGAGCCCAAGCGCAAGCTGGTGCTGACCGTCGATGCCGGCCTGCAGTCGATCAATGGCGGCAAACTGGCGAGCGAGCATGTCAGCCGTTTCCAGACCCGCGACCTGCAGGCCAGCGTCGGCTTCGCCAGTCGTGGCTCGCTGTTGCCCACCCGCCTGGCCGAGGGCCTGCCGGTGATCGCCCTGAACGTCGACAAGGTCAATGTCGAGTTCTTCCGCATCAAGCCGGATATGCTGCCGCGTTTCCTCTCGCGCTGGGGCCGCGCCAGCAACCTGGACACCTGGGAAGCCCGTGAGCTGCTGCCGATGGCCGATCTGGTCTACGGTGGGCGCTTCGACCTCAACCCGGCGCGCAACACCCGCGAGACCCTGCTGCTGCCGATCGCCGGCCTGGAGCCGTTCAAGCAGCCCGGCGTGTACCTGGCGGTGATGCGTGAAGCCGGCAGCTACAGCTATTCGCAGCCGGCGACCCTGTTCAGCCTCAGCGACATCGGCCTGTCGGCGCATCGCTACCAGGATCGCCTGGATGTCTTCACCCAGGCGCTGGAGGGCGGCAAGGCCCAGTCCGGCGTGCAGTTGGAGCTGCTCGACGGCGAAGGCGCACTGCTCGCCGAGGGCAAGACCGATTCCGCCGGCCATGCGCAATTGCCGCTGCCGGCCAAGGCCCAGGTGCTGTTGGCCAAGCAGGACGAGCAGACCAGCCTGCTGCGCCTGAACACCCCGGCGCTGGACCTGGCCGAATTCGATATCACCGGTCCCAAGGCCCACGCCCTGCAGTTCTTCGTGTTCGGCCCGCGTGACCTCTATCGCCCAGGCGAGACCGTGCTGCTCAATGGCCTGCTGCGCGATGCCGATGGCAGCCCGGTGAAGGCCCAGCCGATCAGCGTCGAGGTGCGTCGCCCGGATGAGCAGGTCAGCCGCAAATTCGTCTGGAACGCCGACGAGGGTGGCCTCTATCAATACCAGCTGCCGCTGGCCGAGGAAGCGCCGACCGGGCGCTGGCAACTGCTGCTCGACCTCGGCGACGGCAGCCCGCAACTCTATGAGTTCCTCGTCGAAGACTTCCTGCCCGAGCGCATGGCGCTGGAACTCAAGGGCCAGGAACAGCCTTACGCACCGAGCGACAGCGCCGAGTTCGCGGTGACCGGGCGTTACCTCTATGGCGCACCGGCCGCCGGCAATCGCCTGAGCGGGCAGCTCTACGTGCGCCCGCTGCGTGAAGCTGTGGCGAGCCTGCCCGGCTACCAGTTCGGCGATATCACCGAGGCCGACCTGAGCCAGGACCAGGAGCTCGACGAACAGAACCTCGACGATGAAGGGCGTGCCGTGCTGCGTCCGGAGAACCGCTGGAGCGACGCCAAGTCGCCGCTGCGTCTGATCCTCCAGGCCAGCCTGCAGGAGTCCGGTGGTCGCCCGATCACCCGGCGCCTGGTGCAGCCGGTATGGCCGGCCGAGCGCCTGCCCGGTGTGCGCGGCCTGTTCGACGGTGAAGAGGTCGATGCCGACAGCCTCGCCGAGTTCGAAATCCTCGTGGCCGACGCCGACGGCAACAAGCTGGCCGCCGATAACCTCAACGTGCGCCTGGTGCGCGAGCGCCGCGACTACTTCTGGAGCTTCTCCGACGGCGAGGGCTGGCGCCACAACTACAACGAGAAATTCCTCACCCTCAGCGACGAGCCGCTGAAGATCGCCGCCGGCGGCACTGCCAAGGTCAGCTTCCCGGTGGAGTGGGGCCCGTATCGGGTCGAGGTGGTGGACAACCAGACCGGTCTGGTCAGCAATCTGCGCTTCTGGGCCGGCTACCGCTGGCAGGACAACGCCGACGGCGGCGCGGTGCGCCCGGACCAGGTCAAGCTGGCGCTGGACAAACCGGCCTACGCCGCCGGCGACGTGGCCAAGATCACCGTCACTCCGCCGGCCGCCGGCAATGGCTACCTGCTGGTCGAATCCAGCGAGGGGCCGCTGTGGTGGCAGGAAATCAGTGTGCCGGCCGAAGGCAAGACCTTCGAGCTGCCGATCGACAAGCAGTGGGCGCGGCATGACCTGTACCTGAGTGCCCTGGTGGTGCGCCCCGGTGAGCGCAAGGCGCAAGTCACGCCGAAGCGTGCCGTGGGTCTGCTGCACCTGCCGCTGGAGCGTGCGCCGCGCAAGCTGGCGGTGAGCCTGGACGCGCCGGAGAAGATGCGACCCAAGCAGCCGCTTAAGGTCAAGGTCAGCGCGCGCAACGCCGATGGCAGCATTCCCGAGACGGTGCGCGTGCTGGTTGCCGCGGTGGACGTCGGCATCCTCAACATCACCAGCTATGCCACGCCCGACCCGTTCGCCAACTTCTTCGGGCGCAAGGCCTATGGCGCCGACCAACTGGATATCTACGGCCAACTGATCGAGGCGCAGGGCCGCGTCGCCAGCCTGGCCTTCGGGGGTGACGCCGGCCTCGCCGCCGGTGGCAAGCGCCCGGACACCAGCGTGCTGATCGTCGCCCTGCAGAGCGATGCCTTGAAGCTCGACGCCAAGGGCGAAGGTGAAGTCAGCCTGGACATCCCCGACTTCAACGGTGAGCTGCGGCTGATGGCGCAGGCCTGGACCGATGAGCGCTTCGGCATGGCCGAGGCGAAGACGGTGGTGGCGGCGCCGCTGGTCGCCGAACTGTCGATGCCGCGCTTCCTCGCCGGCGGCGACGAAACCACGCTGGCGCTGGACCTGACCAACCTCTCCGGCAGCGAGCAGAAGCTCGACGTGCAACTGGGCGTGGAAGGCCAGCTGCGTCTGCTCGGCAAAGGCGAGTCGCCGATCAACCTCAAGGACGGTGAACGCACCACGCTGCGCATCCCGGTACGGGCCGAAGGTGGCCTGGGCCAGGGGCGCATCCATGTCGAGGTGCAGGGCCTGGCGCTGCCGAACGAGGCGCTGGGTGATTTCACCCGCGAGTGGACGCTGGGCATTCGTCCAGCCTACCCGGCGCAGCTGCAGCACTTCCGTGCCGTGCTGGGCGAGGGCGAGCCGTGGAGCATGCCGGCTGGCACCCTGAACCAGTTCGAGCCAGCCGGTCTGGAGGCGGTGCTGGCGCTGTCGAGCCGGCCGCCGCTGAACCTCGGCGAGCAGATCCGCGCACTCAAAGCCTATCCCTACGGCTGCCTGGAGCAGACCACCAGTGGCCTGTACCCCTCGCTGTATGCCGATGCCGCCAGCCTCAAGCGACTTGGCCTGGAAGGCGAGCCCGACGAGCAGCGGCGCAAGAGCATCGAGCTGGGTATCGAACGCCTGCTCGGCATGCAGCGCCACAGCGGTGGTTTCGGCCTGTGGAGCGCCGAGAGCGAGGAAGAGTACTGGTTGACCGCCTACGTCACCGACTTCCTCCTGCGCGCCCGCGAACAGGGCTTCGGCGTGCCGGCCGAGGCGCTGAAGAAAGCCAACGATCGCCTGCTGCGCTACCTGCAGCAGAGCAGCCTGATCGAGGCCAGCTACAGTCAGGACTTCGCGCACACCCGTTTCGCCGTGCAGGCCTATGCCGGCTACGTGTTGGCGCGCAGCCAGCAGGCCCCGCTGGGGGCGCTGCGCAGCCTGTTCGACCGGCGCAACGACGCCCGTTCCGGTCTGCCGCTGGTGCAGCTGGCGGCGGCGCTGAAGCTGATGGGCGATGGTCCGCGCGCGGGTCAGGCTCTGGCTGCCGGGCTGAGCCGCAAGCGTGATGGCGAGCGCTGGATGGCCGACTACGGCAGCCCGCTGCGTGACCAGGCGCTGATCCTGTCGGTGCTCGAGGAGAACGACCTGGCTGCCGAGCAGAGCGAACAGCGCCTGTTCGATCTGGCCGATGAACTGGCCGGCAGGCGCTGGCTGTCGACCCAGGAGCGCAACTCGCTGTTCCTCGCTGGTCGCGGCATTCTCAGCACGCCGGAGCAGACCTGGCGCGCAGCGCTCGCCAGTGGTGCCTTCCAGTTCGAACTGAGCGACCAGCAGCCGGGCATCAAGCTGGAACGCGCCGAGCTGGCGGAGCCGCTGAGCGTGAGCAACGCCGGCAGCGCCACGCTGTACCAGCAGCTGACTCTGTCCGGCTACCCGACCCAGGCGCCGCGAGCTGGAGGTGACAACCTGAGCATCGAGCGCGAGTACCTCGGCATGGATGGTCGCCCGCTCGACCTGCAGCGCCTGGACAGCGGCGAACTGGTGCTGGTGCACCTGGCCGTGCGCGCCAAGCAGCGCGTGCCCGATGCCCTGGTGGTCGACCTGCTGCCCGCCGGCCTGGAGCTGGAAAACCAGAACCTGGCACAAAGCGCTGCGAGCCTCGACGACGCGGGCAGCAGCGTCAAGGAATGGCGCCGCTCCATGCAGAACGCCCGCATCAAGCACCAGGAATATCGCGGTGACCGCTACGTGGCTGCCGTGGATGTCGAGGGCTACGGCACCACCCACCTGCTGTACCTGGCCCGCGCCGTGACCCCCGGCAGCTACCGCGTGCCGCCACCCCAGGTGGAATCGATGTACCGACCCAGCTGGCAGGCGCTGGGCAGCTCGCCGGGTACTCTGGTGGTGCGGGGGCGTTAGAAGCGGCCCTCTCCCCAACCCTCTCCCATAAATGGGAGAGGGGGACGACCGCATCAGGTTCTGCTTGCGCGTTAGACAGCGCCTTCTCCTGCTTGCGGGAGAGGGCAAGGGTTCAGGGAGGAACCATGACGTTACTCGACAACGCCAAACGCCTGCGTCGCGAGATGACCGATGCCGAGCAACGGCTCTGGTACTACCTGCGTGGGCATCGTTTCCTCGGTCTGAAGTTCAAACGGCAGAAACCCATTGGTCCTTACATCGTCGATTTCATCTGCACCGAGCGCTGGCTGGTCATCGAGCTCGATGGTGGGCAGCACCTGCAGCAGGGGGAATACGATCAACAGCGTGAACGTTATCTACAAAATCGAGGTTATCGTGTGCTGCGCTTCTGGAATCATCAGCTACTGGCTGAAACAGAGGCCGTACTTGAACAGATTCGTCTTGAAATCGGCGAGCAAGATGGTCCGTGAACGTTGCCGCGAGGCTTCGCAGAATACTGATCTGCTCCCCTCTCCCATTTATGGGAGAGGGGCTGGGGGAGAGGGTTGTGCATGCGCCGCCTAGTTCGTCGCTGGCTCCTGATTTTTCTGCTGCCCCTGGCCCTGCTCTGGCTCGCCGACCAGTTGTTCCCGCTGCCCTTGCCCGAGGACGATCTGGCCCGTGTGGTGCTGGCCGAGGATGGCACGCCGCTGTGGCGCTTCGCTGACCATGGTGGCGTGTGGCGCTACCCGGTGCAGCCGGACGAGGTTTCGCCTTACTACCTGGAAGCCTTGCTGACCTACGAGGACCGCTGGTTTCGTCAGCACCCCGGGGTGAATCCGCTGGCGCTGGCACGGGCGGCCTGGCAGAACCTGACGGGCGGGCGCGTGGTGTCCGGCGGCAGCACGCTGTCGATGCAGGTCGCGCGTCTGCTCGACCCGCACAGCCGCGATCTGCCCGGCAAGTTCAAGCAGCTGTGGCGTACCGCGCAGCTGGAGTGGCACCTGTCCAAGGACGAGATCCTCGCCCTTTACCTGAACCGGGCGCCGTTTGGCGGTACCTTGCAGGGGGTGGCGGCGGCGAGCTGGAGTTACCTGGGCAAGCCGCCGAGCCAGCTGACCCGCGCCGAGGCGGCCCTGCTCGCGGTACTGCCGCAGGCGCCCAGCCGGTTGCGCCCGGACCGCCATCCGCAGCGCGCCCAGGCCGCACGTGACAAGGTGCTGCGCCGCCTGGGCGAGTTCCAGGTGTGGCCGCAGGCGCAGGTGGACGAGGCGCTGGAGGAACCGGTGTTCCTGGCCCCGCGCCGCGAGCCGAGCCTCGCGCCGCTGCTGGCCAGGCGCCTGAATCGCGCCGGCAGCCCGCCGTTGATCCGCACCACGCTCGACGCCGGCTTGCAGCTGCGCCTGGAAGACCTGCTGCTGGGCTGGCGCGCGCGTCTGCCCGAGCGCACCTCGGCAGCGATCCTGGTGGTCGAGCATCCGAGCATGGCCGTGCGTGCCTACCTGGGTTCGGTGGACATCGGCGATACCGCGCGCTTTGGTCATGTCGACATGGTTCGAGCGCTGCGTTCGCCCGGCTCGACGCTGAAACCCTTCCTCTACGGCATGGCGCTGGATGCCGGGCTGATCCATTCCGAGTCGCTGTTGCAGGACGTGCCGCGCCATTATGGCGACTACCGTCCCGGCAACTTCGCTGCGGGCTTCATCGGCCCGGTGTCGGCCAGCGAGGCGCTGGCCACGTCGCTCAACCTGCCTGCCGTGCAACTGCTCGAAGCCTATGGGCCGAAGCGTTTTGCCGGCGAGCTGCGCGGTGCTGGCGTGCCGATCCGCCTGCCGCCGCTGGCCGAGCCCAACCTGGCGCTGATCCTCGGCGGTGGCGGGGCGCGACTGGAGTCCCTGGTGGCCGGCTACAGCGCCTTCGCCCGCGGCGGCATGGCCGCCAAACCGCGTTTGCAGCCCGGCGATGTGCTGCGTGAGCGACGCCTGCTGTCCCCGGGGGCGGCCTGGATCATCCGCCGTATTCTCAGCGGCCAGGCCCGTCCCGACCGCGACCCGCGTGCCTACCTGGCGCAGCGCCCGACGCTGGCCTGGAAGACCGGCACCAGCTACGGTTTTCGCGATGCCTGGGCCATCGGCGTCGGTCCGCGTCACCTGATCGGTGTGTGGATCGGTCGTCCCGACGGTACGCCGGTGCCTGGCCAGTTCGGCCTGGCCTCTGCCGCGCCGCTGCTGCTGCAGGTGCATGATCTGCTGGTCAACCGTGACAGCCAGCGCGGCATCGCCGTGCCGCCCGATCCGCAGCCGGCCGAGGTCGGTGTCGCCGCCGTCTGCTGGCCACTGGGGCAGCCGATGAGCAAGGACGATCCCAACTGCCGGCGGCTGCGTTTCGCCTGGACGCTGGAGGGCACCACGCCACCGACCCTGCTGGCGGCCGATCAGCCGCTGGGCAGCGGCCTGCGCGAGCGCTACTGGGTCAACGCCCAGGGCAAGCGCGTCGGCCCCACTTGTGCGGGGGCCGAGGCGCGGGAACTGGACCTGTGGCCGGCGCCGCTGGAGCCCTGGTTGCCACGCCGCGAACGGCGCAGTGCGCGGTTGCCGGGCGTGGATGCCGATTGCCCGCCGCCGCCGCGCAACCAGGCGGCGCCGCTGTCCATCGTCGGTGTGCGCGACGGCGACCGCCTGCGCAGGCCGCAGGGCAATCACGAGCCGCTGCGCCTGAGCCTCTCGGCCCTGGGCGGCAGTGGTCGACGCTGGTGGTTCCTCGACGGTCGACCGCTTGGCGACAGCGCGATGGACGCGACCTTCAGCCAGGTCTTCGACAGCGGTCGGCATCAGCTCAGCGTGCTCGACGACGGTGGCCAGACCGCTCGTCTGGAATTCAGCGTCGCCCCCTGAGTGCGCCCGACGCCGCGCAGGCAGGCGCCGGCCGCTCTGCGCGGGCGCCTGGCCGAGCGCCCCGGACGGCGCGAGTAAAGTCCGGGCCGGCGCCGCCGATAGGACATCTATCGGTCACTGATTTGCAATATGTGTACAATTTTGTATCCAATTGCTCGGTCGAGCTCCGAACCACCTCCGGGAGAACCCTCCATGCGTCTCTGGCAACGCAGTATCCAGTGGCAGTTGATCCTCAGCATGGGCGCCGCTCTGCTGGCCAGCATCCTGATCGTCGTCGGCATCTACTCGGCGGTGGTCAATCGCCTGACCGAGCGCTACCTGATCGAAGAGGCGCTGCCCGCACGGGTTCTGGCGATACGCAACGACCTGGAGCGGGTGCTGACCGCGCCGATCACCGCCAATGCCTCGATCGCCGAGAACAGCCTGGTGCAGGACTGGCTGGCCACTGGCGAGGACGCGACCCGGCGCGACGAGTTCGCCCGCTACCTCGAGGGCGTGCGCGCTCAGCAGAACGCCATGACCACTTCCATCGTCGCCCTCGCCAGCGGCAACTACACCACCGGTGAAGGGCTGATGCGCACCCTCGACCGCAGCCAGACGGAGAACCAGTGGTTCTATCGCCTGGTCGACAGCGACCGCGACCGGGCGCTGGAGATCGACATCGACAAGACCACGCGCCTGCCCACGCTGTTCATCAACCAGCGCATCAAGCAGGGCGGCAAGACCCTGGGCGTCTCCGGGCTCGGCTACAGCCTGGCGGACATGTCGAAGATGATCAGCGAGTTCCACTTCGGCGAGCGTGGCCAGGTGTTCCTGGTCGACGGCCAGGGCAACGTCAAGGTGCATCCGCGCTCGGAGCTGAGCGGCAGCGGCAAGCTGAGCGAACTCTTCGGCGCCGACGCCGCTCGCCAGGTCCTGGCCGGCGACAGCCACGCGGTGCGTTTCGAGCGTGATGGCGAGACCTTTCTCGCGGTGGCGCAGAAGTTCGCCAGCATCGACTGGCTGCTGGTCAGCGAGGTGCCGGAGGCGGAGGTCTATGCCGAGGCGCGGCAGGCACTGTGGGTGACCAGCCTGATCGGCGTCGCCGTGGCGCTGCTGTTTCTCGGCCTGGTGGTGCTGCTGGCGCGTGGGCTGGTGCGGCCGATTCGTCAGGTGACTCAGGCGCTGGTGGAAATCGGCGGTGGCGGTGGTGACCTGACCCGTCGTCTTGATGAGTCGAGGGCCGATGAGCTGGGTGATCTGGCGCGCGGCTTCAACCGTTTTCTCGCCAGCCAGCGCGACCTGATCGGTGACGTGCTGGCGACCAGCGAACGCCTGCGCACGGCGGTCGGCCAGGTGACGCGGGTGGTGGAGAACACGGCCGGACGTGCCGGCCAGCAGCAGGAGATGACCGACATGGTGGCCACCGCCGTGCATGAGATGGGCCTCACCGTGCAGGAGATCGCGCGCAACGCCAGCAGCGCCGCGCAGTCCTCGCATGCCGCGCGTGACGAGGCGCAGGGTGCGCGCCAGGTGGTCGGGCAGTCCATCGCCCATATCGAGCGGATGTCGGCGGACATCGGCAGCGCAGCCGAGGCGGTCACCGAGCTGGCCGACCAGGTGGCTTCCATCGATCAGGTGCTGGCGGTGATTCGCGGGATTTCCGAGCAGACCAACCTGCTCGCGCTCAACGCCGCCATCGAGGCCGCACGCGCTGGCGAGATGGGCCGTGGCTTCGCGGTGGTCGCCGATGAAGTGCGTACCCTGGCCAGCCGTACCCAGGCTTCGACCGATGAAATCCAGCAGATGATCCAGCGCCTCAAACAGGGCGCCGAGACGGCGGTCAGCTCCATGCATGCGGGGCAGGCGGCGACCAGCACCGGCGTCGAGTCCAGCCAGCGCACCGGGCAGTCGCTGGGGGCGATCACCGAACAGGTCGAGCGCATCAGCGACATGAACACCCAGGTGGCGGCCGCGACCGAGGAGCAGAGCTCGGTGACCGAGGAGATCAACCGCAACGTGCAGGGCATCGCCGACCTGGCGCATGCCACCGCCGGTGAAGTCCGTGCCTGTCGCGAGGATTGTCAGACCCTCAGCCGCCTGGCCGACGACCTGACGGGGCAGATGGGCAAGTTCAGGCTCTGACCGGCTCGGCCGAGACCAGGCGGTTGCGGCCTTCGCGCTTGGCCCGGTACAGCGCGCTGTCGACGCGACGGAAGAAGGCGTCGGCATCGCTGTCGTGGCGGCTGTTGAAGCAGCCGACGCCGAGGCTGGTGGTCAGCACCAGGCGTTGTCCGGGCAGCTCCAGGCCTTCCTCTTCCAGCTCGCGCCGGAAGTGCTCCGCCAGGTCCCAGGCCTGTGCCAGGGTCGTACCCGGCAGCAGCACGCCGAACTCCTCGCCACCGAGACGCAGCAGGGCATCGGCATCGCGTCGGAAGACCCGGCGCATGCGTTCGGCGAAGGCAGTCAGGCAGGCATCGCCACTGGCATGGCCGTGTTCGTCGTTGACCTGCTTGAAGAAATCGATGTCCAACAACACCAGCGACAGCGGTTCGCCCTGGCGTATGGCATTGGCCACCAGGCTGGGGAACAGGTTGTTGAACTGATAGCGGTTGCCCAGTTGCGTCAGGCTGTCGGTACGGCTGAGCAGGTCGAGCTGGCGCTGCTGATCCAGCAGTTTCAGCTCCAGCTCCAGCGTGGCGCGGTACTCACGGTGATTGCGCCCCAGCACCAGGATCAGATAGCCCAGGTAGAAGAGCAGGGTGATCAGCACGGCGTGGCGCTCGTCCCAGTTCGACGCCATCACGGCGAGCCCTGGCAGGTAGAGCAGGATCAGCGCCAGCAGGGCACGTCTGTAGCGCATGGCGAAGTTGAAGGTCATTGCTGTGCTGAAGGCCACGGTGGCGAGCGTGGCGATCAGTTCCGAGCCGTCGTAGGCGTCGCTGTAGAGCGCCAGGGCGTGCGCCTGGCCCCAGCAGAACGCCGTCAGCAGAATCAGCCCCCAGTGACGATCCAGCCAGTGTTTCAGCTGCTGCGGATCGTCGATCGCGTTGGGGCGATGCAGCAGCCGGGCGATCAGCAATCCGGCGAACAGGCAGCTGCCCAGCACGCCACTGACGACGACACCTGCCGGAGAGGCGCTGAATATCCAGGTCAGCAGCCAGGCGAGCAGGTAGAAGAGTCCGCCCACGCGGGTGCGGATGCGCGTGTCGTCCACTTCGCGCCACAGGGCGAAGGTCGTTGGCTGGCGCGGTACTTCGGCGTCGGTCATTTCTCTGCTTGGGCCTCGCTGGAGAGGTCGGTGCCCTCTCCTGGAGTTTTTGTGATCACAGAAGCCAGTTCGCCAGAGCATAGCGCTTTTTGCGGGGAGATGAATGTCGAATCGCCACTACTGCGCGCCGCCTGTCGTTTCCGGCCCCGGCGGGCAATGTCCCGTTACGTTTGCCTGCCCCTGGCGTAAGAACCCGTGGGTGTTCGTCGCAGTCGGAGACTGCACTGCGCACGATTGCAACAAAACGGGCGCAGGCTGTCGTTCATCCACCTTCATGCGAGCGCTCTGCGATGTTGTCCGCTGCCAAGGGGATGCTTGGAAAGCTTCCTGTCCTCAGCCCATGGAAATGGGCACTGTTGCTGGCCTTGCTGCTGGCGACCTATTCCCTGCGTCTGCTGCATCTCGATGAGCGGCTGTACTTCTGGATCAAGACCTCCTGGCATGAGGATGCCTGGGAACATCGCAGCCTGTGGCTGCCCGAATACCGCGTGGCGATCGACGCCAAGCCGGTCGCCGGTGTCAGCAACAACTTCTCCGGGCTCAGCTTCGACGATGATCGCCAGCAGATCTGGGCGGTGGTCAACAACCCGGAGCAACTGCTGCGGCTGTCGCCTGAAGGCGAGCTGATCGCACGCTACCCGCTCGAAGGTTTCGAGGATGTCGAGGGCGTGACCTACCTGGGCGACGACCTGTTGTTGCTGGCCGAGGAGCGCAAGCACGCACTGGTCGCCGTCGCCGTTCCAACGCAACCCGGAGGCGCGATTCGCCGCACGCAGCATCGGGCGCTGACGCTGAGCATCGATCTGGGAGGCAACCAGGGCTTCGAGGGGCTTGGCTACGACCGCGCCGGTGATCGGCTGTTCGTGGTCAAGGAGCATTCGCCACGCAAGCTCTACGAGGTCAGGGGGCTCAAGAGCAGCCTGCAGGGCCGCTTCAACCTGGAAGTGATCGACCGCCAGGCCTGGATCGACCAGAAGATCTTCGCCAACGACCTGTCGTCGGTGCATTTCGACGAGCGCACCGGTCACCTGGTGTTGCTGAGCGACGAGTCGAAGCTGCTGATCGAACTCGGCCAGGACGGCCGGCTGATCAGTTTCCGTTCGCTGCTGCGGGGCTTTGCCGGCCTGCACAGCAGCGTGCCGCAGGCCGAGGGCGTGACGTTCGATGGCCAGGGCAATCTCTACCTGGCCAGCGAACCCAATCTGTTCTATCGCCTGCAGCGCCGCTGACTCAGCCGCGGCGGATCATCCAGATACCGGCGACGATCAGCAGCAGGCCTGCCACCTTGCCGAAGGTGATCGGCGACTCGCGAAACCCAGCCCAGCCGAAATGGTCGAGGGTGATGGCCATGGCCAACTGGCCGGCGATCACCAGCACCATGAACAGCAGGGCGCCGACGCGGGGGCCGGCGAAGGCGGCGGTGGCGATGAAGAAGGCGCCGAGCAGGCCGCCACTCCAGTGCCACCAGGTCAGCTCCTTGAGCAGGCCCAGGCCGGGCAGCTCGCGCTGGCTCAGGGTCATCAGCAGCAGCGCCAGGGTGCCGACGGCGAAGGAGATCAGCGCGGCGGCGAACACGCTGGACAGATGGCGGGCGAGCTGGCCGTTGATGCCGGCCTGCAGCGGCAGCACGGCGCCGGCCAGAAAGGGCAGGGCGAGCAGCCATCCGCTGACTTGATTCATGGGAGCACTCCAGAGGCAGGGAAAGGGCGCCATTATGACGCGCCGGCGCACCCGCGCCGCTATCCGACGAGGCGCCTGGCGAAGCCGGAGGCTTCGGCTAGGCTTGATTGCGATGCGCCCGGCAACGCACCGGGCGTCAGCCTGATTCGGAGAACCCACGATGGACATGAACCGTCGACAGTTCTTCAAGGTCTGCGGCGTAGGCCTTGGAGCATCGAGCCTGGCGGCTCTGGGGGTCGCGCCCCCGGATGCCTTCGCCGACCAGGTGCGACATTTCAAACTGACCAGTACCACCGAAACGCGCAACACCTGCCCCTACTGCTCGGTCGGCTGCGGCCTGATCATGTACAGCCAGGGCGATGCGGCGAAGAACGTGGCGCAGAACATCATCCATATCGAAGGGGACGCCGACCATCCGGTCAACCGCGGCACCCTCTGCCCGAAAGGTGCAGGCCTGCTGGACTTCGTCCACAGCCCCAATCGCCTCAAGTACCCGCAAGTGCGCGAAGCCGGCTCCAGCGAGTGGAAGCGCATCGACTGGGACCAGGCGCTGGACCGCATCGCCCGGCACATGAAGGCCGACCGCGACGCCAATTTCATCGAGAAGAACGAGCAGGGGCAGACGGTCAACCGCTGGCTCAGCACGGGCTTCCTGGCCGCCTCTGCGTCGAGCAACGAGGCCGGCTACATCACCCACAAGGTGGTGCGTTCACTCGGCATACTGGGGTTCGATAACCAGGCACGTGTCTGACACGGCCCGACGGTGGCAAGTCTTGCCCCGACGTTTGGCCGCGGCGCCATGACCAACCACTGGGTCGACATCAAGAATGCCGATCTGGTCCTGATCATGGGCGGCAATGCCGCCGAGGCTCACCCCTGCGGGTTCAAGTGGGTGACCGAAGCCAAGGCGCACAACCAGGCCAAGCTGGTGGTGGTCGATCCGCGCTTCACCCGTTCGGCCTCGGTGGCCGACCTGTACGCGCCCATCCGTACCGGTACCGATATCGCCTTCCTCGGCGGGCTGATCAACTACCTGCTGGAGAACGACAAGATCCAGCACGAGTACGTGCGCAACTACACCGACGTCAGCTTCGTGGTGCGCGAGGAGTTCGCCTTCGAAGATGGCATGTTCAGTGGCTACGACGCCGAGAAGCGGCGCTACGACAAGGCCAGCTGGGGCTACGAGATCGGTGAGGACGGCTATGCCGTGGTCGACCCGACCCTGAGTCACCCGCGCTGCGTGTTCAACCTGCTGAAGAAGCACTACAGCCGCTACACCCAGGACCTGGTCAGCAGCATCTGCGGCACACCCAAGGCGCAGATGCTGCAGGTGTGGGAGACCATCGCCGAGTGCTCGGCGCCGGGCAAGGTCATGACCATCATGTACGCCCTGGGCTGGACGCAGCATTCGGTGGGCTCGCAGATGATCCGCACCGGCGCCATGCTGCAGTTGCTGCTGGGTAACATCGGCATGCCCGGCGGCGGTATGAACGCCCTGCGCGGCCACTCCAACATCCAGGGGCTGACCGACCTGGGCCTGCTCTCCAACCTGCTGCCGGGTTACCTCAACCTGCCTGGCGATGCCGAGCAGGACTATGCCGCCTACATCGCCAAGCGCGCGCCGAAGCCGCTGCGGCCGGGGCAGCTGTCCTACTGGCAGAACTACGAGAAGTTCCACGTCAGCCTGATGAAGGCCTGGTACGGCAAGAACGCCACGGCCGAGAACAACTGGGGCTACGACTGGCTGCCGAAGCTGGATATTCCCGGCTACGACGTGCTCAAGGTCTTCGACATGATGTACCAGGGCAAGGTCAACGGTTACTTCTGCCAGGGATTCAACCCGATCGCCTCGTTCCCCAACAAGGCCAAGGTCGGCGCGGCGCTGGGCAAGCTCAAGTACCTGGTGGTCATGGACCCACTGGCCACCGAGACCTCGGAGTTCTGGAAGCATGTCGACGAGTTCAACGATGTCGACAGCGCCAGCATCCAGACCGAGGTGTTCCGCCTGCCCACCACCTGCTTCGCCGAAGAGGACGGTTCGCTGGTCAACAGCGGGCGCTGGCTGCAGTGGCACTGGAAGGGCGCCGAGCCGCCCGGCCAGGCCCGCACCGACATCGCCATCATGGCCGGCCTCTACCACCGCCTGCGCGGGCTGTACGCGAAGGAAGGCGGGGCCTTCCCCGCGCCTATCCTCAACCTCGACTGGTCGTACCTGAAACCCGACGAACCCGGCCCGGACGAACTGGCCCGCGAGTTCAACGGCAAGGCCCTGAGCGACCTGACCGACCCGGCCAGCGGCGCGCTGCTGGTCAAGGGCGGTGAGCAGCTGTCCGGCTTCGCCCAGTTGCGCGCCGACGGCAGCACCGCCAGTGGCTGCTGGCTGTTCTGCGGTTCGTGGACCGCGCAGGGCAACCAGATGGCGCGGCGCGACAACGCCGACCCCTATGGCATGGGTCAGACCCTCGGCTGGGCCTGGTCGTGGCCGGCCAACCGGCGGATTCTCTACAACCGTGCCTCGGCCGATGTCAGCGGCCAGCCCTGGGATGTCGAGAAGAAACGCCTGGTGTGGTGGAACGGCAAGGCCTGGGGCGGCACCGATGTGCCCGACTTCAAGGCCGACTCGCCGCCGGATGCCGGCATGAACCCCTTCATCATGAACCCCGAGGGGGTGGCGCGCCTGTTCGCCGTGGACAAGATGGCCGAAGGGCCGTTCCCCGAGCACTACGAGCCGTTCGAGACGCCCATCGGGCGCAACCCGATGCACCCGGACAACCCGGGGGCCATCAGCAATCCGGCGGCCCGGGTGTTCCAGAACGACATGGAGCTGTTCGGCAAGGCGGACGAGTTCCCCTATGCGGCGACCACCTACCGCCTCACCGAGCACTTCCACTTCTGGACCAAGCACTGCCGCCTCAATGCCATCGTCCAGCCCGAGCAGTTCGTCGAGATCGGCGAGGCGCTGGCCAGGGAACTGGGCATCGTCGCCGGCGAGCGGGTCAAGGTGTCGTCCAACCGTGGCTACATCAAGGCGGTGGCCGTGGTGACCAAGCGCATCAAACCGCTCACCGTGGATGGCAAGACCGTGCACCAGGTCGGCATTCCCCTGCACTGGGGCTTCGCCGGCGTGGCGCGCAACGGCTACCTGACCAACACCCTCACGCCTTTCGTCGGCGACGGCAACACGCAGACCCCGGAATTCAAGTCGTTCCTGGTCAACGTGGAAAAGGCATAGGAGCAGCGCCATGGCCTCACAAGACATCATTGCCCGCTCCGCCACCACCACGCCGATGCCCTCGGTGCGCGAGCTTGGCGAGGTAGCCAAGCTCATCGACGTCTCCAAGTGCATCGGCTGCAAGGCCTGCCAGGTGGCGTGCTCGGAGTGGAACGACCTGCGTGACGAGGTCGGCCACAACCACGGCACCTACGACAACCCGGCCGACCTCACGGCCAGCTCCTGGACGCTGATGCGCTTCACCGAACACGAGGAGGAAAGCGGCAAGCTGGAGTGGCTGATCCGCAAGGACGGCTGCATGCACTGCGCCGAGCCGGGCTGCCTGGCGGCCTGCCCGAGCCCGGGGGCGATCATCCAGTACGCCAACGGCATCGTCGACTTCAACCAGGACAAATGCATCGGCTGCAGCTACTGCATCACCGGTTGCCCGTTCAACATCCCGCGCATCTCGCAGAAGGACCACAAGGCCTACAAGTGCAGCCTGTGCTCCGATCGCGTGTCCGTCGGCATGGAGCCGGCCTGCGTGAAGACCTGTCCGACCGGCGCCATCGTCTTCGGCAGCAAGGAGGCGATGAAGGAGCACGCCGACGGGCGCATCGCCGACCTCAAGTCGCGCGGCTACGACAATGCCGGTCTCTATGACCCGGCCGGCGTCGGCGGCACCCACGTGATGTACGTGCTGCACCACGCCGACAAACCGTCGCTGTACGCCGGGCTGCCGGACGACCCGGCCATCAGCCCGACGGTGGCGCTGTGGAAGGGCGTGGCCAAGCCGCTCGGCCTGCTGGCCATGGGCGCCACGGCGCTGCTCGGCTTCTTCCACTACATCCGCGTCGGACGCAACCGCGTGGAGGAAGACGAGCCCGTGACCGGCGATCCTGCGGTGCATCAGGTCGACCCGGCCGTGCACACCTATGATCCGAACCAGCGGCCGTAGGAGACCAGCATGAAACACGATATCCAACGCTACACGGCCGGCGAACGCAGCAACCACTGGGTGGTGGCGATCCTCTTCATCCTCGCCGGCCTGTCCGGCCTGGCGCTGTTCCACCCGGCGCTGTTCTGGCTCAGCAACCTGTTCGGTGGCGGCGTGTGGACGCGCATCCTGCACCCCTTCCTTGGCCTCGGCATGTTCCTGTTCTTCCTCTGGCTGGTGATGCGCTTCGCCGGGCACAACCGCCTCGAAGCCGGCGACCGCCAATGGCTGGCACAGTGGCGCGACGTGGTCGCCAACCGCGAGGAAAACCTGCCGCCGGTGGGGCGCTACAACGCCGGGCAGAAGCTGCTGTTCTGGGTGCTGCTGCTGTGCATGCTGGTGCTGCTGGCGACGGGCATCGTCATGTGGCGCCAGTACTTCAGCCACCTGTTCGGCATCGACCTGATCCGCCTCGCTTCGCTGCTGCACGCGGCAGCGGCCTGGGGGCTGATCATCTGCATCATCGTGCACGTCTACGCCGGCATCTGGGTCAAGGGCTCCATCGGCGCGATGGTCAGCGGCTGGGTCAGCAAGGGCTGGGCCCGCAAGCACCACGCCGCTTGGTACGAGGAAGTGAGCAAGGACAGCCACAAACACCACTGAGCGCGTTGCTGGATGAGCGTTCCATCGCGGCTGAAGCCGCTCCTACACCATCGCCGCACATCACCCCGTAGCCCGGATGCAATCCGGGACCGCACCCGGCCAAGCGCCAACGTACGTCTCTGTGGGAGGGGCTTCAGCCGCGACAGCCCCGTAACAGAAACCACATATCTGACCCTCCAGCAACCTGCCCATCCCCACCGGCAAACCCCATCAGCCTGGTCTAGGCTGATCACAGCCATTTCCACGGGAGCAGTCCCTAAGGAGTCCTGCGTGTCAGGCCAGATTCTCGAGCCGGGGCAGATCGAAGCTGCGGCCAATATTCCGCCCTTTCTCCACTTGCCCGAGCCCGACCTGTTCCGCCGCCGTGCCCAACGCCTGCGCCACCTCGCCGTGGATCACCCCTTGGCCGCCTATCTGCTGCTGATGGCCGAGTTGTGCGAGGCCCAGCAGCGCGTGCTGGACGCGCCGCCTGCATTGCCGGGCCCCTCGGCCGACACCCTGAGCCGTTGCCTGGAACACCAGATGCCGCCGCTGGGCTTCGACACGCTGGTGCGTGGCGATGCCTGGCTGCCGGCGCTGGATGCGCTGCTGAGCAGCTTTCAGGGTACCGGCAACCCCTCCGTCAGTGCTGCCCTGGCGGCCCTGCGTGAAGCCGACAGCGGTCAGCGCAAGGTCTGGGCCATCGCTTTGCTGGGCGGTCAGTTCGATCTGTTGCCTGCTGCCCTGGCGCCCTTTCTCGGTGCCGCGTTGCAGGTCGCGTTCAGTCACTGGCTGCTGGCGCTGCCGAGCGAACGTCTGGTCGAGGCCGGCAGCCAGACGCAGTGCCCGGCCTGCGGCTCGCCGCCGGTGGCTGGCATGCTGCGCCATCGCGGCAAGTATGCCGGCCTGCGCTACCTGAGCTGTTCGCTGTGCGCCTGCGAATGGCACTACGTGCGGGTCAAGTGCAGCCATTGCGAGTCGTCCAAACACCTTGGCTACCTGTCCTTGCAGCGCGAAGACGTGGCTGCCGAGCGGGCGGCGATTCGCGCCGAGGTCTGCCCGGCGTGCCAGGGCTATCTCAAACAGTGCTACCTGGAGTTCGACGACCAGGCCGATGCCGTCGCCGATGACCTGGCCAGCCTCGATCTGGACATGCGCCTGAGCGAGGACGGGCATCTGCGCCGCGCGCCGAATCTGCTGCTGGCCCCCGGCAATACCGATTGACGGAGCGTGACGATGAACGCTGCCCGCCTGCCTTCCATCGACCGCCTGTTGCGCTGCGACAGCGTGGCGCCGCTGCAACGACGCTATGGCCGCGATGCCCTGCTGGCCACCCTGCGTGACCTGCTCGACGAGCTGCGCGAACCCGCGCGCAGTGGCCAGCTCGCAGCCGTCGAACTGAGCGAGGCCGTGCTAGCTGGCCGCGCCGGTGAGCGGCTGGCGGCGCGCCATGCGAGCCGCGTGCGCCGCGTATTCAACCTCACCGGTACCGTGCTGCACACCAACCTCGGCCGGGCGCTGTTGCCCGAGGAAGCCATCGACGCCATCACCCAGGCCGCGCGCTATCCGCTCAACCTCGAATTCGACCTGGCCAGCGGCAAGCGCGGTGACCGCGACGACCTGATCATCGGCCTGATTCGCGAGCTGACGGGCGCCGAGGCCGTCACCGTGGTCAACAACAATGCCGCCGCCGTGCTGCTGGCACTGAACAGCCTGGGGGCGCGCAAGGAAGGCATCATTTCCCGCGGCGAGCTGATCGAGATCGGCGGTGCCTTCCGCATTCCCGACATCATGGCGCGCGCCGGGGTCAAGCTGGTCGAAGTCGGCACCACCAACCGCACCCACGCCAAGGACTACGAGGCCGCCATCGGCCCGCGCTCTGGCCTGCTCATGCGCGTGCACACCAGCAACTACAGCGTGCAGGGCTTCACCGCCAGCGTCGCCACCCGTGACCTGGCCGCCATCGCCCACGCCCATGGCCTGCCGCTGCTGGAAGACCTCGGCAGCGGCAGCCTGATCGACCTCACTCGCTGGGGCCTGCCCAAGGAACCGACCGTGCAGGAAGCACTGCGCGATGGCGCTGATATCGTCACCTTCAGCGGCGACAAGCTGCTCGGCGGCCCGCAGGCCGGGATCATCCTCGGCAGCCGGGAACTGATCGGACGGATCAAGAAAAACCCACTCAAGCGCGCCCTGCGCGTGGACAAGCTGACCCTGGCTGCTCTGGAGGCGGTGCTCGGCCTGTACCGTGATCCGGACCGCCTGGGTGAGCGCCTGACCAGCCTGCGCCTGCTCAGCCGGGCGCAGGTGGACATTCGCGCCCAGGCCGAGCGCGTCGCCCCGGCACTGGCTGGCAGTCTCGGCGGGCCCTGGCAGGTTGCCGTGGTCGACGCCCTGGGCATGATCGGTAGCGGCGCCCAGCCCGTGGCGCGTCTGCCCAGCGCGGCCCTGTGCATTCGTCCGCAGACCTCCAAGCGCATGCGCGGTCGTGCGCTGCGCGAACTGGAAGGGCTGCTGCGCGAGTTGCCGATCCCGGTGATCGGCCGGGTCGACGACGACGCTCTGTGGCTCGACCTGCGCCAGCTCGACGATGAGGCCGCCTTCGTCGCGCAACTTTCCAGGTTGCGCGAGGCACTGCCGTGATCGTCGGCACCGCCGGCCACATCGACCACGGCAAGACCGCGCTGCTGCAGGCACTCACCGGCCAGCAGGGCGACCGCCGTCCGGCTGAGCGCGCCCGTGGTATCACCATCGACCTGGGCTACCTCTATGCCGACCTGGGCGACGGCCAGCTCACCGGTTTCATCGACGTGCCCGGGCATGAGCGCTTCGTCCACAACATGCTCGCCGGCGCCTGTGGCATCGACCTGCTGTTGCTGGTGGTGGCCGCTGACGACGGCGTGATGCCGCAGACCCGCGAGCACCTGGCTATCGCCGAGCTGCTGGGCATTCGCCAGGCGCTGGTGGTGTTGAGCAAGGTCGACCGGGTGGATGCCGTGCGCGTGCAACAGGTGAGCGAGCAGGTGCGCGACTTGCTCGCCCCCGGCCCGCTGGCTGGCGCCGAGCTGCTGGCGGTGGACAGCCTCAGTGGGCAAGGCATCGACACCCTGCGCCAGCACCTGCTGGCATTCGCGGCCGCGCAGGCGGCGCGCAGCGCGCAGGGCTATTTCCGCCTGCCCATCGACCGCGCTTTCAGTGTCGACGGTGCCGGTGTGGTGGTCACCGGCACGGCCTTCGCTGGGCAGGTGGCGCTGGCCGACGAGTTGCTGCTCAGCCCCTCCGGGCGTCGCGTGCGTGTACGCGGCCTGCATGCACAGAACCGCCAGGCCGAACGTGCCGTCGCCGGCCAGCGGGTAGCGCTGAACCTGGCCGGTGAGCGCCTGACGGTCGAGCAACTGCATCGGGGCGACTGGTTGCTGGCAACGGCGCTGCTGGCGCCGAGCACCCGCCTGGACATCGAGCTGCAACTGCTCGCCTCGGAAACACGTGCGCTGGCGCACTGGACGCCGGTGCACGTGCACCTGGCAGCGCAGGACGTCAGCGGGCGTGTCGCCCTGCTCGATACGGACAGCCTCGCGCCCGGCCAGTCCTGCCTGGCCCAACTGGTGCTCAATGCCCCGGCGCATGCCGTACACGGCGATCGCGTGGTGCTGCGTGACCAGTCCGCGCAGCGCACCCTGGGCGGAGGGCAGGTACTCGACCCTTTCGCTCCGGCCCGTGGGCGCCGCTCATCGCCGAGGCTTGTACAACTGCAGGCGCTGCGCGGCGCCTCTCTGGAGGAAGCACTACCGGCATTGCTGCAGTCTGCCGGCAATGGCCTCGATCCCGCCCTGCTGGAGCGCCAGTTCAACCGCCAGCGTGACAGCTGGACGTTGCCCTCTGGTCTCTGCGAGCTGGTCACCCGCCAGGGCACGCGATTGTTCGATTCGACTCAATTGCAGACGTTGCGCGAGGCGCTGGTCGAAGGCCTGCGACGTTTTCATGCTGAATCGCCGGACGAGCTCGGCCCGGACCGCGACCGTTTGCGTCGTTATGCCCTGAGCGAACTGGAGCGCCCGGTATTCATCGCACTGCTGGACGAGGCGTTGGCCGAGGGGCGCATCAGCAGCAGCGGGCCCTGGCTGCACCTGCCGGATCACCGCGTGCAACTGGGTGCGGAGGACGAAGCGCTGCGCGAACGGCTCTGGCCGCTGCTGCTGGCCGGCGGCTTCGACCCGCCCTGGGTCCGCGACCTGGCTGGCGCGGTGCAGCAGGATGAAGCCAGCGTACGCCTGCTGCTGCGCAAACTGGCGCGCCTGGGCCTGCTGCATCAGGTGGTCAAGGATCTGTTCTACCCCGAGCCAACCCTGCACAGCCTGGCATTTCATGCCCTGACGCTGGAGCAGCAGCATGGCGGCCTGCGCGTGATCGACTGGCGCGACCGCATCGCCGTTGGTCGCAAGCGCAGCATCCAGCTGCTGGAGTACTTCGACCGCATCGGCTTCACCCGCCGCCTGGCCACCGAGCGCCGCATCCGCGGCGACTCGGCATTGGCTGTTCAACTGATGGGAGTCAAGGAAGAGGAGGGCTGCTTACCCAGTGACATCCATTGACGCAAGACGGTAGCCATCGGCTACCTTGCGCAAGAACAAGGACGGCTGCCATGCACCACGCAGCCAACGAACGAGGAAGGCAATCACGCCCGGTGGCGTGGCCAGGCTTCAACCCTCTGGTTCGCTCTCGCATTGCTCTGCAAAGCCCGGCTTTTCTGGCCTTGCAGTCCTGCGGCTACAGCATTTTTCCGCTATCCCTTGCAGTGATTTCGACACTTTTTCGACACGCCGTCTGGACAGCTTTCAAGCCTGCCAGTAGCGTCTGGCCATTACGTTGCCTTGGCTGATCGGCTGTTTTGTCGTTTTCCGCCAACCCGGAGTCGCGTTCCTCCGTCTTGTCTTCAAGCGAATCAAGGCCTTACTGTATGACAAGGAACGTTATCCGACATCGCCAAGGTGTGTTATGCGACAGCAATGTCGCCTAATTAATAGTTACCCAATGATGGTCAGATCGGCGTAAGGAAACGTAAATGACATGGGATCAAGGTGACCCAAAAGCAAAAAATCTGCTATTGAGCGAAACCAAACAGCGCTGTTTGGTTTCGCTGGAAGCTGCTGTTTTCTGATTTTTGCCCCCTTGAGTTTCACCTTCATTTATATGGCCGCTACGCGTCCGCGTGCAAATCATCGGATAACTACTCACTAGAGCGAACACTTCGTGCCGCTCACCTCGGTCGTTAGGACAACTCCAGAGAGAGCTATATGCTAGAAAATCTTCTGTCGCTCGGCCTGATTCCTCTAATAATGGTTGTCGGTTTTTTGCCAACATGGCTCGCGACTTTATATTGGCTGCTGACCAAGCTTACAAATTATAATGACCATGGTTTTATGTTTAATCCAGTTCCTGTAATTGCTGTGACATCTTATGCTTCTGTAGTTGTTACGTTTTGCATGCTTCTCTTATATGCAATGGCACATTCAGGAGTCTAAAAATGGGAAAGGGTATAAAGAATCATCCTAACAAATCGCTCAAGTCATTCGCTTCGCTCACTGGGACCAGCTAAAGCCGGCCCCTTAGCTTAATCGTTAGGTAGCTTATTCGTGCAATTCATTCGCACCACTAAAGCAACAGACTGGAAGCGACCAATCCCTTCAATCGTTGAGCGCATCGAAAGAGCACTTCTGAGTTTTATACCAAGAGCCAATCCTGGCTATGAATCGAAACTTCATCTAGTACATGAATGGCTAATAGAGTTTGACGGCAGAGGCTTACCCAATCGTGAAATCGGTATAACCAAAAATGGCACACCGGTCATCGCGGGGCCAAATAAAGAAAACTATGGTTTCTGGCTTGATACCAACATGAGCATTGCTGATTTTTGCGATACCCCAATTACCAGGGATGAATTCGAAATAGCCTGGAAAGAAGCAGTAGAGAAGCTAAAATTTTGAGCGCCACCTAACTAGTGGTTCAAGTAGTTCGCTGCGGAAAAGGGGGCGGGTTAGAGTCCGCCCCGTAACCAAATGTTATGTGTTGGAATCATGAGCGCAAATTACTCGAAGCAGTGGATGTCCTTTAGAGTAAGGCGAGGAATGTTTATAGCTGTATTTCTTTCCTGGATTATTATCGGGGCAAAAGTGTCACCATTACTAGAGAGCCTCACAGGCAGCAAGCACTCTGGGCTAATGGCGCTAGCTATTTATTTGCCAATATTTTTTATCTCTGGATATCGACTGATAAACTTTAAGTGCCCAAGATGCAAAAAACAGTACTCCAGCGTCAACTGGTTGCTTGGCAGCAATAAATGCATGAATTGCGGCCTGGAAAAATGGCACGATGACACATAACAACTGGTGCAAACCGTTCGCTGCTTACTTTACTCGCACCTGGAACCATGTGCTCAAGCATACCAGCGCCTAGCTGCTTCCTGCGTGCTCGTTATCTCGTGCTGAATGGGTCAGCGTTTCGGTTGGCTTCGTAATTGGTAGGGTAGGGTTTGCTTGGTCTCTCTGCTACAGTCTTACCGCGTGTCGTTACGAGAAGATAAATCTGTCCCCCCTTTTTTCTTAGCTTAATCGTTAGGTGCTTCATGAGTAAGCTCGCATGCACATGTGGCCATATAATCCGCGACCAAACGGACTCACTATCCTACAAAGCCTCACTTATAAAAGATCAGCAGGAAGAGGAGTTCATTCAAAATTTGGCGCAAGAAATTAACTCTCTATTGACTGCAGCAAAAGCTGGAAATCTAGAAGCTCATTTAGATGAGCGATACGGAAATACGCCCTGGCGACCGAAGACGGCTGAGGTCTGCTATGACATTATCGGGAGCGCATTGTTGAGTAATTCTATTATGGCCTACGAGTGCCAGTTGTGCGGTAAGTTGTGGGTTCAGAAAGAGGTAAACAGTTTTATGCCCTTCAACCCCGAAAGCGGAGTGTATGAGGCAGTGCTGTCTGTTAACCCTGCACCTAACTAGTGGTTCAAGTCGTTCGCTTCGCTCACAGGGACGGGCCAAAGCCGGCCCCTTAACCAACGTTAGGTGCAATCACACATGGATCTAGACCTATCCATAGCCGGCGCAAAAGAGGAACGTGCCAAACTTAAGCAATTCCACGCAATCCTGAACAGCCCGAGCATTGTCCCTGAGCAGGCATATCGAATGTCAGCAAACCTTTACCCTCTCGTTTGCTATGTAAATAATATAGTCGGGCTCTATCTCAGCAAAAATTACGAAGTTATACCTCTCTTCATAAACCGAGCGCTAATGCATATAAATACACACCCTGCACAACCCGCCGGCATCGCCTATCAAGATACAGTCATGCTTTACCTGCGGCACATGGCTCATGTGCTTAAATCATATTCTTCCATGTCTCACGAGCTTCTATACAGGCTTATACCTGAAGAAGTCTTGAATGCAGGCCCTCAGCAGATCCCTAGCATCGCGGCGAGCACCTAACTAGTGGTTCAAACCGCTCGCTTCGCTCACTGGGACGGGCTAAAGCCCGCCCCTTAACCAAACGTTAAATGACAATGACTTGTCCCATGCCAAAACGCATAGAAGAACTGACGGTTGCTGACTTGGAGGGTAACCGTTGGTGCGTATATCATAACGACGAGGAAGGCTATGACAGTTTTGAGTTCGTCATACCCGACACTCATCCGGACTTCTCAGAGCATGCTATCGAAATTGAGCTGGCGAACTTCAGCTTCTCTGGCGGCAGAGTCTTCAAAGGTTTATTTGACGGGTCAGAATCTTTTTCAGTTTTCCACAATGGTAATTGGCATTCATTCTGGCATGGCACCTCAAAACCAAATAAAAACACAGTCAGCGAATTCAAAGAATTTCTAAATATCAACCAGCTAGCCTTGCCCGTTTTGGCAGAAGCCGCATGGAGCGGCGTATCAAGAACGTACAGCGGCTTACAATACGTTGATGATACCGGAGCAATTCGTGAGCTTGTCATTTAACAACTGGTTCAAATCGCTAGCTTCGGTCACTGGGAAAAGGGGACCGATTTATTTATGGTGCAGCTCCACTGGTCTAAAAATTAATCTGTCCCCTTTTTTCTTTTCTACACGGCGGGAATGTCCTCACCCTGCAAAAGGTGCTCGGCCATGCCTCCCTGGTAATGACCATGCGCTATGCCCACTTGGCGCCGGACTATCTCAAGGAAGCCATGGTGCTTGGACCGATCAGGGGGGGTCGACACTTATTCGACACTGACGCCGATAGCGGAAAAGAAGAACGCTAGAACCCGCGTCGTTCGGGGCTTCCAGCGGGGAAAATGGCGGAAGGCAGTGAGAGTCGAACTCACCCAGGAACGGATGCCGTCCCCCACCGGGTTTGAAGCCCGGCCACGCCACCGGGCGTGATTGCCTTCCTTATTGATTCACAAGGCTTTTTCTTGCCCTGCTGGATCAGCGTTCGCGGAAGTGTCGAAAGTCCCGACTGGGCCCGAACGACAACACATCCTGCATGTGTCCGGGTGCCAAGTGAGCGTAGCGCATCGTCATGCTCAACGAAGAATGCCCAAGAATCTTCTGAAGAGAAAGGATGCTGCCACCGTTGGCCATGAAGTGAGAGGCGAAGGTGTGTCGCAGCACGTGGGCTTTCTGTCCGGCCGGTAGTCGTAGGCCAGCCTTGTCGACCGCTTCATCGAAGGCGTTGCGGCAGTTGGTGAACAGGCCGTGCGCCTTGAAGTGCTGGAGTATCCGCGCTTCCAGCTCGGGCGGTATCGGGATCGACCGGCGACGCTTGGATTTGGTGTTGATGACGTGCACCGCTCCCCCCTTCACCCTGGACGGCACCAACCCCTGAGCCTCATTAGGATCGAAGCCTTAGAAAAAAGGAGACGACGCCCCCGAATGGCTGACCAGCAAACCGCGTAAACGCGGCAACATGGGTGCAGTAATCGCAGGGGTGATAGGCATGGTCGTCACCCTTGGGCGGCCAGGCGTTCATGAAGAACACCGTAAAGAACCTGGCTGCGAACAGTCAGCAGACGAAGCCCAAGCCGGTTGCAGAAATCACCCGATCAGGGCCAACGCCCAGGAACGACTGGGACAAGATCGTGGAAGAGCAGGCAAGGCGAGACGCAATGTCTCGACAGCGAGCTGAGCAACCCACCAGCTCAGACAGCCCAGCCACCAAACAAACCGTATTCAACGATCAGAACTACACCCCGAAGGGCGCGATAAACCTTGTCGACGCGAGAGAGTGGGGCACCGCCGAGCCATACGAGCAAACCCGAAAGCGCCAGGAAGAACAGAAGATCATGGTGATCGGTGAGCAGAACAGACCAGAGGACTGGATCTGCTCATACGTCGGGAAGGATGGAAGTCTAAGGCAGCGTGATTGTAAGTCGCGGTATCAGTTGAATAACAGGAACTGAAACGCTGCTAGGGAACGAGGCATTAAATATCGAGCGGTTTATTTATTGCACTCGTCAGCCAGAGAATAAATCTGTCCCCATTTTATTGTTGCGGTGTATTGTTGGCTCTATGCCTTTTGCAAATAAATTGAACTAGTTCATATTTGCTGGAGCCTGCCACAAGGGAAGTCCACTTGGAGTTATTAGACCAAGCCTTAAGTGGTTTCGTTGGTTTTTCCTGCGCCCCATCTTCGTTGTTGCTGGCGAGTTCGAGATATTGTTTTGATGCGCAGTTTATATTTAGCTCAGTAAAGTCTGTGTATTCGTTATTCTTCCCTATTCGACTGGTCAGAACCTTGCTAATGTTCAAGTCAATTTTTTCATGTGTTAATACATAATACGTGCCGCTATCTCCTGCAGTGGGAGCTCGATAAAGTTCTCTTGAATAACAAAAGGTATTGATGGTCATTAGTATGGCTATGGCGGCCGCGCAATAAAATTTCATTTCGTACTCCATTTTGGCCGACGCTCGGTTAAAGAGCAGACTTTAGCTTGTCATTGCGAACGACTTGAACCATTTGTTATGCGTTTTTCTTCATGATTTGATGAATTGCATTCATAGGGTGCAAAGATAAAGCTATTGTTGCCCCAGCAGGAACTTTAAGGTCTGGCGCGGATTTTTGACTGGCACTGGTAACTGCTCGCTGCGATATAACACCGATAGCCTCACCATCTTCGTTAACCACTGGGCCACCACTAGCACCACTATTAACGCCATTATCCAAATAGAATAGATCAACTTCTACAGTGATGTTCTGGCTCGAATCTTCTGCGATAATTTTTCTATGGCTGCCAATAGCAGCTCTTTTGATTAATGGCCCCATCATATCGGCCATGTAGCCCTTCTTCATTGCGGAAAGAAAATCTTGTATTCCGGGGAAATCTTTTTCTGCAATTCTATCAATGTTAAATGGTAAAGAAAGATCATCAGAGAAGCCTGAAATAAATACTTGCTGCCCTAGGTTTGGCGAAATTATTCTTGCGGGCAAATAAGGAAATTCTTCGTCTTGCTTTTCTTTTGGTGCAAGTGCGGCAATATCAAGCTGTATTGTTTCAGTAAAGGCAGCGCATTGGATATTTAAGCTGCAAAAAGAAACTCTATATTCAAGTGCAGGCCTTCCTGCGAACTTGACAAATATCTTTGCATTAGGATCTGAGTAATCTTTGTGTAGTATTGGTACCCTTCCAGTTACCACGTGTGCTGCGGTAAGGACTTCGCCATCTGACGTAAATGCAAAACAAGTACCCTGACTAATAACTTCATCGTCAAGAATAACAGTGACATAGCCGCAGCATCTCTGAATGTTTTCGTAAATTTCTTTATGCATACGAATTTGAACCAGTTGTTATGCCTTTAGCCACCAGATTACAGTGCAATTGATCAGCGCCATCGCAAGCAGAGCTAAAAGCCCGGCAACTACCTTGACCCCGTACGAGCTCCAAACCTTACCTGCTTTTTCATCTAGCGAAAGTGCCCACCTATACGTCCCTACTTCACTTTCGTTGAATACGACCAAAAAGATATGGTTAAGGCTTGTGGCTAGAATAATTGAGAAAGCTAGTAGCACCGCTGGAAGCCAGTAAACTGAGTGCAAAATAAAATATGCTGATGAAAAGCCAGCTGCAGCCATGGCGAGTTCGGAAAATTGCTTTGAGCTAGAATAAAGGAAATTTAAAAAATTACTCTCATTTGACTTATCCTCCCACAGAAAAGATAACCACATTGTTATCAATGCAAGTACTGCGGCTGAAGTCAATCCAAACTGCAGTGTTGTCAACGAAGTGTTGTCAGCATTTAGTTTTGTTGCAGGGTAGATAAGTTGCACGGCAAGCCCGATTGCTAGCCACCAAAATACAGGTAGAGGGCTTATCATTTTGTAATTGCTATATGATTTTCTAAACATCTCTTTCATTGATCTCATGCTGTGTTTTGGCATAACTATAAATTAGACGACATTGCTGTTGTGGCGAAAAGGGGACAGATTTATTTATTGCGCTCGTCTGTCAAAAAATAAATCTGTCCCCTTCTTAATTCTGCTACGACTTCGCTCATTGTTTCTCCATGATCAAACACGGAAAGGGGGCGGATTTATTCATTGCGCTCATCTGTCATGAAATAAATCTGTCCCTTTTCTTTCTTTTCTGCTATCGCTACTTGTTGGGACGTATACAATTGTTAGGCGCTTTATTCTCTGGCTTCGCGTTTTGCTCGGTAGTGGCGAACTATAGCCAAGGTTAGGGCCCCAATACTAAGAGCAAGAAACGCTACAAAAGCAATTGGTTGTGGTAGGAGTTGGTCGCATGCCCCGTTATAACGAACACAGCCAGAGTGTGTTTGTTGAATAATTCGTATTGCCCATGCTGACGAAATGGAAGCCAGAGCAAACGAAGCACCCGCTACATAATACGGAACGGTATATGATTTATGCACAGTCTCTCCTTGAAATGCCTAACTTTTGGTTAACGGGCGGGCTTTAGCCCGTCCCAGTGAGCGAAGCGAGCGATTTGAACCATTTTTTAGGTTATGGTTATGGGCACTGCGGCGCTACCTGCCCGTTACCACCTATAACTTCATTATTGACAGAAAAGACGTCTATAAATAAGTAATCTACGCAAAGGAGTCCGTTTTTAGATTTCGTACATGTGTGTTTCTGCGCGTCCAGATTTTTTTGGGTAAAGTATTGCGCCTCATTTTCTCTCATGTCTGACTCTGCGCAGGAGTAGCCGTTAGCCTCAAGTTTAGAAAGTAATATTCTTATATTGGCTGAGTTCTGTTTTGCGTTATTGAAATCACTAGCAGGTTGGTTGGTGCTACACCCGGTTAGAATTGCCAGTAGAAAAACAAGGGTGGAGTTGTTGATTGCTTTAGTCATGGTATAAAAACCTAGTGAAAAGGGGGCTGGTGAAAAGGGGGCAAATTTATTTATTGCGCTCGTCTGTCATAAAATAAATCTGTCCCCTTTTCTGTCCCCTTTTCTTATATCTCCCAAAGCGAAACTGGATGTCGAATTGACCAACCAACACTTGCGTCGTGAATTCATCAACGATTCCTGATAGATCTATGTCTCTGGGAATGCGGTACATAATTGCCTAACGTTTGGTTAAGGGGCGGGCTTCAGCCCGTCCCAGTGAGCGAAGCGAACGATTTGAACCACTGGTTAGTTTTCACCACAAAGTTGGTTCTGAATTTTCATTGCTATGGCTCCATGACCAATGCCCTTGCCTTTGTTGTGCTCGGAGAAATTTTGGGCGTTTGTAACATCCTCCCATTGTTCAACCGAAAGCAGTTTCTCATGGGTGTTATCTGTTTCTAGCTCGAACTCAATGAAACGACCAGTATTGGTTAGGATTCTTCCGAATAGGCTCGGCATACCTGGAAAGTCTATTTCAAGTTGTAGAACGATTGTGCCGCTCCAGAGTATGCCTTGCTCTTTGCCGTAGGCGTACAGGGCCGGAGGTATTGGATGCTCATGCCAATATTTGGCTATGGAGAGCAGCCTGTACTCAGCGATTGCGTTCTGCTCTTGGACATTGAGCTGGCGCTTTTTTAGCAATCGCGAAATTTCCATGTGATACCTAACTATAAATTAGGCGACATTGCTGTCGCATAACATCCCCAGTAATGTCTGATAATCAACCATAATTCGGCGCAAGCCTTTGATTTATCACGTATCAAAGGTGAGAAACGCGACACTTTCAGATTGGAAAAGCGACACCGAAGACCTAAGGCATAGGGGCGTGACGGCAAGAAGCTAGCCATAGCCGCCGAACCTGTCTAGCTGACGTGTCGAAAAAGTGTCGAAAACAACGGGCGACAGAGTGCCGCAATGGGCAGGAGGGAAGGGACGAAAGCCCCGATTTTGCTAGCATTGGGCAGGGAAGGGCAGCGGTTCAAACGGGTTCGACTCTCACTGCCTTCCGCCACTTTCAAGACGTAGGTTCGCCCCCTCGCAGGAGCCTGATGATCCTGCGAGGGGGAGGGGCGGTACCTGGTAGCGGATGATTGCCGGCTCAGGCGCGTTTCTCGCCTACGTAGGAAACCTCGTCGCGCAGCATGCGAAGGTCTACGGCATCCTGATTGAGGCGGTGGACGAGGCGGAGCATCTGCTGGCGCAGTACCTCATCCCGAGTGTTCTCTGCGGCGCGCATCAGCGCGAATGCCGCGTCTTCATTGTTGCTTGCTATGGAGTCTAGCGACTTGCGTACGTTGCGGATCAAGGTGAAACCCTCGGTTTAGACGCGTGCAAGGTAGGCAATGAATGTTACTGAAATGTTGCAGCGCATCAGCGTCGGACGAGTGGACAGGCCGAGAAACGCGGCTATCGTCATTTTTTTGCAATGTCGTAGAGGGAGATTGGAGCAGCACCCTGAGCAAGTGGGGGCTGCTCATACCTACTAGGCAAGGCCAACCGCATGGTTGGCCTTTTTTTTACCCGACCTGCCGATCTGAACCCGTATACCGATGGAGGCAGCATGGATATCGCGATTGAAAAGGTTGAGAGCAAGGGGACCGAGCAATGGATCGTCTGTACAGGCTCGCTGAAGATGAGTTTCAACGATCAGCCGTCTGCAATGGCGTTCTCGAGCAAGCTGAAGGAACGGGTTGAAGCGCCCCACTCGCTGCCAGTGATCGACTCCGGGGCGTTCGAGCAGGTAGCCGAACTGGACTGCGTCAAATAGCGCTGGATGCTGCACGCCAGCGAAACTAGCCATCGCCACCGAACGACTGCGTCAAGAACAGCGCTGAAACAGGGGAACGGCACAGCTGCTCCGCGCTTCGCTTCAGTCCCCGAGTACCTGAACGCCCTCTGCCAGCGGGTCGAAGCCGTCGCGTGTCATCCGCTCGGCGAATGCCTGACGGGCGGCTGCGCCAGTGAGCAGTTGCGTTTTCAGCAGCGCCAGGTCATCGGCTATCAGCCTCACCAGCCAGCCGCTTCCGTAGCAGTCCTGGTTGATCAGGGCCGGTCGCCGGACGACTTCGGCGTTGCTGCTGTGCAGGATGCCGCTCAGCGGGCTGCGTGCGGAGGAGGCGGCCTTGGCGAACTCCACGACGCCGAAGCTGCGGTTCTGCTCGATGCGCTGACCGTCGCGCTTGGGCGTGAAGGCGAAGATCTGCCCGTATAGCGCGCAGCCATATGCGGTCAGACCCAGAGTGAGGCAGCCATCCGCTTCTTCGCGCAACCACAGGTTGTGCTCCGGGGCGTAGAGCAGGTCATCGGGAAAGGCCAGGCCGTGCAGGTTCATGGCAGTCCTCAGAGGGTCAGCACGCGATCGTACTCCAGAATCATCTGCGCCAGTTCGCCGCCACTGGCGATCTCGTCCAGCTCGGGGATCAGGGCGTCCTCATCGATGACGACGCCCGGCGCACGGCACATCAGCACGCGCGCTCCCGCCAGTTTCGCTTGCTGAATGAAGTGGCGAATCGGCTCGCCCTGTTCGCTGGCGCGCAGGGTGTCGGCGACCGACTGCTGTGCGAGCTGCGCGGCTTCACCACTGAGGAACAGGGTGACCTCGGCGTCCATGCAGGCCAGCAGGGTGGCGGTGTGAAAGGGCGCGGCGCAGCGGGCCGGGGTGCTGGGGCCGCTGCTGACGATGATCAGCACACGCCGCACCGCACTCACAAGGGTTTCTCCAGTTGCACCAGGGCGACGCGGCTGCCATCCGGGGCGCGACGCTCGACGATGCCGACGGCGCGGTAGCCCATACGGCTGTAGAGCAGCAGGCCGCCCGCGTTGGCGTTGAAGCAGGACACCTTCATCAGCGGCACCTTGTAGTGTTCGCGGGCGATGCGCTCCATCACGCTGACCAGGTACTGCGCCACCCCCCGGCTGCGTGCCCAGGGTGCCACCATCAGGTTGCCCAGGGCGCAGAACTCGCCGTGTTGCCACTGGTAGAAGTTGGCGAAGCCGGCGATCCTGCCGTCCAGCTCCACGACGACACTGTCGCGGCGCTCGGCGATGGCGGCGGCGAGCTGGCCGACATCCAGCGGCCAGATGGCCTTGGGGTAGCAGAAGAACAGTTCATCGGCGTTCTGTGGAAAGCCGACCACGGTCTGGAGGTCGGCGGCCGTGGCGGGGCGGTGCTGCAGGTGGGCATTCACGCGCTGCGTTCCTCGTTCAGCGTGGTGGATATTGCGAGAGCACCTGGGTGACGGTGTCGCGGATCGCCCGTTCCCGCTCGGCGGGGCTCGGCGGCTGGTTGCGCATGATCTGCTCGCCGCTGCCGCGCCAGACCAGCTTGCCGTCGCGGGCGTCGTACAGGTCGATCTGCAGGGTGGCGACCTTGTAGTCGACGCGCCGGGTTTCGGTGAAGGCCGGGCCGCCCCAGTAGCCTCCCCAGTACCCGCCCCAGCCTCCCCCGTACTGGGTGGTGATCTGGTCCTGGCGCTCGTCGACGATCAGTACGCTCTGTACCTTCAGGTCGCCCTGGCCGGCGCTGGCCTGGCGCAGGCCTCGCTGCTCGAGCTGGTCGGCGACGGCCTGGCTGATGCGGGCCTCGGTGATGTCGCTCTTGAGGCGCGCGTCATCGGGTTGGTAGAGCAGTTTGGCGTCCTTCCAGCTCCAGCTGCGATAGGCGGAGAAGTCGCGGCTGGGGTCGAAGTCGTGCTCCAGGCTGACGCTGGCGCAGCCGCTCAGCAGCAGGGTGAGAAGCAGGTAGGGCAGGGCGCGCATGATGAGCTCCAGTGCGTTCGATCAATAGGGAGGGTAGCCGTCCAGCGCGGCCCGGATGGCCACGCGCATGGCCTCGGCCTGGGCGCTCTGGTCCTTGCCGGCGATGGCTTCGCCGCTGCCGGACCAGACCACCTGGCGGTCACGCGGGTCGATCAGTTCGATGCGTACCACGGCGACTTTCTGTTCGTAGGTGCGCACGATGGGCACGCTGCCCCAGGCACCGTAGTGGCGATCCCAGCGGCTGCCAGCACCGTAGTAGCCACCGACATCGTCGTAGTACTGGCGCTGGCGGGTTTCCTGGCTGATGCGGGCGTGCACCAGCAGATCGCCGGGGCCCTGCAGGGCGGGGCGCAGACCGTACTGGTCGAGGCCAGCGCTGACGCTTTCGGCCAGTTGCTCGCCGCCCGGCGCGCGACCGTCGAGCCAGCTCCAGCTGCGGTAGCGGCCGTAGTCGCGCTGGGCCGCCGGATAGGCGCTGTGGTCGAAGGTGCTGGCCGCACCTGGGGGCGCCGGCGGCATCGGCAGCGATTCGGCCTGGTACGGATTCGGGCTCTGGCAGGCCGCCAGCAGGGGCAGGACGAGTAAGGCTATGGCGGTGCGCATGGTCGTCTCCGTGGTTGCGCGCGGCATCTCCGATGAGGGTCAGGCTACGCCGCCCGGCCTGCTTCGTCCAACGTGCTCAGCGCGGTCGGCAGATCCAGTGCAGGTAGCGGCCCAGGCCGGCGAAGGTGGGGTGGCGACGGTGCGCCAGCTCCATTTCCAGCAGGTCGACCAACTCGGCCTTGGCCTGGAACTCCTGCGGCATGTAGTCGTGAAACACGCGCACGCCGCTACGGCTTTCGACCTGCCAGTGCTGCTCGAGTTGCGCGGCCAGTTCGCGCGGGTCGACGGGGCGTTGCGGGGTCAGGCTCTGGCCTTCACCGGCGAAGCGCTCCTTGCGCAGCTTGCGGAAGTGCCCCTTGAGCAGGTTGCGGTAGATCAGCGCATCCTTGTTGTAGAAGGCCAGCGACAGCCAGCCGTTGTTCTCGGTCAGCTGGTGTAGTACCGGCAGGATGGCGGCCGGTTCGGCCAGCCATTCCAGTACGGCATGGCACAGCACCAGGTCGTAGGGCTGCTGCAGCTGGCCGAGCAGTTCCTGCCAGGGGGCCTGGATGAAGGTGGCGCTCTGTCCGGCTTCGGCGAAGCGCTGGCGCGCGCCGATGAGCATCGGTTCGGCAGGTTCGGCGAGGGTAACGTCATGGCCGCGCTGGGCCAGCCACAGGCTCATGTGGCCGAGCCCGGCGCCAACGTCGAGCACGCGCAGCTTGCGCTCCGGCAAGGCTTCGGCCAGGTCGGCCTGGAGCACGGCCAGGCGGATCGCACCCTTGGCGCCGCCGTAGATCTTCTCGGCGAAGCGGGTGGCGAGTTCATCGAAGTGGCGGTCGCTCATTTGAGGAAGCGCCGTTCGTTGTCGGCGAGCTTGTCGAGCACCGCCTGATTCATGTCGAGGCCCAGTTCGCTGCACAGCTGCAGGAGATAGAGGACCACGTCGGCCACTTCCTGCCCCGCGTGGGCGAGCTGTTCAGGGGGCAGCTGGCGCGACTGTTCTTCGCTCAGCCATTGGAAGATCTCCACCAGTTCGGCCATTTCCACGCTGGCGGCCATGGCCAGGTTCTTCGGGCTCTGGTAACGACGCCAGTCGTTGTGATCGCGAATGGCGTGCATGCGGGCGGTGAGTTCGGGCAGGTTCATCGGCTGGCTCCTTTCGAGCCGCATAGCTTCGGCGCGAACGCCATGCGCTGCAAGCGGAGTGTGACGCCCGGATGCAACTCGGGGCCTCGCTTCGGCAGCCTTCCCGGAGCCTGTTCAGGCCAGGCGTCGAGGCGGTGTTGCCGGCG
Organism: Pseudomonas sp. THAF187a; assembly: GCF_009363395.1. Lineage (NCBI taxonomy): Bacteria > Pseudomonadati > Pseudomonadota > Gammaproteobacteria > Pseudomonadales > Pseudomonadaceae > Pseudomonas > Pseudomonas sp. THAF187a. The sequence continues at coordinate 838,170 of NZ_CP045349.1, forward strand.
ATCACGCGCAGCCGCTGATCGTCGGCAAGCCGGCTCCTGCACCAAGCGTGTTTGCCGCCCTAGGTCAACGCTGCAGCGGCTGCCAGCTCCCGGCCATGTGCGGCGTATCCTGCTCGCCGATCAGGTGGAACTGGCCAGCGGGCGCGGCTGCACTGGCTTGCAGGGCCACGTGGGTGGGCAGCAGGACCGGTTTCTGGAAGCGCACTTCGACCTCGTAGCCGGCCAGCGGCAGATGCCCCTGCAGCGCTGCCAGGCTGCGCGCCTTGTTCCAAAGCCCATGGGCGATGGCGCGAGGGAAGCCGAACAGCCGCGCGGTGACGGCGAACAGGTGAATCGGGTTGTAGTCGCCGGCCACGCGCGCATAGCGGCGGCCGGTGTCGGCAGGGGCGGACCAGTCGGCCAGTGACGTCAGCTCCAATGGCGTTCGTTCGGCACGCGGTTGCACCTGGCCGTCGAGGCGCAGGGCGCGGCAGAGGATGCGGCTGTCGCCTTCCCAGAGCAGGCCGAGCTGGTCTTCCAGGCGGGTGATCAGGCTGAAGGTCGCGCCCTTGTCATGGGGTTGCAGATCGGCCACCTGCACGCTGACCTGGAACGGCCCCAGTCCGCCCAGCGGGCGCAACACGCGGATACGATTCTCCAGGTGCACCAGGCCCAGCAGCGGGAAGGGGAAGCGCCGGTCTGTGAGCAATTGCATCTGCAGGCCGAAGGCGAGCACATGCGGGTACACCGGCGGCAGGTACGGGCTGTCATCGATGGCGCAGACCTGGCGATAGCGCGCCAGGTGCTGCGGGTCCACTTCCACGCGGCAGCGCAGGCCGAGGTCGGGCAGCTGGCGACCGGTCACCTTGCGCCGCAGGGCTGCGCGCAGAAACAGGCCGGGCAGGGTCGGCGGGGTGTCGAGATCGAGCCAGTCGATGGCCATTGGGCGAACTCCTTGGCGAATGGATGGCAGTAGCTTAACCGCCGCTGACGCGCTGGCATTGGCTGTGCTGCCTTGCGTGCATGCCGGGCAGCCAATCCCTCTGCTGCGCGGTTTGCGCACGGCGGCCCGCTGCCCCTAAGATGGCGCCGTTCACGAATAACGCTCACTAATAAGAAGAACAGCAGGAATCATGCGTGATCTGACCGACGATGTGGCGCTGATGCGCCCGGTAATCGATGCCCTGCGCGCCAGCGGAACCGACCCCGACCGTGTGCTGGTGCGGGTTGGCCTGCCTCCTGGCGGACTCCCGGCTGGCCGCTTCCCGCATGCCGCGCAGGCAGCGTTCTGGAAAGCCGCCAGCGAAGAGTGCGGCGAGGCGCATGTGGGATTGTTCCTGGCCGAGCATCTGCCGGCGTTCCATGGCCTGCTCCTGGAATACCTGTTTCTCTCCAGTGAAACCTTCGGCGCCGGTCTGCGCCATGCGCTGCGCTACGTGCGGCTGCTCTCCGATACCCTCAACGCCCATCTTGCCGTCGACGGCGAGATGGCGGTGCTGACCCTCGGTGTCGAAGCCGATACCCCGCGGCACTTTCCGGAGATGCTCGCAGGCGCGGTGATCCGCCTGTTCGCCGCCTTGACCGAAAACGACTTTCGTCCACGTGAGGTGCGTTTCATGCACGCCGAGGGTGCGCCAGCCGAGCGCTACCAGGCGGTCTATGGTTGCCCGGTACGGCTGGGGGCCGAGGACTGCGCGCTGCTGTTCGATGCCGCGGTGCTGGACAAGGCCTCGCGCCACGCCGCCCCGGAACTGCTGCGCATGCACGAGTCCCTGGCGCGGCGGCAGCTGGCCGAGGTGGAGCGCCTGGACCTGGTGCGCCAGGTACGCGAGCTGATCGCCGAGCTGCTGGTCGACGGTGGCGCGACGCTGGAACAGGTGGCCGGCCGCCTCAACATGCCGGCCCGACGCTTGCGCGAGCGCCTGGCGATGGCCGGCGTGCGCTTCAACGACCTGATCACCGATTACCGCTGCCGCCTGGCCAAGGACCTGTTGCTCAAGACTGATGAGCGTATCGAGGTGATCGTCGAGCGCACCGGCTTTTCCGAGCCGAGCACCTTCTACCGTGCGTTCAAGCGCTGGGTGGGGGAGACCCCGGTGGAGTTCCGCAAGCGCGGCAAAGCGTGACGCGGGAAGTGGCCGGCGCTTGAGTGGCGACGGTCGCCGCCCATCCCTGCCTAGCTGCACGCTTCTGTCGTAGTGCACCGAACCCCGACGCGTTCCTGATTGCAGGCTACGCGCCGGGTCGTTGCGGCTAGGCCCCGAGCAGGCTCTGTCCGCACACCCGCAGCACCTGCGCGGTGACTGCGCCGGAACCGGGCTGGGCGAACCAGGCCACGGCTTCGGCGACATCCTGTGGCAGGCCGCCCTGGCTCATCGAGTTCATGCGGCGCCCGGCTTCGCGGATACCCAGCGGAATGGCGGCGGTCATCTGGGTCTCGATGAAACCCGGCGCCACTGCGTTGATACTGATGCCTTTCTTGCCCAGTGCCGGCGCCCAGGCCTGGGCGAGGCCGATGACCCCGGCCTTGCTCGCGGCGTAGTTGGTCTGGCCCATGTTGCCGGCGATACCGCTGATCGAGGCGATCAGCACCACGCGGCCGTTGTCGTGCAGCTTGTCGGCGTCCAGCAGCGCCTGAGTCAGTACCTGCGGCGCCTTGAGGTTGACGTCGATCACCGAGTTCCAGAATGCATCGCTCATCTTCGCCAGGGTCTTGTCGCGGGTGATGCCGGCGTTGTGCACGACGATATCCAGCCCCTCGGGAAGGGCTTCGACCAGGCGCTGTGGCGCGTCCTCGGCACAAATGTCGAGGGTCACGGCCTGGCCACCCAGGCGCGCGGCCAGGGCCTGCAGTGCATCGGCCGCCTGCGGGACATCGAGCAGCACGACCTCGGCCCCATCGCGGGCGAGCACCTCGGCGATGGCGGCACCGATACCGCGTGAGGCGCCGGTGACCAGGGCCTTCTTGCCGGCCAGCGGCCGTGTCCAGTCCTTCACCTGTTCAGCGCAGGCGCCCAGGCGCAGCACCTGGCCGGAGACGTAGGCGCTCTTCGGCGACAGGAAGAAGCGCAGCGCGCCTTCAAGTTGCTGGTCGCCGCCCTTGCCGACATAGAGCAGCTGCACGCTGCCGCCGCGACGGATTTCCTTGCCCAGCGAGCGGGTGAAGCCTTCCAGCGAGCGTTGCACGCTGGCGGCGATGGGGTCTTTGATCGACTCGGGGGCGCGCCCCAGCACCACCACACGCGGGCTGTTGGCCAGGCCCTTGAAGGTCGGCTGGAAGAAATCACGCAGTTCGATCAGCTGTTCGAAGCGGGTCAGGTGGCTGGCGTCGAACACCAGGGCCTTGAGCCTGGGGCCGTGCTCGGCGGTCCAGCGCGGCAGCTCCAGCTGGCCCTCGCGCGTGGCGAACAGCTGGTCGGTGAGCTTGTTGGCGAACGGCAGCACGCTCTTCAGCAGGTCACCCTCGCCCCCGAACAGCAGGGCGCCGTCCACCGGTCTGGCTCGGCCGGCCATCCAGCGCTCCAGGCGTACCGGGGCCGGCAGGCCGAGTGCGCCGACCAGGCGACGGCCAGTGGAGGAGTTGGCGAAGGCGAGGTAACGGTCGGACATGAAAGACTCCTGCGGACGAATCGGAAGTGCTGCCACTGTACGCGGCAGTCGGCAAAGCGCAATTGACTCTGTTGCCTCATGTGCCGGCAAGGCGGCCAATGTTCGCAACGGCGCGAGGTTTAGCCTGTGCGGCCAGAACGCTAAAGTGTAAACCTGACATTCTCCGGGGGCCGGCTGACGCGCAGTCGCTCGTCTCTTCGCTCTCTCGACCAGCAAGGAGTCCTCATGACCCAGTTGCGCCGGGTCGCCATCGTAGGCGGCAACCGTATTCCGTTCGCCCGTTCCAACACCCTCTACGCCCGGGCGAGCAACCAGGAGATGCTGACCAGCGCCCTTGAGGGCCTGGTCGAGCGCTTCAACCTGCACGGCGAGCGCCTCGGCGAAGTGGTCGCCGGCGCGGTGCTCAAGCATTCGCGTGATTTCAACCTGACCCGCGAGTGCGTGCTGGGCTCGCGCCTGGCGCCGGAAACCCCGGCCTACGACCTGCAGCAGGCCTGCGGAACCGGCCTCGAAGCGGCGATCCTGGTGGCCAACAAGATCGCCCTCGGGCAGATCGACTGCGGTATCGCCGGTGGCGTCGACACCACCTCCGATGCCCCCATTGGCGTCAACGAAGGGCTGCGCCAGATTCTGCTGGAGGCCAATCGTGGCAAGAGCACCGGCGACAAGATCAAGAGCCTGCTGAAGATTCGTCCGCGCCACCTCGCGCCGCATATCCCGCGCAATGGCGAGCCGCGTACCGGGCTGTCGATGGGCGAGCACTGCGAGCTGATGGCGCAGCGCTGGGCCATCCCCCGTGACGAGCAGGACCAGCTGGCGCTGGCCAGTCACCAGAAGCTGGCGGCGGCCTATGCCGAGGGCTGGCAGGACGATCTGATGACGCCGTTCCTGGGCCTGACCCGCGACCAGAACCTGCGCCCGGACATCAGCGCGGAGAAGCTCGCGACGCTCAAGCCCTGCTTCGAACGCGGCCCGCGTGGCACCCTGACGCCGGCCAACTCCACGCCGTTGACCGACGGCGCTTCGGTGGTGCTGCTGGCCAGTGAAGAGTGGGCCAAGGCCCGTGGCCTGCCGGTACTCGCTTACCTGCGCGACGGCGAGGCGGCAGCGGTGGATTTCGTCCAGGGCAAGGAGGGGTTGCTGATGGCGCCGGTCTACGCCGTGCCGCGCCTGCTGGCACGCAACGGCCTGACCCTGCAGGACTTCGACTACTACGAGATTCACGAGGCGTTCGCCGCCCAGGTACTGTGCACGCTCAAGGCCTGGGAGGATGCCGAATACTGCAAGGAGCGCCTGGGGCTGGAGGCCGCGCTGGGCTCCATCGACCGCAGCAAGATGAACGTCAAGGGCAGTTCGCTCGCCGCCGGACACCCGTTCGCCGCGACGGGCGGGCGCATCGTCGCCAACCTGGCCAAGCTGCTGGCGGCGGCCGGCGAGGGGCGCGGGCTGATCTCCATCTGCGCCGCAGGCGGTCAAGGTGTGACCGCAATCCTCGAACGGTAATCCAATACGGGTGGCCACAAGTCATCGTGGTCACGCGATGTAAGCAACTCCGTGATTCGGGCGGCCCGCGTAGCGCGTGGCCGCCCTTTTTTTCGCCCTGCTGCAGCGCTCAGCCCGGCGCGAAGCCGTACAGCCTTGCGGGTGTCTCGCCGCAGCGTGGCGCCCTAGCCGCGCGCGCGGTTGTGCTCCAGCAGCGCTTCGATCGGGTGGCGCAGGCGCTGCTGACGCAGGCGCTGGGTCTGGCTGCGGCAGGAATAGCCGGTGGCCAGCGCTTCGCCGGCGTCCTCACGAGCCAGGGCCGGCTCCCAGGACTGGGCGAAGATCGCCCGTGACGTCTCCAGGTTGCGCGCCTCGTGCCCGTAGGTGCCGGACATGCCGCAGCAGCCGGTGGCCTGTGTCGCCAGTTGCAGGCCGGCCTGGCGGAACACCTGGCCCCACAGGGCCGTGGCCGCGGTGGCGTTGGTCTTCTCGGTGCAGTGTGCCAGCAGCCGGTAGCTGCCGCTCGGCGCCTCGGCGTCGCTGCTCGGCAGTACCTCGGCCAGCCATTCCTGCGGCAGCAGCACCGGAGGGCAGTCGAGGCCGTCGAGCTTGGCGTATTCCTGGCGGTAGACCAGGGTCATGGCCGGGTCCAGGCCCACCAGCGGAATGCCGAAGTTCGCCAGTGCCTGCAGGCGCCGGGCATTGCGCCGGGCGGTGCGGGCGAAGGCACCGAGGAAGCCCTGAACGTGCAGCGGCTTGCCGTTGGCCGAGTAGGGCGCCAGCAGTACCCGATAGCCGAGGCGGCTGGCCAGTTCGATGAAGGCGGCGAACACCGGTGTCTCGAAGTAGCGAGTGAAGGCGTCCTGCACCAGGATCAGGCTCCTGGCGCGCAGGCTCTCGTCCAGTTCGGCCAGGCGCTTTGGCGTCGCCGTCTGCACGGCGAAGCGCCGGCAGACGGCGCGAAAGTCGAAGTCGCTGAGCGTCGGGCTGTCGACCATGCCCAGGCGTTCGGCCAGCAGCGTATTGACCAGGCGCGAGCCCATCGGCGCGTTGTACAGCCAGGGCAGGTGGGCCAGCAGCGGCAGGCTGAACTCCAGCGAGCCGATCAGGTAGTCGCGCAGCGGGCGCAGGTAGCGGCGGTGGTAGAGCTCGAGGAAGCGCGAGCGGAACTCCGGCACGTTGACCTTGATCGGGCATTGCCCCGCGCAGGACTTGCACGCCAGGCAGCCGGCCATGGCGTCGTAGACCTCGTGGGAGAAGTCGTCGCCACCCTGGCGGCTGTTGCGCCAGCGCTCGGGCAGCGTGCGCAGGAACTGCAACGGGCCGCTGGCGACCGGGGCCAGCACGTCGACGCCGGCCAGGCCCTGCAGGCGCAGCCATTCGCGGATCAGCGAGGCGCGGCCCTTGGGCGATTGCACGCGCTCGCGGGTGGCCTTCCAGGACGGGCACATGGCGTCGTTAGGGTCGAAGTTGTAGCAGGCACCGTTGCCGTTGCAGTGCACGGCGCTGCCGTAGCTCTGCCACACACGCTCGTCGATCTGCCGGTCCAGGTCGCCGCGCATCACCACTTCGTCGATCTTCAGCAGGGCTTCGTCACTGCCCAGGGGCGTGGCGATCTTGCCCGGGTTGAGCTGGTTGTGCGGGTCGCATGCGTGCTTCAGCGCCTGCAGCGACGGGTACAGCTCGCCGAAGAAGGCCGGCGCGTATTCCGAGCGCACCCCCTTGCCGTGCTCGCCCCAGAGCAGCCCGCCGTAGCGCTGGGTCAGCTCGGCCACGGCGTCGGAGATCGGCCGCACCATGGCCGCCTGGGCCGGGTCCTTCATGTCCAGTGCCGGGCGCACGTGCAGCACGCCGGCGTCGACGTGGCCGAACATGCCGTAGGCCAGGCCGTGGCCGTCGAGCAGGGCGCGGAACTCGGCGATGAACTCGGCGAGATGCTCCGGCGGCACGGCGGTGTCTTCGACGAACGGCTGCGGGCGCACCTCGCCCTCGACGTTGCCGAGCAGGCCCACCGCGCGCTTGCGCATGGTGTACACGCGGGTCACGGCGGCGCGGCCTGTCGCCAGGGTGTGGCCCAGGCGCTGCACGCTGCTGTCGTGCTGCAGGTGCCGGGCGAAGGCGGCGACGCGGGCGTCGACTTCCTCCGGCTCATCGCCGCTGAATTCCACCAGGTTGATGCCCAGGGTCGGGACGTCCGGATTCTGCGGGAAGTACTCGGCCACGCCATGCCAGACGATGTCCTGCATGGCCAGCAGGAGCACCTTGGAGTCCACCGTCTCGATCGACAGCGGCTGATGTTCGAGCAGCGCGCGGGCATCGCGCAGGGCGTCCATGAAGCTGGCGTAGCGCACGTTGACCAGCACCGAGTAGCGCGGGATCGGCAGTACGTTGAGCTTGGCCTCGACGATCAGCCCCAGCGAGCCTTCGGCGCCACACAGCACGCTGTTGAGGTTGAAGCGTCCGTCGGCCTCGCGCAGGTGCGCCAGGTCGTAGCCGGTCAGGCAGCGGTTGAGCTTGGGAAAGCGCGCCTCGATCAGCTCGGCCTTCTCGCGCTGGATGGCCTCGGCGCAGCGGTACAGCTCGCCGACCCGGTCCTGGCGCGCCAGCTGCTGGGCCAGTTGCTCGTCGTCCAGTGCGGCACTGCGCAGGCGCTCGCCGCCGAGCAGCACGCTGTCGAGTTCGAGCACATGGTCGCGGGTCTTGCCGTAGGTGCAGCTGCCCTGGCCGCTGGCGTCGGTGTTGATCATGCCGCCGATGGTGGCGCGGTTGGAGGTGGACAGCTCCGGGGCGAAGAACAGGCCGTGCGGCTCGAGGGCGGCGTTGAGCTGGTCCTTGACCACGCCGCTCTGCACCCGCACCCAGCGCCCTGCAGGGTCGATCTCGAGAATCCGGTTGAGGTGCCGCGACAGGTCCACCACCACGCCGTCGGTCAACGACTGGCCGTTGGTGCCGGTGCCGCCGCCGCGCGGAGTCAGGCGCACGCTGCGATGGGCCGGTTCGGCGGCGACACGGGCCAGGACCTGCACGTCTTCCGCATCCAGCGGGAACACCGCCGACTGCGGCAGGCGCTGGTAGATCGAGTTGTCGGTGGCCAGTACCGTGCGGCTGGCGTGATCGCGGGCGATCTCGCCGCGGAAGCCGGCGCCGCGCAGGGCGTCGAGAAAGGCCAGGTAGGGGGCCGCCGGTGCGGCGGGCGTGGGAATGCGGGCAATCATGGTCGGTTCTCGGCAGATGGCCGTTCAAACCTTCTGAATGCGAAGGGCTACGGCTCGGTATCGTTATGGATAATGTCGATTTTCCAAGGGCCATGACCGTGCTACAAGGGTATTTTTCGCGATCAATTCATGAGGAATATGAATGAATCACCGGCGCCTGACGCCTTCGATGTCGCTGCTGCTGGCCTTCGAGGCCGCTGCCCGGCACGAGAGCTACACCCGTGCAGCCAGGGAGCTGTCGCTGACGCAGAGTGCGGTCAGTCGTCAGGTGCAGGCGCTGGAGGCGCAGCTGGGCGTGCGCCTGTTTCGCCGCGAGGGGCGCAACATCGTGCTGACCGACGTGGGCCGGTTGTACCTGCGTGAACTCGGCGATGCCCTGGCGCAGATCCGCAGCGCCACGCTGCAGGCGGTGGCCTATGGCTCCGGCATGGGCACCTTGCGCCTGGCGCTGTTGCCGACCTTCGGCTCGACCTGGCTGCTGCCCCGGCTGAATCGCTTCTACGCGGCCAACCCCGGCGTGCAGGTGCATGTGCATTCGCGCATCCAGGCGGTGGATTTCACCGACGGCGAGATCGACGCCGCGATCACCGTCGGCAGCGGCGACTGGCCGGAACTGGTGGTGCACCCGCTGCTGGAAGAAACCATGGTGGTGGTCGCCAGCCCCGCGCTGCTGGCGGCGGGCGAGGTGGTCGACGCCGAGACCATCGCCGCGCAGACGCTGCTGCAGGTGGCCAGCCATCCGCCGCTCTGGGCCAGCTGGTTCGCCCGCCATGGCCTGGCCCCGGAGCGCATGCGCAGCGGGCCCAACTTCGAGCTGACCTCGCACCTGTTGCAGGCAGTGCGCAGCGGTATCGGCGTGGGCCTGGTGCCGCAGTTGCTGGTGGAGGACGACGTGCGCCATGGCCATCTGCTGCGCGTCGGCGAAGCGATTCCCAGCCAGCGCACCTACTGCCTGACCTATCCGCCGCGCAACGCGGTACTGCCCTCGCTCAAGGCGTTCCGCCAGTGGCTGCTCGCCGAACTTGGCCGTTGAGCGCGGCACCTGTGGCGGCCTGTCACGCGGCAAATCACCACAGCGCCAGGTGGCCCATTAGCGGCTAGTCTTTCAACGTGCATTGATCCAGATCAATGCCGCGTTTCGCGCGTCGTCTCCAGCGGCTTGCCGGCCGTTGCTCATTTCATAAGAACAATTCCAGCGCGTTCGACTCCAACACTCGGAGTCTATGGCTCGGCTTTGCGTGCCGGGGCCGAGATAACCCTGAATGAGGATGTAACATGTTCGGCCTAGAGGCGCTCGATCTCGCCCGAATCCAGTTTGCCTTCACCATTTCGTTCCACATCATCTTTCCCGCCATCACCATCGGTCTGGCCAGTTATCTGGCCGTGCTCGAAGGGCTGTGGCTGAAGAGCGGCAACACCGTGTACCGCGACCTCTACCACTTCTGGTCGAAGATCTTCGCGGTCAACTTCGGCATGGGGGTGGTCTCCGGCCTGGTCATGGCCTATCAGTTCGGTACCAACTGGAGCGCCTTCTCCGACTTCGCCGGGGCGGTCACCGGACCGTTGCTGACCTACGAGGTGCTCACCGCGTTCTTCCTCGAGGCGGGCTTCCTCGGCGTCATGCTGTTCGGCTGGAACCGCGTCGGCCCGGGCCTGCACTTCTTCTCCACGGTGATGGTGGCCATCGGCACGCTGATCTCGACCTTCTGGATTCTCGCCTCCAACAGCTGGATGCATACCCCGCAGGGCTTCGAGATCGTCGACGGGCGGGTGATTCCGGTGGACTGGTTCGCCGTGGTGTTCAACCCGTCGTTCCCCTATCGCCTGGCGCACATGGCCACGGCGGCCTTCCTCGCCACCGCCTTCTTCGTCGGTTCGTCGGCGGCCTGGCACCTGCTGCGTGGACGCGACAACCCGGCGATCCGCAAGATGCTCTCGATGGCGGTATGGATGGCATTGCTGGTGGCGCCGGTACAGGCCTTCATCGGCGACCTGCATGGCCTCAATACGCTGAAGTACCAGCCGGCGAAGATCGCCGCCATCGAAGGCCACTGGGAGAACATCGGTGACGAGCCGACACCGCTGATCCTCTTCGGCTGGCCGGACATGCAGCGCGAGGAGACGCGTTTCAAGGTGGAGATTCCCGCGCTCGGCAGCCTGATCCTGACCCACAGCCTGGACAAGCAGGTACCGGCGCTCAAGGAATTCGCCCCGGAGGACCGGGCCAACTCCACCATCGTCTTCTGGACCTTCCGCATCATGGTCGCCATGGGCCTGCTGATGATCCTGGTCGGCCTCTGGGGCACCTGGCTGCGGCGCGGCGGGCGCCTGTTCCAGTCGCGGCCGTTCCTGCACTTGGCGGTGTGGATGGGACCCTCGGGGATCATCGCCATTCTCGCCGGCTGGTACACCACCGAGATCGGCCGCCAGCCGTGGATCATCCATGGACTGATGCGCACCGCCGATGCTTCGTCCGGGCACAGTGCAGCGCAGATGGGCATCACCCTGGCGTTGTTCGTGCTGGTGTATTTCGTCCTCTTCGGCGCCGGTATCGGCTACATGCTGCGTCTGGTGCGCAAGGGGCCGAAGATCGACGAGGGCAAGGACAGCACCGAAGGCGGGCCTGGCCAGCCGCGGACCCCGGCACGGCCGATGTCCGCTGCGGAAGAAGGCCTGGAAGACGGTGAAACCGACAGCTTGCCGGAGAGGAACTGAACATGGGTATCGACCTTCCGCTGATCTGGGCGGTGATCATCGCCTTCGGTGTGATGATGTACGTAGTGATGGATGGCTTCGACCTCGGCATCGGCATCCTCTTCCCCTTCGTCCGTGACGACGGCGAGCGCGACGTGATGATGAACACCGTCGCGCCGGTCTGGGACGGCAACGAGACCTGGCTGGTGCTCGGTGGCGCGGCGCTGTTCGGCGCCTTCCCGCTGGCCTATGCGGTGGTGCTGGATGCGCTCTACCTGCCGCTGATCCTGATGCTGCTGGGGCTGATCTTCCGCGGTGTGGCCTTCGAGTTCCGCTTCAAGGCCAAGGCCGCCAAGCGGCATCTGTGGGACAAGGCCTTTATCGGCGGCTCGCTGACCGCGACCTTCTGCCAGGGCGTGGCGCTGGGTGCCTATATCGACGGTTTCGAAGTGGTCGATCGCACCTTCGCCGGTGGCGCCTTCGACTGGCTGACGCCGTTCTCGGTGTTCTGCGGGCTGGCCCTGATCGCGGCCTACGCGCTGCTCGGCTGCACCTGGCTGATCATGAAGACCGAAGGCCGCCTGCAGCAACAGATGCACGACATGGCGCGACCGCTGGTGCTGGTGTTGCTCGGCGTGACGGCCATCGTCAGCCTGTGGACGCCGTTCGCCCATGCGCCCATCGCCGAACGCTGGTTCAGCCTGCCCAACCTGTTCTGGTTCATGCCGGTACCGGTGCTGGTGCTGCTGTGCACCTGGGCGCTGCTCAAGGCGGTGGCCGACAACGCGCACTATTCGCCGTTCGTGCTCACCCTGGTGCTGATCTTCCTCGGCTACAGCGGCCTGGGCATCAGCCTGTGGCCGAACGTCATCCCGCCGTCGATCAGCATCTGGCAGGCCGCTGCACCGCCGCAGAGCCAGGGCTTCATGCTGGTGGGGGCGCTGTTCATCATTCCCTTCATCCTCATGTACACCGCCTGGAGCTACTACGTGTTCCGCGGCAAGGTCACGGTGGATGATGGCTACCACTGAGAATCTGCGCGAAGCCTGCTGCGCTGGCAGCGGGCTCCGGCGGGTGGCGCGTTGAATCGGGGGGCGAGAGAGGCGATATGACCGAAGTCGAAGAGAAGAAGCCGCTGTGGCAGCGCCTGGGCTGGCTGGTGCTGATCTGGGCCTGCAGCGTCACTGCCCTCGGCGTGGTGGCCTGGCTGCTGCGCCTGTTCATGAGCGCGGCGGGGCTGGGCACGCCGGGCTGAGGGCGCAATTGATCCTCTGCCGGGTTGTTCCCATACTGGCCGTCTCTGGTCGTTTGCCAAGGAGGCCCGATGTTCGCCCTCAGCGACACCCTGCAACGGCGCTTTGCCGCGCTGAAATCCACGGCTGACTTCTGGGCGCTGCGTCATGTCCAGGAAGGCCGGGAGTCCTACTGGGTACGCCGGCGCGTGGCGCAGGCACCGTCATTCTCGCTGGACGGCGGCGCCATGCTCACGGTGCGTATCGCGGGCGTCGAGGCCTATGCGGCGACCAGCGACATCAGCCAGTGCGGCCTGCAGGACGCGCTGGAGCGGGCCGAGGCGATTGCCCGTGCCCTGGCTGGCCGGCACTTGCTGGACGTGCTGGCGCAGCCGGTGCCGCAGGCGTGCGCCGATGACGTCATGCCGGGCTACGCACAGTCGCCGGCGCAACCGGCGCACTGGTTCGACTGGCTGCTCAGCGAGGCAGCGGGCATCCCGCAGGACAGCCGGCTGGTGGACAGCCACCTGGGCCTGGTCTTCACCGATCACCAGCAGATCTACCTCAACAGTGCAGGGGCCCGCCTGCGCCGTGCTCAGCGCTACGTGTTCCCGCAGGTGGGCGTGACCGCCAGCGACGGCAACGACAGCCAGAGCCGCAGCTTCGGCGGGACCCACCTGGCGCGCCAGGGTGGCGCCGAGGTGCTTGGGCAACTGGGGGTGCCCGGCAGCGCCGCGCGCATCGCCGACGAGGCGCTGCAATTGCTGCTGGCACCGAACACGCCCAGCGGTGCGCGCGACCTGTTGCTGCTGCCGGACCAGATGATCCTGCAGATCCATGAATCCATCGGCCATCCGCTGGAACTGGACCGCATCCTCGGCGACGAGCGCAACTTCGCCGGCACCAGCTTCATCCGCCAGGAGGACTTCGGTCACTACCGCTACGGCTCGCCCCTGCTCAACGTCAGCTTCGCTCCGGATGTCCCCGGCGAGCTGGCCAGCTACGGCTTCGATGATGACGGCACGCCCGCCAGGCGCGAGCTGCTGATCCGCGACGGCATTCTCCAGCGCCCCCTCGGCGGCGCGCTGTCGCAGTGGCGCAGTGGCCTGCCGGGCGTCGCCAACAGCCGTGCCTGCAGCTGGAACCGGCCGCCGATCGATCGCATGGCCAATCTCAATCTGGAGCCGGGCGACAAGCGTCTGGACGCGCTGATCGGTGGCATCGAGCGGGGCATCCTGATGAGCAACAACCGCTCCTGGTCCATCGACGACGCGCGCAACAAGTTCCAGTTCGGCTGCGAGTGGGGCCAGCTGATCGAGAACGGTGAGCTCAAGGGCGTGGTGAAGAACCCCAACTATCGCGGCATCAGCGCGCAGTTCTGGCGCAACCTGCGGGCGGTGGGCGATGCCAGCACCTTCGAGGTGCTGGGCACACCATACTGTGGCAAGGGTGAGCCCAATCAGGTGATTCGCGTCGGCCATGCCTCGCCGGCCTGCGTATTCGCTGACATCGATGTGTTCGGAGGGGCGGCCTGATGCGCGCGCGTGAGCATTTCAACGGGCTGCTCGCCTTCCTGCAGGAGCAGCTGGCCGGTGAAGAAGGCTTCACCCTTGGCTACGACGCCGAGGACTCGGCCTTCATTCGTTTCAATCAGGGCCGTGTGCGCCAGGCCGGTACGGTACGCCAGGTGTACGTCACCCTGGCGCTGTACCGGGGCCTGCGCCATGCCGAGAGCAAGCTGGCGCTCAGTGGCGAGCGGGAGGCCGACCTGCCGTTGCTGCAGCAGGCTGTGCAGCAGTTGCGCGCCATCCTGCCGGGCCTGCCTGACGATCCCTATCTGCGCCTGAACCGCGAGGCCTGGCGCAGCGAATCGAGCGACGCGGTCGCGCCGCAGGATGCCGCCGTCATGGCCGTGCAGATCAGCGAGCTGGCGCAGGGGCTGGACCTGGTCGGCTTTCTCGCCGCCGGGCCGCAGTATCAGGGCTTCGCCAGCTCCTGGGGGGCCTTTGGCTGGCACGTGGCAAGCAGCTTCAATCTCGAGTTCAGTCTGTTCCACGGCAACGCGCAGGCGGTGAAAAGCACCTACGCCGGCGAGCGCTGGGATGCCGAGGTCTTCGCCGGCAAGCTGCATGGCGCGCGCCAGCAACTGGCCTACCTCGGGCGACCGCTGCGAGCGCTGGCGCCGGGGGACTATCGCGCCTACCTGAGCCCGGCGGCGCTGGAGGAGCTGTTCGGCCTGTTCTGCTGGGGCTTCGGTGCGCAGGCGCTGGCCTCAGGCGGCAGCCCGCTGCAGCGCCTGTTCAGCGGCAAGGCCGCGCTCAGCCCCTTGTTGAGCATGGATGAGCGTATCGAGGGCGGCCTGGCGCCGGCGTTCACCCGCGAAGGGCCGCGGCAGGCCGCGACGCTGATCCGTGCCGGGCAGCCCGGCGAGCGCCTGGTCAGCTCGCGCAGCGCCGCCGAATACGGCCTGACCGCCAACGGCGCGTGCAGCGGCGAATACCCCTTGTCGTTGCGCGTGCACGGCGGCGAACTGGAGGAAGGTGAGGTGCTCGCGCGCCTGGGTAGCGGTCTGTACATCGGCAACCTGTGGTACTGCAACTTCTCCGACCTGCCGGCCGGGCGCCTGACCGGCATGACCCGCTTCGCCACCTTCTGGGTCGAGGACGGTGAGATCCAGGCCCCGGTCAGTACCATGCGCTTCGACGACTCGCTGTTCAGCTTCTTCGGCGAGCATCTGGAGGCGCTGAGCCGAACGCCCGAGCTGCTGCTGCCCGGAGGCACCTACGGCGCCCGCCAGACCGGCTCCATGGCGCTGCCCGGTGCCTTGCTGTCGCGCTTCACCCTGACGTTGTAGGTCCTGCGCGTGCCCCGGATGGTATCCGGGCTACGGAGAGCGTCGAGGCTGCGCGGCGCTTACTTGCTGGCCTTGAGCACGACGAACTTGGGCGTGGCCGCGACCTGCTCGACGCCACGGAACAGGCGCTTGAGCTTGGCGTGATAGCCGAGATGACGGTTGCCGACGATCCACAGCTCGCCGCCCGTTACCAGCGCGGCGCGGGCCTGCTGGAACATGCGCCAGGCGAGGAAGTCGCCGACCACCTGCTGCTGATGGAAAGGCGGGTTGCACAGCACCAGGTCCAGCGAGTCGGCCGGCTGCTCGGCCAGGCCGTCGCCCGCACGGATGGTCGCCGGCCGTTCCCCCAGCGCCGCGCGCCAGTTTTCCTGTGCCGATTGCACGGCCATGTACGACTCGTCCACCAGCGTCAGCTCGGCCTGCGGATTGTTCAGGGCATAGGCGATGCCGAGCACGCCGTTGCCGCAACCGAGATCGGCGACCCGGCGCGCATCGAGGTGCTGCGGCAGGTGCGGGAGGAACGCCCGGGTGCCGATATCCAGGCCTTCGCGGCAGAACAGGTTGGCGTGGTTGACCAGCTCCAGCGCGGGGATGTCCAGGCGGTAGCGCGTCGGGTAGGGCGAGCTCGCTGCGCCTTTGTCTGCGACGCTCACCTGCAGCAGGCGCGCCTTCTTCACCGCCAGTGAGGCCTGCACCGGGCCCAGGTATTTCTCCAGCAGATCGCCTGCGGCACGTGGCAGGTGCTTGACCATGGCGCCGGCGACCACCCGCGCGCCGGGGGCCAGCTGACCATGCAGGCGAATCAGCTGTTCTTCGAGCAGGGCCAGGGTCTTGGGCACGCGGATCAGCACCCAGTCGAACGGGCCTTGCGCGCTGGCGCTGGCCGGAACGAAGTTCACCGCGTCCGCACTGAGGCCATTGCTGGCGAGGTTCCTGGTCAGGGCGAGAAAGCCCAGGTGCGAGTCGCTGCTGCTGGTCACCTGGCAGTGGCTCGCCAGCGAGCAGGCCAGGGCGCCGAAGCTATCGTTGAGCAGCAGCACCCGGGTGTCTGCCTGGATGCCCTGCTCATGCAGATGATTGAGCAGGTACTCGTCGGCGGCGTCGAAGGCTTGCAGCGGCTCGTTCGGTTGGTGCGGCTGGCGCAGCAGGTCGAGGCTGGCGAAGGGGGTATCGAGAGTAGGCATGCAAACCTTCGGTGTTTGTCGTCGGCCGATTGCGCCAGACTGGGCGGGTATTCGATGAGGAGGCGATTATGACCGTCAGCGAAGACAAGTTCACCCGTCAGACACTGCTGGACGTGCAGGGCCTGACGCCGAGTCTGTTTACCCTGCGCACCACGCGCGCTGCCGGCTTCCGCTTTCGCGCCGGGCAGTTCGTGCGTCTCGGCGTGGAGAAGGCCGATGGCACGCAGGTCTGGCGCGCCTACTCGCTGGTGTCCGCGCCGCACGACGAGTTCCTCGAATTCTTCTCCATCGTGGTGCCGGGGGGCGAGTTCACCAGCGAGCTGAGCCGTCTGCGCGCTGGCGACAGCCTGCTGGTGGAACGACAAGCCACCGGCTACCTGACGCTGGACCGTTTCGTCGACGGCCGCGACCTGTGGCTGCTGGGCAGCGGCACCGGCATCGCGCCGTTCCTGTCGATCCTCCAGGACTTCGAGGTGTGGCAGCGTTTCGAACGCATCGTGCTGGTGTACAGCGCGCGCACCCGCGCCGAACTGGCCTACCAGTCGATGATCGCGGGGTTCGCCAGCCTGGAGCACCTGGCCGAGTTCGCACACAAGCTCACCTACCTGCCGGTGGTGACGCGCGAGCCGGCGGCGGGTTGCCTGGGCGCGCGCATCACCGAACTGCTCGACAACGGCGAACTGGAGCGTGCGGCGGGCCTGCAGCTGACGCCCGAAGACTCGCGGGTGATGATCTGCGGCAACCCGCAGATGATCGACGATATCCGCCAGCGCCTGAAGGCCCGTGGCCTGAACCTGAGCCTGACCCGGCGTCCGGGCCAGGTGGCGGTGGAGAACTACTGGTGATCAGTCTTCTTCGCGGATCGCCTTGATGCGATGCTCCCAGCGGCGCTTGGCGAAGCGGCGCATGTTGGGGATGTCGTCGGTCTCGTCGAGGATCGGCTTGCCGATGATGGTTTCCATGATGTCTTCCAGCGTCACCAGGCCGCGCCAGCTGCCGAACTCGTCGTACACCAGGCACATGTGCTGACGCTCCTGCATCAGCTGGGTCATCAGGTTCTCGGCGTTCATGCTTTCCGGCACTACCTTCAGCGGTTTCATGATGCTGGTCAGCGCTGCCGAATCATCTTCGGCGGTCAGGGCGTCGTAGCGAAACACCACGCCCAGCGGCGACTCGTCCTCGCCGATGACCGGGTAGCGGGAGAACTGGCTCAACCGGGCGCGGGCCTTGAACGCGGCGATGGACTCGTCCGGCGCGGCCGATTCGCAGACGATGCGCGGGGTCATGATGTCGCGCAGGCGAATCTCGTGCAGGTCGAGAATGTTGCCGATCACGCGCTGCTCGTCCTCGTCGAGCGAGCCCACTTCGCGGCCGAGCAGGGTCAGGGCCTTGATCTCCTGGCGAACGTCATGCTCCGGCTCCTTGCCGCCGAACAGGCGCATGATCAGGTCGGACATGAAGATGAACGGCTTGAGCAACAGGATCATCGCCTGCAGCAGACCGGGCAGGAAGGGCGCGAAGGTACGCCAGTAGCGTGCACCGATGGTCTTCGGCAGGATTTCCGAGAGCACCAGTATCAGCAGAGTCATGATCGCCGAGGCGGCACCCAGGTAGCCATCGCCGAAGACAATGGTCACCTGCGCGCCGACGCCTGTGGCGCCGACCGTGTGGGCAACGGTGTTCAGCGTGAGAATGGCCGCCAGCGGCTGGTCGATCTTGTCCTTGAGCGCCTTCAGGCGTTCATACAGGCGCGGTCGTTCGAGCTTCTGCTGAGCGATGTAGCTGGGCGTGAGGGAGAGCAGCGCGGCTTCGAGGATGGAACAGATGAACGAAACCAGGATGGAGAGGACAGCGAACGCTATCAGGAGTGTCATGTAGGGGTGTTGGTAACCAAGGGCCTGCCAATTTAACGGAAAACAGGCTGCACAATGCACGCAAGCTGCAACATTTCATTTCCTCTCGGTGCCTGCTGCGCTCGTGTGGCGGGGCTACGCCTGGCGCAGCTTCGACTAGGCTGAATAGGACGATCTCCGGGAGGGTCCTCCATGCCGCTTGAACATCACCCGCTCAACCGAGAATTTCCGCAGCAGCACGATGCGTTGCGCAAGCTGATGCAGAGCGACGCGCGCTTCGCCAGGCTGGCGGAGGAGTACGAGGCACTGGACAAGCGCATCTACGAGATAGAGGACGGCCGTTCGGTCGCCGATGATCTGATGTTGCAGGGGCTCAAGCTACAGCGCGTCGGCCTCAAGGACGAGATCGCGGACCTGCTGCACGGGGCTACCTGATGGGGGCTTGATCAGGGTCAAGGGTGGGGCGACGGCGGCGGGCTAGGCTGCGATCAACACCTTAGCCAGGAGCTGCACCATGCACGTCGATCATCACCCCCTGATCCATGATTTCCCCGAGCACCGCGACGCCCTGCAGCGCCTGCGCCAGGGCGATGCGCTCTTCGCCAGGCAGGCCGAGGAGTACGAGGTGCTGGACAAGCGCATCTGCCGGATCGAAGACGGCATCGAGTTGCTCGACGACGTTTCCCTGCAGGCGCTCAAGCTCAACCGCGTCGCGCTCAAGGATGAACTGGCCCGGCAGCTCAAGCGTGCCAGCGGGCAGTGCTGCGGTTGCGGCAACGGTTGCAAGGACTGAGCCCCGGCCCAGGCTTCAATGCACCGGCGGGTTGATCAGGTAGGTGAGCAGCCCGTCCGCTTCATCCTCCGTCCAGATCGCGCGCGCGGGTCTGGGCCACTCGCTCAGCAGCCGTTGCCAGAAGGCCCGGGCCAGTTCGTCCTGGCAGTAGTAGCGCAGCAGCCAGGGCTGGCCATCGCCCATCAGCTGCTGCACCAGCGCACGGCCGATGCCCCGACGGCGGTACTTCTTCAGAATGAACAGGTCGGCGAACTCCGGGGCGTCGATGCCGGGTAGCTCGCTGCGCTCGATCAGCACGAAGCCGGCGATGAAACCGTCGGCGAGGACCAGCTGTGCGCTCCAGCCGGCGTCCTGCCAGTAGCGTTGCAGGTGCGGCTCGTGGATGTAGAAGCGTCCGTCGGTTTCCACGTCCTCCTGCTCCCAGTCGGAGCTTTCGTAGGCATAGAACTGGTACAGGTTGGCGAGCAGCGGAAGCTGTTCGGCGCTGGTGGGCAGCAGTTCGATCTGCATGAGCGTATCCGCGTGAAATAGACCTGGTCTGTAAATTTATCCAGTTGTTCGGTATCGTTCCAGCCTTCGTTGAACAGGCAGGACGACTTCCCCATGGCCAAGGCAAAACGCATGTACGGCTGCACCGAGTGCGGCGCCACCTTCCCGAAGTGGGCGGGGCAGTGTGGCGAGTGCGGCGCCTGGAATACCCTGGTGGAAACCGTGGTCGAGGGCGCCACGCCCAGTGGGCGCAGCGGCTGGGCGGGTGACAAGGCCAACATCAAGACCCTGGCCGAGGTCAGCGTCGAGGAGATTCCGCGTTTCTCCACCGCCTCCAGTGAGCTGGACCGGGTGCTGGGCGGCGGCCTGGTGGATGGCTCGGTGGTGCTGATCGGTGGTGATCCGGGTATCGGCAAGTCGACCATCCTGCTGCAGACCCTGTGCAATGTCGCCCAGCGCTTCCCGGCCCTGTACGTCACCGGCGAGGAGTCGCAGCAGCAGGTGGCCATGCGTGCCCGGCGCCTGGACCTGCCGCAGGACAAGCTCAAGGTGATGACCGAGACCTGCATCGAGTCGATCATCGCCACCGCCCGTCAGGAAAAGCCCAAGGTCATGGTGATCGACTCGATCCAGACCATCTTCACCGAGCAGCTGCAGTCCGCGCCGGGCGGCGTCGCCCAGGTACGCGAGAGCGCGGCGCTGCTGGTGCGCTTCGCCAAGCAGAGCGGCACGGCGATCTTCCTGGTCGGCCACGTCACCAAGGAAGGCGCGCTGGCCGGCCCGCGGGTGCTGGAGCACATGGTCGATACCGTGCTGTATTTCGAGGGTGAGTCCGACGGGCGCCTGCGCCTGCTGCGCGCGGTGAAGAACCGCTTCGGCGCGGTGAATGAACTGGGCGTGTTCGGCATGACCGACAAGGGCCTCAAGGAAGTCTCCAACCCCTCGGCGATCTTCCTCACCCGTGCCCAGGAGGCGGTGCCCGGTAGCGTGGTGATGGCCACCTGGGAGGGCTCGCGGCCGATGCTGGTGGAGGTGCAGGCGCTGGTCGACACCAGCCACCTGGGCAACCCGCGCCGTGTCACCCTGGGCCTGGACCAGAATCGCCTGGCGATGCTCCTGGCCGTGCTGCATCGCCATGGCGGCATCCCCACCTACGACCAGGACGTGTTCCTCAACGTGGTCGGCGGGGTGAAGGTGCTGGAAACGGCGTCGGATCTGGCGCTGATGGCGGCGGTCATCTCCAGCCTGCGCAACCGCCCGCTGCAACATGACCTGCTGGTGTTCGGCGAGATCGGCCTGTCCGGCGAGATCCGCCCGGTGCCCAGTGGCCAGGAGCGCCTCAAGGAAGCGGCCAAGCATGGCTTCAAGCGTGCCATCGTGCCTAAGGGCAATGCGCCGAAGGAAGCGCCGGCAGGATTGCAGATCATCGCGGTGACGCGCCTGGAGCAGGCGCTGGATGCGTTGTTCGAGTAGCTTCGGGGCTGCGGCGTTCTGCCGCGAGGGGGCTCCGGGCAGAATTGACCGGGATCAATAGGTAGCAGGCTATCTACGCGCAGCATGAGGGTGTATCCAACCAAGGAGACACCCTCATGTTCCTGTTCTTCGACTTCTTTTCCCGTGCTTTCAACTTCGACGCCAAGGCTGTCGAGTCGCGCGATGCCCGCCGCGAGGCGCAGCGTCTCCAGGCGCGACGTCAGCGCCGCGAGCAGGCCGAGGCTGCCTGCCTGCGTCACTGATCGGCTCAGTCGTCTTCGCCCAGTGCCGCCAGTTCGCGCTCCAGCAGCTCTTCATCGCCAAGGTTGAGTTCGACCAGGCGGCGCAGGTGGCTGATGGATTCGAGGTCGATATGGCGGCAGACGAAGCCGAGGTAGTGAGGCTGCGTACGGGTCAGCACCACCTCCATCTTCACCCGGGCTTCGCCGCCCAGTTCCACCAGCGCCTCGAACGGCTGATCCGGGTCACCGCTCCAGTCACGCGGCGTCCTGATCAGCAGGCCTTTGAGTGAGATGTCGTGCAGCGCTGCCTTCCATTGCCGCTCACCCTGGGCGATTACGGTGGGAGCGTCGAAGGCGATGCGCTGGAAGCGCCGACGCTCATTGGCTGGTTCACTCATGCCCATGCTCCTGAGGTGTTTACATCACTATAGTCAAGGCTGTTGGTCGTGTGATGTGCGCCACGTCGTGGCTCACGACAGATACACATCAGTTTGACAGGTGGGCAAGTGTCGCCAAAGCTCCTTATGCGGTTTTTACTACTCGATATTGCGGAGCGATAGATATGAGCAAGCGACTGCTGGGCAAGGGTTTGGTCTTTGGCCTGTTGAGTATGGCCAGTGTTGGCGCATTTGCCGACGCAGCCGGTGGCAATGGCTGCGGCTGGGGCAACATGTTGTTCGAAGGGCAGCGCGGCATGGCGCCGCACTTCCTGGCTACCACCACCAACGGCACCTCGGGCAATGCCACCTTTGGCATGACCTCCGGCACCAACGGCTGCGACACCAGCGGTGCGCTGGGCTACAACGGTCGCTCCATGCTGGCGATGAACGGCATGCTCGACTCCATCGCCGAAGACATGGCGGTCGGTGAGGGCGAGGCGCTGGATGCCTACGCCACCCTGCTGGGTGTGGAGGCCAAGGACCGTGCACACTTCGCCAAGGTCACCCACGACAATTTCGGCAGCATCTTCAGCCAGGCCGACGCCACCAGCGAGCAGGTACTGGCCGCCACCCTCGACGTGATGAGCCGCGACGCCCAGCTGGCGCGCTATGTGAAACAACCGGCCTGACGTGCTGCGTTGAATCCCAGGCAAAAAGAAGCCCGCCGATCGGCGGGCTTCTTCATTTCAGGCTGAGCCTCAGTTGCCGTAGACCGGGAAGCGGGCGCACAGGGCCTTGACCTGCTCGCGCACGCGGCCTTCGACTTCATCGTTGCCGATATTGGCCAGCACTTCGCAGATCCAGCCTGCCAGCTGGCGGCACTCGTCTTCCTTGAAGCCGCGAGTGGTCACGGCCGGGGTGCCGATACGCAGGCCGGAGGTGACGAACGGCGAGCGCGGGTCGTTCGGCACGCTGTTCTTGTTCACGGTGATGTAGGCGCGGCCCAGGGCGGCGTCTGCGTCCTTGCCGGTGATGTCCTGCTTGATCAGCGACAGCAGGAACAGGTGGTTCTCGGTGCCGCCGGAAACCACGTCGTAGCCGTTTTCGATGAACACCTGAGCCATGCTCTGGGCGTTCTTGATCACCTGGGCCTGGTAGGCCTTGAACTCGGGCTGCAGCGCTTCCTTGAAGCACACGGCCTTGGCGGCGATGACGTGCTCCAGCGGGCCGCCCTGGCCGCCTGGGAAGACGGCGGAGTTGAACTTCTTCTCCAGCTCTTCGTTCTTGCGCGCCAGGATCAGGCCTCCGCGCGGACCGCGCAGGGTCTTGTGGGTGGTGGTGGTGACCACGTCGGCGAACGGCACCGGGTTCGGGTACAGGCCGGCGGCGACCAGGCCGGCGACGTGGGCCATGTCGACGAACAGGTAGGCACCGACCTTGTCGGCGATGGCGCGGAAGCGTGGGAAGTCCAGTACCTGCGAGTAGGCGCTGAAGCCGGCGATGATCATCTTCGGCTTGTGCTCGACGGCCAGGCGCTCGACTTCGTCGTAGTCGATCAGGCCCTGGTCGTTGATGCCGTACTGCACGGCGTTGTAGATCTTGCCGGAGAAGCTGACGCTGGCGCCGTGGGTCAGGTGGCCGCCGTGGGCCAGGCTCATGCCCAGTACGGTGTCGCCGGCGTTGAGCAGGGCCATGTACACGGCGCTGTTGGCCTGGCTGCCGGAGTGCGGCTGGACGTTGGCGTAGTCGGCGCCGAACAGCTCCTTGGCGCGGTCGATGGCCAGCTGCTCGACCACGTCGACGTACTCGCAGCCACCGTAGTAGCGCTTGCCCGGGTAGCCTTCGGCGTACTTGTTGGTCAGCACGCTGCCCTGGGCTTCCATCACCGCCGGGCTGGTGTAGTTTTCCGAGGCGATCAGCTCGATGTGCTCTTCCTGGCGCTGAGCTTCCTGCTCCATCGCGGCAAAGAGTTCGGCGTCAAAACGAGCGAGATTCAAATCACGGCTGAACATGGCAATCCCCTGAAAACCAGTTGGGCGGAAGAAATTAAGGGGCGGATTCTACCGCAAAGGTCGCATTCAGGCATATGAAGGTCGGTCATGAGGCAGACAAGTGGCCCTCATGCGCGTCGTTCAGATGAGCATGAACAGCTCGGCAGCGTTGAGCCGGGCGCTGAACTGCTGGGCCTGCATCGGCCGCCCGAGCAGGTAGCCCTGTACTTCGTCGCAGCCGTGCTCGCGCAGGAAGTCCAGTTGCGCCTGGCTCTCCACGCCTTCGGCAATCACCATCATGTTCAGGCTGTGGGCCATGGCGATGATGGCGCGGGCGATCTGCGCATCCTGCTCGCCCTCCGGCAGGCCGTCGACGAAGCTGCGGTCGATCTTCAGCACGTCGATGGGGAACTGCTTGAGGTAGTTCAGCGAGCTGTAGCCGGTGCCGAAGTCATCCACCGCGATGCACAGGCCCAGGCGCTTGAGCTCGTGCAGCGTCTGCATGGCGCTGGTCACGTCGTGCATCAGGATGCTCTCGGTCAGCTCGACCTCCAGGCAGGCTGGCGGCAGCCCGGTGCGTTCGATGACGGCGGCGATGCGCGCGCTCAGGTCGCCTTCGGCGAACTGACGGGCGGAGAGGTTGACCGAGACCTTGGGGATGCGGATCTTCTCGTCGTGCCAGGCCTTGAGCTGGCGGCAGGCTTCTTCCAGGACCCATTCGCCGACCTGTACCACCAGCCCGAGTTCTTCCAGCACCGGGATGAAATCGTCCGGCGGTACCAGGCCACGGCTCGGGTGGTTCCAGCGCAGCAGGGCCTCGACGCCGGTCAGGCGGCGGCCGTCGCCGGAGAACTGGGGCTGGTAGTGCAGGACGAACTGGCCCTGTTCCTGGGCATGGCGCAGGTCGCTCTCCAGCTCCAGGCGCTCCAGGGCGCTGGCGTTCATGTCGGCCTGGTAGAACTGGAAGTTGTTCTTGCCACGTTCCTTGGCGTGGTACATGGCGGTGTCGGCGTTCTTCATCAGCTGGCTCAGCTCGTCACCGTCCTGCGGGGCGAGGGCAATGCCGATGCTGGCCGTGACGAAGAACTCGCGTCCTTCGAGCACGAAGGGGCGTGCCAGGCTGGCGAGAATCTGTTCGGCGACATGGATGGCGCGGTTCAGGGCACCTTCGCGACTGGCGCGCGGTTGCAGCAGCAGGGTGAATTCGTCGCCGCCCATGCGCGCGACGGTGTCGTCGCCGTCGACGCAGGCCGACAGGCGCACGGCCACGTCCTTGAGCATGCGGTCACCGGCCGCGTGGCCCAGCGAATCGTTGATCGGCTTGAAGCGATCGAGGTCGAGGAACATCAGCACCACCCACTCGTCATGCCGTTCGGCATGTTGCAGGGCGCTGTGCAGCCGGTCCTGGAACAGCGTGCGGTTGGGCAGGTGGGTGAGGGCATCGTAGTAGGCCAGGCGGTGGATACGCTGCTCGCTGGCCTTGCGCTCGCTGATGTCGCTGAAGAAGCACACGTAGCTGACGAGGTCGCCTTCCTCGTCGTGCACCGCGGTGATGCCGACCCAGGCCGGGAAGTTCTCGCCACCCTTGCGCTTGAGCCAGACCTCGCCCTCCCAGCTGCCGCGCTGGTTGAGCTGGCCGAGGATGTACTGCATGTGCGTCGCCTGCTGGCGATCGGCGGTGAGCATGCCGGGCAACTGGTCGAGCACCTGGCCGGCGGAATAGCCGCTGACCCGGCTGAACGCCTTGTTGACCTGAACGATGTAGCCGGCCGGGTCGGTCACCAGGATCGCGGCAGTGGAGTGTTCGAAGACCGTCGCCGCCATGCGCAGGTCCTTTTCCGCGCGGCGCTGCTGGCTGATGTCGCGGCCCACGCCGAGGATGCCCTCGAAACGGCCGTTCTCGTCCCACATCAGCACCAGGCGCAGCTCCACCGGGATCTTGTGGCCGTCGGCGCGCAGGCAGTCGAACACGAACAGCTGGTCCGGCAGTTCGTCGCGCAGGCGGTTGAGGCGATCGCGTTCGCCGAGTGCATCGCGAATGCGCTCGAGCAGGTGGTTGAGGCCGACCAGTTGCTGCGGGTTGGCGGCCATGTTGGCGAAACCGTTGGCCATGACCCAGTTGACGGAGTAGCCCAGCACCGGCTCGACAGAGGGGCTGACGTAGTTCAGCGCCAGGCTGCTGTCGGTGGAGAAGATCACGTCGCTGATGCTCTCCGCCAGCAGGCGATAGCGCTGCTCGCTGTCGCGCAGCGACTGGTTGCGTTCGATCTGTTCGGTGATGTCCTTGGCGACGCCGATCAGGCGGCTTACCCGGCCCCGCTCATCGCGCGCCAGGGCCTGCTCGCGGATGCTGAACCAGCGCCACTGGCCGTCGCGGTGGCGCCAGCGCAGCACCGACTCGAGCAGCAGGCCGTCGCCGACCACTTTCTGCAGGTTGCGGATACGCCAGTAGTAGTCGCTGTCGTCCGGGTGCAGCACCTGCTCCCAGAAATCCTCGCGCATGCTGCGCAGCTCGGCCTTGCTGTAGCCGAGTTGCAGGCCGAGGCTGTGGTTGCTGAACAGCACCTGGCGGTTCTGCATGTCATGCACGTAGAGCAGGTCGGGTACCGAACGTACCACCTCGGACCAGAAGCGCTCGCGCTCGATCAGCGACAGCTCGATGCGCTTGCGGCTGGTGATGTCGCTGATGCTCAGCGTCACGGCCTGGTAGTCCTGGATCATCTCCGGCAGGCGCAGGACCAGCCAGACATGGCGCTGCAGGCCCTGCGCGGTGACCAGCTGGGTCTCCAGCTCCACCAGGTTGGGACCTTCGAGCACGGCGACCGCCAGCCGGTAGCGCAGGTCGTCCGGCCTGATCGGGCCGCTGTCGATCAGCTGATGCCAGGCCTGCTCGATGGATTTGACGCCGAGCAGGTTGAGCGCCACCTGATTGGCCTCGGTGATGCGCAGCTGGTCCAGCAGCAGTGTGTGGTGCTGGGCATCGGCTTTCAGCCAGCGCTGGAGGCCGGCGGCATCGCGCAGCTTGTTCTGCAGCAGCAGGCTGCGCAGGCCGGAGAGGTCAAGCACGCAGAGGGCGACCCCGGTGCCGTCGAAGATGTCCTGATAGCGCCTGCGGGTTTCCTGCAGCACACGCATCGCCTGCTGCTCGTCGGTCACGTCGCGCAGTACCCAGACGTAGCCACCCCTTAGCCCGGCGTCGCCGATGTCGCTGCGGGTCACGGCGAACAGGCGGGCGCTGCCCTGGCGCTCCACCCGGACCAGCTCGGGGCCGGGGTCGCCGGCCAACTGCGGGCTGTTGAGCAGCAACGGATCGAGGTCGGGCAGCAGGTCGAGCAGGTGCAGGTCCCAGGCGGCCTCGCTGCTGAGGCCGAACAGCGCCTCGGCCTGCGGGTTGAGGTAGCGCAGCTTGCCATCGGACTGGGTCACGAGAATGCGTTCTTCGACTGCCCCGAGCGCACTGGCGGCGCGATGCAGCGAGCGCCGCGATTCGGTGTTCAGGCGCTGCAGGCGGCGCTGCTCGCGTTGCAGGCCGTAGAGGGCGAGGAGCGTCAGCAACGAGCACAGGACGAACAGCAGGAACTTGCCGGCCAGCGTTGGCATCAGTTCGTTGCTGGCGCGATCGGCATCGAAGAGCGGGCGCAGCTGCCAGTCGCTGCCGGGCAGGGGAATCTGTGCGAGGCTCTGCGCCTGCTCGGCGCCGGTGACCGGTGCGATGCTGCCGGCCGCCTGCTGCAGGTGGTCGGCCCGGGCGATGACGCGCAGGCTCTGCTGGTCCTCGAGCAGCCAGTCGTGTTCGCTCTGGTGTTGCTCGCGCAGCCAGTTCCTCAGCGCCTTGGTGCTCATGCGCAGGACGCGATGGCTGCCGTCGGCCTGCCTCAGCAGCAGGTACAGGGCGCCGCCGTCCTGGGCACTGAAGGCGAAATGGTAGGCAGCCGAAGCGCTGCGCTGCAGCTGGTTGCGAATGAAGCTGCGGTCATTCGCACTGGCGAAGCTGTCGCTGAGCAACTGACCGTTGGCGTCGAACCAGGCCATGCTGCTGAGGGTCGGGAAAATGCTGCGCAGCGTGCCGAGCAGTTCGGCGTCACTGTGCTTGGCGTCCTCCGCGCTGTGCAGCATGGCCTGCCCGGCCTGGGCCTTCAGGCGCATGCTCAGGCTCAGGTGCTTGGCCAGCTGTTCACCGTAGCTGAGGCTGAGCTGCTTCTGGCTGCCGAGCAGTTGCCGATGCTCCTGCACCAGTTGCCAGGCCAGCAGACCCAGAATCGCCAGCACCAGGACCACCAGCGCACGCCGCAGCGCTTCGCGACGCCTTGGCGCACGCGACTCGCCCGTGGGGGAGTTCGGCTGGGATGAGGGAGTCGACACGTTCTATGAGCCTGCAGCCAGTGCGGGGTTGTATCTGCTATGACAAGCGCGAGCGGGCCTCTGCTCACGTCAGCCGGCTAGAATGCCTGTAAATGTGGCCAAGTGCCAGTTCCGCTCGACGAGCGTAGTTTGCCCTGTCGCCTGCATTGCGGTAGCTTTGCGCCGCGTGCGCAAACTGTCCGCGCCATACTTGGCGTTCCTCTCCGTGGCGGCTAAGGTCTCTGCACGCTGTCAGGCTGCGGAGGTCGCGAAAACGGCCGCAGACGGCAAACGACGGTTGCGCATCGCACGTTCAGCGTCCCCACGACGTTTTCGCCACGCGTGCCGGGTGCGCCACTTTTTCAGCTCTCATTCTCACCAGTCAGGTTCTCCATGGCTCAGTACGTCTACAGCATGCATCGGGTCAGCAAGGTCGTCCCGCCGAAGCGTGAAATCCTCAAGGACATCTCTCTCTCGTTCTTCCCGGGCGCCAAGATCGGTGTGCTCGGCCTCAACGGCGCCGGCAAGTCGACGCTGCTGCGCATCATGGCGGGCGTCGACACCGAGATCGACGGCGAAGCCCGTCCCATGCCCGGCATCAAGGTCGGTTACCTGCCGCAGGAACCGCAGCTTGACCCGACCAAGAGCGTGCGCGACATCGTCGAAGAGGCAGTAGGCGAGATCAAGCAGGCCCAGGCACGTCTCGACGAGGTGTACGCCGCCTATGCCGAGCCGGATGCCGACTTCGATGCGCTGGCCGCCGAACAGGCCAAGCTGGAAGCCATTCTGCAGGCCGCCGATGGGCATAACCTGGAGCGCCAGCTGGAAGTCGCCGCCGACGCCCTGCGTCTGCCGGCCTGGGACGCCAAGATCGAGCACCTCTCCGGTGGCGAGAAGCGCCGTGTGGCGCTGTGCCGTCTGCTGCTGTCGGCGCCCGACATGCTGCTGCTGGACGAACCGACCAACCACCTGGACGCCGACTCGGTGGCCTGGCTGGAGCGCTTCCTGCACGATTTCCCCGGCACCGTGGTGGCGATCACCCACGACCGTTACTTCCTCGACAACGTCGCCGGCTGGATTCTCGAACTCGACCGTGGCCACGGTATCCCCTACGAGGGCAACTACTCCGGCTGGCTGGAATCGAAGTCCAACCGTCTGGCCCAGGAAGCCAAGGCCGAGGCGTCGCACGCCAAGGCCATGAAGGCCGAGCTGGAGTGGGTTCGCCAGGGCGCCAAGGCGCGTCAGTCGAAATCCAAGGCGCGTCTGCAGCGTTTCGAGGAAATGCAGTCGCAGGAATTCCAGAAACGCAGCGAGACCAACGAGATCTACATCCCGGCCGGTCCGCGTCTGGGCGACAAGGTCATCGACTTCGTCAATGTGTCGAAGTCCTTCGGCGACCGCGTACTGATCGACGACCTGTCGTTCAGCATCCCGAAAGGCGCCATCGTCGGCGTGATCGGTGGCAACGGTGCCGGTAAGTCGACCCTGCTGCGCATGATCACCGGCAAGGAACAACCGGACTCCGGCCACATCGAGATCGGTGAAACCGTGCAGATCGCCAGCGTCGAGCAGAGCCGCGAGGCGCTCGAAGGCAACAAGACCGTGTGGGAGCAGGTCTCCGACGGCTTCGACATGATCAAGGTGGGCAACTACGAGGTGCCGTCGCGTGGTTACGTCGGCCGCTTCAACTTCAAGGGCGCCGACCAGCAGAAGTTCGTCAAGGACCTCTCCGGTGGTGAGCGTGGCCGTCTGCACATGGCCCTGACCCTGAAACAGGGCGGCAACGTGCTGCTGCTCGACGAACCGTCCAACGACCTCGACGTGGAAACCCTGCGTGCGTTGGAAGACGCGCTGCTGGACTTCCCCGGCGCCGCCATCGTGATTTCCCACGATCGCTGGTTCCTCGACCGTATCGCCACCCACATCCTCTCCTACGAGGACGATGCCAAGGTCAACTTCTTCGAAGGCAACTACACCGAGTTCGAAGCCGATCGCAAGAAGCGCCTGGGCGACGCCGCCGCGCAGCCGCACCGCGTGCGTTACAAGAAACTGGCGCAGTAAGCGTCCGGTGGATGAAAAACGGAGCCTGCGGGCTCCGTTTTTCGTTGTGGCGCAGAGGGCGCGGTGGCCATCTGCGCCAGGCGGGCGGGGGCTACAGCTTGGCCAGTAGCGCTTCCAGCGCCCTGGCCTGGTCCTCGGCCAGGTCGATGATATGGAAGCCGGCCCAGCAATGCTGGCCGTCGGCACCCGGCCGGCTCCACAGGCAGTCCGCCCCGAGGTGCACTTCCTGCAGGCCATGGGTTTCCGAGGTGCAGACCAGGCGGCACTCCAGTACGGCATCGGCCGTATGCGGGGTGTCGCTGAACAGCATGAAACCGTCCGCGGACAGGTCGACGATACGGCCAAGGCGCTGCCCGCTGTTGAGGTCGAAGACCTCCAGCTGCATCTCGGTGCCATGGCGGCTATGTTGGCGACGCTCTTCCATGGAAATTCCTCAGCGGGGTTCGGCTGCGCGGCCAGTGAAACGCTGCAGCACGCGGTAGATGGCTGTCAGTGCGCGATCCACCAGTGGTGTTGCGCGTTCGGGGGTGACGATGCGGGCCAGGCCCTTCTCCATTTCGTTCGCCAGTACGGTGAGCGGCTTGATCGCGACACGCTGACCGCTGTTGTCGACAAACATGTAGTTGTGCGTGGTCGGGCTGAACCAGGAGAGCTTGAGCACGCGGCTCTGGCCATTGCTGACGAATTCGAACCAGGTGCCGAACTCGACGTCCGCCAATTCCTTGGCCAGCGCCTGCGCACGTGTCGAGAGCGTGTTGCGTGACGGCGCCTGGCGCACCAGGTCGGCATCCTCGCCGAGCATGGCACCCAGCGGGCTTTCCGGCAGGGAGGGACTCAGTTGCGCGGCCAGTTGCGGCTGCTTGGCCTGCACGGCGTGCTGGCAGGCGACCAGGTCCTGCAGCAGGCGACGAATGCCATCCTCGTGGTAGCCGCCCAGCAACTCCAGGCCTTTGCGCAGGTCGCTGAGCATCGGCACGCGCAGTTCCTGCAGGCGCTGCGTGTCCGCCTCGTCCAGCGGGGTGCCGCTCCAGGCCAGTTGCTCGGCCACTTCGCTGGCACGTCGCCATTCCTCGCTCTGTTCGCCATGACGCAGCAGGACGAAGACCAGCACGTCGGCCCAGGTCAGCTCGAGGAAGTTGCGGATGATCGCCGGCAGGTCGCGTTGCTCCAGGCAGCGCTGCACCACGTCCAGAGCCTGCTCGCGCGCGCCGAGCAGACGATCCCTGCCCTTGGCGGCCTCCACCGCACGGCGCTCGCGCAGCTCGACCTTGTGGCGCAGGGTGTCGACATATTCGTTGAACTCTTCGATCAGGCCGTCGAACAGCGCCAGGTCGCCGCTGAAGCCGTGAATCACGCGCTCGACCACCCACTGCATCTTGGCCAGCAAGCCGCGCTCGTCACCTTCGCTGCCATACAGCACGCCGGCCTGGGCCATGGTGTTGAGCAGGCGCCGCGCCGGGTGGTGATGCTGGGTGAACAGCGCCTTGTCCATCAGGGCGATTTTCAGGTAGGGCGTATGCAGGTGCGACAGCGCGGTCTTGCAGGCGTCCGGCAGATTCTCGTCGTCGAGGATGAAGTCGAACAGCATGCCGACCAGGTCGATCACATCGGCTTCCTGCTCGGAAACCTTGCTGTCGCCGGGCAGGCTGCTGTGGGATTCCAGCTGCTGTTGCAGATCGGCCTTCAGGCCCTCGACCGCCTGCGGCTTCTGTAGCCGCTGGGCCAGTTCGTGCGCCGACTGCTGTTGCATGCGGTTGAGCGCGGCGAGCAGCTCGCTGGCGCTGTAGGTCCGGCTGGCCTCACGCGGCGAGAAGCTGACGATGCTGCGCGTACCGCCGAGCAGGGGGGCATCCGGATGACTGTGGCGATGTTCGTCCAGCAGGCTGGACAGGCCGCTGAACAGCGCCGAGGGATCGCTCGGGGGCGGCGCGCTCAGATCGAGGTCGAGCAACGCGGGCTCTGCGCTCGCCGGGGCCGTGCCGGGTTTGCCGGTGGCTGGCTGCGCCGGGGCGGGGGCTTCTGCCTTGGGTGCATCCGGGCGGCTGACGCTCGGGTTGATCTGTGCGCTGTACTTGAGGTTGGGCAGCACGCCCGCGTCGATCAGGCGCTGGTTGAGAGCGCCGTACAGCGAGTCCAGGCTCTGCATCACATGGCGATCGAAGAGCATGTAGAGGATGGTCTTGATCTGCAGCGGGAACGGGCAGGGCGCCAGTGCCTCGCGAAAGGCCTGGGCGATGGCCTGCGGGCCGAAGGGGTTGTTGTCCTCGCCGAGCTTCTGCCCGTTGTTGAGCAGCGCCAGGCGCTGCTCCAGGGCGAACAGCTGCTGCGTGCAGCGGGCCTTGACCCGGCTGACCATGTTGGTGACTTGCAGGGTCTCTTCGTAATCTTCGTTCTGCACCAGCTCCAGGTGTTCGGAGTCCAGTTGCGCGGCGGTCTGGCTCTGCAGCTTGCCGTCGAGGAAATCGGAGAAGTTGGTGGCGATCTGCTGGTGATAGCTGCGCTCGATCTGCGGGCGTTGCCGGCGTATCTCGCGCATGCTGTCGAAGAACAGCGTCTGCACCTTGTTGTTCTCGGCCTTCTCGGCGCACTCGAACAGGGTGTCGTCGACCTGGCCGAAGACGCCGTTGAGGTGCTCCGCCAGGCGATTCATCACCAGTTTGCGGCACGCCTGCACCAGGTCGCTGAAGCGCGGCTGTATGCCGCGGCTGGCGAGGCTGACCACCTTGGGGTGAATGGGGGGCTGGTCCTGGCTGCTCATGGACTGTCCTAACTGGCGTCGTCGTCTGGCGCGTCCTGCGTCGTGCCGCAGTTCGATGAAACATATAGTAGTCCATGCCCGTGCTGCAAAGCATTGTCGTAAAAGCAGTTTGCAGGGGTTGACAGGGAATTTTTGCTACGTAAAATGGCGCGCCTCAGCAGCGGCAACGCGAAAGCGAAACGCGGTTGAGGCTGGAATGTCAGTAGTTCCGCGATAGCTCAGTCGGTAGAGCAAATGACTGTTAATCATTGGGTCCCTGGTTCGAGTCCAGGTCGCGGAGCCAAATTCCAATCGGGGTATAGCGCAGTCCGGTAGCGCGCTTGCTTTGGGAGCAAGATGTCGGGAGTTCGAATCCCCCTACCCCGACCATATTTGGGTCGTTAGCTCAGTTGGTAGAGCAGTTGGCTTTTAACCAATTGGTCGTAGGTTCGAATCCTACACGACCCACCACCATTCGAAGAAGCCCGCCTAGCGCGGGCTTTTTCGTGTCTGGCGTTCGGGTGTTGCGGCGTGGTCACTCGCTTGTCTCTCCTATTGTGCTTGCGGGAGAGGGGGGGGGGGAGGGGGTAAGCGGGGTATGTGGACGCCGGTTTTGCCCTCTCCCGCCCTGCGGGCACCCTCTCCCATGAATGGGAGAGGGTCATCAGAAGGCCGCTCCGCGGCCGCTTTCAGTGCAGTTTCAGGCGCGGCTCGGTGCTGCGGCCGATGCGGTCGCTGAGCATCAGCAGCAGCGTGCGCGGCACGCCGTACAGTGCCATCTGGTGCATGCGATACAGCGACACGTAGAACACGCGCGCCAGCCAGCCTTCCAGCATCACGCTGCCGGTGAGGTTGCCCATCAGATTGCCCACGGCGGAGAAGCTCGACAGTGAAATCAGCGAGCCGTAGTCACGATAGCGATACTCCGGCAGTGCCTGGCCGCTGATCTTCAGGCGCAGCGACTTGGCCAGCAGAGACGCCTGCTGGTGCGCGGCCTGAGCGCGCGGAGGGACGTTGCGCCCTTCGCTGCCGGGTTGCGGGCAGGCGGCGCAGTCACCGAAGGCGAACACATCGTCATCCCGCGTGGTTTGCAGTGTCGGGCGTACCTGCAGCTGGTTGATGCGATTGCTCTCCAGGCCATCCAGGTCCTTGAGAAAACCCGGTGCGCGGATACCGGCGGCCCACACCTTCAGGCTGGCGGGGATGAAGTTGCCGTCGGCGGTCTTCAGGCCTTCGGCCGTCACCTCGCTGACGGCGGCGCCGGTCAGCACGGTAACGCCGAGTTTCTCCAGGGTCTTGTGTACTGGCCGGGCGATGCGCTCGGGCAGGGCCGGGAGAACGCGCGGGCCCGCTTCGATCAGGGTGATGCGCATGTCTTCGGGGCGAATCCGGTTCAGGCCGTAGGCTGCCAACTGTTTCGCCGCATGGTGCAACTCGGCCGCCAGTTCCACCCCGGTGGCTCCCGCACCGACGATGGCGATGTTGATCTGCGAGCCATCCTCGTGCTCGCTGGCGTGGGCGCGCAGGTAGTGGCTGAGCATGCGGCGGTGGAAGCGCTCGGCCTGCTCGCGGGTGTCCAGCAGGATGCAGTGCTCGGCGGCGCCGGGCGTGCCGAAGTCGTTGGTGGTACTGCCCACCGCGATCACCAGGCTGTCATAGGCGATGCGCCGCTCGGGCATCAGCACCTGGCCGTCATCGTCCAGGGTGGGGGCCAGGGTGATGTGCTTGTCCGCTCGGTCGAGACCGGACATGCGGCCGAGCTGGAACTCGAAATGATTCCACTTGGCCTGCGCCACGTAGTTCAGTTCGTCTTCCGAGGAGTTCAGCGAGCCGGCCGCCACTTCGTGCAGCAGGGGCTTCCAGATGTGGGTGAGGTTGGCGTCGACCAGGATGATCCGGGCTGCGCCGCTCTTGCCCAGTTTTCTACCAAGGCGGGTGGCCAGCTCCAAACCGCCGGCGCCGCCGCCGACAATCACGATGCGATGGGACATGGAAAGTGCTCACAAGGCTTTGAAAAAGACGGTGTGAGTGCGAGAGGGCGAGCGCGAGGCAGCTCATAGCACCAGTCGACTCAGAAAGCGGCTCAGCAGGCCCAGGCCGATGACGGCGATCAGCACGATGGTGAGCAGGCGCCAGACGTGAAAGGGCTGACGCTCGACCTGATGCTGCGGCGCACTCAGGTACTGATCGACTTTCTGCTGGTCTTCGGGGCTCAGGCGGCTGGTCATGGAAGGGCCTCTGCGTGAATGCGGCTATTCTAGGCGCGCCCGCCAGCCTTGGCGAGCGTCGTTGTCCTGCGGGTCAGAAAGGTTGTCGAGGATTTCGACTCGCACGCTGTCGTCGAGGCGAATGATGCCGCCCTCGATCACCCGTGCGGTGATGCCGCCATGGCCGCGCATGGCCTGGAAGGTGCCACGGCCCAGGCGCTCTTCGAGGCGCGCACAGGGCTGGCACCAGCCGGTGGTCTGCAGGAGCGCCTGGCCGATGCGGAAATAGCGGCCCTTGAGGCTGAACAGGTTGATGCCGGCGACCGCGATATTGCGCCGTAGCTCGTCCGGCGGCAGTGGCGTGTCGCGGCCGAGCAGGGCGGCGACCACGGCAAGGTGCTCCCACTGGATCAGGGTGACCTGCCGTGCGTTGCGTGGTCCGGGGCGGCTGTGGTCGCCGGTCAGTCCGGCTTCACGGCGGGCCTCGACGGCTTCGACTTCGAGCATGGCTTCCCGTGCCTTGGGGCGCACGCCAATCCAGCGCACGCGTCCGCTTTGCGGCACATCGGCCAGCAGTTCCTGCAACGGGCTCACAAGCCGATACCGATGTCGAACAGCACGCTGCGGCCCAGGTTGTGGCGCAGAAAATCCGGGGCGTCCGGGTGGGCGAACAGCACGCGGGCGAAGCGCGGACCGACCAGCGACAGCGAGCGCCAGCCCTGGCGCAGGTACTCGGTGGGCGGTGGGAAATGGCTGTTGCAGTCCAGCACGGCCCGCTTGAGGCTGACGAACGCGACCAGGTCCAGCTCGCCCAGGTCGATGCCACGCTCGCGGTAGTTGTGTGCCTTCTTGCGCAAGGTCGGGGCCAGGCGCGCCTGCATTTCGCTGGCGGGAATGCGCTTGGGGCGGGCTTCGCGGCGCACCAGTTGGCTCAGGGAGAAGGCACTGCGACGGCGTTCCAGCTCGGCTCGCCATTCGTCGTTGAGGCGCCGACCTTCGTCGAGGACGAAGAACACTTCGAAGTTGGCCTCGCGAAACAGCACGTCGGGCGGTTCCTGGCCGCTCGGGTTGAAGTCGTCGCTGTGGTGGCGCACGTTCAGTGCCTGCAGCAGGCGCTGGCAGACCCAGCGTTCACGCTCCCATTTCCTGGCGTTGGAGAGGAAGGCGTTGGCCTGTTCGGCCTGATGCGTGAGCAGACGCAGGTAGTCGGAATCGTCCATCACCGAAGCTTAGCCGTTGCACGGGGCGATGCGCCAGGTGTCTGAACAGGCGTTCTGAGGCGGTGTAGACTGCCTGGCAAACCCCGCGAGCGACGAACGGAAAGGAAGGTCGAGACCCCATGATCGCTTCTGAGCTGTTGGCGTTCAGCACATTGCTGGGCGGTTGGCTGATCTATGCACTGGCGCTGCTCTGGGCGCTGGTGCGCGCGCCCTGGCTGGAGCTGTTCAGCGATCTGCGTCGCCAGCACCTGCTGTTCGGCACGATGCTGGGGTTGTTCCTGCTCTGGCTGGTGCGTCGCGATTTCGACTCGGGGCTGTCCTACCATTTCATCGGCATGACGGCGGTCACCCTGTTGCTGGACTGGCCCCTGGCGATACTGGCAGGCCTGGCAGCGCAGATGGGGTTGCTGGTCATGGGGCGTCTGGATCTGGCCGCGCTTGGCGTCAATGGCGTGCTGCTGGTGCTGATCCCGGTACTGGTCACCGAGCTGTGCGCGATACGGGTGGAGCGCGCGCAGCCCCGCAACCTGTTCGTCTACATCTTCTTCTGCGGCTTCTTTCCCGCGGCGCTGGCCACCCTGATGACCTTACTCGGTGGTCTGGCATTGCTGTGGATGGACGGCCTGTACCCGATGCCGCCATGGCTCGATGACTTTGCCGGGTACCTGTGGCTGGTGGCGTTTCCCGAGGCCTTCATCAACGGCACGATCGTCACGGCGCTGGTGGTGTTCTATCCCGACTGGCTGGAGACCTTCAATCGTAGTCGCTACCTGCAGGCGCCCTGGAAGGAAGGCGATCGCGGCGAGTGAATGGCGCTGCATCGAGCGCCTGAATGGCGGGCCAGGCGTTGATGCGGGTCAATGCCCGGGCAGGGGCGTGCGCCATGCTGTGGAAAACCACGGGAGGCTACGGCATGAGCATTTACAAGTGGGCCAGAGACGCCCTCGGCGACGACATGCGTGAGGCCGAGGCGCAGGGCTTCGATCGGCTGATGGCGCTGCGCGCGTTGCTGGCGGAGGTGGTGCAGCAGAACAAGGCGTCGCGCGACGCGCAGGAACTGGCGCACGAGTTGCAGTTTCTTGCCGACAACCTCGACGAGGAACGTGACTACGCTTTCATGCGCCCTTGAGCGGCAGCAAGGCGTCTTTTCCGATGGTGGGCTGCTCGGCCAGGCGGTTGCTGCTCAGTGCGGCCGCGTCGGCAGGTCGCCGCTGAACAGCTCGTCTTCCAGGTTGTCGCCGGGGATGGCGTGTTCTTCCGCAGCCCAGGCGCCCAGATCGATCAGTTTGCAGCGTTCGCAGCAGAAGGGGCGGTAGGTGCTTTCCGCTTTCCATTCGACGGGCGCGCCGCAGGTGGGGCATTGAACGGTGGTGGTCATGATTGGCCTCCGCGCAGGGTCAGATAGAAGGTGTGCAGGCGCTCGACTTCCGCATCGAGCCAGGCCAGGTCGCGATCGTTGTTCAGTACATCGTCGGCATGCCGCAGTCGCTCCTCGCGGCTGGCCTGTGCCTGCATGATGGCGCGTACCTGCTCCTCGGAGCTCTGGTCGCGGGCGATGGTGCGTTGCACCTGCAGGTCAGCGGGCGTGTCGACGACCAGAATACGCTGCGTCATATGGCGCTGGCCGGACTCCACCAGCAGTGGCGACACCAGGATGGCGTAGGGCGACTCGGCGCGCGCCAGGACCTGCACGATTTCCTGGCCGATCAGTGGGTGCAGCAGGCTTTCCAGCCAGCGGCGTTGCTCCGGGTCGGTGAAGATCAGCTTGCGCAGCGCAGCGCGGTCCAGCTCGCCATTCGCCTGCAGCACGTCGCCGCCGAAATGCTCGACGATCCTGGCCAGCGCCGGTCGTCCCGGCTCCACGACCCAGCGCGCCGCGTGGTCGGCATCGACCACATGTACGCCGCGTTCGATGAAGCCTTGCGCCACGGCGCTCTTGCCGCTGCCGATGCCGCCGGTGAGGCCAAGTATCCAGGGTTTCATAACGCCGATGCGGTCCCGTGATTGCTCAAGGGCGCGATTGTAAGGGGGATTGCCGGGTGAGGCGAACAGTCAGTGGATGCGTACCTGCCGGCGAGCGGATGAGCACGCGTATTGCTGGCGAGCTGACTCCTGCGGGAGTCAGCGTCATGGCCTGGGGGCGTATGGGTTCCTAGAAACCGGCGAACTTCAGGTAGCTGCCGGTAATCACATCGCCCCACAGCAGCGCGATCCAGCCGGCAATGGCCAGATAGGGCCCGAAGGGCATCGGCGTGCTGGAGTCGCTGCCGCGCATGCGCAGCAGGATCACGCCAAGCACCGCGCCAACCAGCGAAGACAGGAGGATGGTCAGCGGTAGAATCTGCCAGCCACCCCAGGCGCCAAGCATCGCCAGGAGCTTGAAGTCGCCGTAGCCCATGCCTTCCTTGCCGGTGATCAGCTTGAACAGCCAGTACACCGACCACAGGCTCAGGTAGCCGGCAATGGCGCCCCAGAGTGCGTCTTCCAGGTTGGTGAACAGGCCGAAGCCGTTGACGATCAGGCCCAGCCACAGCAGCGGCAATACCAGAATGTCCGGCAGGATCTGGTGGTCGGCGTCGATCAGGCTCATCGCCAACAGGCCCCAGGTCAGCGCCAGCATGGCGCCGGCCTGCCAGGTGAAGCCGAAGTGCCAGGCGATATAGCCGGACAGCACGCCGCAGGCCAGTTCCACCAGGGGGTAGCGCTTGCTGATGGGCGTCTTGCAGTTCGAGCATTTGCCACGCAGGAACAGGTAGCTGATGACCGGCACGTTCTCCCAGGGGCGAATTTCATGCCCACAACCAGGACAGCTGGAGTTCGGCAGCACCAGATTGAACGTCTCTGCTGGAGGTGCCGGCGGCATCTCCAGCACCTCGCGCGCCTGGGCTTGCCAATCGCGTTGAAGCATCTTCGGCAGGCGGTAGATTACGACGTTGAGGAAGCTGCCTACCAGCAAACCAAGTAGGACTGCACACAAAACAAAGGCCAGCACATGGCTGGCCAGAAAGTCGAGTAAGGGCATCGATCAGACCACAGCACCCAGCTGGAAGATAGGTAGATACATCGCAATAATCAGACCGCCCACTAGCACGCCGAGTACAGACATGATGAGCGGTTCCATCAGGCTGGTGAGGTTATCAACCATGTTGTCCACTTCGGCTTCATAAAAGCTGGCGACTTTATCGAGCATTTCATCCAGCGAGCCTGACTCTTCGCCAATGGCCGTCATTTGCACTGCCATTGACGGGAAGGTGCCAGTAGTCCGCATTGAAAAATTCAGCTGCATACCCGTTGAGACATCTGCCTTGACTTTGTTGGTTGCGGTTTTGAACACCACGTTGCCTGTGGCACCGGATACGGAGTCAAGGGCGTCTACCAGAGGTACGCCCGCAGCAAACGTGGTTGAGAGTGTTCGTGCGAAGCGCGCTACTGCGGATTTATAGAGAATGTCTCCAACGATTGGGAGCTTGAGTACGCTGCGGTCAACCGAGTCGCGTAGCTTCTGGGAGCGTTTCATTGCCTCCTTGAACGCAAAGGACAAGGCCAATATGGCGACCACGAAGATAAACCACCATTGCTGGAGAACCTCGGAGATATTGATCACCATCTGAGTGAAAGCTGGTAGCTCCGCACCAAAACCGGCAAACACCTCCTGAAACTGTGGGACCACTTTGATCAAGAGAATTGCCGATACGATGACCGCAACCACGATGACTGCAATAGGATAGGTCATCGCTTTCTTGATCTTGGCCTTCAGTGCCTCGGTCTTTTCCTTGTAGGTGGCAATACGATCCAACAGGTTTTCCAGTGCACCCGCCTGTTCACCGGACTCCACCAGGTTGCAGTAAAGCTCGTCGAAATATTCGGGCTTCTTGCGTAGCGAGGCAGCGAAGCTGTTACCTGCGGCCACCTCCTGTTTCACCTCATCCACCAGCTTGCGCATGTTGGGGTTGTCGAATCCTTCGGAGATGATGTCGAAAGACTGCAGCAGTGGTACGCCGGCCTTCATCATGGTCGCCATCTGTCGGGTAAACAGGGCGATATCCATCGGCTTGACCTTCTTGCCCTTGCTGAAGGACAGAGAGGATTCCTTGCGCACCTTGGTCGGGTTGATGCCCTGCTTGCGCAACTGTGCCTTGATCAGCGCAGGATTCTGGCCATTCATGACGCCCTTGACGGCGGCGCCGCGTCGGTCTTTGCCTTCCCACTTGAACGCGCTGGTTTTTAGAGCTTTTTCCGCCATGGTTAATCCTTGGTCACGCGGTTGACTTCCTCAAGGCTGGTAACCCCTTGCATGGCCTTGAGCAAAGCGGAGGTGCGTAGATCATTAAAGCCGTCTTTACGCATCTGTGTGGCGATATCGATGGAGTTGCCTTCCTCCATGATAATCCGCTGCAGGTTGGCCGTGTTTTTAACCACTTCATAAATACCGACACGACCCTTGTAGCCGCCCTTGCAGTTGTCGCAGCCAACCGGGCCATAGATCTTGAAGCTGCCGATCTTGTCCTCGGGGAAACCCTCTGCCAGAAGCGTCTCGCGAGGCACGTCCACCTCTTTCTTGCAACTGCTGCACAGTTTTCGTGCCAGGCGCTGCGCGATGATCAGGTTGACCGAGGTGGCGATGTTGAACGACGGCACGCCCATGTTACGCAGGCGGGTCAGGGTTTCCGCCGCGCTGTTGGTGTGCAGGGTAGACATCACCATGTGTCCGGTCTGGGCGGCTTTGACCGCGATGGACGCTGTGTCCAAGTCGCGAATCTCACCCACCATGATGATGTCCGGGTCCTGACGCAGGAAGGCGCGCAGGGCCTGGGTAAAATCCATGCCCTGTCGTGGATTGACGTTGACCTGATTGATGCCCTCCAGGTTGATCTCCACGGGGTCTTCGGCGGTGGAGATGTTCACGTCAGGCGTGTTGAGTATGTTCAGGCCGGTATAGAGCGACACCGTCTTGCCGGAGCCGGTCGGGCCTGTAACCAGAATCATGCCCTGGGGTTGTTTGAGCGCACTGAGGTAAAGTTCTTTTTGCTCTTCTTCATAGCCCAGTGCATCGATGCCCATCTGCGCACTGGTTGGGTCGAGAATTCGCATCACGATCTTCTCGCCCCACAGGGTTGGCAAGGTATTGACGCGGAAGTCGATGGCCTTGGTCTTGGAGATCTTCATCTTGATCCGGCCATCCTGAGGCTTGCGACGCTCGGAAATATCCAGTGCAGCCATTACCTTCAGGCGGGCGGAGATGCGTGGGGCGAGCTGAATGGGAGGGCGCGCGACTTCATGCAGCATCCCGTCGGTACGAAAGCGCACTCGATAGGCTTTTTCGTAAGGCTCGAAGTGCAGGTCCGAGGAGCCACCTTTGATCGCGTCCAGCAGCATCTTGTTGACGAAGCGCACCACGGGGGCGTCATCGGCGTCTGCGCCACCGTCTCCTACCGGTTTGTCGTCGTCTACTGCTTCGACGTCCAGGCCATCAAGATCGACATCGGCGAGGTCGTCCATCCCGCTATTGGCTGAGTCGAAGAACTTGTCGATAGCGTCACCAAGTTTGTCGTCCTCGACCAGGATCGCTTCGGTGGTCAGGCCTGTGCTGAACTGTACATCGGTAACAGCCTGGTGGCTGGTTGGGTCAGAAATGCCGATGAACAGCTTGTTGCCGCGTCGCCACAGTGGCAGCACACGATGCTGGCGTACCAGCTTCTCGCTGACGAGTTCACGCGGTTGCCCTTCCTTGTCGATGGAATTGAGGTCGAAGAAGGCCACGCCAAACTGTTCGGCGGCCAGCTCTGCAAGGGCGCGACTTTTCACCAGTTTGTTCTGCACGAGGTAAGTCACCAGCGGCAACTTGTTGCGCTGCGCCTGCTGCTGGGCCTGCTGCGCGGCCTTCTCGTCCATGAGACCGGCCATCGCCAGTTGTCTTGCCAGGCCGGAAAGGGAAATGCTCTCGTTCATCACATGCTCCAAACACAATGCCTGCCTTATAACGTAGTTGCAGATGGGCTGCCAAACACGCTTGTTCGGTGTGACAAAAAACGGCAGTTAGTGCCTTGAGGTGGCGTGCGTCCGGCCTGCTGTGTTCCGGGAACTGTACAAAATTGCTGCTGTTGGAGTTGGCATGGCCTCTGCATTGATTTTTGCAGGTCGTTGGACCTGTACATTTTTAGGAGAGAAGAATGAAAGCTCAAATGCAAAAGGGTTTCACCCTGATCGAACTGATGATCGTCGTTGCGATCATCGGTATCCTGGCTGCCATCGCGCTGCCGGCCTACCAGGATTACGTTGCCAAGTCGCAGGTGACTGCTGGTCTGGCTGATATTCGTGGCGGTGTGACTGCTTTTGAAGAAATTATTCAGTCCGGCGCTTCGCGTCCAGCCAATGCTGCAGATATTGGTCTGCAGGCTAGCACTGCTCGTTGCACTATCTCTATCACCGCTACCGCCGGCTCTGAAGAGATCTCTTGTGCACTGAAAGGTAACCCAAAAGTCGCAACCAAGACTGTTGATCTTGTGCGTAATAGCTCCGGTGCTTGGAACTGCGTAGTTGACACTACTATTGATAGCAAATATCGCCCGGTTGGCTGCAACTAATCGCCTTAGCGGTTAAACTGCTACAGATAAACCCCGCTGCGGCGGGGTTTGTTTTGCCTGAGTGCAAGCGGCACTTTCATAACAACTCATACAGGTATCTGTCATGCAATACGCACGAGGCTTTACGCTGATCGAGCTGATGATTGTTGTGGCAATAATTGGTATTTTGGCGGCCATTGCCTTGCCGGCCTATCAAAATTATGTAGCCAAGTCCCAGTTGGCTGCTGGTCTATCGGATATTGCCGGTGGTCGTCCGTCTTATGAGGCTTTAGTGGTAACCGAGAATGTCAGCAGCTTTAACCTGAGCGATATTGGCTTAGTGAGTGAGACCTCACGCTGTACCGTCAGTATGAATTATGACAGCGCCGACGGTACTGGCGACATCACTTGTACGGTTAAAGGCAGCCCGATAGTCAATGGTAAAACTATTCAGTTAGTACGCTCCAGTTCCGGCGCTTGGAAATGCCAAGTGGATGCCTCTATCTCCGCTATTTATCATCCCCAAGGTTGCGCCCATTAAGTACTAAGGATAGTCCATGTTCACCTCTCGCCTTTTGCTTCGGTTCTATCTGTCGCTGGCGCTGTTTATTGTCGCGCTGGCCGCATTCTGGCCCGGTGTATCTGGCGGCTTTCTGTTTGATGATTACAGCAACATCGTCACCAATGCTTTTGTACAAATAAAAGAGCTCAACGTTGCCAGTCTGTGGAGGGCTTCCCACGGCTATTCCGATGACACCCGCCAGTTGGCCATGGTCAGCTTTGCCCTGAATGCTTATTGGGCCGGTATTCACCCCTGGGCCTATAAAGTCACCGGCCTGTTGGTGCATGCCGTCAATGCGGTATTGGTGTACTGGCTGGCGCTTCGTTTGCTGGCTTTTAGCCCGCGTATTCAATCCGGGCAACGGCCAATGGCGGCACTGGCACTGGCACTGGTCTGGGCACTGCACCCGATTCAGGTGTCTTCGGCCCTGTATGTAGTGCAGCGCATGGAGACCCTGTGCGTCACCTTTTTGTTTATTGCCCTGTTGCTGTATTTGCGCATACGCGACAACCAGATCACTGGCCAGCCGGTCAAGTTCTGGTTGTGGTCGGGGTTGCTGCTCAGCTTTGTGCTGGCGGCCCTGTTCAAGGAGAGCGCGGTTTTACTGCCGCTGTTTTGCCTGGCGTTGGAAGCAACCGTGCTGGGCTTTGCCGGCAGTAGCGGTCAGCGCCGCTTCTGGCGTATCAGCTATGGTGCGGGCTCTGCTTTAGCGCTGTTGGCTTTTGTTTTTTGGGCAGTACCGCATTACTCCAGCCTGGAGCCCTACGGCGGGCGTGACTTTAATACTGTCGAGCGTCTGCTGACTCAAGGGCGCGTGCTTTGGTTGTACATTCAGCAAATGCTGCTGCCACTGCCGCAAACCATCTATTTTTATTACGACGATATGGCCGTGTCTCGTGGCTGGTTGCAACCGTTGACCACTCTGCCTGCCGTTGTTGGCTTAGTGCTGCTATTTGCTCTGGCCGTTTACTGGCGTAAGCGTTTTACGTTGGCAGCGCTAGGTGTCTTCTGGTTTTTTGCCGCGCACTTTATCACCAGTAACGTAATCGGTTTGGAAATGGTGTTTGAGCACCGCAACTACTTTGCTCTGTTTGGCGTTTTGCTGCTGGTGGTTGAGCTGATTAGCCGTTTGCCGGTGCGTGATGGTCCGGCCATTAAGTATGTGGGTGTGACCGTGCTGGTGCTGGGAGTAGGGTTTCTGGGCGTAGTACGGGCTGCCACCTGGGGCAATCCTATTTTGCTGGCCACGGATATGACCTCGAAAAACCCCAACTCGGCGAGGGCTGCAATGGATATGGGGGTGGCTTATTTTGAGCTATCTGATGGCGATGTAAATTCGCCTTTCTACCATTTCGCGGTTCGAGAATTTGAACGCGCGTCAACATTGCAAGGTGCCAGCACCCTGCCGGATGTCAATCTTATCTTGATGCACGGCGCTGCAGGGTTTCCCGATAACCTTGTAGATA
Source organism: Pseudomonas sp. THAF187a (assembly GCF_009363395.1). NCBI lineage: Bacteria > Pseudomonadati > Pseudomonadota > Gammaproteobacteria > Pseudomonadales > Pseudomonadaceae > Pseudomonas > Pseudomonas sp. THAF187a. The sequence goes on from NZ_CP045349.1 coordinate 882,797, forward strand.
TTGATGCCATCTGGCAGCGTTATTTGCAGCGTTTGAGAGCCCTCCACCTGAGTGTTGAAACCCGTGACTCGGTCTGGTCATTGCTGCAGCAGCGGCTGAATGCCCGTGATATAGATGATGAAAGGTTGCAACAAGCCATGGCGATCATTTTTGAGCGCCAAGAACAGCCGGACTACCGCCACGCCATGATGGCCGATTATCTGCTGCATTTGGGCAAGCACGAACAAGCCGAAGCACATTACCGTTTGGCTATCAGCAAAGCGCGAGAAAACGGCAACCAACAACTGATTGAGCGCATTGCTGCTGATCTGGCCGCATCCGGATATTCCCAACTGGCCAGCGATCTCACCGGATTAACCATGGCGCCCGAAGATATTTTGCTCGACAGATTGAGGCTGGACAGCACTCTGTTGCAACAACTCAATCAGGGGGGTAAATAATGCAGGGTTTATCCATCATCCTACCCGCAAAAAATGAATCTGCCGCCATCGGCGCAACCGTTAGCGGCATTCGCCAGCACTGTCCGAATGCCGAGGTGATAGTGGTCAACGACGGCTCTACTGACAGTACGGCAACGGTTGCCGAGGCTGCTGGTGCCAGGGTGGTCCATCACCCCTACAGCAAGGGTAACGGGGCGGCGATCAAGACCGGAGCGCGAGCAGCCAGTGGTGAGATCATCGTATTCATGGATGCCGACGGCCAGCATGACCCAGCTGATATCGCGCGCTTGCTAGAGGTGCTTGAGCAAGGCCATGACATGGTGGTTGGGGCGCGTCAGAAAGGTTCACAGGCCAGCTTCGGTCGCGGCTTGGCCAATGGATTTTATAACAAGCTCGCCAGTTGGATGACCGGGCACCGTATCGAGGACCTCACCTCCGGCTTCCGAGCTGTTCGGGCAGATAAGTTTCGCGAGTTTCTTTATCTGTTACCCAACGGCTTCTCTTACCCCACCACCAGCACCATGGCTTTTTTTCGAGCGGGTTATTCGGTGGCTTATGTACCGATTCACGCTGCCCAGCGTATCGGCAAAAGCCATATCCGCCTGTTACGTGATGGCACCCGTTTTTTGTTGATCATCTTCAAGATCGGTACGTTGTTTTCTCCGGTGAAAATCTTCGCCCCGGTGGCGCTTGCCATGTTCCTGCTGGCTTCGGGCTGGTATGGCTATACCCTGTATAGTTTCGGTCGCTTCACCAATATGAGTGCATTGTTGTACAGCGGCGCTGTGATGGTGTTTCTGATGGGGCTTATTTCAGAGCAGATCACGGCGTTGATGTATAAAGACACAAAGTGATACTGGTCGACATTCGGCTTATGGTTCGTGCTACAGCAGGTTTTGTCGCATATGGGCGTCCGCTGCGTACCCTTTATCTTGATAATGAATTAGGCACGGCATATTTGCTGTGGAGACATTAATGCGCTGCGCATCGATCACTGTCACATTCAGTCCAGATCCTGTGCTTGTTGTGACTCAGCTGCGAGCTCTACCAGACGATTGGCTCCGGCTGGTGGTCGACAACGGTACTTCAGATGATGAGTGGGCGCTTATAGAGCCGGCAATTGCCAACCTTCCAGGAGTCGAAGTGATGCGCCTTGGTGCGAATCTGGGGTTGGCTGCTGCGCAGAACCGCGGCATGGAGTACTTAGCGGGCCGAGGCGACTGCACTCATGTGTTGTTGCTGGATCAGGACAGCGAACCGCTACAAGGCTCGGCTAGCGCCTTGGCTGATGCCCACTCCGCTCTGGTGGCACGCGGGTATCCCGTAGGGGCGGTTGGCCCAGCGTTACGCGACCCTGTATCAGGCGTGCAGCATGGCTTTCATCAGGTAGTAGGTTGGCGTTGGGCGCGTGTTAATCCCGTTGATGGAGCCCCGGTGTCTTGTGAGTGCCTCAACGGCAGTGGAACGTTCATGGCTCTTGAGCTTGCGTTGTCTTTAGCGGGGATGGACGAAGGTTTGTTTATCGACCATGTTGATACCGAATGGTCGTTCCGGTTACTGGCTTCCGGTCATCGGTTATATGGCGTGCCAGAGGCCTCTTTTCTGCACCGTATGGGCGACCGAACTACGCGGTTATGGCTGTTCGGTTGGCGGGTTTGGCCGGTGCGCTCGCCAAGTAGGCATCGTTACCTTTTTCGCAATGCGGTGTTGTTGCTCGGACGCTCTTACGTTCCGCCTATTTGGAAAGCGTGGGCGGTAGTAAAGCTGGGTCTAACAGTGGTGGTTTTTGCACTTGCTGGGCCACAGCGTTTGGCCCAGCTAGGCAATATGGTTGCGGGTGTTCGGGATGGCGTGCTTGGGCGGTCGGGTGCTCTGTGACAAGGATGTCTAGGCTCGCTGCCCTTGCGAGAGACACGCTGTCGGGTGGGGTGTGGATGGCTGTACGAGTCTTCTCCTTGGCTGCGTGGCTCTGGCTGCTCGTACAGCAGCTCCCAGCGGAAGACTTTGGCTGGCTCGCCTCGGTGCTCGCAGTGTCGGCGGTTTGCTCATTGGTAGCCCCCTTAGGTATTCCCTACCTGTTCTTTGCTGATGCGCATTCGTCAATCAGGAATGGAAAACGTTGGAGTGAGGCGCTTGGTGTTCTTATCGTCACTGGCCCGTTGCTGGCTATCTTAGGAGCTTTGTTGCTCGATAGGTGGTTGGGGGGCGTTGTTTCTCTGCATGTGACAATCGCTTTCATGGTTGTCGAGGTGTTGATCGCTTCGCTTGTCCAGTCTGCCGGTCTGTGGGGGCATTCGATTGGCCATATTGGTATTGCTGCCGGCTTGCCGGCAGCGCTGACAATTGCACGAGCAGTAGCGGCGGGGCTGTGCATGACTCTGTTGGGCAATGCAGACATGATGTTAGAGAGCTATTTGCTCATTCATGTCGTGGTAGGAGCCTTGGTTGCTTTCGCCATGCTTATATGGGTCACCCGGAGCGTTGCGTTGGAATGGCGACCTACTTTCCCGCTGATTAGTACATTCATTGCCGCATGGCGTTACGCGGTAATGGGAGGCGCTGCTCTAGCTTCAAGTGAGCTCGACAAGCCCTTGATGGTTCGTGTTATGGGACTTCACCAGGCGGGGCACTACGCAATGGCGTACCGCGTATGTTCGGCATTAGCTATGCCTGCCACTGCATTGGCGGCCACGATGCTGCCGCGCTGGGGGGCGGCTGTCGCACAGCGTGATGTCGTTCGTTTGAAGCGCTCGTTTATCGCGGCCTTACTTGCTGTCGCTGCTATCGGTATTGTGCTGATAGTGCTGTTGTATACCTTTTTGGCGATATACCCCCCAGGTAGCTTCGGGCTCTATCCGGATGCGTGGCCATGGATGCAGGGGTTGGCAGGTTTAGTGGTGCTCATAGGGCTTCGTCAAGTGGCTGCCACGGCATTGATTGCTGTCGGGCTTCCGTTGGTAAGGGCGCTGTTAGATATAGGCAGCCTTGCGATTCTCGCGGCGGTCGCGTTTCTGACATACCCGGCGTTGAGCATCGGAGGTGTAATGTTTGGTTGTCTTCTTGCCGAGGCCTGTGCTGCGATTACCATGGCCTTATTTTTTTTTCTTGCTCTAGACGAGTTGAGGTCAGTTGGAAGCTCCAGTGATGTATGAGAGTCAAAGAAGCGGTGACGAAGGCGGAGCTGAATGGGACAAGGCAGATCTTGAATACGTCACGATCTGTTTGGCCTGTGGCGGAGAGCAATTTGCTGACCGCCATGAGGATCTTGAAGATCTTTTGGGGGGCTTGCCGGGGCGCTGGGGGTTTCTGGCTTGTTCGGTGTGTGGCTCGCTTCACTTGAACCCACGACCGACACCCGCGGCCATTGGTCGAGCCTATCCGACTGACTATGTGACCCATGGCAGCGGCGGGAATGCAAACTCGCGCGATAATGGCTCTTCGTGGGTATGGCGATTGGCCAATGGATACCTTAACGCGCGTTTTGGCGCTACGCGACATCCTGCTACTCGGATAGGCCGTTGGCTAGTCCCCATGGTATGGCCGCTTCGTCAGCAGCTTGATTACTTCTTCCGCCATTTGCCGGCTAAGCCCGGTCGTGTACTGGATGTCGGGTGCGGCAATGGTGCTTTTCTCTTGAGAGCGCGATCTGCTGGATGGGTAGTACAGGGTATTGAGCCTGACCCCCTCGCCGCAATGGGAGCGCGGCAGGAGGGGCTCGATGTGGCGAACTGTGCAATTGAGGCGTTCGCACCGGCGGCGCCGTTCGATCAAATTACTCTTTCGCATGTTTTTGAACATTTGCATGCGCCTGATGAGGCGTTACGGCGGATGCATCCGTGGTTGCGGCCTGGCGGTACGTTGTGGATGAGCCTTCCCAATCCCTCTGGGCTGGGGCATCTTTTTTTCGGACGCAACTGGTTTTCTCTAGATCCTCCGCGCCACTTGTTCTTGCCTCCGCCCCGCCAGGTTGTTGCCATGCTTCGGGCTGCCGGTTACCAGGATGTGCGCTTGATGCGTCGTGGAAGAGGTGCGCGTAGTTCAATACTCCCATCAGTGGAATACGCGCGTCGCCGCAGTCGAGGGTTTACATGCGGGGGTGCACTTATCGCGTCTGTAATTGATGTATTGGGATCATGGTTTCCAGCGCTGTCCGAAGAGATAGTCGTTATTGCCAAGCGGAGAAAATAGAGCTGTGTGGGAAGACGGCGATTTAGAACGTCTCAGGGCGTGCCCTGTCTGTGGTAGCGAGCGTTTGCTCAATGCCTATGAGGGGTTGATAGATCTCGAAGAGGACGTGCCAGGGACTTGGTCCATGGTGGAGTGTCCTGGGTGTGGCAGTTTGTTATTGGACCCACGCCCCACTCCTGCGGCATTACCGAAGGCATATGGTTCGTACTATACGCACCAACCCCCTCTCGCAGAGAACGCTGTGCTTCAGGGGCGAGGTTTGCTCAAGAGTATCGCCCGAGCTTACCTCGCACGTCGCTATCGCATCGGTGTAGCAGGCCCGAAATGGATGGTTATGCTGGCTTTATTGGCATGGCCGCTTCGGCAGCAGCTCGATTATCACCTGCGCCATTTGCCGCGCGGTGGTGGGCGTTTGCTGGATTTAGGATGCGGGAGTGGTGGTTTTCTGCAGCGTGCTGGAGAGGCCGGGTGGGAGGTAGTAGGAGTTGAGCCTGATCCAACGGCAGCAGGTGTTGCGCGTCAATCTTCTCATGTCGATGTCCATGCGTCGCTCGATGATGTGTCAGGTCTGTTCGACGTAATTACGATGGCCCACGTTTTGGAACATGTGCATGATCCGCGCGTTTTGCTTGCAGATTGTCATAGCCGTCTCCGCCCTGGAGGGCATTTGTGGATTGCTACGCCTAATATTTCAGGTCCGGGGCACCATTTGTACAGTGATGCCTGGCAGCCACTCGAAACGCCAAGGCATTTGGTGATGCCGCCCCCATTGGCGCTTGCATCCCTTTTGCGGGATGTGGGTTTTGATGAGGTGCGTTTCTTGAAACGTGGTCGGGGTTCCGCTAAGCGACTGCGTGCAAGCCGTGAGCGAGCGATGGCTCTCGGCCGTCGCTCCTGGATGGTCGGGCCGTTGGCATTAATGGTCGATTTGGCCGCAAGCTTGTCAGCATTTGCCGGAGAGGAGTTAGTGGTTACGGCTACACGGGGCGTACGATGAGTGCTCGGTTGCAGGCACTGGTGGTTGAATACCGCTCCCCGCATCGTACGATCGCGTGCGTCAAAGCGTTACTAGAGCAGGGGGTGCCGGTCGTACAGGTGGTCGACAACAGCGCGGACGATGGCGTCACTTGCGCGTTGCTTATATCTGCGTTTGCTGATGATGGCCGCGTTCGGGTTTTAGATGCCGGCGCCAATCTAGGCTTCGCGGCGGGAGTTAATCTTGGACTTCGTCACCGTGTTTCTGAGCGGGTATTGCTGATCAATAACGATGCGTTACCAAATGCCGGGGTGATCGCTGCGCTAGAAGCTGCATTGAATGCCGAACAAGATGTTTGCATTGCTTTCCCCTCGCTCCTACATGACGGGCAGCGGCTGGGACAGGTCTACTATCACCGCTGGTTTGCGATACTGATGAGTTGTCGATGGCCTGGGACCTTCGAGGTACCACGGGGATGTTGCATGCTTGCGGCGCTTGATCGCATACCAGTTGCCCCGCTTTTTGATGAGCAGTTCTTTATGTATGGTGAGGAAATCGCCTTGGGCTGGCACTTGCATCGGCGGGGTGCGCGTATCAGTCATGTTGATACTGTGTGGGTAGATCACGAGGGATCGGCAACTGCCAAGCGAGGATCGCCATTTTATGAGGAGCGTACGGCACTGGCTCATTTGCTATTGAGTAACGTACTTGAAAACAAAGTGAGTGAGCGGCGGATACTGGCAGCCGTGCGTTTTACTATGCTTGTGCTGCGGGCGTTGGTTCGCTCACTGCGCCAGCGTAGCTTTTTCCCCCTGTTCGCGCTGAGGCGGGCCCGGGGTATTGCTCGAGGTGTCATCACTGGAGCGCTGCCGCCAAGTTAATATTTCAAACGGTGTGGTTTTGTTACCATCGGAAAAGTACCCAGGCTTTCTCTAAGGTTCTCCCCAAAACGTTCCCACGCAAACTGTGACGCGAAGTCTTGGCACGAGCGGGGTGTGGGTATGTCTGTATGCAGTATTTTTATTATCTGTTCTGAAAGTGCTACGTAGTCGCCTGAGGGTACAAGTGTTCCTGATAGTTTTTCCGACACTGCATCCACTATTCCGCCGGTAGCAAACGTCACCGTCGGTAATCCATGCGCGGCTGCCTCAATAGCGACCATTCCAAAGCCTTCAGGGTCATTAGGGAGGTGTCGCACGGGAAACACATGTACGTTGGCAGCTTCGTAGGCAGTAGCCAGCCGTTTCTTGTCAGTGATTACGCCCAAAAACCTGATATGCCCCGACACGCCAGACTTTGCAGCTTGGGCCTGAATGCTTTCAACGCTTTGGATTCCTGCGCCTAAGGAGTTCTTTGGTGCTTCGCCAACCACTACGAGCACTGCATCAGGCTCGGTCTCTACGATGGCGGGCAGTGCCTGCTCTACAAACTCCCGCAAGCCCTTGCGTGTCGTCAGGCGTCCTACGGATAGCAGGATCTTTTTGCCAGTTAGTCCGTGCTGCTCTTTAAACGCTGCGATGCTTTCTGCAGGTTGTGATGACTCCGGCAGGCTGACGCCAGGATAAACAATACTGATTTTGTTTGGATTTACGTCAGCCGCTATGGCCAGAGCGTGTGTAGGCGAGCTATTGACGATGACCTTATCTAGCATCTTGAATATTGGCCGCCAAAGTCTGCGGTACAGGCCGTGATTGACGCTAATGTCGAAGCCATGCAGATATGCGGCCGAGCGGGCGCCGCGCAGTTTGCTCAGCAACCAGGCAATGGGCGCCGTAAGGCCGCTACCCGCCAAAATGACATCCGGTTTCCAGCGCAAGGTAATCCACGCCCCCCTGAAAAAGGCCATCAGCAGGAACAGTGGTAGGGGCTTGAGTGGCGTTTCAGTCAGGATGACAGATTGGGGCTTCAGTGCTGCCGCTCCTCCCGGGCCGATCACCTGTACCTCGTGCTGTTTGGCTAGTTCATCAGCCATATGCCAGTTCAGACGCTCCATACCTCCGACCAATGGGGGGAGGTTGCGCGTGATCAGTAGGATGCGCGTTGTCATTGAGTGGCCTTTTCGTAACGCTGAATCTGTTCGAGGAAATACGGCGCAGTGTTGGCGACAAAACTTGCGGTCAGGTGCTGTGCGTCCCTGTACACCACCGTTCCGTCGCGCATGGCCTGGCATTGTCCGTCCGGGCAGACCAGCTTGCTGGTGGGCAGCCAATAGGTGTTTGGTTGTGTCTCCGCCACGGCCTTGAGTAGTTCGGCTACATGGGTATATTGCGCCGGCCCCGCGGGGTTCTGGCATGCGGCCTCATGATCGGCGCCATGTCGCATGAGGCATTGGGGGCCGCTCACTTTCAGCGTTGGGTTGGCCTCCAGCAGGTAAATGGCTTTTGCGCTGTGTGCAAATTCCTCAAGTATGCGGCGTGTGCCCTCTTGCCATTGTTCATCACTGAAAGCATTGGAGGCTGTGCTGCCAATGAACAGACGATCAATCGACTGCTGCTGTAACCACGTGACTGCTTTTGCCCTCCATTCGGCGCATTCGGTGTACTCCCTGCCGATACGTGCATAGAAGTACGGCTCATCCACCATCGGGCATGAGGACTTTGTTAGAACGATCAGTCGCCACTGTGCTGGATCGAGTGCGCGTTCCAATGCAGGAAACCATTGGGCACCAATGCTGTCGCCAAATAGAACGGCAGTCTTTTGAGCATCCTCGTTCCCATAGACGCAGGGATTGAGATCAGCGTTGTGATACCAGCTATCACATCCTTGCTTATATAGGATTGGAGCATCGGATAGGGCTTGGGCAAACGCTTGGTTGGCTGTTGCCAATTGTCTCTGTGTGTCGGTCTGCCACTTCAGGAACTGAGAGTTGAGCAGAAGCATCGTGAACACGGCCAGGACGATCTGCCATTTGGTCTTGATGCGGGCTGCCGAGCCGTAGCGAATCGGGTTCTCTATCAGAACGTACGTCAGTATCGCAGCCAATAAGGATACGGCCAGGGCGAGGAACGTATGACCGAGATGGCCTTTGATGGGGGCCAGTTGCTCGCCGATGATGAGAACGGGCCAGTGCCAGAGATACCAGCCATATGAGAGCCGTCCCAGTCGTTGCATCGGTTGCAGCGCGAGAAAACTACCGATGATGGTCTGTTTGCCGCTACTTCCTGCCCATAACAACAGGCATGTAGCCAGGGTGGGTAACAGTGCGAGAGCGCCGGGGTAGACGGAGTCCGGCTCGATGATCACGAGAGCGCTCAGCAGCAGAAGGAGGCCGCTGCTAGCCAAGGCCAGGGCGATTGAGCTGGAGGCTCTCCTGTCTCGAGAGAGTAGCCATACCAGAGCACCGGCTGAGAACTGCCAGGCGCGGGTCGGCATCATGTAGAAGGAAAACTGCGGGTTCGACACCGAGAACAGCATGCAGGCGCAGAAAGAGATCACCGTGATCACGGTAAAAAAGCGTACTGCCGCTATGTGGGGGTTCCGACCTTTGCAGTAGCCGGCGACCAACAAGATCGCGAGTGGCCACATCAGGTAGAACTGCTCTTCAACGCCCAGTGACCACGTATGCAGCATGGCATTGCTGGTGTTTTCATCTCCGAAATAGTCGACGTCGGAAAAGGTGAAGTAGATATTGCTGAGCCAAACGACTGCCATGGCGGTCGCGATACCTTGCTCCTGGTACTGGCTTTCATGCAGCAGGTAGCTGGTCAGCAGGCTGGTAACAACCAGCATCGTCGCCAGCGCGGGGAGCAGTCGGCGTAGGCGGCGTGCATAGAAGCGTCCAAGTGCGATCGTGCCGGTCGTGCTCTGCTCTCTCAACAGGATGCTGGTTATCAGAAAACCGGAGATGACAAAGAAAATGTCGACGCCGATAAAACCGCCCGAGAACCCAGGGAGATCGAAATGGGCGGCGATAACCAAAAGAACGGCTATGGCCCGAAGGCCCTCGATATCAGGTCGAAAAGAAGCGTTCATCGCGTGCTGGCGTTGGCCTGTTATTGGATAGCTGCGTGGCGTCGGATTATCTACCGCTGCCTCGGGATTGGCTTAGGCTGAGACTACGTTCGTTTGCCGGGGTAAGCGCCCTCGTGTATCGATAACCAGGCGTGCTTGATTCAGTAGCTGCTCGTAATCGAAGCTGTCGTGATCGGTAGCAAGAACCAGGCAGTCGTAGCTGGCGATATTCTCTGGGCTTAGCTCGATGGACTTCAGGTCGAAGTGATAATCCCGCTTCTTGGGGAAGCACGGGATATGCGGGTCGGCGTAGTCGACCAATGCGCCTTTGCCGTGCAGGAGTTCCATTATCTCCACGGCCGGCGATTCGCGGCTGTCGTCGATGTTCTTCTTGTAGGCCAGGCCCAGCACCAGAATGCGGCTGCCTTTGACTGCCTTGCCGTGGTCGTTGAGGGCGTCTGCGGTTTTCTGTACGACCCAGTGCGGCATGTAATGGTTGATCTCACCGGCCAGTTCGATGAAGCGCGTGTTGATGCCGTATTCCTTGGCCTTCCAGGTCAGATAGAAAGGGTCGATGGGGATGCAGTGACCGCCGAGACCTGGACCCGGCTGGTAAGGCGTGAAGCCGAAGGGCTTGGTTGCCGCAGCGCGAATGACTTCGTGTATATCGATGCCCATCTTGTCGGCGACGATCTTCATCTCGTTGACCAGGCCAATGTTCACCGAGCGGTGGATGTTCTCCAGCAGCTTGGTCATCTCTGCTGTACGCGTGCTGCTCACCGGAACCAGGGTGCGAATGGCACGGCGATAGATGGCCTGGCCAAGTTCCAGGCAGCTTGGCGTCATGCCGCCAATTACCTTGGGGATGTCATGGGTGCCGTAGCGGGTATTGCCAGGGTCTTCGCGTTCCGGGGAAAACACCAGAGCGCAATTTTCACCAGGAATAAAGCCGTGGTTGGCCAGGCGTGGGGCCAGCACTTCGTCCGTGGTGCCTGGCCAGGTAGTGCTTTCCAGGCTCAGCAGTTGGCCAGGGCGAAAGTGGGGGAGTATCGACTCTACGGTGTTGATGACGAAACTGAGGTCTGGCTCGCGATGGCTGTTCAGCGGCGTTGGTACGCAGATGATCAGAGCATCCGCCTCGGCTGTGCGCGCAAAGTCTGTCGTGGCCTCAAGCCCCTGAGTCAGGGCGTTGTCGATGCACTGTGGCGTCAATCGCTCGATGTAGCTGTGCCCGGCATTCAGGAGATCTACCTTGCGAGCATCTATATCGAAGCCGATAACTTTCACGCCGACTTCGCAGAAGCGCAGCGCCAGGGGCAGACCGACATAGCCGAGGCCATATATGCCGACAACCGCAGTTCCTGAATTGATTCGTTCTTGCAGGGAAAATAGTGCTTCGTTCACTGTGCTGCTCGACTGCGTGAGGGCTTCATGGAGCCATCATGCCAGAAGGGATAAGGAGGAGGCAGTGTGCTCAATCACGCTTGCGAGTGTGATCGCAAGGCGCAGCGCTTGTTGTCGATCATTCGGCGCGGAGTGTCCAGTGCATTGCCATGTTGAGCGGTGTTGTACGTTGCCGCGGGGGTAAGGCGCGCTGGATATCTACAGCGCCAACCGCATCGACAAATCCACCGCCTTCACATCCTTGGTCAGCGTCCCCAGCGAGATGTAGTCCACTCCGGTTTCCGCGATCACGCGCAGGGTGCTGTCGGTGATGCCGCCCGAGGCTTCGAGTTTCGCGCGGCCGGCGGTGAGTTTGACCGCTTCGCGCATGTCCTCCAGTGACAGTTCGTCGAGCATGACGATGTCGGCGCCTGCGTCGAGGGCTTCGCGCAGTTCTTCCAGGCTTTCCACTTCTATCTCCACCGGCTTGCCCGGAGCGATCTGGTGGGCGGCGTTCACCGCCTGGGCGATGCCGCCGCAGGCGGCGATGTGGTTTTCCTTGATCAGGAAGGCGTCATACAGGCCGATGCGGTGGTTGTGGCAGCCACCGCAGGTCACCGCATACTTCTGGGCCAGGCGCAGGCCGGGAAGGGTCTTGCGAGTGTCCAGCAGTTTCACCTGGGTGCCTTCGACCAGGTCGGCGTAGTGGCTGCAGCGGGTCGCCACCGCCGAAAGGGTCTGCAGGAAGTTGAGAGCGGCGCGCTCTCCGCTGAGCAGCGCGCGTGCCGGGCCCTCCAGGCTGAACAGGGTCTGCTCGGCCTGGGCGCGCTCGCCGTCCTGCACGTGCCAGTGCACCGTGACCCGCGGATCGACCTGACGAAAGACCGCATCGACCCACGCCGTGCCGCAGATGGTCGCGGCTTCGCGGGTGATCACGCGGGCGCTGGCCAGCCGCTCCGCCGGAATCAGCTGGGCCGTGATGTCCCCGCTGCCGATGTCTTCGGCCAGGGCGCGGCGGACATTGGCTTCGATTTCGCTGCTGAGGTCGGCGAGGGTCAGGTTGGGCATGATCGGCTCCGGAGTAGGCGAGGGGCGATTATAGAGGCAGGACGGCATCGGGCTACAGCGCTCGCGGGCATCGCTTCGATCCACGGGCGACGAGCAGAGCTCCGCCCGACCGCCGGTGCGGCGTCACGCGGCTGTCAGCGTTAGTCTGTAGGCTCCACGGTCGTCGGGTACTGGCTACCGTCTGGAGGTGGCGTGTGGCTATCTGTGACCTGCATCATGTCTGTAGGAAAAATTGGCTTGGTATGGCTCGCAGCCTCCCTATAATGCCTTTACATTTTTCATTATTGACGCCAGGCCTTTGACGTTAGGGATGACGCTCGGTTGACGCTGTGCAGACCAGGAAGCCCGGGTTCGGGCAGTCTGCGGGAGACTAGAATGAAGACCGACGCGAATGTGGTGCACCTGAACAAGGCCACCGCAGAGCAATCGCCAACTTCGCCGGTAGGAAGACTGCCCGTGGCGCTGATTCAGGTGCGTGACAAAGCCGCGCAACAGCTCAAGCAGAATCTGCAGAGTCTGTTCGACAACGCCGACGATACCCTCTTCGAGATGGCGGATCGGGCGACCAGCAATGCCGAGCAGAATGCCTTCTTCGAGGCCATGCGCGACCTGCGTCTCAAGCGCAAGACCATCGAGCGTGGTTTCCTGCAGAAGGTGTTCGAGTCTTTCGCCAATCTCAACCAGTACGAGATCGGCAAGCCGCAGCCTGCACTGGATGCGGTGTCCTTCGACAGCCTCAGCCTGGTGCAGAACGACGAACTGGAAGAAACCGTGGCACTGGACGCCATGGTGGCCAAGGTCATGAGTCGTGACGCCGCAGCGCTGGGGCATCTCACCACGCGTCTCAACGCGGTGATCAGCAAGAAGCTGGATGACAAGAGCAACCCGCTCGGTCCGACCCTGCTCAGCGAATACTTCCTCGATGCCTGCAGCGGCCTGGGTGTCGAGATCAAGGTCAAGCTGATCATCCTCAAGCTGTTCGAGAAGTACGTCTTGGGCAGCTGCGACAATCTGTATGCCGAGGCCAACCAGGCGCTGGTCAGTGCCGGCGTATTGCCCGAGCTGAAATCCGCACCACCGCGCCGCCAGTCGCGCCCGGCCGCCTCCACGTACGTGCAGTCCTCTGCCGAGGAAGGCATGCCGCTGCTCGAAGGTGCCGACCAGGGCGTGCAGGAAGTCTTCGGCGCGCTTCAGGACCTGTTGTCCCAGGTGCGTGGCAGTGCGATGCCGCGCCGCGCTCAGGTGGCCGATGCGCTGCCCATCACCAGCAACGACCTGATGCGTCTGCTCTCGCACATGCAGCAGCGCACGCCGGCGCAGATCAACCTCGACGACTTCGACCTGCGCAACCAGCTCGAGCACCTGCTCGAGCGCGCCAGTGCCAAGAGTGGCAAGGCGCGTGTGGTCGGTGAAGTCGACGAGGACGTGATCAACCTGGTGTCGATGCTGTTCGAGTTCATCCTCGACGACCGCACCCTGCCGGATTCGCTCAAGGCGCTGATCGGCCGCCTGCAGATCCCGATGCTCAAGGTCGCGGTGCTGGACAAGACCTTCTTCAGCCGTGGCAGCCACCCGGCTCGTCGCCTGCTCAACGAAATTGCCTCTGCGGCATTGGGTTGGGGCGAGCAGGACGATGCGCAGCGCGACAGCCTGTATCAGAAGATCGAACAGGTGGTGCAGCGTCTGCTGAACGACTTCGTCGATGACCCGGCGATTTTCTCCGAGCTGCTCGCTGACTTCATGGCCTTCACGGGCGATGAGCGTCGCCGCAGCGAGTTGCTCGAACAACGCACCCGTGATGCCGAGGAAGGCAGCGCCAAGGCCGAGCTCGCCCGTCGTCAGGTCGAACAGGCATTGAACGAGCGCCTGCTGGGCAAGACGCTGCCCGAGGTGGTGGTGCGTCTGCTGCAGGAAGCCTGGAGCAAGGTGCTGATGCTCACCTGCCTCAAGCATGGCGTGGAATCGCCGGAGTGGCAGTCTGCCCTGCAGACCATGGATGACCTGGTCTGGAGCGTTGCGCCGCACGAGGATCCGGAAGCCCGTCTGCAGCTGCTGGAGCTGGTCCCGGGTCTGCTCAAGGCTTTGCGCGAAGGCATGGCCAGCGCCGCCTTCGATCCGTTCTCCACCAGCGAGTTCTTCAGCCAGCTGGAAGTGCTGCATGTGCAGGCCTTCCAGCGCTTCAAGCGCGCCGCTGCCGAGGCCGAGGTCACGCCCGAGCAGGCCGATGCCGTGCAGGCTGACGGCGGCGAGGGTGACCTCGAACTGCCGCTGCTGGAGTTGCCCGCCGAGGAAGCGGTGGTCGAGGACGCACCGGCGATGGTCGAGGTGGTCGAGGAAATCATCCTGCTGGCTCCAGGGCAGACCCGTCCGCAGGAGCCGGAAGTGATGTTGCCGGACGACGATGAGGCGCTGCTGCAGGTAGACAGCCTGCGTGTGGGCAGCTGGGTCGAATTCCAGGAAGACGAGGAGCACAAGCTGCGTTGCAAGCTGGCGGCCATCATCAAACCGACCGGCAAGTATGTGTTCGTCAACCGCACCGGCATGAAGGTGCTGGAGAAGAGCCGCAACTCGCTGGCCGTGGAGTTCCGTCGCAACGCCATTCGCCTGCTCGACGATGCGCTGCTGTTCGATCGCGCGCTGGAGTCGGTGATCGGCAACCTGCGCAAGCTGAAGAACGCCTGATCGATCGCCGTGGCGTGCGCTGTCTTCAGGGCATGCGCGCGCTTCCGGCGTGAGGCACTGCATGCCTCGTCCTGTGCCTGACGGCGGCACGATCCGTTCGACATTTCCTGTCCCGCGCACATCCTGTTGCCGTCTCGTGCTTGGCCGTCCGGGTTGGCTGCTCTAGAGTGATGGCTCGCTCAGGAGTGTCACATGCAGCTCGACCCCTCAACCGGCTGGTTTCAGGGCATTCGTCATTGCCCGTCACCCAACTTCAACGCCCGTCCCGACGGCGAGATCTCGCTGCTCGTGGTGCACAACATCAGCCTGCCGCCTGGACAGTTCGGTACCGGCAGGGTGCAGGCGTTCTTCCAGAACCGCCTGGCGACGGATGAGCACCCCTTCTTCTCCGAAATTGCCGACCTGCAGGTCTCTGCGCATTTCTTCATCGAGCGTGATGGCTCGCTGACGCAATTCGTCTCCTGCCTGGATCGCGCCTGGCATGCCGGTGTTTCCCGCTTCGATGGACGGGACAACTGCAATGATTTTTCGCTAGGTGTGGAGATGGAGGGGACCGATGACCAGCCCTACACTGACAGTCAGTACGCAAGGCTGACCGAGCTGACGCGCCAGTTGCTGGACGCCTACCCGGCCATCTCGACCAAGCGCATTCGCGGGCACTGCGACATCGCGCCGGGACGCAAGACCGATCCGGGCCCCGCGTTCGACTGGCCACGCCTGTACGCCACATTGAAGGATTGAGGAGAGGTAGCGATGAGTTTTCTGGTCATTCTGCTGGTGCTTTGGGTCGAGAAGTTCTCCGCCTGGCGCCTGCGCATCCAGCAGGACGGCCCCTGGCTCGCGCAGTTGCGACGCGTGCAGCAGGGCAGTCTGCAGCAGGCGCCTTGGCTGTGCCTGGGACTCCTGGTGCTTCTGCCCGTCGCGGCACTGGGGCTGGTCCTGCTCGTGCTCAAACCGCTGGCCTATGGCTGGCTTGCCTTGCCGGTGCACCTGCTGGTGCTGATCTACAGCCTGGGCCGTGGCGATCTGCTCGCAGCCCTTGGCCCTTTCCGTGATGCCTGGCGTCGCGGTGATGGGCAGGCCGCCTACCACGTCGCCGAGCGTGACCTGGCGTTGCAGCCGGAAGAGGGTACTCAACTGCTGCAGCAGGTCCAGGGGCACTTGCTGTGGCAGGCCTACCAGAGCTTCTTCGCGGTGATCTTCTGGTATCTGCTGCTCGGTCCGCTGGCGGCGCTGGCCTACCGGCTGCTGGCGCTGACGTCCGAGCACGCCGAGCAGGCCGCGCTGCGCGAGCGGGCGGTTCAGCTGCGACACGCCTTCGACTGGTTGCCGGCGCGGGTGCTGGCTTCCAGCTTCGCCCTGGTGGGCAACTTCGTTGCGGTCACGCGTGCCCTGTTGCACGAGTTGCTCAGCTGGGACATCGCCGCTGCCCAACTGGTGATCAAGGCCGGGCGTGCAGCGGGGGAGATGCCGGCCCCGGTCATGGGTGAGGAGGGCGTGGATACGCTGGATCAGCTGTGGCAGCTGCTGATTCGCGCCGCAGTGGTCTGGTACGCCGCTTACGCGGTGTGGGTGCTGCTCATCTAGCGGTGATCGGAGCGCCCTGGCGAACGTTGGCCGGGGTTGCTGCAACCTCGAAGGCTTCCTGCGAGGCGGTGCGGGGTGTCGCGCGGGTTTAACCTTAAGTTACAGAGAGGCGGGTCGATAAGGGGTATAAGGGGGCGGTAGCCTGTCCTGTTTAGTGATTCGCGTCACATTTATCTGCCTGTATTCGCCGCGTGGATTCGCGCGCCGCAGGTCGGGCTGCACAGGACGCCGTCGTCAGCCCGTGAGAGGCTCTGCGGCCGTTCAAGCAACACCCATAACAATAATGGCAACTGGAGACGTCTAGTGAAGACCGTGTTGTATCCGGCCATCGCGCTGATGAACCGCCTCAGCTTCGGCATGAAGTTCAGTCTGATCAGTGTCCTGTTTTTCCTGCCCATGCTGGTCACCAATTTCTATCTGGTGCGTGACTCCTACCGACAGTTCGTCGGGACCGAGAATGCACTGGAGAGCCTCGAGCTGCTGGGCCAGAGCCTGCAGCTGCGGCGTGACCTGGAAAGCCTCAATGACCTGGTGCAGATCAACTCGATGATCGGCCAGTCCGGCCAGGCGGGCGATCTGGAAAGCCGCATCGGCCAGCTGCAGCAGGCGCTGAGCGCGGGGCTGCAGGGTCTGGAGCCGGTCACCCAGGATGCCGAGCAGGCGGCCGAGTTCGTCAGCAAGCGCGACGAGCTGCTGGCGGATCTCAAGAGCGCGGAAGGCGAGACGTCGCTGCAGAGCAAGGCGGTCATCGTCGAGAAGCTGCTCGGCTCCTCGCAGGTGTTCATCAAGCTGGTGGCCAGCCAGGCCGGTCTCAGCCAGGACCCGCAGCGCCAGGTTCGCCAGATCACCGAGTTGATCACCAACGTCACCCCGCAGATCACCGACGTGCTGAGCCAGGGCCGTGCCATCGGCGCCTACTCGCTGGGGCAGGGCTTTCTCAACTCGGCGGCCAGCACCAAGTTCGATGATCTGTTGCTGCAGCTGGAGAAGCTGCACGCCGAATATGGCCTGAACCTGCAGGAGGCGCTGGCGGGCAGCGTCGCCGCGCAGAATGGCCTGGGCGGTCTGGCCGAGGCCAGCCGGCAGAGCCTGAAGGACAGTGCTGTGCTGTTCGAGGACCAGGTGATCATCGCCGACAGTCTCGATACGCCCTGGGCCCAGTTCTACGAGCAGGTCAGCCAGCAGATGGCCAAGACCTACGCGTTCAACGACGGCCTGCTGGCCTTTCTCGATAGCCAGCTGAGCGAGCGCCTGACCGAGAACCGCGCGCAGATGGTGTTGCTGGTGGTCGCGCTGGTGGTGGTGTTCCTGCTGATCGTCTACCTCTACAGCGGTTTCTACGTGTCCACGCGCTCGACCCTGAAGACCCTTGGCCAGGTCATGGACAAGGTGGCGGCCGGCGACATGACGGTCACCTTCCAGGCGCAGAGTCGCGACGAGCTGGGTGAGCTGGGGCAGGTGTTCAACCAGACCGTCATGCGTATCCATGACCTGATCGAACGCGTCGGCCACACGGTCGGCGAAGTGGGCGGCCAGGCCGACCGCGTCGAGCTGGTGTCGGGCGAGAGCAACCAGGCCGTCGCCGGTCAGCGCGCGCAGATCGAGCAGGTCGCCACGGCGATGAACCAGATGTCGGCCACGGCCCAGGAGGTGGCGCGCAGCGCCGCCGCTGCGGTGAGCAGCGCACAGAGCGTCAACCAGGAAACGGTCAGTGGCCGGGCACTGGTCGAGTCGCAGGTCGGGGCGATCCAGCGCTTGGCCGGGGAAATCGACCAGTCGGTGGCGGTCATCGATCAACTGGCCAGCGACAGTGCCGCCATCAGCCAGGTGCTGGACGTGATCAAGGGCATCGCCGAGCAGACCAACCTGCTGGCGCTCAACGCGGCCATCGAGGCGGCGCGTGCCGGGGAGCAGGGGCGCGGGTTCGCGGTGGTCGCCGACGAAGTGCGCAACCTGGCCAAGCGCACCCAGCAGTCCACCGAGGAGATCGAGGCGATGATCGCCAAGCTCCAGGGCGGTGTCGGCGCCGCCGTCAAGGCGATGAATGCCAGCCACCAGATGGCCGATGGCACGGTCAGCGAGTCGGCCAAGGTGCAGCAGGCGCTGGAGAACATTCTCGGCGCGGTGGGCATGATCGTCGATCAGAACCAGCAGATCGCGGCGGCCGCCGAGCAGCAGACCGCCGTGGCGCACGATATCGACCAGAACATCGTCGAGATCAACCATGCTGGTGAGCGTACCGCCGCTGGCGCGAGCCAGACCGAGCAGGCCAGCCGCGAGTTGAGCGAACTGGTCACCCGCCTCAAGCAGTTGATCGGCGCGTTCCGCGTCTGATCGGCCCGAGGGCTTGAGTCGCCCTGATCGCGGCTCAAGCCTGGTGGCCTAGCCCCAGCCGAACAGCGCCTCCGCATTGCGGCTGCTGGCCGCCGCCAGCGCCTCGGCCGACATGCCACGCAATGCCGCCAGCTCGCTGCAGATTTCCGCAAGGTGCTCCGGGCTGTTGCGCTGGTTGGCGTGCATGGAGGGCGCCATGTCCGGCGCGTCGGTCTCCAGTACGATGGCCTCCAGCGGCAGCCCGGCCACGACCTTGCGCAGGCGATTGGCCTGCGGCCAGGTCGCCGCGCCGCCCAGGCCCAGGCGAAAACCCAGCCTGATGTATTCGCGTGCTTCCTCGGCGCTGCCGGCAAAGGCGTGGATGATGCCGCCACGCGCCGGACGCAGGCGCTTGAGGGTGGCGATGGTCGCCGCGTGCGCGCGGCGTACATGCAACAGGACGGGTAACTCGAACTCGATTGCCAGGTGCAGCTGGGCTTCGAACAGGGCCTGCTGGCGCTGGCGATCGAGGTGGTCCAGGTAGTAGTCCAGGCCGAATTCGCCAACGGCGCACAGCCTGGGGTGGCCGATCAGCCTGTCCAGCCAGGCGCGCAACTCGCCCAGGTGCTCAGGGCGGTGGTCGTCCAGGTACACCGGGTGCAGGCCGAATGCGGCGTACAGGCCTTCGCTCGACTCGACCAGCTGCCATAGACGCTGCCAGTTGCTCTGGTACACCCCGAGGACGACCATGCGCTGTACGCCCAGGGCCTGGCTGCGTGCGAGCACCTCGGCGCGGTCGGCGTCGAAGTCCGGGAAGTCAAGGTGGGTGTGGGTATCGATCAGGCGCATCGTTCACTCAGGGTCGACCATTTTCGACCAGGTTGCCAGTACCGGGGTGAGCTACCGCCCCATCGGAATTGCCAGCGGGGTCAGATACGCGCCTTGAAGCTGCGTTCGATGGCCTCGATGCCGGGCTGATAGTCGTCCTGTTCCACGGCGCGTAGGGCCCAGCTCAGCACGCGCTCGGCGATGCGCTCGTGCTGCTGGCTCATCGCATTGACCCGCAGCGGCAGGAAGTCCAGCAACTGGGTGTCACCGAAGGTCGCCAGGCGTATCGCCGGCTGCTGCTCGCCGTGTCGCTCGCGCAGGGCGTCGAACACGCCTTCGAGCAGGACGTAGGCTGTGCTCAGCAGGGCGTCGGGCGGGCCGGCGTCGGCCAATAGCGCCTGCATCTGGCGGTAGCCGCAGGCCCGGCTGAACAGCTCGCCGTGGTACACGCTGACGCGCCCGTCGAACCCGGCCAGCGCGGCATGAAAGCCCCGTTCGCGCGCCTGGCTGATGACCAGTTCGGGACGGGCACCGAGCAGAGCGATATGCCGGGGCCGGGGCGTCAGCAGGCTGGCGGTCAGGGTGCGTCCGGCCTGCTCGTCATCGCTGACCACCGAGCGGATATGCCGGGGTGATAGCGCGCGGTCCACCGCGATCACCGGCAGGCCGGAGGCGACGATCGACGGATACAGCGGGTCGTCCGGCGGCAGGCAACTGGCGACGATCAAGGCGTCGCAGCGGCGCGAGCGAAACAGCTCGAGCAGCTGGCGTTCGCTGTCCGCGGCGTCGTCGGAGCTGGCGATCAGCAGCTGATAGCCGGCGGCGCGAGCCTTCTGCTCGAGCAGCTTGGCCAGGCGCGCATAACTGGGGTTCTCCAGGTCAGGCAGGATGAAGCCCAGGCAGCGGCTCTGCCCCCTGCGCAGGCTGGCGGCCTGCTGGTCGGGGCGATAGCCATGTTCCTCCACCACAGCCAGCACGCGCGCTACGGTCGCGGGGCTGATGCGCCGGCGTTCGGCCTGGCCGTTGATCACGTAGCTGGCGGTGGTGACCGAGACCTGGGCCAGGCGGGCGATGTCGCTGAGTTTCACGGGCGCACCCTGTAGAGATGAGGTTTCGGCTGTTCGAGCGCGGCGAGTCTACACCGTCCCGGCGACGACCGGGCTTCAAGGATGCCTCGTTATCGGCTAAGGTGCCGGAATGTGGTGAATCGTTTCAGCAGTCTAGTTCACCTGCTCGTCTTAGCCAGAACAATAAGTCGGAGACTCCCATGCTCGAACTCGATGCCAGTCAGATCCAGATGGGCCGGGCCGCGGCGAACAAGGATGAAGCCCTGGCCATGCTTGCCGACGCATTGGCCAGCGCTGGCCTGGCCACAGCGGCTTATCTCGACGGTTTGCAGGCACGCGAGCGCCAGGGCTCGACCTTTCTGGGGCAGGGCATCGCCATTCCCCACGGCACGCCGCAGACACGCGACCAGGTGCTGCGCACGGGTGTCAGCCTGATTCAGTTTCCGGCGGGTGTGGATTGGGGTGACGGGCAACGGGTGTACCTGGCCATCGCGATTGCCGCCCAGTCCGACGAGCACCTGCATCTGTTGCAACTGCTGACCCGTGCCCTGGGCGAAGGGGACCTGAGCCAGGCCTTGCGTGAGGCGGGTGAAGCCACGCAGATCCTCGAACTGTTGCAGGGCGCGCCGCAGGCGCTGGCCCTGGATGGCCAGCTGGTGGCGTTGGGGCAGGCGGCCGAAGACTTCGACGAGTTGCTCTGGCAGGGTGCCCGCCTGTTGCGCCAGGCCGGTTGCGCGCGCACGGGCTTTGCGCTCGGCCTGGCGCGTGGCGAGCCGTTGCCGCTGGGTGACGGCCTGTGGTGGCTGCACAGCGAGGCCAGTGTCGAGCGGCCGGGCCTGGCGTTCGTCACCCCGGCGCAGCCGCTGACCTTTCGTGGCGAGGCGCTGCGCGGTCTGTTCTGCCTGGCCAGCCAGGGTGAAGCGCATCGGCAGGCGCTGGAGCGGCTCTGCGATGTGCTGATCGGCGGTCGCGCGGCGGCGTTCAGCGAGGCCAGCGACAGCCGCCAGGTGATCGAGGCGCTGGGGGGCGAGGTGGCGCCGGACTGGCCCAGCCTCAGCGTGCCGCTGCTCAATGCCCACGGCCTGCATGCACGACCGGCCAAGGCCTTGAGCGAGCTGGCGCAGGGTTTTGCCGGCGAGATCCGTGTGCGCCTGCTCGGTGACGGCGCTGCAGGCGTCTCGGCCAAGAGCCTCAGTCGGCTGCTGGCGCTGGGGGCGCGTCGCGGACAGATGCTGGAGTTCAGCGCCGAGCCGGCGATTGCCGAAGCGGCGTTGCCGGCGCTGCGTGCGGCACTGCAAAGCGGCCTCGGTGAAGCGGTCGAGCCGCTGAGCGAGGCATTGCCGGAGGTGGCCGCGCAGCTGCAACCGGTCGCGCCGGCTGCGCCTGTCGCCGGCGCTCGCTTGCTGGCGGTTGGTGCCTCGCCCGGTATCGCCATCGGGCCGGCGTTGGTGCGCACGCCTCCGACCTTTCATTTCGCCGAACAGGGGCAGGGCGTCGAGCCTGAGCGGGCGCGCCTCGAGCAGGCCCTAGCCGTCGTCTCGGCACAGATCCAGCGCCTGGTCGATGGCGCGGGTGTGGCCAGCATCCGGGAAATCTTCAGTGCGCACCTGGCCATGCTCGGTGACCCGGCACTGCGTGAGGATGTCGAGGCACGCCTGGGGCAGGGCGCCAGTGCCGAAGCGGCCTGGCAGGCCGAGGTCGAGGCAGCGGCCAGGCGTCAGGAAGCCTTGCATGATGCGCTGCTGGCCGAACGCGCGGCCGACCTGCGCGACATCGGTAATCGGGTGCTGGCGCAGCTGTGTGGCGTGGCGCTGCCCAGCGAGCCAGACGAACCCTATATCCTGGTGATGGCCGAGGTGGTGCCGTCCGATGTCGCCGGGCTCGATCGTCGACGCGTTGCCGGCATTCTCACTGCGCGCGGTGGGGCGACGGCGCACAGCGCGATCATCGCCCGTGCCCTGGGCATTCCTGCGCTGGTCGGCGCCGGCGACGGCGTGCTGGAGTTGGCGCAGGGTACGCCGCTGCTGCTCGATGGCGACAGTGGCGTGCTGCGGGTGGCGCCGGATGCGCGCGAGCGTGACCAGGCGCTGCATGAGCGCGAGGCTGCGCAGCGCCGCCAGGAGCAGGCGCACGCCCGGCGCTTCGACACGGCGCAGACCCGTGACGGCGTGCGAGTCGAGGTGGCGGCCAACATCGGTGCCAGCGGGGAAACCGCCGACGCGGTGGAGCTGGGCGCGGAGGCCGTGGGCCTGCTGCGCACCGAACTGGTGTTCATGGAACATGCCCAGGCGCCGGACCAGGCCGCGCAGCAAGCCGAGTACCTCCGCGTGCTCGACGCGTTGGCTGGCCGCCCGCTGGTGGTGCGCACGCTGGACGTCGGCGGCGACAAACCCTTGCCGTACTGGCCGATGCCCGCCGAGGAAAACCCCTTCCTCGGCGTACGCGGCATTCGCCTCAGCCTGCAGCGCCCGGAGATCCTTGAAACCCAGCTGCGCGCCTTGCTCGCCTCGGCCGACGGCCGTCCGCTGCGGATCATGTTCCCCATGGTCGGCGCGGTGGAGGAGTGGCGCGCGGCGCGTGACCTGGTGCAGCGCCTGCGCGAAGAGATCGAGGTGCGCGACCTGCAGCTCGGCATCATGATCGAAGTGCCCTCGGCCGCGCTGCTGGCGCCGGTGCTGGCGCGCGAGGTGGACTTCTTCAGTATCGGCACCAATGACCTGACCCAGTACTGCCTGGCCATCGACCGTGGTCATCCGCAGCTGTCGGCGCAGGCCGATGGTCTGCACCCGGCGGTGCTGCGCCTGATCGAGATGACTGTCACGGCAGCCCATGCCCAGGGCAAGTGGGTTGGCGTCTGTGGCGAGCTGGCCAGCGATCGCCTGGCCGTGCCCCTGCTGATCGGCCTGGGGGTGGACGAGCTGAGCGTGACGCCGCGCTCCATCGCCCTGGTCAAGGCGCGGGTGCGCGAGGTCGACAGCCGCCAGGCACGTACCCTGGTCGATCGCGCCCTGGCGCTGGACAGTGCCAGCGCCGTGCGCGCGCTGGTCGCGGAGATGCACTGATGGCACGGATCCTGACCCTGACCCTGAATCCGGCGCTGGACCTGACCCTGCGCCTGCCGAGCCTGCAGCCCGGCGCGATCAACCGTTGTGACGAGCTGCGCAGTCATGCCGCCGGCAAGGGCCTCAACGTCGCCCAGGTGCTCGCCGACCTGGGCCACAGCCTGAGCGTCAGCGGCTTTCTGGGCCGTGCCAATGCGGCGCCGTTCGAGCGCCTGATGCAGGCGTGCGGCTTTCATGACCTGTTCGTCCGCGTGCCGGGCGAGACGCGCAGCAA
Source organism: Pseudomonas sp. THAF187a (assembly GCF_009363395.1). Classification (NCBI taxonomy): domain Bacteria; kingdom Pseudomonadati; phylum Pseudomonadota; class Gammaproteobacteria; order Pseudomonadales; family Pseudomonadaceae; genus Pseudomonas; species Pseudomonas sp. THAF187a. The sequence goes on from NZ_CP045349.1 coordinate 906,616, forward strand.
CATCAAGCTGGCCGAGGCTGATGGCCGCATCACCGACCTCAATAGCCCGGGGCCGCAGGTCGAGGCCGAGCATCTGCAACGCCTGGAGGAGGAGCTGCAGCCGCTGCTTGCCGGGCACGACGCCGTGGTGGTCGCCGGTAGCCTGCCGCGTGGCGTCACCACGCAGTGGTTCGCCAGCCTGCTGCGACGGATCAAGGCCAGTGGCGTACCGCTGGTGGTGGACAGCAGCGGCGCGGCCCTGCAGGCGGCCCTCGGCGTCGTGCCGTGGCTGATCAAACCCAACGAGGAAGAGCTGCGCGAGGCCTGCGGCAACGACCTGCCAGCGGCCATCACGCGCCTGCGTGGCCAGGGCATCGAGCATGTGCTGCTCTCGCGTGGCGCCGATGGCGTCGAATGGCACGGACCGGGTATCGCCCTGCGTGCCGTGCCGCCGCGCGTCGAGGTGGCCAGTACCGTCGGTGCCGGCGACTCGCTGCTGGCGGCCAGCCTGCATGGCCTGCTGCAAGGCTGGCCCGCCGAGCGCACGCTGCGCCTGGCCACGGCGGTAGCGGCGCAGGCGGTCACCCAGATCGGCTTCGGTATCCATGATCGCGAGCAACTGGCCCGCTTCGAAGCGGCCGTGCAACTGCACCGTCCAGAACAATAAGAGGCACCCACCGTGAATCTGCTGATCGTCACTGCCTGCCCCAATGGCCAGGTCACCAGCGTGCTGTGCTCGCGCCTGTTGCAGGCGGCTGCCGAACGCCTGGGCTGGCAAACCCGCGTCGAGGTGCACGACGCCCGCGCCATCGGTTCGCCGCTCAGTGCGGCGGAAATCGCCGCCGCCGACTGGGTGCTGGTGGTCCGGACCGGCGATCTGCCGTTGCAGCGCTTCGTTGGCAAACGCCTGTTGCAGGCCTCGCCGGCCGAGGCGTTGGCCGACCCGCAGCGCTTCCTGCGTGAGGCGGCCGAGCGCGCCGAGCCCTATCAGGCTACGACCGAATCGTCACCGGTTGGCACGCGCCGGTTGGTCGCCATCACCGCCTGCCCGACCGGGGTGGCGCACACCTTCATGGCCGCCGAGGCGCTGCAGCAGGCAGCGACACGCGCGGGTATCGAGCTGCAGGTGGAGACCCGTGGCTCGGTCGGTGCGCGCAACCTGCTCGACGAGGCCGCCATCGCCGCTGCCGACGCGGTGCTGCTGGCCACCGATATCGAGGTGGACACCAGCCGCTTCGCCGGCAAGAAGGTCTATCGCTGTGGCACCGGCGTGGCGTTGAAGCAGCCGCAACAGACGCTGGAACGGGCGCTGAACGAGGCCCGGCCACTGAGCGAGGCAGCGTGCGGCGAAGGCCAGGCCGCAGCCAGCCAGGGCGAGAAGAGCGGGCCCTACAAGCACCTGCTCACCGGTGTCTCCTACATGCTGCCGATGGTGGTGGCGGGTGGTCTGCTGATCGCCCTGTCGTTCGTCTTCGGTATCGAGGACTTCAAGGAGGAAGGCACGTTCGCGGCGGCGCTGATGCAGATCGGTGGCGACGCCGCCTTCAAGCTAATGGTGCCGGTGCTGGCCGGCTACATCGCCTATTCCATCGCCGATCGTCCGGGGCTGGCGCCGGGCATGATCGGCGGCCTGCTGGCCGGCTCGCTGGGCGCCGGTTTCATCGGCGGCATCGTCGCCGGGTTCATCGCCGGCTACAGCGCCAGGGCCATCGCCCGCTGGGTGCGCCTGCCGGAGAGCCTGGAAGCGCTCAAGCCGATCCTGATCATTCCGTTGCTGGCCAGCCTGGTGACCGGCCTGCTGATGATCTATGTCGTCGGCACGCCGGTGGCGGGTGTGCTGCAGTCGCTGACCCGTTTCCTCGACAGCATGGGCAGCACCAACGCCATTCTGCTCGGTGCGCTGCTCGGCGGGATGATGTGCGTGGACCTTGGCGGGCCGATCAACAAGGCGGCCTACGCCTTCTCCGTCGGCCTGCTGGCGTCGAGCAGCTACGCGCCGATGGCCGCGACCATGGCCGGGGGCATGGTGCCGCCGATCGCCATGGCCATCGCCACCGTGCTGGCGCGGCGCAAGTTCGCCCAGAGCGAGCGTCAGGCCGGCAAGGCGGCGGGCGTGCTGGGGCTGTGCTTCATCTCCGAGGGTGCGATTCCCTTCGCCGCCAGGGATCCGCTGCGGGTGATCCCTGCCAGCATCGCCGGCGGGGCGCTGACCGGCGCCCTGTCGATGTACTTCGGCTGCAAGCTGATGGCGCCGCACGGCGGCCTGTTCGTGCTGCTGATCCCCAACGCCATCAACCACGCCGCGCTGTACCTGCTGGCCATCGTCGCCGGCAGCCTGCTCACCGGCGTGCTCTATGCGCTGATCAAGCAGCCCGACGCGCAGCCGCTGGCGGTCGAGGCGCAATGAGCGCGCGCCGCTGAAGCTCGGGTACACTGGGCCGAACAGCGCCTGGGATGTAGGAGTCCAGGGCATGACCGAGCGCCCGTGCGTGGCGACGGGAGCATGCCGGACTGCTTGGCGCAGTCGCCCTCACCAAGAAAGGACCTTTTGTAGATGACTCAAGCTCTCGCGCATCGCTGGCGCTTCTTCCGGGCCGGCGGCTTCGATCAGGTGCAACTGGAAACCCCGGCGGATCTCGCCGCACTGCGTGGCCTGGACCAGAAACTCTGGGCCAGCCTGGCCTGCCCGGTGAACAACCTGGAGCTGGATCGGCGCATGCTGGACTACATCGACCTGAACAAGGACGGTCGTATCCGCGCCCCGGAAATCCTCGACGTGGTGGACTGGACGTTGGCGCGTCTGCGCGAACCGGCCGTGCTGTTCGAGAACGGCCCGCTGCAGCTTGCATCGCTCACCGATGACGCCGTGGGTGCGCGCCTGCGCCTGGCGGCGCAACGCCTGCTGGCGGTGCTGGGGCGCGCCGATGGCGACAGCCTGGTGCCGGCCGACACGGCCAACCTGGCGCAACTGTTCCCGCCGCACGAACCCAACGGCGACGGCCTGGTGCCGGCGACGCTGACCGATGATGCCGAGCTGAAGGCGGCCATCGCCGATATCATCGCCAGCCTGGGGGCGCAGACCGACCGCAGTGGCGAGGCCGCGATCGGCGCCGAGCAGATCAGCGAGTTCTTCGCGCAGGCGCGCCAGCTGCACGTCTGGCATGCGCGTGCGGCGGAGCAGGGACTGGATGCCTTCGGCGAGGGCACGGTCGCGGCGGTCGAGGCGCTGAGTGCCGTGCGCGCCAAGATCGACGATTACTTCACCCGCGTTGCCATGGCCGAGTTCGACCCGCGTGCCGCGGCGCTGATGAATGCCCAGGAAGCCGAGCTGGTGCGTCTGTCGTCGCTGTCCCTGGCGGATGCCGGCGAAGTCGCCGGCCTGCCCCTGGCGGCGGTGCAGCACGGTGACGAGTTGCCACTGGACAAGGGCCTCAACCCGGCGTGGCAAGGCGCGATCGGCGAGTTCCGCCAGCGCGTGGTGGTGCCGGTCTACGGCGAGCTGGAGCGCCTGTCGCGCGAGCAGTGGCAGCACCTGGTCGCGCTCTGCGGCAACTACCTGGCCTGGCAGGCCGAGACGCCCAAGGTGGCGATTGTCGAGGTGCTCAAGCGCGGGCGCATCCTCGAGCTGGTGGAGCAGGACGCCGAAGCCCGCCTGCTGGCGCTGGTCGAGAAAGACAAGACCGTGGCCGAGGCGGCCGACGGGCTGGTCGAGCTGGACAAGCTGATTCGCCTGCGCCACGGCCTGATCACGCTGCTGCGCAACTTCGTGTCGTTCCAGAGTTTCTATGCCCGTCAGGACAAGGCCGTGTTCCAGGCCGGCACGCTGTACATCGACGGCAAGAGCTGCGACCTGGCGGTGGAGGTCGACAACATCGAGGCGCATGCCAAGGTGGCGGCGGCCAGCGACTGCTTCCTGCTCTACTGCGCCTGTACCCGTCGTGGCGAGCCGGTGCGAGGCAAGGAGGCGATGAATATCGTGGTGGCGGTCACCGCCGGTAGCGAGGGCGACCTGCAGGCCGGGCGCCATGGCCTGTTCTATGACCGCGACGGCAATGACTGGGACGCCAAGGTGGTCAAGGTGGTGCAGAGCGCCATCAGCATCCGCGAGGCGTTCTGGTCGCCCTATCGGCGCATCTCCAAGCTGGTCTCCGACCAGGTGCAGAAACTGGCGGCCAGCCGCGACGCCGACATGGTCAGCAAGACCGCTGCCAAGGTCGGTGAAACGGGGGCGCCGGGTGCTGCAACGCCGGCGCCGGCATTCGACATCGCCAAGTTCGCCGGGATCTTCGCTGCCATCGGCCTGGCGGTCGGTGCCCTGGGTACGGCCCTGGCTGCGGTGGTGACCGGCATCCTGTCGCTGGCCTGGTGGCAGGTGCCGTTGCTGTTGCTGGGCGTGCTGCTGGCCATTTCCGGCCCGGCCATGCTGCTGGCCTGGTTCAAGCTGCGTCGGCGCAGCCTGGGGCCGATTCTCGATGCCAATGGCTGGGCGGTGAACGCCAAGGCGCGCATCAGCATTCCCTTCGGTACCGCGCTGACGCAAATGGCCGAGTTGCCCAAGGGCAGCGACCGTGCCCTGCGTGACCCCTATGCCGACAAACCGGTGGTCTGGCCATGGGTGGTCCTGCTGCTGGTACTGTTGGCTGGCGGCTACCATGCCTGGAACAGCGGCATGTTCAGCCCCGAGGTCGCCGAAGCTCCGGCCGAAGTGGTCGCACCAGCCCAGCAGTAACCGTAGGGCGGGTGCAACCCGCCACGCCGAAACCGGCGGGTTGCACCCGCCCTACGTTGCTGTCTGGCAATGCGCGTGCGTTTGTAGGAGCCGGTGATCCTGCGCGAGGCTGACCGCCAGCAAGCTGGCTCCTGCATGTCGACGCTCAGCCGGCCAGCTGCTCCGCGACCCAGCGGGGCAACTGCTCGGTCGCCAGGCCATAGCGCTTTTCGGCGAACAGCGAATGGCCCTGGCTGGGCTCCAGGTTGATCTCCAGCGTGTGGGCGCCTGCCCGCCGTGCCTGTTCGACGAAGCCGGCTGCCGGGTAGACATGACCCGAAGTGCCGATGCTGACGAACAGCTCGCAGCGCTCCAGCGCATCCTGGATGCGCTCCATCTGATAGGGCATCTCGCCGAACCAGACGATATCCGGGCGCAGCGTGCCCCTCAGGCCGCAGCAGGCGCAGGCCTGGCTGACCGGCATGTCGCCGTCCAGCGGGAAGCGTCGCTGGCTGTTGCTGCACAGCATCGACTGCAGTTCGCCGTGCATGTGCAGCAGGCGCCGGGAGCCCGCGCGTTCGTGCAGGTTGTCGACGTTCTGCGTGACCAGCAGAAAATCACCCTGCCAGGCTGCCTCCAGTTCGGCCAGCGCCAGGTGCCCGGCGTTCGGCGCGATGGCCGGGTCGCGCAACTGGGCGCGGCGCAGGTCATAGAAGCGCTGCACCAGCGCCGGGTCGCGCGCGAAGCCTTCGGGGGTCGCCACCTCTTCGATGCGATGGTCTTCCCACAGCCCGTCGCTGGCGCGGAAGGTGCGGATGCCGCTTTCGGCGGAGATACCGGCACCGGTGAGGATGACGAGGTTGGGGTGGGGCATGGCAGGCTCCGAAACAGGTGCGTTGCCATCACTCTAAGCCAATTCGGGATGCCGCAGCCTACGGACTTTCGCTCGTTCCGTAGGGCGGGTGAAACCCGCCTGTCCGGTAATGGCGGGTCGCACCCGCCCTACTCAAGGCTCAGCCGAGCGTGCGTCATGCGCGTTCGCTCATCGCCGCCAGGGCGACCGAAGCGGCGGCGGTGCGGGTTTCCACGCCCAGTTTCACGTAGACGTGTTCCAGGTGCTTGTTCACCGTCCGCGGGCTGAGGCCGAGGATGTCGCCGATATCGCGGTTGGTCTTGCCGCACGCTACCCAGCGCAGCACCTCCACCTCGCGCTCGGTGAGCTGGAAGCGTGCCGACAGGTGAGCATGCGCCGGCGCATTGTCCAGGCTGAGGTCGACCGGCCTGGACGCGGCCCTGGCAGCCTGCAGTATGCGCGCGGTGCGCAGGTGCGAGGCGACCCGGGCGAGCACCTCGTCGGGGTTGATCGGCTTGGTCACGTAGTCGATGCCGCCGGCCTCGAAGCCCTGCACCACGTGTTCGCTGTCGGTCAGGGCGGTCATGAACAGCACCGGGATGTCGGCGCTGGCAGGATCGGCCTTGATCCGCCGACAGGTCTCGAAGCCATCCAGCCCCGGCATCATCGCATCGAGCAGGATCAGGTCGGGGCGCCGCCGCTGGATGCGCCCCAGCGCACTGCTGCCATCCAGCGCCACCAGCACCATGTAGCCCGCGTCGTCGAGGGCGTCGGAGATCAGCGCCAGGTTGTCCGGCGTGTCGTCGACGATGAGGATGATGCCGCGTTCGGCCGACAGGCTGGCAGGCAGACGCGACTCAGGCTGGTGGAGCGGCGCATTCATGTTCGGCCTCCTTCAGTTGGCGGTTGAATTCGTCGAGCTGGAAGTGCTTCACCAGGCTGCGCAGCGAGGCGGTGAAGCTGGCGCAGGCCGGGTTGCGCTGGTCGATGTCGTCCAGGCGCTGCTGGATGCCACGGATGTAGCCCAGCGCCCCCAGCTCGCGCAGTGCCTGCAGGTCGTCGCTGTCGGGCAGGGTCACGCGCTGTACGCTCGCGGGCCGCTCCTGGGTGCGATGCAGCCAGGTCAGGCCCAGCTGCTGCTGAATGCGTTCGAGCAGTTGCGGGGTGTACACCGGCTTGGCCAGGTAGTCGTTGCAGGCGGCTGCCACGCTGCGTTCGCGATCGTCGGTGAAGGCATTCGCGGAGATCACGATGATCGGCGCCTGGCACTGGGTGTTACGCCGGATCAGGCGGCTGGTTTCCCAGCCGTCCAGCTGCGGCATGGACAGGTCCATGAGAATCAGCGCCGGATGCTGCAGGGCCACCTGGCGAATGGCTTCCTGGCCGCTGGCCGCCTGGATCACCTCGAAGCCCAGTGGCTCGAGCATGCCGGCGAGCACGCGGCGGTGTTCGAGGTGATCGTCCACCACCAGGATCAGCCGGCGCTCGCCCTGGTAACCGATGATGTCGTGCTCCACGTGCACCACCGCCTGCGGCACGCGCACCTCGGAGAGAAACAGGCGCACCTGGAAGCGGGTGCCCTGGCCCGGTTCGCTGTCCACCGACAGCTCGCCACCCATCAGCGCGGTGAGCATGCGGGTGATGGTCAGACCCAGGCCGACGCCATTGTCCTGGCGCATCAGGTCGCCGCGCTCGAAGGGCTGGAAGATGCGCTCGATCTGCTCCGGGGCGATGCCGACGCCGGTGTCGATGATCTCGAAGGTGGCGGTCTCGCGCATGTAACCGACGCGCAGGCGCACCTCGCCGTGCTCGGTGAAGCGCACGGCGTTGCCCAGCAGGTTGATGAGGATCTGCCGCACGCGCTTTTCGTCGCCGCGTACCACCGCCGGCATGCGCCCGATGCATTCGAGGCGAAAGCGCAGGCCTTTCTCGGCAGCTTGCGGGGTGAACATGCGTTCGAGCTGATCGATGAATTCGGGGAAGGGAATCTCCGCCAGCTCCAGGTGCAGTTTGCCGGCCTCGATCTTGGCCACGTCGAGCAGGCCGTCGATCAGCGACAGCAGGTGCGAGCCGCTGCGCAGGATGGTCGCCAGGGCGTCCTGGTGCTGGCTGGGCATGGCCGTGTCGCGCTGCAGGATCTGGGTGTAGCCGAGGATGCTGTTGAGCGGCGTGCGCAGCTCATGGGACAGGCCGGTGACGTAGCGGCTCTTCGCCGCGTTGGCGGATTCGGCGGCCTCCTTGGCCTGCTGCAGGGCTTCGTCGGTCTTGCGGTGCGCTTCGATCTCCTGCATCAGCAGCAGGGTCTGGCGGTCCGACTCCTCCTGCGCCACGCGGCGGCTCTCGCGGGTCAGCACCAGCCACCAGGCGAGCATGGCGGCGAACAGCGAGAGGGTGAGGAAGGCCTTGAGGAAGGCCTGGAACAGCGTCTGGCGGACCTCCGGTTCCTGCGTCAGCAGGCTCAGCGAGACCTGGCTGTAGATCAGCGCCAGGGCGCCGAACAGCATCAGCACCAGCAGACCGAGCAGGCCGAGGTACTGGGCCAGGCGGCTGTGCAGGCGCGGGATCGATGCACGCGGGAAGACCCAACTGACGAAGTCGTCGAGCTGGTCGGCCAGGCGCGCACGGGGTTTGCAACGATCATCGCAGCGCGCATCGAGCGAGCAGCACAGCGAGCAGATCGGTGCGCCGTAGGCTGGGCACAGCGCGGTGTCCGGCTCTTCGAAGCGGTTGTTGCACAGGCAGCACTGCACCTGGCCGGACTCGGCGTAGGGGTAGAGCAACTGTGGCTGACGCTCGCGGGCGATGTAGTAGCGGCCAGCGGTGAGCCAGGCCAGCAGCGGGGCAAGGAGGAAGGCCGAGCCCAGTGCCACGATTGGCGAGGCGGCCTGCGCCAGGGCGCCGAACAGGCCGCCGTGGGCCAGCACCGAGAGCAGCGAGGCGATCAGCATGGCGCCGACGCCCACCGGATTGATGTCGTAGAGGTGCGCGCGCTTGAACTCGATGTACTTCGGCGACAGGCCGAGCGGCTTGTTCACCACCAGGTCGGCGACCAGCGCGCCGATCCAGGCGATGGCGATGTTGGCGTAGAGGCCGAGCACTTCCTCGATTGCCTCGAACACGCCCAGCTCCATCAGCATCAGAGCGATGGCCACGTTGAACACCAGCCAGACCACGCGCCCCGGATGGCTGTGGGTGATCCGTGCGAAGAAGTTCGACCAGGCCAGCGAGCCGGCATAGGCATTGGTCAGGTTGATCTTGATCTGGCTGACGATGACGAACAGGACCATGGCGGCCAGCGCCCACTGCGGTGAGGCGAACACGTAGTTGAAGGCCACCAGGTACATCTGCGTGGGTTCGGCGGCGCGCTCCATGGGGATTTCATGCTGCAGGGCGAGAAACGCGAGGAAGGCGCCGGCGAGCATCTTCAGTGCACCGGGAATGATCCAGCCGGGGCCGGCGAGCAGCAGGGCGGTCCACCAGCGAGCACGATTGGCGCGGGTCTTCTCCGGGAGAAAACGCAGGTAGTCGACCTGTTCGCCGATCTGCGTCACCAGCGCCAGGGCCACGGTGCAGGCGGCGCCGAAGTGCAGCAGGTTGAAGCTGCCGGGTTCGCCTTCGCGCCCGGCGAAACTGGTCCAGTCCGACAGGGCATCGGGGTTCTTGGCGGCGACGAAGGCGTAGGGCAGCAGGAGCAGCAGCAGCCATACCGGCTGGCTCCACATCTGCAGGCGGCTGATCAGCGTCACGCCATAGGCCACCAGCGGGATGACGATGACCGAGCAGATGACGTAGGCCAGCGCCAGGGGAATGTTGAAGTACAGCTCCAGAGCCAGCGCCATGATCGCCGCTTCCAGGGCGAAGAACAGGAAGGTGAAGCTGGCGTAGATCAGCGAGGTGATGGTCGAGCCGATGTAGCCGAAGCCGGCACCACGGGTCAGCAGGTCCATGTCCAGGCCGTAGCGGGCCGCGTAGTAGCTGATCGGCAAGCCGGTGAGGAAGATCACCAGCGCGACCGCGAGCACGGCCCACAGGGTGTTGGTGAAGCCGTAGGACAGGGCCAGGGCGCCACCGATGGCCTCCAGCGCGAGGAACGACACGGCGCCCAGTGCAGTGTTGGCGATGCGCAGCTCCGACCACTTGCGGAATGACCTGGGCGTGAAGCGCAGGGCGTAGTCCTCCATGGTCTCGTCGGCGACCCAGGAGTTGTAGTCGCGGCGAATCTTGATGATGCGCTGGGTGCCGGTCTGCTGCACGGGCGTCGTCCTGCTGGCGTTGTCTGATGGATCGTCCCTGTCGAGCGTTCCTGCAGGAGCCGGCTTGCCGGCGATCTGCATGACCAGGAAGGACGCATCGCCCGCAAGCGGGCTTCTACAGGCAGATCCCAGCAACTTCCATGCCCCGGTTCGGCGAGCCCTCTGCCGCGCGCGCGAGCTTCTGTCTGCCTGGTTTTTCTGCGCCCAGCTTGCACCAGGCTGGCGCGCGAGGCTGTACGTCAGATGACGTATGCCGTTACGTCATGCTGCGTATACCCCGCGTGCCGGGGCAAACGCATCCTTGCTGCGAAGCCGGCGTGGTTCGGCACGAATAACCAGCACAGGAGCACGACCATGGATTCTCAACCGATTCGACTTCTTCCCCGCCGGCTGGCGCTAGGGGCTGCGGCGCTCTCGCTGCTGGCTGCCAGCCTGTTCAGCCATGTCGCCAGCGCCGAGGTCAACAGCACCGGCCTGGCCGTCACCGACAGCGAGGTCACGGTCGGCATCCTGCACTCGGCGACCGGCACCATGGCCATTTCCGAAACCGGTTCGATCCAGGCCGAGCGCCTGGCCATCGAGCAGATCAACGCCAGCGGCGGGATTCTCGGCCGGCAGATCAAGGTCATCCAGGAAGATGGGGCTTCCGACTGGCCGACCTTCGCCGAGAAGGCGCGCAAGCTGCTGGTCGGCGACAAGGTCGCGACCGTGTTCGGCTGCTGGACCTCGGCATCGCGCAAGGCCGTGCTGCCGGTGTTCGAGAAGGAGAACGGCCTGCTCTACTACCCGACCTTCTACGAGGGCCTGGAGCAGTCGAAGAACGTCATCTACACCGGCCAGGAAGCGACCCAGCAGATCCTCGCCGGCCTCGACTGGGTGGCCAAGGAGAAGGGCGCCAAGACCTTCTACCTGATCGGTTCGGACTACATCTGGCCTCGTACCTCGATGAAGATCGCGCGCAAGCACATCGAGAACGTGCTCGGCGGCAAGGTGGTCGGCGAGGAGTACTACCCGCTGGGCAACACCCAGTTCGGCTCGCTGATCAACAAGGTCAAGCTGAAGAAGCCTGACGTGGTCTTCTCCGCCGTGGTCGGTGGTTCCAACGTGGCGTTCTACAAGCAGATGAAGGCCGCCGGCGTGACCTCCGCCAAGCAGACCCTGCTGACCCTGTCGGTCACCGAGGACGAGCTGCTGGGCATCGGTGGCGAGAACATGGAGGGCTTCTACGCCTCGATGAAGTACTTCCAGAGCCTGGACAACCCGAACAACACCGCCTTCGTCGAAGCCTTCAAGGCCAAGTACGGCAAGGACGCGGTGATCGGCGACGTGACCCAGGCCGCCTACCTCGGCCCGTGGCTGTGGAAGGCCGCGGTGGAGAAGGCCGGCAGCTTCGACATCGACAAGGTGGTCGCCGCCTCTCCGGGCATCGAGCTGGGCACCGCGCCGGAAGGCTACGTCAAGGTGCACGACAACCATCACCTGTGGAGCAAGACGCGCATCGGTGAAGTGCAGAAGGACGGCCAGTTCAAGGTGGTCTACGAGTCCGACCTGATCGAGCCGAACCCCTTCCCGGAAGGCTACCAGTAACAGCAGCGACGAGCTGCAAGCCGCAAGCGGCAAGTGGAGCGTGCTCTGCTTGCCGTTTGAAGCTTGAGGCTTGCAACTTCTTTTGAGGGCGCTTCTATGGAATGGCTATCTGAATTCGGCGCCATCGCAGCCATGCAGGGTTTCAACGGCTTGTCCGTGTTCTGCGTGCTGCTGCTGATGGCGCTGGGGCTGGCGATCATCTTCGGCCAGATGGGCGTGATCAACATGGCGCATGGCGAGTTCCTCACCATCGGCGCCTACACCACGTTCGTGGTATCGACACTCACCGAGCAATACGCTCCGGCCTTCGGGCCTTACTACTTCTTCCTCGCGATCATCCTCTCGTTCTTCATCGCCGGGGCCATTGGCTGGCTGGTGGAGTGGGCGATGATCAGCAAGCTCTACCAGCGCCCGCTGGACACCCTGCTGGCCACCTGGGGCCTGTCGCTGGTGATGCAGCAGGGCTTTCGCTCGATCTTCGGCGCCCGCGAGGTCGGCGCCACGCTGCCGGAATGGCTGATGGGCTCGTGGAACCCCACCGAAGCCATCGACATCCCGCGCAACGGCCTGTTCGTCATGGGCCTGACCCTGCTGCTCACCGCGCTGCTGTTTGTGATGCTGTACCGCTCGCGCTGGGGCCTGCAGGTGCGCGCCACGGTGCAGAACCGGGTGATGGCGCGGGCCGTGGGCATCAACACCAAGCGCGTCGACCGCATGACCTTCGCCCTCGGCTGTGGCGTCGCCGGCGTGGCGGGCGCGGCGTTCACCACCATCGGCTCGACCGGGCCGACGGCCGGTTCGCTGTACATCGTCGACACCTTCCTGGTGGTGGTATTCGGCGGCGCTTCCAGCCTGCTCGGCACCATCGCCTCGGCATTCAGCATTGCCCAGGCGCAGTCGCTGCTGGAGTTCTTCACCAGCGGATCGATGGCCAAGGTGCTGACCCTGTCCGCCGTGGTGCTGATCCTGATGCTGCGCCCGCAGGGGCTGTTCTCGAGCAAGGTGCGCAAATGAACCCTGGTGCTTTGGCAGGAGCCCGCTTGCGGGCGATCAGGGACCGCAGGATCGCCAGCAAGCTGGCTCCTACAGTGATTTGAGGACGCGGACATGAACAAGACACTCGACAAACTGCTCGGCGGCAAGCAGGGGGCCATCGGTCTGGCGCTGCTCGCGGCGCTGATCCTGGTGGTGTTCCCGCTGGCGCTCGATGCCTTCCGCCTGAACATGGTGGGCAAGTACCTGACCTACGCCTTCGTCGCCGTCGGCCTGGTGCTGTGCTGGGGCTATGGCGGCATCCTCAGCCTCGGCCAGGGCATCTTCTTCGGCCTCGGCGGCTACTGCATGGCGATGTTCCTCAAGCTCGAGGCGTCCGACCCGGAGAGCACCAAGATCCAGTCCACACCGGGCATCCCGGACTTCATGGACTGGAACCAGATCACCGAACTGCCGCTGCTCTGGGAGCCGTTCCACAGCCTGGGCTTCACCCTGGTCGCCGTGGTCGCGGTGCCGGTGCTGCTGGCGCTGGTGATCGGCCTGGCGATGTTCAAGCGGCGTGTCGGTGACGTGTATTTCTCCATCGTCACCCAGGCCATCGCGCTGATCCTCACCGTGCTGATCATCGGCCAGCAGGGCCTCACCGGTGGGGTCAACGGCATCACCGACCTGCGCACGCTCAAGGGCTGGGACATCCGCACCGACGAAGCCAGGCTGATCCTCTACTTCGTCAGTGCAGCGCTGCTGATCGGCTGCATCCTCATCGCCCGTTTCATCGTCGCTTCCAAGCTGGGGCGGCTGCTGCTGGCAATGCGCGACAAGGAAGAGCGGGTGCGTTTCTCCGGTTACGACGTGGCCAGCTTCAAGATCTTCGTGTTCTGCGTCGGCGCCGCCTTCGCCGGTATCGGCGGGGCGATGTTCACCTTGCAGGTGGGCTTCATGTCACCCAGCTTCGTCGGCATCGTGCCGTCGATCGAGATGGTCATCTTCGCCGCGGTCGGCGGGCGCCTGTCGCTGCTCGGCGCAGTGTACGGCGCGCTGCTGGTCAACTTCGGCAAGACCTACTTCTCCGAGAGCTTTCCCGAACTGTGGCTGTACCTGATGGGCGGGTTGTTCATCGTCGTGGTCATGTACTTCCCCAACGGTCTCGCCGGCCTGTGGGACAGCCACGGCAAGCGCTGGCTGGCACGCCTCAAACGCAAACCCCAGGCCCGGGTCGCCGCGCAACCTGCGGCCAGGAGCGTCGCTGCGAACAAACGTCCCGCCCCTGAACTGGAGACCACGCCATGAACAGCCCAGCAGGCTTCCAGGCCGCCAAGCCGGTACTCGCCATCGAGGGGCTGACCGTGTCCTTCGACGGCTTCAAGGCGGTCAACGACCTCAACCTGTATGTCGACCGCAACGAGGTGCATGTGGTGATCGGCCCCAACGGGGCCGGCAAGACCACGGTGCTCGACCTGATCTGCGGCAAGACCCGCGCCACCGCCGGCAGCATCGACTTCGACGGGCGCGAGCTGACCCGGATGCGCGAGTACGACATCGTGCGCGCCGGCGTCGGGCGCAAGTTCCAGAACCCGTCGATCTACGAGAACCTGACGGTGTTCGAGAACCTGGAGATGTCCTATCCGGCCGGGCGCAAGGTGTTCGGCGCGCTGTTCTTCAAGCGCTCGCGGGAGGTGATCGAACGGGTCGAGCAGGTGGCGCAGGAGATCATGCTCGGCGAACACCTGCACCGCCAGGCCGACCTGCTTTCCCACGGGCAGAAACAGTGGCTGGAGATCGGCATGCTGCTGATGCAGGACCCGCAGCTGCTGATGCTCGACGAGCCGGTGGCCGGGATGAGCGTGAGCGAGCGGGTGGCGACGGCCGAGTTGCTCAACCGTATCAGCCAGGGGCGCTCGGTGCTGGTCATCGAGCACGACATGGAGTTCGTCAAGAGCATCGCCCACCGCGTCACCGTGCTGCACCAGGGCAAGGTGCTGGCCGAGGGCAGCATGGAGGCGGTGCAGAGCAATCCCAAGGTCATCGAGGTGTACCTGGGGCATTGATCCCGGTCGCGTATCTGTAGCCCGGATGCAATCCGGGGGCATGTCCAGCAAGGAGTCATTTATGTTCCAGATCAGCAACCTCGCCTCGGGCTATGGCCAGAGCCAGATCCTCCATGAGCTCAACCTCGACGTGGCGAAGAAGGAAATCGTCGCGGTGATGGGCCGCAACGGCATGGGCAAGACCACCCTGTTCAAGAGCCTGATGGGCATCCTGCCGCAATGGGGCGGGCAGATCCGCGTCGATGGCAAGGACCTGTCGCAGCTGGAAACCCACCAGCGGGTGGAAAGTGGCATCGCCTACGTGCCGCAGGGGCGGATGATCTTCTCGCACATGACCGTGCTGGAGAACATCCAGACCGGCCTGCCGGCCTCCGCCGGCGGCAAGGTACCGGATGACCTCTATGCGCTGTTCCCGGTGCTGCATGACATGCGCCACCGCAAGGGCGGCAACCTGTCCGGTGGCCAGCAGCAACAGCTGGCCATCGCCCGGGCGCTGGCGACCAATCCCAAGGTGCTGCTGCTCGACGAGCCGACCGAGGGCATCCAGCCGTCGATCATCAAGGACATCGCCCGCAGCCTGAAGGAGATCCGCAACATGCGTGATCTGACCATCGTCGTCTCCGAACAGGTGCTGTCGTTCACCATGGAAATCGCCGACCGCTTCCTGGTCATCGAGAAGGGCAAGTTCGTGGTCGAGGAGAGCCGCGACCAGGTCGACGAGGCGAGCATCAGTCGTTATCTGTCGGTGTGACTTTCTTGCCCTCTCCCTAACCCTCTCCCGCAAGCGGGAGAGGGGACTGTTGGGCGGTGTGCCATTTCGCACCGCGTGCTGCTCCCCTCTCCCATTCATGGGAGAGGGGTTGGGGGAGAGGGTAGTGGTTCCCGCTTTACGGTCACTGTGTTCTCCATGCAGTGGCCGCTTTTTCGCGTCCGCGAAAAATGCCTGCAGGCCCCGTAAGGCCGGCGTTCCGGGCATACGTCATCCAACGTATTTGCCGATTTCCCCGCGCGCTTGAGACTGGCTGCGTACCCGGCACACAGCGGCCGGCATTCCTCACAGGTCCCATGGAGCTTTGTCATGACCGATACCCTGATCAAGGTCGACCTCAACCAGGCCGCCACCGAGAACGAGCAAGTCCACAACCGCTGGCACCCGGACATCCCGATGGCCTGCTGGGTCAATCCGGGCGATGACTTCATCCTCGAGACCTACGACTGGACCGGCGGCGCGATCAAGAACGATGACGATGCCTCGGACGTGCGCGACGTCGACCTCTCCACCGTGCACTACCTGTCCGGTCCGGTGGGCGTGAAGGGGGCCGAGCCGGGCGATCTGCTGATCGTCGAGCTGCTCGACATCGGCGCCAAGCAGGACATGCTCTGGGGCTTCAACGGTTTCTTCTCGCAGAGCAATGGCGGCGGCTTCCTCACCGATCACTTCCCGGCGGCGCAGAAGTCGATCTGGGACTTCGAGGGCATGTTCACCAAGAGCCGGCACATCCCCGGCGTGCGCTTCGCCGGCCTGATCCACCCCGGCCTGATCGGCTGCCTGCCGGACCACAAGATGCTCGCCGACTGGAACAAGCGCGAGCAGGCGCTGATCGACACCAACCCGACCCGCGTACCGCCGCTGGCCAACCCGCCGTTCGCCTCCACCGCGCACATGGGCAAGCTCAAGGGCGATGCCCGCGACATGGCCGCCGCCACCGGCGCGCGCACCGTGCCGCCACGCGAGCATGGCGGCAACTGCGACATCAAGGACCTGTCGCGCGGTTCGAAGATCTTCTTCCCGGTCTACGTTGACGGCGCCGGCCTGTCGGTCGGTGACCTGCACTTCAGCCAGGGCGATGGCGAGATCACCTTCTGCGGCGCCATCGAGATGGCCGGCTGGGTGCACATGAAGGTCGAACTGATCAAGGGCGGCATGGCCAAGTACGGCATCAAGAACCCGATCTTCAAACCCAGCCCGATCGTGCCCACCTACAACAACTTCCTGATCTTCGAAGGCATCTCGGTGGACGACGACGGCAAGCAGCACTACCTCGACGTCAACCTGGCCTACAAGCAGGCCTGCCTGAATGCCATCAACTACCTGAAGAAGTTCGGCTACAGCGGCGCGCAGGGTTACTCGCTGCTGGGCTCGGCACCGGTGCAGGGGCATATCAGCGGCGTGGTCGACATCCCCAACGCCTGCGCCACGCTGTGGTTGCCGACCGACATCTTCGAGTTCGACATCAACCCCAGCGCCAGCGGCCCGACCCGGTTCCTCGACGGCAGCATCGACATGCCCATCGCCTACGACAAGTGATGTCACTCCCCCTCTCCTGCATGCGGGGGAGGGGCCCTGGTCTTTCGAGGAATGCCGTCATGCCCATCTATGAATACGACTGCCCGCACTGCGGCGACTTTACCGTGCTGCGGCCAATGGCCGAGCGCGACCAGGCCTGCGCCTGCCCGTACTGCGACACCGCCAGCGAGCGGGTGATCCTCAGCGCGCCGGGCCTGGCGACCCTGCCGGGCAGCCAGCGCCGCGCCCATGAAAGCAACGAGCGCAGCGCCAACGCGCCGATGAATCTCGACGAGTACAAGGCCAGCCGCAAGCATCCGGCCGGCTGCAGCTGCTGCGGCCCGAGCAAGCCGGCGCAGCGCACCAAGGCCAACCCGCACGGCCTCAAGGCCAGCCCATCGGCACGGCCGTGGATGATCAGTCACTGACGGCCGGACGTTCCCGTAGGAGCGGCTTCAGCCGCGAAGAACGACCACTCGAAGAAAATTCGCGGCTGAAGCCGCTCCTGCGAAGTACATCGCAAACGGAGGTTCTCCATGCGCCACGGCGACATTTCCAGCAGCCCCGATACCGTCGGCGTTGCTGTCGTCAACTACAAGATGCCGCGTCTGCACAGCAAGGCCGGGGTGCTCGACAACGCGCGCAAGATCGCCGAGATGATCAAGGGCATGAAGCTCGGCCTGCCCGGCATGGACCTGGTGGTGTTCCCCGAGTACAGCACCATGGGCATCATGTACGACAGGGACGAGATGATGGCCACCGCCGCCGCCATCCCCGGCGAGGAGACCGCGATCTTCTCCGCCGCCTGCCGCGAGGCGAAAACCTGGGGCATCTTCTCGCTCACCGGCGAGCGCCACGAAGAGCATCCGCACAAGGCGCCCTACAACACCCTCGTCCTGATCGATGACCAGGGCGAGATCGTGCAGAAGTACCGCAAGTGCATTCCCTGGTGCCCCATCGAGGGCTGGTATCCGGGTGACCGCACCTATGTCTCCACTGGCCCCAAGGGCATGAAGATCAGCCTGATCATCTGCGATGACGGCAACTACCCGGAAATCTGGCGCGACTGCGCGATGAAGGGCGCCGAGCTGATCGTGCGCTGCCAGGGCTACATGTACCCGGCCAAGGAGCAGCAGGTGCTGATGGCCAAGACCATGGCCTGGGCCAACAACTGCTATGTGGCGGTGGCCAACGCCAGCGGCTTCGACGGTGTGTACAGCTACTTCGGCCACTCCGCGTTGATCGGTTTCGACGGGCGCACCCTGGGCGAGTGCGGCGAAGAGGAAATGGGCATCCAGTACGCCCAGCTGTCGGTGTCGCAGATCCGCGATGCACGGGCCAATGACCAGTCGCAGAACCACCTGTTCAAGCTGCTGCACCGTGGCTACACCGGCGTCTACAACTCCGGGGATGGCGACAAGGGCGTGGCCGACTGCCCGTTCGAGTTCTACCGCACCTGGGTGCTGGATGCGCAGAAGGCCCAGGAGGACGTGGAGAAGATGACCCGCTCGACCATCGGCGTGGCCGACTGCCCGGTGGCAGAGCTGCCGCATCCGGGCAAGGAACGCACTGCTGGCTGATCGTCCGCAGGAGCCGGCTTGCCGGCGATGCCTTTGTCTCTATGGAAAAAACGGGATGCCCTTCGCCAACGACCTGATCGACAGCAACCGCGAGCGTCTGGATGAACAGGGCGTTGCTCGCCTGCAGTCGCGTTTCCTCTTCGAGCCGGCAGCGGTCATGGCGTTGCTGCGCTCGCGCATCGTCGGCCAGGACGCCGTGCTGGCGCAGGTCGAGGCGATGCTCAAGGTGGTCAAGGTCGACATCGGTGAGCGCGAGCGGCCTTTGGCGGTCAACCTGTTCATGGGCCCGACCGGTGTCGGCAAGACCGAGATCGTGCGCCTGCTGGCCCAGGCCATTCACGGCCGCGCCGACGCGATGTGCCGCATCGACATGCACACCCTGGCCCAGGAGCATTACGCTGCGGCGCTGACCGGCGCGCCACCGGGATACGTCGGCAGCAAGGAGGGCACCACGCTGTTCGATGGCGAAGCCATCGCCGGCAGTTTCGGGCGACCCGGTATCGTGCTGTTCGACGAACTGGAGAAGGCCAGCCCGGAAGTGCTGCGCAGCCTGCTCGGCATTCTCGAACATGGCCGGCTGACCCTGACGGCCGGCAGCCGCACCCTGGATTTCCGCAACAGCCTGATCTTCATGACCAGCAATGTCGGGGCGCAGCAGGCGCAGCGCTACCGTGAGCGCTTCGGTCGTGGCTGGCGGCGCTGGCTGGGCCTGGCACCGAAGGGGGAGGCGGCGCTGCTGGAGCAGGTGCTGCACCAGCGTTTCGAGCCGGAATGGCTCAACCGTATCGACCGCATCCTGGTGTTCGAGCGGGTCGACGAGCGCTGGCTGGACGCCTTGCTGGAGATCGAACTGGACAAGCTGGGCCAGCGCCTCGCGCGCCAGGGACGTTCGCTGCATCTGGAACCGAGCGCTCGCGCCTGGTTGTGCCGTGAGCACGATATACGTTTCGGCGCCCGCGCCCTGGCGCGTCGAATACGTACCGAGCTGGAACCGGCGCTGGCCGAGTACCTGCTGGTTGCGCCTGGTAGCCGCCAGTTGTGGTGCCGGTACAGTCTGGCCGGGTTGCAGGTGAGTGAGCTGGAGCGCTAGCTGGTCCAAGCGTTCTCACTCTTTAGTAGTGGAGGCACGCGTTCGCTCTGCGCATGAGGGATACTGCGCGCGCAAGGCGCGGCGATCTCCAGTTTGGGTCGTAGCTGCCGATAGCATCCGCAGGTCCACTACCGGGAGAGAGCTGGTGAATATCACCATTACGCGTTTGATGTGGGGCAGTGCGCTGTTCATCCTGTTGACTGCACTGGGCCTGGCGGTCTGGATGAGCCGCGCCATCGATGCACTGGAAGTGGGCGAGGCGTATGCCGCGCAGCTGACCGAGGCGCGCGAGAGTACCCAGGAACTGCGTTACAACCTGGCCCAGGTGCAGCAGTTCTACACCGACGCCAGCCTGACCCAGGAAGACGAGCCGGCAGGCGAAGCCGCCGAGCATTACCGCAAGGCCAAGGCGCTGCTGGAAAAACTTCGCACTCTGCTGCCGGACTATGCCAGCCAGCTGAGCGCCCTGATCGAGCCGATCGATCAGCTCGATGACACCGGCAAACGTATGTACCAGGCTTACAGCAAGCAGGGCAAAGAGGCTGGCGATCAGGTAATGGAAGCCTTCGATGCGCAGTCGGCCACGGTCATCGCTCGTTTCAACGAATTACAACAGCCGCTGGGTGAGGAGTTCGACCGCGTTCATCAGAGCAACACCGATTACCTCGACGAAATGCACAGCGTCACCCTGGGTGCCCTGATGCTAATTGTGGCGGTGATCTTTGCAGCACTGATGCTGATCAATCGTCGCGTGCTACCGCCGATTCGCCGTCTCAGCCATACCCTGGAGGGGCTGGCTTCCGGCTCCGGCGATCTGACTCGGGTGATCCAGCGTGAGAATGATGATGAAATCGGCGCGGTGGTCGATGCCTTCAACCAGTTCAGCCGCAACCTGCGTGAGCAGATCGCCACTGTGGGCGAGGTGGCTGGCACCCTGGAACATTCTTCCGGGCAACTGATCAGTGATGCCCAAGCCTCCGAGCGCAGCGCCGAGGTGCTGCGCAGCGAGATCGATCAGGTAGTCACCGCTGTGCACCAGATGTCCGTTACCGTGCAGGGCGTGGCCGAGCATGCACGTGGCAGTTCCGAGCAGACCGCCGAGGCTGATCGCGAAGTGCGCGCCGCCCTCAAGGTGATCGACAGCACCATTAGCGATATACGCCAACTGGCGGGTGAGGTGGGCAGCGCAGCGCGGGTGATCGGTGAGCTGGAAACCCACGCTCAGGAAATCGGCGGCGTGCTGGAAGTTATCCGTACCATTGCCGAACAGACCAACCTGCTGGCACTCAATGCTGCCATCGAGGCAGCGCGGGCCGGCGAACAGGGGCGCGGATTTGCTGTGGTGGCCGACGAGGTGCGCACTTTGGCCAGTCGCACCCAGGCCTCCACCGAGGAAATCAACAGCATGATCCAGCGTTTGCAGACCGCCTCACGTGAAGCGGTTGAGGTCATGCATTCCAGCCAGAAACATGCCGAAAACGGCGTGACGCAGGCGGAAACCGCAGGCAAGGCGCTGGGCAGCATTGGCGGGCTGGTCGAGACGGTTTCGCGCAGCAGCCTGCAGATCGCCGAGGCGGCACGTGAGCAGTCGCAGGTCAGCGACGAGATCAACCAGCGTGTGGCCAATCTGGGCGAGGAGGCGGCGCGTAGCGTGGGGCTGGCGGAAAATACCTTGCAGCGCGGGCGCCATGCTGGGGAAAACTCACAGCGCTTGCACGGCATTGTTGGCCGTTTCCGCTACTAGGATATGGATGAAACGAGCCTGCGTGCGGCGAGGCTGCGTTGAAACGGGCTGGTACGCCAGCCCAGTTGCAGAGCCGAGCAGAACGTGTGCCCTGCAGCAGAAAGACGGCCCGCAAAGCGGGCCGTCTTTCTATCAGTGATGCTCGCGGGTGGCGCGGAATTTGACCTCCGGCCAGCGCTCTTCCATCAGGCTGAGGTTGACGCGGGTCGGGGCCAGGTAGGTGAGGTGGCCGCCGCCGTCGACGGCGAGGTTCTCGTAGGCCTTGTCCTTGAACTCCTTGAGCTTCTTCTCGTCGCTGCATTCGATCCAGCGGGCGGACCAGACGTTGATCGCCTCGTACGCGCATTCCACCTTGTATTCCTCTTTCAGGCGGCTGGCGACCACGTCGAACTGCAGCACACCGACCGCACCGAGGATGATGTCGTTGTTGCGCTCGGGGAAGAACACCTGGGTCGCGCCTTCCTCGGCCAGTTCCTGCAGGCCCTGACGCAGCTGCTTGGATTTCAGCGGGTCCTTCAGGCGTACGCGGCGGAACAGTTCCGGGGCGAAGTGCGGGATACCGGTGAAGCCGAGGTTCTCGCCTTCGGTGAAGGTGTCGCCGATCTGGATGGTGCCGTGGTTGTGCAGGCCGATGATGTCGCCGGCGTAGGCCTCTTCCAGGTGCTCACGCTCGCTGGAGAAGAAGGTCAGCGCGTCGCCGACGCGCACGTCCTTGCCCAGGCGGGCGTGGCGCATCTTCATGCCCTGGGTGTACTTGCCCGAGCAGATGCGCATGAAGGCGATGCGGTCGCGGTGTTTCGGGTCCATGTTCGCCTGGATCTTGAACACGAAGCCGGAGAACTTCTCCTCGGTCGGCTCCACGCTGCGCTCGTTGGCCACGCGTGCCAGCGGGCGCGGGGCCCAGTCGACCACGGCGTCGAGCACATGGTCGACACCGAAGTTGCCCAGTGCGGTGCCGAAGAATACCGGGGTCATCGCGCCCCTGAGGAAGGCCTCGGGGTCGAACTCGTGGCAGGCACCCTGGACCAGCTCCAGCTCTTCGACGAAGCGCTCGTACATGTCGCCGAGGTGCGCGCGCGCCTCGTCGGAGTCGAGGCTCTGGATGATCTTGGCTTCGGTGCGCTCGTGGCCGTGACCGGGGGTGTAGACGATGATGTAGTCGCCGGTCAGGTGGTAGACGCCCTTGAAGTCCTTGTAGCAGCCGATCGGCCAGGTGATCGGCGCGGCCTTGATGTTGAGGACTGCCTCGATCTCGTCGAGCAGCTCGATGGGGTCGCGGATGTCACGGTCGAGTTTGTTGATGAAGCTGACGATGGGGGTGTCGCGCAGGCGGCAGACATCCATCAGGGCGATGGTCCGCGGCTCGACGCCCTTGCCGCCGTCGAGCACCATCAGCGCCGAGTCCACCGCAGTCAGGGTGCGGTAGGTGTCTTCGGAGAAGTCTTCGTGGCCGGGGGTGTCGAGCAGGTTGATCATGTGCTCGCGGTAGGGGAACTGCATCACCGAGGTGGTGATGGAGATACCGCGCTGTTTCTCCATCTCCATCCAGTCGGACGTGGCATGGCGGTCGGACTTGCGCGACTTCACGGTCCCTGCGACTTCGATGGCCTTGCCCATCAGCAGCAGTTTCTCGGTGATGGTGGTCTTACCGGCGTCCGGGTGGGAAATGATGGCGAACGTACGGCGCTTGGCGACTTCGGCGGCCTGGGTGGTCATGAATGCGTGCCTGGATGGAATCGTTGAGGGCGCCTTGGCGCCCGGAAAACTGGCGATTATACCGATAACTGCAGGCTCTGGCCGAGGGGCGGCCATCGGGTTTCAGGTGCCCTGGCCGGACAGGAGAGTCGCGCAGGCTGCGAATGCGTAAAAATCGCGTAAATAAATGGTTATGAAAATTATTCCCATATAGAGTAGCCGCCCGTCGCAAAGGGTCAGGGTAGGGGTGGCGCCGTCGTGTTCAAGAAAATCATCTTCCAGTTGCATTGGTTTTTCGGCATCAGCGCCGGCCTGGTGCTGGCCGTCATGGGCATCACCGGCGCGCTCTACAGTTTCGAGGGCGAGATCACCCGGGCGCTCAATGCCGAGCGCTGGCAGATCGAACCGAGCGAGCAGGGCCACCTTGCGCCGCGCGAACTGGTGTCACGGATCGAGGCCGCGACCGCTGATCGCGTCACCGGCTTGTGGGTCGATACCCGGCATGACGGGCCGGGCATGGCCTTTCTCGCGCCGCCGCCAGGCGAGCGACGCGGGCCGCGCATCGCGTTCGACCCCTACACCGGCGAGGTGCTGGCCGAGCCGATCGGCCAGGACTTCTTCCACCTGATGCTGATGCTGCACCGCTTCCTGTCGATGGGGGAGGTGGGCAAGCAGATCACCGCCGCGAGCACCCTGGCGCTGATTTTCTTCTGCCTGTCCGGTCTCTACCTGCGCTGGCCGCGCAAGGCTCTGAACTGGCGCACCTGGCTGACCCTGGACTGGAAGAAGAAAGGCCGTGGCTTCAACTGGGACCTGCACGCGGTGGCCGGCACCTGGGTGCTGCTGTTCTACCTCTGCGCGGGGCTCACCGGCCTGTACTGGTCCTATGAGTGGTACCGCGAAGGGCTGACGCGCATGCTCTCCGACACGGCGCCGGAGAAGCGCGGGGAAGGCCGTGGCCGGGGTGGCCGTGACGCGGGCAATGGCCCGGCCCCCGAAGTCGACTACGACGCCGTCTGGCAGAGCATCCAACAGACCGCCGGCCCCGGCCTGGTCGCCTGGAACCTGCGCTTGCCAGCCGTGGCCGGGCAGCCGGGGACCGTCTTCTACATGCTCGACGGCGCCGACCATGTGCGCGCCTTCAACCAGTTCCAGATCGACCCGAAAAGCGGCGCGGTCAGCCGCCATGAGCGCTATGCCGACAAGAGTTTCAAGGCGCAGCTGCTGGCCAGCGTCTATGCGCTGCATGTCGGCGAGTACTTCGGTATGCCGGGGCGCATCCTGATGATGCTGGCCACGGCGGCCATGCCGCTGTTCTTCATCACCGGCTGGCTGCTGTACCTGGATCGCCGGCGCAAGAAGCGGGCTGCGCTGGCGGCGCGCAGCTCGCTCAAGGACGTGGATTCGGCGGCTGGCTGGCTGGTGGGGTTCGCCAGCCAGAGCGGCTTTGCCGAGCAGCTGGCCTGGCAGAGTGCCGGCCAGTTGCAGGCCGCCGGTATCCCGGTACGGGTCGAACCGCTGTCACGCCTGGATGCCGACAGCCTGCGCCAGACGCAGAAGGCGCTGTTCGTGGTCAGCACCTTCGGTGATGGCGAGGCGCCGGATGCCGCGCAGGGCTTCGAGCGCAAGGTGCTGGCGGGTTCGGTGCCTCTCGAGCAACTGAGCTATGCGGTGCTGGCGCTGGGTGACCGGCAGTATCAGCACTTCTGTGGCTTCGCCCGGCGCATCAACGCCTGGCTGGGGCTGCAGGGCGCTCGGCCGCTGTTCGACAGCATCGAAGTGGATGGCGCCGACCAGGCGGCACTGCAGCGCTGGCAGCAGCAGTTGAGCGACCTGACCGGTGCGGCGCCGATGCGCTTCGAAGAGACGCCCTGGCAGAACTGGACGCTCGCCGAGCGCCGCCTGCTCAACCACGGCAGTCAGGGCGCGCCGGTGTACTTCATCGGCCTGACACCGCCTGCGCAGAGCGACTGGCAGGCCGGCGACATCCTGGAAATCCGTCCGCGCCACGGGGCCGCCGCCGTGCAGGCCTGGCTGCAGCACTCCGGCTTCGACGGCAGCGAGCCGGTGACGCTGGATGGCCAGGCGACCAGCCTGCGTGAGGCCCTGGCCGAGCGCCAGTTGCCAGGCAGCTTCGCCCACCTGGTCGGGCTGCATGCCCAGGCGCTGGTCGATGCCCTGGTGCCGCTGGGGGCGCGCGACTACTCCATTGCCTCGGTGGCAGCCGACGCTGTGCTGCAACTGATCGTGCGTCAGGCCGTGCAGGCGGGTGGCCGCCTGGGCCTGGGGTCCGGCTGGCTGAGCGAATACCTGCCCGTGGGTGGGCAACTGCTGGCGCGGGTGCGGCGCAACACCGGATTCCATCTGCCGGAGGACGATCGTCCGCTGATCCTGATCGGCAATGGTACCGGCCTGGCCGGGCTGCGTTCGTTGCTGCGGGCGCGTGCACTGGCAGGCCAGGGGCGCAACTGGCTGCTGTTCGGCGAGCGCAGCCGCGCCTGCGACTTCTTCTGCGGCGACGAGCTGCAGGCGGCGCTGGAGGCCGGCGACCTGCAGCATCTGGACCTGGCCTTCTCCCGCGACCAGGCCTGCAAGCACTATGTGCAGGACCTGCTGCGCGAGCACAGCGCACGTCTGCATGCCTGGCTGGACGAGGGCGCGGCGATCTATGTGTGCGGCAGCCTCGACGGCATGGCCGGCGGTGTCGATGTGGCACTGCGTGAGGTGCTCGGCGACGAGTGCGTGCAGCAACTGGTCGAGGACGGACGTTACCGGCGCGACGTGTACTGAATCGAGGTCGTTCCGACGGGGCAATCGGGAGGTCGGCGTGCACCCGGTTGCCATGCCGCTGACATCTCTCTCGTCTAGACTTGGCAGAGGCTGGAAGCCGCGTCCGTTCAGCATTTCAGCCTGTTCTGTGTGATATCCGGAACGTTTGCCAGGACCGCTCCAGATAGGGGGAATTTCCGGTTGATCTGACGGGCGCATGGTCTTAAAGTCCGCGCCCGAACGTCCATGCTGGAAACGATCCATCCGGCTCAAGTACTGACGACGAGAGATCGCTGGTGGCCCACCGCGATCAGTGATGCTCGGCGACATGCCTTGGGAAGTAGGCGAACCAAAGTGGGGAAACTGTCAGACGTTCAGGCTCGCGCGTTGCGCGGCCAGCCCCGACACGTAGCGGAACCTGTCAGGCGTTTCGCTGCCCGAATTCATGTGTTCCTGGTTTTGCCATTGGAGTCCCCAGCATGTCGATCAAGGTCGAAGACTACTACGCACCCGCCACTTTCCAGCGCATGAAGGCATTCGCCGATCAGCACGAGACCCCCTTCGTGGTGATCGACCGGCAGATCATCGCCGATGCCTATGACCAGCTGGGCAACTGCTTCCCGTTCGCCAAGATCTATTACGCGGTCAAGGCCAACCCGGCCATCGAGATCATCGAGCTGCTGCGCGACAAGGGCTCGAGCTTCGACATCGCCTCGATCTACGAGCTGGACAAGGTCATGAGCGCAGGTGTCGGCCCGGAGCGCATCAGCTACGGCAACACCATCAAGAAGTCCCGCGACATTCGCTACTTCTACGACAAGGGCGTGCGCCTGTTCGCCACCGACTCCGAAGCCGACCTGCGCAACATCGCCAAGGCGGCGCCGGGTTCGAAGATCTACGTGCGCATCCTCACCGAAGGTTCGACCAGCGCCGACTGGCCGCTGAGCCGCAAGTTCGGCTGCCAGCCGGACATGGCGCTGGACCTGCTGATCCTGGCCAAGCAGCTGGGCCTGGTGCCGTACGGCATTTCCTTCCATGTCGGTTCGCAGCAGCGCGACATCGACGTGTGGGATGCCGCCATCGCCAAGGTCAAGGTGATCTTCGAGCGTCTCAAGGAAGAAGACGGCATCACCCTGCAGATGATCAACATGGGCGGCGGCTTCCCGGCCAACTACATCCAGCGCACCAACGACCTGGAAACCTACGCCGAGGAGATCACCCGCTTCCTCAAGGAAGACTTCGGTGACGAACTGCCGGAGATCATCCTCGAGCCGGGCCGTTCGCTGATCGCCAACGCCGGCGTGCTGGTCTCCGAAGTGGTGCTGGTGGCGCGCAAGTCGCGTACCGCCGTGGAGCGCTGGGTATACGCCGACGTCGGCAAGTTCAGCGGCCTGATCGAAACCATGGACGAGGCCATCAAGTTCCCCATCTGGACCGAGAAGAAGGGCGAGATGGAAGAAGTGGTGATCGCCGGCCCGACCTGCGACAGCGCCGACATCATGTACGAGAACTACAAGTACGGCCTGCCGCTGAACCTGGCCAGCGGTGATCGCCTGTACTGGCTCTCCACCGGTGCCTACACCACCAGCTACAGCGCCGTGGAGTTCAATGGCTTTCCGCCGCTGAAGTCTTACTACCTGTAAGGCCCGACGCTGTCTGCAAGCGCCCACCTCGTGTGGGCGTTTTCATTTCTGTCGCGCATGGCTGTTGTTTGGTGTGTCAGCTATTTAGAATCATTATCACTTTTGGCCTTTGCCCTGGAGCGGCACCATGATGCTGATCATCCCCGATGTGCTCGATGCCGAGCAGTTGCGCGATTGCCGTGCGGCGCTCGAGACGGCGAGCTGGCAGGACGGGCGCCTGAGCGCCGGGCACCAGGCGGTGCACGCCAAGACCAATCAGCAACTGGCGCAGAACGACCCGCTGACGCAGCAGCTCGGCGACTTCCTGCTCGAATGCCTGAGTCGCAACCCGCGCTTCATGGCTGCTGCCCTGCCGCTCAAGGTGGTGCCGCCGCGCTTCAACCGCTATGCCGGCGGAGGCCAGTACGGCGACCACATCGACAATGCGATCTTCAGCGTGCCGGGGACCTCGCAGCGTATCCGCGCCGACCTGTCGGCGACGCTGTTCTTCAACGAACCCGATGAGTACGACGGCGGCGAACTGGTGACGCGCGAGCGGCGGATCAAGCTGCCGGCCGGGCACCTGGTGCTCTATTCCAGTGGCAGCCTGCATCGCGTCGAGCCGGTGACTCGCGGTGCGCGTCTGGCCTCGTTCTTCTGGCTGCAGAGCCTGGTACGCCAGGATGACCAGCGCGAGCTGCTGCTGGAGCTCGACGACAGCATCCAGGCGCTGCGCCTGCAGGTGCCGGACAGCCCCGAGTTGCTGCGCCTGACCGGGCTGTATCACAACCTGCTGCGGCAGTGGTCGCAGACCTGAGTCGCCATCGAGAGTCGCCATGCCCCTTGCCCCGCTGCAACAGATTCCCGCTGACATCGCCGCCGTCGGCGACTACCAGGCCTATGCCCGCGAACGCATGAGCGAGCAGGCCTGGGCCTACCTGACCGGAGGGGCGGCGGATGAGCTGACCCTGCAGGACAATCGCCAGGCGTTCGATCGCCTGCGCCTGCGCAGTCGCGTGCTGCAGGACCTGCGCGGTGGCAACACGCGCCTGCGCCTGTTCGGTCAGGACTACGAGCATCCGATCTTCGTCGCGCCGGTGGCCTATCAGAAGCTGGCCCATGCCGACGGCGAACTGGCCTGCGTGTTGGGCGCCAGCGCGCTGCGTGCCGGCATGGTGGTCAGCACCCAGGCCAGCATCGAGCTGGAGACCATTGCGGCGCAGGCGCAGACACCGCTGTGGTTCCAGCTGTACATCCAGCCCGATCGTGATTTCACCGCCGCCCTGGTGCGGCGCGCCGAAGCAGCCGGTTATCGTGCCCTGGTGCTGACGGTGGACGCGCCGGTCAGCGGCATCCGCAACCGTGAGCAGCGCGCGGGCTTCGCCTTGCCCGCCGGTATCGAGGCGGTGAATCTGCGCGGCATGCGCCCGCTGGCGGTCAGCGCCGATCCGTCCGCCAGCAGCCTGTTGCTCGGCGGACCGCTGCTCAACGCCGCGCCGACCTGGGCCGACCTGGCCTGGCTGCGCGCGCAGACGCGCCTGCCGATCCTGCTCAAGGGCATCCTCAGCGCCGCCGATGCCGAGCAGGCGCTGGCGGCTGGGGTCGATGGGCTGATCGTGTCCAACCACGGCGGCCGCACGCTCGATGGCCTGCCGGCGACCATCGAGGCGCTGCCGGAGGTGGCGGCCGCGGTGCAGGGACGTGTGCCGGTGCTGCTCGATGGCGGGATCCGCCGTGGCACCGACATCCTCAAGGCGCTGGCCCTGGGCGCCGACGCGGTGCTGGTGGGCAGGCCGTGCATCTTCGCCCTGGCCGCAGCCGGTGCGGTGGGGGTGGCGCATGTGCTGCAGCTGTTGCGCGCCGAACTGGAGGTGGCGATGGCACTGACCGGCTGCGCCGATTTGGCCAGTATCGGCCCTCAGACGATCTGGACACCACACAGCTGCTGAGGTCTTCCACGCGCTGCGCAAAGGAACTGCTCCGCCCTGTTGAGCCGTCCGTGCGGCAGGTATCAAATAAGAATGTATTTAATAGTGTTTCTTATTTGACATAAATTTATTTACAAATAATATACGTTCTCTTTTAGAGGGCAGGGCCGTTTCAGGCCCTGCGCCAGGGCGTTGTGCGGGGGATTTCTGCGGATTCCTCTGTACATGTTTGTAAATAATTATCATTACATATTGACAGGTTATCTCAAATGCGTGCCACGAACTACGATCAGGTTTTGCCCGTCAAACGCGTGCTGGCCACTGCCATTGGCCTGGCCATTGCCTCGCTGACGCTGCCGGCGCTGGCAGACGAGTCGCTCAAGCTGGACAGCGTCACGGTCAAGGGTGAGCAGGAAGGTGACTACAAGACCGAGTCGGTCTCGTCGCCCAAGTACACCGCGCCGCTGCTGGACACCCCGCAGACCGTCACCGTGGTACCTCAGAAGATAATCGCCGAGCAGCAGGCGCTGAGCCTGCGCCAGGTGCTGTCCAACGTTTCCGGCATCACCTTCACCGCCGGTGAGGGTGGTGGTGGTTCCGGTGACAGCATCAACATCCGTGGCTTCAGCGCCAACGCCAACATGCAGATCGACGGCCTGCGCGACAGCGCGCAGACCAACCGTACCGACACCTTCAACATCGAGTCGGTCGAGGTCATCAAGGGCCCCAACTCGGTATTCGGCGGCAGCGGTACCACCGGCGGCAGCATCAACCAGGTGACCAAGGCGCCTCGCCTGCGTGACTTCACCCAGATCGGCGCCAGCATCGGCACCGACAGCTACCGTCGCTTGACCCTGGACAGCAACCAGACCCTCGATGGCCTGGGTACCGACAGTGCTTTCCGGCTCAACCTGATGACGCACGAAAACGACGTGGCCGGCCGCGACGAGATCGACCGCAAGCGTTGGGGCATCGCGCCGTCGCTGGCCCTGGGCCTGAGCGAGGACACCCGCCTGACCCTCAGCTACTTCCACCAGACCGACGACATCCTGCCGGACTACGGTGTGCCGGCCATCGATGGCAAGAAGGTCGCCGGGGTGGACCGCGAGAGTTACTTCGGCTGGAAGAACCTGGACAAGGACGACATCAAGACCGACTCCTTCACCATCAAGCTCGAGCACGCCTTCAACGACAGCCTGAGCCTGCAGAACCTCACCCGCTACAGCCAGATCGACCGCAACACGGTGATCTCCGCCTCGCACGTCAACACCACGGGCGTACCGGCCGGCAACTACCTGCCGGCCGGCCCGCAGGCCTATGGGCGTGACGTGAACAGCAAGATGCTGATCAACCAGACCAACCTGCGTGCCGACTTCGACACCTTCGGTCTGCAGCACAGCCTGTCCACCGGGGTGGAAATCTCCCGCGAGGACTACGACCGCCTGACCTACAACCACGGCCTGGGCACCGCGCTCTACCCGACTGGTGGCTACTCGCTGGGCAACCCGCCGGGCTACTGGAACGGTGCAGTCAACAAGACCATGAGCGCGGATACGTCGACCCGCCTCGACAACCAGGCGGTGTACGTGTTCGACACCATCGCCCTGAACTCCGACTGGGACCTGAGCCTGGGGCTGCGCTACGACTGGATCGAGGGCGACTACAAGAACACCGCGCTGCCGGCTGGCACCCTGACCAAGCTCGACACCCGCGACGAAGAGCTCAGCGGGCGCATCGGCCTGGTCTACAAGCCGGTCGACAATGGTCGCATCTACGTGGCCTACGGCACCTCCTTCAACCCGTCGGCCGAATACCTGGCGACCACCGGCAGCGGTGTTTCGGACGCGACCTCGGGCCTCGATCCGGAGAAGAATAAGACCTGGGAGCTGGGTACCAAGTGGGAACTGCTCGACCGTCGCCTGGAGCTGGATGCGGCTATCTTCCGGGTAGAAAAGACCAATGCCCGCGAAACCATGGCTGACGGCAGCACCCAGCTGGCAGGCAAGCAGCGCGTCGAAGGGATCGAGGTAGGGCTGACCGGCCATGTCACCGAGCGCTGGGACGTGTTCGCCAACTACACCGTACTCAGCAGCGAGACCCTCGAAGCGGCCGACACTGCCGCCGGCATCGCCCGCGAGGGTCAGGCCCTGGCCAACACGCCGCCGCGTTCGTTCAACCTGTGGACCTCCTACCAGCTGCCGGCCGGCTGGTCGCTGGGCTACGGCGCCCGCTATGTCAGCGAGCGCAACGTCAGCTCCAGCAGCAACGCCAAGCTGGACTCCTACTGGTTGCACAACGCGATGGTCGGCTACAAGGTCAACGACAACGTCGACCTGCAGCTGAACCTCAACAACCTGTTCGACGAAGACTACGTGGAGCGCGTTCGCCAGACGCCGGGCACCGGTGCCCGTTCCTCGGCCATCGAGTACGGCGACGGCCGTTCGGCGATCCTCTCGGCGACCTACAGCTTCTGAGTCCGCCTCCGGCGTGCCGACAGGCACGCCCGGTTGTCCAACGCCCCGGCTGGTCCGGGGCGTTGGCGTTCATACAGGTTGACGTGCCGGGTGCCACCGCGCGGAAGCGGGGCGCGGGCTGGACTTTGCCGTCGTCCGTCTTATGCTGCGTGGATGAAGCGAATACTGCTCAACTGTGACATGGGCGAGGGCTTTGGCGCCTGGCGCATGGGTGACGACGCGCTGGCCATGCCGCTGATCGATCAGGCCAACCTGGCCTGTGGCTTTCACGCGGGTGATCCACTGATCATGGCGCGTAGCGTCGCGCTGGCCATCGAGCATGGCGTGAGCGTCGGTGCACACCCTTCCTACCCCGACCTGCAGGGTTTCGGGAGGCGCCACCTGCAGTGTTCGCCGGAGGAAGTACGGGCCCTGATGCTGTATCAGATCGGCGCGCTGGATGCCTTCTGCCGCGCTGCGGGCGGCCAGCTGGCCTATGTCAAACCCCATGGCGCGCTGTACAACGACCTGGTGCTCGACGACGCCTTGCTGATGGCGGTGCTCGATGCCTGTGCCAGCTATCGCAGGGGCTTGCCCCTGATGGTGCTGGCCCTGGCCGACAACAGCCGCGAACTGCGCCTGGCGGACGAGGCGGATGTACCGCTGATGTTCGAGGCGTTCGCCGACCGCGCCTATCTCTCCGATGGTCGGCTGGCACCGCGACGTCTCGCGGACGCGGTGCACCAGGACCCTGAACGCATACTGGAGCAGGCCGTGACCATCGCCCGTGGCGAGGCCTTTGCCGACATCGATGGCAAGCCGCTACGCCTGCGTGCGGACAGCCTCTGCGTGCACGGCGACAACCCCGAGTCGCTGGCCGTGCTGCGGCGCCTGCGCGCTCAGCTGGATGCGCTCTGAGGTTGCCAGTCCAGGGTCAGCGCTTCCTGCCAGGCGAACCGCTCGAAGTGGCTGGCGACGACAGCTTGCAGGCGTTGCAGGTCATCCGCGTTGCCACTCTCGACCTGCAGACGCAAACCCTGTTCTTCGGCCTGCAACGTGGCCAGGCCCGAGTCGAACTCGATGCGGCCCTGCTGCTCGTCGAAACTGACTGGAATCTTGTGTGCGAAGTGTTTGCACAGACGGCTGATGTAACGTGCCGGTGTGTCGGTCGCGACGAAGGCACTGCTGCTCAATGGATTCATGGTGACTCCTGATCGGGTGCGCGCTGCGCACCCTGTCTGTGGGCTGAGGTCAGTACGCCAGGGTGAAACGCTGGCGGATGTGCTGTGGCTGCTCCGCTTCGTCGATCAGCGCGACGGCCAGGTCGGCCACGGAGACGCTGCCGGGCTCATCGCCGTTCATCAGCAGCTCGTCGTTGCCGAGGCGGAACTTGCCGGTACGCGGACCAGGCACGAGCAGGGCGGCTGGCGAGAGGAACGTCCATTCCAGTGCCTGTTCGTCACGCAGCAGGTTGAGGACCTGGCGGGCACCTTCTGCACCTTCCTTGTATTCGGCGGGAAAGTCCGCTGTGTCGATCAGCTGGAGACCGGGGGCCACGTACAGGCTGCCCGCCCCGCCGACCACCAGCAGGCGCTGGGGGCCCGCCTGTTTGCTCGCCGCGATGATCGAGCGGCTGCCGCTGATGAATTGCTCGCGGATGTCCGCCACACCCCAGCCCGGGTTGAAGGCGCTGATCACCACGTCATGGCCTCGCAGCTGTTCGGCCAGTTTGGCGGTGTCCTGCACGTTCGCCTGTACGGCGCTCAGGCGAGGGTGGGCGGCGAGTTTCTCCGGGTGGCGCACCAGCGCGGTGACCTGATGTCCGCGCTGCAGCGCTTCCTGCAACAGGGGGGCGCCGACATAACCAGTGGCGCCGATCAGAGCGATCTTCATGGGGTGGACCTCGAGTAGTGGGGTGGGAACACATGATCGCTGCTGGATAAACCCGGGAAAAAGTGGCTTCATGAACTGGAATAGTTAAGCGGAGCTTCATAATGGAGCAGCTCAAGCGCATGGCGCTGTTCGCCACCGTGGTGGAAAAGGGCTCGATGGTCGGCGCAGGGGAAGCCATGGGCATGTCGGCGTCTGCGGTCAGTCAGCAGGTGCGTCGACTGGAGGAGGCCACGGGGGTCACGCTGTTGCACCGCACCACCCGCAAGCTGACCCTGACCGAGGCCGGCGCAACCTTCTATGACAGCTGTCGACAGATCGTCGAGCTGGCGCAGCGCGCCGAGCAGCGCCTGGCCGAGCAGCGGGATGCGCCGGTCGGGGAGCTGCGCGTCGCGGCCCCGGTCGGCTTTTCCGGGCCGCTGCTGTGCGAGGCGCTGGCCCCGCTGCTGAGCACCCACCCCGGCCTCAGCCTGACGCTGTTCTTTCAGGACGAGCAGATCGATCTGGTCGAGTCGCGCATCGATCTGGCCATCCGTGTCGGGCGCCAGGAGGACTCCAGTCTGGTCGCCCGCCACATTGTGAACTGGCGTTTGCTGCTGTGCGCTGCGCCGGCTTACCTGGCGCGTGCCGGCCTGCCAAGCGAACCGCAGCAGCTGCTGGCGTTGGACTGGATCGGCCTGCACCTCGAACGCATCCAGCACCTGGTATTGCAGGGCCCCGCTGGCGTGCAGCAGCGGCTGCGCCTGGAGAGCCGCGTCACCTGCAACAACATCTTGGCGTCGCGCCAGTTCACCCTGGCCGGCATGGGCGTGTCGTTGCAGCCCGAGGCGGAAATCCGCGGGCTGCTGGCCAGTGGCGAGCTGCTGCCCCTGCTGCCTGACTGGCAGCTGGAACCGGTGGGCCTGTACATCGTCACGCCGCGCCGCGATGCTCAGCCCGCCAAGGTGCGCTATGCCATCGAGGCACTCAGACGGCACCTGATCAATGCGTGATGATCGACTCAGGCTGTGCGAGGATGGCCAATACTCAGTTCCCCGGCTAGAAAGGACCCGTGACCCACACCGATGAAGACGCCCAAACGTATTGAACCCCTGGTCGAGGATGGCCTGGTGGACGAAGTGCTGCGACCGCTGATGAGCGGCAAGGAGGCAGCGGTCTATGTGGTGCGTTGCGGCGACGAGCTACGCTGCGCCAAGGTCTACAAGGAGGCCAACAAGCGCAGTTTCCGCCAGGCCTCCGAATATCAGGAGGGGCGCAAGGTGCGTGGCAGCCGTCAGGCGCGCGCCATGGCCAAGGGCAGCAAGTACGGGCGCAAGGAGCAGGAGCAGGCCTGGCAGAATGCCGAGGTCTCGGCACTGTTCCGCCTGGCCAGTGCCGGCGTGCGGGTGCCCAAGCCCTATGACTTTCTCGATGGCGTGCTGTTGATGGAGCTGGTGGACGACGGCGAAGGCGACGTCGCGCCGCGGCTCAATGACGTCGACCTGCACCCGGACGATGCGCGTGAGTTTCACGCCTTCATGATCCAGGAGATCGTCAAGATGCTCTGCGCCGGCCTGGTGCACGGTGATCTCTCGGAATTCAACGTGCTGCTTGGCCCCGAGGGGCCGGTGATCATCGACCTGCCGCAGGCGGTGGATGCGGCGGCCAACAACCATGCCTTCAGTATGCTCGAGCGCGATGTGCGCAACATGGCCGAGTACTTCGGCCAGTTCGCCCCGGAGCTCAGGTATACCAAGTACGCCAAGGAAATGTGGGCGCTCTACGAGGCTGGCAAGTTGCAGCCGCATACGCAACTGACCGGCGAGTTCGCCGAACCGCAGGACGCCGCCGACATCGATGCGGTGATGCGCGAGATCAAGGCCGCGCTGGCCGAAGAGGCGAAGAAACAGGCCCTGCGCAACGCCGAGGATGAACCCAAGGACGCCGAGCCGACGCCACCCTGGATGCGCTGAGGCAATGCCCGGTGTTGATCCGCAACATCCGGCTGTTGATCATGACGCTTGTGTGATCGCCCGCAAGCGGGCTCCTACGGCGGTCTTGTTGATCCTGTGGGGGCGCACGGCCTTTACGTCAGGCGGCGCCTGGGCCCCGGATTTCATCCGGGCTACGGCGTTTCCGCGTGTCCCTTGGCGCAGCAACTGACGCCCTGTTCGATGCCCTGCAGGATCGGGCAGTCCGGCCGCTCGTTGCCCTGGCAACTGGCCGCCAGGTCCACCAGGGTGTCGCGCAGTGCGCTCATCTCGGCAATCTTGCGCGACAGTGTGGCGATGTGTTCCTCGGCCAGTGCCTTGACGTCGGCGCTGGCGCGCTGCTTGTCCTGCCACAGCGCCAGCAGCCTGCCCACTTCGTCCAGCGAGAACCCCAGGTCCCGTGAGCGCTTGATGAAGGTCAGGCGATGCAGGTCGTTGGCGTCGTACTGCCGGTAGCCGCTCTGCGAGCGCCCGGCATGGGGCAGCAGGTCGATGGATTCGTAGTAGCGAATCATCTTGGCGCTGAGGCCGGTGTGCTTGGCGGCTTGGCCGATGTTCATGCCTTGGGTCTCCAGCGGTTCAGCAGCAGGGCGTTGCTCACCACGCTGACACTGGACAGGGCCATTGCCGCGCCGGCGAACATCGGGTTGAGCAGGCCCGCCGCGGCGAGGGGGATGCCGACCAGGTTGTAGATGAAGGCCCAGAACAGGTTCTGGCGGATCTTCGCATAGGTGCGCCGGCTGATGTCCAGGGCCGCCGGCACCAGGCGTGGGTCACCGCGCATCAGGGTGATGCCGGCGGCGTGCATGGCGGCGTCGGTGCCACCGCCCATGGCGATGCCGACGTCGGCGGCGGCCAGCGCCGGGGCGTCATTGATGCCGTCGCCGACCATGGCCACCGTGCCCTGCTGGCGCAGCTCGTCGATCAGGCGCGCCTTGTCCGCCGGGAGCACCTGGGCATGCGGTTGGTCGATGCCCAGGGTGCCTGCCACCGCCGCGACGCTGCCCTGGTTGTCGCCGCTGATCAGGTGGCTGGTGATGCCCTGTTCGCGCAGTTCGGCAATGGCTTCTGCGGCGCCGCGCTTGAGTTGGTCGCCAAACGCCAGCAAGCCGAGCAGGCGCGGGCTGTCGCCGCTTTCGATCAGCCAGGACAGGGTCCGACCTTCGGCTTCCCAGGCGCGGGCGGACTCGCTCAGGGCGCCGGCCTGCAGTTGCTGTTCGTCCAGCAGACGGCTGCTGCCCAGCTGCAGCTGGCGGCCTTCGACCGTGCCGGCGATGCCCCGGCCCGCCAGCGCGCGGCTGTCGCTCACGGCGGGCAGGGCAATGCGCTGCTCGCTGCAGCGTTCCAGCACGGCCTTGGCCAGCGGGTGTTCGCTGCCTTGCTGGAGGCCGCCAGCCAGGCGCAGCAGCGTCTCTTCGCTGGCCTCGGCCAGGCCGACATGGGCGATGCGTGGCTTGCCCTCGGTCAGCGTGCCGGTCTTGTCGAAGGCGATGTGGCGCACGTCATGGGCCGCCTCCAGCGCTTCGGCATCCTTGATCAGGATGCCGTGGCGAGCGGCGACGCCGGTACCGGCCATGATCGCGGTCGGGGTCGCTAGGCCGAGCGCGCAGGGGCAGGCGATCACCAGTACGGCCACGGCGTTGAGCAGGGCCTGTTCGGCGGATGCCCCCAAAAGCAGCCAGACCAGCAGCGTGGCCAGTGCCACCAGCAGCACGGCTGGGACGAACACCTGGCTGACCTTGTCCACCAGCTTCTGGATCGGTGCCTTGGCGGCCTGGGCGTCTTCGACCAGGCGGATGATGCGCGCCAGCACCGTCTCCGCGCCGAGGGCGGTGGTCTCCACCAGCAGACGGCCTTCGCCGTTGATGGCGCCGGCGGTGACCTTGTCGCCCGGTTGCTTGGCCACCGGCAAGCTCTCGCCGCTGATCAGCGCTTCGTCGGCGTGGCTGCGGCCTTCCACCACCTGACCATCCACGGGAAAGCGTTCGCCAGGCCTGACCAGCACCTGGTCACCGAGGGCCAGCGCATCGATGCTGACCTGCTCCTCGCGGCCATCGACCAGGCGCACGGCGTGATCCGGGCGCAGCGCCTGCAGGGCGCGGATGGCGCTGGCGGTCTGGCGTTTGGCGCGGCTTTCCAGGTACTTGCCGAGCAGGATCAGGCTGATGATCACCGCCGAGGCTTCGAAGTACAGGTGTGGCATCTGCCCGGCGGGTGTCACCGCCCACTGGTAGAGGCTAAGGCCGTAGCCGGCGCTGGTGCCGATGGCCACCAGTTGGTCCATGTTGCCGGCGCGTGCCTTGAGCGCCTGCCAGGCCGCACGGTAGAAGCGGGCGCCGAAGATGAACTGCACGGGGGTGGCGATCAGGAACTGCAGCCAGGCTGGCAGCATCCAGTGCAGGCCGAAGGGTTCGACGAGCATCGGCACCAGCAATGGCAGGGTCAGGGCGATGGCCGCGAACAAGGTGAGGCGCTCGCGGCGCAGGCGCGAGCTGCCGTCGTCCGCAGGAGCGTGCTCGTCCACGAGGCTGGCCTGGTAGCCAGCCGCCGCCACGGCTTGCAGTGCCTGCTGCGCGTCGAAACCGGCGACGACCTGCAGGCGTGCCTTCTCGTCCGCGAGGTTGACCGCAACCTGGGTCACGCCCGGCAGCTTGCCGAGGGCGCGTTCGATGCGGCCGACGCAGCTGGCGCAGGTCATGCCCTCGATGGCCAGTTCCAGTGCGTGGCCGGGAACGGCGTAGCCGGCCCCTTCGATCGCCTCGATCAGTTGCCCGAGGCTGTCGGCAGGCGCCTCGATGCGCGCCTGCTCGCTGGCCAGGTTGACGGTGGCGCTGGCGACCTCCGGCAGCTTGCGCAGTGCGCGTTCGACACGACCGGCGCAGCTGGCGCAGGTCATGCCCTGGATCGGCAGGTCGAAGGTGGTCATGGACGGGCTCCCGGTAACGTCATGACCACAGGATCAACCTTGACCCCATGGCAAGGTCAAGCGTTCAGTTCAATGCGGGCGCGGCATGCAGTCGCAGGCCGGCGTTGTCCATGGCGATGCGGTAGCGGCGTACTTCGCCGGCGTAGAGCTCCAGCGACTGCCCTTCCAGCTGGGCGATGCCGTCCTGGCACGGCCCGGTGCCGGTCAGGCCGAGGCGCAGGGACACCTTGCCAGGCGGCAGGTTGAACGCCACCGACTGGCCCTGATGCAGGCGGGCGGCCATCTGGTCATGCAGGTACAGCGCGACCTCGCAGGTGGTGGCCACCTCCAGCCGTTCGCGTGAAACGATGAGTACCGCGTAGCCCTCGCCCTGGGCGGCCGATGGCAGGGGTGCCAGCGGTTGGGCAAGGGCTGCTGGCGCAAGCAGGGCGGCAAGCAGCAGGTAGGGCAGGCGCATGACGATGATCCCCATGTCGAAAGCCGGCGGAATGACTGGCGGCAAGTGCTTGACCTTGCCACCGTGGCAAGGTCGAGACTACACCCATCGACCATCGATTCAAGGAGTCAGCAGATGCAGCAGTTCAAGGTTAGCGGAATGTCCTGCGGTCACTGTGTCAGGGCCGTCACCCAGGCGATCAAGGCACTCGACCCGGCGGCGCAGGTGGATGTCGATCTCGCCGCCGGCGTGGTGCAGGTCGACAGTGACGTGCCGGCCGCGCAGCTGGAGGCGGCGATACGCGGCGAGGGCTATGAGGTGAGCGCGCCTTAGCCGGCCGCGAGTGGCGCTACGGCCACTGCCGCAGCAGGCCGCGGAAGCAGCTGTCGATCATCGCCGGCGTGTCGGTCTGCGCGTCGAACAGGTTGGGGTCGCGCAGCCAGTCGCTGAACAGCCCGACCAGCATGGCATGCAGGGCCCGTGACGCCAGGCGCGAGGTGATCCCGGGTTGCAGCAGTGGTTGTACGGACGGCAGGGCGAACTGCTGTTCGCAGAGGGCGATGAACTGATTGACGAAGGCTTCGTGGCGCTCCTCGGCTTCACGCAGCTCCTCGGTGAACTCGCAGCGCCGCAGCAGCACGGTGAGGATGCGCCGGCGCTGGTCGTCGAGAACCAGGTTGGCCATGGCCTCGATGCACAGGTCGCGCAGCAGTTGCAGGGACACCAGCCCGTCCACTTCGGCCAGCTGCTGGGCCAGAGGCTCCAGTGGCAGGCGCACCTGGTTGAGCATTTCGTGGAACAGGTGGGCCTTGTTCTGGAAGTGCCAGTAGACGGCACCTCGGGTCACACCCGCGTGCCTGGCGATCTGTTCCAGGCTGGTGTGGGCGACTCCGCGCTCGAGAAACAGGTGTTCGGCTGCGGCCAGGATGGTATGGCGGGTTTTCTCCGCGTCTTCTTTTGTTCTACGCATGGTGATCCGGCAGGTTGGTGCTGGGCTATGAGGGGGCGGAGTTTACCGGCTTTGCCATGACCTCTGCTGAGGGGTGATCGACGGGTATCAGCGCCAGTGTTTTAGGTCCTGCGTCGTGCACGACGATGGTGGTGCTGGGGCTTTCACCACGGCTGTGGTCAGTGAGATGATTAGCCGGCTAACAATAAAGCCCGGAATAGTCATGAACCTGAGAACGCTCCTGATTCTCGGTGCCCTGTGTGCCTTCGGCCCTCTGGCCATCGATTTCTATCTGCCGAGTTTCCCGACTCTGGCCCAGCAATTCGCCACCGATGTCGAACACATCCAGCTGTCGCTGGCGGCCTACTTCGTCGGTATCGCCATCGGCCAGCTGTTCCATGGGCCGCTGGCCGACCGCTTCGGGCGCCGGGTGCCGTTGCTGGTCGGGGTCGCGCTGTTCGCCGTGGGCTCGCTGGCCTGTGCGATCGCGCCAAGCCTGGAGTGGCTGATCGCCGCGCGCTTCGTGCAGGCCCTGGGTGGCTGCGCCGGCATGGTGATCACCCGTGCCGTGGTGCGCGACCTGTGCGACCCGCTGGTGTCGGCCAAGGTGTTTTCGCAACTGGTGCTGGTCATGGGGCTGGCGCCGATCCTGGCGCCGCTGGGCGGTGGCTTGCTGCTCAACACCCTGGGCTGGCCCTGGATCTTCCACAGCCTGGCGATCTTCGCGACCCTGTGCCTGCTGGCGGTACTGCGCTGGTTGCCGGAGACGCGTCCGCAGGAGCTGCCGCCAGCGCCCCTGAGTGGCGCCTTCGGGCAATACCGGGCGCTGCTGGGCAATGCGTCGTTCATGGGTTACAGCCTGGCTGGCGGTGTGGCGATGGCAGGAATGTTCGCCTATATCGCCGGCTCCCCCTTCGTCTTCATCGAGCTGTACGGCGTGCCGGCCGAGCACTACGGCTGGCTGTTCGGCAGCAATGCGGCCGGTTTCGTGATCATGGCCCAGATCAATGCGCGGCTGGTGCGGGCGGGTGGGCCGGCGGTGTGGTTGCGACGCGTGGTGCTGGTGTACCTGAGCAGCGGCTTGTGCCTGCTGGCGCTGGCGTGGTGGCGACCGGAGCAGCTCTGGCCGCTGCTGGTGCCGCTGTTCATCTGCGTCGCCAGCCTGGGCTGTCTGCTGCCCAACGCCACGGCCTGCGCCATGGCCGGGCAGGGGCGGCATGCCGGCAGTGCCTCGGGGTTGCTGGGGAGCATGCAGTTCACCGTGGCCGCCAGCGCCTCGGCGCTGGTGGCCTTCCTGCATGATGGCTCGGCGGTGCCGATGGCACTGGTGATCGCCCTGTGTGGCGGGGCGGCCAGTGCCTTCGCCTGGTGGAGTCGGCGCTTCGCGGTCTGAGCCGCTTGGCCGTTACAGGCGTGTCGCCTTGAAGGTGTCGCAGCGGCTCGGCTGACCCGTCTCGAAACCAGTGCTGAACCAGCGCACACGCTGTTGCGAGGTGCCGTGGGTGAAGGCGTCGGGCACCACCTGGCCGCGCGCCTGCTTCTGCAGACGGTCGTCGCCGATGGCGCTGGCGGCGTTCAGCGCCTCTTCCAGGTCACCCGCCTCCAGCCAGTCGTGACGCCGCTGGGCATGGTGTGCCCAGACGCCGGCCAGGCAGTCGGCCTGCAGCTCCTGGCGCACCAGCAGGCCGCCATCGCCTTCGACGCGCTCACCGCGCTGGCGGGCGGCATTGACCTTGGCCGATACGCCCAGCAGGGTCTGCACGTGGTGGCCGACCTCATGGGCGATCACGTAGGCCTGGGCGAAGTCGCCGGCGGCGGAGAAGCGCTGCTCCATCTCGCGGAAGAAGGCCATGTCCAGGTACACGCGCTTGTCGCCTGGGCAATAGAAGGGGCCGACCGCCGAGCTGGCGAAGCCGCAGGCCGAGTTCACCCCGCCCGAGAACAGCACCAGTTGCGGGTCGCGGTACTGCTGCCCGGCCTGCTGGAACAGCTCGCGCCAGGTGTCCTCGGTATCGCCGAGAATGGCGCGAACGAACTCGCTCTGTTCATCCCCGGCGGGTGGTGCCGTCTGGGACTGGGGTGCCTGCGGCTGCGTGGCCTGGCCGGCTATCTGGCCGAGGATCTGCAGCGGGTCCTGGCCCATCAGCAGCCCGACGATGACGATGACCGCCACGCCGCCAAGGCTCAAGCCGCCGCCGACGCGCCTGCCGGAGCGCCCGCGGGCATCCACCACGTTGTCACTGCGTCTGCCTTTCTGCCAGCGCATGTCGCTGCTCCCTCGTTGGTTATCGCTGCGGAGCGGGGTAGTCGCTCAGCACCT
Source organism: Pseudomonas sp. THAF187a (assembly GCF_009363395.1). Classification (NCBI taxonomy): domain Bacteria; kingdom Pseudomonadati; phylum Pseudomonadota; class Gammaproteobacteria; order Pseudomonadales; family Pseudomonadaceae; genus Pseudomonas; species Pseudomonas sp. THAF187a. The sequence goes on from NZ_CP045349.1 coordinate 948,696, forward strand.
GGTCCTGACGGTCACGGTCCAGGCCGATGACCTGGTAGGCGTCGACGCGGTCGCCGTACTCCATGCCGGGCGAGCCCACGGGCATGCCCGGTACGGCGGCGCCGACAAGGTCGGCGCGTTCACGCAGTTTGAGAATGTCGGCGGCCGGCACGTGGCCTTCGACGAACTTGCCGTCGATCACGCCGGTATGACAGGAGGCCAGGCGCGCTGGCACGCCGAGGCGTCGCTTGACTGCGCTCATGTCCTGCTCGACGTGGTCGTTGACGGTGAAACCGTTGTCCTGCAAATGGCTGATCCAGGCTGTGCAGCAGCCGCAGCTGGCGTCGCGGTGGACATCGATGGTCAGCGGCTCGCTGGCGTGGGCCAGGTTGCCGATGAGGAAGAGGGCAAGCAGGGAAAGGCGCATGTTGGCAGCTCCTGTGGGCGTGGGGTAGAGGATACCGCCGCGCCCGAGGATGACCAAGATGCGTGACGCGGCGCCGCAGTTGCTCCGGCGCCGCTGCACGGGTTACTCCAGTTCCATCAGGCCGGGATCGCGCTGCACCGGCTGGATCTGCTCAGGCTTGACCTCCTTCTTGAGCATCAGCTTCAACTGGCTGGCCTTCTGGCAGGCGTTGTGCCCATCGACGAAGACACCGCCCTGGTTGCACTTCCAGTCATAGAAGTTGGCCAGGCCTCCCGCCAGTTGCAGGCTGTAGTCGCTGCTCTTGGTGCCGGGGCTGAACGGCTGGCCGGCGGGAATGTTCTGGAACCAGCGCATCCATTCCGGCGAACCTACCGCCGGAGGGTTGGCCTGGAAGGTGGGGTTCATGATGGCCAGTTGCGGGTATTCCCCGGTCATGTGGCAGCTCATGCAGGAACTGACCGGGTTATCCACCGGGCCGTTGAGGCGGCCATTCCAGCCCAGGTGCGTCGGCGGCAACTGCGCCGTGTTGGCGTTGATCGCGGTCTGCTTGAGGTTGGGGTTGATGCGCGTCTGGCTCGGTTGCGGGTTGCTGAAGTCGTTGCCCGTGTCCTGCGGGTCGTTGCCCCACATGATGCCCACCGGGACCAGGTTGTCCCAGCCGGCCTTGCCGGTGACTGCGCCGTTGTACTGGAAGGTACCGAAGATCCAGCCGGTTTCGTTGATGCGGGTGTCGCGCACGGCGATGTCCATCTGGATCAGGGCGACGTCCTTCACCTCGCGGTCGGCGGAGTCGAACCGCGTGGTGATATAGCCCTTCCACAGCACCGGGTTCTGCAGGAAGGGCACCTGGCTGCGGTCGACATCGGCGAACAGCGCCTTGCACACCACGGTGCCGTTGGCGAAGCTGTCGGGCTTGGAGGTGAAGTCCGGGTTGGGGTTCTGCGGGTCTTTCCACACCTGGCCGATGGTGTAGGCGCCAATGTCGTTGTAGATGCCCACCGCGTAAGTCTGCCCGGTGCTGGTCTGGCTCGCGGCGAGTTGCTTGGCCTGGATCTGCGCCTCCTTGGTCAGGCCGTGGATGCCCTCACGACCCAGCGGACCGTAGTGTTGCCAGGGCATGTGGTACCACTGGCGCAGCGTGTTCTTCTGCACGTTCCAGTCGTTCTCCACGTTGCCTTCCAGGCAGTAGTCCTTGACCGCGTTCATGTACTCGCGCCAGGTCTCGAAGTCGTTGCTCTGCTTGCCGGGTAGCAGCTTGAAGAAGGCCGGCAGGGCCGACGCGGGAGGTGCGGCGTCGGGATAGGACTGGCTGAGCTGGAACAGCGGCCCGCTGTATTCCTTGCTCGGTGGCTGGTAGCCGAAGTCGGGAAAGGTGCCGGCCTGGGCTACCGGGGCGAGCAGTGGGGTGGCCAGTGCCAGGGTGAAGATCAGGGTTCCTTGTGCGTTGCGCATGGATCATCTCCTTATGTGGCCACGCCTGCCTGGCGAGCGGTTCGCGCAGTGAGCGCAGGGTGGCCGTTATCTAGGCTGCGGCGCATCATCCGGTGCGTCGGTTCACGGTGTCGCGGGGCTCCTGAGCGGGGGGCGTGGAGAGGTACTCAGGCACGAGTTCGGCATGGCGCCGACGGGCGGGACGACTAGGACGGCGGGCAGGCATGTCGACCTCCATGTCGAGTACGGTGAGGGCACTACTACAGGTGATAGTTGTAGATCATCCTGACGGAAGTGCCATGATCTGGTGCGGCGTCGCCCTGCGCGCCGGCACTCGAACGAGGAATTTCCGATGCTGTTCGCGCGAATCGTCCTGCTGATCCAGATTGCCGCCCTCGTCCTGCTGGGGCTGGCCTACTTCATCCGCCCCGAGGAAATGGCCAGCTTCAGCGGTGCGCTGCTGATGAGCGCCGCAGCGGTGACCGAGGTCCGGGCGTTTTACGGCGGCATGCAGCTTGGCCTGGCGGCCTTTCTGGCGATGGCGCTGCTGCGCCTCGACCTGCTGCGTCCGGCGCTGACCCTGCTGGTACTGCTCTACAGCGCCCTGGCCGTGGCGCGCATCGGCGGCCTGTGGCTCGACGGTGGCGCGCAGCAGACCTTCAATCTCTACGCGCTGCTGCTCGAACTGGTCTCGGCCGGGCTGGCCTGGTGGGCGCTGCGGGGGATTCAGCGCGGGAACTGAGCCGTTCAGGCGACTCAGCGGCGCTCCAGCAGCACTCCCGCTTCCATGTGATGGGTATAGGGGAACTGGTCGAACAGCGCGCAACGCGTGACTTTGTGCGTGTCGTGCAGCTGGGCGATGTTGGCGGCCAGGGTCTCCGGGTTGCAGGAGATGTAGAGGATGCGCTCGAAGCGTCGGGTCAGCTCGCAGGTGTCCGGGTCCATGCCGGCGCGTGGCGGGTCGACGAAGACGCTGCCGAAGTCGTAGCTCTTCAGGTCGATGCCTGCCAGGCGGCGGAACGGGCGCACCTCGTTGAGGGCCTGGGTCAGTTCCTCGGCGGACAGACGCACCAGCTCGACGTTATCCACGCCGTTGTCGGCCAGGTTGGCCAGGGCGGCATTCACCGAGGCCTTGCTGATCTCGGTGGCCAGTACCTTGCGCACGCGGGTGGCCAGCGGCAGGGTGAAGTTGCCGTTGCCGCAGTACAGCTCGAGCAGGTCATCCTGGCGCTCGCCGAGCGCATCGTAGGCCCAGCCGAGCATCTTCTCGCAGACCCGGCCATTGGGCTGGGTGAAGGCACCTTCCGGCTGGCGGTAGTGGAAGCTGCGCCCGGCCACGTCGAGCTCCTCTGCCACGTAGTCGCGGCCGATCACCAGGCGCTGGCCACGCGAGCGACCGACCAGGCTGACGTTGAGCGCGCTCGCCAGTTTTTCCGCCTCGGCCTGCCAGGCGTCGTCCAGCGGACGGTGATAGGCCAGGGTGATCAGGGCGTCGCCGGCCAGGGTGGTGAGGAACTCCACCTGGAACAGTTTGAACGACAGCACCTCGCTGGCCTGCCAGGCCGCGCGCAGGCGTGGCATCAGCTCGTTCACGCGCAGGCTGGCGATGGGGAAGTCGTCGAGCAGGATCGGCGTGTGCTTGTCGCCCGGGGCGAACATCGCATAGTGGCGCTGGCCGTCTTCACGCCACAGGCGGAATTCGGCGCGCAGGCGGTAGTGCTCGCGTGGCGAATCGAATACCTGCGGTTCGGGGGCGGCGAAGGGCGCCAGCAGTTCGACCAGGCGTGCCTTCTTCTCGGCGAGTTGGGCGTCGTAGGTGGCGGGGTCGAATGCGGGGCGGCTCATCGGTCACTCGTGCAGGCAGGAAAACGGGGCGCCATTGTAGCGGAGCCGGTGGCCGCGTGCCTTGGGTTACTCGTCGGCGTTGCACTGTGGGTGGGCGCAAGTGAGCGATTGGTGGACGTGAAAAGCGATGTCCACCCTAGGTGGTGGCCGGCGGGGGCGTAGGGTGGATGACGCTCTTTTCATCCACCGTTGCAGCCTTCGGCTAGCGGGTATGGGGGGCTGCAATGGCATGCCCAGCCAGGGCCGATCAGGCGAAGTAGGCCAGCTTGACGATGAACAGCGCCGAGAGCACCCACATCGCGGCGTTCAGCTCGCGGGCACGGCCGGACAGCAGCTTGATGCCGGTCCAGGCGATGAAACCGAAGGCGATGCCGTTGGCGATGGAGAAGGTCAGCGGCATGGCCAGGGCGGCGATCACCACTGGGGCGGCGACGGTCAGGTCGTCCCAGTCGATCTGCGCCAGGCTGCTCATCATCAGCACGGCGACGAACAGCAGCGCCGGTGCGGTGGCATAGGCCGGTACGGAGCCGGCCAGCGGGGCGAAGAACAGGCTGAGCAGGAACAGCGCGGCGACCACGCAGGCGGTCAGGCCGGTACGCCCACCGGCGCTGATGCCCGCGGCGGATTCGATGTAGCTGGTGGTGGTGCTGGTACCCAGTGCGGCACCGGCCATGGTCGCGGTGCTGTCGGCCAGCAGGGCACGGCCCAGGCGCGGCATCTTGCCGTCCTTGTCCAGCAGGTCGGCTTTCTGCGCCACGCCCACCAGGGTGCCGGAGGTGTCGAACAGGTCGACGAAGAGGAAGGCGAAGATCACGCTGACCAGGCCGATGTCCAGGGCGCCGGCGATATCCAGTTGCAGCAGGGTCGGCATCAGCGACGGCGGCATCGAGACCACCCCCGGCAGCTCGGACAGGCCGAGGATGATCGACAGTGCGGTGACCAGCAGAATGCCGATCATTACGGCGCCGGTGACCTTGCGGTAGGCCAACGCGGCGATGACGAAGAAGCCCAGGCAGGCCAGCAGCGCGCCGCCGTTGCTCATGTCGCCCAGGCCGACCAGGGTGGCCGGGTGATCGACCACGATGCCGGCGTTCTTCAGGGCGATGATCGCCAGGAACAGGCCGATACCGGCGGCGATGCCGGCGCGCAGGGCCAGCGGGATGCTGTTGATGATCCATTCGCGAATCTTGAAGATCGACAGCAGGAAGAAGATCGCGCCGGAGAGGAACACCGCGCCCAGGGCGGTCTGCCAGCTGTAGCCCATGGTCATCACCACGGTGTAGGTGAAGAAGGCGTTGAGACCCATGCCCGGGGCCAGGGCGATCGGGTAGTTGGCCAGCAGGCCCATCACCAGCGAGCCGATGGCGGCGGCCAGGCAGGTGGCGACGAACACCGCGCCATGGTTCATGCCGGTCGCAGCCAGCATGTTGGGGTTGACGAAGAGGATGTAGGCCATGGTCAGGAAGGTGGTGATCCCGGCCAGAACCTCGGTGCGCACCGTGGTGTTGTGGGCTTTGAGTTGGAACAGTCTTTCCAGCATGGTGGCTCCCCAAGGCGCGTGCGCGCCGAAATTGGTCTGCAGAAAGCAAAGCACATTCGTCCGAACCGGCCGGAAAATTGCCCGTTCCCGCAAAAGCCGCGCATCATACCAGCAAGGTTTTGCCTGGTGAATTTGTGCGCTGTGCGGCCATTTCATGACCAGGCGGACAGTTTCATTTCGCACCTGAAGGAGTGGATAGATGAGCAAGCGTGCACTGGTCACCGTCGCCGATGGCGTCGAGGATCTCGAATGCGTGACCCTGATCGATGTGCTGCGCCGTGCCGACGTCGAGGTGCTGGTGGCGAGTGTCGAGGAGCGGCGGATGATCACCTGTTCCCGTGGCACGCGCCTGACCGCCGACGCCATGCTGGTGGATGTGCTGGCGCAGGACTTCGACCTGATCGTGCTGCCCGGTGGCATGCCCGGTGCGCAGCGCCTGGCCGACTTCGAGCCGCTGGCCGAGCGCGTGCGCAAGCAGGCCAGGGCCGGTGAGCTGTTCGCCGCCATCTGTGCGGCGCCCGCCCTGGCGTTGCAGGGCTACGGGGTGCTCAGGCAGCGGCGGATGACCTGCTACCCGGCCTTCAGCGATCGCCTGAGCGGTTGCAGCTTCGTCGATGAAGCGGTGGTGGTCGACGGTAACTGCATCACCAGCCAGGGGCCGGGAACGGCACTGGCCTTCGCCCTGACCCTGGTCGAACAGCTGGTCGGGCGCGGCAAGCGCAACGAGGTGGCGGCGGCGATGCTGGTGTAACGCTCGCGATGCTGTTGCAGGGCGGTCGTCGCGGGTGGCAGCGGCGAACTCATGGTTCGCCACGCTCGTTCGCCAGCAACTGGCGCTTGCGCTGCAGCCCCCAGCGGTAGCCGCTGAGGCTGCCGTCGCTGGCCACCACACGGTGGCAGGGCAGCAGCAGGCCGATGGCGTTGCTGGCGCAAGCCCGTGCCACCGCGCGCGGGTGGCTGCGCAGCTGCCCGGCCAGCTCGGCGTAGCTGCGGGTCGCGCCGCTGGGAATCTGTTGCAGGGCCTGCCAGACGCGCTGCTGGAAGGCCGTGCCGCGAATGTCCAGCGGCAGGTGGGCGGCGCGTTCCGGCTCCTGCAGTTGCCCGAGTACCTGCTGCAACCAGTCGTGCAGGGCGCCCTCATCCTGCTCCAGCCGGGCTGCGGCGAAGCGCTGCTGCAGTTCGGCGAGCAGCGTCGCCGGATCGTCGCCGAACAGCAGGGCGCAGACGCCCTTGTCGCTGCTCGCCAGCAGCACGTGGCCGAGGGCGCAGGGGGCGATGCCGTAGCGCAGGTGTTCGCCGGCGCCCCCTGAACGCCGTCGGCCCGGACTCATGGCCTGCGGCTTCTCATACAGGGCGCGGGTGCCGGAGTAGCCCGCCGCCAGCGCGGCGTCGAGGACGCTGTGCGATTGCGCGAGGTGCGCGTCCAGGCGCTGTCGTCGTTCGGCATCGGCCCAGGCGTGGGGCGTCATGCCGGTACGCGCCTTGAACGCACGCGCCAGGTGCGAGGGCGACAAGCCGATGCGCGCGGCCAGCTGGGGCAACGTCAGGCGTTGCTCGCCGCGCAGCAACTGGCAGGCGGCGGCGACCAGCGCGTCGAGCTGCTGTGCCGGGCTCTGGCCTTGCGGCGAGCAGCGCTTGCACGGGCGAAAGCCGGCGGCTTCGGCGCTGCCCGGGTCTGCATGGAAGCTGACGTTGTCGCGGCGTGGGCGCCTGGCCGGGCAGCTTGGCCGGCAATAGATGCCGGTGCTGCGTACGGCGAACACGAAGCGTCCGTCGAGCGTCGCGTCGCGCTCGCAGACGGCCTGCCAGCAACTCTCCGGATTCAACATGTGGCCTGCCCAGGTGATGACGATCTGAATGACGATTGTCGGCCGGCTCCGCCGCGCTGCCAATCCGTATTGCACTTTCAAAGCCTAACGGCAGTCAGTTGTGGAACACCTGGGCGCAGATGCCGTTCTGCGCCTTTACTGTTCGGTAGACAGGTAGCCGTGGAGGTCGCCATGCGCGGGATGCTCGACAGGCCGGAACAGGAGCTGATTCTGGTCGCGGACGACTCACAGGAGGTGCGCGAGCGCATCGGCGCGCTGCTGGTCGAGCGCTACCAGGTGCGCCTGGTCGCCGCTGACCAGGCGCTGGCTGCCGCCTGCGAGGCGCCGCAGCCGGACCTGATACTGCTCGGCTGGCAGGATGACTATGCGCTCTGTCGCCAGTTCAAGCGTGAAGCGCAGACCCGGCATATCCCGCTGATTCTGGTGACCGCCAAGCGCGATGCCGTCGACGAGCAGATGGGCTTCGACCTCGGCGCCGCCGACTACATCACCAAGCCGGTCAGTCCGCCCATCGTCCTGGCTCGGGTCAAGGCGCAGCTGCAGCTCAAGGCGGCCACCGACTACCTGCGCGACAAGAGCGAGTACCTCGAACTCGAGGTCAAGCGGCGCACCCGCGATATCCAGAAACTGCAGGACGTGACCATCGAGGCGATGGCCAGCGTTGCCGTCATGCGTGACAACCCGTGCGGCCGTCACCTGGCGCGCATCGAGCGCTACATGACCTGCCTGGCGGCGGCGGTGGCACGGCAACAGCCCGCGCTTTCCGCTCAGCTGGACGAGGAGCGCATCGCCCAGCTGGGCAAGTCCGCCATGCTCCACGTGATCGACCGGATGACCCTGCCGGACCGTATCCTGTTCCGCCATGGCGAACCGGACGAGGGCGACCTGCGCCTGCTCAGCGAAGGCGTGCTGGCCGGGCGGGACGCCTTGCTGCGTGCCGAGCGCAAGCTGGGCAGCAGCACCAGTTTTCTCTCCGATGCCAAGGACATCGTCCATGGCCAGCACGAGCGCTGGGATGGCAAGGGCTACCCGCAGGGCGTGCACGGTGAGCAGATTCCCCTGTCCGCACGCCTGATGGCGCTGGTCGGCCACTTCGAGGAGCTGACCTGTCAGCACCCGTACCGGCCACGGCTCAGCCCCGCTCAGGCGGTGGCGCAGATCAGCGAGGCCAGCGGTACGCGCTTCGATCCCATGGTGGTGCTGGCCCTCGTCGAGGCGACGCCGGCATTCATGCGCATCGCCGAGTCGCTGGCCGACGACGCGGCGGCCGTGGAGGTCGAGTTGCAGCGCCTGGAGGACTCCCTGGCGGAGAGCATCGAGCTGACCCTGCCGCCAGTGAGCTGAAGACGCTCAGCCGGCTATTCGCTCGACGTGATGGCAGGCGACCTGGCGCGCGTCGATCAGGCGCAGCTCCGGGCGCTCGCCGCGGCAGCGCTCGTCGGCATGCGGGCAGCGCTTGTGGAAGGCGCAACCGGACGGCGGATCGAGCGGATTGGGCAGCTCGCCGCTGATCTTCACCCGGGGCTTGTCCGGATCGGGATGGATCGCCGGCGTCGCCGACAGCAGCGCCCGTGTGTACGGATGCAGGGGGCGGTCGTAGAGGGCCGCCGCCGGGCCCATTTCCACCGGGCGCCCGAGGTACATCACCAGCACGTCGTCGGCCACATGGCGCACCACCGCGAGGTTGTGCGAGATGAACACGTAGCCGGTGGCGAACTGCTCCTGCAGGTCCATGAACAGGTTGAGCACCTGGGCCTGGATCGACACGTCCAGCGCCGAGGTCGGCTCATCCGCCACCAGGACCTTGGGTTGCAGCATCATGGCGCGGGCCAGGGCGATGCGCTGGCGCTGGCCGCCGGAGAACATGTGCGGGTAGCGCTGGTAGTGCTCGGGGCGCAGGCCCACCTGCTGCATCATCGCCTGTACGCGCTCGCGGCGCTCGCCGCGATCCAGGCCGGTATTGATCAGCAGCGGCTCGGCCAGCTGGTCGCCGATCTTCTGCCGGGGGTTGAGCGAGGCGTAGGGGTTCTGGAACACCATCTGCACGTCGCGGCGCAGTTGCTTGCGCAGGTCGTTGCTGGCCCCGGCCACTTCGCGACCGGCGATCTGCAGGCTGCCCGAGCTGGGCTCCTCGATCAGGGTGAGGGCACGGGCCAGGGTGGATTTGCCGCAGCCGGATTCACCGACCACCGCCAGCGTCTTGCCGGCCTGCAGGCTGAACGACACGCCGTTGAGTGCCCTGACCAGCGCGGTGGGTTTGAACAGGCCGCGCGAGACGTTGTAGTGACGAGTCAGGTCCTGGGCTTCGAGTACGCAACTCATCAGGCCACCTCCAGGGGAAAGAAGCAGCGCGCGGCGCCACTGGCGTGTTCATCGAGTGCGGGCCGCTGCTGGCGGCAGCGCTCCTGCACGTAGGGGCAGCGCGGGGACAGCAGGCAGCCCTGCGGCCGGTCGTAGCGTCCGGGCACGATGCCGGGCAGGGTCGCCAGGCGCTCGGCGCCTACGCTGTGCTCGGGAATGGCCTTGAGCAGTGCCTCGGTGTAGGGGTGGCTGGGGGCATCGAACAGCGCCGGCACCTGGCCCAGTTCAACCGCCTGCCCGGCGTACATCACGCAGACGCGCTGGGCCGTCTCGGCCACCACGGCGAGATCGTGGGTGATCAGCACCAGGGCCATGCCCTGATCGCGTTGCAGGTCCAGCAGCAGTTCCATGATCTGCGCCTGGATGGTGACGTCCAGCGCCGTGGTCGGCTCGTCGGCGATCAGCAACTTCGGCTCGGCGGCGATGGCCATGGCGATCGCCACGCGCTGGCTCATACCACCGGAAAGCTGGTGCGGGTAGGCGTCCAGGCGGCTGGCGGCAGCGGGGATCTCGACGCGTTCGAGCAGCTGCAGCGCACGTGCCCGCGCGGCCTTGCCCTTGAGCCCGAGATGCTGGCGCAGCACTTCCTCGATCTGGAAGCCTACGGTGTAGCTGGGGTTTAGGGCGGTCATCGGGTCCTGGAAGACCATGGCCAGGTCCTTGCCGACGATGTGCCGGCGCTGACGCCCTTTCAGGCGCAGCATGTCGGTGCCATCGAACTGCATGCAGTCGGCGCCGACGATACCGGGGGCGTCGATCAGCCCCATCAGCGCCATCATGGTCACCGACTTGCCGGAGCCGGACTCACCGACGATGGCCAGCACTTCACCCTTTTCCACGGACAGGTCGAGGCCGTCGACCACCGGCACGGCATCGGCGCTGCCGAAGCGTACGGAAAGATTGCGAATATCCAGCAGGCTCATGGGCGTGCCTCCGTGCGCAGGGTGGACGATGCTGCACCCGTCCAGCGTCGTAGATTCGTGGTGGATGAACAGCGCGTCATCCCCCCTGCGTCGCTGACACACAGGGCGTGTTGCCTTGCCTGCTGGCGGGGGAGGGGTGGGCAGAGCCCTCGCCCGTGAACGGGAGAGGGGAGGAGGCCGATTCGGGCTGGGGTATGGCTCATGTCGGGCTCCTCACTGCGCATTCTTGAGTTTCGGGTCGAGCGCATCGCGCAGACCGTCACCCATCAGGTTGATCGCCAGCACGCTGAGCAGGATGGCCAGACCCGGCAGGCTGACCACCCACCAGGCGCGCTCGATGTAGTCGCGCGCCGAGGCCAGCATGGTGCCCCACTCGGGAGTGGGCGGTTGCACGCCGAGGCCGAGAAAGCCCAGTGCGGCGGCGTCGAGAATCGCCGAGGAGAAGCTCAGGGTGGCCTGCACGATCAGCGGTGCCATGCAGTTGGGCAGCACGGTGACGAACATCAGGCGAGGCAGGCCGGCGCCGGCCAGCTGGGCGGCGGTGACGTAGTCACGGTTGAGTTCGCCCATCACTGCGGCGCGGGTCAGGCGCACGTAGGACGGCAGCGAAACGATGGCGATCGCGAAGATGGTGTTGATCAGCCCGGGGCCGAGGATGGCGACGATGGCCACCGCCAGCAGCAGCGACGGCAGGGCCAGCATGATGTCCATCAGGCGCATGATGCTCGGGCCGAGCAGGCGCGGGAAGAAGCCCGCGGCCAGGCCCAGGAGGATGCCGGGGATCAGCGACAGCACCACCGACGCCAGGCCGATCAGCAGCGACAGGCGTGCGCCATGGATCAGGCGGGACAGCAGGTCGCGGCCCAGCTCGTCGGTGCCGAGGAGGAACTGCCATTGCCCGCCTTCCAGCCACACCGGCGGGGTGAGCAGAAAGTCGCGGTACTGCTCGCTGGGATCGTGTGGGGCGATCCACGGGGCGAACAGGGCGCAGAACACCATCAGCAGCATGAACGCCAGGCCGCCCAGGGCGCCCTTGTTGTGGCTGAAGGCCTGCCAGAACTCCTTCAGCGGCGAAGGGTAGAGCAGGCTCTGGTCGAGCGTGGTGGCGGTCGTCATGGGCGCACCTCGCGTGGGCTGGATGCTGCAGTGGCGGTCCGCCAATGGTTTTTCACGCTGGATGAAGCGGGGGTCATCCAGCCTGCGTAATCGTCATGTTCGTGCATGGCGCCTTCCTTACTGCTGATGGCGGATGCGTGGATTGGCCAGGCCATAGAGGACATCCACGATGAAGTTGACCAGGATCACCAGGCAGGCGATCAGCAGAATGCCGTTCTGCACCACCGGGTAGTCGCGGGCGCCGATGGCCTCGATCAGCCATTTGCCGATGCCCGGCCAGGAGAAGATGGTTTCGGTGAGCACGGCGCCGGCCAGCAGGGTGCCGATCTGCAGGCCGAACACGGTGAGCACCGGGATCAGCGCATTGCGCAGGCCGTGGACGAACACCACCCGTGCCGGGGAGAGGCCCTTGGCCCGCGCGGTACGGATGTAGTCCTCGCGCAGCACTTCGAGCATGGCCGAACGGGTCATGCGGGCGATCACCGCCAGCGGGATGGTGCCGAGCACGATGGCGGGCAGGATCAGGTGATGCAGGGCATCGAGGAAAGCACCTTGTTCATCGGAGAGCAGGGTGTCGATCAGCATGAAACCGGTGACTGGCGGAATGTCGTAGAGCAGGTCGATGCGTCCGGACACGGGGGTCCAGCCCAGGCCGACGGAGAAGAACATGATCAGCAGCAGGCCCCACCAGAAGATCGGCATGGAATAGCCGGTCAGCGAGATGCCCATCACTCCGTGGTCGAACAGCGAGCCGCGTTTCAGCGCGGCGACCACCCCCGCGACGAGGCCCAGCGTGCCGGCGAACAGCAGCGCCGCCAGTGCCAGTTCGACCGTGGCGGGGAACAGGGTGAGGAACTCGCGCCAGACGCTTTCGCGCGAGCGCAGCGATTCCCCCAGGTTGCCCTGGGCGAGCTGGCCGATGTAGTCGAGGTACTGGGCATAGAGCGGCTTGTTCAGCCCCAGGCGCTCCATGGCCTGGGCGTGCATTTCCGGGTCGACGCGGCGTTCGCCCATCATCACTTCCACCGGGTCGCCGGGGATCAGGCGGATCAATGCGAAGGTCAGCAGGGTGACGCCGAAGAAGGTGGGGATCAGCAGCCCCAGGCGTCTGGCGATGAATGAAAACATCAGGCGGTTCTACTCCATGGCTGGAAGCGGGCAGCGGACTGCGTGGTCCGCCGCTGTTCTGGGATATGCGTGGCCCGGAGGCCTTTCGGGGCCATCGCGGGTTGGCGGGCTGTACGGCGAGGGTTCATGGCAGCTTCACCCGGGCAAAGTTGTTCGAGCCCATGGGGCTGAGCACGAAACCTTCGACCCCCTTGCGCAGCGCGGCGAACTGCTTCGGGTGGGCCAGGGCGATCCATGGCGCCTGCTCGTGGAAGATCGCCAGGGCCTGGCGGTACAGCGCCGCACGTTTTTGTTGCTGCGGCTCGCGGCGGGCCTGGGTGATCAGCGCATCGAAGGCCTCGTTGCACCAGCCGGCCTGGTTCTCGCCGCTTTCGGCGGCTGCGCAGGACAGGTTGGGCGTGAGGAAGTTGTCCGGGTCGCCGTTGTCGCCGGCCCAGCCCATGAACACCAGATCGTGCTCGCCATTCTTGGCGCGCTTGATCAGCTCGCCCCACTCGAACACGCGAATGTCGCTGGCGATGCCCAGCCTGGCCAGATCGGCCTGCAGCATCTGCGCGCCGATACCGGGGTTGGGATTGGTCGGGCCGCCGCCGGGGCGCGTCCAGATCGACAGCTTGAAGCCGCTCTTGCGCCCGGTTTCGCCCAGCAGCTGGCGGGCGCGCTCGACGTCGTGCGGCCAGTCCTGCAACTCTTCGTCGTAGCCCCACAGTGTCGCCGGGTAGGGGGCAACGGCAGGGCTCGCATTGCCTTCGCCATACTGCGCGCGAATGTAGGCGGCCTTGTCGAACGCCAGGTTCAGCGCCTGGCGCACGCGCACGTCATCCAGCGGCGGGTGGCGGGTGTTGATGCCGATATAGGCGGTGAGCAGCGAGTCCAGTTCCAGCACCTGCAACCGTGCATCGGCCTTGAGCGCGGGGATGTCCACCGGACGCGGATACAGGGCGATCTGGCAGTCGCCGGCCTTGAGCCGTTGCTGGCGGACGTTGGGCTCGGTGGTGATGGCCAGCAGCAGGCGGTCGATGGCAGGGGCACCATCCCAGTAGTCGGGGTTGGCACGAAAGCGCACCTGGGCATCCTTGGCATAGCGTTCGAAGATGAACGGGCCGGTGCCGATGGGCTGGCTGTTGAGGCGCTCGGGTGCATGCTCGGCGAGCAGCTGGTCGGCGTACTCGGCCGAATAGATGGAGGCGAAGCCCATGGCCAGGTTGGCCAGGAATGGCGCCTCCGGGTGCCTGAGCACGAAGCGCACACGATAGTCGTCGAGCTTTTCCACACGCTCGATCAGTTGCCGCAGGCCCATGGCTTCGGCGTAGGGAAAGCCGCGCAGCGACAGCTTGTGCCAGGGGTGATCCGGGTCGAGCTGGCGCTGGAAGCTCCACAACACATCGTCGGCGTTGAAGGGGCGAGTCGGGGTGAACGCCGGGTTGCTGTGGAATTTCACCCCCTGGCGCAGGTTGAAGGTGTAGCTCAGACCGTCGTCGCTGATGCTCCAGCTCTGCGCCAGCGCGGGAATGATCTCGGTGCTGCCGGGAGCGAAGGCCACCAGACGCTCGAACAGGGTCTCTGCGCTGGCGTCGGCGGTGGTCGCCGCGGTGTACTGGACGATATCGAAACCTTCCGGGCTCGCTTCGGTGCACACCACCAGGCTGTCAGCCGCCTGGACGTGTGCGCCCAGCAGGGCGGCCAACAGCAGGCCGCCACGTAGCAAGGACGTGGATGACATGAATAACTCCTTGAACGGCGCCCTTGCGGGCGCCGCATGCATCACTTGTCGATGCTTACACCATAGAAGGAGTTGAGCGCGAACGGACTGATGCGGAAGTCGTGCACTTCCTTGCGCATCGGCTGGTACACGGTGGAGTGCGCCAGCGGGGTGATCGGCACTTCGCGTTTGAGGATCACCTGGGCCTGCTTGTACAGCTCGGTGCGCTCGGCCACATCGGTGGTGCGCTTGGCTGCCTTGACCAGCTTGTCGTAGTCCTCGAAGCACCACTTGGAGAAGTTGTTGCCGTCGACCGCATCGCAGCCATAGAGGGTGCCCAGCCAGTTGTCCGGGTCGCCGTTGTCGCCGCTCCAGCCGATCAGCATGGCGTCATGTTCGCCGCCCTTGGCACGCTTGAGGTACTCGCCCCACTCGTAGCTGACGATGCGCGCCTTGATGCCGATCTTGGCCCAGTCGGCCTGCAGCATCTCGGCGATCTGCTTGGCATTGGGGTTGTACGGACGCTGCACCGGCATGGCCCACAGGGTGATCTCGGTGCCTTCCTTGACGCCCGCGGCCTTGAGCAGCGCCTTGGCTTTCTCGGGGTCGAAGGCCGGGTCCTTGATGTCCTCGTTATAGGACCACTGGGTCGGCGGCATGCCATTGACGGCCAGCTGTCCGGCCTTCTGGTAGACGGCGTCGAGGATCGCCTGCTTGTTCACCGCCATGTCCAGCGCCTGGCGTACTTCCAGCTTGTCGAACGGCGGGTGGGTGACGTTGTAGGCGATATAGCCGACGTTGAAGCCCGCCTGCTCGGGCATCTGCAGGTTGGGGTCCTTCTGCAGCGACTCGATGTCCGCCGGACGCGGGAACAGGGTGACGTGGCATTCGCCGGCCTTGAGCTTCTGCATGCGCACCGAGGAGTCGGTGTTGATGGCGAAGATCAGGTTGTCGATCTTCACGTCGTCGGGCTTCCAGTAGTCCTTGTTGCCCTTGTAGCGGATCACCGCGTCCTTCTGGTAACGGCTGAACACGAAGGGGCCAGTGCCGATCGGCTTCTGGTTGATGTCGGAGGCCTTGCCGGCCTTGAGCAGCTGGTCGGCGTATTCGGCGGACTGGATCGAGGCGAAGCTCATCGCCAGGTTCTGCACGAACGCGGCGTCGACCTGGTTGAGGGTGAAGCGCACCGTCATGTCATCGATCTTCTCCAGCTTGGCGATGTTGCTATCCATGCCCATGTCGGTGAAGTAGGGAAACTCGGTGGGGTACGCCTTGCGGAAGGGATGGTCCTTGTCGAGCATGCGTTCGAAGGTGAACAGCACGTCGTTGGCGTTGAACTCACGGCTGGGCTTGAAGTAGTCGGTGGTGTGGAACTTCACCCCGGGACGCAGCTTGAAGGTGTAGACCAGGCCGTCGTCGGAGACCGTCCAGCTCTCGGCCAGGCCGGGCTCGACCTTGGTGCCGCCACGCTCGAACTGGGTCAGACGGTTGAAGATGGTTTCCGCAGCGGCATCGAAGTCGGTGCCGGTGGTGTACAGGCCCGGGTCGAATCCGGCGGGGCTGCCTTCGGAACAGAAAACCAGGTTGGCGGCGCTGGCGAGGGGGGCGCTGGCGATCAGCCCAGCGGTAAGCAAAGCCTGGATAACGGCGTTCTTGCGCATCATGACCTCATCGTTGTTTTGCTTGTTTTTGAGGAGCCCCTTGTGGGGGCCTCCTGGCAAGCTATGCAGGGCGTGTGCCTGAGGCAAGTGCGCAAGTGGCGTAAAAAGGGTTAGCGCTACACGGGTGTAACTCGCTGTCGCATTTATGAACTTTTGTCGGGAAGAGATAGCAAAACGCCGTTATCTTTCGACAACGGCGCTGCTTTGTCGCGGGGCGCGGGTCAGGGCATCTGCACTTCGATGACGCCATCGGCGCTCACGGTCACCTGGCTGGTGCCGGCTTCGATCTGCGGAGTGGGGGCGGAATCCATCATCGCCATGCTCTTCGCCTCGAAGCCGCGCATGGCCATCGGCGGCTGGAAACCACCGGTGTTTAGGCTCAGGCTGACCAGCTTGTAGCCCTTGCCGCCGAGCGCCTGGGTGGCCAGCTGGGCGCGGGCCTTGAAGGCATCCACGGCGTCCTTGAGCATGGCGTCCTCGCGTGTCTTGCGGGTATCGGTGGCGATGCTGAAGTCCATGCCGCCCATCTTCATCGACTGCAGCAGCTCACCGGTCAGCGAGGACAGGCGGGCGAAGTCGGCGCTCTCCATGCGCACTTCGGCGCGCTCGCGCCAGGCGGTGATCTTCTGGCCCTTGTCGTCATAGACCGGGTAGCTGTGGCGGCTGCCCAGCTTGACCGAGACGCCTTTGACCTGGCGCACCTGCTCCAGGGTCTTGTTCAGGGTGTTGGTGATCTCCGCCGCCAGTTTGGCCGGGTCGGCATTCTGCGACTCGGTGTACAGGGTGACGTGCATCAGGTCATGAGCGACTTCCTGGTTCACCTCGGCACGCAGGGCAATCTGGTTGTAGCGCGCTTCGTCGGCCAGCAGGCCGCTGCTGGCAAGGCCGGCGATGGTCAGGGCGATGGCGGAGGCGATACGGGGCATGGTGAGCATGTGCAGTTCCTTTTTCAGTGGCCTTGATGGCCGTTTCCCGAGGTTAGACGAAGACAGATGACCATTCGGGTTAAACCCGGTTCAGGTTTTTTTTCAGGCCGCACAGCCGCGCCGAACAGGCGTGCGTCCGGTTGCCGCAGCGGCGGAAGGCCGCGCCAGGCTTGGTTATACTCGCCCCATTGACTGGAGTCGCCATGCTCGAACCCGTGCAGTTGTTGTCCGCCAGCCGCCAGAATCTCTGGCGCCTGACCCTCATTCGTATTCTCGTGCTCGCCGCCCAGGCCGGTTCCGTCGGGCTCGCGTACAAGTCGGGCGTGTTGGCGCTGCCCTGGTGCGAATTGTCGATCACCCTCGGCATTTCCCTGCTGCTCTGCGTGGGCACGGCATTACGCCTGCGCGGCCCCTGGCCGGTCACCGAGGTCGAGTACGCCGTGCAGCTCGGCTGCGACCTGATCATCCACAGCGTGCTGCTGTATTACTCGGGTGGTTCGACCAACCCCTTCGTCTCCTATTACCTGGTGCCGCTGACCATTGCTGCGGCCACCTTGCCCTGGCTGTTCACCATCGTGCTGGCGGGGATGGCGCTGGCGGGCTACACCCTGTTGCTGGTGTGGACGCACCCGCTGGAACTGCCGGCGGCGCGCGAGAGCCTGCTGGTCTACGGCATGTGGCTGAGCTTCGCCCTGGCTGCCGCGCTGATCACCTTCTTCGTCGCCAAGATGGCCGAGGAGCTGCGGCGCCAGGACGAACTGCGTGCCGAGCGCCGTGAGGAGAGCCTGCGCGACCAGCAGCTGCTGGCCGTGGCCACCCAGGCTGCGGGCGCCGCCCATGAACTGGGTACGCCGCTGGCCACCATGAGCGTGCTGCTCAAGGAGCTGCGCCAGGAACACCGCGACAAGCCGGCCCTGCAGGACGACCTGGCCCTGCTGCAGGAGCAGGTCAAGCTGTGCAAGTACACCCTGCAGCAACTGGTGCGTGCGGCCGAGAACGACCGGCGCCAGGCGGTGGTGGAGCAGTCCTGCGTGGAGTGGCTGGAAACCACCCTCAATCGCTGGCACCTGATGCGCCCCGAGGCCAGCTACCGCTACCAGTGCCTGGGGCGTGGCACGGCGCCGCGCATCATGCCGCCGGCCGACCTTACCCAGGCGCTGCTCAACCTGCTGAACAACGCCGCCGATGCCTGCCCGGACAAGCTCGATATCCGTCTGGACTGGGATCACCAGTGGTTGCGCCTGAGCATCCGCGACCATGGCGCCGGCGTCCCGCTGGCCATTGCCGAACAGCTGGGGCGGCCGTTCTTCACCACCAAGGGCAAGGGTTTCGGGCTCGGTCTGTTCCTCAGCCAGGCCAGCGTGACCCGTGCCGGTGGTACGGTTAAGTTGTATAACCATGAGGATGGCGGCACCCTCACCGAATTGAAGTTGCCGCGAGCCTATGGCGTGGCCTGACAAGGAAAACCTGCATGAGCGAAGAATCCCTGTTCGAAGGTGAAGAGCAGCCCCATCTGCTGCTGGTCGATGACGACCCGACGTTCACCCGTGTGATGGCGCGCGCGATGAGCCGCCGAGGCCTGCGTGTGTCCACTGCGTCAAGCGCCGAGGAAGGCCTGGCGATGGCCAAGGAAGACCTGCCCGACTACGCGGTGGTCGACCTGAAGATGGAAGGTGATTCCGGCCTGGTCCTGCTGCCCAAGCTGCTGGAGCTGGATGCCGAGATGCGCGTGGTGCTGCTCACCGGTTACTCCAGCATCGCCACCGCCGTCGAGGCGATCAAGCGTGGCGCCGCCAACTACCTGTGCAAACCGGCCGACGCCGACGACGTGCTGACCGCCTTGCTCTCCGAGCATGCCGACCTGGACAGCCTGGTGCCGGAAAACCCGATGTCGGTCGACCGCCTGCAGTGGGAGCACATCCAGCGTGTGCTGGCCGAGCATGAGGGCAACATCTCCGCGACGGCCCGCGCGCTGGGCATGCACCGTCGTACCTTGCAGCGCAAGTTGCAGAAGCGCCCGGTACGCCGCTGAGGCCATTGGCCCGGAACGGTTCCGGGCCTCGCTTCATGGCCGCCGCAGGTGGCCACCCGATTTACCGGTAGCAGCATAAACATTAGCCGGCTAACATGCGTTGTCGTACAACTGCATCGGTGCCTTCATGCTCGCCGTCGCTGCACAAACCCTCGCTGTCACCGCCCCGGTGTTCGCCATGCTGTTTCTCGGTGTGGCGCTCAAGCGCGTGCGCTGGATCGACGGCGCCTTCATCGATACCGCCTCGAGCCTGGTGTTTCGCGGCACCATGCCGACCCTGCTGTTTCTCGGGGTGATCAAGGCCGATCTGGATGCGGCGATGCAGCCGGGGCTGCTGACTTACTACGTGCTGGCCACGGTGGCCAGCTTCTTCCTGGCCTGGGGCTGGGCCGTCTGGCGCGTGCCGTTCGTGGACCGTGGTGTCTACACCCAGGGTGCCTTTCGCGGTAACAACGGTATCGTCGGGCTGGCGCTGGCCACCAGCATGTATGGCGATTACGGGCTGTCCCTCGGTTCGGTGCTCGCCGCGCTGGTGATCCTCTGCTACAACGCGCTCTCGGCCGTCGTGCTGGCCATCTACAGCCCGGGGGCGAAAACCGGCATGCGGGCCATCGCCCGCAGCATCGTCAGCAACCCGATGATCATCGGCGTGCTGCTGGCCGTGCCTTTCGCCTACTGGAAGATCGCCCTGCCGCAGTGGCTGCTCACCTCGGCGGAGTATTTCGCGCAGATGACGCTGCCGCTGGCGCTGATCTGCATCGGTGGCACGCTGAGCCTGGCCTCGCTGCAGCGCAGCAGCGGCACGGCCATCGGTTCGAGCCTGATGAAGATGGTCTGGCTGCCACTGTTGAGCACCACCGGCGCCTGGCTGCTGGGTTTTCGCGATGCGGACCTGGCGATTCTCTTTCTCTACTTCGCCAGCCCGACGGCTGCGGCCAGTTTCGTCATGGCCCGGGCCGTCGGTGCCAACCATGAGCTGGCGGCGGCGATCATCGTCATCACCACCCTGGCGGCGGTGCTGACCACCAACTTCGGCCTGCTGCTGTTGCAGTGGGGGGGCTGGGTCTAGCTGGTCGTGGCCGGCGCTCGATGGAGCACCGGCAAGGCGGCTCCTACGAGGCGTTGCGCTGGTAGTCGTCGATCACTTCCTGGGCTGCGCGGAAGGCATCGATGCTCGCCGGCACGCCGGCATAGACCGCGCAGTGCAGCAGGGTTTCGCGGATTTCCTCGACGGTGCAGCCGTTGTTCAGCGCGCCGCGCACGTGCCCCTTGAGCTCCTGCGGGCACTTCAGTGCGGTCAGCGCGGCCAGGGTGATCAGGCTGCGGGTTGCGCGTGGCAGGCCACTGCGCGTCCACACGCCGCCCCAGGCGTGTTCGTTGACGAAGTCCTGCAGGGGTTGGCTGAACTCGGTGGCATTGCCCAGGGCGCGCTCGACGAACGCCTCGCCCATGACTTCGCGGCGTACCTGCAGGCCGCGCTCGTGGTTCTCGCTCATGTTCAGATCTCCTGGCCGCGTTGCTTGTGCCAGGCACGCCCGGCGATGATCACCAGGGTAATGGCGGTCAGTGGCAGCGCATAGCCGATCATTGCGTCACCGAAGCTCTGGGCGAATGGCCGGCCGGTGGCGAACAGCACCACATAGAGGGTGTAGGCCACGTAGTAGGCGACGAACAGCAAGCCTTCCCAGCGGTTGATGCGATAGCCGCTGAAGAAGATCGGCAGGCAGGCGAAGGCCACGGCGATCATTACCGGGAAGTCGAAGGCCAGCGCGTTGGCGGCCACCGGGATGGCGTTCGGCGAGACCAGCGAGGCGAGGCCCAGGACGCACAGCAGGTTGAAGATGTTGCTGCCGACGATGTTGCCGACGGCGATGTCGCGCTCACCCTTGAAGGCGGCGATGATCGAGGTGGCCAGTTCCGGCAGCGAGGTGCCGATGGCGATCACGGTCAGGCCGATCACCAGCTCCGACAGGCCCAGGGCGCGGGCCAGTTGCACGGCGCCGTCGACCAGCAGGTTGGAGCCGCCCACCAGCAGCGCCAGGCCGGCGAGCAGCAGGCCGAGGTTGACGGCCCAGGCGTAGGGCTTGGCCGGCTCGTCGAGGCCGAATTCCTTGGCGAACTCATCGTCTTCGCCGCCCTTGTCCTTGCGGCTGCTGTAGATCAGGAAGACGGTGTAGGTGATCACGCCCGCGAACAGCAGGGCGCCGTCGAGACGGCTCAGCTGCCCGTCCCAGGCGAGTGCGTAGACCACCAGGCTGGCGCCGATCATGATCGGCACGTCCAGGCGGATCAGCTGGCGCGAAACGATCAGCGGGGCCACCAGTGCGGTGACGCCGAGGATCAGCAGGACGTTGGCGATGTTGCTGCCGATCACGTTGCCGATTGCCAGGTCGCCACTGCCGTTGAAGGCCGATTGCACGCTGACCGCCGTCTCCGGGGCGCTGGTGCCGAAGGCCACCACGGTCAGGCCGATCACCAGCGGGGGAATGCCGAACTGCGCGGCCAGTTTGGCGGCGCCGCGTACCAGCACTTCTGCGCCGGCGACCAGCAACACCAGGCCGGCGATCAGGTAGACGAAAGTCATCAGGGTCATTACAGGGAGGCTCCGAAAAAGTGCGGCTAGTGTAGCGATGGCGTCCGTGGCCGCCAGAGATTACGCAAGGTATTTGTTGCCAATTGTTCGTCAGTCCAGCGCTTGAAGCCGAACCGGCACCACGCCTGCACGCAGCATGTCCAGGCGCTCGGCGGCGGCACGGGAGAGGTCGATGATGCGCCCGCGCACGAACGGGCCGCGGTCGTTGATGCGCACCACCACGCTGCGCTCGTTGTTCAGGTTGGTGACGCGTACCCGTGTGCCGAAGGGCAGGGTGCGATGCGCGGCGGTCAGGGCGTGCTGGTCGAAACGCTCGCCGCTGGCGGTGCGCTTGCCATGGTGCGCCTGGCCATAATAGGAGGCCTTGCCGGTTTCGCTGCCGCCGCTACCGCCGAAGGTGGAGCAGCCGCCGAGCAGGACCAGCGCGCCGAGCAAGGCGCAGGTCTGTAGCCCGGATGCAATCCTAGACGTTGCGGGCTCCCGGATTGCATCCGGGCTACGGGTCATCATCGCGGTATCTCCAGATAGAAAGACGCCGGGCAAGCCCGGCGTCGTTTCGGTGGGTCGAGGCTCAACCTTCGAGCTTTTTCTTCAGCAGTTCGTTCACCTGCCCCGGGTTGGCCTTGCCTTTCGAGGCCTTCATGGCCTGGCCGACGAAGAAGCCGAACATCTTGCCGCGCTTGGCTTCGTCCGCTGCACGGTACTGTTCGAGCTGCTCGGCGTTGGCTGCCAGCACTTCGTCGAGCATCGCCTCGATGGCGCCGGAGTCGGTGACCTGCTTGAGGCCCTTCTTCTCGATCACCTCGTCGGCGCTGGCGCCTTCACCGGCGGCCAGGGCTTCGAAGACCATCTTGGCGATCTTGCCGCTGATGGTGTTGTCCTTGATGCGCAGGATCATGCCGCCCAGTTGCTCGGCGGACACCGGCGACTGCTCGATCTCCAGGCCTTCTTTATTGAGCAGGCTGGACAGCTCGCCCATCACCCAGTTGGCCGACAGCTTGGCATCGCCGCAAGTCTTCTCGACCGCTTCGAAGTAGTCGGCCAGCTCGCGGCTGGCGCTCAGCACGCTGGCGTCGTAGGCGGACAGCGCGAACTGGCTCTCGAAGCGCTCGCGCTTCTGCACCGGCAGTTCCGGCAGCTGGCCGCGCAGGTCATCGAGGAAGCTGCGCTCGATCACTACCGGCAGCAGGTCCGGGCAGGGGAAGTAACGGTAGTCGTTGGCTTCTTCCTTGCCGCGCATGGAGCGCGTCTCGTCCTTGTTCGGGTCGTACAGGCGGGTTTCCTGTACCACCTTGCCACCGTCCTCGATCAGCTCGATCTGCCGCTGAATCTCGTGGTTGATGGCCTTCTCGATGAAGCGGAAGGAGTTGACGTTCTTGATCTCGGCGCGGGTGCCGAAGGCTTCCTGGCCTTTCGGGCGCACGGACACGTTGCAGTCGCAACGCAGCGAGCCCTCGGCCATGTTGCCGTCGCAGATGCCGAGGTAGCGCACCAGGGCGTGAATCGACTTCACATAGGCGACCGCTTCCTTGGCCGAACGGATGTCCGGCTCGGAGACGATCTCCAGCAGCGGCGTACCGGCACGGTTGAGGTCGATGCCGCTCATGCCGTGGAAGTCTTCGTGCAGGCTCTTGCCGGCGTCTTCTTCCAGGTGCGCGCGGGTGATGCCGATGCGCTTGACGGTGCCGTCTTCCAGGGTGATGTCCAGGTGGCCCTTGCCGACGATGGGGTGATCCATCTGGCTGGTCTGGTAGCCCTTGGGCAGGTCCGGGTAGAAGTAGTTCTTGCGCGCGAAGACGTTACGCTCGCCGATCTCGGCGTCGATCGCCAGGCCGAACATGCAGGCCATGCGCACGGCTTCGGCATTGAGCACTGGCAGGGTGCCGGGCATGCCGAGGTCGACCAGGCTGGCCTGGGTGTTGGGCTCGGCGCCGAAAGTAGTGGCGCTGGCCGAGAAGATCTTCGATTGGGTGCTGAGCTGAGCGTGAATCTCCAGCCCGATCACTGTTTCCCATTGCATCTTTAGTGTTCCTCAATCCTGTGTGGCGTCATCCATCCCTCTCCCGGCGCTGCGCGCCACCCTCTCCCATGAATGGGAGAGGGGAAAAGGCTGCATGGCTGCGCCATGGCCTAGAAGCCGCTCGGAGCCTGTTGATGCCAGTCAGTCACCTGCTGGTACTGATGCGCGATGTTGAGCAGGCGACCTTCCTGGAAGTAGTTGCCGAGCAGCTGTACGCCCACCGGCAGGCCATCGACGAAGCCGGCTGGCATCGACAGGCCGGGGATGCCGGCGAGGTTGGCGGTGATGGTGTAGATGTCCTCGAGGTAGGCCGACACCGGGTCGCCACCTTTTTCGCCGAGTTTCCATGCCAGGTTCGGCGTGGTCGGGCCGAGGATCACGTCGACGTCATTGAAGGCAGCGACGAAGTCGTTCTTGATCAGGCGGCGGATCTGCTGCGCCTTGATGTAGTAGGCGTCGTAGTAGCCGGCCGACAGGGCGTAGGTTCCGACCATGATGCGCCGTTTCACTTCCGCACCGAAGCCTTCACCACGCGAACGCTTGTACAGGTCTTCGAGGTTGACCGGGTTCTCGCAGCGGTAGCCGAAGCGCACGCCGTCGAAGCGCGACAGGTTGGAGCTGGCTTCCGCCGGGGCGATCACGTAGTAGGCCGGGATCGCATGCTGCAGGTTGGGCAGGCTGATGTCCTTGACGCTGGCGCCGAGCTTCTTCAGCTCCTCGACCACGGCCAGCACCTTCTCGCCGATACGGGGGGCGAGGCCGGCGCCGAAGTATTCCTTCGGCAGGCCGATGCGCAGGCCGGCCAGCGGCTGGGCGAGGGCGGCCAGGTAGTCATCCACCGGCTGGTCGACGCTGGTGGAGTCCTTGGCGTCGAAACCGGCCATGGCACCGAGCAGCAGCGCGCAGTCTTCGGCGGTGCGGGCCAGCGGGCCGCCCTGGTCGAGGCTGGAGGCGTAGGCGATCATGCCCCAGCGCGAGACGCGGCCGTAGGTCGGCTTGATCCCGGTGAGGTTGGTCAGCGCCGCCGGCTGACGGATCGAACCGCCGGTGTCGGTGCCGGTGGCGGCCGGCAGCAGGCGTGCGGCGACCGCAGCCGCCGAGCCACCGCTGGAGCCGCCGGGCACGCGGCTGGTGTCCCAGGGGTTCTGCACCGCGCCATAGTGGCTGGATTCGTTGGCCGAGCCCATGGCGAATTCGTCCATGTTCAGCTTGCCGAGGGTCACAGCGCCGGCGGCGGCCAGTTTCTCGACCACGGTGGCGTTGTACGGCGCCTTGAAGCCGGTGAGGATCTTCGAGGCACAGGTGGTCAGCACGCCTTCGGTGCAGAACAGGTCCTTGTGCGCGATCGGTGCACCGAGCAGGGCGCCGTTCTCGCCAGCTGCACGGCGGGCGTCGGCGGCCTGGGCCTGGGCGACCGCCTGTTCGGGCGTGACGGTGATGAAGCTGTTGAGCTGCGGATCGAGCTGCTCGATGCGCGCCAGCAGGCTGCGGGTCAGTTCTTCGGCGGAGAATTGCTTGGCCTCGAGGCCCTTGGCTATCTCGGCCAGGGTCAGTTGATGCATGTCAGCCCTTTCCTTATTCGATGACTTTCGGCACGAGGTACAGGCCGCTTTCCACGGCCGGGGCGATGGCCTGGTAGGCGTCGCGCTGGTTGCCCTCGGTGGCCACGTCGGCGCGCAGGCGCTGGGTGGCTTCCAGCGGGTGGGCCAGGGGTTCGATGCCCTGGGTGTCGACGGCCTGCATCTGGTCGATCAGGCCGAGGATGTTGTTCAGGGTCTCGGTGGTTTGCGGAATATCGCCGTCATTCAGGCCCAGGCGGGCCAGGTGGGCGATTTTTTCCACCTCGGAGCGTTCAAGCGCCATTGGGGGGTCTCCAGTGGAAGTGTGACGGGGCGGGTGTCTGCCAATTGCTGCGCTCGGGCATCCCGCGTCGCCTGTAGGGAACGGATGTCGCGAGCCGGCGGTCAAAGGCCGCGATGTGCAGCTACAAGGCCCGGAAAAACAGGCAATCTACCATATTGCCGCCTTGCTCAAAATCCCTGCCGTTGTTAGAGTTTGCCGCACTTTTTTACCCACGCGTTGCCTAGGGTCCCTTCCTAATGTTCAAGAAACTGCGTGGCATGTTTTCCAGTGATCTGTCTATCGACCTGGGAACTGCCAATACCCTTATTTATGTGCGCGAGCGCGGTATTGTCCTGAATGAACCGTCCGTGGTCGCCATCCGCACCCACGGCAACCAGAAGAGTGTCGTGGCCGTCGGCACCGAGGCCAAGCGCATGCTCGGCCGTACGCCTGGCAACATCTCCGCCATCCGGCCGATGAAGGATGGCGTGATCGCCGACTTCAGCGTCTGCGAGAAGATGCTGCAGTACTTCATCAACAAGGTGCACGAGAACAGCTTCCTGCAGCCGTCGCCGCGCGTGCTGATCTGTGTGCCGTGCAAGTCGACCCAGGTCGAGCGCCGTGCCATCCGTGAATCGGCTCTGGGCGCCGGTGCCCGTGAAGTGTTCCTGATCGAAGAGCCGATGGCCGCCGCCATCGGTGCCGGCCTGCCGGTAGAGGAAGCCCGTGGCTCGATGGTCGTCGATATCGGCGGCGGCACCACCGAGATCGCCCTGATCTCCCTCAATGGCGTGGTCTATGCCGAGTCCGTCCGCGTCGGCGGCGACCGCTTCGACGAAGCCATCATCACCTACGTGCGCCGCAACTACGGCTCGCTGATCGGTGAAGGCACCGCCGAGCGCATCAAGCAGGAAATCGGTACCGCCTACCCGGGCGGCGAGATCCGCGAAGTCGACGTTCGCGGCCGCAACCTGGCCGAGGGCGTACCGCGCAGCTTCACCCTGAACTCCAACGAAGTGCTCGAGGCGCTGCAGGAATCCCTGGCGACCATCGTCCAGGCGGTGAAGAGCGCGCTGGAGCAATCGCCGCCCGAGCTGGCCTCGGACATCGCCGAGCGCGGCCTGGTGCTGACCGGTGGTGGCGCACTGCTGCGCGACCTGGACAAGCTGCTGAGCCAGGAGACCGGCCTGCCGGTGATCGTCGCCGAAGACCCGCTGACCTGCGTCGCCCGTGGCGGCGGCAAGGCGCTGGAAATGATGGATCGCCACGCCATGGACCTGCTCTCCACCGAGTAAGCACCTTCCGTGGGGCTCGCTGTCGTGCCGCCTCCGGGCGGCACGCGCATATTCGAGCATTGCAGTACACTCGCCTCAACCTTCGCCAGATCGGTTTGCCCTTCGCATGAATTCGCGCGCTTTCCGCCCTCGTGGCGCACAAGGAGCAGGTCATTAAGCCGCTCTTCGCCAAAGGTCCTTCGCTGGGCATCCGCCTGCTGGTGCTGGCGGTGCTGTCGGCTGCGCTGATGGTGGTGGATGCCCGCTTCGAGGCGCTCAAGCCGGTGCGCAGTCAGATGGGCCTGGTGCTGACACCGTTCTACTGGCTGGCGGACCTGCCGGTGCGGGCCTGGGATGGCGCGACCCAGCAGATTTCCTCGCGCAGCGAGCTGATGGCCGAGAACGAGAAGCTCAAGGCCGAGGCCCTGCTGCTGCAGCGCCGCCTGCAGAAGCTGGCGGCCCTCACCGAGCAGAACGTGCGCCTGCGCGAATTGCTCAACTCCGCCGCACTGGTGGATGACGAAGTACTGGTCAGCGAGCTGATCGGCGTCGATCCCAACCCCTATACCCACCGCATTCTCATCGACAAGGGCGAGAAGGACGGCGTGTTTCTCGGCCAGCCGGTGCTCGATGCCCGTGGCCTGATGGGCCAGGTGGTCGAGATCATGCCCTACACCTCGCGGGTGCTGCTGCTCACCGACAACACCCACAGCATCCCGGTGCAGGTCAATCGCAACGGCCTGCGCGCCATTGCCGTAGGCACCGGCAACCCCGAACGCCTGGAGCTGCGCCACGTGGCGGATACCGCGGACATCAAGGAAGGCGATCTGCTGGTCAGCTCCGGCATGGGCCAGCGCTTCCCGGCGGGCTATCCGGTGGCCACGGTCAAGGAAGTGATCCATGACTCCGGCCAGCCGTTCGCCATCGTTCGCGCAGTGCCCACTGCGGCGCTCAATCGCAGCCGCTATCTGCTGCTGGTGTTTTCCGACCGGCGTACCCCCGAACAGCGTGCCAACGACTCCGCCGTGGCGCAGGAAGCCGCCGACCGTGAGGCCGAGCAGGCGCGACAGGGCGAGCAGGCACCCGCGGATGGGCAGGCGCCGGCTGCGGACGCTGGCGCAGAGGAGACGAACTGATGGTTGGCGTGCAGCCTCGCAATGGCTGGGTGATCTGGCTCAGCCTCGCGCTGGGTTTGTTACTCAGTGTTTCGCCGTTGCCCGAGTTCATGCAGATCGGCCGCCCACTGTGGGTCGCGCTGGTGCTGACCTACTGGGTACTGGCCCTGCCGCACCGTGTCGGCATGACCACCGCCTGGGTTCTGGGCCTGGCGCAGGACGTGCTGTTCGGCACGTTGCTGGGGCAGAACGCGCTGATCCTGACGTTGATCACCTTCCTGGTGCTGAGCCTGCACCAGCGT
Source organism: Pseudomonas sp. THAF187a (assembly GCF_009363395.1). Classification (NCBI taxonomy): domain Bacteria; kingdom Pseudomonadati; phylum Pseudomonadota; class Gammaproteobacteria; order Pseudomonadales; family Pseudomonadaceae; genus Pseudomonas; species Pseudomonas sp. THAF187a. Next base: position 976,742 of record NZ_CP045349.1, read on the forward strand.
CTGCGCATGTTCCCCATGTGGCAGCAGAGCATGGTGCTGATGGTGGTGTTCGGTCTGGCCCAGCTGGTTCAGCTGTGGCTCAATGCGCTGACCGGCAGTCGGCCGCCGACCCTGGCCTTCATCCTGCCGGCGCTGGTCAGTGCCCTGCTCTGGCCGTGGATCTGCGCCATCCTGCGTGGTCTGCACCTGCGCCTCAACGTCAACTGAGCGCGGCCCGCCGCACGGCTGGTCGCGGCTCGCCAACGGAGATACCCGCATGGCCGAGCTGTTCCTGGCCTCCGCTTCGCCCCGTCGGCGTGAACTGCTGGCCCAGATCGCTGTGCCATGTGTCACGCAAATCGCCTCGATAGATGAATCCCCGTTGCCAGCCGAGCCTGCTGCGGTCTATGTAGAGCGCCTGGCGCTGGAAAAGGCGCGTGCGGGGCTGCGTGCCCTGGGTGAGCGGGCCGATGCCGTGGTCCTGGGGGCCGATACGGCGGTGGTGCTGGATGGGCGCATTCTCGGCAAGCCGGCCGACTTCGCCGAGTCCCGCGAGATGCTCTTGAGCCTGTCCGGTCGCAGCCATCAGGTCATGACCGCAGTCGCCCTGGTGGGCGCCGGGCGGGAGTCGTCCCGGGTGGTGACCAGCGAGGTGAGTTTCCGCACCCTCGGTGAGGCGGAGATCGAGGCCTACTGGGCCAGTGGCGAGCCCTGCGACAAGGCCGGCAGTTATGGTATCCAGGGCCTGGCGGCGGTGTTCGTCAACCGTGTGCAGGGCAGTTATTCGGCGGTGGTGGGGTTGCCGCTGTGCGAAACTGCCGAGATGCTTGGCCAGTTCGGTATTGCCTGCTGGCAGTTGCCGGCGCAAGGGGGCGTCTAGAAACGCAGGGCGTTTCCAGCGACTCCCGAAAGCTTGAGTCCGCGGGGCGGCGTTATGGTCCGGCCGGCATGATCACCAGGATGGATGCATGAGCGAAGAGATTCTGATCAACATCACGCCGATGGAATCGCGTGTGGCCGTAGTGGAAAACGGTGTGCTGCAGGAAGTGCACGTCGAGCGTACGCAGAAGCGTGGCATCGTCGGCAACATCTACAAGGGCAAGGTGGTGCGCGTGCTGCCCGGCATGCAGGCGGCCTTCGTCGACATCGGCCTGGAACGTGCCGCGTTCATCCATGCCTCGGAGATCTCCACCCGCGAGGGCGCCGCGATCGAGCCGATCAGCGCGCTGGTGCACGAAGGCCAGAGCCTGGTGGTGCAGGTGACCAAGGACCCGATCGGCAGCAAGGGCGCGCGCCTGACCACTCAGCTGTCGATTCCGTCGCGCTACCTGGTGTACATGCCGCGCACCAGCCACGTCGGCATTTCCCTGAAGATCGAGGACGAAGCCGAGCGCGACCGCCTCAAGCAGGTGGTGGCCGACTGCGTGGCCGCCGAGGGGATCGAGGAGGCCGGTGGCTTCATTCTGCGCACGGCTGCCGAGGGGGCCGGTGCCGACGAGATCCTCATCGACATCCGCTACCTGCGGCGCCTGTGGGATCAGATTTCCGCGCAGGTGCAGACCGCCAAGGCGCCTTCGGTGATCTACGAGGACCTGTCGCTGGCACTGCGCACGCTGCGCGACCTGGTCAGCCCGCGTACCGAGAAGATTCGCGTGGACTCGCGCGAGACCTTCCAGAAGATCACTCAGTTCGTCGCCGAGCTGATGCCGGAGATCGCCGACCGCCTGGAGCATTACCCCGGCGAGCGACCGATCTTCGACCTGTATGGCGTCGAAGACGAGATCCAGCGGGCGCTCGAGCGCAAGGTGCCGCTGAAGTCCGGCGGCTATCTGGTGGTCGACCCTGCCGAGGCGATGAGCACCATCGACGTCAATACCGGCGCCTTCGTCGGCCATCGCACCCTCGAAGAGACCATCTTCAAGACCAACCTGGAGGCGGCCACGGCCATCGCCCGCCAGCTGCGCCTGCGCAACCTGGGCGGGATCATCATCATCGACTTCATCGACATGGAGGACGAGGAGCACCAGCGCCAGGTGCTGCGTACCCTGGAGAAACAGCTGGAGCGCGATCACGCCAAGACCAACATCATCGGCATCACCGAGCTGGGCCTGGTGCAGATGACCCGCAAGCGTACCCGCGAGAGCCTCGAGCAGATTCTCTGCGAGCCGTGCAGCGCCTGCCAGGGGCGCGGCAAGTTGAAGACTCCCGAGACCATCTGCTACGAGATCTTCCGCGAGATCCTGCGCGAGGCGCGGGCCTACCAGGCGGAAAGCTACCGGGTGCTGGCGAACCAGAAGGTCGTCGACCGCCTGCTCGATGAAGAGTCGGGCAACGTCGCCGATCTCGAAGCCTTCATCGGCCGCACCATCAAGTTCCAGGTGGAAACCATGTATTCCCAGGAACAGTACGATGTGGTGCTGCTCTGAGCGCCGCGAGCGCTGAGGTGAACGGCCTGGTGCGCCTGTTCACCACCTTGCTGCGCTGGGGGCTGGGTGTCCTTGCCGCGCTGCTGGTGCTGGCGGCGCTGTACGTCAGCCTGGGGCGCGAGCTGGTGCCGCTGGTGGCCGAGTACCGCCTCGAACTGGAGGACAAGGCTAGCGCGCAGCTGGGTGTGCCCGTGCGTATCGGCCGGCTCGAAGGGCGCTGGCAGGGGTTCTCCCCGGTGCTGCTGGCGCACGACGTGCGCCTGGGCGCAGAGGACGACGGGCTGAGCCTGGAGCGCGTACAACTGGTGCCCGATGTGCTGGCCAGCCTGCTGGCACGCCAGCCCCGCATCGCCCACCTGCAATTCGACGGTTTACAGCTGAACCTGCAGCAGGACGGCGAAGGGCGCTGGCATCTGCAGGGTTGGCCACAGCGCGGCGAGCGGCAGACGGATGTCGAGCAACTGTTGCGGCAGTTGCAGGCGGTGCGGCGGGTCAGCCTGTTCGACAGTCGCGTGGTGCTGCAGCCGCTCGATCAGGAACCGTTGCTGCTCAGCTACGTCAATCTGAGCCTGAGCTACGGCAGCAGCCGGCAGCGCCTCGACGGCCGCCTGCTGCTCCCCGACGGCCAGCCGGTCGCCCTGCGGCTGCGCACGCGCATGCAGCCCGAGACCTGGCGCGAGACGGAGTCCGAGCTCTACCTGAGCCTGCCGCAGAGTGACTGGGCAACGTGGTTGCCCAAGTCGCTGCTGGGCGACTGGCAGGTGCAGCGTCTGCAGGCCGGTGGCGAGCTCTGGCTGCAAGGGCACGGCCTGGCCCTTGATAAAGCTGCGCTGCGCCTGCATGCGCCCGAGCTGGTGGGCGGTCGGGTCAAGCGTGAAGCCGTGACCCTCAAGGACCTGGCCTTCAACGCCTTCTTCGAGCACGACGAGCAGGGCATGCGCGGGCAGATCGACTCCCTGGCCATGACCCATGGCGAGCAGCGCATCGGCGAGTTGCACCTGAACCTGAAACAACTCGATGGCGGCGAGACCGACGAGCGCTGGGCGCTGACGGCCGACCGTCTCGACCTGGCGGCCTGGGCGCCGCTGGTGCAGGCGCTGGCGCCCATGCCCGACGCGGCCCACGACGCCCTGGTCGCGCTGGCGCCCGTCGGCGTGGTCAACAACCTGTTGCTCGACTACTACCCGCAGCACCAAGGTGCGGAGCGCCTGCGCTTCGCTGCCAATCTGCAGCAGGTGGGCGTCCAGGCCTACCACGGCGCGCCGGCTGCCGAAAATGTCAGCGGCAGCGTCTCTGGCAACCTGTTCAAAGGCGAGTTGCGCCTGAACAGCGAGAACTTTGCCCTGCACCTCAATGAACTGTTTCCCAAACCCTGGCGCTATCGCCATGCCCAGGCCCGCCTGAGCTGGGACTGGAGCGAAGCCGGCCTGACCCTGTACAGCCCCTACATGCGTGTCGACGGCGAGGAAGGGCAGGTTGCGGGTGACATGCTGATCCGCCTGCTGAGCGATCCCGAGGCCGAGGACTACATGGACCTGCGTGTCGGTCTGCGCGACGGCGATGCGGCCTTCACCGAGAAGTACCTGCCGAGTCTCTCGCCCGGCATGAGCCCGGAACTCGATCATTGGCTGAAGACGGCGATCCGTGCCGGCCACGTCGAGGAGGGCTACTTCCAGTATCAGGGCTCGCTGCACAAGGGGGCACCGCTGGCGGCGCGCAGCCTCAGCCTGTTCTTCAAGGTCAGGGATGCCGAGCTGGCCTTCCAGCCTGGCTGGCCATCGCTGCGCGAGGGCGCAGGCGAAGTGCTGATCGAGGATGATGCCGTGCGGGTGCGCCTGCAGCAGGGGCGCCTGCTCGACAGTCAGGTCACGGACGTGGCCGCCAATATCCCGCTGCTGCATGACGGCAAGGCGCCGCACCTGTACCTCGATGGCGACGTGCAGAGCAGCCTGAGTGATGCCATCAAGCTGCTGCAGGAGGCGCCCCTGGGCACCTCGCAGATCTTCGCCGGCTGGCAGGGCGAGGGGCCGCTGGCCGGACGCCTGAAGCTGGATATCCCGTTGCACAAGGGGGATGCCCCGGTCGTGGTGGTGGACTTCGCCACCGAAGGCGCGCGTCTCAAGCTGCCCAACCCGGACCTGCAGCTGAGCAAGGTGAAGGGCGCGTTTCGTTTCGACAGTGCGGCGGGCCTCAGCTCGCCCGACGTGCGTGGCGAGGTGTTCGGGCGCCAGGTGCGCGGCAAGATCAGCTCCGAGGGCACGCGCGGTCAAGCCAGAACCCTGTTCGATCTGCGCGGGCAGGTGCAGGTCGACACCCTCAACAACTGGTTGAACGGTCCGCAGGCGCTGCCTGTCAGCGGCCTGCTGCCCTATCGCCTGCGCCTGACGCTGGATGGCGACGACAGCCAGCTGCGCGTCGATTCCAACCTGCTCGGGGTGAATGTGGCGCTGCCCGCGCCCTTCGGCAAGAGCGCCGAGCAAGAGGCCTATGCCGACTGGCGCATGACGCTGTCCGGCAAGGAGCGCCGCTACTGGGCCGACTATCGCGGGCTGGCCAGCCTGAACCTGGCAGCGCCGCCGACGGCACTGGCCGAGGGACGTGGCGAGCTGATGCTGGGCGGGGAGCCCGCCCGGCTGCCCACCAGCCAAGGCCTGCGTGTGCGTGGCCGCCTGGCCGAGCTGGACCTGGATGCCTGGAAACAGTTCATCGCGGATCACCCGCTGAAGGTGGACGCTGACAGCCAGCGCCTGTTACGCAGCGCCCAGCTGGATATCGGCCGTTTCAAGGGCTTCGGCCAGGAAATCGAGCAGCTCGCTGTCGGCCTCGAGCGAGAGTCTCAGGGCTGGGCGCTGCAGCTCGACAGCGCATTGGCGAGCGGACGGGTGGTGCTGGCGGACGCCGAGGGCGTACCCATCCAGGTCGACTTGCAGCATGTGAGCCTGCCAGCCCCAGCCGTCGATACGCTGACAACCGACGACGCCCCGGACCCTCTGGCGGGCGTCGACCCCCGGCAGATTCCGGCGCTGGATATCAGGATCGACCGCGTACAGCGGGGGGACAAGGTGCTGGGGGCCTGGTCGCTGAAGGTGCGGCCTGAGGCGCAGGGGGTTCGCTTCGACGATCTCGACCTCGACCTGCGCGGGCTGAAGATCGGTGGCAGCGCCGGCTGGCGTGGCACGCCAGGCAACCTCCAGAGCTGGTACAAGGGGCGCCTGCACGGCGATGACCTTGGCAAGGTGCTCAAGGCCTGGGATTTCGCGCCGAGCGTCACCAGCGAGAGTTTCCGGGTGGATGCCGATGGCAACTGGCCGGGGTCACCGGCGTGGTTCTCCCTCAAGCGCTTCTCCGGCAACCTCGACCCGTCGCTGCGCAGCGGCCAGTTCGTCGAGGTGCAGGGCTCGGCGCAGGCCTTGCGGGTGTTCGGCCTGCTCAACTTCAATTCGATCGGCCGCCGCCTGCGCCTGGACTTCTCCGACCTGCTGGGCAAGGGCCTCAGCTACGACCGGGTCAAGGGCAATCTGCAGGCGACCAATGGCCTGTTCGTCACGCAGGAGCCGATCACCCTGACAGGGCCCTCGAGCAACCTGGAACTCAATGGCAACCTGGACATGCGCAACGAGCGCATCGACGCCAAATTGCTGGTGACCCTGCCGGTGACCAACAACCTGCCGCTGGCGGCGCTGATCGTCGGTGCGCCGGCCATCGGCGGTGCACTGTTCGTGGTGGACAAGCTGCTGGGCGACAAGGTGGCGCGATTCGCCAGCGTGCAGTACGACGTCGACGGCCCGCTGCAGGACCCCAAGATCAGCTTCGACAAACCCTTCGAAAAACCGCAATGAAGCGCCGCCTTGGCGTACGCTGTCAGCACCGGAGGCAATGAGCGCAGCCATGAATCTTGCCGTGATACAGATGGTCAGCCAGGCAGAGGTGCGGGCCAACCTCGCGCAGGCCCGGCGTTTGCTGGAGCGTGCCGCACAAGGTGGTGCACGCCTTGCCGTGCTGCCGGAAAACTTCGCGGCCATGGGCCGGCGCGACCTGGCCGCCATCGGGCGTGCCGAGGCCATGGGCGAGGGGCCGATTCTGCCCTGGTTGAAACAGACCGCCCGTGACCTCAGCTTATGGATAGTGGCCGGTACGCTGCCGTTGCCACCGGATGATGACCGCGACGGCAAGCCACGGGCCTGTTCGTTGCTGGTCGATGAACAGGGCGAGCGCGCTGCACGCTATGACAAGCTGCACCTGTTCGATGTCGATGTGGCGGACAATCGTGGTCGCTATCGCGAATCGGACGATTTCGCCCATGGCGAGCAGGTGGTGGTGGTCGACACGCCGGTCGGTCGGCTCGGGCTGACGGTATGCTATGACCTGCGTTTCCCCGAGCTGTATAGCGCGCTGCGTGAAGCCGGAGCCGAGCTGATCAGCGTGCCGGCGGCGTTCACCGCGGTGACCGGCGCGGCCCACTGGCAGGTGCTGACCCGGGCCCGCGCCATCGAGACCCAGTGCTACCTGCTGGCGGCCGGCCAGGGCGGGGAACACCCCGGGCCACGCTGGACGTTCGGCCATTCGGCCATCATCGACCCCTGGGGGGGCGTGCTGGTCGAGCAGGATCAGGGCGAAGCCGCCTTGCTGGCTTCACGCGATGGCGCCGAGCAGGCGGCCATTCGCCAACGCATGCCGGTGCAGCAGCACCGCCGTCTTTTTTCATCGGGCGTCGCACGCCCGATCGTTGTGGAGTGACCATGAATACGATGTTGCAATCCGTCAGCGAGCACCTGCTCGCCCCAGGTGACCTGACTCTGGATAGCCTCGGCTCGGTGCTGGGTGAGGTCGCCGGGCCGGGCATCGACGCGGCTGATCTGTATTTCCAGAGCCAGGTATCCGAGTCCTGGGTGCTGGAGGACGGGATCGTCAAGGAGGGCAGCTTCAATCTCGATCAGGGCGTCGGCGTGCGTGCGCAGTCGGGCGAGAAGACCGGCTTCGCCTACAGCAACGCGATCAGCCTCGATGCGCTGCAGCAGGCGGCGCGTGCGGCGCGCTCGATCTCGCGCGCCGGCCAGCAGGGGCGCGTGCAGGCCTTCGTCAGCCCGCAGGTGACCCAGCTGTATGCCCAGGACAATCCGCTGGATGTCATCGGCCGGGCCGAGAAGGTCGAGTTGCTGCAACGCATCGACCGCGCCACGCGTGCGCTGGACCCGCGCATCAAGCAGGTGACCGTGAGCCTGGCCGGGGTCTGGGACCGCATCCTGGTGGCGGCCCATGATGGCAGCCTGAGCGCCGACATCCGCCCGCTGGTGCGTTTCAACGTCAGCGTCATCGTCGAGCAGAACGGCCGTCGTGAGCGTGGCGGGCATGGCGGTGGCGGACGCACCGACTATCGCTATTTCCTCAGCGAGGATCGCGCCATGGGCTATGCCCGTGAGGCGCTGCGCCAGGCCCTGGTCAACCTGGAAGCCGTTGCCGCGCCTGCCGGGACCCTGCCGGTGGTGATGGGCGCGGGCTGGTCGGGCGTGCTGCTGCACGAAGCGGTAGGCCATGGCCTGGAAGGCGACTTCAACCGCAAGGGCAGCTCGGCGTACAGCGGCAAGGTGGGCGAGAAGGTCGCGTCCAGCCTGTGCACCATCGTCGACGACGGCACCCTGGCCGAGCGTCGCGGCTCGCTCAGCGTCGATGACGAAGGTACGCCGACGCAGTGCACCACGCTGATCGAGAACGGCGTGCTCAAGGGCTACATGCAGGACAAGCTCAACGCCCGCCTGATGGGCGTCGCCGCCACCGGTAATGGCCGGCGTGAGTCCTACGCGCATCTGCCGATGCCGCGCATGACCAACACCTACATGCTGGCTGGCGAGAGCGATCCGGAAGAAATCATCCGTTCGGTGAAGAAGGGCATCTATTGCGCCAACCTGGGCGGTGGCCAGGTGGACATCACCAGTGGCAAGTTCGTGTTCTCCACCAGCGAGGCCTACCTGATCGAGGACGGCAAGATCACTGCGCCGGTCAAGGGCGCCACCTTGATCGGCAATGGGCCGGAAGCCATGAGCCGCGTGTCCATGGTCGGCAACGACCTGGCCCTGGACAGCGGTGTCGGCACCTGTGGCAAGGACGGCCAGTCGGTGCCGGTAGGCGTTGGTCAGCCGACGCTGAAGATCGATGCGATCACGGTCGGCGGTACCGGTGCCTAGAGGGTGCGAGGTCAGCGCAGGCCGCGCTGGATCTCGTCGAGTTCACGGATGTACTTGAACACCTTGCGTGCGGCTGCCGGCGGTTTGTTGCGCGCGGCCTCGTGCTGGGCATGACGTATAAGACCGCGCAGGTGCTGGCGGTCCGCGTCGGGGTAAAGCTCGAAAAAGCTTTCCAGGGCGCTGTCGCCTTCGCCGATCAGGCGGTCGCGCCAGCGCTCGAGGGCGTGAAAGCGCTCGTTGTATTCACGGGTGGAGGTGTCCACCTGGTCGATCATGGCGAGGATCGCCTCGACATCCTGTTCACGCATCAGCTTGCCGAGGAACTGGATGTGGCGTTTGCGCGCCGCGTTGGCCGTATGCTTCGGCGCCTCGGCCAGTGCCCGGCGCAGGGCGTCGGTCAGCGGCATCTTGGCCAGCAGGTCGGGTTTGAGCGTGGTCAGTCGCTCGCCGAGTTCCTGCAGGGCATGCAGTTCGCGCTTGACCTGGGATTTGCTCTTCTCCAGGGAGAAGTCGTCGAAAGAATCAGACATGGGGCGGGTCCAGATGGAAACGCCGCCATGATAACAGCAGCTGCGAGCTTCAAGCTTCAAGCGAAAAACGGGTTCGGCGTTTTTCTTGTAGCGAGGAGCTTGTAGCTTGAAGCTGCTTTTTAGGAGTCGTTATGAGTGAGTTAGAACAGATCGGGCCGCAGGCCTTGCCAGAGCTGCAGCAGCAGGTCGAGAGCATTCTCGCCGAGGCGGCGCGCCAGGGTGCCAGTGCGTGCGAAGTGGCGGTCTCGATCGGCCAGGGACTGTCGACCACGGTGCGTCAGCGCGAAGTGGAAACCGTGGAGTTCAACCGCGACCAGGGCTTCGGCATCACCCTGTACGTCGGCCAGCGCAAGGGCTCGGCCAGTACCTCGGCGACCGGCCTCGACGCCGTTCGCGAGACGGTGGCGGCGGCGCTGGCGATCGCCAGGCACGCATCCGAAGACGAATGCGCCGGCCTGGCCGACGCGGCGCTGATGGCGCGCGAGTTGCCGGAACTGGACCTCTATCACCCCTGGGCGATCAGTCCGGAGCAGGCGGTGGAGCAGGCGCTGGCGTGCGAAGCGGCGGCCTTCGCTGCTGACCCGCGCATCCGCAACGCCGATGGCACCAGCCTCAACACCCATCAGGGCTGCCGCGTGTACGGCAACAGCCATGGCTTCATCGGCGGTTACGCCAGCACCCGGCACAGCCTGAGCTGCGTGATGATCGCCGAGGGCGAAGGGCAGATGCAGCGTGACTACTGGTACGACGTCAACCGCCAGGGCGAGTTGCTGGCCGACGCCGCCGGTATTGGCCAGCGCGCGGCGCAACGTGCCGTCAGCCGCCTGGGCGCACGCCCCGTGCCGACATGCGAAGTGCCGGTGCTGTTCGCTGCGGAGCTCGCCGGGGGGCTGTTCAGTCACCTGCTGGCAGCCATCTCCGGTGGCAACCTCTATCGTCACTCGTCCTTCCTGGAAGGGGCGCTCGGCCAGCGCCTGTTCCCCGAGTGGCTGAGCCTCGACGAGCGTCCGCACCTGCCGCGAGCGCTGGGCAGCGCCGCGTTCGACGGCGATGGCCTGGCCACCTATGCCAAGCCGTTCGTGGACAAGGGCGAGCTGGTGTCCTACGTGCTCGGCACCTACTCCGGCCGCAAGCTGGGCCTGCCCAGCACGGCCAACTCGGGGGGCGTGCACAACCTGTTCGTCACTCATGGCGACGAGGACCAGCAGGCGTTGATCCGGCGCATGGGGCGCGGGCTGCTCGTGACCGAGCTAATGGGGCAGGGGCTCAACCTGGTGACGGGCGATTATTCGCGTGGCGCCGCCGGTTTCTGGATCGAGAACGGCGAGATCCAGTTCCCGGTACAGGAAGTCACCATCGCCGGCAATCTGCGCGACATGTTCGCCCAGATCGTCGCGGTCGGCAGCGATCTGGAACGCCGTGGCAACATCTGCACCGGCTCGGTACTGATCGAGCGGATGACGGTCGCCGGCAGCTGATCCCCAGGCCGACCGCCGCGTCGGCCTCTCTCCTTGCGCGCCCGCTGCACGGCGCGCTGCTAAGCCCACACGGATTGCGTGTTGATTATCTCATGAGAATGGGAATAAATATCATTACGTAATCTGGTGGGCCTCTATGCACAATCCCTACTCCTCGCTCTGTCTCGACTGCTGGCACTGGCAAGGTCTGCGCATCCGCTGCGCGTTGCTGCCGGACGACCCGCGCCTGTTCGATTTCCACGAGGCGCAGGGGCGTCAGCTGGTCGCGCAGGGGCGCCTGGACGCCTGGCGGATGTGGTGGCACCTGGCGCAGTTGCTGCTCGACAGCGCTGCCGATCCGGCATTGCCCTGGCATTGGCGCAGCCAGTGCCTGGACCGTGCCTGGCGCCCCCTCTACGCCCTGCAGATGCTTGCCAGTGATCGCCGCCGCCTGCTGCGCCTGGATGCATTGCGCAGCCGCCTGGCCCACCTGCGCCTGGCGCCATCGCTTTCCTACGACGAATCAGCTGAGGGACCATCCCATGCTTGAAATGACTGCTAGCACCCGTATCGAACGCGACAGCATGGGGGAGTTGGCCGTACCCGGTGGCGCGCTCTATGGCGCGCAGACGCAGCGCGCGGTGAACAACTTCCCGATCTCCGGGCAACGTATGCCGGCCGCTTTCGTGCGTGCGCTGATCCTGGCCAAAGCGGCTGCGGCGCGGGCCAACGTCGAGTTGCAGCAGCTCGATGCGCCGATGGGCGATGCCATTGTCAGTGCCTGCCAGCAACTGCTCGACGGCGATTTCATGGCGCATTTCCCGGTGGACGTGTTCCAGACCGGCTCTGGCACCAGCTCCAACATGAACGCCAACGAGGTGATCGCCACCCTGGCCAGCGACCTGCTGGGCGATGCGGTCAGTGCCAACGATCACGTCAATTGCGGGCAGAGCAGCAATGACATCATTCCCACGACCATTCACGTCAGCGCCGCTATCGAGCTGCATGAGCGCCTGCTACCGGCGCTTGGCCACCTGCTGCAGGCGCTGTGCGAGAAGTCGCTGGAAGTGCGCCCTTACGTGAAGACAGGGCGTACCCATCTGATGGACGCCATGCCGGTGCGCATGAGCCAGGTGCTCGACGGCTGGGCGCAGCAGATCCAGGCCAATATCGAGCACCTGCGTCATCTGCAACCCTCCCTGCAGGCGCTGGCCCAGGGCGGTACGGCGGTGGGCACCGGGGTCAACGCGCACCCGCGTTTTGCCGAGCAGTTCTGCCAGGAGCTGAGCACCCTGAGTGGTCTGCCTTTCACCACCGGCACCAACTTCTTCGCCCTGATCGGTTCGCAGGACACCGCCGTTGCCGTCTCCGGTCAGTTGAAGACGGTCGCGGTGTCGCTGATGAAGATCGCCAACGACCTGCGCTGGATGAATTCGGGGCCTCTGGCCGGCCTGGCCGAGATCGAGCTGGAGGCCTTGCAGCCTGGCTCTTCGATCATGCCGGGCAAGGTCAATCCGGTGATCCCGGAAGCGACCGCGATGGTGGCGGCGCAGGTGATCGGCAACGACGCGGCCATCGCCATCGCCGGCCAGTCCGGCAACTTCGAGCTCAACGTGATGCTGCCGCTGGTGGCCGACAACCTGCTGTCGAGCATGCAGTTACTGAGCAATGCCAGCCGCCTGCTGGCCGACCGGGCGATCAGCAGCTTCAAGGTCAACCAGCCGAAGCTCAGGGAGGCGCTGGAGCGCAACCCGATTCTGGTTACCGCGCTCAACCCGCTGATCGGCTACCTCAAGGCCGCGGAGATTGCCAAGCAGGCCTACCGCGAACAGCGACCGATCATCGATGTGGCGCTGGAGCACACCGAGCTGAGCCGTCAGCAACTCGAGCATCTGCTCGACCCGGAGAAACTCACCGCAGGCGGTCTGTAAATCCACTGGCGAGCAGCCGGGAGGTAACCATGGAGCACTGGAAACACATCATCGAAGCGGGCAACCGCTGCTTTCGGGACGGCGACTGGGTGCAGGCCCGCGAACTCTATCTGCAAGCCCTGGCCGAGGCTCAGGTGCTGTTCGGGCGCTGGCACGAGCACAACATGGCAGTGGCCGCGTTCGTGATCTCGCACCACAACCTGGCCGATCTGCATCTGACGTTGGGCCAGCCGGAGGAGGCGGCGGAGAACCTCTGCGCCAGCCATGAGCGTCTGTTGCAGACCCTGGGCGACGCGCAGCAGCCCCAGGCGCTGCGGGATATCGCCATGCATCACAGCCGGCGTACCTACATCGAACTGCTGCAGTTCATCGCCGAGCACGGCGCATTCCCGCGTACCGACCGCTTGCTGGGGGCGCCGAGCAGGCGCCAGCAGCACCTGGCCTGCAATGGCCGTCACTGTCACTGAAGGATGACGTCAATGCCTTATCAGCTTCCGCCGCTCGCCTACGCCTACGATGCCCTGGAACCGCATATCGATGCGCAGACCATGGAAATTCACCACACCAAGCATCATCAGACCTATATCAACAACCTCAACGCGGCGCTGCAAGGTACGGCGTATGCCGAGCAGGACGTCGAGCAGTTGCTGCGTCAGGTCAGCGAGCTGCCGCAGAACCTGCAGGGCGCGGTGATCAACCAGGGGGGTGGCCACGCCAATCACAGCCTGTTCTGGCAGGTGATGTCGCCCAGCGGAGGCGGCGTGCCCGAGGGGGAACTGGCGTTGGCGATCGATACCGAACTGGGTGGTTTCGCGGCATTCAAGGAGGCCTTCACGCAGGCGGCGCTGAGTCGTTTCGGCAGTGGCTGGGCCTGGCTCAGCGTGACGCCGCAGCGCAGGTTACTGGTCGAGAGCAGCGCCAATCAGGACAGTCCGCTGATGCACGGCAACACGCCGATTCTCGGGCTGGACGTCTGGGAGCACGCCTACTACCTGCGTTACCAGAACCGCCGGCCGGAATACATTGGTGCCTTCTACAACGTCATCGATTGGGCGGAAGTGGCGAGTCGATTCCGACGGGCGTCGAGCTGAGGATGCGCCTGGTGATGCTGCGGCGAACCTTGCTGAGCCCCTCGGCAGCCGCCAACGGACGAGTACTGCGCTATCTGCTGGGTGGGGCCATCCTGTTCAGCGGTGCGTTGCTGCTGTTCATCCAGTCGACCGCACTGCTCGATCCGCACGCGCAGCCGCGCTTGATGGATGCCTTGCAGGGCGGGCTGTTGTGCGCTCTCGGCACGGCGTCAGGCGCGCTGCCGGTATTGTTCATGCGCGAGTTGTCCCAGCGCTGGCGTGACCGTCTGCTCGGCTTCGGTGCCGGGGTCATGCTTGCGGCGGCAGTGTTCTCTCTGTTGATACCGGCGCTGGATGTGGCGCGCACGCAGGGGTTCGGCCCCTGGTCGGCTGGCGCGCTGGGCAGTGCTGGCCTGCTGCTGGGCGCGGCTGGGTTGCTCGGTTTGGCGCGTTTGCTGGACGCGCGGCAGTGCCTGCCGGATACGCAGGCCGGTCTGACGCCGGGCGTGCTGTTGTTCGTCATCGCCATCATGCTGCACAACGTGCCGGAAGGCATGGCTGTCGGTGTGGCTGTCGGGGCCGGACTGAGCGGCGCCGAGGGCCTGGTGATCGGTATCGCCCTGCAGGACGTGCCGGAGGGACTGATCGTCGCCCTGGTGCTGGCCAGTGCCGGTATGGGGCGGGGTAGGGCGGTGCTGATCGGCGCGGCGTCCGGGCTGGTCGAGCCGCTGTTCGCGGTGCTCTGCGCCTGGGTGGTGAGCCTGTCGCAGTTACTGTTGCCTTGGGGGTTGGCGCTGGCTGCGGGGGCCATGCTGGTCGCCGTGACTCACGAAGTCATTCCCGAGTCGCACGGCAACGGTTATCGCGGCGATGCCAGTCTGGCGCTGGCGATGGGCTTCTGCCTGATGATGGTGCTGGATACGGCCCTGGCCTAGAACTGAAGAGCCGGGTGCAACTGGTCGCGGCCTTACTCGCCTTCCTCGAAGTAGTTCTCGATCAGGCCGACCAGGGCTTCCATCGCTTGCAGCTCCTGTTCGCCTTCGGTCGACAGGTGCACATCGGTGCCCTTGCCGGCCGCGAGCATCATCACAGCCATGATGCTCTTGCCATCGACCAGGCTCTCGGGGCTTCTGCCAATGCGTACCTGGCAGGGGTAGGTCGTAGCCACGCCAACGAACTTGGCCGCAGCACGTGCGTGCAGGCCGAGCTTGTTGATGATGGTGATATCGCGTGCTGGCATCGCGGCGGGGCTCCTTAGCTGAGGTCGCGGTGACGCACCTGGACGTTCTTCAATTTCTCTTTCAGTGCCTGGCTCAGGCGGCTGGCCAGGTAGACCGAACGGTGGTGACCGCCGGTGCAGCCGATGGCGACGGTCACGTAGGCCCGGTTGCTGGCGGCGAAGCGGGGCAGCCACTTGTCCAGATAGACGAGAATGTCCTGATACATTTCTTCCACTTCCGGTTGCGCCGCCAGGTAGTCGATCACGGGCTGGTCTAGGCCGGAGTAGTCGCGTAATTCGGGTTTCCAGTAGGGATTGGGCAGGCAGCGGGCATCGAACACCAGGTCGGCGTCCACCGGCATGCCGCGCTTGAAGCCGAAGGACTCGACCAGAAATGCCGTGCCAGTTTGTGCCTGGCCCAGCAGGCGGAGCTTGAGGGTGTCGCGCAACTGGTACAGGTTCAGGCGTGTAGTGTCGATTTTCAGGTCGGCGCGATCGGTGATCGGAGCCAGCAACTGGCTTTCGTAGGCGATCGCCTCGGCCAGCGAGCGGTTGTCATTGGTCAGCGGGTGGCGCCGGCGGGTTTCCGAGAAGCGCTTGAGCAGGGTGTCGTCTTCGGCATCGAGATAGAGCACGTCGCAGCGAATGTTGCGCTGGCGCACTTCGTCGAGCAGTTCGGGAAAACGCTTGAGCTGGCTCAGCAGGTTACGTGCATCGATGGATACCGCGACCTGTGGCAGGAGCATGTCGCTGTGCGGCAGAAAGCGTTCCGCGAGATCAGGCAGAAGGCCGGCTGGCAGGTTGTCGATGCAATAGAAGCCGTTGTCCTCAAGGACATCGAGGGCGGTGCTCTTGCCCGAGCCCGAGCGACCGCTGACGATGATCAGGCGCATGCTTATTGACCGTTCTGAGTGTCCACGACCACTTGGTAAAGGTCTTCGCCGCTTGAGGCATGGCGCAGACGTTCACGTACGTCGCCGCGGTCGAGCATGCTGGCGATCTGGCGTAGCAGCTCGAGGTGAGCGTCGGTTGCGGCCTCCGGCACCAGCAGTACGAACAGCAGGTCGACCGGGGCGCCGTCGATGGCGTCGAAGTCCACGGCGGTGTCCAGATGCAGCACGGCGCTGATCGGATCACTGCAGCCAGCCAGGCGGCAGTGAGGAATGGCGATGCCGTTGCCGAAACCGGTCGAACCGAGTTTCTCGCGGGCAATCAGGCTTTCGAAAATGTCCTGGGCATCCAGGTCGGGAAGATCGCGGGCGACCAGGTTGGCGATCTGTTCGAGCACGCGTTTCTTGCTGCCGCCCGGCACGTTCACCAGGGAACGGCCGGGGGTCAGGATGTTTTCAAGTCGGATCATGGATGGGGAATGTCAGCGGGCCGTGGCGCCTTGCAGGCGGTCGAGCTGCTTTTCCTTGTGCTTGATAAGTTGACGGTCAAGTTTGTCGGCCAACAGGTCGATGGCTGCGTACATGTCCTGATGTTCGGCGTTGGCGACCACTTCGCCGCCTGCAACGTGCAGAGTCGCCTCGATCTTCTGCTTGAGTTTCTCGACCTCCATGGTCACCTGAACGTTGGTGATCTTGTCGAAGTGGCGTTCCAGTCGGCCCAGTTTCTCGCCGATATAGTCACGCAGGGCGTCGGTCACATCCAGCTGATGTCCACTGATGTTGACTTGCATACCGCTTTCTCCTTGTTGCCTTGTGTAAGAGACGGGTCTCTTGCGACCCGCCACCGGAACACGTTGGCTTGGAGGCCCAGGCCTCCAATCGATCTGGCCTACATCAGTCGCTTGCGCTCACTGGAGGGCGCTATGCCGAGGGACTCGCGATACTTGGCGACCGTCCGACGGGCGACTTGGATGCCTTGTGCCTCCAGTAAACCAGCGATCTTGCTGTCACTCAACGGCTTTTTCGCGTTTTCTGCAGCGACCAGTTTCTTGATGATTGCGCGGATCGCGGTGGACGAGCATTCGCCCCCTTCGGAGGTGCTGACGTGGCTGGAGAAGAAGTATTTCAGCTCGTAAATGCCACGCGGGGTGTGCATGAACTTCTGCGTGGTCACGCGCGAGATGGTCGACTCGTGCATGCCGACCGCTTCGGCGATGTCGTGCAGGACCAGCGGTTTCATCGCCTCGTCGCCGTAGTCGAGGAAGCCGCGCTGGTGCTCGACGATCTGCGTGGCTACCTTCATCAGCGTTTCGTTGCGGCTTTGCAGGCTCTTGATGAACCAGCGCGCTTCCTGCAGCTGGTTGCGCATGAAGGTGTTGTCGGCGCTGGAGTCGGCTCGCTTGACGAAGCCTGCGTACTGCGCGTTGACGCGCAGGCGTGGCATGGCTTCCTGGTTGAGCTCCACCAGCCAGCGATCGTTGTGCTTGCGCACGATCACGTCCGGGACCACGTATTCCGGCTCGCTGGATTCGATCTGCGAGCCCGGGCGCGGGTTGAGGCGCTGGATCAGTTCGATGACCTGGCGCAGTTCGTCTTCCTTGAGCTTGGTACGCCGCATCAGCTGGGCGTAGTCGCGGCTGCCGAGTACTTCGAGGAAGTCACTGACCACGCGCTGCGTTTCGCTCAGCCATGGCGTGCCGGCAGGCAGCTGGCGCAGTTGCAGCAGCAGGCACTCGCGCAGGTCGCGCGCGCCGATGCCGGCCGGCTCGAACTGCTGGATGCGATGCAGGACGACCTCGACTTCGTCCTGCTCGATGTCGAGTTCAGGGTCGAAGGACTCGGTGACTTCCTCGAGGGTTTCTTCGAGGTAGCCGTCGTTGTTGATGCAGTCGACCAGGGTGGCGGCGATCAGGCGGTCCTTGTCGGACATGGGCGCCAGGTTCAGCTGCCAGAGCAGGTGGCTCTGCAGGCTCTCGCCGCTGGAGGTACGGGTGGTGAAGTCCCACTCGTCATCGTCGTTGCTCGGCAGGCTGCTGGCGCTGGTCTGGTAGACGTCTTCCCACGCCGTGTCGACCGGCAGTTCATTGGGAATGCGCTCTGCCCACTCGCCTTCTTCCAGGCTGTCCACTGTCGGGGTGGATTCCTGGTAGCTGTCTTCCTTGCTGGGGGTGGGGGCGGCGCTTTCCGCGCCGTCGGCCATGGGGTCGCTGTTGTCGAAGTCGTCGCCGTCTTCCTGGCGCTCGAGCATGGGGTTGGATTCCAGTGCCTCCTGGATTTCCTGTTGCAGGTCCAGGGTCGACAGTTGGAGGAGGCGGATAGCCTGTTGCAGCTGCGGTGTCATCGTCAGCTGCTGGCCCATCTTGAGGACTAGCGATGGTTTCATTGCAGACCTTAATTTACTGGCGAGTTACGCCTTCCACATCAGGGCGCCGAAGCGCCGCCAGGAAGCAAATTATATGCCTGAATTTCTCGTTCTTGCCTAGGGGGTGCAATATTTCTGTAGCGAAATAGCCTGCGCCCTACAGGCGGAACTCGTGGCCCAGATACACCTCTTTCACCGTCTGGTTGGCGAGGATGGTCTCGGCGTTGCCTTCGGCGATCAGTTGGCCGTCGTTGACGATGTAGGCGGTCTCGCAGATGTCCAGGGTCTCGCGCACGTTGTGATCGGTGATCAGGATGCCGATGCCCTTGGCCTTGAGGTGATGGATGATCTGCTTGATGTCACCCACCGAGATCGGGTCGACGCCGGCGAAGGGTTCGTCGAGGAGGATGAACTTCGGGTTGGTGGCCAGGGCGCGAGCGATCTCCACGCGACGCCGTTCACCACCGGACAGGCTCATGCCCAGGCTGTCGGCGATGTGGTGGATATGGAACTCCTGCAGCAGGCTTTCCAGTTCGGCCTGACGTCCGGCGCGGTCGAGATCCTTGCGGGTCTCGAGGATGGCCATGATGTTGTCGGCTACCGACAGCTTGCGGAAGATCGAGGCTTCCTGCGGCAGGTAGCCGATGCCGGCGCGAGCGCGGCCATGCATGGGCTGATGGCTGACGTCGATGTCGTCGATCAGCACGCGGCCCTGATCGGCGCGTACCAGGCCGACGATCATGTAGAAGCAGGTGGTCTTGCCGGCGCCGTTGGGGCCCAGCAGGCCGACGATCTGCCCGCTTTCGATGCTCACGCTGACGTCGCGCACGACCTGGCGGCTCTTGTAGCTTTTCGCCAGATGTTGGGCTTTGAGAATGGCCATTACTGCTGTGCCTGATCCGCGGGTTTGTTCTTCGGTTGGATGACCATGTCGATGCGCGGGCGCGGCGTGCTGACATTGCTGCCAGTGGCGCGGCCTGCGTTGACGATCTGGCGGCGGGTGTCGTAGACGATCTTCTCGCCTTCGAAGGTATTGCCTTCCTGGATCACCTTGGCCTGATCGATCAGCACGATGCGTTCGTTGCTGGCGAAGTACTGGATCGTCTTGCCGTAGGCCTTGACGATGTCCTTGTCCACGTCCGGCTTCTGCTCGTAGTAGGCGAGGTTGCCCACCGAGGTGAACACGTCGATGTCACCGCTGGCGGTCTGGGTGATGGTGACGGTGTCGCCGGTGATCTTCAGGGTGCCCTGAGTGATGATCACATCGCCGCGATAGACTGCGACGCCCTGCTTGTCATCCAGCTCGGCCGTGTCGGCCTGGATGCGGATCGGCTGGTCGCGATCCGATGGCAGTGCCCAGGCTGCCGCGCTTCCCAATGCGGCGCCGAGGCTGAGAATCAGGGGGAGGGTGTTAACGAACCTCATGCTGGCCTCTTACGTTGGACTGCAGGATCATCCTGCCGTCATTCAAGTACGCTTTCATTCCTTGTGCCGTGGTCACCCCATTGGCCGCGACGATTCTAACGGCTTGCTTGGTCTGCGCATATTCCTTGTCGGGAATTACGGTCATGCGGCTGCTGGTGATGATGGTCGGGCGGTTCTTGGCATCGGTGCGCGCGATGCGCACATCGTCGATCAGCTCCACCTCGGTGCCGCCGGGGGAGACCTCGGCGCGCTGGCTGGTGACTTTCCAGGGCAGTTCGGTGCCGCGGTAGAGGTCCAGCTTGGGGGTGTCGACCAGGGTGATGTCGGTGCTCTTGACGTGCTCGAGCTTCTCCGCGGTCATGCGGTAGTGCAGCTTGCCGTCATCCTGGTACTGCACGGTGCGCGCACCCAGCACGTAGAAGTCGATGGCGTCGTCGTTGCTGGCCTGTTGCGGCTTGTGGGCGTTTTCCGGGGCGATGTTCCAGTACCCGAGGGCGGCCACGACGGCCGCGATCAGGGCGAAAATCAGGGTGTTGATGGCTTTGCGCAGCATGCTTGGCTCACAGGTAGGCGGCTTGAGCCGCATCCAGCGTGCCCTGGGCACGCATGATCAGTTCGCAGAATTCCCGGGCGGCGCCTTCCCCGCCGCGCGCCTGGGTCACGCCATGGGCGTGCTGGCGCACGAAGC
Source organism: Pseudomonas sp. THAF187a (assembly GCF_009363395.1). Classification (NCBI taxonomy): domain Bacteria; kingdom Pseudomonadati; phylum Pseudomonadota; class Gammaproteobacteria; order Pseudomonadales; family Pseudomonadaceae; genus Pseudomonas; species Pseudomonas sp. THAF187a. Next base: position 996,901 of record NZ_CP045349.1, read on the forward strand.
TGTCCGCGCTGGCCACGGCCATGCCCAGGCCGACGCGACGGATGACCGGCAGGTCCGGCAGGTCATCGCCCAGGTAGGCGACCTGCTCGTAGTCTAGGCCGAGTTCGGCGAGCAGGCCGTCGAGAACGACGAGCTTGTCTTCACGGCCCTGGAACAGGTGCTGGATGCCGAGGTTGTTGGCGCGGCGCTCGACCACCGGGGTCTTGCGCCCGCTGATGATGGCGGTGCGCACGCCCGAGCCGATGAGCATCTTGATGCCGTGACCGTCGAGGGTGTTGAAGGTCTTGAACTCGCTGCCGTCTTCGAGGAAGTACAGGCGGCCGTCGGTGAGTACGCCATCGACGTCGAAGATCGCCAGCTTGACGGCGCGGGCTCGCTGCAGCAGGTCGTTCATCACATTACCCCCGCGCGCAGCAGGTCGTGCATGTTCAATGCGCCGACCGGGTTGTCCTGGTCGTCGACGACGACCAGGGCATTGATCTTGTGGTCTTCCATGATCTTCAGGGCCTCTGCCGCGAGCATTTCTGCGCGGGCGGTCTTTCCATGCGGGGTCATCACGTCATCGATCAGCGCCTGGCGCACGTCGATGCCCTTGTCCAGCGTGCGACGCAGGTCGCCATCGGTGAAGATGCCGGCCAGGCGGCCGTCGCTCTCCAGCACCACGGTCATGCCCAGGCCTTTCTGGGTCATTTCCAGCAGTGCGTCACGCAGGCTGGTGCCGCGGTGCACGCAGGGCAGTGCGTCGCCCTTGTGCATGACGTTCTCCACCTTTAGCAGCAGGCGGCGGCCAAGCGCGCCGCCCGGGTGGGAGAAGGCGAAGTCTTCGGCGGTGAAGCCGCGAGCTTCCAGCAGGGCGATGGCCAGGGCGTCGCCCAGTACCAGGCTGGCGGTGGTCGAGGAGGTCGGTGCCAGGTTCAGCGGGCAGGCTTCCTGCGAGACGCTGGCATCGAGATTGACCTCGGCGGCCTGGGCCAGTGGCGAGTTCGGGTTGCCGGTCATGCTGATCAGGCGAATGCCGAGGCGTTTGATCAGCGGCAGCAGCGTGACGATCTCCGCCGTGGAGCCGGAGTTGGACAGGGCCAGGACGATGTCGTCGCGGGTAATCATGCCCATGTCGCCGTGGCTGGCTTCGGCCGGGTGGACGAAGAACGCCGTGGTGCCGGTGCTGGCCAGGGTGGCAGCGATCTTGTTGCCGATGTGCCCGGACTTGCCCATGCCGACCACGACCACGCGGCCCTTGCAGTCCAGGATCAGCTCGCAGGCCTTGACGAAATCTGCGTCGATACGAGGCAAAAGTTCCTGTACTGCTTCGATCTCGAGGCGAATGGTGCGCAGCGCGGAATCAATCAGGTCACGGGTCTGGTTCATGCTAAACAGAGGCTTCGGGCGAAAAAGACGAGGATTATAAACGGAAATGCTTGCAACGCTCACCTTTGCTGAGTGTGCGTAACATCGAAGCTGTCGCAAGTCTGAACGCTGGCGCGCGTCGCTATTGGGCGGTAACTCCAGCCAGTGCTATAGTTCGCGGCCATTTCGGCCATCTTGCAGGTGTGTCCCAGTAGGTGGGAGATGGCGTCTGCCAGGAAGGCCAGTTTTTCAAGGAGTTCAGATGAGCGCCGAGCACGAGTATGCGATCGAGCTGCAGGGCGTCAGCTTCAAGCGTGGCGCGCGGTCGATCTTCGACACGGTCGATATCCGCATACCGCGCGGCAAGGTCACCGGTATCATGGGGCCGTCCGGTTGCGGCAAGACCACGCTGCTGCGGCTGATCGCCGCCGAGTTGCGTCCGTCCGCCGGTGACGTCCGCGTTGCGGGTGTCAGTCTGCCGAAGCTGTCGCGCGATGAGCTGTTCGACATGCGCAAGCAGATGGGCGTGCTGTTCCAGAGCGGTGCGCTGTTCACCGACCTCGATGTCTTCGAGAACGTCGCCTTTCCGTTGCGCGTGCACACCAAGCTGCCCGAAGAGATGATCCGCGACATCGTGCTGATGAAGCTGCAGGCCGTCGGTCTGCGTGGCGCGCTGGAGCTGATGCCGGACGAGCTGTCCGGCGGCATGAAGCGTCGTGTGGCCCTGGCGCGTGCCATTGCGCTGGACCCGCAGATACTGCTGTACGACGAGCCCTTCGTCGGCCAGGACCCCATCGCCATGGGCGTGCTGGTGCGCCTGATCCGCCTGCTCAATGACGCGCTGGGAATCACCAGCGTGGTGGTCTCTCACGACCTTGCGGAAACCGCCAGCATTGCCGACTACCTCTATGTCGTCGGTGATGCGCAAGTGCTGGGGCACGGCACTCCGGCCGAGCTGATGGAGTCGGATAACCCGCGTATCCGGCAGTTCATGAAAGGTACGCCGGATGGTCCGGTGCCCTTTCATTATCCGGCGCCGGATTACCGCGAAGATCTGTTGGGGAGAGGTTGATGCGCAGAATTTCACCGCTCGAACGGCTGCGTCTGTTCGGTCGTGCGGGTATCGATGTGGTGGCGACGCTGGGGCGCTCGATGCTGTTCCTGGTGGGCGCATTGTTCGGCCGCAACCGCGCCGGCAAGCCGATGCAGCTGCTGATCAAGCAGCTGTTCGCCGTCGGCGTGATGTCGCTGGCGATCATCGTCGTCTCCGGCGTCTTCATCGGCATGGTGCTGGCCCTGCAGGGCTACAACATCCTGGTCAGCTATGGCTCCGAGCAGGCCGTGGGGCAGATGGTCGCCCTGACCCTGTTGCGTGAGCTCGGCCCGGTGGTGACTGCGCTGCTGTTCGCCGGACGTGCCGGCTCGGCGCTGACCGCCGAGATCGGCAACATGAAATCCACCGAGCAGTTGTCCAGCCTGGAAATGATCGGTGTCGATCCGCTCAAGTACATCGTCGCCCCGCGCCTTTGGGCCGGTTTCATCTCCATGCCGCTGCTGGCGATGATCTTCAGTGTCGTCGGCATCTGGGGCGGGGCCATGGTCGCCGTCGACTGGCTGGGAGTCTACGAGGGCTCGTTCTGGTCCAACATGCAGAACAGCGTTTCCTTCTATGACGATGTGCTCAACGGCGTGATCAAGAGCATCGTCTTCGCCTTCGTGGTGACCTGGATCGCCGTGTTCCAGGGGTATGACTGCGAGCCCACGTCCGAGGGGATCAGTCGCGCCACTACCCGTACCGTTGTCTACGCCTCGCTGGCCGTGCTGGGGCTGGATTTCATTCTGACCGCTTTGATGTTTGGAGACTTCTGATGCAAAACCGCACGCTGGAGATTGGTGTCGGTCTGTTCCTGATGGCAGGTGTGCTGGCCCTGCTGCTGCTGGCCCTGCGCGTCAGCGGCCTGAGCGTTGGATCGGCGGGTGACACCTACAAGGTCTATGCCTATTTCGACAACATCGCCGGCCTGACTGTGCGCGCCAAGGTGACCATGGCCGGTGTCAGTATCGGCAAGGTGACGGCCATCGACCTGGACCGTGACAGCTACATGGGGCGGGTGACCCTGGAACTCGACGGTAACGTCGACAATCTACCCGAGGACTCCACTGCGTCGATTCTGACCGCAGGGCTGCTCGGCGAGAAATACATCGGCATCAGCGTGGGTGGTGAAGAGACGGTGCTCAAAGACGGCAGCACCATCCACGACACCCAGTCGTCGCTGGTGCTGGAAGACCTGATTGGCAAATTCCTGCTCAATTCGGTCAATAAAGACGAAGCCAATTGATGAGGGCTCCCATGATGTTCAAGACCGCACGTAACCTGTTGCTGACCCTGCTGGCGGCCATGCCTCTGCTGGCACTGGCGGCGCCGAGCGCTCACGAGGTGGTGCAGCAGACCACCGATACGCTGCTGGCGGACCTCAAGGCCAACAAGGACGAGTACCGTCGTGATCCGGCGGCTTTCTATCAGTCGCTCAACGACATTCTCGGTCCGGTGGTGGATGTCGACGGCATCTCGCGTGGCGTGATGACCGTGCGCTATTCGCGTCAGGCCTCGCCCGAGCAGATGAGCCGCTTCCAGGAGAACTTCAAGCGCAGCCTGATGCAGTTCTACGGCAACGCTCTGCTCGAGTACGACAATCAGGACATCCGTGTGCTGCCGGCCACCGGCAAGCAGGACGCCGAGCGCACCTCGATCGGCATGGAAATCCGTGACGGCAAGGGCGTGGTCTATCCGCTGTCCTACACCATGGTGTCCATGGATGGTGTGTGGAAGCTGCGCAATGTCGTGATCAACGGCATCAACGTTGGCAAGCTGTTCCGCGACCAGTTCGCCCAGTCGATGCAGAACAATCGCAACGACCTGGACAAGGTCATCGACACCTGGGCCGATACCGTGGCCAAGGCGCGTGAGGCGCGAGGCAACTCGTGAGCCAGGCGACCATCATCGAGCGGGCGCCCGGTCAGCTGCAGCTGGCCGGCGTGCTCGACTATCGCACCGGCCCCGGCTTGCGCGAGCAGGGTGCGCGCCTGATCACCGGCTGCAGCGTCAAGCGCCTGGCGCTGGACTGTGCGGCGGTGGAGAAGTCCAGCAGCGTCGGCCTGTCGCTGCTGCTGGCGTTCACCCGCGATGCGCGCGAGTCCGGGCACGAGCTGTCGATCAGCGGCCTGCCCGAGGACATGCGGCAGATTGCCCAGGTCAGCGGGTTGCTGGAGTTGCTGCCACTGGCGTAACCGAGAACCGCCTCTCGGCGTTCCGTCAGCGGTACGGCGGGCGGGGTTCGCAGGCGGGAGGCTTTTTTGTATGATGGCCGACCCGCGGGCTCAGGTGCCCGAATGCGTCAGTCGAGGTCGAGCATGCAGGCTGCAGAAGTAAAAAGCCTCCTAGAGGAAAAACTCCCGAATACCCAGGTGGAAGTCGAAGGCGAAGGCTGCAACTTCCAGCTGAACCTGATCAGCGACGATCTGGCCGCTCTCAGCCCGGTCAAGCGTCAGCAGCAGATCTATGCCCACCTCAACGCCTGGATCGCCGATGGCAGCATCCACGCCGTGACCATGAAATTTTTCAGCCAGGCCGATTGGGCCGCGCGTTCCTGAGCCTGCGGGCGACGAGATTCCTATGGACAAACTGATCATTACCGGCGGCGCTCGCCTCGATGGCGAAATCCGTATTTCCGGTGCGAAGAACTCTGCGCTGCCGATCCTGGCCGCGACCCTGCTGGGCGATGCGCCGGTCACCATCTGCAACCTGCCGCACCTGCACGACATCACCACCATGATCGAACTGTTCGGTCGCATGGGCATCGAGCCGGTGATCGACGAAAAGCTCTCCGTCGAAGTCGATGCGCGCAGCATCAAGACGCTGGTCGCCCCCTACGAGCTGGTCAAGACCATGCGTGCCTCGATCCTCGTGCTCGGTCCGATGGTCGCCCGTTTCGGTGAGGCCGAAGTCGCCCTGCCTGGCGGTTGCGCCATCGGCTCGCGTCCGGTCGACCTGCACATCCGTGGGCTCGAGGCCATGGGCGCGAAGATCGACGTGGAAGGCGGCTACATCAAGGCCAAGGCGCCGGAAGGCGGCCTGCGTGGCGCGCACTTCTTCTTCGATGTGGTCAGCGTGACCGGCACCGAGAACATCATGATGGCGGCGACCCTGGCCAAGGGCCGCAGCGTGCTGGAAAACGCCGCCCGCGAGCCGGAAGTGGTCGACCTGGCCAACTGCCTGATCGCCATGGGTGCGAAGATTCAGGGTGCGGGTACCGATACCATCGTCATCGACGGTGTCGAGCGTCTCAACGGCGCGCGTTTCAATGTCATGCCCGACCGTATCGAAACCGGTACCTACCTGGTCGCTGCAGCCGTTACCGGTGGTCGCGTCAAGGTCAAGGATGCCGATCCGTCGACCCTGGAAGCCGTGCTCGCCAAGCTGCAGGAAGCGGGTGCCGAGATCACCACCGGCCCGGACTGGATCGAGCTGGACATGAAGGGCAAGCGTCCCAAGGCCGTGAACCTGCGGACCGCGCCTTACCCGGCGTTCCCCACCGACATGCAGGCGCAGTTCATCGCCCTCAACGCGGTGGCCGAAGGCACCGGCACCATCGTCGAGACCGTGTTCGAAAACCGCTTCATGCACGTATACGAGATGCTGCGCATGGGCGCCAACATCCTGGTCGAGGGCAACACCGCCATCGTCACGGGTGTCGACAAGCTCAAGGGTGCCCCGGTCATGGCGACCGACCTGCGTGCTTCCGCCAGTCTGGTGCTGGCTGCGCTGGTGGCCGATGGCGATACGCTGATCGACCGCATCTACCACATCGACCGTGGCTACGAGTGCATCGAAGAGAAGCTGCAACTGCTGGGTGCCAAGATTCGCCGCGTGCCGGGCTGAGACGCCGCTTGCAACTCGCTGTGCGCCGGCCCCGCTGAGTTGTGAAGGGCCTGCAGCCAGCGGCGTTGTGAACAGGTGCCTCCGCCTGCCGCCATTGTCGTAGGGCCGCTTCCCGTCGGAGCGGCCGCTTCCGATCAAGGAAACCGTTTCATGCTGACCATCGCCCTGTCCAAAGGCCGCATTCTCGATGACACCCTGCCACTGCTGGCGGCAGCGGGCATCGAGCCGACCGAGAATCCGGACAAGAGTCGCAAGCTGATCATCCCCACCACTCAGGATGACGTGCGTCTGCTGATCGTGCGCGCCACCGACGTGCCAACCTATGTCGAGCACGGCGCCGCCGATCTCGGCGTGGCCGGCAAGGACGTGCTGATGGAGTACGGTGGCCAGGGTATCTACGAGCCGCTGGACCTGCAGATCGCCAAGTGCAAGCTGATGACCGCCGGCAAGGTCGGTGCGCCGGAGCCCAAGGGGCGCCTGCGCGTCGCCACCAAGTTCGTCAACGTCGCCAAGCGCTACTATGCCGAGCAGGGTCGCCAGGTCGACATCATCAAGCTGTACGGCTCGATGGAGCTGGCGCCGCTGGTGGGGTTGGCGGACAAGATCATCGACGTGGTCGATACCGGCAACACCCTGCGTGCCAACGGCCTCGAACCGCAGGAGCTGATCGCGACGATCAGTTCGCGACTGATCGTCAACAAGGCGTCGATGAAGATGCAGCACGCCCGCATCCAGGCGCTGATCGAAACCCTGCGTGGTGCCGTCGAAGCACGACACCAAGGCTGATCAATGGCACGCCTGCCGTCGCGGCAGGGTGCTTTACCAGCCTATCCGTGTCATAGCCATTTTTCTCGGGTGCCCGCACGGTGGGCTTGCTACATTACGGGCGCCCGAGAAAACGCCAATCAGATGAGGCTTTCGCTATGACCGCTCCCGTTGCCATCCGCCGACTCAATGCTGCCGATCCGGACTTCGCGGCTCATCTGGACCATCTGCTCGCCTGGGAAAGCGTCTCCGACGATGGCGTCAACCAGCGCGTGCTGGAAATCATCAAGGCCGTGCGTGAGCGCGGCGACGCCGCCCTGGTCGAGTACACCCAGCGCTTCGATGCCCTGGAAGTGGCCTCGATGGCCGATCTGATCCTGCCGCGCGCGCGTCTGGAACAGGCGCTGGAACGCATCACCGCCGAGCAGCGTGCGGCTCTGGAGGTCGCCGCCGAGCGCGTGCGCAGCTACCACGAGAAGCAGAAGCAGGACTCCTGGCGTTACAGCGAGGCCGACGGCACCGTACTCGGGCAGAAGGTCACTCCGCTGGACCGCGCCGGCCTGTACGTGCCGGGCGGCAAGGCGTCCTATCCGTCGTCGGTGCTGATGAACGCCATTCCGGCCAAGGTCGCCGGCGTGCCGGAAGTGGTCATGGTGGTGCCGACCCCGCGTGGCGAGATCAACGAACTGGTGCTGGCCGCCGCCGCCCTGGCCGGTGTCGACCGCGTGTTCACCATCGGTGGCGCGCAGGCCGTCGCTGCCCTGGCCTATGGCACCGAGAGCGTGCCGCCGGTGGACAAGATCGTCGGCCCCGGCAACATCTACGTGGCCACCGCCAAGCGCCACGTGTTCGGCAAGGTCGGTATCGACATGATCGCCGGGCCGTCCGAGATTCTCGTGGTCTGCGACGGCGCGACCGATCCGGACTGGATCGCCATGGACCTGTTTTCCCAGGCCGAGCACGACGAAGATGCCCAGTCGATCCTGGTCAGCCCGGATGCCGCCTTCCTTGACCGCGTGGCCGAGAGCATCGCCAGGCTGCTGCCGACCATGGAGCGTGCCGAGATCATCCGCACTTCGCTGGAAGGCCGTGGCGCACTGGTGCAGGTAGCGGACATGGCCGAGGCCATCGAGGTGGCCAACCGCATCGCCCCGGAACACCTGGAGCTGTCGGTGGCCGACCCGGAAGCCTGGCTGCCGCAGATTCGCCACGCTGGTGCGATCTTCATGGGGCGTTATACCGCCGAGGCGCTGGGCGACTATGTCGCCGGCCCCAACCACGTGCTGCCCACCTCCGGTACTGCGCGCTTTTCCTCGCCGCTGGGGGTGTATGACTTCCAGAAGCGTTCGTCGATCATCTTCTGTTCGCCGGACGGGGCGTCCGAACTGGGCAAGAGCGCGTCGGTGCTGGCCCGCGGCGAGTCGCTGACCGCGCATGCGCGCAGCGCCGAGTACCGCATCAAGCCTTAACGGCCGCGCAGGGTGGACAACGCTTCGCTTGTCCACCGCTTTGCATAAGACAACTCAAGTATTCGAGGAGAGAAGGGCAGATGAGCAAATTCTGGAGCCCCTTCGTCAAGGACCTGGTGCCCTACGTGCCGGGTGAGCAGCCGAAGCTGAGCAAGCTGGTCAAGCTCAACACCAACGAAAACCCCTACGGTCCTTCGCCCAGGGCCATCGCGGCCATGCACGCGGAGCTGAACGATGACCTGCGCCTGTACCCGGACCCCAACGGCGATCGCCTGAAGCAGGCGGTGGCCGAATACTACGGCGTGCAGCCGGCCCAGGTGTTCGTCGGCAACGGTTCCGACGAGGTGCTGGCACACGCTTTCCACGGCCTGTTCCAGCATGACGCGCCGCTGCTGTTCCCGGACATCAGCTACAGCTTCTATCCGGTGTACTGCGGCCTGTACGGCATCGACCATGAGCAGGTGGCGCTGGACGAACAGTTCCAGATCCGTGTCGAGGACTACGCCAGGCCCAATGGCGGCATCATCTTCCCCAACCCCAATGCGCCGACCGGCTGCCTGCTTCCGCTCGACGCTATCGAGCGCCTGCTGCAGGGCAGTCCTGATTCGGTGGTACTGGTGGACGAGGCCTACATCGACTTCGGTGGCGAGACGGCGATCAGCCTGGTGGACAAGTACCCCAATCTGCTGGTCACCCAGACCTTGTCCAAGTCGCGCTCGCTGGCCGGTCTGCGCGTCGGTATCGCCGTGGGCCATCCCGACCTGATCGAGGCCCTGGAGCGAATCAAGAACAGCTTCAATTCCTACCCGCTCGATCGTATGGCGATCGCCGGTGCGGCGGCGGCCTTCGCGGACCGTGCCTACTTCGAGCAGACCTGCCAGCAGGTCATCGCCAGCCGCGAGGCGGTGGTGGCAGGCCTGCAGGGGCTGGGATTCGAGGTGCTGCCGTCGGCGGCCAACTTCGTCTTTGCCCGCCATCCCGGCAAGGATGCAGCGACCCTGGCGGCCGCTCTGCGTGAGCAGGGCGTGATCGTGCGGCACTTCAAGCAGCCGCGCATCGCTCAGTTCCTGCGTATCACCATCGGTGCGCCGGAGCAGAACCAGGCGTTGCTGGAGGCCTTGCAGGGGCTGTAAGACGCTTGCGGGGCAGGCACGAAAAAGCCGGCATCAGCCGGCTTTTTCGTGCCTTCAGTTACCGTTGGCCGGTGGGCGAATGCCGATTTCCGCGGTCAGATCCAACTGCTTGCCGTTGCGCAGGACTTCGATGCGGATCTTGTCGCCAGGCTTGGTGCGTGCCACCTGATTCATCGAGCGGCGCCCGTCGCTGGCCGCTTCGCCATCGATGCTGAGGATCAGGTCGCCTGGCTGCAGGCCGGCGCGTTGCGCCGGGCCGTCGCGATAGACGCCAGCGACGACGATGCCGGGGCGGCCTTCCAGACCGAAGGACTCGGCCAGTTCAGGAGTCAGCGGCTGCACTTCGACGCCCAGGTAACCACGGATCACCTGGCCATGTTCGATGATCGCCTGCATCACCTCCATTGCCAGTTTGACCGGGATGGCGAAGCCGATGCCCTGCGAGCCACCGGACTTGGAGAAGATCGCGGTGTTGATGCCCACCAGGTTGCCATGTGCGTCGACCAGCGCGCCGCCCGAGTTGCCCGGGTTGATCGCTGCGTCGGTCTGAATGAAGTCCTCGTAGGTGTTCAGTCCCAGCTGGTTGCGCCCGGTGGCGCTGATGATGCCCATGGTCACGGTCTGGCCGACGCCGAACGGGTTGCCGATGGCCAGGGTCACGTCGCCGATGCGGATGGCGTCGGAGCGGCCCAGGGTGATCGCCGGCAGGTTGGGCAGATCGATCTTCAGCACTGCCAGGTCGGTTTCCGGGTCGCTGCCGATCAGCCGTGCGAGGGTTTCGCGGCCGTCCTTGAGCGCCACGACGATCTGGTCGGCGCCGCTGACGACGTGGTTGTTGGTCAGCAGGTAGCCTTCGCGGCTCATCAGCACGGCCGAGCCCAGGCTCGACTCCATGCGCTGCTGGCGGGGCAGGTTGTCACCGAAGAAGCGGCGGAAGGTCGGGTCTTCGAACAGCGGATGGGCCGGCTTGCTCACCAGCTTGGTGGTATAGAGGTTGGCCACCGCCGGCGACGCCGTGTCCACGGCTTCGGCATAGGACACGGGGCCTTCCTGCAGGCGGCTGTAGGTCGGTGCCTGGACCAGCTGCACTTCCTTGCGCGGCAAGCCGACCCACTCCGGGTACTGCTGAATCAGCAGCAGTGCGAGCAGCACACCGACCAGCAGGGGCCAACCGAGAAAACGCAGTGCCTGGGGCATCGAGACAATCCTGAGGGTTGCGAGGGCAAAAGGTCGCCCTTAAGGTGGCGCATTATAGTGAGGTGCTCGCCAATTAGGCAGCGGCCCGCAACAGCTTGAGAGGAATCTTCATGGCCATTGCCCTGTCCACCCTGGTCGAGGAAGCTGACGCTTTTCTCAACGCGTCGCGCATCAGCGATTACTGCCCCAATGGTCTGCAGGTCGAGGGGCGTCCGCAAGTGCGTCGTATCGTCAGCGGCGTTACCGCCAGTCAGGCACTGATAGAGGCGGCCATCGAGGCCGAGGCCGATGTGCTGCTGGTGCATCACGGCTATTTCTGGAAAGGCGAGAACCCCTGTGTCACCGGCATGAAGCAGCGCCGCCTGAAGGCCCTGCTGGCGCATGACATCAGCCTGCTGGCCTACCACCTGCCGCTGGATGTCCATCCCGAGGTCGGCAACAACGTGCAGCTCGCTCGGCAGCTGGGCATCGTCGTCGAAGGGCCGCTGGAGCCGGACAACCCGCGTACCGTCGGTCTGGTCGGCTCGCTGGCGGAGGCGATGAGTGCCGTCGATTTCGCCCATCACGTGCAGCAGGCCCTCGGTCGCGAACCGCTGCTGGTCGAAGGGCAGGGGCTGATTCGTCGGGTCGGCTGGTGCACCGGCGGTGGCCAGGGCTACATCGACCAGGCCATCACTGCAGGGGTCGACCTGTACCTGACCGGCGAGGCCTCCGAGCAGACCTTCCACAGTGCCAGCGAGAACGGCGTGAGCTTCATCGCGGCCGGCCATCACGCGACCGAGCGTTACGGTGTGCAGGCCCTGGGCGACTATCTGGCGCGGCGTTTCGCCCTCGAACACCTGTTCATCGACTGCCCCAATCCCATCTGAATGGCGCTTACGGGCAGGTATAACACTAGATCTTTTCGGTCTAACCAGTGCCCTGAGTATAAGCAGATGCTGTGATAGAGTGCGCGCTCGTCCACGGCCCGCCGGCCCCATAACAGCAAACCGTGAGTAGCCATGCTCGACAAACTGACCCATCTCAAGCAGCTGGAGGCGGAAAGCATCCACATCATTCGTGAAGTGGCCGCCGAATTCGACAACCCGGTGATGCTCTATTCCATCGGCAAGGATTCCGCCGTGATGCTGCACCTGGCCCGCAAGGCGTTCTTCCCCGGCAAGCTGCCATTTCCGGTGATGCACGTCGATACGCGGTGGAAGTTCCAGGAAATGTACCGTTTCCGCGACAAGATGGTCAGCGAAATGGGCCTGGATCTGATCACCCACATCAACCCTGACGGTGTGGCGCAGGACATGAACCCCTTCACCTACGGCAGTGCCAAGCACACCGACGTGATGAAGACCGAGGGCCTCAAGCAGGCGCTGGACAAGTACGGTTTCGACGCCGCCTTCGGCGGTGCCCGCCGCGACGAAGAGAAGTCGCGTGCCAAGGAACGTGTCTACTCCTTCCGTGACAGCAAGCATCGCTGGGACCCGAAGAACCAGCGCCCCGAACTGTGGAACGTGTACAACGGCAAGGTGAAGAAGGGCGAGTCGATCCGTGTCTTCCCGCTGTCGAACTGGACCGAGCTGGACATCTGGCAATACATCTATCTGGAGCAGATCCCGATCGTGCCGCTGTACTTCGCCGCCGAGCGTGAAGTGATCGAGCGCAACGGCACGCTGATCATGATCGATGACGAGCGCATCCTCGAGCACCTCTCCGACGAGGAGAAGGCACGTATCACCAAGAAAATGGTGCGTTTCCGTACCCTCGGCTGCTACCCGCTGACCGGCGCGGTGGAGTCCACGGCGGCGACCCTGCCGGACATCATCCAGGAGATGCTCCTGACCAAGACCAGCGAACGCCAGGGCCGGGTCATCGACCACGACCAGGCCGGTTCGATGGAAGAGAAGAAACGTCAGGGCTATTTCTGAGGATCGCGCACCATGAGTCACCAATCCGATTTGATCAGCCAGGACATCCTCGCTTACCTGGCTCAGCACGAACGCAAGGAACTGCTGCGTTTTCTCACCTGCGGTAACGTCGACGACGGCAAGAGCACGCTGATCGGTCGCTTGCTGCACGATTCCAAGATGATCTACGAAGACCATCTGGAAGCCATCACCAAGGATTCGAAGAAGGTCGGCACCACCGGCGACGATATCGACCTGGCGCTGCTGGTCGATGGCCTGCAGGCCGAGCGCGAGCAGGGCATCACCATCGATGTGGCCTACCGCTACTTCAGCACCGCCAAGCGCAAGTTCATCATCGCCGACACCCCCGGCCATGAGCAGTACACGCGCAACATGGCCACCGGTGCCTCGACCTGCGACCTGGCGATCATCCTCATCGACGCCCGCTACGGCGTGCAGACCCAGACCAAGCGCCACAGCTTCATCGCCTCCTTGCTGGGCATCAAGCACATCGTGGTCGCCGTCAACAAGATGGACCTGAAGGACTTCGATCAGGGCGTGTTCGAGCAGATCAAGGCCGACTACCTGTCGTTCGCCGAGAAGATCAACCTGCGCCCGACCACCCTCGAGTTCGTGCCGATGTCGGCGCTCAAGGGCGACAACGTGGTCAACAAGTCCGAGCGCTCGCCGTGGTACACCGGCCAGTCGCTGATGGAGATCCTCGAGACCGTGGAAGTCTCCGGCGACCGCAATTTCGACGACCTGCGCTTCCCGGTGCAGTACGTCAACCGGCCCAACCTGAACTTCCGTGGCTTCGCCGGCACCCTGGCCAGCGGTATCGTGCGCAAGGGCGATGAAGTCCTGGCACTGCCGTCGGGCAAGACCAGCCGGGTCAAGTCCATCGTCACCTATGAAGGTGAGCTGGAGCAGGCCGGTCCGGGCCAGGCCATCACCCTGACCCTGGAAGACGAGATCGACGTGTCGCGCGGCGACATGCTGGTGCACGCCGACAATCGTCCGCAGGTCACCGACGGCTTCGAGGCCATGCTGGTGTGGATGGGCGAAGAGCCGATGCTGCCGGGCAAGAAGTACGACATCAAGCGCGCCACCAGCTACGTGCCAGGCTCGATCCCGAGCATCGTGCACCGTGTCGACGTGAACACCCTGGAGCAGGGCACGGCCAGCGAGCTGAAGCTCAACGAGATTGGCCGGGTCAAGGTGGCGCTGGATGCCCCGATCGCCCTCGATGGCTACGAGCACAACCGCACCACCGGCGCGTTCATCGTCATCGATCGACTGACCAACGGCACCGTTGGCGCCGGCATGATCATCGCCGAGCCGGTCGCTCATGGCGGTGGTCAGCACGGTCGCCTGGCGCACGTGTCGACCGAGGAGCGCGCCTCGCGCTTCGGTCAGCAGCCGGCTACCGTGCTGTTCACCGGCCTCTCCGGTGCAGGCAAGAGCACCCTGGCGTACGCGGTGGAGCGCAAGCTGTTCGACATGGGCCGTGGTGTGTTCGTCCTCGACGGGCAGAACCTGCGCCATGACCTGAACAAAGGGCTGCCGCAGGATCGTGCCGGGCGTGCCGAGAACTGGCGTCGTGCCGCGCATGTGGCGCGTCAGTTCAACGAGGCCGGGATGATCGCACTGGCCGCCTTCGTCGCTCCGGATGCCGAAGGGCGTGAGCAGGCCAAGGCGCTGATCGGCCGCGAACGTGCGCTGACCGTCTACGTGCAGGCTTCGCCGCAGATCTGCGCCGAGCGTGACCCGCAGGGGCTGTACGCGGCCGGTGGCGACAACATCCCCGGCGAGGGCTTCCCCTACGACGTACCGCTGGATGCCGACCTGGTGATTGACACCCAGTCGCAGTCGATCGAGCAGGGCGTCAAGGCGGTGCTGGAGCTGCTGCGCAGTCGCGGCGCGATCTGATCGTCCTCTGCTGAACGAAAAGGCCCCGCCAGATGTGCGGGGCTTTTTTCGTCAGGGAGCAGGGCGTCGCGATGGCCCGTAACGCGGCAGGCGCTGCGAGAGCGGGTGGGCACGCCGACCGCCAGCTGTTTTGGTCGTGTCATCGCAGTGTCTAGTCCTGAAATAGGTTTACACCTGCTCAGGTAGGCCGATAGGCCTCAAAACGCCCGATGCACCGCATCGGGCGTTTTGTTTTTCAGGGCCATGTGAGGCCGCTCCGTGTTGTAGATCTGCACCGTCTCATCAACCATCGTTCTCGCCTGCTCTAGATTTTCTGGACTGCTCAGCAGCAGCTCTGTTTTGAGTATTCCATTGATCCGTTCGGCCAGCGCGTTCTGGTAGCAGTCATATCCGTCAGTCATCGAGCATTGCACCCCGTTCCGTGCATGCAGTGACTGGTACAGCGCTGAGCAGTATTGAATACCTCGGTCTGAGTGATGGACTAACGGCTGACGCCGCCGCCGTTTGCGCAGTGCCTGTCTAAAGGCTTGCGCAACCGACTCGGCATGCAGGCTCTCATGCACATGATGGCCAACAATCTTTCTGGAGTAAGCATCTGTTACCAGGCTTAGGTATAGCGGGCCGCTTCTGGCAGGCAGGTAAGTGATGTCCGCCACCCAAACGTGCTCTGGCCTTGATGGGACAATTTGATTCGGGCCTGGCTTCAGTCGGTTGGGATGACGATAGAAGCGGTGAAAGCTCTGAGTTGTCTTGTGATACGCCCGCTTGGGTAGCACCAGCAAACGGCGCTCTCCCAAGACTTCAAACAGCCGGTCTCGGCCAACTTGGACCTGCCTATCAGGCTGGCAGCGCAGCAGATAGTGCAGCTTCCGTGTGCCTAGCCGTGGCTGACGCATCCGGATTTGTTGAACAAACTCGACAATCCGATCTGCTTGGCGTGCTTTGCTATCAGCCACTCGGTTGCGCTTGTAGTAAGCCTGCCGACTGATGCCGAGAAACTGACAAGCCCTGGCAATGCTCAGCCCTGCGACTTGACCTTGCGAGAGGACTTGCCGGATCGCTTTTTTACGACCGATACACCGTAGTCCTTTTTCAGGACATCAACGACGGTCTCGAAGAAATGAGCTTTCTGGCTCATCAACTCAAGCTGCTGCTCAAGCTCTTTGATCCGCTGCTCTGGAGTGAGCGTTTTGGGGGCGGACATCGCGCAACTCCTCTCGGCCCGGATCGACGCCCCTTGGCTCCAATCTTGCCGACCATGCTTACGCAACCATACCAGAACCGTTGATCGACCCTGGATGCCATACCGTACCTGGGCCTGCTTGTAGGTCAGCTCGCCTTTTTCAATCTGATCAACGACGGCCAATTTAAAAGACAGCGAGTAATCTCGCTGCGTGCGCTTTACACCTTGCTCCATCTAGCTCTCCGGAAAATCGGGATGGGAGGTGTAAACCTTATTCAGGACGGGACACAGCCAATAAAAAAGCCCCGCGATGCGGGGCTTTTCGTATCTCGCTGGCGGGTTACTTCTTCAAGCCATAGCTCTCGTCCAGCATGCCCGGGCCGTCGTTCTTCGGCGCGTAGTCCTTGGGCATTTCGTAGTTCTTCGGCGGCGTCAGGCGCTCGCGCTTCTCGGCGTTTTCCGCGCTGTTCAGCGTGGCCAGCAGACGCTGACGGGTCAGCTCGTCCAGGGCCAGGCGGTTGGCGCCGTCGGACAGATGCTCCTGCACATCCTGGTAGCTCTGGGTGAGTTTCTTCACCAGGCTGGCAGTGGTGTTGAAGTGGGTCACCACTTCGTTCTGGTAGGCCTCGAAGCGTGCCTGCATCTCATCCATCTGCCGCTGTGTGCGGCCGGGTGCGGCGTTGGGTGCCAGGCGGGCGAGCAGAAAGCCCACGGCGATGCCGACCACCAGGGTCAGGGCGGGTACCAACCAGGCTGCAAGTGTCTGTTCCACGAGTCCTTCCTCTCAAAACGGCTTTGCTTTACGTTAGCGGCTTGAGCCTGTGCTGTATACGACCAGAACCTGCTCGGAGTCTACTGCGCGTCGGCACTGCTGCGGTAAAAACCGGTTCGGAATGCTCATGTACATCAGTACACTGCGCTTCCTCCCCTGTTTTGGCCCTGCATTGCTCCGGCTCGCGAGACGCTGAACAGGTTCATTTGCCGCACAGGCAGTTTGCTAGACGAGTCGACCCGTTGCGGGGTCACGGAGTTCAGTGTTGCTCAGTCGCGAAACCCCCATTTTCATTCCCGGCCCGGTGGGCCAGCTCGAAGCCCTTCTGCTGGAAGTGCCTGACGCCCGTGGCATTGCCCTGGTCTGCCACCCCAATCCGGTGCAGGGCGGGACCATGCTCAACAAGGTGGTGTCTACCCTGCAGCGCACGGCGCGCGATTGCGGCTATCACACCCTGCGTTTCAACTACCGTGGCGTCGGTGCCAGCGCAGGTAGCCATGACATGGGCGCCGGCGAGGTGGACGATGCCGAGGCGGTCGCTGCCTGGTTGCAGGAACGCTACCCGGACCTGCCCATCACCCTGCTGGGGTTTTCCTTCGGCGGTTTCGTCGCGGCGGCCCTGGGTGCACGACTGGAGGCTCAGGATCGGACACCCAGCAAGCTGTTCATGGTGGCGCCCGCCGTGCATCGCCTCGGCGGCGATACGCCCCCGGCGAGCCAGTGCCCGCTGGTGGTGATCCAGCCGGAGGCGGATGAAGTGGTGGAACCACAGGTGGTCTACGACTGGTCGGCCAATCTCGGGCGTGCCCATGAACTGCTGAAAGTGGCAGAATGCGGCCACTTCTTCCATGGCAAGCTGACCGATCTGAAGGACCTCCTTCTGCCTCGTCTCTGAGCCCCGCCTAGTCATTGCAGCAAGACAAGCGAATCACTATGACCACCCGTATCCTCACCGGTATCACCACCACCGGCACGCCGCACCTGGGCAACTACGCCGGTGCCATTCGCCCGGCCATCGTCGCCAGCCGCGCCGCGGATGCCGACTCGTTCTACTTCCTCGCCGACTATCATGCGCTGATCAAGTGTGACGATCCCGCGCGCATCCAGCGTTCGCGCCTGGAGATCGCGGCCACCTGGCTGGCACTGGGCCTGGATGTGGACAAGGCGACCTTCTATCGCCAGTCGGACATCCCCGAGATCCCCGAGCTGTGCTGGCTGCTCACCTGCGTCGCCGGCAAGGGCCTGCTCAACCGCGCCCATGCCTACAAGGCATCGGTGGACAAGAATGTCGAGGCCGGCGAAGACCCGGACGCCGGCGTGACCATGGGCCTGTTCAGCTACCCGGTGCTGATGGCGGCGGACATCCTCATGTTCAACGCGCAGAAGGTGCCGGTCGGTCGCGATCAGATCCAGCACGTGGAGATGGCACGTGACATCGGTCAGCGTTTCAACCACCTGTTCGGCAAGGGCAAGGACCTGTTCGTCCTGCCGGAGGCGGTGATCGAGGAAGAAGTCGCCACCTTGCCTGGCCTCGATGGCCGCAAGATGAGCAAGAGCTACGACAACACCATCCCGTTGTTCGGTACCAGCAAGCAGCTCAAGGAGGCGATCGCACGCATCGTCACCGACTCCAGGCTGCCGGGCGAGCCCAAGGATGTCGACGGCTCGCACCTGTTCACCCTGTACCAGGCCTTTGCATCTTCCACCCAGCAGGCCGAGTTCCGCGCCGAGCTGGAGGCCGGGCTGGCCTGGGGCGAGGCGAAGAACCGTCTGTACCTGCTGCTGGAAGGCGAGCTGGGCGAGGCTCGCGAGCGCTACAACGCGCTGATCGCCAGGCCCGCCGACCTTGAGGACATTCTCCTCGCCGGCGCCGCCAAGGCGCGCCGCATCGCCACGCCGTTCCTCGGCGAACTGCGCGAAGCGGTTGGCCTGCGTTCGTTCCGCGAGCAGGTGCAGGCGGCCGGCAGCGAGAAGAAGAAAGCGGCCAAGAGCGCGCGTTTCGTCAGCTTCCGCGATGATGACGGTAGTTTCCGTTTCCGCCTGCTGGACGCCGATGGCGAGCAGCTGTTGCTGTCGAAGTCGTTTGCCGATGGCAAGTCGTCCGGCATGGTCGGCAAGCGCCTGCAGGCTGGAGAAGCGCTGGATGTGCGCGCAGACGGCCTGTTCTTCTCGGTCTGGATCGATGGCGAGAGCGTGGCGAGCAGCCCCGAGTTCGCCGATGCGCAGGCCCTGGAGGCCGCCATCCAGCGTTTGCGCGAGGCGCTGGCACCGCAGGACTGATCGGGGATTGCGCTCCCGTGAACGCGGGGGCGTCACGCATCCGTCCGACGTGCACGGATTGCCAATCCACGGGGGCGTCGCTAAAGTGACGCCCCCGTTTTTACTTGCCCGGCCGAGCGCCTGCTTGCAGGCTCGCAAGCCAGAGGCAGGCGAGGAAGCACCCTGTACGGGCGTACATGGGCATTCCGGGCTTGCTTCTCACGCGACAGACCCGACGCGCAGCAGACTTTGAACAGGCTCTAACGAATCATGACTCCCCTCGAGCGTTATCAGGCCGATCTCAAACGGTCCGACTTCTTCCATGACGCGGCCCAGGAAAATGCCGTTCGCCACCTGCAGCGTCTGTACGACGACCTGGTCGCCTCCGACCAGGGCAAGGGCGGGCTGCTGGGCAAGCTGTTCGGCAAGAAGCCGCAGGGGCCGGTCAAAGGCCTGTACTTCTGGGGCGGAGTAGGGCGCGGCAAGACCTATCTGGTCGACACCTTCTTCGATGCGTTGCCCTTCGAGCAGAAGATGCGCACCCACTTCCACCGCTTCATGAAGCGCGTGCACGAGGAAATGAAGACCCTCAAGGGCGAGAAGAATCCGCTGACCATCATCGGCAAGCGCTTCGCCGACGAGGCGCGGGTGATCTGCTTCGACGAATTCTTCGTCAGCGACATCACCGACGCGATGATCCTGGCGACCCTGCTGGAGGAGCTGTTCAAGAACGGCGTGTCCCTGGTGGCGACCTCCAACATCGTGCCGGACGGCCTGTACCGTGACGGTCTGCAGCGAGCGCGCTTCCTGCCGGCCATCGCCCTGCTCAAGCAGCACACCGACATCGTCAACGTCGACAGTGGCGTCGACTATCGCCTGCGCGCGCTGGAGCAGGCCGAGCTGTTCCACTTCCCGCTGGGAGTGGCCGCCGAGGAAAGCCTGCGCAAGAGCTTCCAGAGCCTGCTGCCTGACTGCACGCACATGGTCGAGAACGAGGCGCTGATGATCGAGAACCGCGCCATCAATGCCGTGCGCGTCTGCGAGGACGTGGCCTGGTTCGAGTTCCGCGAGCTGTGCGACGGCCCACGCAGCCAGAACGACTACATCGAGCTGGGCAAGATCTTCCATGCGGTGATCCTCGCCAACGTCGAGCAGATGAGCGTGGCCAAGGACGACATGGCGCGCCGCTTCATCAACCTGGTGGACGAGTTCTACGACCGCAACGTCAAGCTGATCATCTCCGCCGAGGTGGAGCTCAAGGATCTGTATACCGGCGGTCGCCTGAGTTTCGAGTTCCAGCGCACGCTGAGCCGTCTGCTGGAGATGCAGTCGCACGAGTTCCTCTCGCGCCCACACCGGCCCTGAGGAACGGCGAAACGAAAAAGGCGACCCACAAGGTCGCCTTTTTCGTTGGTGCCGATGCAGCGCCTGCTGGCGCCAGCCGGTCAGTTCTGCGCCAGCTTGTGCTGGTACTGAGCCAGCAGCTTCTGCGCGTGGGCCACTTCCAGCGCTTCCATGGCGTTGATCGGCTTGATCGCCGCGGCGAGCCTGAGGTGCTCGATGACCTTCTGCTCTTCATCGTCGCCGTACACGTAGGTCAGTGCGTTGGCGTATTCGTAGTGACCGATGGGCAGGTCGTCGCGGGCCTGGAAGCTGCGCCGGAAGTACTTCTCCATGTTGTCCGCGCTGACGCCGTAGGTCATCCGGCCGACCAGCTTGCCCACCTTGCGAATCACCCCGGCTTCATAGCCGCCATACAGGGCGAGCGCGAAGGGCTGCTGCGGCTGCTTGGCCAGTAGCGCCTTGAGTTCCTCCGGGATCTGCGAGGTGTAGCCGCGCTTGAGCACGACCGGTACCGACAGTTCCTCGCCCAGGCGCGCCTTGGCGTAGACGCGGCCGAACTGGGCGACGGTGTCCGCCTGCACCAGGTCCCCAGCCTCGTCGGTGTAGGCGATCACTTCTTCCAGCAGGCGGTGCTTCTCGGCCTGGTCCGGCACCAGGAACATGGCATAGATGACCTGGGCGAACATCGCCGGGATCTGCCCGCCGACGCCGAGGGCCAGGCCCTGCTCCTTGGCCTGGGCGAAATCGCCACGGAACATCAGGCGCCACACGTCCTGCAGTTGCTGCGCATATCGTTCGGCTTCTTCCGGCTTGCCGGTGAAGCCGGTGCCGGCGGCGACGGTCTTCTCCAGCGCCTGCGGATAGCTCGTGGCCATGGTCACCACCCAGTCGGCATCGGGGAAGGGGTAGTCGCCGAAGCCGCGAGTCAGCTGCGGCCAGGCCTGGCGCAGCTTGTCGCCGCTGTAGTCGTAGGCGCTCTGGTCGAGCGGGAAGGGTTTCCAGTTGTCGGCTGCGGCAGCGCTCAGGCTGGCGGTGGCAAGCAGGGCAATCAATAGACGGCGCATAGCGGTGAACCTGTTGTTGTTATGTGCACCGACCGATCATAGGGCGCCATGGCGGGGCGCCAACCTAACCAAGGGTGGGCTGGCGTTTTGCCGTCCAGCCGGCAGGCGTTGCGCTGCCGCTGGACGTACCTCAGTCCTGCTTGTCCTTCTGCTGAAACTGGCGACGGTACTGGTTCGGCGACAGCTCGGTGTGCTGGCGGAACAGGCGGGCGAAGAAGCTGGCGTCGTCGTAACCGACCTCGTAGCTGATGGTCTTGATGCTCTTGCGGGTGGCGGAGAGCAGGCTCTTCGCCGTCTCGATGCGCAGGCGTTGCAGGTAATGCAGGGGTTTGTCGCCGGTGGCGCCCTGGAAGCGGCGCATGAAGTTGCGAATGCTCATGCCGTGTTCGCGGGCGACGTCCTCGAAGCGGAACTTGTCGGCGTAGTGCTCCTCCAGCCAGTGCTGGATCTGCAGCACCGTGACGTCCTGGTGCAGCTTCTGCCCGCCGAAACCGATGCGCCCGGGGGTATAGCTGCGCTGCACTTCGTAGAGGATGTCGCGTGCCACGCCCTGCGCCACGCCCGTGCCGCAGTAGCGCTCGATCAGATAGATGTAGAGGTCGCATGCCGAGGTGACGCCGCTTGCGCAGTACAGATTGTCGGCGTCGGACAGGTGTTTGTCCTGATTGAGCAGCACCTTGGGGAAGCGTTCGGCGAACTCGCGAAAGAAGCGCCAGTAGGTGGTCGCTTCCTTGCCGTCGAGCAGGCCGGCCTCGGCCATCCAGAACACGCCGCTGGCTTCGCCGCAGATTGCGCTGCCGGCCGCATGCTGACGCCTGAGCCACTCCAGCACCTGTGGGTACCGGCGGCTGAGCGCGTCGAAGTCGTCCCAGAAGGCGGGCAGGATGATCACGTCGCAGGCATCCAGGCCGCCGTCCACCGGGACCTGCACCTTGCTGAAGCTGTTCACCGGCAGACCGTCCGGGCTCACCAGGTGAATCTCGAAAGGGGGTTCGTGGCCCAGTCCCTGTTGGCGGGCATGGCGAATGCCGGCCATGTGGAAAAAGTCCTTGGCTTGCATGAGGGTGGAGGCGAATACGCCATCGGTGGCGAGAATGCTGACGCGGTGCAAGGCCGCACGCGGCTGTGGAATAACCATGGTTCGTTGTTCTTGTTCAAGGCTAAGTGGTCAAGCAGCGGCTGGATCGTCTTATTTTTTGGCGCTTGTGTCCAGTGTAACCAAGCGTTTGCTTGGCTAAAGTCGAGGCCAGATTTTTGCCCGAGCCAGACACAGGTAGCGCCATGATCCCCAGAACGATATTCAGCTCCGACCATGAATTGTTTCGCGACAGCGTACGCAAGTTCCTCGAGCAGGAGGCCGTGCCCTTCCATCAGCAATGGGAGAAGGATGGCCACATCGACCGCGCGCTGTGGAACAAGGCGGGGGAGGCCGGCATGCTCTGTTCGCACATCCCCGAAGAGTACGGTGGCATGGCCGCCGACTTCCTCTACAGCACCGTGGTGATCGAGGAAATCGGTCGCCTGGGGCTGACCGGCATCGGCTTCTCCCTGCACTCGGACATCGTCGCGCCTTACATCCTGCATTACGGCAGCGAGGCGCAGAAGCAGCACTACCTGCCCAAGCTGGTGAGCGGCGAGATGGTCACCGCCATCGCCATGACCGAGCCGGGGGCCGGCTCCGACCTGCAGGGCGTGAAGACCACCGCGGTGCTGGACGGCGACGAGTACGTGATCAATGGCTCGAAGACCTTCATCACCAACGGCTGGCTGGCCGATCTGGTCATCGTGGTGGCCAAGACCGATCCCAAGGCCGGAGCGAAGGGCACCAGCCTGTTCCTGGTCGAGGCCAATACGCCCGGTTTCTCCAAGGGCAAGCGCCTGGAGAAGGTCGGCATGAAGGCGCAGGACACCTCGGAGCTGTTCTTCCAGGACGTGCGCGTGCCCAGGGAAAACCTGCTGGGCCAGCCGGGCATGGGCTTCGCCTACCTGATGCAGGAGTTGCCGCAGGAGCGCCTGACCGTCGGCATCGGCGCCCTGGCCTCGGCCGAGGCCGCCCTGAACTGGACGCTGGACTACACCCGTGAGCGCAAGGCGTTCGGCAAGGCGGTCGCCGACTTCCAGAACACCCGCTTCAAGCTGGCCGAGATGGCCACGGAGATCCAGGTCGGGCGCGTGTTCGTCGATCGCTGCCTGGAGTTGCATCTGCAGGGCAAGCTCGACGTGCCGACCGCCGCGATGTTGAAGTACTGGGGCACCGATCTGCAGTGCAAGGTGCTCGACGAGTGCGTGCAGTTGCACGGCGGCTACGGCTTCATGTGGGAGTACCCGGTGGCGCGTGCCTGGGCTGATGCGCGGGTGCAGCGCATCTACGCCGGGACCAACGAGATCATGAAGGAAATCATCGCCCGCTCGCTGGTCTGAGTGCGCGGCGCGGCAAGAAAAAGCCCGGCATTGCCGGGCTTTTTCGTTTTCATGGAGTTCAGGGCGCCGGGTTGGGCTGCGCCTTGTGGATCGCCTCGATACCGGCCAGCACCTCGGCGGAGAGGCTCAGCTCGGCGCTGGCCAGGTTGCTCTCCAGCTGTTCCAGGCTGGTGGCACCGATGATGTTGCTAGTCACGAAAGGTTGCGCGGTGACGAAGGCCAGGGCCATCTGCGCGGGATCGAGGCCATGCTCGCGGGCCAGTGCGACGTAGCGCGAGCAGGCCGCCTCCGACTGCGGGTTGGTGTAGCGGGCGAAGCGACTGAACAGGCTGATGCGCGCACCCTCGGGGCGCGCGCCGCCCTCGTACTTGCCGCTGAGCATGCCGAACGCCAGTGGTGAGTAGGCCAGCAGCCCGCACTGCTCGCGAATCGCGACCTCGGCCAGGCCCACTTCGAAGCTGCGGTTGAGCAGGTTGTAGGGGTTCTGGATCGACACGGCGCGCGGCCAGCCACGGCTCTCGGCCAGTTGCAGGAACTTCATGGTGCCCCAGGGCGTTTCGTTGGACAGGCCGATGTGGCGGATCTTGCCGGCCTTGACCTGCTCGTCGAGCACGGCGAGGGTTTCTTCCAGGGGCGTGAAGTCGCTGTCCTGGTGGCGATAGCCCAGCTGGCCGAAGAAGTTGGTCGGGCGTTCTGGCCAGTGCAGCTGATAGAGGTCGATCCAGTCGGTGCGCAGGCGCTTCAGGCTGGCGTCCAGGGCAGCGACGATGTGCTGGCGATCGAATTTCAGCTGGCCGTCGCGAATGTGGCTTATGCCATTGCCGGGGCCGGCGATCTTGCTGGCCAGGATCCAGTCGGCGCGGTCGCCGCGCTGCTGGAAATAGCTGCCGATGATCTGCTCCGTCTTGCTGTAGGTCTCGGCTCGCGGCGGTACCGGGTACATCTCGGCTGTATCGATGAAGTTGATGCCGCCGGCCTTGGCGCGTTCGATCTGGGCATGGCCTTCGGCCTCGCTGTTCTGCTCGCCCCAGGTCATGGTGCCCAGGCACAGTGCGCTGACATCGAGATCGGTTCGGCCCAGCTTGCGGTATTCCATGGGGTGCTCCTTGGCAAAAGAGTCATACAATCAGGTTGAAATTTTTTTCGCAATCAGGATAATCCGGCACCTCTTTCTGCGGTGGAAGTGATGCGCCGCCTGCCGAAGAATCTTGCCGTACTGTGGACGCGCTGACCCGAGCCCCCGATAGCGTCCGTATGCGGCTGCCTTTGACTTGTCAAAGTACGCACTAACCAGTAAGATCCGCCGTCTATTTTTGCTGGGCGGCCCCTGAGGCTATAAAGAATGAAAACTTTTACTGCTAAACCGGAAACAGTAAAACGCGATTGGTTCGTCGTTGATGCTGCTGGTCAGACCCTGGGTCGTCTGGCCACCGAAATCGCGAGCCGTCTGCGTGGCAAGCACAAGCCTGAGTACACCCCGCACGTTGATACCGGCGACTACATCGTCGTGATCAATGCCGAGCAGGTGCGTGTAACCGGCGCCAAAGCCAGCGACAAGAAGTACTACTCCCACTCCGGTTTCCCGGGCGGCATCAAAGAGATCAACTTCGAGAAGCTGATCGCTCGTGCCCCTGAGCGCGTGATCGAGACCGCGGTCAAAGGCATGCTGCCGAAGAACCCGCTGGGTCGCGACATGTACCGTAAGCTGAAAGTGTACAAGGGTGCCGCTCACCCGCACACCGCTCAGCAGCCCCAAGAACTGAAGATTTAACGGAATAGTTCATTATGTCGGCGACTCAAAACTACGGCACTGGCCGTCGCAAGACCGCAACCGCGCGCGTATTCCTGCGTCCGGGCACTGGTAACATCTCGATCAACAACCGCAGCCTGGACGTGTTCTTCGGCCGCGAGACCGCTCGCATGGTCGTGCGTCAGCCGCTGGAGCTGACCGAGACCGTCGAGAAGTTCGACATCTTCGTCACCGTTGCCGGTGGTGGTGTCAGCGGTCAAGCCGGTGCCATCCGTCACGGCATCACCCGCGCTCTGATCGAGTACGACGAGACCCTGCGCAGCCCGCTGCGTAAAGCCGGTTACGTCACTCGTGACGCCCGTGAAGTCGAGCGTAAGAAAGTCGGTCTGCGCAAAGCGCGTAAGCGTCCGCAGTACTCGAAGCGTTAATCGCTACTACGCTTCCAAAAGCGCCCAGTTTCCTTACGGAGCTGGGCGTTTTTTATGGGGGTGGCAAAGTGCTGCGACAACGTGCCGCATACCCGCAAGCCGCGCGCGCCAAGGCTTTCGCCGGCCTCTTCCAGGGTAATTACCTTGTCAGAAAAGGGGCTTTTCTTTACCATTTGGCGAATTTTTTGCGCGGCCCGATTTTTACTTAGTAGAGGCCTGAACAACAGGCCACAAAGCTGATGGGAGACGACTGAATGAGCAATGACGGCGTGAATGCAGGCCGACGTCGCTTTCTGGTCGCGGCCACCTCTGTGGTGGGCGCGGCGGGAGCGGTAGGTGCTGCGACTCCGTTCGTGGGGTCATGGTTCCCCAGTGCCAAGGCCAAGGCGGCCGGTGCACCGGTGAAGGTGAACGTCAGCAAGATCGAGGCTGGCCAGCAGATGGTTGCTGAGTGGCGCGGTCAGCCGGTGTTCATCGTCCGCCGTACCGAGGAGATCCTGGGTAACCTCACCAAGATCCACGATCGCATGGCAGATCCCGAGTCCCAGGCGTCGGTACAGCCGACCTACGTGGACCCGACTGTTCGCTCGATCAAGCCGGAGCTGCTGGTCGTGGTCGGTCTGTGCACCCACCTGGGCTGCTCGCCGTCCTTCCGTCCGGAAGTGGCGCCTGCCGATCTGGGCGCCGACTGGGTCGGTGGCTACTTCTGCCCCTGCCACGGTTCTCGTTACGACCTCGCCGGGCGCGTCTACAAGGCCCAGCCGGCTCCGCTGAACCTGCCGGTACCGCCGCATAGCTACGAGACGGATGATGTGATCATCATCGGTGTGGACCAGGAGAAGGCCTGATGAGCAAATTCATGGAATGGGTGGATGCGCGCTTCCCCGCCACCAAGATGTGGGAAGACCATCTCTCCAAGTACTACGCCCCGAAGAACTTCAACTTCTTCTACTTCTTTGGCTCGCTGGCGCTGCTGGTTCTGGTCAACCAGATCCTCACCGGTGTCTGGCTGACCATGAGCTTCACCCCGTCCGCCGAGGAAGCCTTCGCGTCCGTCGAGTACATTATGCGCGACGTGGAGTACGGCTGGATCATCCGCTACCTGCACTCCACCGGCGCTTCGGCGTTCTTCGTGGTGGTCTACCTGCATATGTTCCGCGGTCTGCTCTACGGCTCCTACCAGAAGCCGCGTGAGCTGGTGTGGATCTTCGGCATGCTGATCTACCTCTGCCTGATGGCCGAGGCCTTCATGGGCTACCTGCTGCCGTGGGGCCAGATGTCCTACTGGGGTGCCCAGGTGATCATCTCGCTGTTCGGTGCGATTCCGGTGATCGGTGACGACCTGACCCAGTGGATCCGTGGTGACTACCTGATTTCCGGCATCACCCTGAACCGCTTCTTCGCCCTGCACGTGATCGCCCTGCCGATCGTCCTGCTCGGCCTGGTCGTGCTGCACATCCTGGCGCTGCACGAAGTCGGTTCGAACAACCCGGATGGCGTCGACATCAAGAAGAAGAAGGACGAGAACGGTGTACCGCTCGACGGTATCGCCTTCCACCCTTACTACACCGTGAAAGACATCGTCGGCGTAGTGGTCTTCCTGTTCGTGTTCTGCTTCGTGGTGTTCTTCTTCCCGGAGATGGGTGGTTACTTCCTCGAGAAGCCCAACTTCGAAGCGGCCAACCCGTTCAAGACGCCTGAGCACATCGCCCCGGTGTGGTACTTCACGCCCTTCTACGCCATCCTGCGCGCCGTGCCGGACAAGCTGATGGGTGTCATTGCCATGGGTGCTGCGATCGCCGTGCTGTTCGTCCTGCCGTGGCTGGACCGTAGCCCGGTCAAGTCCATGCGTTACAAGGGCTGGATGAGCAAGATCTGGCTGGTGGTGTTCTGCATTTCCTTCGTCATCCTCGGCGTACTGGGTGTATTGGCACCGACCCCGGGTCGTACCCTGCTGTCGCAGGTGTGCACCATCCTGTACTTCGCGTACTTCATCCTGATGCCGTTCTACACCAGGATGGAAAAGACCAAACCGGTTCCGGAAAGGGTGACGGGCTGATGAAAAAGCTATTTGCTGCATTTGTTTTCGCTGCACTGCCGGCCCTGGGCTTCGCGGCCGGTGGCAACGTGCACCTGGACAAGGTCGACATCGACCTGACCGACAAGGCTGCCATGCAAGATGGTGCGCGTACCTTCGCCAACTACTGCATGGGCTGCCACTCGGCCAAGTTTCAGCGTTACGAGCGGGTTGCCGATGACCTCGGCGTGCCGCACGAAATCATGCTGGAGAACCTGGTATTCAGCGGCGCCAAGATCGGCGACCACATGAAGATCGGCATGAAACCCGACGACGCCAAGGTGTGGTTCGGTGCGGCTCCGCCCGACCTGACCCTGGTGGCTCGCGTGCGTGGCAACGACTGGCTGTACACCTACCTGCGCAGCTTCTACGCCGACCCGACCCGTCCGCTGGGCGCCAACAACAAGGTGTTCCCGAACGTGGGCATGCCGAACGTGCTGGTCGGCCTGCAAGGTAACCAGGTCATCGGTTGCAAGCAGGTTCAGGTGGTCACCGATGGCAAGAAGCAGTACGACCCGCTGACCGGCGCGCCGATCACTCACGAAGCCTGTGATCAGCTGACCGTGGAGCCGAACACCGGCACCCTGAGCGAGGCCGAGTTCGACGAGAAGATCAAGAACCTGGTGACCTTCCTGGCCTACTCGGCCAACCCGGTCAAGCTGAAGTCTCAGCGCATCGGCACCTACGTGCTGCTGTACCTGGCGTTCTTCTTCGTGTTCGCCTACCTGCTCAAACGTGAGTACTGGAAGGACGTGCACTAAGTCGTTCCGGGTTCCGTCTCGAACCTGCGCGCCCTGATGGGCGCGCAGGTTTTTGTGCTTTAGCATCCTGGTGCTGCCTTGTGAGGTGGCGGCCAGCGAATCAAGAGTTGCTCGAGGCGTTTTTCTTCCTCGTCATGTCAGGCGCGCTCTGCGCTGCTGGCAGCGATGTCGGAAGTGCCGCAGACAATTTCCGTGTTTCTGGAACATCCAATAAAAGCGAGGAGGATCGCCATGGCGGTGACCAACAGGTTGACCTGCTACTCCGACCCCGCCGACCACTATTCCCATCGCGTGCGTCTGGTGCTCGCCGAGAAAGGTGTCAGCGTCGAGATCATCGATGTCGAGCAGGGCCGCTGCCCGCCCAAGCTCGCGGAGCTCAACCCCTACGGCAGTCTGCCGACGCTGGTCGATCGCGACCTGGCGCTGTACGAATCGTCCGTGGTGATGGAGTATCTGGACGAGCGTTATCCGCACCCGCCGCTGCTGCCGGTGTATCCGGTCGCACGCGCCAACAGTCGTTTGCTGATGCACCGTATCCAGCGTGACTGGTGTGCGCTGGTTGACCGCATTCTCGACAAACGCAGCAAGGAGGCGGAGCGCCAGCTGGCGCGCAAGGAGCTCCGCGAGAGCCTGACGGGCGTCTCGCCGCTGTTCGCTGACAAGGCGTTCTTTCTCAGTGACGAGCTGAGCCTGGTGGATTGCTGCCTGCTGCCCATCCTCTGGCGATTGCCGTTGCTGGGCATCGAGTTGCCGCGTCCGGCCAAGCCGCTGCTCGACTACATGGAGCGCCAGTTTGCCCGTGAGGCCTTTCAGGCCAGTCTTTCCGCTGTCGAGCGCGCAATGCGCTGAGAAGGAGGATCACATGAATTCCAGTCGTCCCTATCTGGTCCGCGCGTTGTACGAGTGGATCGTCGATAACGATTGCACGCCGCACCTGCTGGTCAATGCCGAGTATCCGGGGGTGCAGGTGCCTCCGGGGTTCGCCAGTGACGGGCAGATCGTGCTCAACGCATCGCCCAGTGCGGTGCGTCACCTGCACATGGACAACGAGGCGGTCAGCTTCGAAGGGCGCTTCGGCGGTGTGGCGCACAGCCTCTACATCCCGTCAGCGGCCATCCTGGCGATCTATGCGCGGGAGAACGGGCAGGGCATGGTGTTCGACATGGAGCCGCCGCTCGCCGGTGCTGCCGACGAGCCGGGCCCGGATGATGATGGCCCGTCCGGTGGCGAGCCGCCGCGCCCGAGTGGCCGGCCGAGCCTGAAAGTGGTGAAGTGAAGCGGCTGCACGCTACCGGCGAGCTGTGAGGTGGAAATGAAAACGGGCGCCCTGGGGCGCCCGTTTTCTTTGCTTGCAGCTCGAGGCTGCCGGCTTGCCGTTGTCTCAGTTGGTGTACTCGAACAGGCGCACCACCTTCTGCACGCCCGATACGCTCTGGACCACGGCGGTCGCTGCGTTCGCTTCGCTGCGATTGACCACGCCGAGCAGGTAGACGATGCCGTTTTCGGTGATGACCTTGATCTTGGTGCTCGGCACGTTGCTGTCGGCCAGCATCTGCGTCTTGATCTTGCTGGTGAGCAGGGAGTCGTTGCTGCGCGCCAGCAGCGAGGCCGGCTGCTGGACCTGCAGCTCGTTGTACACCTTCTTCACGCCCTGGACATTGCGCGCGCGCTGGGCGGCCAGGTCCTTCAGCTCGCTGCGTGGCGTCTGGCCGGCGATCAGGATCACGCCGTTGTAGGCGGTGACGACGATGCGCGAGGTGGGGCTGGACAGGTCGGCGTGCGCGTTGCTGATGCTGGAGGCGACGTCCGGGCCGAGGAACTGGTCATCGATCTTGTTGCCGATGCTGCGGCTGCCGCAGGCTGCCAGGCTCAGGGTAACGGCCAGGGTGGCCAGGATCAGGGCGAAACGCTTCATTCTTCACTCCCAAACAATTGGCTGTCGATCAGGTCGCACAGGCAGTGGATGGTCAGCAGGTGGACCTCCTGGATGCGTGCGGTAACTTTGGCTGGAACGCGGATTTCCACATCTTCCGGCAGCAGCAGCGATGCCATGCCGCCGCCGTCGCGGCCAGTCAGGGCGACCACGGTCATCTCGCGATCATGCGCAGCTTGAATGGCCTGGATGACATTTGCTGAGTTGCCGCTGGTGGAAATCGCCAGGAGCACGTCACCCGGTTGGCCCAGTGCGCGGATCTGTTTGGAGAAAATCTCGTTGTAGCTGTAGTCGTTGGCGATCGAGGTGATGGTCGAGCTGTCGGTGGTCAGGGCCACGGCGGGCAGGCTCGGGCGTTCGCGCTCGAAGCGGTTGAGCAGCTCGGAGGAGAAGTGCTGGGCGTCACCGGCCGAACCACCGTTGCCGCAGGAAAGAATCTTGCCCTCGTTGAGCAGTGCCTGGACCATGACCAGGCTGGCGTGCTCGATGTAGGGTGCGAGGACTTCCATGGCCTGCTGCTTGGTGTCGATGCTGGCTTGGAAGAGCTGGCAGATTCGGGATTGCATGTCCATCGGTTAAACCTTGAGTGTACGGCCATCAGGCATCGAAGGCGTTCTTGATCCAGTCGAGGCGAGTGGCGCCATCGGTACTGATGGCGACCACGTCGAAGCGGCAGGGGTGGCGGGCCCAGCGGGATTCCTGCTGGAGGAAGAGCTCGGCGGCGATGACCAACTTGCCACGCTTGCGCGCATCGATGCTCTCCAGGGCGCCGCCCCAGGCACTGTGGCGGCGGGCGCGGACTTCGACGAATACTACTGTATCGCCGTCGAGCATGACCAGATCAAGCTCGCCACGGCGACAGCTCCAGTTCTCTTCGATCAGGCGCAGGCCATTACGTTCCAGATGCTGACGGGCCGCCTGTTCGGCGGCTCGTCCCAGGTCGTTGTGGGTGCTCAATTGAGGCTTTCAGGAAGGCGCTGGACCTGGCCGCCGCGGAACTCGGCCCAGGGCAGCTGGCGTTCCACGCGCTGGGCCTGGTTGAGGCTGAGGGTGCCGGAAAGACCGTCGATGCGCGACTCCGGCAGGGCCTTGAGCTGGCCCAGGCGTGGCGCCAGGCGATAGGCGTCGACACCCATCGCGTACAGGCGGCCGAGGCTGCCGCCGGCCTGCGGCCACTGCTGGGTGACTTCCTGGCGCAGCGGTGCGTGGGCGTCCAGCAGCCATGGGGTCTCGCAGAAGCGGATGCCTTCGAGGTCCTGGTACTGGGCCTGGCTGTGGGTGCCGGTGAACAGGTGGGAGGTGGCATAGACCGGTACGTCGCCGGCGTACTGGAAGGCCAGGGTCGGCTTGATCTGCTGCGCCTGCTGCGGTGTCGCGGCGAGGAAGATGAAGTCGATGTCCTGGCGGCGTGCCGGCAGTGCATCGACGCTGCTGCCCAGGGTGTTCTGCAGGCGGCGGGCGCGTGCTTCGCTCTCGCGCAGCTGGAACAGGTCGGCGATCTGGCGTGCCAGCTCGACGGGCTGGTCCACGTGCTCGGCGGCGATCAGGGTGCCGCCCTGGGCCTGCCAGCTCTGGCGGAAGGCGTCCAGCACGCGGTCGCCCCATTCGCCGGCCGGTACCAGGGCCACGGCGCGGCGCATGCCGTCGCTCCAGGCGCGGCGCGAGACTTCGCGCGCTTCGTCCTCGGCGGCGAGGCCGAACTGGAACAGCTGCACAGGGCCTTCCTGGCCGGCGTCGCTGTAGTTGAGGGCCAGCGTGGTGATCGGCAGCTGCTCACGATCGCTGAGCTGCTTGACCAGCGGCTTCTCCAGCGGGCCGACCACCAGTTGCACGCCGTCGGCCTGTGCCTGCTGGTAGAAGGCGTCCAGCGAACCGATGCGGGCGCTGTCGTAGAGTTTCACGTCCGGGGGATTCTGCCCGGCCTGCTGTGCCTCGTAGTGAGCCGCGAGGAAGCCGTCGCGCAGGGCGCGGGCCACGCTGGCCAGCTGGCCTTCCTGTGGCAGCAGCAGGGCGATGCGGGTCAGGGGCTGGCTGGCCAGCTCGCGCAGTTTCACCAGTGCTTCCGGGAGCTGCATCGCCGCTGGGTGCTGCGGGTTCTGCGCGACCCACTGGTCGATGGCGTCCTGCTGTTGTTCGAGCGTTGCCGCGCCCTTGGTCACGCGGGCCAGTGCCAGCCAGCCGGCCAGGTCGGCGTCGCCACCGGCGGAGGTCTGCTCCGGCAGGTTGGCGACCAGCTCCCAGATCTTCTCGTGATTGTCCTGGGCCTGCTGACCGCTCAGCAGGGGCGCGATGAAGACGCGCTCGCGGGCGGCGGCCAGTGCCTGGCCGTCGGCTTCCAGTGCGCGAGCGCGTACCAGCTGGGTGCGGATCTGCTGTTCTACGGGCAGTTCGCTCAGGCGCTCGAGGCTGGGATGACGCAGGGCCTTCAGGGCGCTCTTGGGCTGTTTGCGCGCCATCGCCAATTCCGCGTTCAGGGTGCTGGCGAACATCTGCTGGGCGGGTTGCAGGCTGGCAAGGTCGATCTGTTCGAGAATGCGCGCGGAGCCGGCCACATCGTTCTGGCGATAGGCCTGGTCGGCTGCGGACAGGCGCAGCAGGGCGGCTTGTTCGGGCTTGCTCTCGGCCGCCTGTTGCAGCATCTGCTCAATGCTGGCCTTGGGCGTGCGTGGCAGTTCACCCAGGCCGTTGTTGGGCGAACTGGCGCATGCCGCAAGCATGCCGGCCAGGAAGATGGCGGAAAGAGGGCGCAGACTAGCGATCATCGGGTCATCCTGATACTTGAGCAAAACAAGCGGCGATTGTACCCAAGCGCCAAGGATGGTGCGATGCCGCTGGGTCGGAAGCGGCTAGAATGAGCGCTCTTTCAATTAACGAGGTGTTACCCGTGAGTCAGTCCGTCGTCACCAGCGTCCAGCCCGGCACTCTTTATGTGGTCGCCACGCCGATTGGCAACCTGGACGACATCAGTGCGCGGGCACTGCGCATTCTGCGTGAGGTGGCGCTGATCGCTGCCGAGGACACCCGGCATTCCGTGCGCCTGCTGCAGCACTTCGGCATCGAGACGCCGCTGGCGGCCTGCCACGAGCATAACGAGCGCGAGCAGGGCGGGCGCTTTCTCGCGCGTCTGCAGGCGGGCGAGGATGTAGCGCTGATCTCCGATGCGGGCACGCCGCTGATTTCCGATCCGGGCTACCACCTGGTGCGCCAGGTGCGCGCTGCCGGCTATCCGGTGGTGCCGGTGCCGGGAGCCTGTGCGCTGATCGCCGCGCTGTCGGCGGCCGGGCTGCCGTCCGATCGTTTCATCTTCGAGGGCTTCCTGCCGGCGAAGGCCGCTGGACGCCGCGCTCGTCTCGAGCAGGTACGCGAGGAGCCGCGCACGCTGATCTTCTACGAGGCGCCGCACCGGATTCTCGAGTGCCTGGAGGATATGCGCAGTGTCTTCGGTGAGGAGCGTCCGGCATTGCTGGCGCGTGAGCTGACCAAGACCTTCGAGACGCTCAAGGGCTTGCCGCTGGCCGAGTTGTGCGCCTGGGTCGCGGCGGACAGCAATCAGCAGCGCGGCGAGTGCGTGGTGCTGGTGGCAGGCTGGCAGGCGCCGGAAGGTGAAGAGGCGGTGAACGCGGACGCGCTGCGGGTGCTCGATCTGCTCCTGGCGGAAATGCCGCTCAAGCGCGCGGCAGCGCTGGCGGCCGAGATCACCGGGGTGCGCAAGAACCTGCTCTATCAGGTGGCATTGCAGCGTCAAGGCTGAGCGCCGAGCTTGTTCTCGAGGGCGCCTGTCGGTAACCTTGTCGGCGGAGAGTCGATCGGACAGTCGCTGCCTCGTTTCGTTCCGCGATGCGGGGGGGAGGAAAGTCCGGGCTCCATAGGGCGGAGTGCCAGGTAACGCCTGGGGGGCGTGAGCCTACGGAAAGTGCCGCAGAAAATAACCGCCTAAGCGCTTCGGCGCCGGTAAGGGTGAAAAGGTGCGGTAAGAGCGCACCGCACGGCTGGTAACAGTCCGTGGCTAGGTAAACCCCACTCGGAGCAAGACCAAATAGGGTTCCATTGGCGTGGCCCGCGCTGGAACCGGGTAGGTTGCTAAAGGCGTGCAGTGATGTACGCCGTAGAGGAATGACTGTCCTCGACAGAACCCGGCTTACAGATCGACTCTCCTCTTTTCTTCCTCTCGTTGTACTTCTATCCCCCGCTCGTCTGATACCGAAAAAGTCTTACTCTTAAGAAATTACTTTAAGTTCGAATTTCAGCTTGCTGCTGTGGCTGAATTTTGCCTGCAGAATCCGCCTTCCTGCATCGCTTTTCTTCTCGCTTTCGTTCGCTAAATCTCCGTCCTGTAAGGATTTTTCCCTTCTGGCGTGCCTTGACGGTGGGGCGTGCCCATTCCTATAGTGTGCGCAAGTGGTGGGAAGTGGCATGAAGTGGGTTTTTTTGGGCATGGAAAGCTAATTACAGGGGAAGCGCAGCCGTGTTTCGCGGAGCTAACGCCATCAGTCTCGACGCCAAAGGGCGCCTCGCGATGCCGAGTCGGTATCGTGACGAGCTCGTTGCGCGTTGTGGTGGCCAGCTGATCGTGACCATCGATGCCGTCGACCCCTGTCTTTGCGTTTATCCACTGGCCGAATGGGAGCTGATCGAGAACAAGCTGCGCGAGCTGGCCTCCTTCCGTGAAGAGAACCGCCGCCTGCAGCGTCTGCTGATCGGCAATGCCGTCGACCTCGAGCTCGACGCCAGTGGCCGCTTCCTGGTACCGCCGCGTTTGCGCGAGTACGCCAAGCTGGACAAGCGAGCGATGCTCGTGGGTCAGCTGAATAAATTCCAGCTCTGGGATGAAGATTCCTGGAATGCCGTAGCCGAGGCCGACCTCGCTGCCATCAAGCAGCCGGGCGCTCTTTCCGATGATTTGCGTGACCTGATCCTGTGACCATGACCGATACCAACTACCGCCATATCACCGTGCTGCTCGACGAGGCCGTCGAGGGACTCGCCGTGCGCGGCGACGGTTGCTATATGGACGGCACCTTCGGTCGGGGTGGGCACAGCCGATTGATCCTGCAGAAGCTCGGGCCAGATGGGCGGTTGTTGGGATTCGATAAAGATCCCCTGGCAATAGCTACCGGGGAAGCACTGGCGGCCGAAGACGGCCGCTTTGTCGTTGTGCAGCGCAGTTTTGCGGAACTTGGCGAGGAGGCTGTTGTCCGCGGCCTCGACGGCCAGGTCTCGGGCATCCTGCTGGACCTCGGCGTGTCGTCGCCGCAGCTCGACGATCCCGAGCGTGGCTTCAGCTTCCTCAATGACGGGCCGCTGGACATGCGCATGAATCCCGACGCCGGCGTCAGCGCGGCGGACTGGATCGCCCGCGCCGACGAGGATGAGATCGCCCGGGTATTCAAGGACTATGGCGAGGAGCGTTTCGCCAAGCGGATGGCCCGCGCCGTGGTGCAGCGCCGAGTCGAGCAGCCGTTCACCCGCACCGCCGATCTGGCGAAGGTCCTGACCGAGGCCAACCCTGCCTGGGAGAAGGGCAAGAATCCGGCGACGCGCGCCTTCCAGGGCATCCGCATCTTCGTCAACAACGAACTCGGTGATCTCGAGCGTGGCCTCGAGGCGGCGCTGGAGTCGCTCGAAGTCGGTGGTCGCCTGGTGGTGATCAGCTTCCACTCGCTGGAAGACCGCATCGTCAAGCAGTTCATGAAGCGCCAGGCCAAGGGCGAGGCGGACAAGCTGCCGCGTGACCTGCCGATCATTCCCAAGGCCTTCGAGCCGCGTCTGAAGCTGATCGGCAAGCCGGTCTATGCCAGCGACGAGGAGCTCAAGGCCAATCCGCGTTCACGCAGTGCCGTGATGCGCATCGCGGAGAAGTTGCGGTGAACCGCCGGCTCATCAAGTCCATGCCCGGCGGCAGCTTCCTGATGCTGCTGCTGTTCATCGGCGTGCTGGTTTCTGCCGTGGCGGTGTCGTACAGCGCGCACTGGAATCGCCTGCTGCTCAACGAGCTGTACGGCCAGTTGAGCGTGCGCGACAAGGCTCAGGCCGAGTGGGGGCGACTGATTCTCGAGCAGAGCACCTGGACTGCACACAACCGCATCGAGGCGCTGGCCAGCGAGCAGCTGAAGATGCACATCCCCGATCCCGCCGCCGTGCGCATGGTGCGACCATGATCGGTCTCGAAGGCGCGCTCTACCCCTGGCGTTTCCGCCTGGTGCTGGCGCTGCTCGCCCTGATGGTCGCGGCCATCGCCTGGCGCATGCTCGACCTGCAGGTGCTCGATCACGATTTCCTCAAGGCGCACGGTGATGCGCGCAGCGTGCGGCACATTCCGATTCCCGCGCACCGTGGCCTGATCACTGACCGTAATGGCGAGCCGCTGGCCGTCAGCACCCCCGTGACCACCCTGTGGGCCAACGGCAAGGAGCTGCAGGCCGGGCGCGAACAATGGCCGGCGCTGGCTGCCGCGCTGGGGCAGGAGCCGAAGAGCTTCGCCGAGCGTCTGGAGCAGAACAAGGATCGCGAGTTCATGTACCTGGTGCGCGGCCTGACCCCCGAAAAGGGCCAGGGCGTGCT
The DNA here is from genome assembly GCF_009363395.1 of Pseudomonas sp. THAF187a. Classification (NCBI taxonomy): domain Bacteria; kingdom Pseudomonadati; phylum Pseudomonadota; class Gammaproteobacteria; order Pseudomonadales; family Pseudomonadaceae; genus Pseudomonas; species Pseudomonas sp. THAF187a. The sequence goes on from NZ_CP045349.1 coordinate 1,034,131, forward strand.
CGACCTGAAGGTGCCTGGCGTCTACGCCATCGAGGAATTCCGTCGTTTCTACCCGGCCGGCGAGGTCGCCGCCCATGTGGTCGGCTTCACCGACATCGACGACCGTGGTCGTGAAGGCATGGAGTTGGCCTACGAGGACTGGCTGGCCGGCGTGCCGGGCAAGCGTCAGGTGCTCAAGGACCGCCGCGGCAAGCTGATCAAGGACGTGCAGGTGGTGCAGAACGCCAAGGCTGGCAAGGCCCTGGCCCTGTCCATCGACCTGCGTCTGCAATACCTGGCTCATCGCGAGCTGCGCAACGCCCTGCTGGAAAACGATGCCAAGGCCGGCAGCCTGGTGATGGTCGACGTGAAGACCGGTGAGGTGCTGGCCATGGTCAACCACCCCACCTACAACCCGAACAACCGGCGCAACCTGACCCCGGCAGCCATGCGCAATCGCGCCATGATCGATGTCTTCGAGCCCGGCTCGACGATCAAGCCGCTGTCGATGGCCGCCGCGCTGGAGACCGGTCGCTGGAAGCCCAGCGATATCGTCCAGGTGGGCAACGGTACGCTGCAGATCGGTCGCTACACCATTCGTGACGTGTCCCGAACCCAGGGGCCGGCGCTGGACCTGACCGGCATCCTGATCAACTCCAGCAACGTGGGCATGAGCAAGGTCGCCTTCGATGTCGGCGGTGAGCAGCTGTACCGGGTGTTCAGCGACCTCGGCTTCGGTCGCGATACCGGCCTGGGCTTCCCCGGTGAACGGGTGGGCAACCTGCCCAACCATCGCCAGTGGCGCGAGGCGGAAACTGCCACGCTGTCCTACGGCTATGGCCTTTCGGTAACCGCCGTGCAACTGGCGCACGCCTACTCCGCGCTGGCCAATGGCGGTGGCATGACGCCGCTGTCGATGATCCGCGTGGACGACAAGCCGCACGCGACGCAGGTGGTGCCGGGCGAAGTGGCCAGGACCGTACGGGGCATGATGCAGCAGGTCATCGAGGCGCCGCGAGGCGTGTTCCGCGCTCAGGTACCCGGCTATCACGTGGCCGGCAAGAGCGGTACCGCACGCAAGACCAGTGTCGGCAGCAAGGGCTACCGGGCCAACTCCTACCGTTCGCTGTTCGCCGGCTTCGCCCCGGCTCAGGACCCGCGCATCGCTCTGGTGGTAGTCATCGACGAACCTGGCAAGGGCGCCTATTACGGCGGCCTGATCTCTGCGCCGGTGTTCAGCCGCGTGATGGCCGGATCGCTGCGCTTGATGAATATCGCGCCGGACAATCTGCCCTCCGAGGCGCAGAAGTCCGTCGCTGTCGCACAGGGAGGGCGCAACTGATGCCCATGCCGCTCAATCAACTGTTGCCGGCCGCCAATGGCAGCGTGCTGATTCGTGAGCTGACGCTGGACAGCCGCAAGGTGCGTCCGGGTGATCTGTTCCTGGCCGTGCCCGGCACCCAGCAGGATGGCCGTGTACATATCGTCGACGCGATCGCGCGCGGCGCGGCTGCGGTCGCCTACGAGGCCGAGGGCGCTGCCGAGATGCATGCCGAGAGCGCCGTGCTGGTGCCGGTCAAGGGCCTGTCTGGCCAGCTCTCGGCCATCGCCGGACGCTTCTATGGCGAGCCGAGCCGTGGCCTGCACCTGGTCGGCATCACGGGCACCAATGGCAAGACCAGTGTCAGCCAGTTGCTGGCGCAGGCCCTCGACCTGCTCGGCCAGCCGTGCGGCATCGTCGGTACCCTGGGTAACGGTTTCCATGGCGCGCTGGAACAGGGCAAGCACACCACGCCCGATCCGGTCGGTGTACAGGCGACCCTGGCCTCGCTCAAGCAGGCCGGTGCGCGCGCCGTCGCCATGGAAGTGTCCTCCCATGGCCTGGACCAGGGGCGTGTCGCCGCACTGGAATTCGATGTCGCGGTGTTCACCAACCTGTCGCGTGACCACCTCGACTATCACGGCAGCATGGAGGCCTACGGCGCTGCCAAGGCCAGGCTGTTCACCTGGCCGAACCTGAGTTGCCGGGTGCTCAACCTCGATGACGCCTTCGGTCGTGAGCTGGCTGCGCAGGCGCACGAATCGCGTCTGATCGGCTACAGCCTGGAAGACAGTGCCGCCTACCTCTATTGCAGCGACGCGCAGTTCGACGATCACGGTGTGCGTGCGCGCCTGCTCACGCCGCGTGGCGAAGGTGTGCTGCGCAGCAGCCTGCTCGGTCGTTTCAACCTGAGCAACCTGCTTGCCGTGGTCGGAGCCCTGCTCGGCATGGACTACGCGCTCGACGAGATTCTCAAGGTGCTGCCGCAGCTGCAGGGGCCGGTTGGCCGCATGCAGCGCCTCGGTGGCGCTGACAAGCCGCTGGTGGTGGTCGACTACGCGCACACGCCGGATGCCCTGGAAAAGGTGCTGCAAGCCATGCGCCCGCATGTCGAAGGTCGCCTGGTCTGCCTGTTCGGCTGTGGCGGTGACCGTGATCGCGGCAAGCGCCCGCTGATGGCCGCCGTGGCCGAGCGCCTGGCGGACGTGGTCTGGGTGACCGACGACAATCCGCGCACCGAGGACCCGGCACAGATCATCGAGGATATCCGCGCCGGTTTCTCCGCGCCGGAGGCGGTGCAGTTCGTTCACGGTCGTGGCGACGCCATCGCCAGGCTGATTGCCCAGGCCGATGCCGCCGATGTGCTGGTGCTGGCCGGCAAGGGCCACGAGGATTACCAGGAAATCATGGGTGTGCGTCAGCCGTTCTCGGACCTCAGCGAAGCGAACAAGGCCCTGTCGGCCTGGGAGGCGGCCCATGCTTAAGCCCTGGCTGCTCAGCGAAGTCGCGGGTGATCTGGATGGTCGTGTGATCGGCACCGATGTCGCCTTCTCCGCCGTCGGCACCGATAGCCGCAGCATCGCCGCCGGTCAGCTGTTCGTGGCGCTGACCGGGCCGCGCTTCGACGGTCATGACTATCTGGCGGAAGTCGCTGCCAAGGGGGCCGTCGCTGCGCTGGTCGAGCGTGAAGTGGCGGGTGCGCCGCTGCCGCAGTTGCTGGTCAGCGACACCCGCATGGCCCTCGGTCAGCTGGGTGCGCTCAATCGTCAGGCGTTCAGCGGGCCGCTGGCGGCCGTGACCGGCTCCAGCGGCAAGACCAGCGTCAAGGAAATGCTCGCGGCCATCCTGCGTGCCGGCCTGGACGGCGCGGTGCTGGCCACCCGTGGCAACCTCAACAATGACCTCGGTGCGCCGCTGACTTTGCTCGAACTGGCGCCGGAGCATCGCGCCGGTGTGATCGAACTGGGCGCCAACCATGTCGGCGAGATCGCCTACACCGTCAGCCTGACCCGGCCTCACGTGGCCATCATCAACAATGCCGGCAACGCTCATGTCGGCGAGTTCGGTGGCCCGGAAAAGATCGTCGAAGCCAAGGGCGAGATTCTCGAGGGACTGGCACAGGACGGCGTGGCCGTGCTCAATCTCGATGACAAGGCGTTCGCCACCTGGCAGCGCCGCGCCGCGGGGCGCCAGGTACTGAGTTTCGCCCTGCGTGACACCCGTGCCGATTTCCATGGCAGTGAACTGACCCGCGACGAGCGCGGCTGCGCGGGGTTCATCCTGCGCAGCCCGCTGGGCAGCGCGCGTATCCAGCTCAACCTGCTGGGCGAGCATAACGTCGCCAACGCCCTGGCCGCCTGCGCCGCCGCCCATGCCCTGGGCATGCCGCTGGCTGCCATGGTCAAGGGGCTGCAGGGCCTGCAACCGGTCAAGGGTCGCGCCGTCGCACAACTGGCGCCGAACGGTGTGCGGGTAATCGACGACAGCTACAACGCCAACCCCGTGTCGATGTGTGCGGCGGTGGATATACTCGCCGCCTTCTCCGGCCGCACCGTTCTGGTGCTTGGCGACATGGGCGAGCTGGGCGCGTGGGCCGAGCAGGGCCACCGCGATGTGGGCCGCCATGCCGCCGGCAAGGTCGACGCGCTGTATGCCATCGGCCCGCTGATGCGCCATGCGGTTGAAGAGTTTGGCGCCAAGGGTCGCCATTTCTCCGATCAGGCCGAACTGATCGAAGCGCTTCGTGCCGAACAGGCCGGCAGCACATTACTAATCAAGGGTTCACGCAGCGCAGCCATGGACAAGGTCGTGGCGGCGCTGTGCGACGTATCTGGGGAGAGTCACTAAATGCTGCTGCTGCTGGCGGAGTACCTGCAACAGTTCCACAAGGGCTTCGCGGTCTTTCAGTACCTGACCCTGCGCGGCATCCTCGGCGTACTGACCGCCCTGGCGCTGTCGCTGTGGCTCGGCCCGTGGATGATCCGCACCCTGCAGGTGCGCCAGATCGGCCAGGCCGTGCGCAACGATGGCCCGCAGTCGCACCTGTCGAAGAAGGGCACACCGACCATGGGCGGCGCGCTGATCCTCACCGCGATAGCGGTCAGCACCCTGCTCTGGGCCGACCTGTCCAACCGCTACGTGTGGGTGGTGCTGGCCGTGACCCTGCTGTTCGGTGCGATCGGCTGGGTCGATGACTACCGCAAGGTGATCGAGAAGAACTCGCGTGGCCTGCCGAGTCGCTGGAAGTACTTCTGGCAGTCGGTGTTCGGCCTGGGCGCGGCCTTCTTCCTTTATATGACGGCGCAGAACCCGGTGGAGACCACCCTGATCCTGCCGCTGCTGAAGGACGTGAGCATCCCCCTGGGCATCGGTTTCGTGGTGCTGACCTACTTCGTCATCGTCGGTTCGAGCAACGCGGTCAACCTCACCGACGGCCTCGACGGCCTGGCCATTCTGCCGACCGTGATGGTCGGTGGTGCGCTGGGCATCTTCTGCTACCTGTCGGGCAACGTGAATTTCGCCGAGTACCTGCTGATTCCCTACGTGCCGGGTTCGGGTGAGCTGATCGTGTTCTGCGCGGCGCTGGTCGGCGCCGGCCTCGGCTTCCTCTGGTTCAACACCTACCCGGCGCAGGTGTTCATGGGCGATGTCGGCGCGCTGGCGCTCGGCGCCGCACTGGGCACCATCGCCGTGATCGTTCGCCAGGAGGTCGTGCTGTTCATCATGGGCGGCGTGTTCGTCATGGAAACCCTGTCGGTGATCATCCAGGTCGCCAGCTTCAAGCTGACCGGCAAGCGTGTGTTCCGCATGGCGCCGATTCATCACCACTTCGAACTCAAGGGCTGGCCCGAGCCGCGCGTGATCGTCCGTTTCTGGATCATCACCGTGATTCTCGTGCTGATCGGCCTGGCCACGTTGAAACTGAGGTAATTGCGCGTGTCGTTGATCGCTTCCGACCAATTCCGCATCGTTGTCGGCCTCGGCAAGAGCGGCATGTCCCTGGTGCGCTTCCTGGCGCAGCAGGGCGTGCGCTTTGCCGTGGCCGACACGCGCGCGAATCCGCCGGAGCTGGAAACGCTCAAGCGCGACTACCCGCAGGTGGAAGTGCGCTGCGGCGAGCTGGATGCGGACTTTCTCAGCCGCGCCTCGGAGCTGTACGTGAGCCCGGGCCTGGCCGTGGCCACCCCGGCGCTGGCCGAAGCCGCGGCGCGTGGGGTCAAGCTGTCCGGTGACATCGACCTGTTTGCCCGCCATGCCAAGGCGCCGATCATCGCCATCACCGGTTCCAACGCCAAGAGCACTGTCACCACCCTGGTCGGCGAGATGGCGGCTGCGGCCGGCAAGCGGGTCGCGGTGGGCGGCAACCTCGGCACCCCGGCGCTGGATCTGCTGGCCGACGATGTCGAGCTGTACGTGCTCGAACTGTCCAGCTTCCAGCTGGAGACCACCGATCAGCTCAATGCCGAAGTGGCCACCTGCCTGAACATCAGCGAAGACCACATGGACCGCTACAGCGGGCTGCCGGCCTATCATCTGGCCAAGCACCGGATCTTCCGTGGCGCGCGTCAGGTGGTGATCAACCGTGACGATGCCCTCTCGCGGCCGCTGATCGCCGACCAGGTGACCTGCTGGGAATTCGGCCTGGGCAAACCCGACTTCAAGCGTTTCGGTCTGCTCGAGGAAAATGGCGAGAAGGCCCTGGCGTTCCGCTTCGACGCACTGCTGCCGGTCAGCGAGTTGAAGATTCGCGGCGCGCACAACCAGTCCAACGCCTTGGCGGCGCTGGCGCTCGGTCATGCCGCGGGCCTGCCGATGGAGGCGATGCTTGCCACCCTGCGCACGTTCGCCGGCTTGCCGCATCGCTGCCAGTGGGTCGGTGAGCGCGCCGGGGTGAACTACTACGACGACTCCAAGGCCACCAACGTCGGTGCCGCGCTGGCCGCCATCGAAGGCCTGGGCGCGGACATCGCCGGCAAGCTGGTGCTGATCGCCGGCGGTGACGGCAAAGGTGCCGATTTCTCCGCCCTGAAACAGCCGGTCGCGCGTTTCTGCCGCGCCGTGGTGCTGCTGGGGCGTGATGCCGAGCGGCTCGCCGAAACCCTGGGCGACGCCGCGCCGCTGGTGCGGGTGGGGACCCTCGAGGAAGCGGTGCAGCGTGGCTGCGAGCTGGCCGAGGCCGGTGATGCCGTGCTGCTGTCGCCTGCCTGCGCCAGCCTGGACATGTTCAAGAACTTCGAGGAACGCGGGCGCCTGTTCGCCCAGGCCGTGGGGGGACTGCACTGATGCTGGGCTTCCTGCGCGTTCGTCCCTCACCGCTGTTCGGTCGCGGCTTCGATGTCGACTTCCCGATGCTGGCCGGCTGCCTGGGCCTGCTCGGTCTGGGGCTGGTGATGATCACCTCGGCCTCTTCGGAGGTGGCGGCGGCGATGTCCGGCAACCCGCTGTACCACATGATCCGTCACCTGGTGTACCTGGCCATCGGCCTGGGCGCCGCCGGCGTGGTGCTGATGATCCCGATGAGTTTCTGGCAGCGCTACGGCTGGATCCTGTTGCTGGCGGCCATCGGCTTGCTGGTGCTGGTGCTGATTCCCGGTATCGGCCGCGAGGTCAACGGTGCGCGGCGCTGGATCGGTTTCGGCGCGTTCAACGTACAGCCATCGGAGATCGCCAAGGTCTTCGTCGTGGTCTACCTGGCCGGCTACCTGGTGCGGCGCCAGGAAGAGGTGCGCGAGAGCTGGATGGGCTTCTTCAAGCCGTTCGTGGTGCTGCTGCCGATGGCCGGCCTGCTGCTGCTGGAGCCGGACTTCGGTGCCACCGTGGTGATGATGGGCTCGGCCATGGCCATGCTGTTCCTCGGTGGCGTCGGCCTGCTGCGTTTCGGCCTGATGGTGGCGCTGGCCGTGGGGGCCGTGTTCGTTCTGGTGCAGACCCAGGAATACCGCCTGCAGCGTCTGATCACCTTCACCGACCCCTGGGCCGACCAGTATGGCTCCGGTTACCAGCTGACCCAGGCGCTGATCGCCTTCGGCCGTGGCGAATGGTTCGGCGTCGGCCTGGGCAACAGCATCCAGAAGCAGTTCTACCTGCCCGAGGCGCATACCGACTTCGTCTTCTCGGTACTGGCCGAGGAGCTGGGGCTGGTCGGTTCGCTGGTGACCCTGGCGCTATTCGTCTTCGTCTGCGTGCGCGGCCTGTACATCGGCCTGTGGGCCGAGAAGGCCAAGCAGTTCTTTTCCGCCTACGTGGCGTACGGGCTGTCGTTCCTGTGGATCGGTCAGTTCCTGATCAACATCGGGGTGAACACCGGCCTGCTGCCGACCAAGGGCCTGACCCTGCCGTTCCTCAGCTACGGCGGTTCGTCGCTGGTGATCTGCTGCGTCAGCCTGGCGGTCCTGCTGCGTATCGAGTGGGAGCGGCGCAACGTATTGGGCAACGAGGATATCGAGTTCAGCGAAGACGACTTCGTCGAGCCGAGCGAGGAGGTCGCCCATGCGCGGTAATGTCCTGATCATGGCGGGCGGCACCGGCGGGCACGTGTTCCCGGCGCTGGCCTGCGCGCGCGAATTCCAGGCGCGCGGCTACAGCGTGCACTGGCTGGGGACGCCGCGTGGCATCGAGAACGAACTGGTGCCGCAGGCCGATCTGCCGCTGCACCTGATCGATGTCAGCGGCCTGCGTGGCAAGGGCAAGCTGTCCCTGCTCAAGGCACCGTTCCAGTTGCTGCGTGCGCTGCTGCAGGCACGGCGCATCGTGCGCGAGCTTCAGCCGGTGTGCGTGCTCGGCATGGGTGGCTACGTGACCGGGCCGGGCGGCCTGGCCGCGCGCATGGCCGGTGTGCCGCTGGTCATCCATGAACAGAACGCCGTCGCCGGTACCGCCAATCGCCTGCTCGCGCACATCGCCGCGCGCATCTGCGAGGCCTTCCCGAACACCTTCACGGCCTCCGACAGGCGGCGCACCACGGGTAACCCGGTGCGTGAGGAGCTGTTCCTGGAAACCCCGCGCGAGCCGCTGGCCGGGCGCAAGCCGAAATTGCTGGTGCTGGGCGGTAGCCTGGGCGCCGAACCGCTGAACAAGTTGCTGCCTGCCGCGCTGGCCAAGGTCGCTGCCGACGTGCGTCCGCAGGTGTTCCACCAGGCAGGCAAGCAACACGCGGAAATCACTGCGGAGCGTTATCGCGATGCCGCGGTCGAAGCCGAGGTCGCGCCGTTCATCAAGGACATGGCGCGTGCCTATGGCTGGGCCGACCTGGTGGTCTGCCGTGCCGGCGCACTGACCGTCAGTGAACTCGCCGCCGCTGGTCTGCCGTCGTTCCTCGTGCCGCTGCCGCATGCGATCGACGACCACCAGAGCCGCAACGCCGAATACCTGGCGAAGGAGGGCGCCGCTGTCCTTCTTCCGCAACATGCCACTGACGCAGGCGAGCTCGCCGCGCAGCTCACCGAGGTTCTGATGCACCTGGAAAAACTCAACGTCATGGGCGCTACCGCGCGGCGCCTGGCCAAGCCCGATGCCACCCGTACGGTGGTCGACATCTGCCAGGAGGTGATCCGTGGCTAAGTCTCCCGCTGCCGTAAAGGCCGAAGTGCGGCGCATGCGCCGTATCCGCCGCATCCATTTCGTCGGTATCGGCGGTGTGGGCATGTGCGGTATTGCCGAGGTGCTGCTGAACCTGGGGTATGAAGTGTCCGGCTCGGACCTCAAGGCCTCGCCAGTGACCGAGCGCCTGGAGAAGTTCGGCGCGCAGATCTTCATCGGCCATCGTGCCGAGAACGCCGAGCAGGCCGATGTGCTGGTGGTATCCAGCGCCGTCAACACCAGCAACCCGGAAGTCGCCACCGCTCTGGACCGGCGCATCCCGGTGGTGCCGCGTGCCGAGATGCTGGCCGAGCTGATGCGCTACCGCCATGGCATCGCCGTGGCCGGTACCCATGGCAAGACCACTACCACCAGCCTGCTGGCCTCGGTGTTCGCTGCCGGTGGCCTGGACCCGACCTTCGTCATCGGCGGCCGCCTGAACGCGGCCGGTACCAACGCCCAGCTCGGCTCCAGCCGCTTCCTGATTGCCGAGGCGGACGAGAGCGACGCCAGCTTCCTGCACCTGCAGCCGATGGTTTCGGTGGTCACCAATATCGATGCCGACCACATGAGCACCTATGGCGGCGACTTCAACAAACTGAAGAAGACCTTCGTCGAGTTCCTGCACAACCTGCCGTTCTACGGTCTGGCCGTGCTCTGCGTCGACGACCCGGTGGTGCGTGAGCTGCTGCCGCAGATCGGTCGTCCGACCGTGACCTACGGCTTCTCCGAGGATGCCGACGTGCGCGCCATCAACGTGCGCCAGGAAGGCATGCGGACCCATTTCACCGTGCTGCGTCCGGACTGCGAGCCGCTCGACGTGTCGGTCAACATGCCGGGCAATCACAACGTGCTCAATGCCCTGGCCACCATCGCCATCGCCAGCGACGAAGGCATCGACGATGCGGCCATCGTCGCCGGTCTGTCGGGCTTCCAGGGTGTCGGCCGGCGCTTCCAGGTCTACGGCGAGCTGCCGGTCGACGGCGGTAGCGTGATGCTGGTGGACGACTACGGCCACCATCCGCGCGAAGTCGCCGCGGTGATCAAGGCCGTGCGTGGTGGCTGGCCGGAACGCCGCCTGGTGATGGTCTACCAGCCGCACCGCTACAGCCGCACCCGTGATCTGTACGACGACTTCGTGCAGGTGCTCGGTGAGGCCAACGTGCTGCTGCTGGTGGAAGTATACCCGGCCGGCGAGGAACCCATTCCGGGCGCCGACAGTCGCCAGCTGTGCCACAGCATCCGGCAGCGTGGCCAGCTCGATCCGATCTACGTCGAGCGTGGCGTCGATCTGGCACCGCTGCTCAAGCCGCTGCTGCGTGCCGGCGACATCCTGCTGTGCCAGGGCGCCGGCGATATCGGCGCAGTGGCGCCGCAACTGATCAAGCACCCGCTGTTCGTGGGGGAGTCGAAATGAGTCTGCACAGTACCCTCGACCCCAAGGCCTTCGGCCGCGTCGCCGTACTGTTCGGCGGCAAGAGCGCCGAGCGCGAGGTCTCGCTGAAGTCCGGCAATGCCGTGCTCGGCGCCCTGCAGGCCGCCGGTGTGGACGCCTTCGGCATCGATGTGGGGGATGACTTCCTGCAGCGTCTGGGTCGCGAGAAGATCGACCGCGCCTTCATCGTGCTGCACGGTCGCGGCGGTGAGGATGGCTCCATGCAGGGCCTGCTCGAGTGTGCCGGCATTCCCTATACCGGCAGCGGCATCCTCGCCTCTGCCCTGGCCATGGACAAGCTGCGCACCAAGCAGGTCTGGCACAGCCTTGGTCTGCCGACGCCGCGCCACGCCGTGCTGACTTCGCCGGCCGACTGCGAGGCCGCTGCGGCCGAGCTGGGCTTCCCGCTGATCGTCAAGCCGGCCCACGAAGGGTCGAGCATCGGCATGGCCAAGGTGGACAGTGCCCAGGCGCTGCTCGCGGCCTGGCAGGATGCCGCCCGCTACGACAGCCAGGTGCTGGTCGAACAGTGGATCGCCGGTCCGGAATACACCATCGCCGTGCTGCGTGGCGAAGTGCTGCCGCCGATTGGCCTGGGTACCCCGCACAGCTTCTACGACTACGACGCCAAGTACCTGGCCGATGACACCCAGTACCGCATTCCCTGCGGCTTGTCCGCCGAGAAGGAAGCCGAGCTGAAGGACCTGACCGCGCGCGCCTGTGAAGCCGTGGGTACCCAGGGCTGGGCGCGCGCCGATGTGATGCAGGATGCCAGTGGCCAGTTCTGGCTGCTGGAAGTGAACACCGTACCGGGCATGACCGATCACAGCCTGGTGCCGATGGCCGCGCGCGCTGCCGGCCTGGATTTCCAGCAGCTGGTGCTGGCGATCCTGGCTGACAGCGTCGAGGCGAGGGGTTAAGCGATGAGTATCGCTCTGCGTCATCAGGACTCGCTGAGGGCTCCGCAGCGCGGCAAGCCCGCGCCGCGTGGCGCCAGCCGTCTGGTGGCCAAGGAGCCGATGCGCCTGCGCATGCCCAAGCCGGACTTCGCCTGGATGGGCCGTCTGCTCTGGCCGCTGCTGCTGCTCGGCCTGGGTTTCGGTGCATACGAGGGTGCGCAGCGCCTGCTGCCCTATGCCGATCGTCCGATTGCGCGCATCAGCGTGCAGGGCGACCTGGCCTATGTCAGTCAGCAGGCCGTGCAGCGCCGCATCGCCCCGTTCATCGCCGCGAACTTCTTCAGCGTCGATCTGCGTGGCATGCGCGAGGAACTGGAGCGCATGCCCTGGATCGCCCATGCCGAGGTGCGCCGCGTCTGGCCGGACCAGATCGACGTGCGCCTGGAAGAACAACTGCCCATCGCCCGCTGGGGCGACGAGGCGCTGCTCAACAACCTGGGTCAGGCCTTTGCCCCGCAGGAGGTGGACAACTACCAGCACCTGCCGCAGCTGTCCGGGCCCAAGCGTGCGCAGACCAAGGTGATGCAGCAGTACCAGATGCTCAGCCAGCTGTTGCGGCCGATGGGCTTCACCGTGGTCGGGCTGCAGTTGCGCGAGAGGGGCAGCTGGTTCCTCTCGGCGACCGAGAATGCCAGCGGGCAGCGTATCGACATCCTGCTGGGACGGGACCACGTGGTGGAAAAGATGCGTCGGTTCGCCGCCATCTACGAGCGGGAACTGAAAGACCAGAGCGCGAAGATCGCGCGCATCGACCTGCGTTATGCCAACGGCCTGGCCGTGGCCTGGCGTGAGCCGGTGGAGCCGGCTGCGGCCGAGCAGAAAGTGAATTGAGAAGAGGCAGGATTAAATGAGTAGCGCGCATAGCGGCAAGATGATCGTTGGCCTGGACATCGGCACCTCCAAGGTGGTGGCGCTGGTGGGCGAGGTGACGGCCGACGGCCAGCTGGAGATCGTCGGCATCGGCACCCATCCGTCGCGCGGGCTGAAGAAGGGCGTGGTGGTCAACATCGAGTCCACCGTGGCATCGATCCAGCGCGCGGTGGAAGAGGCCCAGCTGATGGCCGGCTGCCGTATACACTCGGCGTTCGTCGGCGTGGCCGGCAACCACATCCGCAGCCTGAACAGCCACGGCATCGTCGCCATCCGCGATCGCGAGGTCAGCGGCGCCGATATCGAGCGCGTGCTCGACGCCGCGCAGGCCGTCGCCATTCCGGCGGACCAGCGGGTGCTGCACACCCTGGCGCAGGACTACGTGATCGACAACCAGGAGGGCGTGCGCGAACCGCTGGGCATGTCCGGCGTGCGTCTGGAGGCCAAGGTGCACGTGGTCACCTGTGCCGTGAACGCCGCGCAGAACATCGAAAAGTGCGTGCGTCGCTGCGGCCTCGAGGTCGACGACATCATCCTCGAGCAGCTTGCATCCGCGTATTCGGTGCTGACCGAGGACGAGAAGGAACTGGGCGTGTGCCTGGTGGACATCGGTGGCGGCACCACCGATATCGCCATCTTCACCGAAGGCGCCATCCGCCATACCGCCGTGATTCCGATCGCCGGCGATCAGGTCACCAACGACATCGCCATGGCCCTGCGTACGCCGACCCAGTACGCCGAGGAAATCAAGATTCGTTATGCCTGCGCCCTGGCCAAGCTGGCCGGTGCCGGGGAAACCATCAAGGTGCCGAGCGTCGGTGATCGTCCGCCCCGTGACCTGTCGCGCCAGTCCCTGGCCGAGGTGGTCGAGCCGCGTTACGACGAGCTGTTTACCCTGATCCAGGCCGAGCTGCGTCGCAGCGGCTACGAAGACCTGATTCCGGCCGGCATCGTCATGACCGGTGGCACGGCGAAGATGGAAGGCGCGGTCGAACTGGCCGAGGAAATCTTCCACATGCCGGTGCGCCTGGGCGTGCCGCACAGCGTCAAGGGCATGGCCGATGTCGTGCGCAACCCGATTTATTCCACCGGTGTGGGCTTGCTGCTGTACGGGCTGCAGAAGCAGCACGACGGCATTTCCATGTCGGTGGGCAGTCCTTACCAGGACGAAAGCAAGACCCCGGTACTCGAGCGTATCAAGCGCTGGGTCCAAGGCAATTTCTAAATTTGCAGTAGGCGTTACAACTAGAAAGGAAGGAGAGGGATCATGTTCGAACTAGTAGACAACATTCCACAAAGTGCGGTGATCAAGGTCATCGGTGTCGGTGGTGGCGGCGGCAACGCGGTCAATCACATGGCCGTCAGCAACATCGAAGGCGTCGAGTTCATCTGCGCCAACACCGATGCGCAGGCGCTGAAGAACATCGGTGCGCGCACCGTGCTGCAGCTCGGCCCGGGCGTGACCAAGGGCCTGGGTGCCGGCGCCAATCCGGAGGTCGGTCGTCAGGCCGCGCTGGAAGACCGCGAGCGCATCGCCGAAGTGCTGCAGGGCACCGACATGGTGTTCATCACCACCGGCATGGGCGGTGGTACCGGTACCGGCGCTGCTCCGGTGATCGCCGAAGTGGCCAAGGAGATGGGTATCCTGACCGTGGCCGTGGTCACCCGTCCGTTCCCGTTCGAAGGCAAGAAGCGCATGGTGATTGCCGACGAGGGCATTCGCGCGCTGGCCGAGAGCGTCGACTCGCTGATCACCATTCCCAACGAGAAGCTGCTGACCATCCTGGGCAAGGATGCCAGCCTGCTGTCCGCCTTCGCCAAGGCCGATGACGTGCTGGCCGGCGCCGTGCGCGGTATCTCCGACATCATCAAGCGTCCGGGCATGATCAACGTCGACTTCGCCGACGTGAAGACCGTGATGAGCGAGATGGGCATGGCGATGATGGGTACCGGCTGCGCCAGCGGTCCGAACCGTGCGCGCGAAGCCACCGAGGCGGCGATCCGCAACCCGCTGCTGGAAGACGTCAACCTGCAGGGCGCTCGCGGCATCCTGGTCAACATCACCGCAGGTCCGGACCTGTCGCTGGGCGAGTACTCCGACGTGGGTAACATCATCGAGCAGTTCGCGTCCGAGCAGGCCACCGTCAAGGTCGGTACCGTGATCGACGCCGACATGCGCGACGAACTGCACGTCACCGTGGTCGCTACCGGTCTGGGCGCGCGCATGGAGAAGCCGGTCAAGGTGATCGACAACACCGTGCAGGTCGCCGTCAGCCAGCCGGTTGCCCAGCAGCCTGCCGCGCAACAACCGCGCAGCGAGCAGTCGGTCAACTACAAGGACTACGAGCGTCCGACCGTGCAGCGTCAGAGCCACAGCGGCGCGGCTACCGCAGCCAAGCTCAATACCCAGGACGATCTCGATTACCTGGATATTCCGGCGTTCCTGCGCCGTCAGGCTGATTGATGAAACTTATCAGGAGTATGAAAGTGATTGGTGTTCAGCAAAGGTCGGTTCTGCTATCATTTCCGACCATTGTTGAAAACAGTTCGCAACTAGCGATATAGCGGCCAAGCCATGATCAGACAACGCACCCTGAAGAACATTATCCGTGCCACCGGCGTTGGCCTGCATTCGGGGGAAAAGGTTTACCTGACCCTGAAGCCGGCACCGGTGGACACTGGCATCGTGTTCCGTCGCACCGATCTCGACCCTGTCGTGGAAATCCGCGCATCGGCCGGGAATGTCGGTGAAACCACCATGTCGACCACGTTGATCAATGGTGATGTCAAGGTGGATACGGTAGAGCACCTGCTTTCGGCCATGGCAGGCCTGGGCATCGATAACGCCTACGTCGAGCTCTCCGCGTCCGAAGTGCCGATCATGGATGGTAGCGCTGGTCCTTTCGTATTCCTGATTCAATCCGCTGGCCTGCAGGAGCAGGAAGCGCCGAAGAAGTTCATCCGCATTCTGCGTGAGGTCACGGTGGTGGAGGGCGACAAGCGCGCCACCTTCGTGCCTTTCGACGGTTTCAAGGTGAGTTTCGAGATCGACTTCGATCACCCCGTGTTCCGCAATCGCACGCAGAGCGCCAGTGTGGATTTCTCCAGCACGTCTTTCGTCAAGGAAGTCAGCCGGGCCCGCACCTTCGGCTTCATGCGTGACATCGAGTTCCTGCGTTCGCAGAACCTGGCACTCGGTGGCAGCGTGGAAAACGCCATCGTGGTCGACGAATATCGTGTGCTCAACGAAGACGGCCTGCGTTACGAGGACGAGTTCGTCAAACACAAGATTCTCGATGCCATCGGCGACCTGTACCTGCTGGGTAACAGCCTGATTGGCGAGTTCAAGGGCTTCAAGTCCGGTCACGCACTGAACAACCGTTTGCTGCGCACCCTGATCGAACAGACCGATGCCTGGGAGATGGTGACCTTCGAGGACGCCACGCTCGCGCCAATCTCTTACATGCGCCCGGTTGCGGCCGTGTAAGCGAACTCTCTTCCTAGCTGCAATTGAGGCCACCTTCGGGTGGCCTTTTTTATGGCCGCCGCTGAGCGGCTCATCGTGTTCCGGGCCCTGCGTGAGCCGGTGTGCCCGTGAACGGCAGCGCCGTGAAACCTTGCTTGCCCGTTACCTGCGGCCGCCCGCCTTGGCCGTTTCCCGGTTGTTCGCTGGCCGTTTGGGCCCTCATGCGCCGCGGGGTGCTGCTTTAGTGTGGCGCCATCGAGTGAGCAAAGACGTCGGGAGGCGAGCATGCGGGCAGGGCTGTTGGGTTGGAAGGGGATGGCTGCGCTGTGCGTTGCGTGCCTGGCGCTGGGCGGCTGTGGCGAGGAAGCCGGGCCGCAGGTGCGAGCGGATGCCGTGCCGGCGGACGCGGCGCTGGCGCAGTTGTATGCCACCAGTTGCCAGCAATGCCATGCCAGCCCGGCCGCCGGCGCGCCGCTGACCGGCGATGCTCAGGCCTGGGCACCGCGTCTGGCCAAGGGCATGGACACCCTGCTGGAGCACAGCATCAGCGGGTTCCAGGGCATGCCGCCGATGGGGTTGTGCATGCAGTGCTCGGCGGAGGAGTTCCAGGCGCTGATCGCGTTCATGTCGACCGCCGCGACGGAGGGTCGCTGACATGGGCCAGCCGTTCTCCCGCCGTCAACTGCTGCAGCGCGCCAGCCTGCTGGGCGCCCTGCTGGCACTACCGGGCCGTCCGCTCTGGGCCGAATCGTCGCTCGCCTCGCGGCCGATCCCCTGGCGCAACTGGTCCGGTGCGCAGAGCTGCCTGCCGCTGGAAAGACTGGCGCCGAAGAACCTGGACGAGCTGATCCAGGCCATTCGCCAGGCACCGGGCAAGATCCGCCCGGTCGGCTCGGGGCATTCCTTCAGCGCGCTGGTTCCCACCGACGGCACCCTGTTGTCGCTCAGCCACTTCTCCGGGTTGCTGGAGCATGACGCGCAGAGCCTGCAGGCCGAATTCGCCGGTGGCACGCCGATGTCGCAGATGGGCGCGCCGCTCAAGGAGGTCGGCCAGGCGCTGGTCAACATGGCCGACATCGACTACCAGACCCTGGCCGGAGCGATCGCCACCTCGACCCACGGCACCGGCGTCGACTTCGGCTCCTATTCCGCCCAGGTCTGTGGCCTGCAACTGGTCAGTGCGGCCGGCGACGTGCTCGATTGCAGCCGCGACAACAATCCCGCGCTGTTCGATGCCGCACGGGTGTCGCTCGGTGCGCTGGGGGTGGTTACCCGCGTGCGCCTGCAGAACCGCCACGCCTATCGCCTGCGCGAGCGCCAGTGGATCGCCAGGACCGAGGAGCTGCTGGAGGACATCGACAACCTCACGCGCGACCACCAGCACTGGGAGATGCTGGTGGTCACGCACTCCGACTACGCGCTGTCGGTGGCGCTGAACGAGACCGAGGACCCGGAGACGCCGCCCTTGTCGCCGGAGGAGGAGGGGGGCAACGGCTTCGTCGGCCTGATCGAGGGGCTGGACAAGTACCTGAGCGACTTCCCCGACCTGCGCCGCAGCCTGCTGAACAACATGCGCCACCTGGCCAGCTTCGAGGACCGGGTGGATGACTCCTACGAAGTCTTCGCCAACGTGCGCAACGTGCGCTTCAACGAGATGGAGTACTCGGTACCGGCCGAGCTGGGTCCGGCCTGCCTGCGCGAGATCCTCAAGCGCATCGACGAGGGCAACCTGCGCACCTGGTTCCCCATCGAGTACCGCTACGTCAAGGCCGACGACATTCCCCTGAGCATGTTCGAGGGCCGCGACAGCTGCTCGATCTCGGTGCATCAGCACTACGCGATGGATCACCACAACTTCTTCGCCGCGATCGAGCCGATCTTCTGGAAATACCAGGGCCGTCCGCACTGGGGCAAGCTGCACAGCCTGGGCGCGCGCCAGCTGCAGGCGCTGTACCCGCGCTGGCAGGCATTCACCGAGGTGCGCCAGGCGCTGGACCCGCACGGCCGCTTCGTCAACGCGCACCTGGCCGGCATCTTCGGTCTTGCCTGAGGAACCATGATGAAGCGACGTTCTTTCGTACTGGCCGGCCTCGGTGCAGGTGGCTTGCTGGCCGCTGCCTGGCTGCGGCCGCGCGACCATGGCCAGCCGCATGACGCCTACTTCCAGGCCCTGAACCAGGAGCTCAAGGCCAACGGCCCGATGCGCCCGGCGCTGCTGATCGACCTTGACCGGCTCGACCACAACATCGAGGTGGTCCGGCAGTCGCTCGCACGCAGCGGCAAGCAGCTGCGCCTGGTGGAGAAATCGCTGCCGGCTCCCGGCCTGCTGCGCTACATCGGTGAGCGCCTGGACACCCGGCGGCTGATGTCCTTCCACCAGCCGTTCCTGAATCACGACGCGCGGCTTTTCCCCGAGGCCGACATCCTGCTCGGCAAGCCGCTGCCGGTGCGCTCGGCGCAGCTGTTCTACGAGCGCCACCGCGGGCCGTTCGACCCTGCCCGCCAGTTGCAGTGGCTGATCGATAGCCCCGAGCGGCTGGGGCAATACCTGGCGCTGGCCCAGGGCCTGGGCACGCGGTTGCGCATCAACATCGAACTGGATGTCGGCCTGCACCGTGGTGGCGTGCGCGACACCCAGGTGCTGGGGCAGTTGCTGCAACTGATCGCGGATAACCCGCAGTATCTGGAGTTCGCCGGCTTCATGGGCTACGACCCGTTCGTCGGCATGAACCTGCCGGAGCTGCTCGGCACCCAGGACGAACTGCTGGCCAAGGTGATGGCGCTGTACCAGGGGCATGTGGACTTCACCCGCCAGCGCTTCCCCGCGCTGTGGCGCGAGGACCTGACCCTGAACACCGCTGGCAGCCCCAGCTACCGCGCCCACGAGGGCGAATCGCTGAGCACCGAGGTGGCCGTCGGCACCGGCCTGCTCAAGCCCAGCCACTACGATCTGCCGTCGCTGGCCGAGCATGTGCCTGCGGTGTACATCGCCACGCCGGTGCTCAAGCGTACCGGAGCGTTGCGCATCCCGGCGCTGGACGAGAAGTCGCGGCTGTTCTCCTGGTGGGACGTCAACCAGCGCGAAACCTTCTTCATCTATGGCGGCAACTGGCAGGCCGACTTCGCCTCGCCTGCCGGGCTGCAACTGAGTGAAGTGTTCGGGCGCAGCTCGAATCAGGAACTGGTCAACGGCTCGCCGGCAGTGGCGCTGGGGGTGGAGGACCAGGTGTTCCTGCGGCCGACCCAGAGCGAGTCGGTGTTGCTGCAGTTCGGCGACCTGCTGGCGCTGCGCGGTGGTCGCATCGTCGAGCGCTGGCCGGTGTATCAGGAGTCCTGAGGGGGCGCGGTCATTCCTGGGCGATGCGCTGTTTCGCCGTGCGCGGGGTCACGCCGGTCCAGCGCTTGAAGGCGCGGCGGAAGTTGCGCACATCGCTGAAACCGGTGGCGCAGGCCACGTCGATCAACCGGTTGTCACGCTGGCCGAGCAATTGCAGCGCCCGCGTCCGGCGCAGTTCGTCGACGATTCCGTGATAGCTCAGGCCCGCCTCGCCGATGCGCCGGCGCAGGGTGCGCTCGCTCAGGTTCAACTGGCTGGCCAGCTGGCTCAGCGACGGCGGTGACTCGAGGCGCTTGCGCACCTCGCGCTCGATGGTCTCGATCAGGTCGCTCAGTCCCTGTTCGTGCCGGCCCGCACTATCCAGCAGCATGCATGCCTCGGCCGCCGCATAGTCGTCGCGGGTCGGCAGCGGCAGTTGCAGCCAGGCGGCCGGGAACTGCATCCGGTTGTGCTCGCAGGCGAAGCGCACCGGGCAGCGGAACAGTTCCGCGTAGCGCTGCGCGTGGGGTGGGGCGGGGTACTGCACCTCGATGTGGCTGGCGACCAGGTCCGCGCCGGTGAGGAAACGCACGATGGCCAGGCTGCTGGCGAAGGCTTCCTCCAGGTAGAACACGGCTACCTCCGGGTCGAAGAAGCGCGGGGTGGCGTAGAACAGCACCTGGTCGTCCACGATTTCGATGTGATAGTCGAGCAGGCTGCCGATGTGCCACTGGTAGCGCAGCCCCAGGTCCAGTGCCGTGCCCAGGTCCGGGCAGGCCAGCATGGCCAGACCGGCCAGCCCCCAGGACACCGGCGTCTGCCGGCTGCCGACCGTCAGCCCCAGGCCGTTGTCGCCCAGCACCTGAAGGGCACGCCGCACCAGTCTGTAGCTCTGGCGGAAGGACAGGCGATAGTCCGGCCGCTTCAGATCCTCCGGGGCGAAGCCCAGGCCACGGCACAGCAGTTCCGGGTCATGCCCGCAGGCGACCGCGTGCTGCAGCAGGAAGCGGGAAATCAGCGGCGGTGCCGAGGCTTCCGAATAGCGCGGATCGACGATGGGTTTCATGCCTGTGCATCCCTCACTGCCCGAAGATGGCTGCCTGGCAGTGTGCCGCAAATGCCGCGCGATGAAAGTGTTTGAAAATGTGACAGGCCTCTTGAGCCCTCCTTTTTGTCCGTTCTGGCCCCATGCCGGCTTTTGGGTTGCCGTTAGTTTCATCGGGACTCAGGAGGTGCATATGTCATACAACAAAAACAAGGTGGCATTGGCGGTGGGGCTGGGGCTGTGGGGGACGCAGCTGCAGGCTTTCGAAATCGAGACCGGTCCCGATCTGACGACCTCGCTCGAGAGCGTCGTCGAATTCACATCGGTGTACCGCACTCGTTCGCCCGAGCACATCACGCGCGCTGGGCAGAACGTCTTCATCAACAACAACGACGGCAGCGAGTACTACGGCAAGGGGTTCGTCTCCAACGAATTCAAGCTGACCTCCGAGCTGCACGTGCGCACCGAGCAGGACGGCCTGTTCGTCCGCGGTACCGCCTGGTACGACACCCAGATCATGGATCACGCGCCCAGCGGTGATGGCTTCGCTACCCACAACACCGACAGCGACAAGCGCTACCCCTCGGATCTGAAGAATCGCGCCGGCCATCGCGCACGCCTGCTCGATGCCTACCTCTATACCAACCGCTACCTTGGCGAGATGCCGGTCAGCGTGCGACTCGGTCGCCAGGTGATCAACTGGGGCGAGGGCATCTTCTATGCCGACGGTCTCAACGTGATCAACCCGGTGGACATCGGCCGCGTGGTGCTGCCCAACGCCAGCCTCAAGGACGCGCTGCTGCCGACCAACATGGTTTCCGCGCAGTTCGGCCTGACCGACGCGCTCAACGTCGAGACCTTCTACGGGCTGGAGTGGAAGGGTCACGAGATGATCCCCACCGGTGCCTTCCTCAATAACCAGGACTACTTCGGCAAGGGCAGCAACGGTGTACTGGTGGACCTGCGCAGCGAGCTGGGGGCGCTGGCCGAGCTGGCGCCGGGGCTCAATGGCGAGAACGGCATCGTCGCCGGCGCCCGCTATGGCCGTGAGCACGACGCCCGCGACGACGGCCAGTACGGCCTGGCCCTGCGCTACCTGGTGGAGCAGTGGAACAACACCGAGTTCAGCCTCTACTACCTCAACTACCACAGCAAGGTGCCGTTCCTGCGTGTGCAGAAGGGCCAGTCCATGGCCTGCAGCGCCGGCAGCGGCGGGCGCTTCGCCGACCTGTGCGGCCTGACCAAGCTGCTCGACCCGGCCTCGGTGCCGCTGGTGGACGGCCTGGCCATGCTCGACAGCACCTACTACGACTTCGTCTACCCCGAGGACATCCGCCTGTTCGGCCTCAGCGTGTCCGGCACCATCGGCGACACCAGCCTGGCAGGCGAGCTGACCTACCGGCCCAATGCGCCGCTGGAACCGTCGATGACCTACGAGCTGGAGCAACTGGCCGAGAGCGCCCTCGGCGCCGGCGGTGCCAGTGGGGGGAGCATCGACCTGGGCGAGTTCGGCGACGGCTCGGCCAATGACCCACGCCGCAGCATCGACCTGTACAAGCGCCACGAGCTGTACACCGGTTCGATCTCCGCGATCCACGCCTTCGGTCCCAGCGCCGGCCTGGACGACCTGGTGGTACTGGCCGAGGCGGCCTTCAACCATGTGCCGGGCGGCCTGCTCGACACGGTCAACTATGCGTACCTGGACAGCTTCGCCTGGGGCTACACGGTGAACCTCTCCGGCCTGGTCCAGGACGTGACGCCGAACTTCGACCTGATGCCGGCAATCACCTTCCGCCAGGACGTGTCCGGCACCTCGCCGGCGCTCAACGAGAACTTCATCCAGGGGCGCAAGTCCGCCACCGTCGAACTGGGTGCCAGGTACGGCCAGAAGCTGGCCGGCAAACTGTCCTACACCTCGTTCTGGGGCGCACGCAAGGACAACGCGCTGATCGACCGCGATCACCTCGCGCTCAACGTCTCCTACTCCTTCTGATGGCAGGACCCGCAATGACCAGAACCCTTCTACGGACCTGTACGGTCCTGTGTTCCCTCGGCCTGCTGCTGCCCCTGGCAGCCCAGGCCAGGGTGAGTGCCGAACAGGCGGCGCAACTGCAGGGCACGCTGACCCCCTTCGGCGCCGAGCGCCAGGGCGATGCGGCCAAGGGCATTCCGCAGTGGACCGGTGGCATGACGCAGGCGCCGGCCGGTTATGGCGGCCCGGGCAGCTTCCACGTCGATCCCTATGCCGAGGAAACGCCGCTGCGGGTGATCGACGCCAGCACCATGCAGGCCGACGCGGACAACCTCAGCGACGGCGTCAAGGCGCTGCTCAAGGCCTATCCACAGACCTTCAAGCTGCCGGTCTACCCCAGCCACCGCAGCTTTTCCGCTCCGGAGGACATCTACCGCAACACCGCCGTCAATGCGCAGCAGGCCGAACTGAGCGACTCCGGCTACGGCCTGGTGGGCGCCTATGGCGGCATTCCGTTCCCGATCCCGGCCGATGGCCGCGAGGCGATCTGGAACCACATCGCCCGCTGGCAGGCGCGCTACACCGACGAGGTGGCGGTGACCGCGCAGGTCACCACCAGCGGCAGCTACTCGCTGTTGCGCGAGCGCATCCAGCTGCTGTCCAGCTACTACGACCCGAAGAAGGACGCCGGGAGCCTGGGCAATCGCCTCTACTATTTCGCCAGCGAACTGCTGCCGCCGTCGCGCGACGTGGGCCGCGCGCTGCTGGTGCACGAGCCCATCGACCAGGTCGCCGAGCCGCGCTCGGCGTGGATCTACAACCCCGGCCAGCGCCGTGTGCGGCGTGCGCCGACCCTGGCCTACGACATGCCGATCGATGGCATCTACGCCGATGACACCGACATGTACAACGGTGCCACCGACCGCTACGACTGGAAGCTGGTCGGCAAGCGTTCGCTGCTGGTGCCGTACCACAACTACGCCATGGAGAAACCGGGCATGGACGCCGCTGAGCTGGTCAAACCGGGCCACCTCAACAGCGACCTGACCCGCTGGGAGATGCACCGCGTGTGGGTGGTCGAGGCGACCCTGCGTCCGGGCCAGCGCCATGTGCACGCCAAGCGCCGCTTCTACCTCGACGAAGACAGCTGGTACGCCCTGATGGTGGAGAACTACGACGCCCGTGGCGAGCTGTGGCACGTCAACCTGGCGTTCACCAAGAATGCCTACGAGGTGCCGGTCATCGCCCCGGTGAACATCGTCTACCACGACCTGATCGCCCGCAGCTATACGGTGATCGGTCTGCGCAACAACGAGAAGGCGCCGCGCCAGTACCATCTGTCGCCGCCGCCGGCGAGTTACTTCACCCCCGCCAGCCTGCGGCGCAAGGGTACGCAGTAGTTCCGGGTCAGGGCGTCTGGCTGTCGCTGCGGCTTGCCAGGCGCTCAAGGGCGGCCTTCAGGCTGGGGTCGCTGATGCCCTCGGCCGTCGCCTGGATACTCTGTGCGGCGCTATTGGACAGGCGAACGCTGCGAACGGTTCCACGATTCGGACCTGTCGAAGGTTGCACCTTGAACAGTATTTTCGTTAAGGTCGCGAATTCTTCGAGTGCCTGTAGTTGTCGTTGCAGCCTTCTTTGCTGATAACGCAGGCGTGTTGCCCAGTGGCCATCGGTCACGATCAATAGCAGACAGCCGTCACGCCAGGACGCTACATGACAGTGTTCCCGGGCCGCCGGTTGTAGCTGGCTTTCCACAAGACGCTGCAGGTTGGTCAGGCGTTGGGCCTGACCGAACAGCGCTTTCAGGGGCTTGGCTTCGCGTAGCAGCGTAGCGGGTGCCTGGGCCGGCAAGGGACGAAACGTCATGGCAGGAGGCCTTAGGTTGCAGAGCGGTCATGGTAGCAGAGCGTGCTGCCGATAGTGCTCCGCGAGAGGGGAAGCCATGCAAATCATCCTACTCAATAGCCGCCATGGTTCGGCGCGAACGATCAACCTGGATCTGCGCTGGCTGTTGCTGGCCGCTTTCCTGGCGTTGGCACTGAGCCTGGGCGCCGGCGCCGCGCTGGGTGCCAAGTGGTTGACCGCGGAACCGGTGGTCGACACGTCGCTGGTCGAGGCGCTGGATCAGCAGCGCAAGCAGGTTGGCGCGGTGCGCCAGGACGCGCAGCGTCAGCTGGACGCCTTCGCCGCGCATGTGGCGGAGCTGCAGGCACGACTGACGCGTCTCGATGCCCTGGGTGAGCGCCTCACCGAGCTGGCCGAGCTGGATGCCGGCGAATTCGATTTCTCCCTCAGCGTCGGCCAGGGTGGCGCGGAAGATGCGCTCGGCGCCTCGGCCTATTCGCCGCCGCCGTTCATGAATGCGCTGGATGAGCTGGCGCTGCGCGTGGACAGCCGCGAGCAGCAACTGGAAGTGCTCGAGCAGTTGCTCGGCGAGCGCCGCCTGAACGAGGCCGAGACCCTTTCCGGTCGTCCCGTTCTGCAGGGCTATGTGTCGTCGCCGTTCGGCAGCCGCATCCATCCGCTGACCGGGCGGGTCAGCGTGCACAAGGGCATCGATTTCGCCTCCAAGCCGGGTAGCGACGTGATGTCGGTGGCCGCCGGCATCGTCACCTTCTCCGGCAAGAAGAACGGCTACGGCAATGTGGTGGAGATCAGCCACGCCGACGGTTACGTCACCCTCTACGCGCACAACCAGAGCAACACCGTGCAGATCGGTGACCTGGTGCAGCGCGGTCAGACCATCGCCAAGGTTGGTCGCAGTGGCCGTTCCACGGGCTATCACGTGCATTTCGAAGTCAGCAAGGACGGCCGTCAGGTCAACCCGGCGCTGTACATCGCGCGTACCAGTGGCGTCGAGTGATCGAGCGGCGCCTGCCCTCTCTTGAATTGTTCGCAATCGTCCCCATCTATAGGGCCAGGCCGTGTTTCCGGGCTGGTCCGGGG
Source organism: Pseudomonas sp. THAF187a (assembly GCF_009363395.1). Taxonomy (NCBI): domain Bacteria; kingdom Pseudomonadati; phylum Pseudomonadota; class Gammaproteobacteria; order Pseudomonadales; family Pseudomonadaceae; genus Pseudomonas; species Pseudomonas sp. THAF187a. Next base: position 1,059,018 of record NZ_CP045349.1, read on the forward strand.
ACCTGTGCTGTCTGTGCCATCACGCGGTAGCGATCGGCTGACAACGTCACTTTCCTCCCCGGCTTTTCCGGGTAGAATGCCCCCTTCGCCCGCAGCCATGCTGGCTGCCAGGTCGCGATTTGCGCCGACCTCAATCCATTCGCCGGAAGTCCTGTCGATATGTTTGCGCCTCTGTTGAAAAAACTTTTCGGAAGCAAGAATGAGCGTGAAGTCAAACGCATGCTCAAGGCGGTGCAGTCCGTCAACGCCCTTGAAGAACAGATGATCGCCCTTTCGGATGATCAGCTGCGGAGCAAGACCGAAGAGTTCAGGGCCCGTCTGGCCAAGGGCGAAACCCTCGACCAACTGCTGCCCGAAGCCTTCGCCGTGGCCCGGGAGGCCGGCAAGCGGGTCATGGGCATGCGCCATTTCGACGTGCAGCTGATCGGCGGTATGACCCTGCACGAGGGCAAGATCGCCGAGATGCGTACCGGTGAGGGCAAGACCCTCGTCGGCACCCTGGCCGTCTATCTCAACGCACTGTCCGGCAAGGGCGTGCACGTGGTCACGGTCAACGAATACCTGGCCCGCCGCGACGCCAACTGGATGCGTCCGCTGTACGAATTCCTCGGCCTGAGCGTGGGCATCGTCACCCCGTTCCAGCCGCCCGAAGACAAGCGCGCTGCCTACGCCGCCGACATCACCTACGGCACCAACAACGAATTCGGTTTCGACTACCTGCGCGACAACATGGCGTTCAGCCTGGAAGACAAGTTCCAGCGCGAACTGAATTTCGCCGTGATCGACGAAGTCGACTCCATCCTCATCGACGAAGCCCGTACCCCGCTGATCATCTCCGGCCAGGCCGAAGACAGCTCCAAGCTGTACATCGAGATCAACAAGCTGGTCCCGCGCCTCAAGCAGCACATCGAGGAAGAAGAGGGTGTGGTGACCCAGGAAGGTCACTACAAGGTCGACGAGAAGTCGCGCCAGGTCGAGCTGAACGAAGCGGGGCACCAGTACGTCGAGGAAATGCTCACCGCCGCCGGCCTGCTGGCCGAGGGTGAAAGCCTGTACTCCGCGCACAACCTGGGCCTGCTGACCCACGTCTACGCCAGCCTGCGCGCGCACACGCTGTTCCACCGCAACGTCGAATACATCGTGCAGAACGGCCAGGTGATCCTGATCGACGAGCACACCGGCCGTACCATGCCGGGGCGTCGCCTGTCCGAAGGCCTGCACCAGGCCATCGAGGCCAAGGAAGGGGTGAACATCCAGGCCGAGAGCCAGACGCTGGCTTCGACCACCTTCCAGAACTATTTCCGCCTGTACAACAAGCTGTCCGGCATGACCGGTACGGCCGATACCGAAGCGTTCGAGTTCCGCCAGATCTATGGCCTGGACGTGATGGTGATCCCGACCAACAAGCCGATCGCGCGCAAGGACTTCAACGACCTGGTCTACCTGACCCAGGAAGAGAAGTACCAGGCGATCATCGCCGACATCAAGGACTGCCAGGCCCAGGGCCGGCCGATCCTGGTCGGCACCGCGACCATCGAGACCTCCGAGTACGTCAGCCAGCTGCTGAACAAGGAAGGCATCGAGCACAAGGTGCTCAACGCCAAGTTCCACGACAAGGAGGCCGAGATCATCGCCCAGGCCGGCCGCCCAGGTGCGCTGACCATCGCCACCAACATGGCCGGTCGTGGTACCGACATCCTCCTCGGTGGCAACTGGGAAGTGGAAGTCGCGGCACTGGAGAACCCGACCGACGAGCAGGTCGCGCAGATCAAGGCCGAGTGGCAGAAGCGCCACCAGCAGGTGATCGAAGCCGGCGGCCTGCACGTGATCGCCTCCGAGCGCCACGAGTCGCGTCGTATCGACAACCAGCTGCGTGGCCGTGCCGGTCGCCAGGGTGACCCGGGCTCCAGCCGCTTCTACCTGTCGCTGGAAGACAACCTGATGCGCATCTTCGCCTCCGACCGGGTGAAGAACTTCATGAAGGCCCTCGGCATGCAGTCCGGCGAGGCCATCGAGCACCGCATGGTCACCAATGCCATCGAGAAGGCCCAGCGCAAGGTCGAAGGCCGCAACTTCGACATGCGCAAGCAGCTGCTCGAGTTCGACGACGTGGCCAACGAGCAGCGCAAGGTGATCTACCACATGCGCAACAGCCTGCTGGCTGCCGAGAACGTTGGCGACACCATCGCCGAGTTCCGCGAGGAAGTGCTGACCGCCGCCATCAACGGCCATATCCCGCCGCAGTCGATGCCGGAACAGTGGGATATCGCAGGCCTGGAGTCGACGCTGCAGAGCGATTTCGGCATCCAGCTGCCAATCCAGCAATGGCTGGACGAAGACGACAAGCTGTACGAGGAAACCCTGCGCGAGCGCATCCTCGCCGAGCTGATCACTGCCTACAACGAGAAGGAAACCCAGGCCAGCGCCGAAGCGCTGCGCACCTTCGAGAAACAGATTCTGCTGCGCGTGCTCGACGACCTGTGGAAGGACCACCTGTCCACCATGGATCACCTGCGTCACGGCATCCACCTGCGTGGTTACGCGCAGAAGAACCCCAAGCAGGAATATAAGCGCGAGTCCTTCGCCCTGTTCCAGGAACTGCTGGAGTCGATCAAGCGCGACACCATCCGTGTGCTCTGCCACGTCCAGGTGCGCCGCGAGGACCCGGCGGAAGAGGAAGCCCGCCTGCGTCGCGAGGCCGAGGCCATGGCCGAGCGCATGCAGTTCCAGCACGCCGATGCATCGGCGCTGGCCGCTGACGAAGGCAACGCCGAAGAGGGCGACGTCGCGGTGGCCTCCGCTCCGGTGCGCAGCGAGCAGAAGGTCGGTCGCAACGAGCCGTGCCCCTGCGGTTCGGGCAAGAAGTACAAGCACTGCCACGGCCAGATCAGCTGATCCCGTCGCTTGCAGTAGCGGGCGCTTCGGCTATGCTGCCAGCGCCCTGACAGCGCCGCGAACGGTTCGACCGTTCGCGGCGTTTTACCATCTCATTCGGTCGCCTCGAGGCGATCACCATCTATTTGAAGGAGCGCATCTCATGGCTGTTGGTCTTGGCCCGCTGTCTACCCTGCATCCGGTTCCCGGCTTCGAACTGGGCATTGCCTCTGCCGGCATCAAGCGACCGGGGCGCAAGGATGTGGTGGTGATGCGCTGTGCCGAAGGTTCGCGGATCGCCGGGGTCACCACCACCAACGCCTTCTGCGCGGCGCCGGTGCTGGTCACCCGCGAACGCCTGGGCGGCGAGGTGCGTTACCTGCTGACCAACACCGGCAACGCCAACGCGGGTACCGGTGCCGACGGTCTGGCCCGTGCCCGTCGTGCCTGCGCGCGCCTGGCCGAACTGGCAGGCGTCACGGAGAACGCCGTGCTGCCGTTCTCCACCGGCGTGATCGGCGAGCCGCTGCCGGTGGAGAAGATCGAGTCCGCCCTGCAGGCCGCTCTCGACGATCTCAAGGCGGACAACTGGGAAGCCGCCGCCACCGGCATCATGACCACCGATACCCTGCCCAAGGGGGCCAGCCGCCAGTTCTCCCATGACGGCGTGACGGTGACCGTCACCGGTATCTCCAAGGGCGCCGGCATGATTCGTCCGAACATGGCCACCATGCTCGGCTACATCGCCACCGACGCCCAGATCGCCCAGGGTGTGCTGCAGGACCTGGTGCGCGATGCGGCGAACAAGTCGTTCAACCGCATCACCATCGACGGCGATACCTCCACCAACGACTGCTGCATGCTGATCGCCACCGGCCAGGCCGCGCTGGCGGAAATCACCGAGGCTTCCGGCGAGCTGTTCAGCAAGCTCAAGCAGGCGGTATTCGAGGTGTTCATGGAAGTGGCCCAGGCCATCGTGCGTGACGGCGAGGGGGCGACCAAGTTCGTCACCGTGCAGGTCAACGGTGGCGGCACGCACCAGGAATGCCTGGACGTGGCCTATGCCGTGGCGCATTCGCCGTTGATCAAGACCGCACTGTTCGCTTCCGACCCGAACTGGGGGCGCATCCTCGCGGCGGTGGGCTATGCCGGCGTGCCGCAACTGGACGTGAGCAGGATCGACGTGTTCCTGGGCGAGGTCTGCATCGCCAGCAAGGGCTGCCGTGCGACCACCTACACCGAAGAGCAGGGCGCGGCGGTGATGGCCCAGGAGGAGATCACCATCCGTATCGAACTCGGCCGCGGTGCCTGCAGCGAGACGATCTGGACCACCGACCTGTCTCACGAGTACGTGAAGATCAACGCCGAATATCGCACCTGACAGAGGCAGCGATGAGCGTCAGAGCCTAGGCGGCAACCGCCTGGGAGTTTCGTCCCTCGCCTGTCGTTTTCCTGCTATTCCCGCGCCTCATGAGCCCATGACGCGCGGGAATTTGCTATTGGGCGAGCGGGCTCTTAACGTCGGCTGACTTCAACGATGGAATGCTCGGGAGACGCGATATGGCAATGCAACTGGTGATCGGCGACAAGAACTACTCCTCCTGGTCGCTGCGCGCCGCGCTGGCGGTGGATCTGTCGGGCGCGGTCTGCGACGAGGTGCTGGTGCGCCTGTACCAGCCGGACAGCCGTGCGCAACTGCTGCGCCATTCGCCCACCGGCAAGGTGCCGGTGCTGATCACCGAGCAGGGGCCGGTGTGGGACTCCCTGGCGATTGCCGAATACCTGGCCGAAAGCTACCCCGAGGCTCAGCTGTGGCCGGCGGAGCGCCAGGCCCGGGCGTTGGCGCGCAGCGTCTGCGCGGAGATGCACAGTGGCTTCATCGCCCTGCGTAGCCACCTGCCGATGGACCTGGCACGCGACCAGGCGCTGACCGAGTTGCCGGACGACGCCCAGGCCGACATCGATCGCATCTGCGCGATCTGGGCGGGCTGTCGCGAGCGCTTCGCGGCCAAGGGCAACTACCTGTTCGGCCCGGCCAGCATCGCCGACGCCTTCTATGCGCCGGTCGCCGCGCGTCTGCGCAGTTACCATGTGGCATTGCCGACAGCGGCGGCGGCCTATGTCGAAACCATCTATCGCTGGCCAGCGTTTCAGCGCTGGTACCAGGCAGCATTGCAGGAGGTAAAGCGGTGAAGCGTGTGCATGTCGCGGCAGCGGTGATTCGGGGCGTCGATGGGCGCATCCTGATCGCCAGGCGCCCCGAGGACAAGCATCAGGGTGGCCTGTGGGAGTTTCCCGGCGGCAAGGTGGAAGCGGGCGAGGCGGTGAGCGTGGCCCTGGCTCGCGAGCTGGAAGAGGAGTTGGCGATCTGCCCGACGGCCAGCCGTCCGCTTATCCAGATTCGCCATGACTATCCGGACAAGCAGGTCCTGCTGGATGTCTGGGAGGTCACGGCGTTCACCGGCGAGCCCCACGGTGCCGAGGGACAGCCGCTGGCCTGGGTCAGCGAGCGGCAGTTGCTGGAGTACGAGTTTCCCGCTGCCAACACGCCGATAGTCGCCGCTGCACGCTTGCCTGAGCGCTACCTGATCACCCCGGACGGGCTGCAGTCCGCCGAGCTGCTCGCCGGCGTACGCAAGGCCCTGGACGCCGGCGTACGGCTGATCCAGCTGCGCGCGCCGAACATGTTCGACCCGCAGTACCGCGACCTGGCGGTGGACGTGCAGGGGCTGTGCGCAGGCAAGGCGCAACTGATGCTCAAGGGGCCGCTGGAGTGGCTGGGAGACTTCCCCGCTGCCGGCTGGCACCTGACGGCCGAACAGCTGCGCAAGTATGCGGCGGGTGGGCGGCCCTTCCCGGAGCAGCGCTGGCTGGCTGCATCCTGCCACGCCGCCGAGGAACTGGCGTTGGCCGCGCAGATGGGGGTGGATTTCGTCACCTTGTCGCCGGTACAGGCCACCGCCACCCACCCCGAGGCACAACCCCTGGGTTGGGACGCCGCCAGCGAGCTGCTCGCGGGCTGCAACCTGCCGGCCTATCTGCTGGGGGGCGTTGGCCCGAGCGACATCGAACGCGCCTGGCAGGTCGGCGCGCAGGGTGTCGCCGGTATCCGCGCGTTCTGGCCAGGCGCCGCCCTGTAGTCGCGGTTCAGGGCTTTTCGGCAGCCTGCCAGAGGATCTCGGCGATGCCCTGGCGCCTGGCGATCAGGCGCGCAGCGACGAACAGCAGGTCGGACAGCCGGTTGACGTAGGCCAGGCCGACGGCGCGCAGCGGCTCCACGGCGTTGAGGTGCTGGCAGCGGCGTTCGCTGCTGCGGGCGAAGCTGCGGCAGACGTGGGCCTGGGCGATCAGGCGCGAGCCGCCGGGGAGGATGAAGTTCTGCAGTGGGCCGACTTCCTCGTTCCAGCGGTCGATCACCACTTCCAGGCGCTCCACTTCCTCCTGCTGCAGGGCCTGGTAGTCGGGCATCGCCAGTTCGCCGCCAAGGTCGAACAGGCGATGCTGGCACGGGCGCAGCGCATCGCTGACCTCCCGCAGGCCGGGCCAGGTGGCGCTCGCCTCGTCCAGTTCGGCCAGCAGCAGGCCAAGCTGGCTGTTGCAGCTGTCCAGCTCGCCGATGGCCTCGATGCGCGGATGGTCCTTGCCGACCCGACGGCCATCGGCCAGGCCGGTTTCTCCCTGGTCGCCGGTGCGGGTGTAGATCTTGGAGAGGCGGAAACCCATGGTTCAGTGTCCTGTACTGTCGAGCAGGGTGGCCAGCGGCAGGCGCAGGGTGAAGCAGGTACCCTGGCCCGGCGTGGAATGCACTTCCATCTGCCCCTTGTGGTTGTTGGTGATGATGAAATAGGACACGGCCAGCCCGAGGCCCGTGCCCTGGCCGACTTCCTTGGTGGTGAAGAAGGGCTCGAAGATGCGCTTGCGCACCACCTCGCTCATGCCCGTACCGTTGTCCTCCACCTGCACTTCCGCCCATTGCCCCGTTTGCCGGGTGCGCAGGATGATGCGCCCCGGCTCGCTGTCGTCGTCGCGCTGGTGAATGGCCTGCGCGGCGTTCTTCAGCAGATTGAGCAGCACCTGCTCCAGCTCGTTGGCGGTGCCCGCTATCGGGCCCAGGCCGGCTTCGAAGTGGCGTTCGATCTGCAGGGTCTTGAAGTCGAAGCCGTCGGCCAGGTCGAAGTCGTTGCCGGCGATCTCCAGCGCCTGGTCGATCAGCGCCGGCAGCTCGCAGGGCGACAGCTGACGATCACTGCGCCGGCTGAAACTGAGCATGTGGCTGACGATCTTGGCGGCGCGCTGCCCGGCGTGCTGGATGCCGTCGAGCAGGCGGGGGATTTCCCGCGCATCCATGTAGTGCTGGATGGCCTCCAGGCTGACGCCGGCCTGCTCGGCCCGTTCGATGTTCTTCTCCAGGTCGGCGGACAGGCGCCGGCGGATGTTCTGCACGTTGTGCAGGATGGCGCCGAGCGGGTTGTTGATCTCGTGCGCCATGCCCGCTGCCAGGCCGCCGACGGAGAGCATCTTCTCCGACTGCACCATCATTTCCTCCAGCGCCAGGCGCTGGGTGATGTCGTCGATGCGGATCACCACGCCACGGCCGGCGCTGCCCATCAGCGGATAGAAGGTCAGGGCGTAGTGACGGGGTTCCTCGTTCTTGTGCCAGGTGACGCGCTCGATCTTTTCCACCTTGTGCTGTTCGGCGGTTCGCTTGAGCTGCGCGAGAAACGGCTTGAGCGGCGGGAAGGCGAGGAATACCGGCTGGTTCAGCGCCTCATCCAGGCGCGTGCCGGACAGGGCGCTGGCCTCCTGATTCCACTGGGTGACGTAGAGCATGTCGTCCAGGGCGATCAGCGCCGAGGGCATGGAGTCGATGATGCTGTTGAGGTAGTTCTGGAAGCCGGTGAGCTTCTTCTCGATCTTGCCGCGCACCTGGACTTCCAGCTCCAGCTTGCGGTTGGAGTGACGGGTTTCCTCGGCCAGGCTCTGCGCCTGGTCGAAGGCTTGCTGGGCATCGTCGCGGGCACGCCTGAGCTGCTGCTCGCGTGCCTCCATGCGCATCAGCATGGTGTTGAAGGCTTCGGCCAGGCTGCCGATCTCGTCGCGGTTGCCGCGGGTGGCGCGCAGGGCGTAGTTCTCTTCGCGGGTCACTTGGCGTGACAATTCCTCGAGGCGACGGATCGGCTTGGTCACCAGGCGCCTGATCTGCTTGGCCACCAGCAGCCAGAGCAGCACGCTGAAGGCCAGGATCACCAGGCTTGCGGTCAGGGTGCCGGTGTAGAACGCACCGGGCAGCTCGCTGGAGGCGACCAGGAGCAGCGCGCCAGGGCGCCCGCTGGGGTGCGGCAGGTCCACCAGCAGGTTGGTGCGGAAGGCGGTGTTGCGCCAGTTCTGCAGTTCGCTCAGCTGCTCCGGCAACTGCAGTTTTTCCCCGCGTTGCAGCTGCGCCAGGCTGGTGCCGTTGCTGTCGTAGATCACGGCGGCGCGCAGCGGAGCGTATTCATCCAGGCGCTTGAGCAGCGCCTGGGCGGAGGCGGGCGAGTGCAAGGCCTCCTTGCTCAGCGCCGGGCTGGCTATGAGCCGGGCGAGCGTGTGCAGGGCCTGAGGCGCCATGCTCTCTTGGGTGATCCAGTAGGCGGCGCTGATGAAGGCCAGGTTGGCGACCAGCAGGACCGCCGCGAGCAACACCAGCAGCGCCGCGAGCAGTTTGCGGCCGACCGGCAGGTTGTCGAGGCGTTGGCGCAGTCTCATGGGCGTGTCGTGGTCGCGGATGGAAGCGGCAGGTTAACGCGGCTGCCGGGGCATTGCCACGTCAGGCCGGGGTGAGTGGCGGGTTGCACTCACCCGGCACTCAGTCCAGCGGCAGCCCGCGCTCGCGCAGGTGCCGCAGCAGGCGCTGCTGCAGGTGGCTCAGGTGCGGCAGGTGCAGGGCGTGCCGCTGCGCGGTCGCGCAGGCATGACCCAGCAGGTAGGTGATCTCGGTGCGGCGGCCCTGGGCCACGTCCTGATGCATGGAGGAGTAGTTCGCCGCCGTGGCGCTGATCACCCGTTGCACCTCGGCGTGCAGGTCCTGCGCCGCCGCCGGTTGACCGCAGCACTGCAGCAGCTCGGTCAGTTCCGCGCAGAGCGCAGCCACTTCTGCGGGGTGCTCGCTCAGCCCCCCGTTGCGGCAGTCATGCAGCACGGTCAGCGGGTTGATCGCACAGTTGAGCGCCAGCTTGCGCCACAACCGGGTGAGGATGTCCGGGCTCCATTGATGGGCGATGCCGGCACGCTGCAGCTCGTCCAGCCAGGTGGGCGGCAGAGGGTCGCGCGGATCGCCCAGCCAGTTGTGGCCATTGCCGGCGAACACGACCTGGAAGTCGGCGGGGCGGAACGCGCCCTCGGTGCTGGACACAAACAGGCAACGCTGCCGGGGCAGGCGCTGCGCCACGGCATCCTGGCTGCCCAGGCCGTTCTGCAGCAACAGCAGCTCGGCGTCCGCTGCCAGGCGCGAGGCGATGCTCGCCACTGCGGGTTCGGCGTCGTAGGCCTTGCACGCCAGGAGCAGGCGATGAATCGGCGTGTCGGCCTCTGCCAGCTCGGCGGGAATCGCGTACTGGCTGCGCTGGCCCGCCTCGATCAGGGTCAGGCCGCCTGCAGCGCGATAGGCCGCCAGGCGTTGCGGGCTGCGCAGGATGAGGCGGACCGGCAGGCCGGCGCGGGCCAGGCGCGTGGCCCAGAGACTGCCCAGGCTGCCTGCGCCGAGGATGTGCCAGGTCACGGCAGCGGCAGGCGCACGGCGGCGACCCGACCGCTGGCGTAGGAATCGGCCAGGAGTGTTTCCGCGTGCTGGAGCAGCTGCTCGGGAGTAGTGGGCAGGGCCTTGGCGTCCAGGCCGACCAGGCTGATGCCGGCTTTCAGGGTGATGAAGCCTTCGCTGGTCTTGAAGGCCTTGAGGTTCAGGCCCTCGTGCAGCCGCTTGAAGCTGCTGGGCGAGCATTCGTGCAGGTCTTCGAGCAGGGTGATCAGGCCGAAGTGGTTGTCGTCCAGGCGGGTCAGCACGTCCAGCGGCCTGACCAGCTGCTGCAGGCGCCGCGCCACGCCGTGCAGCAGTTCGTTGAAGAAGCGGTCGCCGTAGCGGCTGCGCAGCTGGCTGGCCTCCTGCAGGCCGATCAGCAGGTAGCACACCGCACCACCGCGCGATTCGACCTGGCGCAGGCTGTCGGTGAGCTTCTGGCGCAGGTAGCGGGGGTTGCCCAGGCCGGTGAGGGGGTCGATCAGATTGCGTCGTTCCAGGCTGGCGATGTTCTGCGTCAGCATGCGGTTCTCATGCAGCAGGCGCTGCAGGGTGTTGCACAGGCGGTCCGCGGCGTAGACACGGGGCACCAGTTGCTCGTTCATCGCGGCCTTGCTGATGAAGTCGTCGACACCCCGGTCGAAGGCCTCGCCCAGGACGTTTTCGCCTTCCTTGCCGGTGAGCAGGATGATGTAGGTGTAGTGATCGGCGGTCTCGTCCAGCTGGCGCACCCGCGCGGTGAGTTCCAGGCCATCGATCTCGGGCATCAGCCAGTCGGCCAGGAGCACGCTGGCCGGGCGTTGTTCGAGCAACTGCAGGGCCTCCGTGGCGCTGCTGGCGAAGCGCACGTCCTGATAGCCGGCCTGGCTGAGCGCGCGGCCGATCATGGCACTGGAAAACTTGGCATCATCCACCACCAGGATGCTGAGATGGGGGTTTGGCATTGGGGCTGGCTCGTAGGCAGATAGGAAGGACGCCAAGCGGCGTGTATCAGTCTGGTTATAATGGGCGCGTCTTAGTTATCGTCAAGTCAGGCGCGTTCACTCCGTGAAGAGTATCGCGCCGTCCATCAGGAGCCTACTCATGCCTTCGTTCGACGTCGTGTCTGAACTGGACAAACACGAACTGACCAACGCGGTCGACAACGCCACCAAGGAACTCGAACGCCGTTTCGACCTGCGTGGCAAATGCAGCATCGAAAGCAAGGACAAGACCCTCACCATCACGGCCGAGGCCGAGTTCATGCTGGAGCAGGTGCTCGACATCGTGCGCAACAGCCTGATCAAGCGCAAGATCGACTGCCAGTGCATGGAAACCAAGGACCCCTACGCGTCCGGCAAGGTGATGAAGCAGGAAGTGACCTTCCGCGAGGGCATCGACAAGGAGCTGGCGAAGAAGATCGTCGCCCATATCAAGGATGCCAAGCTCAAAGTGCAGGCTGCCATCCAGGGCGAGCAGGTACGGGTCACCGGCAAGAAGCGCGACGACCTGCAGGAAGCCATCGCCTTGCTGCGTGGTCACGAGTTCGGCATGCCGCTGCAGTACAACAACTTCCGCGATTGAACCTTTTGCGGCCCTCGGGCGTCGCACCCTAGGTTGATAGCACTTTGACCGCCATGGCATGCCATGGCGGTTTCGTTTCATGCACAGGAAACAGGAGCCCTCCATGGAGATGAACGTCGACGAACTGGTCAAGCTGTCAGAGGCCTGGCTGCCAGTCGTGCTGGAGTACAGCGGCAAGCTGACTCTGGCGGTAATTACCCTGCTGATCGGCTGGTGGCTGATCAGCAAGCTCACTGCCAGCATCGGGCGGATTCTCGAGGCGCGTAACGTGGACCGCGCCCTGGGCAGCTTCATCGGCAGCCTGGTGCGTATCGTCCTGCGCATTCTGCTGCTGATCAGCGTGGCTTCGATGGTCGGCGTGGAGACCACCTCGTTCATCGCCATGATCGGTGCCGCCGGCCTGGCCATCGGTCTGGCGCTGCAGGGCAGCCTGGCGAACTTCGCCGGCGGCGTGCTGATCATGCTGTTCCGGCCCTTCCGCGCCGGCGACTGGATCGAGGCGCAGGGCGTTTCCGGGAGTGTCGACAACATCCAGATCTTCCACACCACGCTGAAGACCGCCGACAACAAGGTGGTGATCGTGCCCAATGGCAACCTGTCCAACGGCCACATCACCAACTACTCGCGTGAACCGCGGCGGCGTGCCGACATCAACGTCGGTATCGACTACTCCAGCGATATCAAGCGCGCCCGTGAGGTGCTGCTGGAGATCGCCAAGGACCCGCGCGTACACCTCGATCCTGAGCCGGTCGTATTCGTCACCGGGCTGGGCGACAGCGCGGTGAACCTGTCGCTGCGCGTCTGGGTGGCGACCGGCGATTTCTGGCCGGTGACCTTCTCCTTCACCGAGCTGGCCAAGGAGCGCCTGACCGAGGCCGGGATCGGCATTCCCTTCCCGCAGCGCGTGGTGCACCTGGCCAAGGCCGAGTGAGGCAGCCGCCGCAACGAAGAAGCCCCGGCAGGTCCGGGGCTTCTTTTTGCCTGTCGGTCAGGCCTGTTCCGCGTTCGCCGGCGTTGCGGTGACCTGCGGCTGGCGCTTGTCGCGTCGCCACTGGATCAGGATCAGGATCAGCGTCGGTATGCCCATCAGCGCAGTGGCGAAGAAGAACTGCGCATACCCCAGGTGCTCGACCATCACTCCGGAGTAGCCGCCGATCAGGCGCGGCAGCAGCAGCATGATGGAGCTGAGCAGGGCGTACTGGGTCGCGGAGAACTTCAGGTTGGTCAGGCTCGACAGGTAGGCGACGAAGGCCGAGGTGGCCAGGCCGGCGCTGAAGTTGTCGCAGCTGATGGTGACGATCAGCATGTTCAGGTGCGGGCCCATGCCGACCAGCATCATGAACAGCAGGTTGGTGGCTGCCGAGGCCACCGCGCCCATCAGCAGGATCGGCATGATGCCGAAGCGCACGATCAGCAGTCCGCCGGCACCCGCGCCGAGCAGGGTCATCACCAGGCCGAAGACCTTGCTGACGCTGGCGATCTGTTCCTTGCTGAAGCCCTGGTCGATGTAGAAGACGTTGGCCATCACCCCCATCACCGTGTCGGACAGGCGATAGGTGGCGATCAGGCTGAGCAGCAGCAGGGCCTGCCAGCGATAGCGCAGGATGAAGTCATTGACCGGCGTCAGCACCGGGGCCATGCCGCCCCAGAACAGGCTGGAGATGGAGAGACCGGTGAGCAGGGTGTAGAGCAGGGCACGCAGGAAGGCGCGATCGTAGTACAGCAGCTCCTGCAGACTCATCTGTCCCTGGAACAGCAGGATCAGGTCGCTTTCGTAGTACTGCGTGAGCATCGCCGGCACGGAGATCAGCAGGATGATCAGCAGCAGTACGGACAGCAACTGATGGAAGAAGCCGTACTTCGCCGCAGCGGTCTTCAGCACCGGCGCCAGGCCGCCCCAGAACAGCCCCGACGCACAGACACAGGCCAGGGTGCTGTAGAGCATGGCGCGGAGGAAGGCGCGGTCGTTGTAGAGCAGCTCCTGCGCACTGACCTCACCCAGCAGCATGGCCACCAGGTCGCTCTGGTAGAACTGGATGAACATCGTCGGTACGGCAATCACCAGCACGATGACCGTCGCGATCGCCAGCAACTGGTGGAAGAAACCGTGCTTGGGTGGCGCCGCGTGGATGTGTGGCGGTGCTGGTGGCTCGCGCATCCAGATGGAGGTCAGCAGGCCGGGGAGCATCAGCAGGCCGAAGACCAGGTAGGTGCCGGTCCAGGCGCCGAAGCGGTAGTTGTCCGCCGTCGAGCCGAAGCCCTCGGCGAAGTACAGCGCGCCCGCCGTCGCCAGCAGTGCGGCGACGCGATAGCCGGTCATGTAGGCGGCCGCCAGGGCTGCCTGGTGTTCGTCACCGAGGATCTCCAGGCGATAGGCATCGACGGCGATGTCCTGGGTGGCCGAGGCGAAGGCGACCAGCACGGCCAGGGCGATCAGCGACGACAGGTGCGTCTGCGGGTCGAAGTTGGCCATGCCGACCAGGCCAATGGCGACCAGGCCCTGCGCCAGCACCAGCCAGGAACGGCGTCGTCCCAGCTTGCCCAGCAACGGCAGGCGCCACTGATCGAGCATCGGCGCCCAGACCCACTTGAAGGCATAGGCCAGGCCGATCAGGCTGGCGAAACCGATGGTTTCACGCGCCACGCCGGCTTCGCGCAGCCACACCGACAGGGTCGAGAACACCAGCATGTAGGGCAGGCCGGCAGCGAAGCCGAGAAGCAGCAGGGCCAGGGTGGCGGGGTTGGCGTAGGTCGCGAGGGCTTCTCGCCAGGATTTGCGTGGCATCAGGCTCGAGTCTGGGTCGGGGGGAGGTTGGTAGGGCGCACTCTAACTGCTGCGCTCCATCGGGCGCCAGCCGTGGCGGCGCATATCCACACGTTCGTTCAGGATGCTGATGCCTTCCGCACGCAAGCGCGCGCGCTGCTCGGCGCCCGACGGGCTGCCGGCGGCCAGGCTCAGACGTCCGCCTGCGGCGATCACGCGGTGCCAGGGCAGACGGGTACCTTCGGGCAACTGGCTCAGCGTGCGACCAACCCAGCGCGCTGCGCGGCCCAGGCCGGCCAGCTGAGCCAGCTCGCCGTAGCTGACGACCTTGCCCTGCGGAATCTGCGCCAGCACCAGATACAGTGCCTCGCGACGCGCCTCCGCGCTTGCCGGTGGTGATCCCGGCCATGCAGACTCTGGCGGTTTCGATTTACCCATGAGATTCGTCCTTATCATGCGCGTACTGCTTGCCTGCTTCCTGATTGCCCTGGCTGCTCCGGCCTGGGCCGACACCGTGTGGTTGAACAATGGCGACCGCCTCAGCGGCGAAATCATCCTGCTCGACGGCGGCAAGCTGGCGCTCAAGACCCGCTATGCCGGCCAGGTGCTCATCGACTGGAAGGATATCGACACCCTGAGTTCGGACAAGCCCCTATTGGTGCGTCGCAGCGGTTTCGACAACGAACGCAGCGAAAGGTTGGCCGCCGCCGGCAGCGGAATGGTCCGGGTGCAGGGGGCGCGGGAATACACCCTGCCGCTGGCGCAGATCACCCGCCTGGTGCCGCCACGACCGTTGCTGGAGGATAACGTCTGGGAGGGCAACCTCGATGCCAAGCTGGACATGAAGCGCAACCAGAACGATGTCGATGAATGGAAGCTCAAGGGCAACACCCGCGTGGAGCACGGGCGCTGGCGCCATGTGCTCAGTGGCGAACTGGAGCACGAGACCAAGAACGGCAGGAAGGTCGAGGACAACTGGGAGCTGGAATACGATCTCGACCGCTTCTTCACCCAGCACTGGTTCTGGCGTGGTGGCATCGAGCAGAGTGAGGACGAGTTCGAGTCCATCCAGCGGCAGCGCATCGTCGGCACGGGCCCTGGGTATCGCTTCTGGGACGACGAGCTCGGCCGCTTCGACCTGATCGCCCAGTTCAACCGGGTGCGCCTGGAATCGGATGTCGACGACCTGGCATTCAATACCAGCTCGCTGGAACTGGACTACAAGCGCCTGCTGTGGGGAACCCGCTTCGAGTTCTACGCCAATGCCGAGTTGCAGGTTCCGCATATCGACGAGATCGACTACGTACTCGACAGCGAGTTCGGCCTGCGCTACCGCGTCAACCAGTGGGCGCGCCTGTCGCTGCTGTACGAGCTCGATCAGGTGCGTGGCCAGGGCAGGACGGTTGCCGATCGACATTATCTGATCGGTATCGGCGTGGGCTGGTGACGGCGTGTCGCCCGACGGAGTGCCGCCCAGCGGAACGCCGTCCGGCAGATAAAGCTGAACTCTGGGTATTCCGGCGGGTCAGCTGTTGCTCTGTCGCCGGGCTTGCGGATAATGCCCGGCCTTCGCCCACCAACGCCTTCGCCCAACCTATGTCTCGCTCTACATCGCTGTCCCTGCTTGGCCTGAGCATCGCTCTGTGCAGTTCCGCTTCCTTCGCCGATACCGTCTGGTTGAAGAACGGCGACCGCCTCACCGGCACCATCCGCGTCTTCGACGGCAGCCGGCTGCTGCTGCAGACCGACTACGGCGGTTCCATTGCGCTGGACTGGAAGAAGATCGCCACCCTGGAAAGTGATCACGAGCTGCTGGTCAAACTCGGCCCGCTCGAGGGGGAACGAGCCAAGTCGCTGCTGGCCGCCGAGCCGGGCAAGGTGACCCTGGCCAACGGCGAGGCGCCGAAGACCGTCGAGCTGGCGCAGATCGAGCAGATCATGAAGCCCAAGCCGCTGGTGGAGGATTTCGTCTGGAAGGGCAACGTCGACCTCGGCCTGGACTACAAGCGTGGTGAGCGCGACTCCGACGACTACGACGTCGACATCAAGACCCAGGCGCGCCACGGACGCTGGCGGCACAACGCGCTGGCCGACTACAACCGTGAGTTGAAGGACGGTGTGGTCAGCACCGACAACTGGAGTGCGGAGTACGCGCTGGACCGCTTCCTCAACGAGAAACTGTTCTGGCAGGGCCGCTTCGAGTACAAGCGCGACCGCGTCGAGGAGGTCGAGCGTCAGCGCACCATCGGTACGGGCCCGGGCTACCAGTTCTGGGATGACGAGCTGGGTGCCTTCTCCGTCGCCACCCTGGCCAACCGCAGCGACTACCGCTACAGCAATGGTGAGCAGGACCGCTTCTACGCGCTGAGCGTGAAATGGGATTACAACCGCTACCTGGTCGGCAAGACCGTCCAGCTGTTCAGCGTCGGTGAGGTCGGCCGGCCACTCAATGGCGCCGCCGAATACAGCCTGGATGCCGAGGTCGGCCTGCGCTACAAGGTCACCGACTGGGCATCGCTGAACATGAAGGCGGAAAAGGACATCGTCAGCGGCGCCGAAGGCGATCTGGACGAGACCCGCTATACCCTGGGCTTCGGCGTCGGCTGGTAAGGACCGTCGCGAGCCCGCTGCAACGAAAAAGCCCGCGACCTGGTCGCGGGCTTTTCTTTACGGCGGGGTCACGCGTCTTCGAGGTCGCGGTTGCGCCAGCCGGCACCGCCAGGGAGCAGCAGGTTGAGCAGCAGCGCGCTGATGGCGCACAGGGAGATCCCCGACAGGGCGAACTCCTGGCCGCCGATGACCATGCCACCGATGCCGAAGACCAGGGTCACCGAGACGATGATCAGGTTGCGTGCTTCAGACAGGTCGACCTGATGGCGGATCAGGGTGTTCAGGCCCACCACCGCGATGGAGCCGAACAGCAGGCAGAGGATGCCGCCCATCACCGGCACCGGAATGCTCTGCAGAGCCACGCCGAACTTGCCGATGAAGGCCAGGGCGATGGCGAACACGGCGGCCCAGGTCATGATCTTCGGGTTGTAGCTCTTGGTCAGCATCACCGCACCGGTCACTTCGGCGTAGGTGGTGTTGGGCGGGCCACCGAACAGGCCGGCGGCCGAGGTGGCCAGGCCGTCGCCGAGCAGGGTGCGGTGCAGGCCGGGCTTCTTCACGAAGTTCTTGCCGGTGACGTTACCGATAGCCACCACGCCGCCGATGTGCTCGATGGCCGGTGCCAGCGCGACCGGCACCATGTACAGGATGGCGCCCCAGTGCAGCTCCGGCGCGATGAAGTTGGGCATGGCGATCCAGGCGGCCTGGCTCACGGCGCTGCTGTCGATCACGCCGAGCAGGGCGGCAATCGAGCAGCCAACGGCGATGCCGGCGAGAATCGGTACCAGGCGGAAGATGCCACGGCCGAGCACGGCGACCAGCACGGTGGTGATCAGCGCCGGCATCGAGATCAGCATGGCGGTCTGGTACGGCACCAGTTCCACGCTGCCGTCACCGGCCTTGCCCATGGCCATGTTCACCGCGACCGGTGACAGCGCCAGGCCGATGGAGATGATCACCGGTGCGATCACCACCGGCGGCAGCAGGCGGTCGATGAAGCTCGGGCCGCGCAGTTTGACCACCACCGACAGCAGGATGTAGACCAGACCCGCGGCGATGATCCCGCCCATCACGGCCGGCAGGCCGAACTCGCCCTTGGCGGCCAGGATCGGTGCGATGAAGGCGAAGCTGGAGGCGAGGAAAACCGGCACCTGGCGTTTGGTCACCAGCTGGAACAGCAGGGTGCCGATGCCAGCGGTGAACAGCGCGACGTTGGGGTCCATGCCGGTGATCAGCGGCATCAGCACCAGCGCGCCGAAAGCCACGAAGAGCATCTGTGCGCCGGAGATGCCCTGGCGCCACAGCGGATCGTTGAATTCCGTCTGCGACATGTCAGGCGTCCTTCTGCTTGGTGCCGAAGATCTTGTCGCCCGCATCGCCCAGGCCCGGGATGATGTAACCGTGCTCGTTCAGGCACTGGTCGATGGAGGCGGTGAAGATGGTCACATCGGGATGCGCCTTCTCGACCGCTTCGATGCCCTCGGGGGCAGCGACCAGGACCATGGCGCGGATGTCCTTGCAGCCGGCTTTCTTCAGCAGGTCGATGGTGGCGACCATGGAGCCGCCGGTGGCCAGCATCGGGTCGATGATCAGGGCCAGGCGCGAGTCGATCTCCGGTGCGAGCTTCTCCAGGTAGGTGTGCGCCTCGAGTGTCTGCTCGTTGCGCGCCACGCCCACGGCACTGACCTTGGCACCGGGAATCAGGCTGAGCACGCCATCGAGCATGCCGATGCCGGCACGCAGGATCGGCACGACGGTGATCTTCTTGCCGGCGATCTTCTCGACCTGCACGGCGCCCGCCCAGCCTTCGATCTCGTAGGCTTCCAGCGGTAGGTCGTTGGTCGCTTCGTAGGTCAGCAGGGCGCCTACTTCCTGGGCCAGCTCACGGAAATTCTTGGTGCTGATATCGGCGCGGCGCATCAGGCCGATCTTGTGACGGATCAGCGGATGGCGGATCTCGCGAGTGGGCATGGGCTGGGATCTCCAACGGGGCTCTGGGAAAAATCGCGTTAGATTAAAGCATTGCTCGTGCCAAGTGGTGGGTGACTTGCGGGTCACGGCACACGGCGTCCTGCATGGGCTACGCTGGTCAGGCGAGACTTGGCAAGCGCTGTCCAGGTCTGTACCTTTGCCCGCTTTTATTTGACGACTCGATCAGCTTTCAGGCTGTTCAGCGCCATTCATCAGCCCGATCAAGAGAGAACGCCATCATGTCCGCCGATCTCGCGCATATCCGCCAAGTCATGGCGGAAGCCGACTGCCTGTTCACCGACGCCCAGGTCGAAGCGGCCATCGACAAGGTCGCCGGCCAGATCAATGCCGAACTGGCCGAGAGCAACCCGGTGGTGTTCTGCGTGATGAACGGCGGGCTGATCTTCTCCGGCAAGCTGCTGCCTAAGCTGAACTTCCCGCTCGAGGCGTCCTACCTGCACGCGACCCGTTACCGCAATGAAACCAGCGGTGGCGAACTGTTCTGGAAGGCCAAGCCGGAAGTCTCGTTCATCGACCGCGACGTGCTGATCATTGACGACATCCTCGACGAGGGGCATACCCTCGGCGCCATCATCGACTTCTGCCACCATGCCGGTGCCCGTGCCGTGCACACTGCGGTGTTGATCGACAAGGAGCATGACCGCAAGGCGCGCCCGGACCTGAAGGCCAACTACGTCGGTCTGCAGTGCATCGACCGCTACATCTTCGGCTACGGCATGGACTACAAGGGATACTGGCGCAACGCTGCCGGCATCTTCGCGGTCAAGGGCCTGTAAGCCGCTGCCCCGCCTTGGGCGTGTGCCATGCGCGCCTAGGCTTCCTGAGGTTTTTCCCCCAACCAGCGCAACGCCTTCGCGCGCGCCTGTGCCAGGTCGCGCACGTAGGCCAGTTCGCCTTCGCGGCGCAGCACCCCGGCGCGACGCAGCTGCAGGCGCACCTGAGCCGTCGCGCCGCTGAGGATCAGTGCCACGTTCTGCTGCCGATAGTCGCGCAGGACGTTGTCCAGTGCGGCCAGGGCCGTCATGTCCAGCAGCGGTACGGCGGTGATGTCGACGATCACGATGCGCACCCCCGGCGTGAAGCGGCGCAGCACGCTCAGCGCCTTTTCCGCCGCACCGAAGAACAGCGGGCCACGGATGGCGTAAGCCAGCACGTGCTCGGGCAGGTCCTGCAGGACCTGGCGCTGCTGGCGGTTGAGGCTCGCGGTGTCGGTCAGTTCGCTCATGCGCTTGATGAACAGCCCGGCGGCCAGCAGCAGGCCGACGCCCACGGCCAGCACCATGTCGAACAGCACCGTCAGCACCAGGCAGACGAGCAGCACCAGCACATCGCTGCGCGGCGCGATGCGCAGGGTGTGTAGGACATGCTGCGGCTCGCTCATGTTCCACGCCACCATCAGCAGCAACGCCGCCAGCGCGGCCATCGGCAGATAGCTGAACAGCGGTGCCAGCAGCAGGATCGCCGCCAGCACCACGCCGGCATGCACCAGGGCGGCCAGTGGCGAGAAGGCACCGGCACGCACGTTGGCAGCGGTGCGGGCGATGGCGGCAGTGGCGGTGATGCCGCCGAAGAAGGGCGCGGCCAGGTTGCCCAGTCCCTGGCCGATCAGTTCGGCATTGGGGTCGTGCTTGCTGCCGGTCATGCCGTCGGCGACCACGGCGCAGAGCAGCGATTCGATGGCGCCCAGCATGGCGATGGCGAATGCCGGGGCCAGCAGTTGGCGGATCAGTTCGAAGGACAGCGTCAGGGGTTGGCCGTCGGCGCCGGGCAGGCTCCAGGGTAGGGCCAGGTCCGGCAGGAACGGCGGGATGCCAGGGTATTCGACGCCATCGAGCTGATAGCTGAAGCGCTCGCCGAGTGTTGCCACGGGCAGCCCGAGCTGCTCCAGGGCGAGCGCCAGCAGTGCACCAAGCGCCAGGGCGACCAGATGCGCGGGGACTTTCGGCACCAGACGCGGCCAGATCAGTAGCGTTGCCAGGGCCGCTGCGCCGACCAGGCTGTCGCCCGGTTGCAGGCCGGGCAGGGCCTGCGCCAGCAGCTTCAGCTGTTCCAGCAGGTGATGGGGTGTGCTGGCCAGGTGCAGGCCGAACAGGTCTTTGATCTGCAGGATGGCGATGACGATGCCGATGCCGGCGGTAAAGCCCAGTGTCACCGGGTAGGGCACGAACTCGATCAGGCGCCCGGCGCGCAGCAGTCCCAGGGCGATCAGAATGGCTCCGGCGAGCATCGTGCATAGCAGCAGGCCGCCGAGGCCGTACCGCTGGGTGATCGGCAGGAGGATCACCACGAAGGCGGCCGTGGGGCCGCAGATGTTGAAGCGCGAGCCACCGCACAGGGCAATCAGCGGCGCCGCGATCAGGACGGTGTAGAGGCCGTGCTGGGGCGCCACACCCACGGCGATGGCCAGCGCCATGGCCAGGGGAATGGCGATGATGCCGACCGTCAGGCCGGCGCTCAGGTCGCCACGCAGGGCCTTCCACGAATAACCGGCGCGCCGGGTCTGGCGCCAGGCGGCGAACAGCGGTAACGATTGACGTGACATGCTGGCTCCAGGGTGGCTTGGCGCATTATAGGAGCCAGGATGCCGGGCGCGGTATGACCTAGGTCGGCTGTTGCGGCAGTCGTGCCGGTGTTAGCGTGTCCGGCTGCGCGTTGAGCAGCGCCCGGCTCGGCGGTACACTGCCGGCCCTCTGTAATGCTGGCGGGAGCAGGCGATGCGTAAAGACAAGAAGCAGGTGATTGGCGAAGAAATCAGCGATGACTCGATCAAGCTGTTCCTTGCGGTGGAACCGGCGGACGCCACGCCGCCGTCGCTGCACAAGCTGGTCAAGGCCTACCGTGGCCTGCGTGTCGATGACTTCGAGCGCTTCGTGGGCTTCTTCGTGGCCGCCGGCCATGATCTCGCCGCGACGGATGCGCAGGGCAACGACTTCGTTGCGCTGATCCAGGACCAGCGCAATGCCGAGCCTTACATCGAGGTGATCAAGGCCGCGCGCGGCTGAGGGCCTTGCAGAAAAATGCCCGCCTCCCTGGGAGCGCGGGCATTTTTTATGGCCTGCGGAGCAGGAATCCGGGGCAATAAAAAACCGGCCACAGGGGCCGGTTTTTCAAGAACCTGTCGCGATCAGGCGGCAGCAGCTTCGCCCAGCGCCTTGATGTGCGCGTTCAGGCGGCTCTTGTGACGAGCGGCTTTGTTCTTGTGGATGATGCCTTTGTCAGCCATGCGGTCGATGACCGGAACGGCTGCGGTGTAAGCGGTCTTGGCAAGCTCGAGATCCTTGGCAGCAATAGCCTTGACCACGTTCTTGATGTAGGTACGGACCATCGAGCGCAGGCTGGCGTTATGGCTACGGCGCTTCTCAGCCTGTTTGGCGCGTTTTTTGGCAGAAGGTGAGTTGGCCACCGTCAAGCTCCTCGAAAACTGGGGGGTTTACACAAATTAAGGCCGCGAATCATGCCGACATGACTATCGGCTGTCAAGTCCGCGGGTGCTTTTCGCCGCTGGCCTGACCAGCGGTGGCTCGCTACACTCGACGCTTTTGCGAGCGGCGGATTGTCCACGTTCGCCGCCGTTCGGAAAAGCCCTGACCTCCATGAATCTGCTCAAATCCCTGGCCGCCGTCAGCTCTCTGACCATGGTTTCCCGCGTGCTGGGCTTCGTGCGTGACACCATCATCGCCCGTACCTTCGGTGCCGGGGTGGCGTCGGACGCCTTCGTCGTGGCCTTCAAGCTGCCCAACCTGCTGCGTCGCATCTTCGCCGAGGGCGCGTTCTCCCAGGCCTTCGTGCCTATTCTGGCGGAGTACAAGATGCAGCAGGGCGAGGAGGCCACGCGCACCTTCGTCGCCTATGTCTCCGGCCTGCTGACGCTGGTGCTGGCGCTGGTGACCGCCATCGGCGTACTGGCCGCCCCCTGGATCGTCTGGGCCTCGGCGCCGGGCTTCGCCGAGGATGGCGAGCGTTTCGGGCTGACCGTCGATCTGTTGCGGGTGACCTTTCCTTATATATTGCTGATTTCTCTGTCCTCGCTGGCCGGCGCCATCCTCAATACCTGGAACCGCTTCTCGGTGCCGGCCTTCGTGCCGACCCTGCTCAACGTCAGCATGATCGTCTTCGCGCTGTTCCTGACCCCCTATTTCGACCCGCCGATCATGGCACTCGGCTGGGCGGTACTGGCTGGTGGCGTGGCGCAACTGGTCTGGCAGCTTCCGCACCTGAAACGGATCGGTATGCTGGTCCTGCCGCGGCTGAACTTCTCCGACCTCGGCGTGTGGCGGGTGCTGAAACAGATGGGGCCGGCGATCTTCGGCGTCTCGGTGAGCCAGATCTCGCTGATCATCAACACCATCTTCGCCTCGTTCCTGGTGGCCGGCTCGGTGTCCTGGATGTACTACGCCGATCGCCTGATGGAGCTGCCCTCCGGGGTGCTGGGCGTGGCGCTGGGGACCATCCTCCTGCCGGCGCTGTCCAAGACCTACGCCAGTCGCGACCGTGAGGAGTACCGGCGCCTGCTCGATTGGGGCCTGCGCCTGTGCTTCCTGCTGGTGCTGCCCAGTGCGCTGGCGCTGGCGGTGCTGGCCGAGCCGTTGACCGTGTCGCTGTTCCAGTACGGCAAATTCAGCGCCACCGATGCGCTGATGACCCAGCAGGCGCTGATCGCCTATTCCATCGGGCTGCTCGGCATCATCCTGGTGAAGATTCTCGCGCCCGGCTTCTACGCGCAGCAGAACATCAAGACGCCGGTGAAGATCGCCGTGGTGACGCTGCTCTTCACCCAGCTGATGAACCTGGCGCTGGTCGGCCCGCTGGCGCACGCCGGCCTGGCGCTGGCGATCAGCCTGGCGGCCTGCCTCAACGCCGGCCTGCTGTACTGGCAGCTGCGCCGCGCCGACATCTTCCGCCCGTTGCCCGGCTGGGGCCTGTTCCTGCTCAAGCTGGTGCTGGCGGTGGTAGCCATGGTCGCGGTGTTGCTGGGCTTGCTGCAGGTCATGCCGGCCTGGGCCGATGGCGAGATGCCGCTGCGCCTGTTGCGCCTCGCGGGGCTGGTGGTCGCCGGCCTGATCACCTACTTCGGCATGTTGCTGCTGCTGGGATTCCGTCTGCGCGACTTTGCCCGACGGGCGCTTTGACGCCTGTTGTGCATGGCGTGCTGTGCGTATAATCGGCCACTTTGTGAACAAGAAGCGTGCTATGCAGCTGGTTCGAGGTCTTCATAACCTGCAGTCCCAGGCGCGGGGCTGTGTGGTCACCATCGGTAATTTCGACGGCGTTCATCGTGGGCACCAGGCCATTCTGGCGCGCCTGCGTGAGCGTGCCGCGGAGTTGGCCGTGCCCAGTTGCGTGGTGATCTTCGAGCCGCAGCCGCGAGAATTCTTCGGCCCGGATACCGCTCCGGCGCGCCTGACCCGCCTGCGTGACAAGCTTGCCCTGCTGGCTGCGGAAGGCGTCGATATGGTGCTGTGCCTGGCCTTCAATCGCCGACTGCGGGAGTTGTCGGCGGCCGAGTTCGTGCAGCGCGTGCTGGTCGATGGGCTCAAGGTCAGGGACTTGGAGATCGGCGACGATTTCCGCTTCGGTTGCGACCGGGCCGGCGATTTCGAGTTTCTCAAGGCGGCTGGCCAGCGTCATGGCTTCAGCGTCGATGCCTCGACCACGGTCGAGGTGCGCGGTGGCCGGGTCAGCAGCACACGCGTGCGTCAGGCGCTGGCCGATGGCGATTTCGAACTGGCCGAAGCCCTGCTGGGGCGGCCGTTTCGCATCGTCGGGCGGGTGCTGCACGGGCAGAAGCTCGGTCGCCAGCTGAATGCCCCCACTGCCAATATCCAGCTCAAGCGGCGCAAGGTGCCGCTGACCGGCGTCTATCTGGTGAGCTGTGACGTCGATGGCGTGATTCAACCAGGCGTCGCCAATATTGGCGTGCGCCCCAGCGTTGCCGGTGACGGCAGCGCCCATCTGGAAGTACACCTTCTGGATTTTGCCGGCGATCTGTATGGCCGGCGCCTCTCGGTGGCTTTCCACCACAAGCTGCGTGATGAGCAGCGTTTCGCCTCGCTGGAGACTTTGAAGGCGGCAATTGCCGCCGATATTGCAACTGCCCGTGAATATTGGCAGAGCCACCCGCTGATGAAGAGTCCGACATGACCGATTACAAAGCCACGCTGAACCTGCCCGACACCCCCTTCCCGATGAAGGCTGGCCTGCCGCAACGCGAGCCGCAGACCCTGCAGCGCTGGATTGATATTGGCCTGTACGAGAAGCTGCGCAAGGCGGGTGAGGGGCGTCCGAAGTTCATCCTGCACGACGGCCCCCCCTACGCCAACGGCAGCATTCACATCGGCCACGCGCTGAACAAGATCCTCAAGGACATCATCACCCGTTCCAAGACCATGGCCGGCTTCGACGCGCCCTACGTGCCGGGCTGGGACTGCCACGGCCTGCCGATCGAGCACAAGGTCGAGACCACCTTCGGCAAGAACCAGCCGGCCGACCTGACCCGCGAGCGCTGCCGTGCCTATGCCGCCGAACAGGTGGAAGAGCAGAAGGCCGGTTTCGTCCGCCTTGGCGTGCTGGGTGACTGGGACAACCCCTACCTGACCATGAACTTCGCCAACGAGGCCGGCGAGATCCGCGCCCTGGCCGAGATGGTCAAGAACGGTTTCGTGTTCAAGGGCCTCAAGCCGGTCAACTTCTGCTTCGACTGTGGCTCGGCGCTGGCCGAGGCCGAAGTCGAGTACATGGACAAGAAGTCCGAAGCCATCGACGTCGCCTTCCCGGTCGCCGATGCCGACAAGCTGGCCGCCGCCTTCGGTCTGGCCAGCCTGAGCAAGCCGGCCGCCATCGTCATTTGGACCACCACGCCCTGGACCATCCCGGCCAACCAGGCGCTGAACGTGCATCCGGAATTTACCTACGCCCTGGTCGACGTCGGTGACCGTCTGCTGCTGCTGGCCGAAGAGATGGTGGAAAGCTGTCTGCAGCGCTACGACCTGCAGGGCGAGGTGGTGGCCACCGCGCCGGGCGCGGCGCTGGACCTGATCAACTTCCGCCACCCGCTGTACGAGCGTCTGTCGCCGGTGTACCTGGCCGACTACGTCGAGCTGGGCGCCGGTACCGGTATCGTTCACTCCGCACCCGCCTACGGCGAGGACGACTTCCGTACCTGCAAGGCGTACGGCATGAGCAACGACGACATCCTCAACCCGGTGCAGAGCAACGGCGTGTACGCCGAGTCGCTGCCGTTCTTCGGCGGCCAGTTCATCTGGAAGGCCAACCCGGCCATCGTCAGCAAGCTCGAAGAAGCCGGTGCGCTGCTCAAGCACGCCACCATCAGCCACAGCTACATGCACTGTTGGCGCCACAAGACGCCGTTGATCTACCGCGCCACCGCGCAGTGGTTCGTCGGCATGGACAGCCAGCCGAAGGAGGGTGGCACCCTGCGTGAGCGCTCGCTGGCGGCCATCGAACAAACCAAATTCGTCCCGGCCTGGGGACAGGCGCGTCTGCACAGCATGATCGCCGGGCGTCCGGACTGGTGCATCTCGCGTCAGCGCAACTGGGGCGTGCCGATCCCGTTCTTCACCCACAAGGAGAGCGGCGAGCTGCACCCGCGCACCGTCGAACTGATGGAAGAGGTGGCGGGGCGCGTCGAGCAGGAGGGCATCGAAGCCTGGTTCAAGCTTGACGCCGCCGAGCTGCTGGGCGCCGAGGCCGAGCAGTACGACAAGAGCCGCGACACCCTGGACGTGTGGTTCGATTCCGGCACCACCCACTGGCACGTGCTGCGCGGCTCCCACGCCGACCTGGCGCACCGCAGCGGTCCGGTGGCCGACCTCTATCTGGAAGGTTCCGACCAGCACCGCGGCTGGTTCCATTCCTCCCTGCTGACCGGCTGCGCCATCGACGGCCACGCGCCGTACAAGGAACTGCTGACCCACGGCTTCACCGTCGACGAGCAGGGCCGCAAGCAGTCCAAGTCGCTCGGCAACGTGGTCGCGCCGCAAAAGGTGATCGACAGCATGGGCGCCGACATCCTGCGCCTGTGGGTAGCATCGACCGACTACTCCGGCGAGATGGCCGTTTCCGACCAGATCCTGCAGCGCAGTGCCGACGCCTACCGCCGCATCCGCAACACCGCGCGCTTCATGCTGGCCAACCTCAACGGTTTCGACCCGGCCAGGGACCTGCTGCAACCCGAGCAGATGCTCGACCTCGACCGCTGGGCGGTGGACGCCACCGCGCGCCTGCAGGACGAGCTGACCGAGGCCTACGGCGAGTACCGCTTCTGGAACGTCTACTCCAAGGTGCACAACTTCTGCGTGCAGGAGCTGGGCGGCTTCTACCTGGACATCATCAAGGACCGCCAGTACACCACGGCGGCCGACAGCGTGGCGCGTCGCTCCTGCCAGAGCGCGCTGTTCCACATCTGTGAGGCGCTGGTGCGCTGGGTGGCGCCGATCCTGGCGTTCACCGCCGAGGAAATCTGGCAGTTCCTGCCGGGTGAGCGCGCCGAGTCGGTGATGCTGGCCACCTGGTACGAGAACCTGGCGCGTCTGCCGCAAGGCTTCGAGCTGGATCAGGCCTATTGGCAGCGCGTGATGGACGTCAAGGGCGCGGTCAACAAGGAACTGGAGGCCATGCGTGCGAGCAAGACCATCGGCGCCAGCCTGCAGGCTGAGGTCACCCTGTTCAGCGACGACGCCCTCAGCGGCGATCTGGCCAAGCTCGGCGACGAGCTGCGCTTCGCGCTGATCACCTCCGCTGCCACCACCGCGCCCCTGGCGGATGCGCCGGCCGATGCCGTCAGCACCGAGGTGCCGGGCCTGAAGCTGAGGATCGTCAAGTCCGCGCATGCCAAGTGCGGTCGTTGCTGGCACCTGCGTGCCGACGTCGGCAGCCACGCCGCGCATCCGGAACTGTGCAGCCGCTGCGTGAGCAACATCGAGGGTGACGGCGAGGTGCGCAAGCATGCCTGAGTCTTCGCGTTTCGGGCACTTGCCCTGGCTGCTGCTGAGCGTGCTGATCCTGGTCGTCGACCGGGTCAGCAAGGACTTCTTCGAAGGCAGCCTGAGCATGTACCAGCGTATTCAGGTCATCCCTGACTACTTCGACTGGACCCTGGCCTACAACACCGGCGCGGCATTCAGCTTCCTGGCGGATGCCGACGGCTGGCAGCGCTGGTTCTTCGCCGCCATCGCCATCGTGGTCAGCGTCGTGCTGGTGGTCTGGGTCAAGCGTCTCAAGCGCCACGAAACCCTCCTCGCCGTGGCGCTGGCCATGGTCCTGGGCGGTGCGCTGGGTAACCTGTACGACCGCGTCGTGCTCGGTCATGTGGTCGATTTCATCCTGGTGCACTGGCAGAACCGCTGGTTCTTCCCGGCGTTCAACCTGGCCGACACCTTCATCACCCTCGGCGCCATCCTGCTGGCACTGGATATGTTCAAGAGCGACAAGTCCGCGAAGGAGGCTGCGCAATGAGCGACGTACGCATCGGCCCGGATCGCGAGGTCACCCTGCATTTCGCCCTCAAGCTGGAAAACGGCGATGTGGTCGACAGCACGTTCGACAAGCAGCCGGCCACCTTCAAGGTCGGCGATGGCAACCTGTTGCCGGGCTTCGAACAGGCGCTGTACGGCTTCAAGGCCGGCGACAAGCGCAGCGTGCAGGTCCAGCCGGAGCAGGGCTTCGGCCAGCCCAACCCGCAGAACGTGCAGGTCATGCCGCGCAGCCAGTTCGAGGGCATGGAGCTGTCCGAGGGCTTGCTGGTGATCTTCAATGACGCCGCCAATGCCGAGCTGCCGGGTGTGGTCAAAGCCTTCGACGACGCTCAGGTGACCATCGATTTCAACCACCCGCTGGCAGGCAAGGTGCTGCAGTTCGATGTGGAAATCATCGAGGTCAAAGCGCTCTAACCGGTCGTGCTGACCCTGTAGGAGCGGCTTCAGCCGCGAGCTCTTCTTGCAGCCTGCGCGTATTCCGCGCAGGCTGCGACTTTCGGGATCACTCAAGTGCCTTGTGCCGATCCTTCGTTTTATCGCGAGACGCCTTGTATGCATATCAAACTCGCCAATCCCCGTGGCTTCTGCGCCGGTGTCGACCGCGCCATCGAGATCGTCAACCGTGCCCTGGAGGTATTCGGTCCGCCGATCTACGTGCGTCATGAAGTGGTGCACAACAAGTTCGTGGTCGAGGACCTGCGCGCCCGTGGCGCGGTGTTCGTCGAGGAACTGGATCAGGTGCCGGACGACGTCATCGTCATCTTCAGTGCGCACGGTGTTTCCAAGGCGGTGCGCGACGAGGCGGCGAACCGTGGTCTCAAGGTCTTCGACGCCACCTGCCCGCTGGTGACCAAGGTGCACATGGAAGTGGTGCGCTACAGCCGTGAAGGTCGCGAGTGCATCCTCATCGGCCACGAAGGCCACCCGGAAGTCGAGGGCACCATGGGCCAGTATGACGCCAGCAACGGTGGCGCCATCTACCTGGTGGAGGACGAGGCGGACGTCGCCGAATTGCAGGTGCGCGACCCGCAGAACCTGGCGTTCGTGACCCAGACCACCTTGTCGATGGACGATACCAGCAAGGTGATCGACGCCCTGCGCGCCAGATTCCCTGCCATTGGCGGGCCGCGCAAGGACGACATCTGCTATGCCACGCAGAACCGCCAGGACGCGGTCAAGCAGCTCGCCAGCGAGTGCGATGTGCTGCTGGTGGTCGGCAGCCCGAACAGCTCCAACTCCAATCGCCTGCGCGAACTGGCCGAGCGCATGGGCACGCCGGCCTACCTCATCGACGGCGCCGAAGACCTCAAGTCCGAGTGGTTTGACGGTGTGGCGGGTGTAGGTATCACCGCCGGTGCCTCTGCCCCGGAAGTCCTGGTGCGCGGTGTGGTGGAACAACTCCGCGCCTGGGGCGCAGAAGGGGAGTGCGAACTGGAGGGGCGGCCGGAGAACGTGACGTTCTCCATGCCGAAGGAGTTGAGGGTTAAGGCGATCTGAGGGGGCGTTATTTCCAGCAGTCGGATAGCGCTCCACTACCAGTCTTGCTCTTGGCACCCGCATGGTTCAGACCCAGGGTTCCGCATTCGCTGTCACGGCTGGCCTGTACGCCTTGAGGAACCACGGTCATGCTGTATTCGACGGTGGAAGCACTATTGGCGATGGTCAGCTGATAGAAGTTGTTGGCTGAGCGCCCCGCCGCGCGTCCTCCCGTTGCGGTGTAGCCCAGCTCTGCCACTGTAGTCGCATAGCGATTGTTCTGGGTCATGAAACGTTCCTGGCGCGCTGCTGCCTCCTGCAGCAGCGCCATGCCTTCGGTACGGTTCGAGCGCGTGACGTACTGCTGGTAACTGGGAATGGCAATGGCCGCCAGCACACCAATGATCATCACTGCAATCATCAGCTCGATCAGGGTAAAACCCGAGTTCTTAGTTCTGTTCATTCGCTCGCTCTCTCAGCAGTTCCTGCACTTCCTCGGGGCTCGGTTGCAGCAAGATGGCGACCGACTCGATCTTGGCAATGCTACCTGACTCGGTTCCGGAAAACGCGATGACGGTGCCTATCTGGAGCTGATAGATCACCGGACCGGCATTGACCAGCAGGCTCTCGGTCACCGAGTTGGGCAGCAGGTAAGTGCGATCATCGATCCTGATCTTGGACTGTGCCAGGTTTATGTCCTGCACGGCGCCAGTGGCTTCAAAGGTTTGAGCCTGGGCCGAAGCATGGGCCATCCATAGCCCACACACGCTGACAAATATGAAAAGGAACTTTTTCATTGTTACTCTCCCAGTACTCGCCAGGTCTGGCGGCCTCTTGAGGCGGGACCGAAGTCCAGCACTTCCTTCTGAACGCCACCATCGGTGTTGAAGAATGCCTGAGTCCCCACGACCGCTGGGGAGCCGAAGCCCGGTATGCGAACACTGGACACGACCTGGCCGTTGTAGGAGTCGTCTGCGGTCACGTAGTTGTTGCCGGTCAGGTCGAGCACGTTGAAGTCAGTGGCCCCACCGGTGCGACCGTCGATTGCCAGGAACCAGCGGTCGATGCCCGAGCTGCATGGGTCCGAGTTCGGCACCGTGGTTGCTGCGAGCAGTACGTTCCCGCGCGATGTCAGCGGCGTGGTGACGAGCTCCCCTTTCAGCGTGTTGCCTTCCTTCAGGTCCAGGAACCAGCCGTACTTGTTGACGTTGGTGCCATTCATCCACTGAATGGGGTTCTTGCTGATTGTGCGAATTTCACGGCTGCGGGACGAGCTGTTGTCACTGTCCGTGAAGGTACTGGTTACCGAGGTGCTTATCGTCTGGGCAACCAGGTTGCTGCGTGCCACGCTTGGCGTTGAGCTGGCGGTTTCCCCGGCCGTCTGGCGATCCCATATGCCATAAAGTGACATCGCGACGGAGGTATTGGCCTGAGAGTCCGTGGTTTCGAAGTACTTGCCGGTACCAAAGCCCACGATGTAGCCAGTGCCCGATGGGTGGCGAACCAGCGCCGGTGCTGCGGTGATCGGCTGTCGAGTCGAGCCGTCACTGGCAAGAGCCGTGTACAGCGGGTTTCCGCCAAACGCGACCTTGAAAGTGCTGGCGTTGACATTGGCTGTGTTCTGCAGTGGTGACGATTTGCTGGCATCGAACAGGTCGAAACGCCAGAGGTTGCCAGTGAGATCGCCGGCATAGACGTAGTCGGTGACCAGGTCCCCGTTGATGTCTACAGCCCTCGGCGAGGACAGGCCATTGATGGTGCCGGCGGTGCCCACCGTGAATTTCCGGGTGACCGTGCCATCAACTGCATCAAGAATGAACAGGGCCGCGCGGTCGTTGGTGCTGTTGTAGCCGTTGGCGAGGATTACGCCCCACTTGCCATTGTGCAGTTTGCTGATGATGGGTTCGGGAAAGGTGAAGCCAAGGTCCGCATCGGCAGTGGAGCTGAACTCCCACAGCAGCGAGATATTGTTGGGGTCGGTGATGTCCAGAGCGAAAACCGAACGGCCGCCGCCACGCAGTGTGCCGACCAGAATGGTCCTCCAATTCGTGCCGTCGAATATGTCACTCACTACGGGCGTGCCGTCAACATAGAACTGGTGGGTGTAGCTCTTGTCTGTCAGCAGATTGAGCTTTTCGATCACCGCCGTTGGTACATAGGCAAATACTTCGCTGCCCGAGGCGTCGAACGCATGCAGCATGCCGTCATTCGCGCCAACGTAGATCCGTTTGGCCCGGTTGGCCTTGCTGAGGGCGAAGTTGTTGTAGGACTGGGCGCCAGAGCTGCCAGCGGCCTGGTCCATCAGGTTGGGCACCCGGTCTGGCGCTCCTACCGCAATCGGGCTGGAGTGGATGATGTCCCCCAGCAGGTGCTCCCGAGTGCGGAACGTGCTGGTCTCCAGGCTGCGGTCGCCGCGGATATAGTTCACGCGGGACTCCCCGCGGGTATCTGCTACCCCAGCAGCGGTACGATTGAGCGTCGTTTGCTGCGCCGTGGACAGATTGCTCCACAGGAACGGCTGCAACGTCCCGTTCTGGTTGAACATGATGGTGCGCGATGCAGGTGAGCGACTGTTCAGTGGGTCACGCGCATTCCAGGCAAACGTCAGGAGTCCGTTGCTGTCCACGTCATACTTGACCAGTTCGCCGCTCCAGTTCTTGCTGGAAAAGCGTGCGTAGTAGGCCTCGTTGTCGAATGTGGCGACTGCCGACTCCAGCGAGGCCGCAGAGGCCGATGTATCGCGGGCGGCAATGCGATTGAGGATGGTCTGGAAGGCCGCCACCATGTCGTTCGGCGAGTCGACGCTGAAGAATTCGCCCCTAGAGTTGAGTGCCGCGTGCCAAAGCTCGTACACGTTTTGCGATTGGTTGCTGGCCGGCTGAGGCCAGTCTACGAGTCCCTGGCGCAGGCGGTCATAGTCGCCTTCGAACGTACTGCCGCCCCAGGCTGGGTTGGTCAGGCTACGAGTCAAGCCCAGGCCCAGCGTATAGGTCACCATATGTTGCCAGGTGGCCGGGTTGTTGCGAGGGTCCCAGTACTGGGTCGCTGGGTCGGCGTTGGTGGCCGGGATGAAGGGTTTCAGGCCGTTCGCCAGGTTCGTATTCGCATCCTCGGCCCAGTACTTGAATGCCAAGTCTGCCAGGGTGTTCTCATCGTTACGGCTGGCACCGTCACGGAACGGCGCTCTTGCTGTATAGGCTGTACCATCAGGCAATGTTCGGCTGGTCCCGTCGGTATCACCCACATCGGTGGATAGACTCCCATTCCACAGACCATCGGTCATTAAAATATGGTAGGTGGAGCGGCAGGAATACTGTGGTGACGTTGTTGTGCCAGGGGCATAGGCCCAAGGGCCGTTGACGCCGGTAGTCGAGAGAAAGTTACCTGCCCGCTGAGCTGCGGCGCGTAGGGGGGTGCCCCCACTTGCAGGCAGATCGGCCAACCAGGAGAAGAAGCCCTCGCGATGCTGGTTGGCAAAGTTGCGCAGGTAGTTGGAATAGCTGTTGTCGGCGCCGCTGCAGTTGCCAGAACCAATGCTTCTGCAAGTGTTGAGCATCTGCCAGGTGACGCGGACGTTGTCGGGGAGTGACAGGAACGCCAGATTGGCGGCCGAGGCTGTCGCTAGCGTACGAGTCCTGTAGAACGAATACCAGTTCGCGAAGTTCTGCTGTTCGGCACTGCTGACCCACACCAGCCGGTAACAGTCATCGTCTTCAAGTGTGCCATTACAGTTACTGAGAGAGTTGTCGCGAACGTAATAATATGCGGCAGATGCCCGACCGGTTCGGTTGAAATCACTTGAAGGGTGATTCGCCTGGCTCTGGGAGGTGCTGTCGGGTGTATGGGTAGTCGTTACGAGGTAGTTGTTTGAAAGATTTATAGAGCCCAGGTTGGGCTTGAAACCGTTGATATAGGCCTGTGTATAGCTGGTGGTGTATTCCGTTGTAGAAATCAACCCCGTGCGACTGTTGAAGGTCACGCTCTTGGGGCGGGCGTAAGTCGTATTGGGGTTGTAGTACATCGGGTTATAGTCCGATGATCTGAATCTGCGGGTCGTAGACCTTCCCGAGATGCTATCCGGAGCAAAGGCATAGGCCATGGAACCGGAGTCGTCCAGCGTCACCAGCAGGTTGGGGGCAACACCTTCGGTCAGGAACAGCGGTTCCTGACCGATAGTCAGTCCAGCCGCCTGGGTCGACTGGGCAGCCATGAGCATGGCGGTTACCAATGCACTACTGAGCGCTGTCTTGGCTGTGAATTGTGTGGTCTTCATGTTTGACTCCGATTCAGTAGCGCTGAACGGTAACGGATTGCAGGGCAGTCATGGTGCGGCTGGAACGACCCTGTGATGAGGCGTTGACCTCATAGTAGTAAGGGCCGACACCCCGGCTGCGCAGGTTCGGGTCAGTCACCTCGACCCGGCCGCTGGAGTCGATCAGATCAAAGCCCAGCAGCGCTGTTTGCCAGCGGGGGTCGCTGGCTACGTTGAGTTCTGTTGTGTTGCTCGTCGAACCCTTGTAAGGAATCGCGTT
Source organism: Pseudomonas sp. THAF187a (assembly GCF_009363395.1). NCBI lineage: Bacteria > Pseudomonadati > Pseudomonadota > Gammaproteobacteria > Pseudomonadales > Pseudomonadaceae > Pseudomonas > Pseudomonas sp. THAF187a. The sequence continues at coordinate 1,093,095 of NZ_CP045349.1, forward strand.
TGCTGCGGTCGTCCACCAGGACCAGTCGAGGTACGGAATAGAGGTGGAGGGGGTCGCACGGACGCAGAGCACCGTCTGACCTGCGCAGTTCGCCGAAGTCGTGGCGGGGCCGATACTGGCGGCAAGGCGGGTTTCGCCTTCGCGAAGCGCTGATTCGGCACCGTTGAACGACGCCTGTTGATCGCGCAGATTGCCAACGATGCGTTCTTCCAGCGTGACTTCTCTCATGCTGGAAATGGCCAGAACCGTAATGATCAGGAGCAGTATCAGGCTGATCAGCAGCGTGGCGCCACGTTGCTTGTGAGTTGCGGGAATCATGGCGCGATGTTCCTCAAGGTCGTTGTGCCCTGTACGGAGCGATAGAGCCTGCTGTCCGAGGGCGTCGTGGCGGTGGTGCTGGACAGCGGGAAGTAATAACTGTCGTTGCTCAGGGCGACGTTGGTCGAGGTGCTTTCCAGCAGCGTGGCATAGCGAACGGCAATGACGTCGCTGAGACTCGGGACGTTGTTGTAGGTCACGTAGGCGTCTGCAACCCGATCAGCGCCCTGGCTGTCGATGCCGTATTCGAACTGAATCTGGCTGACGTTCTCCAGCAGCGTCGCGGCTGCACTGAATGTGCCCGTGCCTGATCTCACGGCACATTGCAATTGGCCCGCTGTCGTTCTTTCTATCTTGACCGTGACAGGCGTATCACTGGTGATCGTGTTGCCTTGGCAGTCACGCTCACTGTTGGTCGCACGTTGATAGCGCATGCATATGCCCTGGCCGTTGGTGGTCGGTCTGATGACCTGGCCAGCGGCAAATGCCATGCAGCCATTGGTGGCCCCGGCTGCAGGGAAGATGAAGTCGCGGGCATCTTGTGGCGTGCGACGATATCCGGCCTTGTAGAGCTGCTGTTCCAGCAGTATCAGGGAGAAACGGCTGCCCTCCTGGTTGGCGGACTGGTTCTGCTGATAGATGTAGTTGCGCTTGTTGTCGATAAAAATTTGCGTGATACCGAGGATCAGGAAGCTACTGATCGCCATGGCGATCAGTAGCTCGATCATGGACAAGCCTCGTTGTTGGGATGGTGTCAGGCGTTGCATGGGCACCTCAGGGCTCGAAGCTGATTTGGTAGTACTCGCGACGATTCCCGGCATCCACCAGGTTGTCGTCAGCGCAAGGCGTATTTGTCGGGCAGTCGGTGTTGCGGCTCAGCCAGCCGACACGGATCTTTATGGCCGACCCCTGGTTGTCGCAGGCTTCGCTATCCGGAGTTCTATCCCGGCAGATGATGAAAGTGGCCAGGGTGGCGTTGTCGATCGGCAAGCTGTTGCGCACCTGCTGGGTCCACAGGAACAGGTGATCGGTCGCCATTTGTGCGGCGGTACAGCCTGTGGTCGTTCTGCAGCTGGCTTCACCGGCGGTGGGGAATGCGCCAGACGCTGCCTTGTAGTAGTTGGAGGAGCTGAGCAGTTCCCCGCTGGGGCCGATTACCGCGCTTCTATTGCCACGAATCAGCTCGATCAGATCGTTGGTCAGCATGGCGGCGGTATTGCGCTGGTTAGCATCCTGGGTGTACTGGATCGTCTTGCCTTGCATGGCGACGAGTCCAAGCACACCGATGCTGATGATTACGATGGCTACCAGCACCTCGACCATGCTGAAGCCTTTCTGTGATGTCTTCGCGGGCATGTGCATTCTCACGGCGAACAGGTAGTTGGGGCGGCTGTAGGGGCTGTGACGCGTCCGCTGGGCTGGACTTCTATTACTCTGGCTAGCGACAGATCACCGTCTTCGCAGATGACGATCTGTTGCGCTGTCGTAGTGGCCAATGTGCCGTTGGGTCTGAAGGAGAGCCAGGAGGCTGCGCCACTGGTCGATCTCGCCGCGAGCTTCGGTTGGCCCGAACCCGCATGACTGCGCAGCTCAGTATCGGTGGATGAGTTGTAGGCCCGGTTGGCGGTGGTGTTGCCCGCCACGAAAATACGAATTCCCTGATCCCAGCGGCCACTTTGCCCGGAGGTGTTCTCCACGATAACCAAGCGATTGCGGACGACCGCCTCGCTCCTGGCATATTGCAGCTGGCTCGTCAGCTCGTTGGTCGCGCTTTGAACCCGGTTGGTGGCCATCAACTGCTGAAGATTGGGCATCGCTATTGCCGCAAATATTCCAATGAGAATCAGGACGATCAGGAGTTCGATCAGAGAAAAGCCCTGCACCGACAACCGGGAGGTTATCGTGCGGCCTGAGCAGGAAAGGGCATTGGGCATACTGGCGTGCACTTTATTGGAGAGTGTTTGCTCAGTTTGCCAAGTGCTGATCCGACTGTCTTTTCAGGCGGGATGATCGGTTTAACTGCCGGTATGATCGGTCATGCAGCAGGCCGCTCGCTCCGTTGTCGACGCCAGGCGCACCCGGCCTTGGCGGTTGATGACCACTTGCCAGACGGGTATCTGCTCTCGACACAGAGCGAAGCGCCCGTTGCTTGCGGGAGCGGTACCATTTGGGACGTAGCGAATGTCCTGACTGAAGCCGCTCCAGCATACGGGAGTGGTTTCGTGAGGCTGATAACGCTGGTGAACACGGTTGTCGTGAGGTGTGACGACCAGCCAGTACCTGGTCCATCGTCCATCGCAGGTATCACCATCACTTGATCCACATAGGACGTGGGGGCGCTGTGTTGTGACTGAAAGTGTTCGAGCCTGTGACAGGAGTGCCAGCAAGGTGTCTCGGGTAGCCTGCTCTCGGTTGTTTCGAGCCAGAGATCCCAGGGTCGTGGGCAGGATGCTGATGAGAACGGCAACGATGCAGGTAACCGTCATCAACTCTACAAGGCTGAACGCCTTTTGTTGATTTTGATCCATGGTGCGATTCCTTTTGCACTTATGATCTGAGGCCTTCCTGGCCTCTCATCGGTTCTACAGCAAGGCTGGGTATTGTCAAATCGTCGTTCGGTATAAGGGGGCGCAGTGGGGGCTGATGTAGTTGTTGTCGGTGGCGGGGTGATCGGTTTGCTGAGTGCTTGCAACCTGGCGTCGGAGGGAGCTCGGGTGGTTCTGTGTGAGGCGGCCTCGCAGGTCGGGTCGGAATCCTCCTGGGCCGGCGGCGGGATCGTTTCGCCGCTGTATCCCTGGCGCTACAGTGCCGCGGTCACGGCGTTGGCGCACTGGTCGCAGGACTTCTATCCGGGGTTCGGACAGCGCTTGCTGGATGAAACGGGTATCGACCCCGAGGTGCATGTCACGGGTCTGTACTGGCTGGACATGGATGACGAGGCCGAGGCGCTGGCGTGGGCCGGGCGTCACGGGCGTCCTCTGCTGTCGGTGGGCATCGATCAGGCGTACCGGCAGGTGCCGGTGCTGGGGGCAGGGTTCTCCCGTGCCATTCATATGTCGGGTGTGGCCAACGTGCGGAATCCCCGGCTGGTCAAGGCGCTGCGCGCAGCCCTGGCGGCGATGCCCAACGTGGAGGTGCGCGAGCATTGTCCGGTGAGCGGCTTCGTGCACGAAGGCGGACGCGTGCGCGGGGTGACCACCGCTGAGGGTGAGGTGCGTGCCGAGCGAGTGGTGCTCGCTGCCGGTGCCTGGAGTGGCGAGCTGCTCGCGACGTTGGGCCTGCGTTTGCCGGTCGAGCCGGTGAAAGGGCAGATGATCCTCTACAAATGCGCCCAGGACTTTCTGTCGAGCATGGTGCTGGCCAGGGGGCGTTATGCGATTCCGCGGCGCGACGGGCACATCCTGGTCGGTAGTACGCTCGAGTACGCAGGCTTCGACAAGACGCCGACCGCTGACGCGCTGGAAAGCCTCAAGGCATCCGCCGAGGAGCTGCTGCCTGCGCTCAGGGATGCCGAGGTGGTCGGGCATTGGGCGGGGTTGCGACCGGGCTCGCCGGAAGGCATCCCGTTCATCGGCGAGCTGGCCTCGCACCCGGGGTTGTGGCTCAACTGCGGGCATTTCCGCAACGGGCTGGTGCTGGCGCCGGCGTCCTGTCAGTTGCTGGCCGACCTGATGCTCGGTCGCGAACCGATCATCGATCCGGCGCCTTATGCGCCTGCCGCACGCCTGCAGTAGGTGAAAGGGCCTGCATGACAACGCAGGCCCGTCTCGTCAGTCGATACCCAGTTTCTTCAGGCGGTAGCGCATCGAACGGAAGGTCAGGCCCAGGCGCTCCGCCGCTGCCGTGCGGTTCCAGCGGGTTTCCTCCAGGGCCTGCATGATCAGCTTGCGCTCGATTTCCTCGAGGTAGTCCTCGAGGTTGTCGATCTGCGCCAGGCAAGCTTCGCCGACTTCGCCAGTGGGGGCGCTGGCGTCGGCCAGGCGCAGGTCGGACGGCCTGATCTGGTCGTCTTCGCACAGTGTGTAGGCGCGCTCGAGCATGTTCTCCAGTTCGCGCACGTTACCGGGAAAACGATAGTTCTTGAGCTTCTCCAGCGCATCGGGTTGCAGCTTGGCTGCGGCCAGGCCGGAACCCTCCGCCAGGCGCGCGAGCATGACCTCGGCCAGCTGTGCGATATCCTCGCGGCGCTCGCGCAGGGACGGCACGCGCAGCTCGATGACGTTGAGACGGTAGTAGAGATCCTGGCGGAAGCGCCCGGCGGCGACTTCGGCGGCCAGATCCTTGTGGGTGGCGCAGAGGATGCGTACGTCGACCACCACTTCCTGCTGGCCGCCGACCGCGCGCACGGCCTTTTCCTGAATCGCGCGCAGCAGCTTGACCTGCATCGGCAGCGGCAGGTCCGCCACTTCGTCGAGGAACAGCGTGCCGCCATTGGCGGCCTGGAACAGGCCCTGCTTGTCTTCGATGGCGCCGGTGAAGCTGCCTTTCTTGTGGCCGAAGAATTCGCTTTCCATCAGCTCCGAAGGGATCGCGCCACAGTTGACCGGCACGAAGGGGTGCTCCATGCGCGGCCCCTGTTCATGGATCAGGCGCGCGACAAGCTCCTTGCCGCTGCCGGATTCGCCGCTGATATAGACCGGCGCCTGGCTGCGCGAGAGTTTCTGAATCTGTTTGCGTAGCGACTTCATCGGTGGCGAGTCGCCCAGCAGGCGGCTGTCGACCGGCGCCTCGTCACCTTCCGGGGAACGGATGCGCAGCGCGGCGGCGACCAGCTCGCGCAGGCGGGCGAGGTCGACCGGCTTGGTGACGAAGTCGAAGGCGCCGGCCTTGAGGGCGTTGATCGCCGTGTCCAGGCTGCCGTAGGCGGTGATCATCGCCACCGGTACCTGCGGGTGGCGCTGCTGGATGTGCTGCACCAGATCGAGGCCGGTGCCGTCCGGCAGGCGCATGTCGGTGAGGCACAGGTCGAAGGGCTCGCGTGCCAGCCACTCGCGCGCCTCCTTGACGTTGCGCGCGCTACGGGTGTCCAGCTTCATCCGTCCGAGGGTGATTTCCAGCAGTTCGCGGATATCGGGTTCGTCGTCGACGATCAGGGCTCTCTGGCGGGTCATGGTCAGCTCAGTTTGCGCGGGTGGGCGAAGGTTATGCGGAAGCAGCTGCCGCCACCCTCGCGAGGTTTGTAGTCGAGGCGGGCCTGATTGCTCTGGCACAGTTCACGGGAAATATACAGGCCGAGCCCGGTTCCCTTGTTCTCGGTGGTGAAGAACGGCTCGAAGATGTGCTGTTCCTGCTCCGCAGATACGCCAGGGCCGTCGTCGAGCACTTCGAGCACCGGCAGGTCGCTCTTCTCGTCGCGGAACAGCTGTAGCCAGACCTGGCCGAGGCGGTGTTGCTGAGCACTATAGCGCAGGCCGTTCTGCACCAGATTGGTCAGTACCTGGGTCAGCTGGTGAGGGTCCATGCGCGTCTGCAGGCTGCCGCCCCGGGTCTCCAGGTGAATCTGTCGGTCGCTTGGCGCCGAGCTGCGGAACTCGCTGGCGAAGCGGTGCAGCCAGTACTTCAGGTCGAGCAGCTGCGGTTCGGCCTGGCGTCGGCGCGACAGTTGCAGCACGTTCTCGATCACCAGGTTCATGCGCTTGGAGTGATCCTGGATGATCTGTGCCAGGCGCTGATCCGGGCCTTGCAGGTCTTCCGACTCCTGCAGCAACTGCGCGGCGTGGCTGATGGCGCCGAGCGGGTTGCGTATCTCGTGGGCGATGCCCGCCGTCAGGCGGCCGAGCGAAGCCAGCTTGAGCTGCTGCGCCTGCTGGGCGATCTGCGAGATATCGTCGAGAAACACCAGGGTGTGCTGCTGCTCGCCGCGCTGCAGGGAGATGAAGCTGGGCTGCAGCACCGGACCGTCGACCTGTGCCTGCAGGCTGTCCGGGCGCATGCTCGGGTTGTGCAGCCATTGCTGCAGGCGCTTGAGCAGTTCGGGGCAGTGCGGGTCGATGATCTTGCCGCTGAGTTCGCCACGTCCGAGCAACTGCGTCGCGCCCTGGTTGGCCAGCAGCACCCGGTGCTGGGTGTCCAGGACCAGGATGCCGGTGCGCATGCGCTGGATGATCTGCTCGTTGAGCTCTTCCAGGTTGGCCACGTCGGCTGCACGCTGCTCGGCGAGGGTCTCGCTCAACTGCAGGCGGCGGGTGATGCCCTGGATGAAGAGTGCTCCGGCGAAGCACAGCGCACCCAGCGCGCCAGCCTGGACATACTGGGCGACGGCAGCGGGGCGACTGAGGCTCAGGTAGAAGGTCAGGTAGATCAGCGCCATGGCGGCGACGGCGGCGATCAGCAGGCCGATGCGCCCGCGCAGCAGGATGTTGGCGATCGCCACCGCGACCACCAGCAGGTTGCCGATGCCGCTCGGCGTGCCCCCGGCCGCGTAGAAGAGGCCGGAGAGGAAGATCACGTCGACCAGGGCCAGGCTGAACAGTTGCGCCAGGTGCTTGGGTTTCTGCACCAGCACCGCGATGAAGATGTTCAGGATCAGATAGACCCAGCTGCCGGCGCGAAACAGGCCGATGTGCACGACATCCAGCAGTTGTTCGTCGAGGTTGCTGGAGATCAGCAGAACCAGTGCCAGGCCGATGATCAGACGATAGAAATGATAGAGCCTGAGGATGCGTCGCCCCTGGGCTCCATCCTGCATGCCTGCCTCAGCGATCACCGGTACGAGGGCCTTGTTCGAGGTGGCCCTGGCTGCAGTACCACTGCTGGTCCTGGCTCAGTGCCTGAGTCTTGGGAATGTGCACCCCGCAGTGGGCACAGCGCACCATGGGCGCTGCCGCGTCCTCACGGGGCCTGGGTTTCCTGGCGTTGCTGATGAAGCGACGCCAGATCCAGATCCCGGCGAAGATGATGGCGACCCAGAACAGCAGGCGAAACAGGCCCATATCGTGCTCTTTATCCGTTCAAAGCCGCCAGTTTAGCCAAGCTGATGGCATCGGCACAGTGGCAGGGGAGTAGCCTGTGAGCTGTTTCCAGGCAATAAAAAGGGAGGCCATGGCCTCCCTTCTCGCATGACCTGTCGGTCAGTCGAACAGGCCGAAGGTCAGGTAGCTCCAGAACGAGCGCTTCTTCTCGGTCTCGCCGGTCTTGGCATCCTGCTGCAGTTCGCTTGGAATCTGCTGCTCGGCTTCTTCGTACTGGCGGATGACGTCCTGGCTCGCACGGGTTTCGCCCGGCGGCAGCGGCGTATCGGTTTCGATCAGGCCGAGGGTCGCCTTGGCCAGCCAGGAACGGTTGTCGGACTCTTCTTCAAGCGGCACGAATTCGCCGCTTTCCAGGCTCGGATGATCCGGGTAGTTGAGCTTGAGAGTTTCCAGGCTGCTGGCGGCCAGGTCGTCCAGGGACAGGCGCTGGTACGCCTCGGTCATGATCGCCAGGCCATCGCCGACCGACGGGGTTTCCTGGAAGTTTTCCACCACGTAGCGACCACGGTTGGCGGCGGCGACGTAGGCCTGGCGGGTCAGGTAGTAGTGGGCAACGTGCACTTCGTAGGCGGCCAGCAGGTTGCGCAGGTAGATCATGCGCTGCTTGGCGTCCGGGGCATAGCGGCTGGTCGGGTAGCGGCTGGTGAGCTGGGCGAACTCGTTGTAGGAGTCGCGCGCTGCGCCGGGGTCACGCTTGGTCATGTCCAGCGGCAGGAAGCGCGCCAGCAGGCCACGGTCCTGGTCGAACGAAGCCAGCCCCTTGAGGTAGTAGGCGTAGTCGACGTTGGCATGCTGCGGGTGCAGACGAATGAAGCGCTCGGCCGCCGACTTGGCCGCTTCCGGCTCGGCATTTTTGTAGTAGGCGTAGATCAGCTCGAGCTGGGCCTGCTCGGCGTAGCGGCCGAACGGATAGCGCGATTCCAGCGCCTTCAGTTTGGCCGTGGCCTGGGTGTAGCTGCGGTTGTCCAGGTCGGCCTGGGCCTGCTGGTACAGCTCCACCTCGCTGAGGTTTTCATCGACCTCCGGCTGCTTGGAGGAGCAGGCGGCGGTAAGGGCGAGGATGGCGATCAGCAGCAGGTGTTTCACTTGCATGGCGGCTTGCGTCCCTGTGACGGCCGCGCGGCCGTCCTGTTATGATGAACGCCCCCGGAAAACCCTGGGGCAAAGACGCCGTATTTAACCACAAGCCTGTCGCCGAAACCAAAGGCCAGGCTCCCGCCGTTGCCCAAGAGCCTGTTCAACGTTTCGCGAGCTGGAACAATGCAAGGCGAGGACGCGGAGTTTACGCGCCGTAAATGAGCATCCGAGCCTGTTTTCAACGCAGCAGGGCAGACGCGCAGCAGATTTTTGAACGGTTTCTGAAGATGACCTCTATAGACAAGCAACTGATCCAACTCCAGGCCGTCGTCCCTTTCGAACAGGGCGGTCAACGCCTCGACCAGGTGGCCGCGCAGCTGTTTGGCGAGTACTCGCGCTCGCGCCTTTCCACCTGGATCAAGGAAGGACGTCTGACCGTCGATGGCGCCGTGGCGCGTCCGCGTGACACCGTGCACGCGGGCTCGAGCCTGGTGCTTGATGCCGAGCAGGAAGCGCAGGGCGAGTGGGTGGCTCAGGATATCGAGCTGGATATCGTCTACGAGGACGAGCACCTGCTGGTGATCGACAAGCCGGCAGGGCTGGTGGTGCATCCGGCCGCCGGGCATGCCGATGGCACCTTGCTCAATGCCCTGCTGCATCACGTGCCGGACATCGTCAACGTGCCGCGCGCCGGCATCGTCCATCGCCTGGACAAGGACACCACCGGGCTGATGGTGGTGGCCAAGACGCTGCAGGCGCAGACCAACCTGGTGGAGCAGCTGCAGAAGCGTACCGTCAGCCGTATCTACGAATGTATCAGCGTGGGCGTGATCACTGCGGGTGGCACCATCGATGCCCCCATCGGGCGCAGTTCCAGCCAGCGCCAGCGCATGGCGGTGACCGACGGCGGCAAGCCGGCGATCACCCACTATCGGGTGCTGGAACGTTACCGCTCGCATACCCATGTGCGGGTCAAGCTGGAAACCGGGCGCACCCACCAGATTCGTGTGCACATGAGCCACGTCGGCTATCCGCTGGTGGGCGACCCGGTCTATGCCGGGCGTTTCCGCATCCCGCCGGCGGCCAGCCCGAGCCTGGTGCAGAGCCTCAAGGAATTTCCCCGCCAGGCCCTGCATGCGCGCTTTCTCGAGCTGGATCACCCGGCCACTGGCAAGCGCATGAAGTGGGAGTCGGCGCTGCCGGATGATCTGGTCTGGCTGCTGACCCTGCTGCGCCAGGACCGCGAGGCGTTCGTCGGGTGACGGCCCATGACTGGCTGCGCCCGGACTGGCCGGCGCCCGCCAGCGTGCGGGCCTGTGTCACCACCCGCAATGGCGGTTTCAGCCAGGCGCCGTTCGACAGCCTGAACCTCGGTGATCATGTCGATGACGACCCGGCTGCGGTGCTGGCCAATCGTCGCCATCTGCTCGCAACCCTGGGTTGCCAACCGGCCTGGCTGCGCCAGGTGCATGGCATCGTCGTGGCCGAGGCGGATCCGACAAGGGTCATCGAAGCCGATGGCAACTGGACCGAACAACCTGGTATCGCCTGTACGGCGATGACCGCCGACTGCCTGCCGGCGCTGTTCTGCGACCGCGCCGGTAGCCGGGTTGCCGCGGCCCATGCCGGCTGGCGCGGGCTGGCAGGCGGCGTGCTCGAGGCAACCGTGCAGGCGCTGAACGTCGCACCGCAGGAGTTGCTGGTGTGGCTCGGTCCGGCCATCGGTCCGGCGGCCTTCGAGGTCGGTGGCGAAGTGCGCGACGCCTTCGTGCAGCAGCATGGCGAGGCGGCCGCTGCCTTCGTGCCCGGTGCCAACGCCGGGAAGTTCATGGCCGACATCTACCAGCTGGCGCGCATCCGTCTGGCGGCCATCGGTGTCAACGCGGTGTTCGGTGGCGGGCTGTGCACCTACAACGACGCGCGTTTCTATTCCTATCGCCGCAGCGCCCGCACCGGGCGTTTCGCCTCGCTGATCTGGCTGCAGCCCTGAGCGCAGGGTGGATCGCGCCTTGTCGGTCCAGCAGAACAGCGTTCGTCCAGTCTCATCCGGAAAAACTGGCAGAGCGGTCTGTGCGGACCGTAGGAGCGGCTTCAGCCGCGATGCATTTCGCGGCTGAAGCCGCTCCTGCAGGTTTGTCGTTACTTCGTCGCTGGTGGATACGCCTCATCGGTCCAGCGTGGTATCGGGTTCGAAAAGGCTGTCCAGGCAGGCTTTCGTTCTAGCCCTTGATCACCATCATCAATAGTGCTGGGCCGAGCGAGACGACCGGTCATATGCTCGGCGCCATGAACAGCATTCGACTCGACAAGCGTGACCTGATCCTGAGCAAGGGCTCGGCGGTGATGACCCGTCGCGGCTATCACGGTACCGGTGTGCTGGAGATCGTCCAGGCTGCCGGCATTCCCAAGGGCAGCTTCTATCACTATTTCGCCAGCAAGGAAGACTTCGCCCTGCAGGCGCTGGCGTTCATCTACCGCCCGCGTCTGCAGCGCTACGCCCAGGCGCTGAGTGACCCGTCACTGAGCCCGCGTGCGCGCATCCTCGGCTATTACCGTGAGCTGCTGGCGCATTTCGCGCGCCAGGACACGCCGCAGTATCACTGCTTCATCGGCAGCCTGAGTTTCGAGATGAGCGAGATGTTGCCGGCCATCGGCGCCGAGGTCGCGGCCATCCAGCAGGCTTCGGTGGACATCCTGCGCGGCTGCCTGGAACAGGCGCAGGCCGCCGGTGAACTGCCGGCCGACGAGGACTGCGGCAATCTCGCCACCTTCGTCAGCGATGCCTGGCAGGGCGTGCTCGCGCGCCTCAAGGTCAGGCACAGCCTGCAACCGCTGGAAGCTTTCGTCACCCGCCTGGAGCGCTTGCTGCAGGCCTGATAACCGTCAAATCGCAGAGGAAAGATCATGAGCGCTCCCGTTCAAGCCCTGTTCGCCCCGTTCCGTCTCGGAAACCTCGAGCTACCGACCCGTGTGGTCATGGCGCCGATGACCCGCTCCTTCTCGCCGGGTGGTGTGCCCAATGCCAAGGTCATCGAGTACTACCGTCGCCGCGCGGCGGCGGGCGTGGGCCTGATCGTCACCGAAGGCACCACCGTCGGCCACCAGGCCGCCAATGGCTACCCGAACGTGCCGCGTTTCTACGGTGAAGATGCCCTGGCCGGCTGGAAACAGGTCGTCGACGCGGTACATGCCGAGGGCGGCAAGATCGTCCCGCAGCTCTGGCACGTCGGTAACGTACGCCGCCTGGGCACCGAGCCGGATGCCGCCGTTCCCGGCTACGGCCCGATGGAGAAGGTCAAGGACGGCCAGGTGGTCGTGCACGGCATGACCCAGGCCGATATCGACGAGGTGATCGCCGCCTTCGCCCAGGCCGCGCGCGATGCCAAGGCCATCGGCATGGACGGTGTGGAGATCCATGGTGCCCATGGTTACCTGATCGACCAGTTCTTCTGGGAAGGCAGCAACCAGCGTACCGATCAGTACGGCGGCGACCTGGCGGCGCGCTCGCGTTTCGCCATCGAGCTGATTCAGGCGGTCCGTGCGGCGGTCGGCCCGGACTTCCCGATCATCCTGCGTTTCTCGCAGTGGAAGCAGCAGGACTACAGCGCACGCCTGGTGCAGACCCCGGAAGAACTGGAGGCCTTCCTCAAGCCGTTGTCCGAGGCTGGCGTGGACATCTTCCATTGCTCGACCCGTCGTTTCTGGGAGCCGGAGTTCGCAGGCAGCGACCTCAACCTGGCCGGCTGGACGCGCAAGCTCACCGGCAAACCGACCATCACCGTCGGCAGTGTCGGCCTGGACGGCGAGTTCCTGCAGTTCATGGTCAAGACCGACAAGGTCGCCGAGCCGGCCAGCATCGAAAACCTGCTCGAGCGCCTGAACAAGGAGGAATTCGACCTGGTGGCCGTGGGCCGCGCGCTGCTGGTCGACCCGGACTGGGCGCTGAAGGTCCGCGAAGGGCGTGAGCAGGACATCCTGCCATTCAGCCGGGATGCGCTGACCACCCTGGTCTGAGCCCCTGTTAACTGGGCGTCGTGATCCGACGCCCCGTTTTCGGCCCCGGCACGTCGGTAATGCTGTTCATCTAAGGTTGCACGCGTTTGGCTCCCCTCTCCCATTTATGGGAGAGGGGCTGGGGGAGAGGGCTGAAAATGCCGCAGAACTGCCAGTTTTCCCCTCTCCCCAAGGGGGCGAGGGGACTGATCGCGTCCGACCACTTCTGGTGTGAACAGCACTACGGCACATCGGGGCTTTTTTGCGTCTGCCGGCGGGCAACGAGCGATCCGCCGGTTGCCCTCACGGGCGGTTGTCGCCTGCCCCAGGAGCCAGTTGCGCATTCACGCTGATTTCCGCCCGTGGCTGCATGGCGTTGCGCAGGTGCTGTTCGAACAGTGCCACGATGCCTTCCCAGCTGAGATGGCTGGCATGCCGGCGGGCATTGAGACGCATGCCGCGCAGGGTCTCGGCGTCCTCCAGCAGTTCGCAGGCTGCGTCGCAGAAACCGGCCTCGTCGGCGGGCCGCGCGAGCATGCCGTTGTGCCCGTGATGGATGTGCTGCGCGGCTGCGGCCTGATCGAACGCCACCACGGCCAGGCTCGAGGCGAGGGCTTCCAGTACCACGTTGCCGAAGGTTTCCGAGAGGCTGGGAAACAGGAACAGGTCGCCGCAGGCGTAGTGCTTCGCCAGCGTCTCGCCGCGTTGCAGGCCGCAGAACAGGGCATCCGGCAGTTGTGCCTGGAGGCTGGCGCGCAGTGGCCCGTCGCCGACCAGGATCAGGCGCATGCGCCTGTGCGGGTGCTTGAGTCGCAGCGCCTGAAAGGCCTTCACCAGCAGCCCCAGGTTCTTCTCCGCCGCCAGGCGACCGACATGCAGCACCGCCAGGTCGTCCGGCCCCAGGCCCCAGCTTTCGCGCAGCGCATCGCAGCGCCGCCCCGGGTGGAACAGCTGGCTGTCGACCCCGCGGGCGAGCAGCGCCAGGCGCTCGAAGTCGCGGCGTTCCAGCTCCACCTTCTGGCCGACACTCGGCACCAGGGTCATCTGTGTGCGGTTGTGGAACCAGCGCAGGTAGTTGGTCATCGCCCGGGTCAGCAGGCCGACGCCGTAGTGACCGGTGTATTGCTGGAAGTTGGTGTGGAAGCCGCTGACCACCGGGATCGCCAGGCGCCTGGCCGCGCGCAGCGCGGAGAGCCCCAGCGGACCTTCGGTGGCGATGTAGAGCACGTCCGGGCGCTGGCGTTTCCAGCGCCGCAGCAGCTTGTGCAGCGAGGACTGGCCCCATTGCAGGCCGGGATAGCCCGGCAGCGGCCAGCCGCGCGTGAGCAGCAGATCGGCTTCGGCCGTCGTGGCCTGATCGGCCTCCTGGCGCGGACGTATCAGTTGCACGCGATGGCCAAGGCCGCGCAGGCCATCGACCAGGCGCCCGAGGGTGTTGGCGACGCCGTTGATCTCCGGCGGGAAGGTTTCGCTGATCAGCGCGATGTGCAGGGACGGTGCGTTCATGTACGCAGTCTCTGCGCGGGTCATGTAGTGAACATGACGCTCGGATGACGCTTGTGTGTCAGAGGCGCAGGCCGTGCAGCTGGTCGCGCAGCCAGATGTGCGCCGGGTCGTGCTGGCGATGGCGATGCCAGATCAGGCTGATCTGCACCGCAGGCATATCCAGCGGCAGGGGCGCGACCTGCAAGCCGAAGATCGGCGCGAAGCTGGCGGCCAGGCGCTCCGGCACCGTGCCAAGCAGGTCGGTCTGGGCGACGATGGCGGGAATCGGCAGGTAGTTGGGCAGGTGCAGGGCGGCCTGGCGTCTGACCCTGGCGGAGCCGAGCACGATCTCCAGCGGCGAGCCGCGTCCGGCGCGTGGCGTGACGATCGCATGGCGGGCCTGCTGGTAGTCCGCGAGGCTGAGGCCGCCGAGGAATGCCGGGTGCTCCTTGCGGCCGATCACTACCAGCCTCTCCTCACGCAACGGGGCGTATTGCAGGTCGGGCGAGTCGAGGTGCAGGTAGTCGATGGCCAGGTCCAGGGTGCCGCTCTCCAGGCGCGCGAGCATGCTGTCGGCATCGTCACTTTGTGCCACCAGTTCCACCTGCGGCGCGACGTCCGCCAGGTGCGCTTGCAGCGTCGGCAGTAGCGCCGCCTGGGCGTAGTCGTTGAGCGACAGATTGAAGACATGCGGCGCATCGGTAGCGAAGGGCTCCGCCGGACCGAGGCCGGACTGCAACAGGTGCAACGCCTGGCGGACCGGCGGATAGAGCGCCAGGGCACGCGCTGTCGGCGTCATGCCACGGGCGGTGCGCTGGAACAGCTCCTCGCCCAGCTGCTGGCGCAGGCGGGCGAGGGCATTGCTCACGGTCGACTGGCTCAGGTGCAGACGCAGGGCGGCACGGGTCAGGTTGCCTTCCTGCATCAGCGCGTCGAAGACCAGCAGCAGGTTGAGGTCGAGCTGGCGCAAATTCGTTATCAAGGATAATGCTCTTTCAGAATATCCATTATTCGAATGATTTGGCCGGACCTAGACTGTTGTCAATCCACAGGAGAGCGCCATGGCCTACAACAACGACAATGCCCAGGCTTTTCGCAGCGACTACCGGGCTGCCATCCATCCGCTGTACAGCCCCTGGCTGCATGCCGCGTTCGTGCTGGCGTACGGCCTGCTTTGCATCGGCCTGCTGTGGCGCTCGCTGGAGGCCGTGGCGCCCTGGCAGTGGCTGCTGATACCCGCGACGCTGGTGTTCTTCAGCTGGGGCGAGTACCAGGTGCACAGGCGCCTCGGCCACAACCGGACGCGCTTCGGCAGGCTCTTCTACAAGCGCCACACGGGCGACCACCACAGCTTCTTCGTCGAGACGCTGATGCCCTACGAGACCGCGCGCGACTGGCGCGTGATTCTGTTCCCGGCCTGGCTGATCGTGCTCTACAGCCTGCCCCTGTTCGCGCTCTGGTGGCTGCTGTCCCGTTTCGATGGCAATCTCGCCGCCTTGTTCGCCGGCAGCATGCTGTTGGGCTACATGAGCTACGAAGTGGTGCATGCCTGCGAGCACCTGCCCGCCGAGCACCCGCTCTCGCGCCTGCCGTGGATTCGCCAGATGCGCCGCCTGCATGCGCTGCACCACCGTCGTGAGCTGATGCATGCGCGCAACTTCGGCATCGTCCATCCGCTGATGGACTGGCTCTACGGCACCCTGCACTGGGAGCCCGAGGCGATTCACCAGCAGAACCGCCAGCAGCATCGCATCCGTGTCGCGTTACCCGCCGAGCAGGTACTGGGCTACGCCGCCGCGCCGGTTCACTGGCCGGACTGGCACCCGTCGTCACTGCGCATCTACGGTCGCGAGGGCGCGTTGCTCGCCGGTGAGCGGTTCGAGGAAGACATCCAGGCGGGTGGGCGCGCCGGGCATCTGCGCTGGGACGTGCTCGACCATCAGCCGGGCCGGTGCTGGCAGGCCAGTGCCCGTGGCGAGCATGGCCTGCACCTGCTGCTGACCTACGCCTGCGTGGAGGAGCAAGGGGGCTGCGAGTTCGTGCGCACCCTCGAGTACGGTTTCGAGGGCTGGCCGATGCGACTGCTCAACGGCCTGTTCATGCGCCGGCGCATCGAGCGCGAGTCGCAGGCCTCCATGCAGGCATTACGTGAGGTCCTGGCCAGCCGCTGATGCCTGCTCGCCGCGCTCGCGTACCCAGAACAGCGTCGCGCCGGCCACGGCGGCCGGCATCATCAGGATGTTCAGCCCCGGCACCAGCAGCGCGGCGTAGGTGATGCCGCCGAAGCTCAGGCTCTGCCAGCGCTTCTCGCGCAGCCAGGCGAGCATGTCCTGCCAGCTCATCTTGTTGTTGTCGGCGGGGTAGTCGATGTACTGGATCGCCATCATCCACACACCGAACAGCAGCCACAGCGGTGCGGCCACGAGGTTGACCAGGGGGATGAAGCTGAGGATCAGCAGGCCGATGGCACGCGGCAGGAAGTAGCCCAGCTTGCGCATCTCGCGGCCCATGGTGCGCGGCACCATGGCCGCCAGTTCGGCCCAGCTGAACGGCGGGAAGTGGTCCTGGCCACGGGCGACCACCTCCACCTTCTCCGCGAGGAAGCCGTTGAACGGCGCCGCGATGATGTTGGCCAGCATGGTGAAGGTGAAGAACACCATCAGCAGCACCAGTACCACGAACAGTGGCCAGAGGATGTACTGCAGAAAGCTCAGCCAGCTCGGCAGGTTGGGCATGAAGGTGTCGACCCATCCGCTGAACTGCTGCACGGCGAAGCCGATCAGCGTGGCGAACAGGAGCAGGTTCACCGCCAGCGGCAGCAGCACGAACAGGCGCAGGCCGGGGCTGAGGATGAGTTTCAGTCCTTGACGCAGGTATTGCGGGCCGGACAGTACGGGGGCGGCGGGCATGGAAGACTCCGGAGTGGTCAATGGGCGCGACCATACCGATTTCAGCGCGCGGGTGAAAGTTCAGTCACTCACTCCTGCGGGGTGCCTTGCGTCGCCGGCCCGATCACGATGTGGCTGCGTTGGCGCTTGGCCAGGTACATCGCGCTGTCGGCCGCCTTGGTCAGCGTGACCGCGTCCTGGCCATCGAGCGGGCACAGGGCGATGCCGATGCTCAGGGTCACGAAGTCGATGCATGTACCGGCGATGTCGAAGGGTTTGCGCAGCGCGGCGATCAGGCGCTCACCGACGATCCGAGCGGTTTCGGCGCTGGCGTTGGAGACCAGCAGGGTGAACTCGTCGCCGCCGAGGCGGTAGAGCTGGTCCGGCTGACGCAGGGCGTGCTGCAGGCGCAGGGCAATGGCGCGCAGCAGCTCGTCGCCGGCGTCATGGCCGAAACGGTCGTTGACCTGCTTGAAGTGATCCAGGTCGATGAAGAACAGCGCCAGCTGCTTGCCCTGGCTCTGGGCCTCGGCGATCTGCTGCGGCAGGTGTTCGAGAAAGGCCTTGCGATTGCCCAGTCCGGTCAGGGTGTCGTGATAGGCCAGGGTGTGCAGCTTGCGCCGCTGCGAGGCCTGGGCACTGACATCGCGGAGGATGCCGCGATACCCACGGAAGGTGCCGTCGGTGTCCTGTATCACCGACAGGCGCGCCTCGAAGTCACCGAGGGTGCCGTCGTGACGCCGCATCGGCGTGCAGAGGGTGCGCAGGCTGCTGTCATCGCGGGCGTTCTGGAAGTACTGCAGGGCCGTCGCCGTATGGCCACGCAGCAGCAGCTGGGTGAAGGGGCGGCC
The DNA here is from genome assembly GCF_009363395.1 of Pseudomonas sp. THAF187a. Taxonomy (NCBI): domain Bacteria; kingdom Pseudomonadati; phylum Pseudomonadota; class Gammaproteobacteria; order Pseudomonadales; family Pseudomonadaceae; genus Pseudomonas; species Pseudomonas sp. THAF187a. Next base: position 1,110,678 of record NZ_CP045349.1, read on the forward strand.
CAGCAGTTCCTCGCTGCTGTAGCCGAGAATCTTCACCATGGCGCCGTTGATGCGCTGGACGTGGCCGTGTTCGTCCACCTCGAAGTAGCCGTCCTGGATCGACTCGAGAATGGCGCGGTCACGCTGTTCGCTCTGCTCCAGGCGCTCGAGCATGCTGTTGAGGGCGCTGCCCAACTGCCCCAGCTCATCCCTGCCGAGGTCCGCCAGCTTCGGCAGCCGGGTCTGCTCGCCGATACCGTCGATCTCCCGATTGAGCACCTCCAGGCGCCTGAGCAGCCAGAACTCCAGGCCCATGTAGACGACCAGGGCGGCACCGAGAACGATGACGAAGCTGATCGCCAGGAAGAAGTGCAAGGCGTCGTGCGCACCGTTGTAGTTGCTGCGCTCGGTGGTGATGCGCAGGGCCAGTTCGGGTGCCTGCCACGGGTTGTCGAGCTGCAGCAGGATGCTCTGGCGTTTGTCGGACAGCAGCTCGCGGGGGCTGACTTCGGCGCCGAGGGGGGCCTCGTGCCTGGGCTGCCAGCCCGTCGTGTCGGTCACGGCGGGGATGAAGGCGACCTGACCGACGAACTGGTGCGCCAGTGAGGTCATGCGCGACGTGGTGAAGAAGCGGCCGGCGATAAAGGCGCCGGCCGCCGGCGCAGTGCCGTCGCTGTCGGTGACGGCACTGCTCAGCAGCAGGGTGGGCACGCCATGGACCAGCAGGAACTGCGCCGTGGTGAAGCGCGGATCGCCCTTGGCGTCGAGGATGCCTGTCGCCGCGCTGCGTGCGTACACGTCGTTGCGCATGTCTTCACGGCTCGGTTCGCCGCCCGGACCCAGGACCAGCAGTTCGCGGGTGTCGAACGTGCCCCAGCGCTCCAGCAGCAGGCGTCCCTGGGCATCGAACATGACCATGAAGTCGAAGTCGTAGTTGTCCAGTTCGGTGTCGTCGAGGTCTTCCTCCAGGTAGCGTTCCACCGGGCTGCGCGCCTGGGCGACCGCGTAGCTCTGGTCCCACCAGCTGTAACTGCGCAGCAGCTGCGCGGCCTGCTCGATGTGGTCGAACAGGATCTGTTGTGCCTTGCTGGCCGCGTCCTGGAGGTTCTGTTCGTCCTGCTGGTCGAAACGGCGCAGCAGCAGGTGGTCCGACAGGAGCTGGACGATCAGAAGGGTCACTACCAGCAGCGGCGCAAAGAGTGAAAACAGGCGTTTGCGCAGGCTCATCGGGGTTTTCGTCCTCGTCGCTACAGCCTCAGTATAGTGAGGCTCCGGGGCCGTGCATGAACGATAGCGCCTCTCTATCCGGGGCATTGGCGATAGGTATTTCCGCCCGTTCAGGCTGCCCGATAGTCTGGGCCGCACCTTCACTTTCGCGGGGCTTTCACTCTTCACAAGCCTTCCCCTAGCGCTTCGAAAGTCCCCTTTTTATTGCAGCCGACGCGACGGGTCGGCGAGGAGTTAGCGATGTCCAGCGTTCGTCACGCCCGCGTCATCATCCTGGGTTCCGGTCCGGCCGGTTACAGCGCCGCCGTGTACGCCGCGCGGGCCAATCTCAAGCCGTTGCTGATCACCGGCATCCAGGCGGGTGGGCAGCTGACCACCACCACCGAAGTGGACAACTGGCCCGGCGATCCCCACGGGCTGACCGGCCCGGCCCTGATGCAGCGCATGCAGGAGCATGCCGAGCGGTTCGAGACCGAGATCGTCTTCGACCATATCAATGCCGTGGATCTGGCTGGCAAGCCCTTCACCCTGGTGGGCGACAGCGCTACCTACAGCTGCGACGCGCTGATCATCGCCACAGGCGCCAGTGCGCGTTACCTGGGCCTGCCCAGCGAGGAGGCCTTCATGGGGCGCGGCGTGTCGGCCTGCGCCACCTGCGACGGCTTCTTCTATCGCGGTCGTGAGGTGGCGGTGGTCGGTGGGGGTAACACGGCCGTCGAGGAGGCGCTGTACCTGGCCAACATCGCCAGCAAGGTGACGCTCATCCACCGCCGCGATACCTTCCGGGCGGAGAAAATCCTCCAGGACAAGCTGCGTGCGCGCATCGCCGAGGGCAAGATCGAGCTGCAGCTCAATGCCGAGGTCGACGAGGTGCTGGGCGATGCCGGTGGCGTCACCGGTGTGCGCCTGAAGCAATACGGCGGCGCGTACCGCGAGCTGAGTGTGGACGGTCTGTTCGTGGCCATCGGGCATACCCCCAATACCGGCCTGTTCGACGGCCAGCTGGCCTTGCAGGATGGCTACCTGGTGGTCGACGGCGGCCGTGCGGGCAATGCCACCGCGACCAGCGTCGCCGGCGTGTTCGCCGCCGGTGACGTGGCCGACTCGGTCTATCGCCAGGCGATCACCTCGGCCGGTGCCGGCTGCATGGCCGCGCTGGACGTGGAGCGCTATCTCGACGGGCTCTGAGGCCTTAACCGCGTCGCTCGCGGTCGTCGCAGGCGCCAGCTCGCCGGCCCACAAGCTCCTGCGGGGCTGCGCTCGGGCTGTTCAGTCCGGCCAGTGCCATGGCGGCTCGTCCAGCATGCCCTGGCCGCGGATGCAGGTCTGGCCGAGCTGCTTGTCCAGCTCCAGGATGTTGCATTCGGGGCTTTCCCTGAGCGTGGCGATCAAGCGGCTGGCGTGGGACACGACCCACACCTGGGTCTGCCGCGAGGCCGCGATGATCAGGCGCCCGAGCGCAGGCAGCAGGTCCGGGTGCAGGCTGGTTTCCGGCTCGTTGAGTACCATCAGCGAGGGTGGCCGTGGCGTGAGCAGGGCGGCGACCAGCAGCAGGTAGCGCAACGTGCCGTCGGACAGTTCGGCGGCTCCCAGCGAGCGCAGCAGGCCCTCCTGGTGCAGCTCGACGACGAAGCGCCCGCCGGCCTGGAAGTCGATGCGCAGGCGGCTGCCGGGGAAGGCGTCGTCGATGGCGGCGTCCAGTGCGGCGGGGTCACCGATCTCGCGGATGGTCTGCAGGGCTGCGGCGAGGTCGCGGCCATCGTGATGCAGCACCGGCGTGCGGGTGCCCAGCTGTGGCTGCCGTGCCGGCGCGTCGGCGTCGCTGCGGAAATGATCGTAGAAGCGCCAGCGGCGTATGGTTTCCCGGAGCTGGAAGACTTCCGGGCAACCGGGGTCGTTGCCGATCTGATCGAACAGGCTGTCGTAGTTCGGGACGTGCTGGGCCAGTACCTCCCAGCTGCGTCCCTCACGCATGCGCACCATGGGGCCGGCGCGATCCACCAGCAGCGACGCCGGTCGGTAGCTGGCACCGGCCCAGATGCACTCGCGCTTGATCTCCGGGTCGAGGGCGAACGCGCTGGGCGTGGTGCGATCCTCACCCGAGTTCGACTCGGGAAGGCCCAGGGCGATGCTGTAGCCGAAATCATCCCCGACGAACCCCAGGCGCAGGCGCATGGCGCCCTGTCGCGGGCCACCCTGCACGGCTACCTCGCCATTGCGCATGCGCCGGGACACCTTCTCCGGGCCGGCCCAGAAACTCGACTCCAGGCCGCCTTCCCGGGCCAGGGCGTTGACCACGCCGCCTTGCGCGGTCTCCGCCAGCAGGCGCAGGGCGCGATACAGGTTGGACTTGCCGCTGCCATTGGCGCCCGTGATCAGGTTGAGCCGCCCCAGCGGTAGGATCAGGCGGTTGATCGAGCGGTAATTGGCAACGGCGAGGGTGTGCAGCATGAGTGTCGTCCTGACGGGTTAGCGGCGGCCATGGCGCGGCGCAAAGGCCCACCAGGCCAGCAGCGGGTAGCACAGGTAGTGCAGGCTGAAGAGAAACAGGCCCATGGGGCTGGGTGTGTCCTGCAGGTACATCATGCCCAGCAGACCCAGGTAGAGCAGCCCCAATACGCCGCCATAAAGCGCCGTGAAGCGCCAGCGCTCCGCGTTGCTGGGCGCACGCCCCTGGCGCCAGTGGAACACCAGCGCCAGGCCGGCGGCGATGGCGGCGGCAATCAGCAGGGTGGTGATCATACCGCCGAGGCGCACGAAGGTGCGCAGCAGCAGATTGAGCAGCACGGCCATGATCACGCCGGCAGCGGCGTAGTAGCGCAGGTGCAGGGGCTCGCTCATAGCGCCTTGGCCAGGCCGAAGCGTTTGCTCAGAACCCGTTGCAGCAGCGCGCGCGGCAACAGCGCGGCGAGCAGGGGCAAGGCGCGGCTGCCGTTGCCCAGGCGCAGCAGGCGCGGGCGCTTGTCGCGCTGGACGGCGGCGAACAGGTGCGCGGCAAAATCGCTGGCCGGGGTCGGGTTGTCCTGCGAGGCCCTGGCGCGTGCGCGAATGCCCTCGCGCAATGGCCACCAGGGCGAATCCTCGCGAATCAGGGCTTCGGCCTGTTGGCTGGCGCTGGCGCCGAAACTGGAGGCGATGGCGCCGGGCTGCACTTCCATCACCTCGATGGCGAAGGGCGCCAGTTCCATGCGCAGTGCATCGCTCAGGGCATGCACCGCCGCCTTGGAGGCGCAGTAGGCGCCGGCGAAAGGGGTGACCAGGATGGCCGACACGCTGCCGATGTTCACCACCAGGCCACGACTGCGGTGCAACAGGGGGAAGAACGCACGGGTGACGCCGACGATGGCGAACACGTTGGTCTCGAACTGCTGGCGCATGGCGTCCACGCCACCGTCGAGCAGCGGGCCCATGGCGCCATAGCCGGCGTTGTTGATCAGGACGTCGAGGCCGCCGATCTCCTCGCCCAGGCGTTCGGCCAACTGCTGCAGAGCTTCGCCATCGTTGACGTCGAGCGCTACCGCATGAAAGCCGGCCTGCTGCAGTTCGGCCAGGTCGGACGCCTTGCGTGCCGTGGCCCAGACGGCATAGCCGCCGGCCTTGAAGGCATCGGCCAGGGCGCGGCCGATGCCGCTGGAGCAGCCGGTTATGAGGACGCTGGGTTGAGGCATGCGCGGGACTCCCTGAGACGCGAATGGGGCTGCAGCTTAGCAGCCACGGCTGCAGTCATGGCCAACGTCCGCTGCCGGTGTTTCTGCGTTCATGGGACGAACCTGCCCTGCAGGCGCTCGGCGCGAAACTCCAGCGTGGACGGGCGATAACCGCTGCGCAGATCGGGCACGGGCAGGCAGTCGTTCCAGCTGGCGCCCGGCAGCAGTTCACCCGGGCCGCTGTAGCGTGGTGACTCGTACAGGCGTTGGGCCAGGTTGGTGGCGTTGCCGGGGCGGTAGGCGGCGACTTCCCAGCGCAACTCGAGCAGGGCGGCATCGCTGCCGTTCCTGAGTGCGATGGCCAGCGGGCGGTCGGCGGGGCAGCGCTGCGGGTCGTAGTTCAGGCGCAGTTCGAGGTGGGCGAGGTAGCGCTCGTCGCGGCTTTCCTGCCAGAGCACCCAGGTGGCGACCAGGCCGAGCCCGAGCAGCGCCGCCATGGAAACCGGCAAGGCCTTGCCCGGATAGCGGATCAGCAGGATCAGCCAGGTAATGACGAGTGCGACACCGAACAGCATGAGAACAGCCCTGATTGAAGTCTGCGCTCATCGTACACAAGCTGTCGTCGCACGGGTAACCGCCGAGGCGTTACCGGGGATGTGCGCAGGAGCCGGCAGGCCGGCTCCTGCGTGGGGCGCTTACCTAGCCATGTGCCGCCACCGCGTCGCTGCGGCCGTAGACATCCTCCAGGCGCTCGATGTCGTCTTCGCCCAGGTAGGTGCCGGACTGCACCTCGATGATCTCCAGCGGGATTTTGCCCGGGTTGGACAGGCGATGCACCGAGGTCATCGGGATATAGGTGGACTGGTTCTCGGTGAGCAGGAACTCGCGGTCGTCGCAGGTCACGCGGGCGGTGCCGGATACCACGATCCAGTGTTCGGCACGGTGGTGGTGCATCTGCAGCGACAGCTGCGCCCCCGGCTTGACGGTGATGTGCTTGACCTGGAAGCGACCGCCCATGTCCACCGAGTCGTACGAGCCCCAGGGGCGGTAGACGGCACAGTGGTTCTGGGTTTCGCTGCGGCCTTGCGCGTCGAGCTTGCCGACCAGCTTCTTGACGTCCTGCACGCGGTCCTTGTGCGCCACCATCGTGGCGTCCTTGGTCTCCACCACGACGATGTCGTCCAGGCCGAGCACCGACACCAGCTTGCCGTTGCCGTGCACCAGGCAGTTGCGGCTGTCTTCCAGCAGCACGTCGCCGCTGACCACGTTGCCGGCGGCGTCCTTGTCGTGCACTTCCCAGATCGACGACCAGCTGCCGACGTCGTTCCAGCCTGCCGACAGCGGCACCACGCAGGCGCGATCGGTCTTTTCCATCACCGCGTAGTCGATGGAGTTGTCCGGGCAGCAGGCGAAGGTGGCCGGGTCGATGGCGATCTGCTCGCCCTCGCGCAGGCTGCGCTCCAGGGCCAGCAGGCAGGTGTCGTAGATATCCACGTCATGCTGCTTGAGTTCTTCCAGGAAGCGGCTGGCGCGGAACAGGAACATGCCGCTGTTCCAGTAGTAGTTGCCGCTCGCGACGTACTCGGAGGCACGCTTGGCGTCGGGTTTCTCGACGAAGCTGGAGACCCGTGCGACGCCGTCCGGCAGCTCGCCGTCGGTCTCGCCGAGGATGTAGCCGTAGCCGGTCTCCGGGCGGTTGGCCGGTACGCCGAACAGCACCATCTCGCCTTTCTCGGCGGCCACGGTGGCCAGTGCCAGCGCCTGGCGGAAGGCTTGCTGGTCATCCAGCACATGATCGGCCGGCAGCACCAGCATCAGTTCGTCGCGACCTTCGGCCACCAGTTGCAGGGCTGCCATGGCGACGGCCGGCGCGGTGTTGCGGCCGAAGGGTTCGAGCAGCAGCAATTGCGCCTGCTGGCCGATCTGCTCCAGCTGCTCCTGGACGATGAAGCGGTGTTCCTGGTTGGACACCAGCACCGGAGGCTGCATGCCCTCGATGGACAGGCGCTGCAGGGTTTGCTGGAACAGCGTCTGCTCACCGGTCAGGGCGAGGAACTGCTTGGGGTACAGCTTGCGCGAAAGAGGCCAGAGTCGCGAGCCGCTGCCACCGGAAAGGATGATAGGGGTCATGGTTGTGTCTCTCCTGAACGATTGATCAAGTGGTTTGCCCGTGTCGTGTCGGTGCGACGTGTACCCGCCGTTTTCCTTGTTCTGCAGAAGCCGTGGATGGCCTCAGCCATCGATGGGGCGCTTGACCCAGACCGGCGACAACTTGCCCTGGGCGCCGGTGACGAACAGGCTGACCACCTCGCCGCGCTCCAGCGTGACCGGCTTGAGGTCGGCGACCTTGCGCTCGCCTTCGAACAGCGCCAGGCCGACCTTCACCGGGTTGATCTCGCGGTCACCACGGCCATCGGGTGCGACGTCGGCGACCACGGCGGTCTTGCCGTCGGCGGTCTTCAGGCTGAGGGTGCTGTCGCTGAGGTTCTGCACGCGCAGCATGGCTTTCTGCCGGCTGGTGAAGGGCGGCTCCTCGACCAGACGCGGCTTGGCGCCGCTCTGGCTGACCAGGGTGTAGTAGTGCTCGGGTTGCAGCTGCACCGGCATCTGCGCAGTGCCGACCTGAGCCTGGTAGCTGCCCGCCGGGAGGAATTTGAAGTCGCTGGAGCCCAGCGGCGAGATCTGCTTGAGCTGGGTCTGGCCGACGCTGACATCGAGTTCGGCGCTGCTGGCGTTGTACGCACGGACGAAGGCCGAGCCCTTGGGCGCCTTGGGCCCGTAGAGCGCGCCGTCATCGGCCGCGTGTGCCTGCAGCATGCCGAGGCCGAGGGCCAGCGCGCAGGTACCCAGGGTGAAGCGGCGCAGGGTGGTTGGTTTGGTCATTGGATAGTCCTCCTTGGGGGATGAATCAGTGACTGGCCGCAGCCAGCCCCTGGCGCTCGCCGCCCGCCTTGAGGGCGGCGAGCCATTGCGGGTCGAAATCGGTGAAATCGCTGGTCATCGGCAGGTAGCGCTCGGGGAACTCCCAGATCACCAGCTGCGGCGGGTTGTCCGCGAATTCCTCGCTCTGCAGGTACTTGAGCATCGGCACCAGCGGGCCTTCGCCTTCCTCGGCGTAGTTGCCGAGGTCACGCTGCAGGTGCTGGCGCAGCGCGCCGGCGAAGTTCCAGGCCGGGTTGGCGCTGTAGCTGGTGCCGACCAGGGCCACCGGCATGTCGCTGTCGGCGAACAGGTCGTCGCTGCTGGCCTGGGCGCTGTGGGTTTCGCGCTGTTGCAGCTGATCGGCTCGCGGCAACAGGCTTTCGAACAGCGGCGCCAGGGGCAGGAAGCGGGTCAGGTCGCCCTGGTGCGCGCGGGTCTCGACGGTCTCGGTCACGAACCGCTGGGGTTCGCCACGCAGCTGCACCGCGCTGCGCACCACGTCGCTCAGGGCGCGTGCGGTGACATCGGCGCCCTGAGGCGTCCAGTGGGTATCGGTACGCAGGAACATCTGCGCCTTGCCCTTGCCGGCCAGCAGCGGGCCGAGCAGGTCGGGCGCGGCGATTCCGGCATTGCGCACGGCGCGGTGGAAGCGCGGGTAGAGGCTGGTCTGCAGGGCGCTCGGGTGGTGCTCGCCGGTGTGTTCCGGATACAGGCGGGTCTTGGCCGGGAGGATGGCCAGCACCAGGTGGATGTCGCGCTGCTCCAGCTGGCGCTGCACGCCCCGGATCAGCGCCAGGTTGTCGCGCATCTGGCGCTGGGCGTCGGGCACCGGGTCGAACTCCTCGTCCGAGTACAGCCAGCCGCCGTCACCGATCACCAGGCCGCTGCGCCCTTCACCGAAGGCCAGGTACTCCAGCGCTGCCCACAGGTTGATGCCGGCCTGCTTCAGGGGAAACTGCTCGTCGTAGTGCTGCTCGATGCTCTTGGCCAGGCCGCCATCCAGTACGCTGGGCTTGGCCGGCATGCGGTAGTCGGCGAGATTGGCCAGCGCGAGCAGGCTGACGGGCAGCAGGAGCAGGCTGAACAGTACGACGTAGAGCGTCTTGATGGGGCGGTTCATCATCGGCCTCCGTTCAGAACTGGAAGTAGAGGAAGGGGGAGTAGCTCTGCGCCGAGAGCTTGAGCAGCGAGGCGCAGAACAGCAGGAGCAGCGCGCCACGCAGGGCGACCGTGCGCATGTCCACGGCCTGCAGGGCAGCGCCGGCGCCGGCCAGGGTCATCCCCGGCGCGTGGCGACGACCGGCGAGGAACTGCCGGGCGCCGCACAGGGCGATCACCACCCAGGCCAGGAGCAGCGTGCTCATCTGCAGGCCGGTGATGCGCGCCAGGGTCAGCTCGCTCAGGCGCCAGTCGTCGAAGGCGAACAGGGCGGCGTACATGCGCCCGGCGACCTCGAGGTTCTCGGCGCGGAAGATCACCCAGCCGAGCATCACCAGCAGCAGGGTGAAGGCCCACTTGAACAGATTGAACTGGGTGGCCGCGGCCTTCACGCCCAGTGCGCGTTCGATGGCCAGCCAGGTGCCGTGCCAGGCGCCCCAGATCAGGAAGGTCCAGTTCGCGCCATGCCAGAAACCGCCCAGCAGCATGGTCAGAAACAGGTTGCGGTAGGTGTTGAAGGTGCCGTGGCGGTTGCCCCCCAGCGGTACGTACAGGTAGTCGCGCAGCCAGGTGGACAGGCTGATGTGCCAGCGTCGCCAGAATTCGGTGATCGACTGGCTGATGTAGGGCTGGTTGAAGTTCTCCATGAAGCGGAAGCCCATCATCAGGCCCAGGCCGATGGCCATGTCGCTGTAGCCGGAGAAGTCGAAGTACAGCTGCGCGGTGTAGGCGACCATGCCCAGCCAGGCCTCGCCGGTGGTCGGGTTGTCCAGCGCGAAGCAGTGGTCGACCAGCGGTGCCAGGCTGTCGGCGATGAATACCTTCTTGACGAAGCCCTGCATGAAGCGCGTGGCGCCTTCGGAGAACTTGTCCAGGCTGTGCGTGCGGTCGGTGAACTGGTCGGCCAGGTCCTTGTAGCGCAGCACGGGGCCGGCGATCAGCTGCGGGAACAGGGCGATGAACGCGGCGAAGTTGATCAGGTTGCGCGTGGGTTCGGTGTCCTTGCGGTACACGTCGATCAGGTAGCTGATCGACTGGAAGATGTAGAAGGAAATACCGATCGGCAGGATCACCTGGGTCAGCACGAACGGCTGCATGCCGGCGGCTTCCAGCAGGGCATTGATGTTGGCCACGCCGAAGTTGGCGTACTTGAAATAGCCCAGGGTGGCCAGGTTGCCGATCACCCCCACGGCCACCCAGCGGCGCGCTGCCTGGGTGCCGGCATGCGCCTGGATACGCAGGCCGAAGAGGTAGTTCCACAGCGTCACGGCGGCGAACAGCAGGAGGAAGTCCACCCGCCACCAGGCGTAGAAGGTGTAGCTGCCGATCAGGATCAGCAGGTTGCGCCCGCGGTTCGGGCACAGGTAGTACAGGCCGAGGAAGATCGGCAGGAACAGGAACAGAAATACGTTGGATGAAAAGACCATCCGTGCTTCTCCGTGAACAGCCGGGGCAGCGCCCCCCTTTCCCCCCGCGAGCGGAGGGTTTGTTTTGCTACGTGTAGGAGCCGGCTTGCCGGCGATCGGCTTCTGAAAGCATCGCCGGCAAGCCGCCTCTAGGGTTTTTCGAACACCTGCGTCACCTCGCCACCGAGGCGGAAGCTGTTGAACGGCCCCCGCTCCTGGTTCAGCTCGCGGGTCTGCTCGTCACAGGCATAGAGGCTGCAGTAAGGCGCCAGCCAGGCGTACTTGTAGTCCTTGTGCAGCTCCGCCATGTCCTGCTCGGCGCCACTGCGACGGGCAAAGGCAGCGGGGTCGCGGGCACCTTGCAGCACCCGTTCGGCCAGGCGTTGCAGGGCGCCGTGATTGGCGTCGCGCAGGTCGACATCGTTGGCCTGGGCGAATGCGGCGATCATCGCCAGCGGCGGCAGGGCGTAGTTGTGGTACGCCAGGGCGCGCTGACTGCGACGCATCTCGTTGGCCAGGTAGCCGTCGGCATCGACCTGGCCGGCGGCGACGCGGAACTGCTCCACTGACCAGTCGAACAGGTCGCGGCGATCGGCGATGACGGCCACCGCCATCACCGACCAGGCGGCCCAGTAGCTGTGGTTGTTGATCTTGCGCAGCGGCAGGCCGCTCCATTCGCGCACCGTGTGCTCGGCCAGGCGGGTGAACCAGGCCTCGATGCGCGCGCTCTGCTGCGGGTAGGCCGCCAGCGGCTGCGACTCGGAGAACTTCAGGCGCAGCCAGGCGCCGGCGAGGCTGCCCAGCGCCCATTTGCGCATCGACTTGCCAGTGTGGTTGAACTGCTCGGACTCCAGGGCATCGGCGCTGGCCCACTGGTCGAGCCACTCCACGGCGCAGTCCAGGTGGCCCTGCTGGCCGGTGCGCATGTAGTAGGTGATCATCCGTCCGGCTTCCTTCTCCAGGCGGGTGATGTTCGCGGTCTGCTCGCGGAAGTTCTTCTCGGCCTTGCGGTTGAGCGTGGCGCGCGCGCTGTTCGAGCCTTCGTACTTGCTGGTGAACTGCAGGTCGCCGGTATAGGGACGGGGCACGGCCTGGCAGCTGGGCGCTTCGCCGCCGCGCTGGCCGACGGCGGCGTGGTAGCCGGGCGGCGGTTGTAGCGCGGCGAAGGCCGGGGCGCTGAGCAGCAGGCTCATGAGCGTGAGTGGGGCGAGTCGCATGGGCATGGTGGCCTCCTCAGTCGTCCGCGCCGTGCCGGGCGACCTGCTGGGCGGCGCCACCCGGGCGCTGGCACAGGCTGGCCTGGACTTTCAGGTCGTCGTCGCTGTCTGCGGGTTTCTCGATTTCCAGGGCGAAGAAGTTCTCGTCGCCCCAGCCCGGCTCGTCACGCAGTTCGACGGCGAAGCGTCCGTCGGTGTCGACGGTGTTGGGTTTCTCCAGCTTGATCTGCTCGCGGCGGCCGTTGAGGTACCAGATGGTGGCGTCGACGCGCTTGACCGACGGATCGCTGAAGCGCAGGTCGAGCTGGTGGCGATTGCCGGCCAGGGTCAGCAGCTTGTTCTTGCCGTTGACCAGCACCTCGTTGCTGCCGGGATGCAGGCGCTTCTCGCTGCTGAGCAGCTCGGTCTGGCCTGCGCAGCCGTTGTTCAGGGTGGCCATCAGCTGGCGGTGGATCTTGTCCGAGGCGAGGTCGTACAGCGGCGAGAACTCCCAGATGAGAATCTGCGGCGGGTCGTTCTGGAACGACTCGCTGCCCAGGTATTCGAGCATCGCGCCTTCCAGGCCACCGCCCGGAAAGGCGGCGTTGAGCACGTCGGTGCCCAGGTACTCTTCGAGGAAGCCGCCGAAGTTGTAGTTCTTGCCGCTGTGGCTGGTGCCGACCAGGGTGATCCTCGGGCTGCTCTCGTCGCCGAACAGGGCGTCGCCATCGCTGGCGTCCTTGGGTTCGGTGATGAACTGGTCGACGTACTGCACCGCGTAGCCGGTGCCGCACAGCTGGCTGGCGACGTTCTGCATGGTGCCGGTCTTGCCCATCAGGCCGACGCGCTGGGTGACGAATTCCTTGCGCGGGATGTCCTCGAAGCCGGGAATGCGCTTGATCGTTTCGGCCACCAGGCGCGCGGTGCGTTCGGCGCCATAGGGTGTCCAGTGCTGGTCGCGGCGGAAGTAGAAGTCCTGCTCGCTGTGTTCGTCGGTGAGGCCGCTCAGGTCGGGGACCCAGATCCCCAGCTGCTCGAAACGGTTGAGGGCCTGGCGGTAGTTGCGCAGGGCCTTGTCGTAGTCGAAGCGCTGGTAGTCGGCGGGGCGCAGCTTGTCGCGATTGACCAGGCCACGGGTCGGTTGGTAGACCACCACCAGCTCGACGCCGCGCTGCTTGAGGCCGTCGCGCAGTTCCTTGAGGCGGCGATAGCCGACCTCGCTGGTGCCGAATTCGGTGCGCAGGTCTTCCACGCTGCGGAACAGCCAGCCTTCGTCGGCATCGAGCAGGGTGACGAAGTTCTTCATGTAGTTGCTGGTGTAGCGGCTGGCGTCGTGCGCTGCCGGGCACAGCGAGCAGCAGTCCTCGACCTGATACTGCGGCGCCTGCCGCTCTTCGGCTTGCAGCGCCGTGCTGGACAGGGCGCAGGCCATGCTCAGGGAGAGGAGTTTGAAGGGCGATGGTGTCATCTTTGGCCTCATCAATTGGTCAGTTTCTCGGGCTCGATCGGGTCGATCAGCACGGGCAGGCGCTGGCGCACCATGAGGTCGAGAATCTCGTCCTGCTTCTCGCCGAGAATCCCGGCCAGCTGGATGCCGCTGGCCTTGCTCGGCGCGAGCATCTTCACGCGGTACATCTCGACGGAAAGCGGCGAGTCGATGTTGATCGGGCTGGAGCCGTTGCCGGCCAGGGTGCCGCCGACGATGATCATCGAGATCTTGGTGTCGAACGGGTCCAGTTCCAGGTCGCGGTCGGTGTTGCTCAGGTCCTTGATGTGGCCGTACACGCCGGTCAGCTGGTTCATCGCCGACAGGTTGTCGTAGAGGCGGATGTTCTCGCTGTTGCGGATGCGGATGCCGTGGCGCCGGTTGCGCAGCACCTGGTTGCCCCACAGCAGGTTGTCGCCGCTCTCGTACAGCGTGATGCCGTCGGAATGGTTGCCGTGCACGCGGTTGTAGGCGATCAGGTTGCGCACGCTGCTGCGGTCGATCACCACCCCGGAGAGCTTGTTGTCGTAGCTCTCGTTGTTGATGATCCAGCTGTCGTTGACCTCGCGCGAGATGATGATGCCGTGCTTCTTCTTGGTGCCGAACACGGTGTTCTCGGCGATGATCAGGCCGTGCGAGCGGTCGTGCGGGTCGATGCCGTAGACGATGTTGTCGCGGTAGGTGTTGCCCTTGATCACCACGTTCTGCGCTTCGTAGCAGTAGAAGCCGTACCAGTGGTCGACGAACTCCGAGTCGATCAGCCAGCCGGTCGGCTCTGCACGCTGCAGGCGCTCGTGCATGTTCGGCGTGTACTGGGTGATCGACACGCCGTAGGACTTGGAGTTGTCGTAGCCCAGGCTGGTCAGCACGCTGCTGGCGATGTACAGCTCGCTGCCGCCCCAGGACACCAGGAAGGGGCGAAACTCCTTGGCCTCGCGGAAGGTCGCCGGGCCGTTGTCCGCCTCGCGCCAGGCGGTGACGCGGGTGTCGGTGAGGAACATCAGGCCGTCGTTGACCAGAAACGCGCCGCGTTCCTGCGACAGGCGCAGCTCGCGGGTTTGCTTGCCAACGTGCAGCGCGGCGCCCGCGGCGACGACGATGGGCAGGCGGGCGATGTACACGCCCGGTGCCTGCTCGGCGAACTGGCTGTCAGGCAGCGCCTCGGCCAGGTCCTGGGCGGTGACCAGGCCGCCTTCGATGAAGATCGCGTGGGGCATGCCTTGCTGGCGCTCGATCCATTCGCGCAGGCGCTCGTTGCCCCCGGTGAAGTCCTTCAGCGCGTCCTGGCGCAGCATGCGCCGCACCACCACCTTGCCCTTGTGCCCGCGTGGAATCTTCGCCAGCACGGCGTCCTTGGTGTAGCCGGACAGGTCCGGCAGCTTGGGCGTTTCCATGTGCAGCTCCTCGGCCGGAGCGCTGCGCACGCGGTAGTCGAACTGGTGGTGCTGCGGGTTGGCCTGGGCCAGCGGCACGCCGAGGCACAGCGCGCCGAGCAGCAGGGGTAGGGCTAAGCCGTTGGGTTGCATGGTCCGATCCCTCAGAAGCGCCAGATGAAGTCGACGAAGGCGCGGTGCATCACCGAGTCGGTGCCGCTGCCATAGGCATCGCCGGGCAGGAACACGCCGGCGCGCAGACGTACCAGTGCCGAGCGCTCGTCCAGCTGTTCGGCCACAGCGGCTGGCAGCAGGCCCTGCTTGAAGTAGCGGGTGAGCACCAGGTCGAATTCCTGGCCGATGTCTTTCTCGCCGGCTTGCAGCGGCGCGGTGATGCCGCTGTCACCAACGTCCTGATCGTCATCGACGCGCCAGAAACGGTGGTAGACGACGCTGGCGTCGTAGTCCTCGCCCAGCTGCCAGGAGCTGAATGCACTGGCCACCTGCAGGTTGGAGAGCTCGCCGCGGAAGGCCTCGCCGTAGCGGTGCAGGCGCGATTCGACGCCGGTGAAGTTGGCACGGTTGCTCTGCAGGCCGGTCTGCATGAACTGGTGCGAGGTATCGTCATCGCCACCGCCGCTGCCACGGGCGTAGGCAGCGCCGACCTTCCAGTTGTCGTCGAGGCTGTAGCGCAGGCCCAGGTCGATTGCCCAGGCGTCGACGTCCTGGCTGCGCGAGCCGGTGGCCAGGCGCTCGTCGCCGACCACCTGCTGTTGCAGCTGATCGGTGTCGCCCTGCAGCCAGGTCAGCTGCGCCCAGTAGTTGAGGCGGTTGCGCGAGTTGCGCTCGAAGAAGCCGCCGTCGGCGTGCACGCCGAACCAGGTGAGGTCGCCGGTGTAGCGCTTGCTCAGCTCGTCGATGCGCTCGCCGGGGTTGGCCAGGTGGCCGTCGTCGCGGCTGTGGTGCAGCTTGGCGCCGATGCGATGGCCGGGCGTCCACTGGTAGTCGAGGCCGGCGAAGACGTGCTGGCGATCCTCGTCTTCGGGCGCCAGGTCGTCGAGGTCGGTGCGGTAGTCGGAGAAGCGCTCGGCGACGCCGACGGTGGCTTGCAGCAGGGTGGTGTCGAAGCGCCAGTTGATGGCCTCGATATTGGTGTCCCACCAGGTGCCTTCGTCACTGCGCAGGCGCTGGCGCCCGACGCGCAGGTGCTCGCCGGGGTACGCGGTGAGGCCGGCGTAGTCGACCCAGAATTCGCGCAGCGCCAGGTAGCTCTTGTCCGGCTGACGGGCGTCGTTGCCTTGCTCGCTGGTTTCGCCATCGTCCTGCAACGGGTCGGTCTCGATGGTGTCGGTGGCGGTCACCGCCTGGCCCATGGCGAAGGCGCTCCAGTTGCCACGCTCGCCGTAGACCCAGGGCCGAACGTCGAGGCCGAGGCCGTTGACGTCACCACCACTGCGGGTGCCCAGGTCGCGGTCGTCTTCCGATTGCGCGGTGATCTTCACGTCCAGGCCGAAGTTTTTCGTTGCATCCGCCGCCCAGACGGGGGCGGTGCTGGCTGCCAGCAGGCTGGCGCCCAGTCCCAGTTGACTGACGATACGGTTTAGCTGCATGCGGGCATCCTTGTTCATGGCTGGCTGACCTGCAGGGCGGCCTGCTGCTGCAGGACGATGCCGCGAGCATCGCGCTCCTCGCGCAGCAGGCGCTGGCCCTCGGCCAGTTGCGCCGGGGTCAGGCTCTCGGCGACCGCGTGCGCCAGCTCGAAGGTCGGCGGCGTGTTGCGCGGCAGGGCCAGCTGGCTGAAGACGTAGGCGTTGACCGGGTTGGGCTTGACGCCACGGCCCTGGCTGAACATCTGCGCCAGGGCGAAATCGGCGCTGAGCTGGCCGGCGCGCGCAGCGCTGAGCAGGTGGTCCAGGGCCTGCTGGGCGTAGACCTCGCCGAGGTAGCCACGCAGGTAGAGCTGTCCCAGGTAGTAGTTGGCGCTGGGCTCGCTGGGCGCGGCCTTGCGCAGGTGCTGCTCGGCCTTGTGCGGCTCTTTCGGCAGCAGCTTGCCTTCGTAGTACAGGCGCCCCAGCAACAGCTCGGCGCGCGGCAGGGCGGCTTCGCGGCCCTTGTCCAGGTAGCCGAGCAGGGTCTCGGTATCGCCCTGCGCCGGGTAGTCGTAGAGCAGGCGCGCCAGGCTGACCCAGGCCGCCGGGTAGTCCGGGGCGATGGTTTCGAGCAGGTCCTGAGCACGTTGCGGCTGCGGCTGGCCGAGCTCGGCGTCGCTGAGCACTTGGGCCACGGACTCGACCTGGTTGGGCGAGACAGTGCCCGTGCGGTAGCCGGCCAGCAGTTGCTCGAGCAGCGCTTCGCGGTCGTCTTCGCGATTCTGCTTCTGGTACACGGTCGCCAGTTCCACATAGCAGGCGTCGTTGCTGGCCAGGCGGGCCTGGCAGATGCGTTCGATCTCGCCCAGGTGCTGGTCGTAGGTGCCATCGGTGCGGTACAGGAGAATCTGCGCCAGCTCGGCCTGCGGCCGGCCTTCCTGGCGCCAGTCTTGGATACGTTGCGCGATGTTCATGGCGGGAAAGTCCTGTGGGTAGAACAGGTAGAGTTCGGTCAGCGGCAGCAGCGCGCTCGGCTCGCCGGCGCGGCTGGCGCTTTCCAGCAGCTCGGCGGCTTCCTGGCGCTCGGCCAGGCTGCTGCCGGGCTTGCGTGCCAGCAGCTTGCCGAGGCGTGCCTTGGCCCGTGGCGAACCGTCCAGGGCCTGGCGATAGATGCGCTCGGCCTCATCCAGATCCTGGTCCTGGCCGCCGGCCGCGTAGATATCGGCCAGGCCGATCTGCGCGTCGCTGTAGCCCATCTCGGCGAGTTGACGGAAATGCCATTCGGCAGTCTGCTGGTCGCCGCTGTGCAGGGCTTCACGGGCCAGGCGCTCGTCCGGCAGGCCGGCGCAACCGGCCAGCGTGGCGCCGACGGCCAGGCCGAGCAGGGCGGGGCGAAGAAGGGGCATGCTCACGGCGAACTCCTCAGCGACCTGCGGCGACGGCGCGGTCGACCAGCCAGCTCAGCGACGGGCCACGGTCGATGACCACGTCCACCGGCTGTCCGGCGAGGCTGGCGGGCAGGGTGTCCTGCGGCTTGATCACCACGCGGATGTCCGAGCTCAGGCCGCCGTCGTGCAGGCTGCTGCTGACGATCTCGCCGCGTCGCGACTGCGCTTCACCCGCGACCTTGAAGGTCACCGGCGTGCCCGGACGGGCCTGCTCCAGGTGGCGGTAGGGGAAGCTGGCGCTGACGGTGGCCACGCCATCCTGCGGCACCAGCTCGAAGATCACGTCGCCCTTGCTGGCGAACTGGCCGTCCGCGACCAGCTGACGGGCGATCTTGCAGTTGCACGGGCTGGTCAGGGTGCCCTGCATCTCGCGGGCGAACAGCGCCTCGATCTGGCTCGGCTCGAGCTGGTCGTCGCCCAGGTGGCCCTTGAGCATCTCCAGCATGCTGGTGGTGAAGGTGGCGATCGGCGCGCCTTTCTCGATCATCCCGTCTGGCTGGGCCAGGCTCTGCACGCTGCCCTCGCGCGGCATGGTCACCTGCAGCGCCGGCAGGCTGATCTGCGCCGACTGGGCATGGGTGACGAAGTACAGGCCGTAGATCGACTTGCCGATGTAGCCGAAGGCGGCCAGGCCGATGAGGAAGATGGCGCCACTGAAGGTGACCGCACGCAGGCGGCCGAACACGCCCATGCCGCTGCCGGAACCGTTCTTGCGCGCCTTGGTGAAGTTGTCGCGCTGGAGGATGTGCAGCACTTCGCCGACATTGACCAGCTCGCCGGCCAGGTGGGCGCTGATCAGGTGGCGCAGGGCGGCCGTCTCGCGGGCGCCGAGGCCGTGGAACTGGCAGCCGACACGGTTGTGCTCGGGCTGCACCGAGGTGACCTGGAACTCGATGTCCAGGCCCAGGACCAGGCTGTCGAGCTGGAACTGCAGCTGGCCGCGATGGAAGTCGCCGACCTTGTGCGTGGCGTTCTCGCTGGTGAAGCTGAAACCACCCGCGGAGACATCCTGCAGGCGCGCGTCGATACGCTCGCGCTGGGCATTGCTGTAGCGCAGGCGCCCGGGCAGCTTGACGCGGGCGTGCTGGCGCTGGGCTTCGGACTCATGGACGACGTTGAGATTGGCGACAGAGTTCATGGTGGCTAATTCCTATTCGAGTACGGTCACACCAGCGCCAGCAGCGCGGCGATGAAGACGGAGGCGGCAGAGAAGGTCATGGCGCGTGACGACCAGCTGTTGAACCAGCTGGCGAAGCTGGACAGGCCACGGTTCAACTTGGTCGGTTGACGGGTCCAGGACTGCTGGTCGAGGCGGAAGAACACGTAGATCTTCACCAGCGCACCGACGATCTGGTTGTAATAGAGAAGGACCGGGTAGGCCGGGCCGATGCGATGCCCGGAGAGCATCAGCAGCAGGGTCAGGATCAGGCGCGTGCTGCCGATCCACAGCAGGTAGATCAGCAGGTACATCAGGCTGTACTTGATGCTGGCGATGAGCGCCACGCACAGGCCGAGGATGCAGGTCCACATCGATACCCGCTGATCGAACAGCACCAGGCTGGTGAAGGCACCGAGGCGCTTCACACCCAGGCGCAGGGCGCGCGAGTTCTGCCGCAGGTTGTTGCCGTACCAGCGGAACATCAGCTTGCGGCTGGCCTTGATGAAGCTCTTCTCCGGCGGGTGCTCGACCGTGTTGATGCTGGCGTCGGGCACGTAGAAGGTGTCGTAGCCCAGGCGCATCAGGCTGAACCAGCTGGATTTGTCGTCGCCGGTGAGGAAGCGGAAACGCCCCAGGCGCCAGTGTTCCAGGTGATCGCTCTCGACGTCGGTGATGAACTCGGGGTTGGTCACCACGCTGGCGCGGAACACCGACATGCGGCCGGTCATGGTCAGCACGCGCTTGGAGAGTGCCATCGAGCACATGTTGAGGTGGCGTTGGGCGAAGCGCAGCTTGTGCCATTCGCTCATCAGGTAGCTGCCGCGCACCTCGCAGAACTCGTTGGTGGTCAGGCCGCCGACGTTGGGGAACAGCTTGAACCAGGGCACGCACTTCCTGACCACGCCAGGGTCGAGCACGGTGTCGCCGTCGATCACCGCCGCGACCGCATGCTCGTCCGGCATCTGCCGGGAGATGGCGCGGAAACCGTGGGCCAGGCCGTCACGCTTGCCGGTGCCGGGGATGCGCACGATGTCCAGCTTGACGTGCTCGGGGGGCTCGGCCTGCGCCCAGAGGTTCTTGATCAGCAACTCGTCGGAGAGCTCGACGATCGAGCACACCACGGTGGTCGGGTAGCCGCAGTCGATGGCTTCGCGAATCACCGAGCGGTAGACCATGGCGGTGGTCAGCGCGTCGATGCGAAAGCTGGTGACCATCAGGAAGACATGCGAAGGGTCCGCCGCCTTGCCCAGCTTGAGCACCTTGCGGCGATACCAGGGGTAGACCAGATAAAGGAACAGGCAGCCGCGCACGAAGTGCATGGCGCCCATGGAGTAGCGCCAGATGCCGACGATGCCGATGAGCAGGAGGAAGTCCCGCGATTCGGGGTCGAACACCGTGCGTGGCAACGCCAGGGCCAGGAGCATCAGCAGGCTGAGGTAGAGCAGCCAGCCGCTGGCTTCGTTGAGGCCGTTCTTGAGCTTGTCCATATGTGTCTCTCGGTGCCCGCGTGTATGGCACGCGGGCACGCCAGGCCCTTACCAGCAGATCCCTTCGGCCACGCCATTGCTGGCGTGGGGCATGAAGCCCACCAGGTCGATCACGCGCTTGCCGCTCGGCGCCTGCTCGGCCAGTTTGGCGAAGCGCTCGTCGCTGTTGCCCAGGACGATGATGTCGGCCTTCGCCACCACGTCTTCCAGGTCGCTGTTGAGCAGCGAGGAGACGTGCGGGATTTTCGACTCGATGTAGTCCTTGTTGGCACCGTGGACGCGGGCGTACTCGACGTTGCGGTCGTAGATGCTCAGGTCGAAGCCCTTGCCGATGAGCATTTCCGCCAGCTCCACCTGCGGGCTTTCGCGCAGGTCATCGGTGCCGGCCTTGAAGCTCAGGCCGAGCAGCGCGACCTTGCGCGAGTCATGGCTGGAGATGATGTCGAAGGCCTTCTGCACCTGGGCGGCGTTGCTGCGCATCAGCGAGCCGATCAGCGGCGCCTCGACGTCCAGGCTGCCGGCACGGTAGTTCAGGGCGCGCACATCCTTGGGCAGGCAGGAGCCGCCGAAGGCGAAGCCGGGCTTCATGTAGTAGCGGGAGAGGTTGAGCTTGTGGTCCTGGCAGACCACGTCCATCACCTCGCGACCATCGACGCCGACGGCCTTGGCGATGTTGCCGATCTCGTTGGCGAAGGTGACCTTGGCGGCGTGCCAGACGTTGCAGGTGTACTTGATCATCTCGGCGACTTCGATGTCCTTGCGGATGACCGGTGCGTCCAGCTCGCTGTAGATGCTTTCCAGCAGGTCGCCGGAGGCGCGGTCCAGCTCGCCGATGACGGTCATCGGCGGGAAGTCGTAGTCTTTGATTGCGGTGCTCTCGCGGAGGAACTCGGGGTTCACCGCCAGGCCGAAGTCGACGCCGGCCTTCTTGCCCGAGCAGTCCTCGAGGATCGGCAGCACCACGTTCTTCGCGGTGCCCGGCAGTACGGTGCTGCGTACCACCACGGTATGGCGCTCGCCCTTGTCGCGCATGGCCATGCCGATCTCGCGGCACACGCCTTCGATGTAGTTCAGCTCCAGGTCGCCGTTCTTCTTGCTCGGCGTGCCGACGCAGATGAACGACACATCGCTTTCCAGTACGGCTGCAGCGACATCGGTGGTGCCGCGCAGGCGGCCCTGACGCAGCCCCTGTTGCAGCAGTTCTTCCAGGCCCGGTTCGACGATGGGCGATTTGCCGTTGTTGATCAGGTCGATCTTGTGCGCGGAAATATCCACGCCAATCACGTCATGGCCGCGAGCCGACAAACAGCCGGCACACACGGCCCCTACATAACCCAAACCGAAGATACTGATTCGCATGGTATTCACCTCGTCCGTATGATGCAGTTTCAAATACTGGCCTTATGGCCAAAACGCGTCCGTGAACTTGCTGTTCATTACAGCGGCAAGTTCATTCAGGCATAAGTAGAGTGGGGCACCGGAAGTGGTGCCAAGTACGGGCCTTTATAGGAAAGTGGCCCTTTGATGTTGTCGCTTGTGCCTCGCGGGAGGCCTCTGTTTCAGTGCTTTGGCGGGTTCGTGAATCTCCCTGTTGAATACAGGAACTTTCGTTTGGGCGAGTCTGTCCGGCGAAAGTTAATTCGCAATCAGGCAGGTTCAGTGACAAAGAAAGTTATGTATTGAAATGTGTTACGGGCTGTATGAGTCGTGGCGCTTTCCGATAGTTCCTACCGTTCGTCCTGATGCTGAACCGGAGCTGAACGGCTAATTGATCGCAATATAGTGGCAAGTTTGCAAAATGCATGATGGCACATCGCGATTTAATTAATTCGAAACTATCCGATAACTAAACGGCGCGATAAGTTCGCTGGAAAGTTGGGATGAGCTGAAACTGTGATGCCAAGCAGGTTTCTGCATGCGCAACACCGTGCCGGGGAATCTTTGGCGCGTGCGGGAATCGGGGCGGGGATATGGCGGGGGAGAGGCGAGGACGAGGTGCGCGGGGCGGACGCGGAGCCCGCGCACCAGCCGATAGGCGGTGCACGGGCGGCCAGGTCGGGTTCAGTCCTGGGGCTGGTCGCGCAGGAAAACCAGCTTGTCGGCCTGGGACTGTTCGGCCGAGTAGCGGTAGCCCTGATAGTTGAAGTCCTTCAGGCCTTCGGGGTCGTTCAGGCGTTCCTTGATCACGTAGCGGGCCATCAGGCCGCGTGCTTTCTTGGCGTAGAAACTGATGATCTTGTACTGGCCGTTCTTCAGGTCCCTGAACTCGGTGTCGATGATGCGCGCGTTCAACGCCTTGCGCTTGACCGCGCCGAAGTATTCGTTGGACGCCAGGTTGAGCAGTACGTCGTCGCCTTGGGCCTGCAGCGCTTCGTTCAGCCAGCCGCTGATGCGTTCGCCCCAGAAGGCATAGAGGTCCTTGCCTCGGCCGTTGGCCAGCTTGGTGCCCATTTCCAGGCGATAGGCCTGCATCAGGTCCAGTGGCCGCAGCACGCCATATAGGCCGGACAGCATGCGCAGGTGGGCCTGGGCGAAATCGAAATCTTCCTCGGAGAGGTCTTCGGCATTCAGGCCGGTGTAGACGTCACCCTTGAACGCCAGCAGCGCCTGTTTGGCGTTGGAGGGGTTGAACGGGCGTTCCCAGCTGCCGAAGCGTGCGGCGTTGAGACCGGCGAGCTTGTCCGACAGGCCCATCAGCTCGGCGATCTGGGCCGGGCTGAACTCGCGCAGCTGGGCGATCAGTTCCTGGGCGTGGTCGAGGTGCTCGGGTTGGGTGAAGCGCGGGGTGGCGGGTGGCGTCTCGTAATCGAGGGTCTTGGCCGGTGAAATCACCATCAGCATGGGCAGGGTCTCCAGAAAGCGTGGCGACGATTCTAGAGGTCGGGGATCGGCAAGACCACCTATCGGGGCGATTGACAGCGACCGCGTCGACGCCTGCCCAGGCATCGGCGTGCGGGTGATCCTGTCGGCATGGGTTGCCGGCGGAGGGAAGCAGATGGACGCTTGCGTGAAGAACTGCGCTGCACCGCATTGGCGCGGGGGATGCTGCAAGAGGGTGCGGCGATTCGGCGCAGAAAGCCGGGTAGGACTTAGGACTTTAACGGTGTCCTGCGTGAGCGCCAAGCGCTATCTGTCGCACCGACAAATAAACCCCGGGTTCGAGAAAAAAACATTTTTCTGTCATGCGAATTGGGGTAATAAAAAAGCAAGACCGCCGAAACCTGCAGACAGGTGGCGGCCATTGGCCCTCACCTTGCTTGCCACCTTTCGGCCCCGATCTGAAAAATCGGCGGTCTCTGTCCGGCGCAGCACCGACCCTGGTTTTGCGTCGCCCGGCTACGACAAGAAGGTGACCGAGTATGGATGACCACGGACGCTCCAAGCCCACCGCTCCAACCCTCTACGCCCTCGACACCAACGTCCTGATTCACGATCCCAATGCCCTGCTGAACTTCGAAGAACACCACGTCGCCATCCCGATGACGGTGCTGGAAGAGCTCGACAAGCTGAAATCCGGCAAGCATGGCGTCGCCGCCGAATGTCGCCAGGCGATTCGTCTGATCGACCAGATCCTCGCCGGAGCCGAGCCCGAAGACGTCGAATACGGTGTACCCATACAGCGCGGCAAGAGCGGCCCCTGCGGGCGTCTTTCCATTCTCATGAGCAAGAGCGCGGCGCCGGTGACCTGGCTGCCGGAGAACCTCAACGACAACAAGATCATCAACCAGCTGGTGGAGCTGAAGACGCGCAATCCCGGGTTGTCCGTGGTACTGGTGACCAAGGACATCAACATGCGCCTGAAGGCGCGTGCCTGTGGCATCGATGCCGAGGACTATCACACCGACCAGCTGGTCGATGACGTTTCCCTGCTGTCGAAGGGATACCACGACCTGCCCGGCTCGTTCTGGGAGCGTGTGAGCAAGGTCGACACCCGCCAGGATCATGGCCGCACCTGGCATCGCGTGCAGCTCACCGACAACCTGCCCGCCGTGCACGTCAACGAGTTCATTCTCGATGAGCAGGGTTTCGTCGGCTGGATCAAGGCCATCAAGGGCGACGAACTGGTGATCCTCGACATGCACCAGGAGCCGCTGCTGCATCAGGAAGCCTGGGGGCTCAAACCGCGCGACATTCACCAGGCCCTGGCGCTGTTCGCGCTGCTCGACCCGGACATCCACCTGGTCAACCTGTCCGGTGCCGCCGGTTCGGGCAAGACCATCCTGGCGCTGGCGGCGGCCATCGAGCAGACCATGGTCAGCAAGCGTTACCGGCGCATCATCGCCACCCGCAGCGTGCAGGGGCTGGACCAGGAGATCGGCTTCCTGCCCGGTACCGAGGCGGAGAAGATGGAGCCCTGGCTCGGCGCCATCACCGATAACCTCGAGGCCCTGCACATGGAGGACGAAAGCACCCATGGCAGCGTCGACTACATCCTGCAGAAGGTGCCGCTGCAGTTCAAATCGCTCAACTACATCCGCGGGCGCAGCTTTCAGCAGAGCCTGATCCTCATCGACGAGTGCCAGAACCTCACGCCGCACCAGATGAAGACCATCATCACGCGTGCGGGCAGTGGCTCGAAGGTGGTGTGCCTGGGCAACCTGGCGCAGATCGATACGCCGTACCTGTCGGCGCCCAGCTCGGGGCTGACCTACCTCACCGAACGCTTCAAGGATTTCCCTCACGGCGTTCACATCACCCTGCAAGGCGTGCCGCGCTCGATCCTCGCGGAGTACGCGGAAAGCCACATGTAACCTTCGGGCGGGCAACCATTCGCGCCCCTGTTCGCAAGAACAGGGGCGTTTTTATCGGGCGGGAATCGCAGGCGCGGCTTCAGCCACGATATTCGCGGATCACCTGCAGGTTCATCCCCGCTACGACATGCCTGCCAAATCCTGACCTGCGGGTTTACAATCGACCGATTCCCGCCAGGAGCTTTCCCGTGCTGACCCACCTCGATTCCCAAGGCCGTGCGCACATGGTCGATGTCACCGACAAGGCGACCACCTTTCGTGAAGCCACCGCCGAGGCGCGTGTACGCATGCTGCCCGCCACCCTGCAGATGATCGTCGCCGGCGAGCACCCCAAGGGTGACGTGTTCGCCGTGGCGCGTATTGCCGGTATCCAGGCGGCGAAGAAAACCAGCGACCTGATCCCCCTGTGCCATCCGCTGATGCTCACCGGCGTCAAGGTCGAGCTGAGCGCGGAGGGCGACGATGTCGTGCACATCACCGCGCGTTGCAAACTGTCGGGGCAGACCGGTGTCGAGATGGAGGCGCTGACGGCCGCCAGCGTCGCCGCGCTGACCCTCTACGACATGTGCAAGGCCGTGGATCGTGGCATGGTCATCGAGCAGGTGCGCCTGCTGGAAAAGCTCGGTGGCAAGAGCGGTCATTACCAGCTGGAGAAACAAGCATGATTCGCGTGCAGTACTTCGCCCGCTATCGCGAGGCCCTGGGCCGCGACGACGAACAGCTCAGCGGCGATTTCGCCACGCTCGACGACCTGCGCCTGCACTTGCTGGCGCGTGGGGGCGAGTGGGACGTGCTGGGCGAACAGAACCTGATGTGCGCGCGCAATCAGGAGCTGTGCAGTCTCGACGAGCCGCTTGCCGAGGGCGATGAAGTGGCCTTCTTCCCCACCGTGACGGGCGGCTGAACAAGCGCTTCGTGGCGTACACCTATAAAGCAGCGGCCTGCGTGCAGGCTGCTCCCGACCTGGATACCTCACTCATGACCATTCGCGTACACAGCCAGCCGTTCGATCCGGGGAGCGAACTCAACGCGCTGCATGCCGCCAACCTCGGCATCGGCGCCGTGGTCACGTTCGTGGGCTACGTGCGCGATTTCAATGACGGCCGTGAGGTGGGGGGCATGCTCCTCGAGCACTTCCCCGGCATGACCGAAAAGGCCCTGGCCAAGATCGCCGAAGAGGCCCGCGAGCGCTGGCCGCTTTTGGGTATCGAGATCATCCATCGCGTTGGCCGCCTGGAACCGGGCGAGCCCATCGTCTTCGTCGGCACCTGCAGTGCCCATCGCCAGGCCGCGTTCGACGCCTGCAACTTCGTCATGGATTATCTGAAGACCCGTGCACCGTTCTGGAAGAAGGAAGACACCAGCGAAGGACCGCGCTGGGTGGAGGGGCGCTGCAGCGACCAGAGCGCCGCCGAGCGTTGGAAGCAATAGAGCATCGCCTGCGGTGCACGAGCGGCTTCTGCGCCTGTAAATTCAGCATTTAGCGACGCTGACTTTCCCTGCGCGCTGTCTCTCGTAGTGGCGAAAACCCACTTCACGCAGGCACCGGGGTGCCGGCGATACCTCGGGCGAATCGCCAGCGAGCCGGCTCCCGCACGCGCGCGTTCACGCCAGCGCCAGGTGTACCCGCAGCGCGATCGGCACCAGCATCAGCAGCACGCCAAGGCCGAGTACGCGAACGCCCCATTCGTGCTCGCGAAAGTTGAAACCGATGCCCAACAGCAGAAAACCGCCGATCAGCAGCATCAGCATCAGGTGATAGTGGTCCATTGTTCTTCTCCACTTCGCAGTCCTGATTACAGATTAGTCCTTCCCTCCGCGAGCGTTGCTGATCTGTGGCAACGAATGCCTGACACCATTGGCGACAAGCTGCGTCCCGATTGGTCGCTGCCTGGCGTCGGGCGCTGCCCCATACTGTGCGCAGTCATCGTCAAGGATCGTCCATGCGCCTGCTTTTCTCCCTCCTGCTCGCCGGCGTGCTGAGCGCTACGCCGCTGTTCGCTGCCGAGCGCAGCTTCACCATCCTGCACAGCAACGACTGGCAGTCGCGGCTGCTCGGTTTCGGTCCCAACAACGAATACAGCCCGGCAACGCTGAACGATGACGAGACGGTGGGCGGCGTTGCCCGCCTGGCCACGCTGTTGCAGCAACGCCGCAGCGCCGCCGGTGAGGAACCGGTGCTGTTGCTCGATGGTGGCGACTTCACCATGGGCACGCTGTTTCACACCATCTCCCGCGAGATGGGCAGCGAGCTGCGCCTGATGAGCGAACTGGGCTACGACGCGGCGGTGATCGGCAACCACGAGTTCGACTTCCGCCCCGCAGGCCTGGCCGCGATGATCAGCGCCGCGCACAAGGTGGAGGGCGACGCGTTGCTGCCGCTGCTGTCGAGCAACATGCGTTTCGACCCGGCGAGCAAGGCCGACGACAGCCTGCAGGCGCACTTCGAAGCCGGACGCATCCTGCCGTACAAGCTGATCGAGCGTGGCGGCATCCGTTTCGGCCTGTTCGGCTTGCTCGGCAACAATGCCGTGGCGGTCAGCCCGATGATCCAGCCGCTGACGTTCGCCGACCCGGTCGCCACCGCCAGGGAAACCGTGGCCAAACTGCGCGAGGAGGGGGCCGAGGTGGTCATCCTGCTGTCGCACATGGGTGTCACGCAACAGGCCGACGGCAGCTGGCGCGGCGAGGACGTGGAGCTGGTCGAGCAGGTGCCGGGCATCGATATCGTCGTCGGCGGCCACTCGCACGTGGCGCTGCCGCAGCCGGTGCTGGTCAACGGGCATACACCGGTGGTGCAGGCCGGCTCGGAGATCCAGTATCTCGGTGAACTGCGCATGACGCTTGGCGACGACGGTGTGACGCAGGTACGCGACTACCGCCTGCATCCGATCAATGACCGCATCGCCGGTGACGCAGTGATCACCGCCCAGGTCGAGGACTTCAAGCAGGTGGTCAGCGAGCGCATGCTCAACCCCAGGGGCTACCGCTTCGACCAGCCGCTGGCCAAGGTCGATCAGCGCCTGGGGCGTGACTTCAGCGATCACACCCTGGCCAACCTGGTCACCGACGCGCTGCGCCATGCGGTCGATGCCGACCTGGCCTTCACCGGCAACGGCACCATCCGCGATGACCTGATCAAGGGCCGGCATGGCGTGCAGGACGTCTCCGACCTGTTCCGCATCGCCCCGCTGGGCATCGGCCAGTTCGATGACGAACCGGGCTACCCGATGATCAAGGCCTACGTCAGCGCTCGCGAGATCAAGTCCCTGCTGGAAGTGCTGCTGCTCGCCTACCAGCTGCGCGACAGTGACAGCTACTACCCACGGGTTTCCGGCGTTCGCTTCACCTACAACCCCTGGCGCGTGCCGTTCGATCGGGTCAGCCGCATCGAGATCGGTGACCCGGTCAAGGGGTACCGCGACCTCGATCTCGACGACACGCGCCTCTACAGCATCGGTGCCACCAGCTACGTCGGCAGTTTCACCTGGCTGGTGCCGGACCTGACCAAGGGCCTGCTCGACGTGATCCCCAAGGATGCCGCAGGCCGTCCGTTGCCGCGCATCGAGGACGCCATCGTCGACCAGGAGCCGAACACGCCCGGCGTGCAGGAACTCAAGGAGTGGCAGGCACTGCTCGACCATATCCGCAGCCTGCCGGATCTCGATGGCGACGGCCTGGCCGACATTCCCACCACTGGCGCGGCGGCCGAGGCGCGCATGGTTCGCGCGCCCAGCCTGAATCCGCGCGAGATGTTCCGTCTTGCCGGCCCGATGCAGTGGGGCGCCAGCGCCGTGGTCCTGCTGGGCGTGCTGCTGATTCTCGGGTTGCTGATGCGCCTGCTGCGTCGCTGGTATTGAGGGGGAGTACGCACCTGCCCATGGGCTGTCGATTTCGACGCGCAGACCCCGGGTGCGTACCTGGCTCGGTCACCCTGCAACCTTGCCAAGCATTGCCTGCCTCCGTATGGTGCAAAGCCGCCTGATTCGGAAGCTATGCAATGATCGCTCAGCACCGTTCGCTCGCTGACCGCACACGACCAGGCGACGCGTTCCTCGTCATCACCCTGGCGCTTGCCTCATGACTGCACTCAATCACTCGCGCCCGCTGGCGCTGTTCGGCCTGCTGCTGGCCAACCTCTGCTGGTCCGGCAATGCCCTGGTCGCACGTGCCTTCGCCGGGGAAATCGCGCCGTTCACCCTGGCGTTCTGGCGCTGGTGCCTGGCGTTGGCGCTGCTGCTGCCCTTCGTCGCCATGCCGCTTTGGCGCCATCGCGCGGCTGTGGGCCATGCCGGGTGGCGCCTGCTGGTGCTCGGGGGGCTGGGGATCGCCGGCTATAACTCGCTGCTCTACAGCGCGGCGCAGACCACGGCGGCGATCAATATTTCGCTGGTCAACACCTGCCTGCCACTGGTGACGTTCATCGGTGCCGGGCTGCTGCTCAACGAATGGCCGGCGCGACGCGCCTGGTGGGGCATGCTGGTGGCGGTGATCGGCCTGGCGGTGCTGATCAGCCAGGGCCAATGGAGCCGCCTGGCCAGCCTGTCGTTCAATCAGGGCGATCTGATCATGCTGCTGGCGGTGGTCGACTGGGCGCTGTACTCGCTGCTGCTGCGGCGCTGGGCCAGCTACCTGCAGCCGATTCCGCCACTGGCGCTGCTGGGGGTGTTCATCATGTTCGGCGTGCCGCTGATCCTGCCGTTCTACCTGTATGAACTGAGCCAGGGTGCACAGCTGGCGCTGAAGACCGCCAATCTCTCGGCGGTCGCCTACACCGCCGTATTCGCCTCGTTGCTGGCTTACCTGGCCTGGAACCACGGCATCCGCGTGATCGGCGCCGCCAAGGCGGCGCTGACCAACTACCTGATGCCGGTGTTCACCGCGCTGCTGGGATGGGTGCTGCTGAACGAAAGCCTGCAGCTCTACCACTGGCTGGGCGCGGCGATGATCTTCGGCGGCCTGCTGCTGGCCACGCGCCCTGGCAGGCGTGCCTGAGGAACGAGCACCGCATGCAGGGTGGGTGCATTCCGTGCGTGGTGAGGCAGGCAGCGTGTCAGTCCGGCTTGAGCATCACGAAGGCCTCACCATCTTGGCGATCATGCATCAGGATGAAGCGCTGCCCGGCGATCACCATCTTCACGGGCGCCTTGCGTGGCACCGTGGTGCCGGCATTCACCGCAGCTGCGCTGAGCATCTGACTCGTCAGCGTGTCGTCCTGTTGCGACTCGCCGGTCACCACGCACTCGTGACTGACCTTCACCTGGATACTCAGGCTCTTGTCTGCATTGAAGCCGACCGTGGCGAAGCCCATGTCGGTCATCTCGGTAATGCCATGCTGACGCGCCACGCGATGCGCCTCGGCAAAGCTCGGTGCGGTTTGCAGGCAGATATCGCGGAAAGCCTGCACCAGTGGCGAGGTCACCGGCACCGGTGGCTGCGAACCCAGGTTGGCGCAGGCGCCCAGAAGGCTGCAGCTGACAAGCAAGGCGAGCTTTTTCATCACATCATTCCTTAATGAGGGATAGGTTCAGGGCTGCTGCGATTGCTCGCAAAGATCATGCCCCAGCACCTGCGAAGCCAGCCCCTTGGCCAGATAGGTTTCCACCACGCGGCCATGGGCACACTCGGTCCTGTGCCCGATGGCAACGCCGATGGACAGCAGAACGAATAGCGCCAGACCGATATTCTGGATGGGCGTCATGACAGGGCTCGTTTGGAAATGAATGAGGCAGGATGAACAGGCCGACAGGGGATGGCAAGCACTGATCCCGGCCATTGCGCCAAGGGGTCGAGAGGTGTGACACAGAGCCTGCAGCGAGCCGTCGAACGTACCGTTGCCTGCGCAGCCTAACCACTTGATAAAGCGTAAATTTATCGATGATCTGGGGTTGACAGCCGTAAGCGAGACGCGGAAAATGCGCGCCACGTTGGCTACATAGCTCAGTCGGTTAGAGCGCAGCATTCATAATGCTGATGTCCCAGGTTCAAGTCCCGGTGTAGCCACCATACAAATCAAAGGGTTAGCTTCGGCTAGCCCTTTTTTGTTTGTGGTTCCAGACTACAAACAGACTACGGACCGACTACTCTTCCAAAAAAGCAGGATGCTAGATGAAACTCCTAAGACCCATTTTCTTAGCGGTTGTCTTGTTCGGTGCAGGGACGCTCGTATTCTCCTCACTGCCGTTGCATTACCAAAACGCTATTCGCGACTGGTATGCTCGTCTAGGTACACCTACCTATGCGGAGTCACCGGACCATTTCTCTGCACGAGATCAAGCTGCGGTCATCAGCGAAAATCAGGCGCGTGGCCATAAGCTGAAATGCTACGGAAACCTCGGCCCCGCTGAGCGTATTACAGCCCAGAACGACTACCTTTGCTCTGCCCATATCAGCAAGGCGTATGACAATATTCCCGCACGGTTGGTGACGTTCTTTTTTACGAAGAACAAGCTGAGTAACGTACGTATTGAGTTTGCGGACGGTAGCTTCGATCAGCTGCAAGATTATCTGACCAGAAAGCTCGAGAATTACCCTCGTCTGGACCAATTGCCAGGCGCTAGGTTCGGAACTGATGCCTTTGGGAAGAAGCTGGTCGTCTGGCGGGTTCAGAGCGGCCTGCTCACGGCCCAGGCGGAGGCGACACCGGGGCAGAATCCGATAATTCTGTGGAGTGGCTATCAGTGAGAGCCTTGCTCGGGACTGGCTGGGTACAGCGATGCATGCCTCCCGATTCGAGCGTGGCTTAGCCGCCTACAAACCAAAGGGTTAGCTTCGGCTAGCCCTTTCTTGTTTGTGGTTCCAGACTACGGGCCAACTACGCATTGTCTCCGCTTTACCGGCACCACTGTTGCTCACAGGGAACGCGGTCTCCGTCGCCATCCATCTTTGTGCCGGGGCAGTTGTTCAAGAAAAAGGTAGCTTCTTCGCAGGATCTCATCTGCGAACAGTGGATGCGACCATCGCAGCGATACTGCGTTGCTTGCCCTGAACCGGGCACGGCGGACGTAGCAGGTGAGGATGTAGAGCTGCTCGAACTGAAAGACGGCAACAAGCTTTCGAGCGAGAAACTTTCCGATGGCTGCTTGATGATCGGCTCACTTAACAAGCTGCCATCGTCAGAGGTGTTCGTAATCATTGGGCTTGCGGGCCGATCGAAGTAGAAATGCCAGATCGCTAGACCTGCAGCCAGCAACACAATCCATTTTTTCATGGCACTTCCTTGCTCGAACTAGGCGCTCCAAGGATCTACCAGAGCAACGCCCAGCGTTTCGAAGTGGCGAATATTGCGAGTTGCGATCACGGCATCATGCAGCCGACCAATTGCAGCGATCTGCGCATCGGCCATATCAACCACCCGCCTTTTAGCCTCGGTTTCTGCGGCTATCTCTGCATAGTACACAGCGGCATCTGCATCGAACGGCAGAATATTGCCCGCGAAGTCCTCATCGAACATAGCTGAAGCCACATCGAGCAATCCTTGTTTGCGCTTGCCGTCTGGCATCCTGGCAATGCCATAAAGAATTTCCGCAACGGTGATCGAGGTGATTACCAGATCCCCGACAGGCTGAGCGTCAACCCACTCCAGAACCTGGGGCGCAGGCTTGGCGCGCATGAGCTCCGACAGCACGTTAGTATCAAGTAGGATCATTCATCGAAGCTCGCAGCACGGGCGTTGTCTTTGCGCTCTGGTAGCTCAAGGTCTGCCCCTCCAACAGCGGCAAAGCGGGAGTGAATCCGGCTACCCAAGCCACCACGCTTTCCTTGTCGTGACAGAGCCTGCCGAATGATCACCCGGGCTTCTTCTTCCATGGAACGGCCGTGGCTAGCCGCTACGATACGCAGCTGGGCTTTCAGGTCGTCGTCGAGATTTCTAATAGTGATAGCGGCCATGGTTGCCTCCCGTGCATTCAGTGCAATCAGTGATAGCATAGCTGTGCGCGGGCCACATGCACACAGCCGCGGGTCTCACTGGTAGATACCCTGAAAACCCGCCACACTGACCCCATTCATTCTCTTGTTGCCGGTCAAGAGGATCGGCTTCCTTATTGTTCCCGTGTCGTTTGTAGACAGCTGTCCTGCTAGCTGTTCTTGATCCCTGTGCAGGCCACGTATCGGCTGGCAACGGCGATGACATCGGCTTTGTTGGCGAAGGTCTGGGGAGACTGGGAGAAGATGCGGTCCTCGCACATGTCCCGGTAGTTTTCGTAGCGGGCGATGCAGCTGGCGGAGGTCTTGCCTGTGGCCTGCTCGTAACTGGCGTCGTTGCAGAAAAAGGTCACCAGCTGGTGGGTCCCAACCTTGACCTCATCGAGACTGACGCTTGTGGCTTCTACCTTTTGCAGCAGGGCCTGGTAGCTATCAACATCGATGGCCGTGGCCGCGAAGTGCTCGGTATAGAGGTAATAGCCGCCGGCGGCGACCGCGAGCAGCAGGAGCAGGTTTTTCATTTGCTTCATCCTTGATGGCGAAAGCCCGGCAGAATAGAAACGCTGATGACCATTGTCCACGGTGTGCGTGCGCTACCGGACGGTTCCTTTTTCTTCGATCTGTGTGATGTGTGCTGAATGAAATCCTTTGATGAGCTGGTGGCTGAAGCTGAAGCGGCCGATGTGAGTGGTTGGGGCTTTGCGTGGCTGGCGGGGCGAGCCAGCGAGGAGCGTCCTTCCTGGGGGTATTCCAGGTTGCTGGCGCAGCGCTTGGCGCAGGTGGAGTCGGCGCTTGATCTGGACACCGGTGGCGGTGAGGTGCTGGGCGAGGTGCCGCGCTTTCCTCCGCGAATGTGTGCCACGGAGGCGTGGCCGCCCAACGCCCGCAAGGCCCGCGATCACCTGGGGGCGTGTGGCGTGCAGGTGGTGGAAACCACTGCGGCGGACAGCGTGCTGCCGTTTGCGGACGCGTCCTTCGAGCTCGTCACATCGCGTCATCCTGTGTCCCCGAACTGGGCAGAGATCCATCGTGTGCTTAAGCCGGGCGGATGCTACTTCGCGCAGCATGTCGGTGCGGCTTCGGCGTTCGATCTGATCGAGCGCTTCCTCGGGCCGCTTCCACAGCAGCGACGTCAGCGCGATCCGCAGGACGAGGCGGCCGCCGCGCAGGCAGTCGGGCTGAATGTGACGGATCTGCGTGTCGAGCGCTGTCGTCTGGTGTTCAACGACGTCGGGGCGGTGGTATGGATTCTGCGCAAGTGCGTGTGGTGGGTACCTGACTTCTCCACTCGCAAGTACCACGATGTATTGCTGGCCCTCGATGAGCAGATGCGTGGTGGGTGGCCATTCGTGGCGTATTCGACTCGGCACCTGATCGAAGCGCGGCGTTAACCCGGAGCGCTGCCACGCGGGTCGGTTGGGCTATCGGGCGTTGCTCGGTGCTTGACGTGGATACCGAAAGGGATTGACTTAGAGCGCGCTCGAACTTTTAGGATCGCCCCATGGAACCTCATCTGAGCATCGACGAAGTCGCCCGCCGCACCGGGCTGACAGCCCATACCCTGCGCTATTACGAGCGCATCGGGCTGATCGGGCCGGTGGGCCGCACGGCGAGTGGGCAGCGCCGTTATGCGCCTTCGAACATGGCCTGGATCGAGTTCCTGCTGCGCCTGCGCACGACCCGCATGCCGATCGGCAAGATGCAGGCGTTCGCGGCGCTGAGGGGCGCCGGAGACCCGACGGTGCCGGCGCGTCGCCAGATGCTGGAAGAGCACCTCGCGGAGGTTCTGACCGAGATCGAAGCGATGCGCTGCGCCGCCGATGCGCTGCACGCAAAGATCGAGCACTACCGCTCGTGCGAGCAGTGTCTGGCGCCGGAGTCATCAACCGAGAGGGGCAACGAGCATGAGCAACGAAAGTCGGTACCAGCGGGGGCTGGCGAGGCTGAAGGAGATTGACGGCGAGGCCGGTGAGCGGGTGGTCGAGAGTCTGGCTGGCATCGCCCCGGATTTCGCGCGCTACCTGGTGGAGTTCCCGTTCGGCGATATCTACTCGCGGCCGGGGCTGGACCTGAAAAGCCGGGAGATCGCCGTGGTGGCGGCGCTGACTGCCCTTGGCAATGCTGCTCCACAGCTGAAGGTGCATGTGCATGGCGCGCTGAACGTCGGTGTCAGTCGTACCGAGATTGTCGAAACGATGATGCAGATGGCGGTGTATGCCGGCTTTCCCGCTGCACTCAATGGCCTGGCGGTGGCGCGGGAGGTGTTCGAGCAGCGCTCTGAGGCGGCCTGACGCCGGGCCATAAGCGCGAAGCCCCCAGCGGCGTGGATCCGCTGGGGGCTTCGAGGGAGCGGGGCAGGCTCAGACGTTGATCACACGTTTAAACGTTGATCGGTCGGCAAAGATCCATGAGCACTGAGTTTCACGGGGAAAGCGCGCCATGGCCCTCGCGGTAATCGCTGGAAGTACCCCCAGTTGTACCCCAAGGGGGTGTCAGGATCATAGATCAGCCCGGATGACGATGCCAGCATAGCGCGATAGCGCGCTCTGTCTTCGCGGCCTGCGGCCTTGATCAAGAGGCGCTGCCTCTTGGAACTCCGTTCTCGCCGAAGGGCAAGGGTGCAGGGGGTAGAGCATCCCTGCACCCTGCCGAAAGTCTGCTGCGCTGCATGGGCGTCAATGGTGCACTGCGCCGGGTGCTCACCCGTTCGGTGCTCGCCTGCGGCTTGCGCACCCGCCATTGACCCCCACTACGTGCGAAATCAGCCCCAACGCCGAGCCACCTCCCCAGATGCCACTGGATGGGTTTTGCACAGGTAGCCGACAAGGCCATAGGCTGCGTCAGTGCTGTAGGCTGGGGATATGTATGCGCCTGCCGCAGCCCCTTACTCATTGCACGAATCGGATGCCACGAGATGGGCCGTCACTGCACGCCGCAGTGACGGCCCCGCCCACACCAGCAGCAATACGGGCGAAAGCCTGATCCTATTGTATGCGGCATACATGATGATGGCTGCCCTACACTGACCGGGCAGTTGCCAAGACCGATGGGCTTCATACATCGGCACCCCAACAGCACAGGTTCCCGCAAGTGCTGGCCCATCAGGGCGGAACCCACCCAGGTATGCCCAGGCTCCTGCTGCATACCGGCCCCTATCCATGGGGCGGAGCCTTCTTCATCTGCCTGCATTTCATCCCTTCCCGCGCCCTCGGCGCACTGTCCCTGGCAGCCATGGCCTGTGCGCAATGTACAGGACTGCCACCGCTTTCCTTATCCCATTCACTTCATAGGAGGACTCATCGACGTTTACAGCCTGTTCATCTCGCACGACCTCCGTCCGGCCTTCCAGTAGGAAGCAAGACGGACGCCTCATCCGAGGCTCTGGTGTCTCCTGAACACCATGCCCTTGCCCTCACGGGATCTCGCCTAGCGAGTTGGCACCAACACTAACCATTGAGTTTCAGGACAACGCAGCACCGACGGCGCTTTCTGGGAGACCGGAAGATGGATGACTTGACCTATACCCTGCGGCAGCTTTGCCACCGCAACCGCGACGGCAGCCACAACACCCAGGCCGACCGCATGCGCTCTCTGACGTTGGCTGCACGGCAACTGCGTGAGTCCGGCTTTCGGCAGATGAAGGCATCGTCGCTCAAGGGCAAGCACGTGCAAACGCTGCTGGATCGTTGGCAAGGCGAAGGCCTGTCATCTGGCACCCTCAAGAACCGGCTTTCCCATCTGCGCTGGTGGGCCGAGAAGATCGGCAAGTCTGGCATACTGCCGGCGGACAACATGCAGCTTGGCGTGGCCGAGCGCCGCTATGTGACCAACGTCAGTAAGGCCCAGGAACTGGGATCGGGGCTTGACCTAGTCACCGATGCCCACGTGCGCATGAGCCTTCAGCTACAGGCCGTCTTCGGGTTGCGTCGGGAATAGGCAATCAAGTCCCAGCCCAGCTATGCCGACCGTGGCGATCATCTCGCTCTGAAAGGCTCGTGGACGAAAGGAGGAAGGGAACGTACCGTGCCGATCACCACGCCCGAGCAACGCGAGGTGCTCAAGGCGGCGCATCGTCTGGTGGGAGCCAGGTCATTGATCCCGGCACACAAAAACTACATCCAGCAACGGCACGTCTATGATGGTCAGTGCAAAGCGGCCGGGCTGAGCCACATGCACGGGCTACGTCATCAGTACGCGCAAAGCCGTTATGAAGCTCTGACAGGGTGGAAAGCCCCTGCGGCAGGAGGACCGCAGCGTCAAGCACTGACCTTGGCTCAGCACCTGATCGACACCGCAGCTCGTGAGCGCATCAGCAAAGAACTCGGCCACAACCGTATCGGAATCGTGTCGGTCTATTGCGGCCGATAGTACTTTACATAAATAAGCGATACGCGTAGGCGTTTCCCGGCAGCGTAGAGACATTGGCAATGGTTCTTGCCAGCCGTTGTGAGTGGCCGGAACTGGGTCGTACAGTGCATCGTTGTTCCAGTCCATCTTTGTCAGAGCAAGTGCTTCGAATGCAGTCAGTTCGATCGGCCCGACGCCCGCGTACCGCACGATGTTGATCGGGCGCGGAATGCTTTTACCGCCTTGGTAATAGTCGCCGCGCGACGCGGCGCGGGGGGCATTGCCGGCAACCCAGACCAGCGCGGATTTGCCAGAACGTTGCAGCATGGCACCTCGCGGCACAGGGTAACCATCAGGCTCGCTTCTCCTCTCAGGCGTGGGATTACGGCTTTCCTGTAACCAAACGCCTCGCCATCCTGCATTGCTGGCCACCTCGACACACTCGACCTCCCGAATAGCGGAGAGCGCATCCAAGGCACCTTCCAGCTCCTCTGGCTTGAACGATGTTGTCTTATGGACGACCATGCGGCGATGGAGCAAACCGCCGTTACGGCTTTGATACAGAGTCAGGCTCCGGGCAAGCACCGCCCGCATGTCGCTTCGGCTAAGAAAGGGGGTTCGTCGCGCTTCTTCGACATCCTTGACGGGGTCGCGTGCCTCGAAGGCAACGAACTGCATGCCACCACCATCGGCGTCAAATACCTGCGAGCAGCAGGTCACATAATGCGCTTCTTGCGGATTGCCCCTCAGCGCATAGGCCAACCCGATGTATGCCGTATTCTCAGGCACGCCTTTCAATGGGGCCAACTTCCAAGGAATGCCGCCGGCCTTAACATAGAGCGCAATGGAAAGACGCCATGCTAATGATGCCTTGTAGCCGAACGTGAAGACGCGGTCATTGATGACCTGGGTGAGAATGCCGTGACCCGCGCCAATTGCCTTGAGCGCATCGTGCGCATCAAAACCAGGGGCGCGGAATGCGATCTGCCATGCATCCGGTAAATGCACCAACACGACATCGAAGTGGTCGCGTACCAATGCCAGCCGTTGCATCCCTGTACGCAATGCATGTATTAGACGAGCATGCGGCGGGCCTTCCGGCCCCAAAGACCCTATATCATCCGGCAGCTTGATGTGCGCCTCTCCGGTCTTGGCAGCGACCAGAGGAGCATTGAATGTGTGTTCAAAGCCACGAAACGCTGGCACATACTGCTTTCGATCCGACGGCGCGGGCTGGACCGCAGCGTATTGACCAATGTGCGAAGGTTGTTCCACCCACCGGCCGGGCCCATCGTCGCAATACGGAGTTCAGGGGTGTAGGTTGGAAAAATCGAGCTACGTAGGCACCGTGCTGAACAATCCCCCGCAAAGGATTCACGTCCAGCAAAGTATCTTCCGTATTGAAGGTCAGCAGAGGCTCTTCCAGCAAAGAGAAGGGCGGCAGTTTCGACGTACCATAGGCCGTGTTCATCGCCCGCTCCGTTGAAAGTAATCATGGCCATGGCTGGGCCGGCTCCACGCAGTCACGGAAGACAGCCGAAACTCCGCATCCTGTCCTGGTCCGGAATCTTCTCTAAGGCCGATGGCTTTGACGACGCCATCATTACTGCCCGGCAAGAGCCTTGCCCATCCGGCAATAATCCGAGCCCATTCCTTGTTTCGTCGTCCTGCCCAGCGTTCACGCTGCCAGTCCATGACGGGATTTGCACGTTGTACGAATGATGCGACGTTGTCATTGGCCTCATCATGGTTCGCCCCATCACCGGCCTCCGCACGAGGCAGTTCCACATAGGTGAAAGGCTCGAACGCACACCACCAGCGATCTGCCACACGATCCAGCCGAATCTGCACCCCTTCGCTGAAAGGGTAGTCGTGCCCCGCCACCTTTCCCGACAACGGTGTTGAATACGCTTGCCGGAGGCGCGACAATTTCTCATTGCGCGAAGCCACACGTTCCGGACTGTCCGTGGGCCGGCCGCATGCCACGATGATTGCATGCCCTTTGCGCCGCAAGCGTGGTAGCAGGGGCTTGCCTCTGCTAATGGCCCAAGTCAAGGCGTCGTAAAGCAACCCCAGCGCCCAGCTGTCAGTATCGGGATGAAGGTCGATGGTGCCAGCGATCTTTCCTCCGACAGGCGCGAAGGCCCTAAGCAATTCCGCGTCGGAACCAAAGGCGGCAATTTCACGACCAATACTGGCTACAACGACCCTCGCTCGCGCTTCGCGAACCAGTTCCCGAGCGCGAACCGTTGTGATGGCAACATTGATTTCAATACGACGGGCCTGTTGTGGCATAGACAGGACTGGGATCGCCGAACACTGCAATACCGGAAAGCTGCGCTGTTCCTGAGTAGGGAGTGGCAGCTCTGCCAGTATCTGGGTCGGACAAGAGTCCTGGACATGCTGCAACAGGACGGGCGGCAGGCTTATTCCGTCGATGATGTCTCCGGCCAATTCATCGAACGTGGGGGATTCGACAATCGCTGTTGTCACACCCGCCTGGACGGCCTTCTCAAGTAGGTTGCTGACGGCAGGCAGAACGGATCGGGCCGAACGCGTTACCCAATAGATCCCTCCTGGAAAGGCATTCGGTTGCGCCAATGCCTCTGTCAGCGCGGCCATGACCGACTCGCCACGGCCGCTGTAGCCAACTATTACCAGCCCGAAACGCGCGCAGGAGGCACCGAGAACATTCCGCATCTGGACGTCCTGCTCTCTCAGTTCGTCGGTCGTGTTCTTCAGTTCAACCGACTGGAAGTCTCCATGCAGTTTGGCCAGAAATGGCCAGCGCGACTCACGCAGGCAACGTTCCGCGCGCTCCGCGTTGTCGATGGCGGCGGTCGTCATGCTTGCGCGTTCGTTGGCCGGCACCAACTGGTCAGTCAATGTAGTCGCTGTCTCGACCAACTGGTCGAAATTGGTTGTGAAGACACAGGGAATGCGGCGGGTCGTCAGAAGCGTCGCAAGTACGCGGTGGGCAAAGGACGGCGTCCCCATCGTGACCGCCTTCTCTATGTAGATACGGCGATCTTCTGCAGTCGGATATACCGCTTCAAAGGCCCTGGCGTACTCCGTCGGATCGTCTGGTGCTGGCAACTCCGAACGCGTGCTGAAGAACAGGTCGATGCGCTGCTGCCACAGTGGATCGTTGGCATCCACTTCACGGAGGCTGATTTTGGACAACTGGCAAAATAGGCGCTTCTTGAAGTCTAGGATCATCGAATAACCGGTTGGAATGCCGGCTGCAGCGGAAGCCCCGGCACCGAGGAGCCAGGCAAACTGCTCAGGCCTCAAGCAGAAGGTGCTGGCAAATTGTGGTCCCGTCAGTGTCTTGACCATCGGAGCATACTTGTTGGCTCTACTTCATGATTTCATCAGCCTGCCGAAGTCGCTCGCTACCTGGTCCTTCCAAGTAGCAGTCAGGCAGCGCAGAAATCGAATGAGTTCAGATTGATTCATTTCTTCGCCACCAGCTTCAAGAAGTCATCAACAGCAGCGATGGCTTGCTCGACCTCTTGCTTGGGTATGTTGGGGGCACTCGGGTGTGAGTAGGGGTTCATGACTACATTCTTCAACGTCTCCAAGCGTTGAAGAGCCGCATCCCAATCCGCCTGCTTGACGCTTCCGGTTGCCCTCCATGAATTCAACTTATCCAGAAAATCCTGCGCTTGATGTGCCTTGGGCTCGGAGCAATAACGCATCTCGATCCTCTTCAACTCGCAGGCGGCGCGTACCCCAAGCTCAAAGGCTTGTCGGGCGTAGTTGGCAGCAGCTTCCACATAGGGCGTTGCAATCAGTTCCTTGGCCTTCTCCAGCAGGGCGCGTGCCGGTCTGTTCTGGGTGGAACGTACGATGGGAATGGGCGCGTTTGCAGCGCCATCGCCTTCATATACTTCTACGCATTTCCAGTTGGCTTCTGGCAGGTGCGAGCGCGCAAGGTCGAACCAGTTGCGGTCGTGGGTGAGCAGTACGATTTGCCAGTCGGCGAACTTTGAATTGAGCACATCCAAAACTGGCAGGCGGTTCGAGTGGTCGAGGCCGATCAGTACATCGTCCAGCACCAGCAGCTTCAGCGCCGTTGTAGTGGCCGTCGGTGTGCATGCCAGCCGCCCCGCCAAATAGATCGCTAATGCCAGTGCGGAGAGGCGGGCCTCGTTCAGGAAATGCTGCGGTACCGAAAGCTGGTGGCTTCGATAACTGACGCTCAATGTGAGTGAACGGCCAGCAATTTCGCGATCGCGCTTGTAGTAGGCTGCTGTGTAAGTAATGCCGCCAAAAGCGAATGGCGCAACGGCCACGTCTGCACCAATCAGATCACCCAGTAAAGTGCCAACAAGGGGATGGAGTGTCGTCAGGGCTTGATTAAAGCCATTGTTGAAATCCGCGCAGGCCTGATTCACCCTAGCCAACGCTGCCTGGGTATGTTTGACGGGCCTTGCCCGTTCCACAGCCTGCCATAGCTCACCAATGGTGTGCGTCACTCCGCCTGCCACAGGCACAGGGAAGTCGGCCAGCAATCTCTCCAAGGCGATGTCAAACAGATTGATCGCGCCATCACCCTGTTTATAGTTTGTGTCGAGCAGCGCCCGGTAATCCAAACAGGCGCGGCGCAACGCGGCCTGGGTCACGCGTGCATCGCCACCTCTGGAAACTGCGGCAGGATGCCGCTCACGAGCCAGACCAGTACCTCCAAGAGCGTGACTACCGGAGGAGGCAGTTCCTATTGCGCCGGAACTTGCTTGCAAGAACCACTTTGCACCTGGTACGCCATCGTTGAATTCAACGTCCACAGCGCAAGCGGTTTCCGGTTCTCCTGAAAATACATTCTTATACGCACGCAGGTTTCTACTGCGTTTGAGCGAGAAGAAGTCGGACAGTGCATAAAAGAGAGAGGACTTCCCCGCCCCGTTCTCGCCATACACAAGCAGGTTCTTACCATCCAGATCGAAGTGTGCAGGTGCTGGTCCCGGAAAGGCGCGAAAGTCCGTGAGCGTCAGCCGCTTGATGCGCAAGGGGGTTGCCGGAGCTGCGGGCGCAGGTTGCGACACGGGCTGCTGGATACTCATTCCTTGCCCTCGATGATGCGCACCACTTCTAGTGCTTGTAGATCGAAGAGCATGGCGTAAATGGGGTGGTCATTGGCGAAGATAATTCCTGCCGTTTCCTCTGCAGCCTTGGCCAAGGCATCGCCTTGCAGCGCGGCCAGCTTGCCAACACCAGCAGCTTCGCAAGCGTCGAACAGGCGAATATTCGCGGCATGCAGTTCATCGGGGAAAAACAACTCGAAAACGAGTCCGTTGATCAGTTGCTCGAAACGAGAATCACTGTATGCAGTGGCAATAG
This sequence comes from Pseudomonas sp. THAF187a, assembly GCF_009363395.1. Classification (NCBI taxonomy): domain Bacteria; kingdom Pseudomonadati; phylum Pseudomonadota; class Gammaproteobacteria; order Pseudomonadales; family Pseudomonadaceae; genus Pseudomonas; species Pseudomonas sp. THAF187a. The sequence goes on from NZ_CP045349.1 coordinate 1,153,122, forward strand.
CCCCAGATACTTCAATGATTTCTTTTTGGAGCCTGTTCGGATCTGGAACCGGAAATGCTTCCAGCGCATTTGGTTGAACCTCATACCAACCATTCTGTTTTCCGACAAAGACTGATCTGGCATAAAATCCGGAAATGCTGGAATTCAGTAGAGGCAGAAGATAATTTCCAAGCTCACCAACGGCAATAAAATATGCAGTGTTTGCCAAGTATGAACCACTCGTATCAAATGCAAATGTCGGCTGTACAGAGACCTTCGTAGAAACTATTTTTGGTCTCTCAAAGGCAGAAAAGTAAGATTCTTTAGGATTGTTGTCGAGCTCCAGCCAGTGGTGCTGGCCTTCACTTTTGCCATTCCGCGATGACGTACATTGCCCTCGCTTGCGTAGCGGCACCTCGAATTGCGTAAGGTGCTCCAACACAGCGGGGTAATTTTCTAATTTTTTATGAAACCCAAACGGAAAGGCGATCAAATAAAAGCCAGTTGGCTCTGCTTTCCAGCGAGCAATATCGCGGCCTCTTATGTACGGTTTTATTAGTTCTGCAGAATTTATATCTGCGGAAATTAGCTTATTTTTCGTTTCCTCGCTAATAACAAAAGCATCATTAAATCCCGTGGTAATGCCTCTATAAAAATGCCCATTGACAAAATTTCCGAGCGGCTTTCCACTCGCGAGCATGTGCGACAGCAATTTCCTTTTTTCGGGTAGTTCTAACTGCCATCCATCTTTTTTAAGCTCAGATTGAGGGATTTGAAAGTTTTCATTAGCGAAAACAAAGGGGAAGGTTTCTACTGGATGTTCTTGTTGCCAGTTCAGTGCACGCACTACGTCAGTTGCAGGTGGAGGATTAACCGGCTTTTCACGTCTGGCTGCAATAACAATAGTGGGATAGGCAATAGCTGTGAAAACTGCTTCATCGCCAAAGTCGATGATGTTTTTGAGACGAGTGTTTGTTGCCATGAACAGACGCAGGTTCTCTCCATATTTGGCTCGGTACCACTTGTTGGATGTGATGAAAGAAATTACGCCATGTGGTTTGAGCAGTTTGACCGAACGTTCGTAGAAGAAGACGTATAGATCCGCGCGACTGGCAGCGCACTCATACTGATATTCGCCTTTGAGGACAGGCGTGAGTTCCTTGATGTCCTCGTGCCGCACATAAGGAGGGTTTCCGATGACGATGTCGAACACCGCTTCTGAATTGTCCTGCGCACGCGGCATACCAAACATCCATTCCACGTCGAAGAAGTCGGCAAAGCGGTTCTGGTCGAAGGGGTCCCAGCGTGCCATGCGTTCGGCATCGCGTGCGGTCACAAAACCATCACGCTTGAGCAAGGCCACCAGTTCTTCGTGCAGCTTTTGCACCTTCTCCTTGCGGCGCTTCTTAGTGGCGCGAGTGCGCGAGGTGAAATAGGCGGCATTAGCGTCGCGCAGTTCGGCCTCTTTCTCGGCAATGGCCGGATCGTCCAGCAGGGAACCTTGTACACCGTGGCGCGGCACGCCAAACAGGGTATTGGCGGCGACGATCTTGGTTTCGAGGTTGGGCAGCGGGGTGATGTTCCAGTTAGGCTTGCTGCGGTCAACCGGCTGGCTGACGATGAGCGAAATAAAAAAGCGCAGCTTGGCTATCTGCACGGCGATAGGCTGGATGTCCGAGCCGAAGATGCACTTTTCGATCAGATAGAGCTTGCGAGTGTAGTCAGCGTAGGCCGGGTCGGCAAAGTCCTTCTTGTGTTTTTCCAGCGCAGCTTCCGCGTCGTCGATTTCTACGTCGCGTTGAACAGGGTCTGGGGTTTTCTTTGCCAGTGCTAGGCGCTGTTGCAGCGGGGCAAGGTTCTGTTCGCGCCAGCGCTGATTGTCCGGGTCCAGCTTTTTCAATGCCACGAACAGCTTGGCCAGCATACCCATCGGAAAAGCACCGGAGCCGCAGGCTGGGTCCAGCACCTTGAGCTGCTCAATGGCGACCACGAGTGCATCAGCCTCTGCTTCGCTGAAGGCATGGTCAGTGTCGGCGTGGGAGAGTAGCTGGCGGAAGTCCTGTTCGCGTTGTTCTCCATCGGGAAGATGGCGGGTGAAGTAGGCGATGAGTGCCTCATCCACCATGTAGTCCACCACTTCACGCGGGGTGTAAAAGGAACCTGACTGCTTGCGTGCGGTGCTGCGGGTGTCCGGGTTGTAGCTGGCCAGCAGGTTCTCGAACACCTTGCCCAGCAATTCGGGGTCCAGCGCCACTTCTTCATCCAGTGGTGTGTTCTCGTCCACCGTGAACCTGTAGCTGTCCAGCAGGTCGATCAGTCCTTTGATGGGATAGCGCTTGCCCTTGGTTTCAAACTCGGTGTTCAGAGCGGCATCTTCCGTGCCGCCGAAAAAGAGCTTGTTGGGTACTTTGGCCTGGGCATCGGTGCGACGTGAAAAACCGTCGATACGCAACACCGATCCGTTACCCTCCTGCACCACCAGTTTCTTCAGTTCCGGGCGGCGGGCAAGGTCATCGTCACTCAGTTGCTCGTCCAGACACTCGAACAAGCCACCGTTGAGGAAGGGCACATTGGCGAAGCAGTCTTGCAGCACTGTATCTGGGTGCTTGAAGGCTTCCTGATAGCGGTAAATCAGTGAGATCAGGTAGTCGTTCTTCATGCCGCTGCCGGTTGTTGCCCAGCGACGTTCGCCGCCCATTTCTTGATTGAGGGTGGCGAAGAAGAGGTTTTGCAGGATGGCGTGGTAGTAGTTGCTTTCGTCCGGTGCTGCGTCAGGAGCCTGTTTGAGCAGGGAACGGAGTGCATTGCGCTCGAACAAGGCTTCGGGCACCAGGCCCCGTTCCTTGATGAACCAGACAAAGATCAGGCGAGTGAGCAGACGGATGACACCGATGGTGTTGCGATCTTCCCGTTTTTCTCCGCCGCCCTTGGGGAACTCCACTTCCTTGGTGGCCCATAGGTACCACCATGCCAGTTGCTGATAGAACTCTTTATTGAGTTTCTGTGTTGATAGCGTTCCGATCCAGGCGTCGTACAGCTCGCGGAAATTGCTGGGGCGGCGTTTGTCGCCCAGCTTCGCCAAGGCGAGACTTGCAAGAATGTCAATGTGTGCCCGATGTGGCGAGGTAAGCCGGACATCCTTGATGACGGTGATGCGGCTGTCGATCACGTCACGGCTGGCGTCGCGCAGGTGCTGGCGGCGGTCGATTACCGCCAAAGAAAGCAGGGCCTCCTGCCGGAACAGGATAATGGCCGGCATGGGGAACCTCTTGTTCAGTTCACGCGCGATGGTGGCCAGTTGAGTACGCGACCATTGCTCACCCTGCAAGTCGATGGCAAGGAAGACGAAGGATTCGATCTGGCTTTCAACCAGCTTGCCGTTGGCACCCAAGGGCGCTTGGCCCAAGGCCAATGAGGGTATTTCGTCGTTGGTGAGCTGGAACAGGAAAGCGCAGGATATCCAGCGATCAGCCTGTACCTTCGCTCGGCTGATTCCACCCAGCTCCGGTCGAAATTGTTCGATGTTCTCAAGCAATTCTTCCGCGCTGTAGCCAAGGTCGGCTGTCTTGTCGCTGCTGTAGCCCAGCACACTCAACAGGGCGGCGGCACCCTCTGCCAACGATTCGCTGGCAAGGTTTTGCAGAGAGTCCTGAATGGACTGAAGAAGGGCAGCGTTTTTCTCAGACATTGTTCGCGTCCTTGATCACCAACCAGGTGATGAGATCGAAATCGTTGGAGTGTTTGATCTGCTTGGCGGCATCGGTGAGCTTGCCTCCCCGCCCTGCAAACAGATTCCCCGCGTTCTTGCGGCCAAACTGCGTGGCAATGGCGGCCACGGCTTTGTCGAGCAGGCCGCTGTAGCGGCTCATGTCCTGCCCGTGCGCGGTCTCTTCATCGAACAATTTGCACAGCTTGGCGTGCGGTTCGGTCTGGCCCTGGCAGACCGCTCGGAATATTTCCAGCACCTGCTTGGGTACGGTGAAGTTGTAGCGCACCTCGCCGTCGTCGCGGATGTAGACGAGGAAGTAAGGTTGCAGCGGGTTCACTGCTTCGTTGCCGGTGGCGTCGATGCGCTGTTTCAGGCAGTAGATGATGCCGGGCTTGATGGTGCTGTATTCCGCATGTGGTGGCACCACTGCGTAGAGGCCGAAGGGGGCTTCTTCCAGCTTCTCGCGGTTGGCCTCGATGTAGGTGGCCAGCTCGATGCGGAAATCGTCCAACGTGAATTCGCCCAGTGCGACGGATTCGTTGAAATCTTCCAGATCCAGCACTTCATCCTTGAGCCGGAGCAGTTGCTTGTCGCGGTAGCGCAGGTCTTGCTTGATGAGGTCTTCCAGGTCTTCCGCTTGCAGGATGTTGTCTTCCGCCGTGGCGGCGATATCGACCAGCGCCATGCGCGCCTCGACGCGGTTCTTGAGGTTGATGTACTTGTTGAGGTCGGGCGTGGGCCAGAAGTTGACGAGCTGGATGGCCTGGTTGGGGCTGCCGATGCGGTCGATGCGGCCGAAGCGCTGGATGATGCGTACCGGATTCCAGTGGATGTCGTAGTTGATGAGGTAGTCGCAGTCCTGCAGGTTCTGGCCTTCGGAGATGCAGTCGGTGGCGATGAGGAGGTCGATTTCGCCATCCTGCGGCATGGACTTCATTTTGCCCCGCTGTTTGGCGCGGGGGGCGAAGTTGGTTAGGATACGGGTGAACTCGGCCAGGCCGAAGGTGCTGCGGTTGGGGCGCGCGCCACCTGACACCAGGGCGATGTGAATGCCCAGCGTGTTGCGCGACCAGTCTTCCAATTCTTCATACAGGTAGGCAGCGGTATCGGCAAAGGCGCAGAACACAATTACTTTACGATTTTCCTCTCCCTGTGCGTTGATGCTGGGGTGGCGAACCTTGTGTTCGATTAGGCGCTTGAGTTCGGCAAGCTTGGCGTCGCGTGCGGCATCGACGGCCTGGGCAGCATCGGCCAGTAGCGAAAGCTGCTGCTTGTCGGTGGCCAGGTCGGCGAGCCAGGCGGCCACATCCATGTGCTCCATGCGGTACTTGAGTTTGGTGCCCGCCTGGAAGGCTTGGGCAAGTTCTTCGTCTTCTTCGGCTGGTTCCGCGAACAAATCGGGCTGGATATCTTCCGCCGTATTGGCCTGGTGTTGCAGGAATTGCTTGAGCCGTTCTTCCAGGTTTTCGATCTTGCTGACAGTACGCTCCATGGTGATGGCGAAGGAGCGTACCGAGCTTTCCAGGCGCTTGAGGAAGTTCACCTTCATCATGCCGATCAGGAATTGCTCGCGGTTCTCCTGACTGAAGTTCTTGAAGCGGTGGTCTTCGTACTGCGTCTTGAACTTATCCAGCACGTACTTGGATGGCTTGAAGATGGAAAGCTGATAGTTGTCGATCTCGTCGTTCAGCTTGTCATAGGAGAGAAAGCGGCCTTTAAGGTCGATTTCGGAGAACACGGATTCCGGCTTCCTGCGCCTGGGGAACTGGCCGATCTGCGCCATCGAGGCCCGGTAGTACTTCTGGATGTGCTTGCGTGAGCGGGCGATGGTGAGTTCGTCCAGCAGGGTGAAGAACCCGGCGGAGAGGCGTTCCATCAAGTCGCGTGCATCCCGTTCGCCGGAGCGCCTGGCCCATTCCATAAAGGTTTTCTGTGCGACGGTGAGCGTGTCCTTGATGCTGTTGATACCGAAGCTCTGGGAGAAGGCGGTATCGCGCCCTTCGGTGACGAAATAGATCTGGTTGCGCAGGTCCTTTAGGTCGTTGTTGACCGGGGTTGCGGAAAGCAGCAGTACCTTGGTCTTGACGCCCGTCTTGATGATGTCGTCCATCAGCCGCTCGTAGCGGCTCTTGCGGATGAGGTTGTCGTCTTCGTCGTGCTTGCCTTTGGTGTTGTTGCGGAAGTTGTGCGATTCGTCGATGACGATCAGGTCGAAGTTGCCCCAGTTGAGCGTTGCCAGGTCGATGCCGTCGACGCGCCCGCTGTCACGGGACAGATCGGTGTGCGAGAGCACTGTATAGGCGAAGCGATCCTTGAGAAAAGGGTTGAGTTCGCTGTTGTTCTGGGCGAGATAGACCGTCCAGTTGTCGCGCAGCTTCTTGGGGCACAGCACCAGCACGCGGTGGTTGCGCAGTTCGTGGTACTTGATGACCGCCAGCGCCGAGTAGGTTTTGCCCAAGCCCACACTGTCGGCCAGGATGCAGCCGTTGTGCTGGTTGATCTTGTGGATGGCGCCTTTGACGCCGTCTTTCTGGAACTCGAACAAAGCCTTCCAGATCTCGGTGTCGATGATGGCGGTCTGGTCGAACAGCGCGGCGTCGGCTTCCTGCCCGGACAGGAAGCGCTCGAAGACGTGGTAGAGCGTCTTGAAGTAGATGAACTCTGGCGCGTGATCGACGTAAAGCTGCTCCAGGTAGCGCAGAACGTCGGCCTTGACGTCGGCGACCAGTTTTTCGTCGCTCCAGATTTCATCGAACCATTGCTTGAGGTCCGCCCTGTCGCGGTCGCCATCGACGATGAGGTTCAGTTCGATGTTGGGCGTGTCGGACAAGCCCAAGCCGCGCCGGGTGAAGTTGGAACTGCCTAGCAGGGCGTGCCCACGTCGACCGTCGTCGATATGGTAGAGCTTGCCGTGCAGGAGGTTGGCCTGGCGAACCGAGCGGATATCGACCTTGTCGCGCAGCCATGCGGCGCAACGGCGGGCAATTTCCTTCTGTTGCAAGCGGTTGGCCAACTCCAAGCCTTCGTCTTCAATCTTGAAGGCCTTTTTGTCGGTCTTGTCCGGGGCGAGCGAGGCGATGAAACGGGGTTCGCCAAACAGGAAGTTTAGATGGTCAATCTCATCGAGTTGCTTGGCCAGGGCGTCGTAGGCATAGATGGTGAAGTAGGCAGATACCACGGAGAGTTGGCTGCCTGCGGCCATTTTCTCGGCCAGGAAGTCGGACACCTTGCCGCGGGTGTGGTTGTCTCGGATGCCGTGGCTAACGATGTTTCTTTGAGTACTCATTTCTCACCCAATTGATTGGTGCGAAGCCACTTTGCTCCACGCCCCTTGCCGGTTGACTCGATCAGTCCGTCGGCTTTCATCGCCCGCAACACCAGTCGCACCATGTCCCGGCTCACGCCAGGGCAGGCTTCCTCGATCTCCGAAATAGAAAACGGCAGAGTGCGCCCCAGGACTTCCGCGCGCACCCGGTCGCCTTTGCTGCCTCGGCCACGCTCGATGGTGCCGACACGCTCTTCGAACTCGCGGTAGGCCCGCAGCAAGGCCCCCCAGAAGTAGTCAAGCCAGGGTTTGACGTCGTGCTGCCCTTGATGCCAGCCCTGCGAACTGGCTTCCAGCGTCTCGTAATAGCCTTCCTTGGTTTCCTCGAAGATGCGCTCCAGGCTGATGTAGCGGCCCACGGCATAGTCGAAGTGGTAGAGCAGCAATAGGGTTAGCAAACGCGACATGCGACCGTTGCCGTCGGGGAAGGGGTGGATGCATAGGAAGTCGAGCATCGCCAGGGGCACCAGCACCAGCGGATCAGCCAGATGTTGGTCCAGTGCGGTGGCGTAGTGCCGGGTCATATCGGCCATGGCCATCGGCGTCAGATGCGCAGCGACCGGTTGGAAGCGCAGCCGTGACGTGCCGTCCGGATGGCGTTCGATGATGTCGTTGTTGGTGGCTTTCCAGCGTCCGCCGGCCTGCGGCATGTAGCGATACAGCATGGTGTGCAATTGCAGCACCACGCCTTCGTTGAAGGTCATGTGCGCGGCCGATTCGTGGATCAACGCCAGGGCATCGCGGTAGCCGGCGATCTCCTGTTCGGAGCGACTCTTCGGTGCTGCATTGCGGATGACCAGGGACTTCAGCCGCGAGGGCGCGACGACGACACCTTCCAGTCGGTTGGATGATTCGGTGGATTCGACCACTGCGATCTGGCGCAGGCCCTTGAGGGCTTCCGGAGACTGGGCGGCGTAGAGCTGTTGCTTGCCCTGATACTCGCCCAATGCGCGCAGTGTGGCGGCCTGGGTACCATCGAAGCGAAGCGCGGTGAGGTACTCGGGGGTAAGCGAGTGCATGGAAATGTAAGCTCAGGCGGTCTAAATGGGGCAATCATAGTCGTTAAATAGGGTATTGTCTTTTTAAATGCCTCATTAAATCCGTTTGATTACCCTGTTTTCACGACCCTGGGCCTTGCGGAGAGAGAGGTCGCCCTGTCTGGCAGGGGGTGACCACGTGTATTCGGCGCCGCTGTGCTCTGCCGCACTCAGGTAGCCCGCCCAAACTTGTAGCAGCAACCTTCTCTGATCCAGCAGCAGCGCCTTGTTGTAGGTCGCCCGAACCTTGTTGCTTTCCACATGGGTAAGTTGTCGCTCGATCGCGTCGGGTCGGAACCCGTTTTCGTTGGCCCAGGTCGAAAAGGTGGTGCGCCAGCAATGGGGCGTTGTTCCCCGGCCCAGGTTCATATCACGCATGGCGTAGGTAAGCCGGTTGGGCGTGGTGAAGCCCTTTGCGTTCCGCCAGCGCCTCAAGATTGCGCTGCTTAACCTGCTGCCGCTCATGGGTGGGGTGGATACCTTGCTTGACCAGGGCGCGCGCTTTCTCTCGGGCAGTACACGCCTCTGCAAGGCTTATTTGCGGAAAGCTGCCGATGGCAAAGAGGTTTTCCTTGCCTTGCAGGCGGTACTTCCACCGCCAGAGCTTGCCGCCGGTAAGCTTGATCAGCAGGAACAAGCCGCCGCCGTCTGAAAGTTTCCAGTCTCGATCAGTGGGTTTGACCGACTTGATCTTGGCGTCGGTGAGTAGATTCTCGGGCATCGTTGGACTCCACTGCGGGGAAAAATACCCCCACGGTTGAACACGAGTACTCCCAACGCTACCCCCGATTTTTTCAGAACTCGATGAACAATAGGAACGCTCAGTAGACCGTATTGTTAGGCAAGTCCTTGATTTTAAAAGGTATTCCCATTCCGTCGAACGCTACCGAGCTCTCCTGAGTTCAGAAAAAATCGTCAGACGTTGAAGCGGAAGTGCATCACGTCGCCGTCCTTGACGATGTAGTCCTTGCCTTCCAGGCGCCACTTGCCGGCTTCCTTGGCACCGCCTTCGCCCTTGTAGGCGATGAAGTCGTCGTAGGCGACCACTTCGGCGCGGATGAAGCCTTTCTCGAAATCGGTGTGGATCACCGCGGCAGCCTGCGGCGCGGTAGCGCCGACGCGGACGGTCCAGGCGCGCACTTCCTTCACTCCGGCGGTGAAGTAGGTCTGCAGGTTGAGCAGGGCGTAGCCGGCGCGGATCACGCGGTTCAGGCCTGGCTCTTCCATGCCCATGGTTTCGAGGAACATCTGCATCTCTTCCAGATCGTCCAGCTCGGCGATCTCGGCTTCGATCTTGTTGCACACCGGTACGACGATGGCGCCTTCCTCTTCGGCGATGGCTTTCACCACGTCGAGGTGCGGGTTGTTCTCGAAGCCGTCTTCGGCGACGTTGGCGATGTACATCACCGGCTTGGTGGTGAGCAGGTGGAAGGTCTTGGCCAGGCGCTTCTCGTCGTCACCCAGGCTCTTCAGCAGGCTGCGCGCCGGCTTGCCTTCGGTGAAGTGGGGGATGAGTTTTTCCAGCAGGGCCTTCTGCGCCACGGCCTCCTTGTCACCGCCCTTGGCACTGCGCGCCACGCGCTGCAGTTGCTTCTCGCAGCTGTCGAGGTCGGCCATGATCAGTTCGAGGTCGATGATCTCGATGTCACGCTTGGGGTCGACGCTGTTGGCGACGTGGATGACGTTCTCGTCTTCGAAGCAGCGCACGACGTGGGCGATGGCGTCGGTCTCGCGGATGTTGGCGAGGAACTTGTTGCCCAGGCCTTCACCCTTGGAGGCACCGGCCACGAGGCCGGCGATGTCGACGAACTCCATGGTGGTGGGGATGACCTTTTCCGGCTTGACGATCTCGGCCAGAGCATCCAGACGCGGGTCGGGCATGGGCACGATGCCGCTGTTCGGCTCGATGGTGCAGAAGGGGAAGTTCTCTGCGGCGATGCCGGACTTGGTGAGGGCGTTGAACAGGGTGGACTTGCCGACGTTGGGCAGGCCGACGATGCCGCAGTTGAATCCCATGGGGTGACCCTCGGTAAAAGGTGGTTACTTGGTGGCCTTCTGGCTATGCAATTTGCGCATGGCCACGGTCCAGTCGCCGGTGAGTATTTCCGGCAGGACGTCCAAGGCGAAGTCGATGCTCTGGTCGAGCAGTTCCTGTTCGCTGCGTGGCGCGCGTCCGAGCACGTAGCCGGAAACCAGGCTGGCGTGCCCAGGGTGGCCGATGCCGAGCCGCAGGCGATGGAAGTTATTCTGGTTGCCGAGCTGGGCGATGATATCGCGCAGGCCGTTGTGCCCGCCGTGGCCGCCGCCCTGCTTGAGTTTGGCGACGCCGGGTGGCATGTCGAGTTCGTCATGGGCCACCAGAATCTCTTCGGGTTTGATCTTGAAGAAATTGGCCAGGGCCGCCACGGACTGGCCGCTGCGGTTCATGTAGGTGGTGGGGATGAGCAGACGAACTTCGCGCCCCTGGTGGTTGAACTTGCCCACCAGGCCGAAATACTTGCGATCGACGCTGAGGTTGACGCGCTGGCTTTCCGCCACGCGCTCAACGAAAAGGGCCCCTGCATTGTGCCGGGTCTGGTCGTATTCGGGGCCGGGGTTACCCAGGCCAACGATCAGTTGTACGGCAGTCATACAGGAGCCCTTTCGAGGAAATCGCCCGGCGTGATCGCATGCCGGGCGGGTTCCGCACTGCGATTACTCGGCAGCGCTTTCTTCGTCTTCAGCCTTCACGCGGGAGGCGTGAATGTTGGAGACAGCCAGGTCGTTACCGTGAGCCAGAGCAACCAGCTCAACGCCTTTCGGCAGCTTCAGGTCGGACATGTGTACGGTCTGGCCCACTTCCACGGCAGCCATGTCGACTTCGATGAATTCCGGCAGGTCTTTCGGCAGGCAGGAAACTTCGACTTCGCTGATGGTGTGGGAGATCTCGCCACCTTGCTGTTTGACGCCTACGGCAGTCGCTTCGTTGATGAAGTGCAGCGGTACGTGGGCGCTCAGCTTCTGGCCGGCAACGACGCGAACGAAGTCAGCGTGCAGAACGAAGCCTTTGGCCGGGTGGCGCTGCAGGGCTTTGATCAGAACGCTTTCTTTGGTGCCGGCAACGTCCAGGGTCAGAACGTGGCTGAAAGCCGCTTCGTTTTCCAGCAGCTTGGCCAGGTCTTTGGCCAGCAGGCTGATGGAGGCCGGGGCTTTCTCGCCGCCGTAGATCACGGCAGGCACCATGGACACGTTACGACGCAGGCGGCGGCTCGCACCTTTCCCCAGGTCGGAACGCACTTCGGCATTCAGGGCAAATTCAACAGTCATTTCACTTCTCCAAAATAACCAAACCGCCTGCGGGCTTGCGACCAGCCTTGGGCGGTAGGGCAAAAAGCCCCGCACGAGGCGGGGCGCTTAACGTCAGCGGGTTCCTTAGCGGAACATCGCGCTGATCGATTCTTCGTTGCTGATGCGGCGAACCGCTTCGGCGACGACCGGGGCGATGTCGAGCTGGCGAATGCGCGAGCAGGACTGTGCCGCAGCGGACAGCGGGATGGTGTTGGTCACCACCAGCTCGTCCAGCGAGGAATTCTCGATGTTCTCGATGGCGCGGCCCGACAGCACCGGGTGGGTGCAGTAGGCGTAGACCTTGGCGGCGCCACGATCTTTCAGGGCCTTGGCCGCGTGGCACAGGGTGCCGGCGGTATCGACCATGTCGTCGACCAGGATGCAGGTACGACCTTCGACGTCACCGATGATGTGCATCACTTCGGACTGGTTGGCCTTCTCACGACGCTTGTCGATGATGGCCAGGTCGACGCCCAGGCTCTTGGCCACGGCGCGTGCGCGGACGACGCCGCCGATGTCCGGGGAGACGATCATCAGGTTGTCGAAGCGCTGGTCTTCGATGTCGTCGACCAGGACCGGGGAGCCGTAGATGTTGTCCACCGGAATGTCGAAGAAGCCCTGAATCTGATCGGCATGCAGGTCCACGGTCAGCACGCGGTCGATACCGACCACGGTGAGCATGTCAGCCACGACCTTGGCACTGATCGCCACACGGGCGGAGCGCGGACGGCGATCCTGGCGGGCGTAACCGAAGTAGGGGATGACCGCGGTGATGCGGGTAGCCGAGGAACGACGGAAGGCATCAGCCATCACCACCAGTTCCATCAGGTTGTCGTTGGTGGGTGCACAGGTCGGCTGAATCAGGAATACGTCCTTGCCGCGGACGTTCTCGTTGATTTCGATCATGACTTCGCCGTCGGAGAAACGTCCGACCGAAGCATCGCCGAGGGGAATGTGCAGCTGACGAACGATCCGTCGCGCCAGATCGGGGTTTGCGTTCCCCGTGAAGACCATCATCTTGGACACGCGCAGTACCTGCCGGCTGGGGATATACCTGGATGGGTATGGAAAATGGCAGGGGCGGCTGGATTCGAACCAACGCATGCCAGGATCAAAACCTGGTGCCTTACCGCTTGGCGACGCCCCTATATTCTGTGTCGAATGCTGTCGGATGCGGTTTTCGATGCCTCCCTGGGGAGGTTATGGCAGGGGCGGCTGGATTCGAACCAACGCATGCCAGGATCAAAACCTGGTGCCTTACCGCTTGGCGACGCCCCTGTATCGTATAACCGAATGCTGAGCATTCACTTCTTGGCCAATGCTTGGAGCCTGCGGTGCAGCATCGAAATGTTGCGACCTTGAGCGACAAAGCTCGGCAGAGTGCCTGGAAGTTGGCGGGCGACTTTATCAGCATCGTCCCGATTTGGGAAGCTCCCAAATACACAAGCTCCAGTGCCGGTCAATCTAGCTGAAACGAATTTGTTCAACAAGATCAAAGCGTTACGAACTTCTGGGTAACGCTTCTCTACAACCGGCTGGCAGTCGTTTCGACCACCCCCCGCAAGAAGGCTGCGAACTTTAATGGGCGGCGTATCCCGTGTCAACTCGGGCGAGCCGAAAACTTCTGCTGTGCTTACAAAGACTTGCGGCACCGCGACGAGGAACCAGGGTTCGTCCAGCTCCACGGGCGTCAGGCACTCGCCAACGCCCTCGGCGAAGGCGGCGCGGCCGCGCACGAATACCGGTACGTCGGCGCCCAGTGCCAGGCCCAGCTCGGCCAGGCGATCCTCGCCCAGTTGCGTGTGCCACAGGTGGTCGAGGCCGAGCAGGGTGGTGGCGGCATCCGAGCTGCCGCCACCGATGCCGCCGCCCATGGGCAGGCGCTTGTCCAGCCAGATGTCGGCGCCCAGTGACGTACCGCTGGCTTCCTGCAGCCGCTTGGCGGCGCGCACGATCAGGTTGCTGTCGTGCGCAACGCCTTCGATGGGGGTGTGCAGGCGAATCTCGCCATCCTGGCGCAGGCTGAAGCCAAGCTCGTCGCCATGCTCGAGAAACTGGAACAGGGTCTGCAGCTCGTGGTAGCCGTCGGCGCGGCGGCCGAGGATATGCAGCATCAGGTTGAGCTTGGCGGGAGCGGGCAGGGTGAGTTCGGCGTGGGCGGGGATGGCGGTCATGGTCGGAGCAGGGGCGTCGTCGCGAGAATAGGTGGCGATTGTATGCGGGAAATACCTCGGCAGGCGCATCGCGGCTAAAGCCGCTCCTGCAAAGACCGCAGCCCCTGTAGGAACGGCTTTAGCCGCGAAATGCCCAGCCGAAACGCTGAGCCATCGCCAACGCTGTCGCGGCTGAGGCCCCTCCCACAAGGTTGGGGGGCGGGCTTACTGGCCGAGCTGACGCGGCTGCCAGTCCTTGATCACCAGGGTGACCTCCAGGTCCTGGCCGTAGAGCTTCAGGCGCTCGGGCAGGGCGTAGCCGTTCTGTTCGGTGTAGCGCTGGTACTCCACTCGCCAGCCGTCCTGCTCCAGGCGGGCCAGGTGGCTTTCGCCGTCGAGGGTGATGCGGCTGCGGCTTTCCGGGGCCGGCAGGCCGCGAATCCACCAGAGCAGGTTGGAGACCGGCAGGTCCAGGCGCAGCTGTTCACGCAGCAGGGCTTCCGGCGATTCGGCGCGATAGCGGCCGCGGTTGGACACTTCCAGCAGGATGTCGCCCGGGCGGCCGGTCAGACGGGCGGCGCCGCCACCGAGCGGGCCGGACAGGCGGATATCGTAGTAGTCCTGGCGTTGCAGCCAGAACAGCGTGGCGCTGCCCGAGTCGCTGGGCGCACGAATGCCGATCTTGCCGTTGATCTGCCAGCCGTCGAGCTGGCTGATCTGCTGTTTATGGGCTTTCCACTGCGCCGGGTCGCCCTGGCCTTCCAGTGCTTCGTGCGAGGTGAGGCCGGCGCAGCCGGCGAGCAGGGCGATAAGGCTGAAAACAAGAAGGTGACGAAGCATCAGGGAGTCTCGGAACCGGTCAGGCGCGAGAGGGTGTCGCGCAGGATGGGGCTGTCAGGCGTCTCGGCCAGGGCCTCGCGCCAGACGCTGCGGGCCTCGCGCTGCTTGCCCCGGGCCCAGAGCACTTCGCCAAGGTGGGCGGCAACCTCGTGGTCGGGGAATTTCTTCAGGGCCAGGCGCAGGAAGCGCTCGGCTTCCTCCAGATTGCCCAGGCGATAGTTGACCCAGCCGAGGCTGTCGAGGATGGCCGGGTCGTCCGGGTTGAGCTGGTGGGCCTTCTCGATCAGGTCGTGGGCTTCCTGATAACGCGTGGTGCGGTCGGCCAGGGTGTAGCCGAGGGCGTTGAGCGCCATGGCGTGATCCGGCTCGCGCTCGAGGATGTAGCGCAGGTCGTGTTCCAGTTGGGCCAGGTCGTCGCGCTTCTCCGCCAGCATGGCACGGGTATAGAGCAGGTTGAGGTCGTCGGGGAACTGCTCGAGGCCCTGGTTGATCACCTGCCAGGCCGAGTCGACCTGGTCATGGTTGCTCAGTCCCTCGGCTTCGATCAGGTACAGCTGGATGGCGTAGTCGGGCTGCGCCTCGCGCGCTTCGGCCAGGCGACGGCTGGCGTCTTCGTTGCGCTGCTGGTTGAACAGCAGTTCGGCCTGGCGTTGCTGGGCCGGCAGGTAGTCGTTGCTGGGGCCGACCATGCCGTACTCCTGCAGGGCGCTGTCGCTGTCCTCCAGCTCTTCGTAGGCACGGCCCAGGTTGTAGTGCGCCGCGTCGACATGGCTGCGCCGTTCGACCAGCTCTTCCAGGTAGACGATGGCTTCTTCCCAGGCTTCGGCTTCCAGGCACACCAGCGCCAGGGAGAAGCGCAGGTCGTCGTCGTTGGGATTTTCCTGCACCAGCTTGGAGAACTCGCCCTTGGCGTCGTCGAGGCGGTCCTGCTCGACCAGCAGGCGTGCATAGGTCAGGCGCAGGCGCTTGTCGTCGGGGTTCTCGCGGATGCCTTTCTGCAGCAGGGGCAGCGCTTCTTCGCCACGTCCCAGGCTCTGCAGCAGGCGGGCGCGCAGCAGCAGCGGGGACACTTCCTTGGCGCTGCCGGGGCGTTCCTCGAGCAGCTCCAGGGCTTCTTCGGCGCGGCCGTCCTGTTGCAGGAGGATGGCCTTGCCGAACAGCAGCTGGCTGTTGTCCGGGTTCTTGCTCAGCAGCCGGTCGAAGCCTTGCAGCAGGCCGGCGCGGGTGTCCGGGTCGGTTTCCGCGGCGGACAGGGCGAGGAAGTCGAAGTGGGTGTCGCCCTGGCGCTGCAGCACCTGCTCCATGTAGGTCATGGATTCGTCATAGCGGCCGGCGCGAGCCAGCTGCACGGCCGCTGCGCGTTGCGCGTCGATGTTCTGCGGCGCGTTCTTCGCCCAGATCAGTGCGCTGTCCAGTGCGGCCTGCTCGGCGCCGAGGTACTCGGCGATGCGGAAGGCGCGCTCGGCGACCGCGGGGTCGCCGGTGGCGTTGGCCTGCTGCACGTAGTTGCCCAGGGCGATATCGAAGCGATTGCGCTGCCCCGCCAGTTCGGCGGTGAGCAGGGCGAACAGGGTTTCCTGGCTGAACGAGCCGTATTCTTCCGGCTTCAGCTGGGTGCTCTGGTCGGCTTCCTGCACCGGTGGCGTGCCGTCAGGCTCGCTGGGGGCGAAGGTTTGGCAGCCGCTGAGAAGGGCAATTGCAGTGACTAACGCGAGGGGTCTGGTCATCAGGGTGTGTTTCCGTTTCGTTCGCGGCCACGACGGAGCTGGTTTGGGCGCGAGGCAAGGCACGAGAGGCGAAGTTTGGTCGTCCAAATGAGTCATCGAGTAATGCAGTCTCGCGGCAAAACCGGCCCGTCCCTTCGAGTTGCGCGGCAAATGCGGCGCGCGATGAAACGGGAACGGACCCAGGCACCTTGTCGTGCGTTATTCCGGGGCGACGGCCATGCCGGCTCGTGCCCTGCGACGTTCGCGGCATCATGACACAAGCCTTGGAGCAAGCCCACTGGCCAGGACGATGCGGCGAACTGTCTATTGGGACAATAGGTCGCGGTAGTTGTTCTCTCGGGGGCGAAGTAGGACAATTGCCGGCTTCCGTATTGCCCCTCAGCGACTCTGCATGGCCTTCATCGCCCTCGGTATCAACCACAAGACCGCCTCGGTAGAGGTGCGTGAGCGCGTTGCTTTCACCCCGGAGCAACTGGTCGAGGCATTGCAGCAGCTGTGCCGGCTGACGCCCAGCCGCGAGGCGGCGATCCTCTCGACCTGCAACCGCAGCGAGCTGTACCTGGAGCAGGATCAGTTGAGCAGCGACGAAGTGCTGCAATGGCTGGCCAGCTATCACCGCCTGAGCATCGACGAATTGCGAGCCTGCGCCTACGTGCACAGTGACGACGCCGCCGTGCGTCACATGATGCGCGTGGCCTGCGGGCTGGACTCGATGGTCCTCGGCGAGCCGCAGATCCTCGGCCAGCTCAAGTCCGCCTATGCCGTGGCCCGCGAGGCCGGCACCGTCGGGCCGTTGCTGGGGCGTCTGTTCCAGGCCACCTTCAGCACCGCCAAGACCGTGCGCACCGACACCGCCATCGGCGAGAATCCGGTTTCCGTGGCCTTCGCGGCGGTCAGCCTGGCCAAGCAGATCTTCGCCGACCTGCACCGCAGCCAGGCGCTGCTGATCGGGGCCGGCGAGACCATCAGCCTGGTGGCGCGGCACCTGTACGACCAGGGCATCAAGCGCATCGTCGTCGCCAACCGCACGCTGGAGCGTGCCAGCCAGCTGGCCGAGCAGTTCGGCGCCCATGCGGTGCTGCTCTCGGACATCCCCGACGAGCTGGCGCACAGCGACATCGTCATCAGTTCCACGGCCAGCCAGCTGCCGATCCTCGGCAAGGGCGCCGTGGAGAGTGCGCTGAAGAAGCGCAAGCACAAGCCGATCTTCATGGTCGACATCGCCGTGCCGCGCGATATCGAGCCGCAGGTGGGCGAGCTGGATGACGTCTACCTCTATACCGTCGATGACCTGCACGAGGTCATCGAGGAAAACCTCAAGAGCCGTCAGGGCGCGGCGCAGGCGGCCGAGGAGCTGGTCGCCGCCGGTACCGACGATTTCATGCAGCGCCTGCGCGAGCTGGCCGCGGTGGATGTGCTCAAGGCCTACCGCCAGCAGGCCGAACGCCTGCGCGACGAGGAGCTGGCCAAGGCCCAGCGCATGCTGGTCAACGGCAGCAATCCCGAAGACGTGCTGGCGCAACTGGCGCGCGGCCTGACCAACAAGCTGCTGCACGCGCCCAGCGTGCGCATGAAGAAACTTACCGCCGAGGGGCGCATCGACGCGCTCAGCCTGGCCCAGGAATTGTTCGCCCTCGACGAGCGCGCGCCGCAGGACAAAGGTCTGCAATGAAAGCTTCACTGTTGAACAAGCTGGACAACCTCAGCGATCGTTTCGAGGAACTCACGGCGCTGCTCGGCGACGCCGAGGTGATCGCCAAGCAGAGCCAGTTTCGGGCGTACTCCAAGGAATATGCCGAGATCGAGCCGGTAATCGCCACCTTCCGCGAGCTGCGCAAGGTGCAGGCCGACCTCGAAGGTGCCCAGGCGCTGCTCAAGGACAGCGACCCGGACCTGCGCGAGATGGCCGAGGAGGAAGTCGCCCAGGCCCGTGAGGCGCTGGTCGAGCTGGAGGACCGCCTGCAGCGCATGCTGCTGCCGAAGGACCCCAACGACGGGCGCAACGTCTATCTGGAAATCCGCGCCGGCACCGGTGGCGACGAGGCGGCGATCTTCTCCGGCGACCTGTTCCGCATGTATTCGCGTTATGCCGAGAAGCAGGGCTGGCGGGTCGAGGTGCTGTCGGCCAACGAGGGCGAGCACGGCGGCTTCAAGGAAGTGATCGCCCGCGTCGAGGGTGACAACGTCTACGCCAAGCTCAAGTTCGAGTCCGGTGCGCACCGCGTGCAGCGCGTGCCGGAGACCGAATCCCAGGGCCGTATCCACACCTCCGCCTGCACCGTGGCGGTGTTGCCGGAGCCGGATGAGCAGGCCGCCATCGAGATCAACCCGGCCGACCTGCGCGTCGATACCTACCGCAGCTCCGGCGCGGGTGGCCAGCACGTCAACACCACCGACTCGGCGATCCGCATTACCCACATCCCCACCGGCACGGTGGTGGAGTGCCAGGAAGAACGTTCGCAGCACAAGAACCGCGCCAAGGCCATGGCCTGGCTGGCGGCCAAGCTGCAGGACCAGCAGGACGCCGCCGCGCACAAGGAAATGTCCGACACACGCAAGCTGCTGGTCGGCTCCGGCGACCGCTCCGAGCGCATTCGCACCTACAACTTCCCGCAGGGGCGGGTGACCGACCACCGCATCAACCTGACCCTGTATTCGCTCAACGAAGTGATTGCCGGCAGCGTGGAGGCGGTGATCGAGCCGTTGCTGGCCGAGTACCAGGCCGACCAGCTGGCGGCGCTGGGCGACTAGGGCCGCGACGAGCCGCGAGCTGAATTCGCCGGACCGCCGGATGCAATCCGGAACGCATGGATGAACCCCCAGGGTGGATGAGGTTTTTTATCCACCCTTCCACGCGGTGGGTCGAGCAGGCGTGACAGGCGCCCCGATCCATCCAGGAGAGAACCGCAAGGCACACGCCGCCGCCGAGTGCGGGTCATCTTGTCGCTTGAAGCTTGCCGCTCGAGGCTTAACGCATGTCCACCATCGAATCCCTGCTCAACACCGCCGAGCTGCCTGACTCGCCCACGCCACGGCTGGACGCCGAGCTGCTGCTGGCCGCCGCACTGGGCAAGCCGCGCAGCTATCTGCGTACCTGGCCGGAGCGCGAGCTGGACGCCGAACAGCTGGGCCTGTTCCGGAGTCACCTGCAGCGCCGTCGCCAGGGTGAGCCGGTGGCCTACATCCTCGGCCATCAGGGCTTCTGGAGCCTGGACCTGGAGGTCGCGCCGCATACCCTGATTCCGCGCCCGGACACCGAGCTGCTGGTGGAGAGCGCGCTCGCGCTGCTGCCGGCCACGCCACTGGCGGCGCTGGATCTCGGCACCGGCACCGGCGCCATTGCCCTGGCCCTGGCCAGCGAGCGGCCGGGCTGGCAGGTCACCGGTGTCGATCGCGTCGAGGACGCCGTGGCCCTGGCCGAGCGCAACCGTCAGCGTCTGCAACTGGACAACGTCCGCTTCCTGCACAGCCACTGGTTCTCCGCCCTGGCCAGGCAGCGCTTCGGGCTGATCCTGAGCAACCCACCCTATATCCGCGCCGACGACCGCCACCTGAATCAGGGCGACGTGCGCTTCGAACCGAGCAGTGCGCTGGTGGCCGGGGCCGACGGGCTGGACGATATTCGTGCGATCATCCAGGCCGCGCCGCAGTACCTGCTGGCCGGTGGCTGGCTGTTGCTGGAGCACGGCTTCGACCAGGCCGAGGCCGTGCGTGAACTGCTCGCCACGGCGGGGTTCAGCGAGGCACACAGCCGACGTGACCTGGGCGGGCACGAGCGCATCAGTTTGGGACGTTTCGACCATGAGTGATCAGATGCTGAGCGATGATGAGCTGCTGCGTTACAGCCGGCAGATTCTGCTGAAACAGATCGACGTGGAGGGGCAGCTGCGCCTCAAGCAGGGCCGTGTGCTGATCGTCGGCATGGGCGGGCTGGGCTCGCCCGTGGCCCTGTACCTGGCTGCTGCCGGCGTCGGCGAGTTGCACCTGGCCGACTTCGACACGGTGGACCTGACCAACCTGCAGCGGCAGATCGCCCACGACACCGCCAGCATCGGCCAGGCCAAGGTGGATTCGGCCATGGCGCGGCTGGCGGCGATCAACCCGCAGGTCAGCCTGGTGCCGCACCGTCAGGCGCTGGATGCCGATTCGCTGGCGGCTGCGGTGCAGGCTGTCGACCTGGTGCTGGATTGCTCGGACAACTTCTCCACCCGCGAGGCGGTCAACGTCGCCTGCGTGGCGGCGGGCAAGCCGCTGGTCTCCGGCGCGGCGATTCGCCTGGAGGGCCAGCTGTCGGTGTTCGACCCGCGTAACGTGGCCAGCCCGTGCTACCACTGTCTCTACGGGCATGGCAGCGAAGCCGAGCTGACCTGCAGCGAGGCCGGGGTGGTGGGCCCGCTGGTCGGGCTGGTGGGCAGCCTGCAGGCGCTGGAGGCGCTCAAGCTGCTGGCGGGATTCGGCGAGCCGCTGGTGGGGCGTCTGTTGTTGATCGACGCGCTGGGCACGCGCTTTCGTGAGCTGCGGGTCAAGCGCGATCCCGCTTGCGGTGTCTGTGGCGATGCCCAGTAACGCGCCGATCGGGGTATTCGACTCGGGCGTCGGCGGCCTGTCCGTGCTGCGCGAGATTCGCCAGCTGCTGCCGAACGAGTCGCTGCTGTACGTTGCTGACAGCGGCCATGTGCCCTATGGCGAGAAGAGCCCGGAGTACATTCGCGAGCGCTGCGTGCGGATCACCGAGCACCTGCTGGCGCAGGGTGCCAAGGCGCTGGTGCTGGCCTGCAACACTGCCACTGCCGCTGCCGCCGCTGACCTGCGCGAGCGTTATCCGCAGTTGCCCATCGTCGGCATGGAGCCTGCGGTAAAGCCTGCCGCGGCGGCGACCCGCAGCGGAGTGGTCGGCGTGCTGGCGACCACCGGTACGCTGAAGAGCGCCAGGTTCGCCGCGCTGCTCGACCGTTTTGCCGGCGATGTGCGGGTGGTCACGCAGCCCTGTCCGGGGCTGGTCGAATGCATCGAAGCGGGCGCGTTGCAGGCAGCGGCCACGCGCGAGCTGCTGCAGCGTTACGTGGCGCCCCTGCTGGACGAAGGCTGCGACACGCTGATCCTCGGCTGCACCCACTACCCCTTCCTGCGGCCGCTGCTGACGACACTGCTGCCGCCCTCAGTGACGCTGATCGATACCGGGGCCGCGGTGGCGCGCCAGCTGCAGCGGCTGCTGCTTCAGCATGACCTGGCAGCGACCGAAACGGCGCAGCCGAGCCGTTACTGGAGCAGTGGCGATACCGCGCAACTCTCCCGGGTCTTGCCGATTTTGCTTGATGAAACGGCCGAGATCCTTTCCTTGCAGTGAATGTGAATTTTTCGCCTCTTGCCTCCCTTCATGTCGATTAGTTCTATATTTTTGTAACGAGCCTGATGAACTCTCGCTACTTAAAGGAATGACTCATGAAGAAGTTGTACGCCTTAGCTGCAAGCGCGGCGCTGTCGTTGGGAATGATGGGGGCTGCACAGGCAGCGGATGTCACCGCCGCCATCGGCCAGAGTGGGGATTCGACCATGGTGTACCGCCTGGGTGCACAGTGGGACTGGGACAAGAGCTGGCTCGAGAGCAGCGTTGGCCGCCTGACCGGCTACTGGGACCTGGGTTATACCTACTGGAATGGCGACGACACGGCGAGCAACCACAGCCTGTCCTTCGCGCCGGTATTCGTCTACGAGTTCGCCGGGCAGAGCGTGCGTCCCTACATCGAAGCGGGTATCGGCGTGGCCGCCTTTTCCAGCACCGAGCTGGAGAGCAACGAGCTGGGCTCCTCCTTCCAGTTCGAGGACCGCATCGGCGTCGGCCTGCGTTTCTCCGGCCAGGAGATCGGCCTGCGTGCGCTGCACTACTCCAACGCCGGCCTCAAGCAGCCGAACGATGGTGCCGAAGCCTACACCCTGCATTACCGCATGAGCTTCTGAGCCTGCGCTGCAGACGAAAAGGCCGGGCAGATGCCCGGCCTTTTCGTGTCAGGGGGAACCGCTAGGGTGCGCTGCGCCGGCTGCGCAGCTGTTGTTCGTATTGCGCCCGATACAGTCGGGCGAAACCATGCAACACCGGCATCACGACGGCCCAGGTCAGTGCCAGGATGACCAATGTCGGCCAGGTGCCCAGCGGCAGCGTGACCCCCGCGAGCCGGGCGCCGGCGTAGTACGACAGGGGCGCGGCCAGCGCGCCGAGCAGGCTGCCGCGCCACCAGGGCTGGGCGGTCCAGGCCAGGCAGTGGTTGAGGGTGCTGGCCAGCAACAGCCACAGCAGCGCCAGCCACAGCGGAATCAACTGGCGTGGCTCGCCGAAATCGAAGACGCCGAGGTTGAGCAGGAAGCTGTCCAGCGCACTGCCTGCGAGGAACACGCTGAGCAGCAGTTTGCCTTCGGCGGCCCAGTTGCTGACCCAGAGCAGATGCACCGCGATGATCGCGGCCACGGCCAGCAGCCAGAAGCTGTCGCCGGCGAACACGCAGACCAGCCAGCCGAGCTGGAACAGAAGGGCATTGGCAAGCAGGCGGGGCATCGGCGGGTTCCTGGGGAGCGTTCGGGCCGGGCAGTCTAGGTCAGTTGTTCGTCCAGGCCAACGTCGAGGGTTGCACGTACTGCGGCAGCGGCCGGGCGCCGGGCTTGGCCAGCAGCAGTTGTGCGGTGCCGATGGTGCGCTCGAGAAAGCCGCCCTCGCAGTAGCACAGGTAGAACTCCCACAGGCGGTAGAAGTAGTCGTCGTAGCCCAGTTGCTCCAGGCGCTGGCGTGCCTGGCTCAGGTTCTCGCGCCACAGGCGCAGGGTGCGCGCATAGTGCAGGCCGAAGTCCTCCATGTGGTGCAGGTTGAGGTCGGTATGGCGGCTGATCACTTCCAGCATCTTGTGCATCGACGGCAGGGCACCGCCGGGGAAGATGTAGCGCTGGATGAAGTCCACCGACTGGCGGGCCTGCTCATAGCGCTGGTCGCGAATGGTGATGGCCTGCAGCAGCATCAGCCCCTCGGGCTTGAGCAGGCGCGCGCATTGCTCGAAGTAGGTGGGCAGGAAACGATGACCGACGGCTTCGATCATCTCGATCGAGACCAGCTTGTCGTACTGGCCCACGAGGTCGCGGTAGTCCTCCAGCAGCAGGGTGATGCGATCCTCCAGGCCCTGCTCGCGGATGCGTCGTTCGGTGTAGGCGTACTGCTCGCGCGACAGGGTGGTGGTGGTCACCCTGCAGCCATACTGGCTGGCGGCATAGATGGCCATGCTGCCCCAGCCGGTGCCGATCTCCAGCAGGTGGTCGGACGGTTGCAGCGCGAGCTTCTCGCAGATGCGCTGCAGCTTGTTGAGCTGCGCCTGCTGCAGGCTGTCGTCACCGCGCAGGAACATCGCTGCGGAGTACATCATGGTCGGGTCGAGAAACTGCTCGAACAGGTCGTTGCCCAGGTCGTAGTGCGCCGCGATGTTGCGCCGCGAGCCCTGCCGGGTGTTGCGATTGAGCCAGTGCAGGCCCTGGATCAGCGGTCGTCCCAGGCGTGCCAGGCCGCTTTCCATGGCGTCGAGGACGTCGAGGTTGGCGACGAAGATGCGCACCACCGCGGTGAGGTCCGGGGTGCTCCAGTAGCCATGGATGTAAGCCTCGCCGGCGCCGATCGAGCCATTGCCGGCGACCAGGCCCCAGACTGCCGGATCGTTGACCCGGATCTCGGCTCGTTGGCTGCTCTGCGGCGTACCGAAGTGCAGCACCTCGCTGCCCTCATGAACCAGCAGCAGGCCGTGTCGCAGGTTGGCCAGCTGGCGCAGTACGGCACGCCGCAGCAGACCGGCACCGATGCCGTTGCCGCTGCGGACCAGGCTTCTGCTGGCGATCAGGCTAGAGCTTTTCATGGGGCATGTCCTTCACTTGGGGGCGGGCGACGCGGAAGCGGCCTTCCGCAGGCGTGTGGTCGAAAATCGGCATGCGCTTGAGCAACAGGCGCAGCGCCTGCCAGTAGATGGCGGCGAGGGTCTTGCCGGTCATCCAGGGGAAACCCAGCAGGTAGCGGTGCAGGCTGGCGCGGTCGAGGGCCTGGCGGTGCAGGCTGAGGCTGGCGTCGAACAGCTTGCGCTCGCCTTGCCAGTCGGCCATGTGCAGGCCGAGGCGTTCACGGACCGGGCTGAAGCTCATGCGGTATTCCAGGTCGCGCGGCAGGAAGGGCGAGACATGGAAGGCCTTGGCCACGCGGATGCGCTGGTGGCCGTCGGCGCTGGCCGGTACCACGTAGTGATAGCGCTCGCGCCAGGGGGTGTTGCTGACCTCGCAGAGAATCGCCAGCAGGCGATCGTCGCCGTCATGGCAGTAGAAGAGGCTGACCGGATTGAAGGCCAGGCCCCAGCTGCGCGGTTGCGTCAGCACGCAGATGCGCCCCTGCGGGCGAACGCCCAGCGCCTCCTGCACCAGGTTGCGCACCGCTTCGTGCAGGGCCATGCCCTGGCGGGTGAACGCGGGCAGGTAGTCGCGCTCGCGGAAGGCGAAGGGCGCGCAGCGGCCCGAGCCGGCCAGCGGCGAGAGGGCGAACAGCTGCGCCTGCTCGTCCAGGTCGAGGTACAGCAGGCCCATGCGGTAGCGGAAGGCATGGGCGCGCGGGGCGAAGCGGCGATGCTGCACCCAGCCACTGTACAGGGCGCTGTGCATCACAGCGTCTCTCCGAAGGCGCGGGCCACGCGCAGTGCACTGACCACGGCGTCCTCGTGGAAGCCATTGGCCCAGTAGGCGCCGCAGAAGTAGCTGTGCTGCGCGCCCTGCAGCTCCTGCCAGCGGGCCTGGGCGGCGGTGCCGGCCAGGCTGTACTGCGGGTGGGCATAGCGGAAGCGCGCGAGGATCTTGCCCGGATCGATGGCGGCGCTCTGGTTGAGGCTGACGCAGAAGGTGGTCGCGCTGTCGATACCCTGCAGGATGTTCATGTTGTAGGTCACGGCGGCCGGCTGGTCGCTCGGCCCGCCCAGGCGATAGTTCCAGCTGGCCCAGGCCAGCGGGCGCTCGGGCAGCAGGCGGGTGTCGGTGTGCAGGACCACGTCGTTGCTGGCGTAGGGCAGGGCGCCGAGGATATCCCGTTCCGCCGTGCTGGCCTGGTCGAGCAGGGCCAGGGCCTGGTCGCTGTGGCAGGCGAACACCACCTTGTCGAAGCGCTCCTCGCCGGCCGCGCTGTGCAGGGTCACGCCGTTGTCGTCGCGCACCACCCGGCTGACCGGGCAGTTGAGGCGGATGCGTTCGGCGAAGCTGGCGGTCAACGGCGCCACGTAGCTGCGCGAGCCTCCCTCGATCACCTGCCAGGTCGGGCGTTCGCTGACCGAGAGTAGGCCGTGGTTCTTGCAGAAGCGCACGAAGAACTGCAGCGGGAAACCGAGCGTGTCGGCCAGCGACATCGACCAGATCGCCGAGCCCATGGGCACGATGTAGTGCTCGATGAAGCGCCGCCCGTAGCCGTTGCGTTGCAGGTACTCGCCGAGCGTGGTGTCGGCGTCGATACGGTCGCTGGCGAGGTCGTCCAGCGACTGCCGATTGAAGCGCAGGATGTCGCGCAGCATGCCCCAGAACGCCGGCGACCACAGGTTGCTGCGCTGGGCGAACAGGCTGTTGAGGTCGTGACCGTTGTATTCCACGCCGCTGCTCGGGTCGCTGACCGAGAAGCTCATCTCGGTAGGCTTGAACGCCACACCGACCTGCCCGAGCAGGCGAATGAAATTGGGGTAGGTCCAGTCGTTGAAGACGATGAAGCCGGTGTCGATGGCATAGCGACGACCTTCCACCTGCACGTCGACGGTGTGGGTGTGGCCACCGATCCAGTCGCCGGCCTCGAACACCTGGATGTCGTGCTTGCGGTTGAGCAGGTAGGCACAGGTCAGCCCGGCGATGCCGCTGCCGACGATGGCGATCTTCATGGGGTGTCCTCGTTGCGTGCCAGGCGGCGACCGATGGCCAGCTGCAGGCTGCTGGGCAGGCTGCCGAGCAGTCGCAGTGCGGCGATGAAGGGGCTGGGAAAGGCGATCTCGTGCGGGCGTCGCTGCAGGCGCGCGGCGATGTGCCGGGCGGCGCGTTCGACCGGCCAGCGCATGGGCATGGGGAAGTCGTTCTGCTGCGTCAGCGGGGTGTCGACGAAGCCCGGGCTGACCAGGGTGACATCGATGCCTTCCGCCGCCAGATCGACACGCAGGCTCTGCAGCAGGTAGCGCAGCGCCGCCTTGGATGCGCCATAGGCCTCCGAGCGTGGCAGTGCCAGGTAGGTGACCGAGCTGCCGACGCCGACCAGGTGCGGGCGGTGGCCCTGGCGCAGCAGTGGCAGCGCCGCCTCGATGCAGTGGCTGGCGGAGAACAGGTTGGCGCTGACCACGCGTTCGATCATCGCCGCCTCGAACTGGCGCGCGTCGATGTACTCGCAGGTGCCGGCATTGAGAATCGCGCAATCCAGTGCGCCCCAGTGCCGGGCGATGGCTGCGCCGATGGCGCGCACCTGCCCGGCGTCGGTCAGATCGCCAGGAAGCACCAGTACCTGCTCCTCACTGTAGCGCGCCGCCAATGCCTGCAATGGCGCCTGGCTGCGGGCGCTCAGCGCCAGGCGATGGCCGCCGCGCAACAGCTCCTCGGCCAGGGCGGCGCCGATACCGCTGCTCGCCCCGGTCAGCCAGATGCGGTTCATGCCAGCCTCCGTTTCAACCAGGCGATCACGCCACCGAGCAGCGGCAGGTGTTCGTAGAGCAGGGCGCCGGCATCGAAGTAGTCGCGGTGCCGATACACGCGTTCGCGCCAGAGCAGGTGCGAGCAGCCCGCCACCGCGATCTCCTCGCCGCCGCGCAGGCGTGGGTGGCGATAGCGCATGGTCCAGCGCAGATAGCCCTCGCCGTCGGCGACCTGATCGAAACCGTGGAATTCGAAGTGCAGTGCGTCGACGTTGGCATACAGCTCGGCGAAGTAGCGGCGCACGGCACCGAGGCCCTGTACCTCGTGCAGCGGGTCCTGGAATCGCACGTCGTCGCTGTACAGCTCGTCCAGTTGGTCGAGGTTGTCCTTGTCCAGCGCGGCGAAGCGCTCGGCGAAACCACGCAGGAACTCGCTCATGCCGGCACTTCCCGCGCATTGAGGTCCTTGAAGGCGCTCAGCGCACGTTCACGCGAGCGCGACAGGTCGACGATCGGCCGTGGGTAGCCGGAGGGGGCGAACAGCCCCCCGAGCGCCGCCGGGTCATGGATGTCGCGCTTGTTCAGCGAGGCCAGCTCCGGCAGCCAGTGGCGAATGAAATGACCGTCGGGGTCGAACTTCTGCGACTGGCTGATGGGGTTGAAGATGCGGAAGTACGGCGCGGCGTCGGTCCCGGTGGAGGCACTCCACTGCCAGCCGCCGTTGTTCGCGGCGAGGTCACCGTCGATCAGCTGGCGCATGAAGAAGCGCTCGCCCTCGCGCCAGTCGATCAGCAGGTTCTTGGTGAGGAACATGGCCACGACCATGCGCAGGCGGTTGTGCATCCAGCCGGTCGCCTGTAACTGGCGCATGGCGGCATCGATGAGCGGCAGGCCGGTGCGCCCTTCCTGCCAGGCGGCCAGCTCCTGCGGGGCGTCACGCCAGCGTAGGGCCTCGGTTTCCAGGCGGAAGGCGCGATGGCGCGAGACGCGCGGGTAGCCGACCAGGATGTGCTTGTAGAACTCGCGCCAGAGCAGCTCGTTGATCCAGGTGACGGCGCCGGGGTTGCCGCTGTCGAACTCGCCCTGGTTGGTGGACAGGGCGGCATGCAGGCACTGGCGTGGCGACAGCACGCCGGCGGCCAGGTAGGCCGACAACTGGCTGGTGCCGGGCTGGGCCGGGAAGTCGCGCTGGCGATCGTAGTCGCTCACCTGTTCATCGGCGAAGCGCTGCAGGCGTTGCTGGGCCGCGTCTTCGCCGGCCGGCCACAGCTCGCGCAGGCTGGCGCCGGGCGTGGTGAAACCGGCGACCGCGCCGGGAATCGGGTCGCTGGCGATGGTCAGTGGCGCCTGCGGCCTGAGTGGCGCGATGCAGGCGGGCAGGGCGCTGTGCAGGCGCTCGTAGCAGACCTTGCGGAACTGGCTGTAGACCTGGAAGTAGCCGCCGGAGCGGGTCAGCACGCTGCCGGGCCGGAAGAACAGCTGGTCGAGATGGCTGTGCCAGGCGATGTCCTGCTGCCTGAGGTAGGCGGCGACCTGCTGGTCGCGCAGGCTCTCGTTGACGCCGTATTCCTCGTTGACGTGGACGGCCTGGATGCCGTGTGTGCGGCAGACCTCGGCGAGCTGGGTGGGGGCGTCGCTCCAGTCCGCGCAGTGGCGTATCAGCAGCGGCACGTTGAGCCTGGCCAGCGCGCGCTGCAGCTCGGCCAGGTTGCGCAGCCAGAAGTCCACCTTGCACGGCGCGTCGTCGTGGCGCTGCCACTGCTGCGGAGTGATCAGGTACAGGGCGATGGTCGGGCCACTCAGCATGGCCTCGCTGAGGGCGGTGTTGTCCTGGGTGCGCAGGTCAGTGCGCAACCACATCAGTCGTTGCATGGGGTTACCTCGTGCATGCCGAGCAGGCCGTGGCGCAGCAGCCAGGCGTGGGCGGCCAGCGGATCACTGGCCGACTGCAGTTCGCTCAGGGCGTCGCGATGGATGTGAGTGGCGGGGCCGGCGATCAGCAGCGGCACCGGACATTGTTCGGCCAGGCGTGGCAGCTGGCGGCGCACCTGCACGCCGTCCAGGGCCTGCTCGGCGTACAGCAGCAGCGCGCGAGGGGCGATATGCTCGAGCGCGGTGAGCAGTTCGTTGTACGGCAGCGGCCAGTCGAAGATTTCCACCGGGCAGTCGCTGGCGCTGGCCAGCCAGGCGCACAGCCACAGGCCCGGCTCCATGGGCGCCTCGCCCAGGTTGACCAGCAGCAGCGGGGCGCCGCCGACCTGGCGGTTGCTGTGATAGATGCGGGTGGCCAGCTTGCTGCGCAGCCAGGAGAGAAAGAACACCTGCTCGGCGCGGGCGCAGAACTGGCCCTGCCAGCGCTGGCGTAGGTCGCCGAGCAGTGGCCAGAGCAGCTGTCCTGCCAGGGTGCTGACCGGGTACAGCGCCAGCGCGGCGTTGAAGCGTTCGTCCAGGCGCCGTTCGTTGAACTCGGCGATGCAGCCCAGCAGCTCGCCGCGCTGGCGCGACCAGTTGTCGTTGCCGGCGGCCTGGGGCTGCTGGCCGTGGTCGAGCAGAGCCTTGACCTGCCCCACTGCAACGCCGCGTGCCAGCCAGGCGAGGATGGCATGGATGCGTTCGAGATTGGCCGGCGAGTAGAGGCGATGACCCTTGGGCGTGCGGTAGGGCACGATCAGCCCGTAGCGCCGCTCCCAGGCACGCAGGGTCACGGCATTGACGCCGGTGCTGCGCGCCACTTCGCGAATCGGCAGGTAGCCCTCGTCGAGTGCCTGGCGATAGTCCTGGCCGCTGTCTGCAGCTGCGCTGCGTTCGTGGCTCATGGTGCTACAACGCGTTGCGCAGGCTGAGTGGCTCGGGGTGCGGCTGCAGGTAGGCCTGCTCGGCGATGTAGCGGTCCGGATGGCGGCGGAAGTGATGCTTGAGCAGCGTCAGCGGCACCACCAGGGGCACGATGCCGTCGCGGTACTGGCCGATCAGCTGCTGCATTTCCTGCTTCTCGTCGGCGCTCAGGGCGCGCTTGAGGTAGCCGCTCAGGTGCTGCAGGACGTTGCTGTGGGTGCCACGGGTGGCGCATTTTTTCAGTGCGCTCATCAGCTCGCTGAAGTACTGCGGCGCCAGGTCGGCGAGGTCATAGTCGGCGAGCCGGCCGAGCAGGCGGCCGAGCGACTTGTAGCGCATGGGGTCGGTGGCCATGAGCAGGTATTTGTAGCGCGAGTGGAAGGCGATCAGGGCGCGCCGTGTCAGGCCCTGTTGCAGCAGGCGCTGCCATTCGGCATGGGCGTAGACGCGGGTGATGAAGTTCTCGCGCAGTACCGGGTCGTTGAGGCGCCCGTCTTCCTCCACCGGCAGGTCCGGGTGGCGT
The DNA here is from genome assembly GCF_009363395.1 of Pseudomonas sp. THAF187a. NCBI lineage: Bacteria > Pseudomonadati > Pseudomonadota > Gammaproteobacteria > Pseudomonadales > Pseudomonadaceae > Pseudomonas > Pseudomonas sp. THAF187a. Next base: position 1,183,229 of record NZ_CP045349.1, read on the forward strand.
GCGCAGAACGCGGCGGCAAAGATGCCACGTCCCGGTTCGCTGGGGCGCCCGCCCTCCTGGTACACCTTGACCCGCTCCAGGCCGCAGGACGGCGACTGCTGCATGAAGATGTAACCGCTGATGCCCTGCAGTTCGCTGGCCATCCGCTCGGCGTAGGCCGCCAGGGCGTCGGTGACGTCACGTGAACGCTCGACCGTGCCGACGGCACGCGGTGCCTGCGGATCGCCGACCAGGCGGATCGGCTCGCGCGGAATCGGCATGCCGATGCCGACCTCCGGGCACACCGGGATGAAATCGAAGTGCTCGGTCAGGCTGCGGCTGCACAGGCGTGAAAGCTTGTGGCCGCCGTTGTAGCGGACCTCGGCCCCCAGCAGGCAGGCGCTTATCCCCAGCTTGGCTTTGCTCGCGTGCATGACCAGACCTCCAAGATCTTGTACACAAGGCTGTCCGTGTACAATTTCTGTTTATCTTAGAGGTGTTGTTGTACAAGTCAAATTCTTTGTACAGCTTTTGTATCACTATTGGCCGCGATTGATGATGTGCTGACAGGTATCAGCGCCAGCCTTGCAGCCAGCGTTCGGCATCTTGCAACTGTCGCCAGTCGAGGTGCTGGCTGCGGCGGGTGAGCACCGCCTGCAGTTCGACCGCGAGGACGTTGTCGTCTTCGTCGCGAATCAGTTCGGTGACCAGGAAATGGCGCTCGCGATTGCGCGGCTGCACGGCCGTCCATTTCGACAGCAGCAGCTTGCGTGGGTTGAGCCGGCGTTTTTCGGCTGGGCTCATTGCAGGTGTTCGAGCAGCCGCCGGGCGACGTCCTGGCCGCTGAGCCAGGCCCCTTCGACCCGGCCGGACAAGCACCAGTCGCCGCAGGCGTACAGGCCCAGGTCGGCATCGGCCAGCGCCCCCCACTGGTGCGTCTGCGCCGGGCGCGCGTAGAGCCAGCGGTGGGCGAGGGTGAAGCTCGGTGGCGGTACAGCGCAGCCGATCAGCTCGGCGAAGGCGCCGTGCAGCTGTTCGATCACGGCTTCCCTGGGCAGGTCCAGGTGCTGCCGGCTCCAGACGCTGCTGGCGTGCAGCACCCAGGTGTCCAGGCGGTTGTCGCGACCGGGTTTGCTGCGGTTGCGCGCCAGCCAGTCGAGCGGGCTGTCCTGCACGAAGCAGCCCTCGACGCGCGTATCCAGTGGCGCGTCGAAGCCCAGGGCCACGGCCCAGGTTGGCTCCATGATCACGCTGGCGGCAGCCCCGGCGAGCTTCGGCGCCGCGGCCAGCAGGGCACTGGCCTGTGGCGCCGGCGTGGCGATGATGACGTGGCTGTAGGGGCCGTGACTGTTGCCCTCGGCATCCTGCAGGCTCCAGTAGCGATCACCGCGAAAGACTTCGGTGATGCGGCAGCTGAACTTCACCGGCAGCGCGCCGAGCAGGGCGCGGGTGATCGCACTCATGCGCGGGCTGCCGACCCAGCGCAGCTGTTCGTCCGGCGAGGCGCTGAGCAGGCCATCGCGGGCGTTGTACAGGCCTGGGGTCCATTCCGCGACCCAGCCACGGGCCTGCCACTGCTGGACCACTTCGACGAAGCGCCGGTCACGCGCGGTGAAGTACTGGGCGCCGAGGTCCAGGCTGCCGGCGTCGCTGCGCTTGCTGGCCATGCGCCCACCGCTGCCACGGCTCTTGTCGAACAGTTCGATCTCTAGCCCGGCGGCATGCAGGGCCTGGGCGGCGGAAAGCCCTGCGATACCGGTGCCGATGATGGCGATGGGTGCGTTCATGGTTACCTCGTCAGCGCTGAATGCATTACAGGCTACGGTTTGGACAAAAGCTATACAAGAATGTTTTCATGTACAGCTGTCGCCGAAAGTGCTGCTCCCTTGCTTTAGGTTTAGGACAAACGCGGCACCTGTGCGCGTCATAAACCAGACTAAAGGCGAAGTTTCTTCCAATGCCATGCGAGGACGATGCCATGCATATCCTGCTGACCGGCGGTACCGGCCTGATCGGTCGTGCGTTGTGCGCCCACTGGACCGAACAGGGTCACCGTCTCACCGTCTGGAGCCGCCAGCCGGGCAAGGTCGCGGCGCTCTGCGGCGCGGATGTCCGCGGCATCGCCCGCCTCGAGGAGCTGGGCGAGGCCCCCCTGGATGCGGTGATCAACCTGGCCGGTGCGCCGATCGCCGACCGTCCCTGGAGCAGCAAGCGCAAGGCGCTGCTGTGGGCCAGCCGTATCGGCCTCAGCGAACAGCTGCTGGCCTGGCTGCAGGCTCGCGAGCAGCGTCCCGCCGTGCTGCTGTCGGGTTCGGCGGTGGGCTGGTACGGCAACGGCGGCGAGCGCGAGCTGGACGAGAGCGCCCAGCCGGTCACCGAGGACTTCGCTGCACAGTTGTGCGGTGCCTGGGAGGAAACCGCGCTGCGTGCCGAGGCACTGGGCATGCGCGTGGTGCTGCTGCGCACCGGTCTGGTGCTGAGTGCCGATGGTGGCATGCTCAAGCGCCTGCTCCTGCCATTTCGCCTGGGCGTCGGCGGCCGGCTTGGCGATGGTCGGCAATGGATGCCCTGGATCCATATCGCCGATCAAATCGCCCTGATCGATTTTCTCTTGCAGCACGCTGACGCCCGCGGTCCTTATAATGCCTGCGCGCCCATCCCGGCGCGCAACGCCGAGTTCACCAGGGCGCTGGGCCAGGCACTGAGCCGCCCGACCCTGTTGCCGGCGCCGGCGTTCGTCCTGCGTGCCGCGCTCGGGGAGATGTCCGAGCTGCTGCTCGGCGGCCAGCGTGCGCTGCCGAGGCGTCTGCTCGAGGCGGGCTTCAGTTTTCGTTTCACCCATCTGGATGTGGCTCTGGTCGACCTGCTGAGCCATCAATGACTAGGATTTCGCATGACCGATCACGCATTGTTGCTGGTTAACCTGGGTTCGCCCGCGTCTACCGAAGTAGCCGATGTCCGCCGCTACCTGAACCAGTTCCTGATGGACCCCTATGTGGTCGATCTGCCCTGGCCGCTGCGTCGCCTGCTGGTGTCGCTGATCCTGATCAAGCGCCCGGCGGCCTCGGCGCATGCCTATGCCTCGATCTGGTGGGAGGAGGGTTCGCCGCTGATCGTGCTCAGCCGTCGCCTGCAGGACGCGATGAAGGCGCACTGGACGCACGGCCCGGTCGAACTGGCCATGCGCTATGGCCAGCCGTCCATCGAGTCGACCCTGCAGCGCCTGGCTGCGCAGGGCATTCGCCAGGTCACCCTGGCGTCGCTGTACCCGCAGTTCGCCGACAGCACCACCACCACGGTGATCGAAGAGGTCAGGCGGGTGGTGCGCGAGCGCGGTCTCGACCTGCGCCTGTCCAGTCTGCCGCCGTTCTATGACCAGCCCGAGTACCTCGATGCCCTGGTCGCCAGCGCCAAGCCGCATCTGCAGCAGGGCTTCGATCACCTGCTGCTGAGTTTCCACGGTCTGCCCGAGCGCCACCTGCACAAGCTCGACCCGAGTGGCCACTGCCTGAAAGGTGACGACTGCTGCCGCACGGCGTCGCCGCAGGTGCTCGCGCATTGTTATCGCGCCCAGTGCCTGCGCAGTGCCGAGCTGTTCGCCGAGCGCATAGGCCTGCGCCCGGAGCAGTGGTCGGTGAGCTTCCAGTCGCGTCTGGGCCGGGCGAAATGGATCGAACCCTATACCGAGACCCGGCTCGACGAACTGGCCGCGCAGGGCGTGAAGAAGCTGCTGGTGATGTGCCCGGCCTTCGTCGCCGACTGCATCGAGACCCTCGAAGAGATCGGCGACCGTGGCCGCGAGCAGTTCGTCGAGGCCGGTGGCGAGAGCCTGCAGCTGGTTCCCTGTCTGAATGACCACCCGGATTGGGTCGCGGCGCTGAAGACTTTGTGCGAACGGGCGCCCCTGATGATCTGAGCCTCCGCTCAGCTGGCAACGCCGTGTCGGCTGTAGACGCGGCTTGCCTGATCGGACCATTCGCCTTGGCGGGTATGAAGCATTCGCCGACCTGATAACACCTTCGAGCGATACTCACTGCTCTTTGTATCGTCCTAAGCTGGCGCCTCTATTCAACCGCCGCGCATCGCGTCACGCGGTGCCGAGGAGAGCGTCCGTGCATAACAACAATAACGGCTATCCCTCCAGTACCCGCGCCTGGGTCACTGTCGCCATCCTGATGGTGGCGTACGTCCTGTCCTTCGTCGATCGGCAGATTCTCAACCTGCTGGTCGAGCCAGTCCGCCGCGACCTGGCGATCAATGACACGCAGATGAGCCTGCTGATGGGGTTGTCCTTCGCCCTGTTCTATACCGTCTGCGGCATTCCACTGGGCCGTGTGGCCGACACCCGCAGCCGCCGTGGCCTGATCGCCGTGGGCATCCTGTTCTGGAGCGCGGCCACGGCTGCCTGCGGCATGGCCAGGATGTACTGGCAGTTCCTGCTCTGCCGCATCGGCGTCGGTGTCGGCGAGGCGGCACTGTCGCCTGCTGCCTATTCGCTGATCGCCGACAGCTTTTCTGCCGAGCGCCGCGCCACGGCGATCAGCGTCTATTCGATGGGACCCTACCTGGGCTCGGGGCTGGCCTTCATGGTCGGTGGCCTGGTCATCCAGCTGGCCTCGGCGCAGGGCGAGGTGACCTTGCCGCTGCTGGGCGAGGTGCGTCCGTGGCAGCTGATCTTCCTCATCCTCGGTGCCGTCGGGGTCATCTTCACCCTGCTGATGATGGCGGTCAAGGAACCGGCACGACGCGGTGTCGGGGCTGGCGTGGCGGTGCCACTCAGTGAGGTGGGACGCTACATTCGCGCCAACCGGCGGACCGTGTTGCTGCACAACTTCGGCTTTGCCGGCCTGGCGTTCGCAGCCTACGGCAGCGCGGCCTGGGTGCCGACGTTCTACATCCGCACCTATGGCTGGGATGCCAGCCAGGTCGGTATCGTCTACGGCTGCATCGTCGCGGTGTTCGGCTGCCTGGGGGTCGTCTTCGGTGGACGCCTGGCGGACTGGATGGCCAAGCGCGGGTGCAGCGACGCCAACATGCGCGTCGGTCTCTATGGCGCACTGGGTGCCTTGCCGATGGTGGTGCTGTTTCCGCTGATGGACAATGCCTTCTGGGCCAGTGTGCTGATGGCGCCGACGGTGTTCTGCCTGAGCATGCCGGGCGGCGTTGCCGCGGCGGCGATTCAGGAGATCATGCCGAGCTCGATGCGCGGCCAGGCCTCGGCCATCTACCTGTTCGTCATCACCCTGTTCGGCCTGGGCGTGGGGCCCACCGCCGTGGCGCTGGTGACCGATTTCGTCTTCGCCGACGATGCTGCGTTGCGCTACTCGCTGCTGATCGTCACCACCCTGGCGGTGCTGATGTCGATCACCCTGCTGGCCCAGAGCCTCAAACCCTATCGCGAGAGCGTGGTGCGCCTGGAACAGTGGGCGGCCAGCCCGGCTTGAGGCGGTGTTTTTTCGGGCGTGCCGAGGGGGCTTCGGCACGCTTTATGCGCCAGGGCACAGGCTGGACGGAATTTTTGCGCTTTACTGAGGTTCTGAGTGATGCTCGTGCTACTCCGGCGCAGGCCAGCCAGGGAAACTCAGGATGGGAACGAGGCCAACGAACAGTGCAGCCTATTGGCTACGGTGGTGTGTACCGGGGCTGGCTTTGCTGTTGCTGCTGGGTGGTTGCAGCGGCCGTCTGGACAACGATTCCATCGTCTACAAGCGCAGCCCGCTGAAACCGGCCGAACTGTTGCAGAGCGATGTCGACCGCATGGCCACCCTGGCCATGCGCAACAACCTCAACAGCCTGTACCGCCTGATGAACAAGCTCTATCTGCGCAACCCGCGAGAGTGGCGCAAGAGTGCCTTCCCTGACGCCGCCGCCGCCGAGCGCGCGATCCAGCACGCCATCGAATACAACCAGGACTGGCTGACGCTGGGCGGGCGACGCGACGTCGCCGCGCTGGACTACTCGCTCAGTCCTGCGTTCCAGGGGGATCGGGTGGCGGCCTTCACCTACGCCATCGGCAGCATGCTGGTGACTGCCCATGGCGGGCGCACCGAGTTCTACCTGACCGACAGTTTCGATGCGCAGTTCATCCATAACGCCGCGCGCAATCTCGAGAAGGCCGCCTGGATGCTGGCCAACCGCCGTGATGCCGCCGGGCGACCACTGCTGCTGTCCAACGAGATATCGGAGCAGGGCAGCAACCTCAGCTACGCGGTGGAGTTCGGCAAGATGGTGGCGCGCCTCGATCTGCTGACCCATGTGCTCGAGGAGCGCTATCGGCGCATGGGGGCCAACTATGCGCAGAGTCTGTTCCTGCTGAATTTCCTGCCGGTGCAGTAGCGCTTCACTGCATCCAGCGTTGCTGGATCTGCTCCAGGGTGCCGGCTTCGCGCAGGCGCACCAGCGCCTCGGAGAACTGCCGCGCATGTTCGGTATCGTCCTTGGCGAAGGCGACGAAGCGGGGCATCTGGATCAGCGCGCGCGGCAGGACCCGTACCTGTTCCTGGGCACGCTGCTCACGCACGAAATACAGCAGCTGGGCATGATCGCCGACGATGATGTCGATGCGCCCGGCCAGCAGCATCGACACCAGCTGGCGCGGGTTCTGCGCACTGGTGTCGCGGGACAGCGCCGCGCGGTCGAACTTCTCTTCGTAGGCATAGCCGCGTACCTGCCCGATCACGTAGGGCGACAGGTCGTCGAGGTCCTGCCAGTCTTCGATGGCGGTCTTGGCGGTGGTCATGAACACGGTGGAGCCGCTGCGCAGCGGGCCGACCAGCAGGTACTGCTGCTGCCGCTGCGGGGTGCCGGCGAACTGAAAGGCCATCTGCACGTCGCCGCGGTCGAGCATGCGCTTGACCCGTTCCCAGGGGTACAGGCGGATCTCGTACGGCACCTGCGCCTCGCGCAGCACCGCATCGACCAGTTCGACATCCAGCCCGCGGGGCGTCTCATCGTCGATGGTGACGAAGCTGTAGGGGGCGAACTGCTCGTCGCCCACCACACGCCATGGCTCCGCTACCACGGGTGCAGCCAGCACCAGGAGAGTGAGCAGCAGATTGCGCATGGCGGGTTTCCTCGTGGCGGACCTGTATTCAGGCTAGCCAATTTCTGCGAGGAGGGTAGTCGCTCAGACCTTGCGCACGAACTCGGACTTGAGCTTCATCGCGCCAATGCCGTCGATCTTGCAGTCGATGTCGTGATCGCCGTCGACCAGGCGGATGTTCTTCACCTTGGTGCCCACCTTGACCACCAGCGACGAGCCCTTGACCTTGAGGTCCTTGATCACGGTGACGCTGTCGCCATCCTGCAGCGGGTTGCCCACCGAGTCCTTGATCACGCGCACGTCATCGCCCGCGTCGGCGTTCTCGCCGGCTTTCCACTCGTGGGCGCATTCGGGGCAGACCAGTTGATCGCCGTCTTCGTAGGTGTATTCGGAGTTGCACTTGGGGCAGGGTGGCAGGGCGGTCAAGGGAGGTCCTCGGTGAGTGTGGAGAAACCGCAGATTATATAGGGTTTTGTCCGCCCGCGCCGCTCTGGGGCGCTGAGCCGTCTAGATGCGGGTGTTTAAAATATTGGACTTTCGATTCGCGGCTCACGAGCTTGTGTGCGCCGTTATCCGCCTTCTTCAGGGCGCTTCGCGGCCGGCGGACAACTGCCAGGGTGAATGATTTTGCTCACTTTTGTTTGACATATTTTACGGCTCGGGCAGACTGGCAGCAGATTCCGCTGCCGAACCGGGTAACGGGTAGTTGTGTCATCGCCCCGCTCAGGCGCGAGTGGACCCGGTTCGAGCCGCCGTCGGATGGCGGCACTCAGACTCAGGACGAGCCTTGGTGCACGGGGTTAGCCAAACAGGCCATGGATACGACAGCGGAGACGTTCCGCTGGTATCGGTCTGCACAGCAACGACAGGCCCGGCCTGTCCCAAGGTGACGTATGTCCGACAACAAGATCCGCAACACCCCCCGCAAACCCGTCGTGTTGATGTCCATGGGCACTCAAGAGCGCAAGGGCCACGACTACCAGGTTATGACTCACAAATACATCCAGCCGCTGGTCGACTTTTCCGGTTGCGTGCCGGTACTGGTGCCCACCTGCTGCGGTACCGATGATCTCGAACAGTATCTGGACATGGCCGACGGCGTGTACCTGACCGGTGCCGGCAGCAATATCGACCCGGCGCTCTACGGCCAGGAAAACGAGACGCCGAACAAGACCCAGGACCGTGATCGCGACCTGTTCGACCTGCCGCTGATTCATGCCGCCATCGCCCGTGGCCTGCCGATCTTCGCCATCTGCCGTGGCATGCAGGAAATCAACGTCGCGCTGGGCGGCGACATCTACCAGAAGGTCTATGCCGAGCCCGGTTTCAACGACCACCGGGAGAATCCCGATGACCCGGTCGACGTGCAGTACGCGCCGAGCCATGGCGTGCGCCCGGTCGCCGGCAGCTGGTTCGCCGAGCTGATGGGCAAGGACGAGATTCAGGTCAACTCCTTGCACGGCCAGGCCATTCGCAAGCTGGGCAAGGGTGTCGAGGTGCTGGCGACTGCCGAGGACGGTCTGGTCGAGGCGATCCACGCGCCGAGCCTGTCGCCGTTCCTGTTCGCGGTGCAGTGGCATCCGGAGTGGCAGGCCGCGCAGAACCCCGATTCGGTGAAGATCTTCCAGGCCTTCGGTGAAGCCTGTCAGCGCCGCGTCGCCGCACGCAGCAGTCGCCAGGCTGCCTGATACCAGCCCCTCGGCGCCTGCCTCAGTAGGCGCCTGGCGGCTGTGGCCAGTTCAGGGTCCCGCTGTCACTGAAGCGGCGGGTACCGAACAGGCCATCGGCCAGTTTGCCCCTTAGCACGTAAGGCACTTCCTGGCCGGGGCGGTAGCCGGCCGCACCCCAGGCCTGGCGCATCACCGAAAACGCTGAAATGCTCACCGGTACGCTCAGTACCGTCTCACCGAAGCGCGGCACGCTGCCGCTCTGGTCGCTGACGCCGCTGGCCAGCGGCTGGCCGTTCACATCCAGATCCAGGGCCATGCCGTTGAAGCTCACGGCGCTGTCATTGGGGTTCTGCACCCGCAGCTTGACCGCGAAGCGGACCTCCAGGCCCTGGCCTGGCAGCGGTTCCAGGCCGACCAGGTCGACCCGTAGCGGATCATGATTGCCGAGGCTGGCGCAGGCGCCCAGGGCGGCGGCGAGCAGGGTGATCAGGCAAAGGCGGAGCAGACGGGGCATGGCGATCTTCTCTGGACGTGAATGCGTTCAGGATAGAAGACCACCGGGCGCGGCATTAGCTCCCGGCGCGTTGCCGCGCACTCAGCACCAGCGCGATACCGCCCAGCACGGCAACGGCGCTGAGCAGCAGGCGCAGGGTCAGCGCTTCGCTGAGCAGCAGGCTGCCGCCGAGGGCGGCGAGAATCGGCACGCTGAGCTGCACGGTGGCGGCCTGGCTGGCGTGCAGACCGGGCAAGGCGCTGTACCAGATGGCGTAGCCGACGCCGGAGGTCAGGGCGCCGGACAGCAGTGCGTAGAACAGCCCCGGCCCATCCCAGTTCAGCTGCGGCAGCACGGCCAGCGCCAGCAGCAACGCCAGGGGCGTGGCCCGCAGGAAATTGCCTGCCGTCACCGCCAGCGGGTTGCCCTGGCCGCGTCCGAGCAGCGAGTAGGCACCCCAGGCGACCCCGGCCAGCAGCATCAGCAAGGCCGCCAGCAGTGGTGGTGCGCTGGCACCGGGCAGCAGCAGGGCGAGCAGGCCGGCCGTGGCCAGCGCGGTGCCGAGACTGGCGCAAAGCCCCAGGCGTTCGCCGCGCAGCAACCCCCACAGCAGCATGCTCAACTGCACTGCGCCGAACAGCAGCAGGGCGCCGACGCCGGTGTCCAGCTGCAGGTAGGCGAAGGAGAACGCAGCCGCATAGGTGAACAGCGCCACGGCGCCGGCCCAGCTGCCAGCCGGGGCTTGCCGGTTCTGGCGCAGTTGCAGCAGCAGCCACAGCGTGCATGCACCGGCCAGCAGGCGGACGGCAGTGAAGCTGGCGGCGTCGATGGCCGTTTCGCGCAGGGCCAGGCGGCACAGCAACGAGTTGCCGGCGAACGCCAGCATGGCGAGAGCGGTGAGCAGCAGGGTGCGCGGTGACATCGTCCATCCTTGTCGCAACGGCGGGTGATGTCAGGCAGCTAAGCACGTCAGGGTGGTGGCGTGCATTGGCGGAAGGTCGCAAATCCCTGCGACCTTGGCCTGGCTCGCACGAGCGTGCGCTCTAGAAGTGCGCCTTGACCAGCAGGCTGGCGGTGTTCTGGTCGGTCGGGCCGACGAAGTTGTCGCTGACGTAGCCGCCATCCTTGATGCCGTACTTGTTCTTCCAGTAGTCGTACTCGATGCCGACGTACAGCTGCTTCTCGCCCCACTTCAGCGCCTTGCCCAGGTCGTATTTGATCTGCGGGTTGAAGTGCAGGTTGGCGTGGTAGTCGCCGCGGCGGTTGCTGTCGTTGTCCACCACCCAGTCCATGAAACCATCGATGACGATGTCCGATTCGCCCACGCCAATGGTGTAGCTCCACACCGGGGTGATCTGCCAGACGTTGCTGCCGGCGCGATCGCCATCCGGGGTGCGCAGGTAGGTGTTGAGCTGGAAGTAGTCGAAGCCGGGAATGTCGAGGTCGACGGCCGGGCCGATCAGATAGGCATCGACATCATCCTCGCCGAACTCGTAGGTGGTGGAGATCAGCACATCCTTGATCGGGCCGAAGGAGAGGTCGGCGCCACTGATCTTGCCCAGGGAAAAACGCGGGCTGAATTCGCCGTAGAAAGTGTGGCCATCACCCGCGCCGTTGGTGGCATCGGTGTTGTACTTGATCACGTCGACGAACAGGAACAGGTCACCGAAGCTCCAGCCGCTGGCGTGCTCGAAGGTGACGGTCTGCTGGATCTCCGGGTCGATCTTGAAGTCCTGGCCGTAGAGGTAGGTCAGGCTGTTGTTCTGCCACTGCAGCAGGTCACCGGCGATGGCCTGGCCGCCGGCCAGCATGCCGCCCGCGACGAGCAGCGAAGAAAGGGTGCGATTCATGGAAGCTCCTGGTGGTTGAGACGTGTCGTTATGATTTTTTCTGGCCTGCCCGATCCAGCGGACGGTGTTCGGGGCGTCGTGTCGCGACATCAAGGGGCGCTCCCGGTACTTCGTGAACCTGTCCGCCTGGTCAGGCTGGTGCTGTCAGAGCAAAAACGGCGCCAATTCTCGTGTCTGGCAATATCCTTTTCAAATCAATCGGATAGACGTGGTTTTCGGGAGCGTTCGAGGGTTTTCTCTGCACCGTTTTCTGACCGAGAAGACAAAAATGGCCATAACTTGGTGCGCGACCGTCTGGCGGACGCTGTGGTGCGTTGGCCGGGATGTGCTTGATTAGCTTGATTATGGTCTTAATATAAATATTAAATTATGATCGCAATCTAAAAGATGAGAGGCTCTCCTCTCGCTCATCACACACCCAGGAGATGCACCATGAATACCCCTGCCACTCGCGGAACCGCCCTGATCACTGGCGCCTCTTCAGGCATCGGCGCCACCTATGCCGAGCGCCTGGCGCGTCGCGGCCATGACCTGCTGCTGGTGGCGCGCGATGCCCAGCGCCTCGATGACCTGGCCAGGCGCCTGGCGGCCGAGTACGGGGTTGCGGTCGAGGTCATGCCCGCCGACCTGACGCGCAAGAGCGACGTGCTCGCGGTGGAGCAGCGTCTGCGTGAGGACTCGCGCATCACGCTGCTGGTGAACAACGCCGGGGTGGCCATGAACGGCACGCTGGCCGCAGCCGATCTGGACCAGGCGGAAACCATGATCCAGCTGAACGTGGTCGCGCTGACTCGCCTGGCAGCCGCCGCTGCGGCCAATTTCTCCGCAGCCGGGCGCGGCGGCATCATCAACCTGGGCTCGGTGGTGGCGTTGGCGCCGGAGATGTTCAACGCCGTCTACAGCGCGACCAAGGCCTATGTGCTGAGCCTGACGCAGACCCTGGCGGGCGAGCTGCGCGGCGCTGGCGTCCAGTTGCAGGCGGTGATGCCGGGCGTGACCCGCACCGAGATCTGGGAACGCAGTGGCACCGACGCCTCGGCGCTGCCGCCGTCGATGATCATGGAGGTGGGGGAGATGGTCGATGCGGCACTGGCCGGCTTCGATCAGCAGGAACTGGTGACCATTCCTTCGCTGCCCGACGCGGCCGACTGGGATGCCTTCGTCGGCGCCCGCGCGGCGCTGGGGCCGAATCTTTCGCACAACCAGGCGGCTGCACGCTACAAGTGACGGGGGGCCGGGTGTCGGACTGGCGCCCGGCCAAGCCTCATTCGCTCGGGCTGGCGGTCTTCTCCAGCAGCTTCGCGCGTGTGGTGTGCAGCAGACGGTCGGACAGTTCCGGGTCCTTGACGCTGCGCGACAGCAGCAGCGCGCCGACCATGGCCGAGAGCAGCAGCACGCTTTCGTCTGCGGCGTCGTCACCGTCCAGGCCCTGCTCGATCAGCGCCAGGCGGTTGAGCACCATCGCGTCGGTGGTCGTGCTCGGCTCACCGCGTTGCCCCAGCTCCGCTGACATGGTCGGCAGTGGGCAGCCGGCACCCGGGTTGGCGCGATGGGCATCGGACAGGTAGCGCTGGATGAGCCGTCGCAGCGGCGAGCCGCTTTCCTCAGGTGCCTGCTGCAGGCTGCTCGCCAGGGTCTGCACGGCGTGCTGCAGGGCGGTTTCCACCAGCTCGTCCTTGGACTTGAAGTGGGCGTAGAAGCCGCCATGGGTGAGGCCCAGCGCCTTCATCAGCGGTTGCAGGCCGGTTGCCCCCACGCCGTCACGGCGAAAGCGCAGGGCGGCTTCCTCGATGATGCGTTGATGGGTCTTGGCCTTGTGATCTTCCGAATAGCGCATGGGCTGTCCCGTGTTTCAGATGCTGGCTGTCATCTTACACGCGCGTCGTCGCTCTGGCGCGCCGTGTTCATGTCGAGGATCAGGCAGGTGGTGGACGCGACGGCGTAGAGGCGCTCGTCGACATCGTACAGGCGCCCTTCGGCCAGGGCGGTGGAGCGGCCGACATGGATGATGCGACCTTCGGCGCGCACCGGACCGGCTTCACTGCGCAGCGCGCGAATGTAGCTCACCCGCAGGTCGGCGGTGGTGTAGCCCTGGCCCGGTTTGAGCCGCGTATGCACGGCGCAACCCATGCAGGAGTCGAGCAGGGTGGCGATGTAGCCGCCGTGCACGCTGCCCAGTGGGTTGTAGTGGCTAGGGTCGGGCGCGCCCTGGAAGACGAACAGGCCATTGGCCCAGTGCACGGGGGTGAAGCCGAGCACGGCGTTGATTGGCGGCGAGGGCAGATCACCACGACCGATGCCGTCGAAGAAGTCCATCGGCGCCATGGCGGCGACTTCGGCCAGGCTCAGCATGCCGGGGGCGGCGAGCTGGCTGCGCAGCGCCTGTTCTTCGGCGATCCAGGTGGCGAGGCGGGCATCTCGGGATGAAGCGGTCATGACGACTCCTGATAAATATGATGGACGACATTCAATGTTTGATATTATGGTCGAAATATAAATAGCCGACAGTCGTTGTCACCCGGAGCCTTGCCATGCAGCCTTCCCGCATTCTGTTGCTCATCCTCATGCTGCTCACGGCATTGGGGGAGACCTCCACGCAGTTGCTGATCCCCGCGCTGGGTGAGCTAGAGCGTGGCTTGCACGCCGAGCCCGGCAGCAGCCTGCTGGCGCTCTCGTTGTTCGTCGCGGCCTTCGGCCTGGGCCAGCTGCTGCTGGGGCCACTGTCCGACCGGCTGGGGCGCAGGCCGATGCTGCTCGCTGGGCTGAGCCTGTACCTGCTGGCGACCCTGGGCATGCTGCTGGCGCCAGACATCGAGGTGCTGATCGGCATGCGCGTACTGCAGGGCCTGGGCGCCTGCGCGGCGCTGGTGCTGGCACGCGCCATCGTCCGCGACGTGTGGCAGGAGCAGGCGGGGCCGGCCCTGGCGCTGACGGTGTTGGGGATGTTCGCCGCCATCGTCCTGTCGCCGGTGATCGGCGGCCTGCTGACCCAGTACGGCGGGTGGCGCGCACCGCTGCTGGCCACCCTGGGGCTGGGCGGCCTGGCGTTGCTGTCGACCCTGTTCAGCTACCGCGAGACCCATCTGCAGCGGGACCCGCAGGCCGGCCGCTTCAGGGGCCTGCTGGCCAGCTACCTGCAGGTCCTGCCGAGTTGCCGCGCGCTGGCGCTGACCATCGCCTGTACCTACGGCGCGATGTTCGTCGTGGTGGCCGGCTCGTCGTCGGTCTACATCGGTCTGCTGGGGCTGAGCGCCGCGCAGTACGGCCTGACCTTCGCCCTGATCGTTTCCGGCCTGCTCGGCGGCGCGCTGTTCACCCTGCGCAACGTGCAGCGCCTGGGGCCGCTGCGGGTGGTGGGCATCGGCGTCGGCCTGGTGCTGGTGGGCGCCTTGCTGACGCTGCTGACCTACCTGGCGTTCGGCCTGTCGCTGCTGGGGCTGTCGCTGCCCCAGGTGCTGGTGACGCTGGGTGGCGGCATGCTGCTGCCCGCCGCCGTGGCCGGGGCGGTAATTCCCAACCCGCAGCGCGCAGGGCTGGCGGCGGGGCTGATGGGGTTTTCGCAGATGGCCGGTGCGACCCTGGCCGGGTTGCTGCTGGGGGCCCTGCAGGATGGCTCGGCCTGGCCTATGGTTGCCTTGAATGCACTGTTCGCTGGCCTGGCGTTTCTACTCTTCCATCTCTTGCGGGCACGTCCGGTCGTCACGACTGCGCTGGCCGGCAAACTTCCCTGATCCGAGGAACAAGCTATGAGCAGCTATGACGTAGTCATCATCGGCGCCGGCCCTGGCGGCTACAACGCGGCCATCCGTGCCGGGCAACTGGGGTTGAAGGTGGCGTGCGTGGAGGGGCGCGAAACCCTGGGAGGCACCTGCCTGAATGTCGGCTGCATGCCCTCGAAGGCGCTGTTGCATGCCTCGGAGCTATACGAAGCGGCGGCCGCCGGCGAACTGAGTGCCCTGGGCGTGGAGGTCACGCCGACGCTCAACCTCAAGCAGATGATGAAACAGAAGGCCGACAGCGTCGAAGCGCTGACCAAGGGTGTGGAATTCCTGTTTCGCAAGAACAAGGTGGAATGGGTCAAGGGCTGGGCGCGCATCGACGGCCCCGGACGAGTACAGGTCAGGTTGCACGAGGGCGGCGAGCGCCTGCTCGAGACGACGAACATCGTCATCGCCAGTGGTTCCGAGCCGACGCCATTGCCGGGCGTCGAGATCGACAACCAGCGCATCCTCGATTCCACCGGTGCCTTGTCGCTGCCCGAGGTGCCCCGGCACCTGGTGGTGATCGGTGCCGGGGTGATCGGCCTGGAGCTGGGCTCGGTATGGCGTCGCCTGGGCAGCCAGGTTACGGTGGTGGAATACCTCGATCGCATCTGCCCCGGCCTGGACGGCGAGACCGCCAGGACGCTGCAGCGCACCCTGGGCAAGCAGGGCATGAGCTTCAAGCTCGGCACCAAGGTCACGGCGGCCCGTTCGGACAAGCGCGGCGTGAGCCTGAGTCTGCAGCCGGCTGCCGGCGGGGCGCAGGAGACCCTGGACGCCGACTACGTGTTGGTGGCCATCGGTCGCCGCCCCTACACCCGTGGCCTGGGGCTGGAGAGCGTGGGGCTCGCTACCGACCAGCGCGGCATGCTCGGCAACGACAGGCAGCACAGCGCTGTGCCCGGTGTCTGGGTGATCGGTGATGTCACCTCTGGGCCGATGCTAGCGCACAAGGCCGAGGACGAGGCGGTGGCCTGCATCGAACGCATCGCCGGGCATGCGGCCGAGGTCAACTACGGGGTAATCCCCGGGGTGATCTACACCCGTCCGGAAGTGGCCAGCGTCGGCAAGGGCGAGGAGGAACTGAAGGCCGAGGGGCGTGCGTACAAGGTCGGCAAGTTCCCCTTCAGCGCCAACAGCCGGGCGAAGATCAACCACGAGACCGAAGGTTTCGTGAAGATCATCGCCGATGCCAACACCGACCAGATTCTCGGCGTGCACATGATCGGCCCGAGCGTCGGCGAGCTGATCGGCGAGTATTGCGTTGCCATGGAGTTCTCTGCCTCGGCCGAAGACATCGCCCTGACCTGCCACCCGCACCCGACCCGCTCGGAAGCCGGGCGCCAGGCCGCGATGGGCGTGCACGGCTGGACGATGCAGGCGTGACGCCCATCGCCGAGTGTACTGCCCCCAAGGGACGCCGCGCCGGTGCCCGAGGGGGCCTCAGAGCACGTGGTCGAGGTTGACCGGTTCGCCTGGCCGGGTGTGCAGCTTGGCGCGGATGTCGGCGAATACCTTGTCGTACTCGTCGTGGCCGCGCATCACCGGGCTGGCGTTGATGGGCAGGCCATGGCGGGCGGCGGCGCGGGTGGCCACGCTGGCGAAATTGAAGGCCACGTCGCGGTGCAGTTCGAACTCCTCCTCGAACGGCTTGCCGCGTACGTTGCCGGCCAGGCGCATGTGCAGCATCGGTCCCTGTTGCGGGTCCTGGCGTACTTCGTAGTAGAAGTCGACCGAGAACGGCGGGATGTGGCGCAAGG
Organism: Pseudomonas sp. THAF187a; assembly: GCF_009363395.1. Taxonomy (NCBI): domain Bacteria; kingdom Pseudomonadati; phylum Pseudomonadota; class Gammaproteobacteria; order Pseudomonadales; family Pseudomonadaceae; genus Pseudomonas; species Pseudomonas sp. THAF187a. The sequence continues at coordinate 1,199,784 of NZ_CP045349.1, forward strand.
CGTCGGGGCGGTCGAGGTTGTCACGGTGCAGGTGGCCGGGGGTGAACATGCTGCGGTCCTCCTTCAGCGATGGACGATGCCGTCGCAGGCCATGCTGATGCGTGTGCCGGAGCGGCCCTGGACGATGGCTTCGATGTTTTCCAGCGAGCCGATCACCGCGACGCAGCCGGTGTTGCGGGCGAACTCGCAGGCGGCCTGTACCTTCGGCCCCATGGAGCCGGCGGCGAAACCGAGGTCCTCGAGCGCATCGGGATGGGCTTCGGCGATGGCCTTCTGGCTCGGCTTGCCCCAGTCGACGTAGGCGCCGTCCACGTCGGTGGCGATCACCAGCAGGTCGGCATTCAGCTGTTCGGCCAGCAGCGCCGAGCACAGGTCCTTGTCGATCACCGCCTCGACGCCGCGCAGCTGGTCGCCGTCGTACATGGTCGGGATGCCGCCGCCGCCGGCGCAGATCACCACGCTGCCTTTTTCCAGCAGCCACTTGATCGGGCGGATCTCGAAGATGCGCTGCGGCCGCGGGCTGGCCACCACGCGGCGGAACTTGTCGCCATCCGGGGCAATGCTCCAGCCTTTCTCGGCGGCCAGGCGCTCGGCCTCCTCCCGGGCATAGACCGGGCCGATGGGCTTGGTCGGGTGCTTGAACGCCGGGTCGGCGCTGTCCACCTCGACCTGGGTGAGGATGGTGGCGAAGGGCACCTCGAAGGGCAGCAGGTTGCCCAGCTCCTGTTCGATCATGTAGCCGATCATGCCCTCGGTTTCGGCGCCGAGCACGTCCAGCGGGTACGGGTTGGCGGCGTCGAAGGCGTTGCCTTGCAAGGCCAGCAGGCCAACCTGCGGACCGTTGCCGTGGGCGATCACCAGCTCGACGCCGGGAGCGACCTTGGCGATCTGCTGGCAGGCAACGCGCACGTTGTCACGCTGGTTTTGCGCAGTCATGGCTTCGCCGCGACGAAGCAGGGCGTTACCGCCCAGAGCGATGACGAGTCGCATACTGTTCTCCTTGGTCCGGGCGCCTGGGCGCCCGGCTTTGCGCAGGATCGGGCTTGCTGGCAAGCCCGATCCTGCAGGTGCCATTTGTCAGATATCCGCCAGGGTCGCGACCAGGATCGCCTTGATCGTGTGCATGCGGTTTTCCGCCTGCTCGAAGGCGATGTTCCACGGCGACTCGAAGACCTCTTCGGTGACCTCGATGCCGTTCTTCAGGTGCGGGTACTGCTCGGCGATCTGCTTGCCGACCTTGGTCTCGCTGTTGTGAAAGGCCGGCAGGCAATGCATGAACTTGACCCGTGGATTGCCCGCGGCCTTCATGATCTCGGCGTTGACCTGATAGGGCAGCAGCTCCTCGATGCGCTCGCCCCAGGCCTCCACCGGTTCACCCATGGACACCCACACGTCGGTGTGCACGAAGTCCACGCCCTTGACCGCTTCCTTCGGGTCTTCGGTGAGCAGCAGGCGCGCGCCGCTCTCTTCCGCGAAGCGCTTGCAGGCGGCGACGTGCTCGTCGCTCGGCCACAGGGCCTTGGGAGCGGCGATGCGCACGTCCATGCCGAGCTTGGCGCCGATCAGCAGCAGCGAGTTGCCCATGTTGTTGCGTGCATCGCCCAGGTAGGCGTAGGCGATGTCATGCAGCGGCTTGTCGCTGTGCTCGCGCATGGTCAGCACGTCGGCGAGCATCTGCGTCGGGTGGTATTCGTCGGTGAGGCCGTTGAACACCGGCACTCCGGCATGCTGCGCCAGCTCCTCGACGATCTCCTGGTGGAAGCCGCGGTACTCGATGGCGTCGTACATGCGCCCGAGCACGCGGGCGGTGTCCTTCATGCTTTCCTTGTGACCGATCTGCGAGGAGTTGGGGTCGATGTAGGTGACGTTGGCGCCCTGGTCGTAGGCGGCCACCTCGAAGGCGCAGCGGGTGCGGGTGGAGGTTTTTTCGAAGATCAGCGCGATGTTCTTGCGCTGCAGGTGTCGCTGCTCGGTGCCGGTGTACTTGGCGCGCTTGAGATCGCGCGAGAGGTCGAGCAGGTAGCGCAGCTCCCGGGTGCTGTGGTGCATCAGGCTGAGCAGGTTGCGGTTGTGCATGTTGAAAGCCATGGTTCTCTCTCCTTGTGGGCGGTCGAACGCCCCGGTGGCGGATGGCCGCCGGGGCCGGCTCGATCAGTAATCGATGGGGTCGCGGATGATCGGGCAGGTCATGCAGTGGCCACCGCCACGACCACGCCCGAGTTCGCTGGCGCTGATGGTGATGACCTCGACCCCGGCCTTGCGCAGCAGGGTATTGGTGTAGGTGTTGCGGTCGTAGCCGATGACCACGCCGGGCTCCAGGCAGACCACGTTGTTGCCGTCGTCCCACTGCTCGCGTTCGGCTTCATAGGCGTCGCCACCGGTCTCCACCACGCGCAGTTGCTTGAGGCCGAGCGATTCGGCGACCACGTCGAGGAAGGATTTTTCCTCGCGGCGCACGTCGACTCCGCCGGGGCGGCTCTCGTCCGGACGCAGGGTGAAGGGCACGATCGAGTTGGCCACTTCCGGGAAGATGGTCACCAGGTCGCGGTCGCAGAAGCTGAACACGGTGTCCAGGTGCATGGCGGCGCGGGACTTGCCGAGCCCGGCCACCACCACCTTGTTCGCCGCGCCCTTGGCGAACAGCGCGCGGGCGACCTGACCGATGGCCTGGTGCGAGGTGCGCTCACCCATGCCGATCAGCACGGTGCCGTTGCCGATGGGCATGACGTCGCCGCCTTCCAGGGTGGCCGAGCCGTGATCCTTGTCCGGGTCGCCATACCAGATGTCGAACTGTTCGCCGGCGAAGTCCGGGTGGAACTTGTAGATGGCGCTGGCCAGCAGGGTTTCCTGGCGGCGTGCCGGCCAGTGCATGGGGTTGAGGGTGACGCCGCCGTAGATCCAGCAGGTGGTGTCGCGGGTGAACTGGGTGTTGGGCAGCGGCGGGAAGATGAAGCTGGACTCGCCGAGGTAGGCGTTGAACATCTTCGCCGCCTCGGAGTTCTTGTGCCTGGCCAGGTCGGCGCCGGAGACGCCACCGATGAGGAACTCGGCGATGCGCCGATGCTCCAGGCCTTCGACGAAATCGCGCACTTCGCTGAGCAGACCGAGTCCGACGCTGTTGGCGGTGATCTTGCGGTCGAGAATCCACTTCAGCGCTTCGGGGTTGCTGATGGTCTCTTCCAGCAGGTTGTGCATTTCCACGACGTCGACGCCCCGTTCGCGCATCTTGGTCATGAAATCGAAGTGGTCGCGCTTGGCCTGCGATACCCAGATCACGTCGTCGAACAGCAGTTCGTCGCAGTTGGCCGGGGTCAGGCGCAGGTGCGCCAGGCCCGGCGAGCAGACCATTACCTTGTGCAGTTTGCCGGCTTCGGAATGAACGCCGAGGGGTTTCTTGCTCATGAAAGAACTCCTTCTCCTAGAGACTCAGGAAACCGTCGTAGAGCCCGTAGGCTGCAATGGCGGCACCGATCAGTACGGCGACGAGGATCAGCTTCTCGACGCCGGTGAAAATGGGTTGTCCCAGTTCGTGCTTGGCCTTGGCGAAGAGAATCGCGCCTGGGGCGTAGAGCAGAGCCGAAAGCAGCAGGTACTGCACGCCCGCGGCGTACAGCAGCCAGACCGCGTACAGGGTGGAAACCAGGGCGATCAACAGGTCCTTGTTGCGCTCGCCGGCGGCGTTCTCGTAGGTCTCGCCACGCACGGCCAGCAGTACCGCGTAGGCGCTGGACCAGAAGTAGGGCACCAGGATCATCGAGGTGGCCAGGTACAGCAGGCTGAGGTAGGTGGAGGCGTTGAACAGGGTGATGATCAGAAACAGCTGGATCAGCCCGTTGGACAGCCACAGCGCGTTGGCCGGAACGTGGTTGGCGTTCTCCTTGCGCAGGAACTCCGGCATGGTGTGGTCGCGGGCGCTGGCGAAGAGGATCTCGGCGCACAGCAGTGTCCACGACAGCAGCGCTCCGGCCAGGGAGACGATCAGGCCGATGGAAATCAGCTGCGCACCCCAGGGGCCGACCACCTGCTCCAGCACGCCGGCCATCGACGGGTTCTTCAGCCCGGCCAGCTCGGCCTGGGCCATGATGCCCTGCGACAGGATGTTGACCAGGACCAGCAGCAGGAGCACGCCGACGAAGCCGATCACCGTGGCCTTGCCGACGTCGCTGCGCTTCTCGGCGCGGGCCGAGAAGATGCTCGCCCCCTCGATGCCGATGAACACCCAGACGGTGACCAGCATCATGTTGCGCACCTGGTCCATCACGCTGCCCAGGTCGCTGTTGCCGCGTCCCCAGAAGTCACTGGTGAACACGTCGAGCTTGAAGGCGATGGCGGCGATGATGATGAACAGCGCCAGCGGCAGCATCTTGGCGATGGTGGTGACGGTGTTGATGAAGGCCGCTTCCTTGATGCCACGCAGCACCAGGAAGTGCAGCAGCCACAGCAGGATCGAGGCGCAGATCACCGCCGGCAGGGTGTTGCCCTCGCCGAACACCGGGAAGAAGTAGCCGAGGGTGGAGAACAGCAGCACCATGTAGCTGACGTTGCCGATCCAGGCACTGATCCAGTAGCCCCAGGCCGATGAGAAACCCATGTAGTCGCCGAAACCGGCCTTGGCGTAGGCGTACACCCCGCCATCGAGTTCGGGCTTGCGGTTGGCCAGGGTCTGGAAGACGAATGCCAGGGTGAGCATGCCGACCCCGGTGATCAGCCAGCCGATCAGGGTGGCACCGGCGCTGGCGCTGGCGGCGATGTTCTGCGGCAGGGAAAAGATACCGCCACCGACCATGGAGCCGACCACCAGCGCGATCAGGGCGCCGAGGCGGAGTTTTTGCGTCGAATCAGACATCTCAATTACCTCCATGTCACGTGGGGACATTGGTATTGAGCGCGTTTGACGAGCACAGCATCCTGACTTGAATCAATGGACCAGGTTCGTCAACGCACATCCCTGTTTCAGGCGTTGTCGAGCACGTGCGACGAGGCAGGACTGCAGCTCGGTCCGACGCTTTGCAGGCGTCAGCCTGATCAGACACTAGTCAGTTTTCTTGACAACGCAATGATGGCGAAATGAAAACTTTTCGCATGCGTGGGGAGGGGCAGGCGGGGTGGGTGACCCCGCCTGGTGCGTTTGCCGGGTAGGCGTACGCGGGCCCGGAGGCCTATCGGGAAGGAACACGGCGCCGGGCGGGTAGCCCCTGCAGGCAGTCGCGCCGTGGTTGCAGCATGCCGTGGAAAGCTTTCAGCAGGCTTTCCACGGTGCGACTCGGTGATGACGCCGGCGATCAGCCGATGGTCATCAGGCTGGCGTTGCCACCCGCCGCCGCGGTGTTGACGCTCAGGGCGTGTTCGACCAGCAGGCGCTCCAGCGCGATGTCGGTCTCGCCCTTGTTCAGGCCGTGCACGCCGATGATGGCGCCCTTGCGCTGCGCAGCCTGCTCGCTCACCGCGCGCAGCTGGTCGGAATCGCCATGGTGCAGGATGGCATCCAGCTCCACGTCGATGCTGTTCCAGTCGGCCACCAGCTGGATGTGCTTCTGCACCTCCTTCGGCAGTTCGCTGTACAGCGCGCGCTGGCTTTCCAGCCAGATCGCCCGGCTGCCGACCGCCAGGGTGGCGGCCAGCTGGGCCAGCAGGTCGCCGCGCTCGTCGGCGAGGTTGAGTACGTGCTCGCGCGGCAGCAGGGTGTAGCTGTTGCGCTCGCCGGTCGGGCCGGTCAGCAGGTGGCTGCTGTAGCTCTGCGACAGGCTGCGGTACTGCTCGAACAGGGCGGCGATGGCCGGCTCCTGCTGGCCTGCCCACTCGGCGAAGGCGGCGCGCAGCTTGTCCAGCTCGCTCGGCGCGGGCAGGGTCTGCACGTCGGCCTGTTGCAGGTACTGGGCAACGGCTTCCTGCGGACGGGTCGACAGCAGGCGGTACAGGTACAGCGGGCCGCCGGCTTTCGGGCCGGTGCCGGACAGGCCTTCGCCGCCGAACGGCTGCACACCGACCACGGCGCCGACCATGTTGCGGTTGACGTACAGGTTGCCGACCTTGGCTGTGCCCACCACCTGGGCGATGGTCTCGTCGATGCGCGTGTGCACGCCGAGGGTCAGGCCGTAGCCGCTGTCGTTGATCTGCTGCAGCAGCTTGCCGAGGTCGGCGCGCTGGTAGCGCACCACGTGCAGCACCGGGCCGAAGATCTCGCGCTTCATTTCATCGAAGCTGTCCAGCTCGATCAGGGTCGGCACGACGAAGGTACCGCGCTTGATCTCTTCGCCGTTGGCGCGCGCCAGCTGGGTGACCTTGCGGCCTTTCTCGCGCAGCTTCTGGATGTGGGTCTCGATGCCCGCCTTGGCTTCGGCGTCGATCACCGGGCCGATGTCGGTGTTCAGGCGCTCCGGGTTGCCCAGGCTGTACTCGGCCATGGCGCCCTTGAGCATGGTCAGCACGCGGTCGGCGACGTCATCCTGCACGCACAGCACGCGCAGGGCCGAGCAGCGCTGGCCGGCGCTGTCGAAGGCAGAAGCCACCACGTCCATCACCACCTGCTCGGTCAGTGCCGAGGAGTCGACGATCATGGCGTTGAGGCCGCCGGTCTCGGCGATCAGCGGAATGGTACGGCCCTGGGCATCCAGGCGGCCGGCGATGTTGCGCTGGAGGATGCCGGCGACTTCGGTGGAACCGGTGAACATCACGCCACGCACGCGCTCGTCACCCACCAGGCGCGCACCGACGGTTTCGCCACGGCCCGGCAGCAGCTGCACGGCACCTGCAGGCACGCCGGCCTCGAGGAGGATGCGCACAGCCTGGGCGGCGACCAGCGGGGTCTGCTCGGCCGGCTTGGCCAGCACGGTGTTGCCGGCGGCCAGCGCCGCAGCGACCTGGCCGCTGAAGATGGCCAGGGGGAAGTTCCACGGGCTGATGCACACCACCGGGCCCAGCGGGCGGTGGCTGTCGTTGCCGAAGCTGCGCGCCTGGATCGCGTAGTAGCGCAGGAAATCCACGGCTTCGCGCACTTCGGCGATGGCGTTGGCGAAGGTCTTGCCGGATTCGCGCACCAGCAGGCCCATCAGTTGCTGCAGCTCGGCTTCCATCAGGTCGGCGGCGCGTTCCAGCACGGCGGCGCGCTCGGCCGGCAGGGTGGACTGCCAGATCTGTCCGCTGGCCATGGCGCAGAGGATAGCGCTGTCGACGTCGGCGATGCTGGCTTCACGTACGTGGCCGACCAGGTCGCGGTGGTCGGCCGGGTTGCGTACCGGCTCCGGCTCGCCCGGGGTTGCACCATCGCAACCCAGCATCGGCTCGGCCAGGTAGCTGTGGTTGACGGTCGACAGCAGTGCCGAGGACAGCGAGCCGAGGCGGTGTTCGTTGGCCAGGTCGAGGCCGGAGGAGTTGAGGCGCTGCTGGCCGTACAGGTCACGCGGCATGGGGATGCGCGGGTGCGGCAGGCCGATGGTGCCTTCCTGGGCCGCCATCTGCTCGACCTGGACCACCGGGTCCAGCACCAGGTCTTTCAGCGAGATGCTGTGGTCGGCGATGCGGTTGACGAAGCTGGTGTTGGCGCCGTTTTCCAGCAGGCGGCGTACCAGGTAGGCGAGCAGGGTCTCGTGGCTGCCCACCGGCGCATAGATGCGGCACGGACGGTTCAGCTTGCCATCGGCAATCTTGCCGACCACCTGCTCGTACAGCGGCTCGCCCATGCCGTGCAGGCACTGGAACTCGTACTGGCCCGGGTAGTAGTTCTGCCCGGCCAGGTTGTAGATGGCCGACAGCGAGTGGGCGTTGTGCGTGGCGAACTGCGGGTAGATGGCTTCCGGCGCGGCCAGCAGCTTGCGTGCGCAGGCGATGTAGGACACGTCGGTGTACGGCTTGCGGGTGTACACCGGGTAGCCTTCCAGGCCGTTGACCTGGGCCAGCTTGATCTCGCTGTCCCAGTAGGCGCCCTTGACCAGGCGGATCATCAGGCGGTGGCGGCTGCGTTTGGCCAGGTCGACGACGTAGTCGATCACGTACGGGCAGCGCTTCTGGTAGGCCTGGATGACGAAACCGATGCCGTTCCAGCCGGCGAGGCTCGGTTCGAAGCACAGGCGCTCGAGCAGGTCCAGCGACAGCTCCAGGCGGTCGGCTTCCTCGGCGTCGATGTTGATGCCGATGTCGTACTGCTTGGCCAGCTGGGTCAGGCTCAGCAGAGTCGGGTACAGCTCCTCCATCACGCGCTCGTACTGGGCGCGGCTGTAGCGCGGGTGCAGGGCCGAGAGCTTGATCGAGATGCCCGGGCCTTCGTAGATGCCACGGCCATGCGAGGCCTTGCCGATGGCATGGATGGCCTGCTCGTAGGAGGCCAGGTAGCGCTTGGCGTCTTCTTCGGTCAGCGCGGCTTCGCCGAGCATGTCGTAGGAGTAGCGGAAGCCCTTGCTTTCCAGGGTGGCGGCGTTGGCCAGGGCTTCGGCGATGGTCTCGCCGGTGACGAACTGCTCGCCCATCAGGCGCATGGCCATGTCCACGCCCTTGCGGATCACCGGCTCGCCGCTCTTGCCGATGATGCGGTTGAGCGCCGAGGTCATGCCCGCTTCGTTATGGGTGGAGACCAGCTTGCCGGTAATCAGCAGGCCCCAGCTCGCCGCGTTGACGAACATCGACGGGCTCTGGCCCAGGTGCTGGCTCCAGTTGCCGTTGGCGATCTTGTCGCGGATCAGGGCGTCACGGGTGGCCTTGTCCGGAATGCGCAGCAGCGCTTCGGCCAGGCACATCAGCGCCACGCCTTCCTGCGACGACAGCGAGAACTCCTGCAGCAGGCCCTGCACCAGGCCCTGGCGGCCGCTGGCGTTCTTCTGCTTGCGCAGCTTCTCGGCGATGCCGAGGGCCAGCTTCTGCGAGGCCTCGGCCTGCTCCCTGGTCAGGCGCGCCTGCTCCAGCAGCATGGGCACCACTTCGGTTTCCGGGCGGCGATAGGCGCTGGTGATGGCGGCGCGCAGCACCGACTGCGGCAGGATGCTCTCGGCGAAGTCGAGGAACACCTGCAGGCCTTGTTCGCTCAGCGACTCCAGGGCTTCCTCACCGGCGGCTGCGGCCAGGCCGGCATGCTCGGCGGGCGTCAGACCACTCTCGACCTGCTCCAGGTAGTTGAAGATTGCCTGCTTGATCATCCAGTGCGGAGTGCGGTCGATCTGCTGGGCGGCCTTCTTCAAGCGCTCGCGGGTGGCATCGTCGAGTTTTACGCCAAGGGTGGTGGTAGCCATGAGGAGTCCTACTTGTTATCAGGTTATGCACGGTAGAAAAATTGCCTGGGCAATCTTTGACGTCGCCTGCGACGGCCCGAAGGGTTGCTGCCAGGGATGGCGGGCAACAGAAAAGCTGCGGGAGATTAAACCTGAGAATATGCAAGGTGCAACCAGGTGCAACCAATAAATGCTCCGGGGCGACGAACGTCAGGGCTCGCTGCTCTTGCACCTCGAGGGTGCACGCAGCGGCGCGCCCTGGGTCGCGGCCTGGCAGCCGGGCGAGCGCGGGTCGGCCTGCTTCAGGTGCAACCGGGGTTGTACCCGCTTCGGCAGGGCTGCCGTTCTTTCAGGGTAGACCGCGCTGATGAGTTTGCCGGGGCGGGGTGACGGGCTGCGTGTGCCCGTTGCAGGAGGGAGGATCAGCCGGTGCAGTTTTCACCGATGCGCTGATAGATCAGCGTGTGTCGCTCGCCCTGGGAGTTCAGGTAGACCAGGCGGGCTTCGCCGACGTCGCAACCCTGGGGCAGGGTCTGGCTGACGATCCGGGCGATATCCAGTTGCATGCCGTAGTGATAGTGCTCGGCCGTTTCGGCCTGGGCCAGGTCGATGCTGCAACCCAGCGCCAGCAGGCAGGCGATCGCTTTCATGATGACCTCGATATGGTGCTGAAGGTGGTGCTGAAGGTGGTGCTGAAGGTGGTGCTAAAGAGGGCCGGCGTGCCGGCCCGAGGGGCGCTGGCCAGGAGCAGGGGAGGAGGCCAGCGCCGGGTGGAGCGGGGGCTTCAGCCTTGCTGGTCGGCCTGCTGCGCGTGGGTCGATTGCGCGTGACGCTCGGCATTTGCCTCGTGCTGCTGTTGCAGCTGCGCCTGTTGGTGAGCGATGAAGGCGGGCGACTCTTCGGCCAGGCAGGCCTGAGCGGCGAGCAGGGTGCTGAGGGAGAGGGCGGCGGCAGTCATAAGGTTTTTCATGGGGTGATCCTCGTGGGATTCTTCGTGGGTTCGAAGCCATCCTAATGAGGCGTGCACAGGCGAAAAAGCGCGTTCCGGGTGAATGACCCTTACCCCTTGCGCAACAATTTCTCCGCCGTCGCCCAGTGCTGCGGGTCGTCCAGTATGGCCTCGTCGCCCTGCAGCAGAGGCGGCAGTTCGGCCTTGAGGAATTCGACCCAGGTGCGGGTCTTGGCATCCAGGAAGCGCCGCGACGGATAGATCGCGTAGATGTTCAGCGCGCGCAGGCGGTGTTGTGGGAGGATGCGCAGCAGGCGTCCCTCGCGCAGCGGCTGGCTGGCCACGAAGGACGGCAGCAGGCAGAAACCCATGCCGGCCTGGGCGGCCTTGACCAGTGCCTCGGCGACGTTGACCTGAAAGCATTCGCTCGGCAGGGCCTCCAGTTGTTCGTCACCGAAATCCCACTGACCGCGATACAGCGGGTCGGTCAGGCGCAGGTGACGGTGCCGTTGCAGGTCCTGCGGCTGCTCGGGGATGCCGTACTGGGCCAGGTAGCTGGGGGCTGCGCAGATCACGCTGTGGATCGCCCCGAGGTGCTGCGCGACCAGTTGCGAGTCCGGCAGGTCACGGGCGAAGGCGATGGTCACGTCGTGGCCGTCTTCGAGCAGGTCGGGGGTGCGCTGGGCCAGGGTCAGCTCCACCACGACCTGGGGGTGGTGCTCGGCGTAGCGGGCGATCAGCGGGGTGACGTGCTGCAGGCCGAGGCCGGTCATGGTGTGCACGCGCAGGCGACCGCTGGGGGTCTGATGAGCGCCGCGGGCTTCGGCGTCGGCCTCGTCGACCTGCTCGAGGATCTGCCGGCAGCGCTCCAGGTAGCGTTCGCCGGTTTCGGTCAGGGCCAGGCGCCGCGTGGTGCGCTGCAGCAGGCGCGCCTGCAGGTGCTGCTCCAGGTCGGCGATCAGCCGTGACACCTGTGCCGTGGACAGGTCGAGCGCCTGCGCCGCGGCGGTGAAGCTGCCGCGCTCGACCACCTGAACGAACACGCGCATGCCATGCAAGGTATCCATTGTTGCTCCTGGCGTAATGAGCCAGGGGCATTATGCGCGATTACAGCGCGCCGAGGATCAGTTGTGCCGCCACCGCGAACATCATCGCCGCGACCCCCAGGTCGATCAGGCGCCAGGTCAGCGGGCGGGCCAGCCAGGGGGCGAGCCACGCCGCGCCGAGCGCCAGGGCGCTGAACCACAGCAGCGAGGCACTGGCGGCGCCGGCTGCATAGGCGCCAGGCTGGGGCTGCTGGGCGCCCAGCGAACCGATCAGCAGCACCGTGTCGAGGTAGACGTGCGGGTTGAGCAGGGTGACCGCCAGCGCCGCGAGCATCACCGCGCGCAACGAGCGCGGCTCGCTACCGCTGGCCTGCAGCGCCTGGGGGCGTACGGCGCGCAGCAGCGCCTGGCTGGCGTACCAGATCAGGAAGGCCGCACCGCCCCAGCGGGCGATGGCCAGCAGCGTCGGGCTCTGTGCCAGCAGGGTGGCCAGGCCGAAGACCCCGGCCGCGACCAGCAACGCATCGCAGAGGATGCACAGGGCTGCCACCGGCAGGTGATGCTCGCGGCGCAGGCTCTGCGCCAGGACGAAGGCGTTCTGCGCGCCGATGGCCATGATCAGGCCGATGGCGACCAGCAGGCCGTTGCTGTAGCTCTGCCACATCAGGCGGATTCCGGCAGGGAGGACGCCGCCAGGGCGCGCAGGGTGGACAGTGCCCGTTCGGCGCGTTCGCTGGGCACGAAGAGGTGGTCGTGGTGAAAGCCGGCGACCACGTTGCAACTGATGCCGGCCTGCGCCAGGGCGGCGGAGAAGGATGCGGTCAGGCCCACCGCCGCCAGCGACGAATGCACTTGCAGGGTGATCCAGGCCGCGACGTAGTCGTAGCTCAGGCCGTGGGCATCGGCGCTTTCCCGTGGCAGCACCAGGGTCAGGCCTTCGGCTTCCTGCACGCTGGCCAGCGGGCGCAGGGCGCTGCAGTCGTGATCGGCGGCGACGCAGCAGAATACGTACTGACCGGGGTTGAGGTGCGGCGTCATGCTCTGCAGCAGTCGCGCGAGGTTGGTTTCGCCGGACATGGCGGGCTCCTGATCGAGTGAATGCTGGCGATTCTGCTGAGCCTGGATGTATAAGAGAAACAAATATTGCTGATCAGTCATTAGGAAAATCGATTGTTCGACTACAAACTTCTGGCGGCTCTGGCCGCGGTGGTGGAGCAGGCCGGTTTCGAGCGCGCCGCGCAGGTGCTGGGGCTGTCGCAGTCGGCCGTGTCGCAGCGCATCAAGCTGCTCGAGGCGCGGGTCGGCCAACCGGTGCTGGTGCGCGCGCTGCCGCCTGCGCCCACCGAGATCGGCCGCCGTCTGCTCAACCACGTGCAGCAGGTGCGCCTGCTCGAACGCGACCTGCAGGGCCAGGTCCCCGGGCTGGACGAGCAGAGCGCTCCCGAGCGCCTGCGGATCGCCATCAACGCCGACAGCCTGGCCACCTGGTGGGCGGCGGCCACCACCGAATTCTGCGCCAGCCAGCGGGTGCTGATGGACCTGGTGGTGGAGGACCAGGACGTCGGCCTCAAGCGCATGCGTGCCGGCGAGGTGGCCGGTTGCGTGTGCGCCGCCGAACGTCCCGTGGCCGGGGCGCGCAGCCTGGCCCTCGGGGCGATGCGCTACCGCGCCCTGGCCAGCCCGGCGTTTATCGCCCGGCATTTCTCCTCGGGCGTCAGCCCCGCTGCGCTGGCCCGCGCACCGGCTATCGTCTATGGGCCGGACGACCAGTTGCAGCATCGCTACCTGGCCGAACTGGGCGTCAGCGGTGCCTTCGCCTATCACCTGTGTCCGTCTTCGGAGGGGTTCGTGCGCATGGCCGAGGCCGGCCTGGGCTGGGGCCTGGTGCCGCAGTTGCAGGTACGCGAGGAACTGGCCAGCGGCAGGCTGGTGGACCTGTTGCCCGAGCGCTGCATCGATGTGCCGCTGTACTGGCATCACTGGCGCAACGGTGGTGAGCTCCTGGCCGGGCTGACGCAACAGCTGCAGCGTGCGGCGGCCACCGTGCTGGTGACGCCGGCCGGGCGTTGACGCCGTGCGCGGCCTGGCAGGTCGCTGTTCTGGCCGCCTGCGACAGGGCGACGCCGGGTTGGCGCTGCTAGAGTGCGGCAAACACAAGAACGACAGGGGGATGCGATGAGGATTCTGGTCACCGGCGCGAGCGGTTTCATCGGTGGGCGTTTCGCTCGTTTCGCGCTCGAACAGGGCCTGACGGTGCGGGTCAACGGCCGGCGTGCGGATGGCGTGCAGCACCTGATCAAGCGTGGCGCCGAGTTCGTCCAGGGCGACCTGGGCGATGCCGAGCTGGCGCGGACATTGTGTCGGGATGTCGAGGCGGTGGTGCACTGTGCGGGCGCGGTGGGCGTCTGGGGCGACTACGCGCATTTCCACCAGGCCAACGTGACGGTGACCGAGAACGTCATCGAGGCCTGCCTCAAGCAGAAGGTACGGCGCCTGGTGCACCTGTCCTCACCGTCGATCTACTTCGATGGTCGCGCCCACGTCGATATCCGCGAAGAGCAGGTGCCCAAGCGTTTTTCCGATCATTATTACGGCAAGACCAAGTACCTGGCCGAGCAGCAGGTGTTCGGCGCCCAGGAATTCGGCCTGGAGGTGATCGCCCTGCGCCCGCGCTTCGTCACCGGCGCCGGTGACACCAGCATCTTCCCGCGACTGATCGGCATGCAGCGCAAGGGCCGCCTGGCGATCATCGGCAATGGCCTGAACAAGGTCGACTTCACCAACGTGCACAACCTCAACGCGGCCTTGCTCAGCGCGCTGCAGGTCAGCGGCCCGGCGCTGGGGCAGGTCTACAACATCAGCAACGGTACGCCGGTGCCGCTGTGGGACGTGGTCAACTACGTGCTGCGCCGGCTGGAGCTGCCACCGGTCACGCGGCACATGCCGTTCGCCCTGGCCCATGCCGCCGCCTCGCTCAACGAGGGCATCTGCCGAATACTGCCGGGCCGGCCCGAGCCGGGCCTGTTTCGTCTCGGCGTGGCGGTGATGGCCAGGGACTTCTCGCTGAACATCGATCGCGCACGTGAGTTCCTCGACTACCAGCCGACGGCGAGCCTGTGGGATGCGCTGGATGAGTTCTGCACCTGGTGGCAGGTGCAGTGTGGCGATCAGGCGTAGATGCGCTGGCCGCGGTAGATGCGCACGGAGCCGGTCGCTTCGCCGACCGGCACTTCGACGGTGGCCAGCGGGGTGACGGTGGCCCGCCGTGGCTGATCGGACAGCTCGGCCAGGCGCTGGCCCAGGCGGCGGGTTTCCTCGTCGTTGGACTGCAGGCTGCCGTCGAGCATGGCGCTGATGACATCGCTCTGGCTCAGGCGGATGTCGACCGCCAGCTCGTCGCGCAGACGGCGGCGCAGTGTCTTCATGCAGTCCAGTACTTCTTTGTTCAGTTCCATTGCCACTTCCCCCGGTTGGTTGAAGGATCACGGTCTGCGGCGTCCGTCGCCATCCGTGATCGCGCCAGCCCTCGTCCTCTGGCTGGGACACTGCGTCGAGTCCGTTCGCGGTCGATCGAGCGTGGGCGTTGCCGCGTTGCAAACAGGCTGGAACGTCAGGCTGCCGTCACTGTTGGTGAACGGCGCCAGATCATCTGTCTGCGCCTTGCATCGCTCTGGCTCGCCAGAACCTGGAACCGACTCCTTTTCGTGCTTTGCAGAACTTTCAGGCCGCCTGCTGGCTTGTGAGCGACACCGGGTCGGCGTGCCCACGACAACTGGAAAAGCAAAGTGCGTACCAGTTCAAATTTCGCGGAACTGCTGGGCCGGAGGCGGGTCGATGGCCCTGTCGCGCCCTTCGTCGGTGCGCCGCGCACCTCCCTGGCGCGGCGCTGATGAGCCAGTGGCGAATCGGTATACTGCGCGGCAGTTTCGTTCACCCCTTTCCCCCATAGGTTTGACCATGCGCAACGACGCCAACGACGAGCTCGACAACCTACCCAGCCTGACCCCCGAGCGCCGCGAGGATTACGCCGACCTGCATGACGAACCCGCGCCGCGTAGCCCCCGCGCCAGCAGCGCCAAGGCGCCGGTGGTGAAGGGCGCCAGCACCGGGCCGCTGTGGGCACTGGTTGGTGCGCTGAGCTTCGCCCTGGCCGGGCTGGGCTGGTGGAGCCTGCAGCAGATCGGCCTGATGGAGCAGCGCCTGGTGGCGACCCAGGAGAGCTTCGCGCGCATCAGCGAGGAAGCTGCCGGACGCATCCAGGACATTTCCGGCAAGGTGGTGGCCACCGAGTCCAGCGTCACCAGCGGCAGCGAGGCGCTCAAGTTGCAGGTCAAGCAACTGGAAAACCGCCTGGCCGAACTGGCCAAGCAACAGCAGCAGGGCGCGACCGCACAGGCCGCGTTGGACAAGCGCGTCGAGCAGCTGGGCAGCGAGTTGAAGAGCGGCGTTGGCGCCAGTGCCGAGCTCGACAAGCGGGTGCAGGCGCTGGCCAGCGAGCAGGCGGCACTGAAGGCGGCGCAGGGTGATGCCAAGGCGACGCAGGCGGCGCTGGACAAGCTCGACAGCCGTATCAAGAGCCTCGCTGGCGATGTCCAGACGCTGCAGAAGCAGGGCGACCCGAGCCAGGCCATTCGCAGCCTGGAGCAGGACCTGCTGGTACTGCGCAGCGAGCTGGACAATCGTCCGGCTGCCAGCGCCGGTCCGAACACCGCCGAGTTCGATGCCTTCCGCGCGCAGATGACGCGCAACATCAATACGCTGCAGAGCCAGATGGTCAACCTGCAGCAGCAGATCGATCGGCGCTGAGGCTACGCCGGATAAACGAACGCCCCGCATTGCGGGGCGTTTTTCTTGGTCGCGGGCAAAGCCCCTGCCACAGGTGTCACGCCGTGGGAGGGACCTGGCTGGCGATTACAGGCGCGGGTAGTCGATGTAGCCAACCGGGCCGGAACCGTAGAAGGTGTCCGGGTGCGGCTCGTTGAGGGCGGCATCCTGTTCCAGGCGCGCCGGCAGGTCCGGGTTGGCGATGAACGGCACACCGAAGGCCACCGCGTCGGCCTTGCCGCCGGCCAGCCAGGCGTTGGCCTGGTCCTTGGTGAAGCGCTCGTTGGCGATGAACACGCCGCCGAATGCCTGCTTCAGCTGCGGCGTCAGGCTGTCGTCGTCTTCCTTCTCGCGGGCGCAGATGAAGGCGATGCCGCGCTTGCCCAGCTCACGGGCGACATAACCGAAGGTCTCGGCGCGGTTCGCGTCGCCCATGTCGTGGGCGTCGGCACGCGGCGCCAGGTGCACGCCGACGCGGCCTGCGCCCCATACGGAGATGGCGGCGTCGGTCACTTCCAGCAGCAGACGGGCACGGTTTTCCAGGCTGCCGCCGTAGCGGTCGGTACGCTGGTTGGTGCTGCTCTGCAGGAACTGGTCGAGCAGGTAACCGTTGGCACCGTGGATTTCCACGCCGTCGAAGCCGGCGGCCATGGCGTTCTCGGCACCCTGACGGTAGGCCTCGACGATATCGGCGATCTCTTCGGTTTCCAGGGCACGCGGGGTGACGAAGTTCTTCAGCGGACGCACCAGGCTGACGTGGCCCGCCGGCTGGATGGCGCTCGGCGCTACCGGCAGCTCGCCGTCGAGGTAGATCGGGTCGGAGATGCGACCCACGTGCCACAGCTGCAGCACGATCTTGCCGCCGTTGGCGTGCACGGCGTGGGTGATGTTGCTCCAGCCACGGATCTGCTCGTCGGACCAGATGCCGGGGGTGTTCGGGTAGCCGACGCCCATCGGCGTGACGGCGGTGGCTTCGCTGATGATCAGGCCGGCCGAGGCACGCTGCACGTAGTACTCGGCCATCAGCGCGTTGGGGACGCGGCCTTCGTCGGCGCGGCAGCGGGTCAGGGGGGCCATGATGATGCGGTTGGCCAGTTGCAGATCACCGATCTGGATAGGGTCGAACAGAGTGGGCATGGTGTTACCTCCGGGTTCAGAGTTGTTGGCCGAGACGCTCGACGAAGGCCTGGATCAGCTCGTCGTTGCGTTTGAAGAAGTGCCACTGACCGACCTTGCGGCTGGTCACCAGACCGGCGCGTTGCAGGGTGGTCAGATGGGCGGAGACGGTGGATTGCGACAGCCCCGTGCGCAGGAAGATCTTGCCGGCGCACACGCCGATTTCCAGCGGGTGCTCCTGCTCGGGGAAGTGGCGCTCGGGTTCCTTCAGCCAGTCGAGAATGTCGCGGCGTACGGGGTGGGCGAGGGCCTTGATGATGGCGTCGAGGTCGATGTCCATCGTGCTGTCGGTGTGTATCGTCATGTGGCGAACCTTATATCGCTTCGAGTCGATATACAGATCGATTGTCCCGATAGTCGCCATCGACGGCTTCGATTGTCCGGCGTCTGGCGCTAAGCTCGTGGCATGAACTATCTGGCTCATCTGCACCTGGGTGGCGACACGCGAGCGCAACTGCTCGGCAGCCTGTATGGCGACTTCGTCAAAGGGCCGCTGAACGGCCAGTGGCCCGCCGATATCGAAGCCGCCATCCGCCTGCATCGACGTATCGATGCGTTCACCGACAGCCATCCGCTGCAGGCGCGCGCACGGGCGCGCTTCCCGCTCGAGCGACGGCGCATGGCGGGCATGCTGCTGGACCTGTTCTTCGACCACTGCCTGGCGCGCGACTGGCAGGACTATGCCGAACAGCCGCTGCAGCAGTTCACCGGGCAGGTGTACCGGGTACTGGCCGCCGAGCCGGCGCTGCCGGGGCGTCTGGCGCTGATGGCGCCGCGCATGGCGGCGCAGGACTGGCTCGGCAGCTATCGCGAGTTCGCCGTGCTCGAGCAGGTGATTGCCGGCATGCAGCGGCGTCTTTCACGACCGCAGTTGCTCGACGGCAGCCTGGTCGAGCTGGAGCGGCTGTACGTGCCGCTCAGCGACGACTTTCGTGCCTTCTACCCCGAGCTGATGGCCTTTGCCGAGGCCGAGCTGAACGCTGTGCGCTAGCGTCGCCGCTCAGGTCGCCCGGGCATGCAGGCCGCAGCGCCGCACCAGGCATTTCTCCAGTTCCGCGACGACGAACAGCGTCACCCCGGCGAGCAGCACCCGCAGCCATTCGTCGGCACTCATGCTCTCGGAGCCGAACACGCCCTGCAGCGGCGGCGCGTAGGTGAACAGCAGTTGCAGCACCAGGCAGAGGGCGATGGTCAGCGGCACGGCCGGGTTGCCCAGCAGCCCCTCGCGGCTGAGCACCGGGCCAAGCAGGCTGCGGCTGTTGAACAGGTAGAAGATTTCGCACATCACCACGGCGTTGACCGCGATGGTGCGGGCACTTTCCACGCTGTTGCCGAGTTCCAGCTCCCAGAGGAACAGGCCGATGCCGGCGCTGGCGATGAGCACCGAGACCATCAGCACGCGCCAGACGAAGAAGGCCGACAGCAGCGGCTCGTCGGGGGCGCGCGGGGCGCGCTGCATCAGCCCGCGCTCGCTGGGCTCGAAGGCCAGAGCCAGCCCCAGGGTGCAGGAGGTGACCATGTTGATCCACAGCACCTGGGCCGGGGTCAGCGGCAGCACGGCCTGGAAGAGGATGGCGAAGATTACGATCAGCGCCTGGCCGCCGTTGGTCGGCAGGGCGAAGAGGATGAATTTCTTCAGGTTGTCGTAGATCGCCCGGCCTTCGCGCACGGCGCCGGCGATGGTGGCGAAGTTGTCGTCGGCGAGCACCACCTCGGCGGCCTCCTTGGCCGCCTCCGTACCCTTGTGGCCCATGGCGACGCCGACGTCGGCGCGTTTCAGCGCCGGGGCATCGTTGACGCCGTCACCGGTCATCGCCACCACCTCACCGCTGTCCTGCATGGCCTGTACCAGGCGCAGCTTGTGCTCGGGGCTGGCCCGGGCGAAGACTTCCACGCCAGGCAGCACCTCGCGCAGGCGGCGGTCGTCGAGCAGCTCCAGCTCGGCGCCGGTCATCGCCGGCAGGCCGATGCCGATGCCCAGCTGGGCGCCGATGGCGCGCGCGGTTTCGGCGTGGTCGCCGGTGATCATCTTCACCCGGATGCCGGCCTGCTGGCATTCGGCGACGGCGGCGATGGCTTCCTCTCGCGGCGGGTCGATGATGCCGACCAGCGCCAACAGGGTCAGGCCCGTCTCCACGTCGCTGAAGTTCAGGGTGCGCTGGCTGGACGCCGCCGGTTTGCTGGCCAGGGCCAGCAGGCGCAGGCCACGGGCGGCCAGGTCGGTGGCCTGGCGTCGCCAGTAGTCGGCGTCCAGCGGGGCATCGCTGCCATCGGCCAGGCGCTGGCTGGCGCACATGTCCAGCAGACGCTCGGGGGCGCCCTTGAGGTAGACCAGGCCCTGGCCGGCGTGGTCGTGATGCAGGGTGGCCATGAAGCGATGCTCGGACTCGAACGGAATCGCATCGCTGCGCGGCAGTTGCGCCTGCAGCGCCTGGATGTCGAGGCCGCTTTTGAGCGCCAGGGTCAGCAGCGCGCCTTCGGTGGGGTCGCCGTGCAGCCGCCAGTGGCCATGCTCGTCCTGCTGCAGGTGGGAGTCGTTGCACAGCTGCGCCGCACGCGCCGTTTCCAGCAGGGCGTGGTCGGGTTCCTGCAGCTGGCCGTCCAGATGGAAGGCGCCTTCCGGTGCATAGCCGACGCCGCTGACGTCGAGGACGCGCTCGGCACTGACCACGCGTTTTACGGTCATCTCGTTGCGGGTCAGGGTGCCGGTCTTGTCCGAGCAGATCACTGTCACCGAGCCCAGGGTCTCCACGGCCGGCAAGCGCCGCACGATGGCGTTCTGCCCGGCCATGCGCTGGACGCCGAGCGCGAGGATCACCGTCATGATGGCCGGCAGGCCCTCGGGGATCGCCGAGGCGGTCAGCGCCACCACCATCATGAACATGTCACCGGGGTTCTGCCCGTGCCAGAACGTGCCGAGGATGAAGGTGGCCAGGGCGAGGACCAGGATGATCACGGCCAGCCAGCGGCTGAACTGCTCGATCTGCCGCAGCAGCGGGGTGGACAGCGCCTGTACCTGCTGCAGCATGGCGCCGATGCGGCCCAGCTCGGTGTCCGCGCCGGTGGCGACCACCAGCCCGCTGGCCTGGCCGCTGCTGACCAGGGTGCCGGAGTAGGCCATGCAGCGGCGATCACCCAGGGCGGCGTCCTGGCGGCAGTGCGCCACGGACTTTTCCACCGGTACCGATTCGCCGGTCAGCGCCGCTTCTTCCACCAGCAGGTTCTTCACGCTGAGCAGGCGCAGGTCGGCCGGCACCTTGTCGCCGGAGACCAGCAGCACCACGTCGCCGGGAACCAGCTGCTCGGCATTGATCTCGTGGCGCTCGCCGTCCCGGCGCACCATGGCGTGGGGTGAGAGCATGTCGCGGATGGCGTTCAGGGCATTCTCGGCCTTGCCCTCCTGGATGAAGCCGATGACCACGTTGATCAGCACCGCCGCCAGGATCACCGCCGTGTCGACCCAGTGGCCGAGCAGGGCGGCAATCAGCGCGGCGCCCAGCATCAGGTACAGCAGCACGTTGTGGAACTGGTAGAGCAGGCGCAGCAGCGGGCCGCGCTTCTGCGGGGGCGGCAGGCGGTTGGCGCCGTGCTGCTGCAGGCGCACCCGGGCCTGCTCGCTGTCGAGCCCGCCCGGCGTGCTGTGCAGCGCATCGAGGGCCTGCTGTGCAGTCAATTCGTGCCAGGCGCGGTCACTATGTTCAGAGGGGCGGTTGCCCATGGGGCGTGTCTCCTGCGGTGGGCCGCATCCGTCGGCCGAGCGAATCGTCAGGGATACCCTAGTTGGCTTTACCGCCCCCGACCTGACTTGCATCAACGAGTGGCGGGTCAGGAGAGGCTTGAATGTAACTCGGTGTTAAACGCATGGAGGAAACGAGATGATCAAGATTCTGGTAGCGACCGACCTGTCCGAGCGCTCGGCGCATGCGGTGCAGCGCGCCGTGCAACTGATCCGTCAGCAGGGCGGTGGCGAGTGGTGCCTGCTGCATGTGATCGATGACGACGCGCCGGTCGAGATCGTCCAGCGCCAGGTGCAGCAGGCCGAGACCCTGTTGCAGAGCCAGGCGCAGCGACTGGCCGAGCAGGCGGGTTGCCGCCCGCAGGTGCTGGTCGGCACCGGCGAACCGGACGTGGTCATCGTCGAGAGTGCCCAGGGCATGGGCGCCGACCTGCTGGTGGTCGGGGCGCACCGCAAATCTCCGCTGCGTGATTTCTTCTCCGGCACCACGCTCGAGCGGGTGGTGCGCAGCAGCCATCTGCCGGTGCTGCGGGTCAACGGTCCGGTGACGCATGCATACCGCCATGCGGTGCTGGCGATGGACCACTCGCGGACCGCGCAACAGGCCCTGGTGCGCGCGCGTGAGCTGGGCCTGCTGGTGCCGGAGCAGCTGCATGTCGCCAGTGCGGTCGAGCCGGTGGCCGCCGGTGCGGTGATGGAGGTCGGGATCAGCGCCGAGGTGCTGGAGGACCAGCGGGACGTGCAGCGTCAGCAGGTGAGCGAGCGGCTGGCCGAAGTCGGGGTGAACCTCGATCACGAACGCCTGCTGGTACAGATCGGTTCGCCCGAGGGTGTGGTCGGCGACGCCCTGCGCCAGTCCGGCGGCGATCTGCTGGTGCTCGGCACGCATGCGCGCGAGGGCGTTTCGCGTTTCTTCCTGGGCAGCGTGGCCAACCGCCTGCTGGCGACGATCGACAGCGACGCGCTGATCGTTCCGCCAGCCGCCTGAGGGTGTCGGGTCAGGCCGCTTCGGCCTGACCCGGCGGCAGGTCCGCCTGCAGGGCGCTGGCGATGATCGCCTGGCTGTGGCGCGCCAGTTCGTTGCGGCTGCGCGCGGCACTGGGGATCGGCTCGAGGAGACGGATCTCGACTTCGCCCGCCGGGCTGGAAAGCAGGCGCAGCAGGTGCGAGAGCATGTCGTCGTCGCCGATGAACGGCGCCACCGGGCAGGGCTGGCCGGCGCGCAGGTAGCGGATGGCCACGGGCTGCAGGGCGACGCCGCTGTCGATGGCGCTGCTCAGCAGGCGGCCATGGAAGGTGCGCACGGCCAGGCCGTCGGTGGTGGTGCCCTCGGGGAATATCAGCAGGTTGTGACCCTGCTGCAGGTGACGACCGATCTGCTGGCCGATCAGGTTGCTGTCGCCCGAGCCGCGGCGGATGAACAGGGTGCCGGCCTTGTGCGCCAGCCAGCCGGCCACCGGCCAGGCACGCACTTCCGCCTTGGACAGGAAGGAAATCGGCTGCAGGGCGCCGAGCAGCGGGATGTCGGTCCAGGACACGTGGTTGGCCACCCACAGCATCGGCTGCGCGGGCAGCTCGCCGGCGACCGTCACGCGAAAGGGCAGGGCGCCGCCCAGGCGCGCGAGGAACCAGCGGGTCAGGCGTTGCCGCAAGGGCATCAGGTCATGCCGGGCGACGCGCTCGCACAGGCTGACGATGCCGGCCAGCAGTGCGCCGAAGGCGATCACCAGAGCCAGATGAAAGAGGCGCAGGGAAAGACGCAGTTTGGCCATCGAGGCCTCCGCTTGAAAACGAGTGCCGGCATTATCCACGGATGACGGCGTTTGGCGATGGCCGGCCGGATTGTCTGCCGGCGACGGCGGGCAGGGCGCGCCGCCGCCAGCGCGTTTCAGACCGCGGCCTTGAAGTGGCGGGCGTAGCGCGGGCACAGCTCGTCGCGCTTGAGCAGGATGAACACGTCGGCCACCTGGAAGTCGCGGTCCCAGCAGGGCTCGCCGCAGATCTTCGCGCCCAGGCGCATGTAGGCCTTGAGCAGCGGCGGCATCTCGGCGATGACGTTGCCCGGCAGGTCCAGCTGCGGCAGCGGGTGCTTGGGTTCGGCGCGCAGGTGCTCGGTGCACAGGTAGCGCTCGCGCAGGCGTTGCATGATCGCCTGCGCCTGGATGCCGCCGTCCTGCATGGGAATGCTGGCGCAGCCCATCAGGTAGCGATAGCCGCCCTCGTTGAGGACCTCGGCCAGCTCACCCCAGAGCACGGCGATGGTGGCGCCGTTGCGGTAGGCACTGTCGACGCAGGTACGGCCGATCTCCAGTACCGGACCTTCCAGCCTGGTCAGGCCGTGCAGGGCGAATTCTTCCTCGCTGTAATAGCGGCCCAGGCCGGCAGCGGCCTGGTGATCGAGCAGGCGGGTGGTGGCCACCAGCTCACCGCTCTGCATGTCGCGCACACCGATATGGCGGCAGTGAATGTCGTAGTCGTCCATGTCCAGACCCAGTTCGGCACCGTTGAGCTTGGCGTCGAATTCCGCGCTGAACACGCGGTAGCGCAAGGCCTGAGCTTCACGCAGGGCGGCGGGGCCTTGCAGGCGTTCGGCCTGCAGACGGCGAGCGGTTTGAGTCATGCCTGATCCTCCGTGTGCCGGCTGGCTACTTGCAGCCGGTCGATCTTGTTGGGCAAGCTCAGGCTAGGTCGGTGTGGTGTCATCACCGTGACGCTTTTTTGATGCTTATGTGACGGCGCCCGAGGCGCTGCCGAAGGAGATCTGCGATGCTCTGGTCGAGCCTGTTTCAGCCTGTCGAGCGTCTGTCTGCGGAGCAGGGCCTGGAGGACTGGTATGGCCGCTTGCTGGCCAGCCTGGGGGGGACGCCGGCTCCGTTCGAGCTGGCGCTGGTCGGCGGCCTGCGCGCGGCCACGCCGGGCCTGGCCTTTCTTGCCGGCTACCAGGCGGCGCTGCGGGTGCTCTGGCCCGCAGCGCCGTGGACGGCCGGCGCCCTGTGCGTGACGGAGAACCGCAGCACCCGCCCGGCGGACATGAGCACGCGCATCTACGGCCTGTACGTCAGTGGCCGCAAGGACTTCGTCACCGCCGCCGAGTGCGCCGACTGGCTGCTGGTGGCTGCTCGCGAGGAGGCGGCGGACGAGTCGCCGCGCCTGGCCCTCGGCGTGGTTCGCCAGGGCGCACCGGGTGTACGCATCGAAGCCTTGCCGGCGTTGCCGCTGATGCCTGATATCGGCCATGCCCGCCTGCATCTGGATCAGGCGCAGGGCGAGCGTCTGGCCGGCGATGGCTGGGACGACTACGTCAAACCCTTCCGCACCCTGGAGGATCTGCACGTGCTGACCGCCGTGACCGCGTGGCTGTCCGGCGTGGGGCGTGAATGCGCCTGGCCCGAACCCCTGCTGCTGCGTCTGCAGGCCTTGCTGGCCGGTTGCGCCGAGGTGGCGCGGCAGGCGCCCAATGCGGCCACTACGCACCTGTTGCTGGCCGGCCTGTTCGCCGAGCAGCAGGCATTGGCCGGCGAACTGGATGCGGCGCTGGCCGCCGGCCCGGCGCACTGGGCCGGGCTGTGGCAGCGCGACCAGGGCCTGCTGCGCATTGCCGAGGCGGCGCGCAGCAAGCGCCTGGAGAAAGCGCGACGGATTGTCGCCGGCTGTTGATCCATATCAGTGCCGGCCCCTGGGCATGGGATTAATGTGGCCTCGCGTTTTTCCCGAGAGGTTTCCATGCGCCGCGAGCCCATCGTGCTGTTCGATAACGGCAGCCACCAATGCCTGATGTTCGATGACCTGGTCAGCGGCGAGGGCGTGCAATCCAACCAGTTCCTGATCACCGACAACGAGCAGTACCTGCTGCTCGATCCGGGCGGTGACCTGACGTACACCCCCTTGTCGCTGGAGCTGTCCAAGCACATCAGCGTGCAGGACCTGACCTATATCTTCGCCTCGCACCAGGACCCGGACATCATCGCGTCCCTGGACAAGTGGCTGCTGCACACCAGCGCACGGGTCATCTGCTCCAAGCTGTGGGCCCGCTTCCTGCCGCACCTGACGGCCAATTACCTGGCCCTGAGCCGTGGCATCAATACCTACGACCGCATCATCGCGTTGCCGGACCGTGGCCAGAGCATCCCGCTGGGCAAGTGCAAGCTCAAGGCGGTGCCCGCGCACTTCCTCCACTCGGTGGGCAACTTCCAGCTGTATGACCCGGTGAGCAAGATCCTCTTCTCCGGCGACATGGGCGCGTCGATGGTCGACGACGCCACGCCGGTGCGTGACTTCGTCAACCATGTGCCGAACATGGAGGGCTTCCACCGTCGCTACATGGCCGGCAACAAGGCCTGCCGCCTGTGGGCGGCGATGGTGCGCGAGATGGATGTGGCGATGATCGTGCCGCAGCACGGCCGGCCTTTCGTGGGGGCGGAGATGATCAGCGCCTTCCTCTACTGGATCGAGAACCTCGAGTGTGGCCTCGACCTGATGGGCCCCGAGGATTACTGCCTGCCCCGATGAGTCCGGCAGATGGCGCAATAGGCGCTTCAAGCTGTCGTGGCCGGCATGCTAGGGTGCGCCTCGGTCATTAAACCGAGGCCCGCCATGTCGATCCGTTCTCTTCGCCGCCTGAGCCTGACGCTCGGCTTCAGCCTGCTTGCCGGCGCCGCCCACGCGGAAAACTGGCCGCAGCCCGACTGGCAGGTGCAGGCTGCGGCGCAGACGCCAGCCCTCGCCGAGCTGGAGCGCTATGCCTTCCCCGAACGTGACGATGCCCAGCGCACGGGCATTCGTACCGACGCATTGCTGGTGGTGCGCGATGGCCGCATCGTCTACGAGCGCTACGCCGATCCGACCACGGCGCAGACCGCGCACCTGAGCTGGTCGATGGCCAAGAGCGTCTTCGCCACCGTGCTCGGCGTGGCCTATGGCGAGGGACGTTTCAGGCTCGATGCAGCGGCCGCGCAGTACTACCCGGCGATGGCCGAGCACCCGCAGATCAAGATGGGACACCTGCTCAACTGGGCCTCGGGTCTGGACTGGCAGGAGGACTACGAATACGCGCCGCTGAAGTCGTCGGTGGTGGCCATGCTCTACACCCGGGGGCGTGGCGACATGGCCGCGTTCGCCGCTGCGCATGCGGCCGACGCCGCGCCCGGTACGCGCTTCCGCTATTCCAGCGGCGACAGCAATGTCCTGGCCGCCACCCTGCGCGGCATGCTCGGGCAGCAGGCCTACGCCGACTATCCCTGGACCGCGCTGTTCGAGCCGCTGGGCATCACCAGCGCGGCATGGGAACGCGATGCCAGCGGGACCTTCATCGCCTCGTCCTACGCCTACATGACCGCCCGTGACCTGGCGCGCATCGGCCTGCTCATGCAGCGCGGCGGGCGCTGGGGCGAGCGGCAGCTGCTGCCGTCGGCCTGGGTCGATTTCGTTTCCACGCCCTTCGCCGCCTACATGGCGCAGGGGGTCGCTCCGGGTGATGCCGTACCCGGCGGTCAGTGGTGGCTCAACCCCGAGCTGCCGGGCCGGCCGCGACCGTGGCCGGACGCACCGAGCGATACGGTCGCCGCGCTGGGGCACTGGGGGCAGGGCCTGTACGTGATGCCGAAAGAGAACCTGGTGGTGGTGCGCTATGCCGATGACCGCGACGGCAGCTTCCAGCACAACGAATTGCTCAAGCGCGTGCAGGCGGCCTTCGCCGCGGAGGTACAGCCATGATCCGTCGTCATCCGCTGCTCAGCGTGCTGGCCCTGCTGCTCCTCGTGCTGCTGGCCTGGGCCTGGGCGAATCGCCAGCACCTGGCGGCCTTCCCCGACATCATCGGCGCCTACACGGCCAAGGAGTACTGCTCCTGCCGTTACGTCAGCGGCAACCCGGCGGCCTATTGCGAAGGCTACGTGCAGCAATACGTGCCGATCAGCAGCCTGCTCGACGACGAAGACGCCAGGCGCGTGACCGCCAGCGGCCTGGGCCGTACCCACAGCGCCGCGTGGCTGGGCGCGCGCCAGGGCTGCCAACTGCTGCCCAACGAGTGACACCTGACGCGGCCTGACGGCGCGCTCCAGGGGCTGCGCCAGCGGGCGGCGAGGCGCGGGCGCGCGGGCTTTGCAAGGCGGCCCATGGCGGCTATCGTGGCCGACCGGTCATGCCGTTTTCCGAGCCCTCATGCGCCATTCGCCGTTCCCCTCATTGTCTGTCGTCACCGCCTGTAACGGGGCGCTGCGGGCGTTCCTCTTGCCACAGGGGCCAAGCATCCTGTCCAGCGGCCGGGGGCGCTGAGCGTGGCGTCGCGCGGCACCATCTATCCCTGGCGGGCGGGCAACCGTTTCGAGCTGCTGCTCGATGGTGCGGTGTTCTTCCCGCGCATGCTGGCCGCGATCGCCGCAGCCGCGCAGCAGGTGGAGGTGGAGCTGTACCTGATCGAGGATGGCCAGTGCAGCGAGCGCCTGGTCGACGCGCTGTGCCGGGCCGCTGCCCGTGGCGTGCGGGTGCGCGGCCTGTTCGATGCCTACGGTGCGGCGGGGCTGGCAGCGCCGGCGCGTGAGCGCCTGCTGGCGGCTGGGGTGGAGCTGCGCTGGTACAACCCGCTGCGCTGGCGTCGTGGTGTGCGCAACTTTCATCGGGATCATCGCAAGCTGGTGCTGGTGGATGGCCGCCTGGCCTATGTCGGCGGCACGGGTGCCACCGACGAGTTCTGGTTGCCCAGCGAGTCGCGCAGCCCCTGGCACGAAGTCATGGTGGAGATCGAAGGGCCGCTGGTGGGCGACTGGCAGCAGTTGTTCGAGCACCAGTGGCGGGCGCGTTTCGCCTGGCGTCCGCGGCACCAGCCGCTGGCGCTGAGCCTGCCGGACTGCCCGCCGGCGGGGCTCGGCCTGGGCCGCGTGGCCTACGCCGATGCCGCCCAGCACCGTGACATCCTGCTGTCCCTGCTACGGGCGCTGCGAGGGGCCCGCCAGCGCGTCTGGCTGGCCACGCCGTACTTCCTGCCCACCTGGAAGATTCGCCGAGCGCTGCGTCGGGCGGCGGCGCGCGGCGTCGAGGTGCGCCTGCTGCTGGCCGGCCGCCACACCGATCACCCGCCAGTGCGCTTCGCCGGCCAGCGCTACTACCCCAAGCTGCTCAAGGCAGGCGTGCGCATCTTCGAATACCAGCCCCGTTTCCTGCACCTGAAGATGGTCCTGGTGGACGACTGGGTCAGTGTCGGATCGTGCAACTTCGATCACTGGAACCTGCGCTTCAACCTCGACGCCAACGTCGAGGCACTCGATCCGGGCTTCACCCAGGCGGTGGCGGCGTGCTTCATCGAGGATTTCGCCGTCAGCCGCGAGATCACCCTCGACGACTGGCAGCAGAGGCCCTGGTGGCGCCGCGCCCAGCAACGCCTGTGGGGCTGGCTGGATCGGCTGGCGGTGAACCTGCTGGACCGCTGGCGCTGAAGCGCTTCAGCGCGTGCTGACGTTGCGCCCGAACACACCGAAGAACAGCAGGTGCAGGCCCACCGGCAGCAACAGCCAGCGATAGGGGGTATCGGCCTGCCACAGCTGGTACAGCGCGAGCGGATGGGCGAGCAGCAGCAGCCACCAGCTCAGCGTTGCCAGGTGCCTGAGCCAGGCCTGGCGCTGTTCGTTGCGAAAGTTGAGCAGGCCGAACGCGCCGGGCAGGAAGGCGAAGATCGCGCCCATGGCGAGGGCCAGCGAGGCGCAGAGTTTCAGCAGTATCTCCATGAATCGTGTCGCTCCCGTGATGCGTAGGTGCGCAGCATGCCTGCTCGGTCGCCCGGGGGAAAGTTCCCCGTCCCTTTGATGGTCCGTCATTCATCGCGCTTGGGTCACCGCGCACAGGCCCGTTGCAGGGCGCCATTCATCCTTTCGAGCGACAGATGAAATCCCTCCTTGGTGCGCTTAACCGGGTCGCGGTCGCTGCGTAGGGTTCCCAGCAGCTGTACCCCACTTCAGGAGACCCGCATGACAAGAACAACAGGGCCCGGACTATTCCAGCCGCACACCTTGGCTTTGGCCGTCGCCGTCGGTTTCGCCGCGCAGGCGCAGGCCGTCACCTTCAACATCGGCGAGATCGAAGGGCAGTTCGACAGCTCGCTGTCGATCGGCGCCAGCTGGTCGATGCGCAGCCCGGACCGCGACCTGATCGGGCCGAACAACGGCGGTCAGGGGCAGGCGCAGACCGGCGACGACGGTCGCCTGAACTTCAAGAAGGGCGAGACCTTCTCGAAGATCTTCAAGGGCACCCATGACCTGGAGCTGCGCTATCGCGACACCGGCGTCTTCGTGCGTGGCAAGTACTGGTACGACTTCGAACTCAAGGACGAGAGCCGTCTGTTCAAGGACATCGACGAGCACAACCGCAAGGAAGGCGCCAAGTCCGCCGGCGCCGAGATTCTCGACGCCTTCGTCTACCACAACTACACGATCGGTGACCTGCCAGGCACCGTGCGGCTCGGCAAGCAGGTAGTGAGCTGGGGTGAGAGCACCTTCATCGGCAACAGCATCAACTCGATCAACCCCATCGACGTGGCCGCCTTCCGCCGGCCAGGGGCCGAGCTCAAGGAAGGCCTGATCCCGGTCAACATGTTCTACCTGTCGCAGAGCCTGAGCGACCAGCTGAGCATGGAGGCGTTCTACCAGCTGGAGTGGGACCAGACGGTGATCGACAACTGCGGCACCTTCTTCTCCACCGCCGACGTCGCCGCCGACGGTTGCGACAGCGGCTATCACATCGGTTCGCCGGCCATCGCGCCGCTGCAACCGGTGGCAGCGGCCTTCGGCCAGGGTTTCCAGGTGGATTCCGAAGGGTTGATCCTGCCGCGTGCGGGGGATCGCGATGCGCGTGACAGCGGCCAGTGGGGCGTGGCCCTGCGCTGGCTGGGTGACGAGACCGAGTACGGCGCGTACTTCATGAACTATCACAGCCGCACACCCATCGTCGGCACGCAGAATGCCAGCCTGGCGACGCTGGCCGCGCTGCCCAACATCATCGCCACTGCCAATGGCATCTCTCCCGGCTCGGGGGCTGGTCTCGCGCAGAGCGTGATGTTGGGCAACGGCAAGTACTTCCTGGAGTACCCGGAAGACATTCGCCTCTACGGCCTGAGTTTCGCCACCACCCTGCCGACCGGCACCGCCTGGAGCGGCGAGGTCAGCTACCGGCCGAACATGCCGCTGCAGATCAACACCACCGACATGACCCTGAGCCTGCTCAACCCCATCGCGCCCGGCACCGCGCCGGTCTCGGCCGGGGCAGGGCAGGACAACATCGGTTACCGGCGCAAGGAGGTCACCCAGCTACAGACCACCTTCACCCACTTCTTCGATCAGGTGATGGGCGCCGGACGCTTCACCCTGGTGGGCGAGGTCGGCATGGCCCACGTCGGTGGCCTGGAGAGCCGCGAAGACCTGCGCTACGGGCGTGACTCGCTGTTCGGCGCCTACGGTTTCCGTGGCGACACCCATGGCTTCGTCACCCGCACCTCCTGGGGCTACCGCGTGCGCGGCATCTGGGAGTACAGCAACGCCATCGCCGGGGTGAACCTCAAGCCGAACATCTCCTGGTCGCACGACGTCGACGGCTACGGCCCCAACGGCCTGTTCAACGAGGGTGCCAAGGCCGTGAGCATCGGTATCGACGCCGACTACCGCAATACCTACACCGCCAGCCTGTCGTACACCGACTTCTTCGGCGGGGATTACAACGTCGCGGTGGACCGCGACTTCCTGGCGCTCAGCTTCGGCGTGAGCTTCTAGGCCATCAGGATCAGTTGAGGAATGCAGATGAATACAACCCTGAAGATGCTCGGCGCACTTTCCCTGAGCCTGTTGGCCAGCAGCGTGCTGGCGGCGGTCAGCGCGGACGAGGCGGCCAAGCTCGGCAGCAGCCTGACGCCGTTGGGCGCGGAGATGGCCGGCAACGCCGCCGGCAGCATCCCCGCCTGGAGCGGTGGCCTGGCCAGCGATGCCGGGCAGGTCGACGCGCGCGGTTTTCTCAGTGACCCCTACGCCAGCGAGCAGCCGCTGTTCACCATCACCGCGCAGAACCTGGAGCAGTACCGCGAGCAGCTGTCTGCCGGGCAACTGGCGATGTTCAAGCGCTACCCGGAAAGCTACCGCATGGCGGTGTACCCGACCCACCGCAGCTCGGCGCTGCCCGACAGCATCTACGCCGCGGCCAGGACCAGCGCGCTGAAGACCGGCCTGCGCGATGGCGGCAACGGCCTGACCGACTTCACCGACAGCCGCTACTACGCCTTCCCGATCCCGCAGAACGGCCTGGAAGTGGTGTGGAACCACATCACCCGCTATCGCGGTGGCAACCTCAAGCGCAGCATCGTGCAGGCGTCGCCGCAGACCAACGGGGCCTACACCCTGGTGCATTTCGAGGACGAGGTGGCGTTCCCCGAGAACATCCCGGACATCGACCCGGACAAGGCGGAGAACGCGCTGCTGTTCTTCAAGCAGCGGGTCACCGCGCCGTCGCGTCTGGCCGGTAACGTGCTGCTGGTGCACGACTCGCTGGATCAGGTGAAGGAACCACGCATGGCCTGGCTGTACAACGCCGGACAGCGCCGCGTGCGCCGGGCGCCGCAGGTGGCGTACGACGGTCCGGGTACTGCCGCTGACGGCCTGCGTACCTCGGACAACTTCGACATGTTCAACGGTGCACCGGATCGTTACGACTGGAAACTGGTGGGCAAGCGCGAAATGCTGATCCCCTACAACAACTACCGCGTGGCCATGCCCCAGGTGAAGTACGAGGACATCCTCAAGGCCGGTCACGTCAATCAGGACCTGATCCGCTACGAGCTGCACCGGGTCTGGGAAGTGGAGGCGACGCTCAAGGCGGGCGAGCGCAACATCTACGCCAAGCGCCGCTTCTACGTGGACGAGGACTCCTGGCAGATCGCCCTGTCCGAGCACTACGACGGGCGTGGCCAGCTGTGGCGCGTCGGCGAGGCCATGCTCATGCAGCACTATGCGCAGAAGGTCCCGGTCTACGCGTTCGAGGCGCTGTACGACATCATCGCCGGACGCTACATCGCCATCGGCATGGCCAACGAGGAGAAGACCTCGGTGCAGTACGGCACCCAGGCCTCGGCCAAGGACTTCACGCCTGCGGCCCTGCGTAACGCCGGCGTGCGCTGAGCGAGCCTGCGTTGAACGAGCCGGTGTCACTGCCCGTGACACCGGCTTTTTTGCATCGGGCCGCGGTTGCGTGAATCTCGCCCCATAAGCGTCATGGGGTGGCCATGGCAGATGGGCGGGGTACCATCTGCGAGTGGTTCAACAATGACAACAGAGAGAACCGCTGCCATGCCTACCCTCGCCATCGCCCGTCAGGGTGCGCTGCAGACGCGACCTGTCGACCTGCCCCGGCTGCCACCTTGCGTGGTGCCTCGTCCCGCCCTGGTGCAACGCCTGCTGGCCAGTGAATCGCGCCTGCGCCTGCTGCGCGCCCCGGCTGGTGCGGGCAAGAGCGTGCTGCTCGGCCAGTGCGCGCGCATGACACCCGCCACGATCGAACCGCTCTGGCTCGACCTGGGTGGCCGTGCGCTGAGCGCCGCGCAACTGTGCAAGCGCCTGGCTGCGGCCCTGCAGCAGCCGTTGGCGGCCGACGAGCACAGCGAAGCCGCGTTGCTCGAGCTGTTGCACCAGCGCAGCGGCCGCCTGTGGATATTCATCGACGATTACCCGCGCGCCGAGGATGGCGAACTCGATGCCTGCCTCGACCGGCTGTTCGCCGCCGCGCCCGCGCAGGTGACCTGGTGGGTCGCGTGCCGCCGCACCCCGGGCTGGAACCTGCCGCGCCTGCTGTTGCAGGGTGACCTGCTCGAGCTGCAGGGCGAGGATCTGGCGCTGGATGGCGAAGCCCTGGACGAGTTGCTGGCGACCCTGCAGTTGCCACTGCCTGACGACCTGCGCCAGGCCCTGCTGCAGTTCAGCGAAGGCTGGCTGGCGGCGATTCGTCTGCTGCTGCTCGATGCCGATGAAGCAGCGCTCCGCCAGCGCCTGCAGTCGGGGTGTCCGCTGCTGCGCGACTACGTGCAGCGCGAGGTGCTCGCCGAACTGGACGAGGAGCTGCTCGGTGATCTGCACGCCCTGGCACTGTTGCCGCGCTTCTCCGCCTCGCTCTGCGAACACCTGCTGGAGGGGCGCGGCAGCGACCTGCTGCACGGGTTGCAGCGGCGTCAGCTGTTCCTGCGCAGCCTGGACAGCAGCGGCAGCTGGTTTCGCCTCTGGTACCCGCTGGCCCAGGTACTGCGGCAGTTGCCGGGCGCACCGCCGTCGGCCTCGGTTCACGTGCGGGCCTGCCAGTGGTTCGCCCAGCACGACGACATTCGCGAGGCGGTCGAGCACGCGCTGCAGGCCGGGCAGATCGAAGTGGCGGTCAATTACCTGCAGCGCTTCAGCCAGGAGCAGCTGCTGCAGGGGCACTCGGTCGCGCAGTTCCTGCAGTGGCGCGAGGAGCTGCCTGCCTGGTTGTTCGCCAGTTCGCCGCGGCTGATCGTGCTGCAGGCCTGGGCGTTGATCATCTGCGCACGCTTCGACGAGGCCGCTGAGTGCACCCAGGCGCTGGCGCATTTCCTGCCGCAGCCCGATGCCCGGCGCCAGCGCAAGCTGCTGGCCCAGTGGCAGGCCCTCAGTGGCGTGCTGGCGCGCCAGTGCGGCCGCCGCGACGCCCGCCAGCACTGCCTGGAGGCGTTGCAGGCGCTGGACGAGAGCGGCTGGTCGCAGCGCATCCTGTGCTACCAGGCGCTGGCCCAGCAGTACCTCGCGGAGAATGCCCTGGCCCAGGCGCAGCAGGCGCTGGACGAAGGGCTGCGCCTGTCGCGGCTGCATGGCAGCCTGATCTACGAGGCACTGCTCAACACCGATCACTGCCTGCTGCTGGAAATGCAGGGCGAGGCCGGGCGCGCCGCCGAACTGGCCGAGCAGTCGTTGGCGCTACTGCGTGACGGCTTCAGTCACAGCCCGGTGGTCGGGCGTCTGCTGCTATTACGGGCCAGCCTGCTGGCGCGCCAGGGCCTCGAGGAGGCCGCGCAGCTCGCCTACCGCCACGGGCTGCAGGAGGCCGAGTATTGCGGGGACGCCTACACCATTTCCGGTTATCTGGGCTTGCTGGAACTGGCCGAGTCGCGCGGCGACCTGGAAGAGGCCTACCAGTGGTTGCAGAAGGCCGAGCGGGCCATGCAGTGGTCGCACGTGCCCGAGGTGCGCTATCGCGGCGTGCTGCAGTTGCAGAGTGGCCGCCTGCTGTTGCGCCAGGACCAGGTCGGCAGGGCGCGCGAGGTGTTCACCCAGACCTTGCAGCAGCTGCAGCAACGCCAGCAGCTGGCGCCCTCGGGTTTCTACGATCTGCTGCCGCGCCTGCGTCTGCACCTGGCGGTCAGCGACCTGTTGCTCGGCCATCGGGCCGCCGCCGAGCATGCGCTGCGCCTGTTGCTCGACGAATGTCAGCTGTCCGGCCACCGCAGCCTGGCCTGCGAGTGCCGGATCGCCCTGGTGGAGTGCCTGCTGCACCAGCAGCAGGAGAGTGCGGCCGAGGCCCTGCTGCGGGTCGCGATCGATGAGGCGCGACAACTGCGTCTGCTACGGCCGTTGCAGGAACTGCAGCAGCGTCAGGCGCAGTGGCTCGAGCGGGTGTTGCCGGGGGAAGCGGGCAGCAGCCTGTATCAGCGCCTGTTCGAGCCGGCACCTGCGGTCGATGAGCCGGCCAGTGCCGGAACCGCGCTGCTCAGCTCGCGCGAGCTGGCGGTGCTGCAGCTGATTGCCCAGGGGCTGTCGAACCAGGAGATCGCCGATCGCCTGTTCATCTCGCTGCACACGGTCAAGACCCATGCCCGGCGGATCAACGTCAAGCTCGGCGTGCAACGACGCACGCAGGCCGTGGCGATGGCCAAGGCGCAGGGGCTGATGGGCGATTGAGTTCGGCACAGCCTGCTGCGCGTGGGCGCTGCTGCGTTAGAAGCAGGCTCGCAATGCTCCAGCTCGCGAGGCGTCGGGGAGCGCCGATCGCGAGCCGGAACCAGGCTGAAGGCTCAGCCGATGAAGTAGAAGGCGCCGCAGATCACCACGCCGGAGTACAGCAGCATGATCAGGCAGTAGCCCATGATGTCACGGGCGCCGAGGCCGACGATGCCGAGCAGCGGCAGGGCCCAGAACGGCTGGATCATGTTGGTCCAGGCATCGCCCCAGGCGATCGCCATGGCGGTCACGGTCGGGGATACGCCCAGGGCCTGGGCGGCCGGCAGCATGATCGGTCCCTGCACGGCCCACTGGCCACCGCCGGACGGCACGAACACGTTGACCACGCCCGCGCTGAGGAAGGCCAGCAGCGGGAAGGTGTCGGCCGACGACCAGGAGATGAAGGTCTCGGTGATCTGCCGGCCAAGGGAGATGCCGTCGGCGTTGGCACCCATCATCATGCCCATGATCCCGGCGTAGAAGGGGAACAGCAGGACGATGCCGCCGATGCCGCGCACGCTCTCATCCACGGCGCGCATGTAGCGCTCCGGGGTGCCGTGCATCAGCAGGCCGCAGAACAGGAAGATCGCGATCACCACGTCCAGGCCGAGGACGAAGCCCTTGTTGGCGAAGTGGTTGAACAGGTAGATGCCCGCCATGGCCACCAGGGCCAGGCCGAGAATGCGGCTGTCGTCCAGGCGCTGTGCCGGGGTTTCACGCGCCGGCAGTTCGGCACGGGATTCCACCAGCTTGGCCGGGTCGGCCACCTTGGCCCCCTGGCGCGGGTGCATGGCGCGGTTGAGCAGCGGCAGGCCGATCACCAGCAGGGCGACGATGGTCAGGTTCAGCGGGCTGAACAGGGTCTCGGCGATGCTCACCGGCTCGGTCAGGATGCCGGCGGTGATCCGCGCCAGGTCCGGTCCGCCCGTGGCCATCGACAGCGGGATCGAACCGGCCAGGCCGCCGTGCCAGACCAGGAAGCCCGAGTAGGCCGAGGCCACCAGCAGCGGGTAGTCGACGCCATCCACCTTGCGCGCCAGGGCGCGGGCGAACACGGCGCCGATCACCAGGCCGAAACCCCAGTTGACCCAGCAGCCGAGCAGCGCCACCAGGGTGACCATGACGATTGCCTGTCCTGGTGTGCGGGCGACGCCGGCCAGACGGTCGAGCTGGCGGTTGATGATCGGGGCGCTGGCCAGGGCGTGGCCGGTGACGAAGATCAGGGCCATCTGCATGGCGAAGCCGAGCAGGGTCCAGAAACCGCCGCTCCAGTGTTGCACCATGGCCGGCAGCGATTGGCCGGTAGAGAAGATGCCGGCCAGCAGCACACCCAGGGTGAGCAATGCGGAGAACACGAAAGGTGAGGGCAGGTACTTCTGTACCAGGCTCACGCTCATGCGAGTGAGGGTGTTGAACATGGGGGGACGCCTCTTTCTTATGGTTGTGTAAGAGCCTGTTGAAAACCTGCTGCGCGTCGGGCCTGCGGGGTTAAAAACTGCTCAGAATGCTCATCTACTGCTCGTAAACTCCGCTTCTGCGCCTGTTTTGCCTTGCATGCCTCCCGCTCGCGAGGCTTCGAACATGTTCTGGGGCTTTGACCAGGCACTCTGGGGTTGGCTTCGCCTGGGCGTTGCAGTGGATATGACAAAGCCCGGCACGAGGCCGAGCTGTTTGACGTAGCCCGGATGCAGGCCGGGTGGTCCTCCCCGGATCGCATCTGGGCCACGCTGTTGCAGTCTGCAGGGTGTGATCCACCCTGCGCGTCAGCGCTCGATGGCCAGCGCCACGCCCTGACCGCCACCGATGCACAGGGTGGCCAGGCCTTTCCTGGCGTCGCGGCGGATCATCTCGTGCAGCAGGCTGACCAGCACGCGGCAACCCGAAGCACCGATGGGGTGGCCAAGGGCGATGGCGCCGCCATTGACGTTGACTTTGTCGGCATCCCAGCCCAGCTCCTGGCCCACCGCCAGCGCCTGTGCAGCGAACGCTTCGTTGGCTTCGATCAGGTCCAGGTCGGCCAGGCTCCAGCCGGCCTTGTCCAGGCAGCGGCGAGTGGCGGATACCGGGGCGATACCCATGATCGCCGGATCGACGCCGGCGTTGGCGTAGCCGGCGATCTTCGCCAGCACCGGCAGCCCCAGTGTCTGCGCCTTGGTGGCGCTCATCAGCAGCACCGCAGCGGCACCGTCGTTGAGGCTGGAGGCATTGCCGGCGGTGACGCTGCCGTCCTTCTTGAAGGCGGGCTTGAGCTTGGCCAGGCTGTCGGCGGTGGTCCCGGCGCGTGGCTGCTCGTCACGGGCGAAGGCGAGCGGGTCGCCCTTGCGCTGCGGGATCAGCACCGGGGTGATCTCGGCATCGAAACGACCGGCTTCGATGGCGGCCAAGGCTTTCTGTTGCGAGGCAGCGGCGAAGGCATCCTGGGCTTCACGGCTGATAGCGTATTTCTCCACCAGGTTCTCGGCAGTGATGCCCATGTGGTAGTCGTTGAAGGCGTCCCACAGGCCGTCGACGATCATGCTGTCGAGCATCTGCGCATGGCCCATGCGCAGGCCGGTACGGGCCTTGGGCAATACGTAGGGCGACAGGCTCATGTTCTCCATGCCACCGGCGATCACCACCTCGGCGTCGCCGCAGCGGATGGCCTGGGTCGCCAGGTGCAGGGCTTTCAGGCCCGAGCCGCAGACCTTGTTCAGGGTCATCGCCGGCACGGCGTGCGGCAGGCCGGCGCGGATGGCGGCCTGGCGTGCGGGGTTCTGCCCGGAACCTGCGGTGAGCACCTGGCCGAGGATCACTTCATCGACCTGGGCGGCGTCGAGGCCGGTCTGCTCCAGCAGGCGCCTGATGACGATGGCGCCGAGCTCGGGGGCGGGGACCTCGGCCAGGCTGCCCTGGAAACTGCCGATGGCGGTACGGGTGGCGGCGACGATGACGACGTCTTGCATGGGATGACTCCTCTCGGCTGATGGGCCGCGTAGCGTGGGAGGGGCTGAGCCGCGACGAGACAGGCTCGCCGCTGAAGTGCCTCCCGCCATGTAGAAAAACGTTCCGTAGACGCCGTGCGTGGTGGCGCCTACGGAACGGTAGACAACTTAGAAGCTCATTTCCGGCACGTGTTCGGGGACGATCAGCTTGCCGGCGGTCTTGGCGACGATTTCCTCGACGCTGACCCCGGGGGCTCGTTCGCGCAGGACGAACGCGTTGTCCTCGATCTCCAGGTAGGCCAGGTCGGTCAGCACCTTGCGGATGCAGCCGCAACCGGTCAGCGGCAGGCTGCAGTGTTCCAGCAGCTTGGACTCGCCGTCCTTGGAGGCGTGGGTCATGGTGACGATGATGTTGTCGGCACCGGCCACCAGGTCCATGGCGCCGCCCATGCCCTTGACCAGCTTGCCGGGGATCATCCACGAGGCGATGTTGCCGCGCACGTCCACCTCGAAGGCACCGAGCACGGTGAGGTCGACATGGCCGCCACGGATCATGGCGAAGGATTGCGCCGAGTCGAAGATCGCCGCGCCCTTGACGGCGGTGACCGTCTGCTTGCCGGCATTGATCATGTCGGCGTCGACTTCGTCCTCGCTCGGAAAGGCGCCCATGCCGAGCAGACCGTTTTCCGATTGCAGCATCACCTGCATGCCCTTGGGCACGTAGTTGGCCACCAGGGTGGGAATGCCGATGCCCAGGTTGACGTAGAAACCATCCTGCAGCTCGCGGGCGACGCGCTGGGCCATTTGTTCACGGGTTAGTGCCATGCTCTTATCCTCTTGGCGGCTGCTGAAGAACTGCCTGCGTGGCCGACGGCGTTGAAAACGGGCTCAAGGTGCTGATTCACTGCGCGTGAACTGCGCTTGTCCGCCTGTTCCGGCCTTGTCTCGACTGCCTCGCTGACGTCGTTCAGCAACCTGCTAGCTGCGCAGGGTGCGTTTTTCGATACGTTTCTCGAAGGTGCCGCAGATCAGCCGGTCGACGTAGATGCCGGGGGTGTGAATCTGCGTCGGGTCGAGTTCGCCGGGTTCCACGATCTCTTCCACCTCGACCACGGTGATGCGTCCGGCACTGGCGACCACCGGGTTGAAGTTCTGCGCGGTGTGGCGGTAGACCACGTTGCCGAAATGGTCGGCCTTCCAGCCCTTGACGATGGCGAAGTCGCCGGTGATGGCCGGTTCGAGGATGTAGTGACGGCCGTCGATCTCGCGCGCTTCCTTGCCCTCGGCGACCGGCGTGCCGTAGCCCGTGGCGGTGAAGAAGGCAGGAATGCCGGCGCCACCGGCGCGCAGCTTCTCGGCCAGGGTGCCTTGCGGGGTGAGTTCGACTTCCAGCTCGCCGCTGAGCAGCTGCTGTTCGAACAGGGCGTTCTCGCCGACGTAGGAGGCGATCATCTTGCGGATCTGCCGGTCTTCCAACAGCACGCCGAGACCGAAGCCGTCGACACCGCAGTTGTTGGAGACCACGGTGAGGTCGCGCACACCACGGCGACGGATCTCCGCGATCAGGTTCTCGGGGATGCCGCACAGGCCGAAGCCGCCGGCCAGTACGGTCATGCCGTCCTGCAGGCCGTGCAGGGCTTCTTCATAGCTGCCGACGCGTTTGTCGAGTCCGCTCATTCGAGGCTGCCTCTTGTTGTTGTGGGGCAGGAGCACTGCCAGGCTGTGTCCAAGCTTCATCGCTGCGGGCTTATTTGTTAAGTTTGTTTTTCCTCTTGATTGATCAGGTAAATAAATCAATGACCGTCAAGCAGCTACGCGCCTTTCTCGCCGTGGCGCAGAGCCTGAGCTTCGCCCAGGCCTGCGAGCGCCTGCACCTGTCGCAGCCGGCGCTGAGCCTGGCGATCAAGAACCTGGAGCAGTCCCTGGGCGGCCAGTTGCTGGTACGCACCACCCGCAGCGTGGCGCTGACCCCTGAAGGTGAGACCTTGCTGCCGATCGCCGTGCGCCTGCTGGCCGACTGGGACAACGCCGAGGATCTGCTGCGCCAGCACTTCACCCTGCAGATGGGCAAGGTGGCGGTGGCGGCCATGCCGTCGTTCGCCGGCAACCGCCTGCCGGCGGCGTTGCGCGCGTTCCGCGATGCCTATCCGCGGGTCAACGTGGCGGTGCATGACGTGATCAACGAGCAGGTGATGGAGATGGTGCGCGATGGCCGTGTCGAACTGGGTATCGCCTTCGAGCCGGCGACCCTCGATGGCCTGCAGTTCACCGCGCTGTACGACGATCGCTTCGTCGCCGTGGTGCCGGCCGGCAGCGAACTGGCCGGGCAGTCCGCGCTGACCTGGGCGCAGCTGCTGGAGCAGCCCTTCATCACCCTGCAGCGGCCCTCGGCAGTCCGCCTGCTGCTGGAAGACAGCGTGATCGCCCGGCATGGCAAGCTGCCGGTGGCGTTCGAGAGCCACCAGCTGGTGACGGTCGGACGCATGGTCGCCGAAGGCCTGGGCGTCAGCGCGGTGCCGCAGCTGTGTCGCCAGCAGATGGAAGACCTCGGCGCCCGCTGCCTGCCGCTCAGCGAGCCGCAGGTCTCGCGCCGCGTGGGTCTGCTGTACCTGGCCGGGCATCAGCTGTCCAGCGCGGCGCAGGCGTTGAGCGAGGTGCTGCTGCGTCAGCGCGGGACGTGAGCTGGCGCTAGAGCTGAGGGAGGTCCGCTGGGGTATCGACGTCCTGCAGCACGCCGGGGTCGTCCAGTTCGACGATCTGCACGGCCTCGGCGTTGCGCTGCAGCACCCTGCGTGCGCCGGCATCGCCGCTCAGTGCGGCAAGCTGTGGCCAGAAGTCGCGGCCGATCAGTACCGGGTGGCCGCGGCTGCCGCGATGGCTGGGTTGCACGATGCTGCTCGCGCTGGCCTGCGCCAGCAGGGCATCCAGGCTGTCCCGTCGGATCAGCGGCATGTCGGCGAGAAAGATCGCCACGGCCTGCGCGGACGATTCGGCCTGCAGTCGCGCGATGCCGGCCGCCAGGCTGTGGCCCATGCCTTGGGTCGTGCTCGGGTGCTGCACCAGCCTGACGCGGTCGGACAGGCCCAGCTGCACCACGGCTTCGTCCGGGCGCAGCACCAGCCAGACCTCGTCCAGCCGGGCGCAGGGCAGGGCGAGGCTGGCGGCGAGCAGCGAGCGGCCGTCGGCGAGCAGCTGGCGACGCTTGTCGCTGCCGAAGCGGCGGCTGTAACCGGCCGCCAGCATCAGCGCCGCGACGCGTTCGGCGCGCATGCTCAGCCGGCCAGCCCGGCCGCCCTGGCGCGGGCGGCGTGCAGCTTCTTGTAGCTGTCGATCAGGCGCAGGTGCTTGTCCAGCCCTTCGAGCTGCATGCTGGTCGGTGTCAGGCCATGGAAACGCACGCTGCCCTGCACCGAGCCGATCACCGCATCCATTCGTTCGCTGCCGAACATGCGGCGCAGGTTGTGCTCGTAGTCGGCCAGCTCCAGTTCGTCGTCCAGCTGGATCTCCAGCACGGCATTGACGGCCTGGTAGAACAACCCGCGTTCGACGGTGTTGTCGTTGTATTGCAGGAACATCTCCACCAGTTCCTTGGCATCGTCGTACTTGTTCAGCGCCAGGTTGATCAGCAGCTTCAGTTCGAGAATGGTCAGCTGGCCCCAGACCGTGTTGTCGTCGAACTCGATGCCGATCAGCGTGCTGATGTCGGTGTAGTCGTCGACCTCGCTGTTGTTGAGGTTGCGCAGCAGCGACTTGAGTTCACGGTCGCTCAGGGCATGCAGGTTGAGGATGTCCTTGCGGAACAGCAGCGCCTTGTTGGTGTTGTCCCAGATCAGGTCTTCCACCGGGTAGATTTCCGAATAGCCCGGCACCAGGATGCGACAGGCGTTGGCGCCGAGGTCGTCGTAGGTGGCCATGTAGACCTCCTTGCCCAGGTCCTCGAGGATGCCGAACAGGGTGGCGGCTTCCTGTTCGTTGGACTCCGAGCCTTCGCCGGAGAAGTCCCACTCGACGAACTCGAAGTCGCTTCTGGCGCTGAAGAAGCGCCAGGACACCACGCCGCTGGAGTCGATGAAGTGCTCGACGAAGTTGTTCGGTTCGGTCAGTGCCAGGCTGTCGAAGGTTGGCTGCGGCAGGTCGTTCAGCCCCTCGAAGCTGCGCCCCTGCAGCAGCTCGGTGAGGCTGCGCTCCAGCGCCACTTCCAGGCTCGGGTGGGCACCGAAGGAGGCGAACACGCCACCGGTGCGCGGGTTCATCAGGGTCACGCACATCACCGGGAACTCGCCGCCCAGGGAGGCGTCCTTGACCAGCACCGGGAAGCCTTGTTCTTCCAGACCCTGGATGCCGGCGACGATGCCCGGGTACTTGGCCAGCACCTCCTGCGGCACGTCCGGCAGGGCCAGTTCGTTCTCCAGGATCTCGCGCTTGACCGCGCGCTCGAAGATTTCCGACAGGCACTGCACCTGCGCTTCGGCCAGGGTGTTGCCGGCGCTCATGCCGTTGGACAGGTACAGGTTCTCGATCAGGTTGGACGGGAAGTACACCGTCTCGCCGTCGCACTGGCGCACGAAGGGCAGCGAGCAGATGCCGCGTGCGCTGTTGCCCGAGTTGGTGTCGAACAGGTGCGAGCCGCGCAGCTCGCCATCCGGGTTGTAGATGGCCAGGCAGTGCTCGTCGAGGATCTCGGCCGGCAGTGCATCCTTCGGCCCCGGCTTGAACCAGCGCTCGTCGGGGTAGTGGACGAACGCGGCATTGGCGATGTCTT
The DNA here is from genome assembly GCF_009363395.1 of Pseudomonas sp. THAF187a. Lineage (NCBI taxonomy): Bacteria > Pseudomonadati > Pseudomonadota > Gammaproteobacteria > Pseudomonadales > Pseudomonadaceae > Pseudomonas > Pseudomonas sp. THAF187a. Next base: position 1,242,362 of record NZ_CP045349.1, read on the forward strand.
CGCCCCAGAACTGGTCGTTGTAGAAGAAGTTGCAGTTGAGCCGTTCGATGAACTCGCCCAGTGCCGATGCCAGGGCACTTTCCTTGCTCGCACCCTTGCCGTTGGTGAAGCACAGGTTCGACTGCGCATCACGGATATGCAGTGACCAGACGTTGGGCACGATGTTGCGCCAGGAGGCGATCTCGATCTTCATCCCCAGGTCGGCGAGGATGCCCGACATGTTGGCGATGGTCTGTTCCAGCGGCAGGTCCTTGCCCGGAATGTAGGTCGTGCTGTCGGACACCGGCATCAGCAGCGCCTGGGCGTCCGCGTCGAGGTTGTCGACTTCCTCGATGATGAACTCGGGGCCCTGCTGCACCACCTTCTTCACCGTGCAGCGGTCGATGGAGCGCAGGATGCCCTGGCGGTCCTTCTCGGAAATGTCGGCCGGCAGCTCGACCTGGATCTTGAAGATCTGCGCGTAGCGGTTCTCCGGGTCGACGATGTTGTTCTGCGACAGGCGAATGTACTCGGTGGGGATGTCCCGCGTCTGGCAGTACAGCTTGACGAAATAGGCCGCGCACAACGCCGAGGAGGCGAGGAAGTAGTCGAACGGTCCCGGCGCCGAGCCGTCGCCCTTGTAGCGGATCGGCTGATCGGCGATCACCGTGAAGTCATCGAACTTGGCTTCGAGGCGAAGGTTGTCGAGAAAGTTGACCTTGATTTCCATGGGGCGGCACCAGCAAGCGAAACGAAATGGCCGCCATTATCCGGGTTTTCCGGGGGAAGTCTGTATCGGCAAGCGGATGGTTCGATGCGCGGTGCATGCGCGATGGGCAGTAAAGCCCAGGCCTCAGCGAGGCCCCCAGAGATCGGGCACGCCACAGTCGGTGCTGGCGATCAGGCGCTTGAGCAGTACCTTCAGCGCCTCGACGTCGCTGCTGCCCAGGCGCGAGGAGACCTCCTCCTCGACCGCCTTGGCCAGGGCTATTTCCTCCAGCGAGCACTCCCGACCCTTGGCCGTCAGCACGTACAGCGTCTCAGCGCCCTTGCGTTCGCTCGCGATGAGCCCCTGGCGCTCGAGAAACAGCAGCGTCGTGGTCTGCACAGGCTTGCCGGTGTAGGAGACGAAGGCGTTGAGCTCATCCAGACTCAGGCCGTCGCGAATGCACAGCACCGACAGCACGAAGAAGGCATGCTCGTCGAGCTGTCGTGACGGCAGCTGACGGCGCAGCGCGTGCAGCAACTGATAGTGCGAGCGGCCGAGCAGGTAGCCGAGCAGGTCCTCGGTGTAGCTGCACTCCGGTGGTGGCTCGCAGCCCAGGCGCAGCTCTTCAGGTGGCTTGCGCGTGGTCAGGGCGTACTGGCCACGCTGGAAGGCCAGCGGTGCACGCTCGCTGTGATCGAAGGCGAGCACCTCCCCGACGAAGATCACATGGTCGCCGCCCTCGTACTGGAAGGCGGTGCGGCACTGGAAGCGCGCGGTGCAGTCCTGCAGCAGGGGGGCGTTGCTGAGGCCGTTATCCAGGCGGACACCGGCGAACTTGTCTTCACCCTGGCGGGCGAAGCGTCCGGACAGCTCCTCCTGCTCGGTGGAAAGCACATGCACGTTCCAGTGCCTGGCCTTGCTGAAGGTCTGCAGGCTGCGCGCGCTCTTGGCCAGGCTCCACAGCACCATCGGTGGATTGAGGGACACCGAGTTGAAGCTGTTGGCGGTAATGCCGACCACCTCTCCCTCTTCGCTACAGCTGGTGATTATGGTCACGCCGGTCGTGAACGTGCCCAGGGCCGTGCGGAAGGCCTGGGGGTCGAAGCATCGATGTGCGGTCATGTCGGGCTCGTTGAGCAGGGTTTCATGATTGCAGTATCGAGAGTGCTGGCGGCATCAACATCGTCTCAATGGACTAGTGGCAGTTTCGCCAAGACCCGAGTCGACGCCTGACGTAGTCCACTTTGACGATGAGCAACGTCCGGCGGCGGCCGATCATCTGTCCAGGCCCGCGCAACTGCGCCCTACCAAGAGAGAGCCGACGGATGACTGGCATGCGAGACAAGACGCCTGTGGAACTCGAACTGATCGATCGTGCACGCAGCCTGGTGCCCAGGCTCAAGGCGCGTGCGGCCAAGGCCGAGCGTGACTTCAAGGTGCCGGTCGAGACCGTGATGGAGATGCAGGCGCTGGGTCTCTTTCGTGTGCTGCAGCCGAAGGCCTTCGGTGGTCACGAGGTCGATCCGCGCACCTTCTTCGAGATCCAGATGACGCTTGCCGAAGGCTGCATGTCTACTGCCTGGATCTATGGTGTGATCGGCGTGCACCCCTGGCAGCTGGCCCGCTATCCGGTGGAGGCGCAGCGTGACGTGTGGGAACAGGGTAGCGACACGCTGATTTCCTCGACCTACATGCCGGTGGCGAAGGTGACGCCGGTCGAGGGCGGCTATCGCATCAGCGGGCGCTGGGGCTTCTCCAGCGGCAGCGAGCACTGCAGCTGGTGCTTTCTGGGGGGCATCCTGCCGGCGGACGCTGACATGCCGGCCGAGCACGGTACGTTCCTGCTGCCCAGAAGCGACTACCGCATCGAGCACAACTGGGAGGTGCTGGGTCTGCGTGGCACGGGCAGCCATGACATCGTGGTCGAGGACGTGTTCGTCCCGGCGCATCGTGTCCAGCGCACCAACAACTCGGCCCTGGAGGCCACCCCGGGGCGACGCCTCAACACCAGCCCGATCTACGCCATCCCCTTCGCCCAGGTCTTCGCCCGTGCGGTGTCCACGGCGGCCATCGGTGCGTTGCAGGGGGCGATCAACGAGTACTGCGCCAGTGCCGCGCAACATGTCGGCAAGCATGGCGCCAGGACCGCCGAGGACCCGATGGCGCAGATCGCCGTGGCCGACGCGCTGAACACCGTGGACAGCCTCAAGCTGGTGCTGATGCGCAACTACGCGCAACTGCTGGCGCTGGCCGAGGCGGGCGAGTACCCGGATGTCGAGATGCGTCTGCAGTACCGCTATCAGTCCTCCTACGTCACCAACATCTGCGCCGAGAAGGTCAGCGAGCTGCTGCGCAACATGGCCGCCTCCGGGCTCTACGACAGCAATCCGGTGGCGCGCATCTTCCGCGACCTGCACCAGGCGCGCGGGCATATCGCCAACAACTACATGGCCTATGGCCGTAGCTACGGTGCGGTGCAGCTGGGGCTGCCCAATCCGGACCCCTTCGTGTGAGCAGCGGGCCTGGATCGCCAGGCCCGCTGCAAGACGGCAGCCGTGGTTGCCGGTGTTTCCCTTCGGCCAAGGCATCACAACAATGAGCATTCACGAACAGCCACAGATCAGCTATGACGTCATCATCGTGGGTTCCGGGGCGGGGGCCATGACGGCAGCGGTGTTCGCCGCCGATCAGGGGCTCTCCGTGCTGGTCCTGGAGAAGAGCCAGCAGTTCGGCGGCACCTCGGCCATTTCCGGTGGCGGCATCTGGATTCCCAACAACCATCATTTCACTGCCAAGGGCGGTAACGACAGCCCGGAGAAGGCCTGGGCCTATCTCAAGGCCGCAGTAGGCGAGCGCGTCGCCGATAAGCGCCTGCGTACCTACCTGGAGCAGGCGCCGAAGATGCTGCGTGAACTGGAAGCCTGCAGTCACGTGCGCTATGCCGTGGCCGAGAAGTACCCCGATTACTACCCGCATCTACCCGGCTCGCTGCCCGGCGGTCGCTCGCTGGACCCGGAGATCTTCGATGCCAGCGTGCTCGAAGAGGAATTCCACAACATGCGGCCGGCCTCGATCACCACCCTGCTGATGGGCAAGGTCTCATGGACCGCGCGGCAAGCGCACAGGGCCATGTCGCGCAGCTTCGGCTGGCGCCTGATGGTGCTGGGGTTGCTGCTGCGCTACAGGCTCGACTTCAAGTGGCGACGCAAGAGCGAGCTGGATCGGCGTACGGCGCTGGGCGGCTCGCTGATGGCCTCGCTGCGTCGTTCGCTGATGGATCGCGACGTGCCGCTGTGGCTCGGCTGCGACGTTCAGGACCTGCAGGTCGAGGACGGCCGCGTCGTTGGCGTCAAGCTCATGCGTGACGGCCAGGAGCAGCTGATCGGCGCGCGACTCGGGGTGATCCTCGCCAGTGGCGGCTTCGAACAGAACCAGGCACTGCGTGATCGCTATCTGCCGAAGCCGAGCCGCCGCGAGTGGAGTGCCACGCCGCCGGGCAACAACACCGGCACCGCATTGCGGGCGGCGCAGGCGCAGGGGGCTGCGACCGACCTGATGGACTGGTGCTGGTGGACGCCGACCATCTCCGTGCCGGGCGAAGAGAAGGCGCGGCCGCTGTTCGTCGAGCGCGCGTTTCCTGGCGCTATCGTGGTCAACCAGCAGGGCCGGCGCTTCGTCAACGAGGCGGCGCCCTACCTGGAGTTCGTCGATGCCATGTACCGCAACAATCGAGGCAAGGGCCCCGAGCAGCTGTCGGCCTGGGTGATCTTCGACGCACATTTTCGCTTCCACTACGCCATGGGCCCGTTGATGCCCGCGCAGATCATGCCGGACAGCCGCCTCCCGGCGCAGTGGCTCGACAACCTCTACTACAAGGCCGATTCGCTGGAGCAGCTGGCCGCCCGGCTCGGCATGGATGCGGGCGTCCTGCAGGCCAGCGTCGAGCGGCTCAACGGCTTTGCCCAGGACGGCCACGACCGCGACTTCGGCCGTGGCGGCAATGTCTTCGATCGCTATTACGGGGACGTCAACGTCAAGCCCAACCCCTGCCTGGCGCCGCTGCGCAAGGCGCCGTTCTATGCCATGCGCATCGATGCCGGCGACATCGGGACCAAGGGCGGGCTGCTCACCAACGAGCATGCCCAGGTGCTGCATGAAAGCGGTCAGCCGATTGCCGGTCTGTATGCCATCGGCAACGCCTCGGCATCGGTGATGGGCACCACCTATCCGGGGGCTGGCGGCACCCTGGGCCCGGCCATGACCTTCGCCTACATCGCCGCCCGCCACCTGGCCGCGCAGCAGGGGCAGGGGGTGGCGGCTGCGGGTCTGAACGAAGGCACGAGATGAGTGAGCATCGAATGAGTGACTACAGGGTGCTGCGCGTGAAGCAGGTGGTCGAGGAAACGGCCGATGCCCGTTCCCTGGTATTCGATGTGCCGGCCGAGCTGGCTGAGCAATTCCGCTATCAGCCCGGGCAGTTTCTGACCCTGCGCGTGCCGCATGAAGAGGGCTGGCTGCCGCGCTGCTACTCGCTCTCGAGCACGCCGCTGGCCGACGAGCCGTTGCGGGTGACCATCAAGCGCGTGGTCGACGGGCGGGCCTCGAACTGGCTGTGCGATGCGGTCGAGGCCGGCGACGAATTGCAGGTGATGGCCCCGGGCGGGGTCTTCGTGCCCCGTGACCTGAATGGCGATCTGCTGCTGTTCGGCGGCGGCAGCGGCGTCACGCCCCTGCTGTCGATCCTGCGCTCGGCGCTGCTGGTCGGCCAGGGGCGCATTCTGCTGATCTACGCCAACCGCGATCAGGATTCGGTGATCTTCCGGGATGTGCTCAAGGCTCTGGCCAGCGCTCATCCGTCGCGTCTGCAGGTGGTGCACTGGCTGGACTCGCTGCAGGGTATCCCGCAGGTCGAGCAACTCGCCGAACTGGCCCGTCCGCTGGCCCATGCCGAGGCCTTCATCTGTGGCCCCGGGCCGTTCATGGACGCCGCCAGCGATGCGCTGCAGCGGTTGCGCGTGCCCAGGGGGCGTATCCACATCGAGCGCTTCGTATCCTTGCCCGGCGAGGGGGAGAGCTTGCCCTTGGCCAGCATCAACACGGTGGTCGCCGCGCAGGTGCGCGTGGCGCTCGACGGCGCGCACCACGAGTTGGACTGCCAGCGCGGCGAAACCCTGCTGCAGGCCATGGAGCGTGCCGGTCTCAAGCCGCCCAGTTCCTGTCGCGTCGGCGGCTGCGCCTCGTGCATGTGCACCCTGGAACAGGGCAGTGCGCAGTTGCTGGTCAACGATGTGCTGGACGCCACCGAGCTGGCCGAGGGCTGGATCCTCTGCTGTCAGGCGGTGCCGACCAGCGATGTGCTGCATATCCGCTTTCCTGAATGATTCGTCAGCCGAGCCTGTTGCAATGACCCAGACCATCACGATGCCGGCGCCTGAGGTGGCGTCTGCCAGCTCGATTCCGGCCATGCTGTTCGAGGCTGCACGTGTGCATGCCGGCCGTCCCGCCATCGAGGACGAGGGCGGGATCATCGACTACGCCGAGCTGCCGGGCCAGGTGCTGGAGGTATCGCGGGCCCTGATCGCCTGCGGTATCGAGCCAGGTGACAGGGTCGCCGTGTGGGCGCCGAACGGTCGTCAGTGGATCATCGCCGCGTTGGGCATCCAGTGTGCGGGGGCGGTGCTGGTGCCGGTCAATACCCGCATGAAGGGCCCGGAGGCGGCCGATGTGCTCGAACGTAGCGGCGCGCGCATCCTGTTCGTTCAGGGGGAGTTCCTCGGTGTCGACTACCCGGCGCTGCTGGCGCCCTGTCGCCCGCAGGGGCTGGCGTGCCAGGTGGTCTTCGGCGACCAGCCCCAGGCGCTGCCTGACACGCTGAGCTGGAGCGAGTTTCTCGCCAGCGGGCGCCTCGTCGAGGAACGCATCGCCCGGCAGCGGGCCGAATCGCTGACCCCCGAGCACCTCAGCGACCTGTTGTTCACCTCCGGCACCACCGGCAAGCCCAAGGGCGTGATGAGTGCCCACGGCCAGGTCACCCGGGCCTTTCGCGAGTTCGGCAAGGTGCTGGGGCTGGTGCCGGGCGACCGTTATCTGATCGTCAATCCGTTCTTCCACGCCTTTGGCTACAAGGCCGGCTGGATGACCTGCCTGCTGGCCGGCGCGACCATCCTGCCGCACCCGGTATTCGATGCCGAGGCGGTGTTCCGGCGCATCGCCGAGGAGCGCATCAGCGTGCTGCCCGGCCCGCCGACCCTGTACCTGTCGATGCTGGCACATCCGCAGCTGACGCAGACAGACCTGTCATCGCTGCGGGTGGCGGTGACCGGTGCCTCGGCCATCCCGGAGGTGCTGATCCAGCGCATGCGCGAGGAGCTGGGCTTTCGCGTGGTGACCACCGCCTATGGCCTGACCGAGTGCGGTGGCCTGGCCACCATCTGTGATCCGCAAGCCGATGCGCGGGTCATCGCCAGCACCAGCGGCCAGCCGATTGCCGGCACCGAGGTGAGCATTCGCGATGCCGGCAACCGTGCCGTCGCGGCCGGTGCCTGCGGGGAGATCTGCCTGCGTGGCTTCCATGTCATGCCGGGCTACTTCCAGAACCCCGAGGCGACCCGCGAAGCCATCGATGACGAGGGCTGGCTGCATACCGGCGACGTCGGCAGCCTGGACGAAGCCGGCAACCTGCGCATCACCGATCGGCTCAAGGACATGTTCATCGTGGGTGGGTTCAACTGCTACCCGGCGGAGATCGAGGCCGGCTTGCTGGAACACCCGGCGATCGCCCAGGTGGCGGTGATCGGTGTGGCGGACTCCCGGATGGGCGAGGTCGGCTGCGCCTGCGTGGTGCGGCGCGTCGGGGCGCAGCTGGACGAAGCGGAACTGATCGCCTGGAGCCGCGAGCGCATGGCCAACTACAAGGTGCCGCGCTTCGTGCGTTTTCTCGACGCGCTACCGCTCAATCCATCGAACAAGGTGGACAAGAACCGGCTGCGCGCCGCCGTGGCGACGGGGTGATCATCGTCCGTTCAGACGACGAGGCAGTGCCGGCGAACGTCTAGAGTCAGGCCTGATCGCAAGGGGAGCTGCTCATGGATATCCAGACAGGCCTGAATTATCACGGCAAGGTGGTGCTGATCACGGGCGGGGCCAAGGGGGTCGGGGCGGGCATCAGTCGCAGCTTTCTCGCCGCCGGTGCGCAGGTGGTGGTGTGTGGCCGCAGTGCGCCGGAGCAGCTGCCGCAGGTCGACGGCCGCAGTGCTCACTTCATCGCTGTGGATGTACGCGAGGTGGCGTCGCTGCAGTGTCTGTTCGCCCAGGTGCTTGGCGACTTCGGGCGGCTTGACGTGGTCGTCAACAATGCCGGTGGCAGCCCGCCTGCCGAGGCGGCCAGCGTTTCGCCACGCTTCAGCGAAAGCATCATCCGCCTGAACCTGATCGCCCCGCTGAATGTGGCGCAGCAGGCCAACGCGATCATGCAGGAGCAGGCCGAGGGCGGCGTGATCCTGTTCATCGGCAGCATCAGCGCGTTGCGCCCGTCGCCGCTGACTGCCGTCTACGGTGCGGCCAAGGCCGGCATCCTGTCGCTGGCGAGTTCCCTGGCCGTGGAGTGGGCGCCGAAGGTCCGCGTGGTCACGGTCAGCCCGGGCCTGGTACGCACCGAGCAGTCGCACCAGCACTATGGCGACGAGGCAGGCATCGCCGCCGTCAGTGCCACCATTCCGGCCGGGCGCCTGGCCAACCCCGAGGACATCGGTGCGGCCTGTGTCTATATCGCCTCGCCGCTGGCCAGCTATGCCAGTGGCTGCAACCTGCTGCTGCATGGCGGCGGTGAGCGCCCTGCGTTCCTGGCTGCCGCCAACGCCTGAGTCGCGAGCGCTTTAGTCCCGTCGGACGATGTCTCTGGCGTGTGGCCATTCGAGCATGCAGGCCAGCGGGTCGCGCCTTTCGCTGCCCGTGTCTTGAACTCAGAAACGGGCAGGAGAACCCCCCCGATGTTGGCCAGCATCCCCGACGAAGTGGTCGCCGAGTTGCTCAAGGCCGCGCCGTCGAGCCCGCCGAGGCGTAGAGCTGTCCATTCAAGGTTGCACCCGTTTGGCTCCCCTCTCCCATTCATGGGAGAGGGGCTGGGGGAGAGGGCTGAAAATGCCGCAAAACTGCCGGTCTCCCCCTCTCCTCAAGTGGGCGAGGGGACTGATCGCGTCCGACCACTTCTCATGTGAACAGCATTACCGCCAAGGTGGGCTTGGTTCAGGCCTGCACGCGGGGCTCGCGTGGCATGCCCAGGGCGCGCTCGGCGATGATGTTGCGCTGGATCTCGTTGCTGCCGCCATAGATCGTGTCGGAGCGGGTGAACAGAAACAGCGACTGCAGGCGTGACAGGCCGTAAGGCGCCGTCTCGAGCAGTTCGGCCTGGTCGCCGAGCACGTCCATGGCCAGCTTGCCCAGTTCCAGGTGCCAGGTCGACCAGGCCAGCTTGTAGATCATCGCCTCGCGGCGCAGGCTGCCATCCTGGGGGCCGGAGAGCATGCGCAGCGAGTTGTAGCGCAGCACCTTGAGGCCTGCCCAGGCCTGGGCCAGGCGCTGACGAATCAGCGCGTCCCGGGCGGCGCCGTTGGCCTTGGCCAGGCGGATCACCTCGTCCAGTTCGTTCCGGAACAGCATCTGCTGGCCGAGGGTGGAAACGCCCCGCTCGAAGCCGAGCAGGGCCATGGCCACCTTCCAGCCGTCGCCGGGCTGGCCGATGATGTGTTCCGCTGCGCTGACGGCATCGGCGAAGAACACTTCGTTGAACTCGCTGGTGCCGGTGAGTTGCTGGATCGGCTGGACCTCGATGCCCGGCTGATCCATCGGCACCAGCAGGAAGCTCAGGCCGTGGTGGCCGACGCTGCCGGGTTCGGTGCGCGCCAGCACGAAGCACCAGTGCGACTCATGGGCCAGCGAGGTCCACACCTTCTGCCCGTTGATCAGCCAGTTGCGGCCCTCGGCGTCGAGCTGGGCGCGGGTCTTGACGCTTGCCAGGTCGGAGCCTGCGCTCGGCTCCGAGTAGCCCTGGCACCAGAATTCCTCGCCCTTGAGAATGCCGGGCAGGAAGCGCTGCTGTTGCGCGGGGCTACCCATGGCGATCAGCGTCGGGCCGATCAGGCCTTCGCCGATGTGGCCCATGCGGCCGGGGCCGCCGGCGCGGGCATACTCCTCATGGAAGATCACTTGCTGGCTGATCGACAGTTCGCGTCCGCCCAGTGCCCTGGGCCAGCCCAGGCCGATCCAGCCGCCCTTGGCCATTTCCCGTTCCCAGGCCTTGCGCTCTTCGGGGTAGGCGTGCTCGTCCCCCGGGCCACCGCGGAAGCGCAGGATGGCGAAGGGACCTTGCAGATGCTCGTCGAGCCAGCTGGCAACCTCCGCGCGGAAGGCTTCATCCTCGGGGCTGAATCCGATTTTCATGGCTGTGACTCCAGGATCAGGGTGGCCAGGCGCTCGCGGTGCCAGCTGGGGTTACCCAGCATCTGCTCGCTGGCGCGGGCGCGTTTGAAGTACAGGTGGGGGTCATATTCCCAGGTGAAACCGACCCCGCCGTGCAGCTGGATCGACTCGCCGGCGCTGCGCATGAAGGCCTCGCTGGCTTCGCTCTTGGCGATGGCCGCCGCTTCGCCGAGCTCGCCGGCGAGCCCGGCGTCGCCTTCCGCCGCCAGCGCCTCATGAGCCACGCAGGCGGCGTAGTAGGCCGCTGAACGGGCGTTTTCGATGGCCAGCATGAGATCGGCGCAGCGATGCTTGATGGCCTGGAAACTGGAGATGGAACGGTTGAACTGCTTGCGCTCGGCGATGTAGGCGAGGGTCAGGTCCAGGCTCTGCTGGGCGCCACCGACCTGCTCGCAGGCCAGGGCGATGGCGCCGATCTGCAGCACCTTGTCCAGCAGTTCGGCGGCGTGGCCCACCGGGCTCAGGCACTGCGCGGCCCTGAGCGGCACGTCGTCGAGCCGGATGCGCGCCAGGCGGCGGGTCTGGTCCATCGTCGGCAGCGTCTCGCGGCTGATGCCGGCCTGGTCGGCAGCAACGGCGAACAGGCTGAGGCGCTCATCGTCCAGCTGGCAGGCGATCAGCAGCAGATCGGCCTGCGCGCCATCCAGCACGGCGTCGTACTGGCCGCTGAGCCGCCAGCCGTCGTTCTGCGCGCGTGCCTGCGGTTGCCGGGCCTGGCGCCAGTCGCCGCGTGCGTGCTGGTAGGCGAGGGTGGCGCGCAGGCTGCCCGCTGCCAGCTCCGGCAACAGCTGTTCGCGCAGCGCTTCGTTGCGGCCCAGCAACAGGGCCGGAGTGGCCAGACAGGCGCTGGAGAGGAACGGCGCGCAGAGCAGGTAACGGCCCATCTGCTCGAGCAGAATGGCCTGTTCGACAAAGCCCAGACCCAGGCCGCCGTACTGCTCCGGCACGATCAGCGCTGGCCAGTACAGCTCCTGGGCGATCTGGCGCCAGACCACGGGACAGAAACCCTCCGCGCTGAGCATGGCCTGGCGCACGGCTGCTGAGGCGGACGCCTTGGCGAGAAAGCTGGCGGCGCTTTGCTGAATCATCAATTGCTCGTCGCTGAACGCGAAGTCCATTGCAGGCTCCTGGAGTCGACCTCTATCGCTCATGAGTCTGCTCGGGCGTCCGCGTCGGCGAATCCCCAAAAAGGACTAGCAGGCAAGGCATCGGCCTTAGTCTCAACGGACGATGAAGCGGCGCGGGGCGCTTCGCACAATGGCCCCTGTCATGCAACGACCACTTCAGGAGCAGGGACATGATCGAGATCCTCGGGCTGAGTTACTTCGTGGCTCAGGTCGGCAACTTGAGCGACTGGCGGCGCTACGCCGAGGATGTGCTCGGCATGCCGGTGAGCTCAGCGCCGCAAGGTGGCCTGTATGTGAAGATGGACGAGCGTCCGTTTCGCATGCTCATCGTCGAGGGCGACGAGCGCCGCTACCTGGCCTCGGGATGGGAGCTGGCCAGCGCCGCTGCCTTCAGCCATGCCCTGCAGGTGCTGGAGGCGCGCGCGGTGACCTATGTGCTGGGCAGCGCAGAGGAGATCGAGCAGCGCGGTGTGCAGGCACTGGCCGTGGTCATCGACCCGTCCGGCAATCGCCATGAGCTGTGCTGGGGGCATCGCTCCGACTGCCAGCCGTTCGTTTCGCCGCAGGGGGTGCCGCGCTTCGTCACCGGCGACATGGGCCTGGGCCACACCGTGTTGCCCGCGCCGAACTTCGACGAAACCCTGGCGTTCGCCCGCGATGTGCTGGGCTTCCGGCTCTCCGACATCTTCAACTTCCGTCCGGCCCCCGATGCCCCGGCGGTGCGCATCCACTTCCTGCATTGTGCCAATGCGCGCCATCACAGCCTGGCGTTCGCCGAGTACCCGGTGGCCAGCGGTTGCGTGCACGCGATGGTCGAAGTGGATTCGATGACCGAGGTCGGTCGTGCCCATGACCGCATGCGGGCTCAGGGCACCCCGCTGTCGGCGACGTTGGGCCAGCACCTCAACGATCGCATGACCAGTTTCTACATGCAGACCCCGTCCGGCTTCGATCTGGAGTACGGCTACGGTGGCCTGCAACTGGACTGGACGGCGCACAGCGTCCTCGAGTTCACCCGCGTCAGCATCTGGGGGCACGACTTCTCGGTCGGGCGCCAGCAGTAAGGAATCGACATGAACAAACAGATGACAACCCGGCAGGCCGTGGCGCTGCTGCGCGATGGCATGACGGTCGGTTTTGGTGGCTGGGGGCCGCGGCGCAAGCCGATGAGCATCGTCCGCGAGATCCTGCGCTCTGACGTCAAGGACCTCACCGTGGTCGGCTACGGCGGCCCGGAGATGGGCATGCTGTGCGCCGCCGGCAAGGTGAGAAAGCTGGTCTTCGGCTTCGCCACCCTGGATGCCATTCCGCTCGAACCCTGGTTTCGCAAATGCCGCCAGAGCGGTCAGCTCAGGGAACTGATGGAACTGGACGAGGGCATGTTCCAGTGGGGCTTGCGTGCTGCCGGCATGCGCCTGCCGTTCCTGCCGACCCGTTGCGGGCTGGCTACCGATGTCACCCGCTTGAACCCGGAGATCAGGACCATCACCTCGCCCTACGCCGACGGCGAGGTGCTGCTGGCGATGCCGGCGCTGAACCTGGACATCAGCTTCCTGCATGTCAACGAAGCCGATCGCCTGGGCAACACCCTGACCACTGGCAACGACGCCTACTTCGACCACCTGATGGCCCGTGCCTCGGCGCAGTGCGTGGTGTCCTGCGAGCGCCTCCGCGATCGCTTCGAGCTGACCGCCGAGCAGGCGCGCTTCAACCTGTTCGAGCGCTACCTGGTCACTGGTGTGGTGCATGCCCCCTTCGGTGCGCACCCGACCACCTGCGCCCCGGACTACGGCTGGGACCTGGTGCACATGAAACGCTACGCCGAGTCGGCCGAGGGCGACAACGGCTGGGCCGCCTACATGGACGAGTTCGTGCACGTCAGCGAGGCCGATTACCAGGCCCTGAACGGTGGCGCCGAGCGCCTGTCCAGCCTTGCCCAACCGCTGTTCTGAGGAGAGCGCCATGAGTGTTGCCAAGGAGTTTTCTCTCGCTGAACTGCTGATCGTCGCGGCCAGCGAAGCCTGGCGCGGCAATGGCGAGGTGCTGGCCTCGGGGCTGGGCGTGCTGCCGCGCCTGGGGGCCAGTCTGGCCAAGCTGACCCACAGCCCGGAACTGCTGATGACGGACAGCGAGTGCTTTCTGGTCGAAGAGCCGATTCCGCTCGGCCCGCGTGGCGACCATGTGCCGAAGTACTCCGGTTACATGGGCTTCGAGCGGGTCTTCGAGTGTGTCTGGGGTGGGCGGCGTCACGCCATGATCGGCCCGACCCAGGTCGACCGCTTCGGCCAGAGCAACCTGTCCGTCGTCGGCCCCGACTATCACCAGCCGAAGATCGCCATGCTCGGTGTGCGCGGCCTGCCGGGCAACAGCATCAACCACCGCAACTCCTTCTTCCTGCCCAGCCACTCGCTGCGTGCCCTGGTGCACGAGGTGGACATGGTCTCCGGCGTCGGCCTCGACTCCGCGCGCTGGCAGCCGGGCATGAATCGCACGCTGATGGCGCTCGGTATCGTCCTCAGCGACCTGTGCGTGATGGATTTCAACGGCCCGGACAACGCCGCGCAGGTCTTGAGCCTGCATCCGGGCGTGAGCTTCGAGCAGGTCCAGGAAAACACCGGCTTCCCGTTGCGCGAGGCGCCGAACATGGGCGAGACCCCGCACCCGACGGAAGAGCAGCTGGCGCTGATCCGCCGCCTCGACCCGCACGACTTGCGCAGCAAGCAGCTCAAGGGCAATCCGCCGGGCATTCGCCAGGCCCGATCGGGAGCAGCAGATGAGTGAATTTATCGAGCGGGTGGATAGCAGCGTCTACGAGACCGACAGCCCGGTGAGCTATGCCGTGGCCGATGGGATCGCCAGCGTGAGCATGAACCGCAGCACCTTCGGCAATGCGCAGAACTCGCAGATGACCTACGCCCTGGACGAGGCCTTCAAGCGCGCGGTCAATGATGACGCGGTCAAGGTCATCGTCCTGCGTGGCGAGGGCAAGCACTTCTCCGCCGGGCACGATATCGGCACGCCGGGGCGCGACATCAACAAGGTGTTCGAGCGCACCCAGCTGCTCTGGGACCACAGCAACAAGCCCGGTGGCGAGTTCCTCTACGTGCGCGAGCAGGAGGTCTACCTGGGCATGTGCCGGCGCTGGCGCGAGCTGCCCAAGCCGACCATCGCCATGGTCCAGGGCGCCTGCGTCGCCGGTGGGCTGATGCTGGCCTGGGTCTGCGACCTGATCGTGGCCAGCGACGATGCCTTCTTCCAGGACCCTGTGGTGCGGATGGGCATTCCGGGGGTGGAGTACTTCGCGCATCCCTACGAGATGAACCCGCGCATCGCCAAGGAATTTCTCATGACCGGCGATCGCATGTCGGCAGGCCGTGCCTACGACGTGGGCATGGTCAACCGGGTGGTGCCGCGTGCCGAGCTGGAGGCCACCACCTACGAGCTGGCGGGCCGGATCGCCAGGCAGCCGCGCATGGGCCTGGCATTGACCAAGCAGGCGATCAACCACGTCGAGGACCTGGCCGGCAAGCGCACGGCCATGGACGCGGTGTTCGCCTGGCATCACTTCGCCCACACCCACAATGAGCTGGTGTCTGGCGACAAGCTGGGCGGCTATGACGCCAGGGCCATGGTCGCGGCCAACAGGAAGTCCGCAGGAGAGGCCGGATGAGCGCCTGGCTGCAGAGCGAACTGACCCGGCGTCTGGGCTGCCGTTACCCGGTGGTGCAGACAGCCATGGGCTGGGTGGCCGATGCCAACCTGGTGATCGGTACCACGCGTGCCGGTGGCTTCGGCTTTCTCGCCGCGGCCACGCTGAACACGGCGCAGACCCGCAGCGAGATCGAGCGGGTCATCGCCGCCACCGGCAGCCGCAATTTCGGCCTGAACTTCCACATGTTCCAGGAGAACGCCGCCGACTGCGTGGACCTGGCCATCGACTTCGGCCTCAAGGCGGTCAGCTACGGCCGCGGCCCGGATGCCGGCACCGTGCAGCGCTTCAAGGATGCCGGAATACTCTGCATCCCCACCGTCGGTGCGGCCAAGCATGCGATCAAGGCGGTGCAGATGGGCGCCGACCTGATCACCGTCCAGGGCGGCGAGGGCGGCGGCCACACCGGTGGCGTGCCCAGCTCCATCCTGCTGCCGCAGGTGCTCGACGCGGTCGACGTGCCGGTGATCGCCGCCGGGGGCTTTGCCACCGGACGTGGCCTGGCTGCAGCATTGGCTGCCGGTGCCTGCGGCATCGCCATGGGCACGCGTTTTCTCATGAGCCGGGAGTCACCGACACCGGCCAGCACCCTTGAGCGCTACCTCCGGGTCAAGGATCCACAGCAGGTTCGCGTGACCCTGGCCGTCGACGGCATGCGCCACCGCATGATCGACAACGCGTTCATCAATCGCCTGGAGAACGCCAGCGGCCTGGGCCGCCTGCTGATCGCCCTGCGCAGTGCCTGGAGCTGGAAGCAGCAGACCGGCATGAGCGGCGTGCACATGCTCGCGGTGCTGCTCAAGGTGCTCAGGGAGGAGCCGGAGGCGCTGGCGCAGGCCGTCATGGCGGCCAACCAGCCGGTGCTGCTGAAACGCTCCATGCAGGACGGCCGGCCGGACGAGGGCATCCTGCCCTCTGGCCAGGTGGCGGCGACCATCGACCAGCTGGCCAGCTGCGAAACCATCATTTCCGAGATCGTCGCGCAGGCCGAGGCCTGCCTCGCCGAGCTGTACCAGCGCCACGCCCCGCCCACGCTCGAACGTGCAGGAGTCCGCCAATGAGCAATGCCTTTACCACCCGCGTCGACAAGGGCGTGGCCGAACTGGTCATCGACAAACCGCCGGTCAATGCGCTGGACAGCCACGAGTGGCAGGCGCTGGCCGACACCCTCAACATTCTTGGCGCCGACTCGCAGATCCGCGTCATCGTCCTGCGCGCCGAAGGCCGTGGCTTCTGCGCCGGTGTCGATATCAAGGAGCTGGAGCAGCATCCGGAGCTGATCGTCGAGGTCAACCGTGGCAACTACGAGACCTTCAAGGCCGTGCACCGCTGTCCGGTGCCGGTGATCGTCGCGGTGCATGGTTTCGTCCTTGGCGGTGGCATCGGCATTACCGGCGCGGCCGACATCGTCGTGGCCTCCGAGTGTGCCAGCTTCGCCCTGCCCGAGGTCGATCGCGGTGCGATGGGCGGCGGGGCTCACCTGCAGCGCCTGTTCCCGGTCCAGAAGGTGCGCTACCTGTTCTTCACCGGCGACAGGATCGGTGCGCGTGAGGCCGAACGCTACGGCTTCATCGAGCGCGTGGTGCCGCGTGAGCGCTTGCGCGACGCAGCTATGGAAATCGCCGCGAGGATCGCCGCCAAGAGCCCGGCGATGATCCGCATCGCCAAGGAAGCCCTCAACGGTATCGAGGACGGCAACCTGGAAGACAAGTACCGCTGGGAGCAGGGCTTCACCCTGCAGGCCTACAGCGAGGCCGACTCGGCAGAAACCCGCCGCGCCTTCGTCGAAAAACGCCAAGCAAAGTTCTGAGGCATTCCATGGACCTGATCTACAGCCCCAAGCAAAAGGCCTTTCGCGCCGAAGTGCGCGACTGGCTCGCCGCCAACCTGCCCGAGCAGAAGCTGCTCAGCTACGACACCCGCGAAGGCTTCGAACAGCACCGCGCCTGGGAAGGCAAGCTGTTCGAGGCGCGCTATTCGATGGTCATGTGGCCCGAGCACCTGGGGGGGCGCGGTTGCGACCTGATCGAGTGGCTGATCTTCGAGGAAGAGTATTACGGTGCCGGTGCGCCGATGCGCGTCAACATCAACGGCCAGCTGCTGCTGGGGCCGACCCTGATGGAGTTTGGCAGCGACGAGCAGAAGCGTGACTTCCTGCCGCGTACCGCCTCCAGCGAGATCATGTGGGCTCAGGCCTGGTCCGAGCCGAACGCCGGCTCCGATATGGCCGCGATCAGCGCCAGGGCGATCCGTGACGGCGACCACTACGTGCTCAACGGCCAGAAGACCTGGTCGACCCGGGCCAGCTTCGCCGACATGGCCTTCGGCCTGTTTCGCAGCGATCCCGCGTCCAGCCGTCACCATGGCCTGAGTTTCCTGATGGTGCCGCTGGATGCTCGCGGTGTGTGCATTCGCCCGATCAAGGCCCTGGATGGCCAGGATGCCTTCGCCGAGATCTTCTTCGATGACGTGCGTGTGCCTGCGCTCAATCGCATCGGCGACGAGGGCGAAGGCTGGCAGGTGGCGATGGCCACGGCCGGCTTCGAGCGCGGCCTGCTGCTGCGCTCGCCGGCGCGCTTCCAGTCCAGCGCCAGGCGCCTGGTCGAGCTGTATCGCCGCAACAAGGCGCTGGTCGACCGTGACCCGAGCATTCGCGATGCGGTGGCGCGGGCCTGGATGGGCGCCGAGGCCTACTGCCTGGGTGCCTACCACACCGTGGGGCGGCTGAGCCGGGGCGAGAAGATCGGCGCCGAATCCAGCATCAACAAGATCGTCTGGTCCGAGCTGGACTTGCTGATCAACGAGACCGCCATGCGCATCCTCGGTGCCCGTGGCGAGTTGCGCGGCGGCGCGCCGCTGCTGAGCGCCGACGAGGGCGGCTGGCTGGAGGGCTTCCTGTTCGCCCAGGCCGGTCCGATCTATGCCGGCACCAACGAGATCCAGCGCAACATCATTGCCGAGCGCATGCTCGGCCTGCCGAAGTGAGGAGCGGGCGATGAACTTCACCTTTACCGAAGATCAACTGGCGTTTCGCGGCGCCATCAGCCGCTTTCTGATGACCGAGGCGGCGCCGGAGATGCTCCGTGAAATCTGGGAAACCGATGCAGGCCGCAGCCCGGATCTGCGCGGCAAGATTGCCGAACAGGGCCTGACCGCGCTGTCCGTGCCGGAAGCCTGCGGTGGCCTGGGCATGGATGACATGGCCTGGGCGTTGATGACCCAGGAGCTTGGCTACTACGCCATTCCGGATTCACTGGGCGATACCGCCTACCTCGCTGCGGGCCTGCTCAGCGGCCTGCCGGCCAGCGGGCAGAGCGATCACTGGCTGGCGCAGATCGCCGCGGGGAGTATCCGCGTGGCCGTCGGCCACCCGGTCAACCCCTGGGTGGCCGACGCGCACATGGCCGACCTGCTGCTGCTGGCGCATGACAACGAAGTCCATGCCCTGCGCCCTGATCAGGTGGAGTTGCAGGCCAATCGCAGCATCGATGTCTCGCGTCGCCTGTACGACGTGAAGTGGACGCCAAGCGCCGAGACGCGCATCGCCGGTGCCGGCGTGGGCGCTGTGCTGTGGGCGCAGACCCTGAACCGGGGCGCACTGTCGGTGGCCGGGCAGTTGGTGGGGCTGGCCCAGCGCATGCTCGATCTGTCGGTCGACTACGTGTCCCAGCGCAAGCAGTTCGGCAAGCCGATCGGCAGCTTCCAGGCGGTCAAGCACCAGCTGGCCGACGTGGCGGCCCGGATCGAGTTCGCCAAGCCGGTGCTGTACCGCGCCGCCCATGCCCTGGCCAGGGACGAGGCGGATGTCGACGTGCGCATCTCCCACGCCCGCCTGACCTGCTGCGAGGCCAGCTGGATGGCGGCGCGGCACGGCATTCAGGTGCACGGCGCCATGGGGTACACCTGGGAAGTGGACCTGCAGATGTTCATGAAGCGTGCCTGGGCACTGGACAACGCCTGGGGCGACCGAGCCCTGCACAAGACCCGCGTCGACCAGCACCTGCTCGGCGCGGCATTGCTGCCGGGCAGCACCTTCGAGGAGTGAGTCATGACCCAGGCCTATATCGTCGATGCGTTGCGCACGCCCACCGGCAGGCGCAAGGGCAGTCTGGCTCATGTGCACGCCATCGATCTCGGCGCCCATGTGCTCAAGGCGCTGGTCGAGCGCAACGCCATTCCAGCCGATGAATACGATGACGTGATCTTCGGCTGCGTCGACACCATCGGTGCGCAGGCTGCCAATATCGCGCGCACCAGCTGGCTGGCCGCCGGCCTGCCGCTGTGTGTGCCTGGTACCACGGTGGATCGCCAGTGCGGCTCATCGCAGCAGGCCTTGCACTTCGCTGCGCAGGCCGTGATGAGCGGCACCCAGGACGTCGTCGCGGTCGGTGGCGTGCAGACCATGACCCAGATCCCGATCTCCTCGGCCATGCTCGCCGGCCAGCCGCTGGGCTTCCCTGACCCGTTCTCCGGCAGCGCCGGCTGGCGTGCCCGCTTCGCCGATCAGCCGGTCAGCCAGTTCTACGCTGCCCAGCGCATCGCCGATCACTGGCAGATCAGCCGCGCCGACATGGAAGGCTTCGCGCTGGAAAGCCACCGTCGTGCCCTGGCGGCCATCGAGGCCGGTCATTTCGCGCGCGAGGTGCTGGCCTGCGAAGGCCTGAGCCAGGACGAGACGCCGCGTGTCACCACGCTGGAAAAGATGGCCAGCCTGGAACCGGTCGATCCGAGCTTCCCGAGCATCACGGCGGCGGTATCCAGCCAGACCTGCGATGCGTCGGCCGCCTTGCTGGTGGTCTCGGATGCCGCGCTCGAGCGCTATGGCCTGACACCTCGGGCGCGCATTCACCACCTCAGCGTGCGCGGTGACGATCCGATCTGGCACCTGACGGCGCCGATCGAGGCGACCCGCCACGCGCTGAAGAAGGCCGGCATGCGCATGGCCGAGATCGACCTGGTGGAAATCAACGAGGCCTTCGCCTCGGTGGTCATGGCCTGGGCCAAGGAGTTGGACTTCGACCCCGCCAGGACCAACGTCAATGGCGGCGGCATCGCGCTGGGGCATCCGCTCGGCGCCACGGGCGCGCGGCTGATGACCACGCTGCTGCACGAACTGGAGCGCAGCGGTGGTCGTTACGGCCTGCAGGCGATGTGCGAAGGCGGCGGGCTGGCCAACGTGACGATCATCCAACGCCTGTAAGGGCTTCTGGCAGAGCCTGCCGCGACGAATCCGGGAGAATTGAAGATGGGAATCCTGAACGGCCGGGTGGCCATCATCACCGGCGCAGGCGCTGGCCTGGGCGCCGCCCATGCACGGGTGTTCGCTGGCGAGGGTGCCTGCGTGGTGGTCAACGACATCAACCTGGCCGCAGCGCGGGCGGTGGTCGCGGAGATCATCGCCGCCGGTGGCAAGGCGGTGGCCAACGCCTCCGACATCACCCACTACGGCGACAGTGAAAACGCCGTGAAGCAGGCCATCGACTGCTTCGGCGACCTGCACGTGGTGGTTAACAACGCCGGCATCAACCGCGACCGTATGTTCGCCTCGATGACCGAGGCGGAGTGGGACGCGATCATGAGCGTGCACCTCAAGGGGCACTTCTGCATCAGTGCGCACGCCGTGCACTACTGGCGCGACCTGTCCAAGGCCGGCAAGGCGGTCAACGCGCGCATCATCAACACCACCTCCGGTGCCGGTCTGCAGGGTTCCATCGGCCAGTCCAACTACGCCGCAGCCAAGGCCGGTATCGCCGCGCTGACGCTCAACCAGGCGGCCGAGCTGGGACGCTATGGCATCACGGCCAACGCCGTGGCACCGGCTGCACGTACTGGTATGACCAGCGCCGTCGAATCCATGGCCGCGCGCATGGCCGCGCCGACGGATGGCAGCTTCGATTACTGGGCACCGGAGAACGTGTCCAGCCTGCTGGCCTGGCTGGCCCATGAGGCGGCCGCGCATGTCACCGGTCGTGTGTTCGAGTCCGAGGGCGGGCGGATTTCCATCGCCGACGGCTGGCGCAGCACCGCCGGGGTGGACAAGGGCGCGCGCTGGGCTCCTGCAGAGATCGGCCAGGCCATGGCCCAGCTGCTGGCGCTCGAGGTGCCGGCGCAGAAGGTCTACGGCAGCTGAGCCGGCCGCCCTCGAACCTTCGCAAGACCGCCCCGAGGGCTGTTCGCAAGACCTCGTTCTCCGCTGGCGTACCGTCCGTTTTGACGATGCGCGGGGCAAGGTGGGGCCGTTAAATCTGCTCGCATGTCGTCTACTGCCGAGGTCTTGCCGTGAAACACGCTCCCCCCTACGTTCCGGGCCACCAGCTGCTGGCTGGCAAGTCGGTGCTGATCACCGCAGCGGCTGGCGCCGGCATCGGCTATGCCGCCGCCAGGCGCTGCGCCGAGGAAGGCTGCCGTGCCCTGATGATTTCCGATATCCATCCGCGTCGCCTGGAAGATGCGGTCGTGCGCCTCAAGGCGGAGACCGGTCTGCAGGCCATCCATGGGCAGCTGTGCAATGTGGCGGTGGAGGACGAGGTGCAGGCCCTGGTGAGCGCTGCCGAGCAGGCCCTGGACGGTGTCGATGTACTGATCAACAACGCCGGTCTCGGCGGGCAGAAACGGCTCAGCGCAATGAGCGATGACGACTGGCTGCGAGTGGTCGACGTGACCCTCAACGGGACCTTCCGCATGACCCGCGCGATGCTACCGCACATGGAGAAACGCGGCGCTGGTGCCATCGTCAACAACGCCTCGGTGCTTGGCTGGCGGGCGCAGAAGGAGCAGGCCCACTACGCCGCCGCCAAGGCCGGGGTGATGGCGCTGACCCGCTGCAGCGCGGTCGAAGCCGCCGAGCACGGCGTGCGTATCAATGCCGTGGCGCCGTCCATTGCCCTGCATGACTTCCTCAAGAAAGCCTCCAGCCAGGAACTGCTGGAACAACTGGCCAGCCGTGAGGCCTTCGGCCGTGCGGCGGAGGTCTGGGAAGTCGCCAACGTGATGATCTTTCTGGCCAGTGACTACGCCTCGTACCTGGTGGGCGAAGTGCTTTCGGTCAGTTCGCAGCACGCCTGAGGAGGTGCGGATGAGCAAGGTATTCAAGAGTGCGGAGCAAATGCTGGGCGCTGTCGGGATGCAGTTGGGCCACAGCGAGTGGATCACCGTCACCCAGGAGCGGATCGACCTGTTCGCCGAGGCCACCGGCGATCACCAGTGGATTCATGTGGACCCGCAGCGCGCCGCCGAGGGCCCGTTCGGTGCCTGTATCGCGCATGGCTACCTGACCCTGTCGCTGGCCAACCTGTTCATGCCGCAGCTGATGCGCATCGAGAACCTGGCGATGGGGGTGAACTACGGCAGCGAGCGCACGCGCTTTCCCGCAGCGGTCAGGGTCGGCGCGCGGGTGCGCGGGCGTGGCGAGGTGCTGGGGGCCGAGCGGGTTGGCGCTGCCGTGCAGTTCCTGGTGCGCATCACCGTCGAGATCGAGGGCAGCGAGCGCCCGGGCTGTGTGGTCGACACCCTCAGCCGCTACACCTTCAACCCCATTCCCGAGTGAGAGCCCTGATGACTGAAGCCGTTATCGTCGCCACTGCGCGTACCGCGCTGGCCAAATCCTTTCGTGGTTCGTTCAACGACACCGAGGCACCGGTGCTCGGTGGCCATGTGGTACGGGCCGTGCTCGAACGCGCCGGCGTCGAGGGCGCTGCGGTCGGCGATGTGATCATGGGCGCTGCGGTGCAGCAGGGTACCCAGGCGTACAACATCGGCCGTCTGTGTGCCTACACCGCCGGCCTGCCGCACAGTGTGCCGGGCATGGCGCTGGACCGCATGTGCGCTTCCGGGTTGATGGCGATCGGCGTGGCGGCCAGGAGCATTCTCAGCGGCGAGCTGGATATCGCCATCGCCGGCGGAGTGGAGTCGCTGTCGTTGACCCAGACACCGCACAAGAACACCTATCGTGCGCAGTCCCAGGCGGTGCTCGAGGTGATGCCGAGTGCCTATATCCCGATGATCGAAACGGCCGAGATCGTCTCGCGCCGCTACGCCATCAGCCGTGCTGCGCAGGACGAGTATGCCCTGCAGAGTCAGCAGCGCACGGCGGCGGCCCAGCAGGGCGGACGTTTCGCCGAGGAAATCGTGCCGCTGCACGCCGACAAGCTGTGCTTCGACAAGCAGGGCAACCCGAGCGGCCATGAAGCGGTGTTGGTCGAGCGCGACGAGTGCAACCGCCCGAGTACCACGCTCGAGGACCTGGCCGCGCTCAAGCCGGTGTGGAAGGACGGCAAGTGGGTGGGGCAGGGCGAGTTCGTCACCGCTGGCAACGCCTCGCAGTTCTCCGATGGTGCCAGTGCCTGCCTGCTGATGAGTGCCGATGAAGCCCGCTGCCGTGGCCTGACGCCGCTGGGAATCTACCGTGGCATAGCCGTCGCCGGCTGTGCGCCGGAGGAGATGGGCATCGGCCCGGTGCATGCCGTACCCAGGTTGCTCAGGCGCTTCGGCTTGAGCGTCGCGGACATCGACCTGTGGGAAATCAACGAAGCCTTCGCCTGTCAGGTGTTGCACTGCCGTGATGCACTGGGGATTGCCAATGACCGCCTGAACGTCAACGGCGGGGCCATCGCCATCGGCCATCCGTTCGGTATGTCCGGTTCGCGGATGGTTGGCCATGCGCTGCTGGAGGGGCGCCGGCGGGGTGCCCGTCATGTCGTGGTGTCGATGTGCATTGGCGGCGGCATGGGCGCTGCCGGTCTGTTCGAGTTGCCATGAGCGTGCGCGCATGGGATCAGCAGGGTGTCGTCTAGTCCGTTTGGACGATGCTGGTGCCGTTTCCTGGTCAGAAGATCGAGTCATCCCCCCCGTTTACCGGTGTCGCAGCCGTCGGGTGGATAGAACAAGAACAACAGAGGTACTGCTATGTTCACTGTCCCACGTAGCCCGTTATCTCCCAGTTCATGCAGGATCAAGGCTGTCGTCCTGCTCTTGTCTGTCGCTGCGATCTGCCTGCTCACGGCACGCGACCAGATGCTTCCCGATAGCGCTGCACCCGCACCGCTTCCTTACGCCAGCGCCAGCTCGCACGCTCTTCCATATCCGCCTGTGCCCGAGCAGATGGGGGCGTTCTGGGCGTCCCTGCGCTAGTTGACGAGAAAATGGCAGTGGCGTTGGTATTCGGCGCATGGCCTGCGTGGCTGGGGGCTTCGCACATCGCATCCTGCTCCCTTGCCGGTGACTGCGACCTGATGCCGTACGGATACGTTCATGGGGTTTTTCAGGCATGTCGCTGAGGCTCGCGTGCGATGAAGTTGCTGCACCTGGCTTTCTACGATCCCGTCCGTCGCCCTCTGGCCGTTGGCAGTTGGGTTTGGGTGTAGATATGAGGGGGGGGGTAAGGAGTTTGTGTAGCCAACCGTTTCGGGAGATGCGTGCTGCCTGTCAGCCGAAACGCTTGATAACAACAAATGACAGGCCGGACCTGCTCTGTGAGGTGTGACCATGAGCTCCACGACGCAAGATCAGATGCTGGAAAGAGTCGGACTCAACGTGGCTCAGTACGACAGGATCATCAGTAGCATGTATGACGCCGCGTTCGAACCTCGTGCCTTGGGCGAGGCCCTGAATCAGCTCCGGCAACTGTTTCAGGCCAACTTTGTGACCTTGATCATGCGTGCGACCGATGAGCCTGAACTGGCCCCGATGATCGTTTCGGGCGAGGTCGAGGGCGTAGGAGATCTCAGTGGCGAAGTGCTTTTCATCAGCTACCACGACCAGGCGGCTCCCTTTACCAATCTCGCGCCCAATGAGGTTTTCACCATTGCGGACCTGATGAGCGACAGTGAATGGGAGCGTTCGACCTTTTACCTGCTGTATTGCCAGCCCCACAATGTGTTCGACTCGCTGTTGGCAAATATCACCACGCCCGATGGCGGGCTTCTGCGTTTTCGCATCAGCCGCCCCAAGTCCAGCCCGCGCTTTTCCGAGGATGAGCGCAAGCTCTGCGAACTGTTTCTGCCACATATTCGGCGAGCGGTTCATGTGTATTCCCAGTTTGATCGCAGTGCATCTCTCGGCAGTCTGTATTCCCAGGCGATCGGGCGCTTGTCGATCGCCACCATGGTCCTGGACGAGAGCAGCATGGTTCTGGAACTCAACCCGGTTGCTCAGGAGATCCTCAGCAGCAATGACGGGCTGAAACTGGTTGGCGGACGTCTGGAGGCGACCTATCCGAGTGACAACCGGGAGCTGCAGCGGGTTCTGCGCGGTGCTGCCATGCGCCAGGGTGTGGCTGGCGCGGACAGGGCCGAGGTGATGTCCATTTCACGCCCGTCCGGGCAGGTGAGTTTCGGCCTCGTTGTCGAGACCATACCCTCCCAGGAGTTGGTCGAGGGCAAGGGGCGGCCCACGGCGCTGGTCTATATCCGGGATGCCGTCGGCAAGTCCCAGGCCAGCAGCCTCGTGACCAAGCAGCTGTTCAACCTGACACCGGCGGAAACCGCGTTGGCCCTGGAGTTGGCCAATGGTCTGTCTCTGGAAGAGGCTGCCGAGGCGCTGAACATCCGCCGCAATACGGCCCGAGCCCATCTGCGCTCGATCTTCTCGAAAACCGGCGTGCGCCGGCAAACCGAGCTGGTGCGGATCATGCTCAACAGCGTGGTCGCGCTGACCCGAACGCAAGCGGTTGCGTGCGCGGGTGGGGCCGTCAACCCGGCGGGGCGGCGTCTCTCCGGCGTCTGATCCATATCCTCGATGCCTACTGCCCGCATATGGGCGCCGACCTGTCCCATGGCGCCGTCGAGAACGACCGCGTGGTCTGTCCCTTCCACCACTGGCAGTACGATGCTGGCGGCAACTGCTGCGTGGAGATTCCCTACCGCAAGCGCATTCCGCCGAAGGCCAGGCCCCGGAGCTGGCTGACCTGCGAGGAGAACAATCTGCTGTTCGTGTGGAACAACCCAGAGGGTAATCCTCCGCGCGATGGCGTCGTCATTCCGCACCTGGCGGAAATGGACAGCGACGAGTGGATCCATGAGTGGAACATCGACACCATGCTGATCGAAACCAACCCGCGCGAGCTGGTCGACAACCTGGTCGATGCCCAGCACTTCGGGCCGGTTCACAGTACGCCCGCCGTCCATTTCTCCAACGTCTTCGAAGGCCACATCGGCCACCAGCGCTTTCGCGGTGACTCGCAGTTCCTGGGTGGCGGACTGGAAGCCGACTCCGCCTACTACGGTCCGGCGACGCATTTTACGCGCATCAGTTCTGAATTCGGCGGCCAGCAGATCCATGCCGTGCTGCTCAACAGCCATGTGCCGATCACACCCAACAGCTTCCTGCTGCGCTTCGGCTGCATGGTCAAGCGTGTACCGGGTTACACCGAGGAGCAGAATCGCCAGGTGGCGCTGGGCTATGTCAACGGCAACCGCGACTCCTTCTATCAGGATGTGGCGATCTGGAAGAACAAGGTTCGCATCGACAAACCGGTACTGGCCGAGACCGACGGCCCGGTCTACCCGTTGCGCGAGTGGTACCAGCAGTTCTTCACGGACGAGGACAAGGTTCCGGCCAGCATGGCCGAGCGCCGCGAGATCGTCACCGTGGACCTGGGCAAGGCCTGAGCGCGGCATACCTGAAGGGGCCGGACCAGTGTCGTAATGCTGTGTATTCAAGGTTGCACAGGTTTGGCTCCCCTCTCCCATTTATGGGAGAGGGGCTGGGGGAGAGGGCTGAAAATGCCGCAAAACTGCCAGTGTCCCCCTCTCCGGACGCGGCCCGCCCTAACGCTTTCCCCACAGGGGCGAGGGGACTAGTCGCGTCCGACCACTTGCTATGTGAACAGGATTACGGCCCAGTGTCGGCCTTCTTTCAGGCTCAGACTCGAAAGGAGGAAGTCAATCCGCGGTACCTCGCATGATGTCCTTGAAGGCCGGTTTGGTCGTGGTAAGTCAGCGCCAATAGGCCCTTCTCCTCAGGCAGATGTTGAGGGCTGAGCGTCGGGCACGGCGGGCTCGGTTGGATTGGGTGAGTATTTTTTGACCGAAATGATGTTATGAAATAACATTGCATTTCAATTGAGCTGCATTTACAGCCTTTTACCTCACCCTGTCTCACAACAATCGCCAATCAGATCGCAGATCTGCCCGTTGGAAGGATCGCTATGCCAGTCTTGAAGATGCGTCGCTTTGCGCCGCGCCGTTCTTTGTCGTTGCTTGCATTCAGCTTTTTACCGCTTGGCGGTCAGGCCGAGGTGCTGATGCTGGAACCAACGGTGGTCAGCGCCACCAGTACCAAGCGTGCGCTGAAGGATGTGCCGGCCAGTGTCGCTGTCATCACTGCTGAGGATCTGAGCAGGCGCCCCGTGCGAGATCTCGAGGACGCACTGCGTGGAAGCGAAGGCTTGCAGTTCAACGGCATCGGTATGAGTCGCCGGGGGATCAGCATTCGCGGCATGTCCAGCGAGCACACCCTGGTGCTCATCGACGGCAAGCGCATCAGTCCATCAGCCGGAGCCATCGCCCACTCCGATTTCGACCTGGGCTGGGTGCCGGTCGAGGCCATCGAACGCATCGAGGTGGTACGTGGGCCTATGTCTTCACTCTACGGTTCCGAAGCGCTGGGTGGCGTGGTCAACGTGATCACGCGCAAGGCGACCGACACCTGGCTGGGTAGTGGTTTCGTCGAGGGGGGCGTTCGTGAGGATGGCCTGGGTGGGCAAACGCACCAGGCGGGAGGGTACGTCAGCGGCCCCCTGTTGCCGGGTGTGCTGGGGCTGGTACTCAATGCCGAGAGCCAGCGTCAGCAGGAAACGCCAGACTTCGACAGTCGCAATCTTTCCGAACTGGAAGGTCGTAACGGCAACAGCGGCGGTGCAACGCTGAGCTGGACGCCGGACGACGCGCAGCGCATCGACTTCGGATACGAAAGCGGACGCGAGCGGCGTTGGCGCAATAGCGAAACGGGTGGTGGCGCATCGAGGGACTACGAGGCCACTGACATCATCGAACGGGAACGCTGGTCGTTGGCGCACTCTGGTGATTGGCTGTGGGGCAGCAGTCAGTTGCGTGCCTATCGCAATCAGCTGGAGCGCAAGAACTCCCGCAGTGGCGGGGCAGTCCCCAGCAGCCCGCAGCGTCTGACCGACAGCGTGGTGGACGGCAATCTGAGTGTGCCGTTGCTCGATATGCATCGGGTGACCGTTGGTGGCGAGTGGCGCAAGGAGGAGCTGGAGGATCGTTCGGTCAACGCTCGGGGCGAGGATGAGGCACTGCATCGCGCGGTCTTCCTGCAAGACGAGATCGCTTTCAGTCCCGCTTGGTCGCTGACACTGGGCAGCCGCTTCGACAAGCACGAGCAGTTCGGTTGGGAGAACAGCCCGCGTGTCTACCTGCTGCACCATCTCAACGATCAGCTGACCCTGCGCGCTGGCGTCGGCAAAGGCTTCAAGGCACCAAGCCTGAAACAGTTGTCGCCGGGCTACTCTGCCGTCGGCGGCGGCGGTCGATTCACCATCGTCGGCAACCCCGATCTGCAGCCGGAAACCAATACGTCCTATGAGCTGGGCGCGGATTACCAGGCACAGGGCTGGTCGCTGAGCGGCATGCTCTTCGAGAATGACGTGGAGGATCTGATCCAGACGGTCTGCGTAGCCAGCTGCGGTGTGCGTGGGCGTGAGCTGCGTAACTACGAAAACGTGGACAAGGCCCGTATCCGCGGTGTCGAGTTGGGCGCAGGGGTGGATCTGAGCAGCACGCTGAGCTGGAAGCTCAATTACACCTACCTGGATGCGCGCAACCGCACGCTCGGGCAGCGCCTGGGAGACCGTTCCAGACATCTTGCCAACAGCGTGCTGCAATGGCAGCCGACGTCCACCTTCGAGGCTCAGTTGCGCACCGAGTACATTGGAAGCCAGCTGACCTACAGCAGCAACGTGGCCTACTCGCTGCCGGCCTACAGCCTGTGGCATCTGGAAATGAGCCAGAAGCTGAGCAGTAACCTGACGCTGCGCGGCGGTATCGAGAACATCGGTGACGAACGCCTGGCGGATCAGAGTGAGCGCTTCGTCTATGCCGAGCCCGGGCGCACCTATCACGTCGGCCTGGTTGCCACGTTCTGATGCGTGGCCTGATCCTTCTGCTCTGCTGCCTGAGCTGGAGCCTGCAGGCCGCTGCCGAGCCT
Source organism: Pseudomonas sp. THAF187a (assembly GCF_009363395.1). NCBI lineage: Bacteria > Pseudomonadati > Pseudomonadota > Gammaproteobacteria > Pseudomonadales > Pseudomonadaceae > Pseudomonas > Pseudomonas sp. THAF187a. The sequence continues at coordinate 1,271,526 of NZ_CP045349.1, forward strand.
GCACAGGTACGCATGCTCAGCAGCGACTTCGTGCTGGCTGGCAAGCATGCGCGTCTCGCTGCCTGGGCGAAGCAGCAGGGCGTCGAATTTTCCAGCCTGCGCAGTGGTGCCGAACAGGCACCTGATGGTGAGTGGCTGGCGGCGGTCGATCTGCTGATCATGGACACGCCGCGTCCGTCCGACCTGCAGGCAGTGCAGCAGCGTTTGGGCGACGTACTGGAACGTTTGCCCGTGCCCTGGATTCGCGTCGGTGGCGGTCCGCCGGCCTATGGCAACCTGCCGCCGCCGCTGGCGATGCGCCTGATCGGCTACTACGGCAATGGGGGCGAGACCAACCTCAAACAACTGTTCACGCTGACTCAGCGCAGGAAGGCGGGTCTGCCTTTCGATGATTTACCGGCTCCTGTCGAACTGCCGAAAACCGGTTTCTATCATCCTGATGCGCCGTCGCCATTCGCCACGCTCGATGACTATCTCGAGTGGGGGCGTGAACGCTGGCAGCCAACCGCGCCACGGGTGGCGTTCGCCATTCACCGCGGTGCCATTGCCGATGCCCAGTTGCAGGCCATCGACGAGCTCATCGAACGCAGCGAACGACATGGGCAGTTGCCGCTGGTGTTCTGGTTCGATGATGCCAACCCGCATGCGCTTGTTGAGCTATTCGCCACTGCCGACCTGCAGGCGTTGGTGAATCTCCAGCACATGCAGAACGGTCCGGCGCGAAAGCAGGAGTTCCTGCAGCTCGGTGTGCCGGTGCTGCAGACATTCGCTCATCGCGGCGGTAGCGAGCAGCAGTGGCAGGCTCAGACCAGTGGCATGGAGGCACGCGCGGCGTCGACCTTTCTCAGCGTTCCGGAAAGCTGGGGCATGAGCGATCCGCTGGTGATCAGCGCACTGGAGGAGGGGGAACCGAGGCTCATGCCCGGTCAGGCCGAAGCGCTGCTCGACAAGCTGGATCGGCTGATTCGCCTGCGTCAATTGCCAGCGCAGGACAAACGACTCGCGCTGATGTTCTGGAATCACCCGGACGGTGAACGGAACGTCGCTGCGTCTCACCTCAACGTGCCCGCCAGCCTGGCTGCGTTGAGTGCGGCCCTGAGCCGCGCGGGATACGAGGTGCCCGCGACATCGGAGGCCGATCTGATCGATGCCGCTCAACGCCTGTTGGCGGGTTACTACCGCCCGGAAACCCTGGATGAACTGCTGCGCGAGGGGCTGGCCGACACGCTGCCATTGAAGGATTACCAGGCCTGGTTCGCGCGCCTGCCGCTGGCGACGCGCGATGCGCTGACCGCCCGTTGGGGCGAGCCGGCGCAACACTGGGCACTGCGCGAGGTCGATGGCGTCATGCAGTTCGTGATCCCGGCCTTGCACCTGGGCACGTTGCTGCTTTTACCGCAGCCACCGAGAGCGGGGCGGCCAGGCGAGGCCTACCACGATAGCAAGGTGCCGCCGGACCATCTCTACATGGCGGCTTACCAGCTGGTGCGCGAGCGCTTCGGCGCCGATGCGCTGATCCACTTCGGCACCCACGGTACACAGGAGTGGCTGCCAGGAAAGGATCGCGGCTTGTCCGCCGATGATTATCCCTTTCTCGCCGTCGGCGACCTGCCGGTCTTCTATCCCTATATCCAGGACAACATCGGCGAGGCCATTCAGGCCAGGCGCAGGGGGCGCGCCGTCACCATCAGCCATCAGACGCCGGCCTTCGCACCGGCCGGCCTCTATGACGAGCTGCGCGATCTGCACCAGACGATCCACGAATACCAACAGCTGGACGAAGGCGCCGTACGCGAGCAAACCGCCGAGCAGATATGGACGGCGGTCGTGGCCATGGACATGCAGACCGACCTGGGTTGGGATGAGGCGTCGATGCGTGCGGATTTCCCGGCATTCTTCGCCGTCCTGCATGATCACTTGCACGAACTTGCACGCGGCGCCACGCCGCTTGGGTTACATACCTTCGGTGAGCCGGCATCGGCCGAACATCGGCTGAGTACGGTGATGCAGCAGCTGGGTAAGGCGTACTACCAGGCGCTGGGGCTCGACCCCGACGAGGTATTCGCCAGCGACTACCGTGAACTGCAGAACTCACTGCCTTACCGAACCCTGCAGCGTTATCTCAGGGATGGCGTGGCCGCGGAGACGATCGAGTCTGCCGAACTGCGTGAGCTGATCGACAGGGGCATCGAACTGGATCGACAGCTTGCCGATACGCAGGAACTGGAAGCACTGTTGGCAGGACTGTCCGGCGCTTTCGTCGCGCCGGGGGCGGGCGGCGACCCGGTCCGCAATCCCGATGTGCCGAGTGGCCGCAACCTCTATGCCTTCGAGGCTGACAAGGTGCCGACACGGGCGGCCTATGCGGCGGGTGAGGAGGCGTTGGCGCAGCTGATCGGCCAGTACCGCGCGGACCATGAGGGGCAGGCGCCGCAGAAGCTGGCGTTCAGCCTGTGGTCGTCGGAGGCGTTGAGGCACCTGGGCATTGTCGAGAGCCAGGTGCTGCATGCCATGGGCCTTCGCCCGGTGTGGGATGACGGTGGCCGGGTAGTGGCGCTGGATATCATTCCCGCCGGCGAACTGGGACGACCACGTATCGACGCCGTCTTGCAGGTCACCAGCGTGTACCGGGATCAGTTCGACGGCTTCATGCGCCTGCTCGCAGATGCGGCCGATCGTCTGGCTGAGCTGGACGAGCCTGGGAATGTCATTGCCGCGAACAGCCGGGCGCTGGCCGTGCGCTTGCAGGCGCAGGGTGTGTCCGCCGAACAGGCACAGCAGTTGTCACGTTTGCGCGTGTTTGGCAACGAACCGGGCGACTATGGTAGCGGCGTTTCCAAGCTGGCCCTGGACTCGACGAAATGGGATGACGATGCGGCGCTCGGCCAGCAGTTTTTGCAGCGCCTGCAATATGGGTACGGTGCGCAAGCCTGGGGTGTGAAGCTGGAGGGCGGCAATCTGTTCGCCGAGCAGCTCAAGGGGGTTGAGGCCGCCGTGATGTCACGTTCGTCCGAACTCAATGGGCTGCTGTCCACCGATCACCCCTTCGAGTTTCTCGGTGGTCTCTCGGCTGCGGTGCGGCATCTCGATGGCCGCAGTCCGGTGCTGTACATAGCCGATCTGCGCAAGAGCGAGCCGCGCACCACGGGCGCCGCCCGGTTCCTCGCGACCGAGCTGCGTGGTCGCTACCTGAATCCGCAGTGGATCGGTGAGATGCAGAAGGAGGGCTACGCCGGCACGCTGGAGATGCTCAACCTGGTGAATAACCTGTGGGGCTGGCAGGCCACCGATCGCACCATGGTGCGTGATGATCAGTGGCAGGCGATTCATGACACCTACGTCATGGACAAGCGCGAGCTTGGTCTCGACGCCTGGTTCGAGCAGCACAACCCAACGGCTCAGGCTCAACTCATCGAGCGCATGCTCGAGGCCATCCGCAAAGGCTACTGGGATGCCAGCGAGCAGACCCGCCGCGAGCTGGTCGAGCGCCGTCAGCAGTTGGCAAGTACAGAGGCGGGTGAGGTTGGGGAAGCGCTTACCCGGCAGTTCAGCGAACAGCTGGCCGCAGGTTTCGGCTTGCACAGCCCTGGCCAGAACACTCCGTCGTCGGATGCAGGGGCTGCCGCTCAGGTTGTCAGCGGTCAGGTGCTCGAGGAGGTGATGCCCGCCCAGGGCGATGAGCAACCTCGGTGGCTGTTGTGGCTCGGCTTCGCCCTGCTGTTTGCCTGCTTCATGGCCGGTGCCATTCGGCAGGGTCTTACAAATTCTCGAATGACGGAACCTGCGTTATGAACGGTCTAGAAACCAGCATCTACGAAATCACCCGGCTTTTCCTCGTTCCCGTCATGCTCTTGATCCTGGCGTCGCTGGCTTATGCCTGCTTTGCTCTGGGCGCTTTCGCGCTGGAAGCCTGGCAACGTCACCGTGCTAGCTACCAGTCGAGGCTGGCCAGGTGGTACGAGCAACATGGCGGCAGCAGCGATGATCTTGAACTCTGGATCATGAAGCAGCTGGAGTGGCTGCGGATCACCTCGCGCAGTGCACCGATGCTTGGCCTGGTGGCCACCATGATTCCGATGGGGCCTGCACTACTGGCGCTGACCCGCAACGACGCTCAGGGCATTGGCGAGAACATGGTGGTGGCGTTCTCCTCGGTGATCGTCGCCCTGCTCAGCGCCAGCATCACCTTCTTCATCCTTACCGTTCGCCGTCGTTGGCTGCTGCAGGAACTTCGTAGCATCGAGCGTGCGTGGGAGCAGGCCTGATGCGCTTTCTCGAACATGACGAGGCGGACGATCCGATCATCTCGATGGTCAACCTGATCGACCTGTTTCTGGTCGTTATAGGTATCCTGCTGGTGGTCATCGTGCAGAACCCGCTCAATCCCTTCAGCCAGGACAAGGTCGTGGTCATCGAAAACCCCGGTGAAGCCGACATGCGCATGCTGGTGAAAGATGGCGAGGAGCTTAAGCGCTACGAATCCAATGGCAGTATCGGCGAAGGGCAGGGCACCAAGGCCGGTGTGACCTATCGCCTGGCAGACGGCCGGATGATCTATGTGCCAGAGCAGGAGAGAGCCGAGTAGACGGCTGTCCCACGGGGTATGCAGGCTTGCGCTGCTTGAGCTGTCAGCCCGGGTCGGTCGGCGGTCGTGTCGTTGATGAGTGGGCCGGCCATGGGCTCCTCGCCACGACGGTTCGGCGACAGGCCTGGGCGCGGTCCGCCTGCCTCTGGCTCACCCGCTGTCAAGGCGCTCGTCAGGCTACGAGGGGGCAGCGCCCCAGCGTAGCCAGCACCGTCGATGCGGGCACTGGCTTCCTGCTGCATGCAGGTACGGGCTGATCGGCCAATGGCATGCCTGCACCCGCGTACTCAACTCAAGGCAGGCGGCTCGTGCGCAGCCTGCTCGGTCAGCGACCAGGCGGCTTGTCCGTCCAGTTCCAGGCGGTGCGTATGGAACCTGGACAGGGTGGCGCGGTGGCCGACGCTGACCAGCACGCTGTCGCTCATCTCGCGGCGCAGCAGCGAATAGAGGGCATGCTCCAGGCCTTCGTCCATGGCCGAGGTGGATTCGTCGAGGAACACGATGCGTGGCCGGTTGACCAGTACGCGAGCGAAGGCCAGGCGTTGCTGTTCACCGATCGAGAGAATGCGCGACCAATCGTTGCTCAGGTCCAGTCGGTCTGTCAGGTGGGCCAGATTGACCTGACGCAGGGCCTGCTGCAGGCGCTCGTCGTCTCCAGGCAGACTGCTGGCGGGGTAGGCAATGGCGCTGCGCAAGTCGCCCAGCGGCAGGTAGGGACGCTGGGCAAGGAACAGCGCGTTGCTGCCCGCGGGGCAGCGCACCTCACCTTCGGCGTAGGGCCACAGGCCGGCCAGGGCTCGCAGCAGGGTGGTCTTGCCGCTGCCGGATGGGCCCTTGATCAGCAGGGCCTGGCCGGGTCGCAGGTTGAGATTCAGGTCCTGCAACAGGTGATGGCCGTCGGGGCGCTGCACCTGCATGCCGACGATGTCCAGCGCCTCGCTCTGGGCGATTCGCGTCACGCTTGGCAGCTCGCGTGATTGCTGGTTGGCGTCGAGGAAGCCGGTGAGACGGTCGAGGGTGGCGCGATACTGGGCGAAGGTGTCATAGGAGGAACGGAAGAATGACAGCGAGTCCTGCACCTGGCCGAAGGCCTGGGAGGTCTGCATCACGTCGCCCAGCTTGATCGCGCCGCTGAAGAAGCGCGGTGCCTGCAGGATGAAGGGGAAGACCACTGCCACCTGGCTCACGGCGAGGTTGAAGCCGTCGAACTTCAGACTCCGGTAGACCAGTGCCCAGACATTGCCGATGAGTGCCGAGAAGCGGCCGAGCAAGGTGCCACGCTCGATGGCCGAGCCCTGGTAGAAGGCTACGTTCTCCGCGTACTCGCGCAGGCGCATCAGGGCGTAGCGGAAGTTCGCGGTCAGCTTCTCGTTGAGGAAGTTCAGGCGGATCAGCGGCCGACCGAGGCGGAAGGCGATCCAGGTGGCGATGATCACGTAGATGTAGACGGCGAACACCATCGCCCGGGGGATTTCCACGCCGGCGACGCTGAGTGGCGCCGACAGGCCCCAGAGAATGCCGGTGAAGGCGACCAGCGATACCAGTGCGCTGACGGCACCGAGGCTGAGGCTTACCGAGTAGTTGACGAAGGCATTCACATCCAGCTCGATGCGCTGATCGGGGTTATCCACCGGGGTGTCGAGGAACTGCCCGCGATAGTAGGCGTCGCCGTTCATCCAGTCGGCGGTGAGGCGCTCGGTAAGCCAGATCCGCCAGCGGATGCTGAAGGCCTGGGTCACGTAGTAGTTGAACAGGGCGCGCAGCACATGGATGGTCGCCAGGACCGCGAAGACGCCGAGGAGAAACCAGAACGCCTTCTGATCCAGGGCCTGCAGCGCGCTGTAGAAGCCGTTGTACCAGAATGAGAAGAGCACGTTCATGCGCACCGCGAACAGCGCCAGTACCAACAGCACGGCGAACACCAGCAAGGGTTTCCAGCTGTTTCGCGGGCTCAGGTAGGGGCCGGCTATCTGCCAGAACTGACGACCCCAGCGGGTCCAGCGAATGGCCATGGCCGAGGCTCCGGCGAACACGATGAAGGTGACGACAGTCGCCACTGCAAGCCAACTCAGGCTCTCTTGCAGGGCCTGACTCCAATCCATATCCATAAGGTAGATCCGTGAGGATGAGAATGAGATGTCTCAGGCCCAGGGCGTGGGCTGGACAGGTGCCGGGTCACATGGACGGGCGGGTTAACGCTGTTCGGTCCTTTCGCGGCCGTCGATGAATTCGATGATGCTGTCGCTGGCCCCCAGGATGTCGTCCGCGATTGCCTTGCGCGCCTTGGCGGGCTTCTTCTCGCGCAGGGCATCCATGAGCGTCAGATGAGCACTGGCGCCGAGGTAGGTGTTGTGCCCCTTGCTGTAGAACAGATTCAAGATAGGTCCCATGGAAACCCACAGCCCCTCGATCTGCGCGGTCAGCATCTCCATGCCGGACAGCCGGTACAGCGTGAAATGAAATTCTCGGTTGTACTGCATGGCGGCGACGGCGTCGTTCTGCTGCTCGGCCTCTTCGAATCTGGCGTGCAGCGTTTCCAGCGTTGCCAGGTTCTCGGCTGTGACGTGGCGAGTCGCCAACTCGGCGGCCAGGCCTTCCAGGGCAATGCGGATGGTGCGAACCTCGATATAACGACTCAGCGTCAGCGTGGGCACGATAGCGAAGCGGCCTGAGCGCAGTTCCAGGCCGCGCTCGCTGACCAGGCGCAGGCATGCCTCGCGCACGGGCGTCACGCTCGTGCCCAGGCGCTCGGCAAGATCTTGCATGACCAGACGCTCGCCAGGCTTGAAGTTGCCGGCAATCAGCCCTTCGCGAATCGAGTAGTAAGCCCGGGCCGACAAATTTCCTTGTTCCAGCGGTTGAATCTGCACGTCTGACTCCATTGATCCATAAATGGTGCGTTTCGCACCATTTATAAAATATAACCTATTGCCAGATGATTTATCCGCCGTCGGCGTCCTGCCTGAGCGATGGCACGTCAGCGACGCAGGCTGCGCAGATTGTCCTCGATCAGCCCCAGCGTATCGTCAACGATTTCCCGGGTGTGGCTGGCCGACAGGTACAGGCGTTTCAACTGCAGGGGCTGGAAGATCTGCCGCTGTTCGATGAGGCGCCGGCGCAGCGCCAGATCCAGCTCGTCATCATTGGCGAGCAGGTCGCGGTACTGGCGGTACGGCCCGCTGAAAAAATACAGCAGCCATACGGAGCCGAATCCGGCGCTCTGGGCCTCGATGCCCAGTCGTTCGATGATCCCGTCCAGCTGACTGCGCAGGTAATCACCCAGGGCGAACAAGCGCTCGTAGACACCCTGCTGCGAAAGTGCGTCGATTGTCGCCAGTACGGCCGCCAGTGTGGAGGGCGTGCCGTTGAACGTCCCGCCCATGAACACGCCACGTTCGCCACTGCGGCCGACGCGTTCGAGGAGATCCCGGCGTCCGGCCACGAAGCCGACCGGATAGCCGGACGAGGCTGCCTTGCCGAAGGTCGCCAGATCCGGTGTGACACCGATCAGTGCCTGATAGCCCCCGAGGGCATGGCGAAAACCGGTGATCACCTCGTCAAAGATCAGGATCACCCCATGTTCGCTGCTGAGCAGCCGCAGTGCCTGGAGGAACTCCCGCGTGGCGGCGACCGCGCCCATATTGTGCGCGATCGGCTCGACGATGATGGCCGCGACCTGGCCGGGGTTGGCCTTGAGGTAGTGCTCCACGGCGTCGGCATCGTTGTACGGAAGAATGACGGTATGGCGTGCAGCATCGAACAGTATGCCGTCCGACATGGGGTCGTAGCCGTCCAGCTTTTCCGCAGCACTCTGGCCATTCATGGCGACATAGTCATGCCAGCCGTGATAACCACCCTGGAACTTGATGATCCGCTGCGCCCCGGTCACCGCGCGCGCCAGGCGCAGGGCATGGTAGGTCGCCTCGGACCCGCTGTTGCAGAAGGCGACCTGCTCCGCACAGGGAATCAGGCGCACCAGCGCCTCGGCGGCTTCCACTTCCAGGTCGATGATTCCGGCACCAATCAGGTCTATGCGCTGACTGACTTCGAAGACCCGGTCGCGAATGGACGCGATACCGTGGCCCAGCACATGAGCGCCGAAACCGCAGTGATAGTCGGTGTAGCGCTGGCCGTTGGCGTCGTACAGGTACGCACCCTCGGCACGCACGAAGGCATAGGGTTGTCCCAGCTTGCGACTGGGGCTGAGGTGCCCGCCCGGCAGGACCTGCCGGGCGCGTTCGCTCAGGGCGACATTGAGATCAACGCTCATGCTTGCCCCCTTTGGCCAGTGCCTCGCGCGCGACGGCCTCAATCCCGGCCGCATCGAGCCGGTAGTGCCGGTACAGGTGGGTAGGCGGTGCAATCAGGCTGTATTCGTCATGGATCCCATGGCGTACCAGGCGGGTACCCTGGCCGACATCGGCGAGCACTTCCGCGACAGCCCCGCCAAGGCCGCCCAGCACGTTGTGCTCCTCGACCGTGATCAACAATGGGCATTGACGCGCGGCGTGCAGCACGGCCTCGCGATCGAGCGGCTTGATGGTGTGCATGTCGATCACCCCGACCGCAAGCCCGCTGGCGCGCAAGGCCTCGGCCGCTGCCAGTGTGGGGTGCAGCATGCTGCCCGTGGCAATCAGTGTCAGGTCGTGCCCCTGGGCATGGACGATGGCCTTGCCGAACTCGAAGACGACGTCGTCCGGATAGACATTCGGCTCCTGCCCTCGGCCAATGCGGAAGTAGATGGGCTGTGGATGATGGATCGATGCACGAATAGCGGCGGCCAGCTGCGGACCATCAGCCGGCGCGACCACCGTGAGGTCGGCAATGCCACGGGTGATCGCCAGGTCCTCTGTGGCGTGGTGCGAGGTGCCGTAGAAACCGAGGCTGATACCGGCGTGGTGGCCGATCAGTCGCACCGGCAGCGCCGAGTAGGCCACGTCCATGCGGATCTGCTCGCAGCACAGCAGCGCCAGGAACGAGGCGAACGTGGCCACGAAGGGCATGCTGCCAGTAGTGGCGATCCCGGCTGCGGCGGTGACCATGTTCTGCTCGGAGATACCAAACTGAATGAACAGCTCCGGGTGCTTTTCGGCGAACCGATTCAAACCGTTGGAATACTGCAGGTCGGCGGTGCCCACCGCGATCTTGTGACCGGCGGCGACGAGATCGATCAGGCCGTTGGAGAGGTAGTTCAAACCGGGGGCACGGGCATTGATCTGACGGTACTGCCAGCTGTCCGGGCTTACTGGAGCGTTCATTGCACACCTCCTCGGGCTTTGATTTCTTCGATGGCCAGGCGCTCGTCCTCTTCTGCGAGCCAGCCGAGGTGCCAGCCCGGCTCGGTTTCCATGTACTCGACGCCCTTGCCCTTCACGGTCTTGGCAATCACGCATACCGGCTTCTCGCGTTGCTCATCCGCTTTCAGCTGGCGCAGCAGGCGGGCGACAGCGGCGACGTCGTGACCATCCACTTCGTGCACCTCCCAGCCGAAGGCCCGCCATTTGTCACCTAGCGGCTCGATGCCAATGATGTCGTCGACCTTGCCGTCGAGCTGATAGCCATTGCGATCGATGATCGCGATCAGGTTGGCGGTCTTGTAGTGCGCTGCAGCCATTGCGGCTTCCCACACCTGGCCTTCGTGCATCTCGCCATCGCCCAGCAGCACGTAGACGTCGAATGCCTGCTCTTGCAGGCGTGCGCCCATGGCCATGCCAAAACCGCCAGACAGTGCGTGGCCGATGGAACCGGAGCTGAAATCCACGCCCGCCACCTTGCGCATGTCCGGGTGATCACCCAGCGGATTGCCCAGGCGGGTGTAGCCATCCAGCACGGATTTATCGAAGAACCCCCAGTCGACCAGGATCGGGTACAGGCCGACGGCGGCGTGCCCCTTGCCCATCAGGAATCGGTCTCGCCCGTCCCACTTGGGCTCGCCATGGCGCAGGCGCATGGCGTCGTAGTACAGCGCGGCAAAGATCTCCGCGCAGGAAAAGACCGATGTGTAGTGGCCGACCTTGGCAATCGAGATCAGTCGCACTGTTTCGAGACGCACGAACTGCGCGCGCTCCTGGAGGTAGGCGATCTGTTCTGGGATCAGGTCCGTTGGGGGCGCTGTGTGAGCGTGAGCGGAAGGCGCAATCGGCATGGCTGCAGTTCCTGGTTGTTGTTGTGGATACGGTCGGTTAACGATGCTCTTCAAATAACTTATAAGATATATCTTGCATGAACAAGCGGTGGGTTGTACTTTTTTCCGCAGCGGGACAGCCAGGCCGAGCAGGTCGAGTCTTGCGTCGGATATGCAATGCATAATTTATAAGTTATCTGTTAGCGTGGAGATCACTGCGATGCCGTCACTGCACACGCCCCCGACAAGCACCATTGCCCAGGTCGACAGGCGCTATCACTTGCACTCGCAAACCAACATGCGCCGGCACCAGCGGCAGGGACCGCTGGTGATCGAGCGAGGAGACGGGGTGCATGTGATCGATGAGCATGGCCAGGCATACATCGAAGGGATGTCGGGCCTGTGGTGTGCGAGCCTGGGTTTTTCCAACCGGCGTCTGGCCGGCGCCGCACAGCGCCAGCTGGAGACGCTGCCCTACTACCACACCTTCAACCATCGGGTGCCGGCGGTGACTGCGCGCCTGGCCGAGCGCATCTGCGAGCTGGCGAAGATGCCCGAGGCGAAGGTGTTCTTTGCCTGCTCCGGCTCCGAAGCCAACGATTCGATGATCAAGATGGCCTGGGCCTACCACCGGGCCAGGGGCAATCCGCAGAAGCGCAAGGTGATCGCTCACCAGAGAGGCTTCCATGGTTCCACTGTCATGGGCGCGTCCCTGTCCGGTTTGCCCAACATGCATGCGGCCTTTGGCCTGCCGCTTGACGGGGTGATCCATGTCGATTGCCCGCACCATTACCGCAATGGGCAAGCGGGTGAGTCCGATGCCGAGTTCTGTGCGCGCCTGGTCAACCAGCTGGAGAAGCGCATCGAGGCCGAAGGGCCTCAGAACATTGCCGCTTTCATCAGTGAACCCATCATGGGCGCGGGGGGCGTCATCGTTCCGCCGACGGGCTACTTCGCCGCAGTCCAGGCGCTGCTGGCACGCCATGACATCCTCATGCTGGCCGATGAGATCATCTGCGGCTTCGGCCGGACGGGGCAGTGGTTCGGGCACCAGACGATGGGCTTCACGCCTGACCTGATGGCCTGTGCCAAGAGCCTGTCCGCAGGCTACCAGCCGATTTCCTGTGTGCTCGTCAGCGCGGCGGTCTATGCCGTGCTGGAGGAGCAGAGCAGTGAGCTGGATGGCTTCGGCCATGGCTTCACCTACTCGGGGCATCCGGTAGCGGCAGCCGTCGCGCTGGAAGCGCTGGACATCTATCGCGAGATGAACGTGCCACTGCATACGGCCGCGATGGGACGCGAGCTGCATCAGAGCCTTTCGCCCCTGCTCGACCACCCGCTGATCGGCGAGATACGCGGCATCGGCCTGGTCGCCGGGCTGGAACTGGTCGAGGACAAAGCGTCGCGGGCGTCATTCCCGGCTCGTCTGGCCATCGGCGCCCAGGTCGAGCTCGCCGCTCGCCGGCATGGCCTGATCGTTCGCAACATGGGGGACGCCATCGCCCTGGCGCCGCCCTACATCATCGACGCGGAGCAGATCCGCGAAATGGTTGCGCGCTTGCGCGCCGCGCTCGATGAGGTCTACCACGCCAACGGACAACGCCCATGAACAGTGTCTCGCAGTTCCCTGATCAGTCGCCGCTGATCGAGCTATGCCACGTGCAGAAGAGCTACGACGGCAAGAACCTGGTCATCCAGGACCTCAATCTGAGCATCGCGCAGGGCGAGTTCCTGACGCTGCTCGGTGCGTCAGGCTCAGGAAAGACCACCACGTTGATGATGCTGGCCGGCTTCGAAACGCCAACCCGTGGCGAGATCCGCATGGGCGGTAAACCGATCCAGAACGTCCCGGCCCACCAGCGCGGTATGGGCATGGTGTTCCAGAACTACGCGTTGTTCCCACACATGAGCGTCGCTGAAAACCTGGCCTATCCGCTGAAGATGCGGGGCCTTGGCCGCAGCGAGATCGAGCAGAAGGTAAAGCGCGCCATCGACATGGTGCAGTTGCACGGGATGCAGGCTCGCCGTCCTGCCGAGCTCTCCGGCGGCCAGCAGCAGCGTGTGGCACTGGCCCGCGCCATGGTTTTCGAGCCACAGGTCATCCTGATGGATGAGCCCCTGGGGGCATTGGACAAGAACCTGCGTGAGCACATGCAGTACGAGATCAAGCAGCTGCATCGGCATCTGGGGGTGACCGTGGTTTACGTCACCCACGATCAGGGCGAAGCGCTGACCATGTCGGACCGTGTCGCCGTCTTCCATCAGGGGGACATCGCCCAGATCGGAGACCCGACTTCGCTCTACGAGCGTCCGGAAAATCTTTATGTCGCCACCTTCATCGGTGAGAACAACGTGCTGCGAGGCCGGCCGCTGGAGCGCCAGGGCGCGGAGCTCGACGTCGCCCTGGAGGCCGGTTTCGTCGTGCGCGGCATGGCGGCTGGAGCGCCTCTGGCGCTCACCCAGCGAGTCGATCTGCTGATCCGCCCCGAGAACATCCGCCTGTGTCACAGCGACGAATCGCGTTACCAGGCAACGCTCGCCGATCGTGTCTACCTGGGGGATCACCTGCGCGTGCACCTCAGGTTGGCCAATGGCGAAACGGTGATCGTCAAGACCCCGAACGACGCGGCGGTCAGGGCACTGCGTGATGGTCAGAGCATCGGCTTCACCTGGAGGCCGCAGGACGCCCACATCTTCGCAGCAGGCTGAGAAATCCACACCCGGTTACACCGCACCACCCGAAGCACCACCCGAAGCACCACCCACCTACAACAACAAGAGGGTTATCGCATGTCCAGTTTTGATCGCTCGACCTGAGCACATCTCCTGCCCAATTTCCGCCTTGTTGGCACAACCCGCTCTAGCTCCGCAGGAGAACAGCATCATGTCATCGTTGAAGAAACAGTTCGTCACTGTCCTTTTCGTGAGTGCAATCAGCACCATCGCTCAAGCTCGCGACCTCACGGCCGTCGGTTTCGGGGGCGTCACGCAGGAGGCCTTCGACAAGGCCTACTTCAAACCTTTCACCGCGCAAAGCGGCCTGCCGATCGTCCAGGACACCTACGGCGGTGGCTTGGCCAAACAGAAGGCCATGGTCGAGTCCGGGAACCCCACCTGGGATCTGGTACAGATGGACCAGAACGAGATGGAACTGGCCTGTGAGCAGGGACTGCTCGAGGAACTCGATCTCAAGCGACTCAAGAATGCGCCCGAGGTAGACCCCGAAGCGTTCTCGACCTGCGGTGTCGGCGCTTTCGTCTGGTCCGAGGTGATGACCTATGACCAGAAGAAGTTCGCTGCTGACGGCCCGAAAAGCTGGGCGGATTTCTGGAATGTGCAGAAGTGGCCAGGCAAGCGCGGCTTGCGCAAACAGGCACGCATGACCCTGGAAATTGCCTTGATGGCGGACGGCGTGGCGCCGCAGGACGTCTACAAGGTGCTGGCCACCCAGCAAGGCCAGGATCGTGCGTTCGCCAAGCTGGACGAGATCAAACCCTACATTCAATGGTGGGAAACCGGCGCGCAGCCTCTGGAGTGGATGGCTGCCGGTGATCTGGCCATGACGGCGGCCTACAACGGGCGGATCGCCATCGCCAATCAGCAGGGCAGTCAGTTTCCGCTGATCTGGCAGCAGCAGCTCTACAGCATGGACTATTGGACGATCATCAAGGGCACGCCGAACCTGGAGCAGAGTTACCGGCTTCTCGACTTCATCCTCAGTCGCCAGGCCCAGGAGGACTTTGCCCATGCCATTCCCTATGGAATCGTCAACAGCAAGGCCAGTGCCGCGCTGGATGCCAGAACCGTGCAGACGCTGCCCAATGCCCCGGCCAACATGAAAGACGCCTTGTTGCTGGATACCCCGTTCTGGGTCAACTACGAAGAAGACCTGATGGCTCGCTTCACCCGCTGGGTCGCGCAGTAACCCTGGCTTGACGAACGTGCCATCGGCCGTCATGGCGATGGCACTGCTCAGACGCATTCGCGCAAGGTAAGTTTGACTATGTCCATATCCTCGACCGCTGCAGCGCCGGCAGAAGCTGTCGCGCTGGTAGCCGCGCATCAGCGTTCCAGTCGACGCAAGCAGGTTTTCTCCGTCTTGCTGGTGCTGCCGCTGCTGGCCTACACCGCCGTTTTCTTCGCGCTGCCGATTGGCATGATGCTGTACCGGGCCGTCAGCAACCCGGAAGTGATTCAGGCGTTCCCCCGCACGCTGGCGGCGCTGGAGGAACAGAAGAGCGTGACGCCGCACGCCGTTCCTGCGGAAGGAGTTTTCATCGCCCTCGAGCAGGATTTTCTCCAGGCACCGAGCATTGCCGTCATCGGCGAAGCGGCTCGGCGCCTGAACTACGAGAGCAGTGGCTATCGTGCGCTGGTCATGAAGACTGCGCGTCACTACAAGAGAGGCCCGTCCTCGACAGCGAGCAGTGCACAGGCACGCTTTGCGGCTATCGATCCGCGCTGGATTTCCGCGAAGTTCTGGAGCGACTTCCAGCGTGCCTCACCGGCATACACGCCCTACTACCTGCTGGCGGCCGTCGACCTCAAGCAGACCGCTGAGGGCGTCGCACTGGCTGACGAGAATCAGCGTGTGTACGTCAGCCTGATCCTGAAGACGCTGAAAATCGCCCTGGTGGTGTCCTTGCTCTGTCTGGTGCTGGGTTTTCCCTTCGCTGCCCTGATGGTCAGCGCGCCCCGTCCGATGCAGATCCTGCTGCTCCTTGCCGTGATGCTGCCGTTCTGGACGTCACTGCTCGCCAGGACAACGTCTTGGATCGTGGTGCTGCAGCAAAAGGGCATCGTCAACACCTTGCTCCTGCACGCGGGACTGATCGATCAGCCCATCGCGATGATCTTCAACCTGCCAGGGGTGTACATCGTCATGGTCCATATCCTGCTGCCATTCAGTGTGCTGCCGCTGTACAGCGTCATGAAGAGCATCCCGCCGCACTTCATGCGGGCCTCGGCATCGCTGGGCGCGCACCCATTGCGCGGGTTCGTCCATGTCTATCTGCCGATGACCCTCACCGGCATTGGCTCCGGCACCTTGCTGACCTTCATCGTGGCCGCTGGTTACTACGTGACCCCCACGCTGGTGGGCAGCGCCCGTGAGCAGATGCTTGGTTACTTCATTGCCTTCTACACCAACACGACCGTCAACTGGGGCATGGCCTCGGCGCTCGGACTGATGCTGATTCTTTGCGTCATGGTCATCTATCTGTTGGCGGCGCGCCTGGTGGGCATCCGCCAGATCGCCGGATTGCGTTAGGGGAGCCATTGCCATGCGTCATTTTTTGCTTGCCTCGATCATGCGCAAAGCGCATCTGTCGTTCGGTCTGCTGATGAGCCTGTTCATGATCGGCCCCTTGCTGGCGGTCGTGCCGATCTCGTTCAGCAGCGGTTCATTTCTGTCGTACCCGTTGCCAGGGTTTTCCCTGCAATGGTACGAGCGCGTCTTCACCAGTGGCCCATGGATGAGTGCGCTGAGCAACAGCCTCGTAGTCGGGGCGACCTCGACCGCCCTGGCCACGGTACTGGGGACCCTGGCCGCGCTGGCCTTTGCCAGACGCAACCTGCCTGTGCCTGGCGGTCTGCTCGGCCTGCTGATCTCGCCCATGATCTTCCCGCCGGTCATTTCCGGGCTGGGTATGTACTTTCTGTTCGGCCAGCTGGGCCTGACGGGAACGATGACGGGGCTGATTCTCGCGCATACCGTGCTGGCCACCCCGTTCGTGCTGATCAGTGTGGCGGCCAGCCTCCAGGGGTTCGACATGACATTGCTGAAAGCCGCGGCCATGGCCGGCGCAAGCCCTGCGCGCGCGTTCGTGGGCATCGCCGTTCCGATCATCGCGCCCGGCATAGTGTCCGGCGCACTGTTCGCCTTCATGACCTCGTTCGATGAAATCGTGGTAACGCTGTTCATCGGCGGGCCAAGTCAGCGGACCTTGCCCCGGCAGATGTTCGACGGCATCCGCGACACCATCGATCCGTCGATTCTGGCCATGTCGACCTTCTTGCTCGTCGTCGGTATTGCCGGCCTTCTGAGCACGACCTTCCTCACCTTGCGCGCCCAGCGCAACAACCAACGGAAATCATGATTATGTATATCGTCACAGGTGGCACCCATGGCATCGGCGCCGCGACCGTCGAGTTGCTGGCCGGTCAGGGTTGCAAGGTGGTGTTCAGCGGCCGCGACGCAGAGGCCGGGGCGGCATTGCAAGAACGCCTGCCAGCGAGCACGTTCGTCCCTGGCGACGTGCGCAACGAGGAAGACTGCGCGGCGGTCGTGGCCAAGGCGCTGGAGCTTGGTGATGGAGCACTCAGCGGGCTGGTCAACAATGCAGGCATGGCAGGGCGCAAGGCATTTCACGAAACCACGCAGCAAGAGTGGGACGCCATGTTCGCAGTCAACACGCGCTCCGCCTTCTTCTTCATCAAGCATGCGCTGCCCGGCCTGCAGAAGGGCGGCGGGGCGGTCGTGAACGTCTCGTCGATCGCCGGCAAGACGGGGGAGCAGGGGCTCGCCACATACTGTGCAAGCAAGGCGGCGTTGTTGGGCCTGACTCAGGCACTGGCCCTGGAGTATGGCGCGCAGGTGCGCTTCAACGCCGTGTGTCCAGGGCAGATTGCCACGCGCATGATGAGTGGTGTCGTCGCGGATGCCGGCAAGGTGGCGGCGTTGAGCGCGCGCATTCCTGCCGCCAGACTGGCCCGGCCTGACGAGGTGGCCAATGCGATCGTCTGGCTGCTTTCTCCCGCGTCCAGTTATGTCAATGGCACCTCGCTAACCATCGATGGTGGTGAAACCGCGGGGTTGCTCACACCCAGGATTCCGCCAGTGGTCTGAGCCGTTCAACTGGAGCGCGATGGGGCTGCCGAGCGCTGCGGCTCGTGCTTCACCGCTCGATGGGGCGGTGATACGCTAGCCCATCGCATCGGGAATGAACGCCAATGAGAACCGCCAAGCAAGCCGTCAAGTAAGCCGCAGCAACCTTTCTTTCCGGTTGTTGCGGTGCTCTTCTGGCTTCTTCACATGATGAGACCGCAGCCAAACCTCTCGCTCAAGGAGATGGCTTCGTGCGCTCAAAAGATCTTACCTGGCGATACTCTCTCGCCGTCACGCTGCTTCTGTTGTCCCCCTTCGACCTGATCGCGTCGCTGGGGATGGACATGTATCTGCCCGTTATTCCCTCGATGGCCCAGGCGCTGAATGCCAGCGCCAGTACCATTCAGTTGACCCTGACGGTTTACCTGGTCGTGCTGGGGGCGGGCCAGTTGATAGTTGGGCCGCTGTCCGACCATTTCGGCAGACGCCCCGTGCTGTTGCTCGGTGGCATGACCTACCTCCTGGCCTCGGTCGGGCTCGCCCTGGCCTCGTCGCCTGCGGCATTCCTGGCGCTGCGTACGCTCCAGGCGGCCGGGGCATCGGCTTGTCTGGTCGCGGTATTTGCCACCGTGCGCGACGTTTATGCCAAGCGTCCCGAGGGCAGCGTCATCTATGGCTTGCTGGGCTCCATGCTGGCGATGGTGCCCGCGCTGGGACCATTGCTGGGGACTTCGGTCGCGGCATGGCTGGGGTGGCGGGCGATCTTCTTGGTGCTCGCTGTCGCCATGCTCGGGGCGGTCGTTTCAGCCTGGCTGCTCTGGCCAGAGACCCGGCGGGCCAGAACGGGCAGCCTGAGCTGGCGGCAGCTGTTCGTGCCTCTGAAGTCCTTCGGGTTCTGGCTTTATACCCTCGGTTACAGTGCCGGGATGGGCAGTTTCTTCGTCTTCTTCTCGGTCGCCCCCTGGGTGATGATGGAGCGACAGCAGCTGTCTGCGTTCGAGTTCAGTCTGGTATTCGGCACGGTCGCAATCGTGATGATGATCGCGGCTCAGGTGATCGGGCGGCTGGTGCGGCGTGTCGGGGAAATCGTCATTCTTCGCGCGGGGATGGGCTGTCTCATCGCTGGTGCCCTGCTGCTGGTTGCTGGAGAATCACTGATCCGGGAGTCGGTCACGGGCTTCATTGGCCCGATGTGGCTCATAGGCGTGGGAATCTCTGCGGCGGTTTCTGTCGGCCCCAATGGTGCATTACGTGGGCTCGATCATATCGCCGGCACTGCCACAGCGGTTTACTTCTGCCTGGGCGGTGTGCTCCTGGGCGGGATTGGCACGCTCATCATCTTGCTGACGCCAGGTGGTACCGCGTGGCCGATAGCGGTGTATTGCATGCTCATGGCGGCGATCACCCTCGGCCTGTCTCTGCTCCGGCGCCCTGGGCGCATCGGCGGGCGGAGCTGATTCGGCCCTGCGGGTTGATTCATGCATTGCCGACCTTGCATGAATCAACCCGCAGGGGGTGAGGGCGGTGCCTGATTATGCTCACTCGAAGCTGAGTGATGAATGGATAGAAGTTGTTGTGAGGTGTGTGATGAATTGTCGTTCCTGGGGAAGTGTCCTGTTGCTGCTGGCGGGTAATGCGCTGGCCACTGATTTGCCCGATGACTCGATCTTCAGCCGTTACAGTGTGAAGCCTGAGGAGCTGCCTGCTGTCGAGGGCGAAACGTCAGTGCAGGCTGATCCGCCTGCGGAGAAGTTCAACATCAGGGACCCCCAACCCTGGATTACCGTCAAGGAGCCTGATGCGCGTCATCAGCTGATGACGGGCAATAGCGGTCTTGAACAGATGGTGAAACGAGATGCCGAGCGCTGCCGGCGAGAGCAGCAGAACTTCCTGCGGCGCGGCGAGCAATTCCCGCTCGACTGCGGTGATGACGGCATCGGGGTGACGATAGGGCCGTGGAGTCTCGACTAGCGCGCTGCCGCAGGTGCGGCCAGCGTCCTGGCGTCTGAACCTTTCCCTCATGAGCAGGCGACTGCGCTGGATCAGCCGGACTCCGCCGTGGCTGGCCGTGCGGTTTGCCCGGGCTCTTGGCGTCAGTCGATAGGGGGGGAGCGTTGCCTGCCCCCGAGCGGGGGAGCAGGCCTGGCAGGCGCCTCGGTCAGACGCTGAGGCGGCGTCAGAGGTGGAACGGGTCAGTGCGGCTCGACCCTGGCGAACAGATAGACCATGCACACGCTGTCCATCGGCATCACCGGATTGGTCCAGATCATCCGGGTGTGCTGTCCCTGGCGGTCGAATACACGGGTGATCAGGTCGGAGGCGCCATCCAGCGCCTTGGGGTGTTCGGTCACTCCCTCGGCTACGTTCAGCACCCCTTCGAGGCGCACGATCTGGCGCACCCGCGACAGTTCGCCGAGCGCCTGCTTGAGCTGCGCGATGGCGTTGAGCGCCGCCAGCGAGCAGGCCGCGTAACCCTGTTCGAGGTCCAGGTCGCGGCCCAGCTGGCCGCGATACCTGACGCCGCCGGCGAACCAGGGAAACTGCCCCGAGGTCATGAAGGTATCGCCGGCGATGCACCAGGGCAGGTAGTTGCCGAGCGCCGGCGCGGGCTCGGGCAGTTGCAGGCCGAGTGTGGCCAGGCGTGTTTCGGGGGTGTCGTGCATGGGGCGTTCCTCTGATGGGATGGCTCAGCCGTCGATCGGCTCCAGCCATTGGCCGAATGTGCGTGGGTTGGCGGCCAGCCAGGCCTGCGCGGCGGCTTGCGGCTGCAGGCCACCACGGTTGATGGCGAGGTCGAGCTCCGCGACCTGGGCATTGCTAAGGCGGATGTTGTCCAGCACCTGCAGGTGCTGCGGGCTGAAGTGCTGCAGACGGTCCTCTCGGGCCAGCAGCACCGCGCGGTCGATGCCGCCGAGCAGGCCCAGCGGCTCATGCAGTTCGCGCAGGCGATGCTGCGCATGCAGAAACTGTGGTTGCCACAGTGGTACCACCGCCCAGCGGCGTTCGGCGATGGCGCTCTCGATGGCCTCGATGCATTGCGCCTGCGTGCCGGTGAGGAAGCGGTAGCCGGCGTCGGTCAGGCCATAGGCCTGCAGTATCTGTTGCGAGAAACGGGTGATCCCGGCGCCAGGGCCGATGCCCTGGATCACCGGCGTCATTCGTGCGCGCACGGCCGGGCGCAGCAGGTCCGCGATCTCGGCGACCTCGCTCTGCGGCACGTAGTCCGGCACGCCCCACAGGGCATAGGGCTGGTAGTGCAGGCCCAGCTCGCGGGTAGCCACGCTCCGCTGCACCTGCTCAAGGTACAGGCCGTGGCTGGACGGCAGCCAGGCCGAGGCCAGCATGTCGATCCGGCCCTGGCGCAGGCGTTCGAAGTTCTCCTCGTGCGGCGCATGGCTGCAGCGCACCGAGTACCCCAGGTGTTCGAGCAGCGCAGCGACCACGGCGCCGGTGGCGTGGTGGAAGGTCAGGTCGGTGATGCCCAGGTGGATCATTCAAGGTGCTCCTTGCCGCCACGGCGGCTCATCACATCAGCCGATGTCCGGTCGCGGCATGGCTTCGCCCAGCACGGCGTTCTCCGGGCGGTAGGGAAAGATCAGCTCGATGGTCACGCCGTTGGGATCCTCGAGAAACAGCTGGTGCTCGCCGATCTGCGGCACGATGCGCTCGCGAAACGTCTGGCCGAGGTTGAGCAGGTGCTGCTGCGTCTCGGCCAGGTGCGTGCCGCGCAGCGAGATGTGGTCGACGCAGCCACTGCCGTCGGTACCCTCCTGCTCGCCCAGGTAGGCCTGCAGCTGGCGGTCGTCGGCGGTCACGGCGACGAGATGCAGCACCGGATGGGCGCCGACGTACAGCCAGCGTCCGGGGAAGCGAAACGCCGGTCGCGGACCGTCGCTCAAGCCGATCACCCAGGTGAAGAACTCGACCGTCTCCTCCAGGCGGCTGGTACGCAGGGTGAAGTGATCGAGCCCCAGCAGGTTGCCCGCCGGCAGGCCGGTGCCCTGGTGGGCCTGCGGGCTCACAGCGCCTGCTCCTGGACCGGCGACGCGGGATAGTCGCTGTAGCCGCGCGCATCGCCACCGAACAGGCTGCTCGGCTCGAAGTCAGCCAGCGGCAGGTTCTCGGCATAGCGGCGGGGCAGGTCGGGGTTGGCGATGAACGGGCGGCCGAAGGCCACCAGATCGGCATAGCCCTTGCCTAGCACCCACTCGGCGCGTGCCTGATCGTATTTGCCGGCGACGATGATCGGGCCGCGGAAACGCTGGCGGATGTCCTGGCGAAACGCCTCGGTGAATTCGGGGGCGTCGTCCCAGTCGGCCTCGACCAGATGCAGGTAGGCGATCTGCCTGGCGTCCAGGTAGCTGGCCGCATCGAGGATGGTCGGCAGGATGTCCGGGCAGGCCATGCCACGCGCGGTGAGGAACGGAGCCAGGCGAATGGCGGTGCGCGCGGCGCCGACTTCGTCGGCCACTGCGTCGATCACCTGACGCAGAAAGCGCAGGCGATTTTCCCGCGAGCCGCCGTACTCGTCGCTGCGCAGGTTGGAGGTGGTGCGCAGGAACTGGTCGATCAGGTAGCCATTGGCCGCGTGCACCTCGACACCGTCGAAGCCGGCGGCAATGGCATGCCTGGCGGCGACGCGGTAATCCTCGACGATTGCCTGTATTTCCTCGCGCTCGAGTGCTCGCGGGATGGGGCAGGGGTGCATGCCGCCCTCGCCGGTGAGCGGGTCGACTTTCCAGATCGCGCCGTCGAAGGCGACGGACGAGGGCGCGACCGGAAGTTGCCCGTCATGGAAGTCCGGGTGCGACATGCGCCCGACGTGCCAGAGCTGCAGGTAGATGCGCCCCCCGGCCTGGTGCACGGCGCGGGTCACCAGGCGCCAGCCTTCCACCTGCTCGGCACTGTGGATGCCGGGGGTGAACGAGTAGCCCTTGCCCTGTGGCGAGATCTGCGTGGCCTCCGAGACGATCAGCCCGGCGCTGGCACGCTGCGCGTAGTAGCTGGCATTGAGAGCGTTGGGCACGTCACCGGGCTGCGTGCTGCGTGCGCGCGTCATCGGTGCCATCACCAGGCGGTTGGCCAGTTCCAGATTGCCAACGCGGACCGGGTCGAAGAGTTTGCGAGAGTCGGACATGGACGTTTCTCCGTGGGATCAGTTGATGAGTGCGCCGCCATCGATATCGATGACCGCACCTGTCATGAAGGGGTTGTCGATGGCCAGCAGGTAGCCCTGGGCCAGGTCTTGCGGCCTGCCGACGCGGCCGACCGGCAGGTTGTTGGCCGCGCGTTGCAGCATGGCCAGGCGTGCGTCCTCTGCCATGCCGGCATAGGCCTCGCTGTCGGTCAGGCCAGGGCTGACGACGTTCACCCGCAATGGCGCCAGTTCACGTGCCAGCACCTTGGCGACGGCTTCGAGCGCTGCGTTCATCGCCGTCTTGACGAAGGTGCCGGGCACGGCGCGGCGTGCCAGGAAGCCGCTCGTCAGCGTCAGGCTGCCACCCGCGCGCAGGTACCGTGCGCCTACCTTGGCCACGGCCAGGCTGCCCCAGAACTTGGTGTCGAAGGCGGCCCTCGCCGTGCTCAGGTCCATGTCGAGCAGTTGCCCGCCCGGCGCTTGTGAGCCGGCGGTGAAGATCAGGTGGTCGATAGTGCCGATGGCCTCGAAGTAGCGCTCCACGGCGCTCGGGTCGGTGACATCCAGGCCGCTGCGGCGGCTGGCCACCAGCACCCGACCCGGGCGCTCCCGGAGTGCATCCGCAAGTGCCCGACCGATACCCGTATGGCCGCCGACGATGACGCTGGTGCTTTGCTCGGTGAAGTTCACGGTGCTTCCCCTTCGATGAACGATGGGGGTACCTTATGCTTTGCGCTGCAGGCTTAAAATCCAGCAATAATCGAAAAGATATTTCGGGTATTACGAATGATGCTCAACCACCTGGAGCTGTTCCTGCTGATCATCGAGAAGGGCGGGCTTTCTGCAGCCGGGCGTGAGCTGGGGCTCTCGCCCGCCTCGGTGTCCGAGCGGCTGGCCGCACTGGAGTCGCACTATGGCGTGGCGTTGCTGACCCGCACCACGCGCTCGATCAGCCTGACGGACGAAGGCCGGACGCTCGCCGAGGGCGCCCGCCGCCTGCTGGCCGAAGCGGAGGAACTGGACAGTCGGGTGCGTCTTGGTGCGCAGAGCCTGAGTGGACCGGTACGCTTGAGTGCTCCGGTCGATCTGGGGCAGGCGCGCATCGTGCCGATTGTCGACCGCTTTCTCGACCAGCACCGCGAGGTCAGCGTCGAGCTCAACCTCACCGACGGCTTCGTCGACCTGGTCAGCCAGGGCCTCGATTTTGCCGTGCGCTACGGCACGCTGGCGGACAGCAGCCTGAAGGTCAAACCCATCGGCGAGAACCGGCGCGTCGTATGCGCCGCGCCTAGCTACCTCGAGCGCATGGGCATGCCGTTGCACCCCGATGAACTGCACGGGCATGACTGCATCGTCATGCGTTTCGGCATCAACAGTGATCACCAGTGGTCGTTTCTCGTCGACGGCAAGCCCTACTCGGTCGCCGTCCGCAGCCGGCGCATGGCCAACCATGGCGAACTGGTCAGGCGCTGGGCGCTGCAGGGCCATGGTCTGTGCCTGAAATCGGTCTGGGACGTGCAGGCCGACCTTGATGGCGGACGGCTGATTGAAGTCCTGGCGCCATACAGTGCGGCACGTACGGCCCTGCAGATCGTCTACCCGGGGACGCGCAGCCAGCCGCGCCGCGTACGCGCGCTGATCGAGGCGATCGCCACGGAGCTTGCCGCCGATGACCGAACCTAGCCAGAGCGGGCCGTTGCCAGAGTGGGCAAGTGCCCTGGCTTGGCTTTCCGACGGTACACCCAGTAGATTGGCAGCGCGAACAGCCCTTCAGACGAAGCCCGGTGCCGCCCGCCCGCCATGCGTGATGTGTATGTGACCACTGCCTTCCGAGGCGCAGCGCGGCTGCGAAAGCCATTGCTGGCGAAACAAACCGAAAAGGAACTGTCCCTCGTGTCCACTCCCGTTACTGATATCGCTTCCGCGCCGGCTCAGGTCATTCGCATTGCCAGCAGCGCCAGGCATCGTGTGAGAACCCTGTCGATCCGCGAGGACCTTCTGGTGCTGGTGCGCCGTGGTCGCAAGGCGCTCATCGCACCGACCGGGACCCTCAGCGTATCGAAGAACGAAGTGGTGGTGCTGGCACGGGGAACCCAGTGGGACGTGCTCAACGATCCTGCTGACGAGTCGTGTTACGAGGCGCTGGCCTTGGCCTTTTCCGACGAACCTGTCAGGGCGGTTGCGGCGATCCTGCCGCCGGTGCGGGACGAGCTGTCCGCAGCCAGGACCATGGACCTTGACGGTGAACTGAGCGAGGTCATCGAGCGCACTGCGCTGGCCCTGGAGGCGGCGACGGTTTCTCCTTTGCTGCAGCGCCACCGGGTGATCGAACTGTTGCTTGTTCTGGGTGAGCGTGGCGTGCGTCTCAAGCCCGTCGAGCAGATTTCCTGGGCGGAGCGTATCCGCCGCCTCATCGCTCTGCGGCCTGAAGAGGACTGGAGAATCGAACGTCTCGCCGAGGTTTTCCATACCAGCGCCTCGACGCTGCGCCGACGTCTCGCGGGGTCGGGATTCACCCTCGCCGGACTGGTCCGCGAGGTGCGCCTGGAAACCGCTCTGGTCCTGCTGCAGAGTACCCAGCGCTCCATCAACGACATCGCCCTGCATTGTGGTTGGGAGTCGCACAGCCGCTTCAGCGCGGCCTTCCAGGCGCGCTGGGGATTCGCGCCCTCGGTGATGCGCCAACGCTTGGCGCAGAATGGCGCGCATCTGGAGCGTTTGGCGTAGCGGGGCAGGTTACGCGGCGGGATCATTGCCGCCGTCGAATACTGTCAAGGAATCTCTCCGATGCGCTCTGTGATCGCTGTCGCTCTTGCTTTCGTCTGCCTACCTGCATTGGTCAGGGCTGCAGATTTCACGCTGACCAGTTCGTCGTTCGCGGATGGGGGAACCCTGTCCGAACGGCACGTATACAGCGGCTTCGGCTGTAGTGGTGACAATCTTTCGCCGGCGTTGTCCTGGAGTGGCGCGCCAGCCGGGACGAAAAGCTTCGTGGTTACCGCATACGACCCGGATGCACCCACAGGGTCGGGCTGGTGGCATTGGGTCCTCTATGACCTGCCGGCAAGCACCTCGTCGCTGCCTGAGGGCGTTGGCCAGAAGGCTGGCCAAGCGCTGCCGGAGGGGGCGGTAGAGGGCGTCAGCGACTACGGCTCGGCCGGTTTTGGTGGCGCCTGCCCGCCGCAGGGGGACAAACCGCACCGCTATGTGTTCACCGTGCATGCGTTGAAGGTGGAAAAGCTGGAGCCGCCATTGGCGAACGCCTCGCCAGCGCTGATCGGCTTCCTCGTGCATTTCAACAAGCTGGCCAGTGCGAGCGTGACGGCCACTTACGGACGTTGAGCGAAGGGCTGCACACGGGTTTGCGCAGAGTGGTCCGGCCGCTGCCGCAGCTTGCCATTTGCCGGCTGGCGTCGGGCTGGATCGATTCCATGCTAGATTCCTGAGGGCGGATCCAGCCTGGCTCGAGAATGATTTCCGACGTTTGGAGAGGCTGGATTTCAATTGCTCCAATCCCTGCCGAGGACGACGCCAATCCCATGAACATTCATCTTGTCGCGAGTATCGCACTGCTTGCTTCCGGCATGGCGCAAGCCGGAGTTCCTCTGTTGAACTACAGCTGCCCCGGTTCGATCGAGGTGCATGCCGATCAAGGTGGCCCCGTCTATGTGAATGGCAAGGAAGCCAAGCTGAAGAAATTCAGCGACAGCTATTACGAGGCCTCACATGACGGCGTCACCATCTCGCTCATGCAGAACCCGGATCAGAGCATGAGTGTTTCCTATACAGCGAAACACGGCGTTCATGGTGTCTGTCAGGATGCCTCGGCATCGTCTGGCGTGGTCCCCAGCAAGGGGCCAAGCAAGGCCGAGCAGGCGTGTCTGGCGGCAGTTGCGAAAACCACGGGGGTGGCCCAGAACTCGTTGTCTGTCATCGATGTCATGAGTGCCGAAGCGGGTATCGGGGTGATGGTCAGGGTTCCGGGGGCAGACGCTCACTGGTCCTGCCTCTCAGATGCGGATGGCAATGTTCAGGGCACCCGCTACCGCGGTTCGGAGGGCAAGCTTTGAGCCTGCTCTCTACGCGCAGCGATCCAGGTCATGTTGGCTAGGTGGGCGTGCCGTTTCTGGTTCAGAAGAAACCCTGCGGATTGATGGTGTAGTTCACCAGCAGGGTCTTGCTCTACAGAGGGGAGAACATCGGCTTGCATTACAAAGAAAAACCCCTGACTTTCTCTAGGAAAATCAGGGGTTTATTTGGTGGAGCCGGGGGGATTTGAACCCGTTTGAACCGCTGCCCGTTACCGCCCTTCCTTGCCCAGCGCTAGCAAAATCGGAGCTTTCGCCACTTCTCTTCTGCCCATTGCGGCACTCTGTCGCCCGTTGATTTCGACACTTTTTCGACACTCCAGCTAGACAGGTTCGGCGGCTATGGCTAGCTTCTTGCCATCACGCCCCTGTTCTGAAGGTCTTTTGTGTCGCTTTTCCAACCTGAGACTGTCGCGTTTCTCACCTTTGATACGTGATAAATCAAAGGCTTGCGCCGAATTATAGTTGATTATCAGACATTACTGGGGATGTTATGCGACAGCAATGTCGCCTAATTTATAGTTATGTTTGCCAAGGTCGAATCATAGATGTTTAAGAAAATACTCTTTCACGCTCTCGTAGGCGGAGCCATTTTTGTTGTTGGGGCATGTTTGCATGATTTTGCCAAGATCAGAGGCCCAGGTGAATTTCTTGCCTACGGCGGAATGATATATGCAGGTGTAACTACTTTGTTGATACTCCTCGGAGTAAATCTGCCTTCTAAAATAGGTAGTAATTCTGGATCTTCATTTTTAGGTAAAGTAAGTAAGGACTTCTCTCAAAAAAAAGCGCGCCAGGAGTTGCTTGAGTATAAAAAGTTGTTGGATGAAAGTGTATTAACACAAGATGAGTTTGACGCAAAGGCGGCCGAACTAAAGAAAAAAATCTTATGAACATAACAAGTCAATCAACTTCGCGCCTTCGGCGCCGGACGTAGAAAAGCTGCGCAGGTTATTGAGGCGTTAGAGTTATCCATGAAAAAAGGTGAGTAATGGACGATAAGGGAAAACAATTATTAGCGAAGAACGGAAGACATTGTTCAATGTGTGGCAAAACATTGGATCAAGAACGCTTGGAGCTTACACATATCAAACCAATAGGTAAGGGAGGTTCTGATGACGTCAAAAACCTTACATTACTATGCGCTAACTGTCACAAAGAATTACATGCGAGCGAAAACAATAGGCTAGCCGGTGCAGGTATTGGCGGTGCTATTTTAGGTGCATCAATAGGGGGGCCAGCCGGAGCCATCATAGGCGGACTAGTTGGGTTGTTTATGGGCGACGCCGCAAATAAAAGCAAGAAGGAGAATATCGATGGATAAAGTCATCTTTATACCTTCTGCTGTTTTAGGGCTTATATTTGTAGCGATTTATGCATATAACTGCCATGCATCTAAAACCAAATTCAATCACCAAGTTATGGTCAGCTCAATCCTTCAAGCTAGCGGTATAGTGTGTGGAGGATTACTAATTTTGAGTACATTTTTCATTGAGTTAAAACAGTACCTAACAAACATAGATTTATACATATTGATTTCTGGGCTAGCTGTTTTGGTTGTATCAGTTCAGTCGGCATATAACGATCTAACCTTCAATAAAGCTGAAAATAACTCTAATAAGTCAAGTAAGGCGGACGCTGAAAATCGCGCCGCTTCTTGAGGCGTTATGCGAATAAGGAAGTATCATGACTGACGAAAGCAACGAAGAGAAAGAAGCAACTGGCGGAATTATTAAGCAGACCATTGACTCTGTAACAGCGTTAACCAAAGCCGTCCCCATATATCAAGATGCAGTTCAGCCCTTTGCCAAAGAGACAGGTAAAGCACTCGGCACAGTAGGAAAGGCAGTAAATGTTGCCTTGGCACCAATATCACTTGTGGTTTGGGGCTACGACAAAATAAGTGACTTTTTAGAAAACAAAGTAGCCGAAAAACTTGAAAAAGTACCCGAAGAAAGAATATCTACTCCCCCTCCGAATGTTGCCGGCCCCGCAATAGAAGCCCTTAAGTTCACTGGGCATGACGAAACGCTTCAGGATCTTTTTGCCAACTTAATCGCTAACTCGCTAGATTCAAAAACAGTATTGGAGGCTCACCCAGCATTCGTAGATATCATTAAGAATATCTCGCCAGATGAGGGGTTGATATTAAAATTATTTGTTGGCGTCCAACAGTTCCCAATGGTCGATGTTAAGTTGAATTTAAAGAAACAAGGCGGATTCAACATACTTCATCGCAATTTTAGCGAGATCGGCAAATTAGCAAATTGCAAACATCCCCAGCTAACAACAAATTACCTTGATAATTTGTGTCGCCTTGGCCTCCTGGGAATACCATCAGGTCGAAGGATCAATAATCCAAAGGCATATGAAAGCCTGACTAGTGATCCGAGCATAGAGCAGCTTAAAAAGCAATTTGAGAACAACGAAGACCTCAGTATTGAGTTTGAACAAAAATATATAGAAGTCACTGGGATGGGAAGGCAATTTATAAATGCTTGTGTTATTGACAAGAGAGCGCGCGGCTAAATCGCATAACAAGTCAATCATGTCGCCCGCAAAAATCGCGGGCTGGGACAGCCTACTCGCCGCTTCGCTCTGTTTCGGCTGCCCCATATTGAAGCGTTAGGGAAACTGCTCATCACTGAGTGAGAGAACGCAATGAAAAGAGATATGGAGCTGGTCAGAAAATTACTTTTCTTCTTTGAAGAGAAAACTGATCCTAAGCATGTTCAGGTTCCGCCTATAGAGGGCTACTCCGAAACACTCATTAAATATCATTGCGTCCTTCTGCATGATGCAGGACTAATATTCTGCGAACCAGTTAAGTCATCTAGTA
Organism: Pseudomonas sp. THAF187a; assembly: GCF_009363395.1. Taxonomy (NCBI): domain Bacteria; kingdom Pseudomonadati; phylum Pseudomonadota; class Gammaproteobacteria; order Pseudomonadales; family Pseudomonadaceae; genus Pseudomonas; species Pseudomonas sp. THAF187a. Next base: position 1,301,125 of record NZ_CP045349.1, read on the forward strand.
GTGACCGTCCAATTTATGTCATACCATTTGAGCTGTCATGGGCAGGTCATGAGTTTCTAGAGAAAATACGCTCAGAAACGGTCTGGGCAAAAATTAAGTCTCACGCTCAAGAAAAAAGCCTTTCGCTTTCTTTCAACATAATCAATGAGCTGGCGCAGCGAGTGGTTACATCCGCACTCGGGGCATTCCCCTAACAAGTCGCTCAAACCGCTCACTTCGTTCGCTGGGACGGGCTAAAGCCCGCCCCTTAGCATAATCGTTAAAAAGGAAAGGGGAACTAATTTACTTCTGACATGCGAGCACAATAAATCCGCTCGACATTTGATGGCTCTTTCCCTAGCTCCGCGTCAGTTCCTATTATTCAACTGATACCGCGATTTACAGTCACGCTGCCTTAGGCTTCCATCTTTCCCGGCATATGAGCAGATCCAGTCCTCTGGCCTGTTCTGCTCACCTATCACCATGATCTTCTGTTCCGCCTGGCGCTTTCGGGTTTGCTCGTATGGCTCGGCGGTGCCCCACTCTCTCGCGTCGACAAGGTTTATCGCGCCCTTCGGAGTGTAGTTCTGATCGTTGAATACGGTTTGCTTGGGCACTGGAGTAGTTAAGCCGCTCTGTCGCTCTGGCTTTTGCTGTCGAGACATTGCGTCTCGCCTTGCCTGCTCTTCCACGATCTTGTCCCAGTCGTTCCTGGGCGTTGGCTCTGATCGGGTGATTTCTGCAACCGGTTTAGGCTTCGTCTGCTGACTGTTCGCAGCCAGGTTCTTTACGGTGTTCTTCATGAACGCTTGGCCGCCCAGTGTGAGCGCCCCAAGGGTGACGACCATGCCTATCACCCCTGCTATTACTGCGCCCATGTTGCCGCGTTTACGCGGTTTGCTGGTCAGCCATTCCGGGGCGTCGTCTCTGTCAGCCTTCATCCTTGAATCTCCCTTCCTTGCGGGCATACCAGCGCTTGGCTACTTCCTGGGTGATCGCTATCCCGCGTGTTGATCGGTCAAGTTTCGGTTGGCCTCGTCGTACTCGGGGCTGGTCTGGCCGCTCTCGGGTGCAATAGCACCACTGGCCAGCCACAGAGCGTAGGAGGGGTACAGAAGCGTCAGTGCTTCTACCTCCTGTGTGCTGATCCTGGTTCGCTTGTCGTAGCGAACGGTTCTCCACCGCGTCCCGCTGATCTCGGTCTTCTTCACCAGCTCGTCTAGCCCTGCCTTATCAACAAGAGCTCTAACGCGGTCGTCTATTGATTCCATAAAATTCTAGTAATCTACAAATGTAATATACAAATGCCACCTATCGTCGTTGTATATTACGACTGTAGGTTACGTCTTGCATCCGCTGCAGGTTGGCCAAGACGTAGCGCAATAAAGACCAACATAGTGCAACAAAGGCCACTGCGATGGAAGGAATCCCCCTGACGCTGAAAGACCTTGTGAGCCCGCCCCCGCTGATGCCGTGGCGGGAGTTCGCAAACTGGATTCGCATGAGTGAAGACCACGACACGGTTCGCGGCTGGATGCGCAACGGCTACATCCCGCACCGCAAGGTCGGGCGCCACGTGATGGTGAACGTCGCGCTGCTCACTCAGAAGCTGCTGGAAGAGGAGTGGGAAGAATGAGCAAGCGTGACGACAGCCTGGACCTGTGCAGCGTGAAGACCTTCGCCGAGCTGAGCGGCGTGTCTGTCGAAGAGGTCATCGACTGGGTGGACAGCAAGACCATCCCGAGCATGAAGCTGGCCGACTTCCGCATGGTCAACCTCGCCCGCCTGCGGGCTGATCTGGAGAAGGGCAAGACCGAGTTCAAAGAGGGGGACTACGCCCATGTCTAAGTGCGGAATCACCCTGGACGCAGCCACGGCCATTGGCTTCATCGGCCAGACCGTTCTGATCGAACAGACCTGGGACGACTACGCCGATTCCATCTGGTCGCTGTTCCACATCGTCGGCCTGATGCTGCCCCTGGACGGCGTGTACTCGCATGGCTGCTTCATGGTCGTTTGCCCGACCGATGAGGCGCCTTATCCGGAAGAGCTGTTCTTCGCCCACATCCGCACGCTGAGAGCCGTTCGCACCCGCGATCGCCACGCCCCCGGCAAGCTGTTGGAACGCCTGCCGCTGCCGCAGCTGATCCAGGCTCAAGCGGCCCCCTCGCAAGGAGAGCGCCACCATGTCTAAGCGCGGCATCATCCTGGATACGCCCACGGCTCTGAGCTATGTCGGGCAAACCGTTCTGCTGGAGCTGATGTGGCAAGGCGATACCGAGTCCTTCTGGCAGTGTGCCTACATCGCCGGCGTGATGATCCCGAGGGACAGCCGGCAAGGGGAACCCTGCTTCCTGGCCGTCGAGGTCAGTTCCAGCACGGGCAATCCGAACGAGTTCTACTTCGATGACATTTGCTCTATCAGGGCGATGCGGCACCGCGACCGGCATGGTTCCGGCAACGTACTGGACCGCATGACCCTGACCCATTCCGCCGATGGTTCCGGGTCAGGGGCCGCGCTCCCGGCTCGTCGGAACAGCTCCACCGTTCCGGCGAACGGAAGCACGGGCGCAGCGCACCCTTGACCCCACGCCATGAAAACGAGCCTGACCACGGGAGAGTGGGGTAGCTTCACCGCCCCGCGCTCCCGAGCCCTCGGCGGCAAGAGTGGGATGACAAGGGCAAGGCCCTTGGTGTCGCCCCTCAACGCCAGCCCGCTGCACTTCGCTGACGCCCTCCACCTTGTGTTCCTGGTGCTGCTCAGCGCCTTCCTCTGGTTCGCCAGCATCCCTCCCTTCGACCGCCCCCAGGTGCCGGCCTACTTCCAGAAGCAGGCCTGCCTGATCGACCGCCAGACCCAAGCGGAATACCCCGACAACTGGATGAGAAAAGGAAAAGAGCAGTGCAAGCCCCTGACGTAGCCGTGTGTGTCTCGGCGCAGCCGAGACGGGTTCGGCTGCGTCGGGGGCGCAGCGCGCAGCGAGCGAGCGGTTTAGTTCAGAGCGAGGCGAGCGGCGCGCGAACGCCGCTGACGCCCCTGTAACACGTCAGATAAACCAAGAATGAACTGGCAAGTAATGGCCAGTAAGGAAACCCAGCATGAGCATCAAAGACTTCGCCCGCCTCGACTTCAACGGAGAGAACAGCTCCGAAGGCCGAATCTTCGTTGACCCTGGTACGGCTCAGATTGTCGATCTGTGCCGGGTACGCCTGCTGCGTTGCGGCGTCGATACCGTCCGCCAGCTCTACCGCGGCCTGATCCGCCCCGAGCTGATGGGGCTGTTTAACAAGCCCGGCGCCATTGTCGACTTCGCGGGAGAGCGCTGGCATGCCGGACGGGTCGGCAAGGATTCGGGCTACCAGTACAAGCTCCAGAATGCTGATCTCGGGTTCATCCTGTTGGTGAAGAACTTCAACGCCAAGCTGGAGAACATCGGCCCACACCTCAAGATCGAAGTGTCCCCCCACGCCATCGACAGCCTGTCGCCTGAGCGCCTGCAAGCCCGCATGGATTTCTATGCCGAGCAGATCCTCACCAACATCGAACGCAACCAATGCGCGGTCCACCTCGCCCTGGATCTGCAAGGCTGGACCCCACCCAGTGATATGGTCGCCCGCATGCACTGCCGCGCCCGTGCCGCCCGCGATATCTCCGGTATCAAGGAAATCACCTGGGAGACCAAAAGCAGCGTCTATGGCCGTGGCGAGACCTACATGTTCGGCTCGGCCGGTGGCGTGCAACTGGCGATCTACAACAAGACCGAGCAGGCCCGCGCGGCGGACAAGCTCGACTACTGGGAAGGCGTCTGGCGACGTCGCGACAGCTTCGACGAAGGCGACCCGGACAACTACAACCCGGCCCAGGATGTATGGCGCGTAGAGCTGCGCTATCACCACTCGATCATCCAGCAGTTCGCCAGTGGCTCGGTGGATCTGCACACCGGCGACGCCATCGATACCAACAGCTTCGCCGCCTTCGCCCCGCATCTGGATGGCCTGTGGCGCTATGGTCTACGCCAGTTCAAGTTGCTGGCTCGCCCTGGGTACTTCGAACCCATCTGGACACTGATCCGCGATGACGCCCGCGTCGATCTGCCGGTGGACTCCCTGCTGGACGACACCGACTACAGGCGCAGCTACAAGACGTCTCGCGGCTTCTCGGGGAAGAACGTGGAGCTGTTCCTGGGAAACTTCGTAAGCCTGCTGGCACGGGAGCGAGTGGGCGCTAGAAAGGGCTTTTACCGGCTCAAGGATTGGGAGTGCTGGCCGGTAATCCGTGATCACTATGCCGCCAAGGGCATGGACGAAGACGCACTGTACAAGCACATCAAGGGCATCCTTGAGGAACGCCACGTCAGGTGGGGCCGGGCCGTCTGATGGCCATCGATCAGCTACCGGACGGGCGCTGGAAAGTCGACGTGGAGCCCATCAAGGGCAAGCGTTTCCGCAAGACGTTCAAGACCAAGGGCGAAGCGCAGCGCTTCGAAGCGTCCTGCAGGGCCAAGGTTGTCGAGAATCCGGATTGGTCGCCCAGGCCGAAAGACCGTCGCACGCTCGCCGAGCTGGTTGGCCTCTGGTTCGATCTGCACGGACATTCCCTGCGCGATGGTGAACGCCGCCGTAGCAAGCTCGATGCTCTGGCCAAGCGCCTGCGCAGTCCCCTGGGCAGCAAGCTCGACCCGCAAACCTACGCCCAGGATCGCCGGATCAGGCTAGGGGAGGGTGCCTCACCCAAGACGCTGAACAACGAGCTGGGCTATCTGCGTGCGGTGTACAACGAGTTGCGTGGCTTGGGTGTGATCGACTACGCCAATCCGCTCGCCCTGGTGAAGCCGCTCAAGGTGCAGGAACGGGAGCTGTCCTGGTTGACCACTGACCAGATCGCCGAGCTGCTGGAAGAGATACGTCGCGGCTGTGACAACCCGCACGTCGAGATAATCGCGTTGATCTGCTTGGCCACGGGGGCTCGATGGTCAGAGGCTGAAAAGCTGAAACCGACCGGGCTACGTAACAGCGTGATCACCTTCAGCGGAACCAAGAGCGGCAAGGTACGTTCGGTGCCGATCACTGCAGAGCTGGAAGCCAAGATCGTCAGACACTGGAAGCAACACGGCCAGCCAAACTCGGCCATCACCTCGTTCCGTCGCGCCCTGGCCAGGACGACCATCCGCCTACCGAAAGGGCAGGCCGCCCACGCCCTGCGCCACACCTTCGCCAGCCACTTCATCCAGAACGGCGGGAACATCCTCACCCTGCAGAAAATCCTGGGTCACTCCAGCCTGGCCATGACCATGCGCTACGCGCATCTGGCGCCAGATCATCTACAGGATGCGGTGAGATTTGGGCCATTAGCTCATTACCCAAATCACTAGGGGTTGATATTGGATAGCCACTACCCCATGTACCTCTAGCGGATGTCCCGCAAATGGAGGTTTGCATGGCTTATGATTTTTGGATCACCGCTGTAAGTACTAATGATCAGCACATTACCTACGTTAGGGCTCACCGTAAGTACCCTAATAAACTAGGGCCTGGGAGAACGGTAGCTAGAGGCTTTGTTGCTGATCTCATCAATATGAGGAAGGCGACATTCTGTACCTCTGTTAAGAATGCAGAGGGCAACTGGACGCAGGGGGCGCATGTCCACGTGCTTGAGGACGAATTTCTGACTACCGATCCGAATAGCAAGCTAAAGGATAATCTGGGCAAGCTTCCGGAATTCTGAGTAGTTTTTCGTCATAAGCTTCGACGTTTTTTCGACACCCAAAGAAAAACCCCTGACTTTCTCTAGGAAAATCAGGGGTTTATTTGGTGGAGCCGGGGGGATTTGAACCCCCGTCCGCCAGCTCTCCGCTATTGGTTCTACATGCTTAGCCATCTCTACTGAGTTAACTCCGCGCCGCCCGAGTGGCAGGGTGCTTGGAGCGAGCTGCATGAGTTTTAGCCGTTACGTCTGCAGCGAACTTGGCGGCGATCCTGTTCTATATGACTGACCAGATCTTCGGGTTTACAGGCATCCCCTAGGGTCAGCTGGCGCCCTTAGGCGGCCAGGGCGTAGTTGTCGTCGTTGGCAACTATCAAATTGTGGCAGCGGATTTACGAGAACTGTCACCTACTCGGCATGCCCCTCAAGTTTCGTTACCGGCGTCGAATCCTAATCGGCCCCAAAACCTTCGTGGTTACATCTAGGACGCGGAGTTTACGGTAAAGGTTCCTCGGCGTCGACTGCGGATTCCATCTCAGGAGGCTATGATGGCGTCCCGCATCCGCCTGCCTGCCCATGGAAAGGAGCCGCAATGCCGAGTTCTAGCCGCCACCCTCTGCGTCAGTGGATCTGGCGAGCGTTCGTGCAAAGCGCGCTGATCCCGCTGATTCTGGTGGAGTCGGTGCTGATTGCGGTGTACCTGCTGAGCAATCAGGCCATTCGTGATGCGCAGATCAGCCACCTGCAGGAAACGGCGGTCAAGGACCTGGCCAGCGCCGCGTTGCGCGAGGGGCAGATCATCGATGGTCGCCTGCGCTCCATCGAGTCGCTGCTGCAGGTCTATCGCGATGCGACGCATGACGCGCTGCTCGACTCCCGTTTCCAGGCCGATGACCTCGAACGGGCGCGCCATGCGCTGACCGACTCCGGAGTGTTCTATACCCGCAGTGACGATGGTCGGGCTGCTTCGTTCTACGCCAACAGCACGCCGTTGGCGCAACAGGACCACGCCAAGGTCATGCGCCTGTCGCAGGTGGACCCGCTGATGCGTTCGATCCGGCACGCCAACCCGCTGGTGGCGGCGCTGTATTTCAACAGCTGGGACAGCTACAACCGTATCTATCCCTGGTTCGACACGCCGGCGCAGTATCCCCACGACATGGTGATACCCGATTACAACTTCTATTACCTTGCCGACGCCAGGCATAACCCCGAGCGCAAGGTGGTATGGACCGACGTGTATCTGGACCCGGCGGGCCTGGGCTGGACGATGTCGGTCATCGCCCCAGTCTACCGCGCGAGCTTTCTCGAAGGTGTCGTGGGGCTGGATGTCACGGTCGGCCAGGTGCTGAGCGAAATCGCCGAGCTCAACGTGCCCTGGCGGGGCTATGCGATGCTGGTCAGCCATGACTACAACATCATGGCGCTCCCCGAAGCGGGGGAGCTGGACTTCGGCCTGCGCGAGCTGACCCAGTACTCCTACGAGGAGGCGGTGCGCCGCGAGGTGCTCAAGCCCGAGGATTTCAATCTGGCCAAGCGTGAGGGCATGGAACCGCTGCTGGAGGCGATGAGCGAGGGCCCAGGTGGCGTGCAGGAAGTCTTGCTGGGCGGGCGCAATCAGCTGGTGGCCTGGAGCGAGATTCCGCAGACCGGCTGGCGCCTGCTGCTGGTGGTGGACGAGGAGCAGGTGTTTCACGATACCAACCAGTTGTCCGAGCGTTACATGCAGATCGGCTACCTGCTGATCGCCGGGCTGCTGGCCTTCTATCTGTTGTTCTTCGCATTGATGTGGCTCCGCTCGCGGCATCTGAGCGATCAGTTGGCCAAGCCCATCTCCGGTATCGTCGACATGGCGACCCGCCTGGGTGAAGGCAGGGATCTGCCCGTCGCGCCGGACAGCCACATCCATGAAGTGCGGCGCCTCGCCGATGCCATGCAGCGGGCTGGCAAGCAGCTCAAGGCCAGCGAGCAGGAGCGGCTCGAAGCCCAGAGCATCCTGCAGCTGGTGCTCGATAGCACCACGGAAAGCCTCTGGGAAATCGATAGCCGGGCCCTGACCATCGAGCTCAGCGAGCGCTTCGTTCGCCGTTTCGGCCTGGGTGGCACGCACCTGACGCTGAGCGAGTTCAACCAGCGTGTGCACCCGGATGACCTCGAGCGCCTGCGTCACTTGCGCAAGCAGTTCGCCGACAATGGCGATGAGCATTTCGATGCCGAATACCGCTACCTGGACTGCCGTGGCGAATACCTCTGGCTGCTCAGCCGGGGCAAGGTCCTGGCCCGGGACGAGAGCGGCTGGCCGCTGCGCATCGCGGGTACGCACGTCGATATCACCCGGCTCAAGCAGGTTCAGGAGGAGTTGCGGCATGCCAGCCTGGAGGCGCTTGCGGCCAGCCAGGCCAAGAGTCGCTTCCTGTCGAGCATGAGCCATGAGCTGCGCACGCCGCTCAACGCTATCCATGGCTTTGCCCAACTGATCGAGATGGAGGCGCAGGACAAGGCGGATGCCCGCCTGGAGACCGACTATTCGCGGGAAATCGTCAGCGCCAGTCGCCATCTCACCTCGCTGGTCGACGACATTCTCGACCTGTCCAGTATCGAGAGCCGGCGTCAGCAGCTGCAGTTGCAGGCGATCGACATCGGTACGCTGCTCAGTGGCTGTGCCGAGCTGGTGCAGCCGGAGGTGCAGCAGAAACAGCTGCACCTGCAGGTCATGGACCCGGCGGATCCGCCCCTGTTCGTGCAGGGCGATCCGCGGCGAGTACGGCAGATTCTGCTCAACCTGCTCTCCAATGCGATCAAGTACAACAGCCCGCGCGGGATGATTCGCATGGGGTACGAGGTGCGCGCCGACTGCGTGCGGCTGTGGGTCGACGACACCGGGCCGGGGTTGTCGAGCGAACAGCAGGCGCAACTGTTCCAGCCGTTCCAGCGACTGGGGCGTGAGAGCTCGAATATTCCCGGTACCGGTATCGGGCTGGTGCTCTGCCGCGAGCTGGCCACCCTGATGGATGGCGAGATCGGCCTGCGTAGCGAGCCGGGCGTCGGCAGCTGCTTCTGGCTCGATCTGCCCAGCGCGGCCAGCCCGGACGCGCTGGGCGACGAGAGCCATGAGGCCGCGCCTCAGACCGTGCAGAGCCTGGTTCAGGTGTTGTGCGTCGAAGATCACCCGGCCTGCATGCGGATTCTGCAGGCCTCGTTGCGGGAGTTCGCCGAGGTTCGCGGCGTCAGCTCCTGCAAGAGTGCGTTGGCCGTATTGCAGGAGAGCGAACCGGCGCTAGTGCTGCTGGATATCGACCTGCCGGACGGTAGTGGCCTGGACGTGCTGGATGCCATGCGCCTGGAACCGAGGTTGCGCAACATACCGGTGATCGTGATCAGTGCGGTGGCCGATGACCGGCTGTTCGAGGACGCCCGGGCGCGTGGCGCCGCGGCCTGCCTGAGCAAACCGGTGGACCTGCAGGAAGTGCGTCAGTTGGCGTTGAGCCTGCTATACAGCGGTTTCTAGCAGGCTCACGCATCGCGCCCAGGGGTGTCACTCGCTGGCGGACAGCAGGTCCAGCGCTTCGCCCAGCACCTTGACCGATTCGGCGTGATCGCCCGCCTTGTGCAGGGCTTCGCCCTCGGCGCGCAACTCCTTCACCTTCGCCAGTACCTCGGGGTCGGTCGGCGGTTCGCTTTGCAACAGGGCATCGATCTTGGCCATGTCCTGAGGGCAGTGCATGGCCCAGAGCGGCAGGCTGATCAGTGCAGCGACGAGAAACATGAGCGTACGGCGCATGATGGCTCTCCTGGAAGGGGGCGGGAATCTCAGTATAGGAGAGCCTGGGCCAGTGGCTGATTGTCGACAGCAACGCGGTCAGCGTCGCAGCACCTGTACTTGCACGTTGCGGTCCGACTTGCAGCACTGGATATCGATATCCAGGAAGCGTTGGATGACCTCGATGTTGCTGCTCAGGTGTTCGCTGACGTGTGGCGTGGTGAAACTGCCGGCACCTGCCATGGCCAGTGGCAGCAACAACTGGTCGGCCAGGTGCTCCTCGACGGCGGCGCCGCTGCCGAGCCAGGTGCGCGCCTGTTCGATGGCCTGGTCGGCCACCTGTTCGGCGCGCACGCTGGCCTGCCCGACGCTGCTGAACACGGCGGTGACATCACTGCAGGTGACCTCCAGCAGCAGTATGTTGCCGGGGCCGATGTCTCGCTCCAGCCACACCCCCTTGAGGTCTTCGGTCGGCCATTTCAGGCGCTTGCCGACCCGCGCCAGCTCGCGCTCGGCCACATGCCCCGGCACGTCGGCCAGCAGTGCCCGTGCCTGCTGGCCGAGGCGTTCGCCGGGGCCGCTCAGGTGCAGCGGTTGCAGGGTTCCAGGGGTGATCTGCAGGGCCAGTTCACCGCCGCCGGCCGGCACGAAGCCGTGGCGCAGCAGCTGCAGTTCGACCTGTGCGCCCATGCGCTGCAGCAGTGGCAGCCAGCTGTGCGCGAGAAATTCGAAAGGCGGTGCCAGCGGGTTGTGCGTGCCGCCACTGAGGTGGATGCGGCTCGGTGCGTCGGCCTGCAGCAGGGCGGGCAGCAGCGTCTGCAGCACCAGGCTGCAGCTGCCGGCAGTGCCGATGGCGAAACGGTAATCGCCACCGCGAATCGGCCCCGGTACGAAGCTCAGGCTCTGCGAGCCAAGTTCGACACCGCAGGTGTTGGCCGAGCAGATCTGCGCGGCGGCATTCACTGCGGTCAGATGCTGGCGCAGCAAGCCCGGCCGGCTGCGCTTGGCGCGGATGTTGTGGATGCGAAACGGCTGGCCGGTGAGCATCGACAGGCTCAGCGCGCTGCGCAGAATCTGGCCGCCACCGATGGCGCCGTCCAGTTCGAGGAAATCCGTGTTCATGTTGTGTCCTTGTGTCCTTGTGTTCGCTGATCATGCCCTTGCAGCGCGAGGGCATGATCATTCAGGCGTATCGCTCGACTGTCTCACGCAGGTAGGTATCGAGCACGCTATCGTCCGCTCGGGTGCGTGGCAGGCTCGCTACCGCCTGCTCCAGCTGCGCTTCGATAAACGCATGCAGCGCCGGGCGACGTGGGCCGTAGGCCGACTCGTCAGCACTGCGCTTGAGCTCCAGCAACTCGTCGACTTCCGCCAGCAGGGTGCGGTCGTCCACCGTCTGCAGCAGGTCGGCGAAGGTCATCGGCGGGCGGCCGCGGCCCTGGTCGATCCAGCGTACGGCAAGCAGCGGGCGCAGCACGTAGAAGTACTTCTTGAAGCGCACCGTCTCGTCCTGCAGGTAGCCGCGAAAATTCTTCCTGGCCATCGACAGGTAGTGATGACGCGCCGCAGGCGGGCTGTAGAACAGCTCGGCCAGTTCGCGCAGGCGCGCCGTGGCGTCGTCTTCCTGGCGATACACCAACGGTGAGTCGAGCCATTCCAGCAGCGTCGGGTTGGATTTGCGCAGTAGGCCAAGGGTCTTGCGCAGCTCCCAGCCGCTGACGTCCAGCTCGTCGTCCAGCGGCCGCTCGATCACGTCGCGTGGTGTGTCGACCTGGATGAACCAGTCCGGTTTTTCCACGTAGACGAAGCGTACGTCGTAGTCGCTGTCGGGCGAGGCGAAGCCCCAGGCGCGGCTGCCCGACTCGCAGGCATACAGCACCTTGACGTTGTGCTCGCGTTCTATGCGCTCAAGTTCTTCCAGCACCCGAGCGCGCATGGCGTCGCTGAGCGGGTGGCGTTGTTGCAGGTTCATTTCATTCATCCTTTTGTCCTTCATGCCAGGCGTGCGTAGCAACCTGGCGGCAGCTGGCCGTGCTGTTCCAGTGTTTGCAGTCGCTCCAGCAGTTGCATGCGTTCCTCTCGGCCTGTGCTCGGGTCGACCATCAGCCCTTGCCGCTGGCACCACTGGGCGATCTGCTCCAGCCAGTGCTGGTCAGCCTCGCGGCTGTCCAGGCGGCGCAGCAGGTAAGCCAGTTGCTGCCAGCGCGGGCGCAGGTGCATCAGCGCACTGTGGCGCGCGGGCGACAGCTGCTGGCGGTCGAGGCGGGCATCCAGTGCCTCGGCCATCGCTGACCAGGGCTGCTGGCTGAGCCTGCGCACGGCCATGGCGAAGACCTTGTCTGCCGGGTCATCGAGAGCGGCCAGTTGCTCGTTCAACTGCGTGTCACCGAGGGCGCTGACAGCGGCCAGGCGCACGCTGCTTTGCGGGGCGCGCAGAGCGGCTTGCAGCCAGTCGTCCGCCAGGCGCGTATCCAGGTCGGCGGCCAGGCCGAGGACCATGAGCCACTCGCGCTTGCTCTCTGGCAGCGCTTGTTGCAGACGGCCGCTCAGTACCTGGCGGGCGTCCAGCTGCCAGCGTGGCGCCGCCCAGAGTGCCAGACTGCGCATGGCGGGCGAGGCATCGAGCAGTGCACGACGCAGCAGTTCGCGTGGGTCGTCGAGGCGCTGCAGCAGGGCATGCATGGCCTTTACCCGCACGCTGGCGCCGGGTGTGTGCAGGGCTTCTTGCAGCAGCGCGATGGCCTGTTCATCTGGCAGAGCCTGGCAGGCCAGCACCGCTTGCTGGCGCACGGTCATTTCGCGGTGCGCCAGGGCTCGCTCCAGCAGCCGGGCAGGGGTGTCGCTGACTTCGAGCAGCAGCGCGAAGAGAAAACGCGCCGCCTGCCCCTGGCTGCTGGCGAAGGCGGCTTCCACCTGGCTGCGCACCGAGCAGGCCTGCAGTGCCAGGCGGGCGGCGGCCAGGGTTGGAGCATGGTCGTCACGCTGGCGCCCGGCCAGTGCCATCAGCTGGGGCAGGGCGTACAGCAACTCGGCGGCGTGCTCGCTGGTGAGGTAGCGCTGCAGCGCCGCCTTGGCCAGGGTACGTATCTGCGGTACCCAGTCGTTGAGGCGTTCGAGCAGCGCCGTCAACGCCTCGGGCGAGGGTTGCTCGCCGAGTTCGCGTACGGCGGCCTCGCGCACCAGGCCATTGCGGTGGCAGCTCAGTCTTGCCCAGTCGCCCTCTGTGTGGCCCTGGCGCAGGGCGCTCTGCGCTTCCTGCAGGCGCCAGTTCTCCCCGTAATCTGCGGCGGGGGCGCGGCTTTTCAGCCGCTCCAGCCAGTCGTTCAGGTACTTCATTTTCCTATCCTTTCACGCATACCACCTGTCGCAGGGTATGCATCACTTCCACCAGCTCGCGCTGGGCGTCCATTACCTGGTCGATGTCCTTGTAGGCCATCGGGATTTCGTCGATCACGTCGGCGTCCTTTCGGCATTCGACGTGGGCCGTGGCCTTGATCTGGTCGTCCACGGTGAACAGCTTCTTCGCCTTGGTACGGCTCATGGTTCGGCCGGCGCCGTGGCTGCAGGAGCAGAATGCGTCCTCGTTCCCCAGGCCGCGCACGATGAAGCTCTTGGCCCCCATGGAACCGGGGATGATCCCCAGCTCACCCTTCTTCGCCGACACCGCACCTTTTCGCGTTACCAGCACCTCTTCGCCGAAGTGGCGCTCCTTCTGCACGTAGTTGTGGTGGCAGTTCACCGCTTCCAGCGCCACGTCGAACGGCTTGCTGATCACGCCTCGTGCCGCCGCGATCACCGCGTGCATCATCAGTGCGCGGTTCTGCTTGGCGAAGTCCTGCGCCCAGCCCACGGCTTCGACGTAGTCGTTGAAGTGCTGGCTACCTTCTTCGAAGTAGGCCAGGTCGCGGTGCGGCAGGTTGGCGATGTGCTGACGCATATCGGCCTGGGCCAGTTCGATGAACAGGTTACCGATGGCGTTACCCACGCCGCGTGATCCGCTGTGCAGCATGAACCACACGCGATTGGCTTCATCCAGGCAGACCTCGATGAAGTGGTTGCCGGTTCCCAGGGTTCCCAGGTGTTTGCGGTTGTTGGTCTTCTCCAGCTTCGGGTGCTTGTCGGTGATCAGTTTGAAGCGCTCGCTCAGCGCCGACCAGGCGTGGTCGGTCAGCTCCGGCACGTTCTCCCAGGCACCTTTATCGCGGGCGCCGCGGCCGGAGGTACGGCCGTGCGGCACGGCCTTCTCGATGGCGGCGCGCAGGCCGGCCAGGTTATCCGGCAGGTCGTGGGCCATCAGCGTGGTGCGCGCGGCGATCATGCCGCAACCGATATCCACACCAACGGCCGCCGGGATGATCGCACCGACCGTGGGAATCACGCTGCCGATGGTCGAGCCCTTACCCAGGTGCACGTCCGGCATCACCGCCAGGTGCTTGAAGATGAACGGCATCTTCGCCGTATTCATCAACTGCTGCTTGGCGTCCTCCTCGACCGGGACACCTTGCGTCCACAGCTTGATCGGCTTGCCGTTGGCCACTTCCAGCAGGTTGTAAGTCTTGGTTTGCATCGTCATTCACTCGTCATTCGTGCCGGTCATCCGGCGTGTGTGCAGTGCGGCGACTAGAGGTGGTGAAACATGCGCGCTGCTCTATCCCATTGAGCTACCCGTTGCCGGGGCGGGAGTTGAACCCGCAACCTTCACGTTCTGTAGTTCCACCGGCATTCGCCGGGTCAAGCAAAAAAGTGGAGGCCGGGCCTCCGCGCAGCGACGAGATAACGGGCACATTTGCTCTACCGACTGAGCTACAGCCTTGCGGCTGGCGGGATTCGAACCCGCGACCCAATGTAGTACCCGTGGCATTCGCTGCCGGCCCGCCGTGGCGGGCCAAAAAAGATGCGACGACAAGGAGTGGTGAAACGTTTTCGTGTTCTGCCATTGAACTACGACCCCGCAGTGATGGAGTCGACGGGATTCGAACCCGCATCTCGACCGTGGAAGGGTGTAGTTCCACCGGCATTCGTCGCAAAACTCTGAATCAGGTGGCACGACAAGATGAGTGACTGTTCCGTGTTGCCACGGGCCGGTATCGAACCCGGCATAACCAATGTACAGCCACTGGCATTCGTGCCTTCGTGCGCAGTCGACAAGGGTGTGATGAGACGTCTTGGATGTAGTCCCATCGGCATTCGAATGCGCTCGAAATCGTTGATCTGTGTGCCCGGCCGCAATGGGCCGGGCGCGTTGTCATAACTCCATCTGCTCGATGGCGTCGACCCAGTGGCCGGCGCCGAAGCGGCCGCTGGCGAACTGTGCCAGCACATCGAACACCGCGTCGCTGAAGCCGCCGACATTCAGGATGTCCTTGCGGTCCGCCGCCTGCGTGGTGCCGTAGGGCTGCAGATCGATGCAGATCAGCCGCGCTTGCGGGTTGATGTGCTTGATCCGCTCCCACTGCCGCAGGGTTTCGGTGGCGCCGTGGCGGCGGGCGTCGATCCAGGATTCGTTGTCGGAAACCAGAACCAGTGTATCCACCTTGGCCTTGGCGTCGGCCAGTTGCTTGAGCGGCGCGGAGCAGCTGGTGCCGCCACCGCCGACCGCCGCCAGCTTCTGCGCGTTGCTCATCACGCTGTCACGCGGGTTGAGCGCCACCTTCACCACCTTGTTCTCGAACGGCAGTACCTGAGCACGCGGTTGCTTGCGCAGGATTGCCGCCGCCACCAGCGCCGCGACATCGATGCAGCGCACCGCCGTGGTCGCGCCCTGGCGGTAGCCGGTCACGGGGCTGTGCATCGAGCCGGACACGTCCGGGCACACCACCACGTTGCCGCTCAGCGCCGGCACGTTGGCCAGCGACAGTTCCAGGGCGTCCTGCAGCGCCTCGCGCACGGCCAGCGGCACACCGTCGCCGGTCATGCGGTAGGCCGCCAGCAGTTGGTACGGGTAAACCCGTGCCTTGGCCACGGCTTCGGCGTCGGCCAGGCGCTGTGCGACCCGCTCTGCGCAACCCTCGACCGCCAGTGCGCCATGGCGCAGCAGGGTGTTGAGGTTCATGCGCAGAGCCTGCCAGCCCATGCGTCCGGCCAGCTCAGCCCATTGCTCGGCGTTCAGCGTCTCGTTGCCGAGCAGCTGGAACGGCACGTCCGGCAGCTCGCTGCTGGCGCCGCTGCGGAAGGCCAGCAGGGCACGGGTCAGCGGCGGCAGGGCGGCGGCATCGGCCGGCTTGCCGATCAGCCAGGCGAAGAAGGCTTCGCGCCAGGCTTCGCTCGGCTTGGGGTGAACCATCTTCACCACGTCCGCCAGTGACGGCTGGTTACCGATCGCCGCCTGCAGCAGCTGGCGTTCGCTGGCCGCGTTCAGCCAGTTCTGCACCAGGCGCTTGGGCTGCGAGCCGAGCGATTTGCGCCCGGTCACGCCACTGCGCAGGATCTGCACGAAGGTGCGCAGCATCTTGCCGTTGTCCACCACCTGCTCGAACAGCGCCGGCACCAGGCTCGAGCGCTGGGCGGCCAGGGCTGCCAGCAGCAGGGCCGGCATGTCTTTCATGTGGCCTTTCTTGCGGGCGTACAGTGCGGCCTTGGCCACGTAGCGGGCGTCGAGTTCGGCGACCAGCTTCAGCACTTCGGCCAGCTGCGTTTCAGCCTCGGCGTAGAAGGTCTGGTTCAGGCAGCCGGTGACGGCGAGCTGAGCCAGCTTGTGCTTGGGCGTGTAGGCATAAGCCGGTGCCTGCTGCTGATTCAGGGTGTCGCTGGCCGGCAGTTGCGCGGCCCGGGTGTTGAACAGATTGAAGTTGGCCATCGTGGCGTCTCGCTGTGTTTATCCGTTGTGCCAGGACTATTGCAGCGGCTGTGCCAGGTTTCGTTTTTTTGTGGCGATTAAATTTCAACTAATTGATTTATAAGGATTTAATTTTAATTTCTTGCTCGTAAGGGAAAAGCTCTCGACGGCGCGCTCTGCAATTTTCATATCTGATGATATCGTTGTTTATCTTTATGGATAGTTTTTGAGGCGGCGGATATGAATGGAAAGCGCACGGTCGCCATCGGTTTCATCGGCGCGACCCTGGACCGGGTCGGCAAGGGCGCCAACCGCTGGAACAAGTGGCGGCCGAGCATCGGTCTGTGTCAGCAGGCCGATCTGCTGATCGATCGCCTGGAACTGATTCACGGTACCGATGCACGCGACCTCAGCCTGGCCGAGCGCATCCGCGCCGACATCCGGCAGATTTCCCCGGAGACCGAGGTGCGTCTGCAGCCGATGCACCTGCGCAACCCCTGGGATTTCGAGGAGGTGTATGGCGCGCTGCATGACTTCACCAGCAGTTATGCCTTCGATACCGAGCACGAGGACTACCTGGTACACATCACTACCGGTACCCACGTGGCCCAGATCTGCTGGTTCCTGCTGACCGAGGCGCGTTATCTGCCGGCGCGCCTGGTGCAGACCTCACCGGCGCGCAAGCGTGATGAGGCGGCGCAGGTCACCGGCACCCATGCACTGATCGACCTCGACCTGTCGCGCTATGACCGCATCGCCTCGCGCTTTCAGAGCAAACGCCTGGAAAGCCTGGCCTTCCTCAAGTCCGGCATCGCCACGCGCAATGACGCCTTCAACCGCAGCATCGAGCAGATCGAACGGGTCGCGTTGCGCTCATCGGCGCCGATGCTGCTGATCGGCCCGACCGGCGCCGGCAAGTCGTTCCTCGCCCGCCGCGTGTGCGAACTCAAGCGCAGTCGCCATCTGGTCGAGGGACGTTTCGTCGAGGTCAACTGCGCCACCTTGCGCGGCGATGGCGCGATGTCGGCGCTGTTCGGCCATATCAAGGGCGCCTTCACCGGTGCGCAGAACGCCCGCGACGGCCTGCTGCGCGCGGCCGATGGCGGCATGCTGTTCCTCGACGAGATCGGCGAGCTGGGTCTCGACGAGCAGGCCATGCTGCTCAAGGCCATCGAGGAAAAACGCTTCTTCCCGATGGGCTCGGACAAGGAGGTAAGCAGCGACTTTCTGCTGATCGCCGGCACTCACCGCGACCTGCGTACGCGGGTCGCCGAGGGCCTGTTCCGTGAGGACCTCTACGCCCGTATCAATCTGTGGACCTTCGAGCTGCCGGGCCTGGCCGGGCGGCGTGAGGACATCGAACCGAACATCGACTTCGAGCTTGAGCGTCATGCTCGCGAGCAGGGGCGCATGGTGCGCTTCAACCTGGAGGCACGGCGCCGCTACCTGGCGTTTGCCAGCTCGGGCGAGGCGGCCTGGCAGGGCAACTTCCGCGAGCTGTCGGCCTCGATCACGCGCATGGCCACCCTGGCCGACAGCGGGCGTATCGACGAGGCGCAGGTCGAGGAGGAAATCACGCGGCTGCGGCGGGCCTGGGGGCTGGCCCAGCAGCAGGACGCGCTGGGCGACCTGCTCGGGGAGCAGGCTGCCGGCCTCGATCTGTTCGACCGTCTGCAGCTGCAGGCGGTGATCGAGGTGTGCCGCCAGGCCGACAGCCTGTCGGAAGCGGGCAGACGCCTGTATCAGGTATCACGCCTGGCCAAGGCGCAACCCAACGATGCTGACCGCCTGCGCAAGTACCTGGCGCGCTTCGGCCTGGATTGGCAGGCGCTGCGTCAGTAGTGATACCAGCGCAGCTCCAGCTGCACCTCGTTGACCGGGCTGGCGAGCTGGCTGAACTCACGCTGGGCGCTCAGGCGCAGGCCGAGGTTGCGCGAGACTTCCCACTGCTGGTTGAGTGACAGGCGGCGGCGCACCTCTCCATTGTGGAAGTAGTCGCCAGCCGCCTCCAGGGTCAGGTTGCCCATGGGGTTGCGCCAGAGCAGGCCGGTGTTGAAGCCCAGCGCGGGGGCGATGACGGTGGCGAAGTCCTCGTTGTATTCCAGGCGCGCGGTGCCGAGGGCGAAGCCGAGCAGGTTGTCGTGCAGTTGCCAGCTGGCGCCTGCACCGCCACTGAGATGACCGACCAGCGGAGTATCGCCGTCTTCACCCAGCACCCGCTCCAGCCCGCCACCGACCTGCCAGGAGAGCGGTTGCAGCAAGGCGTTGCGCGGAGTCAGCGAGCGGATGTTGGCCAGGTCCAGGCGCTGCAGCTGCCAGTGGTTGTTCTCGTACTGACGCAGCTTGAGCTGGAGAATCTCGATCTGTGCGCCGAGCGGGAAACCGTCGAGGTTGTCGTTCAGGTCGTGGTAGGCCATGCGCAGGCCGTACTCGGCGAAGGCGCGATCGTCGCGGCTGCCGCCGGCCAGCTGCCAGGTCCGAGACTCGTGGCCTTCCTCGGGCAGCGGCGGGCGCTCGACGTTCAGTGCCGGCGGCGGATTGCGGCTGATGGCGCCGAGCAGCTGGAAGCTGCGCTGGGCGTTGCTGCTGCGCTCTTCGTCGTTGGCGTGGTAGCGCACCAGGCGGAAGGCCGCGTCCTGCATCAGGGCGCGGCGCTCGGCGGGCAGGGCGGTGAAGGCGGCGTCGTCCAGTTGCGCCGGGTCCTGGCTCAGGCGCAGTACCCAGGCCTGCTCGTCGGCGTCCAGCGGGGCGGCACGCTCCAGCAGCTCGCGCTCACGCGACGGGCGATAGTCGATGCGCTCGATCAGCCCGGCGTCCTTGACCGCACGCACGGTGTCGGTGGGGATGGCGGTGAGCGGAAAGTGCTCGGTCAGCTCGATGCCGGGGCGGGCGATTTCCAGCAGTTCCAGCAGGCGGTAGGAGCAGTTCTCGTCGAAAAAGAAGTAGTCGAAGCGGATCTGCTTGAGTTCCCAGACGTGCTCGACCATGCGCGTGGTTTCTTCCGGCGTCAGATTGAGCCGGTACTCCCACAGGTCACGGTTCTCCAGCCGGTTGTACTCGCTTAGTTTCTCGCGGTACGGCACCAGGGCGAACAAACCGGGGTAACCCCCCATCAGCCCGCGCCAGGCATAGAGGATGCTGTTGTCGTTGCCTTCGATGAAGGCTCCGAAGTTCAGCGCGTAGCTGAGCAAGGCGGTGTTGTGGCTGTCGATGTCGGGCTGGTCGATGCGCAGCAGGGTATGACCGAACATCGACGACGGGCTGTTCAGGTAGGCCGCCGGGAACACCAGCACTGTGCTGTGTGGGTTCACGTCGGCGATCCACGTGCGGTACTCGGCGCAGTCCGGGGTGGGCAGGTCGTTCAGTTGCAGCTGCGCCTTGAGCCAGCGCGTGCGCGCCGGGTAGACGCACTGTGGGTGGCGGTCGCCCAGCTCGGCGGGCTGGTACAGCGCATTGACGGTCGCCTGGAGTTCGGCTGCCGGGTCGCTGGCGCCGTGTTCCGCGAGAAAGAAATCGTCGTCGTCGACGTAGCTGCGCCAGCCACCGAGTTTGCCGGTTTCGTAATGGCCCAGGGCGATCCAGTAGGGATCGTCAGCCAGTCGTTCGAGGCTGGCGGCATGCAGGGGCAGGCTGAGACTCAGGGCGATGACGGCGAATATCCGTTTCAAGGGCACTGTTCTTCTGGTTATGAGGATGGCCGAGCTTTGGTCAGCCATGCGCTGGGTGTCAAGGCAGTCGATGAGCGCATTTCGCGCAAGTGCTGATCGGCGTCAGTCTTGCGCCGTGCGCGGCGGATCACACTGGCGATTCCTCACTCCCAAGGAGACAGGGCTCATGGCTCATCGAGATGTGCTGGACGCGCTGCAGCGCGACTATACGACCCGCGCCGAGGCGATTCGCCGCGATCTTGGGCGCACCCATTCGGCCGATTTCGCCGAGCAGGCGCAGCAACGGCAGAACGATGAAGTGCTGGAGGCCCTGTTGGCCGAGGCCGAGCAGGGGCTGGTGCGAGTGCGCCAGGCGCAGCAGCGGCTGGCCGAAGGGCGCTATGGCGAATGCCTGTGTTGTGGCGAGCCGATCGATGCGGCGCGCCTGGCCGCCATGCCGGTCGCCGAGTACTGCCTGCACTGCGCCGAGTTCAACTGAGCGGCGCCTCGACTTCCTGCAGCAGACGCCGCGCGGCCGAGTCGGCGGCGTCGATGTAGGGTTGCAGGACGCTGGCCGCGCCGGCGCGATTGAAGGCTTCCAGGTCGCCCTCGCGAAAGGCGCTGAGGGTCACGCTGCCGCGAAAGCCGGCACTGCGCGCGGCGCGCAGCAGCAATGCGTTGACCTCGCGCTGGGGGATGGTGCTGACCAGCGCGCGGGCCTGCTGCAGGGGCAGGTGGGCGATGAAGTCGGCGTCCTCGGCATCGCCGTAGCACACGGCCAGGCCGGCCTGGCGGGCGCTGGCCAGCGCCTGTGGGTCGAAGTCCACGCCCAGTACGCGCAGGCCGCCCTCCTGCAGGCGGTGCGCCAGCTCGCGCCCGTAGCGACCGAGGCCGTAGACGATGACTTCCGGCTGCGCCTGGGCGGGGGCGTTGTCCTCGGCATTCTCGCGGTGGGCGACACGCCGCTCGAACAGCCCGAGCCAGGGGGACAGGCGTTCGAACAGCGGTTGCGAGTAGAGAATCATGTAGGTGGACAGGGTGATAGTGATGATTCCCACCAGGGTCGTCAATCCCAGTGCCGCTCCGCCCACGTGGCCGAGGCTGATGCCCATGGCGACGAAGATGATGGAGAACTCACTGATCTGCGCCACCGTCAGCCCGGCCATGAAACCGGTGCGCTTGCGGTAGCCCATGGCGCCCATGATGGCCATGACGATCAGGGGGTTGCCGATCAGCACGAACAGCGACAGCAGCACGGCACTGCCGATCTGCTGGTGCAGGTAGGAAAAGTCCAGCTGGATGCCCAGGTGCAGGAAGAAGAACAGCAGGAGGAAGTCGCGCAGGCTGGTCAGGCGGCTGGCGATCGCCTCGCGCAGCGGCGTGGAGGCCAGGCAGAAACCGGCGATGAACGCGCCCAGCTCCTTGGACAGGCCAAGTGCCTCGGCACCGCCCGCCAGCAGCGTGCCCCAGGCGATCGCCACCAGCATCAGCAACTCGGGGGAGCGGGCCATGGGGGTCAGCAGGCGGGGCAGGGCGAAGCGCATCAGCAGGTAGAGCACCAGCAGGCTGGCCAGCAGCGCGCCGATCAGGGCCAGCGGTGACAGGCCCGTGTGCTCGCCACTGGCCGGCTGGTACAGGCTGATCACCAGCATCGCCAGCACCACGGCGATGTCCTGCACGATGAGGAAACCCATGGCGATGCGCCCGTGCAGCGAGTCGATCTCGCCTTTGTCCGACAGCAGCTTGACGATGATGATGGTGCTGGAGAAGGTCAGCGCGACGGCCACGTAGCCGGCGCTCGTCCAGTCCAGGCCCAGCAGGCGGCACAGGGCCAGGCCGGCGAGGATGGTGAAGGCCAGCTGCCCCAGGCCCGTGGCCAGGGCCACCGCACCCAGAGTGCGTACCAGGTGCATGTCCAGCTTGAGACCGACGACGAACAGCAGCACGGTGATGCCGATTTCCGACAGCAGGCTGATGGAACTGTGATCGCCCGACAGGTTCATCACCGCCGGGCCGGCGAGAATGCCGACCAGGATGTAGGCGATGATCAGCGGCTGGCGCAGCTTCACGGCGAGCATGCCGAGCAGCGCGGACAGGCTGAGCAGGGCGGCGATTTCCTGAAAGGCACTCATAGGCAAGGTTCCTTGTGGTGGGGCTGCCTGTCGATGGTGCAGGCTTGGTGGGGCAATGCATGGCAGCTTATCGCAGCACCGTTTTTGCGCATTGCCTTGAATCAAGCCTTGATCCTCTTCGCGCCACAGGCCCAGAATCACCCCATGTTTTGCGGAAGACTCCGCCCGCTATAAGGATCGCCAATGTCCAAGCGTAGCCTCGATGCTTTGCGCCTTGCCCCCGAATCACTGACCCGCCCCTTCGCTCCCGAGCAGTTCAATTTCGACAGTACCGATGATCTCGAACCCTTCCGCGGCGTGCTGGGCCAGGCGCGCGCGGTCGAGGCCCTGCAGTTCGGCGTGGCCATGCCGCGCCCGGGCTACAATGTGTTCGTCATGGGCGAGCCGGGTACCGGGCGCTTCTCCTTCGTCCAGCGCTACCTCAAGGCGGAAGCCAAGCGCATGGACACCCCGGCCGACCGCGTCTACGTCAACCACTTCGACGAGCCACGCGAGCCGCGCGCCCTGGAGCTGCCTGCCGGCACTGCCGGCGATTTCATCGCCGATATCAATCAGCTGATCGACAACCTGCTGGCCACCTTCCCGGCGGTGTTCGAGACGCCGACCTACCAGCAGAAGAAGAGCGCCATCGACCGTGGCTTCAACAAGCGCTACGACCAGGCGCTGGACGTGATCGAACGCCTGGCGCTGGAGAAGGGCGTGGCGCTGTACCGCGACAGCAGCAACATCGCCTTCACCCCGATGGCGGACGGCAAGGCGCTGGACGAGGCCGAGTTCGCCCAGCTGCCGGAGGCCGACCGCGAGCGCTTCCATGCCGATATCGCCGAGCTGGAAGAGCGCCTGAACGAAGAACTGGCAAGCCTGCCGCAGTGGAAGCGCGAATCGAGCAACCTGCTGCGTCAGCTCAACGAAGAGACCATCACCGTGGCCCTGCAGCCGCTGCTGGCGCCGCTGTCGGAGAAGTACGCGGAGAACGCCGGTGTCTGCGCCTACCTGCAGGCCATGCAGGTCAACCTGCTGAAGACCGCGGTCGAGCAGCTGGTGGATGTGGACAAGGCCGACCCGCAGCTGCGCAAGCTGCTGGAGGAGATGTACTGCCCGAGCCTGGTGGTCGGCCATCACGCCAATGGCGGCGCGCCGGTGGTGTTCGAGTCGCACCCGACCTACGACAACCTGTTCGGCCGTATCGAATACAGCTCCGACCAGGGGGCGCTGTACACCAGCTACCGGCAGCTGCGTCCCGGTGCTCTGCACCGGGCCAACGGCGGCTACCTGGTGGTCGAGGCGGAGAAGCTGCTCGGCGAGCCCTTCGTCTGGGAGGCGCTGAAGCGTGCCTTGCATTCGCGCCAGCTGAAGATGGAGTCGCCGTTGGGCGACCTGGGCCGCATTGCCACCGTGACCCTCAATCCGCAGGTCATCCCGCTGCAGCTCAAGGTGGTGATCATCGGCTCGCGCCAGCTCTATTACGCGCTGCAGGATCACGATCCGGACTTCCAGGAGATGTTCCGTGTGCTGGTCGACTTCGACGAGGACATCCCGCTGGCCGAGGACAGCCTGGAGCAGTTCGCCCAGTTGATGAAGACCCGCACCTCGGAAGAGGGCATGGCGCCGCTCACCGGCGCGGCCGTGGCACGCCTGGCCACCTACAGTGCGCGTCTGGCTGAGCACCAGGGGCGCCTGTCGGCGCGGATTGGCGATCTGTTCCAGCTGGTCAGCGAGGCCGACTTCATCCGTCAGCTGGCCGGTGAAAGCATCACCGAGGTCGGCCATATCGAGCGTGCGCTGAAGGCCAAGGCGACCCGCACCGGCCGGGTCTCGGCGCGGATCATCGATGACATGCTGGCCGGCATCATCCTCATCGATACCAGCGGCGCTGCCGTGGGCAAGTGCAACGGCCTCACTGTGCTGGCCGTCGGCGACTCGGACTTCGGTGTGCCGGCGCGTATTTCCGCCACCGTCTATCCCGGCGGCAGCGGCATCGTCGATATCGAGCGCGAGGTGAGCCTCGGCCAGTCGATCCACTCCAAGGGGGTGATGATCCTCACCGGCTTCCTCGGCAGTCGCTATGCCCAGGAATTCCCGCTGGAGATTTCCGCGAGCATCGCCCTGGAGCAGTCCTATGGCTACGTCGATGGCGACAGCGCCTCGCTGGGCGAGGTGTGCACGCTGATCTCCGCGCTGTCGCGCACGCCGCTCAAGCAGTGCTTCGCCATCACCGGTTCGATCAACCAGTTCGGCGAAGTGCAGGCGGTCGGCGGGGTCAACGAGAAGATCGAGGGCTTCTTCCGGCTCTGCGAAGCGCGTGGCCTGACGGGCGAGCAGGGGGTGATCATCCCGCATTCCAATGTCGCCAACCTGATGCTCGACGAGCGTGTGCTGCAGGCGGTGCGCGCCGGCCAGTTCAACGTCTACGCCGTGCGCCATGTCGACGAGGCCCTGAGCCTGCTAGTCGGCGAGCCGGCCGGGCACCCCGACGAGAAGGGCCGTTTCCCCAAGGGCAGCGTCAACGCCCGGGTGGTCGAGCGCCTGCGCGATATCGCCGAGATCGGCCTGGAGGAAGAGAGCAAGCCGGTCGAGGCCGAGAAAGCCAAGGTCGAGAAGGCCAAGGCCGAAGCCGCCAAACCGGCCAAGGCACCCCGACGCAAGAAGGGCGAGGAGGAGGGCGGCGCCAGCTGATCGAATCTTGCACGACTGTCCCGGATCGCCTGGGGTAGCTGCCCCCGGCTTCTTGCTCACCCGTCATGCACAGAGTTATCCACAGATTGCGTGAATAACTTTGGCTTCACAGTGCAAGCGTTCGGGGTGTAGGCTGAGGTCTGGATTCTGCGAGGGTCGTCGTCATGTCGCGCAGCCTCTGCCTTACCCGCCAATGCCTGGGCCTGGTGACCCGCATCGAATGCATCATCAGGCCACTGGCAGGAGACAACGGACGTTGGACGTTGCTCTGCGCTGCCGGGATGTCGGGGGCGCAACCTTCTGCGATCCGGGCCCAGGGCCCGTTCCATGGGCCTTTCGTCGCTGAGGACGTGCTCGAGGCGATCGCCGAGAGCCTGTTCGTGCAGGGATATGTCGAGTGCAGCGAACCGCCGATCTGGCGCGTGCACCTGCAGGCCGAGCTGCGCCGCGTCAACGGTGAGCGCTACAGCCTGCCAGGGTCCTTCCAGCGTCATCCCGAGACCGACGGGCAGAGCTGAGCGGCAGCGCCCCCAGGGCTGCCCAGGCCCCGGTCCAGAGGGTTATCCACAATTTCACCGATGCTTCTGCTGCGGCCGGCTGCTGGTTATACTCGCCGCCGTTTTTCTTTTCCTTCTGTGAGCCACACATGGAACGCTTACTCGAAAACGCGATGTATGCCTCGCGCTGGTTGCTGGCGCCTATCTACTTCGGCCTGTCGCTCGCGCTGCTGGCCCTGTCGCTGAAGTTCTTCCAGGAAATCTTCCACATCCTTCCGCACGTGTTCGAGAAGAGCGAGTCGGAACTCATCCTGGTCCTGCTGTCGCTGATCGACATGGCGCTGGTCGGCGGCCTGCTGGTGATGGTGATGATCTCCGGCTACGAGAACTTCGTCTCGCAGTTGGACATCGATGAAGGCAAGGAGAAACTCGACTGGCTGGGCAAGATGGACTCCAGCTCGCTGAAGATGAAGGTTGCCGCCTCCATTGTGGCGATCTCCTCGATTCACCTGTTGCGCATGTTCATGGATGCCCAGCAGATCGAGAACGAGAAGCTGAAGTGGTACGTGATCATTCACATGACGTTCGTCGCATCCGCCTTCGCCATGGGCTATCTGGACAAGCTGACCAAGCCCAAGCACGACTGACCCGCACGCCCCCGACCGCCCGTCCGAACATGACGGGCGGTCTGCTTTTCAGGTTTGAGTTTTTCCTGTGTTGTACAAGAATAAATTTTGTATAGGTTCTTGTGTAGTTTAACCAGGAGGCCGACCTGATGACTCTGCATGATCTGTCTATCCACGCCCAGGCCGGGCGTATCGATGAACTGAACCTGATTTCCCTGGAAGGCGGTATCTATCTGCTCGAAGCGCAGATGGACGGCCGCAGCCATCCGATTCTCGACCCGCGCGGCAGCACGCTGAACCTGCGCTCGGTCGAGCACGCACGGGACGTCCTGCAGGAAATGCCGGCGCTGCCCTTCTTCCTGGTGCACAGCTCGGTGCACGACGAGATGTGCGGCATGCCATCGGCTGACAACAGCCTGCGCGTGCCCATCGCCTTCCGTTCCAGTTGGTGACTGCCTCGTTCACGCGCGAGCCGGGTGTGCGCCGGCTGGTGCTGATCCTGGGGGACCAGCTGACGCCGGGCCTTGGTGCGTTGCAGGACATCGACCCGCAGCGCGATCACCTGCTGCTGGCCGAGGTAATGGAGGAGGCCAGCCATGTGCCGCACCACCCGCAGAAGATCGCCCTGATCTTCAGCGCCATGCGCCATTTCGCCGAGCAGTTGCGCGAGCAGGGGCTGCAGGTGCATTACGTGACCCTGGACGACGTGGACAACAGTGGCTCGCTGCCGGGCGAACTGCTGCGCTGGACGCAGCAGCTCGATCCTGCCGAAGTGCACCTGACCGAATGCGGCGACTGGCGCCTGGAACAGGCGCTGCGCCACTGCGGCGTGCCGATCCACTGGCATGCCGACTCGCGCTTTCTCTGCAGCCGGGAGGCCTTCGCCGACTGGGCGCAGGGACGCAAGCAGCTGCGCATGGAGTACTTCTACCGTGAGATGCGTCGTCGCAACGGTCTGCTGCTCAACCCGGACGGTACGCCCGAGGGCGGCGCCTGGAACTTCGACGCAGACAACCGCAAGGCGTTGCCGCGCGAGGTGCAGCCGCCTGCGCCGTTGCGGATCGAGCCGGACGCCATCAGCCGTGAGGTGCTGGCGCTGGTGGCGCAGCGCTTCCCCGACCATTACGGCAGCCTGGAGGGCTTCGACTATCCGGTGACGGCGGAGCAGGCCGAGCGTCTCTGGCAGCACTTCCTCGTCCGGGGCCTCGCCGACTTCGGCGATTACCAGGACGCCATGGCCGACGACCAGCCGTTTCTCTTTCACTCGCGCATCAGTGCCGCGCTGAACATCGGCCTGCTCGACCTACGACGGATCTGCGCCGAGGTCGAGGCGGCCTACCGCGCAGGGGATGTGCCGCTGAACGCGGCCGAGGGCTTCATTCGCCAGCTGATCGGCTGGCGCGAGTACGTGCGCGGCATCTACTGGCTGCGCATGCCCGACTATGCCGAAGGCAATGCATTCGGCAACTCGCGTGCGTTGCCGGCGTTCTACTGGACCGGCGAGACGCGCATGAACTGCATGCGCCAGGCGATCGGCCAGACCCTGCGGCACGCCTATGCGCACCACATCCAGCGGCTGATGCTCACCGGCAATTTCGCCCTGCTCGCCGGTATCGCGCCCAAGGCCATCTGCGACTGGTACCTGGCGGTGTACATGGACGCCTTCGACTGGGTCGAGTTGCCCAATACCCTGGGCATGGTGATGCACGCCGATGGCGGCTACCTCGGCTCCAAGCCCTACTGCGCCAGTGGTCAGTACATCAAGCGCATGTCCGATCACTGCCAGGGCTGCAGTTACAAGGTGAGCGAGAGCACCGGTGAGTCGGCCTGTCCGTTCAATGCGCTGTACTGGCACTTCCTCATGCGTCACCGCGAACCGCTGCAGCGCAACCCGCGCATGGGCATGGTCTACCGTAACCTGGCGCGCATGGACGACGCCCGGCAACAGGCGCTCTGGGACTGGGGGGAACGCTTGCTGGCGCGGCTGGATGCCGGAGAAATGCTGTGAAGAAGGGTGAGCTGCCGGTGAAGCTGTGCGCGTGCTGCGGCCTGCCCTTCACCTGGCGCAAGAAGTGGGCACGCTGCTGGGACGAGGTGCGCTACTGCTCCGAGCGCTGCCGCCGTGCACGCCGCTCTGCCGCTCAGACCTGAAAACGCGCGACCATGCCCTGCATGTCGGCCGCCAGGTTCGACAGGGCGCGGCTGGCGGTGCTGGTCTGTTCCGAGCCGGCCGAGTTCTGCAGCGACAGGTCACGGATGTTGACCAGGTTGCGGTCCACCTCGCGGGCAACGTGGGCCTGCTCTTCGGTCGCGCTGGCGATCACCAGGCTGCGCTCGCCGATCTCGGCGATCGACTGGATGATCTGCTGCAGCGCGCTGCCGGCGCCCTGGGCGATATCGAGGGTGTGCTGGGCCAGGCCGTTGCTCGACTCCATGGCATGCAGCGCACGCTCGGTATCGTTCTGCACGGTGCCGATCATGGTTTCGATTTCCCGCGTCGACTGGCCGGTCTTGTGCGCCAGCGCGCGGACCTCGTCGGCGACCACGGCGAAGCCACGGCCCGCCTCACCGGCACGCGCGGCCTCGATGGCGGCGTTGAGGGCGAGCAGGTTGGTCTGTTCGGCGATGCCGCGAATCACATCCAGCACCTTGCTGATGCCGCGAATCTTGTCGGCCAGTTCACCGAAGTCGCTCGAGGTGCCATCCACGTTGCTGGCCAGCTGGCTGATCGACGACAGCGTCTGGGCGATGCGCTCGCTGCCCTGCTGGGCGACCTGGCCCGACGCGTTGGCGCTTGCCGAGGCACTGGCGGCGTTGCGCGCCACCTCGTCCACCGCCGTGCTCATCTCGGTGACGGCCGTGGCGGCCTGGTCGATCTCCTGGCTCTGCTGGTGCAGGTTGAGCGCCGTGTTCTCGGTCACGGCGCTGAGTTGTTCGGCGGCGGAGGCCAGCTGGTCGGAGGCATCGGCGATCTGTTCGATGGTGCCGCGCAGGTTGCCTTGCATGCTCTTCAGGGCCAGCAGCAGCCTGGCCGGTTCGTCGTTGCCCCGGGTGTCGAAGCTCAGGGTCAGGTTGCCGCCCGCCACCGAGTCGGCCACCTGCACGGCCTCGGCCAACGGCCTGACGATGCTGCGCGTCAGCAGCGTCGCGAGGATCGCCGTGGCGATGGCCGCCAGGGCCATGGCCAGCACGGTGCCGCGCAGGGCATGGCTGTACACGGCGCCGGAGGATTGTGCCGCTGCTGACGCACCCTGGCGGTTCAGCGCGGTCAGGGCGTTGAGGGCAGCGACCATGGCGTCGGACTGCTCGTTGAAACTGCCGCCAAGTACGCTGTGAGCCTTCTGCCGATCACCCTGGCGCAGGTCCTCGACGAGCTGCTTGCGCAGGGCGAGATAACTGGCTTCCGCGCCCTTGAAGCGATCGAACTGGGCGCGCTCCTCGCTCGAGCTGATCAGGGTTTCGTAGCGTTGCTGGGCCTGCTCCAGGTCGGCGAGCAACTCGTCGGCCAGCGGCATGCTCGCCTGCAGTTGCTGGGCGTCGTCGCTCAACGCCATGCGCAGGGTCAGTGCACGCAGGCGCAGGACGTCCTGGGTGACGTCGCCGAGGGTATTGAGGCTGGGTATCCAGTTGTCCTCGACCTCGCTGGAGTGGGCATGCATGCTGCGCATCTGCTGCAGGGCGAAGCCCCCCAGCGCGAACACCAGTAACGCAATCAAGCCAAATCCTATTGCGGCGCGCGGGGCGATGGAGATGGATCTGAAGTTCATGCTGGCGGTACCCGAGTTGTGATGGCGGTGGCCAGGCCTTGCCAGGCCTGATCCGCGAAGGTCATTTCGCCTGTGGCGCGTCGCTGAGGTTCTGCTGCAGGGCCTCTATCTGCTCGTACAGCCCCTCGACGATGGCGACCAGGGCCGGGTCGAAGTGCTTGCCCGACTGTTCGCGGATGAAGGCCTGCGCCTTCTCCCGTGGCCAGGGAGCCTTGTAGGGGCGCGCCATGCGCAGGGCGTCGTAGACGTCGCAGATGGCGACGATGCGCCCGGAGAGTGGTATCGCCTCGCCTTTCAGACCTTCAGGATAGCCGCTGCCGTCCCATTTCTCGTGGTGGCTCAGGGCGATCTCCGCTGCCAGGGCGGTCAGTTCCGAGGCATGTTGGTCGGAAAGAATGGCGTGGCCGATCTGCGGGTGCTGCTGCATCAGCTGCCGCTCGTCATCGTTGAGCCTGCCGGGCTTGAGCAGGATCTCGTCGGCTATGCCGATCTTGCCGACGTCGTGCATGGGTGCCGCCTGGCGGATCAGCTCGACCCAGTGCGGGTCCATGCCGTGGGCCTGGGCGATCAGCGCGGCGGACTCGCCGATGCGCATGATGTGGTTGCCGGTCTCGTTGTCACGGTAGGCCGCTGCGCGCGACAGGGTACGCACCACCGCGCCGTAGCTCAGGGTCAGTTGCGCGGTGCGCTCGCGCACGCGTTGTTCCAGGGTGCGGTTGGCTTCGTGCAGGGCCAGGGTCGCCTGGTTCATCTGCAGGCTGTTGCGCACGCGCAGGATCATCTCGGGCAGGTCGACCGGCTTGCTCAGGTAGTCGTTGGCGCCCAGCTCCAGGCCGGTACGCCGGCTGGCCGTATCGCTGAGGGCGGTGATGATGATGATCGGATTGGTGCTGCGGTCGCGACCGGACAGTGCACGCAGGATAT
Organism: Pseudomonas sp. THAF187a; assembly: GCF_009363395.1. Taxonomy (NCBI): domain Bacteria; kingdom Pseudomonadati; phylum Pseudomonadota; class Gammaproteobacteria; order Pseudomonadales; family Pseudomonadaceae; genus Pseudomonas; species Pseudomonas sp. THAF187a. Next base: position 1,331,612 of record NZ_CP045349.1, read on the forward strand.
CGAAGCCGTTGGGGGCGGGCATGTCCAGGTCGAGCAGCAGCAGGCTCCAGGGGTTGTGCTGCAGCCATTCCAGCGCAGCGGCGGAATCCGAGAAGCTGATGGTGTTGCGCAGGCCGAAGGCCTTCAGGCTGGATTCGAGCAGGCGGCTGTTGGCGACCACATCGTCGACGATGACCACCCGTGATTGCTGGAAGTCCTTAGAGAGCATGCGGTGTCTCCTGGCCAGTCAGGTCTCGGACCAGCTGGTAAAGCTCGTTGGGGTCGATGGGCACGGCGAGCAGGGCACTGACGCCGAGCCCCACCAGCTCCTCGAGCTGGTCCTCACGGCTCAGCAGCACGACTGGCAGGTCTGCCAGCTCGGGGCTCTGGTGCAGCGTGCGCAGCAGTTCGCGTCCGTCCAGGCCGTGCATGTCCACGCTCAACAGCAGCACGTCGGGGCGCTGGGCGCGCAATGCTGTCAGCAGTTCGCGGCCATCGTCGAACTGCAGCAGGTCGGAGTCCGACAGCGCCAGGCTGACGAGTTCGCGGTTACGCTCATCCAGGTCGCCGTGATAGACGCGGGCTCTGGCCTTGTGCGGCTGCTCCGTGGCGGTGCGTTCGGATTCCCTGTAGCGGGGCAGGCTGATCCAGAAGCGGCTGCCCTGCTCGGGCTCGCTTTCCAGGCCCATCTCGCCGTTCATCAGGGCGGCGTACTCCTTGCACAGCGAGAGGCCGATCCCGGTGCCCTGGATGGCGCCGTTCTCCTGGCCGAGGCGCTGGAACGGTTCGAACAGCAGCGGTTGCAGCTCGCTGGCGATGCCCATGCCGGTGTCGCTGACCATCAGTCGGACCTGTTCATCTTGGGCCTGGCAGCTCAGGGTGATGCTTCCGGCGGGGGTGTACTTGATCGCATTGGAGAGCAGGTTCAACAGTACCTGGCGCAGGCGCCGCTGATCGGCCAGCACCGGCAGGGGCTCGCTCGGCAGCGACACCTGCAGGCTCAGGCCGTGTGCTTCGACTTCCGGGGCGACCAGGTCCGCGCACTCGTGCATCAGCTCGACGGCGTCGACCTTCCGCAACTCCAGGCGCGGTTGATCGCTCTGCAGGCTGGACCAGTCGAGAATGTCCCCGACCAGCTGGTTGAGGTGACGGCTGGCCAGCAGAATCTCTTCCAGGTAGTCGGTCTCCTGGACGTCTTGCGGTGCCTGTTGCATGCGCATCAGCTGGGCGAAGCCCTGAATGGCATTGAGCGGGGTACGCAGCTCATGGCTCATGCTGGAGATGAACTGGCTCTTGGCCAGGCTGGCCTCCTGCGCTTCATGGGTGGCGCGCTGCAGCTGGGTGGCATTGCGCTCCAGTTGCTGGCCCATGGATTCGACGTCGTCGATGATGGTTTCCAGCTCGGCGATGGTGGTCGCCGGGCGCTTCGGCTTCCAGTTGCCCTGGCCGATTTCACGGAGCATGGTGACGATGCCGCCGATGGGCTGGCGTAGCCGCTCGGTCAACTTGCGGGCGCGGCCCCACATGAAGGCGAAGAACACCAGGTAGAACAGCACCAGGCCGGCGATCAGCAAGTAGCCGATGTCGCGGTAGTGGCTGGCCAGGGCATTGGTCTGGCTGAACACCACGCTCTCGTCGACGATCGCCAGCAGGTGCCAGCCCGTCGCCGGGATACTGGCCCAGGCCACCAGTTTGGGTTGTCCGTTGAGTGACATGGCGAGGACGCCATTGCTGCGCTCGCCGATGCGTTTCGCCAGGGCCATGGTGTCGTTGCGCTTCAGCAGGTTGAAATCTTCCGGCTTGAACAGCTCCGAGCTGATGGCGTCATCGTAGGAATGTGTGGTCAGCTCGCTGAGGCCAAAATCCGTTTCACCGGCCGGAGGCAAGGCCATGATGTTCATCTCGTTGCTGACGATCACCGCGTAGCCGCCCCAGGGCACGTCCAGGCCCTGGATATGTTCGAGCAGCTTGCTCACGGTGACGTCCAGGCCGACCACTCCCTCGAGGAAGTCGCCCCGAAACACCGGGGCGATGGCGGAGAGCATCCAGCCCTGGCCTGCCGGGTCGAGGTAGATGTCGGTCAGCTCGACCTTGCGCGCGGGGTTGTGCGCGGCGTCCGCCAGGTAATAGAAGTTGAAGTCCGGGATGACCATGTCGTGAGGGTACTGCTGCGACGTGTCGAACCAGGGGTAGATGCGGTTGTAGCTGTCCCAGCTGTTGAAGTAGATGCTGGCGACCAGCGGGTTCTGCTGCACCGTTTCGCGCATCAGCGGGTCGAGCTGGGCGAGTCGGGCGACCTTGCTCAGGTCCTGCTGCTGCAGCGGCGTGACGTTGGAGTAGAAGGACGCCGAGCCGCCGTCATCCTCGGCGCTGTAGCGCACGCCACTGGACGTGACGGCCAGTTCGGCCGGGGCGACAGGTCGCTGGTCGTGCAGGGTCTGCTGGGTCAGCGCCGCGTAGGTGGATGTCAGCCGCGAGATATGGCCCAGTTCGCTTTCGAACAGATGGGCTTCCTGTTCGGCCGCGCTTTGCAGGTCGTTGAGTGCGGTCTCGCGCAGGTGGGACATCTGCGCATCACGAATGGAGACGTTGCTGATCAGATAGACGCTGATGAGTACGGTTTCCACCAGGATCAGCGGGATCAGGGCCGTTTGAGCGAAAGCACGCCATATCCATGTCCGAAGACTGACGCGAGAGCTATCTTGCATGACGCACTCTCCTGCGCGGGGAAGCGAACGAATGATATCAATATGATATCTGTCCTTTTCTTAAGTGAGGCTTAGCTAAAGGTAGTAGCAAATGCGTGGCACCGAGGGCGAGCTGGCCATTTGCGTTCGGCAGGCTGGCGCGGCGTCCGGTCGAATCCTGTTCTGTGCTAGGCTGGCCGACCTTTTTGTAGCCCCAAGCGGAGCCTTTTCATGTCCGAATTCACCTTCAGCCCCGATCTGTCCTCCGACGAGGGCCGCGTCAGTTACGGCATCGGTCGTCAACTCGGTGGTCAGCTGCGCGACAACCCGCCGCCGGGCGTCGACCTGCAGGCCATCCTCGCCGGTCTGACCGATGCCTTCTCCGGCCAGGCCAGTCGCGTTTCCGAGGCCGAGCTGGGGGCCAGCTTCAAGGTCATCCGCGAGATCATGCAGGCCGAAGCCGCTGCCAAGGCCGAAGCGGCTGCTGGCGAAGGCCGTGCCTACCTGACCGAGAACGCCAAGCGTGAAGGCGTGACCGTATTGCCGTCCGGCCTGCAGTACGAAGTGCTGGTGGCGGGCGAGGGCGCCAAGCCGTCGGCCGAGGACCAGGTGCGTACCCATTACCACGGCACCCTGATCGACGGCACCGTGTTCGACAGCTCCTACGAGCGTGGCCAGCCGGCTGAATTCCCGGTGGGCGGCGTGATTCCGGGCTGGGTCGAGGCCCTGCAACTGATGGGTACCGGCAGCAAGTGGCGCCTGCACGTGCCGAGCGAGCTGGCCTATGGCGCCCAGGGCGTCGGCAGCATTCCGCCGCACAGCGTGCTGGTGTTCGACGTCGAGCTGCTCGACATCCTGTAAGCGCCATCCGCAGGCGGGTCGCTGGCGTTAGCCTTGCATCGTGATCACGGTGCAAGGGTGAAACGTCGTCGATCCTGCGCGGCTGCAACGAAACGGGGCGCCCTGGTGACAGGGCGCCCCGTTTGCGTTTAGGCGCCAGGGCTGGCGCTCGACATGTCGCTCAGGGTCGCAAGGCCCTGGCATAGCAGAACAGGAACAGGCTGCGCACCAGCTCCTTGAGCACGATGGGCTCGCTCGAACTCAGTTCGTGCAGGTCCAGGTCACCCTGGTCACGCAGCTCGTCCAGCGCATCTTCTTCCAGCACGGCGCAGACTTCGCCGGTCTGGCGGTTGAGGATACGCAGGTAGGGATGTGGCCGATCCAGCCAGGCATCGATCAGGTAGGTCATGGCAGTTCTCCTTGGCCGTCTTTACGTAACTGAGAATAATTCCTATTACGCAAATAGCAAGGATTAATTGCGACCTTCTGTCGGTTGGGTGAATCAGCAGCTGGCTGGCAGGGGCGCCGACGGGAAGGCTTTGGCCGCGACAGGCGCAGCCGGAGCCCTCCCACGGGGCGATCAGTGAGCGGGCGAGGCCTCGGCCTGCGCCTGTGGCTGCGCGTCCGGCTTGGCCAGCAGGCTGTAGACGCAGGGCAGGACGAACAGGGTGAACAGGGTGCCGACGCTCATGCCGGTGGCGATCACCAGGCCGATGTCGAAGCGGCTCACCGCACCGGCACCGGTGGCGAAGATCAGCGGCAGCATGCCGAACACCATCGCGGCGGTGGTCATCAGGACCGGGCGCAGGCGGATCGCCGCTGCCTCCTCGATGGCCTCGCGCAGGGGCAGGCCCTTCTCGTGACGCAGCTGGTTGGCGAACTCGACGATGAGGATGCCGTGCTTGCTGATCAGGCCGATCAGCGTCACCAGGCCCACCTGGGTGTAGATGTTCATCGTCGAGAAACCGAGGAAGATCGGGATCAGCGCGCCGCAGATCGACAGCGGCACGGTCACCAGAATCACCAGCGGGTCACGGAAGCTCTCGAACTGCGCCGCCAGCACCAGGAAGATGATCGCCAGCGCCAGGGCGAAGGTGACGAACAGCGCGCTGCCTTCCTGGATGTACTGACGCGAGGCACCGGCGTAGTCGAAGCTGTAGCCGCGTGGCGCCTCTTCCCGGGCGATGGCGGTGATGGTGTCGATGGCATCGCCCTGGCTGACGATGGCCACGCCCTCGATGATTGCCGAGTTGAGCTGCTGGAACTGCTTGAGCTTGGTCGGTCGGGCGCGATCGCTGAGGGTGATCAGCGTACCCAGCGGGACCATGCTGCCGCTCTCGCTGCGCACGTAGTAGTTGTCCAGCCAGCCCGGATTCTCGCGGTAGGCGCGCTCGACCTGGGCGATCACCTTGTAGCTGCGTCCGTCGATGGTGAAGCGGTTGATCTCGCCTTCGCCGAGCAGGCTGGCCAGGGTGCTGCCGAGGTCCTCCATGGACACGCCCATCTGCGCGGCCTTCTCGCGGTCGATGTCGACCACGATCTCCGGCTTGTCGAAGGCCAGGTCGATGTTGAGGAAGGCGAACTTGCCCGACTCCTGCGCACGCGCCTTGACCCGCTCGGCCACCTGCAGCAGCGACTCGTAGTCGTTCGGCGTGTTGATCACGAACTGGAACGGCAGGCCTTCACCGGTACCCGGCAGCGACGGCAGGTTGAAACCGAAGATCTGCAGGCCGGGGATATGGTTCAGCTTGGCCTGCACCTCGGGAAGAATCTCCATCTGCGTGCGGTCGCGCTCGTCCCAGGGCGTCAGCAGGAAGCCGCCGATGCCCGACTGCACACCGTCGAAGCCGTTGATCTGGAACGACGAGTAGTACTCGGGGAAGGTCTTGAAGATCTCCACGAACTGGTTGGTGTAGGCGTTGACGTAGTCGAGGTTGGTCGGCTGCGGTGCGTTGGCAAAGAGGAACACGATGCCCTGATCTTCCTCGGGCGCCAGTTCGCTCTGGGTGAAGCTGAGCAGCACCGGGATCAGTGCCATGACGATCAGGCCGAACACCACCACCACCGGACGGGTGTTGAGGGTGCCGTGCAGCATCTTCTGGTAACGCTGCTTGAGCTTGTCGAAGATCATGTCCAGGCGATGGGCCAGGCCCGAGGGGTTTTCCTCGTGGCGCAGCAGCTTGGCGCACATCATCGGCGACAGGGTCAGGGCGACGATGCCGGAGATGATCACCGCACCGGCCAGGGTCAGGGCGAACTCCTTGAACAGCGCCCCCGTCAGGCCTTCGAGAAAGCCGATCGGCGCATACACGGCGGCCAGGGTGATGGTCATCGAGATCACCGGCACGGCGATCTCGCGGGCGCCCTCGATGGCGGCATCGAAGGGGGTCTTGCCTTCCTCGATGTGGCGGTGGATGTTCTCCACCACGACGATGGCGTCGTCCACCACCAGGCCGATGGCCAGCACCATGGCCAGCAGGGTCAGCAGGTTGATCGAGTAGCCCATCAGCTGCATGAAGAACAGCACGCCGATCATCGACAGCGGAATGGTCACCACCGGGATCAGGACCGAACGGAAGGCGCCGAGGAACAGGAACACCACGACGATGACGATCAGCACGGCCTCGGCCAGGGTCTTCACCACTTCGTCGATGGAGGCCTGGATGAACTGGGTGGCGTCGTAGGCGATGGCCACCTTGAGGTTCGGCGGTAGCTGCGCTTCCAGCTCGGGCAGGGCCTTGCGCACTTCCTTGATCACGTCCAGCGGGTTGGCGCTGGGGGTGCCCTTGATGGCGATGTACACCGAGGGGATGCCATCGAAGGAGCTGATCGAGTCGTAGTTGGCCGCGCCCATCTCCACGCGGGCGATGTCACGCACCAGCACGCGGGTGTCGCCGACCGTCTTCACCGGGATGGCACCGAAGGCGTCGACCGACTTCAGGTCGGTGCTGGCGTTGATGCTGGTGACCACGTACTGGCCCTTCACCTCGCCGGCGGCGGAGAGGAAGTTGTACTTGCGCACCGCGCTGTTTAGGTCGCCGGCGGTAACGCCATAGGCGGCCATCTTCACCGGGTCCAGCCACAGGCGCATGGCGAATACCTGGTTGCCGAGGATCTGCGCCTCGGCCATGCCGGGCAGGGTGGCCAGCTTGGGCTGGATCACGCGCGACAGGTAGTCGGTGATCTGCGGGTTGGACAGCTCGTCGCTGTAGAAGCTGACGTACATCAGCGCCGAGGCGTCGGCGGCCTCCTTCGACAGCACCGGGTCCTCGGCATCCTGCGGCAGCTGGTTCTTCACCTCGTTGGCCTTGGCCAGCAGTTCGGTGAACAGGCGGTCGCTGTTGGCGCCGATACGCGCGTAGATGGAGATCGTGGACAGGTTCTGCTGGCTCGACGAGGTCATGTAGTCGATGCCTTCGGCGCTGGCCAGGCTCTGCTGCAGGGGCTGGGTGATGTAGCCCTGGATGGTCTCGGCGTTGGCTCCGGGGTAGGAGGTGGTCACCGTGATCAGGGCATTCTCCATCTGCGGGTACTGGCGGATGACCAGCTTGCTGAACGCCTGGAAACCGAGCAGGACGATCAGCAGACTGACCACGGTGGCCAGCACCGGGCGGCGGATGAAGGGATCGGTAAAAGCCATAAGGGTTTCCTTGGCCGCCCTGCGGCGGCCTGTCTATCAACAGTTGCGCACGTTCTGCGCCGCTCCCAGTTCGTGGGGGCGGGGCCGGGGTGCGGGAGCATCGTGGCGCTACCCGGTTCCCCTCGTCGGGTCCCTCCTCGGAGGGGCCCGGCGCGACGCACGCTCAATCGAACAGCATTACAACGGAGACGAAGTCACTGCGCGGTGGCGTCAGCCGGTTCGTCTGTCCCGAGCTGCTGCGCCTGGTCGTCGACGATGGCCACGTGGGCACCGTTGTCCAGCTTGAGCTGGCCGGAGGTGACCACCTGCTCGCCGGCCTGCAGGCCCTTGCTGACCACCACGCGACCGTCACGGCGCTCGCCGGTCTCGACGAAGCGGCGCTCGACGGCCAGTTGCGTGGTGCCGTCGGCATCCTTGACCGGTTCGCCGTCCTCGCCCTTCTTCTCGGCGATGACGTACACCGAGTTGCCGTACAGGGTGTAGGTGATGGCGGTTTCCGGGACCACGACGCGCGGCTGGTCATCCGGCAGCAGCACTTCCAGGTTGGCGAACATGCCCGGCAGCAGTTTCTCGTCCGGGTTGTTCAGCGTGGCACGCACCTGCAGGTTGCGCGTCTCGTTCTCCACCTTGGGGTTGATCGCGCTGATGCGACCGTCGAAGGATTGCCCCGGATAGGCGGCGACGCTCAGCTTGACCGGCTGACCGACCTGCAGCTGCGGCGCACGCTGCTCCGGGAGGAAGAAGTCGACATGCAGGCGTGACAGGTCCTGCAGGGTGGCGATGGTGGCGCCTGGCGAGAGGTAGTCGCCGGTGTCGACCTGGCGGATGCCGATGGTGCCGGCGAATGGCGCACTGATGCGCTTCTTCTCCAGCTGCGCCTTGAACTGGGCGACGCTGGCGCTGGCCTTCTGCAGGGTCGAGGACAGGCGGTCGAACTCGCTCTTGGAGATGTTCTGCCGGCTGACCAGGCTGCGTCCGCGCTCGAACTCGACCTGCGCCAGGCTGCGTTCGGCCTCGGCTGTGGCCAGGCTGGCACGCTCCACTTCGCTGTCGAGCTGGATCAGCGGCTGGCCCTGGGTCACTTTCTGCCCGGACTCGAACATCACGTCGCGCACGATGCCTTCCACTTCTGCGGCAAGGTCGACGCCCTGGAATGCCTTGAGGGTGCCGATGGCGGGCAGGCGGCCTTGCCACGGCTGCTCTTCGGCATGCGCTGCGGACACGCTGATGGCCGGCTGCGGGGCCGAGAACATCTGGATCTGCTGGTAGATGGAGAAGCCTTTGTAGGCGGCGAGGGCGAGTACCACGAGCAGTACGACGCCGAGCATGATGAGCATGCGACGGAGCAACATATTCCGTTTCCTTGGCGAGCAGGGGGAGGCCTGGGAATAGGCAAGAAGGGGACCTTAGTGCCAGATACCGCCGCTGTCAAAGCGTCTCGTCAAGTTTGCTCGAACAGTTGGCCGGCGCATCCCTGCGCCGGCATGCGGGAAGGGCTCAGGAGCCCAGGCGGCGGGTGACGTCGCCCAGTTCCCCGGACATTTCGCGCAGGTTATGACTGGCCATCTGCGTGCGCTCGACGTTGTCCTGGTTGGCGCTGGCGATGGCGGTCAGCTCGGTGAGGTTGCGCGAGATGTCCTCGGCCACCGAGGTCTGCTCCTCGGCGGCGGTGGCGATCTGATGGTTCATGTCACGGATCGCCTCCACCGCGTCGGTGATGCGCTGCAGCATGGCACCGGCCTCGGTGACCTGGGTCACCCCCTGTTCGCTGCGCTGCTGGCCGCTCTCGATGGCGCGCACCGCATTTAGTGCCCCGGTCTGCACGGTGTCGATGATCTGGTTGATCTCCGCCGTGGACTCGGCCGTGCGCTGGGCCAGGTGACGCACCTCGTCGGCGACCACCGCGAAGCCGCGACCTTGCTCGCCGGCACGGGCGGCCTCGATGGCGGCGTTGAGGGCCAGCAGGTTGGTCTGTTCGGCAATCCCACGGATCACTTCGAGCACCTTGCCGATACGGCCGCTGTCGTTCTCCAGGCGGCGGATCACCTCGGCGGTACTGGCGATTTCGCCACGGATGTCGGTGATGGTGGCGATGGTCGATTGCATCACCGCGCCGCCCTGGCGTGCGGAGTCGTCGGCATCGTTGGCGGCATGGGCGGCGTCGGCAGCGTGGCGGGCCACCTCCTGCGCGGTGGCGGACATCTCGTGCATCGCCGTGGCGACCTGATCGGTGCGTTCGAACTGCTCGCTGACGCCTTCGGTCATGCGCGAGGCGATGGCGTTCAACTCGCTGCTGGCGTTGTCGAGGTTCTGCGTGCTGTGGTGCAGGCGCTCGGTGGTGCTGGCGAGGAAATCACGCAACTTGTTGGCAGCACGTGCGAGCAGGCCCAGTTCGTCCTGGCGGGTGCTTTCCACACGTTGTCCGAACTGGCCGTGGCTGAGCTGATCGACGTGACCGATCAGATGGCGAATGGGGATGATCAGGTTGCGGTTGACCAGCCACAGGCTGAACACCGCGATGACCAGGGCGGCGCCGAGCATCACGATGGTGCCGCTGAGAATGGTGCGAGTGGCGCTGCTGTTGATCTGTTCGGCCTGGCTCAGGCTGTTCTGCCGCAGTTGCTCGACCAGCGCGGTCATCTGGTCGCTGGCATCGCGGTCGATGCCCTTGACCGCCGCGTCGCCGGCCTTGGCGTCGGCACCGGCAGCGACGAAGGCATCACGGCCCTTGCGGTAGTTGGCGCCGAGTGCCTGGTGCTCGCTGCGCAGACGTTCGACCTGCTGTTTCAGGGCCGGGTCGGCAGCGGCTACCTGAACCAGTTTGCCGAGGATGTCCTGCACCTTGCGCTCCTGTTCTTCGAACTGGCTCCAGTAGCGTTGCAGGTTGGCGCTGTCCTGACCACGCAGGAGCACGTTCTTCCATTCCTGCACCTGGATCTTGAACTCGACGTTGGCAGAGTCGATCAGGCGCGAGGACTCCACCGGGCCATCGAGCAGGCCACGGTAGGAATGAATGCCGTTGGAGAGAAAGCTGAAACAGGCCAGGGCAGTGATGAGGATCAGCGCCAGGCTGCCGCCGAGCAGGGCGAGAATCTGCGCGCGCAGAGATTTTTGCAGAAACATGGTGGCATGCCTCGGAGGTCTAGCGTTGGGGTTTGCCAGCCTGACGGTCGCAGATGTCAGTCTTATGGATATCCCTCTCTCCTGGCGTCGTACCGGCCTGAGGGAGGCCGATGGCTGGAGTATAGACAGGTCAGTCAAGGATGGCACTTTGCTTTCATCGGATTGTTGCGTCGACCCGGGTCAGAGCAGGCCGTCAGGACCTGCTCTGACGGGTGCTTGAATGATTGCGCAATCATCATAATCTGGCTCGGGTTGCCCATTATCTGGCGGCCCATCCGGGGCGTCGGGGTCCAGCACGAGGAACACGCAATGACCGAACGCTCCATTCCACATGCCGACGACGACCGCATCACCTGGCTGAACCTGCGCTCCGTGGCGCTGCCGCTGGCCAACCCGATCAGCGATGCCAAGGTGCTCACCGGACGGCAGAAGCCGATGACCGAGATCGCCATCCTGATCGCCGAGATCGAAACCCGCGACGGTCATCGCGGCCTGGGTTTCAGCTACTCCAAGCGCGCTGGTGGTCCCGGCCAGTTCGCCCACGCCCTGGAAGTGGCGCCGAACCTGATCGGCGAGAACCCCAGTGATATCGCCAGGCTCTGGGACAAGCTTTGCTGGGCCGGCGCCTCGGTCGGCCGCAGCGGGCTGGCGACGCAGGCCATCGGCGCCTTCGACGTCGCCCTGTGGGACCTCAAGGCACGCCGCGCCGGCCTGTCGCTGGCGCGTCTGCTGGGCGCGCAGCGTGACTCGGTGCGCTGCTACAACACCTCCGGCGGTTTCCTGCATACGCCGCTCGAGCAGTTGCTGAAGAACACCGAGCTCTCCCGCGAGAAGGGCATCGGCGGCATCAAGCTCAAGGTCGGCCAGCCCGACTGGGCGCTGGACATCCACCGCGTCAGCACGGTGCGCGAGCACCTGGGCGAGAGCTTCCCGCTGATGGTCGATGCCAACCAGCAGTGGGACCGGCCGCTGGCCCGTCGCATGTGCCGGCGCCTCGAACCCTTCGACCTGATCTGGATCGAGGAGCCGCTGGATTGCTACGACGCCGAAGGCCATGCCGAGCTGGTGCGTCAGTTCGATACGCCGATCGCCACCGGCGAGATGCTCACCAGCCCGGCCGAGCACTGGGAGTTCATCCGCCAGCGTGGCGCCGACTTCCTCATGCCCGATGCGCCGCGCGTCGGCGGTATCACCCCCTACCTGCGCATACAGACGCTGGCCGAGCAGGCCGGCATGAGCCTGGCGCCGCACTTCGCCATGGAGCTGCACGTGCACCTGGCGGCCACCCATGTCCGCGAGCCCTGGGTCGAGCACTTCGAGTGGCTGGAGCCGCTGTTCAACGAGCGTCTGGAGATCCAGAACGGGCGCATGCGGGTACCGAGCCGTCCGGGGCTGGGGCTGAGCCTCAGCGAGCAGGTCGCGGGCTGGACGGTGCAGCAGGCCGAGGTCGGCCAGCGCGCCTGAGGCTCAGGTTTGCGGGTGAAGGTCGCGCGCCGCCTGGCGCACGGCCTCGAGCACGGCGGGCAGCGCGGGGTTGTCATTGTCGTCGCGCCAGGCCAGGTGCAGTTCGCCGCAGATTCCGGCGGGCAGCGCCAGGTCGCGAAAACGCACCTGTGCGAAGCGAATGGCGCTGGCGCTGCGCGGCACCAGTGCCAGCCCCATGCCGGCGTTGACCAGTGACAGTATGGCCAGGGTCGAGCCCAGCGACTGGACGAACTGCGGCTGGATACCGCTGGCCCGGAACAGGCCGGTATGCAGTTCGTTGAACGGCTGCCACGCGGTATGGGCATAAAGAATGAACGGCTGCTCATGCAGCATCTGCACCTTCGGTTGCCGTGCGTGGGCCAGGGGATGCTCGGCCGGCACGGCCAGGACGAAGGGTTCGCGCAGCAGGCATTCGCTGTTCAGGCCGGGCTGTTGCAGGGGCGCCCGCACGATGGCCAGGTCGACGCGGCGGGCGCGCAGGGCCTGCACCTGCTCGAAGGTGCTCATCTCCAGCAAGGCGATTTCCACGCCGGGGCGCTCGCGCCTGGCGCAACTCACGGCGTGCGGCAGCAGGTCGTAGACCGCACTGGCGACGAAGCTGATGTTCAGCGAACCGCTTTCGCCGATGGCCGCCAGGCGGGCGCTCTGTGCCGCACGGTGGGCCTGGTCGAGCAGGGCCTGGGCTTCGACGAAGAAGGCCCGGCCGGCCGCCGTCAGCGCCACCGAGCGCGTGCTGCGGGTGAACAGGCTGACGCCGAGCTGATGCTCGAGCAGCTGGATCTGCCGGCTCAGCGGGGGCTGGGTCATGTGCAGGCGTTCGGCGGCGCGGCGGAAGTTCAGTTCCGCCGCCAGGGTGGTGAAGCAGCGCAGCTGGGACAGGTCGAACATTGATCTAATTCAGGTATCAATGGAGTGGGTAAGTAGATTAGACCTGTATCAATTCTCGCGTCCATCATCGACGGGCCGGCGCTGCCTTGCCGGCCCTGATCGAGGAGAAGAGGATGAGTATCGAGCATTACAACCCCGACCCCGTGCGCTGGGTCGGTCTGCGTTCCGTCGAGCTGCCGCTGGCGCGGGCGGTGAGCGATGCCAAGGTGTCCACCGGGCGCCAGTTGCCGCTGGCGGCTGTCAGCCTGCTGTTCGTCGAGCTGCAGACGGAACAGGGCCAGCACGGCCTGGGGTTCACCTACACCCTGCGTACCGGCGGCCCGGCGCAGTACGTACAGGCGCTGGAACTGGCGCCGCTGCTGATCGGCGAGGACCCCAACGATATCGCCCGGCTGTGGAGCAAGCTGAGCTGGGCCAGTGCCTCCATCGGTCGCAGCGGCCTGGCGGTGCAGACCATCGCGGCGTTCGACAGCGCGTTGTGGGATCTCAAGGCGCGCCGTGCGGGGCTGCCGCTGGCCAAGCTGCTCGGCGCCCAGCGCGAGGCGGTGCCTTGCTACAACACCTCCGGAGGCTACCTGCAGGCCCCCATCGAGGAGGTCATCGAGCGTGCCGGCCAGTCGCTGGCGCGCGGCATCGGTGGGGTCAAGCTCAAGGTCGGCCAGCCGGACCAGGCCGCAGACCTGCGCCGCGTGCAGGCCTTGCGCCAGGCGCTGGGCGATGACGTCGCGCTGATGGTCGACGTCAACCAGCAGTGGGACCGCACCACGGCGCTGCGCATGGGCAAGGCGCTGGAGGAGCTGAACCTGGTGTGGATCGAGGAGCCGCTGGACGCCCACGATCTGGCGGGGCACGCCGCGCTGTCGGCGCAGCTGGTCACGCCGGTTGGCAGCGGCGAGATGCTCAGCAGCGCGGCCGAGGCCTGTGCCTACGTCGAGCAGGGCGCGGTGGACGTGATCATGCACGACGCCCCGCGTGTCGGTGGGATCACGCCATTCCTGCAGGTGGCCGAGGCGGCGCGCCGGCGCGGCATGGTCATGGCGCCGCATTTCGTCATGGAGATCCACATCCACCTGGCGGCCGCCTACGAGCACGCCACCTGGGTCGAGCACTTCGAATGGCTGGAGCCGCTGTTCGAGGAGCGCTTGCAGATCGCCGATGGCTGCATGCAGGTGCCGATGCGCCCGGGGCTGGGGCTGACGCTCAGTGAGCGGGTCGGCGGCTGGACGGTGCAGCAGGCGGAAATCGGACAGCGCGGTTGATGATGGCAGGACAGGAGGAGCGCCAACGCCTGTGGTGCTCCTCCTGGCTGACCAACGCCGTTGGCATTTGCTAGCGGATCAGCTCCAGTGAGGTGATCGTGTAGTCGTTTTCGCTGGAATCCGAAACCGACTTCAGTGTCATGGCGACACCGAGATCCTCGATGAAGGCGCGGGTGGTTTGGTAGTTCCCTTGGTTGCACTCGAGTTCGATGGCGTCTCCGGAGAGCGACTCGAATACCTGGCGGGCAGGAAAGCGTCCGCCTACCTTGCACTCCAGAAAGGTGTTCACGGGTTCGTCCTGAGGGGTTGGGGGAACGTTTTCATGGTGCATTCTTGCGCTCAGGACCTGACCGCTGCTCCAGCTTGCAGGGATTGCAGCTTCCAGCGTCTGGGTCACGAGTACGTTGCTGACTCCCATGCCGTTCATCTTTGCCTTCAGTTGGACGAGGTCCGCTTTGACGAGACGGTCGACATGAAAAGTCTCGCTGTAGGTTTCTTTCTTTCTCAGTAGCGATCCTTCGGCATCGAGTGCTATCGATACCGAAGAAGGTGCTTGGTTGCCATTTGTCTGTGACCGGTACGTATAGCGCAACGACTTGAACTTCGGCTGCAGGAGAGGAGCGTCAATCGCGTTGGTCAGGCCCTCCGGTAACGCCACGCTGTCCATGGACGTATCAGGCACTTCCTGGGGGTAGTCAGTCGCTGGAATGTCCGGGCGTAACGCTGCGAGGGTCGCGGCATCGACGGCACCCTGCAGGGAACAACTGATGCGGGTTTGGGCGCTTTGCCCGGTTACCGGCTCAATCAGCAGCACCCGCTCGAGGCGCTTGGTGCCCGGGGCTCCGGGGATCGGCGGGATCATCTGCCAGCGATTGCCATCCTTGATTTCACTGCGAACGTAGGTCGGGCCAAGTGATTGCAAGCGTTCGGGGTGATCCATCAGCTTGCCGAGCTGTCGAGCGACGTCCTCCGCGCTGCCTTCTGCGATGAAACCCCAGAACAGGTAGTAGCCCATCGTCCCGAGGTCAGAGCTTTCGTCCGAGTAGGACAGTAGCTTTATACCGGCGACCTCCGGCGTGTGGCGCACTGGGACGGAGTTCGCCGAGCGACGGGCTCGGTTTTCAACTGCAATCCAGGCAACCTCGCCTGCACGCTCGATCGGTACGTATTGCTCCCAGGTTTTACTGTGGGCCTGAATGCTCGAGAAGAAGCTGGCATCACAGTTGGCGAATGCCTTGAGCGTATCGGACAGTCCGCTATCACTGGCGTGTGCGGTGGAGGACAGCAGCAGGGTTGAGGCGAGAAGGGCGGTGCGGTTTATGCGGTTCATCGAACAGACTTTCCATATCTTCGATTGGGAGCGTTGGTGCTCTGGCGGCATTATCCGATGCTGCCTGTTCCCGAACAATACGACCTGTACCGGCTAGCTGAGCGCAGGGCGCCCCGCCTGCCGTCGAGGCAGGGCAAAAAAGAGGCCGCGTGTGCGGCCTCTTGTGTTCAACGCCCCGTCTCAGGTGCGGAGGATCTCGTTGATCGCGCTGGGCTTCGGGCGCAGCGCGCTGAACACCTGCCAGAGCACGAATGCCAGGGCCAGGCCGAGGAAGGTGCCGGCGATGGGGTTGGTGAAGAAGTCGGCGAAGTTGCCGTCCGACAGCATCAGGCCCCGGCGCAGGTTGGTCTCCGCCATCGGCCCGAGGATGAAGCCGATGATGAACGGCGCCGCCGGCATGCCGGCCTTGACGAAGCCGTAGCCGAGCAGGCCGAACAGCAGGATCGACCAGACGTCGAACAGGCGGCTGGACAGGCCGAAGGCACCGACCACGCAGAGCACCAGGATGATCGGCAGGAGGATGTGCTTGGGCACGTCGAGCAGCTTGATGAACAGGCGCAGGCCGTAGAACTCCATGAACAGCATCATGCAGGTGGCGACGATCAGCGCGGCGAAGATGGTGTACACCAGCGGCCCCTGGCTGATGAACAGCAGCGGACCGGGCTGGATGCCGTGAATCAGGAAGCCGCCGAGCATGATCGCGGTCACGGTGTCGCCGGGGATGCCCAGGGTCATCAGCGGCATCATGGCGCCACCGACCCCGGCATTGTTGGCCGTTTCGCTGGCCACCACGCCGCCGATGTTGCCCTTGCCGTAGGTATCACCATCCTTGGCGCGCTTCTTGGCGATGATGTAGGACACCAGGTTGGAGGTGCCGGCGCCGATGCCGGGGAGGATGCCGATGCCCAGGCCGATCGCTCCGGAGCGGGCGGCGTTGGGCAGTTGCTCGCGGAACTCCTTGAGCGAGAAGCCGAAGCCCTTGATGTTCTTCATGCTCACCGACCTGGCCTTGCCCTGCACCGCATGGCGACCGCTCTCGGCAAGCTTGATGATCTCGGCCACGGCGAACATGCCGATCATCACGGTGAGCATGGAAAAGCCACCGTTGAGTTCATTGATGCCGAAGGTGAAGCGGCGGATGGCCTCCACGGGGGCGATGCCGACCGTGGAGACGGCGATCCCCAGGGCGCCGGCGAACAGGCCCTTGACCATGGAACCGGCTGACAGGGTGGCGATCAGGGTCAGGGAGAACACGGCGATGGCGAAGTATTCGTGCGGGCCGAAACTCAGCGCCACCTTGGCTAGCTGCGGCGCGATGAACATCAGCGCGACGATGCTGAAGATGGTGCCGAGAAAGGAGAAGACGATGCCGACACCGAGCGCCTTGACCCCTTCGCCTTTCTCCATCAGCGGGCCGCCGTCGAACACCGTGGCGATGGAGGAGGGCGTTCCGGGAATCTTCAGCAGGATTGCCGAGATCAGGCCGCCCGAGGTCGCCCCGATGAACAGCGCCACCAGCAGCGAAAGGCCCGCCTGCGGTCCCATGGTGAAGGTCAGCGGCAGGCACAGCGCCACCGCCATGGTGGCGGACAGCCCCGGTACGGCACCGAAGACGATGCCCATGGCCACGCCAACGGCCATCAGCATCAGGATATGGATGGAGAAGACGGCACCGAAGCCTTGCTGGAGTAATTCGAGCATGGTCGATCCTCAGAGGAAGTTGTTCAGCAGGCCAGCGGGCAGCATCAGATCGAAGGCCTCGCGGAACAGCAGGAAAATGGCGGCGGAGCTGACCACGGCAATCAGCAGGTAGCTCAGGTGGCGAATCTTCTGGTTCACCGGAGTCAGCACGATGAACTGCAGGTAGAGGTAGACCACGGTCATCAGCGGAAAGCCCACGGGGCCGAGCAGGGCGATGTAGCCCAGGATCAGCAGCAGGGTCTTGATGACGGTCTTCGGTTCGATGATGCCGGGTGCCGGCTCTTCGTTCTTGCCCGCAGGCTGGCTTGGCGTTTCGCCTGCCACACGGGGTTTGCTGGAAAAGGCACTGATCAGTTGCATGACGCCCAGCAGCGACAGGAATCCGGCCAGGAGGGTGGGAACGGTGGCGGCGTCCACACCTTCATGGCCTGGCAGCTGTTTGGCCATCACCAGATAGGCCAGGCTGGCGCCGAGCATGGCGACGCCAATGAGCAGTTCTTTCTTGTTCAGGGTGTTCATCGCGTACCTCGATGTTCTGAGGTGCAACACCGGCCGGATCGACACGGGCCGGTGTTGCGTTAGGGCTTACTTGGCCTTGCGCAGGTCATCCTTGAACTGCATGAAGTCTTCGCGGGTCTTGGCCAGGATCGCTTTCGCATCCTCGGTGGCGAAGTAGGATACCGGCTGTTTGAACTTCTTCAGGTCCTCGGCGTACGCGGGCACTTCGGTGATCTGCTTCATCAGGTCGGACATCTTCTTGACGATGGCCGGATCGGTGCCTTTCGGGAAGGCGACCACGTAGGGCTTGTCCATGGTGATGTCGAGGCCCTGCTCCTTGAGGGTCGGCACCTCGCCCAGCATGGCGTTGCGCTCCGCGTTGGGCTGGCCCAGGGCGACCATCTGGCCTCCTTTGACGTAGTCCTGCACCGAACCGTAGGTGATCGCGCCCATGTCCAGGCGGCCGCCGAGCATACCGACCACGCGGTCGGACACGGTGCCGCCGTCGACCATCTTCAGCTTGGCGCCGGTCAGTTTCTCCAGCATCAGGCCCTGGATGTGCGAGAAGCTGCCCATCTCGGTGCCGTAGGTGATGCTGCCGGGGTTGGCTTTCGACTTGTCGACCAGGTCCTGCATGCTGGTCACGCCGGACTGCTTGGAGGCGACGAACACGGTGCTCTTGTCGACGCCGGCGATGCAGGCGATGTCGAAGGTCTCGTAGCTGTCTTCGGTGAGCCCGGCCACTTCGTTGACGATCAGCTGGCCCGGGTGGGTGAAGAGAATGGTGTTGCCATCCGCTGCGGCGCCCTTGACCTGTTCGGCGGCCAGGGTGCCACCACCACCGGCGACGTTGGTCACGACCATGGTCTTGCCGGTGATCTGGTTGAAGTACTTGGCCATGGTGCGGGCATTGAAGTCGGTGTCGCCGCCGGGGTTGGCGATGACCACCACCTGGATCGGACGAGTCGGCCAGTTGACCTCATCGGCGAACGTCGCGGCGTGGGTGACCAGGGCACCGATGCCGACCAGGGCAGAAAGGAGGGAGGCGCGGAATGTTTTTTTCATTGGAATACTCCGGTGTGGATGAAAGCCGCTTGAGTCAGTTGCGGCCGAGGCTGGGACGTTTCGGGTCGTATTGCCAACCCGGAACCAGGTACTGCATGGCCATGGCGTCGTCACGCGCGCCATTGGCCACTTTCTTGTAAAGCTCGTGGGCGGCCATGATCCGCTCCATGTCCGGCTCGATGCCGAGGCCGGGCTTGTCGGGGACCTCCACCTGACCCGCGACGATCTGCAAGGGTTCACGGGTCAGGCGCTCGCTGCCTTCCTGCCAGATCCAGTGCGTGTCGATGGCGGTGACGCGGCCCGGCACGGCGGCTGCCGCATGGGTGAACATGGCCAGGGAAATGTCGAAATGGTTGTTGGAGTGCGAGCCCCAGGTCAGGCCGAATTCCTCGCACACCTGGCCGAGGCGCACGGCGCCCTGCATGGTCCAGAAGTGCGGGTCGGCCAGCGGGATGTCGACGGCTTCGAGGCGCAGCGAGTGGCCCATCTGGCGCCAGTCGGTGGCGACCATGTTGGTGGCGGTGGGAATGCCGGTGGCGCGCTTGAACTCGGCCATCACTTCGCGGCCCGAGTAACCGTTCTCCGGCCCGCAGGGGTCTTCGGCATAGGCCAGCACATGACCCTGACCCTGGCACAGGGCGATGGCTTGCTCCAGCGACCAGGCGCCATTGGGGTCGAGGGTCACGCGCGCATCCGGGAAGCGTGCCTTGATCGCGCGGATGGCGTCCATCTCTTCGGCGCCGTGCATCACGCCGCCCTTGAGCTTGAAGTCGTTGAAGCCATAGCGGGCATGCGCGGCTTCGGCCAGGCGGGCGATCGCCTCGGGCGTCAGCGCGGCCTGGTGGCGCAGGTGGTACCAGTCATCGCTCGAACCCTGGCCGCTGAGGTAGGGCAGGTCGGTACGCTGGCGCTCGCCTATGTAGAAGAGGTACGCCAGCATCGGCACGCGGTCGCGCTGCTGGCCGCTGCCGAGCAGCTCGGCGACGGGGACGTCGAGATGCTGGCCGAGCAGGTCGAGCAGGGCCGCCTCGACGGCGGTGATCACGTTGTCCAGGCGCAGGTTGATTTCGTGGGGCTGCTTCAGCACCCGTGCTTCGGATTCCGAGGTGACCTGGTGCTGGGTGGTCTGCGGCCCTTTGCCCGGCCCGGCGATCGCCTGGCGCAGGCGATTGAGCACGCGGTTGTAGCGCCCGACCGGCTGGCCGAGCACCAGCTCGCGGCAGCGCTCCAGCGCCTGGCGGATACCTTCGCCGCCAGGGACTTCACCACAACCGACACGGCCTGCGTTGTCCCTGAGCAGCACCAGGTTGCGCGTGAAGTAGGGGGCGTGAGCGCCGCACAGGTTGAGCAGCATGCTGTCATGGCCGGCAACAGGAATGACCTGCATCTCGATGACATGTGGCGTGCTGGTGGAGGAGGCTTCGTACATCTTGGCAGGGGCTCCGAACTGGGCGCGGCCCTCGGCCGCTATGGCAAGGGGGCGGTTCAGTCGAGCAGCGCGGCCGGCAGGGGCGCAGGGCTGCAAGGCGTGAGAGCAGGGGCGAAGATGGCCGCGAAGCCGGCTTGGGGCGTACGCTGCGGGCAATCGCTGGCTGCAACGCAGGCGCTGGCGCAGAGGAGGTGAGCGGCAGTGACGGTCGATGACATGACCTGGGCCTCGCTTGTTTTTATTGGAATGTCATAGGTTGTCGTATGACTTGGTGAAATTAGTACCAGCCTGTTCCTGGCCTGTCAACGCTCCTCATGCGTCTCGATGATTGCGTTGCCATCTGCCTTGACCTATGGGTCGGGACCTGTTTACGTCTGGCTTTGCCGTCTAGGGCAGGTTTTTCCGGGGATGAGGGAAATGGCACCGGGATGTGCGACGAACGGAGGGTATAAAAACTGGTGTTTTTTTTATTGTTGTACGATAACGTATCTCTACAGCTGCGGCTGACGTCATTCCTCACAACTCGCTTTACAGGGTGTTCGCATAATGAATCCACAAGAACTTAAGTCCATCCTCTCCTCCGGTCTGCTGTCTTTCCCCGTGACCGACTTCGATGCTGCCGGTGATTTCCATCAGGCGGGCTACGTGCGCCGCCTGGAGTGGCTGGCACCCTACGGTGCATCCGCCCTGTTCGCTGCCGGTGGCACCGGCGAGTTCTTTTCCCTGGCGCCGAGCGAGTACAGCGCCGTGATCAAGACGGCCGTGGATACCTGCGAGAAGAGCGTGCCGATCCTCGCCGGCGTGGGTGGCCCGACCCGCGTGGCCATCCAGATGGCTCAGGAAGCCGAGCGCCTGGGCGCCAAGGGGCTGCTGCTGCTGCCGCACTACCTGACCGAAGCTTCTCAGGAGGGCGTCGCCGCTCATGTCGAGCAGGTGTGCAAGTCGGTGAACATCGGCGTGGTGGTCTACAACCGTAACGTCTGCCGCCTCAATGCCAGCCTGCTGGAGCAGGTCGCCGAGCGCTGCCCGAACCTGATCGGCTACAAGGATGGCCTGGGTGACATCGAGCTGATGGTGTCGATCCGTCGCCGCCTGGGCGAGCGCCTGACCTATCTTGGCGGCCTGCCGACAGCCGAAGTCTATGCTGCTGCCTACAAGGCCCTGGGTGTGCCGGTCTATTCGTCGGCGGTGTTCAACTTCATCCCGAGAACCGCGATGGCCTTCTACAAGGCGATTGCCGCCGATGACCACGCCACCGTCGGCAAGCTGATCGATGACTTCTTCCTGCCGTACCTGGATATCCGCAACCGCCGTGCCGGTTACGCCGTGAGCATCGTCAAGGCCGGTGCCAAGATCGTCGGCTACGATGCCGGCCCGGTGCGTGCGCCGCTGACCGACCTGCTGCCGGAAGAATACGAAGCGCTGGCCAAGCTGATCGAAGCGCAAGGCGCGCAGTAAGCGCCACGGGTGCCCTAGGGCCCCCGCATGCCGTTGTCCCCTCGAACGGGGCAACGGCCCGCTGTTCGTCGAACCCCATAAGAACAACAGGGTAACCTTGATGAATTCACAGACGCCTGCCGCCATCGGCACCCCGCTGATCACCGAGCTGCAAGTCGTACCGGTCGCCGGTCAGGACAGCATGCTGCTCAACCTGAGCGGTGCCCATGGTCCGTATTTCACCCGCAACATCCTCATTCTCAAGGACAGCGCCGGTCACCTCGGTGTCGGCGAAGTCCCCGGCGGCGAGGGCATTCGCAAGACCCTCGAAGACGCCCGCGCGCTGCTCGTCGGCCAGCCGGTCGGCAACTACAACGCATTGCTCAACCAGGTGCGCCGTGCCTTCGCCGACCGCGACAGCGGTGGCCGTGGCCTGCAGACCTTCGACCTGCGCATCACCATCCACGCGGTCACCGCGCTGGAGTCGGCGTTGCTCGACCTGCTCGGCCAGCACCTCGGCGTGCCGGTGGCGGCGCTGCTCGGCGAGGGCCAGCAGCGCGACGCGGTGGAGATGCTCGGCTACCTGTTCTTCGTCGGCGACAAGGGCAAGACCGATCTCGGCTACCGCGACGAGGCCGAGGCCGATGACGAATGGTTCCGTGTGCGCAACCAGACCGCGCTGACCCCGGAGACCATCGTCCGTCAGGCCGAGGCCGCGCACGCCCGCTATGGCTTCAACGATTTCAAGCTCAAGGGCGGCGTGCTCCATGGCGAGGCCGAGGTCGAGGCGATTCGCGCCCTGGCGGCGCGCTTCCCGGAGGCGCGTGTGACCCTCGACCCCAACGGCGGCTGGTCGCTGGACGAAGCCATTGCCCTGTGCCGCGACCTGCATGGTGTGCTGGCCTATGCCGAGGACCCCTGTGGCGCCGAGAACGGCTACAGCGGACGGGAGGTGATGGCCGAGTTCCGTCGCGCCACCGGCCTGCCGACCGCGACCAACATGATCGCCACCGACTGGCGGCAGATGGGCCACACCATCTCCCTGCAATCGGTGGACATCCCCCTGGCCGACCCGCATTTCTGGACCATGGCCGGTTCCGTGCGCGTGGCGCAGATGTGCAACGACTGGGGACTGACCTGGGGCTCGCACTCCAACAACCACTTCGACATCTCCCTGGCCATGTTTACCCATGTCGCCGCTGCGGCGCCGGGACGCGTCACGGCCATCGACACCCACTGGATCTGGCAGGACGGCCAGCACCTGACGCGCAACCCGCTGCGCATCGAAGGTGGCCTGGTACAGGTGCCGAAGGCCCCAGGCCTGGGCGTGGAGCTGGACTGGGATGCGCTGGCGCAGGCGCACGAGCTGTACAAGGCCAGGGGCCTGGGCTCGCGCGACGACGCCAGCGCCATGCAGTACCTGATTCCGGGCTGGAGCTTCAACAACAAGAAGCCCTGCCTGGTGCGTTGAATCGGCAGGCCCGGCCCCGAGGCCGGGCTTTGCCAGCCTGCCGCGAGTCGTCCAGATGCAAGCCGCCCAATCCGGCCGGGTGCGTTACCGCATCCTGCTGATGCTGTTCCTGGTGACCACGGTCACCTTTGCCGACCGCTCCAGCCTGTCCATTGCCGGTACTGCCCTGCAGGCCGGCCTGGGTATCGATGCGGTAGCCCTCGGCTATATCTTCTCGGCGTTCGGCTGGGCCTATGTGATCGGGCAGATTCCCGGTGGCTGGTTGTTCGACCGTTTCGGCACCAAGCCGGTCTACACCCTGGCGCTGTTCGCCTGGTCGCTGCTGACCCTGCTGCAGGGGTTCGTCGGCTGGTTGCCGACCACCTGGGCCGTCAGCAGTCTGTTCCTCCTGCGCCTGCTGGTGGGGTTCGCCGGCGCGCCGTGCTTTCCGGGCAACGCCCGGGTCACGGCGTCCTGGTTCCCTTCGGCCGAGCGCGCCACCGCCACGGCCATCGCCGGTTCGGCGCAGTACGCCGCCACGGCCCTGTTCGCGCCGCTGATGGGTTGGGTGGTGCAGGCCCTCGGCTGGCAATTCGTCTTCATCATTCTCGGCTGCCTGGGCCTGGCGCTGTCGCTGCTGTGGCTGAAGAACCTGTACGTCCCGCGCGAGCATCCGCTGCTGGGCGCGGCGGAGCTGCAGCTGCTGGAGCAGGGCGGGGCGCTGGTCGACCTCGACCAGCGCAGTGGCGCCGGCGGCCCGCAGTGGCGTCACCTGCGCCTGCTGCTGACCCAGCGCACCCTGCTCGGCATCTACCTGGGGCAGTACTGCAACAACGCCATCACCTATTTCTTCCTCACCTGGTTTCCGGTGTACCTGATCCAGGCTCGCGGCATGAGCATCGTCGGTGCCGGCTTCGCCGCCGCGGTGCCGGCCATCAGTGGCTGCATCGGCGGCGTGCTCGGCGGGCTGCTGTCCGACGGCCTGCTGCGCCGTGGCCATTCGCTGACCCTGGCGCGCAAGCTGCCCAGCGTGTTCGGCCTGCTCCTGTCGTGCAGCCTGGTGCTGTGCATCTTCGTCGAGAGCGACGCCGCGGTGGTGGCGCTGATGACCCTGGCCTTCTTCGGCAAGGGCCTGGGCTCGCTGGGCTGGACGCTGGTCGCCGACACCGCGCCCCGGCAGATCCTCGGCCTGTGCGGCGGGCTGTTCAACACCTTCGGCAACCTGGCGGCGATCACCACGCCGATCATCATCGGCTACCTGGTCAGCCTCACCGGCTCGTTCGACGGCGCGCTGCTGTACGTCGGCGCCAATGCCCTGCTCGCGGTTGTCGGCTTTACCCTTATCGTCGGTCGTATTCACAGGCTCGAGCTGCCGGCCGATGGCCACAGCGCGGCGGCCTGAGCGCAAAACAGGAGAACCCATCCATGCAGTTGATTCCCCATCAGGATTCGCCCCGTTACATCCGCCTGCACCCGAGCGACAACGTCGGCGTGGTGGTCAACGACCAGGGTGTGGCCGCCGGCGGCCGCTTCGACGATGGCCTGACGGCCACCTGCGGCATTCCGCAGAGCCACAAGGTGGCGCTGCAGGACATCGCCGAAGGCGGCGAGGTGGTGCGCTACGGCGAGGTCATCGGCTATGCCCTCGAGCCCATCGCCGCTGGCAGCTGGGTTACCGAGCAGGTGCTGCGCATGCCCGAGCCGCCGCTGCTGGACAATCTGCCCAAGGCGACCATCAAGGCCGTACCCGGCGAGCCGCTGGAAGGCTACACCTTCGAGGGCTTCCGCAACCCGGACGGCAGCGTCGGCACCCGTAACATCCTTGGCGTGACCACCACCGTGCAGTGCGTGGTCGGTGTGCTCGATCACGTGGTCGAGCGGGTGCGCCGGGAACTCCTGCCCAGGTACCCCAACGTCGATGACGTGGTGGCGCTGTCGCACAGCTATGGCTGCGGCGTGGCGATCAATGCGCCGGATGCCGTGGTGCCGATCCGCACCCTGTACAACATCAGCCGCAATCCCAACTTCGCCGGCCAGGCGCTGGTGATCAGCCTCGGCTGCGAGAAGCTGCAGGCCAGCCAGCTGATGGATGGCGACCTGCTGACCAACGGCATGGACGAGGAGGACTGGCTGTTCCGCCTGCAGGACTCCGGCAGCGGCTTCGCCGGCATGGTCGAGCAGATCATGGGCATGATCGAGGCGCGCCTGCAGGTCCTCGACCTGCGCCGCCGCGAAACGGTGCCCGCGAGCGAGCTGGTGGTGGGCATGCAGTGCGGCGGCAGCGACGCCTTCTCCGGCATCACCGCCAACCCGGCGCTCGGTGTGGCCGCCGACCTGCTGGTGCGCGCCGGCGCCACGGTGATGTTCAGCGAGAACACCGAGGTGCGTGACGGTATCCATCTGCTCACTCCGCGTGCCGCCAGCGTCGAGGTGGCCGATGCGCTGATCCGCGAGATGGACTGGTACGACCGCTACCTGCAGCGCGGCATGGCCGACCGCAGCGCCAACACCACGCCGGGCAACAAGAAGGGCGGGCTGAACAACATCGTCGAGAAGGCCATGGGCTCGATCGCCAAGTCCGGCAACAGCCCGATCGCCGGGGTGGTCGCGCCGGGCGAGCGCATTCGCGGCAAGGGCCTATGGTTCTGCGCCACGCCGGCCAGCGACTTCATCTGCGGCACGCTGCAACTGGCGGCGGGGATGAACCTGCATATCTTCACCACCGGGCGCGGCACGCCCTACGGGCTGTCCATGGTGCCGGTGATCAAGGTGGCCACGCGCACCCAGCTGGCCGAGCGCTGGCCCGACCTGATCGACGTCGACGCCGGGCAGATCCTCTCCGGACGCATGACCCTGGAACAGATGGGCTGGTACATCTTCCAGCTCTACCTGGACATCGCCAGTGGCCGCAAGCAGGCCTGTGCCGAGCGCCTGCGCCTGCACAATGACCTGGTGCTCTTCAACCCGGCGCCGGTGACCTGAGATGACACGACTTCCCGAAGACCTGCTCCCGGCCCTGCGCGACGCACTGGGCGAGGCCGGCCTGATCACCGATGCCGAGCGCATGCAGAGCTACCTCAGCGACTGGCGCAACGCCTACCGTGGCCAGGCTGCGGCGGTGTTGCGCCCGGGCACGACCGAGGAGGTCGCGGCGGCGGTTCGCCTGTGCGCGCAGGCCGGCGTCGCGCTGGTGCCGCAGGGCGGCAATACCGGCCTGTGTGGCGGCTCGATTCCGGATGCGTCGGGGGCGCAGATGGTGCTGTCGCTGACCCGTCTGAAGCGCATCCGCGAGGTGGATGTGGCCAACGCCACCATCACCGTCGAGGCCGGCGTGATCCTGCAGCAGCTGCAGGACGCGGCAGCCGAGGTCGGTCGTCTGTTCCCGCTGTCGCTGGGCGCCGAAGGCAGCTGCACGATCGGCGGCAACCTGGCGACCAACGCCGGCGGCACGGCCGTGCTGCGCTACGGCAACATGCGCGACCTGGCGCTCGGCCTGGAGGTGGTACTGCCTGACGGGCGCATCTGGGATGGCCTGCGCGGCCTGCGCAAGGACAACACCGGCTACGACCTCAAGCAGCTGTTCATCGGCAGCGAAGGCACGCTCGGCATCATCACGGCTGCCGTGCTCAAGCTGTTCCCGGCGCTGCGCAGCCTGACCACCGCCTGGGTCGCCCTGCCCAGTCCGCAGGCAGCCGTGACGTTGCTCGGGCAGATGCGCGGGCTGTGCGGCGACCGCCTGACCGGCTTCGAGCTGATGTCGCGGCAAAGCCTGGAGTTCGTCCTGCGCCATGTCGCGGGCGCCAGCGATCCCTTCGCCGAGGGGCATCCCTGGTACGTCCTGATCGAGCTGAGCGACACCCAGCCCGATGCCGCGTTGAACGACCTGCTGGAGCAGGGCCTGGGCGAAGCCTTCGAACAGGCGCTGGTGCTCGACGCCGTGGTCGCCGGCAGCCAGGCCCAGGTCGAGGCCCTGTGGGCGCTGCGCGAAGGCATTTCCGAGGCGCAGAACCACGAGGGGCCGAGCCTCAAGCACGACATCAGCGTGCCGGTCAGCCGCATCCCCGACTTCATCGCGCGTACCGACCGGGCGCTGCAGCAGGCCTTTCCCGGCGTGCGCGTCGTGGCCTACGGTCACGTCGGCGACGGCAACCTGCATTACAACATCAGCAAGCCGCCCGGCAGCGACGATGCGCCCTTCAAGGCCCAGGCCGAGGCGATCATGCGGGTGATCTATGACTCGACCCTGGAGGATGACGGCAGCATCAGTGCCGAGCATGGCCTGGGGCAATCCAAGCGTGCGGCGGCGCAGCACTACAAGGCGCCGCTGGAACTGGAGCTGATGCGCAGCATCAAGCAGGCACTCGATCCCGCCGGGCTGATGAACCCGGGCAAGCTGTTGTGAACCCGACCGATATCCACGCCGCTGACGGCGTCCACAGACCGACGAGAGAGGAGGCATCATGAGCAAGGTTCGAGTGTTGCAAGTCGCGCCGCTGAGCGAGCGTTTCAATCGTGAGCTGGCCGAGCGGTACGAGGTCTGCGCCCTGTGGCAGCAGGCCGATCCGCTGGCTTTCCTGCGTGAGCAGGGCGAGCGGTTTCGCTACCTGGTGTCGTCGGCGCGCTTCGGTTGCAGCGCCGAGCAACTGGCGCTGCTGCCCAATCTCGAGGCGATCAGCAGTTTCGGCGTTGGCTACGACCCCTATCCGCTGGAGCTGCTGCGTGATCGCGGCATCGCCATCAGCACCACCCCGGATGTGCTCAACGACTGTGTCGCCGACCTGGCCTTTGGCCTGATGCTCGACAGCGCCCGGCGCCTGAGCGAGTCCGACCGTTTTACCCGCAGCGGTGCCTGGAACGGTGCGGCGTTCCCGCTGGGGCGGCGGGTCAGTGGCAAGCGTCTGGGCATCGTCGGCATGGGGCGCATCGGCGAGGCGGTGGCCTTGCGGGCGTCGGGCTTCTCCATGTCGGTGCGCTACCACAACCGGCGCCCGGTCGCGGGCAGCAGCTACCAGCATGAGCCGGACCTGCTGGCGCTGGCGCGCTGGGCGGACTTCCTGGTGCTGACCTGCCCCGGCGGCAAGGCGACCCATCACCTGATCGACGCGGCGGTGCTCGCGGCGCTGGGCAGCGATGGTTTCCTGATCAACGTGGCGCGTGGTTCGGTGGTGGACGAACCGGCGCTGATCGACGCCTTGCAGAACAATGTGATCGCCGGGGCCGGTCTGGACGTCTACGAGCAGGAACCCCTGGTGCCGGCGGCGCTGCGCGAGCTGGACAACGTGGTACTGCTGCCGCACGTCGGCAGTGCCAGTGTCGAGACACGCCAGCAGATGGCCGACCTGGTGCTGGACAACCTGCGTGCTTATATCGACACCGGCACGCTGCTGACTCCGTTGTAGGGCGGCTACAACCCGCCAACCAGGGCGGCGGGTTTCACCCGGCCTATGGTCCTGAATACGCCGGGTTGGCAATCGCTGCCTGGCCTATCGTTGCCGCGCCACAAGCGCGGCGATCGTTTCTTTCCTCTCCTGCTGCATCCCGGCGCACCACAAGTGCGCCGTTTTTCATGCCGCGCGATGATCGGGCCGCACAAGCCCTGTAGACTGCGGTGTTTTCCGCAGGCAAGGGATCAGTCACCGTGCAGTCGGTCATTACCATCGAACAATTGAACAAAACCTATGCATCGGGCCACCCGGCCCTGCAGGGTATCGACCTGGACATTCGCCAGGGCGAGATCTTCGCCTTGCTCGGCCCCAACGGTGCCGGCAAGACCACCCTGATCAGCATCATCTGCGGCATCGTCAACCCCGGCGAGGGCAGGGTGCTGGTCGGTGGCAAGGACATCGTCCGCGACTACCGTGCGGCCCGCTCGCAGATCGGCCTGGTGCCGCAGGAACTGGTCAGCGACGTGTTCGAAACCGTGTGGGCCACGGTCAAGTTCAGCCGTGGCCTGTTCGGCAAGAAGCCCGATCCGGCCTACCTGGAGCAGCTGCTCAAGGACCTCTCGCTGTGGGACAAGCGCAACGCCAAGATCATGGAGCTGTCCGGCGGCATGAAGCGCCGGGTGATGATCGCCAAGGCGCTCTCCCATGAGCCGCAGATCCTCTTTCTCGACGAGCCCACCGCCGGTGTCGACGTCGAGTTGCGCCGCGATATGTGGAACATGGTGCGGCGCCTGCGCGAGCGCGGCGTGACCATCATCCTGACCACCCACTACATCGAGGAGGCCGAGGAAATGGCCGATCGCATCGGGGTGATCAGCGCCGGAAGGATCGTGCTGGTGGAGGACAAGCAGGTGCTGATGCACAAGCTGGGCAAGAAGCAGCTGACCCTGCAACTGCAGCAGCCGCTGTCCTGCGTGCCGGCCGAGCTGGCGCGCTACGGCCTGGAACTGGCGGACCAGGGCCATGCGCTGGTGTACACCTTCGATGCCCAGCACGAAAACACCGGCATCGCCGAACTGCTGCGTGATCTGGCGCAGCACGGCATCGATTTCAAGGACCTGCAGTCGAGCCAGAGTTCGCTGGAGGAGATCTTCGTCGGTCTGATCAAGGAGGCGCGCGCATGAACCTGTATGCCATCAAGGCCATCTACCTGTTCGAGCTGGCGCGCACCTGGCGCACCCTGCTGCAGAGCATCGCCACCCCGGTGATCAGCACGTCGCTGTACTTCGTGGTGTTCGGCTCGGCCATCGGCTCGAGCATGACCCAGGTGCAGGGGGTGAGCTACGGCGCCTTCATCATTCCCGGGCTGATCATGCTGGCGCTGCTGACCGAGAGCATTTCCAACGCCTCGTTCGGCATCTACATGCCCAAGTACTCGGGGAGCATCTACGAGATTCTCTCGGCGCCCGTCTCCTACCTGGAGATTCTCATCGGCTACGTCGGTGCGGCGGCGACCAAGTCGGTGATCCTCGGCGTGGTGATCCTGATCACGGCGCGGCTGTTCGTCGACTTCGAGATCCAGCACCCGCTGTGGATGGTGGCGTTTCTGCTGCTCACGGCGCTGACCTTCAGCCTGTTCGGCTTCATCATCGGCGTCTGGGCCGATGGCTGGGAGAAGCTGCAGATCGTGCCGGCGCTGATCGTCACGCCGCTGACCTTCCTGGGCGGCGCCTTCTACTCCATCAGCATGTTGCCGCCGACCTGGCAGACGGTGACCCTGTTCAATCCGGTGGTGTACCTGATCAGTGCCTTCCGCTGGAGCTTCTACGGGGTGTCCGACGTCAACGTCGGCGTCAGCCTGGCGATGGTGCTGGGCTTCCTGCTGCTGTGCATCGCCCTGGTGGGCTGGATCTTCAAGAGCGGTTACCGCCTCAAGAGCTGATGCCGCGCCTGTACTCGGCTAACGTCGTGCGAGCCTCAAACTGTAGGAGCGGCTGCAGCCGCGAAACGAGGGCGCGAGGGCATCATGCCCTGCTCATGCTCAGCCGGTAGGGCGGCTGAAACCCGCCATGAATAGGTGGCGGGTTGCACCCGCCCTGCGAGTCGTCGCGGCTGAAGCCCTCTCACAGACGGCGTAGGGTGGATGTCGCTTTTCACATCCACCACCCGGCCGGATCGACAAGGCGCGATCCAGCCTGAGCAGTCGTCTGTCTCACTTCACCCGCAGTTCGCAGTCGAAGGTATCCGCGGGCGGTACGCTCGGCTCCCACGGCTGCTGGTAGGTCAGCAGCAGGCGTCCCTCGCCCGGCTCGCGGGCGCTGAAGCGCCAGGTGGAGATACCGCCTGCGCCCACCAGACCGGCATCCTCCGGGTTGGTGTAAACCTCCGGGCCAAGGCTTTGCAGCACGTTCGTCGCCGTGTCGCGGAGCATCCAGCGGAAGCCGGTGGTGGGGTTGCTGGGCAGGCTGAGAATCAGCAACTGGCCCTTGGTCAGCGTCAGTGGGCACTGCCGATCCTTCTTCAGCTCCAGCGTGCCGGACTGATGGGCGCAGGCCGTGAGCAGTGCCAGGGCGGACAGGGTGAGCAGGCGCAAGGGGGCGTGCATGATGAACTCCAATCGATGAAACCTGGCTCAGCATAGCCGCACGAGCAAGCCTCAAGCTACAGGTTGCACGCGACAAGCCGAAGCGCGCGCCGCTCTTTCCTGCAGCTTGAAGCTGGCCGTCAGCGGCTATTCGAAAAGCACCTTGGCCACGTCGCCAAAGCGTCTGGCGAAGTGTACCGTCAGGCCTTCCTTGAGGTAGTCGGGCAGCTCTTCGTAGCTGCCGCGGTTGGCTTCCGGCAGGATCAGCTCATGCAGCTTCTGCCGGCGCGCCGCGATGACCTTCTCGCGCACACCGCCGATCGGCAGGACCTGGCCGGTGAGGGTCAGCTCACCGGTCATGGCCACGCCTTTCTTCGGCGCCTGGTCGCGTGCCAGGGAAAGCAGGGCGCTGGCCATGGTGATCCCCGCGCTGGGACCGTCCTTGGGCGTGGCGCCTTCCGGCACGTGCAGGTGGACGAAGGCCTGGTCGAAGAAGCTCGGGTCGCCGCCGAACTGCTTCAGGTGCGAGCTGACGTAGCTGTAGGCGATCTCCGCCGACTCCTTCATGACGTCACCGAGCTGCCCGGTGAGCTTGAAGCCGCGATTGAGGGTGTGGATGCGCGTCGCCTCGATCGGCAGGGTGGCGCCACCCATGCTGGTCCAGGCCAGGCCGGTGATCACCCCGGTACCCGCCAGTACCCGCTCGTTGCGGAACACCGGCATGCCGAGGGCCTCTTCCAGGTCCTTGGCACCGATGCGGATCTTCGCCTCGGGGT
The DNA here is from genome assembly GCF_009363395.1 of Pseudomonas sp. THAF187a. NCBI lineage: Bacteria > Pseudomonadati > Pseudomonadota > Gammaproteobacteria > Pseudomonadales > Pseudomonadaceae > Pseudomonas > Pseudomonas sp. THAF187a. The sequence continues at coordinate 1,363,167 of NZ_CP045349.1, forward strand.
CGTCCAGCAGTTTCACCACGGATTTGCGCACCAGCTTGCCCAGCTGTTTCTCCAGCTGGCGCACGCCGGCTTCACGGGCGTAGCCCTCGATCACCGCGCGCAGGGCGGCATCGCTGATGCCCAGGCGTGATTTCGGTACGCCGGCCTTTTCCAGCTGCTTCGGCCACAGGTGGCGCTTGGCGATGGCCAGCTTTTCCTCGGTGATGTAGCCGGACAGGCGGATCACCTCCATGCGGTCGAGCAGCGGCCCGGGAATCGAGTCGAGGGTGTTGGCGGTGCAGACGAACAGCACCTTGGACAGGTCCAGGCGCAGGTCCAGGTAGTGATCGAGGAATTCGACGTTCTGCTCCGGGTCCAGCGTTTCCAGCAGCGCCGAGGCCGGGTCGCCCTGGTAGCTGGTGCCCATCTTGTCGATCTCGTCGAGCATGATCACCGGGTTCATCACCTCGGCTTCCTTGAGGGCCTGGACCAGCTTGCCGGGCATGGCGCCGATGTAGGTGCGGCGGTGGCCCTTGATCTCGGCCTCGTCGCGCATGCCGCCCAGCGAGAAGCGGTAGAACGGCCGGCCGAGGGATTCGGCGATCGACTTGCCGATGCTGGTCTTGCCCACGCCGGGCGGGCCGACCAGCAGCACGATGGAGCCGGCGATCTCGCCCTTGAAGGCGCCGACCGCGAGAAACTCGGTGATGCGCTGCTTGATGTCGTCCATGCCGGCATGGTGCTTGTCCAGCACCTTGCGCGCGTGACCGAGGTCGAGCTTGTCCTGGCCCTGGATGCCCCAGGGCAGGGCGGTGGCCCAGTCGAGGTAGTTGCGCGTGACGGCATACTCCGGAGAGCCGGCCTCCAGGATCGACAGCTTGTTCAGTTCTTCGTCGATGCGCTTCTGCGCGGCGGCCGTCAGGGTCTTGCCTTCCAGGCGGGCGAGAAACTCTTCGCGGTCGGCGCTCTTGTCGTCCTTGCTGATGCCCAGCTCCTGCTGGATCAGCTTCAGCTGTTCCTTGAGGAAGAATTCGCGCTGGCGCTCGCCGATCTGCTTGTTGACCTCGGCTGACAGCTCCTTCTGCAGGCGGCCGACCTCGACCTCCTTGCGCAGCAGCGGCAGCACCTTCTCCATGCGCTTGAGCATGGGCACGGTGTCCAGCACCTCCTGCAACTCATGGCCGGAGGCGGTGGTCAGGGCGGCGGCAAAGTCGGTGAGCGGCGACGGCTCGTTGGGGCTGAAGCGATTGAGGTAGTTCTTCAGCTCTTCGCTGTACAGCGGGTTGAGCGGCAGCAGTTCCTTGATCGCGTTGATCAGCGCCATGGCGTAGGCCTTGACCTCGTCGCGCGGATCGGCAGGCGCCTGCGGGTACTCCACCTCGGCCAGGTACGGGCCACGGCGGCTGAGCCAGCCACGAATGCGCACGCGGGTCAGGCCCTGGGCGACGAACTGCAGCTTGCCGCCTTCCTCGCTGACATGGTGCAGGCGCACCAGCGTGCCGTGCTCCGGCAGGCTGTCGAGGTCGAACTCGCCGTGCTCGTCGGGCGGCGTGTCGACGTAGAACACCGCCAGGGATTTGTGCTCGGTATTCTCCACGCGCTTGAGCGTGCGCCCCCATGGGTGCTCGTTGACCATCACCGGCAGGACCTGCGCCGGGAAGAACGGGCGGTTGTTGATGGGGATGATGTAGAGCTTGTCCGGCAGTCGCTGCGCGGGCAGAACCAGGCCGGTCGCGCCAGGCTGTACGGTTTCGTCGACTGCTTCGGGGTGGATGTCCTGATCGTTCATGGAGCACCTTTGCTTGCACGTTGCTTGCTACATGGGGCGGCAGCGCCAGGTTTTCAACGCTTCAATCCAGGCCCAGGCGAATACCCTGCAGGCGTTGTTCGATCAACGGCGTGAGCAGGGCGAAGCAGTCATCCGGGCTCAGTTGCACCTGAGAGGACTCGATCAGCTCGGTCTGCAGGCGCTCGATCAGGGCCTGCAACGGCGGCGCTTGCTTCTGGCTCAGCAGGCGCTCGCAGAGAAAGCGCAGCTGCATCTGCAGCCCCGGCGGACAGCGCTCGTAGCTCGCTGCGCGAACCGCCAGGCCGCGCAGGCGAGAGAGGTCCTCGAGCGAACGGCAGGCTTCGCCCAGACCGCGGATGGCAGGCTGGTCGTGACGATAGAGGCGGTCTTCGAGTTGTTCGATCACCGCCAGCAGGGCTTCGATCAGGCGGCAATGCGCGTCGAAGTCGCCGGGCTTGCGCCGTAGCTGCGGCCAGTCCTGCTGCAGGGCTGGCAGCTGCAGGCTGGCGCCGGGCCAGTTCAGCCACAGGTCGTCGAGCTGCCGGGCCACTTGCGTGCGCTGCTCGAGGTTCCCGGCACCCTGCATGGCTCCCAGCCCGCGATGCAGCTGCAGTGCCTGGAGCAGGTCCAGGCAGCGCTGCGCGACCTGCCTGTGCTGCTGCAGGCGTGCCGACTGCTGGCGGGCCTCCTGGCGCTGGGTCAGCCAGAAGCTCAAGGCCAGCAGGGTGATCAACAGGGCGACGGCGAAGAGGGCGGCATGACTCATGGAGGCTCGTGGGGGGCGGCGTGCAGGTTCATCCTTCGATGAAGCAACTCCCCTGCCAGCCGCAGAAGGGGCGGATTCCGGCCGTACGCGCCTGTCGCAATGCACGGAAATGGAGCAGGCGACCGCACCTGGGGTACCTGATAGTGCCTGGGTTGCTAAAGGTGCAACCTTGTTGCTGATGGGTGGTTGCGGCGTTTTCTTGCGGAAAAGAGTAAAGTGCAACCCTTGTTTCGTGCTGTCAGTCTGCCGTTATGTTGCAAGCCCGTGTGATCCGCCTGGATGAACAGGCCCATGAACATGCCCATGATCATCATCAACTGGTGATGTCCCTGGTCGGTCGTGCCGAATTCGAGGTCGGTGGCCGTGGTGGGGAGGTCTGCCGCATGCGTGCCTGCCTGGTGCCCGGGGATGCGGCTCATCAGTTCGCCGGCATGGGCGAGAATCGCATGCTGATTCTCGACCTGGACGAGCAGGACACGCCCAGCGAGGACCTCGAACTGCTTCACCGCCTGTTCGAGAAGCCCTGCTACCCGGCGCTCGATGTCGACTTCCAGAACCTGCTCAATTACGCCGGCTCCGAGCTGGAGCGCTACGGCAGCGACTCGATCCTGGCGCGTTCGATCGGCGGCGTGCTGCTGCGTGCGCTGCACCTGCGGCTGTTCGGAGAACAGCGTCGTCCGGCGCAGGGCGCGCTGGACCTGCAGCGCCTCGATCACTACATCGGCGAGCACCTGGCGCGGCGCATCAGCGTTGCCGAGCTGGCCCAGGTGATGTGCCTGAGTCCGAGCCACTTCCATGCGCAGTTCAAGGACAGCGTCGGCCTCACCCCGCACCAGTACCTGCTCAAGACCCGTCTCGACCGGGCTGCCCGCCTGCTGCGCGAGAGCAACCTGCCGCTGGTACGGGTCGCCGAAGAGTGCGGCTTCTCCAGCCAGAGCGCCCTGACCACCGCGATGCGCCGCTACCTGGGGCTGACGCCCAAGCGGGTACGTGCCGCCTGAAGTCACCTCACCTTCTGCGCTCTGCGTCCTGTGTGCAGTAGCGTACCCGGTGTGCCTCGGTCGGTAGCGGTACTTCCCATTTGAACAGCATGCGCCGCAGCGCTTCATTGCTCAGGCTGGTATCGCGCTGCCTGTTGCGCTGGAAGATGGTCGCTTCGGGCATCTCCAGATAGACGATCTCGACCTGAGCCTGGTAGGCGTAAAGCAGGTCGAGTGTCTTCTTGCGCATCTGTGCCGACAAGTGGGTGGAGTTCCATACGAACGGGCGTTGTTCGCGCAGGAGCGCCTTGGCCTGTTCGATTGCATGGTGCGCTGCGGCGCCTTCGTTCTCGCCGTGGCGCAGGCCCAGCTGCTGGCGTGCGTCGTCGAAGGACACCACCGGCAGCTGCGGGTGCTGCTGCTCGACCCAGGTATTCTTTCCGCTGGCGGGCATGCCGGACAGCATGATCACCTGCGAGCCCGAGGGCTCATGCAGGGCGTAGTCCGGATGCACGCGGGCGCCGCGCAGGTACTGCACGCGGGTGTAGTCGTCGGCATAGGCACGCGGGCCGTGCAGGCAGCCTTCCTCGGCGGCGAGCTGGCGAAACAGTTCGATGTCGTCGAGTACGGCGGCCTTGCCGATGTAATCGCGGCCCTGCATGTCGGCCTCGGCCACCGCGCAGAGCATCCACACCGGCAACTCCCACGACAGCTTGTGAAGGATGAACTCGGCGCTGTGGCCGCTACGCGAGTCGCCCAGGGCGAAGAACGGCAATTGGTGCACCGCGATGATCCGGCAGATCTGCTCGCGCCACTCGAATGGTACGCCCGCGCGCCAGAGCAGCAGGCGCGTGTCCACTGCGCCGCGCCGCGAGTGGCCGGGTTGGCCGATGCGTCCGCTTTCGCTGTCGATCACCGTGGTATCCGGTTTGGCGATGTCGTGCAGCAGGGCGGCGAAGAACAGCACGAAGCGTTGCGCGTCAGTCGCTTGCTGGTACGCGCGCTGCTCGAGCAGCGCCTCGACCACCATGCAGGTGTGAATCCAGACATTGCCCTCTGCATGGTAATGGGCGTCCTGCGGGGTTTCGGCCAGCCGGTTGAGGGCCGGAATGGCCGCGAGGCAGGCTGCCGGGTCGAAGCGCTGGCCCGCGTCGGGCACCAGGCGCTGCAAGTGTTGAATGTCCATCTCAGTAACTCCCTGAATAACCCTCACGCGGGCCGTTCCAGTCCAGGGCCAGGCGAGGGGAATAAAGATCGGCCAGCGTGGCCAGCTGGTTGGCGATGAAAGGCTGGCTGGTGTGGTGCTGGTCGGCGTCGAGGATCGCCTGGACGAAGTCCTGGCGAACCCATTTGAGGCGAGAGCGGGTGCAGTGCTCGTCTTCCACCTTGAGGTACAGCCCTTCCATCTGGCTGGAGCGATCGCATTGACGCCAGGCACGAGGCAGGTCCAGTCCTTCACGCGCCACCGCTGCCTCGAAGGTTTCCTGCCAGATCGCGGACTTGGCCAGCGAATGGCCGACCAGCTCCAGCAGGTCTTCCAGGCGCCTGGGCGCCGGGCCCTCATGCAGTACCGGTACCGACAGCACCGGGCCGTCCTGCAGCAGGTGGCGCCTTGCTGCGGTGGAGAGGTACAGCCCCTGGGCGCGGTCCCAGATGTCGAACTCACAGAAGTAGTGCGGCAGCTGGTCGTAGAACACCGAGTGCTTCTTGTGCAGCCATTCGCCGAACAGCACGTAGCGGTCTTCCAGGCGTTCCAGTAACCAGCGTTCGTGGGCCACGGCCCACTGCTTGAACAGATTGAACTGCCGCTCGCGGCCGCCGCCGGTGAGGTAATGGCCGCGCGATTGCAGCAACAGCTCTCCGGCGCTGGAAAAGCTGATGCCGGCGTTGGCGCCATCGAGTTTTTCCTCGACCACCAGCCACTGGCCATGCAGTTCGTGGTAACGCACCTGGTCGGCGTTGCTGTCGCCAGGCTGCAGTCGCGAGCCTTGCAAATGCGGTGTACGTGGGTACTTGTGCAGTTCGAGGTTGTGCAGATTGCACGATGAATCCATGTTCATGGGTTTTCTCCTTGGGTATCAGGGAAAACCGACGACAGGACTCGAGCAGCAGGGCGTGGGAAGCGTCCGCGCAGGTGCGCGGGCAGCCATCAGGCGCGATGGACCGTCGTCGGTATCAGGCGAGTTGGCAGGTGCAGGGCACGTCGTTCACCACTTGGGAGATAGGTTGAATAGCGAAGGGCGCGCATTCAAACGCCAACCTGGCCGGTTGTCAAGCACGGCCAGGGGCAAGAAGGGCGTTTCAGGCGTAGTTCTGCGGGCTCAGCTTGCGTTCGATCAGCTCGATGAGGATGTGCAGCACTTTGATGTGCAGTTCTTGCACACGGTCGGCGAAGTCGCCGCCGGGGGCGCAGATGCACACGTCGGCCAGGTCTTCCAGCAGCGAGCCGGGCTTGCCGGTCAGGGCGATCACCTTCACGCCGAGCGCTTTGGCGGCTTCGGCGGCCTTGACCACGTTGGGGCTCTTGCCGCTGGTGCTGATGGCGATCAGCACGTCGCCTTCGCGGCCGTGCGACTCGATGTAGCGCGAGAAGATGAAGTCGTAGCCGAAGTCATTGGCCACGCAGCTGATGTGGCTGGGGTCGCTGATCGACACGGCGGCGATGCCGGGGCGGTTCCTGCGGTAGCGTCCGGTCAGCTCCTCGGCGAAGTGCATGGCGTCGCACATCGAGCCGCCATTGCCGCAGGAGAAGGCCTTGCCCTTGTGCTCGAAGCTCTCGACCAGCAGCTCGGCAGCACGCTGGATGTTGGCCAGGGTCTGTTCGTTGCCGAGGAAGGCTTCCAGCGCGCGCTGGGCTTCCTGCAGGCTGTTGCGGATATGTTCGATCATGGCAGGTCTTGGAACCTCTTTGGCAGTTTCGCGAGCCAGAGCCATGCAAGGCGAAAGCTGGCGAGAAAGCGGAGTTTACGCGTTGTAAATCGGCATTTCGACCGGGCTGGCGCTTCAGCCGGTGCAACACGGCAGGGCTGAAACGCAGCGGATTTCAACAGGTTTCAGGGCAGCTCGGGGCTCGAGTAGAACGCGGTCAGGACCTTCACCAGGTGATCCAGGTCATGGCTGCCGGCGAGTTCGCGAACCGAGTGCATGGCGAAGGTGGGCAGGCCGATATCGACCGTACGCACGCCCAGCTGGCTGGCGGTGATCGGGCCGATGGTCGAGCCGCAGCCCATGTCGCTGCGCACCACGAAGCTCTGCACCGGTACTTCGTTCTCCAGGCACAGGTGGCGGAAGAAGCCGGCGGTCTCGCTGTTGGTGGCGTAGCGCTGGTTGCTGTTGATCTTGATCACCGGGCCGGCGTTGAGTTTCGGGCCGTGGTTACCGTCGTGCTTGTCGGCGTAGTTCGGGTGTACGCCATGGGCGTTGTCGGCCGAGACCAGCAGCGAGCGCTGGATGGTGCGGACGAAACCCTCGCCTGTCGGCAGGACGCGGCGCAGTACCTGTTCGAGGAAGGGGCCGTCGGCGCCACAGGCCGAGCAGGAGCCGACCTCTTCGTGATCAGTGCACACCAGTACGCAGGTTTCTTCGTCGTTGGAGTCGATCAGCGCCTGCAGGCCGGCGTAGCACGACAGCAGGTTGTCCAGGCGCGCACTGGCGATGAAGTCCTGGTTGAGGCCGACGACGGCGGCGCTCTGGGTGTCGTAGAAACTCAGCTCGTAGTCGAGTACCGCGTCCGGGTTGAAGTCATGCTCCATGGCCAGCTGTTCGGCGAGCAGGGCGCGGAAGTCGGCGGTCTCGCTGCTGGCGAGCTGGGCGAGAATCGGCGGCAGCTCGGTCTGCGGGTTGATCGCCCAGCCCTGGTTGGCCTCGCGGTTGAGGTGGATGGCCAGGTTGGGGATCACGGCGATCGGCTGGTAGAAGTCGATCAGCTGGCTTTCCACCTTGCCGTCGCGCCGGTAAGTGACGCGGCCGGCCAGCGACAGGTCGCGGTCGAACCAGGGGGCGAGCAGGGCGCCGCCGTAGACCTCCACGCCGAGCTGGAAGTAGCCCTGGCGCTGCAGTTCCGGGCTGGGTTTCACCCGCAGGCAGGGGCTGTCGGTGTGGGCGCCGACCAGGCGCAGGCCGCCTTCGAGGGCCGGGCGCTTGCCCAGCTTGAAGGCGATGAGCGACGAGTCGTTGCGGGTCACGTAGTAGCGGCCGCCGGTCTCGAGATGCCAGGTCGCGCGTTCGTCCAGGTGGCGATAACCAGCCGCTTCGAGGCGCATGGCCAGGCTGGTGGTCGCGTGGAAAGGCGTGGGGGAGGCGTTGAGAAAGTCGATCAGCCCGATATTGAGTTCTTCGCGCATGCATGGCTCCAGACAGCGATGGCGCAGTTTAACCGTTTTACCCCGGCTTGGCAGAGACGTAACCGGCAGGTCAGAACGGCGCCGGGCACTCGAAGCGCATGCGCTCGCCGCTTTGCGGGTGGGTGAGGGCGAGCATGCTGGCGTGCAGGCACAGGCGCTCGTGGGCGGCGAGGGCCTGTTCGTGCGCATAGAGGCGGTCGCCGAGCAGCGGGTGGCCGATGGACAGCATGTGCACGCGCAGCTGGTGTGAGCGCCCGGTGATCGGCGTCAGCTCCACCCGGCACCAGTCGCCACAGCGCTCGAGAATGCGCCAGTGGGTCAGGGCGTGCTTGCCCAGTTCGTGGTCGACGACATGGCGCGGCTTGGTCGGTGGGTCGTAGCGCAGGGGCAGGTCGATGCTGCCACTGTCTGCCGTGGGCTGGCCCCAGCACAGTGCGGTATAGGCCTTTTCGGTCTCGCGGTCGTGGAACTGCCGCGACAGTTCGCGGTGGCTGTCGGCGTCGCGCGCCAGCACGATGATCCCGGAGGTTTCCCAGTCCAGCCGATGGACGATGCGTGCCTCGGGGTAGCCGTTTTCCTGCAGGCGGGTGACCAGGCAGTCCTTGTTGTCCTCGGCGCGGCCAGGCACCGACAGCAGCAGGGTGGGCTTGTTGATCACCAGCAGGGCGGCGTCCTGGTGAATGATTTCGATCTGGCTTAGCGGCATGGGCTGTGGCTGGTGTCGGAGCGAACGGATTCGCGATGTGTCTGGCCTGCGCAAGCGACGCGGATGGTCCGCTCATGCAGGTGCGTGTTGCTACAAATGAACACGGCGGCCGAAGCCGCCGTGAGCGCCGCCGGTGTCGATCAACGATCCGGCAGGGTGATGTTCAGTTCCAGGATCGAGCAGCTGCCCTGGTCTTCCAGAGCGACCTGCACGTCCTTCTGGTCGATGTTGACGTACTTGCGGATCACCGCGACCAGCTCCTGCTGCAGGGCAGGCAGGTAGTCGGGCTGGCTGCGCTGGCCACGTTCGTGGGCCACGATGATCTGCAGGCGTTCCTTGGCGATGGATGCTGTGGTTTCCTTCTTGCGCGAACGCAAGAAGTCGAAAATATTCATTCTCGACCTCCAAACAGGCGCTGCAGGAAGCCCTGCTTCTTCACATCGAGGAAGCGATGCGGCATGTCCTTGCCCAGCAGGCGGTCGACAGCGTCGCTGTAAGCCTGGCCGGCATCGCTCTGGTCGTCGAGGATGACCGGGATACCCTGGTTGGAAGCCTTGAGCACGGCCTGCGACTCGGGAATGACGCCGAGCAGGCGGATGGCGAGGATTTCCTCGACGTCCTCGACGCCGAGCATTTCGCCTTTGGTGACGCGCTCGGGGTTGTAGCGGGTCAGCAGCAGGTGCTCCTTGATCGGCTCCTCGCCTTTCTCGGCGCGGCGCGACTTGCTCGCCAGCAGGCCGAGCATGCGGTCGGAGTCACGCACCGAGGACACTTCCGGGTTGGTCACGACGATGGCTTCGTCGGCGAAGTACATCGCCAGGTGCGCGCCTTTCTCGATACCGGCTGGCGAGTCGCAGACCACGTATTCGAAGTTCTCCGACAGCTCGGCGATGACCTTCTCGACGCCTTCCTGGGTCAGCGCGTCCTTGTCACGGGTCTGGCTGGCGGCCAGCACGTAGAGGTTTTCCAGGCGCTTGTCCTTGATCAGGGCCTGGGTGAGGGTGGCTTCGCCGTTGACGACGTTGACGAAGTCGTACACCACGCGGCGTTCGCAGCCCATGATCAGGTCGAGGTTACGCAGACCGACGTCGAAGTCGACGATGACGGTCTTGTGCCCGCGCAGGGCGAGGCCGGTGCCGATGGCAGCGCTGGTGGTGGTTTTACCGACGCCACCCTTGCCGGAAGTGACTACGAGGATCTTGGCCAAGGTGATTCACCCCAAAAAAAGAAGATAACGCGGGAATCCGTGGCCATTTAAGGCTTCCAGATGCCCTTTCTGTGTCCCTGAAAAATGGCCGCAGTATCCGTTAAAGGCGGGTGATGTTCAACACGTCACCCGACAGGCTGACCTGGACGGCATCCCCCCACAGCGGGTCACGTCGCAGGTCTTCGGCGACCTTGTAATGGCCGGCGATCGACAGCATTTCGGCGCCCATCTGTTGACAGAATATGCGTGCCTTGGCGTTGCCCTTTATACCTGCCAGGGCGCGGCCGCGCATGGGCGCGTAAACATGGATGTTGCCATCGGCGAGAAGTTCCGCCCCGGCGCTGACCGGGGCGAGGACGATCAGGTCCGCACCCTGGGCATAGATCTGCTGCCCGCCGCGCACCGGTGTGGTGACGATGCGGCTGGGCTTGTGCTCGGGCTCGGCGGGTTTCTCTTCCACCTTCTTCGGCGCCGGGTCGAGCGGGCGTTCGCGCGCGCCGGACGGCGGCAGCACCGGCAGGTCCAGGGCTTCGGCGGCGGCCACGTCGCTCTCGCGGGAGGCGCGTATGGCCAGGGTGCGCAGGCCATGGCGACGGCAGACGGCCATCAGTTCGGCCAGATCCAGCTGCCCTTCGCCTTCCGGGAGCTTGTCCAGCGCCAGGACCAGCGGGGTGTTGCTGAAGAACGCCGGGGCCTGGGCGACCTTTTCCGTCAGTTGGGCGTCGAGGCGTTCGAGATCGTTGTGGGCCAGCTCCATCACGGTGATGGCCAGCATGCTGCCCTTGAGCTGGAATACGGGGTCTTGGGCGAGGAGATCGGCTTGGCTCATGGTCGAAAGAGGAGACTTCTGCAGCACTACGAAAGGTTGCCGGACTTATAGCGGTATCGACTGCGCACCGCAACTCGAAGGCCGGTTGCAGGACATTGACCGGCAAACCCTGACAGCGTTCGCATGGCGTGCGGCTGGTTGGCGAGTCAGGCCGGCAAAGTGGGGTAGAATGCGCGGCCCTGCCTGTGACCGGACCCGCTACATGGAACGCCCCCGCTTTCGCGCCTACTTTCTGCACCCGCGCTTCTGGCCACTGTGGCTGGGTCTCGGCGTGTTGTGGCTGGTGGTGCAGTTGCCCTATCGCCTGCAACTGCAGCTCGGGCGTCTGCTGGGCTGGCTGATGTTCCGCCTGGCCGGCCCGCGCCGGCAGATCGCCGAGCGCAACCTGCAGCTGTGTTTCCCGGGCAAGAGCGCGGCCGAACGCGAGCGGCTGCTGCGCGAGAACTTCGCGTCCACCGGCATCGCCTTCTTCGAGATGGCCATGAGCTGGTGGTGGCCCCGATCGCGCCTGGCCCGCCTGGCACATGTCGAGGGGCTGGAGCATTTGCAGCAGGCGCAGACCGCTGGGCAGGGCGTGATCCTCATGGCGGTGCACTTCACCACCCTGGAGATCGGTGCGGCGCTGCTGGGCCAGCAGCACACCATCGACGGTATGTACCGCGAGCATGACAACCCGCTGTTCGATTTCATCCAGCGCCGTGGGCGTGAGCGGCACAACCGCGACGCCACGGCCATCGAGCGCGAGGACATTCGCGCCATGCTCAAGGTGCTGCGTGCCGGCCGGGCCATCTGGTACGCGCCGGACCAGGACTACGGGCGCAAGCAGAGCATCTTCGTGCCGCTGTTCGGCATACCGGCCGCCACGGTCACTGCCACCACCAAGTTCGCGCGCCTGGGCAAGGCACGCGTGGTGCCCTTCACCCAGCAGCGCCTGGCCGATGGCAGCGGTTATCGCCTGGTGATCCATCCGCCGCTGGCCGATTTCCCCGGGGACAGCGAAGAGGCCGATTGCCTGCGCATCAACCAGTGGATCGAGCAGGTCGTCAGTGTCTGCCCCGAGCAGTACCTGTGGGCGCACCGACGCTTCAAGACGCGTCCCGAGGGCGAACCGAAGCTGTACGGGACGCGCAAGTAGCCCATCTATACTGCAACGAAAAACAGGACCGCCCGATGACCGTCATTGCCCACCCTCACGAGCCCGTTACCGGGCTGATTCTTTCCGGTGGCGGGGCGCGGGCGGCCTATCAGGTGGGTGTGCTGTCGGCCATTGCCGATCTGCTGCCCGATGCCTCGCACAACCCCTTTCCGGTCATCGTCGGCACCTCGGCGGGGGCGATCAATGCGGTCAGCCTGGCCTGCGGTGCGTTGCAGTTCGGTGAGGCGGTGCGCCGTCTCACCTCGGTCTGGCAGGGCTTTCATACGCGGATGGTGTACCGCAGCGACTGGCCGGGCGTGCTGCGCCAGGCTGCGCGTTTCGTGGGGCACAGCCTGCTGGGTATCGGGCGCGACATCCCGGTGGCGCTGCTCGACAGCTCCCCGTTGCGCGAGTTGCTGGCCCGTGAGCTGGATTTCTCCGGCATCGCGGCCGCAGTGCGCCATCGCCGCTTGCGGGCGATCGCCGTCACGGCATTCGGCTACGAAAGTGGCCAGGCGGTGACCTTCTACCAGGGGCGGGCGACCATCGACCCCTGGTTTCGCCATCGCCGTGTCGGCATTCCTACCCGCCTGAACCTCGAACATCTGCTGGCCAGTGCGTCGATCCCGCTGATCTTCCCGCCGGTGAGAATCCACCGTGAGTACTTCGGCGACGGCGCTGTGCGGCAGGCGGCGCCCATCAGCCCGGCATTGCACCTGGGTGCCAGCCGGGTGCTGGTGATCGGTGTCAGCGGCAATACCCAGGGCGAATCGGAGGCGCCGGCACCACGGGTCTCCAGCAACCGGCCACCGAGCCTGGCGCAGATCGGCGGACACATGCTCAACAGCACCTTCATCGACAACCTGGAAACCGATATCGAGCTGCTCGAGCGGCTCAACCAGATGAGCGAACTGGTGCCGCCCGAGCTTCGGCCCAGGGGCCTGGGGCTGAACCCGGTGGACGTGCTGGTGATCGCCCCGAGCCAGCCGCTGGATCAGATCGCGGCGCGCCACCAGCGTGAGCTGCCCCGCGCGCTGCGCCTGTTCCTGCGTGGTCCGGGGGCGACCAAGACCAGCGGCGCCGGGGTGCTCAGCTACCTGTTGTTCGAGCCCGGCTACTGCAGCGAACTGATCGAACTGGGCTACCAGGACGCCATGGCGCGCAAGGCCGAGCTGAGTCGCTTCCTCGGTCTCACCGAGCTGACGCAGTCCGCCTGACGCGCGTTACGCCAGCACGCCGTCACGGAAGTCGCGCAACGCCTGTTCGATCTCTTCTCGACTGTTCATCACGAACGGACCGTACTGCACGATGGGCTCGTTCAGTGGCGTGCCCGCGATCAGCAGCACCCCCGCACCCTGGTCACTGGCCAGTTGCAGCTGGCCTTCGTCGGACAGGCGTATCAGGCGACCGGCGCCGACCGTCTGCGTGCTGGCAGCGGCGAGCTGCAACTGACCTTCGTAGACGTACAGCATCACCCGTTGACCATCGGTCAGGCGCGGTGCGACCTGGCTGCCGGGCGCCAGGCGCAGGTCGAACAACTGTGGCTGGGTATGCGGGCGCTGCACGGCGCCGACCTGGCGCTGTTCGCCATCGTCGAACTCACCCGCGATCACCACCACCTCCACGCCGGTGCGGGTGACGAGGCGTGGAATGTCGGCGGCCGGAATGTCGCGGTAGCCGGCTTCGCCCAGCTTGTCCCTGGCTGGCAGGTTGAGCCACAACTGGAAGCCGCGCATGGCGCCGGACTCCTGCTCGGGCATTTCGCTGTGGATGATGCCGCGTGCAGCGGTCATCCACTGCACGCCACCGCTGCCAAGCAGGCCGACGTTGCCGAGGTGGTCCTCATGGCGCATGCGCCCCTCGAGCATGTAGGTGATGGTCTCGAAGCCACGGTGCGGATGCGGCGGGAAGCCGGCGATATAGTCGTCGGGATTGTCGGTGGCGAATTCGTCGAGCATGAGGAACGGGTCGAAGCGCTCCAGGCCAGGTCCGCCGATCACACGGTTGAGGCGCACGCCGGCGCCGTCGGAGGCCGGCTGGCCTGGCTGGATGCTGATGATGCGGCGCTGTTGGGTCATGGCAATGGGCTCCGTTCGAGGCGAGGAATGAGCCCATGCTATGCCGATCATGTCGATCGATGGTCGCAATTTTCCCGCGCTACATATCGAACTGATCGATGTTTGGCGCGGGTATCTCAGTCGGCAATCTTGAGTTTGCGCGACTCATGGTAGAAGTAGCGGATCTTCTCGTACTCGAATGGCGAGTTGAGCTGGCCGTAGCGGAAGCTGGTGTTGGCGCGCGTGTCTACCACGCGCAGCGCGGTGATGCCGGGGTTGTCGCTACTGGCATCTGCCACGTCGAGGTAGTTGACCGCGCTTTCGAGGCTGTAGTCCATCACCAGCCCGCCGGTGTCGCGCAGGTTGGATGGGCCGAGCAGCGGCAGCATCAGATAGGGGCCGGCAGGTACACCGTAGTAGCCGAGGGTCTGGCCGAAGTCCTCGGAGTGCCTGGGCAGGCCCATGTGCGTGGCCGGGTCCCAGATGCCGCCGATGCCGAGAATGGTGTTGAACAGCAGGCGTGCCGTGCTGTTCATCGCCCGCTGTCCCTTCAGTTGCAGCAGGCTGTTGGCCAGGGTGGGAATTTCACCCAGGTTGCTGAAGAAGTTGTGTACGCCGGTCTGCACCAGGTTCGGTGTGACGTAACGGTAACCGTTGACGACCGGCAGGAACACCCACTGATCGAAACGGTAGTTGAAGTGGTAGACGCGGCGGTTCCAGGGTTCCAGCGGGTCATAGACCCGCAGTGCGTCGCTGGAGGCGCGTTCGAACTCCTGTTGGTCCAGTCCGGGGTTGAATTTCAGGTCCTGCAGCGGATTGGTGAAGCCGTCGGCGTCGACCTCGCCGGCCCAGGCGTGTGCACTGGCCAGCAGCAGGGCGATGATCAGAGTGCTGTGCTTAGCCACGGAAGAACTCCAGCATGGCGTCGCTGTTGACGCGGTAGTTGAGGTTGCCGCAGTGCCCGCCACGCGGGTACAGGGTCAGGCGCTCGCCGAAGGTACGACGCAGAAAACCGATGTCGCCCTGGCCGAGAATCAGGTCGTCGGCGTTGTGCATCACGGCGATCTTGTCGCTGCCCCTGAGGTAGTCCTCGAGGGCATAGAGGCTGCTTTGTTCGATCAGCTGGTTGAGGCTGCCGCCGTCGTAGCGGGCACGCCACATGGGCATCAGCTGCTCGGCGATGTAGCAATCGAAGTCGCAGCGCAGCGCCAGCTGGAAGAACGGGGTGAGGCTGGTGCTTTCGGTGATGCGGTAATCGCGCGGGGTGATCAGCCCGCGCCGGTTGAGCAGGTCCGAGGTGAAGACGATATCGGCGGAGGAGAAGCGGAACGAGGTGCCGATGAGCATGGCCATCTGCTCGTCGGAGAGCTTTTCCCTGGATTGCTGAAAGTCGTAGAGCATCGCCTCGTTGATGTCGAGGTAGCCCTTGTCGTTGAAGTAGCGGGTCAGCTTGCCCAGTACCAGTTCATAGAAGTTGGTGCTGTTGTCGATGCCCTGCACCCGGGTCTGCACCAGCTTGTCGAGGTTGCTCACCGAGGTGTAGAGGTTCACCGGCGGGTTGAGCAGCAGTACGCGCTTGAAGTCGAAGGCGCGGCGGGTTTCGTCGATCTGGCTGACGAAGGCGGCATGCAGCGCGCCGAGGCTGTAGCCGGTGAGCAGGTATTCGCTGACTTGCAGCTTCGGGTGCTGGGCGCGCACCGCCTGCATCGCCCGGTACAGGTCGTCGGCATCGTCCGGGCTGTAGCCTGGCGTGGCGAAGCGCGAGGCGGCGGCCATGAAGTCGTAGCTGGTTGGCGAGGACAGCTGTACGACATGGAAGCCGGCGCCGTAGAACAGCTTCTTCAGGTACTCGGTGATGCTGCTGGCGTAGCTGGCGCCGGTGCCGGAGATGATGAAGATCAGCGGCGCGCGGCCCTTCTGCTCGGCCAGGCGGTATTGCAGCTTGGTCACCGGCCAGAAGTTGTCCAGCAGTTCGAACTCCCGGTCCGGGCGCAGGCGAACCGAGTAGTCGCTCTGGTCGATATCACGGTCATCCGGCAGGGCAGGGCGCAGTTCGGGCGGTGTGGTGGCGATGGTCGCCTCGAACGGGTTGGCCAGCGGATAGCCGTAGCTTTGCGCGTCCACATCGGCGGCCGTCGCGGAGACACAGAAGACCAGGCCGCCGAGCAGGGCGGCGAGTCGGGCAAGGCTGGGCATGTGGTAAGTCCCTTTTAATAAGCGAACATCGGGATTGAAGCGCTCGCTTATGACAGCAGCAAGTCGGGCAAAGTGCCACGTTGCCGTCAACAAGATACATCGAGTCGGTCTGTCCAGCGTCCTTTTCGCCGCCTGCGGGTGTCGCTCTCGGGGTAGGCGGATGCCGGCGTCATGCGTGGTGATGCAACCAGGCGTGCTTGGGAATCGAGTCCTCGCGCTTGCGCTGCTCCAGGCGTGCCCAGACTTTCTCGTGGAAGTAGAAGCCGACCGAGTTGCACAGCGGCTCCACTGCAGCCACCAGGCCGCTGACCGCGATACTGCCGGTCAACAGGTAGGCCACGCCGAAGGCGATGCAGAAGTGCATGATGGTGAAGGTCAGGGTCTTGAGCATGGTGCACCTCGATGAGAATCATTTACCGATGAGGCTCAGGTTAGTACGCTACGGGCGTGTGGTGAAATGCGCTGTGTCCATGGCCTCGATAGCCTGCGCGCATGAAAGGTTCTCGTGTGAAAGCGCCCGCCTATTCACTTCTCCCGCTTGCCTGCGGCGCGCTAGAGTGCCGCTCTTCATCACAGGGAGTCCCGGTTCATGCACATCCGCGATATCGCCTTCGGCATCACCGACTGGTCCGCCGTCACGCCAACCGAGCACCCGGGCGAAACCGGTCTCGCGCGCTGGAGAACCTGCCAGTTTGGCGAGGTGCGGGTGCGCATGGTCGAGTACTCACCGGGCTATCTGGCCGACCACTGGTGCCGCAAGGGCCATGTGCTGTTGTGCCTGGAGGGCGAGCTGCACACCGAACTGGAGGATGGCCGCGTCTTCGTGCTGGGTCCGGGGATGAGCTACCAGGTGGCTGACGACGCCGAGGCGCACCGCTCCTTCACCGAACAGGGGGCACGGCTGTTCGTGGTCGACTGAACCCTCGCCCGCCGTGGCAATTTGCCTTGCCTATTCATGAGTCTGATGGAGGGCGGTGTCCCCGGTCTTCCTCGCTACACTCTCTGGCATTCCCACAGGACATGTAAGGCAGGTTCGCTATGCAAAACCGCATGATGATCACGGGGGCCGGTTCCGGCCTGGGGCGCGAGATTGCCTTGCGCTGGGCTCGCGATGGCTGGCGCCTGGCGCTGGCGGACGTCAACGAGGCTGGCCTGGCGGAAACCCTCAAGCTGGTGCGCGAGGCCGGCGGCGACGGCTTCACGCGCCGCTGTGACGTGCGTGACTACAGCCAGCTGACAGCACTGGCGCAGGCCTGCGACGAGCAGTTCGGCGGCATCGACATCATCGTCAACAATGCGGGGGTGGCTTCCGGTGGCTTCTTCAGCGAGCTGTCGCTGGAGGACTGGGACTGGCAGATCTCGATCAACCTGATGGGCGTGGTCAAGGGCTGCAAGGCGTTTCTGCCGCTGCTGGAGAAGAGCAAGGGCAAGATCGTCAACATCGCCTCGATGGCGGCGCTGATGCAGGGGCCGGCGATGAGCAACTACAACGTGGCCAAGGCCGGCGTGGTGGCGCTGTCGGAGAGCCTGCTGGTGGAGTTGCGGCAGCAGGAGATCGGTGTGCATGTGGTCTGCCCGTCGTTCTTCCAGACCAACCTGCTGGACTCCTTCCGTGGCCCGACCCCGGCGATGAAGGCCCAGGTCGGCAAGCTGCTGGAAAGCTCGCCGATCAGCGCGGCGGACATCGCCGGCTACATCCATGACGAGCTGGCCAAGGGCAGCTTCATGATCCTGCCGCACGAGATGGGGCGCATGGCCTGGGCGCTGAAGCAGAAGAACCCGCAGGCGCTCTACGACGAGATGGCCGGCATGGCCGAGAAGATGCGCGGCAAGGCCCGATCCGTCAGCTGACCAACAGGTCAGTTATTTGCCCCTGCAGGCTTGCCTGGCAAGGTCTGCGGGGGTAGGGTGACGGCCCCGGCCTGCCTGCCGCCCTGACCTTGGATACACCGTGAAACCAGCCTCTCGGGCCCTGCTGTTGATGGCCCTGGTGCTGGCGGCGATCAATTTGCGCCCCGGCATCACCTCCCTCGCGCCTCTCATCGAACGCATCGCCGACGAACTGTCGCTCAGTCGCGGTTTCATCAGCCTGACCACGGCACTGCCGGTGCTGTGCATGGGCCTGTTGGCTCCGCTGGCGCCCCGTCTGGCCGTGCGTTGGGGGCTGGAGCGCACCATCATGCTCTGCCTGGCCCTGATCGGCCTGGCCCTGCTGGCCCGTCTGGCCGCGCACCAGAGCGCCGTGCTGATCGGCAGTGCCATTGCCCTGGGCGCCGCCATTGCAGTCGCCGGGCCCTTGCTGTCCGGTTTCATCAAGCGCCATTTCGCCGGTCAGATGAGCCGTGTGGTGGGCTGGTACTCGCTGGGCATGGCCATCGGCGGCGCCGGTGGTGCCGTGCTGACCGCACCGGCGACGCAGCTGTTCGGTGACGCCTGGCACCTGGGGCTTGCCGTGTGGGCGTTGCCGGCGCTGCTTGGGGTGATGCTCTGGCTGTGCCTGCCCAACCAGAGCGGTAGCACGGAGGAGCGCGAAGGCGGCGGGCTGCCCTGGCGACAGCCGCGCGCCTGGCTGATCAGCGGCTTCTTCGCGATTCAGGCCGGCCTGTTCTACGCCATCGCGACCTGGGCCGTGGCGCGCTACCACGAAGCGGGCCTGAGCATGCTGCACAGCAACTCGCTGCTGAGCTTCATCATGCTGATGGGCCTGCCCAGCTCCTTCCTGCTGCCCTGGCTGGCGCAGCGCTACGACGCACGCTATCAGCTGTTGCTGGCCTGCGGCGTGATCACCTGCAGCTGTCTGGCGATGATCACCTTCCTGCCACGCGTGGTGCCGGAACTGTGGGCGGTGATCATGGGTTTCTCCCTGGGTGGCTCCTTCGCCCTGTCGCTGGTGTTGCCGCTGTACGAGGCAGGCTCGCCGCTGGCGGTCAGCCGCTGGACCGCGATGATGCTCTTCACCGGATATGGTCTCGGCTGCCTGACGCCGATTCTCACCGGTCTGGCGCGGGACTTGTCCGGCAGCTACCAGTTGCCGTTCATGGTACTCACGGCCCTGGCTCTGGTGATGATCCTGATGGCCTGGCTGCTGGGGCGCGGTCGACGCCGGCAACGCTAGAATTCGCGCCAGTTCCTTTCTTGCCCTGGCAGGCTGTGTTAGAAGGCTTTCTGCTTATTCAGGAGTGCCGGTGTGGAGTCAGAATCCATCGTCTATGGCTGTATCCGCGACTGGCCCTCGGATGATCCCGAGCTACGTCGCTTGCGTCGTGAAACCAACCATGGCGTGCTCGCCGAACTGCCGGCCGGTGAACTCTGGCCGTTTCTTGGTCGCGAGATGTTCTCCTTCTGCGAACTGCCGGGGGCGGGGCTCTACCAGACCCAGGTGATCCACTTCGGCGCCAGCTACGGCGCGGTGGAGTACGAATGGAACCTGTGGATCGAGGCCTTCGAGGCGCTGCTCAAGCGTCTGTACTGGGCCAGCGCGGTGGTCCATCTGGAAACCGAGCTCAACGGTATGCACACCTTCCGCTGGGAGTCCGACAGTGGCTTTCACAGCCCGCAGGAGGGTTCCCTGCGCGTGCGGTGTGCCTGGGAGCGCGAAGGTGCCTTGCGCGGCTAGGCTGGGGCGATGATCAATTACCTGTGGTTCCTGCTCGCGGCCGCGTTCGAGATCGCGGGCTGCTACGCCTTCTGGATGTGGCTGCGGCTCGACCGCAGTGCCTGGTGGATAGTGCCGGGGCTGTTCAGCCTGGCACTGTTCGGCCTGTTGCTGACCCGCGTCGAAGCCGCCTTCGCCGGGCGCGCCTATGCGGCCTATGGCGGCGTCTACATCGTCGCCTCGCTGGCGTGGCTGGCACTGGTCGAGAAGAGTCGGCCGCTACTCAGCGACTGGCTGGGTGCAGCGCTGTGCCTGGCGGGTGCCGCGATCATCCTGCTCGGGCCGCGCATCCAGAGCCCCTGATCCGCTTATAAGCAGTGGAAGTAAAAAGTTCCGCTGTAATCAAATCTTTATATATCGGCAACTGAGCTGAAATAACCCCCCGCCAAGATTCCCCCAACACGAACGAGCCCATCGCTCGGGTGTTTTCAACACTTAAAGTTCAACAGGGGAATCCTCGATGATCCGTAAGCACTTCGCCGGTTTCGCAGCCAGCGCTCTGGCTCTGGCCGTCTCCGCCCAGGCTTTCGCCGGTACTGTTACCACTGATGGCGCCGACCTCGTGATCAAGACCAAAGGTGGCCTGGAAGTCGCTACCACCGACAAGGCGTTCAGCTTCAAGCTGAGCGGCAAGCTGCAGTGGGATGCCACCAACTTCGATGGTCTGATGGCTGCCGATCAGAACCAGCCGTTCGACGATACCTTCAACACCTTCATCCGTCGTGGTGAGTTCGGTCTGGAAGGCACTGCCTATAGCGATTGGGACTGGGGCCTGCGTGTCAGCTACGACGAGTACGACGACACCAGCGTCGACCGTGCTTTCATCGCGTACAAGGGCCTGGACTTCGCCAAGATCACCGTTGGCCGCTTCGGTGTGGACTACGGTCTGGAAAACACCACCAGTTCGTCCTGGATTACCGCCATCGAGCGTCCGTTCATGTACGACTACCTGAACGGTGACGAGGACACTCAGTTCGGTGTGAACATCAAGCACTCCGGCGATAACTACGGTCTGATGGCTCAGGTCGCCACCTACGAAGACAAATACGAGAGCGACGACAACAACGAGCTCTACGGTTACACCCTGCGTGCCCACTGGGCGCCGTACCTCAACGGCACCGATGTCATCCACCTGGCGGCCAACTACCACAACTCCGAAGCCGATGACGAACGTGCCCGCGCACGTACCCGCATGGGCATCCGCAGCGACAATGACTTCCGCCTGACCCTGGGTGACGTCACCGTTGCAGACAAAGACAACGAGTGGGTTCTGGAGTCCGGCGCGCAGTTCGGTGCTTTCCGTGCCCAGGCCGAGTACTTCCAGCGCCAGATCAGCGGTGAAACCGCTGGTGGTGCCAACTCCGACGTCGATATCAACGGCTACTACGGTCAGGTTTCCTACATGTTCAACGGCGTGCGTCAGTACAAGGCTGCCGATGGCAAGTGGGACAAGCCGGACAACATGAACGGCTCCTGGGAAATCTTTGCCCGTTACGAAAGCTCCACCGTCGACTCTGACGCCAATGCTATCCCGGCCAACCTGGGTATCGCTGGTCTGGTGGCTGATGACGCCAGCAAGGAGTTCGAAACCAAGGCCATGGTGCTGGGTGTGAACTACTTCGTGAACCCGGCGGTGCGCGTGAGCCTGAACTACGTCGACTATGAGGTCGACAACCTGGATACCTCCAGCCAAGTCAACGGCGAAGATGTACAGGACGACGGTAAGGCCATCGTAGGTCGCCTGCAGTACGTCTTCTAAGCTTCACTCCCTTGAAGTGTTGCTCCTGATTCGAGCCCCGCGTTTCGCGGGGCTTTTTTATTCCTTTGTATTGATGGAAAAGCGCTATGCGTAAGACTACCGCTCTGCTGCTATCGATCGGTTTCAGCGCCATTGCCCTGGCGCAGGATTACAGTGCGGCCAAACCGGGCGAATTGCTCCAGGTGCCGCTGACGTCCTTGCATCCGACTCAGGCAGCAGTGGGCTATGACCAGATTTTCTATAAGCTCGGGCGCTTCGCCAATGAGCGCAACAAGCTGTTCGATGAGTACTGCGAGGCCAACGGCCAGGGCGAGAGCGCCAGGGTGCCTGGCGATGCAGACCTGCACAAGCCGGACAGCTTCAGCTGCCAGAGCGCGGTAGGCACTCGCAGCAGCGAGATGAAAACCGTCGTGATCGGTCCGCAGGGCAAGCTGTTCCTGACCGATGGCCATCACACCTTCACCGTGCTGATGGAGTATCCCGATGCTGGCGCCGACCTGAACATGTGGGTGCGCGTTACCGATAACTTCAGCGACAGTGCCGACATGGCCAGCTTCTGGCAGCGCATGGCGCAGGCACGCAAGGTATGGCTCAAGGATGGCAATGGGCGAAGCATCGACCCGCAGCAGATACCTGCTCAGCTGGGGCTCCAGCACTTGGCCAACGACCCTTATCGTGCGCTGGTGTACTTCACCCGCGAGGTCGCTTACGACAAGCCGCGTTCTGGAGAGGTGGCCCCCGAGTTTCTCGAGTTCTACTGGGGTAACTGGCTGCGCTCGGTGATGCCGCTGGAAGGTTATGACCTGAGTGATCGTGGCGATTACCGGGACGCCGTCGAGGCCGCCGCGAAGAAGATGGTGGCGCTGGCCCCGGACGAGATCGTCGGTGACAGCGGCTTCAAGGCGCGCGAGCTGGGCGGTTACTCGTCCATCGACCGCAAGGAGCTGAACAAGGTCGCTGGACGCAAATTGAACTATGCCACCCGTTACAAGAAGGCGCTGACCGAGGGAAGCTGAGGCCTGTAACGAAAAAGCCCGGCGCTGGGCCGGGCTTTCTTCTGCGCTTGCTCGGCTCAGTTCTGCTTCTTGTAGTTGTCCAGCGCCGTCTGGATCATCTGCCGCGCTTCGGCGGCATTGCCATAGCCATTCAGCTCGACTTTCTTGCGGCCTTCCGGCAGCTGCTTGTAGACGCGGAAGAACGCCTCGATGCGCTGGCGCTCGATGGCCGGCAGGTCGTCGATGTCCTTGATGTTGTCGTAGGTCGGGTCGATATCGCTGCTGGGGACGCCGATGATCTTCTCGTCGTGCTCGCCGCCATCGATCATCTTCAGGTAGCCGATGGGGCGGAACTTGATCAGCACGCCCGGGTGCAACGGCTCACGAGTCAGTACCAGACCATCCAGCGGGTCATTGTCGCCACCCAGGGTGCGAGACAGGGAACCATAGTTGGCTGGGTAGACGACCGGCATCGACTGGAAGCGGTCGACGAACACCAGGCCTTCCTCGTTGATCTCATACTTGGTGAAGCTGCCTGCGGGAATTTCCACCGCCATGTGAACGTTGTTCGGAGCATCCTTCGCCTGGCTCGCGTGAAACGGGTGGGTGATCGACTGCTGCGCGAGTGCGGCACCGCTACCGAGAAGCATGGCGACGCCAAGGGCGAGAAGGGACTTTTGCATGGATGACTCCTTTGCAGAGCTGAAGGTTATAAAGGTTGGCCTTCTCATATTGCGGGCGCATTGTTAGAGATATATTGCAACCTCGCTTCTGGGATTCGTTGTCATGCCCGTCACCACCCTCGATTCACTTCACGCGCTCTCTGCCGATACCTGGGACGCCCTGTTGCCTGGTGCTCAGCCGTTTCTGCGGCATGCATTTCACAGCGCTCTCGAAGACAGCGGCAGTGTCGGGGGCGACAGTGGCTGGCAGCCGTCGCATCGTCTCTGGTGCGATGACCAGGGGCAGGTGAGGGCGGCGTTGCCGGCCTATCTGAAGCGGCATTCCTATGGCGAGTACGTGTTCGACCACGCCTGGGCCGATGCCTGTCGGCGCGCCGGGATCGCCTATTACCCGAAGTTGCTGGGCGCCGTGCCGTTCTCGCCGGTTGCCGGTGCGCGGCTGCTGGGTGAGCCCCGCTGTGCGGGCGCGATGCTCGATGAGCTGACGGCCGAGCTGGAGGCGCAGGGGGTGTCGAGCCTGCACATCAACTTCACCAGCCCGGCATGCGATGCGCTGCTGAACGGCCGTGACGGCTGGCTGGAGCGCCTGGGCTGCCAGTTTCACTGGAACAATCGCGGTTACCGTGACTTTCAGGACTTTCTCGACGCGCTCAGCTCGCGCAAGCGCAAGCAACTGCGCAAGGAACGTGAGCAGGTCGCGGGGCAGGGCATCGAGTTCGAGCGACGCCTGGGCCACCAGCTGAGCGAGCAGGAGTGGGACTTCGTCTACCACTGCTACGCCAACACCTATCACGTTCGGGGGCAGACGCCCTATCTGACGCGGGCCTTCTTCAGCCTGCTGGCCGAGCGCATGCCGGAGATGATTCGCCTGGTGTTCGCGCAGCTGCGCGGTCGGCCGGTGGCCATGGCATTCAGCCTGGTGGACGGGGATACCTTCTATGGCCGCTACTGGGGCTGCCTGGCCGAGTTCGACCGGCTGCATTTCGAAACCTGCTTCTACCAGGGCATGGAACTGGCCATCGCCGAAGGCTTGCGGCGCTTCGATGCCGGCGCGCAAGGGGAGCACAAGCTGATCCGTGGTTTCGAACCGGTCATCACGCGTTCCTGGCACTATCTCTGCCATCCGGGGCTGCGTGCTGCCGTCACCGACTTCCTCGTGCAGGAGCGTTCCGGCGTGCTGTCCTATGCCGAAGAAGCACGCAGCTACCTGCCGTTTCGCCATGCCGGCGAGAGTTGACCAGTCGCTCAGGTAGTGCCGGCGGGCATGCAGCTGCCGTTCGCCGGAAGTTCCCCGGGGCGTAGGTTTCTGCAAAAACTCCAGAGCTTTTGGCAAGAAGCCCGTTCGGTTCTGCCACTAAATTCCGCCCTTCACTTTCGTTACGACCGTTTTTACCCTTATGTATTGGTCAGACCAGCGTTGCTGGGCTAGACCCATAGCCAGGGGCGTTGCGTGATTGCAGCACGGTCGTGACGCGATTCGGTGGCCGCAGGCGTCAGCCAGGGAGATCGGGAAGCGTGCTTCCTGATCGTGCTCACCCGGCATCGGTGTGACGAGGAAAAGAGACCGGAGCCCGCATCCGCACAGGCGGATGCACCATGCCTTCAGGGCTCGGTGCCCGAGAACAACAAACGAGAGGGGAGCCCCCCAATGACAGCTAGTACTCCAATGCTCGTCACCTTCGTGGTGTACATCGCAGCCATGGTACTGATCGGCCTGATCGCCTATCTGCGTACCAAGAACCTTTCCGATTACATCCTGGGTGGCCGCAGCCTCGGCAGCTTCGTGACCGCGCTGTCCGCAGGTGCCTCCGACATGAGCGGCTGGCTGCTCATGGGCCTGCCGGGCGCGATCTTCGTTGCCGGTATTTCCGAAAGCTGGATTGCCATCGGCCTGGTCATCGGTGCCTACCTCAACTGGCTGTTCGTCGCCGGTCGCCTGCGCGTGCAGACCGAGCACAATGGCAACGCCCTGACCCTGCCCGACTACTTCACCAACCGCTTCGAAGACAACAGCCGCATCCTGCGCATCTTCTCGGCAGTGGTCATCCTGGTGTTCTTCACCATCTACTGCGCCTCCGGCGTGGTGGCTGGCGCCCGTCTGTTCGAAAGCACCTTCGGCATGAGCTACGAAACCGCCCTGTGGGCCGGTGCCGCAGCGACCATCGCCTACACCTTCATCGGTGGCTTCCTGGCGGTGAGCTGGACCGACACCGTGCAGGCCACCCTGATGATCTTCGCCCTGATCCTGACGCCGGTATTCGTGCTGATCGGCACCGGTGGCTTCGATCCGGCGATGACCGCCATCGAGGCGGTCGACCCGAGCCACTTCGACATGCTCAAGGGCGCGACCTTCATCGGCGTGATCTCGCTGATGGCCTGGGGCCTGGGCTACTTCGGCCAGCCGCACATCCTGGCGCGCTTCATGGCCGCCGACTCGGTCAAGTCGATCCCGGCTGCCCGTCGCATCTCCATGACCTGGATGATCCTGACCCTGGCCGGTGCCGTGGCCGTCGGTTTCTTCGGCATCGCCTACTTCTCCGCGCATCCTGAACTGGCCGGCCCGGTCGGCGAGAACCCGGAGCGCGTCTTCATCGAGCTGTCCAAGCTGCTGTTCAACCCCTGGATCGCCGGTATCCTGCTGTCCGCCATCCTGGCCGCGGTGATGAGCACCCTGAGCTGCCAGCTGCTGGTGTGCTCCAGTGCGCTGACCGAGGACTTCTACAAGGCATTCCTGCGCAAGGGCGCTTCGCAGTCCGAGCTGGTCTGGGTCGGCCGCGGCATGGTGCTGCTGGTCGCGCTGGTCGCCATCGCCCTGGCCGCCAACCCGGAAAACCGCGTACTTGGCCTGGTGTCCTACGCCTGGGCCGGCTTCGGTGCAGCCTTCGGTCCGGTGGTGATCCTCTCGCTGCTGTGGAAAGGCATGACGCGCAATGGCGCGCTGGCCGGCATGCTGGTTGGTGCCACCACCGTGATCGTGTGGAAGAACTGGATTGGCATGGGGCTGTACGAGATCATCCCGGGCTTCATCCTCGCCACCCTGGCGATCGTGATCTTCAGCCGCATCGGTCAGGCACCGAGCCAGTCGATGCTCAGCCGCTTCGATGAGGCAGAGAAGGAATACAAGTCGGCGTAAATGCGCTGGCTGTAGCCGAAGGCGATGACTGGCAGACAGTCATCGCCTTTTTCTTTGCGCTGGCGTTAAGGTAGGCGTCTGCCATTTCGCAACGGATGTCCGCATGACCAGCAACGACCCTCTCCACGGCCTGACCCTGCAGGCGATTCTCGGCGCACTGGTGGAACGCCTGGCCTGGGATGGCCTGGCGCGGCAGATCGATGTGCGCTGTTTCAAGCATGAGCCCAGCATCAAGTCGAGCCTGGCCTTCCTGCGCAAGACGCCCTGGGCCCGTGCCAAGGTCGAGCAGCTCTACCTCCAGCAGTTCAAGTCCTGAGTCCGCTCAGTTGGGCGACAGGCCAAGTGTCTGCAGCGCCTGACGGTAGTTCGCACCGGCCATGCGCAGGCCGTTGTTGTGGTTGGCGCCGTCGATCAGCAGCAGTTGCTTGGGTTCACTGGCCGCGGCGAACAGCTCCTCGCTGAAGCGCGACGGCACGTAGCGATCATCACGGCCGTGGGCGATCAGCACCGGGACACCGACTGCACCAATCTTGCCGAGCGAGTCGAAATCCTGCGACAGCAGCCATCGCACGGGCAGCGAGGTATGGGTGACCGCAGCGGCAATGTCGCCGAGGTTGGTGAAGCTGGATTCGACGATCAGCCCGCCGGCTTGTGCGCTGCTGTGTTCACTGGCCAGTTCATGGGCCAGGTTGACGGCCACGGCGCCACCGAGGGAGTGGCCGTAGATGAAGCGCTTGCCCGGCTCGGGTTGCAGGCGAGCCAGGTGCTGCCAGGCGATGGCGGCGTCCTGGTAGACGCTGCGCTCGGAGGGCAGCGCGCCACGACTCTGACCGAAACCGCGGTAGTCCACGGCCAGCACCGAAAATCCCATGGCATGCAGCTGCTCGATGCGAAACAGCTGGCCTGTCAGGTTCCAGCGAGAGCCGTGCAGATAGAGCAGGGTTGGCGCGTCCTGCCGGCTGGCGGGCCACCACCAGGCATGCAGGCTTTCCTCGGCCGTCAGCTCGGGTGATTGCAGTTGCACGTCCTCGAGCCCGGCCGGCAGGCCATTGAACCAGCGGGCGGTGCCCGGCTCGATACGGAACACCAGTTCGCGCTCGGTCTGCTCCAGTTTGGCGCAGCCTATCGGCAGCAATGCCAGCAGGCACGCGAGGATGATCAGGCTCAGGCGACGACGGCGCAGCAGGGCCAGCCAGGACAGGGGCATGGGCGACACTCACGAAAGAAAGACGGTGGTGCTGCCATGGACTGCACAGGCGCTGCCGGGTTTCCTGCGCCTGCCCCCGCGCTGGTTACCAGGTGTTACCGCCTGCTGATCCGAGGGGCGCTCAGGGGCGCCTGGCATCCGGTCGCGCTGCCTGGCTCCAGATAGGGCGCGAGTATCGGCGCCATGCCCTTGAGCACCTGCACCGGCAGCGCCGAGGTGAAGGTGAAGCGCTCGGCTTCGCGCCCCGGCACGAAGGCGGTGAGCGTGCCGTAATGGCGCGGGCCGAGGAAGAACACGAAGGTGGCCGTGCGGTTCATCGCCCGTGAGCTGATCACCCGGCCGCCGGCGCCAACGCTCTCGACTCGGTTGTCACCAGTGCCGGTCTTGCCGCCGAGTGTCAGGCTGTGGCCGTCCTGCAGCTGGAAGCTGCCCTGCAGCCGGCGCGCGGTTCCTCCCTCCACCACCTGGGACAGGGCGTCGCGCAACGCGGCGGCGACTTCGGAGGCCATCACCCGCCTACCGCCGCGGGTATCGCGTTCGACGCGGGTCTCGTAGGGCGTGTCGGCGGCGAAGTGCAGCGCATCGATGCGCAGGACGGGCTGGCGAATGCCGTCGTTGAGGATGATGCCCATCAACTCCGCCAGCGCTGCCGGCCGATCCCCGGAGCTGCCCAGCGCGGTGGCCAGCGACGGCACCAGATGCTGGAAGGGGTAGCCCAGGTTCTGCCAGCGGCGATGGATGTCGGAGAAGGCTTCGACTTCCAGCATGATGCGGATGCGACTGTCGCGCGCGCTCTTGTGGCGGCTGCGCAGCAGCCAGCCGTAGACCTCCTGGCGCTCGTCGACGCTGGCGGCGACGGCGTCGTTGAAACTGGCCTGCGGGTGGTCGATCAGGTAGCCCAGCAGCCACAGCTCTAGCGGGTGCACACGGGCGATGTAGCCCTGGTCGGGGAGGCTGTAGGCGCCAGGCCCGTAGTCCTGGTAGAGACGTGTGATGCGCTGCTCGCTGAGCCGTTCCTGCGGCAGCTGGGCGCGCAGGAACGCGGCGAAGCTGGCCTCGTCGGCGTGCGGCAGCAGATAGCGGTGCACGGCGGCGAGGCGCACCGATGTCTGGCGCAGGCCGCTGATGAAGGTCTCCAGGCGCTGTTGCTCGGGCTGGCCCTGGTACTTGCGCCAGAAGCGCAGGAGAAAGGTGCGTCCTTCGCGGTCGGCGAAGCGCTGCAGGTATTTCAGGCGGCGCGGGTCCTTGTCGTCCTTGAGCAGCTCGGCGCTGTTCTGGTAGGTGCTGTAGCGCACCAGATCGCGCATCAGGCGTACGAAGGGCAGGTTGATCGACTCGCGCAGGGCCTCGCGCAGGGTCGGGTTGCGGCCATTGTCCTCGCGGCGGAAGTTGCCGAAGCTGTGCAGGCCGCCGCCGGTGAAGAAGCGTTCGTTGGGATTGGCCGAGTAGCGCCGCTCCAGCGCCGCCTGCAGCATGCCGGCCAGATCCGCCTGCGGGTTGGCCTGCAGGTAGTCGACCGCCCAGCGGCTCAGATGATCCTGGCGGGCGATGTCCACCTCACGCAACTCGGCCGGGGTCTTGCCTGCGTGCTGCCGGTGCAACTCGGCGATGATCTCCAGGTAGGTGGCCAGCACGCGCAGCTTGGCGGTCGAGCCCAGTTCGAGCTTGCTGCCCTCGTTGATATCGAACGGCTGGTCGGTACTGTCGGTCTGCACCCGCACCCGACTGCCGGTCGCGGTGCGCTCGAACAGGGTGAAGCTGTAGCGCACCTCCGCGGTCTTCTCCGGGGACAGCAGGCGCTCGCCGAACAGGCCGATCTGCCCGGCGAACTGCGGTTCGGCCAGCTGCTGCAGGTAGTGGCTGACCTGCTGCTGCAGGTCGTACTGCAGGGTGCTGCTGGCGGCGAGGTCGAGGCGGTCGAGATCGTAGAACGGCATGCCCAGCAGGTTGGAGAGGCGCGAGCGGGCGACGCTGATGCCTTTGTCGTTCTCCTGCACGCGCAGGTTGGGCTCCAGTTGCCAGTCCCGATAGATCAGGCGCTGGCCCAGGGCGGCGTCCAGCAGGTCGTGGTCGATCAGCCCGCCACTGGCCAGCAGGCGGATGTGGCTCTCGGTCAGGTCCTCCAGGTCGTGCCGGCCCTGGGCCAGGTAATAGGACGGGCGGCGCTGGGCGATCATCAGCGACAACACCTGGCGCAGCGCCAGGCCACGTTCGGCGAGGCTGGCCTCGGTCGAGCGGGCGGGATCGAGCAGCGCATTGCTGCGTTCGAAGTCCGCCCCGTACCAGATGCGCAGGCCGTCCGCCAGGCCGTGTACCTCGCCATGGCCTGGCGCAGCGGAGAGCGGCACGCTGTTGAGGTAGTCGCGCACGATGCGCTGGCGCGTCTCCAGCGTCTGCGGCCCCTGCTGGTAGGCGCGCACGCTGGCGGAAATCATCTGCCGCAGCTTTTCCCCGGCGGACAGGGTCAGCCCGTCCGGGGAGTGACGGTACTTCTCCAGCTGGGTTGCCAGCGTGCTGCCGCCGGCCGACTGGTCCTGAAGGTCGAGCACCTTGCCCACCTGGGACAGTGCGGCAATGGCGAAGCGTGGCCAGTCCACCGCCGGGTTGGCCAGCGGTTGCGCCTGGTCGAGCAGGTGACGGTTCTCGATGAACAGCAGGCTGTTCACCACCAGGGGCGGAATGCTGGCGAAATCGGCATAGCCCTGGCGCGGATAGAGAAATGTGTAGAAGGGGCTGCCACGGCAGTCACTGATGCTCAGGCCACTCTGGCTCTTCTCGGTGAACGGCGGGAAGAGGCCGCGGCGGGTGTAGGCCAGCAGTGCGTCGGAGAAGCGCGACTGCTCGCTGATCAGGTAGTCGCGCTGCTGCAGGCGCTCCAGCATCAGCGGCAGGTAGGCATAGCCCTGGCGCTTGTCGAACGGCCCATCGGACGGGTAGACGATGCGTTCGCTGGGGCCGGGTTCGACCTGGTAGCCGAGGCTGGCCGCATAGCGGCTCAGCTCGCGTGACTGGAAGTGCGCGCTGCGCGATTCGTATACCAGCAGCGCCGTGCCGAGCAGCACCAGCAAGGTCAGCAGGAGATAGAGGTAGGTGCGCCAGCGACGCTTGCTGGTCGGCGCACCAGACGGGTCCTGCAGGTCGGGCGAGCGGACCAGGACACCGTGCTGCGGGTTGGATTGCCATGATGCGCCCATATACCACCGGCCTGGCCTGTCGGCCTCATGTGAACTGCACCAGTGCTCGCGTGCCGGCAGCACTGCGCTCGTCGCCACTCATGCACTACAGCTTAGTCGATGGCGCCTGCGGTATTGCTCCGCCAACAGGGCTGCTAGACTCGCTGCAACGCAAGATGCAGGGGGCCCCGCATGCAGCGCGATCATCGAGAACAGCTTCAACAGAGCTGGCAGGCCAACGCCGATGCCTGGGCTGCCGCCGTGCGCGAGCAGCGCATCGAGAGCCGTCGCCTGGTCACCGATGCCGCCATCATCCAGGCGGTGCTGGCGCTGCAGCCCAGGCGTGTGCTGGACATCGGTTGCGGCGAGGGTTGGCTGTGCCGGGGGCTGGCCGAACATGGTATCGAGCCGGTCGGCGTGGATGCCTCCGCACCCTTGATCGAAGCTGCTCGTGCCGCCTGCGACGGGCGCAGCCAGTACCGTGTCTGTGGCTATGCCGAGCTGGATCAGCATGCCGAGCAGCTCGGGCGTTTCGAGGTGCTGGTGTGCAATTTCGCCTTGCTGGAGGAGCCCCTGCAGCCGGTCTTGCGCAGTCTGCATGCCCTGCTCGCACCTGGCGGCAGCCTGCTGATTCAGACCTTGCACCCCTGGCGCGCCAGCCATGGCGAACCCTACCAGGATGGCTGGCGGGTGGAGGACTTCGCCGGTTTTGGCGAGGGCTTTCAGGCGCCCATGCCCTGGTTCTTCCGCACCTTGCAATCCTGGCTGACGCTGTTCGGCGAGACCGGCTGGCGCCTGGAATGGCTGCAGGAGCCTCTGCACCCCGAAAGCGTCCAGCCGGTTTCCCTGCTGCTTCTGCTCAAGCCACTCTGAACCGGCTCGTCGGCCATGGCACGGTAGTGAGCCGCGCGCTCAATCACTCGAGGATCTGTCGATGCGCAAGATTGAACTGGCTGGTACCCGGGTACCGGTGATCGGGCAGGGCACCTGGCGCATGGGGGAAGACCGGCAGCAGCGTGCGCGCGAGGTCGCGTCGCTGCGTGAGGGGCTGGATCTGGGCATGACGCTGATCGACAGCGCCGAGATGTATGGCGAGGGTGGTGCCGAGCAGGTAGTGGGAGAAGCCATGGCCGGGCGTCGTGACGAGGTGTTCCTGGTCAGCAAGGTGTACCCGCACAATGCCAGCCTGGACGGTGTGCAGGCGGCCTGCGAGCGCAGCCTCAAGCGCCTTGGCTGCGAACGTATCGACCTGTATCTGCTGCACTGGCGTGGGCGTTATCCGCTGGCGGAAACCGTGGCAGGCTTCGAGCGCTTGCGCGAACAGGGCAAGATCGGCGCCTGGGGTGTTTCCAACTTCGACCTGGACGATCTGCTGGAGCTGGATCAGCCGGGCTGCAGCACCAATCAGGTGCTGTACAACCTCGAGGCACGCGGCATCGAATATGACCTGCTGCCCTGGCAGCAGCGTGCTGCGATGCCGTTGATGGCCTACTGCCCGCTCAGCCAGGCGGGGGCGTTGCTGCAGGCGCCTGCGTTGTGCGCGGTCGCCGAGCGGCATGGGGTGACGCCGGCCCAGGTGGCGCTGGCCTGGACACTCAGGCAGGACGGGGTGATCGCCATTCCCAAGGCGGTTGGCAGCGCGCACCTGCGCGACAATGCGGCGGCGGCTGCCATTGTCCTCGATACGCACGACCTGGAGTCGCTGGATGCGGCCTTCGCGCCGCCGCAGCGCAAGCGTCCGCTGGAGATGGTCTAGCGCCCCGGAGCGGGGCAAACCGGTGGTCAGTTGGCCGGGTCGGCGGCCAGACGCCCGGCATCCTTGAGCAGAGCCTTGAGGAAGGCATCCTGCAGCTCGGGGTCGTTGCGGGTCAGCTCGATCAGGCTCTGCTCCAGCTCGCTGGCTTCTTCCTCCAGGCCCAGATCGGAAAGGCGTTTGACCCGGTGCACCCACTGGGCGACATCATCGCCTTCGAGGTCGTCGAAGATCAGGTCGTGCGCCTCGCGCAGCTTGCCGCGCAGGGTGTGGCTGACCATCAGGGTCGTCTCGGCGCGGGCCAGGTCGTCGCCCAGGCGCTCCTCGACGCTCAGCTGCAACAGGTTCAGTCGCGTGATGTCCTGCTCGGTGAACGGGCTGTCCAGCAGATTGAGACGCAGCACGCCGGTGCTGTCGGTAAGCAGCTCGAAGCGTTGCTCCCCGGCCTGGACCTGCACCGCTCGTTCGGCCCAGGGCAGGTTGGTGTACTCCATGCGCCGGTCGCGCTGCAGCTCCTCGATGCTCGCCAGGTTCTGCTCTGCACGGCCGTTGGATTCCACGTTCATGAACGGATTCAGGCCCGCCATGCCGTAGCTGATCCAGTCGCGTGTCGCGGTTTCCGGCAGGCTGCCGAGCAGCACCACGTTGAGCACGTTGGCGCCGACGCCGGCCACGACCGCGACGGCCCCCACCGGCACCTCGTAAAGCTCGCGCCAGGGCTGATAGGGCGTGTAGCGGTCGTAACGGCGCGTGACCTCGAATGCGGTGACTTCGTAGCTCTTCTGGTCATGCACGCGGATACGCCGTTGCGGCAGCTCCAACACCTTGGGCTCGCCCGTATCGATCTGCAGCTGGTGATCCAGCAGCTTGCGTTCGATACGCTCCTCATGCTCGCTGCGCTGGGGGAGCTGGTTGGCGCAGCCGCTGAGAAAGAGGGCGCCGCACAGTGCGGCGCCAGTCAGGCGAAGGTTGTTGCTCGTGTGCATGATGTCTCGGTGCTACGTGATCAGCGGCTGATACGGGCTTGCAGGAAGGACAGGATTTCCGCCAGCGGTACGGCTTGCGGCTCGGTTTCGGCGCGGCTCTTGTACTCGAGGTTGCCCTCTGCCAGGCCGCGATCGCTGACCACCACGCGATGGGGGATGCCGATCAGCTCCATGTCGGCGAACTTGATGCCGGGGCTGGTTTTCTTGTCGCGATCGTCGAGCAGCACCTCGAAGCCTGCTGCGGTCAGTTGCGCATACAGTTTGTCGGTGGCTTCGCGCACCTGCTCGGTTTCGTAGCGCAGTGGTACCAGGGCGATGTGGAAGGGCGCCAGGGCGTCGTTCCAGCGGATGCCACGCTCGTCGAAGTTCTGCTCGATGGCGGCGGCCACGACACGCGATACGCCAATGCCGTAGCAGCCCATGCTCAGGGTCACCGGTTTGCCGTTCTCACCGAGTACCTGGCAGTTCATCGCTTCGCTGTACTTGGTGCCCAGCTGGAAGATGTGCCCGACCTCGATGCCGCGCTTGATCTCCAGGGTGCCCTGACCGTCCGGGCTGGGGTCGCCCGCGAGGACGTTGCGCAGGTCGGCGACGGCGGGCAGGGGCAGGTCGCGCTCCCAGTTGACGCCGAAGTAGTGCTTGTCCTCGATGTTGGCGCCCGAGGCGAAGTCGCTCATCAGGGCGACACTGCGGTCGATCACGCAGGGAATCGGCAGGTTGACCGGGCCCAGCGAGCCGGGGCCGGCGCCGATGGCGGCACGAATCTCGGCCTCGCTGGCCATCTGCAGGGGGCTGGCAACGAGTTCCAGGTTGGCGGCCTTGATCTCGTTCAGCTCGTGGTCACCACGTACCACCAGCGCGATCAGCTTGCCTTCCTCGGCGGCGTGCACCACCAGGGTCTTGATGGTCTTTTCGATGGCCAGGCCGAAACCGTTGACCAGCGCTTCGATGGTCTTGGTGTCCGGGGTATCGACCAGGCGCATTTCCTCGGTCGCGGCGCCGCGCGCGCTTTCACGCGGCACGGCCTCGGCCTTCTCGATGTTGGCGGCGTAGTCGGAGACGGTGCTGAACGCGATGTCGTCCTCACCGGATTCGGCCAGCACGTGGAACTCGTGCGAGCCGGTGCCGCCGATGGAGCCGGTGTCGGCCTGCACCGGACGGTAGTCCAGGCCCAGGCGGCTGAACACGTTGCAGTACGCCTGGTGCATGCGGTCGTAGGTTTCCTGCAGCGACGCCTGGTCTGCATGGAAGGAGTAGGCGTCCTTCATGATGAACTCGCGGCCGCGCATCAGGCCGAAGCGCGGACGAATCTCGTCACGGAACTTGGTCTGGATCTGGTAGAAGTTGATCGGCAGCTGCTTGTAGCTGTTCAGCTCGTTGCGCGCCAGATCGGTGATCACTTCCTCGTGGGTCGGGCCGACGCAGAACTCGCGGTCATGACGGTCATGAACCCGCAGCAGCTCGGGGCCGTACTGCACCCAGCGACCGGATTCCTGCCACAGTTCGGCGGGCTGGATGGCCGGCATCAGCACTTCCAGCGCACCGGCGGCATTCATTTCCTCGCGCACCACGTTCTCAACCTTGCGCAGCACGCGCAGGCCCATCGGCAGCCAGGTGTACAGGCCGGAGGCCAGTTTGCGGATCATGCCGGCACGCAGCATCAGCTGGTGGCTGATCACCACGGCATCGGAGGGAGTTTCTTTCAGGGTCGAGAGCAGGAACTGACTGGTACGCATGTTTGGCCGTTCTGTCGGTTGCTAGGGCTTGGAATAGGCCGGCATTGTACGGTGCCTGTACAGTGGCGTACAGGACGGTTGCAGGTACTGCGACCGGCATTGGGCGCGGCGCTGCGTTAATCCAGGAGGGCGATGCTGTGGGACTGACTGCGCGTGAGGTTCAGACATTGATTCGGGCCGGGTTGCCCATGGCCGAGGACATCGACCTGCGTATCGACCGGCTCGACGAGGCGGGGGTACTGGCGCGGGTTCCCTTTCATGCCAAATTGGTGCGTCCGGGCGGCACCTTGTCGGGGCCGACCATCATGGCGCTGGGCGATGCGGCGATGTACGCCGTGGTGCTGGGGCGTCTGGGGCGCGTGGAGATGGCGGTGACCTCCAATCTCAACATCAACTTCCTGGTCAAACCTCAGCCGGTGGACCTGCTGGCCGAGGCGAGCATCCTGCGCCTGAGCCGGCGCCAGGCCGTCTGTGAGGTTTCGCTGTATTCGGCGGGGAACGAGGCTGAGCTGGTGGCCCACGTGACCGGGACATATGCGTTGCCGATCTGACGCAGCATCCTGCCCATAAAAAGAAACCCGGCCTAGGCCGGGTTTCTTTGTTGTCGAATCACGCAGTCGTTACAGAACGCTCAGCGGGTATTCGACGATCAGGCGGAAGTCATTGATGTCGCCGTCGTAGTCGTTGTCTGCGCGGTAGAACGCATTACGGATACGGAAGGACAGGTCCTTCGCAGCGCCTTCCTGGATCACGTACTTGGCTTCGATGTCCAGCTCGCGCTCGGAAGCGTCAGAGTCAACGCCAACCACATCAATGTTGTCACCAACAATGTAGCGGGTCATGAAGCTCAGGCCAGGAATGCCGTAGCTCGCCATGTTGATGTCATAACGAACCTGCCAGGAGGTCTCGTCCTTGCCGTTGAAGTCGGAGTACTGAACCGAGTTGGACAGCCAGATGGTGCCGCCGCCATCGATATCGCCATAGCGATAGCCGGTGTCGCCGCTGGAACGCTGGTGCGCAACGGTGAACTTGTGGGCGCCCATGGAGTAGGCAGCCGCCAGGCTCCAGATGTTGTTGTCCATCTCGCCCAACAGCTCTTTGCCTTGACCGCGAGTGCGGTAGCCGTTCAGGTCGAAGTTCAGTGCCTGATCATCTGCCAGCGGCAGGTTGTAGTTCAGGTTGACGTAATACTTCTTGAAGTTGTCATCGGCGTCGGAGTAGTGCAGGGCAGCACTCAGATCGTCGGTGATGCTGTAGCTGGCGCCGAGGATGTTGATTTCCTTCAGGCCGAAGGTGTCGCGGTCGGTACTGACCTGGCTGCTCATCGCGGTGAAGCGACCAGCAGTCAGTTCCAGGCCGGCGATTTCATTGCTGGTTACCAGAGTACCGGTAGCAACTTCCGGCAGCAGACGGCTGTCGTCGGTGGAGAATACCGGGCTGGCTACTTCCTGATTACCGTACTTCAGAACGGTATCGGAAATACGGAACTTGATAGCGCCGCCAACTTCGGTCTGGGTGTCTTCGCTGTGGCCATCGCCAGCTTTGTCGAACAGGCCGTTGCCACGATGACCGCGGCCGCCGTCGAGCTTGATGCTGCTCAGGGAGTGAGCGTCGAAGCCGACGCCTACGGTGCCTTGGGTGAAGCCGGATTCGAACAGCAGGCGGATGCCCAGGCCGGTTTCTTCACGGTAGCTCTGAGCGTTGCGCTGAGGACCGCCAGAACGGAAGTCACGGTTCATGTACAGGGCACGGTTGAAGATGTTGAAGCTGCTATCTTCGATCAAACCGTTCGACTCGGACTGGCTGGATGCCACTGCCATCTGGGAAGTGCCCGCGGCGACTGCCAGGGCGATTACGCTCCACTTCATCACTTGCATCGTGATTGCTCCTTTGGTTTAGAAGAGTTGCGCTGCCCACTATTTTATTGTATGGGCGGCTCTTTCTTTTTGTGTCGGCGGTAACTTATAGCACGCAGCCAATATTGGCGATAGTTGCAGTCTATTCATTGCGGGTTCGTTCAGAACGGTGTCGCATGGCGTAATGAAGGATGTCGCAAATCTGTAGATCTTCACTTGCGTTGCGTTATGCCGACGCTCTCGCGGTTCTGGGTTGCCTGGTACCGCTGTTATTGATCGACTGCACGGCGTGCCGGGCATTGCTCTGACAGTTAGCAAAAGTCGTGCTCAAAACGCCAGGGATTCTGCAAAAACCTGATTTCCCGGTGCGAACCCCACGCGCGGCTGCGTGGGCGTTGCATTCTGTGGGCTTGCCTGTCGCCTGCGTGGGCGGTGGCGGCGTTTTCTCCCGGTGCGAAGGGTGCACTGTGGTGAGGCGTCGCGGTAACGCTTGAGGCGAGGTATTACGGGAGGAAACAAAATGGTGCACGCCGACGGTGCGGGTGCCTGTGACGTGCCTTGTGCTGGTGCGACGCTGGCGGGTGAATTGTCGCGCGACCCTGCGTATGCTGCGCGCCATCGCGCCGGGTGTGGCTGGCGCTAAGCTTGATAGGGTCGGGTAAAGGAGGAAAACATCATGTTCACCCTGGATTCACGTCTTCAGCAGGACTGCCTGCTGGTCGGAGACTTTCCTCTCTGTCGCTTGCTGTTGATGAACGACGCCAGCTACCCCTGGTTCATTCTGGTGCCCCGGCGTGAAGAGGTCAGCGAGATCTTTCAGCTTGATGGCGCCGATCAGCGTCAGTTGTGGCAGGAGACTTCGTTGCTGGCCGAGACCCTCAAGGATACCTTCGCCGCCGACAAGATGAATGTGGCGACGCTGGGTAACGTGGTCAGCCAGCTGCACATGCACGTCATCGTGCGGCGGCGTGATGACGCGGCGTGGCCGGCACCCGTCTGGGGGCGGCAGCCGGCCAGGCCTTACGAGGACGCGCAGATACGCCAGATCATCGACAAGTTGCGTCTGGTGCTGACCGAGGACTTCCAGTTTGCCGGAGGCCTGGCATGAGCCTGGAAGCCAGAATCATGGAGCTGGAAAGTCGTTTGGCCTTCCAGGACGACACCATCCAGGCGCTGAGCGACGAGCTGGTCGAGCAGAACAGGCGCATCGAGCGCATGCAGCTGCAACTGACAGCGTTGGCGCGTCGCCAGGAGGAGTTGAACGGCCAGGTCGGCATTGCCGAGGACGAAGCGCCGCCACCGCACTACTGATATGAAAAAGCCCGGTTTCCCGGGCTTTTTCTTGTCGTCTTCAGCGCCGTGAGGGTGCTGCCGCGATCACATCTTCTGCCTGCAGGCCTTTGTCGCGCTGCATCACCGAGAACTCCACGCGCTGGCCTTCGATCAGGACGCGGTGGCCTTCACCGCGAATGGCGCGAAAGTGCACGAAGATATCCTCACCCGAATCGCGGGAGATGAAGCCGAAGCCCTTGGAGGTGTTGAACCACTTCACCGTGCCGGTCTCGCGGTCTTCCTGGCTGGCGCTGTGCTGTGCGACGGCGCGTGGCTGGCTGTCACGCGGTTGCGGGTTCAACTGGGCGGTCAGTTGGAAGGCTACCGCGATACCGATGGTCAGCAGCGGCAGCCAGATCGCCGGCTGGCCGCCGATGTTGGGTAGCGGGGCAAGCAGGATCAGGCTCTGCACCACGGCCGCCAGGATCAGCAGTGCCGATGACAGGTTGGCCAGTTGCTGGCGCGGGGCAGGCGTGTTCTGTTGCGCTGCGGCAAGCAGGTTGAGCAGGCCGATGAGGGTCAGGTAGATGGCATCGGGTGTGGCGAGGAACGCACTGGAAAAACCGGGGACGGCAGACAGCAGCAGGGCGGCAAACCCTGTCACGAAATGGGCAATCTTCAACATGTTGGACGAACTCACTGATTGAATGATGACTCAAGGTGTTGCGGAGGGAGCGCACGCTGTGGATGGCCAGTCGAACGGTCATCCTGGGCGCCTGTGGAGCAAGGTCGGCGCCGCCGCAGGGTGATAATGCGGCGTGCCGTCCTATTTAACAGCAAAGGCGGGGGCTTCTCAAATCAAGCGCTTAGCATTGTTTCGCTCTTGGCGGGGTGGACCTGGTTGCGGCCGCTGCGCTTGGCTTGGTAGAGCGCATCGTCCGCTCGGGTCAGCAGCGACTCGAAGTCGTCTTCCGCCTCGGCCATCGCGCAGCCGAACGACGCGGTGATGCTGTCCAGGACCTGGTCGGTGCGCCTGACCTTGATGCGCAGCGACTG
This sequence comes from Pseudomonas sp. THAF187a, assembly GCF_009363395.1. Classification (NCBI taxonomy): domain Bacteria; kingdom Pseudomonadati; phylum Pseudomonadota; class Gammaproteobacteria; order Pseudomonadales; family Pseudomonadaceae; genus Pseudomonas; species Pseudomonas sp. THAF187a. The sequence goes on from NZ_CP045349.1 coordinate 1,402,418, forward strand.
GATCTTGTTGCGCAGCTGCTCGGCGAACTCGATCACTTCGCTGAAACCCTTGCAGTCGCGCAGTACCACGCAGAATTCCTCGCCACCGTAGCGTGCCGCAAAGGCACCGGGAGGCAGAAGGTCGCGCAGGAGTTGGCCGACATGCTGCAGTACCCGGTCGCCGAGCGGATGGCCGTACTGGTCGTTGAACTGCTTGAAGTGATCGATATCCAGGATCACCAGCGCCAGGCCCTGCTGGGACTCCGCGAGAGCGCGCTCCAGCAGGCGGGTGAAGGCGTGGCGGTTGAAGACGCGTGTCAGGCTGTCCAGCGTCGCGGCCATGTGCGCGCGCTCCAGCTGGCCACGCAGATGGGTGATCTCCTGTTGGGCGGCGCGCAGGCGATAGAGGAACTTCTCCTGCTGGTCCTGCATCAGCTGGGTGCTTTCCTGCAGGTCGCTGAGGACGCTGGGCAGGTCGTCGATGACCGGTTCCTGCAGGGCGCTGAGGCCCTGGCTCAGGCTCTGCTGGTAGTGCTGGCTGCCGATGACGCTGTGCGAGACATCGTCTTCGATGTCATCGACCAGTTCGATCACCTGCTGCTGGCCGGCACGCGCCTCTTCCAGCTCGCCGCGGATGATGTAGTCGCGGAACAGCCGGCTTGCGGTCTCCGTCGGGAAGACATCGAAGTCTTCCACCGCCTTGTCCATGCGCCGATTGAGCTCCGGTTCGCTGCCCCGGCTGTAGGTGTACCACAGTGCATAGTGCACCGGATTCGGCGGTATGTCGTGGCGCATCATCAGGGGGACGGCCTGCTTCAGCAGCGAAGCCGCCTTGCGGGTTTCCTCCGGATACAGCTCGATGATGCTTGGCGGCTTGCTTGGTTGACTCATGGGGCGCGGGAACTCATTGGCGATTGGCCAGAGCATAGATCAGAGCGAGGCAGCGTGCCTAATGAAAAGGCCCGGATTACCGGGCCTCAGGGATGTTCAGGCAGCCAGCAGGCTACGCAGCATCCAGGCGGTTTTCTCGTGCACCTGCATGCGCTGGGTCAGCAGGTCGGCGGTGGGTTCGTCGCTGACCTTGTCCAGCAGCGGGAAGATGTTGCGTGCGGTGCGTACGACGGCTTCCTGGCCTTGTACCAGCAGCTTGATCATCTCTTGCGCGCTGGGAACGCCTTCCTCTTCCTTGATCGAGGAGAGGCGGGCGTAAGCGGCATAGGTGCCAGGGGCCGGGAAGCCCAGTGCGCGAATACGCTCGGCGATCGCATCCACTGCCAGGGCCAGTTCGGTGTACTGCCCCTCGAACATCAGGTGCAGGGTGTTGAACATCGGGCCTGTGACGTTCCAGTGAAAGTTGTGGGTCTTCAGGTACAGGGTGTAGGTGTCGGCCAGCAGGCGCGAGAGGCCTTCGGCGATGGCGGCGCGATCCTGTTCAGCGATTCCGATGTTGATTTCCATGATCTTTCTCCTTTCAGGTGGCCTGGGGAAGTCTGTTCCGCAATGTTGGGACGAGCCTAACATGCGCGATCCGAGAATAATCTTGGCTTCTGTCAATGAAAGCGATGTTTAGAAGCTATCGAGCGCGCACAGTTCATTTCTTATGGCCAAATGGCCTGGTTCTGCGCCTGATGCTGTTCGTTCAAGCTTGCACAGGTTTGGCTCCCCTCGCCCATTCATGGGAGAGGGGCTGGGGGAGAGGGGGCTGATCGCGTCCGACCACTTCCCATGTGAACAGCACTATGGCTCTGCCCCGGCGATCAGGGGTGCGCCAGGCCGGGGCGCTGTTGCAGCGTGCGATTGAACACCTCCACCCAGTGACGGCTGAACTGCTGGCCGGCGAGGTTGTTGATCTCGAGAATGGCGCGCAGTAGCGGACGCTTGCTCAGGGTCTGATGCGCGCGTTCGTGAGTGCGGGCATCGAAGGTGTCGACGATGTGCAGGATCAGTGCGCCTGGGGTGATCTCCATTTCCCGCAGCCCCTTGGGGTAGCCGCTGCCGTCCGCATGTTCCTGGTGCTGCAGAACGATCTCCATGGCCGCAGCCCAGTCGGGCATGCGCTTGAGCAGTTCGCTGGCCAGGCGCGGGTGGCCTTGCATCAGGCGCCGCTCCTCGCGGCTGAAGTGGCTTTGCTTGTGCAGCAGATCCAGGGGCAGGAAGGCCATGCCGAGGTCATGCAGGCACACGGCGGCTGCCAGTTGCTCGGGACGTTCCGCGTTGGCGCCGGCCGCGTTCATGCTGAGTGCCAGTTCGAGCAGGCGCAGGTTGCGTCCTTGCCAGTAGCTGGAACGTTGCTCAGCGGCCTCGGTGAGGGCGCAGAAGAACTGCAGGTCGGGGTGGATGGCGATGCCGTGGCGAACCAGCAGCGCTTCGGTCTGGCTGGGTTCGGCTGCCTCGGGCGCTTGCAGGCGGGTGCTCGGGTCCATGTGCAGCAGCAGTTCGCGGCGCACCTCGGTCTGTTGTCCGGCGGGGGCCATGGCCAGGGCGTGCAGGGCCTGGCACAGCGCATCGAGCTGGGCCGCGCTCAGGGGCGCGTCCGCTCCGTCGAGTGCCTGGTCCACCAGGGCGCGCAGGTGATCGAGGCAGAGCAGGAGGATGTCGCCCAGCAGGCTGTCGAAGCTCAGGCGTCCCGAACGCAGGGCGTCGAGCACGTCTTCCATCGCCTGCGGCAATGGCATCAGCTGGTTGAGGTCGACGTAACCGAGATTGCCCTTGAACGTATGTATCAGGCGAAACAGCTCGCGCAGCCGCTCCGTGCTCCTCGGTGCCTGCTCCAGCTCGATCAGCAGCTGCTCGCAGCGCGGGAACTGCTCCGCAGCGTCGAGCCGGAAGTCTTCCAGCAGGTCGCTGGACAAATCGGTGTGGTGGGGCGTGGCCATGGCGATTCTCCACGGTGGCGGCCCCGTTCATTATAGAAGGCTCTTGCCGGGCGGCTGCGTCTCGGCGATTTACGCTATATAATCCCGCTCTTTATCGAAGCGCGGCGTGGACGTTCGCCGCGATGTGGCTCCTGCCCAAGGCGTTGGGGGCTGCCTGACCTATCCCAGACCTTAGAGAAGCGAAACACGATCATGATGCGCAGCCACTATTGCGGCCAGTTGAACGAGAGCCTGGATGGCCAGGAAATCACCCTTTGCGGCTGGGTACACCGTCGTCGCGACCATGGCGGGGTGATCTTCCTCGATATCCGTGACCGTGAAGGCCTGGCCCAGGTGGTGTTCGATCCGGATCGTGCCGAGACCTTCGCCAAGGCCGACCGCGTGCGCAGCGAATACGTGGTGAAGATCACCGGCAAGGTGCGTCTGCGTCCGGAAGGCGCGCGCAACGCCAACATGGCCAGTGGCGCCATCGAAGTGCTGGGTTACGAGCTGGAGGTCCTCAACGAAGCGGAAACCCCGCCGTTCCCGCTCAACGAGTACACCGACGTGGGCGAGGAAACCCGCCTGCGCTACCGCTTCATCGACCTGCGTCGTCCGGAAATGGCCGAGAAGCTCAAGCTGCGTTCGCGCATCACCTCGAGCATCCGCCGTTACCTCGATGACAACGGCTTCCTCGACGTGGAAACGCCGATCCTGACCCGTGCCACGCCGGAGGGCGCTCGCGACTACCTGGTGCCGAGCCGCACCCACGCCGGCAGCTTCTTCGCCCTGCCGCAGTCGCCGCAGCTGTTCAAGCAGCTGCTGATGGTCGCCGGCTTCGACCGTTACTACCAGATCGCCAAGTGCTTCCGCGACGAAGACCTGCGTGCCGACCGTCAGCCGGAATTCACCCAGATCGACATCGAGACCAGCTTCCTCGATGAAAAAGACATCATGGACATCACCGAGACCATGGTGCGCAACCTGTTCAAGGAAGTGCTGGACGTCGAGTTCGACACGCTGCCGCACATGACCCTGGCCGAGGCCATGCGTCGCTTCGGTTCGGACAAGCCGGACCTGCGCATCCCGATGGAGCTGGTGGATGTCGAGGACCAGCTCAAGGACGTCGAATTCAAGGTCTTCGCCGGCCCGGCCAACGATCCGAAGTGCCGCGTCACCGCGCTGCGCGTACCGGGCGGGGCGAGCATGCCGCGCAAGCAGATCGACGACTACACCAAGTTCGTCGGCATCTACGGCGCCAAGGGCCTGGCCTACATCAAGGTCAACGAGCGTGCCGCCGGTGTCGAAGGCCTGCAGTCGCCGATCGTCAAGAACATCCCGCTGGACAACATCAACGTGATCCTCGATCGCGTCGGTGCCGTCGACGGCGATATCGTGTTCTTCGGCGCCGACAAGGCCAAGATCGTCTCCGAGGCACTGGGCGCGCTGCGCATCAAGCTGGGTCACGACCTGAACCTGCTGACCTGCGAGTGGGCACCGCTGTGGGTCGTCGACTTCCCGATGTTCGAGGAAAACGACGATGGCAGCCTGACCGCCATGCACCACCCGTTCACCTCGCCCAAGTGCAGCCCGGAAGAACTCAAGGCCAACCCGGGCGCCGCGCTGTCGCGCGCCTATGACATGGTGCTCAACGGTACCGAACTGGGTGGCGGTTCGATCCGTATCCACGACAAGAAGATGCAGCAGGCCGTCTTCGAGGTGCTGGGCATCAGCGAAGCAGAGCAGGAAGAGAAGTTCGGCTTCCTCCTCGACGCACTGAAGTTCGGTGCACCACCCCACGGTGGCCTGGCCTTCGGCCTGGATCGCCTGGTGATGCTGATGACCGGCGCGCAGTCGATCCGCGAAGTGATCGCCTTCCCGAAAACCCAGAGCGCGGCCTGCGTCATGACCCAGGCGCCAGGTCTGGTGGACGCCAAGTCGCTGCGCGAGCTACACATCCGCCTGCGCGAGCAACCCAAAGCCGAGTGATAACCTGCTGCGCCTGGTCATGCTGCGTCGGAAAGAGGTTCGAAATGCTCATTTGCTTCAGCAAACTGCGCTTTCTCACCTCTTCCCGCCTTGCCTGACCTGCGCTCGCGACGGTTCTCATCTCGGCTTGTGCCGGTTGTAGTTTGTTTTGAAAAAGATGGAGTGAGTTATGGCTGGTCATTCCAAATGGGCCAACATCAAGCACCGCAAGGGGCGTCAGGACGCCAAGCGCGGCAAGATCTTCACCAAGCTGATTCGCGAGCTGACCGTGGCCGCCAAGCACGGTGGCCCGATTCCTGCCGATAACCCGCGGCTGCGCCTGGCCGTGGACAAGGCGCTGACCAACAACATGTCGCGTGATGTCATCGACCGTGCCATCGCCCGTGGTGCCGGCAACAACGAAGCCGACAACGTCGTCGAGTTCAGCTACGAGGGCTACGCGCCCAGTGGCGTGGCGATCATCGTCGAGGTGATGACCGACAACCGCAACCGGACCGCCGCCGAAGTCCGTCATGCCTTCAGCAAGTGCGGTGGCAACCTCGGCACCGACGGGTCCGTGGCCTACATGTTCGAGCGCAAGGGGCAGATCAGCTTCGCTGCGGGTGTGGACGAGGATGAACTGATGGAAGCCGCGCTCGAGGCCGGCGCCGATGACGTGGAAATGGGCGAGGAGGGCGCCGCGCTGGTGTCGACCAGCTTCAGCGAGTTCCATGCCGTGATCGAGGCGCTGGGGGCTGCGGGCTTCAAGGGTGAAGAGGCGGAAATCGCCATGATTCCCTCGATCAGCGCGCCGATCGATGACCTGGAGACCGCGCAGAAGGTCTTCAAGCTGATCGACATGCTCGAAGACCTGGACGACGTGCAGAACGTCTACCACAACGCCGAGGTCGCGGACGAGATCATGGAGCAGCTTGGCTGAGCTGCCCGTTCGTGCAGGTCAGAAAGCCGGAAGCGTGCACAGCGTTTCCGGCTTTTTTGTCGGGCCATCGGCTTTTCACGGGGCCGGCGGATGACGGCGCCGGGGTCGCGCCGTATACTCGCGAACTGGATAAATAGACAGTTGCTGACATGACCCTGATCCTTGGCATCGACCCCGGCTCGCGCATCACCGGCTATGGCGTGATACGCGACACCGGACGGGGGTGCGAATACGTCGCTTCCGGCTGCATCCGTACCGGCAACGGGGCGTTGGCCGAGCGCCTGCAGATCGTCTTTCGTGGCGTCAGCGAGGTGATCGCCACCTACGGGCCCATGACCATGGGCATCGAGCAGGTGTTCATGGCGCGTAACGCCGACTCGGCGCTCAAGCTCGGTCAGGCGCGCGGTGCGGCCATCGTCGCGGCCGCCGAAGCGGGGCTGGAGATCAGCGAGTACACCGCCACCCAGGTCAAGCAGGCCGTGGTCGGCACCGGAGCAGCCGACAAGCAGCAGGTGCAGATGATGGTCATGCACCTGCTCAAGCTGGTGCAGAAACCGCAGATCGACGCCTCCGATGCCCTGGGCATTGCCTTGTGCCATGCCCACCACCGGCAAAGTCTCATTCCCCATGGGCTGGCCAGCGCCAAGCGGCGCGGCGGTCGTCTTCGTTTATAACCTGTTAAGGAATCTCTGGTGATCGGACGTTTGCGCGGCACCCTGGCGGAGAAACAGCCGCCGCATTTGCTTCTGGATGTGAATGGCGTCGGTTACGAACTGGAAGTACCGATGACGACCCTTTATCGTCTGCCGGCGCAGGGTGAGACGGTGACCCTGCACACGCATCTGGTGGTGCGTGAGGATGCGCATCTGCTCTACGGTTTCTATGAAAAGCGTGACCGCGAGCTGTTCCGCGAGTTGATCCGCCTCAATGGCGTCGGCCCCAAGCTGGCGCTGGCGCTGATGTCGGGGCTGGAGGTCGACGAGTTGGTGCGCTGTGTGCAAGCGCAGGACACGGCGGCGTTGACCAAGGTGCCCGGCGTTGGCAAGAAGACTGCCGAGCGCCTGCTGGTGGAGCTCAAGGATCGCTTCAAGGCCTGGGAGTCGATCCCTGCCATTGCGCCCCTGGTGGTGGAACCTCAACTGGCCCAGGCAGTCTCAAGCGCGGAGAACGATGCGGTCAGCGCGCTGATTTCCCTCGGTTACAAGCCGCAGGAAGCCAGTCGAGCGGTTGCCGCCGTCAAGGAGGATGGCATGAGCAGCGAAGATTTGATCCGACGCGCACTGCGCGGCATGGCGTAGGCTGGATGACGCCGTTTTCATCCACCGGTTTACCGGTGGAAAACGCTGCACCGCAATTCAATGGACTCTTAGTGGAACACCTCGATGATCGAAGCCGATCGCCTGATCACCTCCAGCCCGCGCGAGCGTGAAGAGCAGCAGGACCGCGCCATTCGGCCGCTGCGGCTGGCCGACTACAGCGGGCAGCCCGTCGTGCGCGAGCAGATGGCGTTGTTCATCCAGGCCGCGCGGGGGCGGGCGGAAGCGCTCGACCATACCCTGATCTTCGGCCCGCCCGGCCTGGGCAAGACCACCCTGGCCAACATCATCGCCCAGGAGATGGGCAGTTCGATCAAGAGCACCTCGGGCCCGGTGCTGGAGCGTCCGGGTGATCTGGCGGCGCTGTTGACCAACCTGGAAAGCGGCGATGTGCTGTTCATCGACGAGATTCACCGCCTGTCGCCGGTGGTCGAGGAGGTGCTGTACCCGGCCATGGAGGATTTCCAGCTCGACATCATGATCGGCGAGGGCCCGGCCGCACGTTCGATCAAGCTGGATCTGCCACCGTTCACCCTGGTCGGCGCCACGACCCGTGCCGGCATGCTGACCAACCCGTTGCGTGACCGCTTCGGTATCGTCCAGCGCCTGGAGTTCTACGGCGTCGACGACCTGGCCACCATCGTCTCGCGCTCCGCCGGCATTCTGGGGCTGCCCATCGAAGCCAAGGGTGCCTACGAGATCGCCCGTCGTGCCCGGGGCACGCCGCGCATCGCCAACCGCCTGCTGCGCCGGGTGCGTGACTTCGCCGAAGTGCGCGGTTCCGGGCAGATCTCCCAGCTGATCGCCGACCAGGCGCTGAACCTGCTGGATGTCGACGAGCGAGGCTTCGATCACTCCGACCGTCGCCTGCTGCTGGCGATGATCGAGAAGTTCGACGGTGGCCCGGTCGGGCTCGACAGCCTGGCGGCAGCCATCGGCGAGGAACGCCACACCATCGAGGATGTGCTCGAGCCCTATCTCATCCAGCAGGGCTACATGATGCGCACCCCGCGTGGGCGTGTGGTGACGCGGCATGCCTACCAGCACTTCGGTCTCAACACGCCGTCACGCCAGGCCGAGCCGCCTGCCACCGACCTGTTCACGGCGGGCGACGAATGACGAAAAAATTGTTACCAGGCCGGATTGGCAAGCGAAAGGCCGAGGAATAGAGTATGCGCGCGCCAAACGGAGTCCAGCCGTTCAGCCACCGCTGTCGGGTCTATTACGAAGACACCGACGCCGGCGGTATCGTCTACTACGTCAACTACCTCAAATTCATGGAACGGGCTCGCACCGAGCGCCTGCGTGAGCTGGGTTATGCCCAGTCGACGCTGGCCGGTGAGGGCCTGTTGTTCGTCGTGCATTCGGCCGAGGCGCGTTACCACGCCCCGGCCCGACTGGATGACGAGCTGCTGATCAGCGCCGATGTGATCGAATTGAACCGTGCCAGCCTGCGTTTTCGTCAACAGGTCAGGCGGGCTGCGGATGATGCGCTGCTCTGCGAAGGGCAGTTCCTGGTGGCCTGTGTGCGCGCCGACAACTTGAAACCCCGGGCCATCCCCGAAACCCTGCGACACGCGTTCGCCGGGACGCAGGCGCGGACTTAAATTGCAGCAGGAGAGTAAGCGTGGAAGCTAACGCCGTTGACCATATGTCGATGTGGAGTCTGATCAGCAATGCCAGTCTGGTGGTCCAGCTGGTGATGCTTACCCTGGTGGCCGCCTCGGTCATTTCCTGGGTCATGATCTTCCAGCGCAGCAGTGCCCTGCGTGCCGCCAAGCGTGCGCTGGACAATTTCGAGGACCGCTTCTGGTCCGGCATCGACCTGTCCAAGCTCTATCGCCAGGCAGGCAGCAACCCGGACCCGGACTCGGGCCTGGAGCAGATCTTCCGCGCCGGCTTCAAGGAGTTCTCGCGCCTGCGTCAGCAGCAGGGTGTCGACCCGGACGCCGTGATGGATGGCGTTTCGCGCGCCATGCGCGTGGCCATCTCGCGTGAGGAGGAGAAGCTGGAAACCGCGCTGCCGTTCCTCGCCACCGTCGGTTCCACCAGCCCCTACATCGGCCTGTTCGGTACCGTATGGGGCATCATGAACTCCTTCCGTGGCCTGGCCCAGGTGCAGCAGGCCACCCTGGCCACCGTCGCTCCGGGTATCGCCGAGGCACTGATCGCCACGGCCATCGGCCTGTTCGCCGCGATTCCTGCGGTCATCGCCTACAACCGTTTCTCGGCGCGCGGCGAGATGCTGATCGGCCGCTACTACACCTTCGCCGACGAGTTCCAGGCCATCCTGCACCGCAAAGTGCACACCTCGGAAGACTAAGGGCAGGTTTCAGCCATGGCGAGAATTCGCAACAGACGCAAACCGGTCGCCGAGATGAACGTGGTGCCCTACATCGACGTGATGTTGGTGCTGCTGGTCATCTTCATGGTGACTGCGCCGATGCTCAACCAGGGCGTCAAGGTCGACCTGCCGAAGGTCAGCAGTGAAGTGCTGCCGCAGGACAACGACGCCCAGGTGCTGACCATCTCCATCAAGGCCGACAAGACCTACTACTGGAACATGGGCAGCGAAGTGGACGTCGACACCGAGCAGGAGCGCGCCTCCACGCTCGAGCAAATGACCCAGGCCGTCACGGCGATCATTGCCGAGAACCGTCGCCAGGGTAAGCAGGTGCAGGTCTTCGTGCGCGGTGACAAGGCGGTGGACTACGGCACCGTGATGGCGGCCATGGGCGGTTTGCAACAGGCCGACGTCGGTAACGTCGGATTGATTACCGAGGCCCCCTGATGCAGCAAACCGAGCGTTCGCAATCGGAAAGCTACTTCTGGCCCATCGTCTGGGCCGTGGGTCTGCACGTCCTGATGTTCGCCATGCTGTTCGTCAGCTTCGCCTTCAGCCCGGAGCTGCCGCCGGCGCGTCCGGTGGTGCAGGCTACGCTGTATCAGCTGAAGTCGCAGAGCCAGGCCACCACCCAGACCACGCAGAAGGTGGCGGGCGAGGCGCAGAAGACCTCGGCGCCGCAGTTCGAGACGGAGCGTCTGGAGCAGAAGAAAGCCGAGGAGCAGAAAGTCGCCGCAGCCAAGAAGGCTGAGGAACAAAAGAAGGCCGAGCAGGCCAAAGCTGAGGCGGTCAAGGCCGAAGCTGCGAAGAAGGCCGAGGCAGATAAAGCCGCCGAGCAGAAGCGCCAGGCGGATATCGCCAAGAAACGCGCCGAGGAAGAAGCGAAGAAGAAGGCGGCTGAAGAGGCCAAGAAAAAAGCGGCAGAGGAGGCCAGGAAGAAGGCCGCCGCTGCCGAGGCAGCGAAGAAGAAGGCAGCCGAGGACGCGAAGAAGAAAGCGGCCGAGGATGCCAAGCGCAAGGCTGCCGAGGAGCAGAAGGCTGCTGCACTGGCCGAGCTGCTTTCCGACAACGTGCAGAACCAGCAGGCGCTGGCCGAAACCCATGGTGACCAGGTCGCGGGCAACCTCGACGATCTGATCATCAAGCTGATTACCGAGAACTGGCAGCGTCCGATGTCGGCGCGTCGCGGTATGAGTGTCGAACTGCTGATCCAGATGCTGCCCGATGGCACCGTCACCAATGCCAGCGTATCGCGCTCCAGCGGCGATGCCGCCTTCGACAGTTCGGCGGTGGCCGCCGTGCGTAACGTTGGTCGTATTCCCGAGATGCAACAATTGGATCGCGCTACCTTCGATCGTCTGTACAGGCAGCGCCGCGTCATTTTCAAACCGGAGGATTGAGCTCTGTGAATACCCTGATTCGTATCGCCCTGCTGGGGCTGGTCATACTGGCCGGCAGCGTCCAGGCAGCCGACCCGCTGGTGATCTCGCATGGCGCCGACCGCGCCACGCCGATCGCCGTCGTCCCGTTCGGCTGGCAGGGCGGCAACGTGCTGCCCCAGGACATGGCCGAGATCATCGGCAACGACCTGCGCAACTCCGGTTACTTCGAGCCGATTCCGCGGCAGAACATGATCAGCCTGCCGACCCAGGCCAGCGAAGTCATCTACCGCGACTGGAAAGCCCTCGGCGCGCAGTACGTGCTGGTCGGCAACATCGTGCCCAACGGTGGACGCCTGCAGGTGCAGTACGCGCTGTTCAACGTCAACACCGAACAGCAGGTGGTGACCGGCAACGTCGGCGGTGGCACCGATCAGCTGCGCGACATGGCGCATTACATCGCCGACCAGTCGTTCGAGAAGCTCACCGGTGTCAAGGGTGCGTTCTCGACTCGCCTGCTCTACGTCACCGCTGAGCGCATGGGCACCAACAACACCCGCTACACCCTGCAGCGTTCCGACTATGACGGCGCGCGCGCGGTGACCCTGCTGCAATCGCGTGAGCCGATCCTGTCGCCGTCCTTCGCGCCCGACGGTCGTCGTATCGCCTATGTGTCCTTCGAACAGCGGCGTCCGCGCATCTTCGTACAGCACATCGATACCGGTCGCCGCGAGCAGATCACCAACTTCGAAGGCCTCAATGGCGCGCCGGCCTGGTCGCCGGACGGCGCGCGCCTGGCGTTCGTGCTGTCCAAGGATGGCAACCCGGAAATCTACGTGATGGACATGGGCAGCCGGCAGATTCGCCGCGTGACGAATCATTATGCCATCGATACCGAACCTTTCTGGGGCAAGGACGGTCAGACCCTGTACTTCACCTCGGATCGTGCGGGTAAGCCGCAGATCTATAAAACCAACATCAATTCCGGTGCGGTAGAACGAGTCACCTTCGTCGGTAACTACAACGCCAACCCGAAATTGTCGGCTGACGAGAAGACGCTGGTCATGATTCATCGCCAAGACGGTTTCACCGTGTTCAAGGTCGCCGCCCAGGACCTTGAAACCAACCGTCTGCGCATACTCTCCGACACAAGTTTGGATGAGTCGCCCACTGTTGCGCCAAATGGCGCCATGCTAATCTACGCCACCCGCCAGCAGGGCCGGGGAGTCTTGATGTTGGCGTCCACCAATGGACGCGTGAGGCTCCCTCTTCCTACCGCTCAAGGCGAAGTTCGAGAGCCTTCTTGGTCCCCTTACCTGAACTGATGCGGCGCTTCACCAATCTTGCTTAACACAACTGGGGTTCATTAGGAGTTACATGATGGAAATGCTGAAATTCGGTAAGTTCGCTGCGCTGTCCCTGGCTCTCGCCGTTGCTGTAGGTTGCTCCTCCAAAGGCGGTGACGCTGCTGGCGAAGGCGCAGTAGACCCGAACGCTGGCTACGGCGCCAACACCGGTGCTGTCGACGGCAGCCTGAGCGAAGAAGCGGCCCTGCGCGCTATCACCACCTTCTACTTCGAGTACGACAGCTCCGACCTGAAAGCCGAAGCCATGCGCGCTCTGGACGTACACGCCAAGGACCTGAAAGCCAACGGCAACCGCGTCGTTCTGGAAGGCCACGCTGACGAGCGCGGTACCCGCGAGTACAACATGGCTCTGGGCGAGCGTCGTGCCAAGGCCGTTCAGCGCTACCTGGTTCTGCAGGGCGTTTCCCCGGCTCAGCTGGAGCTGGTTTCCTACGGTGAAGAGCGTCCGGTTGCCACTGGCAACGACGAGCAATCCTGGGCTCAGAACCGTCGCGTAGAGCTGCGCAAGTAATTTGCCATGCTTAAGTGCCGCCGTACTCTGACCGTTCTGACGCTCGCCTTGCCACTCGTGGCAATGGCGGAAGTTCCCGTGCTGGAAAGCAGCTCCATGCAAGGCAGCAGCTATCCTCCGGCGGGTTATGGTACGGCCGGCGCCTCCGCCGGTACCGGGGCAGGTGCCCAGGTATCGGCGCAGGGCATGCTGTTCAATCAGCTGCAGCAGATGCAGCAGGAGATCGCCCAGCTGCGTGGCATGCTGGAAGAACAGCAGAATGAAATCCAGCGCCTCAAACGGGAAGGCCTGGAGCGTTACCAGGATCTGGATCAACGCCTTTCCTCCGGCGCCGCTGCCGGTGGTACTCCCGCACAGAATTCTGCCGATGGCGCGGTGAACGCCAACGACACCCCGACGCCGCCTGCCGCTCAGCAGCAGGGCAGCGCCGAGGCGGCCGATCCGGCCAAGGAAAAGCTCTACTACGACGCCGCCTTCGACCTGATCAAGGCCAAGGACTTCGACAAGGCGTCGCAGGCATTCACGGCGTTCCTCAATCGTTACCCCAACAGCCAGTACGCCGGCAACGCGCAGTATTGGCTGGGTGAAGTGAACCTGGCCAAGGGTGACCTGCAGGCTGCCGGCAAGGCCTTCGCCAAGGTCAGCCAGGCCTACCCCAGCCATTCCAAGGTGCCGGATTCGCTGTTCAAGCTGGCCGACGTCGAGCGTCGCCTGGGTAACAACGACAAGGCGCGGGGCATTCTCCAGCAGGTGATCGCCCAGTATCCGGGCAGCTCTGCCGCACAACTGGCGCAGCGTGACCTGCAGCGTCTGTAAGGCGCACCATCGCTTGGCCACGAACCCGCGCTTGTCGCGGGTTTTGCTTATCTGCGCGAGCGACTTCCTTTAGAATGCGCGGCGCGTCGCGCGCGGGGTTTCAGCTCGGCTGATGTTCCTGCGCTGGCGCCATTGCCGGATCGGGCTTTACTGCCTGTATCCATCGTCTTTCCCGCAACGGAGGCGGATGGCCTGTTTCGTCATCACGCCCGTGGCTATTTATGCAAGCAACCCTGCGCATCACCGAGATTTTCTACTCGCTGCAGGGCGAGACGCGTACCGCCGGCCTGCCGACGGTATTCGTGCGCCTGACCGGCTGCCCCCTGCGCTGTCAGTACTGCGACACCGCCTATGCCTTCAGTGGCGGCGAAGTCGTCAGCCTGGACAGCATCCTGGCCCAGGTCGCGGCCTACAAACCGCGTTATGTCTGCGTCACCGGGGGTGAACCGCTGGCCCAGCCCAATTGCCTGCCGCTGCTGCAGCAACTCTGTGACGCCGGCTACGAGGTGTCGCTGGAAACCAGCGGCGCGCTCGATGTCTCGGCCGTCGATCCGCGGGTGAGCAAGGTGCTCGACCTGAAGACCCCAGGTTCGGCCGAGGTGCAGCGCAATCGCTACGAGAACATCGAATGGCTGACGCGCAACGACCAGGTCAAGTTCGTCATCTGCTCGCGCGAGGACTACGACTGGGCGGTGTCCAGGCTGATCCAGCACGACCTGGCAGCGCGTGCCGGCGAGGTGCTGTTCTCGCCCAGCCACAAGCAGGTCGATGCGCGTGCGCTGGCTGACTGGATAGTGACGGACAACCTGCCGGTACGCCTGCAGCTGCAGCTGCACAAGATTCTCTGGAACGACGAGCCGGGACATTGAGCATGAGTGACAAGAAAGCGGTAATTCTTCTCTCCGGCGGCCTGGATTCGGCCACGGTGGTGGCCATGGCCAAGGCCGAGGGCTACAGCTGCTACAGCATGAGTTTCGACTATGGGCAACGCCATCGCGCCGAGCTGCAGGCGGCCGAGCGCGTGGCGCAGCAGCTGGGCGTTGTCGAGCACAAGGTCATCGGCCTCAATCTCAACGGCATCGGCGGTTCGGCTCTGACGGACAGCAGCATCGCCGTGCCCGAATCACCGACCGAGGGCATCCCGGCCACCTATGTGCCGGCGCGCAACACGGTGTTCCTGGCGCTTGCCCTGGGCTGGGCCGAGGTGCTCGGAGCACGCGACATCTTCATCGGCGTCAACGCCGTGGACTATTCCGGCTATCCCGATTGCCGGCCCGAGTTCGTCGAGGCCTTCGAGCGCATGGCCAACCTGGCCACCAAGGCCGGCGTAGAGGGGCAGGGCTTCAGCATTCGCGCTCCGCTGCAGCAGATGAGCAAGGGCGAAATCATCCAGGCCGGCATGCGCCTGGGTGTGGATTATGCGCTGACGGTGTCCTGTTACCAGGCCGATGACGACGGCCGAGCCTGCGGCAAGTGCGACAGCTGCCGGCTGCGTGCGGCCGGTTTCGTAGCGGCCGGTGTGCCCGACGCTACCCGCTATTTCTGAAAAATTTTTCGCAGAGTGTTGATTTCCTGAATTAAATCAGTATCATGCGCCTCGCGTTGGGTCGTTAGCTCAGTTGGTAGAGCAGTTGGCTTTTAACCAATTGGTCGTAGGTTCGAATCCTACACGACCCACCAAATCGCAAAAGCCAGTCGCAAGACTGGCTTTTTTTTGCCCTGAAAAAGCCCCCGGCCAGGTCCGTGTCCTGACTGTGGCAGTGGCTGCGCAGAGCAGGGTGTATACTCGCGGCTCGCGTACGAGCGCCACAGGTTTGAGATATGTCGCAGATTTCCGAACGCCTTCTGGTTCAGGCCCACCTCGATGCCAAGCAGCCCAAGCCGCTGACGGCCGAAGAGGAGGCCTTCTATCGCCGTGAGATCGCCGCCGAGCTGAAGAAGCAGAACGCCGTACTGGTGGCGCACTACTACTGCGACCCGGTGATCCAGGCGCTGGCCGAGGAGACCGGGGGCTGCGTCTCCGACTCGCTGGAGATGGCCCGTTTCGGCAATCAGCATCCGGCGCAGACCGTGGTGGTGGCCGGGGTCAAGTTCATGGGCGAGACGGCGAAGATCCTCAATCCGGAAAAACGCGTGCTGATGCCGACGCTGGAAGCGACCTGCTCGCTCGACCTGGGTTGCCCGGTAGACGAGTTCAGCGCGTTCTGCGACCAGCACCCGGAGCGCACCGTGGTGGTCTACGCCAACACGTCGGCGGCGGTGAAGGCGCGTGCCGACTGGGTGGTGACCTCCAGCTGCGCGCTGGAAATCGTCGAGAGCCTGATGGACAACGGCGAGACCATCATCTGGGCGCCGGACAAGCACCTGGGCAACTACATCCAGCGCGAAACCGGCGCCGACATGCTGCTCTGGGACGGTGCCTGTATCGTCCACGAGGAATTCAAGTCCAAGCAGCTGCTGGACATGAAGGCGCTGTATCCGGATGCCGCCATCCTGGTGCACCCCGAATCGCCGCAGAACGTGGTCGAGCTGGCCGATGCGGTGGGTTCCACCAGCCAGCTGATCAAGGCCGCGCAGACCCTGCCGAACTCCACCTTCATCGTCGCCACCGACCGCGGCATCTTCTACAAGATGCAGCAGCTGTGCCCCGACAAGACCTTCATCGAGGCGCCCACGGCCGGCAATGGCGCGGCCTGCCGCAGTTGCGCGCATTGTCCGTGGATGGCGATGAACACCCTGGAGCGTGTGCTGACCGGGCTGCGCGAAGGTTCCGGGGAGATTCATGTCGACCCGGCGCTGATTCCCAAGGCGATCAAGCCGCTCAAGCGCATGCTCGATTTCACCCAGGCGGCGCGCATGAAGGTGGCAGGCAACGCCTGAGCCTGCGCTACCAACGAAAAAGCCCAGCCAGTGCTGGGCTTTTTGCTGTGTGTCACCCGGATTGCATCCGCGCTACGGGCGTGATGCCCAGTTCGCCGGCTCGTTGACGAAGTCCAGCAGCGCGCGCAAGCGGCCGTAGTCCCGGCCGTTGAAGGCGAATGCCAGACGAGTCAGGTGGCAGAGTTCCGGCTCGTCGCGCTCCTGCTCGCAGTACGCTTGCTGGACGAAGCCACCTTCCTTGTACAGCCCGGCGAAACTGTCGTGCAGCTGCGCCAGTGCCGCGTCACTCAGCGGGTGGTTGAGGCGAATCACGAAGCGGTCCTTCAGCCAGCGGCTGGAGTGGAAGTTGCGGTAGAACCGCGCGATCTCGTCCACCGCTTCCTCGGCGCTGTGGACCAGGTGCAGCAGGTTCAGATCCGTGGGCAGGATGTAGCCGTTGCCTTCGAGCTGGCGGCGAATGAAGCCCAGCGCGTCTTTCCAGTAGCTGCCGCCCGGCTGGTCGAGCAGCACCACGGGGACCAGTGGGCTCTTGCCGGTCTGGATCAGCGTCAGCACTTCCAGGGCTTCGTCGAGCGTGCCGAAGCCGCCCGGGCAGAGGACCAGGCCGTCCGCCTCCTTGACGAAGAACAGCTTGCGCAGGAAGAAGAAGTGGAACGACAGCAACTGGTGGCTGCCGCGCACCGTGGCATTGGCCGTCTGCTCGAAGGGCAGGGTGATGTTGAAGCCCAGGCTGTTCTCGCTACCGGCACCTTCGTGGGCCGCCGCCATGATGCCGCCACCGGCGCCGGTGATCACCATCAGGTCGCGTCGCGCCAGCAAGGCGCCCAGTTCGCGAGCCTGCTGATACAGCGGATGATCGGCAGGGGTGCGTGCCGAGCCGAATACCGTGACCTTGCGGCGCCTCTTCAGTTGCTCCAGCACACCGAAGGCATGCTCCATCTCGCGCAGCGTCTGCAGCATGATCTTGGCGTCCCAGCGGTTGCGATCCGCCTGGGCCATGTGGATCACGGTGGTGAACATTTCCCGGTACAGCGGCAGGTTGGGGCTGTTGCCTGGCGCGGCCAGTGCCACCAGTTCGTCGACCCTGCTGCTCAGGTCGACTTCGCTGGTCTGCACGTGACGCGACAGATAGTCATCCGGTTCATAGGGCATGCGCGTTCTCCTCTGGTCCGGCGGGTTCCCGGTTCACATGCCCACAGCTTGCCACAGCCAGGTTGGCGTTTCGCTGTCGGTGCTACAGGGCGATCTGCTCGCCGGGTTCGGGAATGTTGGCGATCCAGTTCAGCCGTTCGCGCAGGGCCTGCTGCAGCGCCTGCATCTTCTCCAGTTCACCGTGCACCAGGTACAGCTCCGGGTGGTGCTCGAACTGGCTGGCCCAGTCGAGTAGCTGCGACTGCCCGGCGTGGGCGGAGAAGCCGCCGAGGGTATGTACTTTGGCTTTCACCGCGATGCGCTGGTGCAGCACCTTGACCGTCTCGGCGCCCTCCACGATCAGGCGGCCGAGCGTGCCCTTGGCCTGGAAGCCGGGGAAGATCAGGTGACAGTTCTCGCGCCAGAGGTTGTGCTTGAAGTGATGGACGATGCGCCCGCCATTGCACATACCGGCACCGGCGATGATGATCGCGCCGCTCTTGATCCGGTTGATCGCCATCGATTCCTCGGCCGTTGGCGTGCAGCGCAGCACGGGCAGCCAATCCTCGATGCGTTTCACCCCCTTGGCCGCCAGTGCCGCCCGATCCGGAGCGGCGAACTGGTCGTGGAAGCGGCTGTAGATGGCGTTGGCGCGAATGGCCATGGGGCTGTCGAGGAATACCGCCTGCTGCGGCAGACGGCCCTCCTGGTAGAAGCGCCCGAGGTAGTAGATCAGGTCCTGGGTGCGGCCGACCGCGAACGACGGAATCAGGACGTTGCCCCCTTCGTTGTGTGCCTGCTGCAGGATCGCGGCCAGCTCTTCCAGGGTGTCCTCGCTGCAGCGGTGGTCACGGTCGCCGTAGGTCGACTCCATCAGCAGCACGTCCGCCCGGTTCAGGTGCGCAGGCGCCTGCATCAGCGGCGAGCAGGTGTTGCCCAGGTCGCCGGAGAACACCAGGTGGCGCTGCAGGTGATGATCCTCCACCTGCATCTCGACGATCGCCGAGCCGAGAATGTGGCCGGCATTGTGAAGGGTCACCGTTATGCCCTTGGCGACCTCGATCGCTTCGCCGTAGGCATGCGGTCGCCGCTGGCTGAGCGCCTGCTCCGCGTTGGCCTGGGTGTACAGCGGTTGAACGGCAGGCTTGCCCTGGCGCGCCCGCCAGCGGTTTTCCCACTCGGCGTCCTTTTCCTGGAGGAAGGCGGCGTCCAGCAGCATCAGTTCTAGCAGCTCGCAGCTGGCTTCGGTGGCGTGGATCGGGCCGCGGTAACCCTCCGCCACCAGGCGCGGGAGCAGGCCGCTGTGATCGAGGTGGGCGTGGGAGATGACCACAGCATCCAGGCTGCTGGGGTCGAACGGAAAGCGGCTGTGGTTCTGTTCCTGCTCCTGGCGGCGGCCCTGATGCATGCCGCATTCGAGCAGTACCCTGGCGCCGTCGCGGCTTTCCACGAGGTAGCAGGAGCCGGTGACTTGCTGGATCGCGCCGATGAAGGTGAGCAGGGCCATGGTTCTATCCTTGTCGTGGTGATGGCTCGAGTCTGCCGGCTCTGCGCGTGGCGAGGGTTGACGCAGATCAGCCGACGTCCGGGCGCGCAGCGCTACCTTCACTCAGCATAGTCATCCCGCCGGGCTGCCGTTCGTCCGAGTGGCCGGGCTGCGTTCGGCCGTCTGATTTACTTGTTGGATGCGGGGCCGATTCATCTGTGCGGCTGCTGCGCAGCGACGCCCGCGCCGGGGGGCGAGCGACTCCGCCCAGCGTGTCCTGGCGACTACAGGCGCGCCATCTGCAAGCGACCAGGGCAGGGAAGGGGAACCTCGCTGCCGGCGTCGAGTCTGCTGTGAGGTGAACAGGAAGGGAGGGGCAGGTATGCCCAGTTTGATTCTGCAGGTCGAGGCGGAGCTCTACGACATGCTGCAACAGGCAGCACGCACCAACCAGCTGAGCCTCGAGGACGAATGCTTGCGACGTCTGGAGGGCGGTGTGCGTCGCTCGCGCTACATGGAGGCACTGCTCGCCGAGCTGCGCGCGGATGACGCGCAGCGCCGAGCGGAGAGGGGCTGAGCGAGGCGTTCGCTCAGATACCGCAGTCGCTCTTGTCGAAGACCTCGACGGTCACAGGGCGGTTGCTGCGGTATTCGCTGAACTGGTAGCGCAGCTGCGCGCCATCGGCCAGCAGCTTGCGATAGCCCGGGTTGCGGCAGACGCTCGCCGCCAGTTGCGAGCGAACGGTGTCCGGGTTGCCACGCATCTGCGCGGCATGCGCCGGACGCACGCTGAGGTGGTTGATCAGCGTGTGACCTTCCACCGTATAGCCCTGGTCGAGAATGTCCTCGTTGATCGCGCGTGGCGTGCCTTCGCTGCTCTGCCGGGCGACCTGTTCCAGTGTCCGAGTCAATTCCATTTCCTTCAGCGAAGCGGCCTGGGCGGTCGGCAGCATCAGGCTGAGCGCGAGAGCGGGAAGGATGTAACGCAACATGGGGTGTGACTCCTGAAAGCTTGGACGAGGGTTGGACAGGGCCCCCGCACGAATGTTCGCGAAATGGCCACTGGCCCCTTTGCCAGCGGTGTTACCGACGGCCACATGCTGGCCAAACGCTGTCTTCCGCCATCACGACCAAAGGCCGGGGATCATCGGCCAGTCCTGCACGTCTCAACCTTGAGCCGCGTTGCAGTCGGACGCCGCCTGCGCAGACCTGCCTGAAGTCTGTCGCGAATGAGGCGTTGGCTGCTGGGTGTTCAAGCAGCGTGCAGGAGAATAACAATGACAAGACTCTATCGGCGTTGGCCATCGCATGTGATGGTCGGCAGTCTACTGGTTTCGCCCGTTACGCAGGTACAGGCATCCGGTTATCACTTTGGTTCGCAGTCGGTGGCGGCGCAGGGTTCCGCGCATGCCAATGGCGCCGAGGCGGCCGATCCTTCGACCATTTTCTACAACCCGGCGGGCCTGACCCGACTCAAGGGTACGCAGGTGACGTCCGGCCTGACCATCCTGCTGCCCGATGGTGACTACGAGGACAAGGGCAGCACGGACGTGTTCGGCAATCCGCTATCGGGGGATGCGGGCGAGTTTCTCCCGGATGCTGCCGCCGCGCCCAATTTCTACATCTCTCACGAGATCAATGACCGGGTCACGATCGGCCTGGGCATCTTCACGCCGTTCGGTGCCAAGCTGGACTACAAGGAGGACTGGGCCGGGCGCTACGCCATCCAGTCGGCCAGCCTGGAAACGGTGACGTTCAACCCGAGCATCGGCTTTCGCTTCAACGAGCATCACAGCATCGGCTTCGGCGTGTCGGCGCAGTACATCAAGTCGATCCAGCGCGGTGCGGCGGACGTCAAGGGGGCGTCGAGGCAACTGGCGGGGCAGTTCGTCGACGCCAACTACCAGGACACCCGTAATGCCGCCAGCCCCATTCTGGGGCCTATAGTCGGAGGCATCGCCGGTGTTCCCGTCCCCGAGGAAATCCGCTCGTGCAACGGCGTGGCCGACCGGGATGGCTTCGTCGACTGCGTGGCCGGCAACTTCGCCGACAACGTCCAGGGCGATGGCTACTTTCGCGTCAAGGGCGACGACTGGGGATTCGGCTGGAACATCGGCTACCTGTGGGAGCCCACCGAGTCGACGCGCTTCGGGGTGTCCTATCGCTCCAACATCAAGCACACCCTGGAAGGTGAGACCAAATGGAGTTTTGCCGATGTGCAAGGGGGCGTTCCCTCCCCGGATACGTCGCTGGCAGGTGGATTCACTATCCCCATCTTCAACATCTACGTTCCGCCTGCAGAGGCGCTTCAGCAGTTGTTCGACGAAGGCAACTGGGTGAACGCGGGCGACTTCGCGGCGACGAGGCTGCACCCGAACTCCAGGGCCAAGACCAGGATCGACACCCCGGAAATGCTCTCCTTCAACGTCTTCCATCAGCTCAACGACAGGGTGGCGTTGATGGCGGACCTGACCTTCACCCGTCATTCGCGACTGGACGAGGTGCGCATCGGCATCGATCAGGTGGCCGGCTATCCCTATTTCAACGGCGTCACCGAGGGGGATCTGAACGTCGAGCAGGACTGGAAGGACACCTACAAGATCTCCCTGGGCATGAACTACCAGTACAGCGACGACCTGCTCCTGCGCAGCGGGGTCGCCTACGACCGTTCGCCCGTCAACTCGCCGCAGCTGCGCCACCCGGCATTCCCCGATGCGGATCGCTACTGGCTGTCGCTCGGTGCCAACTACAGGATGACCCCCGATACCTCGGTGGACCTGGCCTACAGCTACGTGCAGTTCTCCAGCGGCAAGATGGATTACCAGGATGGCTGCTCTCCGGCCGGCTGGGCGCCGGGGGCCGGAGGCCTGTATCAGGACAGCGGAGTGCGCTGCACCGGCAACGGCGGCAACTTCCGTGGCGAGTACGAAACGCGCATCCACTTCATCGGCCTGGCGTTGAACCACCGCTTCTGAGGCGCCTGGGCGGCGGATGGGGGTGCTAGACTTGCGCCCCCTTTCGCCGTTATCGCCTTCATGAGCCATCCCGCCCCACATGCCGTTGCCCGTCTGCGTGCAGAACGCCTGGCACGCAGCCTGAAACCCTTCGTTGCGCGCGGTTCCCGTGCCGAGCGTTGCCCGCATTGCCGCGTGCAGCCGGACTACTGCCTGTGCGCCTGGCGTCCGCAGGTGCAGGCGAATGCCGCCATGTGCCTGGTGATGCATGACATCGAGGCGCTCAAACCGAGCAACACGGGCTGGCTGATCGCTGACGTGGTGCCCGAAACCCATGCCTTCGGTTGGACGCGCACGGCGGTGGAGCCGGCGCTGCTCGCGCTGCTGGCCGACCCGCAATGGCAGCCTTACCTGGTCTTTCCCGGCGAGTACGTGGCGCCGCAGCGCGTGGTGGAGGAGGTGCAGCTGGCGCCCGGCAAGCGGCCGTTGTTCGTGCTGCTCGATGCCACCTGGACCGAAGCCCGCAAGATGTTTCGCAAGAGCCCCTACCTGGACGCGTTGCCGGTACTCAGCCTGACCCCGGCGCAGCTGTCACGCTATCGCCTGCGTCGCTCCACGCGCGGCGAGCACCTGTGCACCGCCGAAGTGGCGGCCATGTGCCTGGAGCTGGCAGGCGACTCGCGCGCGGGCGAGGCCCTGGACGAATACCTGGATGCCTTCAGTCAGCACTACCTGGCAGCCAAGCGGCGCTTGCCGCTCGACCTCAACGACGCGTTGCATCAGCGCCTGCAGGGCTATCGCTGAGCGCGGCCGGCAGCGGCTTCGGCCACAACTGGGCCAGCAGCATGCCGCCGAACATCAGGGCACAACCCAGGTAACCGCGTGGCGCCAGCATCTCGCCCAGCAGCAGGGCGCCGGCGATGGCGGCGAACACCGCCTCGAGGGACAGGATGATCGCCGCATGCGAGGCGATCGCATGTTGCTGCGCGACCACCTGCAAGGTGAAGCCCACCGCGACGCCGAACAAGCCGCCATAGACGATGGCCGGGGCGGCCGCGAGGATGCCGTCCAGCGTGGCCGTCTCGAACACCAGGGCCAGCAGCAGGCTGATCACCGCGCAGGTGATGAACTGGATCAGCGCCAGGCGCAACGGGTCATGGCGGCTGGCGAAGAAGCCCACCAGCAGCACGTGAATACCCCAGACGAAGGCGCCGGCCAGTTGCAGCCAGTCGCCGGAGGCCACGGTGAAGCCCTCGCCGACGCTGAGCAGGAACATGCCGACCACGGCGAGGCTGGCGCCCAGCCAGATACCGGCGCTGCTGCGCTGGCCGATCAGCAGACCGAGAATCGGCACCACGATCACGTAGAGCCCGGTGATGAAGCCGGAGTTGGTCACCGTGGTGAACAGCAGGCCGACCTGCTGCAGGTTGATGCCCAGCGACAGGGCCAGGCCCATGACGATGCCCCCCAGCAGCAGGTTGCGATTCAAGGGTGCGGCGGGGCGTTTCTGGCGGCGTTGCAGCAGCATCAGTACCGGGAGCAGGGCCAGGCAGGCGAGGGCGAAGCGCAGGCCGGTATAAAGGAAGGGGCCGATGTTATCCATGCCCAGACGCTGGGCGACGAAGGCGCTGCCCCAGATCATCGCGGTAATCAGCATCAACAGGTCGGCGCGCAGGGCTTGGCTTCGCATCGGAGCTTCTCGGCAGGAAAGCTGCGCATCCTGCCGCAAAGCATTGAACTTGACCACCCCGTCACAGCTCGGCATGCTGGGCGCCGCCGTCGGTCCGAGTGGGGAGTCTGTCGTGATGGATGAACAGTCTTGAGCGGGTCGTCAGCCAATAAGCACTGTCATACTCACCTCAGTGCCACTCATAACAAGAGCAGGATCTGCCGATGGCCGCCTATGAAATCCTGATTGCCGATGACCACCCGCTGTTTCGCAGCGCGCTGCAACAAGCACTGACCCTGGGGCTGGGGCCGGATGTGCGCCTGGTGGAGGCTGCCAGCATCGCTGAGCTGGAGGCCTGCCTGGCCGACAAGAGTGATTGGGATCTGGTCCTGCTCGACCTCAACATGCCGGGTGCCTACGGTTTCTCCGGCCTGGTCCTGCTGCGCGGGCAATACCCGCAGATTCCGGTGGTGATGATCTCCGCACAGGAGGAAGCCTCGGTGGTCAACCGCTCCCGCGAGTTCGGTGCCAGCGGTTTCATTCCCAAGTCCAGCCCGCTGGAGACCCTGCAGTTGGCCGTGCGCCAGGTGCTCGACGGCGATACCTGGTGGCCGCCGATGGCCGAGGAGAGCGCCCCGGTTTCCGAGGAGGCCAAGGCCGCCAGTGCCGGGCTCGCCAGCCTGACCCCGCAACAGTTCAGGGTCCTGACCATGGTCTGCGAAGGCTTGCTGAACAAGCAGATCGCCTATGAGCTGAACGTCTCCGAGGCGACGGTCAAGGCGCATGTCACGGCGATCTTCCGCAAGCTCGGCGTGCGCACGCGCACCCAGGCGGCGCTGCTGCTGCAGCAGATGGAGTCGATTCCAGGCTGACGGGCCCCAGGCTCAGACGATGGCCGGCAGGACGATCTGGTCGCTGCGGGCCACCCCGGCGGTCAGCGCGCGGCACTGCTCGAGAAAGTCACGCATGGCGGCCGTCTGATACTTCTGCTTGTGCCAGATGAAATAGAACTGCCGGCGCAGATCGAGCTCGGGGGTTTCCACTGGCATCAGGCTGCCGCGCCGAAAGGCGTCGCGCAGGGCCAGACGTGAGATGCAGCCGATGCCCAGGCCGGACTCCACGGCGCGCTTGATCGCCTCGGTGTGCTCCAGCTCCAGGCGGATATTCAGCTTGCGCGGGTGATGACGCATGGCCTGATCGAAGGTCAGCCGGGTGCCCGAGCCCTGCTCGCGCAGAATCCACGCCTCGCAGGTCAGTTCCTCCAGGCTCGCCGTGCCACGTGCCGCCAGCGGGTGCTGCGGTGCGCAGAACACCACCAGTTCATCCTCGACCCAGGGTTGCACCTCGATATCCGGGTGCTGGCAGTGGCCTTCGATCAGGCCCAGGTCCAGCTCGTAGTGGGCGATCTGCTGTACCACGTGGGCGGTGTTGTGCACCTGCAGTTTCACCCGGCACTCCGGGTGCTGCTGCATGAAGCTGCCGATCAGCAGGGTGGCCAGGTAGTTGCCCACGGTCAGCGTGGCGCCGACGTTGAGCGAGCCGTAGCCGCTCTTGCCGCCCAGCAGGCGTTCGATCTCGCGTGCCTGTTCGAGCAGCGCCACCGCCTGCGGCAGCAGCTGGCGCCCCAGGGCATTGAGCGCCAGGCGCTTGCCGGCGCGGTCGAACAGCTGGCAGTCGGACTGGCGTTCGAGCTCGGTCAGTGAGGTGCTGGTGGCGGACTGCGAAAGCGCCAGCGACTGCGCCGCGCGCGAGACGCTCTCCTGCTGGGCGACCGCGACGAATACCTGGAGTTGTCTGAGAGTAAATCGCATATCGATATAACCGATAACCTATATCTTGATAATCCACTTAACAGATATTGTTGCCGCGAATAAAATGCCGCGCAATCGCGCCGAAGGCGCTGTGCTTCCCGAGGAAAGATCATCATGAGCAATATGAACGTCGAGCGCGTGCTCAGCGTCCACCACTGGAACGATACGCTGTTCAGCTTCAAGTGCACCCGCGATCCGGGCCTGCGCTTCGAAAATGGCCAGTTCGTGATGATCGGCCTGCAGCAGGACAATGGTCGCCCGCTGATGCGTGCCTACTCCATCGCCAGCCCGAACTGGGAAGAGCACCTGGAGTTCTTCAGCATCAAGGTGCCCGACGGCCCGCTGACCTCGCAGCTGCAGCACCTCAAGGAAGGCGACGAGATCATCATCAGCAAGAAGCCTACCGGCACGCTGGTGCTCGATGACCTGAACCCTGGCAAACACTTGTACCTGCTCAGCACCGGTACGGGCCTGGCGCCGTTCATGAGCGTGATCCAGGACCCGGAAACCTACGAGCGCTTCGAGAAGGTGATCCTGGTGCACGGCGTGCGCTACGTGAACGAAGTGGCGTATCGCGAGTTCATCACCGAGCACCTGCCGCAGAACGAATTCTTCGGCGAGGCCCTGCGTGACAAGCTGATCTATTACCCCACCGTCACCCGCGAGCCGTTCGAGAACCAGGGCCGCCTGACCGACCTGATGCGCAGCGGCAAGCTGTTCGCCGACATCGGCCTGCCGCCGATCAACCCGCAGGACGACCGCGCCATGATCTGCGGCAGCCCGAGCATGCTCGACGAGACCGCCGAAGTGCTCGACAGCTTCGGCCTGAAGATCTCCCCGCGCATGCGTGAGCCGGGTGACTACCTGATCGAGCGCGCCTTCGTCGAGAAGTAAGCGCCTCTGGTAAACGAAAAAGCCGCCCATCGGGCGGCTTTTTCGTTGGTGCGCGGCTTACAGGCGCTTGGCGTCGATGATCAGCACCGGCTCGCGGGGGACGTTCTGGTGCATGCCACGGTTGCCGGTCGGCACCTGGGCGATCTTGTCGACCACCTCCATGCCACGGGTCACCTTGCCGAACACGGCATAGCCGAAGTCACGCGAGCCGTGGTCGAGGAAGGCGTTGTCCTTGTGGTTGATGAAGAACTGGCTGGTGGCCGAGTCGCGTACCTGGGTGCGGGCCATCGCCAGGGTGCCGCGCACGTTGTGCAGGCCGTTGTCGGCCTCGTTCTTGATCGGTGCGTCGGTGTCCTTCTGGCGCAGGTCGGCATCGAAGCCGCCGCCCTGGATCATGAAGCCGGGAATCACGCGATGGAACTGGGTGCCGTTGTAGTAGCCGCTGTCCACGTACTTGAGAAAGTTCTGCGTGCTGATCGGCGCCTTGTCGGCGGCCAGTTCCACTTCGATTTCGCCCATGCTGGTGGTCAGCAGTACCTTGGGGTTTTCCGCAGCCAGCAGGCTGGTCGACAGCAGCAGGGCGCCGGCGGCGATAACGAGTTGCTTGAGCATGATGGTCAGTTTTCCTTGTTGGCAGTGGTGTCTGCTTCACCGAGAAAGGCGAGCAGGGCGCTATTGAAGCGTTCAGGTTGATCCAGTGGTGTGGCGTGGCGCGAATTTTCGATCACCAGCAAGCGCGCGTCAGGCATTTCTGCCACGTATTCGCGCTTGCGTTCAACCGGGGTGTAGTCGCGGTCCGCGGTGATGACCAGCGTAGGACAGGTGATGCGTGCGAGGCGTTCCCGCACGCCCCAGCCGATGATCGCGTCGAGACTGGCGAGGTAGGCGCGCTTGTCGTTCTGTGGCCAGCGTTCCTCCACCTTGCGCCGCAGGTCGGCCTGCTCCGGTCTGGGGAACAGCAGCCTGGCCAGGGCCTTGGCGATGCTGTCGAGGCTGAGCAGGCGGGACAGCGTCCAGCGTTTGCCGACCTCCAGCCAGTCACGCGCGCTCCTGGCCTTCACCTCGGGGGCGCTGTTGACGATGGTCAGGCTGCGCAGCAGCTCGGGGCGGTCGACGCCGAGCTGGAAGCCGATCATGCCGCCCATGGAAATGCCCACCAGGTGCACGGCGGGCAGCTGCAGGTGTTCGATCAGCGCGGCCACGTCGTCGGCGAAGTCGGCGATCTTATAGGCCTCGCGCGGTTTGTCCGAGCGGCCATGCCCGCGCACGTCGAGGGCGACGACTCGGTAGTGCGGGCTGAGAGCGGGAATCTGGTACTCCCAGTCGCGCGTACTCGAACCCAGACCGTGCACCAGCAGCAGCGGCGTACCGTGACCGTAGTCCTCGTAGTGCAGCTGGCAGCCATCGTTGTCGAAGTAGGGCATGGGGCGGCTCTCAGTGGCTGGACTGCGGCGCGGCGAACGGAGCGTCCAGCGGCGCGGCGTCGAAGTTCTTGATCAGTTCGATGAGAATCTGCGTGGCCGGGCCCAGGACCCGGTCCTTGTTGCTGTAGAGAAAGAAGCGAGGCTTGCGCAGGCCGCCCTGGGCCAGCGGCAGGGGCTTGAGCAGGCCCTCCTGCAGTTCACGCGCGATCAGGTGGCGCGGCAGCCAGGCAAAGCCCAGGCCGCTGCTGACGAAGGTCCGCGCGGTCGGCAGGCTGCCCACGGTCCAGCGTTGTTCCGCGCCGAGCCAGCCGGCGTCGCGTGGCTGCAGGCGACCGCTGTCGCGGGTCACCACCTGCATCTGGCCCTCGAGGTCCTGGAAGCTCAGTTCCCGTTGCAGGCGATGCAAGGGGTGCTCGGGGTTGGCCACGGCGACGAATTCCACTTCGCCGAGTTCGATGCCCAGGTGGCCGGTGATGTTCAGCGCGCTGATGGCCAGGTCGGCGGTGCCTTCCAGCAGCACTTCCTCGACCCCGGACAGTACTTCCTCGCGCAGGCGCACGCGGCAGCCACGGCTCTGCGGCATGAAGGCGGTCAGCGCGCGGACTATGTTCGCCGTCGGATACGCGGCGTCGACCACCAGGCGCACCTCGGCCTCCCAGCCCTGTTCCATGTGGTGGGCCAGGTCTTCCAGCTGGCTGGCCTGCTTGACCAACTGCCGCGAGCGGCGCAGCAGGACATCGCCGGCCTCGGTCAGCACCGCCTTGCGCCCGTCGATGCGCAGCAACGGCACGCCGAGCTGCTCCTGCATGCGCGCCACGGTATAGCTCACCGACGATTGCGAGCGATGCAGCACCTCGGCGGCCTGGGCGAAACCGCCCTGGTCGACGACCGCCTGCAAGGTACGCCACTGGTCCAGGGTTACACGGGGAGCTTTCATGACACTGTCCTGTTACCGGCTGTCATCGCCGGCGATCTCGACCTACACTGGCGCTCCGATGATGGAGAGCACCGATGAAAAAAATCTTCTGCCTGTTGTTCGCCCTGCTGCCCCTGGCTGCCCACGCCTATCCGATCGATGTGGAGAAACAGCTGAACGGCGCCGAGGTATCGGCTACCACTCAGGAAATCGATCACAACATGGCAGCGCTGGTGCTCTACAACTACGGCGAGAGTGAAGCAGAATGCAGCGCCGTGTTCCGCAACGGCCCGGAAGCGCCACGTACGCGGCGAGCCGTGCTGACACCGGGGGCCAGCAACAACATGACGGTGAAGTTCAGCCGCAGCGTGATTCGCCTGCGGGTCGACCTGACCTGTGGCCTGAAGTAACCAGAGCCTAGACCCGGCCCATCCATAAATCAACTTTGTCGATATATGTAAGCGGATATTTGCGCTTTTTAATCGAATGTTGTGGACCTAGTCTGTGCTCCATCGATTCCTACCCACCTCGATGGAGCCTCAGGTATGTCCCGTATTCTCGTTATCGAAAGCAGCGCGCGCCAACAAGGCTCGGTCTCCCGTGAGCTGACCCAGCAATTCATCGCCAACTGGCAGGCCGCTCACCCGGCCGACCAGATCCAGGTTCGCGACCTGGCCGTCGACCCGGTGCCGCACCTCGACGCCACGCTGCTGGGCGGCTGGATGACGCCGAGCGAGCAGCAGAGCGAGGCGGAGAAGGCCGCCCTGGCGCGCTCCAATCTGCTCACCGACGAAGTGCTGGCAGCCGATGTGCTGGTGCTGGCGGCGCCGATGTACAACTTCGCCATCCCCAGCACCCTGAAAGCCTGGCTGGACCACGTGCTGCGCGCCGGCGTCACCTTCAAGTACACCGAGACCGGCCCGCAGGGCCTGCTGACCGGCAAGCGCGCCTTCGTGCTGACTGCCCGTGGCGGTATCTACGCCGGCAGTGCGCTGGATCACCAGGAGCCCTACCTGCGTCAGGCGCTGGCCTTCATCGGTATCCACGATGTGCAGTTCATCCACGCCGAAGGCCTGAACCTGGGTGCCGAGTTCAGCGAAAAGGGCCTGGCCCAGGCCAGGGCCAAGGTGGCCGAGGTCGCCTGATCCCACTCTCTCCTGAGCGCCCGTCCACGGGCGTGTTGCGCCGGTCGCTTCGCTACGAGGTGGCCGGCTTTTTTGTATGTCCGGCCGGGCGCTGGCCGGGCATGCATTGTCCGCTGCCGGCGAACGCGCTAAGGTCGCCGCCTTCCTTCGGAGGTGGCTGTGCGATATCTGCTGATAGTGACCCTGCTGTGGGCCTTTTCCTTCAGTCTGATCGGCGAGTACCTGGCCGGTCGGGTCGACAGCTATTTCGCGGTGCTGACGCGCATCGTCATCGCCGGCCTGCTGTTCCTGCCGCTGACCCGCTGGCGCGGTCACGCTCCGGCCTTCGTGCGCGGCATGCTGGTGATCGGTGCGCTGCAGTTCGGCATCACCTACGTCTGCCTGTACCTCAGTTTCTCGGTGCTGACGGTGCCGGAGGTGCTGCTGTTCACCATCCTCACGCCGTTGCACGTGACGCTGATCGAGGATGCGCTCAACCGCCGCTTCAACCCCTGGGCGCTGCTCGCCGCCCTGGTGGCCGTGCTGGGCGCCGGGATCATCCGCTATGACGGGATCAGCAGCAGCTTCCTGCTGGGCTTCCTGCTGCTGCAGGTGGCCAACTTCACCTTCGCCGCCGGCCAGGTGCTGTACAAGCACCTGCTGC
This sequence comes from Pseudomonas sp. THAF187a, assembly GCF_009363395.1. Classification (NCBI taxonomy): domain Bacteria; kingdom Pseudomonadati; phylum Pseudomonadota; class Gammaproteobacteria; order Pseudomonadales; family Pseudomonadaceae; genus Pseudomonas; species Pseudomonas sp. THAF187a. The sequence goes on from NZ_CP045349.1 coordinate 1,432,846, forward strand.
TGAAGTTTCCCTCGAGCGAGCCACAGTACCGGCGTTTCGGCTTCTTCTACCTCGGCGCCTTGCTGATCGCATTGCCGGCCTTCCTGCTGCTGGGCAATGGCGAGCGGCTACCGGGCAGCGTCTTGCAATGGGGCGTGCTCGGCTGGCTCGGCGTGGTTGCCTCCGGCCTGGGTCTGTACTGGTGGAACAAGGGCGCCAGCCTGGTCGACGGCGGCACCCTGGCGGTGATGAACAACGCCCTGGTGCCGGCCGGCCTGCTGGTCAACCTGCTGATCTGGAACCATGACGCCGATCTGCTGCGCCTGGCCATCGGTGGCGCGGTCATCGCCCTGTCGCTGCCGTTGGCGGGCCTGGGGCGCAGGCCGGCGAGGATTGACTGATGCAGCTTTCCGGGCGCGGTGTGGCGCTGTCCGTCGGCGCCTCGGTGCTGTTCTCCGTGCTGCCCGGCTACGTGCAATGGCTGACGCCGCTGGACGGCATACAGGTGTTCGCGCAGCGCGTGCTCTGGTCCATTCCGCTGGTGTTGCTGTTGGTGCTGCTGGCCCGGCAGACCGCGCTGCTGCGCGAGACGTTCGTGCGTCTGCGCCGCGAGCCGCTGCTGCTGGCCGCCTGCCCGCTGGCGGCGGCCCTGATCGGCGTGCAGTGGGGGCTGTTCGTCTGGGCGCCGTTGGCGGGGCACATGCTGGAAGTGTCCATGGGCTACTTCCTGCTGCCGCTTGCCCTGGTGCTGACCGGGCGGGTGTTCTACGGCGAGCGCCTGCGCCCGTTGCAGCGACTGGCGGTGACCTGCGCCGTGCTCGGCGTGCTGCATGAGCTCTGGCGCACCCAGGCGTTTTCCTGGCTGACGCTGGTGACTGCGCTCGGCTACCCGCCCTACATGATGTTGCGCCGCTGGATGCGTTTCGATGCGCTGTCCGGCTTCGTGCTCGAGATGCTGCTGCTGGCGCCGCTGGCGATCTGGCTGATCGTCGCCCATGGCCCCGTGGATGCCTTTGCCAATCGGCCCGCGCTGTGGTTGCTTGTACCGGGCATGGCGCTGGTCGGCACCCTGGCCTTCGCCGCGATGATGGCGGCGAGCCGGCTGTTGCCGCTGGGGCTGTTCGGCATTCTCAGCTATGTCGAGCCGGTGCTGCTGTTCGCCGTCGCACTGCTGGTGCTGGGGGAGACCTTCGATGCCGGGCAATGGCTGACCTACCTGCCGATCTGGGCAGCCGTATTACTGGTCGGTTGGGACAGCGCGCGTCTGCTGCGCAAAACGCCAACCTGAGGTGATCAGGCCGCGTTGATGCGCGAGGGCGACTGCTGCGAGGCGGGGTTCTGCACCTTGTAGTGCACCTGCAGGGTGCCGCTGTTGAAGCGGCGCTGATCGCTGAGCGTGAGGCTGCGCTCCATGCCCGTCGCCAGCAGCGGGATGCCGGCGCCGAGGAGGTGGGGCACCAGGTTGATCACCACTTCGTCGATCAGCCCGGCGGTGTAGCAACTGCCCGCCAGCAGGCTGCCACCGACCAGCCAGACACGCTGGAAGCCGGCTTCCCCCAGGGCGGCGACCGCTTGAGCGGGGGTGCAGTGGGTCAGTTGCACCTCGTCCGAGGCGCGCGGCAGGGGCAGGCGGGTGAGCACCACGCAGGGCTTGCCGGGGTAGGGCCAGGCGCCACCGCGTTTGAGCAGCGCCTCATAGGTGCCGCGGCCCATCAGCAGTGCATCGATACCGGAGTAGAAGTACTGGAAGCTGTATTCCTCATCGGCCTGGCGCAGCGAAGCGAACCAGTCGATGTGGCCATCGGGGCGGGCGATGTAGCCGTCCAGGCTGGAGGTGACGTGATAGATCAGTGACGGGCTCATGGTGCGTTCTCGGCTGGCCATCTGACGATTTGAGCGATGCCGTGGAGACAAGTTCGTCAGTGGCCATACCGCTTGTCGGCAGACCGTCGGAAGACCACTCAGTCCAGCACGTTACGCAGGATTTCGTAGACGATGCCCGTCGCGACCGCCACCAGCACCACGTCGGTACCGATCTGCTTCCATTCGTAGCCATCGTAGTGCGGCAGGCGCGCGTTCAGGCGGCTGTCGAAGTTCTTGGCGATGCCCGGCGGCAGCGGCTTGCCGCGAGCCAGGTTCTTGGCGATGCCGGGTGGCAGGGACGAGGTCGGGCCGATCAACTGGCGGTTGTCGCCGAGGACGATACGTACCCGGCCGATATCGACGCTCGGGCCACGCAGGTCGATTCGCACGTCTTCCTGCTGGCCTTGGTGACCCTGCTTGCCCTTGCCCGGTGGCGGGCTGGCGAGGACCGGGGAGGCCGCCAGCAGCGCGCAGAGGCTCAAGGCTACCGCTGAGTGAGGCTTCATGAACATGAGAGAAACTCCTCTGGAGTGATATCAATCTGACTCCCGGCGGGTGCGCTCGGTTCCACCCGCCGGTAGGAAAGCGTAGCGGCGAACGCATCGACTATCGTTGGCCGAGTGCAAAGAAATTCGGCCCGGACGCCGGAAACCGTTAGGCTATGCACCGTTTTGTCGATTTCTCGAGGTAGTGCCCCCGTGTTTGCCCAATTCGCCCTGCATGAACGCCTGCTGAAAGCCGTGGCCGAGCTTAAATTCGTCGAGCCGACGCCGGTACAGGCCGCAGCGATTCCTCCTGCGCTGGAGGGCAAGGACCTGCGAGTGATCGCCCAGACCGGCAGCGGCAAGACCGCCGCCTTCGTCCTGCCACTGCTCAACCGCCTGCTCGGCGATGGCAACTCCAGGCAGCGTCTGAGCATCCGTGCGCTGATCCTGCTGCCGACCCGCGAGCTGGCGCAGCAGACGCTCAAGGAAGTCGAGCGCTTCGCCCAGTTCACCTTCCTCAAGGCCGGACTGGTTACCGGCGGCGAGGACTTCAAGGTGCAGGCCGCACTGATGCGCAAGATCGACATCCTCATCGGCACGCCTGGCCGTCTGATCGAACATGCCAATGCCGGCAACCTGCCGCTGGATGAGGTCGAGGTGCTGGTGTTCGATGAAGCCGACCGCATGCTCGACATGGGCTTCGCCGAGGACGCCCAGCGTCTGGCCGAGTCCTGCGGGCCGCACCAGACCCTGCTGTTCTCCGCCACCACCGGTGGCAACGGGCTGCGGGATATGGTCGCCAAGGTGCTCAAGCAGCCGCAGCACCTGATGCTCAACAGCGTCAGCCAGCTCAACGAAGGCACCCGTCAGCAGATCATCACCGCCGACCACAATTACCATAAGGAGCAGCTCGTCGACTGGCTGCTGGCCAACGAGACCTATGACAAGGCCATCGTCTTCACCAATACCCGGGTGCAGGCCGATCGCCTCTACGGCAAGCTGGTGGCGGCCGGGGTCAAGGCCTTCGTGCTGCATGGCGAGAAGGACCAGAAGGACCGCAAGCTGGCCATCGAGCGTCTGCGCCAGGGCGCGGTCAAGGTCCTGGTCGCCACCGACGTGGCGGCACGCGGTCTGGACGTCGATGGCCTGGACCTGGTGATCAACTTCGACATGCCGCGTTCCGGTGACGAGTACGTGCACCGCATCGGCCGCACCGGGCGTGCCGGTGGCGAGGGCCTGGCGGTGTCGCTGATCTGCCACAACGACTGGAACCTGATGTCGAGCATCGAGCGCTACCTCAAGCAGCGTTTCGAACGCCGCACCGTCAAGGAACTCAAGGGCGTCTACCAGGGGCCGAAGAACCTCAAGGCCTCGGGCAAGGCCGCCGGCAGCAAGAAGAAAAAGGCCGAGAAGAAAGAGCCGAAGAAAGCCGCCGCGCCCAAGCGCAAGAGCGGCCCGCGCCCGGCCGGCAAACCCTCCGCACTGGTCAGCGCCGACGGCAGCGCACCGCTCAAGCGCAAGAAGCCAGCCGCAGAGTGATTCCGTAGGGTGGACGACGCTTCACCCGTCCACCGCGCGTGAACGCAGTGGTGGATGAAAAGAGCGTCATCCACCCTACGTTTGCATCGGGCGCAGAAGCCGGCGGCGGGGGATTCCGTAGGGTGGACGACGCTTCATCCGTCCACCGAGCGGTGCGCGCAATGGTGGATGAAAAGAGCGTCATCCACCCTGCCGCCTGTCCTCGTGTTTATTCAACGCCGACGAAACCGCCGGTCTGGTGCTGCCACAGGCGCGCATACAGGCCGCCATGGGCGATCAGCTCGGCGTGGCTGCCGGTTTCGATGACCTGCCCCTTGTCGATCACCACCAGGCGGTCCATGCGCGCGATGGTCGACAGGCGGTGGGCGATGGCGATCACCGTCTTGCCCTGCATCAGGCTGTCCAGGCTTTCCTGGATGGCCGCCTCCACTTCCGAATCGAGCGCCGAGGTGGCTTCGTCCAGCACCAGGATCGGTGCGTCCTTGAGCAGCACGCGGGCAATGGCGATGCGCTGGCGCTGGCCGCCCGAGAGCTTGACGCCGCGCTCGCCCACCTGGGCGTCCATGCCGCGCCCGCCCAGGCTGTCGTCGAGCGTCGGGATGAAGCTGTCGGCGCGTGCCTTGCGCACCGCCTCCCAGAGCTCGTCGTCACTGGCATCGGGCTTGCCGTAGCGCAGGTTGTCGCGGATCGAGCGGTGCAGCAGGGAGGTGTCCTGGGTCACGACGCCGATATGCGCGCGCAGGCTTTCCTGGGTCACCGTGCCGATGTCCTGGCCGTCGATCAGGATGCGTCCGCTCTCCAGGTCGTAGAGGCGCAGCAGCAGATTGACCAGGGTCGACTTGCCGGCCCCCGACGGGCCGACCAGGCCGATCTTCTCGCCGGGGCGGATGCCGATGTCCAGGCCGCTGATCACGCCGCCGCGCTTGCCGTAGTGAAAGTGGATGTTCTCGAAGCGCACGCCGCCGTGCGGCACCTGAATCGGCGTGGCATCCTCGCGGTCGGCGACCTGGCGCGGCTGGACGATGGTCTGCATGCCGTCCTGCACGGTGCCGACGTTCTCGAAGATGCCGTTGACCACCCACATGATCCATTCGGCCATGTTGTTGATGCGGATCACCAGGCCGAGCGCCAGGGCGATGGCGCCGGTGCTGATCAGCGCCTGGCTCCACAGCCACAGCGCCAGGGCGCCGGTGCCGACGATCAGCACGCCGTTGAGGCAGGTGATGAGAAAGTCCAGGGCGGTGATGGTGCGCGACTGCAGGCGGAACTTGTCGAGCAGGTCCTGCATGGCTTCGCGTACGTAGCTTTCCTCTTCCTGCGAGTGGGCGAACAGCTTGAGCGTGGCGATGTTGCTGTAGCCATCGACCACGCGGCCCATCACCTTGGAGCGCGCGGCCGAGGCGGCGGCCGAGCGCGCCTTGATGCGCGGTACGAAGTACCACAGCGCGGCGCTGTAGCCGACGATCCACAGGGCCAGCGGCAGCACCAGGCGCAGGTCGGCGGCGGCGAACAGGTACAGCGCGCTGCCGGCGTAGACCACCACGTGCCACAGCGCGTCGATCACCTGCATGGCCGAGTCGCGCAGCGACGGGCCGGTCTGCATCACGCGCTGGGCGACGCGACCGGCGAAGTCGTTCTGGAAGAAGCTCAGGCTCTGCTTGAGTACGTAGCGGTGGTTCTGCCAGCGGATCAGGTTGGTCAGCCCGGGGTTGACCGCCTGATGCGTGAGCAGGTTGTGCAGGCCGAACACCAGGGGGCGGATGACCAGCGCCACCAGCAGCATCCACAGCAGTGCGTCGCGGTGTTCGGCGAAGAAGCTGCCGGCATCCGTGCTGGCCTGCGCCATGTCGATCAGTTGGCCGAGGAAGCTGAACAGCGCCACCTCGATCACGGCGGCGAAGAAGCCCACGATCAGCACCGCGACCATCAGCGGCCACACCTGTTTCAGGTAGTGGCCGTAGAAGCGCAGCATGCCCGGCGGTGGCGCGATGTCCGGGCTGGGTTTGAAGACGTCGATCAACGACTCGAAGCGGCGAAACAACATTGCAGGCATCCTGCCTCGGCATGGAGGGATGCCGATACTACGCCCTTAGTGCGAGCGAGTCTCAGTCAAAAGTGGTTTCTGCAGTTCGCTGGCCCAGGCCAGCAGCGGCACGTCCAGCTCGGGTTGCCAGATGCGCTTGAGCAGCAGGTTCAGGTGCTCGATCTCCCCGCGTTCGAAGGGCAGGCGTGCGATGTGTTCCTGTAGCTGCCAGCGACCGTCGCGCAGGTGGGCGAAATCGAAGCGGAACGGATGGAACCCGGTCATGCCCAGGCGCAGGTCGGTGACGATCAGGTGATCGCCGACCTGGTCATAGCGCAGCACGCCACCGGTGAACCAGTCCAGGCGCTCGTGCATGGCCGAGCCCGCGAGCTGTTCGCGCAGCTGCGTACCGCGTGGCAGGCGCTGCAGGTGGGGCGTGTCGTCGTCGAGCCAGCCGACCAGGGCCTCGTGGTAGTCCTCGCCGTCGAGCACGATCACCCGCCAGAGGAGGGTGTTGAACGGCGTCGGGGTGACGAACAGGCGTTCTGCCTGGATGCCCTGGCGCGCCAGTTCCTGCTCCACGCGCTGTTCGGCCATGAACTTGCCGGTCAGGCTGAAACCGATGTACAGCGTCGACAGGACCAGGGCGACGGCGGGCACGCGCCAGCTCTGCTCGCGTAGCCCGGTGAACAGGCTGATGACCACGGCCGCGATCAGCGGCACGGTATACAGCGGGTCGATGATGAACAGGCTGGACCAGGCCGTGGGTGTCGGCGTCAGCGGCCAGAACAGCTGCGTGCCATAGCTGGTGAAGGCATCCAGCAGCGGGTGGGTGACGAGCACCAGCCACAGGGTCAGCAGCAGGCGCTGGGCCGAGTAGCCGGGATGAGGCCGAAAGCCCCTGGCCAGCCAGGTCAGCAGCAGGGCGAAGCCGCTGAGCACGAACAGCGAGTGGCTGAAACCTCGGTGGTAGGTCATGTTGGCCACCGCGTCGCCGTACTCCATGATCACGTCCAGATCGGGTACGGTGGCGAGCATGGCGCCGTAGAGCAGAGCCTTGCGTCCCTGCCAGCGGCCGAGCAGTGCGCCCTGGATGCTGGCGCCGAGTACCGCCTGGGTTATGGAGTCCATCGTGTGCTTCCGCAAGAGTAGAGGCCGCTACGTTAGCCGAGGTGCTGCCGGCGTGGCGTGGGGAAATTTCAAGCAAAGATTACAGACCGCAGAGGTATCCTGATGCGCATGTTCATCCAGAAACCCTGCTCATGCTGATCTTGTCCAACAGCGTCCACCTCCTGCTCGATGAAATCGAGCTGACCGCCATTCGCGCCCAGGGCGCCGGCGGGCAGAATGTCAACAAGGTGTCCAGTGCCGTGCACCTGCGCTTCGACAGTCAGGCTTCGTCGCTGCCGCCGTTCTACAAGGAACGCCTGCTGGGGCTTGCCGACAGCCGCGTCACCGCAGACGGCGTGGTGATCATCAAGGCGCAGCAGTACCGCACCCAGGAACAGAACCGCGCCGATGCGCTGGAGCGACTGCTCGAACTCATCCGTCATGCGGTCAAGGTGGACAAGAAGCGCCGCCCGACCAAGCCGACGCTGGGTTCGAAGAAGCGCCGCCTCGATGGCAAGAGCAAGCGTGGGGCGATCAAGGCGGGGCGCGGCAAGGTGGATTTCTAGCGCGTTGCTCAGCTGCGTCCGGCCAGGTAGGTCTGGTAGTCGGGAATGCGGTAGCTGTGCTCGCGCTCCATCAGGCTGCTGCTGAGCAGGTAATCGGCGCTGCTCTCGTTGCACGCCACCGGAATGTTCCACACCGCGGCGACGCGCAACAGGGCCTTGATGTCGGGGTCGTGCGGCTGCGGTTCGAACGGGTCCCAGAAGAACACCAGCATGTCCACGCGCTGCTCGGCGATGCGTGCGCCGATCTGCTGGTCACCGCCCAGTGGGCCGCTGATCATGCTTTCCACCGGCAGCTCCAGGCGCTGGCCCAGCAGCAGGCCCGTGGTGCCGGTCGCCAGCAGCTGGTGCTGGCGCAGCCGCTCGCGCTGGCGCTCGCACCAGTCGAGAAGGAAGCTCTTGCAGTGGTCGTGGGCGACCAGGGCGATGCGCTTGCGAGCGGGCAAGGTCGCCTGGGTGAAGCTGATGCGGCTCATCGAACCTCCTCTTTCAGTTCATGCGCGCCAGGAGCAGGCAGTTGTCCAGCATGCGGTTGGAGAAGCCCCACTCGTTGTCATACCAGGCCATGACCTTGAGCAGCCGGCCGCTGACCTTGGTGTGGTTGGCATCGAAGATCGACGACAGCGGATTGTGGTTGAAGTCGCAGGACACCAGCGGCAGCGCGTTGTAGCCGAGCACCGGCGAGCGTTCGCTGGCCGCCTTGAGCAGGGCGTTGACCTCGCTCGCGTCGGTGTCGCGTTTGACCTGCAGGGTCAGGTCGACCAGCGAGACGTTGATCACCGGCACCCGCACCGCCATGCCGGTGAGCTTGCCCGCCAGCTCCGGCAGGACCAGGCCGACAGCCTCGGCGGCGCCGGTCTTGGTCGGGATCATCGACTGGGTGGCCGAGCGCGCGCGATAGGGGTCGCTGTGATAGACGTCGGAAAGGTTCTGGTCGTTGGTGTAGGCGTGAATGGTGGTCATCAGGCCCTGTTCGATGCCCAGTTCGCGTTGCAGCACCTGAGCCACGGGCGCCAGGCAGTTGGTGGTGCAGGAGGCGTTGGAGATGATCTGCATGGCCGGCGTCAGGACCTCGTCGTTGACCCCGTAGACCAGCGTCGCATCGGCCCCTTTGGCCGGGGCCGAGATCAGCACCTTGCGCGCACCCGCGGCCAGGTGTGCGGCGGCCTTGTCGCGTTCGGTGAACAGCCCGGTGCATTCGAGCACCACGTCGACCTGGTGTGCCCGCCACGGCAGGTCGGCGGGGTTGCGGATGGCGCTGACGGCGATGCGGTCACCCTTGATCCACAGGCTTTCGCCATCGACCCGCACCTCTTCGGGGAAATGCCCGTGTACGCTGTCATATTGCAGCAGGTGGGCGTTGATCGCGCTGTCTCCCAGGTCGTTGATCGCCACGACCTGCAGCTGCTGGCGGTAGTTCTGGGTATAGAGTGCTCGCAGCACGTTGCGACCGATGCGGCCAAAACCATTGATGGCGATTCGTAGCGTCATGGTGAGGGTCTCGTAATTTTGTTGTTAGAATTACAAGATTATTCCCGTTGTCGTGGAAATCAAGCCCAATGAGTGGCAGAATTTTGTTGTAAATATAAATATGCGCTAGCTGTTAACCTGGAGATTCCTCATGCATCCCCGTGTTGTCGAAGTGACCGACCGTCTTATCCAGCGCAGCCGAGCCACGCGCCAGCGCTACCTCGAGATGATTCGCACGGCGGCCAGCGAAGGGCCGCAGCGCGGCAAGCTGCAGTGCGCCAACTTCGCCCATGGCGTTGCCGGTTGCAGCGGGCACGACAAGCAGACGCTGCGGCTGATGGATGCGGCCAACGTCGCCATCGTGTCCGCCTACAACGACATGCTGTCGGCGCATCAGCCGTATGAGCGGTTCCCCGAGCAGATCAAGCAGGCCCTGCGCGAGCTGGGTTCGGTCGGGCAGTTCGCCGGTGGCGTGCCGGCCATGTGCGACGGCGTCACGCAGGGCGAACCGGGCATGGAGCTGGGTATCGCCAGTCGCGAGGTGATCGCCATGGCCAGCGCGGTGGCGCTGTCGCACAACATGTTCGATGCCGCGCTGTACCTGGGGGTATGCGACAAGATCGTTCCGGGCCTGCTGATGGGCGCGCTGCGCTTCGGTCACCTGCCGTCGCTGTTCGTCCCGGCAGGGCCGATGACCTCGGGCCTGTCCAACAAGGAAAAGGCCGACGTGCGGCAGCGCTATGCCGAGGGCAAGGCGAGCCGTGACGAGCTGCTCGCGGCGGAGATGGCGGCTTACCACGGGCCGGGCACCTGCACCTTCTACGGCACCGCCAACACCAACCAGCTGCTGATGGAAGTGATGGGGCTGCATCTGCCGGGCGCCTCCTTCATCAATCCGGGCACGCCGCTGCGTGATGCCCTGACCCGCGAGGCCGCGCAGCAGGTCACGCGCCTGACCCGGCAGAGCGGCCAGTTCATGCCCATTGGCGAGATCGTCGACGAGCGCTGCCTGGTCAACTCGATCGTCGCCCTGCACGCGACGGGCGGCTCGACCAATCACACCCTGCACATGCCGGCCATCGCCCGTGCCGCCGGGATTCTGCTGACCTGGCAGGACATGGCCGACCTGTCCGAGGTGGTACCGACCCTGGCGCACGTCTATCCCAACGGCAAGGCCGACATCAATCACTTCCAGGCTGCCGGCGGCATGGCCTTTCTCATCCGTGAACTGCTGGATGCCGGCCTGCTGCACGAAGAGGTCAATACCGTGGCCGGGCGCGGCTTGTCGCGTTACACCCGCGAGCCCTTCCTCGAAGCCGGCAAACTGGTATGGCGTGACGGGCCGGGTGCGAGCCTCGAGGAAAGCGTGTTGCGTCCAGTGGCCCGGCCCTTCTCGGCCGAGGGTGGCCTGCGCCTGATGCAGGGCAACCTGGGGCGTGGGGTGATGAAGGTGTCTGCGGTGGCGCCGGAGCATCAGGTGGTCGAAGCGCCGGCGCTGGTCTTCGAGGACCAGCTGGAGCTGGTGGAAGCCTTCAAGGCCGGCAGGCTGGAGCGCGATTTCGTTGCCGTGGTGCGCTTCCAGGGACCGCGCAGCAACGGCATGCCGGAGCTGCACAAGATGACGCCTTACCTCGGTGTGCTGCAGGACCGGGGCTTCAAGGTGGCGCTGGTGACGGACGGGCGCATGTCCGGCGCCTCCGGCAAGATTCCGGCGGCCATCCATGTGTGTCCGGAAGCGTTCGACGGCGGGCCGCTGGCGCGGGTGCGCGATGGCGACGTGCTGCGTATCGATGGTCGCAGCGGTGAACTGCTCCTGAGAGTCGCAGACGCCGAGCTGGCTTCCCGCGAACTGGCGGCCAGGCCGGCGCCGGCCAGTGGCTGCGGGCGCGAGCTGTTCGCTTTCATGCGTCACAGCTTCAGCACGGCGGAGCAGGGCGCCAGCGCCTTCACCGAGAGCCTCGAATCCTTGACCTGAACAGGTGCGGTGGGCAACGCGAAGCGTGTCCACCGCCTGTCCGGGTGGTGGATGAAAGACGCGTCATCCACCCGGCGGGTTATCAGATGCCTTGCGGAATCTCTTCGCCGCCCAGTGCGGTGAACAGCTCCGGGAGGAACTCCACCAGGGTCATCATCATCAGCACGAAGCTGGCATCCTGCTGGGCCAGGGCGTCATCGCCACCGTCCTGCTCGGCCTGCTCCTGCAGGACGTCCTCGAAGCGCAGGCGCTTGATGGTCAGCTTGTCGTCGAGCACGAACGACAGCTTGTCCTGCCAGGCCAGCGACAGCTGGGTGACCTGCTTACCGGTGGACAGGTGCAGCTGGATTTCCTCGCTGGTCAGGTCCTGGCGCTTGCAGCGCACCACGCCACCGTCTTCGTGGGTATCGCGCAGCTCGCACTCGTCGAGCACGAAGAAGCCTTCGGCGGCACTCTGGTTCTTCAGCCAGTCGGTCAGGGTGGCGGTCGGTGCGATCTTCACCGACAGCGGACGTACCGGCAGCGAGCCGATGGCCTCGCGCAGGGTGGAGAGCAGGTCCTCGGCTTTCTTGGCGCTGGCGCTGTCGACCAGGATCAGGCCCTGCTTCGGCGCGATGGCCGCGAAGGTGCCGGACTTGCGGATGAAGGCGCGAGGCAGGAAGGCCTGGACGATCTCGTCTTTGATCTGATCGCGCTCCTTCTTGTACACCTTGCGCATCTGGGTGTTCTCGATCTCGTCGACCTTCTCCTTCAGCGCGTCACGCACCACCGAGCCCGGCAGGATGCGTTCTTCCTTGCGCGCGCCGATCAGCAGGAAGTCACCGCTGACATGCACCAGCGGGGCATCGGCACCCTTGCCGAAGGGCGCGGTGAAGCCATAGGTGGTCAGCTCCTGGCTGGCGCAGGGACGGGCCTGCTTGCCGGACAGTGCGGCTTCCAGCGCGTCGGCGTCGAACGGGATGTCCTGAGTGAGGCGGTAGACCAGCAGGTTACGAAACCACATGAGCAGGTGACTCTCCATTGGTGTTGAGGTCGCGGGGTGGCGCCATCCATGAACCTTTCCCGCATGAGAAAGGAGGCGCACCGCGACGGATGAAGGTGATGGACAGGGATTCGTCCACTCGGCACAGAGCGCGCATTATTCTCCGCTGGCGGGCTCAGGCCAACCCTGACCACGGTGCGTCGAGAAAATTCGCTGGTCTCACCTAAGTTCTTGCTGGGCCGGTAAATTTTTTTGCAAAGGGGGCTTGCCAAGGTGCGGATCGCTCTCTAGAATGCGCCCCACTTCGAGAGCGAATGGGTGGTTAGCTCAGCCGGGAGAGCATCTGCCTTACAAGCAGAGGGTCGGCGGTTCGATCCCGTCACCACCCACCAATCTCGCAGTTACGCGCAGCGGTAGTTCAGTCGGTTAGAATACCGGCCTGTCACGCCGGGGGTCGCGGGTTCGAGTCCCGTCCGCTGCGCCATTCTTCTCCTCGCTTCATCCCCTCCTGTGACAATGCTTCGGCGCCCGCCGAATCTCTTCGAAAAAATCCTTTGTTTGCTTGAACTTATGCGCATTGCACGGCTCCTATGCCGTAGCCAGTGATCGCGGCGTACTGATAAGCTCGCGCTTTCACACGACGGCCTTCGGGCGCATCTACAAGGAACAAGCATGAAACAGCATCGTTTGGCGGCAGCGGTTGCCCTGGTGGGCCTGGTGCTTGCCGGTTGCGACTCGCAAACCAGCGAAGTCGAACTCAAGAGCCCCGCGCAGAAAGCCTCCTACGGCATCGGCCTGAACATGGGTCGCAGTCTGTCCGAGGAAGGCATGGACGATCTGGATTCCAAGGCCGTCGCCCAGGGCATCGAAGACGCGCTGGCGAAGAAGGAGCCGCGCATCAAGGACGAGGACATGATCGAGGCCTTCTCCTTCCTGCAGAACCGTGCGCAAGAGCGCATGACCGCGCTGAACAAGGAAGCGGCCGAAGCCGGCAAGAAATTCCTCGAAGAGAACGGCAAGCGTGAAGGCGTCGTGACCACACCGTCCGGCCTGCAATACGAAGTGATCAAGAAGACCGATGGCGCGCAGCCGAAGGAAAGCGACGTGGTGACCGTTCACTACGAAGGCAAGCTGACCGATGGCAGCGTCTTCGACAGCTCCGTCGCACGTGGCAGCCCCATCGACCTGCCGGTCGGCGGCGTGATCCCGGGTTGGGTCGAAGGCCTGCAGCTGATGCACGTGGGTGAGAAGTACAAACTGTACATCCCCAGCGAACTGGCCTATGGCGAGCAGAGCCCGTCCCCGGCCATTCCGGCCAACGCGGTGCTGGTGTTCGACCTGGAGCTGATCGGTATCAAGGATCAGGCGGCAGAACCGGCTGAGCCAGCCGAGCCGGCAGCGCAGTAACACTGCATGGCTTCATGACAACGCCCCGTCTTGACGGGGCGTTGTCGTTTCCGGGCCTTGGCTGGCACCTGCAGTGTTACGCTTATGCACATTGTGGGAAAGGTTCCTAACAAGCGTGCGCTACCCTTGCAAGCTGTTCATGTCAATCGGCAACTCGTTGATTTTCATGGATTTTATGGGCTGTATAAAAAATGCCCGATCTGAGCCCAGGCCCCATGCCACGGGGCTTTGATAAGCTTGTCGAAAGTCTTTGCACAGATTTATCCACAGCTTCGGTGGATAAGCGAAGCAAGCCCAGGCAGCGCCTGGCTTGCCGAGGAGGTCCGATGAAAACCCCGTGGAAACTGACGCGTTACCTGCCGCTGGCGGCCCGTTTTCTTCGTGAGGGGCGGCTGCCTGAGTTGCTGCGCGCGCTGGGTGACAAGCGCACCCCGCAGGGCCAGCGCTTCGCCGCGCTGAAGGATGACCTGCAGCTGTTGCGCGCGCTGAGCCTGGCCTGGTTCAAGGGGGAATACCGGCAGATCAGCCGCCAGGCGTTGCTGATGGTGGTCGCCGCGCTGCTGTATTTCATCACCCCGCTGGACGCCATTCCCGACTGGCTGGTGGGGGTGGGTTTCGTCGATGACCTGGCCGTGCTGGCCTGGGTGATGCGCACTTGGCAGGGGGAGCTCGAGGCATTCAAGGCCTGGCGTGCCAGGCAGGCCCCGGAGAAGCTGGCGCTCATCGAGCACCTGCCGGCCGAGCCGTTGCATTCCTGATCGCGGGCGCCTGTGCGGCGAGACGCGGCGCGCTGCGTGGAGTGTCTGCACGGATCACGCCCCAGGCGGCTTGGCCCTGTTAAGATGGCCGCTTGCAAGGAAAGGATCGAGGCCATCGGTCCTGCTTTCCAACGGAGAGACTCATGAGTGTGCAAATCATTGCCCGCGATGGTGAGCCGGAGTACGCGGTACTGCCCTGGGCCGATTATCAGGCCCTGCTGCAGGCCGCAGGACACCAGCCTGCCGTCGAATCTGGTCGCGAACAGCCTGATCCGGAGGCCGTGAAGCCCGGGCTCGATCAACTGCGGGCACTGCGTGAAGGCAAGGGGCTGACAGCCGAGGCGCTGGCGCGCAGTGTCGGTATCAGCCCGCACTATCTGGCGATGATCGAGCGTGGCGAGCGTCAACCGGATGCGGCCATCCTGAGGTCCCTGGCATGGTCGCTGGGGTTGGAGGGCTGGTCTTGAGCGTACGTATCAGTCGCCAACACTGGCAGGCGTTGCTTGACGAACTCGATGATGCGCGCCGGCAGCGCCATCTGCTTACCTACCGTGCGCTGATCGAGCGCCTCGACCTGCCGACACCGGCCATGCAGACCCTGACCGCAGCGCTGGAGCATCTGGCGGCGCTGGATGCCCGTGCCGAACGGCCACTGCGCAGCGCGCTGGTCATCAGCCAGGGGGCCAGCCGTCTGCCGCGTACCGGCTTCTTCGACTGCGTGATGCGCCTGGGGCGCTTCAGCGGAGCCTCCGATGGCGTGGCGGCCGCATCCTGGCATGCCGCAGAGGTGGTCCGGGTGTTCGAATTCGACTATCCCGTCGATGTCTAGGCTGCTCTGGCAGGTGCGCGCGCGCCTGGGCTACTGGTTGGCCCGGCGCCTGTTTCACTGGTCGTGGACGCTGCGCCAGCCGCGCCTGTGGCAGTGGATGCAGGGCCAGTACGGGCGCATGGCCAACCTGGGCGATACCCCGGCGCAAAGCTTCTACGGGCATATCCTGCTGTTTCGCGGTCAGGGCCTCGGTGCGCGCGAGGAGGGGCTGAGGCTGTTGCGCCTGGCTGCCAGCGGCGGCGACGGCAAGGCCGCCTATCAGCTGGGTGTGCAGGCGTTGCAGGGTGACACGCGACAGGCGCCGGACGGCGTGCAGGCGGTGCGCTGGTGGGAGATGGCGCTGGCAGCTGGCCATCCGCTGGCAGCGCGGCGCCTGAGCCAGGTGTATCTCGACGGCGCACCGGGCGTCACGCCTGATCGGGCCCTGGCCGAGCACCATGCCGCGCTGGCGCAGGAGACGCAGGTTTCAGCTGGCTGATCCGGCGAGGATGTGCAGGCTGTAGCCGGGCACGGCCTTGGCGTGGCGCTTGGCTTCGGAGGCGAGTTCCGCCAGGCGCGAGGCGTCGAGCTGCAGGCAGTCTTCCTTGCTCACGTGCACCACGCCGATGGACAGCGACAGCAGGGCGTATTCCTGGCGCTGGCCGTGACGGTTGTGGGCGACGAAACAGCCGGCCTGCAGGTGTTCTTCGCGGTAGAAGCGGCGGCACTGGCTCTGGAAGTCCTCGATCAGGCGACCGAGCTTTTCGCGCCAGTCGGTCGAGCCGAGCACCAGCATGAAATCATCGCCCCCGATATGACCGACGAAATCGCGCGCCGGGTCCACCCGCTCGTTCAGGCACTGTGCCAGGCACAGCAGGACCTCGTCGCCCTTGGCGTAGCCGTAGAGGTCGTTGAAGGGCTTGAAGCTGTCGATGTCGACGTAGCACACCGCCGCTTCCCGCTGTTGTTGCAGCAGCCGGCTCAGGCACTGCTGGATGGGCACGTTACCCGGTAGCAGGGTCAGCGGGTTGGCATGACGTGCCTGCTGCAGCTTCTGTTCGGTGATCAGCTTGAGCACGTCGATCACCCGCCCCAGGCCGAGGTAGCGGCCACCCTGGATGATGATGAAGTCCTCTTCGATGCGCTGCCGTGCGCGGCTGGTGAGCAGGCGGCTGACCTTCTGCAGCGATTGCTTCAGTTCCACCGCAAGAAAGTCCTGGCTCATCAGGCGGCTGATCGGTTTGCGCGCGAACAGGTCGGTCGCGAAGGGCTTCAGCAGCGCTTCGGAGAGCGAATGGCGGTGCACGATACCTACCGGTTGTTGCTGCTCGTCGAGCACCGCCAGTGAGTTCAGATTGGCCTGGGCACGAAACAGATCCAGCACCTCGGCGATGGCGGTGCGCTGGTCGACGGCGGGCTGCTCGTTGAGCAGGGCGCTGAGGTCATGGTTGTCCTCGTTGAGGCTGCTGTGCTGCGTGCTCTGCAGCTGTGGCAGCAACTGGCGGGCGTCCCGTGGCGGTTTTTCCTGCGGCCTGCTCAGCAGGTAGCCCTGCACCAGATCGACGCCCATCTCGGCCAGTACGGTCAGCTCTTCGGTCAGCTCGATGCCCTCGGCGATGACCTGTGCGCGCGAGGCCTCGGCCATCTTCAGGATCGAGCCGACGAACTCGCGTTTCACCGCGTCCTGGTGGATGCCGTCGATGAAGTGGCGGTCGATCTTCACGTAGTCCGGGCGCAGCTCGGACCACAGGCGCAGGCTGGAATAGCCGGCGCCAAGGTCGTCCAGGGCGATGGAGAAGCCCATGGCGCGGTAGTGGTGCAGGGCATTGTCGAGCAGCGCGAAGTCTTCGGTCGGCGACTGCTCGGTGAGCTCGATCACCACCTGGCTGGGCGGTATGCCGAAGGTCTGCAGCAGCTTCAGGGTACGCCCAGGCTGGTGGCTGGGGTCGAGCAGCGACTCGGGAGACACGTTGAGGAACAGCTTGCCCTCCAGCCCCAGCGCGCTGAAACCCCGGCACGCGCTCTTGCGACAGGCCATTTCCAGCTCGCTCAGGCGGCCGGCATGGCGGGCGACGGCGAACAGGGTCAGGGGCGAGTGCAGCGGGCTGTTGGACGGGCCACGGGTCAGCGCCTCGTAGCCAAGGATGCGCTGCTCGGAAAGCGAGACGATGGGCTGGAACAGGCTACTGAGGTCGCCGTGAGCGAGGATGTTCCCCAAGGCGCTCAACTGCTCGGTGACGGTCATGGTGTTCTCGATCTGCCGGAAACGAAGAGGCCGGCTTTTTAGCCGGCCCCTGCATTTCACGACAGTTCGATGACAATTTGATGACGTTCCCTAATCCCTGGTCAATGGATGGCCAGGGACGGGTTCAGGCTCAGGTAGTCGATGAGGATGTGGCCGGACTCGGACAGGTAGGCGTCGTCTTCCGGCTTGCCCTTGTCTTCAACGGGCAGGGCGTCTTCGTCTTCCTTGGCCAGTTCCGCGAGAGGCTTCTCACCCTTGGCCACGCGGCGATCGTTCTCCAGCTTGAGCTGCTTGGCCTCGATGGCGGCCTGCTGCGCACGGCGTTTGGCTTCGTTGAGGCTGACGGTGGTTTCGGCCATCAGCTGCTTCGACAGGTCGATGCTGGCGCGGGTGAAGAGGAAGTCCGGATCCTGCGCAGTGCGCTGGTCGTGCTTGCTCTGCAGCTGGGTGAGGAACGGTTTGATCGGGTCCAGTTCCGGCTTGATCGCCGGGCGGATGCTGTCCCAGGGCATGGCGGCGGGCAGGGCGCTCTCACCGATGTCCTTGGTGTGCATCACATCGGGGTAGGCGATGTCCGGCAGCACGCCCTGGTGCTGGGTGCTCTGCCCCGATACACGGTAGAACTTGGCCAGGGTCAGCTTCAGTTCGCCGTGATTGAGCGGCTGGATGGTCTGCACCGTGCCCTTGCCGAAGGTCTGGCCGCCGAGGATCAGCGCGCGGTGATAGTCCTGCATGGCGCCGGCGAAGATCTCCGAGGCGGAGGCCGAGAGGCGATTGACCAGTACGGCCAGGGGGCCGTTGTAGTAGATGCCCTTGTTCTCGTCCGCCAGTACGTCGACGCGGCCATCGGCGTTGCGTACCAGTACGGTCGGGCCCTGCTCGATGAACAGGCTGGTCAGCTCGGTGGCTTCCTGCAGGGAGCCACCGCCGTTGTTGCGCAGGTCGATGACCAGGCCGTCGACCTTCTCGGCACGCAGCTCGTCGATCAGCTGTTTCACGTCACGCGTGGTGCTCTTGTAGTTGGGGTCGCCCGCGCGGAAGGCCTTGAAGTCGAGGTAGAAGGCCGGCAGTTCGATCACCCCGAGCTTGTAGTCGCGGCCATCCTGCTTGAGGTGCAGGACCTTCTTCTTCGCCGCCTGCTCTTCGAGCTTCACCGCCTCGCGGGTGATGGTGACCACCTTACTGGTCTGGTCGCTCGGCGGGTTGCTGGCCGGAATGACTTCCAGGCGCACCGTGGAGCCTTTCGGGCCACGAATCAGCTTGACCACTTCGTCCAGACGCCAGCCGATCACGTCGACCATCTCGTCGTTGCCCTGGGCGACACCGACGATCTTGTCGGCCGGTGCGATCTGCTTGCTCTTCTCCGCCGGGCCGGCGGGTACCAGGCGCACCACCTTGACGTGCTCGTTGTCGCTCTGCAGCACGGCGCCGATACCTTCGAGCGAGAGGCTCATGTTGATATCGAAGTTTTCCGCGTTGTCCGGCGACAGGTACGTGGTGTGAGGGTCGTAGGTGGTGGCGAAGGCGTTGATGTAGGCCTGGAACACATCCTCGCCACGGGTCTGCTTGAGGCGCTTGAGCTGGTTCTTGTAGCGCTTGGTCAGCAGCTCCTGGATGTCCTTGGTTTCCTTGCCGGCGATCTTCAGTCGCAGCACTTCATCCTTGACGCGCTTGCGCCACAGGTCGTCGAGCTCGGCACGGTCCTTCGCCCAGGGCGCTTTCTCACGGTCGACCTGCAGGTCCTCGTCGACGCTGAAGTCGATCTTGTCGACCCCCTTGGCCAGCTCGGCCAGGGCGAAGTCGAGGCGCTCCTGCAGGCGCGTCAGGTGCCGGCGGTAGATGGCGAAGCCCGGTTCGAGGTTGCCGCTCTTGAGCAGGTCGTCGAACTGGTTGCGCCACTGGTTGAATTCGGCGATGTCCGACGCCATGAAGTAGCTGCGCGATGGATCGAGCAACTTCAGGTAGTTGTCGTAGATCTTGATCGAGCGCTCGTCGTTGAGCGGCGGCTTGTTGTAGTGGTGGCGCTTGAGCAGTTCCACGACGTTGAGACTGGCAATCACCTGATCGCGGTCCGGCTGCAGGTAGTCCCAGCTGGTCGCTGGAGTGGTCTTGGCCGCCAGCGGCAGGGCACTGAAGCCGAGTACTAGGGCGAGGGCGGTACTTGCTAGAGAGCGTTTCATGCGGATTCGACGTAGTGGCAGGTGATAACGCATATTAGGCCGTATCTGAGGGCGCCAGGTTCCGTTGGCGCTAGACGAAAGCCTCGCGCAAGGCGCGAGGCTCGTTTCACTTGCACTATGGAGGCAGCATGAAGGCATTGCAAGGCGTCGAAGGGCGTGCGGAGTGGTTGGAACAACCCACCCAGGCCTGCGACGCGGGGCAGATTCGAGTGAAGGTCGCCGCGGCAGGGCTCAATCGGGCCGATCTGCTGCAGCGCGCGGGGCTCTACCCGCCGCCGCCGGGGGCCAGCCAGGCTCTGGGCCTGGAGTGCTCCGGCGTGGTCACCGAAGTAGGCGCCGGCAGCGCCTGGCAGGTGGGTGATCGGGTCTGCTGCCTGCTGGCGGGCGGCGGTATGGCCGAAGAGGTGGTGGTCGATGCACGCCATGCCATGTCGGTGCCCGAGGGCCTCAGCCTGGTCGAGGCCGCCGTGGTCCCCGAGGTGTATGCCACGGCCTGGCTCAACCTGTTTCAACTCGGCGCCCTGCATCCTGGCGAGAAGGTTCTGCTGCATGCCGGTGCCAGTGGTGTGGGCTCGGCGGCGATCCAGCTGTGCAAGGCGTTCGGCAGCCCCTGCTGGGTCAGCGTCGGCTCCGCCGAGCGGCTGGCCTACTGCGAAGGGCTCGGCGCCCAGGGCGGCGCGCTGCGTGGCGAAGATCTTCAGGCACTCAGCGATTTCGGGCCGTTCGACGTGATCCTCGACCCGGTCGGTGGCCAGTACGCGGCCTTCAACCTGGAGCTGCTGGCGCGTGACGGGCGCTGGATCAACATCGGCCTGATGGGCGGGCGCGAGGCCAAGCTGGACCTGGCGCAGGTGCTGGGCAAGCGCATCCAGCTGATCGGTTCGACCCTGCGCAACCGCGACGATCAGTTCAAGGCGGATCTGTTGCATGACCTGCAGCAGCAGGTCTGGCCGCTGTTCGCCGAAGGCCGATTGCAGCCGCAACTGGAGCGCACTTTTGCGATCGAAGACAGCGAAGTGGCGTTCGAGACACTCGCTGGTAACCAAGTCGCAGGTAAACTGGCGCTATTGATCGATCCCGACCTGGCCTGAGCCAGGGCTGTAGCCCGCGTCTGGCGCGGGCTTCGTTATCGATTGGTGCAATCAATCGATATCATGGCCGTAATCAATAAGCTTTTTTCCGTTAGGTAGCTAAGATAGCAACCGTAAATTTTCAACCCTCACAGAAACCTCAGAAGGAGTCAGAGATGTCCCTCATCAATACTCAAGTTCAACCGTTCAAGGTCAACGCTTTCCACGCTGGTGAGTTCGTCGAAGTGACCGAGCAGTCCCTGCAGGGCAAGTGGTCCGTGCTGATCTTCATGCCGGCTGCCTTCACCTTCAACTGCCCGACCGAGATCGAAGACGCCGCCAACAACTACGCCGAGTTCCAGAAGGCGGGTGCCGAGGTTTACATCGTGACCACCGACACTCACTTCTCGCACAAGGTCTGGCACGAAACTTCGCCGGCCGTTGGCAAGGCTCAGTTCCCGCTGATCGGTGACCCGACCCACCAGCTGACCAACGCCTTCGGCGTGCACATTCCGGAAGAAGGCCTGGCGCTGCGCGGCACCTTCATCATCAACCCGGAAGGCCAGATCAAGACCCTGGAAATCCACTCCAACGAAATCGCCCGTGACGTGTCCGAGACCCTGCGCAAGCTGAAGGCCGCTCAGTACACCGCCGCCAACCCGGGTCAGGTTTGCCCGGCCAAGTGGAAAGAAGGCGAAGCCACTCTGGCTCCTTCGCTGGACCTGGTCGGCAAGATCTAAGAACGGCTTCAGAGCTGCTGCGCTCGGCCAGGCAGCGGGGTAATCGGACTCGGGCTTGTCATGTACGTCAGTACATTCCGCGCCGTCATCGGATTACGCTCTTGCCTGGCCGTCGCTCGCGACGCTCTGAAACCCGTTTTGCACTTGCTACCTGCGCTGTTTGGGCCATCACCGGCCCTTGTGGTGCCCGATGCCCGGGCGCGATCCGTCCGGGCATTTTATTGCCCGAATTTTTTGTTTCTGAGGACTGTTCGCCATGTTGGATGCCAATCTTAAAGCCCAGTTGAAGGCCTACCTGGAAAAGGTCACCCAGCCGTTCGAGATCGTCGCGTCCCTCGATGACAGCGCGAAATCCCAGGAGCTGCTTGGCCTGCTCAACGACATCGTCGGCCTGACCGACAAGATCACCCTGAAGACCGATGGCAGCGATGCCCGTCGTCCTTCGTTCGCCCTGAATCGTCCGGGCGAAGACACCGGCGTCGCCTTCGCCGGCATCCCCATGGGCCATGAGTTCACCTCGCTGGTGCTGGCGCTGCTGCAGGTCGGTGGTCACCCGTCGAAGCTGGACGCCGATACCATCGCCCAGATCAGGGCCATCGAAGGCCGTTTCGAGTTCGAGACTTATTTCTCGCTGAGCTGCCAGAATTGCCCGGACGTGGTCCAGGCGCTGAACCTGATGGCAGTGCTGAACCCCAATATCCGCAACGTCTCCATCGACGGTGCGCTGTTCCAGGAAGAAGTCGAGCGTCGCCAGGTCATGGCCGTGCCGAGCATCTACCTGAACGGCGAGGTATTCGCTTCCGGCCGCATGGAAGTGAAGGAGATTCTCGCCAAGATCGACACCAAGGCCGGCAGCCGCGACGCCGAGAAGATGAGCGCCAAGGAAGCCTTCGACGTGCTGGTGGTCGGTGGTGGCCCGGCTGGCGCCTCGGCGGCCATCTACGCTGCGCGCAAAGGCATCCGCACGGCCATCGCTGCCGAGCGTTTCGGTGGCCAGGTGCTCGATACCATGGCGATCGAGAACTTCATTTCGGTGAAGGAAACCGAAGGGCCGAAGCTGGTGCGCGCCCTGGAAGAACACGTCAAGGAATACGAAGTCGACGTGATGAACCTGCAGCGCGCCTCCGCGCTGGTGCCGGCCAATGGCGAAGGCGGCCTGCACGAGGTGCAGTTCGAGAATGGCGCCTCGCTCAAGGCCAAGACCGTGATCCTCTCCACCGGCGCACGCTGGCGCGAGATGGGAGTGCCCGGCGAGCAGGAGTACAAGGCCAAGGGCGTGTGCTTCTGCCCGCACTGCGACGGCCCGCTGTTCAAGGGCAAGCGCGTGGCAGTGATCGGTGGCGGTAACTCCGGCGTCGAGGCGGCCATCGACCTGGCCGGGATCGTCGCCCATGTGACCCTGCTGGAGTTCGCCGACACCCTGCGTGCCGACGCCGTGCTGCAGAAGAAGCTGTACAGCCTGGCGAACGTGACCGTGATCAAGAGTGCGCAGACCACCGAGGTCAAGGGCGATGGCCAGAAGGTCAACGCGCTGGTCTACAAGGACCGCACCAGCGAAACGCTGCACACGGTCGAACTGGAAGGCATCTTTGTGCAGATCGGCCTGCTGCCCAACAGCGACTGGCTCAAGGGCACCCTCGAGCTCAACCGCTTCGGCGAGATCGTGGTCGATGCCAAGGGCCAGACCAGCGTGCCGGGCGTCTTCGCTGCCGGTGACGTCACCACCGTGCCGTACAAGCAGATCGTCATCGCCGTGGGCGAGGGTGCCAAGGCCTCGCTGAGCGCCTTCGATCACCTGATCCGTCACAGCTGATCAGCGCGCTGGAACGACAAAGGCCACCCGAAGGTGGCCTTTGTCGTCATGGGCGTATTGCGGTGACTGCCTCGCGGCCGAAGCTGCAGGTGTTCATGCTGCATGCCGCGGATTTCCTCCGGGCTACGGTTGTGTAGCCCGGATGCAATCCGGGGCGGTTCGTCAGCCCACGGCTAGAGTCACTCCTGCGCTCAGCGCTTGAGGCCACCCAGGGTCAGCGGCATCTGGCGGTTCACATCCTTGTACAGCAGGTAGCGGAAGCGACTCGGGCCACCGGCGTAGCAGGCCTGCGGGCAGAAGGCGCGCAGCCACATGAAGTCACCGGCCTCGACTTCGACCCAGTCCTGGTTGAGGCGATACACCGCCTTGCCTTCCAGCACGTACAGGCCGTGTTCCATGACGTGGGTCTCGGCGAAGGGGATCACGCCGCCCGGCTCGAAGTTGACGATGTTGACGTGCATGTCATGGCGCATGTCGCTGATTTCGACGAAGCGCGTGGTGCTCCAGCGACCTTCGGTGCCCGGCATGACGATCGGCTCGATGTCCTGCTCGTGGGTCACGAAGGCTTCCGGGTAGGGCACGCCTTCGACGGGCTGGTAGGCTTTGCGCAGCCAGTGGAAACGCACCGCTTCGCTGCCGTTGTTGCGCAGCGACCAGTCGCTCTGTGGCGGGATGAAGGCGTAGCTGCCCGGACGCAGGGCATGCCGGGTGCCGTTCAGGGTCAGGTTGCACTCGCCTTCGACGACGAAGATCACGCCTTCGGCGCTCGGGTCCAGCTCGGGCTTGTCGCTGCCGCCGTTGGGGGCGACTTCGACGATGTACTGCGAGAAGGTTTCGGCGAAACCGGTCAGCGGGCGGGCGATGACCCACATGCGCATGTTGTCCCAGAACGGCAGATGGCTGGTGACGATGTCACGCATCACGCCTTTGGGGATCACGGCGTAGGCTTCGGTGAACATGGCGCGATCGGTCAGCAGTTGCTCCTGACCGGGATGGCCGCCATGCGGGGCGTAGTAGTAGGGCGATTTGCTCATCGAGAGATTGCCTCGGCGGGTGAAAGGCACCGGGATCGACCCGGCGCGGAAAACGGTCTCCCATGCACTATAGGAATTTGCGCCTGGATTCGGAAATTAAATAGTAGAATCCCTGTCAGTGGTTTTCATGATAGGTGTCGATATGCTCGATCCCGTGCTGTTGCGCAGCTTTCTCGCCGTGGTCCAGACCGGTGGCTTCACCCGTGCCGCGGCCAGCCTGCACCTGACCCAGTCCACGGTCAGCCAGCAGGTGCGGCGCCTGGAGGAGCAGATCGGCGCCGAGCTGCTCGACCGCAGCGGCCGCTACGTGGTGACCACCACCGAAGGTGAACGCCTGCTCGGTTATGCCAATCGCATCGTTGCGCTGATGGACGAAGCGCTGCTCGCGCTGGGCCAGAGTGCGGTGGAGGGTGAGGTGCGGCTTGGCGTGCCGGACGATTTCGCGGCCAACAGCCTGACCCCTTACCTGGCGGATTTCGCCGACGCGCACCCTGGCATCCGCCTGGAGATCACCAGCGGCCTCAGTCACGACGTGTGGCGTGCGTTCAACGCCGGCGAGCTGGATCTGGCGCTGATCAAGCAGCGCGCCGGCAGCGCCAAGGGGCTGGCCAGCTGGGCCGAGCCCCTGGCCTGGCTGGACAGCCGCGCACGGCCGGTGCTGGCGCGCAACCCGGTGCCGCTGGCGGTGTTCCCGCCCAATGGCCTGTATCGCCTGGAAATGACCCACGCCCTGGATGCCATGGGCAAGCCCTGGCGCATCGCCTATGTCAGCAGCAGCCTGCCGGGCGTCAGCGCGGCGGCCGAAGGCGGCCTGGGCCTGACTCTGCTGCCGCGCCGCCTGATCACCGCGGCGCACCGCGAACTGGGGGCCGCCGAAGGCTTTGCCGCCGTGGCACCGGTGGAGGTGGCCCTGCACGCGCGCAACCAGTTGCCCGGTTATGCGCGTGAGTTGGCGGCGGCGTTGATCGAGGCGTGCGAAGGGATCATGCAGGCCCCGGCTGGCGCGCTCAGCGCCAGTTGAGGATCGGCCAGCCCGCCTGTTCGGCGTGGGCGCGCAGGACCGGGTCCGGGTTGACGGTGAAGGGCTTTTCCACCAGTTGCAGCAGCGGCAGGTCGTTGCGCGAGTCGGAGTAGAAGGCGGCCCCGGCCAGGCTTTCGCCCTGTTCACTGAGCCAGGCATGCAGGCGCGTCACCTTGCCTTCGCGATAGGTCAGCACGCCTTCGGTGCGTCCGGTGTAGAAGCCCCGCTGTTGTTCCAGGTCGATGGCCAGCACTTCGCCGATGCCGAAGCGTTCGGCAATCGCGCTGACCAGGAAGTGCGCCGAGGCGGAGATCACCAGCAGGCGGTCGCCGGCTTCGCGGTGCCGGGCCAGGCAGCGGCTGGCGTCGCTGTAGAAGATCGGCTCGATCACGTCCTCGACGAAGGGCTCGACCACGTGGGCGACTTCCTCGGGCGTGCGCCCGACCAGCGGCGACAGGGTGAAGGCCATGTAGTCCTCCATGGCCAGGGTCCCGCTGGCGTACTGGCGCATCAGCTCCTGCTCGTGGCTGATGAAGGAATCGCCATCGGCCCAGCCGATCTTCACCATTTCCTCGGTCCACAGGGTGGAGCAGTCGCCGTGGATCAGGGTTTCGTCCAGATCGAATATGACCAGGGCCATCACGCCACCTCCCGGATTGCGCCGACATCGATCTGCAGGCTGACCTGCTGGCCGCAGCTGTAGAGTTCATCCGCCGAGCGATTGAGCACGTCGACGAACAGCTCCACACCGCGGGCGTCGATGCGGTAGCGCACGACGTTGCCCAGCAGGCTGTGGCTGACGATTTTCGCGCCGATGCCATGCTCGGCGAAGGCGATGGCTTCCGGACGAATCGCCACGCGCGAACTCACCGTCTGCTCCAGCAGGCGGCTGGCGGCATCGGCCTCGAGCAGGTTGTAGTTGCCGATGAAACCGGCGGCGAAGGCGTCCACGGGGGCGGTGTAGAGAGTCTCGGCGTCGCCGCTCTGGACGATCTTGCCGGCGTTCATGAGGAAGATGCGGTCGCTCATGGTCAGCGCCTCTTCCTGGTCGTGGGTGACGAAGATGGTGGTCAGGTTCAGTTCCTGCTGGATGGCGCGGATCTGCTCGCGCAGGTGTTTGCGAATGCGGGCGTCGAGGGCCGACAGCGGCTCGTCGAGCAGCAGCAGGCGCGGGCGGGTGACCAGCGAGCGGGCCAGGGCCACGCGCTGGCACTGGCCGCCGGAAAGCTGGTGCGGGTAGCGTGTGGCGAACTCGCCCAGCTCGACCATGTCCAGGGCTTCCTGCACGCGCTTGTCGCTCTCGGCCCTGGCCACTTTTTGCATGCGCAGGCCGAAGGCGACGTTCTGCGCCACGGTCATGTTGGGGAACAGCGCATAGCTCTGGAACACCATGCCGATGCCACGTTTCTGCGGCGTCAGCGGCACCAGGTCCTGGTCGCCGAGGATGATCTGCCCGCCATCGACGCCGGTCAGTCCGGCGATGCAGCGCAGCAGGGTGGACTTGCCGCAGCCGGAGGGGCCGAGCAGGGTGACGAACTCGCCCTGGGCGATCTCGCAGTTGATGTCGCTGAAGATGCGGGTGTCGCCGTAGCTTTTATGCAGGTTTTGGATGCTCAGGAAGCTCATGCCTTGTCCCTGTTCAAACGGTTGGCCGCCCAGGTGAAGACCAGGACGAAGAAGAAATAGGAGATCACCAGCGCACTGTTGAAGTGGCCGCTGCTGTTGCGCATGTTGTTCAGGTACACCTGCAGCGTTTCATAGCGGGTGCCGACCAGCATGTTGGCGAAGACGAACTCGCCGAACAGGAAGCTGAAGGAGAGGAACAGCGACACCATCAGGCCCTTGCGCAGATTCGGCAGCACCACCAGAAAGGCCGCCTTCCAGGTACTGGCGCCGAGCAGGTGGGCAGCGTCCATCAGGTCGCGCAGGTTGATCGCCTGCAGGTTGTTGCTGATGGCGCGGTACATGAACGGCAGGGCGATGGTGAAGTAACAGCCGAACAGGATCCACGGCGTGCCGGTCATCGCCAGCGGGCCGGAGCCATAGAGCTGCAGCAGGCCCACCGAGGACACCACCGGCGGTACCGCGAACGGCAGCAGGATCAGCACGTTCATCAGCGTGTCGAGCCTGGGGAAGTGGTAGTGCACCACGAACATCAGCGGAAGGATCAGCATCACCGACAGCGCCAGGGCGCCGACGCAGACCAGCAGCGACTGGGCGAAGGCGCGCAGGAAGCGCTCGTCGCTCCACAGGGCGGCGTACCACTTCAGTGTCAGGCCATCCGGCAGGATGGTCGCCGACCAGCTGGTGGACAGTGAGTAGAGCAGAGTGCCGGCCAGCGGCAGGAGCAGGATGAGGAACAGCAGCCAGACCACGACACGGTGGTAGAGGCTGGCGGCAGGGGCGTCAGCGCGTGACATGGTTGCTCCTTTTCAGCAGCAGCTGGTGAACGATGGTGATCAGCACCATCAGCCCGACCAGGATCATCGACAGGGCGCTGGCCAGGTTCGGGTCCAGCGAGATGTCACCGGCGACCAGGGACGCGATGCGGATCGGCAGCACGTTGAAGTTGCCCGTGGTCAGGTAGTACACCGTGGCGTAGGCGCCCAGGGCATTGGCCAGGAGGATGACGAAGGTGCCGAGCAGGGCCGGGGTCAGCACCGGTAGGCCGATGTGGCGCCAGAAGTCCCAGGTGCCGGCGCCGAGCAGCGCCGCCGACTCGCGCCAGTCCTGGCGCAGGGCGTCGAAGGCGGGGTAGAGCAACAGCACGCCCAGGGGAATCTGGAAGTAGGTGTAGAGGACGATCAGGCCGTTCTTCGAGTAGAGGTTGAAACCGTCGATCAGCCCGGCCTGGATCAGCAGCAGGGTCAGCGCACCGTTGAAGCCGAGCAGGATGATGAAGGCGAAGGCCAGCGGCACGCCGGTGAAGTTGCTGGTCATGTTGGAGAAGGCGATGACGAAGTCGCGCAGCTTCGAGTCCACCTGGCGCAGCGAGTAGCTGCCGAGGATGGCGATGGCCATGCCGAACAGGCTCGACCAGAAGGCGATCTGCAGGCTGTGCTTGATCGCCTGCAGGTAGAACTTGGAGGCGAAGATCTTCTCGAAATTGCCCAGGCCCCAGCCATTGGGGCCGTTCAGGCTGTTGACCGCCACCCACACCAGCGGCGCGACCTGGAACACCAGGAAGAACACGGCGAAAGGCAGCAGGCACAGCAGCGGTAACCAGCGTCGCAGGGAAGACGGCGCGCTCATTTCAACAGCTCCGCGCAGTAGGGTTTGTCATGGGGCACACCGAGCAGTTGGCAGATGCTGCCGCACAGTTCGACCTGCCGTGGGCGGGCGGCCGCGTCGAGGCTGAAGGCGTCGCCGATGACGAACAGCGGCACCTGGCGCTCCTCCGGCAACAGGCCGTTGTGCGAGCGGTCGACGTTCATGCCGTGGTCGGCGGTGACCAGCACCTGGTAGCCGGCATCGACCCAGTTCTGCAGGTGGTCGGCCAGCAGCACGTCGGCCATGCGTGCCGCGTTGCGGTACTGCGGGCTGTCCAGGCCGTGCTTGTGCCCGGCGTCATCGATGTTCATCGGGTGCACCAGCAGCAGGTCCGGCTCGTGCTGCAGGCGCAGGCTCTCGGCGTCGACGAACAGGTGCGAGTCCGGGTAGTGGTCGGCGTAGTAGAAATGGCCGTGCTGGATCGGCAGGCTCGGATCGCTGGTGTGGCGATCGCGCACGGCGACGAAGGGCGAACGGTTGTACAGCTCGCTGACCCAGTGATAGGCCGCGGCGGCGGTCGTCAGGCCGGCATCGCGCGCGTAATGAAACAGGCTGTGCTCACGCGACAGGCGCGAGACGTCGTTGTGCACCACGCCGCTGTCGATCGGGCGTACGCCGGTAAGGATGCATTCGTAGAGCGGGCGCGACAGCGCCGGCAGCTCGCAGTCCAGGCGGTAGTAGGCCGCCCGCCCGGCTTGGCACCAGGCATGCAGATGGCCCATGGCGTGTTGTGCGACCGAATGGCTGAGGCCGTCGAGCACGACGAGGATGACCTTGGAAGGCATGGGGGAAATCCTGAAAACGATGGAAGCGCTTAGCGGCTGAAGCCGCTCCTACAGGTACTGCCTGAGGGAGCGGCGTTTGTCGTGCGCAGGGTGGATGACACTCTTTTTATCTACCATCCGGGGTGTCGAATGGTGGACGGGTGGAGCGTCAGCTAAGCGCCCCGGTCCACCCTGCGC
The DNA here is from genome assembly GCF_009363395.1 of Pseudomonas sp. THAF187a. NCBI lineage: Bacteria > Pseudomonadati > Pseudomonadota > Gammaproteobacteria > Pseudomonadales > Pseudomonadaceae > Pseudomonas > Pseudomonas sp. THAF187a. The sequence goes on from NZ_CP045349.1 coordinate 1,462,143, forward strand.
CTCAACCTATCACTCCATGTTGATGATGACGTGCTCCTGCCACAGCTGCGGCAGCGCCTTGGACGTGGCTTCCCAGGCCGCAGCGTCCTTGATCGGCTGGACCTTGGCGTACTGCTCGTTGGGCAGCAGCTTGGCCTGCACGTCGGCCGGCAGGGTCAGGTGCTCGGCGCGGATCGGCCGGGCGTTACCCTTGGCCAGGTTGATCTGGCCGGCGTCGGAAAGGATGTACTCACGCGCCAGCTTGGCCGCGTTCGGGTTCTTGGCGTACTTGTTGATGATGGTGCTGTAGCCGGAGATGACCGAGCCATCGGACGGAATCAGCACTTCGAAGCGGCTGGGGTCGATCTGGTCGCGGTAGGACAGGCCGTTGAAGTCCCACACCACGCCCACTTCCACTTCGCCCTTCTCCAGGGTCTGGATGGTCGGGTTGGACAGCGACAGGCGGCCCTGTTCGGCGATGCTGGCGAAGAAGTCCAGGCCCGGCTGGATGTTCTTCTCGTCGCCGCCGTTGGCGATGGCTGCAGCCAGTACGCCGTTGACGGCCTGGGCGGCGGCACTGACGTCACCGATGGCGACGCGGTACTTGCCGTTCTTCAGGTCGGCCCAGGACTTCGGTACGTCCTTGACCAGTTGCTTGTTGACGATGAATGCGATGGAGCCGGTGTAGGCCAGCATCCAGTGGCCGTCGGCATCCTTGGCCCAGCTCGGAATCTGCTCCCAGGTGCTCGGCTTGTAGGGCTGGGTCACGCCCTGCTGCACGGCGATGGGGCCGAAGGCGGCGCCTACGTCGCCGATGTCGGCGGTGGCGTTGTCCTTCTCGGCGGCGAACTTGGCGATCTCCTGGGCCGAGCTCATGTCGGTGTCGGAGTGCGTGAGGCCGTACTTGCTATTCAGGTCGTTCCAGGTGTCCTTCCAGTTGGCCCAGCTGTCGGGCATACCCACGCTATTGACCGCGCCTTCGGCGCGAGCGGCTTTTTCCAGCGCTTGCAGGTCGGTGCCTGCAGCCATGGCGGAAGTGGCGAGGGCAATCGCAGAACCCATCAGAGAAGCCAGCAGCAGTTGTTTCATCGGAAACTCCTTTGCGGTGTGTGTGTTGGTCTAGATCAGCAATACCCGAGCCAATCTAAGCGCCTTCGATGACAGTTTTATGTCCGTTTGCCAGCTGCAGATGTCTAGGCCTGTACGGATGGCGCGCTCAGCAAGCGTAGACCATGGATAAGTAACTGATTTAACGGGTTGTGCACGAAGGTCGTGGTGGCATGCGGCATGCTTGCAGCATAGCTGTCATCTATCAGTCATCTAGACTGCCTAGTCTTGTCACCCATTCGAGCGAATGACGTGTGCCCCGTGTTGGGGCTGGACTAGTCCAAAAGGGGAGAAATTGATGCGCGATGAAGCGCCGCGAGCGGTCACCATCATCTGCCGCGCATTGCAGGAGCAGATCGACCGGGGCCTGTTGCCGTCCGGCAGCAAGTTGCCGGCCGAGCGCAAGCTCAGCGAACTGTTCGACACCACCCGCATCACCCTGCGTGAGGCCCTGGGTCAGCTGGAGGCCCAGGGGCTGGTGTACCGCGAGGAACGCCGTGGCTGGTTCGTTTCTCCGCAGCGGGTGTCTTACAACCCGCTGGTCCGCACCCACTTCCATGCCATGGTCGCCGAACAGGGGCGGGTGCCCGCCACCGAGGTGCTCAGCGCAAGGCTGATGCCGGCCAGTGCGCAGGTCTGCCAGTTGCTGGAGCTGCCGGCGCTGTCCAGCGTCTACCAGGTGTGTCGGGCGCGGCGCATCGACGGGCGTCTGGTGCTGTACGTCGAGCATTACCTGAACCCGGCCTACTTCCCCGGCATTCTCGAATTCGACCTGACGCGCTCGCTGACCGACCTGTATGCCAGCGAGTACGGCATCCACTACGGCCGGGTACGCTTCGACATGGTGCCCACCGCATTGCACGCCGAGGCAGCGGCCAGCCTGCGGGTGGCGCCAGGCAGCCCGGCGCTGCGGGTCACCCGGGTCAATCGCGACCAGCATGGGCGCATCATCGACTGCGACCTGGAGTTCTGGCGTCACGACGCGATCCACGTCAGCGTCGAGGTGCCGCAGTAGTTCGCGCCTGACCGTTCGTCGGCTTCGACGCTGTTTTTTCGGCCATTGTCGAAACGGCGTCGTCGCGTTCGACTATCCAGTACCCACCGCCAAGGAACTGGAGCGCGACATGAAATACCTTTGCCTCGTCTATGCCAATGAGCAGGAGCTGCACAGCTCCCCCGACAGCCCCCATGACAGTGAGTGCCACGCCTACGCCCAGCAGGTGCAGGGCAGCGGGCGCATGCTCGCGGCGGAGGCGCTGCAGCCGGTGCAGACTGCCACCACGGTGCGCATGCGCGCTGGCCGGCTGACGATCACCGATGGGCCGTTCGCGGAAACCAAGGAGCAGTTGGCCGGCTTCTATCTGATCGAGGCGCGCGATCTCAATGAGGCGCTTCAGCTCGCCGGCCACATTCCCGCTGCCCGTGTCGGTTGCGTCGAGGTGCGACCGGTACGTGACCTGGATATCGACCCCGCCGCGCAGCACTGAGTCGCTGTCGTTCAGCCACAGGAGAACCGTCATGGATCGTCACCCTGTCCCCGAGGTCGCCACGCGTGAGCAATGGCTGGCCGCCCGCAAGGCATTGCTGGAGCAGGAAAAGGCACTGACCCGCCAGCGTGATGCGCTCAACCGTGCCCGTCGCGCCCTGCCCATGGTGCGGGTGGAGGAGGACTACCGTTTCCAGGGGCCGCGAGGCGAGGTCGGGCTGGAGGCGTTGTTCGACGGCCGCAGCCAGTTGATCGTCTACCACTTCATGTATCACATGGACCGTGGCAAGGGCTGCGCCGGGTGTTCCAGCCTGGTGGACAGCATCGGCCATCAGTCCCACCTGCATCAACGCGACACCAACCTGGTGCTGGTCTCGCGCGCGCCGCTGGCCGATCTCGAAGCCTTCAGGCAACGCATGGGCTGGTCGCTGCCCTGGTACAGCTCCCATGGCAGCCGCTTCAACTACGACTACCACGCCACCACCGACGAGCAGGTCGCGCCGGTGCAGTACAACTACCGCGACAAGGAGGAGCTGCTGCGCCTGGGGCAGGGCTACCACGTCCAGGGCGAGCAGCACGGACTGAGCGTGTTCCTGCGCGACGGCGGGCAGATCTATCACACCTATTCCTGTTATGGCCGGGGCGTGGAGATGCTGATGGGCAGCTTCCATTTCCTCGACCTCACGCCTTTTGGTCGCGGCGAGGGTTGGGACGGCATGCCGGATCTGGATGGCAAGGGCCTCGACTGGACCCGTTTGCACGACGAGTACGAGCAGCGTGCGCCTGCGCACGACTGCTGCGCCCACAAGGCCCGAACCTGAGCGAAGGAGCAACGCCATGAGTCAGTCCGAACTGCAAGACGCACTGAACAGCTGGACCCAAGCCTGCCGCAGCAAGGATGTGGCGCGCATCATGAGTCACTACGTGGAGGATGTGGTCGCCTATGACGCCGTGGGCCCGTTGCGCCTCCAGGGGCGCCCGGCGTATCAGGCGCATTGGCAGGCCTGCATGGAAATGTGCAGCGGCGAGGGGCGCTTCGATCCGCATGAGCCGAGCTTCAACGTCAGCGCTGATCTCGCGGTCAGCCATTACCTGCTGCACTGCGGTGGCAGCAATGACAAGGGGGAGCTGGAAACCTGCTGGATGCGCGTGACTCAGTGCCTGCGGCGCCAGGCTGGCCGCTGGCTGATCTTCCACGAGCACTTCTCCGCACCCTGCGACATGGAGAGTGGCAAGGCGCTGTTCGATCTGCAGCCCTGAGCCCGCATGCGGGCTCAGGCGCGGTCACCGTGGCGACACCCGCAGGCGAAGCGTGGCACGTGTGGCCGCGCTGCGACGCCTCACTGCCGGCCCAGCGCCGCGCAGGAGGCCTGGTAGTCCTGCGCGCAGGCGCTCTGGTACAGGCGCAGGGCCTGGTCGGGATCACGCGGCACACCGCCTTCGCCACGCCGATAGAGATTGCCGAGCACGTGCTGGGCCATGGGGTTGCCGGCCGCCGCCGACTGGTTGAGGTACTTGAGCATGTCGCGCTGGTTGGCGAACTCCGGCGCGTCGCGCCCGGTGTAGAGGTAGGCCAGGCTCACCGCCGCCATCGCATGGCCCTTGTCGGCAGCCCGCTTCCACCAGTACTCGGCCTGCTTGAGATTCTTCTCCGGCTGGCCGACGAAATAGCTGCTGCCGAGCTGGAACTGGCTGTCCAGGTCGCCGCGCTCGGCCTGCTGGCGCAGCTGCTCCTGCTGCGTCTGGGCGGCGGGCTGGCCGGTCTGCGAGTCCTTTGGGGCGGTGCCGGAGTCCGGGCTGCGCCCTGCACAGCCGGCCAGCAGCGCCAGGGCGAGCAGGGCGACGGCGGCGCGACGAAAGGGGGGCAAGATGGGCATGGCGGCGGACTCCTTGTTTGACGTGTGATGGCGTTAGGCCCGAGTCGTTCACCATAGTTCGCTTCGCACCGTTCATGCACTGACGACTTCACACCTGAGCGACTAGCTGCAATCCTGATGGCCGGTTTCGTCGGCGAGGCAGTCATGAAGATCAGTGCGGATTTCGACAGCGGCAATATCCAGGTCATCGATTCCAGTGACCCGCAGCGAGTATTGCTGGCCATGCGGCCAGATCTCAACAGCCATCATTTTCAGTGGTTCCACTTTCAGGTCGACGGCCTGCAGGTCGGCCAGCGTCATGGTTTCTGCCTGACCAACGCCGGGCAGTCGGCCTACAACCAGGCCTGGGACGGTTACCAGGCCGTGGCCAGCTACGACCAGCAGCACTGGTTTCGCGTACCCACGCGTTTCGCCGACGGGCAGCTGCACTTCGAGTTGCAGGCCGAGGGCGAGCAGGCCTGGTTCGCCTACTTCGAACCCTATCCGCGGGCACGCCATGAGCGCCTGGTCGGTGCGGCGCTGGAGCGTGGTGCCGAGCTGGTAGCCTGCGGTCGCAGCCTGGAGGGACGCGATATCCAGTTGCTGCGTATCGGCGGCCAGGCAGCAGCGCCGCGCAAGTTGTGGATCATCGCCCAGCAGCATCCCGGCGAGCACATGGCCGAGTGGTTCATGGAGGGGCTGATCGAGCGCCTGCAGGACCCCGATGACGCCGAGATCGCCGCGCTGCTGGCCGAGGCCGAACTGTACCTGGTGCCGAACATGAATCCGGATGGCGCCTACCGGGGGCATCTGCGCACCAACTACGCCGGGCAGGACCTCAACCGCGCCTGGCAGTCGGCCAACTCCGAGCACAGCCCGGAAGTGTTGTTCGTGCTGCAGCACATGCAGCGCATTGGCGTCGACCTGTTCCTGGATATCCATGGCGACGAGGAAATTCCCCACGTGTTCACGGCCGGCTGCGAGGGCAACCCGAGTTACACGCCGCGCCTGGCCGCCCTGGAGGAAGATTTCCGCAGCCGTCTGGTCGGCATCGGCGCCGAGTTCCAGACCCGTTTCGGCTACCCGCGCAGCCAGCCCGGCCAGGCCAACCTGACCCTGGCCTGCAACGCCGTAGGCGAGGCGTTCGACTGCCTGTCGTTCACCATCGAGATGCCGTTCAAGGATCACGATGACAGCCCGCAGCCGGGTACCGGCTGGAATGGCGCCCGTTCGAAGAGGCTGGGGCGGGATGTGTTGACGGTGCTGGCGCAGATGGTCGAACGCTTGCGCTGAAGGAGGAACCGGCGAACGGCACGGGCGGCGCCGCTGCAGCGCCTGAAATGAATGAAAAAAAGCCCGTCACGAGGACGGGCGCAAAGTGCCGTAAACACACAGGAGTCGATAGGACGCAGTGAGGCGTCGGAAATTACAGGATCGACAGCGGGTAGTTGATGATCAGGCGGTTCTCGTGCAGGTCCTGGCCAACGTCGCGGCGGACGTTGGAGTTACGCCAGCGCACGTTCAGGTTCTTCAGCGTGCCTTCCTGGATGGTGTAGGCCAGCTCGGTCTCGCGGCTCCATTCCTCGGCGTCGGTACGGCCGCCGGTGTGGATGTTGGAACCACTGGTGTAACGGTTCATCAGGGTCAGGCCGGGAATGCCGAGGCCGGCGAAGTTGTAGTCGTGACGCAGCTGCCAGGAGCGCTCCTGCGGGTTGTCGAAGGCCGACAGGTAGCCATCGTTGACCAGCGAGCCGCCGCTGGCGCCGTCGATGCGCAGGAACTTGGTGTCACCGCTCAGGCGCTGGTAGGTGACCTGGAAGGTGTTGTTGCCTTTCTTCGCCGACAGCGCGCCCTGGTAGACCTTGTTGTCCAGGTCGCCGGCCTTCGATGCGCCTTCGTCCTTGCCGTTGAAGTAGCCGAGGTTGGCGCCCAGCACCCAGTCACCCACCGGCTGGCTGTGGGTCAGCTGCAGGAAGCTCTGCTGGTAGACGTCTTCCAGGCGCGCATGCCAGGCGCCGACCATGGTGCGGTTGTCATTGAAGCGGAACTCACCGCCGCCGAAGTTGAAGTCGTCGCCTTTCACCCCGCCGAAGGACATGTCTTCGCGGCTGGCGTCATGACGCTGGCTGTTCTTCCAGAACTGGCCGCCGTACAGGGTCAGACCCTCGATCTCGCTGGAGGTCAGCTGGGCGCCCTGGAAGGTCTGCGGCAGCGAGCGACCGTCGTCCGCGCGCAGGATCGGCAGTACGGCGAACCATTCGCCGACCTTCAGCTCGGTCTTGGATATCTTGGCCTTGGCGGCCACGGCCGTGCGGCCGAACTGGTCAGCGGCTTCGCCATCGTCATGGATGGGCATCAGGTTGGTGTTGGCGGCGCCACGGTTGCCATCGAGCTTGAAGCTGTACAGGCCGAGCACATCGAGGCCGAAGCCGACGGTGCCTTCGGTATAGCCGGAGCGGGCATCGAGGATGAAGCTCTGGGTCCAGCCTTCGGCCTGGCCCTGGCGTTCGCCCTGGATCCGCGGATCGGTGCCGTTCAGGTAGTTGCGGTTGAAGTAGTAGTTGCGCAGGTTCAGCGAGACCTTGGCGTCCTCGATGAAGCCGGCGGCATGCGTCGTGGCAGGCAGGATCAGCGCCAGTGCGGTGCTGCCGAGCAGCGCCAGGGGAAGGGTGTTGCGTGCAGTCATTGTTGTTGTGCTCCCAGTTTTTGAACGAACCGTCCCCTGCGGGCTGGTGGCAGCCTGCATGTCGGGTTGGTGGTTGAAGTGCCCCGCAGGGCAGGCCGGCCTGAAGCGACCGGTCATTGCCGGTGGCTGGGGTCAGCCTCCGGCGAATCCGCTTCTGTGGCGTGTGGTGGCGATGGCTGCCGAGCAGGTGAGGCGCTGCTGCGCTGGGGAAGAGGCGAGAGTGGTCATGTCCTAGCCCTGATTCTTGTTGTTATTGTTTGTCATATGTCGTCATACAACTGATCGGATTATCGACAGCCTTTTTGTCGCTTGTCAACGCATGGCTAGACGAAAGTCTGAGGGGCTTTCTCCCCGTATCTTGCGGTTTGTCTGCGCTATCCAGGTACGGGCAGGCCTTTCCAGGGGGCTCGGGGCAATCTGCTGGTATCGATATCGTTGTGTGATAACGTATGACGACGTTCCCGATGTCGAGGCGCTTGCCCATGCCCCACTGCCTGATCGAAGCGGCCCGCGAGGTGGCTGAGCTGATTGCGCCGCAGGCGCTGTTGCAACTGGTGCATGAGCAGGCGGCCGCCAGTGGCCTGTTCCGCCCGGACGAGATCAAGGTGCGCCTGAGCCTCCACGAGCATCATTGCGTCGGGGGCGAGCCGGGGCCTTTCGTGCACCTGATCTTCTACCTGCTGTCCGGGCGCAGCGATGAGGACAAACGGGCCCTGTCGCGCCGCATCGTGCGTGCACTGGTGCAGCACTTGCCCCAGGTTCCGGCGATTTCCCTGGACATGCGCGAGATGCAGCGCGAGCTGTTCAGCAACCGGCGCAACTGCCAGGACGACTAGTGCGCTCGAGCGAGGCCGTCAGTCGACTTCCAGCAGGCGTGCGCCCGTGCCCTGCTGGCCCAGGGTGTCCTGGGGGTTGCGCAGCGGGCAGTCCTGCATCGACAGGCAACCGCAGCCGATACAGCCGGTGAGCTGGTCGCGCAGTCGTGTCAGCTGCCTGATGCGCGCGTCTAGGTCGTTGCGCCATTGCGCCGACAGCCGCTGCCAGTCGGCGGCCGTGGGCAGGTGGTCGCTGGGCAGGCTGTCCAGTGCCGTGCCGATGTCGGCCAGTGGCACACCAAGGCGTTGCGCCACCTTGATGATCGCCACGCGGCGCAGCACATCGCGTCGGTAACGCCGCTGGTTGCCGGCGTTGCGCTGGCTCTGGATCAGGCCCTTGGACTCGTAGAAGTGCAGGGCAGATACCGTCACGCCGCTGCGTTCGGCGACCTCGCCGACGCTGAGCGGGCGTTCGTGGATGCAGCGTGGCGCTGTCATGAAAGAATCCTGTTGACCTCATGTTAAGTTGAGGTTTTACCCTTGCTGGCCTGGATAGACAACACCGAGGGTATTCCCATGCAGGACCGCATTCGTCTGGTACTGATCTACGGCAGTGTGCGTGAGGAGCGCTTCTGCGACCAGGTGGTGGCCTGGGCGCGCGAGCAGATCGAACAACGCAGCGAGTTCGAGCTGAGTCTGGTCGATCCGGCCGTGATGTTCCGCCAGCCCGATGAGGCGCCGGCCACCGCACAGCAGCGTCATCAGTCGCTGCAGCAGTTGTTGCGGGCAGATGCCTTTCTCATCGTCACGCCGGAGTACAACCACGGCTATCCGTCGGCGCTCAAGCAGTTCATCGATGAAGTGCCGGCGTCCTGGGATGCGCGGCCGGTGGGCTTCGTCAGCTATGGCGGGGTGTCGGGAGGGCTGCGTGCCGTGGAGCAGTTGCGCCAGGTGCTGGCAGAGTTGCACGCGATGACGGTACGCGGCTCGGTGAGCTTCACCAATGCCTGGGAACAGTTCGATGAGCGCGGCGCGCTGCGCGAACCCCGGCATGCCAACTCGGCGCTGGCACACACCCTGGTGCAGCTGAACTGGTGGGCGCAAACGCTGCGCGCGGGGCGCGAACGGGTGCCCTATGAGCGGATCAGGGGGTAGGGCGGGTGAAACCCGCCACGTGCACCTGGCGGGTTCTCCCTTTCTGCGGCTGGCCCTCTGCCGGATACGGAGGAGGGCGCAGGACGCGGGTCAGCCGCGGTAGTAGCGCTGCGCCACGAACGGGGTCTTGGCGACTTTCATGGCCACGCGCTTGCCGCGCACCACGGCCCAGACGTCGCTGTCGATGGCGACATGGCTGGCGTCTACGTAGCCCATGGCCACTGGTGCGCCGAGGGTCGGGCCGAAGCCGCCGCTGCAGACCTGGCCAATCACCTTGCCGTCCGCATCGACGATTTCCGCGCCTTCACGCACCGGTACGCGCTCCTGCGGCAGCAGGCCCACGCGCTTGCGCGCCACGCCTTGCTGTTGCTGGGCGAACACGCGCTCGGCGCCCGGGAAGTTGCCGGCGCGCTCGCCGCCTTCGCGGCGGACCTTGGACATGGCCCACAGCAGGCTGGCTTCGATCGGCGTGGTTGCGCTGCTCATGTCGTGGCCGTACAGGCACAGGCCGGCTTCCAGGCGCAGCGAGTCGCGTGCGCCCAGGCCGATGGCCTCGACTTCCACTTCGGCCAGCAGGCTGCGCGCCAGGGCTTCGGCCTGTTCGACGGCGACGGAAATCTCGAAGCCGTCTTCGCCGGTGTAGCCGCTGCGGCTGACGATGCAGTCGCTGCCCAGCAGGCGTACGCGGGCGACCTGCATGAAGGTCATCTTGCTCACTTCCGGTGCCAGGCGGGCCAGCACGTCGACCGCTTTCGGGCCTTGCAGGGCGAGCAGGGCGCGCTCCTCGAACAGGCACTCGATCTGGCACTGGTCGCCGATGTGTTGCTGCAGGTGGGCCAGATCCTGATCCTTACAGGCCGCGTTGACCACCACGTACAGGGTGTCGTCACCCAGGTTGGCGACCATCAGGTCGTCGAGGATGCCGCCGTTGGCATCGGTGAACATGGCGTAGCGCTGCATGCCGGCCGGCAGGTCGATGATGTCGACCGGGACCAGGGTTTCCAGGGCGCGCGCGGCATTCTCGCCACGCAGCAGGATCTGCCCCATGTGCGACACGTCGAACAGGCCGGCGGCGTCACGGGTGTGCAGGTGTTCCTTCATCACGCCCAGCGGATACTGCACGGGCATGTCGTAGCCGGCGAAGGGCACCATGCGCGCGCCGAGTTCGATATGCAGGGCGTGCAGGGGAGTCTTGGCGAGAGTTTCAGTGGTCATGTCGAGTTCCTGTTGGGTGCGCCGAGCGCACCGGTAGGGGCCGCAGCGCGGCCCGTTGTTCGTCGGTTATCAGTCAGCGTAGACCGGGAAGGTGGCGCACAGCTCGGCCACCTGGCCACGGACGCGCTCGATCACGGCCGGGTTTTCCAGGTCATCGAGGATGTCGCAGATCCAGCCGGCCAGGGTGCGGCATTCGCCTTCCTTGAAGCCACGGCTGGTCACCGCCGGGGTACCGATGCGGATACCGGAGGTGACGAACGGCGACTGCGGGTCGTTCGGCACGGCGTTCTTGTTCACGGTGATGTGGGCAGCGCCCAGCGCCGCGTCGGCCGCCTTGCCGGTCAGGCCCTGCTTGACCAGGCTGATCAGCATCAGGTGGTTGTCGGTACCGCCGGAAACCACGTCATAGCCACGCTCGACGAACACCGCCGCCATGGCGCGGGCGTTGTCGATCACCTGCTGCTGGTAGGCCTTGAAGCCAGGCTCCAGCGCTTCCTTGAAGCACACCGCCTTGGCCGCGATGACGTGCATCAGCGGGCCACCCTGGGCACCGGGGAACACGGCGGAGTTGAGCTTCTTCTCGATCTCTTCGTTGGCCTTGGCCAGGATCAGGCCGCCACGTGGGCCGCGCAGGGTCTTGTGCGTGGTGGTGGTGACCACGTCGGCGAAGGGCACCGGGTTCGGGTACAGGCCGGCGGCGACCAGGCCGGCGACGTGAGCCATGTCGACGAACAGCAACGCACCGACCTGGTCGGCGATGGCGCGGAAACGGGCGAAGTCCAGCACGCGCGAATAAGCCGAGAAGCCGGCGACGATCATCTTCGGCTTGTGCTCCAGCGCCAGGCGCTCGACCTCGTCGTAGTCGATCAGGCCGTTCTCGTCGATGCCGTACTGCACCGCGTTGTACAGCTTGCCCGAGGACGACACCTTGGCGCCGTGGGTCAGGTGGCCGCCGTGGGCCAGGCTCATGCCGAGGATGGTGTCACCGGCATTGAGCAGCGCCAGGTAGACGGCGCTGTTGGCCGAGGAACCGGAATGCGGCTGGACGTTGGCGTAGTCGGCACCGAACAGCTGCCTGGCGCGCTCGATGGCCAGCGCCTCGACCTTGTCCACATGCTCGCAGCCACCGTAGTAGCGCTTGCCCGGATAGCCTTCGGCGTACTTGTTGGTCAGGCCGCTGCCTTGCGCCTGCATGACGCGCTGGCTGCAGTAGTTCTCCGAGGCGATCAGCTCGATGTGGTCTTCCTGGCGCTGTTCTTCGGCCTGGATCGCCGCGAGCAGGGCATCGTCATAACCCTGCAGTTGGTCGTGCTTGCTGAACATGGTGAGGCCCTCTTTATCGTTTTTCTCGGGATGCACTCGGCCCGCCCCGGTGAGGAGAGCCGAAAAATAGGGGAGGCTGGCATTGAACCGTCCCCCCTCCCCTTGAGGAGAGGGTCAGGGAGAGGGGCAGCGTAGACAACCGCTTTACCCTCTTCCCCGGCCCCTCTCCCGCAAGCGGGAGAGGGGAGGTTCATTACGCGTCCTGGTACGCCTCGATGGACGGGCAGGCGCAGACCAAGTTGCGGTCGCCGTAGACGTTGTCCACGCGGCCGACCGGCGGCCAGTACTTGGCCTCGATCAGGCTCGCCAGCGGGTACACGGCCTGCTCGCGGCTGTAGGCGTGGTGCCAGTCGCCGACCAGCTCCAGAGCCGTGTGCGGGGCGTTCTTCAGTGGGTTGTCGTCCTTGTCCAGGCGGCCTTGCTCGACCGCGCGGATTTCCTCGCGGATGGCGATCATGGCGTCACAGAAGCGATCCAGCTCTTCCTTGGACTCGCTCTCGGTCGGCTCGATCATCAGGGTGCCGGCTACCGGGAAGGACATGGTCGGGGCATGGAAGCCGAAGTCGATCAGGCGCTTGGCCACGTCGTCGACGGTGATGCCGCTGGTGTCCTTGAGCGGACGGATGTCGAGGATGCACTCGTGCGCCACCAGGCCGCCTTCACCGGAGTACAGCACCGGGTAGTGCTCTTCCAGGCGACGGGCGATGTAGTTGGCGTTGAGGATCGCCATCTGCGAGGCACGCTTGAGGCCATTGCCGCCCATCATGGTGATGTACATCCAGGTGATCGGCAGGATGCTGGCGCTGCCGAACGGCGCGGCGCTGACCGCACCTTCCTTGCGGGCCATGTTGGCGTGGCCGGGCAGGAAGGGAGCGAGGTGCGACTTGACGCCGATCGGGCCGACGCCCGGACCGCCGCCGCCGTGCGGGATGCAGAAGGTCTTGTGCAGGTTCAGGTGCGAGACGTCGCCGCCGAACTGGCCCGGGGCGCAGAGGCCGACCATGGCGTTCATGTTGGCGCCGTCGATGTACACCTGGCCGCCGTTGTCATGAATGATCTGGCAGATCTCGCGGATGCCTTCCTCGAACACACCGTGGGTGGACGGGTAGGTGATCATGATCGCGGCGAGACGATCCTTGTGCTCTTCGGCCTTGGCCTTGAGGTCAGCGATGTCGACGTTGCCGCGTGCGTCGCAGGCCGTCACCACCACGCGCATGCCGGCCATGGAGGCGGTTGCCGGGTTGGTGCCGTGGGCCGATTGCGGGATCAGGCAGATATCGCGCTGATCGTCGCCACGGCTCAGGTGATAGGCACGGATGGCCAGCAGGCCGGCGTACTCACCCTGGGAACCCGCGTTGGGTTGCAGCGACACGGCATCGTAGCCGGTGGCAGCGCAGAGCATGGCTTCCAGTTCGCTGGTCAGCTGGCTGTAACCGGCTGCCTGCTCGACCGGGGCGAAGGGGTGCAGATTGCCGAACTCCGGCCAGGTCACCGGGATCATCTCGCTGGCGGCGTTGAGCTTCATGGTGCAGGAGCCCAGCGGGATCATGCTGCGGTCCAGCGCCAGGTCCTTGTCGGCCAGCTTGCGCAGGTAGCGCATCAGCTCGGTTTCGCTGTGGTAGCGGTTGAACACCTCGTGGGCAAGGATCGCCGACTGGCGCAGCAGGCCTTCCGGCAGGCGGCTGGCGATCTGTGCGGCCAGGTCGCTGACGGCAGGGGCGGCCTGCTCACCGGCGAACAGCGCCAGCAGCGCCTCGACGGCGGCCTGGTCGGTGGTTTCGTCCAGCGACAGACCCAGGCGCTCGGCGTCGATCTCGCGCAGGTTGATGCCCGCAGCACGGGCCTTGGCATGCAGCTCGGCGGTCTTGGCGCCGGTCTTGATGCTCAGGGTGTCGAAGAAGTGCTGCTGCTCGACGCTGTGGCCCAGCTTGGTCAGGCCCAGGGCGAGGATGGCAGTGAAGCTGTGAACGCGCTGGGCGATCTCGGTCAGGCCTTTCGGGCCGTGGTACACGGCGTACATGCTGGCGATGTTGGCCAGCAGCACCTGGGCAGTACAGATGTTGCTGGTGGCCTTCTCGCGGCGGATGTGCTGCTCGCGGGTCTGCATGGCCAGGCGCAGGGCCGGCTTGCCGAAGCGATCGACCGACATGCCGACCAGGCGGCCCGGCATGTCACGCTTGAATGCATCGCGGGTGGCGAAGTAGGCGGCGTGCGGGCCACCGAAGCCCAGCGGGACACCGAAGCGCTGGGCGCTGCCCAGGGCGACGTCGGCACCGAACTCGCCCGGCGGGGTGAGCAGGGTCAGAGCCAGCAGGTCGGCGGCCACGGCCACCAGGGCGCCGGCGGCGTGGAAGCGCTCGACCAGGGCGCGGTAGTCGAAGATGTCACCGTTGCTGGCCGGGTACTGCAGCAGCGCGCCGAAGTAGGCGCTGGCATCGCTGATGGCGGCTTCGTCGCCGACTTCCACTTCGATACCCAGCGGCTCGGCACGGGTGCGCAGCACGTCGAGGGTCTGCGGGTGGCAGTGCTGGGAGGCGAAGAAGGTGTTGCTGGCCTTGTTCTTCGACAGACGTTTGCAGAAGGTCATGGCCTCGGCGGCTGCGGTGGCCTCATCCAGCAGGGACGCGTTGGCGATCTGCATGCCGGTGAGGTCGCTGATCAGGGTCTGGAAGTTCAGCAGCGCTTCCAGGCGGCCCTGGGAAATCTCCGGCTGGTACGGGGTGTAGGCGGTGTACCAGGCCGGGTTTTCCAGCAGGTTGCGCAGGATCGGGCTCGGCGTATGGGTGCCGTAGTAGCCCTGGCCGATGAAGTTCTTGAACTGCTGGTTGCGTGCGGCGATGGCCTTGATCTTGGCCAGGGCGTCGGCTTCCGACAGGCCCGGCTGTTCGCCGAGGATGCTGGTGCCCTTGATGCTCTCGGGGATCACGCTGTCGGTCAGCGCGTCGACCGAGTCATAGCCGAGCAGCTGCAGCATGGCAGCCGTATCGGCATCGCGCGGGCCGATGTGGCGGGCGATGAATTCGTTCTGGGTATCGAGCTTGGTCATGGCGGTCACTCAGGCGTCGGCGTTGGCATTCAACAGACGATCATAGCCGGCCTGGTCGAGGAGGTCGGCGAGAACGGCGTTGTCGGCCAGGCGCATACGGAAGAACCAGGCCTTGTCCAGGGGCGATTCGTTGACCAGCTCGGGGCTGCCTTCCAGGTCGCCGTTGAGTTCGACGATCTCGCCGTCCAGCGGCATGACGATGTTGCTGGCAGCCTTGACCGACTCCAGTACCGCCACTTCCTCGCCCTGGGCGTAGGACTTGGCTTCCGGCAGTTGCACATAGACCACATCGCCGAGCGCATCCTGGGCGTAATGGGTGATGCCGACGGTTACCAGACCATCGTTGTCCAGACGCAGCCATTCGTGATCGGCGGTGAAACGCAACTCGCTCATGTCAACTCCTCAAAGGGTAAAGGTGTCCGCTTCTAGGTGGCGGGCAGGTGATGGAGTGTTAGCAATGCCAGTGCCAGTATTAAAAATATCAATAAAATCAAAGGCTTAAATTGTTTTCTGGTGCTTTGTGCAAAATGGTCTAGGTTGTTCTGGAACGTTATCGATACGGATTGTCGCGTCGTAAATGGAAAAGTTTGCGTCGCGCCAGGCGCACTGCGGCTTCTGCCTGTTTGTTGCGTATTCGTTACAGTGGAATGATTTCGATACGCTGCTTGTCCGGAACCGCTGATCACCTCGGCAGGTCCCTATGCAGACCGTTAATCGACAAGGAGCTCGAACTCTCATGAAACCTTTGATTCCCCTGGCCTTCGCACTGCTCGGTGCCGCCTCCGTACAGGCCAGCGAGACCATCACCGTGACCATGCAACAGGCGACCGAGAAGGGACCGGGTGCGGCGGTGGGTACCGTGACCATCAGCGAGTCCGCTCACGGCCTGGTCTTCACCCCGAACCTCAAGGGCCTGGAGCCGGGCATCCATGGTTTCCATGTACATGCCAAGGCCAGCTGCGACGCGGTGGAGGCGGACGGCAAGCTGACACCGGCCGGAGCCGCAGGCGGTCACTGGGACCCGAACGAGGCCGGGCGCCATGGCTTCCCCTGGGAAGATGACGCTCACCTCGGCGACCTGCCTGCTCTCTACGTCGGGGCGGATGGCAGTGCCAGCCAGCCGGTGCTGGCACCACGGCTCGAGCATCTGGAGGCATTGCGCGATCATGCACTGATGATCCACGCCGGCTCCGACAACCACGCGGACCACCCGCAGCCGCTGGGCGGTGGCGGTGCACGCGTTGCCTGCGGGGTGATCAAGGCACCGGCCAGCTGACCGCACTCGGGCGGTTTCAGGCTGGGTCAGCGGCGCCAGTCGGCGCGCGGCCAGGCAGCGCAACTGCCGTGCGCCGCATGATCCAGCGGAAGATCGTGTTCGAGGCTGGCGGCTGGTTCGCCCAGCGGGGCGCTGCGCTTGCCGGGCGTGGGCTCAGTGCTTGCCGGGTATGCCGTACTTGCGCAGGCGCTTGGCGATGGCGGTGTGCGAGGTGCCCAGGCGTGCAGCCAGTTGCCGACTGGAGGGATGGCTGGCGTAGAGTTTCTCCAGCAGCGCGCGTTCGTAGTCGTCCATCGCCTGTTCCAGGCTGCCGACTTCCCCGTCGACCCTGGGCGCCACTTCGGTGCCGGCGATATCCAGGTCGTCCATCTCCACCCAGTTGCTGTCGCAGATGGCCGCCGCGCGGAAGATCACGTTCTGCAACTGGCGCACGTTGCCCGGCCAGCGCCCGGCCAGCAGCGCGGCGAAGGTGGCCGGCGCCAGGCGGCAGGGCAGGCGCTGGATCTGCGCGCAGGCCTGGGCCATGAAGTGCTGGGCCAGCAGCAGGATGTCCTGGCCCCGCTCGCGTAGCGGCGGCACTTCTAGGTTGAGCACGTTGAGGCGGTAGAACAGGTCTTCGCGGAAGCTGCCCTCGGTGACCATCTGCTCCAGGTCGCGATGGGTGGCGCTGAGGATGCGCACGTCCACTTTCACTTCGCGATCGCCACCGACGCGGCGGAAACTGCCGTCACTGAGGAAGCGCAGCAGCTTGGCTTGCAGGTAGGGCGACATTTCGCCGATCTCATCGAGGAACACCGTGCCCTGGTTGGCCAGCTCCAGCAGCCCCGGCTTGCCGCCGCGCTGGGCGCCCGTGAAGGCGCCGGGGGCATAGCCGAACAGCTCGCTCTCGGCCAGGTTCTCCGGCAGGGCGGCGCAGTTCAGTGCCAGGAAGGGCGCACTGCGACGCACGCTGACGGTGTGGCAGGCGCGCGCCACCAGCTCCTTGCCGGTGCCGGTTTCGCCGTGGATCAGCAGCGGCGCGTCGAGCGAGGCGACACGCAGGGCGCGGGCCTTGAGCGCACGGATCGGCGCCGATTCACCGAGCAGCGAATCGAACCCTTCCGCGTGGTCGTGATGCAGGGCCGCCAGGCGTTCACCCATGCGGCTGGGAGCATAGAGGGTGAGCAGGCCACCAGTGAGACGGCCATCCTCGGTGATCGGTTGGGCATCGAGCAGCAGGGGCTGGCCGGCGAAGTGCACCTCGCGCAGCGGCTGGTGGAAGCCGGCGCCGAGCAGCGATTGCTGCAGCGCCTCGTCACTGAACAATGAGGCGATGCTCTGCCCCTCGGGGGCGCGCCCGCACAGGTCGACCAGTGCCGGGTTGGCCAGTAGCACGGTGGCGCGATCGTCCACTGCCAGCACCGGGTCGGGCATGGCGGCGAGCAGGGCGTCCAGCTGCAGGCGGCGGCGCTGTCCCGGAAGGATGTCCACCACTTCCACGCTGCGCACGCCATGCACCTGCAACAGGGCGCCCTGCAGTTCCTGCAGCACCTCGGCGCTCAGCGTCGGCGCGTCGATGTAGACGTTCGGCGGTACCATTTCCACCGCATCGAGGTTCAGATTGCGCCCGCCAAGCAGCGCCAGGACTTCCTGGGTGATGCCGACGCGGTCGATGAAGCTGACGTGGATGCGCATTGATGAAGGTCGAAATGGGCGAACAGGCGGCGATTATGCCTGCTCCACCCGTGCTGAGGAAAAGGACAACAGAGTGATGACAGAAAAACCAGGCCGCGCTGACTACCACCGTGAGCATCAGGCCCGTGCTGCAGCCGAGGCTCGGCGCCTGCTGGCGCGCAAGGCCGAACTGCAGGGGCACTGGCTGTCCTGGGTAGCGCAGGAGCTGTACCAGCTTAGTCCCCCGGAGTTCGCCAGCATGGTGCGGCGCGAGTTGCAGCGCTTGGCGGAGTAGACCCTGGCCCGGATGTAATCCGGGAAGCGACGCCAGGCGGTGCCCCTGGGGTGCACCTGGGCTACCGAGGCGTAGATGCGTGGGAGTGCTTCAGCCGCGACCTCCAGGAGGCGCGCTTACCCCAGGAACTAGATACGCTTGCGCGCGCAGCGGCTCATGTCCACTTGGCTCACATGGGAATTGCCCCAACCCATGACACACGCCACCCGCTGATTGCGCTGGCGCTCCCAGGGTTCTACCGGGTAGGCCTTGTTCCACGCCTGGTAGAGCTGTCGATCCTGCTTTGACAGCCGCAGCTTGTAGCGGTCGGCCATGTAGAAGTAGGTGCGTGCGATCATTCCGCGAATCGCCGGACGTGGCATCACCTTGCGCGCCTTGAAGTCCACCACCGTCTGGCAGCGGCCATACTGGTGCGGTTTCTGCGGCAGCCAGGCGAAGCTGTAGTTGCTGCGGTCGCCGTTCACCTCTCCGATGCTCGGCACCAGGTTGTGCAGGTCGGCCTCGGCCTTGCGGAACTGGGTATCATTGGCGGCGCAGTTCTTGCGCCCACCTTTCTGCCAGCATTGGCGCTGATGGCCGATTACCCAGGCCGGGACGATGTGTTCCCACTCGATACGCCGAGCGCGATTGGCGTTCTTGCGCGGCGTGTAGCCGCAGGAATGCAGGTCCACGCGATTGCCACTGTATTTGCAGCCGCAATAGAACTCGGTCGACTGCTTGGCGTACAGCGGCCAGGCCAGGCGCTTGGCCTCGGCAAAGGTGGCAGGTGCGGCGTGGAGGGAGAGGCTGGCGAAACAGCAGAGCAGGGGGAGTAGGCGTCGAATCATGGGGCGGCAGATTAGCCGCCGACATGTCTCGTGTGAAGATGAAAAGCGATGTTTTTCAATGGCTTATGTAGTGGAAAAGGGCCCTTTCATACAGTGAGGGGCCCTGCGTTCTTCAGGCGTTGCTCGAGGCTGCCGCTGTGATGCCTTGCACGCTCTCGCCGCGATCACGGCTGAACTGCGGTATCAGCGAGCCCACCACCATCCCCAGCAGGCTGAGCAGCAGACCCGCCAGTTGCGGCGGCCAGAAGTCGGTTTCCTGATAGGTCAGTTCCAGGATGATCCAGCTCGCCAGGCCCAGGCCGATGGCGAACAGTGCGCCCTGGGTCGTCGCACGCTTCCAGAACAGGCCGGCGAACAGCGGCACCACCGCGGCCACCAGGGTCACCTTGTAGGCATTGCCGACCATCTCGTAGATGCTCGCCGTGGAGTGCAGGGCGAACACCGAGGTGGCGATGGTCATGGCCACCACGCTGATACGCATGGCCAGCAGGAACTGGCGGTCGCTCATGGCCGGCACGAAGTTCTTCAGGATGTTCTCGGTGAAGGTCACCGACGGCGCCAGCAGGGTACCCGAGGCGGTGGACATGATCGCCGACAGCAGGGCACCGAAGAACATCACCTGAGCGAACAGCGGCGTGCGCTCCATGATCAGGTGCGGCAGGATCATCTGCGCATCCTCGGCCAGCCAGCGCTGCACCATCGCCGGGTCGATCAGCGAAGCGGCGTAGGTGAGGAAGATCGGCAGCATGCAGAACGACAGGTAGAACACCGCGCCGGCCATGGAGGCGCGGGCGGCGATGTTCTCGGTCCTGGCCGACATGACGCGGGCGTACACGTCCTGCTGCGGGATCGAGCCGAGCATGAGCGTCACCGCTGCCGCGATGAAGGCAACGATATCCCGTGGCTCGAAGGCATGCATGAAGGTGAACTTGCCTTCGGCCGCTGCGTGGCTGATCACCACATCGGCGCCACCGGCCATGTCGCCGATCAGCCAGGTCAGGTAGACCAGCCCCAGGACGATGATGATCATCTGCATGAAGTCGGTCAGCGCCACCGACCACATGCCACCGAACAGGGTGTAGAGCAGCACGATGCCGGTGCCGATCAGCATCCCCTGCGTGGTGCTGATGGACCCGTCGGAAAGCACGTTGAACACCACGCCGAGGGCGGTCAGCTGCGCCGCCACCCAGCCCAGGTACGAGCCGATGATCACCAGGCTGGTGAAGATCTCCACGTGCGGGCCGTAGCGCTTGCGAAAGAAGTCGCCGATGGTCAGCAGGTTCATGCGGTACAGCGGGCGGGCGAAGATCAGGCCGACCAGCATCAGGCAACCGAAGGAGCCGAACGGGTCTTCGACGATGCCGGCGAAACCGTCTTCGATGAAGGTGGCCGGTATGCCCAGCAGGGCTTCGGAGCCGAACCAGGTGGCGAACACCATGGCCGCGACCAGGGGGAAGGACATGCTCCTGCCGCCGGCAGCAAAGTCCTTGGCGTTCTTGACACGGGTGGATGCATAGAAGCCGACACCGACAGTGAACAGCAGGTAGATCGCAACAAACCAGATCAGCATGGGGTGGATACCAGTGGCTCGCCCGTCGTCCGGCGTGGGCAGTGCCCGCTAGGCCGCCTGGACCGACAGAATTGTTGTTTTCATGGCGTGTCACGGCTGGCGAGCGAAACCGCCACGGCAGATGCCGCTGCGGGTTCGCGGCCACTTGCCGCAATGGGCGGGCAGTCTGCCAAAAACGTAAAATATGTCAAACAGATAAAAGCCTGCTGGGCAGAAAATCGACAAACGATGAGCCCCAAGAGCGGGCAATACAGGCAATCAAGGGGGCGCGTCGGTGCTGCCGGGCAGGCGTTGTTGATATTTTACGAAGCGGCCCAGTCGCCGTCGCTGAAGGCTCGGGCAGGCGTGGCGGCCCCCTTGACTGGCGCGCCCACCCCGCGCCATCAGTTGGGCCGTTGTCCGCACTGCCTAGCTGAACCGGGGCAGCCGCTGATCCTCACGGGTTTCACCGTTGTCGACCTGCTGCGGCATGCCGGCGACCTTGATCACTGGCGTGCGTTCGCCCACCAGGCGCAGGTCGCGACGGGGCAGGGCGAAGCGCACGTCCAGGTCGCGCAAGGCATCGAGCAGTTGCAGGTTGATCTCCTGCTGGATGTCCATGTACTGGTTGTAGTCCGAGGTCAGGACGATATAGACCACTTCGAAGGTCAGCTGGCTTTCGTCGAAACCGAGGAAATGCGCGCGGTCGAACCTGGCCTTGGGCGTGGCCCGGACGATATCGCCGACCGCCTCGGCCACCTGGCGGACCTTGTCGCTCGGCGTGTCGTAGTTGATACCGAACTTGAAGACGATGCGGCGTGTGTCCATGCGTTTGTAGTTGTGCACCACCTGGCGCAGCAGATCGGCGTTGGCACAGACCACCTGCTCACCGCTGAGGGAGCGGATGCGCGTGGTCTTCAGGCCGATGTGCTCGATGGTCCCGGCTACCTCGCCGAAGACCACGAAATCGCCGATTTCGAACGGCTTGTCGACGCCGATCGACAGCGAGGCGAACACATCGCTGAGCACCGTCTGCACTGCCAGTGCCACGGCGATACCGCCGACGCCCAGGCTGGCCACCAGCGCGGTGATATCCACCCCCAGGTTGGCCAGGATCGACAGCAGCATCACCGACCACACCACGATCAGGACCATGATGCTGATGATGGTGGTCATCACCGGGTTGTAGTGGCCGCCGTTCTTGCTCATCAGCAGACTGCGTGACCACAGGCGCACGCCGCTATCGACCCACAGCGCCACCTGCAGGGCCAGGGCGACGAACCAGGTATGACTCAGCGCGCTCTGCCAGCCGTCGGGCAGCTCCGGTAGGCGCAACGCCAGCAGCAAGGAAAAGGCCAGCAGCAACGAGCGGCTGGTGCGGCCGATCACCGCCGCCAGGAAGTTTGGCCAGCTGCCGTCCTGCCCCTTCGACCAGGCCTTGAGTCGTTTGTGCAGGGTACTGACCAGGGTACGCAACACGCTGTAGATCAGCGCGGTGGCAACCACGACGATCGCCACGTTGAGCCAGAACTCTTGGTCCAGCCAGATATTCCATTGCTCCATCGCCAGGGGCCTCCAGAAAAAGACACATAGTTTTCTGTAGGCCCTGGGGGGCAGAAGTTCCCATGAATGGGGAGGGCAGTCGCTTCTCAGCAGCCTTGGCGACATGGCAGATGGCAGGAACGCCTCGGACGTACTCCGCGAATCTATCGCTGCTCCGGTGATGAACTGGATTTCTGCAGGCTGTTGGTCAGTGGCTCAAGCGACCAGAAAAACAGCAGCAGGATCATCGCTGCGAGATTGCTCCGCGCCGCAGAGTACTCGTTGTGCCAAAGCTCGATGAGCATCTCGCATCCGCTGTAGATGGCCAGTGTCAGCAGGATCAGACGGCACAGGTGGATGCTGCGTCTGGTGAGGAACTGGCGATCGTTCATGAGGGAATTCCATTTCTCGGCATGCGGTAACGGCCGCCATCATATCGAAACAGCAGCGACGACTGGCAGCGTCGAATATCCTCCAGGTCCCTGGCCGTCATCCGTGCGTGAGGCTTCACACGCCTTGCGCGATCAGTGCGGAATCTTCCTTGCCCTTCGCCATTTTTGACACGGGGTGGCTAGACATGTCTGGCTGCTGTGGCTAGCGTCGCTTGCTGGGGTGGGCTGAAGCCTGCCCCTTGAGCAAGCGTTGCCATTCGAATACTTCACCCGCATTTGGCTTGATGTGCTCGGGCATACCAGCATCTAGCTGCTTCCTGGGTGATCGCTATGTCGCGTTGGGGCAGGCTTCGATTAGTTTTGTTGTCGGCTGAGCTGCCTATAAACAGTTCTATCCCTTTTCCCTTGCATCTCGGACGTCAGACCGCATGAACGACTCCAAGCTTTTGATGAGAACAGCCGTCTCAGTGGCCATTGGGTTGCTGGTCTCGTTTCTGACGTTGTGGTGGGTCACGAACCATCTGGATTTCATCTCACGTATTGCCTGTAGCGATGCCTTCACTCTGCCGGCGCTCGCCTGCCGTTTCGGTGGGCTTGGAGTCACGCTCTTGCTGGTACCTCTTTCAGGCGCAGTAGCGTTCATTGCTGCCAAGTGCCTTCTCCCAAAGTAGGTTCAAGGTTGGCCGTACACAGACCGGGGCGGCCTAGTAATTCATTCAGGCCGACGCCGCTGGGGGCGTGAGTTAGGGCACATCGGCGTCTAGCTACTGCCTGCTAACCACGGGGGGATGAAGGTAGATTTTCGTCGGTGCGTTGAGGGAGCATCCGGGAAAAGGGGGGGATTTGTCCTCTGGTTGACCTTAACGCAGGCATCTCTTCTAGCCTGAGTGCTTGAGTTCAGGTTGGCCAAACACCAGAAACGAGAAAGCCCCGTCAGTGATGACGGGGCTTTTCTTGGCTGTCTGGAGCGGGTGATGGGAATCGAACCCTTTCCAGCCCCACGCAGTGATCCGCAAAGCCCGGCTTTTCTGGCCTTCCAGGCTGTCCAGTGCGGCATTTCTCCGCTTTCTCTTGCAGTGATCTCGACACTTTTTCGACACGCCGTCTGGACAGTTTTCAAGCCTGCCAGTAGCGTCTGGCCATTACGTTGCCTTGGCTGATCGGCTGCGTTGTCGTTTTCCGTCAACTCAGAGTCGCGTTCCTTCTTCTTGTATTCAAGCGAATCAAGGCATTGCTGCATGACAAGGAACGTTATCCGACATCGTCAAGGTGTGTTATGCGACAGCAATGTCGCCTAATTAATAGCTAGGCTCTTTATGAGTACGTACACGGTCATCTGGGAATACCGCGGTGGGACATACATAAAGCAGGTGACTGCCCAGACTGCAGAACTGGCACTAGCGGCATGGTCACAGAATTTAACTTCCGGCGAAATACCTGGTATCGGCACAAAGCGTTTGGCCAGTCTTACTAAAGAAATAGCTGAGGGTGTAGATGACTTTTATGCCCCGGTCATGCTTACAGGGCTAACCAATGCGTGGTGCGCTGGCATGCTATATGGCGGCATGCTAAACATAATAAAAACAGACACTTCACCATGAAAATAACTAAAATGTTGGTGCGCCGCCTAACAATGCGCTCAACTGTCGCTCACTTAGGAGGAAAAGGGGACAGATTTATTTATGGTACAGCGCCGCTGGTCTAAAAATAAATCTGTCCCCTTTTTTCTTATGGATGGTTGCACCCTGCAGTGCGTAGTTATACCGCCGGCTCTACTAATGTGTTAGTGAAGAAGACTATCTAATCACTGTTAGGCAAACCTCAAATGGCGTTCCACATTCTTATTGAGAAACTCAGCGAAACGGATAGTGAGGCTACGTTCCGTTTTTACGACTCAGCTTTCCCTAGCGAGGATGGCGAACTCCGCCTAGACAAGCAGACGGAATCAATTTCCATGACCAAAGACACCAGAGAAGTATTCTTTGCCAGGGCTGCACGAAAGGTAGCAGTTGCGTACAAGTCGGGAAGCCTACCAGAGCGTCTGGAGTGGGTGTCTTGAGTCGAACAGGAAAAGGGGACAGATTTATTTATGGTACAGTGCCACCGGTCTAAAAATAAATCTGTCCCCTTTTTTCCCTGCCCCCTTTTTTCCCTCTTAGAGCCCAAAGCAATGGATGCGCTGCCTGAATTAGTCTCTGCATATCTCATGCACTACCGAACCAAAGACAAAACACTCTCCTCGGCATGGGAAGCTGTCGATGATGCAGTGCACGACCTAGAGTGTGGTCTCCCGCTCTGCCTAGCGCTGATTGAAGCAGCTGCCAACGATGCAGAGCTAGCTTATGTAGCAGCAGGTCCTCTGGAGGATCTACTTACAAGGGTTGGGGGCTCAGCAGCAGACGCGCTGGAACTACCAGCGAAAACCTCACAGAAAGTGCGTCAGGCATTGGCGTGCGTATGGTTAAGTTCTAGCTCCCCTGCTTACCCAAAATGGCATAGCCTCACTCAACAGTACCGGCTCAAAAGCAAAGGTGTTGGGCTCTAACAATTCGCTCAACTACCGCTCACTTCGTTCGCTGGGCGTCCAAAAGCTGAACTTTTGGCCGCTCGTTAGCTTAATCGTTAGAGGTTATTCTAGTGACATCGGATGTCCGCACCAAAAGCACAAAGACAGCGCTTTACCACCAAGCCTTCTGGTGTGTTGCCTTGCTACTGGCATCAGGCAGTTGGCTTAATCAAGGATATATAAGCAGAGCGCTAATAGCCCTTTCAGCAACAACACTGTATTTTGTGCTCGCAGTTACAAACTATAAGCTCGGGAACAAGCTCGTTTGGCTTTGCTTTGCCCCAGCGGCTGGCGTTATGTTCTTCACGGCGTACCCAATAATAAGCTTGTGGTACTACCTATACATCGACATAGTCGGGCAGCCCTTCACCACAAGCATTACAGGCGCAATCGGCATAATGAGCGTAAACACCGCTATTGGTGTAGTCATTCCAATGCTAATTTGTATCCACCTGCTGAGGTCGCGGCGTCATGCCCTCTAACAAATGGTTCAAGTCGCTCGCTTCGCTCACTGGGACGGGCTAAAGCCCGCCCCTTAACCAAACGTTATGACACCAAGGAATCAGCATGCGCACAACAATAGCTTTCATGCTGGCAATAATTTGCACCCAATTTTCTTTTGCTGACTCACAAGACTTGAGATCAGGAGAGAAAGAGTGCGGCGAATATATGTCTTATAAACAAATATCCGGCTGCTTCTCTACCCTTTACAGAAAAGCGGATCAAGAGCTAAATGATCAATACTCAAAGTTGAGTAATTCTCTTGATCTTGAGAGTAGAAAGAACTTAGTAGCCGCGCAGCGGCTATGGGTAAAATTTCGAGATGCTGACTGTACTTTTTACGAGCCACGAAAGGAAAACGATAATCTAGTTTCTTCTAGTCGCAGCATCTGCCTGACACGTAGAACACTTGACAGGCTTGAGCAGTTAGAAAGCTATAATTTCAAAAAAGGCTGTAACGGTTGTGCGTGGTAGTGCGCATAACAGCTGGTTCAAACCGTTCGCTTCGCTCACTGGGACGGGCTAAAGCCCGCCCCTTAACCAAACGTTAGGTTCAATCAGTACATGATAGAAATACATATTCCAGGATTTAGAGACCTACAGATTAGCCACGTCGTATGTGACTATAACGGGACTCTCGCATTAGATGGCGTGCTGTTACCTGGCGTGCGCGACTCACTTACCGCACTTGCACTTGATGTAGATATTTACGTTATCACAGCCGACACTTTTGGCATTGCAGAAAACCAGCTTTCCGATCTGCCCGTGAAACTAAAAATTATCCCACTTGAATACCAGGCAGAAGCAAAGTTTGAATTTATCTCTGCGCTAGGCGCAGAAAACGTTTTCGCAATTGGCAATGGCATGAACGATAGGAAAATGCTGCAATCAGCTGCTGTCGGTGTTGCATTAATTCAAAGAGAAGGTGCTTCAGCAGCGACACTGGCCTGCGCTGACGTTGTTTCTTTAAACATTCTGGATAGCCTGGATCTACTACGTAATCCTAAACGCTTAATTGCAACTCTGCGTTCATAACCCATTGGCGTATTCCTAGAACCGGGACCAGGAAAGGGGGACGGATTTATTTATGGTACAGCGCCACTGGTCTAAAAATAAATCTGTCCCCTTTTTTCTACTAGGCGTTATACGTAAGGAGCAATCATGCAGTGCCACAACCATGAAATTCAGGCCGTAGCAACTTGTAAGAATTGCTACAAGGCAATATGCCGTGATTGCCTTTCCCTAGTGAACGGAATCTGCGCATGTAAAAATTCATGCGAGCAAGCCGTCACTGACCTTGAAGAATACCTATCCCTATCAAAGCAAAGCATTAAGAAAATAAGTAACACATACAAAAATGGCGCAATCTTTAACTTCATATGCGGCCTGGTGTTTTTAATCATTGGCATTGCACCGGTCATCACTGGAAGCAATTATGGCGTCACTATTTTTGCAGTACTGGGCCTTGCTTTCTTCTACGGCTCATATGCTTCATACAAAGGCGGAAAGCGGCTAGAAACCAATGAAAAAGCGCAGCGTCGAACTGGCGTATAACAATGCGCTCAACTGTCGCTCACTCCGTTCGCCGGACGTCCAGAAGCTGCGCTTTTGGCCGCCCGTTAGCTTAATCGTTAGGGCCATCAAAGTTGGAAGCTTATGAGTTATATTGATTCTTACGATCACGAATATATTGGATCATTAGGATATCTTCCTATTTATCGCTCACTCCAAGTTATTGAGGGAAATAAATGGGGTGACTATGACTTTAGTGCTACTCCAAATAATCTTATTCTTGGTGGCGGTAGTGGTGAACACCCCGGTCTTGTTGTTCATAAGCTTGGAAGCCTAGCGGCTAAATTTTTATACGATCAAATTTCAGACGAAGAAGAGGAGTCCATTTCTAAAGAAGATATGGATTATGTTATTGACCAATGCTATGCAGACGATATTCTTGAGTTCTGTAGTTGGTCTATAAGACAGTACGCCAGCCTTAAAGAAATGGCAGAATCCATAACCTTTACTACTCCTTTGGGTGAAGATGAGGAAGTTGAAGAGTGGCTATGCAAATCGCTTGGCGAGCTGATCTATTTCTCTCTTTTCGAACTAAACCCTGAGCATAATAAGCTAAAAGGTATCTTTGGTCGCTTTGAGATTCAGGCTTCAATGCAGAATATCGCATGTGTTCCCCCAGGTTATCCTAGGTGTGGTGGTCGTAGAGTAGAGAACGGTGAATTAAAATGGGGGTTGCATCGTTGGCCAGCCAAGCCCTAACAATCGGCTGCACGGCGACCAGGAAAAGGGGACAGATTTATTTATGGTACAGCGCCACTGGTCTAAAAATAAATCTGTCCCCTTTTCTCCGATGCGTCTGGCATAAAATGAAGAACTTAATTAGGTGTTCGATAATAGCGGCAAGTACAATTGTAGCTAGTCAGTTTGGCCATGACGCGCAGGGTTGCGTGATGCTCATGTCTTTTGGCGTGCTATATATAATTCCGGGCTTAGCCTGGGCCTTTTGCATGTATAGTCGAGGGCCTAACCATATTAGAAAGTGGTTACTAGAAAACAGTTATAAGGTAGTAGCCATTGAGCCAGTTGTCGCAAAAAAAAGCCCCTTCCCAATAGTGGATAGCTTACAATTGGTCTTCAGGGTTGAGGCTCAAAATTCTGAAAGAACAAATAAGGAACTATGGTTTCTGTTTGGTGGTGAGTTTTGGGGTTGCCTGAATGGTCAAGTGAAAGTACAAGCTTCATGACGACGCTAATGCACTGGGAATTAGTCAGTCGGAGTTATCTTGATAGGCTTAATAAGTGGCCGTTCGATGTGTAATTCCACGTATTAGCTCAGGAAAAGGGGGCAGATTTATTTATGGTACAGTGCCACTGGTCTAAAAATAAATCTGTCCCCTTTTTTCCAAACTGCCAGTAAAGCATGGCGGATTGCTCCAGTCGCTCACTGTATACTTCGTCCCCCCTTACTTAGGCGCTAGACACTGTTATGGCCCTGGTCGAGTACGAACTGATCATCAACGCCCCCTCAGCGGCTGTCTATGCTGCATCTCAGGACTATTCAGTTAGGTATCAGTGGGATCCCTTTCCTGAGAAGATAGAACTTCTGGGTAATGCAACCGAGGTAGGCATCGGGGTTAAGTCACTCATAGTCGCTAAATCCGGCTTAACAATGGAGGTTGAGTTTGTTCAGGTTGCCCCACCTACAACGGCAGCCATAGTCATGACCAAAGGCCCAGCGTTCATCAAAAGCTTCGGTGGTAGCTGGGTTTTCAAGCCCATTACCGTCAGCTCAACAAAAGTAAAGTTTCGCTACTCAATCAAAACCAAGAAATGGGCAATACCCATACTCTCAGAATATGTGGCAAGTGTTTATTTCAAAAGAATAGTCAAGGCCAGGCTTGCCGGCTTCAAGAAGTTCTGCGAGCAAGGTTCCTAATAATGCGCTCAACGTCGCTCACTTCGTCCGCTGGGCGTACAAAGGCTGTGCTTTTGGCAGTTCGTTAGCTTACTTGTTATGCGAGTCACTATGGATAGCGAAGAACTTTACAAAAAAGCTATGGAGCTAGAGTCCAGAGGCGAACATAAAACGGCAATTTCGACTTACAAAGAAATAATTAAGAAATCTAACGACCCTCGGCACTTCATCGCATTTGGAGTTTGCCTTCAAAAATGCGGCCATTGGAAGCAATCCATTGAAGCTTTAGAAAAAGGAATTTCACTGAAACCTCACTATTGCGAAGGTGATGCCCGCCTATTCTTAGCAAAAGCACTTTTTAAGTCAGGTAAAAAAGGCCGTGCAATCAAGCAATGGCAGCATGTGTCCAGAATGCAGTCTGAGTATCCAAGCTATGAGTCCGTGCAAAATGAAGCCAGGAAAATGCTTGCACAGCACGCATAGCAAATGCTTCAAGTCGCTCGCTCGGAACCGACTAAAACAGCTCTTTAATTAAATGTTAGGCCCTACTATGAAACGATTTCTAACCAGTCTCTTTACAATGCTCCTGCCAATCAGTTCCCCTGCCCAGACTAACTCTTGGCAATCAGACCCTGCTGAGTCAAAGGTAGGTATTCATGTCATCTCGAACTTCGGAGATGACCCCGTCGTTTCGTACCCCACAATCTCCAATGATGCCATTCAATCAGTACTGCGAAGCGTTGATTGGATCAATGGATTTCATCAGGTTGTTGTCGTCACTTCACCGGGTATCTCAATGGAGGTCGGTGGCAGCCTTGATCCTGAGCATGGTCTTTCCGCAATGTACAGGGATCGCTACGACCGAGTAGATGCCGTAATTATCAATCCACCTGAGACAATAGAAGAGATGGAAAATATTCTTATTGCGTTCAACCGCCAGGACGGCACATGGCGGAAAGAGTACGCGTTCGATTTCAAACGCTACTGACTGGGGGCTAGCAATTCATTCAAGCCAGGCCCGCTTAGTAGGTTGGCTTAATTCAGACGTTACTATTTGAACTGCTTTGCTCGCACAGGGTTTAATTTTGCTCGGGCATCCCCGTGTTTAGCTGCTTTTTGGGGCGCGATCCCTTATGGAGTGGGTTAACTATCGATTAGCTCATAGTTGACCAGGCTGCTGTGGTCGACCTGCTGTGCACCATCCTCACGCCCCATTTTTTACTTTTGTTGGTAAGAATATTTTTTTCCCGAGTAGCGAGACGTCAAGGCCAAAGACAATCCGCCGTAGACGCGTCAGGCGATCAACCTCAGCATCGTGTATAGCGTTTGAGAAAACTTGATGTGATAAACAAAGCTGTAATCCTGAGAATTCAACTGGTTCGCGAATAGTAATACCTTGTCTACAGAGCTTTGCTTTGTAGCCGCCTCTTACAGATGTGCTGAAAAGTCCTGTGTTAATTTGGCGTTCGCTGATTAATTCATGTCCTGCTCTGACCAATACCCATCCTGAAAGTGTGAAGTAAAGGATAGTGCAAATAATTAAGTTTGGAGCGCTCAGCCGGTCGTGGATGTTATAAGTGTTGCCTCTGAGAGTGACGTCAAAATAAACAATGATCGCGGTAATCATGCTTGCAATGACAAACCCTGTGAGGCTTATTTTGAAAGGGCCATAAAAGGCAAGGTATAGTCCTAGCACTCCAACAAATAGCAGGACTGTGAAAGAAAGTTTTACTAATCGCTTGCGCATGCAGCCCTCGGCTGAAAGTTGCCAAAAGAAGAATGGCCGTTATCCCGCGAGGGCTAACCCATTCTTCGGTTAGCGTCGTCGTCGCCTGATCTAGTTTGGCCGATCTCCGTCGTGCTCCTCCCGCTAGCCGGCCATTGAAGGTGGCTCCTCACCTGTACGTCGGCTATCGCTCGAGGAGAAGGGAAGAGGCGATTCATTTTCTGGTTGGCCGTCAGGCAGACATTTTTCCTAGCCTGAATCATTGGGGTCAAGTCTGCCAAACGCCGAAAACGAAAAAGCCCCGTCAGTGATGACGGGGCTTTTCTTGGCTGTCTGGAGCGGGTGATGGGAATCGAACCCACGGCTCTAGCTTGGGAAGCTAGGGTATTACCATTATACGACACCCGCAGCGGGTGCCTTTATACCGGAACTCGGCACAGAAATGAAGCGCGAAGCGTTGCGACAGATGCAGCCGCTCCGCGCTTGCGGGCCGTCATACCGCGATGGCCTGGAGGTCGCGCAGGTCGCCTTTGGCCGGCAGTTGCAGGCGTTTGCTGGGGGCGTTGAAGAAGTCCAGCAATACGCGCTGGGTCTGCAGCCAGGCAGCCTTGTGCTCCATGTCGAGGAAGTGCCCGGCATCGTCGATCACCGCGAACTGGGCGTTGTCGATGTGCTGTGCGAACAGGCAGGCATCTTCCACCGAGGTGTATTCGTCGCGGTCGCCGTTGACGAACAGCAGCGGGATGTCGATGGCCTGCAGGCACTCCATGCTGCAGTGCGCTTCCATATTCAGCACCTGCTTGATGTGTGCGTACATCTGCCGGTACTCGTGTTCGTCCAGGGTGCTGACGTGCTTGTGGTTGAAGCGCTTGAACAGCGACGGCAGGTGCTTGCCGATGGTGCTGTTGACCAGCAGGGCGATGTTGTCGCGGTCCACGGCATTGAGAAAGCGCAGGCCCTTGTGCAGGTAGTCGAGCATCGGCACGTTGAGGATCGGCGAGAAGGAGCAGATGGCGGCCTTCTCCAGCGTGGCAGGGCGCTGGGCCAGGGCGAGCATGGAGGCGACGCCGCCCCAGGAGAAGGACATCAGGTACTGGGCGCCGTAGTGGTCGATCAGCTTGAGCAGGATGGTGGCCTCGTCCTCCTTGCTGATCGGCGTGAAGTCGCTGTTGTGCGGCTTCGACTGCCCGGCGTAGGGCAGATCGAAGGCCACCACGTTGAACTGGGGCTGCAGGTATTTGACCGTTTGCGCGAACGAGGCCGTGGTCGCCAGAGAGCCATTGACCAGGATGATGGTCTTGCTTGCTGCCGGATTGCCGTAGAACTCCGTGTGAACCTTATGCTTCCTGTTGATCTCGACGACTGCGGTTTCTGGCCTCATGTCGTTTCCTCCTGGCGCAAATGGGTCAAGGCGAGCGGGTGGCCGTTCGCATTTGATTGAGCAGTCAGAAAAGCGCCTGAGCGTGACAGCTTCATGTCAGGCAAGAGATTTTTATAAGTATAGGAATTTCAAGCAGTTAGGATCGAAACAGACGAGCGCTCCAGACCGTTTCACGGTCGGGAGAGGGCGGTGTTACCAGGCAGGAATCCAGTCGGCGCAGAGCGTCAGCAACTGTAAGAACACGAGCTTGTCTTGTCGTGACCAGCTGGTCATCTAAAGACTTATGGCTCGATTCAAGCAGCTACCTTGCAGCCATGCAAGGGCGAGTCACATCTTTATCGCCCATTGTGGGCACCGTTGGTCGGCTAGTCAGGTTTCGACACTGCGCTGCAATCAGACGCTGGCGATTTCCGTGGCGGTGAGGGCGCGGTACTGGCCGGGGGCGAGCTGCGGATCGAGGACGATCTCGCCCATGCTTTCGCGGTGCAATGCGACGACGCGATTGCGAAAGTGACCGAACATGCGCTTGACCTGATGGTAGCGCCCCTCGAACAGGGTCAGGCGGGCGCGGTGGCTGTCCAGCAGTTCGAGCTGGGCGGGCAGGGTGGTGAGGTCTTCGAAGGCGAAGTACAGCCCGCGGGCGAAGACCTCGGCGTATTCGTCGGTGATCGGCTGTTCGGTGGTGACGTGGTAGACCTTCGGCTTGCGCTGCTGCGGCTGGGTGATGCGGCGTGACCAGCGGCCATCGTTGGTGATCAGCAGCAGGCCGCTGGTGCCCAGGTCGAGGCGGCCGGCCAGGTGCAGGTCGTGCTTGTCCGGCTCGTCGAGCAGGTCGAGCACGGTACGGTGTTCCTCGTGCTCGGTCGCGCTGACCACGCCGACCGGTTTGTGCAGCATCCAGTAGCGCGCGCTGCGGCCCGCTTGCAGCAGTTCGTCGTCCAGTTCCACGCGCTGGAAGTCACGGACTTCGCTACGCGGGTCGCGCACCACTGCGCCATCCACCCGCACTCGTCCGGCG
This sequence comes from Pseudomonas sp. THAF187a, assembly GCF_009363395.1. Taxonomy (NCBI): domain Bacteria; kingdom Pseudomonadati; phylum Pseudomonadota; class Gammaproteobacteria; order Pseudomonadales; family Pseudomonadaceae; genus Pseudomonas; species Pseudomonas sp. THAF187a. Next base: position 1,494,964 of record NZ_CP045349.1, read on the forward strand.
CTGACCAGCAGGCGGCTGTCCTGGCGGCTGAAGCGCGGGAAGTTGCTGAGGAAACGGTCCAGGCGCATGGCTCAGTCCCGTTCAGCGCGTTGTGCGGCATCCACTGCGCCGGCGCAGGCCGGGCACAGGCAGGCCATGTCGCGCTGCTCGGGCGTCAGGCGTTCGAGTGCGGCGGGATCGATCTGCGCCCCGAAGCACCAGCAGGGTTCGTCGCTGCGCCCCGCGGCGATGCTGCAACGATTGGCCTTGCCGCACAGCGGACAGCGCTGGGTATCCATCACTGTTCGACGCAGACGCGGTCGCGCCCGGATTGCTTGGCGCGGTACAGCGCGCGGTCGGTGCGACCGAGCAGGCTATGCAGGCTCTCGCCCGGTTGCCATTGGCTGAGACCGAGGCTGGCGGTGACCTGCAGCGTCTGGTCGGCAATGGCGTAGCGCTGTTCCGCGCATTGCTGGCGCAGTTTTTCGGCCAGGTCATGGGCGGCCTGGCGGTCGGTGTTCTTCAGCAGCAGGATGAACTCCTCGCCACCCCAGCGGCAGAGGATGTCGGACTGGCGCAGCTTGTCGCGCAGTTGCCGGGCGAAACGCTGCAGGACTTCGTCGCCAGCGAGGTGGCCATGCTCGTCGTTGATCAGCTTGAAGTTGTCGAGGTCGAGCAGCACCGCGCAGAGCGGGCTCTGCTCGCGCAGGGCTTCCTGCAGGGCCTGCTCGGCGAGGATGTCGAAGCCGCGGCGGTTGGGCAGCTCGGTGAGCACATCGGTGGTGGCCAGGGCGGCGATACGCTGCTGGTAACGGCGGATCGCCAGGCTCACCAGTGTCAGCACGATGGCGGTGACCAGCAGGCACAGCAGCAGGTTGATGTAGAGCCCCTGGCGGATGCCGGCCAGGGCCTTGTCGTGCTTGTCGACGAACAGGTACCACTCCAGCTCGGGAATGTAGCGCACGTTGAGGAAGTGCTCGCGGCCATGCTCCTGATACTCGAAGCGGCCGCTCTGCGGACTGGGCAGCTTCTCCAACATGTCGCTCAGGCCGGGGATGTCGGCCAGCGAGTCACCGACCTTCGTCCCCTGCGGCCCGCCCTGCGCACCGGTAAGGGTGATGCGTCCGGTGGTGTCGACGAAGTAGACGCTGCGCTCGTAGCGTTGCTGGTAGTCGTCGATCAGTTTGACCACCGCATCGACGGCCAGGCCGACGCCCGTGGCCCCGATGAAGTTGCCGTCGTAGTCGACCACCTTGTAGTTGATGAAGATGGTCAGGCGGTCGGCGTTGGCCATGTCGACGTCGACATTGATCTCGTAGGGCTCCGGCTGCATGCGCACGCGGTAGTACCAGACGTCGCGTGGTTCATCCGGTTTGACCCGTTTGAGCACCCCCTTGGACTGGTAGTAGGTGCTGCTCCTGTCGGAGACGAAGAAGCTGGTGAAGGCGCCATAGTGTTCCTGGACTTCGCGCAGGTAGCGCGTCATCTGTGCGGTGTCCTGTTCGCCGGCCAGTACCCAGTCACGCAGGAAGGTGTCGCGGGCCATCATCGAGGAGATGAGGATAGGGCGCACCAGGTCCTTCTGGATCTCCGAGTAGACGGTGTCGGAGGTCAGCGGCAGCTCGGTGTTGATGATGCTGTCGCGAATCGAGTCGCGCGAGGCGTAGTAGCTCAGCAGCGAAGTGGTGAGAAAACCGCTGCCGAGCAGGAACAGGAGCAACAACACCAACGAGGCTTGCGTGTGCCGTGTGGGAGGCAGTGACATGGGTAACCCGGGGCAATCTGATGGCGTGATGCTAGCTTGCCGGGTAGGGGGAGCGCCAGTTGTGATCGGTGGCGATGAGCGTTGTGTGGTGTGGGTGAAATCTGGAAGTTGCGGGCATTTCGCTTCTGGATCGCGTTCGGGGCGGGGCTGCGAGAGTGGATGCGATGGCGGTGGAGATGACGGTGTTGATTGCCAGGAGGCGGTCGCGGCTGAAGCCCCTCCTACGGGTGAGGCGGGAGGTTGGGGCTGGAGCTCCTTCCACGGGTATTCGTGTGGGTGGGTTTGCAGAAGAATCGCGGCTGAAGCCGCTCCTACGGGAGGGGGCGAGTGGTTGTGGCTGGAGCTTCTTCCGCGGGTATTCGTGTGGGCGGGGCTGCGGAGGAATCGTGGCTGAAGCCGCTCCTACGGGATGGGGCGGGAGGTTTTGGCTGGAGCTTCTTCCACGGGTATTCGTGTGGGCGGGTTTGCAGAGGAATCGCGGTTGAAGCCGCTCCTACGGGACGGGGTCGGCGGTTGTGGTGGAAGTCCTCCCACAGGGGGCTGTGGGAGGGGCTTCAGCGGCGAATCTCAGGCTTCGTCCAGGACCACCACGCGCTGCCCGGCGCGCACCGGCGAGCCCGGTTGCACGCGCACTTCGCGCACGGTGCCGGCCATGGGGGCGGTCAGCGGGATCTCCATCTTCATCGATTCGAGAATCACCAGCACGTCACCTGCCTGAACCTGTGCGCCTTCGCTGACCTGCACCTGCCAGAGGTTGCCGGCCACGTGGCTTTCGATGGCGTGCTGACCGACGCCGAGCGGAGCGTCTTCCGCCTGCTCCGGTGCGGCTTCCTCGACCTCGAAATGCGCCTGGCCACTGTCGATCCAGCGCTGCCGCTCGGCGTCGAAGGCTGCACGCTGCTGGTGGCGGAAGGCGGCGATGCCATCGGCCTCATCCGCGAGGAACTGCTGGTAGTCGGCCAGCGCCAGTTCGCTGTGCTCGATGCGCAGGTCGAAGCGGCCGAGCGGAAAGTCGCGGCGGATGCGCAGCAGCTCGGAGGCCGATACCGGGTAGAAGCGGATCTGGTCGAAGAAGCGCAGCAGCCAGGGCTTGCCGTCGAAGGCCGCGACCTCGCGGTAGCGGTTCCACATCTGCAGGGTACGGCCGACGAACTGGTAGCCGCCGGGGCCTTCCATGCCGTACACGCACATGTAGGCGCCGCCGATGCCCACCGAATTCTCCGCCGTCCAGGTGCGTGCCGGGTTGTACTTGGTGGTGACCAGGCGATGACGTGGATCGAGCGGCGTGGCCACGGGGGCCCCCAGGTAGACGTCGCCCAGGCCCATGACCAGGTAGCTGGCGTCGAATACGGTGCGATACACCTCGTCGAGGTTCGGCAGGTCGTTGATGCGGCGGATGAACTCCAGGTTGCTCGGGCACCAGGGGGCGTCCTTGCGCACGGTGGTCATGTATTTCTCGATGGCCAGCTGGCAGGCCGGGTCGTCCCAGGACAGCGGCAGGTGGACGATGCGCGACGGCACCTGCAGATCGCGCGCGGCGCAGACCGCGTCCCATTCGCCGGCGACGATGTCGAGCAACGTCTGCAGGGGCAGGGTTTCCGGCTGGTAGTGCAGCTGCAGCGAGCGGATGCCCGGGGTGAGGTCGATCACGCCGTCGAGGCGCTTGGCCTCCAGTGCCTGCATCAGCGCGTGGCCACGGAAACGCAGGACCAGGTCGAGCTCCGGCTGGCCGATCTCCAGCAGCAGGTGGGTGTCGCCGGACAGGCGCGCGACCAGGCGGGTGTCGGCTTCGCCTAGGTCGAGCACGATAGGGGAGCTTGTAGGAGCGGATTTATCCGCGATTGGTGTGCCAGCTATATCGCGGCTGAAGCCGCTCCTACGGAGTGTGGTGCACTCGATTGCACTGGCTTTGGCAAGCTCCCGTGCCGTGGCGATCTCCACCGGCACGAAGCGCACCTTGTCGCCGGCCTTGAGCTGGCCGAGCTGCCAGAGGTCGGCCTCGATGATGGTCACCAGGCAGACGAAGCCGCCCAGGCTGGGACCGTCCGGGCCTAGGATCACCGGCATGTCGCCGGTGAAGTCCACCGCACCGATGGCATAGGGGTTGTCGTGGATGTTCGACGGGTGCAGGCCGGCCTCGCCGCCGCTGTCGCGCACCCATTCGGGCTTCGGCCCGATCAGGCGCACGCCGGTGCGGCTGGAGTTGAAGTGCACTTCCCAGTCGGTGGCGAGGAAGCTGTCGACATAGGCTGGCGTGAAGTATTCCGGCGCGCCGTGGGGGCCGTAGATCACCCGCAGTTCGCGCAGCGCTGGCAGGGCCGGGCAGAGCTCGGCAGGCAGTCGTGCGCCTGCGCTGCGTTCGTTCAGCGTCAGGATGTGCAGGACGTCGCCGGCGCGCAGGGCACGGCCGCCGTGGCCGCCGAACTGGCCGAGGGTGAAGGTGCTCTTGCTGCCCAGGTAGTCCGGCACCTGGATGCCGCCGCGAACGCTCAGGTAGCTGCGCGCGCCACTGCCTGCGATAGTGCCGAGGGCCAGGGTGCTGCCGGCGTGGATCAGCAGGGCCGTGTTCATCGGTTGCGCGGCGCCGTCGACGCTCAGCGGGATATCGGCGCCGGTGACGGCCACCACGGCATCGCAATTGAAGCGCAGGGTCGGGCCGCTCATGGTGATTTCCAGGCCGGCTGCTGCGGTGTCGTTGCCGAGCAGGCGGTTGCCCAGGCGCAGGGCACGGTCGTCCATCGGCCCGGAGGGCGGCACCCCCACGGCCCAGTAGCCGAGGCGGCCGGGGTAGTCCTGCACGCTGGTCTGGGTGCCGGCGCTGAGCACGTCGAAGGTGCTGGCCTGGTAGACCAGGCCTTCCAGGCAGCGTGTCCAGGGTGAGCCGCTGGCGAAGGGGGCGTCGGCCAGAATCTGGCGCAGGTAGTCGCGGTTGCATTCCACGCCGTAGAGCACGGAATCCGCCAGGGCCTGGTCCAGCGCGGCACTGGCCTGTGCGCGGGTCGGGGCCCAGGCGATCAGCTTGGCGATCATCGGGTCGAAATAGGGCGGAATCTCGCAGCCGGCTTCGACCCAGGTGTCGATGCGCAGCGCCTTGCCATCGGCGGGCGGGAAGGCCACGGCGGTGAGCAGACCGGGGCTGGGCTGGAAGTCCCGGCCCGGATCCTCGGCATACAGGCGTGCCTGGATGGCATGCCCACTGGGGCGCAGCCCGCCGGCCAGTTCGCTCAGTGGCGGCAGGTCACCGGCGGCCAGTTCGATCATCCAGCGCACCAGGTCGACGCCCCAGACCTGTTCGGTGACGCCGTGCTCGACCTGCAGGCGAGTGTTCACTTCGAGGAAGTAGAAGCGCTGCGCCTCGCTGTCATAGACGAACTCCACGGTGCCGGCGCTGCGGTAGTCGACCGCCTTGGCCAGCTTGATCGCTGCCGCGCAGAGTGCATCGGCCATGCCGGCGGGCAGGTTCGGCGCCGGAGTTTCTTCCAGCACCTTCTGATTGCGGCGCTGCACCGAGCAGTCGCGCACGCCGAGGGCGATCACCTCGCCCTGGCCATCGCCGAACACCTGCACCTCCAGGTGACGGGCACGCTGGATGTACTTTTCGATGAACACGCCGCTGTCGCTGAAGTTGTTCTGCCCCAGGCGTTTGACGGCGTCGAAGGCGTCGCTCAGCTCCTCGGCCGAACGGCAGACGCGCATGCCGATGCCGCCTCCACCGGCGGTGCTTTTCAGCATCACCGGGTAGCCGACCTGTTCGCCAGCGGCCAGCGCCGCCGCCACGTTCTCCAGCAGTTCGGTGCCTTCGAGCATCGGTACGCCGTGTTGCCTGGCCAGCGCGCGGGCGGTGTGCTTGAGGCCGAACACGCGCAGTTGCTCGGGCGTCGGGCCGACGAAGGCGATGCCGGCCGCGTCGCAGGCTTCGGCAAAGGCGGCGTTCTCGGAGAGAAAGCCGTAGCCGGGGTGGATCGCCGTGGCGCCGCTGGCCCTGGCGATGGCGAGAATCCTGTCGACCACCAGGTAGGTCTGCGTCGCCGGCCCCTCACCCAGGGAGAAGGCCTCGTCGGCCTGCTGGATATGCAGGCTGGCCGCGTCGGCTTCGGAGTACACGGCCACGCCGCCGACCTGCAGTTCACGCAGGGTGCGCAGGATGCGGCAGGCGATGGCGCCACGGTTGGCGATCAGCAGTTTTTCGAACATGGGTGACCCTCGAAGGTCATGGCGGGCCGTCCCGCCGTCATTGGTCATGCGCCACGGTCGTCCGTGGCGGAAAATCCGGCTGGCTTGTCTCCCTCTCCCATTCATGGGAGAGGGCTGGGGAGAGGGGCGGTTGATGACATGACCCTCTCCCCCGGCCCCTCTCCCGCAAGCGGGAGAGGGGAGTGCATCAATCAATCCCACACCAGCACTTCGGCGGGCGTCGGGTTCCAGCCGTTGCAGGGGTTGTTCAGCTGCGGGCAGTTGGAGATCAGCACGATGACATCGGTCTCGGCCTTCATCTCGACATACTTGCCGGGCGCGGAGATGCCGTCCTCGAAGGTCAGGCCGCCTTCGGGCGTGACCGGCACGTTCATGAAGAAGTTGATGTTGGCGCCGATGTCGCGCTTGCTCAGGCGGCCGTCGTGCAGGCTGGCGCGCAGGAAGTTGTCGCGGCAGCTGTGCATGTAGCGCTTGTCCAGGGCGTAGCGCACGGTGTTGCTCTCCTGCGCGCAGGCTCCGCCGAGGGTGTCGTGGCGCCCACAGGTATCGGCGGTGATGGTCAGCAGCGGGTTGCCGAGGTTGGAGTAGAGCACGGTGCCGGTGCTCAGGTAGACGCGGTTCTGCTTGCGCAGGGTGCGCTGCGGGTCGAAGCGCTCACGCGGGTTGGCGGCGGCGAAGAACAGGGTGTCGATCGCCTGGTTGCCTTCCAGGTCGTGCAGGCGCAGGGTCTGCCCGGCCCTGACCTCGAACAGGTAGGGCTCGCCCGCCGGGATGGTGTGGCGGTAGACGGCGGTTTCGGGATGCAGGTTGCTTGCGGTCAGGCTCATGTCGGCACCCTCAGATGTACTGGCGTTCGGTGTTGTGGAAGGCACGACCGTTCTCCGGGCGCGAGGTGCGGCAGAGTACGCTGATGCCGTCGCTGGCGACCTTGCTCCAGCTCAGCTGCACGGGCTTGGGCGCGTACTGCGGGTTCGGGTCCATCGGGTGTTGCAGGGCGGTGAGCACCACCAGGGTGTCCATCGGCGCGTACAGTTCGATGTAGTCGCCGGCCTGGCTGTTGCCGGGCTGGAAGTGGAAGGCCCCGGCGGCGTCGACATCCACGCGGCTGAAGAGGTTGAGGTTCATCAGCAGGTCCTGCAGGTTCAGGTCCCACTTGCCCATCTCCACCAGCAGGTTGTCCATGCCGTTGCGGAAGAAACCGTTGCGCAGTTCCTGGTAGCGACCCTGGCCGTACTTCTCCAGCGTCTCGGCGGCGTTGAGCACGCCGGCGAAACTGTCGTGCCAGCCGCAGGTATCGGCCGTGATCGCGGCCAGCACCCTGCCCATGTCCGAGTACAGGCAATGGCCGGCGGTGAGCTTGGCGGTGTGCTGGCCTTTGAGGGTGTCCGGCAGGTTCAGGCGCTCGCTCTTTTCGCCGGCGTTGAACAGCAGCAGGCTGACGTTGGCGCCGCCCTCGATGTCGGTGATGCGCAGCAGTTGCCCGCGCTTGAGGATGAAGGAGGTATGCCCGCCGCCAGGTACGGTCTCTTCGTACAGGCTCGGGCGCAGGGTAAGGGCAGTGTGCATGGGAACCTCGGAATCAAAGCCGGAGCGTCAGGCGCCAGAGGGCGCCTGATCATCGTTGCGATGGGATGGCGTCAGAGCTTGCCGTCGACGGCCATCTGCACGTAGCTGGGGTCGAAGCGCAGCTTGATGTTGGCGCTGTCGCCCGTGCTGACGCCGCCGGCGAAGGTCATGCCGATGGCATCGGCGCTGCGTGCGCCCTCACCGAGGATGCCGTGCTCGAAGCTGAAGCTGGCGACCTTGGTCATGGTCTCCGGCAGCGCCGGGCTGGTGATGAAGTCCAGGGTCTCCTGCGGCGTGTAGAACAGCTTGGTGGTGGCCAGCTGCGACTGGTAGCCGGCGAGGTCGGTCCCGGAGGCCTTGGCCATTTCGCTCAGCGCTTCGCTGCTCTCGACGGTGCCGGCCTGCATCAGTTCGAGAATCTCGAACCAGGCGCCGGTCAGGGCCTTGCCGAAGTCCGGGTTGTCTTTCAGGGTCTGGGTGTTGACCACCATCATGTCGAGGATTTCGCCGGGAATCTTCGACGAGTCGAAGACCTGGGTGCTGCCCGGCTGGGCGAGAATTTCCGCCAGCATCGGGTTCCAGGTAGCGGCGGCCTCCACGCCGGGCGTGGTGTAGGCGGCGATGATGTCGGCGTCGGAGGTGTTCACCACCGTCACGTCGCGCTCGCTCATGCCGGCGCTTTCCAGAGCGCGAGCGAGGAAGTAGTGGGAGACCGACAGCTCGACCAGGTTCACCGGCATGCCCTTGAGGTCGGCCAGGGTCTTGCCTTCGCCCTTGATCAGCAGGCCGTCGTTGCCGTTGGAGTAGTCGCCGACCAACAGGGCGGTGGAGTCGACGCCGCCAGCGGCCGGAATGGTCAGGGCGTCCATGTTGGTCATGGTGCAGCCGTCGAACTGGCCGACGCTGTACTGGTTGATGGACTCGACGTAGTCGTTGAGCTGCACGACGTCGATGTCGATGCCGTATTTCTTCGCCCATTTGTCGATGATGCCGGAGGTGCTGGCATAGCCCCAGGGCATCCAGCCGGCGTAGAGCGTCCAGCAGACGCTGAAACTGTCTTTCTTCTCGGCGTGGGCGCTGAAGCTGAGTACTGCGGCCAGGCCGGCGGCAGCGAAGGAGAGCAGACGGTACTTGCGCATTGGAACCTCCAGTCTTGATGAGTACGGGCAGGAGTCGCGGCACGTTTCGAAGCGTTCGAAAGGCGCGTTCTCCCGGGCTTTTATCCCGCCGTGTAACCTCATCGGAGGTCGATGACTCTCGGACCAGTCACCCGCCTGGGCGGATCGGAACCCTAGTCATCCATTTCGCAAATTGTGGTGCCGCGATTCCGGGAAATCCCGGTTGGAACCTGCACGCTGAGGTCGTAGCGAATTGCGTGCCAGGTCGGCAAACGCGGTGAACCACGGGTTGGCGGCCGGGCCGGGCGGCATCGGTGCTGCCTGATGGGGCTGCTTCGGCGTCCGCTGCACCGTTCGAGGGCGGGCGACGCGTGAAATACGCTTCCCGGCGTCCCGTGGCGGTGGCATGGAAATCGCTACCAGCCTGGCTGCAGAGGCGGCCTCGCCGGCGCCTTCGGGACGACCCGACTCCGCTGCTTGTCTGGACGACCAGGTAACTCACTTGTTCAAGGGAGCTTGCCATGGCGCATACCCATTTCACGTCCATTCCGCTTGTCGATATCTCCGGTCTCAATTGTGCCGATCTGGCCGCGCGCCAGCGCGTGGCCGACGAGCTCGGCCGCGCCGCGCGCGACGTCGGCTTTCTGCAGATCAGCGGGCACGGTATTGCCCGCGAGCTGCGCCAGGGGCTGATCCGCCAGGCGCGCAGCTTCTTCGCCCGGCCGCTGGCGGAAAAGATGCGCTTCTACATCGGTCAGTCGAGCAACCACAGTGGCTACGTGCCGGAAGGCGAGGAGCAGTTCGCCGGTGGCAGCCAGGACCTCAAGGAAGCCTACGACGTCAATTACGACTACACCGAAGCGGTGCAGGTCTACCCGCTGCTGGGGCCGACCCAGTGGCCGGACTCGGCCGACTTCAAGCGCGAGGTGAGCGCCTACTACCGCGCCGCGCTGGCGCTGGGCGACACATTGTTTCGCGGTTTCGCCCTGGCGTTGGGACTGGCCGAGGACACCTTCGTCGGTATCACCCGCCACCCCACCAGCCAGCTGCGCATGATCCACTATCCGCTCGACCCCGACCCGGTGGCGGACCGCCCCGGCATCGGCGCGCACACCGACTACGAGTGCTTCACCATTCTGCTGCCGACTGCCGAGGGGCTGCAGGTGCTCAACGGCGACGGGCAGTGGATCGACGTGCCGCTGATCGAGGACGCCTTCGTGATCAACATCGGCGACATGCTCGAGGTGCTCAGCAACGGCCAGTTCGTCGCCACCTCGCACCGCGTGCGCAAGGTCAGCGAGGAGCGTTTCGCCTTCCCGCTGTTCTGCGCCTGCGACTACCCGACGCGCATCGCGCCGATTGCCGGCCTGGCGCCCCGGGGTGAGCGGGTGTACCAGCCGGTGAGCTGCGGCGATCACCTGTTCGCACAGACCGCGCAGACCTTTCGTTACCTGCGCGAGCGTCTGGAAGACGGCACGCTGCAGCTCCCCGATGGCACGCTGGGCCTGTCCAGCTTCGGCCAGGGGCGCCGGGAGGTGACGGCATGAACCTGTTCGAACTGGCGGCACGCCACCCGATGCGCGTCGAGGGCGGCGTGCCGGACTGGATGCTCGGGCACTTTCGCCGACGCACCATCAGTTTCGCCGATGGCCGCAGCGATGAACGCACCCAGGTGCACTGGTTGCAGAGCCGCACCTTCACCATCGACCTGCGCCTGCCGGAGGGGCCGCCATTGCCGGGGCGCGCCTGGCAGGACTATGACGCCACCGAGCTGCGCGTGCTGGCCAATCACGAAGGCTGGGTGGCCGACAGCCTCTGGGAGGGTGGCATGCTCAGCTGGCGCGGCGGGGTCTCGCTGCAGTTGCACAACCGCTGGCCGGAGCCGGCGCGGCTGCAGCGCATCGGCAACTGCATGATCGAGTTCGGCACCACGGGCGCCTATGTCGAAGATTGGCGCCTGCAGGCCGGCAGGGGGCCGTTGATCGGCCTGCGCCTGCTGGAAGAATGCGACGGCGAAACCGGCCAGGTGTTGCGCCGTGGGGGCGGCCTGATCGTCTGCGGCGAGCAGCTTGGCTGGGTGCAGGGGCGAGCGCTCGAGCCGCGGCCGTCGAGCATGCTATTGCGTGAGCGGGTGGCGCAGGCCTGTGGCGACGCTGCGGCCCTGGCGGCGCTGCTCGACTGCGAAACCTCGCTGGCCAGCATCGATGCGCAGGGCGAGTACCGCGTGCAACTGTCCACCGTGCCGGCGCGCGTCGGCCAGGTGCTGCCCCTGGAGGGTTTCGAGCCACCGGTGCAGGGGCGCGTCCGCCAGTACCTGCACCATCCGCAGGATGGCCGTGCGCGGGTGCGTACCTTCATCGTCGATACCCTCGAGCCGGATTGGCAAGCCGACCTCGCGACGCCGAGCAGCAGCGAAGCGCAACAGTGGTTCGCCACGGAGCAGGAGACGCTGGCGCGTTATCTCGAGGTGTTGAGCTAGCCATCGGTGCTGCGTGATGCGGTGCTGAAAAGCTCGCCGCTGAAGCGCCTCCCACGGGGCGGAGTCCGCCACGAGTCGTGGGAGGGGCTTTAGCCGCGACGGATCGCCCGCAAGCGGGCTCCTACGGACGATCAGCGTATGGCGCTCGGCTGGGTAGCCCGGATGCAATCCGGGGCGGTGTCCCGGTGAATCCCCGGATTTCATCCGGGCTACGGTGATGAGCTGATCGGCAATGTGCCTGGGGTAGGAGCCCGCTTGCGGGCGATTTGCAGTACCAGCGATGGATCGCCCGCAAGCGGGCTCCTACGGACGATCAGCGTATGGTGCTCGGTTGTAGCCCGGATGCAATCCGGGGCGATGTCCCGGTGAATCCCCGGACTTCATCCGGGCTACGGTGTTGAACTGATCGGCAACGTGCTCGGGGCGGACGATCAGCGTGCGGCAATACGCTCGGCCACTTCGCTGGGCAGCTGCGCCTGCGCGCGGCGTGCGGCGTTCAGCGGAATGTCGTAGGTGATACGCGCGCCATAGGCGTTGGGGGCCTGCGGGTCGTGGCGCACCTTGTCGAATACCAGCAGGCGGGTGCCGAGGCTGAAGCCTTCCGACAGGTCGTGGGTGACCATGAACACCGTCAGGCGGGTTTCCTGCCACAGCTCCAGCAGCAGGGCGTGCATGTCCTTGCGAATACCGGGGTCGAGGGCACCGAACGGTTCGTCGAGCAGCAGCATGCGCGGTTGCATCACCAGCGCCTGGGCGATGGCCAGGCGCTGCTGCATGCCGCCCGAGAGCGCGCTGGGGTATTTGTCCAGGGCATGGCCGAGGCCGACCCGGCCTAGGATGCTGGCGGCACGCTCGCGGGCCTCGCGCTTGGCTGCGCCGAACAGGCGCCCCAGTACGGGCGCGCGCGGCAGCTCCAGGCCCAGGGCGACGTTGTCCAGCACGCTCAGATGGGGGAACACCGAATAGCGCTGAAAGACCACGCCACGGCTCGGGTCCGGCTCGTTGGGGAGCGGGGCACCGCCGAGCAGGAGCTCGCCGCGACTGGGGCGTTCCTGGCCGAGCAGCATGCGCAGGAAGGTGGATTTGCCGCAGCCGGAGGCACCGACCAGGGTGCAGAACTCGCCTTCTTCGACCCTGAGGTTGAGGCGTTCCAGCACCACCTGGTCGCCGTACTCCTGCCACAGGTGGCGCGCTTCGATGAAGGCGCCTGGCGACGGGCTGGCGGCGGTACGGGGTTCGCTCATGGCGGGTTCACTCAGCGGGACGATGTGTTGGCTGAACAGGGTCATGCCTTGCCTCCTGCGTGCCAGGGGAAGCACAGACGCAGCACCTGGCGCAGGCCCAGGTCCATCAGCCAGGCCAGCAGGGTGATCCAGACGACGTACGGCAGGATCACGTCCATGGCCATGTAGCGGCGGACCAGAAAGATGCGGTAGCCGAGGCCGTCGGTACTGGCGATGGCCTCGGCGGCGATCAGGAACAGCCAGGCCGAGCCGAGCATCAGGCGCAGCGAGATCAACAGGCGCGGCATCAGTTGCGGCAGCACCAGGCGCAGGATCAGCGTCCAGGAGTTGGCGCCGAGGGTCTGAGCCTTGATCAGCAGTTCGGCTGGAATTTCCCGCGCACGCTGTTCGATGTCGCGGGCGATGCACGGGGTGATGCCGATGGCGATCAGCATCACCTTGGACAGCTCGCCCAGGCCGAAGACGATGAAGAGGATCGGCAGGATGGCCAGGGGGGGAATCATCGACAGCACCGTGAGCATCGGCGACAGCGGCGCGCCGAACAGCGGCACGCTGCCGGCGGCGATGCCCAGCACCAGTCCGGCCAGCGCCGCCACGCCGAGGCCGATGGCGAGGCGGGTGAGGCTGGAGGCGCTGTCCTGCCAGAACAGGTAGTTGCCCGTGCGCTTGTCTTCGCTGAAGGCCAGGCGGTCGACGGCATCGATCATCTGGCTGGCGCTGGGCAGCAGCTTGTCGTTGGGGTTCTCGGCCAGGCGTGTGGTCGAGGTGCTGAAGTAGACGAACAGCAGCAGGGCGAAGGGCAGCAGGATCAGCAGCAGGCGGCCGCTGCGGTCCGGATGGCGGTTGATCAGGCGCATGGAGAGTCCTCGTCGGGCCTGTAGCGAAGGGCGTGCACGGCTAGAGCGCGACGACGCCGCTGACGGCTGTCCGGTAGGCGGCAGGGTGCCGCTGGTGCGAGTGGGGCGTAGCCATGATGAACCTCCAGTTTGACGGTGGCGGACAGGAGTTCGCGGCGGTTCCCCACGGATGGGGCGCGTTCTCCCGGGCTTTTGTCCCGCCGTGTAACCTCGCTGGAGGTCGCCAGCTCTCGGACCAGTCACTCGCCTGTGGCGAGCCGGAACCCTAGCCGGCTATTGCAAATTGTGGTGCCGCGGTCCCGGCTGGCCGGGGTTGTTCCTGCACCCGATGTTCTTAGCGAACATCGTGCCATGCGCCGCAAGGTGCGGCGCTTGGCGCTGCGCTGCGGCTCGTCGAGGGCAGGCTGCGCCGTGCTGGTGCGTGGTGCGGCTGGCGTGCCGCCTGCTGGGGCGCTACAGGGCGCCGTCGGCAGCCAGCTGCATGTAGGCGTGGTTGAAGCGCAGCAGGACGCGCTGCGGGTTGCCGATGGTCTTTTCACCGCTGAACTCGATACCCAGGTTGGTCAGGCCCTGGCCACGCTTGCCCAGCAGGGCATGGGCATCGGCAAAGTGGGCGACGCGTCGCATCAGGTCCGGCATCTTGCCGGTGCGGGCGAAGTTGAGGGCGCTGCGTGGCGAATAGAACGAGCGCAGGGTGCCCAGTTGGTCCTCGAAGTCCTCGGCGCTGGTACCCGCCGCGGCGGCCATCTGTGCTCGGGCTGCGCGTCCGGCAGCCGTCGGCAGGCCTAGCAGGCGCTGAGTCTCGAACCAGGCGCCGGTCAGCGCGCGGCCGAACTCGGGATGCTGGGCCAGGGTCTGGCTGTTGACCACGGTGAGATCGAGGATCTCGCCCGGTATCCGGTTGGAGGTGAACACCATGCTGACCTGCGCCTTGCGCTGGATTTCCGAGAGGATCGGGTTCCAGGTGATCACCGCATCGCCCTGGCCAGAGAGAAAGGCGTCGGCGATCTCGCTGTCGGAGACATGCTTGATGGTCACGTCCTGCTCGTCCAGCAGGCCCCATTCCAGTGCCCGGCTGAGCAGGTAATGGGAGACCGAGTTTTCCACCAGCAGCACGGTCTTGCCCTTGAGGTCGCGGATGCTCTTGCCGCTGCCGCGCAGCAGCAGGCCGTCGGCACCGTTGGAGAAGTCGCCGATGATCAGCGCGGTGCTGTCCGTGCCGGCGGCGGCGGGGATGGTCAGGGCATCCATGTTGGTCATGGTGCAGGCATCGAACTGTCCGGCGCTGTAGCGCTCGATGGAAGCGACGTAATCCGGCACTTCCTGCACCTGAATGTCGATGCCGTACTTGTCGGCCCACTTCTTCACGATGCCCTGCTTGGCGGCGTAGTCCCACGGCATCCAGCCGGCGAAGACCGACCAGCAGAGCTTGAAGGTTTTCGGCGCGGCCTGGGCCGTCGGAGCGCTGAGCAGGCAGGCGCAGAGCAGGGCGGTGAGTAGCGGGCGAATGGGCATAGGGACCTCGGTTGGTTGGCGGACGCGGGAAAGCAGACAGCCGTGCTGCGCGTTCTCCCGGGCTTTTGTCCCGCCGTGTAACCTCGCGGCTCCCCGCCGCTGATGAGGTCGCCCACTCTCGGACCAGCCACTCGTCATCGGACGAGCCGGAACCCTAGTCGGCCATTGTGTTGAGGCAGCGCCACGCTTTCCCGCTGCGGGCCATGCTAAGCGAGGAGTGTGCCAGCGAACGTGACGGGCCTGTGATCCTGGTCACTCGGCTGCACGGAACGTGACTCAGTCCATATTGTCGAACAGTCATGCTGAATAGCGCCGTGACCACCGGGCCGCTGCCTGTCCAGCAGCCTTCTGGAAATCGAGGAGTATTCCAATATGCGTGGTTTGACTGTGATGACATTGGCGTTGCTGCTGGGCGGCTGCAGCTTCAGCGCGCCGGGCGTGCATGCGCGGGTAGGTGACCCTGACGTGATTCGTGTCGATCTGGATGGCCGCGGCCACTCCAACGGCGGCTACTTCTGCCCGCCGGGGCATCGCATGAAGGGGAGTTGCTGATGAAAACCCTCTGCACCTTGTTGCTGGCCGCCAGCCTGGCCACCGGTCTGTCGGGCTGCAGCCTGCGGTTGCCAGGTATCGGCGTCGATATCGGTGACGGTGGTGGTCCTTCGCACTGCCCTCCGGGGCAGGCCAAGAAGGGTCGTTGCTGATCCGCTTCCGGGCCACTGGCCCGCTTCCCCTGTGGAGGCTCCCATGTTCTACAGAATCCTGCTTGCCACGTTGCTGATCCTGCCGCTCGGCGGTTGTGCGGTGTATGGCTACGACCACGATCGCGGCTACCGCAATCACGCCTACTACAACGGCTACCGTCACGACTATTCGCCACCGGTATACGTGACGTCGCGCTATTACTACGACGACCGCCGTCGCCAGTACCAGGCGCCACCCCGCTATGTGCCGGCGCCGCAACCGCGTCAACGCTATGGCTATGCGCCGCACTACCGCGACGACTACAAGCGTCACGAGCAGCCACGCCATGACAGGCAGCGTGACGCGCGGCGCCAGGAACAGCGTGGCGTCAAGGTCCTGCGCGGCTGGGACACCGGGCGGAGCACCCCGCAGCGCTACTCCAATGGGCGCAGCTACAGCGAGCAGCGGCGCAGCAACGAGCGCCGCTGGTAGTCCCGTTCAACCCCGCACGGTTTCGCTGTGCGGGGTTTGCTCATCGACCCGACGAATCGCCTCGACCATGGCCTGCGCCGCTGGCGACAGGCTGTGGCCGGCGCGGCTGACCAGGCCATAGGCCGAGTGCTGGTGCAGCCCTTCCGCCTGCATGGGCAGCAGGCAGAGCTGACCGCTGCGAACTTCTTCGGCAATCACGTCCCAGGGCGCCATGCTCAGCACGTCGCTACCCGCGACCAGGCGCTTGAGCACCAGAAAGTTGTCGCACTCCACGCTCAGCGGCTGCAGACGGCCGCTGGCAGCGCTCAGGCTGCGTTCGACCACGTGCGGCAACTGCGTGCCGGCCAGGGGGAAGTCGAGCAGGTCGCCGAGGCTCAGCTCGCGCCGTTGCAGCAGAGGGTGAGCCGGGCGGCAGAACAGTACGCCGTGGTGTACCCGTAGCGGCTCGATGTGCAGTTGCGCATCGTCTTGCAGTTCGCGGATGTCGGCGACGAACAGCTCGATGGTCGACTCCAGCAGCGCGTCGCGCAGTTCCAGCCAGTTGGCGATGTTCAGTTTCACCTGTACGCGCGGATAGCGCTGCAGCAACTGACCGAGCGCCTGCGGTACCAGCCTGGCGGCGGGGTAGGGGCCCGCGCCCAGGCGCAGCTCGCCGGCCTGCAGGTTGCCCAGCTGGTTGACCGCGTTGCTCAACGCCAGGCTGCCGGCCAGCAGGCGCCGGGCATGCTCCAGCACCAGCCGGCCATGGGCGGTGAGGGTGACGCCACGGTTGTGGCGATCCACCAGGGTACAGCCGAGCTGGCTCTCCAGGGCCTGGATGCTGCGGCTCAGGGCAGGCTGGCTGAGGTGCACGGCGGCAGCGGCACGGGCGAAGTGCTGGTGTTCGGCGAGCGCGACGAAGTGGCGAAGCTGGCGTAGATCGTTCATGTGCGTTGTGCATCAACTTGCTTATTCGAATGCATTGGAATTATCGAACAGGCTTTGCCAACCTGCCAGCACTCCAACAACAAGACGTCCATCGCCATGAGCACATTCCTTCGCTTGAGCGGCCTGCTGCTGGCCGCCTCCCTGCCCCTGAGCGCCTATGCCGAGCTGCCGGCCGAGCGCATCGAGCCCAGCATCAATGCCGAGCTGGCGGCCCACACCAAGGTCTTCGCCCAGCAGCTCTACCGCGTCGCCGACAACGTCTATTCCGCCGTGGGCTGGCAGCTCGGCAACGTGGTGATGATCGAGGCGCCGGAGGGGCTGATCATCGTCGACACCGGCGAGTCGGTCAGCGAGTCGCGCAAGATCATGGCCGAGTTCCGCAAGATCACCGACAAGCCGGTGAAGGCGGTGGTCTACACCCACTTCCATCCGGACCATATCAACGGCGTGCAGGCGTTCGTCACGCGCGAGCAGGTCGAGTCCGGCGACGTGCAGATCTACGCCCACGACACCCTGCTGGCCAACGTCGTGGCCCAGGGCGCACTGGTCGGGCCGATTCTCGGTGTGCGCTCGGCCTACAGCTTCGGCTCCTTCCTCGAGGCGCAGGACGAGCAGGACATGAACGGCGGCATCGGCCCGCTGGTCACCCCGGAGCCTTCCACCTTCATCGCCCCGACGGTGACCTTCGCGGACAAGCTCGACACCACCATCGCCGGGCTCGACGTGCAGTTCCTGCATGTCCCCAGCGAGGCGCCGGACGAGATCGTGCTCTACCTGCCGGCCAATCGCGTGCTGATCAGCGCCGAGGTGGACCAGGGGCCGACGCTGCCGAACATCCACACCTTGCGCGGTACCAAGTTCCGCGACCCGGTGCAGTGGGTCGACAGCCTGGACAAGCTGCGCGCCTACCGGGCCGACTACATGGTGCCGCTGCACGGTCGCCCGGTCAGCGGTCAGGACGCGGTGGAGGAAGTGCTGCGCATGACCCGCGACGGCATCGCCTACATTCATGACCAGACCGTGCGCTGGATGAACAAGGGGCTGACGCCGGACGAACTGGTGGAGAAGGTCAAGCTGCCGCCGCACCTGGCGGGCTACACGCCTTACCTGCGTGAGTACTACGGCACGGTGAAGCACAGCGTGCGGCAGATCTACAACGGCTACCTGGGCTGGTTCCAGGGCGACCCGGTGGACCTCGACCCGACGCCGCCACGGCAGAAGGCCGAGCGCCTGATCGCCATGATGGGCGGGCGCGAGAAGCTGCTGCTGGAGGCCGGCAACGCCTACCTCAAGGGTGATTACCAGTGGGCCGCCGAGCTGGCCGGCTATGCCATCCGTGTCGATCACGACGACCAGCTGGCGCGCGATATCAAGGCGCGCAGCTTCCGCAAGCTGGGCTACGCCAGCATGAACATCAACTGGCGCAATTGGTACCTGATGAGCGCCATGGAGCTGGAGGGCAAGCTCGACGGTGACGAGATCAGCCAGCGTTCGATCGAGATGCGCAAGGTGTTCCTCTCGCCGGACATGGTGCGCAGCTTCACCCCGCAGAGCTTCCTGCAGAACTGGGTGACGCGCATCGACCCGGAGAAGGCCGGCGACGTGGAAATGACCCTGGGCTTCAGCTTCCCCGATGTCGGAGAGCAGTGGGCGCTGGAAGTACGGCGTGGCGTTGCGCAGTTGCACAAGGGCATTCCCGAGGGCACCGAACTGCGCCTGTCGATGGACAAGAGCTTCATGGACACCCTGCTGACCGGCGAGGGGGGCCTGGTCAAGGGCGCGCTGCTGGGGGATGTGAAGGTCGATGGCAACCTGCTGGACATCCGCCGCTTCCTCAGCTGCTTCGACTTCACCGACGAAGCCTTCGGGCTGACCCTGCGCTAGCCGATCTGGCTGCTGCCATGCCCCGGCGAATCGCCGCTGGGGCAGGGCCACGCCAGTCGAAAGAGAGGCGTTCGGACGGCGTCAGGCCCGGCACACTCCGGGTTCATCCACTCGGAGACTGACGATGAACCTGCTGTCCTTCGCCAAGGGCGCCCTGGCCATGTTCTGGCTGGTGGCGTTGCTCAACCTGCTCTATCCCTTCGCTGCGCCGCTGGGCGCTTGGGTCAACTGGCTGGCGCTGGCGGTACTGCTGGCGCACGTTGCCGAGATGCTGCTGTTCGGTCTGTTGCACCTGCAGCGCTTGCGTTGAACGCGATCGCGACGAGGAGGCGCCTGAGGTGATCGCGCTGCGTGCGGGAGGCGATGTGCCGGTGAGCGACCTCACTCGCACGCCGGCTCCCGCAGGGCATCACTCCACGAACAGCTGCTGCACCACCGAGAAGTCCTGCTTGCCCTTGCCCTGCTTGAGCAGCAGGCGGTAGAGCTGCAGGGCCAGCGCACCCATCGGGGCACTGTTGCCATGGTGGCTGGCCGTTTCCTGGGCCAGGCCGAGATCCTTGGCCATCAGCTCGGCCATGAACCCGCCGCTGTAGCCTTTCGACGCCGGCGCGTTTTCCATCACCCCAGGCCAGGGGTTGTACTTCTCCAGCGTCCAGTTGCCACCCGAACTCTGCCGCATGATCTCGGCCAGCACGGCGGGGTCCAGGCCGTTGGCCACGCCCATGGCCATGGCTTCGGCGGTGGCGATCATCTGCACCGCCAGCACCTGGTTGTTGCACACCTTGGCAACCTGGCCGGCCCCCTCCGGGCCTGCGTGGAAGATGTTCTGGCCCATGACCGCGAGCAGCGGCCGGGCCTTTTCCAGGGCCTCGGCGGCACCGCCAACCATGAACGTCAGGGTGCCAGCGGCGGCGCCTGCGGTACCGCCGGACACCGGCGCATCGAGCAGCTCGATACCGCGTTCGCGCGCCGCCGCATGCACCTTGCGCGCGGACTCCGGGGCGATGGTGGAGCACTCGACCACCAGGCTGCCGGCCGGCAGCTGCTCGAGCAGGCCGTCGCGCCCCAGGTAGAGGCTTTCCACATGGCGACTGGCAGGCAGCATGCTGATCACCACCTGGGCCTGATCGACGGCGGCGCTGGCGCTGACTGCGGCTATCGCCCCCTCGCCGGCAAGGGTGTCGACGGCGCTGCGCACCAGGTCGAAGACTTTCAGCGGGTAGCCTGCCTTGAGCAGGTTGCGAGCCATGGGCAGGCCCATATGGCCAAGGCCGATAAAGGCGATCTGGGTCATTCTGGCATCTCCTTGTTGTTGTCCGTGCGGCGTTCGAGGCGTGCGGGTGGGGCTGATGGTCCGGCCTCCCCGGATTTCATCCGGGCTACGTGTTTCTTCTGGCTACAGGTCGGCCAGCGGGTGCTCGTCCTCCCAGGCCGGAGCGAAGTGCGCGGCGATCACGGCAGCGGGGATCGCGGCGACATCCGGCCAGTGCCAGTTCGGGCTGTGGTCCTTGTCGATCAGGCGCGCGCGCACGCCTTCCGGAAATTCCGGGTGGCGGCAGCAGTTGAGGCTCATGGCGTACTCCATGCGGAACACGTCGGCCAGCGACTGGTGACGGGCGCGGCGGATCTGTTCCCAGACCAGGTGCGCGGTCAGCGGGCAGCCGCCGGCCAGGGTTTTCGCCGCCCGTGCCAGCAGGGCATCGTCGTCGCCCTGCAGGGTGCTGAGGGCCTGGACCGCAGCGGCTGGCTCGGCGACATCGAGCAGTGCGTCGAGGCGTTCACGGCGAGGCAGCCACTGCGCCGCCGGCAGGTCGCCACGGGCTTCGTTCTCCAGGGCCTGCAGCAGGCTGTGCAGCTGCAGTTGGGCCTGCTCGCGCCAGTTCAGTTGCACCAGCCCTTCGAGCAGCGCCTGCTGCTGGTCATCGCGCAGGAAGCGGTCGGCCAGGTTGAGGTCCAGCGCATCGCGGGCGTTGATGCTGGCGGCGGTGAGGCCGAGGAACAGGCCGAGCCTGCCGGGCAGGCGGGCGAGGAACCAGCTGCCGCCGACGTCCGGGTACAGGCCGATGTTGATCTCCGGCATGCCGAGCCGACTGCTCGGCGTGACGATGCGGATGCCGGCGCCCTGCATCAGGCCCATGCCGCCCCCCAGCACATGGCCGTGGGCCCAGCAGATGAAGGGTTTGGGGAAGGTGTGGATACGGTAGTCGAGGCGGTACTCGTCGGCGAAGAAGCGGCGCGCCAGGGGCGGGACTTCACCGGGGTGCTCGCGACACTGGTGCACCAGCTGGACCACGTCGCCGCCGGCACAGAAGGCCTTGGGGCCGTTGCCGCGCAGCATCACGCAGGCGATGGTCGGGTCTTCGGCCCAGGCTTTCAGGCGCTCGTCGAGTGCCTCGATCATCGGCAGCGACAGCGCGTTGAGGCTTTTCTCGGCGTCCAGGCTGGCGATGCCGATGCGATAGCCGTGCAGGCTGGGGCGTTCTTCGAATTGCAGGTTCATGAGGTTTTCCCGCGTAGGGTGGATGGCGCTCTATCCATCCACCGGATGGGGTAATGGTGGATGTGAAAGGCGACATCCACCCTACGAGCTATTTGTGCGGTTATTTGTTGCGCCACTGCGGGTCGCGTTTTTCCAGGAAGGCGTTGACGCCTTCGCGGGTGTCGTCGGCGTCGAACAGGTCGACGAAGCGCTCGCGCTCCTCGGGCAGCCAGGTGTTCGAGCCGCGTTCGCGGGCCCCCTGGATCAGCGGCTTGATGGTGCGCACCGCCACCGGGCTTTGCCGCGCCACCTTGGCGGCCAGCAGCAGGGCCGTGCCGCGTGCTTCGCCACTGTCGACCACCTGCTCGACCAGGCCGATGCGCAGGGCGGTGTCGGCGTCGATGCGTTCGCCGCAGAGGATCATGCGCTTGGCCCAGCCCTCGCCCACCAGCCAGGGAAGTGCCTGGGTGCCGCCCGCGCAGGGCAGCAGGCCCACGGCAGCTTCCGGCAGGGCCATCTGCGCCTGGCGCTCGGCGATGCGGATATCACAGGCCAGGGCACATTCCAGGCCGCCTCCCATGGCATAGCCGTTGATCGCGGCGATGGATACCCCACGGAAATCGCGCAGGGTCTCGAAGGCCTCGCCGAAGCGCCTGGCCATCTCCCGGGCGCGGGCCTTGTCGCCGTCGGCGAACATGTTCAGGTCGGCGCCGGCGGAGAAGAACTTCGGCCCCTGTCCGGTCACCACCAGGGCGTAGACCTCGTCGTCGCGGTTGAGGTGTTCGACCACCTGCTTGAGGCCGATCAGCGAATCGCGGTCCCAGGTGTTGGCCGGCGGGTGGTTGATGGTGATCAGCGCGGTGTGCCCGTGCTTCTCCACGGTGAGCTTGTGGGTCAGGTCGAAGATGCCGGATTTGTAGGTTTCGATTGCGGTCGTCATGAGGGGCTCCTGCAGGTTTCAGAGCAGGCGATCGAGCATGCCGCTCTGCTGCAGCAGGCGGCGGGCGACGATCACCCGCATGATTTCGTTGGTGCCTTCGAGAATCTGGTGCACGCGTGCATCGCGCACCCAGCGCTCCAGTGGATAGTCATTCAGATAGCCATAGCCACCGTGGAGTTGCAGGGCTTCGTTGCATACGCCGAAGCAGTGGTCGGTGGCGAAGCGTTTGGCCATGGCGCAGTACAGGCTGGCTTCGCCGTGGCCATGATCGAGCTTGTGCGCGGCCAGGCGTACCATCTGCCGGCTGGCGGTCAGGTCGGTGAGCATGTCGGCCAGCTTGAACTGCAGCGCCTGGAACTCGCTCAGCGCCTTGCCGAACTGCTTGCGCTCCTCAACGTAGCGCAGGCTCTGCTCCAGTGCGGCCTGGGCGGCGCCAAGCGAGCAGCTGGCGATGTTCAGGCGGCCCCCGTCGAGGCCTTTCATGGCGTAGACGAAGCCTTCGCCTTCCGGGCCGATGCGGTTGCCGGCGGGGATGCGTACGCCGTCGAAGGTGATGCTGCGGGTCGGCTGTGCCTTCCAGCCCATCTTGTCCTCGTTGCGACCGTAGCGCACGCCGGGGGCGTCGGCCGGCACCAGGAAGCAGGAGATGCCCCGGGCGCCATCCTCGCCGGTGCGTGCCATGACGATCAGCACGTCGCTGGCCCCCGCGCCGGAGATGAAGCACTTGCTGCCGTCGAGCAGGTAGTCGTCGCCGTCGCGCCGCGCCCGTGTGCGCAGGCTGGCGGCGTCGGAGCCGGCGTCCGGCTCGGTCAGGCAATAGGAGGCGAGCGACCGGCCGCTGACCAGCCCGGGCAGCCAGGCGTCCTTGAGCGCCTGGTCGGCGAAGCTGGCGAGCATCCAGGTGGCCATGTTGTGGATGGTCAGGTAGGCGGTGGTGGCCACGCAGCCGGCCGCCAGTTGCTCGAAGATCAGTGCGCTGGACAGACGCGACAGCCCCAGGCCGCCGTCCTCCTCGGCGATGTAAAGGGCCAGGTAGCCCTGTTCGGCCGCACGGCGGATCACCTCGACCGGGAAGTGCTGGTCGCGATCCCAGTCGGCGGCGTAGGGCGCCAGTTCCCGCGCGGCGAAGGCGCGGGCACTGTCGGTCAGCAGGCGTTGTTCATCACTGAGTTCGAAGTCCATGGCATCTCATTGCAAGGTCAGGGGTTGGCCGCCGGCGCGCCGCTCGGCCTGCCACTCGGCGAGGCTGGGCAGCGCCGTGCTGGCGTCGAGGCGGTCGACGATTTCGAAGTAGTCCTGTTTCAGCGGGTCCTTGAGCACGTCCTCGCGTGGTTTGACCCGTACCGCGTAGACGGTCTGCAGGTTCTGGTGGTCGAAGGCGCGCCATTGCTGCTCGTCTTTCAGCAGGCTGTAGCGGTGGCCTTCGAGCGCCTTGATCAGCGCTTCGCTGTCCAGGCTGTTGGCGCGCTTGGCGGCATCGGCCCATTGCTGGACGATGCTGTAGGCCGAGGCGGCAGAGCTGGACGGGTACATCTCGTAGCGGGTCTTGAACGACTGCACGAAGGCTTCGCCGCGCGTGGACTTCTCCAGCGCCGGGACGCGCCAGGTCCAGGGTTCGGTGCCGATCACGCCCTGCATCAGGTCCGGTCCGGCCTGCTCGACCATGCTCTGGGTCAGGTTGGGCGCGATGATCTGCATGCGCTCGGTCAGCCCCAGGTCCTTGGCGATGCGCATGGCGCGCACCAGGTCTTCGCCGAACAGCACCAGCGCCAGTACCTCGGCATTGCTGGAGGCGGCCTGGGTCAGGGCATCCTGATAGTCGGCCAGGCGGGCGCCGGGGAAGGGCACGCGCACCCCTGCATGCTGGCCGGCGTTGTCGGTGCCCGTGGCCTGCCGCAGCGAGGCCTCGGTGGTGTGGCCCCAGGTGTAGTCGGAGGTCACGTAGAAATAGCGCTTGTTGGGCAAGGTCTTGCTCAGGTACTGGCCGAGCACCTTGGCACTCATCCAGGCGTTGTTGCACTCGCGGAACATGTAGCGCTGGCCATCCTTGCCGGTGGTGTCGTTGGAGTAGGTGAGGGTGCCGAAATACAGCAGGCCGTGCTCCTTGGCGCGCTTGCCGGCGGCGATGGCCACCGCGCTGGAGGAGCCGCCGAAGAGCATCGCGGCGCCTTCGGCGGCCAGCTTGTCGACGTTCTTCACCGCCTTGGCCGGACGCGAGGCAGTGTCCTTGCTGGACAGGCGCAAGGGCCTGCCCAGTACACCGCCCTGGGCGTTCAGCTCGTCGATGGCCAGCAGGGCTCCACGCATCTGCGCCAATCCCTCCTCCTTGTACGGTCCCGTGCGCGGGTAGTTGAGCCCCAGGGTGATCGGCTCGGCAGCCTGCGCACAGGCGGTGACAGCGGCCCACAGGGCCAGAATGGCAGACAGTTGGCGCATTGCAGTTCTCCTTGTTCTTGTTCTGCTGAGAACCCTTTTACGCCGCTTGTCCAGTTCGGGTGATCGTCTATTGGTCTAAAGACACGTTACCCGGTTCTCATTTCAGAGAAATGGTCATGTTCGGCCCGTCGCCCAGCGCTGTGTCGTCGAACCAACGGCTGGTCACTGTCTTGGTCTCCGTATAGAAGCGCACCGCCTGTTTGCCATAGGCATGCAGGTCGCCATAGAACGAACCCTTCCAGCCGGTGAAGGAGAAGAACGGCAGCGGCACCGGGATCGGCACGTTGATGCCCACCTGACCGACCTCGATCGCATGCTGGAAATGCCGAGCGGCGCCGCCGGAGCGGGTGAACAGGCTGGTGCCGTTACCGTAGGGGCTGGCGTTGATCAGCGCGATGGCCTCTTCCAGAGTGTCCACCTCCATGCACACCAGCACCGGGCCGAAGATTTCCTCGCGGTACAGGCTCATTCTGCTGGTCACGCCGCGGAACAGGGTCGGGCCGACCCAGTTGCCATGCGGATAACCGTCGACCACGCAGTGCGAACCATCGAGCAGGCACTCGGCACCTTCGGCCTTGCCTTCCTCGATCAGGCGCAGCACGCGCTGGCGGGCCTGCGGGCTGATCAGCGGACCATAGGCGGCGCCACTGTCCTGCCAGTGGCCGGGGCGCAGCGCGGCCATCTGTTCGGCCAGGTCGTCGATCCAGTGTTTCGCCTCACCGACGAACACCGCCACGCTGATTGCCATGCAACGCTGGCCGGCGGCCCCGCAACTGGCGCCGAGCAGGTTGCTGATGACCTGCTCCCTGGGCGCATCGGGCATGACCACCATGTGGTTCTTCGCCCCGGCGAAGGCCTGCACGCGCTTCAGGTGCTGGGTGCCGGTGCGATACACATGCTGGCCCACCGTCACCGAGCCGACGAAGGACACCGCGCGCACCAGCGGGTGCACCAGCAGGGCATCGACCTGCTCGCGTGCACCATGCAGTACCTGCAGCAGGCCGGCCGGTGCGCCGGCTTCGAGGAACAGTTCGGCCAGGCGGTTGGGCGTCATCGGGTCCTGTTCGGACGGTTTGAGAATGAATGCGTTGCCGCAGGCGATGGCCAGCGGGAACATCCACAGCGGAATCATCGCCGGGAAGTTGAACGGGGTGATACCGACGCACACCCCCAGCGGCTGGATCCAGCTGGCGGTGTCGATCTCGCGGGCGACGTTCTCCACCGTCTCGCCCATCATCAGGCTGGCGATGTTGGCGGCATGCTCGGCCACCTCGATGCCCCGCCATACGTCGCCCTTGGCATCGGCGAAGGTCTTGCCGGTTTCCCGCGCGAGGATTTCCGCCAGTTCGTCGTGATGCTCCTTGAGCAGGTGCTGATAGCGCAGCATCAAGCGGGCTCGCTCCGAGACCGGGACCTCACGCCAGGCGAGGAAGGCCTGCTGTGCGCCGGCTACCGCAGTCTCGATTTCCTCGGCCGTGGCCTTGGGCGCCAGGGCGATCACTTCCTGGGTGGTCGGGTCGGTGACTTCGATCAGTTCGTGAGCCTGGCTGGTGCGCCATTGGCCGTCGATCAGTTGCGGCAGGGTCTGGGGCATGTTCGCCTCCTGTAGTTCTTGTCCGGGTCTTTTATAGCGGCTGGGAACGGCCTTGTGGATTGACGATCTTGGTCGAAGGATGGACGATCTTGGGATTCGTCGACTGCCTCGGGATGCGATCAGCATGGGCTTGCGCGTGGAAACCTCCAACTGGCCGTTGCCGCTGGGTGGGCAACGCTTCATCACGCCGCCGCGTCTGCGCCGCCTGCTGGCGCGCCATCCGCTGAGTGCTGGCTGCTACCCGCTGGCCATCGGTTTCTACCCCGAAGCGGTCGGACACCGCATGAGCCGTGCGCAGCCGGAGGATGACCTGCTGATCTACTGCCGCTCGGGCAAAGGCTGGCTGCACGGCGAGGATGGACGATTCGAGGTCGGTGCTGGCGATCTGCTGCTGCTGCCCAGGAACACCGCGCATGCCTACGGCGCCGATGCCGACGCCCCCTGGACCATCTACTGGGTGCACTTCGACGGGGCGCTCAGCCAGGACTTCCTCGACCTGCTGGGTAGCCAGCCGTTGCGCCGTATCGGCGTCCAGCCACGCCTGCTGGGGGACTTCGAGGCGCTGCTGGGGCTGCAGCGGCAGGGGTTGAACGCGCTGCCATTCATCCATGCAGCGCATCGGCTACAGGCGATGCTCAGTTCGCTGGCGGTGCTGCCGGCGCGGGTCAATCTCAAATCGGGGCGGGTGCTGGATATCGAGGCGGTGCACGCGGTGATGCGCGAGCACCTGCACGGCAGCCTCAACCTCGATGAGCTGGCCGAGCACTTCCACCTCTCGCGCTTCCATTTCGCCAAGACCTATCGGGCCCTGACCGGGCATGCGCCGATCCAGGATTTCATCCAGCTGAAGATGGCCCTGGCCTGCCGCCTGCTCGACCGTGGCGATGTCGAGGTGCGCCAGGTCGCGGAGCAACTGGGTTATGAGGACGCCTATTACTTCTCGCGTCTGTTTCGCAAGGTGGTGGGCATGGCGCCCAGTCACTACCGGGCGCTGCACCTGGGGTAGTCGCGGCCTGCTAGACCCGTGCGATGGTCGCCAGGCCGGTAGCCACCAGCTTTTCCTGGCCGTCCTTCACGGCGAACACGTCCGCTCGGCAGACCGCCTGGCGCTGGCCGGCCTTGAGCACTTCCGCGCGGCAGAGCAGGCGTTCGCCAAGTGCAGGGGCGAGGAGGTTGAGCTTGTATTCGCTGGTGACCACGTCACCGACCATCGAGGCGGCGGCCCAGGCGCAGCCGCTGTCGACCATGAAACCGACCACTGCACCGTGCAGGTAGCCGTGGTGCTGGCACAGGTCGGGACGGCTGGGTACCTGCAGGCTGACCCGGCCCGGCGCGAACTCGAGCAGTTCGGCGCCGAGCAACTGGGCGAAGGTGGAGTGGGCGAGCGCCTGTTCCAGACGCTCGCGGCTGATGCCGTTCGAATCGCTCATGTGACCTCCTGCACGGGGTGTGCGGGAGAGTCTCGGCCTGCCCCTGGGCTTGGGCAAGCTGTATCCACCGACCTGATGAGGCGCCATGACCGAGTGTCAGGCGAGCAGGCGCTTCCACAGTTTCAGGCCTTCGGCCAGTTCCGCGCGCAGTTCGTCCAATGGGCGCTCTAGTCCCAGCTTGACCTGGGCCGGCAGCAGGCCATCCGGCGTACTGCCCGACTGCAGGGCGCTGGCCAGCAGCACCAGGTCGGCCAGGTCGGCGCTGTGTTCGTGCTCGCGCTGCCACTGGCCATGCAGGCGGGCGCATTCGATGACTGCCGACGGCAGTTGCCAGCGGGTCAGGATCAGCGCGCCGATGTCGCCGGAGAGCTGCTCGCACAGGGCATTCAGCGAGGCGCTGTCACGCGGCAGCTCCGGCCAGTGTTCCAGCTCCGACAACAGGGGCAGGCTGCCGATATCCTGCAGCAGCCCACCGAGCATGGCGTCATCCATGGAGAAGCCGACGGTCTGTGCCAGTACGGCGCAGTAGGCGGCGCGTTCACGGGCGTTGCGCCAGCGCGTGCGAAACGCCTGCTGCAGCGCCGCGTCGTCGCTGGTGAACAGGTGCTGCAGGCTGAAACCCAGCACCAGGTCGGCCAGCTGGCGGGTGCCGAGGCGGCCGAGCAGGTCGCGCAGCGAGGTGCAGGGGCGGTTGCCGCGCAGCAGCGGCGCGGCGGAGAACTGCATCAGATACGCCGCCAGTGGCGGGTCGCCGTTGATCACCCGCGCCAGTTGTTCCTGCGAGGTGTGCGGGTCGTCCAGCAGCTTGCGGATACGTACGGCGGCCTCCGGCATCTGCGGTATCTTGGCTTCGCCCTTGAGAAAACGGTTGAGGAGTGCCAGGCGCAAGGTATCGGTGGTGGTCGGCATCGAGTTCCATTCATTCGTCAGTGGCTGTGTTCGAAAGGCTAGCAAAGCATCCCCGGCCTTGCCGCAATCGTCTTCCTTGACTTGCCCTGGCCCCTTCTCTAGCGTGCCTGCACTTGTAAGGATTCAGGCAGGAAACAGGCATGACCGATGACCGCATCAAACTCGAGGCCAGCTGGAAAGAGGCGCTGCGCGACGAGTTCGACAAGCCCTACATGAAGGAGCTGGGCGAGTTCCTGCGAACGGAGAAGGCGGCCGGCAAGGAGATCTACCCACCTGGCCCGCTGATCTTCAATGCGCTCAACTCCACGCCGCTGGAGCAGGTCAAGGTGGTGATCATCGGCCAGGACCCCTACCACGGTCCGGGGCAGGCGCATGGTCTGTGCTTCTCGGTGCAACCGGGGGTGCAGACGCCGCCGTCGCTGGTGAACATCTACAAGGAACTGAAGCGCGACCTGAACATCGACATCCCGGCGCACGGCTACCTGCAGAGCTGGGCCGATCAGGGCGTGCTGCTGCTCAACACGTCGTTGACCGTGGAGCGTGCCAATGCCGGTTCGCATGCGGGCAAGGGCTGGCAGCATTTCACCGACCGGGTCATCGAGCTGGTCAGCGAGCGGCAGCCCAGGCTGGTCTTCCTGCTCTGGGGTAGCCATGCGCAGAGCAAGCAGCGCCTGATCGACCCGACCAAGCACCTGGTGCTGCGCTCGCCGCACCCGTCGCCGCTGTCCGCGCATCGCGGTTTCATCGGCAACGGCCATTTCAGCCGCTGCAACCAGTTCCTCAGCCAGAACGGCATGACCCCCATCGACTGGCGCCTGCCCGCGCTCTGAAGCGCTGCCAGCCCGCCTAGCGCCTGGCCAGCGTGTCGTCGCTGCGGCACTGCTGGGCGGCCAGGTCGGCACGCAGCGCGTCCAGGCGTTCGTCGGCGCGTTGCAGCTGGCGCGCGTCCGCCGTGGCGACGATATCCACGAGCATGCCGGCCATGGCCTCGCGGTTGCTCTGGTAGCTGGCGCGATAGGCCTCGGTGTAGAAGCGTTCGCGCTGTTGCAGCAAGGCGCTGATGCGCGCGGCGAAGTCGTCGCTACGTCGTGCTTCCAGGGCGTCACGCAGTGCCTGTTGCCAGGCCAGGCGGTTGTCCAGCCAGACCTGATTCTGCGCGCCCAGGCTCCGGGCCCAGGCCAGTACCCGTTCACGCTGGGCCGGCTCGAGGTCGCCGAACCAGGGCTGCAGGCGCTCGTTCATACGTTCGGCGCGCAGGCTGATCTGCTCGTCCAGTGGCGGCTCGAGGAAGGTCGCGCGCAGCTTCCGGTTCTGCTCCTCCAGCTCGGCGAACAGGCGCTCGACCTGCAGCGGGTTGAGGCCGCGCAGCAGTTCGACGGTGCTCGGGGTGATTTCCACGGCGATGCGCTGCATCGCCTGCTCGAAGCCGTCCAGCTGGCTGAGCATCAGTTCGGCGTCGCGCTCGGCCAGGGCCTGGCGGCTGCGTTGCAGCCAGTCGAGGTAGTGCGGCAGCTCCACGCTGCAATGCCAGGTCAGGTGCCGCTGCAGCCTGGGTTCCAGCCAGGCGCCCTGCTCGCGGCTCAGCTCGACGTAGTCGCCCAGTTTCCAGGGGATGATCCAGTCCAGGTTGCGGTAGGCCAGGCCGGCACGGCTGCAGGCGCCGAGGGCAACGGTGAGGGCGAGCAACAGCAGCAGGGACTTGCGCATGAGCGGGGTCCGCCTGGGTAGAGTCGTTGAGACTAATACGCGGCGAAGCGGATGCAAGAGGGCGGACATATCCGCTAAACAGTTCGCTGGCCGGCAGGTGCGCGCGCGTTGCAAGCCTGTCGTCCAGGCATGAAAAAACCGCCCCGGAGGGCGGTTTCGGGTACGGCAGTCCGGCTCAGCCGCCGAGGTAGGCGTCGCGTACCTTCGGGTCGTTGAGCAGATCCTCACCGCTGCCTTGCATGACGATATGGCCGTTCTCCAGCACGTAGCCACGGTCAGCCAGCTTCAGCGCCTGGTTGGCGTTCTGCTCGACCAGGAACACGGTCACGCCGTCTTCGCGCAGTTGCTCGATGATGTCGAAGATCTGCTGGATGATGATCGGCGCCAGGCCCAGCGACGGCTCATCGAGCAGCAGCAGCTTGGGCTTGCTCATCAGCGCACGACCGATGGCGAGCATCTGCTGTTCGCCGCCGCTCATGGTGCCGGCGCGCTGGGCGAAGCGCTCCTTCAGGCGCGGAAACAGGTGCAGGACCTTGTCCAGCTGCTCCTGGTTGTCCGCCTTGTTGCCGAAGAAGCCACCCATGGCCAGGTTCTCCTCGACGGTCAGGCGGGCGAATACGCGACGGCCTTCCGGCACGATGGCGATGCTCTTGCGCATGATCTCGGGGGTGTCCATGCCCACCAGCTCTTCACCCAGATAACGGATGCTGCCGCTGGTGGCGCGCGGGTTGCCGCACAGGGTCATCAGCAGGGTGGACTTGCCGGCGCCGTTGGCGCCGATCAGGGTGACGATCTCGCCGGCTTGCACATCGATGCTGACATCGTGCAGCGCCTGGATCTTGCCGTAGAAGGTGGAGACGTTGTTGAAGCTCAGCATGGATTACGCCTCCCCCAGATAGGCTTTGATCACGTCCGGGTTGTTGCGGATCTGCTCCGGCGTGCCGTCGGCCAGGGGAGTGCCCTGGTTGATCACGTAGATGTGGTCGGAAATGCTCATCACCAGCTTCATGTCGTGCTCGATCAGCAGCACGGTGACATTGTGCTCGTCACGCAGCATGCCGATCAGCTCCTTCAGGTCTTCGGTCTCGCGCGGGTTGAGGCCGGCAGCCGGCTCGTCGAGCATGAGGATGCTCGGACGGGTCATCATGCAGCGGGCGATCTCAAGGCGGCGTTGCTGGCCGTAGGCGAGGGTGCCCGCCTCGCGGTTGGCGAACTCCACCAGGTTGACCTTCTCCAGCCAGTAGCCGGCGAAGTCCATCGCCTCGCGTTCGCTGCGACGGAAGCTGGGCGTCTTGAACAGGCCGGCCAGGTAACTGGTGTTGAGGTGGCGATGCTGGGCGATCAGCAGGTTCTCCACCGCGGTCATGTCCTTGAACAGACGTACGTTCTGGAACGTCCGCACCACGCCCTTGCGGGCGATCTTGTGGCCCGGCAGGCCTTCGATGGCCTCGCCGTCGAGACGGATGCTGCCCGAGCTTGGCTGGTAGAAACCGGTCAGGCAGTTGAACACGGTGGTCTTGCCGGCGCCGTTCGGGCCGATCATCGAGACCACCTGCTTTTCCTTGACGTTCAGGCCCACCCCGTTGACGGCCAGGAGGCCGCCGAAACGCATGGTCAGGCCGCTTACTTCGAGAATCGTGCGGCTCATCGCTTCAGCTCCAGGTGGGGACGTTGCATCGGCAGCAGACCTTGCGGGCGCCAGATCATCATGAAGATCATGACCAGGCCGAAGATCAGCATGCGGTACTCGCTCAGCTCACGCATCTCCTGCAGCATCACCATGACGATGGCCGCGAGGATCACGCCGAGCTGCGAGCCCATGCCGCCGAGCACCACGATGGCGAGGATCATCGCCGACTCGATGAAGGTGAAGGACTCCGGTGTCACCAGACCCTGACGGGCGGCGAAGAAGCTGCCGGCGAAACCGGCCAGGCTGGCGCCGATGGTGAAGGCCGAGAGCTTGATCACGGTGGGGTTCAGGCCCAGCGCGCGGCAGGCGATCTCGTCCTCGCGCAGGGCTTCCCAGGCGCGACCGATCGGCATGCGCAGCAGGCGGTTGACCAGGAACAGGGTCAGCAACACCAGCAGCAGGGCGATCAGGTAGAGGAAAATCACCTTGTACTGCGAGTTGTAGGCGATCTCGAAGTAGCCGTGGAAGGTGGGCATGTCGGCCGGCACACGACGCTCGAAGGACAGACCGAACAGGGTCGGTTTGTTCTCGTTGGCGATGCTCAGACCGTTCGGGCCGCCGGTCAGGTCGGTGAGGTTGCGCAGCAGGATGCGGATGATCTCGCCGAAGCCCAGGGTCACGATGGCCAGGTAGTCGCCGCGCAGGCGCAGCACCGGGAAGCCGAGCAGGAAGCCGAACAGGGCGGCCATCATCCCGGCGATCGGCAGGCACATCCAGAAGCTCAGGCCGAAGTAGTGCGAGAGAATCGCGTAGCTGTAGGCGCCGACCGCGTAGAAGCCGACGTAGCCAAGGTCGAGCAGGCCCGCCAGGCCGACCACGATGTTCAGGCCGAGGCCGAGCATCACGTAGATCAGGATCAGCGTGGCGATGTCCACCGCGCCGCGGCTGGCGAAGAACGGCCAGACCAGAGCGCCCACCAGCATGGCCAGGATGATCCAGCGCTGGGTGGAGGGCAGGGTGAGGAAATTGCCGACCTGGCCGCCGCTGGGCAAGCTCGGTCGTTTGGCCCAGGCCGGGGTGATGCGATCACGCAGCAGTTGCCACACGAAGATCAGCGCCGCAGCGCCGCCGATGCACCAGAGCTCGTACGCGGTGGCGCCGTGCACTTCCAGGCTGATGCCGACGGTGGTGAGTTTCAGACCCAGGACTGGGTAGGCGATGATCAGCACCAGCAGGGCGCTGAAAATCGCCGATTTGAGGTTCTTCACGCTGGAGGTGCTCATACCTTCTCCACCTCCGGACGGCCGAGGATGCCAGTGGGACGGAACAGCAGCACCAGGACCAGCAGGCTGAATGCGACCACGTCTTTGTATTGATCACCGAAGATATCGGCACCGAAGGCTTCGGCCACGCCGAGCAGGAGGCCGCCGAGTACCGCGCCGGGGATGCTGCCGATGCCGCCGAGTACCGCAGCGGTGAAGGCCTTGATGCCGGCGAGGAAGCCCAGGTGCGGGTTGATCACGCCGTATTGCATGCCCAGCAGCACCGAGGCGATGGCCGCCAGGGCGGCGCCGATGACGAAGGTCAGGGCGATGATGTTGTTGGTGTTGATACCCAGCAGGTTGGCCATCTTCAGGTCTTCGGCGCAGGCGCGGCAGGCACGGCCCAGGCGCGAGCGGGAGATGAACAGGGTCAGGCCGATCATGGCGACGAAGGTGACGATGAAGATCAGCACCTGCATGTAGGAGACGACCACGCCGTTGGTGGCGCTTTCACCGAGGATGAAGTTGCCGGGCAGCAGGCTGGGAATGGCCTTGTCCTTGGAGTCCTGCGAGAGCAGCACGGCGTTCTGCAGGAAGATCGACATACCGATCGCGGAGATCAGCGGAATCAGACGGTTGCCGCCGCGCAGGGGACGGTACGCCACCCGCTCGATGCTGTAACCGTAGGCACTGGTAACGATCATGGTGACGACGAACGCGCCGATCATGATCACGGGTACGGCTTCGATACCGAACATGGAGAGACCAGCAATCACGATGAAGGCGACGTACGCGCCAATCATGTAAACCTCGCCGTGGGCGAAGTTGATCATGCCGATGATGCCGTAGACCATGGTGTAGCCGATGGCGATCAGGGCATAGGTGCTGCCAATGGTCAGGCCATTGAGCAGCTGTTGCAGGTAGTGATAAAGATCAGGCATAGCCTAACTCCTGGGCAGCGCGTAAAGCGGCGCTTGTGGCGCAGCGCGAGGCCGGAATTCTTCTAATAAACAAAGCCCACTGCAGGCTGCAGTGGGCTTTGGGTTCAGGCGGGAAGCTTACTTGGCTTCGGACTTGGAACCGTCCTGGTGCCATTCGTACACCACGAAGCTGAAGTCCTTCAGATCGCCCTTCTCGTCGAAGGCCAGGGTGCCGGTGGGGGTGTCGAAGCTGTTGGAGCGCAGGGCGGCAGCTACCTTGGCGGTATCGGTGTCGCCGGCTTTCTCGATGCCTTCAGCGATGACCTGAACGGCAGCGTAGGCCGGGAACACGAACGGGCCGCTCGGGTCTTCGTTCTTGGCCTTGAAGGCCTCGACCAGAGCCTGGTTCTTCGGATCCTGGTCGAAGGACTTCGGCAGGGTGACCAGCAGGCCTTCGGAAGCCGGGCCGGCGATGGCCGAGATTTCCTTGTTACCCACGCCTTCCGGACCCATGAACTTGACGTTCAGGCCACGCTCTTTGGTCTGGCGCAGCAGCAGGCCCAGTTCCGGGTGGTAGCCACCGTAGTAGACGAAGTCGACACCCGCCTGGTTGAGCTTGGCGATCAGCGCGGAGAAGTCCTTGTCGCCGGCGTTGATGCCTTCGAACATGGCGACTTTCACGCCTTTACCTTCCAGGGTCTGCTTGACCGCGGTGGCGATGCCTTCGCCGTACTGCTGCTTGTCGTGGATGACGGCAACGCTCTTCGGCTTGATGTGGTCGGCGATGAAGTTACCGGCGGTCGGGCCCTGCAGGCTGTCCAGACCGATGGTACGGAAGACCAGCTCGTAGCCACGAGCGGTGATGTCCGGGCTGGTGGAAGCCGCGGTGATCATCAGGATGCCTTCGTCTTCGTAGATGTCGGAGGCCGGCTGGGTGGAGCTGGAGCACAGGTGGCCAACCACGAACTTGACTTCGTCGTTGACGATCTTGTTGGCAACGGCCACGGCCTGCTTCGGATCGCACGCGTCGTCGTAGACCACGCCTTCGAGCTGGGCGCCGTTCACGCCGCCAGCCTTGTTGATCTGCTCAATGGCCATCTTGGCACCGATGAATTGCATCTCGCCGTACTGTGCGACGGCACCGGTCACCGGACCGGCCAGGCCGATCTTGATGGTGTCGGCTGCCATCGAGTAGCTGGCCGCCCCCGCCAGTGCCATTGCCGCGAACAGTTTGGAAATCTGCTTAGTAGCCTTGTTCATGAATGCTCCAGTCTTGTGTTTTTCATTGTTGTAGTTCTTGCGGCCGAAGCTGCAGAACCGGGTCCTTGATCCCGGTAATGCCCCCGGCAACTGTACCGGAACAGTGTAGAGCGCGGATTTGCGCCTTGAAAAGCCGGCAGCGGGAGGCGAAACACGGGGTTGTCGCTTAAATGCAAGAAATGTATAGAAAAACGGCGTGGCCTGGGTCGGCTGGCGAGCGTCGCGCAGTTGCCAGGGCAACGCTCGACGTTATCATGCGCGCCTGCACTTACCGCCATCGACACGGGGCACACCATGACGGAACAATCTAGCACCCTCTATGCCAAGCTGCTCGGCGAGACAGCGGCCATCACCTGGCAGGAGCTGCAGCCATTCTTCGCCCGGGGCGCGCTGCTCTGGGTCGACGGGGCGCAGGATCTGGTGGCGATCGCGCAGGCCGTGGCGGAGAACGACCAGGCCAAGGTTGCCGAGTGGATGAACCAGGGGCTGCTGAGCAAGCTCGAAGATGCACAGGCCGAAGATCTGCTGACGCGTGATCCGCAGCTCTGGGCCGTGGTGGTCGCGCCCTGGGTGCTGGTTCAGGAGAGGGCAGGGCAGTCGACGCTGCACTGAAATGTCGCGCGGCAGCGCTGTAGGTCCCGGTCTAGACTGTCCGGGCGCGTTCCTCGGTACTTTGCCAGCGCAATCGATAAGGAGAGCAAGCATGTTCGAACCCGGTCATCTGCATCGCAGCAGGCTGCCTGGTCTGGATGGTCAGCCCGGCTACAGCATCGACTTCCACTACGAGGTGCGTCAGGACGCGCAGGAAGGCCCGATGCTGCACGGACGCCTGGCTGGCGAGATCGATGGCAAGGCCTTCGAGGAAGTCTTCGAAATGCACCGCGACACGGCGTTCAATTTCGCCAGCGTGATCTCCCGCCTGGTGGCCAAGCATGGCCTGCACCCCAACCACAGCCCGATCATGCGCGAGCACGAAGAGTACGACGCGATCTTCGAGGACATTCGCGCCAAGCTGCACACCAAGCCGGGGGATGCGGTGAACTTCGATCACCTGGAGCGTGATGGTCTGTAGCACGTCGGATGCGGGGGCATTTGCGTCGACCGACGCGGCGGCTCGCTGACCACAGGCCATAAAAAAACCGGATGCTGAGATCCGGTTTTTTGTGTGCGGGGCCTGTGTCAGGCGGCGACGAAGCCGGCAGGGTAGGCGAGGGAGGCCTGGCTGCTTTGCACTTCGGCGATGGTCTCGCGAACGACCTGCTTGGCCAGGCAGGCGCACTTGCCGCACTGGCTGGCGATGCCGAGCGAGCCGCGGACTTCACGATAGCTGCAGCAGCCTTCGTAAACCGCATCGCGGATTTGTGTATCGGTGACACCTTCACAGAGGCAGACGTACATGGGGCAAGGCTCGCCTTGGTGGTTCTGTTCGATGAGTCGGATACTAATGTTAATGAGAATGCTTGTCAAAGATCGATTGCGAATGCTCGCGCCTCCTGACGAACGGCGCAGGCCGCGCATTTTCCAGGCATGAAAAAACCGGCAGGTGCCGGTTTTTTGATACGCATACGGAGGCAGGGATCAGTGGTCGAACTCGTCCCAGCCGCCCATTTCCTTCCAGCGGTTGACGATGCCGCAGAATAGCTCGGCGGTCTTCTCGGTGTCGTAGCGCGCCGAGTGCGCCTCCTTGCCGTCGAACTCGATACCGGCAGCCTGGCAGGCCTTGGCCAGTACGGTCTGGCCATAGGCGAGGCCGGCCAGCGTGGCGGTGTCGAAACTGGAGAAGGGGTGGAACGGGTTGCGCTTGATGCCGCAGCGCGTCACGGCGGCATTGAGGAAGCCGAGGTCGAAGCTGCTGTTGTGCCCGACCAGGATCGCGCGCTTGCAGCCGGCCGATTTGATCGACTTGCGAATGCCCTTGAAGATTTCCCCCAGGGCATGGTCCTCGCTCACCGCCATGCGCAGCGGGTGATCGAGCTTGATGCCGGTGAACTCCAGGGCCGCTTGTTCGATGTTGGCGCCCTCGAAGGGCTCGATGCGGAAGAAGTGGGTGTGATCCGGATAGAGGAAACCCGTCTCGTCCATGGCGATGGTGGTGGCGGCGATTTCCAGCAGCGCGTCGGTGGCGCTGTTGAAACCACCGGTCTCCACGTCCACCACGACCGGCAGGTAGCCACGAAAGCGCGCTGCCATCGGCGAGCGTGGGCCGGCCGGCAGGCTCGGGTCCAGTTCGTCGTCGTAGTTGTCTTCGCTCATGCCTGGGCCTCCAGCAGCTTCCAGCGCAGGGTTTCGCCGGCGCGCAGGGGCACTACGCTGTTCTCGCCGAGCGGTAGGCTGGCCGGTACGGTCCATTCCTCGCGCACCAGGGTGATGCTTTCGCTGTTGCGCGGCATGCCGTAGAAGTCCGGGCCGTGGAAGCTGGCGAAGGCCTCCAGCTTGTCCAGCGCGCCGCGCTGTTCGAAGGCCTCGGCATACAGCTCGATGGCGGCGTAGGCGGTGTAGCAGCCGGCACAGCCGCAGGCGGCTTCCTTGGCATGCTTGGCGTGCGGCGCCGAGTCGGTGCCGAGGAAGAACTTGGCGTTGCCACCGGTGGCGGCGTCGAGCAGGGCTTCCTGGTGCACGTTGCGCTTGAGGATCGGCAGGCAATAGAAGTGCGGGCGAATGCCACCGACCAGCATGTGGTTGCGGTTGTACAGCAGGTGGTGGGCGGTGATGGTGGCGCCGACGTTGGCCGAGGCGGCCTCGACGAACTGCACGGCGTCACGGGTGGTGATGTGCTCGAACACCACCTTGAGCGTCGGGAAGCGCTCGACCACGCGACTCAGGTGCTCGTCGATAAAGATCTTCTCGCGGTCGAACACGTCGATCTCGGCGCGGGTCACTTCGCCGTGCACCAGCAGCAGCATGCCGACTTCGGCCATGGCTTCCAGGGCCGGGAAGATCTTGTCGATGCTGGTCACGCCCGAGTCGGAGTTGGTGGTGGCGCCGGCCGGGTAGAGCTTGGCCGCATGCACGAACCCGCTGGCCTTGGCCGCGCGCACGTCTTCGGGGCTGGTGTTGTCGGTGAGGTAGAGCACCATCAGCGGCTCGAAACGGCTGCCGGCCGGGCGTGCGGCCAGAATGCGCTGGCGGTAGGCGTCGGCCTCGGCGGTATTGCGCACCGGCGGTACCAGGTTGGGCATGATGATGGCGCGGCCGAAAGTGCGCGCGGCATCGCCGACGGTGTGTGGCAGCACCGCGCCGTCGCGCAGGTGGATGTGCCAGTCATCGGGACGCAGAAGAGTCAGACGGTCGGACATGGAGGCTTCCAGGCGGGTAAAACGTGGCCGCATGGTACCTGAAAAGCAGCTGTTCGCGCTTGCGCCGACGTGACAATCACGCGCAGGGGTCAAGTTTTCGCGCGGCTGACCGATATCAGCAGAGAATGCCGTGAACCGCCCTGGAGCCTGCCGTGCGTGCGCCCTATTTCATCCTGATCAGCCTGCTGGCTGGCATGCCTCTGTGCCTGCCGGCGCATGCCATCAGCTTCCAGACCCGGCTGGAGAAGGTGGAGTGGAAGGTCGAGGGTGATCAGTTCGAGTGCCGCCTGAGCCAGCCGATCAGCAACTTCGGCAGCGGCGAGTTCGTGCGCCGCGCCGGTGAGCAGGTGACGTTCCGCCTGAAGGCCCGTGAACATTGGATGGGCGCCGGCTCGGCGACCCTGCTGGCGGCTGCGGCGCCGTGGCAGCCCGGACGCGAGGACATCAATCTGGGCGTGGTCAGCGTCGGCCAGGGCGAGGTGCCGTTCAACACCTCGCAGGAGCAGGGCGCGCGCCTGCTCAGCGGCCTGCTGGAAGGGCGCAGCCCAGTGGTGCGCCACCGTACCTTCAATGGTGGGGAGCGCCTGGAGGTGCGCCTGCTGCCGGTGAAGTTTCACCAGGCCTACGATGACTACCAGGCCTGTACGGCCAAGTTGCTGCCGGTCAACTTCGACCAGATCCGCCAGGCGCAGATCGGTTTCCCCGGCGGCGGCATCGACCTGGATCCGATGGCCAGGGCCAAGCTCGACATCGTTCTCGAGTTCGTCAAGGCCGACCCCAGCATCAACAGCTTCCAGATCGACGGCCACGCCGACAACACCGGCAATCGCCTGACCAATCGCGATCTCTCGCGCCGTCGCGCGCTGGCCGTGCAGGACTATCTCAAGGCAGGTGGCATCCCGGCCGAGCAGATTACCGTGCGCTTCCACGGCGAGCGCTATCCGCTGGTGCCGAACAACAGCGAGGCCAACCGCGCCAGGAACCGCCGGGCGACCCTGCGCCTGGACCGCGTGCCCGTGCCGGAAGCGGCGCCACAGACCACGCCGGCGAGTCCGGCTGCCGACCCCGCAGGCAGCACGCCCTCCTGAGACATGCGGCACCACGGCGGGGCCGCGAGTCCGCTCGAGGGTGGCCGCCGGCGTCCACGGCCGGAAAATGACCGCTTATCCTCGTCGCTTCGTCATCACAAGCTGTCGCGCCTCTGTAAATTGACCGGCAGGGTCAGTAGAATCACGGGTTTTACCGTACAACCCGTGGAGTGATGGCATGGCGGACGTCAAAAAGGTAGTTCTGGCCTATTCCGGTGGCCTGGACACCTCGGTGATCCTCAAGTGGCTGCAAGATACCTACAACTGTGAAGTGGTGACCTTCACCGCCGACCTCGGTCAGGGCGAAGAGGTCGAGCCGGCCCGTGCCAAGGCACAGGCGCTGGGCGTCAAGGAAATCTACATCGACGACCTGCGCGAAGAATTCGTCCGCGACTTCGTCTACCCGATGTTCCGTGCCAACACCATCTACGAAGGCGAGTACCTGCTGGGTACGTCCATCGCCCGTCCGCTGATCGCCAAGCGCCTGATCGAGATCGCCAACGAGACCGGCGCCGACGCCATCTCCCACGGCGCCACCGGCAAGGGCAACGACCAGGTGCGTTTCGAGCTGGGCGCCTACGCGCTGAAGCCGGGCGTCAAGGTCATCGCGCCGTGGCGCGAGTGGGACCTGCTGTCGCGCGAGAAGCTGATGGACTATGCCGAGAAGCACGCCATCCCGATCGAGCGCCACGGCAAGAAGAAGTCGCCGTACTCCATGGACGCCAACCTGCTGCACATCTCCTACGAGGGCGGCGTGCTGGAAGACACCTGGACCGAGCACGAAGAAGACATGTGGCGCTGGACCAAGTCGCCGGAAGCGGCGCCGGACGTCCCCACCTACATCGAGCTGACCTACCGTGGCGGTGACATCGTTGCCATCGACGGCAAGGACATGAGCCCGGCGCAGGTGCTGGCCGAGCTGAACCGCATCGGCGGCGAGAACGGCATCGGCCGTCTCGATATCGTCGAGAACCGTTTCGTCGGCATGAAGTCCCGTGGCTGCTACGAGACCCCCGGCGGCACCATCATGCTCAAGGCGCACCGCGCCATCGAGTCGATCACCCTCGACCGTGAAGTGGCGCACCTGAAAGACGAGCTGATGCCGAAGTACGCCAGCCTGATCTACAACGGTTTCTGGTGGAGCCCGGAGCGCGTCATGCTGCAGCAGATGATCGACGCCTCGCAGGCCAACGTGAACGGCGTGGTCCGCCTGAAGCTGTACAAGGGCAACGTCATCGTCACTGGCCGCAAGTCCGACGACTCGCTGTTCGACGCCAACATCGCGACCTTCGAGGAAGACGGCGGCGCCTACAACCAGCAGGACGCGGCGGGCTTCATCAAGCTCAACGCCCTGCGCATGCGCATCGCCGCAGGCAAGGGCCGCAAGCTGCTCTGATAGACTGCTTGCAGCGTGTCAAACGACCCCGGCCACGCGCCGGGGTTCGTCATTCTGGGCCCGGTAACAGCGGGCCGATGAGGAGAACAGCCATGAGACTGCTGCACACCATGCTGCGTGTCGGCGACCTGGACAAGTCCATCGCCTTCTATACCGAAGTGCTGGGCATGACCCTGCTGCGCCGCAAGGACTATCCGGACGGCCAGTTCACCCTGGCGTTCGTCGGCTATGGCGACGAGGCGCATAACAGCGTGATCGAACTGACCCACAACTGGGGCGTCGACAGCTACGAGCTGGGTAGCGGCTACGGCCACATCGCCCTGGAAGTGGAAGATGTCTACAAGGCCTGTGAGGATATCCGCTCGCGCGGCGGCAAGATCACCCGTGAGCCGGGGCCGATGAAGCATGGGACGAGCATCCTGGCCTTCGTCGAGGACCCGGACGGCTACAAGGTCGAGCTGCTCTCGCCCTCGCGTCGCGACTGATTGCCGCGTCGATGAAAAAAGCCCCGCGTCTGCGGGGCTTTTTCGTGCGGCTTCAGATATCGAAGTCGTATTCGGCCAGCTGTTTGTGCAGGCGGCGCTCTTCGAGGAAGTTGTCGATGATGCGGCGTTTGGTCAGGTTGGTCTTGGCAACTTCCACCGCAGGCTCGGCATCGTCTGCATCGTCCGCGACAAAGTCTTCGTCCAGTTCGAGGTCTTCTTTGTCTGTGCTCATCTATTCCACTCCAGGCCCATTACCAGGGGCCATTTGCGCACCTTATAGCGGCAAAAATTGAGCGGGTAAAAAAGATTTTTTCAATCAGAAGATCGCCGGATTCTATGGTCGATCAATCGTCCGAGGTCTTGGCCTTGTACTCGCACAGGTCTTCGATGCGGCAGGCGCCACAGCGCGGTTTGCGCGCGGTGCAGACGTAGCGCCCATGCAGGATCAGCCAGTGGTGGGCGTCGAGCAGATAATCCCTGGGCACGAACTTGAGCAGCTTCTTCTCCACCTCCAGCACGTTCTTGCCCGGGGCGATGCCGGTGCGGTTGCTGACGCGGAAGATGTGCGTGTCCACGGCCATGGCCAACTGACGAAAGGCG
Source organism: Pseudomonas sp. THAF187a (assembly GCF_009363395.1). NCBI lineage: Bacteria > Pseudomonadati > Pseudomonadota > Gammaproteobacteria > Pseudomonadales > Pseudomonadaceae > Pseudomonas > Pseudomonas sp. THAF187a. The sequence continues at coordinate 1,537,100 of NZ_CP045349.1, forward strand.
GTGTTGAGCACCACGTTGGCGGTCTTGCGGCCCACGCCGGGCAGGGCTTCGAGGTCCTCGCGGTTGTCCGGTACCTGACTGCCGTGCTTCTCGATGAGGATGCGGCAGGCCTCGATGACGTTCTTCGCCTTGCTGTTGTACAGGCCGATGGTCTTGATGTACTCGGACAGGCCCTCGACGCCGAGGGCGTAGATCGCCTCCGGCGTGTTGGCCACCGGGAACAGCTTGGCCGTGGCCTTGTTGACGCTGACGTCGGTGGCCTGGGCCGAGAGCGTCACCGCCACCAGCAGCTCGAAGGGGTTGCTGTAGGCCAGCTCGGTCTTCGGCTCGGGGTTGTCCTCGTGCAGGCGACGGAAGATTTCCAGGCGTTTGGCTGCGTTCATGGCTCAGGGGTTCTGGCGTAGCCCGGATGCAATCCTGGGCGGGTGGTTTCGGCATTCCCGGATTGTATCCGGGCTAGGGTTTGTCGCTCACCTGGGCGCCATCACTCGATGACTCCGGTGACCCGCACGCGGCGGCTCTGTGCTGGCGCCTCGGGCGCAGCGGCCTTGGCCCGTTCGGCGGCGATCTGGTCGATGCGGTTCTTGCCGGCGATCAGCAGGCCCAGGACGATGAAGGCGCCCGGCGGCAGGATGGCCAGCAGGAAACCGCGGTAGTCCTGCACCAGGGTGAGCTTCCAGTCGGCCGCGACCGGGCCGAACAGCAAGTGCATGTTGGCGAACAGGGCGCCCGTGCCGAGCAGCTCGCGTATCGAGCCGATCAGCACCAGCACCACGCCGAAGCCGAGGCCCATCATCAGGCCGTCATAGGCGGCGCGCGCCGGGTCGTGCTTGGCGGCGAAACCGTCGGCGCGGCCGAGGATCACGCAGTTGGTGGTGATCAGCGGGATGAAGATGCCGAGGATCTGGTACAGCTCGTAGGTGTAGGCCTGCATCAGCAGTTCGATGCAGGTGGTCAGTGCAGCGATGATCATGACGAAGGCCGGCAGGCGCACGGCGGTGTTGACCACCCCACGCACCAGCGACACGGCGGTGTTGGAGCAGATCAGCACCACGGCGCTGGCCAGCGCCAGGCCGAGGGCGTTGACCGTAGAGTTGCTCACCCCGAGCAGCGGGCAGAGGCCGAGCAGCTGCACCAGCGCCGGGTTGTTCTTCCACAGGCCGTTGAGGGTGATGTCGCGATAGCTGGTCATCGTTCATCCTCCGTCAGGCCCAGCAGCTGGGCGCGATGGCTGGCGAAGTAGCGCAGGGCGCCGTGCACGGCCTTGACCACGGCACGCGGGGTGATGGTGGCACCGGCGAACTGGTCGAAGTCGCCGCGATCCTTCTTCACCGCCCAGCCTTCCTCGTCGGGATCGCTCAGGGACTTGCCGGCGAAGCCGAGTATCCAGTCGCTCTTGGCCAGCTCGATGCGGTCGCCCAGGCCGGGGGTTTCCTTGTGGCTGAGCACGCGCACGCCGGCCAGGCGACCGTCGGCGTAGATGCCCACCAGCAGGTGGATGGCGCCACTGTAGCCGTCCGGCGCGGTGACCGGCAGGATCAGCGCACTGGGCTGGCCGTCCTTGAACGCCAGGTAGGCCGACTGCGGGCTGCGGTGGCCCAGTTCCGGCGCGTCGAGTTCGATGCGATTGTCCAGCAGGTGGTTGTCGTAGCTGCCGGCCGGCAGGATCTCGGCGAGGGCGCGCACCTGCGCCTCGCGCTCGGCGTTGGCGATGCGCTCGGCGGTGCCTTGTTGCAGCAAGGCGACGCTGCCCACCGTGGCGATGGCGAACAGGCCAAGCACCAGGGCGTTCTTCAGCATCGAGCGGCTGATTTCCGGCAGCATGCTCATTCTCCCAGCTTGAAGCCGCTGTTGGGCTTGCGATGGCCGTAGCTGCGCGGCCGCGTGTAGTAGTCGATGGTCGGTGCCGCGAGGTTCATCAGCAGCACCGCGAAGGCCACCGCATCCGGGTAGCCGCCCCAGGTGCGGATCACGTAGACCAGCACGCCGACGCCGATGCCGAACACCAGCCGGCCACGATTGCTGGTGGCGCCGGATACCGGGTCGGTGACGATGAAGAAGGCGCCGAGCATGGTCGCGCCGGTGAGCAGGTGGAACAGCGGCGAGCCATTGGAGTCGGAGCCGCTGCCGTTCCAGAACAGCAGGCTCATGACGAACAGCGCAGCGAGCATGCCCACCGGTGCGTGCCAGGTGAACAGGCGCTTGTGCAGCAGGTACAGGCCGCCGGCGAGGAAGGCCAGGTTGACCGCTTCGCTGCCCGCACCGCCGAAGCGACCGAAGGCCAGGTTGACGGCGTACAGTTCGTCGATGGTCAGGCTCTTGTTGACCTTCAGGGCGTCGAGTGCGGTGGCCTGCGCCCAGCCGTCGGGCAGGCTGGCCAGGCCAAGGATGTGCTTGATCCCGTCCAGCGCGGCGACGCCGTGCGGTGCGGGCCAGCTGGTCATGTCGACGGGGAAGGAAATCAGCACCACCACGTAGCCGACCATGGCCGGGTTGAACGGGTTCTGCCCGAGGCCGCCGTAGAGCTGCTTGCCGAAGCCGATGGCGAAGCCGCAGGCGACCAGCGTCAGCCACCAGGGCGAGTAGGGCGGCAGGGCCACGGCCAGCAGCACGGCGGTGACCAGGGCGCTGTAGTCCTTGAGGAAGAATGCCAGCGGGCGCTTGCGTGCGGCCAGCAGTGCGGCTTCGAAGCCCAGTGCGCAGAGGCTGGCCCAGACCAGGTTGAACAGGGTGCCGATGCCGAACAGCCAGGTCAGGGCGAAGATGCCCGGCACGGTGGCCAGCAGCACCTGCAGCATGACCTGCTGGGTACGGTTGCTGCCCGTGGCGTGGGGCGATGTGATGCGGGGCAGGGCCATCGGCGCTCCTGTTACTGCGTTCGTGTTGATCGCAGTGGGTATTCATTCCCCGGATTGCATCCGGGCTACGGTGGTCTGTGTTGCCCGGATGCTCTGGGCTGTCGTCATGTCGCCCGGATCTCATCCGGGGCGATCGTTACGTCTGGTATTCGGCCAGCTTGCGTTCGGCCTCGGCCAGGCGGCTGCGTGCCTGCTCCAGTGCATCGGCTGCGGCGCTGTCGTCACGTTCGAGCTTGCGCAGGTCGGCGCGGGCGAAGGCGACTTCGGTCTTCAGCGCCTTCTGCTCGGCATCCACGCCGGGGCGCTCGGTGCGCACCAGTTGCGGTGCCGGTTTGTCCGAGTTCTCCTCGGCGGCATGCAGGGCCTGCTCGGCTGCGGCCAGGGCATCGCGCAGTGGTTGCAGCGCGCTTTCGTCGCTGCCGGCCTTCTCGGCCTTCTTCAGTTCGGCGCGCTTCATCGCCAGCTCGATCTTGGCTTTTTTCAGCGCCTCGTCGCCGGCGGGCTTGGCGGCGGCAGCGGGCTTCTCGCTGTCCAGTTCGGCCAGGGCCTTCTCAGCGGCTTCCAGCTGCTGGCGTACACGGGCGATTTCGGCCTGCTGTTCATCGTCCGGGCTGTCGAGCTTCTCCAGCTTGCGCAGCTGGGCCTTGAGCATGGCGGCTTCGATCTTGGCCTTCTTCAGCGCCTCGTCGCCGGCGGGTTTGGCAGCGGCAGCGGGTTTCGCGCTGTCCAGTTCGGCCAGGGCCTTTTCGGCGGCTTCCAACTGCTGGCGCACGCGGACGATCTCGGCCTGCTGTTCGTCGTCCGGGCTGTCGAGCTTCTCCAGCTTGCGCAGCTGGGCCTTGAGCATGGCGGCTTCGATCTTGGCCTTCTTCAGTGCCTCGTCGCCGGCGGGTTTGGCAGCGGCAGCGGGCTTCTCGCTGTCCAGTTCGGCCAGGGCCTTCTCAGCGGCTTCCAGCTGCTGGCGCACGCGGGCGATTTCGGCCTGCTGTTCGTCGTCCGGGCTGTCGAGCTTCTCCAGCTTGCGCAGCTGGGCCTTGAGCATGGCGGCTTCGATCTTGGCCTTCTTCAGTGCCTCGTCGCCAGCGGCTTTCGGTGCGGGCGCGGGGGCGGCAGCCTGGGCCTCGGCCAGCGCTTGCTGCGCGGCCTCGGCGGCACGGCGCAGCTCGGCGACCTGCGCCTGCAGCTCGGCGGTGTCGTGGGCGGCCAGTTGCTTTTCCGCCTTCTTCAGCGCGACCTGGGCCATGCTGGCTTCGATCTTGAGTTTCTTCAGCGCTTCATCCGCTGGCGAGGCTGCTGCTGCCGGAGGCGCTTCGGCCTGCGCCGCCTTGGCGCGCGCGGCTTTCTCGGCGCGGGCCTTGCGTTCGGCTTCCTTCTGCTCCTCGGCGCGGCGCAGGCGTTCCTGGCGTTGCTCGAAGCGCTGCTTGGAGTGTTCGGCCTTGAGCTGCTTCTGCTCCAGCTCGCGAATCTCCGCCTTGGCCACGCGGTAGTACTGCACCAGCGGGATGCTCGACGGGCAGACGTAGGCGCAGGCGCCGCATTCGATGCAGTCGAACAGATTGTGCGCCTTGAGCTGCTCGTGTTCCTGGCCCAGGGCGAAGAAATGCAGCTGCTGCGGCAGCAGGCTGGCCGGGCAGGCCTCGGCACATTCGCCACAGCGAATGCAGGGCATGGCGGGTGGTGGTGCCGGCAGTTCCTCGGCGGTGCTGGCGAGCAGGCAGTTGCTGGTCTTGATCAGCGGCACGTCAAGGCTGGGCAGGGTGAAGCCCATCATCGGTCCGCCCATGATCAGGCGATTGAGCCTGCCCTGGTCGAGCCCGGCGAAGGCCAGCAGCTCGCGGACGGGCGTGCCGATCAGCGCCTCGACGTTGCCGGGCCGCGCCAGCGCGGCGCCGGTGAGCGTGGTGATGCGCGAGATCAGCGGTTTGCCCAGCAGCACGGCGTCATGGATGGCCACGCAGGTGCCGACGTTCTGGCAGAGGATGCCGATATCGGCCGGCAGCCCTCCGCTGGGCACCTCGACGCCGGTGAGAATCTGGATCAGCTGCTTCTCGCCGCCGGACGGGTACTTGGTGGGGAACACCCGTACCTGGAAATCGTGCCCGGCGCAGGCGGCCTGCACGGCGGCGGCGGCTTCGGGCTTGTTGTCCTCGATGCCAATCAGCACCTGCTCCGGCTGGATCAGGTGGGCCAGCACGGCGATACCGGCCACCAGGTCGGCGGCGCGCTCGCGCATCAGCACGTCATCGGCGGTGATGTAAGGTTCGCACTCGGTGCCGTTGATGATCAGCGTGTGGATCTTCTGTGTCGGCCGCGCGGTGAGCTTGACCGCCGTGGGGAAGCCGGCGCCGCCCAGGCCGTTGATGCCGGCCTCGCGGATCAGCGTCAGCAGTTCGCCGGGCTCCAGGCTGCGGTAGTCGGCGGGGAGCGTCAGTGGCAGCCACTCATCCAGGCCGTCGCTGTCGATGACGATGGCCGGCGCCAGCATGCCGGAGGCATGTGGGTAGGGCTGCTCGCCGATGCAGGCGATGGTGCCGGAGGTCGGTGCGTGTAGCGGCACGCTGACGAAGCCGTTGGCCTCGGCGATCTTCTCGCCCTTGCGCACGCGCTGACCGACCGCCACGCAGGGCTCGGCGGCGGCGCCGATATGCTGGCCGAGCGGCAGCACCAGGCGCTTGGGCAGGGGCAGCGCCTGGACCGGCGTGCGGTTGGACAGGTCCTTGTGCTCGGCCGGATGGATGCCGCCGGGGATGTCCCAGATCTTCATGGGGTCTTTCAGTACGGCGCTCATGCGGCCTGCTCCCGGTCACTGGCGATCAGCTGGCCGGGCGCCAGTGGCTTGTCCCATTTCCAGCTCTGCACCGTGCTGCCGACTTCGAGCATGTCGATGCAGTCCACCGGGCAGGGCTCGACGCACAGGTCGCAGCCGGTGCACTCGCTGACGATCACCGTATGCATCTGCCGCGCCGCGCCGACGATGGCGTCCACCGGGCAGGCCTGGATGCACTTGGTGCAGCCGATGCACTCCGCCTCACGGATGAAGGCGACCATCTGCGGCTTCTCGCCTTCCACTGCGTCCAGTGGCTCCGGCTCGACGTCGAGCAGGTCGGCCAGGGCGGCGATGGTCGCCTCGCCTCCGGGCGGGCACTTGTTGATCTTGTCGCCGCCGGCGATGGCCTCGGCGTAGGGCTTGCAGCCGGGGTAGCCGCACTGGCCGCACTGGGTCTGCGGCAGCAGGGCGTTGATCTGCTCGGCGATGGGGTCGCCCTCGACGCGAAAGCGCACGGCGGCGAAGCCGAGGATGGCGCCGGCGATCAGGCACAGCGCGAGCAGCGCGGCGATCGCGACCAGGACCAGGCTCATAGCTTGATCAGCCCGGAGAAGCCCATGAACGCCAGCGACATCAGGCCGGCGGTGATCATGCCGATGGCCGCACCCTGGAAGGACTTGGGCACGTCGGCGATGGCGATGCGCTCACGCATGGCGGCGAACAGCACCAGCACCAGGGAGAAGCCCAGGCCGGCGGCGAAACCGTTGACGGTGGCGGTGATGAAGGTGAACTCGCTCTTGTTGGCGTTGAGCAGGGCCACGCCGAGCACGATGCAGTTGGTGGTGATCAGCGGCAGGAAGATGCCCAGCACGCGGTACAGCAGGGGGCTGGTCTTGTTCACCACCATCTCGGTGAACTGCACGGTCACGGCAATCACCAGGATGAAGCTGATGGTGCGCAGGAACTCCAGGTCCAGCGGTTTCAGCACGTATTGCTGCACCAGGTAGCTGCACATGGCCGCCAGGGTCAGCACGAAGGTGGTGGCCAGCGACAGGCCGATGGCGGTTTCGATCTTCTTCGACACGCCCATGAACGGGCACAGGCCGAGGAACTGCACCAGCACGAAGTTGTTGACCAGGATGGCGCTGACCATGATCAGGACGAGTTCGGTCATCGGGTTGCCGTCGAATGCGCAAAGGCCTTAGGAAAAGGGCGCCTATTATCGGGAAGCAGCCCTGGCCATACAAGCCGCATGCGGCGAATCGCCTGCACTTGGCGACCATTCGTCACAGCTGGACTCAGTGACGGGTGAGGCGTCGCCACAGTTTGCGCAGGCCGAGGGCCACGGGGAACAGCACGATGAGGAAGGGCAGGCTGTAGCCGATGAACTCGATCAGGTTGGCGGTGCCTTCGGCGAGGTTGTCCTGCAGGCGCGAGAACGCTTCGCCAATGCGCCCCAGGGGCGAACGCTCGTAGGGGCTGCTGAAGCGCAGGGTCAGCAGGTTGGTGTCCAGGCGCCGTTGTTGTTGGGCGGCGTCCTGGGCGATGGCCTGCAGCTGCACTTCCAGGGCGGCCTGTTCACGGGCCAGGGCAAGCAGGTCGGCGACGGCGAGGTCGTCGCGTTTCTCGAATTGCTGCAGGGTGCGCTGCTGGCGCAGCAACTGCTCGTGCTGGCGACGGTTGTCGGCAACCGCCTGGGCCAGGTCCTCGGCGTGGGTGGTGCGGCTGGTCAGTTCACCGTCTGCGCTGGCGAGCTGGGTGATGGCCTCGACGCCATCGGGGACGATGCGCAGGGTCAGTTCGCCACGCGGCGCCTGGCCGCTGCTCTGTTGCGCCGTGATCAGGCTGCAGGCGCCGAAGCGCTCGCTCAGGCACGCCTCGCGGGTAGCCGCGAGGCGCTCGCCGATACGTTCGGCGGGCAGTTCGATGGCCACATGGTGTTCATAGGCCAGGTAGCTGTCGGCCTTGTTGCGTTCGCCCTGCAGGGCGCCGCCCTGCGGCAGGCCCGACGGGTCTGAGCAACCCGCCAGGACGAACGCAAGCGTTGCCGCCATCCATGGTTTCATCGAGGCCTCCTGGCGTGTGGCTTACTTGACGCGCTGGCCCGGCTTGGCGCCGCTGTCCGGGCTGAGCAGGTAGATATCTTCACCGCCGGGGCCGGCCGCCAGGACCATGCCCTCGCTGATGCCGAACTTCATCTTGCGCGGCGCCAGGTTGGCGACGTACAGGGTCAGGCGGCCTTCCAGCTTGCTCGGGTCCGGGTAGGCGGACTTGATGCCGGAGAACACGTTGCGCTTCTCGTCACCGATATCCAGCGACAGGCGCAGCAGCTTGTCGGCGCCCTCGACGAACTCGCACTTCTCGATCAGCGCGATGCGCAGGTCGACGGCGGCGAAGGCATCGAAGTTGATCTCGGCCGCCAGCGGGTCCTTGGCCAGCTCGCCGTTGCCCTGTGGTTTGGCGGCTTCGGCGGCCAGATCTTCCTTGGAGGCTTCGGTCATGGCGTCGATCTTCGCTTGTTCGATACGGGTCAGCAGCGGGCTGAACGGGTTCAATTGGTGGTTGGCCAGCGGCAGCGCCAGGTCGGCCCAGGTCTGCGGGGCGACATTGAGGAAGGCCTCGGCGTCGGCGGCCAGCTGCGGCAGCACCGGCTTGAGCATGATCACCAGCTGACGGAACAGGTTGATGCCCAGGGCGCAGATTTCCTGCACCTCGGCCTGCTTGCCTTCCACCTTGTTCAGGGCCCAGGGGGCCTTGTCGGCGATCCAGGCGTTGGCGCGGTCGGCCAGCGCCATGATCTCGCGCATGGCGCGGGAGAAGTCGCGCGCCTCGTAGGCCTCGGCGATGCTCGGCGCGGCGGCGCGGAAGGCGTTCCACAGCTCCGGCTCAGGGTCGGCGGCGACCAGCAGGCCGCCGTTGCCCTTGTGGATGAAGCCGGCGCAGCGGCTGGCGATGTTGACCACCTTGCCGACCAGGTCGGAGTTGACCTTCTGCACGAAGTCCTCGAGGTTCAGGTCGAGGTCATCGACGCCACGGCCCAGCTTGCTGGCGTAGTAGTAACGCAGGTATTCCGGGTTCAGGTGGTCCAGGTAGGTGCGCGCCTTGATGAAGGTGCCGCGCGACTTGGACATCTTCTGCCCGTTGACGGTCAGGTAGCCGTGCACGTTGACGGCGGTCGGCTTGCGGTAGCCGGCGCCTTCGAGCATGGCTGGCCAGAACAGGGCGTGGAAGTTGACGATGTCCTTGCCGATGAAGTGATACAGCTCGGCGCTGGAGTCCTTGCCCCAGAAGGCGTCGAAGTCCAGTTCCGGGCGGCGCGAGCAGAGGTTCTTGAAACTGGCCATATAGCCGATCGGCGCATCCAGCCAGACGTAGAAGTACTTGCCCGGTTCATCGGGAATCTCGAAGCCGAAGTAGGGCGCATCGCGGCTGATGTCCCACTCCTGCAGGCCGCCGTCGAGCCATTCGGCGATCTTGTTGGCAACCGCCTCCTGCAGGGCGCCGGAGCGGGTCCACTGCTTGAGCATGGCTTCGAAGTCCGGCAGCTTGAAGAAGAAGTGCTGCGACTCCTTGAGCACCGGGGTGGCGCCGGAGATGGCCGACTTCGGGTTCTTCAGCTCGGTCGGCGAATAGGTGGCGCCGCATTTCTCGCAGTTGTCGCCGTACTGGTCCTCGGTGCCGCACTTCGGGCAGGTGCCCTTGATGAAGCGGTCGGCGAGGAACATGCCCTTCTCGGGGTCGAAGTACTGGGTGACCGCGCGCGTGGCGATGTGGCCCTTGTCGCGCAGCGCCAGGTAGATCGAGGACGACAGCTCGCGGTTCTCTTCCGAGTGGGTCGAGTGGTAGTTGTCGAAGGCCACGCCGAACTCGGCGAAATCGGCCATGTGCTCGGCGCGCACACCGTCGATCAGTTGCTCGGGCGTGATGCCTTCCTTCTCGGCGCGCAGCATGATGGCCGAGCCGTGGGCGTCGTCGGCACAGACGTAGATGGCCTGGTTGCCGCGCAGTTTCTGGTAGCGCACCCACATATCGGTCTGTACGTACTCGAGCATGTGGCCGAGGTGGATCGAACCGTTGGCATAGGGGAGGGCGCTGGTAACGAGGATCTTGCGGGCTTCGGTCATGGTGATCGGCTGCACTGGTAAAACGAGGGAAGTCAGCAACTATAAAGCAGCGACAGTCTGCAAGCCACCAGCGACAACGAGCGTCGTTGTTGCTCGCGGCGTGACGCTCGCGGCCCGTGGCTGCTGTTAAGATGACGCTCTGATTTCCTGCCTGCCTTCTGGAGTTCTTGCATGAGTGCCGTCACCCGCGAAGCGGTCGAAGCCTGTCTGCGTCAGTTCACCGACCCCCACCTCGATCAGGACCCGGTCAGCGCCGGCTGTCTGCGTGAGGTCGACATCCAGGGCGGGCGGGTCTCCGTGCGCCTGGAGCTCGGTTACGCCGCCGGCCTGTTCAAGAACGGCTGGGCGCAGATGCTGCAGATGGCGCTGGAGAACCTCGACGCCGTCGACAGTGCGCGCGTGCAGGTCGATTGCGTGATCGACTCGCACCAGGGGCAGGCCCAGGTGCCGGCCCTGCAAGGGGTGAAGAACGTGATCGCGGTGGCCTCGGGCAAGGGTGGCGTGGGCAAGTCCACCACCGCCGCTAACCTGGCGCTGGCGCTGGCCCGCGAAGGCGCGCGGGTCGGTATTCTCGATGCGGACATCTATGGCCCGAGCCAGGGCATCATGTTCGGTATCGCCGAGGGTACCCGGCCGCTGGTCAAGGAGCAGAAGTGGTTCGTGCCGCTCGAAGCCCATGGCGTGCAGGTGATGTCCATGGCCTTTCTCACCGACGACAACACGCCGATGGTCTGGCGCGGGCCGATGGTCAGCGGTGCGCTGCTGCAGCTGATCACCCAGACCGCCTGGAATGAGCTCGACTACCTGGTGGTGGACATGCCGCCGGGCACCGGCGACATCCAGCTGACTCTGGCGCAGAAGGTGCCGGTGGCCGGCAGCGTGATCGTCACCACGCCGCAGGACCTGGCCCTGCTGGATGCGCGCAAGGGCGTGGAGATGTTCCGCAAGGTGCACATCCCGGTGCTCGGCGTGGTGGAGAACATGGCCGTGCACATCTGCTCCAACTGCGGCCATGCCGAGCATCTGTTCGGCGAAGGCGGCGGCGAGAAGCTGGCTGCGCAGTACGGCGTCGAGTTGTTGGCATCGCTGCCACTGTCGATGGCCATCCGCATGCAGGCCGACGACGGCAAGCCGACCACGGTGGCCGATCCGGAAAGCCAGATCGCCATGATCTATCAGGAGCTGGCACGCAAGGTGGGCGCGCGCATCGCCCAGGCCGGCAAGCCGAGCATGCCGAGCATCGAAATCAGTGATGATTGAGAGCGGCTGCGCAGTAGCCATCTGCTGACCCTCTCCCATTCATGGGAGAGGGTGCCCGAAGGGCGGGAGAGGGCGCTCGGCGCGGCGGTTTTGGCTCTCGTATCCCTTCGGGGCGCTGGGGGCAACACTGTAGGTGCTTCCGCAGTGCGGCGCCGCCAGCATCCCCCTCTCCCCCAGCCCCTCTCCCGCAAGCGGGAGAGGGTAGCGCCGACGCTTGCGGTGCTGGCCTGCTTCCACGGATTGATGGGCTTCGCTGCGCGCCTCAGCCACCCTGGGCTGCCGCTTTTGTAGGAGCGGCTTCAGCCACGAATTTCGCGCATCGATCCGCTCCCACAGGGCGTGCAAACAGGCACAAAAAAGCCCCGCACTAGGCGGGGCTTTTTCAGCAGCTCAAAAGCGCAGATCAACCAACGATCTGAACTTCTTCAGCTTGCATGCCTTTCTGGCCACGGGTAGCCACGAAGGAAACCTGCTGGCCTTCCTTCAGGGTCTTGAAGCCGTCGGCCTGGATGGCTTTGAAGTGAACGAACAGGTCGTCACCGGATTGCGGAGTGATGAAGCCGTAGCCTTTCTCATCGTTGAACCACTTGACGGTGCCAGTCTGACGATTGGACATGTTGATGTCTCCTAACAAAAGTAATAGCAGCCCTGGAAAAGCCCAGGCCGGGACTGAGTGCAACGAGTACTAGGAGTCGGACGATGTTTGGATCGAAATCTAGGCATCTAGTAGCGATTCGCGGTGACACATGCAGCACAGTGGGCACACCATACGTGTTTTTATCGCCAAGTGCGAATGGTCGATGCAGCTTTTTTTGCAAATAATGACCAAGCGCTCGGCGGGCAATCTTTGATGCGTGGCGCGCGCATCGGTAAGATGCGCTCACTTTTTCGTAATCGCCCACTCAGGACCCTTCGCCATGAGCATCAAATCGGACAAGTGGATTCGCCGCATGGCCCAGGAACACGGCATGATCGAGCCCTTCGTCGAGCGCCAGGTGCGTGGCGCCGACGCCAGCCGGGTGATCTCCTACGGTGTCTCCAGCTACGGCTACGACGTGCGCTGCGCGGATGAATTCAAGGTGTTCACCAACATTCACTCCGCCGTGGTAGACCCGAAGAACTTCGACGAGAAGAGCTTCGTCGACATCAAGAGCGACGTCTGCATCATCCCGCCGAACTCCTTCGCCCTGGCCCGCACCGTCGAGTACTTCCGCATTCCGCGTGACGTGCTGACCATCTGCCTGGGCAAGAGCACCTACGCGCGCTGCGGCATCATCGTCAACGTCACGCCGCTGGAACCGGAATGGGAAGGCCACGTGACCCTGGAGTTCTCCAACACCACCAACCTGCCGGCGAAGATCTACGCCAACGAAGGCGTGGCGCAGATGCTTTTCCTGCAGTCCGATGAGGCCTGCGAGGTCTCCTACCGTGACCGTGGCGGCAAGTACCAGGGCCAGACCGGCGTGACACTGCCCAAGGCCTGATGTTTTCGCAGGCATGAAAAAGCCGGGCGCTTGCCCGGCTTTTTCATGCCCGTTGCTCAGGGTACCAGAGGCAGCTCACGCTTGTGGCGGGTGTTGTCGTAGGTGCGCACGATGGTGGCATAGGCCTCGTCACTGACGGCCTCGCCATGCAGGAAGGCGTCGATCTCGGCATAGGTCACGCCATGCGCTTCCTCGTCCGGCTTGCCCGGGCGCAGTTCTTCCAGGTCGGCGGTCGGGGTCTTCATCACCAGGTGTTGCGGCGCCCCCAGGTGCCTGGCGATGGCGCGTACCTGGTTTTTCACCAGGCCGGACAGCGGGGCGAGGTCGCAGGCGCCATCGCCGAACTTGGTGAAGAAGCCCATCACTGCCTCGGCTGCGTGGTCAGTGCCGATCACCAGGCCGTTGTTGGCGTTGGCGATGGCGAACTGGGCGACCATGCGGATGCGCGCCTTGACGTTGCCGACGACGAAGTCGCGGCGGGCGTCGTTCAGCTTCTGCAGGTGGGTGACCTGCTCGCCGAGGCCGTTGACCGCGCCGGCGATGTTCACGGTGTCGTCCTCGTCGGCGCGGATGAATTTCAGCGAGTCCTGGGCATCCTGCTCATCGTGCTGAGCGTTGTGCGGCAGGCGCACGGCGATGAAGCGGTAGGCGCTGTCACCGGTTTCCGTGCGCAGTTCCTCGACCGCAAGCTGCGCCAGGCGCCCGGCGGTGAGGGAGTCGACGCCACCGCTGATACCCAGCACCAGCACCTTGAGGCCGGATTGCTTGAGCACGTGCTTGATGAAGGTCTTGCGTCGCTCGATTTCCGCGTTCAGCGCGGCGTCGTCGGCGAACGGCGGCACCACGTCGAGGGCGGCGGCGATTTCGGCTTGGCGGTTGCTCATGTCTGGGTCCTCACTGGGTCACGCGAAAGACGTGTTTCAGGTAGCTGACGAAATTCTCGTCGCGGCATTGGGTCTTGCCGGGCGTGTCGGAAATCTTCGCCACGGGTTGGCCGTTGCAGGCGATCATCTTGATCACGATGTTCATCGGCTCGACGCCGGGGATGTCGCAGGTCAGGTTGGTGCCGACCCCGAAGCTTACGTGGATTCGTCCGGAAAGTGCACGGTAGAGGCGCAGCGACTTCTCCAGGTCGAGCCCGTCGGAGAACACCAGGGTCTTGCTCAGCGGATCGATGCCTAGCTTCTCGTAGTGGGCGATGGCCTTTTCCGCCCAGACCAGCGGGTCGCCCGAGTCGTGGCGCAGGCCGTCGAACAGCTTGGCGAAGTACAGATCGAAGTCGGCCAGGAAGGCGTCCATGGTGATGCAGTCGGTCAGGGCGATGCCCAGCTGGCCCCGGTACTCGCGGACCCAGCAGTCCAGTGCGGCGCTCTGGCTGTCGATCAGGCGCGGGCCGAGCTGCTGGTGGGCCATCAGCCATTCGTGGGCCATGGTGCCGATGGGCTTGAGTTCGAACTCGCGGGCCAGGTGCAGGTTGCTGGTGCCGACGAAGCGCCCGGGGAAGTCGCGCTTGAGGATGCGCACGGCCTGCTCCTGCGCACGGTAGGAGAAGCGCCGGCGGGTGCCGAAGTCGGCGAGCTGGAAGCCGGCCAGCTCGTCGTCGCTGGCCTCGCTGCGCAACCAGTCGATTTTCTCGTAGAGGCGCTCGGCGGCCTGCTCCAGCACCACTTCGCGGTAGCGATAGCGGTTGCGCACTTCGCTGATGATGGCCAGCAACGGCACTTCGAAGAGGATCACGTGCAGCCAGGGGCCGCGCAGGCGGATGCTCAGCTGGCCGTCTTCGATGCTGGTGTGCACGTAGCGCAGGTTGAAGCGGAACAAGCTGAGGAAGCGGATGAAGTCCGGCTTGATGAACGGGATGCGCTCGAGGAAGGCCAGCTGGTCGACCGTCAGGCTCAACTCGCTGAGGCGCTCGAACTGGTAGCGAATCTCGGCCAGGTAGGGGGTCAGGTCTTCACTGTTGCGGCAGCGGAACTCCCATTCCACCTCGGCATTGGGGTAGTTGTGCAACACCGCCTGCATCATCGTCAGCTTGTACAGGTCGGTGTCGAGCAGGTTCTGCACGATACGGTCGGCGAAAATGCTGTCGCTCATCCTTGGGTCTCCAGAGTCAGGATCGCATCCAGCTCTTCCTGGCTGGCGGCGAGGGTAATGCCGGCGTCGTTCATCGCGCGGCAGGCCGGCACGGCCGTTTCTTCGGCGATGGCGCGGCAGGCGGGCAGGTAGACGATCACCTCGAAGCCTGCACGGCGCAGTTGCAGCGCGGTGGTCTTGACGCAGTAATCCAGCGCCAGGCCGCCGACCAGTACACGCTCGACGCCATTGTGCCGGAGAAACTCGATCACGCCCGTGCTGCGCTTCTCGGCCAGGTCGTGGTAGCAGGCGCCGTAGGGGTGCAGGTCGGGTTCCACGCCTTTCCACACGAAGTAGTCATAGTCCAGCGGCGCGGGCAGGCCGTCGAGCAGTTCGAAGCCGGGGGTGCCAGGTACGCAGTGGCTGACCCAGGTCAGGTCGGCATTGGCCAGGGGCAGGGGGCGCAGCATCTCCGCGTGGCTGTCGACGACCCAGGCGGCCTGCGGGCTGTGCGCATCCTTGCTGCCGATGCGCAGCTGCGCCCGTGCGGCCAGCTGATTGAGCGCCGGCACGATGGCATCGCCCTCGGGCACCGGCAGCTCGTTGGGGCACAGCGGGGTGAAGCCTTTCTGGGCATCGACGTCGAAGCTGGCGATCTTCATGGTGTGCCTCCTTTCTGCGTGTAAGTGACTACATATTCCATCTGATGAAATATGTAGTCAAGCGTTTATCTGATTTTCCACGTGAAAAAAACCGCCTTATTGGTCAAGATGAAATAAGTACACGGAGGAGCAGGTGACAGGATGAGTGCAGTGGAGGTTCTTGCCGGGGTCGATATCGTGGCCTTGCGCCTGAGTGAGGCGGGGGCGCTGCAGGTGTTGTTGATTCGCCGTCAGCGTGAGCCTTATGCGGGGCAGTGGGCATTGCCTGGTGTGCTGGTCAATGGTCGCTGCGTCGATGCCAGCCTGGATGCCGCCGCCGAGCGGGCGCTGGCGGACAAGGCGCGGCTGCGGCCGCACTACCTGGAGCAGGTGGCGACGGTCGGCAATGGCGTGCGCGACCCGCGTGGCTGGTCGCTGAGCACCTGCTACCTGGCACTGCTGGCGGCGGACGTCGAGCCGGAAGACGACGACCTGCGTTTCGTCGACCTGCAGGCGGTTCTCAGCGGGCAGCAGGCGTTGCCCTTCGATCATGCGCAACTGGTGCGCCTGGCCGCCGAACGCCTGCAGGGCAAATCGGTATACAGCTCGTTGCCGCTGTACCTGCTGGTATCACGCTTCACCGTGACCGAGGCACTGGCGGCGTTTCAGGCCTGCCTGGGCGAGCCGGTGCAGCACACCACCCTGCGTGGGCGTCTGGAGCGGATGAAGGCGCAGGGCTGGATCGCCGATACCGGTGAGAAGAACTACCCGAAGATGGGGCGGCCACAGCATCTGCTGGAACATCGTCCGCAGGCGGGAGAGGCCTTCATCTTCGACCGCAGCCTGCTGGCGTAGAGGGCTTGCCTGATTGCGGGCAAAAAAATAGGCGCCATGGGCGCCAGGGGAGCATTTCAATCGATGCACAGGTTCAGAGCCTGCTTCGAGCGAGAAGTTCAATCCACTGATGCAGAAATGCCATCTTTTTTTCTGCAGGCAAAAGAAAAGGCGCCAAGGGCGCCTTAAATCGATGATCTATGGAGTAAGTCGATTACTCAGAGTCTGGCGCTGAGGAAAAGGTTCAGCGTCAGCCGACGAACGGTCATCACTTGCCCGGCATCAGCAGCAGACGCTGGCTGCCATAGACCTTGTCCAGGTTCTGCGCCTTGAACGGGAAGCTCATGTAGCCGCCCTTGAGCCAGGCCTCGATGCCATCGGCGTAGTGCGGGCTGGCCGGGTTGCCGGACTGCCCCGAACTGTTGACGCCGATCAGCGGCTCATCGGCGGAAAAGTCGACGACGATGCGCATGGCCGGGATCAGGAAGGTAGTGAAGTCCTGACCCCAGGGGTAGGCCGCGACGTTCAGGGTGCCGTGGTCACCACCGGCCGGGTAGGGGCCGCGATCCAGGTAGCCTTTGAGGGCGTTGATGCTGGCGCGCTGGCTGGCGCTCATGTAGGGCGCCAGGCGTGTGGTGTCGGTGACCCATTCGTAGGTGTGCAGCTTGCCCCACTGCCAGTTGCGGCGTTCGCTGCCCAGGCGGTTTTCCAGCAGCGTGATGCTGGCGGCCAGGCTGCGCGCCAGGATGGCCGGCTTGTCTTCCTTCTGCGGGGTGCGGATGTCATCCCAGAACGGGCTGTCAGGACGGCCGAGCAGGTGGTCGGCCTGCGCCGAATAGGACAGGTTGGCGGTTTCCACCAGGGCCTGCCAGGCCGGATTGTCTTCCGGGCCCAGTTCGTCGAGGAAGGTCTGCCGGGCGCTCTCCTGCATGAATGCACCGTAGACGGCCGCATCGGCCGAGCTGGCGGTGAGCTTGCCGTCGAAGGCCAGCAGGCGCCGCAGCGCTTCATCGGCGCGCTCGCGCTGGCCGCTGGGCAGCGCGGCGATCGCCTGGCGCAGCGGCTCGTGCATGGACGGGTCGTTGAACATCGCCTGCAGTTTGGCGACGAACGGGGAGCTCTGGTCGTACTGCATGGCGATCATGCTGCGGCCATCGTGACGGCCGTTGCCCGCCAGTTCGGCGATGCGCTCGGCGCGTTCCGGGTAGAACCAGGAACTGGACAACTGCATGCCATAGCCGGGCTCGACGCTGCGCTGGTTGGCGGTGCCCAGCCAGCCT
This sequence comes from Pseudomonas sp. THAF187a, assembly GCF_009363395.1. Classification (NCBI taxonomy): domain Bacteria; kingdom Pseudomonadati; phylum Pseudomonadota; class Gammaproteobacteria; order Pseudomonadales; family Pseudomonadaceae; genus Pseudomonas; species Pseudomonas sp. THAF187a. The sequence goes on from NZ_CP045349.1 coordinate 1,554,421, forward strand.
TGCGGCGGGTCCTGGTCGTAGGGATGCAGCATCGGATCGGCGTAGCCGTCCCAGGCGTAACGCTGGTCCCAGCCGGGGGAGGGCAGCAGGCCACGGCCTTCGCGCCGGTTCGGGTAGCGACCGGTGACCTGCCAGCCGATGTGCTGGGCATCGGCGAAGACGATGTTCAGCGGCATCGCGCGGATTTCCCGGGTGGCTTCGAAGGCGGCATCCACCGACTGCGCACGGGACAGGTCGAAGAAGGCGTCGAGGCTCTTGTCGCGCTCGAACTGGGTGGTCTTCAGGGCCAGGCCGTAGCCAGTCTGCAAGGGCAGAGGCTGGAGCATGTGCTTGCGCTCGCCCAGTACCGAGTTGAGCAGCGGGCCGTTGCGAGTCTCGTACAGGGTTTCGCGGATGGGACGCTGGCCCTTGATGAAGAAGGTCTCCTGGCGCTCCATCACCGGCAGCCACTGGCCGTCGGCCTGGTACATCAGGCGACTGCCCTCGCGCTTGATGCGTTCGAGGTAGATGTCCTGGTTGTCGCCCATGACCATGGTCATGCCCCAGGCCAGCTTGCCGTTGTACCCGGCCACCACGGCCGGCACGCCGGCCAGCGAAACACCGGCGGCCTGGTACTTGGGCGAGCGGATCTGCACGAAATTCCACAGCGACGGCATGCTCAGCGGCAGGTGCGTGTCGTTGGCCAGCAGGCTCTTGCCGCCACGGCTGCGCTCGGGGGCGATGGCCCAGTTGTTCGAGGCCGCGACACCCAGCATGTGCTGCTCGGCGATCTGCGCGGCGCTGCGGGCGACCGCCTGCAGACCGGGCAGCTGGCCCTTGAGATCGAGGCCGGCGAGTTTCTCCGCTTCGGCGAAGGGCAGCGGCTCATCCGGATAGATCGGCAGCAGCCAGGGCAGCTTGTCGACGCCGACCTGCTGGGCCATCGTCAGCGCGGCGATTTCCTCCTGCAGGTTCACCGACAGGCCGAAGTTCAGCAGGCAGAACAGCAGCACCGAGTCCTCGGGTTTCCAGTACTCGGGGCGATAGCCGGATTCCGCCAGGTCCATCGGCAGGCGGTCGCGGTAGCGGAACAGGTAGGCATTGACGCCGCGTGCATAGACCTCGAAGAAGCGTTTCAGGCGCGGCGAGGCGTCGGCGTAGAGCAGCTCCGCGCTCTTCCTGAGGTTGACCGCGCGCATGAAACGGTCCATCTCCAGCACGCCCGGGCCGGCCATTTCCGCCAGGCGGCCCTGAGCCAGCAGGCGCATGCCGACCATCTGGCTGAGGCGGTCGCCGGCGTGCACGTAGCCCAGGGTGAACAGCGCGTCGTGAAAGGTGCCCGATTCGATCAGCGGCATGCCGAGGGCATTGCGCCGCACCGATGCGCTTTCCGCCACGCCCTGGATGCGCTCGATGCCGCGGGTCGGCGGCACGCTGTCGGCATAGCGGCTGTTGAGCAGTGACTGGCAGCCACCGAGCGTGGTCAGGGATGCGGCAAGGGTCAGGCGGGCCAGCGTGCGCATGGCGGATATCCTTGGACAGGGGATGAGGCCGGTCGGGTGTCGACCGGCCACGAAGTCGCCAAGGTAAAGAGGCCGTTGCGACCTGGCAAGAGGGCTCAGGCGTTCGGCTGAGCGCGCTTGAGCCCGTCATCGAGCAGCCAGCGCGCGGCCGTGCGGGCGGCGGCCTTGTGCTGCAGCTCCAGCTCGTTGAAACGCTTCTCGAAGCGCCGCCGCTGCTCCTTGTCCAGCGCCTTCCAGGCCGCATGGGTCGGTACGTCGGTGGTCGCCTCGAAGAGCAGGTGGAACACCTGGCAGCGGCTGTCGTTGCTGAGGTCGCTGTCGTAGTTGTCGAGCAGCACCTTGATGCGGATGGCGCCCTCGATCAGCGGCAGCTGCTCGTCGAGCAGGCTGCTGGCGAGGATGTTCAGGTCACCACCGAGGCGCTCCTGGCGTTCCTGGCGAGCCTCCTCCTGGGCCTGTTGCCGGGCCCAGACGCGGCGCCAGAGGTGCCAGGCATAGGCGGCCAGGGCGGCGATCAGCAACAGGCCGGCGAGCAGCAGGGGCAGGGTCACGGCGTGCATGCCCGGCTCAGGCGCCGTGGCACTTCTTGAACTTCTTCTGGCTGCCGCAGGGGCAGGGATCGTTGCGGCCGACGTCCTTCAGGGCGTTGCGCACCGGCTCCTGATGGCCGTGGTTGCAATGCGGGCCGTGGACATGGCCATGGTCGTGGTGATCATGGTCATGGTTGCAGTCAGGGCCGTGGACGTGGGGTTGGTTGCTCATGAGGGTTACTCCGGGATGAAATCGCCGGGAATTATCTCGCCATTGCGCGACATGTGCACGCTGCGGCTGAAGAGCATGCCGGTCTTCACTTCACCCTTGAGGCTGTAGCGGATCGGCTGGTCGGGTTTTTCCAGCATCTTCACCACCTGGCGAACATGGCGCCACAGGTTGGTGCGCACCGGCACGTCGAAGCTGTGATGACCATTGGCGGGCACGGTGAACCATTCACTGGCGGAACCGTCGGCCAGGGGAATGTCGTTGAGGGTGACCGCGTATTCCAGACCGCGTACCGGCAGGCTGACGCTGTTGGGATTGTCGATGCGAAAGCGCAGGAGGAACTCTTGTTCGAGCAGCCTGGCCTTGATTACGTCCACCTTGATGAGTCGGACATCCGGGTCCTTGAATCCACCCGTCATCCAGGTGGAGCATCCTGCGAGGCCTGAAGCAAGGCCAAAAAACATCAGTAGGCTGATAATTCTTATCATTTGCGCCTGAGAAAACATTTCATACCCCCATTGCGGCTCAGTGTAACAAGCAAGCGCTTGGCTGCAACTGGGGTGAGTCATTATTTTCAAGGAGATACCGCCGTTGCCCGTTGAACATTTGTAAAGCGTGATGCACGGATGAGAAGCCGGCAGTGTCAGCGCAAAACAACCTGCGCCATACTGAGTCGTGAATAGGACAGGAGTGTGACCATGAGTCGCTACGAGATCGCCTTCTCCGGGCAGTTGGTGCCGGGGGCGCAACTGGAGCTGGTCAAGGCCAACATGGCCAAGTTGTTCCAGGCCGATACCCAGCGGATCGCCCAGCTGTTTTCCGGGCGTCGCATCGTGATCAAGAACAACCTCGACGCTGCGGCGGCGGAGAAGTACCGATCGACCCTGGAGCGGGCGGGGGCCCGTGTCGAAGTGATCGACATGGATATGCCGATCGAGGAAGTCGAACTGGCTCCACCACCGCCCGCCGAACCGGCACCTGCGGCACCTGCGGCACCTGCTGCGGCCGCGGCCGCGGCGTCTGGCGGGGCCACGGCGGGGCGACTGCAGGTGGCGCCGCGTGACGAATACATGGCGGCGTTCAGCGAGGTGGATGCCCCGGACTTCGGCATCGCCCCGGTCGGGGCGGATCTGCAGGACGCCAAGCCGGATGCCGAGGCGCCGCGCGTGGACCTGTCGCAGTTCAGTTTGGCGCCGGTGGGCAGTGACATGGGGCAGGCCAAGGCCGACGCGGCGGCGCCACCGCCGGATACGTCACACCTCAAGCTGCAGGAATAAGAGAAGTGGGCCCGCATGTGCGGGCCCTGTCGTTTCAGCCAGCCTTGCACTGGGCCTTGGCGTCCTCGGGCTTGAGGTTGCGCACGGTGATGAAGAACAGTTCGCAGGTCTGCTGCTTGTCCGTCACCTGCCATTTCTGGGTGCAACTGGTCAGCGTCTGCTGCGGGTCATTGCCCGGGTTCTGCCCCATGCCGGCCTGCCAGCAGGCGGCACTGAGGTCCTGCCCCATGACCTTGATGCCGGTGGCGTTGGCCTTGGCTTCGCTGCCCTGGTTGTTGTCCGGGTCTGCCGCGTACCAGATGTAGCTCGGGTGGTTGGCGCCGAGAACCGACGTCTGCTGCCCGGGCGCCGAGGTGATCTGGCCAAGCCCCAGCACCGGCAGGGTCACGCCGTACTGCTGCTTGATCCAGTTCCGCACCGGGCTGCCGAAGGCAACCATGGGCAGGGTACCGTCACCCTTGCCGGCGGTGAGCTCGCCGACCATGCGCTGCTGGTAGGTGTTGAAGTAGCTGTACACGCCTTCCAGCGTGCTCCCCGCGCTGGCCGGCGCCGCGATGGGCGCGATGTCGACGATGGTCTGGTAGGCCGGCGTCTGCTGCACCGGCACGCCGTTGTAGCTGAGCAGCGACGCCCAGCGATCGGTGGTGTTGGAGCGCAGATAGTCCTGCGCCTGGGTCAGCGAATAGTCTGGCGGGAAGTGCAGCAGCTCGACGCTCTTGCGGTTCTCCAGTGCCATGCCCAGGGGCAGGAAGAAGTACCAGTTGTACTGCCACTTGCCGTCGCTGTTCAGCTGGCTGGCGCCCTTGTAGGCCAGGTCCCCGGCATCGAGCAGTTGCTGCAGCGGCTTGCCATAGCCGTCGGGAGCGCCCTTGAAATCGGCCAGGATGCGCTCGCCGTGGCGGACCACGCTCACGCTGGCCTGCGGATAACCGTCCCGATCGAGGCTCTGGCGCAGGTAGTGCTCGACGGTCTGCTCCAGCGTCCAGTCGCGATAGCAGATCACGTTGCAGTTGTTCGGGTAGGCGAACAGCCGGCTGACGCGCTGGCTGTCGCCCAGGTCCACGGATTCCCCCTGCAGCCCGCCGGGCTGAGTGGCGCAACCTATGAGCAGGCTCGCCAGAATGACCGTCAAACCACTTTTCTTGTGCATGGCTCTCTCCTTGTTGAGTGTCCTTGCGGACGCTTCAACTCAAGCAGAAAGCGCGGAGAACGCCAGTCAGGCGCTCAGGAAAGGGGCGCAGCACTTCTTGAATTTCTGGCCGCCCTGGCAGGGGCAGGGGTCGTTGCGCCCGGCCTTCAGGGGCACGGTCGGGTCGATGAAATACCAGCGGCCGTCGACCTGGACGAAGGCCGAGCATTCGCGATGACTGTGCTCGCCGTTGTCATCGTGCCAGCGGGCGACGAAGGTCACCTGGGCGTGCTCGGGCTTGCCACCGAACACTTCGCGCTTCTCCACCTCGAGGCCGAGCCAGGTGCTTTGTGCGCTCCAGGCTGCCATGGCGTCGCGGTCGAGTGCCTGTTGCTGGGCGGGCAGGGTGGTCGCCACCAGGTAGTCCACCAGGCCCAGGACGTACGCGCTGTAGCGCGAGCGCATCAGCAGCTCGGCGCAGGGCGCGGGGGTACCGCCGTGATAGTGGCCACAGCACTGGCTCAGCGGGTTGCCGCTGCCGCATGGGCAGTTGGGATCGAGTGGGTCCATCGTCACCACCAGTATTTGCCGAAATTTTGTGGATTGGCCCAGAACTTTGCGTTCAACCAGTCGGGAACTTGCTTGTAATCGAGCAGATCATAGGTGAACAGATGCAGGGTCTGTCCCTCGCGCTGGAACTGTTCGCTGGCTTGCATGGCCAGGGCGAAGAAGTCGGTTTCCCGCCAGTCGCCCGCCTGCAGATCGACCAGCGCGGCGACCCGGCTGGCGTTCAGGTTGCGGATGCCACCGAGCAGTTGCAGTCCCTCGCGCTTGGGCAAGTGCTCCAGGCAGTCGACCAGCAGGGCCAGGTCGAAACGCTGTGCGGCCAGTTCCGGCGCCAGGGGCGCAGCCGCTGCGGTGGTGACCTGACACTGCGGATGCGCCTCTTTGAAGGCATCGACAGCGGGTAGCTCGCTGGCACCGAGCAGCAACAGCTTCTCGGGTGTATAACGGGCTAGCAGTGCGGCAATCGCCTGCTGTGGAGTACGGGAGCTAAGGCTGGCAGTCATCGAACTTCCTCGAAAAGTCTGCAAAGACTAACGTGGTGTCGATATCAGGCCTAGAGTGAGAGAAAATTATCCGTGCTATGCGCTATAGCTGGCGGATTGTACAACTCGTGTCTTTACTACTATTGAGTCGGTTATGGGCCGATGAACATTGGAGACCTAAAGTATGAGTATCACAAGGAACGCTGTACCCCTGATTCTGGCTAGTACCCTGCTGACCGGTTGTGCCGGTCTGCAGAAAACCGACTGGCCCACCTGCGCAGCCGTCGGTGGTGTGGGTGGTGCCGCGTTAGGGGCAATCGAGAGCTCGAGCTGGGCGGGTGGCGGTGCGCTGGTTGGCGCCGGCATGGGCGCGGCCTATTGCTGGGTCCACGGTGCCGAGGCGCAGCAGGTCGAAGTCGTCGAGGAAGTCGTCGTCGAAGAGATGGCGCCTGAGCCGGCCGAAGCCGTACGCGTCGAGCTGGACGTCAAGTTCGACTTCGACAAGGCGCAGGTCAAGCAGGAAAGCTACGGCGACATCAAGGCGCTGGCCGACTTCATGAAACAGTACCCGCAGACCAGCACCGTGGTTGAAGGTCACACCGACTCCGTGGGCAGCGATGCCTACAACCAGGGTCTGTCCGAGCGCCGCGCCGGTGCCGTTCGTGACGTGCTGGTCAACCAGTACGGTGTCGAGTCCAGCCGCGTACAAGCCGTGGGTTATGGCGAAAGCCGCCCGGTCGCCGACAACGCTTCTGCTGATGGCCGCGCCATCAACCGTCGCGTGGAAGCCGAGGTCGAAGCCCAGCCGTAAGGCGCTTCGCCCCGTAGACGGCAGATGCGAACGAGCCCGGTCGGTGTGTAACCGACCGGGCTCGTTCTTGTGTGATCCCCGCCTGCCGTCTTTACTCCTGTATACCGGCATAACGCCGGTACACAGGAGACACCACCATGAGAACCCACCTTCTGAAGGTCATACCTTTTCTCTTGGTCAGCAGTGTTCTCTCTGGTTGTGCCACGACTTCCAGTACGGGAGACGCGCCGCTCAATCAAGGGAACTGGCCCCTGTGCAGTGCGATTGGAGCCCTGGCCGGTGGCGGCCTTGGTGCAATCGAGAGTTCTACCTGGGCAGCAGGCGGCGCCGTGGCCGGTGCGGTACTGGGTACCATCATCTGTTATGCGCAGGACGGCGACGAAGACGACGACGGCGTGTTCGATCGGCGTGATCGATGCCCGGGCACACCCGCTGGAACGCCGGTCCACCACAACGGTTGCCCGCTGCCGCAGTACCCGGCCAGTGTCGCCGAGGAACCACCCATGGAGCCGCAGGCTCAGGACGAAGTCATCGTGCTCAGCGATCTGGGCAACGTGCTGTTCGCCTTCGACTCCGCCGAGCTGACGGGCGAGGCGAAACGCTTGCTGGCGGATGTCGCGACGCGACTGACAGGCGCCAACCTGGTCGCGGTCAAGGTTGTCGGGCACACCGACAGCGTCGGCAGCGATGCGTACAACCAGGGCTTGTCCGAACGTCGTGCGCGCAGTGTCGCCGACTTCCTCGTCGCCCAGGGGGTGCCAGCCGACAAGCTCAGCACCGAAGGGCGTGGCGAGAGCCAGCCGGTGGCGGACAACGGCAGCGATGCCGGACGTGCGGAAAATCGTCGAGTCGAGCTGTACGTTTCCCGCTGATCGATACGACCTGGTGCCCCCGGTGCATTCGCCCCGGGGGCACGTCCGTCTGGGCCAACGCCTGACAAAGTCCCGGAAAAAGACCCTTGCCGCTGGTGGTCGGCGCTGCGACCGGTTAACGTGCTGCGCTATCAGAAAGTCGCGAGCATGGGGGCGGGATGAAGTCATTGTTGACCGTGGGCAAGGCGCTGGTCTTGGTGTTCTGGGTGGTGTGTGGCGCGGCGCTGGCCAAGCGCTTCGGTGCACCGTTCGAGCAACTGCTTCTTGTGCTGGCCGCTGCCATGCTGCTCGTGCATGCGCTGCAGCTGTGGCTGTTCGCGAGCCTGCTGGTCGGGCGGGCCAACCCCTGGGGTGACCGGCTGCAGGTGCTGCTGTTCGGCATCTTCCACCTGTATCCGATGAAAGCGACGAAGCAGCCCGCTCCCGTCGAGACGGTCTCGGTCGAGGAGGCTGCGCATGCGTAAGCTCGCCCTGTTGCTGTGCCTGTGCACTGGCGTCGCGCTGGCTGACAGCCAGGTCAAGGTGCCTGCCAATGCGTTGATGCGCCTGCCTGTGGCCAGCGCCGCCCTGCGGCTGGACCGCCTGGAGGTCGCCGATCACGCGACGCTGATGATTCCGGCGAAGGTCACCGAGCTGCGTGTCGGCACCCTGCTGATGGGGCGCGAGGCACGCATCGGCGTGGCGCCGAGCGATCAGCCGCTGCGCCTGGAGGTGCAGGATGCCGATGTCGGCGCCGGCGCCTGGATCAGTGCCAAGGGCGCCGCAGGCACCTACAGCAAGGCCGCCACGCCTGGGCGGGAAATCAAGCTGAAACTGCACAAGCTGACGTTCGAGTCCCTGACCCTGGACGTGCGTGGCGGTCGCGGTGCGCCGGGTTACGCCGGGCTCGATGGTGCCCATGGCAAGCCGGGTGGTTGTACCTGGGGCCAGGCCAGTGCCGGCTACGATGGCCAGGACGGCACCGACGGGCATGCCGGCGCGGCGGGTGGCAACGTGGTGCTGGAAGTGCCGCACCATGTCGAGGTCGAGCGCCTGCAGGTGTTGCTCGACGGCGGCGAGGGTGGCGTGGCTGGCGCTGCAGGGCGGCCTGGCCACGGTGGCGCGGCCAGGGACTGCCTGCTCTATGGCGTCGATGGCGCCGCCGACGGCAACCCCGGCCAGCCGGGGCGCGCCGGCGCTGCAGGGCGCAGTGGCGCCGTGCAGGTCTTTCGTTTCTGAGGGGCGCGGGCTGCCTGCGCCCTGCAGGCAGCCGGTTCGATCAGAAGCTCGGGCGCATCGCCACCAGCGTCATCAGCGCCAGGCCGACCAGCAGGTTGCTGCCGACGATCTTGCGGATCTTCCCCAGTACCTCAGCGCCGGCGGGCCAGTTCTCGGCCTCCACCGCGCGCCGCAGCTCCGGCAGCAGCAGGGCCTGGATACGCAGGAAGAGGGCGAGCATCACCAGGTACAGCCCCATCATGATGTGCACGTAGCGCGGCGCCGCGTCGAAACCGCCGTAGCTCAGGTGCAGCATGCCCACGCCGCTCAGCGGCAGCAGCAGTACCGCCAGCCAGACCCAGACGAAGAAGCGCTTGAACACGTTCAGCCACAGGCGCAGGCGGGCAGGCGGCTCCAGTGCGTCGACCGCTGCCGGGCGCAGGATCATCCAGGCGAAGAACATCCCGCCCACCCAGATGACGGCGGCCAGCAGGTGTAGCGCGTAGAGTGGGGCGTAGGGGGTCATGCAGGGTCTCCAGAGGGTTCGGTTGACGGCTCGAGCTGCCCGATGTGCACGGGAGTCTGCGCCAGATCGATTGCCGCGTTATGATAGCGGCCGCTCCGCGAATACTGAAAATTTATCCAGCCTTTTTCGTTTCAGAATCCATGCTCAGTACCGAACTCAAGTCCCAGATTCAGGGCGCCTACTCGCGCTTCCTCGAGGCCAAGTCACTCAAGCCTCGCTACGGTCAGCGCCTGATGATCGCCGAAATCGCCAAGGTGCTCGGCACCATCAGGAGCGACGACGAGGGCAAGCGCCTGGGCGATCCCGCCGTGGTCGCGGTGGAGGCGGGTACGGGCACCGGCAAGACGGTGGCCTACAGCCTGGCGACGATTCCCACGGCCAAGGCGGCGGGCAAGCGTCTGGTCATCGCCACCGCCACCGTGGCGCTGCAGGAGCAGATCGTGCACAAGGATCTGCCCGACCTGCTGCGCAACAGCGGGCTGAACTTCAGTTTCGCCCTGGCCAAGGGGCGTGGTCGCTACCTGTGCCTGTCCAAGCTCGATCACCTGCTGCAGGACGGCGCCGCGCAGAGCGCCACGGCGCAGCTGTTCGAAGAGGAAGGCTTCCGCATCGACGTCGACGAGCAGGGGCAGAAGCTGTTCACCGCGATGATCGAGAAACTCGCCGGCAACCGCTGGGACGGCGACCGCGACAGCTGGCCCGAAGAGCTGGACGACAGCCGCTGGGCGCAGCTGACCACCGATCACAGCCAGTGCACCAACCGGCATTGCCCGAACTTCCAGCAGTGCGCCTTCTACAAAGCCCGCGAAGGCATGGGCAAGGTCGACGTGATCGTCACCAACCACGACATGGTGCTGGCTGACCTCGCGCTCGGTGGCGGTGCGGTGCTGCCCGACCCGCGCGAAACCATCTACGTGTTCGACGAAGGTCATCACCTGCCGGACAAGGCCATCGGCCACTTCGCTCACTTCACCCGCCTGCGTTCGACCGCCGACTGGCTCACGCAGATCGACAAGAACCTGACCAAGCTGCTGGCGCAGAACCCGCTGCCGGGTGACCTGGGCCGGCTGATCGAGCAGGTGCCGGAGCTGGCGCGCGAGCTGAAAACCCAGCAGCAGTTCATGTTCAGCGCCTGCGAAGAGGTTGCCGACTTCAAGGCCGGTGAGGACATGGAAGGGCGCGAGCGCCCGCGCCACCGCTTCGTCGGTGGGGTGGTGCCGGAGCACCTGACCGAGCTGGGGCTGGAGCTGAAGAAAGGTTTCTCCAAGCTCAACGACCTGTTCACCGGCGTTACCGAGTTGCTCAAGGAAGCGATGGACGGCGAGGGCGCGGTCGGCATCGCCAGTCACCAGGCCGAGGAATGGTACCCGCTGTTCGGCAGCCTGATGGCGCGCGCCAAGGGCAACTGGGAGCTGTGGCTGGCCTTCACCGCCGAAGACCCGGAAGAGAGCCCGCCGATGGCGCGCTGGCTGACCCTGGCCGACAGTGGCGCGCTGTTCGACATCGAAGTCAACGCCAGCCCGATCCTCGCGGCGGAGACCCTGCGCCGCAACCTGTGGAACGTCGCCCACGGTGCCCTGGTCACCTCGGCCACGCTCACCGCGCTGGGCACCTTCGACCGCTACCGCATGCGTGCCGGGCTGCCCAAGGTGGCGGTCACCGCCATCGTGCCGAGCCCCTTCCACCACGCCGATGCCGGCGTGTTGCGCGTGCCCGATCTCAAGGCCGACCCGCGCGAGGCGGCCGTGCACACCGCAGCCATCGTGCGCGAGTTGCCGGCGCTGGTCGCGGGCAGTCGCGGCACCCTGGTGCTGTTCTCCTCGCGCAAGCAGATGCAGGACGTGTTCGACGGCCTGGATCGCGACTGGCGCAAGCGGGTGTTCATCCAGGGCAACCTGTCCAAGCAGGAGACGCTGAACAAGCACAAGGCGCGTGTCGACTCCGGCGAGGAGAGCGTGCTGTTCGGCCTGGCCAGCTTCGCCGAGGGCGTCGATCTGCCCGGTGCCTACTGCGAGCATGTGGTGATCGCCAAGATTCCCTTCGCCGTGCCCGATGACCCGGTCGAAGCCGCGCTGGCCGAGTGGATCGAGGCGCGGGGGGGCAACCCGTTCATGGAAATCGCCGTGCCGGATGCGTCGCTGCGCCTGGTACAGGCCTGCGGCCGCCTGCTGCGGACCGAGGCCGATCGCGGCACCATCACCCTGCTGGACCGACGCGTGGTGACCCAGCGCTACGGCAAGGCGATTCTCAATGCCTTGCCCCCCTTTCGTCGGGAAATCCAGTGAGCGCCTGACTGTCGGCTGTAGCGCGCGGGTCCGGAAGAGTGCGAGCCCGCGCCGAGTCGCCTGCGTGCCCCGCGTAACATCGACGGCCAGCGGTTCCCAACGGCGGCGGGGGCTGGAACAATGCAGGCAATTTCGTTCAAGGAGACAGATGTGCAGGTTCAGGGCTATTTCGACTTGCGTTTCGAGGCGGTGAGGGATGCCTTCGCCAGCCTGTTCGAGGACTCCCAGGAGCGCGGCGCGGCGCTCTGCGTGCAGATTGGCGGCGAAACCGTGCTGGACCTGTGGGCCGGGGTGATGGACAAGGACGGCCAGCAGGCCTGGCACAGCGACACCATCGCCAACCTGTTCTCCTGCACCAAACCCTTCGCGGCGGTCGTCGCGCTGCAACTGGTGGGCGAGGGCAAGCTCGACCTGGATGCGCCGGTGGCGCGCTACTGGCCGGAGTTCGCCGCCGCCGGGAAGGAGCGCATCAGCGTGCGCCATATGCTCTGCCACCAGGCCGGTTTGCCGGCGCTGCGCCAGCCGCTGCCGGCCGAAGCCCTCTATGACTGGCAGACCATGACCGCCGCGCTGGCCGCCGAACAGCCCTGGTGGTCGTTGGGCGAGGGGCACGGCTATGCGCCCATCACCTATGGCTGGCTGATCGGCGAGCTGATCCGTCGGGTGGAAGGGCGTGGCCCGGGTGAGAGCATCGCCGCCCGCATCGCCAGGCCGCTGGGCCTGGATTTTCATGTCGGCCTGGCCGACAGCGAGTTCGATCGCGTCGCGCACATCGCCCGCGGCAAGGGCAACCTGGGCGATGCCGCCGCGCAGCGCCTGCTCAAGGTGATGATGAGCGATGCCAGCGCCATGAGCACGCGCTCGTTCACCAATCCGCCATCGATCATGACCAGCACCAACAAGCCGGAGTGGCGGCGCATGCAGCAGCCGGCGGCCAATGGCCACGGCAATGCCCGCAGCCTGGCCGGCTTCTATGCCGGCTTGCTCGACGGCAGCCTGCTGGACAGTGAGCTGCTCGGCGAAATGACCCGCGAGCACAGCCTGGGTGAGGACAAGACCCTGCTGACCCACACCCGTTTCGGCCTCGGTTGCATGCTCGACCAGCCCGAGGTAGCCAATGCGACCTACGGCATGGGCGCCGGCGCCTTCGGCCACCCCGGTGCCGGCGGTTCCAGCGGCTTTGCCGATCCGCAGCGCGACCTCGCATTCGGCTTCGTCATCAATAATCTAGGACCGTTCGTCTTGATGGACCCTCGAGCGCAGAAACTTGCGCAACGGGTTGCGGACTGTATCTGATCGAGCGGCTAGACTTGCGCCATTCGTTCAGTACCACCCATAACAAACCGACCATTAGAAACTTGTGCGACCTCGGGGGCTTCATGCGCGCCAACAAGATTTTTGCCTTTACCTGCTGCCTGCTGATTGCCGGCTGCGCGGGCTCGGAGAAGAAAGAGGTCGCCAAGGCGGCCGTGATGCCGCCACCGCAGGTGACCCGTGCCTGGCTCGACGAGTACGAGCCGCGCGTGCGTGATGCCGTCAAGGACAGCGCATTCGAGTTCGAGCGGCGCGACAACCTGCTGGTCGTCACCGCGCCGGTGAAGGGCTCGTTCAACCCGGACCGTCCGCAGATGCTGTTGCCGGCCAGCCTGGGCCCGATCACCCGGGTCGCCAAGCTGCTCGAGGCCGACAACGACATCGCCGTGGTGATACTCGGCCACGCCGACAGCAGCGGCGATGCCTCGCTGAACCGCGACCTCAGCCAGCAGCGCGCGCGTGCCGTGACCTCCATCTTCCGCCTCAGCGGCCTCAAGCAGAACCGCCTGCAGGTCATGGGCCTGGGTTCGGACATGCCGCGTGCCGCCAACGACAGCGCAGCCGGGCGTGCGCTCAACCGTCGTGTGGAAATCCTCCTGACCTCGCGCGACACCATGCAGGGGCTGATCGCCAAGTACAGCCAGCCGGCCAAGGCCGACCTGAAGGATGGGCCCAAGGTAGCTGCCGCAGATCAAGGAAAACTGGGCAAGTCAGAGTAAGCTTGGCGGCATTTCCCACCTGTTGAGGGTGTATCCGCAACCTGCTGGCAACAGCGCCGAGGGTTGCGGCAGGCGCCCCGAGGAACTGCCATGACCCAGACACTGGCCGATATGCGCCGTGACTACACCCGCGACGGCCTGAGCGAAGCCCAGGCCCCGCTGGAACCCTTCACCCTGTTTCGTCAGTGGTTCGACGATGCCGTGAAGACCGAGCAACTGCCGGTCGAACCCAACGCCATGACCCTGGCCACCGTGGACGAGCAGGGCCGGCCGCACTGCCGTGTATTGCTGCTCAAGGGCCTCGACGAGCGCGGCTTCACCTTCTTCAGCAACTACGAAAGTGCCAAGGGGCGCCAGCTCGCGGCGCGCCCGTTCGCCGCCATGACGTTCTTCTGGCCCAGCCTGGAACGCCAGGTGCGCATCGAAGGTCGGGTAGAGCGCGTCACTCCCGCCGAGTCCGATGGTTACTATCAGGTGCGTCCGCTGGGCAGCCGTATCGGCGCCTGGGCGTCGCCGCAGAGCCGGGTGATCCGTGATCGCGCCGAGCTGGAAGGGCTGCTCGCGGAAACCGAACGGCGCTTTCTCAACCAGGCCCCGCACTGCCCGCCACACTGGGGTGGCTATCGCCTGCTGCCCGAGCGCATCGAATTCTGGCAGGGCCGCCCGAGCCGCCTGCATGACCGACTCAACTACCGCCTGCAGGGCGAGGCCTGGATTCGCGAACGCCTGGCGCCCTGAGGGGCGCGCAGGGGGCAGGGCTCGTTGACTGAGTAGCAAAGCGCTTGGTCTGGAGAGGGGGGCTGCTATCGGCCAAAAGCTGCCAGTCTGCAAATTTCATGTAACATTTGTCGGAATAACCATCTAGCGAGCATGCACGCATGGAAGCAGGAGCCGTACACGAGGCCATAGAGTTTCTCCTGGGAGATAAAAAGCTGTCGGAATTGTGCGAAGTCCTTAAAACGGGGGACGACATCCTTGATGTTATTTCTCTGAGCGAAAACCAGCACTCAGACCTTCTCGCCTGGATGTTTGACCCTCGCGAAGGGCACGGTCAAGGCGATCAAATTCTCAGTGACTTGCTCCTAGGCGCTGCTCAAGCAGCTTCGCAAGGTTGCGGACTCGATCGCAGAGGAACTACAGCACGTTTCTTTGCTGAGTGGACGCCTTCCCGGATTCGCACCTCAAGTTTTGGCACGGTATTTACCGCCCGTGAACTGGGTATGAAAGCATCGGAGCGAGTGGATCTGTTTGTGATTGACCCAGCCAACAAGTTCGTTCTGCTGATTGAGAATAAGGCAGGCGCTACCCATCGCAGTGACCAACTAGACGGTTACCGTGATAGTTGGATGGAGGCTATCACCAGTAACGCACACCTCCGAGATTACAGCAGTGTATTCATTGCCTTGGACCGGCAGTTTGCGGGTGATGACTGGTCTGATCGCCCTTCAAACAGCTATTGGCTACACCTTGGCTACGACTGGTTGAAGGCATCTGCTGACAGGGCGCTGCTCCATGTTGAGCGCGGTAATGCTGCGGCTCGGCTTGTTGTCAGTTACTGCAATCGGCAGACGGACTGGGAGAGTCCGGCAAGCCAGCGAGCCATAACGCTTGCTGCAGAGCTTCATGAATCGCATGGAGCAGCTATCAAGCAGCTGCTTGAGTCCTCTACTGGTCGCCTTGAGAAGAATTGGATTGAGAGCCGCAGCGATACCCAAAAGCTGTTTATGCTGCAGAACAAAGCTGCTATTTCTCTTCTACGTGAAACCCAAGGCATGGCTTCAATCAAGGAGACAATTGCAGCGAAAGTGCCTCGTTTGAAGCGTGAGAATATCGCCCACTCCCGTGCTTGGCTGGATATATGTCCGCCGGGCTGGGAGAAATACGAAGGGGAGAACTGGTGGCCGGTTTACTTCAGTGTCAGCTACTCCGATAGCTCTAAATCAAGATGCGACGTTGCACTGATTTTGGACAAGGGCCACGCAAATTCTGAGGAGGAGGCCGAGGAACTCCGAGAGTGTCTGAAGGTATTCGATACACGCTTTGCCAAGCATCAGAGTACTGACCGACGCCGAGTTGTTCTAGATAAAGGCCTCAGCGTTTCAGAGCTCGTACGGAAGCTTGATGAACACTCCATACGTTTGCTCAAGGCTATTACATAGCTCAGGGGAGGTCAGTTCAAGCCTGCACAATGAGCTGACTGAAGCGGTCTAGCTATGTGGGCGCAGGGTGACCGCTCTTGGCCGGTTGCAGCCGGTCTGCGTGCTACCTTATTCACGTATGCCAGCGATTTCGCCCCGCCTTCACAGCTACCGCCGAGCATGCCGGCTGCCAATGGGGCTGTATGCGAGGAGCACATGAGATACCCTTGCGCCACGAATCAACCAGAGCGCTGTGAACTGAACGATGGGTTTTGAACAATTAGCCGAACTGCGTGACCGCCTGCGGGCGGAAAAACAGCAGGCCGAACCTGAAAGTGCCAAGCCGCAGAAGCGCAAGGCACCGCAGAAAACCAGGGCACCGAAAACCAAGGCACGCGAGCAGGATCCGGCCGTCGAGGCGATCTGGCGACTGCAGAAGCATTTCCCCTTGGCCTTCCCGGTCAATCCAGCGCCCAAGGTGCCGCTGAAAGAGGGCATCCTCAAGGATGCCGAGCAGCATCTGGCGTTGCTCGGCATCAGCCTCGAGCAGCTCAAGCTGGGCATCGCCGCCTGGTGCCGGGGCGGGCGCTACTGGTCCGCGATGATCGAGAACGCGCCGCGCCTGGATCTCCAGGGCCAGCCGGTCGGCATGGTGACGGCGGCGCAGGCGCTGCATGCCCGGCAGCAGGCCCGTCGGCAGCGCATGGAGGCCCGGCGCGCCCAGGCCAAGGCGAAGGCGCCGGCGGCTGACGAGGCCGCCGAGGCCGCTGCGCAGCCTGACGAGGCGTAAAGCTCCGGCAACCCGGGCTTGCCTCGGGTTCTGCGGCGCATCGTGAAGCGCCGCTGATGTGCCTACAATGACGGCCTCAATCGCGAGGCCGCTTCCGATGCTCGAACTCGATTCCACCCTGGCGCAGCACATCGTCGACCGCGCCATGGCCATCCTGCCGCACAACATCAACGTCATGGATGCGCAGGGGATGATCATCGGCAGTGGAGACCCCAGTCGCCTGCATACGCGGCACGAGGGCGCGCAGCTGGTGCTGGCCAATCGTCGCGTGGTGGAGATCGACGCGCAGGCGGCCGCCTGCCTGCGTGGGGTCAAGCCCGGGGTGAACCTGCCGCTGCTCCACGCCGAGCGCCTGATTGGCGTGCTCGGCATCACCGGCGAGCCCGAACTCGTGAGGCCCTACGCCGAGCTGGTGCGCATGGCCGCGGAGATGCTCGTCGAGCACCGGGTGCTGCAGGCAGAACGGCATTGGCAGCGCCATCAGCAGGAGGCCTGGCTGCGCCAGTTGCTTGACCCCCAGCTGCGCCTCGCCAGCCTCGAAGCCGATGCCGAGCGCCTCGCCCTGCAGCTCTCCTGGCCGCGGCAGATCTGCCTGCTGCAGCTCGACGCCGACGGCGACCCGCTGCCACGCCAGGCGCGCCTGCTGGCCAGCCTCGGTGGCAAGAACGATCACCTGATCGCCCCGCTTGGACGTGACGAGCTGCTCTGGTGCCGGCCGTTCAGTGCGAGCCGGGATGACCGGGCCTGGCTGGCCCAGGCCGACGAGCGCGAATGGGGCGTGCGCTCCCTGACACTCAGCGATCCGCTGCACGACCTGGCCGAGTTGCGCCAGGCCAGCCTGGTCCTGCGTGACCTGCAGGCCTACGGTCAGGCGCGCTTCCCCGAGCGCCGGCTGTTGCGCCTGGACGAGCTGCGCCTGCCGACCCTGCTGTACGCCCAGCGCCACAGCTGGTTGCTGCAGGGCTGGCTGGCCCCCTTGCGCAGCGTGCTGGCGCAGGACCCCCAGGGTACGCTGCGCACCACCCTGGAGGCCTGGTGCGCGCATGACGGTCAGGTACAGACCTGTGCCCAGGAACTGGGCATTCACCGCAATACCTTGCGCTACCGCCTGGAGCGCATCGCCGAGCTGAGTGGCCTGGACCTCAATCGCCTGGATCAGCGCCTGCAGCTATCGTTGGGCCTGGGCCTGCTGGAGCCGGAGGCCTTGGCACCGGCGTCGACGAGCGAATAGGCGGCCGGCAGGGCGATGCGGCTTTGTGCGCCCGCACAGGCCGCCGGCGTTCGTCAGCGTTGTTTTGGTGCCTGCGCACAGGGCGAGGGGAGTGGTGGCTGAGCCACAATGAGGCGCCTGTCGGCACTTCCACTCGGGCGTCGCGCCCGCCATAACAACAATGAGGAGACTGGTCATGGGCCTGGTCCTGATTCTGGTGGCACTGATCGCGTTCATCGTGCTGTCCACTACCCGTTTGAAACTGCACCCCTTCCTGGCATTGCTGGCCGCTGCCCTGATCGCCGGCTTCGCCTATCAGTTGCCTGGCAACGAAATCATCAAGACCATGACCGCCGGGTTCGGCGGCATTCTCGGCTACATCGGTATCGTCATCGTCCTCGGTACCATCATCGGGGTGATCCTCGAGCGCAGTGGCGCGGCGATCACCATGGCCGAGACGGTGATCCGTCTGCTGGGCCAGCGTTTCCCCACGCTGACCATGTCGATCATCGGCTATCTGGTATCGATCCCGGTGTTCTGCGACTCCGGCTACGTCATTCTCAACTCGCTGAAGAATGCCCTGGCGGCGCGCATGAAAGTCTCGGTGGTGGCCATGAGCGTGGCGCTGGCGACAGGTCTGTATGCCACCCACACCTTCGTGCCGCCGACGCCAGGGCCGATCGCCGCAGCCGGTAACCTGGGCCTCGAAGCCTCCCTGGGGCTGGTGATCCTGGTCGGCCTGCTGGTCGCTGCGGTCACCGCCGTGGCCGGCATGCTGTGGGCCAACCGGTTCCTCAAGCAGAACGACCATGAACTGCTGGAGGAAGCGCCCAGCGAGCTGCTCGCCGAGGATGTCGACTTCGACGCCCTGCGCGCCCGCTACGGCAAGCTGCCCAGCGCCTGGCAGGCGTTCTCGCCGATCTTCGTGCCGATCCTGCTGATCTGCCTGGGCTCGCTCGCGGCGTTCCCGAGCAAGCCCTTCGGCACCGGCGCGTTCTTCGACGTGCTGAGCTTCCTCGGCCAGCCGGTCGCCGCCTTGCTGGTCGGTCTGGCCCTGGCCTGCACCCTGCTCAAGGGGGAAGGCAAGCGTCAGCAGTTCCATGACCATGTCGCCCACGGCCTCAAGGAAGCGGCGCCGATCCTGCTGATCACCGGTGCCGGCGGTGCCTTCGGTGCCGTGCTCAAGGCCACGGCGCTGACCGCTTACCTGGGCGACACCCTGTCGGCCCTGGGCATCGGGCTGTTCATGCCGTTCCTGGTGGCAGCCGCGCTGAAAAGCGCCCAGGGTTCCTCGACCGTGGCGCTGGTCACCACGTCGGCCATGGTCGCGCCGCTGCTGGGCAACCTGGGCCTGGACAGCGAGATGGGCCGGGTGCTCACCGTGATGGCCATCGGCGCTGGCGCGATGACCGTCTCGCATGCCAACGACAGCTTCTTCTGGGTGGTGACCCAGTTCAGCCGCATGAAAGTCGCCACCGCGTATCGCGCCCAGACCATGGCGACCCTGATCCAGGGCCTGGCCGGCATGGCAGCGGTGTGGCTGCTCAGCCTGGTTCTGCTGTAATCCGCTCTACCGGCGGGTGGCTGCGGCGCACCCGCCTCCTTCCGAGGTTCTAGTCATGAAAATCGTCATCGCTCCCGACTCCTTCAAGGAGAGTCTCAGTGCGCCCGATGTCGCCGCGGCCATCGCCCGTGGCTGGCAGCAGGTATTCCCCGACGCCGAGTGCCTGCTGCGGCCAATGGCCGATGGCGGTGAGGGCACGGTTGATGCGCTGCTCGCCGCCGTCGGCGGTGAGCGCCGCGAGTGCCGGGTCCGGGGCCCCATGGGCGAACCGGTCGTGGCCCATTGGGGCTGGCTGGGGGAGGGCACGGCCGTCATCGAGATGGCGGCGGCCAGCGGCCTGCACTGGGTACCGCGCGAGCAGCGTGATGCGCGCCTGGCCAGCAGTTACGGCACCGGCGAGCTGATCCGCGAGGCCCTCGATGCCGGCGCCACGCGCATCATCCTCGGCCTGGGCGGGAGCGCCACCAACGATGCCGGCGTCGGCCTGCTGCAGGCCCTGGGCATGCGCTTTCTCGATGCGCAGGGGCGCGACCTGGCGCCGGGCGGCGCTGCCCTGGCCGAGCTGGACCAGCTGGACCTGAGTGGCCTGGATGCGCGCCTGCTGAACGTGCAGATCGACGTCGCTGCCGATGTCGACAACCCGCTCTGCGGTCCGCGGGGCGCCTCTGCGGTATTCGGGCCGCAGAAGGGCGCGACGCCCGAGCATGTGGCGCAGCTCGATCAGGCGCTGGGGCGTTTTGCCCGCGTCACCGCGTCGACCCTGGGGGAGGATCACGCCGAGTTCCCCGGTGTGGGCGCCGCCGGTGGCCTGGGGTTCGCCGCGCGGGGGTTCCTCAAGGCCGGCTTCCGTCCGGGCATCGAGCTGGTGGCCGAGCTGTCCGGGCTGGCGGCTGCCGTGCAGGGGGCGGACCTGGTGATCACCGGGGAAGGGCGGATGGATGCGCAGACGCTGCACGGCAAGACGCCGGTCGGCGTGGCCCGCGTCGCGCGTGCCGCCGGCGTGCCGGTGATCGCCTTGTCCGGCAGCCTGGGTGACGACTACCAGGCGCTGTATGACGCCGGCATCGAAGCCGCGTTCAGCCTCGCTCCGGGGCCCTTGTCGCTGGAGCAGGCCATGGCCGGCGCCGCCGCCGAGCTGCAGGCACGCACCACGGATATCGCCAGGCTCTGGCGCCTGGCGCGGGCGTAGCGCCACGAACCTAACTGAACTCTGTCTGTCTGAGGCTACTATTGTTCAGGCTTTGCCGTGACAGTTGCGCGTGCCCGGCGTCTAATGGATCGAGATATCTCTGGAGGAATTGCTATGCGTAAACCCACTCTGCTCATGACTTCGCTGGCGGCGATGCTGGCCCTAGGCGGTTGCGCATCGAGCCTGACTGGCGATACCTACAGCCGTGACGAGGCGCGCGCGGTACAGACCGTGCGCATGGGCACCATCGAGTCGCTGCGACCGGTGAAGATCGAAGGCACCAAGACGCCCATCGGCGCGGGTGCGGGTGCGGTGATCGGTGGCGTTGGCGGCAGTGGTCTCGGCGGCGGTCGCGGCAGCGCCGTGCTGGCGGTGATCGGTGCGGTGGCGGGCGGCCTGCTCGGTGCAGCCGCAGAGGAAGGCCTGACCCGTACCCAGGGCGTGGAGATCACCGTGCGCGAAGACGACGGCACCCTGCGCGCCTATGTGCAGGAAGTCGAGCCCAATGAGATCTTCCGTGTCGGCGAGCGCGTGCGCATCATGACCGTCAACGGAACCAGTCGCGTCGCTCACTGAGGACGCCGTTTCAAGCGACCGGAGCTGCCTCGGGCCGCTCCGGTTTTTTGTGCCTGCCATACTGGACGACGCGCCGTCGTGTGGCGGTCAGCGATGCCCCGCATTGCTATCCGCAACGGCTGATAGGCGCGGCGCAGAGCGGTGATAGAGAAAGACGCGTATTCACCTGCTGGTGCGTTTAGTAATAATTCAATGCATGACGATGCGCCGATAGGTATGGATAATCGGCGGTTATTCTTGTCGCGACAACGACTTAGCTGATTCGTTGTGGTGCGGGGTTCGTCACCGTCAGGGAGTTGCGACTCCAATTCTCGTCGCTGGTCGTGGTCGACTGGCGTGCCTGCTAAAGGGGTTTTGCCGATGGCGCTTGCGCTGATCATAGCCTTGCCGTTTCTGGGCGTTTTTCTACCGGTGCTGGCCGAGCGGCTGGGCCGCTCGGCGTGCGCCGTGGCCGCCGCGCTGCCGCCGCTGGTGGCGCTGGTGCTGCTGTTCAGCCTGCAGCCTGGCGTGTTCGCCGGCGAGGTCCTGCGCGTCAAGCTGGAATGGCTGCCGCAACTGGGGCTGAACCTGAGCCTGCGTCTCGACGGTCTGGGCTTCCTCTTCGCCCTGCTGATTCTCGGCATCGGCCTGCTGGTGATCCTCTACGCACGCTACTACCTGTCCAAAAGCGAGCCGATGGGGCGCTTCTTCGGCTTCCTGCTGCTGTTCATGGGCGCCATGCTCGGCGTGGTGCTGTCGGAAAACCTGCTGCTGATGCTGGTGTTCTGGGAACTGACCAGCCTTTCGTCCTTCCTGTTGATCGGTTTCTGGGGGGCACGTTCCGACGCTCGCAAGGGCGCACGCATGGCCCTGGCGGTCACCGGTGGCGGCGGTCTGGCGTTGCTTGCCGGTATCCTGCTGATCGGCCATATCGCGGGCAGCTTCGAGCTGTCCCAGGTGCTGGCAGCCGGTTACGCGATTCGTGCCCATGAGCTGTATCCGGTCGCGCTGATCCTGGTGCTGCTGGGCGTGTTCACCAAGTCGGCGCAGTTCCCGTTCCACTTCTGGCTGCCGCATGCCATGGCGGCGCCGACGCCCGTTTCGGCCTACCTGCACTCGGCGACCATGGTCAAGGCCGGGGTGTTTCTGCTGGCACGTCTGTATCCGGCTCTGGCCGGTTCCGAGTGGTGGTTCTACCTGGTCAGCCTGACCGGTCTGGCGACCCTGCTGGTGGGGGCCACCCTGGCGTTGTTCCAGCATGACCTCAAAGGCCTGCTGGCCTATTCCACCATCAGCCACCTGGGCCTGATCACCCTGCTGTTTGGCCTCGATACGCGCCTGGCGGCGGTGGCGGCGGTGTTCCACATCATCAACCACGCCACCTTCAAGGCCTCGCTGTTCATGGCCGCCGGCATCATCGACCACGAGACCGGCAGCCGCGACATGCGGCGTATCAACGGCATGTGGAAGTACATGCCGCATACGGCGATGCTGGCGATGGTGGCGGCCTCGGCGATGGCCGGGGTGCCGTTGCTCAACGGCTTCCTGAGCAAGGAGATGTTCTTCACCGAGACGCTGCACCAGCACCTGCTCGGCAGCTTCAACTGGGTGATCCCGGCGGCGGCGACCCTGGCCGGCGTCTTCTCGGTGGCCTACTCGCTGCGCTTCATTCATGACGTGTTCTTCAACGGCGAGCCGATCGACCTGCCGAAGTACCCGCCGCACGAGCCGCCGCGCTACATGAAGGTGCCGGTGGAAGTGCTGGTGTTCCTCTGCCTGCTGGTCGGCGTCGTACCGGCCTACACCGTGGCCCCGCTGCTGGCGTCTGCCGCGTCCGCCACCCTGGGTGGCGACCTGCCCGAGTACAGCCTGTCGATCTGGCACGGTTTCAACCTGCCGTTGATCATGAGCGTGGTCGCGCTGGTGGGTGGTGTTCTCGTCTATGCCCTGCGCAAGCCGCTGTTCCGCTGGTACGCCGGGATGCCCCGGGTGGATGCCAAGCTGGTCTTCGAGCGCATGGTGATGAGCCTGTTCGTCAGCGCCACGGCGTTCACCCGTCGCCTGGAGAACGGTTCGCTGCAACGCTACATCGCCTACCTGCTCGGCGCTGCCATCGTGGTGGTGGTGCTGGCGCTGGGGCCATTGCCGGAGCTGAGTGGCTCGGTGCCGATGCAGCCGATCGACGGCATCACCGCGCTGGGCCTGGCGATCATGGTCATGGCCGGGCTGGCCACGGTGATCTTCCACCGCCAGCGCCTGGCCGCGCTGGTAATGCTCAGTGTGGTGGGGCTGATGGTGGCGCTGGCCTTCGCCCGCTACTCGGCGCCGGATCTGGCGCTGACCCAGCTGTCGGTGGAGGTGGTGACCATCATCCTGCTGATGCTGGCGCTGTTCTTCCTGCCGGCGCAGACGCGCGTCGAGTCCAGCAGCATGCGCGCCCTGCGCGACTTCAGCCTGGCCATCGGCAGCGGGGTGATGGTGGCCATGCTGGCGTTCGCCGTGCTGACCCGCCCGTACACGAGCATCGCCGACTACTTCCTGGCCAACAGCGTCTCCGGTGGCGGCGGTACCAACGTGGTCAACGTGATCCTGGTGGACTTCCGTGGTTTCGATACCCTGGGCGAGATCAGCGTGCTGGCCATCGCGGCGGTGGGCATCTATGCCATGCTCGACGGCCTGCGCCTGTTCCAGCCCAACGCCGACGCCGAGGGCCGCAGCTGGGCGCGTGACCGCCACCCGCTGATCCTCGCCACGCTGTCACGCGTGCTGCTGCCGATGGCGCTGCTGATCTCGGTGTTCATCTTCCTGCGTGGCCACAACCTGCCGGGCGGCGGCTTCATCGCCGGCCTGATCACGGCCGTGGCGCTGATCCTGCAGTACGTCGCCAGCGGCGTGCAGTGGACGCAGTCGCGCCTGCCTTTGAACTATCACCGCATGGCCGGTGGCGGCGTGCTCATCGCCACGGCCACCGGGGCGGGCAGCTGGCTGTTCGAGCGCCCGTTCCTGACCTCGGCGTTCGGCCATTTCCACATTCCACTGGTGGGTGAGATCGAGCTGGCCACGGCCATGCTCTTCGACCTGGGCGTCTATCTGACTGTGGTCGGGTCGACCCTGCTCATCCTCGCCAACCTGGGCAAGCTGACCCAGGAAAAGCCCGGACAGGAGGTACTCTGATATGGAAGCGCTGTTTGCCGTGGCGCTCGGCATCCTGACCTCGAGCGGCGTGTATCTGCTGCTGCGAGCCCGCACCTTTCCGGTGGTCATGGGGCTGACCCTGATCTCCTACGCGGTCAACCTGTTCCTCTTCGCCATGGGACGCCTGCAGGGCGGTGCGTCCAGCGTGATCGGGCAGGGCAGCCGCTATGTCGACCCGCTGCCCCAGGCGCTGGTGCTGACCGCCATCGTCATCGGTTTCGCCATGACCGCGTTCGTCGTGGTGCTGGCCCTGCGCAGCGTCGGTGAACTGAGCACCGACCATGTCGATGGCCGGGAGCAGCATCGATGAATCATGCGTTGATCCTTCCCATTCTTCTGCCGCTGCTGGCCGGCAGCCTGCTGCTGGTGGCCGCTCGCCTGGACATGCCGCGCAAGCGCGTGCTGTCGGTCGGCGTGACCACACTGCTGGTGCCGCTGAGCTTCTGGCTGCTGGCGCTGGCCGACCAGGGCACGATTCAGGTCTATGCCCTGGGTAACTGGCAGCCGCCGTTCGGCATCGTGCTGGTACTGGACCGCCTCAGTGCGCTGATGCTGGTGGTGACATCGGTGCTGGCGCTGTTCGCGGTGCTCTACGCGATGCGTGGCGACGACGAGCGCGGTCGCAACTTCCATGCGCTGTTCCAGTTCCAGTTGCTGGGTATCAACGGGGCGTTCCTCACCGGCGACCTGTTCAACCTGTTCGTGTTCTTCGAGATTCTGCTGATCGCGTCCTACTCGCTGCTGCTGCACGGTGGCGGCAAGGATCGCGTGCGTGCCGGGCTGCACTACGTGGTGCTCAACCTGGTCGGCTCGGCGTTCTTCCTGATCGCCGTGGGCGTGCTGTATGGCGTCACCGGCACGCTGAACATGGCCGACATGTCGCTGCGCGTCGCCGCTGCCGGCGCCGACCATGCGCCGCTGATCGGCGCGGCCAGCATGTTGCTGCTGGTGGTGTTCGGCCTCAAGGCCGCGTTCCTGCCGCTGTACTTCTGGCTGCCGCGTGCCTACGCCTCGGCGACCGCGCCGGTGGCGGCGCTGTTCGCGATCATGACCAAGGTTGGTCTGTACTCGATTCTGCGGGTCTACACCCTGGTCTTCGGGGACGAGAGCGGCAACCTCTCGCACCTGGTCCAGGAGTGGCTGTGGCCGCTGGCCCTGCTGACCCTGGCGCTGGGCGCCGTCGGCGCGTTCGCCTCGGTGACGCTGCAGGGCATGCTGGCCTACCTGGTGGTGCTGTCGGTGGGCACGCTGCTCGCCGGCATGGCTCTGGGCACGCCCGAGGCACTGCAGGCGGCGCTGTTCTATCTGATCCACAGTACCTGGGTGGCGGGCGCGCTGTTCCTGATCGCCGATCTGGTCAGCCGCCAGCGCGGGATCAAGGAAGCGCAGCTAATCCAGGGGCCGGCGCTGCAGAATCCGTACATCCTGGGGGCGCTGTTCTTCGCCGGCGCCATCGCCGTGGCCGGCCTGCCGCCGCTCTCGGGCTTCGTCGGCAAGCTGCTGCTGCTCAAGGCGGCAGGGTCCGGTTGGGAAGCCGCCGTGCTGTGGCCGGTGGTGCTGATCGGCGGCCTGGTGACCCTGGTCAGTCTCAGCCGCGCCGGCAGCACCCTGTTCTGGCGTGTCGGGCTGAGCCAGCTGGACAGCGCCGAGCTGGACAACGGCCGCCTGCTCGCCGCCATCGGCCTGCTGCTGATGAGCCCGCTGCTGGTGGCCTGCGCCGCGCCCGTGCTGGACTACATCGGCGCCATGGTGACGCAACTGCATGACCTGGAGAGCTATCACATGATCCTGCACAGCGGAGGTGGCGCATGAACGGGCGTCGCTGGCTGCCCCATCCTCTGCTGAGCCTGTGCCTGCTCGGTGTCTGGCTGCTGCTGGTCAACGACTTCAGCTTCGGCCACTGGCTGCTGGGGGCCTTCCTCGGCTGGCTGATTCCGCTGGTCAGCCAGGTGTTCTGGATCAACCCGCCGCAGGTGCGCAAGCCGGTCAAGCTGTGCCTGTTCCTGCTGCGCGTGCTGGGCGACATCGTCGTCGCCAACCTGGAAGTGGCCAAGCTGATTCTCGGCCCGGCCAGCCGCATGCGCCCGGCGTTCGTCGAGGTGCCGCTGAAGCTGGACGACGAGCTGGCGCTGACCATGCTCGCCAGCATCGTCTCGCTGACGCCCGGAACGGTCTCCGCCGACCTCAGCGACGACAAGCGCACGTTGCTGATCCACGGCCTCAACGTGGATGACGAAGCCGCGCTGGTGCGCAGCATCCAGACCCGTTACGAAGCACCACTGCTGGAGGTGTTCGCATGCTCGCGTACGTGATTCCGATCTGCCTGGCCATCATGGGCCTGGCACTGGTGTTGACCCTGGCCCGGCTGATCAAGGGGCCGGACATGCCCGATCGCATCCTGGCGCTGGACACCCTGTACATCAACGCCATCGCCCTGCTGGTGCTGTTCGGCATCTGGCTGGGCTCGGACCTGTATTTCGAAGCGGCGCTGCTGATCGCGGTGATGGGCTTCATCGGCACCGTGGCAGTGGCCAAGTACCTGCTGCGCGGCGACATCATCGAGTAGAGGAGAGACAGCATGAACGCTTGGATCGAGGGCCTGGTCGCCCTGTTTCTGCTGCTCGGCAGCCTGTTCGCCCTGGTCGGCGCCATCGGCCTGTACCGCCTGCCGGACTTCTTCATGCGCCTGCATGGGCCGACCAAGGCCACCACCATGGGTGTGGGCGGCATGGTCATCGCATCGCTGATCTACTTCGGGACGCGGGGCCAGGGCATCAGCCTGCATGAGCTGCTCATCACCCTGTTCCTGTT
Organism: Pseudomonas sp. THAF187a; assembly: GCF_009363395.1. NCBI lineage: Bacteria > Pseudomonadati > Pseudomonadota > Gammaproteobacteria > Pseudomonadales > Pseudomonadaceae > Pseudomonas > Pseudomonas sp. THAF187a. The sequence continues at coordinate 1,581,313 of NZ_CP045349.1, forward strand.
CATCACCGCGCCGGTCAGCGCCCACATGCTGGCCAAGGCGGCCCTGCAGCAGAAGGTACGCCTGAGCGAGCAGACCCGTGGCCGCCCCTGGGAGCAGTGACAGTTTTCACCCGCGACTGTGCCTGTAGACCCTTGCACGCAGGCCCTAGACTTAGCCCCTGGCTAGCAGCACCTGGCGCCGGCCACTGACTCAGGCGAGGTGAACATCATGATGCAGTTGCGCGCTGCGACCGCAGCGGACATCGAGGCCATGTGCGAGCTGTTGCTGGAGCATGGACCAAACCCCTGGAACCACCTGCCCGAAGCCGAGGTGCGCGCCCACCTGGCAGCCATCGCCGGCGGCGAGACGAGGGCCCTGCTGGCCGAGCAGGAGGGTGTGCTGCAGGGCTTCGTCAGTCATCGCCTGACCGATGGCTTCGCCGCGCATCAGCCGCCGTCACGCTCGGGCCAGGTGCATGCCTACATCTGCGAGGCCGTGGTGCACGCTCGGCAGGCCGGGCAGGGGCTGGGCTCACGCCTGTTGCGTGGCGTGGTCGAAGGGCTGCTGGAGGATGGGCTGCGCGACATCTACATCGATCGCCACGAGGAGAATGCCGCCTCGGCAGGGATGATGCGCAAGGCGGGGTTCGTCGAGTTGCTCACCTACGCCGACCCGCAACGGCGTCCGCACGGTTCGCGCCGCTCGACCCTCTGTTGCCTGCGCGTCGAAGACGCTTGAACGCGCGGCGTGGCGGCGCTATCGCCTTGCTCGTCGGCGCGCAGCTGGTGCTGGCAGCACTGCTCTACAGCGGCGCCTTCGAGGTCTGTCGACAGCTGCTCGGCACGCTCCGCCGCGATATCGGCTACGGCGTGCAGTTGCAGCATTCGCTGTATCTCTTCGCCGCCCTGGCGCTGTTCAACGCGATCTGGCTGATGAGTTGCCGCAGCCGACGCAGTGGCCTGGTCGGCTGCTGCGCCTGCCTGTCGCTGTGGACGCTGTACTGGGTCAACCTCTTCACCAGCATGCCGCTGCGCAGCCTGCTGGTGGTCACTGTCGGCGTGCTGGTCCTGGCGCTGCCGGCATGCCTGCTGGCGCTACGCTTCAGGTCGCCCGGCTGAGTCCGGCCGGGCCCCTGTTCAGCGCTCCAGCCCGAGCATGTCCCTGGCCACGGCCTCGGCGACACGGATGCCGTCGACCCCGGCGGAGAGGATGCCGCCCGCATAGCCGGCGCCTTCACCGGCCGGATACAGGCCCTTCAGGTTCAGGCTCTGCATGTCGGCGCCACGGGTGATGCGCACGGGGGAGGAGGTGCGCGTCTCGATGCCGGTGAGCACCGCGTCATGCAGGTCGAAGCCCTTGATCTGCTTGGCGAAGGCGGGGATGGCCTCACGGATCGCCGCGATGGCGAAGTCCGGCAGCGACGGTGCCAGGTCGCCCAGGCGCACGCCCGGCTTGTAGGACGGCTGCACCTCACCCAGCGCGGTGGACGGCGTGCCCTTGATGAAGTCGCCGACCAGCTGCCCGGGTGCCTCGTAGTTGCGCCCGCCGAGCACATAGGCGTGCGACTCCAGGCGCTCCTGCAGCTCCACGCCGGCCAGCGGGCCACCGGGGTAGTCCTGCTCCGGGGTGATGCCGACGACGATGCCGGCATTGGCATTGCGTTCGTTGCGCGAATACTGGCTCATGCCGTTGGTGACCACGCGCTCCGGCTCGGAGGTGGCGGCGACCACGGTGCCACCCGGGCACATGCAGAAGCTGTACACCGCGCGGCCGTTGCTGGCGTGGTGCACCAGCTTGTAGTCGGCGGCGCCGAGCTTCGGGTGACCGGCGTACTTGCCCAGGCGCGCGTTGTCGATCAGCGACTGCGGGTGCTCGATACGGAAACCCACCGAGAACGGCTTGGCCTCCAGGAACACGCCTCGGGCGTGGAGCATGCGGAAGGTGTCACGCGAGCTGTGACCGAGGGCCAGCACCACATGACGGCTGCGCAGCTGTTCGCCGCTTTCCAGCACGACGCCGCTGAGCTGCTCGTCCTCGATCAGCAGGTCGCTGACGCGCTCCTGGAAGCGCACTTCGCCACCGAGCGCCTTGATCTCCTCGCGCATGGTGGCGACCACGCCGGTAAGGCGGAAGGTGCCGATGTGCGGTTTGTTGATGTAGAGGATCTCGTCCGGCGCGCCGGCCTTGACGAACTCTTCCAGCACCTTGCGGCCGTGATGGTTCGGGTCCTTGATCTGGCTGTAGAGCTTGCCATCGGAGAAGGTACCGGCGCCGCCTTCACCGAACTGCACGTTGGACGTCGGGTCGAGCACGTTCTTGCGCCACAGCCCCCAGGTGTCCTTGGTGCGCTGGCGAACTTCCTTGCCGCGCTCCAGGACGATGGGGCGCAGCCCCGCCTGGGCCAGGATCAGTGCGGCGAAGATGCCGCAGGGGCCGAAACCGACCACGATGGGGCGTTCGTCGAGGCCACCGGCAGGCGCCTGGCCGACGGGCTTGTAGCGGATGTCCGGTGCCGGTCCGACGTGGCGATCACCTTCGAGGCGGGCGAGCAGGGCGCTTTCGTCCTGCACCTCGCAGTCGACGATGTAGATGAACGGCATGTCGCCGAAACGCTTGCGGGCATCGTAGCTGCGCTTGAACACGGTGAAGGCGAGCAGCTCGCTATCGGCAATGCCCAGTCGCTGGACGATGGTCGGGCGCAGGGCGTCGTCGGCGTGGTCGAGGGGCAGTTTCAGTTCGGTGAGACGAATCATGGCAGGTATCCAGCAGGGCCGGTGGTGATCCGGCAGGGGGTAACGAGGGCGGCGATTGTACAGGATCGCCGTGTGCCGGTCGTCGCCCGGCATCGGCATGGTCGCAGCGGCGCAAGCGCCGCTGCGAGGTTCAGCGCTGGCTGTCGCGGCTCAGGTGATGCCAGTACAGCAGGACGTCGAGCATGCGGTTGGCGAATGCCCATTCGTTGTCGTACCAGGCCAGCACCTTGACCAGGTCGTCCTGCACGCGGGTGTGGTTGAGATCGACCACGCAGGAGACCGGGTAGGCGTTGAAGTCGGTGGAAACCAGCGGCGCCTCGTTGCACTCCATGACGCCCGGCGTCATGGCCTTGGCACCGTTCTGCAGCGCGGCATTGATCGCCTCGCGGCTGGTCGCACGCTCGGCGTTGAAGGTCAGGTCGAGCAGCGACACGTTGGGGGTCGGCACGCGCACCGAGAGGCCGTCGAGGCGCCCGGACAGCTCCGGCAGCACCAGGCCGATGGTCCGGGCGGCACCGGTGCTGGTGGGGATCATCGACAGCGCGGCGGCGCGGGCGCGATAGAGATCGCTGTGGGCCTTGTCCAGCAGGTTCTGGTCGTTGGTGTAGGCATGCACCGTGTTGACCAGCCCCTGGCGGATGCCCACCGCCTCGTGCAGCACCTTGGCCAGCGGCGCCAGGCAGTTGGTGGTGCAGGAGGCGTTGGAGACGATCTGCTGCTGGTTGCTCAGCAACTGGTGGTTGACGCCATAGACCACGGTCAGGTCCGCGCTTTCCAGCGGGTGCGAGAGCAGCACGCGCTGCGCGCCGGCGGTCAGGTGCTGCTCGGCTTGTGCGCGCTTCTTGAACTTGCCCGAGCATTCCAGCACCAGGTCCACGCCCAGACGGTTCCAGGGCAGGTTGAACGCCTCGCGCTCGCTGAGCAGGTGGATCGATTGGCCACCGAGGTGCAGCTGCTCGCCATGCAGTTCCACCTCGCCGGGAAAGCGGCCGAAGGTGGAGTCGAAGCGTGTCAGGTGGGTGAGGGTCTGGTAGTCGCCGAGGTCGTTGATCGCGACCAGGCGGATGCGTTGCTGCAGATCGCGCTGCACCAGAGCGCGCGTGAGTGCGCGGCCGATGCGCCCATATCCGTTGAGGGCTACTCGTAGCATGGTGGTCTCCTTCCTGCGATGCTGCCTTGAGCTTAGGCGGAGGGAGCGGGGTGCGCCTGCTTTCGATTGTGGCAAAAGATCACACGGGCAGTCGGCTGAGCCAGGACCTGCGCTCAGCCGTCAGCATCCGTGCCGCGGGCAGTGCGATCAGTTGCGCATGGCGCCGAAGTGCGCGCAGCCACGCAGCACCTGGCCATCCAGGCGCAGTTCCGCGCTGAGGTGGTTCACCGCACCGCTCATGCCGTCGACGCAGCGCTGCGGCGCGACCCACAGCTCGAGGCGCTGGCCGTTGGCCTCGCTGCTGAAGTTGAGACGGCCTTCCGGCAGCTGTTCTTCCAGGTAGGGCAGGGCCAGCGGCTCATGCTCGGGACGGTTGAGGACCAGGCCCTTGCTGCCGACCTCCAGTTGCCAGAACGGTTCGTTGCCGCTGGCGCGCAAGGTCAGGCGCTTGAAGTTGAGGTCTTCGCAGCCATGGCCTTCACCCTGCAGGCGGTAGAGCTGGCTGACCTCGAAGCGGCCATCGTTGCCTTGGCCCTGGCTGCCACCCAGCTGGCCGGCCAGGTCAGCGAACAGCTCGCCCTGGCCATCGCTGGCGAGCTGCCTGGCTTCATGCTCGATGCCGGTGTTGCCGCCGTCGACCAGGAGGAAGCGGCGCTGTTCCTGACAGGGGCTGAACAGCAGCTGGCCGTTCTCCAGTTGTACCTGGCCCTGCAGGCGGGTGGCCGGTGGCGGGCCTTCCGGCTTGCCGGTGTAGACCTGGCAGGCGGTCAGAAGCGGGAGTAGGGCGATGCTGCTGAGCAGGGAACGGGTGATGGACATGCAGGCCTCCGAAGCGAAGCGGCCACCATAGCTACAGCGTGACGCCGGCTCAAGCCGTTTGCTTTGACTGAACGCGGTGACTGCGGCCTAATTCGCCCGTCCGGACCGATGCGAGCCCCCGTAATGCCCAGCCCTGCCATGCGCCCCAGTACGCTTCACCTGCCCCAGGGCGACTGGGCGACGGTACTCGACTGCCTGTGCGCGCACTTTCCCGCCATCGAGCGGGCGGTGTGGCTGCAACGCATGGCGCGCGGCCGCGTGCTGGATGGCGAAGGCAAGCCCATCGACGCCGAGCACCCCTATCGCGCCGGCCTCAAGGTGCGCTACTTCCGTGAGGTGCCGAACGAGACGCCGATTCCCTTCGAAGAGCAGGTGCTGTGGCAGGACGAGCACCTGCTGGTCGCCGACAAGCCGCATTTCCTGCCGGTGATGCCGGCTGGCGAGTATGTCGAGCAGACCCTACTGGCGCGTCTGGTCAGGCGCACCGGCAATCCTGACCTGGTGCCGATTCACCGCATCGACCGACTGACCGCCGGCCTGGTGCTGTTCTCGGTCGACCCGGCCAGCCGCGGGCTGTATCAGGCGCTGTTTCGCGAGCGGCAGGTGGAGAAACGCTACGAGGCCATTGCCCCGGCGCTGACCGATCTGCAGTTCCCCTGTGTGCACCGTTCGCGGATGGTCGCTGGCGAGCCCTTCTTCCGCATGCAGGAGGTCGCCGGCGAGGCCAACAGCGAAACGCGGATCGAGGTGCTCGAGCGCCGTGGCGCGCTATGGCGCTACGGTCTGTCGCCGGTCACTGGGCGCAAGCATCAACTGCGGGTGCACCTGGCCGGGCTGGGCGCGCCCATCGTTGGCGACGACTTCTATCCGCACCTGCTGGAGTCGCGCCACCAGGCGGATGACTACAGCCAGCCGCTCAAGCTGCTGGCCCGTGGTCTGCGCTTCGTCGACCCGCTCAGTGGTCAGCCCCGTACGTTCGACAGCCAGCTGCATCTGCAGTGGTAGCGGGGCGCCGGGGCAGCCACTTGGGCGAAGCGGCAGTGCAAGCACCACGGCCTAGACGTGGCGCTTGCACCAGAGCTTGAACAGCGGCTCGGCGAGAAACATCACCAGAAACAGCCGCAACACCTGCAGCGCGGTGACCAGTGCCACCGAGAGCTGCAGGGCCTCGGCAGTCAGACACAGCTCGGTGATGCCGCCAGGCATCATGCCCAGCATCAGTGACAGGTGATCCTCGCCGGCCAGCCAGCCGAGCCCTTCACCCAGCGCAGCGGCGACCAGCATCGCCAGCAGGGTGAACAGCAGTACGCGGGCCAGGAAACCGGGGGCGCTGCGGAAGAAGGCGCGGTCGAAATGACAGCCCAGCGCGCTGCCGATCAGCCACTGACCGAGCTGGCCGAGGCCTGGCGGCAGGCCCAGGTGCAGGTCGAAGGTGGCGCTGGCCACGGCGCAGGCGGTCAGCGGGCCAAGCATCCAGGGGTTGGGTTGCTTCAGGCGCCCCCAGCCCAGGGCCAGCACCGCGCCGGCAGCGAGCAGGACGATCAGCCAGGTCCAGTCCACTGGCACGCGCGCCGGTGCACTGACAGCGGGTAGGCCCCAGGTGAACAGCGCCGGAATCAGCAGGACCACCAGCAGCAGGCGCAGGCTGTGCGCTGCGGCCACCCGTGCCGGCTGGGCGTCGTGGCGCAGGGCCAGGTTGACCATCTCGCTGGCCCCGCCCGGCATGCTGGCGAAGAACGCGGTGGCGCGGTCGACGCCGGCACGACGGAGGATGGCGATGCCGATGAGGCTGAGCAGGAGCGTGCCGAAGGCGCCCATGACGATGATCGGCAGATGGCTGAGCACCTGCTCCAGCACTTCGCTGGTGAAGTGCAGGCCGATGCCGCTGGCGACCAGCCACTGGCCGGTCTTGCGGCCACCGGGGAGTTCGCTGAAGGCACGGTTGGTCAGGCAGCGCAGGGCGATCACCGCGAGCAGCGAGCCGACCATCCAGGGCAGGGGCCAGCCGGCGAGGCTGGCCAGGTAGCCGCCGACCGCACCGGCCAGCGGCGTTACCCAGAGATCACGCGGCAGCGGCATCAGCCCCGGCCTTGATCTGTTGGCGACGACGCACCCAGCGGATGCCCGGCAACGCCAGCATCAGCGCGACCAGTGCCCACAGCACCAGGGTGATCGGGCTGCCCCAGAGAATGCCCAGGTCGCCGGCCGAGATCGACAGCGCGCGGCGCAGGTTGTCTTCCATCAGCTCGCCGAGGACGAAGCCGAGGATCAGCGCCGATAGCGGGAAGTCGAGCTTGCGCAGGATGTAGCCGAACACGCCGAGGAGAATCATCAGCACCAGGTCGAAGGTGGTGCTGTGCACGGCGTAGACGCCGACCATGCTGACCACGGTGATCGCCGGCACCAGCACCCAGTTCGGCACGCTGAGCATGCGCGAGAACAGGCCGACCAGCGGGATGTTCATCACCAGCAGGATGACGTTGCCGATGAACAGCGAGGCGATCAGGCCCCAGACCACGTCGGGCTGCTGTTCGAACAGCAGCGGGCCGGGCGTGATGTTGTACAGGGTCAGGGCGCCGATCATCACCGCCGTGGTGCCCGAGCCCGGTACGCCGAGGGTCAGCATGGGGATCAGCGAGCCGCAGGCCGAAGCGTTGTTGGCGGCCTCCGGGGCTGCCAGGCCACGCAGGTCACCGTCACCGAAGCGGCCCTTGCTGCCGGCCATGCGCTTCTCGGTCATGTAGGTCATGGCACTGGCGATGGTGGCGCCGGCGCCGGGGAGGGTGCCGATGACGAAGCCGGCCAGGGCGCTGCGGATCATGGTCCAGAAGGTCTGGCAGAACTCCTTGAAGTTGAACAGCAGGCGGCCGCTGGCCTTGACCGCCTTCTGCCCGCCATGGGTCTTCTCCAGCATCAGCAGGACCTCGCTGACACTGAAGAAGCCGATCACCACGATGACGAACTGGATGCCGTCGGACAGGCTGACGCTGTCGAAGGTGAAGCGATAGACGCCGGTGGTCGAGTCCACGCCGACCGTGGCCAGGGCCAGGCCGATCAGGGCGGCCATCAGGGTCTTGACCGGCTTGTCGCCGACCATGCCGCCGAGGCAGGCGATGGCGAACACCATCAGCACGAAGTATTCGGCGGGGCCGAAGGCCACGGCCCACTTCGCCAGCAGCGGCGCGAACAGCACCACGCCGCAGGTGGCGACGATGCTGCCGATGAAGGAGCTGACCGCCGACAGCGACAGGGCGATGCCCGCCTTGCCCTGGCGCGCCAGCGGGTAGCCGTCGAGGGTGGTCATGATGGCCGCGGCGTCGCCCGGCACGTTGAGCAGGATGGCGGAGATACGCCCGCCGTACTCGCAGCCCAGGTAGACGGCGGCGAGCAGAATCAGTGCGGTTTCCGGCGGCAGGCCGAGGGCGAACGCCAGGGGCAGCAGCAGGGCCACGCCGTTGATCGGACCGAGGCCCGGCAGCAGGCCGACCACGGTGCCGACGAAGGCGCCGAACAGCGCCACCAGCAGGTTGTCTGGGCGCGTGGCGACACCGAAGCCCTGCATCAGGAAGTTAAGGGTTTCCATTTCAGCTCTCCACGAAGGCTTCAAGCAGGCCGAGCGGCAGGGGCACGTCCAGCAGCAGATCGAACAACACGTACAGCAGCACGCCCATCGCTACCGCGCTGACCGCGCAGGGCAGCGGGCGGCCGGTGAACAGCAGGCCCAGGGCAAAGGTGGCCAGGCTGGTGCTGATGACGAAGCCGAGCGGCTCGAAGGTCAGCGCATAGGCCAGCAGAACCACCACGCACAGCGCGCTGCGCAGCGCCGTGGGAAGGTCCAGGCGTTGTTCGAGCATGCCCGGCTTGAACACCAGCCACAGGCTGCCGGCGCCCATCAGGGCCAGCAGCAGCAGCGGGTAGGCCCGTGGGCCTACCGGGTCATAGGCGAAAGGCGCCTGGAAGCCCCAGGCAATGACGGCGAGCCAGGCACACAGAAGCAGCCAGACCGCGGAGAACAGGCGAACGTACATGGTGATTTACCTCGGAAGCGCCAGGCCGGAGGGCAACGCTGAACATGACCCGGGTGGGGTGCTCAGCGCCGCCCTCGGCAGGGCGCGGATTGCACAGGCGTGTTACTGGACCAGGCCGAATTCGCCGGCCAGGGCCTTGTAGTCCTGCACTTGCTTGAGCACGAAGGCGTTGAGCTCGTCGCCGGTCAGCGACAGCGGGAACAGGTCGCGCTGTTCGCGCAGGGCGGCGAAGTCGTCACGCGCCAGCATCTTCTCGAACTGGCCCTGCCACCAGGCGAACTGCTCGTCGCTGACCTGCGGGCCCATGTAGAAGCCGCGAATTACCGGCCAGCTGATGTCGTAGCCCTACTCCTTGGCGGTCGGAATGTCCGCCAGCTTGCCCGGCAGGCGCTCGTCGGACAGCACGGCGAGGATGCGCACCTTGCCGGCCGCCAGTTGCGGGGTGACTTCGCCCAGGCCGCTGGAGGTGACCTGCACATGACCGCCGAGCATCGCGGTCAGGGTCTCGCCGCCGCCTTCGAAGGCCACGTAGCGCAGGCTCTGCGGGTCGATGCCGGCCGCGCGGGCGATCAGTGCGGTCTGCATCCAGTCCTGGCCGCCGATGGTCGCACCGGCGCCGAAGACCACGCTGGCCGGGTCTTTCTTCAGCGCCTCGACCAGCTCGCCGAGGGTCTGCCAGGGCGCATCGGCGCGTACGGTGATGGCGCCGTAATCGGTGCCGATCGCCGCCAGCCAGCGGACGGCATGTTCGTCGTAGCGACCGAACTTGCCCTGGGCCAGGTTGAGCAGCGAACCGGAGGAGAAGGCGGTGATGGTGCCCGGGTCCTTGGCGCGCTGGGCGACCACGGCGTTGTAGGCAACGGCGCCGACGCCACCCGGCATGTAGGTGACGCGCATGGGCGCCTTGAGCAGGCCGGTGTCCTTGAGGCCGCTCTGGGCCAGCTTGCAGGTCAGGTCGAAGCCGCCGCCGGGCTTGGCCGGTGCGATGCATTCGGGACGCTTGGGTTCGGCAGCCAGCAGCTGGCCGGCGAAGGCCAGGCAGGAAACCGCCAGTGCGGCGCGGGTCAGGGCAGATTTCATGATTGGGTTCTCCTGGAGAATCTTATTGTGGGTTACCAGATGGGCAGGGTGTAGCCGACGATGACGCGGTTTTCATCTGCATCGCGGGCAAAGTCGGAGCGGAAGCTGGCGTTGCGTACGCGGACGTAGAGGTCCTTGAGCGGGCCGTTCTGCACCACGTACTTGAACTCGATGTCGCGTTCCCATTCGCCGCCACGCTCGTCGCTGCCGGCGATGCGCGCATCGTCACCACGGATGTAGCGGGTCATGAAGGTCAGGCCGGGAACCCCGACGCTGGCGAAGTTGAAGTCGTAGCGCGCCTGCCAGGAACGCTCGTCGGCGTTGGCGAAGTCGTTGATCTGCACGAAGTTGACCAGGAACGGATCGCTGCCGTCGATGTAGGCGAAGCCGGTGTCGCCGCTCATGTCCTGAAAGCCCAGGCCGAACTTGTGCGCACCGATGCCGTAGCTGAGCATGGCGTTGATCGCGCGGTTGTCCACCTTGCCCGCCTTGGCGGCGCCGGTGTCGTCGCTGTAGATCAGGCGCAGATCGCTGTTCAGGGTGCCGGCACCGAGCTTGTGGCTGGTCAGCAGGCCGAGGAAGTGCTGGCGGTAGATGTCGTCCAGATCGGCGTAGTAGTAGCGGCCGGTAAAGCCGGGCGCGAACTTGTAGTCGGCGCCGGCCAGGTCCAGGTGGTCGGCCTGGATGCCACCGGCGAAGCGGCGGTTCTTGCTGTTGAGCACCAGGTCTTCGTCGTCGGTGGAGGCGCGGTCGATGACTTTGTCCAGGCGACCACCGGTGAAGGTCAGGCCTTCCAGCTCGGAGGAAGTCAGCAGGCCGCCCTCGAAGACCTGCGGCAGCAGGCGGCTGTCGCTGGCCTTGACCACGGGCAGCTCCGGCACGTGCGAGCCATAGCGCAGCTCGGTGGCGGACACCTTGATCTTGGCGGTCAGGCCCAGGCGGCTGAAATCGTCGGCCGAACGCCCGTCATCATGCACCGGCAGCAGGTCGGTGCCGGTGCGGCCGCGTCCCGAGTCGAGCTTGAGGCCGAGCAGGCCCATGGCATCGACGCCGAAACCGACGGTGCCTTCGGTGTAACCGGACTGCAGGTCGAGACGGAAGCCCTGACCCCATTCTTCGCGCTTGTTCTGTCCGGAACCTTCGCGGAAGTCACGATTGAGGTAGATGTTGGTGGCAGTGAGGCTGGCGGTGCTGTCTTCGATGAAGGCGGCGTTGGCGAGCGGGGTCGCACTGGCGGCGATGGCCAGGCAGAGCAGGCGGACAGGCGGCAGGGCCTGACGTGAGGCTGCGTACATGTGTGGTCTCCGTTTTTGTTCTTGTTGCGACCTGGCACCACTGCAAGGTCGCTTGAGCAGGTGGATCGAGCCACCTTGAAGCGATGCTATGAGGGCAAGCTTTCAGCAGGCTTTCATGGCTGAAAGTTTTTTCCGGTGGTGCTGGCGGGGGCGTCCGCGCAGCTGGCGGTGGCGACGAAACCTGGCAACTGGGCAATTCACAGCGGCGTCGAGGGCGCTACACTGCGCGCCTCTAACGATGCTGCAGCTGGAGGTGGCGGTGCGTATCCTGCTGGTCGAAGACCATCCGCAACTGGCGGAAAGCGTGGCCCAGGCCCTGAAAGGCGCGGGCTGGACGGTGGACGTGCTGCACGATGGCGTCGCCGCCGACCTGGCGCTGTCGAGCGAGGAGTACGCGCTGGCGATTCTCGACATCGGCCTGCCGCGCCTCGACGGCTTTGCCGTGCTGGCGCGCTTGCGTGATCGCGGGCAGACCCTGCCGGTGCTGATGCTGACCGCGCGTGGCGAGGTCAAGGACCGCGTACATGGCCTCAACCTCGGCGCCGACGATTATCTGGCCAAACCCTTCGAGCTGAGCGAGCTCGAGGCGCGGGTCAAGGCGTTGCTGCGGCGCAGCGTGCTGGGTGGCGAACAGCTGCAGCGCTGTGGCGAGCTGGTCTACGACCTCGGGGCGCGGCGCTTCAGCCTGAAGGGCGAGGCGCTCAGTCTGACCGCCCGCGAGCAGGCAGTGCTGGAGGCGATGATCGCCCGACCGGGCCGGGTGATGAGCAAGGAACAGCTGGCCGCGCAGGTATTCGGTCTGGACGAGGATGCCAGCCCCGACGCCATCGAGATCTACGTCCATCGCCTGCGCAAGAAGCTCGAAGGCAGCGCCGTGCGCATCGTCACTTTCCGCGGTCTCGGCTACCTGCTGGAGGCGGTCGAGGCATGAGCCGTGGCTTCAGCCTGCGCGGGCGCCTGCTGCGGCGTCTGGCTCTGCTGTTGTCGGTCATCCTGTTGCTGAGCAGCCTCAGCGCCTACTGGAGCGCGCGGCGCGCCGCCGACGAGGCCTACGACCGTACCCTGCTGGCGTCGGCACGTGCCGTGGCCGACGGCCTCTACGCCGAGGACGGGCGCCTCAGGGCCAACATTCCTTACGTGGCGCTGGACACCTTCGCCTATGACAGTGCCGGGCGCATCTACTACCAGGTGCTCGACCTCGAGGGGCATCAGGTATCCGGCTACGAAGACCTGCCAGCCGCGCCCAAGGGCACGCCGCGCACCGACGACTACCCGGCGCTGGCGCATTTCTACGACGCCGAGTACCGCAATCAGGGCGTGCGCGTGGTCAGCCTGCTGCAGCCGGTCAGCGAACCGCAGTTGAACGGTATCGCCGAGATTCGCGTGGCCGAAACCCAGGGCGCGCGCGAGCGCATGGCCCGCGAGCTGCTGGTGGGGACGCTGTGGCGCATGGGCCTGCTGTCGATCAGTGCGCTGCTGCTGGTCTGGCTGGCGGTGAACCTGGCGTTGCGACCGCTGGAGGCGTTGCGTCGGGAGGTGGCCGAGCGTACCAGCGATGATCTGCAGCCCCTGCACGACAGCGGCTTGCCCCGCGAGGTGCTGCCGCTGGTGGAGACCCTGAACCAGTTCAACGAGCGGCTGAGAGGCCTGTTCGAGCGCCAGTCGCAATTCATCGCCGACGCGGCGCATGAGCTGCGCACGCCGCTGGCCGCGCTCAAGGCGCGCATCACCCTGGGCTTGCGCGCCGAGGATGCGCAAGAGTGGCGCAGGACGCTGGAGGAGGTGGCGCTGCAGGGGGATCGCCTGACCTTGCTGGCCAATCAGCTGCTGTCCCTGGCGCGGATCGAAAGTGGTGCACGCGCCATCACCGAGGGCGGTGCGCAGCGCATCGATCTCAGCCAGCTGGCCCGCGACCTGGCGCTGGCCATGGCGCCGCTGGCGCATGCCCGTGGGGTGGCGCTGGCGCTGGAGGCCGAGCAGCCAGTCTGGATCGATGGCGAGCCAACCTTGCTCAACGAATTGCTGAACAACCTGCTGGACAACGCGCTGGCGCATACCCCCGCCGGCGGCAACCTGGTGATCCGCGCAGTGGCTCCGGCCGTGCTGGAGGTCGAGGACGATGGTCCGGGCATTCCCGAGGCCGAGCGCGAGAAGGTCTTCGAGCGCTTCTACAGGCGCAGCGCACAGGGCAACGGTGCCGGCCTGGGGCTGGCCATCGTCGGAGAGATCTGCCGTGCCCACCAGGCCCGCATCAGCCTGCACCAGGCCCGGCCGCACGGCCTGCTGGTGCGGGTCGAGTTTCCGCTGCTAGTAGAGGCTTAGCGGCTGCTGAATCTCCAGCAGGTACTGGGAGATCTTGCCGCTGGCACGGAGCTGCTCGAGACCCCGGTTGAAGCGCGCCATCAGCTCGGCATTGCCCGGCACCTCGCGCGAAAGCAGCAGGTGCAGGCTGTCGCTGCGCAGTGGCCTGGCGTGAAAGCTCAGGCGCCGGCGCTCGGCCGGGCTGAAGTGCTGGTAGAGCAGGTCGAAGCCGACCACCTTGTCCACGGGAAACAGGTCGACGCGCCCGGCCAGCAGCTGGCGCAGTCCCTGTTCGTCACTGGTCAGGCGCATGACCTCGAGGTCGCCGGCCGCTTCGGCACGCTGGAAGGCTTCGCCGTAGTCGTAGCCGCGCGTGCCGGCAATGCGCAGGCCGCGCAGGTCATCGATGTCGGACCAGTCGAATGCGTCGTCCTTGCGGTGGAACAGGTAGTAGCCGCTCTCCACGACCGGCGCGCTGACATGGAAGTGCTGCTGCCGTTGCGGGTTGTTCAGCCACACCGCGCTGCCGTCGCGCAGGCCCTGCTCGGCCATCTTCAGCGAGCGTGCCCAGGGGTGGAACTCCCATTGCACCGCGATGCCCTGCGAGGCGAAGGCCTCTTCGACGATGCGCGAAGCGACGCCGTGATGGGGAAGGCTTTCGCCCAGGTAGGGGGGCCACTCACCGTTGGTCAGGCGGACGCGATCAGCGGCGTGGAGGTTGCCGAACAGCAGGACGAGCAGGAGAAATGCGTAACGCATGGCTCTACTTCCTCAGGCGAGTGACCTGAGTGTAGAGGCGATATGCCATCCATGGCGAGATGCTTTTACTGCAGCATGCCCATGGCCGCTTCCATGGCGGCGGAGAGGTCTTCGTCGGCCTGCATGTCGACCTGCGGGTCGAGGCCCAGCTTGGCGAACGCCGGCACCTTGCTCCAGTCGAGCTGGGTGTAGGGGTGCTCGCTGCCCAGGTAGCTCTGCAGGGTCGCGACCTGGACGATGTCGACGTAATCGACCTTGGCCGAGTTGCGCGTGAAGTCCAGGTATTGGCTGGGGACGATGGCGATCGGCTCGGGGAACTCCCAGGTGCGCAGGATCTTGTCGCCGATGATCGGGTGAATCTGCTCGATCACATGGTTGAGGCTGATGGAATCGGCCAGCAGCTCGTTGTGTTCTTCGGCGTAGGTCAGGATCGGGAGCACGCCGATCTGGTGAACCAGGCCGGCGAGGGTCGCCTGGTCCGGCATCAGGCGGGTGTAGTGGCGGCACAGAACGTGGCAGATGCCCGCAATTTCGGTGCTCTTGTTCCACACTTCACGCATCTTGCGGTCGACCACGTCACTGGTGGCCTGGAACATCTGCTCCATCGCCAGGCCGGTGGCCAGGTTGCAGGTGTAGTTGATGCCCAGGCGGGCGACGGCCATCTGCAGGTCGGTGATTTCCTTGTTGCTGCGCAGCAACGGGCTGTTGACCACCTTGATGATACGCGCGGTCAGAGCGGCATCGTTGCCGATCACCTTGCTGATCTGCGGGATACCGACATTGGGGTCTTCTGCGGCCTCGCGAACCTTCAGTGCCACTTCGGGCAGGGTTGGCAGTACCAGCTCATCGTTCTCGATGGCGTTGATCAGATCCTGTTGGACTTTTTCGGCAAGCTTGCTCATCAAAAGGCTCTCTTAGGCGAACCGGTGTGGCGCCGGGAAGTTTAGTCAGCGCTGGATTTCCTTGTCGGCATCCAGCTGGTAGGGCAAGTCGAGCAGGGCCAGTGCCGGGCCCTCGTTGCTGCCGAGGTGAATGCGACCGTCATTGACTGCATCTTCCTGCAGTACGGCGAGCAGCTCAATGTCTTCGTCAGCCTGCGCGGCCAGCACCACTTCTCCGACACTGGAGCCGTGGACCGGGGAGAACAGCTCGCTGCCGACGGCCGGTAGCACTGCGCCGACCAGGCGCAGGCGGTACAGGCGGCGCTTGAGCTTGCCGAGGTACTGCATGCGCGCGACGATCTCCTGGCCGGTGTAGCAGCCCTTCTTGAAGCTCACGCCGCCGAGCGCCTGGAGGTTGATCATCTGTGGAATGAACAGCTCGCGCGTCGCGCCGAACACCTGGCCGACGCCGGCGCGGACCTGCGCCAGCAGCCAGTCGTTGAGCGGCGCCTGGCGCAGGTGCTTGCCCAGTACGGCGAGCAGTCGCTCGGACTCGGCGTGCGGCGCCCAGAGTTCGGCGCGGCCGTCGCCAAGACGAACCGCGAGCAGTTCGCTGCTGCTGGCGACGGCATCCGCCTGCTCGCCGAGCTCGATGCCCAGCTCGCTCAGTGCGGCGTTCCCGCCGGCCAGGCCGAAGCGCACCCAGGCCGCGCTCTCATCGGCGGGCTTGGATTTGGAAAACACCGCGTATTTGTGCAGCTCGGCCTGCTGGGCTTCGATCAGCTCGCGTGCCATCGCCAGCAGGTAGCCGTCAGCGACCGGCACGATGCGGAAGCTGGAGAGCATGCGTCCTTTCGGCGTACAGCGGGCGCCCAGGCTGGACAGATGGGCGTCGAGATAGTTGAGGTTGCAGGTCAGCTGCCCCTGCAGGAACTTGGCGGCATCGGCGCCGCGCACGGCGAGAACGCCTTCGTGATCGAGGAGGGTGAAATACGCGCTATCGGCCATGATGCAAGTCGAATCACTGGATAAAGGTCAGGGGCGTCATCATAGAGGGCGTGATAGGCCTTGTCAGCGCAATTGCGCCTCGTCGCGGTGAACAGCGGCGCAATTCACCGTTATACTGCGGCCCTCGTTCGAGGAGTCCGTTGCATGGTTGAGCAAACTGAACTGAATCGCCTGTTCTGGCATAGCCGTCGTGGCATGCTGGAGCTGGACGTACTGCTGGTGCCTTTCGTCCAGGAGGTGTACCCCAGCCTGGACGCCGAGGATCAGGCGCGCTACCGCAAGCTGCTGGAGTGCGAGGATCAGGACATGTTCGGCTGGTTCATGCAGCGTGGCGAGCCGGAAGACGCCGATCTCAAGCGCATGGTGCGCATGATCCTGGATCGTGTCCAACCCAAGTGACGTATTCGAGTGTCAGTGGCGGCCGTCACGCTGGCTGCTGAGGCTCTATCTGCTGGTCCTGGCGCTGGCCATGCCGGCGCCCTGGCTGGCCGACCTGCCGCCCTGGTCGAAGCTGTCGATCTGCGCGCTGCTGTTGGTGCATGCGGCCTGGGTGCTGCCGCGCCACATCCTGTTGTCATCGCCACAGAGCTTCGTCGGCGTGCGCCGCGATGCATTCGGCTGGTCGTTGCGGCGTGCGGATGGCACTTGGCAGGCCGTGCAGCTGCGCCCGGACAGCATTGCGCTGCCGCTGCTGGTGGTTCTGCGTTATCGCCTGCCGGGGCAACGCTTCAGTCGCGGGCTGTGCATCCCCCGCGACGCGCTGCCGACCGAGCAGCATCGACGCCTGCGCCTGCGTCTGAAGTTCAGTCGCAGGCGCTGGGCTGAGCCTGTGGCGTCGGCGTCAGAATAGTATCGCGGGCTTCGGCCAGCTGCTCGGGGTAGTCCAGGGTGTAATGCAGGCCACGGCTCTCGTGGCGGCGCATGGCCGAATTGATCATCAGCTCGGCGACCAGGGCGAGGTTGCGCAGCTCGATCAGGTCGCGGCTGACCTTGTAGTTGCTGTAGAACTCGTCGATCTCGTCCAGCAGCAGGCGCACCCGGTGCTGCGCGCGCTGCAGGCGCTTGTTGGTACGCACGATGCCCACGTAGTCCCACATGAAGCGCCGCAGTTCGTCCCAGTTGTGGGCGATGATCACGTCCTCGTCGGAGTCCGTCACCTGGCTGGCGTCCCAGCAGGGGACGTCGCAGGGCATGTCGACCCGGTTCAGGTTGGCGACGATGTCGTTGCAGGCCGAACGGGCGTAGACGAAGCACTCCAGCAACGAGTTGCTGGCCATGCGATTGGCGCCGTGCAGACCGGTGAAGCTGGTTTCGCCAATGGCATACAGCCCGGGAACGTCGGTGCGGCCGCAGCGGTCGACGACCACGCCGCCGCAGGTGTAATGCGCGGCGGGCACCACCGGGATGGCTTGCCGGGTGATGTCGATGCCGAAGCCCAGGCAGCGTTCGTACACCGTGGGGAAGTGGCTCTTGATGAACTCGGCGGGCTTGTGACTGATGTCGAGGTAGACGCAGTCGATCCCGAGGCGCTTCATTTCATGGTCGATGGCACGGGCGACGATGTCGCGGGGCGCCAGTTCGGCGCGCTCGTCGAAGCGCGGCATGAAACGCTCGCCGTTGGGCAGCTTGAGCAGTCCGCCTTCGCCGCGCACCGCCTCGGTGACCAGGAAGCTCTTGGCCTGCGGATGATACAGGCAGGTGGGGTGGAACTGGTTGAACTCCAGGTTGCCGACGCGGCAGCCGGCGCGCCAGGCCATGGCGATACCGTCGCCGCAGGCGCCATCGGGGTTGCTGGTATAGAGATAGACCTTGGCTGCACCGCCGGTGGCGAGAATGACGAAGCGGGCGGTGAAGGTGTCGACCTCGCCACGGGTCCGGTCCAGCACGTAGGCGCCCAGGCAGCGCTCACCCTCCAGGCCGAGCCTGCGCTCGGTGATCAGGTCGACGGCGACGCGCTGTTCCAGCAGCTCGATGTTCGAGCGCCCGCGGGCCTGTTCCAGCAAAGTGTTGAAGATCGCGGCGCCGGTCGCATCGGCGGCATGAATGATGCGGCGGTGGCTGTGGCCGCCCTCGCGCGTCAGGTGAAACTCGAAGCCGCCGTCTTCCAGTGCGGTTTCGTCTTCACGGGTGAAGGGCACGCCCTGGTCGATCAGCCACTGGATGGCCTCGCGGCTGTGCTCGACGGTGAAGCGCACGGCGTCCTCGCGGCACAGGCCGGCACCGGCGTCGAGCGTGTCGGCCACGTGCGATTCGACCGTGTCGGTATCGTCCAGTACGGCGGCAACGCCACCTTGCGCCCAATAGGTCGAGCCATTGGACAGGTCACCTTTGCTCAGGACCGCGATGCGCAGATGGGAAGGCAGGGTAAGGGCTAGGGTCAGGCCGGCGGCACCGCTGCCGATGACCAGAACGTCGTGCTGGAAATGTAAGCTCATGTCCGAGTTCCGCGTGAAAGCGAGTCCTAGTATATAGAGAGGGGCGACGGCACAATAGCCGCCCATGGCCTGCTCGGGATCGCCCTGCTGCAATGCGCTCTTCGTGGGCGTCGATCCGCCGGGCGTTCGTCTGGCTGAGTGGATCGAAGCGGTGCGTCTGTCCTGTCGGCAGCGCTCTGGCTCGAGAGGTTATGAACAGGCCTTATGACCGACCGCAGTGCTCGGGAACTTTCTTAGTCGGTAAGGTTCCATAGAGGGTCGCCCATATAAGGGAGGACGCGTGCGCGTGCCTGCCTCCGAGCGTTGTCGAGGAGGTCGGATGGGCGGCGATAAGATTATTCGCGCTGGCGGAAAGGTTCCGCTGGCGCCATTTCTGGCAGAGAGAAGAGAACTCTGCGGGAAAGCTTGCTTGGAGGGGAGAACTTTTGCGTAAGGCCCGAGTCTATCTTGGCAAGCTGATTCGCTTACGGGCGCAAGCCTCCTCCAAGCGTCATGAGGAGAGTGCATGCTAACCCAGGAAGACGATCAGCAGCTGGTCGAGCGAGTGCAGCGCGGTGACAAGCGCGCCTTCGATCTGTTGGTGCTGAAGTATCAGCACAAGATCCTCGGTTTGATCGTGCGATTCGTGCACGACACCCACGAGGCTCAGGATGTCGCTCAGGAGGCCTTCGTCAAGGCCTACAGAGCGCTTGGAAACTTTCGCGGTGACAGCGCGTTCTATACCTGGCTGTACCGCATCGCCATCAACACGGCGAAGAATTATCTGGTGTCGCGCGGTCGCCGGCCGCCAGATAGTGATGTCAGTAGCGATGACGCGGAGTTCTATGATGGTGATCACGGCCTCAAGGACATCGAGTCACCGGAGCGGGCACTGCTGCGCGACGAGATCGAGGCCACCGTGCATCGAACCATCGCCCAGCTGCCGGACGACCTGCGTACGGCACTGACCTTGCGCGAGTTCGAAGGCTTGAGTTACGAAGACATTGCCAGCGTCATGCAATGTCCGGTGGGTACGGTGCGTTCACGGATCTTCCGTGCACGTGAGGCAATTGATAAGTCCCTGCAACCTCTGTTGCAGGAAGCCTAAGGCAGCGGCGATAGCCAAGAGAGGTACGCCATGAGTCGTGAAACCCTGCAGGAATCGCTGTCCGCGGTGATGGATAACGAAGCGGACGAACTGGAATTGCGGCGTGTGCTCGCAGCCAGCGAAGGCAGCGAGCTGCGTGACACCTGGTCGCGCTATCAACTGGCCAGGGCGGCCATGCATCGCGAGGTGCTGGTGCCGAAGCTGGACATCGCTGCTGCGGTATCCGCAGCGCTGGCCGATGAAGCGGTTCCGGCGCGCAAGACCCCCATGTGGCGCAGCGTCGGTCGTGTCGCCGTGGCAGCGTCCGTGACGGTCGCCGTGCTGGCTGGTGTGCGCTTCTACAACCAGGACGAGCTGACGGGTAATCAGCTGGCCCAGCAAGACGCTTCTCCGGTGCTCTCGGCGCCGCAGGTCCAGGGGCCTGCACTGCTCGCCGGCTACAACAGCAGCGAGGAAGCCGGTGAGCCTGCCAAGGTTGGCACCGTAAGCTGGCATGATCAGCGTCTGCCCGACTACCTGCGTCAACATGCGCAGCAGGCCGTGATGGGGGGTGGTGAAACCGCTCTGCCTTACGCCCGGGCCGCCAGTCTGGAAAACCGCTAAGGAGTCACATGCGCGCGATTCCCCTCTGTCTGCTCAGTGGTCTGCTGGCGTTGCCGGTGCATGCCTCTGAGGTTCAGGACTTGCTTGGACGCCTAGCCGAGGCGGAGCGTCAGCAAAGTTTTCAGGGTACGTTTATCTATGAACGTAACGGTAGTTTCTCCAGTCATGCCGTCTGGCACAAAGTGGAGGATGGGGGACAAGTGCGTGAGCGCCTTCTGCAGCTGGACGGTCCGGCGCAGGAGGTGCTGAAGGTCGATGGACAGACGCAGTGCGTCAGCGGTGCGCTGGTCGATCAGGTCAGCGAAGGCCAGACCTGGCCCGCTCGCCATCTGGATGCCGATCAGCTGAGCAACTGGTACGACATTCGTGTCGTGGGCCAGTCGCGTATCGCTGATCGCAGCGCCGTGGTTCTGGTGCTGGCACCCAAGGACCAGCACCGTTATGGCTTCGAACTGCACCTGGATCGGGAGACCGGTCTGCCGTTGAAGTCCTTGCTGCTCAACGAGCGCGGCCAGCTGCTTGAGCGTTTCCAGTTCACCCAGCTCGATGTCATGACGCCGGAAGCCGAGGCCCTGCAGCCCAGTTCGCGCTGTCGTCCGGTGCGCATTCGCCCCGTCGACAATCTGGCCGAAGGCAGCTGGCGTTCCGACTGGCTGCCGCCAGGCTTCACCCTCAACATGGCACAGCTGCGCCACGAACCGTCTTCCGATGCCAGCGTTGCCTACTTGATGTACGGCGATGGTCTGGCTCGCTTCTCGGTCTTTCTCGAGCCGCTGAACGGTCGTGTCGTCGAAGACGCACGCAGCCAGCTGGGCCCGACCGTCGCCGTGTCGCGGCGCATGAGCACCGAGGCGGGTGACGTGATGGTCACGGTGGTGGGGGAGATTCCCCTGGGGACTGCCGAGCGCATCGCGCTGTCCATGCGCGCGGGCGCGCCTGAAACAGGAGCGCCTGAACAGGCCAGCCAATGATCGAGGAACAGGGGCGTGTAGTGGCGCTCGAGCCCGGCGCCGTCTGGGTCGAGACGCTACGCCGGAGTACCTGCTCCAGTTGCTCGGCCAATGCTGCCTGCGGGCAGGGCGTGATGGAACGCTTGGGCGTGGGGCGTGAGCGCGGTCATGTGCGCGCGCTGTCCACGCTGCATCTGAATGTTGGCGACGCCGTGGTGATCGGCGTCCGCGAAGAGCTGCTGGTGCGCAGCTCTCTGCTTGTCTACCTGCTGCCCTTGCTGGGCCTCATGGCTGCCGCCCTGGCAGCCGACGCCGCAGGGCTATCCGAACCTCTGTGCATTCTCTCCGGCCTTGCCGGTCTGTGCGTTTCCTGGCTGCTGGTACGCTGGCGAGCGTCCAGGGTCGCCGATGATCCCCAATTGCAACCTGTTGTCCTGCGCGCATTGCTGGCTGCCAGCCCGTGATTTCCTGCGTGTATTTCATTCTGCATCTGGAGTTGTAGCCGATGAGAAATATCAAGTCCGTTGTGCCGGTGTTGATGGCCGCCCTGTTGTGGGGGCAAAGTCTGGTGGCGCAGGCCGATCTGCCTGATTTCACGCCGCTGGTCGAGGAAGCCTCGCCTGCGGTGGTCAATATCAGTACGCGCCAGAAGGTGCCTGAGCGCGCCGTTGCCGGGCAGTCCGGGCTGCCCGATCTGGAAGGCCTGCCGCCGATGTTCCGCGAGTTTTTCGAGCGCAGCATTCCGCAGGTGCCGCGCAATCCGGGCGGGCGTCAGCGCGAGGCGCAATCGCTGGGTTCCGGCTTCATCATCTCGCCGGACGGCTACATCATGACCAACAATCATGTGGTCGCCGACGCCGACGAGATCATCGTGCGCCTGTCCGACCGCAGTGAGCTGGAGGCCAAGCTGATCGGCGCCGACCCGCGCAGTGACGTGGCGCTGCTCAAGGTCGAAGGCAAGAACCTGCCGACCGTGCGCCTGGGCAAGTCCGAGGAACTCAAGGTCGGCGAGTGGGTGCTGGCCATCGGTTCGCCGTTCGGTTTCGATCACTCGGTGACGGCCGGTATCGTCAGCGCCAAGGGCCGCAGCCTGCCCAGCGACAGCTACGTGCCCTTCATCCAGACCGACGTGGCGATCAACCCGGGCAACTCCGGCGGCCCGCTGTTCAATCTCAAGGGTGAGGTCGTCGGCATCAACTCGCAGATCTTCACTCGCTCCGGCGGTTTCATGGGCCTGTCGTTCGCCATTCCCATGGAAGTCGCCATGCAGGTCGCCGACCAGCTCAAGGCGGATGGCAAGGTCACGCGCGGCTGGCTGGGTGTGGTCATCCAGGAAGTGAACAAGGACCTGGCCGAATCCTTCGGTCTGGACAAGCCGGCCGGTGCGCTGGTCGCGCAGGTGCTGGAAGACGGCCCGGCCGACAAGGGCGGGCTGCAGGTTGGCGATGTCATCCTCAATCTCAATGACAAGCCGATCATCATGTCCGCGGACCTGCCGCATCTGGTCGGTGGTCTGAAGCCGGGCGAGAAGGCCGAGCTGGACGTGGTGCGCGACGGTTCGCGCAAGAAGCTCAACGTGACCATCGGTACGCTGCCGGAAGAAGGGCAGGAGCTGGCCGCCGGCGACCCGGCTCAGGGTGGCGAGCGCAGCAACAACCGCCTGGGTGTCACGGTGGTCGAGCTGACTGCCGAGCAGAAGAAAGGCCTCGACCTGAAAGGCGGTGTGGTGGTCAAGGAAGTGCTCAATGGTCCGGCCGCGATGATCGGCCTGCGTCCGGGTGACGTGATCACGCACCTGAACAACCAGGCCATCGACTCCACCAGTACCTTTACCCAGGTGGCGCAGGAGTTGCCGAAGAACCGGTCGGTCTCCATGCGCGTGCTGCGTCAGGGGCGCGCCAGCTTCATCACCTTCAAGCTGGCGGAGTAATTCTTCCGGCGAGGCTGAACAGGGGCGCTTTCGGGCGCCCTTTTTGCGTGTACGCCAGGCGCTGCAGCAGACGTGACGTGGTTGCGAGGGATCGGGTACAATCCGCGGCTATTTTCGGCAAGCGTCTTGCCCGTGCCCTCTTCGAGTGTTGATCTGTGAGTGACCTGAGTCATATCCGCAATTTTTCCATCATTGCCCACATTGACCACGGCAAGTCCACCCTGGCTGACCGTTTTATCCAGCTCTGCGGCGGTCTCACCGCGCGTGAAATGGAGGCTCAGGTCCTGGACTCCATGGATCTGGAGCGTGAGCGCGGCATCACCATCAAGGCCCACAGCGTCACGCTTCACTACAAGGCGCAGGACGGCAAGGTCTATCAGCTGAACTTCATCG
This sequence comes from Pseudomonas sp. THAF187a, assembly GCF_009363395.1. Classification (NCBI taxonomy): domain Bacteria; kingdom Pseudomonadati; phylum Pseudomonadota; class Gammaproteobacteria; order Pseudomonadales; family Pseudomonadaceae; genus Pseudomonas; species Pseudomonas sp. THAF187a. The sequence goes on from NZ_CP045349.1 coordinate 1,604,765, forward strand.
ACACCCCCGGTCACGTCGACTTCACCTATGAAGTCAGTCGCTCGCTGGCGGCCTGCGAAGGTGCGCTGCTGGTGGTCGATGCCGGCCAGGGCGTGGAAGCGCAGTCGGTTGCCAACTGCTACACCGCCATCGAGCAGGGCCTTGAGGTCATGCCGGTGCTGAACAAGATGGACCTGCCGCAGGCCGATCCGGAGCGCGTCAAGGACGAGATCGAGAAGATCATCGGTATCGACGCCAGCGAAGCCGTGGCCTGTAGCGCCAAGAGCGGCATGGGCGTGGACGAGGTGCTCGAGCGCCTGGTGCATACCATCCCCGCGCCCGAGGGCGAGATCGAGGCGCCGCTGCAGGCGCTGATCATCGACTCCTGGTTCGACAACTACCTGGGCGTCGTGTCGCTGGTGCGCGTGCGCCAGGGCCGGGTGAAGAAGGGCGACAAGATTCTGGTCAAGTCCACCGGCAAGGTGCACCTGGTCGACAGCGTCGGTGTATTCACCCCGAAACACACCGCCACCGCTGACCTCAAGGCCGGTGAAGTGGGCTTCATCATCGCCAGCATCAAGGACATTCATGGTGCGCCGGTCGGCGACACCCTGACCCTGTCTTCGACCCCAGAGGTCGAGATGCTGTCGGGCTTCAAGAAGATCCAGCCGCAAGTCTACGCGGGCCTGTTCCCGGTCAGCTCCGACGATTTCGAGGACTTCCGTGAGGCGCTGCAGAAGCTGACCCTCAATGACTCGTCGCTGCAGTACGCACCGGAAAGCTCCGATGCACTGGGCTTCGGCTTCCGCTGCGGCTTCCTCGGCATGCTGCACATGGAGATCATCCAGGAGCGCCTGGAGCGCGAATATGACCTGGACCTGATCACCACCGCGCCGAGCGTTATCTACGAACTCGAGCTCAAGACCGGTGAGACCATCACCGTCGACAACCCGTCCAAGCTGCCGGATGTCTCGTCCATCGCCGATTTCCGCGAGCCGATCGTGACGGCGACCATCCTGGTGCCGCAGGAGCACCTGGGTAACGTCATTACCCTGTGCGTCGAGAAGCGTGGCGTGCAGCGTGACATGCAGTTCCTCGGTTCTCAGGTTCAGGTGCGTTACGACCTGCCGATGAACGAGGTGGTGCTGGACTTCTTCGATCGTCTGAAATCGACCAGCCGTGGCTACGCCTCGCTGGACTATCATTTCGATCGCTATCAGTCGGCCAACCTGGTCAGGCTGGATGTGCTGATCAATGGCGACAAGGTCGATGCCCTGGCATTGATCGTGCACCGTGACAACGCGGCGTACAAGGGACGCGCGTTGACCGAGAAGATGAAGGAACTGATTCCTCGACAGATGTTCGATGTGGCGATCCAGGCAGCCATCGGCGGCCAGATCATCGCGCGAACCACTGTCAAGGCACTCAGAAAGAACGTACTGGCCAAGTGTTACGGCGGCGACGTGAGCCGTAAGAAGAAGCTGCTCGAGAAGCAGAAGGCCGGTAAGAAACGCATGAAGCAGGTCGGCAACGTGGAAATCCCACAGGAAGCCTTCCTTGCGGTGCTCAGGTTGGATAGCTAAGGCTCTATGTCGATCAATTTCCCGCTCCTGTTGGTTATCGCGGTTGCCGTTTGCGGCTTCCTGGCCCTGATCGATCTGATCCTGCTGGCTCCGCGCCGCCGTGCGGCGATTGCGGCGTACCAGGGGCGGGTCGACGATCCTGACGACAGGGTGCTGGAGCGCCTGAGCAAGGAACCCTTGCTGGTCGAGTACGGCAAGTCGTTCTTCCCGGTGCTGGCCATCGTGCTGGTACTGCGCTCGTTTCTGGTGGAACCCTTCCAGATTCCGTCGGGGTCGATGAAGCCGACCCTGGAAGTGGGCGATTTCATCCTGGTCAACAAGTTCGCCTACGGCATTCGTCTGCCGGTCATCGACACCAAGGTCATCGAGGTGGATGACCCGCAGCGTGGCGACGTGATGGTGTTCCGTTACCCCAGCGATCCGAGCATCAACTACATCAAGCGTGTCGTGGGGCTGCCGGGTGATCGCATCCAGTACACCCAGGGCAAGCGTCTGCTCATCAACGGTGAGCCGGTGGCCGAGAAGCTGCTGGGCGAGGAGCCGGGCAGCCTGGGCAGCGCGGTTCTCTATCAGGAGCGCCTGGGACAGGTCGAGCACACCATCCGCAAGGAAATGACCCGCATGCGGCGTGATCCGGGCGGTGAGTGGGTCGTGCCGCAAGGGCACTACTTCATGATGGGCGACAACCGCGACAACTCCAACGACAGTCGCTTCTGGCGTGATCGCAACATCCCTCAGGAGCTGTGGGGCATGGTTCCGGACGACCACATCGTCGGCAAGGCCTTCGCCATCTGGATGAGCTGGCCGGAGCCGAAAACCGGCAATCTGCCCAACTTCTCGCGGGTCGGCCTGATTCATTGAGTACTGGCGCGCTGTTCAAGGCAGCGCCGCAGGCTATAAATAGTTCTAGCCACGAGGCTACAACAAGACCGTTTATTGGGGGATGAACATGACTTTCGCGCGTTCGCAGCAGGGGCTTTCCATTCTGGGCTGGCTGGTGGCTCTGGCCGTGGTGGCGTTCTTCGCCAGCACCGGTTTCAAGGTCCTGCCGCATTATCTCGACTACATGTCGATGGAAAAGATCATTACCTCGGTGGAGACCGATCAGGCTGCGCAAGTGCGCACCGTTGGCGAGTTCTACAGCCACGTCGACCGTGGCATGCAGGTCAACAGCATTCGCGATCTGAACCTGCGTGACGTGATGCAAGTGAAGGTGGAGAACAACGAGTTCCGGGTCCACCTGAAGTATGAAAAACGTGAGCCGCTGATCGAGAACCTCGACCTGGTGGTGAATTTCGACAAAGAATTTCGTGTACGGATGCCGTGAGTCCCAATCTGTCCCGCCTCGAGCGCAAGCTCGGCTATAGCTTCAAGGACCAGGGTCTGATGATCCTGGCCCTGACCCATCGCAGTTTCGCCGGCCGCAACAATGAGCGGCTGGAATTTCTCGGTGATGCCATTCTCAACTTCGTCGCCGGCGAGGCGCTGTTCGAGCGCTTCCCGCAGGCGCGCGAAGGTCAGTTGTCGCGTTTGCGCGCCCGTCTGGTCAAGGGCGAGACCCTGGCCGTGCTGGCGCGCGGTTTCGAGCTGGGCGAATACCTGCGCCTGGGCTCGGGGGAGCTCAAGAGCGGTGGTTTTCGCCGCGAGTCGATCCTCGCCGATGCGCTGGAAGCCCTGATCGGCGCGATCTATCTGGATGCCGGCATGGATGCGGCCCGCGAGCGCGTGCTGGACTGGCTGACCGGCGAGCTGGATGGCCTGACCCTGGTCGATACCAACAAGGACCCGAAGACGCGCTTGCAGGAGTTCCTGCAGTCGCGCGCCTGCGAGCTGCCTCGTTACGAGGTGGTGGACATTCAGGGCGAGCCGCACTGCCGTACCTTCATGGTCGAGTGCCAGGTGGCCCTGCTCAATGAAAAGACCCTGGGCCAGGGCGGCAGCCGGCGTATCGCCGAGCAGGTCGCTGCGGCTGCGGCGCTGATCGCCCTCGGGGTGGAGAATGGCAATGACTGATGCACCCGTGACCCGCTGTGGTTACGTCGCCATCGTCGGCCGGCCCAATGTGGGCAAGTCGACGCTGCTCAACCACATCCTCGGACAGAAGCTGGCGATCACCTCGCGCAAGCCGCAGACCACCCGTCACAACATGCTCGGCATCAAGACCGAGGGTGATGTGCAGGCCGTCTACGTCGATACGCCCGGCTTGCACAAGCACAACGACAAGGCGCTCAACCGCTACATGAACCGTAGCGCCTCCACGGCGCTGAAGGATGTCGATGTCGTGGTGTTCGTGGTCGACCGCATGCGCTGGACCGACGAGGACCAGTTGGTGCTGGAGAAGGTCCAGCACGTCAAGTGCCCGATCCTGCTCGCGGTGAACAAGGCTGACCGTCTGGAAGACAAGAGCGAGCTGCTGCCGCACCTGAACTGGCTGGCCGAGCAACTGCCGCAGGCGGAGATCGTGCCGATCTCCGCGTTGCAGGGGCAGAATCTCGACACCCTGGAAGCGCTGGTGGGCGAGCGCCTGCCGGAGTCCGAGCACTTCTACCCGGAAGACCAGATCACCGACCGCTCCAGCCGTTTCCTGGCGGCCGAGCTGATCCGCGAGAAGATCATGCGTCAGCTCGGTGCCGAGTTGCCGTACCAGATCACCGTGGAGATCGAGGAGTTCAAGCAGGAAGGCCGCGTGCTGCACATCCACGGCCTGATCCTGGTGGAGCGCGACGGGCAGAAGAAGATCATCATTGGCGACAAGGGCGAGCGCATCAAACGCATCGGCCAGGACGCGCGCAAGGACATGGAAACCATGTTCGATTCCAAGGTGATGCTCAATCTCTGGGTCAAGGTCAAAGGCGGCTGGTCCGACGACGAGCGCGCGCTGCGTTCGCTGGGCTACCTGGATTGAGCCGCGGGCTGCACGCCATGCGCTGCGCCATAGCTCGCGCTTGAGGCTTGCAGCTTGGACCTTGCCGCTTATGTCCTGCATAGCCGTCCCTACAAGGAAAGCAGCGCCCTGGTGGATTTCTTCACCGCTCAGGGGCGCATCCGTGCGGTACTGAGAGCCGCGCGCGGCAAGGTCGGCAGTATCGCCCGTCCGTTCGCGCCGCTCGATCTCGAACTGCGTGGCCGTGGCGAGCTGAAGACCGTCGGCCGTCTGGAAAGCGCCGGCATCCCGTTGCTGCTGACGGGGGAGGCGCTGTTCTCCGGGCTCTATCTCAACGAACTGCTGATCCGCCTGCTGCCCGCCGAGGATCCGCACCCCGCGATGCTCGACCACTATGGCCTGACCCTGCAGGCGCTGGCTGCCGGCCGGCCCCTGGAGCCGCTGCTGCGCGCATTCGAATGGCGCCTGCTGGACGAGCTGGGCTATGGTTTCGCCCTCGATCGTGATCAGCATGACCAGCCCATCGACCCCGCTGCGCTGTACCGCTGGCAGCAGGACGTCGGCCTGGTGCAGGTGATACAACTGCAGCCTGGGGTATTCCAGGGCCGCGAGTTGCTGGCCATGGCCGAAGCGGACTGGCACACACCGGGTGCGCTGGCTGCCGCCAAGCGCCTGATGCGCCAGGCACTGGCACCCCATCTTGGCGGCAGACCACTGGTCAGCCGCGAACTTTTCATGACGCTCAAGGAGTCCAAGCGTGACTGAGGCCAATCGTATTCTGCTCGGCGTGAACATCGACCACGTCGCCACCCTGCGCCAGGCTCGCGGTACGCGCTACCCGGACCCGGTCAAGGCCGCACTGGATGCCGAGGAGGCCGGTGCCGACGGTATCACCGTGCACCTGCGCGAAGATCGCCGGCACATCCAGGACCGTGACGTGCGTGTGCTGGCCGATGTGCTGCAGACACGGATGAACTTCGAGATGGGCGTCACCGACTTCATGCTCGGTTTCGCCGAGCAGATCCGCCCGGCGCATGTCTGCCTCGTGCCGGAAACCCGCCAGGAGCTGACCACCGAGGGCGGCCTGGACGTGGCCGGGCAGGAGGCGCGCATTGCCGCGGCGGTCGAGCGCCTGTCCCTGGCCGGTTGCGAGGTGTCGCTGTTCATCGACGCCGAGGAGCGGCAGATCGAGGCGGCCATGCGCGTCGGCGCCCCGGTCATCGAACTGCACACCGGCCGCTACGCCGATGCTCACACGGCGGAGGAGGCGGCCCAGGAGCTGTCACGCATCCGCGACGGGGTAATCTGCGGTTTGAACCACGGCTTGATCGTCAATGCCGGCCATGGCCTGCACTACCACAACGCTGAAGCCGTGGCCGCGATCCCTGGGGTCAACGAGCTGAACATCGGCCACGCCATCGTCGCCCATGCGCTGTTCGTCGGCTTCAAGCAGGCGGTCGCGGAGATGAAGGCGCTGATCGTCGCGGCGGCCGAGCGCGGCTAGCGGACGTTGTGGGAGGGGCTTCAGCCGCGACTTTCCATAGCCTGTCGCCGCTGAAGTGCTTTCGATTCAGCCCTGGCTGAACGCCTGGGTCATCTGCATGGCCAGTGCCTCGATGGCATCGTTGTGCTGATGGCCGCGAATCAGCTTGATGTGGTATTCGCCCAGCGCCGGCAGGCCCTGTTCCGCGCCCAGGCGGCGCAGAGGAGGCTTGACCAGGCTGCGGGGGAAGGGGGCGATGGCCAGGTCGGCAGTCATCGCCGCCTCCTGTCCGGCACACTGCTCGCACGAGTAGGCGACGCGGTAGCTCAGGCCCTGGCGGTCCAGCGCGTCGAGCGCGGTCCGGCGCCAGGCACAACCCGGGTTGGCCAGTGCCAGCGGTAGTGGCGAGCGCTGCACCGCCAGGCCGCCATCGCGACCGGCCCAGACCAGTTCCTCGGAATAGATGACGTCACCGCGTGAGTCGTCCAGACCATCGTTGCCCGCGTTGATCAGGGTCAGGTCCAGCTCGCCGGCATCCAGTTTCGCCACCAGATCGACGCTGCGCCCGACATTGACCTCGACCTCCACGGCCGGATGGCTGCGCGCGAACAGGGTCAGGACGCCGGGGAGTACGCGGTCGCCGATGTCGTTCGGCGTGCCGAAGCGCACGCGGCCGGTCAGGGTCGGCGTCAGGAAGCGCGCTACCGCTTCCTCGTTGAGCTTGAGCAGGCGCCTGGCATAACCCAGCAGCAGCTCGCCTTCGGCCGTCAGGTGCACGCGCCTGGCTTCGCGGGTGAACAGGCGCTGGCCGAGGGTTTCCTCCAGGCGCTTGATCTGCAGGCTGACCGCCGCGGTGCTGCGAAACACCTGGGTGGCGGTGCGGGTGAAGCTGCCGCTGTCGGCGATGGCGACGAAGGTACGCAGCACATCGCTTTCCAGCAGTGGCAATGACAGGGGGGCGGTCGCGTTCATGATCGTTAAATATTACTTAATCGATGATTTGAAATTTGTCGTTTGCTTGAACGATAGGCGCGTTTCATCCTGATCGCAAGCCCGGTACGACCCGGCAGCGCAGAAGGAGGAAACGCCATGAAAAGTTCGAACCATCACGACAAGCCGAGCCCAGCCATGCCCGAGTTCTACATGCCGGCCATGTGGCCGCTGGACCTGCAGAATGCCATCGTCGACTGGATCGGCGCCTGGTTCTGGCGCCGCCGCATGCGCCGCCTGCTGGCCCAGGACATCGAGGGGCGCATCCGTCTGGGCGGCGCCCGTGGTGTGGTCGAGCAGGGGGCGGCTGAACCGCTGCGCTCGATCGCACAGCGGCGGGCACGTTGGCTGCGCCCGCAGGGCGGGTGCAACCGGCCACGCTGAGGGTTAGGGCTTGCGCGCGATCAGCACGGCGCGGGTCGGTGCCGGCAGGCCTTCGACGGTACGGCTGTGGTCGGCCGGATCGAGAAACTCCGGCAGCGACTGGAAGCGCATCCACTCGGTGGCGCGTTGCTCCTCCACCGAAGTGGTGCTGACATCGACACAGCGCACGTCCTCGAAGCCGGCACGGCGCAGCCAGCGCTCCAGTGCCGGCACCGACGGCAGGAACCACACATTGCGCATCTGCGCGTAGCGGTCCTCGGGCACCAGCACCTGCTCGACGTCGCCTTCCACCACCAGGGTTTCCAGCACCAGTTCGCCGCCCTTGAGCAATGCATCCTTGAGGTCGAGCAGGTGATCGATGGGCGAGCGGCGGTGGTAGAGCACGCCCATGGAGAACACCGTATCGAAGCCCTGCAGCCTGGCTGGCAGCTCCTCGAAGGCCAGCGGCAGGTGCCACACCGGCTGGTCCGGCAGGTAGCGCTTCATCGCCAGGAACTGGCAGAGGAACAGCCAGTTGGGGTCGATGCCCACCACGCTGTCCGCGCCGGCGCCGAGCATGCGCCACATGTAGTAGCCGTTGCCGCAACCCACGTCGAGGATGCGCTTGCCGGCGAGGTCCAGATGCGGCGCGACGCGCTGCCATTTCCAGTCCGAGCGCCATTCGGTGTCGATGTGCACGCCGAACAGTTCGAAAGGCCCCTTGCGCCAGGGAATCAGGCCTTGCAGGGCGCCCTGCAACTGGGCGCGGCTCGTCTCGTCGCAAGGGCCGTCGAACGCGAAGCGCTGGTCGAGTTCGATGTCGCTCGCCGTCAGCGCAGGCAGAGCCTGCACCGCGCCGTACCAGCGCGCCAGGTCGCCATGACCTATGGCCAGCTTGGCATCGAGCTGGCCGGGCAGTGAGCAGGCCCAGTCCTGCAGCGGGGTGCCGGCCAGTTGTGCCTGCAGCGCGTCGAGATCCAGATCGCGCATCATGGCAGGGCCACCAGGGAGGCAAAGTTCAGGCACTGGAACCAGGGCACCACCTTGCTGAACCCTGCCGCCAGCAGACGTTCGCGATGCTGCTCGAGGCTGTCGGGTTTCATCACGTTCTCGATGGCGCTGCGCTTCTGCGCGATCTCCAGCTCGCTGTAGCCGTTGGCGCGTTTGAAGGCAACGTGCAGCTCGGTGAGCAGTTCGTGCTGGGCTTCGTCCTCGAAGCGCAGCTTCTCCGAGAGGATCAGCGCGCCGCCCGGCAGCAGCGCCTGGCGGATGCGCGTGAGCAGCTCCAGGCGGCGCTCCGGCGGGATGAACTGCAGGGTGAAGTTGAGCGTGACCAGCGAAGTCGGTTGCAGGGGGAGGGCTAGGATATCGGCCTCGATCACTGCAACCGGCAGCAGCTCCTGGAACATGGCGTCCTGGGCGTGCAGGTATTCGCTGCAACGCGAAACCATGGCCGGCGAGTTGTCCACGGCGATCACCCGGCAACCGTCGCTGCGCACGTGCCGGCGCAGCGCCTGGGTCACCGCGCCGAGCGATGCACCGAGATCGTACAGCGTGGTATGCGCCTGGGCGAACTGGCCGGCGAGCACACCGATGTTCTCGACGATGGTCGGGTAGCCCGGCACCGAGCGCTTGATCATGTCGGGAAAGACCCGCACGACGTCCTCGTTGAAGACGAAGTCGGGCACATCGGCCAGGGGCTGGGCGAACAGGCGGTCGGATTCTTGGCTCACGGCGATTGCGACGGGTAGCGGAAAAGGCCGGCATTTTAGCCAAGTGCGGCCCAGCCGTCAGGGCTTTCCTGACGGCGCGTCGGGCTTGTTGTCAGGCCTTGCTGCGGGCGAACGCCGAGGCAGTGATGCCCCACTGGCCCAGCCAGTAGGTGAGGATGATGGCGTAGGGCGCGGCGTCGAAGCTCATGACGAAGCGGTCGATGCCGATCAGGCTGTCGGAAATCACGAACAGCGCGGCACCGGCGGCGGCCAGGCCGGCGGAGCGCGCGGCAATGGCGCGGTGGCCGATCCGCGCCAGGGCGCGCCAGAGCATCAGGGAAATCACCGTGGCATAGCAGGCAACCGGGATCAGCAGCTCGCCGAGACCGCTGCTGGCCAGCACGGCGAACATCGCCCCGCCGGCAATCAGCGCCAGCATTAGTGCGGCCAGGGCCGGTTGGCGGCTGTCGGAGCAGTAGGCGCGCACGTAGGCGAGATGGCCCAGCAGGAAGGCGCCGAGGCCGAACACGAACAGGTCGCCGGGCCAGTCGAGGAGGATGTCGCCGGCCAGGGAGAACACCAGGCCGATGCCGATCCAGCGACGGTAGGTGCCAGGAGGCGCCTGGCGCAGCCAGAACAGCAGGGCGATGACCGGGATGCCCTTGCTCAGCAGGCTGAGCTGCGCGTCGCCGCTGACACGGCCATAGAGAAATACCGCAGCACCCGCCAGACCCAGCAGCAACCAACGCATAACAGGACTCCCTTGGTGATCTTCGATGGCGCGACTATGCCCAGCGCGACCCTGGCTGCCAATGCAGCGGGTGCCAAATGGAGGGGCGGATCGTGCCGAGGCTCGACGCCGCCGGCAGGATTGGGCAACGTATGCACCTGCCCTGGAGACGCGCATGTCGATATCGCCCCCCATCACCGAGCTGATCGAACGCCTGTACCGCGACGAGTCGCGCCGTGTGCTGGCGACGCTGATCCGTCTGCTGGGCGACTTCGACCTGGCCGAAGAGGCCCTGCACGAGGCGTTTCGCAGTGCGGTGGAGCAATGGCCGCGTGAGGGCGTGCCAGACAATCCGCGAGCCTGGCTGGTGTCCGCCGGCCGCTTTCGCGCCATCGACAGCCTGCGGCGGCAACGCCGCTTCCAGCCCCTGGACGAGCGGATCGACGTGCCGGGCGAGGACGATGCGCAGGAGGTCGAGCTGCTGGAAGACGATCGCCTGCGGCTGATCTTCACCTGCTGCCACCCGGCGCTGGCCAGCGACGCACAGGTGGCGCTGACCCTGCGTGAGGTCTGCGACCTGAGCACCGAGGAGATCGCCCGCGCATTCCTCTCCAGCCCCTCGACCCTGGCCCAGCGTATCGTGCGGGCCAAGGCAAAGATCCGCGACGCGCGCATTCCTTACGAAGTGCCGGGGCGCAACGAGCTGCCCGAGCGCCTGGAGGCGGTGCTGCGGGTGATCTACCTGGTCTTCAACGAAGGTTACTTCGCCAGTTCCGGCGATTCGCTGACCCGCAGCCAGCTGTCCGATGAGGCCATCCGCCTAGGCCGGCTGTTGCTGGAGCTGCTGCCCGAGCCGGAAGTGCAGGGGCTGCTGGCGCTGATGGTGCTGCACGAGTCTCGACGCCAGGCGCGCAGTGCTGCCGATGGCGAGGTGATCCTGCTGGAGGCGCAGGACCGCAGCCTGTGGGACCGCGAGCTGATCGCGGAAGGCGAGGCGCTGGTGTTGCAGGCCCTGCATTCCCGTCGCTTCGGGCCCTACAGCCTGCAGGCGGCGATCGCTGCGGTACATGCCGAGGCGGCCAGCCTGGAGGAGACCGACTGGGCGCAGATCGTTGGCCTGTATGACGAGCTGCTGCGGCTGAATCCGTCGCCGGTGGTCGCCCTCAACCGGGCCGTGGCCCTGGCCATGCACGAGGGCGAGGAAGTCGGCTTGATGGAGGTCGAGCGCCTGCTGGCCAGCGGCGAGCTGGATGGGTACCACCTGCTGCATGCCGCACGGGCCGACCTGCTGCGGCGGCTGGGGCGCACTGATCAGGCCATTGCGGCCTATCGCCAGGCCCTGGCGCTGGCGCAGCAGGGGGCGGACCGGCAGTTTCTGCAGAAGCGGCTGGAGGAGTTGGGCAGCCTGTAGGGCGCACCCGAGAGCCAGTCAGTCCGTAGCCCGGATGCGATCCGAGGACTCATGTTGGCGAGCGTTCCCGGATTGCATCCGGGCCAGTGTGCTGGCGCAGGGGGCGCATTGCGCACCCTGCGCCGGGACGAGGCCGTGTCAGCCCGCTACCAGCACGCGGATCGCTTCCAGGCGCAGGGCAGCCTTGTCGAACATCGCCAGGCTCTGTTCGCGCTGCTCGCGCAGGGCGGCCACTTCACTGTCGCGCACGTTGGGGTTGACCGCGCTGAGCGCGACCAGGCGCGCCAGTTCCTCGTCCAGCTCGGCGACCAGGCGCCGCTTGGCTTCGGCCACGCGCTCGACATGGCGCGGCATGATCTTGGCCTCGGCATCGTTGATCTGCTTGGCCAGCACGTCGCGCTGAGCCTGGACGAACTTGTTGGAGCTGGCCCGTGGCACGCTTTCCAGCTGGTCGTTGAGGGTCTCGAAGCCGACCTTCGGCGCCAGGTCGTTGCCGTTGGCATCGAGCAGACAGCGCAGTGCGGCCGGCGGCAGGAAGCGTCCGAGCTGCAGCTTGCGCGGGCCGACCACTTCACTGACGTAGAGCAGTTCGAGCAGCACGGTGCCGGGCTTCAGCGCCTTGTTCTTGATCAGCGCGACGGCGGTGTTGCCCATCGAGCCGGACAGCACCAGGTCCATGCCGCCCTGCACCATGGGATGCTCCCAGGTGAGGAACTGCATGTCCTCGCGGGCCAGGGCCTGGTCACGGTCGTAGGTGACGGTGACCGCCTCGTCGTCGCCGAGGGGGAAGCTGGCATCCAGCATCTTCTCGCTGGGGCGCAGGATCAGGGCGTTGTCGGAGTGGTCTTCGCTGTCGATGCCGAAGGCGTTGAACAGCTCTTCCATGTAGATCGGCAGGGTGAACTGGTCGTCCTGTTCGAGGATCGCCTCTACCAGCGCCTCGCCTTCGCCGGCGCCGCCGGAGTTCAGTTCCAGCAGGCGGTCACGGCCGCTGTGCAGCTCGCCTTCGAGGCGGATGCGCTCTGCGGTGGCCTCGTCGACCAGTTGCTGCCACTCGCCGTCGTCGGCGTTCTCCAGCATCGGCAGCAGGCGCGGGCCGAACTGATGCTGCAGGGCGTTGCCGGTCGGGCAGGTGGCGAGGAAGGCGTTGAGCGCCTGGTGATACCACTGGAACAGGCGCTCCTGCGGGCTGTTCTCCAGGTACGGCACGTGCACCTGGATGCGGTGCTTCTGGCCGATACGGTCGAGACGGCCGATGCGTTGCTCGAGCAGGTCCGGGTGGGCCGGCAGGTCGAACAGCACCAGGTGATGGGCGAACTGGAAGTTGCGGCCTTCGGAGCCGATCTCGGAACAGATCAGCACCTGCGCGCCGAATTCCTCGTCGGCGAAGTAGGCGGCGGCGCGGTCACGCTCGAGGATGCTCATGCCCTCGTGAAACACCGTGGCCGGGATGCCGGAGCGCACGCGCAGGGCGTCTTCCAGGTCCAGCGCGGTCTCGGCGTGGGCGCAGATCACCAGCACCTTGAATTTCTTGAGCATCTTCAGGTTGTCGATCAGCCACTCGACGCGCGGGTCGATGCGCCACCAGCGCTGCTCGTCGTCGATCTCGTCCTGGGCCTGGTAGCTGACTTCGGGGTACAGCTCGGCATGCTCGCCCAGCGGCAGCTCGAGGTACTCGTCCGGGCTCGGCAGCGGGTAGGCGTGCAGCTCGCGCTCGGGGAACCCCTGTACTGCGGCGCGGGTGTTGCGGAACAGCAGGCGGCCGGTGCCGTGGCGGTCGAGCAGCTCGCGCACCAGGCGCGCACGGGCTTCGTCGTCGCCGCCGTCGATGGCATCGAGCAGCTCACGGCCTTCGTCGCCGAGGAAGCCGCCGATGGCATCGCGTGCCTGGGCGCTGAGGCTGTCCTGATCGAGCAGCTCCTGCACCGCTTCGGCAACCGGGCGGTACTGGCTGCTTTCGGCGCGGAAGGCCTCCAGGTCATGGAAACGGTTGGGGTCGAGCAGGCGCAGGCGGGCGAAGTGACTGTCCTGGCCGAGCTGTTCCGGGGTGGCGGTGAGCAGCAGCACGCCGGGGATGACCTCGGCCAGCTGCTCGACTAGGGCGTATTCGGGGCTGACGCGCTCCGGGTGCCAGACCAGGTGATGCGCCTCGTCGACCACCAGCAGGTCCCAGCCGGCGGCGAACAGCGCGTCCTGGGCCTTCTCGTCGTCCTTCAGCCACTCCAGGGCGACCAGCGCCAGCTGGCAATCCTCGAAGGGGTTGCTGGCATCGCTTTCCATGAAGCGCTCGGCGTCGAACAGGGCCACGTCGAGGTTGAAGCGGCGGCGCATCTCCACCAGCCACTGGTGCTGCAGGTTTTCCGGCACCAGGATCAGTACGCGCCCGGCGCGCCCGGAGAGCAGCTGGCGATGAATCACCAGGCCGGCCTCGATGGTCTTGCCCAGGCCCACTTCGTCGGCCAGCAGTACGCGCGGGGCGATACGGTCGGCCACTTCGCGAGCGATGTGCAGCTGGTGCGCGATCGGCTGGGCGCGGGCGCCACCGAGCCCCCAGAGGGACGACTGTAGCAGGCGGCTGTTGTGTTCCAGGCTGTGGTAGCGCAGGGCGAACCAGGACAGCGGATCGATCTGGCCGGCGAACAGGCGGTCGCTGGCCAGGCGGAACTGGATGAAGTTCGACAGCTGGGTTTCCGGCATGGTGACCGGCTGATGCTGGGCGTTGAGGCCGTGATAGACCAGCAGGCCGTCGATGTCCTCGACCTCCTGCACGGTCAGCTTCCAGCCTTCGAAATGGGTGATCTCGTCACCCGGTGCGAAGCGCACGCGGGTCAGCGGGGCATTGCGCGTGGCGTACTGGCGGGTTTCGCCGGTGGCCGGGTAGAGCACGGTGAGCAGGCGGCCTTCCTCGGTAAGGATGGTTCCCAGACCCAGTTCCGCTTCGCTGTCACTGATCCAGCGTTGCCCCGGTTGATATTGCGCCATGCCTGTCTGTCTCCCGCGTGAAAAAGCCGGCTATGGTAACGGATGCCGCGCCACGGCCAAAGCGCTCGTGGCACTATCGCAGTGCCCGTCAGTCGAAAGTGTAGTGAGCACCGGCTAACAGGCCGTCGAAAAACGCAGGCGAGGCAGCCAGCGTAAGGCAAGAACAGGCGAGAAGCGGAGTTTGCCTGCTGTAAGTGAGCATTTTGATCGGGCTCGCGCACGAGCCTGTTTTTAACGCAGCAATGGCAGCGCTGGTAGCCTTTCAACGGCCTGCTAAAGTCGCGGATGACGGGGCCGACAGCCTTACAAAGGAGGTGCTGTTGCATGCTGCCACCGATCCCCCACAGCCTGGTGCCGGTCACTGCCTCGCAGGACGTGATCAAGCCCAAGCCCGAGATTCCACCGGTGACCCCGGCCGAGGAGAGCGCCAAGGAGAGTGCGCTGAGCCTGGACAAGCGGCACCCGCAGGAAGCCGAGGAACTGCTGCGCGAAGAGCAGCGCCGCCGCCAGCGGCGAGGCTACACCCCGGAGCAACTCGCCGAGGCCGAGCCGGAGGAGATGCAGGAGGCGCTGGGTGATCTGCCACGGCAGGGGCTGTGGGTGGATGTGGAAGTCTGAGACACTCCTTTCATTTCTTGCTGTGTAGATCTTCATGCTGTTCGCCGACCCGTTATCCGCTATCGCCGATGCCGAGCTGGACTACCTGCCTGGCTGGGTGGACGCGGCGCTGGCCGAACGCTGGCTGCAGGCGCTGGTCGAGCAGACGCCCTGGCAGCAGCCTGAGCTGTTCATCCATGGGCGTTACCACCGCACGCCGCGCCTGACCGCCTGGTATGGCGAGCCCGAGGCACGTTATCGCTATTCCGGGAAGGTGCACGAGCCGCTGCCGTGGACGGCGCTGCTCGACGACATCCGTCAGCGGCTCATGGCCGAGGTGGGGCAGGCGCTCAACGCCGTGCTGCTCAACTACTACCGCGACGGCCAGGACTCCATGGGCTGGCACAGCGACGCCGAGCCCGAACTGGGGCGCGAGCCGCTGATCGCCTCGCTCAACCTGGGCGGCAGCCGGCGCTTCGACCTGCGCCGCGTGGGCGCCACGCGCATCGAGCATTCGCTGACCCTGGAGCATGGCTCGCTACTGGTCATGCGCGGGCCGACCCAGCATCATTGGCAACATCAAGTGGCGAAGACGCGCCAAGCCTGCGCGCCGCGCCTGAATCTGACCTTTCGCCTGATCCGGTTTCCGCTATGAGCAATGACGAAAAACTGATCGACTTCGCCGCCGAGCGCGACAAGCGTATCCACGACCTCAACGACAAGCGCCTCAACGACATGCGTCAGGTCTTCGAGCAGGTCCTGCCGCTGGGCAAGGGCAAGAAGAAGTCGAAGAGCAAGCCGAAGAAACGCTGAGCCGCCAGCCTGCTCAGTCCAGGCGCTTGCGCACGCGGGATACCGCGATCACCAGCATCGCCAGGGTGAAGACGCTCAGTGCCAGCACCTCCACCCAGAGTTCGGCCAGGGTCGCGTTGCGCAGCATGATGCCGCGCGCCAGGCGCAGGAAATGCGTCAGCGGCAGCACCTCGGCCAGCCACTGCGCGGCCTTGGGCATCCCGGCGAAGGGAAACATGAAACCGGACAGCAATATCTGCGGCAGGAAGGTGAAGAAGGCCATCTGCATCGCCTGGAACTGACTGCGCGCCAGCGTCGAGATGAAGACGCCAAGGGTCAGGCTGGCGAAGATGAACAGCAGTGACGCCGCGTACAGCGCCAGCAGCGAGCCGCGCACCGGCACGGCGAAGAGTTGCCAGCCGACCAGCAGGACGACCGTCACCTGCACCAGGCCGATGCCGACGAACGGCAGCACCTTGCCCAGCGTCAGCTCCCAGGGCGAGACCGGCGTGGTGATGAGCATCTCCATGTTGCCGCGTTCGCGCTCGCGCACCAGGGCGATGGCGGTGAACAGCACCATGGTCATGGTCAGGATCACGCCGATCAGGCCGGGCACGGTGTTCAGGGGCGCCAGGCGTTCGGGGTTGTAGAAGTTCACCACTGTCATCGACGGCGTGGCGTGCCAACCGGGTAGCGGGTAGCTCGCCAGTTGCCGCGCCGAGGCCTGGACCACCTGGTCGGAGCCGTCGACCACCAGTTGCAGGGGCGTGCGCTCGGGGTTGGGGCGGGCCAGGCGCGTCTCGAAATCGGCGGGGATGACCAGCGCGGCGCTGATCTCGCCCTGCCGCAACAGCGTCTGCAGTTGCTGTTCGCTCGACAGCCGGTAGCGCAGGTCGAGCACCTGGCTCGCGCCGATCTCGGCCACCACTTCGCGCGAGTGGGCCGTGTTGGCCTGATCGAGCACGGCGCTGGGCAGGCCGCGCACGTCGAGATTGATGGCATAGCCGAACAGCACCAGCTGCATGACGGGGATGCCGACGATCATGGCGAAGGTCAGGCGGTCGCGGCGCAGTTGGCGCAGTTCCTTGAGCACGATGGCAGCCAGTCGACGCAGGTTCATGGCTTTGCTCCCTGAATGTCGGGGCGGCGCGTCACGGCGACGAAGACATCCTCCAGATTCGCTTCGGTCGCGCGGACCCGTGCCTGCACGCCAGCCTCGGCCAGACGCCGTTCGACCTGCTCGCGGGCATCGTCGGTGGCGCTGAGCAGACGCAGCGAGGCGCCGATCTGCGCGCTGGCATAGATCGCCGGCAGGCCTTGCAGCGCCCGTTGCGCCTGGCGCGGCTGGGCGCATTCCACCAGCAGCGGTTGTCCGGGCAGGCGCGCCATCAGCTCGGCGGGGCTGCCGTCGGCGACCAGTCGCCCGCTGTCGAGTATGCCCAGGCGCGTGCAGCGTTCGGCCTCGTCCATGTAATGGGTCGAGACCAGTAGGGTCGTGCCGGCTTCGGCCAGCTCGAACAGCGAGTCCCAGAATTCCCGGCGCGACTGCGGGTCGACGGCGCTGGTCGGTTCGTCGAGCAGCAGCAGGTCGGGCTCGTGCAGCACGGCGCCGGCCAGGGCCAGGCGCTGTTTCTGGCCGCCGCTGAGGGTGCCGGACAGGCGGTCACGCAGGTCGCCCAGCCAGTAGCGCTCGAGCAGTTCCGCGACCCGTCTGCGTGCCTGCGCCCGCCCCAGGCCCTGGATGCTGGCGAGAAAGTCGAGGTTCTCGGCCACCGTCAGGTCCTCGTACAGCGAGAATTTCTGCGTCATGTAGCCGATGCGTCGCTTGAGCGCTTCGGCATCCTGCGGAATCCGGTAGCCCAGCACCTCGATCTCTCCCGCGCTGGGCAGCAGCAGACCACAGAGCATGCGGATGGTGGTCGACTTGCCGCAGCCGTTGGGACCGAGGAAGCCGAACACCTCGGCGCGTTCGACGCGTAGGTCGAGGCCGTCGACGGCGGTCAGATCGCCGAAGCGCTTGCTCAGGCCGCTGGCGCGGATCACCGTCTCACTCATCGTCGCTTCGCTCCGCCTGCAGCGGCAGGCCGGCTGGCAGATCGCGGGCTTCGTCACCCAGCAGCACGGCTTCGGCGCGGTAGGTCAGGCGGCTGGCGTCATCACCGTTGAGGGCGTAGTAGGGGGTGAAGCTGGCTTCGCTGGCGATGCTGCGGATGCGTGCCTGCAGCGGTCGTTCATGACCTTCGACCCGGACCCGCAGGGTAGCGCCGACGGCCAGCGTCGGGCGTACCGAGGCGGGTACGAACAGGCGCGCATAGGGCGCCTCGCCGACCAGCAGGCTGACCAGTTCCGCGTTCATCGGTGGCTGATCGCCGGGGTGGAACGGCAGGGCGTCGACACGACCGGCGCGCGGCGCGTGCAGGCTCAGGTGCTCGCGGTCCAGGCGCAGCCGCTCCAACTGCGCGGTGGCGGCTTCGACGGCGGCGCTGGCCTGTTCGACCTGCTCCGGGCGGGTGCCGTTGGTCAGTTCGCGCAGGCGGGCGGCGCTGGCCTCGCTGGCGGCCACCAGGCGGTCGCGGGTGGCGCGGGCGCGGTCACGCTCGGCCACGGCCACCTGGCCACGGGCATACAGGGCGCTGATGCGGCGTTCGTCGCGCACGGCTTCGTCACGTTCGGCCCTGGCCTGCTGGAGGCTGGCGCTGGCGGCCTGGATCTGTTCGATACGTGCGCCGTTGCTCAGCTCTTCCAGACGGGCGTTGGCCTGGTTCAGCTCGGCCTCGGCCTGACGGACGCGGGCGTCCAGCCGGCGCGGGTCGAGCTCCAGCAGCAACTGGCCGGACACGACCTGCTCGCCTTCGCTGACCTTCCACTCCAGCACGCGCTCCGAGACCTCGGCAGGCAGGCCGATGCGGTCCCACTCCAGGGTGCCCAGCAGCGGTTGCTGCGCCGGTTCGTTGCAGGCGGTCAATGGCAGCACGAGCAGCAGGCAGAGCAGTCGTCGATCAATGGCCATCAGGTACCTCCAGTCCATGGGCGAACAGCGCCAGGGTGTGCTCGACCATCCTCTGGTCGGCGATCTCGGCGCTGGCGAAGATGCCGCGCCAGAGCGGAGCGGCGGCGTAGGGCAGCATGGTGGCGCCGATCAGCGAGACCACCAGCAGGCGAGGGTCGATGCCGTCGTGCAGCTCGCCGCGTTGCTGCGCCGCAGCGAAACGCTGGGCCAGGCGCAGCGGCAGCAAGGGAGCGATGCGCTGGGTCAGCAGGCTGCGCAGGGCGCCCCCTTCGGTGAGCACTTCCCGCGCCCACAGCTGCGGGAGCCAGGGATGTTTCGCCACGATGGCCGCCAGTTCGGTGACCAGCGTGCGGACCTGTTCCAGCGGGGTATCGCCGGCTTGCTCCAGGCATCCGGCGAGGCGCTCGAACTCGGGCATCAGGCGCTCATCGATCACTGCTTGGGTCAGCTTGGGCTTGTTGCCGAAGTAGTAGTGGATGAGTGCCGGTGTCACCTGCGCGGCCTCGGCGATGCCGCGCAGGCTGCTGGCCTGGATGCCCTGCTGGGCGAAGCGTTGGCAGGCAGCGTCGAGCAGGCGTTCGCGCTGCTGCGCTTCACCGCTGGGACGACCTGGAGTGCGTGGGCGGGGCATGGCTGGAAGGTCCTGGAAAATTATTAATTAAACACTCAATTAATTTTTGTGCAAGCGCCAGCCGCGATGTCGACGAGCGGGGCGCCGGCCCTCTGCAAGGGGCACTGGCGCGCTGCGTTGGGGTGGTTTCGTTGACCTGGATCAGTTTCCCGGGCAACCGCCTGGCGAGGGGGTGGCGAGCATTGATCCAGATCAATGGTGCCGGGGCTGGCGCTGATAACGTGAAGCCATCCCAGACAGACAGGCACAACAGGAGGCAGCCATGTTCGTCGATACAGTGGTTCTCGCCGGAGTCGGCACCGTTCTTCTGATGGTCGCGTTCTTCGGGGGTGTTGGTTACTTCATCTGGAAGGATGCTCACAAGCGCAAGCAGAGCTGATCCTTCCGGTCAACTGGGCACGCAAGGCAATTCGGGCGACTTCGGTCGCCCATTTTTTTGCCTGTCATTCCGGTTGACGGTCTCCTGGCAGGGAAAGTTGGGCAGGGGGGGCTGGACGAAATTAGATAGCTAGCTAATAATTGGCTTTGTTTGGCTGCTCGCTCGAGCCGTCGTCTATCTTCAAATCGTCACGTTCCGAATCCCTGTCCATGCGAGATTCCCTGCAGGCTTTCCTGGCGCCCAGTGCCCAGGCTGTTCAGTTCGCCGTCAAGACATTGCTTGGCGGCGGGCTGGCGCTATGGCTCGCGCTGCGGCTCGGCCTCGAACAGCCGCAATGGGCGCTGATGACGGCCTTCATCGTCGCCCAGCCGCTGTCCGGCATGGTGGTGCAGAAGGGCCTGGCGCGGTTGCTCGGCACCATGGTCGGCACCTTCATGGCCGTGGTGATGATGGCCCTGTTCGCCCAGACACCCTGGCTGTTCCTGCTCGCCTTCGCCCTGTGGCTGGCGCTCTGTACCGCCGTTTCGACCATGCTGCGCAGCGCCTGGGCCTACTCCTTCGTCCTGGCCGGCTACACGGTGGCGATCATCGGCCTGCCGGCCATCGGCAAGCCCCATGTGATCTTCGACGAAGCCATCGCCCGCTCCACCGAGATCTGCCTGGGGCTGGTCTGCGCCACGCTGAGCAGCGCCCTGCTCTGGCCGCAGCGGGTCGAGCGGCAGCTGGTACAGCAGGCGCGCGACACCTGGCTGGCCGGCGTCAAGGCCGTGTGCCAGGCCCTGGCCGGGGAGGAGGGCGACTCGCGCCAGGGCCTGCTGGAAGTGCTGGCGCGTATCGTCGCCGTGGACGCCCAGCGCGAACATGCCTGGTTCGAGGGCGAGCGGGGGCGCCAGCGGGCCATCGCCCTGCGCGTACTCAGTCGCGACCTGCTCGGCATGCTGCGCCTGGCCCGTGGCGTGGCTCGGCAATGGCGACAGCTCGGTGCCGACGAGGCGCAGCGGGTAGTGCCCTGGCTGCAGGAGGTGCAGGCGCAGTTGCAGGCACAGCCCGGGGAACTCTCCGAACTGCTCGCTCGCCTGCGCGAGGCGGCGCTGGACGAGACCCTGAGCGCCACCCAGCAGCTGTGCCTGGAGCGCCTGGCCGTTCTCCTGCTGCGCGTCGCTGAGGCTCGTCGCGCGCTGCAGGCGGTGGAGCAGGGCCAGGCACCGGAGGATGCGCCGCGAGCGCTGTCCTGGCACTACGACTGGCAGACGGCGCTGGTCTATGGCGCGCGCAGCGGCCTGACCTTTCTGGCGCTGGCCGCATTCTGGATGGCCACCGGCTGGACCCACGCGATCGGTGCAATGCTGCTCGGCGCGGTGGTCTGCAGCCTGTTCGCTCGGCTGGAGGCGGCACCGGCAATTGGCATGATGTTCCTGCGCGGCATTTTCTATGCGCTGCCGGTGGCGTTCTTCGTCGGGCAGATCCTGATGCCGCAGATCGACGGTTTCCCCATGCTCGCCCTGGCGCTCGGGGTGCCACTGTTCTTCGGCGTCCTGGGCATGGCCAAGCCAGCGCTGGCGGCGACCTCGACCTCGTTCTGCCTGCACCTGATCGTGCTCTGCCTGCCGCCGGCCGGTGTCGGCTATGACGTGGCCTACTTCCTCAACGAGGCCCCCGGCATGCTGCTGGGCGTGGGCTGTGCGGTGCTGGCCTTCAAGCTGATCGGCCTGCGTGACCCGGTGTGGCATGGCCGGCGCCTGATGCAGGCCATCCTGCTCGATCTCGGCCGCCTGACCCGGCGTGACCTGGGGCGTGCGGAGAACTGGTTCGGCGGGCGCATGGCCGATCGCCTGTTGCAGCTGGCGCGGCACTACCCGGCACGACCGGACCGTGCGCGCAGCCGCTGGGACGATGGTGTCGCCGGGCTCGATCTGGGTGACGAGCTGCTGCACCTGCGCACCTGCCTGGCGCATGTCGACGCCGACCTGACGCAGGCGCAACAGCGTTTCCTGCAGCAGCTGGACGAGGTGCTGGAGCGGGGCCCGACGCCGGGCCGTCGGGATGCGCTGGATGCGCCCGCGACCGAGCTGCGCCAGGCGCTGGCTGCCCTGGCGCCGAGCATCGAACGGCGCCTGGCCGATGCCGCCCTGTCGCAATTGCAGAACGGCTGGCGCCAGTGGTGTCACCTGAGAGGAGAAGCCCATGGGCTTGCATGAGTGGTCGCTGGGCGGCGTGTTGCTGAGCCCCATGGCGATCTACGCGGTATTGGCGCTGCTGCTGACCGGCGCGTTGCGCCTCGGCTTGCAGCGCATCGGGCTGACGCGCTGGATCTGGCACGAGGCCCTGTTCGACTGTGCCCTATATGTCTGCGTCCTGGCGGCCGTGATGGCCGTCCTGGCGCGTTGAGGAGAGAAGCATGCATTCGACCATTCGTGTCGGTATCACCCTGGCCATGGTGGCGGCGGCGATCTTCGCCGGCTCGTGGATCTGGCAGCACTACATGTATTCGCCCTGGACGCGTGACGCCCGGGTGCGCGCGGATGTGGTGACCATCGCCCCGGACGTGTCCGGCTGGGTGCTCGAACTCAAGGTGCGCGACAACCAGCAGGTCAAGGCCGGCGACCTGCTGATGACCATCGACCGCGATCGCTACCAGGCTGCGGTGGAGAAGGCCCAGGCCGTGGTGGACATCCGCCGCCAGCAGCTCAGCCTGCGTGAGCACGAGGCGTTGCGCCGCTCGCGTCTGGGCGCCAAGGCGATCAGCGCCGAACTGCTGGACAACGCCAAGATCAGCGCCGAGATGGCGCGTGGCGAGTACCGCGAGGCGCAGGCCGACCTGCGTATCGCCGAGCTGAACCTGGCGCGCAGCGAAGTGCGTGCACCACGCGATGGCCAGGTGACCAACCTGGTGCTGGCGCAGGGCAACTACGTCAAGGCCGGGCAGGCGGTGATGGCCCTGGTCGACACCCGGTCGTTCTACGTGCAGGCCTATTTCGAGGAAACCAAGCTGCCGCGCATCCAGGTCGGCGCGCCGGTCGAGGTCTGGCTGATGGGCGGCACGGACGAGATTCGCGGTGAGGTGGAGAGCATCAGCCGTGGCATCACCGACCGCAACGCCAGCCCGGATGGGCAACTGCTGGCGGATGTCGAACCGACCTTCAACTGGGTGCGCCTGGCGCAGCGCATTCCGGTGCGCATCAAGCTGACCAGCCTGCCCGAAGACATCGCCCTGAGTGCCGGCATGACCGCCAGCGTACGGGTGGAGTAGGGCGCTCTCGCAATTGTAGGAGCGGCTTCAGCCGCGAGCTCTTCATGGGGTGTCGCGGCTGAAGCCCCTCCCACGGTACCGCTGTTGCGTGCCTGGGTCCGCAGGGTGGACAACGCGAAGCTTGTCCACCGTCTGGGCGTGGTCGTTGTCGCCTGGGTATCGCTTCGTTCGACGGCCGGCTACGGGGTGATGCGCTGGTGGATGGATGGAGCGTCATCCACCCTACGGCGAGGTGCGTAGGGTGGACAACGCGAAGCTTGTCCACCGCTTGGGCGCGGTTGTTGTCGCCTGGGTATCGCTTCGCCCGACGGCCGGTTATGGGCTGATGCGCTGGTGGATGGATAAAGCGTCATCCACCCTACGGCGAGGTGCGTAGGGTGGACAACGCGAAGCTTGTCCACCGTCTGGGCGTGGTTGTTGTCGCCTGGGTGTCGCTTCGCTCGACGGTCGGCTACGGGGTGATGCGCTGGTGGATGGATAGAGCGTCATCCACCCTACGGCGAGGTGCGTAGGGCGGACAACGTGAAGCGTGTCCACCGCCTGGGCGCTGTTCCTGGCGCCTGGGTGTCGCTTTGCGCAACGCCCGGCTACGGGGTGATGCGCTGGTGGATGGATGGGGCGTCATCCACCCTACGTGCCAAGGAACGTGATCAACTGCGTTCGATGCTGGCCGGGGTACGCCGCATCAGCACCTTGCCGTGGCGCACCGACACCAGTGCGTGGCCCTGGCTGCGCACCATCTCGTAGTCGTCCGGTGCCGAGAGAATCAGCAGGTTGGCCGGGCGGCCGATTTCCAGGCCGTAGCGTTCGCCCAGGTTCAGCGCGCGCGCCGAGTTGTCGGTGATCAGGTCCAGGCTGCGCTTGAGGTCGTCGTAGCCGAGCATGTGGCAGATATGCAGGCCGGCCTCGAGGATGCGCAGGATGTTGCCGTTGCCCAGCGGGTACCAGGGGTCGACGATGGAGTCCTGGCCGAAGCAGACGTTCATCCCGGCGCGGTCGATCTCGGCCACGCGGGTCAGGCCACGGCGTTTCGGGTAGGTGTCGAAGCGGCCTTGCAGGTGGATGCTCTCGGTGGGGCAGGAGACGAAGCTGATGCCGCTCATCTTCAGCAGGCGGAACAGCTTGGAGCAATAGGCATTGTCGTAGGAACCCATGGCCGTGGTGTGGCTGGCGGTGACGCGCGCGCCCATGCCACGCACGCGGGCTTCCTCGGCCAGCACCTCGAGAAAGCGCGACTGCGGGTCGTCGGTCTCGTCGCAGTGCACGTCCACCAGGCAGCCGCTGCGTTCGGCCAGCTCCATGAGGAACTTGATCGACGACACGCCCTGGTCGCGGGTGTTCTCGAAGTGCGGGATGCCGCCGACCACGTCGGCGCCCAGTTCGATGGCCTGCTCCATCAGGGCGCGACCGTTCGCGTAGGACTCGATGCCTTCCTGGGGGAAGGCGACGATCTGCAGGTCGATCAGGTGGCGGGTTTCCTCGCGCACTTCGAGCATGGCCTTGAGCGCCGCCAGGGTCGGGTCGGTGACGTCGACGTGGGTGCGTACGTGCTGGATGCCGTGGTCGACCAGCATGTCGATGGTCTTCTTGGCGCGGGTCTTGGTGTCTTCATGGGTCACCAGTGCCTTGCGCTCGGCCCAGCGCTCGATGCCTTCGAACAGCGTGCCGCTCATGTTCCAGGCCGGCTCGCCGGCGGTCAGCGTGGCGTCGAGGTGGATGTGCGGTTCGACGAATGGCGGCACTACCAGGTTGCCGGCCGCGTCGAGGTCGTCCGCCGCCGGGGTGGCACTGGCGGTCTGGATGTCGATGGCGGCGATCTCGGCGCCGTTCAGGGTGATGCGGTACAGGCCGTCGCGGCCACGCAGGCGGGCGTTGTGGATGATCATGCTGGGTTCCTCTCAGGCAGGCGACGACAGGCGCCGGATCAGCAGCGCGACGCTGATGTTCAGGCGGTCGTGCGGGGTATCGAAGGAGCAGCCGGTCAGCGCTTCGATGCGCTGTAGACGGTAGCTCAGGGTATTGCGGTGGACGTTCAGGCGCTGCGCGGCCAGGGCCAGGTTGCCGTTCTCGGCGAACCAGGCCTCCAGCGTCGGCATCAGCACCGGCTGGTGGCGCGAGTCGTCGCCGATCAGCGGGCCGAGCACGCGCTCGACGAAGCGGTCGAGCAGGCTGCGATCGCGGATCGCGCCCAGCAGCTCCAGCACGCCCAGCTCGTTGAAACTGCACAGCCCCAGGCGCTCCGGGAAACGCTGCGCCACGGCCAGTGCCTGGCGCGCCTCACCCAGGCCCTGGGCGAAGCGCGGGGCGTCGCAGCCGGCGCTGCCGAGGCCGAGAAACAGCCGCAGCGGGCCGAGTTGCGGGCGCAGCTCGTCGAGCAGTGCGGTCATCACCTGGCGGTTGCGCGCTTCATCCTGTGGCGTGGGGCAGGGCAGCAGGGCGATCCAGTGCCGGCCCTGGCTGACCAGTGGCAGCGCCTCGCCACGCTCGCCCAGGCTCTGCTCCAGGCGTCGTTGCAGCAGTTGCTGGCGGCTCTGCAGCTGGCGCTCGGCGTCTTCGCCGGCCAGGTCGCCGAACAGCTGCTCGCTGCCGTCGAGGCGCAGCAGCGCCACCTGACGCGGCACGTGCAGCGCCAGGCCGAGGCTGTCGCCGCGCTGCAGGAGCAGGTCCAGCGACTGGTAGTCGCCATCGAGCACCTGCTCCAGCACGTGCTGGCGCGAGCGGCCCAGTTGCTGCGCATGGACCAGCGCGGTGCCGATGGCCTGGGTGACCACCACCATCTTCAGGGCATAGGGCTGCTCGATCAGCGGCAGGCCCAGGCGCTCGGCCTCTGCGATCACGCTGGGCGGGATCACCTGGATGTATTCGGCGCCGGTGAGGATGACCATGCCGGCGACGATGCGCTCGTGGCCCTCGCGCACCAGACGCAGCAGGTTGGCTTCGTCGCGCGGATGGTTGATGCCGGTGACGAAGATCAGTTCGCCGCCCATCACCCAGTCGGCAATGCCCTCGTTCTCGGCCACGTAGGGCCAGCGCACGGCATTGTCGCGTCCGGCCTGGCCTGCACGCAGGCGCATGCTGGCCAGATCCGGCAGGGCGAGTACGTCGGCGACGGTCAGGCTCACGCGCCGGCGACCTGCTGACGGCCCGCCAGTGCCTTGTTCAGCTCGAACAGTGCGACATAGGCCAGCGCCGCCACCGCGATGCCGACCAGTGGCGCGACCCAGGGCGAGAAGTAGGCGCTCAGCGCACCGATCAGGTAGGCGCCGAGGCCGACCCAGTTGAAGGCCGGCAGGCGGGCGTCGGCCAGTTTCGGGTAGCGTGCGCGGTGAGCGTAGAAGTAGTCGGCCATGATCACGCCGCCAATCGGCGGGATGATCGAGCCGAGCAGGATCAGGAAGGGGATCAGCAGTTCGTACATGCCGCCGATGGCCAGCAGCGTGCCGATGCCGGCACCGGCCAGGGTCACGGTCTTGCGCTTGCCGGTGCGCAGCAGGTTGCAGCCGGCGGCGGCGAAGTTGTAGATGGTGTTGTCCTGGGTGGTCCACAGGTTGAGAAACAGCATGATCACGGCGGCCATGGACAGACCCTGCAGCACCAGCACCTCGACCACGTCCGGTTGCTGGTAGACGATGGCACCGTAGGCACCGGCGACGATCATCAGGCCATTGCCGATGAAGAAGCCGAGCAGGCTGGCCAGCACCGCGACGCGGCCGCTCCGGGCGAAACGGGTCCAGTTGGTCGCCTGGGTGGCGCCGCTGACGAAGGTGCCGAACACCAGGGTGATGGCCACGCTCAGGCTCATGCTTTCGGACGGCTCCACTGCCAGCAGCCCGGCGAGGCCGCCGACGTCACGGGTGGCGATCCACAGCGACGCCACCAGCAGTACCAGCATGGCCGGCACGGCGACGCGCGAGAGCAGGTCCAGGCCCTTGTAGCCGACGAAGGCGGTGAGGCAGAAACCGAAGCCGAACAGCACCATCAGCGGGATGGTCAGGCCCTCCGGCAGGCCGAGGATCTTCACCAGGACGATGGCGACGGTCGCCGTGCCCCAGGCGTACCAGCCGATCTGGGTGAAACCCAGAAGCATGTCGGACAGCTTGCTGCCCACTTCGCCGAAGCAGAAACGCCCCATCAGCACCGAGTTCAAGCCGCTGCGGCAGGCGATGAAACCCAGTGCGGCCGCGTACAGGCCCAGCAGCAGGTTGCCGATTACCGCTGCCCAGAGCAGGGTGGTGAAGTCGAAGGCCATGCCGATCTTGCCGCCGGCGAACATGGTGGCGGTGAAGAAGGTGAAACCGAACAGCAGGATGGCGGTGGAGAACAGCCCCTTGCGGGCGCCGCTGGGGACCTCGCTCAGAGGGTAGTCGCTATCGGGGGTGGCGTTGCTCATGGACCTGGCTCCGGTAGGGGGGTAGGCCTTGGCGATAGCAGGGGACGTGCCAGAGTCAGCGGGCATGGCCGCTTGGCGAGCTAGTCAAAGGGGTTTGTGCAATGTGCACAAGGAATTGCACTTCTGGAGTGCCAGATCGCTCAAGGCTTGTGAGTGTAGAACAAAAGTGGTGCGCGGCGCTGCTGCCGCGCACCAGTGTGCAGCGGATCAGGCGACGGTCACCTGCGGCATCGGCGGCATGGTGACGGTCTGCTCGGCGCCCGGGGCGAGCACTTCGGCTTCGCCGTCGACCACTTGCTTGCCGTCCTGGTTGAACACGCGGGTGGCGATGCGCACGCGGTTCTTCGGCAGCTTCTCCAGCACTTCCAGTTTCACGGTCAGGGTGTCGCCGAGTTTCACCGGACGGGTGAACTTCAGCTGCTGGCCGAGGTAGATGGTGCCCGGGCCTGGCAGGTTGCAGGCGATGGCGGCGCTGATCAGCGCGCCGGTGAACATGCCATGGGCGATGCGCTCCTTGAACATCGTCTCGGCGGCGAAGGCGGCGTCCAGGTGTACCGGATTGTTGTCGCCGGACACGGCGGCGA
This sequence comes from Pseudomonas sp. THAF187a, assembly GCF_009363395.1. NCBI lineage: Bacteria > Pseudomonadati > Pseudomonadota > Gammaproteobacteria > Pseudomonadales > Pseudomonadaceae > Pseudomonas > Pseudomonas sp. THAF187a. The sequence goes on from NZ_CP045349.1 coordinate 1,632,515, forward strand.
ACAGCTGCACGTCACGTTCTTCCACCTGCTTTTCGAAGCTGGCCTGTTGGCCGATTTCGAGCGCCTCGTAGGGGATGTTGGTTACCTGGGTCATGAACACTCCTGAGTGGGCTTGCGACCGTGGCTCAATGCCTGTTGCAGCCAGTCGATCAGATGGGCGGTGACCTCGTCGCGGTTGCTCTCGTTGAGCAGCTCGTGGCGGGCCTCGGGGTAAAGTTTCAGTTGCACGTCGCGCACGCCGGCCTCACGCAGGGCGCCAGCCAGGTCACCCAGGCGCTTGCCGTCGCTGACCGGATCACGCGAGCCGCCGATGACCAGCAGCGGCAGGTCGGCATCGATCTGCGCCAGGTTGGCGGGGGGCGTGATGTGCTGCAGGCCGTCGAGCAGGTCGCACCACAACTGCGTGGTGCAGACGAACCCGCACAGCGGATCGGTCACGTATTTGTCCACTTCCGCCGGGTCACGGCTGAGCCAGTCGAAGGCGGTGCGGTTGGGCTTGAACGCCTTGTTGAACGAGCCGAAAGAGAGAAAGTCGATGACCTTGCTGCGGCCTTTCGCGCCCAGGCGCCAGCGTTCGAAGCCGGCGATCAGGCGTGCCGCCTTGTACAGCGCCACGGGCTGGTAGTTGGAGCCGGAAAGCACGGCGCCCTGCAGGCTGCAGCTGTGGCCCATGAGGTAGGCGATGCCGATGTAGCTACCCATGCTGTGGCCGAAGAGGAAGATCGGCGTGTGCGGATGCTGCTGGCGAATGTGGTGATTGAGGGTGGAGAGGTCGCCGACGACCTTGCTCCAGCCGTCCTCGTCGGCGTAATGCCCCAGGGTGCCGCGTTCGGCCGTGCGGCCATGGCCGCGCTGGTCCAGGGCGTAGAGGGCGAAGCCCGCCGCCACCAGGGCTTCGGCCAGCCGTTCGTAGCGCAGGCTGTGCTCGGCCATGCCATGGGTAAGCATGACCATCGCACGGGGTGGCTCATCGCCGTACCAGTGGTTGACGTGCAGCGGCAGGCCGTCGCTGGCGTTGAGGGTGAAGGCGTCGTGGCGCATGGCGAATCCTTGTGCCGAAGGTTGGCGGCATTGTGCACCTTGCTCGTCATCAGGCAAAGCGTCGCGGTTTATTCGCGAATGCCAAAGATCGGTTACGAATCGCTACATTTATTGCGAAATTCAGCCCATCAATGACGCCTTCGAGCTATTTGCGGTTCAGCTCTAAGCTGCTACTTTCCGGCCAGTCAGATCACTTCAGGGGAAGAGGACAAGAACAATGCAACCTGATTTCTGGAACGACAAACGCGCCCCTGGCGTGCCCAACGATATCGACCTGTCCAGCTACAAGTCGGTGATCGAAGTCTTCGAGCGCTCCTGCAAGCGTTTCGCTGACCGCCCTGCCTTCAGCAACCTCGGTGTCACGCTGACCTACGCCGAGCTGGACCGTCTCTCCGCTGCCTTCGCCGCCTACCTGCAGAAGCACACCGACCTCAAGCCGGGCGACCGCATCGCCGTGCAGATGCCCAACGTGCTGCAGTACCCGATCGCCGTGTTCGGTGCCATGCGCGCCGGCCTCATCGTGGTCAACACCAACCCGCTGTACACCGCGCGCGAGATGCGCCACCAGTTCAAGGACGCCGGCGTGCGTGCGCTGGTGTACCTGAACATGTTCGGCAAGCTGGTGCAGGAAGTGCTGCCGGACACCGAGATCGAGTACCTGATCGAAGCGCGGATGGGTGACCTGCTGCCGAGCCTCAAGGGCTGGCTGGTCAACACCGTGGTGAAGAAGGTCAAGAAGATGGTGCCCGACTACCACCTGCCGCAGGCCATCGCCTTCAAGCAGGTGCTCAGGCAGGGGCATGGCCAGGCGCTGGCGCCGGTCACCGCCAGCCACGAGGATGTCGCCGTGCTGCAGTACACCGGTGGCACCACCGGCGTGGCCAAGGGCGCGATGCTCACGCACGGCAACCTGGTGGCGAACATGCTGCAGGTCGATGCCTGCCTGTCGCAGCTCGGCCCGGACGGCACGCCGCTGATGAAGCAGGGCCAGGAGATCATGATCGCGCCGCTGCCGCTGTACCACATCTATGCCTTCACCGCGAACTGCATGTGCATGATGGTCAACGGCAACCATAACGTGCTGATCACCAACCCGCGCGACATCCCCGGTTTCGTCAAGGAACTGGGCAAATGGAAGTTCTCCGCCCTGCTGGGCCTGAATACCCTGTTCGTCGCGCTGATGGATCATCCCGAGTTCAAGAACCTCGATTTCTCCCACCTCAAGGTCACCAACTCCGGCGGTACCGCACTGGTCAAGGCCACCGCCGAGCGCTGGCAGCAGATGACCGGTTGCACCGTGGTGGAGGGCTACGGCCTGACCGAGACTTCACCGGTCGCCAGTACCAATCCCTATGGCGACAAGGCGCGCCTGGGCACTGTCGGCATTCCGGTGCCGGGTACCGCGTTCAAGGTGATCGACGACGAGGGCAACGAGCAGCCCCTGGGCGATCGTGGCGAGCTGTGCATCCAGGGGCCGCAGGTGATGAAGGGCTACTGGCAGCGCGAGGAGGCCACGGCCGAGGTGCTGGATGCCGACGGCTGGTTCAAGACTGGCGATATCGCCGTGATCGACCCGGATGGCTTCGTGCGCATCGTCGACCGCAAGAAGGACATGATCATCGTCTCCGGCTTCAACGTGTATCCCAACGAGATCGAGGACGTGGTCATGGCGCACCCGAAGGTCGCCAGCTGTGCGGCTATCGGCGTGCCGGACGAGAAGTCCGGGGAAGTGGTCAAGCTGTTCGTGGTGCCGCGCGATGGCGGGGTGACCGTGGAAGAGCTCAAGGCCTACTGCAAGGAAAACTTCACCGGCTACAAGGTGCCCAAGCACATCGTGTTCAAGGACGCCCTGCCGATGACGCCGGTGGGCAAGATCCTGCGTCGCGAGCTGCGCGACATCGCCTGAGCCGAAACCTCTCCCCTGGGTCGGGGGAGAGGTTTTCCCGCCTCTGTCCGCCAGCACGGCGGAGCATTTGTTGTGATTTGGTAACCACCAGCAGGGTGGCATGCCTCGTTTCGTCGAGCCCAGCACTGTGCCTGATGCCTGTTCAGGTTAGGCTCTGCGCGCTGCAAAAGCCGAGCTAGAGGCCTTTGTTCAATTCTCAGAGCGAAAGTTGGGTTGTGACTGGATGGTGTTTTCTGGTCATTTTTCTGACTCCGCAGGCCATGCTTGGTGCTGGTGAGCCTCCGGTAAAGCTGCTACTCTCGGCGCGCTTCCGGGCCCCTGGCCAGCGGGAAAGCGAGCTAAACACACAACAAACAACCGCCTGCGCGCGGTGAAGATCAGCTGTTGCTTAGGAGTGGGCTTCCATGACCGAAAACTTCTGGAAGGACAAGTATCCCGTTGGGGTCGCTGCCGAAATCAATCCCGACCAGTACCCGAACATCCTCGCGGTATTGAAAGAGTCCTGCCAACGCTTCGCCGACAAGCCTGCTTTCAGCAACCTGGGCAAGACGCTCACCTACGGCGAGATCTACCAGCTCTCCGGTGATTTCGCGGCCTATCTGCAGCAGCACACCGACCTCAAGCCGGGCGATCGCATCGCCGTGCAGCTGCCCAACGTGCTGCAGTACCCCGTCGTGGTTTTCGGCGCCATGCGTGCCGGCCTGGTGGTGGTCAACACCAACCCGCTGTACACCGCGCGGGAAATGGAACATCAGTTCAACGACTCCGGCGCCAAGGCGCTGATCTGCCTGGCCAACATGGCGCACCTGGCCGAACAGGTGGTGCCGAAGACCGGGGTGAAGACCGTCCTGGTCACCGAAGTGGGCGACATGCTGCCGACGTTCAAGCGTCTGCTGGTCAACTTCGTGATCAAGCACGTGAAGAAAATGGTGCCGGCCTACAACCTGCCGCACGCCATCAAGCTCAATGACGCCCTGGCCAAGGGCCGTGGCCAGAGCTTCAACGAAGCCAAGCCGAGCAACGGCGATATCGCCGTGCTGCAGTACACCGGCGGTACCACTGGTGTGGCCAAGGGCGCGATGCTCACGCACCGCAACCTGGTCGCCAACATGCTGCAGGTCAAGGAGCTGATGGGCGCCAACCTCGATGAGGGGTGCGAGGTGCTGATCGCGCCGCTGCCGCTGTACCACATCTACGCCTTTACCTTCCATTGCATGGCGATGATGCTGATCGGTGGCCACAATGTCCTGCTGACCAACCCGCGCGACCTGCCGTCGGTGGTCAAGGACCTGGCCAAGTACCGCTTCACCGGGTTCGTCGGCCTCAACACCCTGTTCGTTGCCCTGTGCAACAACGAAGACTTCCGCAAGCTGGACTTCTCCAGCCTGAAGGCGACCTTCTCCGGCGGCATGGCCCTGCAACTGGCCACGGCCGAGCGCTGGAAGGAAGTCACCGGCTGCGCCATCTGCGAAGGTTTCGGCATGACCGAAACCAGCCCGGTGGCCACGGTCAACCCGTTCAGCGCCATCCAGCTGGGCACCATCGGCATTCCGCTGCCTTCGACCCTGTGCAAGACCATCAACGACGAAGGCCAGGACCTGGCCATCGGCGAGATCGGTGAGCTGTGCGTGAAAGGGCCGCAGGTGATGAAGGGCTACTGGCAGCGCCAGGAAGCGACCGACGAGATCCTCGGTGCCGACGGCTGGCTGAAGACCGGTGACATCGGCCTGATCCAGGAAGACGGCTACCTGCGTATCGTCGACCGCAAGAAGGACATGATTCTGGTGTCCGGCTTCAACGTCTATCCGAACGAGTTGGAAGACGTCCTGGCGACCCTGCCGGGCGTGCTGCAGTGCGCGGCCATCGGCGTGCCGGACGAGAAGTCCGGCGAGGCGATCAAGGTGTTCGTGGTGGTCAAGCCGGGCGAGAGCCTGACCAAGGAACAGGTGATGGAGCACATGCGCGCCAACCTGACCGGCTACAAGGTGCCCAAGGCCGTGGAGTTCCGCGACGTGCTGCCCACCACCAACGTCGGCAAGATCCTGCGCCGCGAGCTGCGTGACGAAGAGCTGAAGAAACTGGGCAAGAAGTGACGCGACCGCGTTGAACGAAAAACCCGCTACGGCGGGTTTTTTATTGCCCGTCATTCCTGGCAGGCAATCCTGCCGGCCGTGCACGCGGCGGTGCAGGCCGCCCCGAGAGGATCGCAGGCACCAGCGAGATGCGCTGCTGCCGGCATGACCATTGATCCTGATCAGGCACTCCGTGACCAGATACGGGATAGTCATTCCATTATGAGACGAGGCTGGTCATACCAGTTTTTGCTTTTCTCTGTTTTTTTGACGCCGTCATATTGGCAATATGCCGGCTCTATAACATCAAAGCGCCGGTAAAGGTGTACTGCCCATGATCTTCTCTCTGCGTCTGCGTTCCAAAGTGCTGCTGCTGGCGTTTGGTCCTATCTGCCTGTTGACCCTGCTGCTCAGTTCCATCGCGTTCGTCGTCCTCGGCAATCTGGCCGACCAGCAGGAGGCGCAGACCCGAGCCAAGCTGGTGGCGGACCGCAAGGCGGAGATCAAGCAGTACGTGGAACTGGCGGTCAACGCGATCGATCCGCTGTACCAGGCCTCCGCCGATGGCGACATGAACGCGCGCGCCCAGGCCGTCGAGGTACTCAAGCGCCTGTCCTACGGGGCGGATGGCTATTTCTGGGGCTACGACAGCAACGTCCATCGCGTGCTGCAGGGCAATACCAACGACCGCATCGGCGAGGACTTCAGCGGCTACCGCGACCCCAATGGCGTCTATGCCATTCGCGAGCTGGTGCGAGCCGGTATGGATAGCAGCCACTACGTCGACTACAGCTTCGTGCTGGGCGACGGCAAGGTGCTGGTGGCCAAGGTCGGTTACTCGCACTACCTGCCCAAGTGGAAGATGGTCTTCGGCACCTCGGTCAATCTCGACGGGGTCGAGCGGGATGTCCAGGCGGCGCGGGGGCAGTTCCAGCACAGCGTCGACCGCCTGCTGATGGTCATGGCCGGCTCCGCGATCGGCCTGCTGCTGGTGCTGGCCCTGCTGTCCCTGCCGCTGGCGGCGTCGATCACCAAGCCGGTGCAGCTGATCAAGAGCAAGCTCGATGACATGGCGGCCGGGGAGGGCGACCTGACCCAGCGCCTGCCAGTCACCAGCCAGGATGAGCTGGGCGAGCTGGCGAGTTCGTTCAACGCCTTCGTCGCCAAGATTCATGCGCTGGTGCAGCAGGTATCGGTGACCACCGATCAGCTCTTCGGTCTGGTCGGTGGCGTGTCCAGTCAGGCGCAGCGCTCCGAACAGGCGATGGCCGGGCAGCGTCAGGAGACCGATCAGGTCGCCACCGCCATCAACGAGATGTCCGCTGCGGCCCACGAGGTGGCGCAGAGTGCCCAGCGTGCCGCCGAGGCGGCGCGCGAGACCGACCAGCAGGGCCAGGATGCCAAGCGCGTGGTGGATGGCAGCATCGCCCACATCCACGACCTGGTCGGCGAGGTGCGCAGCAGCAGCGAGTCGCTGGACAGCCTGCGTCGCGACGTACAGGGCATCGTCAGCGTGCTGGAGGTGATTCGTGCGATCGCCGACCAGACCAACCTGCTGGCGCTCAATGCGGCCATCGAGGCTGCGCGAGCCGGCGAGGCGGGGCGAGGCTTCGCCGTGGTGGCCGATGAGGTCCGCGCCCTGGCCAGCCGTACCCAGCAGAGCACTGGCGAGATCCAGGGCATGATCGACCGTCTGCAGAATGCCACGGGCGAGGCCGTGGCGGCGATGCAGCGCGCCAGTCAGATGGGAGAGAGCACCCGCGAGCAGGCCAGCCACGCCGGCGAGGCGCTGGACAGCATCGCGGTGTTGATCGGCACCATCAACTCGATGAACGCGCAGATCGCCAGTGCCGCCGAGGAGCAGACCGCCGTGGCCGAGGAGATCAACCGCAGCGTGCACCAGATTGCCGTCGCGGTGGACGAGGTCGCCAGCGATGCGGAGCAGGGCGCGCAGGCCGCTCGTGATCTCGACGGCCTGGGCGGGCGCCTGCAGGGCCTGGTCGGCCAGTTCCGAGTCTGAGTAGCGGGCGCCTCAGTCCGTCAGCGCGTCCAGCGGACGCTGTTGCCGGGGCGGGTTGAAGCGCATGGCCATGACCATCAGCACCAGGGTGGCCAGCGCCATCAGCTGCCAGCTCAGGCTCAGGTCCGTGCTGTAGTGCCGTAGCAGACCCGCCAGCAGCGGTGCGCATGCCGCGATCAGATAGCCGCCGCCCTGGACGAAAGCCAGCAGATCCCCTGTTTGCCGCGGATCGTCCAGGTGATCCTGGGCCACCACCAGCGACAGCGGGAACAGACCGCCGATACCGACACCCAGGAGCAGGGCGACGGGCACCACCAGGGTTTCCGGCGCCAGCTGCAGGCCGATCAGGCCGGCCAGCAGCGACAGCAGTACCGCCGCCAGCAACGGCCGGCGGTCAGGAAAGCGCGGCAGCAGGCTGGATAGCAGCAGACCGGCGACGACCTCGCACAGGGTCAGCGCGGCCAGCAGCAGGCCACTGGCCTGGGCGCTCCAGCCCAGGGCGGTGTAGTAGGGCGGCAGCCAGGCCAGCACCAGGGTGTAGCCGGCGGTGCCGATGCCGAAGAAGCTCATCAGCAGCCAGGCCCGGGGCCAGCGCCAGGTCACCAGCGGCGGGGCGCTGGCGACGGCGCTTGCGCCAGCGGAGGGCGCGGCGCGACGCCACACCGCTGCCGCCAGCAGGGCGGGCAGCGTCCAGCCTGCCAGGGCCCAGGCCCAGCCCAGCGACTGGGCCAGCCAGGGGGTGAAGGCCGCACCGAACGCAGCACCGGCCATGATCGCGCAGCTGTAGAAGCCGATCAGGCGGCCACTGTCGGCGGCGAAGCGCGACTTGATCAGACCGGGTAGCAGGGCCTGGACGAAGGCGATGCCCGCGCCGGCCAGCACCGCACTGACGAGCAGCGTAGAGGCTGCGGGCAACAGACCACGCAGCAGCGAGGCGAGGGCGATCAGCAGCACACCGAGCAGAATCCCGCCGTTGTCGCCAAGGCGCCTGCGCAGAGGGCCGCAGGCCAGCGCCCCGAGCCCCATGATGACCACGGGCACGCTGGTCAGCAGGCTGGCGGCGACGTGATCCAGTCCGGTGTCGAGCTGGATGCGGTCGAGCAGCGGGCCGATGGCGGCCAGCGCCGGCCGCAGGTTGAGGCCGAGCAGGACGATGGCGAGCAGTAACAGAGCCTGGCGTTTCATGCTTGGGCCTCCTTGGTGCCGCGCGAGGCGACCAGCAGCACGCCGCCGACGATGCACACGGCGGCCAGCAGCATCGACAGGCTGCCGTTCTCACCGAACAGGCCGATGGCCATGGCCGCGCCGATGATCGCCGCCACCGAGCCTATCTGGCTGAGGAACACCGCGCCGGCGAGCTTCTGCAGCATGAAGAACAGCGCGTAGACCATGGCGAACAGGGCCGTCTGTACGGCCAGCAGAGCGATCGCGCTGGCAGCGTGCAGACGGGGTTGCAGATCGAACCCCAGCCCGCTCAGGGGGGCCAGCAGCAAGGCGCCGCCGAGCAGCATGCCGGGCGCCAGAGACAGCGGGCTGGCGCCTTGTGGCCAGTAGCGGGAACGGTAGATGTTGCCCAGGGCGAGGAACACCGGCACGCAGAGCGCCGCCAGCACCCACAGGTAGGGGCTGTCGCCGCTGTGCAGCTTGCCCAGCGCCAGCAGCACGCTGCCGAGCAGGCCGACGCAGATGCCCAGCAGGCGAATCCGGCTGGGGCCCTCCATGCGCAGGGCCAGGGCCAGCAGGTAGGTGACCAGGGGCGGAAAGGCCAGGCACATGGCCGCAAAGCCGGCGCCGACGTGCGGGATCGAACTGAACATCAGGCCATTGGGCAGGGTGATGCTGAGCAGCCCGGAGGCCAGGTAGTAGCGCAGCGAGGTGGCGCCCAGGCCGGGCCGCTCACCGCGCAGCCAGCTCAGCGCAAGCAGCAGCAGGCCGCTGCCGAGCAGGCTCCACAGCAGGTAGGCGAGAGGTGGCCAGCCCTGCGTGCCGGCGATCTTCACCAGATTGGTGGTCAGTCCCATCAGCGCGCCGATGGTGAACAGCAGTGACAGGGCCAGAAATGATCTGGAGCGTGAACCTGGCATGGGGATGCCTCCTTGGCGTGAATACGTTACGATGGCGACATTCTTTTTGAAAAGTATCTTGATGGCAAGATAAATCGAGGGCGACATGCAAGACCGCGCACAACTGGCTGCCGAGCAGTGGCAGCAGCAACGACCCGATCTCGATGCTTTCTCCATGGCCGTCATTGGCCGCCTGGGGGAGTTGAGCCTGCTGATCAGCCGCGATCACCTGCTGCCGTTCTTCGCCGAGCATGGCCTGCAGGCCGGTGAGTTCGACCTGCTCGCTACCCTGCGCCGTTCGGGTGAACCCTATGCGTTGATGCCGACTGCGCTGTACGAGAGCGCGATGATTTCCTCGGGGGGCATGACCAGCCGCATCGATCGCCTGGAGAAGGCCGGCCTGATCGAGCGGCGCAAGCATCCCAGCGACCGTCGCGGTGTCCTGGTGGCGCTGACGGCGGCGGGCTTCGAGCTGATCGACGGCATCATCACGGCGCACGTGGCCAACCTGCAGCGCGTGCTTGCAGGGTTGACCGCCGACGAGCAGCGAACGTTGCATGCGTTGCATGGCAAGTTGCTGGCGGGGGTCAAGGCGCGCGAGGAGGAGGCGCAGGGCTAGGTGGTGCGGCTGCGCTTCTGCGCCGCCTTGGGGAGAGGGCAACGAGCCAACTGAGCAAGTGCGGCTAGGCGCGGGAGGGGCGCCATTGCCTACGCTGGCGCTCACCGTATTTCAGGAATCTATGCACCGTGTCTGCTCGATCACCGTCCTCTGCTTACACACAGCGTTTTGATGCCGTGCTCGCCTATATCGATGCCCACCTCGATGGCGATCTCTCGGTCAGCGCGCTGAGTCAGGTGGCCAGCTTTTCGCCGTTTCACTTCCATCGACAGTTCGGCGCGTTCGTTGGCGTACCGGTTTCACGTTATGTGCAACTGATGCGACTGCGGCGCGCTGCCCATGGTTTGCTGGCCCGAGCAGAGCTTTCGGTCTTGAACGCTGCCCTCCAGGCGGGTTTTGAAAGCCCTGAAGCGTTCAGCCGGGCGTTCAGGCGAGCGTTTGGCATGTCGCCCCGCGCGTTCAGAAAGGCACCCAGTTGGCATGTGTGGAATACGGTCTTCGTCATCCCTCATTTTTCAAGGACTGTTGCCATGCAAGTACAAATCGTGAATATCTCCCCTGTGCGAGTCGCCGCTCTGGAGCATTGCGGCCCTCCCGAACTGGTCGACCGGAGCGTCGATACCTTCATCCAGTGGCGCATGCAAAGCGGGCAATCGCCGGTGGAATCGAACCGCTCCTTCGGCATCCCATACGGCAACCCGGATACCACGCCCGCGCACGAATTTCGCTTCGCCATTTGCGGCGAGATTCGAGAGACCGTGGCCGTGAACGAATTCAACATTCGTGAGCTGACAATACCGGGTGGGCGTTATGCCGTGGTGCGGCATGCGGGCTCCCCGGATCATATCGGTGAGACGATCTATCCGATCTACCGCGATTGGCTGCCGAACAGCGGCGAGGAACTGCGCGACCAGCCGCTGTTCTTTGAATACCTGAGCGTGTACCCCGAGACGCCCAAGGACCAGTGGCAAACGGATATCTATGTGCCGTTGCGTTAGCGATCACGAGGAAGCATCAACGCTTGACTGAGCTGTCGGCCGAGAGCTGCGCTTAACCTTCGTCAGGCGCTGTCTACGGGCTGGTTCCCATGCTCTGCTTGGGTGCCAGCCTGTGCCTCGGCCGTTCACATGCTGTGCTGTTCAACCAGGAAATCCACGAATACCCGCACCCGCGCCGGCATGGCGGTGCCGCCGACGAACACTGCGTGAATCGGCTCCCGGTCGCCGGGGTTGAAGGCCTGCAGCAGCGGCACGAGATCGCCGCGTTGCAGGTCCTCGGTCACGCTGAACTCGCCGATGCGCGTGATGCCCGCACCCTCGCGGGCGAGTTGCGCCAGCGCCTCGCCGCTGCTGCATGCGATGTTGCCGCAGACCTTCAGGGAAAACCCCTGGCCTTCGCGGATGAAGGGCCAGTTGGGCTCGGCGCGGCGGAAGTTGAAGCGCAGGCAGTTGTGCTGCAGCAGGTCTTCCGGTTGCTGCGGCGTGCCATGGCGTTCCAGGTAAGCGGGGGAGGCCACCACCACCTGGCCGGTTTCACCGATGCGGCGGGCAGTCAGCGGGCTGTCGGGCAGGTGGCCGAAACGCACCGCCACGTCGGCCTGGCCGCCGAGAATGTCGACCACCTCGTCGCCCAGGGACAGGTCGACGGTGATGTTCGGATAGCGGGCAATGAAGGCCGCCACCAGCGGCACGATGGTCATCCGGCCATGGCCGAGGGCTGCACTCACACGCAGGCGGCCCCGTGGTACGCCCTGATCGGCAATGGCCTCTTCGACTTCCGCCAGGTCGGCGAGGATGCGCCGCGCGCCGCGCAGGTAGGCTTCACCCTCGGCGGTGAAGGTGAGCGCGCGGGTGGTGCGCAGCAGCAGGCGGGTGCCGAGCCGTTGTTCGGTGCGCGCGATGATCCGGCTGACGGCCGAAGGTGTCAGCCCCAGTGCGCGAGCGGCGGCCGACAGGCTGCCTTGCTCCGCGACGGTGACGAACACGAGCATTTCGCCTGACCTGCCGTTGAAATCCATTTGTGCTCCATAGGCAAAGGTGTTTGCCAGAAATGCCATCTACCGCGTTCAAGGTTTGGATCCTAGCATTCGCGGCATAGATGAGGAGCCTTTGCATGCGTATCAATCCACCCCTTGTTGCACTCGCCATCGGTGCCTTCGGCATCGGCGTCACCGAGTTCTCGCCCATGGGCATGTTGCCGGGTATCGCCGCCGATCTCGGCGTTTCCATTCCTGCCGCCGGGCTGCTGGTCAGCGCCTATGCGCTGGGCGTGCTGCTCGGTGCGCCGCTGATGACCCTGACCACCGGCAGGATTCCCCGGCGCTACCTGCTGATCGGCCTGATGACCATCTTCACCCTGGGCAACCTGATGTCGGCCCTGGCCACCGACTACTACACCCTGCTGACTGCCCGGGTGGTGACCTCGCTGAATCATGGCGCCTTCTTCGGCGTCGGCTCCATCGTCGCCGCCAGCGTGGTGGCGCCGGACAAGCGCGCCGGCGCGGTGGCGGCGATGTTCATGGGCCTGACCCTGGCGACCATCGGCGGCGTGCCGCTGGCCGCCTGGTTTGGCGAAGTGTTCGGCTGGCGCACCGCGTTCTGGGGCATTACCGGCCTTGGCGTCCTGGCGATGCTGGCGCTGTGGTTCGCCCTGCCCAACGTGCCGCTGCCGAAGAGCGATGGCGTGCTGGCCGAAATCCGCGTGCTGGGCCGAGGCCCGGTGTTGGCCGCGCTGGCGCTGACGGTGGTCGGGTCGAGTGCCATGTTCACCGTATTCACCTATATCGCACCGATCCTCAGCAGCGAAACCCATGCCTCGACCGCTTTCATCACAGCCATGCTGGTGCTGTACGGCGTGGGCCTGACGCTGGGCAACATGTGGGGTGGCAAGGCGGCGGACCGTTCGGTCGACCGCACCCTGATCGTCTCGCTGAGTGCACTGATCCTGGTGCTGCTGGCGTTCACCGTGCTGATGCGCTGGCCGCTGCCGGCTGCCGTGGCCATCCTGATCTGGGGCATCGCCAGCTTCGCCATCGTGCCGCCGCTGCAGATGCGCGTGATGGAGGCAGCCAAGGACGCGCCCAACCTGGCCTCGGCGGTGAATATCGGTGCCTTCAACCTGGGCAACGCGATCGGCGCGGCGCTGGGCGGCGCGGTGATCAAGGTCGGGCTGGGCTATCCGGCAATCTCCCTGGCCGGCGCGGCAATGGCGGGGCTGGGGCTGCTGATGGTGCTGGGGTTTGCCTGGCGTTCCAGGGCGGGAGCGGCTGCGGTGGCCTAACAAGGGCGGCGATAGAAAAGGGGGCAGACTGAACCGGTCTGCCCCCTTTTTCGTTGCGCAGGAGCGGTGGACAAGCTTCGCGTTGTCCACCCTACCCGAGGGCGCCGTAGGGTGGATGACGCTGTTTTCATCCACCGTTTGCCGATCTGAAGGCCAGGCGTTCATCAGGGCCGCGTCGCCATGGCCAGGCGCAGGCCGAACCCCATCAGCAAGGTGGTGAAGGTCCAGCGCTGCACCACCTGCAGCAGTGGATAGCGGCGCATCCAATGCCCGAGCGCCGCGCCCAGCATGGCGTACAGCAGATCGAAAAGCAGGCCGGTCAGCACCAGCACGCTACCCAGCACGAGGAACTGGCCGGCCACATCGGCACTGGCATCGACGAACTGTGGCAGAAGCACCGAGCAGAACAGCAGCGCCTTGGGGTTGCTGATGTTGGTCAGCAGCCCGCGGCAGGCGGAAGCGCCATAGGCCCTGGTGGAAGATGCAGGCAACGGCGCGCAGGCCTCAGCGATCAGCGATGGGGCACGAGCGATCTTCACGGCCAGCCAGATCAGGTACAGCGCACCTGCCAGCCTGACCACGTCGAATGCCCAGGAGACGGTTTTCAACAGTACGGCCAGGCCGATCGCCGCCAGCAAGACATGCGCTGCCCGCGCCAGGGCGAGGCCGAGAGCCGTCGCCACGGCGTGCCAGCGGCCTTGCATGCTGGACGTCTGCAACACCAGCACCATGTCCGGACCGGGAACCACGTACACCACGACCAATGCACCGATGAACAACTCGAGGTTCGTCATATTCACACTCAACCCTGCGATGACCCAGGCAAAAAAGCATACAGTCAGGGTGATTTCGTGGAGTTGCTAATTTGGCCTCTTGCGTCTTGATAATTGGCATATCATGCCAGTGATGTGCGTATAGAATTAAGAGTATGCCAATTATGAAACTGGATAATCTGGACAGACGAATACTGGCGGCCCTGCAGCGCGACGGCAGGCTGACCAACGTGCAGCTCGCCGAGGAAGTGGGATTGTCGCCGTCGCCCTGTCTCCGACGGGTACGCCTGCTCGAGGAAGCCGGCATCATCCGGGGGTATCACGCCGATCTGGACCGCGACGGCATCGGCTTGGGGCTGACCGTATTTGTCGGCGTCAAGGTCGAGCGCCACCAGGACGAGACGTCCACGGCCTTTCGCCAGGCCGTCAGCGCGTTGCACGAGGTGGTGTCCTGCCATCTGGTGTCGGGGGAGTCGGACTTCCTGCTGCAGGTGGTCGTCCAGGACCTCAGGGCCTATGAGCGCTTCCTGCTGGAATCCCTGCTGAAGTTGCCAGGCGTCAGCGACATTCGCAGCAACTTCGCCATCGCGACGGTCAAGGATCAGACCGCATTGCCGCTCGGGCATCTGCCGCAGGCCAGCGGCGGGGCCTGACTGCAGGCCGCGTCGTCAGCACGACGCTTCGGCACCAATGGCGGCGGCAGCTGCCACGTGGCACGTGCCGCCTTGTGGCCTGACCTGCACGTCGTGGGGCGGAATCTGCGACAATCCCGCCTTTGCCCTGATTGCCCCGATCCAGATGACTGACATCGCCACCCTGCAGAACAATCTCGACCACGTCATGATCGCCGAGCGTCATCGCTTGCGCCGGCAGTTGCATGAGCTGCAGAAGCAGCCCGACGAGGCCAAGCTGGCGCAGTGGCTGGAGCGTTTTCAGGCGTCCAGCGACAAGGTCGCAGCGCGGCGCAGCAGCATCCCGGCGATGCGTTACGACGATGCGCTGCCGATTGCGGCCAAGCGCGACGAGATCAAGGCCGCGCTGGAAAAGAGCCAGGTGGTGGTGATCGCCGGCGAGACCGGTTCGGGCAAGACCACCCAGTTGCCGAAGATCTGCCTTGAGCTCGGCCGGGGCGTGCATGGGCTGATCGGTCATACCCAGCCGCGTCGTCTGGCGGCGCGTAGTGTCGCTACTCGCGTGGCGGAAGAAATCGGCACGCCGCTGGGCGAGCTGGTGGGCTATCAGGTGCGCTTCGAGGATCAGAGCAAGGACGGCACGCTGATCAAGCTGATGACCGACGGCATCCTGCTCGCCGAGACCCAGCACGACCGCTTTCTGGAAAAGTACGACACCCTCATCGTCGACGAGGCGCACGAACGCAGCCTCAACATCGACTTCCTGCTCGGCTACCTGAAGACCCTGCTGCCGCGTCGCCCGGATCTCAAGCTGATCATCACCTCGGCGACCATCGATCTGGAGCGCTTTTCCAAGCACTTCGATGACGCCCCGATCATCGAGGTGTCCGGTCGCACCTACCCGGTGGAAACCTGGTACCGGCCGCTGGCGGCCGAGGTGGACGAGGAGGGCGAGAGCCTGCTCGATGACCTCACCGTCGACCAGGGCATCCTCGCCGCGCTGGACGAGATCGCCGCACACGAACAGAGCGTCGGCAAGCGCCCGGGCGACGTGCTGGTATTCCTGCCCGGCGAGCGTGAGATTCGCGAGGCCGCCGAGGTGCTGCGCAAGGCCAATCTGCGTTTTACCGAGGTGCTGCCTTTGTATGCGCGGCTGACGCCGGCCGAGCAGCAGAAGATCTTCGCGCCCATGCCGGGGCGCAAGGTGGTGCTGGCCACCAACGTCGCGGAAACCTCGCTGACGGTGCCGGGCATCCGTTATGTGATCGACTCCGGTACGGCGCGCATCAGCCGCTACAGCTACCGCGCCAAGGTCCAGCGCCTGCCCATCGAGGCGGTGTCGCAGGCCAGCGCCAACCAGCGCAAGGGCCGCTGCGGCCGGGTCGAACCGGGCATCTGCATCCGCCTGTACAGCGAGGAGGATTTCCTCGGCCGTCCCGAGTTCACCGACCCGGAGATCCTGCGTACCAACCTGGCGGCGGTGATCCTGCAGATGCTGCACCTGCGCCTGGGCAGCATCGAGGACTTCCCCTTCATCGAGCCGCCAGACGGCAAGGCCATCAGCGATGGCTTCAACCTGCTGCAGGAGCTGTCGGCGGTCAACCGCGAAAGCCAGCTGACCCCCATCGGCCGGCAACTGGCGCGCCTGCCCATCGACCCACGCCTGGGGCGCATGGTGCTGGAAGGCGCCAGGCAGGGCAGCCTGGAGGAAATTCTCATCGTCGCCGCCGCGCTGTCGGTGCAGGACCCGCGTGAGCGGCCGATGGATCGCCAGCAGGCGGCCGATCAGGCGCACGCGCAATGGAAGGACGTGGATTCCGACTTCGCCGCGCTGATCAACCTGTGGCGCGGCTTCGAGGAAAAACGCCAGGAACTGGGCAGCAACCCG
Organism: Pseudomonas sp. THAF187a; assembly: GCF_009363395.1. NCBI lineage: Bacteria > Pseudomonadati > Pseudomonadota > Gammaproteobacteria > Pseudomonadales > Pseudomonadaceae > Pseudomonas > Pseudomonas sp. THAF187a. Next base: position 1,648,808 of record NZ_CP045349.1, read on the forward strand.
CTACGCACTTGGTGCAAGAAGAACTTCCTCAATTACATGCGCCTGCGCGAATGGCGCGATGCGCACCGGCAACTGGTGCTGATCGCCCGTGATCTGCAGTTGAGCGGCAAAGGCGCACGCAAGGCGGATAGCGCGTCCACCCAGGTGGATGGCTCCGGCCATCCACCCTACGAAAAGACTCAAAGCCCGACGCCGACCAGGGACACCCGCGTCAACGCCATCGCCCGCCAGCAGGCCGAGGCCAGCGAGGCGGCTGTGCGGGCGAAGAACTACGCCGCCGTGCACAAGGCGATTCTCGCCGGTCTGCTCAGTCAGATCGGCCAGAAGACCGAAGAGGGCGACTACCTCGGTGCGCGTCAGCGGCGTTTCTGGATCCATCCGTCCAGCGTGATCGGGCGCAAGAAGCCCACCTGGGTGATGGCGGCCGAACTGGTGGAAACCACCAAGCTGTTCGCGCGCATGGTGGCGAAGATCGAGCCGGACTGGATCGAGCCGCTGGCGGCGCATCTGGTGAAGAAGAACCACCTGGAACCGCACTGGGAGAAGAAGCGCGGCCAGGTGGTGGCCTACGAGCAGGTCACCCTTTACGGGCTGATCATCGTCGGTCGCCGGCCCGTGCACTACGGCCCCATCGATCCGCCGGTGGCACGCGAGATGTTCATTCGCGAGGGCCTGGTGCGTGGCGAGATCAACAGCCGCGTGCGCTGCCTGACCGCCAACCGCCAGTTGCTCGAACGCCTCGACGAGCTGGAGGCGAAGTCGCGCCGCCGCGACATCCTCGCCGACGAGGAGACCCTGTTCGGCTACTACGAGGCGCGCATCCCGCAGGATATCTACCAGGCCGCCAGTTTCGAGAGCTGGTACAAGAAGGGCAGCGCCAGCGATGCGCAGCTCCTGATCATGCGCGAGGAGGACGCCCTGGCCCGCGATGCCAGGGAGGTGACCGCCGCGCAGTACCCGGACACCTTGCACATCGGCGAGCTGCAACTGCCGCTGTCCTATCACTTCGAGCCCAATCACCCGCGTGACGGCGTGACCCTGCGCGTGCCGGCGCCGCTGCTGCCGCAATTGCAGCCCGAGCGCCTGGGTTGGCTGGTGCCAGGCCTGCTGGAGGCCAAGTGCGTGGCGCTGGTGCGTGGCCTGCCCAAGGCGCTGCGCAAGAACTTCGTACCGGTGCCGGATTTCGTCGGTGCGGCGCTGGACAAGCTGCACTTCGGCCAGGGTTCGCTGCCGCACGCGCTGGGCGCCGAGCTGCTGCGCATGACCGGCGCGCGGGTCTCCGACGAGGCCTGGGCGGAAGCGGCCGACAGTCTGGAGAGCCACCTGAAGATGAACATCGAGGTGGTCGATGCGCGTGGCAAGTTCCTCGGCGAGGGCCGTGACCTGGCCGAGCTGACCGCGCGTTTCGCCGAGGCCAGCCAGGCCGCGCTGGCCATCCCGCAGCAGGACAAGGCGCCGAAGACGGTCGAGGCCAAGGCCTTCGCCGAAGTCGCCGAGAAGGCACAGCAAAAGATCGCCGGGCTTTCCATGACGGTTTATCCGGCGCTGGTGGAAGAGGCCGGGGTGGTCAAGGAAGGGCGCTTCCCGACTCAGGCCGAGGCCGATTATCAGCACCGCCGTGCCCTGCAGCGTCTGTTGCTGCAGCAGCTGAGCGAGCAGGCCAAGTTCCTGCGCGGCAAGCTGCCGGGGCTGACCGAGCTGGGCCTGTTGTATCGGGATATCGGCCGCGTCGAGGCGCTGGTCGAGGACATTCTGCTGGCCAGCCTGGATGCCTGCATCCTCGACGGCGAAGTGACGTTGCCGCGTGACGGTGCGGCCCTGGCGCAACTGGCCGAGCGCAAGCGTGGCGACTGGACGGCGCATGCCGAACGCATCGCCCGCCTGGCGCTGGAGATCCTCAAGCTGCACCACGGTCTGCTCAAGCGCTTCAAGGGCAAGATCGATCTGGCCCAGGCCATGGCGCTCAACGATATCAAGCAGCAACTGGGCAACCTGGTCTACGCCGGCTTCGTGCGTGAGACGCCGGGCGAGTGGCTCAAGGAAGTACCGCGTTACCTCAAGGCCATCGAGCAGCGCCTGGACAAGGTTGGCGCGCAGGTGCAGCGCGACCGTGTGTGGACCGCTGAGCTGAGCGGCTACTGGGAGCAGTACCAGGCGCGCACCGCCAAGCACCTCCAGGAGGGCAAGCGCGACCCGCAGCTGGTGCTGTACCGCTGGATGCTGGAGGAGTATCGCGTGTCGCTGTTCGCCCAGCAGTTGGGGACGAAGATGGCGGTTTCGGACAAGCGCCTGAACAAGCAGTGGATGCTGGTCGAGGGTTGAAGGTCGGTGCCGTTCGGCGATGTCCGCATCGCCGAACGGACAGGATGCATCCACTGTGAATTGGCAAAGAGAGAAGCATGAGCGTGAATGATGAAAACGTCGGGCTGGGGCGCCGTGGCTGCCTCGGCCTGTTCCTGGCGGGTCTGCTGTTCGTCGTGCTGGTGTTCGTCGGTCTCATCTACATCATGACGCGTCCGCAGGATGGCGAGATCGAAGCCGCCGAGCGCGAGGCGATCGAAGCCTGCTGGAAGAGCGCCGATGCCACGGAGCGCAGCTTCACCGTGGAAAGCTGCCAGGAAATGGAAAAGCAGTTCCAGCGCAAGTTCGGCCATCAGCCATGAGTCTGCTGCAACGCCTGAGCTTCAAGCACTTCGTGGTGGGATTCTGCGTGTTGGCGCTGGGGCTCGTGGTGCTGATCTGGTGGCTCAGCGGCGCCGCCTACCTGCGTCCCTATGCGGAGCAGACGGTGATCTTCAGCCAGGACGGCCTGAAGCTTCCCGCCTCGCTGGCAGGCCCGGGGCCGATTCGCGTGGTGCACTTCTGGGACCCTGACTGCCCCTGCAACGCGGAGACCGATGCGCACCTGCGCTACCTGATCGGTCTGCACCGCAATGCCGATGTCGAGTTCTACAGCGTGCAGAAACCCGGCAGCAAGGGTGAGATCGCGCCCTTCCTGCGTGGGCGGATGAAACCCTTGCCCGGCATCGAGGGCATGGAGTCGCTGCCGGCCAGCCCGGCCCTGGCGATCTGGGACCGCGATGGCAACCTGGCCTATGCCGGCCCCTACAGCGAGGGGCTGGTGTGCAACTCCAGCAACAGTTTCGTCGAGCCGGTGCTTGATGCGCTGACCCAGGGGCGCCATGTGTCGCTGGCCAGCGGTCTGGCCGTGGGCTGCTACTGCGCCTGGAAGTAGTGGCGATGGCAGGCTGCGGGGGGCGGGAGTAGGGCGGTGGCTTGTGAGTGGGCATCCTGAGGCTTGGGCGGCGTTTCGCTCCGGCCGTGAGGCTGGTCGCGGCTGAAGCCCCTCCCACAGAAGCGCCTCCCACAGGAGTCCCTCCTGCCAACTGCCATTGCGTAGCCCGGATGCAATCCGGGGCGGGCATGGGGTCCGTACATGCTTTGCATGCGGGTTCGGCAGATAGGGCTATCGCGGCTGAAGCCGCTCCTACAGGTGTGTGGCGGCGGCTGGGGCGTTCGGCTGCGTGTTCACCCAGTGCTGGGTGGCTGAGACATCCTCACAGAAGCGCCCCTGCCGGCTGCCATTGCGTAGCCCGGATGCAATCCGGGGCGGGCAGGGGTCGTCCTGCTTTGCATGTGGGCTGGGCAGGTAGCGCGATCGCGGCTGAAGCCGCTCCTACAGGTGCTTGGCGGCGGCTGGGGCATGCTCCCATGGTAGTTCGCGCCTGAGGCGGCGGGTGCAGGTGGTCAGCGGTCCCGTGGGAGCGGCTTCAGCCGCGATGCTTTTTGCCGACCGTGGTGGCCCCGGATTGCTTCCGGGCTACGCCGCCAGTCGTCCCCGTCCCTCGATGCGAGCGCCGTTCCAGGCCCGGCTTTCTGCAGGGCTGACGCGCTTCGCGTGCGCATTCGAGAATCCCGAAATTTCCTCGATGTCAAGCGCTGTGGCGCCGTCAGCTGCCGGCATCTTGCATGTCAATGATTCCTGTCAATTTGCTGACAAACAGCTCTAAAACGCGGGTGTGATCATTTGTCGCACCCCTGCGCGTCTTTGCTGCGTTCTCGCAGCAAGGTGTTTCAAAACATTGCGTATTTGTTGCGAAACATGTCGGCAAGAGGCTGTCAGTTTGCTCATGAGTAGGTTGCTAATGAATTGTGCGGGCGCGCCCCAGCCCTCAAGATCGCCCGTCCCACGGTTTTACCGTTTCGCTTGCACGGATGCTCAAGCTCAGAGTTTCCGCTGCCGGCCTTTTGCTCGATGGGCCGCACGGCGACTGAAGCCGAATGTGGGACATCACTCAGTTGAAGGTCGTGACATGAAAGAAGAGAAATACCATCGTTGTGTGCGCTGGTTGCTGATGGCGATCGCCTGCTCAGCGCTCGGTGGATGTGACTGGGCACTGTTCAACTCGAAAGGGCAGATCGGTGTCGAGCAGGGCAACCTGATCCTGATCTCCATCGGACTCATGCTGATCGTGGTCGTACCCGTGATCATCATGACCTTCCTGTTTGGCTGGCGTTATCGCGAGTCGAACGAGAAGGCCACCTACATGCCCGACTGGGCACATTCGCACAAGATCGAACTGGTCGTCTGGGGTGTTCCACTGATCATCGTCGCGGTACTGGCGGTCATCATCTGGAAAACCTCGCACTCGCTCGACCCCTACCGCCCGATCGAATCGGACAAGCCGGCACTCAACATCGAGGTGGTCTCGCTCGACTGGAAGTGGCTGTTCATCTACCCGGATCAGGGCGTTGCCGTGGTCAACGAGCTGGTGATCCCGGAGAAGACTCCGGTGACCTTCCACATCACCTCCGACACGGTGATGAACGCGCTGTCGATCCCGCAGCTCGGCGGGATGATCTATGCCATGGGCGGCCAGCGCACGCAGCTCAACCTGATCGCCAACGAACAGGGCGAGTTCTTCGGCCAGTCCGGCAACTTCAGTGGCGAGGGCTTCTCGGCCATGCGCTTCACCACCCACTCGGTCAGCGATGAAGGCTTCGCGCAGTGGGTCGACAAGGTCAGGCAGTCGCCCGAGGTCATGGACTTCGCGGCGTTCAAGCAGGTGGGCGAGCCCGGCGAGATGGTCAACCACCGCTACCCGATCTACCCGATCCGCTACTTCGGCCAGGTCGAGCCGAACCTGTTCAACAAGGTGATCGGCCAGTACGTGACCCTGAAGGATTCCCACAGCACGGCCATGCGCGAAGCAGCGGAGGTGCAGGAGTGAATATGTTTGGAAAACTGACTCTGGATGCGGTGCCGTATCACGAGCCGATCATCATGATCACCCTCGCCATCGTCGCGCTGGGTGGTCTGGCAGTGTTCGCCGCGGTGACCTACTTCAAGAAGTGGGGCTACCTGTGGAGCGAGTGGCTCACCTCGGTGGACCACAAGAAAATCGGCGTGATGTACATCCTCGTTGCGCTGGTCATGCTGGTGCGTGGCTTTGCCGACGCGATCATGATGCGTACCCACCTGGCCATGGCCCACGGTGACGGGCAGGGCTACCTGCCGCCCGAGCACTACGACCAGATCTTCACCGCTCACGGCATCATCATGCTGATCTTCGTGGCCATGCCACTGGTCACCGGCCTGATGAACATCGTCGTGCCGCTGCAGATCGGCGCACGTGACGTGGCCTTCCCCTACCTGAACTCGCTGAGCTTCTGGCTGTTCGTCGGTGGCGCGCTGCTGATCAACCTGTCGCTGGGCCTGGGCGAGTTCGCCAAGACCGGCTGGGTGGCTTATCCACCGTTGTCAGGCATCCAGTACAGTCCCGGCGTGGGCATGGACTACTACATCTGGAGCATGCAGCTATCGGGACTGGGGACGACCCTGACCGGGGTCAACTTCATCGCCACCATCCTCAAGATGCGTGCTCCGGGCATGAGCTTGATGAAGATGCCGATCTTCACCTGGACCATCCTGATCACCTGCATCCTGATCTGCGGCGCCTTCCCTCCGCTGACCGCGACCCTGGCGATGCTGTCGCTCGACCGCTACCTGGATTTCCACTTCTTCACCAATGAACTGGGCGGCAACCCGATGATGTACGCCAACCTGTTCTGGATCTGGGGTCACCCGGAGGTGTACATCCTCATCCTGCCGGCGTTCGGCGTGTTCTCCGAAGTGGTGGCGACCTTCTCGCGCAAGACCCTGTTCGGCTATGCCTCGATGGTCTGGGCGACTGCGGCGATCGGCGTGCTGTCGTTCGTGGTGTGGCTGCACCACTTCTTCACCATGGGTTCCGGTGCCAGCGTCAACGCCTTCTTCGGCATCATGACCTCGATCATCGCCATCCCCACCGGGGTGAAGATCTTCACCTGGCTGTTCACCATCTTCCGTGGCCGTCTGCAACTCAACGCCATGACCTGGATGACCCTGGGCTTCCTGGTGACCTTCTCCATCGGCGGCATGACCGGCGTTCTGATGGCGGTGCCGGCGGCGGACTTCGTGCTGCACAACAGCCTGTTCCTGATCGCCCACTTCCACAACGTGATCATCGGTGGCGCGGTGTTCGGCTACCTGGCCGGCATCATCTACTGGTTCCCGAAAGCCTTCGGCTTCAAGCTGCTCGATCGCTTCGGCCGTTACTCCTTCTGGTGCTGGCTGATTGGTTTCTACTTCGCCTTCATGCCGCTGTACGTGCTCGGTTTCATGGGCATGACCCGTCGCCTGAACCACTTCGACAACCCGGCCTGGGTGCCGTGGGTGCAGGTGGCCGTGGTCGGTGCGGTGCTGATCGGCATCGGTATCGTCTTCACCGTGGTGCAGTTCGTCACCAGCTACATCAAACGCAAGGACAACGTCGACGTCACGGGCGATCCGTGGGATGGCCGTACCCTGGAATGGGCAACGTCCTCGCCGCCGCCGTTCTACAACTTCGCGGTCATCCCGACGGCGGACAAGATCGACGCCTTCTATGAGGCGAAGAAGAACGGCGTCGAGCTGATGCCGGCGCCCGAGCACTACGAGCCGATCCACATGCCGAAGAACACCGGCAACGGCCTGGTCGTGTCGGCGTTCGTCATCGCCTTCGGCTTCGCCATGATCTGGCACATCTGGTGGCTCGCCATCGTCGGTCTGGTCGGTGCCGTGGTCAGCTTCATCGTGCGTTCCTACGACGAGGACATCGACTACTACGTGCAGCCCGAAGAGATCGCGCGGATCGAGCAGGCGCACCATCAAACCAAAGCCAACGCAGTGGTACAGGCATAACCATGACCGCATACGAACCCCACTATCCACATGACGCTCATGGCCACGGCCATGAGCACCACCACGACAGCAGTGGCATCAAGCTGTTCGGCTTCTGGGTCTACCTGATGACCGACCTGCTGATCTTCGCCACGGTGTTCGCCACCTTCGCGGTGCTGAGCAACGCCTTCGCCGGTGGCCCCACCGCCAAGGAGATGCTCCGTCCGGGCCTGCACCTGGTGCTGGTGGAAACCTTCGCGCTGCTGTTCTCCAGCATCACCTACGGCATGGCCATGCTCGCCACCTACCGGGGCGACAAGGCCGCGGTGCTGCGCTGGCTGGGCATCACCTTCCTGTTCGGGGTGAGCTTCATCAGCATCGAGCTGTACGAGTTCCGTCACCTGATCCATGAAGGGGCCGGGCCGCAGACCAGCGCCTACTGGTCGGCCTTCTTCACCCTGGTCGGCACCCACGGTCTGCACGTCAGTGCCGGCCTGCTGTGGATGCTGGTGCTGATGCTGCAGGTCGGCAGCCGTGGCCTGACCGACACCAACAAGACGCGGGTCGGACTGCTCAGCCTGTTCTGGCACTTCCTCGACGTGGTGTGGATCTGCGTCTTCACCGTCGTCTACCTGATGGGAGTGCTGTAAATGGCTCATCAAGACAATCACGCGGCGCACGCCGTGGGTTTCAAGGATTACCTGAGCGGTTTCATCCTCTCGGTGATCCTTACCGTGATCCCCTTCGCCCTGGTCATGCATCCTGAAGTGCTGGGCCTGAGCCGTGGCGCGACCCTGATCACCGTGGTGATCTTCGGCCTGGTGCAGGTTCTCGTCCACCTCGTGTACTTCCTGCACATGAAGACCGACGCGGAAGGCCGCTGGAACGTCGTATCGATGATCTTCACCGTGTTGATCATCGCGTTCGTCGTGGGCCTGTCGGTCTGGATCATGTGGAGCATGCACTATCACATGATGATCAACTGATGCTGGCGCTCCTGAAGCAGTACCTCAACCTCGCCAAGCCAGGCATCGTCTTCGGCAATCTGATTTCCGTGACGGGTGGGTTCTTCCTGGCTTCGCGTGGCGATGCCGACCTGACGCTGTTCCTCGCGACAGCGCTGGGGGTTGCGCTGGTGATCGCCTCAGGCTGCGTGTTCAACAACTACATCGACAGGGACATCGACCAGAAGATGGAGCGGACCCGCAACCGGGTCCTGGCGCAGGGGCTGGTGTCTCCTGCACACGCCATCGTCTATGCCTGCGTGCTCGGCGTCGCCGGTGTGGCCGTGCTGTATGCCGCCAGCAACACCCTCGCGGTGATGCTGGTGCTGATGGGCTTCGTGGTCTACGTCGGCCTCTACAGCCTGTGGCTCAAGCGCGGCTCGGTGTACGGCACCCTGGTCGGCAGCCTGTCGGGGGCGGCTCCGCCCGTGGTCGGCTACTGCGCGGTCAGCAACGAGTTCGATGCTGGCGCGGCCATCCTGTTGTTGATCTTCAGCCTGTGGCAGATGCCGCATTCCTATGCCATCGCCATCTTCCGTTTCAATGACTACCAGGCCGCAAACATTCCGGTGCTGCCCGTCATCAAGGGGATCTCGGCTGCCAAGCGGCAGATCGTGCTGTACATCGCCGCCTTCGTGGTCGCGACCCTGATGCTGACGCTCAGCGGTTACGCCGGCTACAGCTACTTTGTGGTCGCCGCGCTGAGCGGTGCCTACTGGCTGTGGATGGGCGTATCGGGATACAAGGCCGTCGACGATACGGTGTGGGCGCGCAAGTTGTTCACCTTCTCCATCGTCACCATCACCATGCTCAGCGTGATGATGTCGGTGGACTTCATCTCCGCGCCGGAGCAGGTGCTGGTGACCTCCATCAACCACCTGTGCAGCCAGTTCGCCGCCAGTGCGCAGGGCATCTGCGCGGTGGTGGCCGGTATCTGATCGGGACGGGGAGGGCGGCACCTTCAGCTGCGGCCAGCCTGTAGGGTGGATGTCGCTCTTTACATCCACCAGCCGGTGGATCGGTGAAGCGTGATCCACCCTACGGCAGCGCCTTCAACTGCGGCCAGCCTGTAGGGTGGGTGTCGCTCTTTGCATCCACCAGCCGGTGGATCGGTGAAGCGTGATCCACCCTACGGCAGCACCTTCAGCCTCGGCCAGCCTGTAGGGTGGATGTCGCTCTTTACATCCACCAGCCGGTGGATCGATGCAGCGCGATCCACCGGACGGCGGCACCTTCAGCTGCGGCCAGCCCGTAGGGTGGATGTCGCTCCTTACATCCACCAGCCGGTGGATCGGTGAAGCGTGATCCACCCTACGGCAGTACCTTTAGCTGCGGCCAGGTGGCCAGCCAGTTCTTGCTGCGCAGCCGCTCCTGGTAGATCGGCTGTTTCTCGTCCTTGAACCTTCCGGCCGGTCGCACGATGAGGCCGAACAGGTCCTCCAGGCCGAGTGGCGCGGCGACTTCAACCTCTCCCTGCTCATCCAGTCGCACGGCCACCGCCGTCGCTGTCTCCGGCCAATAGCGCATCGCGTCGCTAGTTGTGATCTCTCAGTAGGTTGTTCATCCGGGGCATTCCCGGAATTCTGGAAGTGCGACCAACACAGCCTTCCAGGAGCCCCGGATGAACCTGCATAAACATGCCCGTCTTACCCCGCGAGGTCGAGCCCTTCTCGTGCAGCGCATGCTCAACGGCCTACGAGTCGAAGATGCGGCACAAGCCGCTGGCGTCAGTGTACGTACAGCCTACAAGTGGCTCAGACGCTTTCGTGAAGAGGGTGAGATCGGCCTGATGGATCGTTCATCACGTCCGCACTCATGCCCCCATGCCACGGCAATCGCTCTGGTCGAGCAACTGATCGAGCTACGTCGCTCTCGCAAGACTTACCGGCAGATCGCCCAGATACTCGGCCTGGCCGTCAGTACCGTGGCCCGCCGCCTCAAGCAGGCCGGCTTTCATCGGCTGGCTGAGCTGGAACCCGCGCCTGTGGTGGTGCGTTATGAATACGCCAATCCTGGCGATCTCCTGCACCTGGACATCAAGAAGCTTGGCCGCTTCTGGAAACCCGGACATCGAGTCACTGGCGACCGTCAGCAGTGCTCCGACGGCGCCGGCTGGGAGTTCATGCACGTGGCTATCGACGATGCGTCCCGACTGGCGTTCACCAGCCTGCATCCGGATGAGCGTGGCAGCAGCGCCTGCCGGGCCTTGCTGCAAGCACTGCGCTACTACCGCGGGCTGAACATTTGCTTTCGGCGCGTCATGACAGACAACGGCGCCTGCTATCGGTCCCGGGCGTTTCAACGGTTGTGTGCTCGGCTCGGGCTGAAACACATCCGTACCAAGCCCTATACGCCACGCACCAACGGCAAGGCCGAGCGCTTCATCCAAACGAGCCTGCGTGAATGGGCCTATGCCCGTAGCTACGACACTTCACAGCAGCGAGCAGCGCACCTGCTGCCCTGGCTGCATCACTACAACTGGCACCGACTGCACGCCAGCCTCGGATACCTGCCCCCAATCAGCAGAGCGCCGCTTCCACTGAACAACGTGCTGGGTTTACACAGCTAGCCGAGGCGTAAGGTGCGTCGCCATTGCGCAGGTGCATGCGCGCCTGATTCTTCACCGACCACTGCAGTCGTTCCTCCCCGTGGCGCAGGAGCCGCTCCAGTTCGATATCGCGCGCAGCGGAGGCCTGGCTGCGTTCGAACCAGATCACGTCGATGTCCGCTGGCAGCGGCGCGTCGCTGCGCTGGTGCAGGTGATCCCAGACCGCGCTGCGCACGAAGCCGGCGGCCACCCAGCAGTCCGGCAGGTCGAGTTCGCGTACCAGCCGGAGGATGCGCAGGCGCTGCGGGTCGGCGCAGATGATCGCCTGGAGTCGAGTGGTCAGGTTCATGCGCGCAGCCTAGCAGCGCGGCCTGTCGCTGCTCCACACCCTGGAGCCGGCTTCCGCCGCAAGGTGCCTGCCATGCGCTTCAGATCTCGCGCTGGTTGACCCGCTGCATCAAGGCTTCGGCCGACTCCTTGCGTTCGGAGTAGCGATCCACCAGTTCCGGGTGCTCGCGCAGCAGCAGGGTGAAGCGCATCAGCTCTTCCATCACGTCGACCAGGCGGTCGTAGTAGGGGGAGGGCTTCATGCGGTCGTCGTCGCCGAATTCGAGAAAGGCCTTGGGCACCGACGACTGGTTGGGGATGGTGAACATGCGCATCCAGCGGCCGAGCACGCGCAGCTGATTGACCACGTTGAACGACTGCGAGCCGCCGCAGACCTGCATCACCGCCAGGGTCTTGCCCTGGGTCGGGCGTAGGGCGCCGAGGGCCAGCGGCACCCAGTCGATCTGCGCCTTGAACACCGCCGACATGGCGCCATGGCGCTCCGGTGAGCACCACACCTGGCCTTCCGACCACTGCATCAGATCGCGCAGCTCCTGCACCTTGGGGTGTTCCACCGGTGCGTCGTCGGGCAGTGGCAGGCCGGATGGGTCGAAGATGCGTGCCTCGGCGCCGAGGTGGCGCAGCAGGCGTGCGGCCTCCTGTACCAGCAGACGGCTGAACGAGCGCGGCCGGGTGGAACCGTACAGCAGCAGGATGCGCGGCGCCGGGGTTGAGTCGCTGCCTTGGGCCGGCAGCAGGTCGAGGTCGAGGTTGGGCAGGTCGTCGCTCATGCGTGCGTCTTCACTCTTGGCCAATGCGGTTGATCGCCTGTTGCAGCTCGTCGCGGCTCATGTCCGCCAGGGGCAGGGCGAGGAAGGCACGGCAGCGCCGTTCGATATGCGCCAGGGTGGCCTGGAACGCGGCGTCGATGCTGGCCTCGTCGCCTTCCACGTGGGACGGATCTTCCAGCCCCCAGTGGGCCTTCAGCGCCGGGCCGAAGTACACCGGGCAGGCTTCGCCGGCGGCCTTGTCGCACACAGTGATGACGATGTCCGGTGGGCTGTCGACGAAGGCATCGTTGCCTTTGCTGCTCAGGCCCTCGGTGGCGATGCCGGCCTCGCGCAGGGTCAGCAGGGTGCGCGGCAGCACCGCGCCGCGTGGGAAGCTGCCGGAGCTCACCGCCAGCTGTCCGGCGGGCGCGAGGTGGTTGAACTGCGCCTCGGAAAGGATGCTGCGGCAGCTGTTGGCCGTGCACATGAAGAGGATTTTCATCGGAAGGCTCCGCGAGGTCAGAGGCTCAGGCGCACGGCCAGAGCGGCAAGGGTGAGCAGCAGGATCGGCAGGGTGAGGACGATGCCCACCCGGAAGTAGTAGCCCCAGGTCACGCGGATGCCCTTGCGTGCCAGGACGTGCAGCCAGAGCAGGGTGGCCAGGCTGCCGATGGGGGTGATCTTCGGGCCCAGGTCGCAGCCGATCACGTTGGCGTAGATCATCGCCTCGCGCACGGCCCCGCTGGCCTGGCTGGCGTCGATGGCCAGGGCGCCGATCAGTACGCTGGGCATGTTGTTCATGATCGAGGAGAGCAGCGCGCTGAGCAGCCCGGTGCCCAGTGCCGCGCCCCACACGCCGTACTGCGCGAAGCGCTCGAGCAGCCCGGTGAGGCTGGCGGTCAGGCCGGCGTTGCTCAATCCGTAGACCACCAGGTACATGCCCAGGGAGAAGATCACCACCTGCCAGGGCGCCTCGCGCAGGACCTTGCCGGTGGCGATATGGCGGCCGCGCGCGGCGATGGCGAACAGCACCGCCGCGCACACGGCGGCGATGGCGCTGATGGGCACGCCCAGTGGTTCCAGGGCGAACAGGCCGAGCAACAGCACCAGCAGGACGATCCAGCCGACGAAGAAGGTGCGTGGGTCGCGAATCGCCTCGCGGGGTGCCGGCAGGCTGTCCACCGCGTACTGCGCCGGGATGTCGCGGCGGAAGAACAGCCAGAGCATGCCCAGGGTAGCCGCCACGCTGACCAGGTTGACCGGCACCATCACCGCCGCATAGCGGGCGAAGCCCAGGTCGAAGTAGTCCGCCGAGACGATGTTGACCAGGTTCGACACCACCAGCGGCAGGCTGGCGGTGTCGGCGATGAAGCCGGCGGCCATGACGAACGCCAGGGTCGAGGCCGGCGAGAAGCGCAGGGCCAGTAGCATGGATATGACGATGGGGGTGAGGATCAGCGCCGCGCCGTCGTTGGCGAACAATGCTGAGACGCCGGCGCCGAGGAGGATGCTGAAGGCGAACAGGCGCGTGCCGCTGCCATTGGCCCAGCGCGCCACGTGCAGTGCGGCCCAGGCGAAGAAGCCGGCCTCGTCCAGCAGCAGGCTGATGATGATCACGGCAATGAAGGTCGCCGTGGCGTTCCAGACGATCTGCCACACGGTCGGGATGTCGCCCAGGCTGACCACCCCGGCGAGCAGCGCCAGCAGCGCGCCCAGCGAGGCGCTCCAGCCGACGCCGAGGCCGCGTGGTTGCCAGATGACCAGAATCAGGGTGAAGACGAAGATGGCGGCGGCGATCAGCATGCAGGTATCTCAGCAGCAGGTGGCAAGGCGGGCAGGGCGCTCGCCCATGTTGGCGAGGCGTGTGCAGTCCTGCTCCAGCCAGCTGCGGTTGGCTGTCAGGGTGGCGGCGAGCACCTCACCTATCCACTGGGGCAGGTCCGGGGCGAGGCGGTAGTACACCCACTGCCCCTGGCGGCGGTCCTGCAGCAGCCCGCAGCTGCGCAGCTGCGCCAGGTGACGGGAGATCTTCGGCTGGCTGTCGCCCAGTGCGCAGACCAGCTCGCAGACGCACAGCTCGCCCTGCTCGACGATCAGCAGCACGGCGCGTGCGCGGGTTTCGTCGGCCAGGGCCTTGAACAGTTCGGTTGGAGAGAGCGGGGCAGGCATGCGCGGTTTCTCGCATATATGGTTTTGCGAATATACGTAATTCCATATGTGGTGGGCAACCACGGTGGTGGTCGAGGCCGGCTTTGCTCTAGGCTTTGTACGAAAAGTGCCTGCGCTCGGTGATGCTGCGTTGAAATCGCTCTCAGAATGCTCATTTACAGCATGTAAACTGCGCTTCTTCGAGCGATCTCGCCTTGCCTGACCTTCGCTCGACGACTTTTCGTACAGAGCCTAAGGTCCGATGGGCCGGTCGCCGGGACGGATTTTCCCGGTTGGATACTTTCGAGGGAGGCGCCTCATGCGTTTACCGCGCATGCGTAACGTTATGGCCTGGACGCTGGTGGTGGTGCTGTTGATCGTGGTCGCTCTGCTCGGCGTGCGCATTGCCGGGTTGTCGTCATTGCCCGAGTTGCAACCCTGGCACCGTCTGGTGCCGCAGGAGCTGGATGTAGACCAGCTGGACGCCGCCGACTGGCAGGCCTACCTGGCCGCCGAGGCGGCGCTGTTCGAGCGCCTCGAGCGCGAGCTGGTCGAGCCGGTCACCCGGGCCGGGACCGCCCGCTACAGTCGCTATGCCAGTGACAGCCCGGTGTATCCCGGCAACCTGCCGCACGACTGGAACCGCTCCTTCATCCTGCAGCCGCAGGGCGAGGTGCGCGGTGTGGTGGTGCTGTTGCACGGCCTGACCGATTCGCCCTACAGCCTGCGCCATATCGCGCAGCACCTGAGCGAACAGGGCCTGCTCGCCGTGGTGCCGCGCATGCCGGGTCACGGCAGCGTGCCGGCGGCGCTGACAGATGCCCGCTGGGAGCAGTGGCTGGCCGCCACACGGCTGGCGGTGCGCGAGGCGCGCCGTCAGGTGCCGGACGCGCCGCTGTACCTGCTCGGCTACTCCAATGGCGGTGCGCTGGCGCTGCGCTACAGCCTGGCGGCGCTGGAGGACGAGCGCCTGGCCATGCCCCGGCAACTGGTGCTGATCTCGCCGATGATCGGCGTCACCAGCTACGCCCGTTATGCCGGGCTGGCGGCCTTGCCGGCGGTGCTGCCGGCGTTCGCCAAGTCGGCATGGATGAACGTGCTGCCGGAGTTCAACCCGTTCAAGTACAACTCCTTTCCGGTGCAGGCGGCGCGGCAGACCTATGAGCTGACCAGCGAGGTGCAGCATGCCTTCGACGCCGCCGGGACCTCCGGCCGCCTGCAGCGCCTGCCGCCGGTGCTGGCGTTCCAGTCGCTGGCCGACAGCACGGTGAGCACCCCGGCGGTGGTGCGTCAGCTGTTCGAGCGCCTGCCGGACAATGGCAGTGAGCTGGTGGTGTTCGATATCAACCGTTCGCGTGCGGCCAGTTCGTTGCTGCGTGCGGACATGAGCGACCTGCTCGAGGCGCTGCTGCCCTCGGCCAGGCGCAACTACGACCTGACGGTGGTCGGCGTGGCCGCCGATCAGGGGCGCGAGGTCGAGGCGCGGCGCGTGGCCAGCGGCAGCCAGCAGGTCGAGCACCAGGCGCTGGGGGTCGAGTACCCGAGCCAGCTGTTCTCGCTGTCGCACGTGGCCCTGCCATTCCCGCCTGGCGACCCGCTGTACGGCAGCGACCCGGTCGCGGGCGAGTCCTATGGCGTTTCGCTCGGTACCCTGGCGCCGCGCGGTGAGCACGGCGTGCTGGTGGTGGGGCTGGACAGCCTGCAGCGGGCGACATCCAACCCGTTCTACGACTACCTGCAGCAGCGCATCGACCAGCGCCTGCGTTAGGCCGGGAGGTGGACAGCGCCGGCCTGTCCACCCGGCCGCAGGGTTACAGGCGGAAGCGACCGACCAGGCCGTCCAGCTGCGTGGACAGCGCCTGCAGGTCGCTGCTGGCCTGGCTCAGCTGGTCGGCGATATGGGTCGTGCCGACGGTCAGCTCGTTGATGTCGACGATGTTGCGGTTGATGTCTTCCACCACGCTGGACTGTTCCTCGGTGGCCGTGGCCACCTGGATGTTCTGATCGCTGATCTGGCCGATATGGCTGTTGATCTGTTCCAGCGCCGCCGAGGCCTTGCTCGCGTACTCGACCACCAGGGCGCTCTGGCGTCGACCCTTGGCCATGGCTTCGACCGCCGAGCGTGATTCGTTCTGCAGGCGGTCGATGACCTGCTGGATCTCCTCGGTGGAGGCGCCCGAACGGCTGGCCAGGGTGCGCACCTCGTCGGCCACCACGGCGAAGCCACGGCCCTGTTCGCCGGCGCGGGCGGCCTCGATGGCGGCGTTGAGGGCGAGCAGGTTGGTCTGTTCGGAAATACTGCGGATGGTGTTGAGCGTGGTGCTGATGGCCTCGGTCTGCGCGGCCAGCGCTTCGATCACCTGGGCGGCCTGTTCCAGCTCGCCGTTGAGGGCGTCGACCTGCTGCTGCGCCTGGCCGACCACGGCACCGCCGTCGCTGGCATGCTGGGTGGCCTCGCGGGCGACCTCCGCCGCGTTCTCGGCGTTGCGGGCGATCTCGTTGACGGTCGAGCCCAGCTCGTTGATGGCGGTGGCCACCTGCACCGTGCGGTCGCTCTGCGCGGTGCAGTTGCTCTGGGTCAGGCTGGCGCGTTCGGCCACGTCGCGGGCCATGCTCGACAGCTGACGCGAGTTGTCGGCGAGCTCGCGCATGGCGCCGTGGACCTTGTCGATGAACTGGTTGAAGCTGCGTGCGATCTCGCTCAGCTCGTCCTGGCCGGGCAGGTCGATACGGGTGTTCAGGGCCAGGTTGTCGGCGGCCTGGCCGAGGCTGTTCTGCAGCACCGCCACGCGACGGCGCAGCTGGATGACGATCAGCCAGGAGATGATCATCGAGACCAGCAGGCCGATGGTGATGATGGCGATCTGGCGAGTCAGGCCGCTGTCGTAGCTGCGAGTGCTGTGCTGGTTCTGCTGCTCGGCCTGCTGCAGCAGTACGTCGAGCAACTGGTTGGCGCCCTGGCGCATCACGCCGTAGGTCTTGGCGTACTGGTCGCGATAAATCTGCTGGGCCTTGGCCATGTCGCCGGCATCGAAGGCGGCGAGCATCGGGTTCAGCTCGTTGCTGACCATGCTCTCGAACTGGTCGAGCAGCTGCTGCGCCTGGGCCTTGCGCTCCGGGTTGACCTGTGCGGCCACCGCCTGGCGCATGGCTTCGCGCATTTCCGGAATGTCTTCGTTGCGCGCATCCTGGACGCGTGACTTCACCCCGCGCTCGTCACGCAGTGGGGTGTCCTGCAGCAGCATCATGTCGAGGCCGACGCGCATGCGCGGAATGCGTGAGGCCACTTCGGCCATGGCGCGCATCGGGGCGGCGGTGTTCAGGTAGAGCACTTCCGTATCGCGGTGCATGCTGGACATGCTGTTGAGGCTGGTCAGCGCCACCAGCAGCAGGGCGATGCAGGGGATGGCCACCGCCACGATCAGGCGGGTTTTCAGCGAGAGGGCGTCGAGACGCATGGGAAGGCTCCGGTCCGAGAACATATGCAGCGCAGCAGCCGGTCACCATGACCGGCCAGTATTGCCGTTGTTGTATCGGCCGCGACGCCACAGAACATGAGGGCGGTTCGGGAGGTTTTGTTTGCCCGTTCGTGGCGGGCGACGGCAAGCGAGACCAGAACCTGCGCGGTGGCACGCGAGGGTGTGCTCGCCGAGCCGGCGTGAGCGTGCGCCTGTGCGGCGGGGAAGGCCGCGAGACGGAGATGCAGAATGCGCCGCAAGAGGGCTTGCGGCGCATTCCAGGTCAGGCCTGCAGCAGGGCATCCAGCTGGCCGGCGCGGTCCAGCGAGGCCAGGTCGTCGAAGCCGCCGACGTGGTGCTGGCCGATGAAGATCTGCGGCACGCTGCGACGCTTGCTGCGTTGCAGCATCTCGGCCAGGCGCCCGGGGGAGCGGCCCACGTCGATCTCGTCGTAGGTCACACCCTTGCGCTTCAGCAGCGCCTTGGCATTGAGGCAGTAGGGGCAGTGATCGCTGGTATAGAGCGTTACGTTCTGCATGGTGCACCTCGGGGTGATCAGACCGCGACCGGAGGGAAGTCGACGTCGGTTTCGGCCAGGTTGTTGAGGTAGTTGGTCAGCGTCATCAACGCGACGTTGGCCACCACTTCGACGATGGCCGCGTCGGCCAGTCCGGCCTGGCGCGCGGCCTGCAGCTGTGCGTCAGTGAGGCGGCCTCGGTGGTCGATGACCTGCCGGGTGAGGCGCGCCACCGCATCCAGCTCGCCGTCGCGGGCACTGCGGATATCCGCGTCGCTGAGGCCGGCCTTGCTGCCGAACAGGGTGTGCGCCGCCAGGCAGTATTCGCAGCCGTTGACCTGCGAGCTGGCCAGCGCCACCACTTCGCGCGCCCTGGCATCGAGCGTGCCCTTGCCCAGGGCCTGCGACAGGGCGAGGTAGCCGCTCAGGGCGGCGGGTGCATGGGCCAGGGTGGCGAAGGTGTTGGGCACGAAGCCGAGCCCCTTGCGGATGCCTTCCAGTTGCGCCTGGGCGCTGGCGGCGGTCTGTTCGAACGGCAGTGCGGTGATGCGAGTCATGGTGATTCTCCAGTCTTGGTTGGGGGAGCCTGTGTTTCAAGCCTGGAGCCATGCTAGTGGAGCGATCTGGCTTTTCGGATTCAGATCGTCGATCTTATGCGACAGATCGTCCAGAAATGCGAGGTGCCCGTGGATCGCCTGTCCAGCCTGCTGCATCACTTCAACCTGCATGCCAGTACCTTTCACCGCGGTGGTTTCTGCGGCACCAACAGCTATGGCGCCAACGAGGCGCATGGCCACATCCATCTGCTGCGGGCGGGGCGCCTGAGCTTTCGCGACAGCGACGGCCATGAGCTGCGTCTCGAGGAGCCGAGCCTGATGCTGGTGGCGCGGCCTCGCCTGCATCGGATGAGTGCCAGCGAGGCCGATGGCGCCGAGCTGGTCTGTGCGACCCTGGCCTTCGATGGTGGTTTCGACAACCCGCTGGCGCGGGCGCTGCCCGGCGCCATCGTCAAACCCCTGCGCGAGCTGCCGAGCCTGAACGGTTGCCTGGACTGGCTGTTCGCCGAGGCGGCAGGCGACGACTGCGGGCGCGAACTGGTGCTCAACCGCCTGTTCGAACTGATGGTGATCCAGCTGCTGCGTTATCTGATGAACAGCCGCGAGCTGGCGTCCGGGATGATGGCGGGGCTGGCCGAGCCGCGCCTGGCACGTGCGCTCAATCAACTGCACGAGCGGCCGCAGCATGGCTGGTCGGTGGCCGAACTGGCGACGCTGGCGGGTATGTCGCGGGCCAGCTTCGCCACGCACTTCCATCAGGTGGTCGGCGCCACTCCGGCGGATTATCTGGTCGGCTGGCGCGTCAGCCTGGCGCAGAAACGCCTGCGCGAAGGCCGGCCCATGGCATTGATCGCCGACGAGGTCGGTTATGAAAGCCCCTCGGCGCTGGCCCGTGCCTTTCGCCGCAAGGTCGGTCTCAGCCCCAGCGAGTGGCTGCGCCAGGGCGTTCAGTAGGCGAAGTGCGCGATGGCCTGCCTGACCTTGCCCAGGGCCGTCTGCAACTGCTCCAGGGGCAGCGAACCGAGGGCCAGGCGCAGGGCGTGCGGTACCTGCTCCGAGGTGCTGAACGGCTCGGCGCTCGATACCGCGACGCGCGCCTGCAGCAGGCGCGCAACCACCTGATCGGCGCGCACATCCTCCGCTAGCGGCAGCCAGAGAAAGTAGCCTGCCTCATGCCCCACCAGGGGCAAGCCGGCCAGCATGCGTCGAGCCAGCGCCTGGCGGCGTTGGGCGTCTCGGCGTTTCTCGCTTTCCAGGCGGGCCAGCGTGCCGTCTTCGATCCAGGCGCAGACCAGTGCACTCATCACGCCGGGCGTGTTCCAGGTGGTCGCACGGATGTTGCGCTCCAGCGCGGCGACCCAGGCTTCGGGCGCGCTCAGGTAACCCACCCGCAGGCCCGTGGCGATGTTCTTCGAGAAACCGGACACATGCACCGTGCGTTCGGGCGCCAGCGCGGCCAGTGGCGGTGGTGCCGAGGAGGCCAGGAAGGCATAGGCGGCGTCCTCGATGATCAGCAGGTCATGCTGCCGGGCAATCTTCACCAGCCGCTCGCGCTGCGCCAGGTCGAGCACCCAGCCCAGCGGATTGTGCAGGGTCGGCATGCTGTAGATCGCCCGTATCCGGCGCTTCTCGCAGAGCCGCGCCAGCGCCTCCAGGTCGGGGCCGCTGGCGCTGCAGGGAATGGCCAGCAGCTCCAGGCCGCGCGCTTCGGCCGCCGTCTTGAAACCGGGGTAGGTGAGGGCGTCCACCGCGACCACGTCGCCCGGCCTGAGCAGCGCCTGCACGGTCGTCGCCAGGCCATGTTGGGCACCACTGACGATCAGCACCTGCCGGGCGCTGACAGGCAGGCCCTGGCTACTCAGGTGACGGGCCAGCAGCGCACGCTCATGGGGACGGCCGGCATGCGGCTGATAGCGCAGCAGCGCGTCCAGGTCACCGCACAGCGCCAACTGGCGCAAGGCCTGGCGCAGCAGGTCGGCCTGGCCGGGCAGCGTCGGGTAGTTGAAGTTGAGGTCGAGCAGGTCGCTGGCGGTCGCCTGCTGATCGATGCCGTGTCCGGGCGCCAGGGTCGTCTCGCGGACGAAGGTGCCGCGTCCGGTTTCGCCGCTGACCAGACCCATGGCGTGCAGCTCGGCGTAGACCCGCGAGGCGGTGACCAGCGCGATGCCGTGGTCTGCGGCCAACTCGCGATGGGTGGGCAGGCGCGTGCCGGGTGCCAGCACGCCACGGCGAATGTCGTCGGCCAGGCGATCGACGATCTGTTTGTAGCGTGCCAGCGGCATGGCGGCTGTATCCATGACAATAATTTGATTGTAATGATCCGTGCGCCGAAGCTGGCTGGCAACCCACCTGTACTGACGGAGTCGCCATGCACATCGCCATTCTCACCTTCGACGCGTTCAACGAACTCGACTCGCTGATCGCCTTCGCCATCCTCAAGCGCATTCGTCAGCCGGGCTGGCGTGTCAGCATCGCCAGCCCGGATGCGCGGGTGACATCGATGAACGGCCTGGTGATCGACGGCCAGATCGATCTGCAGCAGGCCAGCGCGGCCGACGCGGTGATCGTGGGCAGCGGCATGCGTACCCGCGATGTGGTAGCGGACCCGGCGCTGCTGGCCCAGCTGCGTCTCGATCCGGCGCGGCAACTGCTGGCGGCGCAGTGTTCCGGCGCGCTGATCCTGGCCCGGCTCGGGCTGCTCGACGATGTGCCGGCCTGCACCGACCTGACCAGCAAGCCCTGGGTGCAGGAGGCTGGGATCAGGGTGCTCGACCAGCCGTTCTTCGCCTGGGAGAACGTCGCCACGGCGGGCGGTTGCCTGGCATCGGTCTATCTTGCGGCCTGGGTCGCCGCGCGCCTGGCGGGTGTCGATCAGGCGCGCGAGGCGCTGCACTACATCGCGCCGGTGGGCGAGAAGGAGCAGTACCTGGCCACCGCCATGGCGGCCATCGGGCGCTACCTGCCGAACGCGACCTGAGGTGCCCGCGCTGCCCGCGGGATTCGTGTCGGCCGGGCAAGCTGTCGTACCATCGCGCCTCGCCCCAGTTTCATGAGCCCTCGCGCATGTTCGAAATCACCCCCATCAGTCCCGAGCACTACCGTCAGCAGACCCGCCGCAGTACCGCGCTGGTCGCGCTGATCTTCGTCGCGCTCGCCATGTTGCTGGCCACCCTCAGCGTGCAACTGTTCGGCGAGCCGGGCGGTGCCGACAATTTCCGCTGGAACCTGCTTGGCGTCGCGCTCGGTTTCGTCCTCACGGTGGTGCTGGTGCGCCAGCAGTTCTGGCACCGCGAATGGATGGCGGCGGCGGTCTATGGCTGGCGGCTAAAGCGCAGCCTGATGCGCATCACCAACGTCATGCATCACGTCAGGGCAGGGGTGGCGCAGGGGGATGAAACCGCGATGAAACTGCTGCGCTTCTACCACCTGGGCGTGACCCAGATGCATCAGCTCGACGGCAACAGCAGCGAGCTGAGCCAGATGGTGCACGAGATCGACGCACACCGGGACGTCATGCTGCAGCGTGGGCTGGAGCTGGAGCAGACGCGACTCGACCCCGCATGGCTGGAGCAGGTCAAGGGGATCCAGTAGGGGCAGGGGCGCGAGCTTCGCCCCGGGCTTGCAGGCCTCGCCTTCAGCCGGGTTCCGGCACTTCCATCGGGGTGTTCGCCTTCTGCACCACGACGCGGTTGCGGCCAGTGCGTTTTGCCGTGTACAGCAGCTCGTCGGCGCGCTTGAGCACGGCGCTCTGCGTTTCCTGGTGCCCGTGCCAGTGGGCGACACCCAGGGAAATGTTGACGTGCCCGGCACCTTCTATCGGTGTCGCGGCGATGGTGGCGCGAATGCGCTCGGCTACATCGGCTGCAACCGCGAGCGACGCATCCGGCAGCAGAATGAGGAATTCCTCGCCGCCAACTCGGCAGGGCAGGTCGGCGCTGCGCAAGCATTGACGCAGGCTGGTGGCGACGCTTTTCAGCGTCAGGTCGCCGACATCGTGACCGAACTGGTCGTTGATCCTTTTGAAGTGGTCGATGTCGGCTGCCAGAACGGCGAAGGGCCTTCCGGTTTCCTGCCAGAGTGTCAGGGTCTCATCCATCGCACGGCGGTTGGCCAGACCGGTCAGCGCGTCGCTCTGTGCCTGCACGTTGAGCTGCCCTATGCGGGTCTGCAGCAGCCTCACGCCAGTGATGAGCGCCCGCTTGAGCTGCACGGCTTCGTAATACCCGGCGTCGACTTGTTCGATCCGTTGAATGTTGTCCGCGGTGTCCGGCTGCTGTGCGTAGTCGGCCAGTTTCCTCAGCGGGCGGCTGATGCGCGAGGCGACCCACCAGATAAGGCTCAGGCCGATCACACACATCGGGATCATGCCGATGATCAGTCTGTGCATGAGCTCCTGCAGGGTGCTGAGCACATTGTGCAGGGGCTGCTGAACGACAATGCCCCATTGGCTCTGCGGCACCCTGGCGTAGCCGGCAAGCATCTCGATGCCCTGTGAGTTGCCCGCTTGCAGCGTTCCGTTGTCCGAGTTCAGCGCGGCATCGATGATGGCGTTGTCGTTTATCTGCTCTCCGATTCTGTCGGGGTCGGTGTGATAGAGCAGGCGTCGACTCTGGTCGACCAGATAAACGGATGAGGCATCGCGGTGAAAGTGTTTGCCGATGATGTCGTGCAGCGAGTTGGATTTGTTCAGATGAATCGTCCCGCCGATAACACCGAGGTATTCACCGGCGTCATTGCGAATCGGGTATGACAGAAACACCACGAGATTGCCGGCAATCGAGAAAAACGCCGGGCTGACCAGTGGGCGTTTTTCCACCAGTGGATCAAGCGAGCGCAACGTCTTGCCGGTGATATTCAGGTCTGCCGGTTCTGCTGCGATAACCACGCCCTCGTGATCTGCAACCAGCAGCGAACTGAAACTGCTGTCCTGATGCAACAGGCGCCTGGCCTCCCGAGCCATCTGTGCGGGGTCGTTGAAGGACTGGCCCATGAGCGTTGCACTGTAGCGGAGCCGGGCGAGATCGCTATTGAGGTTGTCGTTGATGATCTCGGCCAACTTGGCGGCATAGGCGCGATTGCTCTCCAGAGCGGTTTCGACCAGCGCGCGCTTTTGTACCGTATAGGTCACGAGAAAGGCATTGATAAGTGTTGCTATTGCCGAAGCCAGTGCGAACAGAAGAATAAGGGTGCGCAGGGTTAACTTGTGCATCGGCGACTCGGCATCAGAAACTCGACGTGTTGGATCAGCAGGGAAATGACACTGACGAAGTATCATCGAATAGTTGCCCAATCCTGGGTTTTTGTCACTGATACATATCACCGATATGAACGGGGTCGGGCGGGTGTTAAGTGTACTTATTAAGTGTATTTCTAATTTGCATGGTGATTGTGCGGCGCATGCAAAGTGCGTCTCTCTGTCCAGCGTGCATCCCTCAGCACGCGAGCGCGGCTCAAGGTAGCGTGATTGAAGTCAATTTGACTCATTCAGGAATCGTAATGACTCCATGTCGATAGAGTCGTAATGACATTGGATTTTCTATCTACTTGTTTTTCAATAAAAAAATAAATGGCACGCAATCTGACTGTCTCCAGGCGCAATGCCCATTACAGGAGAACACAGATGAAACACATTGCCTTGCTTGCACTTTCCCTTGGCCTGCTGGCCGTCAGTAGCGCGCAGGCCGCCGAGGTGCTGGCCGAGCGCGCAGACAACTCGGTGGGCGCCGGTTTCGGTGGCTTGTCCGGCCTGATGCTGGGTGCTGCGGCGGGCGGCCCGGTCGGCGCCGTGGTCGGTGCCCTGTTCGGCGGCTGGTCCGGCGCCCAGGTGCAGGACGCCACGGGACACAGCGGGACGGCCTATGTGGTGCGTCATGAGGATGGTCGTGAGCAGTGGGTGCGCTCACCGAACGCACGTTTCGACGTCGGCCAGCAGGTGGACATGCACGGCATCCGTTTGCTGGCGCAGTAAGTCGATTGCGCTGCGGCGGACTGGCGCGGCGCTCACGCTCTTCTTTCTTCGGGGATCTTCATGAATACGAGTTTTCAGGGCCGCCTGGCGGTCGTCACGGGGGCGAGTTCGGGTATCGGGCTGGCGGTGTGTGAGTTGCTGTTGCAACGCGGCGCGCGGGTCATGGCGTTCTCGCGGAGCCTGGGAGGTCTGCCTGCATTGCAGGCGCTGTATCCCGAGCAGCTGCATTGGTGCGCGGGCGATGTCACCGACATCGAGGCGCTGCATGGCCTGGCCGAGCGCGCCGGGCGCCTGGGCCCGGTCGACTGCCTGGTACCCAATGCCGGTATTGCCCGCCTGGCGCCCGGTTGCGACATGCAGGCGTTCGAGCAGCAGTGGCAGGTCAACGGTGCCGGCGCGATCAACACCTTCCAGGTGCTCAGGCCTCACCTGGCCAGGCCCGCTTCGGTGGTGTTCATCAGTACCTTCCTGCGCCAGCTCGGCTTTGCCGGGCTGGGCGGCTACATCGCCAGCAAGGCGGCGCTGTCGGCGCTGGTCCGCAGCCTGGCGCTGGAGCACGCCAGCGAAGGGCTGCGGCTCAATCTGGTGTCGCCAGGGCCAACCGCCACGCCGATCTGGAGCAGCCTGGGCCTGGCCGAGGATGCACTGGCCGGGGTGGCCGGCGAGGTGACCCGGCGCCTGGTCGACGGCGAGTTCCTCACGCCACGGGCCATTGCCGAGGTGGTGCTGTTCCAGTTGGGCAACGGCGCCAGCGGCGTGCATGGCCAGGACTGGGTGGTGGACAAGGGCTACACCCTGCAGTAAGCCGGCTGCGGGGCGCCCGCCGTGGCGCCTCGTCAGGCGACATATCCACTGACATTTCCTCCTCTTCCGAGACGGCGCTTAAAGGTTGCTGAAAGGTTGGCGCCTTAGCCTCCGCCCGCGCCGTTGTCGTGCCTACAAGAAAAAGAGGAGAAGTGGTTTGTTGACCCTGATTGGCCTGTTGACCATCTGCAGCCTGGTTATGCTGCTGCTTATCGGGCGCATGTCGCCTGTCCTGCCCCTGATCGTCGTGCCGCTGCTGGGAGCACTGGCTGCCGGCTTCGGCCCGGAGGCCATCTCCGGTTTCTTCACCGATGGCATCGGCCGCGTGACGGCGATCGCCACCATGTTCGTGTTCGCCATCACCTTCTTCGGCGTGCTGCAGGACACCGGTCTGTTCCGCCCGCTGATCGGCGGCATGGTGCGGCTGACGCGTGGCAACGTCATCGCGGTGACCGTGGCCACGGCGGTGATCGGCATGCTGGCGCACCTCGATGGCGCCGGCGCGACGACCTTCCTGCTGACCGTTCCCGCGCTGTTGCCGCTGTACAAGCAACTGCGCATGAGCCCCTACCTGATGCTGCTGTTGCTGGCGCTTGGCGCCGGTATCTTCAACATGCTGCCCTGGGCCGGGCCGCTGGGACGCGCTTCGGCGGTGACCGGCATCGAAGTCACCGAGCTGTGGCGTCCGTTGATCAGCATCCAGGCCATCGGCGTGGTGCTGCTGATCACCCTGGCCGCGCTGCTGGGCTGGCGCGAGCAGCGCCGTATCGCAGCCGGGCGGTCGGCCGGCGAAGGCGTGCTGGTGGAAACCAGCAGTGACCTGCACGAGCCGACAGCCGAGGAGCGTGAGCTGGAGCGGCCCCGCCTGCTGTGGGCCAACTCGGCGCTGTTCCTCGCGGTGCTGGTCGCGCTGTTCTCCGGCGTGCTGCCGGCGGGCTACATCTTCATGATCGGTCTGTGCCTGGCGCTGCTGGTCAACTACCCCGGCGGCAAGGCGCAGATGCAACGCATCGCGGCGCACGCCCCGGCGGCGTTGAGCATGGGCATGATCATCCTGGCGGCGGGCTCGATGCTCGGCATCCTCACCGGCACCGGCATGCTCACCTCCATCGCTCAGGACCTGGCGCAGGTGCTGCCGGCACCGCTGGTGGGGCAGATGCATATCGTGCTCGGCCTGTTCGGCCTGCCGATGGAGCTGATGCTCAGTACCGATGCCTACTACTTCGGGTTGCTGCCGGTGACGCTGGAGGTGGTCGGCGGCCAGGGTGTCGAGCCGGCCAGCGTGGTCTATGCGCTGACCATCGGCAATATCATCGGCACCTTCATCAGCCCGTTCTCGCCGGCGCTGTGGCTGGCGCTGGGCCTGGCCGGGCTGGATCTCGGCCGCCACATCCGCTACTCGCTGTGGTGGATGTGGGGCTTCTCGCTGGTGCTGTTCGGCGCGGCCTGGGCACTGGGGCTGTTCTAGCCTAGTCGGGTGCGTGCGTCACTCACGCCCGGGCTGGCCCGGGCGTGTTGCACCGGTCAGCCCTGTCCTCAGCTGATGTCCACCTGGTAGCGGAAGTTCTCCGCCGCCGCGCGTGACAGGCGGTATTCCAGTGGCGTGCGGTCGTAGCCGAGCGCGGTCCGCTCGATGGCC
The DNA here is from genome assembly GCF_009363395.1 of Pseudomonas sp. THAF187a. Taxonomy (NCBI): domain Bacteria; kingdom Pseudomonadati; phylum Pseudomonadota; class Gammaproteobacteria; order Pseudomonadales; family Pseudomonadaceae; genus Pseudomonas; species Pseudomonas sp. THAF187a. The sequence continues at coordinate 1,675,749 of NZ_CP045349.1, forward strand.
ACGGCGGGGCTGCCGCAGGCGACGTCCAGGGTCGCGGCGAGCTCGTCGTCGGCGGCGGACACCGTCAGGGTCTCCTGGGCGGAGGCGATGCGCTGGCCGCAGTGCTGTTCGTAGAAGGGGTAGAGCAGCGGTGGGAAGTCGGCTGGCGCGACATCCAGCAGCGCCTCGAAGCGGGAGGCGGGTAGCCAGATGCGCTCGTGGAAGAGCGGACGCCCGTCGATCAGGCGCAGACGCTGCAGGTGCACGCACTGTTCACCGTCGGCCAGCTTCAGGGCCTGGCCCGCGGCGGCATCGGCGGAGGCCAGCCGGCAGTCGAGAATGCGGCTCTCCGGTACCTGCGGCTGCCCGCTGGCGCTGACCTGGCGGAAGAAGCGAAACAGCGAGCCGTCGAAGTTCGGTCGACGCACGAAGGTACCGCGCCCCTGGGCGCGCAGCAGCAAGCCCTCGGCAACCAGGGTTTCCACGGCCTTGCGCACCGTTCCCACCGCCACGCCGTACTGGCGGGTCAGCTCCGCTTCGGTGGGGATGGCTTCGCCCGGCAGCCATTCGCCTGCGGCAATCTTCGCCAGCATCTCGTCACGCAGCCGCTGATACAGCGGCAGGCGTTCGTCGTGTCCCAGAGCCGTGCTGCTCATAAACCTCAAATCCGAATTTCAACCGGTCGTCACTTTACCACTGGGCCGTGCGTTGACAGCAGTCGATCTGTATCTATACAGTCATCTATTCATATATATGACTGAATGTCTGTATAAAAAGAGCTGCTGCCAAGGTCGGCTCGAACAATAATCGACAGAGGTATCGCTTCGTGACGCCCATGCCCAATGCCGTCATCACCGGCATAGACACCCACGCGCACATCTTCCGGCGTGATCTGCCCATGGTTGCCGGTCGCCGCTACAGCCCCGACTACGACGCCACGGTGGAACAGTATCTGGCCCACCTGGATGCCTGCGGCCTGTCCCACGGGGTGTTGATCCAGCCGAGCTTTCTCGGCACCGACAATCACTACATGGTCGCGGCGCTGCAGCGCTTCCCCGAGCGCTTGCGCGGTGTCGCGGTGGTCGATGCGCAGATCAGCGACGGTGAACTGGATGAGCTGGCTGCCGCTGGCGTGGTCGGTATTCGCCTGAACCTGATCGGCAAGCTGTTGGAGGACTACACCGGCCCGGCCTGGAGCGGCCTGTTCCGGCGCCTGGCCCGGCGTGGCTGGCAGGTGGAGATCCAGCGCGGCTTCGCGGACCTGGCGCTGGTGGTACCGGCGATTCTGGAGTCCGGGGTGACCGTGGTGATCGACCATTTCGGCCTGCCCGCCGCGAGCGTGCAGCTGGATGACCCGCAGCATGCGCCGTTCTTCGACCTGCTCGGCCAGGCGCCGGTCTGGATCAAGCTGTCGGCCGCCTACCGCAGCCAGTCCGATCTGGCCCGTGCGCGGGCCATCGAGGCGCGTCTGCGCGAGGCCTGCGGCGGCGTCGGCCGCTTCCTCTGGGGCAGCGACTGGCCGAATACCCAGTTCGAGTCGCAGACCCGCTACGATGAGCAGTTCGCGCTGCTCGAGGCCCTTCTGCCCGACCCCGAGGAGCGCCGTCGCGTTCTGGTGGACAACCCCGCAACGCTGTTCGGTTTCGCTCACGCGTAACCGCCTGCACCAGAACAACAAGGAGTCAAACCATGATGAGCCTGCTCGTCGTCGCCGCGATCGTTCTCGCTGTCGCGCTGGGTTACACCACCAAGATCAACATCGGCCTGTTCGCCATCGCCTTCGCCTACCTGCTGGGCTGTTTCGGCATGGGCATGAGCCCGGGCGAGATCATCGGCATGTGGCCGCTGAAGATCTTCTTCGTGATCTTCTCGGTCTGCCTGTTCTACAGCTTCGCCACGGTCAACGGCACCCTGGAGAAGCTCGCCGGGCATCTGCTCTATCGCTGCCGCGGCGTACCGCACCTGCTGCCGTATGCCATCTTCCTGACCTCGGGGCTGATCGCGGCCATGGGCGCGGGCTACTACACCGTGCTGGCCTTCATGGCGCCGCTGACTCTGCTGCTGTGCCAGCGCACCGGCATGAGCCTGATCCTCGGCGGCATGGCGGTGAACTACGGTGCGCTGGGCGGGGCGAACTTCGTCTCCAGCCAGAGCGGCATCATCTTCCGTGGCCTGATGACCACCGCCGGCATGCCGGAGAGCGAGGCCTTCGTCAACGCACTGGCGATCTTCGCCAGCACGGCGGTGATCCCGCTGCTGGTGATCTCCGTGTTCGTCTTCCTCGGTGGCCATGGCCGCAACCTGAAGAATGCGGTGATCAATGCCGACCTGCCGGACGCCTTCAACCGCGAACAGAAACTGACCCTGCTGCTCACCGTGCTAATGATGGCGCTGGTGCTCGCCGCACCGCTGGCGCTGCTGGCCTTCCCGGACAACGCCACGGTCAGGTTCATCAACAGCAAGGTGGACATCGGCCTGATCGCCAGCGTGTTCTCGGTGATCGCGCTGCTGCTCAAGCTGGGTGACGAGCGCAAGGCCATCGCCTCGCTGCCCTGGGCCACGCTGATCATGATCTGCGGGGTGGGCATGCTGATCAGCGTGGCGATCAAGGCCGGCACCATCGATGCCCTGGCGTCCTGGATCGGCGGCAACATCCCGCCGGTACTGGTGCCGCTGGCCTTCGGCGTGGTGGCCGCGCTGATGTCGATCTTCGCCAGTACCCTCGGTGTGGTGACGCCGGCGCTGTTCCCCATGGTGCTGCCGCTGTCGGCGTCGATGTCGATCGATCCGATGATCATCTTCATCGCCATCGTGGTCGGTGCTCAGGCCACCTCCATCTCGCCGTTCTCCTCCGGCGGCAGCCTGCTGCTGGGCTCCTGCACCGACGAGAAGACGCGGGCCACGCTGTTCTCGCAACTGCTGCTGCGCGCCGCGCCCATCGGTTTCGTCGCTGCGATGCTGTTCAACCTGGCGCTGACCTTCCTGTTCTGACGCCGCCCCAACGGCGCCTGACCTCGCTCAGGCGCCGCGCTCCGCAGGCTGCGCCGCCAGGGCTGGCGCAGCCTAGTTCAGGCGGTAGCGCTTCAGTTCATCCTGGCTCAGCAGGCGCAACTGGCCGGGGGCGACCTGGTAGATGTCCTCCGCCAGGCGCACGTCGATCCCCATGTCACGCAAGTACCGGGCCGGGCTGAGTGGCTGGTTGCCATGGGCGGCCTGTGCCTGCGCCGAGTCACCGGCCGGGAAGGGCGGGCGACGCAGGGCGACGTAACCGTTGATGGTGCGTTTGCGGCCGGCGGCAAGCAGGTAGACGCAACTGCCCTGGCACAGGCCGGATGACGGCACCAGCGCGTCGAAACCGGTTTCCCGCAGCAGGCGACCCATGCGGATGGCCTCCGGTGCGCTGCCGCCAACGCTGTCGAGCAGGACGACCTTGCGCTTGTACTGGCCCGGATTGGCACGCAAGCCCTTGAGCAGCTTCTCGTAGTCGCCCGGAGCGATCTCCTCGGAAATCTTCGCCGCCAGCATCCCGGCATTGGCTTCGACCTGCACCTGGGCCTGAGCCGTCAGGGCGCTGAGCAGGGCGGTGCCGAACAGGGTGGAACGCAGCAGTGGGGTCATCATCGGGCGGTACGGGATGGTGGGCGGGGGCTAGAAGATACCTGCCGGCTCACCATCGTGCACCTCTCAGATGTGGCCGTCCTTCTGTTGTACCCGCCACGCCCAGACGAACAGTGCCAGGCCGCCGATGGCGGTGGCGGCGCCAATGTAGCCGGTGATGGTCCAGCCCATGCCGGCGCTGATGGCCAGGCCGCCGAGCCAGGGGCCGAGGGCATTGGCGACGTTGAACGCGGCATGGTTGGAGGCCGCGGCCAGTGTCTGTGCGCCGGTGGCGACATCCATCAGGTGGGTTTGCAGCGCCGGGCCGAGGGCGATCATGGTGCCGAGGGCGAAGATCGCCGGCAGTACCGTCCACAGGCTGTGCGCGGCGAAGGGGAAGACCAGCAGGACCAGGGTGCTCCAGGCCAGGATCCAGGCCACCGCGCGCAGGCGCAGGCGGTCGAACAGCCAGCCGCCGGCGCTGTTGCCGACGATGCAACCGGCACCGAACACGCCCATGGCCAGCGGAATCCAGCCGGGGCCGACGCCCGTCACGTGGAGCAGGGTCGGTGCCATGTAGCTGAACACGCAGAACATGCCGGCGAAGCCGATGGCGCCAATGCCCAGCGCCAGCCAGATCGGCGCGCGGTTGAAGGCGCGCAGTTCGCCCGAGGGACTGCTGCGCTGCTCGTTCGGGTCGGTCGGCAGGAAGATCGCCACCATGGCGATGGTGGTGATGGCGATCACCCCGACCAGGGCGAACGCGTAGCGCCAGCTCATGAACTGGCCGAGCCAGGTGGCCAGCGGGTTACCGATCAGAATCGCCACGGTCAGGCCGGCCAGCACCCGGCTCACCGCCTTGGCGCGCTTGTGCGGCGGGGCCATGGACGCGGCCACCAGCATGGCCACGCCGAAGTAGGCACCGTGCGGTAGGCCGGCGATGAAGCGGAAGATCAGCAGCGGCTCGTAGGTCGGTGCCAGGGCGCTGGCGAAGTTGCCCAGGGCGAAGCAGCCCATCAGCAGCAGAAGCAGGATGCGTCGTGGCAGACGAGCACCGAGCAGGGCCAGGACCGGTGCGCCGACCACCACGCCGAGGGCATAGGCGCTGATCACGTGGCCGACCTGCGGCTCGCTGACTCCCAGGTCCTGGGCGACGTTGGGCATCAGGCCCATGATGGCGAACTCGCCCGTACCGATGGCGAAGCCGCCGAGGGCCAGGGCAAGTTGAATGAGAAGGATCGCGCCCGGCGACAGACTCGTCGCGGCGTCGGAGGAAGGCTTGTGCATGCGGAACCTGGGAGGGGAGGAAGCTGGGCCGGGATTATAATCTCCCAGCGCTCGACTTGGGTATTTGCAACCGCTCTATTTCGGGGCTTGGAGACGAGTGGTCGGGCATTTTTGCGGCTTTCGCCTGCGCGTGGCTCGTGCATCCCGCACGCGGGCGCTCACGCCGCTGGGCAATCTTCCACGTGCGCGTGCGGCGGGAGCCGTGGGGCCGGCTCCCGCAACCCTCAGGCGCGTGCCGGGATGCTCAGGCCACGCTGCACGGCCGGACGCGCGAGGAAGGCATCGAGTACGCGGCGCACGTTGGCAAAACGCTCGAACTGCACCAGTTCGCCAGCCTCGTAGAACCCCACCAGATTGCGAATCCAGGGGAACACGGCGATGTCGGCGATGCTGTACTCGCCGACGATCCAGTCGCGCCCTTGCAGGTGCTGGTCGAGCACGCCGAGCAGGCGCGCCGATTCGGCGACGTAGCGCTCGAGCGGGCGCTTGTCTTCGTACTGGCTGCCAGCGAACTTGTGGAAGAAACCGAGCTGGCCGAACATCGGGCCCAGGCCGCCCATCTGCCACATCAGCCACTGGATCGCCTGGTAGCGGGCAGCGGGGTCCTGCGGCAGCAACTGGCCGGTCTTCTCGGCCAGGTAGAGCATGATCGCCCCGGACTCGAACAGCGGCAGCGGGTGGCCGTTCGGCCCGTCCGGATCGAGGATGGCGGGAATCTTGTTGTTCGGTGACAGCGAGAGGAACTCGGGGCTGAGCTGATCGTTGCTGTCGAAACTGACCAGATGCGGCTCGTAGGGCAGGCCGATCTCCTCCAGCATGATCGAGACCTTGACGCCGTTGGGCGTGGGCAGCGAATAGAGCTGCAAGCGCTCGGGATGCTGGGCGGGCCACTTGCGGGTGATGTGGAATGGGCTGAGGTCGGTCATGTGGGTTCCATGTCGGATGGGCCTGAAGAGGGGGGCGATCAGAACACGAGTGGCGACAGCGACTGAAATCGATGCGCCTGCTAGTAGTCATCGACTCGAGCGATCCTGCCCGGTTCCCTGTGTGCGAGCAAGGCGGTATGGTGCGAGCTTTCCTTCACCCGGAGCCCATTGGCATGAGCCTGCACGGTACCTACGACTCGCAGAACATCTTCGCCCAGATCATTCGCGGCGACCTGCCTTGCTACACGCTGTACGAGGACGACGATGTGCTGGCCTTCCTCGACCTGTTCCCGCAGTCCAGAGGCCACAGCCTGGTGATTCCCAAGCGCGCGGCGGCGCGCAACATCCTGGAGATCGACGAGGCCAGCCTGGCCAAGGTCATGGCCGTGGTGAAGAAGCTCGCCCAGGCCATCGTCGACGAGCTGCAGCCGGCGGGCGTGCAGGTGGCGCAGTTCAATGGCGCGCCAGCCGGGCAGACGGTGTTCCACATCCACATGCATGTGATCCCGCGCTTCGACGGCGAAGGGCTGGGCATTCACGCGGCCAGCAAGGCCGATCCGGCCGAGCTCGAGGCGTTGCAGGCTCGTCTGGTCAAGCGTCTGCAAGGCTGAAACGGCCGCTGCCCCGGACGAGCGACTCGGCCGGGGCAGCGTGCATGCAGCAGCGGGATCAGCCGTTCTGGTTGGTCTGGCCGCCCCATTCCAGGAAGCGCACGGCGTGCACATCGCCCTGGCTGTCACGGTAGACCATGACGCTGGGCACGACACCGCTCTCGCGGCTGTTGTCGGTGCGCTGCAGGACCTGGTCGATGTCCAGTTGCATGCCGTACTGGTATTGCTTCACGTCCACCCGGGCGCTGGCCGGGGCCTTCTCGTTGGCGAAGGCGATGGGGGCGAATGCGGCGATGAGGGTGGCGGTGATGGCTGCGATTTTCATGCTGATGGTCTCCGGTCAGTGGCGCCGTCGAGGGTGGCGCTGGGGGCGGGAGCCATGAAAACACCGCGCCTTTCATTGCAGAAATCGATGCTTGTGCTACTGGACATCGTTGCCATCGATACCTTGCCCGCACGCGCGCCAACCCCAATACTCAGGCAGCACTCATTTGCCCATGGAGGGCTTCATGCGTTCGATGCTCATCGCTTTGCCGCTGCTGTTGCTGGCGGGTTGTTCGTCGTTTCGAGGTGACCCGGAAAACATTCGCCCGGTGCCGGAAGATCGCCTGCTGGCCTTTCAGGAAACGCAGGCCAGCGGTGGAGAGATCGTGGTCACCCGCGATTTCGGGATGATGGGCGGTGGCTGCTACGTGGCCATCGAGGTCGATCGCCAGGTCGCCGCGCGTATCGGTGTCGGAGAGCGCGCGACCTTCCAGGTGCCGGCAGGTACGAGGGTGGTGGGTATCACCCCGGACCGGATGGACGACACGCTGTGCGGCATGGGCCGCCTGTTGCGCGAAGTGGCGGTGCCGGTGAAGGCCGGGGAAAGCCATGACCTGCGCATCCTCAGCGAAAACCGCGGCGGCTTCGATATCCGCGCCGATACGCCCTGACTCGGCTGGCCTGATCCTGGCGGTTCAAGCCGCGTCGAGTTCCTCGGCCAGCAGCTGTTCCAGCCAGTTCATGAAGGCGCGCACCCGCCGTGGCAGATGACGCCCGTGCGGGTGCACCAGGTTCACCGGCATCGGCGCGGCGACCCACTCATCCAGCAGGCGCAGCAGACGTCCCTCCCGCAGGTGCACGCGCATGCCGACCAGCGGCGCCTGGATGATGCCCAGGCCACCCAGGCAGGCCCCTTCGTAGGCATCGATGTTGTTCACCGTGACCCGACCCGCCATGGCCAGCGAATGCAGCTTGCCGTCGCGCTGGAACTCGAAGCCGTCCGAGCGTGCGCCAAAGGCTGTCACGTAGTGAATCAGGCTGTGTCCGGCGAGGTCGTCCAGTTGCTCGGGCATGCCGTGCGTGGCCAGGTAGGCCGGGCTGGCGCAGTTGACCATGGACAGATGCCCCAGTGGCCGGGCGACCAGGCTGTCGTCTTCGTTGACGCCGACGCGCAGCACGCAATCGAAGCCCTCGCGAAGCGGATCGACCCGCCTGTCGCTGCACCCCAGTTCGATCTCCAGCGCCGGATGCCGGGCGAGAAACTCATCGAGGCGCGGTGCCACCAGGCGCCGGGCGATCGCCGTGGGCATGTCCACGCGCAGTCGTCCACTCAGGGCATGGGCGTCCTGGCGAAACAGGTTCTCCAGTTCGTCCATCTGCGCCAGCAGCTCGCGGGCGCGTTCGTACAGCATCTGGCCATCCTGCGTCGGACGTACCCGGCGTGTGGTGCGGTGCAACAGGCGCGCATCGACCAGGCGCTCCAGGTCGCGGACCTGCTCCGATACCGTGGAGCGAGGCAGGCCGAGGCTGTCGGCGGCCTGGGTGAAGCTGCTCAGTTCGGTGACACGCTGAAAGGTGCGCAACAACTCCAGCTTGTTCATGGTGGCAATCCCGATTGTTCGCTGATGGCGATCAGTATTTCCTGTTTTTCTGGATTTATCAGTATTTATACGAGCAATAACCTGTGATCAACCTTCACCACCTGTCACAGGAGATTCACCATGACGCGCAAGATCGCACTCATCACCGGCGCCAGCCGTGGTCTCGGCCGCAGTGCCGCCAAGCACCTGGCGGCGCAGGGCGTGGACATCATCGGCACCTACCGCAGCCAGGCCGAGGAAGCGCAGCAACTGGTCGGCGAGATCGAGACGCAGGGCGGGCGGGCCCTGATGCTGCAACTGGATGTCAGTGACAGCAGCAGCTTCGCCGACTTCGCCCAGCGCGTGGCGCAGGGCCTGCACGAGACCTTCGCTGCCGAGCGTTTCGATTTTCTGGTCAACAACGCCGGTATCGGCATCCATGCCGCACTCGCTGAAATCAGCGAAGCGCAGTTCGACGAGTTGCTGAAGGTCCAGCTCAAGGGGCCGTTCTTTCTCACCCAGCGCCTGTTACCGCTGATGGCCGATGGCGGGCGGATTCTCAACGTATCCTCCGGCCTGGCCCGTTTCACCCTGCCTGGCTACGGCGCCTATGCGGCGATGAAGGGCGGCATCGAAGTGTGGACGCGCTACCTGGCCAAGGAGCTTGGCCCACGCGGCATCAGCGCCAACGTGCTGGCTCCCGGTGCCATCGAGACCGACTTCGGTCACGGCGCGGTGCGCGACAACTCCGAGCTCAATGCCTTCGTCGCCGGCAATACCGCACTGGGCCGGGCCGGCCTGCCCGATGACATCGGCGCCGCCGTCGCCGCGCTGCTCGGCGATGGCGGCCGCTGGATCAATGGTCAGCGCATCGAGGCATCGGGCGGCATGTTCCTCTGAACCATCTCGCTTGCGTGGCAGTTCCCGCCAGCAGGCGCTCGCGGCGGTTAGAATCTCCCGGCCAGAACAGGGAGAACAGCCTTGAAGGGACTACCGATCGCAATCGTGGGGGCCGGCACTGCCGGCCTCGCCACGGCCATTTTTCTCGCCCGCCAGGGCTTCGCCGTGCGCCTGCTGGAGCGGGTCGAGCACCTGCAGCCGGTGGGCGCCGGCATCCTGCTGCAGCCTTCCGGCCTGGCGGTGCTGCAGCGGCTCGGGCTGCTGGCCGAGTGCACCGCATTAGGCGCGCCTGTCAGCCGTCTGTACGGCACCAGTTGCAAGGGGCGGGTGATACTCGATACCCGCTATGACGACTGGCAGCCAGGCAGCTTCGGCCTTGGCATTCACCGTGGCGTATTGATGACGGCCCTGCTCAAGGCCGCGCAGCGTGCCGGCGTGCAGATGGAAACCGGCGTGAGCGTCAGCCGCTTCGAGCAGGCGGCCGGGCATGTTCGACTCGTGCGGCAGGATGAGCAGGGCGCCGAGCAGCCCCTGGGCGATTGCGCTGCACTGATCCTCGCCGATGGCACGCGTTCGAGCCTGCGCGCGCAGATGCAGGTGCGCCAATGGGCGCGGCCTTATCCCTGGGGTGCGCTGTGGAGCATGCTGCCGACTGCGGCGTCCGGCGAGTCCGGGGAGTTGCGCCAGTGGTACCGCGGTTGCCGCGAGATGTTCGGCCTGATGCCGACGGGGGCGACGCACCAGGCGCCTGGCCGCGCCCTGACCAGCCTGTTCTGGAGTCTGCCGTTGAGCGAGCACCAGGCCTGGCTTCAGCACGGCCTGGAGGCCTGGAAACGCCGCGTATGCAGCCTGGCCGGCGAGGCCGCGCACGGTTATCTGCAGCAGATCGACGATCCCGCGCAGCTGACGCTGGCCGCCTACGCGGACGTGCGCATGCAGCGCTGGCACGACGCTCGCGTGCTCGCCATCGGCGATTGTGCGCATGCCATGAGTCCGCAGCTGGGGCAGGGCGCCAACATGGCGCTGGTCGATGCCGCTGCCCTGGCCGATGCCCTGGGTGACGCTTCCGATGCGGCCCAGGAGACGCTCGACTGGAACGCACTGTTCGCCGGCTACGGCTATGCCCGTCGCGATCACCTGCGGTATTACCGTCAGGCCAGCCGCCTGCTGACGCCGCTGTTCCAGTCCAACAGCGGCACCTTGGCCGTGCTGCGCGATATCGCCCTGATGCTGGCGCGGCACAATCGCTTCGGTCGCCAGCATGCGGTCAGCACCCTGGTGGGCGCACGCAATGGCTGGCTGTGGCAGGGGACGCAGCAACGGGCGCTGCATGCCTGGAAGGGCGAGCGGGAGGCGTGGGAGTAGCCAGCAGCGCGGTGCCAGAGAAGCGCTTGCGCTGATCAGATATCGGGGTAGGTTTCCTGGAACCAGTCGATGGCCTCTTTCAGACAGTGAGCAGAATCTTCCGGGCATACGGTTTCACAGCGATCCCATCTTCGACGTCGATGGTGTCGACTGCATACAGCTGCTTGTCCATCGTCGCCAGGCACCAGGTGTAGCCATCAGGCAGAGCCAGGTGTTCAGGTTCCAGCAGGACCTCTGTGGACAGGGCATTGGCCAGCTGGATGGCCAGTTGCACGTCATCAAGGCTCAGCTCATCCGACGCCCAGGAGAGCCCCAGGCTCTGCTGGAACTCGGCCTCGTGGTCAGCGTATTGAAGGAAGATGGCCGCATGCTCCCTGGGATAGTCGAGCGACTCGACCCCATCGGGGATCTCTCGGTTGAGCCGTATGACAATCTCGCGCTCGGGGACTGTTCGTTTGAGGAAAAAATTGATCGAACGGCTCATTGCGCAGTGTGGTCGTCCTGGGTTTACACAGCTAGCAGGCTGCTGCTGTCTGTCTCGCCCTGAACGACATGTTTCCTGTCTGCCAGCGTCCTGAAATCAATCGATGCCATGACGGACGTATACGGCAGGGCGGCTGGATAGAACGGGTAGTCGATCGACATGTCATTGGCCTGTGAATGGCAGGGAGATGAACTGATCCTGAATCACGATCAGGTTCTTCGGGGCGACGATGATGATTTCTGTCTGGTGTTTCACATTCACTTTTCGTCAATCGTCTTGCGTACTCGTCGTTGCGCCTTCTGCCATCCATCGCATCCCGTCATGATGAATATGTCAGGTTTCTTGCTGTGTCCGTATTCACCATCGGAGGTTCGATGGCCGTTGTGGCGCCAAGGACAGTGTCTAGAGCGTAACGAATGAATTCATCCGTTGCTGGAGGTGAGGCGCTGTTCAAGAGTGTTGATGGTCTTTTGTAGTGCGTCCAGGGGGTCTGCTCCGTCTTGGGCGTAGATGCTGCAAGAGGCCATGTCCTCTGGGTAACCGAAGTCAGCGTAGAGCTCCTGTAACCGTTCGAGTTTTTCTTCAGGGGGAAGCGAGGAGTTCTGGAGTTCTGAAAGTATTGCCAGTCGCCATTTTTCGAGGGCAAGTGGATTGGCTTCCTGAGTGCTGATGCTGTTTTTTTTGCACAGTGTTGCCAGTAGCTCGGACACTTCGTCTTCGCTAAGCGCGTCGCTTCCGGCCAACAGCGCTATGTCTCCGTCGGTTTCACCGTGATGGAGGCGTTCGAAGGCGTAACTCGATATCGCGTCTTTATCGATCCAGCCGTTGTCTATTCCGAGCGCAAGAGTTGGCCAGTCAATCAGGTTGAGCTTGGCGAGTTCGGCGAGATATTTGTTCATGATCATCCCTTGCTATCTGGGGACCTGGTTGGGAAAGCCGGTTATTTTTCCACCGGGAATGAAGCGTCTATGAGTGACCCGGTCCTGGTCGACAATCCACTCGAAAACACCGTCTTTGCCATTTAGGCTGCCTTCTATCTGATAGAGCTCTGACGTTCTTACCGTTACGCCACCAGGGCCTTTGGTCGGTATCTCGAATTTTTGAGCATCGCCTGCGTAGTTGTCGATCAGATCGTTGAAGCTATGTGTCGGGTCTGTTTTGTTGGCGCTGCCAGTCCGTTCTTTTCCAAGAATCTCATTCTCTACGATTACAGGTTTTCTTGGCGTTGTGGGTGGGGTATCCACGGTCGATGGAGTGAGGCTCTTCGGGCGTTCCACCTCAACCGTTCGCGCCCCGGTCCCTGTCCCTCTTGTCTTGCCCCCGCGCCTGATTCTTGCACGCTTCAACGCGGCGCTCAGGCGCTTCAGGGCATTGCCCAGGCGGGTCAGCTTGTCCACATAGCTTACCGACGCCGCGCCGCGCGCGGCCAGGCCGACGCCGGCGGTGAAGACGATCAGCAGGGCGGAGAGGACGATTTCGAACAGCACGCCACCACTGAACTCGGCCACTTCCTCGGCGTTCTGCGCCTGTGCATAGTCCACGGCGAAGCGGCCCAGCATGGCTTTGCTGGGATCGTCCTCGTAGATGAAGCAGGCCAGCTCGTAGGCTTCGGCCAGCTGTTCGCGGGTGATGCTGCTGGGGTCGAAGCCCAGGGCTTCGACCAGCTCACGGTGCTGCTCCGCACTGAACTGGCGGTTGTAGGCGGCCAGCCAGGATTCTCCCTCGCTGGCGCGTGCCTGCCAGGCACTGCGCAGGGTGTTGCTGAAGATGGTGAACGGGTTGATCAGGTCGGAGTATTCCTTGACGGTCTTCAGCAGTCCCCAGGCGCCAAGGAAGAATCCCTTTCCCGCTGCGAGTCGTCGATGCAGGTAGTTGGATACTGCGCTGCGCTGATCCTGAATGGCTTGCAGGCGAGCGGCTTCGGCGCGCTCCGCCGCGAGGATCTCGTCGAGCACGGCCTGCAGCTCGGCGCGAGCGCTGCTGATATCGCTGTCGACGTCGCTATCGGCCAGCAACTGGGCTTCGTATTCGCCGGCAGGGAGGCTCTGGACCAGGCCGCCACGGGCATCCAGGCTGCCTCTTACGGCGCCGCCGCTGCTGGGCGTGAGGCTATAGGGCAGGTTGGCGCCGATGCATTCGCCGTTGTCCCAGACGAAACGCAGCCCGACCAGGCAGCGGTTGGCTTGGGCGGCAGCGCCTTCGAGCTGCCTCGCAGGCTGGCGGTCGAAGTCGCCGTTGTAGGGCTCCGGTGCCGGAGCCGGACGTTCGTTGCGATTATTGGGGACGTAGCCGCTCATCCTGTGGCATCCATGCTGCGGCCGGCATCTGCCGGCAGGTTCCTTCGTCAACGGCAGATGCTAACCAATGACCCATGCGCAAAGTCTTGCGCAACGGCGCGCGACGTCCGTTTTTTGTGAACGATGCACGCAAATAATGGCGAGCCGTTCAGTCGCGTTGCAGCTCGAGCAGTGCCTTGCGGCTGAGCTCCAGCCACTCCTGGTGCAGGGTCCGGTAGTGGCGGGCGGAACGGCGCGCGTGGGTCTGGATCTGCTCCAGCAGTTCGACGGCTTCGCGCTCGCGGCCGACCCGGCGCAGCAGCAGGGCGTAGCGATAGTTCGCCTCGGGGCTGGTGCAGTAGCTGCCGAGCACCCGGTATTCCTCTTCGGCCTTGAGGTCGTTGCCCTGGGCCTCCAGGGCGCGGGCATACAGCAGGTGGCCGTCGGCCGAGCGGAAGTTGGGGGTCTGCGCGATCAGCTGGTCGAGGCTCGCCTGGCAGCCGGCGAAATCGCCCAGGGCGAAGCGGGCCCTGGCCAGGCCGAGGAGGATGTCCGGGGCGTCGCTGTGAATGCCGCGCAAGGCTTGCTGGTAGTGCTGGGCGGCCTCTTGCGCCTGCCCCATGCGCAGCAGTTCGTCGGCCAGGTTCACGCGGGTGTCGCGGGTGTCGCGAATCTCCAGTTCATCGCGCAGGGCCCGCAGGTGGCGCTGCGGATCGATGCTGTCGTGCAGTTTGCCGAGCGCGCGGCGGCCACGGCGGCTGCCGAGCAGCTCCGGCAGCATGATGCCGAGAAAGTAGATCAGGCAGCCGATGCCGGGCAGGGCGATGATCAGGTACAGCCAGTAGCGATCCTGGCCGCTGCGTACCACGTGGAGGCCGCAGGTGACTTGGCAGGCGATGATCAGCAGGGCGAGCAGGGGCATGGTGCGGTCCAGTCCTTTGGAGTGCGGAGGGGCGGCTATCAGAGCATGGATCGCCATGGTTGTCAGGTGATCCATGCACGGCTGTGGGGTACGTCACGTGATAGGCTGCGCGGCTGATTCGCTGCCGTTGAGGATGCGTGCATGCCGTCGTCGCTGGAGATCTTCGCCAACCTGTTCTACCTGCTCTCGGTGTTGCTGGCTGCACGCAATTCGGTGCACACCTGGGCCGTCGGGTTAGTCGGCTGCGTGCTGTTCGGCTGGCTGTTCTTCAGCGTGCAGCTGTACGCGGACGTCACCCTGCAGCTGTTCTTCATCGCCACCAGCCTGTTGGGCTGGTGGAGCTGGCTCTACGGGCGCAGCGGGACGGCGCTGCCCATCGTTCGCTCATCCTGGCGAGAACTGTGCCTGGCGCTGTCGCTCGCGGTGGTCGTCGCCCTGGCGTACGGCGCGCTGCTGCATCACTTCACCGATGCCTACGCGCCCTTCATCGACTCGCTGGTGCTGACCTTCAGCGTGCTGGCGCAACTGCTGCTGATGCGCCGCAAGCTGGAGACCTGGTACGGCTGGCTGCTGGTGAACACCCTGGCGGTGCCGCTGTTCGTCTCGCGTGAGCTGTACCTGACGGCCTTCATCTACGTGCTGTTCTGGTTCAACGCCTGGTATGGCCTGTACTGCTGGCGCCGTGAACTGGCGGCCGAGGCGCAGGCGGCCTGACATGCGCCAGCGATTCGCCTGCGGCCTGGTGGTGGGCAAGTTCGCGCCGCTGCACCTGGGGCACGAGTGGCTGATCCGCCAGGCGCAGATGCAGTGCCAGCACCTGGTGCTGCTCAGTTGGTCGAACCCGGAGTTGCCCGGCTGCGCGCCGCAGCGGCGCGCGCGCTGGTTGCAGGCGCGCTTTCCACACCTGCGCAGCTGGGTGGTGACAGCCGACTGGGTCGACGAGCAGCGTGCCCGAGGCGTGGCGCTGGCGGAGCTTCCCCATGAATCGGCACCCGCTGCGGCGCAGCGCCAGTTCGTCGCCGATTTCTGCCTGGCCGTGCTCGGCCGTCCGGTGGATGCGGTGTTCACCAGCGAAGCCTATGGCGATGGTTTCGCTACGCATCTGGCCAGGTGCTTCGGGCGGCCGGTGCAGCATGTCGAGATCGACCGTGCACGCGTCACGGTGCCGGTGTCCGGTACGCGTCTGCGCGCCGATGTCCACGGTTTGCGCGAGTACCTGGCGCCACAGGTCTACGCGGACTTCGTCGAGCGCATCGCCTTGCTCGGCGGCGAGTCCACCGGCAAGAGCAGCCTCGGCCTGGCGCTGGCCGAGGCGCTGGGTACGCGCCATGCCGCCGAGTACGGTCGAGAGTTGTGGGAGCAGCAGGGCGGTGTGCTGGGCTACGACGACCTGCTGCGGATCGGTCGCACCCAGGTCGCGCGGGAGCGGGAACTGGCCGGGCACTGTCAGCGCTACCTGGTCTGCGACACCACACCACTGACCACGCTGTTCTATTGTCGCGAGCTGTTCGGGCGCGCCGAGGCCGAGCTGGAGCAGCTTGCCCGGCGGCATTATCACCACGTGTTCCTGTGCGCCGATGACTTCCCCTTCGTGCAGGACGGCACGCGCCAGGACGAGACCTTCCGGAGGCGCCAGAACCAGTGGTATGAACAGGCGCTGCAGCAGCGCGGCTGGGCGTTCACGCGTCTTGCCGGCAGCCTGGCGCAGCGCGTCGAGCAGGTGCTGCAGGTGCTGGCCGACGCCTAGTTGTGATCTCTCAGTAGGTTGTTCATCCGGGGCATTCCCGGAATTCTGGAAGTGCGACCAACACAGCCTTCCAGGAGCCCCGGATGAACCTGCATAAACATGCCCGTCTTACCCCGCGAGGTCGAGCCCTTCTCGTGCAGCGCATGCTCAACGGCCTACGAGTCGAAGATGCGGCACAAGCCGCTGGCGTCAGTGTACGTACAGCCTACAAGTGGCTCAGACGCTTTCGTGAAGAGGGTGAGATCGGCCTGATGGATCGTTCATCACGTCCGCACTCATGCCCCCATGCCACGGCAATCGCTCTGGTCGAGCAACTGATCGAGCTACGTCGCTCTCGCAAGACTTACCGGCAGATCGCCCAGATACTCGGCCTGGCCGTCAGTACCGTGGCCCGCCGCCTCAAGCAGGCCGGCTTTCATCGGCTGGCTGAGCTGGAACCCGCGCCTGTGGTGGTGCGTTATGAATACGCCAATCCTGGCGATCTCCTGCACCTGGACATCAAGAAGCTTGGCCGCTTCTGGAAACCCGGACATCGAGTCACTGGCGACCGTCAGCAGTGCTCCGACGGCGCCGGCTGGGAGTTCATGCACGTGGCTATCGACGATGCGTCCCGACTGGCGTTCACCAGCCTGCATCCGGATGAGCGTGGCAGCAGCGCCTGCCGGGCCTTGCTGCAAGCACTGCGCTACTACCGCGGGCTGAACATTTGCTTTCGGCGCGTCATGACAGACAACGGCGCCTGCTATCGGTCCCGGGCGTTTCAACGGTTGTGTGCTCGGCTCGGGCTGAAACACATCCGTACCAAGCCCTATACGCCACGCACCAACGGCAAGGCCGAGCGCTTCATCCAAACGAGCCTGCGTGAATGGGCCTATGCCCGTAGCTACGACACTTCACAGCAGCGAGCAGCGCACCTGCTGCCCTGGCTGCATCACTACAACTGGCACCGACTGCACGCCAGCCTCGGATACCTGCCCCCAATCAGCAGAGCGCCGCTTCCACTGAACAACGTGCTGGGTTTACACACCTAGCGGTAGCGGGCGAGGATGGCCTCGAGCTCGCCGTCCTGCTTCATCTGCACCAGTGCGCCCAGGAGCGCTTGCGTCGGTACGTCCGGGGCGTCGCGAACGAGGCAGTAGATCAGGTCGCTGCTGATTTCACCGAGCGCGTGCAACCGCTCGGCTTTGCTCCGATGGCGGTTGAACCAGTCCAGGGACAGGTTGTTGCTGACCGCATAGCGGTAGCGACCGGCCTCGAGTTTCTCCATCACCAGGGCCTGGGTGCGAACATCCTCGCGGTGAACCCGGGCACTGTCGAACAGCGCCTGCAGACCGGGATAGTTGAAACCCAGGACCGTGCCCAGGCGCTGGCCGTGAAGTTTCTCCAGGGTGAAGTCGGGCTCGGCGCTGCGCCCCACGATCAAGTCGTGGTGGACCAAGAGGGGCTGACTCCAGATGTACTGGTGGTGTGAGTCCTGGTGCCAGGACGGGTTGACGTAGCAGTGTACGTCGATTTCGCCTCGAGCCCGGGCGCTTTGCGCGCGCAGGCGTGGTATCAGCACCAGCTCGGCGTCGCGGCCAACCTTTTGCGCCAGGTGCATATAGAGGTCATAGAGAATGCCAGTGGTCGTCTGGCCGTCGACGAACTGCATCATCGGCATGGCCCAGCCCTCGATGACGGCGAACCGCAGTGGGCGCTGTTCCTGCGCGAAGGCGGCAACGCCGACCGCCAGCAGCAGGGTACCGAGCAGGCACAGACGCGTCAGCGCAGGGCAGCGTTGGCGTCGGTGCGGTATCTGCTCGGACATGTTGCTATCGCTCAGGCCAGGGCGGGTTCGAAGCTGTCCGCCCGCGCCATGTTCCACATGCGTTCATAGAACTCGCCACTGATTTCGCCGCTGACCAGCTCGCCCGCTGCGAGGAAGACGTGTTGCTGGGCGAACAGCTTGATCTCGGTGGCGGACATGCGCTGCACCAGATGCTTGGCATCGATCTGTGCGGGGTGGTCGAGGCCGGCGGCAGCGAGCATCTCGGCCAGCGCCCTGAGTGTGTTGCGGTGAAAGTTGTGGACGCGCTGGGCCTTGTCCTCGACCACCAGGGCGCGCTGGCGCAGTGGGTCCTGGGTGGCGACGCCGGTCGGGCACTTGTTGGTGTGGCAGGACTGCGACTGGATGCAGCCGATGGCGAACATGAAGCCGCGCGCCGAGTTGGCCCAGTCGGCGCCGATGGCCAGCACGCGGGCGATGTCGAAGGCGCTGACGATCTTGCCGCTGGCGCCGAGCTTGATCTTGTCGCGCAGGTTGCTGCCGACCAGGGTGTTGTGCACGAACAGCAGGCCTTCGCGTAGTGGCACGCCGAGGTGGTCGGTGAACTCCAGCGGCGCGGCACCGGTGCCGCCCTCCTTGCCGTCGACGACGATGAAGTCCGGCAGGATGCCGGTCTCCAGCATGGCCTTGACGATGCCCATGAACTCCCAGGGGTGACCCAGGCAGAACTTGAAGCCCACCGGCTTGCCGCCCGACAGCTCGCGCAGCTGGGCAATGAACTGCAGCAGCTCGGTCGGCGTGGAGAATGCGCTGTGGCGCGACGGGGACACGCAATCCTCGCCCATCGGGATGCCGCGTGTGCTGGCGATTTCCGCAGTGATCTTGTGCTTGGGCAGGATGCCGCCATGGCCAGGCTTGGCGCCCTGGCTGAGCTTGATCTCGATCATCTTCACCTGCGGGGTGCAGGCCTGGGCAGCGAAGCGTTCGGCATCGAAGCGGCCGTCCGAGGTGCGGCAGCCGAAGTAGCCGCTGCCCAGCTCCCACACCAGATCACCGCCATGCTCGCGATGATAGGGGCTGATGCTGCCTTCGCCGGTGTCGTGGTAGAAGTCGCCGAGCTTCGCACCTTCGTTGAGGGCTCGAATGGCATTGGCGCTCAGCGAGCCGAAGCTCATCGCCGAGATGTTGAACAGGGAGGCCGAGTAAGGCTGGCGGCATTGCGGCCCGCCGATCTCCACGCGGAAGCTGCAGGGGTCGGTCAGCGGCGCCGGACGCATGGAGTGGCTGATGAACTCGAAGCCGCTCTGGTAGACGTCGCTGAGGGTGCCGAAGGGCTTGTCGGCGCCTTCGTTCTTCGCCCGGGAGTAGACCAGCGAGCGTTGCGAGCGCGAGAAGGGCAGCTGTTCAGCGTCGCCTTCGAGCAGGTACTGGCGAATTTCCGGACGGATGCCCTCGACCAGGTAGCGGATATTGCCGAGGATCGGGTAGTTGCGGCGCACCGCATGGCGCTTCTGCAGCAGGTCGCCGATGCCGATCAGGCTGAGCACGGCGCCGAGCAGGGTGAAGGCTCCCAGCCACTCGTGATCGAGGAAGGGCAGGCTGCCCAGGGTAAACAGCACGCAGAAGGCAAAGAAAGCGTAGCGGCTGAGCAAGGACAGGTTCATGCGGTCTCCCATGATGCGGAACATAATTAGACTTTAGACCAGGCGGCTTTATCTGGTCATTTTTTGCCCGTATAGACACTCTGCAAAGGCTGAGGACGAATGGCCACGCCCTGTGGCACACTCAGTGGCCCGGAGCCAACCATCGCCAGAGCTTGGCCCTTATCCCCCGTTTTTTGGGTCTGCGCAATCGTTGCAGTCCTACTGCCTGAGGCCGTCCTTGGCGGCCAAGAAGAGGAATGACCGTGCATAACGTCGTGATCAGTGGTACCGGCCTCTATACCCCGGCCAACAGCATTTCCAACGACGAACTGGTGGCATCCTTCAATGCCTACGTGCAGCAGTTCAACGCCGACAACGCCGAGGCCATCGCCCGTGGCGAGGTCGAGGCGCTGAGCGAGTCCAGCAGTGGTTTCATCGAGAAGGCGTCGGGCATCAAGAGCCGCTTCGTCATCGACAAGGACGGCATCCTCGACCCGCAGCGCATGGTGCCGCGCATCCCCGAGCGTTCCAACGAGCAATGGGGCATCCTCTGCGAGATGGCCGTGGGCGCTGCCAAGCAGGCGCTGGAGCGTGCCGGCAAGACCGTCGCCGACATCGACGGGGTGATCGTCGCCTGTTCGAACCTGCAGCGCGCCTACCCGGCGGTGGCCATCGAAGTGCAGGCGGCCCTGGGCATCGAGGGCTGGGGGTATGACATGAACGTGGCCTGCTCGTCGGCCACCTTCGGCATCCAGGCTGCGACCACCGCGATCCAGACCGGCCAGGCCCGCGCCATTCTCATGGTCAACCCGGAAATCTGCACCGGCCACCTGAACTTCCGTGACCGGGACAGCCACTTCATCTTCGGTGATGCCGCCACGGCGGTGATCATCGAGCGCGCCGACCAGGCCACCTCCAAGCATCAGTTCGACGTGGTCGGTACCAAGCTGCTGACCCAGTTCTCCAACAACATCCGCAACAACTTCGGTTTCCTCAACCGTGCGGCGGAGGAGGGCGTGGGCACTCGCGACAAGCTGTTCGTGCAGGAAGGCCGCAAGGTGTTCAAGGACGTCTGCCCGATGGTCGCCGAGCTGATCGCCGCGCACCTGGCGGAAAACCAGCTCAACGTCAGCGACGTCAAGCGCTTCTGGCTGCACCAGGCCAACCTCAACATGAACCTGCTGATCGCTCGCAAGCTGCTGGGCCGTGATGCCGAGCCGCATGAGGCGCCGGTGATTCTCGACACCTACGCCAACACCAGTTCGGCCGGTTCGGTTATCGCCCTGCACAAGAACCAGGACGATCTGCCCGCAGGCAGCCTGGGTGTTCTAAGCTCCTTCGGTGCCGGTTATTCGATCGGCAGTGTAATTTTGCGCAAGCGTTGAACTCTCTTTAAGAATGCCTGACGCGCGCGGGGCGTTCATGCGTGCGCTCAGGCTTCATCCTAGGGAGTTCTATGTCCGATTCCGAACTGCTGGATCGTCTGCTCGCCGGTGAGCAGAAGGCTTATCGCGAGCTGGTCGCTCGCTATCAGGGCGCGATGCGGGCGGTGGCCTACGCCATCGTCGGCAGCCGCCACGCCGATGAGGTGGTGCAGGACGCGTGGCTCGCGGTGGTGCGCAGTCTCAGCGGCTTCGAGGGGCGTGCCAGCCTGAAGACCTGGCTGTTGACCATCACCGCCAATACCGCCAAGACCCGTCTCAAGCAGAATCGCCGCGAGGTGCTGCTCGACGACCTGCCAGCGCCCCACGGCACCATCGGCGAGGAGCGCTTCGCCGACGATGGCCACTGGCTGCTGGCGCCCCACGCCTGGCATCAGGACAGCCCCGAGGCGTTGCTGACCGAGGACGAGCTGCGCGAGTGCCTGGAGCATACGCTGACCAGCCTGTCGGAATTGCAGAGCAGCGTCCTGATATTGCGCGAGCGGCAGGGGCTGGAGTTGGAGGCGATCTGTAATCTTCTCGACATCTCGCTCTCCAATGCGCGTGTGCTGCTGCATCGAGCACGCCTGAAAGTCTTCGCCACTCTGGAACATTTCGAGGAGACAGGCCAATGCTGACCTGCAAGGAACTGGTCGCTCACTCAAGCGATTTTCTCGACGGCCAACTGACCCTGCGCCAGCGTATCGCGGTGCGCGCGCACCTGGCCATGTGCGGTAACTGCCGGCGTTTCATCCGGCAGATGAAGTTGACCCAGGCGGTGATCCGACAGATGCCGGAGGGCGAGCTGCCCGAACTCGAGGCTCTGTCCGAGCGTCTGGCGCAGACGCGCCGCGACGACGATTGAAGCGAACCCGGAGTGATCCGGGTTTTTCTTTTCTTTCTCCCTTTCACCACCATTCATCCCCCGCGTCGCCGCTGTGGGAGGGGCTTCAGCCGCGACCTCCTGGATAGCCGGTAATCGACAGTCGCGCACCTGCTCAACGCGCATTGCCTCCTGGCCAGGGAAAAGTTTTCACCCTCCGCTGTAACGTCCGCACCTGTGCCTCGTCCATTGCTGCGAGGGCGCCAATCCGGCCCCGTCAATCGAACCGATGGAGATGCACCATGAAACAACTCAATACCCTGACTGCCACCCTGGGCGCTGCACTGCTGACTTCCGTGGCGTTCACCGCGCACGCTGCGAGCAACCCGTTCGCCGCGCAGGAACTGGCCAGCGGCTACAGCCTGGCAGCTGCCGAGAAGGCCCAGGAAGGTTCCTGTGGCGAAGGCAAGTGCGGTGGCGAGATGAAGGCCGATCAGGAAGGCAAGTGCGGCGAGGGCAAGTGCGGCGCCGAGAAGAAGGCCGACGCCGAAGGCAAATGCGGCGAAGGCAAGTGCGGCGGCGAGAAGAGCGAGTAAGGGCGAGGGACGGATCATGCAACTCGCATCTCTCAGCGGCGCCGGGCTTGGCCTGCGCCGCGGCCTGCTGGCCGAGCTGAGCGCCGATGCCGCCAGCGGCGCCGACTTCCTGGAGGTTGCGCCGGAGAACTGGATCGGCGTTGGCGGGCGCCTGGGCAAGCAGCTGCGGGCCCTGAGCGAGCGCCGGCCGCTGTTGTGCCATGGTCTTTCCCTCAACCTGGGTGGCTTCGCACCGCTGGACCTGGACCTGCTGCACGCCATCAAGGGTTTTCTCGATGCGCACGGCGTGCTGGCCTACAGCGAGCACCTGTCGGCCTGTGCCGACGAGGGCCAGCTCTACGACCTGATGCCGCTGCCGTTCTCCGAGGAGTCGGTGCTGCGCATCGCCGAGCGCGTGCGCATCGTGCAGGACGTGCTGGAACGGCCACTGATCATCGAGAACGTCTCGGCCTATGCGCGCCTGCCGGGCGAGCTGGAGGAAGCAGAGTTCGTCTGCGCGGTGCTGGAGCGGGCCGACTGCCAGCTGTTGCTGGATGTCAACAACGTCTACGTCAACAGCCTGAATTTCGGCTTCGATGCCGATGCCTACATCGCGGCGATGCCCAGCGAGCGCATCGCCTACCTGCATGTGGCCGGTCACTACGACCAGGCCGACGACCTGAAGATCGATACCCACGGAGCCGCGGTGATCGACCCGGTGTGGGCCCTGCTGCGTGCCACCTACGCGCGGCATGGCGTGCGACCGACGCTGCTGGAGCGCGACTTCAACTTCCCGCCGCTGGCCGAACTCTATGCCGAGCTGGCGCACATCCGTGCGTTGCAGCAGGCCGCGGCACCTCTCGACAGGTATGGCACATGAAGGGGATCGAGCTGCAGCGCGATTTCGCCGCGCGCATCCGTCAGCCCGATGCGCACGGGCTGCTGCCGGGGATCGCCGCCGAGCGCATGGCGATCTACGAGGAGCTGTTCTTCAACAATGTCGCCAGCCTGGTGAGCGGTGCCTTTCCGGTGCTGCGCGGCGTGCTCGGTGCCGAGCGCTGGCAACGCCTGGTGCGCGGCTTTCTCGCCGAGCACCGTGCCGCTACCCCCTATTTCCTGGAAATCAGTCAGGAGTTCATCGCCTGGTTGCAGCAGGGCTACCGCTCTGAGCCTGACGACCCGTCGTTCATGCTGGAGCTGGCGCACTACGAATGGGTGGAGCTGGCGCTGGATGTCAGCGAAGCGCAGCTGCCGCAACGCGGCTGGTCGCCGCTGGCCTGGCCGCTGGCCTATGTGTGGCCGGTCCAGCGCATCGGTGCTGAACATCGCCCTGCGCTGCCGCCTGACGAGCCGACCTGCCTGCTGGTCTGGCGGGATGGCAAGGATCAGGTGCGCTTCATGCAGCTGACGCCCTTCGCCTACCAGCTGGCGCTGCGCCTGCAGGCCGGCGAACCACCGCTGCAGGCGCAGCTGGCTCTGGCCACGGCTGCAGGCTTGGCCGCCGACCGCAGCTATTTCGCTAACGCCCGTGCGCTGCTGGAAGACTGGCAGGCGCGCGACATCTGGTTTCCCTATACCGAGGACTGACCGTCATGATCGCTTTGCTCAATCGTTTCCAGGATGCGCTGGAGTATTCCCGGCGCCTGGATTTCCTCGGCCCGCTGCTGCTGCGCCTGTACCTGGTGCCGGTGTTCTGGATGGCCGGTACGCAGAAACTGGCCGATATCGGTGCCACGGCGGCCTGGTTCGGCAACCCGGACTGGGGGCTTGGCCTGCCATTCCCCGAGCTGCTGGCCTGGGCCGCGGCGCTGAGCGAGGCCGGTGGCGCCATTCTGCTGCTGTTCGGCCTGGCGGTGCGCTGGATCAGCATTCCGCTGATCGTCACCATGCTGGTGGCGATCTGTGCCGTGCACTGGCCCTACGGCTGGCAGGCGATCGCCGACCCTTCCGCGCCCTTCGCCAACGAACGTGTGCTGGCGGCTGCGCAGAAGCTGGAACGCGCACGCGCCATCCTGCGTGAACACGGCAACTATGACTGGCTGACGAGCAGCGGCAAGTTCGTGGTGCTGAACAACGGCATCGAGTTCGCCGTCACCTACCTGGTGATGCTGGTCGCGCTGTTCTTCAGTGGGGCGGGGCGCTGGTTCAGTCTGGATTACTGGTTGGCGCGGCAGTGGCGCACGCCGCGTGCGTCCGCCTAGGCGAGCGGGTTGTCACGGCGCCGGTTCTCGCGAAACTCCCCCGGCGTTTGCCCGGTCCAGCTCTTGAAACTGCGGTGGAAGGAGCGCGACTCGGTGAAACCCAGGTAGCAGGCAATGTCCTGGATCGCCAGGTCACTACGCAGCAGGTAGTGCTCGGCCAGCTCCTGGCGCAGCTCGTCGAGTATCTGCTGGTAGCTGGTGCCGGCCTGCTGCAGATGGCGCTGCAGGGTGCGCACCGTCATGTCGAACTTCTCGGCCACCCGTTCCTTGCGTGGCAGACCATCCTTGAGCAGCAGGCGCAGGGCATTCTTCACCCGTCGCGGTAGCGGCTCGTCATCGTCCAGGCCGGCCATCAGGGTCAGCGCGTGTTCTTCCAGCGTGCGCAGCAGGTTGGCGTCGGCCTGGCGCAACGCGACGCCCAGGTAGTCCAGCGGCACCAGCAGCGCATTGCATGGCTGCTCGAACAGCACCGGGCAGCCGAACAGCTGCTGGTAGTCGTCGAGCGTGGTGCCGGCCGGTTGCGCATGCTCGAACCACACCTCGCGTGGCGAGTGCTCGGAGTCGGCGATCCAGCGTGCGTACAGCAGCCAGGAGGCGAGCACGTTCTCCACCATGTGTCGCCGCACCTCGGGGCCCTGATGACGGCAGCTCCAGATCAGGCGCACATGGTCCTCGGCCGCTTCGATACGGCTGGTGCCCATGTCACCCACCAGTTTCTCGTAGGGCACGATGCGGCTCATGGCTTCGCCCAGGG
Source organism: Pseudomonas sp. THAF187a (assembly GCF_009363395.1). NCBI lineage: Bacteria > Pseudomonadati > Pseudomonadota > Gammaproteobacteria > Pseudomonadales > Pseudomonadaceae > Pseudomonas > Pseudomonas sp. THAF187a. The sequence continues at coordinate 1,700,869 of NZ_CP045349.1, forward strand.
TGGCGCAGTTCATGGCGATGTAACCGAGCACGCTCCAGGAACCCGGCTGCACGAAGCGCGCCGCGTGCAGGCCGAACAGCGGGTCGGCGGAAACGCTCATCAGGTGTTCCAGCAGACGCTCATGCACCTCGCTGGGCATGCGCTTGCCATTGTCGGCCAGGTCGCGCGCATCGATGCCGGCCGCCGCCAGCGCGCGATCGATGTCCAGGCCGAGGTGCTCGGCCTGGCGCAGGTACTTGAGCAGGGCGGGAACCGAGGTGTAGCCGAGGTTTTCCATGGGTTCTTCTTGTTCTGGGTGAAAGGGTGCTCTGCCTGTCTTGATTGGCGACAGCGCCTGTCACAATCCGACAGTGACGGCGGACGACGGCTGGCTAGTATAGGCAGCCATCAGTGCTGATCGGAATGGGGAACGCAATGCGACGCTGGAACGGATGGGGTGACGAGTCGACCGAAGTGGAACTGCCGGCACATGGCGAGGCGTTTCTCGCCGAGCTGATCGGGCCAGGGCAGCGTCTGGCCGATGCCAGCCTGGCACAGGTACTGGCCAGTGTGCCGCCGTCGCGCCTGGCGCCGCACCCGTCGATCAGCCAGGACGCCGAGATGCGCGTGCGCCACGCCCGTGGGCAGAGCCTGCCGGACTGGCTGGCCATGCGCTCCGGGGATTTCGGCCTGTTTCCCGATGGCGTCGCCTGCCCGGAGAGCGCCGAGCAGATTCGCGAGCTGCTGGCCTGGGCGCAGCAGCACGACGTCACGCTGATTCCCTATGGCGGCGGTACCTCGGTGGCCGGGCACATCAATCCGCAAGCCGGCGAGCGCCCCGTGCTGACCCTGTCGCTGGAGCGCATGACGCGTCTGCTCGACATCGACGAAGACAGCCTCATCGCCACCTTCGGCCCCGGCGCCAATGGCCCGCAGGTCGAGAGCCAGTTGCGCGCACGCGGCTACACCCTGGGGCACTTCCCGCAGTCCTGGGAGCTGTCGACCCTCGGCGGCTGGGTGGCCAGTCGCTCCAGTGGTCAGCAGTCCCTGCGCTATGGGCGCATCGAGCAACTGTTCGCTGGCGGCAAGCTGGAAACCTTCGCCGGCACCCTGGAGATTCCCACCTTCCCGGCCTCGGCCGCCGGCCCCGACCTGCGCGAGCTGGTGCTGGGCTCGGAAGGGCGCTTCGGAGTGATTTCCGAAGTGCGCGTGCGCATCAGCCGCCTGGCCGAGCAGGAGCGCTTCTATAGTGTCTTCCTGCCCGACTGGCAGCAGGCACTGAGCGCCGTGCGCCAGCTGGCCCAGGCGCGCGTCCCCCTGTCCATGCTGCGCCTGTCCAATGCCATCGAGTCGCGTACCCAGCTGGCGCTGGCCGGGCATCCGCAGCAGATCGCCCTGCTGGAAAAGTACCTGGCGTTGCGCGGCGCCCGTGACGGCAAGTGCATGCTGACCTTCGGCGTCACCGGCAGCCGCGTGCAGAACGCCGCCTCGCTGAAACAGGCGCGGCGCCTGCTGAAGGGCTTCGGCGGGGTGTTCACCGGCACCCTGCTGGGCAAGAAGTGGGAGCAGAATCGCTTCCGCTTCCCGTACCTGCGCCATGGTCTGTGGGAGGGCGGCTATCTGGTCGACACCCTGGAAACCGCCACCGACTGGTCGAACGTCGACAACCTGCTGAACAAGGTCGAAGCCAGCCTGCGCGAAGAGCTGGTCGGCGACGGTGAGCGCGTGCATGTGTTCACCCACCTGTCGCACGTCTATGGCGAGGGCTCCAGCATTTACACCACCTATGTGTTCCGGCCGGGCAGCGACTACGCCGAGGCCCTGTCGCGCTGGCAGCGCCTGAAGGCTGCAGCCAGCCGCACCATCGCCGAGAATCGCGGCACCATCAGCCACCAGCATGGCGTCGGGCGTGACCATGCGCCGTACCTGGTGGAGGAGAAGGGCGAGCTGGGCATGGCCACGTTGCGCAAGCTGTCCGCGCATTTCGATCCTGAACAGCGCCTGGCTCCCGGCGTGCTTCTGCAGGACTGATCATGGAAGCCTGGAACGCCGCCTGGCGCGAACGTGCCCTGCCCGAGCTGGCGGCGCGCGACTGGGACTTGCTGGTGATCGGCGGCGGCATCTGCGGCGCCGGCATCCTGCGCGAGGCCGCCCGGCGTGGCTGGCGTTGCCTGCTGCTGGAGCAGCGTGACTTCGCCTGGGGCACCTCCAGTCGCTCGTCGAAAATGGTCCACGGCGGGTTGCGCTATGTCGCCAAGGGGCAACTGGCGCTGACCCGTGATTCGGTACGCGAGCGCCAGCGCCTGCTGGGCGAGGCACCGGGGCTGGTGCAGCCGCTGAGTTTCGTCATGCCGCACTATCGTGGCGGCTTTCCCGGCCCCAGGGTCTTCGGCGGCTTGCTGAGCCTGTATGACGCCCTGGCCGGCAAGCGCAATCACCTGTTCTACCCGCTGCAGCAACTGCGCTACCTGGCGCCGGGCCTGCGCGAGGACGGCCTGCTGGGTGGCACGCGTTTCTTCGACGCGGTGACCGACGATGCGCGCCTGGTGCAACGTGTGCTGGGTGAGGCGCGCAGCGACGGTGGCGAGGCGCTCAACGGCATGCGCGTGGTCGAGCTGCTGCGCGAGGCGGACCAGGTCGTCGGTGTGCTCGCCGAGGATACGCAGACGGGCGCGCGCTACCCGCTGCGCAGTCGCGCCGTGGCGCAGGCCACCGGGGCCTGGGCCGACTGCCTGCGTACGCCGGGCAATGGGCGGATCCGCCCGCTGCGCGGCAGCCATCTGCTGCTGCCGGGCTGGCGCCTGCCGGTGGCCCACGCCTTCAGTTTCATGCACGCGGACGATGGTCGGCCGGTGTTCGTCTTCCCCTGGGAGGGGGCGACGGTGATCGGCACCACCGACCTGGATCATGATGGGGCGCTGGATGACGACGCGGCCATCAGCAACGCGGAGGTCGACTACCTGCTGGCGGCCTGTGCCCAGCAGTTTCCCCAGGCCCTGGTCGGCCGCGCCGACGTGCTGGCGACCTGGGCCGGCGTGCGTCCGGTGGTGAGTGACGGCGCCGTCGGCCTGAAGCCCTCGGACGAGAAGCGCGAGCATGCGCTGTGGGTCGAGCCGGGGTGCGTGACTCTGGCCGGCGGCAAGCTGACGACCTTCCGGCTGCTGGCGCTGGAGGTGCTGCGGGCCTGCGCCGGTTTCGTCGGCAAGACGGTCGACGACCGCGGTTGTGCGGTGTTCCGCGCTGAAGCTTTGCCGTCCATGGCGTCGCTGAGCCCGGCGCAGCAGCGGCGTCTGGCCGGTCGCCATGGTCGCCAGCTGGGCGAGGTGCTGCGGCGAATCGAAGCCCTGGGTGAGGCGTGCGTCGCCGGCACCGACACCCTGTGGGCCGAGCTGGCCTGGGCCGCCGACGGCGAACTGGTGCTGCACCTGGACGACCTGCTGCTGCGCCGTACCCGTCTGGGCCTGTTGCTGGCCGAAGGCGGGCGTGCCGAGTTGCCGCGCATACGTGCGCTGTGCCAGCCACGCCTGGGCTGGAGCGACGAGCGCTGGCAGCAGGAACAAGCGAACTACCTGGCGCTCTGGCAACGCTGCTACAGCTTGCCGCCAGCCTGATCATCCAGTGGTGGCCTGGCCGCCGCTGGCAGCCCGGACGCGAACCGGGACAAACGAAGAAGCCGCGCCCGGTATGCAGCCGGCCACGCAGCCACATGCCTGACAAGAAGGATCACACCTTGAGCGAACCAAGCTACCTGCTGAGCATCGACAACGGCACCCAGAGCGTGCGTGCGCTGCTGTTCGATACCGCCGGCAACCTGCTCGCCAAGGGCAAGGTGGAGCTCGACCCGTACTTCTCCAGCCAGCCGGGCTGGGCCGAGCAGGACCCGGAGTACTACTGGGCCAGCCTGGGCGAGGCCTGTCGGCTGCTCTGGCAGCAGGCGGACATCGACCGCAGCCTGATCAGGGGCGTGGCGGTGACCACGCAGCGTGGCAGCGTCATTCATGTCGATGAGCAGGGCACGCCGCTGCGCCCGACGATCCTCTGGCTCGACCAGCGTCGTGCCGAGGTCCGGGAGCGCATCAAGGGGCCGTGGGGCTGGCTGTTCAAACTGGCCCGTGCCGAGGAGGCGGTCGATCACTTCCGTGGCCAGGCCGAGGTCAACTGGGTCGCCCAGCAGCAACCGGAGATCGCCGCCCGCACGCACAAGGTGCTGCTGCTCTCGGGCTTTCTCACCCATCGTCTGTGTGGTCGTTTCGTCGACTCGACCAGCAGTTGCGTGGCCTACCTGCCGTTCGACTACAAGCGCCTGTGCTGGGCTGCGCCGCGGGACTGGAAATGGCAGGCGCTGGCGGTACGCCGGGAACAGCTGCCCGAGCTGTTCAAACCGGGCGAGCGCCTGGGCAGCATCTCGGCGCAGGCGAGTCGTCACACCGGTATTCCCGAGGGGCTGCCGCTGATCGCCGCAGGTGCCGACAAGGCCTGCGAGGTGCTCGGCTCCGGCGCACTGGACGCCAGCACCGCGTGCCTCTCCTACGGCACCACGGCGACCATCAACACCACCCGCAGTCGTTATCTGGAGACCATCGCGCTGATTCCGCCGTACCCGGCAGCGCTGCCGGATCACTTCAATACCGAGGTGATGATCTATCGCGGTTTCTGGATGGTCAGCTGGTTCAAGCGCGAGTTCGGCCTGCGTGAGATGCAGCGCGCCGAGGCTCTGGGCGTGGCGCCCGAGGCCCTGTTCGACGAACTGGTCAACGCCGTGCCCCCCGGCTCCATGGGCCTGATGCTGCAGCCCTACTGGACCCCCGGCATCCGGGAGCCCGGACTGGAGGCCAAGGGCTCGATCATCGGCTTCGGTGACGTGCACACGCGCGCGCACCTGTATCGCGCCATCCTCGAAGGGCTGGCCTATGCCCTGCGCCAGGGCAAGGAGCGCATCGAGAAGCGTGCCGGCACGCCGATCCGGCGCCTGCGCGTGTCCGGCGGTGGTTCGCAGAGCGATGCGGCGATGCAGCTGACCGCCGACATCTTCGGCCTGCCGGCAGAGCGCCCGCATCTGTACGAAACCAGCGGCCTCGGGGCGGCGATCAACTGCGCCGTGGGCCTTGGCCTGCATGCCGACTATGCGGCCGCCATCGCCGCGATGACCCGCGTCGGCCAGGTCTTCGAGCCCGACCCGGCGGCGCAGCGCACCTACGAGCAGCTCTACACGCAGGTCTACCAGCGCATGTATCGCCAGCTCAGGCCGCTGTACCAGCGCATCCGCAAGATCACCGGCTATCCGGCCTAGGGCTGCAAGCCAGGAGGTGCGTCGCCCCCAAATGGCCTCAGGCGACGTCCACCAGCACGATCTCGCTGTCTTCCTGCGCTTCGACGCGCAGCTGCGTTTCCTCAGCGATGGCCACCCCGTCACGTGCCTTGGCGGCCACGCCGTTGACGCTGAAGGCGCCGCTGGCCGCGACCAGATAGGCCTTGCGCCCCGGCTGCAGGCGGTACTCGGCAGTCTGTCCGGCCTTGATCGTGGCGGCTAGCAGTCGCGCATCGGTGCGGATGCGCAGGGCGTCGACATCTTCCTCGTAGCCACTGGCCAGGGTGACGAAGGCTCCGGAGCGATCTCCCTTGGGAAACGGCTTGGCGCCCCAGGACGGCGGCAGGCCCGCCTGGGTCGGCTGGATCCAGATCTGGAAGATCTTGGTGGTCTCATCCTCCAGGTTGTACTCGCTGTGGGCGATCCCGGTGCCGGCGCTCATCACCTGCACATCGCCGGCCTCGGTACGGCCCTTGTTGCCCAGGTTGTCCTCGTGGCTGATCGCCCCTTTGCGGACATAGGTGATGATCTCCATGTCACGATGCGGATGGGGCGGGAAGCCCGAGTGCGGCGCGATCTCGTCGTCGTTCCAGACACGCAGGTTGCCCCAGCTCATGCGCTGCGGATCGTAGTATTCGGCGAAGGAAAAATGGTGGCGGGCATTGAGCCAGCCGTGGTGGGCGCCACCGAGTTGTTCGAACGGACGTACGTCAATCATGGTCAATCCTCCTGTCACGCCAGGGCTGAGTCCCGGGCAGTGTCGATGGCGGCATGATCCATTTGGTTTAATCGATTTTAAAGCGCAATATTTTTGGCATTAACATCGATTTATTCGATTATTTTCGCGAAGGCCAAGCACTAGGCTTTCGCTGAACCCTTCAAGGAGGAGTGCGATGGGCGAGCGCAAGGCCTGGCTGATCCTGCATGGCAAACAGGCACTGAACGAAGAGGTGAGGGCGGCGGTTAACGGCCTGCGCGAGCGTGGCTGGGACCTGGCGGTGCGCCTGACCTGGGAAGGCGGTGACGCCGAACGACTGGTCGAGGAAGGGCTGGCGGCCGGCTATCGGACGCTGCTCGCCGGCGGTGGCGATGGCACCCTGCGCGATGTGGTGGAGGCGCTGGTCAGGGCACGGAGCGAGGCGAGCCTGGCGCTGCTGCCACTGGGCACCGCCAATGACTTTGCCCACGCCGCCGGTATCGCCCTGGCCCCCGCCGCTGCGCTGGCGCTGCTGGAGGTCGAGCCGGTGAGTGTGGATGTCGGGATGGCGGGCGAACGCGCCTTCCTCAACATGGCCACGGGCGGCTTCGGCTCCAACGTCACCGCCAACACGCCGGAAGAACTGAAGAAGGTGCTGGGTGGCGCCGCCTACCTGCTCACCGGGCTCAGCCGCTTTTCCGAGGTGCGCGCCGCCACGGGGCGCTTCCACGGGCCGGACTTCGACTGGCAGGGGGAGTTTCTCGCGCTGGGCATCGGCAACGGCCGTCAGGCCGGCGGCGGCCATGTACTGTGCCCGCAGGCCAGGGTCGACGACGGCCTGCTGGACGTCTGCATCGTACCGGCCGCGCAGGATGTGGTGACGACCCTGGGCACCCTGCTGTCGGGTGGCATGCGCGGCCTGCAGAGCGTGGCGATCAACGCTCGCCTGCCCTGGGTCGAGGTCGAGGCCAGCGAGGGGCTCGACCTCAACCTCGATGGCGAGCCGATGACGAGCGAGCGCCTGCGTTTCGACGCGGTGCCTGCTGCCCTGCGTCTGCACCTGCCGGAGCATTCCCCGCTACTCGGTCGCTGGTCAGGTGAAGAGGGCTGAGGCATGATGGCTGAGCGCCAGCAATGCTACAGTCTGCCGGCCGCTCGCCGATAACCCTAATGGCAGGCTAGACTCACTAAACACCACGGGAGCGCATGATGGCCGGCATTCTTGATTCAGTAGATCAACGCACGCAACTGGTCGGCGAAAACCGCCTGGAAATCCTCATGTTCCGCCTGGGCGGCCGGCAGCTGTTCGCGATCAACGTGTTCAAGGTGCAGGAAGTCCTGCAGATGCCCAAGCTGACGCTGATGCCCCAGCGCCATCGCTTCGTCTGTGGCGTGGTCAACCTGCGTGGTCAGACCCTGCCGGTGATCGACCTGTCTCAGGCCATCGGCATGCGCCCGCTGGTGCCGGATGAGCGCAGCACCATCATCGTCACCGAATACAACCGCTCCGTGCAGGCATTTCTGGTCGGCAGCGTCGACCGCATCCTCAACCTCAACTGGGAGTCGATCCAACCGCCCCCTGGCGGTGCCGGCCGGCAGCACTACCTGACCGCCATCACCAAGGTCGACGAGCAGATCGTCGAGGTGATCGACGTGGAGAAGGTTCTGGCCGAGATCGTGCCGATGAGCACCAAGGTATCGGCCGAGAAGCTGGCCGACCCGCTGCTGGAGAAGGCGCGTGGGCGTGAGGTCCTGCTGGTCGACGACTCCAGCGTGGCGCTCAGCCAGCTGCGTGACACCCTGACCCAGCTGGGCATTCGCCTGCACATGGCCAGCGACGGCCTCAAGGCCTTCAACCTGCTGAAGAAGTGGGCCGACAGTGGTGAGGTGATGACCGACAAACTGCTGATGGTCTTCACCGATGCCGAGATGCCGGAAATGGACGGCTACCGGCTGACCAGCGAGATTCGCAGCGACCCGCGCCTCAAGGACCTCTACGTGGTGTTGCACACCTCGTTGTCCGGCAGTTTCAACGAGGCCATGGTGAAGAAGGTCGGCTGCGACGGTTTCCTCTCCAAGTTCCAGCCGGACAAGCTGGTGGACGTGATCCGCACGCGCCTGGAGCTCGACGAGCCCCGCTAGGGCTACACGCCAGGTTTCGTCCTTGCGTCGCGGCGCGGGCGGGGCGACCGTCTGGCGCTGACGCTGCCCGTCCGCCAACCCGCTACCCGGGTTTACCCTGTTTCCTGCAGCCTGGTGCTTGTGAGCATCGGCGTCAGCTCGTATAACGGCGTTTTGCCAACAGGGAGCTGACCCATGCCGAGTCTTTCGGAGCTGTACCGCTATCCGCTCAAGTCCGGGCGCGGCGAGGCGCTGCAGCGCAGCGCGGTCGATGGCCTGGGGCTCAATGGCGACCGCCGTTGGATGGTGGTCGATGCCGACAACGGTCGCTTCATCACGCAACGCCTGCTGCCGCAGATGAGCCAGTTGAGTGCTCTGTACGACGGCCGTGGCGGCCTGACGCTCAGCGCGGCCGGGGTCGAGGATCTGTGCGTCGCGCTTCCCGAGCCGGATCAGGCGTTGCGCGGTGTGACCGTCTGGCGTGACAGCCTGCGCGTGCCGGATGCCGGCGACGAAGCGGCCGCCTGGCTCAGTGCGCTGTTGGGCAAGTCCTGTCGCCTGGTACAGGTGCCAGACGAGCGTACCCGCCAGGTCGATACCGCCTATGCGCAGCCAGGGGACCGGGTGGCCTTCGCCGATGGTTTCCCGCTGCTGCTGATCGGCCAGGCGTCGCTGGACGATCTGTCGCGGCGTGTCGGCCAGCCACTGTCGATGCTGCGCTTTCGCCCCAACCTGGTGGTCACCGGCAGCGAGGCCTACGCGGAAGACAGCTGGAAGCGCATTCGCATTGGCGAGGTGGAGTTCGACGTGGCCAAGGGCTGCTCGCGCTGCATCCTCACCACCGTCGATCCGCAGACCGGCGAGCGCCATGCCCAGCGTGAACCGCTGGCCACGCTGAAGACCTACCGTGAGCGCGATGGCGATGTGTACTTCGGTCAGAACCTGCTACCGCGCGGCGTAGGCGAGCTGCAGGTGGGCATGCCGGTCGAGGTGCTGGAATAAGCAGCAGGCCATGAGCCTCAGGCTGCAAGCCGCAGCGCTGTGTTCAGCGCTCATGGCTTGCAGCGCACGCGGTTTCACTGGTCGTCAAAGAAGCGCTCGTTCCAGGCCACCAGCGGGTGGGGCGCATTGAGCTTCTGGCCGTAGATGACCGAGTAGGACAGCACGTTCTGCACGTACTGGCGGGTCTCGTCGAACGGGATGTTCTCCACCCAGACGTCATAGCTCAGGTGATTGGCGCCGCGCAGCCACTGGCGCACGCGGCCTGGGCCGGCGTTGTAGGCCGCCGAGGCGAGCACGCGGTTGCCGTTGAACTGGCCATACACCTGGCTCAGGTAGGCGGCGCCCAGCTGGATGTTGGTCTCCGGGTTGATCGCCTGCTTCGCCGAGGACAGCGGAATGCCGAACTTGCGTGCGGTTTCCCGGGCGGTGGCCGGCATCAGCTGCATCAGGCCCATCGCGCCGGCATGGGAGCGGGCGTCGGCCATGAACGCGCTCTCCTGGCGGGTGATGGCGAATACCCAGCTCGAATGGATGTCACGGCGTCGGGCTTCACGCACCAGGTCATCCCGGTGCGCCATGGGGAAGCGCACTTCCAGGTCGTCCCAGTACTGGGCCTGGCTGATCGTGCGGATGGCGGGGAAGTACCACTCCATGTCGTAGGCCAGGCGTGCCTGGGCCACCAGTTCATCGCGACTGAACAGGCGGCTGACGTGGTACCACTCGCGTCGGCCGTCGACGATCTGCCCCAGGGCGTGGAATTCCATGGCGCGGCGGATGCCGGCCGTGTTGCGCACCTTCTGGATGACCTTGGGGTCGATGTGCAGCGGCTGGTTGTTCAGCTGGTAGGGGGCCTTGACCTGGTCGGCGGCCATGAAGCCGTAGAAGTCACGCTCCTTGGCCAGTGCCTGGAACAGCACGGCCGGTTGCTGGCTGTTGGGCTGGGCCAGTTGCAGGCTGCGGGCGTTCCAGTAGCGCCAGCGGTTGCTGCTGGCCAGCTCGGCGGGCATGCGCTGGGTCAGCTGGTAGGCCTCATCCCAGCGAGCGTTGCGCAGCAGCAGCCGTGCGCGCCACTCGCTGACGCTGTTGTCGCGCAGTTCCGGGTCGTACTTGGCCATCACCTGCAGCCCGCGCATATCGAAGCGCTTGGCCAGGGTCAGGCCGATCTGCCGGGCGATGGCGACCTTCTCCTGTTCGGAGAACTTCATGCGCTGCGCGTAGCTGTCCAGCAGCGGCAGGGCGTCTTCCGGGCTCTGCCGGGCCAGGCGGCGCAGGCCGAGACCGACCACGTCGCCCATTGCCTCGTCGGCCGGAGCGAAACGTGCGGTCTGCTTCAGGGTTTGCGGTTTCTGCGCCACCTCGAGCAACAGCTTGCCGTGGGTGCCGAGGGTGGACAGACCCTTGACCAGGTAGTTGGCCAAACCGTAGTTGCCGGCCTCGACGGCCAGCTTGGTGCGCTGCCAGCGGCGGCTCTCCGTGAGCTGGCCGTTGGCCGTCCAGCGCTCGAACAGCGGGTCGCAGGCATTGGGTTGCGACTTGCCCACCAGCCAGAGCTTCTCGGCCGTGGCATTGCCTTCCGCGACCTGGCCATGGGTCATCTGGTACTGGCCGTAGAGGCAGTCCAGTTCGGTGAAGTTCATCGCCGGATCGTAGTGCGCGAGAAAGGGTTTCCAGTCGCCTCGCTCGGCCAGCATGCGCAACCAGCGCAGCTTCATCCAGCTGGCTTGCGGCAGGTCGCCATGCTCGGCGAGAAACTTCTCGATCTCGGCATTGCTGGCGGACTTGAGCCGGCTGGTCAGGTCGTCGTAGGTCAGGTAGGGCGTCAGCGGGTAGTCACGCAGCGCTGTCTGGTAGGTGCGGTAGGGACCGCTGTCGCCCTTGGCCAGTGCGCGCTTGGCTTCGTCGTAGTACTGGCGCTGCTGGGCAAGGCTGGCGGCTTCGGCGCTGGCGACGCCGGCGGAGGTGAGAATCAGGCAGGAAATTACGGAGAGAAAGCGACTGCGCATGGTATATCCAGGGGCAAGCGGGTGATTGGGCAACACGGTCCGTGTTGTTGCATACGTCTAGCTTAGCGCTTCATCGAGGCAGGGTGAATGGCGCAGCGCCGGACGGACATATGCGGCAAAAAAGCGGCACCGGGGCGCTCGGGCGGCATCCGGGTGGATGCCGTTGCCGGCGCGAAACGGCAACAGCCCGGTTGCATCTCGGGTAGAATGCGCCCCCTGTTTCTGGAGATGCCCATGACCCTGCTCAAGTTCGCTGACGTATCCCTCGCCTATGGCGCCATGCCCCTGCTCGACGGGGTGTCGTGGCAGATCGCACGGGGCGAACGGGTGTGCATCATCGGCCGCAACGGTACCGGCAAGTCGAGCATGCTGCGCCTGGTCAAGGGCGACCAGATGCCGGATGACGGCGAAATCTGGCGGACGCCCGGGCTGAAGATCGGCGAGTTGCCGCAGGAGTTGCCGCGTGCCGACGAGCGCACGGTGTTCGACGTGGTCGCCGAAGGCCTGGCCGGAGTCGGCGAGCTGTTGGCGCGTTATCACCACCTGGCGCAGCACATCTCGGGCGATGACGATCTCGAGCAACTGATGCACGTCCAGCAGGAGCTGGAAGCCAAGGACGGTTGGCGTTTGCAGCAACTGGTCGACAGCACCCTGAGCCGCCTGCAACTGCCTGCCGACAAGACCCTCGCCGAGCTGTCCGGTGGCTGGCGCCGCCGCGTGCTGCTGGCGCAGGCGCTGGTTTCCGAGCCGGATCTGCTGCTGCTCGACGAACCGACCAACCACCTGGATATCGGCGCCATCGCCTGGCTCGAAGAAGCGCTGAAGGACTTCGGCGGCGCCGTGCTGTTCATCACCCACGACCGCTCCTTCCTGCAGAACCTGGCCACGCGCATCCTCGAGCTGGATCGTGGCGGGCTGATCGACTGGAATGGTGACTACGCCAGCTTCCTCGTGCACAAGGAGCAGCAGCTCGCCGCCGAGGAAACCGCCAACGCGCTGTTCGACAAGCGTCTGGCCCAGGAGGAAGTGTGGATTCGCCAGGGCATCAAGGCACGCCGTACGCGCAACGAAGGCCGCGTGCGTGCGCTCAAGGCGATGCGTGCCGAGCGCGCCGAACGTCGCGAGCGTCAGGGCAAGGCCACCATCCAGCTGGAGACGGCGGACAAGTCCGGCAAGCAGGTCATGGTGGCGGAGAACGTCAGTTTCGCCCATGCCGGCGGTCCGTTCCTGGTCAGGGATTTCTCCATGGTGCTGCAGCGTGGCGACCGCATCGGCCTGCTGGGCGCCAACGGCACCGGCAAGACCACCTTGCTCAAGCTGCTGCTGGGTGACCTGCAGCCGAGCAGTGGTGGCATCGAAGTGGGCACCAAGCTGGAAGTGGCATATTTCGACCAATTGCGTCACCAGCTCGAGCCGGAGAAGACGGTGATCGACAACGTCGCCGAAGGGCGCGACTTCATCAGCATCGATGGGCAGAACCGCCACGTGCTGAGCTACCTGGGCGACTTTCTGTTCAGTCCGCAGCGGGCGCGCACCCCGGTGAAGGCGCTCTCTGGAGGTGAACGGGCACGACTGTTGCTGGCGAAGCTGTTCAGCAAACCGGCCAACCTGCTGGTGCTCGATGAACCGACCAACGACCTGGATGTAGAAACTCTGGAACTGCTCGAAGAAGTCCTGCTTAACTTCCCTGGTACGGTGCTGATGGTCAGCCACGATCGTGCCTTCCTCGACAATGTCGTGACCAGCACCCTGGTGTTCGAGGGCGAGGGCAAGGTGCGCGAGTACGTGGGTGGCTACCAGGACTGGCTACGCCAGGGTGGTTCGCCGCGCCTGCTCGGTGTTGGCGAGAGCAAGTCGGGCAAGGCCGAGCTGGCCAGCGCGGTCGTCGAGGCGCCGGCGGCAGCGGCGCCACAACCGGTTCAGGAAAGCAGCGAGCCGGCGAAGAAGAAACTCAGCTACAAGCTGCAGCGCGAACTCGAAGCGATCCCCGGGCAGATCGATGCCCTGGAGCAGGAGATGGCCGCGTTGCAGGAACGGATTGCGGATCCCGGCTTCTATCAGCAGCCGGTGCAGACCACCACGGACGTATTGGCGCGTCTCGATGACCTGCAGAAGGAGTTGGACAGGTTGATCGAGCGCTGGGCAGAGCTGGAAGGCTGACGAAGGAACGAACAGGCATGGCCATCGAGTACCGCATTACTCTGGATGACAATCATCAGTTCAGCTATCGGATCGAGCTGAACCGGGAGTACGACCCCGAGGAGGCTCAGCAGGCACCTGCCTGGACGCGTCTCGGGCACCAGCAGTGCAGCAACTGCCCGCTCAGCCGCGAGCAGTTCAGCAACTGCCCGGCGGCGGTCGACCTGCATCGGGTGATCGAGGATTTTCGCGGCCTGCCGGCGTTCAAGAAAGCCAGTGTCTGGGTTCGCACGCCGGAGCGCGAGTACACCAAGCACCTGGGCCTGGAGGAGGGGCTGCGTGCGCTGCTGGGGGTGATCATGGCCACCAGCGCCTGCCCGCTGCTGGGTCGCCTGCGGCCCATGGCGCAGCATCACCTGCCGTTCGCCAACAACCAGGAGTTCATCCTGCGCGCGGTGTCGCTCTACCTCACACGGCAGTACTTCAACATGCGTGAAGGGCGTCTGGCCGATTGGGAACTCAAGGGGCTGGTGCGCCTGTTCCAGCAACTGAAGCTGGTCAACCAGGCGTTCTGGCAGCGCATCCACGACACCTGCGAGGGTGATTCGAACCTCAAGGCCTTCCTCACCTTCTTCTCCATGTCGTCGAGCATGACGGTATCGCTGGAGACTCAGCTGCAGAAGATCCGTCCGCTGGTCATGAGTGCCGGCGATTCGTTCGACTGAGCAACGAAGCGCCGCCAGTTGTGATCTCCCGCAGCTCAGCGATGAGCGCGGGATACAGGATCAGGCGTGTTTTTCCGGCTTCTTCAGGCGCACCGCGAGCACGTCGCAGGGCGCACCGTGCAGCACGTCGTTGGCGGTCGAGCCGAGCAGCAGTGCCAGGCCGTGGCGGCCATGGCTGCCGACCACGATCAGGTCGCAACCCTGTTCTTCGGCGAGACGGTGGATTTCCTGGCGTGGCTGGCCGTAGGCGAGGTGGCGCTGGTCCGCGGCGAGCTCGGGGTACTTGCCGGAGAAGCTGTCCAGGCGCTCGCGAGCCTGTTCGAACTGCTGTTGCTGCAGCATCGACAGGTCCATCGGCACGTCACCACCGAAGGCCATGGCCATGGGCTCGACGATGTGCACCAAGGACATCTTCGCTCCGCTGGCCTGCGCCAGTTTCTGTGCGCGAACCACCACGGGGTCGCATTCGTCGGTCAGGTCTACGGCGACCAGAATATGCTGGTAGGGCATGGTGAACTCCTCGTGAAAGGCAAATAGCGCTGTATCAAGTATGGCCCCATTGCATGCGATAGGGCGACCGATCATGGCAGGGAAAAGAAAAAGCCCAGTGCGAGCACCGGGCGGAGGTGGCCAGGCAGGCCGGAATGCGGGGCATCAGTGCTGGCTGGCGGCATATTGCGCCGATACGCCTTCGAGGCCTTCGATGATGCTGTCGGAATACTTGCTGATCAGGAAAGGTACGGTATTTTCGTTGTAGTTGCGCAGCGATTTCTCGATGTAACGCCATTTGGTCTCGATGGTGTTCAGCGCAGCGCTGATTTCCGGCGTGTTCTGCTGCGCGCTGCTGAGACTGTCCAGCTTGCTGGCGAACTCACCCGCCAGCTCGTCGATTGCCCGCTCCTCGCCACCACCGAAGAAGCTGGCGCCGACCGAGGCGCTGCGCGAGGCATAGTCCAGGGCGATGTTCTGCATCAGCAGGCTCTGCTCGCGGCTTTTCTGGGTGAGCGGCGGAACGCTGTGGCCGCTCTCCTGTTGAATCTTCTGATACAGCTCCTGACTGATGGCCATCAGGCGCTGATTGCTGTCGGCGAGGTCGGCAACCGGCTGCAGGTCGGTGTAGCCCTTGGTGCGCATGGCTTCCATCAGTGCCTGGAGCGAGGCGTGGTAGCTCTGCCAGTTGCTCAGCAGCTGCGCGCGCAGGGCCCTGCTGGCGTCGCCGGGCATGTCGCCCAGGGCGCTGAGGTGCGACTGCACGTCCTGCAGTGATTCGCCGATCATCCGCGCATAGCGCTGGTCGCCTTCCATGCCGTTGTACATGTAGAAGTCGCCCAGGCTCTTCTGCATCGCCAGGCGCAGCTGGTGCAGGCGCAGCAGGTCATCGGCCGGCGCGGCATTGAGCAAGGGAGAGGAAAGCAACGTGAACAGCAGAACGAGCAGGGCGCTCAGGGGGAATGCAAGCGAACGGCGGCTCGACATTGGCGACTCCGTGTGGCCCATCGTGGGGCTCGATTTGTTGTTGTAGTGCTCACGGGTGGCGCTGTGCCAGCCGAAAGTGAGACGACTGTACCCGGAGCGTCGGCGTTTGGCTAGGGAGTCGGGCTTGCCTGCAACAAACGCGAAAACACCGGCAATGGCACGATATTGACGCTATTTATCGAGACCCGCTGGAGGCCGCGCGTGACCAGGCTTGCGCAAATCGTCGGGAAAACGTCGAAACGAGGCCAATTGACAAGCGCGGGCTTTTCCCCGAAGGTGTGCACACCCAAATCAAACGGGCGTATGAATTGAGCGTTTGCCTGGTCAGGCGCGCCAACACAGCCCGAATATCGCGTCGGCGGGTGTGTCGTACCGATTGGGGCTATGCTCGACGGCTGTGCCGCGGGCAGGCCTGCCGGTTGGCTCCGATGTGTACTGTTCAGCTTCCATACCGTGGAGATCAGTTGATGATTTACGAAGGTAAAGCCATCACGGTTAAGGCTCTTGAGAGCGGCATCGTCGAATTGAATTTCGACCTCAAGGGTGAGTCCGTCAACAAATTCAACCGTCTTACCCTCAACGAGCTGCGCGCCTCCGTCGACGCGATCAAGGCTGACGGTTCGATCAAGGGCGTGATTGTCACCAGTGGCAAGGACGTATTCATCGTCGGCGCCGATATCACCGAGTTCGTCGACAACTTCAAGCTGCCCGACGAAGAGCTGGTGGCTGGCAACCTGGAAGCCAACAAGATCTTCAGTGATTTCGAAGACCTCGCCGTGCCGACCGTCGTCGCCATCAACGGCATCGCCCTGGGTGGCGGTTTCGAGATGTGCCTGGCCGGTGACTACCGTGTGATGAGCGAGACCGCCAAGATCGGTCTGCCGGAAGTCAAACTGGGCATCTACCCGGGCTTCGGCGGCACCGTGCGCCTGCCGCGCGTGATCGGTACCGACAACGCGGTCGAGTGGATCGCTTCGGGCAAGGAAAACAAGGCTGCCGACGCCCTGAAGGTTGGTGCCGTCGACGCCGTCGTCGCCCCTGCCAAGCTCAAGGACGCCGCGCTGGACCTGGTCAAGCGCGCCATCTCTGGCGAGCTGGACTACAAGGCCAAGCGTCAGCCCAAGCTGGAAAAGCTCAAGCTCAACGCCATCGAGCAGATGATGTGCTTCGAGACCGCCAAGGGCTTCGTCGCTGGCCAGGCCGGCCCGAACTACCCGGCACCGGTCGAGGCGATCAAGTCGATCCAGAAAGCCGCCAACTTCGGCCGTGACAAGGCGCTGGAAGTCGAGGCCGCCGGCTTCGTCAAACTGGCCAAGACCTCGGTTGCCGAGAGCCTGATCGGTCTGTTCCTGAACGACCAGGAGCTGAAGAAGAAGGCCAAGCACCACGACGAAATCGCGCGTGACGTGAAACTGGCTGCCGTACTCGGCGCCGGCATCATGGGCGGCGGTATCGCCTACCAGTCGGCTTCCAAGGGCACGCCGATCCTGATGAAGGATATCCGTGAAGAGGGTATCCAGATGGGCCTGAACGAGGCCTCCAAGCTGCTCGGCAAGCGCGTCGAGAAGGGCCGCATGACCCCGGCGAAGATGGCCGAGGCGCTCAACGCCATCCGTCCGACCATGTCCTACGGTGATTTCGGCAACGTCGACATCGTCGTCGAAGCTGTGGTCGAGAACCCCAAGGTCAAGCAGATCGTGCTGGCCGAAGTGGAAGGCGTCGTGCGTGAGGACGCCATCCTGGCTTCCAACACCTCGACCATCTCCATCAGCCTGCTGGCCCAGGCGCTCAAGCGTCCGGAAAACTTCGTCGGCATGCACTTCTTCAACCCGGTGCACATGATGCCGCTGGTCGAAGTCATCCGTGGCGAGAAGTCCAGCGAAGTGGCCGTGGCCACCACCGTTGCCTACGCCAAGAAGATGGGCAAGAACCCGATCGTGGTCAACGACTGCCCCGGCTTCCTGGTCAACCGCGTGCTGTTCCCGTACTTCGGCGGCTTCTCCAAGCTGCTGGGCTTCGGTGTCGACTTCGTGCGCATCGACAAGGTGATGGAAAAGTTCGGCTGGCCCATGGGCCCGGCCTACCTGTCCGACGTGGTCGGCATCGACACCGGTCACCACGGCCGTGACGTGATGGCTGAAGGCTTCCCGGACCGCATGGCCGTGGAAGGCAAGACCGCCGTCGACGTGATGTACGAGGCCGACCGCCTGGGCCAGAAGAATGGCAAGGGCTTCTACGCCTACGAGACCGACAAGCGCGGCAAGCCGAAGAAGGTCTCCGACCCGGTTGCCTACGAGCTGCTGAAGTCGATCGTGGTCGAAGAGCGTGAAGTCACCGACGAGGACATCATCAACTTCATGATGATCCCGCTGTGCATGGAAACCGTTCGTTGCCTGGAAGACGGCATCGTCGACACCGCAGCTGAGGCCGACATGGGCCTGATCTACGGCATCGGCTTCCCTCCCTTCCGTGGCGGTGCGCTGCGCTACATCGATTCCATCGGTGTCGCCGAGTTCGTCGCCCTGGCCGACAAGTACGCCGACCTGGGCGCGCTGTACCACCCGACCGCCAAGCTTCGCGAAATGGCCGCCAACGGCCAGAAGTTCTTCGGTTAAGCGCGCAACGACTAGAGCGAGAGTGAATTTATGAGCCTGAATCCTAGAGATGCAGTGATCGTCGACTTCGGTCGTACCCCGATGGGTCGTTCCAAGGGCGGCATGCACCGCAACACCCGCGCCGAGACCATGTCCGCGCACCTGATCAGCAAGCTGCTGGAGCGTAACGCCAAGGTCGATCCGGCCGAGGTCGAGGACGTGATCTGGGGCTGCGTCAACCAGACCCTGGAGCAGGGCTGGAACATCGCGCGCATGGCGTCGCTGATGACCCAGATCCCGCACACCAGCGCCGGCCAGACCGTCAGCCGTCTGTGCGGATCGTCCATGAGCGCGCTGCACACTGCCGTGCAGGCGATCCAGACCGGCAACGGCGACGTGTTCGTCGTCGGTGGTGTGGAGCACATGGGCCACGTTGGCATGATGCACGGTGTCGACCCGAACCCGCACCTGTCGCTGTACGCCGCCAAGGCGTCCGGCATGATGGGCCTGACCGCCGAGATGCTGGGCAAGATGCACGGCATCGGCCGCGAGCAGCAGGACGCCTTCGGTGAGCGTTCGCACCGTCTGGCACACAAGGCCACCGTCGAAGGCAAGTTCAAGGATGAAATCATCCCGATGCAAGGCTGCGACGAGAACGGCTTCCTCAAGATGTACGATTTCGACGAAACCATTCGTCCGGAAACTACCCTCGAGAGCCTGGCTGCGCTGAAGCCTGCCTTCAACCCGAAAGGCGGCACCGTGACTGCCGGTACCTCCTCGCAGATCACCGACGGCGCCTCCTGCATGATCGTCATGAGCGCCCAGCGTGCTCAGGACCTGGGCATCCAGCCGATGGCCGTGGTGCGTGCCATGGCCGTTGCCGGTGTCGATCCGGCGATCATGGGTTACGGCCCGGTGCCGTCCACTCAGAAGGCGCTCAAGCGCGCGGGTCTGAGCATGGCCGACATCGATTTCGTCGAGCTCAACGAAGCCTTCGCCGCACAGGCCCTGCCGGTGCTGAAGGACCTGAAACTGCTCGACAAGATGGAAGAGAAGGTCAACCTGCACGGCGGCGCGATCGCCTTGGGTCACCCCTTCGGTTGTTCCGGGGCCCGTATCTCCGGTACCCTGCTCAACGTCATGAAGCAGAACGGCGGCACCCTGGGTGTCTCCACCATGTGCGTGGGCCTTGGCCAAGGCATCACCACCGTCTTCGAGCGCGTTTAAGCGCTAGCGGACACGAAACCGGGGCCCAGTGCCCCGGTTTTGCTTTTTACGGCTTTTCACTTCGGGAACCCTTTCAATGCAGTTGCAGTCAGGACTCTATCGCCATTACAAAGGCCCGCAGTACCGTGTCTTCGGTGTGGCGCGGCATTCCGAGAGCGAGGAAGAGGTCGTGGTCTACCAGGCGCTGTACGGCGAGTTCGGCCTCTGGGTGCGACCGCTGAGCATGTTCTGCGAGGAGGTCGAGGTGGACGGCAAGCGCGTTCCACGCTTTGCTTTGATTCAGGCTGAAGTCAGCCCGATTGGGGCGCATCAAGTCTGACTGCGCAGACCCTGCGCTTGACCTTCGCTTGGTCGCCACTATATATAGCGGGGCCTTAGAGGGCGTCTGCAAATTGCTGCACTCGGCCATGCCGCGTTGAAACCAGCCTCAGAATGCTCATGTACAGCTCGTACACAGCACTTTCTCGACTGTTTTCGCCTTGCCTGACCTTCGCTCGCTGCTTTGTAAACACCCTCGGCTCCGTGCCTTCTATATTTCGCAATTCAGGAATTTTCTGATCCATGGGCAAATCGCTGGTCATCGTGGAATCCCCGGCCAAGGCCAAGACCATCAACAAGTACCTGGGCAACCAGTACGTGGTGAAGTCGAGCATCGGCCACATCCGTGACCTGCCTACCAGTGGCTCGGCAAGCGCCAACAAGGAGCCTGCCAAGCGCGGCAAGGCCGCCGGCGAAGCCCCGGCGCTGTCGCCCAAGGAGAAGGCCAAACGTCAGCTGTTCGCGCGCATGGGGGTCGACCCCGAGCATGGCTGGAAGGCCAAGTACGAGATCCTGCCCGGCAAGGAAAAGGTGATCGACGAACTGCGTCGTCTGGCCAAGGATGCCGACACCATCTATCTCGCGACCGACTTGGACCGTGAAGGGGAAGCCATCGCCTGGCACCTGCGCGAGTCCATCGGCGGCGATTACGCCCGTTACAAGCGCGTGGTGTTCAACGAGATCACCAAGAAGGCGATTCAGGAAGCCTTCTCCAGGCCCGGCGACCTGGATATCAACCGCGTCAACGCGCAGCAGGCACGGCGCTTCCTCGATCGCGTGGTGGGCTACATGGTCTCGCCGCTGCTGTGGGCGAAGATCGCGCGTGGTCTGTCTGCCGGTCGCGTGCAATCGGTGGCCGTGAAGCTGGTGGTGGCGCGCGAGAAAGAGATCCGCGCCTTCGTGCCGGAAGAATACTGGGAAGTGCACGCCGACCTCGGTACCGCGAAGAACGCCAAGGTGCGTTTCGAGGTGGTGCGCGAGAAGGGTGCGGCCTTCAAACCGGTCAACGAGGCCCAGGCCATGGCCGCGCTGGAGAAGCTCAAGGCTTCCAGCTACAGCGTGGCCAAGCGTGAGGACCGTCCGACCAGCAGCAAGCCTTCGGCGCCCTTCATCACCTCCACCCTGCAGCAGGCGGCGAGCAACCGCCTGGGCTTCGGTGTGAAGAAGACCATGATGATGGCCCAGCGTCTGTACGAGGCCGGCTACATCACCTACATGCGTACCGACTCGACCAACCTGTCCGCCGACGCCGTGGAGATGGTGCGTGGCTTCATTGGCAGCGAGTACGGCGACAAGTACCTGCCGGGCAAGCCCAACCTCTACTCGAGCAAGGAGGGCGCTCAGGAGGCGCACGAAGCGATTCGTCCGTCCGACGTCAACCTGCGCCCGACCCAGCTGTCCGGCATGGAGCGTGATGCCGAGCGCCTGTATGACCTGATCTGGCGCCAGTTCGTGGCCTGCCAGATGCCACCGGCCGAATACCTGTCCACCAGCGTCACCGTGGCGGCAGGCGATTTCGAGCTGCGTGCCAAGGGCCGCATCCTCAAGTTCGACGGTTACACCCGTGTGCTGCCGCAGCAGAGCAAGCCCGGTGAAGACGACGTACTGCCGGAAATGAAGGAAGGCGAGGGCCTCAAGCTGATCCAGCTCGACCCCAGCCAGCACTTCACCAAGCCGCCGGCGCGCTACTCCGAAGCGAGCCTGGTCAAGGAGCTGGAGAAGCGTGGCATCGGCCGGCCGTCCACCTACGCGGCGATCATTTCCACCATTCAGGATCGTGGCTACGTGACGGTGCACAACCGTCGCTTCTACGCCGAGAAGATGGGCGACATCGTCACCGAGCGTCTCGACGAGAGCTTCGCCAACCTCATGGACTACGGCTTTACCGCCACCATGGAAGAGCATCTGGATGATGTCGCCCAGGGCGAGCGCGAGTGGAAGCATCTGCTCGACGAGTTCTACGCCGACTTCAAGAAGAAGCTCGAAGTGGCGGAAGCGGGCGAGGGTGGCATGCGTGCCAACCAACCGACCCTGACCGACATCCCCTGCCGCGAGTGCGGCCGGCCGATGATGATTCGTACCGCCTCCACGGGGGTGTTCCTCGGCTGCTCCGGCTATGCGCTGCCGCCGAAGGAGCGCTGCAAGGCCACCATCAACCTGGTGCCGGGCGACGAGATCGCCGCGGACGACGAGGGCGAGTCCGAATCCCGCGTGCTGCTGGGCAAGCATCGCTGCCCGATCTGTTCCACGGCGATGGATGCCTACCTGCTGGATGAAACCCGCAAGCTGCATATCTGCGGGAACAACCCCGATTGCACCGGCTACGAGATCGAGCAGGGCCAGTACCGCATCAAGGGCTACGAAGGCCCGAGCCTGGAATGCGACAAGTGCGGCAGCGAGATGCAGCTCAAGACCGGCCGTTTCGGCAAGTTCTTCGGCTGTACCAATGCCAGCTGCAAGAACACCCGCAAGCTGCTGAAGAACGGCGAGGCGGCGCCGCCGAAGATGGACAAGGTGGAGATGCCGGAACTCAGGTGCGAGAAGGTGGATGACACCTACGTGCTGCGCGACGGCGCCTCGGGCCTCTTCCTCGCCGCCAGCCAGTTCCCGAAGAACCGCGAGACCCGCGCTCCGCTGGTGCTGGAAATCGTGCCGCACAAGCAGGAGATCGATCCCAAGTACCACTTCCTCTGCGATGCCCCGCAGAAGGACCCGGACGGTCGCCCGGCGGTGATTCGCTACAGCCGCAAGACCAAGGAGCAGTACGTGCAGTCCGAGGTCGACGGCAAGCCGACCGGCTGGCGCGCCTTCTTCGATGGCGGCAAGTGGAAGGTCGAGGACAAGCGCTGAGTTCAGCGTCCTGACGAAATGCGCGCCGGCAGCGGCCGGCGCGCGTACCATGGCTCGATCTGCAGTGGAGGTCGCCGCAATGGCCAAAGAAATCTACACCCGCACCAACCAGAAGATCTTCTTCGCCGGTATCGCCCTGGATAACTGGCGCAAGGCCGAAGGCTCCGCCGCATTCAACGTGCAGGCGCTGGTGCAGGCCGAGCGCGAGGCGACGCTGTTCCATCTGTATGGTGCGCTTCTCGGCGTGTGCCACGAGATCGCCGGTTACTACCGCGTGAGCGACGCGGCCCCTTCGCGTGTCGAGGCCTTCGTCCAGCAGGCGGTGCTCGATGGCGCGCCCAGCCCCGAGCTGGCCGAGCTGGTCGAGCTGGCTCAGCAGCGTGAAACCTGGCTGGCGCAACTGCTGGCCGCCTATGCCGCGCTGTTCCAGCCGCCGCGTGAGGAGCGCAAGGCCAAGGTCGACCCGGCGATGCCGCTGATCACGGCGGTCAGTGTCGGTGAGGAGCCGGTGGAGCTGAGCGTCGACGACATCGACGCCTGGCGTCAGCAGCTCAAGACCCTGGTGCTGCGCTTCCGCGAAGGCCTCAGTGAGTGCTGATCGGGTTTAACTGGACCAGTGGGCTGGGGGTGACCCCGACTGACTGTTACAATGTCGTGTTTTTGCACAGAGACTGAGCCATGCCTACATCCTTCCTGGAAATCGTCGAACTGCCCGATGGGCGTATCGCCCTGCGCCGCGCAGAAGATGAAGAGGCCCTGGTCACTCTGGACTTCTCCGCTGACGCCAAGGCCTTTCTGCAGGGGCAGCACATCGAAGTGGCCAAGGCCATGCTGAACGTGGGTGTGCAGATGGCCGGGCGCATGGCCGAGGGCGACTTCGTCGGCGAAGAAGATGAACCTCGCGTCCTGCACTGATCGACGGCGATGAATCAACGAAAACGGGGCTCCAGTGGAGCCCCGTTTGCGTTTCTGCGAAGCGTCAGCCCAGGCTGATGTTCAGGCTCTGCGCACCGCCGGTCTGCGCGGCCTGCGCCAGGCGCTGGCGGGTGCTGCGCTCGACAGGGTGCAGCCAGCTGATGACGGTATGGCTCCGGCCCAGCTTGAGCGCTTCCTCGGCCAGTTCTAGGGCGTCCTGCCCCTGGCGTGGCTGCAGCAGCAGGATGCGTTCGCGATTCAGGCCGGCGTCACGCAGCCAGGTCTGGGTCAGGCTGGCAGGCGGTGCGACCAGCGTCAGCCAGCGTGCATCCTGGTTCTGGCTCAGTTCGCGGAGGATCGGTGCCAGCAAATGCAGGCAGTGGCCGGCCGTGCCGCGAAGGGCGAGCTCGCTGAATGCCTGATCGTCGACCACACCGGCTTCGGCAGGTGCCTCGTGCGGGGTGTCGGCGAGAAAGGCGTTGAACAGGGGGAGCTGTGAACGTTCGAACGACTGCTGCATGTGCATGGCGTCTCCTTAGCGGCGAATCACGCCGACACTCAAACCTTCGATGACCAGGTCCTGGTGCTCCAGGTCGACCTCGATCGGGGCGAACTCGGGGTTCTCGGCAATCAGCCAGACCTTGTTGCCTTCGCGCTTGAAGCGCTTGACCGTCACTTCGTCGTCGATGCGGGCGACGACGATCTGGCCGTTGCGCGCCTCACGAGTGGTGTGCACGGCGAGCAGGTCACCATCGAAGATGCCGATGTCCTTCATGCTCATGCCGCGTACGCGCAGCAGGTAGTCGGCCTTGGGCTGAAAGAAGGTCGGGTTGATCTGGCAGGATTCCTCGACGTGCTGCTGGGCGAGAATCGGCGCACCAGCGGCCACCCGGCCGATGACCGGCAGGCCCTCGTCTTCGTTCGCTGCGCCGGCCTCGAAACCGGGGATGCGAATGCCACGGGAGGCGCCCGGGGTCATCTCGATCGCCCCCTTGCGGGCCAGGGCCTTGAGGTGCTCCTCGGCGGCATTGGGCGACTTGAAGCCCAGTTCCTGGGCGATCTCCGCGCGGGTGGGCGGGTAGCCGTTGTCTTCCAGGCAGCGTTTGATGAAGGCAAGAATCTCGGCTTGGCGGGGCGTCAGTTTCAGCATGGCTGGGCTCTGTCTTTTTATACAGTGACTGGGATTATATACAGTAAGGCGGGCTTGGCAACGGCCAATTTTCATGCGCCGCTCGCGCCGCGTGTTACCCGCACGGGTCAATTGACGTCTGTGCTGTTATAAGCTGTGACCAGCCGGCCAAAAGACGGCTCATGCGGCTTGACATTTCGATGCGCTGAAACGTATGTTTCAAACAAGTGTTTGTCAGGTGATAGCTCATGGCCCAGTCGGAAACCGTTGAACGCATTCTCGATGCTGCAGAACAGCTGTTCGCGGAGAAAGGTTTCGCCGAGACCTCGCTTCGTCTGATCACCAGCAAGGCGGGGGTCAACCTGGCAGCCGTCAACTATCACTTCGGCTCCAAGAAGGCCCTGATCCAGGCGGTGTTCTCGCGTTTCCTCGGGCCGTTCTGTACCAGCCTGGAGAAGGAACTCGACCGTCGCCAGGCGAAGACGGAAAACCAGGCCACGCTCGAGGAGCTGCTGGAACTGCTCGTCGAGCAGGCACTGGCGGTCAAGCCGCGCAGCGGCAACGACCTCTCCATCTTCATGCGTCTGCTCGGCCTGGCCTTCAGCCAGAGCCAGGGGCACCTGCGCAAGTACCTGGAAGAGGTCTACGGCAAGGTGTTCCGTCGCTACATGCTGCTGGTGCATGAAACCGCGCCGCGCATTCCGCCGCTGGAGCTGTTCTGGCGCGTGCACTTCATGCTCGGCGCGGCGGCGTTCAGCATGTCCGGGATCAAGGCGCTGCGCGCCATGGCCGAGACCGATTTCGGCGTCAATACCTCGATCGAGCAGGTGATGAGGATGATGGTGCCATTCCTGGCCGCCGGCATGCGCTCGGACTCCGGTGTCGACGATCCCGCGCTGGCAGGTGCTCAGCTCAAGCCCCGCAGCAAGACGCCCAGCGCTACGCCCAAGGTTTGATGCCGGGGCAGGTGGGCTTGGCTTGGCCCTTCGGCTAAGCTAGCGGCCCATGTCCGATCTCGATCTGCTGCATATCTCTCTCGCTGACCAGACCCTCTATGGCCTTGGTGCCGGCCAGGTGCTGCTGCGCCTGCCTGTCTCCACGGCGCTGAACGGCCCCGGTGAGCGCAACGGCTCTGGCTGCACGCCACGTGGCCTGCACCAGGTACGGGCGAAGATCGGCGCTGGCCTGCCGCTGGCCGCCGTGCTGCGCGGCAGGCGCTGGACCGGTGAGGTCTGGTCCGCGCAGCTGCATCAGCAGTTTCCCGACCGCGACTGGATCCTCACCCGCATTCTCTGGCTCAGCGGCCTGGAGCCCGGGCGCAACCGCCTGGGAGAGGTGGACAGCTTTCGTCGCTATATCTATCTGCATGGCACGCCGGATACGGAACCCATGGGCGCGCCGCTGTCTCATGGCTGCGTCCGGCTGCGTAATACCGACATGCTGGCGCTGTTCGAGCGCGTGCCCGTGCATTGCCGGGTGCGTATCGACGAGGCGCCATGCCCGCAGTGGGCTGCGGACCACGATTTTCAGTAAGGAATACCTGCATGCAAGGCTCATTGATGATGGATGTCGCTGGCACCTGGCTGACCGCCGAGGATCGCCAGATGCTGCGCCAGCCCGAGGTGGGTGGCCTGATCATTTTTGCCCGCAATATCGAATCGCCGCGCCAGGTGCGCGAGCTGTGCCAGAGCATTCGTGCCGTGCGCCCGGACCTGCTGCTCGCTGTGGATCAGGAAGGCGGACGGGTGCAGCGCCTGCGCCAGGGCTTCCTGCGCCTGCCGGCGATGCGCGCCATCGCCGACAATCACAACGCCGAGGAGCTGGCCGAGCACTGCGGCTGGCTGATGGCGACCGAGGTACTGGCCGTCGGCCTGGATCTCAGCTTCGCGCCGGTACTCGACCTCGATCATCAGCGCAGCGCGGTGGTCGGCAGTCGTGCCTTCGAGGGAGACCCGCAGCGTGCCACGCAGCTGGCTGCGGCGTTCATCCGTGGCATGCAGCAGGCGGGCATGGCGGCGACCGGCAAGCACTTCCCCGGACATGGCTGGGCCGAGGCCGACTCCCACGTGGCTATCCCCGTCGACGAGCGCAGCCTGGAGGACATTCGTGCCTGTGACATGCAGCCGTTCCGGCAGTTGTCCGGCCAGCTCGATGCAGTGATGCCGGCGCATGTGATCTACCCTCAGGTGGACGAGCAGCCGGCCGGTTTCTCTCGCCGCTGGCTGCAGGACATCCTGCGCGGTGAGCTGGGTTTCGACGGGGTGATCTTCAGCGACGACCTGTCCATGGCCGGGGCGCATGTCGCCGGGGACGCGGGCAAGCGTATCGAGGCGGCGCTCAGCGCCGGTTGCGACATGGGCCTGGTGTGCAACGATCGTGGCTCGGCCGAGCTGGCCCTCGCCGCACTGCAGCGTTTGCAGGTGCAGCCGGCCGAACGGCTGCAGCGGATGCGCGGGCGTGCTCATGCGTGCACCGACTATCGCCAGGCGCCGCGCTGGTCGCGGGCGGTGGCCGCACTCAGAACCGCTCAGTTGCTGGATTGAGGAGGGCACCATGAGCGTTCTTGCCATCATCGGCGGCACTGGCCTGACCCAGTTGCCGGGCCTCGAGATCCGTCAGGCGGTCTCCGTGGAGACGCCTTACGGGGCACCTTCGGCCGATATCCTGCGGGGCGAGTATGCCGGGCGCGACGTGCTGTTTCTCGCCCGGCATGGCCAGCCACACCGCATTGCGCCGCACCAGATCAACTACCGCGCCAATCTCTGGGCACTGAAGCAGGTTGGCGCCAGTGCCATCGTCGCGGTCAACGCGGTCGGCGGTATTCACGCGGCGATGGGCGCCGGGCATTTCTGCGTGCCGCACCAGATCATCGATTACACCGCCGGGCGCGCGCACACCTTCTTCGAGGGTGAGCTGGAGCATGTGACCCATGTGGATTTCAGTCATCCCTATGACGAGGCCCTGCGTGAGCGCCTGATCGCGGCGCTGCGCAGCGAGGGGGCGGCCTGCAGCAGTCAGGGCGTCTACGGTTGCACCCAGGGGCCACGCCTGGAGACTGTGGCAGAAATCGTCAGGATGGAGCGCGATGGCTGCGACCTGGTCGGCATGACCGGCATGCCCGAGGCGGCCCTGGCGCGTGAGCTGGCGCTGCCCTATGCCTGCCTGGCGCTGGTGGTCAATCCGGCTGCGGGCAAGGCGCCGGGGCTGATCACCATGGCCGAGATCGAGCGCGTGCTGGAGCAGGGGATGGGCACGGTCAAGGGCGTGCTGGCGCGTGTGCTGAGCGCCTAGCTGCTGCCTCGATCGCTGCAATGAAAAAAGGGCCGCTCAGCGGCCCTTTTGCGTCATGCCCTCAAAGCGGGCTGATGCGTACCAGCGCGCCGAGGCTGCCGTGGTCCAGGTAGGTCAGGCTGTTGTCCTTCAGGCGCTGGGCGACTTTCATGTGCTCGCTGCTGTCGAGCAGGCCGTCGGCGCTGAAGTGGTTGATCCACAGCTCCAGGTCCAGGTCGGCGAAGCGTTCCTGGGTGAAGGTCAGCGTGCCTTCGACCGGGTAGTGGCCGAAGTGGCCGTCGCCAGTGCTGACGGCGACGCGGCTCGGGGTGCCGCCCAGCGTCTGGCTCCAGGCCTTGTGCAGCAGGACCTGATAACCGTTGCCGGGGTTGAGCTTGGCGGCCTCGTTGTTGAGGGCGGTGGCGCGTTCGTTGCCGTCGATCGGCAGGGCGGTGCCGGCCCAGTCGTCGGGGGCGATCTTCGGCGCGATCACGGGTTCGCCGGCCTGGCGAAACACCAGCAGCTCGACCTGGTAGAGGCGTTCGGCGAAAGCGCTCGGTGCCAACAGGCAGAGCAGCAGGGCGATCAGGTGCAGTGGGCGCATGGTCAGGTCCTTCAGGTGGTGGGCGCGAGGCGCTCGAACAGGGCTTCCAGGGTGTTGAAGCGCTCTTCCGCGCGCTCCATCGGCACCTGGATCTTGAAGACGGTGGCGCCTTCGAACTTGTAGCGTTTGGGCTGGGCCTGGATCAGCTTGATCAGCGTCAGCGGGTCGACGCAGGTCTCTGCGGCGAACTCGATGCGGCCGCCCTGCGGTCCGGCGTCGACCTTGGTGATGC
The DNA here is from genome assembly GCF_009363395.1 of Pseudomonas sp. THAF187a. Lineage (NCBI taxonomy): Bacteria > Pseudomonadati > Pseudomonadota > Gammaproteobacteria > Pseudomonadales > Pseudomonadaceae > Pseudomonas > Pseudomonas sp. THAF187a. The sequence continues at coordinate 1,729,458 of NZ_CP045349.1, forward strand.
CCAGCTTCTCGGCCTGCAGCTTGAGCAGGGTCAGGCGCATCAGGTGCTTGGTCGGCTCGGGCAGCAGGCCGAAGCGGTCGATCATCTCGACCTGCAGTTCCTTCAGGCCGTCTTCGTCGGAGGCCGAGGAAATGCGCTTGTACAGGATCAGGCGCGCGTGCACGTCGGGCAGGTAGTCCTCGGGGATAAGCGCGGGCACGCGCAGGTTGATCTCCGGGCCGCCGCCCAGTGGCTGGTCGAGGTTGGGTTGTTCGCCTTTCTGGATGGCCTTGACCGCACGCTCGAGCATTTCCATGTACAGGGTGAAGCCCACTGCCTGGATCTGCCCGCTCTGGCCGTCGCCGAGCAGCTCGCCGGCGCCACGGATTTCCAGGTCGTGGGTGGCGAGGATGAAGCCGGCGCCGAGGTCCTGGGCTCCGGCAATGGCTTCCAGGCGCTTCTGCGCGTCTTCGGTCATGCTCTTGCGTGGCGGCGTCAGCAGGTAGGCATAGGCCTGGTGGTGGCTGCGGCCGACGCGGCCACGCAGCTGATGCAGCTGGGCCAGGCCGAACTTGTCGGCGCGTTCGATGATGATGGTGTTGGCGCTGGGCACGTCGATGCCGGTCTCGATGATGGTCGAGGCCACCAGCACGTTGAAGCGCTTGTGGTAGAAGTCGCTCATCACCTGTTCCAGATCGCGCTCGCGCATCTGCCCGTGGCCGATGCCGATGCGCGCTTCCGGCACCAACTCGGCGAGGTCGGCGGCACACTTCTCGATGCTCTTCACATCGTTGTGCAGGTAGTACACCTGGCCGCCGCGCAACAGTTCGCGCAGCAGCGCTTCCTTGATGGTCGGCTTGTTCTCCTCCATGACGAAGGTGCGCACCGACAGGCGCCGCGCCGGCGGGGTGGCGATGATCGACAGGTCGCGCATGCCGGCCACGGCCATGTTCAAAGTGCGCGGGATAGGCGTGGCGGTGAGGGTGAGGATGTCCACCTCGCTGCGCAGGGCCTTCAGCTGTTCCTTCTGGCGCACGCCGAAACGGTGTTCCTCGTCGATGATGACCAGGCCCAGGTTGTGGAACTTCACGTCGTCCTGCAGCAGCTTGTGGGTGCCGATGACGATATCCACCTTGCCTTCGGCCAGTTGCTGCACGGCGCCTTCGACTTCCTTGGCGCTCTTGAAGCGGCTCATCACCTCGACCTTCACCGGCCAGTCGGCGAAGCGGTCGCGGAAGCTGTTGTAGTGCTGCTGGGCGAGCAGGGTGGTAGGCACCAGCACCGCCACCTGCTTGCCGCTGTGCACGGCGATGAAGGCGGCGCGCATGGCCACCTCGGTCTTGCCGAAGCCGACGTCGCCGCAGACCAGGCGGTCCATCGGCTTGCCGGCCAGCATGTCGCCGCGCACGGCATCGATCGCCGCCTGCTGGTCCGGGGTTTCCTCGAAGGGGAAGCCGGCGCTGAAGGTGGCGTAGTCCACCGCCGGGTCCTGGAAGGCGAAGCCTTCGCGGGCGGCGCGGCGGGCGTAGATGTCGAGCAGTTCGGCGGCGACGTCGCGTACCTGCTCGGCGGCCTTGCGCTTGGCTTTCTGCCAGGTTTCCGAACCCAGCCGGTGCAGCGGCGCCAGGGCATCGTCGCTGCCGCTGTAGCGGGCGATCAGGTGCAGGCTGGCCACCGGAACGTAGAGCTTGGCCTCGTCGGCGTATTGCAGGGCGAGGAACTCGGCGGCCTGGCCGTCGAACTCCATGGTGATCAGGCCCAGGTAGCGGCCGACGCCGTGGTCGATATGCACCACCGGTGCGCCTTCGCGCAGCTCGGTGAGGTTCTTGATCACGTTGTCGCCGCCTTCGCGGCCCTTCTCGCGGCGGCGACGCTGCATCACGCGCTGGCCGAACAGCGGGCTCTCGGCGATCAGCGCCAGGTCATCGAGCAGCAGGCCTTCGTCCAGCGGGGCAATGCAGATGTTCAGGCGTTCGCCGCTGGCGACGAAGGCCGGCCAGCCATCGACCTCCCTGGGCTTGAGCTTGAGGCGGGCGAGCAGCTCCAGGAGCACTTCGCGGCGCCCGGCCGATTCGGCGCAGAACAGCACACGGCCCTGGTACTCCTCGATGAAGCGGCGCAGCGCCGCCAGTGGCTCGCCGGCCTTGGCCTGGATCGCCAGGTCGGGCAGGGCGCGGGCGTCGAAGCGCGTGCGGCCGACACCGGGTTCGATGTCCTCGGGGTTGGCCACCACCCGTGGCCAGCTTTTCAGCTGGGCAAAGCAGTCGTCCACCGGCAGGAAGATGTCGGCGGGCGGCAGCAGCGGGCGCTCCGGGTCGACGCGGCGATCCTCGTAGCGGTTGCGCGCGTCCAGCCAGAACTGCTCGGCGGCTTTCTCGATGCCCGGCAGCGAGAACACCTGAGTGTCGCCCGGCAGGTAGTCGAACAGGGTGCCGGTGGCCTCGAAGAACAGCGGCAGGTAGTACTCGATGCCCGCCGGGGTGATACCGGAAGACAGATCCTGATAGATCGGGCAGCGGCGGAAGTCGACGTCGAAGCGTTCGCGAAAGCGCCCGCGAAAATCGGTGACGGCCTTCTTCTCCAGCGGGAACTCGCGTGCCGGCAGCAGGCGAATCGACTCGACCTTGTCCACCGAACGCTGCGTCTCGGGGTCGAAGGTGCGCAGGGTTTCGATCTCGTCATCGAACAGGTCGATGCGGTAGGGCGTTTCGCTGCCCATCGGGTAGAGGTCGATCAGCGCACCACGCACGGCGAACTCGCCGTGTTCGTAGACCGTGTCGACGCACCGGTAGCCGGCGGCCTCCAGGCGCGTGCGCATCTGCTCCACGTCCAGCTTCTGGCCGACATCCAGCACCAGGCTGCTGCCGAGCAGGAAGTTCTTCGGCGCCAGGCGGTGTAGGGCAGTGCTGATCGGCACTACCAGTATCCCGCGCTTCAGCTGCGGCAGTTGATACAGGGTGGCGATGCGCTGGGAGATGATGTCCTGGTGGGGCGAGAAGACGTCGTAGGGCAGGGTTTCCCAGTCGGGGAAATGCAGCACCGGCAGGCTGGGGGCGAAGAAGGCCAGTTCCTCCTGCAGGCGCTCGGCGCTCTGGCTGCCCTCGGTCAGGACCAGGGTGAAACGCTCGGCAGTGCTGGCGGCCTCGGCAATCGCCAGGGAAAGGGCGGCGCCAGGCAGGTTGCCCCATTGCTGTTTGCCGGCACTGGCCGGCAGAGACGGAAGACGCAGTACGGACACGGGCGGCTCGCGGTCGTGACAAAAGGCCGGGAATTGTAGCGGGGCTTTGGGGTCAATGTCAGTCGCGACAGGCGCGCATTGCTCCCGCACGCGAGCGCCGTCATAATGTAGCCCCTTTTTTCAGCCCCTACATGTGGAAGGTACTGCCCGTGACTCAGAAGCCCGACCAGTGTCTCGGTGAATGGATCGATCGTGAAGCCCTCGCGGAAGCGATGATTCCGCTGATTGGTCAGCTCTATCGCAACAACAATGTGGTGACCTCGATCTATGGCCGTGGCCTGATCAACCGTTCGGTCATCGACATCCTCAAGGCTCACCGTTTCGCCCGTCACCGCCTGGCTGACGAGGCCGAACTGTCGGTACACGACACCTTCCCGATGCTCAAGGCCATGAGCGAGCTCAAGCTGGGCGCCGCTTCCGTGGACCTGGGCAAGATGGTTGCCAAGTTCAAGGCCGAAGGCGCTGGCCGCGGCGTCGAACAGTTCGTCAAGGACGAGCTGGAAGAGGTCGTGGGCAAGCAGAACGGCGCTGCCCGTGAAGGCACCGACGTGGTGCTCTACGGCTTCGGTCGCATCGGCCGCCTGCTGGCGCGCATCCTGATCGAGAAGACCGGTGGTGGCGACGGCCTGCGTCTGCGTGCCATCGTCGTGCGCAAGGGCGCCGAGAACGACCTGGTCAAGCGCGCCAGCCTGCTGCGCCGCGACTCGGTACACGGCAAGTTCAATGGCACCATCACCATCGATGAAGCCAGCAGCACCCTGACTGCCAACGGCAACCTGATCCAGATCATCTACTCCAACGATCCGGCGTCCATCGACTACACCCAGTACGGCATCAAGAACGCCCTGCTGGTGGACAACACCGGCAAATGGCGTGATGCCGAAGGCCTCGGCCAGCACCTGAAGTGCCCGGGCGTCGACCGCGTCGTGCTGACCGCGCCGGGCAAGGGCGCGCTGAAGAACATCGTGCACGGCATCAACCACGGCGAAATCGCCGCGGACGACAAGATCATCTCCGCCGCGTCCTGCACCACCAACGCCATCGTGCCGGTGCTCAAGGCGGTCAATGACAAGTTCGGCATCGTCAACGGCCACGTCGAGACCGTTCACTCGTACACCAACGACCAGAACCTGATCGACAACTTCCACAAGGGCAGTCGTCGTGGTCGCAGTGCTGCGCTGAACATGGTGATCACCGAGACCGGCGCCGCCACCGCTGCCGCCAAGGCACTGCCGGTGCTGAAGGGCAAGCTGACCGGCAACGCCATTCGCGTACCGACGCCGAACGTGTCGATGGCCATCCTCAACCTGAACCTGGAGAAGGCCACCAGCCGCGAAGAGATCAACGAGTACCTGCGCCAGATGGCCATGCACTCGGACCTGCAGAAGCAGATCGATTTCGTCAGCTCGCAGGAAGTGGTGTCCACTGACTTCGTCGGCTCGCGTCATGCTGGTGTGGTCGATGCCGAGGCGACCATCGCCAACGATAACCGCGTCGTTCTGTACGTCTGGTACGACAACGAGTTCGGTTACAGCTGCCAGGTGGTGCGAGTGATGGAAGACATGGCCGGGGTCAACCCGCCTGCTTTCCCGCGCTAAGCGCCGGGGTGTGACAAGACGGGAGCTTCGGCTCCCGTTTTTTATGCGCGGCCGCCGCTGGCTGGTCGCTCGCGGCGCGTATTCGAGGGTGGGGCAGGTGGCGGCGCTTGGACGATGGTCGTATGTACATCGTCTGTCCGCTGCGTCTGGTTGATGCCTGGCGGCACGTGAAGTGTTGCTTGCTGTTACCAGAGGGTCAAAAAAAGCAAGCACTTGGGTGGCCAGTCCAGGGGGCCATCTTTATAATCGAGCAGATTTTTTACCCAGGACCGGCACCCTTATGCACCTCAGCGACATGCCGAGGTGGTTGATCCTATTGGGTCTGCGGGCGTTGCCCCCTGTCTTATAAAAAGCTTTCTAAATCAGTGGTTAGGCAAACCTATGATCAAACTAAAGCATGGGCTCGATTTGCCCATAACGGGTGCGCCGGCACAGCGTATCGAGGCCGCAAGGCCCGTGCGCAGTGTCGCCGTCATCGGCTTCGACTATCACGGGATGAAGCCGACGATGGAAGTGCAGGTCGGTGACCGAGTCAAGCTCGGTCAGTTGCTGTTTACCGACAAGAAGACACCCGGCGTGCGTTACACCGCCCCCGCTGCTGGCGTTATCAGTGCCATTCACCGTGGCGAGAAGCGTGTCCTGCAATCGGTCGTCATCGATATCGACGGCGATGAGCAGGAAACCTTCGCCCAGTACGCTGCCGACCAGCTCGAAGCGCTGAGTGACGAGCAGGTTCGCGAGAACCTGCAGCAGTCCGGCCTGTGGACTGCGCTGCGTAGCCGTCCGTTCAGCAAGGTGCCGGCCCTGGATGCGGTACCCAGCTCGATCTTCGTGACCGCGGTCGATACTCACCCGCTGGCCGCCGATCCGGCGGTGATCATTGGCGAATATGCCGCTGATTTCGAAAATGGCCTGAAGGTTCTCGGTAACCTGGCCAAGGTCTTCCTGTGCAAGGCCGATGGCGTCAGCCTGCCCGGCGAGAGCCTGGCCAAGGTGCAGAGCGAGGCCTTCGCCGGCCCGCACCCGGCCGGTCTGCCAGGTACCCACATTCATTTCCTCGACCCGGTCAGCGCCAGCAAGAGCGTCTGGCAGATCGGCTATCAGGACGTGATCGCCGTTGGCAAGCTGTTCACCACGGGGCAGCTGTTCGTCGAGCGCGTCGTCGCGCTGGGTGGCCCGGTCGCCGAGCAGCCGCGTCTGCTGCGTACCCGTCTGGGCGCCAGCCTGGAAGAGCTCACCGCCGGTGAACTCAAGCCCGGCTTCAACCGGGTGATTTCCGGCTCCGTGTTCGGTGGGCGTACCGCCCAGGGCGCGTTCGCCTTCCTCGGTCGCTACCACAACCAGGTGTCCTGCCTGGGCGAGGGCAATGACCGCGAGATGCTGCACTACCTGCGTGCCGGGGTGAACAAGCACTCGGTGCTGAACATCTTCGTTTCCAAGCTGGCCGGCGCCAAGCTGTTCAACTTCACCACCACCACCAATGGCAGCCCGCGCGCCATGGTACCGGTGGGCAACTACGAAGCCGTGATGCCGCTGGACATCCTGCCGACCCAGCTGCTGCGCTACCTGATCGTCGGTGATACCGAGATGGCGCAGAAGCTCGGCTGCCTCGAACTCGACGAAGAAGACCTGGCGCTGTGCACCTACGTGTGCGCCGGCAAGTATGAATATGGCCCGATCCTGCGGGACAACCTCGCCCGTATCGAGAAGGAGGGTTAATCCGTGGGTATTCGTGCATTCCTCGACAAGATCGAGCACAACTTCGAGAAGGGCGGCAAGTACGAGAAGTGGTACGCCCTCTACGAAGCCATCGACACCTTCTTCTACCGTCCTGGCAGCGTGACCAAGACCACCGCTCACGTGCGTGATGGCATCGACCTCAAGCGCATGATGATCACCGTGTGGCTGTGCACCTTCCCGGCCATGTTCTTCGGCATGTGGAACACCGGCTACCAGGCCAACCTGATCTTCGCCCAGAGCCCCGAGCTGCTGGCGGCCCAGGAAGGCTGGCGCTTCGCGCTGATCGGTTCGCTGGCCGGCTTCGATCCTGGCAGCCTGTGGGACAACTTCATCCAGGGCGCAGCCTACTTCCTGCCCGTCTACGCGGTGACCTTCATCGTCGGCGGTTTCTGGGAAGTGCTGTTCGCCTCGATCCGTCGTCATGAGGTCAACGAAGGCTTCTTCGTCACCTCCGTGCTGTTCGCCTTGATCCTGCCGCCGAGCATTCCGCTGTGGCAGGTCGCCCTGGGCATCAGCTTCGGCGTGGTGATCGGCAAGGAAGTGTTCGGCGGTACCGGCAAGAACTTCCTCAACCCGGCGCTGACCGGTCGTGCCTTCCTGTTCTTCGCCTACCCGGCGCAGATGTCGGGTGATGCGGTCTGGACCGCCGTCGACGGTTTCGCTGGCGCGACCTCGCTGAGCCTGGCGGCGTCCGGCGGCATCGAGAACGTGATCAACAACGGCATCACCTGGATGGACGCCTTCGTCGGCACCATTCACGGTTCGCTGGGCGAGACCAGCACCCTGGCCATCGCCATCGGCGGCCTGGTGCTGCTGCTGACCCGCATCGCTTCCTGGCGCATCGTCGTCGGCGTGATGCTGGGCATGATCGGCCTCAGCCTGCTGCTCAACCTGATTGGCTCGGACAGCAACCCGATGTTCGCCATGCCGTGGTACTGGCATCTGGTCGTCGGCGGCTTCGCCTTCGGCATGTTCTTCATGGCCACCGATCCGGTATCGGCGTCCATGACCAACACCGGCAAGTGGATCTTCGGTGCCCTGATCGGCGTGATGGTGGTGTTGATCCGTGTGGTCAACCCGGCCTTCCCCGAGGGCATGATGCTGGCGATCCTGTTCGCCAACCTGTTCGCACCGCTGATCGACCACTTCGTCGTTCAGGCCAATATCAAGCGGAGGCTGGCACGCAATGTCTAGTCAAAAAGAATCCACCGTCCGCACGCTGACGGTGGCCGTGCTGGTGTGCCTCGTGTGTTCGGTATTCGTTGCCGGCGCGGCCATCGCACTGAAACCGACCCAGGTCGAGAACCGCCTGCTGGACAAGCAGCGCAGCATCCTGGCGATCGCCGGCCTGGCCCAGCCGGGCATGTCCTCGGCGCAGGTCAAGCAGGTGTTCGACGGTGCCATCACCGCCAAGCTGGTGGACCTGGAAACCGGCAAGTTCTCCGATGCCTTCGACCCGATCACCTTCGACCCGCTCAAGGCGGCCAAGGATCCCAAGCTGTCCACCGTGCTCAGCGGTAGCGAGGACATTGCCGGGATCAAGCGCCAGGAGCGTTACACCACCGTGTACATGGTGGAGAAGGATGGCCAGGTGGAAACCCTGATCCTGCCGGTGCGTGGCTATGGCCTGTGGTCGACCCTGCACGGCTTCATCGCGGTCAAGGGCGACCTCAACACCGTGGTCGGCATGGGCTTCTACCAGCACGGCGAGACGCCGGGCCTCGGTGGTGAAGTCGACAACCCGAAATGGAAAGGCCAGTGGCCGGGCAAGACCCTGTTCGACGAAGACGGCAAGCTCGCCGTGCAGGTCGTCAAGGGTGGTGTCGACCCGCAGAGCCCGCAAGCGACCCATCAGGTCGACGCGCTCGCCGGTGCCACGCTCACCAGCAACGGGGTGGATCATCTGCTGAAGTTCTGGCTCGGCCAGAACGGCTTCGGTCCGTTTATCGCTAACCTGCGCGCAGGGGAGGCCTGATCATGTCGCAGCCGACTATTAAAGAAGTCCTGCTCAACCCGATCTTCAACAACAACCCCATCGGTCTGCAGATCCTCGGGATCTGCTCGGCCCTGGCGGTCACGTCCAACCTGCAGACCGCGCTGGTGATGTCCGCCGCGCTGACCCTGGTCACGGCGTTCTCCAACCTGTTCATCTCGATGATCCGCAGCCAGATCCCCGGCTCGATCCGCATGATCGTGCAGATGGTGATCATTGCCTCCCTGGTGATCGTGGTCGATCAGGTGCTCAAGGCCTATGCCTTCAGCCTGTCCAAACAGCTGTCGGTGTTCGTCGGCCTGATCATCACCAACTGCATCGTGATGGGCCGTGCCGAAGCATTCGCCATGCAGAACCCGCCCGTGCTGTCGTTCTTCGACGGTATCGGTAACGGTCTGGGCTACAGCGCCATGCTGATCGCCCTGGGCGTGATCCGTGAGCTGTTCGGTGCCGGCAAGCTGATGGGCTACGAGATCCTTTCCGTGGTCAACGACGGTGGCTGGTATCAGCCCAACGGCATGCTGCTGCTGCCGCCTTCGGCGTTCTTCCTGATCGGCCTGTTCATCTGGGCCATTCGTAGCTGGAAGAAAGACCAGGTCGAGTCCAATGCCTACAAGATGGCGCCTCAGGTATCCAGCAAGGAGGCCTATTAATGGAACATTACATCAGCCTGTTCGTCCGTGCGGTGTTCGTCGAGAACATGGCGCTGGCGTTCTTCCTCGGCATGTGTACCTTCATCGCCATCTCCAAGAAGGTGGAAACCGCCATCGGCCTCGGCATCGCCGTGGTCGTGGTGCTGGGTATCACCATGCCGGTGAACAACCTGATCTACTCCAACATCCTCAAGGATGGTGCCCTGGCCTGGGCCGGTCTGCCTGACGTCGACCTGTCCTTCCTTGGCCTGCTGACCTTCATCGGCGTGATCGCGGCGATCGTGCAGATCCTGGAAATGACCCTGGATAAGTACGTGCCGTCGCTCTACAACGCCCTGGGGGTGTTCCTGCCGCTGATCACCGTAAACTGCGCCATCATGGGTGGCTCGCTGTTCATGGTCGAGCGTGATTACAACCTGGCCGAAAGCACCGTCTACGGTGTCGGCGCGGGCGTGTCCTGGGCGCTGGCCATCGCCGCGCTGGCGGGCATCCGCGAGAAGCTCAAGTACAGCGATGTACCGGCTGGCCTGCAGGGTCTGGGCATCACCTTCATCACCATCGGTCTGATGTCGCTGGGCTTCATGTCCTTCTCCGGCGTGCAGCTGTAAGGAAAGGATGAACAGATGAATTACGAAATCTTCCTCGCCATCGGCATGTTCACCGCCATCGTCCTTGCGCTGGTGCTGATCATCCTCGCCGCTCGCGCCAAGCTGGTGTCCAGCGGTGACGTGAGCATCGAGATCAACGGCGAAAAAACCATCGTGGTACCGGCCGGCGGCAAGCTGCTGCAGACCCTGGCCGACAACAACATCTTCCTGTCCTCCGCCTGCGGCGGCGGCGGCACCTGCGCGCAGTGCAAGTGCGTCGTCGAGTCCGGCGGCGGCGAGATGCTCTCCACCGAAGAGTCGCACTTCACCCGGCGCGAGGCCCGCGAGGGCTGGCGTCTGTCCTGCCAGACCCCGGTCAAGCAGGACATGAAGATCGAAGTCCCTGAAGAGGTCTTCGGCGTCAAGAAGTGGGAGTGCACCGTCGAGTCCAACCCCAACGTCGCCACCTTCATCAAGGAGCTGACGCTGAAACTGCCGGAAGGCGAGAACGTCGACTTCCGTGCCGGTGGTTACGTGCAGCTGGAATGCCCGCCGCACACCGTCAACTACAAGGACTTCGACATCCAGGAGGAGTACCGCGGCGACTGGGACAAGTTCAACCAGTGGAAGTACGTGTCCAAGGTCGACGAGACCGTGATCCGTGCCTATTCCATGGCCAACTACCCGGAAGAGCGCGGCCTGGTGAAGTTCAACATCCGTATCGCCTCGCCGCCTCCGGGCAAGGACGATCTGCCGCCGGGCAAGATGTCTTCCTACGTGTTCAGCCTCAAGCCGGGCGACAAGATCACCGTGTACGGACCTTTCGGTGAGTTCTTCGCCAAGGACACCGATGCCGAGATGGTCTTCATCGGTGGTGGTGCCGGCATGGCGCCGATGCGTTCGCACATCTTCGACCAGCTCAAGCGCCTGAAGTCCACGCGCAAGATCAGCTTCTGGTACGGCGCGCGCTCCATGCGCGAGTCCTTCTACAACGAAGAGTACGACCAGCTGCAGGCCGAGAACCCGAACTTCCAGTGGCACCTGGCGCTGTCCGATCCGCAGCCGGAAGACAACTGGACCGGCCTCACCGGCTTCATCCACAACGTGCTGTACGAGAACTACCTGAAGGACCACCCGGCTCCGGAAGACTGCGAGTTCTACATGTGCGGCCCACCCATGATGAACGCTGCCGTGATCAAGATGCTGACCGACCTGGGCGTCGAGCCGGAGAACATCCTCCTCGACGACTTCGGCGGCTAAGCATGAGGTCAGCTGTACTTCAGCCCGTTATCGCTGTCGCCCTGGCGGCAGCCCTAACGGGCTGCTTGCATTCTGAACGGATCGAAGAGTTCGGTGGCCCGACCATGGGCAGCACCTATTCGATCAAATACGTCCGCAGTGAAGGTGTCGCGCCACAAGCCGAACTCAAGGCCGCGACCGAGGCGATCCTCGCCGAGATCGACCTGCAGATGTCCACCTACCGTGACGACTCGCTGATCGAGCAGTTCAACCGTGCACCGGCCGGGGCCTGTCAGACCATGCCGCAGGCTGTGCTGGACCTGGTGCGCGCCGGCGATCGCCTGCACGAAGAGAGCCAGGGCTATTTCGACCTGACCCTCGAACCGCTGCTCGACCTCTGGGGCTTCGGCCCGAGAGGGCAGGGCGAGGCCGTGCCGAGCGAGGAGAAGCTCGCCGAGGTGCGTCAGCGCGTCGGTCAGCAGCACCTGCGCATCGATGGCGAGCAGCTGTGCAAGGACGCCGACGTGCAGGTCGACTTCAACAGCATCGCCGCCGGCTATGCGGTCGAACGCATCGTCGCGCGCCTGCGCGAGCTGGGCGTCACCAGCTACCTGGTCGAAGCCACGGGTGAGCTCAAGGCGGCTGGCTTCAAGCCCGATGGCAGCCACTGGCGCATCGGCCTGGAGGCACCGCGTGACGACAAGCGCGTGGCCCAGCGCGTGCTGCAACTCGATGGTTACGGTATCTCCACGTCGGGTGATTATCGCAACTACTTCGAGGAGAATGGGCAGCGCTACTCGCATACGCTCGATCCGCTCACCGGGCGCCCCGTCAGCCATACGCTGGCTGCGGTCACCGTGGCCGACCGATCGACCTTGCGCGCCGATGGCTTGTCTACCCTATTGATGGTGCTTGGGCCTGACGCCGGCATGGCGTTCGCCGAGCGCAACGGTATCGCGGCGTTTTTCGTGACGCGTGAGGGCGAGGGCTTCGTCACACATGGCACGGCCGCATTCGAGCAGCTATTCGCTGCAGGAGATGAGCAATGACGTTTCTGGTTGTATTTCTGACCATGGTTCTGGTCGTCGGCATGATGGCCGTCGGTGTGATCATGGGGCGTAAACCCATCGCCGGTTCCTGCGGCGGCATCGCCAACCTGGGCATCGAGAAAGAATGCTCGATCTGTGGTGGCAGCCGCGAGAAGTGCGAAGAGGTCAACCGCGACAAGGCCGATGCGCCGAACACCGACCTGGCTTACGACGCAAGCAAGCGTTGAGTCAGGCGGTATGGATTGACAGCCGGCAGCCGTTATCCACTGCCGGCCCCGCCGAGGGTGCGCCACAAGCGCTCCGGCCTGATCTGAAGGAGTAAACATGGCGGTCTACAACTACGATGTGGTGGTGCTGGGCTCTGGGCCTGCAGGCGAGGGCGCGGCGATGAACGCGGCCAAGGCCGGGCGCAAGGTGGCCGTGGTGGACAACCGTCCGCTGGTCGGCGGCAACTGCACCCACCTGGGCACCATCCCGTCCAAGGCGCTGCGCCACTCGGTGCGGCAGATCATGCAGTTCAACACCAACCCGATGTTCCGCCAGATCGGTGAGCCGCGCTGGTTCTCCTTCCCTGACGTGCTGAAGAGCGCCGAGAAGGTCATCGCCAAGCAGGTCACCTCGCGCACCGGCTACTACGCACGCAACCGTATCGACACCTACTTCGGCACGGCCAGCTTCGCCGACGAGCAGACCATCGAGGTGGTATGCCTCAATGGCGTGGTGGAGAAACTGGTCGCCAAGCAGGTCGTCATCGCCACCGGGTCGCGTCCGTACCGCCCGGCGGACGTCGACTTCCGCCACCCGCGCATCTATGACAGCGACACCATCCTCAGCCTCGGGCATACCCCGCGCCGCCTGATCATCTACGGAGCCGGGGTGATCGGCTGCGAATACGCCTCGATCTTCAGCGGTCTGGGCGTGCTGGTCGACCTGATCGACAACCGCGACCAGCTGCTGAGCTTCCTCGACTCGGAAATCTCCGATGCGCTGAGCTACCACCTGCGCAACAACAACGTGCTGATTCGTCACAACGAGGAGTACGAGCGCATCGAGGGGCTGGAGAACGGCGTCATCCTGCACCTGAAGTCGGGCAAGAAGATCAAGGCCGATGCCCTGCTGTGGTGTAACGGCCGTACCGGCAATACCGATCAGCTGGGGCTGGAGAACATCGGCATCGGCGTCAACAGCCGTGGCCAGATCCAGGTCGACGAGTACTACCGCACCGAGGTGAGCAACATCTACGCCGCGGGCGACGTGATCGGCTGGCCGAGCCTGGCCAGTGCCGCCGCCGACCAGGGCCGTTCCGCCGCTGGCAGCATCGTCGACAATGGCAGCTGGCGTTTCGTCGATGACGTGCCGACCGGTATCTACACCATTCCGGAGATCAGCTCGATCGGCAAGAACGAGCGTGAACTGACCCAGGCCAAGGTGCCGTACGAAGTGGGCAAGGCCTTCTTCAAGGGCATGGCCCGTGCGCAGATCTCGGTCGAACCGGTGGGCATGCTGAAGATTCTCTTCCACCGTGAAACCCTGGAAGTGCTGGGTGTGCACTGCTTCGGCTACCAGGCCTCGGAGATCGTCCACATCGGTCAGGCGATCATGAACCAGAAGGGTGAAGCCAACAGCATCAAGTACTTCATCAATACCACCTTCAACTACCCGACCATGGCCGAGGCCTATCGCGTCGCAGCGTTCGACGGCCTCAACCGGCTTTTTTGAGCGGCTCCGGCCGGCGGCCTGAGCCGGTCGGGGAGTCAGGCTGGGTAGTGGCTTCCGAGTGGCGCTGGCCGAATCGGGAGAGCTTCTAGCGTCTCAGGCGGCAGCAACGAAAAAACCGGCTCATGGGCCGGTTTTTTCATGTCGGTCGCAAGCTGTAGGGCGGGTGCAACCCGCCATCTTACGCTTCAGCTGCGCAGCGTCTGTACCGCCAGTTCCGGGAAGTCGGTGATGATGCTGTCGGCGCCGAAGTCGGCGAGGCGGCGCATCAGGGCGGCTTCATTGACCGTCCACACCGACACGTGCAGGCCCTGCTTCTGCGCCTTGAGCAGGCGCTCCGGGGTGCACAGCGTCCAGTTCAGGGCCAGCAGGTGGCAGTCGTAGTGCGCCGCCACCTTGAGCGGGTCGAGCCAGGCGTACTCGGCGACCAGGCCCACCTGCAGGTGCGGAGTCAGCTCGCGAGCGGCCTTGAGCACTTCGCGCGAGCTGGAGGTGATGGTGATGCGCTCGCGCAGGCCGAAGCGTTCGGCGAGTTCGGCGATGGCCAGTACGGTGCGTGCCGAGCGTACTTTCGAGGCGCTTTTCACCTCCAGCTGCCAGTGTTCGAACGGGCATTGCTCGAACAGCTCCGCCAGGCGCGGAATCGGGCAGGGGCGCACCCAGCCCGGACCGCCCTTGCGCGCATCGTACTTCACCAGTTCGGCGGCATCGTGCTCGACCACTTTGCCGCGCAGGCCCGTGGTGCGCTTGAGGGTCGGGTCGTGGATCACCATCAGCTCGCCGTCGCGTGACAGGTGCAGATCCAGTTCGCAACGGCTGACGCCATGCTCCAGGCAGCGCTGGAAGCTGGCGAGGGTGTTTTCCGGGGCTTCGCCCTTGGCGCCGCGATGGCCGTAGATGAGAGTCACTGTTGCTCCTTGGCGGTGTCAGGGGAGCGCGGCTGATGATGGCGCACGCTGTCGATCACGTGATCGTATTCGAAATAGACACTGAAATCGCGGTAATCCCAGCGCGTGATGGGTGGCTGGCCGACGGGCTTGTGCTCCTCGTCCGCGAGGCCGAAGCGTTCCAGTACCGAGCGCTTGGACTCGCCCAGCTTCGGCAGGTTGCGGGCGTCGATGTCACTGCCCTGGCTGCCGACGGGAATGGCCAGGGTTTCAGCGTGAAGGGTAACGGGGGCGAGCAGGGCGATCAGCAGGGCAAGACGGTACATAGGGATTCCTTGGCGGCGTTCATTCGCGGGCCTGGCGACGTTCCAGAGCCTGTTTCTGCAGGATATGCCGGGCCAGCAACTGGCGCTGTGCGTCGGTCAACGCTTCGAACTCCGTGCCGATCTCGTACTGGCCATTGGCGCGCTGGCTGCAGTGCACGACCTGGGCCCGCAGCAACAGGCCGAGGGCCTGGGGCATCAGCACCATCTTGATCGCCAGGTGACTGCCCGGCGCGACGGCCTGGGCATGGTTGAAGCTGATGCCACCCTCGGACAGCGACACCTGGCGGGGCGCGCCGATATCGCGCAGCAGGCTTTGCGCGACGGCCTGGCCGAGCAGGTCGATGCGCTTGTTGATCACCTTCAGGTAGTTGGCCAGGGTGCGGTCGCGCTCGCTGATGTGACGCAGCAGGTGCTGCGACTCGAAGTCCATCAGGTGCAGGTCGCTGAGCAGGTTGAACAGCGGCGACGGATCGTGAAGTTCGTCGCTGGCCTGGGCTTCGGCGCCTGCCAGCAGGGTGAATTCCAGTGCGATCGTATCTTCGATGCGATAGTATTCGCGGCGATCATCTACATCGTTTGTCGACATGGCGAACCCATGAAAGCAGTGGTGGTCGAAGACCCTGTTGAAAGTCTCGCGAGCTGGATGCAGGCAAGGCGAGAGTCGCCGAGGTCGTGCCGTTTACCTGGGTAAACCGGCGCCCCGAGTCGACTTCAACGCAGCAGGCTCGTTGCGCAGCGGACTTTGACTTGTTTCTGAGTGTAAGGCCGCTGATCAGGCCCCGCCACAAGGACGTTTTTCTTTCTCCCGAATCTCTCCGACATGTTCAGACCTCTGTTCGTATTCATCGGTACGCGTTACACGCGGGCCAAGCGACGCAACCACTTCGTCTCCTTCATCTCCCTGACGTCCATGCTCGGCCTCACCCTCGGGGTGATGGTGATGATCCTGGTGCTGTCGGTGATGAATGGCTTCGACCATGAGATGCGTACGCGCGTACTCGGCATGATTCCCCATGCCACCATCGAGTCGGCGACGCCGGTCAGCGACTGGCAGGCCCTGGCGAGCCAGGTCAAGCAGCATCCGCGGGTCGAGGCCCTGGCGCCTTTCACCCAGATGCAGGGCCTGCTGACGCATGACGGCAAGGTGCAGAAGGTGCTGATCAATGCCATCGACCCCGAGCAGGAACGCAAGGTGTCGATCATCGACGGCTTCTTCCAGCAGGGCAGCCTGGACAGCCTGCGCCCCGGCGATTTCGCCATGGTCATCGGCGACAAGGCAGCGGCCAAGCTGGGGGTGAAACTGGGTGACAAGATCACCTTCGTCGCGCCCGAGGTGACGGTCACGCCGGCCGGCATGTTCCCGCGCCTGAAGCGCTTCACCATCACCGGTATCTTCCATGTCGGCGCCGGCGAGATCGACGGCGCGCTGGCGCTGGCCAACATCAGCGACCTGGCCCGCCTGCACCGCTGGCAGCCCGGCCAGGTGCAGGGTCTGCGCCTGAAGTTCGATGATCTGTTCCAGGCACCACGCAGTGCCTGGGAAATCGCCCAGACCCTCGACGGCGATTTCTATGCACGCGACTGGACCCGCACCCACGGCAACCTCTACCAGGCCATCCGCATGGAGAAGACCATGATCGGCCTGTTGTTGCTGCTGATCGTCGCGGTGGCCGCGTTCAACATCATCTCCACCCTGGTGATGGTGGTGAGCGACAAGAAGGCCGACATCGCCATCCTGCGCACCCTCGGCGCCACGCCACGGCAGATCATGGCCATCTTCATGGTCCAGGGCACGGTCATCGGCGTGGTCGGCACCCTCATCGGTGCGCTGCTAGGCATCGTCGCCGCACTGAATGTCAGCAGCCTGATCGCTGCCATCGAGAAGCTGCTGGGCATCAAGTTTCTCAACGCCGATGTCTATTTCATCGATTACCTGCCTTCGCAGCTGCAGAGCGCCGACGTGGTCATGGTCTGTGCCGCGGCGCTGCTGCTGAGCTTCTTCGCCACCCTGTATCCGGCCTGGCGCGCCGCGCGTACCCAGCCCGCCGAGGCCCTGCGTTATGAGTGAATCCATGAGTCAGAACGCCATGAAACAGCAAAATGCCGTGCTCAGCTGCCGCAACCTGAGCAAGCGCTACGACGAGGGCCCCGAGTCGGTGGTCGTGCTCGATGGTCTGGAGCTGGAACTGCTGGCCGGCGAACGCGTCGCCATCGTCGGCAGCTCCGGTTCGGGCAAGAGCACCCTGCTGAACATGCTCGGTGGCCTGGATACGCCGAGCGAGGGCAGCGTCTGGCTGGCCGGCGAGCAGCTGTCGGCACTGAGCGAGACGGCACGCGGCCTGCTGCGCAATCGCGCCCTGGGCTTCGTCTACCAGTTTCACCACCTGCTGGCGGAGTTCACCGCACTGGAGAACGCCTGCATGCCGCTGCTGATCGGCAAGACGCCGATCGCCGAGGCACGTGAGCGTGCTACCCAGCTGCTCGAACGCGTCGGTCTGGGCCATCGCCTCAATCACAAGCCGGCCGAACTGTCCGGCGGCGAGCGCCAGCGTGTGGCGATTGCCCGCGCGCTGGTCAACCGTCCGGGCCTGGTGCTGCTCGACGAGCCCACCGGCAACCTCGACCAGCACACCGCCGAAGGTATTCAGGAGCTGATGCGCGAGCTGAGCCGCGACTCCAACACCGCGTTCCTGGTGGTGACCCACGACATGCAGCTGGCCCGGCAGATGGATCGCGTGCTGAGCCTGCAGGACGGCAAACTGGTGAGCATCTGATGTTTCGTCCGCTGAGTATCTTCATCGGCGCTCGCTACACACGGGCCAAGCGCCGCAATCATTTCATCTCCTTCATTTCGCTGACCTCGATGATCGGCCTGGGCCTGGGTGTCCTGGCGATGATCGTGGTGCTCTCGGTGATGAACGGCTTCCAGCGGGAAATGAGCTCGCGCATCCTCGGCATGGTGCCGCACGCCATGCTCTACGGTGAGCAGCCGGTGGCCGACTGGCAGGCGCTGGCGGACAAGGCCATGGCCAATCCGCAGGTGCTGGCTGCTGCGCCCTATGCCGAGCTGGAGGGCATGCTCTCGCACCGTGGGGTGATGCAGCCGATCCAGATTCACGGCATCGATCCGGCGCAGGAGGGCAAGGTGTCGATCCTGCCCGGCCATATCCGCCAGGGCAGCCTGAACAACCTGCAGCCCGGCGAGTTCGGCGTGGTGATCGGTGATATCACCGCGCGCCGTTTCGGCTTGCAGGTCGGCGACAAGCTGACGCTGATCATTCCCGAGCTGAGCAGCGCACCGGGTGGTGTCACGCCGCGCATGCAGCGTCTGAACGTGGCGGCGATCTTCAAGGTCGGCGCCGAGCTGGACAGCTCGCTGGCGCTGATCAACGTCGCCGATGCCGCCAGCATGCAGCGCCTGCCGGAGGGCACGGTGCCGGGTATCCGCCTGGCGCTGAAGGACCTCTACCAGGCGCCGCAGGTGTCCAAGGCACTGGTGGCCGAGCTGGGCAGTGGCTACCGCGCCGATGACTGGACCCACACGCAGGGCAGCCTGTTCAGCGCGATGAAGATGGAGAAGACCATGATCGGCCTGCTGTTGCTGCTGATCGTCGCTGTGGCGGCGTTCAACATCATCGCCACGCTGATCATGGTGGTCGCCGACAAGGGCGGCGATATCGCCATCCTGCGTACGCTGGGCGCCACGCCACGGCAGATCATGGCGATCTTCATGGTGCAGGGTTCGGTGATCGGCCTGGTCGGCACCCTGTTCGGCACCGTGTTCGGCGTGCTGGCCGCACTGAACGTCAGTGCGCTGGTGGCCTGGCTGGAATCCTTCGCAGGGCAGCAGGTGCTGAGTTCCGATGTGTACTTCATCAGCAGCCTGCCTTCGGAGTTGCAGTGGCTGGACGTGGCGCTGATCTGTTCCGCCGCGCTGCTGCTCAGCTTCCTTGCCACGCTCTATCCCTCCTGGCGCGCCGCCCAGGTACAGCCGGCCGAAGCCCTGCGCTACGAGTGAGCCGCCTCACCACCACCCGGCCAGGTGCAGCGCCAGCACGGCGAAGGCGGCGGCGAACAGGTAGCGCAGCGTGCGCAGCACTGCCGGGCGCTGTAGCAGGTGCTGGCGCAGCGCTGCGGCGAACAGCCCGTAGACGCTGAATACGGCGAAGGTCACTGCCATGAACAGCCCGCTGAGTGTCAGCAGGTGCTGCATGGCATGCGCCTGGCCGGGCTCGAGGAACTGCGGCAGGAAGGCCAGGAAGAAGATCGACAGCTTGGGGTTGAGCAGATTGAGCGCGACGCCCGAGCGTATCAGCGTGGCGTTCGAGCGTGCGCCCTGATGCGCCTGCAGCTGCAGCGGACCCTGTTCACGCAACATGCCCCAGGCCATCCACAACAGGTAGAGCGCGCCGCCGTAGCTGAGTGCTTGCAGCGCCAGGGGGCTGGCGTAGAGCAGGGCGGCCAGCCCGCTGACGGCGGCCAGGGCATGTGGCGCGCAGCCCAGGGTGCAGCCGAAGGCCGCTATCAGGCTGGCGCGCCAGCCCTGTGCCAGGCCGGCGGCGATGGTGTAGACCACGCCGGTGCCTGGCGAGGCCACCACCAGCAGCGAAGTGAGAAGAAATTCGAGGCTCATGCCGCCGGCCCTCCCTGGTCGTTCGGGCCTGTGTTGCGATCGTGCCTGTGCATGGGGCTTTCCCTGTGACGAGTGAGCCCGCAGTCTGTCGAGTCGTGTTCCGGACGATCTTGAACGAAATTGCAGGGGTGCTCAGCGTCCCGGGCGGGCGTACAGTCCTGGGGTGAAGCCGAAGCAGCGCACGAAGTGGCGGCTCATGTGGCTCTGGTCGGCAAAGCCCGCAGTGGCTGCAGCCTCGGCCAGGGGCAGGCCGGCGGCTACCAGCTGGCGCGCCTTGAGCAGGCGTCGTTGCAGCAGGTAGGCGTGGGGCGTCAGTCCAGTCAGGCGGGAGAAGGCGCGCACCAGCTGGAAGCGGCTGAGCTGCGCCTGCTCCGCCAGCAGCGCCAGCGTCAGGGGGGCCATGGGGTCGTCGTCGATCAGCGCCTTGGCTCGGCTGGCACCGTTTCCGGCGGCCAGAGGCTTGCCCGGACGCTGTTCCAGAAGGTGCGCGAGCAGCACCGGCAGGGTCTGCTCGCCGGCCAGTTGCGCCGCTGGCATGCCTGGCTGGGCGATGGCCCGGTACAGCGCCGCGAAGGCATGGCTGGCCTGGCGCTTGCGCAGTACCGGATAGGCCAGTTCGCTGGGCGTCGGGCCGCCGTCACTGGCCATGTCGGCGAAGGCCTGGGCGATCCGCTCGGGCTCGAAGTACAGCATCCGCCAGCGCCGGGCGTTGCCACCCAGTGGTGCGCCATCGTGGACTTCACCGGGGTTGAGCGAGATCAGGTCGCCGGCTTGCGCCTGTACCTGGCCCCGGCCGCTGGCCGAGCGCTGGGCGCCCTGGAGGATCTGGCCGATGCCGAACTGTTCGTGGATATGGCGTGCGAAGCTGCGGTCGGAGTCGGCCTCGACGATCTCCACGCCCAACCCGCTCAGGCGTCGTATGCGAAAGCCCGGCTCGTTCATGCGTATCCGTCTCCTGGCGCCATGCTGCGCCTGGTTGAGATTACTGCTGCTGGCGGCGACGTTCCTGGCGCTTGCGCCAGCTGCGCTGCACCCACCAGCGCCAGTACGCCATGGTCAGCACGTAACCGAGCACGGCGAGGATCAGGCCCGCCACGAAGGAGCCCAGCAGCAACGGTTTCCACAGCATCGACAGCTCGGCGGTGATCCACTCCAGGCTGAGGTGGCTGGGCATGCGCACGGCGGGTGAGTTGCTCAGCCAGGCGCCGAACTTGTAGGTGCAGTAGAACACCGGCGGCATGGTGATCGGGTTGGTCAGCCAGACCAGGCCGATGGAAATGGGCAGGTTCGCCCGCAGGGGAATCGCCACCGCAGCGGCGGCCAGCATCTGCATGGGCATGGGGATCATCGCCCAGAACAGGCCGATGGCCATGCCACGGGCGACCGAATGGCGGTTGAGGTGCCAGAGATTGGGGTCGTGGATGAGCTTGCCGAGAAAGCGCAGGGACTTGTTACCCTTGATACTGTCGGGGTTGGGCAAGTAGCGCTTGAATAAACGACGCGGCATGAAGAGTCTCTGGGCAGGCAAAAGCGCCGATATTATGCACGGATTCGTCATCGTCAGCGTTTCCATATTGTGACCTAAGTTGAGCGCCGGATGCGCTCGGCTGAGCTCGACGAGCAGGGAGGCTCGATGCGTACAGGGATGTTGGCGCTGGCCCTGGGTTTGCTGGCGTTGCGCTTTCTGCCGGGCCTGCCGTCCGCCGGGATGCTGCTGCTCATGGCCGCTTGCGCGCTCGCGCTGCTGTTCTCGCGGGGCTATCCCCTGGGCTTCTTCCTGCTGGGGCTGGCCTGGGCCTGCTGCTCCGCGCAATGGGCACTGGATGATCGCCTGGGCGTGGCGCTGGATGGGCGCACCCTGTGGCTGGAAGGGCAGGTGGTCGGCTTGCCGGAAGCGGCCGACGGTGTGCTTCGCTTCCAGTTGCAGGACGCCCGTTCACGGCGTGCCGAACTGCCCGCCAGGATGCGCCTGGCCTGGTATGGCGGGCCACCGGTGCTGGCTGGCGAGCGTTGGCGTCTGGCAGTCAATCTCAAGCGTCCCCATGGCCTGGTCAATCCGCAGCGTTTCGATTACGAAGCCTGGCTGCTGGCCCAGCGCATCGGCGCCACGGGGACGATCAAGTCGGGGGAGCGCCTGGCCCCGGCCACTGGCCTGGGCAGCTGGCGCGACGCCCTGCGCCAGCGCCTGCTGGCGGTGCCCGCCTGGGGACGGCAGGGCGGCATTGCCGCACTGGTGCTCGGCGATGGCTCCGGCCTGACGGCGGAGGACTGGCGTCTGTTGCAGCACACCGGCACCGTCCACCTGATGGTTATCTCCGGGCAGCACATCGCCCTGCTGTCCGGTTTCCTCTATGGACTGGTGGCGCTGCTGGCCAGGCTCGGGGTTTGGCCGCAGCGCCTGCCGTGGTTGCCTTGCGCCTGCGCGCTGGCCTTGGGCGGCGCGCTGATCTATGGCCTGCTGGCCGGGTTCGAGGTGCCGGTGCGCAGGGCCTGCGTGATGGTTGCCCTGGTGCTGTTGTGGCGCCTGCGCTTTCGTCACCTGGGCGCTGCCTGGCCGCTGTTGGCGGCTCTGCTGGTGGTGCTGTTGCTGGAGCCGCTGGCGTCCCTGCAGCCGGGCTTCTGGCTGTCGTTCTCGGCGGTCGCCGTGCTTGCGCTGGCCTTTGCCGGGCGGCTGGGTACCTGGGGCTGGTGGCGCGGGCTGACACGTGCGCAATGGACTACGGCGATCGGCCTGTTGCCGATGATGTTGATCCTCGGGCTGCCGGTCAGCAGCAGCGGGCCCCTGGCCAATCTGCTCGCCGTGCCCTGGGTAGGGCTGGTGGTGGTGCCGCTGGCGCTGTTCGGTACGCTGCTGTTGCCGGTGCCTCTGCTCGGCGAGGGCTTGCTGTGGCTGGCCGGCGGGGCATTGCAGCTGCTCTTCGCGCTGCTCGGCCTGATCGCCGGCTGGTTGCCCGCCTGGTTGCCCAGCGAGTTGCCGTGGTGGGTCTGGTCGTTGGCGGCGCTGGGGGCCGCGTTGCTGTTGCTGCCTGCCGGTGTGCCACTGCGCTTGCCGGGGCTGGCGCTGCTGCTGCCCGCGCTGCTGGTATCGGCGCAAGGGCCCGAGGACGGGCAGGCCGACGTCTGGGTCCTGGATGTCGGCCAGGGCTTGTCGGTTCTGGTGCGGACCCGCGAGCACAGCCTGCTGTACGACGCCGGGCCGCGCTTCGGCGACTTCGACAGCGGCGAACGTATCGTCCTGCCGTCGCTGCGTGCGCTGAACCTCCGGCGGCTCGACCTGTTGCTGGTCAGCCACGCCGACAACGATCATGCTGGTGGGGCGACGGCCGTGGCGGCTGGCATGCCGGTGGCGCGGGTCATCAGTGGCGAGCCGGCGCGTCTCGCGCGAAGCCTGGCTGCCGAGGCCTGCGAGTCCGGGCGCAGCTGGCAGTGGGATGGCGTGACCTTCAGGTTGTGGCAATGGCCGCAGGCGGCGCCAGGCAACCCGCGTTCCTGCGTCTTGCAGGTGGAGGCTGAGGGGGAGCGCTTGCTGTTGACCGGCGACATCGATGCGGCGGCCGAACAGGCGCTGGTGCAATCGGGCTTCCCGCTGGCGTCGCACTGGCTGCTGGCTCCGCATCACGGCAGCCGCAGTTCCTCCAGCCAGCGCTTCATCGACGCGGTCGGGCCGCAGCACGTGCTGATCACGCGCAGCCGGCACAATGCCTTCGGCCATCCGCACCCGCAGGTGCTGGCGCGTTACCAGGCGGCGGGCGTGGCGGTGCATGACACCGCGTATGCCGGTGCGCTGCATCTGCGCCTGGGCAAGTGGCTCGCACCGCGCGGGTTGCGAAGCGAGGCACGCTTCTGGCGGGAAAAATGAGAACGGCGGCGGTCGGCGGGTGACCCACCCTATGCTAGAGTGGCGCCACTTTTTCGAGGGGGAATCTCTACCGTGTGGGAACTGGTCAAAGCTGGCGGCTGGATGATGCTGCCGATCATTCTCTGTTCCATCGCTGCTGCCGGTATCGTTGCCGAGCGCCTGTGGACCCTGCGGCCCGCCCGCGTCACGCCGGCCAATCTGCTGGCCCAGGTATGGCGCTGGATCAAGGACAAGAAACTGAACAACCAGAAGCTCAAGGAGCTGCGTGAGCATTCGCCGCTCGGGCAGATCCTGGCTGCTGGCCTGGCCAACTCCAAGCATGGTCGCGAGATCATGAAGGAGTGCATCGAAGAGGCCGCCGCCCGCGTCATTCATGATCTGGAGCGCTACCTCAACGCCCTCGGCACCATCGCCGGCATCGCACCGTTGCTCGGCCTGCTCGGTACCGTGCTGGGCATGATCGAAATCTTCAGCTCCTTCATGGGCGCGGGCATGGCCAATGCGCCGATGCTCGCCGGCGGTATCTCCAAGGCGCTGATCACCACTGCGGCAGGCCTGATCGTGGCGATCCCGGCGCTGTTCTTCCACCGCTACCTGCAACGTCGTGTCGACGAGCTGGTGGTGGGCATGGAGCAGGAGGCGATCAAGCTGGTGGAGATGGTGCAAGGTGACCGTGACGTCGACCTGGGCGAGGGCAAGGCGTGAAATTCCGGCGCAAACCGCGGGAGAACGTCGAGATCAACCTGGCCTCGTTGATCGACGTGGTGTTCATCCTGCTGCTGTTCTTCGTGGTCACCACCACCTTTACCCGTGAGACCCAGCTCAAGGTCGACCTGCCCGAGGCGGTCAGTGGCACGCCACCGGAGCAGACCGAGCTCAAGCAGGTCGAAGTGCTGATCGCTGCCGACGGCGCCTATTCGGTGAACGGCAAGGCCCTGCTGGAAAGCAACCTGAGCAACCTGATGGCGGCGCTGCAGAAAGAGTCCGGCGGTGACAACAGCCTGCCGCTGATCATCAGCGCCGATGGCAAGACCCCGCATCAGGCGGTGATCACGGCCATGGATGCCGCCGGCAAGCTGGGCTTCGCACACCTGCGCATGACCACGGTGGAAGCACAGGAAGCGCCCTGATTGAGCGCCGCCGATCGCTTGCTCGAGGCCTGGTACCGCGGCCACCCGGCGCTGGCGCTGTTGCGCCCGCTGGAGTGGCTGTACCGCCGCGTGGTGCAGGGCAAGCGCGCGCGTTTCCTGGCGGGCGAGGGTGACATCTACCGCGCCCCCGTGCCGGTGCTGGTGGTGGGCAACGTCACCGTCGGCGGCACCGGCAAGACCCCGTTGATCCTCTTTCTCATCGAACATTGCCGGGCTCGCGGCCTCAGGGTCGGCGTGGTCAGCCGCGGCTACGGCGCCACGCCGCCGAGCCTGCCCTGGCGGGTGCGTGCCGAGCAGCCTGCGGCGGAGGCCGGTGACGAGCCGCTGTTGATCGTGCAGCGCACGGATGTGCCGCTGATGATCGACCCGGACCGCAGTCGCGCCGTGCGGGCGCTGCTGGCCGAGGAGCCGCTGGACCTGATCCTCTGCGACGACGGCCTGCAGCACTATCGCCTGGCGCGCGACCTGGAGCTGGTGCTGATCGATGCCGCACGCGGTCTGGGCAATCGCCGCTGCCTGCCGGCGGGGCCGCTGCGCGAGCCTGCCGAGCGTCTGCAGGCGGTCGATGCGGTGCTGTACAACGGCGCCGAGGCGGATCGCGCAGACGGCTACGCCTTCCAGCTGCAGCCCAGTGCGCTGGTCAATCTGGCCAGCGGCGAGCGCGTCGCGCTCGAACATTTTCCGGCGGGGCAGGCGGTGCATGCAGTGGCCGGCATCGGCAATCCGCAGCGTTTCTTCAATACCCTCGAAGCGCTAAACTGGCGGCCGGTTCCGCACCCCTTCGCCGACCATGCCCAGTACGATCTGGCGCAGCTCAGCTTCGAGCCATCGCTGCCGCTGCTGATGACGGAGAAGGATGCGGTGAAATGCCGGGCCTTCGCCGCCGCCGACTGGTGGTATCTGGCTGTCGATGCCGTGCCTACGCAGGCCTTCGTCGACTGGCTGGATGCGGAGCTGACCCGTCTCATACCGGGGTCTTCGTAACCCCATCCAAGGACTGCGTCATGGACCTCAAACTGCTCGATATCCTCGCCTGCCCGATCTGCAAGGGCCCGCTGCAGCTCTCCGAAGACAAGACCGAACTGATCAGCAAGGGCGCCGGCGTGGCCTACCCGATTCGCGACGGCATTCCGGTGATGCTGGAGAGCGAAGCCCGTACCCTGACCACTGACGAGCGTCTGGACAAGTAAATGAGCGCTGCCTTCACTGTCGTCATTCCCGCCCGTTACGCCTCCACCCGCCTGCCAGGCAAGCCGCTGCAGGACATCGCCGGCAAGCCCATGGTCCAGCATGTCTGGGAGCAGGCTCGGAAGAGTTCGGCCAGCCGGGTGGTGATCGCCACCGACGACGCCGGCATCGTCGAGGCCTGTAGCGCGTTCGGCGCCGAGGTGCTGCTGACCCGCGAGGATCACAACTCCGGCACCGACCGCCTGGCCGAGGTCGCCACCCAGCTCGGATTGTCCGCCGATGCCATCGTGGTCAACGTGCAGGGCGACGAACCGCTGATTCCGCCGCTGATCATCGATCAGGTGGCGGCCAACCTGGCGGCCAATCCGCAGGCCGGCATCGCCACGCTGGCGGAGCCGATCGAGGACGTCGCGGCGCTGTTCAACCCCAACGTGGTCAAGGTGGTGGCCGACAAGAACGGCCTGGCCCTGACCTTCAGCCGTGCGCCGCTGGCCTGGGCGCGCGATGCCTTCGCCAAGGACCGCGACGTGCTGCCGCAAGGCGTGCCGTACCGCCGTCACATCGGTATCTACGCCTACCGTGCCGGTTTCCTGCATGACTTCGTCGCCTGGGGTCCGTGCTGGCTGGAAGACACCGAGTGCCTGGAGCAGCTGCGCGCGCTCTACAACGGTGTGCGCATCCATGTCGCCGATGCCCTCGAAGCGCCGGCCGCCGGTGTGGATACCGCCGAAGACCTGGAACGGGTTCGTCACCTGCTGGGGGCCTGATGAAGGTTCTCTTCGTTTGCCTGGGCAACATCTGCCGCTCGCCCACCGCCGAAGGCGTCTTCCGTCACAAGCTGCGCGCAGTCGGTCTGGAAGGGCAGGTGCAGGTGGATTCCGCCGGCACTGGTGACTGGCACGTGGGCAAGGCGCCGGACAGCCGCACCCGCCAGGCGGCGCAGCGTCGCGGCTATGACCTGTCGGCGCAGCGTGCACGCCAGGTCGAGGTCGCGGACTTTCAGCGCTTCGACCTGATCCTGGCCATGGACCAGAGCAACCTGCGCAATCTGCAGGCGCTGCGTCCGGCCGGCGCCCGTGCCGAGCTCGATCTGTACCTGCGTCGTTTCGACCTGGCTCTGGACGAGGTGCCGGACCCGTACTACGGCGGTGAGGATGGCTTCGAGCAGGTGCTGGACCTGATCGAGCAGGCCTGCGATGCATTGCTGATCGAGATCAAGGGGCGCCTGTGACACTCAACCTGCAGAGCGACATGTCGCTCAAGCCGTTCAACAGTTTTGGCGTCGATGTGCGTGCGCGGCTGTTCGCCGAGGCGCATGACGATGCCGAGGTGCGCGAGGCGCTGAGCCTGGCCGAACAACGGGGCCTGCCCCTGCTGGTGGTCGGCGGTGGCAGCAACCTGCTGCTGACGGGCGATGTCGAGGCGCTGGTGCTGCGCATGGCCAGTCGTGGCCTGCGGGTTCTCGACGATGCTGGCGAGCAGGTGCTGGTCGAGGCCGAGGCCGGCGAGCCCTGGCATCCGTTCGTGCAGTGGAGCCTGGCACAGGGCTTCAGCGGCCTGGAGAACCTCAGCCTGATTCCCGGCACCGTCGGTGCTGCGCCGATGCAGAACATCGGTGCCTATGGCGTGGAGGTCAAGGACCTGTTCGTCGGGCTGACCGCGCTGGATCGTCACAGCGGCGAGCTGCGCGAGTTCGCGCTGGAGGAGTGTGCCTTTGCCTACCGCGACAGCCTGTTCAAGCGTGAGGCCGGGCGCTGGTTGATCCTGCGCGTGCGTTTTCGCCTGGCTCGCCAGGCCGCGCTGCGTCTGGACTATGGCCCGGTGCGCCAGCGCCTGGTCGAGATGGGGATCGAGGCGCCGACGGCGAGCGATGTCAGTCGGGCGATCTGCGCCATTCGCAGCGAGAAACTGCCGGACCCGGCCGAGCTGGGCAACGCCGGCAGCTTCTTCAAGAACCCGGTGGTGTCGTTCGAGCTGGCCGAGCGCATTCGTGCGCAGCACGCCGATCTGGTCAGCTACCCGGCGGGCGATGGCCTGGTCAAGCTGGCGGCCGGCTGGCTGATCGAGCGGGCAGGGTGGAAGGGCTTTCGTGACGGGGATGCCGCAGTGCATCGCCTGCAGGCGCTGGTGCTGGTCAACCATGGCCACGCCACGGGCGCGCAACTGCTGGCCCTGGCGCAGCGCATCCAGGGCGATGTGCTGGCGCGATTCGGCGTCGCCCTGGAAATCGAACCCAACGTTCTCTGACGCGCTCCTGGAGCATGCGCTGCTCCAGGCACTTCACTCGCGGTGACGGAAAGCGGACATGAAAAAGGGGATGCCTAGGCATCCCCTTTTTGCGTACCGCCGGAGGATCAAACCTGAGGTTTGATCTCCTCCTTCTCGGCGGCCGCTTCTTCTTCCGGCTGTGCCTGTTCTACCGCTTCGCTCGCAACCTGCTCGCTGGCAGCAGGGGCTGCTTCAGCGCTCGGCTCGACGGCAGGGGCTGCCTCTTCGCTTTCGCTTGCAGTGGCGCTCGGCTCTTCAACCGGGGCGCTTTCCACGACTGCCGGCTCGTTCTGCTCGGCCGGTGCGGCGGCGGCCGCTTCGGCGGCTTCACGGGCCAGGCGCTCGGCTTCGCGCTGACGACGACGCACTTCGCGCGGGTCGTTCGAGGCGCGGCCGGTGGCATTGGCCGGAACTGCTTCCGCTGCCGGAGCGACTTCCTCGGCTACTGCCGGAGCAGGTTCCTGGGCGGCTTCGACGACCGGCTCGGGCTGTGCAACCGGCTCGACAGCAGGGGCTTCGACGGCTGCCGGCTCTTCGGCTGCAGCGGCAGGGGCTGCCTCGACCGCCGGTTCGGCGACCACAGCGCTCTCGACCACGTCGCTCACTGGGGCTTCGGCTGGCGCCTCGACCGGCTGTGCGGCAGGCGCTTCAGCCTCGGCGGCCTCGACTGCTGGCACTTCTGCGGCCGGCGCTTCGCTGGCGACGGCTTCGCTGCTGTCGACGCTTTCTGCAACGACCGCTGCGGCAGTGGCGACTGCGACCGGGGTGGCGGCCTGGGCATCGTTGCCGGCGGCTTCGCTGTTCTCGGCGCTCTCGATCAGGTTGCCATCGGCATCACGCTGACGCTCGCGACGGTTGCTGCGGCGACGCTGACCGCGAGAGCGACGACGCGGGCGCTCGCCTTCGCCGTTACCCTGCTCGTCGTCTTGCAGTTGCTCTTCGTTCGGCAGCGCTTCGTCCTGTACGGCCTCGGTCTGCTCGGCGCGCGGCTGACGCTCCTCGCGTGGCGGACGCTGACGCTCCTGGCGCTCGCCGCGTGGCTGGCGCTCGGCGCGCTGCTCGGCGCGCTGCTCGTCGCGTTGCTCGTTGCCAGCGTCCAGCGGCTCGCGCAGTTCGCGCACGCGCTCTTCACGCGGGGCACGCTCTTCGCGCGGCTTGCGCTCGCGACGGTTCTCCTGGCCTTCGCGCGGTGCGCGTTCTTCACGCGGAGCACGCTCTTCGCGCGGCTGGCGCTCTTCACGGGGCTCGCGGGCCTGACGCTCTTCACGCGGGGCGCGCTCTTCACGAGGCTTGCGCTCGTCGTCACCACGGCGACCGCCGCGGTTACGGCTCTGCTGGCGACCGTTGCGACGCTCTTCGCGCGGCGGACGCTCCTTGCTCTTCTTCTCGACCACCGCCGGCTGGACTTCTTCTTCCTTGCCGGCGAACAGGCTGACCAGCGACTTCACCAGGCCCTTGAACAGGCTCGGCTCCGGTGCGCTGACGGGGGCCAGCGGCGCTTGCGCCTGCGGCTCGGCGGCGACCGGCGCGTTGCTGCGCGGTGCGGCCTTGATCGCGGCTTCCTGGCGAACCAGGGTGCGGGTGGCAGCGGCGGGGTGGGCGGCTGC
Organism: Pseudomonas sp. THAF187a; assembly: GCF_009363395.1. Lineage (NCBI taxonomy): Bacteria > Pseudomonadati > Pseudomonadota > Gammaproteobacteria > Pseudomonadales > Pseudomonadaceae > Pseudomonas > Pseudomonas sp. THAF187a. The sequence continues at coordinate 1,759,169 of NZ_CP045349.1, forward strand.
GTCCTCGGCCTCGGTGGTGGCGGCGATTTCGTAGCTGGTCTGGCTGCTCAGGGCTTCCGGACTGTCGTCACGCAGGCGCTGGACTTCGAAGTGCGGCGTTTCCAGGTGATCGTTCGGCAGGATCACGATGCGCGCGCGGGTGCGCAGTTCGATCTTGGTGATCGAGTTGCGCTTCTCGTTGAGCAGGAAGGCGGCGACCGGGATTGGTACCTGGGCGCGGACTTCGGCGGTGCGATCCTTCAGCGCTTCTTCTTCGATCAGGCGCAGGATGGCCAGCGACAGGGATTCGACGTCGCGGATGATGCCTTGACCGTTGCAGCGCGGGCAGACGATGCCGCTGGTCTCGCCGAGGGACGGACGCAGGCGCTGACGGGACATTTCCAGCAGGCCGAAGCGCGAGATGCGGCCAACCTGAACGCGGGCGCGGTCGGCTTCCAGGGCTTCGCGGACTTTCTCTTCCACGGCGCGCTGGTTCTTCGCCGGGGTCATGTCGATGAAGTCGATGACGATCAGGCCGCCGATGTCACGCAGGCGCAGCTGGCGGGCGATTTCCTCGGCCGCTTCCAGGTTGGTCTGCAGGGCGGTTTCTTCGATGTCGCTGCCTTTGGTGGCGCGCGCCGAGTTGATGTCGATGGACACCAGGGCTTCGGTCGGGTCGATGACGATGGAGCCGCCGGACGGCAGCTTCACTTCACGCTGGAAGGCGGTTTCGATCTGGCTTTCGATCTGGAAGCGGTTGAACAGCGGCACGCTGTCTTCGTACAGCTTGATCTTGCTGGCGTACTGCGGCATCACCTGCTGGATGAAGGACAGGGCTTCTTCCTGGGCTTCGACGCTGTCGACCAGCACTTCGCCGATGTCCTGGCGCAGGTAGTCGCGGATGGCGCGGATGATGACGTTGGATTCCTGGTAGATCAGGAACGGGGCAGGGCGGCTGGTGGAGGCTTCCTTGATGGCGCTCCACAGTTGCAGCAGGTAATCGAGGTCCCACTGCATTTCTTCGCTGGAGCGGCCCAGACCGGCGGTGCGCACGATCAGGCCCATGTCGGCCGGAGCGTCGAGGCCATTGAGCGCTTCACGCAGTTCGTTGCGCTCTTCGCCTTCGATGCGGCGGCTGATGCCACCTGCACGCGGGTTGTTCGGCATCAGGACCAGGTAGCGGCCGGCCAGGCTGATGAAGGTGGTCAGGGCCGCGCCCTTGTTGCCGCGTTCTTCCTTCTCGACCTGGACGATGACTTCCTGGCCTTCCTTGAGTACGTCCTTGATATTGACGCGGCCGCCTTCAGGGGCCTTGGAGAAGTATTCGCGAGAGATTTCTTTGAGGGGGAGGAAACCGTGACGTTCGGAACCGAAATCGACGAAGGCGGCTTCAAGGCTGGGTTCGACGCGAGTGATGCGGCCTTTGTAGATGTTGGCCTTCTTCTGTTCGCGGGCGCCGGACTCGATGTCCAGGTCGTAGAGTTTTTGGCCATCTACCAGGGCAACACGCAACTCTTCGGGCTGAGTCGCGTTAATCAGCATTCTTTTCATGTGGTACCAATGGGCTCCGGGCTAGCGGAAGCCACGTTAGGCACACACGACTATCAGAGTCGGTGTCAGGCGCGTCAGAAACGGTCGTAAATCGTTCCACTGTCTAGCGACGGTCGGCCATCGAGGGCCGCGGTCGCGACGGACGTCTCCTGCTTGCTGTGGTGACAGAAAGCACTCAGTCAGGAGGAGGAATCAACTGGCGGAAGCGGACGAGATGAGGCGTCTTTGATCAAGCTATGAGCTACGCAGTCCGACAGTTGTACATCTCCACCCTACACGTATCGCTGAAAATCGGGTGCCGCGCGCGGATTCCGCAGCGGTTGTCAGTTACCGCGACCGCCCCACTGGGCGAGTCGCGCATCATACTCAAGGCGTTGTTTCCGAATTCTTCACGGCCTTTTGCGGCCTTCTAACACTGAACAATCCGTCGGACGGCCTCACGTCCTGAAAGGGTTGCGCGGGCAGGGGATGGCAAGTTTGGCGATCATCCGCAAGCCAGGCCACTTTTGGCGGCGTTCGCGACTATAGCAGCAATGATTAAGTGCTTCAATTCCATAAAAAATTGTTATGATTGCGCGATGACTACTCCTGCCTCTCCAACCTCCGGCGTCCAGCTGATCGAGGTTGCACCGGAACTCGCCGGCCAACGCATCGACAATTTCCTCCGGACACAGCTCAAGGGCGTGCCCAAGACCCTGATTTACCGCATCCTGCGCAAGGGCGAGGTGCGCGTGAACAAGGGGCGCATCAAGCCCGAGTACAAGCTGCAGGCTGGCGACGTGGTGCGGGTGCCGCCGTTGCGCCTGGCCGAGCGCGATGAGCCCGAGCCGCTGGCTCAGGGCCTGCTGGAGCGCCTCGAAGCAGCCATCGTCTACGAGGACAAGGCGCTGATCGTGCTGAACAAGCCGGCGGGTATCGCCGTGCATGGTGGCAGCGGCCTGAACTATGGGGTGATCGAGGCGTTTCGCCAGCTGCGCCCCGATGCCAAGGATCTGGAGCTGGTGCACCGCCTGGATCGTGATACCTCGGGTCTGCTGATGATCGCCAAGAAACGCAGCATGCTGCGTCATCTGCATGAAGCGCTGCGCGGTGATGGCGTCGACAAGCGCTACATGGCGCTGGTGCGCGGGCACTGGGCGACGGCCAAGAAACAGGTCAATGCGCCGCTGCAGAAGAGCAACCTGCGTTCCGGCGAGCGCATGGTCGAGGTTGATGGGGAAGGCAAGGAGGCGCTGACGCTGTTCCGCGTGCTGCGCCGCTTCGGTGACTTCGCCACCCTGGTCGAGGCCAAGCCGGTCACCGGGCGTACCCACCAGATCCGCGTGCATGCCAAGCATGCCGGGCACTCCATCGCCGGTGATTCCAAGTACGGCGATGACGAATTCACGCGCGAGATTCGCGAGCTGGGCGGCAAGCGCCTGTTCCTGCATGCCTACGAGCTGCATGTGCCGCTGCCGGATGGTGGCGTGCTGAAGCTCGAGGCACCGGTGGACGAGGTGTGGGCCAGGACCCTGGAGCGTCTGAGTGCCTGACTATCAACTGCTGGTCTTCGATTGGGATGGCACGCTGGTCGACTCCATCGGCCGCATCGTCGAGGCCATGCATCGCGCTGCCGATATCACTGGCGTGCCGCGCTGCAGCGATGTGGCGGTGCGCGGCATCATCGGTCTGGAGTTGGGGGTGGCGATCGGCACGCTCTATCCGGAACTCGATGAACCGTTGCGCATCGAAGCCATTCGGCGCGCCTACAGCGAGCAGTACCTGACGCTGGAAACCGAGCCGTCGCCGCTGTTCGATGGCGTGCGCGAGTCGCTCGAAGTCTTTCGCGAGCAGGGCTATCGTCTGGCGGTCGCGACCGGCAAGGGGCGCAAGGGGCTGCATCGGGTGCTGGCGGACAAGGGCTGGCTGGACTACTTCGACATCACCCGCTGCGCTGACGAGACGGCGAGCAAGCCGGATCCGCTGATGCTGCACGAGATTCTTGCGCATTGCCGGGTGCAGCCCGAGCGGGCGTTGATGGTGGGGGATTCGACCTTCGATCTGCTCATGGCGCGCAATGCCGGAATGGACGCGGTAGCGGTCGGTTTCGGTGCCCAGCCATTGTCGGTTCTGCGTGAATGTGCGCCGCGTTTGGCAATCAACGAGTTCAATGAGCTGCGCGCGTGGCTGGAAGGCCGCCCTGCGCAGCATCCTTCAGAGGTGAGTGAGCATGTCGGATGAGTGGAAGTCATCGTCGTCGTCGGGCGAGGATGCCAAGAGCTGGAAACTGCTTGAGAAAACCCTGCTTTCAAGCGTGCAGGAGCAGCGTCGGTCTCGGCGCTGGGGGATCTTTTTCAAGCTGCTGACCTTCATCTATCTGTTCGGTGCGCTGGCGCTGGTGTTGCCGGCGCTCGACCTGAAGTCGGCCTCGACCACGACGGCGCACACGGCGCTGATCGAGATTCGCGGCATGATCGCCGACCGTGAGGAAGCCAGTGCCGACAAGGTGGTGGGCAGCCTGCGTGCGGCGTTCGAGGATAGCAACACCAAGGGTGTGATCCTGCGTATCAATAGCCCGGGCGGCAGTCCCGTGCAGTCGGGCTACATCTATGACGAGATTCGTCGCCTGCGTGGCGAGTACCCGCAGACCAAGGTCTACGCGGTGATCAGCGATCTCGGGGCATCCGGCGCCTACTACATCGCCAGTGCGGCGGACGAGATCTACGCCGACAAGGCCAGTCTGGTCGGCTCGATCGGGGTCACGGCGGCCAGTTTCGGCTTCGTCGATACCATGGAGAAGCTGGGTGTCGAGCGTCGCGTCTACACCTCCGGCGAGCACAAGGCCTTTCTCGACCCGTTCCAGCCGCAGAAGGAAGAGGAAACACGCTTCTGGAAGACTGTGCTGGAAACCACGCACCGTCAGTTCATCGACAGCGTGAAGAAGGGGCGGGGTGAGCGACTCAAGGCGGATGAGCATCCCGAGCTGTTCTCCGGCCTGATCTGGTCCGGCGAGCAGGCTCTGCAGTTGGGTCTGATCGATGCCCTGGGCAGTGCCAGCTATGTGGCGCGCGAGGTGATCGGCGAGAAGGAAATGGTCGACTACACCCAGCGTGACACGCCGTTCGATCGCTTCGCCAAGCGTCTGGGTACCAGTGTGGCGGATCGTATCGCGCTGTGGATGGGCTTCCAGGGGCCGACACTGCGCTGAGGAATGCTCCCGTAGGGCGGGTGTGGCCCGCCAGTCTCGGTCGGCGGCTTGCGCCCGCCCTACGGTATCTCGACGCCCTCGTTGAGCAGCATGTCCACCAGGCGGATCAGTGGCAGGCCGACCAGGCTGGTGGCGTCTTCGCCTTGCGTGCTGCGGAACAGGCTGATGCCCAGACCCTCGGATTTGAAACTGCCGGCGCAGTCGAAAGGTTGTTCGCGCTGCAGGTAGCGCAGGATCTGTCCGTCATCGAGCGGACGAAAATGCACGGTGAAGGGAACGCAGTCGACCTGGCATCGGCCGCTGCCGGTGTCGAGCAGGGCCAGGCCGGTGAGAAAGGTGACGCTGCTGCCGCTGGCGGCACGCAGTTGCTGCTGGGCCCTTGGCAGGTCATGGGGTTTGCCGAGAATCTGGCCGTCGCTGAGGATGGCGACCTGGTCCGAGCCGATGATCAGGTGGTCGGGGTGCTGGTCGGCCAGTGCGCGGGCCTTCGTCTCGGCCAGGCGCCTGACCAGGTCGATGCCGGTTTCGTCTGCCAGGCGGGTTTCGTCGATGCTCGGCGACTGCCAGGTGAAGGGCAGTTGCAGGCGGTCGAGCAGTTCGCGGCGGTAGGGCGAGCTGGAGGCGAGCAGCAGCGCGGGCATGTTCTCTTCCTTATATAAGTGGGCGAGAAATTCTACTGGTCGTGCCTGGGTGAATACAGGCTCAATTTCCTTTGACACGGGCAGGGTGCATCCCTAGAATGCTGCGCCTATGTTGAATGGGCCGATTCCACCTCACGTTGATCCGCGCAAGCTCGCCGACCGCGAAGCTACCCTTGAAGGGCAGCTCGAACTGGCCAGCCTGCCGCGTCTCTGCGACCCGCTTGCCGATACGGCGGGCGCGGTGCAGGCGAAGTTTCACTTCGGGCGTGACGAGCAGAAAACTGTGGTGATCCGCAGTGAGCTCGAGGTTGAGGTCAAAATGGTCTGCCAGCGTTGTCTGGAGCTGGTCGCGCTACCCATCCGCAGCGAATGTGAATACGCGGTGGTCCGGGTTGGAGCGAACACTCAGTCCTTGCCGAAGGGCTACGACGTGCTGGAAGTGGGTGAGGAGCCGCTGGAGCTGCTCGGTCTGGTCGAGGATGAATTGCTTCTCGCCCTGCCGATCGTTCCTGCTCACGCCCCAGGTGATTGCCAGCAGCCGGACGGTCTCGATGAGCCCGAGCCGGGCGAGGACGAGGTATCGCGGTCCAACCCGTTCAGTGTATTGGCGCAGTTAAAGCGTGACCCAAACGTTTAGGAGTTAATGAGTTATGGCTGTTCAGCAGAACAAAAAATCCCGTTCCGCCCGCGATATGCGCCGTTCGCACGACGCACTCGAGGCCAGCGCCCTGTCCGTAGAGAAGAGCACCGGTGAAGTTCACCTGCGCCACCACGTTTCTCCGGAAGGCGTATACCGCGGTCGTAAAGTGATCGACAAGGGCGCTGACGAGTAATCCTTGTCCGCCTCGATCATCGCGATTGATGCAATGGGTGGGGACTTCGGTCCCCACTGCATTGTTCCGGCCTGCATTTCCGCGCTGGCCGAGTTCCCCTCGCTACACCTGACCCTCGTCGGTCAAGCTCCCCTCATCGAAGAACAGCTCGCTCGCCAGTCCGGCGTCGATCGCGCGCGCCTGCAGGTTCATCACGCCAGTGAAGTGATTGCCATGGACGAGCGTCCGGCTCAGGCACTGCGCGGCAAGCCCGATGCTTCGATGCGCGTGGCGCTGGAGTTGGTGCGGCAGCGTCAGGCGCACGCCTGCGTCAGTGCCGGCAACACCGGTGCGCTGATGGCGTTGTCGCGCTATCTGCTCAAGACCCTGCCGGGGATCGATCGGCCGGCCATGGTCAGTCCGATACCCACCGAGCGGGGCCATTGCTACCTGCTGGACCTGGGCGCCAACGTCGACTGCAGCGCCGAGCACCTCTACCAGTTCGCCATCATGGGCGCGGTCGCGGCCGAGACGCTGGGTATCGCGCGGCCACGGGTGGCGCTGCTCAATGTCGGCACGGAGGACATCAAGGGCAACCAGCAGGTCAAGCTCGCCGCCAGCATGCTGCAGCAGGCGCATGGGCTGAACTTCGTCGGCTACATAGAAGGTGACGGTGTCTATCGCGGCGAGGCCGACGTGGTGGTGTGCGACGGTTTCGTCGGCAACATCCTGCTCAAGTCCAGCGAGGGGCTCGCGCGAATGGTCACCGGGCGGGTCGAGGCGCTGTTCAGGGAGGGGCTGTTCGCCCAGGCCATCGGCGCCCTGGCGATGCCGCTGCTGCGTCGCCTCAAGGCCGATCTGGCGCCCGCACGGCACAACGGCGCGAGTTTTCTCGGGCTGCAGGGCATTGTCGTGAAGAGCCATGGCGCCGCCGGCCAGGAGAGTTTCCAGAGCGCCATTCGCTGCGCGCTGCGCGAGGTGCAGGAGAATCTGCCGCAGCGACTGCATGGTCGACTCGAGGACTTGTTGTTGTAGACTCGTCGCGTTTTCGCTGTGTGACGGGGCCGGAATGTGACCGCGGCGCGTAGCCTGTCATCCAACTGTCAGTTTGCTGCGCCAGGCTCGCCTGGCGCTGGTTTTTCGACTCAAGGGACTTATTCATGTCTGCATCCCTCGCATTCGTCTTCCCCGGTCAGGGTTCGCAAGCCCTGGCCATGCTCGCCGATCACGGTGCCCAGCAGAAGCTGGTGCTCGATACCTTCGGCGAGGCTTCCGAAGCCCTCGGTTACGACCTCTGGGCGCTGACCCAGCAAGGTCCGGAAGAGCAACTGAACCAGACCGACAAGACCCAGCCGGCCATCCTCACGGCCTCCATCGCCCTGTGGCGTCTGTGGCAGGCCGAGGGCGGCGCCAAGCCGGCATTCGTCGCCGGTCACAGCCTGGGTGAGTACTCCGCGCTGGTTGCCGCTGGCAGCATCACGTTCGCCGATGCCGTGAAACTGGTCGAGCGCCGTGGCCAGCTGATGCAGCAGGCCGTGCCGGCCGGGCAGGGCGGCATGGCGGCGATTCTCGGTCTGGAGGACGCCGACGTGCTGGCCGCTTGTGCCGAGGCGGCGCAAGGTGACGTGGTCAGCGCGGTCAACTTCAACGCCCCGGGTCAGGTGGTGATTGCCGGTAGCGCCGCTGCCGTCGAGCGCGCCATCGAGGCCTGCAAGGCGCGTGGCGCCAAGCGCGCCATGGCGCTGCCGGTCAGCGTGCCGTCGCACTGCGCGCTGATGAAACCCGCCGCCGAGCGTTTCGCCGAGTCGGTCGAGGCGCTGAGCTGGCAGGCCCCGCAGATTCCGCTCGTGCAGAACGTCAGTGCTGCCGTGGTATCCGATCTGGCCACCCTGAAGGCCGACCTCCTGGCTCAGCTGTACAGCCCGGTGCGCTGGGTCGAGTCCATCGTGCGTCTGTCCGAGCAGGGCGTGACCGATCTGGTCGAGTGCGGCCCGGGCAAGGTGCTCGGCGGTCTGAACAAGCGCTGCGTCAAGGGTATCAATACCCACAACCTGGATACCCCCGACGCCTTCGCTGCAGCTCGCGCTGCGCTGGCTTGAAACGGTTTTGGAAAGGAGAAGCACATGAGTCTGCAAGGTAAAGTCGCGCTGGTCACCGGCGCCAGCCGTGGTATCGGCCAGGCCATCGCTCTGGAGCTGGGCCGTCAGGGCGCCATCGTCATCGGTACCGCCACCAGCGCCTCGGGCGCCGAGCGTATTGCCGAAACCCTGAAGGCCAATGGTGTCGAAGGCGCCGGCCTGGTGCTCGACGTGAGCAACGACGAATCCGTTGCCAGCACCCTCGAACATATCCAGCAACATCTTGGCCAGCCGTTGATCCTGGTCAACAACGCCGGTATCACCCGTGACAACCTGATGCTGCGCATGAAGGACGACGAGTGGTTCGACGTCATCAATACCAACCTGAACAGCCTCTACCGCCTGTCCAAGGCCGTGCTGCGTGGCATGACCAAGGCGCGTTTCGGGCGCATCATCAACATCGGTTCCGTCGTTGGGGCCATGGGCAACGCCGGGCAGGTCAACTACGCTGCTGCCAAGGCCGGCCTGGAAGGTTTCAGCCGCGCACTGGCGCGTGAAGTGGGTTCCCGTGGTATCACGGTCAACTCGGTGGCTCCTGGTTTCATCGACACCGACATGACTCGCGAGCTGCCGGAAGCCCAGCGCGATGCGCTGCTGACGCAGATTCCGCTGGGTCGTCTGGGGCAGGCCGAAGAGATCGCCAAGGTGGTCGGTTTCCTGGCTTCCGATGGCGCAGGTTACGTCACCGGGGCTACTATCCCGGTGAATGGCGGTATGTACATGAGCTGAATGTGACGCGAGCCATCAGAAAACTGTCATAGTCGCTGTCTAAAATCCGTTATAAAGCTGCAACAGGTTTATAGACAGATCGTTGAAGTGTTCCTGGGGGCTCCCCGGCATTCAGCTTGAAATGCTAAAAACCCTTTCTATACACTTGGCCGCTACCAGCTGCCTGGATTTGTCCAATTAGGAGTGAAAACAAGGTATGAGCACCATCGAAGAACGCGTCAAGAAAATCGTTGCCGAGCAACTTGGCGTTAAAGAAGAGGAAGTTACCAACAGCGCTTCCTTCGTCGAAGACCTGGGTGCCGACTCTCTTGACACCGTTGAGCTGGTGATGGCTCTCGAAGAAGAATTCGAGACCGAGATCCCGGACGAGCAAGCAGAGAAGATCACCACCGTTCAGGAAGCCATCGACTACGTGACTGCCCACGCGCAATAAGTCACCGTCAGCTTTCTGACCGAGAAAAGCCGCACTGCCCTAAACAGGCGTGCGGCTTTTCTTTACGTGCAGGGCGCATGCAGCGCCTGAGTAGAACAAGAGGAGATTGCTGTGTCGCGTAGACGCGTCGTGGTTACCGGTATGGGCATGCTGTCGCCGCTGGGTAACGATGTGCCGAGCAGCTGGCAGGGCATTTTGGCCGGGCGCAGTGGCATCGGTCTGATCGAACACATGGACCTGTCCGCCTACTCCACCCGTTTTGGCGGGTCGGTCAAGGACTTCAACGTCGAGGAGTACCTCTCCGCCAAGGAGGCGCGCAAGCTCGACCTGTTCATCCAGTACGGTCTCGCTGCCTGCTTCCAGGCTGTGCGTGATTCCGGCCTGGATATCACCGACGCCAATCGTGAGCGTATCGGTGTGGCCATGGGCTCCGGCATCGGCGGCCTGACCAATATCGAGAACAACTGCAAATCGTTGCACGAGCAGGGGCCACGGCGCATTTCGCCGTTCTTCGTGCCGGGCTCGATCATCAACATGATTTCCGGTTTCCTGTCGATCCACCTGGGTCTGCAGGGGCCGAACTACGCCATCGCCACGGCGTGCACCACGGGCACCCACTGCATTGGCATGGCGGCGCGCAACATCGCCTACGGCGAAGCCGACGTGATGGTCGCCGGTGGTGCCGAGATGGCGGCCTGCGGCCTCGGCATGGGCGGCTTCGGCGCGGCGCGTGCGCTGTCCACGCGTAACGACGAGCCGACCAGGGCCAGTCGTCCCTGGGACAAGGGCCGTGACGGCTTCGTGCTGTCCGATGGCTCCGGTGCGCTGGTGCTGGAAGAGCTCGAGCACGCCAAGGCGCGCGGTGCCACCATCCATGCCGAGCTGATCGGCTTCGGCATGAGCGGTGACGCCTTCCACATGACCTCGCCGCCCGAGGATGGCGCCGGTGCCGCTCGCTGCATGGCCAACGCCCTGCGCGATGCCGGTATCAACGCTGACCAGGTGCAGTACGTCAACGCTCACGGCACTTCCACCCCGGCCGGCGATCTCGCCGAAGCGGCTGCGTTGAAGAGCGTGTTCGGCGAGCATGCCTATCAGCTGTCGGTCAGCTCGACCAAGTCGATGACCGGCCACCTGCTGGGCGCCGCCGGTGCGGTGGAGGCGATCTTCAGCATCCTCGCGCTGCGCGATCAGGTCGCACCGCCGACCATCAACCTGGACGAGCCGGACGAAGGCTGCGACCTGGACTTCGTGGCGCACCAGGCCAAGGCCATGCCGATCGAGATCGCCCTGTCGAACTCCTTCGGTTTCGGCGGCACCAACGGCTCGCTGCTGTTCCGTCGGTTCCACGGCTGATGCTGAGCTGGGTCAACGGCGCGCCCGGCGAGCAGTTGTCGGTTCGCGACCGTGGCCTGGCTTACGGCGATGGTCTGTTCGAGACCATCGCCGTGCGTGGCGGGCAGATCACGCTGCTGGCGCGGTACATGGCGCGTCTTGCGCAAGGCTGTCGGCGCCTGTCCATCGCGCTCGACATGACCCTGATGCAGCACGAGCTGCAGGCGTTCGCCGCGCAGCTCGGTGACGGCGTGGCCAAGCTCACCGTTACCCGTGGCCAGGGGCAGCGCGGTTATGCGCCGCCACAGCCTTGCCAGCCTCTGCGTATCCTGCAGGCGGCGCCCATGCCGCACTACCCAGCCGAGCATGCCGAGCAGGGCGTGCGCCTGTTCCCCTGCGCGACCCGTCTGGCCGAGCAGCCGCTGCTGGCCGGGCTCAAGCACCTCAATCGCCTCGAACAGGTGCTGGCACGTGCCGAATGGCAGGATGCCGACTGCGCCGAAGGCCTGATGCGTGACTGTACGGGGCGGGTGATTGAGGGCGTCTACAGCAACCTGTTCCTGGTTGTCGGGGGGCGCTTGCTGACCGCCGAGCTGTCGCGCTGCGGCGTGGCGGGGGTGATGCGTGCCGAGATCCTGCATCAGGCCGAGCGCCTCGGTCTGCCCATCGAATCACGGGACATTTCCCACGACGAACTGCTGGCGGCGGACGAAGTCTTTCTCTGCAACAGCCTCTACGGCATCTGGCCGGTACGGGCGCTGCAGGAACGATACTGGCCGGTCGGGCCGCTCACCCGTAAACTGCAGGCCATCGTTCGCGACCTATTGAGTAAATAACTGGTGCTACGCAAGATCTTGGTGCTGCTCGAGTGCGGCGTGCTACTGGCTGCGCTGCTGGTAGTGGTTGCCGCCTGGCAACAGCAGAGGGCGCTCGAGCAACCCCTGCATCTGAATGACGAGCTGCTGCTGGAAGTGCCTGCGGGCGCGACACCCGGCGGCCTGCTCAATCGCCTGCAAGCCGAGGGGGTGATCGACAATGCCTTCTGGCTGCGCCTGTACTGGCGTTTCAACCTGCGTGCTCCGGCGCTGCACAGCGGCGAATACCGCCTGCTGCCCGAGCAGACGGCCCAGGATGTGCTGAACCTGTGGCGGCGCGGCGAGGTGGTGCAGTACAGCATGACCCTGGTCGAGGGCTGGAACTTCCGTCAGGTCCGCGCTGCACTGGCGCGCCAGGAGCGTCTGCAGCAGCGCCTGGCCGATCTCTCCGACGACGAGCTGATGGAGCGCCTGGGCCTCGGAGGGCAGAACCCGGAAGGGCGTTTCTTCCCCGATACCTACCGTTTCGTGCGTGGCATGAGCGACGAGGACCTGCTCAGGCAGGCCAATGCCCGCCTCGAATCCGTGCTAGCCGAGGAATGGCAGCAGCGCGCCGAGGGGCTGCCCTATCGCGAGCCTTACGATGCGTTGATCATGGCCTCGATGATCGAGAAGGAAACCGGCGTACCCGAAGAGCGTGGCGAGATCGCCGGTGTGTTCGTGCGGCGCCTGCGCATCGGCATGCGTCTGCAGACCGACCCTACCGTGATCTACGGCATGGGCGAGCGCTACAAGGGGCGGATCACCCGTGCCGATCTGCGTACCCCGACGCCTTACAACACCTACACCATCGATGGCATGCCGCCGACGCCGATCGCCATGGTCGGCCGCGAAGCCATTCATGCCGCGCTCAACCCGCGTGAAGGCAAGTCGCTGTATTTCGTCGCCAGGGGCGACGGCAGCCACGTGTTCTCCAATAGCCTGGCCGAGCACAATCGCGCCGTGCGCGAGTACCAGCTCAAGCGCCGCGCCGACTATCGCTCCAGCCCCGCGCCCAGCGCGGCGGCCGAAACTGAATAAGGGCAATCCGTGACCGGTCTGTTCATCACCCTGGAAGGCCCGGAAGGTGCCGGTAAAAGCACCAACCGCGAGTACCTCGCCGAACGTCTGCGCGAGCAGGGCGTCGACGTGCTGCTCACCCGCGAGCCTGGCGGAACACCGCTGGCCGAGCGCATTCGCGAGCTGCTGCTGGCGCCGAGTGACGAGCCGATGGCGGCCGATACCGAGCTGCTGCTGGTGTTCGCCGCGCGCGCCCAGCATCTGCAGCAGGTCATTCGCCCGGCCCTGGCCAGGGGCAGCGTGGTGTTGTGCGACCGTTTCACCGACGCCACCTACGCCTACCAGGGCGGTGGGCGCGGTCTGTCCACGGCGCGCATCGCGCAACTCGAGCAGTTCGTGCAGGGTGAGCTGCGTCCTGACCTGACGCTGATCTTCGACCTGCCCGTGGAGGTCGGCCTGGCCCGCGCCGCTGCCCGTGGTCGCCTGGATCGTTTCGAGCAGGAGCAGCGCAGCTTCTTCGAGTCGGTGCGTCACGCCTACCTGGCGCGTGCCGAACAGTCGCCACAGCGCTATCGGGTGCTCGATGCCGGGCAGAGCCTGGCGCAGGTGCAGGCCGATATAGATGCCCTGTTGCCGAGTCTGCTGGAGGCGTGCCGTGGCTGAGGTCTACCCCTGGCAGGAGAATCTCTGGCAGCAGCTGGCCGGGCGCGCACAGCATGCCCATGCCTATCTGCTGCACGGCCCGGCCGGGATCGGCAAGCGCGCCCTGGCCGAGCGGCTGATGGCGCGGCTGCTGTGCCTAAGCCCGAACGGGCTGGATGCCTGCGGCAACTGCAAGTCCTGTCACCTGCTGGCGGCGGGCACCCATCCTGACAACTTCGTCCTCGAACCCGAGGAGGCGGACAAGCCGATCAAGGTCGACCAGGTTCGCGAGCTGGTCGAGTTCGTGGTGCAGACCGCGCAGCTCGGCGGGCGCAAGGTGGTGTTGCTGGAGCCGGCCGAGGCGATGAACCTGAATGCTGCCAACGCACTGCTGAAAAGCCTGGAAGAGCCGTCCGGCAACACCGTGCTGTTGCTGATCAGCCATCAGCCCAGTCGCCTGTTGCCGACCATCAAGAGCCGCTGCGTGCAGCAGGCCTGTCCGTTGCCGAGCGAGGCCGTGAGCCTGGTCTGGCTGGCTCAGGCGTTGCCCGAGCTGGGCGACGAGGAACGTGCCGATCTGCTGACCCTCGCTGCGGGCTCGCCCCTGGCGGCGCTGCGCATGCACGCGCAGGGCGTGCGCGAACAGCGCGCCCAGGCGGTGGAGGGCGTGAAGAAGCTGCTCAAGCAGCAGGTATCGCCCAGCCAGTTGGCCGAGAGCTGGAACGCGCTGCCGCTGAATCTGCTGTTCGACTGGTTCTGCGACTGGGCGCAGCTCATGCTGCGTTACCAGCTGACCCGGGACGAGGAGGGGTTGGGCCAGGCCGACATGCGCAAGGTGGTGCAGTACCTGGCGGACAAGACCGCGCAGGACAAGGTGCTGGCCATCCAGGAGTGGTTGCTGGCGCAGCGGCAGAAGGTGATGGGCAAGGCCAACCTCAATCGCGTACTGCTGCTCGAAGCCCTGCTGGTGCAGTGGGCTGCGCTACCTGCCACGGGGCGAGGCTGACCCGGCAGCCGTCGGATTCGGCAGGGCGTCACATTCTGCTGGCTGTGGGCCATGCGCTGGTTTGCGTAGCAGCATGAACAGGCCCTAGAATCAACCATTAAGCAATAAACGCTAGGAATGCGCTGATGAGCCTGCCACCCAATCTTGGGCCCCGTAACGGAATCCTGTCCCTGACCATCAAGGACAAGTCCGTGCTGTATGCGGCCTATATGCCTTTCATCAAGAATGGCGGTCTCTTCATCCCCACCAACAAGAGCTACAAGCTCGGTGACGAAGTGTTCATGCTGCTCAACCTGATGGATGAGCCGGAAAAGATCCCGGTCGCCGGCAAGGTGGTGTGGATCACCCCGAAAGGCGCCCAGGGCAACCGCGCTGCCGGGGTCGGGGTGCAGTTCAACGACGGTGACAACACCGCACGCAACAAGATCGAGACCTACCTCGCCGGTGCGCTGAAGTCCGACCGCCCGACCCACACGATGTAATGCAGCCGGCCGCGAACCTGCCTCGTCGCGGCCAGGCACCTGCCGGTCAGGCAGTCAGCGTCCGCTTTCGATTACAATTCGGGCTTTCCCTTTGCCCGAGTTTCCCGCTGTGCTGATCGACTCCCACTGCCACCTTGATCGTCTCGACCTCGCCGCCCATGGCGGTTCGCTGGATGCTGCCTTGGACGCGGCACGCGCCGCTGGCGTGGGACATTTTCTGTGCATCGGCGTCAGTGCCGACAACGCCGCGACCGTGAAAGGCCTGGCCGAGCGCTACGCGGATGTCGACTGCTCGGTGGGGATACACCCGCTGGACCTAGAGCCGGGCGCGGCGCCGGCACTCGACTGGCTGCTGGGCGAACTGGCGCATCCGAAGGTGGTGGCCATCGGTGAAACCGGGTTGGACTACCACTACGAGCCCGAGTCCGCCGGCCTGCAGCAGGCGTCGTTCCGCCTGCACCTCGAGGCGGCGCGTATCACCGGCAAGCCGGTCATCGTGCATACCCGCGAGGCCCGTGCCGATACCCTGGCGCTGCTGCGCGAAGCCGCGCTGCCGCAGGCCGGCGTACTGCACTGCTTCACCGAAGACTGGGAAATGGCCAGGGCGGCGCTGGACATCGGCTTCTACATCTCGCTGTCCGGCATCGTCACCTTCCGCAATGCCGAAGCGCTGCGCGAGGTCGCCCGTCAGGTGCCGGCCGATCGCCTGCTGGTGGAGACTGATTCGCCTTACCTGGCGCCGGTGCCGCATCGCGGCAAGCCCAACCTGCCGCAATACGTGCGCGAGGTCGCCGAGTACCTGGCCGTGCTGCGTGGCGTGAGCTACGAGACCCTGGCCGAGCAGACCTCCAGCAACTTCAAGCGACTGTTCCCGCTGGCCGGCGTCGCCTGAGGTCGAGGCATGGCCGGAGCGCCTGCGCGGCGGCCGCACGGCAGACAAAAAAAACCCGGACTCTGGGGGATGAATCCGGGTCAAGACCATTAGGAGTAAATCAAGGTACGCGGTCCACGGTACCTCGGCTGACGGGGCACTTGGGGGGAGATGCCGCGCGTCAGTAACTTTCAGTATTGGCCATGCTGGCCGGGCGTCCAGAGCAAATCGTGTGTTTTTTAAACAGATTTGGAATACCCCGGGCGCTGCTGAGTCCTCACCCTTTTGCCAGCTGGGCCAGCAGGTTCAGCGTCTCCTCGATGACCCGCTGCGAGGTGTAGAAATGCGGCGACAGGCGCACGCCGAGCCCGCGTTGCGCGCAGATCATCTGATCCTCGCGCAGGCGCTGATGTAACGCCGCATTGTCCCAACCGGCCAGGCTGAAGTTGAGGATGCCGGCCCGGCGTTGTGCCGCGAGCGGGCTGTGCAGCGTGGCGCCCGGCAGTCTGGCAATGCCCTCGCTCAACTGCTGCACGCGTTGTTCCAGGCATTCGCCGACCCGTAGCATACCGACCGCCTCGAGCAGCGACAGGCTCGCGTCGAGGGCGAAGGTGCCGAGCATGTTCGGGCTGCCGCATTCGAAGCGCCGGGCACTGCGCGCCGGCTGCCAATCCTGGCGGGTGTAGTCGCCGGCGTGTTCCAGCATGTGCCAGCCGTACTCGTGCAGCTGCAGGCGATCACGTACCGCCGTGCGGCAATAGAACACGCCCAGGCCTTCGGGGCCGAGCATCCACTTGTGCCCGTCGGCCATGGCGAAATCGCAGTCGTAGGCCTGCACGTCGAAGGGCAGGGCGCCGAGCTGCTGGATGGCATCGATGCTGAACAGCACGCCGTGCTGGCGGCAGCCCTGGCCCAGGCGTGGCAGGTCCAGGCGCAGGCCGCTGGCGAACTGCACCGCGCTGACCGAGAGCAGGCGGGTGCGCGGGCCGATGGCCGCGAGCAGGGCGCCTTCCGGGTCGCCTCCGCTCAGGCCGACCTCGATCACCTCGACGCCCCGGGAGGCCAGGGCGAGCCAGACGATGCGGTTGGAGGGAAACTCCTCGTCGCTGATGATCACCTGATCGCCTGCGCGCCAATCCAGCCCGAAGGCGACGAAGGACAGCGCCTCGGAGGTGTTCTTGACCAGGGCTATATCGCCTGTGCTCGGTGCGTTCATCAGACGCACCAGGCGTTCGCGCAGACTACGCTCGACTTTCAGCCAGTCGGAATAGTCACGCGCGCCGTGGGCCACGTTCGCTTCCGAGAACCGCCGAACCGCTTCAGCACTGCGTTTCGGCCAGGGTGCGACCGCCGCATGGTTGAGATAACGCAGCCCTTCTTCCTGGGGAAACTCATCATGAAACACGTACATGGTCGGATGATCCGTGCAATTTGGCTACATTTGGGCATAATAGGCCGCTTCGATTTTTGACCCCGTAGTCCCTTTATGCAGAAAGAACCCCGTAAGGTCCGCGAATTCCGTCGCCGCGAACAAGAAATTCTCGATACCGCGCTGAAACTCTTCCTCGAGCAAGGTGAAGACAGCGTTACCGTCGAGATGATCGCTGACGCGGTCGGTATCGGCAAAGGCACTATCTACAAGCACTTCAAGTCCAAGGCGGAGATCTACCTGCGCCTGATGCTCGACTACGAGCGTGATCTCAACGAGCTGCTGCATTCGGCCGATGTCGATCGCGACAAGGAAGCGTTGTCGCGTGCCTACTTCGAGTTTCGCATGCGTGATCCGCAGCGCTACCGGTTGTTCGACCGCCTGGAAGAGAAGGTGGTCAAGGGCAACCAGGTGCCGGACATGGTCGAGCAGCTGCACAAGATCCGTGCTTCCAACTTCGAGCGCCTGACCCAGCTGATCAAGGGCCGCATCGCCGAAGGCAAGCTGGAAGACGTGCCGCCGTACTTCCATTACTGCGCCGCCTGGGCGCTGGTGCACGGCGCCGTGGCGCTGTATCACTCGCCGTTCTGGAGCAACGTGCTCGAAGATCAGGAAGGCTTCTTCCAGTTCCTCATGGACATCGGCGTGCGCATGGGCAACAAGCGCAAGCGCGACGCCTGACCCTTGCATGTCGGCCATGGGAATGTCCCGTGGCCGACATGGCGATATACTCCAGCCCATTCCTCCACTGGAGTTCTCCATGATCGTCGATCGCCAGGGCAGACGCTTCCGCAACCTCCGCGTCAGCCTGACCGCCGCCTGCAACTATGCCTGCACCTACTGCGTGCCGAACGGCAAGCGCCTGGTCGCCGCACAGGATGAACTCTCTGCCGACGCCATGGCGCGTGGCGTGGCTTACCTGATCGAAGCCGCCGGCATCGAGCGCCTGCGTATCACCGGTGGTGAGCCGCTGGTCAGCACGCGCCTGGAGCCCTTCCTGCGTCAGGTCAGCCAGTTCGGCCTCGACGACATCAGCCTGACCACCAATGGCCAGTTGCTGGAGCGCAAGCTGCCGCTGCTGGTCGAGTGCGGCATTCGTCGTCTCAACGTCTCGCTCGATACCCTGGATGCCGATGCGTTCCGTGGTATCGCCCGGGGTGGCGACCTGGCCACGGTGCTCGCCGGCATGGAAGCGGCGCGTGAGGCCGGGATGAAGATCAAGGTCAACATGGTGCCGCTGCGCGGACAGAATCTCGATCAGGTGCTGCCGTTGCTGGAGTACTGCCTGGAGCGAGGTTTCGAGCTGCGTTTCATCGAACTGATGCGCATGGGCCACCTGGCGCGCGACCCCAATGCCTTCAACCAGCAGTTCGTGGGGCTGCCCGAATTGCTCGAGCTGATCGGCGGCCGCCACCAGTACGTGCAGGCCAGTGCGCCGGTGGATGCCACCGCGATGCGCTATGCCATTCCTGGCGCCGGTCATTTCGGGGTGATCGCCAACGAAAGCGTGCCGTTCTGCCGGACCTGCTCGCGCCTGCGCCTGTCGTCCACCGGCTGGTTGCACGGCTGCCTGTCGTCGAGCAACCGCCACTTCGTCGGTGATCTGCTGGACAAGCCGCGTCACCAGGCCTTGCCGGCCTTGCAGCGGCTGCTGGTCAAGGCGCTGGGCGACAAGCAGGACCTGGCGTTCTCCGGTGGCGTCACGGTGATGAAGATCATCGGCGGCTGACACGCCGCAGCCGCTGAAGCGCTGCGCGCGGCGTGGCTCGGCAGTCACGCCGCAGCCATATAGACTGTGCGGGCTTTCCCTTTGCGAGTGTGCCGCGAATGTCTGCCCGTTTCTCCATCGATTACATCGAGCCGGTTTTCCGTCCGCCGAGCGAGGCGCAGTCACTGATCCTGCCGGTCACCAACGGCTGCTCCTGGAACCAGTGCACCTTCTGCGAGATGTACACCGCCGCGCAGAAGAAATTCCGCGCGCGGGACGAGGCACAGGTGCTGGAGGAGATCCGTCGCGCAGGCGAGCAGTTGATCGTCAACCGGGTGTTCCTCGCCGATGGCGACGCCCTGGTGCTGCCGACCAGGCGCCTGCTGGCCATTCTGCAGGCCATCCGCGAGCACATGCCTGAGGTGCGCCGGGTTTCCAGCTACTGCCTGCCGCGCAACCTGCGCAAGAAATCGGTCGAGGAACTCAAGGAGCTGGCCGATGCCGGCCTGAAGATGGCCTATGTCGGCTGCGAGTCCGGCGATGACGAGGTGCTGGCGCGGGTCAACAAGGGGGAAACCTTCGACTCCAGCCTCAGCGCGCTGGACAAGCTCGGCCAGGCCGGCATCACCCGCTCGGTGATGATTCTCAACGGGCTCGGCGGCCAGGCGCTCAGCGATCAGCACGCAGACAATTCGGCGCGACTGATGAACGAGGCGCAGCCCGAATACCTGTCCACCCTGGTGGTCAGCTTTCCCATGGGCGAGGCGCGCTTTCGTGAGCAGTTCGCCGATTACCGCCCGCTGAGCCAGTTACAGCTGTTCGGTGAGGTCGAGCGTCTGCTCGCCGGGCTCGAGCTGCAGCACACGGTGTTTCGCAGTGATCATGCCTCCAACTACCTGGTGCTCAAGGGCAACCTCGGTCGTGACAAGGCGCGCCTGCTGGCCCAGGTGCGCAGCGCCATCGAGCAACCGCAGCAGGCGAACTTGCGCCAGGAGTGGCAGCGGGGGCTTTGAACAGCCTGGCGCAGAATCTGCATCTATGCCTCATCCGCCGGTTTTCCGTCACCGGCATGAGGAGGATCGATTCATGCGTAACCTGTTTCTACTGGTGGCGCTGCTGGGCCTGGCTGGCTGCATGAAGGTGAGTGACCTGGCCGATGGTGCCGAGTACCACCTGCGCGATGCCGGCGTTCTCGACCACGGCCGCACCGAGCGCATGGCCTCGCGGCGCCTGCAGCAGGACTCCTTCATCTACATCGCCCAGGGCCATTTCGTGCCGCCGGGACATGGCTATCCGCGTCCCAACGTGGTGGCGGAGGAGGCCTTCAAGGGCTTCGTCGAATACTTCCCGCTGGTGCGTCGCGCCAAACAGCCGCTGGGCCTGGAAGAGGCCATGGCCGAGGCCCGTGCGGCAGGCGCCCATTACCTGCTCTACAGCCGTTTCGCCTACAGCGACGACCGCATCGGCAACGAGGATGAATGGACGGATCAGGAGGCGCTGGATCGCCTCGGCACCGACCGCGCGTCGATCCAGCTGATGCTGATCGAGACCAACACCCGCTACCTGGTGGACACCGCGCGCATCCGCAGTCGTGGCGGTTTCCTGACGTTCTATGACGCCCAGCCCCAGGACCTGATCGGCCCGCCGCTGCACGACTATGCGCGCAGCCTGATCGGTCTCGGCCGCTGATCCGTTGCACGGGGCGCCGGGCGCGCCCTGCCAGTCAGCCGCAGGCCTTCGAGGTCAAAGCCGGCCCCAGGGTGTATCCTTGATCGTTCGCGGAAACGGACGAGGAGAGAGCATGAGCGATCCAGGCAAAGCGGGTGACCTGCTGGCGCAGATTCCCAAGGGCGAAGGCAAGGGCCTGCCGCCGGTGCACCTGTGGAACCCGGACTTCTGTGGCGACATCGACATGCGCATCGCCCGCGACGGCACCTGGTACTACCTGGGCACGCCAATCGGCCGCAAGCCGATGGTGAGGCTGTTCTCCACCATCATTCGCCGCGATGGCGACGATTATTTCCTGATCACGCCGGTGGAAAAGGTCGGCATCCAGGTCGAGGATGCGCCCTTCGTGGCCGTCACCCTGCAGGTCGAGGGGGAGGGCGAGTCGCAGCGCCTGCGCTTCACCACCAACGTCGAGGACGAGGTGGTTGGCGGCGCCGAGCACCCTATTCGCGTGGAGATCGATCCTGCGACACTCGAACCCTCGCCCTACATTCTGGTACGGCGTAACCTCGAGGCGCTGATTCACCGCAACGTGTTCTACCAGCTGGTGGAACTGGCGGTCGAGCGCGAGGTCGACGGAGAACCCTGGCTGGGCGTGTGGAGTGATGGGCAGTTCTACCCCATCGGCCCCGTGCCGGCCTGAACAGTCCTGACGAGGTGGCAAAATGGATGAGCCGCGAATCGAAACCCAGCGCCTGCTGCTGCGCACGCCACAACCCGAGGATGCCAGCGAGGTGCAGCGCCTGGCCGGCGACTTTCGTATCGCCGACGTCACCCGCAGCATTCCCCATCCCTATCCGCCCGAGTTGGCGCAACGCTGGATCGAGCGCTGCGCAGAGGAGTGGGCCAGCGGAGCCGCGGCCAACTTCATCATCACCGAGGCCGACAGCGGCAAGCTGGTCGGCTGCATGGCGCTGAAGGACATCAGCCGTGGCGAGGCCGAGGTAGGCTACTGGATCGGCGTGCCGTACTGGAGTCGCGGCTATGCCAGCGAAGCGTGCAATGCGCTGGTGGACTTCGCCTTTCGCCACCTGCGCCTGCGCCGTCTGCATGCCAGCCACCTGGCGCGCAATCCGCAGTCCGGGCGCGTGCTGTTCAAGGCCGGCTTTCGTCACCTCGGTCTGGGCCACGCCGCCTGCGGTAGCCAGGGCAAGGTGGAACCGGTCGAACTCTACGAGCAGGTGTCCGGCGAGTGATCCGTGCCTTGTTCATCTGCAGCCGCAATCGTCTGCGCAGCCCCACGGCCGAACGGGTATTCGCTGACTGGCCGGACATCGAGACCGATTCGGCCGGGCTGGCTCCCGACGCCGAGGTGCGCGTCTCGGCGGAGCAGCTCGACTGGGCGACGGTGATCCTGGTGATGGAGAAGAACCACCGCAGCAAGCTGACGCGCCAGTACCGGCAGGCGCTGGCGGGCAAGCGGGTGATCTGCCTGGATATCCCCGACGACTATGCCTACATGCAGCCAGAGCTGATCGAGCTGTTGCAGCGCAAGGTACCGGCACTGCTGCGTTGATCGCGCACGCCTGACGGTTTCGCTGGCACCGGGAGTGGCTGAAAAGTTACAGTATTACGTTTCATTCAGCCCCTGCCGAAGCCGTCCATGTCCTCCTCACGTCTGCACTCGATCGACGCCCTGCGCGGCGTGGTCATCCTCCTCATGCTGCTCGATCACGTTCGCGAAACCTTTTACCTGCATCAGCAGGTCGCAGACCCGATGGACGTGAGCAGCACCGATCCGGCGCTGTTCTTCAGCCGCACCCTGGCGCACCTGTGTGCGCCGGTGTTCATCCTGCTGACCGGGCTTTCGGCGTTTCTATACGGCGAGAAGCAGATGAGCCGGGCGGCGACCAGTGCCTTCCTGTTCAAGCGCGGTCTCTTTCTGCTGGTGCTGGAGTTCACCCTGGTCAATTTCGCCTGGACCTTCCAGTTTCCGCCCGCGGTCATCTACCTGCAGGTCATCTGGGCCATCGGCCTGAGCATGCTGGCGCTGGCGCTGCTGTTGTGGCTGCCCAGGGCCTGGCTGGCGGGCCTGGGGCTGCTGCTGGTGGCGGGGCACAACCTGCTCGATGGGCTGCATGTCGACCCGCAGTCGGCGCTGCACATTCCCTGGGCGGTGCTGCATGAGCGTGGCTGGATCCAGCTGGGCGACTCCGTGCGCCTGCGCACGTCCTATCCGCTGCTGCCGTGGATCGGGGTGATCGCCCTGGGGTATGCAATCGGTCCGTGGTTTCGCGGCACCTGCACGCCGCAGCAGCGGAGCCGCTACCTGCGCGTCGCCGGCTGCGCCGCGCTGGGGCTGTTCGTGGTGCTGCGTCTGCTCAATGGCTACGGGGAGAAACCCTGGGCGGTCGAGGCGACGGGCATGCAGACCCTGATGGGTCTGTTCAACCTCACCAAGTACCCGCCGTCACTGCTGTTCCTGGCGTTGACGCTGGGGCTTGGTCTGTTGCTGCTGGCGGCCTTCGAGCGGCGCAACGACGGGCGCATGGTGGGCACGCTGGCCGTGTTCGGCAGTGCGCCGATGTTCTTCTACCTGCTGCACCTGTACGTGTTGAAGCTGCTCTACATCGCGGCCCTGGCGATCTGGGGGAGCAACCAGGGGCATTACTTCGGCTTCGCTGCGGTGCACTGGCTCTGGCTCATGACGCTGGCGCTCGCGCTGCTGCTGTTCGCCCCGACGCGCTGGTTCGCCCGGCTCAAGGCGCGGCGGCGGGACATGCGCTGGCTGAAGTATCTCTGATCACCCACGCCGTCAGCGGGCGGCGGTGCGAGGTGGCACGTATCGCAGGCGCCGGCAAGCCGACCCTGCGGATCGGCGATTCCGGCACGCGGCGCTACAGCTTGATGTTCATCGACAGGTACGCCGAGCGACCTGGTGCCGGGGAGAACATCGCCTGGTCGTCACCGCCCCAGAAGAAGTTGTCGAACCACACGTACTCGTATTCGCGGTCCGTCAGGTTCTTCAGTTGCAGGTCGAGGCTGGTGCTGTCGTCGATCTGGTAGTGGATGCTGGCATCGAGCACCGCGAAGCCGCCGTACTTGCCCTGGGCGTTGTGTTCGTCGATGTAGTAGTCACCCTGCGCGCGGGCTTGCAGGCCGATGCGCCAGACGTGGTCGAACTGGTAGTCGGTGCCCAGGTTGCTGATGTAGCGCGGCGTGGAGAACACCTCCTTGCCGGCCAGCGATTCACCGCCGGAGTACGCGCTGATCACCTTGGCTTCCTGATAGGAATGGGATGCCCAGACGCTCCAGCGATCCGTCAGGGAGGCATTGATCTGCAGGTCGACGCCACGCCGGCGGGTTTCCCCGAGGCCGACGTTGGTGCCGGTTGCCGGCATGTTGGCCACCTCGTCGGTGGCGTCCTGCTGCCACACGGCGATGCGTGCTTCGCTGTCCGCGAATGGCTTGAACTTGATACCGATTTCCTTGCCGGTGTTGATCGACGGGCTGTAGCGCGGTTGTCCGGCGGTCAGGTAGGCGGGGTTGGTCGAGCCCGTGAGGATCTGGAAGGTGCGCCCCCAGTTGGCGTACAGGTTGATGTCCTCGCTCAGGCTGTAGACGACGCTCAGCTTGGGCTGGCGAATCCAGCCGTAGTCCTGCAGTTCGGCCTTCACCCCGCCGGGCATCTCGCTGCTGCCGGAGAACCGGTCCACCCGGTAGGCAGGGATGATCTGCAGCTGCTCGCTGGCCTGGATGATCGCCTGCACGTAGGCACCGCTGTTGTACAGCGTGTAGCGCTCGTCATTCTGTACGCGTGCTGGCGTGGCATCGAAGTTCGTGGGCACGCCATGGTTGAACCGATAGCGCTGGTACTCGTTGTTCTGCTGCTCGTGGTTGATGCCGCCGTCGAGGGTCAGCAGGTCATTGGCGCGCCAGGTCAGGTTGCTCAGCACGCCTGTCTGGCGCTCGTTCCAGAGGCGGCGCTGGCGCGGGGCGTTGCCGGGCTGGTAGTCGCTGAAGGTTACCCGGCGGTCATCGTCGTAGCTGTTGTAGTAGAGCTTGTTGCTCAGCTCGAGTGCGTCAGCGAGGCGGATGTCGGCATGCAGGCTCAGGTGCTTCATGTCGCGGTCGCTGTCGTCGTTGCCGTTCTTCTCCGGTGACTGCGTGCGGCTGGCGGCCAGTTGGCTGGCGGTGAGAAAGCCCGGCTCTTCAGCCTGGTGGTGATAGAGGCGGGCGACCAGGCCGAGCCTGAAGGCCTGCGCGTCGTCGCTGAGGAACCACTTGCCTCCCAGCGAGTACTTGTTGGAGCGGCTGTGGTCACGGAAGCCTTCGCTGTCCTGTTTGGCGAGGATGTAGTTCTGCGCGAAGTTGCCTTCCTCGCGGCCCAGTGCCAGTTGCACCTCCCGGGTATCGAAGCTGCCGTAGGTGACGCGGCCGTCGGTGTAGTTGCCGCCCTGGCGCGTGGCGAAGTTGATGTTGCCACCGATGTTGTGCAGGCCGTAGCGCGGATCGTTGGTGCCGCGCACCACTTCGATGTAGTCGATGTTGAGCGGGAACAGCATGTCGATGAAGCGCTGATTGCCGCTGTTGACGTTGCTCGGGATACCGTCGATCAGCACCTTGATGCCGTTGATGTAGCCCTCGCCATTGAAGGCGCGCAAGGTTGCCTTGCCAGACTCGGCGCCCATGCGCGTTTCGGTCAGCTGGATGCCGGGCATCTGGCCGAGCAGTTCCCAGCTGTTGCTCACGTTCTGTTGTTCGATGCGCTCGCTGCCCATCACGTCCACCGAGGTGAGGATGCGTTCGGTGCCGAGAGCATTCCGTTTCTCGGGGGTCACGTAGACGGCGCCAAGGGAAACGCTGGCGTCGTTGGGGCGAGCGGCGTGGAGGTCGGTCGATGCCAGCGCCGACAGAACGGCGAGGGAGGCCGAGGTGGTTTTCATCGGGGATCCTAGTACTGCGTTTCTGGGAGGGAGGTGCGCATGGCCGATCACGGATGGGCCGTTCGGTGCGTTCGCTGAAGTGCGCGAATGTAGATGTTATACCATAACAAATTATTTGCATTCGACCATCCATGAGTCTCCCGGCATTGGTGCAATAGCCGAGATAGAGCGCTTTCCTGCTCGGGGCAGGGGACCGCTCCGCGTCCATGACCACTTGGCGAGTGCCTGGCGCGGGAATGCTCCCCGGGCCGGCGCCTGACGAACGATTAGACGCCAGCGCACTAATGGCGTATCACTATCAATGTCTTGTGCGGTCCAAGCGAAGCAGACGTCCTATGCAGCCCCTGGGGTCGATCAATACAACTGCCAGCGCCAATGACGAGCGGTTCGACGGAATGGTCCGCCTGATCTGTGCCCACTTCGCTGTACCGGCCTGCGTGCTGGTCGCGGGCGAGGGGCGCACGCGCCGTATCTGGGCCAGTGCCGGGCTGAGCGATACGCAACGACGGCAGATCGCGGATGCCCGCGAGGCCGGTCCACTCGCTGAGATCAAACACCTGCGCATCCTGGTGGTCTGGCCGTTGCTGGCGTGTCAGGGCGGGCAGCTCGGCTGCCTCTATCTGCTCGATGAGAGCCATCGGCTGCTGGACGCCAGCCAGGAACAGGCCCTGCAGGAGTTCGCCTGGCTGGCGCTCGATCTGCTGGAGCGGGAGGCGAAGGACGCCAGGCAACGGCATGAACTGGCGGCCCTGCGCGAGAGCGAACGGCGCATGGCGCTGGCCATCGCCGGCAGTGGCACCGGCATCTGGGACCGCAACGTCAGCAGCGGCGAGATTCACTACTCCAGCAGTTGGAAGGCATTGCTGGGCTATGCCGACCATGAAATCGGCAACCGCATCGAAGAGAGCTACACGCGGGTTCATCCGTCCGAACTCGACTACGTGCGTGCGACCATCCAGGCACACCTCGAGCGGCGCACCGACGCCTATGAAGTGGAGCACCGGCTGCTCTGCCGGGATGGTCAGTACAAGTGGGTGTGCAGCCGTGGCAAGGTGGTCGAGCGTGACAGCGATGGCCAGCCGTTGCGGATGATCGGCACCACCACCGACATCACCGCCATACGGCGGTTGTCCGATCAGGTGCAGCAGACCGTCGAGCTGATGACGGACCTCACCAACGAGATACCCGGCATGGTCTTCCAGTTCCTGCGCCCGCTGCAGGGCGAGCCTGCCTTCACCTACGTCAGTGCCGGTGCGCAAGCGATCTGTGGCCTCAGCGCCACGCAGTTGATGCAGGATGCCCAGGCGCTGACGACGGTCGTCCATCCGGATGATCAGGACGCCTTCCTGGACACCTTCACGCGCTGCGCCGAACAGCTGACGCCCTGGCACCACGAATTCCGCGTGCAGGTACCGGGGCGCGAGGTGGTCTGGTGTGAGGTCGAGGCCTGCCCGCGTCGCCAGGGCGACGGCAGCGTGCTCTGGCACGGTTTCATGACCGATGTGACCGAGCGCAAGCAGATCGAGGCCGAGCTGCAGGCATTCGCCACCACCGACTTCCTTACCCAGCTCGCCAATCGCCGTCACTTCATGCGCCAGCTCGAGATCGAGCTGGCGCGCCTGCAACGCAGTTCGGGCCAGAGTGCGGCGATACTGATGTTCGACCTGGACTACTTCAAGACCATCAACGACCGCTGGGGGCACAACGTCGGCGACCAGGCACTGCGCCACTTCGCCACCATCCTCGGCGCGCAGCTGCGCAAGAGCGATACCGCCGGACGCCTGGGCGGCGAAGAGTTCGCCGTGGTGCTCGGCGAGACCGACCAGCAACAGGCCACGCATTTCGCCACCCGCATCCAGAGCGAGCTGGCCAGGACGCCGATCCTGCATGCCGGCGAGCAGATATTCCTGGCCGTCAGTGTGGGTATCTCATCGCTCACCGCCAACGACAGCAACGTCGAGGCCGCCCTGTCACGTAGCGACATCGCCCTGTACTGCGCGAAGCGCGGCGGGCGCAACCGCATCGAGTACCACTGAAGCCGGCTGCCGGTGTCGCGTCGCAGGGCGTTGCGCTGGACGTCTGGCCGTCAGCTCACTAACGTGATGGCCCCGACGTGAATCACCACAGGACATCATCATATGGACGTGCAATGCAGCTCTCTCGAGGACGTGCGCCAGCGTATCGATGAAATCGACCGCGCCATGGTCGAGCTCATCGCCCGGCGCGGTGGTTTCGTCGCGCAGGCGGCGCGGTTCAAGAAGGACAGTGCCGATGTACGTGCCCCGGCACGCGTCGAGCAGGTCATCGCCAAGGTGCGGGCGCTCGCCAGTGAACGCGGGGCCTCGGCCGAGGTGGTCGAGCAGGTGTACCGCGCGATGATTGCCGCATTCATCGACGAGGAACTGCGTACGCATGCCGCGCTCGGCGCCGAGGCTGGCGCCGTCTGAGGTGGGCAAGGCTCAGGTGCTCCACTGGCGCTGCTTGTCCATGATGAAATCGATGAAGGCGCGCAGACGCAACGGCATGTGCCTGCCGCTCGGATAGAGCAGGGTGAAGGGCCGCGAGCGCCCGGCGAACGCTTGCAGCACCTCGACCAGCGAGCCCTCGGCCAGTTCGCGTTCGACGATGAAGCGGTAGGTCTGGAACAACCCGGCGCCGTGCTTGGCCAGGGTCACGCCACCCAGCACATCGTCCGAACAGGTGCAGCCCCCGGCGCTGACGACCTCCCGCTGCTCGCCGTCATCGTTGAACAGCCAGGTGATGCGCCGCCCGCTGCTGGGCAGCTCGAACTGAATGCAGTCGTGCCGCTCGAGGTCGTCCAGCGTCTGTGGGACGCCTTCGCGTGCCAGGTAGTCGGGAGTGGCCACCACCACCAGGCGGGCGTCTTCCAGCGGCCGTGCGATGAGGCTCGAATCCGGCTGCGCGCGCACGCGGATGGCCAGGTCGTAACCTTCAGCGACGAAGTCGATGTTGCGATTGCCCAGGTGGATATCGACCTGCACCTTGGGGTAGCGGCGGCGAAACTCCGGCATCAGCGGCAGGATACGGTGGTGCCCATAGGTGGTGGGCAGGCTGATGCGCAGCGTCCCCGAGGGTTCCTGCTGCTGGCCGCTGACCGCGCGCTCCGCCTCGACCAGCTGGGTCAACGCCTGGCGGCACTGCTCGTAGTAGCCACGGCCACCTTCGGTCAGGCGAATGCTGCGGGTCGTGCGCAAGAACAGTCTGGAGCCCAGGCGTTCCTCCAGCCGGCCGATCGAGCGACTGACCGCCGCCGGCGTCACGCCCGCGGCCAGCCCTGCTGCGGTGAAACTGCCCAGCTCGGCAGCGAGGCAGAACAGTTCGATGCTGCCAAGCAGTACATCGTCGAATTGGCGCGGCATGATTGATTACACCGTGTATCAACTGAAGTTATTGAAGTCATATTTATCTGCTTTCATGGCAAAAATATAGTTCTCCCAACGGCGCCCAGGGCGCCTTCTCAGCGGGAGAAGCGACATGAGCAACAACAGAACGGTAGTGATCACCGGTGCCTCCAGCGGCATCGGCTTCGGCCTGGCCAAGGCCTTCCTCGCCCAGGGGTTCAATGTGGTGGGCAACGCGCGCAGCGCCGAGCGGCTGGAGCAGGCCAGGGCGCAACTGGGCAGCCCCGCCGGTTTCGTTGGCGTGGCAGGCGATATCGCCCGGCCGCAGACCGCTCGCCAGCTGATCGATGCCGGCATCGAAGCGTTCGGCCAGGTCGATGTGCTGGTCAACAACGCCGGTTTCTTCCTGCCCAAGCCTTTCCTCGACTACAGCCCGGAGGATATCGACAGCCTGCTGGAGACCAACCTCAAGGGCGTGGTCTATGCCTCCCAGGCGGCTGCGGCGCACATGATCGAGCGTCGTCAGGGGCAGATCATCACCATCACCGCGGCCATTGCGCTGCAGGCCAATATCGACGTGCCCGCCGCGCTGCCGGTACTGATCAAGGGCGGCCTCAACCAAGTCACCCGCGCACTGGCGCTGGAGCTGTCGCCGCACAATATCCAGGTCAACGCGGTGGCACCTGGCATCATCGAGACACCGATGCACGATCCGGCGACTCATGAATTCCTCAAGGGCCTGCAACCGGCAGGACGCATCGGGCAGGTCGAGGACATCGCCGAGGCCGTGCTGTACCTGGCTGGCGCCAGTTTCACCACGGGCGTGGTGCTGCCGGTCGATGGCGGCATGAGCAGCGGCAAATGGTAACGGGCGGATGACGCGGCCACTGCCGTGCCACCGCCAGCAGATCCCTTCCCCAACCACAGGAGCATCACCATGCCTTTCGTCAGCGTACGCATCACCCGCGATGGCGTCACCCGCGAACAGAAAGCCCAGGTCATCAAGGAAATCACCGAGACCCTGGAGCGTGTTCTGAACAAGAAGCCCGAGCTCACTCACATCGTGATCGAGGAAGTCGACACCGATAACTGGGGCTATGCCGGAATCACCACCACCGAGTACCGCGCCGGGTTATCCAGGACGTGATCCAGGCGCGCTGGCCAGGAGCTTGGCGGTCCTGGCCACCCGCCTGCGAGCAGACAATGCCGGTCGGATGACCGGCATTGTTCATCTGACGGCCACAAGACGGGCTGCTCGTTCGCAGCGGCCTCACTCGTGGGCGAGTTGCGCACAGATTCTCGGTGCAGCGGCGTACAGGCAGGAATAGTGGGACAGCCCATCCAGGCGCTCGACCTGTGCCCCTTTCGGAAAGCACTCGGCCAGGTACTCCGCCATGCCGATGGGCGCCCAGTTGTCCTCCGTGCCGTGCCACAGGAACACAGTTCCCTGGCGGGCGAAGAGATTGGCTGACCAGGGTTGCAGGTACTGCCGAACATCCCGTGTGTAGCCGGTGACGCCCCAGGCGAAGCCTCGCCGCAGCACGCGCTGGATGAATACGCTGAAGTCGGGCGATTGCACCAGCGCTTCGTCCTGGCCTCGGGCACTGGCGAACAGCATTCGAAACAGCATGTGCGGTGCTCGCCTAGCCAGCAGCGCCTGCCACCTGGCCAGCCAGCGGAACAAGATCGGGCTGTGCCTGGCCAGCGAGAAGACGGCCTTGCCGGCCATCTCATCGACGAAATCCCCGGCATCAAGAGGAGCTGCCGCCGCAACGAGATGCAGCCGAGCAACCTGTCCGGACATGAGCGCGCTGACCTCCAGTGCGACATGAGCCCCGAGGGAGAACGCGATGAAGTCGACCGGCGCGCCCTGCACGGTCTCGTCGATCGACTGGGCGATCTGCCGGTAGTAGTCGGTGCCGGTTATCGAGCGGTCGATGGCGAAGCGATCGAAGCAGAGAACACGCAGCCCCAGTTCGCGCGCCGGTGCCTCGAGGATCGCACTCTCGTACGGTGAGCCGGGCACCCCATGGAAGTAAACGACGGGTTTGCCAGCAGGTGTTCCGTATTCCGTGAATTCCATTTCGAGTACCGGGCAGTGTGAGGGCTTCTTTTTATCACTGTCGCGAAGACTGCGCGCCAGGGCAAACGGCCTCACTGCGACGATGTCTTCACTCCGGCAACCTGACCTTCTTTTTTGGCCCCAGCAGATTCCAGCTGGCCACGAACAGTGCGGCCACCAGTGGGCCGATGACGAAGCCGTTGAGACCCAGCAGGGCGAGACCGCCGAGGGTGGAGACGAGGATCAGGTAGTCGGGAAGGCGGGTGTCCTTGCCCACCAGTATGGGGCGCAGGATGTTGTCCACCAGGCCGATCACCAGCACGCCGAAGGCGGTGAGGATGATGCCTTGCCACAGGCTGCCGCTGAGCAGCAGGTAGACCGCGACCGGGGCCCAGACGATGCCGGCGCCAGCGGCTGGCAGCAGTGACAGGAAGGCCATCAGCACGCCCCACAGCAGCGGGCTGTAAATGCCCAGCGTCCAGAAGATGAAGCCACCGAGCGCGCCCTGGACTGCGGCGACCAGGACATTGCCCTTGACCGTGGCGCGTACCACGCGGGTGAATTTGATCTGCAGGCGGCGCTTGGTGCTGTCGGCCAGGGGGATGGCGACGCGGATGTTGCGCACCAGCTCCTGGCCGTCGCGCAGGAGGAAGAACAGCAGGTACAGCATCACCCCGAAACTGATGAAGAACTCGAAGGTGCCCTGGCCGATGGCGAAGACCTTGGTCGCCAGGTACTGGCTGCCGGTCGTGGCGCCCTTGGATATCTGCTCGCGCAGGCCGTCGAGGTTGGCGATGCCGAAGCGCTGCAGTTGCTCCTGCATCGGCGGCGGCAGCGCGCGCAGGGTGCTGGTCACGTAGGCACCGAAATCCAGTTCGCCGGACTCCAGCTGTTCATACAGGCTGGTGCCCTCGGCCACCACCGCCGAGGTGATGAAGATCACCGGCAGGATCGCCACCAGCAGGCAGATGGTCAGCGTCAGCAGGGCGGTCAGGTTGCGCCTGCCGTTGCAGCGCTGATTGAGGCGTGACTGCAGCGGGGCGAACACCACGGCGAGCACCATCGCCCAGAACACGGCGCCGTAGAACGGCAGGAGTATCCAGAAGAAGGCGATGGTCACCAGCGCGAGCAGGAGGATGAAGGCTTTCTGTTCGAAGGTCGGGTTGCGCATCTTGGTTTCGTTCAGCGGAGGCATGCCAGTTAGTCCCCGCAAACGTCGGCAAAGTGCCCGCGAATCCACTGCTGACCGGTCTTGCTGCCTTGCCACGGCTGCATACGACTGCCGCCAAGGCGCATGGCCATGGGGGCTTGACAGCTCTGGGATACTGGAAGGTGTGAGCGCGATCATTCATCAGGCCAAACGGAGGGTTTGCCATGCGCGACGAGGAACTCAGGGCGTTGTTCGATCAACAGGCGGCGGGCTATGACCAGCAATGGGCCGGGATGGCGCCGATTCGCGAGGCGCTCTATCTGCTGCTCGATGCACTGTTCGCCGAGCTGCCGGCCGATGCGCGGGTGCTCTGCGTGGGCGCGGGTACCGGTGCGGAGATCGGCCACCTGGCCGCGCGCTTTCCTGGCTGGCGGTTCACGGCGCTGGACCCTTCCGAGGCGATGCTCGATGTCTGTCGCCAGCGTGCGCAGCGCGAGGGCTTTGCGCAGCGTTGCGAGTTTCATGCGGGTTATCTCGACACGCTGGCGGATGAGCCGGTGCATGACGGCGCGACCTGCTTCCTGGTCTCGCAGTTCTTGCTGGAGCCGCAGGCGCGCACGCGCTTCTTCCGCCAGATCGCGCAGCGGCTCAAGCCGGGCGGGCTGCTGGCCAATGCGGACCTGGCCGCGGATATCCACGCGCCGGCCTACGAGGTGCTGCTGCGTAACTGGATGACGCTGATGTCCGGTGCCGGCGTTCAGCCGCAGATGCTCGAGCGCGTACGCAATGCCTACGCGCGAGACGTGGCGGTGCTGCCGGCGCAGCAGGTGGCCGGCATCATCCAGGCCGCCGGCTTCGCGGCACCGGTGCAGTTCTTCCAGGCCGGGTTGATGCACGGCTGGGGCTGCCAGCGCGCTGCGGATGCCTGAGGGCAGGGCTCATGGGCGCTCGACGCTATTCGTGGCGCGTGCTGCTCTCGCGGTCGCGCGGGTAATGGCGGGCGAAGGGGAAGGGCGGTAGCCAGGCTTCGCGGCGGATGGTCCAGAGCTCGTAGGTGGGGGTGAACTGGTCCGGCGCATCCAGCGAGCCCAGGTTCAGTTCGATCTCATCGGCCGTGCGCGAATACACCGACGAGCCACAGCGCGGGCAGAAATGGCGGCCGCCATACTGGCCGGTTTCGCCGCTCAGGGTTACGGTGTCCTGGGCAAAGATTGCCGAGGCATGGAAGAGTGCGCCGTGGTACTTGCGGCAGTCCATGCAGTGGCAGACGCCGACCCGATAGGGTTGGGCGCTGGTGCTGAAGCGTACCTGGCCGCAGAGGCAGCCGCCGGTGATCTGTGGCATGTGAGGGTCTCCGCTCGTTGGCTATCGCCTGTGACCCTAGCAAAGTTGCAGGCAACTGAGGTGCGCAATGGCTCGGCGCTTCTGCGACCGGCGTCTCAACCTGTCCGCCGAGCGGGCAATCGCATGGGCTATCATCCAGTGCTGAATAGGGACATGGAGGCAGGCTGATGGGGTTCTACTTGGTGATCGGCGCGTTCATCGTCTTTCTGCTGCTGTTGCTGCGGGCCATGCGCAGGAAGTCCTCAGGCGCGAACCACTCGGGTGACGGGGGAGGCCCGGGTGTGGATGGCGGCGGCAGCTTCTTCGGCGATTTCGGTGGCGACTGTGGTGGCGGTGATGGTGGTGGCGGCGGAGACTGAGTTCTGCCGGCCCGCTCCTGTCGCAATCCGTTGCCCTGTATCATCGGCGGCAGAGTGTCGCGGTTTCAGCATTGACCGTGGACACGTCGTATTGCGTAACGGGGCCATGCTGCTGGCAGGTCCCGCCTTCTGCGAGAGATGACAGCATGATCGAGGTAACCGAAGTTTCCATCGCCGAGCTGCGCGCCGCGCTGGAGTCCGGCCGCACCACTGCGGTCGAACTGGTCAAGGCCTATCTGGCGCGTATCGAGGCCTACAACGGGCCCGCCACGGCGACCCGGCTCAACGCCGTGGTCGTGCGCAACCCGGATGTACTGCAGGAAGCCGAGGCGTCGGATGCGCGCCGTGCGCGTGGTGAAACGCTCGGCCCGCTGGACGGCATTCCCTATACCGCGAAGGACAGTTACCTGGTCAAGGGGCTGACGGCGGCTTCCGGCAGCCCGGCCTTCAAGGACCTGGTGGCACAACGTGATGCGTTCACCGTCGAGCGTCTGCGTGCCGCCGGCGCCATCTGCCTGGGCAAGACCAATATGCCGCCGATGGCCAACGGCGGCATGCAGCGCGGGGTATACGGCCGCGCGGAGAGCCCCTACAACGCGGATTACCTGACGGCGCCGTTCGCCTCGGGCTCGTCCAACGGCGCCGGTACGGCGACCGCTGCCAGCTTCGCCGCGTTCGGCCTGGCCGAGGAGACCTGGTCCAGCGGGCGCGGCCCGGCGTCGAACAATGGCCTGTGCGCCTACACGCCGTCGCGCGGGGTGATCTCGGTGCGCGGCAACTGGCCGCTGACGCCGACCATGGACGTGGTGGTGCCGTATGCCCGGACCATGGCCGACCTGCTCGAGGTACTCGACGTGGTGGTGGCCGATGACGCCGACACGCGTGGCGACCTGTGGCGTTTGCAGCCCTGGGTGCCGATCCCGAAAGCCTCCGCTGTGCGTCCGCAATCCTACCTGGCGCTGGCAGCCAAGGCCGATGTGCTGGCTGGCAAGCGCCTGGGCGTGCCGCGCATGTTCATCAACAAGGACGAGGAAGCCGGCACCAGCGAGTCGCCGGGCATCGGTGGTCCGACCGGCCAGCGCATCCACACTCGGCCATCGGTGATCGCCCTGTGGGAGGCGGCCCGCCAGGCGCTGGAAGCTGCCGGCGCCGAAGTGGTGGAGGTGGACTTCCCGCTGGTGTCCAACTGCGAAGGCGATCGCCCGGGGGCACCGACGGTGTTCAACCGGGGTATCGTCACGCCCGAGTTCCTGCATGACGAGCTGTGGGAGCTGAGCGGCTGGGCCTTCGACGACTTCCTGCAGGCCAACGGCGATCCGCAGCTGCAGCGCCTGGCCGATGTCGATGGGCCGCAGATCTTCCCGCATGACCCCGGTACGCTGCCCAATCGCGAGGGCGATCTGGCGGCGGGCATGGACGAGTACGTCAAGATGGCCAAGCGCGGCATCAAGCCCTGGGACCAGATCGCCACGCTGCCTGATGGACTGCGTGGCCTGGAACACACGCGCAAGATCGATCTGGAGGACTGGATGGCACAACAGGGGCTGGATGCCGTGCTGTTCCCCACCGTTGCCGATGTCGGCCCGGCGGATGCCGATGTGAACCCGCTATCCGCCGACATCGCCTGGAGCAATGGCGTGTGGGTGGCCAACGGCAATCTGGCGATTCGTCACCTGGGTGTGCCGACCGTGACCGTGCCCATGGGCGTGATGGCCGATATCGGCATGCCAGTGGGCCTGACCTTCGCAGGCCGCGCCTATGACGACTCGGCTTTGCTGCAGCTGGCGGCTGCTTACGAGTCCACTGGCAGCAAACGCCAGGTGCCACCGCGCACGCCGCCGCTGGGGTGATGCGCGGTGCCGGGAGGCCCCTCTCTCGCAAGCGGGAGAGGGGGGCGGCACCGCTGGTCGTAGGAGCGGCTTCAGCCGCGATGGCCGTAGAAGCTGCCGGCGCTAACGTGGCAGGCGATACCCTTACTGGCGCAAATCCACCGCCGGCGCGCCCTGGCCATCGAACAGTTGCGCAGGTTGGCTGGGCAGGATGCTGGGGCGGCCGCCGTTGCTGCTGCCATTGCCGATGATGCGGATATCGCTGTACTTCTTGCCGGACAGCGCCGCCAGGCCGGCGCCGTCGCGTACCACGGTGGGGCGCAGGAAGACCATCAGGTTGCGCTTGATGTGCGACTCGCGAGTGGAGCGGAACAGCCCGCCTATCAGTGGAATGTCACCCAGCAATGGCACCTTGGAAACGGCTTCGGTGACGTCGTCCTGAATCAGGCCGCCGAGCACGATCACCTGGCCATCGTCGGCGAGGATGGTGCTCTTGATCGAGCGCTTGTTGGTCACCAGGTCCACCGCCTGGGCATTGAGCCCGGTGCTCGGCGCGATGGAGGAGATCTCCTGTTCGATCTCCAGGCGCAGGGTGGCGCCTTCGTTGATGTGCGGGGTGACCTTGAGGGTGACGCCGATGTCCTTGCGCTCGATGGTGGTGAAGGGGTTGCCCGCGCCAGAGGCATCGGTGGTGTAGGAACCGGTCTGGAAGGGGACGTTCTGCCCGACGAGGATCTCCGCCTTCTGGTTGTCCAGGGTCAGCAGGCTCGGCGTCGACAGCAGGTTGCTCTTGCTGTTGGCCGACAGTGCGGTGATCAGCGCGCCAAAGCGGTCGCTGCCAACGCCGATGATGGCGCCGTCGGGGAGGGTGGTGTTCTCCGGTATTTCATCGTTCTGCAGGATCTGCAGCACCGAACCGACGGACAGCCCGGTACCGGCGAAGTTGACCCCGCCCAGGCCGCCACGGCCACCACGTGCATCCACCGCCCATTGCACGCCCACGGCATCGGTGATGTCGCCGGAAACTTCGACGATGGCCGCCTCGACCATGACCTGCGCGCGCGGCACGTCGAGCTGACGGACGATGTCCTCGAGGGTGGCGACCTGATCCGGGTCGGCCAGCAGCACCAGGGCGTTGAGGCTCTCGTCGGCCCGGATGAGGATGTTCGACTGCTTGTCGCTGGTCTCGCCGGTCTCCTGGCTCTTCAAGCCCTCGGAGATTTCCCCGAGGGTTTCGGCCAGGGCCTTGGCGTCGTTGTGACGCAGGCGAATCACCCGCGTGTTGGCCGAGCGGCTGGTGGGTGTATCCAGTGAGCGGGCGAGGTCGGCCAGCTTGGTGCGGGCGTCCGGCGGGCCGAGAAGAATCAGGCGGTTGGTGCGGGCATCGGCCACCACCTGGGTAGCGCCGCTGCCCTTGGCCTGGCCACGGGCGATGGCGGTGTTGAGGACCTCGGCGGCGTCCATCACCCAGGCATGTTGCAGGGTGACCACGCTGAAATCCTGCGCGCCGCTCTGGTCGAGCTGGCGCATCAGGTCCTGGATGCGTGCGATGTTGGCGCTGCGGTCGCTGATGATCAGCGCGTTGGCCGAGGTGACGGCAGCCAGGTGACCGTACTGCGGTACCAGCGGGCGGATCAACGGGATCAGTTCGGCTACCGGCACGTGCTGCACCTGGATCAGCCGGGTTTCCAGGCGGTCCGGTGCGGCCCGGCCTTCACCGGCTTCGGCCTTGGCTTCGGCATTGGGCACGATGCGCGCCTGGTCGCCCTGGGTCAGTACGCTGAAACCGTGGGTGGCCATCACCGAGAGGAACAGCTGGTACACCTCGGAGAGGCCCAGCGGGGTGCTGGACACCACGCTGACCTGGCCCTTCACGCGCGGGTCGACGACGAAGGTCTGCCCGGTGATGGCGGCTATCTGGTCGATGAACTCGCGGATGTCCGCACCTTTGAGGTTGATGGTCCAGCTTTCTTCCTGCTGGTTGGCGCTGCTGGGCACCTGTTCGATCTGCGCAAGCAGCGGCAAGGGTGTGCTGGCCAGGCTGGCGGCTATCAGGGCGAGTGTCAGTCGGCTTCGGAGAACAGGCATCGGTTCAGTCGCTTTCCATGGGCTGATCGGGGGGCGTTTCTTCGGGCAGTGTGCCGGAGGCTTCCATCTGTTCGCGCAGCATCTGCATGCGCTGGCGCAGTTGTTCGAGGTTGTCCTGGTCGAGTCGTTCGAGTTGTTGTTGCGGGTCTTCCTGCGTCGCTTCGAACGGTGGGGTATAGCTGTACTGCCCACTCTGCTGGCGCGGGAACCCGAGGCTCTCGCGGCGCCCGTTGCGCAGCAGCTCGACGCGATCGGCATAGATGGCGTCCACACGCACGCCATCGCTCACTTCCATGCCGACGGCATAACGCTGGGCATGCTCGCCCTGGGGCTGGATCAGCGCACTGGAGCGTTGCGGGTCGCTGTGCACGAAGCTGCCGAGCAGGGTCAGCTGCAGATTGGTGGTCGGCGCCGGGCCGCTATCGGCCTGCCGAGGGGCGCCGAACAGTTGGCCGACGGGGGCCTGGCCGTGCTGCACCTGGCCGGAGTCGGCTTGCTCAGGGGTTGGCTGCACCTGGCCGCGTACCAGGCGCAGCAAGTCGGCGCTCTGCCACGCCAAAGCACTACTGACGAGTATCAATGCAAGCAGACCGAGCAAGGGGGGCATCAGGGTGCGATATCGATTCATCGCATGGGACAAGTGCATCACTCCATCAAGTTCTTGTTCTGCGGTGATCAGCGGGAGTGATCATAGCAAGATGTGTGCTTTTGACATCCCCCTTAAGGGGGCTTGAAATCCGTGAAAGCCTGGACGTTGAGCTTGTTGAGGGTTGCAACCGGACTGACATGCCGAGAATGATGTGTTCGCTGTGAAGG
This sequence comes from Pseudomonas sp. THAF187a, assembly GCF_009363395.1. Classification (NCBI taxonomy): domain Bacteria; kingdom Pseudomonadati; phylum Pseudomonadota; class Gammaproteobacteria; order Pseudomonadales; family Pseudomonadaceae; genus Pseudomonas; species Pseudomonas sp. THAF187a. Next base: position 1,797,610 of record NZ_CP045349.1, read on the forward strand.
TTTCGCAGTGTGCTTGCATCTCATCCAGCATCCTTTGAGGAAGCAAGGAAAAATCTAGGACTTGTCGTAAAAGTGACGACTGGGTTGTACTGTCAATTAGCCTTCAGGGTAGACTCGGCGCCCTATTTCTCCTCCCGAAGACCGATGGATCGCCCAGATGAATCTCTGGGGCATGGAAAGGAACTCTGCATGGGATGCACTCTCCTTCGTTACCTTCCGCTTTGCCTGCTTACAAGCATCGCATGCTTGTTCAGCTACGTAGGTTTGCTCAATCCTGGCATTGATCACCCCTATCGAGGCCCGCACTACAGCACCGAGATGCTGCAGATTGATGTACCGGGTTTGAATGTGCTCGGTGCGAGTGCTCTTGCGCCCGATATCCTACGTGCGAGTAATGCCGCGCTGAGCCAGGACATCACCCTCGACAATCTGCCCAAGCGTCGTCCAATGGCCTTGCAGTGGGGCTTGGCGGACCATCGCCGGGGGAGCGTGCTCGGCAAACGTATCGACTCCGGAGCCCAGGGCCGCATAGCCGGTTATCAGAGCCGCAATGACATCAAGGCCAGCCTGATGCGCGACGACGAAGGGCTGGGGGGCGATGTCAAGGAACATCAAGACGATGAACGGCTGATCCTGGGCTACACCGGCGACAACCTGATTACGGTGAACGGCGTATTGGACCTGCTCTGGAAGCACCACTACGACAGTAAGGGCCTGGCAGGCTGCACCGATTCAGTGGGGCGGCGCGCCAACACGGAATACAACCACTACGGCCAGTTCATCCGTGGCCCATGCACGGGCGGTAGCGAAATCAATAAGTGCTACGAGTCGCAGGTTGGATTTTTGTCGTGACGTATCACCATAAGAACATTGTTGAGGGTGCCTGTCTGGGTGTCGAGTAAGTATTGAGTTGGGCCAAGTTCTAATCGGTCGATGGCCTGGAGCTTATAGTTTTCGTGGTGTGCTCAGAGGTGTTGTTTCATAGTCGGGTGTTGGATTTTTTATTTTGATGCACGGACACCTGATTACTTTTAGGGGGGGCGTTTATATGGTGGGGTTATGTCGGGATTGCACTCTCGTATGATTGAGCGACTAAAGCCGTGGCTGCTTCTTACGGGGCTGTTTTTCATATCCGCTGCCTATTGCGTTGCCTTTTTTCTATGGCAGCACGATCTGTCAACAGAAGCATTGCCGGCAGTCCTGACTATGGATTCTCCTGCGCAGAGTAACAAGCCGGATCACGTCGAATTGGTCAATCTGTTCGGTACGATCAAGTCAGAGACTGCCGTTGCCCCTGTCAAGGAAAGCGCGTTGTCGCTCAAACTGGTAGCCAGTTATGTAGGTGGCAAACAGGGACGTTCGGCTGCTGTGATCGCTCAGAGTGAAAACAGTCACAAGCTCTACTATCCAGGCGATCAGTTAATGCCTGGCGTCGAGTTGGTCGATGTGCAGGTACGCCGTGTTCTGATCAAACGTAATGGTGCATTGGAAAGCGTAAGTCTAGAGGAGCGGCAGCAGCCAGCTCTTCATCGAGCGGCTGCTGAACAGGTCGCCAGGTTACCGGCAGCACCACCTGCCATGAATCCGATCAGCCAGCAGAAGCTGACGGAAAAACTCAATAAATTGCAAGCGCTGGCAAACGGGGAAATTTGATGCGTTGGGGAGCGTTGTTGTGTGCGTTGTTGTTCAGCGTGGCGCTATATGCGGAAGAGGAGAAGCCTGCTGGACTTGATCTGGACATGAAGGATGCGGACATCCGCACCTTGATTGAGTGGGTAGCCGACCAGACGGGCAAGAACATCGTGATCGACCCCCGAGTCAAGGGCAAGGTCACCGTGGTGACCAGTGAGGCGATTCCTGCAGAGGACCTTAATCAGTTGTTGAGTTCAGTGCTCAGCGTGCATGGGTTTGCGCTCATCAAGGAGAATAACGTTTATAAGGTTGTTCCCGAAGTGGATGCCAAGTCCTCCAGCATACCGGTCAATGAGCGTAACGCTACGGCTGGGGATAACGTTATCAAGTTGTTCAAATTGAACAATGTTTCGGCCATTCAACTGGTCAATCTACTCAAGCCGATGGTTCCACAGTCGGCCTATATCGCTGCTTATCCGGATCGTAATTACATTATCGTTGCTGACCGTGCTGTAAACATCGCCAAGATCGATGATCTGGTCGCGCGTCTTGATCAGGCATGGGAAGTGACGACGGATGTCTTTGCCCTGAAGTATGCCAATGCTCAGGACATACTGGCCATGCTCAATGGTCTTTTCCCCAAGCCAAAGGCCGATACACCGGAGGGGTTCTTCTCGATTGGTGCCGACGTGCGAACCAACAGCATCGTGGTGTCTGGTGAGGAGGTTCTACGGCGACAGGTGCATGACGTGGTTATGCGGCTGGATCGCAAAGTGCAAGGTGTGGGTAATACCAAGGTGTTCTATCTGCACTATCTGCGCGCTGCAGACATACTGCCGGTAGTGCAGAGCCTGAGCAGTAGCATTCAAAAGCAGGGGCTCAACGCTCAGGAGTCGTCCGTCGAAGTGAACATTCAGGCCAGTGAAGCGACCAATGCTCTGGTTGTCAGTGGACCGCCTGATGTGATCGATGCCGTAGAGTACATCATCAAGAAACTGGACATTCGCCGCGCTCAAGTCCTGGTTGAGGCTGTGATTGTAGAGGTGTCTGAAAGTGAGGGGCGTGAGTTAGGGGTTGAATGGCGGAGCAGCGCCAGCGCTAAAGGTGGTGATGGTTGGTATGGCGGAACTCTATATCGGGATAGTGCGGGGGCGGGAGCGATAGATGAAGCGCCTAACTTGGTGAGTGGCCTTGCATTAGGTTTCTATCGAAACGGCTCGTTACGGGGCCTGTTCACCGCGCTGGAAACCAGTGATTCGTTGAATATCCTCTCCCGACCCAATCTGGTTACTTTGGATAATGAAGAGGCCAAGATTGTCGTCGGTCAGAATGTTCCTTTCGTTACCGGACGTTCTACGAGTGCTGCCACTCCGGTTGATAATCCCTTCCAGACCATTGAGCGGAAAGATGTGGGTATCACCCTGACAATCAAGCCCCAAGTCAATGAGGGTGACGCTGTTACATTGGATATCACGCAGGAAATATCCAGTGTCTCCAATGCACGTGTCGCTCAGGCGCAAGACATCATTACCAATACACGTTCTGTCAAGACTCGAGTATTGGTGGAGGATGGGCAGACGCTGGTGTTGGGCGGGCTTATATCGGATGAGCAGCAAGGTGGTGATGCCAAGGTGCCGTTCATGGGGCGTATCCCTATCATTGGGGCGCTATTTCGCAGTGATAAGAAAAACAAGACGAAGAACAATCTAATGATCTTCATTCAACCTAGGATCATCCGCAGCAATGATGATGCGCAGTTGGTGACAGGTGGGCGTTATCGCTATATCGATCAAGCAGCCGAGCGAATGGGTTATGACTTCGAAGCGCGTTAAGTGTCTGGTGGCGGCATCGCTGTTGTCGCTTTGGGGGGATGCCAGTGCTTCCGCGTTACCCATTCCCGGATGCTGGGTCAGTCAGGCATCGCAGCAGCTCATCGATGTAGATGGCGAGGGTAGCGTGCAAGGTGCTTGGTCAGTGTCGAGTGGTTCGCTTTTGGCACGCTTGCAGAGCGGGCGAGTTTCTCAGACGTTATTGTTCGCAGGCTATGACATGCTGTCGGTGCGGCGTGTTTGTTCTGAGATGCAAGAAGCTGGCCTTTACAACGCGAACATACTGTTTGGTGGGCGCGAATGGTTGCAGGCCAAGCAAGGCGCTCCAGCTTGGGACTGGCTATTGGTGGGGGCGGAGGATGTGGCGGCCAACCTATTGAGCGGTGAGTTGTCCGGGATGTTCGTTGGTCAGGGCAAGGTGGTGGTAGGGCGGGGATTGGAAAAACTCCCATCAGTCGATCCGGCAGAAGTGGCTGCACAACTGATTGACAAGCAGCAGCGTGTTTTCGAGCCAGTAGTGCTTTTCGTGTCCAGAGATTATCAGCAGCGGTTTTTTGAGTTTTTCTCGAATAATCCATTGCCCGGCGTCTTCCTGTCATTCGATAAGGTTGAGCAGGTGCGCGATACATTGAATAAATATGTGAGCATCTCGGCAGATGACCAGGCGCGCCAACTTAATTATTACTGTGATTAGTGCATTGTTGTGCGGCTCCGCTCAGGCTGGCGAGAGGTTCGAACTTGTTCTGCGCTTGCAAAACGACAGTGCTGGTGTGCTGCCGGCGGCTGAGGTGTGCGGTCTAAAACCGCTTTCGCTAAACGGGCGGGTCAGTGACTGGCGTATTGAAGCTTCAAGTCCTGTGCGAATGCGTTCAAGAGAATATTGCCTCCAGCATGAAGAGTTGGGGCCATACCAGTCGCAACGTATAAGTATGCAGTGGCAGCCTGGTATTGAGGGTCAGGATGAGGCTTGGACGTCAGAGGCATCCTTTGACTTGATCCAAGAGCCGTCTGAACAGTTGCGGCGGTTAGCTAAGTCATTTGCAATCTATCCCAGGCGTGAGCGGGTTGAGCGAATCTTTGCCTGGATGGTTGAGCACATTGCGTTTTTCGGCATACGTCGAGGTGTCGAGGGGGCTGAGCACGCATTGCAAGTGGGTGGGGGGGATTGCACTGAGCACATGCTGCTGGCGGGGGAGTTGCTTGAGCGGAATGGCGTCACAGTTCGAAGAATTTTAGGGGCAGTAGTACCCAACGAACAGCACCGTATAAGTGCTTCTGGATTGCATAACTGGATTGAATATCGAGATAATGGCAGATGGCTAGTCTTCGACTCATCCAGAAGGCTGCTTGGCGCCCCGAAAGACAGCCGTTATCTGGGGGTGCTGTTCTATAGCAACACCCGGCAGCTATCGCTTCAGCCGCTTTTCACGGACTCGCCAAGCTTGAAGTTGTTTTTGCAGTAAGAGCGAAGGGATTGTATGAAAGGACTCGTCGAATGGACTGTTTCTTGTCTCACCTTGCTGGGTGATTTTCTTCGCATATTTTTCCTGTGCTGACTGCTTGTTCTTGTCGGTGTCGTGCTGAGTGGTATTGGCGTACAAGTGCAGTGCAAGAGGGATTTTGACGGTGCTGGGCGCATATTGCGGCTATCGCGGCCGCAATGAACAGCTATGAAGTGCAGGCTTTATAAAATAAACGTTTGTAACGGTTCTTAAAATATCAAGGATGATCCTTGGTCTGAAGGGATTTCAATTGCATGCATCAAACTATTTTTGCTTTTTTCTCTAAGGTAGGGCTGTGTTTGAGCCGTCTTGTCGGGCTTGCAGTTTGCTCGGTCGGATCTGTTCTGCGCAAGGCTCTGCTTTTCAAGAAATTTGTACTTTTAAGCATGCTTTGGATGAGCTCTGCGGTAGCGGTTTCAGCAGAGATTTCAGATCAGCTGAGGCTCTTGAATCCTATGGTTTATTTTTCTGCCGATAACCTGGCTTCGGCGGAGGATGGAAGTCTCAACGAGGTTGGATATGAGTCGCTAAGGTATCTTGGTGGTGAGCCAGTTACAGTACCTAGTTTTTTGGGGGAACATGCCGGTAAAGCGTTGCGCCTGAATGGTCAGGGTTCACTTAGCTTGTTTACCGGTTTTCTGGAGGGGCTGTCCTCTGATGTCGTTCTGGGTGGGTATTTTAATTATCGTTGGGGCGAAGCCGCACCTGAATGGCAGTGCTTGTTTTCTGTTGGTAACAGGTTTGCGCTCTTGTTTGGTGATGGTGGGCTACGCGCATACGTCGATGAGAATGGCGTTAGCCGCTCTGAACATATAGCGGCTGAGCTTGATAAGCCTTCGGATGGCCTTTTTATTGTCTTTGCTCCCTTCGAAGTTGAAGTGTACTTGGGGTTGAAAAAGATATGGGCTCTTGAGGTACCTGATGGTGTCAGCAGTCTGTCTGGTTTGGATATCACCCTTGGTAACTGTTCTTCAAGTGCCAAAGCGGAGCTTGTGAAAGAGAATGTCAGCGGTTTTCAGGGTGACATAGATGAATTGATTGTTGTCCGTAATGACGCATGGCATGAGTTCATGCCCCTACAGCCAACCAGGATGGTCTTGCCGAAAGCCGAGCAGCTGCATGCCAGCCGCTCTTCGGTTTTGGCGCGTAAGAGTGTTGTTGAGAATGAGCTGTCCTGTTCTAATCCCGAGTTAGAGGACGGTTCAGTCGATAGTACGATGACGCGTGCTGTATTGATGATGGCTGCATTTGGATACTATCCGCTTCAAAGTCAGCGATGGTCGGATGGTTTGTATAGTGTGTGGCAGGATGAATCATCTTTTGTTGCGTTTCTATATCCCGAGATCACGAGAAGAGAAAGCCTTAATGCGGAGGCGAGCTATTACGTCAAGGGAGAAGATGATAGCAGATCGCACTATCTTAATTATGAAAGAGCAGAAAATGTTCTTGGAATTTTGAATGGTACTCCTGGGTATAGCTATGGTCGGGATGGGCTCTCTTATCTAGCTCCTATGGAGCAAGCTGTTGAGCGGATAAGGTACGACTGTTCTGGTGACGATGTCGGGTGTCAGAATTTGTATCGTGCACTGGATCAAGGTGTCGCTTTCGGTAAACCAAGCATAAGCTCTTTCAATTTGGTTACTGACTCTTTGCCCTCCGTGTATGAGCGTAGTCTGAAAGAGTTAAGTTTTTCTTTTAGTGCCCCTTTGACTGATCAAAACTCTCCTGCGAAGGTCCTGGACAGCGGACTGGTGAAGCTTTACTTGGCTTCTGATGCCGATTCAGATGCTGAGGTTGAAATACCTGTCAAGGCGCTAGGGCAGGGGCGTGATTTACGACTTGAATTCGAGTCTCGTATCAGGGATGGACGCTATCGGGTCGTGTTTGACGCTTCGCTAAGTTCTAACGCCGGGGTTGCTCTGGGTGAAGAGCGCGTCTATGAGTTCTCTATCGAAGTCGGTGATGTTCTGGTTGATATCAATCGATTTGTTGGGGCTTATGATTCCAGTCTGGATGGTAAAAGGCTGATCGTTGACGGCGCAGAACTGACCATTTCAGGTCATCATGATTTCGAATCTGTCGTTGTCCGTAACCAGGGAGTCATCACTGCTCAGGTCGGGCAGACTCTGCAGATTGCTGCCGAGTCCATATCTGTTGATTCTGTTTCACGGATCGATGTAAGTGGCAGGGGGCTGCTGGGTACCACAGCTATTGGCACATACACAGGTGGTAGTTACGGTGGCCAGGGCGGTCGTTATCAATCGGGGTCCACTAATGCGGCGTATGGCGATTTTCGTGAGCCGAAGGATTTTGGTACTGGCGGCCGTTATGTAAGCAACAATTTCACGCGAGGTGGCGGCTCTCTCAGCCTTGTAGCCAATGTGCTGAAGCTGGATGGCGCCATTCGTGCCAACGGTCAGCACGCTATTAACTACGGTTCTGGTAGTGGTGGCTCCCTTCTGCTGAAGGTGAAATCGCTGAGTCTGGGGGATGGGGCGCGGATCGAGGCTGATGGTGGCGGCTCGAGCAGTGATACCACCTACGGCGGTGGTGGCGGTGGCCGTGTTGCTATTTACTTCGAGACGCTGGAGCAAGGGACGCTGCATGAGCAGGTTCTGGCGCGAGGTGGGCTGTCCAAGCATGCGCAGCCGGGAGCAGCGGGCTCGGTTTACCTGAAGAACCTGCAGAGCGGTGCAGAGGAACTGGTGTTCAACAACACGGGGGTTCCTGATAGCGCGCCTTCCGCCTTGTTAGTTCTGGACGATGGCACGGATTACCGCAGCAAGGTCACGCTGATCAGCTCCACCCTTACAGTGCAGGGCGATGCAGTCTTCTCGGATGTTGATGTCACCAATGGGCGTTTGATTGGAAGCTACCGCAACGCTGAGAACGAGTTGGTGGTGGATGGTTATACCTTCGAGCTGGATCGTAGTGGCAGTTGGTCGAAGGTGCATGTGCTCAATGGTGGTGTCATTACCACGCCTGAAGCATCGAGCGGCTTTGTCCAGGGCATCAGTATTACTGCGGATGAAATAGAAGTAGAGGCCGGTGCACGGATCGATGTAAGCGGCAGGGGGCTGCTGGGTACTACAGCCATTGGCACATACGCAGGTGGTAGTTACGGTGGCCAGGGCGGTCGTTATCAATCGGGGTCCACTAACGCGGCGTATGGCGATTTTCGTGAGCCGAAGGATTTTGGTACTGGCGGCCGTTATGTAAACAACAGTTTCACGCGAGGTGGCGGCTCTCTCAGCGTTGTAGCCAATGTGCTGAAGCTGGATGGCGCCATTCGTGCCAACGGTCAGCACGCTATTAACTACGGTTCTGGTAGTGGTGGCTCCCTTCTGCTGAAGGTGAAATCGCTGAGTCTTGGGGATGGGGCGCGGATCGAGGCTGATGGTGGCGGCTCGAGCAGTGATACCACCTACGGCGGTGGTGGCGGTGGCCGTGTTGCTATTTACTTCGAGACGCTGGAGCAAGGGACGCTGCATGAGCAGGTTCTGGCGCGAGGTGGGCTGTCCAAGCATGCGCAGCCGGGAGCAGCGGGCTCGGTTTACCTGAAGAACCTGCAGAGCGGTGCAGAGGAACTGGTGTTCAACAACACGGGGGTTCCTGATAGCGCGCCTTCCGCCTTGTTAGTTCTGGACGATGGCACGGATTACCGCAGCAAGGTCACGCTGATCAGCTCCACCCTTACAGTGCAGGGCGATGCAGTCTTCTCGGATGTTGATGTCACCAATGGGCGTTTGATTGGAAGCTACCGCAACGCTGAGAACGAGTTGGTGGTGGATGGTTATACCTTCGAGCTGGATCGTAGTGGCAGTTGGTCGAAGGTGCATGTGCTCAATGGTGGTGTCATTACCACGCCTGAAGCATCGAGCGGCTTTGTCCAGGGCATCAGTATTACTGCGGATGAAATAGAAGTAGAGGCCGGTGCACGGATCGATGTAAGCGGCAGGGGGCTGCTGGGTACTACAGCCATTGGCACATACGCAGGTGGTAGTTACGGTGGCCAGGGCGGTCGTTATCAATCGGGGTCCACTAACGCGGCGTATGGCGATTTTCGTGAGCCGAAGGATTTTGGTACTGGCGGCCGTTATGTAAACAACAGTTTCACGCGAGGTGGCGGCTCTCTCAGCGTTGTAGCCAATGTGCTGAAGCTGGATGGCGCCATTCGTGCCAACGGTCAGCACGCTATTAACTACGGTTCTGGTAGTGGTGGCTCCCTTCTGCTGAAGGTGAAATCGCTGAGTCTTGGGGATGGGGCGCGGATCGAGGCTGATGGTGGCGGCTCGAGCAGTGATACCACCTACGGCGGTGGTGGCGGTGGCCGTGTTGCTATTTACTTCGAGACGCTGGAGCAAGGGACGCTGCATGAGCAGGTTCTGGCGCGAGGTGGGCTGTCCAAGCATGCGCAGCCGGGAGCAGCGGGCTCGGTTTACCTGAAGAACCTGCAGAGCGGTGCAGAGGAACTGGTGTTCAACAACACGGGGGTTCCTGATAGCGCGCCTTCCGCCTTGTTAGTTCTGGACGATGGCACGGATTACCGCAGCAAGGTCACGCTGATCAGCTCCACCCTTACAGTGCAGGGCGATGCAGTCTTCTCGGATGTTGATGTCACCAATGGGCGTTTGATTGGAAGCTACCGCAACGCTGAGAACGAGTTGGTGGTGGATGGTTATACCTTCGAGCTGGATCGTAGTGGCAGTTGGTCGAAGGTGCATGTGCTCAATGGTGGTGTCATTACCACGCCTGAAGCATCGAGCGGCTTTGTCCAGGGCATCAGTATTACTGCGGATGAAATAGAAGTAGAGGCCGGTGCACGGATCGATGTAAGCGGCAGGGGGCTGCTGGGTACTACAGCCATTGGCACATACGCAGGTGGTAGTTACGGTGGCCAGGGCGGTCGTTATCAATCGGGGTCCACTAACGCGGCGTATGGCGATTTTCGTGAGCCGAAGGATTTTGGTACTGGCGGCCGTTATGTAAACAACAGTTTCACGCGAGGTGGCGGCTCTCTCAGCGTTGTAGCCAATGTGCTGAAGCTGGATGGCGCCATTCGTGCCAACGGTCAGCACGCTATTAACTACGGTTCTGGTAGTGGTGGCTCCCTTCTGCTGAAGGTGAAATCGCTGAGTCTTGGGGATGGGGCGCGGATCGAGGCTGATGGTGGCGGCTCGAGCAGTGATACCACCTACGGCGGTGGTGGCGGTGGCCGTGTTGCTATTTACTTCGAGACGCTGGAGCAGGGGACGCTGCATGAGCAGGTTCTGGCGCGAGGTGGGCTGTCCAAGCATGCGCAGCCGGGAGCAGCGGGCTCGGTTTACCTGAAGAACCTGCAGAACGGTGCAGAGGAACTGGTATTCAATAACACGGGGGGCTCTGCCAGTGCCCCTGTAAGTCATCTAGATCTTCGTGAAATTAATTATTCAGGTGCGATTTTTCTAAATAACGCTCAGGTCCTGCTTCGTGGTGACTTTGCCAATACTCAAGTGCATAACGTCGATAGCAAGCTTTTTCGTACTGACCTTAGTGATGGTGTCAATCTAGAGGTTGATAATTATACGTTGATCTTGGGTGGGGATACGGTCTGGGAAAGAATGCATGTGCTTAACGGCGGTGTGGTTACCAGTCTGGAGGCTGCTGCTGACTTTGCTCAAGGTATCACTATCACTGCTGATGAAGTTGTGGTGGATGCTAGCTCTCGGATCGATGTCAGCGGCAAAGGGCTGTTGGGTACTACAGCTATTGGTATATACGCCGGCGGTAGTTATGGCGGTAGTGGTGGTACTTCTCAAACGGGATTGACTAATGCTCCCTATGGTGATTTTCGTCAGCCAAGGGATTTAGGCACTGGTGGTCGAGGGGGAAGCAATACGTTCACTCGTGGTGGCGGTGCCCTTGAGCTGAGTGCAGTTAAACTGAAGCTCGATGGCCAGCTGCTAGCCAATGGCCAAACGTCTTATACCCACGGCTCCGGTAGTGGTGGGGCATTGCTATTAAATGTAGATGAACTGGTTTTGGGGGCTGAAGCCAAGATCGAGGCTAAAGGAGGGGGGGCATCAGATTGTTGCTACGCTGGTGCAGGTGGTGGAGGACGAATAGCGATTAACTACAAACAGTGGCAGAAGACTGCGTCAACTGTAATCAGTGCTGTGGGTGGAAAAACAACTCCATGGCCTTATGGAAGTGAACAACACGGTGCCGCCGGTACGGTATATCTAAATAATCAGTCTACCGCAGAGGCCGAACTGATCGTTGATAACACCGGCATAGACAAGGCCAGGGCTGCAACGACTCTGCTAGACGTGAGCGACAATGCTGAGTTCGCCGATAAACTAACAGTGATCAATGCCAATATTGAGCTGGTCGGATCCAAGCTTGGCGAAGTTTCCTTTGCTGACAGCACTGCTTCGCTAAATATTGCCGAAGTATTGCTCTTGCAAGCGAACAATAGCCAACTGACTCAGGTGCGAGATATTGCCGTTACAGACCTGCTGATGGCAGGCGGTAGTTGGATTCAGGCTGGCCATGCGCTAAATGCTGAGCGTTATACCTTCGATGGCAGCACACTGGACCTGAGCGGAGCCTTCAGTGGTGTACAAACTGACCTGATCGTGGATGGTTTCACCGTTGCACTCAATCAGAACGCAACCTGGCGCAAGGTGCGAGTGTTGAATGGAGGATTGATCACCACGCCCGTGGCTTCAGATTCCTTCACCCAGGCTGTAGTGATTACTGCCGATGAGATCGAAGTGGATGCAAGTTCACGGATCGATGTCAGCGGCAAAGGGCAGTTGGGCACCACAGCTATTGGCACATACACTGGCGGCAGCTATGGCGGTAGTGGTGGTGTTTATAACGGCTCGACCAACGAGTCTTATGGCGACTTCCGTGAGCCGACTGATTTTGGTAGCGGTGGTCGAGGGAGTAATACGTTCACCCGCGGCGGCGGTGCGCTTGAGCTGCGCGCAGGGACGCTAAAGTTGGACGGCCAGCTCCTGGCCAACGGTCAATACGTTTCGAGCCAAGGTTCTGGAAGTGGTGGATCGTTGCTGCTACGCGTCGATGCAATCGAGCTGGGTAGCGAGGCGAAGATTCAGGCCAATGGTGGTGGTACGAGTACTTGCGGTACTTGCACTCGTGGTGGCGGTGGTGGTGGGCGTATTGCCGTGCATTTCCAGGAAGTAGATCGCGCGACTTTGTTGCAGCGGTTGCAAGTTCGTGGAGGCTTGAGTTGGAACTACCAGCAGGGCGGCGCGGGAACTCTCTATCTGAACGATAGGAGCAGTGATCAGGCCGAGCTGATTATCGACAATACCGGCGTAGATAGAACCAGGGCTGCTACAACCTTGCTCGATTTGGGCAGTGAAGGTGAGTTAAAAGAAAAACTGACCGTCAACCATGCCAATGTCGAACTCTTGGCTGGTCAGCTAGGGCTGGTGCAGGCCGCTGGTAGCCATTTGCTGCAAAGAGCTGACCTGAACGTCGCCGATCTCCGTTTGGACGCTGGTCTCTGGAATCAGGCAGGCTTTGCTTTGAGCACGAGCAGTTACCGTTTCAGCGGTGCGACCCTGCAGCTCAGCGGCTCCTTCAACCAGACTGTGGACGAGCTCCTGGTGGATAACTACACCATAGAGCTTTCGGATGATAGAAGCTGGCAAAAAATACGCTTGATCAATGGTGGGGTGATTACCACGCCAGCTGCATCGGAGACCTTCACCCAGGGCATCACTCTGACCGCCGATGAGATCGAAGTCGATGCCAGCTCGCGTATCGATGTCAGTGCCAAAGGGCTGATGCCCGGTGCCGACGTAGCCAGCTATTGTGGGGGCAGCCACGGTGGCTTGGGCGGGTCTTACGGTGGTTGCCAGACGAATGCGGTATATGGCGACTATCTGACGCCGGTCACCTTCGGTATGGGCGGTCGCCGTAGCGGGACTTCGGGCATGGTCCGTGGCGGTGGTGCGTTGAAGCTGGTAGCGCGCTCCTTGCATCTGGATGGGCAGCTACTCGCCAATGGTGAAGCGTACCCGAGCAATTCTACTGCTGGCGGCGGCGCAGGCGGCTCCTTGTGGGTCGACACGCAAGTGTTGCTGGGGAGCGCGACTACGCGCATTCAAGCCAATGGCGGTGCCGGCCGTAACTCTGGTGGCTCCGGTGGCGGCGGGCGTATCGCTATTTATTACGCCGGGCTCCAGGGTTTCGATGTACTGAGTCAGATCAGCGTTGCGGGTGGTGTTCGCAGTGGTAGTGCTACAGCAGCCGAGCAGGGTTCGCTACACCTGGAGAATCGTGTGGTCTCGACCGCCGTTGCCGGAGCCGACGTCGATGGCTCTATCGGTCGTGAGATCAATGCCTTCACCGTCGATTTCATTAATGCCGTCGACCCCGAAACGGTCACTGCCAGTGCTGTAGCGTTGAGTGGGCCTCAAGGCGCTGTGCCCATTCAGTCGATCACTGCCCTGAACAGCGTGCGCTACCGCTTCGAGTTGGAGTCGGTGTTGAGTGATGGTCTATATGAGCTTCGCGTTGGGCCAGGTATTCGTTCGGTTCAGGGACGCGGCATGGATCAGAACGGCAACGGTATCGAAGACGAGCCGGGTGATGTATTCGTACGCCAGTTCGTGATCGACCGTCAGGCACCATTGGCGCCTGTAGTCACAAGCCCATTGGTTGCTCCTGCGATCAACTCTATCAATGTTCGCCGTGTCACCCTGACTGGCGAGCGAGAGTCGCAAACAGCCATTCTGGTCAATGGGGTTGTGCAAGTTGCGCTCGGCAACGGTGCCTGGACGATCAGTGACTACGTTCCTGTCGAGGGTGACAGCGACCTGCAGATTCAAGCACGCGATGCGGCAGGCAATCTGTCTCCCGCAAGTGTGGTGAAGCTGAGTGTCGATAGTACGCGCCCGAGCTTCCAGCAGTATTCCCATGGCGGATCTATCAATACTGTGCCGGACTCTGTCTGGGTTCGCTTCGTCGAGGCTGGGAGTGGGTTGGACTTCGCCAACAGCAGCCTGGTACTCAAACGTGGCAACGACCTGATAGCCGGACAGTTGAGCCTGGAAGGCAACACGCTTCGCTTGACGCCTAGCAGCACCCTTCTGGAGGGACAGTACAGTGTTGCTGTGAGCTTGAAAGACCGGGCCGGTAACCTGAGTACCACGACCTTTTCTTTCGCGCTTGACTACACCCCTCCATTGGCACCTGTGTTGGCGGCATACCCTGCCGTTACCACGGTCAATGTACTGCGGTTGAGCATTACCAAGGAAAACGGAAGCTCGTTGATCTTGCGTAATGCCGCCGAGCAGGCCGTTGGTAGCATGTCGGGAGGTGGCACCAACTGGAACTGGGATATCAATCTGGTGCCGGGTGATAACCTGTTTACCCTCGAGCAGCGAGATGTAGCGGGTAACGTGAGCCCGCGTACCTCCATTCAGGTGCGTTTCGACAATGAAGCTCCAGGGCCGGTTCTTTTCAGTATCGACCCTCAGGGTAGCGGTACCGAAGTCAAGCTGGCATGGCCGAACTACGATGAAGTCGCCAACGGCAACGATATCCAGCAGTACCGCATCTATTCAGCCGTTCAGCCGTTCACTCGTGTTGCCGAAGCGCAACTTACGATGACGGTGCCTGGAGGAACGCGTCAGGCCGTGGTGAAGAACTTGCCGCGCGCAGAAACGCGACACTTCGCAGTGGTTGCGGTGGATCAGCAAGGCTTGCTGGTCGATGAGCTGCTATCTCAAGCGGCAACTCCACAAGATATCCAGCCTCCTGCAGACGCGAGCGGCTTCAATGTGCGCTCCTTTGAGGATCGGCTCGAGCTGAGCTGGCAAGCCAGTGTCAACCTCGCGGGTGATCTTTCGGGTTATGTGCTCTATGTCGGTGACGGTGGCGTACAGCGCATCGATCTTCCGCTGCCTGCCCTCGTTGATGGCTTGAGTTATAGCCTCACGGGGCTCGCGGCGGGTTCGGCTCATCCACTGCGATTGGTCGCTGTAGATGGAGATGGCAACGAGAGTGCAGGAGTACGCAATCCAGGTATCACCTGGTTGGGTAATCCGCAGGATCTGCAACTGCAAGCGCTCTCCAATCGGTTTGAGGCACAGTGGAAAGCCGTCCAGCCAAGCGAATGGGTCAGTGGCTACAGGTTGTATGTGGCAGATGAGCCGTTCACTTCCATTCAAGGCATGTCGCCCAAAGCCAAGGTGGGGGTAGGGCAGGTCAGCACGTCGATCGGCGGCTTGCTGAATAACAAGGCTTACCACGTAGCAGTTACGGTGGTGAATGCATCTGGTGGAGAGAATCCGCAAGTGCAGTCGCTCAGCGTCAAGCCTGTTGCCGATTCGGACGGACCGGAGCTGACTGCTCTGACCTGGCATGATGGATCATCGAATCAGGATATTCGTGCAGGTGGTGTGCTGGCTCAGTTGGGTGAGCTGAGGATTCAGGCCAAGGACGAATCTGGCATTGGTCGCGTCGAGTTGAGCCTTGACGGGCAACCCATGGGCATGGCGACTCGGGCAGGTGACTATTACCGTCAGGCCTGGAGTCTGGTTCAGGTGGCTGATGGTCCCCACCAGTTGCAAGTGAGTCTGTACGACACCCTCGATAACCAATCACAGCTTGAAGTGGCCGTGCAGGTTGAGCTGGCTCCGCCAGCGGCTCCGAGCCTGAGTCTGCAGAGCAAGGCCAGCAAGACCAATGCGCCGCAGCAGGTGCTGATCGTTCGTGGCCAGGCCAACAGCCTGGCTCAAATCAGCCACAACGGTAGCGACTTGGGTGACTTGGTCGTGCTTGACGGCAGTGGTCAGGCCCAGGTGCCTTTGACCCTGGTAGAAGGTGATAACCAACTTACCGCACGCCTGCGTTACGGTAGTCGGGAGCAGTTCGGTGCGGCGAGTGAACCACTGCGCGTCAATCTGGACAGCGCCTTGCCTGATACGCCAGGGAGTCTTCAGGCCATCGCCAAGGCACAAGGTATCGTGAACCTGAGCTGGGCTGCTGTGAACGGAGTGTCGGGCTACGACCTGTACGCGGCCAACCAGCCGTTCACCTCGGTGACTGATGCAGGGGTGAGCAAACTCAACAGCAAGGCACTGACCAGCTCCAGCTACCAGCATCAGACAACGGCTGATGGCACCTACTATTACCGTGTCAGCAGCGTCAACACGCTTGGCTCGCAAAGTGCCTTGTCGGTGCCGCAGTCGGTTACTGCAGACAGCACACCACCCAAGGTGGAAGAGGCGCTATACAGCAGTCTGGGGCAGGTCTCCGGTGATGGACGCTTTGCGCCTGGGCGTGTGGACGTCCGCCTGCGCATGAGTGAGGCGCTTCGTAACGCTCCCTTCTTCAGCCTGGATGTACCGCAGGGGGCATCGATTCCTGTGCGTCTGACTCAGGCGGCGAATGATCCGCTGTCTTACCTCGGGAGTTTTGATCTGAGCGCTGCCGTACCGTCCGGGTTGCTCTATGCGCGGGTTTCTGCGCATGACCCAGTGGGTAATGAAGGAACGGAGGTTGTTGAGGGCAAGACCTTGCGTGTGGACACACAGGGGCCTGACTTGCAGCAGCTGTCGCTGTTGCCAGAAAGCCCGGTGGAAAATCTGGTCGACGGCAATCAGGGGCGAGAGGTTCAGGTTGTTCTGCGCCTGAGCAAGGACCCGATCGCATTGCCAGAGCTGACGCCACGCCTCGATGGCCAGGCATTGGTCAGCCAGCCTGGCCCGCTTGCTCTGAGCCTGGATGCCCAGTCGCAGCCAGGGGCACCCATCTACACCGGACGTTTCCGTTTACCAGTCGACGCGGGGCAGCAGAGTGTCCAGCTTCTGAGCTTCGATTATCGGGCCAGCGATGACCTTGGTAATACCAGTGAGCGCATTCTGGGACGCCGTGATTTTCAGGTGTATAAGGGAGACCTGCCGCCACTGGATATCCCTCAAGGCTTGAGCGGTAAGGCGTTGTCGGCGGGGCGAGTGGCTCTGAGTTGGAAAGAGGTGGCGGAGGCAAGCGCCTACCAGGTGTATCGTCGTGGTGATGCTGATAGCGACTTCGTCGCCCTGGGGCGTGTGCGTGAACAGGCCTTCGAGGACAACCTGCCGGTTGCGGGGTTGGCCGATGGGGCTTACCACTATCGTGTGGCCAGTATCCGCGAGCACGATGATAAAGAGGCGGTCAGTCTGCCCAGTGATTCGATCAAGGTGGACGTGCTGAGCCAAGCGCCGGGGGCACCGACTGATCTGTCCATCGAGCTCAACGGTGCAGGAATCGTATTGCGCTGGTTGGCTCCCGAGGCAGGCCAGGTGGTTAGCTACAACCTGTATCGTGCCAATGTCGGGCAGGATCAGCCTATCGATATCGAGGGGCTCGCTCCGCTGCAGAGTGATATTCCGGAGCGCATTGCACTGGATAGTCGCCCGTCTGATGTCGAGCATGCCTATACCGTGACGGCAGTGGATGCTGCTGGTAATGAGTCGGCACCGGCGACAAGTGTGTACCTCAATGCCGGTCTGCTACCGGTACGTGACCTGTCGGTCCACTTGGCTGAAGGGCAGGCGCCACAGTTGCAGTGGGACCACTCTGGTCAGGATGTGGTCGGCTACAACGTCTATGCCGGCACCTCTTCGGAGAAGCTCAACGAGACCTTGATTACGAGCACCAGTTTCGTTGATCACCGTGTCGCGCTGCCCTTTAGTGCCGAGCGTCAGTACAGCGTGACGGCTGTCGATGCTCAGGGTGTGGAGAGCTTGCCACATACGTTGTTGTTACCTGCTCTGAAAGCAGAGCTGCGAGCTGAGCAAAAACTCGAGCGAGGTGTTTTCAATCAGCTCCATTACCGAGTTCTTAACAGTGGCTCCGTTGCTGTCAAACGTTTGCGTTTGCGTGTCGACGTCAGCAGCGAAGGGCAGGTCAAGCAGCATCTGTCCGACTACTTCGATGTTGGTGCTGGTTCTGTGTCCGAAGTAGCGGTCGTGGTTGCTGGATATAAAGATCTGCCAGGTGTCGTACCGCTGAGTGTGGAGATAGTGCAGGCACCACAAGAGGGTGAGTCGGTCAGCATTCAGCGCAATGAGACGATCACTGCAGGTGAGAACACCCTGTTGGTGCAGTTGTTGCCCGACGAGTTCACTCGTGGTGGTAGTGGCAGTGTTCGTGTCCGTCTGGAGAACCCTAGCGCCATCGCAACGGAGTTGATCACTGCGCGCAGTAACGGCAACCAAGTATCGGACGAGATGCGCCTGATACTGGAAGACTTGCAGGGCAACGTGCTGGCGAGTCAGTCGGTCAAAGCCTCCGTGGGCAATGGCTTGATCACTGTCCGCGACGGGCGAACTGTCGCTCGGGTAGGGGGCTATGACGTGCTGGAAACCGGGCCATTCAGCATCGATGTACCGGTGGCTGCACCGGATCGAGTACGTGTGCGACTGGAAGCGGACTTCCTTCACTATCAGACTGGGCTACCAGGTGAGCTGAAGTTGGGTGGTCTGCGTAGCAGTCATGAGTTGAGCCTGGTGGAAGCCCCCTATCGAGGAGAAATCACCGCGATCAGCCCAGAGCAAGTGCAGGCGGGTGACAGCGTGACGATTCGTGGCCGAGCATTGGGGCGTGATGATGCCCAACCGCTAGCAGGAGTGGCGCTGAAGCTGGTGCTCAACGTCCGAGGCTTCGAGCACGTGGTGAGCGTCAATACCGACGAGCAAGGTGTCTTTGAGTATGTGTTCGATACGGCCTCCAGCGACTCCGGGGAGTACTTGCTGTCGTTGATTCACCCAAGTATCCAGCTGCGTCCGCAACATGGACGCTTCCTGGTGCAGGGCGCTGCGTTCTCGCCTGCGTCGGTGAATACCAGCTTCCCGCGTAACTATGAGCAAACCGTCACGGTGGTGGTGGAGGCGGGCCATGACTCACCGCTGGCGAACGTCAGGTTGGAATATGTACAACCTGACGGCAGCAGCGGCTTGCCGACAGGGCTCAAGGTGCAGCAGGGTGGTGCGCTCAACCTGATTGCCAAGCAACGCGGCAATTTGACTCTGCGCATCAGTGGGGACAACGGCGCGGCTGAGTCTGGGTTGCTGGATTATCGCATCGTCGCCGACGGTCTGGAGCGGCCTATAGGGCAGGTGCGTATCCAGTACAAGCTTGTGCAAGCCCAGCCGTTGGTCCGAGTCGCTCCGACGCAGATCCGAACCGGCGTCTCGCGTGAGGCTGAGCAGGTTGAGCAGGTAACCCTTAGCAACCCGGGTCAGGATGTGCTGCGCAACGTTCGCGTCAGCCTGCTCGATGAGCAGGGCGGCGCAGCACCTGGCTGGGTTAGCCTGCGAACTGCTGAGCGTTTGGGCGATTTGCCTGTGAGTGCCAGTCAGTTGATAGGGGTCGCGTTCAGTCCCGACGCCGCCGTGGCGGAAGGCGACTACTACTTCACCCTGCGCATCGAAAGCGATAACGCGCCGGTGGCCAATGTGCCGATGAGTGCATCGGTTACCCAGTCAGGGCAGGGTGGGGTGATTTTCCAGGTGGAAGACATCTACACCGGCACGTTGAACGAGCAGGGGCAGCGGGTTTTGGGGCTCAAGGGCGCCAAGATCAAGCTGCAGAACCGCAACGTACTGAGCAGTGAGTTCAGTGCGACCACCGATGATCGTGGCCAGGTACTGCTGGAGAACATTCCTGCCGGTGAATACAGCTACCGTATCTCTGCGTGGGATCACGATGATCTGTCGGGGCAGCTGTGGATCAAGCCGGGTGTAGTCGGCGATGAGCGGGTTTTCCTGATGAGCAAACTGGTCACCGTGGAGTGGTCGGTGAAGGAAATCACCGTCGAGGATCGCTACGAAATCATCCTCAACGCGACGTTCAAGACCAACGTCCCGACCGCGTTGGTGATGATCGAGCCGTTGTCGATCAACCTGCCGATGATGCGCAAGGGAGATGTGTTCCAGGGTGAGTTGACGCTTACGAACTACGGATTGATCCGTGCCGACAAGGTGCAAGCGAGCTTGCCGACGGGGGATGCGCGCACGCGTATCGAATACCTACGGACGGTGCCGGAGACGCTGGAAGCGGGAGATGTGCTGGTGGTGCCATATCGCATCGTGGCGCTGCAGAGTTTCGACCCGGATGACGAGCTCAACGGAGCGGCCGGCTGCTGGAGTTTCAATTACCAGGGTGTGGTGAACTACGAAAGCCAGTGCGTCAATGGCCAGATCATTCCGGGGCGAGCCAATGTGGCTTGGAGCGCGAATGGGCGTACCGGAAGCTGTGGCGGCGGTGGTGGTGGCAGTATCGGTGGTGGTGGTGCCAGCGGCTGGGGCGGTTGGGGCGGTTCATGGGGGAATGGTTTCATTCCGCGGCCGACCCCCTTGACCTCGACCAAGCAGTGCGTACCACCACCAGATTGCGACAACGGCAATTGCGGCGGCGGTAACGGCGGCGGCGATTAAACGTAGGGCGGCGGGTCAAGACCCGCCGTTAGGCCCGCGCCTCAACGAGATTCACAGGCTTATACGGACTTTTGGAAAGGGCGGCTCTACCCGCCCGGGTTTTCAGCTGTGCTGGCTTATATAGCGCCCCTACGGCTAGCGTGAAAGTCGCGTAGCGACGCCCTCTTTGATGCCCTTCTCCCACCGGGAGAAGGTGGCGCGAAGCGCCGGATGAGGGGCATGCCGCGCAGGCTTTCATCATTCGGGGTGCCTCTCGCGGCATGCCCGTTAACAAGGAGAAAGGATTGGATCGCAAGGTTTTTGGCCGCTTGGGCCTTTGCTTGGGGGCGGCTTTGGCCCTGTTCAGCGGCGCGTTGCAGGCCAAACCCGGCCTGGATCACCAGTACCGCGGCCCTCACTACAACACCGAGGCGCTGCAGCTTGACGTGCTGGATCTGCAGGTGCAGGCGCTGGGCAGCCCGATCCGCATGCTGCGCAGCTGGAAGAACGGCCAGTGGGTGTGGAACGAGCGCTGGGAGGACCTGAAGATACTCGGCCCGGCCGACCCCAGCGCCCCGGGTGGCGCTGCCGATAGCCTCAATGCCGACCGTCCTTACGCCGTGGTGCGCGGCGGGCAGAGCTACCTGCGTGCCAACAGCACGGTGCAGGGCCAGGACGTGACCTTCAACAACCTGCCCAAGCGCCGCCTTACCGCGTTGCAGCGCGGCCTGGCCGGTTACCGCTGGGAAGACGTGCAGGGTAACCGTGTCGACTACGATGCCCAAGGACGCATGACCGGCTACCAGAACCGCCAGGGCCATCGGGTCAACCTGGTGCGCGACGATGAAGGGCGGGCGATCGGGGTCAAGGATCACCACGGCGAGCAACTGGTGACCCTGACCTACACCGGCGCCAACCTTACCTCTGTTCGCGACTACAGCGGCCGCGAAGTCCGCTACGAGTACAGCGGCGAGCGCCTCAGCGCGGTGATCGACGTGGTCGGCCAGCGCTGGCAATACCACTACGACGGCAACGGCCTTGCCGGCTACACCGACCCCCTGGGCCAGCGCACCACCTACGTGTTAGGCAAGAGCGACAGCGTGCAGGAGATCAAACAGCCCGACGGCCGCTGGATCAAATACAGCTACGGCTACGACCAGAACAGCGAAGAATACTACGTACGGCAGATCGACCAGGCCGGCCTGGTCAAGGAACGCTGGTACGACCGCCTGGGCCAACTGGTGCGCCAGCAGGAAGCTGGGGAAACCCGACTGATCCGCCAGTACCTGCTCTCCGACCGCTCCAGCGACGTCAGCAAGATCGCCGAAGCCTACCGCCTGACCGGTCGCAGCCTGGCCGTGACCCGCGAGATCTCCCAACGCCAGGGCAGGGCGCCGTCGCCCTATGTGGCGCAGATGATCGAGCAGGACGCCCAGGGCAACCGCACCACCACCGAGTACAACCAGTACAGCCAGGTCATCCGCATCCAGTACGCCGATGGCAGTGAGGTCAAAAAGAGCTACGACCCACGCACCAACCGCGTCAGCGAAGAAATCGACGAGCGCGGCAACAAGACCCAGTACCGCTACGACGCCCAGGGCAACCTGATCGAGCGCATCGACGCCGCCGGCACCCCTGAAGCCAGCACCACCACCTACGTCTACAACGCCCTGGGCCAACTGACCGAGCAGAGCACTCCGGCCAGCGGCGAGACCCCGGCCGCCACCTGGCAGTACCAGTACGACGCCAAGGGCAACCGCAGCAAAAGCATCGACCCGCTCAACCACGGCACCAGCTACACCCACGACGTGCTGGGCAATGTGCTGACCCTGACCAACGCCCTGGGTAAGACCTGGACCAGCAGCTATGACGCCGCTGGTAACCTCACCAGCCTGACCACGCCGCTTGATCAGACGGTTACCTACCAGTACGACAAACTGGGCCAGCGCACCCAGACCCTCGCCTCTAACGGCGCGGCCATGGTTACCACCTATAACGCCGCCGGCCTGCCCATCAGCATCACCGACGCCGCCAGCGCCAAGACCGAGTTCGAATACGACGCCAACCAGCGCCTGGTGGCGGTGATCGACCCTTTGGGCAACAGAAGCCAGCGCCAGTACGACGCCCGCGGCCGTTTGCTCAGCCAGCAGGACGCCGCTGACAACCGCATCCAGTACCAGTACGACAAGGACCGCCTGAGCGGCATCGACTATCCGACCTACAAAGAGCGCTACCAGTACGACAGTCGCGAACGCATCCAAAGCCAGACCCAGGAATACCGCGAAGGCGACACCGACAAAAGCCAGACCGAGCACTACCGCTACCTGGCCAACGGCCTGCTGGAACAACACCTGGATGCCGCCAACAATCCCACCGGCAATGGCTACGACGCCCAGGGCCGGCTGACCAGCAGTATCGATGCCGAAGGCGGCATCACCCGCTTTGCCTACGACAAACGGGGTAACCTGATCCAGGTCACCGACCCCGCCGGGCGCGTCACCCAGTTCCATCACGATACCCGCGACGCAGTGATCGCCGAGATCAAACCAGGTGATGACAGCACCCCGCGTACCGAACGCCGCTACAGCTACGACGCGGTGGGCAATCTCAAGCAGAGCATCACCCCGGATGGCCGAGTCAGTCAGTACCAATACGACGATGGCAATCGCCTGATTCAGACCCAGCACTTCGTCAATGCCGGCCAGGCGAACAATGGTTACGCCGAACGCACTACCACCTACAGCTATAGCGACCTGAACCGCCTAACGAGCTACGAGGATGAGGAGAGCAAGGCGGTCTACCAGCACGATGTGCTCGGGCGAGTGACTCAACTGACTGTTACCTACAAAACGGCCAGCCCAGCGTTCAGCAAGACCCTCGCCTACAGCTACGACGCCAATGGGCGCAAGGCGAGCTATACCAACCCGGAACAACAGACCTACAGTTACGGCTACAGCGCCCATGGCCAACTGAGCGGTCTGAGCATACCGGGGGAGGGCAGCATCAGTCTGGGTAACTACAACTGGATGCAGCCGCAGAACATCCTCTACCCGGGCGGCAGCGCCCTGCAGATCGTCCATGACGGTCTACTGCGCTACACCAGCCGTATCCTCAGCGACCAGGCGGGCAACCCGATCCAGAGCCACCGCTACCAGTACGATGCGGTGGGTAATATCACCGCCATCGAGACTGAGAGTGGTGCCCAGCAGTATGGCTACGACAAACTCTACCGCCTGACCGAAGCGCAATACCCCGAGGGCGATAGCAGACGCAATGAAGCTTACGCCTACGACGGCGTGGGAAACCGGCTGGATGAAAAAACCAGCAAAGCCGAACTGGATATCGGCCAGTGGCAATACAACGCCCATAACCAACTGGCCAGCCATGACGGCATCGGCTACCGCTACAACGCCGATGGCCACCTGATCGAAAAGGGCGCGCTGCAGGAAAACGGCAGTTTGGTCCAGAGCGGCAGCATCGACCACTGGCAGTACCAGTACGACAGCCGCGAACGCCTGGTTGCAGTGCAGAAGAACGGCCAGCCGCTGGTCAAATACGCCTACAACCCCCTGGGCCAGCGCATCAGCAAGACCTTGCTACCGAGCAACCAGACCACTTACTTCCTCTACAGCGAAGAAGGGCTGGTAGGGGTATACGACCAGCAAGGCAACCTCAAACAGGAATATGCCTACGATCCGACCGCGCCCTGGATGAGCCAGCCGTTGTTTACTCGAGCCCAGCGCAATGACACCCAGGTATGGGCAGTGAGTTACTTCGGCACCAGTCATCTGGGCGCACCGGAAGTGGCGTTCGAGAAGAGCGGGGAAGTGACCTGGCGGGCCAAGGCGCAGGCGTTTGGAGAGACGCAAATCCAGCTCAACACTATCGATAATAAGCTGAAGTTTCCGGGGCAGTACTTCGACGAAGAAACGGGGCTGTATCAGAACTACTTCAGGGACTATGACCCGCAAATTGGTCGATATGTGCAGAGTGATCCGATTGGGATATTGAAAGATTATAAAGAGCTTGGTGTTTGGGGAATAGCTACCAACACGGTCAGTTCAGACCTGCTTGGCCGCATAAATGATCGATATATCTATGTGAAGAGTATGGTTGTAAGGTTTTCTGATCCTTATGGTTTGGAGCCTTGTGTTGATGATCCTTGTCTAGTTAAGTTAAAAGCATGTCGCACTTTGTGTGGGAGAAAACCTCTACTTGCTGGGCCTTGTATTGTGAAATGTGAATCGAAATATGGCGCGCTTTCGAACTGTGTGAGTGGTGGAGGCCCATCTGATCCATCTGATCCATCTGATCCATCTGATCCATCTGATCCATCTGGAAATGGGACTCCACCTCCAGATGAGTTAACACCTAATTGTACTTTTGAAAAATGGCAAGCAGGGTTGTGTGTATGAATAAGTTAGTATTTTGCTTTTTATTGTTCTTTGGTTTTTCTGGTTATTGCTTTTCTTTGCCATGGAAGTTGGATGGGGTTTGGGTGGTGGATGGGTCGTTAACTTTCTCCTTTGATCAGAATTTTTCAAGTCGAGATGAGGTGGAGGTTGATATTTTTAAGTGCACTGCGGAGCTATCAGGTCTTGAGTTTTCTGATGGTAAGGGGCGTTATTTTTTGAGGGGCGGTGAGTGCGCCTCTATGGGGAGGAAGGGTTATATTGAACCTTATGATGCGAGTTTTTCTTATGATGTAATCTCTACTGAAGGAGAGCAGAGCGTTATTCTTTGGCGTGGTGGTGACCTAGGGTTTCAGATATTTAATTGGATTGATCCTGATTTATTCTGGGTGGAT
Organism: Pseudomonas sp. THAF187a; assembly: GCF_009363395.1. Taxonomy (NCBI): domain Bacteria; kingdom Pseudomonadati; phylum Pseudomonadota; class Gammaproteobacteria; order Pseudomonadales; family Pseudomonadaceae; genus Pseudomonas; species Pseudomonas sp. THAF187a. The sequence continues at coordinate 1,822,802 of NZ_CP045349.1, forward strand.
ATTTCCGAGTCTAGTTCAGTGTCGCGATACTATTACAGGCGATCATTGCAGCCATGAGCCAAGTATGGCGGGTCGTGACTCGCGCTGATTGATTGCTGGTACTGGTAAACGGAGACAGGCCACGATTAACAGCCATGTTCTCGGAGTTGACGCTGCGGTAGAAATAGCTTGCCGAGTTTCGCCGCTACTGGATTAACCCGCCCTACGGTTTTATGGCGGTCACAGTGATCGTAGTGCCTGTTGGATGGCGGGTCTTTGAACCTTCCTACATATCATCGCTTTTAAATTCGGTGGGCCTATTGCCCGCCATTGGGGAGTTGGGGGAATGATGGTTAAGCAATGGATGGCCGGTTTGCTGGCGCTCTGGAGTGTGGGGGCCTGGGCGGAGGATCAGCTCTGCGCCGTGGTATTGATCGAGATCGCCCAGGAGCTGAGCTTCGAGCGCCAGGCCTTCGAGGCCACCATGCGCATCAATAACGGCCTGGATAGCATTGCCCTGGATCAGTTGCAGGTGCAGGTGTCGTTCGAGGACGATCAGGGCAACGTGATCAAGGCCAGCTCCGACCCCAACGCTACGGATGCCGCCTTCTTTATCCGCCTGGACGACTCGCAGAACGTCAATAGTGTTCAGTCAGGGGCAGACGGCTCGGTGACCAATGGCCAAGTGCCGGCCAAGGCCAGTGGCGTGCTGCGTTGGCTGATCATCCCCACAGCCGGTGCGGCGGGTGAGGGTATCGACGGCAAGCGCTACAACGTTGGCGCCGCCCTGAGCTATAACGCCGGCGGCAAGGTCGAGTCGATGACGGTGACCCCCGACACCATCACGGTCAAACCCCAACCTCAGTTGACCCTGGATTACTTCCTCACCCGTGAGGTGATCGCCGACGACGCCTTTACCCCCGAGATCGAGGCGCCAGAGCCATACACCCTGGGCGTGCGCATCCACAATAGTGGCCGTGGCGAGGTAAAGGGTGTCAAGCTGGAGTCGGCGCAGCCACGCATCATCGGTAACGAGCTGGGCCTGGCAATCAATTTCCGCATCACCAACAGTTTTGTCGATGAAGCACCTGCTGCGCCTACGCTGTTGCTGGATTTCGGTCAGATCGCCCCCGGCAGCAATCGGCATGGGCGCTGGATCATGGAAAGTACTCTGTCCGGTGAGTTCATCGATTTCAGCGCCTCCTTCAGTCACCCCGATGAACTTGGCGGCCGCCTGACCTCTCTGCTCGACGCGGCCCACGCGCGTTTTCTGTTGCGTGACGTGCTGGTCGACTTGCCGGCTCGCGACGCAGTGCGTGATTTTCTCGCCATGGTCGGGGATGACCTCTATGTCTTCGAATCCGACCGGACCGGCCAGGCGGACAACGCGCCCTGCCTGGATTGCTCGCCTGTGCAGCGCCTGAGCGGCAACCTGTCTGGCGCTTCTACACTGCGCACGCTGGACGTCGACGTTCAGCCAGGTTTTGGTTATGTGCGAGTGACGGATCCCTATCAGGGGACCAAGGGTTTGCAGCGTGTACTGCGCAGCAATGGTCTGCCACTGTCGCCTTACAACGCCTGGTTGAGCAAGGAGCGTGCAGGTGACGGCCGTACGTTCAATTACTACCTCAATATCTTCGAAACTCAGCCGGATGCTCAGTACAGTGTCGAGTTCGGTGAATTGAGCCAGGAACCCAAGGCCCCGGTATTTCAGTACATCTCGGATCGTAGTGTGCATGAAGGCGGGCAGGTAGGTTTTCTGGTTCGTGCCAGTGATCCCAATGGCACTGTCCCCATGCTCTCGGTCGAGGGGCTGCCCACGGGTGCCAGCTTCAAGGATGAAGGTCAGGGGCGCGGTACTTTTCTCTGGGCGCCGTTGCAGGGTCAGGCCGGGCGCTATGTGGTGAACTTCAAGGCCAGTGACGGTTTGCTGGAGTCCAGCCTGCCGGTTGGCATTCAGGTGTTTCGTCAGGGTGACAGCGACGGCGACGGTCTGGATGACGATTGGGAGTTGGAGCACTTCGGCAATCTGGACCGTGATGGCTCCGGTGATTTCGACGGTGACGGGGTTTCCGATCTGGATGAGTTCCTCAATCGTACCGACCCCAAGGTGGCCGATGCCACGCCGTTGCCGCCGCAGTTGTTGAGCCCTGCCGACAATGCCCAGGTCAGTGACCTGTACCCGGCTCTGCGGGTATCCAATAGCCCGACTCAGGACAATGGCCAGGGGCTGCACTATTGGTTCGAGCTGTATGCCGATGAGGGTATGAGCGAGCTGCTGGCACGATCCGAGGGGATCAACCCTGGAAGCAATAGCACCGAGTGGGTGGTCAAGGCCGATCAGCTGGAGCCGGAAGCTGATCTGCATGACAACCGTCGCTATTACTGGCGGGTCAGGGTCAGCAACGACAAGGGCAGTAGTGAATGGTTGAACGGCCGTTTCTTCATCAATACCGCCAATGACGCTCCCAGTGCGCCTGTGCTGCTCAATCCGACACCCATGGGCTTGGTGGCTGATACTCAGCCCGTGTTCCGCTTCAACAGCAGTCAGGACGTGGACGAAGACCCGCTGACGTATCGGGTACGGGTGTTTGGTGAAGACGACGATGACTTCAAGCAACCCCTGGCCGAGGTTAGCGGATTGCTGCCTGGCCCCGATGGGGTGACGAGCTGGCAAGTGCCCGTACAACTGGAGGACGGCAAGTTCTACTTCTGGTTGGTCGACGCGCGCGACCCACATGGCGCCATCACGGCCAGCGAGCCGAGCCTCTTTGGTGTCAGCCTGAGTAACAAGGCGCCAAGTACGCCTGGTTTGGCCTGGCCGCTGCAGGGGCAGCGTATCGCCGAGAGTGAAGGGGTGGTGTTGCGCCTGGATGCAGCTACCGACCCTGAGCGTCGACCGTTGCAATATCGTATCCAGCTGGACGACAACGAGCGTTTCGACGGCGCAGAACGCCTCGACTCCGCTTGGTTCAGTGCTAGCGCCGAGGGTATCCAGTGGCAGGTGCCGCAGGCGTTGCAGGAAAACCGCGTGTATCACTGGCGCGCGCGAGCGAGCGATGGTGAGTTGGAGTCGGAGTGGCTGGCTGGCAGCTTCCAGGTCAACCAGTTCCAGGAGTCACCCGCGCTGCCGGTCGTCGATAATCCGGCCCCTGGCGCCTGGGTCGAAGTGATCCGGCCGCGGTTTTCCGTACACCCTGTGCGTGACCCTGATGGTGATGCGGTCAGCTATCAGTTCGAGCTGTACAGCGACGCCGGCGAGAGTCCTATGGCCAGCCAGCTTGTGGGGGAAGCGTATTGGACTCCCTCTCTGACATTGACGGACAACAGCTGGTATCGCTGGCGTGTACGGGCGTTGGATTCCACGGGGCTGTATTCGGCTTGGAGTGAGGAGTTGCGTTTCTTCGTCAACGAGAACGGTGTTGATGATGCCCCCTCCCTGAGCTTCGTGCAGCCGGACGGAGATCGGGTCTTGAGTGGCGGCATGGTTGTCATCCAGTGGGTCGATGCGGATCCGGATAGCTCTGCGAAGATCGATCTGTATGCCAATGACGTGTTGATCGCCTCAGGTCTGGATGAAGACGCTGACGGTGATGCGGACCGTTTCGAGTGGTCCCTGGCAGGCGTCGAGCCAGGTACTTACCGGATCAAGGCGGTGATACGCGACGACACCAGCGAAGTGTGGGCGCAAGCCTGTTGTTCGATCACCGTGCAGCAGCCGGCACCTGAGGTGCGAGTTACCCCGCTGTCCAGTCTGGAACTGGATGAGTACGGTGAGGTGGTAGCCGAGATCGAGGTGAGTCTCGACCGTCAACCAATGCCGGGGGCCAGCGTGACTCTCAACTTGGCCGTCGATGATCCGAGTGAGGCTCGCGTGCTCAATGATCCGCCGTTCCTCTATTTCACGGCGGAAAATTGGCAGACCCCGCAGCGCATCCGCGTCCAGGGTGTCGATGACTGCGCCATCGATGGGGCTCAACCTGTGGGGCTTCAGTTATTGCCTTTGCACAGCAGCGACCCTGATTTCGATGGGCTGGACCCTCAGGATGTCGTGCTGACGACCATGGACAATGAAGTCGAAGGCCAGACGTTGTTCGTGTGCCATTACCAGGTGATTTCTCGTAGTGCAGTCCGTGCCGATGGCATGGTCGACATCACCTTGCGGCCTGAGTTGCTCAATACTGGCGCAGCCCTGCTCAGCGCCACTGCAAGTGCGTCGGTGCAGGGGGGGGATATCGTTCTCTCGGGCGCCAGTCGTGTGCGTTTCGACAAAGTGCTTACCGGTATTCGGAGCCAGAGTCCCGATCGCATCGTCCTCAGTCAGCCGGCAGATCAGCCTGTGCAGTTCAACCGTTTGCATTGGACGATCGAGCCGGGGGCTCTGGCGCCAGTCAGCGAGCTGGGCGATGCCGGTGGTGAACTGGTTGGTACCAGCAAGGACGACATCCTGAGTGGTGGCGCTGGCGACGATCACCTGGTGGGTGGGGGCGGCAACGATGTGCTGATCGGTCGAGCCGGTGAAGATACGCTGGATGGTGGTTCGGGCAATGACACGTTCATCGTCGAGGGTAACGACCCGTCACCCAAGCATTTCATCGGCGGTAGTGGCCACGACCGTATTCTTGGTGGTGAAGGTGATGATGTCATTCGCATGACCCGGTTCACCGGCAAGTACCATGTCGAACTCATAGACGGTAGCGGTGGTGTCAACCGTATCGAGGGAACGGCAGGACCTGACAGCCTGGATTTCCGCAAGACCGAGCTGCGCAATATCGAGTCCATTCATGGATTGAGTGGAGATGACTTGATTCGAGGGAGTCGGGCAAGTGATGTAATCGTTGGCGGTCCTGGCAATGACGAACTCTATGGCGAGGGCGGCGATGATACCTTCCTGGTGTCGGGGCAGGATCAAGGCTTCGACAAGATCAGCGGAGGCTCAGGCTCCGACCAGATTCTGGGGGGCGATGAGGATGATCGTATCGGCTTGAGCTACTTCGCCAAAGGGTTCACCGTCGAACGTATCGATGGTGGTGGGGGGCGCAATGTCATCAGTGGTGATGACAACGACAACACCCTGGATTTCAGCAAGACCGAACTCATCAATATCGACGTGATCGAGGGTGGCGCAGGCGATGATGTCATCACCGGTAGCGCGGGCAACGATGTGATAGACGGTGGTGCCGGGCGCAACCGATTGAACGGTGGCCCGGGCGATGACACGTTCTTGTTCAGAGGCGAGGCAAGCGAACTCAACGAATACAATGGTGGCCCTGGTCATGACCGTTTGCTGGGTAGCGCAGGTGACGATGTCTTGCTGCTCAACAAGTTCTCTGCGGCCAACTCGATCGAAGAGGTCGACGGCAATGGTGGCTACAACATCATTCGCGGTACTGCTGGCAAGGATGTGCTCAATTTCTCCGGCATCCATCTGCAGGCTATTGCACTCATCGATGGCGCAGGAGGGAATGACCAGATTACCGGCAGCCAGGAGGCGGACTTCTTCAAGGTTGGCTCTGGAAACAGCATCCTGGACGGGCAGGGGGGAGACGATATCTTTCTGGTTTCTGCCGAATCCGGAATCACCACATTCGTCGGCGGTGAGGGGAGCGACAGCATCCTCGGTAGTGATGGCGACGATGTCATCAAGCTTGAACGCTTCGATGGCAACTATCGCCTGGAGCTCATCGATGGCCGGGATGGCGCCAATGTGATTCATGCCAAGAGTGCCAGAGGCGTTAGGCGGACCTTTGATTTCTCCGAGAGCGAGTTGCGTAACATCGCGCACATCCAGGCGTTTTCCAACAGTCCGGTGTTCGGGAGCGCTGGTAACGACGTTCTGCTGGGCGACAGCAAGAGCAATCAGTTGTACGGTGGCCCAGGTGACGATGTGCTGCGCGGAGGCATGGGCAACGACTATCTGTATGGTGGAGCGGGTAGTGATGTTTACCACTATGAGGGAGGGCGTGATTTCATCGAGGATCGCGGCTTGGTCGATGATCATGATCGGCTGGTCATGCATCTGGCACTGGAGCCACAACAGATCTGGTTGGTGAAAAGCGGTAGCAATCTGCAGTTGCTGTTCGAGGGGGCGACTGACCGAATCACCATCGTCAAATGGTTCAGCCAGCCAGGTAATCGTATTGCTCGCATCGAGCGTGAGGATGGCGCTTATTTGCCGGTGGAGCGTGTGGATGCATTGCTGGCAGTCATGAAGGGTATGAACCGCATGTCCAGTAAGCGTAAGGCCGCCGATCAGGAACGGCTTGTGAAAGCGTTGAACGAAGCCTGGGTAATGCCGTAGTGATGACCAGCTCCGTGGGCATCGCGCTTGGATGTCCACGGAGTATGTCGGTACGAGCCTGCGTATACAGAATGCTGCTGATTGGCAGGTATGCAGTCCGCTGAATTAGTGCGGACGGGAGCTCACTCCGCTTAACCTGTTTAGCCCTGTGGCTCTTCTTTCGGCAAAATAAGACAATCAGCAGCTGGAAACTCTAATGCCTCTGCCGGGTTTAGCCCGGCAGAGGCTATCGATCATGGATGCGATGTTGACGGAAACTCTTGTGCGGCGTTTACCTTTCAGCTTTGCCAAGCGTCATGGGGTCGTGATGCTGAGTACTGATGGATCACCGAGCCTGGGCTATCGCTCCGACGCGGAGTTGGTGGCATTGGCCGAGGCGCAGCGTTTCGCCGGGCGCAGCCTGCCGCTGCAGGCGATGAGCGCCAGCGAGTTCGCCCAGGCATTGGGGGCGGCCTATCAGCATGACTCCGCATCCATGCAGCTGGCCGAGGACATCGGCGGCAGCCTCGATCTGGCGTCGCTGGCCGATCAGGTGCCGGAAACCGAGGACCTGCTGGAACAGGAGGACGACGCACCGATCATCCGCCTGATCAACGCGATTCTCGGCGAAGCGATCAAGGAGAACGCCTCCGACATTCACCTGGAAACCTTCGAGAAGCGCCTGGTGGTGCGTTTTCGCGTGGACGGCATCCTGCGTGAAGTGCTCGAACCCAAGCGCGAGCTGGCGACCTTGCTGGTCTCGCGGGTCAAGGTGATGGCGCGGCTGGATATCGCCGAGAAACGTATCCCGCAGGACGGGCGTATCTCGCTCAAGGTGGGGGGGCGCGAGGTGGACATCCGCGTGTCCACGCTGCCGTCGGCCAACGGCGAGCGGGTGGTGCTGCGCCTGCTCGACAAGCAGGCCGGGCGCCTGTCGCTGCAGCACCTTGGGATGCGCAGCGAAGATCGTGCGCTGATGGAAGACACCGTGCGCAAGCCGCATGGCATCCTGCTGGTCACCGGGCCCACCGGCTCGGGCAAGACCACCACGCTGTATGCCAGCCTGGTCAGCCTCAACGACCACACGCGCAACATCCTCACCGTCGAGGACCCCATCGAGTATCACCTCGAAGGCATCGGCCAGACCCAGGTCAACACCAAGGTGGACATGACCTTCGCCCGTGGCCTGCGCGCCATCCTGCGCCAGGACCCGGACGTGGTGATGGTCGGTGAGATTCGCGACAAGGAAACCGCCGAGATCGCCGTGCAGGCGTCGCTGACCGGTCACCTGGTGCTTTCGACCCTGCACACCAACAGTGCCATCGGCGCGATCACCCGTCTGGTGGACATGGGCGTGGAGCCCTTCCTGCTGTCGTCATCGCTGCTCGGCGTGCTGGCGCAGCGCCTGGTACGGGTGCTCTGTCCGGCATGCAAGGAGCCCTACAGCGCCGATGCGGCCGAGTGCGCGCTGCTGGGGGCGTCGCTCGATCAGGCGCCGACGCTGTACCACGCCCGTGGCTGTGCGCACTGCCATCAGCAGGGCTATCGTGGGCGTACCGGTATCTACGAGCTGGTGGTGTTCGACGAGACCATGCGCAGCCTGGTGCACAGCCGCGCTGCCGAACAGGACATGATCCGCCACGCCCGCACCCTGGGGCCGAGCATTCGCGACGATGGTCGGCGCAAGGTGCTGGAAGGGGTGACCACGGTCGAGGAAGTGTTGCGCGTGACGCGAGAGGAATGATGGCGAGCGTGATATGGGCATCGGCTGTAGCGGCGGCTTCGGCTGCGGGTCGGCGCAGATCGCGGCAGAAGCCGCTTCCACGGGAACGACGGGAGCGATTTGCCGATGGCCGCCTTTGAATACATCGCCCTGGACGGCAGTGGCCGCCAGCAGAAGGGCGTGCTGGAGGCCGACAGCGCCCGGCAGGTGCGGCAGCTGCTGCGTGAACGCCAGCTGGCGCCGCTCGAGGTCAAGGCCACGCGCAGTCGCGAGCAGGGCGCTGGCCAGGTGCGCCTGGGCTTTGCCCGTGGTCTGTCGGCACGTGACCTGGCATTGGTCACCCGCCAGCTGGCGACGCTGATCCAGGCGGCGCTGCCCATCGAAGAGGCGTTGCGCGCCGCCGCCGCGCAATCCACCCGTTCGCGCATCCAGGGCATGCTGCTGGCGGTGCGCGCGCGGGTGCTGGAGGGGCACAGCCTGGCCGCCAGCCTCAAGGAGTTTCCCGCAGCGTTTCCCGAGCTGTATCGCGCCACGGTGGCCGCTGGCGAGCACGCCGGGCATCTCGGGCCGGTGCTGGAACAGTTGGCGGACTACACCGAGCAGCGCCAGCAGTCGCGGCAGAAGGTGCAACTGGCGCTGCTCTATCCGGTGATCCTGATGTGCGCGTCGTTGCTGATCGTCGGTTTTCTGCTCGGCTACGTGGTGCCGGACGTGGTCAAGGTCTTCGTCGACTCCGGGCAGACCCTGCCGGCACTGACCCGTGGGCTCATCGCCCTGAGTGACTGGGTCAAGGCCTGGGGGCTGCTGGCGGTGGTGGCGCTGGTACTGGCGGTTATCGCCTTGCGTGCCGCGCTGCGTGACGAGGCATTTCGCCTGCGCTGGCATCGTTTCCTGTTGCGCATCCCGCTGCTGGGGGGGCTGGGCCGCGCCACCGATTGCGCACGCTTCGCCTCGACCCTGGCGATCCTCACCCGCAGCGGCGTGCCGCTGGTGGAGGCGCTGGCGATTGCCGGCGAGGTGATCGGCAACCGGGTGATTCGCGCCGAGGTGCTGGTGGCGGCGCAGAAGGTCCGTGAGGGCGGTAGCCTGACCCGTTCGCTGGAGGCGACCGGGCAGTTTCCGCCGATGATGTTGCATATGATCGCCAGCGGCGAGCGCTCCGGGGAGCTGGATCAGATGCTGGCGCGTACGGCGAAGAACCAGGAAAACGACCTCAGCGCGCAGATCGCCCTGCTGGTCGGGTTGTTCGAGCCGTTCATGCTGGTCTTCATGGGGGCAGTGGTGCTGGTGATCGTGCTGGCCATCCTGTTGCCGATTCTTTCTTTGAACCAAATGGTGGGATAGCAGGTGAGAAAATCTCAGGCGGGCTTCACGCTCATCGAAATCATGGTGGTGGTGGTCATCCTCGGCATCCTGGCGGCGCTGGTCGTGCCGCAGGTGATGAGCCGGCCGGACCAGGCCAAGGTCACTGCCGCGCAGAACGACATCCGCGCCATCGGTGCCGCACTGGACATGTACAAGCTGGACAATCACAACTACCCCAGCACCCAGCAGGGTGTGGAGGCGCTGGTGAGCAAGCCGAGCGGCAACCCGCCGGCGAAGAACTGGAACAAGGACGGCTACCTCAAGCGTCTGCCCGTCGATCCCTGGGGCAATCCCTATCAGTACCTGGCGCCCGGCACCAAGGGGGCCTTCGATCTCTATTCGTTCGGCGCCGATGGCAAGCAGGGCGGCAGTGAGCTGAACGCCGATATCGGTAACTGGGACCTCTGAGCTGCCGATGCTGGCCTTCACCTGTTGGCGCCCTCGCACGCGCAGCGCACAGGCGCTCGTGGCGCATGGCCAGCGCGGGTTCACCCTGATCGAGCTGCTGGTGGTGCTGGTGATTCTCGGCAGCCTGATCGGCCTCGCGGTGTTCAGCACGGGCATCGCCGGTCCGGCGCGTGAACTGCGTGGCGAGGCCGAGCGCCTCAGTGGATTGATCGGCGTGCTGCTCGACGAGGCGGTGCTGGATAACCGCGAGTATGGCCTGAGCTTTACCCGCGAAGGTTACCGTGTGCTGCGCTACGACTCGCAACGCGCCGAATGGCAGGCGCTGGACCGCCAGGCCCATCGTCTGCCGGAGTGGGCCGAGCTGACGCTCGAACTGGAGGGCGAAGAGCCTACGCTGCCGGGCGAGGCGGATGCGGCGGCGCCGCAGTTGCTGATTCTGTCCAGTGGCGAGCTGACCCCGTTCCGCCTGCGTCTCGCTGAACGACGCCGTGATGGCCTGCGTATGCAGCTCTCCAGCGACGGTTTCACGCTGCCGCGTGTCGAGGAACTGGGCGCGGGGCGTGCCGGATGAAATCGGCACGAGGCTTCACCCTGCTCGAGGTGCTGGTGGCCCTGGCCATCTTCGCCCTGGTCGCCGCCAGCGTGCTGACCGCCAGTGCGCGCAGCGTGCGCACCGCCAGCCAGCTGGAGGACAAGACCCTGGCCATGTGGGTGGCCGACAACCGTATGACGGAGTTGCAACTGGCCGAAACACCGCCCGCCGACGGCCGAGATCAGGGCCAGGTGGAGTTCGCCGGGCGCCGCTGGTCGTGGCAAAGCGAGATCGAGGCCACCAGCGAGCCGGCCATGCGCCGCGTGACGCTGTGGGTCGCGGTCGATGAGCGCGGCGCCCGGAGTGATCTGCGCGAGCGGGCCGTGGTCAGCTTCAGCGGTTTTCTCGGGGTGCCGCGATGAGGTACGGGCAGCGCGGTTTCACCCTGCTGGAGCTGCTGATCGCCATCGCCATCTTTGCGCTGCTGGGGCTGGCGACCTACCGCATGCTCGACAGCGTGCTCAGTGCCGATGCCGTGACCCGTGAACACGAGCGTCAGCTCCGTGAGCTGACGCGGGCGTTGTCGGCGTTCGAGCGTGACCTGCGGCAGGTCACGGTGCGGCCGATTCGAGATGCCTTTGGCGACCCGCAGCCGGCACTGCACAGCGACCTGGCCGATGCCACGGCGCTGGAGCTGAGCCGTGCCGGCTGGCGCAATCCACTGGGCCAGCCGCGTGCCGAAGTGCAGCGGGTGCGCTGGCAACTGAGTGGCGAGCAATGGCAGCGTCGCTACTGGCGGGTGCTCGACCGCGCCCAGGACAGCGCGCCACAGGTGCAGCAGGCGCTCGACGGCGTCGAGTCGCTGAGCCTGCGCTACCTGGACAAGGACGGCCAGTGGCAGCCTGACTGGCCGCCGGCCAATGCCACTGGCGATGCGTCGTTCACCGAGCTGCCGCGTGCGCTGGAGCTGCGCCTGCAGCACCGGCGCTATGGCGAGTTGCGGCGTCTGTTGCGCCTGCCGGATCTGCCGGCGCAGGGGCAGCCGGCGCCGCCGCAGGGGGAGCAAGGCGAGCAGGGCGAGGAGCCGCAGTCATGAGGCGCCAGCAGGGTGTCGCGCTGATCACTGTGCTGCTGGTGGTGGCCGTGGTCACGGTGGTCTGCGCCGGGTTGATCGCCCGTCAGCAGCTGTCGATCCGCAGCAGCGCCAATCAGCTGCACGTGACCCAGGCCTGGCACTACGCGCTGGGTGGCGAGACCCTGGCCAAGGCGATGCTCGAACGGGATCTGCGCCAGGGTGATCCGCGGCAACCGGTGGACCACCTGCTGGAACCCTGGGCCAGGCCATTGCCGCCCTTTCCGCTGGATGAGGGCGGGGAGCTGCGTGTGCGCATCGTCGACCCCAGCGGCCGCTTCAATCTCAACAATCTGGTGAGCCAGGGCCGGCCCAACGAGCTGGCGGTCATGCGCTTGCGCCGTCTGTTGCTGCGCCTGGACATCGGCAAGCCTTACGCCGAGCGCTTGCTCGACTGGCTGGATCGCGACAGCGAGACGCTGGGTGGTAACGGCGCCGAGGATGCTCAGTACCTCCTGGCTGCACCGCCTTATCGCAGCGCCAATCGCGAGATCAGTGACGTTTCCGAGTTGCGCCTGTTGCTGGAGATGGACGAGGCCGACTATCGCCGCCTGCTGCCCTTCGTCAGTGCGCTGCCCAGCGGCACGTTGCTCAACGTCAACACCGCCAGCGCCATGGTGCTTTCTACCCTGTCCGATGGCCTCAGCCCGGATGCGGCGCTGTCGCTGATCGCGGCGCGGGGCTCGGAGGGCTACGCCAGCCCGGCTGCCTTCGCTGCCCAGCCTGCGCTTGCCGGGCTGGGGGAGCAGGTGGCGCAGGGCCTGGCGGTCGGCAGCCAGTATTTCGAGGTGTTCAGCGAGGTCAGCCTGGGCGAGCGCAGGGTGGTCTTGCGCAGCCTGCTGCAGCGCGGCAATGATGGCCAGGTTCGTGTCCTGGCGCGTGATCTGGGGCAGGGCGGCATGCCGCCGGAGCCCGTTGAGGAAGAGCAAGAATGAAGCCGTTATGGATTTTTCTGCCGCCCGAGGCCTGCCAGGGAGTCTCGCCGGAATTGCCGGTGCAGTGGGTCGCGCCAGGCGAGAGCCGGACGCTGAGCCTGGCCGATGCCTTGTCGGACCTGCCGGCGCACTGGCAGCTGGTGCTGCCGGTGGAGGCGGTGACCGCCTGCGCCGTGCAATTGCCCACGCAGAAGGCGCGCTGGGTACGCCAGGCACTGCCGTTCGCGGTGGAGGAGCTGCTCGCCGAGGATGTCGAATCGATGCATCTGGCGCTGGGCGAGCAACTGGCCGATGGTCGTCATCGCGTCTATGCGCTGCGTGCAGACTGGCTGCGTGACTGCCTGGCGCTGTTCGCCGCGCAACCGCCGCAGGCGATCCGCATGGATGCCGACATGCTGCCGCATCAGGGCAGCCAGCTGCTGTGGCTGCAGTCGCGCTGGGTGCTGGGGGGCGAGGCACCCTGGCGGCTGGCAGTGCAGGCCGCCGACTGGTCTGCGCTGGCCGAGTCGTGCCCGCAGCCGCGAATGGTCAGGGTGGCGGCCGAGCAGTCAGCGCCCGAGCCGCACGATGAGCAGCACCCGCTCGAGGATGCGCACCTGTGGCTGGTCGAGCAGGGCGGCGGTATCGACCTGGCACAGGGGGCGTTCGCGCTGCGTCAGGGTAATGACGGCTGGCAGCGCTGGCGCCCGCTGGCGGCCGTGCTGGCGCTCTGTGTGCTGTTGCAATGGGGGTTCAATCTGGCGCAAGGCTGGTACCTGCAGCGTGAGGCTGATGCCTACGCGGCCTCCAGTGAGGCGCTGTATCGCGAACTGTTTCCGCAGGACAGCAAGCTGATCAACCTGAGGGCGCAGCTGGATCAGCACCTGGCGCAGTCGTCGACCGCAGGCAGCGCGCTGCTCGGTCTGCTTGGCGAGGTGTCTGCCGCGCTGTACGCCGAGGGAGAACCGCAGGTGCAGGTCAATCAGCTCGATTACAGCGCGGTGCGTGGCGACCTGTCACTGCAATTGCAGGCGCCCGGCTTCGCCGAACTGGAAGGGCTGCGCGAGCGCCTGCAGCAGGCCGGTCTGTCGGTGCAGATGGGCTCGGCCAGTCGTGAGGCGCAGGGCGTCAGCGCACGTGTGGTGATCGGAGGATGAGCGGCATGGCGATGAGCGAGAAGTTGCAGCAGCATTGGCAGCGTTCACCCCTGGCGCAGCGCTGGCAGGTGCTGCCGTCGCGTGATCGCCTGGCGTTGCTGGCGCTGGGCCTGTTCCTGTTGCTGGTGCTGTTCTACCTGGCGTTGTGGCAGCCCGCGCAGCGCCATGCGCAGGCGGCGCGTGCCGCGTTCGAGGAGCAGCGGGCGTTGTATGCCTACCTGCAGAGCCGCGCGCCACAGCTGCGCGGGCGGGACCCGCAACCGCGCGCGAGCCTCGACCCGGAGCGCCTGCAGGGCCTGGTCACGGCAACGGCTGCGGAGCAGGGCGTGGTGATCGAGCGCCTGGATGCCGAGGGCTACGGCGCCGTGCAGGTCAACCTGCAACCGGTGGCCTTTGCCCAGCTGCTGCGCTGGATCGAGACACTGGAGGGGCAGGGCGTGCGCGTGGAGGAGGCCGGGCTGGACCGCGCCGAGGAGAATCGCGTGATGGCGCGGCTGAGCTTGCGTGCCGGCGAGTGACGGTGGCGCGGGTTCGCTTGCGCGTGCCGGCAGGGCTTGATGGCGCAGCGGGCACGCCCGCTGTCCCGACAGGTAACATCGCGCACCCGATTGGGCGCATAGGAAACGCCGATGCGCCGATAAGGTGCCGTCGCGGGCGTGCGGGAAAACTGCGCGGCGTCTCCAGTGCCCATGCTGTGGGCGTTTGATGCTTTCTGGCCTGAGTCTTGCTGAGATTATCCGTTTACCCTTTTCTGCTTGATCACTCCTTTTGCGAGCTGTCAATATCTGCCCTCGGCGCTTCCTGTGCTTCTGTAATTACTTGTCGCATTAAGGAAATATCGCCTCATTGGCTGCCGCTAGAATGCCGCTCACCCAGCCAAGGCCCTTTCGTCGCTCGTCCTACACGGATGACGCTGCACCGCCTTCTACAATCCTTACAAGGCCCGGGCCCCTCACTGCCATCGATGCCATACCCAATTCGAAGGAGCAAAGAATGAAGAAGATCGCACTGCTCGGCGCCCTGGCGCTGTCCCTGATGTCGCCTCTGGCCATGGCCGAGAAACCGCTGCGCATCGGTATCGAAGCGGCTTACCCTCCCTTCGCATTCAAGACTCCCGATGGCCAGATCTCCGGCTTCGACTACGACATCGGCAACGCCCTGTGCGAAGAGATGAAGGTCGAGTGCAAGTGGATCGAGCAGGAGTTCGATGGCCTGATCCCGGCCCTCAAGGTCCGCAAGTTCGACGCCGTGCTGTCGTCCATGTCGATCACCGAAGACCGGAAGAAATCCGTCGATTTCACCGGCAAGTACTATGCAACGCCGGCCAAGCTGGCGATGAAGGCCGGCACCGAGGTCAAGGACCCGCTGGTCGACCTGAAAGGCAAGAAGGTCGGCGTTCAGCGTTCGTCCGTCTACGACCGTTACGCCACCGACCTGTTCGCTCCGGCGGGCATCGAGGTCGTGCGTTACAGCTCGCAGAACGAAATCTTCCTGGACATGCAGTCCGGTCGTCTGGATGCCACCCTGGCCGACTCGGTGAACATCGATGACGGCTTCCTCAAGACCGACGCCGGCAAGGGCTTCGCCTTCACCGGCCCGGACTTCACCGACGTGAAATACTTCGGCGAAGGCCAGGGCATCGCCGTGCGCAAGGGCGACAAGGCGCTGGCCGACAAGATCAGTGCTGCCATCCTGGCCATTCGCGCCAATGGCAAGTACAAGGCCGTGCAGGACAAGTACTTCGACTTCGACGTTTACGGCGAGTAAGCGATCGCAGATGGACAAAGTGGCACTAACCTTCCCGGAGGTTGTGCCACTTTTTTCTTGGTTCATCCTGTAGCGACCGGCTGGCGGCTCGCCCGCGCTGGCGCTCAGGCGTTGTCGGTCGCTCGGGCGACATGAATTTCCTTTGTGCTAGATGGCGCCATCGTGGTGCCTGAGAGGTATTGGCGCATGCTTCAAGGCTACGGCTCGACCATTCTCGAGGGTGCCTGGCTTACCGTGTCGCTGGCGTTGCTGTCGATGGCGGTCGCCATCGCGCTCGGCCTGCTCGGTGCGGCCTTCCGTCTGTCGCCGGTGAGGTGGCTGGCGCTGATGGGCGAGACCTACGCCACGGTGATCCGTGGGATTCCCGAGCTGGTGCTGATCCTGCTGATCTTCTTCGGCGGCCAGGACCTGGTCAACCGCATCGCCCCGCTGCTGGGCTATGAGGACTACATCGACATCAATCCCTTCGTGGCGGGTGTCGGCACCCTGGGCTTCATCTATGGCGCCTACCTGTCGGAGACCTTCCGCGGTGCCTTCATGGCCATCCCCAAGGGGCAGGGCGAGGCGGGCATGGCCTATGGCATGAGCCCGCTGCGGGTGTTCTTCCGCATCCTCGTGCCGCAGATGATCCGCCTGGCGATTCCCGGCCTGACCAACAACTGGCTGGTGCTGGTCAAGGCCACTGCGTTGATCTCCCTGGTCGGTCTGCAGGACATGATGGCCCGCGCCAAGAGCGCCGGTGACGCGACCCGCGAGCCGTTCACCTACATCCTCCTGGCGGCGGCGGTGTACCTGGTGATCACGAGCGTGTCGCTGCTGGTATTGCGCTATCTCGAGCGCCGCTATTCGGTCGGCGTCAAAGCCGCCGAGATCTGAGGGAGTCACCATGCTTTTCGATTACAACGTGGTACTCGACAGCCTGCCGCTGTACTTCGGTGGCGTGCTGGTGACCCTCAAGCTGTTGCTCATCGCCCTGGCCGTGGGCCTGCTGCTGGCGGTGCCGCTGGCGGTGATGCGGGTGTCCAAGCAGGCGCTGGTCAACTTCCCGGCCTGGCTCTACACCTACGTGATCCGTGGCACGCCGATGCTGGTGCAGCTGTACCTGCTGTACTACGGCCTGGCCCAGTTCGAGGCCGTGCGCGAGAGTTTCATGTGGCCCTACCTGTCCAGCGCCACCTTCTGTGCCTGCCTGGCATTCGCCATCAACACCAGTGCCTACACGGCCGAGATCCTGGCGGGCAGCCTCAAGGCCACGCCGCACGGCGAGATCGAGGCGGCCAAGGCCATGGGTATGTCGCGCGGCAAGCTGTATCGGCGCATCCTGCTGCCGTCGGCATTGCGACGGGCGCTGCCGCAGTACAGCAATGAAGTGATCATGATGCTGCACACCACCAGCCTGGCCTCGGTGGTGACCCTCATCGACATCACCGGCGCTGCCAAGACCGTCAGCTCGCAGTACTACCTGCCGTTCGAGGCCTACATCACCGCCGGCCTGTTCTACCTGGTGCTGACCTTCATCCTCGTGCGCCTGTTCAAGCTGGCCGAGCGCCGCTGGCTGGCCTACATGGCCCCGCGCAAGGGCTGATGCCATGACGATTCAAGAGAACCCGAACATGTACAAACTCGAAGTTCAGGACCTGCACAAGCGCTACGGCAGCCATGAGGTGATCAAGGGCGTGTCGATGTCGGCCAAGGCGGGCGACGTGATCAGCATCATCGGCTCCAGTGGTTCGGGCAAGAGCACCTTCCTGCGCTGCCTCAACCTGCTGGAGCAGCCGCACGCCGGCAAGATCCTGCTCAACGGCGAAGAGCTGAAGCTGGTGCCGGCCAAGGACGGTTCGCTGCGCGCCGCCGATGCCAGGCAGTTGCAGCGCATGCGCTCGCGCCTGGCCATGGTGTTCCAGCATTTCAACCTGTGGTCGCACATGAGTGCCCTGGAGAATGTGATGGAGGCGCCGGTGCACGTGCTCGGCGTGAGCAAGGCCGAGGCCCGCGACAAGGCTGAGCACTACCTGGCCAAGGTTGGCGTGGCCCATCGCAAGGATGCCTATCCGGCGCACATGTCCGGCGGCGAGCAGCAGCGCGTGGCCATCGCCCGTGCCCTGGCCATGGAGCCGGAGGTGATGCTGTTCGACGAACCGACCTCGGCGCTCGATCCGGAGCTGGTCGGCGAGGTACTCAAGGTGATGCAGGACCTGGCGACCGAAGGTCGCACCATGGTGGTGGTGACCCACGAGATGGGCTTCGCCCGTGAGGTGTCGAACCAGCTGGTATTCCTGCACAAGGGCCTGGTGGAAGAGCGCGGCTGTCCGAAGGATGTGCTGGTCAATCCACAATCCGAGCGTCTCAAGCAGTTCCTTTCCGGTAGCCTCAAATAATAAGCAGCTAGACTTTGCCCTTTTAGGGTGCGCTCGAGACCGCTGCCGGTTTTTGCAGACGCCCTGAACTGGTGCAAGGCAAACCTGAACATAGACCCATGACCCCCCATCGAATCGGCTTTCTCTACTGGCCCGGCACCAAGGCCCTGACCCTGTCCCTGGCCGAGGAAGCCTTGCGTGTCGCCCAGCGCGTCCACCCGGAAGTGGTGTACGAGCTGGTTTTCCTCCAGGCCGAACCACTGGTCGCGGGTGACTGGCGCCTGCCGGGCGAGCCCTGGGCCGGGCATCTGGATGGCCTGGACAAGCTGTTTCTGCTGGCCGATACGCCGCCGGCCCAGGTCTCTGCCGGCCTGGCCGCTGCGCTCAAGCAGCAGGTGCGTGGAGGCTGCGTGATCGGCGGCCTGTCCGCTGGGGTCTATCCGCTGGCCCAGCTGGGTCTGCTCGACGGCTACCGTGCGGCGGTGCACTGGCGCTGGCAGGACGATTTCTCCGAACGTTTCCCCAAAGTCATCGCCACCAGTCACCTGTTCGACTGGGACCGTGACCGGCTCACCGCGTGTGGCGGCCTGGCGGTGCTCGACCTGCTGCTGGCGGTGCTGGCGCGCGACCACGGCGCCGAACTGGCCGGTGCGGTGAGCGAGGAGCTGGTGGTCGAGCGCATCCGTGAAGGGGGCGAGCGCCAGCGCATTCCGCTGCAGAATCGCCTCGGCTCCAGCCATCCGAAGCTGACCCAGGCCGTGCTGCTGATGGAGGCCAATATCGAGGAGCCGCTGACCACCGACGAGATCGCCCAGCATGTCTGCGTCTCGCGCCGGCAGCTGGAGCGTATCTTCAAGCAGTACCTCAATCGCGTGCCCAGTCAGTACTACCTGGAACTGCGCCTGAACAAGGCGCGCCAGCTGCTGATGCAGACCAGCAAGTCGATCATCCAGATCGGCCTGTCCTGCGGCTTCTCCTCGGGGCCGCATTTCTCCAGCGCCTACCGCAACTTCTTCGGCGCCACGCCGCGTGACGATCGCAATCAGCGCCGCAGCAACAGCCCCTTCGAGCTGACCTCCACCCCGGTCGAGCGTGGCTGACACGGGCGCTCGCCCGGAGGCATCCGGGCGATCTCCAGCGCGCTTGCCGGGTGCTCAGTGGCCACGCCGGCGATGATTTCGATACCGGCCGGTCAGCCTGCGGAGATTTTTTCCGGCCACGTGCTCCGGGCGACGATCTGCGATTAAACTGCGCCTTTCCGATGCTTTCTGTCGCTTGGGCGACAACCCGCGGAAAACCCGGGGTGGCGCTGTAAGAAGTTGTCGCATGGCGGCAATGCCGCCCCCGTTTCAGTCCCTACAATCCTTGCATTCCCTGTCGTTTCGGGCGCTTTGTCGCCGGTCTGCGACTGGTACTTCTCATCAGGAGAGCTTTGATGTCCGTTCAGCACGATGCGGTGCAACGCGCCGATTTCGACCAGTTCATGGTTCCCAACTACGCCCCTGCCGCCTTCGTGCCCGTGCGTGGTCTGGGTTCGCGAGTCTGGGATCAGAGCGGGCGAGAGCTGATCGACTTCGCCGGCGGCATCGCGGTCAACGTGCTGGGTCATTGCCACCCGGCGCTGGTCGCGGCTCTGACCGAACAGGCCAATACCCTGTGGCACATCTCCAACGTGTTCACCAATGAGCCGGCGCTGCGCCTGGGCAAGAAGCTGGTCGAGGCGACCTTCGCCGAGCGCGTGTTCTTCTGCAACTCCGGCGCCGAGGCCAACGAGGCCGCGTTCAAGCTGGCCCGGCGTGTCGCCCATGACCGTTTCGGTCCGGAGAAGCACGAGATCATCGCTGCTATCAACAGCTTCCACGGGCGGACGCTGTTCACCGTCAGCGTGGGCGGCCAGCCGAAGTATTCCGATGGTTTCGGGCCGAAGATCCAGGGCATCACCCATGTCCCCTACAACGATCTGGACGCCCTGAAGGCGGCCATTTCCGACAAGACCTGCGCCGTGGTGCTGGAACCCGTGCAGGGCGAGGGCGGCGTGCTGCCGGCGGACAAGGCCTATCTGGAGGGCGCCCGCGCGCTGTGCAACGCACACGACGCGCTGCTGGTCTTCGATGAAGTGCAGAGCGGCATGGGCCGTACCGGCGAGCTGTTCGCCTACATGAACTACGGCGTGGTGCCGGACATCCTGTCCAGCGCCAAGAGCCTGGGCGGTGGTTTCCCCATCGCGGCGATGCTCACCACCACCGACCTGGCCAAGCACTTCGTTCCCGGCACCCATGGCACCACCTATGGCGGCAACCCGCTGGCCTGTGCGGTCGGCGAGGCCGTGCTGGATATCGTCAATACCCGCCAGACCCTGGACGGCGTGCAGGCCAAGAGCGAACAGTTCAAGGTCCGCCTCGAGGCGCTGGGCAAGCAGTACGGCCTGTTCGAGCAGGTACGTGGCATGGGCCTGCTGCTCGGTTGCGTGCTCAACGATGCCTGGAAGGGCAAGGCCAAGCAGGTGCTCGACGCCGCCACGGCCGAAGGCCTGATGATTCTGCAGGCCGGGCCGGATGTGGTGCGTTTCGCCCCGAGCCTGGTGGTCGACGATGCCGACATCGAGGAAGGCCTGGCGCGTTTCGAACGAGCGCTGAGCAAACTGCCGGCGGCCTGAGTGTTTGCGGGCTGATACCGGGAGGGGGGCTGGTCGCGACAGCGGCTGGCCAGGACCCTCCCGTTTCATCGCCGATCCGTCGGGCAGGTCGTCGGCCTGCCTGTCGCAACGATTCTGTGTTTAGAAGGAGTGACCCATGCTGGTGATGCGCCCTGCGCAAATGGCGGACCTGGCGGATGTGCAGCGACTGGCTGCTGACAGTCCGGTGGGGGTCACTTCGTTGCCGGACGACGCAGGCCGGCTGGGCGACAAGATCGCCGCCTCGGAGGCGTCCTTCGCCGCCGAGGTCAGCTTCAACGGTGAAGAAAGCTATTTCTTCGTGCTCGAAGACAGCGCGAGCGGTCGCCTGGTCGGCTGCTCCGGCATCGTCGCGTCGGCCGGCTATTCCGAACCCTTCTACAGCTTTCGCAATGAAACCTTCGTGCACAACTCGCGCGAGCTGAAGATTCACAACAAGATCCACGTGCTGTCGCTCTGTCACGACCTGACCGGCAACAGCCTGCTCACCAGCTTCTACGTCGAGCGGCCGCTGGTCGGCAGCGCCTTCGCCGAACTCAATTCGCGCGGTCGCCTGCTGTTCATGGCCGGCCACCCGGAGCGCTTCGCCGACGCGGTGGTGGTGGAGATCGTCGGCCACAGCGACGAGGGCGGTGATTCGCCGTTCTGGGATGCGGTCGGGCGCAACTTCTTCGACATGACCTACGCCGAGGCCGAGCGCCTGTGCGGGCTGAAAAGCCGCACCTTCCTCGCCGAACTGATGCCGCATTACCCCATCTACGTGCCGCTGCTCTCGGACGAGGCGCAGGAGGCGATGGGCCAGGTGCATCCGCGTGCGCAGATCACCTTCGACATCCTCATGCGTGAAGGCTTCGAGACGGACCACTACATCGACATCTTCGACGGTGGTCCGACCCTGCACGCGCGCACCTCGGGCATTCGCAGCATCGCGCAGAGCCGCCTGGTGCCGGTGAAGATCGGTGAGGCCGAGGGCGGCGGGCGCCAGTACCTGGTGAGCAACGGCCAGCTGCAGGATTTCCGCGCCATCGTCGCCGATCTCGACTGGGTGCCCGGCAAGCCCGTGCTGCTCAGTGCGGAGGCGGCCGAGGCGCTGGGCGTCGGTGAAGGTGCCAGCGTCAGGTTGGTCGCGGTTTAACAGGCCCTGCTCCGGTAGCAGAGGGCGCCCTTCGGGGCGGGTGAGGGTGCCGTCGGCACTCTCGAGGAATCTGGAGGATTTATGATCGTTCGTCCCGTGCGCAGTGCCGACTTGCCGGCCCTGATCGACCTGGCTCGCAGTACCGGCGCTGGCCTGACCACGCTGCCGGCCAACGAGGCGCGCCTGGCGCACCGGGTCGGCTGGGCGGAGAAGGCCTTTCGCGGTGAGGCCGAACGGGCCGATGCCGACTACCTGTTCGTGCTCGAGGACGATGCCGGCAAGGTGGTGGGCATCTCGGCGGTCGCCGGCGCCGTGGGCCTGCGCGAGCCCTGGTACAACTACCGTGTGGGCCTGACCGTCAGCGCCTCGCAGGAGCTGAACATCCATCGCCAGGTGCCGACCCTGTTCATGGCCAACGACCTGACCGGCAACTCCGAGCTGTGCTCGCTTTTCCTGCATGCCGGTTACCGCACTGGCCTCAACGGTCGCCTGCTGTCGAAGGCGCGCTTTCTGTTCATCGCCGAATTCCGCGAGCTGTTCGGCGACAAGGTGATCGCCGAGATGCGCGGTGTGTCCGACGAGCGTGGGCGTTCGCCGTTCTGGGAAAGCCTGGGCCGGCACTTCTTCAAGATGGAGTTCTCCCAGGCGGACTATCTCACCGGTGTCGGCAACAAGGCCTTCATCGCCGAGCTGATGCCCAAGTTCCCGCTCTATGCCTGCTTCCTCTCCGAGGACGCGCGCGGGGTGATCGGTCGCGTGCACCCGGACACCGAGCCGGCACTGGCCATGCTCAAGGCCGAGGGTTTCAGCTACCAGGGCTACGTCGACATCTTCGATGCCGGGCCGGCCATCGAGGCGGAAACCGCGAAGATTCGCGCCGTACGCGACAGTCAGAACCTGGTGCTGGCCATCGGTACGCCGGGGGACGACGCCGAACCCTTCCTGGTGCACAACCGCAAGCGCCAGGACTGCCGCATCACCGCCGCGCCGGCACGCCTGGCGGCCGGTACCCTGGTGGTCGATCCGCTGACGGCCAAGCGTCTGCGCCTGTCGGCGGGCGATCAGGTGCGCGCCGTGCCGCTGGCGGCGCACGGCTGAGATTTCTGTTTTGCGCGGTGGCTCTCGACGGCCGCCGCTGAATGCTGGGAGTGGTAGAACAAGATGAACACTCATTACATCGCAGGTCAGTGGCAGCCCGGTCAGGGCGAGCCGCTGCAGTCGCTTGACCCGGTCAGCCAGGCCGTCGTCTGGGAAGGCCAGGGCGCCACTGCCGCACAGGTCGATGCGGCTGTCAGCGCCGCGCGTGGCGCGTTCTCGTTATGGGCCGCGCATTCGCTGGACGGGCGTATCGCCGTGCTGGAGCGTTTCGCTGCCTGCCTGAAGACGCGTGCCGACGAGGTGGCGCGGGCGATCGGTGAAGAGACCGGCAAGCCCCTGTGGGAGGCCGCCACCGAGGTGACCAGCATGGTCAACAAGGTGGCCATTTCCATCCAGAGCTATCGCGAGCGCACCGGTGAGAAGAGTGGTCCGTTGGCCGATGCCACGGCGGTGCTGCGGCACAAGCCGCATGGCGTGGTGGCGGTATTCGGTCCGTACAACTTCCCCGGGCACCTGCCCAACGGGCATATCGTGCCGGCGCTGCTGGCCGGTAACTGCGTGCTGTTCAAGCCCAGCGAACTGACGCCCAGGGTGGCCGAGCTGACCCTGCAATGCTGGATCGAAGCCGGTCTGCCGGCAGGCGTGCTCAACCTGTTGCAGGGCGGCCGTGAAACCGGCGTGGCCCTGGCCGGGCATCCCGGTATCGATGGCCTGTTCTTCACCGGCTCCAGCCGCACCGGCAACCTGCTGCACGCGCAGTTCGCCGGACGCCCGGACAAGATCCTGGCGCTGGAGATGGGTGGCAACAACCCGCTGATCGTCGATCAGGTGGCCGATGTCGATGCCGCCGTCTACACCATCGTGCAATCCGCCTTCATCAGCGCGGGGCAGCGCTGCACCTGCGCGCGCCGTCTGCTGGTGCCGCAGGGCGCCTGGGGCGATGCCCTGCTGGCGCGCCTGGTGCAGGTCGCCGGGCAGATCCGGGTGGGGCGTTTCGACGAGCAGCCGGCGCCCTTCATGGGCTCGGTGATTTCCCTGCAGGCCGCCGCACAGCTGATGCAGGCACAGGCCGATCTGCAGGCCAAGGGCGCCAGCGTGCTGCTGGCGATGACGCAGCCGCAGGCCGATGCGGCGCTGCTGACGCCCGGCATCGTGGATGTCACCGCCGTGGCCGAACGCCCGGACGAAGAATTCTTCGGCCCGTTGCTGCAGGTGGTCCGCTACGCCGATTTCGACGCGGCCATCGAGGAAGCCAATGCGACGGCCTATGGCCTGGCTGCCGGTTTGCTGTCCGATTCGCGGGCCCGCTACGAGCAGTTCTGGCTGCATAGCCGTGCCGGCATCGTCAACTGGAACAAGCAGCTCACCGGCGCTGCCAGCAGTGCCCCGTTCGGCGGCATCGGCGCCTCCGGCAACCATCGCGCCAGTGCCTACTATGCGGCCGACTACTGCGCTTACCCGGTGGCGTCGCTGGAGAGCGAGACCCTGGCCCTGCCTGCGACCCTGACCCCGGGAGTGACCCTGTGATGTCCGCCTATGAAATGAACTTCGACGGCCTGGTCGGGCCGACGCACAACTACGGCGGTCTGTCCTACGGCAACGTGGCATCGCAGAGCAACAGCCAGGTGGTATCCAGCCCCAGGGAGGCCGCCAAGCAAGGGCTGGCCAAGATGAAGGCGCTGATGGACATGGGCTTCAAGCAGGGCGTGCTGGCCCCGCAGGAACGTCCGGATGTCGGCGCGTTGCGACGCCTGGGCTTTACCGGCAGCGACGCCGAGGTCATCGCCCGCGCCGCGCGCGAGGCCATGCCGCTGCTGGTGGCGAGCTGCTCGGCATCGAGCATGTGGACGGCCAACTCCTGCACCGTCAGCCCCAGTGCCGACACGGCCGATGGTCGCGTGCACTTCACCGCTGCCAACCTCAACTGCAAGTTCCACCGCAGTATCGAGCACCCGACCACCAGTCGCGTGCTGCAGGCCATGTTCGCCAACGACGCGCACTTCGCCCACCACCCGGCGTTGCCGGCGGTGGCGCAGTTCGGTGACGAGGGCGCGGCCAACCACACGCGTTTTTGCAAGGGCTATGGCGACGCCGGCGTGGAGTTCTTCGTCTACGGGCGCAGTGCCTTCGATACGCGCTATCCGGCGCCGGCGCGCTACCCGGCGCGGCAGACCCTGGAGGCCAGCCAGGCGGTCGCGCGCCTGCACGGGCTGAGTGACGCGGGCGTGGTCTACGCCCAGCAGAACCCGGCGGTGATCGATCAGGGCGTGTTCCACAACGATGTGATCGCGGTGGGCAACGGCGAGGTGCTGTTCTACCACCAGGACGCCTTCCTCGAGACCGACAAGGTGCTGGCCGAACTGGGCGACAAACTGGCGCGGCGCGGCGGCAACTTCCAGGCCGTCTGCGTGCCGGGCTCGGCGGTGAGCGTGCAGGATGCGGTGCGTTCGTACCTGTTCAACAGCCAACTGCTCACACGCGCCGATGGCAGCATGCTGCTGGTGGTGCCGGAAGAATGTCGCAACAATGCCAGCGTCTGGCGCTACCTCGAGCAACTGACCGCCAGCGGCGGGCCGATCCGCGAGGTGCGCGTGTTCGACCTCAAGCAGAGCATGCAGAATGGCGGCGGCCCGGCGTGCCTGCGCTTGCGCGTGGCGCTCAAGGAGCAGGAGCTGGCGGCGGTCAATCCGGGCGTGGTGATGAGCCACGCGCTGCATGACACCCTGGTGGCCTGGGTCGACAAGCACTATCGCGATCGCCTGAGCGAGGCCGATCTTGCCGATCCGCAATTGCTCGGCGAATGCCGCACGGCATTGGATGAACTGACGCAGATCCTTAAACTGGGCTCGGTCTATCCTTTCCAACTGAACTGACCCCAACCCCGGAGATTTTATGAGCGACGCGCTGCAACTGATTCTCGAAGATAACGACGGCACCCAGCTGGAGACGTCCTGCACCCGCTTTGCGGTGGTCTGGCAGGGCAAGGAACTCTGGGTTCAGGCCGTTGGCGATCAGTTGCTGATCGGCGTCGACGTGGAGGAGGGGGATACCGAGTATGCCAACCTGCTGCTGCGTCCGCAGGCCACCAACCTGGTCAGCCTGCAGCTGGAAATGGAGCCGGCGGACGATGATGACGATCATGTCCATGGCCCCGACTGCAACCACTGATCGTCGAGCCATGTAGGCGCGGCTGCCGCTCGCGCCTGCACGAAGTGCTGTAAAGCAAGGAGTCGCCATGCTGGTCCTCGGCAAGCTGCTTGAACTGACCCTGGCCGGCCACGAGCCGTCGGCGAAGATTCAACTGACCCCCGATGGCACGCGCCTGCGCTGGCTGGATGAAGGCGCGCTGGAGGTGACCCCGCCAGCGGCGCGTGACAACGGCCTCGATCTGCTGCTGTCCGCCGGTATTCACGGCAACGAGACCGCGCCGATCGAGATGCTCGATCGTCTGCTGCGCGGCATCGCACGCAACGAGCTGCGCCCGGCCGCACGCATTCTCTTCCTGTTCGGCAATCCCGAGGCCATGCGCCGTGGCGAGCGTTTCGTCGAGCAGGACATCAACCGCCTGTTCAGCGGTCGCCATGAGCAATCCAGTGGTTTCGAGGCCATTCGTGCCTGTGACCTGGAGCATCTGTCGGCCACCTTCTTCGGCAAGGAAACGGGCCGCACGCGCCTGCACTACGACCTGCATACCGCGATTCGCGGTTCGAAGATCGAGCAGTTCGCTCTCTACCCCTGGCAGGAGGGTCGCGCCCATTCGCGGCGAGAGCTGGAGCGTCTGCGCGCCGCCGGGATCGAGGCCGTGCTGCTGCAGAACAAGCCGTCCATCACCTTCAGTGCCTACACCTATGCGCAGCTCGGGGCCGAGGCCTTTACCCTGGAACTGGGCAAGGCGCGTGCGTTCGGGCAGAACCAGCTGGTCAATCTCGATCTGCTGGAGAACGCCTTGCAGGCGCTGATCGAGGGGCGTGAGGTGGTCAACGGCGAACCGACCCTGGATGGTTTGCAGCTGTTCGCCGTGTCGCGGGAGATCATCAAGCACAGTGACAGCTTCCAGCTGCACCTGCCTGCGGATATCGAGAACTTCACCGAGCTCAAGCCGGGCTATCTGCTCGCCGAGGACATCGCCGACACCCGCTGGCTGGTGGAAGAGCAGGGCGCCCGCATCATCTTCCCCAACCCCAGGGTCAAGAACGGCCTGCGCGCCGGCATCCTCATCGTCCCGGACGACGGTGCCAGCCTGGTGTAGCCAGCGCGCCATCTGCCTGGGTATCCGGGCGGCATCGCGGCTGAAGCCGCACCTGGGTCAAACGCCGCATCCCGTAGGAGCGGCTTCAGCCGCGATACGCCTCTCCCTCTGGCCACACGCCGACTGTCAGCAAGGACAGTCGGCTCGCTCGCCGTTCCGCCGGATTTTGCGCCAACTGTATCTTGTGGCCCCCTTCGCGACCTCTTTAGCATGGCCCTTTCGCCAATGAACGGGAAAGCCTGCCATGCCCCTGATCGACCTGCGTAGCGACACCGTCACCCAACCCACCGCCGCCATGCGCGAAGCCATGATGGCCGCCGAACTGGGCGATGACGTCTACGGTGAAGACCCCAGCGTCAACCATCTGGAAGCCTGGCTGGCCAAGGAGCTGGGCTTCGAGGCGGCGCTGTTCGTTCCCACCGGGACCATGAGCAACCTGCTGGGCCTGATGGCGCACTGCGAGCGCGGAGACGAGTACATCGTCGGCCAGCAGGCGCACACCTATAAGTACGAGGGTGGCGGCGCCGCCGTGCTCGGTTCGATCCAGCCGCAGCCGATCGAAGGCGAGGCCGATGGTTCGCTGGACCTGGGCCGGGTCGAGGCAGCGATCAAGCAGGATGACTTCCATTTCGCCCGCACGCGTCTGCTGGCCCTGGAAAACACCATGCAGGGCAAGGTGTTGCCGCTCGACTACCTGGCGGCGGCGCGTGAACTGACGCGCCGGCGGGGCCTGAGCCTGCATCTGGATGGCGCCCGCCTGTACAACGCGGCGGTCAAGCTGGGCGTGCCGGCGCGCGAGATCACCCAGCACTTCGATTCCGTCTCGGTGTGCCTGTCCAAGGGCCTCGGGGCGCCGGTCGGCTCGGTGCTGTGCGGCAGCGCCGCGCTGATCGCCAGGGCGCGGCGCCTGCGCAAGATGGTCGGTGGCGGCATGCGCCAGGCCGGCGTGCTGGCGGCGGCCGGCCTCTATGCGCTGCAGCATCAGGTCGAGCGCCTGGCCGAGGACCACGCCAAGGCGGCGCACCTGGGCGAGGCGCTGCGTGCGCTGGGTTACAGCGTCGAGCCGGTGCAGACCAACATGGTCTACGTGCAGCTCGGCGAGCGTGCCAGCCAGGTCGGCGCCTTCATGGCCGAGCGGCGCATTGTCGTCAGCGCGGCGCCGCGTCTGCGCCTGGTTACCCATCTGGATGTCGGTTCCGAGGGCGTCGAGCGGGTGATCGAGGCATTCGCCGCTTTCCGTGATCATTGATCCTGCTGCCGACCGCCCATAGCGGTCGGCTATCAACAAGGCACTAGCCGCGGGCGAATGGACCGATATAATGCGTCCCTTTGCAGACTGCGTGACAACGGCCGCGCTCGGCCATGCTGCGTTGGAAACGGCATCGAAATGCTCGTTCGGCATCCGCAACCACGGATGTGCCGACGTTGCATGCGTTGTCGTTTCCTGCCTTGCCTGACCGTCGCTCGCCACGTTCTCGCGTCGTCTGCTTCGCCGGCTCTGTCGTGGCCGCCTGATTCCGTGGATGACCCCTATGAAAAGCGCAGAAATCCGTGAAGCCTTCCTGAGCTTCTTCGAAGAAAAAGGGCACACCCGTGTCGCTTCCAGCTCGCTGATTCCGGCGAACGACCCGACCCTGCTGTTCACCAACGCGGGGATGAACCAGTTCAAGGACTGCTTCCTGGGCCTGGAGAAGCGTGCCTACACCCGCGCCACCACCAGCCAGAAGTGCGTGCGTGCCGGCGGCAAGCACAACGACCTGGAAAACGTCGGCTACACCGCGCGCCACCACACTTTCTTCGAAATGCTGGGCAACTTCAGCTTCGGCGACTACTTCAAGCGCGATGCCATCCACTACGCCTGGGAGTTCCTGACCTCCGAGAAGTGGCTGAAGCTGCCCAAGGAAAAACTCTGGGTCACCGTCTACGCCACCGATGACGAGGCCTACGACATCTGGACCAAGGAAGTCGGCGTTCCCACCGAGCGAATGATCCGCATCGGCGACAACAAGGGTGCGCCGTACGCTTCCGACAACTTCTGGGCGATGGGTGACACCGGCCCGTGCGGTCCGTGCACCGAGATCTTCTTCGACCATGGCGAGCACATCTGGGGCGGCCCGCCCGGTTCGCCCGAGGAAGACGGCGACCGCTACATCGAGATCTGGAACAACGTATTCATGCAGTTCAACCGGACTGCCGATGGCGTGCTGCACCCGCTGCCGGCGCCAAGCGTGGACACCGGCATGGGCCTGGAGCGCATCAGCGCCGTGCTGCAGCACGTCAACTCGAACTACGAGATCGACCTGTTCCAGAACCTGCTGGCCGCTTCCGCCAAGGCCATCGGCTGCGCCAACGCCGGCGAGGCGTCGCTGAAGGTGGTGGCTGACCACATTCGTTCCTGCAGCTTCCTGATCGCCGATGGCGTGACGCCGTCCAACGAAGGCCGTGGCTACGTGCTGCGCCGCATCATTCGCCGCGCCTGCCGTCACGGCAACAAGCTGGGCGCCAAGGGCAGTTTCTTCTACCAGATCGTCGCCGCCCTGGTGGCCGAGATGGGCGAGGCCTTCCCCGAGCTCAAGCAGCAGCAGGCGCACATCGAGCGCGTGCTGAAAACCGAAGAAGAGCAGTTCGCCAAGACCCTGGAGCAGGGCCTGAAGATCCTCGAGCAGGACCTGGTCGAGCTGAAAGGCAAGGTCATTCCCGGCGACGTGGTGTTCAAGCTGTACGACACCTACGGCTTCCCGGTCGACCTGACCGCCGACATCGCCCGTGAGCGCGAGTTGTCGGTGGATGAAGCAGGCTTCGAGCGCGAGATGGAAGCGCAGCGCGAGCGCGCCCGCTCCGCCAGCGCCTTCGGCATGGACTACAACACCCTGGTCAAGGTCGACACCGACACCCATTTCCTTGGTTACGAAGGCACCAGCGGCAGTGGCCAGATCATCGCCCTGTTCAAGGCCGGCGCTGCGGTGGACAGCCTCGCCGAGGGCGAGGAGGGCGTGGTGGTGCTGGATCAGACCCCGTTCTACGCCGAGTCAGGCGGCCAGGTCGGTGACTGCGGTTACCTCGAAGGTGCCGGCGTGCGTTTCGACGTGCGCGACACCACCAAAGCTGGCGGCGCCTTCCTGCATCACGGCGTGGTGGTACGCGGCGGGCTCAACGTCGGCACCAGCGTCAAGGCCGAAGTCGAGGCCGAGGTGCGCCAGGCCACGGCACTGAACCACTCCGCTACCCACCTGCTGCACGAAGCCCTGCGCATCGTGCTCGGTGATCACGTGCAGCAGAAGGGCTCGCTGGTCAACAGCCAGCGCCTGCGCTTCGACTTCAGCCACTTCGAGGCGATCAAGCCCGAGCAGCTCAAGCAGCTCGAGGACATCGTCAACCGCGTGGTGCGCGAGAACTCGGCGGTGGAAACCGAAATCACCGATATCGAGACGGCCAAGGCCAAGGGCGCCATGGCCCTGTTCGGCGAGAAGTATGGTGACCAGGTGCGTGTACTGAGCATGGGCGGCGACTTCTCCGTCGAGCTGTGCGGCGGTACCCACGTGGCTCGCACCGGCGACATCGGCCTGTTCAAGATCGTCAGCGAAGGCGGTGTGGCCGCCGGCGTGCGCCGTATCGAAGCGGTCACTGGCGCGCAAGCGCTGGCCTACCTGAACGGTGCCGAGGAGCAGCTCAAGGAAGCCGCTTCCCTGGTCAAGGGCAATCGCGACAACGTGCTGGACAAGCTGTCCGCACTGCTGGAACGCAACCGTCAGCTGGAGAAGGAGCTGGAACAGCTCAAGGCCAAGGCCGCCAGCGCGGCGGGCAACGACCTGGCTGCCTCGGCGGTGGACGTGAAGGGCACCAAGGTGCTGGCGGCGCGTCTCGACGGCCTGGATGGCAAGGCGCTGCTGGCGCTGGTCGATCAGCTGAAGAACAAGCTGGGTAGCGCGGTGATCCTGCTCGGCGGCGTGTTCGACGAGAAAGTGGTGCTGGTCGCCGGTGTCACCCAGGACCTGACCGGCAAGCTCAAGGCCGGTGACCTGATGCGTCAGGCTGCAGCAGCCGTGGGCGGCAAGGGCGGTGGTCGTCCGGACATGGCCCAGGGCGGCGGCGTCGATGCCGGCAAACTGGACGAGGCCCTGGCCCTGGCCGCTACCCTGGTCGAGCAGGCTTCGTAACGAGTGAGAAAGCGGGGCCCGCAGTGCGTCCGGCGGGCCTTGGCAGTATGACCCGATGCGGGTTTAATGGGCGCCCTTCGAGGATTCAGGCGGCTTTTTGAAATGGCTTTGATCGTACAGAAGTTTGGGGGCACCTCCGTCGGCACCATCGAGCGTATCCAGCAGGTGGCCGACAAGGTGAAGAAATTCCGCGAGAACGGTGACGACATCGTCGTGGTGGTTTCCGCCATGAGCGGTGAAACCAACCGCCTGATCGATCTGGCCAAACAGATCACCGACGGCGAACCGGTCTCGCGCGAACTGGATGTCATGGTGTCCACCGGCGAGCAGGTGACCATCGCTCTGCTGGCCATGGCGCTGATCAAGCGCGGCGTGCCGGCGGTGTCCTATACCGGCAGCCAGGTGCGCATCCTCACCGACAGCGCCTACAACAAGGCGCGCATTCTGCAGATCGATGACCAGAAGATTCGCGCTGACCTCAAGGCCGGGCGTGTCGTCGTCGTCGCCGGTTTCCAGGGGGTCGACGAGCACGGCAGCATCACCACGCTCGGCCGTGGCGGTTCCGACACCACCGGCGTGGCCCTGGCTGCGGCCCTGAAGGCCGACGAGTGCCAGATCTACACCGACGTCGATGGCGTCTACACCACCGACCCGCGCGTGGTGCCCAAGGCCCAGCGCCTGGAAAAGATCACCTTCGAAGAAATGCTGGAAATGGCCAGCCTGGGCTCCAAGGTGCTGCAGATCCGTTCGGTGGAGTTCGCCGGCAAGTACAACGTCCCGCTGCGCGTCCTGCACAGCTTCCAGGAGGGGCCGGGCACCCTCATTACCCTTGATGAAGAGGAATCCATGGAACAGCCGATCATTTCCGGCATCGCCTTCAACCGCGACGAAGCCAAGCTGACCATCCGTGGCGTGCCGGACCTGCCGGGCGTGGCTTTCAAGATTCTCGGCCCGATCAGCGCTGCCAACATCGAAGTCGACATGATCGTGCAGAACGTGGCGCACGATAACACCACCGATTTCACCTTCACCGTGCACCGCAACGACTACAACAATGCCCTGAACGTCCTGCAGAAGACTGCGGACGAGCTGGGTGCTCGCGAAGTGGTCGGCGACACCGACATCGCCAAGGTGTCCATCGTCGGCGTCGGCATGCGCTCTCACGCAGGCGTGGCCAGCCGCATGTTCGAGGCACTGGCCAAGGAAACCATCAACATCCAGATGATCTCCACGTCCGAGATCAAGGTTTCCGTGGTGATCGAAGAGAAGTACCTGGAGCTGGCCGTGCGTGCACTGCACACGGCTTTCGAGCTCGACGCCCCGGCTCGACAGGGCGAGTGATCTATCCGAAAGGCGCGGCTGGTTCCGCGCCTTTCGTTTTTTTGACTGGCAGGCGGGAACTTTCTTTCTGCGCGGGCTGGTCAATACTTGGGTGGAGGTTTCCAGGCTTGAACAAGCAGGAAGCTGGCACCATTTTCTTTTTTGCAGACTGTTGTCCTGAAAATGTAATCCGTGAGGAGAAAGGAATGCTGATTCTGACTCGCCGGGTCGGAGAGACCCTGATGGTCGGTGATGATGTGACTGTCACCGTGTTGGGCGTGAAAGGTAACCAGGTGCGCATTGGCGTCAATGCGCCCAAAGAGGTTGCCGTGCACCGTGAGGAAATCTACCAACGCATCCAGAAAGAGAAGGGTGACGAACCAAGCCACTAATTTTTCTACAAATTTTTGTTTGCAAACGGGGAAAACATGTTTATCATGCGCCCCGTGTTGCGGAGAGGTGGCCGAGTGGCCGAAGGCGCTCCCCTGCTAAGGGAGTACACCTCAAAAGGGTGTCGGGGGTTCGAATCCCCCCTTCTCCGCCATTATTCAGCGAGCCGGGTGCAAGCCGGGCTGGCGGATCAACCAGAGGTGATCTGGTATAAAAGCACCGACCGGACTCATAGCTCAGCTGGATAGAGTACTCGGCTACGAACCGAGCGGTCGGAGGTTCGAATCCTCCTGAGTCCGCCATATTCAATGGCTTGCATCGCTGCAAGCCATTTTGTTTCAACCAGCGGTGATCTGGTCTAAAAGCGCCAAGGGTCGCACGAAAGCGCAGTGGCTTTCGAGTGATCTGCAACGGACTCATAGCTCAGCTGGATAGAGTACTCGGCTACGAACCGAGCGGTCGGAGGTTCGAATCCTCCTGAGTCCGCCATATCGAATGGCACTGCAGCGATGCGGGGTCATGCGTCAACCAGAGGTGATCTGGTATAAAAGCACCGACCGGACTCATAGCTCAGCTGGATAGAGTACTCGGCTACGAACCGAGCGGTCGGAGGTTCGAATCCTCCTGAGTCCGCCATACCAAAAGGGCCTGCAGCGATGCAGGCCCTTTTTCTTTGCGCGTCATTTCTTCACGCAGCCGGCCTCGTCGAAGCTGATCAGCTGGTTGTCGCCGCGCTTGTCGCGGTAGTGATAGCGCTGCCTGCCGTTCTGCCGGGTGATCCTGTCCGGCTTGCCCAGGCTGCTTTCCGCGTCGGCGCTGCTCATGCCGCTGCGCACCTCGCGGCGGATGATCGCCTGGCGCTTTTCGCTGCTGCTGAGCAGGTTGCCGCAGCCGTCATCCTGCTCGCCGACGATCACGGGCGCCCTGGAGCGCGTCGTGGGTGTCGCGGTGCGCGCCCTGGGGACGGCCAGGGGGATGGGTTTGCCGCTGCCGGGGGAGTGGTTGCGCACCTCCTGCCTGTACTGCGTCTGCTCGGGTGCGCAGCCGTGGCGGGTGAAGGTGATCTGCCCGTTGGCGTCTTCGCAACGGAACACGCTGGTGGCCGAGCTGTCTTGAATAGGGTGGAGCAGGGCGGCAGCGCACAGCGCCGCGATGTGCAGTCCTCGCATGATTCGTCCTCCTTGACGTTCACCGGGCCAGCTTAAGCGGTTATTTCTCTTTCGTCAGGGTGTCCTGGGCCTAGTGACTGGCGTCACTGACTCAGGTTTTCACGCGGGATCGAAGTTTGCGATGCAAGCAATTGTTCTTGCCGCGCTTTTGTCACGTACAAAGCGGTTCTGCGGTGTTATCATTCGCCGCGTCAGCCCCGCCGGGGCTTGTGGAATACCACCATGGACTTACCCAGTAGTTACTCAATACTCCCATCGCACAATCGTGTAACACCTGATTGATCCCCTTTGGCGTGCCCGCCAACTGGGGGTGGAGCGCGCTATGACTGAAGTAGAAGCCAAAAAGCCGCAGGAAAGCTTGCAGGATCGCCTGGCGCAGGTGGTCGAACTGCTGCATCGGCACAAGCTGGTCGAGGACCTGACCCACCGTCAGGAAGGCCAGCACCATGACCGGGTCGAGAGCCTGGTACACCGACAGAATCTCGCCGAGCTGCAGCGCAAGCTCGATGATGTGCACCCCGCCGACATCGCCCACATCCTCGAGGCCCTGCCGCTCGACGACCGTCTGACCGTCTGGCAGCTGGTCAAGGCCGAGCGCGATGGCGACATCCTGCTGGAAGTCTCCGACGCCGTACGGGAAACCCTGATCGCCGACATGGACGATCACGAGATTCTCGCGGCGGCCAAGGACCTGGACGCCGATGAGCTGGCCGACCTGGCCCCCGAACTGCCGCGCGACGTCGTCCATGAACTCATGGAATCGCTCGATGCGCAGCAGCGTGAGCGCGTGCGTTCGGCCCTGTCCTACGAAGAGGATCAGGTCGGCGCGCTGATGGACTTCGAGATGGTCACCATCCGCGAGGACGTCAGCCTGGAGGTGGTGCTGCGCTACCTGCGCCGCCTTAAGGAGCTGCCGGGCCATACCGACAAGCTGTTCGTGGTCGACTACGACGGCGTGCTCAAGGGTGTCCTGCCGATCAAGCGCCTGCTGGTCAATGATCCGGAGAAGCAGGTCGGCGAAGTCATGGCCGACGATCCGGTGAGCTTCCACCCGGACGAGGACGGCTACGACGCCGCTCAGGCCTTCGAACGCTACGATCTGATTTCCGCGCCCGTGGTGGACAAGAACGGCAAGCTGATCGGCCGTCTGACCATCGACGAGATGGTCGACCTGATCCGTGAGGAAAGCGAAAGCGAAGTGCTGAACATGGCCGGTCTGCGCGAGGAGGAAGACATCTTCGCCTCGGTGTGGAAGTCGGTCCGCAACCGCTGGGCCTGGCTGGCGATCAACCTGGTGACGGCTTTCCTCGCCTCGCGGGTGATCGGCCTGTTCGAGGGCTCCATCGAGAAGCTGGTGGCGCTGGCGGCACTGATGCCCATCGTGGCTGGCATCGGCGGCAACTCCGGTAACCAGACCATCACCATGATCGTGCGCGCCATGGCGCTGGGGCAGATCAGCACCGGCAACACCGCGCGGCTGGTGCGCAAGGAGCTGGGGGTTTCCCTGATCAACGGCATCCTCTGGGGCGGGGTGATCGGCGGCGTCGCCTACTCCCTCTACGGCAGTTGGTCGCTGGGTGTGGTGATGACGGCGGCGATGACGCTCAACCTGCTGCTGGCGGCGCTGATGGGGGTGCTGATCCCCATGACCCTGGCGCGCCTCGGGCGCGACCCGGCCATGGGCGCCAGCGTGATGATCACCGCCATGACCGACAGCGGCGGTTTCTTCATCTTCCTGGGCATGGCGTCGATCTTCCTGCTGTAGATCGCGCCACCGCCCGGCCATTCGGACGGTTCGTGTGCTGCGAGCCGTCTGCCCCTGCCGCGATTGCCGGTCCTGGCAGTCGCTTGCCACTCCCGTCGAGCGATGACCTGAGGCACTTGCTGCCCCTGGCAGCCTGGTATGGGCCGTCGCCGGCAGTGGCGCCCGGCGTCAGATTGTCGCTGCCTGGATGCGCGACGATGCACTGCCTGAGGTCCGCGTCGGTCATGCGCTTCCGCTCGTCCAACCCCGACGTGGCGCGGGAGGTGGGGTGGCCTGGTTCAGGCGGCGTTTCGGGGCGCTTCTCCTCCTTTGGTAGTGCTTGTGAGAAAAACACTACATATCAGGTATTTCAGGCCGGCTGGAGGTTTGCCTCAAACGCGCGTTTCAGGCTAAGGTTCGGCAGCTCTGTCCAGGCGCTGACCCCGGACGCTCCTAATCGATAACGAATGCAGCCCATGAGCTGCTGGCCAAAAGGAGCCAAGATGACCCCCAGTGAACTTCTTCTCGAGGGTGTCGAGCTCATGCTGTTCGGCATGGGTTTCGTGTTTGCCTTTCTGGTACTGCTGGTCGGTGTGGTCAGCCTGATGTCACGCATGATTGGCGTCTTCGCAGCGCCCGCTGCTGCAGCCCCCACCCCGGTATCCGTTGCCAGGCCGGCCAGTCACGAGCCGGATGCGCAGACGCTGGCCGCCATTCAATCCGCCATTGCCCAGCACCGCGCGCGTCGCGGTTGATCAGGTTCAGAGGGAGTACCTGTATGACAGCCGTAAAACAAGCACTCGGCATTACCGATGTGGTGCTGCGTGACGCCCATCAGTCGATCCTCGCGACCCGCCTGCGCCTCGAAGACATGCTGCCGATCGCGCCCAAGCTCGATCAGGTCGGCTTCTGGTCGGTGGAGTCCTGGGGCGGCGCGACCTTCGATGCCTGCATTCGTTACCTCGGCGAAGACCCCTGGGAGCGCATCCGCGAGCTGAAGAAGGCGATGCCCAATACGCGTCAGCAGATGCTGCTGCGTGGGCAGAACCTGCTGGGCTACCGGCACTATGCCGACGACGTGGTGGAGAAGTTTGTCGAACGTGCGGCGGTCAATGGCGTCGACGTGTTCCGTGTCTTCGATGCGATGAACGACCCGCGCAACCTGGAAACGGCCCTCAAGGCCGTGAAGCAGCAGGGGCGGCATGCCCAGGGCACCATCTCCTACACCACCAGCCCGGTGCACACCCTGCAGATGTGGGTCGACCTGGCCAAGCAGATTGAGGACATGGGCGCCGACTCGGTGGCCATCAAGGACATGGCCGGCATTCTCACGCCCTATACCGCGTTCGAGCTGGTGTCGCGCCTGAAGAGCAGCCTGGCGATCCCGATCCACATGCAGTGCCACGCCACGGCGGGGCTGTCCTCGGTGGCCATTCTCAAGGCGGTGGAGGCCGGTATCGACAACGTCGACACGGCAATCTCCTCGCTGTCGATGACCTACGGCCATTCGCCTACCGAATCGGTGGTGGCGATGTTCCAGGGCACCGAGCGCGATACCGGGCTCGACCTGGAACTGCTCGAGGAAATCGCCGCCTACTTCCGTGAGGTGCGCAAGAAATACGCGAAGTTCGAGGGCAACCTCAAGGGCGTCGACTCGCGCATCCTGGTCGCCCAGGTGCCGGGTGGCATGCTCACCAACATGGAGAGCCAGCTCAAGGAGCAGGGCGCCCAGGACAAGTTCGACCAGGTGCTGGCCGAGATACCCCGGGTTCGCGAAGACCTCGGCTTCATTCCGCTGGTGACGCCGACCTCGCAGATCGTCGGCACCCAGGCGGTGATCAACGTGCTCACCGGCGAGCGCTACAAGTCCGTGACCAAGGAAACCGCCGGCGTGCTCAAGGGCGAGTACGGCGCGGCGCCGGCAGCCTTCAATGCCGAGTTGCAGGCGCGTGTGCTCGATGGCGCCGAGGCGATCACTTGCCGTCCCGCCGACCTGCTCGAGGCCGAGATGGACAAGCTCACCTCCGAGCTCAAGGGCATCGCTCAGGAGAAGGGCATCAAGCTCGCCGCCGACGCCATCGACGATGTGCTGACCTACGCCCTGTTCCCGCAGATCGGCCTGAAGTTCCTGGAAAACCGTGGCAATCCGGCCGCCTTCGAGCCGGTGCCGACCGGCAAGGAAAGCCTGGCCCGCGAGCCGGGCAAGCCCGAGGTCTACACCGTCGAGGTGAACGGCAAGGCCTTCGTCGTGCAGGTCAACGAAGGCGGCGACATCGAGGGGCTCAAGCCCGTCGGTGGCGCGTCGAGCGCTGCGCCGGCAGCAGCAGCGGTGACTGCCGGCGCTGGCGAGCCGCAGGCGGCGCCACTGGCCGGCAACATCTTCAAGGTGCTGGTGCAGCCAGGCCAGGCCGTGGAGGAGGGGCAACTGGTGATCATCCTCGAAGCGATGAAGATGGAAACCGAAATCCGCGCCTTCAAGGCC
This sequence comes from Pseudomonas sp. THAF187a, assembly GCF_009363395.1. Lineage (NCBI taxonomy): Bacteria > Pseudomonadati > Pseudomonadota > Gammaproteobacteria > Pseudomonadales > Pseudomonadaceae > Pseudomonas > Pseudomonas sp. THAF187a. Next base: position 1,860,834 of record NZ_CP045349.1, read on the forward strand.
GGCACGGTCGGGGCGGTCAACGTCAAGGTCGGTGATGCGGTGGCGGTGGGCGACAGCCTGCTGACCATCGGCTGAGGGGCGCGCCATGGAAAAGCTGCTCAAGCTCTGGCAGAGCACCGGCCTGTACCACCTGGAACCTGGCCAGGCCTTCATGATCGCGGTGTGTCTGCTGCTGATCTACCTGGCCGTGAAGAAGGGCTTCGAACCGCTGTTGCTGGTGCCTATCGGCTTCGGCGGGCTGCTGTCGAACATCCCGGTGGCCAACATGGCCGAAGGCGCGGGGTTCCTGCACCTGATCTACGAAGTGGGCCTGCCGACCAGCATCTTCCCGCTGCTGATCTTCCTCGGTGTCGGCGCCATGACCGACTTCGGGCCGATGCTGGCCAACCCCAAGACCCTGCTGCTCGGCGCCGCGGCGCAGTTCGGTATCTTCGGCACCCTGATGGGGGCGCTGGCGATCACGGCGCTGGGTATTCCGGGCATGGAGTTCACCCTCAAGGAGGCTGCGTCCATCGCCATCATCGGTGGGGCGGACGGGCCCACCTCGATCTTCGTCACCTCCAAGCTGGCGCCTGACCTGCTCGGCCCCATTGCCGTCGCGGCATACGCCTACATGGCCCTGGTGCCGCTGTTGCAGCCACCGATCATGCGCGCCCTGACCACCAAGGAAGAGCGCTCGATCGTGATGCAGCAGCTGCGTCCGGTGGGGCAGACCGAGAAGATCATCTTCCCCATCGTGCTGTGCATCCTGATCGGCATGCTGCTGCCGGACGCAGCGCCGCTGATCGGCATGTTCGCCCTCGGCAACCTGCTGCGTGAGTGCGGTGTGGTCGAACGCCTGGCCGATACTTCGCGCAACGCGCTGATCAACATCGTCACCATCTTCCTTGGCCTGACCGTGGGTTCCAAGCTGTCGGCGGAAGCCTTCCTGCAGCTCAAGACCCTGGGCATCCTGCTGCTGGGCATGGTCGCCTTCTGTGCCGGCACCGCGGCCGGTGTGCTGATGGCCAAGCTGATGAATCTGTTCAGCAGCAACAAGGTCAATCCGTTGATCGGTTCGGCCGGGGTATCCGCTGTACCGATGGCTGCGCGGGTCTCGAACAAGGTCGGGCTGGAGTCCAACCCGCAGAACTTCCTGCTGATGCACGCCATGGGTCCGAACGTGGCGGGGGTGATCGGTTCGGCGGTGGCGGCGGGGGTGCTGCTCAGCTTCGTCGGCTGACCGACAGGCGACCGTCGTGTCGCAGGCATAAAAAAACCGGCTCAAGGCCGGTTTTTTTCATGGGTTCGCTTCAGGCTTCTTCGGCGGCCATTTCCACGTCATGGGCGATCAGCGCGACCAGGGCGTTCTGCTGACGGCGCGACAGCTGGCGGAAGCGCTGCAGCAGCTCACGCTCGTGCAGGCTCAGCTCGGGGCTGTCGAGACGCAGGCTGAGATCCTCATCCAGAGCGCCTTCCTGAAGCATGCTCTGCTCCAGACGGGCGATGATTTCAGAGTTCATGCTGCGGTGATGGTTGCGTGCTACGTCAGCGATACGCTCACGCATGCCATCTGGCAAGCGAACGACGAATTTGTCAGCCGTGCGGCTGGAATAAGTAGCCTGTTTCATAGGGCGCATACATTACCGGTTAGTTCAGGGAGCGATACTGGTGGTCAGTGTCGAGATTGTCACCGGTTTGACAGTGTTTCGCACTAGCCGTTCAACCGGTACCGCGTTCTGCGTCGTTATGACCATTCGGTCATCTGAACAGTTCCTTGACGCCAAATACGTGTCGCATTGTGGTGCAGGTGGAGGCTTTATGCCAGCACCGACTGTCAGAATTGCGCAGTATTCGGCAGAAGTCGCGTTCGTGCTGTGCTCGGTATTTGAAATTTAAAGTTTCGGTCACTCAATTGTCATCCCCGGTTCACTGGGCTGACACAGGCTCTGGCTACCTTGGTCTACACCAGATGGCAGCCGGGTGCTGCCTTCTCATATCGACAATGATAGTAGAGAGCCAGCATATGAGCGCAGCCATTCGAGTCGACCGTCTCAACAAGACCTTCGGGCGCAAGCAGGCCCTGTTCGACCTGGCGCTTTCCGTGCAGCCAGGGGAGATGGTCGCCCTGATCGGGGCGTCCGGCTCGGGCAAGTCGACCCTGCTGCGGCACCTGGCCGGCCTGGCGCGTGGCGACGATGGTTGCATCGAGGTGCTCGGCCGCCAGGTGCAGGCCGAAGGTCGCCTGAGCGGCGATGTGCGCCGTCTGCGCGCCGACATCGGCTACATCTTCCAGCAGTTCAACCTGGTCGGTCGCCTCAGCGTGCTGCAGAACGTGCTGCTTGGCGGCCTGGGGCGCATGCCGCGCTGGCGTGGCAGCCTCAGCCTGTTCAGCGCCGAGGAGAAGCAGCGGGCCATGGACGCGCTGGAGCGCGTCGGCCTCGCCGAATTCGCCGCGCAGCGGGCTTCGACCCTGTCCGGTGGCCAGCAGCAGCGGGTGGCGATCGCCCGAGCGTTGTGCCAGCAGGCCGAGGTGATTCTCGCCGACGAACCCATCGCCTCGCTCGACCCCGAGTCGGCGCGCAAGGTGATGGAGATTCTCGCCGACATCAATCGCCGCGACGGCAAGACCGTGGTGGTGACCCTGCATCAAGTCGACTACGCCGTGCGCTATTGCCAGCGCGCGGTGGCCCTCAAGGGCGGGCGCATTCATTTCGACGGCCCGACCCAGGACTTCAATCCCGATTTCCTCAACGACCTCTACGGCGGCGACCTCGACATCAGTCTGCTGCTGCCGCAAGGCCAGCGCCCGCGTGCGCTGGAGCGTCCCCTGGCACTGGCCAAGGCCTGACGCCGCTGCCTCCATTCGAAACAACAACGCCAACCCGCAACAGGAGTGTGCTCCATGTTCAAACGCATCGGCCAGGTGCTGGCTGCCTCTGCGCTCGTAACCGGTTCCCTGCTGGGCTCGGCCCAGGCTGCCGAGGAACTCAACTTCGGCATCATCTCCACCGAGTCCTCGCAGAACCTGAAATCCATGTGGGATCCCTTCCTGGCCGACATGAGCAAGCAGACTGGCGTGAAGATCAACGCCTTCTTCGCTCCTGACTACGCCGGGATCATCCAGGGCATGCGCTTCGACAAGGTCGACGTGGCCTGGTACGGCAACAAGTCGGCCATGGAAGCGGTGGACCGTGCCGGTGGCGAGATCTTCGCCCAGACCGTCGCCGCCAACGGCGCCCAAGGCTACTACAGCCTGCTGGTGGCGCACAAGGACAGCCCGATCAACTCGGTCGAGGACATGCTCAAGAATGCCGCGAACCTGACCTTCGCCAACGGTGATCCGAACTCCACCTCCGGCTACCTGGTGCCGGGCTACTACGTGTTCGCCCAGAACAACGCCGACGCCGGCAAGATCTTCAAGCGCTCGCTCAACGGCAGCCATGAGGTCAATGCCCTGTCGGTCGCCAACAAGCAGGTCGATGTCGGCACCTTCAACAGCGAAGGGATGGAGCGCCTGGAAGTCACCGCACCGGACAAGGCCGCACAGCTGAAGGTCATCTGGAAGTCGCCGCTGATTCCGTCCGACCCCATCGTCTGGCGCAAGAACCTGCCTCAGGAAACCCGCGACAAGCTGCGCAATTTCTTCATGACCTACGGCGCCAAGCCGGAGGAGAAGAAGGTGCTCGCCGGTCTGCAGTGGGGCCAGTTCCGCGCTTCGGATAACGACCAGTTGCTGCCGATCCGTCAGCTCGAGCTGTTCAAGAAGCGCACCGAAGTGGCCAACAGCACCACGCTCAACGAGGCCGACAAGCAGGCTCAGCTCAAGGAGCTGGATGCCGAGCTGGCCAAGCTGCAGCAACGCATGGCCGAACTCGAGAAGAAGAGTGGCGCCAGCGCCGGCTGACCCCGAGAGCCGTCCCGCCCTGGCGGGACGGCTCGTTCCGCGAACCTGTCCATGACCTTACGAGCTGGATCCCTGCAACGCCGATGGCGGCCCCCGCAGATACAGGCGAGAGCACTCCGAGCCCGGTTTTGCAGCAACAGGGCCGACGCGCAGCAGGTTGTGAACAGGTTCTGAATGAGTGATCGAGAGTTACCCATGACTACATTGACCACCGCCACCCCGATCGCCGATGGCAAGCGCAGCTGGCTGCAGCTGATCGGCTGGGGGCTGTTCTTCGCCGTGCTTGCCTGGTCCTGGCAGGGCGCGGAAATGAACCCGCTGGCGCTGGTGCGCGATGCTGGCAACATGTCCACCTTCGCCGCCGATTTCTTCCCGCCGGACTTCAGCAACTGGCGGCACTATCTCAAGGAGATGGTGGTCACCGTACAGATCGCCCTGTGGGGCACCGTACTGGCCATCGTCTGCGCCATCCCGCTGGGCATCCTCTGTTCCGAGAACATCGTGCCCTGGTGGGTCTACCAGCCGGTACGCCGGGTGATGGACGCCTGCCGGTCGATCAACGAAATGGTCTTCGCCATGCTCTTCGTCGTCGCGGTCGGCCTCGGCCCCTTCGCCGGCGTGCTGGCGCTGTTCATCAGCACCACCGGGGTGCTGGCCAAGCTCTTCGCCGAGGCGGTCGAGGCCATCGACCCGGGCCCGGTGGAAGGCGTGCGTGCCACTGGTGCCAGCGCGCTGCAGGAGGTGATCTTCGGGGTCATCCCGCAGGTCCTGCCGCTGTGGATCTCCTACTCGCTGTACCGCTTCGAGTCCAACGTGCGTTCGGCCACGGTGGTCGGCATGGTCGGTGCCGGTGGTATCGGCGTGATCCTCTGGGAGGCCATTCGCGGCTTCCAGTTCGGCCAGACCTGCGCCGTGCTGATCGTGATCATCCTGGTGGTGAGCTCCATCGACATCCTCTCTCAACGCCTGCGCAAGCTCTTTATCTGAAGGAGAAGGAGGGCGCCTGTGTGCGCCCTTTTCGAACGATGAACTTGTCTAGACAAAACGAGCCGCTGTACCGCGAACTGGCTGGCGTGCTGCGCGAGGAACTGCAGCGCATGAGCCCGGGCGACTACCTGCCGGGCGAGATGCAACTGGCCGCGCGCTTTTCCGTCAACCGCCACACCCTGCGCCGGGCGGTGGACGAACTGGTCCTCGAAGGCCGCCTGTTGCGCCGTCAGGGCAAGGGCACCCAGGTGCTGGCCAGGCCGCTGGTCTATCCCGTGGAGGCGGGCAGCGCCTTCAGCCAGTCGCTGTCGGCCCTCGGGCACCGGGTCGAGGCACGCCTGATCGAGCGCCTGTGCCGCACCGGCAGCAGCGAGGAGTGCCGTCATCTGCAGTTGCCCGATGGCAGCGAGCTGATCGAACTGGCCACCCTGCGCCTGCTCGACGGCCAGCCGCTGAGCCTGATTCGCCACCGCTTCTGCGCCAGCCTGGCGCCGCTGCTGGCGGACTACCAGGGTGGCTCGCTGCGCCAGTACCTGGCCGAGCGCGACCTGCCGCTGGTGCGCACCTTCAGCCTGATCGGCGCGCGCCTGCCCAGCCGCGAGGAGGCCGCGCATCTGCTGATGCCGCGCCATGCGCCGCTGCTCAGCGTGCTCACCCTGTCCCGCGATCCTTCTGGTCGAGCGGTGGAGCTGGCGCAGTCCAGCAGCCGCGCCGACCGCTTCCAGTACCAGGTAGCGACCTGATGGAGACCCGCATGAACGACCTTGACTCGAACACCGTCGCGCGCCAGCGCTGGATGGGGGTGCTGGCCCGCGCCGGCCAGGCCCTCGATGCCCATGAAGCGGCGCTCAGGGATAGCGCCTACCAACTGATCCGCGCGCCCGAGGTGGGCATGACCCTGGTGCGCGGGCGCATGGGCGGCACCGGCAGCGCCTTCAACCTGGGCGAGATGACCGTCACGCGCTGCGTGGTGCGCCTGGCTGACGGCCGTACCGGCTACAGCTACCTGGCCGGCCGCGACAAGCGCCGCGCCGAGCTGGCGGCCCTGGCCGATGCCCATCTGCAGGGCAGCGACCAGGCCCGCTGGCTCAGCGACCTGATCGAACCCCTGGCCCGCCAGCAGCGCGAACAGCGCCTGGCCCGGGCCGCCCGCACCGCCACCACCCAGGTGGAGTTCTTCACCCTGGTCAGAGGAGAGGATTGATGAACACGCCGCACAGCTCGCACTGGCTGCAACCGGCTTTCGATGACCCGGTGCTGGATGCCCAGGTCAGTTTTCGCGCCGCACTCAATGCCCTGGCCGAGCCAGGACAGCCGCGCGCCATGGATCGCGCTCACCCACTCGGTGATCTGGCACCGGCCACCTATGGCCTGTGCCTGGCCTTTCTCGACAGTGACACGCCGCTGTGGCTGGCACCGCGTTTCGATACGCCACTGATTCGCGCCAACCTGGCCTTTCACTGCGGCTGCCCGATCGTCGACGACCGCGAGATCGCTCTGTTCGCCCTGCTCGACGAGAGCGAGCTGGTCGACCTGTCCGACTTCGACAACGGCAGCGAGCGTTACCCCGACCAGTCCTGCACGCTGCTGATCCAGCTCGATGACCTGCACGCCGGCGCGGCCCTGCGCTGGCGCGGGCCGGGCATCAAGGACGTGCGCAGCGTCAGCCTGCAGCTGCCGGCCGGCTTCTGGCCGCAGCGCCAGGCCCGTAGCGCATTCCCGCGCGGGCTGGACTGCTTCTTCGCTGCAGGCGCCGAGGTCATCGGCCTGCCGCGCAGCACCCATGTGCTGATCGAAACCGAGGAGGCCGCCTGATGTATGTCGCCGTCAAAGGTGGCGAACGCGCCATCGACAACGCCCACCAGCTCCTGGCCAGCCGCCGTCGCGGCGATAGCAGCATCGCCGAACTGGAGGTGGAGCAGATTCGCCAGCAACTGCCACTGGCCGTCGCCCGTGTGATGAGCGAAGGCTCGCTGTACGACGAAGAACTGGCCGCGCTGGCCATCAAGCAGGCCGCAGGTGACCTGATGGAGGCCATCTTCCTGCTGCGCGCCTACCGCACCACCTTGCCGCGCTTCGGTGCCAGCGAGCCGCTGAACACCACGCAGATGCAGCTGGAGCGACGCATCTCCGCGACCTTCAAGGACCTGCCCGGCGGCCAGCTGCTCGGCCCGACCTTCGACTACACCCATCGCCTGCTGGACTTCGCGCTGCTGGCCGAGGGCGAGTATCCGCCGCCGCCGTCCGGCGCGCAGGACGAGCCGAGGCCCTGCCCGCGGGTGCTGGATTTCCTCGCCGAGGAGGGGCTGATGGCGCGCGAACAGGACGATGCCGCGCCGGTGCCGGACATCACCCGCGAGCCGCTGGCGTTCCCCTCCAGCCGCGCCGAGCGCCTGCAGGCACTGGCGCGGGGTGACGAGGGCTTCCTCCTGGCGCTGGGCTATTCCACCCAGCGCGGCTACGGGCGCAACCACCCCTTCGCCGGGGAGATCCGCATCGGTGACATCGAGGTGTGGATGACGCCGGGCGAGCTGGGCTTCGCCGTGCCGCTGGGCGACATCGAAGTGACCGAGTGCGAGATGGTCAACCAGTTCGTCGGCGAGAGTCCCGAGCAGGCGCAGTTCACCCGTGGCTACGGCCTGGCCTTCGGCTACGCCGAGCGCAAGGCCATGGGCATGGCGCTGGTCGACCGTGCCCTGCGCGCCGGCGAGTACGGCGAGGAGGTGCAAGGCCCCGCGCAGGAAGAGGAATTCGTGCTGATGCACTGCGACAACGTCGAGGCCGCCGGCTTCGTCTCGCACCTGAAGTTGCCGCACTACGTCGACTTCCAGGCCGAACTGGAACTGATCCGCAAGCTGCGTCGCCAGGCGCCGGCAGAGGAGAACCGCTGATGAACCCTTCGACCACCAGCGGCGCCCGCGAGGCGTCCGCGTACAACTTCGCCTACCTGGACGAACAGACCAAGCGCATGATCCGTCGCGGCCTGCTCAAGGCCGTGGCGATCCCCGGCTACCAGGTGCCGTTCGGCGGCCGCGAGATGCCGCTGCCTTATGGCTGGGGCACCGGTGGCATGCAGCTGACCGCCGCCATTCTCGGTCGTGACGACGTGCTCAAGGTCATCGACCAGGGCGCCGACGACACCACCAACGCGGTCTCGATCCGTCGCTTCTTCGCGCGTACCGCAGGTGTCGCCACCACCGAGCGCACGCGGGAGGCCAGCGTCATCCAGACCCGCCACCGCATTCCGGAAACGCCGCTCGCAGCCGGGCAGATCATGGTCTACCAGGTGCCGATTCCCGAGCCGCTGCGCTTCATCGAACCGTCGGAGAGCGAGACGCGCACCATGCATGCGCTGGAGGACTACGGGGTGATGCACGTGAAGCTGTACGAGGACATCGCCACGTTCGGCCACATCGCCACGGCCTACGCCTACCCGGTGACGGTGGACGAGCGCTACGTGATGGATCCGTCGCCGATCCCCAAGTTCGACAACCCCAAGCTGGACATGAGCCCGGCACTGATGCTGTTCGGTGCCGGCCGTGAGAAGCGCCTGTACGCGGTGCCGCCCTATACCCGTGTCGTCAGCCTGGACTTCGAGGATCACCCCTTCGCCGTGCAGCAGTGGGACGAGTGCTGCGCGTTCTGTGGCAGCAGCGAGTCGTTCCTCGACGAGCTGATCGTCGACGACGCCGGCAGCAAGCGCTACGTCTGCTCCGACACCGACTACTGCCGCCAGCGCACCGAGGAGAGCCTGCAATGAGCGCCGCCGAACGTCTGCAACCTGCCCTGGAAACGGCCGAGCCGCTGTTCTCGGCGCGTGACCTGACCCGCCTGTACGGCCCGGAGAAGGGCTGCCAGGGCGTGAGCTTCGACCTCTATCCCGGCGAAGTGCTGGGCATCGTCGGCGAGTCCGGTTCGGGCAAGTCCACCTTGCTCAGCCTGCTGTCCGGGCGCTGCCTGCCGGATCGCGGCGCGGTGCGCTATCGCGGTCGCACGGGGCAATGGCTCGACCTCTACAGCGCCAGCGAAGCCGAGCGGCGCACCCTGCTGCGCACCGAGTGGGGCTTCGTCGAGCAGAACCCGCGTGACGGCCTGCGCATGGCGGTGTCGGCCGGCGCCAACATCGGCGAACGGCTGATGGCCCAGGGCGTGCGCCATTACGGCGAGCTGCGCGCCGCCGGGCTCGACTGGCTGAGCCAGGTGGAGATCGACCCGGCACGCATCGACGACCTGCCGCGCACCTTCTCCGGCGGCATGCAGCAGCGCCTGCAGATCGCCCGCAACCTAGTCTCCGCGCCGCGCCTGGTGTTCATGGACGAGCCGACCGGCGGGCTGGACGTGTCGGTGCAGGCTCGCCTGCTCGACCTGCTGCGCGGCCTGGTACGCGAGCTGGACCTGGCGGTGGTGATCGTCACCCACGACCTGGCGGTGGCGCGGCTGCTCGCCGACCGACTGATGGTGATGCGCCGCTCGCATGTGGTGGAAGCGGGGCTGACCGACCAGATCCTCGACGATCCGCAGCATCCCTATTCGCAGCTGCTGGTGTCGTCGGTGCTGCAGCCCTGAACGTGCCGCGCACTGGGGAAACGTAGGGTGGATGACGCTCTTCTCATCCACCAGCGAATCACCACCGGTGGATGGATAAAGCGCCATCCACCCTACGACAGATGGGCGTTTCTCCCCTCTCCCGCGACTGGGGGAGGGGGCAGACCGTGCCTAGCGTATTCGAGGTGTGTATGAACAACCTGATCGAGGTCACCGGCCTCAGCAAGACCTTCACCCTGCACCAGCAGAACGGCGTCGTCCTGCAGGTGCTGCGTGACCTGAACTTCAGCGTGCGCGGCGGCGAGTGCCTGGTGCTGCACGGCCAGTCCGGCGCAGGCAAGTCGACCCTGCTGCGCACCCTGTACGGCAACTACCTGGCTGCCGGCGGCAGCATCCGCATCCGTCATCAGGGCGAAGCGGTGGAGCTGGTCGGCGCCGAGCCGCGCCAGGTGCTGGCGGTACGCCGGCAGAGCCTGGGCTACGTCAGCCAGTTCCTGCGGGTCATCCCGCGGGTCTCGACCCTGGACGTGGTGATGGAGCCGGCCCTGTCGCGCGGCTGGGCGCGCAGCGATGCCGAGGCGCGGGCCAAGGCGCTGCTGACCCGGCTGAACATCCCCGAGGCGCTCTGGCAACTGGCGCCGGGCACCTTCTCCGGCGGCGAGCAGCAGCGCGTCAATATCGCCCGCGGCTTCATGGTCGAGTGGCCGCTGCTGCTGCTCGACGAGCCCACCGCCTCGCTGGACGAGACCAACCGCCAGGTGGTGCTGCAGCTGATCGCAGAGGCCAAGGCCGCCGGCAGCGCACTGATCGGCATCTTCCACGACCGTGCTGCCCGCGAGGCGGTGGCCGATCGTTACCTGGACATGAGCGCCGCCGCGGCGCAACCGGAGTACGTGTATGTCGTCTGAACAGATTCTCAGCAATGCCCGCATCGTCACCGCCGATCGCGAGTTCCTCGGCTCCGTGCTGCTGCGCGACGGGCTGATCGCCGCTGTCGACGAGGGCGCCAGCCAGCTGGCGCAGGCCCAGGACCTGGGGGGTGACTACCTGTTGCCGGGGTTGGTGGAACTGCACACCGACAACCTGGAGAAACACATGAGCCCGCGTCCCGGGGTGGACTGGCCGTCGGCGTCGGCGGTGCTCACCCACGACGCCCAGATCGTGGCCGCCGGGATCACCACGGTGTTCGATGCGCTGTCTATCGGTGACATCAACCCGCGTGGTCGGCGCATGCAGCAATTGCCGGCGATGATCGAGGCCATCGCCGCCGCCGAGACGGCCGGGCAGACCCGCGCCGAGCACCGCCTGCACCTGCGCTGCGAGCTGTGCCACCCCGATGCGCTGAGCCTCTATCGCGATCTGGTGGAGCACCCGCTGGTGTCGCTGGTGTCGGTGATGGATCACTCGCCGGGCCAGCGCCAGTTCGCCAAGGTGGAGAAGTATCGCGAGTACTACATGGGCAAGTACCACCTGAGCCCGGCGGAGATGGAGGAGTTCCTCCAGGAGCAGATCGCCAATTCGCGCCAGTACAGCGACCGCCAGCGCCGCGCCATCGTCGAGGACTGCCATGGCCGGGGCATCTCGGTGGCCAGCCATGACGACGCCACCCTGGCCCATGTGCAGGAGTCGGCCGACTTCGGCATGGCCATCGCCGAGTTCCCGACCACCCTGGAGGCGGCCGAGGCCAGCCACCAACTGGGCCTGAAGGTGCTGATGGGGGCGCCGAACGTGGTGCGAGGCGGTTCGCACTCCGGCAATATCGCCGCCGCCGAACTGGCGCGTCACGGTGTGCTGGATATCCTTTCCAGTGACTACTATCCGGCCAGCCTGCTGCACGCCGCCTGGCTGCTGGCGGGGCAGGACAACGACTATGATCTGCCTGCGGCCATCGCCACCGTGAGCCGCGCACCGGCCAGGGCGGCCGGCCTGGACGACCGTGGCGAGATTCGCGTAGGGTTGCGCGCCGACCTGCTGCAGGCCAGGGCGCATGGCGAACAGCCGGTGATCCAGCAGGTATGGCGGCAAGCACGAAGGGTGTTCTGATGCAGGGCAGGTTGATCTATCTGATGGGGCCTTCGGGCTCGGGCAAGGACAGCCTGTTGCAGGCCGCGCGTGCGCCGCTGGAGGCGCACGGCTGCCGTTTCGCCAGGCGGGTGATCACCCGTAGCGCCGAGTCGGTGGGCGAGGACGCCGTGGGCGTGACCCCGGCCGAATTCGAGCGCCTGGAAGGCGAGGGTGCCTTCGCCCTGAGCTGGTGTGCCAACGGCCTGGCCTATGGCATCCCGGTTGAGATCGACGCCTGGCTGGACAGCGGGCAGGACGTGCTGATCAACGGTTCGCGCGGCCATCTCGAGGCTGCCCGTCAGCGCTACCCGCAACTGCTGGCGATCCTCCTGCGGGTCGACGAGTCAGTGCTGCGCCAACGCCTGCTGGCCCGTGGCCGGGAGACGCCGGAGCAGATCGAGCAGCGCCTGGCGCGCAGCCGCAGCTTCGCCGCCGGGGGCCAGGAGGGCGTTGCAGCGTCAGGGCAACCACTCTGCGTGCTGGACAACTCCGGGCCGTTGCCACAGACCGTCAGCCGCCTGCTGCAATTGCTCGACGAGGCGCGCCAATGCGCCTGACCCTGCTCGGCACCGGCGATGCCCGCCAGGTGCCGGTGTACAACTGCAGCTGTGCAGCCTGCGACGCGGCGCAGGTCTACCCGTCACGCCGCCGCCGGCCCTGTTCGGCATTGATCGAATGCGGGGCGCAGCGCTGGCTGATCGACAGCGGCCTGAGCGACCTGACCGAGCGCTTTCCGCCGCACAGCTTCAATGGCATCCTGCAGACGCATTACCACGCCGACCACGCCCAGGGGCTGCTGCACCTGCGCTGGGGCCAGGGCCTGGTGATCCCGGTGCATGGCCCGGATGACCCGGAGGGTCTGGCCGATCTGTACAAGCACCCCGGCATCCTCGATTTCAGCCAGCCCTTCGCGGCCTTCGAGCGTCGCCAGCTGGGCGAGCTGACCGTCACTGCCGTGCCGCTGACCCACTCCAGGCCGACCTTCGGCTACCTGTTGCAGGGGCAGGGCAGGCGCATCGCCTACCTCACCGACACCGTCGGAGTGCCCGAAGCCAGTTGCGCCGAGCTGCAGCGGGCGCCGCTGGATCTGCTGGTGCTCGATTGCTCCACCGCGCCGCAACCGGTGGCGCCGCGCAATCACAACGACCTGACCCGCGCGCTGGAGATCATCGCTCGCCTGCAGCCGGCCCATGCGGTGCTGACGCACATCGGTCACAGCTTCGATGCCTGGCTGCTGGACCACCCCGATGCCTTGCCGGCAGGCGTCAGCCTGGCCAGTGACGGCCTGGTGCTGTAGCCCGGATAAACTCCGGGGGTATGCGCGGTGTAGGTGTCCGGCAGCGAATCGCTGTGGTGGATGGGTAGAGCATCATCCACCCTACGACCTGATACATCCGTAAATCGTGCGCGTAGCCCGGATGCAATCCGGGGGTATGCGCGGTGAGGGTGTTCGGCAGCGAAGCGCTGTGGTGGATGGGTAGAGCGTCATCCACCCTACGGTCTGATACATCCGTAAATCTTGCGCGTAGCCCGGATGCAATCCGGGGATGTGCGGGGGTGGGTGCTCGGCAGCGAATCGCTGTGGTGGATAGGTGGAGCGTCATCCACCCTAGGTTCGGGCGCCCAGTATTTCGGCCTTGCGCAGCCAGCCCTGGCGCTGCTCTTCGGTGGATGGCCGCACCGGGGCGAACTCGCTCAGGCGACGGGTCCTGATACCGCAGAAACCGAGAATGGTGCGCACCATCTGCCGATGCGCCGGGGCGCCGTAGATCCAGCGGAAATACCAGCGCGGCGTGTCCATGGTCACCAGCAGGTCGGCGCTGCGTCCGCTGAGCAGCTTGTCCCAGAGCTGCGAGCGATTGCGGTACCTGAAAGCGAAGCCGGGCAGGAACACGCGGTCGAAGAAGCCCTTGAGCAAGGCCGGCACGCCACCCCACCAGACGGGGTAGACGAACACCAGGTGTTCGGCCCAGTGGATCAGGCGCTGCGCTTCGAGCAGGTCCGGTTCCAGGTTCTGGCTCTGGTCATAACCGTCGCGCAGTATCGGATCGAACTGCATTTCCCCGAGCCTGAGCTGGCGCACCACGTGTCCCTTGCCGCGTGCGCCGTGGCTGAACGCTTCGGCCAGGGCGTGGCAGAGGCTGTCCTGCTTCGGCGAGCCGAGAATCAGCAGGATGCGCTTGCCGTCTCCTTCCAGCGGCGTTGCGCCGCTCTTGCCCTCACTCATGCCAGCCGGCTCCGAGCATGTCCTGTGGGCGTACCCACTGGTCGAACTGCTCGTCGTTCAGGTAGCCGAGCTGCAGCGCGGCCTGGCGCAGCGTGCTGCCTTCGTTGTAGGCCTTCTTGGCGATCTCGGCGGCCTTGTCGTAGCCGATGTGCGGGTTGAGCGCGGTGACCAGCATCAGGCCGTTCTCCAGGTGGGCGGCCATCTGCGCGGCGTCCGGCTGCAGGTCGGCGACACAGTGCTGCTGGAAGTTGCGGCAGCCGTCGGCCAGCAGGCGGATCGACTGCAGCAGGTTGTGGATGATCACCGGCTTGAACACGTTGAGCTGCAGATGACCCTGGCTGGCAGCGAAGCTGATGGTGCTGTCGTTGCCCAGCACCTGGCAGGCGAGCATCGACAGCGCCTCGCACTGGGTCGGGTTGACCTTGCCGGGCATGATCGAGCTGCCCGGTTCGTTGGCGGGCAGGCGCACCTCGGCGAGACCGGCGCGCGGCCCGGAACCCAGTAGGCGCAGATCGTTGGCCAGCTTCATCAGGGCCACGGCCAGGGTCTTCAGCGCGCCGGAAAGCTGCACCAGCGGCTCATGGCCGGCGAGGGCGGCGAACTTGTTCGGGGCGCTGGTCAGCGGCATGCCGGACAGCGCCGCCAGTTCGGCGGCCATCGCTTCGGCGAAGCCGGCCGGGGCATTCAGGCCGGTGCCGACGGCGGTGCCGCCCTGGGCCAGTTCGCACACCGCAGGCAGCGCTGCGCGGATGGCGGCCTCGGCGTGGCCGAGCTGGGCGACGAAGGCGGACAGCTCCTGGCCGAAGGTGATCGGCGTGGCGTCCATCATGTGCGTGCGCCCAGTCTTGACCAGGCTGGCGTGGCGCTGCGCCTGCTCCTGCAGGCCGTCGCGCAGTTCGGCCAGGGCCGGCAGCAGGCAATGGCGAACGTCCTGCACCGCGGCGATGTGCATGGCGGTGGGGAAGCAGTCGTTGGAGCTCTGCGCGCGATTGACGTGGTCGTTGGGGTGCACCGGGGTCTTGCCGCCGCGCTGGCCGCCAGCCAGTTCGTTGGCGCGGCCGGCGATCACCTCGTTGACGTTCATGTTGCTCTGCGTGCCGCTGCCGGTCTGCCAGACCACCAGCGGGAACTGCGCGTCGTGCTGGCCTTCGAGCACTTCGTCGGCGGCCTGCTCGATCAGTCGGGCGATGTCGGCTGGCAGTTCGCCGTTGCGGCTGTTGACCCGCGCAGCGGCCTTCTTGATCAGGGCCAGGGCGTGCAGCACGGCCAGCGGCATGCGTTCCTGGCCAATGGCGAAGTTGATCAGCGAGCGTTGGGTCTGCGCGCCCCAGTAGGCGTCGGTGGGGACTTCGATGGGGCCGATGCTGTCGGTTTCGGTGCGGCTCATGGCGTTCTCCGGGGCAAATGCGAGGGTGCTGGCAGTTTAGGTCGCGCTGCCGGAGACTGGTTCCGCAACTTCTCTATCGCCCCGATTACCAGCGGGCGTGAGTCTCTCCCAGCCAGCCCAGCGCGCCGTCCACCGGTACCCGCTCGCCCTTGGGCCCGCGCAGCACGCCGGTGAAATGACCGAAGTGCTGGACGGTGTTGGCATGGAACGGGCCGATCTTGGGGCAGGCCTTGTGCAGCTGGCGTGGAGCGAAGCGCAGGGATACGCGGTCGTCTTCGCTGTCCAGGCGCCAGGGGGTGAGGGGCGCGTGGGAGGTCCGCTCGATATGCATCGGACTGCCCAGTTGCTGCACTTCGCCGCCGAACCACAGCGAGTTTTCCGACAGGCCGCTGTGGTCCAGCCAGCCTGAACCGAAGTTGCCGGCGATGCCGCCAGCGGCGGCGAACGCGGCGCGTTGCCAGTAGCTGTTCAGCGGCCAGACGCCCCGGCCGAAATCGAGGGCGGCAAAACTCTGCCCCGGCGTGCAACTGTAGTGCTTGCGCCCCAGTTGCAGGCTGCCGGCGGTGGGCAGTCCCAGTTGCCGGCTGGTGGCGTGGAAGCCGCCATTCTGCATGGGCGCGACCAGATTGACCGATTCCAGGTGGGCCGGGCGCTGGATATCCAGCGCCACCTGCATGGGCTGGCCACCGATATCGGGCGCCGCAGCGGTCAGGCGCAGGCGGCCGGAGTGCTCGTCGATGCGCAGCTGCAGCCGGGAGTGGCTGAAGGAGTGGCTTTCCAGGGGCAGGTCGGGCAGCTGGCAACCGAGGGCGAAGGGGCGGAGCTGGGTGTGGGCCACTGCCTGGCCGCTTTCCAGGTCGAGGAAGTAGGCGGCGCCGTAGCCGAGGTAGTCGAGATCGGCCAGGGTCAGCGAGAGCATCCACTGCGGGGTGGTGATGCACCAGTGATTCCAGCGCTTGCGCCGTCCGGCATGACCCCGCAGGGCGCAGTCGACGAGGGGGCGATTGGACCAGCCAATGGCTTCGTCCAGCAGCTTGCCCTTGCTGTCGCAGAGCGGCTGGAGCCGAAAGGGCGCATGTGAGGCGAAGCTGTTCATCGAGCACATCCATGTTTGTGCGCGGGCTGGCGATCAATTGCCGTGTCGTAGGGTGCGCACGCCTTGCTGGAGATAATGGCTGGAGGCAGACAGAATGCCGAGCCTGCCCAAGCATGAGCAAGTACTGGCACTTTGGCAACTGACCAGTGGGTGCGCCGGTGGGCAACACGGCTGTGAGCCAGCGCACAGTTCGCGACGCTTGAGCGAAATTGGCGCAGGGCACAAAATGCCGGCACCGTAGTCTACCCAGACTCATTCATCACCGTTGGAACCTCTCATGCCCCGTTTCCACCAGTTGTGTGCCGCCGTACTGCTCGCCGCCGGCTCGTCCCTGGCCATGGCCGATGCCGCCAGCCATGCCGCCGATGCCGAGCGTTTCCTCAAGCTGGCCCACGCTGACAAGCTGACCGTGCCGGTGTACGGCCAGGTGCAGCAGATGTTCGCCCAGCGTTTCGCCCAGGCGCCGGAAGGCAAACAGGCCGTGCTGGAGAGCTACCAGGCCAAGGCCAATGCCGCACTGGACAAGGCCGTGGGCTGGGACAAGCTGAAGCCGGACATGGTCAAGCTCTACACCAGCAACTTCGACGAGAAGGAGCTCAAGGAGCTGATCCGTTTCTACGAGTCGCCGCTGGGGCAGAAGGTGTTGCAGAAGATGCCGATGCTGACGGCGCAATCGGCACAGATCACCCAGGGCAAGCTGGAAACCGCCGTGCCTGAAGTGAACAAGCTGCTGGCCGACATGAGCAACGAGCTCGGCCTGCCGAAACAGCCCTGATGGAGCCCAAGATGTCCAAGCAAGACCTGATCGTCACCGCCCTGGCCGGGCTGCAGCCCGAGCACCTCGAGGTGCTGGACGAGAGCCACATGCACAGCCGTGGCCTGGAAACCCACTACAAGGCGGTGATCGTCAGCCCGGCGTTCGCCGGGTTGAACGCGGTCAAGCGGCATCAGAAGGTCTATGCCACGGTCGGTGAGTTGATGGGCCAGATCCACGCGCTGGCGCTGCACACCTACACCCCGGAGGAGTGGGCCGCGCAGGGCACGGCGCCCGCTTCGCCGACCTGCCGCGGCGGGCATTGACCTGGCCCGGATGAAACCTGCGGCAGCATTGCCGCAGATTTCCCGGGTGGCGCTGCGCTCAAACAGGTCAATGCCGGGCTAGCCGAAGACGCAATCCGGGGCGGCGAGCATTCCCGGATTGCATCCGGGCTACGCGGCAGGCTGTCGCGCCCTGTCGCCAACTTTCCCCGCTGATTGACCGCTTTGCTACAATCGCCCCCGCGCCGGCCCATGCCGGCGTTTTTCATGTCACCCGGTCCGCCCTTTACGTGGGCGACTACTGAGAGAACTGTTCATGACAGACAAGATCGTCGTGGCGGCGCTGTATAAATTCGTCTCCCTGACGGATTATCAGGCGCTGCGCGAACCCCTGCTGAAAACCCTGCTCGACAACGGTATCAAGGGCACCCTGCTGCTCGCCGAAGAGGGCATCAACGGCACCGTTTCCGGCACCCGCGCGGCCATCGATGCGCTGCTCGCCTGGTTCCGCCAGGATGCCCGTCTGGCCGATATCGACCACAAGGAATCCTACTGCGACGAACAGCCGTTCTATCGCACCAAGGTCAAGCTGAAGAAGGAGATCGTCACCCTCGGTGTGCCGGGCGTCGATCCCAATCAGCGTGTCGGTACCTACGTCGAGGCCAAGGACTGGAATGCCCTGATCAGCGACCCCGAGGTGCTGCTGATCGATACGCGCAACGACTACGAGGTGTCGATCGGTACCTTCGAGGGTGCGATCGACCCCAGGACCAAGACGTTCCGCGAGTTTCCCGAGTACATCCGCCAGCACTTCGACCCGAGCAAGCACAAGAAGGTGGCGATGTTCTGCACCGGCGGCATCCGCTGCGAGAAGGCCTCCAGCTACATGCTCGGCGAAGGTTTCGAGGAGGTGTACCACCTCAAGGGCGGCATCCTCAAATACCTCGAGGACGTACCGCAGGAAGAGACCAAGTGGCAGGGCGACTGCTTCGTCTTCGACAACCGCGTGACCGTGCGCCACGACCTGTCGGAAGGCGACTACGATCAGTGCCATGCCTGCCGCACGCCGATTTCCGTGGAAGAGCGCCAGTCCGAGTTCTACAGCCCTGGCGTCAGTTGCCCGCATTGCTGGGACTCGCTGCCGGAGAAGACCCGTGAAGGCGCGCGCGAGCGGCAGAAGCAGATCGAGCTGGCGCGTCAGCGTAACCAGCCACACCCGATTGGCCGAGACCCCCGCCAACTGAACGAGGCCTGATGCATGACCAGCCGCCTGCTCTACGTGATGGACCCGATGTGTTCCTGGTGCTGGGGCTTTGCGCCCGTCGCCGAAGCGCTTGCCGAGCAGGCCGCCGCAGCCGGTGTGGCGTTGCAGATCGTGGTAGGTGGCCTGCGGCGTGACCGGATTGCGGTCGATGCGGCAGCGCGAGTGCGTTACCTGGGGTACTGGCAGGCGGTCAATGCCAGCACCGGGCAGCTGTTCGACTTCGAGCGTGGCCTGCCGGAGGGCCTGGTGTACGACACCGAGCCGGCCTGTCGCGCCCTGGTCACCGCACGCAGCCTGGATGCGGACAGTGCCTGGACACTGCTCAAGCTGATCCAGCAGGCCTTCTACACCGAGGGTGCTGATGTCACACAGGCTGGCGTGCTGGTGCAACTGGCGGAGCAGGCGGGCATCCCGCGCATCGAGTTCGCCGAGGCGTTCGACAGCCAGGCGATGCACGATGCCACGCTGGCCGACTTCACCTGGGTGCAGGACCTCGGCATCGCCGGCTTTCCCACCCTGCTCGCCGAGCGCGACGGCCAGCTGGCGCTGCTGACCAACGGTTATCAGCCGCTGGAAGCCCTTTCACCCCTGCTGGGACGCTGGCTGGAGCGTGCCGGCCATGCCTGATAGGTTGAGCTGGGCGCAGATTCGGCGCCTGGCCCTGCGTCACAAGAAGGCGCTGCTGCTGGCCAACCTGGTGGCGGTGCTGGCGACCCTGTGCAGCGTACCGATTCCCCTGTTGTTGCCGCTGCTGGTCGACGAAGTGCTGCTGCATGATGGCAACGCCGCGCTCCAGGTGATGGACCGCTTCCTGCCCGCCGGCTGGGAAACGGCGGCCGGCTACATCGGCCTGATGCTGTTGCTGACCCTGCTGCTGCGCAGCTCCGCGCTGATCTTCAACGTGTTGCAGGCGCGCCTGTTCGCCAGGTTGTCGAAGGACATCGTCTATCGCATCCGCGTGCGCCTGATCGAGCGCCTCAAGCGCATTTCCCTCGGCGAGTACGAGAGCCTGGGCGGCGGCACCGTGACCACCCACCTGGTCACCGACCTGGACACCCTGGACAAGTTCGTCGGCGAGACCCTGAGCCGCTTTCTGGTGGCGATGCTGACCCTGCTCGGCACGTCGGCCATCCTCATCTGGATGCACTGGCAGCTGGCGCTGCTGATCCTCCTGTTCAACCCGCTGGTGATCTACGCCACGGTGCTGCTGGGCAAGCGCGTCAAGCACCTGAAGAAGCTGGAGAACGACAGCACCTCGCGCTTCACCCAGGCGCTGACCGAAACCCTGGAAGCGATTCAGGAAGTGCGCGCCGGCAACCGCCAGGGGTATTTCCTCGGGCGTCTCGGCGGTCGTGCCCGCGAGGTGCGTGACTATGCCGTGGCCTCGCAGTGGAAGAGCGATGCGTCCAGCCGCGCCAGTGGCCTGCTGTTCCAGTTCGGTATCGATGTGTTCCGCGCGGCGGCGATGCTTACCGTGCTGTTCTCCGACCTGTCCATCGGCCAGATGCTCGCCGTTTTCAGCTACCTGTGGTTCATGATCGGCCCGGTCGAGCAGCTGCTCAGCCTGCAGTACGCCTTCTATGCCGCGGGCGGTGCGCTGACGCGCATCAACGAGCTGCTGGCGCGCCAGGACGAGCCGCAGTACGTCGGCCAGGTCGACCCGTTCAAGGGCCGCGACACCGTCGGCATCGAGGTGCAGGGGCTGACCTTCGCCTATGGTGACGAACCGGTGCTGGATCGACTCGATCTGTCCATCGGCCCCGGCGAGAAGGTGGCCATCGTCGGCGCCTCGGGCGGCGGCAAGAGCACCCTGGTGCAGCTGCTGCTCGGCTTGTACACGGCGCAGGCCGGCACCATTCGCTTCGGCGGCAGCAGCCTGGAGGAAATCGGCCTGGATTGCGTGCGCGACAACGTCGCCGTGGTGCTGCAGCATCCGGCGCTGTTCAACGATACGGTGCGCGCCAACCTGACGATGGGCCGCGAGCGCAGTGACGAAGCCTGCTGGCAGGCGCTGCGTATCGCCCAGCTGGCCGACACCATCGCGCTGCTGCCGCAGGGCCTCGACAGCGTGGTCGGGCGCAGCGGCGTGCGCCTGTCCGGCGGGCAGCGCCAGCGCCTGGCGATTGCCCGCATGGTGCTGGCCGAGCCCAAGGTGGTGATCCTCGACGAAGCCACCTCGGCGCTGGACGCCGCGACCGAATATGCCCTGCACGAAGCCCTGGCGCAGTTCCTCGAGGGGCGCACCACGCTGATCATTGCCCACCGTCTGAGTGCGGTGAAGCAGGCCGACCGCGTGCTGGTGTTCGATGGCGGCAGCATCGCCGAGGATGGCGACCACCAGCAGCTGATCGCCGAGGGCGGGCTGTACGCCAAGCTGTACGGGCACCTGCAGCAGGGCTGAGCCGGCAGGGGCTTTGGCGCGGTGCTGCAAGCGGGGTTTCG
The DNA here is from genome assembly GCF_009363395.1 of Pseudomonas sp. THAF187a. Classification (NCBI taxonomy): domain Bacteria; kingdom Pseudomonadati; phylum Pseudomonadota; class Gammaproteobacteria; order Pseudomonadales; family Pseudomonadaceae; genus Pseudomonas; species Pseudomonas sp. THAF187a. Next base: position 1,881,770 of record NZ_CP045349.1, read on the forward strand.
CGGCTGCAGCGGAATGCCGCCCAGCCGCTCCTGCAGGTGGACGATGTTGACTTGACCGCTACCACTGAGGCCCCGGATTTCATCCGGGCTACAACGCGGCTCGAATCACGTAGCCCGGATGTAATCCGGGGTGCCGTGCAGGCTGATACCCGCGGGAACTGGACTGTCGCGGCTGAAACCCCTCCCACGTGGGGTGTACGGCTGCTCTGTTTCGCTCAGGAGCGTCGTAGGAGCGGCTTCAGCCGCGATGCTCTTTTGCGTACCCGACCCCCGCAGATTGCATCCGGGGTGCCGCTTCGTAGCCCGGATGCAATCCGGGGCGCCGTGCAGGCGGATACCCGCGGGAACTGGCCTGTCGCGGCTGAAGCCCCTCCCACATGGGGTGTCCGGCTGCTCTGTTTCGTTCAGTAGCGTCGTAGGAGCGGCTTCAGCCGCGATGCTCTTTTGCGCACCCGATCCCCGCAGATTACATCCGGGCTACCGCTTCGTAGCCCGGATGCAATCCGGGGCGCTGTGCAGACGGATACCCGCGGGCACTGGCCTGTCGCGGCTGAAGCCCCTCCCACGTGGGGTGTCCGGCTGCTCTGCTTCGTGCAATAGCGTCGTAGGAGCGGCTTCAGCCGCGATGCTCTTTTGCGCACCCGATCCCCGCAGATTGCATCCGGGCTACCGCTTCGTAGCCCGGATGCAATCCGGGGTGCGGTGCAGGCGGACATCTGCGAGTGCTTGTCTCAGGCGCTGGTCTTCAGCGCCTTGCCCAGTTCCTCGAACAGCGTCTGCACCGAGCGCAAGGCGCGGCAGTCGGGGCGGGTCAGCAGCCAGAGTTCGGTGTCGCAGCCGGCCAGGGGTTCGCTGAGCGCCCGCAGGTCGGGCTGGCTGCGCAGGACGAAGTCGGGCAGGGCGGCAACGCCGAGCCCGGCACGGGTCAGCTGAGACACGGCGTACATGCTGCTGCAGCGGTAGCTGGGCATGACCCCGGGCAACTCGCGCAGGCGCCAGAGCACGGTGGCGTGGTCCGGCATCGACTCGTCCGGGGCGATCCAGCTCTGCCGCGCCAGGTCGCTGCGGTCCTGCCCGTCGTCACGTGCGCAGACCACGTAGGACACCTTCGCCAGCCGCCGGCCAACCAGGTGCTCCGGTGGCTGGTTGGTCAGACGCAGCGCCAGGTCGGCATCGCGCCTGCTCAGGTTGGCGAAGTCGTTGGAGGTCACCAGCTCCAGCGACAGTGCCGGGTAGTTGGGCATGAAGCGCGCGAGTGCCGGCAGCAGCAGGCTGCTCAGGACCGCGTCGGTGCAGGTCAGGCGCACCGTGCCACTGACCACGTGCTTGCCCTGTTCCAGGGCCACGCGGGCGGCGTCCAGTGCCTGTTCGGCGTGCTCGGCCTGCTCGGCCAGGGCCCGCGCGGTCTCGCTGGGCTCGTAGCCGCGCCGGCTTTTCTCGAACAGCGCCACGCCCAGTGCGGCCTCCAGGCGCCGTACGGCGCGAAACACTGTCGAGACGTCCACCTGCAGCAGTTCGGCGGCACGGGCCAGGGAGCGGCCACGCACCAGGGCGAGTACCAGGGAAAGGTCGGCGTGGTCGATCTGATATTGCATCGCTGCAATTCCTGCTTGTCAGTTTGCCAATTATTATTGCGTAAGCGCCCTCTTATAGTGGCAGGTAAACCGCCATGCAAGAGGGGGAGATGCGCATGTACAGCAAGTGTCGAGTCAGGGTCGCCCTGGTGGGTGAATTCAATGCGGCGATCACCGCGCACCGGGCCATTCCCGAGGCGCTGCGGCTGGCTGCCGAAGCCCTGGGCGTGGCGGTCGAACACGACTGGCTGGGCACCGACAGCATCGTCGACGATGCGGCCCTGATGGCCTATGACGGCATCTGGTGCGTACCGGGCAGCCCCTATGTCAGTGCCGATGGGGCATTGCGTGCGATCCGCTTCGCCCGTGAGCAGGGCGTACCATTCCTCGGCACCTGCGGTGGTTTCCAGCATGCGCTGCTCGAATACGCGCGCAATCGCCTGGGCTGGGCGGATGCCGAACACGCCGAGCTGTCGCCGCAGGCGCAGACGCCGTTGATCGCGCCGCTGGCCTGTGCCCTGCAGGATGTCAGCGAGCGTGTGCACCTGGTTTCGGGATCGCGTATCGCCGAGCTGTACGGTGTGCGCGAAATCAGCGAGCAGTACCTGTGCCGTTATGGCCTGGTCGATGCCTTCGTCGAGCCGCTGATGGCGCAGGCGCTGAAGGCCTCCGGGCATGACGAGGCCGGCGCGGTGCGCGCCATCGAGCTGGAGGACCATCCGTTCTTCATCGCGACCCTGTTCCAGCCCGAGCGGGCCGCGCTGCAAGGGCGTCTGCCGCCGCTGGTGGCCGGGCTGGTCGGGGCCTGCGCGGTGCAATCGGTGCACGAGGCCCATCTGGAGCAGGCTTCGTGATCGCGGCCACGCCGGAACCACCCTATTACGTGGTGATGTTCACCTCGCAGCGGACGCCGGTCGATGCCGGCTACGCCGAGGCGGCGCAGCGCATGCTCGAACTGGCCGCCCGGCAGCCTGGCTTTCTCGGCGTGGAGTCGGCGCGCAGCGACGGGCTGGGGATCACCCTGTCGTACTGGCAGAGCGAGGAGGCCATTCGCGCCTGGCGCGAGCATGCCGAACACACGCAGGTCCGCGAGCAGGGACGCAGCACCTGGTACTCGGCTTTCGTCACGCGCGTGGCCAAGGTGGAGCGCGCCTACGCTTTCGCGCGCCCGGACTGACGGCCAGCGGCAAGCCCACTCACCACGCTGTAAATAAAAGCTTACGTTTTACGGGGCTGTGGATGCTCCGCCCGCCAGGTTTTCAGGGCTGTAAGGAATAATTGCCATTGCTGCACTCGGCCACCGCGGCGAGATGCCGCAAGCCATCTTGAGAGCGGCTCTGCGCTCGGTTGTCATGAGGTTGTCCGCAACGCATTCGTGCGCTTGCCATAACAATGACAATCAGGAGGCAGAATGAACGCCGTGGCCAAGATCGAGCAGCACAACCCCATCGGGACCGACGGTTTCGAGTTCGTCGAATTCACCGCACCGAGCGCCGAAGGCATCGAGCAACTGCGTCAGTTGTTCACGGCCATGGGCTTTACCGAAACCGCCAAGCATCGTTCGAAGGAAGTCTGGCTGTTCCAGCAGAACGACATCAACATCGTCCTCAATGGCAGCCCTACCGGTCATGTCCGTGCCTTCGGCGAGAAACACGGGCCGAGTGCCTGCGCCATGGCGTTCCGCGTGAAGAATGCGGCCCAGGCGGCCGCCTACGTCGAGCAGCAGGGCGCCACGCTGGTCGGCAGCCACGCCAACTTCGGCGAACTGAACATCCCCTGTGTCGAGGGCATCGGCGGCTCCTTGCTGTACCTCGTGGATCGCTATGGCGACAAGAACATCTACGACGTCGACTTCGAGTACATCGAGGGCCGTAGCCCCAACGACAATGCCGTCGGCCTGCAGTGCATCGACCACCTGACCCACAACGTGCGTCGCGGCCAGATGGACGTGTGGTCCGGCTTCTACGAGCGCATCGCCAACTTCCGCGAGATTCGCTACTTCGATATCGAGGGCAAGCTCACCGGCCTGTTCTCCCGCGCCATGACCGCGCCTTGCGGCAAGATCCGCATCCCGATCAACGAGTCGGCCGACGACAAATCGCAGATCGAGGAATTCATCCGCGAATACCATGGCGAGGGTATCCAGCACATCGCCCTGAGCACCGACGACATCTACGCCACCGTGCGCCAGCTGCGCGCCAATGGCGTGGACTTCATGACCACCCCGGAGACCTACTACGAGAAGGTCGACAGCCGCGTCGCCGGTCATGGCGAGCCACTGGACCAGCTGCGCGAGCTGAACCTGCTGATCGATGGCGCACCGGGCGATGACGGCATCCTGCTGCAGATCTTCACCAACACGGTGATCGGCCCGATCTTCTTCGAGATCATCCAGCGCAAGGGTAACCAGGGCTTCGGCGAGGGCAACTTCAAGGCGCTGTTCGAATCCATCGAAGAGGACCAGCTGCGGCGCGGCGTGATCAAGGCCGAGGAGTGATTCCATGAGCCGCAAATGGATCAGCTTTCCCCTGCGTGAGGGCGACTGTTCGCGGCAGGCGCATTGCGACCTGCCGCAGGACACCTATGAGCGCGAGATGGGCCGCGAGGGGTTCTTCGGCCCCACCGCGCACCTGCATCACAAGCATGCGCCGACGGGCTGGATCGACTGGGAAGGGCCGCTGCGCCCGCACGCCTTCGACTTCAACGAGGTGCCCAGCGAGCGAGACTGCCCGCTGGCTGCGCCGCTGACCCTGCACAATGCCGACGTCAAGTTGCGCGTCTGGCGTACCCACGGCGCCATGCGCCACCTGGTGCGCAACGCCGATGGCGACGAGCTGCTGTTCGTCCATGAAGGGGCCGGGCACCTGTATTGCGACTTCGGCCATCTGCCGTACCGTGACGGCGATTACCTGCTGATACCGCGCGGGACCGCCTGGCGCATCGAGGCGAGCACGCCGAGCTACTTCCTGCTGATCGAGAACACCGACGGTGCCTACCAGCTGCCGGACAAGGGCCTGCTCGGCCCGCAGGCGATCTTCGACCCGGCGGTGCTGGAACATCCGCACATCGATGATGCCTTCAAGGCGCAGCAGGACGAGAACACCTGGCAGATCCGCATCAAGCGGCGCGACCAGATCAGTACCGTGACCTATCCCTACAACCCGCTGGACGTGGTCGGCTGGCATGGCGACAACACCGTGGTGCGTCTCAACTGGCGCGACATACGCCCGCTGATCAGCCATCGCTACCACCTGCCTCCGTCGGTGCACACCACCTTCGTGGCCAACGGTTTCGTGATCTGCACCTTCACCCCACGCCCGGTGGAGTCCGATGCGGGCGCGCTCAAGGTGCCGTTCTTCCACAACAACGACGACTACGACGAGGTGCTGTTCTACCACCGTGGCAACTTCTTCAGCCGCGACAACATCGAGCAGGGCATGGTCACGCTGCACCCGTGCGGCTTCCCCCATGGCCCGCATCCCAAGGCGCTGAAGAAAAGCCAGGTCGATCCGGCGACCTTCATCGACGAGGTGGCGGTGATGATCGACACCCGTCGTGCGCTGGAGGTGGGCGAGGCCGCCGCAGCCGTGGACGTGCCCGAGTACGTCAATTCCTGGCGCGCGCCGGGTACCCAGGGTTAAGGGGCGGGCATCGATCGCCCCGCTCCCGCGAGAGGGAGCGGGGCTGCCCGCACGCCAACAGACGAATAGGTAGCAAGCATGAAACTCGCATCACTGAATCAGGGCCGTGACGGTGTTCTCGTCGTGGTCTCCCGTGACCTGAGCCGCGCCGTGCGCGTGCCGCAGGTCGCCGCCACCCTGCAGGCCGCACTGGACGACTGGAACGCGCTGCGGCCCAGGCTGGAGGCGGTCTATCAGCGTCTCAACGACGGTATGGAGGAGGGCGCCTTCGCCTTCGACCAGGCGGCCTGTCACAGCCCGCTGCCGCGTGCCTACCACTGGGCCGATGGCAGTGCCTACGTCAATCACGTGGAGCTGGTACGCAAGGCCCGCGGCGCCGAGATGCCGGAAAGCTTCTGGCATGACCCGCTGATGTACCAGGGCGGTGCCGATGCCTTCATCCCACCGCACAGCCCGATTCGCCTGGCCGACGCAGCCTGGGGCATCGATCTGGAGGCCGAACTGGCGGTGGTCACCGACGACGTGCCGATGGGTGCCACGCCGGCCGAAGCGGCGGGCCACATCCGCCTGCTGATGCTGGTCAACGACGTGTCGCTGCGCAACCTGATCCCCGGCGAACTGGCCAAGGGCTTCGGTTTCTACCAGAGCAAGCCGTCGTCGAGCTTCTCGCCGGTGGCCGTGACCCCGGACGAACTGGGCGACAGCTGGAGGGATGGCAAGGTGCATCGGCCGCTGGTGTCGCACATCAACGGCGCGCTGTTCGGCCAGCCGAACGCCGGCGTGGACATGACCTTCAACTTCCCGACCCTGGTCGCCCATGCCGCCAAGACCCGTCCGCTGGGGGCCGGCAGCATCATCGGCTCGGGCACCGTGTCGAACTACGACCGCAGCGCTGGTTCTTCCTGCCTCGCGGAAAAACGCATGCTGGAGATCGTCGAACAGGGCGAGGCGAAGACGCCTTTCCTGGCCTTCGGTGACCGGGTGCGTATCGAGATGTTCGACGCCAGCGGCCAGACCATCTTCGGTGCCATCGATCAGGTGGTGGAGCGTTACGACGCCCGCTGATCCATCGGCGCGACTGCAGGAGCGGCTTTCGCCGCGATGTTCGGTTGAATCGCGGCTGCAGCCGCTCCCACGCAGGTTGCGTTTCGAAAGGAATTCGCAATGTTGAAACTCTATGGCTACTGGCGCTCCAGCGCCGCCTACCGCGTGCGTATCGCCCTCAATCTCAAGGGCCTGGCCTACCAGCAGTTGCCGGTGCACCTGCTGCGTGACGGTGGCGAGCAGCATGCCGCCGAATACCGCGCACTGAACCCGCAGGGCCTGCTGCCGCTGCTGGTCGACGAACAGAATGGCGGCGTGCGCATCGCCCAGTCGCTGGCGATCCTCGAGTACTTGGAAGAGATCTTCCCGGTACCCTCGCTGTTGCCCGCCGATCCGGCCGAACGTGCGCAGGTCAGGGCGCTGGCCCTGCACATCGCCTGCGACGTGCATCCGCTGAACAACCTGCGCGTGCTGCAATACCTGGGCAACCAGCTGGGCGCCGATGACGCGGCGAAGAACGCCTGGTACCGGCACTGGGTCGCGCTGGGCCTGGCCGCGGTGGAGGAAGGGCTGGCGCCGTTCGACGGGCGCCTGTCGCTCGGCGCGCATCCGGGTTATCTGGAAGCCTGTCTGATCCCGCAGCTGTATAATGCGCGGCGTTTTAACTGTGACCTTGCCGCGTACCCACGCATTGTCGCCATGGCGGCGCGCTGCGAACCCCTGGAGGCCTTCCGACTGGCCGCCCCGGAGGTGCAGCCCGACGCTCAGTGACACCTCCGGCTTTCATCCAAGCCTTGCATTCCGCCGTGCCACAAGCACGGCGGGTCCGATCCCGTCACAGATAAAAACAAACAGGTGACGCATGACTCGTGAAAAACCGAAGAATCTCTGGCTCTCGCGCTGGGGCTTCATCCTCGCAGCAACCGGCTCGGCCGTCGGCCTGGGCAACATCTGGAAATTCCCCTATATCACCGGTGAGTACGGCGGCGGTGCCTTCGTGCTGATGTACCTGGCGTGCATCCTGGCCATCGGCATTCCGGTGATGATGACCGAGATCGCCATCGGCCGGCGTGGCCGTGGCAGCCCCATCGACGCCATCGGTCGCGTGGTGCGCGAGAACAACGGCAGCCCGCTGTGGAAGGCCGTCGGCGGCATGTCCATGCTCGCCGGCTTCATGATCCTGTGTTTCTACGTGGTCGTCGCTGGCTGGGCCTTCGCCTACACCTGGAAGATGCTCGACGGTTCCCTGGCGGCCACCAGCGTGGAAGCGCTCGGTGGGGTGTTCGAGGCGCATAACGCCAACCCCTGGCAGCTGGGTGGCTGGAGCGTGCTGGTGGCGCTGCTGACCCTGTGGATCGTGGCCAAGGGCGTGCAGAAGGGCATCGAGAATGCGGTGCGCTGGATGATGCCGGGCCTGGCCCTGATGCTCATCGTGCTGGTCGGCTACGCCCTGACCAGCGGCAGCTTCAGCGCCGGCTTCGGTTTCCTGTTCCATTTCGATGCCTCGAAGATCACGGGCGAAGCGCTGCTGGCGGCGCTGGGCCATGCCTTCTTCACCCTGAGCCTGGCCTCCGGGGCAATCCTCACCTACGGCTCCTACATCCCTGACGGCCAGTCCATCGCCCGCACCACCTTCATGGTGGCCATCTGCGACACCTGCGTGGCGCTGCTCGCCGGCCTGGCGATCTTCCCGATCATCTTCGCCAACGGCATGAGCCCGAGTGCGGGCCCGGGGCTGATCTTCATGAGCCTTCCGCTGGCGTTCCAGCAGATGCCGTTCGGCACGGCCTTCGGCGTGCTGTTCTTCGCCATGGTCTCGATCGCTGCGCTGACCTCGGCGATCTCCATGATCGAGGCCACCGTGGCCTACCTGAACGAGAAGCACGGCGTCAGTCGCCTGCGCGCCGCCATGGTGTCCGGGGCGGTGCTGCTGCTGATCAGCCTGCTGGCGATGCTGTCGTTCAACCTGCTGTCCGGCTGGACGCCGCTGGGCAAGAACTTCTTCGACTGGCTGGACTACCTGACCTCGCGCTGGATGATGCCCCTGGGCGGTATCTTCATGGTGATTCTCGCGGGCTATGCGCTGCGTGGCGAGATCATGCGCGACGAGCTCGACCTGCCGCCGGCCGGCTATGCGCTGTGGCTGTTCATGGTGCGCTACGTCAGCCCCGTGCTGATCATGGTGGTGTTCCTGCATGCGCTGGGCTGGCTGCTGTTCGACCCGGTCGCGCAGTGGTACTGGATCGCCGGTGCGATCGGCGCTCTGGCCGTGGTGGGTGAGGTATTGCGTCCACGCGTGATGCCGGTGCTTGCCGGCCGCTGAACACAGGCAGGTAGGGTGTCAGCCAAGGCGCAGCTTCTGATGGAGCTGCGCCTTTTTCATTTGCCGTGTGGCGCGCGGCAGAGGGGGCGGGAAGTCGCCAGTTATTCGGCGCCAGTAAGCGGATATTTGCCGAAATGCGCCTGCCGGCGAGCGGACAGTGGCTATCCTCAGACTGTGCGTTTGGCCAATTGCCAGCACTCAAGCGGTGCCAGGTGCCTGCCGATAGGTTGTTCTCGGCATGGCACAGCAGTTGCCTGTTCAGTCGATCAGGTCGCCCCCACGAGGTGCGACTGCAATAAGAAGAACTGGAGCGACCCCCATATGTTCAAGCCTGCCGCGCGTCTGTTTGCCAACCTTGCCGTGGGCAAGAAACTCCTCATCGGTTTCGGTCTCGTGCTGCTGCTCACCGCCGCCATGACCGGCAGTGGTTATCTCGCTGTCCAGGCCGTGCTCCAGGGGCACGCGCAGGTCGGCCAGCTGGCGCAGGTCAATCAGGAAATCCTCCAGGCGCGTCGTCTGGAGCGCAACTTCGCCATCGAGCAGAGCCCGGAGAGCGCCGAGCGTGTACGCGAGAGCCTGCGCAAGGTGCAGGGCATGCTCGAGCAACTGGCCCAGCAGAGCGTGGAAAGCAGCCGCGTACAGACCATGCAGCAGGCCACCGCCGAATACCTCAAGCAGTTCGATAACTACGTCGAACAGCAGGGCAAGGCGCGCGAAGCCCGCCAGGACATGCGCACCGCTGCCGCCGAGGCGCGCGACCAGTTCGAAGTGATCGAACTGGACATGTATGACGCCGTGCGCGAACTGCGCCTGCAAGGTGACCGGCTGCGCGGCAGCGATCCGCTGACCCTGGCGGAAACCGCCTCCGGCCTGAGCAAGCGCATGCTCGATCTGCGCGGCCAGGAAAGCCTCTACATCATCGACGGCTCACCCAAGGCGCTGGAAGAGTGGGAGTACGTCAGCGAAGACCTGCAGACCGTCGCCCGCAGCCTCACCGTCTGGCTCAACGACGATCAGAAGGCGGCCATCGATACCGCCTTGCAGGCACTGACCCTGTACCAGCGCTCCTTCCTCTACTACCAGCAGCTGCGCGAACAGAACCATACGACCGAGAAGGCCATGATCGAGCGCGCGCGCTCGGTGGTCGACCTGGCCGAGTCGGCCCAGGTCAGCGCTGAGCAAAGCATGCTCGGTGGCAGTCAGCGTGCCTTGCTGATGCTCGGCGTCATGGGCGCTGCGGCCATCGTGCTGGGTATCTGCGCCGCTTTGCTGATCACCCGCCTGATCGTCGGCCCGCTGCGCCAGAGCGTGAGCTTCGCCCAGCGTATCGCCTCCGGTGATCTCAGCCAGGACATCCCGCAGGACCGCCGCGACGAGGTCGGGCAACTGCTCGCGGCGATGCAGGGCATGACCCTGAGCCTGCGCAATCTGGTGGGGCGCATCGGCGGTGGCGTCGGGCAGATCGCGGCAGCGGCCGATCAGTTGTCGGCGATCACCGCGCAGACCAGCGCCGGTGTGCAGACGCAGAAGCTGGAAACCGAACAGACCGCCACGGCCATGCACCAGATGGCCGCCACCGTGCAGGAAGTGGCGCAGAACGCCGAGCAGGCTTCGCTGGCCGCACGTGACGCGGACCTGGAGGCGCAGCAGGGCAATCGCGTGGTGCAGCAGGCCGTCGAGCAGATCGACAGCCTGGCCGGTGAAGTGGAGCACTCCGCTGAGGCCATCGCCGCGCTGAACAAGGAGAGCGCACGCATCGGCAGCGTGCTGGAGGTGATCCGCAACGTCGCCGAGCAGACCAACCTGCTGGCGCTCAATGCTGCCATCGAGGCGGCGCGTGCCGGTGAGCAGGGGCGCGGCTTCGCGGTGGTCGCCGATGAGGTACGGGCGCTGGCCAAGCGTGCGCAGGACAGCACCGAGGAAATCGAGACCCTGATCGCCAGCCTGCAGCGCATGGCCAAGGACGCCGTGCAGCAGATGGACAGCAGCCGCGACCTGACCCGCCGCACCGTGGAGCTGGCCGGCGAGGCGGGGGATGCCCTGGGGCGCATCACGCAGGCGGTCAGCACCATCGAGCAGATGAACCAGCAGATCGCCGCGGCTGCCGAAGAGCAGAGCGCGGTGGCCGAGGCGATCAACGAGAGCGTCACCCGGGTGCGCGACATCGGCGAGCAGAGCGCCACGGCGACCGAGCAGACCGCTTCCTCCAGTGCCGAGCTGGCGCGTCTGGGCGTGGAACTGCAGGGCCTGGTCGGGCAGTTCCGTACCTGAGTGACCCGCTTGCGGCTGCCTGATCAGGCAGCCGGGCTGAAGCGCTGGCCCGATATCGCCGGGTGATAGAGCGGCTGGACCTTGTTGCCGGCAGGGTCCAGCAGGTGAAAGCTGCGCGCGCCGTCGCCATGCTCGAACGGGCTGTCCAGCAGTGTCACGCCGCAGGCCTTGAGGTAGTGGTACCAGGCATCCAGCTCCTCGACGCTGTCGACGATGAAACCGTAATGATCGACCAGCGGCACGCCATGGCTCTCGGCGTAGGCGCGGCCGAGCGAAAGGTTGTCGTTGCCACAGGTCAGGTAGACCAGGTCCTCGTTGGCGCGGTGCAGCACTTGCATGCCCAGCACATCCACATAGAAACGCTCGCAGGCTTCCAGGTTGGGTACCAGCAGGGCCAGGTGGCGCAGGCCATTGAGGCGGGACGGGCGTTCGAGCATTTCTTTGCACTCCATTATGTATACAATAATTCTTCAAATATAAAACATATTGGAGGGTGCAGTGTACGTGCTATTGCTCAAGACCAGACTCAAGCCTGGCCGGTTCGACGCGTTCATGTCTGCCATGCAGGTCAATGCCGCCGCCTCGGTGCGTGATGAGCCGGGCTGCCTGACCTTCGACCTGATGCGTGACCGCAGCGATCCCGATCTGGTCTGGCTGTACGAGGTGTATGTCGACGAGGCGGCTTTCGAGGTGCATACGCATACTGCGCATTTCCTGGCCAGCCGCCCGCTGGTGGAGCCACTGATCGAGCGTCAGGACGCTATCGAGGCCGATATGCTGGCGCTCAATCCGTCGCGCTGAAGGGCGCACGGCTGCGTCATGCGCAGCGCGGCCGCCGGTACAGCCTTCAGCCCAGATGAAAACCGCCGTCGATGGGGATGACCGTACCGGTCATGTAGGCACCTGCGCTGCCGGCCAGGGTCAGGGCCAGGGCGGCCATCTCTTCCTCACGGCCCCAGCGCTGCATCGGAATCACGGCGGTATCGGCGGCCAGGGCGGCCTCATCCTCGGTGATGAAGCGGGTCATCTTGCTCGGGAAGCGCCCCGGAGCGATCACGTTGACGTTGATATGCTCGCTCACCAGTTCCTTGGCCAGCATGCGTGACAGCTGATGCAGCGCGGCCTTGCTCGGTCCGTAGGCATAGGCCTGTTCGCCCATGGCGCTGATCCCGGCCACCGAACCGATGTTGATCACCCGCGCCGGGCACGCTGCCGAACCAGCCTCGCGCAGCAGGGGCAGCATCTGCTGGATGCAGCCGAACACCGAGGTGACGTTGAGCTGCATGACCTTCTCCCAGCCCTTGGCCGGGTAGCTCTCCAGCGGCGCGCCCCAGGTGGTGCCGGCATTGTTGACCAGGATATCCAGGCGCTGGATGCGTTCGCCCAGCTCCCGGGCCAGCGCCTGCACGCCTTCTTCGCTGGCCAGGTTGGCGGCGATGCCGGTGCACTGGCCGAGCTGCGACAGATCGGTGGCAGTTTGTGCGCAGGCCTCGCCGTCACGTGCGCAGACATAGACATGGGCGCCGGCTTCGACGAAGGCCTTGGCGATCATCAGGCCGATGCCGCGGGTGCCGCCGGTGACCAGGGCGGTACGCCCGGCAAGAGAAAAGTACGGATGCATGAAAAGGCCTCGCAGGATATTGAGGCCTTCACCCTAGGGCGTTGCAGCAGGTAAAGCAGGCATCATTGCCAACCGAAATGCCTGCTCATGTGTCTGATCAGGTGGCGGCCGTCTGCACATCGAGTACCCGAATTCGCCCCGGCTCCGGGTAGTGCCAGTGCACGTCCAGGTCCCAGAAGCGCGCGCCGTAGCGCCGGTCCGGCTGGGGTTGCTGGTAGGCCGGGCGCGGGTCCTGGGCCAGGCACTGTTCGATCAGCTCCACCAGGGGTTCGCCAAGGCGCAGGGCCTGCTGCTGTGCCTGCTGCAGGGCGGCGTCCTGCCAGTCCACCGGAATCAGTGGCGGTGGCGCGTCGGCCATGCCGTTGTGCGCCTCGGCCACGCTGTCGGCGTAGGGCACGTAGGGTTTGATATCCAGCACCGGTGTGCCGTCGAGCAGGTCGATGCCGGACAGGTGCAGGCGCCCTGGTTCGACCCGTTCCAGGCGCACCACGGACTGACCGATACCATTCGGGCGATGGGTGGCGCGGGTGCTGAACACGCCCACCGACTGGTTGCCGCCCAGGCGCGGCGGGCGCACCTTCAGGCGCGGCCTGTCTTCCAGTGCCTGGTGAAAAAGAAACAGCAGCCAGACATGGCTGACCTGTTCCAGCCCCTGCACGGCATCACCCTGATCAAAGGGCGGCAGCAGCTCCAGCACGCCGCGTGCGGCGGGGGCCAGATGCGGTTGGCGCGGGATGGCGAACTTTTCCTTGAAGCAGGAGTGGACGATACCGACCGGGGAAACCAGGTGCTGCATGGCCCGACTCTCAGCGCCTGCTGACCGGGGCGTCATACGCCACCCGGCAGCCCGCATCGCGGAACGGCCCGGTGAAGCGGATCCAGCCTTCGCCCGGGCTGGTCTGGGCGCAGGTCAGGTGGCCGTCGCTCTTGCTCTGCCAGAGGAAGAACGGCGCTGGCGCAGCGAGGCCGGGCAGGCTCAGGGCAAGCAGGGCGGTGAGGAGCAGGGTACGCATGATGGTGGTCTCCAGAGCGTGATGGGCACAGCCTAACACGGCCTCAGAAGCGTTCCTTGTCGCCCAGGTAGCGCCACTGCCCGAGCGGCAGCTTGGCCATCGGCACACCGCCGATGCGGATGCGCTTCATCTCCCGTACCTGCAGGCCAAGCGCAGTGCACAGCGTGCGCAGCAGATCCGGCGCCGGGTTCTTCAGGGCGAAGCGCAGGCGTTGCTCGCTCTGCCAGCTGGCCTTGCACGGCGGGTATTGCACGCCCCTGTGCAGCAGGCCTTTCTTCAGACGCTCCAGGCCGTTGGCGGGCATCTCGCCGCTGACCTCGACCAGGTATTCCTGTTCCAGCCTGGCGCCGTCCTCGCGCAGCTTGCGCTGGGCACGCCAGTCCTGACTGAGCACCACCAGGCCGCTGGCGCCGTTCTGCAGTGGCAGGCTCTGTTCCTGGCGCAGGAAGTGGCCGTGCAGGATGCGCTGTGCGTGCGGATCGGACTCCCAATGGTTGTCACGCGTCGGCAGGCGCAGCAGGGCGCCGCCACTGCTGCCGGCGGGGACGTGCAGCAGCAGGCTGACCGGCTCCACCGGATCGAGGCTGGCACCGGGCAGCAGCTCCACGCGCTGCTGCTCGTCCACCTTGTGTTGCGGCGCCTCGATCACCTGGCCGTCGACGCTGATCCAGCCGCCGGTGATGTACAGGTCGGCTTCGCGGCGCGAGCAGCCGAGCAGTTCGATGACGCGTTTGGACAGACGGGTGGGTTCGCTCATGGCAGGGCTCGGACAGGCAAATGGGGGATAGAAAGAACAAGCCCCGCCGAGGCGGGGCTTGCAGGCAGGAGGCTCAGACCAGCTCGCCCCACATGTCGTATTCATCGGCATCGACGATGCGCACGCGCACCTTGTCACCGGGCTTCACGTTGGTGGAGTCGATGAACACGCTGCCGTCGATCTCCGGAGCGTCGGCCCAGGAGCGGGCGACGGCGCCTTCGCCGTCCACTTCGTCGACCAGCACGTCCATCTCCAGGCCGATCTTGGCCTGCAGGCGTGCCGAGCTGATGGCCTGCTGGTGCGCCATGAAGCGCTCCCAGCGGTCCTGCTTGATGTCATCCGGCACCGGCTCCAGGCCCAGGTCGTTGGCCGGGGCGCCTTCCACCGGCGAGTACTGGAAGCAGCCGACACGGTCGAGCTGGGCTTCGGTCAGCCAGTCGAGCAGGTACTGGAAGTCTTCCTCGGTCTCGCCCGGGAAGCCGACGATGAAGGTGGAGCGGATGGTCAGCTCGGGGCAGATCTCGCGCCACTTCTTGATACGGGCCAGGGTCTTGTCTTCGAAGGCCGGGCGCTTCATCGACTTGAGCACTTTCGGGCTGGCGTGCTGGAAAGGAATGTCGAGGTAGGGCAACAGTTTGCCGGCCGCCATCAGCGGGATCACGTCGTCAACGTTGGGGTAGGGGTAGACGTAGTGCAGGCGCACCCATACACCCATGGCCGACAGGGCCTCGCACAGTTCGAGCATGCGGGTCTTGACCGGCTGCCCGTTCCAGAAGTCCAGCTTGTACTTCAGGTCCACGCCGTAGGCACTGGTGTCCTGGCTGATCACCAGCAGTTCCTTCACGCCGGCCTTGACCAGGCGCTCGGCTTCGCTGAGCACGTCGCCGACCGGGCGGCTGACCAGCTTGCCGCGCATCGACGGGATGATGCAGAAGCTGCAGCTGTGGTTGCAGCCTTCGGAAATCTTCAGGTACGCGTAATGACGCGGTGTCAGCTTGATGCCCTGTGGCGGCACCAGATCGATCAGCGGGTTGTGCTCGGTTTTCGGAGGAATCACCTCGTGCACCGCACTGACCACCTGCTCGTACTGCTGCGGGCCGGTCACGGCCAGCACGCTGGGGTGCACGTCACGGATGCTGTTCTCGGCCACGCCCATGCAGCCGGTGACGATCACCTTGCCGTTCTCGGCGATCGCCTCGCCGATGGCATCCAGGGATTCGGCCTTGGCGCTGTCGATGAAGCCGCAGGTGTTGACCACCACCACGTCGGCATCCTGGTAGGTCGGCACGATCTCGTAACCTTCCATGCGCAGCTGGGTCAGGATGCGTTCGGAGTCGACGGTCGCCTTGGGGCAGCCAAGAGAGACGAAACCGACTTTGGGTGTGGCGGTGGGCATGCGGGCTAACCTCTACGGGCGCCTGCGGGCGCCTCTGATCAAAAAGTGCGCAATTCTAGCGGCGCTCAGGGCGCTTGACCAGAGGCGTCTTCACCTCAATTGCGTCCGGGCAGCATGCGCGTCAGGGTGTTGTCGCGCATCACGTAGTGATGGTACAGACCCGCGACGGCATGCAGGCCGATCAGCCAGTAGCCGGCGGTGCCGCCCAGCTCGTGCAGCTCCTTGATCTGCCCGGCCAGTGCCTTGTCCGGGCCGATCAGTGCGGGAAGCTCGAGGCCGAAGAAGGGGATGGGTTTACCGGCGGCGCTGAGGATCAGCCAGCCGGCCAACGGTGCGCCGATCATCAGGGCGTACAGCGCCAGGTGCATCAGCTTCGCGGCTAGTGCCTGCCAGGATGGCTGCGGCGGTACGATCGCCGGTGTGCTGCCCAGGGCCCGGGCCAGCAGGCGCAGCCAGACCAGAGCGAAAACGCCGAGGCCGAGCATGAAGTGCCATTGCTTGAGCAGTTCGCGGGTATCGCTGCCCTTGGGAAAGTTGCCCTTGAGTTCGATGCAGGCGTAGACGGCGGCGATCAGGATCAGCATCAGCCAGTGCAGGCCAATGGACAGGCTTCCATAGCGTGGTGGGGTGTTCTTCCAGTTCATTCAGGCTTTCCTCGGTCAATGTCCTGCGTCTGTGGCAGGTACGCCAAGAATAGGCCGATTGCCTTAAGCGAAGCTGAGGGAGGTCAATGCCGGAAACGAAAAAGGCCACTCGATGAGTGGCCTTTTTCTGAAGGTGGTTGCGGGAGCAGGATTTGAACCTACGACCTTCGGGTTATGAGCCCGACGAGCTACCAGACTGCTCCATCCCGCGCCGGCAATTCTACGCTTGCTTGAGAGGTTGTCAATCGATTTGTTGCTTTTGATCGAAAAAGTTAATTTTTCGCCAAAGCAAAAAGGCCACTCATTGAGTGGCCTTTCCGTGAAGCTGGTTGCGGGAGCAGGATTTGAACCTACGACCTTCGGGTTATGAGCCCGACGAGCTACCAGACTGCTCCATCCCGCGTCTGTGGGGCGGCATTCTACCGGCAGATATCTTCCTGTCAACCGCTATTTGCTAGAAAACTGTTTTCAACTCAGATGCTTAGCGTCAAACGCTCGTTGGGCTTCAGGGTTCCAGGCCAGGCTGGGCGAGGCCTCGAGGCGGGTTCTGCACAGCGAATCCAGGTGCTTGTTCAACCCCGCTGCATGGGCGCCACTCCAGCCGGCGGTCGGCAACAGCCTGGTGTGACGCTGAAGCCATAGGTGGCTCACCGGCGCGGATCACCAGAACCCTGTCGAGGCGCCTCTGCCCCCAAGGTCCTCTCACGCTGGGGCATCAAACAGGTTCTTGTGCAGGTAGCGCAGCGCGAAGTCTGACTTGACGCAAGCGCTGGTCGTTTGTTCAACAATGTTTAACGGTGATTCTCGGTTTTCGATATTGATGGTGAATTTGAAAGTAATTACCGTGAACTGAAACAAATCCTGAATCGTGCTAGGCGGGTTGTGAGGCATCTCTGTTTATGTCTTGCCGGCCTGGGGAAGTGCTGCCCTGTATGAAACAACTTTTGCCAGTGGTTATGACAACAGGCTTGGATGTCAGACGAAACGAGGCGGGAATGGCCAGGGAGGATAGAGATGTCTAAGTTGGGTGATTCTTGCATTGACACAGGGCTTGCCGGGTTTACGCATATCTTTGTCGTGTTGCGAAATCTCGAACATGTTCGCACGGTTTATGGCGACGATTTCGTGCATGCCCTGGTCAACGAGATTTCATTTCGTGGGCATAGCCGGGGCGCGATTATCTCCATGGTCGGCGAAGGCGCTTTTCTCATGCATATGCATGTGGGCTTTCCAACCAGTTATTGCCTTGCCTTGCAGGAACTTGAACGGTGGCAATTGATTCTGAGTGCTCCGCCATTTGAAATAGAGGGCATTGCAATATTTCCGGTGCTCTCGGTCGGCTTTGTCACGCTCGATCTGTTTGGTACGCCGTCGCTTGCGGAAATCAATCAAATGTCTCCGCCAGCGCCGATGCCATTGCCGGAAGTGCAGTGTTCCATTGACTGGCGGCTCTCCTACGAGAGTGATATGGAGTTCGCGGCTTCCTTCTACCGGGGGCTGGGCAGGCAGGATTTCGCGCTTGCCTTCCAGCCGGTGGTCTCGCTTGGCGAGGGGCGGCAGGCACTGTACGAAGAAGGCCTGTTGCGCTCCGTCGAGACTTTCACGCAGCGCGCCACCACAGGGGAGGAGACGATAAGCACGCTGGAGAAGCTGGGCTTGATTCGTCGTCTTGATCGCAGCGTGGTGTTGAGCCTGCTGGCTATGTTGCGCCAGGAGCCTCAGGTGAAGCTTGGCTGCAACATATCCTCGAGCAGTGCGGTGGATGACTCCTGGTGGATATCCATTATGGAATTGCTGGCGCTGCAACCGGATCTGGCGTCCAGGCTGACGGTGGAAATTACCGAGTACTTGCCGATGCTCCATCCTGAAACAGCGGTTGACTTTGTTCGACGTCTACAAGTGTTGGGATGCAGGATCGCAATAGATGATTTCGGTTCGGGGTTCACGACACTGGATTTCGTCAGGCGCGTTCAGCCGGATATCATAAAGATCCATGCGGGCTATCTTCATCGGGCGCGCGAAAACGAACGGTCTGCGGAAGTGCTGAATAATCTGGTCAGCATTTCATCAACGTTCGCGCCGGATGTCGTCATCGAGGGTGTCGAGAACGAAGAAGACCTTGCCTTGGCCAGAGGAACATCTGCAGCCTGGGCGCAGGGAAATATATTCAAGGCTCCTCAGTTGTGGCCGAGTTGGTCGCGTCATCCTCTTTTTATTCGGAGTTCGTCGTTATGAGTGCTCCTGACTAGTGGCAGATTCTGCACGATCCCTCTTGTAAACCTTTCAGGCTTGGCAGTTGCCGTCTGGCGAGTTCAAGTCGAATGGCTTGTTGTTGCGTGAATGAAGGCGCCTGTTCGTCTCGAATTTCAATGCGCAACTTCATGTTGGTCGGAGTGGCCCTTATTGGTGTTGCAGATAGATAGAGAGTTTCTCTCGATAAGGGAACTTATGAGTCCAATTGAATACGTTGTTTGGAATATCTTTTGCGGGCCTGTCAGGGTTGCATCCGCGTGGGGAATGCGTTGCAGCCTGTCCCGTTCGGTTGTTGTACAGCGTGGGCTGCTGGTCATTGGGCTGATTGGCGGCGTCGTCTCTCTTCCCTCGGTTGAGGCCTATGAGGTGGCAGGCGCTACCGACTGCGTGACGTCTGCCGATGACCGCATCGCGATCGGGGACGGAGCCAACGCTTGCGAGGATGCGGCCATTGCCATTGGCAGTACCGCGACGGTCACCGGCATGGGCGGTATCGCCATCGGCTCGCAGTCCCAGGCCAGCAATATCAATGCGATCAATATCGGGGGTAATTCCAGCCTGTCCGCTGGCTCCAACTCGATTGGCATCGGCATGCAAGGCCAGGCGATGGCTGGCAACGCCATCTACCTCGGTACCAGCGCTCAGGCCATGGCACTGAATGCGATGGCCCTGGGAGGGGAGTCCCAGGCACTGGGCGAGTCTTCCGTGGCCCTTGGTGCCTATGCCAATGCCGTTGGTTCATCCAGCCTGGCGTTGGGAGGTGAGGCGCAGGCCCAGTCCGATGGCATGGTCGTCATCGGCACGCTGGCCGGGTCGGGAGCGGTGGGCGAGCGAAACATCCTCGTTGGGCAGAGTGCGGGTCAGCAGCTGCTGGGTATCGACAACGCCTTCGTCGGCTTCGATGCGGGGTCCTACAGCGAGGGACAAAGCAATACCGGCATGGGGCATTTCGCCTCGAACAGGGTGGTCGGCGATTACAACTCGGCATTCGGTGCCTGGGCTGGTCACAATGTCACCGGCGATGCCAATACCGCCATTGGTCTGGATGCCGGAATCAATCTGGTGGGGTCTTACAACTTCGCCGGTGGAAACGATGCAGGCAGGGATTCGACCGGCAGTGCCAATGTCGCGACAGGCTATCGGGCCGGGCAGGGTGTAACGGGCGACAACAACGTTGCCATCGGGTTGCAGGCCGGCAATAACGTGACGGGTGTCGCCAATATCGCCCTGGGCGTTCGTGCCGGCTCCGGGATCGAGGCGTGGAGCAGCGTTTCGGTTGGCTATCAGGCCAGGGCATCCGCGAGCAATGCCATCGCCATCGGTACCGATGCGCAGGCGTCAGGCGGTCGAGCGATCAGTATCGGTTTCGGCAACCGGGTCAGTGGCAGCAAGTCCGGTGCCATTGGCGACCCGACGACCGTTTCCGGGACGGGGTCCTATTCGCTGGGCAACGACAACGACATCCGTGCCGACAATGCAGGGGTGTTTGGCAACGACAGCAAGTTGCAGGCAACGGCTACCGGTAGTCGCATCATCGGTAACGGCAACGACCTGGATGTGGCCAACGCTTTCGTGATCGGCAATGTGGCTGATGTCACAGTGGCCGGAGGCATAGCCCTGGGTAATGGCTCCATCGCGGATACCGGCATGGGAATGGCGGGCTACAACCCGGCCAGTAATGCCATCGACCGCCTGGATGCGCGCATCGCCGCGACTGAAAGCACCTCCGGGGCGCTGGCCGTGGGCGACGCTGGGAACGGGCTCTTTCGTCAGATCACCGGTGTGGCTGCCGGCACCGAAGACAGTGATGCGGTCAACGTGGCGCAGTTGCGCAGCGTCAGCACGGCGGCCTATGCAGGGTGGGGACTGAGTGCCGGAGTAGGGGGCGCGAGTAACGTGGCGCCAGGTGGTGAGGTCAACCTGGGTAACGCCGATGGCAACCTGGTCATCGCTCATACGACCCGCAACGGCCGTGAGGAGGTGACCTTCGATCTGAGCGATGACCTTGCGGTGACATCGCTGTCCGCCGGGAACGCCCTGCTCGACAGCAATGGCCTGAGCATCGTGGGAGGGCCGAGTCTCACCGTCAGCGGCATCGACGCTGCCGGCACCCGCATCGTGAATCTTGCGGCCGGCGTGAATGGCAGCGATGCCGCCACCGTCGCTCAACTGAACGCTGCCAGCGGTGGTTCGGTGAAGTACGACCTCAACGGTGGCGGAACCATCGATTACAACACCATCACCCTGGCGGGCAGCGCCTACGACAGCCTCACCGGACGCGGTGGCACCACGCTCACCAACGTCGCTCGCGGTGTGAATGACAGCGATGCGGTCAACCTGTCCCAGCTCAACGAGACCAACCAGCAGATCACCCTGATCGATGGTCGGGTCAGCACGCTCGAGGGATCCCTGGCCACGCTCAACAATGGCGGCGGCATCAAGTACTTTCGCGCCAGCTCGAACAAGGCCGACGCGGTGGCAAGTGGTACGGACTCGGTCGCTGTGGGGCCCGATGCCCGGGCCAGCGGTTCCAGTGCCGTGGCAATGGGGAACGAGGCCGAGGCGTCGGGCCAGGGTGCGACAGCCGTGGGCAGCGCTGCCCAGGCGACTGGCGACAGCAGCGTGGCCATTGGCGCCAATGCCAGTGCCAGCCAGGCCAATTCGGTGGCGCTGGGGGCAGGCTCGTTGGCTGATCGCGGGGCACAGGCGAACTACGCCGCCTTCGCGCTGAGCGAAACGCAGACTTCCGTGGGTGAAGTCGGTGTCGGCACTGCCGCAGGGAATCGCCAGATCACCGGGGTGGCTGCCGGCTCCGAGGACAGCGATGCGGTGAACGTCGCCCAGCTCAAGGGCGTCGACCAGAAGATCGCCGCCGTCACTGGCGATGTGAGCCAGGTAACGAACGAGGTGCAGATCATCGATGCGCGTGTCACCCAGGTCGAGCGCGGTGATGCCGGCATGTTTCGGGTCAATCAGAGCAATGCTCCGGTCGCGCCCAAGGCTGAGGGGCTGAACTCGGTCGCCGGTGGCTCGGGAGCCGTGGCGTCGGCTGGCAACAGCGTCGCCATTGGCACCAGCGCCAGCGCCATCCGGGACAATTCCGTGGCCCTGGGGAGCAACTCGGTAGCGGATCGTGACAACAGTGTCTCGGTCGGCAGCGCCGGCGCGGAGCGCCAGATCACCAACGTCGCGGCCGGCACTCGGGACACGGATGCGGTCAACCTCGCTCAGCTGAACAGCAGCATCAACGGCATCACCAGCAACGCCAACAGCTATACCGACCAGCGTTTTGCCGAACTGAAGAGCGACCTGCGCAAGCAGGACGACATCCTCAGCGCCGGGATTGCCGGTGCCATGGCAATGGCCAGCCTGCCGCAGCCCTACGTCCCGGGCGCCAGCATGACTGCGGCGGGGCTGAGCAGCTATCGCGGCCAGTCCGCCCTGGCCATCGGTGTGTCGCGCATTTCCGACAGTGGCAGTTGGGTGACCAAGCTGCAGGGCAACACCAACAGCCAGGGCGAGCTGGGGCTGTCGGTCGGTGTCGGCTACCAGTGGTGACCTTTCTTTCCTTCGCGCAGATCCGCTGTAGCCCGGACTTTCCAACATTCGAGAACCAGAGGCACCTATGCTGAACATGACCGTTCCGAGCGGGAAAAGCCCGCTGCTGCGCCCCATCGGCATCACCCTTCTGCTGATGCTGAGCAGTCTCGCTGGCTGCCGGAGCGAGCAACCCGCCACAGCATCCGTTCCGCGCAACTGGGTGAACATTCCGGCGCTGCCGATCATTCAGGATGCCGTGTTTTCGTTGTCGCCGACCTTCGCCGGGCAACGCAACCATGCCGTGATGATGCAGGTATGTGGATTGGCGCGTGGACAGGCCAAGCAGGAGCAGGTCAACGCATTTCTCGCTCAACAGCATGTCGATGTGGCCCATGTTCCCAAGCACGGTCACGACCTGTCGTTGCTGGTCAATTCTGACCGCTCTGCGCAGGCCTCTGCCTGTGCCGCATACCTGGCGACCACGGTGCTGTCGCCGGTGGACGTGTCCGAGTTGACGGTGGCTGTCCCTCAGGCTGAGACGCAGAGCAAGGCGCCCGAACAGGGTAGCCAGCCCGTCCTGCAGGTCGACAGCGCCCGTCTTGCCAACGTGCTGCCGCTCAAGCTGGCGGCGGCACGCGCCAACGCCGATGTGTTTGTGCTGATCGCTGCCGAGTTGCAGCGTCGTCCTGGCCTTACGGTCAACGAGTACCGCGAGCAGGCAACGCAGTTGTTCGAGAGGCTCGCGTCGGTCTATCTCGAGTGCATTGAGGCGCAGCTGCCACCGGCGGGCTCCACGTACAAGCTGCTGCAGATGGACACTGATCGCTTCGCCTTCAGCAGCTCGGTGGGCAGTCTGTTCGAGTACGGCCGTGACGGCATGACCCTGCGCCAGAATGGCGTGATCTGGTACGGCCAGGGTGAGCTGATGGGGCAGGCCTATCCGTTGCAGGTGGCCTACTTCGAACCGGCGATCGATGGTTTGCTGGCGCCGAGTGTCGAGCAACAGCCTTGAGGTATTCCTGCGGCAGCACCGCGCCTTATCCCGAGATGAAACGGTGTCGCCCTGGAAACCATCCTGCTGCCGCGTATTGCGGCCGTACCCGACACCCCTTGCTCCGCGTGTCATCCCCACTTTGCACCTGGACTACGCTTGACCTGAGGAAGTATCACCCCACTGTAGGCAAGGCCGCCTAACCCTGACCCTTGAGCGCGTGGAGTGGCTCCTATGGATAAGTTTGGCGCGATGCGCATCCTCTGCCGGGTGGTGGACCTGGGCTCGTTCAGTCAGGCCGCCAACTCCCTCGGTGTTCCCAGTACGCGGATTTCACAACTCGTATCCGACCTGGAGAGCGAGCTGGGAGTACGGCTTCTGCAGCGAAGCACGCGGGTCATGAAGCTGACCGTCGACGGTGCGGCCTACGTGGAGCGATGTCGGCAGATCCTGGACGATGTCGATGAACTCGAAGCGAGCATGAGCGGTGCGGTCAATGTTCCGAAAGGCTACCTGCGGGTGGATGCCCAGACCTCGATCTGTCGTTGGATTATCGCTCCCCGGCTAGCCGAGTTTCGTCGCCGCTATCCCATGATCCAGCTGCATCTGGGGGGCTATGATCGGACTCGGCATCTGCTGGAAAACGGCATCGACTGTGCCATACGAGGGGGGCACCTCAGCGACTCCTCACTCATCGCCCGCCACCTCATGAATGTGTCGTTCCAGCTGTATGCAAGCCCGAGATACCTGGAGCGCTTCGGTGTGCTGGATTCCCCGGGGGGGCTGGAGCAAGCCGACTTGCTCGGCTGGTTCAACTCCGAGTCGAATGCTGCAAAACCCTGGTGCTTGCACTCGGAGGATGCCGAATACGACCTGAAGAAG
Organism: Pseudomonas sp. THAF187a; assembly: GCF_009363395.1. Taxonomy (NCBI): domain Bacteria; kingdom Pseudomonadati; phylum Pseudomonadota; class Gammaproteobacteria; order Pseudomonadales; family Pseudomonadaceae; genus Pseudomonas; species Pseudomonas sp. THAF187a. Next base: position 1,905,720 of record NZ_CP045349.1, read on the forward strand.
TCGCCCAGGTTGGTGTTCGACGACCCAGAGTCTGCGGTTTCTGCGGCGCTGGTGGGGGGCGGGATAACCCTCGCTCCGCGCTTTGCCGTGGAAGGCTATATCAGCCAGGGGCAGTTGGTCCCCGTGCTTCCGGCATGGCATTTCAAGGCGCAGCCGGTGCATATCGTCTACCCGACCAGCCGCCATCTTTCGGCTCGGGTTCGGGCCTTCGTCGATTGGGCCGTTGAAGTGATGTGCCCGGACGGGGCATTTCCCCGGTCTCCCCAGGCACGCGCCCAATTGGCGCCGGACCGGCGCCCTGGGTGAGGCGGCGTCCCTTGCCTGTCTATCGTTGTCGTTCAAGGTGACTCATATGGACAAGTTGAGTGCGATGAGGACCTTCAGCTGTGTGGTCGAGCACGGATCGTTCAGCCGGGCTGCCGATGTACTCGGCATACCCAAGGCCCGGGTGTCCCAGCGGGTCGCCGATCTGGAGAAAGCGCTGGGTGTGCGCTTGCTGAACCGTACCAGCCGGGCCATCAGCCTGACTGCCGATGGCCTGGCGTATGCCGAACAGTGCCGGCAGGTGCTGGACAGCATCGAGGAGCTCGAGGCGCGCGTCATGGGCGTGACGAGTTCGCCCAAGGGACGCTTGCGAGTGGAGACGCAGACGGCGTTCAGCCGGTGGATACTGTCTCCGAAGCTGATCGAGTTTCGCGATCGCTACCCGCAGATACAGGTATTGCTCGGTGCCCACCATCAGGTGAGAAACCTGCTCGAAGACGGAATCGATTGTGCCATCCGCGGAGGTCCTGTCGATGACTCTTCGCTCAGTGCGCTCCACGTGATGGATGTGCATGCCGGCCTTTATGCCAGTCCGGGCTACATGCAGGATTTCGGGCCCACTGCAGAGCCAGAGGTGCTCGAGCGGGCCGACCTGGTGGGCTGGTTCGACCCGAGAACCAATACGCCCAGGCCCTGGTTCCTGCGCTCGGGTGCATCCGCGTACGATCTGAAGCGCACGCCGAGGCTGCTGCTGGATGACCCGGAGTCCGCAGTTGCCGCCGCCACGATGGGCGCTGGTATCACGCCTGCCTCTCCGTTTGCCGTGGAGCATCTGGTGAGGCAGGGCCGCCTGGTTCCGGTATTGCCTCAGTGGCACCTGCGGCCGCAGCCGGTGCACATCGTCTATCCGGCCAGTCGCTTTCTGTCGGCCAGGGTCCGGACCTTTGTCGATTGGGCCTTTCAGATGATGAGCAACGACGCCAAGTTGCACCTGCGTCCGCACGACCTCGCGGTGATCGGTAATGCAGGGCGGGGGGCGACACCCTAGAGCGTTGCTGGTGTCAGGTCTGGGGCTCATCCCCTCGCCAACGCCGCCGCGCATGCTGGTAGGCATCGAGATCGCTGTAGCCCAGGCGGGTGGCAATCTCCGCAGGCGCCACGCCCTGCAACTGCAGTTGCTGTTCCAGCTCCAGGCGTACCAGGTCGAGCAACTGGCGGAAGCTCAGCCCCTGCTGTTCCAGGCGCCGGCGCAACGTCCGCGAGCTCAGGTGCAAGGCACTGGCTTGTTCCTCCAGTCCGGGCACGCGCCCCTCACTCAGTGTGCGGCGCATGCTCTGGGCTGCTTTGCCTGCCCAGCCGCTGAGCTGGTGTTGGCGCGCCAGGCAGCGGTCCAGCTCCTGGCAGATCACCTCGAACATCCCGGCATGACGAGTCTGTAGCGGTACCTTCAGGTCTTCACTCGCGTAGACCAGCAGGTTGCTTGGACAGCCGAAGCGCACGGATTCACCGAAGATCCGTCCATAGTGCTCGTGATAGCTCGGGCGAGCATGAGCGAAATCGATCCGTATGGGGCGCAGCTGGCCTGAGTTGGTCTCGTTGGCCAGCGTGATGCACATGGTGAAGTAGTGCTCGACGGTGAAGCGCGCCAGCGTTTCCGGTGCCTCTACCCACACCTCCAGCGCGGCGCCGGACTGCTCCTCGACATAGCGCACATTGTCCATGTCCGATGCCAGCCGCGCATAACGGGCCCAGAAACGCAGCGCTTCGTCGACGTTCGCGCAGTACTTGCAGGCATGCGCCAGCATGTGGCGATCCTGTGCGCTGAAGTGGGCGAACAGGTTCAGGCCGATGGCAGGGTCATGACGCTGCGCTTCGGCCAGCAGTTGCTCCAGGGTGAACATGCTGTAGTCGCCCTCGCGGCAGCGCTGAGTGCCACGCAGGTAGCGTTCCAGTACCTCTCCCAGTGCGCCGCGGTGATAGCGCTGCAGATTGGCCACTCTTAAGGGAATTCTGTCCATTTCGCGCCTGCCACTGAGTGAGCTCTACAGGCTTTCATTATCCGTGTATCGCCCAGTTGGGCAAACCGGCAAGAACCTGTCAGGAGCACGCACCTACTCACCGAAAACCCGACATGCGTCGTTGTGGCCCAGGCTCGTTACGAGCTGCGTCCAGACGCCATCGATTTCCATGGACCCCTGCCTACAACAGTGATGGCGACGCTCGTCAACCGAGCGAAGTCGTCGGGGCGTCACGGTTTGCGGATCGACCGGCCGAGCTCGACTCGAGCTGCGAGCTGCGGAAGAACCGTCTGTTGCAACCTACAAGAACAAGAGGTACCCACCCCATGAACGCCCATCATCTGCCCTGGCGGCAGGCACGCCTTGCCGTTGCCGCCAGTCTTGCCAGTTTCGCCTCCTTGCCAGCATCGGCGCTGACCTTCCAGCTCGGCGAAATCGAAGGCCAGTTCGACTCGAACCTCTCGGTCGGCGCGGCTTGGGCGCTGCGCAACCCCAAGCCGGAACTGATCGTCTACCACAGCGGCGACGATGGTCGGCGCAACTTCGAGCAGGGCAAGACCTTCTCGAAGATCTTCAAGGGCGTTCACGACCTGGAACTCAGGTACGGCGACAGCGGTGTGTTCCTGCGCGGCAAGTACTGGTACGACGTCGAGCTCAAGGACGAGCATCGTGAGTACAAGGCAATCGACGACCGCGAGGCGAAGGCGGGGGCCAAGTCCGCTGGCGCCCAGTTGCTCGATGCCTTCATCTATCACAACTACCTGATCGGCGAGCTGCCGGGCGCGGTGCGCCTTGGCAAGCAGGTGGTCAGCTGGGGCGAGAGCACCTTCATCCAGGGAGGCATCAACAGCATCAATCCGCTGGACGTTGCCGCAGTCCGCCGCCCGGGTGCGGAAATCAAGGAAGGCCTGATACCGGTGAACCTGTTCTACCTGTCGCAGAACATCACCGATGACCTCTCTGTGGAGGGCTTCTATCAGCTGGAGTGGGATCAGACCGTGGTCGACAACTGCGGCACCTTCTTCTCCCAGAACGACGTGATCGCCGAGGGCTGCGATCAGCTGCACACGGGGCCGGCTCTCGATCAGAACGCCACCGCCCAGGCGGCGCTTGCCCCGTTCGGCATCGAGTTGACGGGGGAAGGCGTCAAGGTGCCGCGCAGTGCCGACCGCGATGCGCGTGACAGCGGCCAGTGGGGAGTGGCGTTGCGCTGGTTCGCCCCACAGTTGAACAGTGAATTCGCCGGCTACTTCATCAACTACCACAGCCGTCAGCCGTATTTCAGCACCACGACCGGGCCGAACACCCGCAATCTCGATTTCGCTCCGCAGCTGTGCGGCAACCTCGGCATTCCCGGGCCGGGTTGCGCCGGTTTCATCGGCAGTGCTGCGGGGCAGGGCCTGGTGCAGGCATACCGCCTGGGAAGCGCGCGTTACTTCGCCGCCTTTCCGGAAGACATCCGCCTCTATGGCCTGAGCTTCAATACCAGCCTGGACAGCGGTACCACGCTGGCGGGCGAGATCAGCTACCGGCCGAACATGCCGGTGCAGATCAACCCGCTGGACCAGGTGCTGGCAGTGCTCGGGACGGGCGCCGCCACGCCGCTGGTGAGCTCCGGCGACACAGTGCTGGGCAACGACATGGACATCTATGGCTACCGCCGCAAGGAAGTCACCCAGGCGCAGATCACCGCCACGCATTTCTTCGATCAGGTGATGGGTGCCGACCGGCTGATACTGGTCGGTGAGGTCGCCAGCACCTGGGTCGGCGGGCTGGAGGGCAAGGGTGGCGTGCGTTATGGCCGCAGCACGCTCTACGGGGCGGGTGAGCTGTACCCCGACAATGCCATCTGCACCGGTGCCACCAACGCCAGTTCGCCAGGCAACTGCACCGACGAAGGCTTCACCACACGCCATGCCTGGGGCTATCGGGTGCGGGCGATCTGGGAGTTCAGCAACCTGATCCCCGGTGTCCAGCTCAACCCCAATCTGGCCTGGTCCCAAGATGTCAGCGGCTACGGCCCGGAGCCGGGCTTCAACGAAGGGGCCAAGGCCATCAGCCTGGGCGTCGACGCCAGCTACCTCAGCACCTACAGCGCCAGCCTGTCGTACACCGACTTTTTCGGCGGTGATTACAACGTCAACGTGGACCGCGATTTCGTGGCGCTGAGCGTTGGCGTGTCATTCTGAGCGGAGACCGAACATGAACAAGACACCTCTGATCCTTGCCGTACTGGCCGCCCTGATCTGTGGCAACGCGCAGGCAGCCGTCTCCGCCGAAGCAGCCGCCACGCTCGGCACCCGCCTGACCCCGGTCGGCGCGGAGCGCGCCGGCAATGCCGACGGCTCGATTCCGGAGTGGACGGGTGGCCTGCCGAAGGATGCCGGCCGCCTCGATGCCGCCGGCTTCCTGAGCAATCCATTCGAAGCCGAGCAGCCGCTGTTGGTCATCACGGCGCAGAACGCCGAGCAGCACCGCGAGCACTTGAGTGCCGGGCAGATGGCGATGCTCAAGCGCTACCCGGACAGCTATCGCCTGCGGGTTTTCCCCACCCACCGCAGTGCCGCTTTGCCGGACCAGGTCTACCAGGCCATTGCCCGCAACGCGCGCCAGGCCAGGCTGGTGGAAGGGGGCAATGGTCTGCAGGACCTCGACACCGCCTATCCCTTCCCGATCCCGCAGAGCGGGCTGGAAGTGCTGTGGAACCACATCACCCGCTACCGCGGTGGCAGTGCCCGGCGCACTCACGTGCAGGCCACGCCGCTGGCCAGTGGCACCTTCACCCCGGTGCACTTCCGGCAGCAGCTCAGCTATCGCGACAAGATCAAGGGCTATGACCCGCAGAACCCGGGCAACGTGCTGTTCTACTACAAACAGATGGTGACCGCGCCGGCGCGTCTTTCCGGTGACGTGGTGCTGGTCCACGAGACCCTCGATCAGGTCAGGGAGCCGCGCATGGCCTGGCTCTACAGTGCCGGCCAACGGCGTGTGCGGCGCGCCCCGCAGGTGGCCTACGACGGCCCCTATCCGGCCTCCGAAGGCCAGCGCGTGGCGGACAACCTGGACATGTTCAACGGCGCGCCGGATCGCTACGACTGGAAGCTGCTGGGCAAGAAGGAAATCTACATCCCCTACAACAACTACCAGCTCGATTCGCCGCAGCTGAAGTACGCCGACCTGGTCAAGCCCGGGCACATCAACTCCGACCTGACCCGCTACGAGAAGCACCGCGTCTGGGTGGTGCAGGCCACGCTCAAGGAAGGGCAGCGCCACATCTATGCCAAGCGCGAGCTGTATATCGATGAAGATACCTGGCAGATCGCCCTGGCCGACCATTACGACGCACGCGGTACGCTGTGGCGCGTCGGTGAGGGCTACAGCAGCTACCGCTACGACCAGCAGATTCCCTGGATGGGCATCGAGGCGCTGTATGACCTGCTCAATGGTCGCTACATCGCCTCGGGCATGCGCAACGAGGAGCGCGGCGGCCTGGAGTTCGGCTTCGAAGCGCTGGCCGCCGAGTACACCCCAACTGCGCTGCGCAATGCCGGCGTCCGCTGAAGGAGAGCCTGACATGTCACTGAACAAGAAATGGCGCCTGGGGCTGGGCATCGCTGCCGCTGTGCTGGGGGGCGTGGGTCTGGCTGGCTACAACCTGATCCAGCAGGCCAGGGACACCGCGCAGGCCTACCTGTTCGGTTTCCCTCTGGTGATGATGGAGGTCACCAAGCAGCACCAGATGCTGATCGGCACCAGTGCGATGAACCGCTTCAACCACGCCAAGCGCTTCCCTGATCCGGAGTTCAATGGCGTGGTGTCGCCGAACATCGACACGCTCTACAGCATCAGCCACTTCGACCTGCGCCGCGAGCCGCTGGTGATGGAGATTCCCGATACCCGTGGGCATTTCTACATGATGCAGATCATGGATGCCTGGAGCAATGTGGTGACCAGCCCCGGCACCCGCACCATCGGCACGGCCGCCAGGCGCTATCTGGTGGCCGGGCCGGATTGGCAGGGCGAGACACCCGCCGGGCTGGAACTGATCCGGGTGCCGACCCAGCTGGCCTGGCTGATCGGCCGCATCAGAACCGCCAATCAGCAGGAGTACCAGGCGGTCACCCAGTTGCAGGAGCGCTTCAGGCTGATGCCACTGAGCACCTGGCAGGGACAGCCGGCTGGAGCGGCGGCGCCGGTGGCCATGGTCGAGCTGCCGCGACTGGCGCTGAGCCCGTCACCGGATCGCCAGGTCGCCAGCTGGAGCCAGGACGAGTTCTTCGCCACCTTCTGCCAGTTACTCAAGGACAACCCGCCGAGCGCCGCCGATGCGCCGATGATGCAGCGCATCCGGGCTACCGGCCTGTTCGGCCCTGGTTGCCTGGCGCGCCTGTCACCCTTGCAGCGGCTCGGCAGTGCCCTTGGTTACGAGAAGGTGCTGCAGGTAATGGCCAACAGCAAGCAAGTGCTGGAACAGTTGCCGACCTACAACGGCTGGCGGATCGGCTACGACCTGGGCGATTACGGCACCCGCTACGAGCAGCGGGCGATCGTGGCCAAGGTCGCCCTGGGCGCCAACCTGGCGGCGGACGCGATCTACCCCAACCTGTGGAATGACCCGCAGGGCCAGCCGCTCACGGGCGCGCATCGCTACGTGCTGCACTTCGGCAAGGAGCAACTGCCGCCGGTGCGCGCCTTCTGGTCGCTGACCCTGTACAACGGCCAGCAGTTTCTCAGTGCCAATGCGCTCAAGCGCTATGCCCTCAGCGGTGACAGCGACCTGCGTTACAACGCCGATGGCTCGCTCGATCTGTACGTGCAGCACGAGCAGCCCCAGGCGCCCGAACAGCTGAGCAACTGGCTGCCGGCCCCGGCGGAGGATTTCAGCCTGTTCCTGCGCCTGTACTGGCCCAAGGCGTCGGTGCTGGACAAACAGTGGGTGCCGCCGGCCATCCAGCGTTTGCCATGAGCAACCTGAATACGGAAAAACGTTCATGAACGAGTTGAAGCTGTCCCCCTGCCTTCTGCGTAAACCGTGTACGCTGTGGCGTCGCCTGCTGCTTCTGGGCGTGCTGGCTGCGCTGCTGAGCGGCGGCCTGGCGTGGAGCCAGCGCGAAACCCTGGGCCTGGCGGCCCGCGGCTATGTGTTCGGCTATCCGCTGGTGCTGGCTGACCTTACCCGGCACGACTTCGTCAGCGACATCGCGCCGGCCAATCGCCTGCTGCACATGCCGGCCTTTCCCGACGCGGACTACCGCGTGTTCGTGCGTCCCAACGTGGACACCCTCTACACCCAGGCCTGGCTGGATCTGGATGCCGGGCCCTGGGTGTTCGAGGTGCCGGCCAGCCAGCGCTACCTGCTGATGCAGTTTCTCGATGCCTGGAGCAACGTCTTCGCCAGCCTTGGCAGTCGCACGCTCGGCAGCCAGGGCGGAAGCTTCCTGCTGGTCGGCCCGCACTGGGACGGGCAGGTGCCGGCAGGGCTGACCCTGCTGCGTTCACCGACGCGTCTCGCCTGGTTGCTGGGACGTATCCAGACCAACGGCAAGGCCGACTACCCGAGCGTGCACGCGATCCAGGCCAGCGTGCGCTTGCGCAGCCTGCAGGACTGGCAGCAGGGTAGCGCCAGCCCGGCGCTGCCATTCGCCATGCCGCAGAGTTCCAGGCCATCTCCGCTGTACCAGATGCGGGCGCTGAGCGCGCAGGACTTCTTCGCTCGCCTGGCCACTCTGCTGCAGGACAATCCCGCTGCGCCTGCCGATAGCGCCGCCGTCGCCGAGCTGCGCCAGCTCGGCGTACACGCTGGCGCAGCGCCGCAGTGGAACTGGCTGCAGCGACAGGCCGTGCGCCTGGGTATCTGGCTGGCCGGGCGCGAGATGCAACGGGCGCTGCAGGACCCGCAAGGGCTGGTCAACGGTTGGCGCGAAGCACCGCTGCACATCGGCGACTACGGCACGGATTACGGGCTGCGCGCGGTGGTGGCGATGGTGGGTTTCGGTGCGAACCTGGCAGCCGACGCGATCTACCCGAACGCCAATCTCGATGGCCAGGGCCAGCCGCTGCAGGGGGGACGACGCTACCGCCTGCATTTCGCCGCCGGTGAGCTGCCGCCGGCCAGGGCGTTCTGGTCGGTGACGGCCTATGACGGTGACGGTTACCTGATCGCCAACCCGCAGGGTCGCTATGCGCTGGGTGACCGCGACCCGCTGCGCTACAACGCCGACGGCTCGCTCGACCTGTGGCTGCAGCACGAGACGCCGGCCGCCGAGCAGCAGGGCAACTGGCTGCCGATTCCAGCCAGCGGGCCGTTCAGCCTGACCGGGCGCATCTACCTGCCGGAGCGGCGCCTGCTCGACGGTCAGTGGCACATGCCGGCTATCGAGCGCCTGTGAGGACCGACACGCCGGTAGCGTCGCATCGCATGGGCACGATGGCCTCGTTACTGCGCCATGGAACCCCATTTCTGTTGCGCGACGTAGGCCAGCAGGTAGTCGAAAAAAGCCTGGGCGGCGGGTGAGATCACACGATCCTTGCGCACCAGCAGGTGGAACTTGCGGCGCACCGTGGGCTCGCTCAGGGTCCGGGTCTGCAGCTGGTAGAGGCTGAGCAGGGAGCGTGCATAGGGCAGGCATACCGTTACACCCAGGCCGGCGCTGGCCATGCTCAGCGCCGTGGTCATGAAGGAGACTTCCTTCGCCGGCGCGTAGTTGAGCTGGTCCGACGCCGCGTGCAGTTCCCGGCGGAGGATCTGCGTGTACTCGCCTTCCAGAGAGATGAGCGGGTGGCCCAGAAACTCCGCCCAGGTCAGGTGCTCATGCCGGGTAAGCGGATGCTGTTGTGGCAGCACGGCGACGAAGGGCATGTCGAACAGCAGGTGCGCCGCGATGTCCCGGTTTTCCGTGCGCTCCGGGCCGATTCCGAAATCCACTTCACCACCCTGTACCCTCGGCAGCACGTCCTCGACCAGGCTGTCGGACAGGCGCACGTCGACCCCTGGGTACAGCTGCGAGAACGAGCTGACCACATCGGTGAGCAGCGTGCAGGCCATCAGTTGAGGCGCCGCGACGCGCACGGTACCCGACTTGAGTTCCTTGATATCCGTGATGGCCCGAAGTGCTTCGTCGAGGTCCTGAAGGATGCGTGCGGTCAGCGGCAGGAACTCTTTGCCGACGCTGGACAGCTCTACCTTGCGCGTCGTGCGGTTGACGATCTGCACCCCCAGCGCCTGCTCGAGCTCCTTGATCAGGCCACTGAGCGTGGGTTGGGTGATGTGCAGGGCCGTGGCGGCTTCGGTGAAGCTCCCGAGCTTGGCCAGCGTGACGAAGGCGCGCAACTGGCGCAAGGTGACATTCATCGCTTGTCCCGATAAGTGGATCGAAAAATACAATTTGTCCGATAAGTGCATCGATTATCCAATGTACACGTATCTCGGTTAAGCGGAGACAAGTCATGTTCAATGATCCAACGCCGGGCAATGCAGGGCGCACCTGCCCTGAACGCCGTGACACTGGCGGTCCATCGCCGTTCCTCGAGCAAGCGTCATCTGCACAAGGACCTCGCGTATGAGCGCCGTGCAGACCATCGATATTCCTTCGGTCATCGACAGCAACAGGCTCAGCCGCAGCCAGCTCTTGATCCTGATGATGGTGGGGCTCACCGTGGTCATGGATGGCTTCGACGTGCAGTCGATGGGCTACGTGGCCCCGGCCATCATTGCCGACTGGGGCGTGAGCAAGGCCGAGCTGGGGCCGGTGTTCGGCGCAGGGCTCTTCGGCATGCTGGTGGGTTCGCTGACGTTGAGCGTGCTGGCCGACAAGATCGGCCGCCGCCCCGTACTCATCTGGGCCACGGTGTTCTTCTCGCTGTGCATGCTGGTGACGGCTCACGTGACGAGCATTGGCCAGTTGCAGGTTATCCGCTTCGTCACCGGCCTTGGCCTCGGCGCCATCATGCCGAACGCACTGGCGCTGGTGGGCGAATTCAGCCCCCGGAACAAGCGCGTCACCCTGATGATGCTGGTGTCCTGCGGTTACACCATCGGCGCTGTGCTGGGAGGCCTGGTGTCGGCGTGGATGATTCCCCTTTGGGGTTGGCAGTCGGTGTTTTATCTCGGCGGCATCTTCCCGCTGCTGATCGCGGCGCTGATGTACGTGTTCGTGCCCGAGTCCATGCAGTTTCTGGTGGTCAAGGGCCGACGCCTGGATGAAGTGGGCAGGACGCTGCGCAGGATCGACCCCTCGCTGAAAGTGGATGGCAGTACCCGCTATGCCCTGGCGGAGACCGCGCAGGGTAGCGCCCCGGTCGTGGAGCTGTTTCGCGAGGGACGCGGCGTGGCGACTGTCCTGCTGTGGGTGGTGAACTTCATGAACCTGCTGAACCTGTACTTCCTCTCGAGCTGGTTGCCGACCATCGCCACCAGTGCCGGCCTGTCCACCTCGACGGCCGTCATGGTGGGCACCACGCTGCAGGTCGGGGGTGTGCTCGGCACCTTGCTGATGGGGCCGGTGATCGACCGCATCGGCTTTTTCAAGGTACTGGTGCCGTGCTTCGCCCTTGCCGCACTCAGCATCGCGCTCATCGGGCAGCCGGGCATCGGCTTGCCCCTGCTGTTCCTCGTGGTGACGGTGACCGGTTTCTGCATCATCGGCGGCCAGCCGGCGGTCAACGCCCTGGCCGCGACCTACTACCCGACCGCGCTGCGTTCCACCGGCCTGGGCTGGAGCCTGGGCATCGGGCGCTGGGGCTCCATCGCCGGTCCCGTGCTCGGCGGCCTGCTGATCCAGTTCGAGTGGAGCAACAGCGAGATTTTCCTGGCGATGGCCGTCCCCACGGTGATCGCCGCGTTGATGCTGTTCCTGTTCGCCCATACGGGAGGTACTGCGTCTGCACCTGCAGCACGGGTCGACGGCGACATCGTGCACTGATGGCCGGAGCCAGCCTCTGCTCCACGTTCCTGACGGCCGCCTGGCGGGGCAGGTCGTCATCTCGCATTGAAGGAGTGAAATCATGACCGTCAAACCTGATTCCGTAACCCGTGACGACCTGTGCTACCTGCACGGCTTCGGCAACGAGTTCAGCAGCGAGGCGCTGGCAGGTGCACTGCCAAGCGAACAGAACTCGCCGCAGCAGTGCCCCTATGGGCTGTACGCCGAGCAGTTCTCGGGGACGGCATTCACGGCGCAGCGCCATCTCAACAGGCGCTCCTGGCTGTACCGCATCCGGCCGTCGTCGATGCACCAGCCATTCGAGCGCATCGACAACGGCCAGCTGGTCAGTGATTTCAGTGACACCGAGGCTTCGCCCAACCAGTTCCGCTGGAACCCATTGCCGCTGCCGAGCGAGCCTACGGACTTCCTCCAGGGCATGGTCACGATGGCCGGCAACGTCGATATCGCGGTGCATCTGTATGCGGCGAATCAGTCGATGGGTCGGCGTGCCTTCTACAACGCGGATGCGCAGATGCTGATCGTGCCGGAGCAAGGCCGCCTGCACATCACCACGGAGTTCGGCCTGATCGACGCCGAGCCGCAGGAGGTCGTGCTGATCCCGCGCGGCGTCCGTTTTCGTGTCGGCCTGCCGGATGGCAGTGCGCGCGGCTACATCTGCGAGAACTTCGGTGCGGACCTGAGGCTGCCGGACCTGGGTGTGATCGGCTCCAATGGCCTGGCAGCGGCGCGGCATTTCCAGGCGCCTGTCGCCTGGTACGAGGACGTCGAGGGTGAGCACGAGCTGATCGCCAAGTTCAGCGGCAACCTGTGGCGCGCGAAGATGGGCCACTCGCCGTTCGATGTCGTGGCCTGGCAAGGCAGCCATGTCCCGTACAAGTACGACCTGCGGCGCTTCAACGCAATCGGCTCGATCAGCTACGACCACCCGGACCCGAGCATCTTCCTGGTCCTGTCCGCGCCCACTGCCGTGCCGGGGCTGGGCACCCTGGATTTCGTGATCTTCCCACCGCGTACCCTGGCGATGGCGCATACCTTCCGCGCCCCCTGGTTCCACCGCAATGTGGCGTCCGAGTTCATGGGCCTGATTCACGGTGTCTACGACGCCAAGGCCGGGGGCTTCGCCCCGGGCGGCAGCAGCCTGCACAACCGCTTCACCGGCCATGGGCCCGACGCCGAGACCTTCGAGAGCTCATCCACGCGCAACATCGATCAGCCGGACTACATCAAGGACACGATGGCCTTCATGTTCGAGACGCCGATGCCCCTGATCCCCACGCCCTACGCGATGCAGTCGCCGCAACTGCAGCGCGACTACGCACAGTGCTGGCAGGGCCTGAAAAAGCACTTCAACCCGGACCGCAAGTAAGCGCAGGACAATCGACACATGGTTACCTTGAACGAAACCCATGACCCCTCGCTCGTCAGCTGGGTCGAGTCCGCCAACCTGAAGGGCAGCGACTTCCCCATCCAGAATCTGCCGTTCGCGGTTTTCCGCCGCCGCGGCAGCGACGAACCCTGGCGCGGCGGCGTCGCCATCGGCGAGCAGATTCTCGACATGCACGCCGCCTTCGCCGCCGGCATCTTCAGCGGTGATGCGGCCGCCGCCGCAGGCGAGGCCAGCCTGAACCGCTTGATGGACATGGGCCCGGCGGCATGGTCCGACCTGCGTCTGGCACTGTCGCGGGCGCTGCGCCCCGGAGCACGCGAGGCCGTTGTGCTGCATCGCTGCCTGGTCGCGCAGGCCGATGCCGAATACAGCCTGCCGGCGCAGGTCGGCGACTACACCGATTTCTACACCTCGGTGCACCATGCGACCAACATCGGGCGGCTGTTCCGCCCCGACAACCCGCTGATGCCCAACTACAAATGGATTCCCATCGGCTACCACGGGCGTGCCTCCAGCCTGATCGTGTCCGGCGAGAACTTCCATCGTCCCTGCGGGCAGATCCTGCCGCCAGGCGCCAGCGCACCGGTCTTCGCGGCCAGCAGGAAGCTGGACATCGAACTGGAGCTGGCGGTGTACATCGGGCGGGGCAACGCCCATGGCCATGCCATTCCCCTGGCCGAGGCCGAGAGCCATGTGTTTGGCGTGTCGCTACTCAACGACTGGTCGGCGCGTGACATCCAGGCCTGGGAATACCAGCCGCTCGGTCCGTTCCTGGCCAAGAACTTCGCGTCCACGCTGTCGCCATGGATCGTCACCCTGGAGGCGCTGGCCCCATACCGCACCGCACCACCCGTACGTGACGCCGAGGACCCAGAGCTGCTGCCTTACCTGAACGCCCCTGGCGACCGTGAGGAAGGCGCGCTCGACATCCAGCTGGAAGTCCTGATGCAGACGGCGCGGATGCGCGCCGAAGAGCAGGTCGCCACGCGGCTGAGTGCCACCAACTACCGCCACGCCTACTGGACCCTGGGGCAGATGGTCGCGCATCACACGGTCAATGGCTGCAACCTGCGCGCGGGCGACATCCTGGGCACCGGCACGCTGTCCGGCCCGACGCTCGACCAGGCGGCCGCGCTGATCGAGCTCACGGTGGGCGGCAAGCAGCCTGTCGTGCTGCCCAATGGTGAGCAGCGCACCTTCGTGGAGGATGGCGATCGCATGGAACTGCGCGGCTGGTGTGAGAGGGCTGGCGCTGCGCGCATCGGCTTTGGCGAGTGCGCGGCCACCTTGCTGCCGGCGCTGGCCTGAGCGATGGGGGCCTGAAGCGTGCTCAAGCTCTACACCTATTTCCGCAGCTCGGCGTCGTACCGCGTGCGTATCGCGCTCAACCTCAAGGGGCTGGCCTGGGATGCTGTGCCGGTGCACCTGCTGAAGGACGGTGGCCAGCAGCATGTGCCCGATTTCGCCGCGCTCAACCCGAATGAGCTGGTGCCTGTCCTGAGCGATGGCGATGCGACCCTGGTGCAGTCGCTGGCCATCATCGAGTACCTGGACGAGTGCCATCCTCAGCCGCCACTGCTCCCGGCAGATCCGCTGGGGCGCGCGCGCGTGCGGGCGCTGGCTCAGACGATCGCCTGCGAGGTCCACCCGCTGAACAACCTGCGGGTGTTGCGCTATCTGGAGCGGCAACTCGATGTCGATGCCGACGGCCGCAACGCCTGGTATCGGCACTGGGTCGAACGTGGCTTCAGCGCCGTGGAACGCATGCTGGCCGAGTCCCCCGACACCGGTCGCTTCTGCCATGGCGACACGCCCTCGCTGGCGGATTGCTGCCTGCTGCCGCAGGTCTTCAATGCCGAGCGTTTCAGGGTGCCGCTGAGCGCCTATCCGACGATACGGCGGATCGTCGAGCAGTGCCGGCAGCTGGAGCCTTTCCAGTCGGCCGCCCCCGAGGCGCAGCCGGACGCCGAGTGAGCGGCCATCCGGCGAGGGAAACGTGGCACCGGCACCATCGCCACGCACCGTGACGAACGGATGCTGCGGACCAACCTGAACATCGGTTACCACTTCTGATGTGCCGGTTGGCCGCTTGCCTCAGTGGCCGCTGCCCAGTGTCACGCTCCTGGGCTTGGGCGCCAGCCACACCGCGATGGCGGCCAGCACGAAGCCGACGGCGGCGGCCATGGAGAGGTTGAGCACTCCCAGCGTCGCAGCCTGCACTTCGACCAGCTGTTCGAGCGCTACACGTGCCTGCTCGAAGCTCAGACCCGCCTGCTGCAGCAGACTCATCGCCCCTTCAGGGTCGTTCAGACTCGCAGTCAGCTCGGAGCGAGACGTGCGGCCCTGCCAATCCCAGGCGGTCATCGCCACTGCCGTGCCGATGGCACTGGCGAGCGTGCGAAGAAAACTGAGCAGGCCAGCGGCGGATGTCTGCTCCTTTTCAGGAACGCTGCTGACGGCGAGGGCACTGAGCCCGACGAAGAACAGGGACATGCCCAGACCATGCAGAAGGTGGGGCATGACCAGCGTCCAGTAGCCGACATCGGTGTTCCAGTCCGCCCGCAGGGTCGAGACGAACGCCATCCAGAGCAGGCCGATCGAGATCGTGACGCGTGGATCGACCTTGCCGATCAGACCGGCGGCGATGGGCGAGGTCAGGACGGCGAAGAAGCCCAGCCAACCGACGACATAGCCGGCATGCGTCGCGGTATAGCCTGCCGTCTGCTGCAGCCAGAGCGGCGTCAGTACCACCTGCGAGAAGAAGGCGGCGAACCCCAGCGACATGGCGAGCGCGGCGAAGGTGAAACCGCGATGGCGGAACACGCGCAGGTCGACCACCGGGTTGCTCGCGGTCAACTCCCAGAGTACGAACGCAGCGAAGGAGATGGCGGCGACGATGGCGAGCACGATGATCAGGTTCGAGCTGAACCAGTCCTGCAGGCGACCTTCATCGATCATGATCTGGAACGAGCCCACCGACAGGACGAGCAGGATCAGCCCGATGACGTCGATCCGTGCCTTGATGCGTCGGGTCTCGAACGGCTTCATGAACGCCAGGCAACCCATGACGACGATGGCGACCACCGGAAGGTTGATGAAGAAGATCCAGGGCCAGGACCAGTTGTCGCTTAGCGTGCCGCCGAGAATGGGGCCCAGAATCGGCGCGGTGGTGGTGGTCATCGCCCAGATGCCCAGGCCCGCTCCAGCCTTCTCCTTGGGAAATATCTGCATCAGCAGAATCTGCGAGAGCGGCATCAGCGGGCCCCCGGCAAACCCCTGCAGGACACGGAACGCGAGCAACTGCTCGATCGACTGGGCAAGGCCGCACAGCAGCGAGAAAAGGCCGAAGCCAATGATGGAGAACAGGAACCAGCGAACCGTGCCGAAGCGCATGGCGAGCCAGCCGGTGAGGGGGACGGCGATGGCATCGGCAACCGCGTAGCTGGTGATCACCCAGGTTCCCTGCGTCGCGGAGGCGGCCAGCCCACCGGCGATATGCGGCACCGCGACGTTGGCAATGGTGGTGTCGAGGACGACGACGAAGTTGGCCAGCCCGAGCGCGAAAGCCGCGGCCGCGAGGCGTATGCCTTGCAGCGGCTGGGGCGTGATGGCCATGGCTTCGGCAGATGCAGTGCTGCTCATGGCTACTCTCCGCGTGTATCGACAGTGACGTCCATCGACAACCCCACGCGCAGCGGATAGGCCTTCAGGTCATCGGGTTCCAGGGCGATTCGCACGGGCAGGCGTTGCACCACCTTGATCCAGTTGCCGGTCGCATTCTGTGCAGGGATCAGCGCGAAGGCCGCTCCCGTGCCACCGTTGAAGCCGACGACAGTGCCCCGGTAGGTGACCCCGCTGCCGTGGTAGTCCGAGGTCAGCTCGGCGGGCTGTCCAATACGCAGGCGCTCGAACTGGCTTTCCTTGAAGTTGGCATCGACATAGACGCTGGCCACCGGCACCACGATCATCAGCGGTGCGCCTGCAGCAACACGCTCGCCAACCTGCACCTGCTTGTTGGTGACGACGCCGTCGAACGGCGCGCGGATGACGGTCCGTGACAGATCGAGCTCCGCTCTGTCGAGCCGTGCTTTGGCCATGGCGACATTCGGCGAGGTGTCGATGGTCAGCCCGAGCGTGAGGACCTCGGCCGCCCCGAAGTCGCCGTCGGCGGAGCCGCGAACCGCCTGTGCGGAATTGATCGCCGCCTCGGCAAGGTCACGTGCGGCCAGTGCCGACTGGTACGCCGTGCGCGCCGCCGTCAGGTCTTCGGCAGAGACCGCCCCGGTTCCGGCGATGCTCTCTCGCCGGGCGAGTTCGGCGCGTGTACGCTCGACTGCCGCCTTGCTGTCGCGCAGCTGGGCTTTCGCCTGCAGTATCTCCGCATCCCTCGCCGTTACGCGGGCCTGCGCCGCACTGGTGCTGGCCTCCGCCTGCCGGTAGTGTTGGCGGGCCTGCGCCAGTGCCGCCCTGGCTTCAGCGACGGCCACCTGATATTCGGCATCGTCGAGAACCACCAGGATCTCGCCCTTCCTGACCTCCTGGGTGTCCGCCACGGGAACGGCCTGGATGGGACCCGCGACCAGGGCGGTGATCTGCGCGGAGTCGGCACCCACATAGGCATTGTCGGTACGCACTCGTCCTTGCTGGGTGATGACGTACCAGGCGGCAAAGAGCCCGGCGATCAGCAGGATCACGAGCAATAGCAGCGGGAACAGTCTTTTGCGCTTCGCCAGGTTCTGCGCTTCCAGTGCTGCTGGTGCATCCTCAAGGGTGTTCGTCGTTTCTTGAGTCATCATCTTTTCCCTACTGTCTGGGGCTCCTGGTATCCGCCGCCGAGTGCGCGGATCAGAGCGATATCGAGCTGTAACCTGCGGCCCTCGAGCTCGACCACCGAGCGATCGAGGGCGACCATGCTGTCTTCTGCCGTCAGGTGGACGATCTGGTTGTCGAGCCCCGCCCGATAACGCAGTCCCGTGAGCCTGGCGGCTTCTCGCGCCGCCTCCGCAGCGTCGTGGCGGCTGGCGAGCTGGCGGTCGGTCGCCGCACGCACGGCGACGATGTCGGCGACGCTGCGCAGGGCTGCGACCAGGGTGCCGTCGTAGCTTGCGACCGCCACGTCGTAGTCGGCACGGGCACCTCGGTAGCGCCCCTGCAATCGCCCGCCCTGGAAGATCGGCAGGCTGATCGCGAGCCCCGCATTGCCGTAGCTGGAACCCGAACCGAACAGTGTCGAAATGCCCAGCGACTGGACGCCGACCAGAGCCGACAGGTTGACGTTTGGATAGAACTCGGTGCGCGCGACCTTGATTCGCTTCGCGGCTGCTTCGGCACGCAGACGCGCCGCAGCGATGTCGGGGCGGCGGCCGATCAGCTCGATCCCGGCGTCGGCGGGGAGGGCGAGTCGCGGTGACGCCAGGGTTGGTCGAGTGATGTGCCGGCCACGATCAGGTCCCGCGCCGAGCAGGGCGGCGAGGCGATTGCGCGTCGTCGCGAGTGCTTCGTTTAGGGTTTCCACGTCCGCATGCGCAGAGGCTTCGCGGCTTTCAGCCTGTTTCTCCGAGGCTCGGTTTTCGAGCCCGGTGCGCACGCGGTCCCTGGTCAGGGTCGCGCTGGCGGTGCGCACCTGGACGGCCCTGTTCGCGACGTCCAGCGCATTGTGATAGGCGGCGAGATCCGCATAGGCGGAGGCTATTTCGGTGCTCAGCATTAGCCGAGCCTGTGCCGCATCGATGCGCGTCGCCTCAGCTTCGGACGTTGCGGCGGCAAGTGCGGCGCGGTTGCGTCCCCACAGATCGATATCGAAACTGAAGGTCGCATTCACCTGGCCAACATCGTCGATGCCATTGGGCACGAACTGCGGCTGAGGCGACATGTTCTCGCTCTGCTGCACGCCTCCGGCGCTGGCCTCTGCCCCGACACTGGGCAGCAGTGCGGCCCCGACCTGTTGTGCCAGCGCGTCCGCCGCCCGCACTCGTGCAGCGGCGACGGCAATATCGGGTGATCCCGCCAGTCCCTCCGCAATCAGGGCATTCAACTGAGCGTCGTCGAAGCGTTTCCACCAGCCTTCCACGGGCCACGCGCCAGCGGCGTCGGGCAGGCTTGCGTTCGAGTCGAAGGCCGATGCTTTCGCCGGCGAGGGCTCGGGGCCCAGATCAGGAATGCTCTCGCAACCGGGCAGCATGGTCAGCCCGACCGTCAGGACTATCGATCCGCATGCCGTGGTCAGGGGATGCGAAGGGCTGTGGCGGCTCATGAGTGCCTCCTATAAATGAACTGTACGGTATTAATATAGAGGCTGGCCTGGGCCGTCAATAAGAATGTACAGTTCGGTTCAGAAAAGACGGTGGGTGCCTTGCACCGCAGGTACCTGTCACCAGGCAGCGATGCGTCAAGGGGAAGCATGAGTCCCGATGCTCGCGCAGGCTCAGCAGTTTGAAGGTGAGGTGGTAATGAGGGTGAAAACCAACGAGCGGCGCCAGTCGATAATCGACGCGTCGCGGGAAATCTTCCAGGAGATCGGCTACGAGCGCACCAGTATGGCGATGATCTCGAACAAGGTCGGTGGCTCCAAGGCGACTCTCTACAGCTACTTCAAATCCAAGGAAGAGCTGTTCGCGGCGGTGATGCTCGAGTCGGTGGAGGCACAATGCGATGCACTGCTGGGCATCCTGGATGACGGCAGTGCAGACGTCGCTGAGTCGTTGCAGCGCTTCGGCGAGGCCTACGTCGACATTATCACCTCCCCGGAGTGCCTGGCAGTCACCCGCTGCACCATCGTGGAGAACGGAAATCCCGAGCTGTACAAGGCGCTCTTCGACAATGGTCCGCGCCGTGCGGAAATCGCCATCAGTGCCTACCTGGCTCGCTTCATGGCGCAGCAGGTTCTTCGCGCCGCTGACCCGGACCTGGCGGCCCTGCACCTGAAGGGGTTGCTCGAGGCGGGCATCAAGGACCCGCTGCTGTGTGGCGCGCAACCGGCCGTCGTTGACTTCAGGCAGGCGGTGGCGGCGGCGGTGGATACCTTCCTGCGCGCGTACCGTGCCTGATCCGGGGCTGCTGCGCAGGGATGAAGGGCGGTATTCAGCTGTCGTCTTTCATGGGGGCATGCACGTAAAATCGACGCCCTATGAGCCAGCGAAAAATTATCCACGTCGACTGCGACTGCTTCTATGCGGCAATCGAGATGCGCGACGACCCGAGCCTGGCCAGCCGCCCGCTGGCGGTGGGCGGTTCTGCTGATCGGCGTGGGGTGATCGCCACCTGCAACTACGAGGCGCGGGCGTATGGTGTGCGCTCGGCGATGTCCTCGCGACATGCGCTGAAGCTGTGTCCTGACCTGCTGATCGTCAAACCACGTTTCGAGGCCTATCGCGCGGTTTCCCGTGAGATCCACGCCATCTTTCGCCAGTTCACCGATCTGATCGAGCCGCTGTCGCTGGACGAGGCCTATCTCGATGTCAGCGACTCGCCGCATTTTTCCGGCAGTGCCACGCGCATCGCCCAGGAAATCCGTCGGCGCGTGGCGCAGGAGCTGCACATCACCGTATCGGCGGGCGTGGCGCCGAACAAGTTCCTGGCCAAGATCGCCAGTGACTGGCGCAAGCCCAACGGGCTGTTCGTCATCACGCCGGATCAGGTCGACGACTTCGTCGCCGAATTGCCGGTGAACAAGCTGCACGGGGTCGGCAAGGTCACGGCGGACAAGCTGACGCGTCTGGGCATCCGCACCTGCATGGACCTGCGCGACTGGAACAAGCTGGCGCTGGTGCGTGAGTTTGGCAGTTTCGGCGAGCGCCTGTGGCGTCTGGCGCATGGCATCGACGAGCGCGCCGTGCAGGTGGACAGCCGACGCCAGTCATTGAGCGTCGAGCACACCTTCGATCAGGATCTGCCGGACCTGGAGAGTTGCCTGCAGAGGTTGCCGGCGCTGCTCGAGGAGATGAACGGTCGCCTGCTGCGTCTGGACGCCAGCTATCGGCCGGACAAGCCCTTCGTCAAGGTCAAGTTCCACGACTTCACCCAGACCACCCTGGAGCAGGCGGGCGCCAGTCTCGATCTGGACAGCTACCGGCTGCTGCTGAGCAACGCCTTCGCCCGGGGCGAAAGGCCCGTGCGTCTGCTTGGGGTCGGCGTTCGCTTGCACGACATGCGTGGGCGCCAGGAACAGCTGGATCTGTTCGCCTGACAGGGAGCGGGGCGCTCAGCGACAACGGCGTTGTCGCTGAACGCCGCCTACAGTGGCCTCACTCGGCCCAGAGGCGGATCGGCTTGCCGCTGGCCGGCCACAGTTGCAGCTGGCCGATGGCGTTGAAGTCCCAGCGCTGCACCTGGCCCAATGCGGCGAGGAAGCGCTGTTCCTGCTCCATCAGGGCCGGGGCGCACAGCTTGCGCGTGCTGCCGGGGGCCTCGAAGCGCAGGTGTTCGCCAGCCAGCGTGTAACCGGCGAACCAATGGTTGCAGCCCGCGTTGCCGTGGGCACGACCGTCGGCGGCGAAGGTGATGGTCAGGTGGCTGCGGTCGATCAGCGGGCGTTCACCGATCCATTCGACGCGGTAGCTGTGCTCGGTTTCCAGTTGCGGTGCATCGCTGGCGCAACCGACCAGCGTCGTCGTCAGCAGGGCGAGGGGCAGGGCGCGGTGCATGGTCAGGCCTCCTGGCAGGTGCGGCACAGATGACGACCGGCGTCGTTGCGCCAGCCCAGTTCGGCGATGCGCGCCTCGGCAGCCGGGGCCTGGGCGGCCTTGCCAAGCGCCGCGTCGACGGCGAATTCGAAATCCAGCTGCTTGCCGCAGCCATCGCAGTTGACCTGCCAGTTGTGAATGGCCAGCTCCTTGAACTGCGGGCCTTTGCACACGGCCAGCCATTGGCCGGGCGGATTGATCAGGTGACGGACCTTCTCCACCTGCAGGCGCATGTGCAGGTCACGGCTGCCCTTGAGGGTGACCAGCAGGACGTCGTTGGCCTGGATCGAGCCGCCGTTGCCGGTGACCTGGTAGCGGCCCGGCGCCAGCGCGCGGCATTCGGTGAGGGTGTGTTGCGGGTTGAGCAGGGTGTAGCGGAAATCGTGTTCGGCCATGGGTCCTCCGGATCAGCCGGCATGCTATCACGCGCCGGCCTTGACCTCATTGCTCGGCGTGCCCGCGACCCAGGCGGCGATGTTGTCCAGCGTGGTGCGGGCGATGGCGCCGAGCGCTTCGCGGGTCAGAAAGGCCTGATGCGCGGTGATGATGACGTTGGGGAAGGTCAGCAGCCGGGCCAGGGTGTCGTCCTGCAGCGGGCGGTCGGAGTGGTCCTCGAAGAACAGCTCGGATTCCTCTTCATAGACATCCAGCCCCAGGTAGCCGAGCTGGCCGCTCTTCAGCGCGGCGATCAGCGCGGGTGCGTCGACCAGCGCACCACGGCCGGTATTGATCAGCATCACGCCGGGTTTCATCTGTGCCAGGCGGGCGCTGTCGATCAGGTGGTGGCTGGCCTCGGTCAGCGGGCAGTGCAGGCTGAGGATGTCGCTGCCGGCGATCACCTCATCGAGCGTGGCCTGGCGGGCGCCGAGGGCCTCGAGCCCGGCTAGCGGGTAGGGGTCGTAGATCAGTACCTGGCAGCCGAAGCCGTGCATGATGCGGGCGAAGGCCTGGCCGATCTTGCCGCCCCCGACCACGCCCACGGTCTTGCCGTGGAGGTCGAAACCGGTCAGCCCATGCAGGGAGAAATCACCTTCGCGGGTACGGTTGAAGGCGCGATGGATGCGTCGGTTCAGGGCCAGCACCAGGGCAGCGGCGTGTTCGGCCACCGCGTGCGGCGAATAGGCCGGCACCCGCACCACCGGCAGCCCCAGGCGTTGCGCCGCCTGCAGGTCGACATGGTTGTAGCCGGCCGAACGCAGGGCGATCAGGCGTGTGCCCTGGGCGGCCAGGCGCTCCAGCACCGGGGCGGACAGCTCGTCGTTGATGAAGGCGCAGACCACCTCGCTGCCAGCGGCCAGCGCCGAGCTGTCCAGGGTCAGGCGCGCCTCGTGAAAGTGCAGCTGCCAGTCGGATGGCGCGCCGGCCGCGAGGAAGGATTCCCGGTCGTAGGGTTTGCTGCTGAACAGACAGATACGCATGGCGGTTCCTCAGGCACTCTGCGCCGCGGCTTCGGTCAGGCGGGAGATGGCGGCATCCAGCTCGTCCAGGGCCTGCTGCGCTTCCGGGTCATCCTGTTTCAGCAGCGTCTCGCTACGCTGGCAGGCCGCGCGTAGTTGCGGCACGCCGCAGTAGCGTGTCGCGCCGTGCAGGCGGTGCACGCGCTCGATCAGCGCCGTGCGCTCGCCGGCCTCCCGGGCCTGGCGGATGGCCTGGCGATCACCCGGCAGGCCGGCCAGCAGCATGCTCAGCATGTCTGCGGCCAGGTCGGCCTTGCCAGCGGCCAGGCGCAGCCCTTCTTCGGCGTCGAGCACCTTGCTCTGGGATTGCGCCGGCGCCGGCGGGGCGGCCTTGCTGGCCGGCTGGTTGCGCAGGTTCAGGCCGGTCCATTTCAGCACCACCTGGGCCAACTGGCGTTCGTTGATCGGTTTGGTCAGGTAGTCGTCCATGCCGCTCTGCAGCAGGGCACGTTTTTCGTTGGCCAGGGCATGGGCGGTCAGGGCGATGATCGGGGTGGCGCTGTGCCCCTGTTCGTTCTCCCAGTAGCGGATGGCTTCCGTGGCCTCGCGGCCGTCCATGCCGGGCATCTGCACGTCCATGAATACCAGGTCGAAATTGCCGTGCTTGACCGCATCGATCGCCGCGTAGCCGCTGTCCACCGCCGTGACCTGGGCGCCCATGTCATCGAGCAGGGTGCGCACCAGCAACAGGTTGGCCGGGTTGTCGTCGACGCAGAGGATGTGCGGCCGGCGCGTGTCGTTGATCAGCAGCGGTTCGTTGAGCGGGCGCTGCGGGTTGACCAGTTCGACCAGCGCCTTGTGCAGCTTGCGCGTGCAGGGCGGCTTGGCCTGCAGCTGGGTGTAGGCATCCGGCAGCGTGCTGTGGAAGGTCCCCAGCTCGGTGGTCGGGCAGAGCACCAGGGCCTTGCAGCCAAGGCGGTCGAGTTCCTGGATGCGCTGGCCGAGGGTGTCGGGTGGCATCTGCCCGGCGGTGATGCCCAGGACGGCCAGGGTCAGCGGTCGCGTCTGATGCTGCTGGGTGCAGACGGCATCGAACAGCGCGCCGGCATCGGCGAAGCTCTCCACTTCCAGACCGCAGTCCTCCAGCTGGTGGGCCAGGGCCTGACGTGCCAGTTCATGGCTTTCGAGAATGGCCACGCGATGACCGAGCAGCGCGGTACGGGGCAGGTCCTCGGCATCGTCGCGCGCCTTGGGCAGCGCCAGGCTGATCCAGAACTCCGAGCCTTCACCCGGGGTGCTGTCGACGCCGATTTCGCCGCCCATCTGTTCGATCAGGCGCTTGGAGATCACCAGGCCGAGGCCGGTACCGCCGGTCTGCCGGGTCAGCGAGTTGTCGGCCTGGCTGAAGGCCTGGAACAGCGCGCGCAGCTCCTCGTCCGACAGGCCGATGCCGGTGTCCATCACGCTGATGCGCAATTGCGCGCTGTCGGGGCTTTCGTCCTCGACCATCGCGCGCATGACGATGGTGCCTTCGTGGGTGAACTTGATCGCGTTGCTGACCAGGTTGGTGAGCACCTGCTTGAGGCGCTGCGGGTCGCCGCGCAGGGCCAGCGGGGTGTCGCGATAGATCAGGCTGACCAGCTCCAGCTGCTTCTCGTGGGCGGCGGGCGCGAGGATGGTCAGGGTGTCCTGGAGCAAATCGCGCAGATTGAAGGGAATCGACTCCAGCGCCAGTTTGCCCGCCTCGATCTTGGAGAAGTCGAGGACCTCGTTGATGATGCCGAGCAGGCTGTCGGCGGACTTTTCGATGGTCGTCAGGTAGTCCTGCTGGCGCGGGCTGAGTTCGCTTTTCTGCAGCAGGTTGGTGAAGCCCAGGATGCCGTTGAGCGGCGTGCGGATCTCGTGGCTCATGTTGGCGAGGAATTCCGACTTGATGCGGCTGGCTTCCAGCGCCTCCTTGCGGGCGAAGTCCAGTTCGATGTTCTGGATCTCGATGGTCTCCAGGTTCTGCCGGACGTCCTCGGTGGCCTGTTCGATGCTGTGCTGCAGCTCTTCCTGGGCATTCTGCAGGGCTTCGGCCATGCGGTTGATGCCGGCTGCCAGCTCGTCCATCTCGTGGCTGCCCAGTGGCGGCAGGCGGGTTTCCAGGTTGCCGTCCTTGAGCTGGGCGACACCGGCCTTGATCGCACGCAGCGGTTCATTGATGGTGCGGCTCATGCGCAGGGCGAGCAGGGCGGTGACGGCCAGGCCGCCGACGATCAGCAGCAGGCTGGCGAACAGGCTGCGGTAGCCGCTGAGCAGCGTGCCCTGGTGCGACAGCTCCAGTTCCACCCAGCCGAGCAGCTGCGGAGGCTTTTCCGTTTCGCTCACGTCGCTGAGCACCAGGTGCTGGTCGTAGACCGGAAGCAGGAACCGCGTGGCGTCCTGGCCGCTGAGCAGGCTGATCTCGGTCTGGCTGTCGGGGGCGGGGTTGAGCATGCTGGGGCCGGCGTGCGCCAGGGCCGTGCGCTCCGGTGCGAGGAAGCTGACCACGCGCACGTCGGGGTGGTCCAGCGCCTGCTGGGCGATGCGCTCGAGCAGGGCCTTGTTCTGTTGCTGCAGGGCCGGTGCGGCCAAGGGCGCCAGGTGTTCGACCAGCATCTCCCCACGCTGCAGCAGTTGCGCCTGCAGGTTGGACAGCTGCACCCAGGTGAAATAGCCGCCCAGGACCAGAGCCAGCAGGCTGGTGGGAAGCAGGGTGAGCAGCAGTACACGCCCTTTGATGCCGAGATCCTTGAACACGATGTCTCTCCGTAATGACATCCGGGCAGTGTAGCGATTCGGCGCGACGGAATCTTCAGGTGAGCGGTTGTCGTTTAGGAGGTAGAATTATTCTCATTTTATTCCGTGGTCCCCGATGATGGCTCATTCTCCCGTGTCTGCCCGCATTCTCGCCGTCGAAGATGACCCTCTGCTGGCCAGCCACCTGCAGGCCGACCTGATGCGCCGCGGCTATGAGGTGACCCTGAGCCACGATGGCAGCGAGGGGCTGAGCCTGGCCGAGCGCGAGGACTTCGACCTGGTGCTGATGGACATCATGCTGCCGGGCACCAACGGCCTGGAGGCCCTGCAGCGTTTGCGCCAGCGTCGCCGGGTGCCGGTGTTGCTGATGTCGGCGCTGGGTGACGAGCAGAACCGCATCGCCGGCTTCAGCCAGGGGGCGGACGACTATCTGCCCAAGCCGTTCAGCCTGGGTGAGCTGAGCGTGCGGATCGAAGCGATCCTGCGCCGCGTGGCCTACGAACGGTACGAGCAGCAGGCCCCCAGGAGCGACGAGGGGCTGAGCTTCGACGAGGGGCGCAGCGATGTCTCGCATGCCGGGCAGTGGGCCGGGTTGACACCCAGCGAGTACCGGGTGCTGGAACTGCTTTGGCGCAACCGCGAGGAAGTCCTGAGCAAGCCCTTCCTCTATCAGCAGGCGTTGCGTCGCGCCTATGCCCAGCATGATCGCAGCCTGGACATGCATGTCAGCCACGTGCGCCGCAAGCTGCAGGCCATCGGCTATGCCGATGCGCGGGTGGACACCGCTTGGGGCAAGGGCTACGTGATGGTGCAGGTCAGCCCATGAGCCTGCCGGGGCGGCACTCGCTGCTGTGGAAACTGAGCGGTGCACTGGCGCTGTTCTGCCTGTTGCTGGTCGGCCTGCATGTCGATATCGGTCGCCTCCTGCTGCAGAACACTTCCTACCTGTCTGACTCGACCAAGGCGGTGCTCGGCGATTATGCGCATGCCGCCGAGCGTGCCTGGCGTGAAGACGGGGCCGAGGGCGTCGATGGTTTTCTGCGGGCATTGCGTGAACGCGAGCAGGTCTGGGCGGTGGTGGTCGACGCCGAGCTGCGTTCGCTGTCCTCGCAGCCGCTGGACGGGGAGGCGCGGCAGCGCCTGGATTTCGTGCGTGCGCTCGATTTCTCCGTCGGACGTCCCGGGGGCACACCGGCGTTTTCCATTCCGTTCAGCGACGACCAGGCGCGCCTGATCATGGAGCTGCCGCAGCGCCTGAACCCGCGTCGCTACAACGATATCTGGGAAGTCCTGCTGCAGCGGGTGCTGCCGGCCGTGCTCGCGGTATTGCTCGGCCTGCTGTTGTACCGCGTGCTGATCGCGCCGCTGGCGATCCTGCGCCGCCAGGCGGTGGCACTGAGTGCCGGCGACCTGGATGCCCGGGTCGGTCCGGGGGTGGGCGGGCGCCAGGATGAGCTGGGAGAGCTGGCGCGGACCTTCGATCATATGGCCGGGCGCCTGCAGAATACGCTGACCTTTCAGCGTCAGCTGCTGCGTGACCTGTCGCATGAGCTGCGCACGCCGCTGAGCCGTCTACGTGTCGCCGGCGAGCACGAGCAGGATATCGTCGCCCTGCGCCAACGCCTGGAGCGTGAGGTCGACGGCATGGAGAAGCTGATCGGCGACACCCTCGAGCTGGTCTGGCTGGATACCGAACGGCCCAGCCTGCCGCTGGAGCCGATCGATATCGGCCGGCTCTGGGAAGTGCTGCGCGAGAATGCCGGCTTCGAGTCGGGCTGGGACATCCAGCGACTACCCTGCGAGCTGCCAGCCGACTGCGTCGTGCGCGGGCACCTCAACGGCCTGGCGCAGGCGCTGGAGAACGTGTTGCGCAACGCGATTCGCCACTCCCCCGAGGGCGGGGTGGTGCGCCTGAGCGGTCGGCGCGAAGGGGATCATTGGTGGCTGTGCGTCGAGGACCAGGGGCCAGGTGTACCGCAACAGGCGCTGGAAGCGATCTTTCGTCCCTTCACCCGCCTCAACGCGGCGCGCCCAGGTGGCGATGGCTACGGCCTCGGCCTGGCCATCGCGCGCAGCATGGTGCAACTGCAGGGCGGCCAGTTGTGGGCAGAGAGCCCGGAAGCGGGGTTGCGCATCCATCTGCGCCTGCCGGCGGACCCAGGCGAGTCCGCACCTCAACAGCAGGCGCCAGTGGCGGCCCGGGCGAATTCGGCGCTCGGTTGACTCACCTGACTGGGCTGCGCCAGCCGGTTATCGACCTGGATACGGCGGCCGCCACTCGAACCCGGCGACGGCTTGACGATGCGTCTGTGCATGGACGTCCGCCCTGCGTGCAGGGCGGGTCCCGTCGCCTCAGAAGTTCTGCGTCAGGCCGAACACGTAGCGCCGGCCATCGAGGTTGTAGGCGAAGTCCTCATCGGTGGTGACCTCTTTGTTGGTGACGTTGTAGATACCGAACTTGAGGCTCAGGTCGCGGCTGGGTTTGTACACCAGGCCGACGTCGGCGAAGGTGTAGGCGGGGTAGGTCACGCCGTTGCTGCTGGAGCCGCTGGTGCCGGTCTGCCAGCGACCGGAGGTCTCGCCACGGTAGTTGATCTGGGTCCACAGGTTCAGTTTCTCGCTCGCCTGCCAGTCCAGCGAGGCATTGAACATGTGCTTGGCCACGTCGTTGAGCGGCTCTCCCTTGTACTGCCCGGACTTCTGCTCGGTGCTGGTGTAGGTGTAGCTGTGGCGGTAGGTGAGGTTGTCGAGAATCTGGTAGTCGAGGGTGAACTCGACGCCTCTCAGTTCGGCCTCGTCGACGTTCTCGTAGGCGGTATACCCGTACTGGTGGGCGGGATAGGTGGTGCCGTTGTAGGTACAGGCGACGTTCTGGGCGCAGATGCGGCCGGTGCGGTTGATCTTGTCCTCGTAGTCGATCTGGTAGACGGTCAGGGTGCTGCTGAGGCCCAGGTCGAAGTTCTCGTAGCCTATCCCCAGTTCGCGGTTGACGCTGGTTTCCGGGATCAGATCGGGGTTGCCGATGATCACCCCGCCCCTCGAGGTGGCGCCGTAGTCGGTGGCGCTCTGGCGCAGGGCCGGCGCCTTGTAGCCGGTGGTCACGCCGCCCTTGAGGGTGAAATTGTCATTCAGGCGATAGACCGCGTAGACCTTCGGGCTGAACTCGCTGCCATAGGCCTGGTTGTCATCGAAACGACCGCTCAGGGTCAGGGTCAGGGCATCGGTCAGGCTCCAGTTGTCCTCCAGGAACAGGGAGTTCTGGTAGCGATCCATCTCCACCACCGCGTTGGCGTCCGCCACCACCGGCTCGCGCAGCCCGCTGCTGGCGCCGTCCTCGAGCTTCTCGTACTTGTGCGTCAGGCCCGCGGTGAGGGCGTGCGAGCCGGCGAAGTAGGTCGCCTGGGTATTGGCCGTCAGCACGCTGTACTCGATGCCTTCACCGGTCGTGGCGTTCAGGCGGCTGAGGTTCTCGGAGTGGTCGTAATTGATGTAGCTGTCGCTCAGCAGGTTGCCGTAGCGGCCTTCGTGGGTGATCGCGTACGTGCGCTGGATGGAGTCGGTGAAGGTGGCGTCGTCCGCCTGGGGCAGGCTCTTGCCGGGGTTGGCCCAGCGCCGTTGGCGGCCCTCGTTGTAGTTGAAGGTAACAAGGTTCTGTTCATCGATGTTCCAGCCCAGCTTGCCGCCAGCGTTGCTGCGTCTGTAGCGTGGGTCGGTGGCGCCGCTGTCGTCCTCCCCGATGAGGTGGCTCTCATCCTGGTGCAGGAACGAGCCATTGAGCTGCAGGGACAGCGCATCGCGGATCAGCGGCGCATTCAGGTAGGCGCTGGTCTGGTAGCCATCCTCGTTGACGTCGTTCTTGCTGTCGGCCATCGAGTATTCGGCGGTGATGCTGCCACCGAACTCGTTGTGGATCCGCTTGGTGATGATGTTGACCACGCCGCCCATGGCGTCGGAGCCATAGAGCGAGGATGCCGGGCCGCGGATGACCTCGATACGCTCGATGGCCTCGATCGGCGGCAGGAAGTTGATCGGCGTGCCCGCCTGGCTGCCATTCAGGCCGAAGGCGTCGTTGCCCTGCACCGGACGGCCATCGATCAGGAACAGGGTATAGCCGGCCGTCATGCCGCGGATCATGATCGAGCGCTCGACGCCGCCCCCGGCGATCTGCACGCCGGCGACATTCTTCAGCGCATCGGTGACATCGGTATAGGAGCGCTTCTTCAGTTCTTCGGCCGAGATCACGCTGATGCTGGCCGGCGCATCCTTGATGCTCTGCTCGAAGCCCGAGGCGGTCACGACCACGTCATTGAGCTTCACCTGATCGGATGCCTGCGCGGCGGCGGTCGTGCAGGCGACCGAGGTCAGTGCGACGGCCAGCAGGGTTTTCTGGAACTGTGGGTTGCAACGAGCAGTGAACGGGTGGCGCGTGCGTGACATGCGAATAGCTCCTACGGAAATCAGGATGGCCCGGGTGTCGGCGTGCTTGCAGAACGACGGCGCTGCTCCGGCGGCGCAGGGCAGATCGTCCCGGCGGCTGTTCGGAGGCGTGACGCGATACGGGCGAGTGCTGCTTGGGCGCCCATGTCCGGGCAGGTCTTGCCGCTGGCAATCTGCCGGTAAGCTGCGGACAGGTTGCAAATGATATGAATACTCATCTGCGAGTAAATGTGATTTACAAACTATACATTTGCACTTTGTAAATTCCGCGCACCCCGGCAGCCCTGCACGGCAGAGGGCTCGTGGGCCTGGTTCCGGCGAGGTGTAAATCCGAATGCGGCTCAATATCAATTGCGAAATCGCTGCTGTACCCTCGACGGCGCCTGGGCGGGGCGCATGTAGCCGAGGCGACGCCCGCATGCGGCGTACGCGCCCGCTACCTGTCCATTGCAACGAGGAGAGTGAGATGTCGTCGCTTCGCTCCGCCGTGACCTACCTGGTCGCCGCGTTCGCCCTGCTGGCCCTGGCGTCTGCCCATGGCGCCTATCCACTGACGGTCAATCATGCGCAGGGTGGCCTGACGCTGAACGAGGTTCCCAAACGGGTTGCCGTGTTCGACCTGGCCACCCTGGATACGCTGGATGCACTCGGCGTGTCGGCGGCCGGGGTGCCGCAGATGGCCGGCCCCGAGTACCTGAAAGACGCCTACGCGGGGCGTGAGGCGGTCAATGTCGGCACCCTGTTCGAGCCGGACTACGCCGCGCTGGAAGCCCTCCGCCCGGACCTGATCATCATTGCCGGGCGTTCCAGTGGCGCTTACGCGAAACTCGCGCAGCTGGCGCCGACCCTCGACCTGAGCATCGCGCCGGATGCCTTCGTCGCCGGGGTACGGCAGAGTCTGCGGCTGCTGGGCGACATCTTCGACCGCCAGGCGCGGGCCGCCCGGCTGGATGCCGAGCTGCAGCAGGCGCTGGCGGCGACGCACGATAAGAGCCAGGGGCTCGCTACGCTGACGCTGTTCACCGTCAACGATGCGCTGATGGTGCATGCGCCAGGCGAGCGTTTCGGCATGCTCGCCGAGGTGCTGGGCACGACGTCCGTTGCCCCGCCGGTCGACCCGGCATCCCTGTCGCAGGGCCGCCCGGCGCCCGGTTCGCCGGAGGCCATGCAACTGCGCGAACGGCACAAGGCGCGCCTGGCTGCCGCCCTGCAGGCCGAGCCGGACTGGCTGGTGATCCTGGATCGCGGTGCCGCGACCGGTGGCGAGGGCAAGGCGGCGCAGACGCTCGCCGCGCACCCGGCTGTCGCCGCCAGCACGGCCTGGACCGAGGGCCGGGTGTTCTATCTCGATCCGGCCACCTGGTACATCGCCACGGGGGGTTATCAGGGACTGATGAAGACCCTGGAGGATTTCGCGGCGGTGCCGTGAAGCCAGCGCCTGCCGCTGCGGGCATCGGCTTCATCACGCCCTGACATGGATCATGGCGTGATGAAGCCACGGGTTCGGCGTATCATGACGCCCCTTTGCGTCAGTCTGGATTCGCACACCCCATGAGCCTGCAATTCCCCACCATCGCCGACTGCATCGGCAATACGCCTCTGGTGCGCCTGCAACGCCTGGCTGGCGAGACCAGCAACACCCTGCTGGTCAAGCTGGAAGGCAACAACCCGGCCGGGTCGGTCAAGGATCGCCCGGCGCTGTCGATGATCAACCGTGCCGAGCTGCGTGGCGACATCCAGCCAGGCGACACCCTGATCGAAGCCACCAGCGGCAACACCGGCATCGCCCTGGCGATGGCGGCGGCGATCAAGGGTTACAAGATGATCCTGATCATGCCCGACAACTCCACTGCCGAGCGCAAGTGGGCGATGACCGCCTACGGCGCCGAGCTGATTCTGGTCAGCAAGGAGGAGGGCATGGAGGGCGCGCGTGACCTGGCGGAGAAACTGCAGGCCGAAGGCCGTGGCAAGGTGCTCGACCAGTTCGCCAACGGCGACAACCCCGAGGCGCACTACAGCGGCACCGGCCCGGAAATCTGGCGCCAGACCGGCGGAACCATCACCCACTTCATCAGCTCGATGGGCACCACCGGCACCATCATGGGGACCTCGCGCTACCTCAAGGAGCAGAACCCGGCGATCCAGATCGTCGGCCTGCAACCGCAGGAAGGCTCGGCCATTCCCGGCATCCGTCGCTGGCCGCAGGAATACCTGCCGAAGATCTACCAGGCCGAGCGTGTCGATCAGGTGATGGACATGGGCCAGGCCGAGGCCGAGCACGTGATGCGGCGTCTGGCGCGTGAAGAAGGCATCTTCTGCGGCGTTTCCTCCGGCGGTTCGGTGGCCGGCATGCTGCGCCTGTCGCAGCAGGTGGAGAACGCCGTGCTGGTGGCGATCATCTGCGACCGCGGCGACCGCTACCTGTCCACTGGCGTTTACGAAGAACCGACGAACTGATGGCCAGACGCAGCTCCAACCTGCGCTTCCAGCCCAGTGGCGGCAGTCGGGCGACGCAGGTACCGGTCGGCAAGAAGCAGAAACTCACCATCGAGCGGCTGGCGGGTGACGGTCGCGGCATCGCCTTCGAGGCCGGGCGTACCTGGTTCGTCAGCGGTGCCCTGGCTGGCGAAGAGGTCGAGGCGCGGGTGCTGAGCGCGCGCAGCCAGACCGTCGAGGCCCGTGCCGAACGCATCATCGCCGCCAGCAGCGAACGACGTGTCGCGCCCTGTGCGCATGCCGAGCGCTGCGGCGGCTGCAACCTGCAGCACCTGCCTCATGCCGAGCAGCTTGCCCTGAAACAGCGCACGCTGGCCGAGCAGCTGTCGCGCCTGGGTGGCGTGCAGCCGGAGGCGTGGGCGGCGCCGCTGGTCGGCCCCGAGCTGGGCTACCGGCGCCGGGCACGCGTTGCCGTGCGCTGGGATGCCAAGGCGCGTCAGCTGCAGGTCGGGTTCCGCGCCGAGGCCAGCCAGGAGATCGTCGCCATCGACGACTGCCCGGTACTGGTACAGCCCTTGCAACCCATTTTCCAGGCATTGCCGGCGCTGCTGCACAGCCTGGAGAAACCCCAGGCAGTCGGTCACGTCGAGCTGTTCAGTGGCACCGCCGAAGCCGTCCTGCTGCGGCATACCGCAGCGCTGACCGATGCCGATCTGGCCCGTCTGCGCCGCTTCTGCCGCGAGCATGCCGCGCAGCTCTGGTTGCAGGGCGACGGGCAGCCACAGGCGGACGACACGGCCGCCGAACTGGGCTTCGAGCTGCCGCGCTGGCAGCTGCGACTGGCCTATCGCCCCGGGGATTTCGTGCAGGTCAACGGTCCGGTCAACGAGGCGATGGTCGCGCAGGCGCTAGACTGGTTGGCAGTGCAGGCGGATGAACGGGTGCTGGATCTGTTCTGCGGGCTGGGCAATTTCGCCCTGCCGCTGGCGCGTCAGGCTGCCGAGGTGGTGGCCGTGGAAGGGGTCGAGGCGATGGTGGCGCGAGCCGCCGCCAACGCCGCGAACAATGGCCTGGGCAATGCGCACTTTTTCCGTGCCGACCTGTCCAAGCCGCTGGCCGACGAGGCCTGGGCGCGCGGCGGTTTCTCCGCGGTGCTGCTCGACCCGCCGCGCGACGGTGCGCTGCAGGTCGTGCGCGGCATGCGCGAGCTGGGCGCCCGGCGCCTGGTCTATGTATCCTGCAACCCGACCACCCTGGCGCGCGATGCCGCCGAACTGGTCCGGCAGGGATACCGCCTGCGACGTGCCGGGATTCTCGACATGTTCGCGCAGACCGCGCATGTCGAGGCGATGGCGTTATTCGAGATAGCCGAGCCTTAGGTTCGGGACAAGGCGGCACGTTCGGTGTCGCAGGGATGTGCAGGATGCACGTTCTTTCAGTTAATCCGACCGGCTCAGAGAAGGCCGGCGACTGCTCGGTGCGGCGTATGCGCACCGTAGGGAAGGTAAGACGATGGTTCAGGTGAGAGCGCATCAGCCAGTCAACGATGACGGCAGCATCAATCTCGAGGCCTGGTTGGATCATGTCACCAGCGTCGACCCGGCGCTGGATCGTCAGGCACTGCACGAGGCCTGCGAGTTCGCCCGCGATCTGGAGCAGCAGGCCAACACCACCCCGCATCACTGGAGCGAAGGCGGCTCGACCTTCCGTGCCGGCCTCGACATCGCGGAAATCCTCGCCGATCTCAAGCTCGATCAGGATTCCCTGGTCGCCGCGATCATCTATCGCGGCGTACGCGAGGGCAAGATTACCCTGGCCGCGGTGCACCAGCGTTTCGGCCCGGTGGTGGCCAAGCTGATCGAAGGCGTGCTGCGCATGGCGGCGATCAGCGCCAGTATCAACCCGCGCGAATCGGTGGTGGTCGGCTCGCAGACGCAGGTGGAGAACCTGCGCAAGATGCTCGTGGCCATGGTCGACGACGTGCGCGTGGCACTGATCAAGCTGGCCGAGCGCACCTGCGCGATTCGCGCGGTCAAGGAGGCCGACGAAGAGAAGCGCCAGCGGGTGGCGCGCGAGGTGTTCGACATCTATGCGCCGCTGGCCCATCGCCTCGGCATCGGCCATATCAAGTGGGAGCTGGAGGACCTGTCCTTCCGTTACCTGGAGCCCGACCAGTACAAGCAGATCGCCAAGCTGCTGCACGAGCGTCGTCTGGATCGCGAGCAGTACATCAACGACGCCATGGATCACCTGCGTCAGGAGCTGGAAGCCACCGGCATCAAGGCCGACATCAGCGGCCGGGCGAAACATATCTATTCGATCTGGCGCAAGATGCAGCGCAAGGGCCTGCAGTTCAGCCAGATCTACGACGTGCGCGCGGTGCGTGTGCTGGTGCCGGAGGTGCGCGACTGCTACACCACGCTGGGTATCGTGCACACCCTGTGGCGGCACATTCCCAAGGAGTTCGACGACTACATCGCCAACCCCAAGGAGAACGGCTACCGCTCGCTGCACACCGCCGTGCTTGGCCCGGAAGGCAAGGTGCTGGAGGTGCAGATCCGCACCCACGCCATGCACGAGGAGGCCGAGCTGGGCGTCTGCGCACACTGGCGCTACAAGGGCACCGACGTCAAATCCGGCTCCAACCACTACGAAGAGAAGATTTCCTGGCTGCGTCAGGTCATCGAGTGGCACGAGGAACTGGGCGACATCGGCGGCCTGGCCGAGCAGCTGCGCGTCGACATCGAGCCGGACCGGGTCTACGTGTTCACGCCCGACGGCCATGCCATCGACCTGCCCAAGGGCGCCACGCCACTGGACTTCGCCTACCGCGTGCACACCGAGATCGGCCACAACTGCCGTGGCGCCAAGATCAACGGGCGCATCGTGCCGCTGACCTACAGCCTGCAGACCGGCGAGCAGGTGGAGATCATCACCAGCAAGCAGGGCTCGCCGAGCCGCGACTGGCTCAACCCCAACCTGGGCTACGTCACCACCAGCCGGGCGCGGGCGAAGATCGTGCACTGGTTCAAGCTGCAGGACCGCGACCAGAACGTCGCGGCCGGCAAGCAACTGCTCGAACGCGAGCTGGCACGTCTGGCGCTGCTCGGCGTGGACTTCGACAAGCTGGCGGAAAAGGCCAACCTGAAGACCGCCGAGGACCTGTTCGCGGCCATGGGCGCAGGCGATGTGCGCCTGGCCCATGCGGTCAACCTGGCCCAGCAGCTGGTCGAGCCGGAGCGCAGCAGCGAGCAGCTCGAGCTGATCCCGCGCAAGGCCCAGGGCTTCAAGCCGGGCAAGCGTGGCGACATCCAGATCCAGGGGGTCGGCAACCTGCTGACGCAGATGGCCGGTTGCTGCCAGCCACTGCCGGGCGATCCCATCGTCGGCTACATCACTCTGGGGCGCGGCGTCACCATTCACCGCCAGGACTGCCCGACGGCGCTGCAACAGGCCGGGCGCGAGCCGGAACGGATGATCCAGGTGAGCTGGGGCCCGGTGCCGGTGCAGACCTACCCGGTGGAGATCGTCATCAAGGCCTACGACCGCTCCGGTCTGCTGCGTGACGTGACCCAGGTGCTGCTCAACGAGAAGCTCAACGTGCTGGCGGTCAACACCCGCTCGAACAAGGAGGACAACACCGCCTCCATGTCGATCACCGTGGAGATCCCCGGCCTGGATGCGCTCGGCCGCCTGCTGGCGCGTATCGGCCAGTTGCCCAACATCATCGAGGCGCGCCGTCACCGCGCCAATTGAGCGGCAGGCCTCGAGCAACAAGCTGCAAGAGAAAGGCGACCCGCCGCTTTCTCTTGTGGCTTGAAGCTTTCAGCTTGCCGCCCAGGAGTTTCCATGTACCAACTCGACGACCTGCTGCACCTCATGGCGCGCCTGCGTGACCCACAGCACGGCTGCCCCTGGGACCTCAAGCAGAGCTACGCGAGCATCGTGCCCTACACCCTGGAAGAGGCCTACGAGGTCGCCGATGCCATCGAGCGCGGTGACTTCGCGCATCTGCCGGGGGAGCTCGGCGACCTGTTGTTCCAGGTGGTCTACTACAGCCAGCTGGCGCAGGAGGAGGGGCGTTTCGACTTCGCCAGGGTGGTCGATGGCATCACCGCCAAGCTGATCCGCCGGCATCCGCACGTGTTTCCCGACGGCGACCTGTATGGCGCGCCGGATGCAGCCAGGCTGCAGGAGGCGGCGGTCAAGCAGCGCTGGGAGGAGCTCAAGGCCGAGGAGCGCGCCGAGAAGGCCGCCGTGCCCGAGCAGCTGTCCCTGCTCGATGACGTGCCGACCGCGTTGCCGGCGCTGAGCCGCGCGGCCAAGCTGCAGAAGCGTGCGGCGCAGGTCGGCTTCGACTGGCCCGAGGCCCTGCCGGTGGTGGACAAGGTGCGCGAGGAGCTGGACGAAGTGCTGGAGGCCATGAGCGAGAACGATGCCGAGGCGGTGGCCGAGGAAATCGGCGATCTGCTGTTCGTCGTCACCAACCTGGCGCGTCACCTCAAGGTCGATCCCGAGGCTGCGCTGCGCGCCGCCAATGGCAAGTTCGAGCGGCGCTTCCGCTTCATCGAGCAGAGCGTGCGCGAAGCCGGACGGCGTCTGGATGGCTGCTCGCTGGAGGAGCTGGACGCGCTCTGGGGCGAAGCGAAGAAGCTGGAGAAGCTGGCGCCCGGTTGCTGATCAGGTATCCCGGCATGCATCCGGCCCGTGCGGCTGGAGCCAGGGCCGGTTAGCCATTATGCTGGGCGCTTCGAAATGGCGGTGCCGCGCGCCGCTGCAACAACATCATGTTCGGGATCTTTAGTCATGGGTCTTTCCCTGCGCGACCAGCTGCTCAAAGCCGGGCTGGTCAATGAAAAACAGGCCAAGCAGGTTGGCAAGCAGCAGCAGAAGCAGAAACGTCTGGCGCACAAGGGGCAGGCTGAGCTGGATGACAGCACCCGCCAGGCGGCCCTGCAGGCGCAGGCGGAGAAGGCGGCGCGCGACCAGGAGCTGAATCGTCAGCAGCAGGAGAAGGCCGAGCAGAAGGCCCGTGTGGCGCAGATCAAACAACTGATCGAGCGCTCGCGCCTGCCCAAGCTCGATGGCGAGGACTACTACAACTTCGTCGACGACAAGAAGGTCAAGCGCCTGCCGGTCAACAACATGGTGCGCAACAAGCTGTCCAACGGCTGGCTGGCCATCGTGCGCCACGGCGGCGGTTATGAAGTCATCCCGCGCGAGGCGGCGCTGAAGATCCAGGAGCGCGATGCCTCGCGCATCGTCCTGCTCAATACCCATGTCGAAGAGCCGGATGCCGACGATCCCTACGCGGCCTACCAGATTCCTGACGATCTGATGTGGTGACGCTTCGGCGCGGGGTGTCGGGCGCGTAGCGCTCAGCAGCGCTTGCCGCCCAGCAGCACGCGGCCGAAGCTGGCGCCTGCGTCCTGCGGTGTGATCGCCAGCAGGCGATCCATGCGCAGGCGCTGTTCGCCGTCGGCCGTGCGCAGGAGCAGGAACTCTTCCTTGCTCGCCGCGGTTTCCGTGGTCAGCGCGCGGCCTTGCAGGCGCGTGCCGTCGACCAGCTCCACGTCCAGCTGATAGCCATGCAGGCAGGCGATCTCCAGGTAGTCGTAGAGGTCGCAGGCCAGCGGTTGGTAGTCGTCCATCGCGTCACTCCTCGTGCTCTGCGCTGAGCCTAGCCGGGAACCGCTCGAGCAGCACGCTCTGCCGTCTTCTTCGCCATGAAAAGCGCCGCGACCTGCAGCAGGTCGCGGCGCTTCGTCGGTGCCGGGGCGGTTACAGCAGGGGAATGGTGTAGCTGACGATCAGGCGGTTCTCGTCGAGGTCGCCGATGCTCGCGTTGGAGCGCACCATCGCGTTACGCCAGCGCACGCCCAGGTTCTTCAGCGGACCTTCCTGGATGATGTAGCTGATGTCCACGTCGCGTTCCCATTCCTTGCCGCTCGCGCCACCCACGCCATCGAAGCCGTCGCCGGTCACATAGCGAACGAACGCACTCAGCCCCGGGACGCCATAGCTGGCGAAGTTGATGTCATAGCGGGCCTGCCAGGATTTCTCGTCCTTGCGGGTGAAGTCGAGGATCTGCAGGTAGTTGACGATGTAAGGATCGGTTTCGGAGAGGAAGGGGAAGGCGTTGTCGCCGCCGACCTTCTGGTAGCCCAGGCGGAAGGTGTGCGCACCGATGCCGGCCCAGAGGTTGACCGAGGTCAGGTCGTTGTCCACGTCGCCGCCGAGCTTGCGGCCGTTGTCCTGGGAATCGAAGTAGGCCAGGTTGGCGCCCAGCTTCCAGTCGCCGATGGGCTGCACGTGGATCAGGTTGTAGAGCTTCTGGTCGTAGATGTCTTCCAGCTCGCCGTACCACAGGCCGACGGTGGTATTGCCGCCGTTGAACTTGTAGTCGCCGCCGGCGAAGTTGTAGCGGTCGCTCTTGCCGCCGACGTTGCTCGCGGTGATGTCCTGGCTGTCGGTGGAGTTGCGGAAGTTCACTTCACGCAGCTGGCCGCCGTTGACGGTCAGTCCGGCGAGTTCCTGCGAGGTGATCATGCCACCGGTGAACACCTGCGGCAGCAGACGCGAGTCGCCGGAGGAGACGATCGGCAGCTT
Source organism: Pseudomonas sp. THAF187a (assembly GCF_009363395.1). Lineage (NCBI taxonomy): Bacteria > Pseudomonadati > Pseudomonadota > Gammaproteobacteria > Pseudomonadales > Pseudomonadaceae > Pseudomonas > Pseudomonas sp. THAF187a. The sequence goes on from NZ_CP045349.1 coordinate 1,944,675, forward strand.
GGGCATCAGGCCGCCGACCTTGCCGATGGTCTTGGAGATGCGCACCTTGACCGCGCCGGTCGCCTCGGAATATTCGTCCGGGCCTTCATCGCCGAAACCGTTGGGCAGCAGGTTGGTGCCGGCACGTTCGTCCGAGGAGTCGAGCTTCAGACCCAGGCCGGCATAAGCGTCCAGACCGAAACCCACGGTGCCTTCGGTAAAGCCTGATTCGGCCTTGAGAATGAAGCCTTGCGCCCATTCTTCGCGCTTGGACTGCTGCGCGGCGGTGGTGTCGCGCAGGTCGCGGTTCATGTAGAAGTTGCGCAGTTCGAGTGTGGCCTTGCTGTCACCGATGAAGTCGGCCTGTGCCAGGCCGGGGAGTGTGAGGCTGGCGCCCAGCGTGGCGAGGGCCACGGCGCGGGCGAGGGGAGTCTTGCTCATTATTGTTGTCTCCTCGTTGTTGTTATTAGCGGGCGGCCACTCTGTGACCGACCCGTTACGGCGCCATGAAATAAAGCACTTCGGTTATTCGGCGACTGTAAGACTTTAGTCTGGCGGGGCCTGGGGCCTGCCGGGGCTTTCAGGGCTGCGAGGCTCTAGCGCGTGGTGACGGGCGCCTTTCGCGCTTCGACCGCCGATCGGGAAAGCGCCGTTGAGTGCACGGGCAGCGAGAAAAAACCGCCAACCGTTGGTCGATCAGCCCTAAAGCTTGCTGCTGCGCGGCCGTTAAGTTCGGCAGATCACCTGCCTGGGTACCCGGTCATGAATCCTCTGAGCTCCTTCAACTCCGCCGCTTCACGCACCGCGCATGCCAGCCAGTCGGCCGCTGCGCGCAACAACGCCGCCGATGCACAGGCGACGCTGGCCAACCGTCTCGCCGACAAGCTGGGGCTGCAGCCCGGGGCGCTCAATGGCAAGCGTGACGACTACACGCCGGAGAAGGTGGCGGGGCGTGTGCTTGGCTTCGTCGAGCAGCGCCTGCAGAGCGAGGCCGCGGCCGGGGCTGATCCGGCCCGGCTGGAGCAACTGCTGGCGCAGGCGCGCGAAGGTATCGAGAAGGGTTTCGCCGATGCCCGCAAGATTCTCGATGGCATGGGTGTGCTGGGTGGCCAGGTGGCCAGTGACATCGATGACACCTACTCGCGTATCCAGGATGGCCTGGGCGATCTCGACAAGCGCTTTGGCGCGGCAACCCCGAGCACCGCGGACAGCGTTGCGGTCGCTGGTTACAGCGAGCGTTTCAGTGCGCAGGCGGAAACCTTCGACCTGGCCATCACCACGCGCGATGGCGATCGCCTGCGTGTCTCCGTGGCACAGGCTTCGGCCAGCTGGTCGCAAAGCAGCTTCGCCGCGGCGAGCGACGGCAGTTCCAGTAGCCTGGTGGCCAGCAGTCAGTCCGGCAGCCTGCAGATCGGCGGCTGGCAGGTCAGTGTGGAAGGTGAGCTGGACGATGACGAGATCAAGGCCTTGGAAAAGCTGTTCAGCCAGGTGCAGGACCTCTCCGACAAGTTCTATGCCGGTGATCTGTCTGGAGCCTTCGACCGCGCCATGGCGCTGGACATGGACGGCGAGCAGCTGGCATCGATGTCGTTGCGCCTGACCCAGACCAGCGTGCGTCAGGCCACCGATGCCTACGGCGCCGTGGGCGGGCAGGGCGCCAGTGCGGTCAACAGCGGCTTGCAGGACTACGCCCAGGGCCTGCTCGATGCACTGCGCAGCGCTGGCGACCTGGCTCAGGATGCCGGTGGCATGCTCAAGGATCTGCTCAAGGGTGGCTTCTCGCTCGACGAGCGCTTCGACCTGCCGCGCCTGGAGAAGGCCGACAGTCTCAACCGCAACCTGCTCGACGGCCTGCAGTCGCTGCTCGCCGGCGAGGCTGGCGAGGCTGGCGAGGCTGGCGAGGCTGGCGAGGCTGGCGAGAGTGGCGACGACGCGAGCTGATGCCGCGCGGTGCTAGACTGCGCACCTTGCTGACAGTGAGGTGCGCTCATGAAGCCTGAATGCCAACTTTTCGGAACCCTGGGTTGCCATCTGTGCGAGGTGGCCGAGGCGCTGCTCATGCCGTTCGTCGAGAACGGCCTGCTGGTCGAGCTGATCGATATCGCCGAGCATGAAGGGCTGGTCGAGTCGTACGGCCTGCGCATTCCGGTGCTGCGCCGCTGCGATACCGGCGCTGAGCTGAACTGGCCGTTCGATGCCGAGGAAGTGGTGGCCTTTCTGCGCTGAAGGCCCGCTGGCAGCGAGCTGACGCCGTACCGATCTGCGGCTGGCAGGAATGCCAGGCATAAAAAAACCCGCCTTGACAGGCGGGTTTTTGATTTGGTCGGAGAGACAGGATTCGAACCTGCGACCTTCTCGTCCCGAACGAGACGCGCTACCAAGCTGCGCTACACTCCGAATGAGGCGTATTCTACCGAAAAACTTTTACTGCACAAGGGGTTAGCCTGAAAAAACTTCCGGCCGGCATGGCCATCATCCGTTCAGGCTTGGTGCCAGGTGCGTGTCGGTAGCGCCTCGCCTCAGAGTTCCTTGACCGTCTGAACCTGATCCTTGTTGATCGTGGCGCGCTTGCCATCGAGCTGTTCGAACTCGTAGAAGCCCGACTCTTCGTCATATGTCGGCTTGTCCACGGTCTGGATCTCACGGCCATCGTTGAGGGTGATCACCGACGGCGAAGCGCAACCGGCGAGGGCCGCGAAACCGATCACCAGCAGCAGGGCGGGAAGGGTCCGTTTGGTCATGGTCTGTCTCCTTGGGTACGAATGGGGTGCCATACCTTCGCTCTGACGTGAAACGGCCGCATGAGTTCCGCTGAGGGCGTCGGTTTCAGCGTCAGCGTGCGGTGGCGGCAAGAATTTCCGGCGTGTTGAGGTTGGCCAGGCGTGGGTCGTCCAGCGGGCAGTCGACGGCAATGGGGTCGAGCCTGCCGAACCAGCGCTGGGGACTGCGCTCACCCGACTGCCAGGCGCGCTCGAGGTCGTCCCGCAGGTGAGTGGGGAGCAGGCAGAACAGCGGTTGCCAGTACGCGCCCTGGCGGACGACCACCGGCCGGCTGCCCGCCTGCGCGAGCAGGGCGTCGAGCAGCGCTGCGTCGACGAGGGGGGCGTCGCAGGGCAGTACCAGCATCTGTGGATGGCGAGCGGCGGCCATGCCGGCGCGGATGCCCGCCAGGGGGCCCTGGAAATCCTGCTCCTGATCGGCCACCAGCTGGTCGGCGTAGGGGGCATAGCGCTCGTTGTTGCGGTTGCAGGAAATGATCAGGTCATCGCTGAGCGGCCTGGCCAGTTCATGCAGCCAGGCGATCAGCGGGCGGCCGTGCCAGTGCAGCAGGCCTTTGTCCTGCCCGCCCATGCGTTGCCCGCGACCACCGGAGAGCAACAGCACCGAACAGTTGGCAAGGGCATTGGGCGTAGGCATGCGGCGGTCTCCGGGGCGGGCGGTGTGATATAACGTCGCCCATTGTCTACCAATTGGATGCCTGCCATGAACCACAAGGCCGACGCGGTTTTCGTGCCGCTGAACATTGCCGTACTGACCGTCAGCGACACGCGCACTCTGGATACCGATACCTCCGGGCAATTGCTGGTCGATCGCCTGAGCGCTGCCGGGCACCAGCTGGCGGCGCGCGTCCTGCTCAAGGACGATCTGTACCGCATCCGCGCCCAGGTCGCGACCTGGATCGCCGAGGATCAGGTGCAGGTCGTGGTGATCACCGGCGGCACCGGTTTCACTGGGCGTGACAGTACTCCCGAGGCCGTCGCCTGTCTGCTGGACAAGCAGGTCGATGGTTTTGGCGAGCTGTTCCGGCAGATATCCGTGGCCGATATCGGCACCTCCACCATCCAGTCGCGCGCGCTGGCCGGCCTGGCCAACGGTACGCTGGTCTGTTGCCTGCCGGGTTCGACCAACGCCTGTCGTACTGCATGGGACGGCATCCTCGCCGAGCAGCTGGATGCGCGTCATCGTCCGTGCAACTTCGTGCCGCACCTGAAAGAGGTCGGCGCCTGCGAGACGCGCGGATGAGTGCTGGCGACAAGCCCGGCCTGCTGCCCATGGAGGCGGCACTGGAGCGCCTTCTGGCGCTGGCCGACGCGGCGCCGGTGGAACAGATCGAGTCGGTCGCGCTGGCCGAGGCGGATGGCCGCGTGCTGGCCGAGCCGCTGATCGCGGCGCTGGATCTGCCGCCCTGGGCCAACAGCGCCATGGACGGTTATGCCCTGTGCCTGGCCGACTGGAATGGCCAGGCGCTGCCCGTGAGTCAACGCATTCAGGCCGGGTCGGCGCCCGAGCCGCTGCAGCCGGGCAGCTGTGCGCGGATCTTCACCGGTGCGCCGCTGCCGCAGGGTGCCGACACGGTGGAAATGCAGGAGAACGTCGACCTGGACGATGCCGGGCGGGCCGTGTTCCGCGAAACGCTGAGGGTCGGCCAGAACGTGCGTGCGCAAGGCCAGGAAACGCGCAGGGGCGAGTGCGTGCTGCCGGCAGGTACCCGTCTGGGCCCGGTCGAACTGGGGCTGGCGGCATCGCTTGGCGTGGCGCAACTGCCGGTGCGCCGGCGTCTGCGCGTGGCGGTGCTCTCCACCGGCGATGAGCTGGTGGAGCCAGGCCAGGCACTGGGGCCGGGGCAGATCTACAACAGCAACCGACGCCTGTTGATCGCCTGGTTGCAACGCCTGGGCTGTGCGGTGACCGACGCCGGGATTCTGCCGGACGACCTGCCGCGTACCCGCGCGGCGCTGGGTGCCCTGGGCGAGGTCGACCTGATCCTGTCCACCGGTGGCGTTTCCGTCGGGGAGGCTGACTTCCTCGGCCTGGCCCTGCGCGAGGCGGGCGAGCTGGCGCTGTGGAAGCTGGCGATCAAGCCGGGCAAGCCGCTGACCTTCGGTCATTACCAGGGCGTGCCGGTAATTGGCCTGCCGGGCAATCCGGCCTCGACGCTGGTCACCTTCGGCCTGCTCGCGCGCCCCTACATGCTGCGCCGCCTTGGCGTTCAGCGGGTCGAGCCGCTGGGCTTCCCGCTGCCGGCGGGCTTCACCTGGAGCAAGCCGGGCATGCGCCGCGAGTACCTGCGGGCGCGGCTGGAGCATGGCCGGGTGGTGCCTTACGCCAATCAGAGTTCCGGCGTGCTGCGCAGTGCGGCCTGGGCCGAGGGCCTGGCGGAAGTCATGGAGGGCAGCACCCTCGCCGAAGGGGACATGCTGCGTTTCATCCCGCTGAGCGAGATTCTGGGCTGAGCAACACGCGCCCGACCATTGCCTGGCTGGGCGCGTTAGATGGTGTGGCGAGACTACGGAGTCACAATTGCAACGATAGAATTTGCAAATGGGTCATATAGAGGGCATAGTCGCGCACTTATATGAATTCCCTCGACACGGTCGTGCCCATGCTGAAGCGCTTCGCACCCCTCGTGCCTGTTGCACTCACCCTGTTCCTCGCCGCCTGCGCGGGCCATGCGCCGCAGCCGCAGAGCGGCGAAACCTCGGCCCGGCCCGCCGCCCCTGTACAGGCTCAGCAGAGCGAGCCGGCAGAGGATGACGTTGCCGCACTGGTCGACGACAAACCCTATGAAATGCCGCAGTTGGCCGACAGCCTGCTCGATCTCGGGCGTTCGCTGATTGGCACCCGCTATCGCTACGGCGGCACCTCGGTACAGTCCGGTTTCGATTGCAGCGGCTTCGTCGGCTACCTGTTCCGCGAAGAAGTGGGTCTGGAGCTGCCGCGCTCCACCCGCGAGCTGATCAAGCTGGATGCGCCCAAGGTGGCGCGTGCCGACCTGGAGCCGGGTGACCTGATCCTGTTCAACAACCGGGGTCGTGGTCGCGTCAGCCACGCCGGCATCTACCTGGGCGATGACCAGTTCATCCATTCCAGCAGCAGCCGCAGCGGTGGCGTGCGCATCGACAGCCTGGACGACAGCTACTGGAAGCGCAGCTACATGGAGGCCAAGCGCGTGCTGGCGCTGGCTTCGACAGAAGACGAGCAGGCCTCGACCAAGGCCCATCCCTGAGGGAGCGGCGTAACCGCAGGGTTGCGCCACCACGCCCGAGGCGGCAGAGTAGAGCCTGTCCAGGCTCAGGATCGCCTCGCTCATGCCCGTCACGACCCGTGTTGCCCTCGTTTCCTTCACGCTGCTGCTGAGTGCCTGCAGCAGCCACGCTCCCGCTCCCCAGCCCGTCTACACACCGCCAAGCGCTTCCTCGGCCTATCAGGGCGGTACCGAGGATGTCCTGTTTCGTGCGCTCGGCCTGGTCGGTACGCCTTACCGTTATGGCGGCAACACGCCCGAGGGCGGCTTCGATTGCAGTGGCCTGATCGGCTATGTCTACCGCGACGCCGCCGGTATCAGCCTGCCTCGCTCGACGCGTGAGCTCAGTGCCATGCGCACCCCCGATGTCCGCCGCGATGCCCTGCAAAGTGGCGACCTGGTGTTCTTCGCCACCAACGGCGGGCGCAGCGTCAGTCACGCCGGCATCTATGTCGGCGAGGGCCGCTTCGTGCATGCGCCGTCCAGCGGCGGCACCGTGCGCCTGGACAGCCTCGACAACGTCTACTGGCAGCGTGTCTATCTCGATGCCAAGCGGGTCATCACGCCGGAGCTGGCGCACAACCCCTGAGCGGTGGGCGACGGTCGGTCAGGGCAGGGCTGTCCAGACTGTATGAGGTGTTCCTGGCGGGTGGCTTCCGGGTGTTCGCTCGTGCCCGGTATGGCCTGACGACCCAGCACAGACAAGTCGCTCTCGAGGCGCTGGTCCGCATGATCGCAATCTGATGGCCAATAGATGGCAAAACGCCGATTGTCCCGTTAGAATCGCCGCGCCTGCAGGATGCACCGAGGCCCTGGTTTCGTGGGGCCGAACGTCATGGACAGACTTCTTCTCTTTCTTCGTCTCTCCTGTCTCGTCAATACGCTTCGGCTGACGTGTTCCTGCCTCATTGTCTGTCGGCATGTGCTGAATGGGCGTATCAGTCATTCCAAATGAGGTTTGTATGAAAAAGATCCTTGCCGGTGGTCTCGCCGGTTTGTTCATGCTGCTCGCCGGTTGTGCGACAGAGCAGTCCCGTACGCTGGAAGTCGCCAAGGTAAACACGGCAAACCTGTCCTACTCCGGCCCGCGTAGCCCTATTTCCGTGGGCAAGTTCGACAACCGGTCCAGCTACATGCGCGGTATTTTCACCGACAGCGTCGACCGTCTGGGTGGCCAGGCCAAGACCATTCTGATCACGCACCTGCAGCAGTCCAACCGCTTCAACGTGCTCGATCGCGACAACCTCGCCGAACTGCAGCAGGAGTCCGGTTTCTCCAAGCAGGCGCAACAGGTGCGTGGTGCCAGTTACGTGGTGACCGGCGACGTTACCGAGTTCGGTCGCAAGGAAGTCGGTGACCATCAGTTGTTCGGCATTCTCGGCCGCGGCAAGCAGCAGATCGCCTATGCCAAGGTCAACCTCAACATCGTCGATGTGAAGACGTCCGAGGTGGTGTTTTCCACGCAGGGCGCCGGTGAATACAGCCTCTCCAATCGGGAGATCGTCGGCTTCGGTGGTACTGCCAGCTATGACTCCACCCTCAATGGCAAGGTGCTCGACCTGGCGATCCGCGAGGCGGTGAACAACCTGGTCAATGGCGTCGACAGTGGCGCGTGGCACCCCGCCAAGTAATAAGGACATGACGAACATGATCGTTTCACGCCGATGGACCACGGTGTCCGCAATCCTGCTGCTCGGCCTGCTGGCGGGCTGTGCCGCTGGCCCGCAGCCCCTGTACTACTGGGATGGTTACCAGCAGCAGGTCTACCAGCGCTTCGATGGCACGAGCAGCACCGAGGAGCAGATCGCTGCGCTGGAGGCCAGCGTGCAGCAGGCGCGTGCCGCCGACCGTGCGCTGCCGCCCGGTTTCCATGCGCACCTGGGCATGCTCTATGCCGATGCCGGCAAGCTCGATCAGGTACGCCAGGAGTTCGAGACCGAGAAGGCGCTGTACCCCGAGTCCGCCACCTACATGGACTTTCTCATGCGGAAATTCGACCAATGAACATGCTGTCTTCCCTGCGAGTGCTGGCAATCGGTGCTCTGCTCGCCGCCCTGGGCGGCTGCGCGACCCCCAAGAGCTATGACTACACCGCTTTCCTCGAGAGCAAGCCGGCGTCGATCCTGGTGCTGCCTCCGGTCAACCAGTCGCCGGATGTCAAAGCTTCCTACAGCCTCTATTCGCAGGTCACTCTGCCGCTCAGCGAGGCCGGCTACTACGTGATGCCGGTGGGCCTGGTCGACGAGACCTTCAAGCAGAATGGCCTGATGAATGCCGAGGAGGTCCGTCAGGCCTCGCCCGAGAAACTGCGGGAAATCTTCGGTGCCGACAGCGTGCTGTACCTGGACGTGACCGAGTACGGCAGCAGCTACAAGATCATCACCAGCGAGGTGGCGGTTACCGCCACGGCCAAGCTGGTCGATCTGCGTAGCGGCAAGCTGCTGTGGGAGGGCTCGGCCCGTGCCAGCAGCGCCGAGCAGCAGCAGAACAATGGCGGTGGCCTGGTTGGCATGCTGATCGTGGCGCTGGTCGACCAGGTGGTGAACACCCTCAGCGACCGTGGTCACGAGATTGCCGGTATCACCAGCGTGCGTCTGCTGTCGAGCAATACCACCAATGGCATCCTGCCAGGCCCGCGCGCGCGCCCCGAGGCGGCTCGTTGAGCTGAGCGTTGACGCGCAGGGCGGACAGCCTCTAACCTGCGCGCCTTGCTTCAGGTGCCCTGAATCGCCGCCAGCGGCGGTCGATAGGGTGAAACAGGGAAGCCGGTTCCAATGCCGGCGCTGCCCCCGCAACGGTAGGTGAGTCGTACGCCGCTATAGGCCACTGTGCAGTGCACGGGAAGGCGCGGCGTTGAACCTTTGGTTCGCTCACGAGCCCGGAGACCGGCCTGTCGCAGTTTCACGGCATCGCGGAGGGCGTTGTCCGGCCAGCGCTCCGGTTGCACCGGGGCGTTCGTGTTTTCTGTCTTCCGCATGCCCGACCAGCCATTGGCGCCTGGATGGGACGTGCGCATCGTCGTCTCTTCTTCTGGTTGCCGTTCGCGCCGTGCACGACCTTGCCGGCGCGTGATGTACAGGAGCAGAGCATGAGCGAGTCCGTCGAACGTGATGAGCGCCACAAGGCGCGCATGCAGCGCAAGAAAGCCCTGATCGACGAGAAGATCGCCCAGGCCCAGGACGAGTACGGTCTGCTGCTGGTGCACAGCGGCAATGGCAAGGGCAAGAGCAGCAGCGCATTCGGCATGGTCGCCCGGGCCCTCGGGCATGGCATCAGGGTCGGCGTGGTGCAGTTCATCAAGGGCGCAGCCAGCACCGGGGAGGAAAGCTTCTTCCGCCGTTTCCCCGAGGAAGTCAGCTATCACGTGATGGGCGAGGGGTTCACCTGGGAGACCCAGGACCGTCAGCGTGACATCGCCAAGGCGCAGGACGCCTGGAATGTGGCGCGGCGCCTGCTCGCCGACGAGTCTGTCGGCCTGGTGGTGCTGGACGAGCTGAACATCGCCCTCAAGCACGGTTATCTCGACCTGCCCACGGTACTGGCCGATATCGAAGCCCGGCCACTGCTGCAGCATGTGGTGGTGACGGGGCGGGGCGCCTTGCCGGAGATGATCGAGGCCGCCGATACGGTCACCGAGATGAACCTGGTCAAGCATGCGTTCAAGGCCGGGGTGAAGGCGCAGAAGGGCATCGAATTCTGATGAGCGCACGTCAATGTCCGGCGCTGTTGATCGCCGCGCCGGCCTCCGGTCAGGGCAAGACCACTGTCACCGCTGCGCTGGCGCGCCTGCATACGCGCCAGGGGCGGCGGGTGCGGGTGTTCAAGTGCGGCCCGGACTTCCTCGACCCGATGATCCATGCCCGTGCCAGCGGCGCGCCGGTGTACCAGCTCGACCTGGCCATGGTCGGCGAGGCCGAGAGTCGCCGCCTGTTGTGGCAGGCCGCCGGCGAGGCCGACCTGATCCTGATCGAAGGCGTGATGGGCCTGTTCGACGGCAAGCCCTCGGCGGCCGACCTGGCGCGTCACTTCGGCGTAGCGGTGCTGGCGGTGATCGATGGCGCCGCCATGGCGCAGACCTTCGGCGCGCTGGCCCATGGCCTGGCTACCTTCCAACCGGACCTGCCGTTTGCCGGCGTGCTCGGCAACCGCGTCGCCAGCACGCGCCACGGCGAGATCCTGCGTGATGCCCTGCCGGAGACGATCCGCTGGTTCGGTGCGCTGCCACGCAGCGCGGCGGTGGAACTGCCCAGCCGCCACCTGGGGTTGGTGCAGGCCGCCGAGTTGGCCGATCTCGATGCCCGGCTGGATGCCGCCGCCGATGCCCTGGCGGCCAGTGCCGACGTCGATTTGCCGCCGTCAGTGAGCTTCGCCGCACCAGTGATCGATGAGCCAGGCTCCCTGCTTGCCGGCGTGCGCATCGGCGTGGCGCGGGACGCGGCATTCGCCTTCCTGTACCAGGCCAACCTCGACCTGTTGCAGATGCTGGGCGCCGAGCTGCGCTACTTCTCGCCGCTCGCCGACAGCGCCTTGCCCGAGGTGGACAGCCTCTACCTGCCAGGTGGCTACCCCGAGCTGTACCTCGCCGAGCTGGAAGCCAACCAGGCCATGGCGGCGGCGATTCGTGCCCATCACCAGGCCGGCAAGCCGCTGCTCGCCGAATGCGGCGGCATGCTCTACCTGCTCGATGAGCTGCGTGACAAGCAGGGCGCCAGTGGCCGCATGCTCGGCCTGCTTGCCGGCAGCGCGGCCCTGCAGCCGCGCCTGACCGCGCTGGCGTTGCAGGAAGTCGAGCTGGCGGAAGGCCTGCTGCGCGGTCACACCTATCACCACTCACGGCTGGACAGCCCGCTCACGCCGCACGCGCAGGCGCGCTGCCCGAATGGCAAGCCGGTGGCCGAGGCGGTCTATCGGCTCGGCCGGCTCACCGCCAGCTACATCCATTTCTACCTGCCATCCAATCCGGAGGCGGCCGCCGCGCTGTTGCGTCCATGAGCGATCACGCCTTCTCTGCGCTGGAGCGTGCGGCGGTGTACCGCGCCATTGGCGAGCGCCGTGACATGCGCCACTTTGCCGGTGGCCAGGTGCCGCCCGAGGTGCTGGCACGCCTGCTGGAGGCCGCGCACCACGCGCCCAGCGTCGGCCTGATGCAGCCCTGGCGCTTCCTGCGCATCAGCGATCCGCAGCTGCGCCAGCAGGCGCATGAACTGGTGGAGGCGGAGCGGGTGCGTACCGCCGAAGCCCTGGGCGAGCGCTCGGACGCGTTCATGCGTCTGAAGGTCGAGGGCATTCGTGACTGTGCCGAGCTGCTCGCGGTGGCGCTGATGGACGGCCGCGAGAAGCACATCTTCGGGCGACGCACCTTGCCGGAGATGGACATGGCCTCGGTCGCCTGCGCCATCCAGAACCTGTGGCTGGCGGCACGCGCCGAAGGCCTGGGGCTGGGCTGGGTGTCGCTGTTCGATCCCGCTGCGCTGGCCGAGCTGCTGGGCATGCCCGCAGGCAGCAAGCCGGTCGCGCTGCTGTGCCTGGGGCCGGTCGAGGCGTTCTATGAAAAGCCCATGCTGGTGGAGCAGGGCTGGGCGACGCCGCGACCACTGGCGGAGCTGTTGTTCGAGAACCGTTGGGGTGTCCGTGGTGACTGAGCGATGAGCCTGGCCCTGATCACCTGCGCGGGCGTTGCTCTGGATGCCGCCCTGGGCGAGCCACGCCGGGCGCATCCGCTGGTTGCCTTCGGGCGCCTGGCCAGCCGCCTCGAACAGCGTTTCAATCCGGCCGGCGGTGGCTGGCGCAGTCACGGTGTCACGGCCTGGTGCCTGGCGGTGCTGCCGTTGACACTGCTCACCTGGCTGCTGACCCAGGTGACCTCCCTGGTCTGGGCGGTGGATATCTTCGCGCTGTACTTCGCCCTCGGGCTGCGCAGCCTGTACGAGCATGCGCTGCCGGTGGCGCAGGCGCTGCGCCTGGGTGACCTGTCGCTCGCGCGTGAACGCGTGGGCTGGATGGTCAGCCGCAACACCGCCGCGCTGGATACGACGGGCGTGGCGCGCGCCGGTACCGAATCGGTCCTGGAGAATGGTTCAGACGCGGTATTCGCCGCGCTGTTCTGGTTCATCGTCGCGGGGGCGCCCGGCGTCGTGCTGTATCGCCTGAGCAATACGCTCGATGCCATGTGGGGCTATCGCAACGAGCGCTTCGAGCGTTTCGGCTGGGCCGCCGCGAAGATCGACGATGTCCTCAACTACATCCCGGCGCGCCTGGTGGCGCTGACCTACGCACTGTTCGGCAACGTGGCCCTGGCGCTGCGCTGCTGGCGTCGACAGGCGCCGATGTGGGACAGTCCCAATGCTGGCCCGGTGATGGCGTCGGGGGCCGGCAGCCTGGGCGTCAGCCTGGGCGGTGCGGCGGAGTATCACGGCGAGGTGCATGAGCGTCCACGACTGGGCGAGGGGCCGGCTCCGCGAGCGCGAGATATCGAGCGGGCGATGAATCGGGTCGTTGCCGGCGTAGCGCTGTGGCTGCTGTGCCTGACGCTGTGGGAGGTAGGGATTGCTTGAGCATGGTGGTCGGCTGCGCGCCGCGGCGCAGCGTTACGGGATTGCCCTGGAAGACTGGCTGGACCTGTCGACCGGTGTGGCGCCCTACGGCTGGGAGCTGCCCGCCGTGCCCGGTTCTGCCTGGGCGCGGCTGCCTGAGGTGAACGATGGCCTGGAGCAGGCGGCGCGCGACTACTACGGTGCCGCCAGCCTGCTGCCGGTGGCGGGGTCGCAGGCGGCGATCCAGGCCCTGCCGCGTCTGCGCAAGCCAGGCAATGTCGGCATTCTGGCCCCCACCTATGCCGAGCATGCGGCGGCCTGGCGACGCGAAGGGCATCGCATTACCAGGCTCAGCGAGGGTTCGGTGCACCGTGCCCTGCCGCAGCTCGATGTGCTGCTGCTGGTCAACCCGAACAACCCGACGGGGCGCCTGATCGAACCGGCGCGCCTGCTCGACTGGCATGACCAACTGGCCGAGCGCGGTGGCTGGCTGGTGGTCGACGAAGCCTTCATGGATTGCACCCCACAGCACAGCCTGGCGGCGTACAGCGACATGCCGGGGCTGATCCTGTTGCGCTCGTTCGGCAAGTTCTTCGGCCTGGCCGGCCTGCGCCTGGGGTTCGTGCTCGCGGCGCAGGCGCTGCTGGACGAGCTGGAAAGCCTGCTCGGTCCCTGGGCGGTCAGCGGCCCGGCGCGCAGCGTGGCCCTGACGCTGCTCAACGACCATGAGGGCCAGCGCCGCCAGCGCGAACGCCTGCAGGTCGACGGCGAGCGCCTGGCCGCGTTGCTGCGCGATTGCGGCATGCCGCCAACCGGCGGCTCGGCGCTGTTCCAGTTCTGCTGCACGCGGCGGGCGGTGCCCTGTGCCGAGCTGCTGGCGCGGCGCGGCATCCTGGTGCGCCTGTTCGCCGAGCTGGACAGCCTGCGCTTCGGTCTGCCGGCGGACGAGTGTGGCTGGCAGCGCCTGGAGCAGGGCCTGCTGGAGTGCGCGCCGATGCTGGCCAATCTCGAGGAGACGCCCTGATGACCACGCTGATGGTGCAGGGCACCACGTCCGATGCCGGCAAGAGCACGCTGGTCACCGCCCTGTGCCGCTGGGCGCGGCGTCAGGGCGTCGCCGTGGTGCCGTTCAAGCCGCAGAACATGGCGCTCAACTCGGCGGTGACCGCCGACGGTGGCGAGATCGGCCGGGCGCAGGCCGTGCAGGCCCAGGCCGCCGGGTTGGCGCCGCATACCGACATGAATCCGGTGTTGCTCAAGCCCAACAGCGACATGGGCGCCCAGGTGATCATCCACGGGCGTGCCATCGGCAACATGCAGGCGTTGAGCTACCACGGCTACAAGCCAGTGGCCATGGCGGCGGTGCTGGAGTCCCACGCGCGGCTGGTCGAGGGCTACCGACTGGTACTGGTCGAGGGGGCCGGCTCGCCGGCGGAAATCAACCTGCGTGCCGGCGACATCGCCAACATGGGCTTTGCCGAAGCGGTGGATTGCCCGGTGATCCTCATCGCCGATATCGACAAGGGCGGCGTGTTCGCCCATCTGGTCGGCACCCTGGAGCTGCTCAGTGCGAGCGAGCAGGCGCGGGTCAAGGGCTTCGTGATCAATCGTTTTCGTGGCGACATCGCCTTGCTCAAGCCGGGGCTGGACTGGCTGGAGCAGCGCACCGGCAAACCGGTGCTTGGCGTGCTGCCGTACCTGATGGACTTCCACCTGGAAGCCGAGGACGCCGTCGACACCCGCCAGCAGCGCAAGGACGAACAGGCCCTGCGCGTCGTGGTGCCGGTGCTGCCGCGCATCAGCAATCACACCGATTTCGATCCGCTGCGCCTGCATCCGCAGGTGCAACTGAGCTTCGTCGGGCCGGGGCAGGCGATACCGCCGGCCGACCTGATCATTCTGCCCGGCTCCAAGAGCGTGCGCGCCGATCTGGCGCGGTTGCGCGAGCAGGGTTGGGATGCGGCCATCGCCCGGCACCTGCGCTACGGCGGCAAGCTGCTGGGCATCTGCGGCGGGTTGCAGATGCTCGGCCGGCAGATCCATGACCCGCATGGCCTCGAGGGTGCCGCTGGCAGCAGCGACGGCCTCGCCCTGCTGGATTTCGAGACGCTGCTGGAGCCGGAGAAACAGCTGCGCAACGTACGTGGCCAGCTGTGCCTGGAGCAGGCCGAGGTCAGCGGCTACGAAATCCATGCCGGGGTCAGCCGGGGGCCGGGACTCAACGGCGCCGTACGGCTCGAGGACGGGCGCGGCGACGGGGGGCTGAGCGCCGATGGACAAGTCCTCGGCACCTACCTGCATGGCCTGTTCGAACAGCCGGCGGCGTTGGCGGCGCTGTTGCGCTGGGCCGGCTTGCGCGAGGTGCAGCACGTGGATTACCAGGCCCTGCGCGAGCGTGACATCGAACGCCTGGCCGACCAGGTGGAACAGCACCTGGATAGCGCCAGGCTCAGGGCATTGTGCGGCCTGGAGTAGGGCCGCGCGGCAGAGCTATTGAACGGTGCGCAGCGCGCACCTTACGGAGTGGAAATGCTTGAACTGATCCTCGGCGGCGCCCGGTCCGGCAAGAGCCGCCTGGCCGAGAAACTGGCCGACGAGTCGGGCCTGGAGGTGGTCTACGTCGCCACCAGCCAGGCGCTCGACGGCGAGATGACGGCGCGCGTCGCCGAGCACCGGGCGCGCCGGCCTGGGCACTGGGCCCTGGTCGAAGAGCCGCTGGCGCTGGCCCGCGTGCTGCGCGAGCAGGCGGCGCCGAATCGTTGCCTGCTGGTGGATTGCCTGACGCTGTGGCTGACCAACCTGCTGCTGCTCGAGGATACGCAGCGGCTGACGGTCGAGCGCGAGGCGCTGCTGGCCTGCATCGGGCAGTTGCCTGGGCGCATCCTGCTGGTCAGCAACGAAAGCGGACTGGGGGTGGTGCCGCTGGGTGAGCTGACCCGCCGTTATGTCGATGAGGCCGGCTGGTTGCATCAGGCGCTGGCCGAGCGCAGCCAGCGCGTGGTGTTCAGCGTGGCTGGCCTGCCCATGGTTCTGAAGGGGGAAGCGCTATGAGTCTGCACTGGTGGCAGGGGCCTTGTCAGCCCAGTGATCGGGTTGCGCGAAGCAAGGCCGAAGCACGGCAACAGCAATTGACCAAGCCCACGGGCTCGCTGGGTCGGCTGGAACACATCGCCATTCATCTGGCCGCGTTGCAGGGCCGCGAGCGGCCGGGCCTGGAAAAACTGTGGATCGCCATCTTCGCCGGCGACCATGGCGTGGTGGCCGAAGGGGTTTCCGCCTATCCGCAGGCGGTGACCGGGCAGATGCTGGCCAACTTCGTCGGCGGCGGCGCAGCGATCAGCGTGCTGGCGCGTGAACTGGACGCGGCGCTGGAGGTGATCGACCTGGGCACTGCCGAGCCGCTGGCGCAATTGCCGGGCGTGCGCCACCTGCACGTCGGCGCCGGTACGCAGAACTTCGCGCGCGAGCCGGCCATGACCCTGGCCCAGGCGCTGATCTGCCTGGAGGCCGGCCGCGACAGCATCGAGCGTGCGCGCGGCGCCGGCTGCGACCTGTTCGTCGGTGGCGAGATGGGCATCGGCAACACCACGGCGGCGGCGGCGCTGGCCTGCTGGCTGCTGGAGTGCCCGGCGAGCGAACTGGCCGGCCCCGGTACCGGGCTGGACCCCGCCGGTGTGGCGCACAAGGCGCGGGTCATCGATGCGGCGCTGGCGCTGCATCGGCAGCGACTCGACGGGCCGCTGGAGGCCTTGCTGCACCTCGGCGGTTTCGAGATCGCCGCGCTGGTCGGTGCCTATGTCGCGGCGGCGCAGCAGGGCGTGGTGGTGCTGGTCGACGGCTTCATCTGCAGCGTCGCGGCCCTGCTGGCGGTGCGCCTGAATCCGGGGTGCCGTGACTGGCTGCTGTTCGCCCACCATGGCGCCGAGCCGGGGCACGTGCGTGTGCTGCAGGCGTTGGGCGCCGAGCCTCTGCTGGAGCTGGGCTTGCGTCTCGGCGAGGGCAGTGGTGCGGCGCTGGCGGTGCCGCTGCTGCGCATGGCCTGCGCGCTGCATGGCCAGATGGCCACCTTCGCCGAGGCGGCCGTGGCGGAGAAACCGGCCTGATGCTGTACCTGGAGTTGTTGCGCCACGGCGAGACCGAGCAGGGCGGCGGGCTGCGTGGCAGCCTCGACGATGCCCTGACCGAGCAGGGCTGGGCGCAGTTGCGCAGGTCCGTGCAGGAGGCGGGCCCCTGGGATCGCCTGATCAGTTCGCCGTTGCAACGCTGTGCGCGTTTCGCCGAAGAGCTGGCGGCGGCCCGGGCGCTGCCGTTGGACTACGAGCGCGACTTGCAGGAGCTGCACTTCGGCGACTGGGAAGGGCGCAGTGCCGCCGAGCTGATGCACAGCGATGCCGAGGCACTCGGGCAATTCTGGGCCGACCCCTATGCCTTCACGCCGCCCAATGGTGAACCCCTGCCGCGCTTCGAGGCGCGGGTGCTGGGCAGCCTGCAGCGCCTGGTGCAGGCGCATGACGGTCAGCGCCTGCTGCTGGTGACCCACGGCGGGGTGATGCGCCTGCTGCTGGCGCGGGTGCGTGGCCTACCCAGAAAGGACCTGTTGCAGGTCAACGTCGGCTATGCCGAGCGTTTCCGCCTGCGCCTCGCTGCCGATGGCCAGTGGCTGGAGTTGCCATGAGTGCATTCCTGATCGCGCTGCAGTTCCTGACCCGCCTGCCGGTCAGTCTTCCCGGCATGCCGACGCCCGCGCAGGTGGGGCGCTCGCTGCTCTGGTATCCGCTGGTGGGGCTGCTCCTCGGCGTGTTGCTGTGGGGCGCGCACCTGCTGCTGGGGCAGACCTCGATGGCGCTGCAGGCAGCGATCATTCTGGCCCTCTGGGTCGGCCTCAGTGGCGGGCTGCACCTGGACGGCCTGGCCGATACCGCCGACGCCTGGGCGGGTGGTTTCGGCGACCGCGAGCGGACCCTGGCGATCATGAAGGACCCGCGCAGCGGACCGATTGCCGTGGTCGTGCTGGTGCTGCTGCTGTTGCTTAAGTACGCCGCGCTGCTGACGCTGCTGCAGGCCGGGCAGGGCGCCTGCCTGATTCTGCTGCCCTGGCTGGGGCGCAGCCTGCTGCCGCTGCTGCTGGTGACCACGCCCTACGTGCGCGCCGGCGGCCTGGGGCAGGCGCTGGTCGAGCATGCACCGCGCCAGCAACTGCCCTGGGTGCTGGCCGCGCATCTGCTGCTGATGCTGGCGTTCGGCTGGCCGGCGCTGCTTGCCGTGGCCAGCGCCTTGTTGCTGTTCGCCTGGACGCGTCGCGCGTTGCTGCGTCGCCTGGGCGGCACGACGGGGGACACCGCCGGCGCGCTGGTCGAGCTGGCCGAGTGCGGCATGCTGCTGGTCCTCGCGTTGAGCCTCTGAGCGCAACTGTTATGCCGACACGCCCTGTAACTGTATGAGTGTGAATCGGTGATGCGGGTATATACCTGTATCCATGTTGCCGACCTCTTGCCTCTGTACCCAATTGCGCCGCGCCAGTCGCGGCGTGACCCGCCGCTATGACGACGCACTCGCTGCCGTCGGCCTGGGCGCCGCACAGTTTTCCCTGCTGCGGCATGTCCAGCGTCTCGGCCAGCCGAGCATTTCCGCATTGGCCGAGGCCATGGGGCTGGACCGCAGCACCCTGGGGCGCAATCTGCGGGTGCTCGAGGAGCAGGCGTTGCTGCAGCTGAGCGAGGCGCGCGATCTGCGTGCCCGTGAGGTCAGCCTCACCGATGCCGGAGAGCGACGCATCGCCCAGGCGCTGCCGCTCTGGGAGCAGGTGCAGCAGGAGTTGAACCTGCAACTGGGTGAGGGCCGGCGTGCCGAACTGATGCAACTGCTGGAAGCCCTGGCCTGAGGGTCGACTGATTTTTACTGCCCATGCGGCCACTGACGGCCGCTCGCTGGAGACAACAATGACAACTGCATGGCGTTCTTCCACCTGGCTGTTGCTCGGCGCATCGCTGATTCTCGCGTTGTCGCTCGGCACCCGGCATGGCTTCGGCCTGTTCCTGCCGCCGATGAGCGCCGAGTTCGGCTGGGGACGTGAAGTGTTCGCCTTCGCCATCGCCCTGCAGAACCTGATCTGGGGCCTGGCGCAGCCGATCACCGGGGCGCTGGCCGATCGCTTCGGGGCACGCAAGGCCGTGGTCATCGGCGGTGTGCTGTACATGCTCGGGCTGATATTCATGGGCATGGCCGATTCGCCGCTGAGCCTGTCGCTCAGCGCCGGCCTGCTGATCGGTATCGGCCTGTCCGGCACCTCGTTCTCGGTGATTCTCGGCGTGGTGGGCCGCGCCGTACCGGTGGAAAAACGCAGCATGGCCATGGGCATTGCCGCCGCGGCCGGCTCCTTCGGCCAGTTCGCCATGCTGCCGGGCTCCCTGGGCTTGATCGGCTGGTTGGGCTGGTCGTCCGCCCTGCTGGCGCTGGGGCTGCTGGTGGCGTTGATGATTCCGCTGGCGGCCATGATCCGGGAGACTCCGCCGCCGGCCAGCAACGGTCCGGAGCAGACGCTGGTCGAGGCGCTGCGTGAAGCCACCAGCCACTCCGGCTTCTGGCTGCTGGCGCTGGGCTTCTTCGTCTGCGGCTTCCAGGTGGTGTTCGTCGCCGTGCACCTGCCGGCCTATCTGGTGGATCACGGCCTGCCGGCGCTGACCGGCACCACAGTGCTGGCCCTGGTCGGGCTGTTCAACATCTTCGGTACCTACATCGCTGGCTGGCTCGGCGGGCGCATGGCCAAGCCACGTCTGCTCAGTGCCCTGTACCTGCTGCGCGGGGTGGTCATCAGCCTGTTCCTGGTAGCACCGCTGACGCAGTGGAGCGCCTACCTGTTCGGCATCGCGATGGGCCTGCTGTGGTTGTCGACGGTGCCGCTGACCAACGGCACCGTGGCGACGCTGTTCGGTGTGCGCAACCTGTCGATGCTGGGCGGTATCGTCTTCCTGTTCCACCAGATCGGCTCGTTCCTGGGCGGCTGGCTGGGGGGCTATCTGTACGACCATACCGGCAGCTACGACCTGGTCTGGCAGATTTCCATCGGCCTGAGCGTGATGGCTGCCGCGCTGAACTGGCCGGTGCGCGAGGTGCCGGTGGCCCGCCTGCAGGCGGTGCCGGCGTGAGCAGCAAGGTCACGCTCTGCGCGGCCGTGGCACTGGGCCTGGGGGCGCTCCTGGCCCTGGCCTGGTGGGGCTGGCGCCAGGGTGGCCTGGCCCTGCTGCAACTGGGCGTCGGCATCTGCTAGTTGCCTGAGGCGCGGCCTGCGAGTAGCGTGAACGGATCGCATCATCGTCCGAGATTCCTGCCATGTCACTGCGTCACATCGCCTGCTCCCTGCTGCTCTCCAGCCTCGCGCTGCCCCTGCTGGCCGCCGAATGCCCGGCGCTGTTGCAGGGCGAACTGCCCAAGCTGCGCAGCAAGGGCGCCAGCGTCGATCTCTGTCAGTTCGCCGGCAAGCCGCTGGTGGTGGTCAACACCGCCAGCTTCTGCGGTTTCACGCCGCAGTTCAAAGGTCTCGAAGCGCTGTACCAGCGTTACCAGGACCAGGGCCTGGAAGTGCTTGGCGTGCCCTCCGACGACTTTCGCCAGGAGTCGGACGACAGCGCGGAAACCGCCACCGTCTGCTACGTCAACTACGGCGTCACTTTCACCATGACCGAACCGCAGCCGGTGTCCGGTGATGACGCCATCGCCCTGTTCAAGGGTCTCGCCGAGCAGAGCCGGCAGCCACGCTGGAACTTCTTCAAGTACGTGGTCGACCGTCAGGGCAAGGTGGTGGCGAGCTTCTCCAGCCTGACCAAGCCGGACGATCCCGAGTTGATCGCCGCCGTGGAAAAGGCCATCGCCTCGCAACCCTGAGCCCACTCTTCGCTGTACGGCCCTTCACCCATCTGGGCGATGGGCCGCATCCGCTCGCCTGCCTAGACTGGCCAGGCGCCGGACGCAGTTCCCCGGCGTGCCCACAAGAACAATAAGGAGGCACCCATGCGTCGCGTCTATACCGCTGCCATCGCCACCCTCGCTCTGCTCGGCGCCGTCGAGGCCCAGGCGGGCGACTACACCAGGACCAGGTACCCGATCGTGCTGGTGCACGGCGTGACCGGCTTCAACACCATCGGCGGCCTGGTCAACTACTTCCACACCATCCCCTGGAACCTCGAACGTGACGGTGCCCGGGTCTATGTCGCCAGCGTCGCTGCGTTCAACGACAGCGAGCAACGTGGCGCCGAGCTGGCGCGGCAGATCGTGCCCTGGGCGGCGGCCGGTGGTGGCAAGGTCAACCTGATCGGCCACAGCCAGGGCTCGCCGACCTCACGGGTGGCGGCGTCGCTGCGCCCTGACCTGGTGGCGTCGGTCACCTCGGTCAACGGGGTCAACAAGGGCTCCAAGGTGGCCGATGTGGTGCGTGGCGTGATCCCGCCTGGCAGCGGCATCGAAGGCGGTGCCAATGCCATCGCCAACGCGCTGGGCGCCCTGATCAACCTGCTCTCCGGCTCGAGCAATCCGCAGAGCGGCATCGACGCCCTGGCCACGCTGACCACGGCCGGGACCACCGCGCTCAATGCGCGCCATCCCTGGGGTGTGAACAGCAGCAGCTACTGCGCCAAGTCCAGTGAGGTGCAGAACGTTCGTGGCTACAGCATCCGCTACTACTCGTGGACGGGGAACTCGGCCTACACCAACGTGTTCGACGCGGCCGACCCGTTCCTGGCGTTCACCGGCCTGGTCTTCGGCAGCGAGAAGAACGACGGCCTGGTCGGCGTCTGCTCGACCTACCTGGGGCAGGTGATCGGCGACAGCTACAACATGAATCACGTCGACGCGATCAACCACCTGTTCGGGATTCGCGGCTGGACCGAACCGGTGTCGCTGTATCGCCAGCATGCCAACCGCCTGAAGAACAAGGGCGTCTGATCCTGAAGAGTGCGGCGGGGCCTGGCTCCGCCGCAGCGAGGCGACATGTCCAGATTCCTCGGTTTTTCCCTGGCTGCCGTGCTCCTGGCCGGCGGCCTCACGTTCTACTGGCGCTGGCCCGCCCCGCTGCCGCCAGCAACACCTGCCGCGCGCGCTGAGCCCGGCGCTGCGCCCGTGCAGTCGCCTGAGGTGCCGGTGGCCCCCGCGCGGGGTTCCGGCATGGCCCAGGTACCTGCCGCCACGGCGCTGCCGAGCCTGGCCGGCACCACGGTGGATGGCCAGCTGCGCAGCGACGCGGCCGGCAACCTGGTGCTGGACCTGGCCGTGCGCGATTACTTCGACTACTTCCTCAGTGCCGTCGACCAGTCCGGTCTCGATGCGGTGATCGAGGTGCTGCTGGCCGACGCCGGCGCTCGTCTGGAGGAACCGGCCCTCGGCCAGCTGATCGGCCTGCTGGGTGACTACCTGGACTACAAGCGCGCCAGCATGGCGTTGCTGCAGCAGCCGCTGCAGAGCAGGCAGCAAGCCGATCCGCAGGCACAGCTGCAGGTGCTGCAGGCGGCCCTCGCTCAGCTCGACGAGCTGCGCTGCGGCCATTTTTCCGCGGCGGCGCAGGAGGCGCTGTTCGGTGCGGAGCAGGCCTACGCCCGCTACACCCTGGACAGCCTGGCCTTGCAGCAGCGCGACGACCTCGACGCGGGGCAGCGTGCACAACTGCTCGAACAGTTGCGCGAGCGCCTGCCGACGGCGCTGCGCGAGAGCGAACAGCGCCAGCAACTGGCGTTGCAGCAGCTGCAGCACAGCGAGCAGCTGTGGCGCGACGGGGCGGACGAGCAACAGGTGCGCGAGTTCCTGGCGATGACCTATGATCCGGATACCGTGCAGCGCCTGCTGGTCGAGCAGCGTCGCGAGCGTGACTGGCAGCAGCGCTACCAGGCCTACCGCAGCGAACTGGCTGGCCTGCAGGGCCAGGGGCTGAGTGCGACGGATGGCGAGCAACTGCAGCGCCAGTTGCGTGAGCGGCTGTTCGCCAGTGAAGACCGATACCGTGTGGAAACCTATGACGCCATCGCCGCCAAACAGCTGGAGTCGCCGGGCGCGCCCTGAGGAGCGTCTGCGTTGAGCGAGCAGCAGTTGCTGGCCCAGCAGCGCCGTGGCCATCGTTCGCTGCGCTTCGTCGCACCGCTGGAGGCGGGCTTCGCCGAACACCGGGTGCAGCGCATTCGTCGGCGCCTGCCGCTGATCGCCGCCACTGCCGCGCTGTTCCAGGTGATCTATGCACTGCTGGACTTCCTGCTCATGCCGCTGCCGGTCAGCCTGTCGGTCCTGCCGTTGCGGGTGCTGGCGCTGACGGCTGTCCTGCTGTCGTTTCTCTACTGTCGCCGTGCCGCTGCGCCACTCGCCTGGGTGCCGCCGGTCTATGCGGCGGCTTACTGGATCAATGGCGTCAGCGTCGCGCTGATCGTGCACCTGTGCTGGCTGCAGGGCGTGGCGATGCCCTATGACGGCCTGTTTCTCATCCTGCTGTTCGGCTATGCGCTGCTGGGGCTGTCGTTTCGCGCGATCAGCCTGTGCAGCTGGAGCTTCTGCCTGCTGTTCGTCGGCCTTGGCGCGGTGTTCGGCGAAACCGGTGGTGCACTGGCCTATCAGGGGCTGTTCCTGTTCTGCGCCAACCTGATCGGTACGGTCGGCGCCTACATGCAGGAACATGGCCAGCGCGGCGCCTGGCTCAACCTGCGTCTGCTGGATCTGGCGCGCCAGCGGGCAGAGGCCGATGACGCACGCAAGCTGCGGCTGCTGGCGGCGGCCAGTCACGATCTGCGCCAGCCGCTCAATGCCATGGGCCTGTATGCCGAACACCTGGTGGAGCAGGGCGGTGACCAGCAGACCCGGCGTATCAGTGCGCGCCTGGCCGCATCAGTGGAGCAGCTCGGGCGCCTGCTGCAGTCGTTGCTCGACTACACCCGGCTGACCTTGCCGGGTGGTGTGCAGGCGCGGCCACATGCCTTCGCGCTGCGCCCGCTGCTCGAACGTCTGCTCGCCGAGTTGGCCCCGGAGGCACGCCAGCAGGGGCTGCAACTCGACCTGCAGTGCGCTGAGCTGGGGGTGTGCAGTGACCCGCTGCTGCTGGAACGCCTGCTGCGCAACCTGCTCAACAACGCGCTGCTGCACGCGCAGGCTCGGCACCTGCAGGTGACCGCACGGGCTGACGGCGATGCCGTGGTGCTGCAGATAGCGGACGATGGTCGGGGCCTGAGCGAGGCCGAGCAGGCGCTGGTGTTCGAAGAGTTTCGTCAGCTGGACAACCCCGGGCGCAACGCCGAGCGCGGGCTGGGGCTCGGCCTGGCGATCGTCAGGCAGCTGGCGCAGGTACTGGATCACCCGCTGCGCCTGGATTCACGGCCTGGCGCTGGGGCGCGCTTCGTTCTGCGTCTGCCGCTTGCCGGGATTCCGCTGCCGGTCGCGCGCGGTGAGGGGACGACGGCGTTGCGCGGGCGGGTCCTGTTGCTCGAGGACGACGCTACCGGGCGCGAGGCACTGGCCGGCCTGCTGCGCCGCTGGGGCTGCGAGGTACAGGCCTGTGCCGACCTGACGGCGGCGCTGCAGGCGGCAAGCCGGGAAGTGCCGCAGCTGGTGATCAGCGACTACCGCCTTGGCGGGCGGGAGGATGGCCTGCAGGCCATCGAGCGCTTGCGCGAGGCGGCCGGGCAGATGCTGCCGGCCTTGCTGATCAGCGCCGACCTGAGCCCCGAGCTGCATGAGCGCTGCCTGCCGGCGCATGTCATGCCGCTGGCCAAGCCGCTGCTGCCGGCCCGCCTGCGTCAGGTGCTGGCGACCCAGTTGCAGGTGCGCCAGGCCGTCAGCTGATCACAGCCAGCCGCGCTGCCGGGCGGCGCTGACGCAGGCGGTACGGGTGTGCACGGCGAAGGTTTCGAACAGCGTCTTGAGGTGGGTCTTCACCGTGTCTTCGGCCAGCCCCAGCTGGCGGCTGATGGCCTTGTTCGGCAGGCCTTCGGCCAGCAGCTGGAGGATTTCCAGCTGGCGCGGGGTGAGCGGAGAGGCATTGCTCGGCGCCGGCAGCGTTTCACCGAGCAGAACGCGCGTCACCGCCTGGCGCAGGGCGTTGCCGTCGGCACTCTTGGGAATGAAACCGAGGGCGCCGGCGGCCAGCGCGGCCTGGGCATCCAGTGACGAGTCGCTGGCGCTGAGGATGGCCACCGGTGTGCTTTCGCCCCGGGACAGCCAGCGCTGCAACAGCTCCAGGCCCGGTTCGTCAGGCAGGCGCAGGTCGAGCAGGATCAGGTCGTATGCATGCTGGCGCAGGCACTGTTCCGCCTCCGCGGCGCTGTGCGCGGTGTGGATAAGCAGGTTCTGGCTGAGGGGCGACAGGGCCAGGGACAGGCCATCGAGGAAGATGCGGTGGTCGTCGACCAGCAACAGGCGGAGGTGTTCGGGCAGGGTGGTGCAGAGGGCAGTCATGATGTACTCACGCGGCTTTTCTTGTTGTTCTGCCGCGTGAGTTTAGCCAATGCCGGGCGTCGATTAGAAGCGGTAGCTGAGCGATGCCCCCAGGCCGTGAGCGCTGTTCTTGTAGCGCGCGCTGTAGCTGCCGCGGGTCGAGCTCTGGTGGTTCACGTCCACCGTCTCTTCCTGCAGGTAGGAATAGGCCACGTCGATGGTCATGTCCTGGGTCGGGCTCCAGCCGGCGCCAAGGCTGAAGATGGTGCGGTCGCCGGACGGCACGCGCGGCGAGCGGTCTGTGTTGTTGATCGGCGACTGGTCGACGGCGATACCGGTGCGCAGCGTCCATTGCGGGCTGACCCGGTACGACAGGCCGATCGCGTGGGCCCAGGTGTCGTGCCAGTTCTGCTCCTCGACGATGGTGGAGAGGTTCGCCGGCAGCGTGGCGGCATCGTTCTCCACACGGATTTCCTTGAAGCGGCTCCAGCGCGTCCAGGTACTGCCCAGGTGCAGCGTCAGGGCGTCGGTGAGGTCATGGGTGATCGACAGGTCCACCGACTCGGGCGTGGTCAGGTCCAGGCTGGCGTCGTACTTGCCAGACAGGCCGGCCAGTGCACCGCTGGCGGAGACCCGGGTGTCGCCTTCCAGCTCGTATTTCACGCGCGAGTGATAGGTCAGGCCGGCGCGGGTGCGGGGGCTGAACTCGTAGAGCACACCGGCATTGAAGCCGACGGCGGTATCGTCGCCCTTGACCCTCACCTCGCCATCGTTGCGGCCGGGGCTCAGCGGGTTGAGCAGGGAAGAACTGAGCTCGCCTTCGATATGGTTGAAGGTCGGGCCGAAACCGACCGACAGCTGGTCGTTGAAGCGATAGCTCAGCGTCGGCTGGATGGTGATCACGCGCACGTAG
Organism: Pseudomonas sp. THAF187a; assembly: GCF_009363395.1. Classification (NCBI taxonomy): domain Bacteria; kingdom Pseudomonadati; phylum Pseudomonadota; class Gammaproteobacteria; order Pseudomonadales; family Pseudomonadaceae; genus Pseudomonas; species Pseudomonas sp. THAF187a. The sequence goes on from NZ_CP045349.1 coordinate 1,970,521, forward strand.
CTCTTGTTGGCGTAGTAGCGCCCCTGGAAGCCGTTCTCGTAGTCGGTCATCAGGCCGAAGGGCGCATAGATGCCGAGGCCGAATGCGACCTTGTCATCCAGTGGCTTGACGAAGTAACCCATGGGCACGCCGGTGGTCGGCACCATGTCGCCATCGTTGCTGCCCGACAGGGAGAGCGGGCCGGCGCTGGCGCTGGCATGGCTGATATCGGTCTTGGCATGAATGGCTGCGGCGCCGAAGTACACCTCGCTGCGCTTGAGGCGCGACATGCCGGCCGGGTTGCCGAATACGGTGCTGGCGTCATCGGCGGACGACGAGCGCCCTGCGAACGAGGTGCCCATACCGGAAATGCTTTGCTCGTTGAGGGTGAAGCCACTGGCGAAGCCATGGCTCGACGTGGCGGTGATGGCGACGGCCAGGCCTGTCTTGAGAAGGCGTTTGCTCACGGGGGAAGCTCCTGTGGTGGGGCGAGGGGGGAGCACGCTACAGTTTTTCCTGACCTGTGCCAAGGCGCTTAAGTTCCCGAAATAGAGTGCATTGTCGGACAATTGTCTGAATTTTGCGCAGATATGGGCGCAATGCTTTCATGTCCGATCGGTCAGGCTACCTGGCTGACCTGGTCGATGTGCCGGTGCCAGGCATCGAGAAAGTCGGTCTGGCGCCCGCAGGGCTGGAACACCTTGCACCAGATCCGCCCCAGGGCGGGGACGTCGTCGGCCGCCGGCAGCTCCAGTTGCTCGGCTTCCACCAGCAGCCAGGCGATGGCCGTGGCGTAGCGCAGGTTGACCGTCAGCTCCAGGTGCGGGGCCTCGAGGAAGGCGTGCTGGCTGGCCAGGCCGCGTACCCGGCTGGCCAGCTCCGGGTCACGGGCCAGGTGCTGGTCCCAGAGCGCCAAGTGGCGTTGCTCGCTGATGCGATAGAGACCATGGCCGTGCGGGGTGTCGAGTGCGCTGCCGAGGTCCGACTGACAGGCCGCGGCACCCAGCAGCAGGGCTTCGGCCGTTGCGCTGTGACGTTGCAGGTAGAGCAGGGTAGGGCGGATCACATGCTGGCTGAGGTCGCAGGCGGCTATTCCCATGGCATCCTCGCGAAAGGTGCCGGTGGGGCCGGGCGCGTGGCAGCTGTTCTAGTGGCTCTTCGATAAAGGCCCCACCGGGAGCGGGGTTAGCCGCTCATTTTCAAGTCTAGTGCGATATTTCAGCCGTAAAGGGCTGTTTTTTAAATTGATTCCGGATTTCAGTTATTGGGCATATTTCCTTTGGTGCTTAGCGCCAGGGCTCAGTCGCCGGTGGCGATCGGATGCGCCGGGTTGGTGATCCACTCGCTCCAGGAGCCGGCATACAGCGCGGCCAGCGGGTAGCCGGCGAGGCTCATGGCGAACAGGTTGTGGCAGGCGGTGACGCCGGAACCGCAGTAGGCCACCAGGTCGTCCAGCGGGCGCTCGCCGCGCAGCGCGTCGAAGCGTTCGCGCAGCGCGGCGGCGGGCAGGAAGCGGCCATCGGCCCCGAGGTTGTCGGTGAAGGCCGCGCACTGGGCCCGCGGAATGTGCCCGGCAACCGGGTCGAGCGGCTCGACTTCACCGCGAAAGCGCGGCAGTGCGCGGGCATCGAGCAGGGTCAGGTCGGGATTGTCCAGGCGTGCCGCCAGTTGTTCGGCGCTCAGCAGCAGGCTGCTGTCGGGTTGCGCGGGGAAATCGCCGGGGGTGCTGTCTGGCTGCGCCGTGGTCAGCTCGAAGTCGGCCTCGCGCCAGGCCTTGAGGCCGCCATCGAGCAGGTACAGGTGATCGCGCTTGCCGAGCCAGAGCAGCAGCCACCAGGCGCGTGCGGCGTAGGCACCGGGGCCATCGTCATACAGCACCACCTGGCTGTCGCTGCGCAGGCCAAAGGCGCGCAGGCGTTCGACCAGGGTGCTGGGGTCCGGCAGCGGATGGCGACCGGTGACGCCCTTGACCACAGGTGCGGACAGGTCCTGCTCCAGGTCGACGAAATGCGCCTCGGGAAGATGCCCGTCGAGGTAGCTGCGGCGCCCGTAGCTCGGGTCTTCGAGGGCGAAGCGGCAGTCCAGGAGCAGCAGGTTCTCCTGGCCCAGACGTTGGCGAAGCTGTTGCGCGCTGATCAGTTGAGCGAGTGGCATGGAGCCTCCGGTGTCGTGTACGCGTTTGCCGGCATCATACCGCCTGGCCAATCCGGCGCACGCAGTTCGATGTCCCGCCAGGAAGGAGCCATTTCATGCCGGGCCTGCAACCCATCGCGCAAGGCGCGAACCTGCTCCGTCGCGCCGCCTTGTGAACCTTCGGGCAAAAATAGTGCAACCTGATGTGTATTTTTGGTGCGCATAAGGGCGCTGCAGGCACCTGTAAACCGGCGATCCATTGCTGTTTCATGTCGCTGTGCACCTTAAAGTTTCATCAGGGCGACATTTTGATCTGTTTTGGTGCCTTTTCGCCTGATAGAGTGCCGGCCACTTTGTCTGCGTGGCGTCGAGGTGCCGCATGTCGTTGTCCGTCGATTCTTTCCTGGCGCGCCTGAAACAGCGCGATCCTGATCAGCCAGAATTCCATCAGGCGGTGGAGGAGGTGGTGCGCAGCCTGTGGCCCTTCCTCGAAGCCAACCCGCGTTATCGCGATGCCGGCATTCTCGAGCGCATGGTCGAGCCGGAGCGGGCCATCCTGTTCCGCGTGCCCTGGGTGGATGATCGCGGCCAGGTGCAGGTCAATCGCGGCTTTCGCATCCAGATGAGCAGCGCCATCGGGCCCTACAAGGGTGGCCTGCGCTTTCACCCTTCGGTGAACCTCGGCGTGCTCAAGTTCCTCGCGTTCGAGCAGGTGTTCAAGAACTCCCTGACCTCATTGCCCATGGGCGGCGGCAAGGGCGGTGCGGACTTCGACCCCAAGGGCCGCAGCGAAGGCGAGGTGATGCGCTTCTGCCAGTCGTTCATGAGCGAGCTGTACCGCCACATCGGCGCCGACCTGGATGTGCCGGCCGGTGACATCGGTGTCGGCGCTCGTGAGATCGGCTATCTGTTCGGCCAGTACAAGCGTCTCTCCAACCAGTTCACCTCGGTGCTGACGGGCAAGGGCCTGAGCTACGGCGGCAGCCTGATCCGCCCGGAGGCCACGGGCTACGGCTGCGTGTACTTCGCCCAGGAGATGCTCAAGCGCGTCGGGCAGGGTTTCGCAGACAAGCGGGTGGCCATCTCCGGCTCCGGCAACGTCGCCCAGTACGCGGCGCAGAAGGTCATGGACCTGGGCGGTCGGGTCATTTCGCTGTCCGATTCCGAGGGCACGCTGTATGCCGAGGCCGGCCTGAGCGCCGAGCAGTGGCACTACCTGATGGAGCTGAAGAACGTGCGTCGCGGTCGGCTGCGCGAGATGGCCGAGCACTATGGCCTGCAGTTCCTCGCGGGGCAGCGCCCATGGAACCTGGCGTGCGACATCGCGCTGCCCTGTGCGACGCAGAACGAGCTGAACGGCACGGATGCCCGTGCGTTGCTGGGCAACGGCTGCATCTGCGTGGCCGAAGGCGCCAACATGCCCTCGACCCTGGAGGCCGTGGACCTGTTCCTCGAGGCCGGCATCTGCTACGCACCGGGCAAGGCCTCCAACGCCGGTGGTGTGGCCACCAGCGGCCTGGAAATGAGCCAGAACGCCATGCGCCTGCACTGGAGTGCCGGTGAGGTGGACGAGCGCCTGCACGGCATCATGCAGAACATCCACCACGCCTGCGTGCACCACGGCGAGGAGAATGGCCGGATCAACTACGTCAAGGGCGCCAATGTCGCCGGCTTCGTCAAGGTCGCCGACGCCATGCTGGCGCAGGGTGTGGTCTGAGCGCCCCCCGCTGCAGATGACGTTGCTGTGCCGGGCGAGCGATTCAGGCATGCTGCCTGCCTTATCGCTCGTCACGCAGGTTTGCGCTCCGCATGAAACGCTTCGTTTTGCTCGACACCGCTCCGATCCCGGGTACGGACGGTGCATTGAACCTGTTCGAATACGGGGACGATTTCGTCATCAAGATTGCCGGCGGTGATGGCGGGCAACTGATGAATACACGCATGCACGGCTCGGAAGATGCCCTGGCCGCGATTCCCTGCAAGCAGATTGCCGGGCGCCCGCAGGCGCGGGTGCTGATTGGCGGCCTGGGCATGGGGTTTACCCTGGCCTCGGCTCTGCAGCACCTGGGGGCTGACGCCGAGGTCGAGGTCGCCGAGCTGGTGCCGGGAGTGGTCGAGTGGAACCGTGGCGCGCTGGGCGCGAAAGCCGGTCATCCGCTGCGCGACCCGCGTGCGCTGATCATTCAGGAGGACGTCGCCAAGCTGCTGCAGGCTGCCGAGCAACGCTACGACGCGATCATGCTGGATGTCGACAATGGCCCGGAAGGGCTGACCCAGAAGGGCAATGACTGGCTGTACAGCATGCCCGGACTGTATCAGTGCGCCAGGGCGCTGCGCCCCGGGGGCATGCTGGCGGTGTGGTCGTCCAGCGCCGACCGGGCCTTCTCGGAGAAAGTGCGCAAGGCGGGCTTCAAGGGTGAGGCGGTGCAGGTGTATGCCCACGGCAATCGCGGCACGCGGCACACCATCTGGATCGCCCGGAAGGTCTGAACAAGCGGCCCGTGCCTGCAACGGGCAGGGCCGCTTCGTCGCTCAGTGAAGCGGCAGCTTGCCGATGCGGTCGTTGTCCAGGCTGCCGAAGTACAGGTAGTCACCCACCGGTTTCACCGACGTGACCATGCGCAGGTGCGTGCCGCTGGTGTCATGCAGGCTGCGGACGATCTTGCCGTTCTCGTCGAGGGCGATGGCGAAGCCATAGGGAATCGCCTTCGGCCACAGTGCGCGCGGCAGCTTGGCCAGTTGCGCCTTGAGCCAGGGGTGGCGATGGAGGAAGTCGGCATCCGCCTTGCGCGGCGTCGGCAGGGCCACCCAGAAGGTGCCCTTGCGGTCGCCTTGCAGGTTGTCCGGCAGGCCCGGCAGGTTGTCGATGAACACCTCATGCTGACCGGCCCGCTCGCCCTTGAGCCAGTAACGGGTGATGCGATAGCGATAGGTTTCGTTGACCAGCACGAAGTCCTCGTTGGCCGACAGCGCCACGCCATTGGCGAAGTACAGGTCATCGAGCAGCACGCGGGTTTCGCCGGTGCTCGGGTCATAGCTGAGCAGGCGTCCATGCGGGCGCGCTTCGAGCAGGTCGAGCAGGTAGTCCGGTTGCTGGAAGCGCGATGAGGCGTCGCTGAAGTAGATGATGCCGTCGCTGGCGATATCCAGGTCGTCGGTGAAGGCGAAGGGCAGGCCGTCGGCCTCTGTGCTCAGCACCTCGATGCGGCCCTGCGGATCGATGCGCAGCAGGCCCTTGTAGGCATCCGCGAGGATCAGGTTGCCGGCGGCATCGAAGTCCATGCCCAGCGGGCGGCCTCCGGTATCGGCGAAGGTTTCCACGCTGTCGTCGGCCAGCACGCGGACGACGCGTCCATCATGCAGGCCTGCGTACACCCGGCCCTGGGCATCGACTGCGGTGTCCTCCGGGCCGTGGATCTGACCGCGCGCCAGCAGCTCGGCTTTCATCAGGGTGTCGTTGGGCTCCAGTACAGCGGTCATCGGTGGTGCCTCGGGCGCTTCCCAGGGCAAGGGGTCGATGGGGCTGGGCGTGAGCGCCAGGTAGAGCGCTGCCGCGAGCAACAGCAGGACGGGCAGGGCGAGCAGTTTCTTCAGCATTGTTGTTCTTCCGTGTCGGAGGGCGATGCGCGGCACAGGTTACACAGATCGAGCCTCCGGCGGCAGCTCGCTGCCCGTCGAGTGGCCAGGGCATATATACTGCGCGCCATTGTTCATGGGAGAGCCGCGTGGCTAACGACATACACTGGATTCTCGACGACGCCAGCCTGGCCGAGCACTGCGCCGTCTGGCAGACGCTGCCCTTCGTCGCGCTGGACACCGAGTTCATGCGCGTCGACACCTTCTATCCCATCGCCGGGCTGCTGCAGGTCAGCGGCGGCGACGGCGCCTACCTGATCGACCCGCTGCGCATCAGCGACTGGGCGCCATTCGCCGCGCTGCTCGAAGCGCCCAGCGTGGTCAAGGTGCTGCATTCGTGCAGCGAGGACCTGGAGGTGTTCCTGCGCCTGACCGGCAGCCTGCCGGCGCCGCTGTTCGACACGCAACTGGCGGCCGGTTATCTCAATCTCGGTTTCTCCATGGGCTATTCGCGCCTGGTCCTGGCCTTGCTCGACATCGAGCTGCCCAAGGGCGAGACCCGTTCCGACTGGTTGCAGCGGCCGCTGTCGGCGTTGCAGGTGCGCTATGCCGCCGAGGATGTGCTGCATCTGGTGGAGGTGTACCGCGCCCTGTCCGCCCGCCTGGCGCCGCAGAAGGTCGAGTGGGTGCTGGAGGACGGTGCCGAACTGGTGGGCAACCTGCACCGCGAAGTCGATCCGGAAGACGCCTGGCGCGATGCCAAGCTGGCCTGGAAGCTTTCCCGTCAGCAGCAGGCGGTGCTGCGCGCCCTGTGTGCCTGGCGCGAGCGGCAGGCGCGTGCGCGCAACCAGCCGCGCAATCGTGTGTTGCGCGAGCATTCGCTGTGGCCGCTGGCGCGTACGCAGCCCGACAACCTGGTCGCCCTGGCGCGCATCGAGGACATGCACCCGAAGACCGTGCGTCAGGATGGTGAAACCCTGCTGCAGCTGATTCGCGATGCGGCGGCATTGCCGCCCGAACAATGGCCCGAGGCGTTGCCCGAGCCGCTGCCGATCGAGGCCTCGGCACTGCTGAAGAAACTGCGCGCCGTCGGCCAGCGCGAGGGCGAGCGCCTGGATATCGTGCCGGAGCTGATGCTGCGCAAGAAAACCCTGGAAGCCCTGCTGAAAACGGGTTTCCCCAACGGTCCGTACCAACTGCCCGATTCCCTGCGCGGCTGGCGCCGGGAGTTGATGGGCCAGGCGCTGCTCGACTGCCTGGCCAGCGAAGGAGAATCCGCGTGAAACGCATCTGCTCGATCTACAAAAGCCCGCGCAAGAACGAGATGTACCTCTACGTGCTCAAGGCCGATGCCCTGACCCGCGTGCCCGAAGGTCTGCTCGCCGTGTTCGGCCCGCCCGCGCATGCCTTCGACCTGGTGCTCAGCCCCGAGCGTCAGCTGGCGCGCGAGGACATCGCCCAGGTACTGGAGAACCTCGAGAAGCAGGGCTATCACCTGCAGATGCCGCCGCCCGAAGAGGATTACATCCAGCACCTGCCCGATGAGCTGCTGTGCCGTAACGATCCGGTCTGAGTCATGCGCCTGCTGATCGCCGAAGACAAGCACGCGCTGTATGCCGAGCAGGTCCGCAGTGCGTGCCCCGATCTGCAGCTGGTGGCGAGCGCCGAGCCGGCGCGCTTGCGCGAGGCCGCCGGGCAGTGCGAAGTCTGGCTGGGCCAGCCGGACCTGCTCACGCCGCTGCTGCGCGAGGGTTTGCGCCCGCACTGGTTGCAGTCGACCTGGGCCGGCATCACGCCGCTGCTGGCGACCGACCTGCCACGTGATTACCGCCTGACCCGCGCCGTCGGCATCTTCGGCCAGGTCATGGCCGAGTACGTGCTCGGGCACATGCTGGCGCATGAACGCCGCTTGTTCGCCCGGCTGGCGGCGCAGGTCGCGCAGCAGTGGGACAACGGCCTGCCACGCAGCCTGCGCGGGCGCCGGGTGCTGGTGGTCGGCTGCGGTGACATCGGCCAGGCCGTGGCCGAGTTTCTCGCGCCGTTCGGCGTGGAACTGCGTGGTCTGGCCAGTCAGGCGCGCGAGCAGGCACCCTTCCTCGAGGTGGCGGCGCTGAACGAGCTGCCCCGCTTGAGCGCCTGGGCCGACTACGTGGTCAATCTGCTGCCGGACACGCCCGCGACCCGTGACCTCTACGACGCGTCGCTGTTCGCCCGTTTCTGCCCGCAGGCGCTGCTGATCAACGCCGGACGCGGCACGGCGGTGGTCGATGCCGACCTGGTGGCCGCGCTGGAACGGCAGCAGCTGGCGGGGGCGGTGATCGACGTGTGCCGCGAGGAGCCCTTGCCGGCCGGGCATCCGTTCTGGGCGGCACCGCGCCTGTTGCTGACCGGGCACAGTTCGGCACCGACCGACCCGTTGCTGATGAGCGCGCTGTTCCTCGACAACCTGTCGCGCTGGCAGGCCGCAGCGCCCCTGCGCGGTGAGGTGGACTTCAGTCGCGGCTATTGACCTGCCGTTCGCCCCGCGCGGCTTGGCCCGGACGGGCGCACGAGCTAGACTGCCGCGCTTTTCTCCGCCGAGTCCATACTGCCGTCATGGCCGCCAAAGTCGAACCCTTCTGGAAACGCAAGACCCTCGCCCAACTCGACCAGAACGAGTGGGAATCGCTGTGCGACGGTTGCGGCCTGTGCTGCCTGCAGAAACTCGAGGATGAAGACGACGGCGCCGTCTACTACACGCGCATCGCCTGCAAGTTGCTGGACCTGCAGACCTGCCGCTGCAGCGACTACGCCAATCGGGTCAGGCACGTGCCCGATTGCATCCAGCTCACGCCGGCGCAGGCCGACCAGTTCCAGTGGCTGCCGCCGACCTGCGCCTATCGCCTGGTCAGCGAGGGCAAGGACCTGCCCCTGTGGCATCACCTGGTATGCGGTGACCCGGAGGCGGTGCATATCGAGCGTATCTCCCAGGCTGGACGCATGCTCAGCGAGAACAGCGTCGCCGAGGACGACTGGGAAGAGCACCTGATCTTCCGCGCGGGTTGATTGCCTCGCCACTTCGTGGCAAATCTGTCGGGCGCCCATGGAATTGCCCCGGGGCGTCGCGGTCATATGCCGCCAGTTCCCGCACCAGGAGTGTTGCTCGATGTCCCTTCGCTTGCCGTTGTTATCGTCTCTGCTGCTTCTGAGCCTGCCGGCCTTCGCCGCGACCCAGAAGGTCGATCTGGATTATCGCGTGCGCTTCCTGCCGGACAGCGATCAGGCCGAGGTCAGCATCACCCTGGAGAAGGGGGAGCGCGTCCGCAGCCTGGATTTCAACCTGGGTGACGACGGGCGCTACAGCGACTTCGAGACCGACGGCCAGTGGTCACAGGACGTCGCCGGGCGCGGCAAGTGGCAGCCGGGCAAGGGCAAGAGCGTGCTCAGCTACCGGGTGCAGATCGACCATGAGCGCAAGTCGGGGCGCTATGACGCGCGGATGACCAAGGACTGGGTGCTGCTGCGTGGCGACGACCTGGTGCCGGCGGCCAAGCTCGATCAGCAGGACAAGACCGAACTGGTGTCGCGCCTGCAGTTCGACCTGCCCAAGGGCTGGAAGAGCGTGGAAACCGGTTGGCCACGCATCGGCAAGAACCGCTTTCGCGTCGACAATGCGCAGCGCAAGTTCGACCGCCCGACCGGCTGGATGCTCGCCGGCAAGCTCGGCACCCGGCGCACGCGCCTGGGCGATACCGAAGTCGCCATCTCCGCGCCGGTGGGCGAGGGCATGCGGCGCATGGATATCATGACCTTCCTCACCTTCGTCTGGCCGCAGTTGCAGCAGGTATTCCCGCGTGATCCGAACAAGCTGCTGATCGTCGGGGCCGGCGATCCGATGTGGCGTGGCGGCCTGTCGGCGGCCAATTCCTACTACATGCACGCCGATCGTCCGCTGGTCAGCGAGAACGGCACCAGCTCCCTGGTGCACGAGCTGGTGCATGTCTTCGGGCGCATCTACGGGCGCGAGCGCAGCGACTGGATCGCCGAGGGCCTGGCCGAGTACTACGCCATCGAACTGGTGCGCCGCGCGGGCGGCATCAGCGAGGAGCGTTACCAGAAGATCCGCGAGCAGCTGATCGACTGGAGCAAGCCGGTCAACAGCCTGCGCACCGATCACGCCACCGGGCCGGTGACGGCGCGTGCGGTGCTGCTGCTGCAGGAACTGGACCGCGAGATTCGGCAGAAGACCAAGGACAAGGGCAACCTGTCACTGGACGACGTGACCCGCGGGCTCATGCGCCTGGACCGGGTCAGTACCCAGGATTTCATCGACATCACCGAGAATGTCATCGGTGGTCCGTCGAAGACGCTGGATACGCGCCTGCTGCGTTGAGTTGACCTGCATACGATAACTGCTATTAAATGATATTTATTATCATTAATTGGCGCCTTCGGGCGCCTCATGCAGTTAGGGGGCCTCGTGCAGGCAGTCTGTTGCACCGCGCCCGCTGGTGCCGCCCGTGGATGAGCAGTTTCGCGGCACCTTCTCGTCGGTCTACCGCAGCGTCCACACGGAACTGACGCGCTTCTTCCGCAAACGCCTGGAAAGCCAGGCCGATGCCGCCGATCTGGCTCAGGACGCATTCGCCCAGTGGCTGGGCTGGCGGGATCGCGCTGGCGTCGAGCAGCCGCGCGCCTTTCTCTTTCACATCGCGCGCAACCTGCTGCGTGACCACTGGCGTCGCCAGCAGCGCCAGGGCCAGCGCGAGCCGCTGGAAGCGATCGCGGATACCGCCGCCACGCAAGCGAGTCCACTGGAGCGCCTCGACCAGCAGCAGCGCCTGCGACAGCTGGCCCGTGCCCTGGAGGGCCTGCCACCGCGACGGCGCGAGGCGCTGATCCTGCACCGCTTCGAGGGCCTGTCGCAGAGCCAGGTGGCTGAGCGCATGGGCATCTCGCTGAGCATGGTGGAAAAACACATCGCCGCCGCCCTGCTGCATTGCCGGCAGCAACTGACGCCTGACACAGGGAAGGATGAGCAATGAGCGAGCATCGAGTCGACCCGACGTCGCCTGACGAGCAGGCCGCCCTCTGGTTCGCCCGGCGCCATGGCGATGCCTTCGGCGCCCGCGACGAAGCCGACCTGCAGGCCTGGCTGGCGGCCGACCCCGCCCATGCCGAGGCGTACGCCGACCTGCAGCTGCTCTGGCAGGACATGGCCCAACTACCCAGGCCGCCGATTCCGGCTGAACGCCCGGCGCCCCGGCGGCGCTGGCGTTCGCTGGCGGCAGCCGCCTGCCTGGTGCTGCTGGCGCTGCTGCCGGCCTGGCTGGATGTCTCGCCGGATGGGGCGCTCACCCTGGTCAGCGGGCCGCAGACGCCCCGCGAGGTGACCCTGGAGGATGGCAGCCGTATCCATCTCAATCGCAACACGCGCCTGGAGGTGCGCCTGCTGGCGGAGCGGCGCGAGGTCGAGCTGGTGCAGGGGCAGGCGTTCTTCGAGGTGGCCAGGGATGTGCAACGGCCGTTCCGGGTGCAGGCCGGGGAGGGGAGCGTGCAGGTGCTCGGTACGCGCTTCGACGTGCGCCGTGGCCGCGAGCTGCTGGCCGTGAGCGTGGAGAGCGGGCGGGTCGCCCTGCAGCCACGCGCGGATGCCCCGCTGGTCGAGCTGCTGGCAGGGGATCGCGCGGTCTACGACGGCGGCCGGGGCACCTTGCTGCGCTCGCGGGTCGCCGACGGTGAAGTGGCCAGCTGGCGCTCCGGGCGGCTGGTCTTCCAGCAATGGCCACTGGCACAGCTGCTCGATGAGCTGTCGCAGTACGGCGCGACGCCGGTGTCGTTCGGCGATGCCGCGCTGGCCGCCAGGCAGGTGTCCGGCAGCGTCGATCTGGCGCGGCCCGACGACTTCCTCAGTGCCTTGCCGGTGCTCCTGCCGGTGAAGGTCGAGCCGCTGGACGATGGCAGCGTTCGGCTCATCAGTACACCAGATTAAAAAATATTTTCATTCTCATATGCGGATATTTTTCATTTAAGCGTCTTCCATGCCAACCACCTCATGCCGTGGTGGTGTTGCAAGCAGTGGAGACCCGCATGAAAACCCGCATTTCGCCCAGTGCCTGGTGGCGTTCCCGCACCGGTGCCGCCCTGATGATCGGCTGCCTGATGGGGGCAGCCGCCCAGGCGCAGCCACGTGATTTCGATCTGGCCGCGCAGCCCCTGGGCAGCGCGCTGACGGCCCTGGCCCGGCAAGGGCAGCTGCAGATCTTCTTCGAGAGCGATCAGGTCCAGGGGCTGCAGGGGCCCGCGCTGCGCGGGCGCTACGAACCCGTCGAGGCGCTGCGGCAGTTGCTGCGCGGCAGCGGCCTGGAGCTGGTGGAGGCCGCGGGGAGTTTCGTGGTGCGCCGCATGCCGGTCTCGACGAACGAGGCCAACGCCATCGAGCTGGGCTCCGTCAGCATCGTGGGCGACGGTCGCCAGGTCGACTCGGCCAGCGTCGGGCGCTCGACGCTGACGCGCAAGGAGATCGAGCGTCAGCAGGCGGAGAACATTCCCAGCCTGCTGCAGACGCTGCCGGGCGTGAGCATGGGCGGGTCGTCCAAGCAGGGCGGGCAGACGGTCAACATCTGGGGGCTGGGTGATGCCGAGGACGTTCCGTTCAGCCTCGACGGCGCGTCCAAGAGCGGCTTCGAGCGCTACCAGCAGGGTACGGTGTTCATCGAGCCCGAGCTGATCAAGCGCATCGAGGTCGAGAAGGGGCCTTATTCGGTGTTCACCGGCAACGGCGGCTTCGGCGGTACCGTGCACATGGAGACGAAGGACGCCCCGGACCTGCTCGAGGAGGGACGTGACCTGGGCGCCATGCTCAAGTACGGCTATCACAGCAACGACCAGCAGAAGCTCTACAGCGGCGCGGTCTACGGCCGCAGCGAGGATGCCCGCTTCGACGGCCTGGCCTACCTGACCACACGCGATGGCCGCGACATGAAGCTGGCCGGGAACATCCAGCTCGAACCCGAGTACGAGTACCCGCAGCGCTATCCGTTCACCGACAAGAAACTCGATGGCGCCTTGCTCAAGGGCAACTTCCGCCCGAACGACGAGCACAGCTTCGGCCTGACGTTCATGCGTTCGCGCAGTGACGAGTTCGTCCCCTTCAGCGCGGCCAGCTTCCTGTTGCCGAGCAAGTACAGCATCGACCGCTACGGCAGCCTGGAGGCGGCCATGCGCCGGCTGATGGCCGATCGCAAGGTGACTGACACCACCTGGGCCGGCCGCTATCGCTACCAGCCGCTGGACAACCCCTGGATCGACCTCGAACTGAAGGCCTCCTGGTCCGAAACCGAGCAGATCGACGAGCGCGGTGAGGATGCCAGCTACTCGCTGGCCACCGGTGGCAAGTGGATGCGCACGGACTATCAGGACCGGGTCGTCGAGCTGCGCAACACCAGTCGCTTCGACACCGGCGTACTCGGCCACGAGCTGACCGCAGGGGTGGCCTGGCACGGCCACAAGCGGGACGTGCTGATGTACCTGCCGGGTTCCACCTACAACCGTCCGCAGTACAACTATGGCTGGTTCCAGCCTTACTTCATGCCGCGCGGCTCGCAGACGTCGCGCAGTGCCTACCTGCAGGACGCGATCACCCTGGGCGACCTCACCATCACTCCGTCATTGCGCTTCGACACGGTGCGCAACCAGGGCAAGGAAAACCTGGCATCGAACTACAACAACCCCGAGCGCGGGCATGACTATCGGGCGCAGACCTACACGGGCTGGTCGCCGCGCCTGTCGCTGTTCTGGCGGGTCACCGACGAGTTCGCCCTGTTCGCCGACTACGCCCGGACCTGGCGCGCGCCGGTGATCGACGAGCAGTACGAGCTGCAGAACAGCACGACCATCGGCGGAACCAGTCGCGGCCTGGACGCCGAGCGTATCCGCGCCTTGCGTGCAGGCAGCGTGGTCAGCCTCGGCAATCTGCTGCGCGAGGGCGACAGCCTGCAGGTTCGCACGACGGTGTTCCACCACCGGATCGAGGACGAGATCTTCAAGCTGCGCAGCATCGCCTGCGAGCGCCAGGCTGCGGAGGGGGGCTCCATTTCCGCGAAGTGCGGCGAATACCTGCCGTTGTCCAACTACCGCAACCTGCCGGGCGTGACGCTCAAGGGGTTCGAGGTGGAGACCTACTACGACAGCGACCGCCTGTTCGGCAGCCTCACCTATGCCTGGGTCAGCGGCAAGCACGACGGTGCCTACAGCAACCCCTGGGGGCCGGACGTCTGGGCCCGTGATGTGCCGCCGGCGAAGTGGGTCGCGACGCTGGGCCTGAAGGTGCCCGAGGCGGACCTGCTGATGGGCTGGCAGGGCGAGTTCGTGCGCAAGACCGACCGCTTGCCCAGCGACTTCTACGATGTCTCCGGCGAGAGCGTGTGGGATCAGCACGACAACGACAGCTACGACACCCACCGGCTGTTCGCGGAATGGGCGCCGACGATGAAGGGGCTCAAGGGCACGCGGGTCAACCTGACCGTGGACAACCTGTTCAACCGCTTCTATCGACCGGCGCTGAGCGGCGACGGTGCCTACAGCCAGGGGCGCAATGCCAAGATCAGCGTGACGCGCTTCTTCTGACGATCAGGACTTCTTCAGCAGATCCGCCAGGCCGGCCAGGCCCTTGTGCGTGACCTTGCTGCCAGAGCCGGCGCTGGCCGCTTCCTCTTTCTGGTAGTGCAGGTCGACCTGGCGCTGGTGCTCGTTGTCGTGGCAGTACAGGCACAGCAGCTCCCAGTTGGAGCCGTCTTCCGGGTTGTTGTCGTGATTGTGGTCGCGGTGGTGCACGGTCAGCTCGCTCAGGCGCTTGCCGCTGAACTCGCGACCGCAACGGCCACAGAAGTGCGGGTACATGCGCAGCGCCTTTTCCCGGTAGCTGGTTTCGCGGCGCTGCTGGGCCTCGGCGAGAATCTTGTCGAGCTTGCTGGTGGTCATGAGTCGTTTCACTGGAACGTTCGTGGGTGGGTGTTGCCAGAATAGAACGAAAGCGCATCGCGCAGGAGGTCTTCGATGAAGCATGTCAGGCCCTGGCTGGCCACTCTGCTGTTGCTCGCGGGGCAGGCCCTGGCCGAGGGGCAATCCGCACCGCTGCTGCGCATGCCGGAAACGTCGACGCAGCCCACCACCAGCCAGCCTTATGCAAGGCCGGCACAGACGCCTGCCGGGCGCTCGGGGTTGGCGCCGCTGTTGCCGGCGCCGCGCTCCGCACCGGCGAAGGACCTGCCGCTGGAGTCGCTGCAGCAGCAGTTGCAGCGCAATCAGCAGGGTGGCAACGAGCGCCGCAGCCCAGGCGCGAGCGAGACGCGGAAGACCGACTAGGGCTGGTTGACCAGGCGCCCGTCGGCCATGCGCAGGCGCCTGGACATGCCGACGGCGATGGCGCGGATCACCTGGGCGGCCGTCCTCGGGCTTTCCTGCAGCATCTTGTCCAGCGCGTCCTTGCCCAGCGACAGCAGCACGCAGTCGCAGGTGGCCACGCAACTGGCCGAGCGGCGTTCGCCGTCGAGCACGGCCATCTCGCCGAAGGCTCGGCCACGGCGCAGGCGGGTCACCTCGACCTCTTCGCCGCTGGCATTGCTCTTGCGGATCGAGACACTGCCCTGGACCAGGATGCACATGAAGGTACCGGCGTCGCCTTCGCTGAAGATCGCCGTCCCCTCGTTGATGCGATTGAGGTTGAAGTAGCCGGCGGCGGTCTGCACGTCGCTGCGATCCAGGGTGTCGAACAGGCCGCAGTCGAGCAGCATGTCGCGGATCGCGTCGATCAGGTGGGAGGTATCGGACATTGGGGTGTCACGCTGAAAGAACGAGCTGGCGACCTTAGCGTCTGCGTTCGGCGTTGCCAATCCCGTCTTCCTGCCGATGTGACGGGCAGCAGGCAAACCCGGCAGGGCGGCGTCGCGTTCACCGGCGCCGCCCGCTGACACCCTAGAAACTGAAGCGGCGCATCACCCCCTGCAAGCGCTCGGACATGCCCTGCAAGGCACGAATGGCCTGGACGATGCCGCCTTGCGCGGCGGAGTTCTCCTCGACGATCTGCGCGACCTGTTCGACGTTCTGCGCCACCTGTTCGCTGGCGGCGCGTTGCTGCTGCAGGGCGGTGGCGATGAGCCCCACCGACTGCAGCGACTCGTCCAGTGCCACGCGGATCTCGCCCATGGTGGTGGCGCTGTTCTCCACCAGTTGCAGGCCGGTGTCCACCCGCGAGCAGGTGGCGGACATGCTGTCGCGGGCCTGGCAGACGCCATTGTGGATGGCCTCGACCAGGGCGACGATCTCGGTGGTGGACTGTGCGGTGCGCGCGGCCAGGCTGCGCACCTCGTCGGCCACCACGGCGAAGCCACGGCCCTGTTCACCGGCGCGGGCGGCCTCGATGGCGGCGTTGAGGGCGAGCAGGTTGGTCTGTTCGGCGATGCCACGGATCACGTCGACGATGGCGCCGATGTTGCCGGACTGTGCGGCGAGTTGCTCGACATCGCCGGAGCACTGCGTCACCAGCGAGGCGATGCGGCGGATTTCCTCGATGGCCTGGGTGGTCACCTGCAGGCCGCTGTCGGTCAGCTCGCCGGCCTGGCGGGCGCGGTCGTGGGTGTGCTGGGCGCTCTCCGCGATGTGGTTGATGCTCACCGCCAGTTGCTCGACCGTGGCGGCCATCGCCGCTGCGGTGTCGCTCTGGATATTGGCGCTGTTGAGCACCTGTTCGGAGGAAGCGGCCAGTTGCAGGGTGGCGCACTCGATTTCCTCGGAGGCTTCGCCGATGTTGCCGATCACGTCGTGCAGGCCGTGGCGCATCGCCTGCACCGACTTCATCACGCCGCTGCTGCCACCGCCGTCCTGCTGCGCGCCGTCGAGGCGGCCGGAGGCGATGCGGGCGCTGATCGCCTCCAGCTCACCGGGTTCGGCACCCAGCTGGCGGCCGAGCAGGCGGCTGAAGTAGAGCACGTGCACGCTGCCCAGCAGCAGCGCGACCACCAGCAGCAACAGGCTCAGGCGCAGGCTCCTGGCGTAGGCCGCCTCACCCAGCAGGTACTGGCGCTTGGCCTCGCCGAGCTGGACTTCGATCAGCTCGGAAAACTTGGCCGACAGCGGGTCGATCAACGGGTACAGGTCGTTGCTGGCGAAGCGCTCGATTTCGCCCCGGTCACCTCGGATGAGCTGGCTCTGCAACTGCTCAAGGGGCTGCTGTGCCTTGCTCATCAGGGGGGTGATCTCGTCGATCAGGCGCCGCTCGTCGGCGATCAGCTGGGTGGCCAGGTAGGCTTTCCAGATCTCGGCGATACGCTGCTGGGCCTGCTCGATCATCTGTTGCGCGGCGTTGCCGCTGAGGGTGCCGCTGCGCGCCTTCTGTGTGGCGTCGACGATGTTCACCGCGTAGAGGTCGGCAATCTGCTTGAGGTCGCGCAGCGGTACCACGCGGTCCAAGTAGACGGTCTGCAGGCCGCCGACGGTGGTCTTGAGGCCATGCAGGCCGAGCAGGCCGACGGCCAGCAGCGCGGTGAGCAGAACGCTGGCGAGCAGCAACAGGTGAGTGCGTATCTTCCAACTCTTCATGGCAGGGTCTTCCTTGGCAGCAGGAAAGGGTGGCTCATGGCCATTGCCAAGCGCCGTGCGTTCAGCCTAGATCAGATTTCGCCGCCAGCGCGGCGAGTTGGTCGAACGGTCAGGTTTGTTACCGTTCGTCGCTGAAAAGTGGCAGCAGGCCAGGTGTGGCGGGGCTTTGACGTCAGAGAGAGAACCGCGCCAGCACCCGCTTAGGGTGCTGGCCCAGCCTTGGCCGCCGCTGCGCGCGGCTAGCGCCTGGCGAGCAGCTGCTGGAGTGCGGGTTGCAGCTGCGGGTAGCGGAAACGGTAGCCGCTCTGCAGCAGGCGGGTCGGCACCACGCGCTGGCCGGTGAGCAGGACTTCGTCGGCCATCTCGCCCAGCAGCAGGCGTACCAGCGCGGCCGGCACCTTCAGTCGCAGGCGCGCCCAGGGCACCTGGCGCTGCAACGCCTGGCAGAAGTCCTGGTGGCTGACCGGCTCGGGGGCGGTGAGGTTGATCGGGCCGCTGAGTGGCGTGTGCATCAGGTAGCTGCAGATATCCAGAACATCGTCCAGGTGTATCCAGGGCATCCATTGCCGGCCGTCGCCCAGCTGGCTGGCCACACCCAGTTCGAAGGGGCGCTTGAACTCGGCCAGGGGGCCGCCATCGCGACCCAGGACGATGCCGATACGCAGCAGGCACACGCGCAGGCCAAGCGCCTGCATCTGCAGGGCTCTGGCTTCCCATTGAGCGCACAGCCGATGGGAGAAACCGTCGTGCGCCTCGCTGTCTTCATCGAGCGGCTCGTCCTGCCAGTGCCCGTAGTAGCCGACGGCGGAGCCGCTGAGCAGCACCTCGGGCTTGTGCTCCAGGCGCTGCACCAGTTGCAGCAGTGCGTCGGTGGTGTCGAGCCGGCTGCTCAGGAAGCGTTGTTTGCGCGCAGGGTTCCAGCGTTGCCCGGCCAATGGCTCGCCAGCCAGGTTGATCAGGCAGTCGATGCGCTCATCGCTGGCGATCTGCGCCAGGTCGGTCAGCGCACTGATGCGCCCGCGCACCTGGCCGAGACTGGCCAGGTCGCGGGTCAGGATCAGTACCTCATGGCCGGCCTGGCTCAGCGCCGTGGCCAGCGGGCTGCCGATGAAACCACTGCCGCCGGTGATCAGCACACGCAGGCGGCGCCCGCTGTCATGGCGCAGTGTCAGCGCCGGCGAACGTGGCCGGGTGGCGGGCCTCAGGGCCAGCAACGGGATGCCCATGGCCAGAGCGGCCGCGCCGTTGAGGTAGGCGTGCAGGGTGAAGCCGAAGGCGATAGAGAAGGCACTGTCGAGCAGGCTCCACAGCAGCAGGGCGGCGATCAGCACGGGTTTGATCAGGCCCAGGCCGTGGCGACGGTAGATCACCAGCAGCGCGCAGAACAGCAGGCCCCAGCTGGCCACGGTGGGCCCGAACAGGCCGACCAGGGTGCGCAGCGGCACCTGCTGCTCGGGGCTCGGCAGGGGCAGGCCACGGGCGGCGTACAGGTAGTCGAAGTACCCCTGGGTCAGCGGCAGGTGGGCGGCAAAGGCCAGCACGATGCCCAGCAGCACGTGCCCCGCGCCCATCAGCAACAGCCAGCGATACAGCAGGCCCTGCATCAGCGGATATCCAGTACGCGCAAGAGGAAGGCGTACTCCAGCGCCACGTCGCGGATCCCTTGATAGCGACCGCTCATGCCGCCGTGGCCGGCGTCCAGGTCGGTCTTGAGCAGCAGCAGGTTGTCGTCGGTCTTGCGCTCGCGCAGCCTGGCCACCCATTTGGCGGCTTCCCAGTACTGCACGCGGCTGTCGTTGTAGCCGGCGACGGCGAGGATGGCCGGGTAGGCCTGGGCGCGGACGTTCTCGTAGGGGGCGTAGCCCTGCAGCCGGGCGAAGACCTCGGGCTGGTTGGGGTCGCCCCATTCGTCGTACTCGGTGACGGTCAGCGGCAGGTCCGGGTTGAGCATGGTGTTGAGCACGTCGACGAAGGGCACCTCGGCGATGGCGGCGGCGAACAGTTCTGGGCGCTGGTTGAGCACCGCGCCGATCAGCAGGCCACCGGCGCTGCCGCCGCTGATCGCCAGGCGTGCGGGGCTGGTCAGGCCCTCGGCGATCAGGCGTTCGGCGCAGGCGATGAAGTCGTCGAAGGTGTTCTGCTTGTGCTCGAGCTTGCCGGCACGGTACCAGGCTTCGCCCATCTCGCCGCCGCCGCGCACGTGGGCGATGGCGAAGATGAAACCGCGCTCCAGCAGGCTCAGGCGGGCGTGGGAGAACCAGGGGTCGAGGCTCGCGCCGTAGGCGCCGTAGCCATAGAGATAGAGCGGTGCCGGCTGGCCGGCGGTGAAGACCTCGCGGCGCGCCACCAGGCTGATCGGCACCAATGTACCGTCACCCGCGGTGGCCCAGAGGCGGCGGCTCTCGTAGGCGTCGGCGTCGAACGGACCTTCCACCGGCGTTTGCTTGAGCACCTGCTGCTCGCCGCTGGCCAGCTCCAGCTGGCGTACCTGGGCAGGGCGGCCGAGGGCCTCGTAGCGCAGGCGGATCACCGTACTGTGGAACTCCAGGCCGTCCTGCACGTAGAGGCTGTAGGCGGCATCCGGCAGGGCGACGCGGTAGCTGGCCGCTCCCTGCGGCTGCACCTCGAGCACGGGCAGGCCGCCTTCGCGCAAGGCGAGGACGATGGCGCTCTGATTCAGGGTCGCGCCTTCGAGCATCACCTGCGCATCGTGCGCGCGAATCTGCTGCCAGTGCGGGCGTTGCGGCTGGTCTTCGGCGGCGCGGTACAGGGCGAAATTGATGCCGCTCTGGTTGCTGCGGATCAGCCAGCACCACTGGCCGTCGAGCATGCCGTGGTCGGCGTCGTACTCGTGGCCTTCCTCGCGCGGTGCCAGGCAGGCGAATGCTGCTTGCGGCGTGTCGGCGTCCAGCACCCAGACTTCGCTGGTGGTCTTGCTGCCCAGTTGCAGGATCAGCTGACGTTCGGAGCTGGACCGGTAGCAGTGCAGGAAGAAGCGACCGTCGGCTTCCTCGAACACCGCTTCGGCCGCGTCATCGCCGAGGCGGTGGCGGTGCAGCCTGTACGGGCGGTGGGTGTCGTCCAGTTCGGTGAAGAACAGGGTCTGGCTGTCGTTCGCCCAGGTCATGCTGCCGTCGCAGTCGTCGAAGGGCAGCTCGCGTATCGCGCCGCTGTCGAGTTCCTTCACGAACAGGCGGTAGATTTCGTCACCGCTGGTATCCAGGCTGTAGGCCAGGCGCCGCTGGTCGGGGCTGATGCTGAACGCGCCCACCGAGAGAAAACCGCCGGCGGCCAGTTCGTTGGGGTCCAGCAGCAGCGTCTCGCTGGCCGCGTCGACCTCGAGCGAAGCGCCCGCCGGGCGGGCGCAGCGGTAGTGGCGCGGGTACTCGTCGCCTGCCGTGGTGCGCTGGTAATAGAGATAGTCCCCCCAGGGCGTGGGCAGCGACAGATCGGTTTCGCGGATGCGCCCCTTGATCTCCTCGAACAACTGCTCGCGCAGGGCATGCTGCGGGGCCAGGGTGCTTTCCAGGTAGGCGTTTTCCGCTTGCAGGTAGGCCAGCACCTCCTCGCTGTCGCGGTTTTCCAGCCAGCGGTAGGGATCTGTGCCGGCTTCCTGGCGGGCACGAGGGGCAGTGGACATGCTGAAACTCCAGAACTGGGTGCCCGACAGGGGCGCCGGGGCGAGCAAAAGCCGTTATCATAAGCGCCCCTTTGCCACACCTGCCACGCCGGCGACTGCTTATGATGAACGAAAACGACTACCTCATGGCCTGGGCCGCATACGGTGTTGCCGCCCTGGGCTGCCTGCTGGTGTGGATGCGCATGACCACCTGGATGTGGCGCTATGCGCGTGAGCCGCTGCGGGTGCTGGTGGCCGTGCTGCTGTTCAGTCCGACCATCGTCGACCCGGCGCGTGAGCTGTTCGCCCCGGCGATTGCCGTCACCGCCATGGACCTGCTGCTCAAGGTCGGCAACAACGCCTGGCGTGCGGTGGCCGACCTGTCGCTGTATGGCCTGATCGCCTTCGCCCTGTACCTGCTCTTCGTCGCCATCCGCTGGCCCATCGAACGCTGGTGGCAAGGTCGCCGTGAGGAGCAGGTGAGTGAGGTCGACAACGATTCGCGTACGCTGCGCGAGCGGATGGAAGAGGACGACGACCTGCCGCTGCGTGACTACGGCCACGACCGTTCCGGTCGTCTGGAACCGCGTATCTGATCTGCCGCCTTGCGCCTGCCGCTGCAGGCGCAAGGCCGGCTGGCCCAGTGCAAGGGAGGCTCGATGGATTGCGTGTTCTGCGCCATTGCCGAGCGACGGCTGCCGGCCCACCACCTGTACGAAGACGATGATTTCATCGTGCTGCTGGATATCTTCCCCATGCGGCCGGCCCATGTGTTGATCGTCAGTCGCCGGCATGCGCCTTTTCTGCGCGATCTGCCGCCTGCGCTCGCTGAGCGCCTGCTGCCCCTGGCCGAGCGGGTGGCTGCGGCGCTGCGTCAGGCAGGCTACGGTGGCCAGGGCATCAACCTGTTGCTCAACGACGGCCCGGACGCCAATCAGCACGTCCCCCATCTTCATCTGCACCTGATTCCACGCCGGCCGGGTGACCTGCCGGCATTGCTCTGGCGGCTGCTGACGCGTTTTCTGCCGCTGGGGCGCAAGCGCATCGAAGCGCGCCTGCAGGATGAAGCCGATCGCCTGCGCCTGATCCTCGCCAAGGAGAATTGATTCGATGTGCGAATTGCTCGGCATGAGCGCCAACGTTCCGACCGATATCGTGTTCAGCTTCACCGGCCTCATGCAGCGCGGTGGCCGTACCGGGCCGCATCGCGATGGCTGGGGCATCGGCTTCTACGAGGGCCGGGGCTTGCGCATCTTCCAGGACCCGCAGGCGAGCAGCGAGTCGGAGGTGGCGCAGCTGGTGCAGCGCTATCCGATCAAGAGCGAGGTGGTGATCGGCCACATTCGCCAGGCCAACGTCGGCAAGGTGTGCCTGGTCAACACCCATCCGTTCAGCCGCGAGCTGTGGGGGCGCAACTGGTGCTTCGCGCACAATGGCCAGCTGGCGGGGCTCACCGGCTCCAGCAGTTTCTATCGCCCGGTCGGCGATACCGACAGCGAAGCGGCCTTCTGCGACCTGCTCAATCGTGTGCGCCGGGCCTTTCCCGAGCCGGTGTCGGTCGAGGTGCTGCTGCCCGTGCTGGTCGCGGCCTGTTCCAGCTATCGTCAGCTCGGCGTGTTCAACTGCCTGCTCAGCGATGGCGACTGGCTGTTCAGCTTCTGTTCGAGCAAGCTGGCGCACATCACCCGGCGTGCGCCCTTCGGCCCTGCGCAGCTCAAGGATGCCGACCTGAAGGTGGATTTCCAGGCGGAAACCACGCCTGACGACGTGGTCACGGTGATCGCCACCGAACCGCTGACCGACAATGAGCAATGGTCACGCTACGAACCGGGCGAGTGGCGGTTGTGGCGTCGTGGCGAGTGCGTCGCCAGCGGCAAGGCCTGAGAGAGGGGAACAAGGCATGTTGAGAAGCTATCTGCGGCTGACGCTGTTCGCCTTCGGCCTGCTGCTGGGCGTGCAGGTACCGGGGTTCGTCGATGATTACGCCAAGCGCGTCGAGGCGCATCGCCTGGAGTCGCAACAGAGTCTCAAGGGCTTTCAGGACACCGCCAGCAAGTTCTTCAAGGGCGACATGGACGCGCTGGTGGCGCACTACCGCGTGAGTGACGACCCGGTGATGCGCAGCGATGCGCAGAGCGTCGCCCACCTGGTAGAGCGCGCGGCCCTGCTCGAGCGCGAATGGCAGGCCATGCAGGGGGCCTGGTACGAACAGGCCTGGCACCTGGCCACGGGGGCCGACCGCGGGCTGTTCGAGGAGACGCTGCAGGCGTACCGCTACCAGGTGCTGTTCACCCCGGAGGCGATTCTCTGGGGCCTGGTCTGCGCCTTGCTGCTGGCCTGGCTGGTCGAGTTGCTGATCCTCACGCTCGGCTGGATGTCCGGCGCTGGACGAACCCGGCAGACGCAGCAGCGACACTGGCGCTGAGCGGGACGGAGACGGGCGCAGGGCGGCTGTCCCTGGCTGGCATCGCGCAGAAATTTGCACTGGTTCGCCTGCGCGGCGGGTGGCGCGTGTTAATGTAATACGGCGTTACATTTAATCGCCTCAGTGTATCTCTGGAGTTTCCATGCCGATCAAGGATTCGATCCTGGCAGCCGCGCTGGCTGCCGTCCTGCCTTTCCTGTCCGTTGCCCATGCCGATTCCACGGCTGAGCCGGAGCCTGCCGCTGCGGTTGCCGAAGTCGATGAAGACGGGCAATGGAGCAGTCCCGAAGCGTTCGTCGCCAGCCTGGAGTTCAAGAGCGGTCGCGTGGTGCTGGGCAATGACCTGGCGACGCTGAACCTGCCCGATTCGCTGGTGTTTCTCGACAGTGACAATGCCCAGCGCCTGCTGGTGGACGGCTGGGGCAATCCGCCGGACGACGTGCCGCCACTGGGGATGATCCTGCCGGCTGGTATCTCGCCGCTGGCCGATGAGTCCTGGGGTGTGACGGTCGAGTACGAGGACAGTGGCTACGTCTCCGACGAGGACGCCGCCGATATCGACTACGGCGACATGCTCGAAGACATGCAGTCCGACATGCGCGAGTCCAACGCCTGGCGCGAGGAAAACGGCTACGAGACGGTGCAGCTGGTCGGCTGGGCCGCCGAGCCACGCTACGACGCCGAAGGCAAGAAGCTGCACTGGGCCAAGGAGCTGAAGTTCGGCGACAGCGACATCAACACCCTCAACTACAACATCCGTGTGCTGGGTCGCAAGGGCGTGCTGGTGCTGAACTTCGTCGCCAACATGGACCAGCTGGCGGAAATCGAAGCCAACGTGCCGGCGGTGCTGGCGGCTACCGAGTTCAATCCTGGCCAGCGTTACGCCGAGTTCAACCCGGACCTGGATACCGTTGCGGCCTACGGCCTGGGTGCGCTGGTGGCGGGCAAGGTGGCGGCCAAGACTGGCCTGGTGGCCATGTTGCTGGTGCTGCTGAAGAAGTTCTGGTTCATCCCGGTGGTGCTGTTCGGCTGGCTGGGCAAGCGCCTGGGCCTGCGCAAGAAAGACCCTGCGCCGAGCGTGGAGGAGAGCGCCCCGGCCGCGCCTGCGGCTGCCGAGCGCAAGCCGGAGGAACCACCGCAGACACCAGCGCAGACGGTGATGGACCTGAACAAGCCGGACGATGCCGACAAGCGCTGATTCCGACGCCGGGCCCGGAGGTACTCCGGGCAAGGAAAAACGCCGCGACACCTGTGAAGGGGTCGCGGCGTTTTCGTTGCAGCCGGGCTATTTGGACAGGTACTTCATGCCGTCTTCCAGGCCCTGCAGGGTCAGCGGGTACATGCGTTCTTCGATCAGCTCGCGTACCAGGCCGGTGGAGGCGGTGTAGTTCCAGGTGTCCTTGGGGTAGGGGTTGATCCAGATGATCTTCTTGAACTTCTCGGTGAAGCGCTTCATCCAGACGTAGCCGGCTTCCTCGTTCCAGTGCTCGACGCTGCCGCCTGCCTGGGTGATCTCGTAGGGCGCCATGGCCGCATCGCCGACGAACACCACCTTGTAGTCGGCACCGTACTTGTGCAGCAGGTCCAGGGTCGAGGTGCGTTCGCTGGTGCGGCGCATGTTGTTCTTCCACACGCTCTCGTAGATGAAGTTGTGGAAGTAGAAGTACTCCAGGTGCTTGAACTCGGTCTTGCACGCCGAGAACAGCTCCTCGCAGACCTTGACGTGGGCGTCCATCGAGCCGCCGATATCCAGCAGCAGGAGGAGCTTCACCGTGTTGCGGCGCTCCGGGCGCATCTGGATGTTGAGCAGGCCGCCGTCCTTCGCGGTGTGGTCGATGGTGCCGTCCAGGTCCAGCTCTTCGGCCGCACCCTGGCGGGCGAACTTGCGCAGGCGGCGCAGGGCCACCTTGATGTTGCGCGTACCCAGTTCGACCTGGTCGTCGAGGTTCTTGTACTCGCGCTGGTCCCACACCTTGGCGGCCTTGCCCTGGCGCTTGCCGGCATCGCCGACTCGGATGCCTTCCGGGTTGTAGCCACCGGAGCCGAACGGGCTGGTGCCGCCGGTACCGATCCACTTGTTGCCGCCGGCGTGCTTTCCCTTCTGCTCTTCGAGGCGCTTCTTGAACTCCTCGATGAGCTTGTCGAGGCCGCCGAGGCTCTGGATCTGCGCTTTCTCCTCGTCGCTCAGCAGACGTTCGAATTCCTTGCGCAGCCACTCCTCGGGGATCATCGCCTCGATGTGTTCGTTGAGGTTTTCCAGGCCCTTGAAGTAGGCCCCGAAGGCGCGGTCGAACTTGTCGAAGTGACGCTCGTCCTTCACCAGGATCGCCCGCGCCAGGTAATAGAACTCGTCCATGTCGGCGAACACGACGTTGTGCTTGAGCGCGTTGATCAGGTCGAGCAACTCACGCACCGACACCGGCACCTTGGCCGCGCGCATTTCGTTGAATAGGTTGAGCAGCATGACAGGTGCCCTCGGCTGTTTATCTGATGGACCTCAGGAGCGGCGTTCCTGAGGCAGGCCGTCGGCGATGGCGTACCAATCTGCCTTGGACTCGGGATAGATGTGTTTCTGCGGAATTTCGTCCAGCGCCGAATCCAGCGTACCGAGCGCTACCGACACCCAGTCAGGGTGAGGGTAGTCAGCGAACCACTGCAGATTGCTGCCGCACTGGCGGCAGAAACTGCGGGCCACTCCGGGAGAGGAGCGATACTCGGTGACCAGCTCCAGCCCATGAGTGAAGTGAAAGTGCTCACGTCGCACGTTGCCGTAGCTGGCGAAGGCCGCACCGTGTCCCTTGCGGCACTGGCTGCAGTGGCAATGGGTCGCGGACTTGATGGGCGCGTCGATGCGGTACTTCACCGCGCCACAGAGACAACTGCCGTGATGCATGGTTCATACGCTCCAGGGGGGGCTAGGTTCCCGGCTCAGCCTGGCGCCACGGCCTTTCGGTCCTGGGGCGCTCAAGTGGGCGCAGTGCTTCGCGTTTCCCACCCTCACCCCGGAAGCGGGAGAAGGGCGGTAGGCCGCTCAGCGAGAAGCGCGGCGTGCCATGAAGGCCAGGCGCTCGAGCAGCTGCACGTCCTGCTCGTTCTTCACCAGGGCGCCGGCCAGTGGCGGGATGGCCTTGGTCGGATCGCGCTCGCGCAGTACGGCTTCGCCGATGTTGTCGGCCATCAGCAGTTTCAGCCAGTCCACCAGTTCGCTGGTCGAGGGCTTCTTCTTCAGGCCCGGCACCTTGCGCACGTCGAAGAACACGTCCAGCGCTTCGGCCACCAGCTCGCTGCTGATGCTGGGGTAGTGCACGTCGACGATCTTCTTCAGCGTGTCGCGATCGGGGAAGGCGATGTAGTGGAAGAAGCAGCGACGCAGGAAGGCGTCCGGCAGCTCCTTCTCGTTGTTCGAGGTGATGATGATGATCGGGCGCTGCTTGGCCTTGATCGTCTCGTCGGTCTCGTAAACGTAGAACTCCATCTTGTCGAGTTCCTGCAACAGGTCGTTGGGGAACTCGATGTCGGCCTTGTCGATCTCGTCGATCAGCAGGATCACGCGCTCGTCGGACTCGAACGCCTCCCACAACTTGCCTTTCTTGATGTAGTTGCGAACGTCGTGGACCTTGTCGGAATCGAGCTGCGAGTCACGCAGGCGGCTGACCGCGTCGTACTCGTAGAGGCCCTGATGCGCCTTGGTGGTCGACTTGATGTGCCAGGTGATGAGGCGGGCGCCGAAGGCTTCGGCCAGTTGCTCGGCGAGCATGGTCTTGCCGGTGCCCGGCTCACCCTTGACCAGCAACGGGCGCTGCAAGGTGATGGCAGCGTTGACTGCCAGCTTGAGGTCGTCGGTGGCGACGTAGGACTGGGTACCTTCGAACTTCATCGGAAAATCCTCGGAGCGATAGCGCGGGGCGGCCCGCAGCAGAAATTCAGAGCGCGACTATAACGCGCAGCCTTGGTGGCTGTGAACGCAGACGCAGTATTCAGTCACTGAATGGCGGGTCACCCGGCTTTCGGTCTGCCTGCTGGACGGCCAGCGGGCGGCGGCATAGGCTTGGGGTTTTTCCTGCCCGCAAGGACTTCCATCATGAGTCGTATCTTCGCAGACAACGCCCAGGCCATCGGCAATACGCCGCTGGTGATGATCAATCGCCTGGGCCCGAAAGGCGTGACCATCCTGGCCAAGATCGAAGGACGTAACCCGGCGTACTCGGTCAAGTGCCGCATCGGCGCCAACATGATCTGGGATGCCGAGGAACGCGGCGTGCTCAAGCCGGGCATGACCATCGTCGAGCCGACTTCCGGAAATACCGGTATCGGCCTGGCCTTCGTCGCGGCGGCGCGCGGCTACAAGCTGGTGCTGACCATGCCCGCCTCGATGAGCCTGGAGCGACGCAAGGTGCTCAAGGCGCTTGGCGCCGAGCTGGTGCTGACCGAACCGGCCAAGGGCATGAAGGGCGCGATCGAGAAGGCCAACGAGCTGGCCGCCGCCAACCCCGACTACTACCTGCCGCAGCAGTTCGAAAACCCGGCCAACCCGGCCATCCATGAAAAGACCACCGGCCCGGAAATCTGGCGGGACACCGACGGCGCCATCGACGTGCTGGTGGCCGGTGTCGGTACGGGTGGCACCATCACCGGGGTATCGCGCTACATCAAGCAGACCCAGGGCAAGCCGATCCTCTCGGTGGCGGTGGAACCGGTGGGCTCGCCGGTCATCAGCCAGACCCTGGCCGGTGACGAGGTCAAGCCGGCTCCGCACAAGATCCAGGGCATCGGTGCCGGGTTCGTGCCGAAGAACCTCGATCTGGCCATGGTCGATCAGGTCGAGCAGGTCGCCGATGACGATGCCAAGGCCATGGCCCTGCGCCTGATGCGCGAAGAAGGCATTCTCTGCGGCATCTCCTGCGGTGCGGCGATGGTGGCTGCCGTGCGCCTGGCGCAGAAGCCCGACATGCAGGGCAAGACCATCGTGGTGATCCTGCCGGACTCCGGTGAACGCTACCTGACCTCGATGCTGTTCGACGGCCTGTTCACCGAGCAGGAACTGCAGCAGTAACGCGTCATGCGAGGGCCGTTGCCGTGGCTGCGCATGGATGATTGGCGCAGCCTGCGCTGATGGCCACGGTGTTTCGTGCGGCTGAATCCGCTCGCTCAGGCTGTGCGCTCAGGCGCTTCCACGTCTGTGCTCTGAGCTGCCGGGCGCTGGACCGATGAGGCGCGAGCCACGCTAGGCCCTGGCAGTAGTTGGCCGTACCACCAGCCACAGGGCCAGTGCGATCAGCAGGCAGCCCGGCAGGTAGTCCCAGCTCAGTGGCTCGTCCAGCAGCAGCGCCCCCCAG
Source organism: Pseudomonas sp. THAF187a (assembly GCF_009363395.1). Lineage (NCBI taxonomy): Bacteria > Pseudomonadati > Pseudomonadota > Gammaproteobacteria > Pseudomonadales > Pseudomonadaceae > Pseudomonas > Pseudomonas sp. THAF187a. The sequence goes on from NZ_CP045349.1 coordinate 1,999,166, forward strand.
AGCACCCCGAACGGTGGGATCAGGAAGGTGGTGGTGCTGGCCTTGATCGGCCCGATATCGCTGAGCAGGCGGAAATACAGCACATAGGCGAAGGCGGTGCAGAGCAGGCCGAGACCGGCCAGGGACAGCCATACCTCGATGCCGCCCCAGCTCGCCGGTGCCTGCAGCGCGAGGCTGCCGGCGAACAGCGGCAGCAGGAACAGGCTGGCCCCGACCAGGCTGGCGAAGGCGGTCAGGCGATTGTCCAGGCCGCCTTGCTGGCCGATCCAGCGTCGCGTGAGGAAGCCGGCGAAGCCGTAGCAGGTCGTGGCCACCAGGCAGGCACCGGCACCCAGCAGCAATTGCATGTCGAAGGCGACCGGGCCGGTGCGGGTCAGCACCGCCACGCCGAGCAGGCCGAGAAACACGCCGGCGGCCTTGCTCGGGGTGATGCCCTCGTGGAAGAACAGCGCGCCGATCAGTACGCCCATCAGGGGTGTCGTGGCATTGAAGATCGCCGAGTAGCCAGCCGGCAGGATCAGCGCCGCCAGGCAGTACATGGTCGATGGCAAGCCGGCGTTGATCATTCCCAGCACCAGGCAGATGCGGAATTTGCCACGAAAGTCCCAGTCGGTGCGCAGCAGCAACAGCAGGGCCAGCAGTCCCAGGGTGCCGAAGCTGGCGCGGAAGAAGGCGGTCGGCATGCTGCCCAGCACGGGGGCGGCGACCCGCATGAACAGGAAGCTGGCGCCCCAGATGGCGGCGAGCAGCAGCAGGCGAAGCAGGTCGGCGGTGCGCACGATGGATTATCCGGCAGGGGTGGGGGCGAGAGTGTTGCCGCTGGACGGCGTTCTGGCAATCCGCATCGCGCTTTCGAAGTGCGCCGTAGCTGGCCGGCTGCAAGCGGCAAACGCCTTGCCGGCATGGCGACTTGCATCCGGGCCGGGTTTGTCGGCTAAGCTCGGCTCATTCACCGCATTGACAGGGTATGCGCATGGGGCAGCAATGGCCGGCCGACGGGATCGCCCGCCTGATCCTCGATGGCTTCGACGATTATCGCGAGCAGTTCCGCCAGATCACCGATGGCGCGCGTGCCCGCTTCGAGCAGGCGCTGTGGCAGGAGGCGCAACAGGCCTCGGCCGCGCGCATCAACCTCTACGAGGACAAGGTGGCGCAGACACGCGAGCGTCTGCAGCAGGGCTTCGATGCCGCGCTGCTGGAGGCCAGCCAGTGGCCGCTGGTGAAGAGTGCCTATATCGCGCTGATCGACCTGCGCCTCGACGACGAGCTGGCGGAGACCTGGTTCAACTCGATCTTCTGCAGCCTGTTCAGCCATGACCTGATCAGCGATGGCTGCATGTTCATCCACACCACGCGGCCATCGCTGCGCAGCCGCTCGGGCGCCGCGCAGACCCGCCGCTACCGGCCCGACGGCGCGCTGGACGAGGCGCTGCGGGCGATCTTCGAGGACTACGCCTTCGATGCCGCCTACGAAGACCTGCCGCGTGACCTGCAGCGCCTGGAAGCGCAGCTGCGGGCGAGCCTGCCGGACTGGATCTGCAAGGACCCGGAGCTGTGCGTCGAGCTGTTTTCCTCGGTGCTGTATCGCAACAAGGGCGCCTACCTGGTCGGGCGCATCTACACCCGCGACGAGCAATGGCCGCTGGCGATTCCCTTGCTGCATCGCGAAGGGCAGGGCATTCAGGTCGATGCGGCGATCACCGACGAGGCGGAGGTGTCGATCATCTTCTCCTTCACCCGCAGCTACTTCATGGTCGATGTCGCCATCCCGGCCGACTTCATCGGTTTCCTGCGGCGCATCCTGCCGGGCAAGCACATTGCCGAGCTGTATACCTCGATCGGCTTCTACAAGCACGGCAAGAGCGAGTTCTATCGCTCGCTCATCGGCCACCTGGCCAGCAGCGACGACCGCTTCGTGATGGCGCCTGGCGTGCGCGGCATGGTCATGAGCGTGTTCACCCTGCCGGGCTTCAACACGGTGTTCAAGATCATCAAGGACCGCTTCGCCCACGCCAAGACGGTGGATCGCAACACGGTGATCGAGAAGTATCGCCTGGTGAAGAGCGTCGACCGTGTCGGGCGCATGGCCGATACCCAGGAATTCGCCGATTTTCGTTTTCCCAGGGCCAAGTTCGAGCCGCAGTGCCTGGCCGAGTTGCTCGAGGTGGCACCCTCGACCGTGGTGCTGGAGGGCGACAGCGTGCTGGTGCGCCACTGCTGGACCGAGCGGCGCATGACACCGCTCAATCTCTATCTGGAAAGTGCCAGCGAGGCGCAGGTGCGCGAGGCGCTGGACGATTACGGCCTGGCCATCAAGCAACTGGCGGCGGCGAACATCTTCCCCGGCGACATGCTGCTGAAGAACTTCGGCGTGACCCGTCATGGCCGGGTGGTGTTCTACGACTACGACGAGATCTGCTTTCTCACCGAGGTGAACTTCCGCAGGATTCCACCGCCGCGCTTCCCCGAGGACGAGATGAGCGCCGAACCCTGGTACTCGGTGGCGCCCAACGATGTGTTCCCCGAGGAGTTTCCGCCCTTCCTGTTCGCCGATATCAAGCAGCGCCAGCTGTTCAGCAGGCTGCACGGCAACCTGTATGACGCCGACTACTGGAAGCAACTGCAGGATGCGATCCGTGCCGGCAAGGTGATCGATGTGTTCCCCTATCGGCGCAAAAGTCCGGTGATTTGATCGGCCCTGGTTGAAATCCGCCTTGCCAGGCCTAATCTCATAGGAGAGCACGCCAGCGTGCTCTCCCATCTACTTGGCAGGAGGTCGTACCCATGCTCGCCAAGCTGCAAGAACAACTGCATACCTTGCTGCAGGCCCTTGGCCTCATCCCGCAACCTCAGCCGATTCGCATCAGCGAGGCCGAGCAGGAGCGCCTGCGTCGCGAGGCACGTCAGCGCCGCTGATTGCAGCGTCCGAGCGCATCAGGCGAGCCGGTGGGCGTCGAACCAGGCGTCGATCAGCTCGCGCATGCGTTCGCCGGAGAAACTCGCGAAATGCCCGCCATGCACGCTGCGCACCGGTAGGTCGCGCAGGCGCATCAGGCTGTGTGCATAGTCTTCCAGGTTGGAATGGTAGGCATCCTCGATCAGCGGGCCGTCGTAGAGGATATCGCCGGAAAACAGCGTCTGCGTCCTCGCTTCCCACAGGCTGATGCCGCCCGGCGAATGACCGGGCGTATGCAGCACCTGCAACACCCTGTCGCCCAGATCCACAACGTCGCCATCCTCGATCAGACGAGTAGCCGGCGCGGCGCGCACACGGTATTCGGCGTAGCACAGCGGGCAATCCGGATGCGCCTCGAACATGTCGTCGCCGACGAAGTCGGTAGCCAGCGTGTTGGCGCCGTCCGGTGCGGCGAGAATGTCCGCCTCGGCCGGATGCACCAGGCGCTCGCTGAACTCGTGATGTCCGGCGATATGGTCGAAGTGGCAGTGACTGGCCACCGCCAGCAGCGGCTTCTCGGTCAGCCAGGGCAACTGCTCGCGCAGGCTGACCAGGCCTGAGCCGGAGTCGATCAGCACATCATGCTCGCGCCCCTGCACGTGCCACATGTTGCAGCGGTAGAAGGGACGCACGTAGGGCTCGTGGATCAGGCAGATGCCATCGTGGCGGTGTTCCACCTCGAACCAGCGGTCGCGACTGACGATTTTCATGGCGGGAAACGTGTCTCGTTGGCGGGTTGCACCCGCCCTCCAGGTTCGTATGACGAGTAGGGCGGGTGCAACCCGCCACGACATTCATCACGCTACGCCAGTTGCGCGCGAGGCACCAGCAGCCAGCGGCGCAGCACGGCATAGCTGGCGGCGGTGATCAGGAACACCGGCAGCGATGCCCCCCAGGCCAGCGGCGAGACCCAGCCCCAGTAGTAGGCCAGCACGGCGCCGAAGCCGTAGGCGACGAAGGCGGCGGGGTTGAAACCCGCCAGGTAACGGTAGCGGCCGCCATCCTCGCTGAGCAGTTCGTCCACCGCGTAGTCGCCCTTGTGAATCAGGAAGTAGTCGGCGATCAGCACGGCGAAGGCGGGGATGAACACACTGCCGATCACCAGCAGGAAGTTCTGGAAGTTGTCGAGAATGCCGGGGATCTGCGAGCCGAGGATCGACAGCACGCCGATGCACAGCGCCGGTTTCCAGAACGGGGTCTTCGGGCTGATGTTGAGGTACGACAGCGAGGCGCTGTAGACGCACATGACGTTGGTGGTCATCACCGAGAGGAACACCACGATGGCCGCTGGCAGACCGAAGCCGAAGCCGGCGAGCAGCACGGCGGGGTCGTAGGTCTGTTCCATGCCGGTCATCACCGAGAAGCCCGATACGGTGGCGCCCAGGCCCATGGCCAGCAGGGTGGCGAGCACGTAGCCGACCCAGGTGCCGACACCGGCCACGCCTTGGCTGCGGCAGTTGCGGTTGTAGTCGGCTGCCAGTGGAATCCAGGAGAAGGCGGTGGCGATGACGATATCGAAGGCGATCCCCGGGGTGATGTCGTTGCGCGGCTCGGCCGGCATGGCCAGGAGGCTGGCGAACTCGAACTTCTGCCCCATCACGTAGAACACCGCGCCTGCCAGCAACAGCATGCCGATGGCCGCCCAGCGCTCGACCCGCTCGATGCCCAGGTGGCCGCGCAGGGCGATCAGCAGCACCAGGGTTTCACAGAGGATGGTGAACAGCGGCAGGTTGGAGTAGCCGGTCAGGTGCTCCACGGCGTAGTTCAGGCTCATGCCTGCCAGCAGTGCCTGGATCCAGCTCCAGGCCAGCAGGGTCAGCAGATTGACCAGCGAGGGCAGCTTGGCGCCCTGCGAGCCGTAGCTGCCGCGCGCCAGGACCATGGTGGTGAGGCCGCTGCGCTGGCCCATCAGGCCGACCAGTACCAGCGGCAGAATGCCAAGCCCCGAGCCGATCAGCACGATCAGCATGGCCTGGCTGAACGGCAGGTCGGGCACCAGCAGCATGCCGGTGAGGATGGTGGTGACCACGACGTTGGCGCCCAGCCACAAGGCGATGGTGCCACCGAGGCCGAGGCTGCGATGGCTGGCGTCCGTGGGGGCGAGGCCATCCTGGCCGAAATGCTGGCTTAGGTTCTTGAACATGGAATGACTCCCCGGTGCTTGATTATTGGTGTTGGTAGGGTGGCAGTCAGTGAGGAAACGCAATCTTCTTGTTATGTCCGTGGCCCGGATGCAAGCGGGGCCACGGGTTGGCTCAATCGGGCAGGGCGGATGAGGCCTTTTTCATCCACCCTACGCAGCGGTCGCATTCTGCAGGAGCGGTTTCAGCCGTGATCGATCCGCTCAGGGGTGAAAGGGCGCGGCCTCCTGCACTTCGATGATCAGCGGGCGGTCTGCCGGCGCGCTGCGCAGCAGCTCGGCCAGGTGCGCGTGGTCACGGGCGCGCTCGGCGGCGCAACCGAAGCCCCGGGCGATGGCCAGCAGGTCCGGGGTGTAGATGTCGACGCCGATCGGCTCGATGTCACGGCGCTCCATGTAACGCTTGATCTCGCCGTAACCGGCGTTGTTCCACAGCAGCACGATGATGCCGACGCCGGCTTCCACGGCGCTGGCCAGTTCGGGCAGGGTGAACTGGATGCCACCGTCGCCCATCAGGCTGATCACCGGGCGGCTCGGCTCGGCCAGCTTGGCGCCGATGGCCGCCGGCAGGCCGTAGCCCAGGGTGCCGTAGCCGGTGGAGGAGTTGAACCAGCGCCGCGCGCCGTCCAGTTCCACCAGGTGGTTGCCGCTGTACACCGTCTGCGTCGAGTCGCCGACGAAGCGCGCCTCGGGCAGGGCCTGCAGCAGCGTCGCGAACAGCTCGCGGTAGTGCGTCCAGCCGCTGATATCTTCGTTCAGGCGGGCCTGCACGGCCAGGGCGCGGCGAGCGCCGGGGCTGCCGGGGTCGGCCTCGCGTGGGTTGAACTCGGCCAGCAGCATGCGCATGGCCACTCGCGCATCGCCCTGAATGGCCAGGTGCGGGGTGAAGTTGCGGTGCAGCTGCTGGGCGTCGATGTCGATGCGGATCAGGCGGCCCGGCAGGCGGAAGTCGCCATCGAACACCACGTCGTAGTCGGTTTCGCCCAGCTCGGTGCCGATGGCCACGACCACATCGGCTTCCAGCGCCAGGTCGCGTACCGGACGCAGCGACTGGTTGCTGCCGAGCAGCAGCGGATGGCCAGGCGGCAGCAGCCCCTTGGCGTTGATGGTCAGGGCCGTCGGTGCATCCAGGGCGGCGGCCAGGGCGCGGGCCTCGGCCTCGGCGGCGACGCAGCCGCCACCGAGCAGCAGCAGCGGACGCTCGGCTTGCTTGAGCAACCCGGCCGCCTCGCGGATCAGCGTGCGGTTGGGCGCCGGGCGACGCACCACCGGACGTGGGGCCAGGGCCATGTGCGAGGCGTCGGCGGTGATGATGTCCAGTGGCAGCTCGATGTGCACCGGGCGTGGCCGCTCGCCCTCGAACACCGAGAAGGCCCGGGCCAGTACACCGGGCAGTTCCTCGACGCTCATCAGCGTGTGGCTGAAGGCGCTGACACCCGCGGTCATCGCACGCTGGTTGGGCAGCTCGTGCAGGTAGCCCTTGCCCAGGCCGAGGCGCTCGCGCTCGTTGACGCTGGAAATCACCAGCATCGGAATCGAGTCGGCATAGGCCTGGCCCATGGCGGTGAGGATGTTGGTCATCCCCGGACCGGTGATGATGAAGCACACCCCCGGCTTGCCCGAGACGCGCGCATAGCCGTCGGCCATGAAGCCCGCGCCCTGTTCGTGGCGCGGCGTGATGTGGCGGATGCCGCTGCCGGGCAGGCCGCGATACAGCTCGACGGTGTGAACACCGGGGATGCCGAACACGGTGTCGACACCCCAGGCCTGGAGCTGCTTGACGAGAAACTCACCGCAGGTGGTCATGCTCTCTCCTTGTGGCTTAGCCGACGATCCAGTGCGCCATCAGGGCGATGATCGGCAGGGTGATCAGGGTACGCAGGACGAAGATGACGAACAGCTCCAGCAGGCTCAGCGGCAGCTTGGCCTTGAGGATCAGCACGCCGACCTCGGACATGTAGATCAGCTGGGTCAGCGAGATGCAGGCGACCACGAAGCGGGTCAGCTCGCTCTCGATGCCCTTGCCCAGCACCGCCGGCAGGAACATGTCGGCGAAGCCTACCAGCAGGGCCGGCGCGGCCTTGGCCGCTTCCGGCAGTTGCAGGGCTTCGAGCAGCGGCACCAGCGGGTAGGACAGCCAGTTGAAGATCGGAGTGAACTCGGCGATGGCCAGCGACAGGGTGCCGATGGCCATCACCAGCGGCAGCAGGCCGAGCCAGATGTCGACCACGTTGTGCACGCCGATGCGCACCATCTGCAGCGGCGACGGGTTGGCGTTGGCGCGACGCACGGCCTGGGCCAGGCCCCAGCGCAGCAGCGAGGTACCCGCCGGGACTTCCTCGCGGATCTGCTTGCCGACACCGGCGACGTATTCTTCCTTCTTCCACGACAGCGGCGGAATGCGCGGGGTGATGATCGCCGCCGCCAGGCCAGCCACCACCACGGTGAGGTAGAAGGGCACGAACAGGTGGTCGAGCTTCATGAAACTGGTGATCAGCAGGCTGAAGGCGATTGAGGCGATGGAGAAGTTGGTGGCGATCACCGCCGCTTCGCGAGCGCTGTAGAAACCCTTCTGGTACTGCTGCGCGGTGATCAGCACGCCGACGGTGCCGGAACCGAGCCAGCTGGCGATGGCGTCGATGGCCGAGCGCCCCGGCAGACCGAAGATCTTGCGGAACACGTTGCGCACCAGGGTGCCGCAGAATTCCATCAGGCCGTAGTCGGTGAGCAGCGGCAGGATCAGCCCCGCCACCAGGAAGAAGGTGATCAGCACCGGCGCCAGGTCCTTGAGCACCACGCCCCCGGTGTTGGCGCCCCAGACCCATTCAGGGCCGAACTGCCAGAAGGTCATCGCCGCGAACAGCGCACCGAGCACACGCAGGCCGAGCCACAGCGGCGGCAGATTGAACAGTTCGTTGAGTGCCGGACGCTGGGTCAGCCAGCGTGGCTTGAACAGGCTGCCGAGCAGGCCGAGCGCGGCGGATGCCAGCAGCAGGGCGGTGGCGATGGCCGGCAGGTGGTCGTTGAACGCCGCCTTGAGCGCATCGGCCATCACGCCGAGACCGATGGTGACCTTTTCCTCGTAGACGATGGGGGTGAGAAACAGCAGTACGCCGAGCAGCGAGGGGATCAGGAAGATCAGCAGCTGACGCAGGCTGAAGGGCGTGCTCGCGCCGGGTTGGTCGTCGAGCAGGGGCATGGATTCATCATGATTCATGGCAGGCATCCGAATTGTTGTTGTATGGATGTTCCGGGTGCCGTCGAGGGCACCCGGATTCGGCGATCAGCGTTTTGTGACGCCAGGCATCACGCAGAGCATTTCGTAAAGCAGGTTGGCACCGAGCAGCGAGGTGTTGCCGGTGGTGTCGTAAGGTGGGGAGACCTCCACCAGGTCCGCGCCGATCAGCTCCAGGCCCTCGCAGCCACGGATGATTTCCATGGCCTGGATGGTGGTCAGGCCGCCGATTTCCGGGGTGCCGGTGCCCGGCGCCCAGGCGGGGTCGATGCCGTCGATATCGAACGACAGGTAGACCGGGCCGCCGCCGACCTTTTCCCGCACTTCGGCCATCAGCGGAGCCAGCGACTGGTGCCAGCATTCTTCGGCCTGCACCACGCGGAAACCCTGCTTGCGGCTCCAGTTGAAGTCCTCGGCGGTGTAACCCTGGGCACGCAGGCCGATCTGCACCACGCGCTGGCTGTCGAGCAGGCCTTCTTCCTGAGCGCGGCGGAAGGTGGTGCCGTGGGCGATCTTCTCGCCGAACATGTGGTCGTTGACATCGGCATGGGCGTCGATGTGGACCAGGCCGATCTTGCCGTACTTCTTGTGCAGCGCCCGCAGGATCGGCAGGGTGATGGTGTGGTCGCCGCCAAGGGTCAGTGGCGTGATGCCGAGCTCGACGATCTCGTCGTAGGCCTCTTCGATGATGCGCACGGCGTCGAGCAGGTTGAAGGTGTTGATCGCCACGTCACCGATATCGGCCACGTTGATCGAGTCGAACGGTGCGGCGCCGGTGGCCATGTTGTACGGGCGGATCATCACCGACTGGGCGCGGATCTCGCGCGGGCCGAAGCGGGTACCGGAGCGCAGCGAGGTGCCGATGTCCAGCGGTACGCCGATGAAGGCGGCGTCCAGCTGGCGCTTTTCCTCGACGCTCTGGATGTGCGGCAGACGCATCATGGTGGCGATGCCGCCGAAGCGTGGCATTTCGTTGCCACCCAGGGGCTGGTGGAGTTTCTTGTCCATGGGAGGGCCTCAGGCTTGTTCTGGTTGTGGCGGGATTCTTGGCCGGCCAGGTGTCGGGAAGAATCGGCAGGGGCAAAAACTTACTTCAGGATTGTCTGAAGTAAGTGCCTGATCCCCCGATTCATGGGGGTTTGGCTGCACCCGGACGACGGTGATGTGTCAGTCGCGGTATCCGGGATCGAGGCGATCGAGCTTGCGCAGCCAGGCCTGCCACAGCAGCTGGCACTGCCATTCGGCGCCTTGCAACTGTTCGCAGGCGTGGCGCGACAGCGGCTCCGGGATCTCGCTGCAGGCCTGGCCGCCGCCGGTGCTGGCGAGCTGGATTTCGCAGGCACGGTTCAGGTAGTACATGACATAGAAGGCATCGGCGACGCTGGCGCCGACGCTGAGCAGGCCGTGGTGGCGCAGCACCAGGGCGATGTTGTCGCCCAGCGAGCGCTGGATGCGGCTGCGTTCGTCCAGGTCCAGCGCCACGCCTTCGTAGGCGTGGTAGCCCAGGCGCTGGTGGAATTCGGTGCTGATCTGGTTGAGTTGCAACAGGCCGGCATCCTGCGCGGCAACCGCCATGCCCGCCAGGGTGTGGGTGTGGATCACGCAATGAGCGTCGTCACGGGCCATGTGCACGGCACTGTGAATGGTGAAGCCGGCGACGTTGTAGTCAGCGTCGCCCTCGACCACCTTGCCCTGCATGTCCACCACGATCAGGTCGCTGGCGCGGACCTCCTCGAAGAACAGGCCGAAGGGGTTGATCAGAAAGCGCGGTTCTCCGCTGCCGGGCAGGCGTATGGAAAAGTGCGTGTAGAGGGTGTCGTCCCAGCCAAACAGGGCAGCCAGGCGATAGGCCGCGGCGAGGTCGCGGCGCAGGGTGGCGATATCGTTCATGCGTTCTCCAGGCCGATGAATCGGCGTACGCGCGGGTGGTCGCCGGTGCGGATGGCAGCGGGCGAGGCGTCGAGCTGAACGTGACCGTCCTCCATGAACAGCACGCGGTCGGAGATGGACAGGGCGAAGTCCATCTCGTGGGTGACGATGAGCATGGTCATGCCTTCGCGGGCCAGGTCGCGGATCACCGCCAGCACGTCGCCGACCAGCTCCGGGTCGAGTGCCGAGGTGGGTTCGTCGAAGAGCATCACCTGCGGTTTCATCGCCAGCGCGCGGGCGATGGCCACACGTTGCTGCTGGCCGCCGGACAACTGGTGCGGGTACTTGTCGGCATGGGCCAGCAGGCCGACCTTGTCGAGCAGGGCCAGCGCCTGCCTGCGCAGTTCGACGCGAGTGCCCAGACCGTGATGGAGCGGGGCGAGCATGACGTTGTCGGCGATGGTGCGGTGCGGGAACAGGTTGAAGTTCTGGAACACCATGCCGATGCGTCGCACGCCTGCGCGCTGGCGACGATTGTCCGGGCGGTCGCCGGCCTGGATGAAGCTCTCGCCGAACAGCACGATTTCGCCTTCATCGATGCTCTCCAGGCCGTTGATGGTGCGGATCAGCGAGGTCTTGCCGGAGCCGGAGGGCCCGATGATGGAGATGACCTCGCCAGGCTGGACGCTCAGGTCGATGCCCTTGAGCACGTGATGATTGCCATAGTGCTTGTGGATGTTGCTCAGGTGCAGCGCCGCCGGAGTACCGGGCGTCCGGGCCTGGACCTCGCGGCTGGCGGCCGCCGGCAGGTCGCGTCGCAGGCCGGCCAGTTGCTCGTCGCCGAGGGTGCCCGGCTTGCGTCTGGCGAGGTCGAGATGCCGCTCGAGGTACTGCAGGCCCCAGCCGAACAGGCTGACGATCAGCACGTAGTACACGGCTACCGCGCCCAGGGTTTCCAGCACCAGGAAGTTCTGCGCATAGAGACGCTGGCCGACCAGCAGCAGTTCGCTGAGCGAGATCACCGAGACCAGCGAGGTCAGTTTGACGATGGTGACGTACTCGTTGGTCAGGGTCGGCAGGGCGATACGGAACGCCTGCGGCACCACGATCAGACGTTGTGCGCCGAGACGACCGATGCCCAGTGCGCGAGCCGCTTCGCGTTGGCCCTTGGCCACCGAGAGCAGGCCGCCCCGGTGAATTTCCGCCATGTAGGCCGCCTCGGTCAGGACCAGGGCGATCAGGCCGGCATAGAAGGGGTTGGACAACAGCTTGCCGCTGGCGGGCACCAGCTGTGGCAGGTTGTAGACGAAGATCAGCAGCACCAGCAGCGGCACGCTGCGAAAGAACCAGACGTAGAGCGATGCCGGTGCGCTGAGCCAGCGGCTGGCAGCCTGTTTGGCACTGGCCAGGGCGAAGCCCAGCAGCAGGCCGATCAGCCAGGCCAGGCTGCTGAGTTTCACCACCGTCCAGCATGCCGCCCAGAAGGCCGGCATGGAAAACAGGGAGAAGAAATAGCTCCATTCGAACGGCATGTGTCATCTCCGGTGCGCCACAGGCGGCTTGCCGCCTGTGGCTGTTTCTCAGGCTTCTTCCAGGTTGTATTTCTTCAGCAGCGCGCTGTACTCGCCACTGGCCTTGAAGTCGTCCAGCGCGGCTTTCAGTGCGTCGAGCAACTGGGCGTTGCCCTTTTTCACGTAGATGCCCAGCACCTGCGGATAGATCGCACTGCTGGAACTGATGGCGATGCGGCCCTTGGCGCGTTCGACGATGCGCAACGAGGCTGCGTCGATCTCCAGGTGCGCCTGGATGTGGCCGGAGAGCAGGGCCTGGGTGGTTTCCGCGGTGGTCGGGTACTGGTTGATGGTGATGGCGGCGGCGCCTTGCGCCTTGCAGTAACCGTCGGAGACCTTCTGCAGTGCCGGAATCCACGAAGTGCCCTGCTGCAGGCCGACGGTCAGGCCGCACAGGTCTTCGGGGGTGGCCGGCTTCTTCTCGGCGTCGCTGCGTACCATGATCGCCGCGCCGGTCTTGGCGTAGGGAATGGCGTCGGCCTTTTCCAGGCGTTCGGGAAGGATGTACATGCCGGAGATGATGGTGTCGAAGCGGCCCGCGTCGAGACCGAGGATCAGGTTGGGGAAGCTGATGTCACTGAAGCTCGCTTCCAGGCCCAGGTGTCTGGCCAGGGCAGCGGACACTTCCGGGTCGAAGCCCAGTACCTTGTCGCCTTCGTAGTACTCGAACGGTGGGTAGGAAATCTCCATGCCTACCTTCAGTTCGCCACTGGACAGGGTCTTGGGTGCTTCGGCGGCCTGGCTCAGGCTGCTGGCGAGGGTGCACGCGAGGGCCAGCAGGGTGGTGCGCAGCGGGTTGCGGATTGCCATTGTGGTTATCTCCGGATCAGGTGTTGGGTTGGCAGGGGGAAATCACAGCGCGCTCAGCTGGTGCTTCAGATGGCCGAAGCTGGACGGGCGACGGGCGCGTTCGGGCAGCTGCAGCTGGCCGTCCTCGACGCGCTTCTTCAGGTATTGGTAGGTCTGCAGCGCCTGGCTCCACATGTGCTCGCCGATGCTGATGGTCTCGTAGGCCTGACCGGCTGCCTCGAACTGCGGCAACGGGCGGATCTGCGTGTGGTAGTCGCAGGCATAGAAGAAGGGGAAGGAGTAGCGCTCCTGGCTGACCTTGCGCACGCGGTGCGAAGTGGCGACGAAGGTGCCGGCACTCATGACTTCGAGCATGTCGCCGATGTTGACCACGAAGGTGCCCGGCTTCGGCGGTGCGTCGATCCACTGGCCGAGGTCGTTCATCACTTCCAGCCCCGGACGGTCGGCGAGCAGGATGGTGAAGCACTCGTAGTCGGTATGCGCACCGATACCGGGAGCGTCCTGCGCTTCGCCATCGCAGGGATAGTGGATCAGGCGCAGCTTCGATGGCGGGAAGCTGGCCATCTCGTCGAAGGTGTTCTCCGGCAGGCCCAGGGCCAGGGCGAAACCGCGGAACAGGGTGCGGCCAAGCTGGAAGATGCGCGCATAGTAGGCCTGCACGGCCTCCCTGAAACCGGGCAGGGCGGGCCAGTGGTTCGGCCCCAGCAGCGGCGTGCCGGCCAGTACCAGCGGGTTGTCGGCCGGGACTTCGAAGCCGATATCGAAGGCTTCCTTGTGGTCGGGCTTGCCGGCGCTGTAGCGCTCCTCACCCTCGGGCACGAAGCCCTTGTGACTGTCCGAGGCACCGATGTAATGGCGCATCTTGTCGTCCAGGCTCTGGGCGAAGTAGGCCTCGGCCGCCTGGTGCAGGCCATCGATGAGCGACTGCTCGATGCCGTGCCCGCTGATGTAGAGGAAGCCCACCTGGCGTGCCGCACGGCCCAGTTCTGCGGCCACGGCGTTGCGCTCGGCAGGGTCGCCGCTGAACAGGCCGGCGATGTCGACCACGGGAATTTCGGTGAAGTGCTTGCTGGTCATCATGAGCCCTCAGCGGCTGGTGAAACGGTGGAAGTGCTGGCGCTCGCAGCGCGCCATCCACTGGTTGAGCTGCCACAGGTCGGCCACCGGCACGTCGGTGAACGGCAGGTGGTGCAGGTAGCCGTCGGGGCCGAATTCGGGGGTCAGCGTGGTGACCTGGCGGCCGCGCTGCTCCTGGCTGCGCCAGATGCGCTCCCAGTGGCGCTGGTGGAAGGCGAGGTGCTCGGCGTATTCCGGTGCACCCGGATGCGGCACCTGCGGCCCCTGGTCGTAGCCGACGCGGGCCTGGATATGGTCGACCCGCTCGACGAAGGCCGAGAGGTCATCGGCGGGGTCGTCGAGCAGACGCTCGCAGGTCACCAGCCAGTGGCTGATGTCGCTGGTGAAGCGCAGTTCGGGGACCTGGCGAATCACTTCGAGGGTGACCCAGGGGTTGTACAGCGAGCGCCCCCGGTGAATCTCGAAGCAGACGTGCAGGTCGCTGGCGTCTGCCAGTTCGACGGCGCGGGCGAAGAAGTCGACCTGCTCGCCGAGTGCCCAGCGGTCGTTGCCGGGCAGCACGTTGACCAGGCGCGGGCCGAGTTCGGCGGCCCAGTCGAGCTTCATGCGCAGGTCTTCCAGGTGCACCTGCGGGCTGTCGCTCTGCCGCGGCAGTACGGGCGTGGAGGTGAACAGGGTGGCGATGTAGGGGGCGTCGTTGTCCCGCAGGATGCGGGCATTGGCGCTGCGCTGCGCGGCGGTTTCGGGGATTCGCGCCTCGAGGCCGTCGAAGCCGGCGCTGAACGCTTCGTCGAGCGCTTGTTGCCAACTGCCGCGATAGCCCCAGAGGGAGCGGAAGATATCCAGTCGCATGGCCGTCTCCTGGAGAGGGCGAGGGTCTGCGGCAGATTGGCAAGGGGCGTGAGTCGTGCCCGGTGGCGTCCGATTCGAGCCGGCGCCTTGTTATGGGCCGCATTGTTTGCCCAGGGCTCGGCTCGGTTAAATCGTTGCGAGCAAAAAATCAGTTCAGCAATCGCTGAACTAATGGGCTGTCATCGCGGATGTGTCTGGACGGCGCAGGGCGCTACACTGTCCGCCCACCGACTGCCGTAGCCGCCCATGTCCTTCGCCTTGCCCGACCTGAAACTGCTGAAGATCTTCGTCGCCGTGGTCCGTCACCAGGGCTTCGCTGCGGCGCAGCAGGAGCTGAATCTCTCCACGTCGGCCATCAGCACTTACATGAGTCAGCTGGAAAGTCAGCTGGGCATCGTGCTCTGCCATCGAGGGCGTGGTGGTTTCAGCCTGACCAGCAAGGGCGAGTTGTTCCATCAGGAGACCTTGCGCCTGCTCGGGGAGCTGGAGGGGTTCGAACGCTACTCGGCGGCGCTCAAGGGCGAGCTGCGCGGTACCCTCAATCTCGGCGTGCTGGACTCCACCGTCAGCGATCCGGCACTGCCGCTGGCCGAGGTGATCGGGGCCTACAGCCAGGAGCACCCAGGCGTGCACCTGCACCTGTCGGTGATGAGCCCTTACGAGCTGCAGCTGGCGGTGCTGGACAACCGCCTCGACCTGGCCATCGGCGCCTTCTCCACACGCATGAACGGGCTGGTCTACCAGCCGCTGTACCGCGAGCAGCACTGGCTGTACTGCAGCGAACGGCATGCGCTGTTCGGTCAGCGGCGCATTCCGGTGGAGCTGATCACCCAGCAGCGCATGGTGGGCCGTGGCTACTGGAGCCAGGCCGAGCTGGCGCGGCATGGCTTCAAGCACAGTGCCGCGACGGTGGAGTCGATGGAGGCGCAGCTGATCCTGGTGCTGTCCGGGGCCTATATCGGCTACCTGCCGGAGCACTATGCCCAGCACTGGGTCGAGCAGAACCAGCTGCGGGTTCTGTCACCGGCGACCTTCGGTTATCAGGCACCTTTCTCGCTGATCCTGCGCCGGGGTCGTACGCGTGAGCCGCTGATCCAGACGTTTCGTGATCTGTTGAAGACGCAACTGAATCAGATCTGAAACAGGGTCGCCTCTATTCTCCGAAAGACGTAGAAACCACACCTGGCGCAGGGATTTCGCTGTGCTAGTACTTATTCATACGTCTGTACCAACTTCCAACTCGAACAGGGATGCCTCGATGCGCCAGAACCTACCCGTGACCCAGCGGGAAAGAACTTTCCCTGCTGAAGAACGCCTGATTTTCACGACCGATCTCAGCAGCAAGATCACCTACTGCAACGATGCCTTCGTCGAGATCAGCGGTTTCACCCGGGAGGAGCTGATCGGTCAGCCGCACAACCTGGTGCGCCATCCGGACATGCCGCCAGGCGTCTTCGGGCACATGTGGGACACCATCAAGCAGGGCAAGCCGTGGATGGGCATCGTCAAGAATCGGGCGAAGAACGGCGATTACTACTGGGTCAGTGCCTATGTCACGCCGATCTACGAGAACGGTCGGGTGTCCGGTTACGAGTCGGTGCGTTCGGTGCCGAGCGAGATGCAGAAGCGCCGGGCGGAGAAGCTCTATGCCCGTCTGCGCTCGGGCAAGCCGCCGGTTTCCGCGCTCGAGTACTGGACCTACGACCTGGTGCGTTCCTGGCCGCTGATCATGGCTGCGGCCCTGATGTTGGCGGCCCACTGGATACTGTCGGGTTTCTGGCTGATGGGCTTCGTCATCGTCACCCTGTTCGCCCTCGGCGCCTATCAGCTGTACAGCAAGCGGCAGTTGATCCGGCGCACGCTGGCCGAGCATCCCAAGGCCTTCACCAGTGCCCTGGTGGCGCTGACCTACAGCGACAACCGCGGTGCCCAGGCGTTGCTGGACATGGCGATGATCAGCGAGGAAGCGCGCCTGCAGACGGCGCTCACGCGGCTGGAAGACGCCGGGGTGAACGTCAAGAAGCGGGCGTCGCAGTCGGCCGAACTGTCGCGCTCCAGCTCGCAGCTGCTCGACCAGCAGCGGGCCGAGACGGATCAGTCGGCGACCGCCATCAACCAGATGGCCGCGACCATCCAGGAGGTCGCGCACAACGTGCAGAGCACCTCGCATGCCGCCGAGGAGGCCGATCGCCTGGCGCGCGAGGGGCGTGATCTGGCGGTGGGGAGCCTGGAGTCCATGCGCCAGATGGCCAAGGCGGTGAGCGATATCGGTCAGGCGGTCAACGAACTGGCCAACTCCACTCAGTCCATTGGCAGCGTGGCCGATGTGATCACGTCGATCGCCGAACAGACCAACCTGCTGGCGCTCAACGCGGCCATCGAGGCGGCCCGGGCCGGGGAGCAGGGGCGCGGGTTCGCCGTGGTGGCCGATGAGGTGCGTTCGCTGGCCTCGCGCACGCGGGAGTCCACCGAGCAGATTCACCAGATCATTTCCGACTTGCGTGCGGGAGCCGAGCGCGCGGTGGTGACGGCGGGCAAGGGCGAGGACATTTCCCGTGGCAGCGTGCAGAGCGTGGAGTCGGTGCGCGATGCGCTGGAGGGCATCAGCTCCGCCGTCACGCGCATCACCGGGATGAGTCAGCAGATGGCCGCCGCGTCCGAGCAACAGAGCCACGTCGCCGACGACATCAGCCGGCAGATCACGCGGATCGCGCAGCTGTCGGATCACAGCGCCGGTCAGGCCCACCAGGGCGCATCCATCAGCCTCGAGCTGGAGCAGATGGCCGACTACCTGCACAGCCTGGCGGAGCGCTTCAACCGCTGAGCGAGAGGTCGCGTGCAGCCCGGTATGCATCCGGGCTGCGCGGCGCGTGGCGTTCATGGCACACTGCGCGGCATGCCCCGTCCAACCTGCTCCCGCTGCCAGCGCCCGCTCGGCCATTGCCTGTGCGCGCTGATTCCTGATCTCGACAGCCGTACGCGCGTGCTCATCCTGCAGCACCCGAGCGAGGCTGGCCACGCCCTCAACACTGCACGCCTGGCGGCACTCGGCCTGGCCAATGCCGAACTGCGCGTGGGGGAAGTCTTCGACGATCTGCCGCAGTGGCTGGCACAGCCCGGTTACCGGGCCTGCCTGCTGTTTCCCGGCGACGATGCCGTGGCGCTGACCGCCTATGCACCCGCTGAGCAGCCGCTGCTGCTGGTGGTGCCCGACGGCACCTGGCGCAAGGCACGCAAGCTGCTGCACCTCAATCCGCTGCTGGCCGGCTTGCCACGGGTGAGCCTGGGCAGCGTCGCGCCGTCACGCTATCGCCTGCGTAAGGCTCCGGGAGAGGGGGCGTTGTCGACCGTGGAGGCGATCGTCGCGGCGCTGGATGCGCTGGAGGCACCGCAGCGTTTCGAGGCGCTGCTGAAGCCCTTCGATGCGCTGATCGACGGGCAGATCGCCGCGATGGGCGAGGAGGTCTTTACCCGCAACCATCTGCGTTAGGCCTGAGCGGTTAGCCGGCGTTCGGATGCTGTCGGGGGTCGGCCCCGGATTGCATCCGGGCTACGTGAATGTGGGGCTCAGCGCTCGCGCATGGCTTCGGAGCGGGCCTTCAGCACCGGTTTGAGCAGGTAGGCCAGCACGCTTTTCTCGCCGGTGATGATGTCCACACTGGCGACCATGCCGGGGATGATCAGCAGCGGGTTCTCGTCGCTGCCCAGGTGGCTCTTCTCGGTACGCACCTGGATCAGGTAGAAGCTGTTGCCTTCCTCGTCGGTGATGGTGTCGGCGCTGATCAGCTCCAGGTTGGCCTTGAGCCCGCCGTAGATGGTGTAGTCGTAGGCCGTGAACTTGACCATGGCCTTCTGCCCCGGATGGAGAAAGGCGACATCCTGCGGCCGTACCTTGGCCTCGATCAGCAGGCTGTCGTCCAGCGGCACGATCTCCAGCATGTCGCTACCGGGCTGCACCACGCCGCCGATGGTGTTGACCTTGAGCTGCTTGATCACCCCGCGCACCGGTGAGGTCACCGTGGTGCGGGTGACCTTGTCCTGGATCGCGACGCTGGTGGCATTGATCTTCTGCAGCTCGGTGCGCACCTCGTTGAGCTCCTTGAACGCCTCGGCGCGAAAGGCCAGCTGCGACTCCTGCATCTTGCTCTTGATCTCCGCCATGGCCGCTTCGGCACGTGGAATGGCCAGGTTGGTCGCTTCCAGGGCGCCACGTTGTTCCACCAGGCTGCGGCGCAGGCGCAGCAGCTCGACCTGCGAGATGGCGCCCGAGGCCACCAGTGGCTGCGACATGTTCAGTTCCTGTTGCAGCAGGCCCAGGCTGGAGCGGTACTGCTGGGCCTTGGAGCGGAACTCGGCAAGCTCCTGCTCCTTCTGCCGGTACTGCTCGCCGAGCGTGCGCTGCTCGCTCTCCAGGCGCTGCTGGCGCGAGCGGTACAGCGCCAGTTCGTCCTCGGCGAGCTGCGGAGCGTCGCGGCTGACCTCTTCCGGCAGTGCCGGGGCGCGGCCCTCGGCTTCGGCGGTGAGGCGTTCGATGCGTGCGATCAGGGCCAGGCGGTCGGCTTCGGTCTCGCCCTGGTTGGAGAGAAACCGGGTGTCATCGAGGCGCAGCAGCGTGTCGCCCTTGTTCACCACCTGGCCTTCGCGGACGAATATCTCGCTGACGATGCCGCCTTCCAGGTTCTGGATCACCTGCACCTTGCTCGACGGGATGGCCTTGCCCTGGCCGGTGGTGACTTCCTCCAGCACGGCGAAGTGTGCCCACACCAGTGCCGCCAGCAGGCAGGCGCAGACCGACCACACGGTGAGCCGCGTCAGCCAGGGTGAGTCCTCGAGAATGGCGCCTTCCACTTCCGGCATGAACTCGGTGTCCTGGCGCTTTTCGCGCAGGCTGCCGAGGTAGTTGCCGAGATTCTGCGTCGCTTGCATTGCGGGTCGCTCCTACAGGCTGGCCGGGCCGACGCGGCCCTTGCGCAGGGCTTCGATCACCGACTCCTTCGGTCCATCCGCCACGACCCGGCCGTTGTCCAGGACCGCGAGGCGTTCGACCAGGCTGAGCATGGAGGCACGGTGGGTGATGATGATCAGCGTCTTGCCCTGCACATAGGGCTGCAGACGCTGGCGCAGCAGGTCTTCGCTGGTGTTGTCCATGGCGCTGGTGGGCTCGTCCAGCACCAGGATCGGCGGGTCGAGGAGCAGGGCGCGAGCCAGCAGCACCGCCTGGCGCTGGCCGCCGGAGAGCAATTGCCCGCGCTCGCCGACGGGGCGGTCGAAGCCCTGGGGATGCTGGCGGGCGAGTTCGACCACGCCGGTCAGCTCCGCCACTTCGAGCATGCGCGAATCGTCGACGTAGCGCGCGCCCAGGGTCAGGTTGTCACGCAGGCTGCCAGCCAGCAGCGGCAGGTCATGGGACACGTAGCCGATCTGGTGGCGCAGGTCGGCGACATCGAGCTGGCGCAGGTCGAGGTTGTCCAGGAGGATCTGCCCCTCGTCCGCGCTATAGAAGGCCATCAGCAGACGGGCGAGGGTGCTCTTGCCCGAACCGCTGCGGCCGATGATGCCGAGGCGCTCGCCGGCGCCGAGGCGCAGGCTGACGTTGTTCAGGGCCGGCGCACTCTGCCCCGGGTAGGTGAAGCTGATCTGGCGCAGCTCCAGTGCCCCCTTGAGCTGGGTGCGGTCCAGCGGGCGCTGCTTCTCCTGGCGTTCCTGCGGCAGGGCCATCAGCGCGTCGGTGCTGGTCATGGTCAGGCGCGCCTGCTGGTAGCGGGTGATCAGTCCGGCGATCTGCCCCAGCGGCGAGAGAATACGACTGCCGAGCATGTAGCAGGCCACCAGCGCACCGACGCTGAGGTTGCCGGCGATGATCAGGTACACCCCGCCAACTATGGTGGCCATGCCGGCGAACTGTTGCAGGAACAGCGTACCGTTGGTGGCCAGCGCGGCGAGGAACTTGGCGTGAGCGTCCAGACGGGTGAGGGCGCCGTGGGTCTGCTCCCACTGATGCTGGCGTTCGCTCTCGGCGCTGCAGGCCTTGAGCATCTCCAGGCCGCCCAGGGTCTCGATCAGCAGCGCCTGGCGCTGCGAGCCGAGTTGCAGGCTCTTCTGCACCGTGTCGCGCAGGCGCGCCTGGATGATGAAGGCGAACAGCGCGGTCAGCGGGAACGCCAGCATCGGGATGAATACCAGGGGGCCGCCGATCAGGCCGATCACCAGCAGCATCAGCAGGGAGAAGGGCAGGTCGATCAGGCTGGTCAGCGTCACGGCGGTGAGGAAGTCGCGCAGCCCCTGGAAGTCGTGGATGCTCTGGGCGAAGCCGCCGACGGTAGCCGGCCTGGCTTTCATCGACATGCCGGTGATGCGCTCGAACAGGGTGGCCGAGAGCACCACGTCGGTCTTCTTGCCCGCCGTGTCCAGCAGGTGGGCGCGCAACACCTTGAGCAACAGCTCGAAGCCGGTGCCGATCAACAGGCCGATGGCCAGGACCCAGAGCGTCGCGGTGGCCTGGTTGGGCACCACGCGATCGTAGGTCTGCATGACGAACAGCGGCACCATCAGGCCCAGCAGGTTGATCAGCAGACTGGCCAGCACGGCGTCCGTATAGAGCCAGCGTGACAGCTTCAGGGTGTCGCGGAACCAGGCCTCGATGCGCGGCACCAGCGGAGTGCGGGCTTCTTCCAGCTCATGCCGTGGGCGGGCGAAGAACGCCTGGCCGCTGTACTCGGCGGCCAGCTGTTCGCGGCTGACCCACTGTTCGCCGCCATCCGTCTCGCAGGGCAGGATCTGCGCCTGCTGCTTCGGCCCCCACTGGCGCAGCACGGCGCTGCGGCCGTCCTTGAGCAACAGCAGCACCGGCAGGCTGAGCGGCGAGATGCTGGCCAGCTTGCGCTGCAGCAGACGCCCCTGCAGGCCGGCCCGCGCCGCAGCGCGCGGCAGCAGGTCGGCACTCAGGCGCTGTTCCGGCAGGGGCAAGCCTGCACTCAGTGTGCCGCGGCTGACGGAGCAGCCATGCAGCCTGCAGAGAATCAGCAGGCCATCGAGCAGGGGATCATCGTGGCTGAGCCGCGGATCGCTGGCCGGTCCTGGCCGTTCCATGGTGGTCATCTACTACTCCTGCCGCTACGGCTTACTTCATTTCTGGCAGGCGCGCCTCGCTCTTCACCTCGGTGAGGGCTACCGCTTCCGCCGGGACCACGACCTGCTGCTGACGCAGCAGATCACCCATCGCTGCAACGACGCGATACATCGAGAACTCTTCGCCATAGCGCACTTCCGTGTAGCGGCGGTTGGCCGTGAACAGTTCGTTCTCGCTGTCGAGCAGGTCGAGCAAGGTGCGCTGCCCCAGGCTGAACTGCTGTTGATAGGCCTCGCGCACACGTGCGGTGTAATCGGCATAGTCACGTGCCTTGGGGGTTTGCAGGCGCGCGTTTTCCATGGCGTTCCAGGCCAGCGAGAGGTTCTCGTTGAGCACCCGCAGCGCGTTGTTGCGAATGTCCATCGACTCGTTGATCTGGTGCGCGGCGGATTGCAGGCGGGCCTTGTCGCGCATGCCGTTGAACAGGTTGTAATTCATCACCACGGCGGCCCGCCAGGTGCTGTAGTGGCCTTCGTCACCCTGCACGTTGTCGTCGGCCGAGGTGGCCAGCTCCACGTCGAAGCGCGGGTAGAACGGCGACTTGGCGACTTCGTACTGCTTCTCGGCAGCCTGGACGTCGGCTTGTGCCGATTTCAGGAAGGGGTTGTTGTCCATCACCGTCTGCCGGGCTGCGAGCAGGTCTTCCGGCATGTTGCCCTTGATCGTGGCGGGCGACTCTAGCTGATCCGGCAGACGACCGACCGCGCTGAAGAAGTTGGCTTCGGCGTCGGCCAGGTTGACCTCCTCGGTATAGAGGTTGTTCTGCGCCAGAGCCAGACGGGCTTCGGACTGGTCGAGGTCGGCGGTGCTGCCGACACCCTGACGGCTGCGCAGCCCGATCTGGTCGTTGATGCGCTGGTGCGCCTGCAGGTTGTTGCGCGCCAGGGAGACCATCTCGCGGCGCATCAGCACATCCAGGTAGACCTCGACGGTACGCAGGGCGAGGCTTTCGGAGGTGCCCAGCAAGCGATAGGCGCGGGAGTTGACCACGGCCTCGGTACGGGCGACTTCATTGGGCGTGTTGAAACCGTCGAACAGCATCTGCCGCAGGCGCAGCTCCGCGTTGCGGTAGTTGAGGGTTTCCGTGTTGTGGTCGCCCAGGTCACGGGTGCTGGGGCTGTCGGTGTTCTGCCGGCCGTAGCCGACCAGCAGATCGACGGTCGGCAGGTAGCCACCCTTGGCGAATTTCACATCCTCATCCGATGCCAGGCGGCTGTTGGTCGCGGCGTGAATCTCCGGATGGTTGTCTAGCGTGCTCTGGATCGCTTCCGTGAGGTTCATGGCGTATGCCTGACTGCAGACCGTCGCCAAAAGCATGGCGCTCCATAGAGGGGATAGGGTGCGCATTGGCGTTTCTCCTTACTGAAGTTCTTATCCTGTCGCCATAAAAATGGCGTTTTGTCCTGTCAAACCGTTTCAGGCTTGTAACATCAGAGCTAAGAACAACTTTCGGAGGACCTAAGATGATTTTTTCACAACCCCTATTCGGAAAAAGTCTTATGAAGTCTGCGAAAAGCAGCACATTGTTTGAAGGTGCTAGCTGCGTAAGTGCTCATTTTTCGTGGGTTGCGCAGTTGCAGTGAGCAGTCAGGCATCAAAAATCGGGGATTCATCTGATGGAGTAGTTCGACGCATGCTGTGGTGACATTTTATTGTCAGTCGCGTTTTTCTGGATTTTGCGCCGTTCCATTTCAATCAGCTGTCAGGGCTTGTCCCCCGACTTCGAAAAGGTGTTCTGACCCTTTCGGTAGGTACGTGTCGGCGGTGGTCGGCAGCTGTAGTGAGGATGGAATCATGGCTACTCTCATCGGTATCGTCAGTCAGGTTGTCGGCGAGGTTTTCGCGGTAGCGAGCGACGGATCGCGCCGGCCTGTCAGCGAGGGCGATCGCGTCTACGCAGGAGAGCAACTGGTGACCGGAGCAACCGGCGCCGTGGCAGTCTCCATGACCAACGGTCAGCAACTGACCCTTGGCCGCGATAGCAGCATCACGCTCGACGCACAGATGCTCGCGTACCGGGGTGAAACCCAGGCACCGGTGGTCGAGGCGCCACAGCCTCCCACCGACGATGACCTGACCGACGTCGAGCGCTTGCAGGCCGCGATCGAGGCTGGCGATGACCCGACCCTGCAGGGCGAGGCGACCGCCGCCGGTCCGGGTGCCGGTGCAGGTGGCGCGGGTGGTGCCGGCGGTGGCAACTCCTTCGTGCTGCTGACCGAAGTGGGCGGCGCACTCGATCCGGTCATCGGTTATCCAACCGAGGGCCTCAACAGCGGCCCTGAATTCCCCGAAGCCGAACCCATTGCGCTGGCCGACCCGGCAGTCGATGGCATTCCCACCGGTGGCACCGCCTCCAACCAGGTGGATGAAGAAGGCCTGCCCGACGGCATCGTCGGCGGCGTGAACGACCTGGATGGTGAGGCCACCCAGGTCACAGGTGTGCTGGGTTACAGCTTTGGCCCCGACGGCCCTGGCGCGTTCGTCTGGTCCACTGCCGGTCTGGCTGCGATGGGCATCAGCTCGGGCGGGGTTCCGCTCACCTATGAAGTGAGTGCAGACGGCCTGACGCTCACGGCTTTCGCCGGGGCTACCGTGGTATTCGTCGCTCAGGTCACTGACCTGGCGACCGGCTCTTACCAGTTCGACCTGCTGGCCGCACTGGACCATGCGGCACCGGAGGAAGGGGGGAGCGACGAGAACGACATCGTCTACCTGTTCAACTACACCATCACCGACGGCAACGGCACCCCGGCGACGGGCAGCCTGAGCATTCTGGTGGACGATGACAGCCCGACGCTGACCGTCGGGCTCAACGAAGAGATGGAGGGCCGGGGCCTTAACCTGCAGCTGGATGAGACCGTGGGTGTCGACCGCGAAGCTCCGGGTGAAACGGCCGATGGCAACGACGATGATGGCGCCGGCTACCTGGGCCGTGCGACCACCGCGCTGGGTGGTGGCGGCCTGGTCAGTCTGTTCACCGTTGGTGGTGGCTACGGCCAGGATGGTCCTGGCAGCCTGACCGAGAACTTCTACTTCACCGGCATCCCGGCGGGTGGCGAGCTGAGCACCAACCTGGAAGCCACCGATGGCGGCGCCATCGTGCTGCAGATGGATGGTGACGATGTGGTGGGTGTGGACGGCGACGGCCACGTGGTCTTCCGCCTGGAAATCGTCGACTCGGCGACCGGTCCGCAACTGCAGACCACCCTGTACGAAGCGATCCGCCATGACGGCACCACCACCACGTTCGACGAAGCGCTGAACCTGCTGCTCGGTGACGACGGTGCCAGCCTGGGCCTGACCTACGAAGTGGTACGCACCGATGGCGATGGCGACCAGGTCACCGCCTCGGAAACCCTGGTACTGGCTGACGAACAAGGCTCGATCCTGACCTTCGACGACGATGGCCCGACCCAGAACGTTGGCCTGGCCCAAGGGGCCTCGGCTGATCTGCTGGCGATGGAAGTGGATGAAACCGTGGGCGTGGATCGTGCAGCCCCGGGTGAAACGGCCGATGGCAATGGCGATGACGGTGCCGGCTACCTGGGTCGCTCGACCACCGCGCTGGGCGGTGGCGGCCTGGTCGGCCTGTTCACCGCCAGTGGTGACTATGGCCAGGACGGTGCCGGCAGCGTCAGCACCAGCCTGTACTTCAGCGGCATCCCGGCGGGCGGCGAGCTGAGCACCAACCTGGAAGCCACCGATGGCGGCGCCATCGTGCTGCAGATGGATGGTGACGATGTGGTGGGTGTGGACGGCGACGGCCACGTGGTCTTCCGCCTGGAAATCGTCGACTCGGCGACCGGTCCGCAACTGCAGACCACCCTGTACGAAGCGATCCGCCATGACGGCACCACCACCACGTTCGACGAAGCGCTGAACCTGCTGCTCGGTGACGACGGTGCCAGCCTGGGCCTGACCTACGAAGTGGTACGCACCGATGGCGATGGCGACCAGGTCACCGCCTCGGAAACCCTGGTACTGGCTGACGAACAAGGCTCGATCCTGACCTTCGACGACGACGGCCCGACCCAGAACGTTGGCCTGGCCCAAGGGGCCTCGGCTGATCTGCTGGCGATGGAAGTGGATGAAACCGTGGGCGTGGATCGTGCAGCCCCGGGTGAAACGGCCGATGGCAATGGCGATGACGGTGCCGGCTACCTGGGTCGCTCGACCACCGCGCTGGGCGGTGGCGGCCTGGTCGGCCTGTTCACCGCCAGTGGTGACTATGGCCAGGACGGTGCCGGCAGCGTCAGCACCAGCCTGTACTTCAGCGGCATCCCGGCGGGTGGCGAGCTGAGCACCAACCTGGAAGCCACCGATGGCGGCGCCATCGTGCTGCAGATGGATGGTGACGATGTGGTGGGTGTGGACGGCGACGGCCACGTGGTCTTCCGCCTGGAAATCGTCGACTCGGCGACCGGTCCGCAACTGCAGACCACCCTGTACGAAGCGATCCGCCATGACGGCACCACCACCACGTTCGACGAAGCGCTGAACCTGCTGCTCGGTGACGACGGTGCCAGCCTGGGCCTGACCTACGAAGTGGTACGCACCGATGGCGATGGCGACCAGGTCACCGCCTCGGAAACCCTGGTACTGGCTGACGAACAAGGCTCGATCCTGACCTTCGACGACGACGGCCCGACCCAGAACGTTGGCCTGGCCCAAGGGGCCTCGGCTGATCTGCTGGCGATGGAAGTGGATGAAACCCTGGGCGTGGATCGTGCGGCCCCGGGCGAAACGGCCGATGGCAACGGCGATGACGGTGCCGGCTACCTGGGTCGCTCGACCACCGCGCTGGGCGGTGGTGGCCTGGTCGGCCTGTTCACCGCCAGTGGTGACTATGGCCAGGACGGTGCCGGCAGCGTCAGCACCAGCCTGTACTTCAGCGGCATCCCGGCGGGTGGCGAGCTGAGCACCAACCTGGAAGCCACCGATGGCGGCGCCATCGTGCTGCAGATGGATGGTGACGATGTGGTGGGTGTGGACGGCGACGGCCACGTGGTCTTCCGCCTGGAAATCGTCGACTCGGCGACCGGTCCGCAACTGCAGACCACCCTGTACGAAGCGATCCGCCATGACGGCACCACCACCACGTTCGACGAAGCGCTGAACCTGCTGCTCGGTGACGACGGTGCCAGCCTGGGCCTGACCTACGAAGTGGTACGCACCGATGGCGATGGCGACCAGGTCACCGCCTCGGAAACCCTGGTACTGGCTGACGAACAAGGCTCGATCCTGACCTTCGACGACGACGGCCCGACCCAGAACGTTGGCCTGGCCCAAGGGGCCTCGGCTGATCTGCTGGCGATGGAAGTGGATGAAACCCTGGGCGTGGATCGTGCGGCCCCGGGCGAAACGGCCGATGGCAACGGCGATGACGGTGCCGGCTACCTGGGTCGCTCGACCACCGCGCTGGGCGGTGGTGGCCTGGTCGGCCTGTTCACCGCCAGTGGTGACTATGGCCAGGACGGTGCCGGCAGCGTCAGCACCAGCCTGTACTTCAGCGGCATCCCGGCGGGTGGCGAGCTGAGCACCAACCTGGAAGCCACCGATGGCGGCGCCATCGTGCTGCAGATGGATGGTGACGATGTGGTGGGTGTGGACGGCGACGGCCACGTGGTCTTCCGCCTGGAAATCGTCGACTCGGCGACCGGTCCGCAACTGCAGACCACCCTGTACGAAGCGATCCGCCATGACGGCACCACCACCACGTTCGACGAAGCGCTGAACCTGCTGCTCGGTGACGACGGTGCCAGCCTGGGCCTGACCTACGAAGTGGTACGCACCGATGGCGATGGCGACCAGGTCACCGCCTCGGAAACCCTGGTACTGGCTGACGAACAAGGCTCGATCCTGACCTTCGACGACGACGGCCCGACCCAGAACGTTGGCCTGGCCCAAGGGGCCTCGGCTGATCTGCTGGCGATGGAAGTGGATGAAACCCTGGGCGTGGATCGTGCAGCCCCGGGTGAAACGGCCGATGGCAATGGCGATGACGGTGGCGGCTACCTGGGTCGCTCGACCACCGCGCTGGGCGGTGGCGGCCTGGTCGGCCTGTTCACCGCCAGTGGTGACTATGGCCAGGACGGTGCCGGCAGCGTCAGCACCAGCCTGTACTTCAGCGGCATCCCGGCGGGCGGCGAGCTGAGCACCAACCTGGAAGCCACCGATGGCGGCGCCATCGTGCTGCAGATGGATGGTGACGATGTGGTGGGTGTGGACGGCGACGGCCACGTGGTCTTCCGCCTGGAAATCGTCGACTCGGCGACCGGTCCGCAACTGCAGACCACCCTGTACGAAGCGATCCGCCATGACGGCACCACCACCACGTTCGACGAAGCGCTGAACCTGCTGCTCGGTGACGACGGTGCCAGCCTGGGCCTGACCTACGAAGTGGTACGCACCGATGGCGATGGCGACCAGGTCACCGCCTCGGAAACCCTGGTACTGGCTGACGAACAAGGCTCGATCCTGACCTTCGACGACGACGGCCCGACCCAGAACGTTGGCCTGGCCCAAGGGGCCTCGGCTGATCTGCTGGCGATGGAAGTGGATGAAACCCTGGGCGTGGATCGTGCAGCCCCGGGTGAAACGGCCGATGGCAATGGCGATGACGGTGGCGGCTACCTGGGTCGCTCGACCACCGCGCTGGGCGGTGGCGGCCTGGTCAGTCTGTTCACCGCCAGTGGTGACTATGGCCAGGACGGTGCCGGCAGCGTCAGCACCAGCCTGTACTTCAGCGGCATCCCGGCGGGTGGCGAGCTGAGCACCAACCTGGAAGCCACCGATGGCGGCGCCATCGTGCTGCAGATGGACGGTGACGATGTGGTGGGTGTGGACGGCGACGGCCACGTGGTCTTCCGCCTGGAAATCATCGACCCGGCGACCAATCCGCAACTGCAGACCACCCTGTACGAAGCGATCCGCCATGACGGCACCACCACCACGTTCGACGAAGCGCTGAACCTGCTGCTCGGTGACGACGGTGCCAGCCTGGGCCTGACCTACGAAGTGGTACGCACCGATGGCGATGGCGACCAGATCACCGCCTCGGAAACCCTGATACTGGCTGACGAACAAGGCTCGATCCTGAGCTTCGACGACGATGGCCCGACCCAGAACGTTGGCCTGGCCCAAGGGGCCTCGGCTGATCTGCTGGCGATGGAAGTGGATGAAACCCTGGGCGTGGATCGTGCAGCCCCGGGTGAAACGGCCGATGGCAACGGCGATGACGGTGGCGGCTACCTGGGTCGCTCGACCACCGCGCTGGGCGGTGGCGGCCTGGTCAGTCTGTTCACCGCCAGTGGCGACTATGGCCAGGACGGTGCCGGCAGCGTCAGCACCAGCCTGTACTTCAGCGGCATCCCGGCGGGCGGCGAGCTGAGCACCAACCTGGAAGCCACCGATGGCGGCGCCATCGTGCTGCAGATGGACGGTGACGATGTGGTGGGTGTGGACGGCGACGGCCACGTGGTCTTCCGCCTGGAAATCATCGACCCGGCGACCAATCCGCAACTGCAGACCACCCTGTACGAAGCGATCCGCCATGACGGCACCACCACCACGTTAGACGAAGCGCTGAACCTGCTGCTCGGTGACGACGGTGCCAGCCTGGGCCTGACCTACGAAGTGGTGCGCACCGATGGCGATGGCGACCAGATCACCGCCTCGGAAACCCTGGTGCTGGCTGACGAACAAGGCTCGATCCTGAGCTTCGACGACGATGGCCCGACCGTGACTCCGCCTGAGTGCGCCGAAGTCGAGGAGGTCAACGGCTACGTCACGCAAGGTGTCATCGAAGCCGACTACGGCAGTGACGGCGGTGGCTTCGACCTCTCCGCCAATGGCGGGCCGACCGCGGATGGCCTGTTCTATACCGTGGTCAAGCTGAACGGCGTGACGACGCTGACCGCAACGGTCGGTGACGCCAGCGGTGAGACGTTCTTCATCCTCACCGTGTATGACGACCCCGATGCGCTCGGCAACGGCAACAACTACCAGCTGGAGATCGTCAATTCGCGTCCGGTCACCACCGCCGACTTCAACCTGACGGGCATCTCTGCGGGGCAGCCGCAGCCGTCCTTCTACGTGGAGAGCGGCGAGGGCCTTGCGGTCACCCTGACGGGTAACGGCCTGGTCAATCCGTCCACACAGGGGGTCGGTGTCGGTGGCAACAACCTCATCGACGTCGGCGAAGAGCTGCACATGACCTTCAGCGCCACCGTCTACTCGGCGGAGGTGGATGTGCAGAAGCTGTCCTCCGGTGACGAGCTGTTCTGGCAGGCCTATGACAGCAACGACGTCCTGGTGGCGGCGGGTACCTACACCGGCCAGGGCTCCGAGAGCTCGCTGTTCAGCTTCAACCTGGCCGATTCCGACTTCACCACCGGTTCGGCAGCGTCGCTGTTGAATGGCTTCATCAAGCTGACCTTCGGCTCCAATGACGGTGACTATCGGATTCAGGAAATCACCCTGGAGCAGACATTCCTGCCTCCAGACCTCGACCTGTCCTTCCAGATCGATGTCGTCGACGGCGACAACGATACGGTGAGCACGCAGCTCGATGTCTGCTTCGTCGATGACACGCCGACTGGCGGCTACGCGTTCGACCTGGTCGACGAGGAAGGGCTGTCCGGCGGCATCATCGGTGGCGTCGAGGACGATGCCGGGGCTGCCACCACGGTGACCGGCAGTCTGGGCTACGACTACGGTGGCGATGGCTTCGGCAGCTTCACCTGGCTGACGGACGACCTGCCGAGCATCACCTCGGGTGGTCAGACGGTCGAGTATGTGGTCAGTGGCAATGGCCAGGTGCTGACCGCGCAGATCGAAGGCAGCGGACAGCCGGTGTTCACCGTGACGCTCACCAATCCGGCAACGGGTGGCTTCCAGTTCCAGCTGTTCGAGCCTCTGGACCATCCGGCCCCGGGCTCCGGGAGCGTGGAGAACAACCTGAACTTCGAGTTCGACTACCAGATGGTCGACGGCAATGGTTCGCCAGCCGAGGGTGTGCTGGAAATCTCCGTGGATGACGACTCGCCGCTGGCCCAGAACCTCAGCCAGAGCCGCGAGGCGTCCGGCGACGTCAACACCAACCTGCTGGTGGTGCTGGACGTTTCCGGCAGCATGAACAGCTCCGCTGACTTCGGCGGTCTGTCGCGCCTGGAGGCTGCCAAGCTGGCGGTGCTCGAACTGCTGGAGCAGTACGAGGCGATGGGTGACGTGAAGGTGAGGTTGGTGACATTCGCCAGCGGCGCGGCTGCCTACGGCACCACCTGGATGACGGTGGATGCTGCCAAGGCGGCGGTGATCGGCTTCCCGGAATCCTCCAACAGTGCGACGACCAACTACGATGCCGCGTTGGACACGGCGATGAGTGCCTGGCAGTCGGCTGGCAAGCTGACGCTCACCGACAACCCGGGCGAGCCGCTGCAGAACGTCTCGTACTTCCTGTCGGACGGTGTGCCGAACCAGCCGGATGGCAGCGCGGGTATCAACCCTGCCGAGGAGGCCGAATGGATCGACTTCCTCAATGCCCAGCACATCCAGTCCTACGCCCTGGGCATGGGACCGGCGGCAGAGGTCAATGACAACCCCCCCGGCAACTACAGCAACAACGATCAGCTCGATCCGATCGCCTACGATGGCACTTCAGGGAGCAACACCAATGCCATCGCGGTGAACGACTTCGCCGATCTGGAAGATGTTCTGGTCCAGACCGCGCAGGCGACACCGATCAGCGGCAATCTGACCGACGGCGTCAATGGCTTCGGTGCCGATGGCGGGCGGGTCAAGTCGGTGGTGGTCAATGGCGTGACCTACACCTTCAATGTCGGTGTCAACCCGACCATCACCGGTTCGGACGGCAGTGTGGTCAATGGCATGACCCTGAATCTGGTCTTGGCCGCCGGGGCGATGCTCTCGGTGAACATGGCGACGGGCGAGTACAGCTATGTGTCTGCCGCCAACGTGGGTAGCGGCACCACCCAGCAGGTCGGCTTCATCCTGATCGACAACGATGGCGACCAGAGCGGCCTGGCGAACCTGACCATCACGGTCGATCCGGCGGACGGCCCGATGGTGGCGCGCGATGACTATGTGATCGCACGCAGCAACAGCTTCGACATCCCGGACTGGGCCCTGCTGGCCAATGACGGTGGGCCCAACAGCTCGATCCAGGCGATCACCAGCATCGTCTCGACTGCAGGCCTGACGGCAGTTCACGGCAGTTCCTCGGTCGCGGTGTCGTCGGCCAGCGATGGTGAGTCCTTCGTCTACCAGAGCCAGGCCGGAGGCCAGACTGCACAGGCCAAGGTGACGATCCTCGATGTCGACACCAGCGGTTCGCTGGACGGTGATTTCCTCGACGAGATACTCATCGATGGCGACAGCGGCAGGACTCTCAACGGCAACAGTGGTGACGACATCCTGATCGGCAATGGCGGCAGTGACACGCTCAATGGCGGTGACGGAAACGACATCCTGGTGGGCGGTACGGGCAGCGACACGCTCAACGGTGGCGATGGCAATGACACGGCCAGCTACATCGATGCCACCAGTGGGGTGAACATCACGCTGAACAACTCCGGCAACGCCAGTGGCGGTAGCGTGAGTGGCTGGGCCTCGGGTGATCAGTTGAGCAGTATCGAGAACCTGATCGGTTCGAACTTCAACGACACTCTCGTTGGCGGCAACCAGGACAACGTGCTCGGCGGCCTGTTGGGCAACGACACGCTGTACGGTGGCGGCGGTAACGATGTGCTGATCGGCGGTCGCGGCAACGACACCATGAGCGGTGGGTCGTTGGTCAACAGCAGTGGCCAGGACTCCTTCGTCTGGCTCAACGGCGACACGGGTATCGATACGGTGCTCAACTTCGTGCGCAACTTCAACGCGGGGGGCGACGGTGATCGCCTGGATCTCTCCGACCTGCTGGTCGGCGAGAATGGCTCCTCCGGCGATATCGGCAACCTGCTCGACTACCTGCAGATCACCTCCAGTGAGCTGCCCGGCCAGGGGACTTCGGCCTGGGATACGACGATCAAGATCAGTGCCATGGGCACGGGCGACTTCAGCAGCCCGGATCAGACCATCGTGTTGCAGGACGTCAACCTGCTGGGTGACAGCGGCGTGGGTGGATACGGTGCCGGGGGGGATACCGGTAGCGTGATCCTGGCCATGCTCAATGACGGTACTTTAAATGTAGATACGGTCTGACCTTCACTTATATGATCGACCCGCTACCTTTTCAGGTAGCGGGTTTTTTTTGGCCGGGAGAGAGCAGGCATGGTCTATGTACAGCGTGACGCCGCCGGGCGTTTGCTGCGAGTCGAATACGAACCCTTCGAGGGCATGACGGAAAACCTGGCAGTCGAAAGCGAAGAACTGCACAACTGGCTGGCCGCCAAGGAGGAGGTCAAGGCCCGCCTGGATAGCCTGAAACAATCCGACCTGGAGCTGGTGCGGGTACTCGAGGACGTCGTCAGCGTGCTGGTGGAGCGCGGTGTCATTCGCTACACGGACCTGCCTGAAGCGGCGCGCCAGAAGCTCGACCAGCGTGCCATCGCCCGTGCCGAGATCGAAGGTCTCAGCGGCCTGCTCGGCGACGACGAGCACCATCTGGTCTGATTCCCGGCACTGCAGCGCCTGCCCCGCAGCACACGAGGGCCATGCCGCTGCCGCCGGTCTCTAGCGATCGCTCCAGGGTGTGGGCGCACCGATCAGTCGGCCCATGGCCCCGTGGATGCCAAGTTCCGCCAGCACCGCGAGCTCTCCCTGTGTTTCCACCATCTCGGCGATCAATGGCAGGTCGATGCTGTTGGTCGCGCGATAGATGGCTTCGATGAACAGCCGCTTGTCGCTTTCCTGATCGATGGCCCGGATGTAGGTGCCGTCGATCTTCAGGTAGGCCAGGCCCAGGTGCGTCAGGTTGCCGATCAGGCTGAAACGACCACCGAAGTGCTGCAGCCCCAGGTTGAAACCAAGCCCCCGAATGCTCTGGCTCAGGGCCTCCAGCTCGGCAGGCGGTGGCAGATAGTGTTCGTCGATCTCCAGCGTCATCAGGTGCGCCAGCTCGGCATGACGGGCGAGGACTTCCAGCAGGCGGGCCTTGTCCGTGGCGTTGCGCAGCGTGGCCGCAGACAGGCTCAGGGCCAGCGGTCTGGGATGTCGCGCCAGGTGCTGCAGGCTGTGTTCGAGCATCGCCAGGTCGAAGCGCGTGGACCAGCCCAGGCGCTCGATCCAGGGCAGGAAGCGGCCGGCAGTGACCGCCTCGCCCTGCGCGTCGAGCAGGCGCGCCAGTACCTTGTACTGCATCACCGTGCCGCCGTGGCATTCGGCTACCGGCTGGAAATACAGCTGCAGCTTGCCCTGGTTCAGCGCGTCGTCGATCCAGCCGCGCCAGTCGTGCAGGCCCTGGTTGCTCTGCGCCGTGAAGTCGTCCAGGCGTGCCCAGCATCTGTCCGTGTGGCTCTGCGCCTGGGCCAGGGCCTGATCGGCGCGGCCGAGGACCGCAGTGGCCTGCTCGCCGGGGCGAAAGGCGGCGATGCCCAGGTGCGCGACCGGCTCGCAGTCGCTGGCACCGGTCTGCTTCAGGCTGTGCAGCGCGTCGCTGATCTCGTTCGCCAGGTGGTCCGCATCGTCGCCGCTCAGGCCCGGGGCGAGCAGGGTGAACTCGCCGCCACGGTTGCGCGATGCCAGCCACTTGCTGCGCCCCGGGGCGCTCAGCAGGTTGCGCAGTTGTTCGCCCAGTGCCTCGATCAGGGCGTCGGTGCGTTGTCCGCCCAGGCGCTGGTTGAGGCCGGCGAGGTCGTTAACGCGCAGCAGCAGCAGGTAACCCTCGGCGTTCTGTTCGCTCTGCACCAGCTGATTGTTCAGGCGGATATCGAACTGGCGGCGGTTGGCCAGCCCGGTGAGGCTGTCCTGGTAGGCCTCGGCCCGCAGCTTCTCGCTGCGCGCGGCTTCCTCGGCGAACAGCGTCTTCAGCTTGTCGACCATCTGGTTCATCGCCAGTACCACGCGCTTGAGCTCCGGCGTGCGTGGTACCCGTGGCAGGGTGAGGAACTCCCGACGGGTGATGGCCTGTGCCTGACGCACCATGTTGTCCAGCGGACGCAGCTGCGTGCGCAGCAGCCAGCCGCCGAGGATGGCACTGACCAGGCCGCAGAGCAGCAGCCAGAGCAGGCTGCCGATGGCACTGTCCCAGAGCCTGGCCAGGGCGAACTGCGGATGACTGAGCACCTCGACCCGCGCGGCCTGCTCCCAGCCGCGCATGATCAGCGCATCGCCGCCCTCGGGTTGCAGGTTCACCAGGTCGATGAACCAGCCCGGAACGTTCTCCGGCCGGGCGTCGTTGCTGCGTTCGACCACCACCTTGCCGTCGGCGATGTCGACCACGCGGATGCTGGCGAAATAACCGCTGTCGAAGATCGAACTGACCATCAGCTCGAGCATCGCCGGGTCGTCGACATGCGGTGCCATCGACAGCCCCAGGGCGGTGGCGGCGTCCTGGGCGTGCGAGCGCAGCTGGCTGAGCAGTTGCTCGCGCGAGGTCTCGACGCTGGCCACGAAGCTGCCGGTGAAGGCCACCACGAGAAACAGGCAGATGGCCAGGAACAGTTGCTTGAGTAGAGACATGTCTTTCCTCCTAGCCTTCGCCCACGGCGAAGCCCTCGGCACGCATTTTTTTCAGGACGTCCTGCCAGCGCGAGAGCTTCTTCGAGTCGCTCTTGCGGGCGTTCGAACCCGGCAGGTAGAGCCCTTCGGCGTTGAAGGCGTACACCGGGAGCAGGTCCTTGCGCTGAGACGCGGGACGGATGTCGTTGATCAGGTTGTCGAGCACCAGCGGCTCGGCCGTCGGGCTGGCGTAGTAGGTCAGCACCATGTGCGCCTGGTTGTAGTTCAGGGCCTTGACGTAGGTGATGCGCAGCTTCTCGCTGGGAATGCCGAGTCGGCGCAGGGTGAAGTACTTGGCCAGGGAGTAGTCCTCGCAGTCACCGGCACCCTTGACCAGCGCCTCGACCGGCGTGGCCCAGTAGTCGTTCTCGCGCCACAGCTTGATGTCGTCGACGAAGCGGAACTTGCGGTTGAAGAAGCGATTGACCTCGTTGAGCTTGTCGGCCTCGGTCAGCGCCGCGCTGCTCTTGATCAACGCCTCCCAGTCGAGGATGCGTTCGCGCGCCGGGCCGAGGCTACCGTAGCGACTCTCGGCATTCTTGAGAATCAGCGCGAAATCCCAGTCCGCCAGCGACAGGCCGGCCAGCAACCCGCCGCCGATCGAGAGGATCAGCAGCCGCCACCGCCATCCCTGAACGCGTAGCCGTCGCATGGGGTCGGGTCTCTGGGTCTGATCGAGGAAGTCTAGGCGATGGGCTGGCAATCTGCCGGCCGCCAGACGCCGTCAGCGGGTGCGCAGGGTTTTCTGCTTGAGGATGTACAGGCTGACCAGCACGGCGCTGGTCAGCATGAAGGCACGCGCCCAGGGCAGCGGCACCAGGTAGCAGGAGAGGGCGATGCTCGCCCACATCAGCAGCAGGGCATAGACCTTGCCCTTGAGCGGAATGCCCTGGCCTTCGAGGTAGTCGCGAATCCAGGGGCCGAGGTGCCGATGAGTGACCAGCCAGATGTAGAAGCGCCGTGAGCTGCGCACGAAGCAGGCCGCGGCCAGGAGCAGGAACGGGGTGGTGGGCAGTACCGGCAGGAAGATGCCGATGACGCCCAGGGCCACGCTCAGCCAGCCGATGCCCAGCAACAGGTAACGGACGCTGCGGTGGCGACTGGGCTGGATATCACGTGGCATGGGCGGAAACAGCCGGGTTGACCCCGGCCGTGGCCAATCAGTGGCGGGGCTTGAGCAGCGCCGGCTTTTCTTCCGGTGCCTGGCACAGCAGGAACAGGGCGGTGAGCAATTCCGGGATCTGGTCGATCATGCTGTCGACCAGGTCGCGGTCACGGGCGATCTCGGAGAATTCCTGCTGCTCGTCGAACAGGCCGGAGCCGACCATGATCGGCAGCAGCAGCTCGCTGACTTCGTCTTCGGCGTCCTCGAACCATACGGCTTCGCGCAGGAACACACCTTCCATGAAACCGATGCACCAGCCGCGCAGGTCGGAGTCGTCCGGCTCGTCGCCCAGGTCCAGGTCGCAGGGCAGCTCGGGTTCTTCCTCGCCAGCCAGCTGACGGGCGATATGCGCCTTGAGGTGAACCAGGGTGCTTTCGATCTCTTCGCGCTCGGCGTCGCTGCGGTAATGCGGCGGCTCGGCGAACAGGGCGTCGATCCACTCGCGCTCGGGCACCTGGTCCGGGCAGATCGACAGGGCGGTGAGGTAGCCATGGGCGGCCACATAGTCCAGCGCTTCTTCGTGCAGCTCGTCGGCATCGAGGAAGGCTTGCAGGCGGGACAGTTGCTCAGCGAAGGACATCGTGGGGCTACCTTGAAGGATTAAACGAGGCTGGATTCTAGTCTACACGGGGCCTTGCGGCCATAGCGGCAAGTCCGAGGGGGTAGAAAAAGAACGGCTTCGGACGGGGTGAGGAACCGTCACCGGCAAGAGTGCGGCATAATAGCCGGCTTCATTCGGAGGCCTTCATGCTCGACCACGCCCAGCGCATTCTCAAAGACGTTTTCGGCTACGACGCCTTTCGCGGCAATCAATCCGCGATCATCGAGCGCGTGGCCGGTGGCGGCGATGCCCTGGTGCTGATGCCCACGGGCGGCGGCAAGTCGCTGTGCTATCAGGTTCCCGCGCTGATGCGCGACGGCCTGGCCGTGGTGGTGTCGCCGTTGATCGCGTTGATGGACGACCAGGTCGCGACGCTGGATGAGCTGGGTGTGGCGGCCGTGGCGCTGAACTCCACGCTGAGCCCCGATGAGCAGCGCGAAATCGCCGATCGCATCCGCCGTGGCCAGATCAAGATGCTCTACCTGGCTCCGGAACGCCTGGTGCAGGCGCGGATGCTGAATTTCCTGCAGGGCCTCGACATCGCCCTGTTCGCCATCGACGAGGCGCACTGCGTGTCGCAGTGGGGGCATGATTTCC
This sequence comes from Pseudomonas sp. THAF187a, assembly GCF_009363395.1. Lineage (NCBI taxonomy): Bacteria > Pseudomonadati > Pseudomonadota > Gammaproteobacteria > Pseudomonadales > Pseudomonadaceae > Pseudomonas > Pseudomonas sp. THAF187a. The sequence goes on from NZ_CP045349.1 coordinate 2,036,848, forward strand.
GGCCGGAGTACCTGCAGCTCGGCCAGCTCGCCGAACTGTTCCCGGCGGTGCCGCGCATCGCCCTGACCGCCACGGCGGACAAGCGTACCCGCGAGGAGATCGTCCAGCGCCTGCACCTGGAGCATGCCGAGCGCTTTCTCTCCAGCTTCGACCGGCCCAACATCTTCTATCGCATCCAGCCCAAGGATCAGCCACGCAAGCAGTTGCTGGGCTTTCTGGCGGCGCGCAAGGGCGATGCCGGCATCGTCTACTGCCTGTCGCGCAAGAAGGTCGAGGAGGTCGCCGATTTCCTCAGCAGCCAGGGCTTCCCGGCGCTGCCTTATCACGCGGGCTTGCCCAACGAGCTGCGGGCCTACCACCAGAAGCGCTTCCTCAATGAAGAAGGCCTGATCATGGTGGCCACCATTGCCTTCGGCATGGGCATCGACAAACCCAACGTGCGTTTCGTCTGCCACCTGGATCTGCCCAAGTCGCTGGAAGCCTATTACCAGGAAACCGGTCGTGCCGGGCGTGACGGCCTGCCTGCCGATGCCTGGATGGCCTACGGCCTGCAGGATGTGATCTTCCTCAAGCAGATGCTCAACAACTCCGAGGGCGACGAGCGCCACAAACGCATCGAGCAGCACAAGCTCGACGCCATGCTGGCCCTCTGCGAGGAGACCCGCTGCCGGCGCCAGGCGCTGCTGGCCTATTTCGACGAGGTGCTGGAGCAGCCCTGCGGGCATTGCGACAACTGCATCGACGGCGTCGAAACCTGGGACGCCACCGAGCCGGCGCGGCAGGCGCTGTCGGCCATCTATCGCAGCGGCCAGCGCTACGGCGTCGGCCACTTGGTGGACATCCTGCTGGGGCGTGACAACGAGAAGATCCGCGCCTCCGGTCATCAGCACCTGGCGGTGTTCGGCGTGGGCAAGGGCTTCTCCGAGGTCGAGTGGCGCACCCTGTTCCGCCAGCTGGTCGCGCGTGGCCTGGCCGATGTCGACCTCGAGGGCTTCGGTGGCCTGCGCCTGGACGAGAGCTGCCGGCCGCTGCTGCGAGGCGAGGTTACCCTGCAACTGCGTCGCGAACCCAAGCCGGCGCAGGCGGTCAAGGCCTCCAGCAGTGCGGCCAGCCAGCTGGTGCAGGGGCATGAGCGGGAGATGTGGGAAGCCTTGCGCAGCCTGCGCCGCAAGCTGGCCGAGGAGCACAGCGTGCCGCCCTATGTGATCTTCCCCGACGCCACCCTGCTGGAGATGCTGCGCAGTCAGCCGGGTTCGCTGAGCGAGATGGCCGAGGTCAGCGGCGTGGGCGCGCGCAAGCTGGAGCGTTATGGTCAGGCCTTCCTCGAAGTGCTGGCTGGCAACGCCCAGGACGAGGCACCGGCGCCGGTCGCGGACCTGCGTCACGAGCTGGTCAGCCTGGCACGCGCCGGCATGACCCCGGCGCAGATCGCCGGCCAGCTCAATTGCAGCGAGAAGAATGTCTACAGCCTGCTCGCCGAAGCCATCGCGCAGCAGCAACTGAGTCTGGAGCAGGCGCTGGACCTGCCGGAAGAGCTGCTGGGCGAGATCCAGGAGAGTTTCCTCGACGGTGAGGGCGAGTTGCCGGCGGTCAGTGAGATCGCGCCGCTGTTCGCCGGGCGGGTCGACGAGGCGGTGCTGTACTGCGTGCGCGCGGCCCTGCAGGCCGAGTTCGAACTCTAGCGGTTGGCTGTTTCTGGCGGCATCACGATGACGCGGCTAAGGTGTGGGGCAGGCCGCCTGACGACGAGGTAGCAGTGCCCAACTTTCACGCCTGGCTCGATGAAGTCCGCCCGAGCCCCTACGCAGACCAGCTGAGCCTGGGGTTTCGTGGTCTGCGCTTCTCGCGCGCGCTGGAGCGTGAATACCGCGCCCACCTGCTCGACGACAGCTTCGAACTCAAGCGTTTCGCACTGAGTGTCGCCATGGTCATCTGGCTGGCACTGGCGGTGCTGGACCTGCTGGTGGTGCCTGCGTCGCACCTCGCCTGGGTGCTCGGCGTGAGGTTCGTGGTGCTGGTCATCCTGCTGGTCTGTGCCGCACTGATCCTGCAGCGTCGCCATACCCATCTGCTGCTGCCGTTGAGCATGGCGTGTATCCTCACCCTGGGCGTGGGGGCCGCGCTGATCGTCGGCATCGTCCATCAGGTCGATCCCGGCTATCCCTACGAAGGGCTGCTGCTGGTGAGCATGGCTGCCTATTTCCTGGTGGGACTGCGCCTGAGCGAGGCGCTCGCCTGTTCGCTGGTCGTGCTGACGGCTTACGTGGTGGCGGAACTGCTCGCCGGCTTGCCGGCGGCGAGGCTGATCAACAATGTGCTGTTCCTTGCGTTCGGCAATCTCACCGGCGCCGTCGGTTGCTACCTGCTCGAATACAAATCGCGCGAGCACTTTCTGGTCAGTCGACTGATGCGTCTGCTCGCCTATCACGACAGCCTGACCGGCCTGCACAACCGGCGCAGCTTCAACCGCCAGTTCGAGCGCCTGTGGCGCCAGGCGCAACGTGACGGCAAGCCGCTGGCTCTGCTGCTGTGCGATATCGACCACTTCAAGGCCTACAACGACTGCTACGGCCACCAGGCCGGCGATGCGGCCCTGCAGCGCGTGGGCATGCTCATCGAGCAGGCGGCACGGCGCCCGCTGGACATGGGCGTGCGCCTGGGTGGCGAGGAGTTCGCCTTGCTGCTGTTCGACATCGCTGCCGACGAGGCCCGGCAGCGTGCCGAGGCCCTGCGCCAGTCGCTGGAAGCGGCGGCCATCGTCCATCGCGGCTCCGACAGCGCCGAGGTGCTGACCATGTCCATCGGCGTCGCGTGCCTGACTCCGGGCGTCCAGGCCGAACTGGGGCAACTCTACGAGCAGGCGGACCGTGCGCTCTACGAGGCCAAGGCGTTCGGGCGCAATCAGGTCGCGGCCTGAGTCAGAGGGCGTCGCCGTCGTATTCTGCAACGGACCGGCGAAATCCGCGCTTGCTCTGCGCGTCGGGTTATGGCTAGCTGGCTAATAATTAGTTTTTTACCTTTGTATGAGTTCGCTTGCCCATGTCTTACCCCGATCAACATCGCTTTGCCATGCAAGTCGCCCAACTGTCACGCGCGTGGCGCTCGGAACTGGACCGCCGCCTGGTCGGCCTGGGACTGTCCCAGGCCCGCTGGCTGGTGCTGCTGCACCTGGCCCGCTTCACTGAGATGCCCACCCAGCGCGAGCTCGCGCAGAGCGTGGGCGTGGAGGGGCCAACCCTGGCGCGCCTGCTCGACAGCCTGGAAAGTCAGGAACTGGTGACCCGCGTGGCGGTACCCGAGGACCGCCGCGCCAAGAAGATCGCGCTGCAACCCAAGGCGCAGCCGCTGATCGAGAAGATCGAAGCGATTTCCACCCAACTGCGCCATGAGGTCTTCGCCGGTATCGACGAAGACGACCTGCGGCGCTGCCAGCAGGTCCACGCGCGGGTGCTGGCCAACCTGGTGAAATGAGACCTGGTTGGCATTTTCATGCCCGCTCGGTCAAGCGCTTTTTGTGCCTTACTTTTGACTGAAGTTGGTTGATGGCACTGTGCTTTCGTCGGCAAACTGACGCCTAATCCGCTACTTTGTGAATTAGTAGCCATAATGCAATTCAGGACGGTCTGGACAGGGACTCTGTTGATCGTCCTTTGCGTTTTTCGAGGGCGCCAGCCTCCCGGCCAAGGGAAGCCCGGACAGGAAGTCGAGGAGGCGGCGTTCGAGCCTGGATAACCCTGGAGGTCACATGGCTCGGGTGCGTCAGTTGATGTTGGGTTTGGCGTCGGGTTCCGCTCTCTATTCGGGAATGGCACCGGCGCTTGGGTTGGGTGATATTACGCTGCATTCGGCGTTGAATCAGCCGTTGGAGGCCGAGATCGAGTTGCTCGAGGTCGGCGACCTGGGTGCGCAGGACGTACGCGTCGGCCTGGCGCCTGCCGAGGTATTCAGTCGCTCGGGTGTCGAGCGCCTGTACTTTCTCAACGACCTGCGCTTCACACCGCTGTTGCGCGGCTCGCGCAGCGTGATCCGGGTGGTGTCCAGTCGCCCGGTCCGTGAACCCTATCTGAACTTCATCGTCGAGGTGGCACGGCCCAACGGCCAGTTGCTGCGTGAATACACCGTACTGCTCGATCCGCCGGGCTCCTCCGCCTATTCCTCGGTGGCAGCCTCCACTGCGGCGCCCGTTGCCCAGGCGCCTCGCCAGGCCGTACCGGCATCGTCGATACGTAGCGTGACGCCGCCGGCTGCCGTGGCGGGGCATCGTCATCAGGTGGTGCGCGGCGACAGCCTGTGGTCGATCGCGGCGCGTCTGCGCGAGGAGGGCAGCGGGCTGTCTCAGCAGGCGCTGATGGAAGGCATTCTTGCCCTCAATCCGGGGGCGTTCATCGGCGGCGACCCAGGCCTGCTGCAGGCCGGTGCCGACTTGCTGCTGCCCGATGCCGCGCGCGCCGCTGCGGCCAGCGCGCCGACCGCGCCCGTGGCGGAGCAAGCAGCGGAGCCCGTTGCCGAGAGCAGCCTCAGTGCCGAGGGGCCGGTGAGTGCGCCGCTGACCGCGCTGGAGCCGACGCCGGAGCAGACGGACAGCCTGCAACTGCTGGCCGAGAAACAGCGCCAGGTCGATCTGGAACTGGCCAGCCAGGCTGCCGAGAACCTGCAACTGCAGCAGGGCCTGGCCGAGTTGCAGCTGCAGGTTCAGCAACTGCAGGACCAGCTGGCGGCGAAAGACGCACAACTGGCCGAGCTCGCCGCCGAGCGCACGCCGCAAGCGCCTGTCGTGCAACCCGCAGCCGAGGTGCCGGCCGAGCCGCAGGCACCGGCCACGGAAACAGGTGGCTGGTTCTCCACGCTGCTCGCCGGTGGCGCAGGTCTGTTGCTGCTGCTCGGTGCGCTGTTCTGGGCCGCCCGGCGTCGCGAGAAGGCCTCGCCGGTGGTGCAGGTTGCCGCCAAGGCGCAGCCTGTGACTCGCCCCAGGGTCGTCGAGGCCGCGCCTGTCGCCGCCGTGGCGCCGGCCGCCAAGGTGACTCCGGCCCCGGTCGTGCAGCGCCCGCAGGCACCGACCGATCCGCTGGAGGCGGCTAACGTCTACATCGCCTATGGCCGCCTCAGCGAGGCGCGCGGCGAGTTGAACAAGGCGCTGCTGCAGGAGCCGCAACGCAGTGACCTGCGCTTCCGCCTGCTGGAAGTCCTGGCGCAGCAGGGCGATGGCCAGGCCTTCGCCCGCGAAGAAGCGGTTCTGCGCGCCGAGGGGTTCGACGAGGCGCGTCTCGACGCCCTGCAAGCCAGGCATCCCAACCTGCGGACGGCGCAACCCGAGCCGAGCGAGCCTGTCGTTCAGGCAGTGGCGCCAGCACCGGACGAGCCGGTCACCGAGCCCGACTTTCAGCTCAATCTCGATGATCTGTCCCTGGATGCCGACTGGGACCTGGTCAGCCCGTTCTCGACCACCGTCCAGGCCAAGCCCAAGGCGGCCGCCGAGCCTGAGCTCGACGCGTCGTTCTCCAGCAACCTGCAGGAGCTGCCGGAGGTCTTCGAGCTGCCGCACGAGGATGAGCAACTGAGCGCGTTTGGCGAGATGGAGATGGTCCTGCTCGACGACGAGGAGCAGCTGGACGACAACTTCCTCGATGCGTTCGCCGGCGATGCCGATGCCACCGCCGCGCTGCAGGGGGATTTCGACCACCTGGCCGGCAACCCCGCGCACATGGCCAAGCTCAATCAGGCCCTGGCGTACATCAAGCAGGGCGATGTCGCCACCGCGTGTGACATCCTCAACGAGGTGATCGATCAGGGCGATGACGAGCAGAAGCGGGCCGCTCGCCAGTTGCTGGCGGAAATCGCCTGAGCCCATTCACCGTGCTAGCCGACCAGGCCGCGCTCATGCGCGGCCTGGTCGTTACTGGCCTCAGAAACTCTTGCCGAGGTTGAGGTACAGCGCTTTCTCGCGCTCGTCGTTGAAGCCGTAGCTGAAGTTCAGCGGCCCCAGGGGCGTGTCCAGGCCGAGGAAGACACTGGCGGCGTTGATGTAGCCGCTGTCGAAGGCATTGTCGTTGTTCCAGGCGCGGCCCCGTTCCAGCGAGAAACCCAGGTAGAGCGGCAGGTCCAGTGGCAGCAGCGAGCTCTGCGTCAGGCGGCGGTAGTAGATCATGCGCGCCAGGGCCATGTTCTGCCCGCTCAGGGAGTCCTGGCGAAAACCGGAGAGTTCCTGGGCACCACCGAGGATGAAGCCGGATGTCACCACCTCGGCTTCGTCCAGCGTGCGTCCGTAGCGACCACCCAGGAGCCAGGTGTTGGGGCCGTGGGTCAGCGCCTTGTTCAGCTCCAGCTGCCACTGCCTGTACTCGTCGTCCGAGCCCAGGCCCTTGTCGTACTGGCGCAACAGCAGGCCGATGTCTTCGCCCTTGATCGGGAAGTCGAGGTTGTCCAGGGTGTCGAAGGAGTACTTCAGTTCGTAGTAGCCCTCGCTGAAGCTGAAACTGGGCAGGTCACGCTCGCCCACGCGCACGTCGGCCTCGCCCCAGGCCTGGCCGATGCCGAAGCGGATCTCGCCGTTGTTGGCGATCTGTCGGCCGAGATTGAGGCCGTAGCCATAGCGCTCCAGGCGGTATTCGGCGATGGGGTCGTTATCCAGTATCGCCTCGACGTTCTGCGCCTCGCCGAACAGGTAGGGGGCGACGAAGTAGCGTGAGCCGGCGTCGAGCGGCTGGTAGAACTCGCTGTACAGCTCCTGGCGGTCACCCAGCTGCAGGCGGGTGAGCCATTCGGCGCCGAGGGTGTTGATGCCGTTGACGCGGTAGCTGGCACCGATGTTGAAGGCGCTGTCGCCGCGCATGTCATCGGACAGGTTCAGCCCCAGGCGCAGGTAGTCGGTGCCGGTGCGCCTGCCGCGGGCATCGATCACCAGGGCGCTGCCGCGCTGGTCCAGCGCCTCCACGCGGTACTGCACGCGCTCGAAGTAGTCCAGGCCGTACAGCGTCCCCATGTCCTTCTGCAGACGCTCCACGTCGAGGGGTTCGCCCAGGGGCTGGCGGATGTGGCTACGGATGACCTCGTCGCCGACCTTGGAATCGTTCTCCACGTGGATTTCACGGATCACCGGGTTGCGCTGCTCGCGCGAGCGCGCCATGGCCAGTGCCGGGCTGCCGGCGTTGCTGGTGCGCAGGCGGGCGAGGCTTTCGGCCTTGATCTGCGTGGCGCGATAGCCGGCGAGGATCATCTGCTCGCCGCGATTGAAATCGGCGACCCCGAAGCCGGCCAGCGCCGGCTGGATCAGCACGTCGTCATCGACCAGGGTGGCCAGCTGTTCTTCGGAGTTCCTGCGCATCATCAGGTTGATCGACTGGTTCATCACATCGACCACGGTATGCAGTTCGTCGGCCGGCTTCAGCGGCATGCCGAGGTCGACCACGATGACATGGTCCACCCCCATCTGCCGTGCCACGTCGATCGGTACGTTGTTGAGCATGCCGCCATCGACCAGCAGGCGGCCGTCGACTTCCGTCGGCGCGAACACGGCAGGAATCGACATACTGGCGCGCATGACCTGCGGCAGGTGGCCGCTGCGCATAACCACCTGCTCACCGCTGACCACGTCGGTGGCCACGGCCCGGTAGGGAATCGGCAGTTTGTCGAAGTCGCGGGTGGCGCTGCGGTGCACCAGCAGGCTTTCCAGCAGCAGTGCCAGGTTCTGCCCCTGGATCACGCCCAGCGGCAGGCCGAGGCTGCCGTCGTCGCGGAAACTGAGCTTCTGCTTGATCAGGAAGTCGCGGTCATCCTGCTTGCGGCGAAAGGGGATGTCCTCGCGTGGCGGTGAATCGGACAGCGCCTGCTGCCAATCCAGCTCCAGGGCCAGACGCTCCAGTTCTTCCACCGAATAGCCGGCGGCGTACAGCCCGCCGACGATGGCGCCCATGCTGGTGCCGGCGATGGCGTCGATGCGGATGCCTTGCTCCTCGAGCGCCTTGAGCACGCCGATGTGCGCCAGGCCTCGAGCCGCGCCACCGGAGAGCACCAGGCCGACGCGTTCGGCAGCGTGGCTGGGCAGGCCGTGAAGGGCGAGGAGACAGAACAGCGAGCAGAGCAGGCGGCGCATGACAGATACCGGGCGAGACGTATTCGAGGGCCGCTATTATAGGCACCGTCCGTCCAGTCCCAGAGCCTCTCCATGTCCGATAACAAGCCAGAAGTCATCATCACTTACTGCACCCAGTGCCAATGGCTGCTGCGCGCCGCCTGGCTGGCCCAGGAACTGCTCAGCACCTTCTCCGACGAGCTGGGACGAGTCAGCCTGGAGCCGGGCACGGGAGGGGTGTTCCGCATCCTGTGCGATGGCCAGCAGGTCTGGGAGCGCAAGGCCGACGGCGGTTTTCCCGAAGCCAAGGAGCTCAAGCGGCGGGTGCGCGACCTGATCGATCCGGCGCGTGACCTGGGGCACAACGACCGTCCCTGAGAACCGTGTATCAGGAGTTTTACCCCCTCTTTACACAGGGCTTACCCCGCTGCCACGGCGGCGCGCGAATAATTTGCCTCGGGCCGATCAGGCCGTCACGTGAAGAGGTGAAACATGTCGCTGCAACGTTCAATGATCCTGGCCTTGATGACCCTGGTGCTGTCTACCCAGGCCCTGGCCGGTCCGCCTGGGCCTGGAGGTTCGGGTGGCCCTGGTGGGCCGGGCTGGGGCAATGCGGGTCCCGGTCCGGCTGGTGGACATCGCCACGGCCTGCCGGACGGCGCCCGTGAACTGTGGATCGGCAGCGCGCTGTATTTCGTCGCCGCTGGCACCTATTACCTGTGGAACGCCAATGCCCAGCGCTACGTCGTGGTCACGCCGCCACCTGCGGTGCAGGGCAACAGCGTCGCCAGCTATGAAGTGATCGCCTACCCGGCCAACGGCCAGAGCACCGAGCTGCAGGGGCGTGATCGCTACGAGTGCCACAGCTGGGCGGTGGGGCAGAGCGGTTTCGACCCCGCCACGGCGACCCGCCCGGTGGGGGCCGACTCCACCGAGCGTTACCGTCGCGCCCTGGGCGCCTGCCTGACGGGGCGTGGCTACAGCGTCAACTGAGCGGCTGACGTCCTTGGCGGGGTCGCTGCGCGCTGCAGCCTGATGCCGGCAGGCTCAGCGCGCCATCCGTGCCGAGACGAAGATGGCACTGATGATCAGCAAGCCACCCGCGAGCATGCGCAGGGTGGGCTGTTCGCTGAACAGCCACCAGGCGAAGAGAATCCCGTAGACCGGCTCCAGGGCGAAGATCACCGCCGTGGTGCGTGCCTTGAGCACACGCAGGCTGGCGACGAACAGGCTGTGCGCCAGGCCCGTGCAGAATATCCCCAGCATCGCCAGCCAGAGCCAGTCCAGCGGGCGCAGGCTAGGCACCAGCGGGGCCGCGAGGGGCATGAGCACGACGAGCACGGTGACGTTCTGGTACAGGGCCGCCTGTATCGGGTCGAGGCCATGCGTGCTGGCCCGATTGAGCAGCGATAGCAGGGCGAACAGCAGGCCCGACAGGACGGCCCAGAGCAAGCCCACGGTGGCATCGCTGCCCAGGCTGAACTCGGGTGTCACCAGGATCAGCCCCAGGCACACCAGGGCGACCATGAGGAATTCGACGGGGCGTGTGCGCTCGCGGAACAGGGTGCCTTCGAGCAGTACGGTGAACGCCGGGAAGCTGGCGAAGCCCAGGGTGGCAATGGCCACGCCGGAGATTTTCACCGCCTCGAAGAAGGCCAGCCAGTGGCTGCCGAGCAGCAGGCCGCCGAGCACCAGCCGGGCCAGTTGGGGCCAGCTGGGGCGAGAGGAGTTGGTGCGGCACCAGAGCAGGGTTGCGAGGCCGAGGGCAAGCACGGCGAAGAAAGCGCGACCGCCGGCAATCATGTCCGGTGTGGTCGCTGCCAGTTTGCCGAAGATGCCCGACAGGCCGAACAGCAGGGCGCCCAGGTGAATCGCCAGCAGGGCGTTACGTTCCTTCATGCCAGACGCGCACCGTTGTCGAGCGGCTTGTCGAAGCCGGCGAGTACCACGCGGTTTTCGCTGTCGTAGACGCCCGTGACCAGCACTTCGGAGCGCACGCCGGCGATACGCTTGGCGGCGAAGTTGCAGACGCACAGCACCTGACGGCCGATCAGGCCGTCGCAGTCATAGTGCGCGGTGATCTGCGCGCTGGAGGTTCTGATGCCCAGCTCGCCAAGATCCACTTCCAGCACGTAGGCGGGTTTCAGCGCTTTTTCGTTGGGGCGGGCGCTGCGAATGGTGCCGACGCGCAGCTCCACTTTTTCGAAATCCTGCCATTCGATGGTTTGCATGGGGTACTCCTCGGTGATGCCGCGCAGTCTAGAGGGGCTGGCGATGGCTGTCTGTCGCGGGAGTGACGGCTTTTGTCGCGAGGCTCTCAGCCGTGGTGCAGGGCCTGGCGATCGCGCCGCAGTTGCCGTGGGGTCATGCCCAGGTGGCGGGACAGCGCGGCGGTGAATGCACTTTGCGAGGTGTAGCCGACGCGGGCAGCGATCTCGCCGACGGGCAGTTCGCTGTCGCGCAGCAGCTGTTCGGCCCGTTGCAGGCGCAACTGGCGAATGTGCTCCATGGGCGTGCGCCCGGTATCGGCGAGAAAGCGGGCATGGAAGCGGGCGACCGACAGGCCGGCCAGTCGGGCCAGGTCGGCAACCTGCAAGGGATGGGCGACATGCTGCTCGATGTAGTGGTCAAGCGCCGACAGTGGCAAGCGTGCCGCTTCGCCGGCGGGCTGCTGGCACGCCAGGCTGCCGAGCAGCAGGGCGGCGCCCTGGCCGGCGATCACCGCATCGTTGATCGGGCCGTTGGCCAGCCAGTTGAGCAACTGGCCCTGGGCCGGGTCGAGCTGCAGGGCGCCGGGGCGTTCGAGCAGGCGCTGGATGTTGTCCGCGTGATGGCCGAGCTGCCGTGCGAGCCAGTCGTTGGCTGGCAGGTCCAGCACCAGGCACTGGCTGCCACGCGGGCTGCCGCAGGTGTGGCGGGCCTCGGCCGGTACCACCGCCAGGTGATGACGCAGCACGCGGCTGCCCAGGCCCTCCACCTCGAACTGCAGCTCACCCGTCAGGCCGAACACCAACTGGGCGTGGTCATGGCTGTGGCAGAGCACTTCATGGCTGTAGTGGCGCAGGGACAGGGCAGGGAGCATGGCGGTTCCTCGGTGAACGCAGGAGTGTAACGCCTTGGGGCGACGGCGTGCTGCGTCATCGAACGGTCTTTTGCCCGTCACAATCCTTTCACCGCCACGCCTCAAGCTCGTCTAAACCCAGCCGGAGGCAGCCCATGACCAGCGCCCAGCTCGCCAAGCCCACCCGCAAGCAACGTGTCCGCACCCTGTGGATCTCCGACGTGCATCTCGGCACTCGCGACTGTCAGGCCGAGCACCTGGCGGCCTTCCTCAAGCGCTATCACGCCGACCGCATCTACCTGGTGGGCGACATCATCGACGGCTGGAAGCTGCGCGGCGGTATCTACTGGCCGCAGGCGCACACCAACGTCATTCGCCGCCTGCTGACCATGAGCAAGCGGGGCACCGAGGTGATCTACGTCACCGGTAACCACGACGAGTTCCTGCGCCGTTATTCGAGCCTGCTGCTGGGCAACATCCAGCTGGTGGACGAGGCCGTGCACGTCACCGCCGATGGCCGCCAGCTGCTGGTCATTCATGGCGATCAGTTCGACGTGATCACCCGCTACCACCGCTGGCTGGCGTTTCTCGGCGACTCGGCCTACGAATTCACCCTGACCCTCAACCGCTGGCTGAACCACTGGCGCAGCCGCTGGGGCTACGGCTACTGGTCGCTGTCGGCGTACCTCAAGCACAAGGTCAAGACGGCGGTGAACTTCATCAGCGACTTCGAGGAAGCCATCGCGCACGAGTGCGTCAAACGTGGCCTGCAGGGCGTCGTCTGCGGTCATATCCACCACGCCGAGATCCGCCAGGTGAGTGGTGTCGAGTACATGAACTGCGGTGACTGGGTGGAGTCCTGCACGGCACTGATCGAGCACTGGGACGGGCAGATCGAGCTCTACCGCCTGGCCGAGGCGCAGGCACGCGGAGCCAGCGACGCGCAGGCCGTGGCGCTCGAGACCAGTGCATGAGAATACTGATCGTCTCCGATGCCTGGGCGCCTCAGGTCAATGGTGTGGTCACCAGCCTGGCGGCGCTGATCAGCGAGCTGCGCGGCCTCGGTCATCAGGTCAAGCTGCTGTCGCCCGCCGACTTCCGTTCCGTGCCGTGCCCGACCTACCCGGAGATTCCGCTGGTGTGGAATCTCTGGCGGGTCGGCGCGCTGATTCGCGACTTTCGCCCCGACTGCGTGCACCTGGCGACCGAAGGGCCGCTGGGCTGGGCGGCGCGGCGCTGGCTGGTCAAGCGTGACCTGGCCTTCTCCACGGCGATCCACACGCGCTTCCCCGAGTATGTCAGCACCCGCTGGCCCTGGATCGCGCCGCGCTGGGGCTATGCCCTACTGCGCGCCTTCCATCGCCCGAGCCAGGCGGTGCTGGTGACCACCGAACGCCTGCGCGAAGAGTTCGCCGGGTGGGACCTGCAGCGCCTGCAACTGTGGCGCAAGGGCGTGGATACCGGCCTGTTCAGCCCGAACGGGATGCGCCAGCCGAAGGCGCAGCCGGTGTTTCTCTACGTGGGGCGTATCGCGCCGGAAAAGAACCTGCAGGCGTTTCTCGACCTGGCTCTGCCCGGCGAGAAGCGTGTGGTAGGCGATGGCCCGCAGCGTGAAGCGCTGCAGCTGCGCTACCCGCAGGTGAGCTTTCTCGGCTATCGCCGTGGCCAGGCGCTGGCCGAGGCTTATCAGGACGCCTCGGTGCTGGTCTTCCCTTCGCGCACCGATACCTATGGCCTGGTGATGCTGGAGGCGCTGGCCTGTGGCACGCCGGTTGCCGCGTTCCCCGTCGCAGGGCCGCTGGACGTGTTGCAGCAGGGACTCAGTGGCGTGATGGACGAGGACCTGGGAGCGGCCTGCCTGGCGGCCCTGGAACTGGATCGCGGGCGTTGCGCCGAGCTGGCGGCGGCACAGTCCTGGCGCGCCTCGGCGCTGGAATTCCTGGCGCTGCAGCCGCTGATCGACGGTGAGCCGGTGGTGCTGGACGAGGCCCTGGCGGATACCGCGCTCTAGGCACTGTCCTGGCTACGCCGGGGGCCGGGCAGCGCAGCTGCCCGGAGGGTTCACCTCAGAGAATGACCTTGTCGCGCAGTTTCTCGGCCGCCTGGTTGAGCGCCTGGATCACGCGTTCCTTGTCGAAGTTCTGGATGCCGTTGGTGTCGAGGTACATGGAGAAGCCCGGCAGCTCGTGCTCGACGTAGCTGGAGGTGGCGCCCAGGTCGCGACGGAAATCCACCACCTGGTAGATCTGTACCGGACGGGTGAAGCCCTTGACCGTGATCTGGCCCTTGTCGCGGCACATGATCACGTCCTTGACCAGCGAGTAGGTCTCATGGGAGATGAGGATCTCGCCGGATTCCGCCGCGCTTTCCAGGCGGCTGGCGAGGTTCACGTCGCGGCCGATGATGGTGTAGTCCATGCGCGTGTCGGCGCCGAAGTTGCCCACCGTGCAGTAGCCGGTGTTGAGGCCCATGCGGATTTCCAGCGGCTTGGTGATGCCCTGGGCACGCCACTGCTGGCGCAGCACCTTCATGTGCTTGCGCATGGCGATGGCCATGGAAACCGCCGCTACCGCATCCTTCTTGGCGCCGTTGCTGCTGGGGTCGCCGAAGAACACCATGACGCAGTCGCCGATGAACTTGTCGATGGTGCCGCCGTACTTCAGGCAGATCTTCGACATCTCGTTGAGGTAGGTGTTGAGCAGGTCGGTCAGCGCTTCGGCTTCCAGCTCTTCGGAGAGCTCGGTGAAACCCTTGATGTCGGAGAAGAACACGGTGAGTTTCTTGCGCTGGGTCTCCAGGCGCACGGTCTTCTTGCCGGTGAAGATCGACTCCCACACCTGCGGGGACAGGTACTTGGCCAGGTTGCGGGCCAGGCGTGCGGCCTTTTCCTGTTCGCGCTTGATCTCGCTGCGCACCTGCGCCAGGCGCAATCCCTGCTGGTTGACGAAATAGGCGGTGATGCAGATGTAGAAGGTGGCGAAGAGAATGCTGACCAGGGCCACGGGAGTCGGCGTGCTGGTATTGGGGTGGATCTCCACCAGCGCCGCACACAGCGCCATGCCGCTACCGGCGACCAGCAGCGCCAGCCCCAGATAGCGCAGGCCGCCGATGACCAGGGCGCTGAAGCACAGGGTCAGCATGAACATCAGGCTGGGTACCGTGGAGAACCCCAGCAGCACGCAGGCCGCGCCAGCGTGGATGGCATCGAGGAACAGCAGGGTGAGGTCGGTCTGTTGCGGATAGTCGCGCTTGAAGCGGCGGCTGAGGTTGTGCGCCAGGTGCGGGTAGAGCAGCGCGTAGGGCACCATCCAGAGGACATCGTAGGTGAAATGCCCGACGTAGGTTCCGGCGGCGATGGCCGCGGCCGTGGCGATATAGGCCAGCACGCGCGAATAGTATTCGCGCAACGGCGGCGTCGGCAGCCCGTTGGCACGGCTGAGGGTGACTGACTTCATCTGCTGGAACTGTCCCTGCTGGAATTCTGGCGTCTCTGCTGGACGCCTGGCTGGTCTGCAAGACCTGAGCCAGAGGCTCTACAGGGCAGGGATCATAACCAAGGGTACGGCGGCCAGCCAAGCATGACCGCCGAACGGTGGCGTAACAGTGGCCGGCGGTCAGGCGTCCGCGTCGTCCATGGCCGCCAGGTAGATGGAGTTCTTCGGCCTGGCGAAGACCCGTTGCAGCATGGGTTCGAAGTAGCTCAGGGGCAGGCTTTCGTAGTCCGGATCGAAGGCGGCGGCATCGTAGCGGGCGCAGAACTCGATGGTCGCCTGGTACTGCGGGTGGTCCTTGAACTGCTCGCGCAGGTGACGATCCATGCCCAGGTGATGGAAGAAGTAGTAGCCCTGGAAGATCCCGTGTTTCTCCACCATCCAGTGGTTCTCGGCGCTGACGAAGGGCTTGAGGATCGCCGCCGCGATATCCGGGTGGTTGTAGCTGCCGAGGGTATCGCCAATGTCGTGGAGCAGGGCGCAGACCACGTATTCCTCGTCACGCCCGTCGCGGTGCGCGCGGGTGGCGGTCTGCAGCGAGTGGGTCAGGCGGTCGACGGGGAAGCCGCCGAAGTCGCCATCGAGCAGGCGCAGGTGGTCGAGAATGCGCGCAGGCAGCTGGGCGGCATAGGCGGCGAAATCCTGGGCGATGATGGCCCAGTCCTCGGCCTGGCCGTCTTCCATGTGGGTGAAGCGGGCTCGGCTATTCATGGTCGTTCTCGTTCTTGTTGTTCTGGATTGGTGCCGGGGTCAGAAGCGAATCCGCCCGGTGAAGGCGTCCTTCAGCATCACCCAGTCGCCCATCAGGCTGTAGAGCGGGTACTGGAAGGTGGCGGGGCGGTTCTTCTCGAAGACGAAGTGGCCGACCCAGGCGAAGCCATAGCCGGCCAGCGGCATGGCCAGCAGCCACAGCCATTGCTGGGTGGCCAGGGCGTAGGCGAGGATCGTCAGCACCAGCAGGCTGCCGACATAGTGCAGGCGACGGCACACCAGGTTGCTGTGTTCCTGCAGGTAGTAGGGGTAGAACGCGGCGAAGCTCTGGAAGCGTTCGGTGGTCTGGGCGGTCATGGCGCACCTCCTGTTATTGTCAGTGTCAGTCTAGAGCGGCTGTCTCCATGGGCCACTGACTTAAGGTGCCAGTCTAGTATCCTTGGGCCGCCAACTCTGACCTTGCTGGCCTGATCTACATAAGAACAAGACGATGAGTGAAAGAACCACATCTTCCAACTGGGCCTTGGCCATCGTGCAGGCACTGGAGCTGGGCGGTGTCGACTGTGCCGGGCTGTTCGCCGAACTGGGCATGGACTACGCCGCGCTGAACGACCCGGATGCGCGCTTTCCGCAAGATGGCATGACCCGCCTGTGGCAGCGCGCCGTGGCCCTGTCCGGCAACCCGGCGATCGGTCTGAACATGGCGCAGGTGGTGCGTCCTGCGTCCTTCCATGTGGTGGGTTACGCGCTGATGTCCAGCCGCAACCTGCGCGACGGCTTCACCCGCCTGGTGCGCTACCAACGCATCATCGGCGAAGGGGCCGACCTGAATTTCCTGGCGCAGCCCGACGGTTACGCACTGACCCTGGCCATCCATGGCGACCGCCTGCCACCGGCGCGGCAGAGCGCCGAGGCCTCGCTGGCCTACTGCCTGGCATTCTGTCGCTGGATGACCGGCAAGCTCATCCGCCCGCGTGAAATCCGCCTGCAAGGCCCGGCGCCTGCCGACCTGGCGCCCTATCAGCAGGTGTTCCAGGCGCCGCTGCGCTTCAATGCCGAGCACTACGGGCTGATCTTCGAGCGTGCCGACCTGGAGGCCCCGCTGCCCAGCGCCAACGAGGCCCTGGCGCAGTTGCACGACCGCTTTGCCGGGGAGTACCTGGCGCGCTTTTGCAGCAGCCGGGTGACCCATCAGGCGCGCCAGGTGCTGTGCCGCCTGTTGCCGCAGGGGGAGCCGCGACGCGAGGTGGTGGCGCAGGCGCTGCACCTGTCGCAGCGCACCTTGCAGCGACGGCTGCAGGAGGAGGGCACCAGCTACCAGCAGTTGCTCGACGACACCCGCCGCGAGCTGGCCGAGCAGTACCTGGGGCAGGTCGATCTGACGCTGCTGGAGGTCGCCTATCTGCTCGGCTTTGCCGACCCCAGCAACTTCTTCAGGGCGTTTCGCCGCTGGTTCGGCGAGACGCCGGGGGAATACCGCAGCCGGCGTGTGCCCGGCCAGTGACAGGGGCGGGCTACCGTCTCAGTGGCGCCAGAAGGCGGGGAACAGCAGCACCAGCACGGTGAGGATCTCCAGGCGCCCGAGGAGCATGCCCAGGGTCAGCAGCCACTTGGCCAGGTCGGGAATGCCGGCGTAGTTGCCTGCCGGGCCGACCATCTCGCCCATCCCCGGGCCCACCCCGGAGACCATGGCGGCGGCGCCGGTGAGCGAGGTGATCCAGTCCACTCCGCACATGGCCACGGCCAGCGCCAGCGTCGCGATGGTGATGGTGTAGAAGAAGGCGAAGGCGAGGATCGAGCGAACGATGTCCTCGTCCAGGCGGTGGCGGTTGTACTGCTGCTTGATCACCGCGCGCGGGTGGATCAGCTGCTTGAGGTTGGCCTTGAGCAGGATGTAGGCCACCTGGAAACGGAACACCTTGAGGCCGCCGGCGGTCGAGCCGGAACAGCCGCCGACGAAGCCCAGGTAGAAAAAGATCATGCTGGCGAAGGGGCCCCACAGGTGGTAGTCGCCGACGGCGAAGCCGGTGGTGGTCATGATTGAGGTGATGTTCACCGCCACCAGGCGCAGGGCATCGAGCCAGTAGAGGTCGGTGGTCATCCATTTCCAGCAGGCCAGCACCAGCCAGCTGCCCAGCAGCAGGAGCAGGAAGCCGTGCACCTGGGCATCCCGCAGCAGGGGCCGGTAATTGCCGCGCATCGCCGTGACGTAGAGGACGAAGGGCAAGCTGCCGAGAATCATCACCAGCACCGCGACCCAGTGGATGGCGGGCTGCTGCCATTTGCCCAGCGACGAGTCGGAGGTGGAGAAGCCGCCGGTGGCGATGGCCGACATGGCGTGGTTGATCGAGTCGAACAGGCCCATCCCGGCCAGCCAGAAGGCCAGTACGGCGATGGCGCTGAGGCCGACGTAGGCCAGCACCATGTACTTGGCGACCATGTGCGAGCGCGGCATGACCTTCTCCGAGCGGTCCGAGGACTCGGTCTGGAACAGGCGCATGCCACCGATGCGCAGCATCGGCAGGATCGCCACGGCCATGGCGATGAAGCCGATGCCGCCGAGCCAGTGCAGCAGCGAGCGCCAGATCAGCGTACCCGGCGACATGTCGTCCAGGCCGCTGAAGACCGTCGCGCCGGTGGCGGTGATGCCGGACATGCTCTCGAAGTAGGCGTCGGTGATGCTCGCTCGCTCGGCGAAGATGAACGGCAAGGCGGCGAAGATCGACACCATCACCCAGCTCGAGACCGTCAGCATGTACATGTCGCGCGGGCGCAGCTGGGTCTGCTGCGGTCGGCCCTGGGCGATCATGACGATACCGGTCAGGGCGGTGATCAGGCTGGACCAGAGGAAGGCATTGATGCCCTGTGGCTGCTCGAAGATCAGCAGGGTGATCACCGGCACCAGCATGCTCAGCGCCAGGGTGATGAGGAAAATGCCGTTGATGAAGGCGAGAATGCGCAGGCTGGACAGAGGCATCGATCAGTGTTTCCAGAAGCTGCGGGTGACCAGCACCAGGACGGTAAGGATTTCCAGGCGGCCCAGCAGCATGCCGATGGACAGCAGCCATTTGGCCGAGTCGGGCAGGCTGGCGAAGTTGCCGGCCGGGCCGATGATCGGGCCGAGGCCCGGCCCGACGTTGCACACCGCGGTGGCGGCGCCGGTCAGGGCGGTGACCCAGTCCAGGCCGGTCAGGGTCAGTGCCAAGGCGAGGACGCCGATGGTGATGGTGAAGAAGAAGGAGAAGGTGATCAGCGAGCGCACGATCTCCTCGTCCAGGTTGTGGTTGTTGTACTGCTGCTTGATCACCGCCCGTGGGTGCACCAGCTGCATCAGGTTGGCCTTGAGCAGCACGTAGGCGACCTGGAAGCGGAAGATCTTCAGGCCGCCCGAGGTCGAGCCGGAGCAGCCGCCCATGAAGGTCAGGTAGAAGAACAGCAGGACCGCGAAGCTGCCCCAGGTGGTGTAGTCGCCGAGGGCGAAGCCGGTGGTGGTGACCACCGAGGTGACGTTCACCGCGACGATGCGGAGGGCGTCCAGCCAGGCGTATTCCGAGTTGATCCACAGCCAGGTGCCGAACACCAGCCAGGTCAGCAGCAGGAAACCGATGAAGCCGCGCACCTGATGATCCTTGAACAAGGCCTGGCGGTTGCCCCGGACGAAGGCGACGTAGAGCATGAAGGGCATGCCGCCGAGCAGCATCAGGACGACGGCCGTCCAGTGCACGGCCGGTTGTGGCCAGTTGGCCAGCGACGAGTCCGAGGTGGAGTAGCCACCGGTGGAAATCGAGGTCATGGCATGGTTGACGGCATCGAACAGGTTCATGCCGGCAGCCCAGTAGGCCAGAATGCCCAGCAGGGTGAGGGCCACGTACACCAGCAGCAGGTACTTGGCAGCCACGTGCGAGCGCGGCATCACTTTCTCGCCCCAGTCCGACGATTCGGTCTGGAACAGGCGCATGCCGCCCACGCGCAGCAGCGGCAGGATCGCCACCGCCATGCCGATGAAGCCGATGCCGCCGAGCCACTGCAGCATGGAGCGCCAGATGAGGATGCCTGGCGACAGGTGATCCAGCCCCGTCAGCACCGTGGAACCGGTGGTGGTGATACCCGACATGGTCTCGAAAACCGCATCGGTGTAGCTGATGTGCGCGATCAGCATCATGGGCAGCGCGGCGAAGCTGCACACCACGCTCCAGCTGCCCGTGGTGAGCAGGTACATGTCACGTGGGCGCAGCTGGGCGTTCTGCGGACGTCCGGGGATGACCAGCGCCAGGCCGGCAATCAGGGTGATCAGGCTGGACCAGAGGAAGGCGTTGAGGTCTTCGGGATGCTCGAAGATCAGCAGGGTCAGCATGGGGATGGCCATGCTCACCGCCAGGGTAATCAGGAATATGCCGATGATGAATCCGATGATGCGCAGCGTCGGCAAGGCCATGTAGGGGGCTCTGGCGGTTGGAAATGCGCCATTCTACCCACCGACGGGCGGCTGTAAACCGCTGCAACCCGGCTGGGTGAAAACCAGGCGGGCGTGGCGCTGGCAGGCGAGAACGCGCTTTGCGGACAGTGTAAACGAGCCTCTCCAGCGTGCTCGCGCATGCGCCTCTCAGCGCCCGGGCAGGGCCGCTTGCAGCGCTTTTCTCGCGAGCTGGGGGAGGGGGCTTTACAAGCGCATGGCCGCGCATAGAATAGCCGTCCGTTGCTGGCGTCCGTCGGTTTCCGAGTCCTTCCCCAAAATGTCCGAAGCTAATCCCTGCCTCACGTGCGGCGCCTGCTGCGCGTTCTTTCGTGTGTCCTTCTTCTGGGGCGAATGCCAATCCGCTGGCGGCAGCGTCCCCGATGAACAGGTGATCCAGATCAGCCCTCACTATGTCGCGATGCGTGGCACCGAGAGCAAGCCGGCACGTTGTGTCCAGCTGCTCGGCGATGTCGGCTGCGGCGTGCGCTGCACCCTGTACGAGCAGCGTTCGAGCAGTTGCCGCGACTTCCAGGCCTCCTGGGAGAACGGCGTGCACAACCCGCGTTGTGACGAGGCCCGCAAGGCACATGGGCTGCCGCCGCTGACGCCACCGGTGAAGCCGGTGATATCGCCCGACCGGGTCGCCTGACAGTCGCCTCCAGCAGCGCCTGCGCCGCAGTGCCGGGCTTCAGGCCTCCGCCTGAGCTTGCAGCCTGTAGCGTGCAGCACCGAGAATGCGCGTTCTTCGTTTCAAGGAGGTGGCCGATGGAGGCTCTCGACGCTCTGCTCAACCGTGTTTCCGTTCCCCGTCTGGTCGACCCGGCGCCGGATGCGGCGCAGCGTGAGCTGCTGTTCCGCGCCGCCCTGCGTGCCCCTGATCACGGGCAACTGCGTCCGTGGCGCTTTCTCACCATCGAGGGCGAGGCGCGTGGGCGCATGGGCGAATTGTTCGCCGAGGCGCTGCAGGTGAAGGATTCCCAGGCAACGCCCGAGGCGCTGAGCAAGGCCCGTGGCATGCCGCTGCGTGCGCCGCTGCTGGTGGTGGTGATCGCACGGGTCCAGGCGCATCCCAAGGTTCCCGAGTCCGAGCAGGTGATCGCCGCCGGGTGTGCGGCGCACGGCATGCTGCTGGCCGCTCATGCCCAGGGTATCGGTGCCGTCTGGCGCACCGGCGACATGGCCTACGACGCGCATGTCGGCAAGGGCCTGGGCCTGGCGGCGGACGAGCAGATCATCGCCTATCTCTACCTCGGCACAGCGGAGCGCGAGCTGCGTCGCGCGCCGGAGCCGGCGCTCGAGGATTTCGTCAGCGCCTGGAACGGCTGAGCGCTGCGCTGATCAGCCCGCCTGCTGCTTGAGCGGCAGGCTGAGGGTGGCGATGAAGCCGCCCTCCGGGTGATTGGCCAGCAGCAGCTCGCCACTGTGGCGCTGTGCCGCGCGGCGGGCGATGGCCAGCCCCAGGCCATGCCCGGCTGCGCTCTGACCCGGCGCGCGAAAGAACGGCTTGCCCAGCTGCTGCAGGTGTGCCTCGGCAACGCCTGGGCCGTGGTCGCGCACGCTCAGCAGCAGGCGCTGTTGCTGGCGCTGCACCCGGATCAGCACCGGCTGCTCGGGTGGATTGAAGCGCAGGGCATTGCGCAGCAGGTTGTCGAGCGCACGTTCGAGCATGTCCGGCCAGCCCATGAGCTGAATGCCCGGTTCCAGGTCGATCTGCAGTCGCTGTTCGGGAGCGGTCAGGCGCGCGTCCTCCTGCAGCTTGTCGAGCAGGGCGGCGAGGTCGACCGGCTGCGCTGCACCCGTGTCGGCATCCAGGCGGGCGAGGGCCAGGATCTCGCTGATCAGTGCTTCCAGGCGATCGCATTCCTGGCTGAGACGCGGCCACAGCTTGTCCCGTTCTGCCGGGCTGGCCCGTTCCGCCAGGGCCAGGGCGATGCGCAGGCGGGCCAGGGGCGAGCGCAGCTCGTGGGAAACGTCGCGCAGCAACTGGCGCTGGCTGCCAATCAGTCCTTGCAGGCGTTCGCCCATACGGTTGAAGTCCTTGGCCAGCAGGCCCAGTTCGTCGCGGCGCGTGGCCAGACGCGCCAGGCTGTTCTGCTGGTAGGCGGTCTGCCCCAGGTCGTGCACGGCGCCGCGCAGGCGGTCCAGCGGACGGGTGATCGACAGCGTCAGCAGCAGGCTGAACAGCGTCAGTACCACCAGGGCGATCGCCAGCGCGCTGAGCGGCCAGAACAGGCTGCCCCGGTGCCAGGCGGCGAGTTCGGGGTGCGGGATACGGTAGATGAACAGGTAGCTCTCGCCGCTTTCCGGGCTGGTGTACTCGGCCGTCAGGCGGCGCCAGGGCAGGCGTCGTTCATCGTGCTGGCGCGCCTCGAAGGCGGCGGCGCGTGATGGAAAGGTGCCCCTGACCAGCGACTGTCCGCTTTCGCCGAGCACCTGGGTGTCGATGCGGTAGCGGCGCTTGCGCTGTTCGAGGAAGTCCTGGGCGGCCTCCTGCCCATCGTGCTCATAGCGCCGGACCCACTCGCTGTCGAGGCCGTCCAGGCCCGGGTGCATGCTGAGGACCCAGGCGTCCTGGTTGAGGGCGCGGCCCAGCAGCAGGAACAGGCCGGCCACCAGGGCGATGGCCAGCCAGAATGTCGCCAGGATGCGCCAGAACAATGAACGCACGCGATGTCCTCATGCAGAAGCCGCCGGGCCCAGAGGGCGCGGCGGCGGATCGATGGAGATGGATGTCAGTTGGCGTTCTTGTCCTTGTCGGCCTTCCAGGCCTTGAACTCGGCGATTTCGGCGCGACGTGCCTCCATCTTCTTCTGGTGCTCGTCGAACGCCTTCTGCTGTTCCGGGTTGAGCAGGTCACGCAGGGCCTTGTGCTGGTCGGCGCGGGCCTTGTCCAGCTCTTTCTTCATGGCCTGCTTCTCGGCTTCCGGCAGCTTGTCCAGGTAGCGCTTGGTGATGTCGCGATGACTCTTCATCTGCTCGCCCATCAGCTTGCGGAACTCCTGGCGCTGCTCCTTGCTCAGGTTCAGCTCCTTGAACATGTCGGGGCCACGGTCGTGATGACGCGGGCCACCGTCTTCCATGGGCATGGCGAAAGCCAGGGTCGGCAGGGTCGCGGCGAACAGCAGGGCGGTGAGGGTCTTGCGCATGGTGATTCTCCTTGTCTCGAAACCGGTAACGACCGGATGGGCTCAGTATGCGGCGGTCAAGGTCAAGGGCGGTCAGGCGACGGTAAAGCTTGGGTAAAGGCGATGTTGCAGGCTGTTTACGCAGCGCCGGCAGCGCCTTCAGGGGGCGTAGTAATAGCCACGGCTGCGCAGGGCGACGATGCGCGGGCGGCCATCCGGGTGCGGGCCGAGCTTCTTGCGCAGGTTGCTGACGTGCATGTCCAGACTGCGGTCGTAGAGCGTCAGCTTGCGGCCCAGGGCGAGCTGCGCCAGGGCCTGCTTGTCCACCGGCTCGCCGGGCTGACGCAGCAGAGCCTCCAGCAGGCGACTCTCGGACAGGGTCAGCGGCACGTCATGTTCGGCGATGCTGACCACGCCGCGATTGGGGCTGAAGCTGAGGTCGCCCAGCTCCAGCTGGCTGCTCGCCGGTGCGGGCGCCGTGCGCCGCAGCACGGCGCGCAGGCGGGCGGTCAGCTCGCGTGGGTCGCAGGGTTTGGCCAGGTAGTCGTCGGCGCCCAGTTCCAGGCCGAGAATGCGGTCCAGCGGCTCGCCTCGGGCCGAGAGCATCAGCACCGGCAGCTCCGCATGTTCACCGCGCAGCTGCTTGAGCAGCTCCAGGCCGCTGCCGTCCGGCAGCATCACGTCCAGCACCACGGCGTCGGGCGCCTGCGAGGCGAGGGCCTGGCGGGCGCTGCCGGCTTCATGGCAGGCGGTGACCTGGAAGCCTTCCTGGGTCAGCCAGCTGGCGAGCAGCTCGCAGAGTTCCTGGTCGTCGTCGATCAGCAGCAGTCGGCTCATGGTTCAGTTGATCCACTCGCGGCGGCTCTTGCGATTGCCGCGCAGCAACGCGCCGACGAAGATCGAGACCAGGCTGAGCCCGGCGCCCAGGGCGAACCAGGTCTGCGTGTCGCTCAGCAGGCTGGGTTGCACCTGCGCCTGGCTTTCCTTGAGCTGCATGCGCAGGCGCTGGTTCTCCTGGCGCAGGCGCTGCAACTGCACGGTGCTGCTCGCCTCTTGCTCGCTGCGCAGTTGTTCGCTTTGCGCCAGGCGCTGTTCGAGCGCCTGGTGGTCGGCGTCGACGCTGACTGGCGCAGGAGCAGGCGGAACGGTTTCCTCTTCTGCCTGTGCCGCAGAGCTGATCAGCACCAGGGCGACCAGCAGGGACAACGGGATCGAGCGCATGGCGATTCCTTGTAGACGCGAGCAGCGTGGCGGCTGTCCGTTCAGGGCAGCACTTTCTTGAAGGGTTTGACCAGCACGTTGGCATAGACGCCCGCGGCACGGTACGGGTCGGCGTCGGCCCAGCTCTGCGCCGCTTCCAGAGAGTCGAACTCGGCAACGATCAGGCTGCCGCTGAAACCTGCCGGGCCCGGATCGTTGCTGTCGATCGCCGGGTGCGGACCGGCCAGCAGCAGGCGGCCTTCCTGCTTCAGCTGTTCCAGGCGGGCGAGGTGCGCAGGGCGCGCGGCCAGGCGGTTTTCCAGGGAGTTTTCGACGTCGGTGGCGATGATGGCGTAGAGCATCTCAATCCTTAATTCAGGGTCGAAGCGGGGGAGGGATGAAGCATTTGCGCCATACGGCGACAGCGTTGGCGCGGATGTGGGGCATAATAACAAACATCAATCTCAACGAAAGCGCCGCCATGATTGTCGACCTGCATTGCCACAGCACCGCCTCCGATGGCGCCCTGGCCCCCGCCGTACTGGTGGCCCGGGCGCATGAGCGTGGCGTGCGGGTGCTGGCGCTCACCGATCACGACACCCTGGAAGGCCTCGACGAGGCGCGGCGTGCGGCGACTGCTCTGGACATGCGCCTGATCAACGGCATCGAGCTGTCCTGCACCTGGGGTGGTGCGACCATCCACGTGCTCGGCTATGCCTTCGAGCGCGAGGCGCCGGCGCTGCGCGATGCCATCGAGGCCCTGCACCATGGGCGCTGGCAGCGCGCCGAGGAAATCGACCGGCGCCTGGCGGCCAAGGGCATGCCGGGTGCGCTGCAGGGCGCCCGGGCCGTGCAGCAGGAGCTGGGCGACAGTGGCAATGCGCCGGCGCGGCCGCATTTCGCCGAATTCCTCGTGCGCGCCGGCCATGTGCGTGACCGCGCCGAGGCGTTTCGCAAGTGGCTGGGCTCGGGCAAGCTGGGCGATGTCAAACAGCATTGGCCAACGCTGGAGGAAACCCTCGCCACCTTGCGTTCGGCCAGGGCCTGGATCAGCCTGGCGCATCCGTGGCAGTACGACTTTACTCGCAGTAAGCGTCGACGCCTGGTGGCCGACTTCGCGGCATTGGGTGGGCATGCACTGGAAGTGGTGAATGGCATGCAGCCGGCCGAGCAGGTCGGTGGCCTGGCGATCCTGGCGCGTGAATTTGGCTTGATGGCCAGTGTCGGCAGCGATTTCCATGCGCCGGGCGACTGGTCCGAACTGGGCATGTACCGCCCGTTGCCCGATGACCTGACGGCGCTCTGGGAGCGCTTCGAACATGCACAGCCATCCGCTGTCACTCAATGAGCAGGGAGCAAGCGTGAGTCAATTTTTCCAGGTGCACCCGGAAAACCCCCAGGCACGCCTGATCAAACAGGCCGTGGAGATCATTCGTGGCGGCGGCGTGGTGGTCTATCCGACCGACTCGTCCTATGCCCTGGGTTGTGCCATCGGCGACAAGAATGCGGTCGAGCGCATTCGTCGCCTGCGCCAGCTCGACGACAAGCACAACTTCACCCTGGTCTGCCGCGACCTGTCGCAGATCGGCCTGTTCGCCAAGGTCGATACCGCCGCCTTCCGCCTGCTGAAGAATCACACCCCCGGCCCCTATACCTTCATCCTCAATGCCACGCGCGAAGTGCCGCGCATGCTCCTGCACCCCAAGCGCCGCACCATCGGTATCCGGGTGCCCAGCCATCCCATCGCCCTGGCGCTGCTGGAGCAGCTCGGCGAACCGCTGATGAGCGTCAGCCTGATCATGCCGGGCGACGAGCTGCCGATGTCCGACCCGTACGAGATGCGCCAGGTGCTCGAGCATCATGTCGACCT
This sequence comes from Pseudomonas sp. THAF187a, assembly GCF_009363395.1. Lineage (NCBI taxonomy): Bacteria > Pseudomonadati > Pseudomonadota > Gammaproteobacteria > Pseudomonadales > Pseudomonadaceae > Pseudomonas > Pseudomonas sp. THAF187a. The sequence goes on from NZ_CP045349.1 coordinate 2,062,830, forward strand.
GATCATCGACGGCGGCTTCGGCGGGCTGGAGGCCTCCACCGTGGTCAATCTGGCGGACGACAGCCCCGAGGTCGTGCGGGTCGGCTGCGGCGATCCCGCGCCGTTTCACGATCTCTGAGACGGCCTGTCACGCGGCTTTTCCGTTGTGACCGCTGCTGCCCTATACTCCGTGGCCTTGTCTGGATTTTGGGTAGAACGGTTTGAGCCTTAACGACTCCGAACGTCGGGTGCTTTCTGGAATGCGTCCGAGCGGTCGTCTGCACCTCGGGCACTATCACGGCGTGCTGAAGAACTGGGTCAGGTTGCAGCACGAGTACGACTGCTTCTTCTGCATCGTCGACTGGCATGCGCTGACCACCGAGTACGCGGAGGTCGGTCAGCTGTCCCAGCACGTCATGGACATGGCGGTCGACTGGCTGTCGGCCGGCGTCAGCCCCAGTTCGGCGACGCTGTTCGTGCAGTCGCAGGTGCCCGAGCACGCCGAGCTGCACCTGCTGCTGTCGATGATCTGCCCGCTGAGCTGGCTGGAACGCGTGCCGTCCTACAAGGAGCAGCAGGACGGTCAGTCCGGCAAGGACCTTTCCACCTACGGCTTCCTCGGTTATCCGCTGCTGCAGGCCGCCGACATCCTGCTGTATCGGGCAGGGCAGGTCCCGGTCGGCGCGGACCAGCTGCCGCACATCGAGTTCGCCCGCGAAGTGGCACGGCGTTTCAACCATCTGTATGGCAGCGAGCCGGATTTCGAAGTGAAGGCCGAGGCGGCCATCGGCAAACTCGGCAAGAAGCTCGGCAAGCTTTACAGCAACCTGCGCAAGGCCTACCAGGAGCAGGGCGATGCGCAGGCGCTGGAAACCGCCCGCGCCCTGCTCAAGGAGCAGAGCACCCTCACCCTGGGGGACCAGGAGCGCCTGTTCGGCTATCTGGAGGGCGGTGGCAAGGTGATCCTGGCCGAGCCGCAGCCGATTCTCGCCGAGTTCTCGCGGGTGCCGGGCCTGGACGGGCAGAAAATGGCCAAGTCCAGCGGCAATGCGATATTCCTGCGCGACAGTGATGCCGAGTTGGAGGAAAAACTGCGGCGCATGCCCACCGATCCGGCGCGCGTGCACCGCGACGATCCGGGCGAGCCGCAGCGCTGCCCGGTGTGGTCGCTGCACCAGCTGTACTCCAGCGACGAGCAGTTGCACTGGGTCATCGAAGGCTGCCGCAGCGCCGCGATCGGCTGCCTCGACTGCAAGAGCCGCCTGTGCTCCTCGCTGCAGAGCGAGCTGGCGCCCTTGCAGCGGCGTGCGATCGACTACGAGGACAGCCCGGACCTGGTCCGCAGCATCCTCGCCGAAGGGGCCGAGCGCGCACGTGACGAGGCACGCGACACCCTGGCCGAGGTGCGCATGGCCATGGGCCTGAACTACCGCTGAAGGAGCGCTCGCCGTGAGTGAACCCGTCACGCCGTCGATGGACAACCAGGCTGGTGCCCAGCAGGAACTGCCGTTCGCCCTGGTATATGGCGAAGCGGTCACCGAACTGCCGCTGGACCTGTACATCCCCCCGGACGCCCTGGAGGTGTTTCTCGAGGCGTTCGAGGGGCCGCTGGACCTGCTGCTCTATCTGATCCGCAAGCAGAACATTGACATCCTCGACATCCCCGTCGCGGAAATCACCAAGCAGTACATGGGCTATGTCGAGCTGATGAAGTCGGTGCGCCTGGAACTGGCCGCCGAGTACCTGGTGATGGCTGCCATGCTCGCCGAGATCAAGTCGCGCATGCTGCTGCCGCGCTCGACCGAGACCGAGGACGAAGAGGATGACCCGCGCGCGGAGCTGATCCGCCGCCTGCAGGAGTACGAGCGCTTCAAGGCGGCCGCCGAAGACCTCGACGAGCTGCCGCGAGTCGGCCGCGACGTCATCGTGCCCAGGCTGGATGCCCCCGAGGCCAGGGCGCGCAAGCTGCTGCCGGATGTCAGCCTGGAAGAGGTGCTGCTGTCGATGGCCGAGGTGTTGCGCCGTGCCGACATGTTCGAAAGCCATCAGGTCACCCGTGAGGCGCTGTCTACCCGCGAGCGCATGAGCGAGGTGCTGGAGCGTCTCAAGGGCGGCGCGTTCGTGCCCTTCGTCGAGCTGTTCGCTGCGGAGGAAGGGCGGCTCGGCGTGGTTGTGACCTTCATGGCAATTCTCGAGTTGATCAAGGAATCGCTGGTCGAACTGGTGCAGAATGCGCCGTTTGCCGCCATCCATGTACGAGCCCGCATCGAGCAGGATGTGGAGGCGTAACGCGCGAGTCGTCCTGGGAAGCGTTGAACAAAGGGAGTTTCAGGTGAGTATCTTTTCGCGTTTCTTCGGTCGCCGCGACGACGCTGCCGCAGAGCCGGCCCGTCTGGTCGCCAATCCCGCCAGCGAGGGGCGAGTCAGCCTGCAGGTGCTGTTCCCGGCCGCGCTGCAGCTGGATCAGGACGAGCTGACCCGCGTCCTGCGTGCCTATCACCCGGAAATGGCCGCAGCGAGCTGCGAGGTGTCCGACGAAGTCGAGCAGTTCTTCGCCCTGGCCGGCTGGGGAGAGCACGTGGTGCGACTGCTCGGCTTCGATGCGCCGTTCCCTGCGCAATCGCTGGAGTCCTGCGTGGCCCCCGCGCATTACCCGCAGGCGCTCAAGGATGAGGTGCGCGCCCATGCCAGCCATGTCCTGCTGTACTACGCCGGGCATGACGACGACCCCCTGGAGCAGTACGTGGTGCTGGCCGCGGTCGCCGGTGCGCTGGCGCATTTCGGTGCCATCGCGGTGCTCAACGAGAGTGGCAGGACCTCCTTGCCCGCAGCGATCTTCAATGACCAGGGGCTGGGGCGCGAGAGCCTGGACGTGCTGCGCGGCATGCCGCTGACCGCGCTCTACTGCGGCTTCGTCAAATACGACGTCGAAGGCGTGCAGGGCACCTGGATGCGTACCTACGGCGGTGGCGTGTTCGGTATCGCCGACTTCGCCGTGCTGGCCGAGGGGCATCATGAGGGCGAACGCTACTCGGAGCTGTTCGACAACGTGATGAGCTACCTGCTGAGCAGCGGCGCGCAGATGGCCCCCGGGCACACCCTGCAGGTCGGCGAGGACGCCTTCATGCGCCTGCGGGCGCCGCTGGCCGAGGAATACTTTCTCGACGGGCCGGACCCGCTGCTGGTCGCCGAGATCATCGCGGCGCACGAGGCCAATCCGGCCTGAAGCGCTCTTCGGCATTTGCTAGACTGCCGGGCCGCATTTAATGTGGCCCCTTTCACTTCTTGCCCCCAGGTTTGCCAGATCATGACGCTGTCCGATCCGCACCAGCTTGCCACCGTGCTCGAAGGCCTGCTCCTGGCGGCGGGCAAGCCCATGTCCCTGGAGCGCCTGTTCGAGCTGTTCGAGGAGCACGAGCGTCCGGACAGCGGCGTCTTTCGCGAGGCCCTGGGCATCCTGGCGCGCAGCTGCGAGGGGCGTGCATTCGAACTGAAGGAAGTCGCTTCGGGCTACCGCCTGCAAGTGCGTGAGCGCTTCGCCCCCTGGGTCGGACGGCTGTGGGAGGAGCGGCCGCAGCGCTACTCGCGCGCGCTGCTGGAAACCCTGGCGCTGATCGCCTATCGGCAGCCGATCACCCGTGGCGAGATCGAGGATGTACGCGGCGTGGCGGTCAACAGCAACATCACCAAGACCCTGCTCGAGCGCGAGTGGATTCGCGTGGTGGGCTATCGCGACGTCCCGGGGCGGCCGGCCATGTTCGCCACCACCAAGGGCTTTCTCGATCACTTCAACCTCAGGAGCCTCGACGAACTGCCGCCGCTGGCCGCGCTGCGGGAGCTGGAGCCTGAGCCGCAACTGGCGCTGGATGACGAGGCGGAAGTGCCGGAAGGGCTGCAGGCGCGCGCCGATCTGGCGCTGCAGGAGGAGGGCGAGGCCGCCGAGCCGCGGGAGGAAACCAGTTTCCGCAGCCTGCTGGCCGAACTCGACACCATGGAGCTGGGGCTCAAGACCGATTTCGACGACTTGCCCGAGCCGGAGTCCGAGCCCGAACCCGAGGCGCTGGAAGCGGCCGAGCCCGAGCCACGGCCAGCGGCGGACGACTGAGGTCCGCCGCCCGCTGTATCAACCGGCGAAGGCGTTGATGAACCAGGTGATCGCCGGCAGCGCGACGATATCGATCAGCACGGCGCCGCACAGCGGCACGATGATGAACGCCTTGTAGGAAAACACCTTGTAGTGCTCGCAGACCGCGCCCATGTTCGCCACCGCGTTGGGCGTTGCGCCCAGGCCGTGGCCCATGAAGCCGGCGCAGAGCACGGCGGCGTCGTAGTCGCGGCCGAGCAGGCGGAACAGCACGAACACGGTCAGCAGCAGCATGATCACCACCTGGATCAGCAGCACGCCCAGCAGCGGCAGGCCGAGTTGTTCCAGCTCCCAGAATTTCAGGCTCATCATCGCCATGGTCAGGAACAACCCGAGGCTGACGTCTCCCAGGGTGCTGATGGCGCTGTCGGGCAGTTCCAGCAGGCGCATGCGGTCATTCAGGTTGCGCACGATGATGGCCACGAACATGGCGCCGACGTAGCTCGGCAGGACCACGCCCAGGTGCGCATCGAGCGCGCCACCGAGCCAGAAACCCAGCACCATGATCACCAGGATGCAGGTCAGCAGGCGCAGCAGGGTGGCGCTGTCGAGCGTGCCCACGCTGCCCTGGCTGGCGCGTTCGAGCTGGCTCAGCTCGGCGCTGTTGTGGCTGTCCAGGCGCAGCTGGTGGCGGCTGATCAGCCAGCGTGCCACCGGTGTGCCGAGCAGGCCGCCAGCGACCATGCCGAAGGTGGCCGCAGCCAGCGCCGCGGTGGCCGCGCCCTGGGCGCCGAGCCCTTCGGCCACCGGGCCGAATGCCGCCGCCGCACCGAAGCCGCCTTCGAGCGACACCGCGCCGGCCATCAGGCCCAGCAGCGGGTCGAGGTTGAACAGCCCGGCGGCGCCGACGCCGACCAGGTTCTGCAGGATGGCCAGCGCCCAGCAGGCGCCGAGGTAGATGAACAGCGTCTTGCCGCCGTGGCGCAGCAGGCCGAGGCTGCCGCCGAGGCCGACGGTGGTGAAGAAGGCCACCATCAGCGGGCCTTGCAGGGCGGTGTCGAGGGTCAGCTCGAGCACGCCGAGCTTGCGCAGCAGCCAGATCAGCAGGGCGAAGCCGAAACCGGCGACCACCGGTGCCGGTACGCAGAGGAAGGTCAGCACGCGGCTGTGGCGCTTGAGCAGCACGCCGCCGCCGAGCAGCAGCAAGGCGAGCGCCGTGGTGGTCAGGGCGTCGAGGTTCAGAGTCATCATTGTCATTGTTCTCTAGGGGTGGGCGGTGGCAGGGGTCACTCGAGCAGGCAGGCGGCCAGGCGTGCGGCGCAGCGAGCGGTATGGGCGTCGATGTCCAGACGCGGGTTGAGTTCGGCGATGTCGGCCAGGCGCAGCTTGCCGCTGGCCTTGACCAGGCGCAGCAGGCGCTCCACCAGCGCCAGTTCCACGCCATGCGCGGACGGGGCGCTGACGCCGGGCGCCTGGGCGGCGGGCAGCACGTCCAGGCACAGGGTCAGGTAGAGCTGGTCGATCTCGCCGAGAAAACGCTCCAGGGTCTGCTCGATCTGCGCCTGGTTGCCGGCATGCATCTGGTGGTCGAGCAGGTAGCGCACCTCGAGGCGCTCGGCCTCGGCGAACAGCGCGGCGGTGTTGTTGGGCCGGCTGACACCCAGGCAGCAGTAGTGGAAAGGCTGGCCCTGGCGCGCGCAGCGCTCGGCGATCTGGCGAAACGGCGTGCCCGAGGAGGCCCGCTCGGCGTGGCGCAGGTCGAAATGGGCATCGAAGTTGAGGATGCCGATGCGTGCCTCGGGGGCGTGCTCGGCCAGGTGATCGGCCAGGCCGCTGTAGCTGGCGAAGGCGATCTCATGGCCGCCGCCGAGGCCCAGCGGCAGGTGGCCGGCGTCGAGCAGGTGGCGGATATCGGCGGCAAAGCGCTGCTGGGCCTGCTCCAGGTCGGCATCCTCGCAGCGCACGTCACCGGCATCGTAGAGGGCATGGGGCGCGTGCCAGGCGAGATTGGCCAGGGCCCGGCGCAGGGCCAGCGGGCCTTCGCAGGCACCGGGGCGACCCTGGTTGCGCTGCACGCCCTCGTCGCAGGCGAAGCCCAGCAGGGCCACGCCTGGGGGCTGCGGCGCGTGGTCCAGTGGCTGTACCCACTGGTGCCAGCGCCGGGCGCCGCTGCCTTCGCCGGCGTCGATGCGGCCTTGCCAGGGGGTCATGTCCAGGTGTGCGTGCATGGGGTTCGTTCTCTCTCGTCTCAGTCCAGGCGCGCGCTGACTCGCGCGGCGCTCTCCAGGGTCCAGCGTTGCAGCTGCTCTGCGCGCGCCTGCACGCGGCTGGCCGGGCCCATCAGGCTCAGCGCGCCGTGCAGGCGGCCACGGCTGTCGAGCAGGGCGGCGCTCACGCCCCACACGCCCTCGTCGATTTCGCCCAGGCTGGTGCTGTAGCCGCAGGCGCGAATCTGCTCCAGCTCTTCGCGCAGCGCTGCGTGTTGATTGGCGTCCAGCCCCTGCTGGGTCAGCAGCGCCTCGAGCTCGGTAGGCTCCAGGTGAGCCAGCAGGGTCTTGGCCGAGGCGCCGTGCAGCAGCGGCTGGGCCAGGCCTTTCTGGTAGCAGCAGCGCAGCGGCTGCGGGCTGTCGATCAGCTCCACGCAGATCACCTGGCCGTTGCTCGGCAGCATCAGCCCGACGCTTTCCTTGCTCAGCTCGGCCAGGCGCCGCAGCTCGGGCTTGGCCAGGCTGACCAGGGTCGAGTCGCGGTCGAAGCGCTTGGCCAGCAGCAGGCAGGCCGGTCCCGGCAGGTAGCGGCCGTGGCCCTGGTCTTCGGCCAGACCCCAGCGCAGCAGGGTGTTGAGGTGCCGGTAGGTGCTGCTCAGCGGCTGGCCCAGGCTGGCCGACAGTTCCTTGGCCGACAGCGCCTGTGGCGAGCGGCCCAGGGTGACGAGAATCTGCAGCAGGCGGTCGGTGGGGTTCGAATAGTTCATGCTCGGCATCCTTGATGATTTTTTTCGTCTAGTGAAATCAGCTTCCCGCTGGGTGGGAATTTTTAGCGATTTTCCCCGCTTGCGCCTGGCCTGCTAGGCTTCAGGAGCCCACAGGCGTATGATTCGCGCCCGTTTCTACCCTTGTCACACCGGGAGGTGCCCAGATGAACGAACACGAACAACCACGCCCTGCAGGCGAGAAACTGCAGAAAGTCCTGGCCCGCATGGGGCTGGCCTCGCGTCGTGAGATCGAGACCTGGATCGGCGAAGGCCGCGTCAAGGTCAATGGCGTTGCCGCGACCCTCGGCCAGCGCGTCGACAGTCACGACGCCATCGCGCTCGATGGGCGCCTGCTCAAGCGCGAAGAGATCGCCGGCTCGGTACGCCGCGTGCTGATCTACAACAAGCCCGATGGCGAGATCTGCACCCGCGATGATCCGGAAGGCCGTCCGACCGTTTTCGACCGCTTGCCGCGACCGAAGGAAGGCCGCTGGATCAACATCGGTCGCCTCGACATCAACACCACCGGCCTGCTGCTGTTCACCACCGACGGTGAGCTGGCCAACCGCCTGATGCACCCGTCCTACCAGATGGACCGCGAATACGCGGTGCGGGTACGCGGCGAGGTGACCGAGGAAATGCTCGAGAACCTGAAGAAGGGCGTCATGCTCGAGGACGGTCCGGCCAAGTTCACCGACATCAAGGAAGCGCCTGGCGGTGAAGGTTTCAACCACTGGTACCACTGCGTGGTGATGGAAGGCCGCAACCGCGAGGTGCGCCGTCTGTGGGAGTCCCAGGGGCTGGTGGTCAGCCGTCTGAAGCGCGTGCGCTTCGGCCCGGTGTTCCTGACCTCCAACCTGACCATGGGGCGCTGGCGCGAGATGGATCAGCGCGAGGTCGACATCCTCAGCGCCGAAGTCGGGCTCACCCCGCAGGCGTTGCCGGCGATGAAGGAAAAGACCCGCGAGAAGCTCGACCGCCTGCAGCGCAAGTCGGCCAAGCCGGTGGACGTGCGCGGCAAGCGCGTGCTGCGTCCGGCCAAGGACGAAGCCGCTGGCGAGGCCCGTCCGGGGCGTGCGCCGCGCAAGGGTGCCGATGAACGCCGTGAGGGCGGGCGTGGTACGCCGGTCGCCGAGCGTCCAGGCGATACCAAGAAGCGCCAGCCGCGCCCGGCGGTCGAACTCGCCGATCGCCCCGCCCGCAAGCCGCGCCCGGCAGGGCCGGACAAGCGCTCGCCCACTGGCGATGGTCAGCGCCCAGGCTTCGGCCGCAAGCGCTGAGTGATGAAAAAAGGGACTCCATGGAGTCCCTTTTTCATTGCCGGCGTGGCGCGCGTTCAGCCTGCCATCGACAGGCGATTGCGTCCTTCGCGCTTGGCCACGTAGAGGGCGTTGTCGGCGCGGCGCAGCAGGCTGTCACTCGACTCGCCGGGCAGCAGGCAGGCGCAGCCAAGGCTGATCGACACGTCGATGGGGCGACCGGCGTCCAGGCATTGCAGCTCCATCACCGCGAAGCGCAGGCGTTCGCCGACCAGGGCCGCGCCTTCGCGACTGGTGCCCGAGAGCACGACCAGGAATTCCTCGCCGCCGAAGCGGAACACCATGTCGATGTTGCGCAGCTGGTTCTTCAGGGTCTGGGCCACGGCCTTGAGCACTTCGTCGCCCAGTGCGTGGCCATGGTTGTCGTTGATCGACTTGAAGTGGTCGATGTCCAGCATCAGCAGGGACAGCGGCTGCAGGTTGCGGCGGGCCAGATCCACCTCGCGCTGCAGCACCTGGTCCATGGCGATGCGGTTGCCGGTGTCGGTCAGCGGGTCGCGCAGCGCGCTCTGCAGGGCGGTACGGTAGAGCAGGGCATTGCGCAGCGGGAACAGCAGGCACGCCAGCAGCGCCTCCAGCTGCATCAGCTCCTCTTCGGAGAAGCGCTGCTTGCGCCTGAAGATCAGTTCGCCCAGGTATTCCCCCTCATGGCTCAGGCGATAGCCGGCCGAGTGCGGTGCGCGTTCCCCCAGTTCCAGGCGCAGGTCCTGTGACGGGTGCTGGAAGGCCAGGGCGTCGAGTGGCACCAGGCGCTGCACTTCGCGGAAGAACAGGTTGAGGATGCGCTCCGCATCCAGGCTGGTCTGCAGTTGCAGGCTCAGCTGATGGTACAGCTCCACAAGGCTGGCGGGCTTGAGCGGCAGGTTGCGATTGCCGGTGAAGCCGAGACGCTGCAGCTTGGCCGCGTCGAAATCGATGGTGTTGGAACGGCTGGGGGGGACCATGGAGCAGAACCTCTGGCGCGATGGTGCGACGAGAGGGTTAGAGCGAATATCATGCCAAGTGGTTCAAGTGAGCTGAAACTCCTGTGAAGTCAGTCACTTAGCTGGTTGAAAAAATGTCACGTGGCAAGCGTTTGCCGGTTGTCTGACGCCGATGCTGGCAATGTGCTGCCGCCAGGGCAGGGTGGTGGCAGATTTCTGTCATGTGGCGGGCCGCAGGTGCCTGCGGCCCGCAGTGGGCGGGTCACTGGGCGTCGAAGGCCTGACCGTTGACCCCTTGGCTGTCCGGCCCCATCAGGTAGAGGTACAGCGGCATGATGTCTTCGGGCAGCGGGCGGGTGGCCGGGTTTTCCCCCGGATAGGCCTGGGCACGCATGGCGGTGCGGGTGGCGCCGGGGTTGATGCTGTTGGCGCGCACGTTGCTGATGCCGTCCAGTTCGTCGGCCATCACCTGCATCAGCCCTTCGGTGGCGAACTTGGAGACCGCGTAGGCGCCCCAGTAGGCGCGCCCCTTGCGGCCGACGCTGCTGGAGGTGAAGGCGACGGAGGCGTCCTGCGACAGCTTGAGCAGAGGCAGCAGGGTGCTGCTGAGCATGAACATGGCGTTGACGTTGATGTGCATCACGCGCATGAAGTTGTCGCCGGAGAGTTGTTCCAGCGGCGTGCGCGGGCCGAGGACCGAGGCGTTGTGCAGCAGGCCGTCGAGGCGCCCGAACTCGTTCTCGATCATCACCGCCAGCTCGTCGTACTGGTGCGGCAGGGCGGTTTCCAGGTTGAAGGGGATCACCACCGGCTGCGGGTGATCGGCCGCCTCGATCTCGTCATAGACCTGGCTCAGGTTGGCTTCGGTCTTGCCCAGCAGCAGCACGGTCGCGCCGTGGGCCGCGAAGCTCTTGGCGGCGGCGGCACCGATACCCCGGCCGGCGCCAGTGATCAGGATGACGCGATCCTTGAGCAGGTCTGGGCGGGCGCTGTAATCGAACATGAACAATCTCCTTCGGCGAGCTGCAAGCCTCGGGCTGCAGGTCTCAAGATAAAGCGAAAGACGGGGGCAGGCAGCATGCCTGGTGTAGCGCGTGCGGCGGCTGCGTCAGCAGCCGCACAGGGCGCGGTCGAGCACCGCGCGCAGTTCCTGCGGGTGGTCGACCACGACGTCGGCCCCCCAGTTGCGCGGGTTGTCTTCGGGGTGGATATAGCCGTAGGTCACGGCGGCGGTACGGCAGCCAGCGGCGCGACCCGATTCGATGTCGCGGGCGTCATCACCGATGAACAGCACTTCCTCGGGCTTGACGTTCATCTGCTGGCAGGCGAGCAGCAGCATGTCCGGGGCCGGCTTGCTCTGCTTGACGTGATCCGGGCAGACCAGCACCGCCGAGCGCTCGGCGAGATTCAGGCGTTGCATGATCGGCTCGGCGTAGCGCACCGGCTTGTTGGTGGCGACGCCCCACTGCAGGCGGGCCAGCTCGATGTCGCCGAGCAGTGCCTCGATGCCGTCGAACGGGCGCGTCAGGACCGCGCAGTGTTCCTGGTAGCGCTCGAGAAACTCCTGGCGCAGGGTCTCGAAGGCCGCGGAATCCGGGTCCTCGTCGAAGGCGCAGGCGACCATGGCGCGAGCACCGCCGGAAACCTGGTCACGAATGGCCTTGTCCGCCAGTGGCGGCAGGCCACGAGCGGCGCGCATGGCCTGGGTGATGGCGATGAAGTCCGGCGCCGAATCGAGGAGGGTGCCGTCCATGTCGAACAGAACTGCGCGCAAACGCATCAGTCTTTCCTCAGCGTCTGGATCATGTAGTTGACGTCGACATCCGCTTCCAGCTTGTAGTGCTTGGTCAGCGGGTTGTAGGTCAGGCCGATGATGTCCTTGACCTCGAGGCCCGCCGCGCGGCTCCAGGCGCCGAGCTCGGAGGGGCGGATGAACTTCTTGAAGTCGTGGGTGCCGCGTGGCAGCAGGCGCAGGATGTACTCGGCGCCGATGACGGCGAACAGGTAGGCCTTGGGGTTGCGGTTGATGGTGGAGAAGAACACCTGGCCGCCCGGCTTGACCAGCTTGTGGCAGGCACGAATCACGGAGGAGGGGTCCGGTACGTGCTCGAGCATCTCCAGGCAGGTGACCACGTCGAACTGGCCGGGCATTTCCTCGGCCATGGCTTCGGCGGTGGTCTGCCGGTATTCGACCTCGACGCCGGACTCCAGCTGGTGCAGCTGGGCGACGGAGAGCGGGGCTTCGCCCATGTCGATGCCGGTGACCGTCGCGCCGCGCTGGGCCATGGCCTCGCTGAGGATGCCGCCGCCGCAACCGACGTCCAGTACGCGCTTGCCGGCCAGGCTGACGCGTTCATCGATCCAGTTGACCCGCAGCGGGTTGATGTCGTGCAGGGGTTTGAACTCGCTCTCGCGGTCCCACCAGCGGTGTGCCAGGGCCTCGAATTTGGCGATTTCGGCGCGGTCGACGTTGCTCATAAGCATCTCTTTCAAAGCATGGAAAGCGTATCGCCGTCATGTTGCCAGTTTAAGTCCTGGCGTGGGGCGGCGCGGGTTCGTTCAATGTATGTCAGTTTGTCGCAGGTTCGGGCGAGCCTCTGCCGATTTTCCTGCCCCAGTCCCTGGCCCTGGCGATCAGTTCGCGCTCGTCCATGCGGGTCAGACGGCCCTCGTCCAGCAATTGCTTGCCGCCCACCCAGAGGTGTTTTACGCAGTCGCGAGCGCTGGCGTAGACAAGCTGCGATACCGGATCGTAGACCGGTTGCTGGGCCAGGCCGGAGAGGTCGAAGGCGACGAGGTCGGCCAGCTTGCCGGTTTCCAGCGAGCCGACCTGAGCATCCAGGCCGAGGGCGCGGGCGCCGTTGAGCGTGGCCATGCGCAGTGCGCTGTGGGCGTTCAGGGCCGTGGCCGAGCCCGATACGGCCTTGGCCAGCAGGGCGGCGGTGCGCGTTTCGCCGAGCAGGTCCAGGTCGTTGTTGCTGGCGGCGCCGTCGGTGCCGATGGCGACGTTGACGCCGGCCTGCCACAGGCGCTCGACCGGGCAGAAGCCGCTGGCCAGCTTGAGGTTGGACTCCGGGCAATGGACGATGCTGCAGTTGTGCTCGACCAGCAGGGCCAGGTCGTCGTCGTCGATCTGGGTCATGTGCACGGCCTGGAAGCGCGGGCCGAGCAGGCCCAGGCGGGCCAGGCGGGCCAGGGGGCGCTCGCCGTGCTTGGCGACGGCCTCGGCCACTTCCTGCGCGGTTTCATGCACGTGCATGTGAATGCCGGCATCCAGCTCGTCGGCCAGCATGCGCACCTGTTCGAGCTTGTCGTCGCTGACCGTGTAGGGTGCGTGCGGGCCGAAGGCGATGCGGATGCGCGGGTGCTGCTTGAGGTCGTCGAACAGTTGCAGGCCCTTGCGCAGCGCCTCGGCGGCGTTGAGCGCGCCGGGGACGGGGAAGTCCAGCACGGGGACGGTGATCTGCGCACGTACGCCTGCCTTGTGCACGCACTCGACGGCCGTCTGCGGGTAGAAGTACATGTCGGAGAAGCAGCTGATGCCGCCCTTGATCTGTTCGGCGATGGCCAGGTCGGTGCCGTCGCGGACGAAGGCCTCATCGACCCATTTGCCCTCGGTCGGCCAGATGTGCTCGTGCAGCCAGGTCATCAGCGGCAGGTCGTCGGCGATGCCGCGCAGCAGGGTCATCGCCGCATGGCCGTGGGCGTTGATCAGGCCGGGGGCGAGCAGGCAGTCCGGCAGTTCGCGCACCTCGCTGGCGGGATGGCGCAGGGCCTCGGCGCGCGGGGCGATCAGCACGATGTGCCCGTCGCGAATGCCCAGGCCGTGCTCGCGCAGCACCACGCCAGCCGGCTCCACGGGCACCAGCCAGGTCGGCAGGAGCAGAAGGTCGAGAGGGGCTTGGGGCATGGGAGCGTGTCCGTCTGGCTTGAAGGCTGCATGGAAGGCCGCCAGTGTATAGATGAACGCGCGTTGCTTGAAGTCGCCGGGGCTGCTGGATTGTTCGGTTGGCGCCTGCTTCTCTGCGTATAATCCGCGATTTTTTGATGGTTAAGGGTGGGGTGCGCGATGCGCGAGCAATTGCTGGCGGTGGAGAAGGTCCAGGCGATCGAGTGGCGCGATGGTGCGCTTTATCTGCTCGACCAGCGCCTGTTGCCGCATCGGCAGACCTGGCTGCGCTACGACTCCGCGGCAGCGGTGGCGGATGCGATTCGCGACATGGTGGTGCGCGGTGCGCCGGCGATCGGTATCGCGGCGGCCTATGGCCTGGTGCTGGCGGCGCGCTCCAGGCTGCAGGCAGGCGGTGACTGGCGCGCTGCGCTGGAGGCCGACTTCGCTCGTCTGGAGCAGGCGCGTCCTACTGCTGTGAACCTGTCCTGGGCCCTGCAGCGCATGCGCGAGCGCCTGGCGCGGCTCAAGGATGACGAGCAGGCGCTGCAGCAGCTGGAGGCCGAGGCGGTCGGCATTCACGCCAGTGATCGTGAGGCCAACCTGACCATGGCGCAGCTCGGCATGGAGCTGATTCGCAAGCACCAGGGCAATCCGCAGGTGCTGCTGACCCATTGCAATGCCGGGGCGCTGGCCACCGGCGGTTTTGGCACCGCGCTCGGGGTGATCCGCGCTGCGCACCTGGAGGGGCTGGTCGAGCATGTCTATGTCGACGAGACCCGTCCCTGGCTGCAGGGCGCGCGCCTGACCGCCTGGGAGCTGGCTGGCGACGGCGTGCCGGTCAGTCTCAACGCCGATGCGGCGGCCGCGCACCTGATGAAGACCAAGGGCATCACCTGGGTGATAGTCGGCGCCGATCGCATCACTGCCAATGGCGACGTGGCCAACAAGATCGGGACCTATCAGCTAGCGGTCAACGCCATGCACCATGGCGTGCGGCTGATGGTGGTGGCACCCAGTTCGACCATCGACATGAACCTGGAAAGCGGCGAGGACATCCTGCTCGAGGAGCGCGATGGGCGTGAGCTGCTGGATGTTGCCGGGCACCGGATGGCGGCGGATGTGCATGCGGTCAATCCGGTGTTCGACGTGACGCCAGCTGACCTGGTCGACTACATCGTGACCGAAAAGGGCGTGGTCGAGCGTCCGGACAGCGCGAAGATGGCGCAACTGATGTGCCGCAAGCGCCTGCACTGAGTGCGCCGCGCGCTCCCTGTCGCGGGGTAGGTGTGCGGCACGCTTTGTGGTAATCTCCGGCAGTTTTCAGGGGGGCTGGTCACAGCCGCCTTCACTGCATCGAATCGTGACATAACTCGTTGATTTGTCGTGAGTCGCTGATGGCTCGAAGCTATCGCGACGTGCTCCATGGCGTTCAGGAAGAATGACGCGGAGTTTCACCAGAAAAAGGAACCAGGCTTCTCATGGGCGAACTGGCCAAAGAAATCCTCCCGGTCAATATCGAAGACGAGCTGAAACAGTCCTACCTCGACTACGCGATGAGCGTGATCGTCGGGCGTGCGCTGCCGGATGCGCGCGATGGCTTGAAGCCCGTCCACCGTCGTGTGCTGTACGCCATGAGCGAACTGGGCAACGACTGGAACAAGCCCTACAAGAAATCCGCCCGTGTGGTCGGTGACGTGATCGGTAAATACCACCCGCACGGCGACACCGCGGTGTACGACACCATCGTGCGGATGGCGCAGGACTTCTCCCTGCGTTACCTGCTGGTCGACGGTCAGGGCAACTTCGGTTCGGTGGACGGCGACAACGCCGCCGCCATGCGTTACACCGAAGTGCGCATGACCAAGCTGGCCCACGAGCTGCTGGCCGACCTGGACAAGGAAACCGTGGACTGGGTGCCGAACTACGACGGCACCGAGCAGATTCCGGCGGTGATGCCGACCAAGGTGCCGAACCTGCTGGTCAACGGCTCGTCGGGTATCGCCGTGGGCATGGCCACCAACATCCCGCCGCACAACCTCACCGAGGTGATCGATGGCTGCCTGGCGCTGATCGACAACGCCGAGCTGAGCGTCGATGACCTGATGCAGTACATCCCGGGCCCTGACTTCCCCACTGCCGGCATCATCAACGGCCGTGCCGGGATCATCGAGGCCTACCGTACCGGTCGCGGGCGCATCTACATCCGTGCCCGCGTCGAGGTCGAGGACATCGACAAGTCCGGCAACCGCCAGCAGCTGGTGGTCACCGAACTGCCGTACCAGCTGAACAAGGCGCGTCTGATCGAGAAGATCGCCGAGCTGGTCAAAGAGAAGAAGATCGAAGGCATCACCGAGCTGCGTGACGAGTCCGACAAGGACGGCATGCGCGTGGTGATCGAGCTGCGTCGTGGCGAAGTGCCGGACGTGGTGCTGAACAACCTCTACGCCCAGACCCAGATGCAGAGCGTGTTCGGCATCAACGTGGTGGCGCTGGTCGATGGTCAGCCGAAGACCCTGAACCTCAAGGAAATGCTCGAGGTGTTCGTCCGTCACCGCCGTGAAGTGGTGACCCGTCGCACCGTCTACGAGCTGCGCAAGGCTCGCGAGCGTGGCCACATCCTCGAAGGCCAGGCCGTGGCGCTGTCCAACATCGACCCGGTGATCGAGCTGATCAAGGCCTCGCCGACGCCGGCCGAGGCCAAGGAACGCCTGCTTGCCACGGCCTGGGAATCCAGTGCGGTGGAAGCCATGGTCGAGCGCGCCGGCGCCGACTCCTGCCGCCCGGAAGGGCTGGACGAGCAATACGGTCTGCGTGACGGCAAGTACTACCTGTCGCCGGAACAGGCGCAAGCCATTCTGGAGCTGCGTCTGCACCGCCTGACCGGCCTGGAGCACGAGAAGCTGCTGGCCGAGTACCAGGAAATCCTCGCCCTGATCGGTGAGCTGATCCGTATCCTGACCAGCCCCGAGCGCCTGATGGAAGTCATCCGCGAGGAGCTGGAGAAGGTCAAGGCCGAGTTCGGTGACGCCCGTCGTACCGAGATCATCGCCTCGCGTCAGGACCTGACCATCGCCGACCTGATCACCGAGGAAGAGCGCGTCGTCACCATCTCCCACGGCGGTTATGCCAAGAGCCAGCCGCTGGCGGCCTACGAGGCCCAGCGCCGTGGCGGCAAGGGCAAGTCGGCCACCGGGGTGAAGGACGAGGACTACGTCGAGCACCTGCTGGTCGCCAACAGCCATGCCACCCTGCTGCTGTTCTCCAGCAAGGGCAAGGTGTACTGGCTGCGCACGTTCGAGATCCCCGAGGCGTCGCGCACCGCGCGCGGCCGCCCGCTGGTCAACCTGCTGCCGCTGGACGAGGGTGAGCGCATCACCGCCATGCTGCAGATCGACCTCGAGGCCCTGCAGCAGAGCGCCGGTGCCGACGAGGACCTGGACGAAGAAGGCGTGGTGATCGAAGGCGAAGCCGTCGAAGTCGCCGAGGTCGAGGAAGTCGAGGAAGTCGAGGGCGAAACCCCCGAGCTGGTCGCCGAGCCGACAGGCGCCTACATCTTCATGGCCACCGCCTTCGGTACCGTGAAGAAGACGCCGCTGGTGCAGTTCAGCCGTCCGCGCAGCGCCGGCCTGATCGCACTGCGCCTGGAAGAGGGTGACACCCTGATCGCCGCCGCGATCACCGATGGCGCCAAGGAAGTCATGCTGTTCTCCGACGCTGGCAAGGTGCTGCGTTTCGCCGAAAGCAAGGTACGCACCATGGGTCGTACTGCGCGCGGTGTGCGTGGCATGCGC
The DNA here is from genome assembly GCF_009363395.1 of Pseudomonas sp. THAF187a. Lineage (NCBI taxonomy): Bacteria > Pseudomonadati > Pseudomonadota > Gammaproteobacteria > Pseudomonadales > Pseudomonadaceae > Pseudomonas > Pseudomonas sp. THAF187a. Next base: position 2,079,792 of record NZ_CP045349.1, read on the forward strand.
CTGGGCAAGGATCAGGAACTGATCTCCATGCTCATCCCCGAGTCGGGTGCGCAGATCCTCACGGCATCCGAGCGCGGCTTCGGCAAGCGCACCGGCCTGGGCAAGTTCCCGCGTCGCGGTCGTGGTGGCCAGGGCGTCATCGGCATGGTGACCAGCGAGCGCAACGGCAAGCTGGTCGGTGCCATCCAGGTGCAGGACGGCGAGGAAATCATGTTGATCTCCGACCAGGGCACGCTGGTGCGTACCCGCGTCGACGAAGTCTCCAGCTCGGGTCGTAACACCCAGGGCGTGACGCTGATCAAGCTGGCCAAGGATGAAACCCTGGTCGGTCTGGAGCGTGTGCAGGAGCCGACGCCGGTCGAGGACGACGAACTGCTCGAAGGTGAGGAGGGCGTCGAGGTCGCCGAAGAAGGCGCCGAGGCACCGCTCACCGACGCCGAGGAAGGCAGCGAGGAATAGATACGCGCCTCGTGGGAGGGGCTTCAGCCGCGACTGTCGCCGCTGAAGCCCCTCCCACAGATCGCAGGTTCAGGTCATAGGATGGGGTGAACCCATCGAAATGAATTGAGAGAAGAGAAGTGAGCAAGCGAGCTTTTAACTTCTGCGCGGGCCCGGCCGCGCTGCCGACCGCTGTACTGCAACGTGCCCAGGCCGAAATGCTCGACTGGCAGGGCAAGGGCCTGTCGGTCATGGAGATGAGTCACCGTAGCGACGAGTACGTGGCCATCGCCAGTCAGGCCGAACAGGACCTGCGCGATCTGCTCGCTGTGCCCAGTGATTACAAGGTGCTGTTCCTGCAGGGCGGTGCCAGCCAGCAGTTCGCCGAGATCCCGCTGAACCTGCTGCCGGAAGACGGCGTGGCGGATTACGTCGAGACCGGTATCTGGTCGAAGAAGGCCATCGAAGAGGCGCGTCGCTATGGTGCCATCAATGTCGCCGCCAGCGCCAAGGCGCACGACTATTTCGCCATTCCCGGGCAGAACGACTGGCAGCTGTCGAAAGATGCCGCCTACGTGCATTACTGCAGCAACGAAACCATCGGCGGCCTGCAGTTCGACTGGATTCCGCAGGTGGGTGACACGCCCCTGGTGGCGGACATGTCCTCGGACATCCTCTCGCGTCCGCTGGACGTCTCGCAGTTCGGTCTGATCTACGCCGGTGCGCAGAAGAACATCGGCCCCAGCGGCCTGGTGGTGGTGATCGTCCGCGAAGACCTGCTCGGCCGCGCGCGTTCGAGCTGCCCGACCATGCTCGACTACAAGGTCTCGGCGGACAACGGCTCGATGTACAACACCCCGGCGACCTATTCCTGGTACCTCTCCGGCCTGGTGTTCCAGTGGCTGAAGGAGCAGGGCGGTGTCGAGGCCATGGAGCGCATCAACCGCGCCAAGAAAGACCTGCTGTACAAGACCATCGACGACAGCGACTTCTACAGCAACCCGGTCGCGCACAATGCGCGCTCCTGGATGAACGTGCCGTTCCGTCTGGCCGACGAGAAGCTGGACAAGGTGTTCCTGGCCGGCGCCGACGAGCGTGGCCTGCTCAACCTCAAGGGGCACCGCTCGGTGGGGGGCATGCGTGCCTCCATCTACAACGCCGTCGGCCTGGATGCGGTCGAGGCGCTGGTGGCCTACATGGTCGAGTTCGAGAAGGAGCATGGCTGACATGTCCGAGCAGGAACTGCAAGCGCTGCGGGTTCGCATCGACAACCTCGACGAGCGCATCCTCGAGCTGATCAGCGACCGTGCGCGCTGCGCCGAAGAAGTCGCGCGGGTGAAGATGAAGGAACTGAAGGAGGGCGAGTCGCCCGTCTTCTACCGTCCCGAGCGTGAAGCCCAGGTGCTCAAGCGCGTGATGGAGCGCAACCAGGGGCCGTTGGGCAACGAGGAGATGGCGCGGCTGTTCCGCGAAATCATGTCCTCCTGCCTGGCCCTGGAGAACCCGCTGAAAGTCGCCTACCTCGGCCCGGAAGGCACCTTCAGCCAGGCGGCGGCGATGAAGCACTTCGGTCACGCGGTGGTCAGCGTGCCGATGGCCGCCATCGACGAGGTGTTCCGCGAGGTCGCCGCCGGCGCGGTGAACTTCGGCGTGGTGCCGGTGGAGAACTCCACCGAAGGGGCGATCAACCACACGCTGGACAGCTTTCTCGAACACGACATGGTCATCTGCGGTGAGGTGGAGCTGCGCATTCACCACCACCTGCTGGTGGGCGAGACCACCAAGACCGACAAGATCACCCGTATCTATTCCCATGCCCAGTCGCTGGCGCAGTGCCGCAAGTGGCTGGATGCGCATTACCCCAACGTCGAGCGCGTGGCGGTTTCCAGCAATGCCGATGCGGCCAAGCGCGTGAAGAGCGAGTGGAACAGCGCGGCCATCGCCGGTGACATGGCCGCCAACCTGTATGGCCTGACCAAGCTGGCCGAGAAGATCGAGGATCGCCCGGACAACTCCACGCGCTTCCTCATCATCGGCAGCCAGGAAGTGCCACCGACCGGCGACGACAAGACGTCGATCATCGTCTCCATGCGCAACAAGCCGGGTGCCTTGCACGAGCTGCTGGTGCCGTTCCACAACAACGGCATCGACCTGACCCGCATCGAGACCCGTCCGTCGCGCAGCGGCAAGTGGACCTATGTGTTCTTCATCGACTTCATCGGCCACCATCGCGATCCGCTGATCAAGGACGTGCTGGAAAAACTGGCTCAGGAGGCCGTGGCGCTGAAGGTGCTGGGTTCCTATCCGAAGGCGGTACTGTAAGCCAGGGTTCGTGTAGGAGCGGCTTCAGCCGCGAATTGGCGACCGAAGCCGCTCTTGCGAAACCCTCTGCTCGGTCGAGATAACGAGGTTTGTGATGACTTGTGATTTCCTGACCCTGGCCCAGCCAGGCGTGCAGAAGCTTTCCCCCTACGTGCCAGGCAAGCCGGTCGATGAGCTGGCCCGCGAGCTGGGGCTCGATCCGGCCGGTATCGTCAAGCTGGCCAGCAACGAGAACCCGCTGGGCCCCAGCGACAAGGTGCTGGCGGCGATTCGTGCCGAACTGGATGAGCTGACCCGCTATCCGGATGGCAACGGTTTCACCCTCAAGGCTGCCCTGGCCAGCCGCTACGCTGTCGATGCGGCGCAGGTCACCCTGGGCAATGGCTCCAACGACATCCTCGAGCTGGTCGCTCGCGCCTACCTGGCGCCGGGCCTCAATGCCGTGTTCAGCGACTACGCCTTCGCCGTGTACCCCATCGCCACCCAGGCTGTCGGTGCCCAGGGCAAGATCGTGCCGGCCCGGGACTATGGTCACGACCTGGACGCGATGCTCGCCGCGATCGACGACGACACCCGCGTCGTGTTCATCGCCAACCCCAACAACCCGACCGGTACCTGGTTCGGCCCCGAGGCGCTGGAAGCCTTCCTGGCCAAGGTGCCGGAGTCGGTACTGGTGGTGCTGGACGAGGCCTACATCGAGTATGCCGAGGGTGATGAGCTGCCGGATGGTCTGGACTACCTGGCGCGTTATCCCAATCTGCTGGTCTCGCGTACCTTCTCCAAGGCCTATGGCCTGGCGTCGCTGCGGGTCGGCTACGCGATCAGCTCGCCGGCCATCGCCGACGTGCTCAACCGGGTGCGGCAGCCGTTCAACGTCAACAGCCTGGCGCTGGCCGCCGCCTGCGCGGCCCTGGCCGATAGCGACTACCTGGCCGAGAGCCGTCGTCTCAATGACGCCGGCATGCAGCAGCTGGAAGACGGCTTGCGCGCCCTGGGGCTCGGCTGGATTCCGTCCAAGGGCAACTTCATTGCCGTCGACTTCGGGCGCGACACGGCCGCGATCAACCAGGCGCTGCTGCGCGAAGGGGTGATCGTGCGGCCGATGGCGGGCTACCGCATGCCGAACTTCCTGCGCGTTTCCATCGGTTTGCCGAGGGAGAATGCGCGCTTCCTCGAGGCGCTGGCCAAGGTGCTCTCGGCGTGACTGTAACGGCCGTGCAATCGAATGCCCCTAAGATCGGCCGCCTCGTGGTGGTGGGCCTCGGGTTGATCGGTGGCTCCTTCGCCAAGGGGCTGCGTGAGCGTGGCCTGTGTCGCGAAGTGGTGGGGGTCGACCTGGATGCCGAGTCGCGGCGACTGGCCGTGCAGCTGGGGGTGGTCGATCGCTGCGAGTCTGACCTGGCCACCGCCTGTCAGGGGGCCGATGTCATCCAGCTGGCAGTGCCTATCCTGGCCATGGAGAAGCTGCTCGCCGAGCTGGCGAAGCTCGATCTCGGCACGGCGGTGCTGACCGATGTCGGCAGTGCCAAGGGCAATGTCGTGCGTGCCGCGCGCCTGGCGTTCGCCGGCAAGCACGTGCGCCTGGTGCCCGGGCACCCGATCGCCGGTTCCGAACAGAGCGGTGTGGAGGCTGCCAACGCCGGCTTGTTCCGCCGGCACAAGGTCATCCTCACGCCTTGCGAGCACAGCGATGAGTCAGCCGTGGCACTGGTCGAGAGCCTGTGGCGCGAGCTGGGGGCGGCTGTCGAGGTGATGGAGGTGGAGCATCATGACCAGGTGCTCGCCGCGACCAGTCATCTCCCGCATCTGCTGGCTTTCACCCTGGTCGACTCGCTGGCCAAGCGCAGCGAGAACCTGGAGATTTTCCGTTACGCCGCTGGTGGTTTCCGCGATTTCACGCGGATCGCCGGCAGTGATCCGGTGATGTGGCACGATATCTTCCTCGCCAATCGCGAGGCCGTGCTGCGTACGCTGGACACGTTTCGCGACGACCTCGACGCTCTGCGCGACGCGGTCGACGCTGGGGATGGGCATCAACTGCTGGGCGTGTTCACCCGCGCCCGCGTGGCCCGCGAACATTTCAGCAAAATTCTGGCCCGCAGGGCCTATGTGGACGCTATGCACTCGACCGATCTGATTTTCCTGGCAAAACCCGGTAGCTCGCTGGCCGGCCGTATTCGCGTACCCGGTGACAAATCCATCTCGCATCGTTCGATCATGCTGGGTTCGCTGGCCGAAGGCACGACCGAGGTCGAGGGTTTCCTCGAGGGTGAAGATGCCCTGGCTACCCTGCAGGCGTTTCGCGACATGGGCGTGGTCATCGAAGGCCCGCATCATGGCCGCGTGACCATCCATGGTGTCGGGCTCAATGGCCTGAAGGCGCCGGCCGGCCCGCTGTACATGGGGAACTCCGGTACCTCCATGCGCCTGCTCTCGGGGCTGCTGGCCGCGCAGCCGTTCGATACCACCCTGACCGGCGATGCCTCGCTGTCCAAGCGCCCGATGAATCGCGTGGCCAAGCCGCTGCGGGAAATGGGCGCGGTGATCGAGACCGCTCCGGAAGGTCGTCCGCCGCTGACCATCAAGGGTGGTCAGCGCCTGACCGGCATGGCATACGAGATGCCGATGGCCAGTGCTCAGGTCAAGTCCTGCCTGCTGCTGGCCGGCCTGTACGCCGCTGGCAGCACCTCGGTGACCGAGCCGGCGCCGACTCGCGACCACACCGAGCGCATGCTGCGCGGCTTCGGCTATCCCGTCAGCGTCGAGGGCGCCACGGCGTGCGTCGAGTCCGGGCACAAGCTCAGTGCGACCCGTATCGAGGTGCCCGCCGACATTTCCTCGGCGGCCTTCTTCCTGGTCGCTGCCAGCATCGCCGAGGGTTCCGAGCTGGTGCTCGAGCATGTGGGCATCAACCCGACCCGTACCGGTGTGATCGACATCCTCAAGCTGATGGGCGGCGACATCACCTTGGAGAACCAGCGTGAAGTCGGCGGCGAGCCGGTTGCGGACATCCGTGTGCGCGCGGCCAGGCTCAAGGGCATCGATATCCCGGAAGACCTGGTGCCGCTGGCCATCGACGAGTTCCCCGTGCTGTTCGTGGCTGCTGCTTGCGCCGAAGGCCGCACCGTGCTGCGCGGCGCCGAAGAGCTGCGGGTCAAGGAGTCCGATCGTATCCAGGTCATGGCCGATGGTCTGGTCGCGCTGGGCGTCAAGGCCGAGCCGACTCCGGACGGTATCGTCATCGAAGGCGGCGCCATTGGTGGTGGTGAGGTCTGGGCGCATGGCGATCACCGCATTGCCATGTCCTTCAGCGTCGCCTCGCTGCGTGCCAGCGCGCCGATCCGCATTCACGACTGCGCCAACGTCGCCACCTCCTTCCCCAACTTCCTCGCCCTGGCGGCCGAAGTGGGCATCAACGTGGCAGAAGAGGGCAAGGCATGAGCGCCCCGGTCATCACCGTCGACGGGCCGAGCGGCTCGGGCAAGGGCACGCTCTGCGCGCTGCTGGCCAAGCAGTTGGGCTGGAACCTGCTCGACTCCGGCGCCCTGTATCGCCTGCTGGCCTTCGCCGCCGGTAATCACGGCATCGACCTGACCAACGAGGAAGCGCTCAAGCAACTGGCGGCGCATCTGGATGTGCAGTTCATCGACAAACGCATCATCCTCGAAGGCGAGGAGGTCACCGACGCCATTCGCAACGAGCAGGTGGGGGCGGGCGCTTCCATGGTCGCCTCGCTGCCGGCGGTGCGTGAAGCGCTGCTGCAGCGCCAGCGTGCGTTCCAGGAAATGCCGGGGCTGGTCGCCGATGGCCGCGACATGGGAACGGTGGTGTTCACCGAGGCGCCGCTGAAGGTTTTCCTCACGGCCAGCGCCGAGGAACGTGCTCGCCGCCGCTACCTGCAGTTGAAGGCCAAGGGCGATGATGTTAATCTCGCGAGTCTTCTCGATGAGATTCGGGCGCGCGATGAGCGCGATACCCAGCGCGCAGTGGCACCGCTGAAGCCTGCCGCAGACGCAATCCTGCTGGATTCGACCGAGCTTTCCATCGAGCAAGTGCTAGAACGAATTCTGCGTGAGGTCGCCGAGCGCGATCTCGCCGGGTAAGAGCTCCGGCTGTCCTAAGTCGGAAAGCTCGCAAGGAGGCATGCGGGAGACCAGTCCTTGTCCCGCAGGCCTCTTTTTACATGAACGAACCCACATGGTCTGGAATGTGGTTTGGGCGAATCCCCGCCCTTGATCAACAGGAATCAACATGAGCGAAAGCTTTGCAGAACTATTTGAAGAAAGCCTGAAATCCCTCGACATGCAGCCGGGTGCCATCATCACCGGTATCGTGGTCGACATCGACGGTGACTGGGTTACCGTACACGCCGGCCTGAAGTCCGAGGGCGTCATCCCGCTCGACCAGTTCTTCAACGAACAAGGCGAGCTGACCATCAAGGTCGGTGACGAAGTCCACGTTGCGCTGGACGCGGTTGAAGATGGCTTCGGTGAAACCAAGCTGTCCCGCGAGAAAGCCAAGCGCGCTGAATCCTGGCTGGTTCTGGAAGCTGCGTTCAACGCTGAAGAAGTGGTCAAGGGCGTTATCAACGGTAAGGTCAAAGGCGGCTTCACCGTTGACGTCAACGGCATCCGCGCGTTCCTGCCGGGTTCCCTGGTCGACGTCCGTCCGGTGCGTGATACCACTCACCTGGAAGGCAAAGAGCTGGAATTCAAGGTCATCAAGCTGGACCAGAAGCGCAACAACGTTGTCGTTTCTCGTCGCAGTGTCCTGGAAGCCGAGAACAGCGCCGAGCGCGAAGCTCTGCTGGAATCCCTGCAGGAAGGCCAGCAGGTCAAAGGTATCGTCAAGAACCTCACCGACTACGGTGCGTTCGTTGACCTGGGCGGCGTAGATGGTCTGCTGCACATCACCGACATGGCCTGGAAGCGCATCAAGCACCCGTCCGAAATCGTCAACGTTGGCGACGAGATCGACGTCAAGGTTCTGAAGTACGACCGCGAGCGCAACCGCGTATCCCTGGGCCTGAAGCAACTGGGCGAAGACCCATGGGTTGCCATCAAAGCCCGTTACCCGGAAAACACCCGCGTCATGGCGCGCGTCACCAACCTGACCGACTACGGCTGCTTCGCTGAGCTGGAAGAAGGCGTTGAAGGTCTGGTGCACGTTTCCGAAATGGACTGGACCAACAAGAACATCCACCCGTCGAAAGTCGTCAACGTCGGCGACGAAGTGGAAGTCATGGTTCTGGACATCGACGAAGAGCGTCGTCGTATCTCCCTGGGTATCAAGCAGTGCAAGACCAACCCGTGGGAAGACTTCTCCGGTCAGTTCAACAAGGGTGACAAGATCTCCGGCACCATCAAGTCGATCACCGATTTCGGTATCTTCATTGGTCTGGACGGCGGCATCGACGGCCTGGTTCACCTGTCCGACATCTCCTGGAACGAAGCCGGCGAAGAAGCCGTGCGTCGCTTCAAGAAGGGCGACGAGCTGGAAACCGTCATCCTGTCGGTCGACCCGGAGCGCGAGCGCATCTCCCTGGGCATCAAGCAGCTGGAAGACGATCCGTTCAGCAACTACGTCTCCCTCAACGACAAGGGCACCATCGTCCGCGGCGTTGTGAAGGAAGTGGATGCCAAGGGCGCCATCATCGACCTGGGCAACGAGATCGAAGCCACTCTGAAAGCTTCCGAAATCAGCCGTGACCGCGTTGAAGACGCGCGCAACGTCCTGAAGGAAGGCGACGAAGTAGAAGCCAAGATCATCAGCGTTGACCGCAAGTCCCGCGTTATCAGCCTGTCCATCAAGTCGAAAGACGTCGAGGACGAGAAGGATGCGATGAAGGAACTGCGCAGCAAGCAAGACGCTGAAAGCACCGGCCCGACCACCATTGGTGATCTGATCCGTGCTCAGATGGAAAACCAGAACTAAGTTCAGGTAATTCATCGAAGAAAAGGGCGGCCCTCGGGCCGCCCTTTTTCGTTTCTGCAGCGCTCATCGGTCCGTTGCCATGCAGTGGCTGGCGGCACTCGCTGCGCCCGCTGAATGTGTGCGTGATGCGGCGCTTATGCCTGAGTCATCAACTCTCAATCCGGATATTGCGCTAACACCTTGTTTTTTGGGCTGTTCAAAAGCTGACCAGCGTGCTAAAACCGATCCATCGAGTCTTCTAGCCGCTTGAAAAAGAAGGGAAAACCATGACCAAGTCGGAGTTGATCGAACGAATCGTCACTCACCAGGGTCAGCTCTCCTCCAAGGATGTCGAGCTGGCCATCAAGACCATGCTGGAGCAGATGTCCCAGGCGCTGGCGACAGGGGATCGCATCGAGATCCGTGGCTTCGGTAGCTTCTCCCTGCACTACCGCGCCCCGCGCGTAGGGCGCAACCCGAAAACCGGTCAGTCGGTACGTCTGGATGGCAAGTTCGTGCCGCATTTCAAGCCAGGCAAGGAGCTGCGGGATCGGGTCAACGAAGACGAGTGACCTGATCCGCAGGGCCTGCTGAACCGCTTGCCGGCGTCATCCCTTTGTCATGGTTGCGAAATAACAGAAAACCGGGAAAATGTGCGGGTTTTCATATCGCTGCCTAGTTGGCCAGTCTTACTGACCACATTGCTTCCGCAAAGGCTGAATCTAACCCGTACTACTGGGCCGAGTCCCTTTAGGCTTCTGTCGTTAAGGGATTGACCTTTGCGGTACCCTCATCTTGCTGCTGCCATAGGTGCTACAAGCTCATGCCATCGATGGCAGATAGATGATGAGCATACGGTTTTGTGCCCCCCTCCACCGAGTTGTCCTGACCTGGCGTCTGGAACATGAGCATGGATCATGCTCGTGTCGACCATGTTGGGCGTGCTCCCTGTAGTAATGCTACCGGCTTGAATGGTGAAATTCTCCGCGCTGAGCGATCAGGCAGGTTTCTCCTGCTCGCTCGGGGATACGCCCTCAAGGGGCGCGTTGGTCGCAATCAACAACAATTTTTACGTAGTCTCGAATCGATCTGGCGGCCGCTTGGGGGCGCTCCTTGCAAGTGCTGGCTCTCGGCAGTGGCCTTTTTCCAGGCGACCGTGCTGTCAGTTGCCTCAGCGGTACGTCGGTCGATGGGAAGTACTGCGCGCTACTCGTCAGTTGCCAGGTGGAAGGCGCGCCTATGCCGGAGTCGGTGTTTTGCCCCAGGTGATGGCTACGTGGAAAATGACGGAGAGCGCTATGACTTTTGTGTGCAAGTACATACCATCAGAGGTTGTCCTGCTCATATGGGACGACGCAGGGTGGTTTGCGGTGTAGCACGTCCGGCCTTAAGTCGTTCAGAAGTGCTGCCATGCGATCAGGAGGCGATGGCGGATGAGGGTGGAGTCAGTTCACGTCTTTCGTTGATGAACGCAATGTCATTCTGGATTTGGGGCTCGGCGGAGCAGTTTGTCATTGCCTCAAGAAATACCCATTACTCAGGTTCGCCGCTTCATGATGCCAGTTAATTCCATTCAACCAGTCGTGCTTTGCGGTGGGGCAGGTACACGTTTGTGGCCGCTTTCTCGGTCAGGTTTTCCGAAACAGTTCCTGTGCCTGACTGGCAATGAAAGTTTGTTCCAGCAGTCTGTAAGGCGGCTCCTGGGAGGAGCGGCGGCGAGCGACGCGGTTCGCTCTCCCTATATCATCTGCAATGATGAGCACCGCTTTCTGGCCCAGGAGCAACTCAGGGAGCTTGAGGTCAAGGATGCAACATTCCTACTCGAGCCTGTTGGGCGCAATACTGCTCCGGCACTCACTTTGGCTGCGCTGGCGGCGTGTGAAGGGGGGGCGGATCCCGTCTTGGTGGTGGCTCCGGCTGATCAAGCGATCAACGACAACGAGGCTTTCCGTCTTGCGATACTTCAGGCAGCCGAGTCTGCGCTTGAAGGCAACATCGTTATTCTCGGTATCGTTCCTGACAGCCCCGAAACGGGATATGGCTATATCAAGGTAGCTCCCGACGATGAATTGGTATCTGTTGTCGAGCGCTTTGTAGAAAAACCTGATCAGGAAACTGCCCAGCGTTATCTGGACGAAGGCGATTATTACTGGAATGCAGGCTTATTCGTACTGAGGGCCTCCGTATGGTTAGAGGCGTTGAGCGCTTTCCGTCCGGACATTCTCCAGGCATCCAGGAAGAGCTGGGAGGGTAAGCGAATAGATGGTGCTTTCATTCGTCCTGATAAAGAGCTCTTTACGGCAGTTCCCAGTGAGTCGATTGATTACGCTGTCATGGAGAAGTGCCCTGGAAGTAATTTCCCCATAAGGATGCTGCCCCTGGATGCAGGTTGGAGTGACTTGGGGGCCTGGGACGCTGTGTGGAAAGTGTCACCCAAGGATGACCGGGGCAACGCCCTTCATGGTGATGTGTTGATAATCGACAGCGGCAACTCGCTTGTACACGCCAGTAGTCGTCTCGTCGCGCTGGCCGGTGTCGAGAATCTTGTGGTGATTGAAACGGCAGACGCTGTTCTGGTTGCAGACAGGACGCGCTGTCAGGATGTTAAGCGGATTGTGACCCTGCTTAACCAGCAGTCACGCGAAGAGCATGCCCTGCATCGGAAGGTGCATCGCCCGTGGGGTTGGTATGACAGCATTGATGAAGGTGGGCGCTTCAAGGTCAAGCGTATACAGGTCAACCCCAAGGCGAGCCTCAGCTTGCAAAAGCATCATCACCGAGCTGAGCATTGGATCGTCGTGCGAGGTACCGCGGAAATTACGCGGGGGGACGAAACACTGCTGCTTACTGAAAACCAGAGCACCTACATCCCGTTGGGGGAAGTGCATCGCCTCGCCAACGTCGGCTCAACACCTCTAGAGATTATTGAGGTACAGTCCGGAAGCTACCTCGGGGAGGACGACATTGTTCGTTATGATGATGAGTATGGGCGGGGATAGCATGCTGTTCATCACTGAGGTTCTAGAGGTGAAAGTAATTGAGGGACAGGGAGTATTTGGCAAGGTCGTTAGGTATTAGAAGTCTCTCGTGCGAACAATAGTGTTATCAGGCTGTTGAGGTAGGGTTATATGGGTGATGAACTTAAGCTTCCTGAAAAGAAAGTTTTTATTCTTGATGTTGATGGTGTAATGACTACTGGGCATTTTTTGTACACTGCCGAGGGTAAGGTCATGAAAATATTTGGCCCGGATGACAATGACGGTCTGTCTTTGCTTAAAGGGTTCGTAGATATCCGATTTGTCACTGGAGACAAGAAAGGCTTTCCGATCAGTAAAAAACGTATTGTTGACGATATGGGGTTTGAGCTGGATATCGTCAGTACGGTGCGTCGTGCTGAGTGGATCGCCGAGCGCTATCCCCTTGAGTCTGTCATTTATATGGGAGACGGAATCTTTGACCACTATGTGATGGCAAAGGTCGGTTATAGCATCGCGCCAGCCAATGCAGATAAAAATGCTAAGGCATATGCCTCCTACATCACTGAGCGATCGGGCGGTGATCGTGCCGTTGCAGAGGCCGCTCTGCATCTCTTGGAAAAGTTCTTTACCCCTTTCAACCCTGAGCAACTGCCTAACGCCCAGCAGAAACTCTCTGGAGAGTGGACCGTATGATTCATCAGCGCTTGCAATCTTTTTTGCAGAAAAGACACTGCACACTTCTCGGTGTTGGACCGATGAGCGTCAACTGTGTTGATGCAACCATCGAGTTGGCCAACGAGCACGAGGTTCCGATCCTGATGATTGCCAGTCGGCGTCAGATCGATTCGGAAGAGTTTGGCGGTGGCTACGTGAATAACTGGACCACTGAAGAGTTTGCTCGTTATGTCACGGATAAGGACAAGAAAGGCAAGATCCTCTTGGCGCGTGATCACGGTGGCCCATGGCAGAATACCCGTGAGAAGGACGCTCAGTTAGGGTTGCGCCGCGCTATGGAATCGGCTAAGTCGTCTTATCGCTCGGACATTGCTGCGGGTTTCCAGGTGCTGCACATCGACCCCAGTGTTGATATCCATGGTCAGCCAGATGTTGATGAGGTTCTGGACCGCGTGTTTGATCTTTACGATTATTGCTGGTCACAGGCGCAGCAGCATAATCGTGAGATCATTTTCGAGGTGGGCACCGAAGAACAGAGCGGAAGCACGAACTCTCAAGAAGAGCTCGACTACACGCTGAACGAGATCAACAAGTTTTGTCGCAAGAACAGGTTTGATCCGCCCGCATTTGTAGTTATTCAATGCGGCACACGGGTAATGGAAATGCGCAACGTGGGGTCGTTCGATTCACCCGTGCGTGTGGCCAATGAAATTCCTGCTGAAATCCAGCTGCCGAAGATGATTGAGATCTGTAATCGTCATGGCATCTTCATGAAAGAGCACAACACCGATTATCTTTCCGATGAGGCGTTGCAATGGCATCCGCGTCTGGGTATTCACGCGGCCAACGTTGCACCCGAATTTGGCGTGGCAGAGAGCAAGGCTTTGGTCGGAGTGCTTGAGGACAATGGTCTTCATGAGCTGGCAACACGCTTTCTAGCACTGGCTTACGAGTCGAACAAGTGGGATAAGTGGATGCTTGATGGCACTACTGCCACCGATCGTGATCGCTCGTTGATTGCTGGGCACTATGTATTTTCGACACCTGAGTGCAAAGAGTTGAAAGTCGAGGCTGCCCAGTTACTGGCTCGTAAACAAATTGATCTGGAAGCGCATCTCAAGCAGCAGGTCAAGAACAGTATCCTGCGCTATCTGCGTAGCTTCCGTCTGGTGAGGTCAGCATGAAATCAGTCGCAACCATCATCCTGAATCGTAATCTGCCAGATGTAACTGATCGGTTGTACGAACATTTGCTTGAGCACGATGGCGAGTTGACCGATATCTATGTTGTAGAAGCCGGCTCCGATGCTGACAAGCTCAGCCGCCATGCCACCTGGCACGCCAATAGCCCGGAAGTCATGCAGAATGGCCTGCGTTACAGTCGCGGTATGAACTATGGCTTGGTCCAGTTGCTGAAGGAAGAACGTTTTTCCAAATATGACGCGTTCTTTCTGCTGTCCAACGACACAGAGTTGCGGGCCGGGCCGACCCTGGCGCCACTGCTTCGTATTCTTGCGGAGCAGCCGCGTATTGGTATTCTCTCGCCATGCTCCGAGCGCTGGGGCGAACGTCTGTTGCTGAAGCAGGAAACCACCAAATATTTCTGGTTTATTCATAACAACGCTTATTTATTGCGCCGTCAGTTCATTGAGAGTATTTGCGAAACCGACGAACCGGATGAGATGAACTTTCTGTTTGACGGAAGCAACTTCCGTGGTTATGGGTCGGAGCATGAGTTGATTGCTAAGGCTTACGCCAACGACTGGGCGGCTGCCATTACCGCCGAGGTGTGGGCGGGAGAGAACGAGTCCTATTTGTTGGATCATGCGGACGAAATCAAAACCGAAGGGTACGAAGAGAACCTTCAGCTGTACGTCGCCGAAGGCCGCCGTTGGATGCGCCGTAAGTACGGTTTTCCTAGCCAGTGGTCGATGCAGCAGTACGTCAAAGGCTTCTACGACAAGTTCTTTGAGTTCCACCCCGAATATGCCCAATACAAAGTTTGAGTGAGCGAGTCATGAGCGAATACAAAGTTATTGAAAAGCCTTGGGGCAAGGAAGAAGTCGTCGAAATCAACGATAAGTACATGGTCAAGAAATTGACCATGTGGGCCGGTCACCGTTGCAGTCTGCAGTACCATAACTTCAAGAAAGAAACGATCTATGTGCTGTCTGGTGTGCTGAAAATCGTTCAGGGTACCAGCCAGGACGCACTGGAAGAAAAGCTGTACCGCGCCGGCGATACCATCACCATTCCGCCTGGTCTCATTCATCGCATGGAGGGTGTTGAGGATAGCGTATACCTCGAAGCTTCCACTCCAGAAATGGATGATGTGGTACGTCTGGTCGATGACTACCAGCGTGCTCCGCAATGAGTTATCGGGTTTGCATACCATGCGCGGGCACTGGATCTCGCCTGGGAGAGCTCACTCGCTTTCTGAACAAGTCGCTGGTCAGTATTGCTAACCGCCCGACGCTGTCTCACCTCATAGAGCGCTTTCCTGAAGATGTAGAGTTCGTTATCGCTCTAGGCCATAAAGGGCACTTGGTCAGGGAGTACCTTGAGCTGGCGTATCCGGAGCGGACCTTCCATTTTGCCGTTGTTGCGCCTTTTGAGGGGCCTGGTTCGGGTCTTGGGCTCAGTCTGCTTGCCTGTCGTGAGTACTTGCAGCAACCCTTCATCTTCATGTCCTGCGATACGCTGACTGATGAGGCTATTCCTGCGCCCGATGAAAATTGGATGGGTTTTGCCGAAGCTGACGATATCAGCGCCTACCGCACCGTGGCATTGAAGGGTAATGACGTAGCTGATATCTGTGAAAAGGGTATTGGTGAGCCTGCTACCCATAAGCCGTATATAGGGCTCGCCGGTATTCAGGATTTTGCTGCCTTCTGGCTGGCCATGGAGCAGGGCGGTTCCATGGCAATTGACACTGGTGAGGCCTACGGGCTGCGGCGGCTGCTCGAACACGGCATCAAGGCGCGGCGTTTTACCTGGCATGACACGGGTAACCTGCCAGCTCTTGCAGCTGCGCGTGAACATTTTCGCGAGCCGGATGAGCCGAACATTCTAGACAAGGCCAATGAGGCCATCTGGTTCGTTGGTGATGCGGTGATCAAGTTCTCTGATGACAAGAAGTTTATCGCCAACCGAATCAAACGGGTCGCGGAACTACAAGGTTATGTTCCGCAGATCACGGCTTTCGGCGAGAACATGTATCGGTACGGCAAGGTCACGGGCCGGGTACTTTCCGAAGTGGTCACGCTGCCCCGATTCCATCGGTTGCTGGAGTTCAGCCAAGGTTTTTGGGCTGCCAAACAGCTCAGCACTGAGCAAAAAAGCGCGTTTGAAGAAAACTGCCTGCGTTTTTATCGAGATAAGACGCTGGAGCGCGTGGAGCTGTTCTACAGCACCTGCGGTAAAGGGGATGGTACCGAGGCCATCAATGGCGTAGCAATGCCAGCCCTGCGTGATCTGCTGGGTCGCGTGGACTGGAACTGGTTGGCGCAAGGGCTACCAGGGCGCTTCCACGGTGATTTCCATTTTGAAAACATTATCGTGACGGAGCAGGAACAATTCGTCTTTCTCGACTGGCGGCAGGACTTCGGCGGGGACCTGACCATCGGTGACGTTTACTACGATTTGGCCAAGATACTTCATGGTCTGATCATCAACCATGAGTTGATCAATCTCGATCTGTACCATACTGACTGGCAGGCCGACCAGATTGCATTTGATGTACATCGTCGGCAGTCGCTGGTTGATTGCGAGCGTTACTTCGAAGTGTGGCTGGCGAATCATGGCTATGACGTCCGCAAGGTTCGTGTCCTGACGGCACTTATTTACTTGAATATTGCCCCGCTGCACCACCATCCTTATACATTGCTGCTGTATTCGTTGGGCAAGTCTATGTTGCATAGCGAACTGGCAAGCTAAGTCTAGCTATGATTTACAATTTTAATGCGTTACTTAATATAAATTGGATTGGGCAATATTATGATACGCCGTGACCATGATGTAATTCTGGGCGAGAAAGATCTTGAGCCGTTGTTCAGTTTCGAGAAATTTCCAGTTTTTATGGGCTGCGTAAGACACCCCGTAACCGATGATGTCTGTGCTGATATGTCATTTCATATTAGCCGTAGCAGTGGAATGATTCAGCTCAATCCACTGGTTCCTCTGGAGGTTCTCTACCCAGAGTCGCACGGAGCAGGTTTTATTGGTGCGTCTTGGGAGGCTCACCATCAGGCGTTTGCTGAATTTATTGCGAGCTATTCACCAGCTTCCGTCCTAGAGGTTGGTGGTGGGCATGGCATACTTTCGGTCAAGTATGCGGGCCTGAAACAGATTCCATGGACAATTTTAGAGCCAAATCCAACACCTATCCCAGAGTGTAAGGCCACCGTTTTAAAAGGTTTTTTTGATTCGAATTTTACCCTCGAAGGTGGGGTCGATGCCGTCGTTCACTCGCATTTGTTTGAGCACATTTACGAGCCTCTTGAATTTTTGCGGGACCTGAAAAAGTTTATTGAGGTTGGGAAAAGACTGATCTTTTCTGTGCCCAATATGAAGGTTATGGTTGAACGTAAATTCACCAATTGCTTGAATTTTGAACATACGATCTACCTTTCTGAGCAATATATAGACTTTTTGTTAGCCAGTAATGGGTTCCGCCTGGAGCAGAAACAGTATTTTAGAGATGACCATAGTATTTTCTATTCGGCGGTCCGTGATGACGAATTATCGGGTGCCACATTAAGTGCTTCGTTGTATCAGGAGAACAAAAAGCTCTATCTCGATTATGTCAGCTACCATAAGGCGCTTATTGACTCCATTAACGAGAGGGTTTCGTTTGAGCAGGGGCGAGACGTATATCTCTTTGGTGCGCATGTGCAGGCTCAGTACTTGATTGGCTTTGGATTGGATGTTTCGAGAATCAAGGCTGTCCTAGATAATGACAAAAACAAGACCGGTAAGCGTCTTTATGGTACCAATTTGAATGTTGCGCTTCCTTCAGCTCTGGTAGGGATCGATCGGCCTATTGTAATCATTCGAGCAGGTACTTTTACTCAGGAAATCATTGAGCAGATAACGGCCCTCAATCCGACAACGGAGTTTCTTCAGTGAATAATCTAAAAGATCTGGCTGGCAAATATTTTAATGCATTTTCCTCTCGAGATATAAATGGCGTAAGAGAGTCTCTGGCAGCGAACGTAGTTCTGCGAGATTGGGAGATCAGTCGGCAAGGTATCGACGATGTGTTGGCAGCGACAGCTTCGATTTTTGCTAGCTCCCGCACTATCGATGTGGTTGTCGTCGCTCTTTACTTGGATGGTAGTACGGTATCGGCTGAGCTGGAGATTTCGTTTGATGGTGGAGCGCCGCTTCTGGTTATGGACGTTTTGGAGTTTGATGCTGTTGGTAAGATCTTATCCATCAGAGCGTTCAAGGGATAGTTGAAAAGATAAAATCTTGCTGGATGGTTTGTCTTTTTTTTGGAAGCTTTATGAATATTGTGTTTTATCGGCCATTTTCCGATATTTGGTTTAAAAATCCTACGCGCCGAATCTTAAGCCGACAAAAATTGCCAAACAAATACTCGGGGTTGTTTGATTATTTGTCTGAAAATGGCTCTGCGTCAATTTCGACGGCACTATGGTTTCGGCCGGGTATTCTGGGTTTAGTTGATCTGCTAAAAGATTCCTTAAGGCTTATTCTTTGGGCTCTTTTGAATAGAATTAATTTGTTTAAGGTTCGCTTGATTTTTACGTCTAAGCAGTTGCATAAGGCGGACGCTGTTTTTTTAATGCATTATGGGTGTTTTACTCATGAGTCAACTGCTGTGGCTGAGCAAGGCAGGCTATTGGCTCAGCGATTGTCTGGTTTTTCCATTCTGAAAATCGTTCACATGACTCACTTTGCTTATAATCCTAGGCTGGGGAGTGAGAATTTACGTATTCTTTCTCCGGATCTTCTTATTGCGGAGAATGATCTCAAGAGGAATTCCCCGTTTTTTAACAAGTACTTTGGTAATGTTTCTGGTGATTTTCAGCTCTTGCCCTACGTCGCAGCTCCACGCTTTCAACGCAAAGTAGATTTTAGGGCGCGCTCCAATAAACTGGGGGTGACGGGGTCGATCACGTATAAAATGAAAGCGACCGAATTTTTTGATTTTTATGGGCACAATGAATTGCAGCCAATGCGCCGAAAAATCTATGGTCGGCAGAATGAGCTCTCTAATTTCGTCGATTCATTTATCTACGACCTTGATGAGTCCCGCCGTGTGCAAGAGGTCTGTGGTTCGGAGGCCAAGGGGCATGATTCATCTGAGGCACGTGCCCTGGTTCAGCAACGTAACTACTACAATGCTGACATTGTTGAATTCTTCAATTCCTATCGTATGTTCGCCGTGCCTGAGGAGGTCTGCGATCTTCCAGGTATCAGCTTTATCGAGGGAATGGCTTGTGGTGCTGCGTATTTTGGGTTGGATAACCCAATGTACCGCGATATCGGTATGGTTCCTGGGGTTCATTATGTGGCGTATGATGGCACATTGGAGCATCTGCTGGAACGGGTTGCTTACTACCAACAGCATGCCGACGAACTTGAGCAGATCGCTGAGCAGGGTTATCAGATTGCCCATACGACACTGAGCAGTACTTCGGTCTATTCAAAGTTTCTTGCCTCGCTCGAACGGATGCTGCCGCGGCCATGACACCGGCAAGCGACTTGCCCAAGCGCTCATTGTTTTCTGTCGCTCTGGGTAACTTGGCGATAAGTGCGGCCGGCTCGATTCTTACATATCTGTCTTTTGTGCTTGTGGCCTATATGTTTGGTGCCACGGCGCAAACAGATGTTTTTGTTTTCGCCTCGGGGTTTGTGGTGGTGGTTGCCGCGCTGATTACCACGGTATTCAGTGCAGTCTTCCTTCCGTTGTACATCCGGCTGGTGCACGCGGGGGACCAGGCGCGTGCCGGTGCTTTTGCCAATGCCTTTCTGTTCTATCTGGCGATTCTGTCCGTGTGCGGGGCAGTGATTATTCTGCTTTTCCCTGTTCATTTATTCGCTGTGGTGTCCCGATTCAATCTGGAACTGTTGGCTGACAACGAACGGATACTTCGCTATTTTTCGATTGTCTTCGCTCTTACCGTGCTGAACGACTACTTGCGTGTGTTATTGCAGGCCAAAGAAGCGTTTGTTCCCGCAGCGCAAAGCATTGTCTTGCAGCCGGCGGTCAATGTGCTGGGCGTTTGGGCGATGGCGAGTATCGTTGGCTATGAAAGCTTGGCGATCAGTGCGGCGGCGTCGAGGATCGTGCAATTTGCGTTTCTACTCTGGCGTATGAAGACCGTCGGTTGCTTGCCGAGACCGCAGCTAGGCGCAAAAAGCGACATGGTTGAATTTCTGCGAGTGGTTAAGCCCTTCTGGCTGGCCAGCATTATTAGCATGATGTCGGTATTCTTTTTTGACTATGTCGCCAGTGGCCTGCCCGCTGGACAGTTGACCGCACTGGTATTCGCGCAGAAAATTTACACCCTGCCAATTGCGCTGCTTGCCTTGCCAGTTATCGAGGTGCTGAATACGCGACTGTCTATGCTGGCGGCCAGCGAGCAGATGGATGCACTGGGTGCGCTCTATGCAGTAGCCATGAAAGTGGCAATGGTGGTCATGGTGCCATTGAGCGTATTGATGGCGTTCAATTCACCAGAAATAACCTCTGTGCTACTGGGTCGAGGAAAGTACTCGGCCGAGAGCCTCGCGATTACCGCCCACGCTTTGCAGGTGTTCTCGCTGGTAATTCCATGCATTGTGCTCTTTACCATCAACGGCCGTGTTTCCTTGGCTCTGCATAAAACCAAAATGCCTTCGCTGTTTGGCTCTCTGGGACATTTGGCGATGATGGGGTCTGTATTCGTGGCTGTTGCGTTGTTTGGCTATATCGGCCTGCCAGCGGCCAAACTGCTCGTTGAGGTCCTGTATTTCCTTCCGTTCGGTTTCATTATTGTATGGGTTTACTTGCCGCAGGCGCCGATCAGGTCGGTATTTGGGGAACTGTCCAAGGTAATCGCTGCTAGTGCGATCTCCTTGCTAGTGGTCTGGGGCGTGCTGCCGTTGATCAGCTTTGTCGTCTCGGTGCCGCTGCTCTATCTGGTGTTCTCCTGCAGTCTGTTCTTGTTGGTATTCATCCCACTTTGTCTGCTGATCAGACTGGACTCTGTAGCGCTGTTCACTCATTGGGTGTTACGGAGGTCCGTGCAGTGACTGGGCCGATGTTTATTCCGTTGGAGAGTTGGCATGTCGCTTCCTAGATCATCTGTCAGAGTGCTTGCTCGTGCGGTTGCGGCGTGCGTACCTGGCCGGTTACCCCGGTTGTTCAGCAGTTTTTTTGCCTATATGGCCTGGAGCATTCGAGCGCGTGGTTTTTCCGCAGTAGGTGAGGGCACCTATCTGCGCTCCGTTGCCAGCATTCACAACCCGCAGTGTATTTGCCTGGGGCAATCGGTTGTTGCTGAAACGGGGCTGATTATCGAAGCGTTCTGTGAGTTCGCCGGAGAACGTTACGCGCCCAGAATCACGATCGGTGACCGGGTGTCGTTCGGTTACCATTGTCACGTGGGCTGTATCGATGAAGTCAGCATCGGCAATGATGTGTTAATTGCCAGTCGGGTATTCATCGCGGACCATGCCCACGGCGATACGAATTCACTGGACCCCGCCGTCCCTCCGGCCAAACGTCGTCTCCATTCAAAGGGGCCAGTGCGCATCGGTTCCGGGGTCTGGATCGGCGAGGGGGTGGTGATTCTATCGGGGGTCACTATTGGTGATCACGCCATTATCGGTGCCAACTCGGTGGTAACCCGAGACGTTCCGGAATGCACGGTTGTGGCAGGATCACCTGCCAGATTGATTAAACACATGGAAAAGCAAACCTCTGGGACCTTATGAAAGCCATTGCATTTTATCTCCCACAATTTCATCCAACGCCCGAGAACGATCGTTGGTGGGGCAAGGGCTTCACGGAGTGGACCAACGTCGCCAAAGCCAAACCGCGTTTCAGTGGGCACTACCAGCCGCATATTCCGGCTGACCTGGGCTTTTATGATCTGCGGCTGCTGGAAACCCAGATCGCTCAGGCGGAAATGGCCAGGGAGCACGGCGTAGGTGGATTCTGCTATTACCACTACTGGTTCAATGGCCAGCTGCTGCTTGAGCGTCCGTTGGAAACCGTACTGGCTGAACAGCAGCCGGACCTGCCGTTCTGCGTATGCTGGGCCAACGAGACGTGGAGTCGCCGCTGGGACGGGCAAGAGCATGAGATCCTTATTGGCCAGGATCTGGAAACCTACGATCCCGAGGCGCATTTCGCTTATCTGGCCAGCGCCTTTGCTGATAGTCGTTACATCAAGGTGGCCGGCAAACCAGTATTCTTGATTTACCGCATTGATCAGTTCCCGGACATTGCCACTACCATCAGTCGTTGGCGTGAGGCGGCCGCAGCTCAGGGGCTGCCGGGCATTTACCTGTGTGCGGTCCGTAGCCATATGCATACCCTTAGCGACGAACAGACCACCGCGCTGGGGTTTGATGCGTTAGTGGGGTTCGAGCCTCATTCGCGTACGATGCTGCGCCAGAGCGCGCTGGGCTATGCGCGCAACTTTGTGCCACGTGCCATCAACTACCTGCTGCGCCGTCTGAAACTTACTGATCGTATCTCCGAACTCGCAGTAATGAATCGTTTCGATTATCGCGCCCTGGCGCGTACCGCCATGGCTGCCGAGCGTTCGTCGCAGCGCTTGTTTCCATGCGTGATTCCCAGCTGGGATAACTCAGCAAGGCGTAGTTCCGGAGCCACGGTCATTCAGAACAATGATCCCCGACTGTTCGAGGTCTGGCTGCGTGATGCTGCCAGTCGTGTAGTGGACTATCCGCAGGAGGAGCAGCTGGTGTTCATCAATGCCTGGAACGAATGGGCGGAAGGCTGTCACCTCGAGCCGGATTTGCGAAACGGCAAGAGTTTTCTTGAGGCCGTGCGCCGAGTGTTCGGTCAGGTACCTGAGGAGAACTGAGATGCTTGCAGAAATGACCGCCGGTGATAACAGCGATTACTACTCACATATCCGCGGTGAAATTGCCCAGCTGCTGCCGGCTGATATTGACCGGGTCCTGGAAATTGGCTGCGGCCGTGGCGATACCTTGGCTTGGTTGAAGAGCCTCGGCAATACACAGAGCACCTATGGCATCGAGCTGTTCGCCGACTCTGCCGATGCGGCCAGAAGCAAGGTCGATCATGTGCTTTGTGGCGATTTTGAAACGCTTCCGCTGCCGGAGAGCTTCAGCGGTTTCGATGTGATCTTGTGCCTCGATGTGCTTGAGCACTTTGTCGACCCTTGGAAAGCGCTGGCGCGTATTGGCAATCTACTCGCACCAGGGGGGAGCATCATTACGAGCATCCCTAATGTGCGTTATTTCCGCGTGGTGTTGCCGTTGTTGTTGCAGGGGCGCTGGCAGTACGAGAGCTCCGGGATTCTCGATCGTACTCATTTACGCTTTTTTACCAGGCAAACTGCCATCGAGCTTATGACCTCGTCCGGCTTGACTCTCGAGGCGGTTAGTTCTACGGGCCTTGAGAAGGGCCGTAAAACCCGCTATCTGAACTGGGCCACCTTGGGGCTATGCAGGCCTCTGTTCGAGTACCAGTATCTGATCAAGGTTCGCAGTGCTGGGGCGGAGGCATAGCGGTCCATGATTTATATCGTGGTGCTGAACTGGCGTGGTGCAGACGACACGATCGCCTGCCTGCAATCGTTGATGGGCGTGCAAGGTGCAGCGTTCCGGATAATTGTCTGCGATAACGGCTCCGCTGATGGCTCGTACGAGTGCATTCGCGATTGGATACAGTCACATCGTGACGATCATGCATATCTGCGTGCGCATCCCTTGCGCGAACTGACGCGTAAAGAGGCAGAGCAGCTGTCGCCTGAGGCGCCGCCGGCTTTGTACCTGGTTCAGACCGGCGCCAATCTGGGGTACTCGGGAGGGAACAACGTAGGCATACGACTCGCCCTGACCGATCCGCAGGCCGAATTCGTTTGGCTGTTGAATAACGACACCGAAGCCGAACCCGACAGTCTGCAGCGATTAGTCGAGCGCTGCCGGGCTCGGCCGGACATCGGTATCTGTGGTTCGAAATTGGTCTACCACCACGACCGTAGTCTGATTCAAGGTCTTGGCGGAGTTTTCAACCCCTGGCTGGCCATCAGCCGGCACTACAAGATAAACCAGAGCAGTGCGGTGCCCTACCAAGATGATGAAGTGGACACGCACATTGATTACATCGTTGGCGCGTCGTTGTTTGTCCGCACCAGCTTGCTCAGGGATATCGGGCTGTTGGAAGAAGATTATTTTCTCTACTTCGAAGAAATAGATCTGGCTCGTCGCGCGCGTGGCAAGTACTCCATCGGCATGGCGACAGCAAGCGTGGTCTATCACAAGGAAGGCGCTAGCACCGGCGGGGGAAGAGGGCTCTTGGCCGATTTTTACGTGTTGAGAAATCGCCTGGTCTACACCTGGAAGAATGATCGTAAATACATCGTCACGGTCTGGCTCGGATTATTCGTTGCATTGTTAAATCGTTTGCGGCGCGGCGAGGCAAAGAAAGCCTGGAACGTGCTGTGTATTATTGCTGGTCGTCGGACGTTTAGTGGATAGCGTCGTCGCCGTAGCAATTTATAATTTTATCTCGTCGTCTGTATGGCAACTTTTTCTCGGAAGTGCCTGTCGCCGGATATGTGGGTACTAGGGGAGGACGCTTTGTTCGCTGTAAGTCTGATTGAGGTGGCCGCATGTTAACGCCACGTCGCAAGGTGTTGTTCGTTACCTCCTTTCATCCAGGTGCCAGTGGTTATATTGGTGCGGGCGAGGCCATCAGTGTCGAGACGTTGCGACGCCTGCGAGATGAGGGCGCGCAAGTGGATGTCTTGGCCATCGCTCCCCGTTATCAGCGTAAGAACGCTGCGGCGGATTCCTGGTGCAATTCCTATACAGAAGTACCGGCATCACGTTGGACCGCGCTGGCGGGGTTGTTTCGTCATGTGTTTTCCGGTGCTGTTCTAGCGCCTTGGTTTTTCACCCGTACATCGCCGCAGGCAGTCGCCGCGCTGAAGGTTGCCATTGAGCAGCATCAGCCTACCGAGCTATGGATCGATTTCCCTTCTTCGCTTGGTTTCGCACGTTACGCTGAGAGGTTACCGGTTCACTATTTTGTTCATGACGTTGTCAGTCAGAAGGTTGTTCGATCACCGCTCAAGCGCCTGTTGTTTCCCTGGGTGCAGAAGGTCGAGGCTTCACTGCTAAGCAAGGTGAAGCGCTGTTACCTGCTGTCGGAAAAAGATGAGCAACTTCTTCGACATCTGCAGTTTGGCGGTAGTGCAGAGGTATGGGGGGTGCAGGGGTTGGGTGTTGGGGAAGTCGATGGTGCTCGCTCAATCACCAGCGTTTTGGCTCAGTTCGGACCGGGGCCGAATCTGGTCTTTTTTGGCAACATGGGGCGTCCTGAAAACAGCCGCTCAATTACTCATTTCGCTCTGTTCAAGTGGCGCAGAATTCGTCGGGTATTTCCTGATGCGCAATTATGGGTGATCGGACTTGCGCCTGGTTTGTTCTTGCGAGCATTGGGGAAACTGGTTCCGGGCGTGAAGGTTACGGGGGCAGTCGACGACCCCACCCCAGCGTTCCAGGCGGCAACTCTTTGTGTCGCACCGTTGTTATTCGGTGCGGGTGTAAAGATAAAGGTGCTGCAGATGCTGGAGGCCGGCGCAACCGTCGTTTCCACCCCCGTTGGTGCTGAGGGCATCGAGCCGACATCGCGTTTGGTTGTTGTGGACGATAGCGAGATATCTGAGCGCGTGGTGACTGATTTGCAGGCCCTCAATCATATGTCTCCCAAACCTTTTCAGCAGGTGCATTGAATGGGTACGGAGCTTGCCCAGGCAGGCGTGCTGGAGGAGTCCGCTTCCCCTTGTCCCAGATTTGCCGTTCTGCTTGCCGCATACAACGGCATGCAGTGGCTGCCGGAACAGCTTGATTCGATCCTCAGCCAGGTTGGAGTGGATGTCACGGTGTATGTGAGCACCGACAGGTCCAGTGATGGCACGTATGCCTGGGTGTGCGATGTTGCAGATACTGACCCGAGGGTCGTGCCGTTGACGTACGGAGAGGTGTTTGGCGGTGCCGCGAAGAACTTCTTCCGCCTGTTGCGTGACGTCGACCTCGAACCGTTCGATTACATCGCATTTGCCGATCAGGATGACATCTGGCTGCCGGACAAGCTCAACACCGCTCATCGCCATATCGTGTCTCGTGGTTGTGATGGCTACTCGTCGAATGTGACGGCTTTCTGGCCCGACGGGCGGCGTGTTCTGGTGAACAAATCCCAGGCGCAGATGAAGTGGGATCACCACTTTGAAGCTGCAGGCCCCGGCTGCACCTACGTGATGACGGCACCATTGGCGGAGGCGATCAAGCAGTGCGTGCTCGGTTGCCAGGAGCGTGTCGAGCACGTCGCCTTGCACGACTGGTTCTGTTACGCATTCGCTCGCAGCAAAGGCTATAGCTGGTATATCGATCCTGTGCCCTCGATGTTGTATCGCCAGCATGAGAACAATCAGGTTGGTGCCAATACCGGGGTTAAGGCGCTGCAGTCGCGAGCCAGGCAGGTATTCAATGGTTGGTGGCTGGCCCAGGTGCGTTTGATCGCCAGTATCCTGGATGCGCAGGAGTTGCCTTTGATCTCTCGTCTGGATACCTCATATCGCTTTGCTCTGTTCGGCTTGTCGTTGCGTGCTTGGCAGTGCCGACGCCGATTGCGGGACAAGGCGTTCTTTGCCCTGATCTGCTGGGCGCTGATGCTCAAGGGGGCCGGTAATGATTGAGCGCGGAACAGTGCTGGTAACTGGCGCTTCGGGATTTATCGGTTCGGCGCTGGTAGCCCGTCTCGTGGCTGAGCCCATGTGGCAGGTCGTTGCGTCTGTTCGGAGGCTAAAGCAGCCTTTCGCGGAGGGTGTCAGGGTGGTGTCGGTAGGGGAGGTGAAAGCCGATACCGACTGGTCGCAGGCGTTGCAGGGTGTCCACGCCGTCGTGCATGCCGCTGCGGTGGCCCATGTGCCGCATGTTAGCCCGGGCGAGCAACTCGCACGCTTGCGTATGACCAATGTCGACGGCGCGCTGACACTCGCTCGTCAAGCTGCTGCCGCAGGTGTGAAGCGTTTCGTTTTCATCAGCTCTATCGGTGTCAACGGAAACGCCAATACTCGGCCGTTCACCGCAGAAGATCTTCCGCATCCGGCGGAGCCATATGCCCAGTCCAAATGGGAGGCTGAGCAGGGGCTTTGGCAGGTTCAGCGGGAGACAGGGATGGAGGTGGTGATCATTCGTCCCCCCCTGGTGTACGGCCCAAGGGCACCGGGTAACTTCGGGAGCTTGATGCGCTGGGTCGGGAAGGGCATTCCACTGCCGCTTGGGTCCATTCACAATCGGCGTACACTGATCGGTCTCGACAACCTCGTGGACCTCATCGTTCGTTGCGTAGGTCATCCCGCCGCTGCCAATAACGTCTTTCTGGCTGGCGACGGCCGAGATCTGTCGACGACCGAGTTGCTGCGTCTGGTGGGAGAGGCGATGGGGCGACCTTCACGCCTTGTGCCCGTGCCGGCCGGTGTCCTGCAGTTTGGTGCTGCGTTGCTGGGGCGAAAAGCGATGGCTCAGCGTTTGCTGGGCTCGCTGCAAGTAGATATCTCGCACACGTGCGAGACGCTGGATTGGCGACCGCTCTTCACCGTTGAGGCGGGGCTGAAGCGTTGTTTCCTGCTGTCAGATTGACAGGCTTTCTGAGGTTGGGTTTGTGATTCGAGTTTTTGATGTTGCTCTGTCCTTGCTGGGTTTGGTCTTTGGCTTCCCGGTGTTGATTCTGATCTATGTGCTCGGGTTGCTGGACACGGGATCTCCGATGTTTCGTCAGGAGCGTGTAGGCCGTGGAAAGCGGCCGTTTACCTTGGTCAAGTTTCGGACTATGGCCGTGGATACCGCTTCTGTCGCGAGCCATCTGGCCTCCAGTACTTCGATCACGCGCTTGGGGGGCTTTCTGCGCAAGACCAAGCTCGACGAGTTGCCACAGCTCTGGAACGTGCTGAAAGGCGAGATGAGCCTGGTTGGACCCCGGCCTAATCTGTTCAATCAGGGCGAGCTGATCACTGAGCGGGATGCGCGCGGTGTGTATGGTGTTCGCCCAGGTATCACGGGGCTGGCCCAGGTGCAGGGGATCGATATGTCGACACCGGCTTTGCTTGCCGAGACCGATGAGAAGATGATCCGGTCGATGTCGGTTTCTCTCTACTTCAGCCTGATTCTGCAAACGGCACTGGGTAAAGGTGCAGGTGATCGGGTTGTGCATTAAGGCTCTCGATCCGAGTGTCCATGCCGAGTGGCGAAGTTGCATGTATCTGGCTGAAACGACATTTTTTGTGGTAAGGCGATCTGAGGAGTGAGGATGAACGGTGTGCGCCAGTTTCTGGTCGGCTTGCCCAGGCGTCAGAAGCGCCTCTTGCAATTGTTGGCTGACACCATCCTCATCTGGGTTGCACTCTGGCTGTCATTTGCAGTTCGCCTGGGAGAAATCGATGCGGCCAAGCCTTTTTCTGGGCATGGCTGGTTGTTCATCGTCGCACCGCTGATCGCGCTGCCCATTTTTGTTCGGCTGGGCATGTATCGGGCGGTGATGCGCTATGTGGGCAGTGATGCACTCATCACCATCGCGAAGGCCGTGTCTCTCTCGGCATTGGTACTGGCGCTTGCGGTCTACTGGTACCGAGGTCCTACAGCGCTTGTGCCGCGTTCTATGGTGTTCAATTACTGGTGGTTGAGTCTGCTGCTGCTTGGCGGCCTGCGCCTTGGAATGCGCCAGTTTTTCATCGGTTCGTGGCTTGAGCCCATTGCCAGGCAGCGTGAGACCAACGCCTGCATATCGCGTGTTGCCGTGTATGGCGCGGGGACTGCAGGCAATCAGTTGGTTGCCGCGCTACGTCTGGGGCGGGCCATGCGGGCGGTCGCATTCGTGGATGATGATGCGGGGGTGGCCAACCGCGTCATTGCAGGGCTACGTGTTTATACGCCCAAGCATATCCAGCAGATGATCGATGAGACCGGGGCAGACGAGATTCTCCTGGCCATGCCATCGATCTCGCGGGCGCGCAGGCGTGAGATTCTCGACGCGCTGGAGCCCTATTCGCTGCATGTGCGCAGTGTTCCTGGCTTCACTGATCTAGCCAGCGGGCGTGTGAAGGTTGAGGACATCCAGGAGGTCGACATCGCCGATCTGCTTGGTCGTGATGCGGTGCCGCCTCGCCAGGATCTGTTCGAGCGCTGCATCAAGGATCAGGTCGTGCTGGTAACGGGAGCCGGTGGTTCCATCGGTTCCGAATTGTGTCGGCAGATACTGGCCAGTGGTGCGCGCACCTTGCTGCTTTTCGAGCACAGCGAGTTCAATCTCTACAGCATTCACAACGAGTTGCAGCAGCGGATCGAGCGGGAGTCGCTGTCTATCCGGCTGGTGCCGATTCTGGGGTCTATTCGTAACTTCGAGCGCTTGTTCGACATTCTGCAGACCTGGCGGGTGAATACCGTTTATCACGCCGCGGCTTACAAGCATGTGCCGATGGTCGAGCACAATGTTGCCGAGGGGGTGCTGAACAATCTGGTGGGTACCACCAATGCTGCGCAGGCCTCGATCAAGGCGGGGGTCGCCAACTTCGTGCTGATTTCCACGGACAAGGCCGTGCGTCCCACCAATGTCATGGGCAGCACCAAGCGCCTGGCCGAGATGGTGCTGCAGGCGCTGAGTCGTGAGTCGGCGCCGTTGCTCTTCGGCCAGGAGCAGGGCGTCCACCAGGTCAACAAGACGCGCTTTACCATGGTGCGCTTCGGTAACGTGCTGGGTTCTTCCGGTTCGGTCATTCCGCTGTTCAGGGAGCAGATCAAGCAGGGTGGGCCGGTGACGGTGACGCATCCGAACATCACGCGTTATTTCATGACCATTCCCGAGGCTGCGCAGCTGGTGATCCAGGCGGGGTCGATGGGGCAGGGCGGCGACGTGTTCGTGCTCGACATGGGCTCGCCTGTGAAGATTGCCGATCTGGCTGAGAAGATGATTCGCCTCTCCGGACTTTCCGTCCGCGACGAGAGCACGCCGCATGGCGACATCACCATCGAGTTCACGGGCTTGCGTCCCGGCGAGAAGCTTTATGAGGAGCTGCTGATTGGCGAGGATGTGAAGCCGACCGAGCATCCGATGATCATGCGTGCCGAGGAGGACATGCTGCCCTGGGAGGAGCTCAAGGCGCGTCTTCAGGCGCTGCTGGCAGCCGTCGACGAGGATGACTACGCGCGCGTGCGCATGTTGCTGCGCGAGACGGTACATGGCTACGTGCCTGAGGGTGAGATCGTCGACTGGATCCACCTGCGAAACCGGGAGCGCTGAGGCGAGGATTTGACAGCCGGGGGATAAGGTGTAGTTTGGAGGGCGAAGCCAAGAAGGCTTCGCTTTTTCATTTACAAGGAGTGTTTCCCATGTTGAAAGTTCGTCTTTCTTCACTGCTTTTGGCTGTCCTCGTTTCCCTTCCCCTGGCCGTGACTGCAGCTGAGTCCCCCAAGACCGAGCCTGCGAAAGCGGCTGCCACTCAGGTGGTGCAAACCGGTCTGGTCAATCTGAATACCGCTGATGTGGCAACGCTGCAACGTGAGTTGGCCGGCATCGGTGCGACCAAGGCTCAGGCGATCGTCGCGTACCGTGAGGAGCACGGTGATTTCGCCACGGTCGATGAGTTGCTGGAGGTGAAGGGAATTGGCGAGGCGACGCTGGAGAAGAATCGCGACAAGCTGAGTGTGAAATGACGCTTGCGGGCGTCCCTGCCCAGGCCGGTCCTTGACCGGCCTTTTGCGTTTTTGTGGGTGCTGACCGGGGCCAGTCCAGGAGCAGGGAGTGGGAAGGCATCAACCAGGTGGCGACTCACGTGGCCCTCTTGGCTCCGCGACCTGGACTCGACAGCGCAGCTGAACGCGCTTCAGCGCGCCCCCGAAGGGGTGAGCGAAGCGAATAACCTGGGACGCAGTCCCTGGTGAGAGTCTGCAGGCAATAAAAAACCCAGCACTAGGCTGGGCTCTTGAATTTGGCTCCGCAACCTGGACTCGACAGCGCAACTGAACGCGCTTCAGCGCGGCCCCGAGGGGGTGAGCGAAGCGAATAACCTGGGACGTAGTCCCTGGTGAGAGTCCGGCAGGCACAAAAAAGCCCCGGATCAACCGAGGCTTTTGAATTTGGCTCCGCGACCTGGACTCGAACCAGGGACCCAATGATTAACAGTCATTTGCTCTACCGACTGAGCTATCGCGGAACAACGGTGCGTATGTTACTGATTAAAAAGGGGAAGTCAATACTTTGCTCTGGCTTCGGCTTCACTGCGATGTAGCCTGTGCAGCGCTGGTCCCGTGGGAGGGGCTTTAGCCGCGACGGCAGCCGATCGCGGCTGGAGCCCCTCCTGCGGAGGTGGCTGTAGTGCATACAAAAACGCCGGCTTGCAAGCCGGCGTTTTTGCAGGTTACTGGCGAAGCTTAGAGTACGGCGTGAATCGCGCGGGTCACGCTGTCCAGGTTGCCGTGGTTCAGCGCGGCGACGCAGATGCGGCCGGTGCCGACGGCGTAGATGCCGAACTCGTTCTTCAGGCGTTCTACCTGCTCCACGGTCAGGCCGGAGTAGGAGAACATGCCGCGCTGCTCGGCGACGAAGCCGAAGTCACGCTTGGCGCCCAGCGCCGCCAGTTGCTCGACCATGGCCAGGCGCATGCTGCGGATGCGATCACGCATTTCGCCCAGTTCGGCTTCCCACATGGCGCGCAGCTCAGGGCTGTTGAGCACGTTGGCGACCACGGTGGCGCCGTGGGTCGGCGGGTTGGAGTAGTTGGTGCGGATCACACGCTTGAGCTGCGACAGCACGCGAGTCGATTCTTCACGGCTGCTGGTGACCAGCGACAGGGCGCCGACGCGCTCGCCATACAGCGAGAACGACTTGGAGAAGGAGCTGGAGACGAAGAACTCCAGGCCCGACTCGGCGAACAGGCGCACGGCCTCGGCGTCCTGCTCGATGCCGTCACCGAAACCCTGGTAGGCGATATCGAGGAAGGGTACGTGCTCGCGCTCGCGCAGTACGTCCAGCACGGCTTTCCAGTCTTCCAGCTGCAGGTCGACGCCGGTCGGGTTGTGGCAGCAGGCGTGCAGTACGACGATGGAGCGGGCCGGCAGGTTGCGCAGGTCTTCGAGCATGCCGCCACGGTTCACGCCATTGCTGAACGGATCGTAGTAGCGGTAGTTCTGCACCGGGAACCCGGCGGACTCGAACAGCGCGCGGTGGTTTTCCCAGCTCGGATCACTGATGGCAACGGTGGCGTCCGGCAGCAGACGCTTGAGGAAGTCGGCGCCGATCTTCAGTGCGCCGGTGCCGCCCAGGGCCTGGGTGGTGATTACGCGGCCGTCCTCGATCAGGGCTGCGCCCTTGCCGAACAGCAGTTCCTGTACGGCCTTGTCATAGGCTGCGATGCCTTCGATCGGCAGGTAGCCACGCGGGGCGTGGGCCTCGATGCGCGCCTTTTCGGCTTCTGCGACGGCGCGCAGCAGCGGAATTCGCCCCTCCTCGTTGTAGTAGACGCCTACGCCAAGGTTGACCTTGGTGGTGCGGGTGTCTGCGTTGAATGCTTCGTTGAGGCCCAGGATGGGATCGCGCGGAGCCATTTCGACGGCGGAGAAGAGACTCATGATGGGTGCGGCAGCTCGAGTGAGGGGTGGGTGGCCAGGCGTCCCCAACGAAAGCGCTAGGGAGCGCGTAAACGGGGCGTTAGTATAACGACCCTGAATCCAGGGGGCGACAGCGCAAAGCCCTGAATTAAGGCCTTTTGCCAGGTAATTCGACTCTACTTGGCGCTATTGCCAACTCGCCCCGCAATTCATGGCTTTTGACGCCGTCCGACGGGATGCGTCACAGCTAATTTGTCGAGGTGCTGCATGTCCGATTTTCATTTGGTGACCCGCTTCAAGCCTGCCGGTGATCAGCCCGAGGCGATTCGGCAGATGGTCGAGGGGCTGGAGGCCGGCCTGTCGCACCAGACACTGCTGGGGGTGACCGGTTCGGGCAAGACCTTCTCCATCGCCAACGTGATCGCCCAGGTGCAGCGGCCGACCCTGGTCCTGGCGCCGAACAAGACGCTGGCGGCACAGCTCTATGGCGAGTTCAAGGCG
Organism: Pseudomonas sp. THAF187a; assembly: GCF_009363395.1. Classification (NCBI taxonomy): domain Bacteria; kingdom Pseudomonadati; phylum Pseudomonadota; class Gammaproteobacteria; order Pseudomonadales; family Pseudomonadaceae; genus Pseudomonas; species Pseudomonas sp. THAF187a. The sequence goes on from NZ_CP045349.1 coordinate 2,112,454, forward strand.
TTCTTCCCGAACAATGCGGTGGAGTACTTCGTTTCCTACTACGACTACTACCAGCCGGAAGCCTATGTGCCGTCGTCGGACACCTTCATCGAGAAGGACGCCTCGATCAACGACCATATCGAGCAGATGCGCCTGTCGGCGACCAAGGCGCTGATCGAGCGCCAGGATGTCATCGTGGTCTGCACCGTGTCCTCGATCTACGGCCTGGGCAGCCCCGAGGAGTACCTGAAGATGGTGCTGCACCTCGACCGGGGCGACAAGATGGACCAGCGCGCCCTGTTGCGCCGGCTGGCCGAGCTGCAGTACACGCGCAACGACATGGATTTTGCCCGCGCCACCTTCCGGGTGCGTGGCGATGTGATCGACATCTTCCCGGCGGAGTCGGATCTCGAGGCCATTCGCGTCGAGCTGTTCGACGACGAGGTGGAGAGCATCAGTGCCTTCGATCCGCTCACCGGCGAGGTGATCCAGAAGCTGCCGCGCTTCACCTTCTACCCCAAGAGCCACTACGTCACCCCGCGCGAAACGCTGCTGGAGGCCGTGGAGCACATCAAGGTCGAGCTGCAGCAGCGCCTGGAGTACCTGCGCGGCGCGAACAAGCTGGTCGAGGCGCAGCGCCTGGAGCAGCGCACCCGCTTCGACCTGGAGATGATCCTGGAACTGGGCTACTGCAACGGCATCGAGAACTACTCGCGCTACCTGTCGGGGCGCCCGGCGGGTGCGCCACCGCCGACCCTGTACGACTACCTGCCGGACGAGGCGCTGCTGGTGATCGACGAATCCCACGTTTCGGTACCGCAGGTCGGCGCCATGTACAAGGGTGACCGCTCGCGCAAGGAAACGCTGGTGGAGTACGGTTTTCGCCTGCCGTCGGCGCTGGATAACCGGCCGATGCGCTTCGAGGAGTGGGAATCGGCCTGCCCGCAGACCATCTTCGTTTCCGCGACGCCCGGCCCCTATGAAGGCGAGCATGCCGGGCGCGTGGTGGAGCAGGTGGTAAGGCCGACCGGGCTGGTCGACCCCGAAGTGGAAGTGCGCCCGGCGCGTACCCAGGTCGACGACCTGCTGTCGGAGATTCGTCTGCGTGTGGCGACGGGTGATCGTGTGCTGGTCACCACCCTGACCAAGCGCATGGCGGAAGACCTGACCGACTACCTGGGCGATCACGACGTCAAGGTGCGCTACCTGCACTCGGACATCGACACGGTGGAGCGGGTGGAGATCATCCGTGACCTGCGCCTGGGCACCTTCGACGTGCTGGTGGGCATCAACCTGCTGCGTGAGGGCCTGGACATGCCCGAGGTGTCGCTGGTGGCGATTCTCGATGCGGACAAGGAGGGCTTCCTGCGCAGCGAACGCTCGCTAATCCAGACCATCGGCCGTGCGGCGCGTAACCTCAACGGCAAGGCCATTCTCTATGCCGACAACATGACGGGCTCGATGCAGCGCGCCATCGGTGAGACCGAGCGACGTCGCGCCAAGCAGATCGCCTTCAACGAGGCCAACGGCATCGTGCCCAGGGGCGTGCAGAAGGACGTCAAGGACATCCTCGAAGGCGCGGTGGTGCCGGGGGCGCGCAGCAACAAGCGCAAGGGTATGGCCAAGGCTGCGGAGGAGAGCGCGCGTTACGAGGCCGAGCTGCGCTCGCCGAGCGAGATCACCAAGCGCATTCGCCAGCTGGAAGAGAAGATGTATGCCCTGGCACGCGACCTGGAGTTCGAGGCCGCGGCGCAGCTACGTGACGAGATTCAGAAGCTGCGGGACCGGCTGTTGCAGGTCTGATCTCGGGCGGTCGCCCCCGGATTGCATCCGGGCTACGCCTCTGCGTGTCGCGTAGGGTGGATGACGCTCTTCTCATCCACCGTTGCGTGCGCAGGTGGTGGACGGATGGAGCGTCGTCCACCCTACGGCTGGGATCGCGGCTGAAGCCGCTCCTACGGGTGAGGTGTCGGCGTGGGTGGATTACTCTTCATCGATCCACCGTCCCCGGTGGATGCAAAAGGCGGCATCCACCCTACGGCTGGATTCGCGGCTGAAGCCGCTCCTACGGGCGAGGAGTCTGCGTAGGGTGGATCGCGCTTCATCGATCCACCGTCCCCTGGTGGATGCAAAAGGCGGCATCCACCCTACGGTTGGGTTCGCGGCTGAAGCCGCTCCTACGGGGGAGGTGTTGGCGTAGGGTGGATCGCGCTTCATCGATCCACCGCGCCTGGTAGATGCAACAAGCGGCATCCACCCTACGACGGGCGGGGCTCAATGCGCTGCGCCACCGCCTGCCATGTTCTGCGGCAGTTTTCGGGTCAGCAGAATCGCCAGCATGCTCACGGCGAGGGCAATGCCGATGAAGTGGAAGGCGTCGTTGTAGGCCATGATCGTCGCCTGTTCGTGGACGATCTGGCTCAATCTGGCCAGCGCGGCCTGCTCGCTGCCCAGCGTCTGCGTCAGCAGTTGCAGGCGCTGTTCCACCTGCGGGTTGGTCGGCACGATGGATTCGCGCAGGTAATCGAAGTAGACCTTGGCGCGTGCGTCGAGCAGGGTGGCGAGCAGGGCAATGCCAATGGCGCCGCCGAGGTTGCGCAGGATGTTGAACAGGCTCGAGGCCGAGCCGGCGTCCTGCGGCAGGATGTAGGCCGTGGCGATCAGCGAGACGGTGACCATCACCAGTGGCTGGCCAAGCGCGCGCACGATCTGGATATGGTTGAACTGCGGGCCGGCGAAGTCCGGGTTGAGCACGCCGGAAAAGAAGCTCGCTGCACCGAACAGGGCAAAGCCCAGGGCGCACAGCCATTTCGGCGAGATGATCTTCATCAGCTTGGGCACCAGCGGGATCAGGAACAGCTGCGGCACGCCCATCCACATGATCACTTCGCCGATCTGCATGGCGTTGTAGCCCTGGATCTGCGCCAGGTACAGCGGCAGCACGTAGATCGACCCGTACAGCCCCACGCCAAGCCCCACGCTGGAGATGCTCGCCAGGCCGAAATTGCGCTCGCGCAGGACGCCGAGGTTGATCAGCGGATTGGGGCGTGAGATCTGCAGGATGACGAACAGAATCAGGCTGACCAGCGCCACGCTGCCGAGGCCGACGATCAGCTGCGACTCCAGCCAGTCCTTGCGATGACCTTCTTCGAGAAACACCTGCAGGCAGCCCAGGCCCATGCCCAGGGTGACGATGCCGGCGTAGTCCGTGGTCTTCAGCAGTTCCCAGTGCGGCGCCTTCTTCTCCAGGCCGTAGAGCAGGCCGGCGATCATGATCAGGCCGGGCGGCACGTTGATGTAGAAGATGTATTCCCAGCCCCAGTTCTCGGTCAGCCAGCCGCCAAGCGTGGGGCCGATGGAGGGCGCGAAGGTGGCGGTGATGGCGAACAGCGCCATGCCCTTGGCGCGGTGATGCTCGGGCAGCTTGATCAGCGTCATGGTGAACGCCAGCGGGATCAGTGCGCCACCGGTGAAGCCCTGTAGCGCGCGGAACACGATCATGCTCTCCAGGCTCCAGGCCATGGAGCAGAGCAGCGAGGCGATCAGGAAGCCCACCGAGACCCAGACGGCCAGGCGCCGTGCCGACAGCAGCTGCACCAGCCAGGCCGTCAGCGGGATCATGATGATCTCGGCCACCAGGTAGGAGGTGGAGATCCACGAGCCTTCCTCCAGGGTGGCGGACAGCGCGCCCTGGATGTCCTTCAGCGAGGAGTTGGTGATCTGGATGTCCAGCACCGCCATGAAGGCGCCGAGCATCGCGCTCATCACCGCGATCCAGTCGCGGCGGCTGGGCTCCTCGGTCGGGCGGATCAGTGCATCACCCGCCATGGTGTTCGTCGCTGCGCAGGTCGATGGTGACTTCCACCGACATGCCGGGGCGGATCAGTCCGTGCAACGGGTTGTCGGCGGAGAAGGTCAGTTTGACCGGGATGCGCTGCACCACCTTGGTGAAGTTGCCGGTGGCGTTGTCGGGCGGCAGCAGGCTGAACTGGGCGCCGGAGGCGGCGAACAGGCTGTCGATGTGGCCCTCGATGGGGGTGTCGGGATAGCTGTCGAACAGCAACTCGGCCTTCTGCCCTGGACGCATGCGGCCGATTTGGGTTTCCTTGAAGTTGGCCTGCACCCAGATGTCCTGATCGGGTACCAGCGAGAGCAGGTAGGCACCGTTCTGTACCACCTGGCCTTCGCGGGCCGAGCGCTGGCCGACCATGCCGCTGATCGGCGCATGAATCTGTGTGCGCGAAAGGTTGAGGTCGGCCTGTTCCAGATCGGCCTGGGCGGAAAGGATCAGGGCATCCAGGCGCTTGAGTTCGGCTTCGAGGCTGGCCACCTGCTGGCGCTGGGCCTGCAGGTCCGCCTGGGCCTTGGCCAGTTGCGAGCGGGCCACGCGGTTGTCGGCGGCCAGCGTGGTCACGCGTTCTTCGGAGACATAGCCCGGCTTGCGCAGCGTCTGGGCGCGGCCAAGGTCGATCTGCGCGCGTTCCAGGGTAGCCTGGCTGGCGGCGACGTCGGCCTGGCTGGCGGCGATCAGGCTGCCTTGCTGGTCGAGCTTGCTCTGTGCCTGGGCGCGTTCGGCCTGGTGGGTCTCCAGGGCGGCGAGGGCGCGCTGGCGGGCCAGGCGGAAATCGCTGTTCTCCAGTTCGACCAGCAACTGGCCGGCTTCCACGTGCTGGTTGTCGCGCACCAGCACCTTTTCGATGCGCGCATTGAGCTGGCTGGAGACGCGGGTGATTTCACCCTGCACGTAGGCGTTGTCGGTGCTTTCCTGGTAGCGACCGATCAACAGCCACTGGATGAGCAGGGCGCCGGCGATCAGCACCAGCAGGGTCACGAAGACGAGAAGACGGCGTTGCAGTTTGGCGGGCATGCGTGAGGCTCGGGAAGCGGCGGAGAAATGTAAGCGAATTTAACAGTGTTCCCTTTGCGCTAGTAGACTCTAGACTTGGCATGCTTTGTTGCTTATGAGGAACAATCATGGGGCTTGATGACGCACTGATCTTTACCCGAGTGGTGGAGTGCCACAGTTTCACCCAGGCGGCGACCAGCCTGGGCATGCAGAAGTCCACCGTGAGCCGGCGCATCGCCTTGCTCGAGGAGCGCCTCGGTGTGCGCCTGCTCAATCGCACCACGCGCAAGCTGCGCCTGACCGAGGTGGGGCAGGCCTACTACGAGCGCTGCCGGCAGATCATGCTCGACTTCGCCGAGGCCGAGCAGGCCGTCATGCAGTTGCAGCGTGAGCCTTCCGGGCTGTTGCGTATCACCACGCCGATCGAGTTCGGTCAGTTGTTCCTCGGGCGAGTGCTGGGGGAGTTCATGCGCCAGTACCCGCAGATCAACGCCGAGGTGGAGCTGACCTCGCGCCTGGTCGACCCGCTGGAGGAGGGCGTGGACATCGCCATCCAGGTGGGGCAGCCGCAGGACTCGACCCTGATCGCGCGCAAGTTGTTCGAGAGTGGCCGGCGCCTGTGCGCCAGTCCGTCCTATCTGGCCGCGCACGGCGTGCCGCGCAGCGTGGCCGAGCTGGAGGGGCATCGGGCGATCCTCCTGCAGCACGATGCGCCGCGTTACTGGCCGCTGCTGGGCGAGAACCTGCCCTGCCAGCGGGTGATGACCTGCAACAACATCACCTTCGCGCGTGAGGCGGCACTGGCTGGCGCCGGGATCTGCGGGTTGCCGGTCATGATCAGCGAGGAGGCGGTGCGCAGCGGGCGCCTGGTCGAGCTGCTGCCGGAGGCGCGCCTGCCGGTGGGCGAGGTCTACGCCATCTACCCGTCACGACGCTTCCAGGCCATGAAGGTCAAGACCTTCCTCGACTTCCTCATCGCCAGCTTGCCGATCACCCGTGGCGGGTCGCTGGAGCCGGGGGCGGCAGGCCTGATAACATCGCCCGCTTGATCAATACACCTCGTGTCTTCCTTCCGAGAGCATTCATGACCACCGTTCGTACCCGTATCGCGCCATCGCCGACCGGCGACCCCCATGTCGGCACCGCCTACATCGCATTGTTCAACCTGTGCTTCGCTCGCCAGCACGGTGGCCAGTTCATCCTGCGTATCGAAGACACCGACCAGCTGCGTTCGACCCGCGAGTCCGAGCAGCAGATCTTCGACGCACTGCGCTGGCTGGGTATCGAGTGGGACGAGGGCCCGGACGTCGGTGGTCCGCACGGCCCGTACCGGCAGAGCGAGCGTGGCGAGATCTACAAGAAATATTCCGACGAGCTGGTCAGCAAGGGCCATGCCTTCCCGTGCTTCTGTTCCGCCGAGCGCCTCGATGAAGTGCGCGCGCAGCAGATGGCCAACAAGGAAACCCCGCGTTACGACGGCCACTGCATGCATCTGCAGCCCGCCGAGGCGCAAGCGCGCATCGCCGCCGGCGAGTCGCACGTGGTGCGCATGAAGGTGCCCAGCGAGGGTGTCTGCGTCGTGCCGGACATGCTGCGTGGCGATGTCGAGATCCCTTGGGATCGCATGGACATGCAGGTGCTGATGAAGGTCGATGGCCTGCCAACCTATTTCCTGGCCAACGTGGTCGACGACCACCTGATGGGCATCACCCACGTGCTGCGTGGCGAGGAGTGGCTGCCGTCGGCGCCCAAGCTGATCAAGCTGTACGAATACTTCGGCTGGGAGCAGCCGGCGCTGTGCTACATGCCGCTGCTGCGCAATCCGGACAAGAGCAAGCTGTCCAAGCGCAAGAACCCCACCAGCATCACCTTCTACGAGCGCATGGGCTACCTGCCGCAGGCCATGCTCAACTACCTGGGGCGCATGGGCTGGTCGATGCCGGACGAGCGCGAGAAGTTCTCCCTGGCCGAGATGATCGAACATTTCGACATCAACCGAGTGTCGCTCGGTGGGCCGATCTTCGACCTGGAGAAGCTGTCCTGGCTCAACGGCCAGTGGCTGCGTGAGCTGCCGGTGGAAACCTTCGCCGCCGAAGTGCAGAAGTGGGCGCTCAACCCCGAGTACCTGATGAAGATCGCGCCGCACGTGCAGGGCAGGGTGGAAACCTTCAGCCAGATCGCACCGCTGGCCGGCTTCTTCTTCTCCGGTGGCCTGAACCTCGACGCCAAGCTGTTCGAGCACAAGAAGCTGTCGCCTGACCAGGTTCGCCAGCTGATGCAGCTGATCCTGTGGAAGCTGGAGTCGCTGCGGCAGTGGGAGAAGGAGCGCATCACCGGCTGCATCCAGGCTGTGGTCGAGCACCTCGAGCTGAAGCTGCGTGATGCCATGCCGCTGATGTTCGCCGCCATCACCGGCCAGGCCAGCTCGGTGTCAGTGCTCGACGCCATGGAGATTCTCGGCCCGGACCTGACCCGCTTCCGCCTGCGCCAGGCCCTGGAGCTGCTCGGTGGCACCTCGAAGAAAGAGACCAAGGAGTGGGAGAAGCTGCTGGCGGCCATCAACTGAGTCGTGGCGCGATCCTGTGGGGGTGTTGGCCGCGATGGACTCCGCTACCGTCGCCAAAGCGCCTTCCACGCTCGGTTTTACCCTGTGTGGGCTCTAAGTAGTTGTTCTAGTGGCAAAAACTTTGGGCCGGAAGGAAAAATGTTGTTGACAGGCAATCGGGGCGCTCTTAACATGCGCCCCGTCCTCGAGATGGGGCTATAGCTCAGCTGGGAGAGCGCTTGCATGGCATGCAAGAGGTCAACGGTTCGATCCCGTTTAGCTCCACCAATCTCGACTCCTTCGGGAGTGCCAGAATCGATGTGAGTCGATTCACGATCAGGGTCTTGCGTCCCCTTCGTCTAGTGGCCTAGGACACCGCCCTTTCACGGCGGTAACAGGGGTTCGAGTCCCCTAGGGGACGCCACTTATTCCAGCCGCAACGCTCAGGCGTTGCAGCCAGACCGAAAGGTTTCGGGGCTATAGCTCAGCTGGGAGAGCGCTTGCATGGCATGCAAGAGGTCAACGGTTCGATCCCGTTTAGCTCCACCAAACACACGCAAGGCCAGCCAGGTGCTGGCCTTGTCGTTCGAAGGTTTCGTCCCCTTCGTCTAGTGGCCTAGGACACCGCCCTTTCACGGCGGTAACAGGGGTTCGAGTCCCCTAGGGGACGCCATTTTCCAGTCGCAACGCGTAGGCGTTGCGAGCCGACCGCAAGGTTTCGGGGCTATAGCTCAGCTGGGAGAGCGCTTGCATGGCATGCAAGAGGTCAACGGTTCGATCCCGTTTAGCTCCACCAATCACACTCAAGGCCAGCCTCGTGCTGGCCTTGTCGTTCGAAGGTTTCGTCCCCTTCGTCTAGTGGCCTAGGACACCGCCCTTTCACGGCGGTAACAGGGGTTCGAGTCCCCTAGGGGACGCCATTTTCTTGCCGCATTTGCGGAACCCAGGGGCTGCCTCTCACGAGGTGGCCCCTTTTTGTTTGCCTGCTCATTCCTGTCGCTGCCGTGAAGGCGACCGATGGTCGTCGCGGCTGCTTGCAAGAAAAGATGATGACTGTAATATTGTGGTCGTCATATAAAGGAACGGCAGCCATGACCGAACGCAAGCACGAAACCCGCAAGCGCATTCTCGTGGCCGCTGGGCGAGTCCTTGCCGAGCGCGGCCCTGGCGACCCGGCCGTTGCCGAGGTGATGGCGGCGGCGGGGCTCACGGTGGGTGGCTTCTATGCGCATTTCAGCAGCAAGGATGCGCTGATGCTGGAGGCGTTCAGGCAGTTGCTCGGTGTGCGCAGGGAGCGCCTGGCTGGCGTCGATCAGCGCCTGGACGGCAGGGAGCGCAGGGCGCTGCTGGCAGCCTTCTACCTGTCGCGTCGGCATCGCGACGAGCCTGGTGATCGCTGTCCGCTGCCCAGCACGCTGGCGGAGATCGAACGCCTGCCGGACGGCTTCCGCCTGGCCCTGGTCGAACACGTGGAGCAGATGGTGGCGCAGATGAGCGCCACGCCGGAGGAGGCGGATACGGCGCTGGCTGACCTGGCGCTGATGGTGGGTGGTCTGGCGCTTGCCCGGGCATTGGGCGCCGGTGAGCTGTCCGACCGCTTGTTGCGTGCCGCCAAAGCGGCGGTGCTGTGAGATCGGCTTTCGAGGAGACGATGATGAACCAGATGACATGGGTGCGTGGCGTCAATGCAGCTCTGGGGCGAGTGGCCCCGCAACTGCTCGCCAGCCGACTGCGCGAACGCTTCATGACGCCGCGCAACCTGCCGCCGCGCGACTGGGAGCTGCCGTTGCTGAACAGCGCCGAGCGCATCACGCTGCGTTTCGGTCTCTCGGCGTTGCGCTGGGGCAGCGGGCCAACGGTGTTGTTGATGCATGGCTGGGAGGGGCGGCCGACCCAGTTCGCGCTGCTGATCCGTGGCCTGGTCGATGCCGGCTATGGTGTCGTGGCGCTGGATGCGCCCGCCCATGGGCGTTCACCGGGGCGTGAGGCGAATGTCGTGCTGTTTGCCCGCGCCTTGCTCGAGGCGGCCAGCGAGCTGCCGCCGTTGCAGGCGGTCATCGGCCATTCGATGGGTGGGGCCAGCGCGCTGCTGGCCATCCAGATGGGCCTGCGCACCGACGCGCTGGTCAGCATCGCGGCGCCGAGCCGGATTCTCGGCGTGTTGCGGGGCTTCGCCCATTTCATGGGTTTGCCTGCGGCGGCTCGTGCGCACTTCGTGCGTCAGGTGGAAACCCATGCAGGCATTCCCGCTGCGCACCTCGACGTGCAGCGCTATCAGCTGAACGTTCCGGGACTGGTCGTGCACGCCGAGGACGATGCCATGGTGCCGGTCAGCGAGGCCGAGTTGATCCACCAGGCCTGGTTCGACAGTCAGCTGCTGCGCCTGCCGGCGGGTGGGCACCAGCGGCTGCTGGGTGATCCGGCGATCGTGCGGGCCGTGCTCGACCTGCTCGGCGAGGTGCGTCAGGCGTCGCTGAAGGCCGTGGCGTCGTAGCTGGCCACGCGATTGCGCCCGGCTGCCTTGGCGCGATACAGCGCGCGGTCGGCCAGGTCCAGCCAGTGTTCGGCGCAGCCCGGTTCGCTGGGCACGCCGGCGTAGAGGCCGATGCTCAGGCTCAGCGGGATGTCCTGCTGCTGGTAGGGGCAGGGGTGCTGGGCCAGGTCCTCGCGCAACTGCTCGGCCAGGTCCAGGGCGCCCGTCAGGTCGGTGTTGTCGAGCAGGGCGACGAACTCCTCGCCGCCGAAACGGGCCAGCAGGTCGCTGCTGCGCAGGCGCTGCTGGAAGCGCTCGGCTGCATGACGCAGGCAGGCATCGCCGGCGAGATGGCCATAACGGTCATTGACCTGCTTGAAGTGATCCAGATCCAGCATCAGCACGGCGATCGATTGCCGGCTGCGCTCGGCGCGGGCGTAGGCGCGCACCAGTTCTTCGTTCAGGGTCTGGCGATTGAACAGGCCGGTGAGTCCGTCGCGGCGATTCTGTTCGGCCAGGCGCAGGTTGGCCCTCGAGAGCTGCTGCAGGGTGTCCTGCAAGGTGGCGGTGCGCTCCTGCACGCGCTGGTCCAGGCTCTCGCTGATCCTCGTCTGCAGCTCCAGGTGCTTGGCCTGTTCGTTGCGCAGGCGACGTTCCTGGTCGATCAGCCTGGCCTGGGCTGTGCGCTCGGCCTCCTGGGCCTGGCGAATGCGTGCGGCGAGGGCGACGGAGAATACCGTCATCTCGATCAGGCCGCCGATCTGCTGGATGTGCAGGGTGAGCAAGGAGTAGGGCAGCAGGCCGGTGCCGGTCAGAATACTGGCGAGGCTGGCGCTGATCAGCACGAACCAGCCCAGGGCGAACAGGCGCGCCGCGGCAAAGCCGGCACGCCAGCGCAGCAGGGTGATCACGAAGGCCGCTATCGCACAGGCGGCCACTATGACGAAGCTGCCCATCAGGGCCGGAGTGTAGGGGCCGAACAGGGCCATGCCCAGGACCAGCCAGGTGCAGGCCTTGAGGATGCTGGTCGTCCGGCGATAGGCCTTTGGCGCCTTGTCCAGCTCCAGCACGCCGTAGGTGAACTGGATGCCGAACAGCGTGGCCAGCGCGGAGGCGAACGGAAAGCTCAGCTGGTGCCAGGTCAGGGCATTGAGCCAGAGCCACTGCAGTGCGAAGCCCAGCTGGATGAACTGGTAGAAGCCGAAACTGGCGACGAACAGGCTGTACCAGAGGTAGTTGCGATCACGGGTGATGCCGAAGATGCTCAGGTTGTAGATGAACATCGCGATCAGCGCGCCGAAGAACAGGCCCTGCAGCAGCAGGCTGCGCTGTTCCTGGTGGTCGAAGGCGTCGCGGGTCATCAGGCTGGCGCTGAGGTTGGCCGAGCCCGCAGTCTGCATGCGCAGCCAGATGCGGCGCTTTTCGCCAGGTCCGACCTGCAGCGGCAGCAGCAGCTGGCGATGCTCGACCCAGCGCCAGTCGAACGGACGCTGGTCGCCGGCACGGTAGATACGCTTGCCGTCCAGGCCGTAGGCATCCAGCTGATCGAGCAGGGGGTTGCCGACCAGCAGCACCCAGCCGAGCGAGCGTGGGTGGGGGTTGTGAACGTCCAGGCGCAGCCAGTAGGCGCTGCCGCCGTAACCGAAGCTGGCGTCGCGCCGGCCGACCTCCTGCCAGGCCGAGTCGGGCAGGTTGCGCACGTCGGTGAAGTCGGCGCTGCCGCTCGGGTCCTTCCAGTACTGCATGTAGGGGCCGGGCAGGACCTGCGCCTGGCCGATCGGCAGCGGCAGGCTGCCCGCCCAGGACAGGGCTGGCAGCAGCAGAAGCATCAGTAGGCGCAGGGCGGCAGTCAATTGCTCGTTCTCGGCTCTCGGGCACTTGCGCGGCATTATGGCGCTTTGAGATGACGCGATGAAAGCTCGGCCCTGCACGGACCGGCGTTGCGGCGTATCATGCTGGCGTCGAGTCGCGGCTGATGGCGTCGCCAGGCGTGCGAACCGGCGCTCGGCATCAATCCCCGTCCGCAGCCTCTGCGGCAAGCCTGGAGACAAGACCATGACCTGGGACCTGCCCAGCCCCTTTCTGATCGATATCGATGTCACGGCTGACGATATCGATGGGCTCGGACATGCCAACAACGCGGTGTACGTCAGTTGGCTGGAGCGCTGTGCCTGGCGCCACTCGCAGTTCCTCGGGCTGGACCTGGTGGAGTACCGGCGCCTGGACCGCGCCATGGCGGTCGTCCGGCACGAGATCGACTACCTGGCCAGCGCCTATGAGGGGCAGCGTCTGCAGATGGCGACCTGGATCGTCGAATCCGATCAGCGCCTGAAGATGGATCGGCGTTTCCAGCTGCTGCGCCCCGAGGACGGTACGACGCTGCTGCGGGCCAAGACCACCTTCGTCTGCATCGAGCTGTCCAGTGGCCGCCCCAAGCGTATGCCGGTGGAGTTCGTCGAGGGCTATGGCCAGGCGCTGTTGCAGCCTTATCCGTTGGAGCTGTGACTCGCCCTCAGTTGAACAGCGGGGCGAGAAACACCTGCTCCGCTTTCACCACGATGGCGAAATGCCGGGTTTCACCCGGGCCCAGCACTATCGACTGGGCCGTTCCGGGGCCACGGCCGCCGCAGTAGCCATCGGGTGACATGGCCACGGCGATGCTCAGCTCGCCGCTGGGCAGGTCCAGGCTGGTGCGCTCGTCCGGGCCGAGTTTCGCCACTACCTGCTGATTGACGTACAGCTCCACATTGCAGGCGTTCGGTGCGTTGTTGTCGCGACTGAAGATCAGGCGGGCCGGCGCACCGACGGCAGGGGCCGGGGGGCGATGTTCGACGCCGCGTGGCAGGGTGTCGCTGGCATGGGCGCCCAGGCACAGTAGGCCGAGCAGAACGAGTGCGGTATGACGCATGACGGCAGCTCCGTGTGGCTATCCATGCAATCAGTGTCGCCCATCTTGCGCACGGCGCGCGACCCCTTAAACTGTGCGCCCCATTTTCCCGGACAACCTCATGCAAATCGCCCTGGCACCCATGGAGGGGCTGGTCGACGAGATCCTGCGCGACGTACTGACCCGCATCGGCGGCATCGACTGGTGCGTCACCGAGTTCATTCGCGTCAGCGAACGGCTGCTGCCGGCCGCCACCTACCACAAGCTGGCCCCCGAGCTGTTCGGCGGTGCGCGCACCCGGGCCGGTACGCCGATGCGCGTGCAGTTTCTCGGCTCCGATCCTCAGTGCCTGGCCGATAACGCGGCATTCGCCTGCACCCTGGGCGCGCCGGTGATTGACCTCAACTTCGGCTGCCCGGCCAAGACCGTGAACAAGTCGCGGGGTGGGGCGGTGCTGCTCAAGGAGCCGGAGCTGCTGCATGCCATCGTCCGCGAGGTGCGGCGCACGGTGCCGGCCGAGATTCCGGTCACGGCCAAGATGCGCCTGGGGTTCGAGGGCAAGGAAGGTGCGCTCGATTGCGCGCGGGCGCTGGCCGAAGGTGGGGCGAGCCAGATCGTGGTGCATGCACGGACCAAGGTCGAGGGCTACAAGCCGCCGGCGCACTGGGAGTGGGTGGCGCGGGTGCAGGAGGTGGTCGGCGTTCCGGTGTTCGCCAACGGCGAGGTGTGGACCCTGGATGACTGGCGGCGCTGCCGTGAGATCAGCGGGGTGGACGACATCATGCTGGGCCGCGGACTGGTCTCGCGGCCGGGCCTGGCGCGGCAGATCGCGGCGCTCAGGGCGGGTGAGGAACCGCAGGAAATGGGCTGGGCCGAACTGCAGCCGTTGCTGCTGGATTTCTGGCAGCAGGCCCGGCGCAAGCTGGCGCCGCGTTACGCGCCGGGGCGCCTGAAGCAGTGGCTGGCGATGCTGACCCGCACCTACCCCGAGGCCGTCGCGCTGTTCGCCGAGGTCCGCGGCGAGCAGGACTGCGAGCGCATCGACCGCCTGCTCGGGGCTGTCGCGGTGGGTGCGAACAGGGCTTGACAGGCAGGGCCTTGAAATTTTTCCGGGTGGCCTCAGATAAGTGACTGCGGGATGCCGAAGTCGGGTCCCGCGCTATGACACTTGCTGAATCATCAGGAGAATACTCATGAGCAACGTACTGTCCCTGGCCCCCCTGTTCCGCCAGTCCGTCGGTTTCGACCGTTTCAACGATCTTTTCGAATCTGCCCTGCGTAGCAACGACGCTGGCAGCTCCTACCCTCCCTACAACGTCGAGAAGCACGGCGAGGACCACTACCGCATCGTGGTCGCGGCTGCCGGTTTCGAGGAGGACGACCTGGAACTGCAGGTCGAGCGTGGCGTGCTGACCGTGGTCGGCAACAAGCGTGATCGCAGCGCGGAAAGCGTCAGCTACCTGCACCAGGGCATCGCCCAGCGCGCATTCAAGCTGTCGTTCCGCCTGGCCGACCATATCGAGGTCAAGGGCGCCAACCTGGTCAACGGCCTGCTCAATGTCGAGCTGGAGCGCATCGTGCCGGAAGAGGCCAAGGCCAAGCGCATCCCGATCGGCAGCCAGCGCCCGGCACTGGAAAGCTGATCCCCGTTCATGCTGCGAAAGGAAGGCGCCCACTGGGCGCCTTCTGCGTTTCGGGGGTCAGCGACCCTGTGCCTGCAAGAGCTGACGAAAGGCGTCCTGGGGCAGTGGCTTGCTGAACAGGTAGCCCTGATAGAGGTGGCAACCGAGGGCCTGGAGGAAGTCCAGCTGTTCCTGCTGTTCGACGCCCTCGGCGATCAGTTCCAGGTCCAGGCTGCGGGCCATGGCGATGATGGCGCGGATGATCTCGGCATCGTTGGGGTCGCTGGTGGCGTCGCGCACGAACGACTGGTCGATCTTCAGCATGTCCATCGGCAGGCGCTTGAGGTAGGTCAGCGAGCTGTAGCCGGTGCCGAAGTCGTCCATGGCGAAGCTGACGCCGTGCTTCTTCAGCCGCAGCATCTTGCCCACGGTATCGTCGATGTTCTGGATGACGATGCCCTCGGTCACCTCCAGCTTGAGCATGGCGTTCGGCAGCCGGCTGTCCTTCAGGCTCTTGGCGACCCGCTCGACGAACTCGTGCTGGCGGAACTGGCGCGGGCTGATGTTGACGCACAGGCTGAAGCGCTCGCTGTCGATCAGCCCGTCGACCAGCAGCTGGGAGCAGAAGTGGCAGGCTTCGGCGAGCACCCAGCTGCCGACCTCGATGATCAGGCCGCTCTCTTCCAGAACCTGGATGAACTGCGCCGGTGACTGCGGGCCCAGCTGCGGATGCTGCCAGCGCAGCAGGGCCTCGGCGCCGACCACCTTGCCGTCGCGGGCGTCGACCTGGGGCTGGAAGTGCAGCTCGAACTCCCCGCGCGCCAGGGCCAGGCGCAAATCGTTCTCCAGGCGCAGGCGGGCGCTGGCGGCTTCCTGCATGGTGGAGCGAAAGAGCTGGATGGCGTTGCGCCCGGAGTCCTTGGCGCGGTAGAGGGCGATGTCGGCGCGCTTGAGCAGGTCCGCCGGGGTGTTGCCGTGGTCGGGAATCAGGGCGACGCCGATGCTCGGGGTCACCTGCAGGCGATGGCCGTCCAGCAGCATCGGCTCCGCCAGCAGTTGCCGCAGCTTTTCCGCGACCTGGCGCACCTGGCGGGTCACCTCGGAGCGTTTCCCTTCCAGGCCCGAGAGCAGCACCACGAATTCGTCGCCGCCGAGCCGCGCCACGGTGTCTTCCAGGCGCACGCTGGCTTCCAGGCGCGCAGTGACCAGGCGCAGCACGGCGTCGCCCACCGGGTGGCCGAGCGAGTCGTTGATGTGCTTGAAGTGATCGAGGTCGAGAAACAGCAGGGCACCGCGCAGATCGTGGCGCTTGAGCAGGGAGATCTGCTGGGTCAGGCGATCCATCAGCAGGGCGCGATTGGGCAGGTTGGTCAGCGCGTCGTGATACGCCAGGTGCTGGACCTGCGCCTGGGCCTGCTTGAGCTCGCTGATGTCGCGGGCGGTGAGCAGCAGGCAGGTCACGCCGTTGAGTTCGATGGTCTGCACGGACACGTCGACCAGGCGCACTTCGCCGTCGCGGTGGCGGCCATGCATTTCCATGTGCAGGACATGGCCATGCTGGGTCAGGTGCTCGATCATCCGCGCACGTTCATCGGGATAGGCCCAGATGTTCAGGTCGTGCGAGGTGCGGCCGATCACTTCCGCGTTCTGGTAGCCGGTGATGCGCGAGAAGCCTTCGTTGACCTCGATGTAGCGGCCACTGTCGCGCTCGGTGATGGTGATGGCATCCGGGCTGGAGTGGAAGGCCTTGGCGAACTTCTCCTCCGAGGCCCTGACGCGCTGCTCGTGCACGACCCGTTCGCTGATGTCCACCAGTGTGCCGACCATGCGCAGCGGCTGCCCGTGTTCGTCGAGCTGCAGCTTGGCCGTGCTCTCGAGAAAACGCAGGCCGCCATCTTTCAGTTGCACCCGGTAGGTGACCTGGTAGTGGTTGCGGCGTTCCTCGACCAGTTGCTGGTAGCTCTGCCGCAGGCTGTGCCGGTCGGCCATCGGTACCTGGCGGAAGAAGTCCAGGAAGGCGCCTTCGAACGGTGTCGCCGACAAGCCCTGCAGCTCCGCGGCCCTGGCGCTGGCGAACAGGCGGCTGCTGGGGATGTGCCAGTCCCAGGTGCCCAGATCGGCGGACTCCAGCGCCAGTTTCAGGCGCTGCTTGCTCTCCTGCAGCGCCTGCTCCTGGGCGCGCTGCCTGGTGATGTTGCGCACGGTGAGCACCAGGCATTCGACACCGTCCAGTTCGATGACGCCGCCGAACAGCAGGTTGATGCTGACGCTGCCGTCGCGGCTGAACAGGCGCACCTCCAGGTTGTTCAGGCTGCCGGCCTCGAGCGCTTCGAGCATCCGCAGGCGGTCATCGGGGTCGGCCCAGACACCCAGCTCCAGCGAGGTACGGCCCACCGCCTCGGTGCTGCTCCAGCCGAACTGCTGCTCGAAGCTGCGATTGACCTCGATGAAGCGGCCGGTCGCGCGCTCGGTGATGGCGACCGCGTCCGGCGTGTGCATGAAGGCCTTGGCGAATTTTTCCTCGCTGGCGCGCAGGGCGTTCTCGGCGCGCTTGCGTTCGCTGGTGTCGAGGAAGGTGCAGAGCATCAGGCGCTCGCCCTGCAGTTCGATGTACTGGCTCGAGAGGATGCCGTCGAGGATCTCGCCGCTGCGGGTACGCAGCTGCACTTCCTGGATCACGGGGTCCTGGCTGAGAGGGGCCTGCTGGCGCAGGTGGTCGCGCTGTGCGTTATGCACCCAGATATCCAGGTCGGCGGTGGGGCGGCCGAGCACCTCGCTCGCGCCCCAGCCAAAGGCCTGGGTGAAGTGCTGGTTGACCTCGACGATCTCGCTGTCGTCGTAGCGCACCAGCATCATGATGTCGGGACTCAGGCGGAACAGGCTGGCGAAGCGTTCTTCCGAGGCGCGCAGCGCTTCCGCGCGTTCCTGCTGGGCGCTGATGTCGCGGATCACGCCGAACATGCGCGGGCGGCCATCGGCCTCGTGTTGCAGGCTGCCGGTGATCTCCAGCCAGTGCAGGCTGCCATCGGGCCAGCGTATGCGGTGGCGCAGGGCCTTGCTGATCGGCTCGCCCTTGAGGATGTTGTGGAAGGTCGCCAGGACCTCGGCGCGCTCCTCCTCGGGGATAAGCTCGATGTAGCGCAGCTCGCGGGTGACCGGGCGGTTGGGGTCCAGGCCGAACAGGGCCTGTGCGCCACGCGACCAGTTCACCTGGCCGCTGCGGATGTCCCAGTACCAGGTGCCGAGGTGGGCGCCGTTCAGCGCGGCCAGCAAGCGTTGCGCATCCTGCCAGGCCTGCTCGAATTCGACGGGGTCCATCGCCGGAATGTGCGGCAGGGGCGGTGTCTGGTCAGTCGATCTGGCCATGGCCGAACCCTCCTCTGGTGCGCGTGAGAAGCATGGCGGGCGTCGAAGGCATTTGGCTTCCTGCGTAGTGGTCTATCGCCACGTTAGTCGCAGGTTGGCCGCCTACGCAAGGTCGTCGCGCTGACTGTCGAGCAGCGCCATGAAGGCCCTGGCCGCGTTCGACAGCGTGCGCTCGGTATGCAGGATGTAGCCCAGCTGCCGCGTGAGCTGGATGCCGGGCAGCGGCAGGCGAGCGACCTGGTCGTCGAGCATGGTGCGCGGCAGCACGCTCCAGGCCAGGCCGATGGAGACCATCATCTTGATGGTTTCCAGGTAGTTGGTGCTCATGGCGATGTTGGGCGTCAGCCCCTGCGCCTCGAACAGGCGCTGGACGATGTGGTGGGTGAAGGTGTTGCCGCCGGGGAAAACGGCAGGGTGCTGCGCGACGTCCGCCAGGCTGACGGCCTGGCTGCGTGCCAGCGGGTGCTCGGGCGCGGCGACGAAGTCGAGCGGGTCGTCCCAGACGGCCACGGCGCGGATGGGTTCGCGGGTTTCCGGGGCGAGGGTGATCACCGCCAGCTCGGCGCGGCCATGCAGCACTTCTTCATAGGCCACTTCCGAGTCGAGGAACTGGATGTCCAGCGCGACCTGCGGGTGCGCGCGGGTAAAGGCGCGCAGCAGGGCAGGGAGGCGGTGCAGGCCGATGTGGTGACTGGTGGCCAGGGTCAGGCGACCGCTGACTTCGCCCGAGAGGTTGGTCAGGGCGCGGCGGGTGTCGTCCAGCACATTGAGGATCTGGTACGCGCGTGGCAGCAGGGCGCGACCGGCCTGGGTCAGACCGATCTCGCGGCCTAGGCGATCGAACAGGCGCACGCCCAGCTGTTGTTCTAGCCCGGCGATGCGTTTGCTGACCGCAGGCTGGGTCAGGTGCAGGCGCTCGCCGGCTTCGGAAAAGCTGCCGGTTTCGGCGATGGCGATGAAGGCGTTGAGGTTGGCCAGATCCATAACGGCAGCTCCTAGCGGCAGGCTGCAAGCGGCAAGTCGAGTCGCGCGGCATTGTTTGCGGCTTGTCACTTGCAGCTTGCGGCGTGGACAGATTCCTTTGGGGAATCTCCTGGATGAAAAATATGAATTTGAGTTATTCGTGCCGCGATCATAGCATTTCACCCCATAAGCCAAAGGGCCTTTTCGCCCTGGCATAGAAACACGCTGATGAGGTAACGCTGATGGCCGGCAAGACGCTCTACGACAAGCTCTGGGAAATGCACGAAGTGAAACGTCGCGATGACGGTTCCTCGCTGATCTACATCGATCGTCACATCCTTCACGAAGTGACGTCGCCGCAGGCTTTCGAGGGGCTGCGTCTGGCCGGGCGCAAGCCGTGGCGCATCGACGCCAACATCGCCACCCCGGATCACAACGTGCCGACCACCCGGGCCGAGCGCCAGGGCGGCCTCGACGCCATCGCCGACGAAGTGTCGCGCATTCAGGTACAGACCCTGGACGAGAACTGCGATGACTTCGGCATCCTCGAGTTCAAGATGAACGACGTGCGCCAGGGCATCGTCCA
Organism: Pseudomonas sp. THAF187a; assembly: GCF_009363395.1. NCBI lineage: Bacteria > Pseudomonadati > Pseudomonadota > Gammaproteobacteria > Pseudomonadales > Pseudomonadaceae > Pseudomonas > Pseudomonas sp. THAF187a. The sequence goes on from NZ_CP045349.1 coordinate 2,131,721, forward strand.
CGTGGTCGGTCCGGAGCAGGGCGCCACCCTGCCGGGCATGACCGTGGTCTGCGGCGACTCGCACACCTCCACCCATGGCGCCTTCGGTGCGCTGGCGCACGGTATCGGCACCTCCGAGGTCGAGCACGTGCTCGCCACCCAGTGCCTGGTGGCCAAGAAGATGAAGAACATGCAGGTGCGCGTCGAGGGCAAGCTGCCGTTCGGCGTCACTGCCAAGGACATCGTGCTGGCCGTGATCGGCAAGATCGGCACCGCCGGTGGCAATGGCCATGCCCTGGAATTCGCCGGCAGCGCCATCCGCGACCTGTCGCTGGAAGGGCGCATGACCATCTGCAACATGTCCATCGAGGCCGGTGCCCGTGTCGGCCTGGTGGCGGTGGACGAGAAGACCATCGCCTACGTCAAGGATCGTCCGTTCGCGCCCAAGGGCAGCGACTGGGACAAGGCCGTGGCGCAGTGGCAGAACCTGGTCTCCGACGCCGATGCGGTGTTCGACACCGTGGTCGAGCTTGCCGCCTCCGAGATCAAGCCGCAGGTCAGCTGGGGCACCTCGCCGGAAATGGTCCTGGCCGTCGACCAGAACGTGCCGGACCCGGCTGTCGAGGCCGACCCGGTGAAGAAGGACTCGATCACCCGTGCGCTGAAGTACATGGGCCTGGCTGCCAACCAGCCGATCACCGCGATCCAGCTCGACCGTGTGTTCATCGGCTCCTGCACCAACTCGCGCATCGAAGACCTGCGTGCCGCCGCCGAAGTGGCCAAGGGGCGCAAGGTCGCGGCGACCGTCAAGCAGGCGCTGGTGGTGCCGGGCTCCGGCCTGGTCAAGGCGCAGGCCGAGGCTGAGGGGCTGGACAAGATCTTCATCGAGGCCGGTTTCGAATGGCGTGAGCCGGGCTGCTCCATGTGCCTGGCGATGAACCCGGACAAGCTGGGCAGTGGCGAGCATTGCGCGTCCACCTCCAACCGCAACTTCGAAGGCCGCCAGGGCGCGGGTGGTCGTACCCACCTGGTGAGCCCGGCCATGGCTGCCGCTGCGGCGGTGACCGGTCGCTTCATCGACGTTCGTGAACTGATCCAGGCCTGAGGAGCTAGAAGATGAAAGCCTTTACCCAACACACCGGCCTGGTCTGCCCGCTCGATCGGGCCAACGTCGACACCGATCAGATCATTCCCAAGCAGTTCCTGAAGTCGATCAAGCGCACCGGTTTCGGTCCGAACCTGTTCGACGAGTGGCGCTACCTGGATATCGGCCAGCCGAACCAAGACAACTCCAAGCGCCCGGTCAACCAGGAGTTCGTGCTCAACTTCCCGCGTTACCAGGGGGCCAGCGTGCTGCTGGCGCGCGAGAACTTCGGCTGCGGCTCTTCGCGTGAACATGCGCCCTGGGCGCTGGACGAGTACGGTTTCCGCACGGTGATCGCACCGAGCTTCGCCGACATCTTCTTCAACAACAGCTTCAAGAACGGCCTGCTGCCGATCATCCTCAAGGATGCAGAGGTCGATGCGCTGTTCGAGCAGGCCGAGGCCACCGAGGGTTACCAGTTGACTGTCGACCTCGAGGCGCAGACCGTGACCCGTCCCGATGGCGTGCAGTACAGCTTCGAGGTCGATGCCTTCCGCAAGCATTGCCTGCTCAACGGCCTGGACGACATCGGCCTGACCCTGCAGGATCAGGACGCGATCAAGGCCTTCGAGGCCGGCTACCAGCAGGGCAGTCCCTGGCTGTTCGGCGCGATCAAATAACAGGAGCTGCAAGGCGCAAGCTTCAGGCTGCGAGTGAAAGCGGCTTGCGCTTGTGGCTTGTGGCTTGCAGCTTGAAGCTTGTAGCTATTTCCGAAGGAAATCTTCTTATGAAACAGATTCTGGTTCTCCCTGGCGACGGCATCGGTCCGGAGATCATGGCCGAGGCGGTCAAGGTGCTGAACCTGGCCAACGACAAGTACAGCCTGGGCTTCGAACTGAGCTTCGATGACCTCGGCGGTGCGGCCATCGACCGTTACGGCGTGCCGCTGGCCGACGAGACCCTGGCGCGCGCGCGCGCGGCCGATGCGATTCTGCTCGGTGCCGTTGGCGGTCCGAAGTGGGACAGCATCGACCCGGCCATCCGTCCGGAGCGTGGCCTGCTGAAGATCCGTTCGCAGCTGGGCCTGTTCGGCAACCTGCGCCCGGCGCTGCTGTACCCGCAACTGGCCGAGGCCTCCAGCCTCAAGCCGGAAATCGTCGCCGGCCTGGACATTCTCATCGTGCGTGAGCTGACCGGCGGCATCTACTTCGGCCAGCCGCGCGAGAGCAAGGTGCTGGAGAACGGCGAGCGCATGGCCTACGACACCCTGCCGTACAGCGAGAGCGAGATCCGCCGTATCGCCAAGGTCGGCTTCGACATGGCCCGTGTCCGTGGCAAGAAGCTGTGCTCGGTGGACAAGGCCAACGTGCTGGCGTCCAGCCAGCTGTGGCGCGCCGTGGTCGAGGAAGTGGCCAAGGACTACCCGGACGTCGAACTGAGCCACATGTACGTCGACAACGCTGCCATGCAACTGGTGCGTGCGCCCAAGCAATTCGACGTGATGGTCACCGACAACATGTTTGGTGACATTTTGTCTGACGAGGCGTCGATGCTCACCGGTTCCATCGGCATGCTGCCGTCGGCCTCGCTGGATGCCGACAACAAGGGCATGTACGAGCCGTGCCACGGCTCCGCGCCGGACATCGCCGGCCAGGGCATCGCCAACCCGCTGGCCACCATTCTCTCGGTGTCCATGATGCTGCGTTACAGCTTCGGCCAGGTCGCCGCCGCTGATGCCATCGAGAAAGCCGTGAGCCTGGTGCTGGATCAGGGCCTGCGTACCGGTGACATCTGGTCCGAGGGCAAGACCAAGGTCGGTACCTCCGCGATGGGTGATGCAGTAGTCGAAGCGCTGCGTAGTCTGTAATCTTTCCAGCCCCGCCGGGGTGGTTCCGGCGGGCTGTTTATATAGGTGTAGTCGTTATGAAACGTGTAGGTCTGATCGGTTGGCGTGGCATGGTCGGTTCCGTGCTCATGCAGCGCATGCTGGAGGAGCGGGATTTCGACCTGATCGAGCCGGTGTTCTTCACCACTTCCAACGTTGGCGGCCAAGGGCCGGCGATTGGCAAGGACATTGCGCCGCTGAAGGACGCCTACAACATTGACGACCTGAAAGGCCTGGACGTGATCCTGACCTGCCAGGGCGGTGACTACACCAACGAAGTCTTCCCCAAGCTGCGTGAAGCCGGCTGGCAGGGTTACTGGATCGATGCCGCCTCCAGCCTGCGCATGGACGACAGTGCGGTGATCGTGCTCGACCCGGTCAACCGCAAGGTGATCGACCAGGCGCTGGATGCCGGCAGCAAGAACTACATCGGCGGCAACTGCACCGTCAGCCTGATGCTGATGGCGCTCGGTGGCCTGTATGAAGCCGGCCTGGTCGAGTGGATGAGCGCCATGACCTATCAGGCCGCCTCCGGTGCCGGTGCGCAGAACATGCGTGAGCTGATCAAGCAGATGGGTGCGATCAACGGCGCTGTCGCGGACGACCTGGCCGACCCGGCCAGCGCCATCCTCGACATCGACCGCAAGGTCGCCGAGGCCATGCGTGGCGAAGACTTCCCGGTCGACAACTTCGGCATGCCGCTGGCTGGCAGTCTGATCCCCTACATCGACAAGGAACTGCCTAACGGCCAGAGCCGTGAAGAGTGGAAGGCGCAGGCCGAGACCAACAAGATCCTCGGCCGCTTCAAGAGCCCGATCCCGGTCGACGGCATCTGCGTGCGCATCGGCGCCATGCGTTGCCACAGCCAGGCGCTGACCATCAAGCTGAACAAGGATGTGCCGATGGCCGACATCGAAGGCCTGATCAGTCAGCACAACCCCTGGGTCAAGCTGGTGCCGAACCATCGTGAAGATTCCATCCGCGACCTCGGCCCGACTGCCGTGACCGGCACCCTGAGCGTACCGGTCGGCCGCCTGCGCAAGCTCAACATGGGCTCGCAGTACCTGGGCGCCTTCACCGTGGGTGACCAGCTGCTGTGGGGCGCGGCCGAGCCGCTGCGGCGCATGCTGCGAATCCTGCTGGAGCGCTGAGGCGCACCGCAGACGCGTGATGCAGACGAAGCCCCGCTACCTCGGTAGCGGGGCTTCGTCGTTTCCGGGCTTGCAGTTGCGGTGGCAAGAAGGGCGCGGTTACAGTGCCGCTCCTTTTGTGCGGCAGATCGAAGCATGAGCAAAACCATCAATATCGCCCTGGTCGGCGCCACCGGTCATGTCGGTGAGGCGCTGGTCGAACTGCTCGAGGAGCGCGACTTCCCGGTCAAGGACCTGCATCTCCTGACCAGTAGCGAGTCCGCTGGGCAGAGCCTCTCCTTCCGCGGGCGTCAGCTGCGGGTCAGGTCGCTCGAGACGTTCGATTTCACGCAGGTCCAGCTGGCATTCTTTGCTGCGGGCGTGGAGGTGACGCGGGCTTTTCACGAGGCCGTGCGTGCTGCCGGCTGTTCGCTGATCGATCTCAGTGCCGCCTTGCCGCTGGATCTGGCGCCGTGCGTCCTGCCCGAGCTGGGCGAGAGCGCAACCCCAGGGCTGACTGCGCCGTGGCAGGTCAGCGTGCCGACGCCTTCGGCGACTGCCTGCGCGGTGGTGCTGGCAGCGCTGAAGCCGCTGTTGCAGCCACGCCAGGTGCAGCTGAATGCCATGCTGTCGATTTCCACGCTGGGTCGCAGTGGCGTGCAGGAGCTGGCGCGGCAGACGGCCGAGCTGCTCAATGCCCGCCCGCTGGAAACCCAGGCGGTGGATCGGCAGATCGCCTTCAATGTGCTGGCGCAGGTCGGTGCGGTGGACGAGCAGGGGCATGCTGAACTGGAGAAGCGCCTGACCGCCGAGCTGCAGCAACTGTCGGGTTTGCCCGGGCTGGCGGTGGGGGCGACCTGCGCTCTGGTGCCGGTATTCTTCGGTGACAGCCTGGCACTCGCCATGCAGAGTGACGTGGATATCGATATCGCGGCGGTGCAGCGTCTGCTGGAAACGGCCGAGGGAATCGAGCTGGTCGAGGCGGGCGATTATCCGACGGCGGTGGGTGACGCGGTCGGCCAGGATCTGGTCTATGTTGGGCGCGTTCGTCGTGGTGTGAGCGATCCACGGCAACTCAATTTGTGGATTGCGTCTGATAATGTGAGAAAAGGCGCCGCCCTGAATGCTGTGCAAATAGCCGAGTTATTGATAAAACACTATCTGTAAAAGATACTTACCTAGAAATTTGAAGAATCTTTCTAGCTTGGCAATACTGGCTGAGTTGATTGCTGAATGGGGAGCCGCTCCTGGAGCGGAGGCAGGCAGCAATTACCAAGACCTTCTCGCAAGCCGAGAAAAAGATAAAACAAGGGATAACGCTATGGTTCGGGTTCGCAAACTAGTGCTGGCAATCGCAGCGGCTTCTGCGCTGTCTTCCGGTATGGCGCATGCGCTGGGGTTGGGTGAAGTTACCCTGCAATCCTCGTTGAATCAGCCGTTGGTAGCGGAAATCGAATTGCTGGAGGTCCGTGATCTGGCCTCCAACGAAGTCATTCCCAGCCTCGCTTCTCCCGAAGACTTCGTGAAGGCGGGTGTCGATCGTCAGTATTTCCTGACCGATCTGAAATTCACCCCTGTGCTGAAGCCGAACGGCAAGAGCGTGATTCGTGTCACCTCCAGCAAGGTGGTGCGCGAGCCCTATCTCAACTTCCTGGTGGAAGTGCTCTGGCCGAACGGTCGACTGCTGCGTGAATACACGCTGCTGCTGGACCCGCCGCTGTACTCCCCGCAGACGACCGTAGCGGCCGCGCCCAAGTTGCCGGCAGCAGCCCCGGCGCCGCGCCCGGCAGCAACGCCCACTGCCAGCAGCAAGCCGGCCGCCGCGCCGCGTCCGACTGCCCCGGCGCCCGCTTCGCGCGCCATCAGCGGCAACGAATACAAGACCACGGCCAACGACACCCTCTGGGAAATCGCCCAGCGCGTCGACGGTGGCTCGGTCAATCAGACCATGCTGGCCATTCAGGATCTGAATCCCGATGCCTTCATCGGCGGCAACATCAACCGCATGAAGAGCGGTCAGGTGCTGCGCCTGCCGGATGAGCAGCAGATTCGCCGTCGCAGCAACGCCGAAGCGGTCGCCCAGGTTGCCGAGCAGAACGCTGCCTGGCGTGAAGGCCGTGCTGTCGCGTCGCGGCAGCTGGATGCCACCCGCCGTGCCGAGGCTGGTGCCGCACCGTCCACGGCGAAGACCGGGGACAGCCTGAAGCTGGTCGCCGCCGATGCGGGCAAGTCCACGCGTGGCAGTGACACCGGTTCGGCCGACAGCAAGGCCCTGGCCGACAAGCTGGCGGTGACGCAGGAAAGCCTCGACTCGACGCGTCGTGAGAATGCCGAGCTGCAGAGCCGGGTTGGCGATCTGCAGAGTCAGCTGGACAAGCTGCAGCGCCTGATTGAACTCAAGGACAACCAGCTGGCCAAGATGCAGGCCGATATGGCTGCTACTCCGGCCGCAGCGCCAACGCCTGAAACACCCGAGGTGACTCCGGAAGTGGAGGCGCCCGCTGCGGAACCCGAAGCGGTGCCGCCGGCCTCGGAGGCGGCGACGCCTCCGGTCTCGCCGCCTGAAGAGGCGGCGACTGACTACAACTATTCCGAAGAGCCGGAGGCGCCCGTCGAAGACGGCGCCGCCGCCACCGAACAGCCGGCCAGTGAGCCGGCTGCTGCCGTTGAACCAGCCGCTCCAGTGCAGCCGGTCGAGGAGAGCAAGCCTGCTGCTCCGGCTCCCGCCCCCGCTCCGCAGAGCTTCATCGATGACCTGATGAGCAACCCGATGACCCTGGGTCTGGCGGGCGGTGGTGCACTGCTGCTGTTGCTGGTCGGCCTGATGGCTCTGTCGCGCCGCAATGCGATGAAAGAAGCGGAGCAGCATGACGAACTGGGTGACGAGCTGGCCGAAGACCAGGGCTTCGCCCCTGAACTCGACATGCCCGAAGACACCTTCGCCGGCCTCGAGGACGAGCCAGCCGCCGCCGCTGCACCGGCTGGCGCCGAGGAGCGCGTTTCCGCGCAGACCGGCGATGCCCTGGGTGAGGCGGACATCTACATCGCCTATGGTCGTTTCAACCAGGCTGCCGAGCTGCTGCAGAACGCGATCAATGACGAGCCGCACCGCAGCGACCTGCGTCTGAAACTGATGGAAGTCTATGCCGAGCTGGGCGATCGCGAAGGTTTCGCCCGCCAGGACAACGAACTGCGCGAGTTCGGTGGCGTGAACGCCGAAGCCGAGCAGCTCAAGGCCAAGTATCCTGCCATCGCTGCCTTTGCCGGCGCTGGCGCGGCGGCTGCCGTGGCGTCTTCGGACGATATCGGCGAGTTCAGCCTCGACGATCTCGGTCTGGACGAGCCGCGCAACGAGTCGGCTGCTGCAGCCGCTGACGACCTCGACGATGCCTTCGACCTGAGCCTCGATGATCTCGAGTCCGACCTGGGTGGCGACATGCAGTCTGCCAAGGCGGAAGAAGCGCCGCTGTCGCTGGATGACGACCTGGATTTCGGTCTGGTCGACGAGCCGGCTGCACCGGCAGCGGCCAGCGACGATGACCTGAGCTTCGATCTGTCCCTGGATGACGACAAGGTCGAGCTGTCGCAGTCTGCCGATGACCTGTCCGACTTCAGCCTGGATCTGGATGAGCCGTCGACGGCGGCTGCGGACGATGCCGACGAGTTCCTGCTGAGCCTGGACGACGACGCCCCGGCTGCTCAGCCGGCCGATGATCTGGCCGACCTCGGCCTCGATCTGCCGGACGAAGCACCTGCTGCCGACCTCGACCTGCCGGCGGATTTCGATCTGTCGCTCGACGACGAGACCCCGGCCCAGCCTGCGGTGGAAGCCGACAGCTTCGCGGCGCAGCTGGATGAAGTCACGGCCGAGCTGGACCAGCTCTCCACCGACCTCGACGAGCCGCAGGACGCGCCGCTGGCGCCAGCCGACGGTATCGCCAGCGAGCTGGAGGGTGACGATGACTTCGACTTCCTCTCCGGCACCGATGAGACCGCGACCAAGCTGGACCTGGCGCGCGCCTACATCGACATGGGCGACACCGAGGGGGCGCGTGACATCCTCGACGAAGTGGTTGCCGAAGGCAGCGACGCCCAGCAGCAGGAAGCTCGCGAGATGATTGCCAAGCTGGTTTGATCGAATCTATGTCTGAAGCAGTACCTGTAGCGGCCGCCGAAATGGCGGCCGCTGGCTTTTCCAGAATCGCCCTGGGCCTCGAATACAAGGGCGCACGTTACCGCGGTTTCCAGCGCCAGAGCGGCCAGGTCGCCTCCATTCAGGGGTGCCTGGAAAGTGCCCTGTCCAAGGTTGCTGGCGGTGCGCCGGTGAACATTCACTGTGCCGGGCGCACCGATGCATCGGTGCATGCCAGTGGCCAGGTGGTGCATTTCGACACCACTGTCGAACGGTCGCTGCACGCGTGGATCATGGGCGCCAACATGAACCTGCCCAAGGACATCAGCGTGACCTGGGCGAAGGTGATGCCGGCGCATTTCCATGCGCGCTTCAGCGCCATGGCGCGGCGTTATCGCTATGTCATCTACAATGACCCGATCCGCCCGGCGCACATGGCCGAGGAGGTGACCTGGAATCACCGTCCGCTGGATGTGGCGCGCATGCGTGAAGCGGCCCGTGCCTTGGTCGGTACCCATGATTTCAGCGCGTTCCGTGCTACCCGGTGCCAGGCCAAGTCGCCGATCAAGACCGTGCATCACCTGGAAGTCATCGAGCATGGCCGCTTCATCGTGCTGGACGTTCGGGCCAATGCCTTCCTCCATCACATGGTGCGCAATATCGCCGGAGTGCTGATGACCATTGGCGCCGGAGAGCGTCCGACAGGCTGGGTGAGCGAGGTGCTGGAGCGAGCGGAGCGGCGCAGTGGTGGGGTGACGGCACATCCTTACGGGCTCTATCTGATTCAGGTGGAGTACCCCGACGAGTTCGAATTGCCGTCGCGCTACCTGGGGCCGCACTTTCTCTCCGGGCTGGCGGATGTGCGGGCGGACTAGGCCTTTGCTAACATCCGGCGTTCGCTGATCAAGAGGTGTGAAGTCGATGCGCGTGCGCAGCAAGATTTGCGGCATTACCCGGGTTGAGGATGCGCTGGCAGCCGTCGAGGCCGGTGCGGATGCCATCGGCCTGGTGTTCTACGCCAGGAGCCCGCGCGCGGTCAGTGTCGAGCAGGCGGTGGCGATCGTGCAGGCCCTGCCACCGTTCGTGACCAGCGTCGGATTGTTCGTGAACATGCCGCGTGAGCAGTTGCAGCTCCTGTTGGCGCAGGTGCCCCTGGATCTGCTGCAGTTTCATGGCGACGAGTCGCCGGCCGACTGCGAAGGCTTCGCTCGCCCTTACATCAAGGCGCTGCGGGTGCGTGCGGGGGAGGATGTCGCTGCGACGATGGCGCCCTATGCCGGTGCGCGGGGCATCCTGCTCGATACCTTCGTCGAGGGCGTGCCCGGGGGTACCGGTGCGGCGTTCGACTGGTCTCTGGTGCCGCAAGACGTGAGCCGGCCCATCATTCTGGCCGGCGGCCTCGATGCGAGCAACGTCGCCAGCGCGATTCGTCAGGTCAGGCCTTATGCCGTCGACGTCAGTGGCGGGGTGGAGGCGAGCAAAGGCATAAAGGATGCAAGCAAGATTCGCGCGTTCGTGCGGGCGGTCGTTGACGCGCAATGTGACGGCGACTGCGGCGGGGCCGTCAATTAGCCTGTCACGCCGCCATGGCACGTTTGTGCGCGCCATCGATGCGGCAGAAAAGAATTGCTGGAGGTGGGGGCTTCATGATGAGGCGTCCATCCGAACCAACGGTTATGGAGAAATGACAGCATGAGCAACTGGTTGGTAGACAAACTCATCCCCTCGATCATGCGTTCCGAGGTGAAGAAGAGCTCTGTGCCCGAGGGCCTGTGGCACAAGTGTCCGTCCTGCGATGCTGTGCTCTATCGTCCCGAGCTGGAAAAGACCCTGGACGTCTGCCCCAAGTGCAACCACCACATGCGCATCGGCGCGCGTGCGCGTATCGACCTGTTCCTCGATGCCGATGGTCGCGAAGAGCTGGGCGCCGATCTGGAACCCGTCGATCGCCTGAAATTCCGCGACAGCAAGAAGTACAAGGATCGCCTGTCCGCCGCACAGAAGCAGACCGGTGAGAAGGATGCGCTGATTTCTATGAGCGGTACGCTCGAAGGCATGCCGATCGCCGTCTGCGCGTTCGAATTTTCCTTCATGGGCGGCTCCATGGGCGCCATCGTCGGCGAGCGCTTCGTGCAGGCGGCCAACTACGCCCTGGAGAACCGTTGCCCGCTGGTGTGCTTCTCCGCTTCCGGTGGCGCACGCATGCAGGAGGCGCTGATCTCGCTGATGCAGATGGCCAAGACCTCCGCTGCGCTGGCGCGCCTGCGTGAAGAAGGCCTGCCGTTCATCTCGGTACTGACCGATCCTGTCTACGGCGGCGTCTCCGCCAGCCTGGCCATGCTCGGCGACGTGATCGTGGCAGAGCCCAAGGCATTGATCGGCTTCGCCGGGCCGCGCGTGATCGAGCAGACCGTGCGCGAGAAGCTGCCTGAAGGCTTCCAGCGCAGCGAGTTCCTGCTGGAGCATGGCGCCATCGACATGATCATTTCGCGCAACGAGCTGCGTCCGCGTCTGGCTCGCCTGCTGGCACAACTGATGAACCGTCCTTCTCCGGTTGCGCTGCCGGCCACTGCATGATCGAACGTAGCCTGGGCGAGTGGCTCGCCTACCTCGAGCAACTGCATCCCTCGGCCATCGACATGGGCCTGGATCGCTCGCGCGAGGTGGCGCGGCGGCTCGGCCTGGGCAAGCCCGCGCCGCTGGTGATCACCGTGACCGGCACCAACGGCAAGGGCTCTACCTGTGCCTTTCTTGCCAGCCTGCTCGCCGAGCAGGGGCAGCGCGTCGGTGTCTACAGTTCGCCGCACCTGCTGCGCTACAACGAGCGTGTCGTCCTGCAGGGGTGCGAGGCGAGCGACGCGGAGCTCTGCCAGGCCTTTGCGGCGGTCGAGGTGGCGCGCGGTGAAATCTCCCTGACCTACTTCGAAATGGGCACGCTGGCGGCCTTCTGGCTGTTCGAGCGCGCTGGGCTGGATGCCGTGGTGCTCGAGGTCGGGCTCGGCGGGCGTCTGGATGCGGTCAATCTCGTCGATGCCGACCTGGCGCTGATCACCAGCATCGGCCTGGACCATGCCGACTGGCTGGGCGACACGCGCGAGTCGGTGGCGTTCGAGAAGGCCGGGATCATGCGCGCCGGCAAGCCGGCGCTGTGCGCTGACCTCGATCCGCCACAGCCCTTGCTCAACCAGGCGCTGAACCTGGACACGCCGCTTTACCTGCGCGGGCGTGACTATGACCTGAGCGTCGATGAGCAGGACTGGTCTTGGTACGGTCTCGATACACAGGGCAGGGTGCTGCGGCTTGAACAGCTGCCGCTGCTCGATCTGCCGATGGAAAACGCCGCGCTGGCCTTGCAGGCCTACGCGCTGCTGCCGCTGCCCTGGTCCGCCGAGGCGATCCGCCGGGCCCTGCGGGCGACCCGGGTGACCGGGCGTCTGGATCGTCGCCAGGTGGATTGGCATGGCAAGGCACTCACACTGTTGCTCGATGTTGGGCATAATCCCCATGCCGCCGATTATCTGGCGCAGCGTCTGCAGAGTCGCCCGGTGAGCGGCAAGCGTCGGGCCGTGTTCGGTCTGCTGGCGGACAAGGATCTGCCGGGGGTTGTCGCGCCGCTGCTCGGTCAGGTCGACGAGTGGGCCGTGGCGCCACTCGCCACGCCACGTTCGCGTCCGGCGCAGGCCCTCGCGGACCACCTGCAAGGGCTGGGGGCTGTGGTGACGCTGCACCCGGATGTGCATGCCGCACTGGATGCACAGTGCGAGCGGGCGGCCGAGGGTGACGAGGTTCTGTTGTTCGGATCGTTTTTCTGCGTGGCCGAGGCCCTGGACTGGCTGGCCCGCCCGGCTTGATAAGGGGATTGGGGGATGGCAATGCTGGACAAGGGGCTCAAGCAGCGCATGGTCGGTGCTCTGGTGCTGGTGGCACTGGCGGTGATTTTCCTGCCGATGCTGCTGTCGCGCGAGGACGAGATGCGCCGCGTCGTGGTCGACGCTCCGGACATGCCGCAAGCGCCGGCGACTGCCGAGATCATCGTGCAGCCGGCCGAGGTGGTCGAGCCCGAGGTGTTGCCGCAGGAGCCCATTCCGGTCGAGGACGAGGCGCCGCAGGTGGTCGAGGTGCAGGAGCAGCCGAAGCCTGTCGTCGAGCCGAGCAAGCCGGAGCCGAGCAAACCCGCGCCAGTGGCGACCACGGCGCCGGCCAAGCCGGACGCTCGCCTGGATGCCAACAGCCTGCCGATCAGCTGGTCGGTGCAACTGGCCAGTCTCTCCAGCCGCAGCGGTGCGGAAACCTTGCAGAAGACCCTGCGCAGCCAGGGCTACAACGCGTACATCCGCACGTTCGAGGGGATGAATCGGGTCTTCGTCGGTCCGCTGATCGAGCGTGCCGAGGCCGAGCGCCTGCGTGACCAGCTCAATCGCCAGCACAAGCTCAGCGGTTTCGTCGTGCGTTTTCAGCCAGAGGCCGGTTGAAGCCGGCTGAGTGAAAACTTCTGCGCTCGGCCATGCTTCGTCAAGGGACGGCTCGCAATGCGTATTTGCAGCCCGTAAAGCCGAGCGCGACGTCGTTGTTTGCCTTGCCTGACCTTCGCTCGCTACATTTTTACATGGCCTGAAAGGCGGGACTTTTCATCGCCCGGTTACCCGATGCGCCGGGCTCTGGTAAAATGTTCCGCCTTTTCCGCTGGTAGGCCGCACCGTGGTATTCACCTGGGTCGATTGGGCGATCATCGCCGTCATCGCCATATCGAGTTTGATCAGCCTGAAGCGCGGCTTCGTCAAGGAAGCCCTGTCGCTGCTGACCTGGATCATCGCGGGCATCGTCGCCTGGATGTTCGGCGGCGCGCTGGCCCAGCATCTCGTCGAATTTATCGATACGCCTTCTGCACGGGTGATAGCGGCCTGTGCCATTCTCTTCATCGCCACCTTGCTGGTCGGCGCTCTGGTCAACTTTCTCATCGGCGAGCTGATTCGCGTGACTGGCCTGTCCGGTACCGACCGTTTTCTCGGCATGGTATTCGGCGCCGCACGGGGTGGCCTGCTGGTGGTGCTGCTGGTGGGGCTGGTCAGCCTGGCACCGGTGGAGCAGGACGAATGGTGGCAGCAGTCACAGCTGGTGCCGCATTTTCTGATGGTCGCCGACTGGTCGAAGAACCTCATTCTGGGGTGGTCCGGTCAGTGGTTTTCCGGTGGAGCGGCTCACCCAGCCGATCTGCTTTAAAAGAGTGGCCAGTGCGGAGCAACCGCTGCGCTGGTCGCTGAATTAGCCTGAACTATCTAGCAGGGGTCGTGGCACATGTGTGGCATCGTCGGTATCGTCGGCAAGTCGAACGTCAATCAGGCGCTGTATGACGCGCTTACCGTCCTTCAGCATCGCGGCCAGGACGCTGCCGGCATCGTGACCAGCCATGATGGTCGCCTGTTCCTGCGCAAGGACAACGGCCTGGTGCGTGATGTGTTCCAGCAGCGCCACATGCAGCGCCTGGTGGGCGACATGGGCATCGGTCATGTGCGCTACCCGACCGCTGGCAGCTCCAGCTCGGCCGAGGCGCAGCCGTTCTACGTCAACTCGCCGTACGGCATCACCCTGGCGCACAACGGCAACCTGACCAACGTCGAGCAGCTGGCCAAGGAAATCTACGAGTCCGACCTGCGTCACGTGAACACCAACTCCGATTCGGAGGTGCTGCTCAACGTCTTCGCTCACGAGCTGGCGCAGCGCGGCAAGCTGCAGCCGACCGAGGAAGACGTGTTCGCCGCGGTCACCCACGTGCACGAGCGTTGCGTCGGCGGTTACGCGGTGGTGGCGATGATCACCGGCTACGGCATCGTCGGCTTCCGCGACCCCAATGGCATTCGTCCGATCGTCTTCGGTCAGCGTCACACCGACGAAGGCGTCGAGTACATGATCGCCTCGGAAAGCGTCGCGCTGGACGTGCTCGGTTTCACCCTGATCCGTGATCTGGCTCCGGGCGAGGCGGTCTACATCACCGAAGATGGCCGTCTGTTCACCCGCCAGTGCGCGAAGAACCCGAGCTATGCGCCGTGCATCTTCGAGCACGTCTATCTGGCGCGTCCGGATTCGATCATGGACGGCATCTCGGTGTACAAGGCGCGTCTGCGCATGGGCGAGAAGCTGGCCGAGAAGATCCTGCGCGAGCGTCCGCAGCACGACATCGACGTGGTCATCCCGATCCCGGACACCAGCCGTACCGCCGCGCTGGAGCTGGCCAACCACCTGGGCGTCAAGTTCCGCGAAGGCTTCGTCAAGAACCGCTACATCGGCCGTACCTTCATCATGCCCGGCCAGGCGGCGCGCAAGAAATCCGTACGGCAGAAGCTCAATGCCATCGAGCTGGAGTTCCGGGGCAAGAACGTGATGCTGGTGGACGACTCCATCGTGCGTGGCACCACCTGCAAGCAGATCATCCAGATGGCACGCGAAGCCGGGGCGAAGAACGTCTACTTCTGCTCCGCCGCACCGGCCGTGCGTTATCCGAACGTCTACGGTATCGACATGCCCAGCGCCCATGAGCTGATCGCCCATGGTCGCACCACCGAACAGGTGGGCGAGTTGATCGGCGCCGACTGGCTGGTCTACCAGGACCTGCAGGACCTGATCGAGGCGGTCAGCGGCAGCAAGAAGATCAAGATCGACAACTTCGACTGCGCGGTATTCGATGGCAAGTACGTGACCGGCGATGTCGACGAGGCCTACCTGAATCGCATCGAGCAGGCGCGCAACGATGCCAGCAAGGCCAAGTCGCAGGCTGTCAGCGCGATCATCGATCTGCACAACAACTGAAGCACGGGGCAGGGGACGCCTGCCCTCGGTCGTAGCCCGGATGCAATCCGGGGGAATGTCACACTGAAGTTCCCGGATTGCATCCGGGCTACTTATTCGTGAGGTAGAAAGATGACACTGGAATGGGATGCTGGGCGACTCGATAGCGATCTCGACGACGCAGGCTTCGACACCCTGGCGGTGCGTGCCGGTCAGCGCCGCTCGCCAGAGGGCGAGCACGGCGAGGCGCTGTTCCTCACCTCCAGTTACGTGTTCCGCACGGCCGCCGATGCGGCTGCGCGTTTCGCCGGCGAAGTGCCGGGCAACGTGTACTCGCGCTACACCAACCCCACCGTGCGCACCTTCGAGGAGCGCATTGCCGCGCTGGAGGGCGCCGAGCAGGCGGTCGCGACGGCGTCGGGCATGTCGGCGATCCTCGCCATCGTCATGAGCCTGTGCAGCGGCGGTGACCACGTGCTGGTATCGCGCAGCGTGTTCGGCTCCACCATCAGCCTGTTCGAGAAGTACCTCAAGCGTTTCGGTGTCGAGGTGGACTACGTGCCGCTGGCCGACCTGGACGCCTGGCAGGCGGCGTTCAAGCCCACTACCAAACTGCTGTTCGTCGAGTCGCCGTCCAACCCGCTGGCCGAGCTGGTGGATATCGCGGCGCTGGCCGAAATCGCTCATGCGCACGGTGCCCTGCTGGCGGTGGACAACTGCTTCTGCACGCCGGCTCTGCAGCAGCCGCTGAAGCTGGGCGCCGATATCGTCATGCACTCGGCGACCAAGTACATCGACGGCCAGGGCCGTGGCATGGGTGGTGTGGTGGCCGGGCGCAGCGAGCAGATGAAGGAAGTGGTGGGTTTCCTGCGTACCGCCGGCCCGACGCTGAGCCCGTTCAATGCCTGGCTGTTCATCAAGGGCCTGGAAACCCTGCGCATCCGCATGCGCGCGCAGAGCGAGAGCGCCCTGCAGCTGGCGCTGTGGCTGGAGCAGCAGCCGCAGGTCGAGCGCGTCTACTACGCCGGCCTGCCCAGCCATCCGCAGCATGAACTGGCGAAGCGGCAGCAGAGCGCCTTCGGTGCGGTGGTCAGCTTCGAGGTCAAGGGCGGTCGCGACGCGGCCTGGAAGGTGATCGACGCCACGCGGGTGGTGTCCATCACCACCAACCTGGGCGACACCAAGACCACCATCGCTCACCCGGCGACCACGTCCCATGGGCGCCTGACGCCGCAGGAGCGCGCCAATGCCGGTATCCGCGACAGCCTGATCCGCCTTGCCGTGGGCCTGGAAGAGCTGCAGGACCTGAAAGCTGATCTTGCGCGCGGCCTGGCTGCACTCTGAGCATGCTGGAGTGGGGTAACGACGATACGCCCAACAACGGGCGTGTCGCGCTGGTCACTGGTGCTGCGCGTGGCATTGGCCTGGGTATCAGCGCCTGGCTGATCACCGAGGGCTGGCAGGTGGTGCTCGCCGATATCGATCGGGAGCGGGGTTCCAGGGTCGCGCGTGCGCTGGGTGACAACGCCTGGTTCGTGGCCATGGACGTGGCCAAGGAAGATCAGGTGAGCCTCGGTGTTGCCGAGGTGCTGGGGCAGTTCGGTCGCCTCGATGCCCTAGTGTGCAGTGCCGCTATCGCCGAGCCGCATACGCCGGCGCTGGAGTCGCTCGATCTGAAGCGCTGGAATCGCATGCTGGCGGTGAACCTGACCGGGCCGATGCTGCTGGCCAAGCATTGCGCGCCCTATCTGCGAGGACATCGCGGTGCCATCGTCAACATCGCCTCGACCCGGGCCAGCCAGTCCGAAGCCGATTGCGAGGCCTATGCCGCGAGCAAGGGTGGCCTGCTGGCGTTGACCCATGCGCTGGCCATCAGCCTCGGCCCGGACGTCCGGGTCAATTGCGTCAGCCCTGGCTGGATCGATGCGCGTGATCCGTCACAGCAGCGCCTGGAGCCGTTGTCGGTGTTCGATCATGCCCAGCATCCGGCCGGGCGGGTCGGGACGGTCGAGGATGTCGCGGCGCAGGTCGCCTGGCTGCTCTCGGATGCGGCGGGCTTCATCACCGGCCAGGAGTTCGTCATCGATGGCGGCATGAGCCGCAAGATGATCTACCAGGACTGAGCGGGTCTGTGGAAGGCGCTTTGGTGGCGAGCTCGCAACGTAGCCTTCGCGGCTAAAGTCCGCTCCCGCGTCAGTCCGCTCCGGCGTCAGCATGGCGCAATGAAAAAGGCTCCCGAGGGAGCCTTTTTCATGCCGAGGCGAATTACATGTTGGGGTAATTCGGGCCGCCAGTGCCTTCTGGCGCCACCCAGGTGATGTTCTGGGCCGGGTCCTTGATGTCACAGGTCTTGCAGTGCACGCAGTTCTGCGCGTTGATCTGGAACTTCTTCTCGCCGTCTTCCTGAGTCACCACCTCGTATACGCCGGCCGGGCAGTAGCGCTGCGCCGGTTCGTCGTACAGCGGCAGGTTCTTCGCCAGCGGGATGCTCGCGTCGGCCAGCTTGAGGTGGCAGGGCTGTTCTTCTTCATGGTTGGTGTTGGAGAGGAACACCGAGCTCAGCTTGTCGAAGCTCAGCTTGCCGTCCGGTTTCGGGTAGGTGATCTTCGCGCATTCGGCGGCCGGCTTCAGGCAGGCGTAGTCCGGCTTGTTGTCGTGCAGCGTGAAGGGCGCGTTGCCGCCGAAAATGTTCTGGTCCAGCCAGTTGATGCCGCCGCCGATGATGGCGCCGTACTTGTGGATGGCGGCACCGAAGTTGCGGCTGCGGAACAGCTCGTCGTACAGCCAGCTGGCCTTGAAGCCGTCGACATAGTTGGTCAGCTCGTCGCCACCCTCGCGGCCGGCGGCCAGTGCTTCGGCGATCGCGTCGGCGGCGAGCATGCCGGACTTCATCGCCGTGTGGCTGCCCTTGATCTTGGCGAAGTTCAGGGTCCCGAGGTCGCAGCCGATCAGCGCGCCGCCGGGGAAGACCATCTTCGGCAGCGAGTTGATGCCACCCTTGCAGATGGCGCGGGCGCCGTAGGCGACGCGCTTGCCGCCTTCCAGGTACTTGGCGATCACCGGGTGATGCTTGTAGCGCTGGAATTCGTCGAACGGGGACAGGTGCGGGTTGGCGTAGGACAGGTCGATGATCAGGCCGACCACCACCTGGTTGTTTTCCAGGTGATAGAGGAAGGAGCCGCCGGTGTTCTCGGTGCCCATGATGTCCATCGGCCAGCCTGCGGTATGCACCACCAGGCCTTGCTCGTGCTTGGCCGGATCGATGTCCCAGATTTCCTTGATGCCGATGCCGTAGTGCTGGGCGTCGGCTTCGCTGTCCAAGTTGTACTTCTTGATCAGCTGCTTGCCGATGTGGCCACGGCAGCCTTCGGCGAACAGGGTGTACTTGGCGCGCAGCTCCATGCCGGGGGTGTAGTAGCCTTCCTTGGGATTGCCTTCGCGGTCCACGCCCAGATCGCCGGTGACGATGCCGCGTACCACGCCGTTCTCGTCGATCAGCGCTTCCTGGGCGGCGAAGCCGGGATAGATCTCGACGCCGAGGTTCTCGGCCTGTTGCGCCAGCCAGCGGCACAGGTTGCCCAGGGAAATGATGTAGTTGCCTTCGTTGTGCATGGTTTTTGGCACAAAGAAGTCAGGAATTCGGGTAGCCTTGTCGGCATCGCGCAGCAGATAGATGTCATCGCGCTTGACCGGGGTGTTCAGCGGGGCGCCCAGCTCTTTCCAGTCAGGGAACAGCTCGTTCAGGGCGCGTGGCTCGAATACGGCACCGGAGAGGATGTGCGCACCGACTTCGGAGCCTTTCTCGACCACGCAGACGCTGATCTCCTGGCCCGCTTCAGCGGCTTTCTGCTTCAGTCGGCAGGCGGCTGACAGGCCGGACGGGCCGGCGCCGACGATGACGACGTCGAATTCCATAAATTCGCGTTCCACAGGCTATCTCCTACTCAAGGCTCTTCGATGTTTTATGTTGGAGGGCGCAGCTCGATCCCTGAGTGCGGCGCGGCCATTATATCTACACCCTTCCAGCGGGCCAATACAAACGTTTGTTTGAATTTTCTGTAGGCCTGTTAGAATCCTACTACATCGCGGATGACCGGCCGGTTCGCTGTATTGACCGAGCCAGGCCGCGGGGTCAAGATACGGGCGGTTTTGCGCTCGCCGTCTGGGCTAAAAGGTTGGCTCCTGCCAATTTGTATCGCTGACCAGGCTCGCCTTGGCGAGATTCTTATTCACCGGAGAGTAACGAGGAATCCATGAAGGTTCTTGTAGCTGTCAAACGAGTGGTTGACTACAACGTCAAGGTTCGCGTCAAGGCGGACAACAGCGGCGTCGACCTCGCCAACGTCAAGATGTCCATGAACCCCTTCTGCGAGATCGCCGTGGAAGAAGCCGTCCGCCTGAAGGAGAAGGGCGTGGCGAGCGAAATCGTCGTCGTCACCATCGGCCCGGCCACTGCCCAGGAGCAACTGCGTACCGCGCTGGCTCTCGGCGCCGACCGTGCCGTCCTGGTCGAGTCCAATGACGAGCTGAACTCCCTGGCCGTGGCCAAGCTGCTCAAGGCTGTGGTCGACAAGGAGCAGCCGCAGCTGGTGATCATGGGCAAGCAGGCCATCGACAGCGACAACAACCAGACCGGCCAGATGCTCGGTGCGCTGACTGGCTTCGGCCAGGGCACCTTCGCCTCCAAGGTCGAAGTGGCTGGCGACAAGGTCAACGTGACCCGTGAGATCGATGGCGGTCTGCAGACCGTTGCGCTGAACCTGCCGGCGATCGTCACCACCGACCTGCGTCTGAACGAGCCGCGTTATGCGTCGCTGCCGAACATCATGAAGGCCAAGAAGAAGCCGCTGGAGACCCTGACTCCGGACGCGCTGGGCGTTTCCACTGCCTCCACCGTCAAGACCCTGAAAGTCGAAGCACCGGCCGCTCGCAGCGCCGGCATCAAGGTCAAGTCCGTGGCTGAACTGGTCGAGAAACTGAAGAACGAGGCGAAGGTAATCTAAATGACTATCCTGGTTATCGCTGAACACACCAATGCCGCCCTGGCTGCCGCTACCCTGAACACCGTCGCTGCTGCGCAGAAGATCGGTGGCGACATTCACGTGCTGGTAGCCGGTGCCAATGCTGGCGCTGCTGCCGAAGCCGCTGCCAAAGTCGCTGGCGTGTCCAAGGTTCTGCTGGCCGACAACGCCGCCTATGCCAACCAGCTGCCGGAAAACGTCGCGCCGCTGGTTGCCGAACTGGGCAAGGGCTACAGCCACATCCTGGCTGCCGCTACCAGCAACGGCAAGAACATCCTGCCGCGCGTCGCCGCTGCGCTGGATGTCGACCAGATCTCCGAGATCATCGCGGTCGAGAGCGCCGACACCTTCAAGCGTCCGATCTACGCCGGTAACGCCATCGCTACCGTGCAGTCCTCGGCTGCCATCAAGGTGATCACCGTGCGCTCCACCGGTTTCGACGCCGTTGCCGCCGAAGGTGGTTCCGCTGCCGTTGAAGCGGTATCCGGCCCGGCCGATGCCGGCAAGTCCGCCTTCGTCGGCGAAGAGCTGGCCAAGTCCGACCGTCCGGAACTGACCGCTGCCAAGATCGTCGTATCCGGCGGCCGCGGCATGGGCAATGGCGACAACTTCAAGCACCTGTACGCCCTGGCCGACAAGCTGGGCGCTGCCGTCGGTGCTTCGCGCGCCGCTGTCGACGCCGGCTTCGTGCCGAACGACATGCAGGTCGGTCAGACCGGCAAGATCGTCGCGCCGCAGCTGTACATCGCCGTCGGTATCTCCGGCGCGATCCAGCACCTGGCCGGCATGAAAGACTCCAAGGTGATCGTGGCGATCAACAAGGACGAAGAAGCGCCGATCTTCCAGGTGGCTGACTACGGCCTGGTCGCTGACCTGTTCGAAGCCGTACCGGAGCTGGAAAAGCTGGTCTGACCTGCTTTCCCGCTACGAAAAACCCGCTCTGATGAGCGGGTTTTTTATTGCCTGGATTCAAGGCTGCTGCAGGCTGTCGAGGAAGCGCCGGTAGAGCAGGGCGCTTTCCTCGGGGCGTTCGAGCATCGGGGCGTGGCCGACGTTGTCCATGATCGCCACGCTGGACCTGTGCAACAGGGGTTGCATGACGTCGATGCTCGACACGTCCAGCACGCGATCCTGCTTGCCCCAGAGCAGCAGGGTCGGGGCCTCGATCTTGGGCAGTTCCGGCTCGAGGGGAATGTAGCGTTCGACCAGTTGCTGGAACACCTGGTCGTAGTGGCCCGCGTTGGCCATGCTCTGTTCGGCCATGTACTGCTTGAGCGACTCCGGCAGGTACGGGGGCTCGACGAAGACGAATTGCAGCAGGCGCTGGAAGTCCTCCTGGCTGCGCACCACCAGCGGGTTGTCGGCGCCGCGCTCCAGCAACTGGAACAGTTCGCTCTTGTGCGGCGCGTCGACCCCGGCGTTGTCGAACAGCGCCAGCGAGCTGACACGCTGCGGATAGCGCGCAGCGTAGAGAGCGGCAATGTGCCCGCCCATGGAGTTGCCCAGAACATGGGCGCGCTCGATTCCCAGCGCGTCGAGAATGCCGGCCAGGCGCTCGGCCTGGGTGCCGGCGTCGTAGCTGCCGGCGGGATGGTCGCTGTCGCCGAAGCCTGGCAGGTCCAGCGCGATCACCTGATAGTCGTGGGTCAGGTCGCGGGAGAAGCGCAGCCAGTTGTCCTTGTCCGCAGCGAAGCCATGGATCAATACCAGGGTTTCGGCCGTGTCCGGTCCTCCCCGGTAGTAATGGATGTTAAGATCGCCGACACGCAGTCGTTCATGGCTGAGCCCGGCGCGATACTGCTCGATCAGGCGCAACCCCGCCAACTGGGTCGAGGGGAAGGCGTAGAGGATGGCAGCGCTGGCTGACAGCAGGGCCAGTAGCAAGAGCAGCAGTTTTTTCATGGCGCGTCCTTATCGCGAATTATTATGGCGGCGCCATTAAGCTAGCATGAACACTGAAGGTTTCCGGGATGCTTCGTCATCCTGCCGATCAACGCATGAACCGAGAGTAGCCGATGCCTAAGCGTTGTCCGTTTAAGTCGCTGTTGCTGTGGTGCGCCTTGGTCCTGATGCCGATTACCGGCCTGGCTGCGGGCAAGTGCGAGCGCCTGGTGGCGACCGGTAACCCGGAATACCCCCCTTACCTGTGGCGCGACCCGCAGAACCCGCAGCAGTTGATCGGGGCCAATGCCGACCTGCTCAAGCACCTGGCCAAGGAGCTGGGCGTGGTGGTCGACGTGATCTACACCGGCCCCTGGTCGCGGGCGCAGGACGAGGTGCGCACCGGGCGTGTCGACCTGCTCGCCGGCGCATTCATCACGCTGCCGCGTCTGGAGAACATGGATTACGTGCATCCGGCGTTCTTCTTCACGCCCAGCGTGGTCTGGGTGCGCAAGGACGAAGGGTTCGCCTATGGCAGCTGGATCGACCTGGAGGGGCATACCGGCGATACCCTGGTGGGCAACAGCTTCGGCCAGCAGTTCGATAGCTTCGCCAAGGAAAACCTGACCCTGGAAGGTGTTTCCAGCCTGACCCAGGCGTTTCAGAAGCTGCTGCTCGGGCGCACCGATTATGTGCTCTACGAGCGTTATCCCGGGCTGGCGCTGGCCGAGACCCTGGGCGTGGACGATGATCTCGAGGTGCTGGACCCACCGATCTCCAGTGAGGGCCTGTACCTCACCCTGTCGCACAACTCGGCCTGCAACGAGCCGTGGTTGCGCGGACAGCTGGCGCGGAAGATGACAGAATTGGTCGCCGCCGGGCTGCCCGAGCAGTTCCTGCAACACAACATGGAGTTGTGGAAGGCGCAGCAGATGCAGCCCGACCCGGTTGGCGACGTTACTCAGTAGGAAACTTGCGTGATCAAACGAACCTTTCCCTTGCTCATGGTGCTGGGCCTGACCGCCTGCGCCAGCGATCCTGCTCCCACCGAGCAACTGCGCCTGACCGAACAGGCGCTGACCCAGGCCCGGACATTGGGCGTGGACGGTGAGCAATCGGCCTCCCTGCGCCTGGCCGAAGAAAAGTTCGCCCAGGCCCAGGCCGCGATGCAGGACGGCGAGAACAAGGCAGCGCGTCTGCTGGCCGAGCAGGCCGAGCTGGATGCACGCCTGGCCGAAGCCGAACATATCAATGCCAAGGGGCATGAGCAGTTGCTGGAAATCAATCAGCGTATCAATCGACTGCGCCAGCAGCTGGGGGCCATGTGATGAGGGCTTTCGGCAATCTGGGTGGTCTGTTGCTGGGGGCTGCGCTGCTGAGTGGCTGTGCGTTGAACCAGGCGGCGAACGAAGAGACGCTGGAGCAGGCGCGCCTGAGCTTCCAGTCCGTCAAGGAAGACCCCGGTGTCCTGCGGGCAGCACCCAAGGACGTGATCCGCGCCGGTGAGTCGCTGGCACGTGCTGAGCGTCTGTCGAGTTACTGGGGCAGCGCCGCGGACGTGCGTCACTACGCCTACCTCAGCCAGCGCTATGCCGAGATCGCCCGGCAGCACAGCGACATCAACCTCAATCAGGAGCGCGCGGCCAAGCTCGAGCTGGAGCGTCAGCGCCTGCAACTGACCCTGCGTGAAGCCAAGCTACTCAGTGTGCAGCAGCACAATGGCTGGCTGGAGGAGCAGATGGTCAGCCTGGCCACCAGCGAGACCGAGCGTGGCCTGGTGATGACGCTCGGCGACATGCTGTTCGATGCCGGCCGTGCGGATCTGCAGCCTGCGGCCAACCGCACGGTGCTCAAGCTCGTGCAGTTCCTGCAGATCAACCCACAGCGGCGTGTACGCATCGAAGGCTATACCGACAACACCGGCGATGCGGCAGAGAACCTGGCGCTGTCCCGCGCACGTGCGCAGGCGGTGGCCGATCTGCTCGTCGACCTCGGTATCGACGCCAAGCGCATTCAGGTCGCGGGCTATGGTGTCGACTTCCCCGTGGCCGAGAATGCCTCGGCGCGCGGGCGGGCGCAGAATCGCCGGGTGGAGATCGTCTTCTCCGACGAGCGCGGCAGGCTCGGCGCCGAACGCTGACCCAGGCGTTACCCAGAACCCCGGCACTGGCCGGGGTTTTTTGTTGCCTGTCATCCGGACCTCTGGCGCTGCTGGCGAGACACAGATACCCAGAGGGTGCTGTATGAAGGAAACTGTTCTAATCTGTGCCGGTACAATTGTGTAGCAATCGGTTACTGTTACGGTCCAGTGACCCGGAGGATGATCCATGACCAATCTGTTGCTCTATCAGCGCATCGCCCAGCAGTTGGCCGAGGACATCCGTCGTGGCGTCTATCAGCCGGGGGAGCGGGTGCCGTCCGTGCGCAAGATGAGCGCACAGCTCAATGTCAGCCACGCCACTGTGCTGCAGGCCTATGCCAACCTCGAGGACCAGGGGCTGATCCGGGCGCGCCCCCAGTCAGGCTTCTACGTGCACCAGACGCCCGCGCTGACGGCGCCGACGCCGGATATTGCCAAGGTGGAGCGCCCTGGGTTGGTCACCCGTGCCAGCATCATCAATCAGGTGCTGACCGAGTCGCGGCGCGAGGGGGTGTTCCCGCTCGGCGCTGCGGTGCCGCACGTCGATTACCTGCCGGTTCGGGCGCTGCACCAGCAACTGGCCAAGGTCACCCGCTTTCACAGTCCACGCGCGTTCAGCTACATGTTCAGCCCCGGCTTCGAGCCGCTGCGCCGCCAGGTGGCGATCCGCATGCGCGATGCGGGTGTGGTGGTCGATCCGTCGGAGGTGGTGATCACCCATGGTTGCGTCGACGCTTTGCAGATGAGCCTGCGCGTGCTGACCAAGCCGGGCGACCTGATCGCCGTCGAGTCGCCGACCTACTATGGCTTGCTGCAGCTGGCCGACCTGCTCGGGCTCAAGGTCATCGAGATTCCCTGTGACCCGACTACCGGCATCAGTCTCGAGGCCTTGCAGCTGGCGGCCAACCAGTGGCCGATCAAGGCGCTGGTGCTGACCGCACGGCTGTCCAATCCGCTGGGTGGCACCATACCCGAGGAACGCCAGCGCCAGCTGTTGCGCCTGGCCGGGGACTATGATTTCCAGATCGTCGAGGACGACATCTACGGCGAGCTGATGTTCGAGCAGGGGCCGACCAAGGCGCTCAAGTCGCACGACCGCGAGAGCCGGGTGATCTACTGCTCGAGCTTCTCCAAGACGCTGTCGCCCGGGGTGCGCATCGGCTGGATCGTCGCCGGCAAGTATCAGGACGAGATTCAGCGCCTGCAGACCTTTACCACGCACTCGGCCTGCAGCGTCACGCAGATGGCGGTGGCGGCTTACCTGGAGAACGGGGGGTATGACCGCCACCTGCGGCATATCCGCCAGGAGTACCGCAAGAACCTCAGCGCCTTCCAGCTGGCGGTGCAGCAGTATTTCCCGGCAGGGACGCAGATGACCCGGCCCAAGGGCGGCTTCATTCTCTGGGTCAGCCTGCCGGCGCGGGTCAACACCAAGGACCTGCATGTGCGGGCGCTGCAGCAGGGCATCTCGATCGCGCCAGGGCTGATCTTCAGCAACACCGAGCAGTTCAACCATTGCGTGCGCCTCAACTGCGGCATCCCGTGGAATCGCGAGGCGGAGCGGGCGTTGATGACGCTGGGCATGCTGGCCACGCAGTTGTGCCAGGAAGCCGGCAGCGCCTGGGAACTGTGAAAATATCGGCGGGCGTTAACCCGTCCGGGGAGGGGGCTGCGTCTACCTGAGCGAAGGTCTCGTGCCATTGCCCAGGAGGTGCCACATGTTCCCCCATCGTTCGTCGTTCGTTCGCCCGCTTGCTGTAGGGTTCTCGGCTGGTGCCTTGCTGGCATTGGCAGCGTGCAGTGCTTCCGGGCCGGAGCCCGAGGCGCAGGCCAGCAAAGCCGAAGCCGCACCGGTCCTGCGTGAGCGCGCGGCCAAGCCGGCAGCCGCGCTGGAGATGCTCGCCGAGCCGAGCCAGAAGCGCATGGCGCAGCTCGCCCATGCGCCTGCACCTCTCGCCGATGTCCTGCCGCCAGGCTATCGCGACGAGTCGCGCGAGCAGTACCAGGCCTACGCCGACAACCCGGTCTTCGCCGTCAGCGAGACGCCGGTGTCCACCTTCAGCATCGATGTCGACACCGGCAGCTATGCCAACGTGCGACGCTTCCTCAACGGCGGGCAGTTGCCGCCGCAGGATGCGGTGCGCCTGGAGGAGCTGGTCAACTATTTCCCCTATGCCTACCCGTTGCCCCAGGGCGATGCGCCGTTCGGCGTCAGCACCGAACTGGCGGTGACACCCTGGAACCCGGAGACGCGCCTGCTGCGTATTGCCATCAAGGCGTCTGATCGCCGCGTCGAGGAGATGCCGCCGGCCAACCTGGTGTTCCTCGTCGATGTCTCCGGCTCGATGCACCGCCGGGAGGGCCTGCCGATGGTGCAGGGCACCCTGAAGTTGCTGGTCGACCAGCTGCGCCCGCAAGACCGCGTGTCGCTGGTGACCTATGCCGGTGCCAGCCAGGTGGTGCTGGACTCCACGCCGGGCAGCGACAAGGCGGCTATTCGTGGCGCCATCGAGCAGCTGACGGCCGGCGGCTCGACGGCGGGGGAGTCGGGGATTCATCTGGCCTACCAGCAGGCGCAGAAACACCTGATGAAGGACGGCATCAACCGCATCCTGCTGGCCACCGATGGTGACTTCAACGTCGGCATCAGTGACTTCGACAGCCTCAAGCAACTGGCTGCGGACAAGCGCAAGACCGGGGTGTCCCTGACGACCCTGGGCTTTGGCGTGGACAACTACAACGAGCGCCTGATGGAGCAACTGGCGGATGCCGGCAACGGCAATTACGCCTATATCGACAACCTGCGTGAAGCACGCAAGGTGCTGGTCGACCAGCTGGGTTCCACGCTGGTGACGGTAGCTGGCGACGTGAAGCTGCAGCTGGAGTTCAACCCGGCGCAGGTCAGCGAGTATCGCCTGCTGGGTTACGAGAACCGTGCGCTCAAGCGCGAGGACTTCAGCAACGACAAGGTTGACGCGGGCGAGATCGGCGCCGGGCACAGCGTCACCGCGCTGTACGAGATCGTTCCGGCCGGTGCCAAGGGCTGGTTGGAGCCGTTGCGCTACCAGCCGCGCACGCAACCGGAGAGCAGGGCGGGTGAGCTGGCCTGGTTGCGCATCCGCTACAAGGCTCCTGGCACGTCGACGAGCCGCTTGCTGGAGCGTCCCATCGTGCGCACGCAGGCGCAGCCGATCGCCACTGCCAGCGAAGACCTGCGCTTTGCTGCGGCGGTGGCGGCGTTCGCCCAGCAGCTCAAGGGTGGTCGCTACACCGGGGACTTCGACCTGGCGCGCAGTATCGAACTGGCGCGCTCGGCCAAGGGCGAGGATCGCTTTGGCCTGCGTGGCGAGTTCATTCAGCTGGCCGAAATCGCCCAGAGCCTGCAAACTTCCGGCTCGACCCAGACACGAGCCCTGCAGTGAACGCACCTCTCACGGATGACGACGCCGCCTTGTTGCGGCGTTACCGCCGCGGCGATGCCGCGGCCTTCAACGCGTTGTACCAGCGCCATCGGCTAGGCCTGTTTCGCTTCCTGCTCGGACTGTGCGGCGACCATGCCCTGGCCGAGGAAGTGTTCCAGGAAACCTGGATGAGCCTGGTGCGCAGCCAGAGCGAGCAGCGCGAGGCCGTGCTGTTCAAGACCTGGCTGTATCAGATCGCGCGTAATCGCCTGATCGACCACTGGCGCAAGAGCGGCCGGCAGCAGACCGGACACGAGCCCTACGATGAGGGCCAGCATGCCCAGGTCGACCCGCAGCCGGGGCCGGAGCAGCACTGGGGGCTGACGTGTGACAGCGAGCGGCTGCAGGCGGCGCTGGCCGACTTGCCGGAGGAGCAGCGCGAAGTGTTCCTGCTGCGCGCCCATGGCGACCTGGAACTGAACGAGATTGCCGAGTTGACCCGCACGCCGGCCGAGACGGTCAAGAGCCGTCTGCGCTACGCCCTGCAGAAGTTGCGCCGGCTGCTGGCCACCGAGGAGTTGTCCGCATGACAGATGAACGAGAACCTCTGGAGCACGAACAGGCGCTGCTGGCGCACTTCCGTGCCCACGGCAGTGGCGAGCCCTCGGCCGAGCTGGATGCACGCATCCTGATGGCGGCCAGCGCGGCCGCGCGCGACGCCAAGGGCGCGGCTGCGGCCGAGGCCGGATGGGGGCCGCGCCTGCACCAGTGGCTGTTCGGCAGCGGTCGGCAGCGCTGGTCGGTAGCACTGGCCGGTGTGGCCTGCCTGGGCATCGGCGTCAGCCTGACCTGGCGCACGCTGGAGCAGACGCCGGAGGCCTTCGACAGCGTGCCGCCGAGCGTGGCCATGAGCCCGGCGCCGCCGGCGCAGATGGCGGCCAAGCGCGCGGCGGAGAACGAGTCGGTGGCGCGTATGGCCGAGCCGCGAGAGCGCATGAAGAGCGAGGCCATGGTACGCCAGGCCGCCCCGGTCGCCCCGGCGGCGTTGGCCGATGCCCCCATGGCCAGCACCGCTGCAAGCGAACCGCTGGCCGAGCTGGTCGTTCAGAGCGAGCCGCGCGAGGCCTTGCTGCGCCTGCTCGAGCTGCGTCGAGCGGGGGAGAAGGGCAAGGCCCAGCAGCTGTACGACCAGTTGCAGGCCGACTACCCGCAGCTGGATATCGAGGCCGAACTGACGCATCTGGCCACGCAACCGCCGCAAGACTGATGTCAGGTAAAGGTCATGTAAGTCGGCTTGCCAGCCATGCCCGGTCGGAGGAGCATGGTTGTCTCATTCACCGAGTTGCCGTTGTCCCATGATGCGTAAGTCCGTTCTGTTGCTGTTGTGCCTGGGTTTGCTGAGCGCCTGCGAGCGTGCAGCAGACCCGGTTGCGCAACGGCCGGAATCCGTTCCGCTGGTGGTCGAGTCTGCCGTCGAGGCGCCGGCAGTCGAGGTGGCCAGCACAGCGCCTGTCGACGCGCAGCCTGCGGCCGAGGCGGTCGAAGCCACGCCCGCCCGTGCCGAGCCGCAGCCTGCCGCGAAACCCAAGGCCGAGGTCGGCAAGGCGCCCCGAGCTACCTCCGAAGCGACGCCGGCACTGGACCTGAGCGTGCCGCAGGAACTGTTCGCGCAGGCCCTGGAAGGCGAAACTCGCGAGGATCTTGCACCGCTGCTGCCGCCATTGTTCGGCGAGAAGCCCGAGCTGCAGAGCCCATTCCAGATCAGCGGCCGACTGATCAGCAATGAGCGCGAGGACGATTACTGGGATTCGATCGAAGGCGCCGAGGTACAGTTCGAGTTCAAGCGGTAGGCGGCGGGATTGACGCTACCCGCCCGGCAACCCTGATCAGAATCGATAGTCCTGGCGCACGATGGCCGCGTGCAGCGCGCTGTCCAGGCGCTGGAAGTGCGCAGTGTCGGGCAGGCGCACGTAGAGTGGGTCGTCGCTCCGGGCCGGGTCGTAAGCGGCCTGTTTGAGATCGGTTTTCTTGTACTTGAAGGTGCCGGTGGTCTCCACTTCGCCGAGCAGGCGGATGAACAGGGGCGCGGCGTAGGCCGGCAGCTCCGCGTCGAGGTAGCTCGCCAGCGCTGCGCCATCGAGATCGCTGCCGGGCGTCAGGCGCAGTGCAGCCATGCCGCAGCGGCCGTTGGTGGCGGGAATCTCCACGCCGTAGACCACCGCGTCTTCCACGCCGGGGAAGACGCCGAGCACGTTCTCCACCTCGGTGGTGGAGACGTTCTCGCCTTTCCAGCGGAAGGTGTCGCCGAGGCGGTCGACGAACTGCGCGTGCTTGCAGCCGATATCGCGCATCAGGTCGCCGGTGTTGAACCAGGCGTCGCCCTTCTTGAACACATTGCGCAGGATCACCGACTCGCTCTTGGCCGGGTCGGTGTAGCCGTCGAAGGGCCATTTGGCGCTGATCTCGCTGATCAGCAGGCCCGCCTCACCCTTGTCGGCCTTGTGCAGGAAACCCTTCGCGTCGCGCAGGACGCAGTCGTTCTCCAGGTCGTAGCGCACGATGGCGTAGGTGGCCGGTGTGTAGCCGACGGTATTGTCGAAGTTGAACACGTTGGTGAAGCCGATGTTGCCTTCGCTGGAAGCATAGAACTCGGTGATCTGCCGGACGCCGAAGCGCTGCTTGAACTCGGCCCAGATCGACGGACGCAGGCCGTTGCCGATCATGCAGCGCAGGCTGTTGTTCTGCTCCGCCGGGTGCACGGGCTGGTTGAGCAGATAGCGGCACAGCTCGCCGATGTAGCCGAAGCAGGTGGCCCGGTAGCGCGCCACGTCGCTCCAGAAGGCGCTGGCGGAGAAACGGCGCCGCAGGGCAATGGCGGCACCGCCGGCCAGTGCCGCGCTCCAGCATACGGTGACGGCGTTGTTGTGGTAGCAGGGCAGGGTGAGGTAGAGCACATCGTGCGCGTTGAGGGTCAGGCCGGAGTGGCCGAAGCCGCCGTATGCCTTGATCCACTTGCCATGGCTCATGATCGAGGCCTTGGGCAGGCCGGTGGTGCCGGAGGTGTAGATCAGGAAGCAGGCATCCTTCATGCGGACGCGCAGGCTGTCCGGTGGGTTGTCCTGCGCCTGGCCGCTGCTCAGCTGCATGAGATTGGCCCAGCCGCTCGGCGGCCGTCCCGCATCGACCAGGCAGTCCTGATCGGCTACCCAGTAGCGGCGAGCATGCGGGTCGTGCAGGTGCTCGGCGATTTCCTCGAAGGCTCCGAGCAGCTCGTCGCCGATCACCAGGAGGCGGGGTTCGACCAGATTGAAACTGTGCGCCAGGACCTTGCCGCGCTGGGTGGTGTTGATCAGTGCGCCGACAGCGCCGAGCTTGCTCAGGGCGGCGAGGATCGCCAGCAACTCCAGGCGGTTTTCCAGCATCACCGCGATCACGTCGCCATGCCTGACACCTTCGCGCTTGAACGCCCAGGCCAGGCGGTTGGCCCAGGCATTGAAGTCGCGGTAGTTGATCTGGCGTTGCTCGTCCATCAGCGCCGGGCGTTCGGGGTGATGCCGGGCGGCGCGTTGCAGCGCCCAGGCCAGTGACAGCGGCTTCTCGCGGTTGCGGATGCCGGCGTAGTAGAGGCCGCGCAGCATGCGCGGCACGCGTGGCAGGTGCTGCGGCAGGTGGGCCAGGAAGCGAATGGGCGAAATCAGATCGGTTTGGCTCATGGGGCTCGCACTTGGGGTGTCAGTCGTGGGACGCGAGGCCTGACTCTAGTTGGCCCGGCTGGGCGCAGCCATGGCCCTGGCGCATGCGGACGAGGGCAGATCGGCAAATAGGCGTCGCTCTCCAGGGCACGCCTGGGTGGCAGAGCAGGTCCGCTCCGCCATGGGCCTGCGTGCAGTCGTAGCCCGGATGCAATCCGGGGATTGGTGCTCGGGTTCCCCCGGATTGCATCCGGGCTACGAAGGGTCGCAGTGTTCAGTCGACGAACAGGTCGGGTATCAGGCTGCCGCCTGCGGGGTCGAAGCGATACTGTTCGAAATCGCTCTGGCCCTGTTCGCGCAGGATGTCCTCGTCGATCAGCAGGCGTCCGCTGATGCTGCGGCCCTCGCTCGCCAGGATCGCACGGGCCGCGTCGGCCATGATCGCCGGGGTGCGCGCACGCTTGAAGGCGTCGCGGCTGCCCAGCTCGAACTCGATGGCGGCGGTGGCGATCATGGTCTTCGGCCACAGCGAGTTGACGCTGATGCCGTACTTCTTGAATTCCTCGCTCATGCCCAGGGTCAGCATGCTCATGCCGTACTTGGTGACGGTATAGGGACCATGCTGGGCGAACCACTTGGCGTCGAGGTTGAGTGGCGGCGACAGGTTGAGGATATGCCCGCCGGCGCTCTGTTTCAGATAGGGCAGGGCGGCCTGGCTGCAGACCATCACGGCGCGGGTGTTGATCTGGTACATCAGGTCGAAGCGCTTGGGTTCGAGCCGCTCCACTCCCACCAGCTTGATCGCGCCGGCATTGTTGACCAGCGCGTCGATGCCGCCGAAATGCTCGGCTGCGCGGGCCATGGCGGCTGCCACGGCCTGTTCGTCACGTACGTCCAGTTGCAGGGGCAGCGCCTTGCCGCCAGCGGCCTCGACTTCGGCGGCGACGCTGAAGATGGTGCCCTCCAGCTTGGGATGCGCTTCGGCGCTCTTGGCCGCGATGACGATATTGGCGCCCTCGGCGGCGGCCTTGAGCGCGATTTCACGGCCGATACCACGGCTGGCGCCGGTGATGAACAGGGTCTTGGCAGAAAGTGACATGAGAGTGCTCCGGGGCTCGTTGTTGTCGTAGGGCGGATGACGTTCCGTTCACCCACCCGGATGGTGTCGGGGCGGATGGATGCAGTGCCATCCACCCCGCATCAGGTTTCTGAAGCTTCGATTTCCACCAGCAGTTGACGGCTCTTGACCTGGTCGCCCTGGCTGACGCCGATCCGCCGGACGATGCCATCGACACCCGCCTTGAGCGGGTGCTCCATCTTCATGGCTTCCAGCACCAGCAGCAGCTGGCCCTTGCTGACGCTGGCGCCCTCGCTGGTCAGGACGTCGACGATGGCGCCGTCCATCGGCGCCTTCACCGCACCGCTGCTGGCAGCATTCTGGCCCCCGGCCGGTTCGTGGGTGACGTCCAGCAGTTCCAGGTTGCCCCGCTCGCCATACAGCCACAGGCGCTCGCCTTCGTGGTGATAAGCCTGGCGGCGGCGCACGCCGTCCAGCTCCAGGGTCAGCCAGCGTCCGTCGCTGGCCAGCAGGCGCAGGCACAGCTGCTCGTCACCCCGGCTCACGCGAAGTTGTGCCTGAGGGCCGCCGGCGACCACCTCCAGCTCGACGGCGTGCTTGTGCTCGCCCTGCTTGAGCACGCAGCGCCAGGGCGCACCGCCTGCGTTGCGCCAGCCGGACAGCCCCGGCTGATGTGCGCGCGCGGCTGCTGAAGCCTGGTAGAGCAGGGCGGCGGCGATGGCCAGCTCGGCCAGGCTGGCGCTGTGTGGCTGCAGGCTGGGGTCGTTCTCGAAGTGTTCGGCGATGAACGCCGTCGTGGCGTTGCCGGCAGCGAACTGCGGGTGTTCGAGCAGGTTGGCGAGAAAACGCTGGTTGCCGTTGACGCCGAGGAGCACGCAGCGCTCCACGGCGCGCACCAGCTTGCGCCGGGCGTCGTCACGGGTCTCGCCGTAGGCGATGACCTTGGCCAGCATCGGGTCGTAGAAGGGCGTGACGGCCTGGCCTTCGAGCAGGCCGTGGTCGATGCGCACACCCGGCAGCAGCTCCGGCTCCCAGCGCAGAACCTGGCCGGTTTGTGGCAGGAAGCCGGCGGCGGCATCCTCGGCATACAGGCGCACTTCGATGGCGTGACCCTGCAGGCGGATTTCCTCCTGGCGCAGCGGCAGTGGCTGGCCGGCAGCGGTGCGAATCTGCCAGGCCACCAGGTCCTGTCCGCTGATCAGTTCGGTGACCGGGTGCTCCACCTGCAGCCGGGTGTTCATTTCCAGGAAGAAGAACTCGCCGCTGGCATCGAGCAGGAACTCTACCGTACCGGCTCCGACGTAGCTGACCGAGGCCGCCGCCTTCACCGCAGCTTCACCCATGGCACGGCGCAGCTCGGGCGTCATCACCGGGCAGGGCGCTTCCTCTAGCACTTTCTGGTGGCGGCGCTGCACCGAGCAGTCGCGCTCGCCGAGGTAGACGATATTGCCGTGAGTGTCGCCGAACACCTGGATCTCGACGTGGCGCGGGCGGATCACCGCGCGTTCGAGGATCAGCTCGCCGGAGCCGAAGGCGTTCTGCGCCTCCGAGCGCGCCGTGCGAATCTGCGCCAGCAGTTCAGCGGATGCCTGCACCAGGCGCATGCCGCGACCGCCGCCACCGGCACTGGCCTTGATCATCAGCGGATAGCCGATGCGCTCGGCTTCGCTGGCCAGGGTATCGTCGTCCTGGGCGGCACCTTCGTAGCCCGGAATGCACGGCACGCCGGCTTCCAGCATGGCGATCTTCGACAGGCGCTTGCTGCCCATCAGGTGGATGGCTTCCACGCTCGGGCCGATGAAGACGATGCCGGCATCTGTACAGGCACGAGCGAAATCGGCGTTCTCGGAGAGGAAGCCGTAGCCGGGGTGGATGGCGTCGGCGCCGGTCCGGCGTGCTGCCTCGATGATGGCATCGATACGCAGGTAGGACTGGCTCACCTGGGCGGGGCCAATGCACACCGCCTCATCGGCCAGCTGCACATGGCGGGCGTCGGCATCGGCTTCGGAGTAGACCGCAACGGTGCGGTAACCGAGCTCGAGGGCGGTGCGCATCACCCTGCAGGCGATCTCGCCACGGTTGGCGATCAGGATCTTGTTGAATGCGGGCATCTTCGTGCTCCTGTGCGGCGATCCGCGGATTTCATCCGGGCCACGATGTTCGTAGGGTGGATCGCGCTGTCTCGATCCACCGTGTGTGGTACGTGCGCGGGCGGAGGTGAAAAGCGACAGCCACCCTGCGGTTGCTCCGAAAGGACGGCGGTATCAGTCCGTCCAAGCCATCATTGCGCCCATTTCGGCTTGCGTTTCTGCACGAAGGCCATGGTGCCTTCGACGCCCTCGGCGCCCGTGACGGCGGCGGCGAACTGTTCGGCCGCGCGGTCGAGCAGTGGGCCGAGCGCCTCGCGTTCGCTGGCCAGCAGCAGCGCCTTGGTCTGGGCATTGGCCTGCGGCGCGCACTGGCGGATCTGTGCCAGGGTGTCCTGCAGGCGCTGTTGCAGCGCAGCCGCGTCGGCCTCGCAGTGATGCACCAGGCCCAGGCGCAGCGCCTCGGCGCCGTCCACACGGGCGGCCGTCAGCGCCAGGCGGCGGGCCTGGGTCAGGCCGATGCGGTGTACCACGAACGGGGCGATCTGCGCCGGCAGGATGCCCAGCGTGGTCTCAGGCAGGCCGAATCTGGCGTCGCTGGCGGCGATGGCCACGTCGGACACGCAGGCCAGGCCGAAACCGCCGCCGAGCACGGCGCCTTCCAGCACGGCCACCAGCACCTGCGGCGCGGCCTGGGCCTCCTCCAGCAGCGCACCGAAGGCGCGGTTCAGCTCGCGGTAGGCGTCGCCGCCTCTGGCGCGGGCGCCAGCCATGTCCTTGATGTCGCCTCCGGCGCAGAAGTGGCCGTCCGCGCCACGCAGGACGAGGGCGCGTACCTCCGGCTCATGGCGCACGGCTTCCAGGATGGCGCGCAACTCGCCGACCATGGCCAGGCTCATGGCGTTGCGGCTGTCCGGACGATTCAGGGTGACGTGCAGCACGCCGTTCTCGAGGTTCAGCAGCAGGGTTTCGCAGTGGGGCAGGTCGTTCATCGCATACCTCGGTGTAGGGCGGGTGGAACCCGCCGCACGGCAATGGCGTTTCGGTGCGTAGGCTGGACGTCGCTTCTTACGTCCACCGCCATGGTGGATCGATAAGGCGTGATCCACCCTGCGTTCAGACTTTCTTCTTCCCAGGCAGGATGCCCATCAGCTTGCAGATGATGCCGAGCATGATTTCGTCGGCACCGCCGCCGATGCTGACCAGGCGCACGTCGCGGTAGGCGCGCGACACCGGGTTGTCCCACATGAAGCCCATGCCGCCCCAGTACTGCAGGCAGGCGTCGGATACCTCGCGGCCCAGGCGACCGGCCTTGAGCTTGGCCATCGACGCCAGGCGGGTGACGTCACGCCCCTTCACGTACTGCTCGGTGGCCTGGTAGACCAGGGCACGCAGGGCTTCGATCTCGGTCTGCAGCTCGGCCATGCGGAAGTGGATGACCTGGTTGTCGATCAGCGGTTGGCCGAAGGTGTGGCGCTGCTTGCAGTAGTCGATGGTGCTGTCGACGCAGTGCTCCAGGCCCTTGATCATGTTGGCCGCGCCGAACAGGCGTTCCTCCTGGAACTGCAGCATCTGCATCATGAACCCTGCGCCTTCGTGACCGATGCGGTAGCGCTGCGGTACGCGCACGTTGTCGAAGAACACCTGGGCGGTTTCCGAGCTGCGCATGCCGAGCTTGTCTAGGTGCGGGCTGACGCTGATCCCCGGCGTCTTCATCGGCACCACGATCAACGACTTGTTGACGTGGGGCTTGTCGTCGCTGGTGTTGGCCAGCAGGCAGATGAAGTCCGCCGATGGCGAGTTGGTGATCCACATCTTGCTGCCGTTGATCACGTAGTCGTCGCCGTCCTTGCGTGCGCTGGTCTTCAGACCGGCCACGTCGGAGCCGGCACCGACTTCGGAAACCCCGATGCAGCCGACCATCTCGCCGCTGATGGCCGGGCGCAGGAATTCGTCGCGCAACGCGTCGGAGCCGAAGCGGGCCAGGGCGGGCGTGCACATGTCGGTCTGCACGCCGATGGACATGGGAATGCCGCCGCAATGGATGGTGCCGAACTCCTCGGCGGCGACGATCGAGTAGCTGTAGTCCAGGCCCATGCCGCCGAACTGCTCCGGCTTGGAGATGCCCAGCAGACCCAGTTCGCCGGCTTTCCTGAAGATGTCGTGGATGGGGAAGCGACCTTCCTTCTCCCATTCATCGACATGCGGATTGATTTCCCTGTCGACGAAGTTGCGGACGGTGCGGCGGAGTTCTTCGTGTTCCTGGGTGAAGATCATTGTTGTTGTGCTCCGTATCGAATGGGGCTTGCGGCGGGTGGCACCCGCCCTGGGTTTTTCAGAATCTGGCGACGCCGAAGCTGCTCGTCTTCAACGGACGCAGGCTCGCTTCGGCGCAGATATCCAGCAACAGGCCCAGCAGCTTGCGCGTATCGCGCGGGTCGATCAGACCGTCGTCCCACAGGCTGGCGGTGCCGTACAGCGCGGTGGACTGGCTGTCGAGCTTCTGTGCGGTAACGTTTTCCAGCATGTCGAGCATCTTCGGGTCGGCCTCCTTGCCTTCCTTGGCGTGTTTCTCCTCGGTGACGATGCGCAGCACCTTGCCGGCCTGGGCGCCGCCCATCACTGCGGTGCGGCTGTTGGGCCAGGCGAAGATGAAGCGCGGGTCGAGGCCACGTCCGCACATGGCGTAGTTGCCGGCGCCGTAGGAACCGCCGACGACGATGGTGAGCTTGGGCACCGTGGCGTTGGCCACCGCCTGGATCATCTTCGAACCATGCTTGATCACGCCGTGCTGTTCCGACTCGGTACCGACCATGAAACCGGTGGTGTTGTGGAAGAACAGGATCGGGGTATTGCTCTGTTCGCACAGCTGGATGAACTGCGCCGCCTTGGCCGCACCCTGCGGGGTGATCGGGCCGTTGTTGCCGATGAAACCGCAGGCCTGGCCTTCGATCTGCAGGTGGCCGCAGACGGTCTGGCTGTCGAATTCGTTCTTGAAGTCGAGGAACGCCGAGCCATCGGCGATGCGCGCGATGATTTCGCGCACGTCATAGGGCTTCTTGGCGTCGGCTGGTACCAGACCGAGCAGCTCCTCGGCCGGGTACAGCGGCTCGCGCCAGGTTTTCGCCGGGCGTGCAGGCAGTTGCTGGTTCCACGGCAGCATGGCGAGGATCTCGCGGGCCAGGCGCACGCCATCGGCGTCGTTCTCGGCCAGGTACTCGGCGGTACCGGCGACCTGGGCATGCATCTCGGCGCCGCCGAGTTGTTCGTCGCTGGCGATCTCGCCGGTGGCGGCCTTGAGCAGTGGCGGGCCGGCGAGGAACATCTTGGCCTTGCCTCGTACCACCACGACGTAGTCCGACAGCCCTGGCTGGTAGGCCCCGCCGGCGGTGCTGGAACCGTGCACCACGGTGATCTGCGGCAGGCCCATGGCGGACATGCGCGCCTGGTTGGCGAAGCCGCGTGCGCCTTCGACGAAGATGTCGGCGGCGTAGTTGAGGTTGGCGCCACCACTCTCGGCCAGGGTCACCACCGGCAGCTTGTTCTCGACCGCGATCTGCTGCAGGCGCAGGGATTTCTTCAGGCCGGTGGGGGAGATGGTGCCACCCTTGATCGCGCTGTTGTTGGCGATCACCAGGCAGCGCACCCCGGCGATGTAGCCGATGCCGGCGATCAGCCCGCCACCGGCCTGGCTGCCGTCCTTATCGTCGTGCAGCTTGTAGCCGGCCAGCGAGGCCAGTTCGAGGAATGGCGCACCGAGGTCGAGCAGCAGGCTGATGCGCTCGCGGGGCAGCAGCTGGCCGCGCTTGTCGAACTTGGCCTTGGCCTCCTGGGCCTTGTCGAGCACCTTCTGTTCCACGTCACGGAAGCTGGCGATGGCCGCCAGCATGGCCTCGCGGTTCTGCGCGAAGGCGTCGCCATTTACGTCGATTTCCGATTGGATCACGGGCATCGCCTTACTCCTGATCTTTCAGTACGTCGGGCACGTAGGCTCGGTGGAAACCGTTGTACGGCTCGCTGTTCGTCGCCTTGCCCAGCGTCCAGGCGCGGGTGCCCTGGCTGGCGGCACCATCGATGCGGATGGTGTTGCCGCTGATGAAGTTGGCGCCGGGGCTGAGTAGGAACACGATGGCCGCGGCCACCTCGGACTCGCTGCCGATGCGTTGCAGCGGTACGTGATCCTTGAGGTTGCGGATCATGTTCTTCATCGATTCGGGGTAGGTGTCCATGCCGCTGGAGGCGATCCAGCCGGGTGCCACGGCGTTGACCCGCACGCCAGCGTGGCCCCACTCGTAGGCGGCGGTCTTGGTGAAGTTCTCCATGCCGGCCCGCGCCGCGCCCGAGTGGCCCATGCCGGGCATGCCGCCCCACATGTCGGCGAGCATGTTGACGATGCCGCCGCCGTGCTTGCTCATGCTCTGCAGGAAGACCTCCCTGGCCACCAGGAAGCCACCCACCAGGTTGGTGCGCACCACGGTCTCGAAGCCTTTCTGGTTGATGCCGATCAGCGGCGCCGGGAACTGCCCACCGGCATTGTTGACCAGCTGGTGAATGCGCCCGCGCTGTGCGATCAGCGTGGCGACCATGGCCTTCACGCTGTCTTCGTCGCGGATGTCACAGACATGCCAGCTGGCGCTGCCGCCATCCTCGATGATCTCGCCTGCGGTGTTTTCCAGCTTGTCCTGCTTGCGCCCGACCAGCACCACGTGAGCGCCGAGATGGGCCAGTTCGTGGGCCACGCAGCGGCCGATGCCGCTGCCACCACCGGTGACCAGGATGGTCTGGCCTGCGAACAGACCGGGTCGGAATACGGAGTCGTAGCTCATTGTTCTTGTTGTCCTTCTCGGTTCCGTAAGAGCGGCTTCAGCCGCGATGCTCTTGCCCAGTCCAGATCGCGGCTGAAGCGATACGTCGCCCGACCGCTCCTACAACATGGAAGGTGGAAACCGCGCAGCGTTTCCCACCCGAAGCCGGTGGCTGGATGAAGCATCCATCCACCCTGCGATTGGCACCTACAGCGCTTCGGCCAGCGCCCTTGGCACCGGCACCGGGAATTCCAGCAACTGCTGGGCGAACGCCTTGCCCTGCGGGTCGATGCGCAGGCTGGCGACGCCACCACCGCCCAGCGCGTTCTCCAGCAGGAAGTTGAGGCTGTGGCTGCCCGGCAGGTACCAGCGGCTCACGCGTCCCTGCTCGGCATCCAGAGTGTGGGCCATCCACTGAGCCACCGCCTCGGGTGTCAGCGCAGCGGCGATCCACGGCAGGTACTCGGGCTTTCTCGCCATCACGCCGATGTTGCTGTGGTTGCCCTTGTCGCCGGAGCGCGCCACGGCCAGGCGCACCAGCGGTACGGCGCTGTCGGCGTCGTCCATGGGGATGGGCAGGGCTGCGGGGGCGGGCACCTGGGCCGGGTCGAAGGCCGCCACCTGCGGCAGGCCGACCGGCTGGCGCTCGCCGTCGATCTCCACCTCCAGGGTGCAGGCACTCTTGTCCACGAGGAAGCTGAACAGGCGGATCACCGGGTACACGGTCGGTCGTCCGCCGACGATGCCGGTCAGGCCGGGGGCCATGCCGGTGGCGGCCTGGGCGATTTCGCGGGAGAACAGTAGCAGTGCTTCCTTCCTGGCGTGACGTGCGGCGATCTTCACCACGACTTCGCGGCTGTAGCGGCGATGGGCGTGGGCGCCGTAGGTGGCTTCACTGCCGAGCAGCTCGATGCTGACCTCCTGGTACGGGCCCCAGTCGCGCTCGGCGAACAGCTCTTCGGTCTTGCGGATGATTGCCTGGCTGACCCGTTCGGCCTTGGCCACGGCATCGATGCCGGCGAGCAGGAAACTGGCGGTGCAGCGGAAACCGTCCGGGTGGGTGGCGCTGACCTTGTAGCGCTCGCCGGGAGGCAGGCCGCGGGCACCCTGCAGCTGCACTCGGTCAGGGCCGACCTGGCTCAGCTGCACCTGGGTGAAATCGCAGACCACGTCCGGCAGCAGATAGGCGCGCGGGTCGCCAATCTCGTAGAGCATCTGCTCGCCGACGGTGAAAGGCGTGACCAGGCCGCCGGAACCTTCCGGCTTGGTCACGACGAAATGGCCATCGTCCGCGACCTCGACGATGGGGAAGCCGATGTGTTCGTAGTCCGGCACGTCGCGCCAGTCGGTGAAGTTGCCGCCGGTGCACTGCGCGCCGCATTCGATGATGTGCCCGGCCAGGGCGGCCTGGGCCAGCCTGTCGTAGTCGTCCCAGGCCCAGCCGAATTCGTGCACCAGGGCGGCGCTGACCACGGCGCTGTCGACCACGCGGCCGGTGATGACGATATCGGCACCGCGTTCGAGCGCGGCGACGATGCCCGGTGCGCCCAGGTAGGCGTTGACCGATACACAGAAGGGCGGCAGCGGTGCGTCGCTGAACATCTCGCGGGTACCGGCCTTGACCAGTTCGCCAAGCTTGGGCTGCAGGTTGTCGCCGTGCAGCACGGCGATCTTCAGTTGCACGCCGGCCCGCTCGCAGGCCGCGTTCAGGGCCGCGGCGCAGGCCATCGGGTTGACCCCGCCGGCGTTGCTGATGACGCGGATGCGCTTGTGCGCCAGTTCGCCCAGCAGGGGCGTGAGCACCTCGACGAAGTCGCGGGCGTAGCCCTCGTCGGGCTTTTTCATCCGTGCGCCGGCCATGATCGACATGGTGATCTCGGCCAGGTAGTCGAACACCAGATAGTCCAGCTCGGCCCCGCGAACCAGCTGGGCGGCGGCGGTGGAGGTGTCGCCCCAGAATGCGGAGGCGCAGCCGATGCGTACGGTTTTAGTCATTGTGATGGCCCGTGACACATTGAAGGGATGCGTCGACATTACCAAGCAAGCGCTTGGTTGAAAAGCGCCGGGAGAGGGCAAAACGGCCAAAAATGCGCCCAAGCGCTTGCTTGGTAGGTGTTCGGCGCATACATTTCATCATGCAAGACAAGTACTTGCCGGCAGCATCGAGAATTCATCAGAACAATTGCCGGGCAGGGCAGTGAGGGGGATCAGTCAGCGTGGAAGAACACAGGGCCCAGGCGGTAATGCAGGAACTGGTCGAGACAGGCCGGATTACCGACCCGGACAGCGCACGCGGCAAGCTGCTGCAGATGGCCGCCCATCTGTTTCGCAGCAAGGGCTACGAACGCACGACGGTGCGTGACCTGGCCGCCGCCATCGGCATCCAGTCGGGCAGCATCTTTCATCACTTCAAGAGCAAGGACGAGATCCTGCGCTCGGTGATGGAGGAGACCATCGTCTACAACACCGCGCTGATGCGTGCGGCGCTGGCGCAGGCGCAAGGCACTCGCGAGCGCCTGCTGGCGCTGATTCGCTGCGAGCTGCAATCGATCATGGGCGGTACCGGCGAGGCGATGGCGGTGCTGGTCTACGAATGGCGTTCGCTTTCCGAGGCAGGGCAGGCACAGGTGCTGGCGCTGCGTGACACCTACGAGCAGATCTGGCTGGAGGTGCTGGGCGAGGCGCGCGACGCGGGCTACTTCAACGGCGACCCGTTCATCCAGCGGCGCTTCCTTACCGGCGCGTTGAGCTGGACCACCACCTGGTTCCGCTCCCAGGGCCCCATGACTCTCGATCAGCTGGCCGAAGAGGCCTTGTCATTGGTCTGCAAGGAAGCTTGAGCAAATTGAACTAAGCTAGGGTCGATGACGACCGTTGGCGGGTTCCGAGGCGTATCGCACCCTGTATTACGTGACGAGAGGTCGAGTTTGCGTGCGCTAGTTGCTTGTCTGCTTACCTACCTCACGCTGCTGAATGTGCCGACGGCCATCGCGGCGCAGGAGGTGCGTGTCGGCGGCTACCACTTCCCTCCCTATCTGGACAAACCCGAGTCGCCGCACCCGCAGGGGCTGGTTCCGGATCTGCTGCATGCGCTCAATGCATTGCAGCGGCAATACCATTTCGTGCTCGTGCCGACGTCGGCGACCCGCCGCTATCGTGACCTGCAGGGCGGGCGCTTCGACCTGATCTTCTTCGAGTCGAGCCTCTGGGGCTGGGACGCGACGCCGCACCTGGAGCTGAACCTTTCCATCGATGATGCCGAGGTCTACGTCGCGGCAGCCGAACCAGGGCGTGGCCAGGCGTATTTCGACGACCTGAAGGGCAAGCGTCTGGCCCTGTACAGTGGCTATCACTATGGCTTCGCGGGTTTCGAGGCGGATCCCGAGTACCTCGCGCATACGTTCGATGCGCTTATGACCTATTCTCATGACAGCAACCTGCGGATGCTGCTGGCGCGTCGGGTGGATGTGGCGGTGGTGACCTGGTCGTACCTGCAGATGTTCCTCGACCGGAACCCGCAGCTGGTGCCCGAACTGCTGGTTTCCGAGCGTGTCGACCAGCAGTATCACCATCAGGTGTTGCTGCGTCCTGGCGGCGTGCTGACACCCGATCAGGTGGCCGGAATGCTGAGTGAGTTACAAGAAAATGGTGAGCTTCCTGCGCTACTTCGACGCTATCGTCTGACATTGGCTGGCAAAGTAGTAGCGGACTGAAAAACTATCTGGTTGGTCAGCAAAGACTCGGGTAGGCTGCACCACAACTAGAAGAAGGATTTTTTGGGGAGTCGACATGCGGCATTCGCGGCGCTGGATTCACGGATGGCTGAGTGCTGTCTCGCTGTTGCTCGTCGGTGCAGTTTCCGCAGCCGAGACCGTCAAGGTCGGCGGTGCGCATTTCCCTCCCTATGTCGACAAATCCAATACGCGTGAGTCGACCGGGCTGCTGCCGCAGCTGCTCGAAGCCCTCAACCAGGAACAGAGCGACTATCACTTCACCATGCTGCCCACGGCCATCGTGCGGCGTTTCGGTGATCTGCAGCGCGGGCGCATCGACATGGCGATCTTCGAGAACCCCAGCTGGGGCTGGCAGGACATCGATGCCACGGCCGTCGACATGGGGCTGGAGGATGCCGAGCTGTTCGTTGCGCGGGACGAGGAGCTGCGTGGCCAGGAGTACTTCGATCAGCTGCAGGGCAAGCGCCTGGCCCTCTACCGTGGTTACCACTACGGCTTCGCCGACTTCAACAGCGACCCTGAATTCCTGACCCGGACCTACAACGCCAACCTCGGCCATTCCCATGACAGCAACCTGCTGATGGTGCTGCGCGGCCGTGCCGACATTGCGCTGGTCACCCGTTCGAACCTCTACGACTTCATCAAGCGCAACCGCGAGCATGCCCGCGCGCTGCTGATTTCAGAGCGCATCGATCAGGTCTACCACCATCACGCCATGGTCCGTGCCGGCTCGCCGATCAGCCCCGAGGCGTTCGCCGCCTTGCTCGAGCGACTGCGGGCCAAGGGCGAGCTCGAGCGGATCTTCTCGCCGTATCGCATCGCCGTCATGCCAGTCGTAGTGGGTAGCTCAGCAGCAGCACGTGCAGAAGATTGACCGCAGCATGCAGGGCAATCGCCAGGCTCAGGCGTCCGCTGTAGTGGAACGCCAGGCCGTAGCCGAGACCAGCCACGGCAGCCAGCAGGGCGAATAGCGCACTGAACGGCAGATGAGCCGCGCCGAACAGGGCGGCGGTGAGCAGCAGGCCCGGCCAGGTGCCCAGGCGCTGGGTCAGGGCGGGCTGCAGCACACCGCGGAACAGCAGTTCCTCGGCCACCACCGCAACGCCCAGATTGACCGCCAGCCACAGCCAGAGCCCATCTGGCC
Source organism: Pseudomonas sp. THAF187a (assembly GCF_009363395.1). Classification (NCBI taxonomy): domain Bacteria; kingdom Pseudomonadati; phylum Pseudomonadota; class Gammaproteobacteria; order Pseudomonadales; family Pseudomonadaceae; genus Pseudomonas; species Pseudomonas sp. THAF187a. Next base: position 2,175,697 of record NZ_CP045349.1, read on the forward strand.
ATTTCGGCTGCCAGGCGACCAGGCCCAGGGCAATGGCCAGCGGCGGCACGGCGAGCAGCGTGAGGATGCAGACCAGCCCGGCGCGCGTGCAGGAGAGCGCCGGCTTGCCGGGTTGCCCCAGCCACCAGGCCAGCAGCGTCATGCCCACCAGCAGTTTGTCCCAGGACAGGCGCAGCGCGTAAGGTGCCGCGTCAGGGCTCAGCTGGCGGGGCTCCCATAGCGGCCATGCGCTGAAGCCCGGCAACAGGTGTGCGGCCAGGGCAATGCCGCCGAGCAGGACCAGGATGGCCCACGGCCCGCTTGGCAGTGATCGATGACCGAGCAGCACGGCAGCAATGAACAGCGCGCCGAGCAGCAGGCCGATCGGCTGGATGAAACCCGTCGCGAAACCCAGCGCCAGGGTGAAGGCTGGAATCAGCAAGCGCAGGTGCAGGGGCATGGCGCCTCCTCGTGGACGAGGGGCGCAGTCTAGCAGGAGTGGGCGAGCCGCTCGGCGACCCCGTTCCAGTCTGTCGCGGCAGGTCGATGAGTCGCCGCTTCAGCGTTCGCGATTGTCCTTGGCGTCCTGTTCGGCATTACGCTCGTGAATGCGCTTGAGCTGCTCCTCGGTCAACGGCAGTTTCTTCGCCGTGTCACGCAGCATCAGCAGGCTGCCGACGATGGAGCCCAGGGCGATAACCAGGATGAGCCAGGCGTACCAGGGCATGGACGGTTCCTCTCGGGGGATGGACCTTCACCATACGCGCTCGGCTGTCTGTTGTCAGGCGGGCTCCCCGACGGCGCTCGGCTGCGCCTGAAGCACGGGTGCGATCGTGATCTCTGTCACATGATGGCAACTTGGCGCTGTTTGAATGGCGACTTTCAGACAGCTGGGGGAGGCTGTTCGTGACCCAAGCCAGAGCGCTGCAATCGCTGATGCGAGCGGTCGAACCACTCGCTGCGTCGATGAGTATCAATGAGGTGGCCGACCTGTTCCTGGCGGCCGAGCACCGCGCCTTTCTTTCCCTGCCGGTGGTCGATGACCAGGGACTGCCACTGGGGCTGGTCAGCCGCGCCACCTTACAGGACATCTTCATGCAGCGCTTCGGCCGCGACCTGCGCGGGCGCCACCCGGTGGGCGAGGTGATGAATCCCGCGCCGCTGATCGTCTCGCTCGAGGCCGGCCTGGAAGAGGCGGCCAAGCAGGTCACGGCGCAGTTGCAGTACCCGATCACCGAGGACTTCATCCTCATCGATGGCCGGGGCCACTACTGCGGCCTGGGTACCGTGCTCGACCTGCTCAAGGCCATGGAGGCGCGGGTCGCGCAGCGCAATCGGGTGCTGCGCCAGGCGCTGGTGGACCTCAAGGAGTCCCAGGCGCAGCTGCTGCAGTCGGAGAAGATGGCCTCGCTGGGGCAGATGGTGGCGGGTGTCGCCCACGAGCTGAATACCCCGCTGGGCTATGTGAAGAACAACGTGCAGCTGCTGCGTGAGCTCAGCGCGCCGCTGTTCGATCTGGCCGCGGCCCAGGCTCATCTGGGCCAGTGCCTGAACGATCCCGGCTGCGACGAAGCGCGCCTGGGCGAGGCCTTGCAGGCTGCCGAACAGGCGCGCCGGCAGGCGGCCCCCGAGCTGCTCGCCGAGGACCTGCAGCAGCTCTACGGGGACACCCTGTATGGCCTGGAGCAGATCGCCGAGCTGGTGGTCGGCCTGAAGGACTTCGCCCGCCTGGACCGGGCCATGAGCGAAGAGGTCGACCTCAACGACTGCATCCGCAGTGCGCTGCTGATCGCCCGCAACCACATCAAGGACAAGGCCGAGGTGGTGCAGCAGCTCGGCGAGTTGCCCCGCGTTGCCTGCGCGCCCTCGCAGATCAACCAGGTCCTGCTCAATCTGCTGACCAACGCGGCGCAGGCCATCGACGGGGTCGGGCGCATCCAGATTCGCAGCTGGGCGGACGAGCAGGGTGTCCACGTCTCGTTGCAGGACAACGGCAGCGGCATGCCGGCCGAGGTCCTGGCGAAGATCTTCGATCCCTTCTTCACCACCAAGCCCGTGGGGCAGGGCACCGGCCTGGGCCTGTCCATCAGTTACAAGATCATCCAGGACCACGGCGGCCAGATTCGTGTCGCCTCCGAACCGGGACGCGGCACGCGTTTCCTGATCAGCCTGCCACTGCCCGTCACCGTCGCCATGAAAAGGAGCGCCTGATGTCCGCACCCGTTCGCATACTGTTCGTCGACGATGAAGAGCGCATTCTGCGCAGCCTCGCCCTGCAATTCCGGCGTCACTACGAGGTGCTGACCGAGAGCGACCCGCTGCGCGCCCTGCAGCGCCTGCGCGACGAGCACATCCACGTGCTGGTCAGCGATCAGCGCATGCCGCAGATGAGCGGGGCGCAGCTGCTCGCCGAGGCGCGCGAGATCGCACCGGACACCCTGCGCATCCTGCTGACCGGCTACTCCGATCTGGATGCAGCGGTGGAAGCGCTGAACAACGGTGGCATCTTCCGCTACCTGACCAAGCCCTGGGATCAGCAGGAAATGGCCTTCACCCTGCGCCAGGCCGCCGAGCTGGCCGTGCGCCAGGCCCAGCCGCTGCTTGCCACTACCCACGAACAGCTGAGCGCACCGCTCTCGCTGCTGTTGCTGGACGACGAGCCCGACACCCTCGCCGTGGTCGGCGAGTTCTGCGTGGCCGGGGGGCATCGCCTGCTGCGTGCACGCAACCTCGCCGAGGCGATGCTGCAACTGAACAACGAGCGCGTGGATATCCTGGTCAGCGACCTCAAGCTTGCCGGCGAAGACACCGCGCCGCTGCTCAAGACCCTGGCTCAGGCCCATCCGCGCTTGCTCAGCCTGGTGGTCACGCCGTTTCAGGACACCCAGGCCCTGCTGCGCCTGGTCAACGAGGCGCAGATCTTTCGCTACCTGCCCAAGCCGATTCGCCGTGGCCTGTTTGACAAGGGGCTCAAGGCTGCCGCCGAACAGGCGGCGATCTGGCGCGCGCAGCCGCAGCAGGTGGTCAGCCGCCTGGCCGAGGTGCCGCGTGACGAGCGTGAGCAGGAAAAGGTCGGCAGCCTGATGGGCATGCTCGGGCGCCTGCGAGAGCGGCTGATCGCCTGATTGCATGCCGTCGGCCGCGCGCCCTCTGCGGCCTGCGGCAGGCGAGCGCGCTCTGCGGTGGCGCCGGGTGGCGTGCTGCTCCAGCGCCCGGTCGCTTTGCGCTACAATGCGCGGCGTTTTTGACCCAGCCCGAGAGCCTCCCATGCCTGCCTGCCAAACCCCCATCATCGTCGCCCTCGACTTCCCCAGCCGTGACGCCGCCCTGGCGCTGGCCGACCAGCTCGATCCGGCGCTGTGCCGGGTAAAGGTCGGCAAGGAGTTGTTCACCCGCAGCGGCCCGCAAGTGGTCGAGGCGCTGCAGGCCAAGGGCTTCGAGCTGTTTCTCGACCTGAAATTCCACGACATTCCGAACACCACGGCGATGGCGGTCAAGGCGGCGGCGGAGATGGGCGTGTGGATGGTCAACGTGCATTGCTCCGGCGGCCTGCGCATGATGGCGGCCTGCCGCAACGAACTGGACAAGCTGGCTGGCGCCAAGCCGCTGCTGATCGGCGTGACCGTGCTGACCAGCATGGAGCAGCAGGACCTGGCCGGCATCGGCCTGGACGTAACGCCGCAGGCGCAGGTGCTGCGTCTGGCCGGCCTGGCTGCCGAAGCGGGGCTCGATGGCCTGGTCTGCTCGGCGCAGGAGGCGCCGGCGCTCAAGCTCGAACAACCGCGTCTGCAACTGGTGACGCCCGGCATTCGTCCGGCCGGCAGCAGTGCCGACGACCAGAAGCGCATTCTGACCCCACGTCAGGCGCTGGATGCCGGCTCCGACTACCTGGTGATCGGTCGTCCGATCAGCCAGGCCGCCGACCCGGCGCAGGCGCTGGCCGCCGTGGTCGCCGAACTGCAGGGCTGAGCCGCGCGCCGACCCAGGGCGCCACGCCATCAGCGCCCTGCATGACCTGTCACTCCAGAGCCTGATAGTGCTGCTCTGCGCCCAGCCGTCTGGCTAGACTCCTCGCCAATTCAACAAGAATCGTTGCGAGGAAGCAGACATGAGCATGACGTTCTCCGGCCAGGTCGCCCTGGTCACCGGCGCTGCGGCCGGTATAGGCCGCGCCACCGCCCAGGCATTCGCCGCCGAAGGGCTCAAGGTGGTGGTTTCCGATGTCGACGTGGCTGGCGGTGAAGGCACCGTCGAGCTGATTCGTGCCGCCGGTGGTGACGCCTGCTTCGTGCGCTGCGACGTTACCCGCGATGCCGAGGTGAAGGCCCTGATGGAGGCGACCCTGAGCCAGTACGGCCGCCTGGACTATGCCTTCAACAATGCCGGTATCGAGATCGAGCAGGGCAAGCTGGCCGACGGCAACGAGGCCGAGTTCGACGCGATCATGGGCGTCAACGTCAAGGGCGTGTGGCTGTGCATGAAGCACCAGATACCGCTCCTGCTGGCCCAGGGTGGCGGCGCCATCGTCAACACGGCGTCGGTGGCGGGCCTGGGGGCGGCGCCGAAGATGAGCATCTATGCGGCGTCCAAACACGCGGTGATCGGCCTGACCAAGTCGGCGGCAGTGGAATACGCGAAGAAGAAGGTGCGCGTCAATGCGGTATGCCCCGCCGTGATCGACACCGACATGTTCCGCCGCGCCTACGAGGCCGACCCGCGCAAGGCCGAGTTCGCCGCCGCCATGCATCCGGTCGGGCGCATCGGCAAGGTGGAAGAAATCGCCGCGGCTGTGCTGTACCTGTGCAGCGATCACGCCGGCTTCACCACCGGCCAGGCCCTGGCCGTCGACGGTGGCGCCACGGCGATCTGATCGCACCCGCGCGGGAGGCGATCACGGGCGAATCTTGGCACGCAGGGCCACTGTCAGCGGTGGTCCTGACTGCGCAGAATCCTGCCAGGTTGAACAGGAGCGATAACAATAATGACCGCCGATCCCTTGCTGACGCTTTTCCTTCCCGCCGCGCTGGGCATCATCATGCTCGGCCTGGGCCTGTCGTTGAGCCTGGCCGACTTCGCCCGCGTGGCCAAGTTTCCCCGGCCGGTGCTGATCGGCCTGGCCTGCCAGTTGCTCCTGCTGCCGCTGGCCTGCTTCTTCCTGGCCAAGCTGTTCGGCCTGGCGCCGGCGCTGGCCGTCGGCCTGATGCTGCTGGCGGCCTCGCCGGGCGGTACCACGGCCAACCTCTACAGCCACCTGGCCCATGGCGACGTGGCGTTGAACATCACCCTGACCGCCGTCAATTCGGTGGTCGCCATCCTGACCATGCCGCTGATCGTCAACCTGTCGCTGGCGCACTTCATGTCCGCCGACCAGGCCATTCCGCTGCAGTTCGCCAAAGTGGTGCAGGTGTTCGCCATCGTCCTCGGCCCGGTTGCCATCGGCATGTGGCTGCGCAGCCGCTTCCCGCACTTCGCCGAGCGCATGCAGAAACCGGTGAAGATCGTTTCGGCGCTGTTCCTGCTGCTGATCATCCTGCTGGCGGTGGCCAAGGACTGGCGCACCTTCGTCGAGTACGCGCCGGCGGTGGGTGGTGCGGCGCTGGCCTTCAACCTGCTGAGCATGGCGGTGGGCTACTGCGTGCCGCGCCTGCTCAAGCTCGATCTGCGCCAGGCCATCGCCATCGCCATGGAGATCGGTATCCACAACGGCACCCTGGCCATCGCGCTGGCGCTGAGCCCGGCGCTGCTGAACAACCCGACCATGGCCATTCCGGCGGCGATCTACAGCCTGATCATGTTCGTCACGGCGGCGCTGTTCGGCCTGTGGGTCAACCGCGTACACGGCGCTGAACTGGTCGAGCCGCTGGCTCAGGGCGACGGGGCGTAGCCGCAGCAAAGCGAGAGGCTCCGCAGGAGCCCCTCTGAACCCGCTCAGCGTTTGCCGGCGTTGAGGATCGCCAGGGTCAGCAGGCCGGCGACAATGCCCCAGAATGCCGAGCCGACGCCCGCCAGGGTCATGCCCGAGGCGGTGACCAGGAAGGTGATCAGCGCCGCTTCACGCTCGTTCGGTTCGCTCATGGCCTGGGTCAGGCCGCCGATGATCGAGGCGAACAGCGCCAGCGCGGCGATGGACAGGATCAGCGCGGCCGGCAGGGCGGCGAAGAGCGAGGCCAGCGTTGCGCCGAAGAGGCCGGCGATGGCGTAGAACACACCGCACCAGACCGCCGCCGTGTAGCGCTTGTGCGGGTCTTCGTGGGCCTCCGGGCCGGCGCAGATGGCGGCGCTGATGGCGGCCATGTGGATGCCGTGACTGCCGAACGGCGCCATCAGGATCGACACCAGGCCGGTGCTGGTCAGCAGCGGCGACGCCGGTACGTCGTAGCCATTGGCGCGCAGCACGGCCATGCCCGGCAGGTTCTGCGAGGCCATGGCGACGATGAACAGCGGGATGCCGATGCTGATCGCCGCAGCCAGGGAGAAGCTCGGCGTGGTCCATTGCGGCGTGGCCAGCTGCAGTTCGAAACCGCTGAAATCGAGCAGGCCGAAGAGGCCGGCCAGCAGGCTGCCGACGATCAGCGCGGCGAGTACCGCGTAGCGCGGCCACAGGCGTTTGCCGAACAGGTAGGCGAGCAGCATGGCGACCACCAGGGTCGGCTGCTGCTCGGCTGCCACGCAGATTTCCAGGCCGATCTTGAACAGTACCCCGGCCAGCAGGGCGGCGGCGATGGAGGCAGGGATGCGGCGCATCAGGCGATCGAAGGTGCCGGTCAGGCCGATCAGCAGGATCAGGCCCGACGCGAGGATGTAGGCGCCGATGGCTTCGCCGTAGGACACCTGCGGCAGGCTGGTGATCAGCAGCGCGGCGCCTGGGGTGGACCAGGCGATCATCACCGGCGCGCGGTAGCGCAGCGAGAGGACGATGCAGCACAGCGCCATGCCGATCGACAGGGCCCAGATCCACGAGGATATCTGGCCAGCGCTCAGGCCTGCCGCCTGGCCGGCCTGGAACATCAGCACCAGGGAGCTGGTGTAGCCGGTGAGCATGGCGATGAAGCCGGCGACCACGGCCGACGTGGAGGTGTCCGCCAGCGGGCGCAGACGGGTAGGGGCGACATCTTGCATCAGAACATTCCAGTGTCGACGAGGATGGGATACAGCGAGGCGACCAGCAGCAGGGCCATGCCGATGTTGAACGCGCGCAGCAGGCGCGGATTGTCCAGCCAGTTGCGCAGCAGGCTGCCAGCCACCGTCCACAGGCCCACGCTGGGGCAGTTGACGAGGGCGAACAGCGCCGCGATCAGCAGCACGTTGCTGAAGAAACCGTCCTGCGGCGTATAGGTAGTGATAGCACCGATGGCCATGATCCACGCCTTGGGGTTGACCCACTGAAAGGCGGCAGCCTGGAGGAAGGTGAAGGGTTTCGCGGTCGGGTTCTCGCGGCTCTGCGGTGCGCCGGACTGGGCGATCTTCCAGGCCAGGTAGAGCAGGTAGGCGGCGCCGACATAGCGCAGCACCTCGTGCAGCACGGGCACGCGCTCGAACAGCTGGCCAAGGCCCAGCCCTGTCGCCGTCACCAGGAGCATGAAGCCCAGGCTGATACCGAGCATGTGCGGAATGCTGCGGCGCAAGCCGAAGTTCACGCCCGAGGCCAGCAGCATCATGTTGTTGGGCCCCGGCGTCACCGAGGTGACGAAGGCGAAGGTGATGAAGGCGAGCAGGAGTTCGGGCGTCATTGTTGTTCTCCGGTGACTGGCAAAGCCTATTGCGCTGCCGGCATGAAGTCGCGATACAGCCACGCCTGGGTTGAACCGTACAGTCTGTTCAAGCGGGACCTGGCTGGTTAGCCTGCAGCCATCGTCGAACAGGGGCAGGGTGATGCAGTCGGACAATCCCTACAGCGCACCGCAGGTGGAATTGCTCGACCGTCGCGGGGGGCCGCCACTGCCGGGCTGGAGCGCCCGCCAGCTGCGTGTGCTTGGCTGGCTGGCGCTGGTGGCGGTGCTGGCCAATGCCCTGGTGGTCGGCCTGACCCTGGCCGGCGCATGGCTGGATGAGCGCGAGGCGCAGCGGCTGCAGAGCTACATCGGTTGGTTGAGCCTGATGCTGGTGCTGCTTGGCTGCTACCTGCTGCTGCGCTTCAAGGCGTTCGCCGAGGCACGCTTCGCCGCCCGGCAGCTGGCGGCTCCGATCTGGAGCCTGCTGCTGGTGACGGTGTCGCTGGAACTGGCGGACCGCGCATTCGGCGAGCAGCTGTTCACCGCTCTGGATTGGCCGACGCTGGGCTACATGCTGCTGCTGGCGCTGACGGGGGCCTGCACCGCCTGGCTGGGAATTCGCCTGCTGAAGGTGGCATGCCCCTATCCGGCGCTGAGGGTGATGGCCTGGCTCGACATCGTCGGCGGGGTGATGCTGGCCAGCGTGATACTGGCGCTGCTGGCCGTGCTGCCCCTGCTCGGTGCCGGAGTGGCGCTGATGCGGGTGTTCTTCAGTGCGGCGGACGAGTTGCCGGAGCAGGTTGACTGAGGGTGTTGCATAGGGCCGGAGCCGCCCGCTGGGCGACCCCGGTGTGCTGCCTACCACTTGTAGTCGAGGCTGGCAGTGACCCGGCGCGGGTCGCCGGCATAGCAGTAGAAGCCGTCGCAGGTGGCCAGGTACTCCTTGTCGAACAGGTTGCTGGCATTGAGCGACAGGCTGGCGCCGCGCAGGCTGCTATCGAGCTGGCCCAGGTCGTAGCGCACGACGGCATCGTAGACGGTGTAGGCGCTGCTGTGGCCGTCGGAGGCGTCGCGCACGAAGCCCATGCTGCCGACCGCGATGTTGTCCGTGGAGCCGACGAAGCGAGCGCCGAAGCCCACCCCGAAGCCTGCCAGCACGCCCTGATGCCAGTCGTAGTCGGCCCAGACGGACGCCTGATGCTCGGGGATCAGCGGCAGCGCGCGGTTCTTGTCACGCGGGTCGCCCACCTCGGTCATCTTGCTGTTGGTGTAGGTGTAGGACGCGGTCAGGCTGAGGTTTTCCGTGACGTTACCGGTGGCCTCCAGTTCCAGGCCGCGTACCTGGACTTCACTGACCGGCTCGGTGGCCCCGGCGACGTTGGTGGTGACGATGTTCTGCCGTTTCAGGTCATAGACCGCAGCGGTCAGCAGCAGGTCGCTGCCGGGTGGCTGGTACTTGACCCCCAGTTCGTACTGCTTGCCGGTGCTGGGCTTGAACGCTTCGCCACCACTGCCGCCTGCTTCGGCCTGGAAGGACTCGGCATAGGAGAGGTACGGGGTGAAGCCGCTGTCGAAGACGTAGCTGAGCGCCGCGTTGCCGCTGAACTGGCTGTCGCGGCGGCTGTCTTTGGCGTCGCTGGCGTTGTGGAACACCGAGTCGGTTTCCAGTCGGTCCCAGCGCCCTCCGAGGGTCAGGCGCCAGGCGTCCAGGGCGATCTGATCCTGCAGGTAGAGGCCGGTGTTGCGGCGCTTCTGGTTGTAGTCCTGTAAGGCGCCGTAGGTGACGCCGCTGAAGTCCCGGCCGTAGATCGGGGTGATGATGTTGCTGCTCGGCGCGCTGCCGTAGAGCCAGCGGTAGTCGGTGTTCACCCGCAGGTAATCCAGGCCGAGCAGCAGGGTGTGATCCAGCGCGCCGGTGCTGAAGTCGGCCTGGAAGTTGTTGTCCACGGCGAAATGGCTGATGTTCTCGTCGTACACGTTGGCCCCGCGGCTGACGCTGCCGTCGTCGCTGACCGCACCGGACCAGCCACCTGCGGTGATGATCTGATTGTCCAGTTCGAGCTTGCTGTAGCGCAGGTTCTGGCGGAACTGCCAGATGTCGTCGAGACGGTGCTCGAAGGCATAGCCCAGGGCATAGAAGGTCTTGTCGTAGAACTCCCAGTCGGGGTCGCCGAGGTTCTTGTTGTAGTCGACCTTGCCAGCCGGCGTATCGAGCTTGGTGCCCTGCAACGGCAGGAACTGGCTGGTGCCACCGGTATCGTCGCGGTTGAACTGGCCGAGCAGGGTCAGCCTGGTTTCGTCGGCGATATTCCAGGTCAGGCTCGGCGCCAGGTTGAAGCGCTGATCGTCGATATGCTCGACGGTCGTGCCGCTGTCACGGCCGACACCGCTGAAGCGGTAGAGGAAACGACCGTCGTCGTCGATCTTGCCGGTGCTGTCGAAGCTGATCTGCTTGTGCTGGTAGTTGCCGATCTGCACCTGCACCTCATGGCTGCTCTCGGCCTGCGGCCGGCGGCTGACGGCATCGACCAGGCCACCGGGCGGGGTCTGGCCATAGACCGATGAAGCCGGCCCGCGCAGCACGGCGACGCGCTCCAGGTTCCAGGTTTCCAGCTTGGCCATGGTGTAGCTGCCCTTGGGCAGCGGCAGGCCATCGAGCATCTGGATCGGTTCGAAGCCGCGGATCTTCATCCAGTCGGCGCGACTGTCGCTGCCGTAGCTGCTGGCGATCACGCCGGGCATGTAGCGCACGGCATCGTCGAGGTTCTGCACCTTGCGATCCTGCATCTGCGCACGGGTGGCCACGGAGATCGAGCGTGGGGTTTCCAGCAGTGGCGTATCGGTCTTGGTGCCGGTGGCCGTGCGGTTGGCCAGGTAGCCGCGAGTCGGGCCCAGGGCGCGTTCGGCCGCCTGCTCGCTGGCGGTGACGGTAACGTCCGGCAGGGCCATCGCCGCTTCCGCTGCGGGGGCCAGGCTGTAGGCGCCGCCGCGTCCCTGCAGCTGCAGGCCGGTGCCGCGCAGTGCCTGGTTCAGCGCGTCGAGGGCTTCGTAGTCACCGCTGACCGGCGCCGAACGTTTGCCCTCGGTCAGGGCCGGGTCGATGCTCAGGGTCACGCCGGCCTGGCTGGCAATCTGATTGAGCGTCGGCGCCAGTGGGCCTGCCGGCAACTGATAGGCTTCGGCGTGGGCCAGGCCGACATGGCCGGCGCAGGCGACGGTGAGGGCCAGCAGTGTGTGGCGGAACGGAGCAGGGCGGAAGGACATTGCGAACGTCTCCTAAGAGTTAATGTATCTCAATGCCTTCTTGCCGAAGCAGAACGAAAAAGTGACAGGGGGGAGGGAAAACTATTTTTCCCGGGGCACCACGCGAGTCCACCAGGGGCCCAGTCGCTCGGTTTGCACGGGCAGGCTGAGGGCGATGGCGGCCAGTGCCTTGTCGCTGTCGTGCAGCGGGAAGCTGCCGCTGATGCGCAGGCCGCTCAGGCTCGGATCGAGGCCCAGGTAGCCGCTGCGGTATTCGCCCAGCTGGTCGATCAGCTGTTGCAGCGGCAGGTTGTCCGCCACCAGCATGCCGCGGCTCCAGGCATCGGCGCCGACCGGCGCGGGCGAGCTGTCGCTCAGATGATGGCGGTCCATGCGCACCTGCTCGCCGCTGTGGATGATGCGTTCCTCGGTGGCAGCCCGCGGCCTGGCGGCGACGGCCGACTGCAGGACGATCAGCTCGGTCGCCGCACCTTCGCGGCGCACCAGGAAGCGCGTGCCCAGCGCGTGCAGGCGGCCCTGCTCGGTCTCGACGATGAACGGGCGAGTATCGCCCTTGGCCGTCTGGATCAGGATCTCGCCACTGCGCAGGCGCAGGCGACGCTCTTTGGCGTCGAACTCCACGTCCAGCGCACTGCGGCTGTTGAGGCGCACCTGGCTGCGGTCGGCGAGCAACAGGTCGCGCTGCTCGCCGCTGGCGGTGTGATAGTCGGCCAGGTAGTCGTCCAGCGGGCGCTGTTGGGCCAGCAGGGTCAGGGCGACGCCGGTGGCAAGCAGCAGGCCGAGGGTGCCACCGCCCAGGCGACGCAAGCTGCGTCGGCGGTTGATGCCGCCTTGCAGCAGCGCACGGCGCGCCAGGGGCGTGTTGGCCGCCGCGAGTTGCTGATCGATCCCGCCGAGGCGGCGCCAGACCAGGCCGTGCTCGGGATGGGCGGCCAGCCACCTGGCGAACTCGCGGTGCTGTTGCTCGCTGGCATTGCCCGAACCCAGACACAGCTGCCAGGCGATCGCCTCATCCAGGGCGCGAGCCGAAACCTGGCTCATTGCGGTGCCCCATACAGCGCGACATAGCACTGGCGAAGACCCTGGGCGAGGTACTGGCGCACGCGGGAAGGGGAGACCCCCAGGCGCTCGGCGATCTCGGCATGGCCGAGACCGTCCAGGCGGTTGTAGAGGAATGCCGCGCGCGCCTTGCTCGACAACTGACCGAGCAGGCGATCGATCTCCGCCAGCTGCTCCAGGGCCAGCGCCTGTTCTTCCGGGCTGGGTTGCACGGCTTCGGGGGCCAGCGCCAGTTCATCCAGGTAGGCGCGTTCCAGGGCATTGCGCCGGAACTGGTCGACCAGCAGCCCTTTGGCGATGGTGGTGAGCAGGGCGCGGGGTTCGCGTGGGCTGTGCAGCTCGGTGCGCCCCAGGAGGCGGACGAAGGTGTCCTGGCTCAGGTCTTCCGCGCGTTGCGCGCAGTTCAGGCTCTTGCGCAGCCAGCCGAACAGCCAGTCGCGGTGATCGCGGTAGAGCAGGCCGACCAACTGCTGATTGCTGGAGTCCTGGACCGACACACGCCCCTCGCGAGATCTAAGTTGAGTTGATAATGATTCGCATATGTTCGCAGAGGAGGCGGCCATGACGCAATCGCTGCGTCAAATCGGCGATGGATGGTTGCAGAAGGCCAGCTGCACGGGCCACGGCGCGGACTAGTTGCTGTGGCTGGAGGCCAGGGCCAGGTTGACCTGGAGCCAGCCCTGCACGGCGTCTTCGCCCACTTCGGCGAACGCGCGCTGCAGCAGGCGGGCCTGTTCCCGGCGCAGGGCCTGTTCCAGCTTGGCGCCTTCCGGCGTGAACACCAGCAGGCGCTTGCGCTTGTCGTCCGCTGCCGCCTCGCTCTGCACCAGGTGCATCTCCATCAACTGGCGCAGCGGCATGTTCAATGCCTGCTTGCTGACGCCCAGGTAACCGAGCAGTTCGGTCATGTTCAGGCCCGGGTACTTGGCGATGAAGAACAGGATGCGGTGGTGCACGCGCGACAGCCCGCGCTTGGCCAGCATCTCGTCGGGCTTGGCGGTGAAGGCCTGATAGCCGAAGAAGAAGGCCTCCATGGCGGCCTGCTGGGCGGCGGAATTGCGAATGACCTGCGCACCATTGAGGCCACCCTGGGGGCTGTCGCCGGGCGACGTTAAAAATTTCTCGGAGAAATTTTTTAGGTCAGTCATATTGACGTATCTCTGGGTGGCGGCGTAGTTTCGGTCAAGCAGTTTGACTTAATTAAACGACTTTGGCACCCCAGGACACACCATGGCCTTCTCCGAACGCATCGCCCGCCTGAAAAGCTCCCTGATCCGTGAAATTCTTGCCGCGGCGCAGCGTCCGGAGGTGATGTCCTTCGCCGGTGGCCTGCCGGCCGAGCCGATGCTGCCGAAGGTGGACTGGGCCGAGATGCCGGCGAGCATGGGCCAGTACGGCATGAGCGAAGGCGAGCCGGCGCTGCGCGAAGCCATCGCTGCCGAGGCGCGTGCCCTGGGGGTGCCGTGCGATGCCAGCCAGGTGCTGATCGTCAGTGGCTCGCAGCAGACGCTGGACCTGGCCGCCAAGCTGTTCATCGATCCGGGCACCGAAGTGCTGCTCGAGGCGCCGACCTACCTGGCGGCGCTGCAGGCGTTCCAGCTGTTCGGTGCCGACTGCATCAGCGTGCCGCAGGAGGCCGATGGCCCCGAGCTGGCCGTGTTGCGCCAGCGCCTGGAACAACACAAGCCGGCTTTCGCCTACCTGATCCCGACGTTCCAGAATCCGTCCGCCACGCGCTACAGCGAAGCCAAGCGCGAGGCCGTGGCGGCGCTGCTCGACGAATTCGGCGTGACCCTGATCGAGGACGAGCCGTACCGCGAGCTGGTGTTCGATGCCGGCAGCGCCACGCCCATCGTCAGCCGCCTGCGCAAAGCCAGCTGGATCTACACCGGCACCGTGTCCAAGACGCTGCTGCCGGGCCTGCGCGTGGGCTATCTGATCGCCACCAAGGACCTGTACCCGCACCTGCTGCGTCTGAAACAGTCGGCCGACCTGCACACCAACCGCATCGGTCAGTGGCAGGCGCTGCAGTGGCTGGGCAGCGAGCAGTACCGTGGTCACCTGGCCGAACTGCGTGACTTCTACCGTATCCGCCGCGACGCCATGCAGGGTGCGCTGCTGGAGCATTTCGGCGATCTCGCCGAGTGGGAGGTTCCGCAGGGCGGCCTGTTCTTCTGGCTGACCCTGAAGCAGCCGCTCGATACTCGTACGCTGCTCGATGCGGCGTTGGCGCAGAATGTCGCCTTCATGCCGGGCGAGCCGTTCTTCATCGACCCGGACGCCAACCCCGGGCATCTGCGACTGAACTTCAGCCATGTGGCGCCGGAGCGCCTGGGCGAGGGGTTGCGCCGGTTGGCTGCGGTGATCCGTGCTGCGCAGGGTGCGTGAGGGTTGTTTGCCTGCAGGCGCGGCGTGAGCCGCGACAGCTCCGGACACGGCAGCTCCGGCAGGCAGGGTGATTGGCGGCGAGCTTGCCGCGAGGATTGATAGGGAGGGCAACGCGATGTTCAAGGTCTATGGCGACTACCGTTCGGGCAACTGCTACAAGGTCAAGCTGATGCTGCATCTGCTGGGCAAGCCGTACCAGTGGGTTCCCATCGATATCCTCAAGGGCGAGACGCAGAGCGAAGCCTTCCTGGCGAAGAACCCCAACGGCAAGATTCCGGTGCTGGAGCTGGACGACGGCACCTGCCTGTGGGAGTCCAACGCCATTCTCAACTTCCTTGCCGACGGCAGCGAGTTCCTGCCCAGCGAGCCGCGCCTGCGTACTCAGGTGCTGCAGTGGCAGTTCTTCGAGCAGTACAGCCATGAGCCTTATGTCGCGGTGGCGCGCTTCATCCAGCTCTACCAGGGGATGCCCGAGGAGCGGCGCGAGGAGCACGCGCGCTGCCTGAAGCTCGGCTACAAGGCGCTCAAGGTCATGGAGAGGCAGCTCGAACGCACGCCCTATCTGGTCGGTGAGCACTACTCCATCGCCGATATCGCGCTCTATGCCTATACCCATGTCGCGGACGAAGGCGGCTTCAGCCTCGAATCCTTCCCGGCGGTGCGTGCCTGGCTCGATCGCGTGGCCAGCCACCCGCATCACGTGACCATGCTGGGCTGAGCGGGGAAGTGTGCTGGTAGGTTCACCGCTCTGGTCTAGAGTTTGGCGGTAGCTCGCAGAGGGACCGCCATGTCGGACGGAAGTCGAAAACTGAGCCTGGGTGCGCTCACCGCGCTGGTGGTGGGCTCGATGGTGGGTGGCGGGATCTTCTCGCTGCCGCAGAACATCGCCGCCCGGGCGGATGTCGGTGCGGTGCTGATCGGCTGGGGAATCACGGCGGTGGGCATGCTGGCGCTCGCGTTCGTGTTCCAGGGCCTGGCCAATCGCAAACCGGAGCTGGACGGTGGCGTATACGTCTATGCCAAAGCCGGTCTGGGCGATTACATGGGCTTCTCCTCGGCCTGGGGCTACTGGATCAGCGCCTGGCTGGGCAACGTCGGTTACTTCGTCCTGCTGTTCTCGACGCTGGGCTATTTCTTCCCGGCCTTCGGCGAGGGCAATACGCCCCTGGCCATCGGCTGCGCCTCGGTGTTGCTGTGGTGCGTGCATGCCCTGGTGCTGCGCGGGATCAAGGAGGCGGCGCTGATCAACCTGGTCACCACGGTGGCCAAGCTGGTGCCGATCCTGCTGTTCATCGTCATCGTCGGCCTGGCATTCGATCGCGACGTCTTCACGCGGGATATCTGGGGGCGCAGCAATCCGCAGTTCGGTAGCGTGCTGGAGCAGGTGCGCAACATGATGCTGGTCACCGTGTTCGTGTTCATCGGTATCGAGGGGGCCAGCGTGTACTCCTCGCGTGCCGAACGGCGCAGGGATGTCGGCACGGCCACGGTGATCGGCTTTCTCGGGGTGCTGGCATTGCTGATGCTGGTCAACCTGCTGTCGCTGGGGGTGATGAGCCAGCCCGAGCTGGCCGCGTTGCAGAACCCGTCGATGGCTGGTGTGCTGGAGCATGTGGTGGGGCGCTGGGGCGCGGTGCTGATCAGCGTCGGCCTGGCCGTCTCGCTGCTCGGTGCATTGCTGTCCTGGGCGCTGCTCTGCGCGGAGATCCTCTTCGTCGCGGCGAAGGACGGCACCATGCCGGCCTTCCTGCGCCGGGAGAGCGCCAACAAGGTGCCTGCCAACGCGCTCTGGCTGACCAACGCGATGATCCAGTTGTTCCTGCTGATCATCCTGTTCGCTCAGGGCACCTACCTGTCGCTGATCTATCTGGCCTCGTCGATGATCCTGGTGCCCTATCTGTGGTCGTCTGTCTACGCGCTGCTGCTGGTGGTGCGTGGCGAGACCTACGAGGCGCAAGCCGCAGTACGGCGCAAGGATCTGCTGGTCGGTCTGCTGGCGATTCTGTATGCCGCCTGGTTGCTGTATGCCGGCGGGGTGAAGTACCTGCTGCTGTCGGCGCTGCTCTACGCGCCGGGCGTGCTGCTGTTCCGGCGGGCCAAACGCGAGCTGGGCCAGGCCTTGTTCCAGCCTCATGAATGGTTGATCTTCAGCGCGGTGCTGCTGACCGCCGTGGTGGCTGGCTATGGCCTGTATGCCGGACATTTGACCTTGTAGCGCTGGACAAAGCGCCCGGCGTAAGGATAATCCGAACATCGCTTGCTGAACCGGCTGCATGACCTCTATGCGCAAGACCCTGCGTACCGCCCTGATCTGGATGCTGATGTTGGCCTTGCCGACACAGGCCATGGCGGCGCTCGGCATGCAACTTTGCCAGCAGGTCCACCGCAGCAGCGTCATGTCGATGAACATGACGGAGCATGGCGCGTCCGGCATGGCTCATGGCATGGCCACGGCCGACGCGCCTGACCTGCAGCAGGATGCCGCGCCCGCCGCTGATGGCGGTGTCTGCACCCTGTGCGCCTTCTGCGTCGGTGTCGCCGCGCCCGGCGAGCCGTTCCTGAATCACAGCATCGCGCGAAGCGCCGAGCCGCCCATGGCCTGGCCCGATCGCCTCGTCATCGGCGTCGCCGACACGCCTGAACGCCCCCCGCGTCCTTTTCTCGCCTGAGCCCCCGAGGTTAGCGCCGTAGACCGGTGCTTGTAGCTCATGCGGCCGGTTGGCCGCCCTACGCGAGAACACATCATGAAGTTTCATCCGATTGCCGGATGGTCGCTGGGTGCCTTATCCCGGTTTCTCCTACGGGCGCCTGGAGAAAGGCCGCGAAGTGGAATACGAGCGCGGCCTGCACCTGAACCTGGCGCGGTTGATCGCCTTGCCGATGACCTCGCGTCTCGAAGGCAGGCGCTTCGAGCAGTTGCAGCGCCGCACCAGCCTGGCGGTGGTCGAGCTGGCCAGCGAGACGCGCAAGGCCTGGTACCAGACGGTCGCGGCGGAGGAGGGGCTGGTCTACGCGCGGCAGGTGCTGGAGGCCGCCGAAGCTGGCGCCGAACTGGCCAGGCGGCTGGCGGCGGTCGGCAACTTCAGCAAGTTGCAGCAGGCCGAGCAGCAGGGCTTCTATGCCGAGGCGGGGATCGCCGTACTGCGTGCCGAACAGGCGCGGGTGGCCAGCCGCGAGCGGCTGACCCGGCTGCTCGGCCTGTGGGGCGAGCAGATTGCCTATCGCCTGCCCGAGCGCTTGCCGCCGTTACCGGATGCCGCCGATGAACTGCCGGAGGTGGAGCGTCTGGCCATGAGCCAGCGCCAGGACATTCAGGCGATGCGCCTGGACGTCGAACGGCTGGCGCAGAACCTTGGGCTGACGCGCACCACACGCTTCGTCAACGTGCTGGAGCTGGGCGTGGTCAACAACCGCTCCAACGAGGAACCGACCCAGCGCGGTTACGAGATCAGCGTCGAACTGCCGCTGTTCGACTGGAGCGGCGCCAAGGTGGCGAGGGCCGAGGCGCAGTATCGCCAGGCGCTCAACCGGGCTGCCGAGACGGCGATCAATGCCCGTTCGCAGGTGCGCGAGGCCTACCAGGCCTATCGCAACGCCTTCGAACTGGCGCGCCACTATCGCGTCGAGGTCCTGCCGCTGCGCCAGCGCATGGCCGAGGAAAACCTGCTGCGCTACAACGGCATGTTCATCAGCACCTTCGAACTGCTTGCCGACGCCCGTCGCCAGGTGCAGGCGGTGGATGGCTATCTGCAGGCGCAGCGCGATTTCTGGCTGGCCCGCGCCGACCTCGACATGGCCCTGCTGGGCACACCCAATCCCACGCTCGCCGCGGCGCCAGTCGCCAGTGCCGAGCCGGCCGCTGGCGGCCACTGAACAAGGATCTGCTGACATGGTTTCACGACGTGATTTCTTTCTCGGTGCCAGTGCCATCGGTGCGGCGGTCGCCACCTCGGCGGTCAGCCGGGTGTCCCTGGCGGCGTTGCCCGAGCCGGTGCTGCAGGCCAGCGCCGATACCCAGCCGCCCTTGCAGCCGGACAGCGGGCGCCCCTACAACCCGGTGGTGACGCTCAACGGCTGGACGCTGCCGTGGCGCATGAACAACGGCGTCAAGGAGTTCCACCTGGTCGCCGAGCCGGTGGTGCGCGAGCTGGCGCCCGGCTACAAGGCTCACCTGTGGGGCTACAACGGCCAGTCACCGGGGCCGACCATCGAGGTAGTGGAGGGCGACCGGGTACGCATCTTCGTCACCAACAAGCTGCCCGAGCACACCAGCATCCATTGGCATGGCCAGCGCCTGCCCAACGGCATGGACGGCGTCTCGGGCCTGACCCAGCCGGCGATCCCGGTGGGCAAGACGTACGTCTACGAGTTCGTCGCGCGCCGGCCCGGCACCTTCATGTACCACCCGCATGCCGATGAGATGGTGCAGATGGCCATGGGCATGATGGGGTTCTGGGTCACCCACCCCAGGGAGCACCATCCGCTGATCAGTGAGGTGGACCGCGACTACTGCTTCCTGCTCAACGCCTACGACATCGAGCCCGGCGCCTACACGCCGAAGATCATGCAGATGCTCGACTTCAACCTGTGGACCTTCAACAGTCGCGTGTTTCCCGGCATCGATCCGCTGGTGGCGCGTCAGGGCGAGCGGGTGCGCCTGCGTGTCGGCAACCTGACCATGACCAACCACCCGATCCATCTGCACGGCCACGAATTCGAGGTGACCGGTACCGACGGCGGACCGACCCCACTTGCTTCGCGCTGGCCGGAAGTGACCACCGACGTGGCGGTGGGGCAGATGCGCCAGGTGGAGTTCATCGCCAACGAGGAGGGCGACTGGGCACTGCATTGCCACAAGAGCCACCACACCATGAATGCCATGGGCCACGACGTGCCGACGCTGGTCGGCGTCGATCACCGCGACATGACCGGCAAGATCGCCAGGCTGGTGCCCGACTACATGGTGATGGGCGAGCGCGGCATGGCCGACATGGCGGAGATGCCGATGCCGCTGCCGGACAACACCGTGCCGATGATGACCGGTGACGGGCCCTTCGGCTCGGTGGAGATGGGCGGCATGTTCACCCTGCTCAAGGTGCGCAAGGAGCAGGCCGCTGGTGATTACCGCAATCCGGGCTGGTTCAGGCATCCGCCTGGTTCGCAGGCCTACGAGTGGACAGGCGCCCTGGCCGAGCCGAGCCGCACGCATGACGGCGGCGGTCAGTCGATGCCGCTCGAGCGGCCGGTCGAGGCGCCGGTGGACGTGCAGGTACGCAAACCCGGTGGCCATGCCGGGCATTGAAAACACGCCGGGCCGCCACGCGCGGCCCGGTCAGCAGACCAATCGAGGAACATCCTGAATGAAAACCCTATCGCTTCTTGCCCTGACCCTGACGCTGGGTGGCGTCCTGAATAGCCCGTTGGCACTTGCCCACGGCGAAGCCCATGGCACTCACGACGCTGCGGCGATGCCGATGGAACAAAAGCCCTGGGGCATCGCTGGCAGCGCTGCACAGGTCGATCGCAGCATCGACATCCGCATGGGCGACCAGATGCGTTTCACACCGGATCGCCTGCAGGTCAGGCAGGGCGAAACCATCCGTTTCGTTCATCACAACGACGGGCAGTTGCTGCATGAGTTCGTCATCGGCACCCGAGCCGAGCTGGATCAGCATGCCGCGATGATGGCCAGGTTTCCCGGCATGGAGCACGACGAGCCCTACATGGCGCATGTCGCGCCCGGGCAGAGCGGCGAGATGATCTGGACGTTCAACCGTGCAGGCGAGTTCGACTTCGCCTGCCTGATCGCCGGCCACTACCAGGCCGGCATGACTGGCCGCATCCAGGTGCTGGCCGAATGACCTGCTGGAGGAATGCACGTATGAAGAGCACATTGATGATCACGGCCCTGGCCACCCTGTTCAGCCTGCCGTTGCAGGCCGCCGAACCCGCGCCGCTGAGCCAGGGCGAGGTGCGCAAGGTGGATATTGCAGCGCAGAAGATCACCCTGCGTCACGGCCCCATCGCCAGCGTCGGCATGCCGCCGATGACCATGGTGTTCGAGGTGGGCGAGCCGAAATTGCTGGAAGGCGTTTCAGGCGGGGAGAAGGTGAGCTTTCAGGTGGAGCAGCGGGGGAGTCGCTACGTCGTCACCGAATTGAATGTACTGAAGTAAGCCGAAACAGGCCGGCCCGGCATTGCGTCCGGGCCGGCAGACAATCAGTTCAGCGCATCGCTCAGCGCCTTGGCAGGCACCAGCTTGACCACTTTCTTGGCCGCGATCTCGATGCTCTTGCCGGTCTGCGGGTTGCGACCGGTGCGGGCCGGACGCTCGCTCACCTTCAGTTTGCCGATGCCAGGAAGGGTGATCTCACCGTCGTTTTCCAGTGCGTCGCCGACAATTTCGCCCAGCTGATCGATCAGGGTGCGAACAGTGGCTTTCGGCAGGGAAACGGCCTCGGCCAGGTCGCTGATCAGTTGGTCTTTGGTGATTGCCATGATGTAACTCCGTTTGCAGGTGAGAGGTTCGGTGCGCTGGGTCGTGCCCGGGCAGCCGAAAACGAGGGAAAGCTAGCACAAAAGGTACAGTCCGGGAGTGCCGTGGCAGACACTTCCGATAGGGCTTAGTGTCGCAGCGGGTCGGGTGGTTCCGGGTGGCGGATAAAAAAGCCGGGACCCTGGTCGGAATGCTGTCCACATAAAGGGTGGTCGGACGCGAGTCCCCTCGCCCCGTTGGGGAGAGGGTTAGGGCGGGCCGCGTTCGGAGAGGGGGCACTGGCAGCTTTGCGGCATTTTCAGCCCTCACCCCCAGCCCCTCGCCCATAAATGGGAGAGGGGAGCCAAGCCTGTGCAACCGCATTACGCACCCTGATCGGGCTTAACGAAGTGTTAAGCCTTCGTGCCTAGGCTCACGGCCAGGAAGGCTGACGAATCAGTTTTGCCAGCCTCGACTATGCTTGCTCTTACCTGATTGATACTGGAGTGCAATCATGCTGCGTGCCTTCACTGACCTTGGTTTTCGCTGGAAAATTGCCCTGCCCATTCTCCTTCTGGCGGCCCTGTTGGTGGCCATGGGCGTGCTCGGCATGCGTGGCATCACGCAGGTGGCCGATTCCTCGACGACCCTGACCAACCGTTTCCTGCCAGGCATCAGCCTGTTGCTCAATGCCGACCGGGATCTCTACCAGGCGTTCATCGCCGAGCGCAGCATGCTCGACGAGGATTCGGGCAGCCATCTCGAGGAGCTGCGTGCTGCGCACACCGAGAACCTGCAGCAGGCCTATGACCGTGTGCACAAGTTCGCGGACATGCAGCCGGGCGGCGAAGCGATGGCGCTGGTCGCCGAGTTCGATCGCGGCTTCGAACTGTGGAAAGCCACCTCCCTGAAAGTATTGCAGCTGGCCGCCAGCAACCCCGAGGAGGCCAGCCACCTCAGCTTCGGTGACAGCGAGGCGCAGTTCGAGGTGATGCGTGGCGCCATCAACAAGCTCGGCGAACTGGAGGACAGCTCCGCCAACGCCGTGGGCACTGCGGCGATCGCCCATGGCGAAGAACTGGCCTGGCAGCAGGGCATCGTCATTGCCGTGGGGCTGGCCGTCTGCCTGCTGCTGGTCATCGGCTTCCCGCTGCTGGTGACGCGTCCCCTGCACAGCCTGCTGCATCGCATCGAGCAGATCGCCGATGGCGATGGCGACCTGCGCGTGCGCCTCGACGTGTTGTCCAGGGACGAGCTGGGCCAGCTCAGCCATGCCTTCAATCGCTTCCTCGACAAGCTGCAGCCGTTGATCAAGGAAGTGGGGCGGGTCACCGACGAGGTGGCCGACTCGGCGAAGAACCTTGCCGGTCTGGCGGCGGCCAATGACCAGTTGATCAGCAGTGAACATGCGGCGGTCGACCAGGTCAGCACCGCCGCGACGGAAATGAGCACGGCCGTGCATGAGGTGGCGCGCAATGCGCAGAATGCGGCGGATGCAGCGCGCAGTGCCGAGCAACAGTCACGCGAAGGAGCCGAGGTGGTGGGGGCGACCATCGCCTCGATCCGTCAGCTGGCGCAGGAAGTGGAGAGCGCCTCTTCGACCATCCAGACCCTGGAGCAGGAGGCCGCCAACATCGGTGCGGTGCTGGCCGTGATCAAGGGCATCGCCGAGCAAACCAACCTGCTGGCGCTCAACGCCGCCATCGAGGCGGCACGAGCCGGCGAGCAGGGGCGGGGCTTCGCGGTGGTGGCCGACGAGGTCAGGGCATTGGCGGCGCGTACCCAGGAGTCCACCAAGGACATTCAGGGCATGATCGAGCGCCTGCAGGTCGGGGTGCAGAACGCGGTCAAGGCGACCCACACGGGGAGCGAACGGGCACGGCAGAGCGTCGATCAGGCTGCCGGCGTCGACCAGGCGTTGAACGTCACTGGTGAGTCGGTGCAGCGCATCAACGACATGGCCGCGCAGATCGCCACGGCGTGCGAGGAGCAGAGCAGCGTGACCGAGGAGATCGCCCGCAACATCAGCGACATTCGTGACCTCTCCAACGAGGCGGCGCAGACCTCCGAGCAGAGCACGCGGGCCAGCCAGCACCTGTCCGAGCTGTCCCACGGTCTGGCGCAGCTGGTGGGGCGTTTTCGCGTGTGAGAGGGTGCTGCAACGCATCTAAGTGTTTGAACCGGTTGTAACTTTGCATTTAGTCGTTACAATGGCGCGGCCCGTCGCAATGACGGGCTGCGTGATGGTGGGTCCTGTCGGTCCCCTCGCAACGATTACCTGTGAACCTGGTCAGGCCCGGAAGGGAGCAGCCACAGCGGGAACATCGTGTGCCGGGGTGTGGCTGGCAGGGCTCGCCTCCAATCTGCGATTCCCCATCTCGATCATCTTTCCTTGGCTTGCGCGCGCATCGCCAGGGCTGCCGCCTGCTCGTCACCGCCGTTTCCGTAGCCGTCCATGCGCACTCGCGCAGCATGCGGCGATCGTTGCGCCATGAACGAAAACGCCCGATGCCAATGGCATCGGGCGCTCTGTTGACGGCGGTCTGGTTCAGGCCGTGCGATAGCTCAGTACGCTGTCCTGTTCCTTGAGCGTCTTGCGCAGTTCGGCAGGAATGTTGCCAGCGCGTACGGCCAGTTCGAGGCGGATGTCTTCCAGGCTCTGGGCGAAGGCGTTCTGGTCGTCGAGCTGTGGCTTGGCCAGCACGCGGCTGTAGACGGTACTGTCGCTCTCGTCGAGCAGGGCGAGGATGACGCTGCCGTCCGGCCGTGGGGAGCTGAAGTTGGCACGCAGCGGGGTGAACAGGTGATCGACGAGTTGCTGGTTGGTGAATTCCATGACCTACTCCATCCTGAGATTGGCCAGTTTGGACCTCAGGATGAGCGATAGGTTCAGGCGATGAGCGACTGGCGGGTGCGCTCGATCACCTGTTGCAGCGAGTCGTCGCCGTACTGGCCCGGGTACAGGCGCTGGCTGTACTGGGCAATACCGGTCTTGTCGACCAGGGTGAAGCTGAAGCTGCCTTTGCGCGCTGCCTGGATACGGCAGTCGAATGGGGCGAAGGCGTGGGTCAGCGTGCTGATGGCTTTCTGAATCTGATGTTGAGTATGCATTTTTCTAAGTGTTTCCTTTAAAGCATGTGCGCTTCGTTGCGCGTGGTGTCGCTCCATGGGGTTGGCCGAAAAGCGGCCATAGCAGTCAACCGATCGGAGCTGTATTAGCACGATAAAGTTCCATTGTTACGGTTCTTCGGCGTGGTCAGTACGTCGGAGGCAGGCGGAGGAACTGCGCCAGTTAACGTGAGTGGCGAGTCGGCCTGATCAGTCAGCAGGTGGGATCGGGGAGGGCGGCTGCGCAGGAATGCGCTAGACGTTGAACCGGGAAACCAGCGGGGAGGCGCGAGGGCCTGGATGACTTGCAGCTTGGTACGAACGGCGCGAATCATACTGTATTGCGCAATAAATGAACAGCACTGTTTCGCAACTCGACAAGGGGCCTTTTCAGTGGCTCGGTTGGCGGATGCAATTTGCCGGTCGCTCCGCTAGGATTAGCCCACTTTTGCTTTCCTCACATGACGGTTTTCCATGAGTTATCAGGTTCTTGCACGTAAATGGCGTCCGCGCTCGTTCCGCGAAATGGTCGGCCAGACCCATGTGCTCAAAGCCCTGATCAATGCCCTGGACAGCCAGCGCCTGCACCACGCCTACCTGTTCACCGGTACCCGTGGGGTGGGCAAGACCACCATTGCGCGGATCATCGCCAAGTGCCTGAACTGCGAGACCGGCATCAGCTCCACGCCCTGCGGGACCTGCTCGGTGTGCCGGGAGATCGACGAGGGGCGCTTCGTCGACCTGATCGAAGTGGACGCCGCCAGTCGTACCAAGGTCGAGGACACCCGCGAGCTGCTCGACAACGTGCAGTATTCGCCGACCCGTGGGCGCTTCAAGGTCTACCTGATCGACGAAGTGCACATGCTCTCCACCAGCTCGTTCAACGCCTTGTTGAAGACCCTGGAAGAGCCGCCACCTCACGTCAAGTTCCTGCTCGCCACCACCGACCCGCAGAAGCTGCCGGTCACCGTGCTGTCGCGCTGCCTGCAGTTCTCCCTGAAGAACATGCCGCCGGAGCGGGTGGTCGAGCACCTGAGCCATGTCCTCAGCGCCGAGAACGTGCCGTTCGAAGACGACGCCCTGTGGCTGCTGGGGCGCGCCGCCGATGGTTCGATGCGCGATGCCATGAGCCTGACCGACCAGGCCATCGCCTTCGGTGAAGGCAAGGTGCTGGCCGCCGATGTGCGTGCCATGCTCGGCACGCTGGATCACGGCCAGGTCTATGGCGTGCTGCACGCGCTGATCGAAGGCGATGCGCGCGCACTGATCGAAGCCGTGCGCCATCTGGCGGAGCAGGGCCCGGACTGGAATGGCGTGCTGGCGGAGATGCTCAATGTGCTGCACCGTGTGGCCATCGCCCAGGCGCTGCCGGACGCGGTTGACAACGGTCAGGGTGACCGCGAGCGCGTGCTGCAGCTGGCCCAGGCCTTGCCTGCCGAGGATGTGCAGTTCTACTACCAGATGGGTTTGATCGGCCGTCGCGATCTGCCCCTGGCGCCTGAGCCGCGCGGTGGTTTCGAGATGGTCCTGCTGCGCATGCTGGCCTTCCGCCCTGCGGGAGCCGACGATGCTCCCAGGGTCACGCTAAAGCCGTTGGGGATCAGCCAGGCCACTGCTGATTCCCGGACGAACCCAGTGGCCGGCACCGCTATGCCGGCTCCTGTCGTTTCTGCCCCGGCGCCTGCCGCTGCCCCGGTAGCGCCTGCGCCTGTCATGCCGGTGGCCGCCGAGCCTGCTGCCGTGGCACCGGACACGAGCGTTGTGCCGGCCGTGAGTGAACCTGCGCCGGTTGCGGACGTGCCGGTACCGGTCGTTGACACGCCCGAAGCCGCCGCCAGCCTGCCGCCAGAGCCAGAGCCAGAAGCACCCGTCGCGCCCGAGCCCGTCGTCGATCTGCCTTGGGACACCGCCAAGGCGCCAGAAGCTGTTGCCGTTGCCCAGCCCGAAGTCGTGGCAGTGCCGTCGGCGCCTGTCGTGGCGCCGCTGGAGGCCGAGGTCGTGGCCCCGGTCGCCAATGCGATCGTGCAGGCAGAGGCCGACGCTGATGCTGGCGACGATGAGCCGCCGCCCGGTGACTACGACTATGTCGAGATGGACGCCGAAACGCTTGACTACGATTTCGGTCAGAGCGAAGCCGCGGCGCCGCAGGTCGAAGAGCCTCTGCCCGCCGCCAAACCCGCCACGGGGCTGGCCGCCGAGTGGCTGTCCCTGTTCCCGCAACTGGGTCTGGGCGGCATGACCGGCAGCATCGCGGCCAACTGTACGCTGATCGAGGCCAATGGCGATGACTGGCTGCTGCACCTGGACCCGGCGCACAGTGCGTTGTTCAATCCGACCCAGCAGCGGCGTCTCAACGATGCCTTGAATCAGCAGCAGGGACGCAGCATCAAGTTGCGTATCGAGCTGTGCAAGCCCGAGCAAGAGACACCGGCCCAGGCGGCGGCCCGTCGCCGTGCCGAGCGCCAGCGCAGTGCCGAGGCCTCGATCCAGGCCGACCCGCTGGTGCAGCAGATGATCCAGCAGTTCGCCGCCAAGGTGCGCGACGACAGTATCGAACCACTCGACACCTCCCGTTAACACGAACACCCGAGGATAGCGACATGATGAAAGGTGGCATGGCAGGCCTGATGAAGCAGGCCCAGCAGATGCAGGAAAAGATGCAGAAGATGCAGGAAGAGCTGGCCAATGCCGAAGTCACCGGCCAGTCCGGTGCCGGCCTGGTCAGCGTGGTGATGACCGGCCGCCATGACGTCAAGCGCATCACCCTGGATGACAGCCTGATGCAGGAAGACAAGGAAGTGCTTGAGGACCTCATCGCCGCGGCCGTCAACGATGCGGTGCGCAAGGTCGAGCAGAACAGCCAGGAGAAGATGTCCGGCATGACGGCCGGCATGCAGCTCCCGCCAGGCTTCAAGATGCCTTTCTGACCGGCCTCGTGCCGTCCAGCCGACGCACAGGGCGGCGTTGCAGGCGGACGCGGAACTCGCATGCGCTCCAGCATGCGGCGCTTCCTCGTCCACCTGCGCCTTGCCCCACGCGTCGTCTGATCGCCACGCCTGACATGGCGCTCGTGCGCGCAGGGTGGTGGCTGGCCTCAGTGCCTGGCCTGAGGCCATCCGGGCCTGTTGCCTGGCCCGTTTCCCCGGAGCGCATCCGGGCTATCAACCTGTAGGAACACCATGAGCTTCAGTCCTCTGATTCGCCAGCTGATCGACTCCCTGCGCATCCTGCCTGGTGTGGGGCAGAAGACTGCGCAACGCATGGCCCTGCAGTTGCTCGAGCGCGATCGCAGTGGCGGCCAGCGCCTGGCGCAGGCACTCAATGCGGCGATGGAAGGGGTGGGGCACTGCAAGCGTTGCCGCAGCCTGAGCGAGGATGACATCTGCCACCTGTGCGCCGACGAGCGTCGCGACGACAGCCTGCTGTGCGTGGTGGAAGGCCCGATGGATGTCTACGCCGTCGAGCACACCGGCTATCGCGGGCGCTACTTCGTGCTCAAGGGGCACCTGTCGCCGCTCGATGGCCTGGGGCCGGAAGCCATCGGTATTCCCGAGCTGCTGGAGCGCATCGACGCCGGTGCCTTCAGCGAGGTCATCCTCGCTACCAATCCGACGGTGGAAGGCGAGGCCACGGCGCACTACATCGCGCAGATCCTTACCGGCAAGGGCCTGGTCGCTTCGCGCATCGCCCATGGCATGCCACTGGGGGGCGAGCTGGAGCTGGTCGACGGCGGCACGCTGGCGCACGCCCTGGCCGGCCGACGTCCGATCACGCTCTGACCCTTCGCACCCACGCTGCGCGCTGCCCATGGGCCGCGACTTCGTGCGCCGTGTCGCGCTGGCGCTCCTGCTCGGGATACCGGTTGCGGCAAGCGCGCAGTGCGCGCTCGGCCAGATCCCGGTTTGCCTGGGGCAGAGCTGTCTGTGTGTGCCCGATCCGGCCCGCGTGCGTGAAGATGGCCTGAACCTGGCCGCCGCACACCTAGAAGCCTGGCTGCAGCAGTCACGCCAGGCGGCCCTGAGTGCAGGCACCGAGCCGATACCCCTGATGATTCGCGCGCAGCTTGCGCCGTTCTACGATGACGCCTTGCTCGACGAGGTGCGCTTTCGCGTGGGCAGCACCGACGCGATGGACGCTGCCAGCGTCATGCTGCGCAACCCGGACGTGCAGGCCGTGACCCTGATCGATGTGGTGGTGTTTCGCAGCGCTGATGCCGCTGGCCAGGATGCTGCCCTCTGGGCGCACGAACTCTGGCACGTACGACAGTATCGCGAGTGGGGCAGCCGCGGATTCGCCCAGCGCTACACCCGTGATTTCGAGGCTGTCGAGGCGCCAGCCTATGCCATGCAGGTACGGATCAGGCGCGCGCTGCGCGAGCAGAAATGAAACGCTCGCTTGAAAACCAAGCAAGCGCTAGGTTAGGGTGGCCAAAACAATAACGGGAGTACCCGCATGGCCGCCCCTCAGTCGTATTTCGATGAATCCCACCAACTGGTTCGCGACTCCGTTCGGCGTTTCGTCGAGCGCGAGATCCTTCCGCACATCGACGACTGGGAAGAGGCCGAGGAGTTTCCCCGCGAGCTGTACCTCAAGGCAGGGGCGGCAGGCATTCTCGGCATCGGCTATCCGGAGCAGTACGGCGGCAGCCACGAAGGTGACGTGTTCGCCAAAGTCGTCGCCAGCGAAGAACTGATGCGCTGTGGCTCGGGTGGCCTGGTGGCGGGGCTCGGCTCCCTGGATATCGGCTTGCCGCCGGTACTCAAATGGGCCAGGCCGGCCGTTCGCGAGCGCGTGGTGCCCCAGGTTCTGGCCGGCGAGAAGATCATGGCGCTCGCGGTCACCGAACCGTCCGGTGGTTCCGATGTGGCCAACCTGAAGACCCGTGCCGTGCGCGAGGGCGACCACTACCGCATCAACGGCAGCAAGACCTTCATCACCAGTGGCGTGCGTGCCGACTACTACACGGTGGCGGTGCGCACCGGTGGCGAAGGTTTCGGCGGTGTCAGCCTGCTGCTGGTGGAAAAGGGTACGCCGGGGTTCAGCGTGGGGCGCAAGCTGAAGAAGATGGGCTGGTGGGCGTCGGATACCGCCGAGCTGTTCTTCGATGACTGCAAGGTACCGGTGGACAACCTGATTGGCGTCGAGAACGCCGGTTTCGCCTGCATCATGGCCAACTTCCAGAGCGAGCGCCTGAGCCTGGCGATCATGGCCAACATGACGGCGCAACTGGCCCTGGACGAGTCGATGAAGTGGGCCCGCGAGCGCCAGGCGTTCGGCAAGCCGGTGGGCAAGTTCCAGGTGCTCAAGCATCGCCTGGCCGAAATGGCCACCCAGCTGGAGGTCTCCCGCGAGTTCACCTACCGCCAGGCGGCGCAGATGGCGGCGGGCAGGAGCGTGGTCAAGGAAATCTCCATGGCCAAGAACTTCGCCACCGATATTGCCGATCGCCTGACCTACGATGCGGTACAGATCCTCGGCGGCATGGGCTACATGCGTGAATCGCTGGTCGAACGGCTGTATCGCGACAATCGCATCCTTTCCATCGGCGGTGGCACGCGAGAGATCATGAACGAGATCATCGCCAAGCAGATGGGCCTCTGATCAGGACGCGACCTGGTTCTGCGCCGCCTGGCGCAGGCGTGCGATGTCGCGCTGTGGCGGGTCGCCGAACAGGCGGCTGTACTCGCGGCTGAACTGCGAGGGGCTCTCGTAGCCCACGCGATAGCTGGCCGCCGCCGCTTCCAGGTTGTCGCAGAGCATCAGCCGGCGCGCCTCCTGCAGACGCAGCTGCTTCTGGTACTGCAGCGGGCTGAAGGCCGTGACGGCCTTGAAGCGATGGTGCAGGGTCGAGGGGCTGAGGTTGACCTCGCGCGCCAGCTCTTCGATGCGCAGCGGCTGATCGAAGTTCTTGCGCAGCCACTCGATGGCGCGCGAAATGCGCTGGCTCTGGCTGTCGGCCACCACCACCTCATGCAGGCGATGCCCCTGCGGGCTGAGCAGCATGCGGTAGAAGATTTCACGCAGGGCCAGCGGGGCCAGCATGGCGATGTCGCGTGGGGTCTCCAGCAGGCGCAGCAGGCGAATCACCGCATCCAGCAGGCGCGGGTCGAGGCGATCGAGGAACAGCGCCCGTTGCGAGGCCGCGTCGGGTGCCGGGATGGGTGGCATCTCGGTCAGCAGGCTGCTGATCAGCGCCGGGTCGATCTCCAGTGCCAGGCTCAGGTAGGGGGCTTCCGGGCTGGCCTCGATCACCCGGCCGGTGACCGGCAGTACCACCGAGGCCACCAGGTAGTTCAGCGGATCGTAGACATAGAGCTCGTCGCCCAGGCGTATCTCCTTGCGCCCCTGCGCGATGATGCACAGGCAGGGGTCGTAGACCGTCTGCATCGGCAGGCTCGGGGTGGTGGCCCGCGCCAGCTTGAGGCCGGGAATGGCGGTGAGGTGCAGGCCATCCTCCGGGACGAAGCGTTCGACGAGGCGCGCCATTTCATGGCTGAGGTCGGCAAGAGGAGTGTCGAGATTGGTGGCGGTATGGGTGAGTGACTGCATGGCGCTCCTCCAGAAGGTCTGCGAAGACTAGCCAGGTTTTTCAGGCAAGTCATGGGCGCCTGCAGGATTAGGCAAATATTTGCCAGTAATGGGCAAACGTCCCCTGAAATAGAGTGTTTCAGGAATGCCACCAGTCCTGGTCTGCGATGTGGAGTTGCGGTGGATCGTGCAGTTTTAGGCAATGATCGGCCAGTATCCGGCTAACGCTGCCGTGACCTGGCGGTTAATCTCTGCAGTCATCGCGCCGTGTCCCTGCGTCGCGCGAACGCTTGAAGTAGCTACGCCACCCGCTAAGCGGTGCCCCACGTGTCCGAAGGAGCCCGCCACATGTCCAGCAAATGGCTGATCGCACCACTGACACTCTTGTTGCTCGCCACTGCCTGGCTCGATTCTCGAGCGGGTGGCGAAGCGGTTTTCGCCGATCCGCAAGCCGCACCCCATGTTCTGCAGCGACAGGCTGCCGATCTGCATTGATCCATTCCAGGAGGTTGCCATGAGCATCGTTCACCGTATGACCATTCGCGCTCGCCACGACCGCGCCGTCCGGTTGAGGCAGTGCCTGGCCCGGCTCGATCAGATCGGCCGGGACATTCCCGGCTGCCAGGGGCTGCGGGTCCTGCCGCTGCGTGGCGACCCGCTGACCTGGGAAGTCGAAGGGCAGTGGCGCTCGGCCGCAGCACGAGACGCCTTTCTCGGTAGCGAGTGCCTGCGCCGGGTGCTGGCGCAGGCCATAGAGGAGGGGCTTTTCACCCATCTCGAATGCGCGATGGAGCTGCAACAACAAGTCGCCTGACTTGCCTTTGTGAATTTATCTCTATAGATTTTCATGAAATTAATTATTTTAAATTTCATGAGTCGTCTATGTTTCGCCACGCCCATGAGCACGTCGACAGTTACTACGCCCATAGCTGCAAGGACCGGCTGAGCCATCATCCGCGCCTGCAAGGTGAGGTGCAGTGCGATGTGCTGGTGGTTGGTGCGGGCTTCAGTGGCCTGCACACGGCGCTGCGCCTGGCCGAGGCGGGCCTGCAGGTCATCGTGCTGGAAGCCAGTCGCGTGGCCTGGGCGGCTTCGGGGCGCAATGGCGGCCAGGCGATCCTGGGCTGGTCGTGCGACATGCCGCCACTGGAAAAGGCCCTTGGCATCGAGGGCGCCCAGCGTCTGTGGGACGGCATGGCCTGGGCGGCGAACGAGCTGCGCGAGCTGCCGCAGCGCCATGCGTTCGACTGCGACTACCGCCGTGGCCATCTGTGGACGGCCGTGCTGCCCCGGCGCGTGGCGCAGCTGCACGAATGGCAGGAAGAGGCTGCGAGCAAGTGGGGGCACCGCACCCTGCAGTTCGTCTCGCGCGAGCAGATGCCGGAGTGGGTGGCCAGCGAGCGTTACCGGGCCGGGCTCTACGACCCGCAGGCCGGGCACGTCAATCCGCTCAAGCTGGCGCTTGGCCTGGCCGAGGCATTCGTCGCGGCCGGCGGTCGCATCTTCGAGCAGAGCCGTGCGCTGAGCCAGGAAGCGCATGCTGCAGGCTACCGCGTGCGTACCGAGCAAGGTAGCGTGCAGGCCGGCAACCTGGTGCTGGCCTGCAACACCTACATCGACCATCTGGAGCCGCGCCTGGCGCGACGCATACTGCCCGTGGGCACCTACCAGATCGCTACCGAGCCGCTGGGGGCGGAGCGTGCCGAGGCGCTGCTGCCGCGCAATGCCTGCGTCACCGACAATCAGTTCGTCCTCGACTACTTCCGCCGCACGCCGGATCACCGGCTGCTGTTCGGCGGCGGCTGCACCTACCTGGGCGGCTTGCCGCAGGACATGGCGGCGGCGACCCGGCCCATTCTCGAGCGTGTCTTCCCGCAGCTGTCTGGCGTGGCCATCGACTTCGCCTGGGGCGGCCATATCGACGTGACCCGCGCGCGCACGCCGGACATCGGCGGGGAGAGCGGGCGTTACTGGCTACAGGGCTTCTCCGGGCATGGCGTGCTGCCGACCCTGGCAGCGGCACGTGCGGTGAGCGACGCCATCCTCGGCAACGAGGATGAGCTGGCGCTGTACCGGCAACTGCGCAATCCCGACTTCCCCTTTGGCGAACGCCTGGCTGCGCCGCTCGAGGCCATCGGCAAGGCCTGGTATCGACTGAGAGACAGCTTCTGAAATGGACAGCCCTGACATGGACAAGAACCTGGAGATGGCCGCGCTGGCGGTTCTCATCCACGACCTGCGCAAGCACAAGAAGGTCACCCTCAATGAGCTGGCCGAGCGTATCGGGCGTTCCGTGGGCTTTCTTTCCCAGGTCGAGCGCGGCCTGTCGCGCCCGACGGTCGCGGACCTGACCGCGATCAGCGAAGCCCTCGATGTGCCGACGACCTATTTCTACAGCCTGCCCAAGCCCAAGGCGCTGGACTGGGTCACCCGGCCGGACGAGCGTCGCACCCTGTACCTGGCCGGCGGCATCACCGACATCATGGCATCACCGACCCTGCAGGGCGCCTTCATGGTCGTCGACAGCCTGCTCGAGCCCGGCGCCAGCAGTGGCGAGCGGCAGATGAGCGACCGCTCGGAGCAGGCCGGCTACGTGCTCGAGGGCCAGCTGACGCTGTGGCTGGGCGAGGACGAAGAGAGCGCCACCCTGTACCCGGGCGATGCCTTCCAGGTCCCGAGCTACGCGCGTTTGCGTTACGCCAATCAGGGCGATACGCCTGCGCGCGTGCTGTGGATCTACACCTGAACCTTCCCGTTGACCGGAAATGACCATCATGAACGCCACCCGAGTCGAGCTGCTCGACGAAGTCCGCCAATTTCGCCAGGCCCACCCCGAGGTGCGCTTCGTCGACCTGATCTGCCTGGATATTCCCGGGCACTTCTACGGCAAGCGCTATCCCATCGAGATGCTGGAGAAGGTCGCAGCCGGCAGTGCCCTGAAGCTGCCGCAGAACTGCGTGCTGCTCGGCGCCCAGGGCGGGCTCCACGAGATCGGCGACTACTGCTTCCATGATGGTGACCCGGATGCGCCGCGCCGCCTGATTCCCGGCACGCTCAAGCCGGTGACCTGGGAGCGCCAGCCGCTGGGGCAGATGCTGATCAGCTCCGACGGCACCGACGCTCCCATCGAGTTCGAGCCGCGCGAGGTGCTGGCGCGGGTGGTGCAGCGCCTGGCGGCGCGTGGCATCCGTCCGGTGGTGGCGTTCGAGCTGGAGTTCTACCTGTTCGACAAGGCGCTCAAGGCAGGCCTGCCGCAATACCCGCGTGATGACCTCAGTGGCGATGCCGACGACCAGCCGAACATGCACATCGAGCGCCTGTCGCGCTTCGCCGAGGTGCTCGACGACATCAGCGAGACCGCGCGCCTGCAGGGCATCGACACCACGGTGATCACCGCCGAGATCGGTCCGGGGCAGTTCGAGATCAACTTCAGCCACAACGCCGACCCGATGCAGGCCGCCGACTGGTCCGCGCTGTTCTGCCGGGTCACGCGGGGCGTGGCCCTGCAGCACGGCCACCGCGCCAGCTTCATGGCCAAGCCCTACCTGCAGTACCCCGGCAGTGGCATGCATGTGCATGTCAGCCTGTACGACGAAGCGGGTGACAACCTGCTGGCGCGCGACGACCAGCGTCCGCTGCGCCATGCCGTGGCCGGCTGCCTGAGCCTGCTGCCGGAACTGATGCCGATCTACGCGCCGAACCACAACAGCTACCGCCGTTTCGGTGCTCAGGTGAACTCGGCGAGCCAGGCCAGCTGGGGTTTCGAGGACCGCGACGCCTGCGTGCGAATCCCCGAATCGGACACCCGCAACCTGCGCCTGGAATTCCGTCTTCCCGGTGCCGACGCCAACCCCTACCTGGTCCTGGCGGCGCTGCTGACCAGTATCGAGCAGGGGCTCGACGCCAGGGTCGAGCCCATCGCACCGCTCAACGATGACCGCAGCAGCGGCGTCGATTTCCCCAAGGACATGCTCGACGCCGTGCGCCGCATGCAAGCCAGCGAGCGTGTCGCGGCTGGTCTCGGCAGCGAGTTCGTCATGGTCTATTGCGAGAACAAACGCCAGGATCACCTGGCCTTCATGCACGACATCAGCCCGCGTGAATACCGCTGGTACCTGTGATGTCCCGGATCGAAGGAGGCGACATGAACAACTCGAAAACCGCACACTGGCAGGCTCTGAGCCAGGCCCACCATCTGGCGCCGTTCAGTGACTACAAGCAGCTGGCCGAGAACGGCCCGCGCATCATCACCGAGGCCCGTGGCGTGCACCTGTGGGACAGCGAGGGGCACAAGATCCTCGATGGCATGGCCGGCCTGTGGTGCGTGGCCGTCGGCTATGGTCGCGAGGAACTGGTTGAGGCCGCCAGCGCGCAGATGCGCCAGCTGCCGTTCTACAACACCTTCTTCCAGACCGCCCACCCGCCGGTGCTGGAGCTGGCCCAGGCCATCGCCCAACTCGCACCGGCCGGCATGAACCACGTGTTCTTCACCGGTTCCGGCTCCGAGGGCAACGACACCATGCTGCGCCTGGTGCGCCACTACTGGGCGTGCAAGGGGCAGCCGAACAAGAAGGTCATCATCGGCCGCGAGAACGGCTACCACGGCTCCACCGTGGCCGGTGCCAGCCTTGGTGGCATGAAGTTCATGCACGAGCAGGGCGACCTGCCGATTCCCGGCATCGCCCACATCCCGCAGCCGTACTGGTTCGGTGAGGGTGGCGAGCAGTCGCCGGAAGCGTTCGGCATCTGGGCCGCCGACCAGCTGGAGAAGAAGATTCTAGAACTGGGCGAGGAGAACGTGGCGGCCTTCATCGCCGAGCCGATCCAGGGTGCCGGTGGGGTGATCGTGCCGCCGGACAGCTACTGGCCACGGATCAAGGCGATCCTGGCGAAGTACGACATCCTCTTCGTCGCCGATGAAGTGATCTGCGGCTTCGGCCGTACCGGCGAGTGGTTCGGCAGCCAGTACTACGGTCTGCAGCCCGACCTGATGACCATCGCCAAGGGGCTGACCAGCGGCTACGTGCCGATGGGTGGCCTGATCGTCAGCGACAAGGTGTTCGAGGTGATCGAGGCGCATGGCGATTTCAACCACGGCTTCACCTATTCCGGGCATCCGGTGGCGGCGGCGGTGGGCCTGGAGAACCTGCGCATCCTCAAGGAAGAGGGCATCGTCGAGCGGGTGAAGGCGGAAACGGCACCGTATTTGCAGAAGCGTCTGCGCGAGCTGGCGGATCACCCGCTGGTGGGCGAAGTGCGCGGTATCGGCATGCTCGGCGCCATCGAACTGGTGCAGGACAAGGCGACGCGCAAGCGTTTCTCCGCTGATGTGGGGGCGGGCATGGTCTGCCGCGGCCACTGCTTCAGCAACGGCCTGATCATGCGCGCCGTGGGCGACACCATGATCATCGCGCCGCCACTGGTGATCAGCCAGGCGGAAGTGGACGAGCTGGTGGATAAGGCGCGCAAGTGCCTGGATCTGACCTGGGAGCAGGTGCGCGATCAGGCGTAAGCCCTGCCGTCCTGGTCGCGGCAGTGCGGGCCGTGGCCGCCACCCGCTCGACAAAACAAGACCCCGCGACCGGTGACGGTCGCGGGGTCTTGTTTCATGCGCAGGCCGGGCAGAAGCAGGCGTTGCTTCAGAGGGCGTCCTGCAGGTGCTTGCGCAAGGCCACCAGGTCATCGCGCAGGTCGCCCAGCTGGTCGATGTTGAGGCCGGAGGCCTTGAGGATGCACGCCGGCAAGGCCTTGGCCTGCTCGTGCAGGGCACGGCCCTTGTCGGTCAGGTACAGCTGCACGACACGCTCATCCTGGCTGCTGCGCTGGCGCTGCAGCAGGCCTTCGCTCTCCAGGCGCTTGAGCAGCGGCGTCAGCGAGCCGGGATCGGTCAGCATGCGCGCGCTGATCTCGCTGACGGTAATGCCCTCGTTCTCCCACAGCACCAGCATTGCCAGATACTGCGGGTAGGTAAGACCGAGTGCCTGCAGCAATGGCTTGTAGGTCTTGGTCATCATCAGCGAGGTGGAATAGAGGGCGAAGCACAGCTGGTTGTCCAGCATCAGCTCGGCGCAGGGTTCCACTTGGGAGGTCATGGCGTTGGCCTGTGCAAGGGTGGTGGGCAGTGTCGGCGCAAGCGCTGCGGAGCGATCCGCAGCGCTGCAATCAGCCGCAGGAAACGCGGGTGATCACGCGTTGGTCATCGACGTTGAGGTTGAGACGCTGTCTATTGTATTCTAGGGTCACCACGCTGCCCGGTGTCAGTATGCGCGCGGTACTGGCGCCCGCCTGCTGGCGTGCCTGCTCCAGCAGCTCGGGGGTCGCGGTCTCGCCCTTCAGGTGCTCCACCGCCGAGGAGGTGCAGCCCTGGCTGGGGTCGGCAGGGGTGATTGCAGGTTGGGATTTTTCCGCGGTGCTGCTGCAGCCGGCTGCGAGCAGGGCAGTGGCGATGATCAGGCTGAAACGAGTCTTGAGGTTCAACGCGTTGGGCTCCTTTTCCATGGGGGTAGCGGTCATTGCGCGCCTTCTAGGCGCGCCAGACGTTCTTCCAGCGCAGCGATGCGCGCTTCCAGTTCGACCAGGCGATCTTCGTTAGGTGCCGCGGCCTCGCTGCGGCCACTCGGGCGGCTGGCCAGCAGGCTTTCGAGGTCCGCCGGTTCACCCAGCAGATGCATGTAGCGGTCCTCGCGCTGGCCCGCCTGGCGCGGCAGCAGCAGGGCCAGGCCGCGACCGATCAGGCGTTCCAGCTGGTGCTGGATTTCGGCCACGTCATCGAAGTCGTACATGCGGTTGCTGCGGGTCAGCAGTTCGTTGAGGGTCTGCGGTCCGCGCAGCATGAGCAGGCCGAGCAGCACCGTCTGCGGCTTGACCAGTTCCAGTTGCTTGTCGCAGCGCTGTTCCCAGCGGTCCGCCCGGCTGCCCATCTGCAGGTGCACCAGTTGCCGGCCTTCCAGGCTGCGCAGGTAGCGCCCGACTTCGCCGGATTCGAGGTTCATCAGCGGTTCACGGCTGGTCTTCTGGTTGCAGGCCAGTTGCACGGCATTGAGCGTCAGCGGATAGCTTTCCGGGGTGGTCAGCTGCTTCTCGATCAGGCAACCGAGGATGCGGACCTCGATCGCATGCAGGGGGCTTTCGCCAACCAGCGGGGAAGGGGTGTGGGACATGGTGCGGTCCTGGCAGAGATGTTCCGTCTAGGTTAACGGCATACGTGCTCAGCCGACAGGCTTCAATGTGTGTTCGAGCATGTCCAGGCTGGCATCCAGCACCTGCTGGCGCGTGTCCTGGCTGGCCAGCATGCGTGCCAGCAGCAGGCTGCCCAGGCATTGCGCGAGGATCGTCCAGGCCAGTTGCCGGTCGCCGATGATCTCGGCCCAGGTTTCCTGCAGTTGCAGAATCTGCTGCTCGGTGCGCTGCCGGACGCGCTCGTCGGCACGCGCGATCTCGGCGCCCAGGCTCGGCAACACACAGCCTTTGTCGGGCTGCTCGACATGCGCCAGGCTGAGGTAGGCCGCCAGGCAGCGCTGCAGCTTGTCACGCCCGGCAGCGCCCGGTTCGCCACCCAGGCGTTGCAGGCTGGTACGCAGCTCGCGCTCGATCAGCTCGGCGAACAGCTCGTCCTTGCTCGGGAAGTGGCTGTAGAACGCCGCGCCGGTCAGGCCTATGGTTTTCATCAGCGCATCCACGCCGGTAACGGCAAAGCCCTGCTGCTTGGCGATGGCGCCGCTGCTGGCGAGCAGGCGTTCGCGGGTTTCGGCCTTGTGTTCGGCGGAATAACGCATGAGAGGCTCCGTGGATGAGGGTGGCTTGACCTGTCCGGGAGCATAGCATAACGTTCGTTCAGCTAACGATCGTTAGTTAAAAGGAGAAGGCCATGAACGAGAACAAGAAAGTCGCTTTGATCATCGGCGCCGGTGATGCCACTGGCGGCGCCATTGCCCGGCGTTTCGCCCGCGAAGGCTATGTGGCCTGCGTCACCCGGCGTAGCCTGGACAAGTTGCAGCCGTTGCTGGAGCAGATCCGTGACGAGGGCGGCGAAGCCCATGGCTTTGCTTCCGATGCGCGGCGTGAAGAACAGGTGGCCGAACTGGTCGAGCACATCGAGCGGGATATCGGCCCCATCGAGGTGATGGTCTTCAACATCGGCGCCAACGTGCCCTGCAGCATCCTCGATGAAACCGCGCGCAAGTATTTCAAGATCTGGGAAATGGCCTGCTTCGCTGGCTTCCTCACCAGCCAGGCGGTGGCCAGGCGCATGGTCGGGCGTGGTCGCGGCACCATTCTCTTCACCGGGGCGACCGCAGGCCTGCGTGGCGCCGCCGGTTTCGCCGCCTTCGCCGGGGCCAAGCACGGCATTCGCGCCCTGGCGCAGAGCATGGCGCGCGAGCTGGGGCCGTTGAACGTCCACGTGGCCCATGTGGTGGTGGACGGGGCGATCGACACGGCCTTCATCCGTGACAGCTTCCCCGAGCTGTATGCCAGGAAGGATCAGGATGGCATCCTCGACCCCGAGCACATCGCCGACAGCTACTGGTTCCTGCACGCCCAGCCTCGCGATGCCTGGACGTTCGAGCTGGACCTGCGGCCGTGGATGGAGCGCTGGTAACCTGTGCAAGCCGATAACCACAACAACGAGCGAGTGAAGCTGATGAGCAAGACGGTGGAGTTCTTCTTCGACCTGGGCAGCCCGGCCTCCTACCTGGCCCATACCCAGCTACCGGCGCTGTGCCGCGACTGTGGCGCTGCGCTGGTCTATCGGCCGATGCTGCTGGGCGGCGTCTTCCAGGCGACCGGCAACGCCTCGCCGGCGATGATTCCGGCCAAGGGGCGCTACATGATTCGCGACCTGGCGCGCTACGCCGAGCGCTACGGCGTGCCGATGCGTTTCAATCCGCATTTTCCGATCAACACCCTGACCCTCATGCGCCTGCTGGTGGCGGTGCAGCTGCACCACCCCGAGCGCCTCGACGACGCGCTGCAGGCGCTGTTCCAGGCGACCTGGGTGGATGGCGTGAACATGGGCGACCCGGCCAGGGTCGCGGAAGTGCTGGCGGCGGCCGGCCTCGACGCTGCGGCGTTGCAGCAGCAGATCGGCGAGCCCGCAGTGAAGGACGCGCTGAAGGCGACCACCGAGGAAGCGGTCAGGCGTGGCGTGTTCGGTGCGCCGACCTGCTTCGTCGGAGACGACATGTACTTCGGCCAGGACCGCCTGGACTTCGTGCGTGAGGCATTGAGTCGCTGAGGCCTGGCACAATGGGCGGATTTTTTCGACGACCCGAGCGAACGATGAACCCCGAAGCGCTGAAACTCCTGGTGACCCGCCGCATGCCGTACGGCAAGTACAAGGACCGGTTGATCGCCGACCTGCCCGGGCACTACCTCAACTGGTTCGCCCGCGAGGGGTTTCCCAAGGGCGAGCTGGGCCAGCTGCTGGCACTGATGCAGGAGATCGATCACAACGGCCTCAAGCCGTTGCTCGATCCGCTGCGCGACCGCAACTAGCTCAGGCCCGCAGCGGGAGCGCCAGGAGACGCTGCGCGGCTGGCTGGCGCCCCGCTCGTGTACGCAGGGCGCGTTCAGTGCCAGTTGCGACCGTGGTCCAGTTTCTGGTCCACCAGCC
Source organism: Pseudomonas sp. THAF187a (assembly GCF_009363395.1). NCBI lineage: Bacteria > Pseudomonadati > Pseudomonadota > Gammaproteobacteria > Pseudomonadales > Pseudomonadaceae > Pseudomonas > Pseudomonas sp. THAF187a. Next base: position 2,215,823 of record NZ_CP045349.1, read on the forward strand.
ATCTGCCGTGCGCGATGGAGGCGTGCTGGGCCTTGTCCAGGTCATCCATGAAGGCGTAGTCCACCGGCAGCGTCTGGCGCTTGCTGGTGTGGCCGGCAGGATCGGTGATCTGGCAACCGCCGGCCCAGGGCGTGGGCAGGCCGGGGTGCTCCATGACACTGGCGCGGATGGTGTGGTCGCGGTGGGTGCAGGTGAGTACGCTCATGAGGCCACCTTCTGGATCAAGGTGCCGCCCTCGGTGTCGACGCCGCACCGAGGTTCCAGCCGGGGCCGGTGGCGGCGCCGCGTGGATGAGGGTGCGTCTATTGCCATACCTTAGCGCAGCTGCGGACGCCCCGGGCACTACCCGACAAACGCACAGGGCCGGCAGTGCGCCGGCCCTGTGTTCGCATGCAGCCTGCTATTCGGTCGCTTCGCTGGCCTTGCCGGCATTGCGCGGCCTCGGGGCGAAGCGTGCGGCCAGGCGCATCGACAGGGTGACCAGGCGCTGATACAGCGCCGGCATGCTGCGCTGCATCCAGTCCAGCACATGGGCGTCGGCACCGATGAGGATGCGCCGCTTGTTGGCCAGCACGCCGTTGACGATGACCTTGGCCGCCTGCTCTGGCGTCGTGCGCAGCAACTGGTCGTTGAACTGCTGGCGTGCCTGCTCGGCGGCCTGGCCGGTGACCTTGGCCAGGCTGTCGTTCATGCGTGCGGTCTTGGCGATGTTGGTGCGGATGCCGCCGGGGTGGACGCAGCTGGCGGAAACCCCGCAGTTGGCCATGTCCAGCTCCTGGCGCAGCGACTCGGTGAAGCCGCGCACGGCGAACTTGCTGGCGTTGTAGGCGCTCATGCCGGGCTGCGAGAACAGCCCGAAGACGCTGGAAACGTTGATCACATGGCCCTGGCCGGCATTCTTGAGATAGGGCAGGAAGGCCTTGGTGCCGTTGACCACGCCCCAGAAGTTGATGTTCATGATCCACTCATAGTCGGCGTGGTCGTTGCCTTCCACCGTGCCGCCCTGGGCGACGCCGGCATTGTTGAAGATGACGTTGACCCGGTCGAACTCGACGACGATCTGTTCCGCCCAGGCTTCGACGGCGGCGCGGTCGGCAACGTCGACGCGCTGTTCGCTGACGGTGACGCCCAGCTTGCGCGCCTGCTCGGCGGTTTCCCTGAGGCCCTCGACGTTGACGTCGGAGAGCGCCAGGTGGCAGCCCTGGCGAGCCAGGTGCCAGGCGAGGGCGCGGCCGATGCCGGAGCCGGCGCCGGTGATGGCGGCTACCTTGTTTTCGAAGGATTTCATGCGCTGGCCTCCTGGGCATCGAGGGCGATGGCGTTGCTTTGCGCCGGGTGGGCGGCCTGCTTGCGGCTGAAGTGGTAGGCAGGCGGGTCGAAGTGGCGGGTCAGCATGCGATAGCGCCAGGTGAAACCGGGCCATACCGTGCAGTTGCGTCCGCTGACCGGATGCAGGTACCAGCTCATGCAGCCGCCGGCGTTCCACACGGTGGCGCCGAGGGTGCCCTGGATCTTCCTGTTGAAGGCATCCTGCGCTTCGCGCTTGGGCTCCAGGCTCTGCAGGCGCCCGTCGTCGATCTGGCGCAGCGCACCGAGCACGTAGGTGATCTGCGACTCGATCATGTAGACCATGGAGTTGTGGCCCAGGCCGGTGTTCGGTCCCATCAGGAAGAACAGGTTGGGGAAGCCGGCGGTCATGGTGCCCTTGTAGGCTTCCGGGCCTTCCGGCCAGGTGTCGAGCAGGTCGACGCCGCCACGGCCGAACACCGTGCCGCGTGGCAGTGGATCGCTGGGGGTGAAGCCTGTGCCGAAGATGATCGCGTCGACGGCGCGTTCCTGGCCGTCGCTGGTGCGCACTCCATGTGGCAGGATTTCGGCGATGCCATCGGTGATCACGTCGACATTGGCCTGGCTCAGCGCCGGGTAGTAGTCATTGGAGATCAGTACCCGCTTGCAGCCCATGGTGTAGTCCGGGGTGACCTTGGCGCGCAGCACCGGGTCCTTGATCTGCTTCTTGATGTACAGCTTGGCGATTCCCTGGGCCATGCGCAGCAGGCGCGGGGCGAAGGCGAAGGCGATCACCCGGCTTTCGAGGATACTGTAGAGGGCGCCGCGCCAGAGTTTCTGCGCCAGCGGGAAGCGCTTGAAGCGGCTGCGCTCGTTGTCGCGGATGGCGCGATCCGGCTTGGGCATGATCCACGGAGCGGTGCGCTGGTAGAGGTCGAGGTGCTCGACCTGCTTCTGGATCTGCGGCACGAACTGAATGGCCGAGGCACCGGTGCCGATCACCGCCACGCGTTTGCCGGAAAGGTCGTAGTCGTGGTTCCACTGCTGCGAGTGGAACACCTCGCCGCTGAAGTTCTCCAGGCCCTTGAGCGCGGGAATCGATGGCGTGGACAAGGCGCCCATCCCCGACACCACGAACTGCGCGCTGTAGCGGTTGCCAGCGCGATCCAGCAGGTGCCACAGCTCGGCCTGTTCGTCCCAGCGGATCTCCACCACCTCGGTGCCGAGCCGGGTCTTGTCCTGCAGGCGATATTTCTCCCAGCAGCCTTCCAGGTAGGCCCTGATTTCCGGCTGTTTGGCGAACATGCGCGTCCAGTTCGGATTCGGTTCGAAGGAGAAGGAGTAAAGGTGCGATTGCACGTCGCAGCCGCAGCCTGGGTAATTGTTCACGCGCCAGGTGCCGCCGACGCCGGCCTCCTTTTCGAACAGCAGGAAGTCCTGCTCGCCCTGTTGCCTGAGGCGGATGGCCATACCGAGGCCGGAAAAGCCGCTGCCGAGGATGGCGATCTTGCAATGGCGGGCAGCGGTAGGGGGTGACACGGGCGCATTCATGGCCGGACTCCTGCTTGTCGTTCTTGTTGGTGTCTACATCTGTATACCAAGGTAGACATGTGTATACTCGGCGGCAAGGCATCGGGCCAGCAAGCCAACTTTAGATAGGGGAAGGGATGCACGACGACGAAGCGCAGGTGCGTGACAAGGCCAGCGAGGCGCCCGGCAAGCGCCTGCTGATGGAGGCGGCGTTACGCCTCACCTCAACCAGCCGCAGCCTCAGCAGCCTGGGACTGCGCGAACTGGCCCGCGAGGCGGGCCTCAACCCCAATACCTTCTACCGGCACTTTCGCGATGTCGACGATCTCGGCCTGAACGTGATCGGCGAGATCACCCGCTTGTTGCGCCAGCCGTTGCGTGACCTGCGCCGCGAGGCGGCACAGCGCGCGGTCAAGGAGCAGGGGCCGGCACTGCCCAGGCTGCTGGGGATCGACCTGGGGCGTGGGCGGCGCGTCTGTCACGAGACGGTGCAGCTGTTCTTCGACTTCGTTGCCGCGCACCCGGAGGCCTTCATCATCGGTGTCCGCGAGCTGCATGGCGCCTCACCGGTGCTGCGCGAGGCCCTGCGCCGGGTGATGGATGATTTCGCCGACGACATGGCCGCCGACATCGTCGAGTTCAAGCTGCTGCCGGGGATCGTCAGTGCGGCGGCCGTGCGTCAGGTCTCGGGGCTGATCAGTCGCAGTCTGTTCGAGCAGTCGCTGGACTATATCGGCCAGCCGCATCGGCGCGAGGCGATCTGTGCATTGGCCGAGGAGCAGATCGTCATGCTGTTCACCGGCGCCAGCGTGCTGCAGAGCATGGGGCAGCTGCGGCTGGGCTGAGGGACGCCGGCGGCGGTGAGATATGCAGGGCATGGAGGGCTGTTGTAGGAGCGGCTTAAGCCGCGATGCCTTTCGCGGTTGACGACGTTCCTGCAGTTGCACACTTGCATGAAAAAGGGCGGCCTGGGCCGCCCTGCAGGGGTATCAGCTGTTGAAGCCGAGGCGTTCGCGCCAGCGGTTCTCCAGCTTCTCGGTGTCGTGATCCTTCGGATGGAAGCCGGGCCGGTAGTAGTCCAGGTAAGGGCCGATCAGCTTGGTGAAGAAACCGTTGCGCGGGCCGAACAGCTTCTTCAGGCCGAAGCCCCAGCTGCGCCAGTTGAACAGCTGACCATCCTTGCGCAGCAGGTGGATCTGGAACCAGCCGATCACGCCGAAGAAGATCACGGTGGTCAGCAGCATCACCAGGGTCCGGGTGAAGTAGCCGCCGTAGACCTTCTGGTAGACGTCGTAGCAGACCGCCTTGTGCTCGTTCTCCTCGATCGCGTGCCACATCCACAGCTGATAGAGCTTGGGATCGTTCATCTGCGTGGTGAGGTCTTCGCGCTTGAGCAGCTGTTCGGCCATGGTCGCGGTGAAGTGTTCCAGGGCGCAGGTGGCGGCCAGACGATGCTTCTTGGTGCTGAAGCGGGTGACCCATTCCAGCAGCACCTTGATGCGCAGCTCCAGGCGCTCCAGGTCGATATCGTGGGCATTGGCGTAGTCGTTGTACGCCGCGTGCTCCTTGGAGTGCATGGCCTCCTGGCCGATGAAGGCACTGATGTCCTTCTTCAGCTGCGGCTCGCTGACCTGGTCGCGGACCGCCCGTACGCTGTCGACGAAGAACTTCTCGCCGTAGGGAAACAGCGACGACAGGTTGTTCATGAACTGGCTCATGAAGGGGTCGTCGTAGAACCAGTATTTCGGTGTCTCGCTGAAGCTGAAATCCATGCGGCGAACCGGGAAGCTGGATTTCGTTTGGGGCAGGGTGGCGCTGGCGCTCATCGTTCGTGTCCTCTTAAGGGGAGTTGGCGCTCCCGGTTATCGTGCGGCTCCGGGTGACAGCATTCGGGTCGAGGTGCCGGGACCTCGACAGGCCAACTGTGTCATTGAACGATGTAACTATCGGGTGTGGCGGCGCCTGGCGCCGCCAACTTAAGGCGGGTGTGCTGCCTGGGGAGGGGCGCGACCCGACGCGAGACGCCGGGCGCGCGAAGCGCGGATCAGGGCGTGTTGCGGCGCAGTTCGGCCACTTCACTGCGCAGGGCGCGCAGTTCGTCGAGAATGGCCTGTTCGCGTGCGGCGGCGGCCAGCTCCTCGGCGCTCGGCTCGTGCGTGCTCTGCATGGCGTTGACGATCACCGCGATGAACAGGTTGAGCATCATGAAGGTGGCGACGAGAATGTAGGGCACGAAGAACAGCCAGGCCAGCGGGTGCTGTTCCATGATCGGGCGCACGATGCCCATCGACCAGCTTTCCAGGGTCATCACCTGGAACAGGGTGTACAGGCTGGCGCCGATGTTACCGAACCACTCAGGGAAGCTCGCGCCGAACAGCTGCGTGGCCATCACCGCCGCGACGTAGAACACCAGCCCCATCAGCATGACGATGCTGCCCATGCCGGGCAGCGAGGCGAGCAGGGCCTGCACCACCTTGCGCATGCTCGGGTTGATCGAGACCAGACGCAGCACCCGCAGTACGCGCAGGGCGCGCAATACGGCGAAGGGGCCGCTGGCGGGCACCAGGGCGATGGCCACCACCACGCAGTCGAATACCGCCCAGGGATTGCGCAGCAGGGCGACGCCGTGGGCCGCGAAGCGCAGCGCCAGCTCGATCACGAAGCAAGCGAGGATCAGGCTGTCGAGGATCAGCAGCGGCTTACCCCAGTCCGCCATGAGCGCCGGCGAGGTCTGCAGGCCGAGAATGGCGGCGTTGATGATGATCAGCAGGGTGACCACGCGTTGTGTGATCAGGCTGTCCATCCGGGCACCCAGGCGCTTGCGCCAGTCGGGTGATTGGTCGAGTTCGAATGCTTGCATAGTCATTTCAGCGAGAAGGGTCGATGGGTACCCGAGCGTGACCCGCCGCGAGAGGGCGGGTCCGGAGGCTCAATGGTCGTCGAGAGCGAAGGCGGTCAGGGTGAAGGTGGCGATGCCGGCATCCTGGAGTTTCTGCGAACCGCCCAGCTCGGGCAGGTCGATGATGGCGGCGGCCTCGAACACATCGGCGCCCATGCGTCGCACCAGGTTGGCGGCGGCGATCAGGGTACCGCCAGTGGCGATCAGGTCATCGAAGACCAGCACCGAGTCGCCCTCGCAGAGGCTGTCGGCATGCACTTCGAGGAAGGCTTCGCCGTACTCGGTCTGGTAGCCCTCGCTGAGGACATCCGCCGGCAGCTTGCCCTGCTTGCGGAACAGTACCAGCGGCTTGTTCAGCTCGTAGGCGATGATCGAGCCGATCAGGAAGCCACGGGCATCCATGGCGCCGATATGGCTGAACTCGGCTTCGACGTAGCGCTGGATGAAGCTGTCGGCCACCAGGCGCAGCGCGCGTGGTGACTGGAACAGCGGAGTGATGTCGCGGAAGATCACGCCCGGCTTGGGAAAGTCCGGTACCGGGCGGATCAGGGTCTTGATGCTGAATTCGTCGAAAATCATCGTGGGGTCCTGAATGCGTTGAGCCCGCGAGAATCGTGCGAACTCAAACGTCTAGATTGCCGCCAGCCAGGGCGCACAGCTCGATCGGATCGAGAATGTGCACTTCCTTGCCCTCGGCTTCGAGCAGCTTGTTCTGCTGAAAGCGGGTAAATACGCGAGACACCGTCTCGACCGCAAGGCCCAAATAGTTACCAATTTCGTTGCGCGACATGGCCAGGCGGAACTGGTTGGCCGAGAAACCGCGTGCGCGGAAACGGGCCGAGAGGTTGACCAGGAACGTCGCGATGCGTTCGTCGGCGGTCTTCTTCGAGAGCAGCAGCATCATCTGCTGATCGTCACGAATCTCGCGGCTCATGATGCGCATCAGCTGGCGACGCAGTTGTGGCAGTTGCAGGGCCAGGTCGTCCAGGCGCTCGAAGGGAATCTCGCACACGGAGGTGGTTTCCAGGGCCTGGGCGGAGACCGGGTAGCGCTCGCCATCGACGCCGGACAGGCCGACCAGTTCACTGGGCAGGTGGAAGCCGGTGATCTGCTCCTCGCCGCCATCGCTCAGGCCGAAGGTCTTCAGGGCGCCGGAACGTACCGCGAAAACGGAGCCGAAGGCATCGCCCTGGCGGAACAGGAACTCGCCTTTCTTCAGCGGACGGCCACGCTTGACGATGTCGTCCAGCGCGTCCATGTCCTCCATGTTCAGCGAAATGGGCAGGCACAGGGCAGCCAGGCTGCAATCCTTGCAATGGGCTTGATGTTGCGTACGCAACTTGATGCTCTCGGACATCGTTGGGCTTCCCGATATACACGCAATGCTCGTAAGGGTACCGCAGCGGGGCAGGCAGGGGCTAGCTATCTGAGGCCTGACCGGATGCTCAAGTTTATTCCGCGGCGGCCGATGCAGACTGTAGCACTATCGTCCAAGGCAGGGAGCAGCGTGATGCGTATCGATATCGGCGGGTCGCTGGGCAATCTCGTCCAGGGCGTTCAGCGACAAAATACCGCAGTGGAAAGGAGCCCGGAGGAGGTGCGCGAAGGGCTTCGCGTGAGCCTTTCCAACCTGGGCAAGAGCATGTCGGCGAGCGCCGAGAAGAACAAGGACATCGACGACAGCGACCTGCCCAGGGCGATCAAGGACCTGCTGAAGATGATCCGTGAGCTGCGCGCGCAGATCGCCGAGAAACAGGCGCAGATCGAGGCGCTGATGAGCGATCAGAGCCTCGATCCGGAGGCGAAGCGCCAGCAACTGGAAGGGTTGCAAAGTGAGCTGGCGTCACTCAACGGCGCCCTGACCTCGGCCAATGCCAATCTGATCAAGCTGATCCGTGAGAGCAACCTCACCGAGCAGCAGATGCAGACGGTGGCGAGCCTGTCCGTGGCCTGACTCGCCTGCCAGCGCCTGGGCAGCGCTGGCGCTCGGCGCTTCAGATCACCCGTGAGAAGCGTTGGCGCACCTGGTCGTTCAGGTAGCGGTCGAACAGCATGCACAGCGAGCGCACCAGCAGGCGTCCGGCAGGGCGCACGCGGATGCTGTGTTCGCCCAGCTCGATCAGGCCGTCGTCATGCAGGCGCTGCAGGTCTGGCCAGAGGGCAGCGAAATAGTCGCGGAAGTCGATGGCGTAGGCGTGCTCGATACCGCGGAAATCCAGTTCGAAATGACAGATCAGCTGCTGGATCACCGCGCGGCGCAGGCGGTCGTCGGCGTTGCAATGCAGGCCGCGACGGGTGGCCAGCTGGCCGTTGCCGAGGCTTTGCTGGTAGCTGGCGATGTCGCTGTCGTTCTGGCTGTAGAGGTCGCCGACCTGGCTGATGGCCGACACGCCCAGGCCGATCAGGTCGCAATGGCCGTGGGTGGTGTAGCCCTGGAAGTTGCGCTGCAGGGTGCCTTCTTCCTGGGCAATCGCCAGTTCGTCATCCGGCAGGGCGAAGTGGTCCATGCCGATGTAGCGGTAGCCCGCGTTGGCCAGCTGCTCGATGCTGGCCTGGAGCATGGCCAGCTTGTCGGCTGCCGCTGGCAGGTCCTCGCTGTTGATGCGCCGCTGCGGCATGAAGCGCTCGGGCAGGTGGGCGTAGTTGAACACCGAGAGGCGGTCCGGTTGCAGGGCGATCACCTCGGCAACGGTACGGGCGAAGCGCTCCGGCGTCTGCTTGGGCAGGCCGTAGATCAGGTCGATGTTCACCGAGCGGAACTGCAGGGTGCGCGCAGCCTCGATGATGGCGCGGGTTTCTTCCAGCGTCTGCAGGCGATTGACCGCACGCTGCACCTCCGGGTCGAGATCCTGCACGCCCAGGCTGACGCGATTGAAGCCCAGCTCGCGCAGCAGGCCCATGGTCGACCAGTCCGCTTCGCGGGGGTCGATCTCGATGCTGTAGTCGCCGGAATCGTCATCCAGCAGGTTGAAATGCTGACGCAGGTGCTGCATCAGCCGGCGCAGCTCGTCGTGGTTGAGAAAGGTGGGCGTGCCGCCGCCGAAGTGCAGCTGCTCGATGACCTGCTCCTTGCCGATGTAGCGGCTGACCATCTCGATCTCGCGCTCGAGCTTCTCCAGGTAGGGCAGGGCGCGGCCACGGTCCTTGGTGATCACCTTGTTGCAGGCGCAGTAGTAGCAGATGTGCGCGCAGAACGGGATGTGCACGTACAGCGACAGCGGGCGGCCGGCCTTGCGGCTGTCACGCAGGGCGTGCAGCAGGTCGAACGGACCGATGTCGTCGTGGAACTGCACGGCAGTCGGGTAGGAGGTGTAGCGTGGGCCGGCGAGATCGTAGCGGCGGATCAGATCGGCGTCCCACTGGATGGCTTCGAGCATGGGAAATAATCCTGGTCAGGCTGTGCGGCCAGTCTAGGGATGCAGCTGGGCGGGCGGCTTGATCTGAATCAAGGGCAGGCGGGGTGCGGTGGGTTGTCGCTGCCGGACCCGGATAGCATCCGGGCCAGGGAAGGGTTCAGTGGCCCATCAGCCAGTGCTGGTGCGGACCGGGCAGGGTCCAGAGGCCGAACAGGATCACCAGCAGGCCACCCGCCATGCGGATGCCGCGCTGGCGCAGCAGGGCGGTGATGCGTTCGGCGGCGAGGCCGGTGGCCAGCAGGACCGGCCAGGTGCCGAGACCGAACGCCAGCATCAGCAGGGCGCTGACGCGGGCATCGCCCTGGCTGGAGGCCCACAGCAGGGTGCTGTAGACCAGGCCGCAGGGCAGCCAGCCCCACAGGCCGCCGAGCACCAGCGCGCGCGGCAGGCTGCTGACCGGCATGAAGCGGCGGGTGAGCGGCTGGATATGCCGCCACAGGCCACGGCCGAGCGCCTCGATGCGGGTCAGGCCGCTCCACCAGCCGGCCAGGTACAGGCCCATGGCGATCAGCAGCAGGGCCGCCAGGCTGCGCATGACGACCTCGGCGGCGCTGCCGCGCACGGCCCAGCCCGCCAGGCCGAGCAGCAGCCCGGCGGCGCTGTAGCTGAGGATGCGCCCGAGGTTGTAGGCCAGCAGCAGCTGCAGGCGGCGACCACGTTGTTGGGGGGGGATGGCCAGGGTCAGGGCGCCCATCAGGCCGCCGCACATGCCCAGGCAATGGCCGCCGCCGAGCAGACCGAGAATCAGGGCTGACACCAGCAGGGGCGCCAGCTCAAGCATCGGGCTTGTCCTGCTTGCTCTGCTCTTCGGCCTGTTTCACGCCCGCCTTGTGCAGCGGGTCTTCGTCATCGAAGAGAATGCTGTGCGCGGGGCCGTCGAGGTCGTCGTACTGGCCGCTGTCCACGGCCCAGAAGAACAGCCAGATGGCGAAGGCGGCCAGGGCGATGGCGACGGGGATCAGGATGTAGAGCGCGGGCATGCGGTCTCCGTGGGGGCGTATGGGTAGGCACGCACAGCGCCGGCGAGCGCGGTTCGTGCCTAGCTGTTCGGGCTGCGGCTCAGGCGCAGGGCATTGAGCACGACCAGCAGTGAGCTGAACGACATGCCGACCGCCGCCCAGATGGGGGTGATCCAGCCGAGCGCGGCGAAGGGCAGGACCATGCCATTGTACAGCGTCGCCCAGCACAGGTTCTCGATGATGATCCGTCGCGTGCGCCTGGCCATGGCCAGACCCTGTACCAGGCTGCCCAGACGGTTGGACAGCAGGACCGCATCGGCGCTGGTCTTGGCCAGGTCGGAGGCCGAGCCCATGGCCACGCTGATATCGGCTGCCGCCAGGACCGGCACATCGTTGACGCCATCGCCGAGCATCAGCACACGGCGTCCCTCGCCGTGCAGCTGCTTGAGCACTGCCAGCTTGGCGTCCGGCGTCAGGCCGCCACGGGCGTCCTCGATACCGAGCTGGTGCGCTACCTCGGCGACCATCGGCGAGCTGTCGCCCGACAGCAGGTGGATGTGCCAGCCACGCTCGCGGGCGGCGGCGATCAGCTCGGGAGCGTCGTCGCGCAGGCGATCGTCGAGGACGAACCAGGCCAGTGGCCCCTGTTCGTCGCCCAGCAGCAACCACTGGCCGTGCTCTCCGGCAATCACCGGTGCCTCCTGGCCGCTCAGCGCGCAGACGAAGCGGGCCTCGCCGATGCGCAGCAGACGGCCATCGACGCTGCCCTGCAGGCCCAGGCCCGGATGGCTGTCGACCGCATCGGCGGCCCGTGGTGCCTGGCCGAAGGCGCGGGCGATGGGGTGCTCGGAGCGGTTTTCCAGGGCGGCGGCCAGCGCCAGGCAGTTGTCCTGATCCAGTTCGCGCAGCGGATAGATGGCGCTCAGGGTGAGGCGTCCCTCGGTGAGCGTGCCGGTCTTGTCCAGCACCAGCGTGTCGATATGGTTGAGCCCTTCGAGGACATGGCCACGGGTCAGCAGCATGCCCAGCTTGTGCAGGCTGCCGGTCGCGGTGGTCAGCGCCGTCGGTGTGGCCAGGGCCAGTGCGCAGGGGCAGGTGGCGACCAGCAGGGCGAGCACGACCCAGAAGGCGCGACTGGAGTCGATTTCCCACCAGATGAAACCGACCAGGGCGGCGGCCAGCAGGATGAACAGCAGAAACCACTGCGAAACGCGATCGGCGATCTCCGCCAGGCGCGGTTTCTCGCTCTGCGCACGTTCGAGCAGGCGGACGATGGCGGACAGCCGCGTGGCATCGCCCAGGGCCTGGACTTCCACGGTCAGCGGGCCTTCGACGTTCAGGGTGCCGGCGGTGACGCTGTCGCCGATAGCGCGCGCCTGCGGCAGGTATTCGCCGGTCAGCAGGGATTCGTCGACGCTGGACTGGCCGGCGAGAATGCGCCCGTCGGCAGGCACCAGCGAGCCGGGTTGCACCAGCACCCGTTCGCCGATCTGCAGTTCGCTGAGCAGGATGCGCTGGCTCTGGCCGTCATCGGCCAGGCGCAGGCAGGAGGCAGGCAGCAACTGGACCAGTTGTGCGGTCGCCGCAGCGGTTCTCTCGCGCGCACGCCGCTCCAGATAGCGTCCGGCGAGGAGGAACAGGGCGAACATGCCCACGGCGTCGAAGTACAGCTCGCCGACTCCGGTGACGGTGGACCAGATGCCCGCGACGTAGGCCCCGCCGATCGCCAGGGAGACGGAGATGTCCATGGTCAGGTGGCGGGTACGCAGGTCGCGCAGGGCGCCGCGGAAGAACTGCCCGCAGCAGTAGAAGACGATGGGCGTGGTGAGGAACAGGCTGGTCCAGCGCAGGATCTTGTCCAGCTCGGGCGTCAGGTCGACGTTGAATTCCGGCCAGGTGGCCATGGCCGCCATCATCACCTGCATCCACAGCAGGCCGGCCACGCCCAGCTCGCGCATGCGCCTGCGGTTCTCCGCCGCCAGCCGCTCGGCGGCCTCGTCCGCGTGCCAGGGGTGAGCGGCATAACCGATGCGGCGCAACTCGGCGAGCAACTGGCTGAGCGGGATCTGGCTGTCCTGCCAGCGCACCTGCAGGCGGTGGTTGGACAGGTTCAGGTGCGCCTCGGCCACGCCGGGCACGCCACGCAGGTGTTTCTCGATCAGCCAGCCGCAGGCGGCGCAACTGATGCCTTCGATCAGCAGCTGGGTTTCGCTCAGCTCGCCCTCGTGCTGCACGAAGGGCTGTTGCACGTCGCTGCGGTCGTACAGCGCCAGCTCGTCGGGCAGGGCCTTGGGCAGGGTCTGCGGGTTGGCGGCGTTTTCGCTGCGGTGGCTGTAGTAGTGCTCGAGGCCGCCGGCGACGATGGCTTCCGCCACGGCCTGGCAGCCGGGGCAGCAGAGGTCACGGGGCTGGCCGAGGACCGTGGCGTGGAAATGACTGCCGGTGGGAACCGGCAGTCCGCAGTGATAGCAGGGCGTAGGGGCGGGCATGATCAGTAGGAGGGATTGTCACCGATCATGATGGCCTTGCCGTCGGCAATGTTCTCTTCCTCGAACAGGCGCCAGCTCTGGCTGCCTTCCTGGCCCAGCAGTTCGACGAAGCGCCGGCCGCTGACCTGGTCGACCATCTGGCCACGGTACTGGCCATCGGCGCCGGGCTGCAGAATGACGCGACGATCGCGCTCCGGCTGGGTCGGCGAGATCAGGTTGAGGACGATCTGCTGCGGGCGGCTGTTGCCCTCCAGCACCAGGGTCGCGACGCCAGTGGCGCCATCGAGCACCAGCTCGCCGTGGAGTTGCAGGCGCTCGGCCAGTTGCTCGCGCTCCAGCGATTGGTTGATGCCCTTGCCGACGTCGTAGTAGTCATCGGAAATCAGCCCGGGTGGATTGCGCGTGGCCAGCGTGAGCAGGGCCAGGCCCTGCACCACGGAGTAGCCCAGCAGGGCGATGATGAACCAGGGCCAGAACTGCTTGTACCAGGGTTTTGCTGGCGATGGTGCGTGTTCGGTCATGCTCTTTCCGTTGTCAGCGGACGCTTGGGCCGATGAAGCGGCTGTCGGCGTCGTTCTTGATACTGGGGTCATCCGCGGATTGTACGTGGAAGACGATGTTGTTGGCGCTGGAAGGCAGCTTCTCCGGCGCGATGGAGAGTTCCACCGGGAAGGAGTAGACCTCGCCCGCCAGGGCGCGAACCTCGCGCTTGCCTTCGTAGACCAGGCCGTCGAGACCGTCGGCGGTGATCACGTAGGTCATGTCGTGCTGCGCCTTGTTCATGATCTTCAGGGTGTAGACGTTCTCGATGTGGCCGCGCTCGTTCTCGCGGAACAGCACGCGGTCCTTGAGCACGTCCAGCTCGACCAGCGGGCGGTTGGCCACGGCCCAGGCGAACAGGCCGATCATGGCGACGAGCGCGACAGCGTACCCGATCAGGCGCGGGCGCAGCAGGTGGGTCTTGCGTCCTGACAGGTTGTGTTCAGTGGTGTAGCTGATCAGCCCCTTGGGATAGTTCATCTTCTCCATGATGCTGTCGCAGGCGTCGATGCAGGCGGCGCAACCGATGCACTCGATCTGCAGGCCGTCACGGATGTCGATGCCGGTGGGGCAGACGTGCACGCACATCTTGCAGTCGATGCAGTCGCCCAGGCCCTGGGCCTTGTAGTCGGCGTCCTTCTTGCGCGGGCCGCGAGACTCGCCGCGACGCGGATCGTAGGAGACGATCAGGGTGTCCTGGTCGAACATCACGCTCTGGAAGCGCGCGTAGGGACACATGTAGATACATACCTGTTCGCGCAGGTAGCCGGCGTTGCCATAGGTGGCCAGGGTGAAGAAGCCGACCCAGAACAGCGCCCAGCCGCCGGCCTGTAGCGTCAGCAGCTCGGGAATCAGGTCGCGGATGGGGGTGAAGTAGCCGACGAAGGTGATCGCGGTGAGCAGGGACACGCCCAGCCAGATGCCGTGCTTGGCCACCTTGCGTGCCAGCTTGTGGCCGCTCATCTGCTGCTTGTCCAGCTTCATGCGCTGGTTGCGGTCGCCCTCGGTGACCTTCTCGGCCCACATGAACACCCAGGTGAACACGCTCTGCGGGCAGGTGTAGCCGCACCAGACGCGGCCTGCGAACACGGTGATGAAGAACAGGCCGAAGGCGCAGATGATCAGCAGCCAGGACAGCAGCATGAAGTCCTGTGGCCAGTAGGTGGCGCCGAAGATGTGGAACTTGCGCTCCGGCAGGTTCCACCAGACGGCCTGACGGCCTTCCCAGTTCAGCCAGACGGTGCCGAAGAACAGAATGAACAGCAGTGCTCCGCCTGCGCGACGCAGGTTGCGGAACAGGCCGGTGAATGCGCGGGTGTAGATCTTCTCGCGGCTGGCGTACAGATCGACGCTGGCATTCTTGGCGGAAGGAGGGGTGATGTCCTGGACGGGAATCTGTTCGCTCATCAATGCATACCACGGCGGTTGGTTGGCAGCCCGGGCCGATGCGTGCCGGTCAGGGTCAGTTCACGGTGGCTATATGGTACGCCTGAAAGACAACGCCCGGGTGCGACCAGCAGTCGCGACCCGGGCGTTCATTGACCCTTGTCAAAAGAGTCCTTCTACGCTTACTGCTCCTGCGCCTTGTGCGACAGGCTGTAAACGTAAGCGGCCAGCAGGTGGACCTTGTCGTTGCCGAGGAATTCTTCCTGGGCCGGCATCTTGCCGTGACGACCGTAGCGGATGGTCTGCTGCAGTTGCGCGTAGCTGCTGCCGTAGATGAACGCTGCCGGGTTGGTCAGGTTCGGGGCGCCCAGGGCAGGGGTACCCTTGCCGTCGGCGCCGTGGCAGGCGAAGCAGGTACCGGCGAAGACCTTCTGGCCCGCTTCGATGTCGGCTTCGGTGCCTTCCGGCAGCTCACGACCCGCCAGCTGGGTCAGGACGTAGGCGGCGACGTTGCGCACGCCATCTTCGCCGATGACCGGACCCTGAGGCGTCATGGCACCTTCGCGACCCTTGAGGATGGTGGTCTTGATGGTTTCCGGCTCGCCGCCCCAGCGCCATTCGTTGTCGGTCAGGTTGGGGAAGCCGTAGCTGCCCTTGGCATCGGAACCGTGGCACACCGAGCAGTTGGAAGCGAACAGACGGCCACCCATTTTCAGGGCTTGCTCGTCCTTGGCCACTTCCTCGATGGGCATGGCAGCGTACTTGGCGAACAGCGGGCCGTATTGCTCGTCGGCGCGCGCCATTTCCTTCTCCCACTGGTGCACGCCGGTCCAGCCCGCGTGACGCATGGAGCCGTCGGCGATCTGTACGCCGGCAGCGAAGGGGGTCTTGCTCTCGCTGTCGACGTAGTCGTAGCCCGGCAGCAGGCCTTTCCAGTTGCCCAGGCCCGGGTAGAGGGCCAGGTAGCCGAGGGCGAAGATGATGGTGGCGACGAACAGCATGAACCACCACTTCGGCAGCGGGTTGTCATACTCCTCGATGCCATCGAAGCTGTGGCCGACGGTTTCGTCGGTCACTTCCTGGCGCTGGCCCTTGCGGGTGCCGAAGATCAGCCAGGTCAGGGCGAAGATGGTGCCCAGGGAGAGGATGGTTACGTACCAACTCCAGAACGTGGTCATTGGTTATTGCTCCTGGAAGAGTCTTGGTCGCGCTTGGTTTCGGGATCATCCGCGAAGGGCAGGTTGGCGGCCTCGTCGAAGCCCGACTTGCGCTTGCTGCTGTAGGCCCAGAGCACCACGCTGATGAAGGCGATGAACACCACCGCCGTGCCGATTCCGCGAATAGTCCCGATATCCATGGCGTCTTACCGTTTGTTCTTGATGGAAGTGCCGAGAACCTGCAGGTACGCGACCAGCGCGTCCATTTCGGTCTTGCCTTTCACGGCATCGCGAGCACCGGCGATATCTTCGTCGGTGTAGGGGATGCCGAAGCCACGCATGACTTCCATCTTCTTCGCGGTGTCCTTGCCATCGAGCTTGTTCTCGACCAGCCAGGGGTAGGCCGGCATCTTCGACTCAGGCACTACGTTGCGCGGGTTGTACAGGTGGGCGCGGTGCCACTCGTCCGAGTAGCGGCCGCCGACGCGGGCCAGGTCCGGACCGGTACGCTTGGAGCCCCACAGGAAGGGGTGGTCCCAGACGCTTTCACCGGCGACGGAGTAGTGGCCGTAGCGCTCGGTCTCGGCGCGGAACGGACGGATCATCTGCGAGTGGCAGCCAACGCAACCGTTGGCGATGTAGATGTCGCGGCCTTCCAGCTCCAGCGCGGTGTAGGGCTTGAGGCCTTCGACCGGCTCGTTGGTGACGTCCTGGAAGAACAGCGGGACGATCTGGGTCAGGCCACCGATGCTGACGGCAATCACCATCAGCAGCGCCATCAGGCCGATATTCTTCTCGATGATTTCGTGTTTCATCAGTGAGCTACTCCGGCGGGAATCTGCGCAGCCGCATCGTATTCAGCCGGCTTGGCGGCACGCACGGTGCGGTAGGTGTTGTAGGCCATCAGCAGCATGCCGGTGACGAAGAAGGCACCACCGATCATGCGCACTACATAGCCCGCATGGCTGGCTTCCAGCGCTTCGACGAAGGAGTAGGTGAGGGTGCCGTCTTCGTTGACCGCGCGCCACATCAGACCCTGGGTGATGCCGTTGACCCACATCGAGGCGATGTACAGCACGGTGCCGATGGTGGCCAGCCAGAAGTGCGCGTTGATCAGGCCGATGCTGTGCATCTGCTCGCGACCGAACACCTTCGGAATCAGGTGATACAGCGAACCGATGGAGATCATCGCTACCCAGCCGAGGGCGCCAGCGTGCACGTGGCCGATGGTCCAGTCGGTGTAGTGGGACAGGGCGTTGACGGTCTTGATGGCCATCATCGGGCCTTCGAAGGTGGACATGCCGTAGAAGGCGAGGGAGACCACCAGGAAGCGCAGGATCGGGTCGGTGCGCAGCTTATGCCAGGCGCCGGACAGGCTCATCATGCCGTTGATCATGCCACCCCAGCTCGGCGCCAGCAGGATCACGGACATCGCCATGCCGAGGGACTGGGCCCAGTCCGGCAGTGCGGTGTAGTGCAGGTGGTGCGGGCCGGCCCAGATGTACAGGGTGATCAGCGCCCAGAAGTGCACGATGGACAGGCGATAGGAGTAGATCGGACGCTCGGCCTGCTTGGGTACGAAGTAGTACATCATGCCCAGGAAGCCGGTGGTCAGGAAGAAGCCCACGGCGTTGTGACCGTACCACCACTGGATCATGGCGTCGGTGGCACCGGCATACATGGAGTAGGACTTGGTCAGAGTGACCGGTACTTCCATGCTGTTGACGATGTGCAGCATCGCGGTGACCAGGATGAAGGCGCCGAAGAACCAGTTGCCCACATAGATGTGCTTGGTCTTGCGCTTCATGATGGTGCCGAAGAACACCAGCAGGTAGGTGACCCAGACCACACCCAGGAGGATGTCGATCGGCCACTCGAGCTCGGCGTATTCCTTGGAGCTGGTGTAGCCCATGGGCAGGGTGATCACCGCCAGGACGATGACCGCTTGCCAACCCCAGAAGGTGAAGGCAGCCAGACCGTCGGAGACCAGACGCGTTTGACAGGTGCGCTGGACCACGTAGTACGAGGTCGCGAAGAGGGCGCATCCGCCGAAAGCGAAGATCACCGCGTTGGTATGCAAGGGACGCAGACGGCCGAAGCTGGTCCACGGCAGGCCCAGGTTGAGTTCTGGCCACACGAGTTGTGCGGCGATGAACACGCCTAGACCCATCCCAATGACCCCCCAGATCACCGTCATAATGGCGAACTGGCGGACCACCTTATAGTTATAAGCAGTCTGACTGATTGCTGTGCTCATGCTAGGGGTTCCACGGTTAATGGAGTTTTATGGGGCAAAAATCGGCGGCAAGTATGGAGAAAGCAGGTAGCCATTGCAACGCAACATGCCGACACGAACGGGGTTTCAGAGCCTTTCAAGGGGACTGCGGGCAGGCCCCGGAGACAGCTCTGGCAGCTTTGGCGCAACCAGTTTGCGCAGCGCTAAGAAGGGATCGCCTTGGAGTTGTGTCAGATGGCGACTGAAAGGCAGCTTAGCCCAGATCAAGAAAATTGCAGGGCTATTGGTCGGCAGGTGCGACACTGGGTCGCACAGGTGCGGGGAGGGGCCGGCGACCAGGGGATGATCGCCGGCAAAGCGGGAGTTACTCGTTCTTGCCCTGGCTCAGTTTCAGCACATAGGCCGCCAGCAGGTGGGCCTTGTCGTTACCCAGGAAATCTTCCTGAGGCGGCATGTTGCCACTGCGACCATAGCGGATGGTCTGCTGCAACTGGGCGAAGCTGCTGCCGTAGATGAATGCGCTCGGACGGGTCAGGTCCGGTGCACCCAGGGCAGGGGTGCCCGTGCCGCTGGCGCCGTGGCAGGCGAAGCAGGTGGTGGAGAAGATCTTCTCGCCTGCTGCGACGTCGGCGACTTCACCTTCCGGCAGTTCGCGACCCGCCAGCTGGGTCAGGACGTAGGCGGCAGCGTTGCGCACGCCGTCTTCGCCGATCACCGCACCCTGCGGCGGCATCATGCCGTGACGCCCCTTGAGGATGGTGGTCTTGATGGTCTCCGGCTCGCCGCCCCAGCGCCAGCTGTCGTCGGCCAGGTTGGGGAAGCCGTAGCTGCCCTTGGCGTCGGAACCGTGGCACACCGAGCAGTTGGAGGCGAACAGGCGGCCACCCATCTTCAGGGCTTGCTCGTCCTTGGCCACGTCCTCGATGGGCATGGCGGCGAACTTGGCGAAGATCGGCCCGTACAGCTCATCGGCACGATCCATCTCGCGTTGCCACTGGTTGACCTGGGTCCAGCCGTCCTTGTAACCCGGCAGCAGGCCCTTGAAGTTGCCCAGGCCCGGGTAGAGCAGCAGGTAGGCCGCGCCGAACACCAGGGTGCCGAGGAACAGCATGAACCACCACTTGGGCAGCGGGTTGTCATACTCCTCGATGCCATCGAAGGCATGACCCATGGTCTGCTCGGTCGGGTTCTTGTGCACTTCGCTCTTGCGGGTGGCGAAGATCAGCCAGAACAGCGCGATCAGCGTGCCCACGGTGAGCAGGGTGATGTATAGGCTCCAGAAGGCGGTCATGCTTCGTTACTCCAGACATCGGGCTTGTCGTCGGCGAACGGCAGGTTGGCCGCTGCGTTGAACTCGTCGCGGCGTTCGCCGCTATAGGCCCAGAAGGTGACTGCGGTGAAGGCGATCAGTACCAGCGCGGTACCCAGCCCGCGCAGCGTGCCCACATCGATGAATTCCAACATGGCGCTTACCTCTTGTTCTTCACGGCGGTGCCAAGCACCTGGAGGTAGGCGACCAGCGCGTCCATCTCGCTCTTGCCCTTGACCGCATCACCGGCCCCGGCGATGTCCTCGTCGCTGTAGGGCACGCCAAGGGTGCGCAGGGCACTCATCTTCTTGGCGGTGTCCTGGCCGTCGAGGGTGCTTTCCACCAGCCAGGGGTAGGCCGGCATCTTCGACTCGGGCACGACGTTGCGCGGGTTGTACAGGTGGGCGCGATGCCACTCGTCCGAGTAGCGGCCGCCGACGCGGGCCAGGTCCGGACCGGTACGCTTGGAGCCCCACAGGAAGGGGTGGTCCCAGACGCTTTCGCCGGCGACGGAGTAGTGGCCGTAGCGCTCGGTCTCGGCGCGGAACGGGCGGATCATCTGCGAGTGGCAGCCGACGCAGCCCTCGCGGATGTAGATGTCGCGACCTTCGAGCTGCAGGGCGTTGTAAGGCTTGAGGCCTTCGACCGGCTCGTTGGTGACGTCCTGGAAGAACAGGGGAACGATCTGGGTCAGACCACCGATGCTGACCGCCAGGATCATCACCAGCGCCATCAGGCCGATGTTCTTCTCGAGAATCTCGTGTTTCATCAGTGGGCTCCTTCTACCGAGAACTGCGCAGCGGCTTCCATCTCGGTCGACTCGGCGCTACGCACGGTCAGCCAGACGTTCCAGGCCATCAGCAGCATGCCGCTGAAGAAGATGGCGCCACCGATCACCCGCACCACGAAGCCGACATGGCTGGCTTCCAGCGCTTCGACGAAGGAGTAGGTGAGGGTGCCGTCTTCGTTGACTGCACGCCACATCAGGCCCTGAGTGATGCCGTTGACCCACATCGAGGCGATGTACAGCACGGTGCCGATGGTGGCCAGCCAGAAGTGGCCGTTGATCAGGCCGATGCTGTGCATCTGCTCGCGACCGAAGACCTTGGGAATCAGGTGATACAGCGAGCCGATCGACACCATGGCGACCCAGCCGAGGGCACCGGCGTGCACGTGGCCGATGGTCCAGTCGGTGTAGTGGGACAGGGCGTTGACGGTCTTGATGGCCATCATCGGGCCTTCGAAGGTGGACATGCCGTAGAAGGCCAGGGACACCACCAGGAAGCGCAGGATCGGATCGGTGCGCAGCTTATGCCAGGCGCCGGAGAGGGTCATCATGCCGTTGATCATGCCGCCCCAGCTCGGTGCCAGGAGAATCAGCGACATCACCATGCCGAGGGACTGGGCCCAGTCCGGTAGCGCGGTGTAGTGCAGGTGGTGCGGACCGGCCCAGATGTAGACCGCGATCAGCGCCCAGAAGTGGACGATGGACAGGCGGTAGGAATAGACCGGACGACCTGCCTGCTTGGGCACGAAGTAGTACATCATCCCCAGGAAGCCGGCGGTCAGGAAGAAGCCCACGGCGTTGTGGCCGTACCACCACTGGATCATCGCATCGGTCGCACCCGCGTACAGCGAGTAGGACTTGGTCAGGGTGACCGGAATCTCCATGTTGTTGACCAGGTGGAGGATCGCCACGGTGAGAATGAAACCGCCGAAGAACCAGTTGCCCACGTAGATGTGGCTGACCTTGCGTTGCATGACGGTGCCGAAGAAGACGATGGCGTAGGACACCCACACGATGGTGATGAGGATATCGATCGGCCACTCGAGCTCGGCGTATTCCTTGGAGCTGGTCCAGCCCAGCGGCAGGCTGATCGCGGCGAGCACGATCACCAGTTGCCAGCCCCAGAAGGTGAAGGCAGCCAGCTTGGGTGCGAACAGCGTGGTTTGGCTGGTGCGTTGCACCGCGTAGTAACTGGTGGCGAACAGTGCGCAGCCACCGAAGGCGAAGATCACCGCATTGGTGTGCAGTGGGCGGAGCCGGCCGAAGCTGGTCCAGGGTAGGTTGAAGTTCAGTTCGGGCCAGGCCAGCTGGGCGGCGATGAATACGCCGAGTCCCATGCCGACGATGCCCCAAACCACCGTCATAATGGCGAACTGGCGAACCACCCTGTAGTTGTAGGCGGAACGGGTTGTTGTGTTCATGTCTGGGCTTCCATCCACGGTTATGGCAGAGCGGCCGACATCCGTGGCACCCCTAGGCATGAGCAGGCCATGAACACCACGGATATCGACGCGAGGCAAGCATGAGCAAAGGGCCATCTGGGTTTATTGACGCCGATCAATGTGAGCAGGGGCAGCCCTGGCTGTGGGACGAACCGCCGCAGGCGGCAACGGCCACTCTGATCCTGGCGCACGGGGCAGGCGCAGCGATGGACAGTCCGTTCATGCAGCGCATGGCGCAGGGGCTCGCCGCGCGCGGCGTGCGCGTGGTGCGCTTCGAGTTCGCCTACATGGCCCAGCGCCGTGTGGATGGACGCAAGCGCCCCCCCAATCCCCAGGCGCAACTGCTGCAGCAATGGCGTGACGTCCATGCCCAGGTGCGCCAACGCGTCGCAGGGCCCCTGGCCATCGGCGGCAAGTCCATGGGCGGGCGCATGGCCAGTCTGCTGGCAGACGAACTGGGGGCGGCTGCCCTGGTTTGCCTGGGCTACCCTTTCTATGCCGCCGGAAAACCGGAAAAGCCCCGTGTCGCCCACCTGGCCGAGCTGCGCACGCCGACGCTGATCGTCCAGGGCGAACGCGATGCGCTGGGTAATCGTGAGGCGGTCGCCGCCTACGCCTTGTCCACGGCCATCGACCTGCACTGGCTGGCCGCCGCCGACCACGACCTCAAGCCGCTGAAGGCGTCGGGCTACACTCATGAGCAGCACCTCGACACGGCCGTGCAGGTCGTTGCCGAGTTTCTCGCCTCCAGGCAGTGAGGGGGCGCTTCAGCCGGGGGCAGGTCATGCCGTCGCCTGCGTGCGAAAGCGATTGCACTTGACCGAGCGGTCACGCAATGTGGCGGACAGATGGCCGCGTCCGGCGCGGAGCGGGTGGTGCAGGCTTTCTGCCTGCATCGCGAGGCGTTCGCCGCTCCAGCGCCACCTAATGGGGCGACAGGTTGTGACGGCAACATTGCGCCGCACCTTGATGGTGCGTGGAGTATTCGATCATTTGCTAGGTTGTTGAAATTAAAGGATTAATAGTGCTGGCTCGGGCCTTGCAGAGGATGCTGCAAGTCCGGGTGACAAGGAGTACGGCATGGCCCGCACCTTTTATGACGAGATGTACGACGCGAGTGGCGCTGTCCGCCCGCACTACCGAGAGTTCGCCCGCTGGCTGGCGGAAACGCCGGACGAGCTGCTGGCCCAGCGCCGGCGCGAAGCCGATCTGTTGTTCCATCGCGCGGGTATCACCTTCACCCTCTACGGCGACGATCAGGGCACCGAGCGGCTGATTCCCTTCGACATCGTTCCACGCGCCATACCCGCCAGCGAGTGGCGCATCGTCGAGCGTGGCTGCATCCAGCGCGTGCAGGCGCTCAACCTGTTCCTCGCCGACCTCTACCACGACCAGCGCATCATCAAGGCGGGCATCATCCCGGCCGAACAGGTGCTGGCCAACGAGGGGTACCAGATGGCCATGCAGGGGCTCGACCTGCATCGCGACATCTACGCGCACATCGCCGGGGTCGACCTGGTGCGCGATGGCGACGGCAGCTACTACGTGCTCGAGGACAACCTGCGTACGCCGAGCGGCGTCAGCTACATGCTCGAAGACCGCAAGATGATGATGCGCCTGTTCCCCGAGTTGTTCGCCGCGCAGCGCGTGGCGCCGGTGGATCACTACCCGAACCTGCTGCTCGACGCGCTGAAGAGCTCCAGCCCGCTGGACAACCCCACGGTCGTGGTGCTGACCCCGGGACGTTTCAACAGCGCCTATTTCGAGCACGCCTTCCTGGCCCGCGAGATGGGTGTGGAGCTGGTGGAGGGGGCGGACCTGTTCGTGCGTGACGACAAGGTCTACATGCGCACCACCGCGGGGGCGCGCCAGGTCGACGTGATCTACCGCCGTCTCGACGACGCCTTCCTCGATCCGCTGGCCTTCAACCCCGAGTCGATGCTCGGCGTCGCCGGGCTGCTGTCGGCCTATCGCGCGCGCAACGTGGTGCTGGCCAACGCCATCGGCACCGGTGTCGCGGACGACAAGTCGGTCTATCCCTTCGTCGGCGACATGATCCGCTTCTACCTGGACGAGGAGCCGATTCTCAAGAACGTGCCGACCTGGCAGTGCCGCAAGCCGGAGGAGCTGTCCCACGTGCTGGCCAACCTGTCCGAGCTGGTGGTCAAGGAAACCCAGGGCTCCGGTGGCTACGGCATGCTGGTGGGGCCGGCGGCGAGCAAGGCCGAGATCGAGACCTTCCGTGCCCGCCTGATCGCCAAGCCGGAGGCCTACATCGCCCAGCCGACGCTGAGCCTGTCGACCTGCCCGACCTTCGTCGAGCGCGGTATCGCACCGCGCCATATCGATCTGCGTCCGTTCGTCCTGACCGGCCGCGAAACCCGCCTGGTGCCTGGCGGCCTGACGCGCGTGGCCCTGCGCGAAGGCTCGCTGGTGGTCAACTCGTCGCAAGGCGGCGGGACCAAGGACACCTGGGTGGTGGAGGACTAATCATGCTCAGTCGTACTGCCTCCGATCTGTACTGGATGTCGCGCTACCTGGAGCGTGCCGAGAACCTCGCGCGCATGCTCGACGTCAGCTACTCGCTGTCGCTGATGCCGCAGGACGGCCGTGGCGACGGCCTCGACGAACTGGCCATGCCGCTGCTCATCACCGGCACGCTGGACGAATACCTGGAGCGTCATGGCCCGCTGCATGCCGAGCGCATGCTGCACTTCTTCGCCCTCGATGCGAGCAACCCCGGCAGCATCTACTGCTGCCTGCAGGCGGCGCGCAGCAATGCGCACGCGGTGCGCGGGCGCATCACCGCCGACATGTGGGAGAACATCAACGCCACCTGGCTGGAAATGCGCGGCATCGCCGAGCAGGGGCTGGGGCGTTATGGCATCAGTCGCTTCTGCGAGTGGGTCAAGGAGCGTTCGCACCTGTTCCGTGGCGCCACCTTCGGCACCATCATGCGTGGCGAGGCCTATCGCTTCATCCGCCTGGGCACCTTCATCGAGCGCGCCGACAACACCCTGCGTCTGCTCGATGCGCGCTACGAAATGCTCGGCGAAGAGATCGACGAACTGGAGGAGCGCACGGCGCGCAGTTACTACCAGTGGAGCGCGCTGCTGCGTGCGCTGTCCTCGTTCGAGGCCTTCGCCGAGATCTACCGTGGCTCGCCGCGCACGCGCAAGGTCGCCGAACTGCTGCTGCTGCGTCCGGACGTGCCGCGTTCGCTGCGCGCCTGCATGGAAGAACTCAACCTGATGCTCGCCGGTCTACCAGGAGAGAACGGTCGCCCCGCGCAGCGCCTGGCCGCCGAACTGGATGCGCGCCTGCGCTACACCAGCATCGACGAAGTGCTCGACGAAGGTCTGCACGCCTGGCTGACCGACTTCATCCTGCTGGTGCGCCAGCTGGGCAACACCATCCACACGTCCTATCTGGAGGTCGCATGAGACTTTCGATCAGTCATGACACCACCTACCGTTACGATGATCAGGTGCGCGCGAGTATCCAGTACCTGCGCCTGACCCCGCATGACAGCGAGCGACAGCAGGTGCTCAGCTGGCAGCTCGATCTGCCGCGCCCGGTGCATGCGCAGATCGATCCGTACGGCAACATCCTGCATGTGCTGACCCTGGACGAGCCGCACGAGGCCATCGTCATCGGCGCCCGGGGCCAGGTGGAGATCGACGAGACGTGCGAGGCCGAGCACGAGCAGCAGTCGGCGTTGCCGTTCCTGCGCTTCACCCGCCTGACCCAGGCGGATGACGCCATTCGCGAGTTCGCCGCGCAGCACGCCAGGGCGCACAGCGACCGCAACGGACTGATCGACCTGATGCATGCGCTCAATGCCCATATCGTCTATCAGCCGGGCGTCACCGAGGTGGATACCAGCGCCGCCGAGGCCTTCGCCGGTCGCCGTGGTGTCTGCCAGGACCACACCCATGCCTTCCTCGCCTGTGCTCGCAGCCTGGGGGTGCCGGCGCGTTACGTGTCGGGCTACCTGTACACGGACGATGCCGAGCACCTGGCCAGCCATGCCTGGGCCGAGGCCTGGGTCGGCGATGCCTGGTACAGCTTCGACGTGACCAACTGCCTGGCACGCCCTGAGCGTCACCTGAAGCTGGCGGTCGGCCTGGACTACCTCGATGCCTGCCCGGTGCGCGGCATGCGCCGTGGCGGTGGTTGCGAGCAGATGCATGCGCAGGTGCAGGTCGCGCCGTTGCTGCAGGTGCGCCAGCAGTAGGGCCGCTCAGCCGCGCGACGCGCGCAGCAGCGGCCAGGCTGCCAGCGTCAGCAGGGCCGCCACGCCCCACACCAGCGGCCAGTCACCGTGGCGCAGGCCGGTGGCGACCAGCGTCGGGGTGAGGAACATGCCGGCGAACACCAGGGTGTTGGCCATGCCCAGCACCGTGCCCGCACGGGCCACGCCGGCCTGGCTGGCCAGTTCGGTATAGGCCACGCCGTGCCATGCCGAGATCAGGATGCCGCAGCCGATCAGCAGCGCCAGCACCAGCGCCGGGGGCAGCATCTGCCGCGTCAGCAGGGCGGTGGCACCGGCCAGTAGCAGGTAGGCCGCAGCGGCCGCCAGCACGCAGCGCCACAGGTACAGATGACGATTGCCGTTGCGGTCGCTCCAGCGCCCGCTCAGCACGCGTGCGACGGCGGCACCGAGCTGCAGGGTGGCCAGACTGGCACTGACCATGAGCAGGCTGCCGCCGAGCTGCTCGTGTATGAACACCGCACCGAAGCTGAGGATCACGAACTGCGGCATGCACAGCACGCCGATACCCAGCGCCAGGCGCCACAGCGGCGCTTCGCTCCAGGCCGGGCGCAGGGCGCGGCGCTCGGGTTCCGCGAGGGACTGGCCGGGAGCCTCGTGCAGCCAGCGCCAGGTCAGGTAGCCGGCCAGCGCGCAGAGCCCGGCGAGCAGGCCGAACACCAGGCTGAACCCCTGCTGGCGCGCCAGTGACGGCAGCACGCAGGCCCCCAGCAGGCCGCCCAGGGGCACGGCGGTCTGGCGGATGCTCATGGCCAGCCCGCGTTCGCCGGGGCCGAACCAGGCCATCACCGCGCGACCGCTTGCGGCGTTCACGCTACCGCCGGCCAGCCCGGCGAGCGTCAGGCCGGCGCACAGGCGTATCAGGGCGCCATCACCCGGCTGCCCGCCGATGGCCAGGCCAAGCAGCGCCAGACCAGTCACCAGCAGGCCGCAGAGCAGCACCGGGCGGTCGCCCCAGCGGTCGGTCAGCATGCCCCAGGGCAACTCGCTCAGAGCCAGTCCCAGACCCATGCTGCCGAAGACCCAGGCCAGTTCGGCATGGCCGAAGCCGTAGTCGCTGCTCAGGCTCAGTGCCGTGGTCGGCAGGCCGGCGGTAGCGGCAATCAGCGCGGCGTTGGCGACGAAGCCGGCGATCAGCACCTTCCAGCGCTGGCTCAGCGGCGGGGCCTGTGGCGGACAGGTGGTGGCGGTGGGGGCGGGCATGTTCATGATCGGTTCTCGCTGCACATGCGCAGGCCGGATGCCTCGCGCTTGAGGTCTGGCAGTGTGCGAGAGAGAATCCGTGCTGAAAATCGGATAATTTCCAACTGTTGATTCCAAAAAACGGGAGTGTCATGCGCCTGACCAACTTCGACATGGACGCCCTGCGCACCTTCGTTACCGGGGTCGAACTGGGCAGCTTCGCTCGCGCCGCGCAGCGCCTGGGGCGCTCGACCTCGGCCACCAGCGCACAGCTGCGCAAGCTCGAGAGTCAGGCCGATGCCTTGCTGCTGCGTCGCGCGGGGCGCGGCCTGGCGCTGACCGACAGCGGCGAGCTGATGCTGGCTTACGCCCGACGCCTGCTGGCCCTCAATGACGAGGCCTGCGCCGCGCTGCACAGCGGCCGGCTCGGTGGTGAGGTGCGTCTGGGTCTGCAGGAAGACTTCGGCGAAATCCTCCTGCCGGAGGTGCTCGGCCGCTTTGCGCGCTTGCATCCACGGGTGCGCATCGAGGTGCGGGTGGCGCGCAACGCCGAGTTGCTCGAGGCGCTCGCCGCTGGTGGGCTCGACCTGGCGCTGGTCTGGGGGGGCGATCCCGCTGCACCGGGGCGCGAGCTCCTGGGCCGCGTGCCGATGTGCTGGATCGGCGACGCCGAGGTGCTGGCCCGCTGGCGCGAACAGGCGGGCGAACCGTTACCACTGCTGTGCTTCGAGGCGCCATGCCTGTTCCGTTCCGAGCCATGCGCGGCGCTGGATCGTGCCGGTTTGCCCTGGCGCGTGGCGTTCTCCAGCGCCAACCTGGGTGGCCTGTGGGCCGCCGCGCGGGCGCGCCTGGGCATCACCGTGCGTACGGCGTTGTGCCTGCCGGCCGGCGTCGAGGTCCTGCCGAGCGGCAGCAGCGGGTTGCCGCCGCTGCCGGCGCTGGAGCTGGCCCTGCACCGCGCCGAGGCGCAGCCGAGCGAGCCGGTGCAGTTGCTGCAGAGCCTGATCCGCGAGGCGCTGGAGGAGAGCCTGCCGCGCTAGCCCGGCGGCGGGAGCTTGCGCGTGGCCATGTGCTGCAGGTAGGCGATCAGCTGCTGCAGCTGCGTGGCGTCGAGCACCTGCTCGGAGAAGCCGGGCATGCGTGCCTGCGGCCAGCGCCGCAGGCTTTGCGGGTCGCGGATATACTGGCGCAGGAAGTCGCCGGTGAAGTACTCGGTGGGGTTGTAGGGGATATTCAGATCGGGGCCGAACGCGGAATCACCGGCGCCATTGAGGCGGTGGCAGGCCATGCAGTTCTTCTGGAACAGGGCGAAGCCGGCCTGCACCTCGCTGCTCGCGTCACCGGCCGGGAGCAGGGCGGGGAAGCGTTGCTCCACCGCCGCGAGCTGGCGAATCCTGACGACCTGGAAGGGCCACTGCTCGGGGCTGATCTGGCTGGCGTGCGGGGCGGTCCAGACCAGGTAGAACGGCCCCGCGCTGGCCTTGCCCTGGGCCAGCGGTGGCCATGGCTCGTCCGGGTCTTCGATGGCCAGCCAGGCCTTGGCCCCTTCGTCGGCCAGCAGCAGGGCGGCCGGAAGCTCGGCGGCGAAGCCGTCCGATGCCACCGCCTGCAGGTGATCGCCCGCCGTCACGCCCTCGAGCAGCGCGCGGATCGGGACCGCACGGTAGCGCATGGGGCGCTTGTAGCTGACGTCGTCGGCGATCTCGATGTCGCGGGCCTGAGGGTGGTGCAACAGTTCGCTGCTGCTCCAGCTGCGCGTGCCAGCGTTCAGTTGCGCGGCGAACTCGCCAGCCTGCAGCGAGAGGGAACAGCCAAGAAGCATCAGGCTGACCAGCAGCCCCCTCATTCGCCGCGCTCCAGGAGCGGCAGCAGGTCGTCATACGCGCCTGCATTGATCACCCGGCTGTAGCCCAGTGCCTGCAGCTTGTCCTGCGCGAATGAGGAGCGCCGCCCGCTGCGGCAGTACAGCACCAGCGGGCGGTCCTTGTCGGGGGCCACGCTGGCGATGCGTTCCGCGATCCGATCATGTTCGAGGTTGATGGCGCCGGGCAGGGCACCGTCGGCGAATTCCTCGGCGCTGCGCACGTCGATCAGCAGGCTGTCTTCGTCTTGCAGCGTCTCGAGTGCGGCAGCCTGGTCCACTTCCGCTGCGTGGGCGCCGGCAAGGGTGAACAGGCCGGCAAGGAAGAGAATGGCGAGGCGCATGTCTGGCTCCGGGGCTGGCGAGGGATCGAACTATCTTTGCCCGATGCGGGCGCGCCGTCCAGACGGGGTGTCACCAGGTCATGGGAAAGCACCCGCCCTGTGCCGAGCGCACCACGGCGTCTGCACAGCAGCGGGGCGTTGCTGGCTCAGCTGACCAGACGGGTCAGGTTGGGAAGGATCAGTATGACCGCCGTGGCGAAGAGAATGACGCCAGCCTGACGGTATTTCGGCTGCTTGTTCATGGCCATATGCCTCTTGTTGTTATGGGCGTCGTGTCGGACGCCTGCCGGTCTGCCTGGCGAGCTGCTGCCTGGGCGTAGTTCCATCGACCGCCCCGGCATGACCCAGCGACGGTTCCCTGCACCGGTTTTCGTCAAGGTGCATGACTAACTCTAGGGCTGCAGTCAGCGCTTTCTTAGATGACTTGGTTGCTAATGGCTGGCTGCTAGGAAACACGCGCTATGACGCTCGCCAGGCGCGCAGGCCGCATGCCTTGTGGCAGACAGGTTGCTCGGGCCCATGTGCCCGTTGACGAACAAACGACCGTTCGTCTGAGCTCAGTGGTCAATGGCGCTGAGCGCTTCGGTCATTGAGCGCTGGCCTCGTGGCGCTAAGGTAGGGACGCTCAAACAAGAACCGGCGCGGCGCCGTGATCGCCAGCGCCGCATGACCTTCCGAGGATGCCATGACCGAAGCTTATATTTTCGACGCGGTACGCACGCCGCGTGGCAAGGGCAAGAAGGACGGCGCGCTGTACAGCGTCAAGCCCGTCCAGCTGGTCGCCGGCCTGCTGACTGCCCTGCAAGCCCGTAACGATCTGGATACCAGCCAGGTGGACGACATCGTGCTGGGTTGCGTGACGCCGGTAGGCGACCAGGGCGCCGACATCGCCAAGACCGCCGCGATGGTGGCCGACTGGGACGTATGCGTGGCGGGCGTGCAGCTCAATCGCTTCTGCGCCTCGGGGCTGGAGGCGGTGAACATGGGGGCGATGAAGGTGCGCTCCGGCTTCGAGGACCTGGTGGTGGTCGGTGGCGTCGAGTCGATGTCACGCGTGCCCATGGGCTCCGACGGCGGCGCCTGGGTGATGGACCCGGAAACCAACATTCACTCCAATTTCGTGCCGCAGGGCATCGGCGCCGACCTGATCGCGACGCTGGAAGGGTTCACCCGCGCGGACGTCGATGCCTTCGCCCTGCGTTCGCAGCAGAAGGCCGCGCGCGCCAGCGGCAATGGCGCATTCGCCAGGTCCCTGGTGCCGGTCCGCGACCAGAACGGCATCCTGCTGCTCGAACATGACGAATTCATCCGGGGCGACTCGACGCTGGAGGGGCTGAACAAGCTCAAGCCCAGCTTCGAGATGATGGGGCAGATGGGCTTCGATGCCACCGCCTTGCGCGTCTACAGTCATGTCGAGCGTATCGAGCATGTGCACACGCCGGGCAACAGCTCCGGCATCGTCGACGGCGCCGCGCTGATGCTGATCGGCTCCGCGGCCAAGGGCAGCGAACTGGGCCTGAAACCACGTGCGCGCATCGTCGCCACGGCGGTGACCAGTACCGATCCGACCATCATGCTCACCGGGCCGGCGCCCGCCACGCGCAAGGCGCTGGCCAAGGCGGGGCTGGCGGTGGATGACATCGACTTGTTCGAGGTCAACGAGGCCTTCGCCTCGGTGGTGATGAAGTTCATGAAGGACATGGGCGTGAGCGAGGACAAGGTCAACGTCAATGGCGGCGCGATCGCCATGGGCCACCCGCTGGGCGCCACCGGCTGCGCGATCCTCGGCACGCTGCTCGACGAACTGGAGAAGCGCCAGTTGCGCTATGGCCTGGCCACCCTTTGCGTGGGCGGTGGCATGGGTATCGCCACCATCATCGAACGTATCTAGGAGCTGTCACGGGCGACTGCGCTCGGCCACGCGGCGCTGGAAGTCCAATGATTTCCGCCTTGCCTGAGCCGCGCGCGTGACGCCCCTGAAGCACTCCCCGAATATTTGGGACGTGAAAAAATGACTGACGCCATCCGCTACGAAAAAGGCCAGGACGCTATCGTCGTCCTGACCATGGACATGCCCGGCCAGAGTGCCAACACCATGAACGCGGTGTACCGCGAGGCCATGGCCGAGATCGTCGACCGCCTGGAGGCGGAAAAGGACACCATCGCCGGGGTCATCGTCACCTCGGCGAAGAAGACCTTCTTCGCCGGCGGCGACCTCAACGAACTGATCCAGGTCACCCCGGCCGACGCCCAGGGTTTCTACGAGATGATCCTCAAGATCAAGGGCCAGTTGCGCCGTCTCGAGACCCTCGGCAAGCCGGTGGTCGCGGCCATCAACGGCGCCGCGCTGGGTGGCGGCTGGGAGATCGCCCTGGCTTGCCACCAGCGCATCGCCCTGAACGAGCCCCATGTGCAGCTCGGCCTGCCGGAGGTCACCCTGGGGCTGCTGCCTGGTGGCGGCGGCGTGGTGCGCATGGTGCGCATCCTCGGCCTGGAGAAGGCGCTGCCGTACCTGGCCGAAGGCAAGAAGGTGCGCCCGGAGGCAGCGCTCAAGGCCGGGCTGATCCATGAGCTGGCCGGCGACCGCGAGGAGATGCTGGCCAAGGCGCGGGCCTGGATCGCCGCCAACCCGACCGCGCGGCAGCCCTGGGACGTGCAGGGCTACAAGATTCCGGGGGGGACGCCGAGTTCACCGAACGTGGCGCAGATGCTGGCCATTGCCCCGAGCGTGTTGCGCGACAAGACCCGGGGCTGCTTCCCCGCGCCGGAGAAAATCATGTGCGCGGCGGTCGAGGGCGCGCAGGTCGACTTCGACACCGCGCAGATCATCGAGGCGCGCTACTTCACCGAGCTGACCTGCGGTCAGGTGGCGAAGAACATGATCGGCACCTTCTGGTTTCAGCTCAATGAGATCAATGCCGGCGGTTCGCGCCCGCAGGGTTACCCGAAGACCCGGACGAAGAAGGTCGGCGTGCTCGGCGCGGGCATGATGGGTGCGGGTATCGCCTACGTATCGGCAGCGGCAGGTATCGAGGTGGTGCTCAAGGACGTGTCCGTCGAAGCGGCGGAGAAGGGCAAGGGCTACTCGGCCAGGCTGCTGGACAAGAAGGTCGGCAGGGGGCACATGAGCGCCGAGCAGCGCGACGCGTTCCTCGAGCTGATCAAGGCGAGCGACAGCGA
This sequence comes from Pseudomonas sp. THAF187a, assembly GCF_009363395.1. Lineage (NCBI taxonomy): Bacteria > Pseudomonadati > Pseudomonadota > Gammaproteobacteria > Pseudomonadales > Pseudomonadaceae > Pseudomonas > Pseudomonas sp. THAF187a. Next base: position 2,248,100 of record NZ_CP045349.1, read on the forward strand.
GGCGGACTTCGACGGCTGCGACCTGATCATCGAAGCGGTATTCGAGGATCGTGCGCTCAAGGGCAAGGTCACCGCCGCCGCAGAAGCCGCCGCGCTGGGCGACGCAGTGATCGCCTCCAACACCTCGACGCTGCCGATCACCGGTCTGGCGACTGCCGTGGCCAGGCCGGAGAACTTCATCGGTCTGCATTTCTTCAGTCCGGTGGACAAGATGCCGCTGGTGGAAATCATCCGCGGCGAGAAGACCTCCGACGAGACGCTGGCGCGTGGTTTCGACTACGTCATGCAGATCAAGAAGACCCCCATCGTGGTCAACGACAGCCGTGGCTTCTTCACCTCGCGGGTGTTCGGCACCTTCACCAACGAAGGCCTGGCCATGCTTGGCGAAGGCGTCAGCGCAGCGATGATCGAGAACGAGGCACGCAACGCCGGCATGCCGGTCGGCCCGCTGGCGATCAGCGATGAAGTGTCGATGAGCCTGATGAACCACATCCGCCAGCAGACCATCAAGGACCTGGCGGCAGAGGGCAAATCCATCCCCGAGCACCCGGCTTTCGCGGTCATCGACATGATGCTGGGCGAGTACAAGCGTCCAGGCAAGGCGGCGGGCATGGGTTTCTACGACTACCCGGCCGCTGGCAAGAAGCACCTGTGGCCCGAGCTCAAGGCGCGTTTCGAAAAGGCCGATGCGCAGATTCCGCAGCAGGATGTCCGCGACCGGATCCTGTTTATCCAGGCCATCGAAACGGTACGTTGCGTCGAGGAGGGCGTGCTGCAGTCGGTGGCCGATGCCAACGTCGGCTCGATCTTCGGCATCGGCTTCGCCGCCTGGACGGGCGGTGCGCTGCAGTACATCAATCAGTACGGGGTGAAGGACTTCGTCGCCCGTGCGCAGTACCTGGCCGAGCAATATGGCGAGCGCTTCCTGCCGCCGGCACTGCTGCTGGAGAAGGCAGCCAAGGGCGAGTGCTTCTGAGGCGACTGGTGTGCAAAGAGACGGCCCGATGGGCCGTTTCTTTTTTGGGGAGCGTCCGTCAGGCCGCCTGGCACCAGCCCTGTTGAATGCACACCGCTTCGTGGATGGCCAGCATCTCGCTGTAGCGGGTCGGCATGCGCAGGGTCAGCATGCTGCCGTCATCGAGCTGCAGGGCGGCTTCGCTCTCGAACTGCAGGCCGTCGTCTTGCAGGTGAACGTAGGTGACGCCATAGGCGTCCAGGCTGAGTTGGCTGTGCATGGCGGCTCTCCTGGCGGGTCGTCAGCTGGAACGGACGTCGCGGTTTGCCGGTGCCGCAGGGGCAGGGCGAGCCGGGGCGGAGGTCTGGAAGGTGGAAGCAGCGGCGAAGCTGGCGAGCGCGGCATAAATGCTCATGATCGATTTCCTTCTGTGTGAAGAGGGCGACTGCCCGGTGAAGTGATATTCACCGCAGGCTCGCCATCACAGAAGTGAATGGTGTGCATGGTAACTATCGAAGCGGCTGATAGCGCCTCGTGCAGCGCCATTGCGTCAGGGCGATGTCAATTTTAATTGACGAATGTTCGCAGCCTTGCACAGGGCTCCGGAACGCCGAATATGCGTGTAAATCAGGCTTGGCTATTTCTTTGTGTGGGGGCATGTGTTAAGAAAAACGCACAAATCGTCCTACCTTCGTGCTCACACAGGAAACCTCATGTCACTGCGTATCTGCATCCTGGAAACTGACATCCTCCGTCCCGAACTGGTCGACCAGTATCAGGGCTATGGCCGTATGTTCGAGCAGCTTTTCGCTCAGCAACCGGTTGCGGCGGAGTTCAGTGTCTACAACGTGGTGGAGGGGCATTACCCGCCCGACAGCGAGCAGTTCGACGCCTACCTGGTGACCGGCAGCAAGGCGGATTCGTTCGGCAGCGAGCCATGGATCCAGACCCTCAAGCAGTACCTGCTCGAGCGCTACCAGCGTGGCGACAAGCTGCTGGGCATCTGCTTTGGTCACCAGTTGCTGGCGCTGTTGCTGGGCGGCAAGGCCGAGCGTGCCGAGCAGGGCTGGGGTGTTGGCGTGCACAGCTATCGCCTGCAGGGCAACCCGGAGTGGATGAGCCCGGCACTGGACGAGCTGCAACTGCTGATCAGCCACCAGGACCAGGTCACTCGCCTGCCGGAGAAGGCCACGCTGCTGGCGTCCAGCGACTTCTGCCCGATCGGTGCGTACCACATCGAGGATCAGGTGTTGTGCTTCCAGGGCCATCCCGAGTTCATCCACGATTACTCGCGGGCGCTGCTCGAGCTGCGTCAGCAGCACCTTGGTGAGCAGGTCTATCAGCAAGGGGTGGACAGCCTCAAGCACGCCCAGCAGGGCAGTGTGGTGGGTGAGTGGATGATGCGTTTCGTCGCCCAGGGCAGGAAAGCCAAGGTCTGAGCCTGATTCGCAGGCATGAAAAAGCCCGGATTTCCGGGCTTTTTCATGCCTGCCTGACGGGCAGGAAGTAGGGCGAGAAGTGCTCGTCGCGGCTGGGTGGCGGACTGCTGCGTTGCCGCTTGAGGCTCTCGGCCAGGTCGAGGTGATGGGCGAGCTTGTGGCTGCACTCGATGTTGCGCGCCACCGCGCCAGCCGAGCCCTTGCCGATGCCAACCAGGGCCAGCAGGGTGGTCAGCAGGGCCATGCCGGCAAGCATCAGCAGGCGGCTCCGTTGGGTTCTGAGCATGGCCGCACCTCAGCTTGGCGAGAGGGCGCGCAACAGCGCCGGCAGCTGGCTGATCAGCGTCTGCAGCGGCGCCGACTGTTCGAAGGTCGGCGTGCTTGGCTTCAGGCTGGCATAGCTCAGCACCAGCGCCGTGGAGGTGCTGATCAGATACAGGCCGATGGCTGCGAGGGCGCCGTTGCGGGCCGCTTGTGCGAGGCGTGACATGTCCGTGCTCCAGGTCTTGGGTAGGCGTGGGCACAGAATCGCTCAAGGCATTTCGATTGAATAATGGATGTGCAGCAGAGTAACTATCGATCGTTTTGATGGTTGCCGCAGGTTGTCGGTGCGCACCGACAACCCGCCTGCCAGTCAGGCGCTGGCCAGTTCCGCGTCCATGCTGCTGATGCATTCGCGCATGGCCTGCTGGCAGCGCTCCATCAGCGCCGGCATGTCGTCCAGGCTCAGGCCGGCAGTGGGGATGGCCGGCAGCGAGCGGATCAGGATGCGGCCGCTGTTCCAGCGGTTGAGACGCATGGACCTGGCATAGTTGCTCACGCACACCGGAATGATCGGAACACCGGCGTTGATCGCCATCTGGAAGGCGCCTTTCTTGAACGGCAGCAGGCCACGGCCGAGATTGCGCGTGCCCTCCGGGAACACCCAGATCGAGGTGTCGTGATCACGCAGGGTTGCGGTGGTGGTCAGCATGGCGCGCTTGGCAGCCAGGGCGTTGCTGCGGTCGATCAGCACGTTGCCCGCCAGCCAGTACAGCTGGCCGAAGAACGGCACCCATTTGAGGCTCTTCTTGCCGATGCTCACCGTGCGCCTGGGCACCACGCGGCCCAGCACGTACAGGTCGAAGTTGGACTGATGGTTGGCAATGATCACGCATGAGCGCTGGTGTTCCAGCAGCGGGCGGACGTCGGCCTTGAGCTTGAGGCGCAGCAGGCACAGCGCGGGCAGCGAGTAGAGGCGTGCGCAGAGGCGGCTGTTGTCCGGGTTGAAGGGGCGGCACAGGCCGAGCAGCAGGCCGAGCAGCCCGGCGAAGATGAAATGCACGCCCATCAGCAGCATGCGCAGAACGAAGAGCATCGAGGTACGACCGTCAGGGAAGGGGCGCGCAGTGTACGGGCGTTCACTCTGTCGGGCAATTCCCCGGAACTACCAGCTGAGGTTGGCAAACGTCATGAATTGTCGCAGATCTTGTCAGCTTTGCCGCTGATGGAAAAAGGGCGCCTCGCGGCGCCCTCTGTCACTGTTCCTGATCGGCTCTGGCGGGCTTGCCCGGCAGCAGGCCGTCGGCCCTGAACATCGCCTTGATCCCGCGCAGCGCCTGGCGGGTGCGGTCCTGGTTCTCGATCAGGGCGAAGCGGACGTGGTCGTCGCCGTAGTCACCGAAGCCCAGGCCGGGTGACACGCAGACCTTGGCTTCGGCCAGCAGCTTCTTGGCGAACTCCAGCGAGCCCAGATGCGCGTAGGCCTCGGGAATCTTGGCCCAGACGTACATCGAGGCCTTGGGCTTCTCTACCATCCAGCCGATCTCGTGCAGCCCCTTGACCAGCAGGTTGCGACGCTGGCGGTACTGCTCGGCGATATCGCGCACGCATTGCTGGTCGCCTTCCAGGGCGGCGATGGCGGCCACCTGCAGGGGCGTGAAGGTGCCGTAGTCGTGGTAGCTCTTGATCCGCGCCAGGGCGTTGACCAGCTCGGGGTTACCGACCATGAAACCGATGCGCCAGCCGGCCATGTTGTAGCTCTTGGACAGAGTGAAGAACTCCACTGCGATGTCCTTGGCGCCCGGCACCTGCATGATCGACGGGGCCTTCCAGCCGTCATAGACGATGTCGGCATAGGCCAGGTCATGCACCACCAGTACGTCGTACTGCTTGGCCAGGGCGACCACGCGCTCGAAGAAGTCCAGCTCCACGCACTGTGCGGTGGGGTTGGAGGGGAAGCCCAGGATCATCATCTTCGGCTTGGGAATCGACTCGCGGATGGCGCGTTCCAGCTCCGCGAAGAAGTCCACGCCCGGCACCAGCGGTACCGAACGCACCTGGGCGCCGGCGATCACCGCGCCGTAGATGTGGATCGGGTAGCTGGGGTTGGGCACCAGCACGGTGTCGCCATGATCCAGGGTGGCCAGCATCAGGTGCGCCAGGCCTTCCTTGGAGCCGATGGTGACGATGGCTTCGCTTTCCGGATCGATCTCCACGTCGTAGCGGTCCTTGTACCAGCGCGAGATGGCGCGGCGCAGGCGTGGAATACCGCGGGAGGTGGAGTATCCGTGGGTGTCTTCGCGCTGGGCGACCTGCACGAGCTTCTCGACGATGTGCGGCGGAGTCGCACCGTCGGGGTTGCCCATGGAGAAGTCGATGATGTCTTCACCGCGACGGCGTGCAGCCATCTTCAGTTCGGCGGTGATGTTGAAGACGTAGGGGGGGAGACGATCGATGCGCGCAAAGCGGCGCTTGGCGTTCTCTGCCATGATTTCCTCGGATACGTAAGCGCCCGGAACCGTCCGAGCGACGTTGGTCACTGCTGTGACCTGGCGGCGACGATACGCCTGTCGCCGCCAGGCTGTCCAGCGCGCTATGCGCCGCTCTGTCGCTTGAGTCGCAGCAGTAGCTCGGCCAGGGCCTGGATGTCCTCGTCAGTGGTGCGCCAGGACGAGACGCTCAGGCGGAACGCCGGGCGTCCCTGCCAGCGGGTCGGGCCGAACCAGGCCTCGCCACTGCCCTGGACCGCCTCGCGGATGGCGTCTGTCTGTGCGTCCGAGTCGGCACGTACCAGCACCTGATTCAGCGGCACCTGGTTGAGCACCTGGTAGCCACCGGCGCTGAGGGCGTCGGCGAGCAGGTGGGCCTGGCGAATGTGTCGGTCGATCATGCGCCGCAGGCCGTCGCGGCCAAGGTTGGCCAGTGCCGCCCAGATCGCCACGCCGCGCGCCCGGCGGGAGAACTCCAGGGTCAGGTTGGTCTGCGCGTGGGCACTGGCCATGGCGTAGGCGGCGTCGCTGTTCATCGCCGCGGCCAGGGCGCTGGCGTCCCGGCAGATGGCCATGGCGCTGTCATAAGGGGTGTTGAGCCATTTATGCCCATCGCAGGTCCAGCTGTCGGCCTGCTCGATGCCGGCGGCCAGGTGCGCCGACGACGAGGCCCGCGCCCAGAGCCCGAAGGCACCGTCGACATGCACCCAGGCGCCAGCGGCGCGGGCCCTGGGGATCAGTTCGGCGAACGGGTCGAATTCGCCGCTGTTGACCTCGCCGGCCTGCAGGATCAGCAGGCTGCGTGCATCCAGCGGCGGCAGGCGCGCCGGGTCGATGCGCCCGCGTTCGTCGACCGGTGCGTAGATCAGCTGATTCATGCCGAAGCCGAGCACGCGCAGGGCTTTCTTCACGGTGACGTGCGCCGTTTCCGAGAGCACCACGCGCAGCGCTGGCGCACCGGCCAGGCCATCGCCATCGAAATCCCAGCCCTGCCCGGCGAGCAGCTTGCGCCGAGCGGCGGCGATGCAGGTCAGGGTGCAGGCGGTGGCGCTGGTGCCGAAGCCGACCGCGCTCTGCGCCGGCAGCCCCAGAGCCTGGCATACCCAGCGCCCGGCGACCCGTTCGAGCTGGTCGACCACCGGCGAGTTGTTGAAGGACGAGGCGCACTGGTCCCAGGCCAGCACCAGGCGTTCGGCGGCGGCCGCCGCCGGCAGCGTCGCGCCGATGACGAAGCCGAAGTAGCGCCCGCCGTTGCTCGCCACCGTCGCGGGTGAGCCGATGTCATCGAGCTGGCGCAGCACCTGCTCGGCGGCGTGACCCTGCTCCGGCAGTGGCTGGTCGAAGGCGGCCAGGGCGGCGATGGCAGGGGCGTCGGGGAAGACCCGGCGCGTGGGGGTGCCGTCCAGGTAGGCGAGGGCGCGGCGGTCGGCTTCGGCCAGCAGGTCGTGTTCGGTCATGAAGGGTTCCTCGGCTAGGGGTTGTCTACCCTAGCCGAGGCCGGCGGGACGGGGCATACACAGGCGCCGGCGAAGGCGACTGTAACAGTTGCCTGACTGATACAGTCCGTACCGGTACAGTGAACTGTTTCAGCGGTACAGTTGCTCAGCCGCCGAGCATGTCGTGCATGGCGATGATCTGTTCGGCGACCTGGATCAGCTTCTGCTGGCGGCTCATGGCCTGGCGCCGCATCAGGGTGTAGGCATCCTCTTCGTTGCAGCTCTTCATCTTCATCAGCAGGCCCTTGGCCAGCTCCACGCGCTTGCGTTCGGCCAGCTGTGCGTCGCGGGCCTGCAATTGCGCGCGCAAGGCCTGGTCGCTCTCGAAGCGCGCCATGGCGACGTCGAGGATCGGCTGCAGGCGCTGGGCGTGGATGCCCTCGACGATGTAGGCGCTGACACCGCTCTGGATCGCCTGGCGCATCACGCCGGGGTCGTGCTCGTCGGTGAACATGACGATGGGCCGTGGCTGGTCGCGGCTGACCAGGACCACCTGTTCCATGACGTCGCGTCCGGGCGACTCGGTGTCGATCAGGATGACGTCGGGGCGCACCGCCTCGACGCGCTCGGGCAGGTCGATGGTCAGCCCTGATTCGTCGATCACCTCGAAGCCGGCCTCGACCAGCGCGGTCTTGAGGCGGCCGACCTTCTTGGGCGTGTCGTTGATCAGCAGGATACGCAGCATCGATGGCTCTCCGGGCAGTTACAGGGCGGCAGCCGGGCTGTCGGCCAGGGCGTGGAGGTGGAAGCTGCGGGCATAGGCGACCGGGTCGCTGCCATCCCAGCAGGTGCCGTCCTGAAGCGTGGAGCTGCGCATCTCGGCGGGTACGGCAATGCCCAGCGCGCTGGCTGCCTCGCGATACAGCGCCAGTTGCTGAACCTGGCGGGCGATGCCGAGGTAGTCCGGGTCGCTGCGCAGCAGGCCCCAGCGGCGAAACTGGGTCATGAACCACATGGCGTCGGACAGGTAGGGCTGATTGACCAGGCCGCCCGCATGGAAGCGCAGCGGGTGCTCGTCCTGCCAGGTGTGCCCCAGGCCGTCCTGATACTGGCCAAGGAAGCGTGGCGTGATGGCCGACACCGGGGCGTTGACGTATTCGCTGCCGCTGAGCAGCTGGGCGGTGCTGCGCTTGTTCTCTTCGTTGTCGTCGATGAAGCGGGCGGCGTCGAGCACGGCCATGATCAGGGCGCGCGCGGTGTTGGGGTTCTGCTCGACGAAGGCGCGGGTGCAACCCAGCACCTTCTCCGGGTGGTCCGGCCAGATCGCCTGGATGGTGGTGACGGTGCAGCCCAGCTGTTCGTCGACGGCCTTGGCGGTCCAGGGCTCGCCGACGCAGAAGCCGTCGATGCGCTGCGCTTCGAGGTGCTCGATCATCTGCGGCGGCGGGACCACCACGCTGTCGACATCGCGCAGCGGATGGATGCCCTGACTGGCCAGCCAGTAGTAGAGCCACATGGCGTGGGTGCCGGTGGGGAAGGTCTGGGCGAAGGTCAGGCGCGCCTCATGCTGGTGCACGTGTTGCCTGAGTGCCTCACCGTTGGTCACGCCGGCCGCCTGCAGGCTGTGCGACAGGTTGATGCTCTGGCCGTTCTGGTTCAGCCCCATCAGCACGGCCATGTCGGTGGCGGGGGCGCCGCCAAGGCCCAGCTGCACCCCGTAGATCAATCCGTACAGGCTGTGCGCGGCATCCAGCTCGCCGCTGAGCAGGCGGTCGCGCAGGCCGGCCCAGGACGTCTGGCGATGCAGCCTGAGGCTCAGCCCGTACTTCTCGGCGAAACCCTGAGTGGCGGCGACCACCACCGAGGCGGAGTCGCTCAGGGCCATGAAGCCGATGTTCAGGACGCTCTTCTCAGGGGCATCGCTGCCCCAGGCCGGGGCGTCGTCGCGAGGGGTGTCGTGTTCGCTCATGTCGCTTCCTTAACGCTCACGCAGATGACCAGTGACAGGCCATAAAAAAACGTCGTACCTGACCCCGGCGCAATGGCCGGAGGGGATACGACGCCGTTGTCGATCAAGCCGCTTCCAGCGTTGAAAGGGCCCTGTGCCTGGAGGCGAAGCAAGGCATATGCCAGTGTGCCTGCTCCTGTGCAGGCATAAAAAAGCCCCGCACTGGGCGGGGCTCTTGTCACAACGCTGGGATCAGGCCTGAACGACCGGGATCTGGGCGTTGGCCGCAGCTTCACGGAAGTCTGCGATCTGGTCGAAGCTCAGGTAGCGGTAGATGTCGCCAGCCATGCTGTCGATGTCCTTCGCGTAGGCCATGTACTCCTCGACGGTCGGCAGCTTGCCGAGAATCGAAGCGACCGCAGCCAGTTCGGCAGAGGCCAGGTACACGTTGGCGCCATCGCCCAGACGGTTCGGGAAGTTACGGGTGGAGGTCGAGACCACGGTGGAGTTGGCAGCGACGCGAGCCTGGTTACCCATGCACAGCGAGCAGCCCGGCATTTCCATGCGCGCGCCGGCCTTGCCGTAGATGCCGTAGTAGCCTTCCTCGGTCAGCTGGTGGGCATCCATCTTGGTCGGCGGCGACAGCCACAGACGAGTCGGGATGCCGCCCTTGACCTTGTCCAGCAGCTTGCCGGCAGCGCGGAAGTGACCGATGTTGGTCATGCACGAACCGATGAACACTTCGTCGATCTTGTCGCCGGCCACGGTGGACAGCAGACGGGCGTCGTCCGGATCGTTCGGGGCGCACAGTACCGGCTCGTTGAGCTCGGCCAGGTCGATCTCGATGATTTCCGAGTACTCGGCGTCCTTGTCGGCTTCCATCAGCACCGGGTTGGCCAGCCAGGCTTCCATCGCCTGGGCACGACGCTCCAGGGTACGGGCATCGCCGTAGCCTTCGCTGATCATCCAGCGCAGCAGGGTGATGTTGGACTGCAGGTATTCGGCGATGGCCGCTTCCGGCAGTTTGATGGTGCAGCCGGCAGCCGAACGCTCGGCGGAGGCGTCGGACAGCTCGAACGCCTGCTCGACGGTCAGGTTGTCCAGACCTTCGATCTCGAGGATGCGGCCGGAGAAGATGTTCTTCTTGCCTTTCTTCTCGACGGTCAGCAGGCCTTTCTGGATGGCGTAGTAAGGGATCGCATGGACCAGGTCACGCAGGGTGATACCGGGTTGCATCTTGCCCTTGAAGCGCACCAGAACGGATTCCGGCATGTCCAGCGGCATGACGCCGGTGGCGGCGGCGAAGGCCACCAGGCCGGAACCGGCCGGGAAGCTGATGCCGATCGGGAAACGGGTGTGCGAATCGCCACCGGTGCCGACGGTGTCAGGCAGCAGCATGCGGTTCAGCCAGCTGTGGATGATGCCGTCGCCCGGACGCAGGGACACGCCGCCACGGGTGCGGATGAAATCCGGCAGGGTGTGGTGGGTGGTGACGTCGATCGGCTTCGGATAGGCCGCAGTGTGGCAGAAGGACTGCATCACCAGGTCAGCGGAGAAGCCCAGGCAAGCCAGGTCTTTCAGCTCGTCGCGGGTCATCGGGCCGGTGGTGTCCTGGGAGCCGACGGTGGTCATCTTCGGTTCGCAGTAGGTGCCCGGACGCACGCCTTCGACGCCGCAGGCCTTGCCGACCATCTTCTGCGCCAGGGTGAAGCCCTTGCCGCTGTCAGCCGGTTGCTCCGGCTTCTTGAACAGCTCGGAAGCGCCCAGGCCCAGCTCGGCACGCGCCTTCTCGGTCAGGCCGCGGCCGACGATCAGCGGGATACGGCCGCCAGCGCGGACTTCGTCGAGCAGCACCGGGGTCTTCAGTTCGAAGGTGGTGATGACGTCGTCGGTGCCGTGCTTGCAGACCTTGCCAGCGTACGGGTAGACATCGATCACGTCGCCCATGTTGATGTTCGAGACATCGAACTCGATCGGCAGGGCGCCGGCATCTTCCATGGTGTTGTAGAAGATCGGAGCGATCTTGGTGCCGAAGCAGAAACCGCCGGCACGCTTGTTCGGAACGTAGGGGATGTCGTCGCCGAAGAACCACAGCACCGAGTTGGTGGCGGACTTGCGGGACGAACCGGTACCGACCACGTCACCGACGTAGGCGACCGGGAAGCCCTTGGCCTTGATCTCTTCGATCTGCTTCAGCGGGCCGATGGCGCCTTGCTGCTCCGGCACGATGCCGTCGCGGGCCATTTTCAGCATGGCCAGGGCGTGCAGCGGGATGTCGGGGCGCGACCAGGCGTCCGGGGCAGGGGACAGGTCGTCGGTGTTGGTTTCGCCCGGGACCTTGAACACGGCCAGGCTGTATTTCTCGGCGATGGCCGGCTTGTTGGTGAACCACTCGCCATCGGCCCAGGACTGCAGCACGGCCTTGGCGTTGGCATTGCCGGCCTTGGCTTTCTCGGCGACGTCGTGGAAGGCGTCGAACATCAGCAGGGTGTGCTTGAGCTGCTCGGCGGCAACGGTGCCGAGGGCGGCATCGTCCAGCAGGTCGACCAGGGTGGCGATGTTGTAGCCGCCCTGCATGGTGCCCAGCAGTTCAGCGGCACGCTGCTTGCTGATCAGCGGGGAAGTGGCTTCGCCCTTGGCAACGGCAGAGAGGAAACCGGCCTTGACGTAGGCGGCTTCGTCCACGCCTGGCGGCACGCGGTTGGTGATCAGGTCTACGAGGAATTCTTCTTCGCCAGCCGGCGGGTTTTTCAGCAGCTCGACCAGGCCTGCGGTTTGTTCGGCGTTCAGCGGCTGGGGCACGATACCCTGAGCGGCACGCTCTACTACGTGTTTGCGATAGGCTTCAAGCACAGTTATTACCCTCATCAGTGGTCCCAAAGGGTTGTCCGGGACGCGATCCAGATACTCACGAACCAGGCGCTTTTCGACTTTATGAGCCGATCAGCCGAGATTGCATGAGTCTCTTGTAGAAGCTGCTTTCAAAGTTTTACGCCGGCAGGACGGGTTCTGATGAGGGCTGACGCAGACGCTCGGGGGGACTTCGAGCGGCTGCGTCGCCATCGTACCTGCAGGATCGACTGTGCTCGTGACGCTTTGAAAACAGCTTCCAACGGACATTGGCGCCGTAAAAGGCGGGCCGATTCTACTGGAAAGCGCGGACAAAGTTAAGCCGACGTCCCTGTATTGGTAGGGGTGATCTGGATTAGACAAAGGGCTAAGATGCTCGACCGTTCTGCTGTCTATATCGCTTTGCCATGTCCAATCAGCGCATCAAGACGCCTTGTGTAGGCTTGTGTTCGACCGTCTATGGCGATGTGGTCTGCCGCGGTTGCAAGCGCTTCCACCACGAGGTGATCAACTGGAACAGCTACGGCGACGAGGAGAAGCGCGCCGTCTGGACGCGCCTGGAAGTCCTGCTGGTGCAGGTGATGGCGGCCAAGCTGGAGGTGTTCGACGAGCAGCGCCTGCGGAGCCAGCTGGAGCAGCGGCAGATCCGCTTCGTGCCGCAGCAGTCGCCCTATTGCTGGGCGTATCAGCTGATCGCGCGCGGCGCGCGCATGATCAATCAGCTGGAGGCCTACGGCATGGTGCTGCTCCCGGAGTTTCGCGGCTGGGGCCTGCCCGAGCTGCGCGATGCCATCGACCGCGAGTTCTTCCTGTTGTCCGAGGCGCACTACGAGCGCTACATCGCTCCGAAATTCCTGCGCGAAGGCCTGGAAGTAAGGGTCTAGCCCGACACCGGCAGATACAAAAATGCCGCTCGACCTCGAGCGGCATTTTCATTTCCGGGGCAGCTTCAGCGCTGCGCCACCAGTTCTTCGAGGTGGGCGATCACCTCATCCGGCTTGAGCACCAGGACATCGCTTTCCAGTGCATCGAGCACCACCTCGGCCGTGTTACCGATCAGCGCGCCGGAGAGCCCCGTGCGCGCCACCGTGCCGATCACCGTGACGGCGGCGCCGAGGCGGTGAGCCATTTGCGGGATCACCACGTCGGCAGGGCCCTCGACCACGTGCAGGCGCTCGTCGCTGATGTCGTACTCGGCCTGGAAGCTGCGGCATTGCTCGCGGTAGCGCGCCTCGATGGTCTCTTTCAGCTGGAAGGTCGGATCGACGGCGGACAGCATGGGCGTCGGGTGGGCGGTGATGACGTGCAGGGTGCCCTTGGCCAGCCCGGCGATATCGTAGCCGTGGCTGATGATGCCGGCATGCAGGGTGCGATGCTCGCCATCTGCATTGCCCACATCCACGGCGGCGAGGATGCTGCCGCCGGTCCATGGGCGGTCGGTCTTGACCATCAACACCGGCCCCGGACAGTAGCGCAGGAGCTTCCAGTCCTCGGGGGTGAGCAGGGCTTTCTTCAGGGGGTTGTCCGGCAGGTGCTGCTTGACCACCAGGTTGCAGCCTTCGGCCTGCTGCACGGTGATGATGGTCTGGTGCAGGTTGTCGTGCCAGGACTGCTGGGTGGAGACGCTGAAACCCTCCTGGGCGAGGCCGCTGCTGAGGTCGTTGAGCCAGGCGCTGTGATCGCCCTTCTTGTCGCACACCAGCAGGTGCAGGTGCGACTGGGTGACTCCAGCTATCAGTTTGGCCCGCTTCAGTGCCAGGCCTTCCGGGTGTTGGGGCTCCATCACCACCAGAATACTGCGAATCGCTTGCATGGTCGTCTCCCTGAGAATGAATAGCGCTTATCCAACTATAGGTGCGCCGGCTTCAGCCGCTCGTTGACCTGTATCAACGCTGTGCTGGTCGACGGGCCTGTCACTCGTATAATGGCCCGCCATTTTAAACCTCGCCAGCACCATGAGCGCTTCAAATATGATGTCAAATGCCGAGCATATTCCGAGTAACGGCGAAGAACCTGTGTCGATCCTGCAGGAAATTCTCGGCTTTCTTGGCGGCGTCGCCACCCCGGATGCCTGGCTGGACGAGGCCTTGCGTCAGCAGGAAATCCTGCTGCTCGATCACCGCAACCTGGAGTACAAGGCCGCACAGACAGCCCTGAGCCTCATGGGGCGCTACCTGACCAAGACCGAATTGACCGCGAGAATGTCGCGTTTGGCCCGTGAAGAGCTGGTGCACTTCGAGCAGGTGAGCAAGATCATTCGCGGCCGGGGTATCGAGATCCGCCACGTATCGGCCTCGCGCTACGCCGCCGGCCTGCGTGCGCTGCTGCGCAATGGCGAAGTCGAGCGGCTGGTGGACGTGCTGGTGGTGGGCGCCTTCATCGAGGCGCGTTCGTGCGAGCGCTTCGCCGCGCTGGTGCCGCGTCTGGACGCCGAGCTGGCCAAGTTCTACGCCGGGCTGCTGGAAAGCGAAGGGCGCCACTACCGGGGCTATCTCAAGCTCGCTTACCTGTACGGCGATGCGGCCGATGTCGATGCGCGTATCGAGGTGGTGCGGGCCGTGGAGCAGGAACTGATCACCTCGCCGGACGAGCAGTTCCGTTTCCACAGTGGTGTCCCTGCATAAGGCCGCCGAAGCGGTGGCCACCTTAGATTGAGTATTTGTACGGGCTACGGTTTGGAGGCGTTTGGCCGGGTAGGGCGGGTGAAACCCGCCGCGAAGGAGATGGCGGGTTTCACCCGCCCTACATCGCTGCATAAGGCCACGGCGGCGGTGGTCACCTCAGATTGAGCACTGTAGGAGCGGCTTCAGCCGCGAACATTGCAGTAGCGGCCTTTCGCGGCTGAAGCCGCTCCTACAGGATTGTATGGCTACGGCTCGCAGGCGTTTGCGGGAGCAAGCTCGAACGGCGCCTGGTTGAAGCCCTCGTCATCGATCTGCAGCGCCCAGCCCTGGCGATCCCAGTCGCCCAGCACGATGCGCCGTGCCGGCTGGCCGTTCACCTCCAGCTCATGCACGGCCGGGCGATGGGTGTGGCCATGGATCAGCGTGCGCACGCCATGCGCGGCCATGACCCTGAGCACTTCCTGCGGCGTGACGTCGACGATCTCGCTGGCCTTCATCCGCGTTTGCGCGCGGCTTTCGTTGCGCAGCTTGCGTGCCAGCTTCTGCCGGGTGGCGAGCGGCAGATTGCGCAGGACCAGCAGTGATAGCGGGTTGCGCAGCCAGCGCCGCAGCTTCATGTAGCCGACATCCAGGGTGCACAGGCTGTCGCCGTGCATCAGCAGTACGCGCTCACCGCCCAGTTGCACCGTGCAGGGATCGCTGAGCAGGGTGCAGCCGGCCTCGCGGCAGAATGCCTTGCCGATGAGAAAGTCGCGGTTGCCGTGCATCAGGTGGATGCGCGTGCCGGCATCGCTCAGCTCGCGCAGGGCGCGGGCGATCTCATGCTGGAAGGGCGACATGCCGTCGTCGCCGATCCAGACCTCGAAGAAGTCGCCGAGGATGTACAGCGCCTCGGCCTGGCGCGCGCGCGTGGCGAGAAAATGCAGAAACGCCCGGGTGATGTCCGGGCGTTTCTCTTCGAGGTGCAGATCGGAGATCAGCAGGATCATCGACTTACTCGGCTACGACTTCGGCCTTTTCGATGACTACGTCGTCGACCGGTACGTCCTGGTGGCCGGCTTTCATGGTGGTGGAGACGCCCTTGATCTTCTCGACCACGTCCATGCCTTCGACCACTTCACCGAACACGGCGTAGCCCCAGCCCTGAACGGTCGGTGCGCTGTGGTTGAGGAAGCTGTTGTCGGCGACGTTGATGAAGAACTGCGCGCTGGCCGAATGCGGCTCCATGGTGCGGGCCATGGCGACGGTGCCGACCTTGTTGGCAACGCCGTTGTTGGCTTCGTTCTTGATCGGTGCACGGGTCGGCTTCTGCTTCATGCCCGGCTCGAAACCGCCGCCCTGGATCATGAAGTTGCCGATCACACGGTGGAAGATGGTGCCGTCGTAGTGGCCTTCCTTCACGTATTGCTCGAAGTTGGCCACGGTTTCCGGGGCCTTGTCGGCGAACAGGTTCAGGGTGATGACGCCGTGGTTGGTGTGCAGTTTGATCATGATCGTATCCGTGATGAGGCAGGTTCGAGCGCTCGGCTCGTGGATGAACAGCGCTTGTCAGGGTGGCATGCACCCTGTCAGGGGCTTGACAGGTTGGTTATGATACGGACTTTGCCCGAGGCGGCCTACCCTGTGCCGCGCCAGTATTGTTAAGGACACCATGAGCAAGCCCACCGTCGAAAAAGCCGCCAACTTCCTGCGCCCCATCGTCCAGGCCGATCTGGACAGCGGCAAGCACGCCCAGATCGTGACCCGCTTTCCGCCGGAGCCCAACGGCTACCTGCACATCGGTCATGCCAAGAGCATCTGTCTGAACTTCGGCCTGGCCGAGGAGTTCGGCGGCCAGTGCAACCTGCGTTTCGACGACACCAACCCGGCCAAGGAAGACCAGGAATACATCGACGCGATCAAGGCCGACGTCGAGTGGCTGGGCTTCAAGTGGGCGGGCGAGGAGCGCTATGCCTCCAACTACTTCGACCAGCTGCATGCCTGGGCCATCGAGCTGATCAAGGCGGGCAAGGCCTTCGTCTGCGATCTGAACGCCGAAGAAATGCGCGAATACCGTGGCAACCTCACCGAGCCGGGCAAGAACAGCCCGTTCCGTGAGCGTTCGGTGGAGGAGAACCTGGACCTGTTCGCCCGCATGAAGGCTGGCGAGTTCGCGGACGGCGCCCGTTCGCTGCGTGCCAAGATCGACATGGCCTCGCCGAACATCAACCTGCGCGACCCGATCCTCTATCGCATCCGCCACGCCCATCACCACCAGACGGGCGACAAGTGGTGCATCTACCCGAGCTACGACTTCACCCACGGTCAGTCCGACGCCATCGAGGGCGTGACGCACTCGATCTGCACCCTGGAGTTCGAGGATCACCGTCCGTTGTACGAATGGTTCCTGGCCAACCTGCCGGTGCCGGCGGCGCCGCGTCAGTACGAATTCGCCCGCCTGAACCTGAACTACACCATCACCAGCAAGCGCAAGCTCAAGCAGCTCGTCGACGAGAAACACGTCGATGGCTGGGACGACCCGCGCATGTCGACGCTGTCCGGTTACCGCCGTCGCGGTTACACCCCGGCGTCGATCCGTACCTTCTGCGACATGATCGGCGTCAACCGTGCCGGCGGCCTGGTGGATATCGGCATGCTGGAATTCGCCATTCGTGACGACCTGGACGCCAACGCCGCGCGCGCCATGTGCGTGCTCAAGCCGCTCAAGGTGGTGATCACCAACTACCCGGAAGGCCAGGTCGAGAACCTCGAGCTGCCGCGCCACCCGAAGCAGGACATGGGCGTGCGCGTGCTGCCGTTCTCCCGCGAGATCTACATCGATGCCAGCGACTTCGAGGAAACCCCGCCGGACGGCTTCAAGCGTCTGATCCCCGGTGGCGAAGTGCGCCTGCGCGGCAGCTACGTGATCCGCGCCGACGAGGCCATCAAGGACGCCGCCGGCAACATCGTCGAGCTGCGTTGTTCCTACGACGAGAACACCCTCGGCAAGAACCCGGAAGGGCGCAAGGTCAAGGGCGTGATCCACTGGGTGCCGGCGGCCGAGAGCGTGGCCTGCGAGGTGCGCCTGTACGATCGCCTGTTCCGCTCGGCCAACCCGGAGAAGGCGGAAGAGGGCGGCAGCTTCCTCGACAACATCAACCCGGATTCGCTGGTGGTGCTCACCGGTTGCCGTGCCGAGCCGTCGCTGGCCCAGGCTACTGCCGACGATCGCTTCCAGTTCGAGCGCGAAGGCTACTTCTGCCTGGACAAGGACTCGACCGCCGATGCCCTGGTGTTCAACCGTACCGTGACCCTGCGCGACTCCTGGGGGCAATAACGGCTGGCAAATCGCTGCGCTCAATCAGGCAGCGTCGATGCGAGGTTGGCAAAGCGTTTGCTCACCTCGCCCCGCGTTGCCTGATCATCGCGCGCTGCCTTGCACGCCGTGCTTGAGGAATTAGAGAAAGATGCTGAGCATTTACAACACCCTGACCAAGACCAAGGACGCCTTCCAGCCACTGATCGGCAACCAGGTGCGCATGTACGTGTGCGGCATGACCGTGTACGACTACTGCCATATCGGTCACGCCCGCGTGATGGTCGCCTTCGACGTGGTCACCCGCTGGCTGCGTCAGCGCGGCTATGACGTGACCTACGTGCGCAACATCACCGACATCGACGACAAGATCATCCGCCGCGCCAACGAGAACGGCGAACCGTTCGAGGCGCTGGTCGAGCGCATGATCGCCGCGATGCACGAGGACGAGGCGCGTCTGTCCGTGCTGCGCCCGGACATCGAACCGCGCGCCACCGGCCATATCGCCGGCATGCACCAGATGATCCAGACCCTGATCGACAAGGGCTTCGCCTATGCGCCGGGTAATGGCGACGTGTACTACCGCGTCACTAAGTTCGAAACCTACGGCAAGCTGTCGCGGCGCAAGATCGACGAGCTGAAGATCGGCGCACGCATCGAGGTCGATGAAATCAAGGAAGACCCGCTGGACTTCGTTCTGTGGAAAGGCGCCAAGCCGGGCGAGCCGAGCTGGGATTCGCCGTGGGGCAAGGGCCGTCCGGGCTGGCACATCGAGTGCTCGGTGATGTCCACCTGCTGCCTGGGCGAGACCTTCGACATCCACGGCGGCGGCCCGGACCTGGTGTTCCCGCACCACGAGAACGAGATCGCGCAGAGCGAGGCGGCCACCGGCAAGCAGTACGCCAAGGCCTGGATGCACGCCGGGGCGGTGCGCGTCGATGGCGAGAAGATGTCCAAGAGCCTGGGCAACTTCTTCACCATCCGCGAGGTGCTGGAGAAGTATCACCCGGAGGTGGTGCGTTATCTGCTGGTGTCCAGCCATTACCGCAGCCCGATCAACTACTCCGAAGAGAGCCTCAAGGAAGCCAAGGGCGCCCTGGAACGCTTCTACAACGGCCTCAAGGGCCTGCCGGAGCTGGCGCCTGCCGGTGGCGAAGCCTTCGTCGAGCGCTTCGGTGCGGCGATGGACGACGACTTCAACTCGCCGGAGGCCTGTGCGGTGCTGTTCGAGATGATCCGTGAGGTCAACCGCCTGCGCGAATCCGACCTGCAGGCCGCTGCCGGCCTGGCTGCCCAGCTCAAGCAGCTGGCCGCCGTGCTGGGCGTGCTGCAGCTGGAGCCGGAAGCCTTCCTCCAGGCGGGCGCTGCCGGCAAGGTCGATGCGGCCGAGGTCGAGGCACTGATCGCCGCGCGCCTGCAGGCGCGTGCCGAGAAGAACTGGGCGGAAAGCGACCGCATCCGTGACCAGATCACTGCCATGGGCGTGGTACTGGAAGACGGCAAGGGCGGCACCACCTGGCGCTTGGCCGAGTAAGCGAGCGCCACTCCAAGGCCGCCCACGGGCGGCCTTTTGTTATCAGTCGCTGTATACCTGGCGCCCACCCAAGTAAACGGCGTTGACCTGCATCTGCCGCAATTGCGTTGGCGGCATCCGATAAGGATTGTCGCTGACCACCGTCAAGTCCGCCCATTTGCCTGGCTCCAGGCTGCCCAAGAGTGAGTCCTGGCGCAGTTGGTAGGCGGCGTTTATGGTCATGGCGCGTAGCGCCTGGTGGGCGTCGATGGTCTCGCTGGGGTTGATTGGAGTACCACTCTGGCTACGCCTGAGCATCGCCGTTTGCATCAGGCTGAAAGGCTGGGCCGGAAACATCGGGCTGTCCGCATGCAAGGTGGGGTGCAGGCCGGCGCTGAAGGCGCTGCGCACAGGCAGGCTGCGTTGAGTCATGAAGCGACCTATCACCGAGTCCTGCAAGGCATCGCCGTAATAGAGCAGGTGGTTGATATGAAACGACACGGCCACGCCCTGGGCTGTCAGCTCCGGCATCAGCGGCTTCGGTAGTTCGATGGCGTGTTCCAGGCGTACTGCTGGGGCTTGCCCACTCAGTGGCGCGGCCTGTTCGAGGGCTCGGGCCACTTCGAGCAGTGAGGCATCGCCCTGGCTGTGGATCGCGACCTGCCAGCCGGCGCGATTGTAGTGCTCGATTTTTTCGCGCAGTGCCGCCACACCGAGCAATGGCTGGCCGTAGCTGCCGGGCGTGATGCCCAGGGTGCGGTTCAGCGGGCTGTCGAGGTAGGCGCTACGGCTGAACATGCTGCCAGTGTAGGGCGAACCGTCTGCCCAGAGTTTGACGCCGAGCACGGCGAAGCTGTCCGAGCCGTTGTCAGGGCTTTCTGGCAGGGCATCGAGTTCCTGTTCGGTCAGATAGAAGTATTGGCGGATGCGTGGTCGCCAGTGGCGCAGCGCGGCGTAGCGTGCCATCAGCGGCGGCACGTTGTAGCCCAGCGATGCCACCGTGGTGAAGCCATTGGCTAGCAAATCATCGAGCGTGCGCTCATAGCGCTGCAGCAGTGCCCAGGGGCGTCTGAGCTCGGTCATGAAGGGCCTGGCTGCCTGGGTTTCGACGATCATCCCGGTCAGTTCGCCCTGGTCGTCGCGCTGGTAGTAGGAGGCCGCGCTCGGGTTCGGGGTGTGGCGATCCACACCAGCAACGGCGAAGGCGCGCGAGTTGGCCCAGAACGAGTGCAGGTTCTGTCCGATCAGCAGCACCGGGTTGTTTGGCGCCAACTGATCGAGCTGCTGGCGGGGTGGAATCTGCAGATCCGGCACCAGGATCGGATCGAGGCCGACGGCGTACACCCATTCGCCCGGCGCAGTGCTTGCCACGCGCTGGCGTAGCGCCTGCCAAACCGATTGATTATCACGATGAGTGAAACCGGACAGATCCACTGCGCCCGCGAACAGGGCGCTGAGGGTCGGGTGTTCGTGTGCGGCGATCAGCCCAGGTAGCAGGGTCTTGCCGTGCAGATCGACGATCTCGCTGTCAGATCCTGCCAGCGCCAGTATCTGCTGGCGTGAGCCTGTGGCGAGGATGCGACCATCCTGCACTGCCAGTGCTTCGACCACCCGATCCTCTGGGTCGACGGTCAGAATCGGACCGCCGACGAAGATCAGCTGAGGGGCTGATGGCTGGCAGGCGGCGAGCAACGTAAAGCTGGCGAGTATCAGGGCACGCAGGAGCATGGATAGGCGATACCTTCAGGGCGATGACGCATCCTGCTGGCTGGGCTATAAAGTCGTCCAATGCAAAATTGCAGTCTTATTGATGCAGGTGGTGCCTGAATGGACTTGAAACGCTTGCAGCACCTACTGCTGTTGACCGAGGAGTTGCACTTCTCTCGGGCTGCGCAGCGCGCGAACCTGTCGCAGACCGCATTCAGTCGTAGCATCCAGACCCTGGAGCGCGAGCTGGGCGTGCGTTTGTTCGACCGCGACACACGTCGGGTGAGCCTGACGGCCGCCGGTCGACAGATCGTTGCGCGCGCTCGCGAGCTGATCGCCCAGGCCACCTGCCTGCAATTCGAGGTTGATGAGTTGCGTGGGCTGCAGGCTGGGCGTCTGGCTTTCGGGGTCAGTCAGTTGGTGGAGGCTGACCGGCTTGAACGGCTGATCGAGCAACTGCAGCCTGCGGGCAGCGAGGTGCGCCTCGATATCGAAGTCAATCACTGGGAGGCTTTGCGCGAGGCGCTGCTGGCCGAGCGTATCGAGTTCTTCGTCGCCTACGCCAGGCCACTGGTCGAGGATGGCCGTTTCGTTGTGCATGAGCTGCCGGCACAGGCAGCCTCATTGTTTTGCCGTGCGCAGCATCCTTTGCTTGATGGCGCGGCCATCACGCCTGCGCGCTTGCTCGACTATCCCTGGAGTTGTGTGCGCTTCGACGCCAGTATTGCTCAGCGGTTGTGCAGCCTGCTGCATATCGATGCCGCGCAACTACCGGTGCGTCTGACCTGCAGTGACCTGGGTCTGTTGCGGCGGCGGTTGCTCGTGAGCAACGAGCTGTTGTTGACCTGGCGGCAAGCCGTGGCCGCTGAGTTGGCCAGCGGCCAGGTGGTCGACTTGCCCCAGGCGGCAGGTTTGGCCATGCCTGCCGAGGCGCTGGCGCTGCCTTGTGCACTGGTTCGTCTGGCAGGGCGCACGCTGTCGCCGTTGGCCATGCGCGCGCAGCAGTGGTGGTTGGCGAACGTCTGACTCAGGGCGATAGCGCCTCGATGATCCTTAGTGCCAGGCGCACACGCTCGGCGTTGGGGTAGTTGCGGTTGGCGAGTATCACCAGCCCGGTGTCCCGTGCGGGCAGCAGCAGGATGTAGGCGCCGAAGCCATTGGTCGAGCCGGTCTTGTTCAGCAGCAGATCGCCTTCGGCAGGCTTGGCCACGGCGAAACGCTCGACGGGATGTGGCTGCAGGGCCATGTCGGCGGAGTTGCCGGCCTGCAGCCGTTCCAGGCTGATGGGGTAGGCGTAGCGTTCCCAGCCGAGGGCCTGGGTCATCTCACCGACCTGGTAGTAGCCGCGATGAGTGGCGCTGACGGCCTGGTGCAGCGGCGAGGGCAGGCGATCCGGGTGCAGGTTGACCTCGATGAAGCGCAGCATGTCGGTGGCGCTGGATTTCAACCCGTAGGCTTCGGCATCCAGGGCACCGGGGCCTACGCGCATGGCCTTGTCGTCGCGGTAGCCCCAGGCGTAGTGCTGCATCTGCCCGGCCGGTATCTGCACGTAGCTTTCCTGCATGCCCAGTCGTGGCAGCAGGTCCTGCTCCATCACCTGCTGGAAGGGTTCGGCCAGGCTGGCCGCCGCCAGGTGACCGAACAGGCCGATGCTCGGGTTGGAATACTGGCGACGGGTGCCGGCCGGATAGACGGCCTGCCAGTTGCGGTAGTAGTCGAGCATCTGGAGCTCGTCGCCTACCGCGTCCGGGAACTGCAGCGGCAGGCCGCCGGCGCTGTAGGTCGCCAGGTCCAGCAGGCTGATATGGTCGAACTCGCTGCCTTGCAGGGCTGGCAGGTACTGGCTGGCGTTGTCGCTGAGGTTCAGGGTGCCACGCGCTTCCGCGTAGGCGCCGAGGGTGGCGGTGAACAGCTTGCTGATCGAACCCAGCTCGAACAGCGTGTGACGATCCACGGCCTGGCCGCTTTCACGGGAGGCGACGCCATAGTCGAAGAAGTGCTGCTGCCCCTTGTGGCTGATGGCGATGGCCATGCCGGGGATGGCGTAGGCCTGCATCACGGGCTTCACGGCGGCATCGACGGCCGGGCGCAGTTCGGCGAGCGCGTTCTGGCTGGCCAGGCAGAGGCCGAGGGCGGCGAGCAGGGGGCGTAGGGAGGAGGGCATGAGCGTTCCTTGTCAGTTCATCGGTGGCAATCGGCGCGGGACCGAGGTCTTCTTGACGATGGCGGTGTTGGTTTCGGCATGGCCGTTGATGCGATTGCCCGGCAATGAAATATGTGACTGATGATGGTGCGTGTTGGTGTGGATAGTACAAGTCCTTTCAATGCTGGTCTTTTGACGTTGCCTCGATGGATTGTTGGGCCACAGTCGAGTGGCTGTGAGGGCGTACGCCCTGCTGCCGCCCCTGTTATTCAGGCGTCGCGTAATTTGTTGCATCGCGTGAACTGTATGACTGGATGGGTTAGGAGGCAGAAACGGTGATTATCGTCGCTCCCGCGACGGCGGGAGCCCGGGACGTTTGTCGGTTTTGGATTCTCGCCTGCGCGAGAATGACGAATTTTCAGCGTTTCTCTATCGGTTCATTGCTTGTTGTCTTGGGCTTGCCCTTTTGGGCCTCTTCGATCGCCTGTGACAGGACTTCTAGATATTGAGCAGAGGTTTTTGGAACCTTACTCAATTGTTCCAGAAGCTGCGCCGCCGTGGTCGAAGCGTCTTGAGTCAATGCTTTGGCGTGGTCTTCACGGGCAACGCGTACAAGTAGCCAAGAACGATCCTTGTAAAGCCGGTAAGGCTGATTAGGCGCATTTTTTATTGCCAGTAAGGGATTGTATTTACCTTGGCTGACACGAAGTTTTTCAAAGGGGGGAAGCTGGTCACGATTTTCTTCCCGAACGATGACGTAGTACCCCTCTCGTAGAGGCGCATAGGGCGTGACGCGCTTCTGGATGGCATTGCTGTCTTTCTTCGTCACTCCAGAGTATGGCGGGTCGAATTCGACTTGGTAGCGAAGTTCTACGTCATCGCCGTTCGTGCCTAGCAGTGCCCCTCCGAGAGTATTCAAGAGATTGAGTACCGGAGTGCCCGGGGCATAGGCTGCACTGCCAATTTTGGCCAGTTCCTGAAGCAGTTGACGGCTCTGGACGCTTTCGTCGTTGTCCAGTTCGAGGATTGCCCAATCCATGAAGAACGACCCACCTTCGTATGTCTTCGGACCATAGATGGGAATATTCAATGCGTTGATGAGTTGGCCGCTTTCTCGGATGTCTTCGTTGTAATAAACAATCCGGCCATTGCGTTGTATATCGGCGGGGTTGAACGTCAGCCCTGTCACTCCATCGTTACGTTCTCCCGCATTGACGATGATGGCAATTTCCCCACGAGTGTAGTTGGTGGTTCCTAGCAGGCTTGTGTTGCCATCACCGCCCTCACAAGGCAAAGCGCCTGCATTGCTTCTGGAGAACCAGTCTCTGGGGCCGCTACCCTCGCGGAAGTCGCAAATGTATGCCGAAATCAGCTTGATGGAGAACGCTTCTCCCTTTTCGATGGGGTGCTCGTTGGTTTGAGTGGCGTTGCCTGGATCTGGAATAAAGATGCTGCGAATGTGCTTGCCATCGGGGGAGTGTGCTATCTGTGTCGCGCCTTCGTTGTGGTGAAGGCCTTGTGCGCAGCCAGCCAGTGCTAACAGAGTCGCAGTGCAGATACAGTATTTCGAGAGTCTTAGTTTCATCGCTTGTGGCATCCCTGTGCGTGGTTATTTCAGGGAAAAGCTAGAAGATATCTGGTTGATTGCAATGTGCCATGGCCATGGGCTGCATTGGTTTGGTCTTTCCCTGGGATTCCCTGAAAAAATCAGTCGTGCATCCTCACGTGTGGGAAAGACCCCTGGAGTTTTGTGGTCTCTGGATGACTCCTAGTCGAATTTGCTTATTGCCTCGCCAAGGCGAGATGACGGCCGTATTCAGACCTTTAGCCCCTGTTCACGCAGGCGCTTGTACAGGGTGTTGCGACTCAGGCCGAGGTGGCGCGCCAGGTAGGAGATGTTGCCGCCGCAGGCCTGGTACTGGCTGGCCAGGTCGTCGCTGTCTGCCACGGGCTGTGACGGCTGCGGCGCCGCGCCGGGCAGGTCGGTGAAAAAATCGTCCGGCAGGTGTTCGGCGCGAATCGGCTGGTCGTCGGCCATGGCCAGCGCGACGCGCAGCACGCTGCTGAGCTGGCGCAGGTTACCCGGCCAGGGGTGGCGCTGGAACAGCTCGAGTACCTCGCGACTGAGCCCCGCCCACTGCCTGGGTTCGCGGTGCTGTTCCCAGAGTTTCTGGAACAGGGCCGCCTTGTCGGTGCGTTCGCGCAGCGGCGGCAGCTCCAGGTTCAGGCCGCTGATGCGGTAGTAGAGGTCGGCGCGAAACTGGCCATTGTCGATGTCCTGGCGCAACGGGCGGTTGGTCGCGGAGATCAGGCGCACGTCCACCGGGTGCAACTCGCTGCTGCCCAGCGGCTGCACGCAGCGTTCCTGCAGGACGCGCAGCAATCGGGCCTGGACGCGCAGCGGCATGTCGCCGATTTCGTCGAGAAACAGCGTGCCCTTGTGCGCCTTGCGGATCAGGCCGACATGGCCCTTCTGGCTGGCGCCGGTGAAGGCGCCTTTCTCGTAGCCGAACAGCTCCGACTCCACCAGCTCCGCCGGGATGGCGGCGCAGTTGACCGCGATGAACGCCTGGCTGGCGCGTGAGCTGGAGCGGTGCAGGGCCTTGACGAAGACCTCCTTGCCGGCGCCGGTTTCACCCTGCACCAGAATCGGGATGTCCTTCTCCAGCAGGCGTTCGGCCTGGCGAATGGCCTTGTCCACTCTGGCGTCGCCCAGGTTGAGTGCGTGCAGATGCGGCTCCTGCTTGCTGCGGCTGGTCAGCGGCGGTCGGAAGTCGCGGGGTTGAACGGGGGCTGGCCGGGTAGGGCGGCGCACCCGCGCGTGGAAGCGAAAGTGGCCGCTGGTGCGCAGGTTGAAGGGCAGATTGTCCGGCTGGTTGAGCAACTGCTGCAGTGGCACGTCGAACAGCTGCTCGATGGCGCAGTAGGCAAGGGGTTGCCCGAGCAGGTTGTCGGCGCGGCGGTTCGCCGAGACCACGTGGCCCTGCTCGTCGAACACCACCAGCCCGGCCCAGGGGCTGTCGAGGTTGTCCAGGCTGGTATTGAAGCTGAGCAGGTGGTACTGCTCGGCGAACAGCTTGAGGATCAGGCGGTTCTCCACCGACTGGCTCATCATCTTGACCATGCCCAGGGTGTGCGCGGGCGGCAGGTAGCTGTCGCTGGACACGTCGAGCACGGCGACCATGCGTCGCTGTTCGTCGAAGATCGGTGAGGCCGAGCCGGTCATGAAGCGGTTGGCCTTGAGGAAGTGCTCGTCGTGCTGGATGTGCACGGCCTGGCCGCAGCTGAGCGCGGTGCCGATGGCATTGGTGCCGGTGTAGCGCTCCAGCCAGCTGGCGCCGGCGACGAAGCCCGCGGCCTGGCGCGGTTCGATGAAGCGCTGGTCGCCCCAGGACTGCAACAGCCGGCCCTGCTCGTCGGCGAGCATGATCAGGCAGTTGGAGTTGGCCAGGATGGTGCCGTAGTAGGGCAGCACTTCCTGGTGGGTGGTCTGTACCAGTGCCTGGCGGCTCTCCAGCAGGGCCGAGAGTTCACCGGGAGGGGGCGGGTCGAAGCAGGGCGGACTCTGGTGGGTCAGGCCGTAGTCACGGCAGCGCGACCAGGATTGCTCGATGATGGTGTCGTGCGCCTGCGCGCGGGCAGCTTCTGTCATGGACGCTCTCTTCTTGTAGGTTCGCGATCTGCGCCGCGATGTGCTCGCGACCTGCGTCGCGTCCGTCCAGTCTTGTTCAAAACTGTTCAAAGTCAACAGTCGAACTGTTCAGTTGTTCACATCCGCTTGTGCAAAGCTGTTCAGCCTGGTCGCGATGAACTCTCCTTATATTTCTCGTTTTTTCTTGTTTATCAAATGGATAGTTGATGTTTTTCGGCCCTGGCATGCTTGTCGCTAAGGTGTTCGTAATCGAATGGCACGACAAGAAAAAGGACAGGCCATGTCGCTCAAGCTCGAACACGTCACCCGTATCGTCGACGGCCAGGTGCATATCGATGATGCCTGCCTGAGTTTCGAACCCGGCTCTTTCAACGTTCTGCTGGGCCGCACCCTGGCCGGCAAGACCAGCCTGATGCGCCTGATGGCCGGCCTGGATCGACCCAGCAGCGGCCGCGTGCTGATGAACGGCGCCGATGTCACCGGCGTCCCGGTGCGTCAGCGCAACGTGTCGATGGTCTATCAGCAGTTCATCAACTACCCGACCCTGACGGTGTTCGAGAACATCGCGTCGCCGCTGCGCCAGGCCGGAATGGCCAGGGAACTGATCGCCGACAAGGTCGAGAGCACGGCGCGCATGCTGCGCATCGACAACCTGCTGTCACGCTACCCACTGGAACTGTCCGGTGGTCAGCAGCAGCGCACGGCCATGGCGCGGGCACTGGTCAAGGACGCGTCGCTGATCCTCTTCGACGAGCCCCTGGTCAACCTCGACTACAAGCTGCGCGAGGAGTTGCGCCAGGAAATGCGCGAGCTGTTCCAGGCGCGCCACACCATCGCCATCTACGCCACCACCGAGCCGAACGAGGCGCTGGCCCTCGGTGGCACCACCACCATCCTGCACGAGGGGCGGGTGGTGCAGAGTGGCAAGACCGCCGATGTCTATCACCGTCCGCAGCAGGTGCTGGCCGCCGAGCTGTTCTCCGAGCCGGCGATCAACCTGATGCCGGGGCGGATCAGCGGCAGCGAGGTGAGCTTTGCCGACTGCGTGCACTTCCCGCTCAATCAGGACCTGCGCGACATCGCCGAGGGCGAGTACCGTTTCGGCGTGCGCCCGAGTCATATCGGCCTGGTGCCGTCGAACGACGATGACCTGGAACTCGCGGTCACCGTGGAGCTGGCCGAGATCAGTGGCTCGGAAACCTTCCTGCACGTGCGCAACGAACAGTTCGTGCTGGTACTGCACCTGCCAGGCGTGCACGAGTACGCGGTGGACACGCCGATACTCATCTACATCCCGACCCACAAGCTGTTCGTCTTCGCCGCCGATGGGCAATTGGTCCAGGCACCCAGTCGTCGCCAGGGGAGGGCTGCCTGATGGCCGAGATTCGTCTGCACAACCTTGCGCACAGCTACAGCGGTGCGCCGAAGGCGCCGGAAGATTATGCGATCCGCGAGATGAACCACATCTGGCAGCAGGGCGGCGCCTACGCGCTGCTGGGCCCCTCGGGCTGCGGCAAGTCGACCCTGCTCAACATCATCTCCGGCCTGCTCAGCCCGTCCCAGGGCGAGGTGCAGTTCGACGGCAAGGCGGTCAACGCACTGTCGCCACAGCAGCGCAACATCGCCCAGGTGTTCCAGTTCCCGGTGGTCTACGACACCATGACGGTGTTCGACAACCTGGCCTTCCCGCTGCGTAACCAGGGCATGGACGAGGCGCGCATCACCAGCAAGGTGCATGAGATCGCGGAGGTGCTCGAACTCCATCCGCTGCTGCGCAAGAAGGCGCGCAACCTCACCGCCGACGAGAAGCAGAAGGTGTCCATGGGGCGTGGCCTGGTGCGTGACGACGTGTCGGCGATTCTCTTCGACGAGCCGCTGACGGTGATCGACCCGCACCTGAAGTGGAAGCTGCGGCGCAAGCTCAAGCAGATCCACGAGCAGTTCAATATCACCATGGTCTACGTCACCCACGACCAGCTGGAGGCCTCCACCTTCGCCGACAAGATCGCGGTGATGTACGGCGGGCAGATCGTCCAGTTCGGTACGCCGCGCGAATTGTTCGAGCGCCCCGGACATACCTTCGTCGGCTACTTCATCGGCAGCCCGGGGATGAACCTGATCGACGTGCAGCGCTGCGAGGGTGGCGTGCGTTTCGCCGATACCGTGCTGCCGCTTTCCGAGGCGCTCAACCAGCGCCTGGCCGAACTGGAAGGCAGGCGGCTGCAGGTGGGCATCCGTCCCGAGTTCGTGCATGTCTGGGACGGCGCCTATGAGGACGCGCTGTGCGGGCGCGTGCTGCACGTCGAGGACCTCGGCACCTACAAGATCCTCACCTTCGACCTCGACGGCCAGGTGCTCAAGGCGCGCCTGCAGGAGGACCAGCCGGTGCCACGCGAACAGGTCTACCTGAACTTTCCGGCGCAGTGGCTGATGCTCTATGCCGATGACTACCTGGTGGAGGTGGCGCCATGAAAGTACAGAACAACAAGGCCTGGTGGCTGGTCCTGCCGGTGTTCCTGCTGGTGGCCTTCAGTGCCATTGTGCCGATGATGACGGTGGTCAACTACTCGGTGCA
Source organism: Pseudomonas sp. THAF187a (assembly GCF_009363395.1). NCBI lineage: Bacteria > Pseudomonadati > Pseudomonadota > Gammaproteobacteria > Pseudomonadales > Pseudomonadaceae > Pseudomonas > Pseudomonas sp. THAF187a. Next base: position 2,276,987 of record NZ_CP045349.1, read on the forward strand.
GGACATCTTCGATCCAGCCACGCGCTACTTCGTCGGCGTCGACTGGTATCGCCAGGTGTTGCAGGACCCGCGCCTGCACGACTCGCTGCTGCGCCAGTTCATCTTCTCCGCCTGCGTGCTGCTGATCGAGATTCCGCTGGGCATCGCCATCGCCCTGTGCATGCCGACCCGTGGGCGCTGGGCGTCGCTGTGCCTGATCCTGATGGCCATCCCGCTGCTTATTCCATGGAACGTGGTGGGCACCATCTGGCAGATCTTCGGCCGTGCCGACATCGGCCTGATGGGCTGGGCGCTGAACAAGCTGGGCCTCAGCTACAACTATGCCGCCAACACCATGGATGCCTGGGTGACGGTGCTGATCATGGACGTCTGGCACTGGACGTCGCTGGTGGCGCTGCTGTGCTACTCGGGCTTGCGGGCGATACCCGACGTCTACTACCAGGCGGCGCGCATCGACCGTGCGTCGAACTGGGCGGTGTTCCGCCATATCCAGCTGCCCAAGCTGAAGAGCGTGCTGCTGATCGCGGTGATGCTGCGCTTCATGGACAGCTTCATGATCTACACCGAGCCGTTCGTGCTGACCGGGGGCGGCCCGGGCAACGCCACCACCTTCCTCAGCCAGACCCTGACGCAGATGGCCATCGGTCAGTTCGACCTGGGCCCGGCGGCGGCGTTCTCGCTGGTCTACTTCCTGATCATCCTGCTGGTGTCCTGGCTGTTCTATACCGCCATGACCCACGACGACAAGAATCGCTGAGGCCGACCATGATGCTACGCAAACGCCTGGCTCTGCTGATCTACTTCCTCTTCCTGCTGGTGCCGATCTACTGGCTGCTGAACATGTCGTTCAAGAGCAACACCGAGATTCTCGGTGGCCTGAGCCTGTGGCCGCAGCATTTCACCCTGGAAAACTACCGGGTGATCTTCACCGATCGCAGCTGGTACGAGGGCTATCTCAACTCGCTGTACTACGTCAGCCTCAACACCCTGATCTCGCTCAGCGTGGCGCTGCCGGCGGCCTATGCCTTCTCGCGCTACCGCTTCCTCGGCGACAAGCACCTGTTCTTCTGGCTGCTGACCAACCGCATGGCGCCGCCGGCGGTGTTCCTGCTGCCGTTCTTCCAGCTGTATTCGTCCATCGGCCTGTTCGACACCCACATCGCCGTGGCGCTGGCGCACTGCCTGTTCAACGTGCCGCTGGCGGTGTGGATCCTGGAGGGGTTCATGTCCAGCGTGCCCAAGGAAATCGACGAGACGGCCTATATCGACGGCTACAGCTTCCCGAAATTCTTCGTGAAGATCTTCATCCCGCTGATCCGTTCCGGCATCGGCGTCACGGCTTTCTTCTGCTTCATGTTCTCCTGGGTCGAGCTGCTGCTGGCGCGCACCCTGACATCCGTGGACGCCAAGCCCATCGCCGCTGTGATGACCCGTACGGTATCCGCGTCGGGGATCGACTGGGGCGTGCTGGCCGCCGCCGGGGTGCTGACCATCATTCCCGGCATGCTGGTGATCTGGTTCGTTCGCAATCATGTGGCCAAGGGCTTTGCCCTCGGTCGCGTATAAGGAGGTTCGTCATGAGCTGGATGGCCTGGACTCTGCCGACTGCGCTGTTCTTCGCCGTCATCGCCGTGCTGCTGGCCGGCATGACGCTGGTGGAGCTGCGCTGGCCTTGCGTGGAGCGCAAGGGGTTTCTGCCGATCGCCACGACCCGTGGCGACCGGTTGTTCATCGGTCTGCTCGGTAGCGCCTACCTGCACCTGCTGGTGATAGGCGTGACCGACTGGAGCGTGTGGATAGCGTCACTGCTATCGCTGTTGTGGTTGTGCGCAGTCATGCGCTGGGGCTGAGCCGGGCTGCCACCGGTTTGCCTCTCCCATATCCTGAGATGGAGGTCTCTATGTTCGACAATAACAACAAGACCCGACATAGCATGGCGTTGGCCGCCTTGCTGGCGTTGTCCGGTTTGAGCGGTGCGGCCTGGGCGGATGCCTATGAAGAGGCCGCCAAGAAATGGATCGCCGAGGAGTTCAACCCCTCGACCCTGACACCCGAGCAGCAACTCGCCGAACTGCAGTGGTTCATCAAGGCCGCCGAGCCGTTCCGCGGCATGGATATCAGCGTGGTGTCGGAAACCATCACCACCCACGAGTACGAGTCCAAGGTGCTGGCCAAGGCGTTCAGCGAGATCACCGGGATCAAGCTGCGCCATGACCTGCTGCAGGAAGGCGACGTGGTCGAGAAGCTGCAGACGCAGATGCAGTCGGACAAGAACATCTACGACGGCTGGGTCAACGACTCCGACCTGATCGGCACCCATGCGCGCTACGGCAAGGCGGTCGCCATCAGCGACATGATCGCCGGCGAAGCCAAGGACTACACCTCGCCGACCCTGGATCTCGAGGACTTCATCGGCACGTCCTTCACCACCGGGCCGGACGGCAAGCTGTACCAGCTGCCGGACCAGCAGTTCGCCAACCTCTACTGGTTCCGCGCCGACTGGTTCGAGCGCCCGGAACTCAAGGCCAAGTTCAAGGAAATCTACGGCTACGAGCTGGGCGTGCCGGTCAACTGGTCGGCCTATGAAGACATTGCCGAGTTCTTCTCCAAGCACGTCAAGGAAATCGATGGCCAGCGCGTCTATGGCCACATGGACTACGGCAAGAAAGACCCGTCGCTGGGCTGGCGCTTCACCGATGCCTGGTTCTCCATGGCTGGCGGCGGCGACAAGGGCCTGCCCAATGGCCTGCCGGTGGACGAGTGGGGCATTCGCGTCGACGGCTGCCGCCCGGTGGGCTCCAGCGTTGCCCGTGGCGGCGATACCAACGGTCCGGCGGCGGTGTTCGCCACGCAGAAGTACGTCGACTGGATGCGTCAGTACGCACCGCCGGAAGCCCAGGGCATGACCTTCTCCGAGGCCGGTCCGGTGCCGGCGCAGGGCGCCATTGCCCAGCAGATCTTCTGGTACACCGCCTTCACCGCCGACATGACCAAGCCGGGCCTGCCGGTGGTCAACGAGGACGGCACGCCGAAATGGCGCATGGCACCGTCGCCGAAGGGACCGTACTGGGAGGAGGGCATGAAGCTCGGCTACCAGGACACCGGTTCCTGGACCTTCCTCAAGTCGACCCCGGAGAAGCAGCGCCTGGCGGCCTGGCTGTACGCCCAGTTCGTCACCTCCAAGACCGTCTCGCTGAAGAAGACCCTGGTCGGCCTGACCCCGATTCGCGAATCGGACATCAACTCGCAGGCCATGACGGACATAGCGCCGAAGCTGGGCGGTCTGGTGGAGTTCTACCGCAGCCCGGCTCGCGTGCAGTGGACGCCGACCGGCACCAACGTGCCGGACTATCCGCGTCTGGCCCAGCTGTGGTGGCAGTTCATCGCCGAAGCCGCGAGTGGCGACAAGACGCCGCAGCAGGCGCTCGATGGCCTGGCTGCCGCGCAGGACACCATGCTCGGTCGCCTGGAGCGCTCCAACGTGCTTGGCGAGTGCGGGCCGAAGCTGAACGAGCCGCGTGATCCGCAGTACTGGTTCGATCAGCCGGGTGCACCCAAGCCCAAGCTGGCCAACGAGAAGCCCAAGGGCGAAACCATCGCCTACGACGAGCTGCTCAAGTCCTGGGAACAGGCGCGCAAGTGAGGCCGATGCCTGTGTTGTAGGAGCGGTTTCAGCCGCGAAAAAAAACGGCACCCTTGGGTGCCGTTTTCGATTCAGCCGCAGCGATCACTCATGCAGGTGCTCGGCCGCGTGCAGGGTGTTTTCCAGCAGGCCGGCGCGGGTCATCGGGCCGACACCGCCCGGTACCGGGGTGATCCAGCCGGCGCGGGGCAGGGCGGTCTCGTAGATCACGTCGCCGACCAGCTTGCCGTCTTCCTGGCGGTTGATCCCGACATCGATGACGATGGCACCCGGCTTGATCCACTCGCCCTTGACCAGCCCCGGCTTGCCGGCGGCGACCACGACGATGTCGGCCTGGCCGACATGGCCGGCGAGGTCCTTGGTGAAACGGTGGGTGACAGTGACCGTACAGCCGGCCAGCAGCAGCTCCATGGCCATTGGGCGGCCGACGATGTTCGAGGCGCCGACCACCACCGCGTGCAGACCGTAGAGGTCGACGCCGGTGCTCTCCAGCAGGGTCATGATGCCCTTGGGCGTGCAGGGGCGCAGCAGCGGCATGCGCTGGGCCAGGCGGCCGATGTTGTAGGGGTGGAAACCGTCCACATCCTTGTCGGGGCGAATGCGCTCGAGCAGCAGCGAGCTGTCCAGATGCTCGGGCAGCGGCAACTGCACCAGAATACCGTCGATGGCCGGGTCGTCGTTGAGCTCGTCGATCAGGGCCAGCAGATCGGTCTGGCTGGTGTCGCTCGGCAGGTCATAGGCGCGCGAGAGGAAGCCGACTTCCTCGCAATCCTTGCGTTTGTGTGACACATAGACCTGGGAGGCAGGATCGGTACCGACCAGGATCACGGCCAGACCCGGAGTGCGAAGGCCTTGTTCGCGGCGTTCGGCGACGCGTTTGGCAATCTGCTGGCGGAGGCTGGCGGCGATCGCCTTGCCATCGATCAGTTGTGCGGTCATTACGCTGGTTAACCATTAATAAGGATGAAAAAAGGACGCGCATTCTCGCATGGGTGCTCACCCGGGCAAAGGCGCCTGCCGTCGTTTTCGCGTAACTCCTTTATATCGCTGAATTTTTTTGATTTTTTCTGTTGACGAGGTGCGTAAGCGTCTATAACATTCGCCCCGCTTCTCAGGAACAGCCACTCGCTGGGTGAGACGGCAAGAGCCAAGCCCCCGTGGTGAGGCTGGAGCCGAAAGCTTCTAAGTCTGCATTAGCGGATGGATAAGCGCCCGTAGCTCAGCTGGATAGAGCATCCGCCTTCTAAGCGGATGGTCGCAGGTTCGAGTCCTGCCGGGTGCGCCATTTGGCGGTCAGGCAATTTGAGTAAGCAATGCAATATGGTGGGCGTAGCTCAGTTGGTAGAGCACAGGATTGTGGCTCCTGGTGTCGTGGGTTCGATTCCCATCGTCCACCCCATATTCCAGAACGCCAGGCCAAAAGCCTGGCGTTTTTGTTTTTAGCTTGAAACCACGCGGACGTGGTGAAATTGGTAGACACACCAGATTTAGGTTCTGGCGCCGCAAGGTGTGAGAGTTCGAGTCTCTCCGTCCGCACCATCTTACAAATCCCCCCGCATTGCCGCCTGTTTCTAGGGTGACTTCTTCATATCGACCCTCTAGAATGCTTGGCCTTGATTCGGGGCCGGTTCGAGCCGGCTTATGTCTGTGCAACGAGGAATATCCATGCAAGTTTCTGTTGAAAGCACTTCTGCTCTTGAGCGCCGCATGACCGTCGGCGTCCCCGTCGAGCGCATCGAGACCGAAGTCAACAAGCGTCTGCAACAGACTGCCCGTCGTGCCAAGGTTCCTGGCTTCCGTCCTGGCAAGGTGCCGATGAGCGTCATTCGTCAGCGTTACGAAGACGCCGCTCGTCAGGAAGCACTGGGCGACCTGATTCAGGCCACCTTCTATGAAGCCGTGGTCGAGCAGAAGCTGAACCCGGCCGGCGCTCCTGCGGTAGAGCCGAAGTCCTTCGAGAAGGGCAAGGATCTGGAATACGTCGCGACCTTCGAAGTTTTCCCCGAGTTCGAGGTTTCCGGCTTCGACTCCATCGCCATCGAGCGCCTGCAGGCCGACGTGGCTGACAGCGATGTCGACAACATGCTGGACATCCTGCGCAAGCAGAACACCCGCTTCGAAACCGTCGAGCGTGCTGCCGAGAACGACGACCAGCTGAACATCGACTTCGTTGGCAAGATCGACGGCGAAGCCTTCGCCGGCGGCAGCGCCAAGGGTACTCAGCTGGTGCTGGGCTCCGGCCGCATGATCCCGGGCTTCGAAGAGGCTCTGGTCGGCGTCAAGGCGGGTGAAGAGCGCGTCATCAACCCGACCTTCCCCGAGGACTATCAGAACCTCGATCTGGCCGGCAAGACTGCCGAGTTCACCGTGACCGTGAACAGCGTTTCCGCACCGCAGCTGCCTGAGCTGAACGACGAGTTCTTCGCCCTGTTCGGCATCAAGGAAGGCGGTCTGGAAGGCTTCCGCGCCGAAGTTCGCAAGAACATGGAGCGCGAACTGCGCCAGGCCATCAAGTCCAAGGTCAAGAACCAGGTAATGGACGGCCTGCTGGCTGCCAACCCGGTCGAAGTGCCGAAGGCGCTGATCGGCAACGAAGTGGATCGTCTGCGCGTGCAGGCCGTTCAGCAGTTCGGTGGCAACATCAAACCAGACCAACTGCCGGCCGAGCTGTTCGAAGAGCAGGCCAAGCGTCGCGTCGTGCTGGGCCTGATCGTCGCGGAAGTGGTCAAGCAGTTCGAGCTGAAGCCTGACGAAGCCCGCGTGCGCGAGCTGATCGAAGAGATGGCCTCCGCCTACCAGGAGCCCGAGCAAGTGGTCGCCTGGTACTACAAGAACGATCAGCAGATGAACGAAGTGCGTTCGGTTGTACTGGAAGAACAAGTTGTAGATACTGTTCTGCAGAAGGCCAACGTGACCGATAAAGCGGTTTCCTACGAAGACGCAGTCAAGCCGGCGGAAGCTCCTAAAGCCGACTGATCGGGTCACCTCGTTCGAGAACACCACCATAAGCCAGCCTCCGTGCTGGCTTATGTGTATTTGAGACATGACTATTAGGGAGTGAGCGCAAGACATGTCCCACAATCCTTTTATGCAAAACATGCCTGAAATCCAGGCCGCTGGCGGCCTGGTGCCGATGGTCATCGAGCAGTCCGCTCGTGGCGAGCGTGCCTATGACATCTACTCGCGCCTGCTCAAGGAGCGTGTGATCTTCCTGGTGGGTCAGGTCGAGGACTACATGGCCAACCTGATCTGCGCCCAGCTGCTGTTCCTGGAAGCAGAGAACCCGGACAAGGACATTCACCTGTACATCAACTCGCCGGGTGGTTCGGTGACGGCCGGTATGGCCATCTACGACACCATGCAGTTCATCAAGGCGGACGTGTCCACCACCTGCATCGGTCAGGCCTGCAGCATGGGCGCTTTCCTGCTGGCCGGTGGCGCCAAGGGCAAGCGTTTCTGCCTGCCGAACTCGCGCGTGATGATCCACCAGCCGCTGGGCGGCTTCCAGGGCCAGGCCTCGGATATCGAGATCCACGCCAAGGAGATCCTCTTCATCCGTGAGCGCCTGAACGAGTTGCTGGCGCATCACACGGGCCAGGGCCTGGAAACCATCGAGCGTGATACCAACCGCGACAACTTCATGAGCGCGTCGCGTGCCGTCGAGTACGGCCTGGTCGATGCGGTGCATGAGAAGCGTCAAATGCCGGTGTAGATGAGGCGCCGGCTGCGGGCATTCTGCACGGGGACGATTCGTGCCCTTGAAAATGCCCGCATTTGCCTTCATCTTGTGTTTCAAGCCTACCGTATTGGATTGATCGAATGACTGATACCCGTAACGGTGAGGACAGCGGCAAACTGCTTTATTGCTCCTTCTGCGGCAAGAGCCAGCACGAAGTGCGCAAGTTGATCGCCGGTCCTTCCGTCTTCATCTGCGACGAATGCGTCGACCTGTGCAATGACATCATCCGTGAGGAGGTGCAGGAAGCCCAGGCCGAGAGCAGCGCGCACAAACTCCCGGCACCCAAGGAAATCAGCAGCATCCTCGATCAGTATGTGATTGGTCAGGAGCGTGCGAAGAAGGTGCTGTCGGTAGCGGTGTACAACCACTACAAGCGTCTCAATCAGCGCGACAAGAAAGACGATGTCGAGCTGGGCAAGAGCAACATCCTGCTGATCGGTCCGACCGGTTCGGGCAAGACGCTGCTGGCGGAAACCCTGGCGCGCCTGCTCAATGTACCGTTCACCATCGCCGATGCGACCACGCTGACCGAGGCCGGTTACGTGGGCGAGGATGTCGAGAACATCATCCAGAAGCTGCTGCAGAAGTGCGATTACGATGTCGAGAAGGCCCAGATGGGCATCGTCTACATCGACGAAATCGACAAGATTTCGCGCAAGTCCGACAACCCGTCGATCACTCGTGACGTATCGGGCGAGGGCGTGCAGCAGGCCCTGCTCAAGCTGATCGAGGGGACCGTGGCTTCGGTGCCGCCGCAGGGCGGTCGCAAGCACCCGCAGCAGGAGTTCCTGCAGGTCGACACGCGCAACATCCTGTTCATCTGCGGCGGTGCCTTCGCTGGCCTGGAGAAGGTGATTCAGGCCCGCTCCACCAAAGGCGGTATCGGCTTCGGTGCCGAGGTGCGCAGCAAGCAGGAAGGCAAGAAGATCGGTGAGTCGCTGCGTGAGGTCGAGCCGGACGATCTGGTCAAGTTCGGCCTGATTCCCGAGTTCGTCGGTCGTCTGCCGGTCATCGCGACCCTCGAAGAGCTGGACGAGGCGGCCCTGGTGCAGATCCTGACCGAGCCGAAGAACGCGCTGACCAAGCAGTACGGCAAGCTCTTCGAGATGGAAGGCGTGGACCTGGAGTTCCGTCCGGATGCGCTGAAATCCGTGGCGCAGAAGGCCCTGGAGCGCAAGACCGGCGCACGTGGCCTGCGTTCGATCCTGGAAGGCATTCTGCTCGACACCATGTATGAAATCCCGTCCCAGCAGGACGTGAGCAAGGTGGTGATCGACGAGAGCGTCATCGACGGATCTTCCAAGCCGCTGCTGATCTACGAGAACAGCGAGCCGCCTGCAAAGGCCGCGCCAGACGCGTAACGCCTGTCACACGATGCACGCAAGGGGCCCCCAGGGCCCCTTCGCTTTTCTGGACATTGCGCTTGTTTTTTACGGGCACTGCCCCCATCTTAAAAGCCAAGGGTAATCCCGCCTGTTTACGGCCTTATGGCCGCCGCTGAGCCGAAATCATGAAGACAACCATCGAATTGCCTCTCCTGCCGTTGCGCGATGTTGTGGTCTATCCGCACATGGTCATCCCGCTTTTCGTCGGGCGTGAGAAATCCATCGAGGCCCTCGAGGCCGCGATGACGGGTGACAAGCAGATTTTGCTGGTGGCCCAGAAGAACCCGGCGGTCGATGATCCGGATGATCAGGACCTCTATCGCGTTGGCACCGTCGCCACCGTGCTGCAGCTGCTCAAGTTGCCCGATGGCACCGTCAAGGTGCTGGTCGAGGGCGAGCAGCGCGGCTCCATCGAGCGTGTCCTCGAAGTGGACGAGCACTGCCGTGCCGAGGTGCTGCTGATCGAAGAGGGCGAAACCGCCGAGCGCGAGTCCGAAGTCTTCACGCGCAGCCTGCTGAGCCAGTTCGAACAGTACGTGCAGCTGGGCAAGAAGGTGCCCGCCGAGGTGCTTTCGTCGCTCAACAGCATCGATGAGCCCAGTCGCCTGGTCGACACCATGGCCGCGCACATGGCGCTGAAGATCGAGCAGAAGCAGGAAATCCTCGAAATCACCTCCCTGTCCGCGCGTGTCGAGCACGTGCTGGCCCTGCTGGATGCCGAGATCGACCTGCTGCAGGTCGAGAAACGCATCCGTGGTCGCGTCAAGAAGCAGATGGAGCGCAGCCAGCGCGAGTACTACCTGAATGAGCAGATGAAGGCCATTCAGAAAGAGCTGGGCGACATCGACGAGGGGCACAACGAGCTCGATGAACTGCGCAAGCGCATCGACAACGCGGGCCTGTCCAAGGAGGCGCTGACCAAGGCCAATGCGGAGCTGAACAAGCTCAAGCAGATGTCGCCGATGTCCGCCGAAGCCACCGTGGTGCGCTCCTATATCGACTGGCTGGTGAACGTGCCGTGGAAGGCCGAAAGCAAGGTGCGCCTCGACCTGGCCCGTGCCGAGAGCATCCTCGATGCCGACCACTATGGCCTCGAAGAGGTCAAGGAACGCATTCTCGAGTACCTCGCCGTGCAGAAACGGGTGAAGAAGCTCAAGGGGCCGGTGCTGTGCCTGGTGGGGCCGCCTGGCGTGGGCAAGACCTCGCTGGCCGAGTCCATCGCTACCGCGACCAACCGCAAGTTCGTGCGCATGGCACTGGGTGGCGTGCGTGACGAGGCCGAGATCCGCGGCCATCGCCGCACCTACATCGGTTCGATGCCCGGGCGCCTGATCCAGAAGCTGACCAAGGTCGGCGTGCGCAACCCGCTGTTCCTGCTCGATGAAATCGACAAGATGGGCCAGGACATGCGCGGCGATCCCGCCTCGGCGCTGCTCGAAGTCCTCGATCCCGAGCAGAACCACAATTTCAACGATCACTATCTGGAGGTCGACTACGACCTGTCGGACGTGATGTTCCTCTGTACGGCCAACTCGATGAACATCCCCGGCCCGCTGCTGGACCGGATGGAAATCATCCGCCTGCCGGGTTACACCGAGGACGAGAAGGTCAACATCGCCATCAAGTACCTGGCGCCCAAGCAGATCCAGGCCAACGGCCTGAAGAAGGGCGAGCTGGCATTCGACGAGGCGGCGATTCGCGACATCATTCGTTACTACACTCGCGAGGCGGGTGTGCGCAGCCTGGAGCGGCAGATTGCCAAGGTGTGCCGCAAGGCGGTGAAGGAGCACATGCGCGAGAAGCGCTTCCAGGTCACGGTGACGGCGGAGTCGCTGGAGCACTTCCTGGGCGTGCGCAAGCATCGCTATGGCCTTGCCGAGCAGCAGGATCAGATCGGTCAGGTGACCGGCCTGGCCTGGACTCAGGTGGGTGGCGAGCTGCTCACCATCGAGACGGCGGTGGTGCCGGGCAAGGGCAATCTGATCAAGACCGGTTCCCTCGGCGATGTCATGGCGGAGTCCATGACGGCTGCCATGACGGTGGTCCGCAGTCGCGCCAGAAGCCTTGGAATTCCCAGCGATTTCAACGAGAAGCGCGACGTTCACATCCATATGCCGGAAGGTGCGACGCCCAAGGATGGCCCGAGTGCAGGCATCGGCCTGTGCACGGCGCTGGTGTCGGCGCTGACGCAGATTCCGGTGCGCGCGGACGTCGCCATGACGGGGGAAATCACCCTGCGTGGTCAGGTGCTGGCGATTGGCGGGCTCAAGGAAAAACTTCTGGCCGCTCACCGTGGTGGGATCAAGACGGTGATCATTCCGGAAGAAAATGTGCGTGACCTGAAAGAAATTCCGGAAAATATTAAGCAAGACCTGCAGATTAAACCGGTTAAATGGATTGACGAGGTCCTGCAAATTGCGCTGCAATACGCCCCGGAGCCCTTGCCTGATGCGGCTCCCGAGATGGTTGCAACGGATGACAAGCGCGAGTCTGATTCCAAGGAGCGAATCAGCACGCATTAGCCGGGGGGCTTTCTTGACACAATTTTTCAGCCCTTGCTATAAAGCGGCTTTTATTGTGTCGGCAGGCCATCCAGCACCCGCTTTGCTTACACTAAAAATCAAGAAACAAACTCAACAGAAATAAGGGGACTTAGAGTGAACAAGTCGGAACTGATCGATGCCATCGCTGCATCTGCTGATATCCCGAAAGCTGTTGCTGGCCGCGCGCTGGATGCAGTGATTGAATCCGTCACTGGCGCCCTGAAGGCTGGTGACTCCGTTGTCCTGGTTGGCTTCGGCACCTTTGCTGTCAAAGAGCGTGCTGCTCGCACTGGCCGCAACCCGCAGACCGGCAAGCCGATCAGCATCGCCGCCGCCAAGATCCCAGGCTTCAAAGCTGGCAAGGCTCTGAAAGACGCCGTCAACTAAGCGTCTTCCGGGTTTGCCTCGCCGTCAGGGCCATGCCCAGCGGCTGTTAGGAGGCAGAGCAGGTGGTTTCGACTCTTCTGCACTGACCGCTTAACGCGTTACGAGAAGGCGCATCCAAGGATGCGCCTTTCTTCTATCTGGACATTACCCACACTGCGCGGCTGGTGGCTCTGTACAGTCGTTCTGGGGGAAGCATGCTGCAAAACATCAGGGACAATTCACGCGGTTGGATTGCCAAAACCATCATCGGCCTCATCGTCATGCTGATGGCCTTTACCGGTTTCGAAGCCATCGTCACGGGGACCAGCAATCGCAACAACGCTGCGGACGTGAACGGTGACACCATTACCCTCAACGAGCTGAACCAGGCCGTTGAGATGCAGCGTCGTCAGCTGCTGCAGCAACTGGGGCGTGATTTCGATGCCTCGCTGCTCGACGACAAGCTGCTGCGCGAGTCTTCGCTCAAAGGTCTGATCGACCGCAAGCTGCTGCTGCAGGCCGCTGGCGACGCCGGTTTCGCCTTCTCGCAGCCCGCGCTCGACCAGGTCATCCTGCAGACGCCGGAGTTTCAGGCCGAAGGCCGCTTCGACGCGGCGCGTTTCGACCAGGTGATTCGCCAGATGGGCTACACCCGCCTGCAGTTCCGCCAGATGCTGGAAGAGGAAATGCTGATCGGGCAGCTGCGCGCAGGCATCGGTGCCAGCAGCTTCGTCACCGAGCAGCAGGCGCTTGCCTTCGCCAATCTCGAGCGTCAGACGCGTGATTTCGCCAGCCTGACCATCAAGGCCGACACCGCTGCGGTCGAGCTCAGCGACGGCGATGTCAAGGCTTACTACGACGAGCACGCCAGCGAGTTCATGAGCCCTGAACAGGTGGAGCTGGAGTACGTCGAGCTGAAGAAGGACAGCTTCTTCGATCAGATCGAAGTGAGCGACGAGGACCTCAAGCCGGCGTACGAGAGCGAGATCGCCAACCTCGCCGAGCAACGCCATGCCGCGCACATCCTCATCGAGGGTGATGACGAGGCGGCCCGTGCCAAGGCCGAGGAAATCAAGGCGCGCATCGACGCTGGCGAAGACTTCGCGGCACTGGCCAAGGAGTTCTCCCAGGACCCGGGTTCGGCCGCCGACGGCGGTGATCTGGGCTATGCCGGCCCTGGCGTCTACGATCCGGCCTTCGAAGAGGCGCTTTACGCACTGCAGCAGGGGCAGGTCTCCGCGCCGGTGAAGAGCGCGTTCGGCTGGCACCTGATCAAGCTGCTGGGTGTCCAGTCGCCTGAGGTGCCGAGCTTCGACAGCCTCAAGGACAAGCTGGCGCGTGACTTCAAGGCGCAGCAGGTCGAGCAGCGTTTCGTCGAGGCGACCAAACAACTGGAAGATGCGGCGTTCGAGGCTTCGGATCTGGCGCAGCCGGCTCAGGATCTCGGTCTCGAGGTCAAGGTCAGCGAGCCCGTTGGTCGCGAAGGCGGCGCTACCGGCATCACGGCCAATCGTCAGGTACTGCAGGCGGCATTCAGCCCCGAGGTTCTCGAGGATGGCGCCAACAGCTCGACCATCGAGCTGGACCCGAGCACCGTCGTCGTCGTTCGCGTCAAGGAGCACAACCAGCCTGAGCAGTTGCCGCTGGAGCAGGTTGCCGAGAGCATTCGCAGTCATCTGCTGCAGGAGCGCGCAAGCGCGGCAGCCAAGGCCGAGGGTGAGAAGCGCCTGGCCGCAGCCCAGGCCGGCGAGGCCCAGGATGCCGGCTGGCAGGTCCAGGAAGCGGCTACCCGCAGCCAGGACGGCGTGGAGCCCAAGGTACTGCAGGCATTGTTCCGCATGGCCAAGCCGAGCAAGGCGGGCGAGCCGACCTTTGCCGGTGTGACCCTGAACACGGGTGACTACGTGCTGTTGCGCCTGGACGGCGTCAACGTGCCGGAAGAAGCGCTGGCGGCCGAGCAACTGGCCATGTACCGCAACTTCCTGGCGTCGCGCGAAGGCCAGCAGGACTTCGCTGCACTGCGCAAGCAGCTGGCCGCCGAAGCCGATATCGAGCGCTTCTGAGTCGCTCCTCCAGTGCCTCTGGCGAGGTGCTGGAACAGGCAATAAAAAACCCGCACGGCGTGCGGGTTTTTTATTGCCTGCCATCCGGGGATGACAGCGAGACGCTCCCGGCAACTGCTCTGCCGGGAGCGGCGCGGATCAGTCTTCCATGGCGCCCATGGCGGTGGTGTTGAAGCCGCCGTCGACGTACATGATTTCACCGCTGATGCCCGAAGCCAGGTCGGAGCAGAGGAACGCGCCGGCGTTGCCGACTTCCTCGATGGTGACGTTGCGGCGCAGCGGGGTCTGCTTCTCGTTGGCAGCCAGCATCTTGCGGAAGCTGGCGATGCCGCTGGCGGCCAGGGTGCGGATCGGGCCGGCGGAGATGGCGTTGACGCGGGTGCCTTCCGGGCCGAGGCTGCCGGCGAGGTAGCGAACGCCGGCTTCCAGGCTGGCCTTGGCCATGCCCATGACGTTGTAGTTGGGCATGGTGCGCTCGGCACCCAGGTAGGAGAGGGTGAGCAGGCTGCCATTGCGGCCTTTCATCATCTCGCGACCGGCCTTGGCCAGGGCGACGAAGCTGTAGGCGCTGATGTCGTGGGCGATCTTGAAGCCTTCACGGGTGGTGACGTCGGTGAAGTCGCCGTTCAGCTGGTCACCCGGAGCGAAACCGACGGAGTGGACGATGCAGTCCAGGCCATCCCATTTCTTGCTCAGCGCTTCGAATACCGCGGCGATTTCCTCGTCGCTGGCCACATCGCAAGGGAAGCACAGGTCGGCACTGGAGCCCCAGCCGGCAGCGAAATCTTCGACGCGACCCTTGAGCTTTTCGTTCTGGTAGGTGAAAGCCAGCTCGGCACCTTCGCGGTGCATGGCGGCGGCGATACCCGAGGCGATGGACAGTTTGCTGGCTACGCCAACGATGAGTACGCGCTTACCGGTTAGAAAACCCATTGTGCTATTCCTCTTCCTGTTTCAAGGATCAGTGAGCCGTTGCCGGGGCCATGAAAGCGGCTTCCAGCAACTGCTGCGTATAAGGGTGCTGCGGTGCACTGAAGATCGACTCGGCAGACCCCTGTTCGACTACCTGGCCCTGCTTGACCACCATCAGCTGATGGCTCAGCGCTCTGACTACCGCCAGATCATGGCTGATAAACAGATAGGTCAGGTTGTACTTGGCCTGCAAGCCGCGCAACAACTCCACCACCTGACGCTGTACCGTGCGGTCGAGCGCCGAAGTGGGCTCGTCCAGCAGGATCAGCGCCGGTTTCAACACCAGTGCTCGGGCAATGGCAATCCGCTGCCGTTGCCCGCCAGAAAACTCGTGGGGGTAGCGATGCCGCGTCTGCGGGTCCAGCCCTACCTCCAAAAGCGCGTCGATGATGGCTTGCTCCTGTTCCGCCTCGTTGCCCATACCGTGAATGCGCAGACCCTCACCGACGATCTGGCTCACCGACATGCGTGGGCTCAGGCTGCCGAAGGGGTCCTGAAACACCACCTGCATCTGCCGGCGCAGCGGACGTACCTGCTGCTGGCTAAGGCCCTGCAGATGCTGGCCCTGGAAGCGGATGTCACCTTGGCTGGCGAGCAGCCGCAGAATGGCCATGCCCAGGGTGGATTTGCCGGAGCCACTCTCGCCGACGATGCCCAGGGTCTGGCCCTGGGGCAGGCTGAAGTTGATGCCGTCCACCGCTTTGACATGATCCACCGTCCGACGCAGCAGGCCCTTCTTGATCGGGAACCACACGCGCAGGTCGTCCACTTCCAGCAGTGGCTGGCCCACGGGGTTGGCCGCAGGTTCGCCGCTGGGCTCGGCACCGAGCAGTTCCCTGGTATAGGGATGCTGCGGAGCCTGGAACAATTCTTCACACGACGCCTGTTCGACGATGCGACCGCGCTGCATGACACATACGCGATGCGCAATTCTGCGTACCAGGTTGAGATCGTGGCTGATCAGCAGCAACGACATGCCCAGGCGCGCCTGCAGATCCTTGAGCAGCTCGAGGATTTTCAACTGCACCGTGACGTCCAGCGCGGTGGTCGGTTCGTCGGCGATCAGCAGCTGTGGCTCGTTGGCCAGGGCCATGGCGATCATCACGCGCTGGCGTTGGCCGCCGGACAGTTCGTGGGGGTAGGCCTTCAGGCGTTTCTTCGGCTCGGGAATGCCGACCAGCTCCAGCAGCTCCAGCGTGCGCGCACTGGCTGCCTTGCCGCGCAGGCCCTTGTGCAGGGCCAGCACCTCGTTGATCTGTTTCTCGATGCTGTGCAGCGGGTTGAGCGAGGTCATCGGCTCCTGGAATACCATGGCGATACGGTTGCCGCGAATGCCACGCAGGCGGCCCTCGCCGAGCTTGAGCAGGTCTTCACCGGCGTACTCGATGCTGCCGGACGGGTGGCGCGCGAGGGGGTAGGGCAGCAGGCGCAGGATGGAATGCGCGGTGACCGACTTGCCCGAGCCGCTTTCGCCGACCAGGGCCAGGGTCTCGCCTTTGTGAATGTCGAAGCTGACGCCCTCGACCACGCGCTGGCACTGCTCGCCCATGACGAACTCGACGGCCAGGTCGCGAACTTGCAGCAGGGTTTCGTTCTGGCTCATGTCATTTCCTCGGGTCGAAAGCATCGCGGGCGGCCTCGCCGATGAACACCAGCAGGCTCAGCATGAGCGCCAGCACGGCGAAGGCGCTTATACCCAGCCAGGGCGCCTGCAGGTTGCTCTTGCCCTGGGCGACCAGTTCCCCCAGCGAGGGCGCGCCCGGAGGCAGACCGAAACCGAGGAAGTCCAGGGCGGTCAGGGTGCCGATCGCGCCGGTGAGGATGAAGGGCATGAAGGTCATGGTCGAAACCATGGCGTTGGGCAGGATGTGGCGGAACATGATCGCGCCATTGCCCATGCCCAGCGCGCGTGCGGCGCGCACGTATTCCAGGTTGCGCCCACGGAGGAACTCGGCGCGGACCACGTCGACCAGGCTCATCCAGGAGAACAGCAGCATGATGCCCAGCAGCCACCAGAAGTTCGGCTGCACGAAGCTGGCCAGGATGATCAGCAGATAGAGCACGGGCAGCCCGGACCAGATTTCCAGGAAGCGCTGGCCGAGCAGGTCGACCCAGCCGCCATAGAAGCCCTGGAGGGCGCCGGCGATGACGCCGATCACCGAGCTGGCCAGGGTCAGTGTCAGGGCAAACAGCACCGAGATGCGGAAGCCGTAGATGACCCGTGCCAGCACGTCGCGCCCCTGGTCGTCGGTGCCGAGCCAGTTCTGCGCCGAGGGCGGCGCCGGGGCCGGGACTTCCAGGTCGTAGTTGATGCTCGAATAGCTGAACGGGATCGGCGGCCAGAGCATCCAGCCATCCTTCTCCGCGATCAGGTCCTGGATGTACGGGCTCTTGTAGTTGGCCTGCAGCGGGAATTCGCCACCGAACACGGTCTCCGGGTAGCGCTTGAGTACGGGGAAGTACCACTCGCCGTCGTAGCGCACGGCCAGCGGCTTGTCGTTGGCGATCAGTTCGGCGCCGAGGCTCAGTCCGAACAGGATGAGGAACAGCCAGAGCGACCACCAGCCACGCTTGTGGGCCTTGAAGCGGTCGAGACGGCGGCGATTGAGCGGGGACAGTTTCATGCTCAACACTCCCGGCTTTCGAAGTCGATACGGGGGTCGACCAGGGTGTAGGTGATGTCACCGATCAGTTTCACGATCAGCCCCAGCAGGGTGAAGATGAACAGGGTGCCGAAGACCACCGGATAGTCGCGGTTGATCGCCGCCTCGAAGCTCATCAGGCCGAGGCCGTCGAGGGAGAAGATCACTTCGATCAGCAGGGAGCCGGTGAAGAAGATGCCGATGAAGGCCGCCGGGAAGCCGGCGATGATCAGCAGCATGGCGTTGCGGAAGACGTGACCATAGAGCACGCGGTGGTTGGTCAGGCCCTTGGCGCGGGCGGTGATCACGTACTGCTTGTTGATCTCGTCGAGGAAGCTGTTCTTGGTCAGCAGGGTCAGGGTGGCGAAGTTGCCGATGACCAGTGCCGTGACCGGCAGCACCAGGTGCCAGAGGTAGTCGAGGATCTTGCCGCCGAGGCTGAGCGACTCGAAGTCGTTGGAGGTCAGGCCGCGCAACGGAAACCAGTCCCAGTAGCTACCGCCGGCGAACAGCACGATCAGCAGAATGGCGAAGAGGAAGGCGGGAATGGCGTAGCCGATGATGATCGCCGAACTGGTCCAGATGTCGAAGGCACTGCCGTGCCGGGTGGCCTTGGCGATCCCCAGCGGGATGGAGACCAGGTACATGATCAGGGTGCTCCACAGGCCCAGTGATATGGAGACCGGCATCTTCTCGATGATCAGGTCGATGACCTGGGCGTCGCGAAAGAAGCTGGAGCCGAAGTCCAGCTGCGCGTAGTTCTTCAGCATGATCCAGAAGCGTTCCGGCGCCGACTTGTCGAAACCGTACATCTTCTCGATTTCCTTGATCAGCTGCGGGTCGAGGCCCTGGGCACCGCGGTAGTTGGAGCCGGCCACCGAGACTTCGGCGCCGCCACCGGCGATGCGGCTGGTGGCGCCCTCGAAGCCCTCGAGTTTGGCGATCATCTGCTCGACCGGGCCGCCAGGCGCGGCCTGGATGATGATGAAGTTGATCACCAGAATGCCGAACAGGGTCGGAATGATGAGCAGCAAACGGCGGATGATATAGGCCAGCATGCTTATTGCTCCGCCTGTTCAGCGGCTTGCTGCTGCTCTTCGTCCGGTTGCTCGAGACCGGGGCGCACCCACCAGGTATGCAGGCCGATGTCGTAGAGCGGAGTGACCTTGGGATGCTCGAAGCGATTCCAGTAGGCCACGCGCCAGGTCTTGATATGCCAGTTGGGGATCACGTAGTAGCCCCACAGCAGCACGCGATCCAGGGCGCGGGTGTGACTGATCAGGTCCTGCCGGGAGTCGGCGTTGATCAGGCCTTCGACGAGCTGGTCGATGGCCGGGTCCTTCAGGCCGATGTAGTTGCGGCTGCCCGGGTTGTCGGCGCTGGAGGAGTGCCAGTACTCGCGCTGCTCGTTGCCGGGCGAGTTGGACTGGCCGAAGCCGCCGACGATCATGTCGAAATCACGCGAGCGCAGGCGGTTGATGTACTGCGAGACGTCGACACGGCGGATGACCAGTTCGATGCCGAGGTCGGAAAGGTTGCGCTTGAAGGGCAGGAGGATGCGCTCGAACTCGGTCTGCGCGAGGAGGAATTCGAACGTCACCGGCTGGCCGTTGGCGTCGAGCATGCGGTCGCCGTCGATGCGCCAGCCGGCCTGTTGCAGCAGCTGATAGGCGCGGCGCTGCTGCTCGCGGATGATGCCGCTGCCGTCGGTGACTGGCACGCGGAACTCCTCGTTGAACACCTCGGGCGGAATCTGGTTGCGCAGCGGCTCGAGAATCGCCAGTTCCTCGTCGCCCGGCAAGCCGCTGGAGCCCAGTTCGGAGTTGTCGAAGTAGCTGTGGGTGCGGCTGTAGGCACCGTTGAACAGGCGCTTGTTGGCCCACTCGAAGTCGAACAGCAGGCCCAGCGCCTCTCGCACTCGGCGGTCCTGGAACTGCGGGCGGCGGGTGTTGAAGATGAAGCCCTGCATGCCGGTGGGGTTGCGGTTCTGGATCTCTTCCTTGATCAGCTGGCCGTTGGCGACGGCCGGCGTGTTGTAGGCCGTGGCCCAGTTCTTCGCGCTGGTCTCGAGCCAATAGTCGAACTGGCCCGCCTTGAGCGCTTCCAGGGCCACGGTATTGTCGCGGTAGTAGTCGATCTGGATGGCGTCGAAATTGTAGAAACCACGGGTGACCGGCAGGTCCTTGGCCCACCAGTCCTTGACCCGTTCGTAGCGGATGCTGCGCCCGGCCTGGACCCGGCCGACCTGGTACGGGCCGCTGCCCAGCGGAGCATCGAGATTGCCCTTGGCGAAGTCGCGCTCGGCCCACCAGTGCTTGGGCAGTACCGGCAACTGGCCGACGATCAGCGGCAGCTCGCGGTTGCCGGCATGCTTGAACACGAAGCGCACGCTGTGTGGCGACTCCACCTCGACGTGGTCGACGTCGGCGTAGTAGCCGCGGTACATGGGCGCGCCTTTTTCCATCAGGGTATCGAAGGTGAACTTGACGTCCTCGGCGGTGATGGGGGTGCCGTCATGAAAGCGCGCTTGCTTGCGCAACAGGAAGCGCACCCAGGCATTGTCCGGCGCCTTCTCGATCTTCTCCGCGATCAGGCCGTAGGCGGTGAAGGGCTCATCCATGCTCTGTACGGCGAGGGTGTCGTAGATCAGGCCGATGTCGTCGGCGGCCACGCCTTTGCTGATGAACGGGTTGAGGCTGTCGAATCCACCGAAACCGGCCTCGCGGAAAGTGCCGCCCTTGGGCGCATCGGGATTGGTGTACTCGAAGTGGGTGAAGTTGGCGGGGTACTTGGGCGGTTCGTCATACAGCGTGACGGCGTGTTGCGGGGCGGCGAAGGCCAGGCCGGCCAGGCCGAGCAGAATGAGGCTGCTGCCGTGAAGCAGGAAACTGCGCAGCGGGTGGGTCATCGAGCGTTCTCCGTTGGCTTCAGCCACCAGGTACGCAGGCCCAGCGTGTAGGGCGGCGTGGTGACGAAGGCGAACCGATTGCGGTACGCCAGGCGGTGATAATTGATGTACCAGTTGGGGATGCTGTAGTACTGCCACAGCAGCACGCGGTCGAGGGCGCGGGTGGCGGCGATCTGTTCGTCGCGGGTCTGCGCCGAGAGCAGCTTGTCGATCATCTCGTCGACTACCGGGTCGTTGATTCCGGCGTAGTTCTTGCCGCCCTTGACGTTCACCTGGCTGGAGTGGAAGTACAGCGACTGCTCCAGGCCCGGGCTGAGGGTTTGTGGCAGGGTCAGCAGAATCATGTCGTAGTCGAACTGGTCGAGGCGTTGCTTGTACTGGGCGCGGTCCACGGTACGCAGGTTGGCCTGTATGCCGATGCTGGCAAGGTTGGCGGTGTAGGGCTGGAGGATGCGCTCGAGGCTGGGGTTGACCAGCATGATCTCGAATTCGAGACGCTGCCCGCGGGCATTGCGCAGCTCCTGACCGACCGGCTTCCAGCCGGCTTCGGCCAATAGACCGAGGGCACGGCGCAAGGTTTCCCGGGGGATGCCACGGCCGTTGGTCACCGGCTGGGTCGGTGGCTCGGTGAACAGGCGGGCGGGGAGCTTGTCGCGGTGCGGTGACAGCAGCAGCCACTCGGCGCCCTCGGGCTTGCCGGTCGCCGAGAATTCGCTGTTGGGGTAGTAGCTGGCGGCGCGCACGTAGGCGTTGTTGAACAACGTGCGGTTGGTCCATTCGAAGTCGAACATCAGGCCCAGTGCCTCGCGCACTCGGCGGTCGCTGAACAGGGCGCGCCGGCTGTTCATGAACAGTGCCTGGGTCTGGGTCGGGATGCGGTGCGGAATCTCGGCGCGGACCACCTCGCCGCGGGCGACGGCCGGGAAGTTGTAGCCGTTGCTCCAGTTCTTCGCCTGGTTCTCGATGTAGAAATCGAATTCACCGGCCTTGAACGCTTCGAAGGCCACGTTGTTGTCGCGGTAGAACTCCACTTCAACCCGGTTGAAGTTGTACTTGCCGCGATTGACCGGCAGGTCCTTGCCCCACCAGTTCTTCACCCGTTCGAACACCAGGCGTCGCCCGGGCACGACCTCGACGATGCGGTAGGGGCCGCTGCCCAGTGGTGGCTCGAAGGTGGTGCTCTTGAAGTCGCGGCCTTTCCAGTAGTGCTGCGGCAGGACCGGCAGTTCACCCAGGCGCAGTATCAGCAGGGGGTTGCCGGCACGCTTGAAGACGAAGCGAATGCGGTGACGGCCGAGGATGTCGACACGCTTCACCTCCTGCAGGTTGGTCCGGTACTGCGGATGGCCTTCGGCAAGCAGCAGGCGATAGGAGAAGGCCACGTCATAGGCCGTGATCGGCTTGCCATCGTTGAAGCGCGCCTCCGGGCGCAGGTTGAAGACCACCCAGCTGCGGTCTTCGCTGTACTCCACGCTTCCGGCGATCAGGCCATAGCTGGAGGCCGGCTCGTCACCCGAGGGATCGTAGGCGCCGGTGCCCACCATCAGCGGTTCGTTCAGTTCATTGACGCCGTACTGCAGGAAATGTGCAGTGGAGATCGGGCTGGTACCCTTGAACGTGTAGGGGTTGAGCGTATCGAAGGTGCCGGACGCCATGACGCGCAACGTGCCGCCCTTGGGCGCGTCGGCGTTGACCCAGTCGAAGTGACTGAAGCTGGCAGGGTACTTGAGCGTCCCGAACTGGGCGTAGCCGTGGCTCTCGCTGATAGTCGCAGAGGCGGGAAAGCTCAAGGCCAGGCTGAGGAACAGCAGGAGGAGGGGTCGCATCGGGAGGTGAGATCCGATCCATGGCGGCGTTTGGGCTTCTTGAGCGGTACAGTAACAGCTTGTATCGGCAGGAAAAAGAGTGGGCTGGCGAGCGAGCAGTCG
The DNA here is from genome assembly GCF_009363395.1 of Pseudomonas sp. THAF187a. NCBI lineage: Bacteria > Pseudomonadati > Pseudomonadota > Gammaproteobacteria > Pseudomonadales > Pseudomonadaceae > Pseudomonas > Pseudomonas sp. THAF187a. The sequence goes on from NZ_CP045349.1 coordinate 2,299,176, forward strand.
TGGCGCTTTGACATACACTTGAAGGATACACCTAGAGGGTAAGATTTTGCCGGAACGTAGCCATGGTTTGCAGTCATGGATCGATCGCCTCAACCAAGCCGAACTCCCCGCGCTGGCCGCCGTCGTGCAGGACCTGCAGCGCCTTGCCCAGCAGGACTCCGCCTCGGTGCAGCAACTGGCCGATGTGCTGCTGCGCGACGCGTCGCTGACGTCCAAGGTGCTGCGCGTCGGCAACAGCGTCTATTACAACCCGTCGCAGGAAGCGATCAAGACCATCTCCAGGGCCATCGTCCTGATCGGTTTCGAGAACGTACGCCTGATCGGCCTGTCGGTCAGCCTGATCGACGGGTTGCTGACCCGAACCCCGCGCGAGCAGCTGCAGATGCTGCTCGCGCGTTCCTTCCACGCCGCCGTGCAGGCGCGCAACATTGCGGGCTACGCCCTCTCCGGGCATGCCGAGGAGGTGTTCATCGCCGCCTTGCTGCATCACCTGGGTGAGCTGGCGTTCTGGGGCTGCGCTGGCGAGCAGGCCGATGAGCTGGTCGCGGTGCTCGAGCGGCCAGGGGTGGACGTCGATGAAGCGGTGCGCGAGGTTCTCGGCACCAGCTTTCGGCAGCTGACGCAGGCCTTGCTGAAGAGCTGGAACCTGGGTGAGACCGCCAGCCTGGCGCAGGCCGGGAGCAATCAGCACGACCCCGCCGCCTATGCCGTGCAGTTGGGCGTGCGTATCAGCGAGGCTGCGCTCGATGGCTGGGATTGCGCAGAGATGGAGGAGGTGCTGGCCAAGGTGGCCAGCTTCACCGCGCTGACCCAGGAGGAAACCCTGCAGCAGGTACTGGCCAGCGCCGAGGAGGCCGTCAAGGTCGCCTCAACCTTCGGTGCCAGCAAGCTGTGCCGCCTGATACCCAATACCGACCCGGAGCAGATTCGTCTGCAGCAGGAGGAGCGGCGCGCGCGGCTGCTGCAGCCGGACCTGCTGCTGATGCAGCAGGCGCTGCAGGACCTGGGGCTGATGGTCAGTGCGCGAGCCGATGTCGGCCTGGTGCTCGATACCCTGCTCAAAGGCCTGCATCGAGGTGTGGGGCTGGAGCGGGTCATGCTCACGGTGTTGGCCGATGGCCAGAGTCGCTTTCGCGCCAAGCGCGTGGTTGGCGAAGACACCCAGCACTGGCTGGAGGACTTCGTCCTGCCGGCGGAGCAGACGGAGCAGCCGCACATCTTCAGCTACGTACTGCGCCATCGCGAAGCGATCTGGATGGGTGTGCCGGCCAGCTACAACCTGGCCGAGCTGGTCACCCAGCCGATTCGCCGCAGCCTCGGCAGTGGCATGTTCTTCATCGCACCGATCGTCGCGGGTACGCGGGAGATCGGCGTGCTCTATGCCGACAGTCGCTTGTCCGGCCGCGCCTTGCGCCACGAGCAGTTCGTGGCGTTCCAGCGTTTTACCCAGCTGACCGGGCGTTGCCTGGAGGCGATCAGCAAACGCTGATCAGGGCAGGTAGAGCGTCAGCATCTGCCCTGGGCGCAGCGTGTTGCTGCGCGGATTCCAGGCCTGCAGGTGCTTGAGCTCGATCTTGAAGCGCTTGGCGATGACGTAGAGCGAGTCACCTTGCTGCACGCGATAGTAGGTCGCCTTGTCGCGTGCGGCGTTCTGCCGGCGTGTCGTGGCGACGGCCTGTGGTGCGCTCTCGGCGGCGGCCAGATTGAGCACCTGGCCAACCTTGAGGTTGTTGCCCTGCAGTGCGTTCCAGCGGCGCAGGTCATGCACGGCAACCTGGTGTTCGCGGGCGATCTGCCAGAGGTTGTCGCCGTTCTTCACCTTGTAGGTGCGGCTTGCGCTGGCCAGCGTGCTGCGTTGCTGGTAGAGCGGCTCGCTCGGCTGGGCGCCGGGTTTGCCCGGAATGGTCAGCACCTGGCCGATGCGCAGGTTGTTGCTGCTCAGACGGTTGACGTCCTTGAGCATGCTGACGGTCAGGTGATTGCGATTGGCAATGGCATGCAGGCTATCGCCGGAACGCACGGTATAGGTCTGCCAATCGACCAGCTCCTGGGGCTTCATCAGGGCCAGGTTGGCGCTGAGCATTTCCGCCTTGTCGGTAGGCACCAGCAGGTGCTGCGGGCCGTCCAGGGTGATGCCGCGCTTGTAGGCAGGGTTCAGTTGCAGCAGTTCCTCCTCGTCCAGGTCGGCCAGCTTGGCCACGCGGGACAGGTCCATGTGCTGCTTGATGGCGATCTGTTCGAAGTAGGGCGCGTCGGCGATCGGCGCCAGGTTCACGCCGTAGGCCTCGGGGGTGAGGATCACCTGCGACAGGGCCAGCAGCTTGGGCACGTAATCTTCGGTTTCCTTGGGCAGCGACAGGTTCCAGTAGTCGCTGGGCAGGCCGAGTTTCTCGTTGCGTTCGATGGCGCGGCTGACGCGGCCTTCGCCTGCGTTGTAGGCGGCCAGGGCGAGCAGCCAGTCGCCATTGAACATCTCGTGCAGGCGGCTCAGGTAGTTCAGCGCCGCCTGGGTGGAGGCGGTGACGTCGCGGCGGCCGTCATACCAGTTGGTCTGGCGCAGATTGAAGTGGCGACCCGTGGAGGGGATGAACTGCCACAGGCCGACGGCGTTCGCCGGGGAATAGGCCTGGGGGTCGTAGGCGCTCTCGATGACCGGCAGCAGCGCCAGTTCCATCGGCATGTCGCGCTCTGCCAGTCGCTCGACGATGTAGTGGATGTACGGCGCGCTGCGTTCGCTGACGGCGTTGACGTGCCGGGGGTTGCTGGCGTACCAGAGACGCAGGCGCTCGATGCGCGGGTTGACGCCGATCTCGTCCTGCAGCTGGAAGCCATCGCGCAGACGCTCCCAGATATCGTTGTACTCGCGCGGCTTGATCTCGTTGCTCAGCCACTCGGGCTCGCGCTCCAGGCCGACGGCGCGCGAGGTATCGGTCGCGCCGTCCGGGCCCTCGCTGGGCAGGCTCTGACAGCCGGCCAGGGTTATGCAACACATCACCGCGAGCACTCGAGAGCTTCGCGCCAATGCCTTGAAATTCAATGGCTTACGTGACAAAAAAGGCATTGGGTGAGGTGTTTTTCCCGACAAAAAGATCGGGCGATTCTAGGAATCGGGTCAAGGTTGGTCAAGTTTTCACCAGCCAATTGTGACCTGCATCCCCCTCACTTGGTTCAATATGCCTGGGTCATGGCGCCAGAAAACCGCTGCTGGCAAGGCGCCAGCGCGTTCGTCGGCGAATCAGAATTTATCCTTCCACGCACGCAGGCTGGCGAACACCGCGCTGGCTTCGTCGAGGGATTCGCCCGCACGGTTCGCAGCCGCCGCGATGACGTCTGGCGCGTCGGTGCGCAGGAACGGATTGGTAGCCAGTTCCAGCTCGATCGAGGAGGGCAGGCTGATGCGGCCCGCCTCGCGCCAGCGCGTCACTTCGGCCAGGCGCTCGCTGAGGCGCGGGTTGTCCGGCTCCACGGCATGGGCGAAGCGCAGGTTGCTCAGGGTGTACTCGTGGGTGCAGTAGACCTGCGTGCTCCCGGGCAGGGCAGCCAGGCGGCCGAGCGAGGCGTGCATCTGTTGCGGCGTTCCTTCGAACAGGCGGCCACAGCCACCGGCGAACAGGGTGTCGCCGCAGAACAGCAGCTGCTGCTCGGCGTTGTAGTAGGCGATGTGGCCGAGGGTGTGCCCCGGAACGGCAAGGACCTGGAAGCGCAGGCCGAGCACCTCGAGCGTGTCGTTGTCGCCCAGGTCCAGCTCGCGTGCCGGGATCTTCTCCGCCGCCGGGCCGGCCACGCGGGCGCCGGTGGCGTTCTTCAGCGTCTCGACGCCGCCGACATGGTCGAAGTGATGGTGGGTGATGAGAATGTCGCTGAGGCACCAGTCGGGGTGCGCCTCCAGCCACGCCAGCACCGGCGCCGCATCGCCCGGGTCGACCACTGCGCAGCGCTTGCTGGTCGGCTCCTGCAGCAGCCAGAGGTAGTTGTCGGTGAAGGCCGGTAGCGCGTCGATCTGAATCATTGTGGGTCGCTAAGCTGGATATAAAGGTGCATCTTAGACACTGGATGCAGAGACTGTCATGCGGAGGCAGCGATGACCGATCAGGTATTCGCTCAGGCCGATCCTGAGTGGCTCAAGCTCATCAGCGAGGCGCGCGACTGGCTTTCCGGACCACTCGGGCAGTTGCTGCTGGAGGAGGAGCGGCGCTTGCTGGAAGACGAGCTGGCGCGTTTCTTCGGCGGCTATCTGGTGAGTTACGGTCCGGGTGCCGAGCGCACGCCGGAGGCCGGGCAGATTCAGCACAACGTGCGCCTGGGGGCACCGCTGCCCGGTGTGCAGATCGTCTGCGAAGAGCAGTCCTGGCCGCTGGGCGAGCACGCCGCCGATGTGGTGCTGCTGCAGCACGGCCTGGACTTCAGCCTGTCGCCTCACGGCCTGCTGCGCGAGGCGGCGCGCAGCGTCAGGCCCGGTGGGCATCTGCTGATTCTGGGCATTCACCCCTGGAGCGCTTGGGGCGCTCGCCGTCTGTTCGCGCGCGATGGCCTGAGCAAGGCGCGTTGCATCGACCCCGGGCGCGTTGGCGACTGGCTGGCGCTGCTCGGCTTTGCGTTGGAGAAACGCCGGTTCGGGTGCTATCGTCCGCCGCTCGCTTCACTGGCCTGGCAGATGCGCCTGCGCCGGATGGAGCGCTGGGGCGATACCTGGCAGCTGCCGGGTGCCGGCTTCTACCTGCTGGTGGCGCGCAAGCTGGTGGTCGGCTTGCGTCCGCTGCGGCAGGCGCGCCGCGAGCCGATGGGCAAGCTGTTGCCGATGCCGGTGGCGAAGGTCAGCCGGCGCGATCTGGACAGCTAGGCACCGCGCCCCGGTTGGTCAAACCCGTACAGAGCTGATGAATGTCTGAAACCGATGAAGTGGTGATCTACACCGATGGCGCCTGCAAGGGCAATCCCGGCCCCGGCGGCTGGGGCGCGTTGCTGGTCTACAAGGGCGTGGAGAAGGAACTGTGGGGCGGCGACCCGAGTACCACCAACAATCGCATGGAGCTGATGGCCGCGATTGCCGGCCTGATCGCGCTGACCCGTCCTTGCGCGGTGAAGCTGGTGACCGATTCGCAGTACGTGATGAAGGGTATTCAGGAATGGATGCCGAACTGGAAGAAGCGTGGCTGGAAAACCGCCTCGAAGGAGCCGGTGAAGAATGCCGACCTCTGGCAGAAGCTGGACGAGGAGGTGAATCGCCACCAGGTCAGCTGGCAGTGGGTGCGTGGTCACACCGGGCATCCGGGCAACGAGCGTGCCGACCAGTTGGCCAATCGCGGGGTCGACGAGGTGCGCGCAGCGCGCTGAGTGATGCCCGGCAACCTGGGTTAACATGTCGCGCTTCTGCGGCAACCTGAACGATGAGAGAGACAAGGCGTGACGACCGATAACACCCCCAACCGCTATGTGGTGCTGGATACCGAAACCACGGGCATGCCGGTCACGGACGGGCACCGGATCATCGAGATCGGTTGTGTCGAGCTGCTGGGGCGGCGCCTGACCGGGCGTCACTTCCATGTCTACCTCAATCCGGACCGCGAGATCGACGAAGGCGCCATCGCGGTCCACGGCATCACCAACGACTACGTGGCCGACAAGCCGCGCTTCAGGGAAGTGGCCGATGAATTCTACGAGTTCATCAAGGGCGCCCAGCTGATCATCCACAACGCGGCGTTCGACGTCGGCTTCATCAACAACGAGTTCGCCCTGCTGGGGCAGAGCGAGCGCGCCGATGTCAGTGACTACTGCTCGGTGCTCGATACCCTGATGATGGCGCGCGAGCGCCATCCGGGGCAGCGCAACAGCCTGGATGCGCTGTGCAAGCGTTACGGCGTGGACAACTCCAACCGTGAGCTGCACGGCGCACTGCTCGACTCCGAGATCCTGGCCGACGTCTACCTGGCCATGACCGGTGGGCAGACCCACCTGTCGCTGGCGGGCGAGGGCGGTGATGGCGATGGCAGCGGGCGCCAGCAGGCCACGCCGATTCGCCGGCTGGATGCCGCTCGTCCTCGCACGCGGGTCATCCGCGCCAGTGAAGACGAGCTGGCGGCGCATCTGACGCGGCTCGCCGCCATCGAGAAATCCTCCGGCGGCCCGGCATTGTGGGCCCAGCTGGAAAAGGCGCCGGAATAACCGAACAGCGCAATTGCGACCTTTTCTTATAGCGTGATGCACAGGGGGTTCCGCCGCCAGGGGGGAGCCTCTAACCTGAGGCGATGGGCAGGCCAGGCCTGCCAGCCTTCAGGACGTCACAATGTATAAAGATCTCAAGTTTCCCGTCCTAATCGTGCACCGCGACATCAAGGCCGACACCGTGGCCGGTGATCGGGTGCGCGCCATCGCTCAGGAACTCACCCAGGACGGCTTCAGCATCCTGCCCACGGCCAGTGCGGCCGAGGGGCGCATCGTCGCCTCGACCCACCATGGCCTGGCCTGCATCCTCGTCGCCGCCGAAGGCGCCGGTGAGAACAGCCGGCTGCTGCAGGACATGGTCGAGCTGATTCGCGTGGCGCGGGTCAGGGCGCCGCAGCTGCCGATCTTCGCCCTCGGCGAACAGGTCACCATCGAGAATGCGCCGGCCGAGGCGATGGCCGATCTCAACCACCTGCGTGGCATCCTCTACCTCTACGAAGACACCGTGTCCTTCCTGGCGCGGCAGGTGGCGCGTGCCGCTCACAACTACCTGGAAGGCCTGCTGCCGCCCTTCTTCAAGGCGCTGGTGCAGCATACCGCGCAGTCCAACTACTCCTGGCACACGCCTGGGCACGGCGGTGGCGTGGCCTATCGCAAGAGCCCGGTGGGCCAGGCCTTCCACCAGTTCTTCGGGGAGAACACGCTGCGCTCGGACCTCTCAGTGTCGGTACCGGAACTGGGCTCGCTGCTCGATCACACCGGGCCGCTGGCCGAGGCCGAAGCACGGGCTGCGCGCAATTTCGGCGCCGATCACACCTTCTTCGTGATCAACGGCACCTCCACGGCGAACAAGATCGTCTGGCACTCGATGGTTGGCCGTGACGACCTGGTGCTGGTCGACCGTAACTGCCACAAGTCGATCCTGCATTCGATCATCATGACCGGGGCGATTCCCCTGTATCTCTGCCCCGAGCGTAACGAGCTGGGCATCATCGGCCCCATTCCGCTGAGCGAGTTCAGCCGGGAGTCGATCCAGGCCAAGATCGACGCCAGCCCGCTGGCGCGCGGCCGGGCGCCGAAGGTCAAGCTGGCCGTGGTGACCAACTCCACCTACGACGGGCTCTGCTACAACGCCGAGATGGTCAAGCAGGCCCTGGGCGATTCGGTCGAGGTGCTGCACTTCGACGAGGCCTGGTACGCCTACGCCGCCTTCCACGACTTCTACGCCGGGCGCTTTGGCATGGGCACCCAGTGCGACGAGCACTCGCCGCTGGTGTTCACCACGCATTCGACGCACAAGCTGCTAGCGGCCTTCAGCCAGGCGTCGATGATCCATGTGCAGGATGGCGGGCAGCGCCAGCTCGACCGTGATCGCTTCAACGAGGCGTTCATGATGCACATCTCGACCTCGCCGCAGTACGGCATCATCGCTTCGCTGGATGTGGCCTCGGCGATGATGGAGGGGCCGGCCGGTCGTTCGCTGATCCAGGAAACCTTCGACGAGGCGCTGAGCTTCCGCCGCGCCCTGGCTAACGTGCGCCGCAACCTCAGTGCTGACGACTGGTGGTTCAGCATCTGGCAGCCGGGGGCGGTCGACGGCGCCGATGAGCTGGCCACGGCCGACTGGGTGCTGCAGCCGGATGCCGACTGGCATGGCTTCGGCGAGGTGGCCGACGACTACGTGTTGCTCGATCCGATCAAGGTCACGCTGGTCATGCCCGGCCTGAACGCGGCGGGCAAGTTGGAGCAACAGGGCATTCCCGCCGCCGTGGTCAGCAAGTTCCTCTGGGAGCGCGGCCTGGTGGTGGAGAAGACCGGCCTGTACTCCTTCCTGGTGCTGTTCTCCATGGGCATCACCAAGGGTAAGTGGAGCACGCTGTTGACCGAGCTGCTGGAGTTCAAACGCAGCTTCGATGCCAACCTGCCGCTGATCGACGTGCTGCCGTCCATCGCCCATGCCGGCGCCGGGCGCTACCAGGGCATGGGCTTGCGCGACCTGTGCGATGCGCTGCATGGCTGCTACCGCGACAACGCCACGGCCAAGGCGCTGAAGAGCATGTACACGGCGCTGCCCGAGGTGGCGATCAAGCCGGCCGACGCCTATGATCGGCTGGTGCGCGGCGAGGTCGAGGCAGTGCCCATCGATCAGCTGCAGGGGCGCATCGCGGCGGTGATGCTGGTGCCTTATCCGCCGGGCATTCCGCTGATCATGCCGGGCGAGCGCTTCACGGCAGCGACGCGCTCTATTCTCGACTATCTGGCCTTCGCGCGGACCTTCGACCAGGCCTTCCCGGGCTTCGACATCGACGTGCACGGATTGCAGACCGAGGCGGGGCAGTACTGCGTGGATTGCCTGGTGGAATGACCGCAGGGTCGCTCTGCCGGGGAGCGGGATTCTCGGCAGATCAAACCCTTACCACGGATATTCAAAGCGTTCGTTAACATCCGGGGCGTGCCCTGCGTCACACTGGCAAGCATCGACTTTTATGGCGTGCTTGTTATAGTTGCTCGGTTATTAATCACAAAATAATTATTGTGCCGAGCTGCGGCTGAGGATGCCTGCCATGTCCGACTACAAAGCCTTCCGCGTCGACCTGGCGGACAAGATCGCCCATGTGCAGATCAATCGTCCGGAAAAGGTCAACGCGATGAACGCCGATTTCTGGCGGGAGATCATCGAGATCTTCCGCTGGGTCGATGCCACCGACGCAGTGCGTGTCGTGGTGCTTTCCGGTGCGGGCAAGCATTTCTCCTCGGGCATCGACCTGATGCTGCTGGCTTCGGTCGGCGCGCAGCTGGGCAAGGACGTCGGTCGCAACGCCGACGCCCTGCGCCGCAAGATTCTCGAGCTGCAGGCCTCCTTCAATGCCGTCGACAACTGCCGCAAGCCGGTGCTGGCGGCGATCCAGGGTTACTGCATCGGTGGTGCCATCGACCTGGTCAGCGCCTGCGACATGCGTTATTCGACGGTCGATGCGCAGTTCTCCATCAAGGAGATCGACATGGGCATGGCCGCGGATGTCGGCACCCTGCAGCGTCTGCCGCGTATCATCGGCGATGGCATGATGCGCGAGCTGGCTTTCACCGGGCGCAGCATCGATGGCACCGAGGCCGCACGTATCGGCCTGGTCAACCGCACCTATGCCAGCCAGGAAGCGCTGCTGGACGGGGTCATGGGCATCGCCGCGGAGATCGCCAGCAAATCACCGGTTGCGGTACGAGGAACCAAGGAAATGATTCGCTACATGCGTGATCATCGGGTCGACGATGGTCTCGAGTACATTGCCACCTGGAATGCCGCCATGCTGCAGTCGGAAGACCTGCGCCTGGCGATGACCGCGCACATGAGCAAGCAGAAGCCGGAGTTCGCCGACTGATGCCGTTCCACTGTCGTTTGATGCGAGCGAACCGCGAGGTGCATAGAGCATGGTAAGTGGAGCCACATCCCTGAGTCTGGTGCGCGACGAGCTGTTCGTCACCATGGAAGAGGCCGAGCAGAGCCTGGAGCATTTCATTGCCGAGCGGCACAACGGCAGCCTGCTGCAGCAGGCGGTAGAGAGCCTGCAGCAGGTGCGCGGCACGCTCAACCTGATCGAGCTGGCCGGAGCCGAGCTGCTGGCTCAGGAAGTGCTGGACCAGGCCACCGACATTCCGGTCGGGGCGGGCGAGGAGCGTGACGTGCAACTGGCGGCGCTGAGCAATGCGCTGCACGTGCTGCGCCGCTACCTGGAAAACGTCGATGCCCATCGCCAGGAAATGCCCGAGCTGCTGCTGCCGGCGATCAATGACCTGCGTCAGGCCGGGGCACAGCAGCCCCTGCCGGAGAGCTTCTTCTTCAGCGTGCGCCTCGATCATGCGCGGCCGCACACCGCGACCCAGCCACTCGATGGCGCGGCCAAGCTGACGGAAGGCAAGCGCCTGCGTCACATGTACCAGGTCGGCCTGCTGGGCTTCATCCGTGAACAGAACCCGCAGGCCAGTCTGAAGCTGATGGTGCGGGCGATGGTGCGCCTCGACAGCCTGTTCGCCAACGAGCCGCGCGGGCGCATGTGCTGGATCGGCGCGGCGGCCATCGAGGCGCAGTGCGACGCGCAGTTGCTGGCGCGCAAGTCCCGCAAGCAGCTGTTCTCGCGGGTCGACCGCGAACTCAAGCTGATGCTGGGCAACCCGCAGTACGAAGCCCCGCGCAGCCTGCTGAAGGAGCTGCTGTACCTCGTCGCGCTGGCGGACAGCCACGGCCCCCAGGCGAGCGCCATGCGCGAGGTATTCGGCCTGACGCCGCTGCCGTTCACCGATCACCTGCTGGAAGAGGAATACCAGCGCCTGTCCGGGCCGGGCAAGGCGGTGATGCGTTCGCTGTCCTCGGCGATCCGCGAGGAGCTGGCCAGCGTCAAGGACATGCTCGACCTGCTCGAGCGCGGCACCCTGCAGGGCGAGACCCTGGGTACCCTGCATGCGTTGCTGGGCAAGCTGGCCAAGACCCTTGGCATGGTCGGCTTGAATTCCGCTGGCAACTCGCTCAGCGCCCAGTTGCCGCACGTCGCCGCCTGGAATGCCGAGACACCGCCGCAACCGGAGCAGCTGCACAAGCTTGCCGACGCGGTGCTGTATGTCGAGGGCATGGTGGCCAGCCTGGAGCGGGGTGAAGGGCGAGAGGCGCGGCCGGCGGCGGCCGAGCCTGGCAACGAGGCCGACTCCTTCGCCCATCACCAGCTCAACGAAGCGCGCATCGTGGTGGTCGACGAGGCTCAGGCCGGCCTGGCGCTGGCCAAGCGGGCCATCACCGCCTACCTGGAAGCGGGCGGCGACAAGATGCACCTGGCCAACGTACCGTTCAGCCTGCAGGCGGTCCGGGGTGGTCTGTGGTTCCTCGAGCAGCGTCGTGCGGCGAACCTGGTCGGTGCCTGCGCGGACTACATCCAGACGCGCATGCTCGATTCGGGGCAGATGCCCTCCGAGCAGATGCTCGAAACCCTGGCGGATGCTCTCAGCAGCCTGGAGTACTACCTGGAAGCCGGTGCCGTGATGCGTCCGGAAACGCGGCCCAGCGTGCTCGACCTGGCCGAGGAAAGCGTCAAGGCGCTGGGCATGCCGGTGGCCGCCTGATGGCCTGGCGCAATGCCTTTCTCGACCCCGCGCAGGCGGGGGGCTGGGCGCTGCTGTACAACCAGCAGCACTTTCTGGCCGACAGCAACGGCGTCCTGTTCCCGCGTGACTGGATCAAGCGCCAGGACCTGGAAATAGTCGGAGAGCAAGGCATTGGCTACTTCGGCGAGGATGCGGTCTACCTGCTGCAGGTGAAACCGTCGACCCAGCTCGAGGGCTGCAGCTGGCAGAGCCTGCGTCAGTTCATGTTGCAGGGCGAGGCGGAAACCTTCCGCATGCTCGCCTACGCCGCGCAGATCGGCACCTGGTATGCCGAGCACCGTTTCTGTGGCAGCTGCGGGGCTGCGACCCGGCAGTTGCCCGGCGAGCGGGCGATGCGCTGCGACAACTGCGAATCGCAGCACTATCCACGGATTTCACCAAGCATGATCGTCCTGGTCACGCGCGGCGACGAGGTCCTGCTGGCGCGCTCGCCGCGCTTCGTCACGGGGATCTACAGCACCCTGGCCGGTTTCGTCGAGCCAGGCGAGTCGGTGGAGCACTGCGTGGCGCGTGAAGTGCGCGAGGAAGTCGGTGTCGAGGTGCGGAACCTGCAGTACATCGGCAGCCAGGGCTGGCCGTTCCCGCACTCGCTGATGCTGGGCTTCCATGCCGAGTACGCCGGCGGCGACATCGTCATGCAGGAGGACGAGATCGAGGACGCGCGCTGGTTCCGTGTCGACGACCTGCCGCCGCTGCCGGCTTCGCGCTCTATCGCGCGTTACCTGATCGATCTCTACGTGGCACGCCGCCTGGGTCTGCCGGAGCCCGAACTGCAGGCCTGACAGAGCAGGCGCAAGGCCTGCTCGTGCGCGGTGCGAGGTCGCTCAGGCGACCCAGTGTTGCCAGACCAGGCGGGCGGTCAGTGCCAATACCACCAGAATGAACACCGGGCGAATGAATTTCGAGCCGCCCTTGATCGCGGTGCGCGCGCCCAGGAAGGCGCCGATCATCAGGGCTGCGCCCATGCTCAGGCCGAGCACCCAGGCCACCTGGCCGAAGGCGATGAAGACCACCAGTGCCGCCGCGTTGCTGACGAAGTTCATGGTGCGTGCGACGCCGCTGGCACGAACCAGGTCCAGCGGGTACATCAGCAGGCTGCTGACCGTCCAGAATGCGCCCGTGCCAGGGCCGGCCACCCCGTCATATAGACCGAGCCCCAGGCCTTGAGGCCACTGGCGGGCTTTGGCGATCGGCAGGTCGTGTTCGGCCGGGGCCTCCGGCATGCGGCCGAACAGCAGGTAGATGCCGCAGGCGAAGACCACGGCTGGCAGCATCTGATTGAGCCAGGCGGCCGGCATCCAGTGGGCGATGACGGCGCCGAGCAGGGCGCCGATCAGGGTAGCCAGCAGGGCGTTGCGCCACTGTTTCGGATCGAACAGTTTGCGCCGGTAGAACGTCAGTGCGGCGGTGCCCGAGCCGAAGGTGGCGCAGAGCTTGTTGGTGCCCAGCACCAGGTGCGGTGGCAGGCCAGCGGTCAGCAGTGCCGGGATGGTCAGCAGGCCACCGCCGCCGGCGATGGCGTCGATAAAACCGGCGATGAAGGCAACCAGGGCGAGGATGGCCAGCGTGCTGGGGTCGATGGCGAGTTCGAGCAGGGGCATATTAAAAATGTCGACTTGTGGGCAAGTGCGCAGCCTGGCGGCTGTTCGTGGCAGGGAGAGCTGCGCATAATGCCGGGATTTCGTCAGAGAAGGAATGCGAGCGATGCAATACGATGGGTTGGCCTGGGCCGTGGCGCTGTTGGCCGTGCTGGCGCTACTGGTGGCATTGCGCGTTCTGCTCAATACAGGCTGGTTCCTCGGTTGGCTGCGCGGCACCTGCGGCCTGGCGTTTCTCGCACTGGCCGGCCTGATAGGCCTGGTGGCCTACGATCTGTATACCTACGAGCCGCTGGAGCCGGGCAAGCCGCTGGTGACGCTGAGCTTCAAGGCGGATGGCCCGCAGCGCTATCGGGTCAGCCTGCTGGAAGGCGGGCGGGAGCGGGTCGTCACCCTCGAGGGTGACATGTGGCAGCTCGATGGCCGGCTGATTCGCTGGAAGGGCCTGGCCGAGCTGATCGGCCTCGAGCCCGGTTACCGCCTGGAGCGCCTTTCCGGGCGTTTTCTCGCCATCGAGCAGCAGGCACTGGCGCAGCATGGCCGCGTGCAGCTGGCCGAGAGCCCCTATGGCGTCGACCTGTGGCGCTGGTTGCGCCTGAGCCAGCGTGACCTGCTGCTGTTCGATCCGCAGGCGCTGCGCGTGACCTACCTGCCGATCGCGGCGGATGCCGTGTACAGCGTGAGCCTGACCCCGACCGGGCTGCTGGCCGAGCCGATGAATTCTGCTGCCGAGGCGGCGCTGAAGGACTGGTAAGCGCAGCGCTCAGGTGACGTGAAATGCCCCTGATCCTCGCAAGGATCAGGGGCATTGTTCTTTCAGGGGGCGTTTCGGCGGGGTTGTTTGCCCGCGCGGGCGTTCCCGGTTCAGCGCTTGATGCCGATCTTTTCCAGCGTGCGCAGTTCGCGCGGGAGCAATTGCTGCATCGAAGCGCTGGCCTTGATGCGCTGGTAGTGAGCGGCCAGCTTCGGCCAGCGCGCAGTGTCCAGCGTCTCCCCGCCGTGTTCCATGTTCAGCAGCTGGCTGGCCAGCGCCAGGTCGGCCATGCTCGGTTGCTCGCCCAGGAAGTAGGGCGCGTCGCCCAGGGTTGTCTCGAAATAGTCGAAATGGCCGGGCAGCTTGTCCTTGAGCGTCTGCTGCACCTTGTCCTCGTCGCAGGGCTGGCCCATGCTGGTTTTCAGCACGCGATGGCGAAACACGGTGAAGGTGCACAAGGGGGCCAGCTCGTAGTCGGCGTACTTCTCCAGCCAGCGAACCTTGGCGCGCTGCTGCGCGTCCGCACCATAGAGAGGCTTGCGCTCGGGGTAGCGTTCTTCCAGGTACTGGCAGATGACGCTGGAGTCGGCCAGCTTGAGGTTGCCGTCGCGAAAGGCCGGAATGCGCCCCAGCGGGTTGAGCTCACGGAACCAGTCGGGTTGGCCGAAGGGCATGACCACCTCGAGCTCGTAATCCAGCTCCTTTTCGATCAGGCACAGGCAGAGTTTGCGGACGAAAGGGGACAGGGGTGCCCCGTAGACGGTCAGGCTCATTGCGGTTCCTTGCTATCGGCGAACGGTGTTTTCGACTGGGCCGGATGAAGTCGCGCGAGGCTCAGTCGTAGATGTTCTTCTTCTTCCAGTCGTCGTCTCCCAGGTTCTTCAGGCCTTCGGTCAGCTCGCTGGACTCCTCGACGCTCGGGGCGTTGTTGTTGAGTACCATGGCGTTGGCGCGCGCCAGCTGCTCTTCGAAGCGCTTGAGCTGCGCCTGGTACTGGGCGGGCTCAGGCTGCTTGCGCAGGTACTGGACGCCTCGCTCGAAGGCCAGGCGGGCCTGTCCTGGCTGCTTCTGTTGCAGGGCCGCCTGGCCCAGGGTGCTGAAGAACTCGATATGCACCAGCACCAGCATCTGGCGGATCTGCTTCAGCCAGTGCTTGCCTTCGTTGGCCGGCAGCAGCCCGCCTTGTACCGAACCGGTGACCAGGGCGTGAAGGTTCTCCAGCAGGAAGCGCACATCCTTGGCCTTGGCTTCGTTGGCGATCGGTTGTGGGGGATTCTTCACCGCGATGGATTCGCCTTGCGCGATCTGCGCCTTCAGCGTCTCGATGTCGGTCTTGAGCGTGGCGTTCTGTTTTTCCAGCGGCAGCAGGCGTTCACTGGCCTGCAGTTGCAGCTTGGCGAGCAGCAGCTTCAGCTGCGGGGTCATCAGTTGGCCTGGCAGGCGTTCGGAGAGGTCCTGGCAGCGCCGGATGCGGTCGAGCAGGTCGGCACGTTGGCGCGCCTTCTCCAGCTTGCTGTTCTCGACGGCGTGGTTGATATAGGCAATCACCATCAACAGGGCGATGCCGCCGACGATCAGCAGGGTAATCACGAGTGCGGACACTGCTTGGGACCTCTCGGAAATCGACTTTTCGACCGAGTGTAGTGGCTTGGCCGCATGGCTCCTAGTGCCATGTCAATTTATGGTCTGAAGTCTTTGATTTTAAAAATTTTTTAGAGAGAGGTTGACGGACTCCGAAAGGCTCCATAGAATGCGCGCCACTTCCAGCGCAATGCTAGAAACAGAGCGAAGGAAGCCGGAAAGTTGCTTGATGTTCCGGGGTGTGTCCCCTTCGTCTAGTGGCCTAGGACACCGCCCTTTCACGGCGGTAACAGGGGTTCGAGTCCCCTAGGGGACGCCACTTTAAGTTGTACATGCGGGAATAGCTCAGTTGGTAGAGCACGACCTTGCCAAGGTCGGGGTCGCGAGTTCGAGTCTCGTTTCCCGCTCCAGATTTTCGAAATGCTGCTTCGGCAGGGTTTCAAACGAAGTTCCAGGTCCCCTTCGTCTAGTGGCCTAGGACACCGCCCTTTCACGGCGGTAACAGGGGTTCGAGTCCCCTAGGGGACGCCACTTCAAGTTGTACCGCGGGAATAGCTCAGTTGGTAGAGCACGACCTTGCCAAGGTCGGGGTCGCGAGTTCGAGTCTCGTTTCCCGCTCCAAATAAACGAAAACGCCGCTCATTCGAGCGGCGTTTTCGTTTCTGCGATTTGCCTTCAGGTCGCTTGTGCCAGGCCCAGCAGGGCATAGCCCAGCCCGCACAGTCCCCAGCCCAGCCAGGGCGAGAACAGCGTGCGCCAGAGCCGCAGGCGCGGCGTGAAGCCGACGCCGTGGATGAAGGCGCAGGACACACCCCACATCACCAGCATCAGCAGCGAATGGCTGTAGCCTCCCTGGCTGTCGAGCATGGCGCCGGGATGGATCAGCAGCACCAGCGCCATGGGCACCGCCAGCAGCCAGGAGAGCGCGCGCAGTGGCGCGCGCTCGCTCAGGGCCAGTTCACTCATGCTCGCTCTCGGTGTCGAGGTCCTGAGTGGTTTCCAGCCACAGGGCGTTGATGATGCCGAAGCTGCAGGCCAGCAGCACGCCAAGAATCCAGGTGAAGTACCACATCGCGTTTCTCCTCAATACAGGCCGTGGGGGTTGGCTTCGATGCTCTGCTCGTTGAGCTTGCCCCACATCTTCACGTAGCCCCACAGGGTGTAGATGAGGATCAGCGGAACGAAGATGCAGGCGACGACGAACATGATGCCCAGGGTCTTGCGACTCGATACCGCGTCCCACAGGGTCAGGCTGGAGGCCGGATCGAGGCTCGAGGGGAAGACGAAGGGGAACAGGGCGAAGCCTGCGGTGCAGATGGCCCCGACTATCATCAGGCTGCTGCCGGCGAAGGCCAGGCCGGCGCGTCGCCAGGTGCTGGCGAGAATCGCCAGCAGGGCGCCGAGCAGGGCCAGCACGGGGGCGACCAGGGTCACCGGGTAACGGGCATAGTTGCCGAGCCAGCCGGCGTTGTCGGCGATCACCTGCTTGTTCAGCGGGTTCAGCGCGGCGCCGGCATCCACGGCGCTGGCCAGGGTCATGCCTTCGATGCCCATGGCCAGCCAGCTGCCAGCGAGAAGGAAGCCAACCAGGAATACCAGGGCACAGAGGTAGGTGGCGCGGCGCGAACGCGCTGCCAGGTCACCCTCGGTGCGCAGCATCAGCCAGGCGCCGCCATGGGTGCAGAGCATGCTCAGGCTGACCACGCCACAGAGCAGCGCGAACGGGTTGAGCAGGGCGAAGAAGGAGCCGTGGTAGGTCGAACGCATCATGTCGTCGAGCTGGAACGGCAGGCCGAGGAAGAGGTTGCCGAAGGCCACGCCGAATACCAGCGCAGGCACCGCGCCGCCGACGAACAGGGCCCAGTCCCAGGCGCTGCGCCAGCGCGGGTCGCTGACCTTGCTGCGGTAGTCGAAGCCGACGGGCCGGCAGAACAGGGCGAACAGCACCAGCAGCATCGCCCAGTACAGCCCGGAGAAGGCCACCGCGTAGACCATCGGCCAGGCGGCGAACAGCGCGCCGCCGGCGGTGATGAACCATACCTGGTTGCCGTCCCAGTGCGGGGCGATGGTGTTGATGGCGACGCGGCGTTCGTTGTCGGTCCTGCCCACGAAGGGCATCAGCGCCATGGCGCCCATGTCGAAGCCATCGGTCAGGGCGAAGCCGATCAGCAGCACGCCGATCAGTACCCACCACACGAGTTTCAGTGTTTCGTAGTCGAACATGACGAAGTCCTCAGGCGTGGGCCGGCTGCTGTTGCTCGAAGTGGTAGCGTCCGCTGTGCAGGCTGGAGGGGCCGAGGCGGGCGAACTTGATCATCAGGTACATCTCCACCACCAGCAGCAGGCTGTAGAAGGCGATCAGCGCCGTCAGCGAGCCCCAGATGTCGCCGGTCGACAGGCTGGAGGCGGACAGATGGGTCGGCAGCACCTCGCCGATCGACCAGGGCTGGCGACCATGCTCGGCCACGTACCAGCCGGTCTGCGCGGCGATCCACGGCAGGGGCAGGCTCCACAGCGCCCATTTCAGCAGCCAGGGTTTGCTTTCCTCGTTCTTCTTCGCCGAGGCCCAGAAGGCGCAGGCGAACAGCGCCAGCATGAGGAAGCCGCAGGCGACCATGATGCGGAAGGTCCAGAACAGGCTGAACACGTTGGGGATGGTGTCCAGCGCCGCCTGCCTGATCTGCGCTTCGCTGGCATCGACCACGTTCGGCGTGTACTTCTTCAGCAGCAGACCGTAGCCCAGGTCGTTCTTGACCTCGTTGAAGGCGGCGATGGTCTCTGCCGACTTGTCGCCGCCGCGCAGGCGCTCCAGCAGCGCGTAGGCGCTCATGCCGGTACGGATGCGTGCCTCGTGTTCGATGAGCAGGTCCTTGATGCCCTTGACCTCTTCATCCAGCGAGCGGGTGGCGATCAGGCCCAGTACGTAGGGAATCTTCACCGCATAGTCGGTGCGCTGCTCCTGCTGGTTGGGCAGGCCGAACAGGGTGAAGCCGGCCGGTGCCGGGTGGGTGTCCCACTCGGCTTCGATGGCGGCCAGCTTGGTCTTCTGCACGTCACCGATCTCGTAGCCGGATTCGTCGCCCAGGACGATCACCGAGAGGATCGAGGCCAGGCCGAAGGCCGAAGCGATGGCGAAGGAGCGGCGGGCGAAGCCCTGGTCGCGCTTTTTCAGCAGGTAGTAGCTGGAGATCGCCAGGACGAAGATCGAACCGGTGACGTAGCCGGCCGCCACGGTGTGCACGAACTTGACCTGGGCCA
Organism: Pseudomonas sp. THAF187a; assembly: GCF_009363395.1. NCBI lineage: Bacteria > Pseudomonadati > Pseudomonadota > Gammaproteobacteria > Pseudomonadales > Pseudomonadaceae > Pseudomonas > Pseudomonas sp. THAF187a. The sequence continues at coordinate 2,317,677 of NZ_CP045349.1, forward strand.
CCGGGTTGAACAGCAGGGCGCCGAAGTCGGTCAGCTCCATGCGCATGGTCTCGAAGTTGAACTCGGCGCCCACCGGGTTCTGCATCCAGCCGTTGGCGATCAGGATCCACAGCGCCGAGAGGTTCGAGCCCAGTGCCACCAGCCAGGTCACGGTCAGGTGCTGCAGCCTGGACAGGCGATCCCAGCCGAAGAAGAACAGGCCAATGAAGGTGGATTCGAGGAAGAAGGCCATCAGCCCTTCGATGGCCAGTGGCGCGCCGAAGATGTCACCGACGTAGTGGCTGTAGTAGGCCCAGTTGGTGCCGAACTGGAACTCCATGGTCAGTCCGGTGGTGACGCCCAGGGCGAAGTTGATGCCGAACAGCTTGCCCCAGAACTTGACCATGTCCTGATAGACCTGTTTGCCGGTCATCACGTAGACCGACTCCATGATCGCCAGCAGGAAGGCCAGGCCCAGGGTCAGGGGGACGAAGATGAAGTGATACATCGCTGTCATGGCGAACTGCAGGCGTGACAGGTCGACGACTGATTCCGAGATCATCTCGGTTTCTCCTCGGTGGGTATTGAAGAGGGGGTGGTAGCGGGGCCGAACAGGTGGGCCTCGACGCGTTGCTGGCCGTCGCCGGGGACGGTCGGCTCGTTGAACCAGATGGCCTTGATGCTCAGCAGCAGGGTCAGCTTGATCAGCAGGATCACGGCGATCTCGCGTACCAGCGGGATGCGCCATACGGAGGCGGAGGGTTGGCGTGCGGACATCCAGGAGCTCCTTGCCGGCAGCGGGCGGCCCTGAGCGGGCGACGCTCGCTGGCAGTGTGTGTCCTAATGTTACTGATTACCTGGGGGAGTATAGAAGTGCCGGGGATTGATGCAGGTCAGTAGAACCGCGATTAGCCTGCCGACGGTGACAGGCGTTCCCGGTCACAGGCCGTTTCAGTCGAATTCCGGCAGGCTGGGGGCGAGCACGTCGCGTCCGGCGGCCTGCCAGGCATCGATACCGCCTGCCAGGGAAAGCACCTGGCGGTAGCCCATTTCCCGCAGGGCGTCGGCGGCCAGCGCCGAGCGTCCGCTGTTCTTGCAGTAGAGCACCAGCCTGAGGTCGCGGTTGGCCAGTTGCGGGTCGTTGCTCAGCCTGAACTCCAGCAGCCCGCGAGGGATGTGGACGGCGCCGGGAATGTGCGCCGCGCTGAACTCGTCCGCCTCTCGCACGTCGATCAGCAGGTCGGCAGCCCGGATGGCCGCGTCAGCCTGCGGCAGATCGACTTCGTCGATGCGGCTCCTGGCAGCGGCCACCAGGTCATGTGCGCTTTTCATGAAACGTTCCTTTCGTCGCGTATGGGGGAGGGAGTAACGGCACGTTCCAGGGTCTCCCGGGTCAGCTGCGGCGCCAGGTGCTTGAGCGCCTGGAACTGGCTGATGAATACCTGGCCGGCGAAGCGTTCGAGGAAGTCGGAGCGGCGCAGCTGATCCATCACCGGTCCCTTGACCTCGGACAGGTGCAGCTGCACGCCGGCCGCATGCAGGCGCTCGACGATGGCGTGCAGCGAATCCAGGGCGCTGGCGTCGATCAGGTTGACGCCCGGACACATCAGCACCAGGTGACGCACCTGCGGGCGGCTGGCGATCAGCTCGCCGATGCGGTCTTCCAGATAGCGGGCATTGGGGAAGTACAGGCTCTCGTCGACACGCAGCGACAGCACGCTGGGTGACTCGACCACGGCGAAGCGCTCGACGTTGCGAAAGTGCTCGCTGCCCGGTACCTGGCCGACCACAGCCATGTGCGGCTGGCTGGTGCGCCAGAGAAACAGCAGCAGCGACAGGCCGACGCCGATGAGGATGCCGGCTTCGACACCAATCAGCAGCACGCCGAACAGGGTCGCGGCCTGCGCTGCGCCATCCTGGCGCGAGTAACGCCAGGTATGGCGCAGCGATCGTAGGTCCACCAGGCTGAGCACCGCGACGATGATGGTGGCTGCCAGCACCGCTTGTGGCAGGTCGTGCAGCAGGGGTGTCAGCAGCATCACGCTGACGCCGATGCCGATGGCGGTGAACACGCCGGCCATGGGGGTTTGCGCACCGGCATCGTAGTTGACCACCGAGCGAGCGAAACCGCCGGTGACGGGAAAGCCGCCGCTGAAGGCTGCGGAAAGGTTCGCCGCCCCCAGGCCGAGCAGCTCGTTGTCCGGCTGGATGCGCTGGCGGCGTTTCGCCGCCAGTGTCTGGCCGACGGAGACCGACTCGACGAAGCCCACCAGGCTGATCAGCAGCGCGGCCGGCAGCAGTTGCACGGCCAGCTCCAGGTTCAGCGTCGGCAGTGTCAGGCCGGGCAGGCCCTGGGGCACGCTGCCGACGACCTTGACCCCGGCCTGCTGCAGGTGCAGCAGGCTGACCGCGATGATCGCGACGACGATGGCCAGCACCGGCCCGGCCTTGGCCAGGTTGCCGGCCAGCTGCGCCGACAGCCCGAGGCGTTGTAGCGTCTGCTTGAGGTAGCCCCTGGCCCATCCCAGCCAGGCGAGGCTGAGCAGGCCGATGATCAGCGTGGGCCAGTGTGTCTGTGGCAGTGCCTGCAGCAGCTCTGGCAGCAGGTGCAGCAGGTTCTCGCCGGAGGCGGAGACGCCCAGCAGGTGCTTGAGCTGGCCGACGGCGATGAGGATGCCGGAGGCGCTGATGAAGCCGGAAACCACCGGATGACTGAGGAAGTTGGCGACGAAACCCAGGCGCAGCATGGCCATCGCGGCCAGCAGCAGGCCCGAGAGCAAGGCCAGCAGCATCGCGGCGCCGATGTATTCCGGGCTGCCGGCAGGGAACAGCGGTGCCAGGCTGGCGGCGGTCATCAGCGAGACCACGGCCACCGGGCCGACGGCCAGGGTGCGGCTGGTGCCGAACACGGCATAGGCCAGCAGCGGCAGGATACTGGCGTACAGGCCGGTCACCGGCGGCAGGCCCGCGAGCATGGCGTAGGCCAGGCTCTGCGGGATCAGCATCAGCGTGACGATCACCGCGGCCAGTCCATCCTGCGAGGCGCTGGCGCGGTTGTACGTGCGCCCCCATTGCAGACAGGGCAGCCAGTGGCTCAGCTTCATTTCTGCTCCTTGTCGAAGTCACACGCTGCGGGTGCCTCCACCGCCAGGGGCTGATGCGGCAGGTGCCTGGGCTCGGCCAGCCACTCGCGGCCCCGGAGCATCAGGTCGAAGTAGATGCCAGGCATCATCTTCACCTTCAGGTCCCAGGCCAGGCGGCGCGGCACGGTCGGGTCCAGGGGGAAGGTCGGCAGCAGCTTGCCGCCATAGCCGAACTCGGCCAGCACCACCTTGCCGCGCTCCACCGTCAGCGGGCAGGAGCCGTAGCCGTCATAGATCGCCTGTGGGCCTCGGCCAGCGAGCAGCGCCAGCACGTTCTCGGCGACGACCGGGGCCTGCTTGCGCACGGCGGCTGCGGTTTTCGCATTGGGCGCCGCGCAGACGTCGCCCAGGCTGAAGACGTTGCCGAAGCGCGGGTGGCGCAGGGTTTCGTGATCGGCCTCGAGCCAGCCATCGGCACCCGCCAGCGGGCTCTGGCGGATGAACTCGGGGGCGCGCTGGGGTGGGACGGCATGCAGGAAGTCGAAGGTCTTTTCGATCGTCCGGCTTTCGCCATTGGCATCGGTCTGCCGGAACCAGGCCCGTCTGGCGGGGCCATCGACGGCAATCAGATCGGTATTGAAGTTGAGCTGTGCGCCATAGCGCTCGACGTACTGCATCAGCGGCGGAACGAAGGCCGCGACGCCGAACAGTACCGCGCCTGCCGAGCAGAACTCGACGTCGATCTGCGCCAGCACCGCCTGTTTGAGCCACCAGTCGCACGACAGGTACATGGCCTTCTGCGGCGCTCCCGCGCATTTGATCGGCATGGCCGGCTGGGTGAACAGGGCGCGGCCCTCGCGCAGGTTCTGTACCTGTTGCCAGGTATAGGGCGCCAGTTCGAACTGGTAGTTGGAGGTCACGCCGTTCTTGCCCAGCGTCTCCCTGAGGCCTTCGATGCCATCCCAGTGCAGGCTGAGGCCGGGGCACACGACCAGGGCGCGATAGCTGATCCGGTTGCCGTCTTCCAGCACCACCCGTTGCTGCTCCGGCTCGAAGCCGGCCACCGCCGCGTGGATCCAGTGCGCGCCATGGGGAATGCAGCGCGCCATCGGGCGCTCGGTGCGGGCGCGGTCGAACACGCCGGCGCCGACCAGGGTCCAGCCCGGCTGGTAGTAGTGCTGCTCACGCGGTTCGATCACCGCGATGCGCAGCTCGGGGTTGCGCTTGAACAGGCTGGCAGTCACCGCACAACCCGCCGCGCCGCCTCCGACCACGACCACGTCGTAGCGCTGGGTGGGCGTGCTGGCGGACTGCGCCTGGGGCAGCGGCGCCTGCTGCCAGCGCTGCTGCAGGCGTGGCGCCAGCCCACTGAGGTCGTAACCGTGCTCGCCTGCGGTGCTGAGCAGCACCTGCGGGTCGAGGTGGTGGGCCTCGCTCAGTGCCCACAGGCTGGTCGAGCGAGTGCCGCTTCGGCAGAACGCCAGCAGCGGGCCGCGCGCCTGTGTCAGCAGGGCATTGAAGGCGCTGACGTCGTCATCGCCGATCTGTCCGGAAACCACGGGCAGGTGGTAGTACTCCAGACCACTGGCCTGGGCGGCGACCGCCAGTTCGGCGGAGCCGGGCTGGCCCTGATCTTCGCCGTCGGGGCGATTGTTGATGACGCTGCGAAAACCGGCAGCGGCGAGCATGCCCATGTCCGCCGGCTGCAACTGGGCTGCCACGGCGATGAACGGGGTCAGGCGCTTGAGCGATTCCATGGTGATGACCTCAGAGCACGTCGAGAGGGATCTTCAGGTAGCGGGTGCCGTTGCCTTCGGCCGGCGGCAGCTGACCGGCGCGCATGTTGACCTGTACCGAGGGCAGGATCAGGTTGGGCATGCCCAGGGTGGCGTCGCGCTCGCGCCGCATGGCGACGAAATCGGCCTCGGCGATGCCCTGGTGAACGTGCACGTTGTGCGCGCGCTGCTCGGCGACCGTGGTCTGGTTGCGGAAATCGTCGCGGCCCGGTGCCTTGTAGTCGTGGCACATGAACAGGCGGGTGTCGTCGGGCAGGGCGAAGAGCTTCTGGATCGACTGGAACAGCACATGGGCATCGCCGCCGGGGAAGTCGCAGCGCGCGGTGCCGTAGTCCGGCATGAACAGCGTGTCGCCGACGAAGCCGGCGTCGCCGATCAGGTAAGTCATACAGGCCGGGGTATGGCCAGGGGTGTGCAGGGCCCGGCCACGCAGCTCACCGATGCGGAACTCGTCACCATCGCGAAGCAGGCGGTCGAACTGGCTGCCGTCGGTGGCGAACTCGCTGCCGGCGTTGAACAGCTTGCCGAAGGTGTTCTGCACCACCCTGATGTTTTCACCGATGGCCAACTGGCCGCCCAGTTCGCGCTTGAGGAAGGGCGCGGCGGAGAGGTGGTCGGCGTGCACGTGGGTTTCCAGCAGCCACTCGACGTGCAGGTCGCGTGCCCTGACGAAGGCGACGATGCGTTCGGCGCTGGCGTGCGAGGTGCGCCCGGAGGCGGCATCGTAGTCCAGCACCGAGTCGATGATCGCGCAATGCTGCGAGGCTGGGTCAATGACCACATAGCTGTAGGTGTAGGTGGCAGGATCGAAGAATTCGACGACATCGGGCTGCATGACCAGGCTCCTTCTCATACTCGTGGGAGTATTTAGTTAAGAAAGAGCTTAACTGTGTTTTGGTTCTATGCATAGATTGATATGGAATAAGCGAGGGTGGCCTTGTTCAGGACGGCCATAACCGTCCTGCAAGTCGTTGAATGACTTGGCTTTGCCAGATCCGGCGGACTCGTACGCACGCCGGAGAGGGGGATCAGGTGTACTTGGTGAAGATTTCGCGTACGCGCTGCAGTGACGCTTCGGTGTCCTGCTCCGGGTCGAGCATGGCTTCTTCGATGAGGCAGGTGAGCATCAGCCGATAGGACTTGTCCAGCGCACTGCGCGCCGCCGAGAACTGCTGGGCGATGGCGGCGCAATCCTCACCGCGCCTGATCATTGCCTGGATGCCGCGTATCTGGCCCTCGACCCGGGCCAGGCGTTTGAGCATCGCTTGTTGCTGCTCGAGCATGCGTGCGTGCAGGTCAGTAGGTTCGGTCATGGCGTGTCCTGTGCGATGGGGCGACTCAGGGTGAAGGCGCCGCGCAGTTCGCCAAGCTGGTAGCCGCGGGCCTGATCATGCGGATAGTACTGGTCAATCGCATTCTCTACCTCTGTCCTGATCGTCGCACCGTGGCACGCCAGGCAAGGCTCGCCGACGGCGATGGCCTGCATGTAGCGGTACTGCCCGTCGACTTCCTCGGCATGGCGCAGCTGCGTGACGGGCGTGCCGCTGGCGGCTGCTGCGGCAAAATCGTGCAGTACGCGGCGCTCCCAGGCATCGGGGGCGTTGTCCGGGTTGCGTACCTTCAGTGACGTGCGGCCGATCTGCCAGGCCTGCCGGCTGTGTTCGCTGGCGATCTGCGGCGCCAGTGCGTGGCAGGCCTGAACCGCTGCGCCCGGCCCGCCATCGGCGATGGCCTGGCGCACGGTGCCGAGCAGCTGTTCGGCGAACGCAGGTATCTGCTTGGCTGCGTCCTCCTGCCAGGGCGTGGCGGCATACAGGGTGTCGCTGGTAAGCAGGGCGGCGAGCAGCAGGGTGCGCATGATCGATCCTCATAAATACTGGTGGGGGTATTTATGCACGAAACCTGCGTGCTGTCATCGCCACGACCTGCGACATGACGACTCGTGGTGCATTCAGGTGCGGATCAGTGCCGGGCGCCGTCGGTGGGCAGCGTCAACAGCTGCTTTTCCTGGTGCCAGTCGAACGGCTCGCCGTTCTCTTCGGCGGCGAAGCGGCGTTCATCGAGCGTCTGGTACAGGGCAATTTCCTCGTCCGGCATGAAGTGCAGGCAATCACCGCCGAAGAACCACAGCAGGTCGCGCGGCACCAGATGGGCGATCTGCGGGTAGCGGTTGAACACCTGGCTGATCAGGTCCTGGCCCAGGTACTGGCTAGAGACCGGGTCGCGCGGCAGTTCGGCGAGCAGTTCGTCGTAACGCTCGAGGAACAGGGCGTGGCTGTCGTCGAGCACCTGTTCGGCTTCGCCCAGGGCGACGAGGATGCCGCGCAGGTGGTTGAGCAGGGCGAGGTGGTGTTCGAGATGGCTGGCCATGATGCGATTTCCTGAAGGGTAAAACGGGCGCAGGAGTATAGAGTTCCTGGCGCCCGCTGTCCCGTCCGGGTGATTGCCGGCCTGGTGCCGGCTGCTGTCAGCGCACCTTGCCGCGACCGAGCTTGAGCTCTTCCTTGGCGAAGTCGTCGACGTCGATCACGCGGCGCCGCGCCGCTTCGGCATCCTGCAGGCGCTGGCCTTGCTCGCCGTCGAGAATGCCGGCGGCAATCGCCGCTTCGATGGCGTCCTGGCCGGGGGCCGGTTGCAGGCTGCCATCCTTGAGTGCCTGGTGCAGGCGCTTGCGGGCGTCGTGGCTGGCGTGCACCAGGTTCAGCGCATGCTGCAGGGCGCCGACCGAATCCTGGTCGGCCTGCGGGCGGTAGCAGCCTTCCAGTACCGACTCCAGGGCCGGGTCGCCGGCCTGGCGGCCGATGATCGCGGCGACTTCGGCATCCAGTTCGTCGCTCGGGCCCTGATGGCGGCGGCCCAGCGGGAACACCAGCACCTTGAGCAGGCAGCCGAACAGGCGGTTGGGGAAGTTGCCCAGCAACTCATCGAGGGCCTGCTCGGCGTGGTACAGGTTTTCCTCCATGGCCCAGCGCAGCAGCGGCCGCAGGGCCTCCGGGTAGTCCAGGTCGTGATAGCGCTTGAGCGCCGCCGAGCCCAGATACAGGTGGCTGAGCACATCGCCGAGGCGTGCGGAGAGGCGCTCGCGGCGCTTCAGGTCGCCGCCGAGCAGCATCATGCTGCTGTCGGCACACAGGGCGAACGCAGCCGCCAGGCGGTTGAGCGCACGGTAGTAGGGCTGGCTGATGTCGTCGCCGGGAACCTGGCCCAGGCGGTTGAGGGTCAGGCCCAGGAGCAAGCTGCTGGCGGCGTTGCCCACGGCGAAGCCGATATGGCTCATCAGCAGCGTGTCGAATTCGGCCAGCGCCTGGTCCTTGTCCTCGCGGTCTGCCAGGGCCATTTCCTTGAGCACATAGGGATGGCAGCGGATGGCGCCCTGGCCGAAGATCATCAGGTTGCGCGAGAGGATGTTGGCGCCCTCGACGGTGATGAAGATCGGCGCGCCCTGCCAGGAGCGGGCCAGGTAGTTGTTCGGGCCCATGATGATGCCCTTGCCGCCGTGCACGTCCATGGCGTGGCCGATGCACTCGCGGCCGCGCTCGGTGAGGTGGTACTTGAGAATCGCCGACAGTACCGACGGTTTCTCGCCCAGGTCGACGGCATTGGCGGTGAGGATGCGCGCGCTGTCCATCAGCCAGGCGTTGCCGCCGATGCGCGCGAGGGCCTCCTGAATGCCTTCGAAGGCGGCCAGCGGCACGTTGAACTGCTCGCGCAGCTGGGCGTACTGGCCAGTGGTCAGGCTGGTGAACTTGGCGGCGCCGGTGCCGACGGCCGGCAGCGAGATGGAGCGCCCGACCGACAGGCAGTTCATCAGCATCATCCAGCCCTTGCCGAGGTACTCCTGGCCACCGATCAGGTAGTCCAGCGGAATGAACACGTCCTTGCCGCTGTTGGGCCCGTTCATGAAGGCGGCGCCCAGCGGCAGGTGGCGGCGACCGATTTCCACGCCGGGGGTGTCGGTGGGCACCAGGGCCAGGCTGATGCCGAGGTCTTCCTGATCGCCCAGCAGGTGCTCGGGGTCATAGGCCTTGAACGCCAGGCCGAGCAGGGTGGCGACCGGGCCCAGGGTGATGTAGCGCTTCTCCCAGTTCAGGCGCAGGCCGATGACTTCCTCGCCATTCCACTGGCCCTTGCAGATGATCCCGGTGTCGGGCATCGCGCCGGCATCGGAGCCTGCCAGCGGGCCGGTGAGGGCGAAGCAGGGGATGTCCTCGCCGCTGGCCAGGCGCGGCAGGTAGTGCTGGCGCTGCGCGTCGGTGCCGTAGTGCAGCAGCAGCTCGGCAGGGCCGAGCGAGTTGGGCACCATCACGGTGGACGCCAGGTCACCGCTGCGGGTGGCCAGCTTCATCGCCACCTGCGAGTGGGCGTAGGCGGAGAAGCCCTTGCCGCCGTACTCCTTGGGGATGATCAGGGCGAAGAAACCGTGCTGCCTGATGTGCTGCCAGGCTTTCTCCGGCAGGTCCAGCTGCTGGCCGACCTGCCAGTCGCTGATCATGCCGCAGAGTTCCTCGGTGGGGCCGTCGATGAAGGCCTGCTCTTCCTCGCTCAGCGTGGCCTTGGGGTAGGCCAGCAGCTTGTCCCAGTCCGGCCTGCCGCTGAACAGCTCGCCATCCCACCAGACAGTGCCGGCTTCGATGGCGTCGCGCTCGGTGCTCGACATGGGCGGCAGCACGCGCTGGAACCAGGCGAACAGCGGGCTGGTGAACAGCTGCCGGCGGAGGTCGCCGAGCAGGATGAAGGCGGCGACCGCGCCGGTGACGATCCACAGCAGCAGCTGCAGCCAGCCGGGTACCGGGCTGAACAGGGCCATGGCCAGCAGGTAGGCGGCGGTGATGCCCAGCGCGGGCAGGGCGGCGGTACGGCTATGGGCCAGATAGACGACCCCGAGTAGCAGGACCAGCAACCAGATGACGAGCATTTGCATTCCTCCATGATTCGAGCGGGCGACGCCCCGAGCATAGCCATAAATGGCGGCAAGGGCGGTGAGCTTGGCCGGATCGTCGTTAAGTTGGCGCAATCGGCAGGTTTACACTGAAACGAACTTCAGGAGCCCCCATGCAGACCTACCTACGTCCCGGCCGCTTCATTGACAGTGACCACCCGAGGGTAATCGAGTTCGCCGAACGTTACCGTGGTGCGTCACGAGAACCGCGCAGTCAGGTTGTCGCACTCTATCTCGCCGTGCGTGACGAGATTCGCTACAACCCCTATGCCTTCAGCCTCGATGCACAGACGCTGAAGGCCAGCCATGCGCTGCTGGCGGGGGAGTCCTATTGCGTGCCGAAGGCCATCCTGCTCGCGGCCTGCGCCCGGCACTGCGGCATTCCAGCGCGCATCGGCCTGGCCGACGTGCGCAATCACCTGTCCACCCCGCGTCTGCTGGAGCTGTTGCGCAGCGAGGTGTTCGCCATGCATGGCTATACCGAGCTGTACCTCGATGGTCGCTGGGTCAAGGCCACACCTGCGTTCAACGAGGCGCTGTGCCGGGTGTTCAAGGTGGCGCCGCTGGCGTTTGACGGTACCTGTGACAGCGTTTTCCACCCCTACAACGAGCAGGGCGAGCGCTACATGGAATACCTGCAGGACCACGGCCAGTTCGAGGACCTGCCCGAGCAGCTGTTCTTCGGCCACCTGCGCCACTGCTACCCGCATCTGTTCGAGCCGGGCGCGCAGCAACCCAGCGGCGACATGCAGCGCGAGGCGGGTGTTATCGACTGAGTCGATAGTCAAGATCGTCACGACGGCCTTTTCTCCGCACGCCAGGGTCGGTAGGGTGCATGCCTGCGAAGAGCGGAAACACCCGGTTGCAATCACGCCTCTTCGCCCTCATCAACAAGGCATCTCTGAAAACGCTTTGCCGGCCCGGCTGATCTGCAGCGCGGCTGCGAGCGCTTTTCGCCTGTTCTCGCAGGGCCGCCGTCGGTATCGTGCTGACTGCTTCGCCCATGTTTTCAGAGCTGCCTTCAACGACCTCACTCGCGCGGGAAACCCCATCTTCATGAGCTCCGCCCTGACCATTCGCCAGTTGACCAAGACCTACGGAAACGGCTTCCAGGCCCTGCACGGCATCGATCTGGACGTCGCCGAGGGAGACTTCTTCGCCTTGCTCGGACCCAACGGCGCCGGCAAGTCCACCACCATCGGCATTCTCTCCACGCTGGTGAACAAGAGCGGCGGTACGGTCAATGTGTTCGGCCACGACCTCGACCGCGAGCCCTATGCGCTCAAGCGCTGCCTGGGCGTGGTGCCGCAGGAATTCAATTTCAACCAGTTCGAGAAGGTGTTCGACATCGTCGTCACCCAGGCCGGCTACTACGGTATTCCGCGCTCCATCGCCAAGGAGCGTGCCGAGCAGTACCTGACCCAGCTCGGCTTGTGGGAGAAGCGTGATGTCGCCTCGCGCGAGCTGTCCGGTGGCATGAAGCGGCGCCTGATGATCGCCCGCGCGCTGGTGCATCAGCCGCGCCTGCTGATCCTCGACGAGCCCACCGCCGGGGTGGACATCGAGTTGCGTCGCTCGATGTGGAGCTTCCTCACCGACCTGAACAAGCAGGGCATCACCATCATCCTCACCACCCACTATCTGGAGGAGGCCGAGCAGCTGTGCCGCAACATCGGCATCATCGACCACGGCCGCATCGTCGAGCTGAGCAGCATGAAGGACCTGCTGAAGAAGCTGCATGTCGAGACCTTCCTGCTCGACCTGCAGGACTCCTACCGCGAGGCGCCTGATCTGGTCGGCTACCCGGCGCGCCTGCTCGACCACCACACCCTGGAGGTGCAGGTGGAGAAGAGCCAGGGCCTCAATGCCCTGTTCCAGCAACTGGCGCAGCAGCAGGTGCAGGTGCTCAGCCTGCGCAACAAGACCAATCGCCTGGAGGAGCTGTTCGTCTCCCTGGTGGAAAAGAACCTGGCCAAGGTGGCGCAATGAATACCCAGTACCTCAACAGCGAATTCGCCGCCAACCTGGTGGCCCTGCGTACCATCGTCCACCGCGAGGTGCGGCGTTTCCTGCGCATCTGGCCGCAGACCCTGCTGCCGCCGGCGATCACCATGGTTCTGTACTTCGTCATCTTCGGCAATCTGATTGGCCGGCAGATCGGCGACATGGGCGGTTTCACCTACATGGAGTACATCGTCCCGGGGCTGATCATGATGTCGGTGATCACCAACAGCTACGGCAACGTAGTGTCGAGCTTCTTCGGCAGCAAGTTCCAGCGCAACGTCGAGGAGCTGCTGGTGTCGCCGGTATCGCCGCACACCATCCTCATCGGCTTCGTCGTCGGGGGCGTGCTGCGCGGGCTGGCGGTGGGCGTGATCGTCACCATGCTGTCGCTGTTCTTCACCCACCTGCAGGTGCATCACCTCGGCGTGACCGTGCTGGTGGTGCTGCTGACGGCGACCATCTTCTCCCTCGGTGGCTTCGTCAATGCAGTGTACGCACGCAACTTCGACGACATCTCGATCATTCCGACCTTCGTGCTGACGCCGCTGACCTACCTGGGCGGGGTGTTCTATTCCATCACCCTGTTGCCGCCGTTCTGGCAGGCGGTCTCGCTGGGCAACCCGATCCTGCACATGGTCAACGCCTTCCGCTACGGCATCCTTGGGGTGTCGGACATCCGTATCGGCGTGGCCATCGGTTTCATGCTGCTGGCCACTGCGGCGCTCTACACGCTGTGCATCCGCCTGCTGGTCAGTGGTCGCGGGATGCGTCAGTGAAACCGGTCCGTGCGTGTGGCTGGTCGTCCTGAAACGAAAAAGGCACCCATCGGGTGCCTTTTTCATTCTGGCCAGGGCCTCAGGAAAGGAAGCCACCGTCCACGTTGAGGGCCACACCGGTGGTGTAGCTGGAGGCTTCGCTGGCCAGGTACAGCACGGCGCCGGCCATCTCGCTCGGGTCGGCCACGCGTTTGAGCGGGATGCGCTGCAGAGCGTGCTTGAGAATGGCGTCGTTCTTGGTCAGCGCCGAGGCGAACTTGGTGTCGGTCAGGCCCGGCAGCAGCGCGTTGCAGCGAATGCCGAACTGCGCGCACTCCTTGGCGAACACCTTGGTCATGCTGATCACCGCAGCCTTGGTCACCGAGTAGATGCCCTGGAACTCGCCGGGGGAGACGCCGTTGATCGAGGCGACGTTGATGATGCTGCCACCCCCGTTTTCCTTCATCAGCTTGCCGCCTTCGATGGACATGAAGTAGTAGCCACGGATGTTCACGTCCACGGTCTTCTGGAAGGCACCCAGGTCGGTGTCCAGCACATTGCAGAACTGCGGGTTGGTGGCGGCGTTGTTGACCAGGATGTCGAGGCGACCGAACTGCTCCTTGATCTGCGCGAAGACGCTGGTGATCTGCTCCATCTCGCCGATGTGGCAGGCGATCGCGGTGGCCTTGCCACCTTCCGCGACGATGGCGTCGGCCACGGCCTGGCAGCCTTCGATCTTGCGGCTGGAGACGATCACATGAGCACCTTGCTGGGCCAGCAGCTTGGCGATGGCCTCGCCGATGCCACGGCTGGCGCCGGAGACGAAGGCGATCTTGCCGTCGAGATCGAACAGTTGGGTCTTGGACATGGTGGTTACCCCGGGGTTAGAGAGTGGATTTGCCGATGACCTGCAGGCACATCTGTTCCAGCAGCTTGTTCATGTGGATGAACTGGGCGAAGCGCTTGTCCTGGGTCTGGCCGTGATAGAAGCGGTAGTAGATCTGCTGCACGATGCCGGCCAGGCGGAACAGGCCGTAGGTGTAATAGAAATCGAAGCTGTTGATCTCGATGCCGGCCTGCTCGGCGTAGTAGTCGACGAACTGCTGGCGGGTGAGCATGCCGGGGGCGTTGCTCGGCTGGCGGCGCATCAGCTGCACCGGCGCCGGGTCGCCGGCTTCGATCCAGTAGGCCAGGGTGTTGCCCAGGTCCATCAGCGGGTCGCCGATGGTGGTCATCTCCCAGTCGAGCACGCCGATGATCTGCATCGGGTTGTTCGGGTCGAGGATGACGTTGTCGAAGCGGTAGTCGTTGTGCACGATGCCTGGCTTGTGGTGGTCGGCCGGCATCTTGTCGTTCAGCCAGGCCTTGACCGGTTCCCAGGTCGGCGCATCCGGGGTCAGGGCTTTCTCGTAGCGATCGCTCCAGCCCTTGATCTGACGCTCGACGTAACCCTCGGGCTTGCCCAGGTCACCCAGGCCGCAGGCGTTGTAATCGACGTTGTGCAGCTCCACCAGCTTGTCGATGAAGCTCTTGCACAGGGCACTGGTCTGCTCCGGGGTGAAGTTCAGCTCGGCCGGCATCTCGGAGCGCAGGATGATGCCCTTGACGCGCTCCATGACGTAGAACTCGGCGCCGATTACCGCGTCGTCGGTGCAGTGGACATAGGCTTTGGGGCAGTAGGGGAAACCTGCGTTGAGCTGGTTGAGGATGCGGTACTCGCGGCCCATGTCGTGCGCCGACTTGGCCTTGTGGCCGAACGGCGGACGGCGCAGGACGAACTCCTGCTGCGGGTACTCGATCAGGTAGGTCAGGTTGGAAGCGCCGCCAGGGAACTGGCTGATCCTGGCTTCGCCGCTCAGGCCGGGAATGTTGGCCTTGAGGTAGGCGTCGATGACGCTGGCGTCGAGCTCTTCGCCTGAGCGGATACGGGTGGACTGGTCAGTGAGCGCCATGCTTATCCCTTCTACTTATGATGGGTGCCCTAGATAATTGGCTAATCTAATGCTGCGCTCAGGCTGTCACAAGCAATACGCGCCGTTATAGGCGGGCGTGTTGCACCACGATCAAACTGCCTGATCAGTCATCTTCGCGCTGAGCCATTCGCCAGTGCACCGGTGTGGAAAAAATTTCAGGAGAACGCTTTTGACGTCGCCTGGCGGCAGTCCGCAGGATCGCCGCCCAGGATGCCGGGCAATAAAAAACCGGAGTCCAGGACTCCGGTTTTCGTGTCTTGCGCTCGGCTCGCCGATCAGACCGGGAACAGTTCGCCCAGCTTCATCGCCAGCATCATGTCGCCTTCGGCGCGCAGCTTGCCAGCCATGAAGGCCTGCATGCCGTCGGTTTCGCCGCTGACGATGCCCTTGAGGGTTTCGCTGTCCATGATCAGGGTCACGTTGGCGTTCGGGTTGTCGCCTTGTTCGATGGCGCAGGTGCCATCCTTGACGATCAGCGCGTAGTTCTCGCCATCTTCGATGTTGAACTGGAATACCAGATCCAGGCCCGCAGCGGCGCTGGCGTTGAACTTGGATTGCATGGTTTGGACGATGTCAGCAACGCTCATGGTCTTATCCTTTTCTCGGGTTTTTCGCGCAGCCTGATGGCCGCAGTGGGCTGGAGCTCAACGGTAGGTGATGAGCTCCGGCGCCTTCAGCAGCTGTAAATGCACATGGCTGTTGAAGGAAGCCAGACTTACCTCGCTGCCGCGAAACTTCAGCAGGCTGAGCGAGGTGTTGACGATTTGCCAGTTCAGTTCGAAGGCCTTCTCTGCCGGTACGCCGGTGATCAGGCGCAGCAGGGCGGTGATGGTGCCGCCGGACGTGAAGATGGCGATGTTCTGTTTGCTGTGGGCCTGTTCGAGAATTCGCTGCAGGCCGCCGGCGACCTGCTCGACATAGGCCTGCCAGCTTTGCAGCTCGGGCGTGTCGTGCTCGCCCGATACCCAGCGCTGGATCAGCTTGGCGAACAGGCGCTGGAACTCGGCACGGTTCTGTGCGCCGTTGCGCAGGATGTGCAGCGCCTCGGGTTCTTCGGGCAGCAAGTCGGGCAGCAGGCTGCGGATCACCGCGTCGGCATCGAACTCGTTGAAGGCGTCGTCGATGTCCAGTGCCGGGGCACTGCTCATGCGCTGCAGGGCCGACGTGGCCGTATGCTGCTGGCGGCGCAGACTGCCGCTGACGCAGCGATCGAAGGCGATGCCGAGCTGCTCGAGGTGCTCGCCCAGCACTTCGGCCTGGCGTACACCGACGGGAGACAGGACATCGTAGTCGTCTGCACCAAATGAAGCCTGGCCATGTCGAATCAGGTAAATGCTGCCCACGTCCGTATCGGTCTCGGCACGTTGAAGGTTTCGCGAGGTTATGAGGAAGCTCGGGGGCTGTCAATGAAAAAACATACGCTTGTTTGAAATGCTTGTATGGCATTCCTGAACCGCCATCGCGCTTGGCCGACCCGTTGCCGCGCCGGTATGCTTGGGCCTTTGTGCGCCCAGGCGCCGCTGTATTACCCAAGGGGGATCCGTGGAGTTTCTTAGCGAGTACGCCAGCTTTCTGGCGAAGACCCTGACCGTGCTGGTCGCCATCGTCGCGGTGTTGCTAGTGGTGGCCGCCACGCGCGGCAAGGGGCGACGCGGCAACGGCCAGTTGCAGGTGCAGAAGCTCAACGATTTCTACAAGGACCTGCGCGAGCGTCTCGAGCACAGCGTGCTGTCGAAGGATCAGCTCAAGACCGTGCGCAAGGCCGAGGCCAAGGCAGCCAGGCAGGAGAAGAAGGCACCGTCGAGCAAGGCGCGGGTGTTCGTGCTCGACTTCGATGGCGACATCAAGGCATCGGCCACCGAGAACCTGCGCCACGAGGTCACGGCGCTGCTGTCGATGGCCAGGGCCGATGACGAGGTGGTGCTGCGCCTGGAAAGCGGGGGTGGCATGGTGCACAGCTACGGCCTGGCATCCTCGCAACTGGTGCGTATCCGTGATGCCGGTATCCCGCTGACGGTATGCGTGGACAAGGTGGCGGCCAGCGGCGGCTACATGATGGCCTGCATCGGCGGGAAGATCCTCAGCGCGCCGTTCGCCATCCTCGGCTCCATCGGCGTGGTGGCGCAGCTGCCGAACGTGCACCGCCTGCTGAAGAAGCACGAGATCGACTTCGAAGTGCTCACCGCCGGCGAATACAAGCGTACGCTGACTGTATTCGGCGAGAACACCGAGAAAGGCCGGGAGAAGTTCCAGGAAGACCTGGAAACCACGCACGAGCTGTTCAAGGGCTTCGTCGCGCGCTATCGCCCGCAACTGGACATCGATGCCATCGCCACCGGCGAGGTCTGGCTGGGCATGGCGGCGCAGGAGCGGCTGCTGGTGGATGAGCTGAAGACCAGCGACCAGTACCTGGCCGAGCGGGCCGCCGAGGCTGAACTGTTCCATCTGCACTTCGCTCAGAAGAAGAGTCTGCAGGAGCGTGTCGGCCTGGCTGCCAGCATGGCGCTGGACCGCTTCGTCCTGACCTGGTTGAGTCGTCTCAATCAGCAGCGTTTCTGGTAGCGCTTCGTGTACGGCGTACAGCGCGAACAATGACAAGAGGAGAGGGTGATGACTGAGTTCAAGGCCTTGCTGGTCAGCGAAGACGCCACTGGCGGCTTCAAGCGTGAAGTGGTCGGGCGCAACGTCGAACAGTTGCCGCAGGGCGAGCTGTTGATCCGGGTGCGCTACTCCTCGCTCAATTACAAGGATGCACTGTCCGCCAGCGGCAACCGTGGTGTCACCAAGGCGTATCCGCATACGCCGGGGATCGACGCCGCCGGGGTGGTCGAGGCGTCCGGCGTGGCCGAGTTCGCGGTGGGCGACGAGGTGATCGTCACCGGCTACGACCTGGGCATGAACACGGCGGGCGGTTTTGGCCAGTACATCCGCGTGCCGGCTGCCTGGGCGATCAAGCGCCCGCAGGGCTTGCCGCTGCGCGAGGCGATGATCCTCGGCACCGCCGGACTGACTGCCGCACTGTGCGTGGACAAACTGGAGCAGGCCGGCGTGGTTCCCGAGGCCGGCACGGTGCTGGTCACCGGCGCCACGGGCGGCGTTGGCAGCATTGCCGTGGTGCTGCTCAAGCAGCTGGGCTACCGGGTCGCTGCCGCGACCGGCAAGGCCGAGCAGGGTGATTTCCTGCGTGGGCTCGGGGCCGACGAGATCGTCAGCCGCGAGGAGCTGCAGCAGGGTGGGGAGCGTCCGCTGCTCAAGGAGCGCTGGGCTGGCGCGGTGGACACCGTGGGCGGCGAGATTCTGTTCAACGTGGTCAAGTCGCTGCGTCACAGCGCCAGTGTGGCCTGCTGCGGGCTGACGGCCGGCGTTGGCTTCCAGGCCAACGTGCTGCCGTTCATCCTGCGTGGGGTCAACCTGCTGGGCGTGGACTCGGTGGAGCTGCCACTGGTGGTCAAGGCGTCGATGTGGGACAAGCTCTCGCTGCAGTGGAAACTCGATCTTGCGCCGCTGTGCCAGGAAATTGGCCTGGCGGAGTTGCCGGCAGCCATCGAGCGCATACTTTCCGGCGGCATGGTCGGCCGTATCCTGGTGCGGCTGGACTGAATGCAGGTACGGGGCCCGTCGATGACGGGCCTCGTGTTTTCAGGCCTGGCTGACGTACATGGTGATCTGGGCGCGGAACACCGGCTTGTCGCCCACGTAGGCCATCACCGGCACGTTGATATCGCCGGTCTGGCTCCAGTCCACCGCGCTGCCGTCGGCCACCGTGCGGATGTCGCCATCGGCCTTGGCCAGGTATTCCACCGTCATGCCCTTGGGAATCCAGCGGCAACCGCTGGCAATCGAGGCATCGGTCATGCTGCCGGCGGCCAGTTCCGCCGCATTGCACAGGGCGATGGCGTGCACCGTACCGATATGGTTCAGCACTTCGCGACGCTTGGCGAAATGCACCTCGGCGTAGCCGGGGCGCAACTCGACCATCTGCGGGGCGATGCTGGCGAAGTAGGGGGCGACCTGGCCGATCATCGCGCTGAACTGGGCAGCGCCGGCCTGCTGGAACATCTGCAACATCTGACTCATGACTCTCTCCTGCGTGTCTGCGATTGAAGATGAGCGCGCGCCGAGGCAGTATACGAGCGTTAGAAAATTATTCTAGAAATATATTCTAGTCAGCAAGGAGCGGCATGGCCCGTCCATCACGCAAAGACGAAATCCTCCAGGCCGCACTGGCCTGCGTCACCGAGCAGGGGGTCGATGGCACCACCATCGAGATGATCCGTGACCGCTCCGGTGCGAGCATCGGCAGCCTGTATCACCACTTCGGCAACAAGGAGCGGATCATCGCTGCGCTGTACATGAGCGGCACCGCGCAGTACGCGCAAATGCTGCAGAGCGGTTTCGCCAGTGCTGACAGTGCCGAGGCCTGCGTCAGGCTGCTGGTGACCAGCTACATCGACTGGGTGGTGGCCAACCCGGACTGGGCGCGCTTCATTCTGCACAGCCGCAGCCGGGTCGAGGCGGGGGAGATGGGGGATGCGCTGCGCGAGGCCAACCGTGAGCACTTCGCGCAGATTTTCGCGGCGCTGGCCGAATACCGTCAGCAGGGGCTGTTCAAGGCACTGCCGGATGACTGCTTCGCCTCGGTGGTGATCGGCCCGGCGCAGGACCTGGCGCGCAACTGGCTGGCTGGGCGGACCCGCAGCGAGCTGCGCGATTGCCGCGAGCTGCTGGCGCAGATCGCCTGGGACAGCGTGAGGAACGGCGGCTAGTCGAAGCGATAGATGTCCATGCCCAGTGCGCCGTAGGTGAAGCCTGTGTGCGCCACGGAGAAGCTGCCGCCAGCGCCACGGGCGAAGAACAGCGGTAGCAGGTGCTCTTCGCTGGGGTGGTTGCGTACGGCGCTTGGCGCCCGCTGGCGGTAGTGGTGCAGCGCCTGCTCGTCCCCGGCTTCGAGTCGCTCCACCATCCAGTCGCGAAACGCCTTGGCCCAGGGCGTGATGACATCCGGCCCGGCCCGCCAGTCCAGTTCGCCGAGATTGTGGGTGATGCTGCCGGAGCCGATCAGCAGTATGCCTTGCTCGCGCAAGCTCGCCAGCGCTCGGCCCACGCGTGTCTGCAGCTCGGGGCCGAGCTGGCTGGGCAGCGACAGTTGCAGCAGCGGGATGTCCGCGTCCGGATACATCAGTGACAGCGGGACCCAGGCGCCATGGTCGAAGGGGCGACGTGCGTCCAGCTCGGCAGGCAGGCCGGCGGCGTCCAGTTGCCGGGCGATCGTCTCGGCCAGCTGCGGAGCGCCGGGTGCCGGGTATTGCACGGCGTAGAGCGCCGCTGGAAAGCCACCAAAGTCGTGCCAGGTTTCCGGTCGTTCAGCCGCCGTGAGCAGCAGGCGCCGGCTTTCCCAGTGCGCGGAGACCACGAGGATGGCCTGCGGCCGCGGCAGTTCGCTGGCCAGGCGCGCCAGTGCCGGGCCGCTGGCGCCGGGCTCCAGGGCGAGCATGGGGGAACCGTGGGAAATGTACAGGGAAGGCAGCATGGAAGTTGGCTCCTGAAGTAGGATGTGGCCATCTTCGGCGCTGGAAGTATCGACTTCCAGTATAAATTATTGAGTATTCCTATCGAATTTCATGGAGGGTTTCTGATGCACGAGGCGTTCTGGCAGGATCGTTGGGCGCGTAGCCAGATTGGTTTTCACCAGGAGAAGGTCAACGGCTACCTGCGTCGTCACTGGTCTGCCCTGGGGTTGCCGGCGCAGGCGACGGTGCTGGTGCCGCTGTGCGGCAAGAGCCTCGACCTGGCCTGGCTGGCGGAGCAAGGGCATGCGGTGATCGGCGTGGAGCTGGCCGAGCGCGCCGTGCAGGATTTCTTCGCCGAGCGCGATGTGCAGCCGCAGATCTCGCAACGCGGTGCATACAAGGTCTATGCCGCCGGCAACCTGCAGATTCTCTGTGGCGACTTCTTCGCCCTGACTGGCGAGGACGTTGCCGGGTGCCAGGCGTTCTATGACCGTGCGGCGCTGATCGCCTTGCCGGCCGAGATGCGCGAGCGCTATGCCGCGCACCTGCTGGCGATATTGCCGGCTGCCTGTCAGGGGTTGCTGGTGACCCTGGTCTACGACCAGCAGCGCATGGATGGCCCGCCATTCTCGGTCGAGGATGCCGAGGCCGAGCGCCTCTTCAGCGGGGGCTGGGCGCTGCAGGAGGTCGAACGCAAGGATGTGCTGAGCGGCAATCCGCGCTTCAGCGAGAACCAGCTCGAGGCGGTGGACGAGGTGGTGTTCCACCTCACGCGGCGCTGATTCGGCAGCGGCATGAAAAAGGCGACCCTGGGGTCGCCTTTTCTTTTGCGGCTGTCGATCAGCCGAGGCGGCGCAGCGCCTCGATGCGGTCTTCCAGCGGCGGGTGGCTCATCAGCAGGCCGGCGAGGCCATTCTTCAGGCCACCGTTGATGCCGAAGGCGGTGAGGCTGTCGGGCATCTGCACCGGCACGCCCTGTTCGGCACGCAGGCGCTGCAGGGCGGCGATCATCGCGCCGGTACCGGCCAGGCGGGCGCCGGCTTCGTCGGCCTTGTATTCGCGCTTGCGCGAGAACCACATGACGATGATGCTGGCCAGGATACCCAGTACCAGTTCGGCGAAGATGGTCGCGACGAAATAGCCGATGCCGTGACCTTCCTCGTTCTTCAGGATCGCCTTGTCGACGAAGTTGCCGAAGATGCGTGCGAAGAACATGACGAAGGTGTTCACCACGCCCTGGATCAGCGCCAGGGTGACCATGTCGCCGTTGGCGACGTGGCCGATCTCGTGGGCCAGCACCGCGCGTACTTCATCCGGCGAGAAACGCTCGAGCAGGCCCTGGCTGACGGCGACCAGCGCATCGTTCTTGTTCCAGCCGGTGGCGAAGGCGTTGGACTCGTAGGCCGGGAAGATGCCGACTTCCGGCATCTTGATGCCGGCTTCGCGGGACAGCTCCTCGACGGTCTGCAGCAGCCACTGTTCGTGGCGGGTGCGCGGCTGGGTGATGATCTGCGTGCCGGTGCTCATCTTCGCCATCCACTTGGAGAGGAACAGCGAGACCAGCGAGCCGGCGAAACCGAACACAGCGCAGAAGATCAGCAGGCTGCCGTGGTTCTGGCCAGTGAAGCGGTCGACGCCCAGCAGTTTGAGAGTGATGCTGGCGATAACCAGGACCGCCAGGTTGGTGGCCAGGAACAACATAATGCGCATCATGGTGTGAACGGACTCCTCACGGGAAAGACGTACGAGTAATGCGGGCTATATAAGGGCGCGCCCCCGGGGCTTTCAACCGGCGACTATTTCAAACTATGTCTCTTGGCCGTGCAGCGTGCTCTCGAACAGCAGGCGAGTCAGCCGTGCGGTGCGCTCGCCGTGGCGCTGCGCCAGGGCTTCGCGCAGCTGGAAGGCCAGCGTTGCGTGCACGCGGCGCACGCTCGGCGGCAGCACTTCGCCTTCGCGCAGGGCGTGGGGAATGGAGCGCGACAGGCGCAGGAAGCCTTTCTCGGTCAGCACCGCCTGATCCAGCGCGTCGTAGGCGATGGTCGACTCGAAGCGCAGGTAGCCTTCCTCGGCCAGCCACAGCAGTGCGCCGAGACAGGCCTGATGGCGTTTGCTGGGCAGGCCGAACTCATCCGGCTCCTCACGCCCTATCAGGTCTTCCACGTACAGCGCCATCTTGCGCGGGAAGGCCTGGTAGAGCATGAGCAGGCCGCTGGCCGCGTCCTTGTAGAAATCGTCTATCTGCAGGTCCATGCCGGTTTACTGGCTGTAGCCCTTGAGGAAGTTGCCGATGCGGCCGATGGCCTGCTCCAGGTCGTCGACACGGGGCAGGGTGACCACGCGGAAGTGGTCGGGCCAGGGCCAGTTGAAGGCGGTGCCCTGCACGATCAGCAGCTTTTCCGAGAGCAGCAGGTCGAGGACGAACTTCTCGTCGTTGTGGATCGGGCAGACCTTGGGGTCGATCTTCGGGAACGCGTACAGCGCGCCCATGGGCTTGACGCAGCTGACGCCGGGGATGTCGTTGAGCAGCTCCCAGGCGCGGTTGCGCTGTTCCAGCAGGCGGCCGTTGGGCAGCACCAGGTCGTTGATGCTCTGGTAGCCGCCGAGGGCGGTCTGGATCGCATGCTGGCTCGGCACGTTGGCGCACAGGCGCATGTTGGCCAGGATGTCGAGCCCTTCGATGTAGCTCTGTGCCCGGTGCTTGGGCCCGGAGATGGCTACCCAGCCGGAGCGGAAGCCCGCCACGCGGTAGCTCTTGGACAGGCCGTTGAAGGTCAGGCAGAGCACGTCCGGTGCCAGCGAGGCGGTGCTGATGTGCACGGCTTCGTCGTAGAGAATCTTGTCGTAGATCTCGTCGGAGAAGATCACCAGGTTGTGCTGGCGGGCCAGTTCGACGATGTCCTGCAGGACTTCCCGCGAATACACCGCGCCGGTCGGGTTGTTCGGGTTGATCAGTACCAGCGCCTTGGTGTTCGGGGTGATCTTGGCGCGCATGTCGGCGATGTCGGGGAACCAGCCAGCCTGTTCGTCGCACAGGTAGTGCACCGGCTTGCCGCCGGACAGCGCCACAGCGGCGGTCCACAGCGGGTAGTCGGGCGCCGGGATCAGCACTTCGTCACCGTTGTTGAGCAGGGCCTGCATGGCCATGACGATCAGTTCGGAGACGCCGTTGCCGAGGTAGATATCCTCGATGGAGACGCCTTCGACCTGCTTCTGCTGGTAGTACTGCATCACCGCCTTGCGCGCGCTGAACAGCCCCTTGGAGTCGCTGTAGCCCTGTGCAGTCGGCAGGTTGCGGATGACGTCCTGGAGGATCTCTTCCGGTGCTTCGAAACCGAACGGTGCCGGGTTGCCGATGTTCAGCTTGAGGATGCGGTGGCCTTCCTCTTCCAGGCGTTTGGCGTGCTTGAGCACGGGCCCGCGGATGTCGTAGCAGACGTTGGCGAGCTTGTTCGATTTGCTGACCTGCATGTATGGGATCCCGATCTATGAAGAACCCACCGGCTCAGGCTGCCGAGATTCCCCGTGGGTGAGTCTTGGCAGCCTGTAACGTGGGTGACAGACTGGGGTCGAATCATACGTGGCGACCTGATCGCGGCAAAGGTACCAGTCGGGCTTTTTTCATGCCTGCTACCCTGGCAACGAGGCGGAGGATGGCGGCAGTGCCGTGCGGACTGCGCCTGGACTGGCCGCGATCACGAAGATTCACCGTCGCCACCGTTCACCTGATCGTCGAGGAGGAAAGCAGCCCGTGGATAAAGTCGACAAATCCCTGGAAACCTGGCGCGAAGAGCTGTCGCAGGAGCAATTTCACGTGTGCCGCCTGGGGGGCACGGAGCGGCCGTTCACTGGCGAGTACCATGACAGCAAGACACCGGGTATCTACCATTGCGCCTGCTGCGGCGAGGCGCTGTTCGATTCCGCTGCCAAGTACGATTCCGGCAGTGGCTGGCCGAGCTATTTCCAGCCGGTCAACGACGAGGTGGTCGCCAGCGTCGATGATTTCAGCCACGGCATGCACCGCATCGAGGTCAAGTGCGCCAAGTGCGACGCCCACCTGGGGCATGTGTTTCCCGATGGGCCACGGCCTACCGGGCTGCGTTACTGCATCAACTCGCTGTCGCTGAAACTGGTGCCGCGCGATTGAGCCTGCGCGCCAGGCTCGATCCTGTCTGGCGTGCGATTCAATCCGGCTCGTCGCTGGCCTGGCGGTTTTCTTCCAGTTCGCTGCAGGCGCGCTGGATCATGTCTTCTGTGATGGGCACTTCGCGGCCTTCGGCGTCGATGACGAAGCCCCCGACCGGCAGCTGCCGGGTCGATGTGTCGGGGCGTTGGGCGGCGTTGTCGTGCAAGCTCATGGCCTGTCTCCTGATCAGTGATGCGCGCCATTCTAGGAAGTCCAGATGAAGGCGCGGTGACAGCTGCGACGGCGGAATTCCGTCACGAAACACAGTGCGAAAGTGGTATTGCAGGCTGCGTGCCAGCCTGCGTGGAACGAGGAATACATGTCGCGTTTTCATGTTGGGCTGATCATCAATCCATTGGCCGGGCTTGGCGGTCCGGCTGCGTTCAAGGGCAGCGATGGCATGGCCGAGCAGGCGCTGGCGCTGGGTGTCGAGGCCAAGGCGGCGCAGCGTACGCGTACCGCGCTCGAACAGCTGCAGGGCTTGCATGAGCGTATCGAGTTCGTCACCTATCCCGGTGCCATGGGCGGCGATCTGCTGGCGCAGATGGGTTTCGAGCACCGCCTGCTGGGCTCGCTGGCTGCGCAGCCGACCACTGCCGAGGATACCCGGCGCGCCGTGCAGCAACTGCAGGATGCCGGTGTGGCGCTGATCCTCTTCGCCGGGGGTGACGGGACGGCGCGTGATGTCTGCGCGGTGGTGCGAGAGGGGCAGCCGGTGCTGGGCATCCCGGCCGGGGTGAAGATCCAGTCCGGGGTCTATGCCATCAGCCCGCGCGCGGCGGGCGAGTTGACCGCTCGCCTGGTGGAGGGCGGCCTGGTGCGCCTGGCCAGTGGCGAGGTGCGCGATATCGACGAGAGCGCCCTGCGTGAGGGGCGCGTTACCGCGCGCTGGTACGGCGAGCTGTGCGTGCCGCAGGAGGGCGGCTATGTGCAGGCGGTCAAGCAGGGTGGCATGGAGTCCGAGGAGCTGGTGCTGGCCGACCTTGCTGCCTGGCTGGAAACGGAGTGGGAGTCGGGCGTGCGCTATGTGTTTGGCCCCGGTTCGACCCTGCACGGCCTGGCGCAGAATCTGGGACTGGAAACAACCTTGCTGGGCGTCGACGTGATCGAGGATGGTCAGGTGATCGCCCGCGACGTCAACGAGGCCGAACTGTTCGCCCTGGTCGCCGGCCATTCCGCCTACATCCTGGTGACCGCCATCGGCGGCCAGGGGCATGTCATCGGCCGTGGCAATCAGCAGATCAGCCCGCGCGTGCTGCGCGAAGTCGGCCTGAAGCGCCTGCGGGTGGTCGCCACCAAGCGCAAGCTGGCGACGCTGGAAGGCCGCCCGCTGCTGGTCGACAGCGGCGACGTGACGCTGGACGACGCCTTTCCCGATGCCGTGCGGGTCTGGGCAGGCTACAAGGAAGAATTGCTTTATCCCCTGAGTCGATAGGAGATCGAAATGCGGGTAGTGATGCTGTTGCTGGCCTGGTCGCTGGCGTTCGCCGCGCAGGCCATCGAGGCCGACCGGCTGGTGCTGGATGCGCGCAAGCAGGTGGGTGTGACCCTGAGCTATGACCCGGCGTACCGGCGCCTGAGCTACCCGGGCGGCGACGTGCCCATGGCCACCGGGGTCTGCACCGATGTGGTGATCCGGGCGTTGCGCGAGCAGGGGCTGGACCTGCAGGAGGCGGTGCACCGCGACATGCGCGGCAACTTCGCGGTGTATCCGCAGCACTGGGGGCTGAAGCGGGCGGACAGCAACATCGACCATCGCCGCGTGCCGAACCTGATGACCTGGTTCGCGCGCCAGGGCTGGTCCGTGCCGGTCAGCCAGGAGCCAGCCGCCTACGCGGCCGGTGATATCGTCACCTGGGATCTGGGGCGTGGCCTCACCCATATCGGCATCGTCAGCGACCGTCGGGCACCGGATGGCGTGCCACTGGTGCTGCACAACATCGGCCGTGGCACGCAGGAGGAGGACATCCTGTTCGCCTTCCGGATCACCGGCCATTATCGCCCGCAGGCGCAACAGGCGAGTGCCGCGCGATGACGCAGTCGAATCTGCCGCCGGGGCTGGCCGCTGGAGAGCGCGTCGTGCTGTTCGACGGCGTCTGCAAGCTGTGCAACGGCTGGGCGAAGTTTCTCATCCGGCATGACCCCGAACGACGCTTTCGTCTGGCCTCGGTGCAGTCCGCACAGGGTCAGGCGCTGCTGGCCTGGTACGGCCTGCCGACCGATCACTTCGACAGCATGGCGCTGATCGACGAGCAGGGCTTGCACCTGCGTTCCTCCGCGCTGCTGCGCATTCTCGCCAGGCTGCCCTGGCCATGGCGCGGGTTGAGCTGGCTGCGCCTGGTGCCCAGGCCGCTGCGTGACTGGTGCTATGACCGGATCGCGCTGAATCGCTACCGCCTGTTCGGTCGGCATGACGTCTGCCTGCTGCCCACGGCCGACCATGGCGAACGCTTCCTGCATGACTGAGCCGCGTCTGGCGCGGATCGCCTGGCCCTGGCGCTGGCGTTCATCTGGCATGGGTTGGCGCCGAAGATCCTCTGGCTCAGTCCTGACGAGGTGGCGATGATCGGTGCCCATGGGCGCCCGCAGCACCCGCTGTTTGCGCCGGAGCTGATCGCCCGCATCGCCGGCGTGGGGGAAAGACTCCGGGTATCGTTCTGCTGACGATGCGTCGCCGGAGCTGGCCGCTGCGGGTCGCTGTCGCGGTATTGCTGGTGCTGCGGCTTGATGTTGCGCTGTTCAGTCCCCATCTGTTGCTTCAGGCGTTCAACCCGCTTTCCACCAACCTGGCTGCGCTGGCCTTGTGCGCACTGGCCTGGCTGGCCGAAGCGCCCTCGGCTGCTGACTCCTGAGACCTGTCATGACATCGATGCTTTCTTCTCGCCAGCGTGGCGCCGTCCGCCTGGCCTGGCGCTTCATCGCGCCGTATCGCGGCCGCGTGCTGGGTGCACTGCTGGCGCTGTTGTTCACGGCGGCCATCACCCTGTCCATGGGCCAGGGCATCAAGCTGCTGGTGGACCAGGGCCTGGCCACGCAGTCACCGGCCGCGTTACGGCATTCCCTGCTGCTGTTCTTCGTGCTGGTGCTGGCACTGGCGTTCGGCACCTACACGCGGTTCTACCTGGTGTCGTGGATCGGTGAACGGGTGGTCGCCGACATCCGCCGGCGGGTGTTCGATCACCTGATCGAGCTGCACCCCGGTTTCTACGAGAGCAACCGCAGTTCGGAGATCCAGTCGCGGCTGACCGCCGACACCACCTTGCTGCAATCGGTGATCGGTTCATCGCTGTCGATGGCGCTGCGCAACCTGATCATGCTCATCGGCGGCAGCATCCTGCTGGTGGTCACCAATCCCAAGCTCAGCGGTATCGTGCTGCTGGCCTTGCCGCTGGTGGTGGCGCCCATCCTGCTGTTCGGCCGACGCGTGCGTGCGCTGTCGCGGCAGAGTCAGGATCGCGTGGCCGACGTCGGCAGCTACGTCGGCGAGGTGCTGGGGCAGATCAAGACCGTGCAGGCCTACAACCACCAGGATGAAGACAAGCGGCGTTTCGGCGAGTCCGCCGAGGCGGCCTTCGACGTCGCACGCAAGCGCATCGCCCAGCGCTCCTGGCTGATCACGGTGGTGATCGTGCTGGTGCTCGGCGCGGTGGGGGTGATGCTCTGGGTCGGCGGCATGGATGTCATCGCCGGGCGCATTTCCGGTGGCGAGCTGGCGGCCTTCGTGTTCTACAGCCTGATCGTCGGCTCGTCCTTCGGTACGCTGAGCGAGGTGATCGGCGAGCTGCAGCGTGCAGCCGGGGCAGCGGAGCGCATCGGCGAGCTGCTGCGTTCGCGCAACGCCATCGTGGCGCCGGAACGGCCGCAGCCGCTGCAGCGGCCGGTGCAGGGGCGCATCGAATTGCAGGGGGTGCGCTTCGCCTATCCGTCGCGTGCGGACAGCTATGCCATCGATGGCGTCGACCTGCAGGTGGCCGCAGGCGAGACGCTGGCGCTGGTGGGCCCCTCCGGGGCCGGCAAGTCGACCCTGTTCGATCTGCTGCTGCGCTTCTTCGACCCGCAGCAAGGGCGCATCCTCATCGACGGGGTGCCGATCGATCAGCTCGATCCGCGTGAGCTGCGAGCCTGCTTCGCGCTGGTGTCGCAGAACCCGGCGCTGTTCTACGGCTCGATCGAAGACAACATCCGCTATGGCCGCCTGGATGCGAGTCAGGCCGAGGTCGAGGCCGCTGCGCGCGCCGCGCATGCGCACGAGTTCATCCAGCGCCTGCCGCAGGGCTATCAGACTCATCTGGGCGAGGCGGGGCTGGGCTTGTCCGGTGGGCAGCGCCAGCGCCTGGCGATTGCCCGCGCCTTGCTCGCCGATGCGCCGATCCTGCTGCTGGACGAGGCGACCAGTGCGCTGGACGCCGAAAGCGAGCACCTGATCCAGCAGGCGTTGCCGTCGCTGATGGCCGGGCGCACGACCCTGGTGATCGCCCACCGTCTGGCCACGGTGAAGCAGGCCGACCGCATCGCGGTGATCGAGCGCGGGCGTCTGGCCGCCATTGGCCGGCATGCCGAGCTGATCGACAGCAGCACGCTGTATGCGCGCCTGGCAGAGCTGCAGTTCGGCAGTTAACGTTGCGGCTTGATGGTGGCGGCGGCGCCGGTCGAGGCGATGATGATCGCCGCCACGGCCAGCCACTGCCCCCAGAGCAGCTTCTCGCCGAGGAAAATCAGGCCACAGAGCGCGGCTATCGCCGGCTCCAGGCTCATCAGCACGCTGAAGGTGCGCGCGGGCATGCGTGTCAGGGCGATCATTTCCAGGCTGTACGGCAGCGCCGATGACATCACCGCCACGCCGAGGGCGATGGGCAGCAGGTCGAGGTCGAACAGGTCGCCGCCGGCGTGCCAGAGGCCGACCGGCAGGACCAGCAATGCGGCGACCCAGGTGCCCAGCGCGACGGTGTGACGGCCATGCTGCGCGCCGGCTTTCTGGCCGAAGATGATGTACAGCGACCAGCACACGCCGGCGCCAAGTGCCAGACCCGCGCCGAGCGGGTCGATGGCGCTTTGCGTCGCGCCGGTGGGTAGCAGCAGCCACAGGCCGGCGATGGCCAGGATCACCCAGACGAAATCCAGCAGGCGTCGCGACGAGAACAGCGCCAGGGCCAGCGGCCCGGTGAACTCCAGGGCGACGGCGATGCCCAGCGGAATGCTCTGCAGCGACATGTAGAACAACAGGTTCATGCCGCCGAGGGCCAGGCCATAGGCGAGCAGGGCATGGCACTTGCGCAGGTCCAGCCTGGCGCGCCAGGGCTGCATCACCAGCGACAGGATGATCGCGCCAAGCACCAGGCGCAGGGCCGTGGTGCCTTCGGCGCCGACCAGGGGGAACAGGTTCTTGGCCAGCGATGCGCCGCTCTGGATCGAGGTCATGGCCACCACGAGCAGGGCGATGGGGACAAGGAGGGCGGAGCGTGGCATGAGGCTGTGTCCTGGTGCTGTTCAACGAAAAAACCGGCCGCAGGGGCCGGTTCTTCATGAGGCTTGCGGCTTAGCGGTATTCGCAGAGGTACGCGGTATCCACGGCGACCTTCAACTGAAACTTGCTGTTGGCCTCGACGGTGAACTGGCTGCCGGCCTCGAAGGTGGTCCAGCTGTCAGTGCCCGGCAGCTTGACGGTCAGGGCGCCGGCCACGACGTGCATCACTTCCAGCTGGCTGGTGCCGAACTCGTATTCGCCCGGGGCCATGACGCCGAGGGTGGCCGGGCCTTCAGCCATGCTGAAGCCGATGGATTTGACGGTGCCGTCGAAGTACTCGTTGACCTTGAACATCTGCGATTCCTCGGAAGTGGGTGGACAAACTGCTGGGGGCCATTTGCAACGTCGCCTGGCGCCGCCCCGAAGGCAGGCCGCCACGGCGGGCATGGCCACAAAAGGGGCGCCAGTATGCCCAAGCGCCTTTTTTTCGTCATCACCCTTTGATGGGCAGTACCAGCGGCAGCAGGCGAGCGGTGTTGCGGGCATCCTCGAGCGCACGGTGCTGCTGCCCCTGAAACTGCATGCCGGCCAGTTGCAGGGCGCTGTGCAGGCCTACCGGGCGCTGCAGCTGGCGGGCCTTGGCGAAGGCCTGCTTGAGGTTCAGGTGGGGCACGTCGGCGAGCAGGCTGAGGAGTTGGTGCTGGCGCCACTCCTGGTGCAGCTGGCGGCGGTCGTAGTCGCCCCAGCTGCTCCAGCCGACCAGGCGCGGCGCATGCTGCGTCAGCCAGCGCTCGAACTGCGCCCAGACCTGGGGCAGTGGCGCCGCGCTGTCGACGTCCGCCTGGGTGATGTGGGTGAGCTGACGGCAGAAGTCGGTCAGGCAGGGGCGTCGTTGCGGCCTGACGATGCGCTGGAAGTGGTCGCGTTCATGGCCGTCCGCTCCGACCAGGCTGGCACCGATCTCGATGATTTCCATTTCTTCCACCGGCCAGCCGCCTTCGTCGGTCGTGGCTTCCAGGTCGATGACCAACCAATGTCCCATTGGCACTCCTTAGCGTCCGATGCCCGGTTCGAGCGGGTCCGCTGGCAGTATGGAAGGGCTTTCCGGCGAGGGCAAACGTCGTGTTAGGCTCTGCCGCCTATGTCCGCAGGAGGTTGCTATGGCTAAGGTCGCGTTTATCGGCTTGGGCGTGATGGGGTATCCGATGGCCGGGCATCTCGCCCGCAACGGTCACCAGGTGACGGTGTACAACCGCTCGCCGGGCAAGGCCGAGCAATGGCTCGGCGAGTACGCCGGCAGTGCGGCGCCGACGCCGCGCGAGGCCGCGCAGGGCGCCGAGCTGGTGATGTGCTGCGTGGGCAACGACGACGATCTGCGCAGCGTGATCCTGGGTGAGCAGGGCGCCTTCGCCGGGATGTCGCCGGGGGCGATCCTGGTCGACCACACCACGGCATCCGCCGATGTCGCCCGCGAGCTGGCGAACATAGCCGCCGAGAGCGGACTGGGCTTTCTCGATGCGCCGGTCTCCGGTGGCCAGGCGGGGGCGGTCAATGGTGTGCTGACGGTCATGGTGGGCGGCGAGGCGGAGACCTATGCGGTGGCCGAGCCGGTGATCCAGAGCTACGCGCGGATGATGCGCCTGATGGGGCCTGCGGGCAGCGGGCAGTTGAGCAAGATGGTCAACCAGATCTGCATTGCCGGCCTGGTGCAGGGCCTGGCCGAGGCGCTGAACTTCGCGCAGTGCGCCGGGCTCGATGGTCAGGCGGTGGTCGATGTGATCAGCAAGGGCGCCGCGCAGTCCTGGCAGATGGAGAACCGCTACAAGACCATGCTGGCCGGGAAATTCGACTTCGGCTTCGCCGTCGACTGGATGCGCAAGGACCTGTCGATCCTGCTCGAGGAGTCGCGCCGCAACGGTGCGCAGTTGCCGGTGACGGCGCTGGTCGATCAGTTCTACGCCGACGTCCAGGCCATGGGCGGTGGACGCTGGGATACCTCCAGCCTGCTGGCGCGCCTGCAGCGTAACCGCTGATCACGAAAGCCCTCGACTGACGGCGCGCGGCTCATTAGCATCGCGCCGTTCGTTCTGCCTCGTCGAGGTTCCCCATGGAATGCCGTGCCGGCTGTGGCGCCTGTTGCGTCGCGCCCTCCATCAGTTCGCCCATCCCTGGTATGCCCGACGGCAAACCGGCGGGTGTGCGCTGCATTCATCTGTCCGTCGATGCGCTCTGTGCCCTGTTCGGCAAACCGGAGCGGCCGCCCGTCTGCTCGGCGTTCAAGGCCGAGGTCGAGCTTTGCGGCGACAGTCGCGACAGCGCCATTCGCATGCTCGGCTGGCTGGAGCAGGCGACGGTCTGACGGCTGAACCCGTTTCCCCTTGCTGCGGTCGAAACGCAAACACTACCCAGAGAACAGGTTCCAAGATGATCCGTATGTCCGTGTTGGTCGTGATGCTGTGTGCAAGCGCCGCCCAGGCTGCCGAAAGGCAATGGCAGCTGGAGCGTGAGGAGGATGGCGTGCGCGTCTATCTGGCCGACGTGCCGGGCTCCAAGTACAAGGCCTATCGCGGCGTGGTGATGATCAAGGGGGATCTGGCCGCCGTGCAGGCCGCCCAGGAGGATGTCGCCGGCTCCTGTGCCTGGATATTCAGTTGCCAGCAGCAACGCCTGCTCAAGCACGAGGGCGAGGTGAGCGAGGTGTACACGCGCTTCGACATGCCCTGGCCGGTCAAGGCGCGCGACTCGGTGATCGAGGTCACGACGCGCACGGAGGCCGATGGCGCTGTCACGCGGGTGCTGGAGGCGGTGCCGCAGCGCTTGCCGGAAAACGATGATTTCGTGCGGGTGCAGCGGGTCGACGGCCAGTGGCACCTGCAGCCAATGGGCGAGGGCAGGGTAGAGGTGACCTACGAGGTGCATACCGAGCCGGGCGGGAGCGTGCCTTCGTGGCTGGCCAACAGCTTCGTCGTCGACGCGCCGCTGCAGACCTTGCAGGGCTTGCGTGCCCGAGTCGAGGGGCGCTGACGGGCGGGAATGAAAAAAGGCTGCCGGATGGCAGCCTTTCTTGTCGTGCAGCGATCGATCAGCCGCGGTCGGCGGGCAGGTCGCGCTGCTCGTAGCCGGTGTACAGCTGGCGCGGACGGCCGATCTTGTACGGACCGGAGAGCATTTCCTTCCAGTGCGAGATCCAGCCCACGGTGCGTGCCAGGGCGAAGATCACGGTGAACATGGAGGTCGGAATGCCGATGGCCTTGAGGATGATGCCCGAGTAGAAGTCCACGTTCGGGTAGAGGTTGCGCTCCTTGAAGTAAGGATCGTTGCGCGCGATCTCTTCCAGCTTCATGGCCAGCTCCAGCTGCGGATCGTTGATGCCCAGCTCCGCCAGAACCTCGTCGCAGGTCTGCTTCATGACCTTGGCGCGCGGGTCGAAGTTCTTGTACACGCGGTGGCCGAAGCCCATCAGCTTGAACGGGTCATCCTTGTCCTTGGCCTTGGCCACGAACTTCTCGATGTTGTCCACGCTGCCGATCTCGTCGAGCATGGTCAGCACGGCTTCGTTGGCGCCGCCGTGAGCCGGACCCCAGAGCGCGGCGATGCCGGCTGCGATACAGGCGAACGGGTTGGCGCCCGAGGAGCCAGCCAGGCGTACGGTGGAGGTGGAGGCATTCTGCTCGTGATCGGCGTGGAGGATGAAGATCTTGTCCATCGCCTTGGCCAGCACCGGGCTGATCGGTTTGATCTCGCACGGGGTGTTGAACATCATGTGCAGGAAGTTTTCCGCGTAGTTCAGGTCGTTACGCGGGTACATCATGGGCTGGCCCATGGAGTACTTGTAGGTCATCGCGGCGATGGTCGGCATCTTGGCGACCAGGCGCATGGCGGACACTTCACGGTGCTGCGGGTTCTTGATGTCCAGCGAGTCGTGATAGAAAGCGGACAGGGCGCCGACCACGCCGCACATGATGGCCATCGGGTGGGCGTCACGGCGGAAACCGTTGAAGAAGGTCTTCAGCTGCTCGTGAACCATGGTGTGATTCTTGATGGTGCTGACGAACTTGGCCTTCTCTTCCTTGCTCGGCAGTTCGCCGTTGAGCAGCAGGTAGCAGGTTTCCAGGTAGTCGGATTGCTCAGCGAGCTGTTCGATGGGGTAGCCGCGGTGCAGCAGAATCCCTTTGTCGCCGTCGATATAGGTGATCTTCGACTCGCAAGAGGCGGTCGACATGAAACCAGGATCAAATGTGAACCGACCCGTGGCGGTCAGGCTCCGCACATCGATTACATCGGGACCAACAGTGCCGGTCAGAACGGGCAGTTCGACGGGGGCATTGCCCTCGATGATCAACTGCGCTTTTTTGTCAGCCATATGTGGCCTCCTAGTTATGCTTGAAATCATCAGACGGCCCCCCACGCAGGGCCCGCACCACTATAGTGGGATAAATTCGAAAGTCAATTTGCGAGAACCCAGGCAGTAGAAGGGTTTGGGCGGGATTTTCAGCGAAAAAAGGCCGCTATTTACGCCATTTGTTTGCAGGCTGCAATGCGCTTTTTGGGGTAGGCCATTGCATTGTCATTAGTCTGCTAACTGTCTATACTCTGCGCCCGACCGCCAGGGGCTTTGCGGCCATATCATGGCGGTCGTCACTCCTTGGGTGATGGGTACCTGACCAGTGCACTTCCCAACAACTTTGCCCTGAAGTTTAGGGGCTCTCAGTGTGATAAAAAGCCGTGAATAGCCAACGACCTGTAAACCTAGACCTTAGGACTATCAAGCTCCCAATCACCGCTTACACGTCCATTCTTCACCGTATCTCCGGTGTCATCCTCTTTGTCGGTATCGCCATTCTGCTGTTCGGCCTCGACAAGTCGCTGGCGTCCGAAGAGGGCTTCGCCCAGGTGAAAGAATGCCTGACCAGCCCGCTGGCCAAGTTCGTGATCTGGGGTCTTCTGTCCGCTCTGCTGTACCACCTGGTGGCCGGTGTGCGCCACTTGATCATGGACATGGGCATCGGTGAGACGCTGGAAGGCGGCAAGCTGGGCTCGAAAATCGTCATCGCCGTTGCTGCGGTCGTGATCGTGCTGCTGGGGGTATGGATATGGTAACTAATGTCACGAACTTCTCGCGTTCGGGCCTCTATGACTGGATGGCTCAGCGCGTTTCTGCGGTCGTTCTCGCGGCTTACACGCTGTTCCTGCTGGGCTATGTGATCTGCAATCCGGGCATGGGCTACGCCGAATGGCACGGCCTGTTCTCCAGTACCGCAGTGCGCATCTTCAGCCTGCTGGCACTGGTTGCACTGAGCGTGCACGCCTGGGTCGGCATGTGGACCATTTCCACCGACTACCTGACGCCGATGGCGCTGGGCAAGTGGGCGACTGGTGTGCGTTTCCTGTTCCAGGCCGTGTGTGGCATCGCCATGTTCGCGATGTTCGTCTGGGGCGTGCAGATTCTGTGGGGTTTCTGATTCATGTCTAGCATCCGTACTCTTTCCTATGACGCCATCATCGTAGGTGGCGGCGGCGCCGGCATGCGTGCTGCGCTGCAACTGGCCCAGGGCGGTCACAAGACTGCCGTGGTCACCAAGGTGTTCCCGACTCGCTCGCACACCGTTTCCGCCCAGGGTGGCATCACCTGCGCCATCGCTTCGGCCGACCCGAACGACGATTGGCGCTGGCACATGTACGACACCGTCAAGGGCTCCGACTACATCGGTGACCAGGACGCCATCGAATACATGTGCTCCGTTGGTCCGGAAGCCGTGTTCGAGCTCGAGCACATGGGCCTGCCGTTCTCCCGTACCGAACAGGGTCGCATCTACCAGCGTCCGTTCGGTGGCCAGTCCAAGGGTCCGGACAATCCGACCCAGGCTGCTCGTACCTGCGCCGCTGCCGACCGTACCGGTCACGCGCTGCTGCACACCCTGTACCAGGCCAACCTGAAGGCTGGCACCTCGTTTCTCAACGAGTGGTACGCCGTCGACCTGGTGAAGAACCAGGACGGCGCCATCGTCGGCATCATCGCCATCTGCATCGAGACCGGCGAGACCGTATACATCCGCTCCAAGGCTGTGGTCCTGGCCACTGGCGGTGCTGGCCGTATCTACGCCTCCACCACCAACGCCCTGATCAACACCGGTGACGGCGTGGGCATGGCCCTGCGTGCCGGCGTGCCGGTGCAGGACATCGAAATGTGGCAGTTCCACCCGACCGGTATCGCCGGCGCTGGTGTACTGGTCACCGAAGGCTGCCGTGGTGAGGGTGGTTACCTGATCAACGCCCATGGCGAGCGCTTCATGGAGCGCTATGCGCCGAACGCCAAGGACCTCGCCGGTCGTGACGTCGTCGCCCGTTCCATGGTCAAGGAAGTGATCGCCGGCAACGGTGTGGGCCCGAACAAGGACCACGTACTGCTGAAACTCGATCACCTCGGCGAAGAAGTGCTGCACAGCCGCCTGCCGGGCATCTGCGAACTGTCCAAGACCTTTGCGCACGTCGACCCGGTCGTTGCCCCGGTTCCGGTCATCCCGACCTGCCACTACATGATGGGCGGCGTGGCCACCAACATCCATGGCCAGGCCATCACTCAGGACGCCAACGGCAAGGACACCATCATCGAAGGTCTGTTCGCCGTTGGCGAGGTCGCCTGCGTATCGGTGCACGGTGCCAACCGTCTGGGCGGCAACTCGCTGCTCGACCTGGTGGTATTCGGCCGCGCGGCTGGCCTGCACCTGGAAAAAGCGCTCAAGGAAGGTGTCGAGGTGCGTGGCGCCAGCGAAACCGACATCGAGCAGTCGCTGGCCCGTCTGGCCGGCGTCAACGAGCGCAGCACCGGTGAAGAGGTCGCGCCGCTCAAGCGCGAGCTGCAACAGTGCATGCAGAACTACTTCGGTGTATTCCGTACCGGCGAATACATGCAGAAGGGCATCCAACAACTGGCCGACCTGCGCGAGCGTATCGCGACGGTGAAGATCTCCGACAAGAGCCAGGCGTTCAACACTGCGCGTATCGAGGCGCTGGAACTGCAAAACCTGCTCGAAGTCGCCGAAGCGACTGCGGTTGCCGCCGAGGCTCGCAAGGAGTCCCGTGGTGCCCACGCTCGTGAAGACTTCGAAGAGCGCGACGATCAGAACTGGCTGTGCCACTCCCTGTACTTCCCGGGCGAGAAGCGCGTAGCCAAGCGTGACGTGAACTTCGCGCCGAAGACCGTTCCGGCGTTTGAACCCAAGGTTCG
Source organism: Pseudomonas sp. THAF187a (assembly GCF_009363395.1). Classification (NCBI taxonomy): domain Bacteria; kingdom Pseudomonadati; phylum Pseudomonadota; class Gammaproteobacteria; order Pseudomonadales; family Pseudomonadaceae; genus Pseudomonas; species Pseudomonas sp. THAF187a. The sequence goes on from NZ_CP045349.1 coordinate 2,354,594, forward strand.
GACTTATTAAGGGTGACTGATATGTTGCAAGTCAGTGTTTATCGCTACAACCCGGAGAAAGACGCTGCTCCGTTCATGCAGGACTTCCAGATCGACACCAACGGCAAGGACATCATGGTCCTGGACGTGCTGGCGCTGATCAAGGAACAGGACGAGGGTTTCTCCTATCGTCGTTCCTGCCGTGAAGGCGTGTGCGGCTCCGACGGCATGAACATCAACGGCAAGAACGGTCTGGCCTGCATCACTCCGCTCTCCGCAGCGGGGCTGAAGGGTGGCAAGCTGGTGATTCGTCCGCTGCCGGGGCTGCCGGTCATTCGTGACCTGGTCGTCGACATGAGCATCTTCTACAAGCAGTACGAGAAAGTGCAGCCGTTCCTGCAGAATGACACGCCGGCTCCGGCCATCGAGCGTCTGCAGTCGCCGGAAGAGCGTGAGAAGCTCGACGGCCTGTACGAGTGCATCCTGTGCGCTTGCTGCTCGACCAGCTGCCCGTCGTTCTGGTGGAATCCGGACAAGTTCCTCGGTCCCGCTGCGCTGCTGCAGGCCTATCGTTTCCTGGCCGACAGTCGCGACACCAAGACCTCCGAGCGTCTGGCGTCCCTGGATGATCCGTTCAGTGTGTTCCGCTGCCGCGGCATCATGAACTGCGTCAACGTTTGCCCGAAAGGCCTGAACCCGACCAAGGCCATCGGTCACGTGCGCAACATGCTGCTGCAGAGCGGTACCTGATTCGCAAGTTGCTATACCTGTAACACCTGCGGGACCGACTCAGGTCGGTTTCGCAGCAAAAGCCAGAACCGCAGCCCACAAAGCCGCGGTTCATACTCGAAAAATATGACGACCAGCAGGGGCATCCGGGCTGGTACCCGGGCTATCTGCGGGAACCCAAGTGGCTGTATCCGAGTCGCAGCATCATGACTTCGATCGGGCCATGCGGTTTTCACGCCGGTGGTGTCCCCTTACCGAGGGTGACCAAGCATGCAAGAAAGCGTGATGCAGCGCATGTGGGACAGTGCCCACCTATCCGGTGGCAACGCTGCCTACGTGGAAGAGCTCTACGAGCTCTACCTGCACGATCCCAACGCTGTGCCAGAAGAGTGGCGCACTTACTTCCAGAAGTTGCCGACCGACGGCAGCGCTGCAACGGACGTATCGCATTCGACCATTCGCGATCATTTCGTCCTGCTCGCCAAGAATTCGCGTCGTGCCCAGCCGGTTTCCGCCGGGGCCGTCAGCAGCGAGCACGAGAAAAAGCAGGTGGAAGTGCTGCGTCTGATCCAGGCCTACCGCATGCGTGGCCATCAGGCCGCCCAGCTCGACCCTCTGGGTCTGTGGGTGCGCACTGCGCCGTCTGATCTGTCGATCAATCACTACGGTCTGACCGATGCGGATCTGGATACCACGTTCCGTACTGGCGAACTGTACATCGGCAAAGAAGAAGCAACGCTACGCGAAATCCGCGATGCGCTGCAGCAGACATATTGTCGCACCATCGGGGCCGAGTTCACCCACATCGTCGATTCCGGTCAGCGCAACTGGTTCGCCCAGCGCCTGGAAAGCGTACGCGGTCGCCCGCAGTTTTCCGCCGAGGTTCAGGCGCACGTGCTCGAGCGCGTCACCGCTGCCGAAGGCCTGGAGAAGTACCTGGGCACCAAGTACCCGGGCACCAAGCGTTTCGGCCTGGAAGGTGGCGAGAGCCTGATCCCGCTGCTGGATGAGATCATCCAGCGCTCCGGTTCCTACGGCACCAAGGAAATCGTCATCGGCATGGCCCACCGTGGCCGTCTGAACGTACTGGTCAACACCTTCGGCAAGAACCCGCGCGACCTGTTCGACGAGTTCGAAGGCAAGAAGACCGAGGGCCTGTCCTCCGGTGACGTCAAGTACCACCAGGGTTTCTCGTCCAACGTGATGACCCAGGGTGGCGAAGTGCACCTGGCGCTGGCATTCAACCCCTCGCACCTGGAAATCGTTTCCCCGGTGGTCGAGGGCTCGGTACGTGCCCGTCAGGATCGCCGCAGCGATGCCGGTGGTGAGAAGGTCCTGCCGATCTCCATCCACGGCGACGCGGCTTTCGCCGGTCAGGGCGTGGTCATGGAAACCTTCCAGATGTCGCAGACCCGCGGCTACAAGACTGGCGGCACCATCCACATCGTGATCAACAACCAGGTCGGCTTCACCATCAGCAACCCGCTGGATGCGCGCTCCACCGAGTACGCTACCGACGTGGCCAAGATGATCCAGGCGCCGATCTTCCACGTGAACGGCGATGATCCGGAAGCGGTGCTGTTCGTCACCCAGCTGGCCGTCGACTACCGCATGCAGTACAAGCGTGACGTGGTCATCGACCTGGTCTGCTACCGCCGCCGTGGTCACAACGAGGCCGACGAGCCGAACGGCACCCAGCCGCTGATGTACCAGCAGATCTCCAAGCAGCGCACCACCCGTGAGCTGTACGCGGATGCCCTGATTGCGGCCGGCGTGCAGAGCAACGACGACGTGCAGGCCAAGATCGACGAGTACCGCACCGCGCTGGACAACGGTCAGCACGTGGTCAAGAGCCTGGTCAAGGAGCCCAACAAGGAACTGTTCGTCGACTGGCGTCCGTACCTGGGCCACGCCTGGACCGCGCGTCACGACACGCGTTTCGACCTCAAGACCCTGCAGGATCTGTCCTCCAAGCTGCTGGAAATCCCGGAAGGCTTCGTCGTCCAGCGTCAGGTCGCGAAGATTCTCGAGGATCGCCAGAAGATGGGCGCCGGTGGCCTGCCGATCAACTGGGGCTTCGCCGAGACCATGGCCTACGCCACGCTGCTGGTCGAAGGTCACCCGATCCGCATGACCGGCCAGGATATCGGCCGTGGCACCTTCTCGCACCGCCACGCGGTGCTGCACAACCAGAAGGACGCCGCGACCTACGTTCCGCTGAAGAACCTGTACGAAGGTCAGCCGAAGTTCGAGCTGTACGACTCCTACCTCTCCGAGGAAGCCGTACTGGCCTTCGAATACGGCTACGCCACTACCACGCCGAACGCGCTGGTGATCTGGGAAGCCCAGTTCGGCGACTTCGCCAACGGTGCCCAGGTGGTGTTCGACCAGTTCATCTCCAGCGGCGAGCATAAGTGGGGTCGTCTCTGCGGCCTGACCGTCCTGCTGCCGCATGGTTACGAAGGGCAGGGGCCTGAGCACAGCTCGGCGCGTCTGGAGCGTTACCTGCAGCTGTGCGCCGAGCACAACATGCAGGTCTGCGTACCGACCACCCCGGCACAGGTCTACCACATGCTGCGTCGCCAGGTGATCCGTCCGCTGCGCAAGCCGCTGGTGGTGCTGACGCCGAAGTCGCTGCTGCGCCACAAGCTGGCCATCTCGACCCTGGACGATCTGGCCGAAGGCTCCTTCCAGACCGTCATCGGCGAGATCGATGGGCTGGATCCGAAGAAGGTCGAGCGTCTGGTCCTGTGCAGCGGCAAGGTCTACTACGACCTGCTGGAGAAGCGTCGTGCCGAGGGCCGCGAAGATATCGCCATCGTGCGTATCGAGCAGCTCTACCCGTTCCCGGAAGAGGACCTGGCCGAGGCGCTGGCACCGTACAAGAACCTCAAGCACATCGTCTGGTGTCAGGAAGAACCGATGAACCAGGGAGCCTGGTACTGCAGCCAGCACCACATGCGTCGCGTCGCCACTGCGCACAAGAAGGCCTTGTTCCTCGAGTACGCCGGTCGTGATGCGTCGGCAGCGCCGGCTTGCGGTTATGCCTCGATGCACGCCGAGCAGCAGGAAAAACTGCTGCAGGACGCCTTTACTGTTTAACGCCTTCATCCGCCAGGTGGCAGGTGCCACCTGGCGGTAAAACCGAATTTAAGGAAACGCATACAATGGCTATCGAGATCAAAGCCCCAACCTTCCCGGAATCGGTTGCCGACGGCACCGTGGCCACCTGGCACAAGAAGCCGGGCGAAGCGGTCAAGCGCGATGAGCTGATCGTCGACATCGAAACCGACAAGGTGGTGATCGAAGTCCTGGCCGAGGCCGATGGTGTCCTGGCTGAAGTCATCAAGAACGAAGGCGACACCGTTCTGTCCAACGAGCTGCTGGGCAAGCTGACCGAAGGTGGCGCTGCCGCCGCTGCTCCGGCTGCCGCTCCGGCCGCTGCCGCTGCGCCTGCCCAGGCTGCTGCTCCGGCCGCTGCTGGCGGTGACGATGCGATCCTGTCCCCGGCTGCGCGCAAGCTGGCCGAAGAGAACGGCATCGACCCGAACAGCATCGCCGGCACCGGCAAGGGTGGCCGCGTGACCAAGGAAGACGTGGTCGCCGCCGTCGAAGCCAAGAAGAACGCTCCGGCCGCTGCTGCCAAGCCGGCTGCCGCTCCGGCCGCTGCTGCTCCGGTAGTCGCCACTGGCGACCGTACCGAGAAGCGCGTGCCGATGACCCGCCTGCGCGCCAAGATCGCCGAGCGTCTGGTCGAGGCGCAGTCCTCCATGGCCATGCTGACCACCTTCAACGAAGTCGACATGACCGAAGTCATGGCGCTGCGTTCGAAGTACAAGGACCTGTTCGAGAAGTCCCACAACGGCGTACGCCTGGGCTTCATGTCGTTCTTCGTCAAGGCGGCTACCGAGGCGCTGAAGCGCTTCCCGGCGGTCAACGCCTCGATCGACGGCAACGACATCGTTTACCACGGCTATGCCGACGTCGGCGTTGCCGTATCCAGCGACCGTGGCCTGGTGGTCCCGGTTCTGCGCAACGCCGAGCTGATGAGCCTGGCTGAAATCGAGAACGGCATTGCCACCTTCGGCAAGAAGGCCCGTGACGGCAAGCTGGCGATCGAAGAAATGACCGGCGGCACCTTCACCATCACCAACGGTGGTACCTTCGGTTCGATGATGTCGACTCCGATCGTCAACCCGCCGCAGGCCGCCATCCTGGGTATGCACAACATCATCCAGCGTCCGATGGCGATCAACGGCCAGGTGGTGATCCGCCCGATGATGTATCTGGCGCTGTCTTACGACCACCGCCTGATCGATGGTAAGGAAGCCGTGACCTTCCTGGTGACCATCAAGAACTTGCTTGAAGACCCGGCTCGCCTGCTGCTGGACATCTAAAAGCCAGTCTCCTCCACGGCGGCCCTGTTTACAGGGCCGTCCGGTTTATTCGAGAAGGAATACGTTATGACCCAGAAATTCGACGTGGTAGTCATCGGTGCCGGCCCTGGTGGCTATGTTGCCGCCATCAAAGCAGCGCAACTCGGTCTGAAGACCGCCTGTATCGAAAAATATCAGGGCAAGGACGGCAAGACCGCCCTCGGCGGCACCTGCCTGAACGTCGGCTGCATCCCCTCCAAGGCGCTGCTGGACAGCTCCTGGAAGTACCACGAAGCGAAGGAAGGTTTCGCCGTTCACGGCATCGAAGCCAAGGGCGTGACCATCGACGTTCCGGCGATGATCGGGCGCAAGGCCACCATCGTGAAGAACCTGACCGGTGGTATCGCCTCGCTGTTCAAGGCGAACGGCGTGACCCTGCTGGAAGGCCACGGCAAGCTGCTGGCTGGCAAGCAGGTCGAAGTGACTGGCACCGACGGCAAGACCCAGGTGGTCGAAGGCGCCCACGTGATCATCGCTTCCGGCTCCAAGCCGGTCGAGATTCCGCCGGCTCCGGTCGATCAGGACGTCATCGTCGACTCCACCGGCGCCCTGGAATTCCAGAGCGTACCGAAGAAGCTGGGCGTCATCGGCGCTGGCGTGATCGGTCTGGAGCTGGGCTCGGTATGGGCCCGTCTGGGTTCCGAAGTCACCGTGCTCGAAGCGATGGACAAGTTCCTCGCCGCTGCTGACGAGCAGATCGCCAAGGAAGCCCAGAAGACCCTGACCAAGCAGGGCCTGGACATCCGCCTGGGCGCTCGCGTCACCGGTTCGGAAGTCAAGAAGAAGCAGGTCACCGTCAGCTTCACCGACGCCAACGGCGAGCAGAAGATGGTCTTCGACAAGCTGATCGTGGCCGTGGGCCGTCGTCCGGTGACCACCGATCTGCTGGCCGCCGACAGCGGCGTGGACCTGGACGAGCGTGGTTTCATCTACGTCAACGATCAGTGCGAAACCAGCGTACCGGGCGTCTACGCCATCGGTGACGTGGTGCGTGGCGCCATGCTCGCGCACAAGGCCTCGGAAGAGGGCGTGATGGTCGCCGAGCGTATCGCCGGCCACAAGGCGCAGATGAACTACGACCTGATCCCGTCGGTCATCTACACCCACCCGGAAATCGCATGGGTCGGCAAGACCGAGCAGCAGCTGAAAGGTGAGGGCGTTGCCATCAACATCGGTACCTTCCCGTTCGCTGCCAGCGGCCGTGCCATGGCTGCCAACGACACCGGCGGCCTGGTCAAGGTCATCGCCGATGCCAACACCGACCGCGTACTGGGCGTTCACGTGATCGGCCCAAGCGCTGCCGAGCTGGTACAGCAAGGCGCCATCGGTATGGAATTCGGCACCAGCGCCGAAGACCTGGGCATGATGGTCTTCTCGCACCCGACCCTGTCCGAGGCGCTGCACGAAGCGGCCCTGGCAGTGAACGGTGGCGCGATCCACATCGCCAACCGCAAGAAGCGCTAAGTGTGAAAGGTGGTCGGCATCTGCCGGCCACCCGAGTTGTTGTAAGCCGCCGTGGTAGGTGGGGCGTCGCGTAATCGCCTCATCGTCGCGGTGGTTTTTGCAAGCAGAACCACGGCGGGTGGCCCGCGTCGAGCTCGACTCGCAGCGGAATGCCCGGCGGACTGCCTCGGCAGTCACAGGTGGCGCGGTATCAAAAGTACAGCGCCGAATGCGCAATACCTAAACGAAGACGGTAGACAAGCATGAATCTTCACGAGTATCAGGGTAAGCAGCTGTTCGCTGAATACGGCCTGCCTGTATCCAAGGGCTTCGCGGTAGACACCCCGGAAGAAGCCGCAGAAGCCTGCGAAAAAATCGGCGGCAGCGAGTGGGTCGTCAAGGCCCAGGTCCACGCCGGTGGCCGCGGTAAAGCCGGTGGCGTAAAACTGGTCAAGAGCAAGGAAGACGCCAAAGCCTTCGCCGCCAACTGGTTGGGCAAGCGTCTGGTGACTTACCAGACTGACGCCAATGGTCAGCCGGTCAGCAAAATCCTGGTCGAATCCTGCACCGACATCGCCAAGGAACTGTACCTGGGCGCTGTAGTGGACCGCTCCAGCCGTCGCATCGTGTTCATGGCGTCCACCGAAGGTGGCGTGGACATCGAGAAAGTGGCCCACGAAACCCCTGAGAAGATCCTCAAGGCCACCGTCGATCCGCTGGTCGGCGCTCAGCCGTACCAGGGTCGCGAGCTGGCTTTCCAGCTGGGCCTGGAAGGCAAGCAGGTCGCTCAGTTCGCCAAGATCTTCGTAGGTCTGGCCAAGCTGTTCAAAGATCACGATCTGGCTCTGCTGGAAGTCAACCCGCTGGTCATCAAGGCCGACGGCGACCTGCACTGCCTGGACGCGAAGATCAACATCGACGCTAACGCCATGTACCGTCAGCCGAAGCTGAAGACCTTCCACGACCCGTCGCAAGACGATCCTCGTGAAGCCCACGCTGCCAGCTTCGAGCTGAACTACGTGGCCCTGGAAGGCAACATCGGCTGCATGGTCAACGGTGCCGGCCTGGCCATGGGTACCATGGACATCGTCAACCTGCACGGCGGCAAGCCAGCCAACTTCCTCGACGTAGGTGGCGGCGCGACCAAAGAGCGCGTGACCGAAGCCTTCAAGATCATCCTGTCCGACAGCAACGTTGCTGCCGTTCTGGTGAACATCTTCGGCGGTATCGTTCGTTGCGACATGATTGCCGAAGGCATCATCGGCGCCGTGAAAGAAGTCGGCGTGAAGATCCCGGTGGTCGTCCGCCTGGAAGGTAACAACGCCGAGCTGGGCGCCAAGGTCCTGGCTGAAAGCGGCCTGAACATCATCGCGGCAACCAGCCTGACCGACGCTGCTCAGCAAGTCGTCAAAGCTGCGGAGGGCAAGTAATGAGCGTCCTGATCAATAAAGACACCAAAGTCATCTGCCAGGGCTTCACCGGCTCGCAGGGTACTTTCCACTCCGAACAAGCCATCGCCTACGGCACCAAGATGGTTGGCGGCGTGACTCCGGGCAAAGGTGGTACTACCCACCTGGGCCTGCCAGTGTTCAACACTGTGAAAGAAGCCGTCGAAGCCACCGGCGCTGACGCTTCGGTCATCTACGTTCCGGCTCCGTTCTGCAAGGACTCGATCCTGGAAGCTGCATTCGGCGGCATCAAGCTGATCGTCTGCATCACCGAAGGCATTCCTACCCTGGACATGCTGGATGCCAAAGTCATCTGCGACGAGCTGGGCATTACCCTGATCGGCCCGAACTGCCCGGGCGTGATCACTCCCGGCGAGTGCAAGATCGGCATCATGCCGGGTCACATCCACCTGCCAGGCAAGGTAGGCATCGTGTCGCGTTCCGGCACCCTGACCTATGAAGCCGTCAAGCAGACCACCGACGCCGGTTTCGGCCAGTCCACCTGCGTGGGCATCGGCGGTGACCCCATCCCGGGCTCCAACTTCATCGACATCCTGAAGCTGTTCCAGGAAGATCCGAAGACCGAAGCGATCGTCATGATCGGTGAGATCGGCGGTTCGGCTGAAGAAGAAGCGGCTGCCTACATCAAGGCCAACGTCACCAAGCCTGTAGTTTCCTACATCGCTGGTGTGACCGCTCCTCCCGGCAAGCGCATGGGCCACGCTGGCGCCATCATCTCCGGCGGCAAGGGCACTGCAGACGAGAAGTTCGCTGCACTGCAGGACGCGGGTGTGAAAACCGTGCGTTCCCTGGCTGACATCGGCAAGGCCCTGGCCGAGCTGACCGGTTGGGAAGTCAAGAACGCCTAAGCGTTCCTGATGCTCGCAAAAAGGCCACCTTCGGGTGGCCTTTTTGTTTTTCTGCCCGCTCTGGCACGGCGCGGCGTGAGCAGCCGCATGGAAATGCACGGTAACTGTTGCTGAGGCGACAGGCAGTTACGCCAGTTCGACAGCTCGTCCGGCAACTGTGCTGCTGCTGCGCGGTTTTCGCTAGTATGCGCGGCTTATCGTGTCCGTGGCGCCACAAGCGCCTGGCGATACCAGCAGTGGTTCGAGCCAAAACGCTCGGGCGACGTTTCCCTGATCCCTGAGGAAACCCCCGCAACTCTTCGATTTCCTGCCCGTGGTATTCCCCTCTATGACTCGTTTGAAAGGCTCGGATCTCCTGGCCCTTGGCTTCATGACATTTGCGCTGTTCCTTGGCGCCGGCAACATCATCTTTCCGCCCAGCGCCGGCCTGGCTGCCGGGGCCAACCTGCTGCCTGCCGCAGTCGGCTTTCTCCTCACCGGTGTCGGGCTGCCGCTGCTGACCGTCGTGGCGCTGGCCCGTGTCGGCGGCGGCATGGACCTGCTCACCGCGCCGCTGGGCAAGGTCGCCGGTGCGATCCTGGCCGTGGCGGTGTACCTGGCCATCGGGCCGTTGTTCGCCACGCCACGCACGGCGGTGGTGTCGTTCGAGATGGGCATCGCCCCGTTCGCCGGCAACGAGGGCACGCCGCTGCTGATCTACACCCTGGTCTATTTCGCTGCCGTCCTGTTCCTCTCGCTCAACCCCGGGCAACTGGTCGACCGTATCGGCAAGTTCATCACTCCGGTATTGCTGGCTGCGCTGCTGGTACTGGGCGGTGCCGCGCTGTTCGCACCGGCTGGCGAGATCGGCGTGGTCGCCGACAGCTATCGCGAGGCGCCCCTGGTGCAGGGTTTCCTCCAGGGCTACCTGACCATGGACACCCTCGGTGCCCTGGTATTCGGTATCGTCATCGCCAGTGCCATCCGTGACCGTGGTGTCACCGACGGCGCCCTGGTGACCCGCTACTCGATCGTCGCCGGGGTGATCGCCGCCATCGGCCTGTCGCTGGTGTACCTGGCGCTGTTCTACCTCGGCGCCACCAGCCAGGGCATCGCCGGTGATGCGGAAAATGGCGTGCAGGTCCTGACCACCTACGTCCAGCACACCTTCGGTACCACCGGCAGCCTGCTGCTGGCCGTGGTCATCACCCTGGCCTGCCTGACCACCGCCGTCGGCCTGCTGACCGCTTGCGGCGAGTTCTTCAGCAAGCTGCTGCCGGTGTCGTATCGCAGCGTGGTGATCGTTTTCGGCCTGTTCAGCCTGATCGTGGCCAACCAGGGCCTGACCCAGCTGATCAGCTTCTCCATCCCGGTGCTGGTCGGCCTCTATCCGCTGGCGATCGTGCTGGTCGCCCTGAGCCTGGCCAACCGCCTGTGGCTTTCGCAGTCCCTGGTTTTCGTGCCGGTGATGGCGGTGACGCTGATCTTCGGCGTGGCCGATGGCGTCGCAGCGACGCCGTGGGCAGACAAGGTGCCGGCGTGGTTCGGCCAGTTGCCGCTGGCAGGGCAGAGCCTGGGCTGGCTGCTGCCGGTGGCGATCACGCTGGCGCTGGTCGTGGTGCTCGACCGCATCCTCGGTCTGCGCCAGGGCGCCACTGCCTGAGGCACGTCGCCGTCAAAGCAAGGCCGCCCACGAGGCGGCCTTCTTTTTGTCGAACAAGTCGCCTGGCGCTCTGGCTATAATCCGCGGCAGTCATACAAGGAGTTGGCATGCTCGACAGCTACCCGTACCTGCCTCACTTTCTCGCCGTGCTCTGGTTCGTCCTGTGCTGGGGCGGCTACACCCGCTACGCGTCCTGGAAGGGCCGGACCACGCCCTGTCTCGCCAGCGTGCTGCACCTGTACCGCGAGGACTGGATGCGCCGCATGCTGTTGCGCGAGAACCGCATTGCCGATGCCAACGTGATCGGCAATCTGGAGCGCAACGCGTCGTTCTTCGCCTCCAGCACGCTGATCATCCTGGCCGGTATCCTCACCGTGCTCGGCGCGTCCGACCGGGCCCTTTCGCTGCTGGCCGACATTCCCTTCGTGCAACCGGCCAGCCGCGGCCTGTCCGAGATCAAGCTGCTGTGCCTGGGGGTGATTTTCGTCTACGCCTTCTTCACCTTCAGCTGGTGCATGCGTCAGTACAACTTCGCTGCGGTGCTGGTCGGTTCGGCGCCGATGGTGGGGGAGCGCCATGTCACCGAGCAGGAGCGCAAGGCGTTCGCCGAGCGCACCGCGCGGGTCATCTCGATGGCCGCGAACCAGTTCAACTTCGGTCTGCGTGCCTATTATTTCGGGATGTCGACGCTGGCCTGGTTCATCAACCCCTGGTTCTTCATGCTGGTGACCACCGGCGTGGTGCTGATCCTCTACCGCCGCGAGTTCCATTCGGATGTACTGGAAGTGATGGTCTATACCCCAACACCGGCTACGGACGTGGCCAAGGAGAAGAGTGAATGAGTCTGCCGTTCTGGTGTGTGTTCATCAGTGCCCTGTTGATCTTCATCGCCAAGGCGCCGGTCGCCAAGGCGATGGCCAAGGAGGGTGGTGGTCGCTACGACAACCACCATCCGCGCGCGCAGCAGGCGCGTCTTACCGGCTTTGGCGCACGTGCGCTGGCCGCGCACCTGAACAGCATCGAGGCCTTCCCGCTGTTCGCCGTCGGCGTGTTGATGGCGCATGTCACCCAGACCTACGGTGTGCTCGTCGACGTGCTGGCGGTGACCTTCGTCGTCAGTCGCGTGCTGTACCTGCTGCTCTACTGGTGGGACCTGCACTGGCAGCGCAGCCTGGTCTGGGTCGTGGGCCTGGCGTGCAGCCTGCTGCTGATGATCAGCCCGGCATTGAAATGAAAAAGGCCCGCAATGCGGGCCTTTTCGCAGGTGCCTGAGGCTTATTCGCCGTCCACGACGTCCTTGGCCTTGTTGCCGGCATCTTCGAGGGCGTTGGCCGCGTCGTCGGCTGCATTCTCGATCTTCTCGCCGGTAGTGGGCTCGTTGCCCAGGGCCTCGTTGGTTTTCTGCTCGATGGCTTCGCCGGTTTCCTCGGCCGCATTGCCCAGATTCTCCATGGCTTCGGAGACTGACTCCTTGGCTGACTCCATCTTGTCTTCCGGGGTTTTCTCGCAGGCGGCGAGACCCAGGGCGGTGGCAAGCAGAAGGGCATAAGTCAGAGGTTTGTTCACAGTCATCACTCCATGTGTGAGAGTTATAGGTGGCTGGGTTGACCCCAAGAGCGCACACCCACTCTGAACCTTGATCGACTGCGCAAGTTCCCTGCGTTTTCGTTTCGCTGGCACGACGCCGGTGTGAGGCAGCGCCTCGAGGCGCTATGATGCGCAGCCCTTTTTGCAGCCTGCCAGCGCGCGTGTCGGGCCATTGCGCCGCGCCGGCGCCGCCCGGAAACGCGCCTGGCAGCTGCGATCCATTGTCCAACGCATGCGGACGTCAGGAGTGCCCCAGGCATTGCTGCTGGTGCGGTCGGGAGTAGAGAGATGAGTGAACAGTCGATTGAGGATCGCGCGCAGCGGTTTCTTGCTGCATTGCGTCATTGTCAGGTGCTCGGCATGGCGGTCGAGCGCGCTGACAGCAAGGGCCTGACCCTGCGCCTGCCGTACGCGCCGCACATCGTCGGCAATCCGGATACCGGCGTCATCCATGGCGGGGCGATCACCACGCTGATGGACACCACCTGCGGCATCTCCACCGTGTGCGTGCTACCCGAGTTCGAGATCTGCCCGACGCTGGACCTGCGCATCGACTACATGCATCCCGCCGAGCCGGGCAAGGATGTGTTCGGTTTCGCCGAGTGCTATCGCGTGACGCCCAACGTCATCTTCACCCGTGGCTACGCCTATCAGGATGACCCCGAGCAGCCCATCGCCCACGTGGTCGGCGCCTTCATGCGCATGGGCAAGGCCGCGCAAGGCGGCGGAGAGCTGAAACAAGACATTCAGCAGGGTGGTGCGGCATGAGCGAGCTCAACCTGGAGCAGCTGGTCGCACGCGCGCACCAGCAGAACGACTACGATCCGCTGATCAGCCTGATCCCCTACGCCAAGCTGCTGGGGATCGAGTGCCTGCGCCTGGGCGACGACATGGTCTTTCGCCTGCCGGCCAATCGCGACTGCATCGGCAACCCGGTGCTGCCGGCGCTGCATGGCGGCGTGATCGCCGGGTTCATGGAGCATGCCGCCATGCTGCATCTGCTGATGTTCATGGGAATTCCACATTTGCCGAAAATCATCGACTTCTCGATAGATTACCTGCGCGCCGGCCATTATCGTGACACCTATGCGCAGTGCCAGGTCTGGCGCCAGGGGCGACGGGTCGCCAACGTGGCGATCAATGCCTGGCAGACCAGCCAGACCGAGCCGATTGCCACAGCCCGTGCCCATTTCAAGGTCGATGAGCCCTGAGCCCTTGTCGAGGTGATTGCTTGCATGACGGAACGGATCGGTAGCGCAGCGAAATGATGACAAGGAATCTGTAGATGGATGCGTTGCTGATAATCGGTGGTCTGCTGTTGATGCTGGCCGGTCTGGTCTGGCTGGTCATGCGGGCCTTCGCCACGAGCCTGCTGTGGGGGTGGGGCAGCCTGCTGCCGCCGCTCACCCTGATCTACGTGGTGCGCCATTGGGCGCGCGCGCGCAGTGCCGTGATGCTCATCGGCCTGGGGGTGATCCCGCTGGTGGTCGGTTTCACCTTGCTCGCCAGCAAGGATGCCGAACGGCTTGCCGCGATCGCTCGCCTCGACTGGCTGAAGCCCGAAGCCCAGGCACCGGCCGAACTGGCCATCGATCTGGATGGCGAGCTCAACGGCCAAGCGTTTCGGCCGCAACAGGGCGAGCTGATCGATGGCGTGCTGAGCCTGCGTGAAGGGCTCGACTTCTTTGCCCTGCGCGAACTGAGCATCCGTTTGCCACAGCCTGTCGAAGGCCCCGTGCGCATCGACGTTCTGCCGCAGGACAGCGGCGATCTGCCCGAGGTGGAACTGAGCTGGCTGCTTCCGGAGCAGGACCTGCCCGAGGCGCGGCGCCTGAGCCGAGGCTACACCCTGCACCTGGATCTGCAGCCGCAGGCGCCGAATCGCCTGGTCGGTGACTTTCACCTGGTCCTGCCGCCGCGCTTCAAGACCAGCCTGAGTGGCCGTGTCGAGCTCTATCGTGACCGCCTGCGCTATGTCGACGGTCAGGTCGACAGGCGTTTCGACTCGCGCGACACCGTTGCCCATGTCCTGCAGGACTACCTGCAACGACGCTTCGCCAGCCGCGATGTACATGACCTGAAGCTGCCGCCGTTCACCTTTGGCGGCGACCGCCTGGAGCTGGAGGTCGAGGCCCGGGTCGAGCAGCGCGACGAACGCCTGGCGCTGCGCCTGCACAAGAGCGCCAGCCAGGGCTGGAGTGTCGAAGGCGACCATTTCCCGGCGCTGCCCAAGGCCACCGTGGCGCAGGCCGCGCCGCCGTCCGAGGCGACCCTGACGGAGGAGCGCCTCAGCCGGCGTATCGATCGTCGTCAGCGCTTCAGCCTGGCACGCCTGCAGCGCAACCCGGAGCAGTACCGCAACCTCAGCATGCGCCTCAAGCGCGCCAGCGGGGGCACCGTGGAGGGGCGCTTCGTCGGCGTCGACGACGACGGCAGTATCCGCATCAGCCAGCAACTGGGCAGCGGCGGCGGGCAGGCCAGCTTCAGCTTCAAGCCGCAGGAGATCGGCAACCTGGAGCTGCTGGAACCCTAGGCCCTTGAAATCCATCAGGTTGCCCCCATCTGCAGGACATCCGCCGCGATAGCGGTTCCTGTCCTGCAGATGGAGTTAGAAGACCATGAGTGTGGAAACTCAAAAAGAAACCCTGGGCTTCCAGACCGAGGTGAAGCAACTGCTTCACCTGATGATCCATTCCCTGTACTCGAACAAGGAAATCTTCCTTCGCGAGTTGATCTCCAACGCGTCCGATGCCGCCGACAAGCTGCGCTTCGAGGCGCTGGCCAAGCCCGAGCTGCTCGAAGGCGGCGCCGAGCTGAAGATTCGCCTGTCCTTCGACAAGGACGCCAAGACCGTCACCCTCGAAGACAACGGCATCGGCATGAACCGCGATGAAGTGATCGCGCACCTGGGTACCATCGCCAAATCCGGTACCGCCGATTTCCTGAAGAACCTGTCCGGCGACCAGAAGAAGGATTCGCACCTGATCGGTCAGTTCGGCGTGGGCTTCTATTCGGCGTTCATCGTGGCCGATCAGGTCGAAGTCTTCACGCGACGTGCCGGCGCTGCCGCCAGCGAAGGCGTGCACTGGTCGTCGAAGGGCGAGGGCGAGTTCGAAGTCGCCAGCATCGACAAGGCCGAGCGTGGTACGCGCATCGTCCTGCACCTCAAGAGTGGTGAGGAAGAGTTCGCCGATGGCTGGCGCCTGCGCAACATCGTCAAGAAGTACTCCGACCATATCGCCCTGCCCATCGAGTTGCCGAAGGAGCAGCACGGCGAAGACGCGCCGGCCGAGGTCGAGTGGGAAACCGTCAACCGCGCCAGCGCCCTGTGGACCCGTCCGCGTACCGAGATCAAGGACGAGGAATACCAGGAGTTCTACAAGCACGTCGGCCACGACTTCGAGAACCCGCTGTCCTGGAGTCACAACAAGGTCGAGGGCAAGCTGGAGTACACCTCGCTGCTCTACGTGCCGGGCCGCGCGCCGTTCGACCTGTACCACCGCGAGGCGCCCAAGGGCCTGAAGCTCTATGTGCAGCGCGTGTTCATCATGGACCAGGCCGACCAGTTCCTGCCGCTGTACCTGCGTTTCATCAAGGGCGTGGTGGATTCCAACGACCTGTCGCTGAACGTTTCCCGCGAGATCCTGCAGTCCGGTCCGGTCATCGATTCGATGAAGTCAGCCCTGACCAAGCGCGTGCTGGACATGCTGGAGAAACTGGCCAAGGACAAGCCGGACGACTACAAGGCGTTCTGGAAGGCCTTCGGTCAGGTGCTCAAGGAAGGCCCGGCGGAAGACTTCGCCAACAAGGAGAAGATCGCCGGTCTGCTGCGCTTCGCGTCCACTGCCGGTGAAGGCGACGAGCAATCGGTGTCGCTGGCCGACTACCTGTCCCGTGCCAAGGACGGGCAGGACAAGATCTACTACCTCACCGGCGAGAGCTACGCACAGATCAAGAACAGCCCGCACCTGGAGGTCTTCCGCAAGAAAGGCATCGAGGTCCTGCTGCTCACCGATCGCATCGACGAGTGGCTGATGAGCTACCTGACCGAGTTCGACGGCAAGCAGTTCGTCGACGTGGCGCGTGGCGATCTGGACCTGGGCAAGCTGGACTCGGAAGAGGACAAGAAGGCCCAGGAGGAAGTCGCCAAGGCCAAGGAAGGGCTGATCGAGCGCCTCAAGGGTGCCCTGGGCGAGCAGGTCGCCGAGGTGCGCGTGTCTCACCGCCTGACCGACTCGCCGGCGATTCTCGCCATCGGCGAGCAGGACCTCGGCCTGCAGATGCGCCAGATTCTCGAAGCCAGCGGGCAGAAGGTGCCGGACGCGAAGCCGATCTTCGAGTTCAACCCGGCGCACCCGCTGATCGAGCGCCTGGATGCCGAGCCGGACGAAGACCGCTTCACCGACCTGTCGCACATCCTGTTCGACCAGGCCGCGCTGGCTGCCGGTGACAGCCTGAAGGACCCGGCCGCGTACGTGCAGCGCCTCAACAAGCTGCTGGTGGAATTGTCCGCCTGACCGGCTAAGCTTGTGAAAAGCCCGCTTCGGCGGGCTTTTTTCATGGGGCGCGATAGACAGGCCGCAATTGACAAGAACTATCCCGTCGTTTCAGATGATTGCATTCCGATAGCATTTGTCGGCGTTTTCCTTGGGGTTGTATGTCGATTCTCGAGCTGTTCTTCATCATGGGTGCGGACCCCGGCGTCCTGATACTCAGCAGTTACGACCCCGTCCTGGTACTGCTGTCTCTTGCCATCTCCGTATTCGCTGCGGGCATGGCACTGCAACTCGCAGGCGAAGCCCGCAACAGCACTCAACCCATCGCCCGACAGGTCACCATTCTCACCGGCTCGCTCGCGCTTGGCGGGGGCATCTGGGCCATGCATTTCCTCGGGATGCTGGCGTTCGAGCTGTGTGCCGCCGTGCGTTTCGACCTGGGCATCACGCTGCTCTCGATGCTGCCCAGCCTCGGCGCCTCCTGGGTGGCCCTGAGCCTGCTGGCCCGGCCCAATCTTAGCCTGGTGCAGCTGTGCGTCGGCGGCGTGCTGGTCGGCGCCGGGATCGGGGCGATGCACTACAGCGGCATGGCGGCGATGGAGATGGCGCCGTTGCTGCGCTATGACCCCTGGATGTTCGCCCTGTCCATCGTCGTGGCCATCGGCCTGGCCATCATCGCGCTGTGGGTGCGCTTCGGCCTCGAAGGGCGCCTGCCTGCGCTCTGGGCCCTGCTGATCAGTGCCATGGTCATGGGCCTGGCCATCAGCGGCATGCACTACACCGGCATGGCGGCCGCTCGCTTCGTGGGCACGCCCGAGTCGGACAGCCCGATGGCGGTGGTCGACAGCGGCTACATCGCCATCGCCATCACCCTGCTGACCGTGGCGCTGACGGTGTTCGTGGTGGCCGCCAACACCCTGCTGCGCTATCGCCGCCTGAGCCTGCAGCTCAAGGCCAGCGAGCAGCACCTGCGCTCGATCTTCGACACCGCCCTGGACGCCATCGTGACCGTCGATTACGAAGGCCGGGTGCGTTCCGCCAACCCCGCAGTGACGGGCCTGTTCGGCTGGACGCCGCAGGAGATGGTAGGGATGCACATCCGCTCGCTGGTGCCTGCGCGCCTGGTGCGCGAGGTGGAGGAGCGGCTGGCCAGCTACCTGCGCACCGGCAACCTGAGCCTGCCCAGGGGCGAGCAGGACCTGATCGGCCTGACGCGCCAGGGCGAGGAAAAGCCCATACGCATCAGCGTCGGCATCACCCACGTCGACAGCCGGCCGCTGTTCGTGGTGTTCGTCGCCGACATCAGCGAGCGGCAGCGCATGGAGAAGGCGCTGCGCGACAGCGAGCAGCAATACCGCTCGTTGATCAGCAACATTCCGGGGGTGTCGTTCCGCTGTCTGCTGGATCGCGACTGGACCATGCTGTTCATCAGCGATGCGGTGCAGACCCTGACCGGGCGCAGCGCTGACGACTTCATCAGCCGGCGCTGCTCGATCGCCGACATGTACCACCCGGATGACTACGAGCGAGTCGCCAGCGAGGTGGTGGAGGCGATCGAACAGGGCCGCAACTACACCGTCGAGTACCGGCTGTTCGACAGCACCGGGGCGGAGCACTGGATCTGGGAGAGCGGCAGTGCGGTTTGCGACGAGCATGGCGTGCCGCGCTGGATCGACGGCGTGCTGCTGGATCAGACCGAGACCAAGCGGCGCAATGCCGAGTACGAAGGCAAGGTGACGGCCATCAGCAAGGCCATGGCGCTCACGGAGTTCGACCTCGACGGTACGATTCTCGACATCAACGACAATGCCCTGGCCCTGTATGGCTACGACAGGGCCGAGGTGCTCGGGCAGCACCATTCGCTGTTCTGCGACCCCGAACTGGTCGCCAGTGCGAAGTATCACCAGATATGGCAGGAGCTGCGCGCCGGGCATTTCCGTACGGGCGAATACCGGCGCATCGGCAAGGGCGGGCGTGAGGTCTGGATCCAGGCCAGCTACAACCCGATCCTGAACACCGATGGCAAGCCATTCAAGGTCGTCAAGCTGGCCACTGACCTGACCCCGCGGCGAGTGATGGAACAGGAACTGCGCGCTGCCCGCGACCACGCCGAAGCGGCCGCTGCGGCGCGCAGCAGCTTCCTGGCCAACATGAGCCATGAAATCCGCACGCCGATGAACGCCATCATTGGCTTTACCGAGCTGCTCCTGGAAACCTCGCTGTCGGGCGAGCAGCGGCGGCACCTGACGACCGTGCAGCAGTCCTCCCGCTCGCTGCTCGGGCTGCTCAACGACATCCTCGACACGGCCAAGCTCGACCGTGGCGCGATCGAGCTGGAGCAACTGGACTTTTCCCTTCGCGAGCTGTGCGAGCAGGTCGTCACGACCCAGCGCCTCGGCGCCGAAGGCAAAGGGCTGCGATTGCACCTGGATTACCCGGCCACGGTCAGCGACTTCTTCTGCGGCGATCCGCTGCGCCTGCAGCAGGTGCTGACGAACCTGCTGGGCAACGCGGTCAAGTTCACCCAGCACGGCGAGGTGTGCCTGAAAGTCTCTGGCGAGCCTGGTGCGATCCGCCTGGCGGTGAAGGACACCGGCATCGGCATCGCCGCCGACCGCCTGGAGAAGATCTTCGAGCCTTTCGCCCAGGCCGACGCCTCGATGAGCCGGCGTTTCGGTGGCACCGGCCTGGGGACCACCATTTCCCGTCAGCTCGTCGAGCTGATGGGCGGGCGCTTGCGCGTGGAAAGCGTCGAGGGGCAGGGCAGCTGCTTCAGTGTCGAGTTGCCCTTGCAGGTCGGTAAACGCTCTGCGCCTCAGCAACCGACCACGCTGCCGGAGCTGGGAGTACTGAACATCCTGGCTGCCGATGACGTGCCGCAGAATCTCGAACTGCTGCAGCTCAATCTGCAGTACCGGGGCCACCAGGTACGCTGCGTCGCCGATGGCGAGAGCGCCTTGCGGGCGTTCGGCGAGGAGCGCTTCGACCTGATTCTGATGGATGTGCAGATGCCCGGTGTCGATGGCCTGGAGGCCACGCGGCGGATTCGTCAGCTGGAAGCCAGCGAAGGGCGCCAGGCGATACCGATCATCGCGTTGACGGCGAGTGTGCTGGACCGCGACCGTCAGGCCGCGCTGGACGCCGGGATGAACGCATTCGCCTCGAAGCCGCTGGACATGACCGCGCTGCTCTGGGAGATGGCCAGGCTGCTCGGCGTGACAGAGACCGCCCGTGCCGCTGGCGCCAGCGGGCCGCACGTGGAGACGGGGCTGTTCGACTGGGTGCGCGGCAGCCACCTGTGGGGCGGTCCGCTGCGCATGGCCCAGGCGATTGCCGCCTTCATCAAGGAGCAGGGCGCGCTGGTGGCGAGCATGAGGCAGTTCCTCGAGGCCGCCGAGTGGGACGAAGGCCGGGCACTGGCACACCGCTTTCACGGCGCTGCCGGCAACCTGGCGTTGACCCGTCTGACGCAGCTGGGCCGCAGCCTCGAGCAGGGCTTCGAGGCGCGTGACGAGGACAGTCTGCGCGCGCTTCTGGTCGAACTCGAACAGGCCCTGCAGGCCGTCATCGAAACGTTGCCGCAGTTGCCGGAAGAGACGAATGCGCTAGAATCCGCGGCCGCTGATCCGGCCCTGCTGCGCGAGCGCGCCGGCCACTTGCGGGCCGTGCTGGTCAGGGGCGGGCTGGACGACCAGGCGTTGTCCGCGCTCGAGCAGGCACTGAGCGGCACGGCCTTCGCGAACAGCATGAGCGAGTTGCGCGAGGCCCTCGACGAGTTCGATTTCGATCAGGCCCTGGCTGCGCTGGATCGGTTGTTGTTGCAGCTGCAAGACGAGGAAACCACCCCATCATGAGCCCGGTCGCCGATACCCGTCCGCTGTTGCTGCTGGTCGATGACGAACCCACCAACCTGCAGGTGCTGCGGCATGTACTGCAGGATGACTACCGCCTGCTGTTCGCCAAGGAGGGTGCGCGCGCGCTGGAAATGGCCGAGCGCGAGCAACCGGCGCTGATCCTGCTCGACGTGATGATGCCGGGCATGACCGGCTACCAGGTGTGCGAGCAGCTCAAGGCCAACCCGCTGCTGCAGGGAATTCCGGTGATCTTCGTCACCGCCCTGGGGGATGTGGAGGACGAGACGCACGGCTTCGAGGTCGGTGCGGTGGACTACATCACCAAGCCGATCAGCCCGCCCATCGTGCGCGCCCGGGTACGTACCCACCTGTCGCTGGTCAGGGTCGACGAGCTGACGCA
This sequence comes from Pseudomonas sp. THAF187a, assembly GCF_009363395.1. Taxonomy (NCBI): domain Bacteria; kingdom Pseudomonadati; phylum Pseudomonadota; class Gammaproteobacteria; order Pseudomonadales; family Pseudomonadaceae; genus Pseudomonas; species Pseudomonas sp. THAF187a. The sequence continues at coordinate 2,375,477 of NZ_CP045349.1, forward strand.
CACCCGTCTGCAGATCGTCCAGCGCCTGGGCATGGCGGCCGAGTACAAGGACAACGAGACGGGCCTGCATGTGATTCGCATGAGTCACTTCTCCCGGGTGCTGGCCCTGGCTGCCGGCTTCTCCGAGAGCGCTGCGGAGGAGTTGCTGCACGCCGCGCCCATGCACGATGTCGGCAAGATCGGCATTCCCGATGCGGTACTGCGCAAACCGGGCAAGCTGGATGATGCCGAATGGCAGGTGATGCGCCAGCATGTGGAGATCGGTGCGAGGATCATCGGCGAACACAGCTCCGGGCTGCTCAGGACGGCGCAGCGGGTTGCCCTGTCGCATCACGAGAAGTGGGATGGCAGCGGCTATCCCAACGGCCTCTGCGGTGAGGACATTCCCCTGGAGGGGCGCATCGTCGCGATTGCCGATGTGTTCGACGCCTTGACCAGCGTGCGGCCCTACAAGCAGGCCTGGCCCGTCGAGCAGGCGGTGGCCTTTCTGCGTGAGCAGAGCGGGCGGCACTTCGATCCGCGCCTGGTGGAGCTGTTCATCGGCTGCCTGCCGGAGATTCTGCAGATCAAGGAACGCTGGGCCGAGCAGCCCGTCGCCTGACATGTCCTGTGCAACACTGCCGGGTGCTGCGGCTTGGTCATCGACCGCCGGCGGTCTATCGTTGAGCACTCACCATTGCGAAGGGCAGGTCTCAGCATGCAGAAGAAGACATGGGTTCCCCTGTTGTGCGCAGCATTCGCCGGTCTTGCCGACGCGGCCGTCGTGGCCAAGGCGGTTCCCTACGAGATCGACGGCGAAGCCTTCGAGGGCGTTCTGCTCTACGACGATTCGGTCACCACGCCACGTCCCGGCTTGCTGGCCATTCCCAACTGGATGGGCGTCAACGACGACACCGTGGCCAAGGCCGCCCGTGCGGCGGGCAGCCGCTACGTGGTGTTTCTCGCCGACATGTACGGCAAGGCGGTGCGCCCCAGCAATGCGGACGAGGCCAGGGCCGCCGCCACGAGCGTGCGCGCCGACCGCGCGCTGATGCGCAGGCGCGCCCAGGCGGCAGTCGAGGTGCTCAGGGCGCAGGGTGACGAGGTCGCCCTGGATACCCGCAAGCTGGGCGCCATCGGCTTCTGCTTCGGCGGCGGTGCGGTGCTCGAACTGGCTCGCTCGGGCGCACCGCTGCAGGGTTTCGTCTCGTTTCACGGCAATCTGGACACCCCCAACCCGGCGGATGCGAAGAACATCCAGGCGCCGGTGCTGGTGCTGCACGGTGCGGATGACCCGGCGGTGCCTCAGGCACAGGTGGATGGCTTCGTCGCCGAGATGAAGGCCGCCGGGGTCGACTGGCAGCTGGTCAGCTACGGTGGCGCGGTGCATTCGTTCACCGATCCCAAGGCCAACGTGCCGGGACGCAACCAGTACCACCCGGTGGTTGCCGCGCGGGCGTTCAAGGCGATGAACGACCTGTTCGGCGAGGTCTTCGCCGAGCCGTGATACCTCGTGGGGAAGGCTGCGCCCGATGGGCGCAGCCTGGGTGGCGCTATTTCGCAGGCAATACGCTGATGTCGATGATGCCGTCAGGCAGGTTCGCGATATCTCCCAGCGTGGTCGGCTTGCCGCTGGCCAGGTCCAGCCGGTGCAGGGTCTTGCCTGTCAGCACGTAAGCGGTATTGCCACCCATGCCGTCGCTGGCGATGTCCAGTGCGGCCGTCTGCAAGCCATCCGCCAGTTTGCCCACCAGCTGCTGCACGCCGTCGTTTGGCGGGTTCTGCAGCATCAGGCTGCCGCTGGCCAGGTCGATGTTGTAGAGCGCGGTGCTCGGCGTACCGGCATAGGAGTTGGTGTAGGCGCCGGCAACCACCTGCGGCTGCTGCCCCGCGTAGGGGCCGTCCGCCCCGTAGGCCTGCTTGCCGTCGACCACCGCCTCGCCGGTGTCGACATTGACCCGCAGGTTGGTGCCGTCCGGGCTCATCAGGCGCAGGCGGTCGGCGACCGGGTTGAAGTCGACCACGGCCTGACTGTTGCCGGGGAGTGCGGTCTTCAGCGTGCTGGCTGGCGTCGCCTTGCCGCTGCTGGCGTCCAGGGTGTAGAGCCGGTCGTTGCCACCCAGCGCGTAGAGCTGGCCGCTGGCCGGGCGCACGTCCAGGCCGCGCAGGTCGCTGGCACCGCTGACGTTCATGCTGGCTGCGACCCTGAGGTCGGCGACATCGATCTTGAACAGCTTGCCATCGGCGCCCAGGGCGATCAGTTCGGTGGCATGGCTTGCGCCTGCACCCAGGGTCAGCAGGCTGGCGGTGCACAGGAGGGTAATGCGCTTCATGATGGTTCCTCTCAACGGTTCAGCATCGAGACGAAGCCGCGTGGTGGCTTCGCAGGTGCCTCGACGAAACACCTGATAGCAATACCCGCGAAGAACGCCGCTGGATGTCGGCAGGCAGAAAATATTTTGCGGAGGGTGAAATCGCCGGCCGCAGGGCCGGCGATCCATCAGTTGGCGCTGGCCAGCACGGCACGGCCGATGTATTGCACCGGTCCGCTCGGGCGGTTGTAGGGTGAGCCGCCTGCGGGTTCCAGGGTGAGCTCGAACAGTTGCCCGGCCTGTACCGCCCCTATCCGTTCGGCTGGCAGATGCAGTGGCTGGCCAGCCTCGACCAGCCCCAGCGATCTTGGGCCGTCAGCCGGGTCCTGCAGCGTCCAGAACTGCAACGTGCGGCCTTCGGGAATGCGATCGGCGACCAGCGGTTCGAGTTGCAGCGTGCCGTCGCCGCCGACCTGGATCACCCAGCCGGGCTGGGCCGCTTGCCCTGGCTGTTGCAGGACGACGGTATAGCGCTCACCTTCGACCTGTGGAGCCTGCAGCAGGGGCAGCAGGATGGCGACCAGCAGGGCCATGGCCAGAGCCGCAGTGGTGAGGCGCCAGGTCAGCAGGCTGTTCCACCAGCTGGCCACGAGACCGCTGCGCGGCGTGTCTGTCGTCCCCAGGCTGTGCCTGATGCGTGTCCAGAGTGCCGGGGAGGGCTGCTGGGGCGGCAGCTGGTCGCTCAGTTCGAGGAAATGCCGCTCCCACTCCAGAGCCATGCGGGCGGCGTCCTGATCCTCTTCCAGCAGCTGGTGTATCTCGGCGGCGTCAGACGCGTCGAGCAGGCCGAGCAGGTACTCGGCGATCATGGCGCGGCGTTCTTCGGGATCATGCGGAATCATGCTTGCAAACACTCCTGCAGCGCGCGCAGGCCGGCGCGGATACGGCCTTTGATGGTGCCAAGAGGGGGGCTCAGGCGCTGGGCGATCTGTTCGTGCGTCAGGCCGCGATAGAAGGCCAGCAGGATCGGCTGACGGCGCGGCCGTTCCAGGCGCTGCAGGCAATGGCGCAGCAGGCGTCGCTCGGAGCGTTCCAGTGCCTGTGCTTCGGCCTGGGGAGCGTCGTCCAGTACACGCTCGATGAAGCCGTCGTCCATTTCGATGTGGCGGGTGCCGCTGCGCAGCGCGTTCAGCACCCGGTAGCGCAGGATGCTGTGCACCCAGGCACGACCGCTGCCCAGCTCTCGCCGGTAGCGTGCGGCGTGCTGCCAGATGCGCACGAAGGCGTCGTGCAGGCAGTCTTCGGCGACATCACGACGGCCGAGCATGCTGATGGCCAGCCCCAGCAGTTGCCCGGCTTCCTGGCGGTAGAGGGCCTGGAAGGCACGCTCGTCTCGGCGGGCACAGGCTTCCAGGGAACTTTCATAGTCGAATTCGCGCGCAGCCATGGGGTGTCCGTCGGCCTGAGAAATCCTCATGCAGCTTATACCCGCCAGCACGACGACTGGATCATCGCCAGGCAATAAAAAACTTGTGTAAGGCCGCCTCAGGGGCGGCTGTAGGCCTCGTCGAGCGAGACCCAGCGCTCCAGCGGGCCCTTGCGCGAGAGGTAGCGGATCATCAGCCAGTCGCCTTGCTGGTCCAGCACCTCGCAGACGTCACCGGCGATCAGGTACGCCTTGCTCCGGCTGCTGGCGGTCGGTCGCGCATGCAGATACAGGCGCGCGCTGGGGACGGTCCAGCTCACGGGCTGATCACCGTCGTCGAGGGCGCGGCTGGCGATGACCTTGCCGTACGGGTCGAGGGTCTTTTCGAATACGTGGAAGAACACCGGCGCGTCCGGGTCGTGGTGACGCACCTGCAGCGTCTTGTACAGCCAGGGCGTGCCGGAGGCATCGAACCGGTAGGCGTCGTAATACCAGCGCGGGCCGCTGCGGCAGTGGCTGTACAGAGCGCGTTCGGCCGGCTTGGCCTGCAGCTCCGACAGTTCGCCGCAGTTGGCGCGGTCCAGCAGGGCCTCGGGCATGTGCAGGCGCTCGAAGCCCTGCCGGTCGGGGCGATAGAGGTAGAGGTGGTAGCTCGAGTTGACCATGCCCACGGGCACGCGTATGGCCAGGTCGGGATGGCCGTCGAAGTCGTAGTCGTCGACCTCGAAGCCGGGCGCAGCGTCCACCTCGTTACCCTCGGGAATGCTCAGTTCGATACGGCTGCCGTCGGGCTGCTGCAGAACGTAGCCGTCGCCCTGTTGCAGCACCTGGGCCTGCAACCCGTTCTGCGGTTCGAAGCGAGGCAGGTCGGCCAGGGCACAGGCGGGCAGGAACAGCAGCCAGGCCAATGAGTGGAGTCGGGGCATGCGGGCAATCCTTTGCGGGTCGGCAGGCAGCCGCTGCTGCCTGCCGGTGAATGGGTGTTTTCAGCGCGGCAGTTCGATGCGCGCGGTTTCGCCAGGTACCTGCGGCCAGTCGCCGGCCGCCCAGCGTTGGCGGGCCTGGTCGATCAGTTCCGCGCTGCTGGCGACGAAGTTCCAGTTCATCCGGCGTGGGCCGATGGGCTCGCCGCCGATCAGGGCCAGGTGGCATTCGCCACAGGCCCCGAGCAGTGGGGTTTCTCCAGCAGGGATGACGGCCATGGCGCGGGCCGGCAGCGCTTCGCCATCCAGTTCGGCGTCGCCGTCGATCAGGTACAGGGCGCGCTCGCTGTACTCGGCCGGAATCACCAGGTTGGCGCCGGCGGCCAGGCGCAGCTCGGCATAGAGGGTCGGCGAGCGAACCGCGACAGGGGATTCGAGGCAAAAGCCCTTGCCGGCGATCAGGGTGATGCGCACGCCAAGCGCGTCGCTGCATGGCAGGGAGGCCGCAGGGTGGTGGCTGTAGCTGGGCGCGCAGCGTTCCTCGGCCTCCGGCAGCGCCAGCCACACCTGCAGCCCGTGCAGGCGCTTGTTCTGCCCGAGCTGCGCCTGCGGGGTGCGCTCCACGTGGGCCACCGCGTCGCCGGCAGTCATCCAGCTGACGTCGCCGGGCTCGACCAGCTGATCGGAGCCGAGACTGTCCTTGTGCTGCAGCTGGCCCTCGAACAGGTAGGTGAGGGTGGACAGGCCGATGTGCGGATGCTGGGCGATGTTCATGCCGCTGCCAGCGGGATACGCCTGTTCCAGCATGTGATCGAAGAAGACGAATGGACCGATGCTGCGAAAGCGTGCCGAGGGCAGGGGGCGCAGGATCGGCTGGCCGGAAATGTCCTCGGCACGTGGCCGGATCAGCTGCAGCTCGCTCATGCCAGTGCTCCCGCCAGACGGGTCTCGACCTGGATGTCGGTGCTGGTCATCAGCTTGTGGATCGGGCACTTGTCGGCGACGCGCAGCAGCTGCTGGCGCTGGGCATCGTCCAGCGGCCCCCTGAGCGCCAGCTCGACGACCAGGCGGTAGTTGCCTTCGCGCTCCTCGCTGTCGTCACGCTCGACGTTGACGTCGATGCCTTCCAGCGGCAGGCCACGCTGGCGCGCATAGAGCAGCAGGGTCATGGCCTTGCAGGTACCGAGCGAGGCGTCGAACAGGTCATGCGGGTCGGGGCCGGCACCTTCTCCGCCGAGCTCGGGCGCGACGTCCCCGAGGAGCTGGTGCGAGCCGATTTCGATCGCCTGTTGCAGGCCCTTGCGGTGATGGATGCGGATCATGGCTCTTCCTTAGGATGCGAGGCTGGACGGCAATGTCCGCCAGCCTAGCCCAGTGCAGCAGGATCACACCAGTGCCGACAGCCGCACATCGGCGCCCAGCACACGCAGCAGGCGACCCTGCGCATCGACGATGGGTACCGACACGGTGAAGCAGAAGTCGTCGGTCGCCGACGAGCGATAGACCTGGGTGATGTGGCTGCGCATCTGCTCGGTCACGGCGCGGAACCAGGGCCGCTGGCTCCAGTCCCGGCCCCGGCAACTGGCCGCGCTGCCTTGTGCGATGTCGGCGGCGAAGACGTTCTCGGAGATCTGCACGCCGCGACTGTCGACCAGGTAGAAGAGTTCGAAGCGTGCATCGCGTGCCAGGGTTTCGCCGAGCAGGCGTTCGGCAGCCGCCACATCCCCTGACAGCGCCGCTTGCCTGGCCAGCTGTTCGACGCTGGCGCGTACCGCGCTGTGGATTTCCAGGCGGAAGTCACCCAGGCCGGCGAGCAGGCGGTCGCCATCCTCACGCACCGCCTTGCTGTGGTGCAGTACCTGACCGGCCTTGCCCAGCAGCTCACCCGCGACCTGAGCGATGTTCTGCACGTCGCCGTTGATCGAGCGCACCGCCTGGCCGATCTGTTCGGTACCCGCGGCGATCTGGCCGACCTGGGCATCCAGCCGGTCCATGGCCTGGCGGGTGCTGCCCAGGCCGTCGCTGACGGCGAGGATACCGGCGCGACCGTCGGCCACTGCCTGGTTCATGTGCTGCCCGGCATCGCCGAGCTGCTGCATGCCTTCACGGAAGCGCTCGATGATGTCGCTGACCTGGCCGGTGGCGTCGGTGGTGTGGCCCGCCAGGCGTCGAACCTCTTCTGCGACCACGGCGAAGCCTCGGCCATGCTCACCGGCCCGCGCGGCCTCGATCGCGGCATTGAGTGCCAGCAGGTTGGTCTGCTGGGAAATGCTGGCGATCACGCCGATGACCTTGCTCACCTCGTCGAGCTGCCCGGCCAGGCGCTGGATGACCTGGGCCAGCTGCGCCTCGCAGGCGTCGATCACCTCGACCTGTCTCAGCACGGCCTGGCCGCTTTTCTGGCACTGGTGCAGGGTCGCGGACACCTCCGCCGACAGGCGCGCGACCGCGCCGGCACCCGGCACCAGTTCCGCGTCGAGGGTGGTGGTGACCTGTTCGCTGGCGCTGGCGATCAGCTCCGACGATTGCGCCAGGGTCTGGCCGCTCTGTTGGTTGGCTGCGGCGATGCGGGCCAGTTGCGGGGCATGCGCGGCGATGCCGACGGCGGCGCCCAGGCTGGCACGGATGCGTTGCTGGAGACCGGCGCTGAAATCGTTGAGGCGCGTCATCCATTGATAGTGTTCCGGCAACCGGATGGTGAGATCGTGTTGTTGAAACAAGGCATCCAGTGCGGCCTCGTCCCTGGCTTTGCGGGCGGGCTTGCGCAGCAACTGCAGCATGATGGTTCCCCTCTGAGGTCTACCCGACGCACTGCAAGCCAGGTGCCATCATCCCGCACCGCCCGCATGGCCCTGACAGCGGGCGGAGCCGGGTGGCGGCGGGCGAATCTGGTGCGCCGGTCGTGCCGGCCGCTCCAGCGGGGTGCGGCGAACGGGAAGAGGCCGGCGAACTTGCCCCACCTGCCGCGGGTCTATGGTGCTCGTACCGTCAGGAGGACTCGACGTGCTCATACGCCGAAAGATGTCATGGATAGTCGCGCTCAGTGCCGCGATTGCCTGCAGCGCCGAGGCGCGCGATTACCGTTACAGCGATGCTCACCTGCACTATGTCGACTTCTTCCAGGAAAGCGCCGGCATGGATGCCTTGCTGGAGAAGATGGCCGAGAACAATGTCGAGCATGTGATGTTTTCCGGTATTCCGGTGGCCAAGAAATGGGACGAGGACGAGCCCAAGCGTCCGCGCTACTACGCCGGTGACGACGCCAACGCCTATTGGTACAGCGCCACCGACGTGTTCATCGCCGCCGCCTACAAGCGCCTGCCGGCCGAGCAGCGCAAACGCTTCCATCCCTTTCTCTCCGGCTTAAATCCCAACGACAAGAACGCGGATGCACATATCCGCCGCATGCTCGAACTGGACCCGGGGTTGTGGCAGGGCATCGGCGAGGTGTTCACCCGGCACGACGACCTGACCGCGCTGATTCACGGCAGTGCCCCGCGCGCCGACAACGAAGCCCTGGCCCGCGTGTTTCACCTGGCGGCGGAGTACGACCTGCCGGTGATGCTGCACTCCAACGTCACCTCCAAGCGCGAGCGGGAACCGCTGTACCTGGAGGAGATCGAGGCACCGCTGCGCAATCATCCGCATGTGCGCTTCATCTGGGCGCATGCCGGCACCAGCGCGGAGATTCACCGTCACCAGCAGAAGCTGGACTTTCTCCTCGACACCCTGGAACGCATGCTCGGCCAGTACCCCAATCTGTACATCGACCTGTCCTGGACCATGCTGCGCCCGTATCTGCTGGATGCGGACGGCAAGCCGGACCCGGACTGGGTCCACCTGGTCAGCAGCTACCCGGAGCGTTTCATGATCGGCTCGGACGTGGTGGGGCGCTTCGACAGCCTGGGTGACTACATGACGGGCTTCGACCCATTTCTCGACGCGCTTCCCGAGGACGTGGCGCACAAGGTCGCGCGCGACAATTTCCTCTCTGTGCTGCCGCGCAGGGTGCAGGCCGAGCTCGACCCCTGATCCGTTGTCATCAACCTGTCATTCGGGCGTCATAGGCTCGCGCTCATTTCAACGAGGAGCGCGTCATGCATCACACCCGAATGACTCTGATTGCCGGCCTGTTGGCCTGCTCCGGCCTGGTCCAGGCCGATGTGCGTGTGGAAGGTCCGGTCGAATACGGCGTATTCAGCAGCCAGTACAAGGATTTCCAGCCTGGAGAGCGAGTGCTGACGCGCAGCAATCAGGATATCGAGCGTACCGAGGAGATTCCCGCCAGGCTCGGCACCAAGTTCGGCATGCGCTACAGCCTGGCCGGCAAGCGCGAGGGTGATCTGCCGCTGACCCTGCTGTACCTGACGCCTGGCGTGGTCACCCCGGATGGTCAGCGTCACGACAAGTTCGAAGTGCAGCAGAAGCTGGTGGTCGGGGCGCCGCAGGACGTGATGGCGTTCGAGTTCACCGAACACCACGAGGTGGTGCCCGGCGAGTGGCATTTCATCGTCTATCAGGGCGATCGCAAGCTGGCCGAGCAGCGCTTTCAGGTCCGCTGATCAGAGCAGGATCAGCGCCCAGGTCAGGGCAATGATCAGCAGCGCCAGCAACTGCGCGGCGCTGCCCATGTCCTTGGCCTGCTTCGACAGTGGATGCAGGTTCAGCGAAATGCGGTCGACCACCGCTTCGATCGCCGAATTGAGCAGCTCCACCACCAGTGCCAGCAGCGGCGTCAGCATCAGCAGGACGCGTTCGACGCGGCTGACATCCAGCAGGCAGGCCAGCGGCAGCAGCACCAGGTTCAGCCACACCAGCTGGCGGAACGCGGCTTCGCCCCGATAGGCCGCGCGCAGGCCGGCCAGCGAGTAACCGGTGGCGTTGAGGATCCGCGTCAGGCCGCTGCGGCCCTTGAACGACAGGGCGTCGAGGTCGGGAGCCTCACTCATGGCTGCAGCACTCCCCAGGGGTTGTTGAGCGCGTGCTGGTAAGCCTGTCGCAGGTACTGCACGTCGCCGTCAGGCATGTCGCCACGGTGGCGTTGCAGTTGGCCGAGGTCGTGCCGGGAAGCACTGGCGACGCGCCAGCGGCGGCGCCCCTTTTCCAGGTCCAGCAAGGCGATATCGACATCGTCGGCGCCGCGTACCTTGACGAAGATGTGCTTGGCGTAGCAGCAGCCATGCTGCCAGCCGCCCAGGTGCATGCGGGCCAGGGTCAGGGCCAGTTGGCGCAGCATCTCCCGGGTCAGCGCGGTGGGCATCTGCTGGGCATACCACTGCTCCAGGCTGATGAAACCCTGCAGGGCTTCGGTGACCAGCAGCGCCTGCCAGTCTCCGGCCTGACGGCGTGCCGCGCAGTAGACGATGTTGGGCGTGCGGATGCCGAGGCGGGCGAGGGCCCGGTAGGCCTGCAGCTCGCGCAGGATGGTCGGGCGCCCGAGGGGATGGCGCAGTGACCGATGGATGTGGCCGTTCTGGCGCTTGCAGTACAGCGGCGGCCGGGCGTTGTCCCGGCTCTGCAGGAGCAGCACGCCGCTTTCGCCACCACGGCGCTGATTGGCCGGCTCGACCCACTCGCCGGGGCTGTGCCACCAGCGATCGAACTCGGTGGAGGGCAGGGCGCCGATGGCCTTCTCGGTGAGGATGCCCATCTCAGGCCTCCTTGCGCAGCACGTAGGTGCGCCACATGGCATAGCCCGGCAGGAAGTCCAGGTGGCCGATGATCTCGAAGCCGGCCTGGCGGAATTCGCCTTCGATCACTGCGCGCGGTACGACGAAGCGATTCTGGTTCTGCGTGGCACGGCCCTCGGCCGCCCGGCGTTCTTCCAGGCGGCGACGCTTCCAGGCCTTGTAGTTGCCATCGACCCAGAGCGAGACGATCACGCTGTCACGGCTGACCCGGTGAAACTCGCGCAGCACGGCGACGCGGTGCTCGGCGGACTCGATGTGGTGCAGCAGGCGGATGCAGAAGATGCAATCCACGGCGTTGGCGCCCAGGTCGATATCGAACGCCGAGGTGCGGAAGCTGTTGATCCGGGCCACCACCTCGGGCGGCTGCGCGGCACGCGCGGTGGCGATCATGTCGGCGGAGTTGTCCGCCGCGAGGATCACCCGGTTGGGCTGCTCGCAGAGCATGGGCCAGAATCGCCCGGCGCCGCAGGGCAGGTCGAGTACCAGATTGGGTTCATCGGCCAGCTTCAGGGCATGGCGTGCCACCTGTACGTCGCGCCAGTGCGACAGGCGACGGGCCAGGCCGTCGCGATGCTTGTGCAGGTAGTGCTGGGCGTGGTCGAGATCGTACTTGCGGGAGAATTCCAGCTCGATGGGGCTTGGCTTGGGCATGACGAACGTCCGCTGATGGATACGTTCGTCACCCTAGGCGTCGCGGCATCAAGGCAATGTCAAAGAGATGTGAAAAAAACGTCAAGCCTCGCTGCTCAGGGCCACGCGGAAGCGGGTATCGCCCGGTTCGCTCTGCAGGCTGACGCTCCAGCCCTGCTTGGCGCAGATGCGCTTGACCAGCGACAGCCCCAGGCCGAGCCCTTCACCGCGCGCCTGGGCGCCACGGACGAACGGCTGGAAGATACGCTCGTGCTGTTCGGCTGGAATGCCCGCGCCACTGTCCTCGATGCGAAAGGCGCCGCGTTCCAGAATCAGGCGCACGCTACCGCGTTCGGTGTAGTGCAGGGCGTTGCGCAGCAGGTTGGCCATCACCGTGGCGAGGAAGGTGGTGTTGTAGCGGCCGTCGTCCTGGCCTTCTTCGATCAGCTGGAAGTCCAGGCCTTTTTCCTTCATCAGTGCGCCCCAGCGACTGGCCTGCTCCTGGGCGATGGTGGCCAGCGGACGGGTGCCCATGAGCACTGCCTCGTTGGACTTGTCGCGCGCCAGTTCGAGGAAGGTCTGTACCAGCTCGCGCATCTCCTCGGCCGCCCGCGTGATGCGTGCCAGCTGCTCCTTCTCGCGCGGCGCCAGGGGCGCTTCGGCGAGCAGTTCGCACGAGGTGGCGATGACCATCAGCGGCGTGCGCAGCTCGTGGCTGACGTCGCTGGTGAACAGGCGTTCGCGCTCCAGCGACTGGCGCACCTGGCCCAGCGTGCTGTCGAAGGCGGCGGCCAGCTGGCCGATCTCGTCATCCGGATAGTCCGGGGCGAGGGGCGGAGCCAGTGGATGCAACTGGTCGCGATGGCGCACCTGCTGGGCCAGGCGGGTGACGGGAGCCATCACCTTGCGCGCGGTGATCAGGCCCAGGCCCCAGGCGGCGACCACGGTGAGCAGGAAACCCGCCAGCACGACGTTGAACAGGGCATTTTCCCGGGCTTCGAATTCCTGTTGTTCCTGCACCAGCATGTAGGTCTGGCCATTGATCTCCTGCACGTAGACATAGAGCGCCTCGTTGCCGCTGACGACCTCGTTGAAGCCTTCCGCCAGGCCGTCGTATTCGGCCGGGATGGCGTAGTCGGGGTTGCTCGAGGAGAAAAAGCGGGTGCTCGAGTCGAGACGCGGCGGGCGCCCGTGGTGGATGTCCTCGTTCAGCGTTTCGCCGAGTTCGCGGCTCATCTCCTGTGACACCAGGTGCTCCTCGATGAAGTGCACCACGGCGACGATGCTCAGCGAGAACAGGCCGCTGACCATCACGGTCATCAGCACGAAGGCGATCAGGATGCGCCGTTCGAAAGGCTGCTTAGCCAGCATGCTCGTTCTCCGCCAGGCGGTAACCCACGCCATGGATGGTGTGCAGCAAGGGGCTCGGGAAGGGCTTGTCGAGCACCTGGCGCAACTGGTGGACGTGGCTGCGCAGGCTGTCGCTGTCGGGGCAGTCGTCGCCCCACAGGGCTTCCTCCAGCGCTTCGCGGCGCACCACGGCCGGGCTGCGCTGCATGAGGATGGCCAGCAGCTTCAGCCCCAGCGGGTTGAGCTTGAGCGGCTGGCCGGCGCGGCTGACGTGCAGGGTGTCGAGGTCGTAGAGCAGGTCGGCGATCTGCAGCTGGCGTTTGCGGGTGCCCTGACTGCGCCGCAGGATGGCCTCGATGCGGGCCACCAGTTCGGAGAGGGCGAACGGCTTGATCAGGTAGTCGTCGGCCCCGGCGTTGAGGCCCTGCAGGCGGTCGTCCAGCGCATCGCGGGCGGTGAGCATGAGGATCGGCACCTCGTTGCGGCCGTCCTCGCGCAGGCGCTTGCACACCTGATAGCCATCGATGCCCGGCAGCATGATGTCCAGCACGATCAGGTCGTAATGCCCGGTGCTGGCCAGATGCAGGCCGCTGAGGCCGTCCTGGGCGCAGTCGACGCTGAAACCCTTGAGCTGCAGGTAGTCCAGCACGTTGGCGAGGATGTCGCGGTTGTCTTCGATGACCAGAATGCGCATCGGCGAATAGTCCCGGGTTTGACGAATTTTTCACAAGGCTTTGACGAACGGCTCACGATGCACTGAGCAGACTTCGGCTCGTTCATCCCACAAGGATCATACGATGCCTCGGCTCCATTACGCGCAACTTCGTTATCTGTCGATCATTCTGCTGGCCTGGCTGGCGGTCTTCTTCCTGACGCGCAGCGTGCTGCTGCTCAGCCACCTGGGCGACGCCAGCGTGTCCCTGACGGACCTGTTCGGGCTGTACGGCGTCGGCCTGGTCTATGACCTGAGCTTCCTGGTCTACGCCGTCATCCCCATGACCCTGTACCTGCTGCTGTGCCCGGCCTGGCTGTGGCGCCGGCGCTGGCACCAGCGCATGCTGGTCGGCGTGGTCGCGGTCAGCCTGTTCGTTATGTTCTTCACCGCCGTGGCGGAGTGGCTGTTCTGGGACGAGTTCGGGGTGCGCTTCAACTTCATCGCCGTCGACTACCTGGTGTACTCCAAGGAGGTGGTGAACAACATTCTCGAGTCCTATCCGATCTATCCGCTGCTGTCGCTGCTGGCGGTCGTGGCCATCGGCCTGACCTTCGCCCTGCGTCGTACCCTGCACGCCGCGTTGCAGGCTCCGCGCCTGCCGTTCAGCCGGTCGCTCTATGGCGTGCTGATGCTGGCCCTGCTGGTCGGCCTGTGCAGTGGCCTGGTCGGCCAGGACGCACCGCGCGGCCTGGGCGGCAACACCTATCAGCGTGAACTGGCGAGCAACGGCCCGTATCAGTTCTTCGCCGCCTTCCGCAACAACGAGCTGGACTACCGGCAGTTCTACGCCACCTTGCCGGACGGCGCGGTGGCGGGGCTGCTGCGCGAAGAGGTCAGCGAACCCAATGCGCGCTTCATCGGTCGCGACCCGGAAGACATCCGCCGGGTCATCGACAACCCCGGCAAGGCCAAGCCACTGAACGTGGTGCTGGTGACCATCGAAAGCCTCAGCGCCAAGTACCTGGGGAGCTTCGGCGACACTCGCGGGCTGACGCCGAACCTCGACGAGCTGCGCAAGCACAGCCTAGTGTTCACCAACCTGTATGCCACCGGCACCCGCACCGATCGCGGCCTGGAGGCGATCACCCTGTCGATTCCGCCGACCCCGGGGCGGTCGATCGTCAAGCGCATCGGCCGCGAGTCCGGTTACGCCAGCCTGGGCCAGCAACTGGGCGCCAAGGGCTACGACAGCGTGTTCGTCTATGGCGGGCGCGGCTACTTCGACAACATGAACGCCTTCTTCGGCGGCAACGGCTACCGCATCGTCGACCAGAGCAGCGTCGCCGACGCCGACATGAGCTTCCAGAACGCCTGGGGCATGGCTGACGAGGATCTCTATCGCCAGGCCATGAAGGTGGCCGATGCCGATCATGCCGGCGGCAAGCGTTTCTTCCTGCAGCTGATGACCACCTCCAACCATCGTCCCTACACCTATCCCGATGGGCGTATCGATATCAAGTCGGGGGAGGGACGCGAAGGCGCGGTGAAGTACACCGACTACGCCATCGGCCAGTTCCTGGCCGAGGCACGGAGCAAGCCCTGGTTCGACGACACCCTGTTCGTCTTCGTCGCCGACCACACGGCCGGCAGCGCCGGGCGTGAGGACCTGCCGGTGGCCAACTACCACATCCCGCTGTTCGTCTATTCGCCCAAGCACGTCAAGCCGGCCGAGTACACCGACGTCGTCAGTCAGATCGACGTGGCGCCAACGCTGATGGGCCTGCTCAACCTCGACTACGTGTCCACCTTCTTCGGCCGCAACGTGCTGCGCGAGGACCATGCGCCGGGCCGCGCCCTGCTGGGCAACTACCAGCACCTGGGGCTGTTCGACGGGCATGACCTGGCCATCCTCAGCCCGCAGCAGGGCATGCGTCGCCACGAAGACGCCCTGGGGCTCAGCCACGAGGCGCGTGTCGACACCACCGACCCCTTGCTGCGCCGTGACATCGCCTACTACCAGGGGGCCAGCCATGCCTTCCAGAAGCGCCTGATCGCCTGGCAGGCCGACAGCGAAGATTCGCAGCATGTCAGCCAGCGCTAGTGCCGCCGAGGAGACCTCAATGACTTCGCGTTATCTGGACTTTCGCCTGGCCCTGGGCATCCCCCTGGCCCTGATGGCGGCCTTGCTGCTGATCGACCCGGCCCCGCTGGACTTCGCCCTGGCCAACCTGTTCTACGAACCGGGCCAGGGCTTCATCGGGCGCCACAGCTTCTGGCTGGAGGACATTCTGCATGACCGCGCCAAGCAGGCCGTGATCGTCGTCGGTGTGCTGGCGATCGTCGGTTTCGTCCTCAGCCTGTTGCCGACGAGGCTGCGTGCATGGCGCCGGCCGCTGGGCTACCTGGTGCTGGCGCTGGGCCTGTCGACCGCGGTGGTGACACCGCTGAAGGCCCTGACCGGCATGCATTGCCCCTGGAGTCTCACCGAGTTCGGCGGCCAGGAGCAGTTCACCCCGTTGCTTGCCGAGCGGGCCCCCACGGCCAAGCCCGGGCGCTGCTGGCCGGGCGGGCATGCCTCGGCAGGCTTCTCGCTGCTGGCGCTGTTCTTCGTCCTGCGTGATCGCCGCCCACGGGCCGCCCGCGTTGCCCTGGCTGTGGCGCTGGGCCTGGGTTCGCTGTTCTCGCTCGGACGCATGCTGCAAGGCGCGCACTTCCTCTCGCACAACGTCTGGACCTTGCTGATCGACTGGGTCATCTGCCTGGTCACCTACCGGCTCGTGCTCTACCGCGCGCCGGCCGTTCACTCCGCGGATGCTCGATTGGTGATGGGAGGGCAGCTTCAATGACAGGTTATCTGCAACTGGCTCGACTGGGTCTTGCCGCACTGGTGTTCCTCGGCGCTCTGCTGGCGCTGCCACTGAGCATGGCCTGGGGCGCCAGCAGCGCGCTGCCACTCGAACCGGCTCACCCGGCGGGCTGGGCGCAATCTCTGGAACCGCGCCTGAACCTGTACCGCATGGGGCCGGGGCTGTACCGCAGTGCCTTGCCGAAGACCACTGACTGGCCGGCCCTGCAACGGCTGGGCGTGACCACGGTGGTCAATTTCTACCAGCACAGCGACGCTGAATGGCTGCGCGATCCGCAGGTCACCCAGGTGCACCTGCCGATGCATACCGATCGTGTCGACGACAGTGATGTGATCGCCGCGCTGCGCAGCATTCGCGAGGGCGAAAGTCGTGGGGCCGTGCTGATCCACTGCAAGCACGGACAGAACCGCACGGGACTGATCGCCGCCATGTACCGGGTGATCTACCAGGGCTGGAGCAAGGAGCAGGCGCTGGCGGAGATGGCCGGTGCAGGCTTCGGTGGCGAGGATCGCATGGGCGATGCCGAACGCTATATCCGCGGGGCCGATGTCGGCGCGCTGCGCATCGCTCTCGAAAGCGGTGCCTGCAGCACCACCCCCTGGGCACTTTGCGCACTGAAGGCGAAGCTGACGTCGCTGGTCGAGGGCGTGTGAGGTGGGTGCATCGCGCCTGCTCGGCGGCATCCTGACGCTGGCGTTGCTGGGCGGCTGCGCCAGCCTGCGCGAGCAGTTGCTCGCGGCTGATTATCCGCCGACCTACGTGGACGGTTTCGAGGCCGGTTGCAGCTCCGGACGAGCGACGGTCGGCCCGCTGGGCGCGTTCGACAAAGCCCCGCTACGCTATCAGCGGGAGCCGCTGTATGCGCAGGGTTGGGATGACGGTTTTCGCCAGTGCGAGCAGGTGCAACATGCCGATGACTGGCGCTGGGCGCGGGATCAGCAGCGCAGTGACCGGGAGTGGCGTCACCAGGTCGATCAGGCGATGGCCAGCGCGCTGCGCCGTTAGCGCAGGTTCGTTATCAAGCGTTGGCGCGCCGTGCCGATAGTTACGCAGGGAGTGGCTTCGGTTTCCCCAGGTCCCCCGCCGGATCATGCGGCGGAGGTCTCGATTTCCGTGCGTAAAAGGAGTTTCGCCACATGTCGCTGCGTAATCTGTCCATTGCACCTAGAGCAGCCCTGGGCTTCGGTCTGGTGGCGTTGCTGGTGATCCTGCTCGGGATGTTCTCCCTGCTGCAGATGTCCGAAATGCGCAAGCAGTCCGCTGCGGTCGACAGCAACTGGCTGCCCAGTGTCATGGCGCTGGGGGAGTTGAGCCAGGACTCTCAGCGTCTGCGCGCACTCACCCTGCGCATGCTGGTCAGCCAGGATGCGGCGACGGTACAGGCCAGCCTGCGTACCGTCGAGGAGCTGCGGGCCAAGCTCGGCCAGGCCGAAGCCAACTACGAGAAGCTGATCTCCAGCGATGAGGAGCGCGCGCTCTACGACCGCTTCAAGCAGGCGAAGA
Organism: Pseudomonas sp. THAF187a; assembly: GCF_009363395.1. Lineage (NCBI taxonomy): Bacteria > Pseudomonadati > Pseudomonadota > Gammaproteobacteria > Pseudomonadales > Pseudomonadaceae > Pseudomonas > Pseudomonas sp. THAF187a. Next base: position 2,392,812 of record NZ_CP045349.1, read on the forward strand.
CGGGCTACCTGGGCGAGCAGGAAAAGATCACCGCATTCGTCCGCCAGGACGATTTCGAGCAGGCCAAGGGGGTCATGAGCGGTACGATCAATCAGCATGCCGATGACATCTCCCGGGCGCTGACGGCGCTCGCCGCGCTCAATCGCAGTGGCGCCGCCGATGCCGCCACGCAATCGATCGCGGTGTTCGAGTCGGCACGTGTCTGGGGCATCGTGATGATGCTGGTAGCGGCGCTGATCACCGTCGCGCTGGCCATGCTGCTGACCCGCAGCATCGTCGCGCCGCTGAGCGAGGCGGTGCAGGTGGCGGAGGTCGTGGCCTCGGGCGATCTGACCCGGAACATCGAGGCCGAGGGCAAGGATGAACCGGCGCGCCTGCTGCTGGCGCTGCGCAGCATGCAGCAGAGCCTGCGCAGCACCATCCAGGGCATCGCCGATTCCTCCAACCAGCTGGCCTCGGCCTCCGAGGAGCTGCATGCGGTGACCGAGGATGCGACCCGCGGCCTGCACCAGCAGAATACCGAGATCGAGCAGGCCGCTACCGCGGTGAACGAGATGACCGCCGCCGTGGAGGAGGTGGCGCGCAATGCGGTCAGCACCTCGGAGGCCTCGCGCGAGTCGAACGTCACCGCGCAGCAGGGGCGCGAACAGGTGCGCCAGACCGTCGACTCGATCAGCCAGCTCAGCGACGACGTAGGCACCACGGCGGCCGAGGTGGAGCAGCTGGCCGAACGTGTACGCGAGATCAGCAAGGTCCTCGACGTGATCCGCTCCATTGCCGAGCAGACCAACCTGCTGGCGCTCAACGCCGCCATCGAAGCTGCTCGTGCCGGGGAAGCCGGGCGCGGTTTCGCCGTGGTCGCCGACGAGGTGAGAGCGCTGGCGCACCGCACCCAGCAGTCGACCCAGGAGATCGAGCAGATGATCGGTGGCATCCAGGACGGCAGCGAGCGTGCCGTCACCTCCATGCAGAGCAGCAACGGGCGTGCGCGCTCGACGCTGGAGGTCGCACAGGCTGCCGGGGTGGCGCTGGAACAGATCACCCAGGCGATCGCCTCGATCAACGAGCGCAACCTGGTCATCGCCAGCGCCTCCGAGGAGCAGGCGCAGGTGGCGCGCGAGGTCGACCGCAACCTGGTCAATATCCGCGATCTGTCGATGCAGACCTCGGCCGGCGCCGACCAGACCAGCGCGGCCAGCCAGGAACTGTCGCGCCTGGCGGTGGACCTCAACGGCCTGGTGGCGCGCTTCAAGGTCTGAGCGCAGCCGGCAAAAGAAAACGGCGCCCTGGGGCGCCGTTCTGCTTACAGCCGGGTGGCGATCACTTGCCGTTCCAGCGCTTGAGCACCAGGGTGGCGTTGGTGCCGCCGAAACCGAAGCTGTTGCTCATCACGGTGTCGACCTTGGCGTTTTCCTCGGTCTTGCAGAGGATCGGCAGGTCGGCGACTTCCGGGTCGAGCTCTTCGATGTTGGCCGAGCCGGCGATGAAGTTGTTCTCCATCATCAGCAGGCAGTAGATCGCTTCCTGTACGCCGGCGGCGCCCAGCGAGTGGCCGGAGAGGCTCTTGGTCGAGCTGATCTTCGGTGCCTTGTCGCCGAACACTTCACGTACGCCACGGATTTCCGCGACGTCACCGACCGGCGTCGAGGTGCCGTGGGTGTTGAGGTAGTCGATCGGGGTGTCGACGGTGGACAGTGCCTGCTGCATGCAGCGCACGGCGCCTTCACCGCTCGGGGCGACCATGTCGTAGCCGTCGCTGGTGGCGCCGTAGCCGACGATTTCGGCGTAGATCTTCGCGCCACGGGCCAGAGCGTGCTCCAGTTCCTCGACCACGACCATGCCGCCACCGCCGGCGATGACGAAACCGTCACGCTTGGCGTCGTAGGCGCGCGAGGCCTTTTCCGGGGTCTCGTTGTACTGGGTGGAGAGGGCGCCCATGGCGTCGAACAGGCAGCTCTGGCTCCAGTGCTCCTCTTCACCGCCGCCGGCGAAGACCACGTCCTGCTTGCCCAGCTGGATCTGTTCCATGGCCTGGCCGATGCAGTGCGCGCTGGTGGCGCAGGCCGAGGAGATGGAGAAGTTCACACCCTTGATCTGGAACGGCGTGGCCAGGCAGGCGGAAACGGTGCTGCCCATGGTGCGGGTGACGCGGTATGGGCCGATGCGCTTGACGCCTTTCTCGCGCAGGGTGTCCAGGGCTTCCATCTGGTTGAAGGTGGAAGCACCGCCGGAGCCGGCGATCAGGCCGGTACGCGGGTTGGAAACCTGCTCGGGAGTCAGGCCGGAGTCCTTGATCGCCTGTTCCATGGACAGGTAGGCGAATGCGGCGGCATCCCCCATGAAGCGCATGATCTTGCGATCGATCAGCTCTTCCAGGTTCAGGTTGACCGAGCCGGAGACATGGCTGCGCAGGCCCATTTCGGCGTAGGCAGGGTTGAAACGGATACCCGATTTACCCTCGCGCAGGCTGCTGGCCACGCTTGCTTTGTCACTGCCCAGGCAGGAAACGATGCCCAGACCGGTAATCACGACACGACGCATGTGCAAGTCCTTCAGAAACTGTCAGTGGAGGTGAACAGGCCGACACGCAGGCCTTCGGCACTGTAGATCTCGCGACCATCGACGCTGACGCTGCCGTCGGCGATGCCGAGGATCAGCGAGCGGCTGATGGTGCGCTTGATATGAATGTTGTAGGTGACCTTCTTGGCGGTCGGCAGTACCTGGCCGAAGAATTTCACTTCGCCACTGCCCAGGGCACGGCCGCGGCCGGGGTTGCCCTGCCAGCCGAGGTAGAAGCCGACCAGCTGCCACATGGCGTCGAGGCCCAGGCAACCGGGCATGACCGGGTCGCCCTCGAAGTGGCAGCCGAAGAACCACAGGTCCGGGTTGATATCGAGCTCAGCGACGATTTCGCCTTTACCGTACTTGCCGCCGGTTTCGCTGATGTGAGCGATGCGATCGATCATCAGCATGTTGGGGGCGGGCAGTTGCGCGTTCCCCGGGCCGAACAGTTCGCCGCGGCTGCAGGCGAGCAGGTCTTCCCGGGTGTAGGCGTTTTGTTTTGTCATGCGAGCTCCTCAATTGTCCCCACGCTTCTAAGGCTGGGCGAATCGTCCTGGCCGGCCACGCCCGGTGGGCATATGCCGGCAGCCTAGTCATAGACTGTTGCGTTGTGGTGAAAGTCACAGCGCAGTGAGTACAGTTGTACTCCGCTGGCCGCGCAATGTCACAGACCCTGCAATTTCTCCTTGTAACCCGTGTTCGTCATCAGGGCTACTGGCCTAAGGTCGCACCGGTAGCCAGCGCTGCAGAATGCGCTGCAGATCCGCACGTTTGAACGGCTTTGCCAGGTAATCGTTCATCCCGGCCGCCAGGCAGGCTTCGCGGTCGCCCTGCAGGGCATTGGCGGTCAGGGCGATGATCGGCACATCCTGGCCTTGTTGCAGCTGGCGGATCTGTCGGGTCGCTTCGTAGCCGTCCATGACGGGCAGGCGGCAGTCCATCAGGATCGCCGCATAGTCGTTCTGCGTGCAGCTCTGCACCGCCTGCTGGCCGTCTCCGACCAGGCTGACCTGATAGCCGAGGCTGCGCAGCATGGCCTCGATCACCGTCTGGTTGACCGGGTTGTCCTCTACCAGCAGCACGGCCTGGCCATCGCCTGCGTCCTGACCGAGGGGCAGGTTCTCATGGTCATGCGGCCGTTCGCTGTAGGTGCGAAATGGCAGCGGAATTTCCAGGGTGAACACCGAGCCGCTGCCCAGCTGGCTGTCTGCCCGCAGGGTGCCGCCCATGCGCTCGGCCAGGGTCCTGGCGATCGGCAGGCCGAGGCCGGTGCCGCCGTAGCGTCGGGAAATCGAGGTGTCGGCCTGCTGGAAGGCGTCGAACATGTGTTCCAGGCGTTCGCTGTCGATGCCGATGCCGCTGTCGTGGACGGCGCAGGTGAACCACAGCACCTGCTCATCCAGCGGCTGCCAGTGGGTCTCGACGCGGATGTGGCCTTCTTCGGTGAACTTCAGCGCGTTGCCGATGAGGTTGACCAGAATCTGCCGGATGCGCGTCGGGTCGCCGCGCACTTCCAGCTGCTCCAGGCCGGCCTGCTTTTCCAGCAGCAGCTGCAGGCCGCGCTGCTGGGCGCTGTGCTGGAACACCTGGATCGAGCTCTGCAGCAACTCCAGCAGGTTGAAGGGTATGGCTTCCAGCTCCAGCGCACCGCGCTCGATGCGGGAGAAGTCGAGGATGTCGTTGATCACCTTGAGCAGGTGCTCGGTCGATTCGGTGGCCAGCGCCGCGTACTCGGCCTGTTCGTCGCTGAGGCTGGTGGTCTCGAGCAGCTGCAGCATGCCCAGCACGCCGTTCATGGGGGTGCGCAGCTCGTGGCTCATCATCGCCAGGAAGTCCGATTTGGCGCGGTTGGCCTGTTCGGATTCCTCGCGTGCCTGGATCAGCTCGGCAATCGCCTGCTGCTGTTCCTGGCCGCTCTGTTCCAGCGCGCAGGCGAGGTTGTTGATGTGGCGGGCCAGGTCGGTCAGTTCGTCGTTGCCGCGTTCGACCAGCGCCGGTCGGTAGTCGCCGCTCTGGATGCGCTCCAGCGCCTGGCCCATGGCACTGAGCGGCTGAGCCAGGCGTCTGGCCAGGCGCCTGGCGAGCAGGAAGGTCAGCAGCAGGGCGACCAGCGAGAGCACGCCGGCCTTGAGCAGGATTTCCTGTTGGCGGGCATTGAAGGTGTCGTTGGACATGCCGATCACCACGCGCCCCAGGTAACCGTTGCCAAGCACCTTGCCCAGCGGCAGCTGTTCGCGGGTCTGCGAGGCGTGCAGGCGAATCGCGGCCTGGAAGACTTCCACCTGCGGGGTGCTCTGCCCCTGTTCCTTGGCGCGTTCGACGTACACCAGGATGTTGTCGTCGCGATCACGGACTTCGGCGAAGCGCACGTCGGGCGTGCTCAGGGTGGCGCGCAGGAGGTTTTCCAGGATGCTCAGGTCGCCGTTGAGCACACCGTATTCGGTGGCTGGCGCCAGCTGGTTGGCGATCAGCTGGCCGGTGTGGCCTTGCTCCTGGCGCAGGTCCTGCAGGCGCGTGAACGTGAGAAAGCCCGTCAGCAACAGGGTCAGCAGCAGCGCCGGGCCAACGCTGATCAGTTGCGTGCGGGTATGAATGTTCCAGCCACGGCGTTGCCTCGAGGCCCTACCGTCCCTGGTTGGATGTGGCGCTGCCGCGTCTGAGCGTGGCGGGCAGGGCTCGGGCAAAGGCTTGCCTGTTGGCACGAATTGTCCTTGGCAACTGACGTCGATCCGGCATGTTAACGCAGCTGCCGGGCTTTACCAGTGGCAGGCGCGCGCACTCTGCGGTAATTCGCGTTTGTGCCATCTATCTGCCCGTCCGTGCTGAACTTTTGCCCTGGCCGGGTACTCTCGGCTCCGTATAATGAGCGCAGACCGCCATCACCCATGGCCTCATTCGGAAGACATATGACAGAGCTTCAACCCATTGCCGTCCTGGGTGGCGGCAGCTTCGGTACCGCCCTGGCCAATCTGCTGGCAGAGAACGGCCAGCGTGTCCTGCAGTGGATGCGTGACCCTGAACAGGCCGAGCAGATGCGCCAGAGTGGCGAGAACCCGCGCTACCTGAAGGGCGTGAAGCTGCACCCCGGAATCGAGCCGACCAGCGATCTGGCCGGCGTGCTGCAGCAGGCCGAGCTGGTGCTGGTGGCGTTGCCGTCGAGCGCATTGCGCGACGCCCTGCAGCCCGTTGCCGGGCAGTTGGCGAACAAGATGCTGATCAGCACCACCAAGGGCATCGAGGCCAAGAGCTTCAAGCTGATGAGTCAGATTCTCGAAGAGATCGCCCCGCAGGCGCGTATCGGCGTGCTGTCCGGCCCGAACCTGGCCAAGGAAGTCGCCGACCACGCACTGACCGCCACGGTGATCGCCAGCGAAGACGAAGCGCTGTGCCTGTGCGTGCAGCAGGCGCTGCATGGCCGGACCTTCCGGGTCTACGCCAGCGCCGATCGCTTCGGTGTCGAGCTGGGCGGTGCGCTGAAGAACGTCTACGCCATCATGTCCGGCATGGCCGCCGCGCTGGGCATGGGCGAGAACACCAAGAGCATGCTGATCACCCGTGCCCTGGCCGAGATGACCCGCTTTGCCGTCAAGCTCGGCGCCAACCCCATGACCTTCCTGGGGCTGGCAGGGGTTGGCGATCTCATCGTCACCTGCTCGTCACCGAAAAGCCGTAACTATCAGGTCGGCTTTGCCCTCGGCGAGGGCCTCAGCCTGCAGGAGGCGGTGGAGCGTCTGGGCGAGGTGGCTGAAGGGGTCAACACGCTCAAGGTCCTCAAGGCGCGCGCCGAGGAGCTCGACGTCTACATGCCGCTGGTCGCGGGCCTGCATGCCATCCTCTTCGAGGGGCGTACGCTGGCTCAGGTGATCGAACTGTTGATGGCCGGTGAACCCAAGACCGACGTCGACTTCATTCCCACCGCAGGTTTCTAGCAGCGCTAAGTCAATCAAGGAGAGTTGAAGCATGAGCGATGAAAAACAGGAGCTTGAGCGCGAGTCGATTCTGTTGCGCATTCTGTGGATGGTGATCTTCGTCATCGTCTGGCAACTGGCCGAGCTGCTGCTCGGCGCCGTGGTGCTGCTGCAACTCGGCTATCGCCTGTTCTACGGTGCACCGAACGCCAGCCTGCTGGGCTTTGGCGACAGCCTGAGCCAGTACCTGGCGCAGATCGGTCGCTTCGGCACCTTCAACAGCGACGAGAAGCCCTGGCCGTTCGCCGACTGGCCGACGCCGCGGGCGCCGGAAGGCGAGGCCGCACACAGCATTCCCCCCGCTGCGCATCCGGTGCGCGACGAGGAGCCCAAGCTGTGAGGCTGTGGCTGTTGCGACATGGCGAGGCCGAGCCTCGGGCCGCGAGCGATGCCGCTCGCGAGCTGACCGCCCATGGCCGCAACGAGGTGCAGCAGGCGGCCGCCCAGCTCGCTGGCCGGCCGCTGACAGCCATCGTCGCCAGCCCCTACGTGCGCGCTCAGCAGACGGCCGAGCTGGTGCGCGAGGCGCTTGGCTTCGCTGGCAAGGTGAACACCGTGCCCTGGCTGACGCCCGACAGCGACCCGCGTGACGTGCTGAAGTACCTCGACGAGCGCGAGCGAGCCGAGGTGCTGCTGGTCAGTCACCAGCCCCTGATCGGTGCGCTGGGTGGCCTGCTGGTCCATGGGCACCGCCAGGATCCATTGCCGATGCGTACCGCGAGCCTGGCCGAGCTGGAAGGCGACATCCCGGCTGCGGGGCTGATGGAGCTGCTCGCGCTGATCCATCCGCACTGATCCGCCAGGGCTGCGGGCTGACGCGAGCCCTGGCGAAGTGTGTCCTGTCGAGAAACATTTCTTAACTTGCGCCTCCTGTGTCTGCGTGGAATAGTCGACCAAGCAAGTGCTTGGTTGATTCCTACAAAAACAACAAGGAGGAAGCCCTGTGGCTGATGCAATCCGTTTGCCGCTCGAGCTGTTCTACGAACGTGAAGCAAGGCACCCGAACAAACGCTACATGGTACAGCCGCTGGGTGGCGGTCAGCTGCTGGAGCTGAGCTGGGCCGATGTCGGCGACCAGGCGCGGCGGGCCGCCAGCTGGCTGCGCAGCCGGGAACTGCCGCAGGGCAGCCGCATCGCCATCATCTCCAAGAACTGCGCGCACTGGATCATCAGCGATCTGGCGATCTGGATGGCCGGCCATGTCTCCGTGCCGCTGTATCCCAACCTTACCGCCGAGTCGATGCGACAGGTGCTGGAGCACTCCGAAGCGGCGCTGGCCTTCGTCGGCAAGCTCGATGACTGGGCGGCGATGGCACCGGGCGTGCCGCAGGGCCTGCCGACCATCAGCCTGCCACTGCATGCGCCGGGCGACTTCGACTACAGCTGGGACGACCTGCAGCGCAGCACGCCGATCCAGGACGACCCCAAGCCGGCGGCCAATCAGATGGCCACCATCATCTACACCTCCGGCACCACGGGCATGCCCAAGGGGGTGATGCACAATTTCTCCAACTTCGGCTTCGCTGCCGGCCACGCCACCGCGCTGTTCGGTGTGGGCGAGGACGATCGCCTGATCTCCTATCTGCCGTTGTGTCACGTTGCCGAGCGCATGTTCGTCGAGCTGGCGTCTCTTTATGCCGGGCAGACGATCTTCTTTGCCGAGAGCCTGGACACCTTCCTCGAAGACCTCAAGCGCGCACGGCCGACGGTGATGTTCGGCGTGCCGCGGATCTGGACCAAGTTCCAGATGGGCGTGTACGGCAAGATGCCCGCACAGAAGCTCGACCGCCTGCTCAGGCTGCCGATCATCGGCCGACTGGTCGGGCGCAAGGTGCTCGCCGGGCTGGGGCTCGATGCCATCCGCTACGCGTTGTCCGGTGCGGCGCCCGTCCCCGAGGCGCTGCTCAACTGGTATCGCCGCCTGGGCATGGAGATCCAGGAGGTCTACGGCATGACCGAGAACTGCGGCTACTCGCATGTATGCCGGCCCGGCAGTTTCAAGCAGGGCTGGATCGGCCAGAACAACCCGGGCGTCGAGGTGCGCATCGCCGAGGACGGCGAGGTGCAGGTGCGCAGTGGCGCCACGATGCAGGGCTACTACAAGGACCCGATCAAGACCGCCGAAGCGCTGACCGACGACGGTTTCCTGCGCACTGGTGACAAGGGCGAGCAGGACGCCGAGGGCAATCTGCGCCTGACCGGGCGGATCAAGGAAATCTTCAAGACCAGCAAGGGCAAGTACGTGGCGCCCGCGCCGATCGAGAACCGCATCGGCGAACATTCGCGTATCGAGCAGGTCTGCGTGGTCGGCGACGGGCTGCCGCAGCCCATCGCCCTGTGCGTGCTCTCCGAGATGGGGCGGCAGGAGGCGGCCAATGACAGCCGCAGCGATCTGGAGAGCAGCCTCAAGGCCCTGCTGAGCGAGGTCAACGGCCGTCTCGATCAGCATGAGCGCTTGCAGGGGCTGGTCCTGGTCAAGGAGGTCTGGGCGGTGGAGAACGGCTTCCTCACCCCGACCCTGAAGATCAAGCGGGCGGTGATCGAGGGCACCTACGGCGAGCGTTTCGCCGAGTGGCAGGAGCGCAGCGAAGCGGTGCTCTGGCACGACTGAACAGGGTGGGCCGGTTCATGCCGGCCCGGTCTCCAGTGGACGTGAGGTACTACCTGCATGGGCCTGTGGCAACGAACTCCCGACCTCGATGAACTCAACGCGACCCTGAAGAACACCGTCGGTGAAGTGCTGGACATTCGCTTCGAGTCGTTCGACGACGCCTCCATCAGCGCCAGCATGGTGATAGACGCGCGCACCCATCAACCCTACGGCCTGCTGCATGGCGGGGCATCGGTGGTGCTGGCGGAAACCCTGGGTTCCACCGCCAGCTACCTGTGCATCGACAACCAGCGTTTCTACTGCGTCGGGCTGGAGGTCAACGCCAACCACCTGCGCGGCCTGCGCAGTGGCCGGGTACATGCCGTGGCACGCCCGGTGCACCTGGGGCGCACCACGCACGTCTGGGATATCCGCTTGAGCGGTGACGATGGCAAGCCCAGCTGCATCTCGCGCCTGACCATGGCCATCGTGCCCCTGGGTGAGCAGCCGCCGAAGGCCTGATCGTCTGTCGACGATCTGCTGCGCGTTGGCCAAGCGCTGTTGAAACTCCCCTCAAGATGCGCATCTACAGCAGCTGAACCGCGCGTCTTCGGGTGATTACGCCGTCGAGATCGTGAGCAGCCTTTGCGAACCCGGCAGCGGCGCCCTTGAGCGGGTGCCGAGGCTGCAATTTCATCCAAGATTTACCCGGCACATGGCGCTAGAGTAAGCGCCATGGACCAGATCACTCACATCCAGAGCAGTTTGCCCGGCGTTCGCCTGATCGATGCCGAGTACCGCCGCTTTGCCTTCCCCCGGCACTTCCACCTGGAGTACCACGTTGGCCTGTTGATCCAGGGGCAGCATCGCTATGCCTATCGCGGCGAGCGGCGCCAGGTCGGGGCAGGGGATGTGCTGCTGATGGCGCCGGAGGGGATCCACGATGGAGCGTGTCTGGAGGGAGAGAGCTATCGCATCCGCGTGATGGCCTTCGACCCGCACTGGCTCGACGAGGCCAGCCGGACCCTCAGCGATGGGCGCCAGGGTGCGCCCAGGCTGACCACTACCAGCCTGCGCCATCCGCTGCTGTCGCAGCATCTGCAACGTTTTCATGCGGCCATGCTCGACGGTTCGACGCTGGCGCAGGAAAGCGCGCTCTGGCAAGCGCTGGCCTATCTGCTGGACATGGGCTCGACCCTGCGTGTCAGCGAGCCCGACCGGGTATTCGACAGCCGTACCTGGCGGCAGCTGCGCGAGTGGCTGGAGAGTCGCCTGGACGATCCGCCCTCGCTGGAGGAAATCGCCTCGTTCTGCGCGATGAGCCCCTGGCAGGCACTGCGGCGTTTTCGCCAGCACACCGGCCTGCCGCCGCATCAGTGGCTGACGCAGTTGCGCCTGCAGCGCGCCTTGCCGCTGGTGCTGGCGGGCGAGTCGCTCAGCGACATCGCCCTGCGCCTGGGCTTTTACGACCAGGCGCATTTCTCGCGGTTGTTCCGTCGCACCTACGGCTTGCCACCCGCGCGACTGCGTCAGCGCTGAGCCCAGCCGCCCCGATTCATCCCTTCAATCTCGTGGAGTTCACCATGCAGGAGACGTCCGTCTTGCTGTCGCTGGCTGCCGTGTTCGCGGTAGCGCTCATCAGTCCCGGCCCCGATGTGGCGCTGGTCGTGCGTACGGCGCTGCACCAGGGGCAGCGTGCCGGGTTGCTCAGCGCGCTGGGCCTGGCCTGCGGGATTCTCCTGCACGGCACCCTGGTGCTCAGTGGCGTGGCGCTGCTGCTCAGTCGCACGCAGTGGCTGTTCGACCTGCTGCAGGTCGGCGGGGCGCTGTACCTGGCCTGGCTGGGTGTCGGTGCGGTACAGGCCTGGTGGCGCGGTGCCCCGGGCAATCGGCGCCTGGACGGCGAACTGGCGCCCTCGGTGTTGGGTCCCTGGCTGCGGGGCGTGTTCACCAACCTGGGCAACCCGAAGGCGCTGGTGTTCTTCCTCGCGCTGCTCACCAGCCTGGTGCCGGCGGACATGTCCTTGCCCGGCAAGATGGCCTGCGCGGCGCTGCTGTTCGGCCTCAGCCTGTTCTGGTTCAGCCTGCTCGGCATGACCCTGAGCCGGCCGCTGATGCGCCAGCGCCTGCTGCAGGTGGCGCCGACCATCGATTTCGTCTGCGGCCTGGTGTTCCTGCTGGTGGCGGCGAGTATCGTCGGCCGCCTGTTGTTATAGTCCTGACCATTGCGCCGCCATCAATGGCGGTTACGGTCATTGTCGTACCTGGCGGGCTGCCGGAGAATCGCGCTGGTACTGACTTCCTCGGGTTTCATGCATGCCGCAGCCGCTTTTCTTCGCTCACGCCAACGGCTTTCCGTCCGCGACCTACGGCAAGCTGTTCGCAGCCCTGGCGCCGGACTTCCAGGTCCGGCACCTGCAGCAGCACGGCCACGACCCGCGTTTTCCGGTGAATGACAACTGGTCCAATCTGGTCGACGAGCTGATCCATCACCTGCAGCGCAGTGACGAGCCGGTCTGGGGCGTGGGCCACTCGCTGGGCGGGGTGCTGCACTATCACGCCGCCTTGCTCCGTCCGGAGCTGTATCGCGGCGTGGTGATGCTCGACTCGCCGGTGCTGACGCTGGCCGATCGCATGGTGATCCGTGCGGCCAAGCGCTTCGGCTTCATCGACCACATCACGCCCGCCGGGCGTACCCTGGGCCGGCGTGAAGCATTCGCCGACCCGGACGAGGCGCGTGACTACTTCGCTGGCAAGAGCCTGTTCCGCCGCTTCGATCCCGAATGCCTCGATGCCTATGTCAGTCACGGCTTGCAGGCTGACGAGCAGGGCCTGCGCCTGCGTTTCGATCCGGCTACCGAGATCAGCATCTATCGCAGCGTGCCGCACACCTCGCCCGGGCGACCGCAGCAGCTGGCGGTGCCGCTGGCCATGGTGCGCGGCCGCCATAGCCGTGTGGTCCTGCCGCACCACGCACGCCTGCTGCGCAGCATGCCGCGGGCCGAATATCACAGCCTGCCCGGAGGGCACATGTTCCCTCTGGAACGGCCACAGGCGACTGCCGAGCTGCTGCGCGAGTTGTTCCTGCGCTGGGCCGGCGGCCAGGAGGAGAGAGCATGAACAGCGGTTTCGAAGAAGTACGCCTGAGTCTGCCGCACATCGAGCTGGCGGCGCACCTGTATGGCCCCGAGGATGGCGTGCCGGTGCTGGCCCTGCATGGCTGGCTGGACAACGCGGCGAGCTTCGCGCGCCTGGCGCCCAGGCTCGAAGGGTTGCGCATCGTCGCTCTGGACTTTGCCGGGCATGGCCATTCCGAGCACCGTGCGGCAGGTGCCGGCTACGCCCTGTGGGACTATGCCTTCGATGTGCTGCAGGTGGCCGAACAGTTCGGCTGGTCGCGCTTTTCCATTCTTGGCCATTCCATGGGCGCGATTACCGCCGTGCTGCTGGCGGCAGCCCTGCCGGAGCGGGTCGCGCGCCTGGCGCTGATCGATGGCCTGGTGCCCTATACCGGCGAGGCCGAGCAGGCCCCGGAGAAGCTCGGCGAGGCGCTACGTGCCCGGCAACAGCTCAGTGACAAGCGCAAGCCGGTGTATGCCGAGGTCTCGCGTGCCGTGGAGGCGCGCATGAAGGGCGTCGGCGCGGTCAGCCGCGAGGCCGCCGAGCTGCTGGCCCAGCGCGGCCTGATGCCGGTGCCGGGTGGCTACACCTGGCGCACCGACAGCCGCCTGACCCTGCCGTCGCCACTGCGCCTGAGCTGGGCGCATGCGCAGGCCTTCGTCCGCGCGCTGCAATGCCCGGTCAGCCTGGTGCTGGCGGAGCAGGGCATGATGGGCGCGCAACCTGCGGTCAGGGCCTTGCTTCAGGACCTGCCGTTCGAGGTGCACACGCTGCCGGGCGGTCACCACCTGCACCTCGACGACGAACGGGGGGCGCAACTCGTAGCGGATTGTTTCAATCCATTCCTGCGCGTGCCTTGACTTGCCGGCGGCTCCTGGGGAAAGGTGTGGCGGTCTGCCATGGAGGATCGCATGATCGACTCTTTCGAAGTCGCCACTCATTGTTCAGCAAGACCGTCTACCGTTTTCCCTCAGAGGATGTTCACTCGATGAGGGGAGGCATGAAGCTGTTCTCTGCGCTGTTTGCCAGTGTCTTCAGCGGCGCGCTGCTCGCCGCCGCTGCCGATGTGCCCGGTAGCCGTGACCTCGAGGCGTTGCCGCGCTTTCCTGCAAGCCACATCGTGGCCTTCGCGCAGGAGCCCGCGGCCGAGCGCATCTATCCGCAGGGCTCGGTCCGGCGCATCAGCGGACGCCTGCGCTACGAGCGCGAAATCCTGGCGCAGGGCCGGCATCAGGCCGTGACCTACGAGCTGCCGGGCACCCACAGCGCCGACCAGGTCTTCAGCGCATCGCGCGAGGCCCTGCTGAAGCAGGGCGCCGAGCTGCTGTACTGGTGCCAGGGGCGTGAGTGCGGCTCCAGCAGCCTGTGGGCCAATGCGGTGTTCGGCAATTCCACCCTGTACGGTTCGGATGACCAGCAGGCCTATGCCCTGTTGCGCCTGGCCGAGCCGAATCACGAAAGCCTGCTGGCGCTGTACAGCATCACCCGTGGTAACCGTCGGGCCTACCTGCATGCCGAGCAGCTGGATGCCGACGCGCCGCTGGGTGCCTTGCTGCCGACGCCTGCGACCCTGTTGCGGCAACTGCGCAGCGATGGGCAACTGCAGTTGCCGGTGGATGCCAAGGCCGACAGCGCCTGGGTCGAGGTGCTGGCGCGCAGCCTGAATCTGGACAGCACTCTGCGCGTCAGCCTGTCCGGCGGCCAGGCGCCGGCCTGGCGCGAAGCGTTGATGGCGCAGCGTGTGCGCGAGGCCAGGCTCGAACTGGGCGAGGACGAAGGCGATGCGCTGAATGTGCGGCTGCTGCGTTAAGCAGGGGCGTACCGGGGGAAGTTTGCAGAGCGCCCATCTCGGGCGCTTTGTCGTTTCGTCGAATGGAGTTTCGATTGATGGCCACTAATGATCGTCTGCTGGTGCAGATTCTGCTGCTCGGTTTGCTGGCGGCCAGCCTGTGGGTGCTGGCGCCATTCTGGTCGGCGCTGTTCTGGGCGGCGGTGCTGGCGTTCGCCAGTTGGCCGCTGATGCGTCTGCTGACGCAACTGCTGAACGGCCGCATGTCGCTGGCCGCCGGGATCCTCACCGGGGTCTGGGTGGTGCTGGTGGCGGTGCCGCTGGTCTGGCTGGGGTTCAACCTTGCCGATCACATCAAGGACGCCAATGCACTGGTCAAGGACCTGCAGGTCGAAGGCCTGCCGCCACCGCCGAGCTGGCTGCAAGCGATACCGCTGGTGGGCGGGCGCCTGGTGGAGATGTGGCACACCATCGACCAGCAGGGCGCGGCGTTCTTCGACACCGTGCGACCCTACCTGGGCCAGGTGGGCAACTGGCTGGTGGCGCGCAGTGCGAAAATCGGCGGCGGCATGGTCGAACTGGCGCTGAGCCTGGTGCTGGTGTTCTTCTTCTACCGTGACGGCCCGCGCCTGGCCGTGTTCGTGCACAGCCTGCTGGAGCGCCTGATCGGTGACCGCGCCGATCACTACCTGGAGCTGGTCGCCGGCACGGTGCAGCGGGTGGTCAACGGGGTGATCGGCACGGCAGCGGCACAGGCGGTGCTGGCCTATATCGGTTTCGTCATCGCCGGGGTGCCGGGTGCGCTGGTGCTGGGGCTGCTCACCTTCGGCTTCAGTTTCATCATGATCCCGCCGCTGATCTGGGGGCCGGCCGTGGCCTGGCTGGTCTGGCAGGGGGAGATCGGCATGGCGATCTTCCTCGGGGTCTGGGGCTTCTTCGTCATCAGCGGCGTGGACAACATTCTCAAGCCCTACCTGATCAGTCGCGGCGGCAACCTGCCGCTGGTGGTGGTGCTGCTCGGGGTGTTCGGCGGTATTCTCGCCTTCGGCTTCATGGGGCTGTTCCTCGGCCCGACCCTGCTGGCCGTGGCCTACAGCCTGCTCAGCGACTGGGTGGCGGACCGGGCGCCGCCTGCCGAGAACCTGGTGGACAAGCCGCTGGCGGACGAGGAGACGCGCGGTTGATCGTCAGCCGCGCTCGCTTTCGTACTTGTCCAGGGTATCGCGCGCGATCTGCCGGCCGAGCATGATCAGCTCCGGCGCCTTGTAGAACTCGAAGAAGCGGCACACGCGCTTGGGCACGTTGATCAGGATGTCCGGTGGGTAACCGGCGATCTTGTACTGCGCCAGTGAGGTCTGCATCACCTCGAAGCTCTGGTTGACCAGCTCCAGCAGCGAGGCGGGCCCGCTGAACTCCGCCACGTGCGAACCGCTGGCGGATTTCGGCGCCGCTTCGTCATCGTCATGATTCGGTGCCGCGGCCGGGCTGATGTCATCGGCCTGTTGCTGTCCCTCGGCCAGCAGCAGGACTTCATCCTCGCTCTTGCGCCGGAAGCTGGGCAGGCGCGAGCCCAGGCTGCTCATCATCTGGTCGATGCGTCCCTTGAGGGCGGCCGGCCGTTCGATCACCGGCAGCTGGTAATGGGTATGGTTGGTGGCGTTGAGGTTGACCGCGATGATCAGGTCGCAGTGGCTGGAGACCACCGGCACGATCGGCAGCGGGTTGAGCAGGCCGCCGTCGACCAGCATGCGCTTGCCCTGGACCACCGGGGTGAACAGGCTGGGAATCGCCGCCGAGGCGCGCATGGCCTGGTGCAGGCAGCCTTCCTGGAACCAGATTTCCTGCTGGTTGGTCAGGTCGGTGGCGACGGCGGTGAAGGGGATATCGAGGTTCTCGATGTCCACCTCGCCGACGATCTCCTGGATGCGTCCGAACACCCGTTCGCCGCGTATCGCACCGAGGCGGAAGCTGACGTCGAGCAGGCGCAGCACGTCCAGGTAGTCCAGGCTCTCCGTCCACTCGCGGTATTCGCGCAACTTGCCGGCGGCGAAGATGCCGCCGACCACTGCGCCCATCGAACAGCCCGCGATGCAGCCGATTTCGTAACCGCGTGCCTGCAGCTCCTCGATCACGCCAATGTGCGCATAGCCACGCGCTCCCCCCGAGCCCAGTACCAGCGCCACTTTCTTGCTCATGTGAAAAATCCCCCATCCAAGCCACGACCTTACTCGCGCGATGACGCTGCGCCAAGGCGGTCTTTGCTAGAATCCGTCGCCAGTCGTCGCAGTGAGAGAGAAGCATGAGCAAACCCATTCGTTTGACCCAGTACAGCCACGGTGCCGGTTGCGGCTGCAAGATCGCGCCCAAGGTGCTCGAGGTGATTCTTGCCGGCAGTGGCGCACAGAATCTCGACCCCAAGCTGTGGGTGGGCAATGCATCGCGCGACGATGCCGCGGTGTATGCCATCGATGAGGAGCGCGGAGTGGTGTCGACCACCGACTTCTTCATGCCGATCGTCGATGATCCGTTCGATTTCGGCCGTATCGCCGCGACCAACGCCATCAGCGACATCTACGCCATGGGCGGGGACCCGCTGATGGCGATCGCCATCCTCGGCTGGCCGGTCAACGTGCTGGCGCCCGAAGTCGCCCGCGAGGTGATCCGTGGCGGCCGCGCGGTCTGCGACGAAGCCGGAATCGCACTGGCCGGCGGCCATTCCATCGATGCCCCCGAGCCGATCTTCGGCCTCGCCGTCACCGGGCTGGTGAGCAAGGGCAACATGAAGCGCAATGACACCGCGACGGTCGGCTGCAAGCTGTACCTCACCAAACCACTGGGCATCGGTATCCTCACCACGGCCGAGAAGAAGGCCAAGCTGCGCGACGCCGACATCGGCCTGGCGCGGGACTGGATGTGCACGCTGAACAAGCCTGGCAGCCGTTTCGGCAAGCTGGAAGGCGTGCGGGCGATGACCGATGTCACCGGCTTCGGTCTGCTCGGCCACCTGGTGGAGATGGCGGACGGCAGCCACCTCAGTGCGCGCATCGAGTTCGCCCGCGTGCCGCGGCTGGAGAGCGCGGAATACTACCTGCAGGAAGGTTGCGTGCCGGGCGGCACCCTGCGCAACTTCGACAGCTACGGCGAGCGGATCGCGCCACTGCCCGAGCTGAGCAAGCTGCTGCTGTGCGATCCGCAGACCAGCGGCGGGCTGCTGGTGGCCGTGGCGCCGGAGGGCGAGGCGCAGTTCCTGGCGGTCGCCGCCGAACTGGGGCTGGACCTGGCGCCGATCGGCGAGATGGTCGAGCGACAGCGTTACGCGGTCGAGGTGCTGTAATGCGTGACAACTGCACCGATTACCGCGACATCTTCCTGCACGACCGGCCGATGATGGATGCCCGTGCGCCGGTCGAATTTCACAAGGGCGCCTTCCCGGGCGTGATCAACCTGCCGCTGATGAACGATGTGGAGCGGCAGAAGGTCGGCACCTGCTACAAGCAGCATGGCCAGCAGGCCGCCATCGAGCTGGGTCACCAGCTGGTCAGCGGGCGCAGCAAGGACGAACGTATCGAAGCCTGGGCCCGCTTCGCCAGGGCCAACCCCGAAGGTTACCTGTACTGCTTTCGCGGCGGCCTGCGTTCGCAGATCGTCCAGCAATGGCTGAAGAGCGAGGCCGGCATCGACTATCCGCGCGTGGTCGGCGGTTACAAGGCGATGCGCAACTACCTCCTGCACATCACCGAACAGACCGTGGAAGAGTGCGATTTCGTCCTCGTGGGCGGCATGACCGGTACCGGCAAGACCGAGGTGATCAGCCAGCTGGGCAACAGCCTAGACCTGGAGGCACATGCCAATCACCGCGGCTCCAGCTTCGGCAAGCGCGCCAGCGGCCAGCCGGCGCAGATCGATTTCGAGAACGCCCTGGCCATCGATCTGCTCAAGCGCCAGGCGACTGGCCAGCGCCAGTTCGTGCTGGAGGACGAGGCACGCCTGATCGGTCGTTGCTCCTTGCCGCTGTCGCTGCACCAGGCCATGCAGAACTACCCCCTGGTGTGGCTGGAAGACAGCCTGGAGAACCGCATCGAGCGCATCCTGCAGGCCTACGTCGTCGAACTGTGCGCCGAGTTCGTCGCGGTGCAGGGGGCGGAGGAGGGATTCCCCGCATTCGCCGCGCGGCTGCGCGAGAGCCTGGCCAACATCACCCGGCGCCTGGGTGGCGAGCGTTACCAGCGCCTGGCCGCGATCATGGAGCAGGCGCTGCACGAGCAGCAGAACGATGGTGTGGTCGACAGCCATCGCGGTTGGATCGAAGCTTTGCTGGTTGAGTACTACGATCCTATGTATGTGTTCCAACGTGAAAGCAAGTCCGGGCGCATCGAGTTCGCGGGCGAGCAGCAGGCGGTGGTGGAGTACCTGCGCAGTCGCAGCGAACGCTGAACCGGGCACTTTCGCCCGGCCTTGGCGTCATAGACTGGGCCAATCCGTAGTCATGTCCGTTCGGGGAGTGTGGTTGATGAAACACTGGATCTGTTTGCCGCTGCTCGCGGTAGCGTTGACCGGCTGTGCCGGCAAGACGGTTTACCGCGATACCTGCGCCAACCAGCTGGATGCCGCCTGGAAGGAGCTGAGCATCGCCGAGGCCGAAGGCTTCGCCGGCACCGTGAGCTATTCCAAGGCGTTGTCGCTGCTGACGGCCGCCAAGACCCAGCAGCAGTTCGAGGCCTACGAAGGCTGTACCAGCAAGGCCGAGCGTGCGCGCTTCTACATCCGCGAATCGCGAGCGGGGCGCTGATGCAGCTCGACTTCTCTGCCCTGAGCCCTCTGGATGCCTATCGCTGGCTGGCGTCCAGCGTCACGCCGCGCCCCATTGCCTGGGTGTCGAGTCGTTCGCCCGAGGGCGTCGCCAACCTGGCACCGTTCAGTTTCTTCCAGGTGATCAGCGACAATCCACCCACGCTGCTGGTCAACGTCAACACCCGTGACGACGGCAGTCTCAAGGACACGCTGCGCAACGCCCAGGCCAGTGGCGAACTGGCGATTCAGCTGGTGAGCTTCGCGCAGGCCGAAGCGATGAATGCCAGCGCCGCGGTGTTGCCCCACGAGATCAGCGAGTTCGAGCATTACGCCATCGCCAGCGTGCCCTGCGAGCGCATCGACGTGCCCCGTGTCGTCGGCGCCCCGGTGACCTTCGAGTGCCGCGTCGCGCAGATCCAGCCGTACCCCGCGCAGCGGCCCAACAGTCACCTGATCTTCGCCGAAGTGCTGCTGGCCCATATCGACGACGCGCTGCTGACCGAGCAGGGCCGTCTCGACCCGCTGCAGCTCGATCTGGTCGGTCGCCTCGGCGGCAGCGCCTATTGCCGCACGCGCGATGTCTTCAACATGCAACGCCCTTGAATTCGTTCTGAAAACGACCTCCAGTTAACTGTTCCGGCCATCCTGCCGCCTGCTGGCTTGTCGCCAGCAGGGCGGTGCTCCTATGTTTCAGGATTCTGGGCTGGCTGCAGTAGGCAGGGGGATGTCATGGGTAGCTCATTGACCAAGCGGCTGGCCAGCTTGAGTACGGCCAGCAAACTGATGCTGGGCTTCGCCCTGGTGCTGCTGTTGACCGCGCTGGTGGCCGCCACCGGCCTGCTGGCGTTGCGCGAGGTCAGCGCCGGCGCCGAACTGCAGCAGCGCATGAGCGCTCTCGGTGAACAGGTGCTGCGCATGCGCCAGAGCGAGCAGGCCTTCGCCCTGGCCGGCGACAGTCAGCATGCAGAACGGCTCAACGAGCAGGCCGATGCCATCCTCCAGGCCAGCCAGGCGCTGCAGGGCGAGCTGGACAGCGACAGCGCGGCTATCCTGGCGCAGGTCGAGCCGGCCCTGGCCGACTACCGCACGGCCTTCGCGCGCTATGTCGAACTGACCGACAACATGCAGCTGTCCTTGCAGGCTGCCGACTGGCTGGTGGTCGCTGCGGCCAACAGCCTGGACCTGCTGCAGGAGGGGCTGTCCGAGGATGGCGTCGACCTGCTGAAAAGCTCCCAGGGCGAGCGGGGCGGCGACTCGGTGCTGCAGGCAGGGCAGGTCGGCAAGATCCACCAGCTGCTGTTGCAGGCGCTGGATCAGGCGCGCCAGCGCCTGGAAGCCAGCCGCCGTGCGGACACCACCGAACAGGCGGAGATCGCCCAGGCGGGCGAGGCGCAGGCCCTGGCGGCAGAGCTGCGCGATGCGCTCGACGACCCCGGCTATTCCGCCGTGCTCGGTGAGGTGGTGGTCAACGTCGACTCGTTCAACGAACGCCTGCAGGAGTACGCCAGCCAGTTGCAGCAGCAGAAGGCGGTCTACGCCCAGCTCGTCGCCCAGGTCGAACTGTTGCTGCAGCGTGTCGATCAGGCACTGCAGGCGCAGCAGCAGGCCATGCAGGCGGAGCGCAAGGCCAGCAGTGGCCTGATCGTGGTGGCTGCGGCGCTGGCGCTGCTCTTCGGCCTTGCGGCGGCGATCATCATCAGCCTGGTCATCGTCAGGCCGCTCAAGCGCGTCATCGCGCTGGCCGAGTCGGTCGCCGGCGGTGACCTGAGCGTGCACCTCGAACAGGACCGCCGCGATGAGATCGGCCAGCTGCTCGCTGCCATGCAGCGCATGGCCGGCAACCTGCGCGACATGGTCGGCCGCCTGCAGGGTGGCGTGGCGCAGATTTCCAACTCGGCTCAGTCGCTCTCGGCGACCGCCGAGCAGACCCGCCAGGGCGTCAACGGGCAGAAACTGGAGACCGATCAGGTGGCCACGGCCATGAGCGAGATGACCGCCACCGTGCACGAAGTGGCGCGCAACGCCGAGGCGGCAGCCGCTTCGACGGAGCAGGCCGACCAGCGCGTGGGCAATGGCAGCCAGGTGGTTCGCCAGACCCTGCAGCGCATCGAGCAGCTGGCCCGGGCGATGGACACCACGACCGCCAGCATCCAGCGCCTGAGCCAGGATACCCAGCGTATCGACGCCGTGCTGGAGGTGATCAAGAGCGTTGCGGAACAGACCAACCTGCTTGCCCTCAATGCCGCCATCGAGGCGGCCCGTGCGGGTGAGCAGGGCCGAGGCTTCGCGGTGGTCGCCGACGAGGTGCGGGCGCTGGCCAAGCGTACCCAGCAATCGACGGCGGAAATCGAGTCGCTGATCTCCGCCTTGCGCGAGGGCAGCCGGCGTGCGGTGGCAGACATGGAGCAGAGCGCCGGGCTGGTGGAAAAGACCGTCGACGACGCCAGCCAGACCGAAGTCGCCCTGGTGGCCATTGCCGAGGCAGTGACGCTGATTTCCGAGATGAACCAGCAGATCGCTGCGGCGGCCGAGCAGCAGACGGCCGTCGCCGAAGAGATCAACCGCAGCGTCACCTCGATCCGCGACATCGCCGATCAGTCGGCCACGGCGATGGACGAGACGGCGGCGTCCAGCATTCAGCTGGCCGAACTGGGGCGCGAACTGCAGGGCATGGCGGGGCACTTCCGCCTGTGAGGCCGCGCTGTTCGCCTGCGGCGCACTTTGGACGGCCATTCACAGTTTCGTGAGCAAAGGTTACATGGCGCTTTGCCCCGGCCGAGTGGCCCAGTAGCATCGGCAGTCCGTACAAGGAGCAAACGATGCGAACCAAACTGGATGCCTGCCTCGACTCGGTCAATCAGGTGGTACTGGGCAAAGAGGCGCAGGTGCGTCTGGCGCTGACCTGTCTGCTGGCGCGTGGTCACCTGCTGATCGAGGACCTGCCCGGCATGGGCAAGACCACCCTCAGCCATGCCCTGGCACGGGTGCTGGGGCTGAGTTTCCAGCGCATCCAGTTCACTTCCGACCTGTTGCCGGGCGACATTCTCGGCACTTCCGTGTTCGACAAGGACACCGGGCAGTTCGTGTTTCACCAGGGGCCGATCTTCGCCGAGCTGGTGCTGGCGGACGAGATCAACCGCGCCACGCCGAAGAGCCAGAGCGCATTGCTCGAAGCCATGGAGGAAGGGCAGGTCACCATCGAGGGGGCGACCCGGCCGTTGCCCGAGCCGTTCTTCGTCATCGCCACGCAGAACCCGGTCAGCAGTGGCGGCACCTTCGCGCTGCCCGAATCCCAGCTCGACCGTTTCCTCATGCGCCTGTCGCTCGGCTATCCGGCCCAGGCGGCAGAGCGTGCGCTACTGCTTGGCGATGCGCGGCGCGACATCCTGCCCAGGCTCGAGCCGGTGCTCGACCATGCCGAACTGGCGCGCCTGCAGGCCGAGGTGCCGAAGATTCGCGCCAGCGATGCCCTGATCGACTACGTACTGCGCCTGGTGGAGGCTACCCGCAGCCAGCCGCAGTTCGCCTGGGGCCTGTCGCCCCGTGCCAGCCTGGCGCTGCTGGCCGCGGCCAGGGCCTGGGCGCTGCTCGCCGAGCGGGATTACGTGATCCCCGAGGACGTGCAGGCGGTGTTGCCCGCCGTGGTCGGTCACCGCCTGCGCGAACGCGCCGATCCGGCCGGCCATGGCGGTGGCAGCCTGGTGCAGTGGCTGCTGCGCGAAGTTCCGGCGCTCTGATGCGCACGGCGCTGAGGCCCCTCTGGGCACGCTGGCTGGCTCGGCGCATCCCGCCTGCGGCCAGCGTTCGCCTCAATCAGCGGCGCATCTTCATCGTGCCGAGTCGGGTCGGGGCGGCCTTCGCCGTCGCCCTGGTGCTGATGCTGCTGGTCGCCATCAACTACCAGAACAGCCTGGCGTATGGCCTGACGTTCCTGCTGATGGCGGTGTTCGTCGTCGCCATCCTGCACACCTATCGCAATCTTGCCGGGCTGGTGCTGAAGGCGGGCGGTGGCGGGGCGGTGTTCGTGGGTGAGCAGGCCGTCTTTCGCGTGCGCCTGGAGAGCCGCGGGCGTGAGCACCAGGCCGTGGCCCTGGGCTGGCCACCGGCCGAGCTGGTGCTGCGTGATGTGCCGCGCGAAGGCCAGTGCGAGGTGGAGGTGAGCCTGCCGGCGCGGCGGCGTGGCTGGTTGCGGCCCGGTCGTCTGCGGGTCGAGAGCCGCTTCCCGCTGGGCCTGCTGGTGGCGTGGAGCTGGGTCGACCTGGACCAGGCGGTACTGGTCTACCCGCGCCCGCTGGAAGGCGATCTGCCCGTGTCCGCCGGTCTCGGCGAGGACGACGACGAAGGCATGCGGGCGCGTGGCCAGGGTGCCGATGACTTCCAGGGGCTGCGTGACTACCAGCCGGGCGACTCCAAGCGGCGGCTGGACTGGAAGGCCTATTCGCGCGGCCAGGGGCTGCTGGTCAAGGACTTCGCCATGCTCAGTGGGCGGGACCTGTGGCTCGACTACGAGAGCCTGGCTGGCGACAGCGAAATGCGTCTGTCACTGCTGTGCCACTGGGTGCTGCAGTTCTCCGCGCGACAGCAGCCTTTCGGCCTGCAGTTGCCGGGCACGTCGATCGCTGCGGACGTTGGCGAGGCGCATCGCGATGCCTGCCTACGCGCCCTGGCGTTGTTCGGGCAACGTCCATGAGCCGGCTGCCAGGCATTCCGCGCATTGCCCTGACCTGGTTGCTGGTGGCGCAGGTGCTGGTGATCGTGCCGCATCTGGTGCATCTGCCCATGTGGATGATCGCCCTGTGGCTGGGCGCTGCGAGCTGGCGGGTGCAGATCTTCCGCATGCGTGCGCGCTATCCCGGTGGCTGGGTCAAGGGCGGCCTGGTGCTGCTGGTCCTGATCGGCATCCTGTTCTCGCGGGGGACCCTGGTCGGGCTGGATGCCGCCGTGGTGCTGCTGATCGCCACCTTCATCCTCAAGCTGCTGGAGATGCGGACGCGGCGTGACGCGCTGGTGCTGGTCTTCCTTGGCTTCTTCTGCGTGGTCACTGCCTACCTGTTCGAGGATGGCATCGTCGCCGCGCTCTACAGCCTGCTGCCGGTCACGGCGCTGCTGGCTGCCCTGGTCGGTCTGCAGCAGAGCGGCTTTGCCGAGCGGCCCTGGCCCACCCTGCGTCTTGCCGGCGGCCTGCTGCTGCAGGCGTTGCCGCTGATGCTGCTGCTGTTCGTGTTCTTTCCGCGCATGGGGCCGCTGTGGTCGTTGCCGATGCCCAGCGACAAGGGCCGGACCGGCCTCTCCGACAGCATGGAACCGGCCGATATCGCCGAGCTCAGCCGCTCCTCGGAGCTGGCGTTTCGCGCCAGTTTCGAAGGCGCCGTGCCGCCCCGCAACCAGCTGTACTGGCGGGCACTGACGCTGGACCGATTCGATGGTCGGCGCTGGTCGCAATCGAGCCTGGCGCAGCTGCCCAGGGCGCCGCAGTGGAGCAAGGCCGGGCAACCGCTGGATTACAGCATCATCATGCAACCCAGCGGCAAACCCTGGCTGTTCGCGCTCGATGTCGGCGAGGTCGCCCAGGATGGCACGCGCATGATGAGCGACTTCCGCTGGCAGAATCGTCGCCCCGTGGACCGCAGCCTGCTCTACCAGGTGCGTTCCTGGCCGCAGGCCCTGCGCGAGGCCGATGCGCAACCCTCGACGCTGCGCCATGCCCTGCAGCTGCCGGCACAGGGCGATCCGCGCAGTCGCGCCTGGGCCGCCCAACTGCAGCGCCAGTACCCGCAGGCCGATGCGCTGGTGGACGCGCTGTTGCGGCATTTCAATCGTGAGCCGTTCGCCTACACCCTGCGTCCGCAAACGCTGGGTCAGAACAGCGTCGACGAATTCCTGTTCGACACCCGCAGTGGCTTCTGTGCCCACTACGCCGGGGCCATGACCTTCGTCCTGCGTGCCGCCGGCATCCCGGCGCGCGTGGTGACCGGCTACCAGGGTGGCGAGCTAAACCCCTCGGGCAACTACATCCAGGTTCGCCAGTTCGACGCCCATGCCTGGGTCGAGTACTGGCAACCCGGGACCGGCTGGCGTAGCGTCGACCCGACCTTCCAGGTCGCCCCCGAGCGCATCGAGCAGGGCCTGCAGGAGGCGTTGAGCGAAGAGGACGGTTTTCTCGACGACCAACCCTTCTCGCCGCTGCGTTACCGGGAGCTGGCCTGGCTCAACCAGTTGCGCCTGAGCTGGGAGCGTCTCAACTACGGCTGGCAACGCTGGGTGCTGGGGTATCAGGGAGAGCAACAGCTCAGCCTGCTGCAGAGCTGGTTCGGCAGTCTCGACTGGCAGCGTCTCGCCCTGGCGCTGGTCGGGGGTGGTGCGGCGCTGCTCGGCCTGCTGGCGCTGTGGCTGCTCAAACCCTGGCAGCAGCGGCGTGACCCTCTGCGTCAGGTGCTGCGACGGTTCGAGCGTCTGCTGGCACGGCATGGCGTACATCGGCAGGCCGGCGAGGGCATGCGTGCCTTCGCCCGGCGCGCCAGCCAGGAACTGCCGGCGCAGGCGGCGCAGATCCAGGCGTTCGCCGCGTGTTTCGAGCGCCAGCAGTACGCCGGCCAGGCCGTGGCGCCGGCCGCGCTGCGTCAGGCGCTGGGTAAGTTGCGCCAGGCGTTGCCCTGGCGCTGGCTGAATTAGGATTTTTCGGGCGCGACGGGTTTGTTGGTCGTCACCCTGAGCGTCAAGGAGTAGCGAGCATGAGCGATCTGATCGAGCGCAGCCTGCAGCGTGTGCTGGCCTTGCAGGTACGGCTTTATGCCTGCCAGGCCCGCCTGGGCGGATTCACCGACGCCGAGGCGTTGCACGACCTGCGCATCACCTTGCGCCAGCTGCGCAGCCTGCTGCGCCCCATGCGCGGCCTGGCGACGGTGGATGCCCTGGAGCAGGCTGCCGCGGTACTGGGCCGGCTGACCGGTCCCTTGCGCGATCGCGAGGTGTTGATGGCCGAACTCGAACGCATGAGCCTGAGCCGCTTGCTCGCCTTTGACCGGGAGGCGCATGCCAGGGCTTTTGCGGCTGTGGCCAGCAGTCGTGAACTGGCCGAACTGATCGCCTTGCTCGACAGCTGGCCGGTTGCCTGGCGCGAGGCAGCACGGCGTGGCCAGCTGCGTAGCGTCAGCAAACGCATCCAGCGTCGCCTGCGGCGTCAGCAGGCGCAGCTGGCGCAGGCCCTGCGTGATCCTGCGCACGACCGCCATCGCCTGCGCCTGCTGATCAAGCGGGTGCGCTACGCGGGCGAAACCTATCCCTTGCAGAGCGGCCTGGACAGGGCGGCGCTGGCGCGGCTCAAGCGCGCCCAGAGCGCGCTGGGCGACTGGCACGACCACCTGCAGTGGCTGGCGCAGAGCGAGGTGGTCGAGGCGCTGCATCCCTGCCGGGAGGCCTGGCTGCAGGGGCAGCTGGCTGCCGAGGAACGTGCGGACGGCGCCCTGATCGCGTTGTTCGGCGACTTTCCCCTGAGCGAATGAGGCGACATTTTCGCCGGCAATATGACCGAATCGGCATCTTGACGGCCTATCTTCCAGGCTGCGCCATCCCCTAAGATCATCGCCCTTGATGACGCGCGAGGTCCGTATGACGCTTTTGCAATTGCTCGACGCGGTGCGCCGCGATCCCGATGCCGTGGTGATACCGGCCGAATGGGGTCAGGGGCGTGCCAGTTTCGGTGGCCTGGTCGCCGCCCTGGCGTTCGAGGCCATGCGTGCCAAGGTCCCGCAAGGGCGCCCGGTACGTTCGCTGGCGATCACCTTCGTCGGCCCCGTCGCCCCGCACGTGCCGGTGAGCTTCCAGGCGGAAGTGCTGCGCGAGGGAAAGGCCGTCAGCCAGATGCTCCTGCGCGCGGTCCAGGATGGCCAGGTGGTGACGGTGGTGCAGGGCAGCTTTGGCGCGTCGCGTGCCTCCGCGGTCGACGTGGCGGCGCTGGCAGCCCCGGAGATCACGCCGGTCGAGCAGTGCCAGGAGTTGCCTTACGTGCCGGGCGTGACGCCGGAATTCACCCGTTACCTGGCCATGCGCTGGGGCATTGGCGGCATGCCGTTCAGCAACAATCCTTCGCGGCAGATGGGCGGCTGGGTGCGCCTGCGCGGCGAGCAGGCGGCCCAACCGCTGGACGAGGCCTACCTGCTGGCGCTGGTCGACGCCTGGCCGCCGGCGGTGCTGCCACACCTGAGCAGCCCGGCGCCCGGTAGCTCGCTGACCTGGACGATCGAGTTCGTCCAGCCGCTGCAGGCGCTGACGACCGAGCAGTGGTGCCTGTACCGCGCCGAGATCGAGCATGCACGCGATGGCTATGGGCATGTCGCCGCGGCCATGTGGAGCCCGGCGGGCGACCTGCTGGCGCTGAGCCGGCAGACGGTGACGGTGTTCGGCTGAGCGGCCTCAGTCGACGGCCTGGGCGGTGCGGTTACGGCCCTCTGCCTTGGCCCGGTACAGCGCGCTGTCGGCGCGCGCCAGCACACCTTCCAGAGGCTCCGCGGGGCGGCGCTCGGCCAGGCCGACGCTCAGCGTGATGCCCAGTTGCTGGCCGTCGGCGCCGTTCAGGGCCAGGGCCTCGGCGCTCAGGCGCAGACGCTCGGCCACCTGCAGGGCGTCGCAACGGTCGGTCTGGGTCAGCAGGGCGGCGAACTCCTCGCCGCCGAGGCGGCCGATGATGTCCACTTCACGCAGCACCTGGCGCAGCAACTCGCCCAGGCGGGCGAGGACCTCGTCGCCGCTCTGGTGGCCGTGGTTGTCGTTGATCGCCTTGAAATGGTCGATGTCGAGCATCAGCAGAGTGCAGGGCTGGTCGAAGCGTTCGGCGCTCTTGAACAGCTCGCCGGCGCGCTGCAGGAACGCGTGGCGGTTGTTCAGGCCGGTGAGCGCGTCGGTGGTGGCCAGCACCAGCAGTTCCTGTTCCATCTGCTTGCGCAGGCTGATGTCGTAGCTCCAGATCAGCAGCGCAGGCCTGCCGTGATACTCCAGCACGCGTCCCGAGACCACGCCCCAGTAGGGTTCGGCTCCGGCCAGCTGGGTCTCCCAGCCGTCCAGGCGCTGGCGGGCCTGCAAGGCCTCGCTGAAGTGCAGGGCCTCGCGGGCGTTGCTGAACAGGCGACTCAGCGAGAAGTCGCTGCTGGCATCGAGTTCCAGGCGCTGGTGCAGCCGCTGGTTGACGAAATGCACCTGCTTGCCGTCGTCGCTGATCAGCGCCACGTCACTGGGGCTGGCGTCGAGGATCTGCCGCAGCAGCGCCTGGCCCTCGCTGAGCTCGGCGGTGCGTTCGCTGACGCGTTGTTCCAGGTGCTGGTTCAGCTCGGCCAGGTTGTGCGACAGCGTGCGCGCCTTGCGGTAGTCGCTGACCAGGCGCGACACCAGCAGGGCGCCGCCGAGCAGAAGACCGAGCAGTGTCCAGCCCAGGCCGATGAAGCAGCGGTGCAGGAGCTGGCGCTTGGCGTCGATCTTGTTGGCCAGGGAAATCTTGCTGGCCACCATCACCTCATGCATCGGCTTGAGCAGCTGCGGCAGGCGCTGATGGATTTCCTCGGCCAGTTGCCGGACACCCTGCGGGTCACCCCAACGCGCGCGTGCATCCCAGTCGCGGCTCAGGCCGATGATCTGATCGAGCGTGCCCTGGGTGATCGACTGCGACTCGGGCAGGAAGTCGAACAGATGGTGGCGTTCCAGTGACTGGGTCAGGCTGCGCAGCACCTGGATGCGCACTACCAGATCGTCGCTGTCCAGCTCGCCCTTGCGCAGGCTGTGCGCCGCGTCGAGCAAGTGGTTCATCTCGTTGTCGATCTGGTACGCCTGCCAGAGCTCGTTGTGCAGCGTCGGCAGGGCGAGTTGGCGTGCCTGCTCCTGCACCAGCCAGAGCGAGCCGAGCGTGACCAGCGCCATGGCCAGCACCAGGGTGATCAGGGCGGACAGTTTCAGGCGGTGACGGGAGGGCGAAACGGGGGGCGTTGCAATCGAACTCATTCGACGTGAATCTCGCTGAGCTGCCAGATGGAGCGGTTGTAGAACACCTGTTGGTGCAGTTCGGGGTAGTCGTCGAGCGGGTAGATGAGGTACAGCGGCCCGAGGTCGCGGATGGAGAGGAACTGGCCGTCGCGCTGGTAGGCGATCAACGGCTGGTAGCGCCGGATGTCGGCCGCCGGGATCACCACCGAGTAGTGATTGAGCGAGCGGGTGTACACCGGTCTGTCGTGCGTTTCTTCATCCATGGATTGCAGCAGCCACGGCAGGGACACGCCCACCCACACCTGTTCCTTGCCCGTGGCGTCACGCAGGCGAATGGTGCTTTGCGGGAAACGCTGCAACTGGTGCAGGGTGAAGCTCTGCTGGCGGCCGTCGGCCAGGTACAGGCGCAACGCCGGGCGGTCCTGGGGGTAGGGGACGGGCTCCGCCTTGACCGCGGTCAGACAGAAAAACGTCACGCAATACATGACAATAAAATGTCGTGACATCGACATACGGCTGCCATCGGTCAATATATTGTCGATGCTATCGTGGTTTAGCCTGGGTGCCTGAATTGGCCCGACGAACGGAGGCGCGCGGATTCAGGGCGTTGCCTGGCTCGCGCCGGCATGGCGACGCAGGACGAAGGCGGCGCGCAGGCCGATGCCGGCCAGGACCAGGGCCAGCGCGCTGGGCTGGCAGGCGGCCGTCACCAGCAGGGCCACGGCGAGCAGCAGCAGGCACGCCGCCAATTGGTGAATGGCGCGGGCGGTGCTGTACGGGTCAAGCAGAAGGGCGCTCATGTTGCATTCCTCAGAGGGTTGCAACCAGTCTATGAGCGCACCGGCACGGGCGACGAATCGTTTCTGGCTATGACCGGCATAGCCTCCTGCGAGCCTACAGCTTGAGCTGGCGGATCGCCTGGTTGAGCTGGCCCGCCAATGTGGCCAGTTGCTGACTGGTGGCTGCCGATTCCAGCGTCTGGCCAACGGTCTGCTCGGTGACGTCGCGGATGCCGACGACCGAGCGGCTCATTTCCTCGGCCACCTGGCTCTGCTGCGCGGCTGCCACGGCGATCTGCGTGTTGCTGTCACGCATCAGGGCCACGGCGGCGGTGATCGCTTCCAGCGACTCTCCGGCTTCCTGTGCCAGCTGCACGCACTGGTTGGCGTTCTCCGAGCTCTCGCGCATGAATTCCACGGCGTCACGGGTGCCGCCTTGCAGGTTGCCGATCATCTGGGTGATCTCGTCGGTGGAGTCCTGCACGCGCTTGGCCAGGTTGCGCACTTCGTCGGCGACTACGGCGAAGCCGCGACCCATTTCGCCCGCGCGGGCAGCCTCGATGGCCGCATTGAGGGCGAGCAGGTTGGTCTGTTCGGCGATGCCATGAATGACGCCGACCACGCGACTGATGTGCTGGCTGTCCTCGGCCAGGCGCTCGATGCTGCCGGCGCTCTGGCGCACGCCCTGGGAGAGGGCGGCGATGGACTGCTCCACGCGTTCGACCACCTGCTGGCCGGCGCGTGCCAGCTGGTCGGCGCTGAGCGACTGGTCGCGGGTCGTGCCGGCGTGATCGGCGATGTGCTGCACGGTCGCCGACATCTCGTTGATCGCCGTGGCGGCCTGGTCGGTCTCGCTCTGCTGGCTGAGCATGCCCTGGCGCACCGCGCCCATGCGCTGGGCCATGTTGCGCGTGCCACTGTCGAGTTCGCTGGCGACCTGGCCGACGGTGCCGACCACACGCTGGTAGCCGGCCTGCATGGCGTTGAAGGCGGCGGCCATCTGGCCGACCTCGTCGCGGCTGTCCAGCGGTACGCGCAATGACAGGTCGCCGCTGCGTTCTGCCTGCAGCATCACGTCCTTGAGCGTGTTGAGGTGGCTGAGCAGGAAGCGGATCAGCAACTGCGAGGCCGCCAGCAACAGCAGCATGAGCACCGCCACCGCCAAGGCATAGGACAGCGCGTGCTCGGTGAACAGGTCGAACAGGCTCGGTGCCCGCGCCACGACGGCGAGGTTGCGTCCGTCGGCGAGCGAAACCCGCTGCGCGCCAACCGCCGGCATGCTGTCGAACCAGGCGTCGTGTTTCAGCACCTGCCAGCCGCTGGCATCGGCCGCGCCCTGGGCATTCGCCAGGGAGGCATCGCCTTGCAGTACCTGAACATTGCCGGAGCTGGGCAGTGTCGCCTGCTGTGGCCACTGCTGAAGCAGACGTGCCTGGGCACTGGCTGCCTGGCGCGCATCGAGGCTGCGGGCCGCCTGCTCGGTGTGCAGGGCGAACAGCACCAGCATCAGGCTGATGACGAATGCGACGGCGTTGACCGCCCAGAATTTGTACTTGAGAGAAAGATCGCTGATCCAGGCGCCCATGCTGTCGTTATCCGTTTCGCTGCGTTCACTATTGGCTATGTGCCAGTAGTATGCCTTGGGGCAAGGTCAGAGTCTTGACGTCAATCAAGAGTCTGTATCGCCACTCTCCAGTATGGTCGGCATGGCGAAGAATGCCCGTGCGCATGCCGTCGACTGCGCCGCCAGCTGCTGTTCGCTCTGGCCACGATGCAGTGCCACTTCGCGCAGGACCTCGACGAGGTAGGCCGGCTCGTTGCGCCCGCTCCTGGGCTTGGGCCGCAGGCTGCGTGGCAGCAGGAAGGGGGCATCGGTCTCCAGCATTAGGCGCTCGGCGGGGATGTCCTTGAGCAATGGATGCAGATGGGTACCACGGCGTTCGTCGCAGACCCAGCCGGTGATACCGATGTGCAGGTCGAGGTCGAGATAGGCATAGAGGGCACGGCGCTCGCCGGTGAAGCAGTGCACCACTGCTGCGGGCAACTGGTCACGATAGCTGCGCAGGATATCCAGCAGGCGCTGGCTGGCCTCGCGCTCGTGCAGGAACACCGGCATCTGCAGTTCCACCGCCAGCGCCAGCTGTTCTTCGAGGACCTTTTCCTGGACGGGCCGGGGTGAGAAGTCGCGGTCGAAATCCAGGCCGCATTCGCCAACGGCACGGACCTCGGGCTCGTTCAGCAGTGCTTTCAGGGCGGTGCTGCTGGCCGTGCTCCAACTGCTGGCATCGTGCGGGTGGATGCCGGCCGTGCTGAACAGTCGCTGGCCGCTGGCGTCCAGCTGTCGGCAAAGTGCCAGGCTGGCCTCGCTTTCGTTCAGACTGGTGCCGGTCAGCACCATCTGGCAGACGCCGGCTGCATAGGCGCGCTCGAGCAGCGCCTCGGCCTGGGCGGCCAAGCTGGGGTGGGTGAGATTGACTGCGATGTCGACGAGTTGCATGGTGCCACCTGATTAGCGCGAGGGGGGGCAGAATAGCAGACGCCATCCGTTCGTCAGGAAGTCGATTGAAAACAACGGCTTGGTAGTTGTTTTCAGGACCGGCGGAGGGCCATGGGCTGGCGTGGCGGGGCTCGCCTGTGCCAATCTCCGCGCCCCCGTGTCGGCCCAGGGAACTTGTTTGGCAGCTTCGCAGTCAGTTGCCGTCTGGCGCGCATCCGCGAGCAGCAGATCAAGCACCCCCGCGAGGCTTCGCCGGCCTGCTGCCATTGTTGGAGAGTCGATGTCGCGATTGCTGCTGATCCTGTGCCTGCTGGTCGCGCTGCCGCTGCCGGTCAGCGCACGCCTGGCAGGCCCGCCCGAGGTCGGCAGCCAGACGCGCAGCGCCCGTGACCTGTCGGCGATTCGCGCCAGCGGCGAGCTGCGCGTCCTGGTCAATCAGAGCCGCAACAGCTCGGGCCTGGTGAAAGGGCAGAGCATCGGTGTCGAGTACCACCGTCTGCGCGCGTTCGAGCAGTACCTCAATCGCAACGCCCGCGACGGGCGCAGCATCACCCTGAAGATCATCCCCAAGGCCAAGGACCAGTTGCTCGGCGCCCTGCAGCGCGGCGAGGGCGATCTCGTCGCCCCCGGGGAGCTGCTCAGTGTGCGCGCCGGTCATGATGTCAGCGCCAGCGCCGCGATTCGCCGTCAGGTACCGCTGGTGCTGGTGTCCAAGCAGGGCAACCGGCACTACCGCAGCCTCGAGCAGCTGGCCGGGCGCAGTCTTTCGCTGCCGGCGGGCAGCGCGGTCGGCGAGGCGCTGCGGCGGATCAATCAGCAACTGGCGGAGCGCAAGCTGCCGCCCATCGTGGTCGAGTGGGTCGACCCCAGCCTGGCGGTCGAGGACGTTCTGGAAATGGTCCAGGCCGGCATCTTCGAACGCACGGCGGTGGAGCTGCCGATCGCCGAGCGTTGGGCCAAGGTGATGCCCAGGCTGCGCGTCGACAAGCACCTGGTGTTGGCGCGTGACGGCGAGATGAAGTGGTTCGTGCGCCCCGACGCGCCGATGCTGCGCGCCAGCATCGACCGCTTCTTCAGTAGCTATCAGGCCCCGGCCGATCAGGACAGTGCCTTCCAGCGCGTCTATCGGCGCCTGTACAAGGTGCATTCGCCCCTGGGGCGAACCGAGCGCCAGCGTCTGGAGAAGGTGCGCCCGGTATTGCAGAAACACGCCGAGCAGCAGGGCTTCGACTGGCTGCTGCTGGCGGCGCTGGCGTTCAAGGAGTCGACCCTCAATCCTGCGGCCCGCGGTGCCAGCGGGGCGACCGGGCTGATGCAGATCACGCCGGCGGCGGCGCGCAGCGTCGGCGTCAGCAACATCACGCAGGTCGACGCCAACGTCCAGGCCAGCAGCAAGTACCTGGCGATGATCCGGCACAACTTCTTCAACAGCCCGCAGCTCAACGAGCGTGAGCGCATGGCCTTCGTCCTGGCGGGATACAACCTCGGGCCGCAACGGGTGCAGAGTCTGCGGGCGGAGGCGCGTCGGCGTGGCCTCAATCCCAATCAGTGGTTCTTTCAGGTCGAGCGGGTGGCCATGGAGCAGATGGGGATGGGGGTCGTGAGCTATGTGAACTCGGTGAATAAGTACTACCTTGCTTATGACCGCGAGCGCTATTTGCTCGAACCGCAAGGACAGCGTCTGACGGTTAAATAGGTATCTATTTTTTCGATTATCTTTAGCGGTATTTTGCGATTTTTAAATCGAATAAATTGGATATTCTGTGCGCCATCTACCTCACACATCAAAGGAAGCCTTGCAATGAACAACCTGATCAAGAGCATCACCGCCAGCCAGGCCGGCATGGGTATCACCATTCTGCGCGTGATCGCCGGCCTTACCTTCGCCGCGCATGGTTCGCAGAAGCTGTTCGGCTGGTTCGGCGGCTATGGTCTGGCCGGTGTCGCGCAGTGGATGGAAAGCATCGGTCTGGCGCCGGGCTACCTGATGGCGCTGATGGCCGGTAGCGCCGAGTTCTTCGGCGGTGTGGCACTGATCATCGGCCTGCTGGTGCGTCCGGCAGCTGCGGTGCTGGCGGTGACCATGCTGGTGGCGATCTTCAGCGTGCACCTGGCCAACGGCTTCTTCATGAGTAACAACGGCTACGAGTTCGCCCTGGCGCTGCTGGCGATCAGCATCGCGCTGGTGTTCGAAGGTGCCGGCAAGCTGTCGGTCGACGGCAAGATCGCTGGCTGATTCGCTTCCGCAGCAACAGGAAGGCCCGCCAATGCGGGCCTTCTTGCGTTCAGCGCCGGGCGATCATGCTGCCGGCGCTTGCTCGGCCTTCTTCTCCTGCGCGGCGACCTGCTGCGCCAGCTCGATCATCTGCTCGCGCATCCAGCGGTTGGCCGGGTCCTGGTCGGTGCTTTCGTGCCAGTACAGGTGCGTTTCCAGTGCCGGCACGTCGCCCACTGGCAAGGTCACATGGTGCAGGTTGTGGCGGCGGGCGAAGCGCTCCGGCACGGTCATCACCATGTCGGTCTGCTGCATCACGCTGCTGGCCATCAGGTAGTGCTGCGAGCGCAGGGCGATCTTGCGCTGAATCCCCATCTTGCCCAGGGCCAGGTCGACATAGCCGAGGCCGCTGCGGCGGCTGGAGATGTGGATGTGGGTCAGCGACAGGTATTCGTCGAGGCTGATCTTCTCCTTGGCCAGCGGGTGGCCAGGGCGCATGGCGCAGACGTAGCGGTCATCCAGCAGCTTGACGTGGCGCACCTGCGGGTCGGTGTTGAGCGGGGCGTCGACGGCGAAGTCCAGGCGCCCGGCGGCCAGCTCCTTGGTGGTTTCGCGGCGCTTGGCCAGGAAACTCTCGATGCACACGCTCGGCGCCAGGCGGCGCAGGCGCTGGAACAGCGGCGGCAGGAGAATCTGCTCGGAGAGGTCGGTCATGCTGATGCGGTAGGTCTTGCCGGCCTGCTGCGGGTTGAAGGTGCGGCTCTCCTGCACCGACACGCGCAGCAACTGCAGGGCGTTGCGCACGGGGCCGATGATGTTCTGCGCCATCGGCGTGGGCACCATGCCCTGGGCGGTGCGCACGAACAGAGGGTCGTTGAAGGTTTCGCGCAGGCGGGCGAGGGCGTTGGAAACCGCCGGCTGGGTGATGCCGACGATCTGTCCGGCACGTGTCAGATTGGCCTCGGTGTAGATGGCGTCGAAGACGATGAAGAGGTTGAGATCCACCTTGGTCAAGTTCATGCCGCAAGCACTCCAGGGCTGTCGATATCAATCGATCATATATCGGTTATGAATGTTCATACACGCTGAAAATAGGTTAGATAAATCTTAAGCGCTGTTCTAGCATCATTTCCACACCGACATCACACCCGATCCGCCAGAAGGTATTGCCCATGGATTTCGCCTATTCCCCGAAGGTTCAAGAGCTGCGTGAGCGCGTCAGCGCATTCATGGAAGCGCACGTCTATCCGGCCGAAGCGGTATTCGAGCAGCAGGTGGCCGAAGGTGACCGCTGGCAGCCGACCGCGATCATGGAAGAGCTGAAGAACAAGGCCAAGGCCGAGGGATTGTGGAACCTGTTCCTGCCCGAGTCGGACTACGGCGCCGGCCTGACCAACACCGAATACGCACCGCTGGCGGAAATCATGGGCCGTTCGCTG
Source organism: Pseudomonas sp. THAF187a (assembly GCF_009363395.1). NCBI lineage: Bacteria > Pseudomonadati > Pseudomonadota > Gammaproteobacteria > Pseudomonadales > Pseudomonadaceae > Pseudomonas > Pseudomonas sp. THAF187a. The sequence continues at coordinate 2,428,531 of NZ_CP045349.1, forward strand.
ATCGGCCCGGAGCCCTTCAACTGCGCGGCGCCGGACACCGGCAACATGGAAGTCCTGGTGCGCTACGGCAGCGAGGCGCAGAAGCAGCAATGGCTGGAGCCGCTGCTGTCCGGCGAGATCCGCTCGGCGTTCGCCATGACCGAGCCGGGGGTGGCCTCGTCGGACGCCACCAATATGCAGGCCAATGCGCGCCGCGAGGGCGACGAGTGGGTCATAAACGGGCGCAAGTGGTGGACGTCCGGCGCCTGCGACCCACGCTGCAAGGTGATGATCTTCATGGGCCTGACCAACCCGGACGCGCCGCGCCACCAGCAGCACTCGATGATCCTGGTGCCGATGGACGCGCCCGGCGTGACGGTACTGCGACCGCTGCCGGTGTTCGGCTATGACGACGCCCCGCACGGCCATGCCGAGGTGCTGTTCGAGAACGTGCGGGTGCCTTACGACAGCGTGCTGCTGGGCGAGGGGCGCGGCTTCGAGATCGCTCAGGGCCGCCTCGGCCCGGGCCGTATCCACCATTGCATGCGTTCGATCGGCATGGCCGAGCGCGCCCTGGAACTGATGTGCAAGCGCGCCGTGAGCCGTACGGCGTTCGGCAAGCCGCTGGCCCGCCTGGGTGGCAACATCGATCACATCGCCGATTCGCGCATGGAGATCAACCAGGCGCGCCTGCTGACGCTGAACGCGGCCTACATGATGGACACGGTGGGCAACAAGATCGCCGCCAGCGAGATCGCCCAGATCAAGGTGGTCGCGCCCAACGTGGCGCTCAAGGTGATCGACCGGGCGATCCAGATGCACGGTGGCGCCGGGGTCTCCAACGACTTCCCGCTGGCCTACTGGTACGCCATGCAGCGTACTCTGCGCCTGGCGGACGGTCCGGATGAAGTGCACCGTGCGGCGATCGGCAAGTACGAGATCGGCAAGTACGTGCCGCGCGAAATGATGAAAGCCAGCCGCTGAATCCGCCGCTGTAGATGAAGAGGCCCGCATCCTGCGGGCCTCTGCGTTTGCGCCTCAGGGCAGGCGGTCTTCGGCTGGCTGGGTCTGGCCCAGCCAGCCGAGGCGCATGTGCAGTTGCGCGGCGAAATGACGGGCTGCCAGCTCGTCCTGGAACGTCAGCGCGCGACGGCCGAGGCGTACCTGCCAGAGGCGTTGACCCTGGCGCTCGATGAGTTCTATGCAGACGTCGGGCATCGCAACTCCTGGCTAGTCGATGGCCTTCCGGTCGCGTGTCTTGAGCAGGGAAAGCAACACGCCGCCGGCCAGCAGGCCCAAGGTTACGCCAAGTGAGAGCAGGGCGGGAACCTTGACCAGGTCATGCAGGAAGATCTTGCCGCCGATGTACATCAGCACCAGCGCCAGGGCGTACTTCAGATAGATGAAGCGGTGCATCAGTGCGGCCAGGGCAAAGTACAGCGCGCGCAGGCCGAGGATGGCGAAGATGTTCGAGGTGTAGACGATGAACGGGTCCTGCGAGATGGCCAGGACGGCGGGCACGCTGTCAACGGCGAACACCAGGTCGGCCAGTTCGATCAGCACCAGCGCCAGCAGCAGTGGCGTGGCGTAGAGCAGGGCTCTGCCGCTGGCCTGATCCTTCAGGCGCACCAGGAAGCGGCCGCCGTGCAGGTCGTCGGTGACGCGGATGCGCGTACGCACGAAGCGCAGCAGCGGGTTCTGCGCCAGGTCCGGGTGCGTCTCTTCATCGTTGCTGCGCAGCATCTTCACGCCACTGAACAGCAGGAAGGCGCCGAACAGGTAGAGAATCCAGTCGAACTGCTGCACCAGCGCCGTGCCCAGGCCGATCATCAGCGCGCGCAGCACGATGACGCCGAGGATGCCCCAGAACAGCACGCGGTGCTGGTAGCGGCGGGGGATGTTGAAGTAGCCGAGGATCATCGCCATGACGAAGACGTTGTCCATCGACAGCGACTGCTCCACCAGGAAGCCGGTGTAGTACTCCATGGCCTTGGTGCCGCCGAGCTGCCACCAGATCCAGCCGCCGAAGGCGACGCCGACGCTGAAGTAGCCGGCGTACAGCAGCAGGCTTTCACGCACCTCGATTTCATGCTGGTCGCGGTGCAGCACGCCGAGGTCGAGTACCAGCAGGGCGATGATCAGCAGCAGGAAGGCCAGCCAGAACCAGCCAGGTGTGCCGAAGAGTGGGGGTGTCAAAAAGGCGAGTAGAGCGTCCATGAGCCCTCCCTGTGTCTGCCTGAGTTGAAAGAAATCGACTCAGTGACTCCGACATCACGGTGAGCAGCTCACCGCCAGAGGGGCCCGGCGTCACGCGGAGCAAAGGCTAACGCTGCGCCGAGAAACTGCCAAGCCCCCTGACGAGGATTGTTGGCGTGGTCAGTAGACCCACACCTCGACGCGGCGATTGCGGATGCGCCCGCTGTCCTGGTCGTTGGCCGCTACCGGCAGTTCGCTACCCAGGCCGGTGATCTCGCGGAACAGTACGCCCTGCTTGGCCAGTTCCCGACGTACGGCCATCGCCCGCAGCTTGGAGAGCAGTGCGGCGCGCTCCGGGTCGCTCTTGGGGTCGCCGAAGCCGACCAGCACCACCTTGTTCCGCAGCTTGTCGTGCTGCTTGAGGTAGTCCATTACCCGCTGCAGGTCACGGTAGGCCTTGTTGTCCAGGGTCGCGCTGCCTTCCTGGAAACGGAAGTTCACCGACAGGCGCTGCGCCTGCTCGGCGAGCTGGCGGTAGTCGCTCGGCATCTGCGTTTCCGGGGCGACCTTGATCGCCTGCACGGTCTGGGCGATGAAGCCGGCGCTGTCGACGATCGCCTGGCCGCGAGGGCTGTGCGCGAAGTCGATCAGCGCGCGGGCCCAGGGATTTTCCAGTTGCGGATCGTTGTAGATGAACAGGCGGCGTGCGAGCGGGTAGTCCTCGGTGGCGATCAGCGAGGTGCTCGGCAGCATCGGATGCGATTCGCCCGCGGCCACGGCGATGGCCTTGGCCTGGCGAACGTAGGGCAGGCCGATGAAGCCGATGCCGTTGGGATCGCCGCTGACCAGGTCGGAAAGCTGGTTGCTGGACTCGAAGCGCCGGGCGCTGGCGGCCAGCGCCCGGCCACCTGGCGCCAGGACCAGTTCCTTGAAGGTGTCGTAGGTGCCGGAGTTGTCGTCACGCGCATAGACCTGCACCTTGCCAGGCTTGCCGCCGAGGGCGGCCCAGTCGCTGATCTCGCCGGAGAACAGCTGGGCGATCTGCTCGACGCTGAGGGCGCTGATCGGGTTGCCGGGGTGGACGATGATCGCCAGGCCGTCGATGGCGATGATCTGTTCGCTCTGCGGGCTGTGCAGGTCGCCCAGGTTCGCCAGGCTGGCGGCTTCGCTGTCCTTGATCGGGCGGGACGAGGCGGCCAGGTCGGTACTGCCGTTCTGCAGCGAGGCGAAGCCGGTGCCGGAACCATGGGCTGCCACCTCGACGATCACGCTGCGGCCGTTGGCCTGACGGCCGACGATGCGCTGCTCGTTTTCCCGGGCGCCGGCTTCGCTGCGGATGTCGCGCAGCCCCTGGGCCTCGAACAGGCCCTTGACCAGTTCCGGGCCGAGCTTGGCACCGATGGTGTTGGAGCCCTGGATGCGCAGGACCGGCTGGTTGCCCTGGGAAGCGGGCAGGGCGGCGAACACCGACAGGGGCAGGGCGTAGCAGATGAAACCGATGAGCAGCAGGGACAGGGTACGACCCCAGAGGTCGCGATCAGCGTAGGACAGGGCGCGCGGCATGCGGCAGGCACCTTCTAGTGGGTGGGAGAAAGTGTCGCGCAGAATAAGTCGATTGAATGACAGTCAGGTTACAGCGGGCCGCCGGGTGGCTCTGCACCGGGCTCCGAGGCGCCGCCGAGGAAGGTGATCTCGCAGCGGTTGCGGCCAAGCGCCTTGGCCTGGTAGAGCATGCGGTCGGCCGCCAGCAGCAGGCCGTCCAGGTCGCCGAAGGGTGGCCAGGCGACCACTGCCCCGATGCTCAGGGTGCAACTGATCGTCTGCGTGTCCAGCTGCACCTGGGTGTCGCCGAAGCGCTGGCGAATGCGTTCGGCGATTTCCCGTGCCTGTTCGAGGTCACAGCCGGGCAGCAGCAGGGCGAACTCCTCGCCTCCGATGCGCGCCAGCAGTTCGTCCTTGCGCAGGCCGCTGCCAGCCAGGTTGGCGAAGGCCTTGAGGACCTGGTCGCCGGCGGCATGGCCATGGTTGTCGTTGATGCGCTTGAAATGGTCGATGTCCAGCATCAGCAAGGCCAGGGGGCGCTGTTGCTGAGCCAGCAGACTCAGTTGTTCGCTGGCCTGCTCACGAAAGGCCCAGCGGTTGAGCAGGCTGCTTAGCTGGTCATGGCTGGCCAGGTAGCGCATGCGTTGCAGCAGCTCGTTGCGCGCCGACATCACGCTGGCCACGGTCAGCGGTGCCAGGGCGATCAGCGACACGCCCAGGCGCAGCGACAGCAGCACCGGCCGTGAGTTGACGTCCAGCGGCGCCAGCGACAGGCCGTTCAGGGCGATCGACACCAGCACCCAGCCACTGGCCAGGAACGTCAGCAAGGCGGTGCTGAACAGTCGGTAGCTCAGGGCGCACCACAGCAACGCCGGCACCGGGAAGGCGACCACGCCGGGGCCGCCGATCAGCAGGCACAGCGCCGCGGAGACCAGCAGCCCGAGCAGTGGCAGGAGCTTGCGCGCCTGTTCGGCCGTCCACAGCGGGCGGCGCCGCCGCTCGGTGCGCACGGCCCGGCATGCGGGCAGGGTGAGCATGACCGGCAGGAACAGCATGTAGTTGACCAGCTCGGTCATGAACCAGAACACCCAGCCGCCCATCGGCTTGCCGCCATACAGCAGCGGGTCGGTGATTGCGCCGAAGCAGCCGGAGGCAGCGGCCGCCGCGACGATGGCCAGCACCAGGTAAGGCACCGAGGCGGGCGTGCGCAGGCTGCGATGACCGGCGTGCAGGCGCCTGAGCAGGAGGAAGCCGACGATCACCCCCGACAGGTTGCCGGCGCTCAGCAGCAGGGTCTGCTGCAGGCTGCTGCCGGCCAGCAGATCGGCCAGCAGATAGGCGCACAGCGCGCCGCACCAGCCGGCCGGACGAGCCAGGCGGGGAAACCGGACCAGGGCACCGAGCAGCACGGCGTTGGCCGGCCACAGCGCCGCCAGGTGGCCGATCGGGCGGGTGAGGATACCCAGCAGGCAAGCACCGAGTACCAGCAGGCAAACCAGGGCTGCAACGCCCGCTGCGCAGTGGCGGGCGTCGGGAGGTGAGGTGGCGGAACTGCTCATGGCCGGACCCTCGAGATCGCCACCGGAGAAAATGATGGCGTTACCGAATTAGCCTAGCCTGCGTGGATCATTCAGCAATCTGCAGCCAGATCGGCGCGTGATCCGAAGGCTTCTCCATGCCACGCAGCTCGTAGTCGATACCGGCGTCGAGCAGGCGTGGTTGCAGCGCCTGGCTGGCGAGAATCACGTCGATGCGCAGGCCGCGCTTGGGTTCGTCCTCGAAACCCCGGCTGCGATAGTCGAACCAGCTGAAGCGGTCGTTCACCTCGGGGTTGAGGTGGCGGAAGCTGTCCACCAGGCCCCAGTTCTTCAGGGTCGCCAGCCACTCGCGCTCTTCCGGCAGGAAGCTGCACTTGCCGGTTTTCAGCCAGCGCAGGCGATTGGGTTCGCCGATGCCGATGTCGCAATCCTCGGGGCTGATGTTGATGTCACCCATCACCACCAGCGCCTGCTGCGGATCGAAACCTTCCGTCAGCAGCTGCTGCAGGTCGGCGTAGAAGCGTTGCTTGGCCGGGAACTTCACGGGGTGGTCGCGGCTTTCGCCCTGGGGGAAGTAGCCGTTCATCACCGTGACCGGCTTGCCTGCGGCGTCGGCGAAGGTGCCGTAGATGAAACGTCGCTGGGCCTCCTCGTCATCGCCCGGAAAGCCCTTGTGCAGGCTCAGCGGCTCCTGGCGCGAGAGCAGGGCGACGCCGTAGTGGCCCTTTTGCCCGTGGTAGTGCACGTGATAGCCGAGCTGACGGATCTCGGCCTCCGGGAACTGTTCATCGGACACCTTGGTTTCCTGCAGGCCGATCACGTCTGGCTGGTGTTTCTCGATCAGCGCCTGCAGTTGATGAGGGCGCGCGCGCAGGCCATTGATATTGAAAGAAACGATTTTCATGGGCAGCGGGTCCTGGGCAAAAGGCGATGCTAGCCGATCCTTCACGGCTGCGGCCAGCGCCTGGCGAGCATGGCATGGCGGTGCTAGGGTCTGTACGAAAAGTCAGCGGGCGAAGTCCGGGCCGTGCATCAACAGGCGGTAACGGACAGCGCCTGAGTCTCCGTGATCCATCTGGCCCACAACCTATAACAACAGAGGTCCGCCATGCCCCACAACGCTCCTGCAGAAGTGCGCATGCTCGATGGTGGTTACGCCCGTGAGGTGCGCTCGCTGCTCTACCATGCCTACCGCCACGAACCCACCTTCGGCTATCTGTTCGACGCGGATCGGCCGGGGTTCGATCAGCGTGTTCGCGCAACGATTCGCGAGCTGGTGCAGCAGCACTTTGCCGAGGACCTGCCGGCCATCGGCCTGCTGATCGACGATCGTTTGATCGGTGCGGCCCTGATCGCACCGCCGCAGCGGCGGCTGGACATCACCGAAAGCTGGAGCTGGCGCCTGCGCATGCTGCTGACCACCGGCTTCAGCTGCACCCGTCGCTATCTCGACTACCACGATGCCGTGCTCGCCTGCCTGCCGCCGGGTCCCTACCACGTATTGCCATTGCTCGGCGTTCATCCCGAGTTCCAGGGCCAGCACCGTGGTGAGCAACTGCTCGAGGCGCTGCATGACTGGTGCGCGCAGGACAGCGGGTCGCAGGGCGTGGTGCTGGATACCGGGAATGCCAGGCACCTGGAGTTCTATCGCCGCCAGGGCTACGAGGAAATCGGTGAATTGGCGCTCGGCCCGGTGGTGGAGCACGTGTTCTTTCATCCCAACCCGCAGCCGGTGGTGCGCGTCAGCGCCTGAACCCCGGCTGTCTGCCCGGTACGCGACGGCTCTGGCTGGGGCTCTGCTCCGTGGTAGCATCCCCCGCCATGAGTGTATATGGACATATCAGGCGCAGCCTGGCGCTGTTGCTGATCAGTTCGGGGGCTTTCGCCGCGAACGAACTGGACGTACGGATTACCCCGAGCAACGCCGCTCTGAAAGCCAATATCGAAGGTTATGTCGGCAGCCTGGACGGGCGCGACCGGCAGGCATTGCGCCGTCTGCGGCGCATCGTCGAGGGCGAGGCCGACAAGGCCGCCCAGGCGCTGGGCTACTACCAGGCTCGTATCCGCAGCCATGTTGACGAAGGTGAGCCGCCGCGCCTGGTGCTGGAGGTCGAGCCCGGCGAGCGTGTACGCCTGCGCACCGTCGATATCCGAATCGAGGGCCCGGCGAGTGACCTGGCGGCCTTTCGCGTGCCCAGCGCCAGCCGTCTGCAGCCGGGCGCCGTGCTCAACCATGGGCGCTACGAGGATGCCAAGCGCCTGATCCAGAACCAGGCCTCGCGCTATGGCTTCTTCGATGGCCGTTTTTCCCGGCAGAGCCTGCTGATCGACCCGGACGCCGGGGTGGCCGATATCGAGCTGGTGTTCGTCAGCGGGCCGCGCTACCGCCTGGGTGATCTCAGCTTCACCGGCGATTTCCCCTTCGACGAAGCGCTGCTGCGGCGCATGGCGCCATTCGAGGCGGACACGCCCTATGACTCCGAACTGATCGCCGAGCTGTACCAGGCGTTGCAATCCAGCGGCTACTTCGAATCGGTACGGGTCGACGCCATCCCTACGCAGGCCGATCAGCAGCGCATTCCCGTCACGGTGGCGCTGCAAGTGCGTGAGCCGCGCACCATGGGGCTGGGCCTGGGTTTCTCCACCGACGTCGGGCCGCGCCTGCGGGCCAACTGGACGCGCCACTGGCGCAACCCGCAAGGGCATAGCTATGGCATAGAGAGCGAGCTGTCGGCGCCACGGCAGAACGTCGGGCTGTGGTACGACATACCGGGCGATCCGCCGCTGACGGACAAGCTGCGCCTGGCGGGTGGCTATCAGTACGAGGAGCTGGCCAGCAAGGACAGCCTCAGCCGCCTGCTCAGCCTGGGGCCGGAATGGCACAGCCAGCGCTCCGGAGGCTGGCAGCGGGTGCTCTCGCTCAAGTGGCAGCGCGAGGAGTATCGCCTGGGCGACGATTCCGGCCTCAGTACCCTGCTGATGCCGGGCGCCAGCTATTCGTTGCTGCGCAGCGACAACCGGCTCGATCCGAACCAGGGCTATCGCCTGCAGTTCGATGTGCGTGGTGCCGTGGACGGGGTGCTGTCCGACGCCAACGTGCTGCACGGTAACGTCATGCTCAAGGGGCTGACCACGCTGTTCGACAACCATCGCCTGCTCGGTCGCGTACAGTTCGGCGGCACCGAAACCAACGGCTTCACCGCCGTGCCGCCGTCCTTGCGCTTCTTCGCCGGCGGTGACCAGAGCGTGCGGGGCTACGACTACCAGACCCTGTCGCCGGAGAACAACCAGGGCGACAAGATCGGCGGCCGCTACCTGTTCGCCGTCAGCGCCGAGTACCAGTACAGCCTCACGGACAAATGGCGCCTGGCGACCTTCATCGACCAGGGCAATGCCTTCAATTCACTGAAGCTGCCAACGCTGAAGACCGGGGTCGGCTTCGGCGTGCGCTGGGTGTCGCCGGTCGGGCCGCTGCGCCTGGACCTGGCCCACGCCCTGGATGACGATGGCGGCATCCGCCTGCATTTCTCCATGGGGCCCGAGCTATGACGCGGCGCCTGCTGAAAGGCCTGCTGGCCGCTTCACTGGGGCTGCTGCTGGTACTGGGCGCCACGCTGGCGGGGCTGCTCGGTACGCAGGGAGGCAGTCGCTGGCTGCTGGCCCAGGTGCCGGGGCTCGAGGTCGAGCACTTCAGCGGTCGTCTGGGTGGCGCCTGGCAGGCTGAACGTGTGCGCTGGCAACAGGCGGATACGCAGCTGCAGTTGCAGCGAGTGGACTTCGCCTGGTCACCTTCCTGCCTGCTGCGCCTGACCCTGTGCCTCGACCGCGTGCATCTCGAGCAGGCCGCGCTGAGCGTGCCGCCGAGCGAGGCGAGCGCCGCGCCGCTGCGCCTGCCGAACCTGGAGCTGCCCCTGCGCCTGCAGCTCGGAGATATCCGTCTGGGTGAGCTGCGCCTGGACGGGCAGTCGCAATTGACGGACGTGCAACTGATAGGCAACTGGAACGAACAGGGCGTCGATCTGCAGCGTCTGACCTTGCAGCGTGACGACCTGCAGCTGGAAGTCAGCGGTCAACTGACGCCACAGGGCGACTGGCCGCTGACCCTGAGTGGTCGTCTGCAACTGCCACAGGTCGATGACAGGCCCTGGCAGGTCGCCTTGCAGGTGGCGGGCGAGCTGCAGGGCACCCTGCAACTCAGCGCGGACAGCAGCGGCTACCTGGATGCGCGCATTCAGGGCAAGGTGCAGGCGCTGGCCGAGCAGCTGCCGGCGGAACTGCATCTGAGCAGTCGCGAGTTCCAGGCCAGCAGCGCCTTGCCGGCGACCCTGCAGCTGCGCGACCTGGACCTGCAGGCCAGGGGCGATCTGGCTGCCGGCTATCGCATCGACGGCACGGCCAGCCTGCCGGCCGAGCAGGCGCCCATGCCGGTGCAGCTCAGCGGCCGCGTCGATGCCCGGGGGGCGAAGATCGACGTGCTGCGCATCCAGGCCGAGGAGCAGCATGTGCAGCTCGACGGCACACTGGACTGGAGCGACGTGTTCAGCATCGATGCGCGGCTGGACTGGCAGGACTTTCCCTGGCAGCGCCTCTACCCGCTGGACCAGCCGCCACCGGTGGCGCTGCGTCGCCTGCAGGCCGAGATGAGTTTCAGCGAGGGCAACTACCTGGGTAACTTCAGCGCACAGCTGCAGGGGCCGGCCGGTGAGTTCAGCCTGAGCAGCCCGGTCAGCGGCGATCTTGGCCAGGTCAGTCTGCCCCAGTTGCAGCTGGTGGCCGGGCAGGGACGAGCGGAGGGTGTGGTCAGGCTTGGCTTCGCCACAGGCATCGACTGGCAGGCGATGCTGCAGCTCAGCGATTTAGACCCTGGCTACTGGCTGGCGGAGATGCCGGGCACGCTGGCTGGCCCGCTGAACACCTCGGGGCGCTTCGCCGCGGACGTGTTGCAGGCGCGCGCCGATATCGACCTCAACGGCCGTCTGCGCGGCCAGCCTGCGCAGCTCCAGGTGCAGGGGGGCGGGGGTGGCGAACACTGGCAGCTGGATCGGCTGTCGGTGCGCCTGGGCGACAACCGCATCAGCGGCCAGGGCGCGCTCGAGCAGCGCTTGCGTGGCCAGCTGGATGTGGCGTTGCCACGTCTCGGGCAGCTCTGGCCCGGCCTGCAGGGGCAGCTTCAGGGGCGCCTTGCGCTGGCCGGCAGCCGGCAGGCTGCACAGGGGCAGTTGGCCTTGACCGGGGAACGGCTGGCATTCGGCGAGCCCAGCGTGCGTCGCCTGCAACTGGATGCGACGCTGGATGCCCGGCAGCAGGCGGACATCGCCTTGAACCTGCGGGGTATCCGCATTGGTGACACCCTGCTCGGGCGCTTGCAGGCCGAAGCGCGTGGCGACCTGCAACGCCAGGCGCTGCAGCTGGACCTGCAAGGGCCGTTGCTGACACTGGCGCTGGCGCTGGATGGCCGGCTCGGTGAACAAGGGGATTGGCGAGGGCGTATCGCCAGCGGCCGTATCCAGAGCGGTGGCCAGGACTGGCAGCTGCAACAGGCCGCCAGCCTGGAACGCCTGGCCAGCGGCCGGCTGAACCTGGGTGCACACTGCTGGCAGTCCGGTGCGGCGAGCCTGTGTGGTGGTCAGCAGCGGCTGATGCCGCAGCCCAGTCTCGACTGGCGCCTGCAGGACTTCCCACTGGCCAGCCTGCAACCCTGGCTGCCCGAGGATTTTGCCTGGCAAGGGCAGCTGGACGGCCGGCTCAAGGTCGATCTGCCCGAAAGCGGCCCCAATGGCGAGATCACCCTCGACGCCGGTGCTGGCACCCTGCGTATCCGGCAGCCGGAGCAGGAGCAGTGGCTGGATTTCCCCTATGACAGCCTGCGCCTGGAGAGCAGCCTGCGCCCGCAACGGGTCGACAGCCAGCTGCGTTTCTTCAGCGAGCGCCTGGGTGAGCTGTCGCTGCAGGCGCGGATCGACCCACGGCCGCAGAGCAAGCCGATCAGCGGCGAGTTCCGCCTGAGCGGCTTCGACCTGGCCGTGCTGCGCCCCTTCGTGCCGATGGCGGAAACACTCGAAGGCCGCCTGCAGGGCGCGGGCAGGCTGGCGGGCGGATTGCTGGCGCCGCAGATCGATGGCCAGTTGCGTCTGCAGGGCGGTGCGCTGTCCGGCAGCGCATTGCCGGTGAGCCTCGAGGCGCTGCAGGTGCAGGCGCTGATCGCCGGCGAGCAGGTGCAGCTGTCCGGCAACTGGCGCAGCGGGGAGCAGGGCAGTGGCCAGCTCAACGGGCAACTGAACTGGGCCGCCGGGCTGAGCGCTGAGCTGACCCTGCAGGGCCAGCGCCTGCCGGTCAAGGTGGAGCCCTACGCCGAGCTGGAGGTCGAGCCCGACCTGCGCCTGCAGTTGCGCGAGCAGCACCTGGCGGTCAGCGGCAAGGTGGGCGTGCCGCGTGGCCTGATCAGCGTGCGTGAACTGCCGCCGTCCACGGTGAAGCTGTCCGGCGACGCCCGGGTGGTCGGTCGCGAGGAACCGCTGGCCGAGCAGGGCCTGGGCATCGCCATGGACGTCGACGTCGAGGTCGGCCAGGACAAGCTGGCCTTCAGCGGCTTTGGCCTGAGCGCCGATCTGCGCGGCCGCGTGCACATCGGCGACGACCTCGACACCCGTGGTGAACTGGACCTGGTCAATGGTCGCTACCGCGCCTACGGCCAGCGCCTGACCATCCGCCGCGCGCGCCTGCTGTTCACCGGGCCGATCGATCAGCCGTTCCTCGATGTCGAGGCGATTCGCCGCGTGGATAACGTGGTGGCCGGCATTCGCCTGTCCGGCAGTGCCGAGCAGCCCAGCACCACGGTATTCGCCGAGCCGGCCATGAGCCAGGAGCAGGCGTTGTCCTATCTGGTGCTGGGGCGGCCGATGGGGCAGGGCAGCGGCGACAACAACATGCTTGGTCAGGCGGCCCTGGCGCTGGGCCTGGCGGGTAGCAGTTCGCTGACCACCAGCCTGGCAGGCAGCCTGGGCATCAAGGACTTCCAGCTGGATACCGAGGGCAGCGGCCTGACCACCAGCGTGGTGGCCAGCGGCAACCTCACCGACCGCCTCAGCCTGCGCTATGGCGTGGGGGTGTTCGAGCCGGCCAACACCATCGCCCTGCGCTACGAGCTGACCCGCCGCCTGTATCTCGAGGCGGCCAGTGGCCTGGCCAGTTCGCTGGACCTGTTCTACCGGCGAGACTTCTGATTTTTGCTATATCCCTACATGCTCGCAGGTGTATCGGCCGCGCTTCTGCGCTAGTCTGGACGGATGGTCGGGCCGTGACCTGCCATTCGACAGGGCGCTCGTCAGCGTGCCGCCTAAGTCACCTATCCGCCCTTCAACTCCCTGAACGATAAGGAAAATTCCCATGGCGCAAGTCACTCTCAAAGGCAACCCGGTGCAGGTCGACGGCCAGCTGCCGCAAGCGGGCCAACAGGCTCCGGCCTTCAGCCTGGTCGCAGGCGACCTGAGCGACGTCACCCTGGCCAGCCTGGCTGGCAAGCGTAAGGTGCTGAACATCTTCCCGAGTGTCGACACGCCGACCTGTGCGACCTCCGTGCGCACCTTCAACGCCGAAGCCAGCCAGCTGAACAACACCGTGGTGCTGTGCATCTCCGCTGACCTGCCGTTCGCCCAGGCACGTTTCTGCGGCGCAGAAGGTCTGGAGAGCGTGGTCAACCTGTCCACCCTGCGCGGCGCCGGCTTCCTCAAGGATTACGGCGTAGCCATCGCCAGCGGCCCGCTGACCGGCCTGGCCGCGCGCGCCGTGGTGGTGCTCGACGAGAACGACAAGGTGCTGCACAGCGAGCTGGTTGGCGAGATCGCCGACGAGCCGAACTATGCCGCTGCCCTGGCCGTGCTGAAGTAAGTCGCCAGGCGTCACCTGAAAACGGCCTGCTCTGCAGGCCGTTTTCGTTGCTGCCGCAAAAGGTGTCCGCCGTGCTGGCCAATCTCCGGCCAAGGCCGGATGCAAACAGTTGGTTACGTAAGCGCAGCGTAAATAGCCGGTAAATGGGCTTTGCTTGACGCGGGCGAGTGCTTATCGTTCCGACTCCCAGAAAAAGTGATCCCACGCCTGCCATGTCGAACGTTTCTCCATCCCCCTCGAATACCTCTCGCCAGTGGCTGATCGGCCTGGCACTGCTCGCTTTGTCGCTCGTGCTGCTGTGGTGGTTCTGGCCGAGCGAGCCACAGAAGCAGCAGATGGGGCGGGGCCGCTTCGGCGACACGGGCCCGGTCCCGGTGCGGGTGGCGCCGGTGGTGCAGGGTGACTTCGCCATCGAGCTCAAGGCGCTCGGCACGGTGACCTCCTACAACACGGTCAACGTGCGTTCGCGCGTCGACGGCGAGCTGGTCAAGGTGCTGTTCGAGGAGGGCCAGCAGGTCAAGGCTGGCGACCTGCTGGCAGTGATCGACCCGCGTCCTTATCAGGTGGCGTTGCAGCAGGCACAAGGCGCGTTGCAGGAAAACCAGGCGCAACTGAAGAATGCCGAACTGGACCTGCAGCGCTACAAGGGACTCTACGCCGAAGACAGCATCGCCAAGCAGACCCTCGATACCCAGCAGGCGCTGGTCAACCAGTATCGTGGCAGCCTGCAGAGCAACCAGGCCGACGTGGCCACGGCCAAGCTGAACCTGGATTTCACCCAGATCCGCGCGCCCATCGCTGGACGCCTGGGGTTGCGCCAGCTGGACCTCGGCAACCTGGTCAGCAGCGGCGATACCACGCCGCTGGTGGTGATCACCCAGGCCGACCCGATCGCGGTGATCTTCACCATTCCCGAAGGGGATCTGCCGGCGGTGCTCAAGCGCCGCAACGAAGGCGCGACCCTGGCCGTCGAAGCCTGGGATCGCGGTGAGCGCCTGCGCCTGGCCGAGGGCGTGCTGGAGAGCCTGGACAACCAGATCGACACCGCCACCGGCACGGTCAAGCTCAAGGCGCGTTTCGCCAACGCCGAGCAGATGCTGTTCCCCAACCAGTTCGTCAACGTGCGCCTGCGCGTGGAGACCCGCGAGGCCGCCACCATCATTCCGTCGGCTGCCGTGCAGTTCGGTACCCAGGGCACCTTCGTCTACGTGGTCGACAGCGACAGCAAGGTCAGTGTGCGCCAGGTGACGATCGCCGCCAGCGATGCCGAGCGCAGCATGGTGGCTGGAGGCGTTCAGCCCGGTGAGCGTCTGGTGCTCGAGGGCACCGACCGCCTGCGCGACGGCAGCCAGGTCGAGGTGATCGACGCCAGCGCCACGCAGGCCGGCGACGCGGCAGGCAAGGGCAAACCGGGCACGGCCGCAGCGCGGAACGACGCATGAACATCTCGCGCCCGTTCATCCTGCGGCCGGTCGCCACCACGCTGCTGATGGTGGCGATCTTCCTCAGCGGCCTGATCGCCTATCGCCTGTTGCCGGTGTCGGCCCTGCCGGAAGTGGACTACCCGACCATCCGCGTACTGACCCTCTATCCAGGCGCCAGCCCGGACGTGATGACCAGCGCGGTGACGGCGCCGCTGGAGCGCCAGTTCGGGCAGATGGCCGGCCTCAAGCAGATGTCCTCGACCAGCTCCGGCGGCGCCTCGGTGATCACCTTGCGCTTCAACCTGGAAGTGTCGCTGGCGGTGGCGGAGCAGGAGGTGCAGGCGGCGATCAACGCGGCGAGCAACCTGCTGCCCAGCGATCTGCCGGCGCCTCCGGTGTACAACAAGGTCAACCCCGCTGATACCCCGGTGCTGACCCTGGCGGTCAGTTCGACCACGCTGCCGCTGCCGCAGATCAACGACCTGGTCGATACCCGCCTGGCGCAGAAACTGGCGCAGACCAGCGGCGTGGGCCTGGTGACCCTGGCCGGCGGGCAGCGTCCGGCGGTGCGCATCCGGGTCAATCCCGAGGCGCTGGCGGCCTATGGCCTGAGCCTGGCCGACGTGCGCACGCTGATCACCGCCAGCAACGTCAACCAGCCCAAGGGCAACTTCGACGGGCCGACGCGGGTTTCGCAGCTCGACGCCAACGACCAGCTGAAGTCGGTGGACGAGTACCGCGAGCTGATCCTCACCTACCAGGACGGCGCCGCGCTGCGCCTGAAGGACGTCGCCGAGATCGTCGATGGCGCCGAGAACGAGCGCCTGGCGGCCTGGGCCAATCGCAACCAGGCGGTGCTGGTCAACGTCCAGCGCCAGCCCGGCGCGAACGTGATCGACGTGGTCGACCGCATCCAGACGCTGCTGCCACACCTCACCGAAGGCCTGCCGGCGAGCGTCGAGGTCAAGGTGCTCACCGACCGCACGCAAACCATCCGCGCCGCCGTGCGCGACGTGCAGCACGAACTGCTGCTGGCCATCGCGCTGGTGGTGATGGTGACCTTCCTGTTCCTGCGCAAGCTGTCGGCGACCATCATCCCGTCCATCGTCGTGCCGCTGTCGCTGATCGGCACCTTCGCGGTGATGTACCTGGCCGGCTTCACCATCAACAACCTGACGCTGATGGCGCTGACCATCGCCACCGGTTTCGTGGTCGACGATGCCATCGTCATGCTGGAGAACATCGCCCGCCATCTGGAGGAGGGCGAGACGCCGCTGAACGCCGCGCTCAAGGGGGCCCGGCAGATCGGTTTCACCCTGGTCTCGCTGACCCTGTCGCTGATCGCCGTGCTGATTCCGCTGCTGTTCATGGCCGATGTCGTCGGCCGCCTGTTCCGCGAGTTCGCCATCACCCTGGCGGTGGCGATTCTGATTTCCCTGGTGGTGTCGCTGACCCTGACGCCGATGATGTGCGCGCGCCTGCTCAAGGTGGAGCGGCCCGAGCAGGAAGGGCGCTTCTACCACCTGGCGGGTGGCTTCATCGATGCCATGATCGAGCGCTACGGGGTGGGCCTGTCCTGGGTCTTGCGGCATCAGGCGCTGACCCTCTTGGTGGCCGTGGCGACCCTGGGCCTGACCGTGCTGCTCTACCTGGCGGTGCCCAAGGGCTTCTTCCCGGTGCAGGACACCGGCGTGATCCAGGGCATCTCCGAGGCGCCGCAGTCGGTGTCCTTCACTGCCATGAGCGAGCGCCAGCAGCGCCTGGCCGATGTGATCCTGCGTGATCCGGCGGTGGCCAGCCTGTCGTCGTCGATCGGCGTGGACGGCGATAACCCGACGCTCAACAGCGGGCGTCTGCTGATCAACCTGAAGACCCATGCCGAGCGCGATGTCACCGCCAGCGAGGTGATCGAGCGGCTGCGTCCGGAGCTGGCGAAGGTCCCCGGTATCGAGCTGTACATGCAGCCGGTGCAGGACCTGACCATCGAGGATCGCATCAGCCGGACCCAGTTCCAGTTCACCCTGGAGTCGCCGGACAACGACCTGCTGGAAACCTGGACACCGCGCCTGGTCGAGGCGCTGCGTGAAGAGGAAGCGCTGACCGACGTTGCCAGCGACCTGCAGAACCGTGGCCTGCAGGTGTACCTGGATATCGACCGCGACGCCGCCGCGCGCCTCGGCATCAGCGTCGGCGATATCGACGATGCGCTGTACGACGCCTTCGGCCAGCGCCAGATCAGCACCATCTATACCCAGGCCAGCCAGTACCGCGTGGTCCTGGAAAGCCGTGACGGCGGGCGTATCGGCCTGGCCGCGCTGCGCCAGATCCATGTGCCCACCACGGATGGCCTGCAGGTGCCGCTGTCGTCCCTGGCGCACATCGAGGAGCGTCCGGCCAGCCTGCTGGTCAACCACATCGGTCAGTTCCCCGCCGTGACCCTGTCGTTCAACCTGGCGCCCGGTGTTTCGCTCGGCGAAGCCGTGGCGGTGATCGAGCGCGTCGAGCAGGACATCGGCCTGCCGGGTGGCATCAACACCCAGTTCCAGGGGGCAGCCGAGGCGTTCCGTGCGTCGCTGTCATCGACCCTGCTGCTGATCCTGGCGGCCATCGTCACCATGTACATCGTGCTCGGCGTGCTCTACGAGAGCTACATCCACCCGATCACCATTCTCTCCACGCTGCCGTCGGCCGGGGTCGGCGCCTTGCTGGCCCTGCTGCTCACCGGCAACGACCTGGGGCTGATCGCGATCATCGGCATCATCCTGCTGATCGGCATCGTCAAGAAGAACGCGATCATGATGATCGACTTCGCCCTGGAGGCCGAACGCAATCAGGGCATGGCGCCGCAGGACGCCATCTACCAGGCGGCCCTGCTGCGTTTCCGGCCGATCCTGATGACTACCCTGGCGGCGCTGTTCGGTGCCATTCCGCTGATGCTGGCCTCGGGCTCCGGTGCCGAGCTGCGCCAGCCGCTGGGCCTGGTGATGGTCGGCGGCCTGCTGCTCAGCCAGGTGCTGACGCTGTTCACCACGCCGGTGATCTATCTGTACTTCGATCGGCTGTCGCGCCGCGTCAGCGGGCGCAGCGGCGCCGGGGTGTCGGTATGAGCGACAAGCTTCAAGCGGCAAGCCGCACGTTGAAGACGGTCCGCTGCCAGGCGTTTGCTTCTCGCTTGCAGCTTGAAGCGTGTGGCTTCGTGCTATGAATCTCTCGGCCCCCTTCATCCGTCGCCCGGTGGCGACCTTGCTGCTGAGCCTGGCGATCATGCTGCTCGGTGGCGTCAGCTTCGGCCTGCTGCCGGTGGCGCCGCTGCCGCAGATGGACTTTCCGACCATCACCGTGCAGGCCAGTCTGCCTGGTGCCAGCCCGCAGATCATGGCCTCCACCGTGGCCACGCCGCTGGAACGCTCGCTCGGCAGCATTTCCGGCATCAGCCAGATGAACAGCCGCAGCAGCCAGGGCAGCACGCGGATCATGGTGCAGTTCGACCTGGACAAGGACATCAATACCGCGGCCCGCGAAGTACAGGCAGCGATCAACGCGGCCCGCGACCTGCTGCCCAGCGGCATGCGCACCATGCCCACCTACCGCAAGATCAACCCGTCGCAGGCACCGATCATGGTGCTTTCGCTGACCAGCCCGAACCTCGACAAGGGCCAGCTGTACGATGTGGCCTCGACCATCCTCGCGCAGAAGCTGGCGCAGGTCGGTGGCGTGGGCGAAGTCCAGGTCGGCGGCAGCTCTCTGCCTGCCGTGCGCGTGTCGCTGGAGCCGCGCCTGCTCGATCACTACGGCATCGCCCTCGACGAAGTGCGCCAGACCATCGCCTCCAGCAACGCGCTGCGCCCCAAGGGGGCGGTGGAGGACGAGCAGCGTCGCTGGCAGGTGCAGGCCAGCGACCAGCTGGCCAAGGCCGCCGACTACATCCCGATGATCATTCGCTATCAGGATGGCGCCGCCGTGCGCCTCGGCGACGTGGCCACGGTGACCGATGGCGTCGAGGACCGCTACAACAGCGGCTTCTACAATGACCGCGAGTCCGTGCTGCTGGTGATCAACCGGCAGAGCGGGGCGAACATCCTGCAGACCATCAGCGATATCCGCGAGCAACTGCCGGCGTTGCGCGAGGTGATCCCCGCCAGTGTCGAACTGCAGGTGGCGATGGACCGTTCGCCGGTGATTCGCGCGACCCTGCATGAAGCCGAGCAGACCCTGCTGATCGCCGTCGGCCTGGTGATCCTGGTGGTGCTGGCGTTTCTCGGGCGCTGGCGGGCGGCGCTGATCCCGGCGCTGGCGGTACCGGTTTCGCTGATCGGCAGCTTCGCCGCGATGTACCTGCTGGGGTTCTCGCTCAACAACCTGTCGCTGATGGCGCTGATCATCGCCACCGGCCTGGTGGTGGACGATGCCATCGTGGTGCTGGAGAACATCGCCCGCCACATCCACGATGGCGAAACACCCATGGCGGCGGCCCTGAAGGGCACGCGCGAGGTCGGTTTCACCCTGCTGTCGATGAACCTGTCGCTGGTGGCGGTGTTCATTTCCATCCTGTTCATGGGCGGCATCGTCGAGCGCCTGTTCCGCGAGTTCTCCATCACCCTCGCGGTGGCGGTGGTGATCTCCCTGCTGGTGTCGCTGACCCTGACGCCGATGCTCTGCGCGCGCTGGCTCAGGGCCGAGGACGAACAGTCGCGCAGCCGCCTGCAGCAATGGGGCGACCGCGTGCAGAGCCGGGTGCTGGCCGTCTACGGGCGTACGCTGGACTGGGCCCTGCGCCATTCGCTGCTGATGCTGCTGAGCTTCATCGCCACCATCGCGCTCAACGTCTACCTGTTCGTCAGCATTCCCAAGACCTTCATGCCGCAGCAGGACACCGGCCAGCTGATCGGTTTCATCCGTGGCGACGACGGCCTGTCGTTCCAGGTCATGCAGCCGAAGATGGAGGCCTTCCGCAAGGCCGTGCTGGCCGACCCGGCGGTGGACAGCGTGGCGGGCTTCATCGGCGGCAGCGGTGGCATCAACAACGCCTTCATGATCGTGCGGCTCAAGGCCATCGGTGAACGCGGGCTGTCGTCGCAGGAGGTGATCAACCGCCTGCGCAGGGAAGTGCCCAAGGTGCCGGGTGGCCGCATGTTCCTCATGTCGGATCAGGACCTGCAAATCGGCGGTCGGGAAGGGCGCAGTTCGGAGACCGAATACATGCTCCTCTCCGATGACCTCGATGCGCTGCGCGAGTGGTTGCCCAAGGTGCGCGATGCGTTGCGGGCGCTGCCCGAGCTGACCGACATCGATGCCAGCGAGAACGACGGCGCGCAGCAGATCCGCCTGGTAGTCGACCGTGAGACGGCTAAACGCCTGGGCGTGAACATGGTCATGATCACCTCGGTGCTCAACAATGCCTTCAGCCAGCGCCAGGTGTCGACCATCTACGAAGCGCTCAACCAGTACAGCGTGGTCATGGAAATCGACCCGCGCTATGCGCAGTACCCCGAGGCGCTGGATCAGATCCAGCTGATCACCGCCGACGGCGCGCGCGTGCCGTTGTCCACCTTCGCCCACTGGGAACGCAGCCTGGAGGAAGACCGGGTCAACCACCAGGGCCAGTTCGCCTCCGAGAACATCGGTTTCGCCCTGAGCGAAGGTGTGAGCCTGGACCAGGCCAGCCGGGCGATCGACGATGCGGTGGCGCGGCTCGGCCTGCCCACCGAGGTGCAGGGCACCATGGGTGGCACGGGCGCCGCCTTCCAGCAGACCCAGGGCAACCAGCCGTTGATGATCCTGCTGGCGCTGGTGGTGGTGTACATCGTCCTCGGCGTGCTCTATGAGAGCTACGTGCATCCGCTGACCATCCTCTCCACGCTGCCTTCGGCCGGTGTCGGGGCCTTGCTGGCGTTGCAGCTGGTGGGGATGGAATTCAGCCTGATCTCCCTGCTGGGGCTGTTCCTGCTGATCGGTATCGTCAAGAAGAATGCCATTCTGATGGTCGACCTGGCGCTGCAGCTCGAGCGCGGCGAACGGCTCGGCCCGCAGGAATCCATCCGCCGGGCCTGCCTGCTGCGCTTCAGGCCGATCCTGATGACCACGCTCGCTGCCATTCTCGGTGCCTTGCCCCTGGTGCTCGGCAGCGCCGAAGGCTCGGAGATGCGCCAGCCGCTGGGCATCACCATCGTCGGCGGCCTGGTTCTCAGCCAGTTGCTGACGCTCTACACCACCCCGGTGGTTTACCTCTATTTCGACCGCCTGCGCCATCGCGTCAATCACTGGCGCGGCGTGCGCACCGATGCTTCGTTGGATAATCCGCTATGAAACCCGTCCAGTTCCCAGATGCTTTTCCTCCTGCTCGTGCGCTCCGGGCCGGGCGCCTGCCGCGTTCCTGCAGCCTGATCCTGCTGCTCGGGTTGCTGGCGGGCTGCGCCCTCGGCCCGGACTATCAGCGCCCCGAACTGACCACACCGGTACAGTTCAAGCAGGTCGAGGGCTGGACCTCGGCGGCCCCGGCCGATGCCCTGGCGCGCGGCAAATGGTGGGCCCTGTACGGCGATGCCGAGCTGAACGCGCTGGTCGAGCGCCTGCAGCTGTCCAACCAGAACCTGGCGGCGGCCGAGGCTCAGTACCGCCAGGCGCGCGCGCTGGTGCGCGGCGCCCGGGCCAGCTTCTACCCGACGCTGTCCGGCAGCGCCGGGGTCACGCGTTCGGGGCAGGGCGCCTCGGGGACGAACAGCAGCACCAGCGCATCGGGCATCAGCAAGAGCTATGACCTGAGCCTCAGCGCGGCGTGGGAGCTGGATATCTGGGGCAAACTGCGCCGTGGCCTGGAGGCCAGCCGCGCCGAGTTCGAGGCCAGTGCAGCGGATCTCGCCGCCGCGCGCCTGAGCCTGCAGAGCGAGCTGGTGCAGAACTACCTGCAACTGCGGGTACTCGACGAGCAGTCGCGCCTGCTCGATGCCACGGTCGCCGCCTATGCGCGCTCGTTGCGCCTGACCGAGAACCAGTACCGCGCCGGCATCGTGCCAAAATCCGACGTGAGCCAGGCCACCACCCAGCTCAAGAGTACCCAGGCCCAGGCCATCGACCTGCAATGGCAGCGCGCGCAGCTGGAGCATGCGATCGCCGTGCTGGTGGGTGTCAGCCCGGCGCAGTTGTCGATCGCGCCGCGCGAAAGCCTGCCGGCCTTGCCGGCGATACCGCTGGCACTGCCCTCGCAACTGCTGGAGCGTCGTCCGGACGTGGCGGCCGCCGAGCGCCGGGTGATGGCCGCCAACGCGCAGATCGGCGTAGCCGAAGCAGCCTGGTTTCCCGATCTGAGCCTCTCCGCCACGGGCGGTTATCGCGGTAGCAGCTTCGCCGACTGGATCGAGGTGCCCAACCGCTTCTGGTCGCTTGGCCCACAGCTGGCACTGACCCTGTTCGACGGCGGCGCACGGCAGGCCGAACTGGAACGCACCGAGGCCGCCTACGACCAGACCGTGGCCGAGTACCGCCAGGCCGTGCTGGACAGCTTCCGAGAAGTGGAGGACTACCTGGTGCAGCTGCGCGTGCTGGAGCAGGAGAGCGGGGTGCAGCAGGAGGCGCTGGATGCCGCGCGCGAAGCGCTGCGCCTGATCGAGAACCAGTACCGTGCCGGTACGGTGGATTACAACAGCGTGGTCACCGTGCAGGCGACGGCATTGAGCAACGAACGCTCGAACCTCACGCTACTGGGCAATCGCCTGCTGGCCAGCGTGCAACTGATCGCGGCACTGGGCGGTGGCTGGCAGGTCGAGCAGTTGCAGGAGCAGACGTCCTCGGCGGACTGACGAGGCGCAGCAGTGGGCGTGGCGGAAACCCGCCACGCCACTTTCGCATCACTTGTGCTGCTTGCGATTCACGGTCTGTGCGGCCTTGATCACGTCGCTGCCGATCACCGATTCGAACTGCTGCCACACCGGGCGCATGGCGTTGCGCCAGGCTTCGCGTTCCTCGCCGGTGAGGGTGATCACCTGGCTGCGGCCGGAGTCGATGATGCGCTGGCGATCGGTCTGGTTGGCGGCCTCCGCCTGCTGGTTCACCACGTAGGTCACTTCGTCGATGATGGCTTCCAGTTCGGTGCGGATGTGGTGCGGAATGCTGTACCAGAAGCGCGAGTTGCTCACCAGCATGTAGTCCAGCACGCCATGGTTGGTTTCGCTGATGAAGGGTTGCACCTCGTGCAGCTGCTTGCTGTAGATGTTCGACCAGGGGTTCTCGGCGCCTTGTACCTGGCCACTCTTGAGCGCGTTGAAGACTTCGGCGAAGGGCAGTTTCTGGCTGCTCGCGCCGATCTGGCGGAATTGCGCCTCCAGCACCGCCGAAGGCTGAATGCGGAAGCTCAGGCCGTTGGCATCGCCTGGCGAGTGCAGCGCGCGGGTTGCCGAGAGCTGCTTCATGCCGTTGTGCCAGTAGGCCAGGCCGACGATGTTGTGATCTTCCATGGAGCGCAGTAGCTGGCGGCCCTTGGAGCGCTTCTGGAAGCGGTTGACCGCCTCGATGTCGTCGAACAGGAACGGCAGGTCGAAGACCTGCAGCTGCTTGGTGTACTGCTCGAACTTGGCCAGCGACGGTGCCAGCAGCTGGACTTCGTCCTTCTGCAGGGCTTCGAGCTCGTTGGCGTCTCCATAGAGGCTGGAATTGGGGTAGACCTCGACCGTTACCTTGCCAGCCAGGCGTTCCTCGACCAGTTGCTTGAACAGCAGTGCGCCCTGGCCTTTGGGCGTGCCATCGGCAACGACGTGGGAGAACTTGATCAGGATAGGTTCATCGGCCAGTGCCGGGTTGGCACTGAAGGCGGCTAACGCCAGGGCGCAGGTGGCCAGGGCGCGGACTGGATTGAACATACTGCTTCCTTTTCTTCTTGTCGGTTTGGGCGCTCGTTTCGGCAGCCCTGTGTTGGTCGACTCTGGCACGCAATGACGGCAAGGGGTGCGGCAGTACCCGATACCCGACCAGAGTTGAAGTCCTGCATGGCAAGGCTTATGCCAGTGTGGCGAATATCCGCCAGAGTGCCTGGGATGGTGAAAAGGCTGTGATCCAGCGCACATTAGGTGGCGGATAACCGCCATGTACTCGGGAAGACACAGCGGAAACTTGCCGGTGCGCAACGTATCCAGCAGCCCTGCTATTCTCTGCCGCTCCCTCTGTCATCCAGGAGCGCCCCGATGAGTTGGTCCGCCACGCAGTATTCCCTGTTCGAACGCCAGCGTACCCGTCCTGTCCAGGACCTCCTGGCGGCTGTGCCCCGCGAGGGCATCGAGCAGGCTGTGGATCTGGGATGCGGCCCCGGCAATTCCACCGCGGTGCTGCAGGCGCATGCCCCCGAGGCGCGCATCGTCGCCATCGACAGCAGCGAGGACATGCTGCGCGCGGCGCGTGAACGGCTGCCGCAGGTCAGCGTGCAGCTGGCGGATATCCAGCACTGGCAGGCCGACATCGCGCCGCAGCTGATCCTGGCCAACGCCTCGCTGCAGTGGCTGGACGATCACGCGCAGCTCTACCCGCGTCTGCTGGCCCAGCTGGCGCCGGGCGGCTGGCTGGCGATCCAGACGCCGGACAACCTGCAGGAGCCGGCGCATCGCCTGGCCAGGGAAGTGGCGGCCGACGGTCCATGGGCGGCGCGTATCGGTCATGTGCAGCACCCCGAGCGGCACACTGCGCAGGCCTATTACGACATCCTCGGCGCGCATGCCAGCGAGCTGGATATCTGGCGCACCACCTACTTCCATGTGCTGGACGACGCCAGGGCGGTGGTCGAGTGGTTCAAGTCCACTGCGCTGCGGCCGTTCCTGCAGCCGCTGGATGCCGAGCAGCAGGCCGCCTTCCTGCAGCGCTACCAGGCGGCGATTGCCGAGGCCTACCCGCAGCAGGCCGATGGCCGCGTGCTGTTGCCGTTCCCGCGTCTGTTCCTGGTGGCCCGGCGCTAGCGCTACAGGCCGTCACGGCTAAGCCCGCAGTGTCGCAGCGACGTTTACCCGCGAGCCTGAGAAGAAAAAGCCCCGCATCTGCGGGGCTTTGGCTTACTGCACCAGGGCGACCAGTCCGGCCTGTTGCACCAGTTCCAGCAACGGCTGCGGATACACGCCGAGGAAGAAGGCGAGCAGGGCGACCACCAGCAGCATGATGCCGCCAGCGCGCTGGCCCCAGTCGAAGGGGGCGTCGTGGCGATGCAGGTTGGGTTCGCGCATGAACAGCGTGACCATCACCCGCAGGTAGTAGAACACGCCGATGGCACTGCCCAGCACCATGGCACCGAGCAGCCACCACAGCTGCGCCTCGACACCGGCGGCGATCACGTAGAACTTGCCGATGAAGCCAGCGGTCAGCGGAATGCCGGCCAGCGACAGCATCATCACCGTGAGCACGGCGGTCAGGTACGGACGGCGCCAGAACAGGCCCCGGTACTCGTACAGCGCATCGGCATCGCGGCCGCTGTAGGGCGTGGACATCAGGGTGATCACGCCGAACGCGCCGAGGCTGGTCAGCACATAGGTGGCCAGGTACACGCCGATGGCTTCCACGGCCAGACCCTGGCTGGCGACCAGCGCCACCAGCAGGTAGCCGAAGTGGGCGATGGAGGAATAACCGAGCAGACGCTTGAGGTTGTTCTGCAGCAGCGCCAGCAGGTTGCCGAACAGGATCGAGGCGATGGCGATCAGCGTCAGCAGCTCGTTCAACCAGCCGCCAGCGGTGGCCGGCGAGATCTGGTACAGGCGCAGCAGCACGGCGAACACCGCCACCTTGCTGGCGGTGGCGAGGAACGCCGCTACCGGCGCCGGCGCGCCTTCGTAGACGTCCGGCGTCCACAGGTGGAAGGGCACCAGCGACAGCTTGAACGCCAGGCCGATGAGCATCATGCCGATGCCGATCTGGACCAGCAGGGTGCTTTCCCGTGCCAGGCTGACGCCGAGGTCGGCGAAGGCCAGGTTGCCGGACTCGGCGTACAGCAGCGCCATGCCGAACAGCAGGAAGGCGCTGCCTGCCGCCGACAGCACCATGTACTTGATCCCGGCTTCCAGCGAGCGCTTGTTGAAGAAGGCGTAGGCGATCATGCCGTAGGTCGGCACCGACAGCAGCTCCAGGCCGATGAACAGCCCGGCCAGGTGTTGCGCGCTGACCAGCACCAGGCCGCCGGCAGCGGACAGCAGCACCAGCAGGTACAGCTCCTCGCGGTTGCCCGGGTAACCCTTGCCCGACTCGCCGCCCAGGTAGGCGTGGATCAGGGTGATGCAGGCCAGGCTGGCGGCCAGCACCAGCGCCATGTAGTAGCAGGCGAAGTTATCGATCAGCAGCAGGGGAGTGACCGCCAGCGGTGTGACTTCCAGGGTCGGAATCAGCGACAGCAGCGCCAGGTTCAGGCCCACCACCGAAAGGATGAAGGTCAGGGTGTGATTGCGCTTGGCGGCGATGGCCAGCATCACCACCACCACGGTGAGGCTGGTCACCAGCAGCGGCAGCAGGGCAATCAGGTGTTGCAGGGTGAATTCGACAGCGTGATGTTCCATGAGTCTCTAATCCTTACCCTACCGGCCCGAGGCGAGTTGATCGAGGGCGCCAGCCAGCCACTGCTGCACGCCATGCATGCTGGCAGCGGAGGTGTCGAGCACCGGTTGCGGGTAGACGCCAAGCAGAATCAGCAACGCCCCGAGGCCAAGTACCATGGACAGCTCGCGGGCTTTCAGACCGGGCAATGCCGCCTCCTGCCGCACCGGGCCGAAGTACGCGCGGTGAATCATCGCCAGGGCATACACCGAGCCGAGCACCAGGCCACAGGCGGCCAGTACCACGACCCAGGGCGCACTCGGGAAACTGCCGATCAGGATGAGGAACTCGCCGACGAAGTTGCCGGTGCCCGGCAGGCCCAGCGCCGCAGCGGCGAAGAACAGGCTGATGGCCGGCAACCAGGGCATGCGCGCCCAGATGCCGCCCATCTGGCTCAGGTCACGGGTATGCAGGCGCTCGTAGAGCTGGCCGCAGAGGATGAACAGCGCCGCGGCGGACAGGCCATGAGCGACCATCTGCACCACCGCGCCCTGCAGCGCGATCTGGCTGCCGGAGTAGATGGCGATGAGCACGAAGCCCATGTGCGAGACGCTGGAGTAGGCCACCAGGCGCTTGATGTCGGTCTGCGCGAAGGACAGCAGGGCGCCGTAGACGATGGCGAACACGCCGAGCCACTGAGCGATCGGCGCGAACTCCGCCGAGGCATTGGGGAACAGCGGCAGGGCGAAGCGCAGCAGGCCGTAGGCGGCGGTTTTCAGCAGGATGCCGGCGAGGTCCACGGAGCCTGCGGTCGGTGCCTGGGCGTGGGCGTCGGGCAGCCAGGAGTGCACCGGTACCACCGGGAACTTCACCGCGAAGGCGACGAAGAAGCCGAGCATCAGCAGGTATTCGGTGCCAGGCGCCAGTTCGGTCTGCAGCAGGTCGGCGTAGTTGAAGCTGAGCACGCCGGTCTGGTTGAAGTGCACGAACACCAGGGCGAGGATCGACACCAGCATGACCAGGCCGCTGGCCTGGGTGAAGATGAAAAACTTGGTGGCGGCGGTGATGCGGGTGCGGCCGTCGCTGCCGCTGTGCCCCCAGAGCGCGATGAGGAAGTACATCGGCACCAGCATCATTTCCCAGAAGAAGAAGAACAGGAACAGGTCGACGGCGAGGAACACGCCGACCACGCCGCCGAGAATCCACATCAGGTTGAGGTGGAAGAAGCCGACGCGGTTCTGGATCTCGTTCCACGAGCAGAGCACCGAGAGCACGCCGAGCAGGCCGGTGAGCGTCACCATCAGCACCGACAGGCCGTCCATCGCCAGGTGGATGGTTATCCCCAGGCGCGGGATCCAGTCGATGACGAATTCATGGGCCCAGCGCGGGCCGCCGTCCGGGGCTGGCGCCAGGGTGAAATCACCGCTGACCCACAGCCACAGGCTCAGGCCGAACAGCAGGCCCATGGTGATCAGGGCGATCCAGCGTGGCAGGACGTGGCCGAAGCGCTCGCCTTGCCAGCACAGCAGGCCGCCGATGAAGGGGATCAGGATTAGCCAGGGCAGAATCATCAGGCTGTTTTCCTTAACTCAAAAATAGGATGGCGGCGAGCACCAGCACGGCGCCCCCGGCGATCGAGGCGGCGTACCAGCGCACCTGACCGGTTTCGCTGCGTACCAGCGCGGCATTGCCGCCGCGCGCGAGCAGCGGGATCAGGCCGATGCTGCGGTCGATCGGGTCGCGGCGTAGCAGGTGGCAGAGCAGCAGGTAGGGACGCACGAACAGCTTGTCGTAGAGCCAGTCGAAGCCCCAGGCGGCGAACCACCAGGCGCTCAGCAGGCGACCCGGCGCGCTCTGCGCCACGGCACTGGCGAAGCGGCGCTGGCCGAGGAAGAGCAGGGCGGCGATGACGATGCCGCTGACCGCGATCAGCCCGGATAGCAACTCCAGGCTGTGCTTGGCCTCGCCACCGGCATGCCCGGCGCTTTCCGGCAGGACGCCGGCCAGCGGCGGGGTGATCCAGGCGCCGATGAAGGTCGACAGCACGATCAGCACCAGCAGCGGCAGGTTGTGGGCGATGCCATGGCCGGCATGGGCCTCGGTCTTCTGCTCGCCGTGGAAGGCGATGAAGATCAGGCGGAAGGTGTAGATCGAAGTCAGGAAAGCGCCGGTCAGCCCCGCGTAGAGCAGGCCGCCGTGGCCACTGGCGAAGGCTTCCCAGAGGATCTCGTCCTTGGAGTAGAAGCCGGCCGTCAGCAGCGGCAGCGCGGCCAGGGCTGCGCCGCCAACGACGAAGCTGGCGTAGGCCAGTGGCAGTTTCTTCCACAGGCCGCCCATCCTGAAGATGTTCTGCTCGTGGTGGCAGGCATGGATCACCGCACCGGACGCCAGGAACAGCAGGGCCTTGAAGAAGGCATGGGTCATCAGGTGGAAGATCGCCGCATCCCAGGCACCGACGCCCAGGGCGAGGAACATGTAGCCGATCTGGCTCATGGTCGAGTAGGCGAGGATGCGCTTGATGTCGGTCTGCACCAGCGCGGCGAAACCGGCCAGCACCAGGGTCACGCCGCCGACGATGCCGACCAGTTCGAGAATCTCCGGGGTCAGCAGGAACAGGCCGTGGGTGCGCGCGATCAGGTAGACGCCGGCGGTGACCATGGTCGCCGCGTGGATCAGCGCCGACACCGGGGTCGGACCGGCCATGGCGTCGGCCAGCCAGGTCTGCAGCGGCAACTGCGCCGACTTGCCCACCGCGCCGCCGAGCAGCATCAGCGTGGCCAGCCACAGCCAGGTGTCGCCCGCGACGTAGCGCTGCGGTGCCAGCACCATCAGCTCCTGGATGTTCAGGGTGCCGAGGTTGAGGAACAGCAGGAACAGGCCGATCATCAGGAACACGTCGCCGATGCGGGTGACGATGAAGGCCTTGAGCGCGGCGTTACCGTTGGGCACGTGCTTGTAGTAGAAGCCGATCAGCAGGTACGAGCACAGACCCACGCCTTCCCAGCCGAAGAACAGCACCAGCAGGTTGTCGCCGAGCACCAGCAGCAACATGCTGAAGATGAACAGGTTGGTGTAGGCGAAGAAGCGCGAGTAGCCTTCCTCGCCACGCATGTACCAGCTGGCGAACAGGTGGATCAGAAAACCCACGCCGGTGACCACGCCGAGCATGGTCACGGACAGGCCGTCCAGGTACAGGGTGAAGCTCGGCGCCAGGCCTTCGACGCTCATCCATTGCCACAGGGTCAGGCTGTAGGCGCCTGAAGCCGGTGGGTTGCCGAGGAAGGCGGCGATCACCCAGGCGGCGCTGGCAGCCGCCAGGCCGATGGAGCCGACGCCGATCACTGCGCTGGTGTTTTCCGACAGGCGTCCGCGCGAGAAGGCCAGCAGCAGCCAGCCGAGCAGCGGAAAGAATAGAGTCAGGGCTAGAAGGTTCATCCGCGCATCTCGCTGGCAGCGTCGATATCCAGGGTGTTGAAGCGGCGATACAGCTGCAGCAGGATCGCAAGGCCGATGCTGGCCTCGGCGGCTGCCAGGGTGATCACCAGAATGAACATCACCTGGCCGTCAGCCGCACCCCAGCGGGCGCCGGCGACGATGAAGGCGAGCGCTGCGGCGTTCATCATCACTTCCAGGCTCATCAGGATGAACAGGATGTTGCGCCGCACCATCAGCCCGACCAGGCCGATGCAGAACAGCACGCCGGCCAGGGCCAGGCCGTGCTCCAGGGGTATACCGGTCATGCTGTGGGCTCCTTGGCGTCATGGCGGCCCAGGTGGTAGGCGGCGACCAGGGCGGCGAGCAGCAGCATCGAGGCCAGCTCCACCACCAGCAGGTAGGGGCCGAACAGGCTGATGCCGACGGCCTTGGCTTCGACCGTGGTATGGCCGATCTGGGCATCGCTGACATGGCTGAGCAGCACGTAGAGCAACTGCCCGAGCAGCAGGGCGCTGAGAATGGCCGGACCGACCCAGATGCCGGGCGTCAGCCACCTGCGCTCCTGATCGGCAGCGGCCGGGCCGAGGTTGAGCATCATCACCACGAAGACGAACAGCACCATGATGGCGCCGGCGTAGACGATGATTTCCAGCGCGCCGGCGAAGGGCGCGCCAAGGGCGAAGAACACCATCGACACCGCCAGCAGCGAGACGATCAGGTAGAGCAGGGCATGCACCGGATTGGTGTTGGTGATCACCCCCACCGTCGATGCCACCGCCACGCCGGCGGCGAAGTAGAACGCGAATTCCATTACAGGCTCCTCACGGTAGCCCGCGCACGGTGGCGGGCGAGGGGCAGGGAGAGTGTTATCAGCATCATGGCAGCAGTCCCTTGACGTTGATCGGCTCGGCCTCGTCCTGCGCGGCGCCCTTGGGCTTGCCGGCGATGGCCATGCCGGCGACGCGGTAGAAGTTGTAGTCCGGGTTCTTGCCGGGGCCGCTGATCAGCAGGTCTTCCTTCTCGTACACCAGATCCTGGCGCTTGAACTCGCCCATCTCGAAGTCGGGGGTGAGCTGGATCGCCGTGGTCGGGCAGGCTTCCTCGCACAGGCCACAGAAGATGCAGCGCGAGAAGTTGATGCGGAAGAACTCCGGGTACCAGCGACCGTCATCGGTCTCGGCCTTCTGCAGCGAGATGCAGCCTACCGGGCAGGCCACGGCGCACAGGTTGCACGCCACGCAGCGCTCTTCGCCGTCGGGGTCGCGGGTGAGGACGATACGGCCACGGTAGCGCGGCGGCAGGTAGACCGGCTCTTCCGGGTATTGCAGGGTGTCACGCTTGCGAAAACCATGGCTGAAGACCATGGCCAGGCTGCGTAGCTGGGTGGCGGTGCCGACCAGCACGTCCCAGATGTATTTGAACATTGCGTTTCTCCTTACTGGGCCGCGGCCAGCACGAATGCGCCGGTCACCAGCAGGTTGATCAGGGTCAGCGGCAGGCAGAACTTCCAGCTGAAGGCCATGACCTGGTCATAGCGCGGGCGTGGGATCGACGCGCGCAGCAGGATGAAGATCATGATGAAGAAGGCCGTCTTCAGCGCGAACCAGAAGAACGGGATCTGCGGCAGGATGCCGAACGGGCCGTGCCAGCCACCGAAGAAGAGCGTCACCAGCAGGGCCGAGACGGTGACGATGGCGACGTACTCGCCAACGAAGAACATGCCCCACTTCATCCCGGCGTATTCGATGTGGTAACCGTCGGCCAGCTCCTGTTCGGCTTCCGGCTGGTCGAACGGGTGACGGTGGGTCACGGCGACGGCAGCGATGAAGAAGGTACAGAAGCCGAAGAACTGCGGAATGATGAACCACAGGTTCTGCGCCTGGTAATCGACGATGTCGCGCATGTTGAACGAGCCGACCTGCGCCACCACACCCATCAGTGCCAGGGCCAGGAACACCTCGTAGGAGATGGTCTGGGCCGACGCGCGCAGGCTGCCGAGCAGGGCGAACTTGTTGTTGCTCGACCAGCCGGCGAACAGCACCGCGTAGACCGAAAGGCCGGCCATGGCGAAGAAGAACAGGATGCCGATGTTCAGGTCCGCCACCCCCCAGGTCGGGGTGATGGGGATGATGGCGAAGGCCATCAGCATCGCCGAGAAGGCGATCATCGGTGCCAGGATGAAGATGAACCTGTCGGCGAACGGCGGCGTCCAGTCCTCCTTGAAGAACATCTTGATCATGTCGGCGGCGATCTGGAACATGCCGAACGGCCCGACGCGGTTGGGGCCGTAGCGGTCCTGCCACCAGCCGAGCAGGCGCCGCTCGATGAAGCTCAGCAGCGCACCGCAGACCACCACCACCAGCAGGATGACGATGGCCTTGAGTACGGCGATGACGATCTCGATCAGTTCGGGCGTCAACCAGCTCATTGTGCGGCCTCCTGCAGCAGGGTCACGCTGGCACCGGCGAGCGTCGCCGGAATGCCCGGCAAGCCGACCGGCAGGCCGACCAGGCCGACGCCCAGGTCGTCACGCACCTGCAGCGGCAGGCGCAGGGCCTGGCCGTTGACGCGCAGAGCCAGCAGCGCACCGTCGTTCACCCCCAGGCGAGCCGCCTCGTCGCGGGCCAGGGCCACATAGGGCTCGGGCATGCGTTCCTGGATGGGCTTGGCACGCGCGGAGTTTTCCTCGCTGCCGAACAGGTGGTGCAGTGGCGCTACCTGCCAGGTACCGGGCGCCGGGTTGAACGCTGCGTTCACCGCGAACCAGGGCAACGCGTTGCCAGCGGCCTCGAGCAGACGCACGCCGGGGTCGCCGGCGCGCAGGTGACCACCGACCTCGTCCTGGAACTTGTTCCAGGCCTGCGGCGAGTTCCAGCCCGGCGACCAGGCGAACGGAATCTGCTGCCGGTCTTCCTTGCTGCCGGCGTAGCCTTCCATGGAGAAGGCGAAGGCCGAATCCTGATCCTGCGGCTGACGCGGCTCGTGCACGCTGATGTTGGCGCGCATGGCGGTGCGACCGCTGTAGCGATGCGGTTCGCGCGCCAGCTTGAGGCCCTTGATGCGGAACGCGGCGCTCGGCGCGGCGTCCCTGATGCCGGCCAGCAGCGGGTTGCTGGCGGCGCAGGCGTCGGTGACCTGGTCCAGCTGCGTCCAGTCCACGGCCTTGCCCTGCAGGGTGCTGTGCAGTGCGTGCAGCCAGCGCCAGCCCTCGCGGATCAGGATGTTGCTGTCGTAGTAGCTCGGCTCATAGACCTGGAAGAAACGCTGGGCGCGGCCCTCGAGGCTGACCAGGGTGCCGTCGCCCTCGGCGAAGCTGGCCACCGGCAGCAGCAGGTGGGCGCGTTCGCTGGTCGCGGTGCGCTGGTGGTCGGCGACGATCACGCTCTGCGCGGCAGCCAGCGCGGCATCGACCTTGGCGGCATCGGCGCGGCGGTACAGGTCGTTCTCCAGCACGATCACGGCATCGGCCTGGCCGCTGCTCAGGGCCTGCAGCGCGGCGTCGACGGATTCGCCGCCGAGCAGGGCCAGGCCCAGGCTGTTGGCCTCGGGCACCACCAGGCTCAGCGAGCCGTTCTTCTCACGGTTCTTCAGGGCGCTGGCGATGTTGGCGGCCGCTTCGATCAGGGCCTTGTCGCCCAGCGAGGCACCGGACACGATCAGCGGGCGACTGGCGTTGGTCAGCGCAGCGGCGATGCGCTGTACCAGCTCGCGCGCCTCCGCTTCCAGGCCGTCCACGGCCGGGGCGCTGGGGTCGATGGCGTGGGCCACGGCGAAACCGATACGGGCCAGATCGGCCGGCGCGGCATGCACGCTCTCGGCGGCGACGTCATCCAGGCGGGTCTCGCCGACGCTGGCGATGAACAGGGGATGCCGGGCGTGCTGGGCGACGTTCTGCACGGCTGCCATGTGCCAGTCCTGGATGCGTGCGCCAGCGGCGATCTCGGTGGCCTTGCCCTTGACGGCCTGGCGCAGGGCCAGGGCCAGGCGCGCGGCGGTCTGGGTCAGGTCTTCGCCGAGGACGAAGATGGCGTCGTGAAGCTCGACATCGCGCAGCGTCGGCGTCGGCAGCGGGCCGTTGCGCAGGATGTCGCGGATCAGGCGAATGTTGTCCAGCTCGGCGGCCGCGATGCCACTGTAGTAGTGCTCGGCGCCGACCAGTTCGCGCAGGGCGAAGTTGGCTTCGAGGCTGGCGCGCGGCGAGCCGATGCCGATCACGCGCTTGCCCTTGAGCAGCTCGGCGGCCTTGTCCAGCGCGGCATCGATGCCCAGCGCCTGCCCCCCCAGCAATGGCTGGCGCGGGCGATCCTCGCGGTTGACGTAGCCGTAGCCGAAACGGCCACGGTCGCAGAGGAAGTACTGGTTGACCGAGCCGTTGAAGCGGTTCTCGATCCGGCGCAGTTCGCCGTAGCGCTCACCGGGACTGATGTTGCAGCCGCTGGAGCAGCCATGGCAGATGCTCGGGGCGAACTGCATGTCCCACTTGCGGTTGTAGCGCTCGGAATGGGTCTTGTCGGTGAACACGCCGGTCGGGCAGACCTCGACCAGGTTGCCGGAGAACTCGCTTTCCAGCGTGCCGTCCTCGACGCGACCGAAGTACACGTTGTCGTGCGCGCCATACACGCCCAGGTCGGTGCCGCCGGCGTAGTCCTTGTAGTAGCGCACGCAGCGGTAGCAGGCGATGCAGCGGTTCATCTCATGGGCGATGAACGGGCCAAGCTCCTGGTTCTGGTGGGTGCGCTTGGTGAAGCGATAGCGACGGGCGTTGTGCCCGGTCATCACCGTCATGTCCTGCAGGTGGCAGTGACCGCCTTCCTCGCACACCGGACAGTCGTGCGGGTGGTTGGTCATCAGCCATTCGACGACGCTGGCGCGGAACGCCTTGGATTCCTCGTCGTCGATGCTGATCCAGGTGTTGTCGGTGGCAGGCGTCATGCAGGACATGACGATACGACCACGGGTGTCGTTCTCGTCGTTGTACTGCTTGACCGCACACTGCCGGCAGGCCCCGACGCTGCCAAGCGCGGGGTGCCAGCAGAAGTAGGGGATATCGAGGCCGAGGGACAGGCAGGCCTGCAGCAGGTTGTCCGCTCCATCGACTTCGAAATCTTTGCCGTCTACGTGGATAGTGGCCATTTCTTTGAGTCTTCGTTTACCCGCTTGCTAAAGCGGCTGGCTAAGGGAATTCGTCTGTTCAGCTCGCGGTCGCCGGCGTGCGGGGCGTGCTCGCCACCTGGGCCACACCGGCCTCGAACTCTTCACGGAAATACTTGATGGCGCTGCCCAGCGGCTCCACCGCACCGGGTGCGTGGGCGCAGAAGGTCTTGCCCGGGCCGAGGAAGTTGACCAGCCCGAGCAGGGTCTGGATGTCTTCGGCGGTACCCTGCTTGCGCTCCAGGGCGCGGAGAATCTTCACGCTCCACGGCAGACCATCGCGGCACGGCGTGCACCAGCCACAGGACTCGCGGGCGAAGAACTCTTCCATGTTGCGCAGCAGGGAGACCATGCTGATCGAGTCGTCCACCGCCAGCGCCAGGCCGGTGCCCATGCGCGTACCGACCTTGGCGATGCCGCCAGCGTACATCTGCGCCTCGAGGTGCTCGGGCAGCAGGAAACCGGTACCGGCGCCGCCCGGCTGCCAGCACTTGAGCCGGTAGCCGTCGCGCATGCCGCCGGCATGCTCCTCGAACAGTTCGCGCGCGCTGACGCCGAACGGCAGCTCCCACAGGCCGGGGTTCTTCACCTTGCCGGAGAAGCCCATCAGCTTGGTGCCATGGTCTTCGCTGCCCGGACGGGCGAGGCTCTTGTACCAGTCGACACCGCCAGAAACGATGGCGGGCACGTTGCACAGGGTCTCGACGTTGTTGACGCAGGTCGGCTTGCCCCACACGCCGACGGCAGCGGGGAAGGGCGGCTTGGCGCGCGGGTTGGCGCGGCGGCCTTCGAGCGAGTTGATCAGCGCGGTTTCTTCGCCACAGATGTAGCGCCCGGCGCCGGTGTGCACGAACAGCTCGAAGTCGAAACCTGAGCCGAAGATGTTCTTGCCCAGCAGGCCGGCGGCCTTGGCTTCCTCGATGGCGCGGTTGAGGTTGGCGGCGGCGTCGACGTATTCGCCGCGCAGGAAGATGTAGCCACGGTAGGCCTTGAGCGCGCGAGCCGAGATCAGCATGCCTTCCACCAGCAGGTGCGGCAGCTGCTCCATGAGCATGCGGTCCTTCCAGGTGTTGGGCTCCATCTCGTCCGCGTTGCACAGCAGGTAGCGGATGTTCAGGGATTCGTCGGCCGGCATCAGGCCCCACTTCACGCCCGTGGGGAAGCCTGCGCCGCCGCGGCCCTTGAGGCCGGATTCCTTGACGGTCTGCACGATGTCGGCCTGGGCCATCTCGGTCAGCGCCTTGCGTGCGGCGGCATAGCCGTTCTTCGCCTGGTACTCGGCCAGCCATACTGGCTGGGCGTCGTCGCGCAGGCGCCAGGTCAGCGGGTGGGTCTCTTCGCTGCGGGCGATGCGGTTGGCCGGGCCGATGGAGGTGAGGGTCTTCATTTGTAGTCCTCCAGCAGCTTGGCTACGCCGTCCGCTCGAACGTCGCCGAAGGTGTCGTCGTCGATCATCACGGCCGGGGCCTTGTCGCAATTGCCCAGGCAGCACACCGGCAGCAGAGTGAAACGCTCGTCGGCGGTGGTCTGACCGAGGCCGATGCCGAGCTGTTGCTGCAGCTCGGCGAGCACCGACTCATGGCCACCGATGTAGCAGGTCATGCTGTCGCATACGCGGATGACATGGCGGCCGACCGGTTGACGGAAGATCTGGCTGTAGAAGGTGGCGACGCCCTCGACGTCGCTGGCGGGGATGCCGAGGATCGCGCCAATGGCATCGGCGGCGCCGTCCGGCACCCAGCCGCGCTCCTTCTGCACGATCTTCAGCGCCTCGATGCTGGCGGCGCGCGGGTCTTCGTAGTGATGCATCTCGTGCTCGATGGCCGAGCGTTCGGTTTCGCTGAGGACGAAACGGTCTGTCTGGATTAGCGTGCTCATGATCAGCGGTCCACGTCGGCCATGACGAAGTCGATACTGCCCAGATAGGCAATCAGGTCCGCCACCATGCTGCCGCGAATCACTGCGGGGATCTGCTGCAGGTGGGCGAAGCTGGGGGTGCGAATCCGGGTGCGGTAGCTCATGGTGCTGCCGTCGCTCGTCAGGTAATAGCTGTTGATGCCCTTGGTCGCCTCGATCATCTGGAAGGCTTCGTTGGCCGGCATGACCGGCCCCCAGGAAACCTGCAGGAAGTGCGTGATCAGGGTCTCGATGTGCTGCAGCGTGCGCTCTTTCGGTGGCGGCGTGGTCAGCGGATGGTCCGCCTTGTACGGGCCTTCCGGCATGTTCTTCAGGCACTGGTCGATGATGCGGATGCTCTGACGCATCTCTTCCACGCGGACCATGCAGCGGTCGTAAGCGTCGCCGTTGGCGGCCAGCGGCACCTCGAACTCGAAGTTCTCGTAGCCGGAGTAGGGGCGCGCCTTGCGCAGGTCGAAGTCGCAGCCGGTGGCGCGCAGACCGGCACCGGTGGTGCCCCATTCCAGCGCTTCCCTGGTGTTGTACTGCGCCACGCCGATGGTGCGCGCCTTGAGGATGCTGTTCTTCAGTGCCGCCTTCTCGTACTCGTCGAGGCGCTTGGGCAGCCAGTCGACGAACTCCTTGACCAGCTTGTCCCAGCCACGAGGCAGGTCGTGGGCGACGCCGCCGATGCGGTACCAGGCCGGATGCAGGCGGAAGCCGGTGATGGCCTCGATCACCTTGTAGGCGCGCTGGCGGTCGGTGAAGGTGAAGAACACCGGGGTCATGGCGCCGACGTCCTGAATGTAGGTCCCCAGGAACAGCAGGTGGCTGGTGATGCGGAAGAATTCGGCGAGCATCACGCGGATGGTGTCGACCTTCTGCGGCACCTTGATGCCGGCCAGCTTCTCCACGGCCAGCACGTAGGGCAGGTTGTTCATCACCCCGCCGAGGTAGTCGATGCGGTCGGTATAGGGGATGAAGCTGTGCCAGCTCTGGCGCTCGGCCATCTTCTCGGCGCCACGGTGGTGGTAGCCGATCTCCGGCACGCAGTCGACGATCTCTTCACCGTCGAGCTGCAGGATGATGCGGAAGGCACCGTGCGCGGAAGGGTGGTTGGGGCCGAGGTTGAGGAACATGTAGTCCTCGTGCTCGCCGCCGCGTTTCATGCCCCAGTCCTCCGGGCGGAAGCGCGCGGCTTCTTCCTCGAGCTGCTGCTTGGCCAGGGTCAGGCTGAAGGGGTCGAACTCGGTGGCGCGCGCCGGGTAGTCCTTGCGCAGCGGGTGGCCTTCCCAGGTCGGCGGCATCATGATGCGGCTCAGGTGCGGGTGGCCGGTGAAGGTGATGCCGTACAGGTCCCAGACCTCACGCTCGTACCAGTTGGCGTTGGGCCAGATGCCGGTGGCGCTCGGCAGGTTGAGGTCGCCCTCGCGCAGCGCCACCTTGATCATCACGTCACTGTTACGCTCCAGCGACATCAGGTGGTAGAACACGGTGAAGTCGGCATCCGGCAGGCCGCGACGCTGGGTGCGCAGGCGCTCGTCGACGCCGTGCAGGTCATAGAGCATCACGTAAGGGCGTGGCAGCTTGCGCAGGCAGGTGAGCATCTCGATCAGGTGCTCGCGGGCGACCCAGAGAACCGGCATGCCGGTGCGGGTGCTTTGCAGGGTGAAACTGTCGTCGCCGAATTGGGCGCGCAGTTCGGCGACGACGTCCTGGTCGTCAGCCTTGTATGGCGGTATGGACACAACGGTGTCTGCAGTCATGGTCTCGGTCGCTATCGAACAACGTAGAAAGTGGGCGTGAGGCTTGCGCAGGCAAGCATCGGCTCAGACTTCGTCAGGGCTACGCAGGTTGGTAACGGCGATTCGCTGCTCGCGGCGCTGTTCCTTTTGCGAAGGCATTTCGGCACGGTAGATGCCTTGGTCGCCTACGACCCAGGATAGCGGGCGGCGCTCCTGGCCGATGGATTCCTGCAGCAGCATCAAGCCTTGCAGGAACGCCTCCGGACGGGGCGGGCAGCCGGGAATGTAGACGTCCACGGGGAGGAACTTGTCCACGCCCTGAACGACCGAGTAGATGTCGTACATGCCGCCGGAGTTGGCGCATGAACCCATGGAGATGACCCACTTGGGCTCCAGCATCTGCTCGTAGAGACGCTGGATGACCGGCGCCATCTTGATGAAGCAGGTGCCGGCGATGACCATGAAGTCGGCCTGACGCGGTGACGCACGAATGACTTCGGCGCCGAAGCGTGCGACGTCGTGCGGCGCGGTGAAGGCGGTGGTCATTTCCACATAGCAGCAAGAGAGGCCGAAGTTGTACGGCCACAGGGAATTCTTGCGCCCCCAGTTGACCGCGCCGTTCAGCACGTCCGAGAGCTTGCCCATGTAGATGTTCTTGTGAACCTGGTCCTCTAGCAGCGGGTCGGAGACGACCTCCCGCTGGCCGATCGGATACGCCTCATTGGGCGCATCCGGGTCGACCCGAGTAAGTTTGTATTGCATCGCCAAAGCCTCATTGTTTTAGCTTCGCCTGCCGTTCACGACGTCCCTGCGGTGCCCAATCGAGCGCGCCGATACGCCAAAGATAGACAAGACCTGCCAACAGAATTGCTATGAAAACTGTAGCTTCGATCAGGCCCGCCCAGCCGCTTTCGCGCACCGAGACAGCCCAAGCGAAGAGATAGAGGGCTTCAACGTCGAAGATCACGAAGAGCATCGCGACCAGATAGAACTTGGCTGACAGGCGCAGACGCGCGCTGCCGGTGGGAAGCATGCCGGACTCGAACGGCTCGTTCTTGCTGCGGCCCCACGCCTTGCTGCCAAGCAGGCTGGAGACGCCGAGCATGAAGGCGATGAGCCCGCAGACACCCAGCAAGAAAACAGCGAAAGCCCAGTTCTGGGACATGGTCGTTACCGCATCAGGCATGCCGGTACTCCTTGAAATTAAGGAACGGCTTTTAATTTAGTAGTCGCCTAACGCCATCGAGGGCGCTGACGCAAAGTGTGTATACAATACTATGTGCACGCCAACTGTAAGTAAATTTTTCAGAGAAAAATTATTCTCGCAGTTTGATCATTTCTGTCGAGCTTGTGATTGACAGGCGCCCGCAGTGCCGTTCTTGAGCCTTTCGCTCGTCCCGTCGTCCCCGCAACTATAGCTGGCAACCCCTCGCTGGCAACTTTGCGCAGCAAATTCAGCTGACTAATCTGCCTTGTTTCCGTCCCGGATGAGCCGCCGCGAAATGAGCAATTCATTGCCACTTTGGTGTTGGGGCGAAAGCAGCAGGTGCAGGCCCGTGTCATGGGCAAAGGTATAAGCATAAGCCGCGATTATCACTAAACGATATGCCTTCCCGGGTGTTGCACCCGCAATCTTGTACTAGCGTGCATGAATCGCCGGAGCGCGATGCATCATTGATCGAGCAGTGCCCACCAACCGCTGGGTCTGCGCTGTTGCCCCTGCCTGGGTATGCCGACCCTTCGTACGAATAACAAGATGAGGGGTTTTGCCATGCCTGTCGCCCAGTCCCTGTCGCGTGTCGTTCCTGTCGTTCTGCTACTCGCCCTGAGTGCGCCTGCCAGCGCCGAGCAGGGCGACTACAGCTTCTGGCAGACCTTGAGCAATCTGGTCTCCCCACCTGGGGCCGACAATCCGGTCACGCCGGCGCAGCGCGTCGGGCCTTATCCGCTGCTGGCCAATCCGAGCGGCTTCAACAGTGGCTTCAATGCTGGCAACTACTACGGCTGGCAGACCATCCAGATGGCGCCGGAAACCGGCGCGGTGTGCGGCAATGGCTCGCCCTACAAGTTCTTCATCAACCGGGTGCCGAATACCCGCAACACCATCGTCTACCTGGAGGGTGGCGGTGCCTGCTGGGACTACGCCAGTTGCAGCGGGCAGGCCGGCATTCGCGGTGCGCGCAACCCCGACGGGATCGCCGACGACTACATGTCGCTGCTCAATCCGGGGGCGAGCCTGGTCAGCCCGTTCGTGGTGCGCCTGCATCCCTGGACGCGGGTGAAGACGCAGAACTGGAACATGGTCTACGTGCCGTACTGCACCGGTGACATCTATTCCGGCGACAAGGTGGCGGTGTATGACGACCCGCAGGGGCAGCAGCAGCCCCTGGTCTGGCATCACAACGGCCTGCGCAACATGCGCGCCGTGGTGGGGTGGCTCAAGGACAACCTGCCGCGCCCCACGCAGATGCTGACCACAGGGTGCAGCGCCGGCGGCGCCGGCAGCCTGACCAACTATGCCAACCTGCGCCAGGACATGGCGCCCAGTCGCGGCTACCTGATCAACGACTCCGGGCCGGTCTACACCGCCCTGGCGGGGGACAACCAGCGCTATCCGTCCTATCCGCTGCAAACCTTCATTCGTCAGGCCTGGGGCCTGGATGCCGAGCAGGGACCACTGCAGTACCTGCAGGCGCGCCTGCCCGGCTTCGACAGGAGCGACCTGGGCAGCCTCTACCCGGCGCTCTCGAGCAACCTGCCGGGTGATCGCATGGGCCATACGCACTTCTGGCAGGACCTGAACTACTCCGCCTATTCCTACGAGCGCTTCTATCCGGAGATCGTCAACGCGCCGGACCAGGCGACCAAGGAAGCGCTGATCAAGCAACGCTGGGCGACCGATACGTCGCGCCTGCGCAGCCAGCTGGCCAGCCTGGGGAATGTCGGGGGCTACTTCCCGCAGTTTCGCGACGTCAACGAAAGCCACTGCACCAGCATCATCGAGTTCGCCAATGCCGATATCCAGGAGCAGAACCTGCAACTGGACAATTTCGTCAGCAGCGTGCTCGACGGCAGCGGGCAAGTGCTGGAAGCATCGGAAAGCAGTGACGTGGCCGACCGCAACAAGCCGTTCAATCTGCTGTATTACCTGCTCGACCAACTGCTCTGAACGGGTGATCGGCTAGTGCTGCGGCGGCGCCTCTGCCGCGGCGCTAGCTGTCCGGGCGTTGTCGATAGTTGCGTTCGCGCGCCTCCTGCAGGCGCTGGCGCAGGTACTGATCGCGGGACAGACCGTCGGGAATGCTCTGCAGGGCCAGCACTTCCTCGACGATGCGCTTCTCCTCGGCCTTGTAGCGTGCGAAGTTCGGGTCGACCCGTTGCGCCTGCCTGGCCTCGCGCTCTGCACTGAGGGCCTGGTAACGCCTGATCAGGGCTTCGGCGCGGCGCTTCTGTTCCTGCTCGTCTGTGCTGACGGCCCTGATCAGGCCGATCTGCAGCAGCAAGGCTTCGCTCAGCGCCAGCTCGCCCCTGCGTTCCAGTGCGTCGACGCCTTCACTCAGTTGCTGCGCTTGCGCCTCGCGGCCGTCAGCGTCGAGTTCGCTGGCGTGCTCGATGAAACCCCGGTAACGCCGATGGAACTCCAGACGCCGTTCCTGCTGCTGAACTTCGGGTTTCGCCAGCAGTTGCAGCTGCTCCTCGCTGAGGTCGGCGGGGGGCGGCGCGGGGCTGCCTTGCGCGGCTTGCGCTGCGCGCGCCTGCACGGGCTGCGGGATGGCGGAGTGCGGGGTATCAGGACGCTGCCAGTACCAGGCGAGTGTCACGCTGCCCAATACGAGGCAGCTGCCGAGCAGCAGGGAAGAACGAGGCATGGGCGGTCCTTGCGCGAGTCGAGTGTGTTCCAGCTTAGAAGCCGCGACTGCGCCTTGCCTGTTCCATGCGTCGATTGCATGCACCGCCCCTCGCGCGGTGGCGCGAGAGGGGCGCGGCTGGGTCAGAGCAGCGGCTTGCCGTCGTCGCGGGTGACGATCACGGTGGCCGAGCGTGGGCGGCGACCGGCTCCGTCCGGCCAGGTACTGCGGAAGTTCGTCGAGGTCGAGCCTTCACCCGGGTGCTGGATGTTGACGAACAGCGTGCGGAAGTCCGGCGTGGCGGTGATGCCGGTGACCTCGCAGCCAACCGGGCCGACCAGGAAGCGCTTGACCTCGCCGGTGACGGGCTCGGCCACCAGCATCTGGTTGTTGCCGAACGGGCCGCTGGCCAGCTGGCTGCCGCTCATGTCGGTCTGGATCCACAGGCGACCGTCGTTATCGAACCAGAGGCCGTCCGGGCTGGCCAGGCGATTGTCGGCGGTCAGCGGCCTGCCGTTGGGGTCGAGGCTGTCGTCTTCCGGCCCGGCCAGCAGGAACAGGCTCCAGACGAACTCGCGGCCGGCATGGTCGCGGCTCTGCTCGCGCCAGCGGATGATGTGACCATAGGCGTTGGCCGGGCGCGGGTTGGCGGCGTCCACGACGGTGCGCGAGGTGTTGTTGGTCAGGGTGAAATAGATGTCGCCGTTCTGCGGGTTCATCGCCCCCCATTCCGGCCGGTCCATCTTGGTGGCGCCCACGATGTCGGCCGCCAGGCGGGTGTTGATCAGCACCTCGCCCTGGTCGGCGAAGCTGACCCCGGCAGCCCTGCAGGCCGCCTGGAAGGCCTTGTTGCGGATGTCCAGCGCCAACCATTCGCCCTTGCCATTGGCCTTGAAGCGCGCCACGTAGAGTGTGCCCTCGTCGAGCAGACTGCCGTTGCTGCGCCCCGGGATGTACTTGCCACGGCTGACGAACTTGTAGATGTACTCGTTCTGCGAGTCGTCGCCGGAGTAGCAGACCACCGGGCGCCCCGGCTTGGTCGGGGCGAACACCAGACCCTCGTGGGCGAAGCGGCCCAGGGCGGTGCGTTTGACCGGCGCGGCTTCGGGGGCGAAGGGATCGATCTCGACGATCCAGCCGAAGTGGTTGGGCTCGTTGCGGTAGTCGCCACTGGCGTTGGCGGCCAGGCGGGTGGCGTTGAAGCGCTGAAATTCGTCACCGGCCAGGTGATCCCAACCGTAGCGGCTGGCACTGCCGACCCCGTAGCGCGTCATTTCGCGCGGACGCTCGGCGTCGGCGCTGGCAAAGTAGCCGGCCCAGTTTTCCTCGCAGGTCAGGTAGGTGCCCCAGGGTGTGAAGCCGTTGGAGCAGTTGTTCAGCGTGCCGCGCGTGGCGGTGCCGTCCGGGCTGTAGCGGGTGCTGAGCAGGGCGTGGCCGCGCGCCGGGCCGCTGATCTGCATCGGTGTCGCGCCGGTGATGCGGCGATTGCGGGCACTGGGCAGTACCTCCCACTGGCCGCGGTTGCGACGAACTTCCACCACCGAAACCCCGTGGGCGTTGATTTCCTTGCGGACCTCGTCGGCGCTGCTGCGCTTGCCGTCGACCAGCGTCGGGCCGTTGGGGTGCAGTAGCGGGGCGTCGATGTACTCGTGGTTGAGGACCAGCAGGCCGTGGTCGCTCTTGTGGCCGCCACCGCGCTGACCATCGATGGGGAAGAAGTGCATGCCGTCGTGGTGCATGCCCACCTGATCGGCCTGATCGGCGGCGCTGTTGCCGGCATTGTCGAGGAATGCCGGGAAGCTGCCGCGAATGGGCGTGCCCCAGGGAATGAAGGGCGTGGCCTTGTAGCCGGCCGGTACGCTGATGGTATCGGCACGGCTGGCCGCCACCGCCGTGAACGGCAGTCGCTTGCCGCGCTTCTTCAGGCGTTCGAGCAAGTCCTTGAGCGGATTCCCGGCGGCTTCGGCACTGCCGGGCAGGGCGACGCCGAGGAAGCCCATGACGCCGAGTGCCGCACCGCCTGCAACCACCTGGCGGCGGCTCAGTCCGGCCTCGATCAGGGCATTGATATGGGGGTTGCTGGAGGCGTTGCTGAGGGGTTCATCGCCATTGCCGAATAGCACGTCTTGCTCTTGTTCGATACGCACGGTGGGCTCCTTGATTGGGCTGATCGACGGAGCTATGACGCTAATCAAGGAAAACGACGGAATCGTGACAGTGCCTGCGCACTGCCGCACAAATCTGCCAGAAGAGGGCGCTCATGCGCCTGCCCGGCAGGTTGAACGCAGGGGATAAAAAAAGCCCCGGCAGGGCCGGGGCGGATTAGGCAAAAGAACTGCTGCGGATGCGTGGTCCGCAGCAGAGAACCGTTCTTAGTGGAACTGGTTCATGGTGTTGTCTTTACCGCTTGCCTTCAGAGCAGCTTCGCCAGCGAAGTACTCCTTGTGGTTGTCGCCGATGTCGGAGCCAGCCATGTTCTGGTGCTTGACGCAGGCGATGCCCTGACGCAGCTCCTGACGCTGAACGCCTTTCACGTAGGCCAGCATGCCCTGGTCG
Organism: Pseudomonas sp. THAF187a; assembly: GCF_009363395.1. Classification (NCBI taxonomy): domain Bacteria; kingdom Pseudomonadati; phylum Pseudomonadota; class Gammaproteobacteria; order Pseudomonadales; family Pseudomonadaceae; genus Pseudomonas; species Pseudomonas sp. THAF187a. The sequence continues at coordinate 2,473,218 of NZ_CP045349.1, forward strand.
GCGAAGTAGCCCTTGGCCAGGTTGTCGGTGGACAGCGCGGCGGTGTGGTAGGTCGGCAGGGTGATCAGGTGGTGGAAGATGCCGGCCTGAGCGGAACCATCGCGCTGGAAGGTGCGGATCTTCTCGTCGGCAACCTGAGCCAGTTCGGTCTCGTCGTACTCGACGCTCATCAGCTTGGCGCGGTCGTAGGCGGAAACATCCTTGCCTTCGGCGGCCATGGCGTCGAACACCTGCTGGCGGAAGTTCAGGGTCCAGTTGAAGGACGGGCTGTTGTTGTAAACCAGCTTGGCGTTCGGGATGACTTCGCGGATGCGGTCAACCATGCCCTTGATCTGGCCAACGTGCGGTTTCTCGGTTTCGATCCACAGCATGTCGGCGCCGTTCTGCAGGCTGGTGATGCAGTCCAGTACGCAGCGGTCTTCGCCAGTGCCCTTGCGGAACTGGAACAGGTTGGACGGCAGACGCTTCGGACGCAGCAGCTTGCCTTCGCGCTTGATCACGACATCACCGTTGCCCAGCTCGGCGTCGGAGATTTCGTCGCAGTCGAGGAAGGAGTTGTACAGGTCGCCCAGGTCGCCCGGCTCTTTGGTCACGGCGATCTGCTTGGTCAGGCCGGCACCCAGGGAGTCGGTACGAGCGACGATCACGCCGTTGTCGATACCCAGTTCGAGGAACGCGTAGCGAACGGCAGCGATCTTGGCGAGGAAGTCGGCGTGCGGAACGGTCACTTTGCCGTCCTGGTGGCCGCACTGCTTCTCGTCGGAAACCTGGTTCTCGATCTGGATGCAGCAGGCACCGGCTTCGATCATGCGCTTGGCCAGCAGGTAGGTGGCTTCCGGGTTACCGAAGCCAGCGTCGATGTCGGCGATGATCGGGACGATGTGGGTCTCGTGGTTGTCGATCTGCGCCTGGATCTCGGCAGCCTTGGCGTGGTCGCCAGCGTCACGGGCGGCGTCCAGGGCGGTGAACAGCAGGTCCAGCTCGCGGCTGTCAGCCTGGCGCAGGAAGGTGTACAGCTCTTCGATCAGGTCGGAGACGGCAGTCTTCTCGTGCATCGACTGGTCCGGCAGCGGGCCGAAGTCGGAACGCAGGGCCGCGACCATCCAGCCGGACAGGTACAGGTAGCGCTTGTTGGTGGTCTTCAGGTGCTTCTTGATCGAGATCAGCTTCTGCTGACCGATGAAGCCGTGCCAGCAGCCCAGGGACTGGGTGTAGACGGACGAATCGGCGTCGTACTCGGCCATGTCCTTGCGCATGATGTCAGCGGTGTACTGAGCGATTTCCAGACCGGTCTTGAAGCGGTTCTGAGCGCGCATACGGGCGACGGACTCTGGGTTGATAGCGCTCCAGCTGCTGCCGAATTTCTCTTTCAGAGCGGCTACAGCCTTGATGTCGTTTTGATATGCGGACATGGTCAATCCTTCAGAAAATGTGTTGGTTGAGCACCGACTACCCACTCAATGCGCGCACGGATGCAGCGGCTGCGGGAGGCTTCCACTTGAACGGCGAGAAAACGGCTGGGGCGAGGATGTACCGCGAGGAGGGGAGATGCAGCTAACAGTTCGGTGACGTCGCCAGTGCGGGTCGGCTCGTGGAAACCTTGGGCACCTGCTGGGCTTTCGATCTGTCTGACGCTAAACGCTTCCCCGTCCCTCAGGACAACTACGTTCCAGTCGCAACCTCGTCGTACGGCCTTGTGGGCTGTTGGGACACGGATCGTCGCGAAGTACTTCGCGGGCGATCTGGAGATCCTTTTCAGGACCCCTGGCTAGCGGGAGCGAGGCCATCATGCCTCTGGTGAAATGCTTCGTCAAACGTTTTGTAGTGGTTTTTTAAAACTACTACATATTCAGTAGATGACCGGTTGGTCATTGATGGCGGCCCATGGGGCGGGCGTTTCAGGCATTTCGCGGGCTGCGCGCACTGTCCATGCTACGCAGGGCGAAAGGGGCATGCGACTTTGGTCGGGGGTCAGTCGAGGGCTTCGACCTTGAGGCGCAGCGACATGTCTTCGCGGCCTTGCGTGGTGTGACGGCGCAGCACGTCGCGGCCGTCGGAGCTGGTTTCCTCGCTGACGCCACCCAGGGTGATCCACTCGCCGAGCCGACCGCTGACGCGGGTGTCGGTGCTCTGCACGTCGATCACGTTGGAGCGGTTGCTGCTGACGCGGTCACGCTGGCTGCTGATGGTCACGTGCACCAGTTCGCCGGACAGGCTGGCCGTCACGTAGAAGCCGCGCGTCACGTCGCGATACTGGGTGTCCTGATAGACCTGGCCGTAGGGGCCGGTGCTGGTGGTGGTCAGCGGCACGCTCTGGCCCACCTGGATCAATGCCGGATAGCCTTCGGTCGCCTGCACCTGCTGGGTGCCGCCACCACGGCTGTCGGTGCTGCGGCGGATGATGCGCACCTGGTCACGACCATTCACCTCGCCGCGCCCCACCTGGACCTCGGCGTTGCCGGCGCTGAGCGTGCCGTCGACGCGGTAGCCGCGATCGTTCTGGTAATTGCTGTCGCTGCTCTCCACGGTGATCAGCAGCCGGCGAGGCTGGGTGTCGAGCTGCTGCAGAAGCAGGCGAACTTCGCTGATCTTGCCCGGCGATGCGTTGACGATCAGTTGATTGCCATAGGCGCTGACCCGGCCTTCGTTGCCCAGCATCGACTGCACCACGCCGAGCACGTCGTCGGCGGTGCGGTAGTTCAGTGGGATCACTTCCGTCGCCGCATGCAGGGGCAGGCACAGACCAAGGAGCAGGGTGGCGAGCAGCGTGCGCAGGGTCATAGCAGAAAGCTCCGCAGGTCAGGATCGGTGATGCTGGTATCCCAGGCCTGATCGAACTGAGCCTGGCGCTGGCGCACGCGTGCCGGGTCGGCATACAGCGCGTAGCCGGCCTGCTGGTCGAGCTCGGGGCGCAGCAGCAGGCCTCTGTCGTCGGCGATCAGGTAGGCCAGTTCGTCACTGGGGTAATCGGGGTTGAGCTTGCGGATATGCAGATTGGACGACAGCCGCCGTGACAGGGTGAGCAGGCGGTGGCCATCCTTCACCGCGCGCGTCGGGTCGCGCAACAGGATGCGCAGGCGCGCACGCGGACTGGAGAGCAGGAAGCGGGTGCAGGCCTGCTGCACGCTGCTGTGGTGATACAGCCATGGCTCCAGGTCGTCGCTGTACAGGCACAGGCTGCGCTGCGCCTGCTGGATCAGCGCCAGGACGTGGGCGCGGGCCTCCTGTGGCTGGCTGAAGCGCTCCAGGCGTTCGTGCTGGCCGAGGATGAAGGGCGCCGGCTCCCACTGCGCGGCATCTGGCGTGACGGGCTCGGGATTGTGCACGGCAAAACGCCCCGGCGACTCGAATTCGATAGCCGCCAGCTCGCTGGGCGCTTGCGTATCGTCCGTATCGACCGGGGCGTCTTCGTTGTCCATCGCTTCCTCTACTGGCTGGTGCGCACCATGTCCACGTGCGGGATGCCGGCGTCGAGATATTCGTCGCTGACTATCCTGAAGCCTAGCCTTTCATAGAACGGCGTGGCATGCACCTGAGCGGTGAGCATTTGCTGACGCAGGCCGCGCTTTTCCGCCTCGGCGATCACCGCTTGCATCAGCGTCTCGCCCACCTTGAGGCCGCGCCAGTCCTTGAGCACCGAGACGCGGCCGATATGGCCGTCGGGCAGCAGGCGCGCCGTGCCGACCGCGTAGTCGCCTTCCTCGACGAGAAAATGCACGGCATCGGCGTCCTCGGCGTCCCACTCCAGTTCCGGCGGAACGGACTGTTCGGCGACGAAAACGGTGTCCCGAATCCGCCGCAGCTCGGCATTGTCCTTATGCCAGTCCGCCACGCGGACAGTGATCTCACTCATCGGCGAACCCCAGGCTTCCCTGTTTGACCAGTTCCCAGAGCAGGGTACGCCCTTCGTCGTCGGCCAGCCAGGCGCCAAGGTTCTCGACATGCAGCGCGTCGGCGCTACAGATCAGCTTCAGCAGTTCGCGCAGGCGAGCCGTGACCAGGCGGCTCTGGCCGCTGGCGAACAGTACCAGGTCTTCGCCAACTTCCGACCAGGCCATGCGTGCGCTGGGGTTGCGGATGATGATCGCGCCATCTTCCAGGGCGCCGAGGAAATCCTCTTCACCGATCTCGATGCCAGCGACCAGCTCCGGGTACTTGGGCTCGGTCATGAACTGGCCGAACCAGGTCATCAGCAGGCGCTCGTCACTCATGTGCTCGTTGAGCAGGGCCTTGAGGCGCTCCAGGGCGTCGCGCTGGATCTGGTGCGGATCTTCGCTCGGCTGGATGTCGGCGTCGCTGTAGCGCTCTTCGTCGGGCAGGAACTGGCCGAGGAAATCGGTGAAATGGGTCAGTACTTCGGCAGCGCTTGGCGCGCGGAAGCCCACGGAATAGGTCATGCAATCATCCTCGGCAATGCCGTTGTGGGCCAGGCACGGCGGCAGATAGAGCATATCGCCGGGCTCCAGCACCCACTCTTCAGTTGGTTCGAATTCGGCCAGGATCTTCAGATCGGCGTGGGGGAGCAGCGGGCTGTCGGAATCGCACATCTGGCCCACTTGCCAGCGGCGATGGCCATGGGCCTGCAGCAGGAATACGTCGTAGTTGTCGAAATGCGGGCCGACGCCGCCACCGGGGGCGGCGAAGCTGATCATCAGGTCGTCGATGCGCCACTTGGGCAGGAACTTGAAGTCCTCCAGCAGCTCGGCGACCTCGGGCACGAACTGGTCGACCGCCTGAATCAGCAGGGTCCAGTCGCGTTCCGGCAGGTCCTGGAAGGTGTCTTCGTTGAACGGGCCGCGCTGCAGTTCCCAGGGGCGCTCGCCATGCTCGATCACCAGGCGCGATTCGACTTCCTCTTCCAGCGCCAGCCCCGCCAGTTCGTCCGGGCTGATCGGACTCTCGAAATCGGGGATGGCCTGGCGCACCAGCAGCGGTTTCTTCTGCCAGTAGTCGCGCAGGAACTCGCGGGCTGTGAGGCCACCCAGCAATTGCAGCGGAGTATCAGGATTCATCGGTAAGCCCTTGAAATGGATAAAAACCTTTAAACAAAAACGCCCGGCTCAGCCGGGCGTCCTCGAGGCTGGTGTCGCTCAGATGCGCTTGGCCTGGGCCACGGCGTTACCGATGTAGCGCGCCGGGGTCAGTTGCTTGAGCTCTTCCTTGGCGGCGGTCGGCATGTCCAGGCCGTCGATGAAGGCCAGCAGGGCCTCGGGGCTGATGCCCTTGCCGCGGGTCAGCTCCTTGAGCTTCTCGTAGGGGTTCTCGATGGCGTAGCGGCGCATCACGGTCTGGATCGGCTCGGCGAGCACTTCCCAGCAGGCATCCAGGTCTTCAGCAATACGTTGAGCATTGAGCTCTAACTTGCTGATTCCCTTGAGGCTTGCTTCATAGGCGATGACGCTGTGGGCGAAACCGACGCCGAGGTTGCGCAGCACGGTGGAGTCGGTCAGGTCACGCTGCCAGCGGGAGATCGGCAGCTTGCTGGCCAGGTGCTGGAAGATCGCATTGGCGATGCCCAGGTTGCCTTCGGAGTTCTCGAAGTCGATCGGGTTGACCTTGTGCGGCATGGTCGAGGAGCCGATCTCGCCCGCGATGGTCTTCTGCTTGAAGTAGCCGAGGGAGATGTAGCCCCACACGTCGCGATCGAAGTCGATCAGGATGGTGTTGAAGCGGGCAATGGCGTCGAACAGTTCGGCGATGTAGTCGTGCGGCTCGATCTGGGTGGTGTAGGGGTTCCAGGTCAGGCCCAGGTCACCTTCGATGAACTGGCGGGCGTTGGCTTCCCAGTCGATGCTCGGGTAGGCCGACAGGTGCGCGTTGTAGTTGCCCACGGCGCCGTTGATCTTGCCCAGCAGTGGCACGGCGGCGACTTGTGCGATCTGCCGCTCGAGGCGGTAGACGACGTTGGCCAGTTCCTTGCCCAGGGTGGTCGGCGAGGCCGGCTGGCCGTGGGTGCGCGACAGCATCGGCACGTCGGCGAACTTCACCGACAGCTCGCGAATGGCGCCGGCCAGCTGCTTCATCAGCGGCAGCAGCACGTCGTCGCGACCTTCACGCAACATCAGCGCGTGGGACAGGTTGTTGATGTCCTCGCTGGTGCAGGCGAAGTGGATGAACTCGCTGACCTTGTCCAGTTCCGGCAGCTTGGCGGCCTGCTCCTTGAGCAGGTATTCCACGGCCTTGACGTCGTGGTTGGTGGTGCGTTCGATTTCCTTCACACGCTCCGCGTGCTCGACGGCGAAGTTTTCCGCCAGCTCGTTGAGCAGGGCGTTGGCTTCGGCGGAGAAGGGCGCCACTTCCGGAATGCCTTCGTGCGCGGCGAGGCGCTGCAGCCAGCGCACTTCGACCAGTACGCGGCTACGGATCAGGCCGTATTCGCTGAAGATGGGGCGCAGGGCGCTGGTTTTGCCGGCATAGCGGCCGTCGACGGGGGAAACCGCGGTGAGCGAGGAAAGCTGCATGTGGGCGTTCTCGGGCTGTCGGGCTGATCAGTCGTCCGGGTGCCGCGTTGCGTCGGGCCTGTTTGGGTGAAACGGGCCTTGGCTCGTGCGCCAGGACGACCTCTGAAGAAAAGGGCGCATATCATACATGAAAACCAACGCTTCGCCGCCTATGCGCTGCGTCTGGCGACCGATAGCAGGCTGGCGGCGAAAATCAGCGCCGCGCCGAGCAGCGACAGGGTGTCCGGCGTCTCGTCCCAGAGCAGCCAGGCGATGATGCCGCCGAAGACGATGGCCAGGTAGGCGAAGGGGCCGATCAGTCCTGGCGGCGCGAGGCCGTAGGCGCGGGACATGATGATCTGGCTGGCGGTGGCCAGCAGGCCGATGCCGACGAGCCAGCCCAGTTGGGTGGCGTCCAGCGGCTGCCAGCTCCAGGTCAGCGGAATGGCGGAAAACAGTGCGCTGAACAGCGAGAAGTAGAAAACGATGCGGGTGGCCGGCTCGCTGTCGCTCATTTCACGGATGGAAACGAAGGCGAAGGCTGCCAGCAGGCTGGCGGCCAGGCCGATCAGGGCGGCCCCCTCGAACAGCGAGGCACTGGGCTTGGCCACCAGCAGCACGCCGCACAGGCCGACGAGGCTGCTGACCAGCATGCGCCTGGTCAGTGGCTCCTTCAGCCAGAGATGGGCGATCAGCGGGGTGAAGACCGGTGCCGAGTAGGTGAACAGCATGGCGTCAGCCAGGGGCAGGTGGGCGATGGCGTAGAAGAAGCAGTACATCGCCGCCAGGCCGTAGGTGGTGCGCCACAGGTGGGACTTGAGGCGAGTGGTGCGCATCGGCGCGACGCCGCGGACCAGGACCAGGGGCAGGAAGAACAGCACGCCGACCAGGTTGCGGAAGAACACCACCGACTCGTTGTTGACGCTGACGGATATCTCGCGAATGCCGACGCCGGTAAAGGCGAACAACAGGGCCGAGAGCGCCAGCAGCAGGGCACCCTGGAGGGGTTTGACGCTGCGGCTGGCTGGGCTCATGGTCAGGTGCGCATCAGTTCATAGAGTTCTTTGAGCAGCTTGCCGCGGCTGAATACCAGCTGCCAGCGGTGTCCGCCCAGTTGTCGCCACAGGCGTGCCGAGCGGATGCCGGCCAGCAGCAGGGAGCGAATCTTCGCGGCATTGTTCGGCTGCTGCAGGAAGCGCATGTCACCATGCACCTGAATGCGCTGGCGGAAGGTGCTGATGGTGTCATGATACAGGCCGCCGCAGGCCGCGATGACGTTGTCGTGCACCAGGCCGAAATGCTCCACCTGCTGCTGGATCTGGTCGAGACGGCTGCCCATGATCTGCAGCATGTCGTCGCGCTTGTCGAGTTGCCGCTCCAGGCCGATGAGGGCCAGGGAATAGCGCAGCGGCTCGCGCTGCAAGGCGGCCGGATTGCGCTCCAGCGAGCTGATCAGGGCGCGATAGCCGTCACGCAGGTTGAGGTCGTCGCCGCCATACACGTCCAGCGTGCTCTTCGGGTCGCGTACCAGCAGGCTGCCGAGCATGCAGCTCATCGAGGCTTCGCTGACCTGGCCGGTGCGGGCGATCTTGTCCGCCAGCACGGCCGCTTCGAACACGGCGCCGAGTGCAACCAGTTGCTCCTGAAGCGGGGTCATCGGGCGTCCTCGTGCCAGGCTTCTGCGCTTTCGATCACGCCGCCGCCGAGGCACACCTCGCCGTCGTAGAACACCACGGACTGCCCCGGGGTGACGGCGCGCTGCGGCTCGTCGAAGACGGCGCGGTAGCCGTTCTCGCTCTGCTCCAGGGTGCAGAACTGGTCGCGCTGGCGATAGCGCACCTTGGCGGTCAGGCGACGCGGGCTGCTCAGGTCCACCGGGTTGACCCAGTAGATTTCCGAGGCGAGCAGGGCGCGGGAGAACAGCCAGGGGTGTTCGTTGCCCTGACCGACGATCAGCACGTTGCGCGTCAGGTCCTTGCGCAGCACGTACCAGGGATCATCGCCAGCGTCCTTCATGCCGCCGATGCCGAGGCCCTGGCGCTGGCCGATGGTGTGGTACATCAGGCCGTGATGGCGCCCGATCACCTGGCCGTCGGTGGTTTCGATGTCGCCCGGCTGGGCAGGCAGGTACTGCTTGAGGAAGTCGCTGAAACGGCGCTCACCGATGAAGCAGATGCCGGTGGAATCCTTTTTCTTCGCCGTGGCCAGCTCGTACTTCTCGGCAATGGCGCGTACCTGCGGTTTTTCCAGTTCGCCAACCGGGAACAGGGTCTTGGCGATCTGCTCGCCGCCGACGGCATGCAGGAAATAGCTCTGGTCCTTGTTCGGGTCCAGTCCCTTGAGCAGCTCGGTGCGGCCGTCGATATCGCGGCGGCGCACATAGTGCCCGGTGGCGATCAGGTCGGCGCCGAGCGACAGGGCGTAGTCGAGGAAGGCCTTGAACTTGATCTCGCGGTTGCACAGGATGTCCGGGTTCGGCGTGCGTCCGGCCTTGTATTCGGCGAGGAAATGCTCGAACACGTTGTCCCAGTACTCGGCGGCGAAGTTGGCGGTGTGCAGCTTGATGCCGATGCGCTCGCATACGGCCTGGGCGTCGGCCAGGTCGTCCATGGCGGTGCAGTACTCGGTACCGTCGTCTTCGTCCCAGTTCTTCATGAACAGGCCTTCGACCTGGTAGCCCTGTTCCATCAGCAGCAGGGCGGAAACGGACGAATCGACGCCGCCGGACATGCCGACGATCACGCGTTGGGTGCTAGGTGCTTGCATGGGAATCTGCGAGTGAAGCCTGAAAAGCTGCCGAGTCTACCAGAAAGCCTTGGCCCGCCCCACACGACGACGCGCCGCGTGCGCGGGATTGGCGTTGCCGCCGCGACGGTCAGTCGCGCAGCAGCTCCAGTGAACCGCTGACACCCTGCAGATAATCGTCCACGCAGCGCAGTACCAGCTCGCTGCGCCAGCGCTCGGGTTGTGCGGCCAGTTCGTCACGGCTCAGCCAGGTGATGCCGCTGATGTCGCTGTCCAGTTCGCGCGCGGGGTCATGGTGTAGCGGACGGGCGCAGAAGCATACGCGCTGGTAGGTCACTCCGTTGCTTGGCGCGGTGTAGAGGTAGATGCCCAGAAGGCCGGTCAGCTCAACGTCCCAGCCGGTTTCCTCGAGCGTTTCACGCAGCGCGGCTTCGCGCAGCGATTCGTTGGCTTCCAGGTGTCCGGCAGGCTGGTTGAGCACCAGGCGCCCGGCCTTGAACTCTTCGACTAAGAGGAAGCGGCCCTGGTCTTCGATGACCGTGGCCACGGTGATATGGGGTTGCCACTGCATGTCGTTGGCTCCACAGGGAAGTGTTGAGGGGCAGGGGGGCGCTGTAAAAAAGAACCCCGGCACGGGGCCGGGGTTCTTTTCACGCTCAAGCCTTATCAGGCGTTCAGCGAGGCCAGAGCGGCGTTGAAGGTGTTGCTGGGGCGCATCACCTTGCTGGTCAGCTCGGGGTTGGAGCGGTAGTAGCCGCCGATGTCGGCCGGCTTGCCCTGTACGGCGGCCAGTTCGGCAACGATGGTGGCTTCCTGCTCGGTGAGCTGCTTGGCCAGCGCTGCGAAGTGAGCCTTCAGGGCTGCGTCGTCGTCCTGGGCAGCCAGGGCCTGGGCCCAGTACAGGGCCAGGTAGAAGTGGCTGCCGCGGTTGTCGATTTCACCGACCTTGCGCGCCGGGGACTTGTTGTTGTCCAGCAGCTTGCCAGTGGCCTGGTCCAGGGTCTTGCCGAGAACCTTGGCCTTGGCGTTGCTGGTCTTGATCCCGGTTTCTTCCAGGGACACGGCCAGGGCCAGGAATTCGCCAAGCGAATCCCAGCGCAGGTAGTTCTCTTCGACCAGCTGCTGCACGTGCTTGGGTGCCGAGCCGCCGGCGCCGGTTTCGTACATGCCGCCGCCCGCCATCAGCGGAACGATGGACAGCATCTTGGCCGAGGTGCCCAGCTCCATGATCGGGAACAGGTCGGTCAGATAGTCACGCAGGACGTTGCCGGTCACCGAGATGGTGTCCTGGCCGCGAATCTGGCGCTCCATGCTGGCGCGGATGGCTTCGTTGTAGCCCATGATGCTGATGTCCAGGCCGGTCAGGTCGTGGTCCTGCAGGTACAGCTCGACCTTCTTGCGCAGTTCGCAGTCGTGGGCGCGCTCCGGGTCCAGCCAGAAGATGGCCGGGGTGGCGGATTGACGGGCGCGGGTGACGGCCAGTTTGACCCAGTCGCGGATCGGTGCGTCCTTGGTCTGGCAGGCACGCCAGATGTCACCGGCTTCGACTTCGTGCTGCATCAGCACGCTGCCGTCGGCAGCGACGACGCGCATGGTGCCGTCGGCGGTCATTTCGAAGGTCTTGTCGTGAGAGCCGTACTCTTCGGCTTTCTGCGCCATCAGGCCGACGTTCGGTACGGTGCCCATGGTGGTCGGGTCGAACGCGCCGTTGGTTTTGCAGAAGTTGATCATCTCCTGGTAGATGCGCGCGTAGGTGCTCTCCGGCATGACGGCCTTGGTGTCTTTCTGCTTGCCGTCCTTGCCCCACATCTGACCAGAGTTGCGGATCATCGCCGGCATCGAGGCGTCGACGATCACGTCGCTCGGGATGTGCAGGTTGGTGATGCCCTTGACCGAGTCGACCATGGCCATTTCCGGGCGATGGGCGTAGACCTCGTGGATGTCGTGGAGGATTTCTTCCTGCTGCGAGGCCGGCAGCGACTTGATCTTGTCGTAGACGCTGCTGATGCCGTTGTTCGGGTTGACGCCCAGTTCCTTGAACAGGTCGCCGTACTTGTCGAACACGTCCTTGTAGTAGACGCTGACGGCATGGCCGAAGACGATCGGGTGGGAGACCTTCATCATGGTCGCCTTGACGTGCAGGGACCACATCACGCCGGTCTCCTTGCAGTCCTGCAGGGTCTTCTCGAAGAAGTCACGCAGCTTGCGGCAGCTCATGAACATGCTGTCGAACACTTCGCCTTCCTGCAGGGCGAGTTGCTTCTTGACTTCGACCTTGCCGTCCTTGCCGACGAACTCGATGCGCACGTCACCGGCCTTGGCCATGGTGATCGATTGCTCGCTGGAGAAGAAGTCGCCGCCGCGCATGTAGTCGGCGTGGGACTGCGAGGCCATGCTCCACTTGCCCATGCTGTGCGGGTGCTTGCGGGCGTAGGCCTTGACGGCGGCCGGGGCGCGGCGGTCGGAGTTGCCTTCACGCAGGACCGGGTTCACGGCGCTGCCCAGGACCTTGGCGTAACGCGCGCGAACTTCTTTGTCTTCTTCGCTCTGCGGGTCTTCCGGGAAATTGGGGATGGCGTAGCCCTGCGCCTGCAGTTCGGCGATGGCAGCCTTGAGCTGCGGCACGGAGGCGCTGATGTTCGGCAGCTTGATGATGTTGGCGTCGGCCTGCAGGGTCAGCTCGGCCAGTTTGGCGAGGTCGTCGTCGATGCGCTTGTCGGCGTCCAGGCGGTCGGCAAAGCTTGCCAGGATCCGTCCAGCAAGAGAGATGTCGCGGGTTTCAACGGAGATGTCAGCCGAGGCGGCAAAGGCTTCCACAATGGGCAGAAGCGAGTAGGTGGCAAGGGCTGGAGCTTCGTCGGTGAAGGTGTAGATGATCTTCGAAGGGGTGGACATTTAGGGTTAACTCTCTTCTTTGCTGAGCGCGCATAGAAACTCGACCTGCGCGGGTAGGCGCTTGAGCCCCAGGATGGTGGGGCCGGGTCGAGGACTCGCCGCGGTGATGTTGGATGCACCCGTAGAGTGTCGAGCATTTCGAACCGACAGGCAGTGGTGGCCGTCTACCGGTTGCAAGAGGCTGCTGTCTGGTTCCAGTCAGGTCGCCCCTTATGACTCGTTAGTCACCTAAGCAGTATACCACTGCGGCACCTCGCCGCAGAATGCCCAGTTGAATAAGACCTTCGCACATGTGTCTCGCCAAGCGGTTTGCGCTACTCTCGGGGATGCACACTGTCTAACCACAAGATGGAGTCCAGCATGGGATACCAAAAGATCCAGGTGCCAGCCAGCGGTGACAAAATCACCGTCAACGCCGATATGTCACTGAATGTACCGAACAACCCCATCATCCCGTTCATCGAGGGTGATGGCATCGGCGTCGATATTTCTCCGGTGATGATCAAGGTCGTCGACGCGGCCGTCGAGAAAGCCTATGGCGGCACCCGCAAGATCTCCTGGATGGAAGTTTACGCCGGCGAGAAGGCCACCCAGGTCTACGACCAGGACACCTGGCTGCCGAAAGAAACCCTGGAGGCCGTGCGTGATTACGTGGTCTCGATCAAGGGGCCGCTGACCACGCCTGTCGGTGGCGGCATCCGTTCGCTCAACGTGGCCCTGCGCCAGGAGCTCGACCTGTACGTCTGCCTGCGCCCGGTGCGCTGGTTCGAGGGCGTGCCCAGCCCGGTGAAGAAGCCGGGCGACGTGGACATGGTGATCTTCCGCGAGAACTCCGAAGACATCTATGCCGGTGTCGAATGGAAGGCCGGCAGCGCCGAGGCGGAGAAGGTCATCAAGTTCCTCACCGAGGAAATGGGCGTCAAGAAGATCCGCTTCACCGACATGTGCGGCATCGGCATCAAGCCGGTTTCCGAGGCGGGCACCAAGCGTCTGGTGCGCAAGGCACTGCAGTATGCGGTCGACAACGATCGTGGTTCGGTGACCCTGGTGCACAAGGGCAACATCATGAAGTTCACCGAAGGGGCCTTTAAAGAGTGGGGCTACGAGATCGCCCGTGAGGAGTTCGGCGCCGAACTGCTCGATGGCGGCCCGTGGATGCAGTTCAAGAATCCGAAGACCGGCAAGAACATCGTGGTCAAGGACGTGATTGCCGACGCCATGCTGCAGCAGATCCTGCTGCGCCCGGCCGAGTATGACGTGATCGCCACGCTCAACCTCAACGGTGACTACCTGTCCGACGCCCTGGCGGCCGAGGTCGGGGGCATCGGCATCGCGCCGGGGGCCAACCTGTCGGATTCGGTGGCAATGTTCGAGGCCACTCACGGTACTGCGCCGAAGTACGCCGGCCAGGACAAGGTCAACCCGGGTTCGGTCATCCTCTCGGCTGAGATGATGCTGCGCCACATGGGCTGGGGCGAGGCCGCCGACCTGATCATCAAGGGCACCAATGGCGCGATCGCGGCCAGGACTGTCACTTATGACTTCGAGCGCCTGATGGAGGGCGCGACCCTGCTGTCGTGTTCCGAGTTCGGTGACGCGATGATCAGCCACATGTGATTGGATACTCGATCAGCGCATGAAAAAAAGGCCGGTCACATGACCGGCCTTCTTGTGGCGATTTGCCAGGATGCTCAGACTTCGACAGTGCTCGCGATATCTTGCGCCTGGGGTACGGCCGCTGGGGCGTCCTGAGTGGCGGTCACCGCGCTGATATTGATGGCATGCAGTCCTTTGGGACCCTGCACGATCTCGAAGCGGACCGGCTGGCCGGCCTTGAGCGTTTTATAACCGTCCATCTGGATGGCCGAGTAGTGGGCGAACAGGTCCTCATCTCGGCCGTCGGCCAGGATGAATCCATAGCCTTTGGCGTTGTTGAACCACTTGACCTTACCGCTGAGCATGCTGATATCCCTCTGCAAAGGACTCCATCTCTGGAGTATCATCCACTTCGATTCCGCGCGATAACCGACCAGGCTGGGCGAAGGCGTGGAACCCCTGATACCCACTAGTGGGTATTCATTGGTTGTAACACCCTTTTGCCGATAGTCAAGGCTATACGGCGGATGGCTGAGAACTCAGTCAAACTCCCTCTAGCATCCCAGTTCGCCCAGCCCTGAACCTCTGAATTCAGCATGCATGCAAGTAGCCAGATTCGACTAACATTCAATCAGGATCACCCGGCAGAGCATGAGGATGACTCCTCTGGTATCGCTGTTCAGGAATCCAAGCCAGCACTGCAGGCACCACCGATGTACAAGGTGGTCCTATTCAATGACGACTACACACCGATGGACTTCGTCGTCGAAATACTTGAAACCTTTTTCGGCATGAACCGGGAGCTGGCGACCAAGATCATGCTGACCGTCCATACAGAAGGACGTGCGGTGTGTGGGGTTTACACGCGCGACATTGCGGAGACCAAGGCCATGCAGGTCAACCAATATGCGCGTGAGAGCCAGCATCCGCTACTCTGTGAAATAGAGAAGGACGGTTAACGCCGGCCACTTGGGTATGAGGTGAAGCTATGTTGAATCGAGAGCTCGAAGTCACCCTCAATCTGGCTTTCAAGGAGGCCCGTGCAAAACGTCATGAGTTCATGACGGTCGAGCACCTGCTGCTGGCCCTGCTGGATAACGAGGCCGCCGCCAGTGTTCTAAGGGCCTGTGGGGCCAACCTCGACAAGCTGCGCCATGACCTGCAGGAATTCATCGACTCCACCACTCCGTTGATTCCTCAGCACGACGAGGAACGCGAGACTCAGCCGACCCTGGGCTTCCAGCGCGTGCTGCAGCGCGCGGTGTTCCACGTGCAGAGCTCCGGCAAGCGTGAAGTCACCGGCGCCAATGTGCTGGTGGCGATTTTCAGCGAGCAGGAAAGCCAGGCCGTGTTCCTGCTCAAGCAGCAGAGCGTTGCCCGTATCGACGTGGTCAACTACATCGCCCATGGCATTTCCAAGGTGCCGGGACATGGTGATCACCACGAAAGCGATCAGGACATGCAGGATGAGGAAGGCGGTGATTCCGCCACCTCCGGCAATCCGCTCGATGCCTATGCCAGCAACCTCAACGAGCTTGCGCGCCAGGGGCGGATCGATCCGCTGGTGGGACGCGAGCACGAGGTCGAGCGCGTGGCGCAGATCCTTGCGCGTCGGCGCAAGAACAACCCGCTGCTGGTCGGTGAGGCCGGCGTCGGCAAGACCGCCATCGCCGAGGGCCTGGCCAAGCGCATCGTTGACGAACAGGTGCCTGACCTGCTCGCCGACAGCGTGGTCTACTCACTGGACCTGGGCGCCTTGCTCGCGGGCACCAAGTACCGTGGTGACTTCGAGAAGCGCTTCAAATCGCTGCTCAACGAGCTGCGCAAGCGTCCGCACGCCATCCTCTTCATCGATGAGATCCACACCATCATCGGTGCTGGGGCCGCATCCGGCGGGGTGATGGATGCCTCCAACCTGCTCAAGCCGCTGCTGTCCTCCGGCGAGATCCGTTGCATCGGTTCGACCACCTTCCAGGAATTTCGCGGCATCTTCGAGAAGGATCGCGCACTGGCGCGGCGCTTCCAGAAGGTCGACGTGGTCGAGCCCTCGGTGGATGACACCTACGGCATCCTCAAGGGGCTCAAGGCCCGTTTCGAGCAGCATCACCACATCGAATACAGCGATGAGGCGCTGCGTGCGGCGGCCGAGCTGGCGGCGCGCTACATCAACGACCGCCACATGCCGGACAAGGCCATCGACGTGATCGACGAGGCGGGCGCCTACCAGCGCCTGCAGCCGGAAGACAAACGTGTGGCGCGTATCGACGTGGCGCAAGTCGAGGACATCGTCGCCAAGATCGCGCGGATTCCGCCAAAGCACGTGTCCAGCTCCGACAAGGAGCTGCTGCGCAACCTGGAGCGCGACCTCAAGCTCACCGTATTCGGTCAGGATGCTGCCATCGACTCGCTGGCCACCGCGATCAAGCTGTCGCGGGCCGGCCTCAAGGCGCCGGACAAACCGGTCGGCTCCTTCCTGTTTGCCGGCCCCACCGGGGTGGGCAAGACCGAGGCCGCGCGACAACTGGCCAAGGCCATGGGGATCGAGCTGGTGCGCTTCGACATGTCCGAGTACATGGAGCGGCATACCGTGTCGCGCCTGATTGGCGCGCCGCCCGGCTACGTCGGTTTCGATCAGGGTGGCCTGCTGACCGAGGCGATCACCAAGCAGCCGCATTGCGTGCTGCTGCTCGACGAGATCGAGAAGGCGCATCCGGAAGTCTTCAACCTGCTGCTGCAGGTGATGGACCACGGCACGCTGACCGACAACAACGGGCGCAAGGCGGATTTCCGCAACGTGATCCTGATCATGACCACCAATGCCGGTGCGGAAACCGCATCGCGTGCGTCGATCGGCTTCACGCAGCAGGATCACTCCACCGATGCCATGGAAGTCATCAAGAAGAGCTTCACGCCGGAGTTCCGCAACCGGCTGGATACCATCATCCAGTTCGGCCGCCTGAGCCACGAAGTGATCAAGAGCATCGTCGACAAGTTCCTCACCGAACTGCAGGCGCAGCTGGAGGACAAGCGGGTTACGCTCGAAGTCAGCGACGCGGCGCGCAGCTGGCTGGCCGAACGTGGCTACGATGTGATGATGGGGGCCAGGCCGATGGCGCGACTGATCCAGGACAAGATCAAGCGTCCGCTGGCGGAGGAAATCCTGTTTGGCGAGCTGGCCGAGCATGGCGGTGTGGTGCACATCGACATCCGCGATGGCGAGCCAAGCTTCGAGTTCGAGACGACGGCGGAAGTCGCTTGATCGAGATGCGCCGGCGCAGGCCAGGGAGGCCTGCGCCACACGCACAAACGAAAACGCCCGGCAGTCGCCGGGCGTTTTCGTTTGGTGCTTGGCTTAGCGGGCGCGGTAGGTGATGCGGCCCTTGCTCAAGTCATAAGGTGTCAGCTCGACGCGCACCTTGTCACCAGTGAGAATGCGGATGTAGTTCTTGCGCATCTTGCCGGAGATGTGCGCGGTAACGACGTGCCCGTTTTCCAACTCCACGCGGAACATGGTGTTGGGCAGGGTGTCGACGACAGTGCCTTCCATTTCGAAGCTGTCTTCTTTCGACATGCAGTAAAGCCCTCGGTATCCAGGAAATGGCCCGGCGCGACTGGCCCCAGGCAAAAGCGGCGTGCATTGTGCCCGAAAACAGGGGGCTGCGCCAAGTGGCTTGGTGCTTTGCCCGGGGCTGAGGGGGCGGGAGGGGCGCTAGGTCAGCTGTGTCCAGCGCTGATTGACGAACAGCTCAATCGGGCGGTACTGGGTCTTGTAGTTCATCTTCCGGCAGTTCTTGATCCAGTAGCCCAGATAGACGGCTTCGAGGCCCAGGCGCGCGGTCTCGCCGATCTGCCAGAGAATGGCGAAGCGCCCGAGGCTGCGGCGCTCCTCATCCGGATCATAGAAGGTGTAGACCGCCGAAAGGCCGTTCGGCAGCACGTCGGTGACCGCGATGGCGACCAGTTTGCCGCGCAGGCGGAATTCATAGAAACGAGAAAATGGCAGGTCCCGGACGAGAAAGGTCGAGAACTGGTCGCGACTGGGCGGGTACATGTCACCATCGGCATGGCGCTGCTCGATGTAGCGAACGTAGAGGGCGTAATACTCTTCGGTGAATGCCGGGCGCACCGAGCGCACGCTGACGTCCTCGTTGCGCTTGAGGATGCGCCGCTGCTGGCGGTTCGGCGTGAACAGCGCTGCCGGGATGCGTGCCGGAATGCAGGCGGTGCACTGCTGGCAGTGCGGGCGGTACAGGTGATCGCCGCTGCGGCGAAAGCCCATTTCCGAAAGTTCGGCGTAGACGAGCACGTCCATGGGCTGGCTGGGGTCGAGAAACAGGGTCGTCGCCTGTTCTTCCGGCAGGTAGCTGCATGGATGTGGCTGAGTGGCATAGAACTTCAGGCGGGCCAGCTCGGTCATGGCGGTGTCTCGGGAAAACCTGACTAAGAGTGTATGTCAGGGTTGGCCAGTCGACTAGGCGAGCCAGTCCGCTGCACTGGGCAGGTCGAGGTGGCGCTGCAGGTATTCGGCGAACGTGGCGCGCGGTATGGCCCTGGCGCCGAAGTTGTGCAGGTGCTGCGTGGGCATCTGGCAGTCGATGAGTGCGAAGCCCCATTCATGCAACTTGCCCACCAGGGTGGCGAAACCGACTTTCGAGGCGTTGTCGGCGCGGCTGAACATGGATTCGCCAAAGAACAGCTGCCCCATGGCCAGGCCATAGAGGCCGCCGACCAGTTCGTCGTCGAGCCAGACCTCGACCGAGTGGGCGATGCCGCGCTGATGCAACTGCAGGTAGGCATCCTGCATGCCCTGGGTGATCCAGGTGCCGTCGGCGTAGCTGCGTGGCCCTGCGCAGGCGTTGATCACTGCGGCGAAATCCTGGTCGAAGCTGACGCGGTAGCGTTGCTGACGCAGCAATTTGGCCAGGCTGCGCGAAACATGCAGCTCGTCGGGGAACAGCACGGTGCGCGGATCCGGTGACCACCAGAGGATCGGCTGGCCGTCCTGGAACCAGGGGAAGCAGCCGTGGCGATAGGCGCTGATCAGGCGATCGGCGCTGAGGTCGCCGCCCGCAGCCAGCAGGCCGTTCGGTTCGCGCATGGCCTTGGCCAGTGGCGGGAACTGCAGGGAATCACGTTGCAGCCAGGTCAGCATGCGCGTCCGTCCGCGGGGCAGGGGAGGGCGAGCGGGGTGCTCGCCCTGGTGCCATCAGTTGCTGTCGAGGAACTTCTCGACGTCCAGCGCGGCCATGCAGCCGGCGCCGGCCGAAGTGATGGCCTGGCGGTAGACGTGGTCGGCCACGTCGCCGGCGGCGAACACGCCCTCGATGCTGGTGGCGGTGGCGTTGCCTTCGCTGCCGCCCTTGATCTTCAGGTAGCCGTCATGCATGTCCAGCTGGCCGACGAACAGCTCGGTGTTCGGCTTGTGGCCAATGGCGATGAACACGCCGGCCAGGGCCAGGTCCTGGGTGCTGCCGTCCTGGGTGCTCTTCAGGCGCACGCCGGTCACGCCGGTCTGGTCGCCCAGCACTTCGTCGAGGGTGTGGTTCCAGTGCAGGCGCATGTTGCCGTTCTCGACCTTGTCGAACAGCTTGTCCTGCAGGATCTTCTCCGAGCGCAGCTTGTCGCGGCGGTGCACCAGGTGCACTTCCTTGGCGATGTTCGACAGGTACAACGCCTCTTCCACGGCGGTGTTGCCGCCGCCGATCACTGCGACCACCTGGTTGCGGTAGAAGAAGCCGTCGCAGGTCGCGCAGGCGGAAACGCCCTTGCCGGAGAATGCCTCTTCCGACGGCAGGCCGAGGTACTGGGCGCTGGCACCGGTGGCGATGATCAGTGCGTCGCAGCTATAGGTGCCGCTGTCGCCCTTGAGGACGAAGGGGCGGCTCTGCAACTCTGCGGTGTGGATATGGTCGTAGATGATCTCGGTGTCGAAGCGCTCGGCATGCTTCTGCATGCGCTCCATCAGGGCCGGGCCGGTGAGGCCTTCGACGTCACCCGGCCAGTTGTCCACTTCGGTGGTGGTGGTGAGCTGACCGCCAGGCTGGATGCCGGTAATGACCACGGGTTTGAGATTGGCGCGCGCGGCGTACACGGCGGCGCTATAACCGGCAGGGCCGGAACCCAGGATGATCACGCGTGAATGCTTGACTTCGCTCATAAAAAAACCCCATAAGCCTTTGTCACAAAAGAGAATGCGTGCTCCAATTGAGCCGCATGGAAGCTGCTGGCGGCTATGCTACACCGAAGCAGGGCAAGTGCGGGAGCTTGGCAATTGGCCTGAGCACCAGGCAGGCCCTACAATAGGCCGCTTCCGCGATCAATCATCAGATGGACGCGCCCAGGGCGCAGGAAATGGCTGTTTTGAAGAATTCCACCACCCAGACTATCGATTGGCGTCAGAAACTTCAGTATCGACTGAAGGAAGGCGCCTTGATCGCCCTGGGCGCTATGTGCCTGTACCTGCTGATGGCACTGTTGACCTACAACGCCGCCGATCCGGCCTGGGACAACAGCGTGCAGGTCGAGCGCATCATCAACGCAGGTGGCAGCATCGGCGCCTGGCTCTCCAGCGCGCTGTTCGGTGCGCTGGGCTATTTCGCCTACATCTTCCCGTTGCTGCTGGCGGCCAAGACCTGGCAGGTGTTCCGCACCCGTAACCAACCCTGGCATTGGAATGGCTGGCTGTTTTCCTGGCACAGCATCGGCCTGGTGTTCCTGATTCTCTCTGGCGCCGCGCTCGGTGACATCCATTTCGCGGCGGATGCCGGCATGCAGGGCTCCGGTGGCGGCATGCTGGGCGCCAGCCTGGGCGATCTGGCCGTGCATGCGCTGAACGTGCAAGGCAGCACCCTGGTATTCCTGGCCCTGTTCCTCTTCGGCCTGACCGTGTTCACCGACCTGTCCTGGTTCCGCGTGATGGACCTGACCGGCAAGATCACCCTCGATCTGATCGAGCTGATCCATGGCGCCATCACCGGCTGGTGGAATGCCCGCAGCGAACGCAAGCAGATGGTCGCGCAACTGCGTGAACTGGACGACCGCGTCATCGAAGTGGCCGCGCCCGTGGTCGCTGACCGCCGCGAACAGGCCAAGGTCAAGGAGCGCCTGCTCGAACGCGAAGAGTCGCTGAGCAAGCACATGAGCGAGCGCGACAAGCGCCCGGCACCGGTGATCACGCCGCCTGCGCCGCCCAAGGCGGCGGAGCCGAGCAAGCGCGTGCTCAAGGAGAAACAGGCGCCGCTGTTCGTCGATAGCGCCATCGAGGGTAGCCTGCCGCCGATTTCCATCCTCGATGTCGCCGAGAAGAAGCAGAAGCAGTATTCGCCCGAGTCGCTCGAGGCCATGTCGCGCCTGCTGGAAATCAAGCTCAAGGAATTCGGCGTCGAGGTGGTGGTGGAGTCCGTGCATCCGGGCCCGGTGATCACCCGTTTCGAAATTCAGCCCGCTGCCGGCGTCAAGGTCAGCCGCATCTCCAACCTGGCCAAGGACCTGGCACGCTCGATGGCCATGGTCAGCGTACGCGTGGTCGAGGTGATTCCCGGCAAGACCACCGTGGGCATCGAGATACCCAACGAAGACCGGCAGATCGTGCGCTTCTCCGAAGTGCTGTCGTCGAGCGAGTACGACGATGCCAAGTCGCCGGTCACCCTGGCCCTCGGGCACGACATCGGCGGACGTCCGGTGATCGCCGACCTGGCCAAGATGCCGCACCTGCTGGTGGCCGGTACCACGGGTTCCGGTAAGTCGGTGGGGGTCAACGCGATGATCCTGTCGGTCCTGTTCAAGTCCACGCCGGAAGAGGCGCGGATGATCATGATCGACCCGAAGATGCTCGAGCTGTCGATCTACGAAGGCATTCCACACCTGTTGTGCCCGGTCGTGACCGACATGAAGGAGGCCGCCAATGCGCTGCGCTGGTCGGTGGCCGAGATGGAGCGCCGTTACAAGCTGATGGCGGCGATGGGCGTGCGCAACCTGGCGGGCTTCAACCGCAAGGTCAAGGACGGCATCGAGGCCGGCACGCCGCTGACCGATCCACTGTTCCGTCGCGAAAGCATGGAAGACGAGCCGCCGCTGCTCAAGCCGTTGCCCACCATCGTGGTGGTGGTCGACGAGTTCGCCGACATGATGATGATCGTCGGCAAGAAGGTGGAAGAGCTGATCGCGCGTATCGCCCAGAAGGCGCGGGCCGCGGGCATTCACCTGATCCTGGCGACCCAGCGCCCTTCGGTGGACGTGATCACCGGTCTGATCAAGGCCAACATTCCGACCCGCATGGCGTTCCAGGTGTCGAGCAAGATCGACTCGCGCACCATTCTCGACCAGGGTGGCGCCGAGCAGCTGCTGGGGCATGGTGACATGCTCTATCTGCCGCCCGGCACCGGCCTGCCGATCCGCGTGCATGGCGCCTTCGTCTCCGACGATGAAGTGCACCGTGTGGTCGAGGCCTGGAAGCAGCGCGGCTCGCCCGACTACATCGAGGACATCCTCGCGGGCGTCGAGGAGGGCGGTGGCAGCGGCTTCGAAGGCGGTGGTGGCGAAGGCGGCGAGGGCAGCGAGGAAGATCCGCTGTACGACGAAGCCGTCAACTTCGTGCTGGAAAGCCGTCGTGCTTCCATCTCTGCAGTGCAGCGCAAGCTGAAGATCGGCTACAACCGCGCGGCGCGGATGATCGAGGCGATGGAGATGGCCGGCGTGGTCAGTTCGATGAACACCAACGGTTCACGCGAGGTCATTGCGCCCGGGCCGTCGCGCGACTGACTTCGGCATCTCACGGACAAACCGCCCGATTCGCGGTCTACAAGATTCCACGGTCGTTCATGCGGCCGAGCAATGCGAGGTGCGGAGTCACCTCGCCATCCTCACACGGACTAAAGGGGTTCCTATGCGTGTTATTCGCCTGCTGATGCTGGCTGTTCTGAGTTTTACCCTGCTGACTGCCCAGGCTGACGAAGAGGCGGCCACCCAGCGCCTGACCGAGCTGCTCAACCAGGCGCAGACCATCAGTGCGCGCTTTTCGCAACTGACGCTCGATGCCAGCGGCACCCAGTTGCAGGAAACCGCCGGGCAACTGGTGCTCAAGCGCCCGGGGCTGTTCCGCTGGCATACCGACCAGCCGATGGAGCAGCTGCTGGTGTCCAACGGCAAGAAGGTCTGGCTGTACGACCCGGACCTGGAGCAGGTGACCGTGCAGACCCTCGACCAGCGTCTGACCCACACCCCGGCGCTGCTGCTCTCCGGTGACGTGTCGCAGATTCGCGAGAACTTCGATATCGACTACAAGGAAGGCGGCAACGTGGTCGACTTCATCCTCAAGCCCAAGGCCAAGGACAGCCTGTTCGACAGCCTGCGCCTGTCGTTCCGCAATCGCGTGCTCAACGACATGCAGCTGATCGACAGCATTGGTCAGCGCACCAATATCCTGTTCCTCAATGTGAAGATGAACGAGCCGGTCGACGACGGCCTGTTCAGCTTCGACATCCCGCAAGGTGCGGACGTCATCCAGGAGTAAGTGGTGGACCTGTTCGCTCGCCAACCCGTCGCGCAGCCCCTGGCTGCGCGTTTGCGTGCTACCAGCCTGGATGAATACGTCGGCCAGGAGCATGTGCTGGGGCCTGGCAAGCCGCTGCGCGAAGCGCTGGAACAGGGCGCCTTGCACTCGATGATCTTCTGGGGGCCGCCAGGGGTGGGCAAGACCACCCTGGCGCGCCTGCTGGCCAAGGTCAGCGATGCGCACTTCGAGACCATCTCGGCGGTGCTCTCCGGGGTCAAGGAGATTCGCCAGGCGGTCGAGGTGGCGCAGCAGCATGCCGCGCAATATGGCCGTCGCACCATCCTCTTCGTCGACGAGGTGCACCGCTTCAACAAGAGCCAGCAGGATGCCTTCCTGCCCTACGTCGAAGACGGCACGCTGATCTTCATCGGCGCCACCACCGAGAACCCTTCGTTCGAACTGAACAACGCGCTGCTGTCGCGCGCCCGCGTCTATGTGCTCAAGAGCCTCGACGAGGCAGCCATGCGCAAGCTGGTGACGCGTGCGCTGAGCGACCCGAAAGGCCTGGGCGAGCGTCACCTGAGCCTGCCCGAGGAAAGCTTCGCCATGCTCATGGCCGCCGCCGATGGCGATGGCCGGCGCCTGCTCAACTTCCTCGAGAACGCCGCCGACCTGGCCGAGGATGGTGGCGAGATCGCCGTGGCCTCGCTGCACAACCTGCTGGGCGATACCCGCCGGCGTTTCGACAAGGGCGGCGAAGCCTTCTACGACCAGATCAGCGCGCTGCACAAGTCCGTCCGCGGCTCCAGCCCCGATGGCGCGCTGTATTGGTTGGCGCGCATGCTCGACGGCGGCTGCGACCCGGCCTACATCTGCCGGCGCATTGTCGCCATGGCCAGTGAAGACGTCGGGAATGCCGACCCGCGTGCGTTGCCGTTGTGTCTGGCAGCCTGGGATGCGGTCAAGCGCCTGGGCAGTCCCGAGGGTGACCTGGCGCTGGCGCAGGCGGTGACTTACCTCGCCTGCGCAGCCAAGAGCAACGCGGTGTATCTGGGGATCAAGGCAGCCAAGCAGGATGTCGCCGAGTTCGGCTCGCTGGAGGTGCCACTGCACCTGCGCAATGCGCCGACCAAGCTGATGCAGCAGCTCGGTTATGGCGAGGAATACCGCTACGCCCACGATGAGCCCAATGCCTACGCCGCTGGCGAAGTGTATTTCCCGGATGAAATGGAGCCGCGCGAGTATTACCAGCCGGTGCCGCGAGGTCTGGAGTCGAAGATTCGCGAGAAGCTCAAGCACCTGCGCAGCCTGGATTCCAGCAGCACCCGACAAAGGAGAAAGAGATGATTCGTGTGGCGCTTGCCGTGGCGGCAGGGGGGGCTGTCGGTTCGCTGATGCGCTTTCTGGTGGCCAGTTGGGTCGCCGGCAACTGGCCGCGGCACTTCTACCTGGCCACGCTCACCGTCAACGTGCTGGGTTGCCTGTTGATCGGTCTGCTGTCCGGCCTGTTCCTCACCCGTACCGATCTGCCACTGGAGCTGCGCACCGGGCTGATTACCGGCGTGCTGGGTGGCTTCACCACGTTTTCGTCCTTCAGCCTGGAGATCATGAAGCTGATGGAGGGTGGGCGCGCGCCCGAAGCCTTCGGCTATCTGGCCTTCAGCATCCTTGGCGGTCTGCTGGCAGCCTGGGCCGGCCTGAGCCTGGCCCGATTGGCATCCTGACCCGTTAAGGCTTTACACTCCACAACCCGCGCCAGCTTGCTGGTCATTAACCATTTCGCCGATGTATTGAGACCCGAACATGCTCGACTCCAAACTCGTCCGCACGCAACTCACCGAAATCGCCGAGCGCCTCGCCACCCGTGGCTTCGCACTCGACGTCGCCCGCTTCGAGGCCCTGGAGAGTCAGCGCAAGTCGGTGCAGGTGCGCACCGAACAATTGCAGGCCGAGCGTAACAGTCGTTCCAAGTCCATTGGCCAGGCCAAGGCGCGCGGTGAAGACATCGCGCCGCTGCTGGCGGAAGTGGACCAGATGGGCAGCGACCTGGAAGCCGGCAAGCGCGAGCTGGACGCGATCCAGAGCGAGCTGGACAACCTGCTGCTGAACATCCCCAACCTGCCGCACGAATCCGTGCCGGTCGGCGCCGACGAGGACGAGAACGTCGAGGTCGCGCGCTGGGGTACGCCGCGCAGCTTCGACTTCGAGATCAAGGATCACGTCGCCCTGGGCGAGCAGCACGGCTGGCTGGACTTCGAGACCGCCGCCAAGCTCTCCGGTGCCCGTTTCGCCCTGCTGCGCGGCCCCATCGCGCGCCTGCACCGTGCCCTGGCGCAGTTCATGATCAACCTGCACACCGGCGAGCACGGCTACGAAGAGGCCTACACCCCGTATCTGGTACAGGCACCGGCGCTGCAGGGCACTGGCCAGCTGCCGAAGTTCGAGGAAGACCTGTTCAAGATCGCCCGTGAAGATCAGGCCGATCTGTACCTGATTCCGACCGCCGAAGTGTCGCTGACCAATATCGTCGCCGGCGAAATCCTCGACGCCAAGCAGCTGCCGCTGAAGTTCGTCGCCCACACGCCGTGCTTCCGCAGCGAGGCAGGGGCCTCCGGCCGCGATACGCGCGGCATGATTCGCCAGCACCAGTTCGACAAGGTCGAGATGGTGCAGGTCGTGGAACCGTCGACCTCCTTCGAAGCGCTGGAAGGCATGACGGCCAATGCCGAGCGCGTGCTGCAGTTGCTCGAGCTGCCGTATCGCAAGCTGGCACTGTGCACCGGCGACATGGGCTTCTCTGCGGTCAAGACCTACGACCTGGAAGTCTGGGTGCCGAGCCAGGACAAGTACCGCGAGATTTCCTCCTGCTCCAACTGTGGCGACTTCCAGGCGCGCCGCATGCAGGCGCGTTACCGCAACCCGGAAACCGGCAAGCCGGAGCTGCTGCACACGCTCAATGGTTCCGGCCTGGCTGTGGGCCGCACCCTGGTCGCGGTGCTGGAGAACTACCAGCAGGCCGACGGCAGCATTCGCGTGCCTGAGGTACTCAAGCCCTACATGGGTGGTATCGAAGTGATCGGCTGAGCCGGTCATCGCGATGCATGGAACGGGGCGGCACGGCTGCCCCGTTTTCAATGGCGGCAGGGTGTGCACGACGCATTCTGCGAACCGACCTTCGCTGAGGCTGACCTGATGCAATTTCTTCCGCTGTTCCACAAGCTGCAGGATCGCCCGGTACTGGTGATCGGCGGTGGTGAGGTCGCGCTGCGCAAGGCGCGCCTGCTCAGTGATGCCGGTGCGCGCCTGCGCGTCGTTGCGCCCGAGGTGCGCAGCGAGCTGCAGGAGCTGGCTGGCTCGGCCGGCATCTTCCTGCGTGGCTATGCGAGCAGCGACCTGCAGGGCGTGGCCCTGGTCATCGCGGCGACCGACGACGAAACGCTCAACGCGCAGGTGTCCGCCGAAGCCCAGGCGCTCGGTATCCCGGTCAACGTCGTCGATGCGCCGTCGCTGTGCAGTGTGATCTTCCCGGCGATCGTCGATCGTTCGCCGCTGATCGTTGCCGTCAGCAGTGGTGGTGATGCGCCGGTACTGGCGCGACTGATCCGAGCCAAGATCGAGACCTGGATTCCTGCCAGCTATGGGCTGCTGGCCAACCTGGGCAAGCGCTTTCGCGAGCGGGTCAAACAGATGTTTCCCGATGTGCAGCAGCGCCGGGTGTTCTGGGAGGATGTCTTCCAGGGGCCGATTGCCGAGAGCGTCTTCGCTGGCAAACCGGAGGCGGGCGAGCGTCTTCTGCAGGAGCGCCTGGCTGGCGCCGCGCCGCGAGCGCTGGGCGAGGTCTATCTGGTCGGTGCCGGCCCCGGTGATCCGGACCTGCTGACCTTCCGTGCGCTGCGCCTGATGCAGCAGGCCGATGTGGTGCTCTACGACCGCCTGGTGGCGCCAGCCATCATCGAATTGTGCCGCCGCGATGCCGAACGCATCTACGTGGGCAAGCGCCGCGCCGATCATGCGGTGCCGCAGGAGCAGATCAACCAGCTGCTGATCGACCTGGCCAGGCAGGGCAAGCGCGTGTTGCGCCTGAAAGGGGGCGACCCGTTCATCTTCGGCCGTGGCGGCGAGGAAATCGAGCAACTGGCCGCGGAGGACATTCCCTTCCAGGTGGTGCCAGGCATCACCGCCGCGTCGGGTTGCGCCGCCTATGCGGGCATTCCGTTGACCCACCGCGATCATGCGCAGTCGGTCCGCTTCGTCACGGGGCACCTCAAGGATGGCAGCAGCAATCTGCCATGGAAGGACCTGGTGGCCCCAGGGCAGACGCTGGTGTTCTACATGGGCCTGGTGGGGTTGCCCGCCATCTGCGAGCAACTGATTGCCCACGGTCGTTCGGGCGCAACGCCGGCGGCTCTGGTGCAGCAGGGCACCACGCAGAATCAGCGAGTGTTCACCGGCACCCTGGACAGCTTGCCGCAACTGGTGGCCGAGCATGAAGTGCATGCACCGACTCTGGTCATCGTCGGCGAGGTGGTCACCTTGCGTGACAAGCTGGCCTGGTTCGAGGGCGCGCAGGGCCACGTCTGATACTGGGGTGGATCGCGCTTCATCGATCCACCGTGGCTGGGTTTCGGTGGATGAAAACAGCCTCATCCACCCTGCGGCCTAGCTGTGTAAACCCAGCACGTTGTTCAGTGGAAGCGGCGCTCTGCTGATTGGGGGCAGGTATCCGAGGCTGGCGTGCAGTCGGTGCCAGTTGTAGTGATGCAGCCAGGGCAGCAGGTGCGCTGCTCGCTGCTGTGAAGTGTCGTAGCTACGGGCATAGGCCCATTCACGCAGGCTCGTTTGGATGAAGCGCTCGGCCTTGCCGTTGGTGCGTGGCGTATAGGGCTTGGTACGGATGTGTTTCAGCCCGAGCCGAGCACACAACCGTTGAAACGCCCGGGACCGATAGCAGGCGCCGTTGTCTGTCATGACGCGCCGAAAGCAAATGTTCAGCCCGCGGTAGTAGCGCAGTGCTTGCAGCAAGGCCCGGCAGGCGCTGCTGCCACGCTCATCCGGATGCAGGCTGGTGAACGCCAGTCGGGACGCATCGTCGATAGCCACGTGCATGAACTCCCAGCCGGCGCCGTCGGAGCACTGCTGACGGTCGCCAGTGACTCGATGTCCGGGTTTCCAGAAGCGGCCAAGCTTCTTGATGTCCAGGTGCAGGAGATCGCCAGGATTGGCGTATTCATAACGCACCACCACAGGCGCGGGTTCCAGCTCAGCCAGCCGATGAAAGCCGGCCTGCTTGAGGCGGCGGGCCACGGTACTGACGGCCAGGCCGAGTATCTGGGCGATCTGCCGGTAAGTCTTGCGAGAGCGACGTAGCTCGATCAGTTGCTCGACCAGAGCGATTGCCGTGGCATGGGGGCATGAGTGCGGACGTGATGAACGATCCATCAGGCCGATCTCACCCTCTTCACGAAAGCGTCTGAGCCACTTGTAGGCTGTACGTACACTGACGCCAGCGGCTTGTGCCGCATCTTCGACTCGTAGGCCGTTGAGCATGCGCTGCACGAGAAGGGCTCGACCTCGCGGGGTAAGACGGGCATGTTTATGCAGGTTCATCCGGGGCTCCTGGAAGGCTGTGTTGGTCGCACTTCCAGAATTCCGGGAATGCCCCGGATGAACAACCTACTGAGAGATCACACCTAGCGCTCGTTTTTTTGCCACACGCCCTTGCCCGGCAGGCGCTGACGATCGTGCGTGCGCATGAAGTCCTGCTGCGGCCCCTTGGGCACCACGCCCGTCGGGTTGATGGTGGCGTGGCTGGCGTAGTAGTGCGACTTGATATGGGTGAAGTCCACCGTCTCGCTGACGCCGGGCCACTGGTAGAGCTCGCGCAGCCAGTTGGACAGGTTCGGGTAGTCTTCGATGCGCTTCAGGTTGCACTTGAAGTGGCCGTGGTAGACGGCGTCGAAGCGGATCAGCGTGGTGAACAGGCGGATGTCGGCTTCGCTCAGGTAGTGCCCGGCCAGATAGCGTTGCTCGTCTAGCAGTGTTTCAAGCTCATCGAGCATGTCGAACAGCTCGTCGAAGGCCTCTTCGTAGGCCTCCTGGGTAGTGGCGAAGCCTGCGCGATAGACGCCGTTGTTCACCGCCGGGTAGATGCGCTCGTTGAGCTGATCGATGCGCTCGCGCAGTGGCTCGGGGTAGAAATCCAGGCCGTTGCCGGTCAGACCGTCGAATGCGTCGTTGAACATGCGGATGATTTCCGACGACTCGTTGCTGACGATGCCGCCGGTTTGCTTGTCCCACAGCACCGGCACGGTGACGCGCCCACTGTAATGACGGTCGTCCGCCGTGTAGCGCTGATGCATGTAGGTGAGGTTGTCGAGGTGATCGCCGCTGGAGCCGAAGTCGCGATCGAAGGTCCAGCCCTGTTCGCGCATCAGCCAGCTGACCACCGACACATCGATCAGCGATTCGAGCCCTTTGAGCTTGCGCAGGATCAGGGTGCGGTGCGCCCAGGGGCAGGCCAGCGAAACGTACAGGTGGTAGCGGTCGGCCTCGGCCTTGAAACCGGCATCGCCACTTGGCCCCGCGCCGCCGTCGGCGGTCACCCAGTTGCGCCGCTGCGCGCTTTCGCGCTGGAAGCGTCCGCCGCTGCCGGTGTCATACCACTGGTCGTGCCAGCGCCCATCGATCAACAAGCCCATGACGCCTGCCTCCGTTTTGAATGAAACTGGAGTCTATCGTCAGCGGCTCGATTGAAGCGTTGAAAAAGCTGGCTCAATCCATCGAAGAGATTGATTGAAGGCGAGCGTCCCAGCGCATCTTCGCCTGGGCGAAGGCGTCCTCGCGCGCCAGACCAAGGCCGCGCAGCGCGGTGGCCATGGTGGCGATGACCGCCAGATAGCCATAGGCATCCTCCTGCTCGCCGTGCCAGAAGGCCTTCAGCCGTGCCGGGTCGAGGCTGTCCGGCTTGACGTGGCGCTGCGCCGAGAGCGCTGGCCATTCCTCATCCCAGTTCTCGCCATTGGCGGTGCCATAGAGGTGACAGGCCGAATCCGGGTTGGCCTCGATCTCGCCCCCTTCGCCCTTGATCACGATGGCGCAATCCCCCAGCAGGCGACTGGCTTCGCGATGCACGGCCTGGTAGCCGGGATGGAAGATGCTTTGCAGGCCGCAGCGCGCGCCGAGCGGGTTGATCACGCGGGCCAGGGAGTGGATCGGCGAGCGCAGGCCGAGCGTGTTGCGCAGGTCAATCATGCGCTGCAGCGCTGGCATCCAGTCGCCCAGGTAGCTGTAGGCCAGGTGTTGCTGGTCCAGCGCGTGCTGCACCGACGGCCAGTCACGGCAGCGGGGTATCTCCAGGAGGGCTAGGAGCTGCTCGGTATACAGGCGTCCGGCGGTGTGGGCGCCGCCGCCGTGCATGAAGATGCGCACGCCGCTGTTCGCCAGGGCCTTGGCTGCCAGCAGATACCAGGGCAGGTGGCGTTTCTTGCCGGCGTAGCTGGGCCAGTCCAGATCGACCTGGATAGCCGGGGCAGCCAGTCGCGGACGAATCGCCTCGGTGAAGCCGGCGAGTTCCTCGGCGCTTTCTTCCTTGTGCCGCAACAGCATCAGGAAGGCGCCAAGCTGGGTGTCCTCGACCTTGCCATCGAGCAGCAGGCCCATGGCCTCGCGTGCTTCCTCGCGGGTCAGACCGCGAGCGCCACGCTTGCCCTTGCCGAGGATGCGCACGAACTGGGCGAAAGGGTGTTCGGCGGGAGTGATCAGGTTCATAGGCAATTGGTCGGTTTGGGCAGGCCGGCCAGCTTGGCCGCCAGCTTGGCAGGCTTGCCCTTGAACAGGCGATTGAGGTGCAGGCTGTTGCCTTTCTCCGGGCCCAGCTTCAGGGCCACGTACTTTATCAGCGGGCGATTGGCCGGCGACAGTTGGAATTCGTTGTAGAAGGCGCGCAGCAGCTGGAGGATTTCCCAGTGCTCGGCACTCAGTTGCAGCTCCTCGGCCTCCGCCAGGGCCTCGGCGACCGGGCCCGACCAATCCTGCAGGTCGGCCAGGTAGCCGTCCTTGTCCAGGGCGATATGCTGTCCAGCGACGTTCAGCGTGTTCATAGCCAGCTGTTGACCTTGGCGTAGCGGGTGCAGAGTTCGACGAATCCCGGATAGTCCACGGCCTGTACGCGTTCGGGGGCTTGCAGGTGGCGCGCGGCGAGGTCTTCGTCCAGGGCGTAGAGCGCGACGCTGGCGGGCATCAACTGCAGCGCCTGCAGGTTGGCGGTTGCGGGCTGCAAGGCGTAGACCGCATCGCCACAGAGCAGCAGGGCGTCCTGGGCGCCGAGCAGGCGCAGGCAACTGGCCAGGCGGCTGTCGGCGAATGGCGAATGAGAAAGAATGTGCAGGGTGGCCATCAGACTGTGATCACCTGGTCGTAACGGTCGAGGAGGGCGGTCAGCGCGCTGTCGTCGAGCCGCTGCACCGCCAGATTCAGTTCGTTGCCGGCGAGGCCGCGTTCAGCGAGGCTGCGCTCGCTGGCGTACAGGTCCTCTACGCCAAACATCGGCAGCGCCTGCAGGTTGGCGCCGAGGTCTTTCTGTTGCAGCGCGCCGGGTTGCTGGCCCTGGCTCAGCTGAAACACGCCATCGTCGAGAAACAGCATGCCAATCGGCAGGTCGAACGCGCCGCCGGCCAGGGCGATGTCCAGCGCCTCACGGGCACTTGGGCCGCTCCAAGGCGCCTGGCGGCTGATGATCAGCAGCGACTTGCTCATTCACTGGCCTCCGAAACAGATCAGTCGATCGGCCTGTTGTGCGGCTTCATGCAACTGGCCGAGTCCGGACAGCTCCCACGGTGCCTCCAGGTTGGCCGCAGGGCGCGAATAGCGCTGCGCTTCCTCGTCGTTGAGCACACCACGGCGCAGTGCTGCGGCGATGCACACCACAGCGTCCAGGCCGTTGCCGGTGACGAACTCACGCCATTCCCCGGGCAGGTCCAGCTCATCCTGCGGGGTGACGACATTGCTGGCGGCGCTGTGTACGCCGTCCTGATAGAAGAACAGGCGGACGATTTCATGGCTGCCAGCCAGCGCAGCCTGGGCAAAGCGCAGCGCGCGCCGTGAGGCAGGCAGGTGAGGAGCGGCGAACAGGGCGATGGCAAACTTCATGGGGCGTCCGGCGAAGCGAAAAACAGTCGCAATGATAAGGCCAGGGGCCTGCGGCGCACAAAGTCGAGTGGATAAAAAAGAAAAGCCCGCCGAAGCGGGCTTGAAGGGGGACGAAAGCCTATCAGTCGTCGCCGCCCATGATGCCGAAGATCTGCAGCAGGCTGACGAACAGGTTGTAGATCGATACGTACAGGCTGATGGTGGCCATGATGTAGTTACGCTCGCCACCGTGGATGATGGCGCTGGTCTGGTACAGGATGCAGGCCGAAGAGAACAGCACGAAACCGGCGCTGATCGCCAGCTGCAGGCCGCTGATCTGGAAGAAGAAGCCGGCCACCATGGCGCCGAGCAGGACGAACACGCCAGCGGTGATGAAGCCGCTGAGGAAGCTCATGTCCTTGCGGGTGGTCAGCACGTAGGCGGACAGGCCGCAGAACACCAGGGCAGTCATGGAGAACGCCGAACTGATCAGTTCCGCGCCGTTGGCCATGCCCAGGTAGCGGTTGAGGATCGGGCCGAGGGTGTAGCCCATGAAGCCGGTCAGGGCGAGGGTGGAAACCAGGCCCCAGGCGGAATCACGCAGCTTGTAGGTGAGGAAGAACAGGCCGTAGAAGCCGATCAGCACCACGAAGAAGCTCGGGTAGGGCAGGTTGGCGCGCTGGCTGAAGAACGCCACCAGGCCACTGAACGCCAGGGTGATGGCCAGCAGGCCGTAGGTGTTGCGCAACACCTTGCTGACTTCCTGTTGCTCAGCCTGCGAATGATTGATGACGTAGTCTTGCTCTTGCATGGCGACGCTCCTGTGGCACAAGGATTCCGTTACTCGAATGCCCGGATCATAGCAGAGCCGATCCCTGTGCCAAGACAGAGAGTTTGACAGTGTGTTGCGTTCCGGTAAGATTGCCGCCCGCACTGAGGCGGAGCTTCGAGACAGCGGTCTCGAACCCTCCGTAGAAAGAATCTGGAAGCGTGGCCGAGTGGTTTAAGGCAACGGTCTTGAAAACCGTCGATGGGCAACTATCCGTGAGTTCGAATCTCACCGCTTCCGCCATTTCCCTGTATTGCCCTGAGCAATTCCCGATCTTAGTCTGACGCTTGCTTTTTGACTCCCGTACGTCAAGCTAGGTCAGTCCCTGGCTTTTTTGCTAAGGTGGCCGGCAAGTTCAACCTCACCGTCGCTGCACGGTGGCTGACAAGGTGCAACGAGGTGGCGATTGATTAAGGTGCTGGTGGTCGACGATCACGATCTGGTTCGCACGGGTATCACGCGCATGCTTGCTGACATCGACGGCTTGCAGGTCGTCGGTGAGGCCTGCACCGGTGAGGAAGCCTTGCTCAAGGTTCGTGAACTCAAGCCGGACGTGGTGCTGATGGACGTCAAGATGCCTGGCATCGGCGGCCTGGAAGCCACACGCAAACTGATGCGCAGCCACCCCGATATCAAGGTGGTCGCCGTCACCGTCTGCGAAGACGATCCGTTCCCGACCCGCCTGCTGCAGGCTGGCGCCGCCGGCTACCTGACCAAGGGTGCAGCGCTCGACGAGATGGTTCAGGCCATCCGTCTGGTGTTCGCCGGGCAGCGCTACATCGACCCGCAGATCGCCCAGCAAATGGCGCTGAAGTCCTTCCAGCCGCAGAGCAATGGCTCGCCGTTCGACCTGTTGTCCGAGCGCGAAATCCAGATCGCCCTGATGATCGCCAATTGCCACAAGGTGCAGAACATCTCGGACAAGCTCTGCCTGTCGCCGAAGACCGTCAATACCTACCGGTATCGCATCTTCGAGAAGCTCTCCATCACCAGCGATGTCGAGTTGGCACTGCTGGCGGTGCGCCACGGCATGGTCGACGCCGCCAACTAGCCGATGTCCGCTCCGTTCGATTCGAGTGCCTTCCTCGCGACCTGTAGCGGTCGCCCTGGCGTCTATCGCATGTTCGATGGCGAGGCGCGCCTGTTGTACGTGGGCAAGGCGAAGAATCTCAAGAAACGCCTCGCCAGCTACTTTCGCAAGACCGGCCAGGCACCGAAGACCGCCGCGCTGGTCGCGCGCATCGCGCAGATCGAAACCACCATCACCGCCAACGAAACCGAGGCGCTGCTGCTCGAGCAGACGCTGATCAAGGAATGGCGGCCGCCCTACAACATCCTGCTGCGCGACGATAAGTCCTATCCCTACGTATTCCTGTCCGATGGCGACTTCCCGCGGCTGGGGATCCATCGCGGTGCGAAGAAGGCCAAGGGGCGCTACTTCGGCCCCTATCCCAGTGCGCTGGCCATCCGTGAAAGTCTCAGCCTGCTGCAGAAGACCTTTCTCGTCCGCCAATGCGAGGACAGCTACTACAAGAACCGCACGCGGCCCTGCCTGCAGTACCAGATCAAGCGCTGCAAGGGGCCCTGCGTGGGCCTGGTAAGCCCTGAGGAATATGCAGAGGACGTGCGCCACTCGGTGATGTTTCTCGATGGGCGCAGCAATGCCCTGAGCGAGGAGTTGTCCGTCAGCATGGAAAAAGCCTCCATGGCCCTGGAGTTCGAGCGCGCGGCCGAACTGCGTGACCAGATCGCCATGCTCCGGCGCGTGCAGGATCAGCAGAGCATGGAGGGCGGCACCGGGGATGTCGACGTGGTCGCGGTCATGCTCAATCCGGGCGGCGCATGCGTGCACCTGATCAGCGTTCGCGGTGGCCGGGTGCTGGGCAGCAAGAACTTCTTCCCTCAGGTAGCCATCGAGGAGGAGGGGGGCGATGTGCTGATGGCCTTCCTCGCCCAGTACTACCTGGGCAATGCGGAACGCGACCTGCCGAGCGAGCTGATCGTCAACGTGCAGCATGAGGATTTCGCCACGCTCGTCGAGGCGATAGAGTCGCTGCGGGGACGCAGCCTGACGATCAGTCACCGGGTGCGGGCGACCCGGGCACGCTGGCAGCAGCTGGCCGTTACCAATGCCGAGCAGGCGCTGGCTGCACGCCTGGCCAATCGCGAGCACATGACCGAGCGTTTCGAGGCCCTGGCGACGGTGCTGGAGATGGATGAGCCGCCGCAGCGCATGGAGTGCTTCGACATCAGCCACTCCAGCGGTGAGGCGACGGTCGCCTCCTGTGTGGTGTTCGGCCCCGAGGGCCCGCTGAAGTCCGACTATCGGCGTTTCAATATCGAAGGCGTCACCGCAGGCGACGACTACGCGGCGATGCACCAGGCGCTGACCCGGCGCTTCAGCAAGATCAAGGATGGCGAAGGCAAGCTGCCCGACGTGCTGCTGGTGGACGGCGGCAAGGGCCAGCTGGCCATGGCCCGCGAGGTGTTGCAGGAACTGGCCGTGCCCGACCTGATCCTGCTGGGCGTGGCCAAGGGCACCACGCGCAAGCCAGGCCTCGAAGTGCTGTATCTGAACGACGCGGCACATGAGTTCACCTTGCCCGGCAATTCGCCGGCGTTGCACCTGATCCAGCAGATCCGCGACGAATCCCACCGCTTTGCCATCACCGGGCATCGTGCGCGCCGCGGCAAGGCCCGGCGTACCTCCACCCTCGAGGAGGTTGCGGGTATCGGGCCCAAGCGGCGGCGTGAGTTGCTCAATCATTTCGGCGGTCTGCAGGAGCTCTCGCGTGCCAGCGCCGAAGAAATCGCCAAAGCACCCGGAATCAGTAAAAAGCTCGCTGAGTTGATTTATGCGACCCTGCACAGCGAGTAGAATGCTCGCTCACCTCGCAGCCTAGTTGTGCCGATGAACATCCCCAACTTGCTTACCGTGCTCCGGGTCGCGCTGATCCCGGTTTTCATCCTGCTGTTCTATTTGCCGTTCTCCTGGAGCTACTGGGCCGCCAGCGGCGTTTTCGCGATTGCCGCAGCGACCGACTGGCTCGATGGCTACCTGGCACGGCGCTGGGAGCAGGGCACGCCATTCGGTGCCTTCCTCGATCCGGTCGCGGACAAGCTGATGGTGGCTGTCGCGCTGGTGCTGCTTGCGGCCGAGCACTCCAATCTCTGGCTGACGCTCGCTGCGGCGATCATCATCGGCCGCGAGATCGTGGTCTCCGCCTTGCGTGAATGGATGGCCGAGCTGGGCGCCCGTGCCCAGGTGGCGGTGTCCAACCTGGGCAAGTGGAAGACGGCGGCGCAGATGCTGGCGTTGGTCATCCTGCTCGGTAACCCGCCACAGTTCACCTTCTGGGTCATCGTCGGTTACGTGCTGCTGGTCATTGCTGCCGTGCTGACTCTGTGGTCGATGCTGCAGTATCTGTTGGCCGCCTGGCCGCACCTCAGCACCACCTCGGAAAAGAAATAAGTTTTTTTGAATCAAAGGGTTGACGTCGTGATTCGATTCTATAGAATGGCGCCCGTCGACAAGACAAGCGGGAATAGCTCAGTTGGTAGAGCACGACCTTGCCAAGGTCGGGGTCGCGAGTTCGAGTCTCGTTTCCCGCTCCAGTTTTACACGAGTCGCCAAGGCGGCTCGTTTGATTTAAGGCTGAGTTGCAGAGTGGTTATGCACCGGATTGCAAATCCGTGAACGCCGGTTCGATTCCGACCTCAGCCTCCAATCCAAAGGCCTCGTAGATCAACGATTTACGAGGCCTTTTTCATTCTCCATGGCACCTTTTGCGTGCCTTGCGAGGACGTGGAGGGCTGTATATAGTCCAGCCCTTCGCACAGCGCTACCGCCCGAATGGCGAAATCGGTAGACGCAGGAGACTTAAAATCTCTCGCCAGTAATGGCGTGCCGGTTCGAGTCCGGCTTCGGGCACCATCTAGCGAAACACGATCTCTGGCGATCCCCAAGGCTCTCCTGGAGTCTCTTCTCCCGCCATCGCCGCAGAGGCGGGCAGCCGACTATCCACACAGCTATCTTGTGCCTCGCTCAGGATAGCGAGTGACGCGCCAGCCTCTCGAATCTCCATGGCTTTGACCTGGCCTCCGCGCTCACGCACCAGCGGTCTCACAGTCCTTGCGCCATCACAGACAGGTGACGTTCCATGCCTGCTCAGGTGCTGCACGGCACGAGGCTCGGCAGGTTCGTGTCAGATGCCGCACTGGCTGCCTTTCCAGTTCCGCGCAGGGTCACTTTTCATTTGATATGGCCACTGATTCAAGATAGTTTCATGAGTGATTAGTTATGGAGCCCTCTGTAATCAAGGCTTTCATGGTATTTTTTCAAGATAGTCGAGATTGTTTTTTGAGATAATCCTGCGTATGTCGCCATTTGCTCATCATGAACTCCAGCTTCTGAACCCTTCCTTTGCTTCGCCTCTGGTGGATGTGCTCAACGAGCTCGAGCACCTGCGGCGCTTGCAGCTACAGGGCAGTACGCCGTTGCCGGTGTTCTACCAGTTGAAAGGCATCTTCCATATGCTGGAGAGCCTGGGCTCGGCTCGGATCGAGGGTAACCACACGACACTGGCGGATTACGTCGAAAGCAAGGTCGAGGGGCGGCAGCAGGAAAGCGACCAGTTGCGGGAGGTCGCGAACATCGAACGGGCGATGGAGTACATCGAGAGCTCGATGAGCCCCGGAGATGCGCTGTCCGAGCATTTCATCCGCGAGCTGCATCAGCTTGCTGTCGACGATCTGGAAAGAGAGGGTGACCGCACACCCGGAGCCTATCGGTCGGGGGGCGTCCGTATTTCCCAGTCGCCCCATGTTCCACCGGATGCGGTTTCCGTCCCCGGTTACATGAGTGAACTGGTCGATTTCGTGAACCGGCCTGATCCATCCAAGTACGACCTGATGAAGGTGGCGCTGGCTCATCACCGCTTTGGCTGGATCCACCCGTTCGGTAACGGCAACGGGCGCGTGGTGAGGCTTCTGACCTACGCGTTGCTGATCAAGTACGGTTTCAACGTGAACGTCGGTGGCCGGTTACTGAATCCTACGGCGGTCTTCTGCAATGACCGTGAGCGTTACTACGCCATGCTTTCCGGCGCGGACAGTGGCACAGCGGAGGGCCTGGAAAACTGGTGTATCTATGTTCTGGAGGGTGTGCGCGAAGAGCTGGACAAGGTGGATCGCCTGACGGATTTCGAGTACCTGACCCGGCATATCCTCAATCCCGCCGTGGATATCGCGCGCAATCGCAGCCTGATCACGGCGACCGAGGAGGGCGTGCTCAAGCTTGCCATCAGGAAAGGCGTGGTGAAGTCTGCGGACCTTGCGCCCGCGCTGCCTGGATTGACCGCCAATCAGCGGACCTACCAGCTGAAGAAGCTGGTCGACCAGGGCATGCTTCGCCCGGTCGCCGAGGGCTCCAGGCAGTACACGATCGGTTTCTCCAACAATTACCTGATCCGTGGCGTCGTCAAGGCACTACGGGACGAAGGCTTCATCCCGGAACCCGTCGTAGGCGTCTGACCTGCGCCAAGCCCCGTGACCGTCAGGCATCACGCTTGAGAGCGTTGCCCGAGTGCGGCCATTGTCATCTTTCCTTCTCCGCTCCGTCACATCGCTGCCACCGCGATTGGTTGCAATTGCAGCAAACCTCTGGAGGATGCTGCGATGCAGATAGGCGTGATTGGAGCAGGCTACGTGGGCTTGGTGACGGCGACCTGCTTTGCCGAGATGGGCAACCGGGTGATCTGCGTCGAGCGTGATCCGCAGCGGGTCGCGATGCTCTCCCGAGGTGAGGTGCCGATCTACGAACCGGGGCTTGAGGCGATGCTCAAGGCGCAGCTCGCCAGCGGCCAGCTCAGCTTCACCTCCCAGCTGCGCGCCGGGATCCGGCGGGCCGAGGTGGTGTTCATCGCCGTGGGCACGCCGAGCGGCGAGGATGGCTCGGCGGACCTGACGCATGTGCTGGCGGTTGCCGACGAACTGGGGGAACAGCTCGATCACAACTGCCTGGTCGTGGACAAGTCCACCGTGCCGGTCGGCACCGCTGGCCGGGTGGAGCAGCGTGTCAACGCGGGGCTGGTGCGGCGTGGGCTGCGTGCACGCGTGGTGGTGGCAAGCAATCCCGAGTTCCTCAAGGAGGGCTCTGCCGTCGAGGACTTCATGCGCCCGGACCGGGTCATCGTGGGCTGTGACGACGAGCGTGGCCGCGAGCTGTTGCGCCGGCTGTACGCGCCGTTCCTGCGCAACCACGACCGCCTGTTCTGCATGGGCGTGCGTGCCGCCGAGTTCAGCAAGTACGCGGCCAATGCCTTTCTCGCCACCAAGATCTCCTTCATCAACGAGATGGCCGGCATCTGTGCGCGCCTGGGCGTGGACGTCGAGGAGGTCCGCCGTGGTATCGGCAGCGACCGACGCATCGGCACGCACTTCATCTACGCCGGCTGCGGTTACGGCGGTTCGTGCTTTCCCAAGGACGTGAAGGCGCTGATCCGCACCGCCGAGCATGAAGGCATCGAGCCGGGCATCCTGCGCGCGGTCGAAGCGCGCAATGCGCTGCAGAAGACCCTGTTGTTCCAGGCCTTGCGCGAGCACTTCAACGGTCATTTCCAGGGGCGGGTCATCGCGCTCTGGGGCCTGGCGTTCAAGCCTGGCACCGACGACCTGCGCGAAGCGCCGAGCCTGGTACTGCTGGAGGCGTTGCTCACGGCGGGTGCGCGGGTTCAGGCCTGCGACCCGGTAGCCACTGCCGGCGTGGCTGCGCGCTACGCTGCCGCGGTCGAATCGGGGCAGTTGCTGCTGAGCGATTCGCCCTATGCGGCGACCCAGGGCGCCGACGCGCTGGTGCTGGTGACCGAGTGGAAGCAGTTCCGTCAGCCGGACTTTCCACGCATACGCGGGGCGATGCGCATGCCGGTGCTGTTCGATGGGCGCAACATCTACGACGCGGCTCAGCTGGCCGAGCAGGGATTTTTGTACCGCGGCATTGGTCGGCCCGCAGTCGGCAGTTGTAAGGCCAGCGCGGCTTGATAGACTGGGTGCGCCATTCATCCTCCATCAGGGAGTCCCATGATCAAGAAATGCCTGTTCCCCGCCGCCGGTTACGGTACCCGCTTTCTGCCCGCCACCAAGGCCATGCCGAAAGAAATGTTGCCGGTGGTGAACAAGCCACTGATTCAATATGGGGTCGAAGAGGCACTCGAGGCTGGCCTCAGCCAGATCTCCATCGTTACCGGTCGCGGCAAGCGCGCTCTGGAAGACCATTTCGACGTCAGCTACGAGCTCGAGCACCAGATCAAGGGCACCGACAAGGAAAAATACCTGGTCGGCATTCGCCGCCTGATCGATGAGTGCAGCTTTTCCTACACCCGCCAGGTCGAGATGAAAGGCCTGGGGCACGCCATTCTGTGCGGCCAGCCGCTGATCGGCGACGAGCCCTTCGCCGTGGTCCTGGCCGACGACCTGTGCCTGAACCTGGAAGGCGACAGCGTGCTGGCGCAGATGGTCAAGCTGTACAACCAGTTCCGCTGCTCCATCGTCGCGATCCAGGAAGTCCCGCGTGACGAAACCTACAAGTACGGTGTGATCGACGGCGAGATGATCCGTGACGACATCTACCGCGTCAGCAACATGGTGGAGAAGCCCAAGCCGGAAGACGCGCCGTCGAACCTGGCGATCATCGGCCGCTACATCCTCACGCCGGATATCTTCGACCTGATTCGCAGCACCCCGCCTGGCAAGGGCGGTGAAATCCAGATTACCGATGCACTGATGCGCCAGGCCCAGCAGGGCTGCGTGATGGCCTACAAGTTCAAGGGCCAGCGTTTCGATTGCGGCAGTGCCGAGGGCTACATCGAGGCGACCAACTTCTGCTTCGAGAATCTGTACAAGACCGGCAAGGCGTTCTGATACGCAGGCTGATCGCCACGACGCCACCTTCGGGTGGCGTCGTGCTTTTCAGGGGATCGGCATCTGCTCCGAACCCGGCCCCAGAGGCTGGCCGTAGCTGAACTCCACGTAGTTGCCTGCGGGATCGCGCAGGCCACAGTAGTAGCCGACCGGATAGGGCTCGTCGCGCGGCGGCCAGATCAGGCAGCCGTCGGCGGCGGCCATGGCGGCAATGCGCTCGACGTCGGCGCGGCTTTCCAGCGCGAAACCGAAGTGGCTGTAGTCGTCTGCGGCCAGATGCCTGTCCTGGCCACCGGGCATGATGACGAAGATGAACTGGTGTTCCTTGCCGGGCTCGGCCATCCAGACGATGCGCGTGCCCTTGCCCGGACGCTGGTGGATCACCTGCATACCGCAGTAGCGGCGATAGAAATCGATGCAGGCGTCCAGGTCCGGTACATGGAGGGCGATGTGGGTCAGGGCAGGGCGCATGGCGTAAACCTCCTGGACTCAGCTTAGCCGCTGGCTTTCGGGTATGCTGGCGACCTGTTCAAGGAGGCCGCAATGAGTTACGACTTCGATCTCTTCGTTATCGGTGCCGGGTCCGGCGGTGTACGTGCGGCGCGTTTCGCCGCTGGCTTCGGGGCGCGCGTGGCCGTTGCCGAAAGCCGCTACCTGGGCGGCACCTGCGTGAACGTCGGCTGCGTGCCGAAGAAGTTGCTGGTCTTCGGCGCGCACTTCGCCGAGGACTTCGAGCAGGCCGAGGGCTTCGGCTGGTCGCTGGGCGCCGCGAACTTCGACTGGGCAACGCTGATCGCCAACAAGAACCGCGAGATCGAGCGCCTCAACGGGATTTACCGCAACCTGCTGGTCAACAGCGGGGTCAGCCTGTTCGAGGGCCATGCGCGCATCATCGACGCCCACACCGTCGAAGTCGACGGCGAGCGCCACAGCGCCGAGCGCATTCTCATTGCCACCGGTGGCTGGCCGAAGATTCCGGACATTCCCGGCCGCGAGCACGCCATCAGTTCCAACGAAGCCTTCTTCCTGAAAACGCTGCCCAAGCGTGTGCTGGTGGTGGGCGGTGGTTATATCGCGG
Organism: Pseudomonas sp. THAF187a; assembly: GCF_009363395.1. Lineage (NCBI taxonomy): Bacteria > Pseudomonadati > Pseudomonadota > Gammaproteobacteria > Pseudomonadales > Pseudomonadaceae > Pseudomonas > Pseudomonas sp. THAF187a. The sequence goes on from NZ_CP045349.1 coordinate 2,515,337, forward strand.
TCGAGTTCGCCTCCATCTTCCACGGCCTCGGCGCACAGACCTCGCTGCTGTATCGCGGTGACCTGTTCCTGCGCGGCTTCGACGGTGCAGTACGTGAGCACCTGAAAGAGGAGCTGAGCAAGAAGGGGCTGGACCTGCAGTTCAACGCCGATATCGCCAGCATCGAACGCAAGGCCGATGGCAGCCTGGCGGCGACGCTCAAGGATGGTCGCGTACTGGACACCGACTGTGTGTTCTACGCCACTGGTCGCCGGCCGATGCTGGACAACCTCGGCCTGGAGAATGTCGAGGTGAAGCTGGACGAGCGTGGCTACATCGCCGTGGACGAGCAGTTCCAGACATCCACGCCCTCGATCCTCGCCCTCGGCGACGTCATCGGTCGCGTCCAGCTGACCCCCGTGGCGCTGGCCGAGGGCATGGCGGTGGCCCGTCGCCTGTTCAAGCCCGAGGAATACCGCCCGCTGGATTACCGCATGATTCCGACTGCCGTGTTCAGCCTGCCGAATATCGGCACCGTCGGGCTCAGCGAGGAACAGGCCATCGAGGACGGGCACAAGGTGAAGATCTTCGAGAGCCGCTTCCGGCCGATGAAGCTGACCCTGACCGACAACCCGGAGCGCACGCTGATGAAACTGGTGGTCGACGCCGACAGCGATCGCGTGCTCGGCTGCCACATGGTCGGCCCGGAGGCGGGCGAGATCGTCCAGGGGCTGGCCATCGCGTTGAAGGCCGGTGCGACCAAGCAGATCTTCGACGAGACCATCGGGGTGCACCCGAGCTCGGCCGAGGAGTTCGTCACCCTGCGCACGCCGGTCAGCCGCTGAGCGCAGCATGGAGCGACTTTTCTACATCGCCGACCTGTTCGGTGTAGCGGTATTTGCCATCACCGGCGCGCTGATGGCCGGGCGCAAGTCCATGGACCTGTTCGGCGTGCTGGTGATGGCCATCGTCACCGCACTGGGCGGTGGCACCTTGCGTGACCTGATCCTGGACAACCATCCGGTCAGCTGGATTCGTGACGACACCTACATCCTGGTCGCATCGCTGGCGGCCCTGGGTACGGTCGCCTGGGTACGCATGACGCGACCGATTCACGAGAAGGGCCTGCTGATCGCCGACGCCTTCGGCCTCGCCGTGTTTACCGTGTACGGTACCGAGCTGGCGTTGCAGCACGGCACGCCAATCAGCACGGCGGTGATCATGGGCGTGATGACCGGGGTGGTCGGAGGCGTCATTCGTGACGTCCTGTGCAACGAGATTCCGCTGATTTTCCAGAAGGAAATCTACGCGACCGCCTGCATCGCCGGCGCGCTGACCTTCATCGCCCTGCGCATGCTGGGTACGCCGCACTGGGTGGACACGGCCGCAGCGATGTTGGTCGTGCTGGCCTCGCGTCTGGCTGCAATTCACTGGCACCTCGGGTTGCCGCGTTTTCATCTACTGGACAGGCATTGAGCATGATCGAACGACTGGATCACCTGGTACTGACGGTGGCGGATATCGACGTCACCGTCGACTTCTACGAGCGCGTCCTGGGCATGCGCCACGAGCGTTTCGGCGCCGGGCGCAGCGCACTGGTCTTCGGCCGGCAGAAATTCAACCTGCACCAGGCAGGGCGCGAGTTCGAGCCCAAGGCGGCCAGGCCGACGCCGGGTGCCATCGACCTTTGCCTGATCACCCAGTGGTCGATGGCGCAGGTGCTGGAACACCTGGCCGGGCAGGGGGTGTCCGTGGAGGAGGGCCCCGTTGCGCGCACGGGCGCCGTCGGGCCTATCGAGTCGGTGTATTTCCGCGATCCGGACAGCAACCTGATCGAAGTCAGTCGCTATCCCGACAACGGCTGAAACCGACGCCACCTTCGCAGGCGCTGATGAAATTTCTTGAACCGATCGGCTGCCAGGCTGGTCAGGTTCTGTACCTAGTCTGTTAATTTGGTATGGAATCCATGATCAAGAAATGTCTGTTTCCCGCGGCCGGCTACGGCACACGCTTTCTTCCCGCGACCAAGTCGATGCCCAAGGAAATGCTGCCGGTGGTCGACACGCCGCTGATCCAGTACGGCGTCGAAGAAGCGCTCGAGGCCGGCCTGTCGGAAATCGCCATCGTCACGGGCCGTGGCAAGCGCGCGCTGGAAGATCACTTCGACATCAGCTACGAGCTGGAACACGAAATCTCCAACACCGGCAAGGAAAAGTCCTTGAGCGGTGTTCGCCAGCTGATCGATGAATGCACTTTTTCCTACACCCGCCAGGTAGAGATGAAAGGCCTGGGGCATGCCATCCTCACTGGCCGCCCGCTGATCGGTGACGAAGCGTTCGCCGTGGTACTGGCCGATGACCTGTGCCTGAACCTGGAAGGCGACGGCGTACTGACCCAGATGGTCAAGCTCTACGAACAGTTCCGCTGCTCGATCGTGGCCATCCAGGAAGTGCCGATGGAGGACGTGTCGCGCTACGGTGTGATCGCCGGCGAGGCGCTGCGTGACGATATCTTCCGCATCGAGCGCATGGTGGAGAAGCCTCGGCCGGAAGACGCGCCGTCGAACCTGGCGATCATCGGGCGCTACATCCTGACGCCGGATATCTTCTCGCTGATCGAGCAGACCGAGCCCGGCAAGAGCGGCGAGATCCAGATCACCGACGCCTTGATGAAGCAGGCGCAACAAGGCTGCGTGCTGGCATACAAGTTCAAGGGCCAGCGTTTCGACTGCGGTTCGGCAGAGGGCTATGTGCAGGCGACCAACTTCTGCTTCGAGAACCGCCACAGGACACACCCGGTGAGTGCGTCGAACGCGCGCCTGAAAGCCGTATCGGCCTAAGTGAGCGGTTGCGTCTCCCTCGGACGAAAGCGCGTCGTGCTGCTCGGCGCGCTGCCAGTCATGGGATCAGGCGCCCGATGCTTGGCGGTGGCAGGTAGCATCCGCCCTGGGGCGCAGGACAGACGAGCAGGGTCATCTGGGGTTGTGGACGCGACATGATCAATGTGCCGGCCAGGCCGACAATCACGGTAACGGCGAGCAGCGTGCAGCAGGTGGAGGTCTTCATGGCGCACCTCAGGCTGAGCGCTTCACCTGCGGGGCAGGTCGGCGCGGTTGTTGTTGTGCCTTCACCTTAGGGTGTGTCGAAAATACCGTCCTCGTCCGAGTGAACTAGATCCGCGCAGGCACTTGCCGCTTGCGGCGCGCGAATGCAGCGGTGCTCCAGCGCTCGGCCCGTAACAAGGTTGCGAGTACGAGGGAGGGGGCCAGAAGCTCCGAGAAGCCTGGCCGTCTCGCGCAGCCGAGCTTTCGGAGCTTCTCGAGCAACCCGTGCGCAACGGGCGCCGTCTTCAGCCTTTCACCACATATTCATGGCGTTCGGCGTTCTCGCGCGGGACTTCGGCGGCATCGACATAGAACTGCTCGTACCACTTGCGTAGCTGGTAGACCGGGCCGTCGCCGTCACACAGCAGCGGATTGTCGACTCGGGTCTTGCTCTGCCAGATCGCCACATCCTCGTAGAAGGCGGCGCGCGCCTGCTCGACGTAGGCCATTGCCATGGCGCGGTTCTGCTCCTCGCTGAGGCCGGAGATTTTCTTCACCAGCACACCGTAGCGCAGGGTGAAGCTGTGCTGGTCGATCGGCACATGGCAGTTGAGCAGGATCGAATGGATGGCCTGCCCGGCCATCGAACCGGTCATGTTGGTGATCTGGTAGGCAGGGCCATAGTAGGTGGCCACCGTGACCAGTTCGGCATCGCCGGACAGGCGCGCGCTGGTGCCGCGCATGCTCTGCTCGGCGACATGCCCCTCGAAGGTGTTGCTGAAGTAGTGCAGTGGCGCGCCATGCACGCTGCCGAAGTGCGCCATGTCTGCCACGTTGTCCACCAGCTCGCGGCAATTGGTCGCGATGGTCATCTCGGCGATGGCCCAGCTTGCCCAGGCTTCGTCGTAACAGGCATCGATACGTGGGATGGCTTGCTCGGCACGTGGGGGATTGCCCTCCGGGTCGTGCCAGACGAACAGCAGGTGGTTCTGCTCCAGAACGGGCCAGGCCTTGATCCTGGCCCGTGGTGGGATGCGCTTGGCGTACGGGATGTCGTCGCATACGCCGTCGGCACCCCAGCGCCATTCGTGGAAGGGGCAACGTAGCGAGTTACCCTCGACGCAACCTTCGCTGAGATCCGCCCCCATATGCGGGCAATACCCGTCGAGGATATGCAGCTGGCCGTCCTCACCCTGGAATGCGACCAGGCGGGTACCAAAGGCATCGATACGATGCGCCCGGCCGTCGCGGTAGTCGTTGGCCAGGCCCAGGCAGTGCCAGCCACGGGCGTAACGCTCGGGGAGCTGTTTCACTTCGATTCGGTGCAGTGCAGGCATCTTGTGTTCTCCGTTGGCGTGCATGGGCACGCTGCGCATGGGAAGGTTGTGCACGCTCTGGATTCTGCGGCCTGAATTGCGCAAGGCATCGTCTGAATGGACGATGCCTGCGGTCGCCGCCCCGGCTCTACTGACACCATGAGAGCAAGGAGTGGAGGTCCGGATGAGCGACACTGGCGCTCGCGTAGCCGTCATCACCGGGGCTGCCAGCGGCATCGGCCGCGGGCTGGCCGAATACGCAGCCAGCCAGGGCCTCAGGCTGGTTCTGGGAGATATAGATGCGGCCTGTCTGGCCACCGTAGCCGAGATGCTGAGTGAGCGCGGGGCTGAAGTCGCCTGGCAACTGACAGACGTCAGCCAGCCGCAGCACCTGGAGACTCTGCGCGATCTCGCCGTACAGCGTTTCGGCGGCGTCGACCTGCTGTTCAACAATGCCGGGATCATGCAGACCGGGCTGTGCTGGGAGGTCGATGCGGCCATGTGGCAGCGCATGCTCGACGTCAATCTGAATGGTGTGCTCAACGGTATTCGCAGCTTCATGCCGCTGCTGCTGCAGCAGAAGCGCCCGGCCCATGTGATCAATACCGCGTCTCTGGCGGGCCTGATCAACAGCCCACTGCTGGGGCCTTACAACGTCACCAAGCAGGCGGTGGTCGCGATCTCCGAGACCCTGCATTACGAGCTGGCGATGCTCGATGCGCCGATCATCGTTTCGGTGCTCTGCCCGGGGCCGGTAGCCAGCTCGATCATGGAATCCAACAGTCGCATCGGTGATGCGGATGCACAGCTCGACACGCTGCTGGGTAGCCGTGTCCGCAAAGGCATGAGGCCCTTGCAGCTGGCGCAACAGGTATTCGCTGCCATCGACGAGCAGCGCTTCTGGATCTTTCCACACAAGTTCTTCAAGCCCGCTCTGCAGCGACGCCTGCAAAGCATTCTCGACGAGACCAATCCGGTCTTGCAGAAAGCACAGGAGTAATACGATGCCCCTTGATCCCCAGATTGAAGCCATTCTTTCTCAGTTCAGCAGCCTGCCTGCACTAACCGATGTGGTCTCCTATCGCGAGGCCGCCAACTGTTTGATACCGCCATTCCCCGCTCCCGAGCTGCCCGAGGTGCGCGATATGCACGTGGCGGGTGCGGCCGGTCCGCTGGATGCGCGGCTGTATCGACCGAAGGCAGAGGATGGTCTGCCGCTGCTGGTGTACTTCCATGGCGGTGGCTTCGTTATCGGCAGCCTGGACACCCATGACTATCTGTGCCGCAGCCTCGCCCTGCTGACGGGGGCGGTAGTGGTCTCGGTAGCCTACCGGTTGGCTCCGGAGAACAAGTTCCCGGCCGCTCCACTGGACTGCTATCACGCCACCTGCGATCTGTGTAAGCGCGCCACTGAGCTGGGCGTGGATGCTTCGCGCCTCGCGTTGGCTGGCGACAGTGCTGGCGGGAACATGTCCATTGCAGTCGCACGCCAGGCCGCTGCCGCCGGCCACCCGCAGATTGCCGCCATAGGCCTGCTGTATCCGGCGACTGATGGCCACTGGGTCAACGCTTCTGGCCCGGATCTGCCCGAGGGCTACTTCCTTTCAGGTGAGCACCTGGTCTGGTTCTGGCAGCACTACCTGCAGACACCCGCACAGGCAACCGATCCGCTGGCTTCTCCGTTGTTGGCCGAGGACCTGCATCGGCTGCCGCCAACCACGTTGTGGATTGCAGAGTACGATCTTCTGCGCGATGAAGAAGAAGCCTTTGCCGTGCGATTGAGCGAGGCCGGGGTAAAGATACGCAGTAAATGCTGCGAGGGCATGATCCATGGATTCGCCAGCATGGCCCCCCTCTCGGACCGCGCAGCTGCCGAGCTGGAGGAGTTTGCTGCAGAACTGCGTCAGGCCCTGAGCTGAGGCACCCGCCGATGCGGTTCGACAGTGTGCAGCACCTGCTGAAGATGCTGCGCAGCGGCGGTATGGTGGTCATCACCGATGACGAGCAGGATAGCGAAGGCTCTCTGTTGATGGCCGCCGAACGCACCGACGCTGAAGCAGTCAACTTCATGGCCATGCATGCCCGTGGGCTGATCTGCCTGGGGCTGAGCGAGGCGCATTGCAAGCGTCTGGGGCTGAGCCTGATGGTGCCCCATTCGCGGGCCACGCATGGCGTAGGTTTTACCTGCTCGATCGAAGCGCGTGAAGGTGTGACCACTGGTATCTCGGTCGCCGACCGCGCGCACTCTATCCAGGTAGCGGTTGACCCGGGCAGCGTCGCAGCCGATATCGTCCAGCCTGGGCATGTGTTCCCCGTACAGGCGCTGTCCGGCGGGGTGATGCAGCGCGCCGGCCATGCCGAAGCGGCGTGCGACCTTGCGCGGCTGGCTGGTTTTCAGCCAGCCGCGACGCTGGTCGCTATCCTCGACGAAAACGGCGAGCTGGCCCGTGGCGACGAGCTACAGACCTTTGCCCAACGCCATCGGCTGCCGATCTGCAGCATCGCCGAACTGATCCATTACCGAATTCTCCATGAGGGGACGATCCGCCGCAGCGGACAGTACTCACTGACTACCCGGCACGGCGAGTTCCGCGTGATGAGCTTCCAGGATACGTACCAGGGGCAACTGCACCTGGCACTCGTGCGTGGTGAGATCGACCGCGAGCGACCGACCCTGGTCAGGGTGCAAGCAATCGAGACATTGCGAGATGCCCTTGGCTGTGACAGCGAGGGCACGCCACTGCAATGGAACCTCGAGCGCTCGCTGGCCCATATCGCCGCCGTTGGCACCGGCGTGCTGGTGCTGTTGGCCCAGCACGAGAGTCCCGAGGCCACTCTCGAACAGTTGCGGCTGTACGGCGCCGGCCAGGCACGTGCGCCGCAGTTTCCGCAGCGCACCCTGGGCATAGGCGCGCAGATCCTCCGCGATGTCGGTGTGCGGCGCATGCAATTGATGAGCACTGAGGTGCCCTACAAGGCCGTTTCAGGCTTCGAGCTGGAAGTGGTCGAGTTCGTACCGTTCACTTGCTAGTCCAGGCGCCCGCCTGACGCAACCCAAGCCAACCGATGCGGTCGTATCGCTTCCTGCGCAGTCCCTGGCTCAGCGAGTGGGGCGCCAGGCCGTACCGCTCCATGGGCAGCGGTGCGTACGGATTGTCGGCATCGAGCATCGGTAGAGGACGATGGGGGTGTCACCACGTCGAGCCCAGTAGAGGCGTGGCGCTGCGCTGATTTCATTGCGTTCTTTCCCGCATCGAATCGTTGCTGTTGACCCCGTTGCTGACCGGCAGACCGAGCACATGCCGCATTGCACCTGTTTCCGTGATGTCCGTTCTCTGTGGGCGACTCGCGCATGGCGATGCCTGGGTAGGCGTTTGTCGATCATCCAGCTGGCGAAGGCGACCGAGGTCTCGTCGAAGGGCCGCTACAGCGCTCTGTTCCACCCTGTGATCGGCTGCATGTGCCCCACGACCTTGAGTGGCGATGCTGGTCGCTGTGGAATACCAGCAGGTCAGGGAGATGTGTATGGGCAGGGCGTCGAGGTCGACCGCATCCGATGGCTGAGAGAAACCATCCAGGAGAGATGGCAAGGCCTTACCGAGCGATTGAAGGGGCGCCCGAGTGGTACGAGCCGTTCTGACGAGCAAGGCCCGGACGCACTGCGGCCAGGCCTTTGAAGGACAAACCATGCCCTGTCAGCACGGTATGAGGAGGTGTCTCAGCGGGTACCCAGCTTGCGCAGGTAGGAGGGGGTAAATTCTTCTGCGGGGAACTGGCTAACGTTGAGCAAGGCTGGCTTCTGCTCATCGAGCAGGCGATCAACCAGGTAAGAGCCCGCAATCAGATCATGATAGATGCCCAGACGTGCATGAAGCCGCTGGATATCGTAGGCGTAGATTGTGGCCTGCATGTTGGTGCGCCAGAGCAGGCCGCGGCCATCGTAGTTGTCGGCCATGATGGCGGCCCAGCTATCCTCGTCGAGGTACATCACGCGCTTGGCATAGATATGCCGTGCCCCGGCCTTGAGGGTACCCTCCAGCACCCAGACGCGGTGCTTCTCGTAGCGCATGAGGTCGGGATCGACATGACCGTTGACGGAGAGAATCTGATCGATAGTCACCTCGGGTGCGTCGATGCGGTAGTTATGGTAGGGGATGAACAGCTCTCGCTTGCCGACTATCTTCCATTCGTAGCGATCCGGCGAGCCGTTGAACAGACGATCCTCGTCGAAAGTGCGAAAACCGCCAGCCCCGTTCGGAGTGTCGTAGCCGACCGTAGGTGCCCGACGTACGCGGCGCTGGCCGGGCGTGTATTGCCAGGCCTGACGCTGTTGACTGTAGCTGTCGATGAACTCGTGGCCGACGATGATCTCACCTTTCTTGCGCACCGGAGCCAGGCTTTCCGTAAAGAAATTGACGAATGCGCCATTGGCATTTTCCAGCGAGTAGTTGGGGTCTGACCATATTGACTGGATCTTGTAGGTGAGCTTGTCCGTAACGCGGTTACCGTCGGAATAACGCACTACCTGAAGGTAGTTGGCTTCCTCGGTGGAGGCGCCACCGCGCATGGTGTGGTTGAACAGCAATTCGACGCCGCTCTGAGGGATGGGAAACGGTGATGCTCCCCAGGCATTGACGGTTTCGTTGCCGTTGTCTGCCACTTCGGCGTTCAACGCATTTGTCTTGATGAGCTTCTCTAGGAGGGAGTCAGTGCGAAAGTCGCGGTGGCTAGGGTAAATCGGCATGCGGAAGCTTTGCGGATAACGCTGGAACAGGGCCTTCTGGCCGTCACTGAGGTGCTCGGCGTACCGCGCCATGTTGGCCGAGGTAATGACGAACAGTGGTTTCTCACCCGCGTAGGGATCGGGGTAGGGGGTACCTGGTCCGGCAAATTTCACGTGCGGCGGGACTCCCAGCCACTTTCCGGTCCAGGCCGGGATGCTGCCGTCGGCATTGCCGGCCTTCTCCGCACCGGTAGGGGTGAGATCCTGGCCGAGGCGTGCGGCTTCGGCCTCGCTGACCTTGGCCTGGACGCTCAGACAGCTGCACAGTAGGGTAGCGGTCAGGGCCGCGTTGATCATGCTTGGGGTATTCATGGGGTTCTCCTCCGTCCGGCTCAGAAGCGGTACTTGAAGTTCAGGGCGACGTTGTCGCGGTCGGCCAGGCCGGTGTTGTTGGGGTTGCCCAGATAGGCGTTGTAGCGCGCTTCTACGGTGAAGTTGTCGAGGTAGCGCCAGGAGGAGCCGATACTGAAACGGTTGTCGTGGGCACCACTGTTGATAGCGCCGGTGATTGCGCTGTCGCCATCGGCGGCGCTGCTGAAGATGATCGGCACGGACATGTCCCAGCCGTTGAAGACGTTGTTGTAGTCGAGCGTCACCTGCACGGTATAACCCCAGGCGTCTCGGTCCAGGGCCAGGCTGTCGGAGCTGGAGCCGGGCAGGATGAAGCCCGGAAACAGTTCGATCGGTTCCGAGGTGTCGTTATCCAGCACATGGATATGCACCACTTCACCTGCCAGGGTGAGGTTGTCGGCGAAGCGGGTCGGCCCGAACACATACACGGTCGACAGCTGGCTCTGCAGCGTCTTGCCCCTTACCGGCGTGGAGAACAGATCGTCGACCATCACCGCCTGGCCATCGCGATAGCTGATCTCTCCCGCAATGCTGGCGTCGCCGATATTGGTGGCGAAGCTCACGCCGTACAGGTCGATGTCGTCGAAGTAGCGCATCTGGTAGTGGCCGCTGAGCGAGGGACGGAAGTCCAGCGATGGTTGCTTGTCGTGGAAGCGCACGTAGTAAAGGCCGAACTCGGTGTTGTTCAGCGACTCGGCGGTATAGGTCAACGCCACGCCGTACTGACCGCTGTCGCTCGGCTCCTCGTCGTCGAGGCGAGTGAGGAAGCCCGTGGCGTCGTTGAATCCGCCTTCGTCGATGTAGTCGGTAGTGGAGAAGTAGCTGCCGACGCCGAACAGTTCGGTCTTTTCCCACTTGTACTGGTAGTACGCCTGCAGGCTGAGCGAATCGGTCAGGCTGATCTGGCCGAACACCTGGCCTACCGGCAGGAGAATCTCCTTGACCTCCACCCCGGGGGTGGTGGCCTTGGTCGCATCGACCGGGCTCTGAGCACCGGAAATTCCTGGGTAGAACATGCTCTCGCCCCAGCTCACGACCTGATCGCCGACGCGCAGGTTGAGGTTGTGGCCGGCGACGCGCCAGTTGCCGTAGACGTAGGCATCGAGCATGCGCAGATCTTCACGATGCTGGTCGACGGTATCGTCGGAGAAACGGTTCGGGCGGGAGCAGCGGCCACCCGCGAAACAGTTGGAGGTGCCCGTGCCGTTGTCGTTGCTCTGGTCGTAGACGTTGTCGTAGAAGCCCGTCGCTCGCAGGAACACGCCGTAGTCCTGGCGCCAGTTGAAGTTGGCGTCGGTGACAAAGCTGATCCGGTTGTTGATCAGGCTGCCTTTGTCGAAGGCGTTGTTGCCGTCATTACCGTTGGCATCCGCCAGCAGTTTGTCGTCGCGGTCCTCGACACGCCAGGCCAGGCTGTAGGACAGGGTGGTGTCCAGATCAATACTCAGGTCTTCGCTGGGCTGGAACGTCAGGGCATGAGCCTGACCCGCCAGTGCCAGGGTGGCCACATGGATGGATAGATGTAGTGGTCGCAAGGCGTTTGTTATTTTTATCATCTTGTCCTCGTTGGCGGTCGGTTGACCCCGACCAGCATCTCGGGTGAAGGGGATACAGCCAGGTGCCACTATGAAATCGCGCGGTGACGGCAACATCGTCCAAGCAGACTAACCTGAATGCGCGGCCTACGGCCGCTGCCGGCAGCCATCACAGGGTTGGCAACGCGCTTCAGCACGTGAATGACGGAGGTTCACACCCGGACACTGCGGCAGCGGCTGCAACAGGGTGTCGCGCAGGTTGGCCGGGTCTTCAGAAAGCACGACCTGGCCTCGCCGGACGGATTTGAGATACAGATTGCTTGGCCGGCCGCGATGGTTGCACCGTGCGGCGATGAAGATCGAGCCGCCGTCCGGCAACTGAGCAGGCAACCGGCGGTTGCGTTGCTGAGGACTGCCTGCAGTGGCTCGGGCCAGTGCAGGCGGGTCGTCCTGGCGTCCGTTACAGGCCGCTGATCAGTTGCCCGTTGTCGACACGGATCTCGGCGCCGTTGATGAAGCGCGATTCGTCGCTGGCGAGGAACAGCACCACGTTGGCGATATCGCGCGGCGCGGCCATGCGGTTCATCGGGTCTGCGTCCAACACATCCTGAGGAATCGGCTGGCCACCCGTGAGAGCCTGGGTCATCGGTGTATTGATCCCGTCCGGATGCACGCTGTTGACGCGGATGCGATAGCCCTGCTGCTTGCAGTGCAGGGCAATGGCACGGGTCATCGCCGCCACTGCGCCCTTCGACGCCGAGTAGGCACAGAACATGGGCAGGGCACCCAGCGCCGCGACCGAGGACATGTTGACGATGGAACCACCCCCGGTCTCCTTCATTGCGGAGATCGCGTACTTGCAGCCGAGGAAGTAGCCATCGCTGTTGATCTTCTGCACCCGCTGCCATTGTTCCAGGCTGGTCTCCTCGATGTTGCCCAGCAGGAGGATGGCGGCATTGTTGACCAATACGTCGAGGCGCCCGAAGCGCTCCAGGGTGCACTTGATGACGTGCTGCCAGTCGGCCTCGCTGGCGATGTCCTGGCGCACGAACAGCGCGTTGTCGCCGATCTCGGCGGCAACCGAGCGCCCGGCCTCCTCATTGAGGTCGGTGAGCACCACCCTGGCACCCTGGCTGGCCAGCAGCAGGGCATCTTCACGACCCACCCCGCTGGCGGCACCCGTGATCAGGCAGACTTTGCCTTGGACTCGACTCATGTTGTTCTCCTTTTGGTTTGCTGCGCTGGACGGGTAGTCGTGGTCGCCATGTGTACGGCGGCGCGACGCCCGGAATAGATGCAGTCGGCCAACGAGAGGCCGGAGACATAAAGATTGGAGGCGACGCCAACCGCATTGCGGCCGGCGCTATACAGGCCGGCAATGGCCACCCCGTTGTCGTCCAGGACATGGCCACTGGTCTCGCATACCCGCAAGCCACCCAGGCTGATGGTTGGGCAGGGGAACAGACGGCAGGCGAAGGAAAGATCCAGTGCGTACCATGGGCCTTTGCTCAGGTCAGAGAGCATGGCTGGCGACTTGCCGAACGCATCGACACATTCACCCCGGGCAGCGGCGTTGTAAGCCTCCAGGCTGGCCCTGAGTTCGCGCTCGGGGAGGCCACAGCGCGCCGCCAGGCGTTCGAGCGTGCCGGCACGCTTGCTGTTGCACAGCAGGTTGAGCAGCACTGGCAGGCGCTGGAACTGCCAGACACGCCCTGGGCCAACCTGGCGTAGGGCTTTACAGACAAGGTCGCGGTTGAGGATGAGAAAGGCGCGTCCGCCGTGCTCCTCGACCATGGCATGCCCGAGCTTGGCGCCATACACCTCTTCGTTGCAGCAGCGCTGGCCAAACGCGTTGACGACCAGGCCCCGCGCCCAGGCCTGCGGCGGATTGATGAAACGCCAGGCGCTGATCCTGTCCATGCGCGCGGTCGAGCCACCAGCGCTAAGCCCCAGGCAGATGCCACCGCCGTCGCAGCCTGCGCTGCCCAGCGGCAACCCGGCCAGGTAGGCGGGTGCGTGTCGCTGGACCATCTCGCGATTGAGCACGAAACCACCCGCACTGAGCAGGACCCCGCGTTCCGCACGGATCAGACGGCGTTCGGCGTGTGCCTGTTCGATCTTCCTCGCCCGCGTGCGCAAGCGTTCGGCCAACGCCGGGGCATACATGTGCAGGGCCTGGGCCCAGCGAGACAGCCGCGCGTGGCGATGCGCCGCCGCGCTGCCGGCGGCAAGCTGCCAGGCCTCGACACCAATGACCCGGTCGTTCGCATCCAGTATCAGGCGGCGTGCCTGGCACTGGCTGTACAGGCGTACACCGGCGCGCTGTGCGCTGGCTGCCAGCGCGGCATAGAGCACGACGCCAGACATGCCCCTGCCCTTGGCCCGATGCCCGCGCGGTGCTGGTGAGGCATGGCGAGCATAGTCGGCCACGGTTTCGTTGCCCGAGTAATAGAGGTAGTACTGGTCGCTGGGGTAGGAGGTCTTGTGTGGTGGCACGCTGGCCTCGAAGGCTACGCCCTGGCGTTCCAGCCAGGCCAACTGTTCGCAGCTGTGCTGACAGAAGTCGCGCAGGGTCGCCTCGCTCACCGCGTTGCCGACTTCCTGGCGCAGGTAGGCGAACATCGCCTCGGGACTGTCCTGATAGCCCGCTTGCTGCTGGTAGGGCGTACCACCCCCGGCGTACACCACACCGCCACTCAGTGCGCTGGCGCCGCCCCCTGCGTAGCGGTCGAGGGCCAGAACCCGCAGGCCGCGCTCGGCTGCCTCGATGGCCGCGCTGGCGCCTGCCGCACCAAAACCGACCACCAGCAGCCCACAGCGTTCGCTCCAGTCGATTTGGGCGGCACTGCTCACGCGCAGTGCCGACGAAGCCTGGACATTCTCCATACCGTGCTTCAGCTGGCCGCCGCCAGCGGCGTTGCTGCGGTCGTGGTATAGGCGCCGTTCAGGTAGACCAGCGGGGTGATCTCCTCGCTGTTGCGAATCTGGCGGATACGCCCGATGAAGATGCTGTGAGTGCCATAGCTGAACTTGCCGTCCTGCTGGCAGAGAATCGCCGACTGGGCGTCGGCCAGGTACGGGATGCCGTCCTCGTCCTGCCGCCAGTTGCCGCGCTGAAAGCGGGCCTCACCCTTGATCGGGCCACTGCACAGGTGCGACAGCTCCTCCTGCTGCAGGCCAAGGATGTTCACGCAGAAGTCCGCGCCGGCATCCAGGACCGCGTGCAGCGAGGCGGTCTTGTTTACGCAAATCAGCAGCGATGGCGGCTCGGTGGACAGCGAATCCACTGCAGTGGCCGACATCGCGAAGCGCTGCTGGCCGTTGCTGGTGGTGATGATGGTCACTGACTTGGCCAGGCGGCGCATGGCCTGGAGCATGTCGTCCTTCAGTGGGGTGTCGTTCATCGCACGGGCCTCCGGGTACTTGGCAGTGCGATCGATTCTTGCCCAGGGCCTCAGCGGCAGCATCGTCCGAGGGGACTAGGTGTCGCCTTGCAGCCTGCTGGCGCCTCTCGCGGGGGCCACGCTCCGTCGCCAGGCACATGGCGGCTATGTGCTCCTTTTTCTCTCTCCGGCGGCAGCGATGGGCGCCAATAGTCCGTTTGTGGGATTCAGCTGCGCGGGTGATCTCCGACCATGCGCACACGGCACGCGAAGCGGTCGCCGACAGCTCCCTGAGACCTACAAGTACAAGGAACCGCCATGAAATTCTCCCTGATCTATGAGGCCCAGACGGTTGACGCCAGCCGCGAAGGTGATCGCCGCATATTCGACGAAACCGTCGAGCATGCCGTGCTGGCTGACAAGCTCGGTTTCGATACCTTCTGGTGCGTGGAGCACACCGCGCTGACCAACTACTCGCACATGTCCGCCCCTGAAACCGTGCTGGCGTTCGTCGCAGGCAAGACCGAGCGTATCGGCATCGGTCACGGTGTGGTGTGCCTGCCTCCGGCCATGAATCACCCGGTGAAGGTCGCCGAGCGCATCGCCACCCTCGACCTGCTGTCCAAGGGCCGCGTGCACTTCGGCGTGGGCAAGGGGGGGACAGAGCAGGAGGCGGGCACCTTCGGCTACGACCTGGCCAGCCTGCAGCCACAGATCGACGAGGCGATGTACCTGATTCCGAAGATGTTCGTGCGCGACGAAATCGAGCATCACGGTGACTTCGTGCAGATACCCAGGCGGCCGATTCATCCCAAGCCCTATCAGGATCCGCACCCACTGATGTACCTGGCCTGCACCAATACCGAGAGCCTGAAGCGTGCGGGTGGCCGGGGCATGGGAGCGCTGGTGCTGGGTTTCGGCGGCCCCGAGGAGATCGCCAAGAAGGTCGCCGTGTATCACGAGGCCTGGGACCAGCGGGAAGAGAAGGACCAGGTGGGCTTTCGCCCCAATCGCCATATCGCCGCACTGTGCCCGGCCATCGTTCTCGACGACAACGCGACGGCGCGCAAGATCGGCATCCGCGGGCAGCGCTACTTCATGGAGTCGCTCGGCTACTGGTATGGCGGCGGCGCCCGTCCGGACCCGGCGCAATGGACGGAAGACGTCGTACACGACGGCAGCGGCCAGGACATCATCAAATCCAACTTCGCCTCGGAGACCGTCACGGTCGATTTCTCCGATCCGGCCATGAGCATGCTCAACCCGAACCACGCCTATGGCACGGCCGAGGACTGCATCGGTTACGTGCAGCGCCTGATCGATGCGGGGGCCGACGAGATCCTGTTCATTTGCCAGATGGGCACGGTACCGAACTGGGCGCAGCTGGAAACGCTGAAGAACATTGGCGAGAAAGTCATTCCGTATTTCCGCAGCAGGCAACAGCAGGACCACTGAGCTGGGCATGGCGGTGGGCCCTCGGGTCCATCACAGGCTCGCGGGCGAGCATTCAGCGTGAGGCGCCGCAGCCATTTTCTGGCTGACGGTGATCATGTCTATCGGCGACGGTCCGGGGGCTGTCGCCTGATCGTAGGTGAGCGGAAATGACGACCACGACCGAAGCAATGCGGACGGCGATGCAACGTTATGTCGAACTGGTGGATGCTGGCGACGTCGAAGGCATCCTTGCGCTCTATGCCGACGATGCGCGCGTCGAGGACCCGGTGGGTACGCCGCCCCTGATCGGACGCACAGCGATCGAACGCTTCTACCACAAGGGACTGGGCCGCAACAAAGTCCATGCACGTCTCACCGGGCCGGTGCGGGTGGCTGGCAACTGTGCAGCGATGCCGTTTCGTATCGAGCTGGAGTGGGGTGGTCAGCCCTGCACCATCATGGTGATCGACGTGATGGAGTTCAACGAGGACGGCCGTTTCCAGTCGATGAAGGCGTATTGGGGCGTGGACAATCTGGAGCTTCGCTGAACGCGTTCCAGAGCGATGAGCCAACGGCGGTACAGCACAGCATTCGCCGGCCAGCTCCTCCGCGTTCAGTCAATGAAGTCTCGATTCTGTGTCTCGCCCGTCTCGTAGTAGACCGTGAGATTTTCGCCGATCTGCCGCACCGTCCTGTCGAAGGTATTGGCCAGCAGGCGCTCCACAAGACGGCCGCCACGCAGGCGATAGTCCAGGCACAAGGTCATGCGGCTGCCGCTGCCGTGCGCTTCCAGGGCATAGCTGAAGCGGGCCTCGCGAAAGGGGAAGGGCGCTCCCCGGTTGGCCTTGTGCAGATGCAGGACGAAACCCGAACCCTCCTGCCAGTCGACTACCGTTTCATCCAGCCATTGACCATAGCGGCGTTGCACCCGGCGACTGGCGCCGCGACCACTCTGCGGGCCAGGGTGGAACCAGCAACCGGTCAATCCGGGTACGTAGTAGGGCGCCAGGCTGAGATCGCTGAGGAACTTCCAGGCGCTTTCCAGCGAGAGGTTGAGGTGAATGGTATGACTGGCATGGGTGGACATGAAGGGCTCCTTCAACTTATGACGCTGTGCGCGACGTCGAGGAAGCGCGCCTACAGGCATGCTTCGCCCCCATCGGGTCCAGGCTGCGGATGTTCATTGCGCCCCTTCAACGTCGCGTCGTCAGACAATTGCTTGCTGGCGAGACTAGGGGAGCGTAAGCAGGCGGACTACGTCCGAGCGGACGATGCGTTTTTCCGATGAGGGTGAGGGGCAGGAGGCAACCACACTCGACTCATGCCGAGTAGTCCTCTCGGACGATGTTGCTGCGCCGCAGCATCGAAATAATCCCGGCACTACCACGAGCCGAGGAAGTCGCCGATGGTCGCGTCGAATGGACAGTACATCACTCTGCAGGATGGCCTGCGCCTGCATTACCTGGACCAGGGAGCAGGGCAGCCGGTGGTATTCATCCACGGCAGCGGGCCGGGTGCCAGCGGGCATAGCAACTTCAAGCAGAACTACCCACAGCTCGCCGCAGCCGGCCACCGCGTGATCGTGCCCGACCTGCCCGGGTACGGTGCTTCGGACAAGCCCGAGACTCAATACACCCTGGATTTCTTCGTTGCCGCCCTGAGCGGCCTGCTCGACCAGCTCGACATCGAGCGCTGCGTGCTGGTCGGCAACTCCCTGGGCGGTGCCATCGCCCTCAAGCTGGCCCTGGACGAACCGCAGCGCGTCAGTCGACTGGTGTTGATGGCCCCCGGTGGGCTGATGGAAAAGGAACAGTACTACCTGCAGATGGAAGGCATCCAGAAGATGGGGGCGGCCTTTGCCGCCGGCCAGCTGAAGGACGCCGACGGCATGCGCAAACTGCTCGGCCTGCAGCTGTTCGACGCCAGCCTGCTCAGTGCCGAAACGGTCGAAGAGCGTGTGGCCGTGGTCAATCAGCAGCCGCTGTGCGTGCTGTCGACCATGCAGGTACCGAACATGAGCGCACGCCTGGGTGAGCTGCAGTGCCCGATCCTCGGCTTCTGGGGCATGAACGACAAGTTCTGCCCGGTGGCCGGCGTACAGACCCTGATGCATGCCTGCAGTCGTATCCGCTTCGTGCTGCTCAGCGAGTGCGGGCACTGGGCCATGGTCGAATACGCCGAGTTGTTCAACCGCGAATGCCTGGCCTTCATTGCGGAGGGCCGCACATGAACGAGCAACTGCGCGACCTGCACGCCGAGGCGCTCTATCACGCGCGTCGCGAGGGATACACCCTGACGCCGCTGACCAGGCGCTGGCCGGCCATTTCCATCGAGGACGCCTACCATATCTCGCGACGCCTCGTGGAACGACGTGTCGCCGACGGCCAGGCCATCGTTGGCAAGAAGATCGGTGTCACCTCAGATGTGGTGCAGCAAATGCTCGGCGTGCACCAGCCCGATTTCGGTTTTCTCACGCAGGACATGTGGTTCGCCAACGGCGAGGTGATTTCCCTGCGCGATAGCCGCCTGATCCAGCCGCGCGCCGAAGGCGAGATCGCCTTCAAGCTCAAGCGCGACCTGATTGGCCCAGGTGTCACCGAGCAGGATGTGCTGGAGGCCACCGAATGCGTGATGGCCTGCTTCGAAATCGTCGACTCGCGTATCCAGAACTGGAACATCCGCATCCAGGATACGGTCGCCGACAACGCCTCCTGCGGCGTATTCGTGCTCGGTACCGAGCAGGTCGACCCACGCCAGTTGGATCTGCCCAATCTGCGCATGCGCGTGTTCAAGAACGGTAGCTTGATCAGCGAGGGTCTGGGTTCGGCGGTGCAGGGCAACCCGCTGACAGCGGTGGCCTGGCTGGCCAACACCCTGGGTGGCTTCGGCATTCCCTTCAAGGCCGGCGAAATCATTCTCTCCGGGTCCCTGGTTCCACTGGAGCCGGCGCATGTCGGCGACCGTTTCGAACTGACCATCGATGGCCTGGGCAGTGCCCAGGTGTCCTTCTGCGCATAGGAGCTCCCATGAGCAAGAAACTCAGGGCGGCCATCATCGGCCCCGGCAACATCGGCACGGACTTGCTGATCAAGATGCGTCGCTCGGAATGGATCGAACCGGTATGGATGGTCGGCGTCGATCCCACTTCGGAGGGCCTCAAGCGCGCCGCCGAATTCGGCATCAAGACCACTGCCGAAGGTGTCGATGGCCTGCTGCCACACGTCCTGGACGACGACATCCGCATCGCCTTCGACGCCACCTCGGCCTACGTGCACGCGGAGAACAGCCGCAAACTCAATGAGCTCGGGGTGATCATGATCGACCTCACCCCGGCGGCCATCGGCCCTTATTGCGTGCCCCCGGTCAACCTCAAGCAACACGCCGAGAGTCTGGCGATGAACGTCAACATGGTCACCTGCGGCGGCCAGGCCACCATCCCCATGGTTGCGGCGGTCTCACGCGTACAAACGGTGACGTACGGTGAAATCGTCGCGACGGTTTCATCGCGTTCGGTTGGCCCTGGCACCCGGCAGAACATCGACGAGTTCACCCGCACCACGGCTGGCGCGGTGGAGAAGATCGGCGGAGCACAACGCGGCAAGGCGATCATCGTCATCAACCCGGCCGAGCCGCCGCTGATGATGCGCGACACCATCCACTGCCTGACGGAGTCCGAGCCGAACCAGGCCGAGATACGTTCCTCGGTGCTGCACATGGTCAGGGAAGTGCAACGCTACGTGCCTGGCTACAAGCTGATCAACGGGCCGGTGTTCGACGGCCGCAAGGTGTCGATCTTCGTCGAGGTGGAAGGGCTCGGCGACTTCCTGCCGAGGTCCGCCGGCAACCTGGACATCATGACAGCTGCAGGCCTGCGCACCGCCGAGATGTTCGCTGAAGAAGCCCATAGGGGCGCCCTGCAATTGCCAGCCCGCTGAGTGGAGAAACGACATGAACCTGCAAGGTAAGAGCGTGCGCCTGCACGACATGAGCCTGCGTGACGGCATGCATGCCAAGCGCCACCAGATCAGCCTGGAACAGATGGTGGCGGTGGCCACCGGCCTGGATGCTGCGGGCGTGCCGCTGATCGAAATCACTCACGGCGACGGCCTGGGCGGCAGCTCGCTGAACTACGGTTTCCCGGCACACAGTGACGAGCAGTATTTCGACGCGGTGATTCCCAAGCTCAGGCAAGCCAGGGTTTCGGCGCTGTTGCTGCCGGGTATCGGCACCGTCGACCACCTGAAGATGGCGCACGGCTGTGGCGTTTCCACCATCCGCGTCGCCACCCACTGTACCGAGGCTGATGTGTCCGAGCAGCATATTGGCATGGCCGCCAGCATGGGCCTGGATACCGTCGGTTTCCTGATGATGGCGCACATGCTCAGCGCGGAAAAACTGCTCGAGCAGGCCAGGCTGATGCAGGGTTACGGTGCCAACTGCATCTACTGCACCGACTCGGCCGGCTACATGCTGCCGGATGAAGTGACGGAGAAGATCTCGGTGCTGCGTGCGGGCCTGGATGCCGACGTGGAGATCGGTTTTCACGGCCACCACAACATGGGCATGGCCATTGCCAACTCACTGGCCGCCATCGAAGCCGGGGCAGGGCGCATCGATGGGTCGGTGGCCGGGCTCGGTGCTGGCGCCGGCAACACACCGCTGGAAGTTTTCGTTGCGGTACTCGAGCGCATGGGCGTCAACAGCGGCATCGACCTGTACCGGATCATGGACGTGGCCGAGGACCTGGTGGTGCCGATGATGGACCAGCCGATCCGTGTCGACCGCGATGCGCTGACACTGGGTTATGCGGGTGTCTACAGCTCCTTCCTGCTGTTCGCCAAGCGCGCCGAGCAGAAGTACGGCATCCAGGCCCGTGAGCTGCTGGTCGAGCTGGGCAAGCGTGGCACTGTCGGTGGACAGGAAGACATGATCGAAGACCTGGCGCTGACGCTGTCACGTCAGCGCGGTGTATTGCCGACTTGAGCGGTTCTTGACGCGTCGCTGCGTGGCAGTATTACGCAGCGTTTTTGCCGGGTATGAATGCAAGAGACACATTGACCGCCTTATGGCGGTCAATGTCTAAAACGATGCCGCTATTTCTTACAGCGCGCGTTCACTCAATAGCGAACCGGTACGGTCGATCAGTTGCAGGCTCTTTTGAAAGCCTTTGTCCATTATCCTCATTTCGTATGTATTGTCCGCAGCAAAATCAGAATACTCGAGAGTTGCGAACATAGCGTAACTGCTTTCTTGCCCCGTTCCCGATGTAATCAATACCTCCAGCTTGTTGTTTCCCGGTGAAACACTGAAGTAGCGCCCATTGTCGACGCTGACCCCATTGACTTTGTTTGCCATCAGAAGATCACCGGCGCTGTTCTGAAACGTGATGATTGCCGTGGAGTCATTGGCCGACGGTATCTGGGTCGCACAGGCAGACAACAGTGCCGATATTGCAGCGAGGAAGAGGAGTTTCATTGGTAATGTCCATGTTGATTCAGGGTGGAATCATCATCGCGCCAGCGAGTTAATCCACGATTAAGACATTGACAATAAGCGGCGAGATAACGCTCGAAATCTTAATTCGATCTTAATGTTGGCAATGTATGCTTCGCCGTGACAACGGGGGGAGGGATCATGCGCATACTGTTAACCGAAGACGACAGTCTTATCGCCGAAGGCGTGTCTGCCGGCTTGTCCGTTCAAGGTTTCACTGTCAGTCATGTCACCACCGCATCCGCTACCGAGTCTGCATTAGCGGCTGCAGAGTTCGATCTGTTGATTCTGGACCTGGGGTTGCCTGACCAGGACGGACTCATGCTGTTGCGGCGGTTGAGAAGTCGCAACTTCCACATACCGGTACTGGTGTTGACGGCAAGAGACTCGATCAACGATCGGGTCGCTGGCTTGCAGTCGGGCGCGGATGACTATTTGCTCAAACCCTTCGACCTCCGTGAGTTGGTGGCCCGGTTGCACACCCTGCATCGACGTTTTCTGGGGCGCAGTAGCAACGTGATCCAGCATGGCGAACTTTCAGTCAATCCGTCCACCCGCGAGTTTCTCGTGAGTGGCGATCCCGTCGACCTGTCGAAGAAAGAGCAGGCGGTGCTTTGTGCGCTTCTGAATACCAAAGGGATCGTCAGCGTCGACGCACTCAAGGATGCGGTATATGGCTTTTCCGTTGACGTGGAGAGCAATGCACTCAATGTCCATATTCACAACCTGCGCAAGAAACTGGGCGCGAGCATTGTTCAGACGGTACGGGGCATCGGCTACCGACTCGGCCATCTTGGGGAGCGCGAGTCGTGAGTATTCGGCGTGGCTTGATGTACCGCCTCGGGGGCAGTTTTCTCGTTCTCTGGCTGGTGTCAGCGGCGTGGATGTTCAGCGACTTGCAGAAGAACATCGACAGAACGCTGGATGAACGACTGGCCGCCTCTGCAAAGCTAGTCGTGAGCATGCTTGGCGCGTCATCACTGTCAGCTGTGGACGATGGAATGAGGTCGTCGGGCATTTTGCCTGACGAGGATGTCAACCTGATGGCAGGTATGGCCTGCCAGGTGTCGTCCCTGAAAGGCGAGATTCTCGTGAGGAGTCACAACTCGCCAAGCGAGCGAATAGGGCGCATGGGCGAGGGATATCACACCCAGGTTGCAGATGGCGTCGAGTGGCGAACCTTCACGCTGGAGGCCGATGGCGTGAGAATCAGCACGGCAGATCGAATCGAACAACGCGCACGCCTGAAGTACGCCATTCTGGAGGCTGCAGCAGTGCCTGTTCTCGTTGCGCTGATTGGCGGCCTTGTCGTTCTCTGGATCTGCGTGGGTAAGGGGCTGGGCCCCCTCGCAAGGATGTCCAGAGCGCTCCTTTCAAGGAATGCAGAACACCTGGATCCACTCAACGTCGACGAGCTTCCCGTGGAGCTGCGTCCGCTTGCTGCATCGCAGAATGAATTGCTGCTTCGACTCTCACGCGCGATAGAGAGAGAGCGCCGATTCACCGGAGATGCCGCGCATGAACTGCGTAGCCCGCTCACGGCCATAAAGACCCATATCCAGGTCGCACGGTTAACGGATGGGGACGTCTCCCGAGTCGCGCTCGGCAAGGCTGAAAAAGGCGCCGACCGCTTGCACTGCATTCTGGAACAGCTTCTCCTGCTTGCCAGAGTGGAGGGGCGCTTGTCGTTCGACGATGGCGTTCAGGCGTTCCCGTCCGAAATCATCATGCAGGCGCTGGAGGACTCCGAACGGAGCAATATCGTGAAGATCAAGCTCCACCAGGATGCAGACCGCTATCCACTGGCGGTGCCGTCAGCGCTTGCAACGGCTGCGCTGCGCAATCTCATCGACAATGCGCTCCGGCATACCGCACCCGGCACCGAGGTCGGGCTTTCAGTCTCTGTCGAAGGTTCGATGGTTCTTTTCTGCGTGCAGGACAAAGGCGGGGGAATTCCTGAGCTGCAACTGAATGATGTGACACGGCGCTTCTGGCATCAGGGTCGCGCAGGTGGAACGGGGCTTGGCCTGGCGATTGTCGAGGCGATCGTTGCCAGGTTCAACGGTGAGTTGAAGTTGCGCAATTCCGCTGAAGGGCTCGAGGCCGTGATGAGCCTTCCGCTCGTGCCATGAAGTGTCGCTCGCCGAAAGTACCACTCAACGACTTTCTACTAAGCTTCCCCTCCATCAGGGACCGGCTTGGAGAACGTGATGGGTTGTCCGCAGGTATGCAGTGGTGCGACGTTGCAATGCAGTTTTGGCGCCGCGCCGAGCGCATTGAACGTATTGCCGACGAACCGCACGCTGACAGGGGGCATGCCGGCGGCGAATATCATGGATTACATCCCGCTGGTGAATATCATGCCCTTCGGCATGTGCATGAGCATGGCCAACCCGACGGTGGCGGCCGCCACTGCCGCGGCACT
Source organism: Pseudomonas sp. THAF187a (assembly GCF_009363395.1). NCBI lineage: Bacteria > Pseudomonadati > Pseudomonadota > Gammaproteobacteria > Pseudomonadales > Pseudomonadaceae > Pseudomonas > Pseudomonas sp. THAF187a. Next base: position 2,539,079 of record NZ_CP045349.1, read on the forward strand.
GGGGGTGTTGACGCCCATGCCTTGCATACCCGCCACGGCCTCGCCCTGGATTCCCGGTGCACCGACCATGCTGCTGGGCAATATGCCTTCACTGGATTCCAACTGCACGTTGATGTGCACCTGGGCGGGGGTGATCAAGGTAGTAGTGCCGGGCCAGGTGCAGATGCTGATTCCCTGACAGGCCGTTGTAAAAACGACCTGCGATGCCATTGCAGCGTTGAGAACAGACTCAAAATGCTCGTTTGCAGCTCGTGAGCTTGTGGGGCCGCCATCGGTATTGCTCTGGCTGCCGCGCCTGCGCTTTTCAATAGTCTGCTAGGCCTCGGCCGATTCGTTCCACCTTCTCCACCACCAGCGCAGCCGTGAGATGGGTTTGCCCTCGGCGTCCAGTGGGCGGCCGTCTTCGGCGAAGCCCTGGCCATCTTCCAGTGGCTTGCCGTTGAGGTAGCGGCTGCGGTGTGACACCTGGCCGTTGCTATGGAAGCGTTGATAGAGGCCGTCACGCACGCCATCGCGATACAGCTCCAGCTCGGCCAGGCTGCCGTCCGGGTAGTAGCTGCTGGCTTCGCCATGCATCAAGCCCTGACGGTAGGCGACCTTGCGCTGCAGCCAGCCTTCGGCGGCGAAGTACTGAGCCACACCATGCAGGCGCCCGGCGGTGTAGGGCAGGTGTGCCGATACCTGGCCGTTGGGGTGGTAGAGGACGCTGGGACCGTGCAGTACGCCGTTGGCATAGCCAAGCCGGGCCTGCGGGCGGCCGGCTTCCTGGATGGATACCGGGCCATCGAGGGCGCCGTCCTGCAGCTTGCCCTGCAGGCGGCTGTCGCCACGGGTGAGATCGAGGTTGCCGTTGGCCATGAGCGCCTCAGTTGACCTTCACCATGCCGCCCTTGATGGTCAGCATGCCGCCGCCATCCACGGTCTGTTCCGCGGCGGCCTTGTTGGTGAGGCTGACGCCGGCGTCGTTGGTCAGGGTGGTGCCGGCCTTGTTGTCCAGGGAGGTGCCCGCCTGGTTGGTGAGCGAGGTGCCGGCCTTGTCGGTAAGGGCCATGCCGGCCTGGGTGGTGAGGTTCTTGTCGCTCTTGGCGGTGAAGTCGCCGCTGCTCTGCAAGGTAAGGGTGCCGGTCACCTTGATGGTGAGGTTGCCGTCCACGGTCAGCTCGTAGTCGCCGCTCACCTTGTGGCTGTAGTTGCCGCCGGTGCTGTGGGTCTGGTTGGCGCCAACGCTGACGGTGCGGCTGTCCTTCACGTCGAGGCTGTCGCTGCCGGTCTGGATGGTCACCGTGCGCTTGCCCTTCTCCAGGGTGATGCTCTCGTCGCCTTCCTTCACCGTGCGGGTGCGGGCGTTCTGCACCGTGAGGGTTTCGTCATGGCCGATGGTGGCGGTGCTGTCGTTGAGCACGTTGACGGTCATGTCCTTCTGCGCCTGGAGGAAGACTTCCTCGGCGTCTTTCTTGTCCTCGAAGCGCAGCTCGTTGAAGCCGCCACCGCCCTTGGAGGAGTTGGTCTTGATACCGGACTGGGTCTGGTTGTCCGGCAGGGCGTAGGGCAGGGTGTTGTCGCCGTTGTAGACGCAGCCGGTGACCAGCGGGCGATCCGGGTCGCCGTCGATGAAGGTGACGATCACCTCCTGGCCGATGCGCGGGATGAACTGCATGCCGAAGCCCTTGCCGCTCCAGGGCAGCACCACGCGCACCCAGCAGGACGCGGTTTCGTCATTCTTGCCGTCGCGGTCCCAGGGGAACTGGATCTTGATACGGCCGTACTGGTCGGTCCAGATCTCCTCGCCGGCCTTGCCCACCACCTGCGCAGTCTGGGTGTGCATGCGCGGCTTGGGCGTGAGCCGCGGCGGGCGGTAGGCGGTGGCCTTGGGGATGGCCTCGAAACGGTTGCGGTAGTGCTCGTGGCTGGCGTCATGGGTGACGGCGGTCACCACCCAATCGATATTGAGGCTGCTGTCGTCATGCCCGGTGAGGGTGAACCAGTGGCCGGGCACCAGCCAGCGGCAGTCGCTCTCGCCGATCAGGCGCCTTTCCTGGCTGCGCAGCCCATCGATGCGCTGCTTGGTCAGCGCATCGCCCCGCGCCTTGGCGATATAGCCACCTGGGTGCTCGTACATCGACAGTGGCCCGGCCACCGCTTCGGCATTGCTGTACAGCGAGGTGGTGGGGGTGGTGAAGGCGTAGTCCGTGGCGCTGTACACCCCGCTCACCGCCTGCACGCTGTACTGCGCCGCGCGGATGCCATGCAGCTCGCGCGCGCCGATGCCCTGGCCCAGATAGGGCACCTTCGGCCCATTGGGTATCTGCACGAAGGCATCGCTGCTGTCGCCCAGCACCAGCGTGTGCTTGCCGGCCTCGTGGGTGAAGAACCAGAAGATGCCTTCCTCCTCCAGCAGCCGTGAAACGAAGGCGAAATCCGTTTCGCCGTACTGCACGCAATACTCGCGCGGCTCATAGCTGCCGGAGAGCGACAGCTTGAAGTCGGTAAAGCCATGGGCTTTGAAGATGGTGGTGACGATGTCGCTGGTGGCGAGGTTCTGGAACACTCGGTTGTTGCTGGCCAGCGTCAGCCACCAGAGCCAGGGACGCAGCACCACCTGATAGCGGTCGGCCGTGGCATCGGCGGGGAGCTGGCGGATCTCCGCGACCAGGGCATCGAGGGGGCGCTGGTTGGCGTCGTTGTGCAGGGTGGCGGTGAGATGCGTGGCCACGGCACTGCTCAACGTCAGCGCGGTGGCACTGTCGCCGTGGAGCGTCAGACTGCCCAGGGCGTTCAACGTCTCCTCCCCGGAAAGCGTCTGGGGGTAAATATCCGTCAGGGCCGAGGCGCTGAGGGAGAGGCTGGTATTGGTGTCGGTGGGGCGGGGCATCAAGAACCTCTAGTAGGCTGGGACATGGCCGCGCTGATAAATAAAGCTGTCCCCTTTTCGGTTGTTTCGATATTCGTCATCGAACTACTGGCCTGAGCCACTCTGAGGCGGGCCGCCGAAGCCTTTCTTGTTTGCTATGTACGAGCCGGCGGCAGCACCGATACCCATCAGCGCGATCACGGCTTTAGCCTTGCCGCCAACGTTTGGAACACGGGTGATCGTGCTTCGAAACTGCGGCGGGTGCGTGACCACTCCAGTCGGGGCGACAATGGACGAGGGCCTGCTGATGATCGGTGTGCGCCCCCAGTAGCTATGGCGCTGCAGGATGTTGTTGAACCGATCCCCATGCCGATCGAATCCGTAGCCGCTTTGAAAACTACTGAACTCCAGGGTCTTACGTATGCTCGGGCTGTACAGCTTGGCTTGCTGTGTAATGAGGCTGGAAGGCATGGTCAGGGCTCGCGGCTCAGGCGGCAGCGATTCGAAGTTGCGGCTGATCATGCCTTGCCCGCTGGGTAGCGAGCGCAGAAACCTGGGGGGGGCGGCAATCTCGTCATCTTCCAGCAAGTCGAGGAACAGTCCCAGATATTCATCGGGAGCCAGACGTGGATAGGGGATGTCCATGTAATTGACGAAGTTGTCTTTAATGAGTCTGGGTAACGGGCCTTCCTGGCTCCCACCGACATGCCCGTGCACGCCGATGGAAAGATCGGCCAGCAACTGGGTGGAGCTGCTCTCGCGGATCAGGTTGAGATGGCGGAAGCCAAACCGCGACTCATGCTCGGAAACCTGCAGGAAAACCTTGTTCACCCAGCGCGGAATCTTCAAGGTTTTGGGCACCAGGATCGGGCCGGGTACCGGGTCGAGCAGCGTCACTTCGAACTTCACCGTGTGCAGGATCCTGTGGCCCAGGCGGTCCAGCTCATTCAGGGTCATGGTGGCGGCAACCGCACCACGACTGAATGAAATGATCCTGATGGTGGTGACGCCCAGGCTGACCATCTGGTTGATGGCGTCCACCGCCTCTTCGACAATATCCGACATGCCCGAGCCATGCGTGACGCCGGAAGCCAGCTTCATCGCGTAGTCGAGTGGCAGGCCCATTTCATGGATAGGGGTGTAGCTTTCCAGGGCATAGATATTGTGCTTGTCGGTCAACTTGATAGCCTGCTCGGAACTGCCGGGCCCACCAATGCCGAAGACGATCTCACCGGATTGCCGCAGATGATCCTCTAACTGAACGGTCGTTTCTTTTTTCGAGGCGGAGTCCTGGCTGGTGCCATGAATGATCAGGTAACCCACAGTCATTTCTTATTCCCCTAGATGCCGATGGCTGGATGATCAAAGGTTTACCGCTCTTTTGTTTTCAAAGTTCCGGCGCCGAGCTGAAGAGCAAGTCGATAATTCATCGGCGTGCTACGGATGTTCGCAAAAAGGGGACCGCAAAAAGGGGGCGGATTTATTCATTGGCGCTCCCGCTTCTCCAAAATAAATCCGCCCCTTTTTTCCTTTCTTTTTCCTTTCTTTTTCCTTCATGCATCGCGCTTTAGGATTACATGTTCGGCGTGAAAGGAGGAATGAAGCCAGACATATCATCATGTATTATCTCGATTTCATCATCGCTATCTTGTTCGGGCTCGGGTTCATCATCGATCACCCAGTTGTTTCCTTCTAGCTTTTGATTGGTGATATTCTGAGCAATCTCGTCATTTGCCCGTGGTCCAGAGTAAACGACCCATGGAGTAGAGTGCAGTAGCTCCGCTCTCGTTTTTAACATGTACTCAACACGAGCCTCTGGCCCTACGCGGGCAGGCTCATCTTCATTATCTTGAGGTACAACATCGTAGGTGATACACCAGTCACATTGACCTACCAATTCGGTGCTACGCGTGACGGCGTTAACTATCACAGCCCACAGCCTGAGATGACGCGTGCCAGATAACGAGCTAAAACTAGTCAGCCCGGTGGTGCATGGGTAGTCTTCGAAAACTGGAAGCGTAATCGACGCCTGCGTTACATTGGGGTTTGCAATCTTTTTGCAGCCAGAGAAAAAAAGTGAGTTTGGAGGGCCGTCCAAGCGCTGACTCAGCATTGCCTTTACTGTTCTTCTAGTATTTCCTTGATAGTACCATTGGATATAAGAAGGCATTGCATTTTGAATGAAGCCAAAACGCAAGTTTGCCACCTGATCTGACGGAGCGATATCTGTCAGTAAAATCTTTGCATCGCTAATGCGTAATCCGCCTTGGGTAATGCTTATTTCATCTTCATCATCGAAGCCTGTCCGGAATTCATTAATTATTACGGGATTCCATTGTAGTTTGATTTTCATTTTATCTCTTAGTTGTGGTATGTAATAACTATGAACTCATCACTCCAACACCCACTCCGCCAACTTCCCCGTCACCTGTGCCATCAACACATTCTCGATATCCCGTGCACCTACCGCGCTGCACTTGGCGAGTACGGCCTTGACGATGGCGGGGTCGAAGTCGAACTGTTTGCCGGTGGCGGCCTTGTAGCGCTCGCGCAGTTTCTCCAGCTTGGCCAGGACGATGCCTTCCAGCGTGGCCTCAAGCAGCGGGCGGTAGGGCACCACGGTCATGCGGGCGAGGAAGGCGGGGCGGAAGGCCTGTAGCAGCACCTTGCGCAGGCGTTCGTTGAAGGCGTCGCTGCCGAGCTGGTGCGTAGGGGTGTCCAGCACCAGTTCGGCGCCGACGTTGCTGGTGGCGAGCATCACAGTGTTCTTGAAGTCCACCACCAGGCCGGTGCCATCTTCCATCACGCCTTTGTCGAAGACGTTGTAGAAGGCTTCCAGCACGTCGGGATGGGCCTTTTCGATCTCGTCCAACAGCACCACGGAGTAGGGGCGGCGGCGCACCGCTTCGGTGAGCACGCCACCGGTGCCGTAGCCGACGTAGCCGGGCGGGGCGCCCTTGAGCTGGCTGACGGTGTGGGCCTCCTGGTACTCGGAGAGGTTGATGCTGATGAGGTTGCGTTCGCCGCCGTAGAGGGCGTCGGCCAGGGCATAGGCGGTCTCGGTCTTGCCGACGCCGGTGGGGCCGACTAGCAGGAACACACCCACCGGCTTGGCCGGGTCGGTGAGGCCGGCGCGGTAGGCCTGGATGCGCTGGGCGATGGTGCCCAGGGCGCTGTCCTGGCCCATGACCCGCTGGCCCAGGCGTTGGCCGAGGGTTCGCACGGCATAGGCTTCGTCGGCGAGCATCTTGCCGATGGGGATGCCGGTCCAGCCGGCGATCACGGCGGCCACGGTGCGCGAATCCACCTGTTCGGGCACCAGCGGGTCGTCCTGGCGGATGGCGTCGAGGCCGGCTTCCAGGCGGGTGAGTTCGGCGGCGAGGTGGTCGATGCGCTCGTCCAGGGTTTCATCGGCTTGGCTGGCATCGACACTTTCGCTCAGAGCCAGCAGTTCGCGGCGGGCGTCCAGCAGTTCGCGCACGGCTTCGCGTTCTTCGCCCCAGCGGGTGTCCAGCTCGCGGATGGCAGCCTGGTTGCTGGCGGACTCCTGCTCCAGGCTGGTGATGCGTTCGCGGTGATCGAGGCCGGTGGCCTGCTCGCGGCGCAGGCGTTGCAGTTCTTCGCTCACCGCCACCTCACGATGGCGCAGGCTTTCCAGCGGTGGCGGCACGTCGTGCTGGCCGAGGGAGACCCGGGCGCAGGCGGTGTCGAGCACGCTGATGGCCTTGTCCGGCAGCTGGCGACCGGAGATGTAGCGGTGGGAGAGCTTGACCGCGTCCTGGATGGCGCTGTCGAGCACCTGCACACCGTGATGTTGCTCCAGTTTGGCAGCGACGCCGCGCAGCATCTCCACGGCGGTGGCCTCGTCGGGTTCCTCCACTTGCACCAGCTGGAAGCGGCGGGCCAGGGCCGGGTCCTTCTCGAAGTACTTCTTGTATTCCAGCCAGGTGGTGGCGGCCAGGGTGCGCAGCTCACCCCGCGCCAGGGCCGGCTTGAGCAGGTTGGCGGCATCGCTGCCACCCTCGCTGCCACCTGCGCCGATCAGGGTGTGGGCCTCGTCGATGAACAGGATGATCGGCTGTTCGCTGCCGCGCACGGCGTCGATCACGCCCTTGAGGCGCTGCTCGAACTCGCCCTTGACCCCGGCACCGGCCTGCAGCAGGCCGAGATCAAGCACGCGCAGGATGACGTTCTGTAAGGGCGGCGGCACGTCGCCGGCAGCGATGCGCAGGGCCAGGCCTTCGACCACGGCGGTCTTGCCGACACCGGGGGCGCCGACCAGGATCGGGTTGTTCTGCCGACGGCGCAGGAGGATGTCGATGCTCTGGCGGATCTCGCCGTCACGCCCGACGATGGGGTCGATGCGCCCGGCGCAGGCGTCGGCAGTGAGGTCCTGGGTGTACTGGTCGAGCACGCTGTCCTGAGCGTTTTCCGGGGCGGGGCGGGCTTTGCCTGCAGGGCCGCCGCCGCTGTGCTCGCGGGACGCCTGCGTCCACTCCAACAGATTGGCGCGCAGGGCTTCACGCGGGATGCGCAGCAGCGAGGCGGCGCTGTTGAGCAGCAGGCTGCGGCGCTCGTCGCGATCGAGCAGCGCAAGCAGCAGCAGACCCGAGCGGATGCTCTGCTGCCCCGTCACGCTGGCCTGAACCACCGCATCTTCGAGCAGGCCGATGGTCTGGCCGGAGAGGGCGGGGGTGCGTGTACTGCCGGCCTTGAACAGCTCCAGGGCGCGATTGATCTCGGTGGCCACGCTGTCGCGCTCCAGGCCGAAGCGCGGTAGCAACCAGGCGAGATCGCCGCCTTCTATGTCCAGTAGTTCCAGCAGCAGGTGCTCGATTTCCACGTAATGATGCGTGCGCTGCAGGCAACGCTGAGCGGCGCGTTCCAGGGCACGGCGGCTGTCTGCATTGAGGCGGCCGATCAGCGCGGCGAGTTCCATCAGGCCGTCTCCTTGTGCCGCAGGCGGGTGTCGATACGCTGCAGGGTGGTCGCCCCGGCGCACTGCAGGTTGCTACTCCAGCGCAGGCGCGGCGGTTGTTGCCGGTCCAGGCGCAAGGGATTGCCAGGGCGTACCAGCAGGCGCAGGTGGCATTCGGTATCCGGGCCGAGATAGAGGCTGGCCATATCCGCGAGACGGACATGGCGTTCCCCGCCAGGCAGATAGGCCGGTGCCTGCTCGGCTGTGAGCGGCCCTAGGGTGAGGCGAATGCCGGCGTGCTCGTCCCACACCCAGGTTCCGGCGATTGCATCGCGCCCCAGGCCGAGGTTGCGCCCACCGCGTTGCAGGCGGCTGCGGCTGGCCGAGGGAATCTTGCGCCAGGCCCCCTGGTAGGCGTCGTAGTCCACGGCCACGCCGAACTGCTGACGCACCAATACGGCGAAACCAGCCAGAGACCGGCGCGGGCCGTTGAATGAGGCGGCGCGGGCGGTTATGGCGGCATCTGGCAGTGCCATGCGATTTTGCAAGCTGCGTGGCAACAGGCCGCTGAGAGCCAGTAGCAGTCGTTGTGCAGGTGCCTGTTGCGGGTGCTGAAAACCCAGCGCCAGACGGTGGCGGCCGAGCACCCGGTAGAGCTGTGCGAGCAGGCGGTTGTGGAACAGGTCGAGAAAGTCCGCGGGAGCATGATCCTTGAGGCGCGCCCGCTGTTGCAGCCACTCCTGATAGGCATAAGGCAGTGGGCCGTCGGGGCCGCCGAGGCCAAAGACGGCGGTGCTCAGGATCGGCGGTTGGCCGGGTACGTCCTGCAGACGCGCGACCTGACTGGGGGCGAAGGTGGGCGTCAATGGCCCGCGCAAGCGCACCGCTTCCTGCTCGGGGCTGCTGCCTTGGCCGAGAGGCGTGGCGTCGGGTTGCTCGCGTTCCAGCAGCAGCAGGGCCTGGAGAAACTCGAAATCCTGTGGGACCTCGCGCAGGCGTTTGCTCAGAGGTTCAGGGGCTTGCCGGCCTGGGGCTGCCATGTCCGTACCTCCTTGTCGTGATCCACCAGCACCGTACGCACGAAGCGATTGGGCGTGGCGTAGAGGGACAGAAATTGCGCCAGCACGGCGGAAAACAGGACGGCGCTGCTGCCGGCGAAATGCTCCGCATCCAGGCGGATGCGTACCTCCAGGCCATTGCGCCAGCCGCGCCAGGCATCGTCACCGACCCGCGCCACCACGCGCTCGCAGGTCAACTCCAGCAGGCCTTCCACCTGGCGCCGGGGCCCGGCTTCGTCGCGCAGATTGTGCAGATGCAACAGCTCGCGCAGTGCATCGAGGGCTTCGGGGCCCTCGACCAGCGAGAGGTGGTTGAGGCTCAGTTGTGAAACCAGGCGCCAACGCGACGGGCCGGACAGCCGTGGCAGGCTTTGCACAGTGGGTGTGTTCAGCAGGCTGGCCTGCGCGACGGGGCCGGGACGTTCGAATCCCAGGCGGGTGCCGGCAGGCAGGTTTTCGGCCAGGTGCCGACTGGTGCATAGCAGTTCGGCGGTGAGGCTGTATTCGGGGGCGTCCTGCAGCGGGTCGAAGGCCGTGTCCACCAGGCTCAGCAGCAGATCACTGCCAGGCTGCGCGGGGTTCAGACCCTGCACCCGGCGAGCGTACCAGTAGAAGCCTTCACCGCCATGGTTATGCCCGTAATAGGCCGGCACCCGGCGCACGCCCCTGGGCGTCGCGGCACGCATGCTGCGAATGCTGTGGATCTCCACGCTTTTTTCGCGGTGAGCGTCGGCCACCAGACGGTATTCGCTGCGAGTGCCATCCGGGCGCAAGGGCTCGGAGGTGCGCGGGAACAGGTTGATGGCCGGGGTGCAGCCCAGGCGCAGTTCACTGGCTTGCAGGTGAGGGCGGCCTGCCGGGGCATGGTCGAAAGCGATCACCAGTTGGCACGCCTGGCCGCCTTCTGCCGGTGGCAGCACTGGCAGATCGAAGAAGGCGAACTTGTCGGGGAAGGCGAAGTATTCGGCGAGCAAACGCAAGCCAGGGTGCTGCCCATCTTCATCAGGCAGCAAGGCCTGGTCGTCGGCGAAGCCCACGGGTGTGGCAGTGCCGGATACGCGGCACAGTGGCTTGCCGGGTGTGCCACTCCATAGCCCGAGACAGTGGGCCGCGAGCAGGTCGTAGAGGATGGCGTTGGTCATCGGGGACGCTGCCAGGTGCACGCGCAGGCTGCGCACCGGCAATTGCGCCCAGTCGAACTCGCCGAGGCATTCCAGGCTCAGGCGCAAGGCCGAGCGGGCCAGCGGGTGGCCGCTGAACGCCACCGCCGCATCGCCATCGAGCAGCGTGGCTTCACTGATGCGCAGCGGCCAGAGCTCGACCTGTGCACTGGTGCGCCAGTGCACGCTGGCCTGATCGCGCGTGGTGACGAACAGGGGGGTATCGCGTGGCAGGCTGTAACCCTCGGCAAGATTGCCCTGGGTCGGATCGGGCTCGAACTGCACGATGGCGCAGGAGGGCAGGGGACGCAGGGCCAAAGGGTAGAGCTGTTCGAGCAGGGCGTCGCTGAATTCGGCGTAGTCATCATCGAGGCGGCGGTGCAGGCGAGCGGTCAACAGGGCGAACCCCTCCAGCAAGCGCTCGACGTGCGGATCAGGACATTCTCCGGGCGCCAGTTCCAGGCGCCGGGCCACCTTGGGATGGCGCTGGGCGAAGCCAGCGCCGGCATGGCGCAACCACGTCAGCTCGCGCTGGTAATAATCGAGCAGTTCAGCGTCGATCGAGTCACTCATGGCGTACCTCTATCCCCTCGTCGCCGGACGCGAGCAGAAATGTAGCCGGCCAGGTGTGTTGCCCCTCACGCAGACGCCCGGCAAGCCGGATGCTCAATCGCTGAGGCTGTCCAGGTGAGGGCTCGACGTCGATGTCGCTGAGTTGCAAGCGTGGCTCGAAGTGCTGCACGGCGGCACGCACCTCGCGCAACAGCAGACGGCGATCGTCGGCGCGCAAGGCTTGCAGGCCTGCCCAATCGGCAATGCCGTAATCGAGCAGCGTCAGTGGTTGCCCTGCAACGCGCTGCGGGCGCCGGGTATTGAGCAAGCGCATCAACTCCTGGCGAACGGATTCGGCCAATGCCTCGCGGTCGAAGGCCGGCGCCTCGTCCGCCTCGGCGGACAGACGCTCGAACAGGGGCGCACGCACGCCTCGGCCTGCTTACTTGACGAGCTTGTTGGCCGCCAGATCCCAGGTGGAGGCGGCGGTGCCCTCCTTGGTGCCATCGTCCTTCTGTGCGGTGAGTTCCCACTTGATCTTGGTGAAGTTCATCGACAGGGTTTCCACCGGTTTGCCGCCGGCTCCGCCGCTGACGCTGACGTTGGAAAGCACGACGTTGTCGAGGGTGTAGACGATGAAGGAGAGCAGCTTGCCGTCGCTTTCTGAGGCGTTGCGGCCGATGGTGATGGTGGCCTTGGTGATGGGCTTGCCGGCGCAGCAGTATTCGTTGAGCGAAGGCGTGGAGGTGTCGACGAATTTGGTGACGGTGAACTCGCCGATATGCGGTTTGCCGGAGGTACGTTCCGAGTTGCTGACGTCGTTGGTGACCTGCATCGCCACGTTGTGGCTGTAGGACATCAGTTCGATCTTGTCGGTGTATCCCTCGAGCAGACTGTCGCCTTTGATGTCGTCGCCGAGGTCGAGAATGATGGCATCCATTGCGGATAACTCCTGGGTCTGGGAACGGGGTGGATCATGCGTGGAGCGCGTCCCCGCCGGGTGTGCCAGCGGGGCGTCCGAATCAAGCTGCGGCTGGTGGCGGCAGGCTGGCTACCAGGCGAATCGAGGCGGTCAGCTCCTCCAACTGGAAGTGCGGGCGCAGGAATACCGTGGCGCGGTAGACGCCCGGCTTGCCGGCGACTTCCGAGACGTCCACGCGTGCTTCGCGCAGCGGGTACTGAGCCTTGATTTCCTGAGGCGCGTTGTCGTTGATCAGCACGTAGTCCGCGATCCAGTTGTTGAGGTAGGTCTGCACGTTGTCGCGGGTCATGAAGCTGCCCACCTTGTCGCGCATGATCACCTTGAGGTAGTGGGCGAAGCGCGAGGCCGCCAGCACGTACGGCAGCATGGCCGAGATGCGCGCGTTGGCATTGGCTTCGTTGGTGTTGTAGACCTTGGCCTTGTTGGTGGTCTGACCGCCGAAGAACACGGCCATGTCGGTGTTCTTCTTGTGGCACAGGGTGATGAACCCGAGGTCGTTGAGTTCCTTCTCGCGGCGGTCGGTGATCGCCACTTCGGTCGGGCATTTCAGCGACAGATCGCCGGACAGGGTGCGGAACGTATGAGCCGGCAGGTCCTCCACCGCGCCACCCCCTTCGGCTCCCCTGATCGCCGCGCACCAGCCGTACTTGGCGAAGGCCGTGGTGATGCGTACGGCCATCAGCCAGGCCGCGTTGCCCCAGAGGTACTTGGAGTGATCGGTGCCGTTGACGTCTTCGACATAGCCAATGCCTTCCACCGGCTTGGTGTCCGGGCCGTAGGGCAGGCGCAGGAGGAAGTTCGGCAGCACCAGGGAGACGTAGCGCGAGTCTTCGCTCTCGCGGAAGCTGCGCCACTTGATCAGCTCCAGGCTCTCGAAGATCTTGCTGAGATCGCGCGGGACAGCCAGCTCGGTGAAGCTGTTCATGTCGAACAGCTTGGGATTGGCAGCCGCGATGAAGGGCGCATGAGCCGCGGCGGCGACGTTGGAGAGTTTCTCCAGCAGGGCCACGTCCTGCGGGTGGCGGCCGAAGGCGTAGTCGCCGACCAGCAGGCTGAAGGGGTGCCCGCCGAACGTGCCGTATTCTTCTTCGTAGATCTTCTTGAAGAGCGCGCTCTGGTCGAATTCGACCGCTTTTTCAAGATCGTTCTGCAGCTCTTTCTGCGTGACGTTTAGCAGGCGCAGCTTCAGGCGGGTGCTGGTTTCGGTCTGATCCACCAGCATGTGCAGGCCACGCCAGGAGGCTTCCAGCTTCTGCAGGTCGGGGTGGTGCAGCACCTCGTTGAGCTGGTCGCTGATCAGCTTGTCGATCTGGCTGATGCGGTCGTTGATCATGGCCACCGTGTCCTTGTCGATGGACATACCTTCATCGAGGACTTGGGTAGCGAACTCCGCGAGCATGTCGCGGGCGTAGTCCTGCTGGCTCTCGTCGTGAGCCATGCGGCCCTCGGCGATGATGCGGTCGAGCAGGGTCAAGGTCTCGGTCGTGCTCTCGCTGGATGCACCGGCTTCTGTTGCCATTGCGTTGTCTCCGGAAAGTCGAGGGTCGGTCAGGCCGGGTCGGCCGGTGCTTCACCATCGGCAGCGGCGTCGGCCGCCGGGGCTTCGTCTTCAGGCCGCGAGGACTTGATTTCCTGTAGCCCTTCGGTGTTGCTCACCACGTCCTGCAGCAACTTGTCGAGGTCGTCGTTGCCATCGAGTTTGGTGAGCAGGTCACGCAAGCGTTGGCGTGCTTCGTAGAGACGACGCAGCGGGGTGATCTGCTTGACGATGTTGACCGGATCGAAGTCGTCGAAATGACGAAAACGCAGCTCGACGTTGATCTTGCTGCCGTCGCCGCTGATGGTGTTCTCCACCTGCAGGGTGCTGCGCGGCTCGATGGAAGCGAGCACTTCGTTGAAGTTGTCGCGGTCGATCTCGGTGAACCGACGGTCGATCAGCTTGGGCAGGGGGGTGTCCGGCTTGCCGGAAAGATCGGCGAGGATGCCGACCACCAGGGGCAATTCCTTTTTCTCGATGGCGTTGCCAATCTCGACGTCATAGGTGATCTGGACGCGGGGAGGGCGGATTCGATCCAACTTGTGTTGAGTGCTTTCAGCCATGTCGGTTGGGCTCCGGGGTGATACCGGGAGCGCATTGCAGCGGACGAACCCGTGCTCGCACTCCGTTGCTGGATCACGACGATGACGGGTTGGCTGAACAGCGAGCCCATCCTTGGCGATCCATCCTCATTCGCCACGAAGACGAACTTTCATAGACGCTAGATCAGGTCTATAAATTTGCAAACGTGAAGTTCAAGGTGAAATTCTCATGACGCAGGGACGTGCGACCTCCTATCGCTTTGCCGTGTTGCTGAGCCTCCTGATGGCCCTGTGCGGCTGTTCCTTTCGCGGCGAAAGAATCCAGTTGGACAGCCTGACGCTGGATGTGGCGGAGCAGGCCAATGACGACACGCCGATTGCCGTTGACTTCGTCGCCGTGCATGACCCGGATCTGCTCAAGCTGCTTTCCGAGATTCCCGCCAGGCAATGGTTCGCCGAGCGGGGGCAGTACGAGCGCGACTACCGGAATCTGTTTTCGGTGTGGGGGCTGGAACTCGTGCCGGGGCAATTTCGCGATGTGCGCGACTTCCCCTTCGCCGGTGATGGGGCCGCTGGACTTTTGGTGTTCGCCGGCTATAACACCCCTGGCGTGCATCGTTTGCGCCTGAACGAATCAGGCCGGGTGTGGCTGCGTTTCGACAGCAGGGAAATGCGCCTGCTGACCGGTCAAGACCGTTAGCCCAGCGTTGCACGTGCGCATGCCAAACAGCGGATGTCGAAGGGGAGTGCTATGAGGGTGTTGCCGGATGCAGTCTGCTGGCACGAGGGCATGCAGCTATTGCCTCAGCATTTCCAGTTGCAGGGACTGCGCGCAGAAGTCGTCACGGCGTTGTGCGCCAATGCTGCAAACCCCTGGTTCTGGGGGGTGAGCGAACTGGAAGTGGACCCGGCGGCGCTCAGTACCGGTCTGGTCCGTATCCAGTCGCTCGAGGCGATCCTGCCCGATGGTCTGCCCGTCAGCGTGCAGCCAGCTGGTGACAGGGTGCTCGAGCTCGATGTGGGGCCTGCCGTGGCGGCTTCGGCCAATGCCTGCGTGACCCTCTACCTGGCAGTCAATCCGCTTGGCCGCAGCGGGCAGGTGTTGCCACTCAACGGGCGTCTGCGATCCCTCTGCGGAGACGCGGTGCCCGACCTGGCCAGTGGCGAGCATCCCGAGCCGGTGCTGATCTGGCGCCCCAATCTGCGCCTGGTGACCGACAGCGAGAGGGCCGATTCGGTCTGCCTGCCGCTGTTGCGTATCGCCAGGGAGGGGGGCGGTTTCGTCAGGCAGGCCTACGTGCCGCCGATGTCGCTGATCCTGCCGGAATCGCAGTTGGGGCAGATGGTCGCGGCATTGTGCGCGCGAGGGCGAGAGAAGTGTATGTTCCTGGCCGGGCGCTTACGCCAGGCCGAGCAGGCGGGCAATCGCGATGACGTGCAGGAGCTCAGGCGCCAGCTGACGGCTCTGTGGTCCCGGCTCCCCGAGGTCGAAGTGGCCCTGAATGGACGAGTGGCGACGCCGGCGCACCTGCATGGTCTGTTGGCCGGCTTGGCGGGCGCCTGGTGTGCGCTCGACCCGCTCAATGGCGTGCCGGCGTTCGCGCCGCTTGATTTTCTCGATCTCAAGCACGGCTTCGACGAGGTCATCGCATGGCTTCATCGGAGCCTGGACAGTATCCGCGTCGGTTACCGCTGCCTGGTTTTCGAGCAGTCCGAACAGGGCTTTGCCATCGACTTGCCGGATAACCAGACGCGTCGACAACGCCTGATCGTTGGGCTGCGCATGCCCGCCGGTACAGGGCAGCAGGCCGCACAGGCCTGGCTGGCCCAGGCCGTGATCGCGTCGCAGCAGCATGTTGCCACGCTCCGCCAGCAGCGCATGAGTGGCCTGCCGCACCAGCCGATGAGTCGCAATGAGCGAACGGCCTATGGAGTGGGTGAGGAGACCCATCTCTTCCTGATCCAGGCAGCCGGTGACTGGTTCGATCCCGAACAGTCGCTATGTCTGGCCACGACCTCGCAGAGAGCGGCGGCAAGCCCCTGGCAGGTTCTGCTGTTCACCGCCGATACCCCCTGAGATCCGCCAGCCAAGCCAAGGAAGTCTAGATGTCGGAAAGGAGCGTTGCGCTGTACCCACCCGAATTCGGTGAAGCCCCCCTGAGTCTGGCATTTCGTGAGGCGTGGATCGAATGGCGGGAAACCTGGGAGGGCATTGCCGGGCTCAGCAATGCGGGCAATGAGCAGGTCGAGCGCATGGCGGAAGCCACGATTCTGGTTGTCCGCCGTCTGTGGCGCGCGGCATTCGCCAGCGTGGGGGCATCGTCCTCGAGCCAGGTCAAGGCGATGGTGTATGCGTTCGTGGCCCTGGTCGACGAACGCCTGCTGTTCGATGAATGGCCAGGGCGTACGGCTTGGCAGCCACGCCCCCTGGAAGCACGCTTGTATGGCTCGCGTACCGCGGGCGAGCGCCTGCCCCGCGCCATTCACAAGCTGCTCAAGGAACGTGCGCCGGCTTCGCGTGATCTGGCCAACGTCTATCTGCAATGCCTGATCCTGGGTTTCTATGGCGG
The DNA here is from genome assembly GCF_009363395.1 of Pseudomonas sp. THAF187a. Lineage (NCBI taxonomy): Bacteria > Pseudomonadati > Pseudomonadota > Gammaproteobacteria > Pseudomonadales > Pseudomonadaceae > Pseudomonas > Pseudomonas sp. THAF187a. The sequence continues at coordinate 2,555,249 of NZ_CP045349.1, forward strand.
TTTGCGCAGTGATCGTGGACGTGCGCTGCACACACGCTGGCGCCATGCGCTGTTCACCTTCGCCTGGCAGCGCGAACCTGCGGCAACAGAGGTGATATCCAGCCTGGCCCGGCCGACCCGGGCGTCCCCCTTGCGCCTGCCGTTGCGCCGTGCGCTGCCCGACGGCGTGCGCCTGAGCCTGGCGATCTGCGGATTGCTGCTGTTGCTGAGCCTGGCCGGACACTGGATGTGGCGTGACATCCAGTCGGAACTGACGCCACTGCTGCATCTGGTCAGCCTGGATGAGGCGCAATGAGTACGCTGGCGATCATCCTCAGTCTGCTAGGCGTGCTCCTGCTGCTGCTGGCATTGGCCGCACTGTTCTGGTGGCTGCGGACGCAATCGGGCATGGCGATCCGCAGCTTCTATGCCGCAGTGCGCAAGATGGAGCACGAACAGGGAATCGAGTCGCGCTATCAGGTGCCCTGGCTGATGCTGCTCGGTGATCCGCGCGAGGGCAGCCAGCTTTGCCTCGATTGGCAACTCACGCCTGCAGGCCGCCCGGCGTGGTTCGGGCGCTGGTGGGCGGATCAGGACGGTGCCTTGCTGGTGGTACCTCAGAGCATCTTCCTGCCCAGCGATGGCGGCAATGCGTCCACCTTCGTCTGGCGGCGCCTGCTCAGCATGTTACTCAGGCTGCGTGGCCAGCGCCCACTGGATGGCGTGATCTGGAACATTCCCCTCAATCAGTTGCAGGACGGTGCGCAAGGTGCTGCCGATGTGATCGTGCTGCGCCGGCGCTTTGCGGAACTGCTGCAACGCCTGGGACTGAGCGTGCCGGTCTATGTCCTGATCAGCGGTTTCGAGGAAATGCCAGGCTTTCAGGAGCTGGTCGCCGCACTCCCCGAAGAGGGACGCGAGCGTCTGCTGGGCTGGTCATCGCCCTATGGGCTGGATGCCGGCTGGCAGAGCTACTGGCTCGATGATGCGCTGGAAGCCGTGGTGCAGAACATGCAGGCCGCGATCATCGAGGTCGGCGCCTTGAAGGGCGAGCTGGCCGAGGACCTGTACCGTCTGCCGGACCTGTTGCTGGAATTGAAGGGCAATCTCCGTACCCTGCTGGAGCCGGTCTTTCAGGGCAATACGCAGGGAGAGGCGCCCAGATTCCGTGGCCTCTACCTCGGCGCGGCGCAAGCGCTCGCCGAGTCGACGCAGCTCTACCCCGGAGAGGTGCCAGCGGCACAAGGCGTCTTCACCCAAGCGCTCTGGCGGCAGCGGCTGATCGCGGAACAGGGCCTGGCGCAGGCGTTACCGCGCATACTGCGTCTGCGCCAACGCTGGCAGATGACCGTCGGCGGCATTGCCGTCGTATTCGCGCTGTGCTGGCTGCTGGGCATGCTATGGGTGTGGCAGGAGCGACAGGAGGATGCCCGCGTACTGAGCAGCCTGCTGCAGGAAACCCATGCCGGACACGTCAGTCTGCGCGCGCCGGAACGTCGTCAGGAGCAGGCACGGCTCAATGTGCAGGCGTTCTGGGAGCTGCTGCAGCAGGCGCCGCGCTGGCATTTTTCATCGCTGATCTATCCCTCGTCCTGGGGCACGTCCCTGGATCAGCAGATGGATCAACTGTTGCGCGGCATGGCGCGCCGCGAAGCCCTGGTGCCGTTGCAACAACTGCAGGACTACCAACTGCAAAGCTTGCTGGTGATCCGCAATGAACAGCGCCGCCCGGACGTGCAGAGCGCCCAGCCGGATCAATGGCCGAACTACGTCAAGGCACGCACCCTGGCGGAGGGCGTGGTCAGCCTCGAACGGCACAATAACCTGCTCAACAACGCGCTGACCGGCCAGGAAGGCGTCACCGAATCGCTTGCCCAGCTGGGCAACGACGCGCTGGGGCTCAGCCTCGACCCCTCCAGCCTGTCCAGACGTGCATTCTACGACCGGACCCTGCGCCATCTGTCCGCACCAGGCCTGCGCCCCGTGGATCTGGAACCCAACGGCAAGCAGCTTTCCGCGCATTTCCAGGGCTTGATGAAGTTCTGGCTGGAGCAATACTTCCTGGCCGGCAATTTCGTCACGCCCGCCGGCTATCTCAAGAGGCACCTGAGCGATCTGGAATATGGCCGCGATACCTCGCTGAAGAAACTCGAGGAAATCAACGCACTGATCGGCCATCTGGACGACCTCATCGTCCTCACCAACTCCGCCTGGAGCCATGGCAGCGGGGAAGAGCTCGTGCCTGGCTTTCGTGACCTGATGAACGACGTGAAGCAGAGCCGTCTGCTGGGGCCGACCATCGAAGCCTCCGTCACGCAGGAGGCCGAACAGTTGCGCAAGACCTTCCACAGCCAGTGGATCGAAGAGTCCGCGAGCCGCAACAACCTTTTGCAGCGCCAGGCGGGTGGAACGCTGGTCTTGCAGAAGAACATCAGCAAGCTGGCCAGAAGCATCGATGACCTGCTCCAGCGCGACTTCGCCGTGAGCGCGATGCGCCGCCCGGATGGCAGCCTCGACACCCGGGCCCTTGGCGATGTGAGCGAGCAGCAGATAGCTCAGGCGCTGGTCTACCAGCAGAGTTACCAGGACTTCGTGGCGCAGGAGCTGGCTCAGATAGCGCCGGATTATCGTGCGGGCATGCTCAAGGCCGCCGAGCAGGCCGCTGCGCTGGCCATGTGGTCGGCGTTGACCTCGTCGGGCGGTTCCTACAGCGACGACGCTACGCAGAACCAGTTCAATGTCTCCGTCGAACAGGCCATGCAAGTGATCCAGGCACTCAAGGGGCTGGGCCGCGCCGATCTGGCCAGTACCCTGCAATCGCAGTTGACCTTGCGCGCCATGGCGGACGTCGCCGAGGTACTGGCGGATATCGACACCTTGCCGCTGTTCACCCTGCGTTATCCGATTGCCGAGTGGGACGGCAAACCCAACCTGGGGCTGAAGCTGTTCCGGGCCACCGACATTCAGGATCTGAAAGCCTCTCTGGCCCGACAGTTTATCGATATCAGCACCAGTACCGACAAGGTATTGCCCGAGCTGACGTGGCTGAGAGCACAGAATGATCTGCCACTTCCGCTGCAGGAGAAGGTATCCCGCCTGGGTTCGATAAACGATGACATGAAGAAGTACAAGGCGCAGAACCCGACAAGTGCTCCCGCGTTGTTCGAGCAGCTGGTGAGCCGGGACCTGGTAGAAATGGACATCGGCAATTGCCGCCAGGTGCTCTCGACCGCGAGCCTGCCGCCAGGCGATGGCGATCTGGCGCGTTATACCCAGGGTATATCGGAGCAGGCCCGGCAGCGCTGCAACGAGTTGCAGACACAGGGCGCGGCACAAGCCTGGAGCGCGCTGGCGAGCTACTTCAATCAGTATCTGGCCGGCCGTTTTCCGTTCTCCTACAACCTCGATAGCAGCGATGCCGACCCGGCCCGCGTCAAGCACCTGCTGGAACTGATCGACACCCATCTGGAGGCGGCCGAGAAAGGGCTGGCACTGGCGCCGGCGGGTAACCGACTGGCCGCAGAGGACTTCCTGGCACGGATGAAACAGGCCAGAAGCTGGCTCGGGCCGCTGTTCATTCGCGATCAGTCAGGTGTAATCGGGGTCGAGCTGGAGGTACGTTGGCGGACGGATCGAGAAGACGAGGAGGGCGCCGACCAGGTGATCGCCTGGACACTCAACGGCGCGGGCCATCAGATCGCGCATCCTGGCGAGACTGGCCAGCGCCTGCGCTGGAATGTCGGCGATCCGCTGCAGCTCGTGCTGCGCTGGGCGCGTGACAGCAACCAGCGACCGGTGATCGACCCGCTGCAGGCGAGCATGGCCGTCAGCGGCCTGGAGGCTGGCTGGGAATACCGTGGGCCGTGGGCGCTGCTGCGCATGATGCGCGTGCATGTGGTGCCGCAGCATCTGCCGAATACGGACTACACGGACTTCCCCCTGACCCTGCAGGTGCCGGTACGCGGCATGCTGGATGCCAGCCCGCAGGCGCAAATGTTCATGCGCCTGTCGCTGCTCAGCCAGGGAAGCAAGCTGCCTTTGTCGATCCAGCCGCTGCCGGTGGTTGCACCCGCATCGCCGTTTGCCAGTTTTCAGCTGCAGGCCTCGTACGATGAGGCACCACCGCTATGAGCCATTTGTCCATCGAACCTTATCTCCAGCCCCTTCCAGGTGATGCGGTCTGCGGACCGAGCCTGCGTTACGAGGGCGCCTGGGATCGCCTGCGGGAACTGCGCCGCGAGGACGACGCGAGCCTGCCCACCGGCGTCTGGCAAAGTGAACTCAAGCGTGGCGACTGGGCGGCATTGGAGCAGTTGGCCGGTGACCTGCTGCGTGAACGCAGCAAGGATCTGATGATCGCCGTGTGGCTAGGCGAAGCCTGGATCAGACGCCATGCACTGGCTGGGTTGGCTGCAGCCCTGGAGCTGCTGTGCGAGTTGTGCGAACGCTATCCCGATACGCTGCATCCGCAGCCAGAGGAGGGTGATCGTTCCTGGCGGGTCTTCCCCCTGGAGTGGATGATCCGCCAGTACAGCGACACCGTGCAGACCCAGGTTGCGCTCTTTGGCCTGGATGTCGGCGTCACCCTGCACGACTGGCTGCAGCTACAGCAGCGCCAGGTGCAGATGAGCGACAGCAAGCAGGACAAGATCGCCGCCGAAGCTGCGCGGCTGGAGTATCGCAAGCTGCAGGAAAAGCTCAGACAAACCCCGGTAACGGACTTCCAAACCGCTGACGCCGAACTGCAGGCCGCTCTTGCCGCCCTTGAGCGTCTGGACCACTGGAGCGATGAATGGCTGGCCGAGTTAGCGCCCAGCGTCGGTTCATTACGCCAGACATTGATCGAGCTGCGTGCGCAGCTCGAGGAATTCATCCCGCCAGCCGAGTCTCCTTCATCCAATCCTGAGAGCGATGCCGTCATGGACGAGCCGACTACTGAACCGACTGTCCCAGCGTCGCCTGTCGCGGGTGTGCCAAGCAGTCGTGAGCAGGCCTATCGGCAACTGGCACAGATTGCCGATTATCTGGCCAAGACCGAACCGCACAGCCCGGTGCCTTATGTCATCCGCAGGGCAGTGGAGTGGGGCAACCAGCCGCTCGGTGAACTACTGGATGAGTTGATCAGCGCCGATGCCGAATCCCGGCGCCTATGGAAGCTGCTCGGCGTTCTCAAGTGACCTTCGAGTAAAGCACGACAGCGCTCTGGGCCGGCGCAAAGCAGCGCTGAAAGACTCGGATAGATTTGGAAGACGGTTGGGCGTCGACGAGCAACGATTAGGCAGGTTGGAGTTTTCCAGCTGGACGATGTGGCAAGCCGGGAGGTGGTCATCGATATATGTAATTTAACATAATATACATTATGCGAAGTATTGGGTTGGAGAGACCACTCAGGGGCGCCAGACAAAACACTCTGCGCACGCATGCAACCAACACATGAGAACAGGCACCTCTACCGACCTGAAGCCTCCGCAGCACTACGGATGGTGAACGGCCAATGCGACAGGCATGATGAGACGCATGAAATCATCGCCCAGATTCAGCGTTCCCGTGCTCTGGCTGATCCTGTTCTGCCCCGGTGCAGCCTGGATTGGCTGGCAGGACGGCGTTGCCAACTACGAACGCTTCTTCCAGGACACCAGCATCGCCCAGCGCATGCTCAGTCAGAAGACCGTGCAGCATGAGGCCGTCCTGGCAACGCTGGCGGCGTTGGCGAATCCGCCGGCGCCCGAACGCCTGTTGCCCAGCCTGCAACCAAGCATGCCGCAGTTGCAGGGTCTCGGGCTGTTTCGCAACGGCACCTGGATGGCAACTCAGGCAGCGCCTGCTGACCTGGCGATGATGCTCGAACGAGCGCGCCAACTGCAGCGGCCTGTCACCTTGCCTCAGGAACAGTCGCGCTACTGGCTGGTCGCGCCGTCAGGCTGGAGCCTGTTGCTGGATGCACGGCAATTGCTCTCCGCCGATGAATTCCCGCCATCATTGGGCGTTTTGACCCTGGACCTGGGCAACGGGCCGCTCACGCTGTTGGCCCGTCAGCCCGGGGACCCTTCCGTGGGTTGGACGTTCGACCTGCGCAAACCGCTGGGAGCCGTCAGCCAGCCCTTTGCCTTGCACAGCTGGCGGACCCTGACGCCAGCTGACTGGCCCTGGCCGGCATGGCTGACATGGGCGTTCGCCAGCGCTCTGCTGGCCGTTGCCGGCACGGCCTGGCAGCGCACGCGCGCCGAGGCTCGGCGACAGCAGGAGCAAGCCCGTCTGGCGCAGATGGCCCGTCTGGGTTCGCTGGGAGAAATGGCCGCAGGCATCGCCCATGAGCTGAACCAGCCACTGACGGCGATTCTCGCCCAGGTGCGTGCAGCCGAGCGCCTGCTCGACGACGAGGACGAGCGCCCTGCCGTACGCCAGGCGCTGCTTGCCAGCGCTGCCCAGGCACGCCGTGCGGCGGACATCATCAGCCGATTGCGCGATCTGGTGCAGTCCAGCTCGCCGTCGACGCGTGCACCGGTGGATGCCGAACAGCTGATGGCCTCGCTACTGTTTCTACGCGCCGAGGAGCTGGCCCGCCAGGGCATTCGCCTGAGCTGGTCCAATGCCAGCCCGGGCGAATGCCCGCTGGGCGATCGGGTCGCGCTCGAGCAGATAGTGCACAACCTGGTGCAGAACGCAGCTGACATGAGTGGCACCCGCAACATCCTGGTCAGTGGCGGCGTCGAGGACAATGCATATGTGTTCCATGTCAGCGACGATGGTCCGGGCATCACAGACGAAGCGTTACCACGCCTGTTCGAGCCGTTCTATACGTCACGCCAGCACGGCATGGGGCTGGGCCTGACATTGTGCGAGACGCTGGCCGGCGCTATGGACGGCCGCCTCAGCGCGCGCAACCTGGACACGGGTGGCGCCTGCTTCACCCTGCGCCTGCCGCTTGCCGGAGCCGATGCATGAACGCCCTCTCCCATTCCCCTCTGGTTTACCTGGTCGACGATGATGACGCCGTGCGTGATGCTCTGGCCCTGCTGCTGCGCAGCGTCGGCTTGCGCAGCGAGAGCCATGGCGATCCGCAGGCATTTCTCGCCACGCTGTCGGCGCAGTCGATCGGCTGCGTCGTGCTGGACATTCGCATGCCGGGCATGGGTGGGCTGGAGCTACTGGAACGGCTCGCCGAATGCTCCGATCTGCCGGTGGTGATGCTGACCGGGCATGGCAACGTCGATCTGTGTCGCCGTGCCTTCAAGGGCGGCGCCATGGAGTTCCTGCAGAAGCCCGTGGATGACGACGTGTTCCTGGATGCGGTGCAAGCCGCTGTACGTCTGCATATCGCCAGCCGGGAGCGTCAGGCCGTCACCCTGGCGGCCAGCGAGCGCCTGGCGCGCTTGTCCGGGCGCGAGCATGACGTGCTGGTGCGCATCGTCACAGGCATGAGCAACAAGGAGATCGCGCGGGAGCTGGAGCTCTCGCCGCGAACCGTGGAAACCTACCGGGCCAACGTCTTCGACAAGCTCGAAGCCGACTCGCTGGCACAGCTGATCCGCCAGTACGCCAGCCTGCTGGATGAACCATCTCCGTAGCGCTACGGAGAACGACGAGTAGTCGGGCGAATACCGCGGCGAGGGGCATGCGACCAGACTGGCGACTCCTGAACTGACTGAAAGGAAAGTCCCATGACTCGTTCATCCCTAGCTGCCCTGCTCTGCTCGTTCGCCCTCGTCAACGTCGCCAACGGCGCGGTTCTCAATGAAGGCAATCTGTCGACGGCCGACGCGCAGAAGCTCGCCAGTGCGACCGTCGCGGCCTGCTCCGCCAAAGGCTACAACGTCAGCGCTTCGGTGGTGGATCGTGCCGGCCTGCTGAAGGCCTTTGCCCGCGCGGACAACGCCGGCCCACACACGATCGAGGCCAGCAGGGCCAAGGCCTTCACCTCGGCGTCGGCCAAGGCCCCTACGCTGGCAATCATGGAGAACGCGCAGAAGAACCCTGGCGCAGCCAACCTCACCGATATTCCGGGTTTCCTGTTGCTGGGTGGCGGGGTTCCGGTCAAGGCCGGCGACACCGTCATCGGGGCCATCGGTGTGGCAGGTGCTCCGGGTGGTCACCTGGACGCACAGTGCGCCGATGAGGTTCTGGCAGCGAATACCGCGCTGTTCGCTAAGCGACCGTAACGCGAGTAGTCATTCGCGGCCTTGGCCATCGCCGGTTGCTGAAGCTGGCGGTGGCCTGGTCCCTGTCTCCCGGACAAAAAAAGACCGCACTGGAAGACCCAGGCGGTCACAAGTCGTCTTAACCAAAGGAGATGAAGTGGAGCCAGAGCAACGACCTTGTCACGGAGTCAACTGTCGCTGCCCAGGAATCTTCATCGGGACGAAGCCTACCGGGTGCGTCCGCAAACACCCCATCGAAGTCATCGATAGTGATCATCAATCAGCTCAAATAGTGCCGCCGGCAGCATGGTGATAACTCTAAGCGCGCCCTCTGGGCCGGGCCTTACCTCGATGTGGGGCACGTTTAGAACAGCACACAAACACCGGGAGCACTCATGTACAGAAAACACGGTCTCGCGCTGGCCTGCAGCCTCGCGCTTGGTGGCCAGTTGGCGCACGCCAGCAGCCAGTCCGAAGCCAACGGTTTCGTCGAGGATGCCAGCCTCAACCTGTTGCTGCGCAACGCCTATTTCAACCGCGACTACAAAGACCGCACCAACGATGCCAAGACCTGGGGCCAGGGTTTCATCACCACCTTCGAGTCCGGCTTCACCCAGGGCACGGTCGGCTTCGGCGTCGACGCTTTCGGCCTGCTGGGCATCAAGCTCGACAGCGGTCGTGGACGCAACTACCGCGCCTTCTTCGACACCGATGGCGACGGTCGTCCGGTCGATGAGCTTTCCCAGGCCGGCGGTGCAGTGAAACTGCGCGTCTCCAATACCGTGATCAAGTACGGCAACCAGTTCCCTTCCCTGCCCGTTCTGGCGCATGACGACAGCCGCCTGCTGCCGCAGTCCTTCACCGGTACGCTGGTGACCAGCAACGAGATCGAAGGCCTGGAGCTGAATGCCGGGCGCTTCACCGCCGACAGCCCGATGGGCGACTCGGCGCGCGACCCCAACCGCCTGAAGAGCATCGATGTACTCGGCGGCAGCTACGCCGTCAGCGATGACCTGAGCCTGGCGGTCTACCACGCCGACCTCGAGGACATGTACAAGCGCTACTACGCCAACGTCAATTACAACCTGGCACTGGCGGCCGATCAGGCGCTGAACTTCGACTTCAATATCTACCGCACCAAGTACGACACCGGCTCCAGCGCAGCGCTGGACCTTGGCGGCGATGGCGAAGGCGACCGCAACACCATCTGGAGCCTGGCCGCCAAGTACAGCGTCGGCGCCCACGCGTTCATCCTCGCGCATCAGCGCAACAGCGGCGACGCCGGCTTCGCCTACGACTACGGTGATGGCGGCAGCAGCATCTACCTGGCCAACTCCTACTACTCGGACTTCAACCTGAAGGACGAGCGTTCCTGGCAGGCCAGCTACGAGCTGGACTTCGCCGAGTACGGCGTGCCGGGCCTGCGCTACAAGTTCGCCTACGTCCGTGGCGACAACATCGACACCGGTAACGACAACGAGGGTACCGAGCGCGAAATTTTCAACCAGGTCAGCTACACCGTCCAGAGTGGCGCGGCCAAGGATCTGCACCTACGCCTGCGCAACTCGATCTATCGTTCGAGCACCGATGTCGGTCCGGACCTCAACGAGATTCGTGCTTTCGTCGAGTACCCGCTGAGCATCCTGTGATGCCCCCTGCCCCGACCCTGGTCGGGGCAGCCCTTCATGCCCGCAAGGCCTGTACGAGAGCCTTGGCCGAATCCTCGATCGCCGCTTCGTCGTAGGCGGCGAACCCCATCATCAGGCCGGGTGCCTGCGTATTGGCGACCCAGTAGCGCGACAGCGGTATCGAGCCGATGCCGGCCTCCTGCAAACACTCGAACGCCAGCTGTTCATCCTCGACGTGCAAACGGCAGGCGATGTCCATCCCCGCGCGAATCTCCGGCACATCGATCAATCCGCGCCAATGCCTGTGCGCGGCTTCGGCAAAGGCATCAGCCCGGGAAGCGTAGATCTTGCGCATGCGCCGCACATGGCGGTCGAAATGCCCTTCGTGAATGAAATCGGCCAGCACCGCCTGCGCCAGGCCGTTGGCATGCCGTGACAACAGCGCCGAAGCGCGGGTGAACGGTTCGACCAGATGCTCGGGCAGCACCAGGTAGGCCAGGCGGATCGCAGGAAACAGCAGCTTGCTGAACGTGCCGGCCATGATCACCGAGTGCTCGGCGCCCGGCATGGAGCGCAGTGCCGGGATGGGTTTGGCGATGAAGCGGTACTCGCTGTCATAGTCATCCTCGAAGATATGACTGCCCTGCTCCTGCGCCCATTGCAGCAGGGCCAGACGCCGCGCGGGCGACAGCTCGCCACCCAGAGGCGCCTGGCGCGAAGGCGTGACGTACGCCAGCCGCGCATCACGCGCCAGGCGCACGCCTTCGTCGACCCTGAGACCGGCCTGATCCACCGGCACGTCCACACGCCTCACACCAGATACCTCCATCAGCTGGCGTGCGCCCGGGTATCCCGGGTCTTCCATCCACACCTGCGATTCGCCCGGCGCCAGCAGCCGCAGGCACAGGTCCAACCCTTGCTGCACGGTGCTGAGCAGGAGAATGCGCGACGCTGACACCTGCACCCCACGGGCAATGGCCAGGTAGCCAGCGACCGCCTCGCGCAACGCGGGCAAGCCCGCCGGATCGGAGTCCAGCAACATGGACAGGCGCGAGCTGCGCAACTGCTGGGTATGCAGTTTGCGCCACAGGTCGATGGGAAAGGCCTTGATGTCGCCGCGATGAGGAAAGAAAGGACGCAACCCACTGGGCAGCGTGCGTCGGGAGAAGATCGGATCGATCTCCGCCAGGCGATTCAACCAGGGCGTATCGGGGGCGCTGCGGCTTTCCTTCACCTCGGCCACCACCTTGCGCCGGACGTATCCCGCGTTCAGCGTCGGGTCCGGCAATACCTTGCTGACGCGTGTCCCGCTGCCGGTTCGAGCTTGCAGGTAGCCCTCGGAAAGCAGCTGCTGATAGGCCGCCTGTACCGTGCCACGGGCCAGCTTGTAGTACTCGGCCATGGCGCGCGTGCTGGGCAGTTTGCTGCCTGCGGGAAGACGCCCGAGGAGAATCGCGGCGCGCAGCGACTCATACAGCCAGCTCTGCAGGCTGACACCCTCTTCCGGCGTTCCCAGCGGCAGAAAGACCACCTCTGGCGGTGTTTTGTCGGCGGCCATGTGCACTCCGAAGTGGATCAGTAAGTCTTGCAAAGATTGGATCAATACACTGATCCAATGCAACCGCACAATTCATCCCGTAGTCAGCCAGCACCTTTCTTCTTCGCTACGGGAACAACGACATGAAACAACGAATCCTGATCATCGGCGCCGGTTTTGCCGGCATGTGGAGCGCGCTGAGCGCCATTCGCCTGCTGGACCAGCACCAGCGTCTGGATGTGAGCGTCACCCTCCTCGCCCCGCAAGCCGAACTCCGCGTGCGTCCGCGCTTCTACGAAACCGACCTGGCTACCACCGTAGCCCCGCTCGGCCCACTGTTCGATGCGGTCGGCGTGAATTTCGTGCAAGGCTGTGCGACGCGCATCGATGCCGCCGGCAAGCGCGTCATCTACCGCGAAACGGGCGGCGCCCAGGCCGAACTGAGCTACGACCGGCTGATCCTGGCCTCGGGCAGCCAGGTCGCCCGCCCTCCTCTGGCCGGCATCGACCGCTTCGCCTTCGATGTCGACAGCTTCGAGTCGGCGCAAAAGCTCGAGGCTCATCTGCAGAGCCTGCGTGACAAGCCGGCCAGCCAGGCGCGAAACACCGTGGTAGTGGTCGGAGGCGGCTTCACCGGTATCGAAACGGCAACAGAAATGCCGGCGCGCTTGCGCGCCATCCTCGGCGACGAGGCGGATGTGCGGGTGATCGTCGTCGATATGGGCAAGCAGGTGGGGAGCGCGATGGGCAAGCAGATCGCCTCGGTGATCGCCGAAGCCAGCGATGCGCTGGGGGTCACCTGGAAGCTCGGCAGCCCGGTATCGATGGTCGACGAACAGGGCGTGCAACTCGACGATGGCGAGCGCATCGAGGCCAGCACCGTGGTCTGGACCGTGGGGGTGAAAGCCTCGCCGCTGACACAGCAGATCGATGGCGAGCGCGACGCCTTCGGACGCCTGCATGTCGACCGCAACCTGAAGGTACTGGGCCAGGACAGCATCTATGCCACCGGCGATACGGCCTATGCCGCCGTGGATGAGCAGGGCAATCATGCGCTGATGACCTGCCAGCACGCCATCGCCCTGGGGCGCTCTTCGGGGAACAACGCGGCGGCCGATCTGCTGGGTGTCGAAGCGATCCCCTACAGTCAGCCCAAGTACGTGACCTGCCTCGACCTCGGCGTCTGGGGAGCGGTCTTCACCGAAGGCTGGGAGCGCAAGGTGCTGCTGACCGGCCAGGAAGGCAAGGCCATCAAGACCGAGATCAACACCAAGTGGATCTACCCGCCGGAGGCCAAGCGCGACGTCGCGCTGGCGGCGGCCGACCCGCTGATCCCCGTCGTTGCCTGACCCGCTGCCAGCCCCGGACGCCCTGTGCGTCCGGGGCTGCGCCGTTGCGAGTTGCGCACGGCCACGGCGAAGCGTGTCGCTCGACAGCGCAACCACCTGACATCACGCCCCCCCAAGCGGTATATGCTCGAGACCAGACCTGACTGCAGCCCCTGGCGACAGTCGCCTGGTCATACGGGCAAGGCCCTGCCACACCGCCACCCTCTGGCGAATCCGGGTCGAAGTGCCTTGTCGCGGGTCTTTGACTGCAGGAGAGTTCGCGTGCCACGCATCAATCGCCAGTACCGGCCGCAGGTATTCGGGCTGCTGCAATCCGCCATCACCAGCGCCATCGCGGCGTTGATCGCCAACCCCAAGGGGATGGCACTGGGTCCGTTCATGCTCAGCTGGAGCACGACCTGGTTACTGACCTGGCTGAGCATGATCCCGGTGGTACTGCTGGCTGCACCCTATGTCCGGCGACTGACCGATCTCATCGTTCAGCGCGAGGACTGACTGCCCTCAGACCAGCCCGTACGAGTGGCTATCCTCGTCCGAAGCAGCCTGAATCTCGGCGCGTTCCTGCATGCGCTGGGCAATCGTCTCCTCCACGGCCTTCTGCTGCTCAGGCGGCATGGACTCGATATCTTCCTCGGTCAGGCCCATTTCCTTGAGTATGCGGTCGCGCATCTTTTCCGCCGGCGTCATTGCCATGTAGGCCTTGAACGCCTCGAGCGCGGCCTTGCCGTCGTCTTCCTCCTTCTTCTCCACCTGTCCCGAGCCGACGCTGGTTTCGGTCTGCTCATCGGCGCTGTTCTGCAGGGCTACCCGCAGGCGGGCAAACCCCTCTTCCGTGGCTTGTCTGGCCTGGAATTCGCGCTCCGACTCGGCATTCGCCGTGCGCACGGTTTTCCCGACCTCGCGTGTAACGAGCACTTGCTCATCCTGCTGCTCGTTCTGCTTGCCGCGGAAACCGCTCAGCGACACGCCGCTGTAGTTGCCAACGCCTCCAATGATACTCATGCCTCGCTCCTTGACTGAGTTGCAGTTGCCAGGGGCTTGGAATCAAGGCGCGTGCCAACATGAAAGAATGACGCAAACCACTGAAAACACAGGGCTTGTTCGTTTCCAGCAGCGGCAATGGGAGGCAAGACCTTGCCGCTGGGCGGCAAGGTGGCAACGAGAGTCAGTGCGAGTCGCTGATCTGCCGGAAGGCGTCCAGCAGTGCCCGGGTGAGGTCGACCGAGGAGAACTTGGTCAGCATCGCGTTGGCACCGACCGAGCGGGCCTTTTCGGTATTCATGGTGCTGTCCAGTGAGGTGTGCAGCAACACGTAGGTATCGGCGATGTCGGCGCTGCGGCGGATTTCCCTCACCAGGCTGTAGCCGTCCATCTCGGGCATCTCGATGTCGGACACCAGCAGCTCGAAGGGCATGCCCGCCTGGCGATATTCATGCAGTTGCTGCAGCGCCGCCTGGGCACTGCGTACCGCCGTGCAGTCCAGGCCCAGCTGGCGCAGGACGTTGAGCGTCTGCTGCAGCGCGACCTGCGAATCGTCGACCAGCAGCACACGTCGTCCCTGCAGGATCTGTCCGTCCTGGCCATCGAGCAATTGCCCGACCGGCGCCTCTTCCAGGGCAGGCGTGATGTCGTGCAACACCTTCTCGATATCGAGAATCTGCACGATGGCGCCGTCGATCTGGGTCACCCCGGTGATGAAGGCCCGGTTGCCTGAGCCTGCGGGTGGCGGGCGCACGTCGCGCGTGGAGCACTGCACGATGCGCTCGACGCTCTTCACGTGCAGCCCCTGGCGCGAGCGGCTCAGCTCGGTGACGATCAGGCAGCCGTCGTCCTCGTCGGCGGCCCCGGCCTCGCCCGTGGCACGCGACAGGTCGATGACTGTCAGCGCGGAGCCACGCAACGTGGCGATGCCGCGCACGTTCGGCCCACGGTTGGGCAGCTTGGTCAGCGGCGGACAGGGAATGATCTCGTTGACCTTGAGCAGGTTGATTCCCAGCAGTCGGCCGCTATGCAAACGAAACAACAGCAGAGACAGCGCGTCGCCGGTGATGAGACTCATGAAACGATCCTTGAACGAACGGTAGGCCTACCGGGTATAGCGACCAGCTGGCTGCGGACTTTAATCCGCAGCCAGTTTCAAGGCGACTCGCCCGCGGTTGGGGCAGGTTTCCATGTAGCGATGCGCCTCGACGAAGTCCTCGAAGTCGAACACCTTGTCGATCACCGGCGTCAGCAGGCGGTCGGCCGTCATCTGGTTGATGTGGGTGAGCGCGCGCTGCACCGCCTCGTTGTTGGGCTCGATGCCCAGTTCCGGGCAGCCGGTGAAGTCCAGCACGCAGTGGCGGAAGAACTGCAGGTGCTTCTTGAAGGCGGCGCAGGCCGGGAACGCGGTATCGTTGCCGCCGTTGATGCCGTACAGGATCAACTTGCCACGCGGCGCGGCGATGTCACCCAGCAGCTTCATCTGCGGCCCGGCGCACTGGTCGAGAATCACCTCGACGCCCTTGCCCTCGGTGTAGCGTTCGACTTCGAGCACCAGGTCCTGCTCCTCGGTCGCGATCACCTTGTCGGCACCGAGACCACGCAGGAACTCGCGATCATCCGCCGAGCTGGTGGAAACGATCACCTTCGCACCCAGCGCCTTGGCCAACTGCACGGTCTGCGGCGCCATGCAGTGGCTGGCTTCGGTGATCAGCACATGCTGCCCCGGCTTCAGGTGCGCCAGGTCGACCAGCGCCAGGTAGCCGAACAACAGGCTGGTGTAGTGCACGCTGGCTTCCAGCGGACTGAGCACCTCGGGATAGCGGGTCAGGGCATGGCTGGGCACCAGCACCAGATCGCCCCAGGTCGGATAGCGGTTCGGCGTGCTGGCCGGGAAGCCGGCGACGGCGGTGCCGATCTCGAAATCGCTGACGCCTTCGCCCAGGGCGGCGATGGTGCCGGCCAGTTCGAAGCCGGTGCCGGCCGGAAGCTTGGCCTGCTCGGCCGCCAGGTTCTGACGCCACAATACGTCTTTCCAGCCCAGGCCGACCGCCTGAACGCGCACCAGCACCTCACCAGGGCCGGGCACAGGCGTCGGAACCTCTTCGTACTGGAGCACATCGGCATCGCCGAACTTATGAAAACGGATCATGCGGGACATCGCTTACCTCGAGCTTGATCGCGGATTAACACTTCAATGATTGTGGACTCTATCCGCTGTGCGACGGCGACACTATCAGACTCTATCGATAGTCTTCATGCCTGTCAGTGATTCAGCGACTTTCAATCCGCTGCGCACTGCCCGTACTATTTGTGCTGGCAAGGCTCTCATTTGCAACGCGGTGCTGACAAGGCCCGTGTCCCCTCGGATGGTACCTGGATGAACCGCAACGACCTGCGTCGCCTCGATCTGAACTTGCTGATCGTCTTCGAGACGCTGATGCACGAACGCAGTGTGACCCGGGCTGCTGAGAAGCTGTTTCTCGGCCAGCCAGCCATCAGCGCGGCGCTGGCACGCTTGCGCACGCTGTTCGATGACCCGCTGTTCGTACGCACCGGGCGCAGCATGGAGCCGACGCCACGGGCACAGGAAATCTTCGCCCTGCTCTCGCCCGCGCTGGACTCCATCTCCACCGCAGTCAGCCGCGCTGCCGACTTCGATCCGGCTACCAGCAAGGCGGTGTTTCGCATCGGCCTCTCCGATGACGTCGAGTTCGCCCTGCTCCCCGCCCTGCTCCGCCGCCTGCGCGCCGAGGCACCAGGCGTGGTGCTGGTGATTCGCCGTACCAACTACCTGATGATGCCGGGGCTGCTGGCCTCCGGGGAGATCTCCGTGGGCGTGGCCTACACCGAGGAGTTGCCGGCCAACGCCAAGCGCAAGGTCCTGCGGCGCAGCAAGGCCAAGCTGTTGCGTGCAGACACCGTGCCCGGCGCGCTGAGCCTCGATGACTACTGCGCGCGCCCGCATGCCCTGGTGTCCTTCGCCGGAGACCTCACCGGTTTCATCGATGACGAGCTGGCCAAGGTCGGGCGCGAACGCCACGTGGTACTGGCCGTGCCGCAGTTCAACGGCCTGGCCACCCTGCTGGCGGAAACCGACATCGTCGCCAGCGTGCCGGACTACACCGCCGCGGCCCTGACCGCAGCCGGCGGGCTGCGCGCCGAGGACCTGCCGCTGCCGGCGCAGACATTCGAGCTGCACATGGCCTGGCGCGGCGCGCAGGACAACGACCCGGCAGAACGCTGGCTGCGTTCGCGCATCCAGATGTTCTGCGGTGACCCCGACAGCCTCTGAAAACGCACCATGCAGGTGCCGGCAGGAACTTTCGCGCACTGCCATGGTTCCAAATTGATATAACTCTGTCTTTCATCATTCCTGATGATATTCAACTTCATGGTGTTCGATTCGTAGCACCCTCTGACTCGCCGCAGACTCCGCCCATCCACAAATCCGACTGGCGGAGTCATCTATGGAACAGCATCACAAGAACATCTGGATATTCCCCCTGGCGCTCGCCAGCGTCATCGCCCTGAGCGGCTGCGATCAGGCGCCTCAGACTCAGGCGCAGATGCCGGCCCCCAAGGTCAGCGTCGCCGAAGTCATCGAACAACCGATCAACGAGTGGGATGAGTTCACCGGCCGCCTGGAGGCACCGCAGTCGGTCGAGATTCGCCCGCGCGTTTCGGGCTACATTGATCGCGTGGCCTTCGACGAAGGTTCGCTGGTGAAGAAAGGCGATCTGTTGTTCCAGATCGACCCGCGCCCGTTCCAGGCCGAAGTCAAACGCCTCGAGGCCCAATTGCAACAGGCACGCGCCAACCAGGCACGCGCAGCCAGCGAGGCCCGCCGTGGCGAGCGCCTGCGCCAGAGCAACGCCATCTCCGCTGAACTGGCCGATGCCCGCGCCAGCGCCGCGACCGAAGCCAAGGCCGAGGTCGCCGCCATCGCCGCCGAACTGGAGAACGCTCGCCTCAACCTCGGTTTCACCCGCATCACTTCGCCCATCGACGGTCGCGTCAGCCGCGCCGAGATCACCGAAGGCAACCTGGTTGGTGCAGGCGAAAGCCTGCTGACCTCGGTGGTGTCCACTGACAAGGTCTACGCCTACTTCGATGCGGACGAGCGCGCCTTCCTCAAGTATGTGGAACTGGCTCGTGAATCCGGTTCCGATGCCCGTGGCGCCAGCCCGGTCTACCTCGGCCTGTCCGATGAAGCCGACCACCCGCACCTGGGCCAGCTGGACTTCCTCGACAACCAGGTCAACCCGCGCACCGGCACCATCCGTGGCCGCGCCGTCTTCGACAACGAGGATGGCCGCTTCACCCCCGGCCTGTATGCGCGTCTGAAGCTGGTCGGCAGCAAGCCCTATGCAGCGACACTGATCAAGGACGAGGCCGTCGGCACCGACCTGGGCAAGAAGTATGTCCTGGTGCTGGGCGCCGACAATGCCGTGGCCTATCGCGCCATCGAGCTGGGGCCGAAGCTGGAAGGCCTGCGTATCGTGCGCAGCGGTCTGAGCAAGGGCGAGAAGATCGTCGTCAACGGCCTGCAACGTGCCATGCCGGGCGCCACCGTCGACCCGCAGCCGGTGTCGATGGCCGATGAAGGCACGCTCGAGCAACTGGCTCGCATGCGCCAGGCTGTCGATGGCAGCCAGGCTCCGCGTGTCGCCGCCGAAAAAATCGATGCTCACTCTCCGCGCGGCTGATCACGCCAGCGTGACTTGAGGAAAGATCCATGAATTTCTCGCAATTCTTCATTCAGCGGCCGATCTTCGCCGCCGTGCTGTCACTGCTGATCCTGATCGGCGGTGCCATCTCGCTGTTCCAGCTACCGATCAGCGAATACCCGGAAGTGGTGCCGCCCACCGTCGTGGTTCGCGCCAACTTCCCCGGCGCCAACCCCAAGGTGATCGGCGAAACCGTGGCCTCGCCACTGGAGCAGGCCATCGTCGGTGTCGAGGGCATGCTCTACATGTCGTCGCAATCGACCAACGACGGCAAGCTGACCCTCACCGTCACCTTCGCCCTGGGTACCGACCTGGACAACGCCCAGGTGCAGGTGCAGAACCGAGTCACCCGCACCATGCCGACGCTGCCCACCGAGGTACAGCGTCTCGGCGTGACCGTGGACAAGGCCTCGCCTGACCTGACCATGGTGGTGCACCTGACCTCGCCGGATCAGCGCTACGACATGCTCTACCTGTCCAACTACGCCGCGCTCAACGTCAAGGACGAACTGGCACGCCTGGACGGTGTGGGTGACGTGCAGCTGTTCGGCATGGGCAACTACTCGCTGCGTGTCTGGCTCGACCCGAACAAGGTCGCCTCGCGCGGCCTGACCGCCACCGACGTGGTCACCGCGATCCGCGAGCAGAACCGTCAGGTCGCTGCCGGTGCGCTGGGCGCGCCGCCATCGGACGCCGGCAACAGTTTCCAGCTGTCGATCAACACGCAAGGCCGTCTGGTCACCGAGGAAGAGTTCGAAGACATCATCATCCGTGTCGGAGAGAACGGTGAGATCACCCGTCTGCGTGACATCGCCCGCGTCGAACTCGGCTCCAACCAGTACGCCCTGCGCTCGCTGCTGAACAACCAGCCGGCCGTGGCCATCCCGGTGTTCCAGCGTCCTGGCTCCAACGCCATCGCCATCTCCGATGCGGTGCGTGAGCGCATGGCCGAGCTGAAGCAGAGCTTCCCGCAGGGCATGGACTACGAGATCGTCTATGACCCGACCATCTTCGTCCGTGGCTCCATCGAAGCGGTGGTGCACACCCTGCTCGAGGCCATCGTGCTGGTGGTACTGGTGGTCATCCTGTTCCTGCAGACCTGGCGCGCCTCGATCATCCCGCTGGCCGCCGTGCCGGTCTCGCTGATCGGCACCTTCGCGGTGATGCACCTGTTCGGTTTCTCGCTCAACGCCCTGTCGCTGTTCGGCCTGGTGCTGGCCATCGGCATCGTGGTGGACGACGCCATCGTTGTGGTGGAGAACGTCGAACGCAACATCGCCCTGGGCAAGTCGCCCGTCGAGGCCACGCGCCAGGCGATGAAGGAAGTGACCGGCCCGATCGTCGCCACGGCCCTGGTGCTGTGCGCGGTGTTCATTCCGACCGCGTTCATCTCCGGTCTCACCGGGCAGTTCTACCAGCAGTTCGCGCTGACCATCGCCATTTCCACCGTGATCTCGGCCGTCAACTCGCTGACGCTGTCGCCGGCCCTCGCCGCCATTCTGCTGAAGGATCACCACGCGCCGAAAGACCGCTTCTCGCGCATCCTCGACAAGCTCTTCGGTGGCTGGCTGTTCGGCCCGTTCAACCGCCTGTTCGACCGCGCCAGCAACCGTTATGTCGGCACCGTGCGGCGCGTACTGCGTGGCAGCAGCATCGCCCTGCTGGTCTATGGTGGCCTGCTGGTACTCGGCTACATGGGTTTCTCCAGCACCCCGACCGGTTTCGTGCCGCAGCAGGACAAGCAGTACCTGGTGGCGTTCGCCCAGTTGCCTGACGCGGCCACGCTGGACCGCACCGAGGCAGTGATCAAGCGCATGTCCGAGATCGCGGCCAAGCATCCGGGCATCGAGAACACCGTGGCGTTCCCGGGGTTGTCGATCAACGGCTTCACCAACAGCCCGAACAGCGGCATCGTGTTCACCCCGCTCAAGCCATTCGATGAGCGCAAGGACCCGTCGATGAGCGCAAACGCCATCGCGGCCGAGCTCAACGCCCAGTTCGCCGATATCCAGGACGCCTACATCGCGATCTTCCCGCCGCCGCCGGTACAGGGGCTAGGCACAATCGGTGGCTTCCGCCTGCAGATCCAGGATCGCGGCAACCTGGGCTACGAAGAGCTGTACCTGCAGACCCAGAACATCCTCAACAAGGCGCGCCAGTTGCCCGAGCTGAACCCCATGTCGGTGTTCACCAGCTACCAGGTCAACGTGCCGCAGGTGGATGCTGCCATCGACCGCGAGAAGGCCAAGACCCACGGCGTCGCCATCAGCGATATCTTCGACACCCTGCAGGTGTACCTGGGCTCGCTGTATGCCAACGACTTCAACCGCTTCGGTCGGACCTATCAGGTCAACGTCCAGGCCGACCAGCAGTTCCGCCTGGAGCCGGAGCAGATCGGCCAGCTCAAGGTGCGCAACAACCGTGGGGAAATGGTGCCGCTGTCGACCTTCGTCAAGGTTGACGACAGTGCCGGTCCCGACCGCGTGATGCACTACAACGGCTTCCTCACCGCTGAGATCAACGGTGCTGCGGCGCCGGGCTACAGCTCGGGTCAGGCCGAAGCGGCGATCGCCAAGCTGCTCAACGAAGAACTGCCCATCGGCATGACCTTCGAATGGACGGACCTGACCTATCAGCAGATCCTCGCGGGCAATACGGCGATCTTCATCTTCCCGCTCTGCGTGCTGCTGGCCTTCCTCGTGCTGGCTGCCCAGTACGAAAGCTGGAGCCTGCCGCTGGCGGTGATCCTGATCGTGCCGACCGTGCTGTTCGCCGCCATCACCGGGGTGATCATCGCGGGCATCGACAACAACATCTTCACCCAGATCGGCTTGATCGTACTGGTGGGCCTGGCGTGCAAGAACGCGATTCTGATCGTCGAGTTCGCCAAGGAGAAACAGGAAGAAGGCCTCGATCGCATCGCCGCCGTGCTGGAAGCCTGCCGCCTGCGTCTGCGCCCGATCCTGATGACCTCCATCGCCTTCATCATGGGTGTGGTACCGCTGGTGCTGTCGAGCGGTGCCGGTGCCGAGATGCGCCATGCCATGGGTGTGGCCGTGTTCTCCGGCATGATCGGCGTGACCTTCTTCGGTCTGCTGCTCACTCCGGTGTTCTATGTCCTGATCCGTGGGTTCGTGGAAAAGCGCGAAGCCAAGAAAGCCGTTCGCCTGCAGGAGTCGCATGCATGAAAGCCTTTGCCCCCGCCCTCCTGACCCTGGCGCTGTCGGCCTGTGCCGTAGGCCCGGACTACCGGGCACCCGCTACCGACCCGGCGCGCATCGACGCGCTGGAGAGCGCCGACTACGACCGTTCGCGCTTCGAAGCGACCTGGTGGCAGCAGTTCGACGACCCGACGCTGAATCAGCTGGTGCAGCGTTCGCTGCAGGACAACCGCGAGCTGCGCGTGGCCTTCAGCCGCCTGCGCGCAGCCAGGGCGATCCGCGACGATGTGGCCAATGACCGTTTCCCGACGGTCACCAGCCGCGCCAGCGGTGAGTTCGGCAAGGCGCAGCAGCCACCGACCAGTGAAGACCGTATCCGTCAGGAACGCTACGACCTGGGCCTGGACATGGCTTGGGAAGTGGACCTGTTCGGACGTATCCAGCGTCAGCTGGAAGCCAGTGAAGCGCGTATCGAGCTGGCCGAGGCCGACTACTACCAGTTGCAGGTCAGCCTGATCGCCGAACTGGTCGATGCCTACGGCACGCTGCGCGGCGCGCAGCTGCGCGAGAGCATCGCCCGCAAGAACCTGAAGAACCAGCAGGACTCGCGCGCCATCACCGAGCAGCTGCGCGACGCCGGCGTCGGCAACGAACTGGACGTGCTGCGCGCCGATGCACGACTGGCCGCGACCGAGGCCAGCCTGCCGCAGTTGCAGGCCCAGCAGGTGCGTGCGCAGAACCGTATCGCCACCCTGCTCGGCCAGCGGCCGGAGCAGCTGGAGATCGACCTGACGGCGAAACCCCTGCCGGTGATCGCCAAGGCCCTGCCGATTGGCAACCCGGCCGATCTGCTGCGTCGACGCCCGGACATCCGTGCGGCCGAGCGCCAGTTGGCGGCGGCTACCGCAGAGGTCGGCGTGGCCACTGCGGACCTGTTCCCACGGGTCAGCCTGTCGGGCTTCCTCGGCTTCACCGCTGGCCGTGGCTCGCAACTCGGTGCATCTGCAGCACGCGCCTGGGGCGTGGCGCCCAGCATCACCTGGGCGGCGTTCGACCTTGGCAGCGTGCGTGCCCGCCTGCGCGGCGCCGAGGCCGAAGCGGACGGCGCGCTGTCGCAGTACGAGCAACAGGTGCTGCTGGCGCTGGAAGAATCGGAGAACGCCTTCAGTGACTACGCCAAGCGTCAGCAGCGCCTGATCTCGTTGGTGCGTCAGGCGGAAGCCAGCCGTGCAGCCGCCGAGCAGGCGGCGATCCGTTACCGCGAAGGTACGGTGGACTTCCTGGTGTTACTGGATGCCGAGCGTGAACGCCTGGCTGCCGAAGACGCCCAGGCTTCGGCCGAGGTCGAGCTGTACAGCGGCATCGTCGCGATCTACAAGGCGCTCGGTGGCGGCTGGCAACCCCAGGCCTGAACCCGCTCTCCCCCGGATCGGCTGCCCTGCCGATCCTCCTCAGCCCCAGGGATGATGCCCTGGGGCTTTTTTTATCCCTCGACGCGGTTGCGCCCCGACTGCTTGGCCCGGTAGAGCGCCGCATCCGCGCGCTGCATGAGCGCCTGCGCCTGTTGCTCGCCTGCGAGCAGCGCGGCGACCCCGATGCTGAGCGTGACCTCGCCGAAGGGTGAGTCGGCATGCGCCAGCTGCAATGACCTGACGGCTTCGAGCAGGCGCTGCGCAATCGCGCTGGTGCCATCCAGATCGCTCATCGGTGCAAGCAGGACGAATTCCTCGCCACCGTAGCGGGCGATGACATCGGTGGGCCTGCCCAGGGCCGTGGCGAGCGCCTGGGCGATCTGCCGCAGGCAGGCATCGCCTGCCGGGTGGCCGTAGCGGTCGTTGTAGGGTTTGAACCAGTCCACGTCCATGATTGCCAGGCCCAGAGGCGCTGCATGGCGCGCGGCACGCTTGCACTCCAGCGCCAGCAGCTCGTCGAACTGGCGACGGTTGGCGATGCCGGTCAGGGCATCGGTCATGCTCAGGGTTTCCAGGCGCTGATTGAGTACCTGCAGCTCCTCGGTACGCTGGGCGACACGTCGCTCCAGCTCGCGCTCGGAGCGCTGCAGGCTCTCCACCAGCTGGTTCTGCGCCTGCAACAGCTGCGCCTGGGCCTGGAGCTTCTCCTGACGCATCACGTTGATGCGATCGGCCAGGGCGAATGCCAGCAGCAACATCTCCAGCGATGAACCGAGCTGCAGGCCATCCTCGGTGAACACATTGGTCGGCAACACGCCAAGGGCACGCAGAGTGGTACTCGCACCACCGAGAATCAGCAGGCCGAAGGCGGCCAGAAAGAAATAGGCGCTGCGCTGACGCTGCAACGCACAGGCCACTCCCACGCCGATCATCACCACGGCGGCGAGCAGGAACAGCAGGATGGCATAGCGCGACACCTGGGGCAGCGCCAGGGCGAACACGACGGGACTGGCCAGAAAGAACAGGATCATGCCGCGCAACAGGCGGTCGCCCCTGGGCAGCGTCACCTCGGTCTGCAACATGCGCCGCATGAACAGCATCAGCGCACTCAGGGCCAGGGACGCACTGGCGTAATAGGCCACGTTGGAGTTGAGCGGCAGGCCGAACAGCAGCCAGTCCGGCGCCATGCCGTTCTTGATGGTCACGCAGCCCACCGTACCGAGCACGAAGCAGACGTAGAGCAGGTAGATCCGCTCCCGCAGCGCGATGAACAGCATGAGGTTGAACAGGATCATCGCCGCCGCGATGCCCACGTAGCCGCTGCGCGCCATGTAGTCGTTGCGCTCGTGAGCGTGGAATGCCTCGACCGACCAGAGCTGCAACGGCACCAGCAAGCCGATGCTCGACTCGACCCGCAGATAGACCGCCTGCTGCGAATGCGCCGCCAGTTGCAGCGGGAAGACGAAGTTGCGGTTGTCATAGGCCTTGCTGGTCTGCGGACGATCGGCCCCGGTGCGCCAGACGGCATAGCCACCCTGCCCGTCCGGTACATAGGCATCCACCAGGGAAATGCGCGGATTGCTGACCACCAGCAGTCGCTGCACGGCCTCATCGCCGCTATTGCCGATATCGAGACGAAACCAGTAGGCCGAGCGGGTAAACCCCAGCGCGAAGGATGCACCACTGGCCAGGCCGTGCTGGAACTGCCGCGCCATTTCGGCGGTGCTAACCGCCTGCACCGTCAAGGCCCGCGAAGGGTCTTGCAGCACGCCAACCTGCGCCGTGAGCGACAACGGCTCCTGCGCCATCTCGACGGCATCCACGACACGCGCCCCGGCCCAGGTTGGCAGCGCATGCAATAACAGGCTCAAGAGCAGCCAGGAAAACAGCCGAGCGTGGTGATGAATGTTCATGGGGCGGTATCGACCGGGACGCGCATACCCGCTCACGGATGAGCCGAAGGGTTCTGGAGTCTACAAGACAAGTCGGCCGCCCTGCATCCATCACAACGGAGCGCTATCGGACGCTCGTGCCTTCAGCGCTTTTCTCCGTTGCCCCCGATACCCGACCGTCACGATGTACAGCAGTGGACCGATGGAGAGAAACACCATCGTCAGCGCCAGATACGGCAGCATCGATACCCACGAATACCCTCTCGCCCGTGCATCCCGGTAGATCCAGGTACCGGCCATCGCCCCCAGCAAATAGAGATCGATGACCACTTGAGCCGTGTCAGGGCGAGATAGAAGCTCCAGGCCGAAAGCGAGCAAGGACTGGTCGGCGATGGCCATCGTCCAGGCGGTGTAAGAGGAAAACAACAGCAAGGCTGCCAGAGCCAGGTGAGGTCTGTTCATGCGCGGTTCCTGATCGATGACTGACCAGGAACAACCTAGCGACCTGTTCGCACTTCACTCAATGACCTGTCAGGTCATAGACAAGGCATGACAGGCGGTGCCAGAGTCTCGCCATGAATGCCCCACAGCCACTTACATCACCCTCTGCTTCCGCGGCTGGAGCACAGCTGCGCCAGTTGCGCCGTCAGGCCAGCCTGAGTCAACTCGACCTGGCGCTGATCACCGGCATCTCCCAGCGGCACCTGAGCTACATCGAAACCGGACGCGCCAGACCGAGCCCATCGACCTTGCACGCACTGCTGATGGCGCTGGAGGCACCGCTGGAGCACTGTAACAGTGTCTTCCTCGCAGCTGGCTATGCGCCCCGCTATGGCTGCGCTCCACTCGCATCGCCGTCACTGGCAGCTGTTCGTGATGCGATCGGTCACGTATTGCATGCCAACAACCCGGCGCCCGCCATCGCCCTGGACAGCCAATGGCAGGTACTGGCGGCCAACGCCAGTACGGTGGCACTGTACGGGCTGCTGGAGTTGCCGGTGAATGCCCTCGAGGGCCTGAATCTGCTGGTCACGCTGCTGCAACCCGGCGGGCTGGGCGACCAGTTGCTCAACGCCGAGGAAATTCGCACCGTAGCCTGGCAACGTGCGTCCCGCGAGGCACTGGCCAACCCGGACCTGGCACGCCTGCTGGCCGAGCTGCCAGCGCCAGCCTGTCCGCCGCCGATGGCGGATGAGTCTGCGCCTCTGGTGATGACACGCATCGCCTCAGCGGAGGGAGAGCTGAGCTTCCTGTCCACCTTCACCACGTTCGGCATGCCGCTCGATATCACCGTCGCGGCGCTGCGCATCGAGCACCTGATTCCTGCCGATGCACAGACCTGGCGAATCATGACTCAGGCCCATGAGCGCTCCTTGAAGCCTTGCTCGTAAACCGTCCCGCATTCACGGAAGACCCTATGACACCCGAACAGATCGCCACCTTCTGCCTGAACCTGCCCGGTGCCCGCGAGGACTTCAAGTGGGGCAGCAACCGGGTGTTCTCCGTTGCCGGCAACAAGATGTTCGCCATTCTCGACTTTCTCGGCGAAGACCTGGCGTTCAAGGTCGACAGCGACCTGTTCCTCGGTTACGTCGACCGGCCGGGCATCCGCCCTGCCCCGTACCTGGCCCGTGCTCACTGGATCAGCATGAGCGCCAGGCAATTGCCGCTTGCCGGTCAGGAGCTGACCCAGCTGCTCACGCGCTCGCATCAGCTGGTGGTACGCCGGCTACCCAAGCGGCTGCAACCCGGTTTGTTACTGGACGAGTAACGGGACATAGCGGGCAATATGAGTGCCGTCGAGCCAGAGCAGGTCGATCCAGAGCACCTGATGCGCAGCGACGATCATCCAGAACACTATCTGATAGGAGACTTTGCGCGTCTTGTGGCGCAGCAGTTGCTGGGCGATCAGCGCCCCAGGCCAGCCGCCCAGCAGCTCGACCAGATGCAGGGTCTTCTCGGCGATGCGCCGGCTGCCGTCCTGTGCGCTGCGCTTGTCCAGCCAATACTGCAGGACACTCAGCAGGCTGGCTGACAGGTAGAGCGGCAACAGCCACCACAGGCCCTGGTCGAAGAGCCTCAGCGCGGCGATCAGGGGCAAGGCACAGAGCAGAAGGAAGACCGTGGCCTTGGCGGGAAGATGGCGGATGGGGCCCGACCCCGTGCTCTTGCGCGCCGTACGCGGCGCTGATCCTTTCGCATCGGGTTTCTTAGGTTTGCGCCGGATCGCCTGGCGATCGAGGCTCAGCTCCCCAGCCAGGCGCAGATGTTCGGCGCGTAGGCGCCCGCGCTCGTCTCGCCCCTCGACATACAGCACCTGGTCACCGCTCTGCGGACGACGGTCACCGCGCATCGCCGATATATGGGCGAAGACGTCCGCCCCGCCGCTCTCGGGCTGGATGAAACCGAAGCCCTTGTCGTCGTTCCAGCTTCTCAGTCGCCCCCTGCGCTCGGTACCGCTCACAGCTGCGCCGTGCTCCAGTCGATCAGGTGCAGTTGCCAGGTCGCGAGAATGAGCAGGCCAAAGGCGATCCGGTACCAGGCGAACACCGCATAGCTGTGGTTGGTGATGAACCTGAGCAGCGCACGCACGGTGATCATGGCGACGATGAAGGTACTGACGAAGCCAATGGCGAAGATCGGCAGGTCACTCGTTTGCAGGATGTCGCGGTACTTGACCAGGGAGTAGACCGTGGCCGCCACCATGGTCGGCATGGCCAGGAAGAAGGAAAACTCGGTCGCGGCCTTGCGCGACAGGCCGCAGACCAGGCCCCCGATGATCGTGGCCCCGGAACGGGAGGTCCCCGGGATCAGCGCCAGGCACTGCGCAAATCCGACCTTGAGCGCGAGCTGCCAGGTCATGTCGTCCACCGACTCCGCCTGAATCGGGTGTTCCCGGCGCTCGGCCCAGAGCATGACGATGCCACCGAGGATGAGCGCCGTGGCCACGGTGATGGGGTTGAACAGCCAGTGTTCGATCAGGTCCGCGAAGGCCAGCCCGAAGATCACCGCCGGAATGAATGCGAGAAACAGGTTGAAGCTGAAACGCCTGGCTTTCGGATCGCTGGGCAAGCCGACGAGGACGCCGATGACCTTCGCGCGAAACTCCCACATCACCGCCAGAATGGCGCCCAGCTGGATGATGATCTTGAACGCGGTGGCCTTTTCGCCGTTGAAACCCAGCAGGTCACCGACCACGATCAGGTGCCCCGTGCTGGAGATGGGCAAAAATTCGGTCAGCCCCTCGACAACGCCCAGCAGCAGGGCCTGAAAGGCTATCCAGATATCCATTGATTCCCCCAAAACGCGGCAGGTGCCTTATGCGTAAGACTAAAACGTGGAGCACGGCCCCGGCCCTGGGACACAAATCGATCGCGAAGGTTCCCTGACACGGCTTGGCCCGGCCAGCACTCAGGTTTGGCGCCGGGCGGCCGAAATGCTATCAGACAACTAGAGTGAATAATGCCTTGATGTGACAGTATTGCCTTGCCCTCCATCGAGGTGGCCCTGATCCCGACAATTACAACAATCAGGAATACGTCCATGAACAGCTTACGTAGTCTTCCCATCAGCCGGCGTCTATGGCTGATCCTGGTGCTGGCCATCCTGACGCTGATCCTGCAGGGCGCCTACATGCTGCGACAGATCCATACCGATCTGTATCTCGGCAAGTCGGAAAAGACCCAGCACGTGGTACAGAGCGCCGCCGGCATCCTCAAGTACTTCCATGGCCTGGAGAGCGCCGGCACCCTGAGTCGCGAGGACGCGCAGAAGCAGGCCATGGAAGTCGTGCGCGGCCTGCGATACGACGGCCAGGAGTACTTCTGGATCAATGACCAGACCCCGGTCATGATCATGCACCCGACCAACCCCAAGCTCGAAGGCCAGAACCTCTCCGCGTTCAAGGACCCGGATGGCAAGGAACTGTTTAACGAAATGGTCGCCATCAGCCGCAGCAAGGGGGCCGGCCAGGTCGACTACCGCTGGCCCAAGCCGGGCGCCAGCGACCCGGTGCCGAAGATTTCCTACGTCGAGCTGTTCGAACCCTGGGGCTGGATCATCGGCTCCGGCGTCTACGTCGACGACGTGCAGGCCGAGTTCAGGACCCAGGCGCTGAGCGCGATGAGCATCGGCCTGCTGATCGCCGTGCTGCTGGTGGTGCTGGTCGTGCTCATCACCCGCAGCATCGTCCAGCCACTGCAGGCCGCCGTGGACGCGATGGCCAGCATCGCCAGCGGCGAAGGCGACCTGACGCGTAACCTCGACAGCCACGGACGCGACGAACTGACCGCGCTGGCCACCTATTTCAACGCCTTCACCGAAAAGCTGCGCCAGGTCATCCGGCAGATGCTCGATTCGGCGGGTTCGCTGGACCGCGCCGCTGCCTCGCTTGGCGACATTTCCAGCGAGGCGCAGCGCCATAGCCAGCAGCAGGCGCAGCAGATGGAACTGGTGGCAACCGCCGTGAACCAGGTGACCTACGGCGTGCAGGACGTGGCGAAGAACGCCGAGCATGCCTCCAGCGAGATGCAGAACGCCGAGGACCAGGCCGGCCAGGGCCAGCAGAACATCGACGCCAGCCTGCGCCAGATCGACCAGCTGTCCGGCACCATCGACAAGGCCGTCGAGGTGATCCAGTCGCTGGCCAGCGAAAGCACGCAGATCGGCAGCGTCCTGGAAGTGATCCGCTCGATTGCCGAGCAGACCAACCTGCTCGCCCTCAATGCCGCCATCGAGGCGGCCCGTGCCGGCGAGCAGGGGCGTGGCTTCGCCGTGGTCGCGGACGAAGTCCGTCTGCTCGCGCAGCGCACCCAGCAGTCCACCGCCGAGATCCAGGGCATGATCGAGCGCCTGCAGGGCAACTCGGAAGCTGCCGTCAAGGTGATCAACGACAGCAGCCGTGCCTCTCAGCTGACCGTGGAACAGGCCAGCCAGGCCGGCGAAAGCCTTGCCCAGATTGCGCAGTCGCTGCGCAATCTGGCCGGGCTCAACGCTTCCATCGCCAGCGCCACCTTGCAACAATCGCATGTGGTTGAAGACATCAACCAGAACGTCACCCAGACGGCGGCACTGGCCCACAACACGGCCGAGGCCGCCGAACAGTCGAGTGCTGCCAGCCAGCACCTGAAACAACTGGCTGACCAGCTCAATCGCCTGCTGGGGCAGTTCCGCGTATGAGACGTTCATGAGCAACATGCAACATCAGGAGGTCGACTTCAGTCGGCCACAGAACCAGGACCTGATCTGGGACCTGGACAGCATGGCCCGGCGCGAGCTGGCCGAGCGCTTCATCAAGCTGTTCGAGAATCGCCTGTGCGTGTACTCCGAATCGGTGGGGCAGCTGTATACCAACTACAGCCTGCACTTCCCCACCGACCTCGGGCGCAAGATGGTGGTGCTGCCCAACCCCTACGCCTTTCATGACACCCTGCATGGCATCGACAGCCACGCCATCCGCAAGACCGGGCTCTGCGTGCTGCCCGGCAAGGTCCTCGGCAAGCCGGGGCTGCTGCTCAGCACGCAGATAGTCGACGGTGGCCCGGCG
Source organism: Pseudomonas sp. THAF187a (assembly GCF_009363395.1). Lineage (NCBI taxonomy): Bacteria > Pseudomonadati > Pseudomonadota > Gammaproteobacteria > Pseudomonadales > Pseudomonadaceae > Pseudomonas > Pseudomonas sp. THAF187a. The sequence continues at coordinate 2,585,601 of NZ_CP045349.1, forward strand.
CCTAAGACCATGGCCTTCAAACCGGCGCTGGCACAGATCATCAGCAACCAGAAGAAGGTGGGTGACCTGTTCCTGCCGGTATTGATGAAGGGCGACTTGCGCGAGTTCGACCAGCAGATGCCCTACATTCACCTGCATCGCCTGCAACTGGCGCGTCTGGAGCGCCTGTCGAGCTTCGAGCGCGACGACATCCAGCAGACCATCACCCGCAAACTGCTGACGCTCTATCGGCAGGCCGACAGCCTGGTGTGCTGAGGCCGGCCAGACCAGTACAATCGCTGCCCTTTCATCGTTCCGAGGATGCCGGATGTCCTGGCTCGAACTCATTGCTGCCGGGCTCGGCATCGTCGCGGTATGGCTGACGGTCAGGCAGAACCCCTGGTGCTGGCCCATCGGCCTGCTGATGGTGCTGCTGTACGCGTGGCTGTTCTATGACTGGCGGCTGTATTCCAACCTGCTTCTGCAGCTGCTGTTCGCAGGTTCGCAGCTCTACGGCTGGTGGCAGTGGACACGCGGCGGAGACCGGCACGACGGGCGCAAGGTCAGTCGACTGAGCCTCGCCAGCCTGGCGACAGGCCTGTCGATGGGGGCGCTCGGTGCCTGGCTGCTCGGCTATCTCATGGCCAATTACACGGATGCTAGCGCCCCCTGGCTCGACGCCGCGCTGACATCATTCAGCCTGGTCGCCCAGCTGTGGATGGCCCAGAAGCGCCTGCAATGCTGGACCCTCTGGGTGGTCGTCGACCTCTGCTACGTCGCGTTCTTCGTCCATAGCCAGCTGTACCTCACTGCCGGGCTCTACGCTGCCTTCACCGCGCTGGCCATCAGCGGCTGGCTGAGCTGGCGGCGTGACCCCGCGCTGCGCTGCGCGCCATGAAGGTCCTGGTGCTGACCGGGCCGGAGTCCAGCGGCAAGAGCTGGCTGGCGGCGGAAATTCAGGCGCGCTTCGGCGGCGTGGTGGTGGGCGAGTACGTGCGTCATTTCATCGACCTGCATCAACGCGACACCTGCTATGCCGACATCGGCGATATCGCCCGTGGCCAGCTGGCCTGGGAAGATGCTGCGCGTGCCGCGCGACCTGCACTGCTGATTCTCGACACGCACCTGCTGAGCAACCTGCTCTGGAGTCGCTGTCTGTTCGCTGATTGCCCGAGCTGGCTGGAAACGGAGCTGCTGGCCCGTCACTACGACCTGCACCTGCTGCTCGACCCCGCAGGCGTGCCCTGGATCGAAGACGGGCAACGCTGCCAGCCATTGCTGGCCGAGCGTCAGGCATTCCACCGCGCCTGCCACGACTGGCTGCTGGACAACGGGCAGCACTACGTCGCCCTGTCCGGCGACTGGGCCGAACGCCGCGAAGCCGCAATGACCCAGGTGGCGACACTACTTGGGTCAGCGAATCAGCACGCTGGCCCAGGCCAGTAGCAGGCTGGTGCACACCACCAGGGTCAGGGGGGTGCGCAATGCGGGATACCACTGCGGTGCGAGGCCGACGCGTACCGCATGCATGTCGGCCAGGTACAGCCCGATGAACGCCAACAGGAAGATCGGCAGCGTCAGCGCGATGGGCAGGCCGCTGGCCAATGCCGCCCAGCCGAGCAGCGGTGGAACCACCGACAGGCCCAGTTGCAGCTTGGCGTTCTCGTCGGTCTCCTCGGCTCGCATCGCCAGGCCCCAGTGGATCGCGCCCATGAAGGCCAGGATCACCGCAGCGAAATCCAGCAGCGCGTCCAGTACGTAAGGCCGCCAGCCCAGAGGAATCACCCAGATCCCGGCGGCGCCGCTGACGAAGGGCAGCAGCCCGGCATAGCCCAGCAGGACGGCCAGTTGCGGCGGCTTTTCGGCGTCGAACGGATGCATGAAGATCTCCCGCGATACGTTTGCCGTGCACCTTAGCAGTGTTTCCCCGGCGAAACAGTAACGCCCCTTCAGCGCAGTCGATGTTTGTGCAGCAACCGATAGAAGGTTGGCCGGGAAACCCCGAGCGTGCGGGCTGCCTGGCTCATGTTGTGGGTGTAGCGTCCCAGCACGTCGTTCAACGCCTGACGCTCGGCGCGCAGGATGTAGTCCTCCAGGGTCACCGGGTCATCATCCGTTGCCTGCGGTGCCTCCAAGCCAAGGTCCGAGGCGAGTATCTGGCGCCCTTGTGACAGGACCAGGGCGCGCAGCAGGCGGTTGCGCAGTTCGCGCACGTTACCCGGCCAGGCATGCGCCATCATGGCTTCGATCGCCTCCTCGCTGAAACGCCGATGGTGGCGCCCGATAGCCACGCCGTGACGCCTGGCGAAGTGCTCTGCGAGCATCAGCAGATCGCCGGGATGTTCGCTCAGGGCCGGCGTATGCAGTTGCCGGGCGCTCAGCAGCCGATAGAGGTCCTCGCGAAAGTGCTTCGCCTGCAGCGCCACCTCCAGTTCATCGCCACTGATGACCAGCAAACGCAGGCCGGGGTGGCCCTGCAGGTGGTGCAGCAGGTACTGCTGGTCAGCGCTCGAAAGAGTCGTGATGCCTTCGAGCAGAATCGTCGTGCTGGCTGCCGCAGCCAAAATCGCTGAGTGTCCGTCCTGATCGAACAGCCCTCCAGGCAACTGCGTGACATCGACCTGCAGCATCCGCCGCTGCGCAGAGGCGGTGCGCTCATGCAGCAGTTGCGCCAGAAGGTGCTTGCCACTGCCACGCGGACCTCGAATCAGCAGCGGCCCGTCTCTCCTGCCCTGTTCATCCAGCTGCTTGCGCAGGCTACGGGCCTGGCCGCTGTTGCCCAGGAACTGCCGTGGTTTCTTGCTTTTCGAGCGCAGCAAGCGAGCGCCTGCCTGGGCCTGCTGCAGGGTCTCGAGCAGGCCTGGCACGTCCACCGGCAACGACAGCACCGCGAACAGCCATTCATGGGCCAGTTCATCCAGCTCGCTGGAAGCTGCCGCCTGGCTCGCCGCGAGCGCCACGCAGCAGAGCCCCGTTCGCCGCAGGTGGGCGAGCAAGCTGGGTAACGGCTGTTCATGCAGATCGAGCAGCAGCACATGGCTAGTCGCGGTGACGAGCGTTTCCGCTGTGCAGCGGCGCAACGACCAACCAGCATCCTGCAACAGCGGAAGCAGTGCTTCGCATGCACCGATCGGCTCAAGCACCAGTAATTGCCGGGATGTGCCGGAAACAGCCTCCAACATACTCCATCCTTGGCGCCATTATTTTGTAATCCCATAAAAAACAACGATTTGGCGCTCACAACTGTAACGCTAGCAAGAACTTTGACGCTCCATGGATCATTTCTCTATATGGGTTGTTCCCGCTGGTTATTGCAGAGTTTTCATAATTGCCACGATGGCAACTTGCCAATGGCCTGCAGTATTGGCATAACAAGCCGATCAATAAGAACGCCACAAGGAAGTCCTGGATGCGTCTGCTCCGTCATACCCTGAAGCTCATTGTGTTGCTGGCGCTGATCGGGCTGGCGGTCGCGCTGTACTACGTGGCCAACCCCAACTTGCCGAGCTTCGATCCGCCGAAGGAACTGCACTATCTGCAGCAGTGGAACGACGAGCAGCGCCAGACCTACTACTACACCCCCCAGGGCACCACGGTTAAGGGCCTGCGCTACGACTGGTTTACAGCGCTGGAGATGCCCTTCGGCAAGGAGAAGTTCGCCCGCCTCGACTACCTCGCCCGTTTTGGCTTCCTGACCGATCCGAACCAGCAGGCCAGCGACCTCAACCCCGGCAACCTGCCCGTCGGCTTCACCCGTCATCAGGACGAGGAGAGCGGCGAGCGCTTCCTCGATATCAGCTGCGCGGCCTGCCATACCGGCGAGCTGCGCTACAAGGGCCAGGCAGTGCGCATCGATGGCGGCGCCGCCCTGCACTCCCTGGCGTCCACCGTACCCACGCTGCGTGGTGGCGGCTTCGGCCAGGCACTGGGCATGAGCATGGCCTTCACCTACTACAACCCGCTGAAGTTTCGCCGCTTCGCCCAGCAAGTGCTGGGCGAGCAGTATCCGCAGGGCCGGGATCAGCTGCGGGAGGATTTCAAGCAGGTGCTCGACCGCCTGCTGGCCACGGCGATGAACGACTGGCATCGCGGCCTGTATCCGACCGAAGAAGGCTTTGGGCGCACCGACGCGTTCGGCCGCATCGCCAATACCGTGTTCGGCGACGTGCTGGATGAAGCCAACTATCGCGTCGCCAACGCCCCCGTGAGCTACCCGCAACTCTGGGACATCTGGAAGTTCGACTGGGTGCAATGGAACGGCTCGGCCATGCAGCCCATGGCGCGCAATGTCGGAGAGGCCCTTGGCGTCGGCGCCAGCCTGGACCTGCTCGACGAGCACGGCAAGGGCGTTGCCGAGGCCGATCGTTATGCCTCCAGCGTGCGCGTGCATGACCTCCACACCCTGGAGGAAACGCTGAAACAGCTGCAGCCGCCGAAGTGGCCGGAGGCAGTATTCGGCAAGGTGGACCTGCCGCTGGCCAGCCGTGGCAAGGCGCTGTATCTGGAAAACTGCGCCTATTGCCATGCTCCCGATCCCAAGCCACGCGACCAGCGCCTGGCGCCCTCGCGTGATCCCGAATGGCGGATGCGCATCGTCCCGACCAGCATCGTCGGCACCGACCCGACCACCGCCGACAACATCGCCGATCACCGCTTCGACATCAGTCGCCTGGGCTGGACCAAGGCCGAGCTGTCGCGCCTGGACGTCAAGCTGTTCGGCGCCAGCCTGGAAGACGTCGACTTCAAGAGCATCTCCAGCGCCAAGGGCCTGGCCTACATCACCGCCTACGTGGAGAACCGCGCCTACCAGGATGCCGGTATCGGCCCGCGCCAGCGCTACGACATGGATGGCTATGGTCTGGCCATCGGCGTGCAGGAAAAACGCGGCTACAAGGCCCGGCCACTCGATGGCATCTGGGCGACCCCGCCGTTCCTGCACAATGGCTCGGTGCCCAACCTGTTCGAGTTGCTCTCACCGGTCTACGAGCGGCAAAGCCAGTTTTGGGTCGGTAACTTCGAATTCGACCCGGTACGCGTGGGCTATCGCAGCGAGGCCTTCACCGGCGGTTTCCTGCTCGACACCCGGGTAACCGGCAATGGCAATGGCGGCCACGAGTTCCGCGATGGCTGCCGCCAGGAAGGTGTGATTGGCCGCGCCCTGTCGCCGGACGAGCGTCTCGCGCTGATCGAGTACCTCAAGGTGCTCGGCAACAGCGCGCTGGAAAACCAGCTCAGCGATGTCGCCGTGCGCCCCTGGACACCGGGCCCAAGCTGCGAAGGCTGATTTCAACCGATACGTTCTAGAACAAGGATTGCAACGATGTTGAAAGGTCTCTGGCTCTGGCTGGGTCGTCTGCTGGGTAAACTGTTGCTCACCGTCGCGCTGATCGGCCTCGTTGGCTGGGGAGTCGGTGAGCTCTACTACGCCTGGAAGTTCTCCGGCCCGGTGTCGACGCAGGAGCAGATCCCTGCGGACGAGGCGGCGCTGACCCGCCTGATCATCGAGGATGCCGTGCGCATCGTCGAGCAGCACCGTGACAATACCCGCGTGCTGCGCGACGCCCATGCCAAGGCTCACGGTTGCGTCAGGGCGGACGTGCAGGTCCTGGCAGACCTGGACGCGTCGCTGCGCCAGGGCGTGTTCAGCGAGCCCGGGCATGTCTGGCAGGCCTGGATGCGCCTGTCCAATGGCAATGCCTACCCGCAGTTCGACCGCGCCCGCGATGCGCGCGGCATGGCGATCAAGCTGCTCGACGTGCCCGGCGAGAAACTCATGAAGAGCCCGCAGCATGCCGGCGAGCAGGACTTCGTGATGTTCAACCACCCCGCTTTCTTCGTTCGCGACGTGGCCGAATACCGCAGCAACTTCGCGGCCCAGGCCGACGGCCAGAAAGTACAGGCCTTCTTCCCCAGCTGGGATCCTCGCACCTGGGAAGTGCGCCATCTGGTCATCGCCCTGAAGACGCTCTCACCGGCGCCGGAGAGCCCGGTTGATACCACCTACAACTCGATCGCGCCGTTTAAGCTTGGCGACCTGAACATCAAGTACCGTGTAGTGCCTGCGCCGCAGAACTGCCCGCCCTATCAGTTGCCGGGACAGAACACCGCACTGCCCAACTTCCTGCGCAACGCGCTGTACCAGCAACTGTCACTGGACCGCGCGCCTGCCTGTTTCGAACTGCAGGTGCAAAAACAGGATGCGCAGTACTACATGCCCATCGAGGACCCCTCCGTCGAATGGGATGAAAAACTGTCGCCGTTTGAAAGTGTGGCCCGTATTACCGTCCCGCCTCAGGACTTCGACAGCCGCGAACAGAATCTCTTCTGCGACAATTTGTCCTTCAACCCCTGGCATGCACTTGCAGCGCACCGCCCTATTGGCGGCATCAACCGTTTGCGCAAGTCGGTATATGAAGCGGTGAGCGCCTATCGCCATCAACGCAACGCTGCGCCGGCCGCTGCAGGCCCCGAAAACAGTGCGCCTCAGGTCGATGAAGAAGAAACGGGCACGGAACTTTCGCAGTAGAAAGTTGTAATGGCGAGACGCACAAAGTTCTCGCCAGGACACGCCGCGCAGGCAATAAAAACTTTTTTCACCAACCTGTGACTTATGGGTGCGCTGAGTTCATCAACAGTAACGAAAGGCCAAGTCGATAATGGACTGGCCGCAATTAACTGTTGGGATCAACTCGGAGAAACCGACCCCATGAACACACCGCTGCGTTTCAACGAAGCCCTGCTGATTGCCGATCGTGCCTTCCGCCCGTTCCAGTGCGTGGCCTGGGCTCCGCAGGATGGCACCGGCGTCGTCAGCATCAGCGTCATCGACCGCACCAGCACTCGCCTGCTTGGCCGCCAGCTTTCCAGCGCGACCTACAGCGACCCGCAGCAGCTGGAAGATGCCCTGCAGCGCTCTCGTGACGAGCTGCGCAGCCAGGGCTTCGACCTGGCGCCGTGGAGCATGCCGGAGTAAGTCGTCCGCGCTCGGGGCGCCCTGGCGCCCCTGCCTGGATTGACCATCTTGCGCGCAGCCACCGACGATTGCAGACTGGCAGAATCGATCCTCTGCCGAGTCCATCGCCATGCTTGAGCTGCGCCCCAACTGCGAACGCTGCGACTGCGATCTACCCGCCGCCAGTGTCGACGCCCTGATCTGCTCCTTCGAATGCACCTTCTGCCGCGCGTGCGCCGAGCAGGCGCTGGCGCTGCGCTGCCCCAACTGCGGCGGCGAGCTGGTCAGGCGGCCGATTCGTCCCGCCGAGAAGCTCGAGCGCTTCCCCGCTTCCACCCAGCGCGTTCACAAGGCCTGAAACGACGAAGGGGCGACCCTGGTCGCCCCTTCGCCACGCCTGACGCGGACTCAGTAGTACGCGTTCTCCCGATTGCTGTGGTCGGTCACGTCGCGCACGCCCTTGAGTTCGGGAATGCGTTCCAGCAAGGTTTTCTCGATGCCTTCCTTGAGGGTGTAGTCGGCCTGACCACAGCCCTGGCAACCACCACCGAACTGCAGCACCGCAATGCCTTCGTCGACCACGTCGACCAGGCTTACCTGACCGCCATGGCTGGCCAGCCCTGGGTTGATCTCGGTCTGCAGGTAGTAGTTGATGCGCTCGTTGAGCGGGCTGTCCTCATTGACCATCGGCACCTTGGCGTTCGGCGCCTTGATGGTCAGCTGGCCGCCCATGCGGTCAGTGGCATAATCCACCACCGCGTCTTCCAGGAACGGCTCACTGACGCCATCGATCCAGGCGGTGAAACTGGCCAGGCCAACGGCGTTGTCTTCCGGTTTCTGCTCACCCGGCTTGCAGTAGGCAATGCAGGTTTCCGCGTAAGGCGTACCCGGCTGGGTGATGAAGATACGAATGCCGATACCCGGAGTGTCCTGCTTGCTCAGCAACTCGGCCAGGTAGTCATGCGCGGCATCGGTAATGGTAATAGTGCTCATGGCAACTCCTCACGGTCATGGAGCGAAGTGTACGCCAACTGACGCCCTGAATATAGTCCTACTAATTTACTCAGGATAAAGACTGCCCCCTCGCCCGCCCGCATCCCAGCGAGCGGCGAGAGGTCGGCAGGGCGTCAGAGGTTCTCGTAGCGATTCATGTCGAGCACCCCCGCCTCCAGGGGCTGGGTTGCACGGATGTGCTCGCTCAGGTCATGGAAGTAGCGCCAGAACTCGGGGTGACTGCGGCGTATGCCCCAGCGCTCGACGATGCGCTCGAACGATGCCTGGTCGGTCACACTCTCCATCTGCCTGACGAACTCATCGACCTCGCTGGCTGGCAGCCTGAACAGGAAGTTCGGGTAGCTGCTCAGCACCTCCGGGTAGATGGTCAGGGTGTCCAGGCGCGGCTGGTAACGCAGCTCCTCGCCCAGCATGAAGGCCACGTTGCTGTGCGCGCGATTGCGCAGCACGCTGTAGATCTCGCGCGAGCCATCGTCGAGTTCCACGCGCAGCATCGTCGCCTCGGGCAACTGGTCGATGACCTTCAAGCCACCCGCCGGGCGACTGGTCAGGCGCGCCAGCGTCTGCTCGACGTGCTGCAGGTCTTTCGACAGGCCTTCGCGGTAGCAGCGCGCGCCCTTGCAGCGATTGATCGGGTCGGGCCGCGCATTGAGCGTGGCGTAACGCGCCAGCAGCTGTTCGGCGAACTGCTGCTTGGGGTCCCGCCCGGCCAGGTTCAGCGCACTCGGGCTGCGGTGATCGACGGTGGTGTAGTCCAGCAGCATCTTCAGCTTGCCGCTGTTCTGGTACCAGTCGTCCAGGTAACCCTCGCGTGAATCCGCCGGCAGCAGGCGCAGGAAGTTCACCTCGGCGCCATTGCGAATCAGGTCGAAGTACAGGCGCGTCTGCGCCTGGTGCGAGACGTTGCCGAACACATCGAAATTGACCACCAGCTGGTAATAGGTGCGTTCCAGCAGCGGGTAGTCCATCCACCAGAGGGTCTGTGGAACTTCTCCGAGCAGGCCTTTGCGCACCGAAGCGCTGTCATGCTGACGGAAGATCGACAGCAGCGCATTGTCATTGCCGCTCCAGATGTGCGCCCAGTCCGCTGGCGGCGCATCGGCGTAGGCGTCCTGGCGCAGGTCTTCGTACTCGTTGCGCTTGTCGCGGTAGTTGCGCCACAGCCCGAGCAGATCGCCGATGTCGTCGAACTGGCCCGGCATCGCCAGCAGTGGCGTGGCCTCGCGCCGGTAATCGGCATCGGTGACATAGAGATCATGCTCGGGGTCCTGGAACAGCGCCCAGAAGTTGTCGCGAATCACGTCGGTGGCGATCTGCCCGCGGCACACCGGGCCACGGATGAAGGTGCGCACGAAATACTCGGCGTTATCCAGCATGAACTGATAGCGCGCCCGTGCCGGAATCGCGGCGAAGGTCTCGAAGGGGTTGGCACGCCGCTGCGCGCCATAGCCGGGCACTGCGTCGAGCGTCCAGTCGTCGGCGAAGAACAGCGCCTTGACCCGCGCCAGCTTTTCCTCGCCCAGCGGATAGGTGATGTGGGTCTTGTGCACGATCACACCCTGGATCGGCCACAGGCGGTAGTAGAACTCGGTACCGGGATCGTCATTGGGGCGCCGCGTGGCGATCGGGTCGATGGCCTGGCCGCTGGGCGTTCGCGAGCGCACCATCTGGAAGAAATGCCCCGGCTCGCTGCCGTCAAAGTGCAGATGGGCCAGGAACAGGTGCTCGTACAGCCAGCGCGAGACCAGGTTCTGCCGGGCGCCCGGTGCGTTCAGGAACGCCTCCCAGGTCTCGACCTGACGCAGCTCTTCGGCGCTGGGCTGCACGGCCCGTTCGGAAACCTGCGCGCCCTGCTCCAGCCACTGTTCCAGCGTCGCGTACTCGGCGTCTTCCAGCCCGGTCACCGCGAATGGCATACCGCCGTGAGGATTCTTCTGTGCGTAGTCCGCGAACTCGCCCGGTGTCGGGCAGGTGTTGCTGCGCGTGATGGCGATATCCAGGTTGTCAGGCAGCTTGGCATTGGGCTCCAGCGGCTGGCTGCGACCGAGTTCGAGCATGCGCTTGATCAGCGCTGCCTGACCATTCTGCGCATCGAGCACCGAGTGGAAGTCACGCTTGCGCCAGGCTTCCTCGCCCTGGGCATCCAGGTACAGCCGCGTGGTCGCCTGCGCCTTGGTACGCGTGCCGTCGTACACCAGTTGCTTGCTGGCACCGCGCAGGATGCCCTCGCCACTGCCGAGGTTGAGCTGGCAGGGGGCGTCGTAGCAGGTATGGCAGGCCACGCATTTGTGGGTGAGGATCGGCTCGACGTCATCGCTGTAGGAGATCGGCTCAGCGCGGGCCAGGCCGGCTGCCAGTGACAGGAACAACAGAACAGCGGGCTTGAGCATGACAACATCCTTGATGGCGGTGACGCGATTCTAACGACAGCTCGCCACCGGCAACATGAATGAAATTCATGGACATGGCGCCGGCGCTCCAGAACCCTGCAGCTTTGCTATCATCGCGCACCTTTGTTTCCGCTTTGCTCAGGTAGCTACCCATGTCCGATCGCAGCGCCCGCCTACAAGCCCTCCAGCAAGCACTGAAGGAGCGCATCCTGATCCTCGATGGTGGCATGGGCACCATGATCCAGAGCTACAAGCTGGAAGAAGCCGATTACCGTGGCGAGCGCTTCGCCGACTGGCCGAGCGACGTCAAGGGCAACAACGACCTGCTGCTGCTGACCCAGCCGAAGGTCATCGCCGAGATCGAGAAGGCCTACCTGGATGCCGGCGCCGACATCCTGGAAACCAACACCTTCAACGCCACCCAGGTGTCGCAGGCCGACTACGGCATGGAGTCGCTGGTCTACGAGCTGAACGTGGCCGGCGCCCGCGTGGCCCGCGAGGTCTGCGATGCCAAGACCCTGGAAACGCCGGATCGCCCGCGCTTCGTGGCCGGCGTGCTCGGCCCGACCAGCCGCACCTGTTCGATCTCCCCGGACGTCAATGACCCCGGCTACCGCAACGTCACCTTCGACGAGCTGGTGGACAACTACACCGAAGCCACGCGCGGCCTGATCGAGGGCGGCGCCGACCTGATCCTGATCGAGACCATCTTCGACACCCTGAACGCCAAGGCGGCGATCTTCGCCGTGCAGCAGGTGTTCGAGGAAGATGGCGTCGAATTGCCGATCATGATCTCCGGCACCATCACCGACGCGTCAGGCCGGACCCTGTCCGGGCAGACCACTGAAGCCTTCTGGAACTCGGTGCGCCACGCCAAGCCGATCTCCGTCGGCCTGAACTGCGCCCTCGGCGCCAAGGAGCTACGGCCGTACCTGGCCGAACTGGCCGCCAAGGCCGACACCCAGGTTTCCGCTCACCCCAACGCCGGCCTGCCCAATGCCTTCGGTGAGTACGACGAGACCCCGGAGCAGATGGCAGCGGTGGTCGAAGAGTTCGCCGCCAGCGGCCTGCTCAACATCATCGGCGGCTGCTGCGGTACCACCCCGCCGCACATCAAGGCGATCGCCGAGGCGGTGGCCAAGCATGCCCCGCGCGTCATCCCGGAGATTCCCAAGGCCTGCCGCCTGTCCGGCCTGGAGCCCTTCACCATCGATCGCAGCTCGCTGTTCGTCAACGTCGGCGAGCGTACCAACATCACCGGTTCGGCCAAGTTCGCCCGGCTGATCCGCGAGGAGAACTACACCGAAGCCCTGGAAGTCGCCCTGCAGCAGGTGGAAGCCGGCGCCCAGGTGATCGACATCAACATGGACGAAGGGATGCTCGATTCCCAGGCGGCCATGGTCCGTTTCCTCAACCTGATCGCCGGTGAGCCGGACATCTCGCGCGTACCGATCATGATCGACTCCTCCAAGTGGGAAGTGATCGAAGCGGGCCTCAAGTGCATCCAGGGCAAGGGCATCGTCAACTCCATCTCCATGAAGGAAGGTGTCGAGGCGTTCAAGCACCACGCCCGACTGTGCAAGCGCTACGGCGCCGCCGTAGTGGTCATGGCCTTCGACGAGGTCGGCCAGGCCGATACCGCTGCGCGCAAGAAGGAAATCTGCCAGCGCAGCTACGACATCCTGGTCAATGAAGTGGGCTTCCCGCCGGAAGACATCATCTTCGACCCGAACATCTTCGCCGTCGCCACCGGCATCGAGGAGCACAACAACTACGCGGTGGACTTCATCGAGGCCTGTGCCTATATCCGTGACGAACTGCCCTACGCGCTCAGCTCCGGCGGTGTGTCCAACGTGTCGTTCTCCTTCCGCGGCAACAACCCGGTGCGCGAAGCGATCCACTCGGTGTTCCTCTACTACGCGATCCAGAACGGCCTGACCATGGGCATCGTCAACGCCGGCCAGCTGGAAATCTACGACGAGATTCCGAAAGAGCTGCGTGACGCGGTCGAGGACGTGGTGCTCAACCGCAACGACGGCGCCACCGAGGCGCTGCTGGCCATCGCCGACAAGTTCAAGGGCGACGGCGCGGCCAAGGAAGTGGAGAACGAGGAATGGCGCTCGCTGCCGGTCGGCAAGCGCCTGGAGCACGCACTGGTCAAGGGCATCACGGCCTTCATCGTCGAGGACACCGAGGAATGCCGCCAGCAGTGCGCGCGCCCCATCGAAGTCATCGAAGGTCCGCTGATGAGCGGCATGAACGTGGTCGGCGACCTGTTCGGCTCGGGCAAGATGTTCCTGCCGCAGGTGGTCAAGTCCGCCCGCGTGATGAAGCAGGCGGTGGCGCACCTGATCCCCTTCATCGAAGCGGAAAAAGGCGACAAGCCGGAGGCCAAGGGCAAGATCCTCATGGCCACGGTCAAGGGCGACGTGCACGACATCGGCAAGAACATCGTCGGCGTGGTACTCGGCTGCAACGGCTACGACATCGTCGACCTCGGCGTGATGGTGCCGGCGGAGAAGATCCTGCAGACCGCCAGGGATGAGAAATGCGACATCATCGGCCTCTCCGGCCTGATCACCCCGTCGCTGGACGAGATGGTGCACGTGGCCAAGGAGATGCAGCGCCAGGGCTTCAACCTGCCGCTGATGATCGGCGGCGCCACCACCTCCAAGGCCCACACTGCGGTGAAGATCGACCCGCAGTACAGCAACGATGCCGTGGTCTATGTCACCGACGCCTCGCGTGCCGTGGGCGTGGCGACCCAGCTGCTGTCGAAGGAGCTGAAGAGCGACTTCGTGCAGAAGACCCGCGACGAATACGTGGTGGTGCGTGAGCGCACCTCGGCCCGCGCCTCACGCACCGAGCGCCTGGGCTATGCCGACGCCATCGCCAACAAGCCGGCCTTCGACTGGGCCAGCTACGTAGCACCGAAGCCAGGCTTCACCGGTGCCCGCGTGCTGGACGACATCGATCTGGCGACCCTGGTCGAGTACATCGACTGGACGCCGTTCTTCATCTCCTGGGACCTGGCCGGCAAGTACCCGCGCATTCTCACCGACGAGGTCGTCGGCGAAGCGGCCACCAGCCTGTTCAACGACGCCCAGGCGCTGCTGAAGAAGCTGATCGACGAGAAACTGATCAAGGCACGCGCCGTGTTCGGTTTCTGGCCGGCCAACCAGGTCGCCCACGACGACATCGAGGTCTACGGCGACAGCGGCGAGAAACTGGCTACCCTGCATCACCTGCGCCAGCAGACCATCAAGCCGGACGGCAAGCCGAACCTGTCCCTCGCCGACTTCGTCGCGCCGAAGGAAAGCGGCAAGACCGATTATGTCGGCGGCTTCATCACCACCGCCGGCATCGGCGCCGAGGAAGTGGCCAAGGCCTACGAGGCCAAGGGCGACGACTACAACTCGATCATGGTCAAGGCGCTGGCCGACCGTCTGGCCGAAGCCTGCGCCGAGTGGCTGCACGAACGTGTGCGCAAGGAGTACTGGGGCTACGCCGCAGGCGAGCAACTGGACAACGAAGCGCTGATTCGCGAGCAGTACAACGGCATTCGTCCGGCGCCCGGCTACCCTGCGTGCCCGGATCACACCGAGAAAGCCACGCTGTTCAAGCTGCTCGACCCCGAGGCCGACTACCACAAGGCCGGTCGCAGCGGCGTGTTCCTCACCGAGCACTACGCCATGTTCCCGGCGGCGGCGGTATCCGGCTGGTACTTCGCGCATCCCGAGGCGCAGTACTTCGCCGTCGGCAAGGTGGACAAGGATCAGATCGAGCAGTACAGCAAGCGCAAGGGGCAGGACATCGGCGTCAGCGAACGCTGGCTGATGCCCAACCTCGGCTACGACGACTGAGGCAACGGCGCGGGTTTAGCGGGTACCCGAGCGGCGCAGCCGCCGGGTGCCTTGCCGGTACTGCGCAGCGCCTCTCGGGGCGGCAACTAGATGCCGGCGCGGCGCTGGCGCTTGATGGTGATGCTGTATTCGAGCTGCGGCTTGCGCGTCACGCTGACGGCCTTGCGGCTGACGGTGTCGATGGTGATGTTCCAGAAGCCGCTGGAAGGCACGCTGATCTTCGCCGGAAACTTGATGAAGGCGCCGCCGTGATAGCTGTGCCGGCCACGGTTCTTGAAGGCGCGGAAGTTGGCGTCGTTCATCAGGCGGATGTTGCAGGGTTGCGAACACTGGATGACCACCAGATCGCCCTCTTCCAGTTGCTCGCGTTGATGGATGAATTTCATCGTGATCGGACTCGGTGGTGAAACGGGGGCGCAATAGTGCCGCAAGCCGCGCCTGATCGCCAGCAGCGCCGACGATTCGCTTGCGCCCGGGGCCCGCACTACCTAGGATGCCCGCCCATCACAATAGCGCGTCGCTCCCATGAAAGCCCTACTCGATCGCGTGCCCACGCTGATTGCCTGGATCCAGCGTTATCCCGGCCTCGTCGCCCTGTTCGGCTTCTGCTCCGGCCTGGCCAGTTTCGTGCTGGTCGACCGCCAGGCCCATCTGGCCAAGGTCCTCGGTGTAGTACTGCTGGTCAGCTGGCTGTGGCTGATGATGGAGAGCCTGCTGCGTGAGCGCATCGCCCGGCGTTTCGGCTTCGAGCTGCCCCTGCCGCTGCTGCGCTATGCGACGCAGATGATCCACCAGGAAAGCCTGTTCTTCGTCCTGCCGTTCTTCTTCATCACCACCACCTGGAACAGCGGGCAACTGCTGTTCAGCGGCCTGCTCGGCGTCGCGGCACTGGCCTCGATCACCGACCCCATCTATTACCGCTGGCTGGCGCCACGGCGCTGGCTGCTGCTGATGTTGCACAGCCTGGCGCTGTTCGCGGTCATGCTCACGGCGCTGCCGATCATCTTTCACCTCAGCACACCGGAGAGCTACCGCATCGCCCTGCTGGTCGCCACGGTGCTGGCACTGCCCAGCCTGCCGGGGCTGATCGGTTTCGCCGGCTGGCGGCGCATCGTCCTGCTGGCCGCACTGCCGCTGGTGATGGCCGGCGCGGGCTGGATGGCGCGGGTGTGGGTGCCGCCTGCCACCCTGTGGCTGACCGAAGTGGCGATCAGCGACCGTTTCGACGGTACGCAGCGCACCCCGGGCGAGAGCCTGCAACGCATCACCGCCGAGCAGCTGCGCGCCAACGGCATCTATGCCTACACCTCGATCAACGCGCCTCGCGGACTGAACGAGCGCATCTATCACGTCTGGCAGCACGACGGCCGAGAAGTCGAGCGCATCGCCCTGGATATCCACGGTGGTCGCAAGGAGGGCTATCGTGCCTGGACGCACAAGCTCAACTTCCCCGACGCGCCCGAAGGTCGCTGGCAGGTGCGGGTCGTCACCGAGGCCGGGCAGATGATCGGCGTGCTGCGCTTCGAGGTGGTCGCGGCCGCGTCGCGCTGAGCGAGGCTATCTGTCCGGCAGGTTGCCATGCAGCTGTCGCCACGCCGACGGCGACTGCCCGAACTCGTTGCGAAAGGCCTTGGAGAAGGCGGCCAGATCGGCATAGCCGAGTACGTCGGCGAGCAGGGTCAGGGGCATGTTCGATGCCTGTACGTGCCAGCTCGCGGTATCCATCTTCACCCGGTGCACCAGCTGCTTGAAGTGCAACCCCTCCGCCTGCAGCCGGCGCTGCAAAGTGCGTGGATGCAGGCATAACAGCTGCGCGATGTGGCCGAGCGAATGCTGACGCATGCCGAGGGTTTGCGTGATCAGGCTGCGCACCTGCAGCTCGAGGCTGTCCTGCAGGCCGTCGAGCAG
The DNA here is from genome assembly GCF_009363395.1 of Pseudomonas sp. THAF187a. Classification (NCBI taxonomy): domain Bacteria; kingdom Pseudomonadati; phylum Pseudomonadota; class Gammaproteobacteria; order Pseudomonadales; family Pseudomonadaceae; genus Pseudomonas; species Pseudomonas sp. THAF187a. Next base: position 2,601,707 of record NZ_CP045349.1, read on the forward strand.
CGTACGCAGGTAGTCGTCGAGATGCTGCTCATCGCGCCTGGCCATGGCCAGCACCGGACGCTGCAGCACGCTGGCGGCGTAGATCAGGCAGTCGTGCTCCTGATCGAACAGCACCTCGCAGCCCAGGTGCCGCCGGTAACAGGCGAGCGACGCGACGGGACTGTGGCTGAATGCGATCCGCAACGGATGCAGGTTGGCCCCGCCCATGGCACGCACCATGCGGGCACAGGCGGCGATGGCCATTTCCCGGTACTGCTGACCGCCCTCCTCGGCGAAGAAATGTTCGATACGGCGCACCTCAACCTGGTCGCCGACGGCCGACAGGCGCCAGTGCTCGGCCTTGTTGTGCAACGCCAGGTAGCGCTGCGCAGCAGAAAAGGCGCCGTGCAGGTCGGCCTCACGCGCCAGCAGGCGACCGAGCGGCCCGAGCATCTGCAACCCCTGGTGGCCAGCCACGCGCAGGCCGAGATCAGGGCAGGCGAGCTGCCGCGCCGCTTCGCAGAGCAGGCGGATCACCTGCTCGATACGGATCAGCCGATCACCGTCGGCCAGCGCCGTGCGGTTCAGCCCAACCGTCGCCAGCAGGTCATCCAGGTTGCCGCCCAGTGCCGTCACCTCGGCCGGCAACCCGGTCAGTGCGGCGCTGCGTACCTCGTAGCGAATGCTCATGGCCACTCCGTGAAGGGCTTGCCCGACGAAGATGCGGTGTTTGTCGTGTCATGACAAGTCGCACGCTCGCCAGCGGCTTAGTCTCACCCCACAACAACAAAAAATCCGAGGTGATCCGTGGCTCAGTACGACCTGATTGTGCAAAGCGGCCGCTACTTCGACGGTAGCGCAGCCCCCTCTTCCATTCGCAGCCTGGCCATCAAAGATGGCCGCGTCGCCCTGATCAGCGCCGAGCCGCTGGACGAGCACCTGGCCGAGCGCGTCATCGATGCCCGTGGCAAGTGGATCACCCCCGGCTTCCTCGACACCCACACCCATTACGATGCCGAGCTGATCGTCGCCCCCGGTCTGTCGGAGTCGGTGCGTCACGGGGTGACCACGGTACTGGTCGGCAGCTGCTCGCTGAGCATGGTCTGCAGCCAGGCCGAGGATGCATCCGACATTTTCACCCGCGTGGAAACCGTACCGCGCGAGAAGGTGCTGCCGATCCTGCAGACACGCAAGACCTGGAGCGGCCCACGGCAGTGGCGCGAGTTCATCGACCAGCACCCCCTGGGGCCAAACCTGATCAGTTTCCTTGGCCACAGCGACCTGCGCGTGGCGGTGATGGGCCTGCACCGCGCCACCGACCGCCAGGTCGTGCCCAGCGCAGCGGAACAGCAGCGCATGGAAGCCGTACTCGAAGAGGCGCTGGATTGCGGCTTTCTCGGCCTGTCCACCATGTGCCTGAAATGGGACAAGATCGATGGCGACCGCGAATGGTCGAAAAGCCTGCCCAGCACCTATGCACGCTGGCGCGAGATACGCCGCCTGAACCGCCTGCTGCGCCAGCGCGGCCGGGTGCACCAGGGCGCGCCCAACGCCGCCAACCCGTTGCAGATCACCCAGTACATCAGCGAGGCCATCGGCCTGTTGCGCAAGCCGCTGAAGACCACGCTGATTTCCCTGCTCGACCTCAAGGGCAACCGCAGCCTGGCGCTGCTTGCCCGTGTTTCCGCCTGGCTGACCAATCGCCTGGGCGGCGACTTCCGCTGGCAACTGCTGCCCACGCCCTTCGCCATCTACGCCGACGGCATGGATATCGTGCTGTTCGAGGAATTCGGCGCGGGCGAGATGGCCCTGGACGTCAAGGACCAGCTGGAGCGCAACAAGCTGCTGCAGGACGAGCAGTACCGCCGCACCTTCCGCAAATACTACGCCGACAAGCTGTCGCCACGGGTCTGGCAGCGCGACTTCGGCGACGCGGTGATCCTCGGCTGCCCGGATACCTCGTTGGTGGGCAGGAACTTCGCCGACGTGGCCCGCGAACGTGGCCTGCATGTCGTCGACCTGTTTCTCGACATGGTGGTGCAGCACGGCCGCCAGCTGCGCTGGTTCACCGTGATCGGCAATCACCGCCGCGACAAGCTGCGCGAGATGGTGCGCAGCCCCAACACCCTGATCACCTTCTCCGACGCCGGGGCGCACATCCGCAACATGGCCTTCTACAACCTGCCGCTGCGTTTTCTCAAACTGGTCAAGGACAGCCATGACGAGAGCCAGCCGGTGATGAGCCTGGAACAGGCGGTCCATCGCCTGACCGGCGAACAAGCCGACTGGCTCGGTATCGACGCCGGCTACATACGCCTGGGTGACCGCGCCGACCTGGTGCTGCTCGACCCCGAGGGACTGCGGCAGAACCTGGAGCAGGAGAACTGGGACGAGATGCAGGGCTTCGGCATCCCGCGCATGGTCTGCCGCAATCCCGGCTGCGTCAGCCATGTGCTGATCAATGGCCGCCTGGCCGTGGACGACGAACGCATCGCCATCGAGCTGGGCCACGCGCGGGGCTACGGCCAGTTCCTCGCGGCGCGCTGAAACGCCCTACGCATGGGCGCGCGGCGGTGGTAGCATGCGCGCCCCATGCAGCTCACCGAACTTTCTCGCCGTCTCGCCGACCTTGGCGCCAAACCCCAGCATATCGGGCGCATCACCCGTGCCTGGCTGCAGGGCAAGCCGCTGGATGCCGGGACCAAGCACCAGAAGACCGAGAACTTCCTGCCGCTGACGGTACGCGAAGGCTTGCCGGCAATCGCCGCCAGCCTCGAGCAACTGGCCAGGGTCAGCACCGAGCACCCCGGGGCCGACGGTTCGTCACGCCTGCTGGTGGAGCTGGCCGACCGGCAGATGGTCGAGAGTGTGCTGCTGCCGCGTGACGGCCTGTGCATCTCCAGCCAGGTGGGCTGCGCCGTGGGTTGCACCTTCTGCATGACCGGCAAGAGCGGCCTGCTGCGTCAGCTCAGCAGTGCCGAAATGGTCGCCCAGGTGGTGCTGGGCCGGCGCCGCCGCGCCGTGAAGAAAGTCGTGTTCATGGGCATGGGCGAGCCCGCGCACAACCTCGACAACGTGCTCGAAGCCATCGACCTGCTCGGCACCGAAGGAGGAATCGGCCACCGCAACCTGGTGTTCTCCACCGTCGGTGACCCGCGTGTGTTCGAGCGCCTGCCGCAGCAACGCGTGCGCCCTGCCCTGGCGCTGTCGCTGCACACCACCGATGCCGAGCTGCGTCAGCGCCTGCTGCCGAGAGCGCCACGCATCGACCCCGAACGGCTGATGGAGCTGGGCGAGGCCTACGCCCGCACCATCGATTATCCGATCCAGTACCAGTGGACGCTGCTCAGGGGCATCAACGACAGCCAGGCGGAGCTGGACAACATCCTGCGTCTGTTCAAGGGCAAGTTCGCGGTGCTCAACCTGATCCCGTACAACAGCCTGGAAGCCGACGAGTACCAGCGCCCCGATGGCGAGCGTATCGTCGAGATCGTCCGCTACCTGCACAGCCGGGGCGTGCTGACCAAGGTGCGCAACTCGGCCGGCCAGGATGTCGACGGCGGCTGTGGCCAGCTGCGTGCCCGCGCGGTGGACGTGGTCAACACCAGTCGCCTGCACAGAAGTCGCGCCTGACGCTCAAGAATGGCATCCGCCAGCCGATAGCCCCTCTACAGAGAGACCACACGTCCTGTCGGTGAAATACCGGCACTGTAATAGGTTTGCCACAAGCCGCATTGCATGGATGCAGCCCCGTCGTTTTGGCGCTCAGGAGCCCATTCATGAAGATTGCCCACAAGGTCGGTATCGCCGCCGCTACCGTGCTGTTCCTTACTACCAGCCTGCTGTCGCTGTCCCAGGTCAGCCAGGTGCGCGACACCCTGCGCAGTCAGGTCGAATCCAGTATCACCGAGTCGAGCAACGCGCTCGCCAGGCAGATCGAGAACTGGCTCAACGCCAAGTTGCGCCTGATCGACCTGATGGCACAGACCATCGACAGCAGCTACAGCCCGGAAGAAAACCAGCGGGTATTCGATGCCCCGCTGCTGAAGAACGAGTTCATTCTGGTGTTCGGCGCACTGGAAGCGGACGGCAAGCCGATCAAGAACAGTGACGAGTGGAAGCCCAGCGCCGACTGGGATGGCCGCAAACGCCCGTGGTACGCCACCGGCAAGGCCGGCAGCCAGGCCGTGCTGACCGAACCCTACGTCGACTCCACCACCAACGAAATTCTCATCTCCGCCGTCGCCCGGATCAGCGACGCAGGCAAGTTCCTCGGCGTATTCGGCGGCGACATCCGCCTGCAGTCGGTCGCCGACGCGGTCAACACCCTGGACTTCAACGGCGCCGGCTACGCCTTCCTGCTCAGCCGCTCGGGCAACATCATTTCCCACCCGGACGCCAGCTACAACGGCAAGGCCTACAGCGAGCTGTTCGATGGCCAGAGCCCGGCCCTGGGCAAGGAACTGCACGAGGTCGATGCCGACGGCAAGAGCCTGCTGGTGTCCTTCACCCCCCTGCCCAACCTGCGTGGCATGGACTGGTACATCGGCGTGGTGCTCGACGAGAGCGTGGTGATGGCCGAGGCCGATCGCCTGACCTGGCTGGCCGTGGGTGGCACCGTGGTAGGCGTGGCCATCAGCCTGGTGGTGCTCGGCCTGCTGATGAACAGCCTGCTCAAGCCGCTCGGCCTGCTCAGCACCTCGCTGCGCGAGATCAACAGCGGCGAAGGCGACCTGACCCGGCGTCTGGCGATCACCAGCAATGACGAGATCGGCGAGCTGTCGCTGGAGTTCAACCGCTTCCTGCAAACCCTGCAGACGTTGATCGGCGACGTGATGGGCAGCTCGCACCAGGTGCGCGAAAGCACCGCGCTGACATCGCAGGAGTCGGAACAGGCCGCCCGCCGCCTGCAGGAGCAGCTGCAGGAACTCGATCAGCTGGCCACCGCCATGCAGGAGATGGCCTCCACCGCCGAGGAGGTGGCACGCAACGCCCAGGCAGCAGCCCAGGCGGCCGTCGCGGCCAACGAGGAGACCGAAAGCGGCGTGCGCGTAGTCTCGCAGTCGAGTTCGGCGATTCGCCACCTGGCCGACGAGATGGACCAGACCAGCCACGCGATCAACGAGCTGGCCAAGCTCAGCCACAACATCGAGTCGATCCTGCAGGTGATCACCAGCATCGCCGAGCAGACCAACCTGCTGGCCCTCAACGCCGCCATCGAGGCCGCGCGTGCCGGCGAGTCCGGTCGCGGCTTCGCCGTGGTCGCCGACGAGGTTCGTTCGCTGGCTTCGCGCACGCAGCAGGCGACCCAGGAAATCCGCCAGATGATCGACCAGCTGCAGGGCGGCGTACGCCAGGCGGAAAGCCGCATGCAGCAGAGCCGTGATACGGCCAGCAAGACCGCCGAAGAAGCCGGCGCGGCCAACGACATGCTCGGCCGCATCCGCGAGGCGATCACCCGCATCAACGACATGAACCTGCAGATCGCCACGGCGGCCGAGGAACAGAGCGCGACCACCGAGGAAATCAACCGCAACACCACCAACATCCGCGACATCAGTCATGAGCTGGCTGGCGGCGCCGAGCAACAGGTGCGTCAGTGCGCCTCGATGGTGGAACAGGTTGGCCAGCAGGACAGCCTGCTGGGGCGCTTCAAGGTCTGATGTCTGGGCAGGCAGCGCCTGGCTGCCAGCGAAGCACAGGAAAACGCCGCGAGCCTGCAGAGGCTCGCGGCGTTTGTGCTATCCAGGGTTGGGGGTGATCAGACGCCGCTCTTGACCTTGCTCCAGATGCGCGTGCGCACCCGGTCGATCTTCAGCGGCATGGCCTCCAGCGTGTACAGCTTGTCCATCACCGACTCTGGCGGGTACACGGTCGGGTCGGCTTTCAGGGCGGGCTCGACCAGCGCATCGGCCTTGGCGTTGCCATTGGCATACTTCACGTGGTTGCTGATGGCCGCCATCACTTCCGGCTGTAGCAGGTAGTTCATGAAGGCGTAGGCGCCCTCCTCGTTGCTGGCGTCGACTGGCATCGCCACCATGTCGAACCAGATCGGCGCGCCCTCCTTGGGGATCTCATAGCGGATCTTCACCCCGTTGCCTGCCTCGGCCGCTCGCGCGCCGGCCTGCATGATGTCGCCGGAGAAACCCACGGCCATGCAGATCTCGCCATTGGCCAGGTCGCCGACGTACTTGGACGAGTGGAAATAACGCACGTTCTTGCGCATCTCCATCAGCAGTGCCTCGGCACGCTTGTAGTCGTCAGGGTTCTTGCTGTGATGGGGCAAGCCCAGGTGATGCAGGGCGATGGGCAGCATCTCCGGACCGTTGTCCAGAATCGCCACGCCACACTGGCTGAGCCTGGCCAGCTTGCTCGGGTCGAACAACACGTCCCAGCTGTCCATCGCCGCATCGTCGCCCAGCACCTCACGCACCTTGTCGACGTTGTAGCCGATGCCGGTGCTGCCCCACAGATAGGGGAAACCATGCGTGTTACCGGGGTCGTTCACCTCCAGCGCCTTCATCAGCACCGGGTTGAGGTTGCTCCAGTTGGACAGCTTGCTGCGGTCCAGCTGCTTCAGCGCACCGCCCTGAATCTGCCGGGCCATGAAGTGGTTGGAGGGAAACACCACGTCATAGCCTGAACGCCCGGCCATCAGCTTGGCGTCCAGCGTCTCGTTGCTGTCGTAGACATCGTAGTGCGTCGCCAGGCCGCTGCTCTGCTCGAACTGCTTGAGCGTGTCCGGGGCGATGTAGTCGGTCCAGTTGTAGATGCGCACGCTGTCGGCGGCGTGGGCGGTACCGGCCAGCAACAGGCACGGTAGGAGTTTCTTCAGCATGGGTTACCTCGTGAGTTGTTGTTCTAGGCAGTCACTGAAAAAAGCGCCGGATCAGAAGATCAGCACATAGGTCTTGCGCAGCGTTTCTTGTATGTCCCAGATGCCCAGGGTGTTGGCCGGCAACATCAGTGCGTCACCTGCTGCGATCTCGATCGGTTCGCCGCCATCCGGGGTGAAGGTGCAGCGCCCGGCGATGAAGTGGCAGAACTCCTGCTGCACGATCTGCCGGCGCCAACGCCCCGGCGTGCACTCCCAGACGCCGGTCTCGACGCCATCGCTGCGTTCGACGCTGGTGGTCGAGGCCACCGCCACCGGCTCGCTCAGCGGCACGGCCACCGGGTTGGACTCATCCAGGACGATGTCCGGGGTATTGCGGAAATGGGTGATGTTCATATGAGCTCCAGGTTGAAGTTCGGTGAGAGCCAGGCACTCGCTCAGCTCATCAGGCTTTCCATGCGCCCCGCCACGGCTTGCGCCAGGCGTCGTCGCCAGGCCGGGCTGCGCGGGTTGGCGAGCACCTCGTCCTCGTGGACGAAGCTGCGGATGATCGCGTTGTAACCGAGCCAGCGGCATGGCTCGGGCTCCCAGCGGCGCAGACGGGAAACCGGGCTGTCGGCCAGCACCCAGGGCTGTCGCAGCAGTTCGCTGTCATGTCCGAGAATCAGGTCGGCCAGGGTTCGCCCGGCCAGGTTGGTGGCCCCCACGCCCTCGCCACCGTAACCGCCGGCCAGGGCGATCCGGTTGCGCGCATCGCGCAACATGTGCGGCTGGAAGCGTCGCGCCATGCCGAGGTTGCCGCCCCATGAGTGGGTGAAGCGCACGTTACGCAGTTGCGGGAAGATTTCCCCCATCAGGTAGCGACGCAGGTCCAGTTCGTCCCGGGTCAGGCTGAAGTCGCTGCGCAGGCGCCCGCCGAAGCGATAGCCGCCACGCGCGCCGAAGATCAGCCGATCATCCAGGCTGCGCTGGCCGTAGGTGACCTGCCGGCTGAACTCGCTGAACGCCTGGCCACGTTCCAGGCCGATTCCCGCCCATACATCCGCAGGCAAGGGCTCGGTGGCGACGATCAGGCTCTGCACCGGCAGCTGGTGATTGCCCAGCGGCGGCAGGGTCGCGGCATAGCCCTCGATGGCCGGCACCACCCAGTCGGCCGTGACGCGACCCTGGGCAGTGCGCACCACACCGGGCTGCCAGTCGATCACCGGGCTGCGTTCATACAGCTCGACACCCATGCCCTCGACGCAGCGGGCCAGCCCGCGCACCAGCCTGGCGGGCTGAATGGTCGCGCAGTGCGGGCTATACAGCGCACCGTAGGCATTGGCCATACGCAACTGCTCGCCCAGTTCGCTCGGTGCCAGCCAGCGATAGTCCTCCTCCCCCAGGCCCAGGGCGCGCAGTTCGGCGAGATACTCGCGCAAGCGCACCTCCTGCTCCGGGTAACGCGCGGCGCAATAGAGCACCCCGCCCTTGCGCAGGTCGCAGTCGATGTCCTCGCGCCCGACCACTGCCGCCACCTCATCGGGAATGCCGTGCAGCAGGTCGAACGAGGCCTTGCGTTCGGCCGCGGGCAAGGCGGCCAGCATGCGATCCTCGCCGAGCAGATTGCCCATCAGCCAGCCACCGTTGCGCCCGGAGGCGCCGAAGCCTGCGGTCTCGGCCTCCAGGATCACCACGCGCAGCTGTGGCGCCTGGCGCTTGAGGTAGTAGGCCGTCCACAGCCCGGTATAGCCCGCGCCGATGATCGCCACGTCCGCCTGCAGGTCCGCCTGCAAGGCGGCTCGCGCCTGCAGGGGGTCGTCGAGCTGATCCATCCACAGGCTGATGTTGCGCCAGGAATTCATCCTCGCCTCCGTCATCAATCGATGGCCCAAGGCTAGAGGCGTCGAACGGTCGCTGTCTTGCGTGCGTGCCCGCGAGGAAAATTGCCGACCTGCCCGATCCGGCCGGCTAGCCCGTGCAGTCCGCACAAGGGCGTATCGCCTAGCGTGACCCAGGTCATGCTATCGCCCGGCCAGTATTGATCCTGCCACCTGAGCTGGGCACCCTATGCCCTGCCCGGATCTAAGGAAGGAAACCGCCATGCTGGATGCCAACCAGGCGCATATCACCCTCACCATTCCCGCCGTCGAAAGCGACCTGCAAGTGCTCTCGTTCACTGGCCGGGAAATGCTCAACAAGCCCTACCGCTTCGATATCGAGCTGGTCAGCCCGCGTGCCGACCTCGACCTCAACGAGCTGATCAACCAGACCGCCTACCTGGCCTTCGGCCCGAGCGACAAGGGTGTCCACGGCATCATTCATGGCATCACCCAGGGCGACTCCGGCAAGCGCCTGACGCGCTACCACATCGACCTGCGCCCCAGCCTGGCCTACCTGGGCCACAGCTTCGACCAGCGCATCTTCCAGCACCTGACCGCCCCGCAGATCATCGCCGCCGTACTTGAAGAACACGGCCTGCTGGACGGCACCGACTACCGCATGCAGTTCGGCCCCTACGTCTACCCCGAGCGCATCTACTGCACCCAGTACGACGAGAGCGACCTGCGTTTCATCCAGCGCCTGTGCGAGGAAGAAGGGATCAGCTTCCACTTCCAGCACAGCGAGGACGGCCATGTGCTGGTGTTTGGCGATGACGCCAGCGTCTTCCCCAAGCTCGATCCGCTGAACTACCAGCAGGACAGCGGCCTCTCCGCCGACAACGAAGTGGTCAGCGTCTTCGGCGTGCGCATGGAAACACGCAGCACTCAGGCCACCTGGCGCGACTACGACTTCGAGCAGCCCAAACTGCAGATGGAGGCGGACTACAGCAGCGAGTTCACCCCGGCGCTGGAGGTCTACGACTATCCCGGACGCTTCACCGATCGCACCCGCGGCAAGCACCTGGCCAAGCGCAGCCTGGAGCGCCTGCGCAGCGACTACGAGCTCGCCGAGGGCAAGAGCGACGCCTACCTGGCCAGCGGCCACTTCCTGGCGCTGGCCGGCCACCCGCGTGAACAGTGGAACGACCTCTGGCTGCTGTGCGAAGTCATCCACGAAGGCAAGCAACCGCAGGTGCTGGAAGAGTCGGTCACCAGCCACACCCAGCCGGGTGACGGCTTCCAGCAGGGCTACCGCAACCGCTTCGTCGCCACGCCCTGGGACATTCCCTATCGCCCACTGCTCGAACATCCCAAGCCCAAGGTCCTGGGCAGCCAGACCGCCGTCGTCACCGGCCCAGCCGGCGAAGAGATCCACTGCGACCAGTACGGCCGGGTGAAAGTGCAGTTCCACTGGGACCGCGACGGCATCGGCAATGACACCACCAGTTGCTGGCTGCGTGTGGCCTCCAACTGGGCCGGCGATGCCTACGGCGGCGTGGCCATCCCGCGGGTGGGCATGGAAGTGCTGGTGACCTTCCTGGAGGGCGACCCCGACCAACCCCTGGTCACCGGTTGCCTCTACCACGCCGAGCATGTGGTGCCCTACGAGCTGCCCGCGAACAAGACCCGCAGCCTGTTCAAGACCCTGAGCAGCCCAGGTGGCGGCGGCTACAACGAATTCCGCATCGAAGACCGCAAGGGCGCCGAGCAGATCTACATCCACGCCGAGCGCGACTGGGACGAGAACGTCGAGCACGACCAGAAGATCCGCATCGGCAACGAACGCCACGACACCGTCGAAGCCAACAGCTACGCGGAAATGCAGGCCGAGGAACACCGCACCACCGACCTCGACCGCAAGATCGAAGTGCGCGCCAACGACCACCTCACCGTCGCCACCACCCAGCACAACAAGATCGGCACCGGCCAGTTCATCGAAGCGGGCAGCGAGATTCACTACAACGCCGGCAGCAAGGTGGTGATCGACGCCGGCATGGAACTCACCGCCGCCGCCGGCGGCAGCTTCGTCAAACTCGACCCCAGCGGCGTGACCATCAGCGGCGCGACGATCAAGATGAACTCCGGGGGTGGGCCGGGTAGCGGTTCTGGCGCCAAACCCATCCTGCCGGGAATAGTGAAGCCAGCGGACGCCGACAAGGCCGGTAATTTGCTGATCCAGGCCCAGAAGCAGGCGCTGCAACGTGCAGCCAGCCAGGCGCAGCCCTTCTGCGCCATTTGCCAGCAGATGGAGCAGAAACAATGAGCGAGCAGCTCCGGCAATACCTGCTGCTCGACGGAGCGCAGATCGACAATCTGCTGGCGCAGCTCTACCAGTTGGAAGACAGCCCAAACCTCCACCACCTCTACCAGGGCACTCTTTACGAAGCCCTGGCCGATGCCGGACCGGTTCTGGTTCAGCTTCAGCCAGACAGCCGATTGGAGGCGCATTTTGTCGAACACTGGCAGGCAGCGGCTGGTATCTGGCTGGAAAGCACTGCGCACACCCAAGATTTGGTCGAGCATCTACGCAGCCTGGCCCATGTCAGCGTGCAAGGCGTGACGGTTTTACTGCGCTACTACGACCCAAGAGTGATGCGCCATTGGCTGGTCGAACTGCCCAGTGAAGAGCGCGACTACCTGATGGGGCCGATCCAGCGTATTCGCGTTGCATCTCAACAAGTGGAGGACGAGCCGATCCGACTGCAGCGCCAGAACGCATCACCAGCCGCTCGTTATGAGGACACTCCCTGGCTCCACCTGAGTAGCGATACCGTTGAGCGACTGAATCGTGCTCATCTGGAAGCCTTTGACGAGCAATTGCTTGCCCACGTCGACCATTACTTTCCCTACTGTCTGGCCGGTCAGGATGCTAGCGCTCGCCAGGCCTGGGTACTTAACTGCCGAAACAGTGCCAACGCCCACGGTTACAGCAGGGCCGATCAGGTGGTGCAATGGGCCAATCTGTGTGCCGTACTGGGAACGGAATTCCCCCATGCTCCATCACACCTGACCTATCGCCAGATACTAGATACGCCTAGCTTGCGCCCCGAACAACGCCTGGAGCGCATGACTCTGGAACTGCAACGGCAACTGCTGACCGACAAGGAAGTCACCGCATGACCACTTCGAACCAAAACCAGGCCGTCAACCTGGCGTCTGCCAATAAGGCCGCCAAGCAGGATTTCCCTGCGGAAGACCTGGGCAGCCCGGCAAGCGCCTGCCCGGCCAGGCAGGCGGAAGTGTTCGTGGTACCGGTACGTTATGCCTTGAGTGAGGAGAAGGCCGAGCACATCTCGGTGCAGCCGATTCGCCAGACGTTCAGCCACCCGATGGCGCTGCGCCGCTTGCGGTCTGGTTACTTGTATCTGTGGCAGGCTGATGGACCCTTGCAACGCTTCGCCGTGGCGGAGGATGGCCGCTTGCTGGAACAACCCCTCGAGGCCGGGCACAGCGAACTCACCCAGGGCATGCTGACGGGCCTCAAGCTGAACAAGGCCCGGAGTGCCTGGATGATGCACACCGAGCGGCCCTTGTCGGTACAGCATTGTGACGAGTTGAAAACCCCGAGCGTTCGCCGCCGGCATATGCGTCAGCTCGATTTGCCAGGCGTCGCCCGCGAACTCACGGCAGAGCACTGCCCGCCGCTGAGTGAAGCCTCACAGTTGATCGCCGAGTTGCTGCCGGAAAGTTACGACAAGGCACTGGCCGCCGAGCATGTCGAAAATGGTGAGCAGCAGCAACAAAGGCTCGATCAGGTCTACGCCACCTTCGACACCGCAGAGCAAAATGCGGCGGCAGCCGACGCCTGGTTACGGCTCAAAGCCCAGCAGAACAAGTGCAGCGCGGCAGCCGAGAGGCATCCCGATGCCGCCGAGCACAAGCCGGGTGAGTGGAGCACAGTGGCCTGGGATGCCTTTGCCTGTGAGGCGTGGCTCGATCTGGCGCGCAGCCAGGCCGGCGCATTGCACGCCGTGCTGGCATGCCTGGATGACGATCTGGGCGCCCTGCGCGATCTCAACAATGAGCAGGGATTGATCAGTACCCGTCATGAGCAATGGAACCAGCAGAACGGCAACAAGGGCATGATTGCCGGTTTCATCAACAGCCTGATCAACGAGGACGGCGCGGAGCTGAGCAACCTCATCAACTACCGCTACAGGCCCGGCGAAGAGCTACAACTGACGCCCGAAGAAGGCGACCAGTTGCTCAAGGCGCACAGCGACCTCAAGCCGTTGCTCGACGAGGAAACCCGCATCAACCACGAACGTGGCCGGCAATACAGCCACGCTCAGGCCGATGAATTGCTGCGCCAGGTGCACTACGACGAGCAACAGGTGCTGCTGCCGACTCGCCGCTTCATACCGCCGCACCTGCACAATGAAATCCGCTCAGTGGTGATGGGCTACACCGCCGACAAAGCGCGCAACATGAGCGACAGCAGAAGCGGCGCACAGGTGGCCGAGCGGGTACGCCTGGACGCCATGCAAAGCTGGATGAACGACGAAGCCGCGCCGCATCACCGCTGGCTGGCCGAACGGCGCGACAGCCTGCTGCAAGACAGCGAAACCTTCCTGGCCGTGCACGGTGATAGTCTCTGGTACGCGAATTACGACGACGCCGAGCATTGCGATTGGCTAAGCCACCTCAGCCTGGCGAGCCTGAGCGAGCTGTGCAGCAGCGGGCCGGGCATACAGGTGGCCGTCAACCTGCTGCGCTCGCCCTCGCCGGAACGCCCCTTCAGCCTGTTGAGCAATGGTTTCAGCCCTGAATTGGTCGACTTGTCCGAACGTTCGGACGAGGTCACGGCGGCGCTGACCAGCCAGAACCAGGCCGCCATCGGGCAACTGCTTGGCTCCCTGGTCAGCCAGGGCAAGCTTGCCTGGCTCAGTGAACTGGGCGGCACCGATGGCAACGACTGGAACCGGGCCATGTCCCGCCTGGCGGCTGCATTCGGTTCTCTGGAACTGGAGCACCTGAACGGCACGGCCAACACGCCGAACCTGATCGCGCGCTTCCCTCTGCCGCTGCAAGGCCTGCTGCTGGTCGTGCGATGGAGTTCCGGCGTGGTGATCAAAAGCGGCCAGCTCGGTTTCAGCCTCAGTGGCGCCGTGGGCCAACGCCTGTGGGACTGGAGCCTGGAGGCTGGGCGACAACTGCAAAGAGGCCTGGAACCGAACGTTGCCGCCATTCGCAACCTCAACACCCTGGGCGGCGTGCTGCCGCTGACCGCCCTGCTGCTGCATCTGAACAACCTGGCGCAGCTTGAACAGCGCGACCAGGGGCGGGAGCTGGATGCTGTTCGTGATTGGGAGCATAAGGCAGAAAGCCTGAAAGTGGCCGCTGCGCTATCGGCTGTGATTGGAGCGAGTTGGGAGGCCACAGGACGGATTGCGGTTAGGGTGGAGCTGCCACTAATAAATCGTGCATATCAAGCACCTATCGTTACTCTGTTTGCATTCACTACAGGTGCATTTGCCGCCGTGGCGGCTGCTTTTGATCTCGCCAAACTTTCGGCCGAAATGCAGAAAGAGGATGCCTACTGGAGCGGCAACCACTGGGCGCGTCTGGGGCACGATGGCGCCGTACTGGGCCTGATGGCCACACAGACCGGCCTCGGCGGCTACGCCACCTATATGGCCCTGACCAATCGCTGGACAATTGGTGAGGCGATCAAATGGTTCAGCCTGCGCATCGTGCCGGTGAACTGGCTGATCCTGATCGTCGAAGGCATGTACCTGGCCTGGAACTACTTCAAGGACAGCGAACTGCAGCAGTTCCTCGAACAATGCTGCTGGGGCAATACACGCCGCTGGGACGACAGCCCCGAACAGGCCAGCGCCGAGCTGCAAACCCTGATCAATCTGCTGTTCAAGCCCAGGCTGCAAGCCACAGGGCTGCTGACCAGTCGCCACTCGGGCGGCAGCGACCACAGCATCGTCATCGGCAATAAAACCGACAGCCTGCAACTCTACCTGCCCGGTGCCGACCCAATCCACACCCAGTTGCACCTGCGCCTGGCAGCCATCAACACCGCTGGCACGCCTACTGACTGCACTCGTCAATGGCTGGCCACTGTGCAAAGTCAGTGGCTACCCATCCACCAGGGCATGGGCTTGCGCCTGAGCGGCAAGCTGCCGGCACAGCCGGAGGGCGGCCACTGGCAGTTGCAGGTGATCTACCACAGCCCCCTGGCCATGCTGACCGGCACCCTCAACCCCCGCCAACTGGTGGTCGGTGGCAATCAGGGCATGCGCTATATCATCCGCGGCACCAGCATTACCGAGCATGGCAGCAACGATGGCCCGCTGGTCAGCGACCGCCTCCCCGCCGTTGAGGTCGAACGGACAGTCTTGACCCCCGAGGATCAGTGATGAACGCACAGGCCGGCGATGTCGAACGCGGCTTTCTCCGCCAGCAGGAGCATCTGGCCCCTTTGCCGATACCAACCGGGCAACCACCCCAGGATCTGATGAATATCATCTGGCGCAAGAACCCGGTTTATCTGGATATCGGTAGCTTTGCCATGGGGGGGGGGTGGATGACCTTGCACATGGGAACAGTTTTATTTATTGCGATTTCTGTTTGGGTCGCAGCAAGCTCTGCTGGCGTTCCAGGTGTAACTTGGGTCTATTTGGGTATTGTCCCATTGATGGGGGCGGCGATCATGGGGCCGCTTTGGTACTTTTTTATCAAGCAATGGCGCAAACCACTGACGCCCCCACTGCGCTTCAATCGCCAGCGCCGTGAGGTCTGCGTGACCGAGTCGGACGGCAACTACTGGTTCGTGCCCTGGGAGCGTGTGCATGCCGTATCCCCTAGCGCCCTCAGCCTCAACACGGGTGGTGCTAGCAAACAAGGCCAGTTGATCCTCTGGCTGCCCCTCGAAGGCCAGGAGCATGAGGCCTATGCGGAGAACAAACCGGGCTGGGTGATGATGCTCAATACCGGTGGGGGCATGGGGTCCATGGCGCAGTGGGAATGTATTCGCAGCTTTATGGAAGTCGGCCCGGAGGCAGTACCTGAAAATTCGCTCGATAAGGCCAAGGAAGTCGTACAGCGCGGCGGTTACTTAGGCATGTGGAAAGGCGTGGTACTGCAATTGGTCGACGAACTCCGGCACGGCAAGTTTGCGAAAGCCTGTATGACCTTTCTTGGTCTGACCATTTTCGGGATACCTTGGCTTGCGGTACTCGATACTCGAAAACTCGCCAATATCCCCGACCTCACCGCTCCCGAAGCAGTGGAATGGTCAAAGCCCCTGCCACCCGAGCAGTGGGCCAAACGCTCCCCGGAACTGGAGCGTGCCATTGCCGAGCGGGAGGCTGAGCTGGCTGCGTCATCGGCAGCATGACCGACAACCGGCATGCCCCCAGCAATGGCTGGCCACTGGCAGTTGCAGGTGATCTACCACAGCCCCCTGGCCATGCTGACCGGCACCCTCAGCCCCCACCAACTGGTGGTCGGTGGCAATCAGGGCATGCGCTATATCATCCGCGGCACCAGCATTACCGAGCATGGCAGCAGCGATGGCCCGCTGGTCAGCGACCGCCTCCCCGCCGTTGAGGTCGAACGGACAGTCTTGCCCCCCGAGGATCAGTGATGAACGCACAGGCCGGCGATATCGAACGCGGCTTTCTCCGCCAGCAGGAGCATCTGGCCCCTTTGCCTATCCCAACTGGGCAACCACCCCAGGATCTGATGAATATCATCTGGCGCAAAAACTCGGTTTATCTGGATATCGGTAGTTTCGCCATGGGAGGGGGGTGGATGACCCTTAATCTAGGAAATCTCATATTCGTTTGGGCTACTTGGTTGTTCGCGTCAACGGGACAAGTTTGGGAAACTCTTGCATTCATTGCCTTTTCCTCAGCACTGATGGGGACGCTCTGGTATCTGTTTATCAAGCAATGGCGCAAACCACTGACGCCCCCACTGCGCTTCAATCGTCAGCGCCGCGAGGTCTGCGTGACCGAACCGGACGGCAACTACTGGTTCGTGCCCTGGGAGCGTGTGCATGCTGTGTCTCCCAGCGCCCTTAGCCTCAATACCGGCGGTGCCAGCAAGCAGGGTGCATTGATCCTCTGGTTGCCCCTCGAAGGTCAGGAGCATGAGGCCTATGCGGAGAACAAACCGGGTTGGGTGATGATGCTCAATACCGGGGGTGGCATTGGCTCCATGGCGCAGTGGGAATGCATTCGCAGTTTTATGGAAATCGGCCCGGACGCGGTGCCTGACAGTTCTACCATTCGTAACACTGGGATGAACATCTGGGAAAGTTACCTGCATGACATCCGCGAGGCGGCAAGGAGCCGGGGCTGGTTGCTTGCCATCCTGTGGGAAGGATTTTTTGGACTACTGTTCAATACCATCTTGCTAGAACACTTACAGAGAAAGAAGCTTGCCCAGCTCCCCGACCTGACCGCCCCCGAAGCCGTGAAATGGTCAACCCCCCTGCCCCCTGAACAATGGGCCAAACGCTCCCCGGAACTGGAGCGTGCCATTGCCCGGCGAGAGGCTGAGCTAGCCCATGCCAGTAGCGAGACATGATCCAGGTCTTCGCCAAGCAATGGAGAGTCACTTACCCTCCGCTCCCGCCCTTCTCCGATTAGCTGGACGCTACTGAATCGACAATGCGTGCTATGAGGACAAACCGCTCAAGTGCATCTGCGGCCCCTGATCTTTCAACCCATCGAGGGGCTGTATATGCCGCCCCTGGATATCGACCTGAGTTAATGCCATGAGTTGGGAGAAATTACTGGGAGCCCTGGGCGACAAATTGTCCGGTAACGTCCCCTATGTCGCCTTGAAGGCCGATCAGCCGACTGGCCAGCAGCCGATGAACCTCTTCGATATTGAAGAGCAGACTGAGCATTACCTAACTTTGAAGGTGGGAGAAGAAAAGTATCGTGGGATGTTGACGGGAATATTGGGAGGTATAGGGGCGGGGGCTTTTATATTTATGGGGTTGCTTGAGATTTACTATGGAAGGGTCTGGGAAAGCATAGGAACCTTCTTAACGGCTATTCCTATACTAGTGCTCCCCTTTCTATGGGAAACATTGCGCCCTTTACCTTTGCCAATTCTGTTCAACCGCCGTACCCGCGAAGTCTATTTAGAACAGGATGGTGTTCTCTACCACTGCCCCTGGGATGAAATCGCTGCCGTGGCCTATGAATTCCGTTTGGTTGGCCCCTATACCGGCGCCACGCGCAGCGCGGCGCTGGAGGTGCTGATGCACCAGTACCAGCGGCCGGAGCGGCAGGTACTGGTTAGCCTGGGCGTGCCGATGGGCAAGGATCTGGACATGCAGTTGTGTTTCTGGGAATACCTGCGTGCCTATATGAACAACGGTCCCTGGTTCGACGAGCGGGGCAATCACAGCGAGTCCGATGCCTTTGTCAAAAGTCAGCTGGCGATCCAATTCAAATTCAGCGAGAAGCTTGGGCAGCATTGGCGGGAGTTGAAGACACGCCGCAAGGAGGCGGGTGGGCGCAATTACCTGCAACTGTCGGATTTATTCCAGCTATATGGCGGGATGCTTTTCTATCCCGTCGGGCTGATAGAGGAGTTCACCTACAAAGTGGCCAGCCGCCAGAGTGGCGCCAACTGGCCTGAGGTGGTGCGGGAACGGCTTGATCCGAACGGGCCGACCGAGCGTCTGATCGATGTGGAGCGTAATAGCGGCTCACTGGAGCTATGAGCCGGAGCCGCACGCTCATCGAACCAAGGACTCGGGCGCGCTTAAGATCAGCGCCGCCAAGCACCGCCAGAACCAGGGCATGGAACCTGTTCTGAACATCAGCAACCGCCTCTCACCCTACTCACCGCGCCTAGCTTGAACCGGCGGATTGCACTGCAGCATCATCCAGACGGCTTCGCAGATAGGCCTTCGGCGACAGCCCGGTATGCCGCTTGAAGCAGGTGTAGAACGCCGACAGCGAGTTGAAGCCCGCCGCAAAGGCCAGTTCGTCGATGCGCTTGAGGTCGCTGCCGGTCTGCAACCCGTCGAGCAGGTACTGCAGGCGGGCGCGGTTGACGTAGCGGTAGAAGCTTTCGCCGAGCACCTGGTTGAGCAAATGGGAAATCTGGTTGCGGCTATAGCCGGTGGCGGCCGCCACCTGTTGCAGGTCCAGCTCGGGGTCGAGAAACGGCTGGCTGCTCTGGAAGTACTCCTGCAGGTCCTGCGCCAGTTGCCCGAGCTGACGAGTCGACAGGCCCAGGCGACTGATCGCGGGCCGCGAAGCACCACCCTCACCCGCTCCGCGCGCCTCACGCACCAGGGTCGCGTATTCGTTGATACGCCAGATCAGGCCGTCGCGCACGGTAATGGCCTCGCCCGTGCGGAATGACACCAGCCCTTCCCCACCCTGCAAGCTGGTGCAGTACTGAATGAACGCGGTATGGCCGTCGATACGGATGCGATCGACATGCTCCAACAGCTCGCCCGGACGGCGCGGCAGGTTGTTT
Organism: Pseudomonas sp. THAF187a; assembly: GCF_009363395.1. Classification (NCBI taxonomy): domain Bacteria; kingdom Pseudomonadati; phylum Pseudomonadota; class Gammaproteobacteria; order Pseudomonadales; family Pseudomonadaceae; genus Pseudomonas; species Pseudomonas sp. THAF187a. The sequence goes on from NZ_CP045349.1 coordinate 2,620,850, forward strand.
TCCACGTATTCACGCAGGTCCGCCAGGCGCATGCAGCGCTGCTGATAGAAGTCGTTGTATTCGATGTCCGGGTGGTACAGGGCCATCACCGCCTCGAGGTCACGGTGCTTCCAGCTCAGGTGGTAGCGCAGGATAGTCTCGCGGGTGCGCTCGGTCTGCGCGGCATCGTCGGGGAAAAGGTTCTCGGGCATGGTCGGTATCGGTTGTCGGCGCCCTGTCAGATTGCCTGATTCGCTCGAGCCAGCCTAGGCCGGTGTGCCGATTCGCCAGCAGCGGACTATGCTTGCTGCAGCGACGGAGAGGCTGACCATGAACGATCAGGAGAAAGACCCCGAACAGGCACCGCTGACGTTTCGGGAAATGTTGCAGAGCGTGCTGGCTGCCGCGCTCGGCGTGCAGAGCGGCAAGAACCGCAGCCGCGACTTCAGCCGGGGCAAGCCCGGCCACTTCATCATGCTGGGCGTGCTGTTCACCGTGCTGTTCGTCGTCATCCTGCTGGCGACAGTGAAGCTGATCCTGCACCTGGCGGTCGGCTGATCAGTCCAGCAGGCGGGCAACCGAACAGTCGTAGCGCTGCTGTTTCGGCTGCAGCTCGCTGCTGAAGCGCCGGAAATCCATGCCGATCTCGGCGCGAGACAGGCGCTCGAGTAGCGTCCTTGCCTGCGCCCGGTCGATCAGGCGCAGCAGATGCGCCACCTGGTCCTTGCCACCACGCTCGATGAAGTCGAAGCCCCTGGCGTGATCGTTGAGCATCACCAGCGCGCAGGCGCCAAGAAGAAAGTGCCCTGCCGCCAGCACCTCGATCCGGCCGTCGATGCGCGCCTGCAGCGCCCGCTCGGAGTTATTCAGGGCGGCATAGCGCAGTGCCCTGCCCAACTCTCCGGCTGCGCGCATGACGCCGAAGGCCATTTCATCGTTGGCGGCCCAGATCAGGCTCACGTCAGGATAACGAGGCAGCAGGCTGGACGCCTGCTCGTAGGCGCGCTGCTGTTGCCATTCACCATGTACGGCCTGCACCAGGCGCACGTGCGGCGCCTCGGCCAGTGCGCGATGCAGCCCGGCCAGGCGCAATTCGGAAGACGGCGTCTGCTTGACCCCGGAAAAGGCCAGCAGCTCGGCCGGCCGCCCCTCGCTCAGGGCGATCAGTTCCCGCCCCATCAGGTAACCCGCTTCCTCGTCATTGGGCACCAGGCTCCCCAGCCAGTTACCGTGGCGCTCGCGGCTGCCGCCGAGCAGCGCCTGCTGCTCCGGAGTCAGGGTGCTGTGCAGGGCGAACAGCTGGATATTGCTGCCTTCGAGCAGGCGCAACAGCGCGGGGGCCTGGAACTGTTCGTTGGTGAAGATCAGGTAATCGGGGTGATCCCCCCGCAGGACTTCATGAGCGTTGCCCAGCATGCGCGCCGGGTCGCGCTCACCGTAGAGCACTCTCAGCTCGAGGCCGAGGTCTTGCGCAGCATCCTGCATGTAGCGGGAATACTCGCGCCAGAACGGCTCATCGGAATGCCCCGGATTGAGGAACACGACGGAGGGCGCTCGCACCTGCGCCAGCGCCTGCACGCCGCACAGCACCAGCCATAGCCCCATCATCCACTTGATCACAGCGCGCCTCCGGAAAAACATCGGGGCGCAGTATAGGGCTCCAGTGGCAAAAGGCCGACCGCTGATGCGTGTCGGCCCCGATCCTTACTGTCCGCTGACCCAGAAGATCGCTGTACCGACCGCGATCAGGATCAGGCTGAAGATTGCCCAGGCATCGATGACGCTGTCGGCATTCTCGACTTCGCTGTGCTCGCTCATGGCTCCCCCTCTTCTTGTGCTTGTGGGTACCGCACAGTGCATTTAAGACCAGCCTTGCGGTTCGCTCAAACCTTCTGGTTATGCTCTGGGCTCGTCTTATTCCTTAAAGTCAGGTTTATATATTCAAACATCACTTTTACGCATAAACCTGAGCTGGTATCGTGCCCCGGCTCCTCGGGGAGTGCGCGGCCGTGCGCGCTGATTGGCAGTAAGTAGCCTGAAAACAGGACCCTTCATGTACGTATATGACCAGTACGATCAACAGATCGTCGAGGATCGCGTCAAGCAGTTCCGCGATCAAACCCGCCGCTACCTCGCCGGAGAGCTGAGCGGCGAGGAATTCCGCCCGCTGCGCCTGCAGAATGGCCTGTATATCCAGCGTTTCGCGCCCATGCTGCGTGTCGCGGTGCCTTACGGCCTGCTGTCGTCTGCCCAGGTTCGCGTACTGGCGCGCATCGCCCGCGACTACGACAAGGGTTACGCGCACATCAGTACCCGGCAGAACGTGCAGTACAACTGGCCGGAGCTGGAAGACGTACCGGAGATCCTTGCCGAGCTGGCCACCGTGCAGATGCACGCGATCCAGACCAGCGGCAACTGCATCCGCAACACCACCACCGACCAGTTCGCCGGCGTGGCCAAGGATGAAGTGGTCGATCCGCGCCCCTGGTGCGAGATCATCCGTCAGTGGTCGACCTTCCACCCCGAGTTCAGCCACCTGCCGCGCAAGTTCAAGATTGCCGTCAACGGTGCCGTCAGCGACCGCGCGGCCATCGAAGTGCACGACATCGGCCTGGAAGCGGTGAAGAACGACGACGGCGAGCTGGGCTTCCGTGTATCCGTCGGCGGCGGCCTGGGCCGTACCCCGATCGTCGGCAGCTTCATCAACGAGTTCCTGCCGTGGCAGCACCTGATTTCCTATCTCGATGCCATCCTGCGCGTGTACAACCGCTATGGCCGTCGTGACAACAAGTACAAGGCGCGCATCAAGATCCTGGTCAAGGCGCTGACCCCCGAAGTCTTCGCCGAGCGCGTCGACGCCGAGTGGGCGCACCTGAAGGATGGCCCGATGACGCTGACCGACGCCGAAGTCGCACGCGTTGCCGCGCACTTCGTCGACCCGGCCTATCAGGCCCTGCCAGACGAAGACGCCCTGCTCGCCCAGCAAGATGCCGAACACCCCGGTTTCGCCCGCTGGCGCCAGCGCAACACCTTCGCCCACAAGAAGCCGGGCTACGTGGCCGTGACCCTGTCGCTCAAGCCCACCGGCGTGGCACCGGGCGACGTCACCGACAAGCAGCTCGACGCCATCGCCGACCTGGCCGATCGCTACTGCTTCGGTGAAGTGCGCAACAGCCACAACCAGAACATCATCCTCGCCGACGTCGAACAGCGTCAGCTGTTCACCCTATGGGGCGAGCTGCGCGAACAGGGTTTCGCCACGCCGAACGTGGGCCTGCTGACCGACATCATCTGCTGCCCCGGCGGCGATTTCTGCTCGCTGGCCAACGCCAAGTCGATCCCGGTGGCCGAAGCCATCCAGCGCCGCTTCGACGATCTCGACTACCTGTTCGACATCGGCGACATCGACCTGAACATCTCCGGTTGCATGAACGCCTGTGGTCACCACCATGTCGGCCATATCGGCATTCTCGGCGTGGACAAGAAAGGCCAGGAGTTCTACCAGGTGTCGCTCGGCGGCAACGCCGGCCGCGATGCCAGCCTGGCGCAGATTCTCGGCCCGTCCTTCGCCCAGGACGACATGCCGGACGTGGTCGACAAGATCATCAAGGTCTACGTCGAACAACGCACCGAAGAAGAAAGCTTCCTCGATACCTACCGCCGCATCGGTATCGACCCGTTCAAGGAGCGCGTCTATGCAGCGAATCATTAAGAACGACCAGGTCATCGACGAGACCTGGCACCTGCTGGCCAAGGACGTGCCCCTGGACGCCATCCCCAATTGCGACGACGTCATCGTGCCGCTGGCGCTGTGGGTCGAGCATGGTCATGCGCTGAAAGCCCGCGATGGCGGCCTGGGCGTGTGGCTGGAGGCCGGCGAGGAAATCGAAGAGATCGCCGACGACCTGGCGCACTTCCAGGTCATCGCCCTGAACTTCCCCGCCTTCACCGACGGCCGCCACTCCTCCACCGCCTACCTGCTGCGCACCCGCTATGGCTACAAGGGCGAGGTGCGTGCCATCGGCGACATCCTCCGCGACCAGCTGTTCGCCCTGCGCCGCGTCGGCTTCGATGCCTTCGCCCTGCGTGCCGACAAGGACCCGGTCGATGCGCTGAAAGCCTTCGAGGACTACAGCGAGGTCTATCAGGCCTCGGCCGACCAGCCACAACCGCTGTTCCGCCGCCGCGCCTGAGCGCACCGACGAGAAACGCCCCGACTGGTTCGGGGCGTTTTCGTTTCCGGGCTACCGCCCGTGCAATCCATTCGAACCGTCACCTCCCCGCGCAGTCGGACTCATTGAGCCCATCGCTTGAGGAGACACCGCCATGACGCACAATTGGGATCTGGTCGAACGCCTGCTGCATGAGGCGCAGAACTGCGCCGGCAAACCCTTCGCTCCGCGCCAATACGCGCAAGACCTGGCCGATGAGCAGGGCCTGGCTGCAACAGCCGACCTCGACCACCTGCGCGCCCAGGCGACCCGCTACGAAGCGCGCCTGCTGGATAACGGCTTCATCGAGCCGCGTCCGGAGAGCGAAGGCGGCAATGGCGAGAACTTCGTCCTGACCGGGCGCGGCACACAGCTGCTGAGCATGCTCGACAGCAGCATTCCCGGCAGCGAACATCCGCGAGAAGTACTCGACGAAGCCGGCGAAGCCGCCTTCACCCCCGAGGTCTTCGAGCGCCTCGCCACCAAGGCCACACGCGGCGAAACCGCCCGCCGCTAGACCGACTCGAGGTACGCAAACGAAAACGCCGCATCCCGGAATGGGATGCGGCGTTTCATGGCGCTCGAAACCGGGCTGAAAGCCCGTCCCGAATCAGTCCTCGCGGTAGCGACGCAGCTTCAGCGCCTTGCCGGCCACGCGGGTGTCCTTGAGCTTGCCGAGCAGGCGATCCAGGCCCTCTTCCGGCAGTTCGACCAGGCTGAAGGTTTCGCGGATCTGAATACGACCGATGGCTTCACGGGCCAGGCCGCCCTCGTTGAGGATCGCGCCCAGCAGGTTCTTGGCGGCGATGCCGTCACGGTTGCCCAGCGCGGTGCGGCAACGCACGCGACCCTCGGCCAGCGGCATCGGCGCACGACGTTCGCGGTATTCGCCACGCTCGCCACCGCGATCGGTATCGCGCTCGCGGCGTTCGCGCGGCGCGCCCACGCCCGGCACCAGCGGCTGTTCACGTTCGACACTGGCCAGGTCCAGCGCCTGGCCATTGGTGGCCTTCTTCAGCAGCGCGGCCGCCAGGGCACGCGGGCTGCAGCCGATATCGGCGGTCAGACGGTCGAGCAGATCGCCATGGCTGGCCTCGGCATCGGCAACCAGCGGCGCCAGGCTGGCGGTCAGCTTCTTGATGCGGGCATCCAGCACCTGCTGCGGGTTGGGCAGTTTGACCTCGCCGACCTTCTGCCCGGTGACACGCTCGATCACCTGCAGCATGCGACGCTCACGCGGCGTGACCAGCAGCAGCGCACGACCATCGCGGCCAGCACGGCCGGTACGGCCGATACGGTGCACGTAGGACTCCGGGTCGTACGGCATGTCGACGTTGAACACGTGGGTGATGCGCGGTACGTCGATACCACGCGCCGCCACGTCGGTGGCGACGACGATGTCCAGGCGACCATCCTTGAGCGAGTCGATCACGCGCTCACGCTGTGCCTGGGCGATATCGCCGTTCAGTGCGGCAGCCTTGAAACCCTTGGCCTCCAGCGCGGCGGCGAGGTCCAGGGTGGCCTGCTTGGTACGCACGAAGGCGATCAGCGCGTCGAATTCTTCGACCTCCAGCAGGCGCAGCACGGCGTTGGTCTTCTGATCGGCGTGGATCATCAGGTGCGCCTGCTCGATACGCGAGACGGTCTGGGTCTTGGCCGCGATCTTGATATGCTGCGGCTCGCGCAGGTGCTTCTCGGCGATGGCGCGGATCGAGTGCGGCAGCGTGGCGGAGAACAGCACGCTCTGGCGGCTTTCCGGCATGGCTTCGAAGATGATTTCCAGATCGTCCATGAAGCCCAGCTTGAGCATCTCGTCGGCTTCGTCGAGGACCAGGTGCTGAATGGTGGACAGCACTTTCTCGTCACGACGCAGGTGGTCGACCAGGCGACCCGGGGTGGCGACGATGATCTGCGCGCCCTGGCGAATGGCCTTGAGCTGCGGGCCCATCGGCGCACCACCGTAGACGGCGACGACGTTCACGCCCGGCATCTGCTTGGAGTAGGTTTCGAAGGCGGTGGCCACCTGCAGGGCCAGCTCGCGGGTCGGCGCCAGGATCAGGACCTGCGGCTCACGCTTGGCCGGGTCGATCTTGGACAGCAGCGGCAGTGCGAATGCGGCCGTCTTGCCGGTACCGGTCTGCGCCTGGCCGATCATGTCGTGGCCCGCGAGGATCACCGGAATGGCCTGCGCCTGGATCGGCGACGGCTCTTCGTAACCGACGGCGGTCAGAGCGGCGAGAATATGGGGATGAAGTCCGAGCGCGGCGAAGCCGCCGGTTTCCTGGGTCATGGGTCTGCCTCAAGTGCATCCGCAAAGACCCATGTTCCAAAGCTGCGCATGCCGTGCAAGACCTTGTGGGTCACCCTGGCAGCCTGGTTCGGCGGGGATTTGCGAAAACGTGATGAAAGTGAATCGTCAAGGATAGTCCGCAGCGGGACTGGCTGCCGGAGTCGAGCCCCGGGCGAATTGCACTACCTGAACGTGGCCGGAAATTTGGCCGGCGCGCACTATACCGGAAAATCCTGACCCGGGTGCTGGTTTTTGCGCTTTCTCGGGCAGCGAACCGCTCAGCGGTGCATCAGGTAGCCGGACGCATCGCCTCGATCAGCGGTTGCAGCGAATAGCCCAGGCGCGGCGCCAGTTCACCCGCTCGCGCCTGCAGGCGCCCCATGTTCAGGCGCTGGTCGAGGTCGGCCGGGATCAGCAGCACCACGTTGCCCTCCTTCACCGGGCATTCCCAGTAGTGCCGATGGTAGAGGCCGCGCAACAGCGCCGCCCCCAGGGGCTTGCCGTCGTTGCTGGCCCACTGGTTGATGATCAGCCAGCCGCCGGGATTGAGCTTGGCCTGGCACTGTTCGAGAAAACGCCAGGCCAGATGCCCGACGCCAGGCCCCTGGTCGGTATAGAGGTCGAGGAAGATCAGGTCAGCGGTTTCCGCACTGGCGAGCAGGTCGGTGGCGTCGCCGATGCGAATGGTCAGGCGCGGGTCGTCGTCCAGGCCGAGGAACTCCATGGCCAGGCGCGGCACGTCGGGGCGCAGTTCGATGGCCTCGACATCCTCCAGCGGCAGGAACTTCAGGCACGCCTGGGTCAGGTTGCCGGCGCCCAGGCCGAGAAACAGCGCGGTCTCCGGCGCGTCGTGGCAAAGCGCGCCAAGCAGCATGGCGCGGGTGTAGTCGTACTCCAGCCAGCTGGGATCGCCGACGAATACGCAGCTCTGCTCGATCGCGTCGCCAAACTCGAGAAAACGGTAGGCACCAATCTGCACCACGCGAATCACCCCGAAGGCGTCACGCACCTCGGTCAGCAGTACCTCGTCCTGCAACTGCAATTCTTCGCTCGGCGGCAATCCTGGCATGGCTCCCTCTCCAACAGTGACATCCCGTACCACAAGAGGCGGGCTAACGGCGCCAATTGTCATTGAAGCAGCCGCCCCAGGTCACGCGATAATTCCACCACTTGCGCTGCTACTCATAACAATAACGAGGTTCGCCATGTACGCCATCATAGGCGCCGGCCCCATGGGCCTGTGCACGGCCCGGCATCTGAAGAAGCAGGGTATCGACTTCGTCGGCTTCGAGCTGCACAGCGATGTCGGCGGTCTGTGGGACATCGACAATCCGCACAGCACCATGTACCACTCGGCCCACCTGATCTCCTCCAAGGGCACCACCGAGTTCAGCGAATTCCCCATGCGCGCCAATGTCGCGCCCTATCCGCATCACAGTGAGATGCGCCGCTATTTCCGCGACTACGCCGGACACTTCCGCCTCTACGAGCACTACCAGTTCGATACCCGCGTGGTGAAACTGGAGCGCCTCGCACAGGGCTGGCGACTGACCAGCGAGCGTGGCGGCGAACAGCGCGAATGGCACTTCGAGGGCGTGCTGATCGCCAACGGCACCCTGCACACCCCCAACCTGGCGCAACTGCCAGGTGACTTCCAGGGTGAGCTGCTGCACTCGAGCGCCTACAAGCGTGCCGATATCTTCGCCGGCAAGCGCGTGCTGGTGGTCGGCTGCGGCAATTCGGCCTGCGACATTGCCGTGGACGCCGTGCACCGTGCCGCCTCGGTGGACCTGTCGGTACGCCGCGGCTACTACTTCCTGCCCAAGTTCATCCTCGGCAAGCCCACCGACACCTTCGGTGGCGCGATCAGGCTGCCGCGCCGCCTCAAGCAGACGATCGACGGCCTGCTGGTGCGCGCCCTGGTGGGCAAACCCTCGCAGTACGGCCTGCCAGATCCCGACTACCGCCTGTACGAATCGCACCCGGTGATGAACTCGCTGGTGCTGCACCATATCGGCCATGGCGATATCCGCCCCCGTGGCGACATCCGCGCGGTGAGCGGCCACTGTGTGACCTTCGCCAGCGGCGAGCAGGCAGAGTACGACCTGATCCTGATGGCCACCGGCTACCGGCTGGACTATCCCTTCATCGCCCGCAGCGAGTTGAACTGGCCGGAGGATGCTGGCGCGCCACAGCTGTACCTCAACGTCTTTCACCCCGAACACGACGACCTGTTCATGCTCGGTATGGTCGAAGCCTCCGGCCTGGGCTGGCAGGGACGCGACGAGCAGGCCGAGCTGGTCGCCCTGTACATCCGCCAGCTGCAGGCCGGCAGCCCTGCCGCGCAGGCCCTGCGCCAAACCATCCGCGCCCAGGCCGGCCAACGCCTGGACGGCGGCTACCAGTACCTGCAACTGGAGCGCATGGCCTACTACGTGCACAAGGACAGCTATCGTAGACGCATCGCCGAACACAGCGCGGCGCTGCGCCGCGAACTGGCCGGCGACGTCACACCCGCGACACAGGGGGCATGAACGTGGAGCAGGTCAATATCGCTTTCGACCCCAGCAGCCTGGTGCTGATCAACCTGATCGTCGCGCTGATGATGTTCGGCGTCTCGCTCGACCTGCGCGCCGAGGACTTCCGGCGCATTGCCCGAGCCCCCAGGGCGCCGGTGATCGGCCTGCTGGCGCAGTTCCTGTTGCTGCCGGCGCTGACCTGCCTGGCCTGCTGGGCATTGGCCATCCAGCCGGAGCTGGCCCTGGGCATGACGCTGATCGCAGCCTGCCCGGGCGGCAGCTTCTCCAACATCATGACCTGGATGGCCCGTGGCAACGTCGCGCTGTCGGTAAGCATGACCGCAGTGTCCAGCGTCGCGGCCAGTGTCCTGACGCCACTCAACTTCGCCTTCTACGCCTGGCTCAACCCGCACACGCGCCCGCTCCTGACGCAGATCGCCCTCGATCCGCTGAGCCTGCTCCTGCTCGTTCTGCTGGTACTGGGCGTGCCGCTGCTGGCGGGCATGTGGGTCGGCCGGCGTTTCCCGCAACTGACACTGAAGGTGGAGAAGCCGCTGCGACTGATCGCCCTGCTGGTGATGCTGGCGTTCGTGACACTGGCCTTCAGCCGCAACCTGCAGCAGTTCACGCAACACTTCCACCTGTTCTTCTGGCTGGTGGTGGCGCACAACGCGCTGGCATTGGGCACCGGCTACCTGAGCGCGCGACTGAGCGGCCTGCCGCCCGCCGATCGACGCGCGTTGACCCTCGAAGTCGGCATCCAGAATTCGGCATTGGGCCTGGTGATCATCTTCACCTTCTTCCCGCAGGCCGGCGGCATGCTGTTGATCGCCGCCTTCTGGGGTTGCTGGCACCTGATATCCGGGCTCGGTCTGGCCTGGCTCTGGTCACGCCACCCCCTCCAGCCCGACGCGCTGCTGACGCCGCTGGCCAACCTCGGAGAAAAATGATGCGAGTCGTTCTGATCACCGGCGCCGCCAGCGGCCTCGGCTGGCAGCTTGCGCGCGCCTGCCATGCCCGGGGCGACGCCTTGCTGCTGACCGATATCGACAGCCAGGGCCTCGCCGCGCGTGTCGACACGCTGGGCGCCGAGCGCGTCCTCGGCGCACCCGGCGACATCACCGACCCGACGCTGCATGAGCACCTGCTGGAGGCCTGCCGCCAACGTTTCGGGCGCCTGGATGTGCTGTTCAACAATGCCGGCATCACCCACCGCTCGCCCACGGTGCGTACCGCGCCGGCGGTATTTCGCAAGGTCATGGCCGTGGATTATCACGCACCGCTGGAACTGACCCTGGCCGCCCTGCCCCTGCTGCGTGAAAGCCGTGGCCAGGTCGCGGCCATCGGTTCCATGGCCGGCTGGATGCCGGTGCTGGGGCGCGCAGGCTACTGTGCAGCGAAAAGCGCGCTGAGCCAGGCCTTCGAGGTATTGCGCGCCGAGATCGGCCTCGACGGCATCGGCCTGCTGCTGGTCTACCCGAGCTTTCTCGATACCCCCATCGACCGCAATGCACTGGGTGCAGATGGCCAGCCGGCTCGCCACGCACGCTCGACCATCGGCAACGTGCGCAGCGCCGAGTGGATGGCCGAGGCGATCCTCGTTGCGCTGCGCCAGCGCCGCGAACGCCTTTTCCCCGATCGCGGCAGCTGGCTGGCAAGCCTGCTCTGGCGGCTGGCGCCAGCGCTGTACTACCGGCAGATGAGCCGGCGCTTCGCCGGAGAACTGAGGTGATCACGGCAGCCCCTTATGCCCTCGGCGCCTTCATTCTGCTGGCCTACACCCTGGAGGCGATCACCGGCTTCGGCAGCGTGGTCATCGCCCTCTCGCTGGGCGCCCTGCTGCTGCCCATCGAGCAGTTGCTGCCGATCCTGGTGCCGCTGAACGTCTGCATGACCGGCTACCTGGTGCAGCGCCATCGGCGCCTGATCGACCGGCGCCTGCTGCTTGGCAACATCCTGCCGGGCATGCTCGTCGGCACGTTGCTCGGCTACTGCCTGCTGCCGTACCTGGACGCCCAGTTGCTGAAGACCGCGTTTGGCGCGCTGATCCTCTGCTTCGCAGGGCGTGAGCTATGGCGCCTGCGCCGGACATACAGGCAGACGCAGCGCCCGACCTGGGCCACCCGCCTCATCACCCTGTGCGCCGGCGTCAGCCACGGCCTGTTCGCGTCCGGCGGCCCGCTGCTGGTCTACGGCCTGGCCGGCACCGAGCTGGACAAGGCGCGCCTGCGCGCCACGCTGATCAGCGTCTGGTTCACCCTCAACAGCCTGCTCACCCTGGCCTTTCTCTGCGACGGCCGCCTGTTGCCGGCGCTGCCACAGGTGCTGAGCTACGCCCCGCTCCTGCCTCTCGGCGTGTGGCTCGGCGAGCAGCTGCACCGACGCGTCGATGAGCGGCACTTCCGCATCGCCATCCACTTCCTGCTACTGGTCACCGGCCTCTTGCTGCTGGCGCCCTGGAGACTGCCATGAGCTACGACATCATCATCAAGAACGGCCTGTACTTCGACGGCAGCGGCGCCCCCGGCGCATTGCGCCATATCGGCATCAGGGACGGCAAGATCGATGTGCTCGCCCTCAGCCCGCTGGACGAAGACGGTTGCGGCGAAGTGATAGACGCCGAGGGCCACTGGGTCACCCCGGGCTTTCTGGAGATCCACTCGCACTACGATGCCGAAGTCATCGCGGCGCCGGCGCTGAAGGAGTCGGTGCGCCATGGCGTCACCAGCGTGACCATTGGCTCCTGTTCCATCAGCATGGTGCTGGCGGAGGCCGAGGACTGCTCCGACCTGTTCACCCGTGTCGAGGCGGTCCCGCGCGAGTACGTGCTGCCGATCCTGCAGGAGAAGAAGACCTGGCGTGACGCCAGGGGCTATCGCGCCTTTTACGATCAGTTGCCACTGGGGCCGAACGTCAACTCCTTCCTCGGTCACTCCGAGCTGCGCGTGGCGGTGATGGGCCTACAACGCGCCACTCGCCGGGTGAAGCCGAGCGAAGCCGAACTCGCACGCATGGAACAGCTGCTGGAGGAGGCGCTGGATGCCGGCTGCATCGGCCTGTCGGTGATGACCACCCGCCTGGACAAGATGGACGGCGACCGCGCCTGGTCCAGCCCGCTACCGTCCACCTTCGCCAGCTGGAAGGAATTCTCGCGCCTGTTCGCCGTGCTGCGGCGGCGCGGCGCGGTGCTGCAGGGAGCGCCGAACGCGGTGACCAAGGTCAACGTCTTCGCCTTTCTGTGGCAGGCCCACGGCTGGTTCAGGAAGCCGCTGAAATGCACCATGCTCACCGCCCTCGACCTCAAGTCGCAGCCGCTGCTGCATCGTTTCACGCGGCTGTCCGGCTGGCTGGCGAACCGGGTCCTGCGCGGCCACTTCCGCTGGCAGACGCTGCCGGCCCCCTTCACCCTGCGCCTCGAGGGGCTCAACGTGAACGCCTTCGAAGAGTTCGGCGCCGGCGAAGTGCTGCGCGACATCAAGGACCCGGACGAGCTCTATGCCAAGGTCCGGGAGCCGGCGTTCCGCGCGCTGTTCAAGAAGCAGGTCAAGGCGGTGCTGACCAAGGGGCTGTGGCACCGCGACTTCTCCGACTGCTGGGTGAGCGAATGCCCGGACGCCAGCCTGGTAGGCAAGAACTTCAAGCAACTGGGCCAGGCTCGCGGACTGGACGCGGTGGACGCCTATTTCGAACTGGCCTGCCAGTACCGCGAAGCGCTGAAGTGGACGACCTGCTACGGCAACCAGCGCGAAGCGATCATGCGCCAGCTGCTGGCCAGTCCCTGGACCCACCCCGGCTTCGCCGACTCCGGCGCGCACCTGCGCTCCATCGCCCAGTACAATTTCCCGCTGCGCTTTCTCAAGTACGTGCGTGACGCCGAACTGGCGGGCGAGCCCTTCATGCCCCTGGGCCAGGCGGTACGCCGCTGCAGCGCCGAGCTGGCCGACTTCATCGGCGTCGATGCCGGTTACCTGCGTGTCGGTGATCGCGCCGACCTGGTGTTGATCAATCCGCAGGGCCTCGACGACAGCCTCGATGCGCTGCACGAGGCGCCCATGGAGGTGCTGGGCCTGCAGCGCGTGGTCAAGCGCAACGACGCCGCCGTCGAGCTGACGCTGATCAACGGGCGGATCGCCTATCGCCGTGGCCTGGAGTACCCGCAGGACCTGGGCACGGCGCGGCACTATGGACGCTTCCTGCCGGGGCGCGAGGTACTGCCGCGAACGTCGCCAGCGCACGATCTGCAGCCTGCCACGGCGTCATGAGCCGTGGTGCCGTCGATACACGTACGGGCAGCAGGGCTTATCGGTTACCATGCGCCTCCGCCCGATCAACGTTAGAGATGTCGCATGCCGCACGCCTGGAGCCCCGAAAGCTGGAGGGCCAAGCCCATCCAGCAGCAGCCTGAATACCCTGACGCCAGCCACCTCGCCCGTGTCGAACAGACCCTGGCAGGCTATCCGCCGCTGGTCTTCGCGGGCGAAGCACGCGAGCTGCGCCGCCAGTTCGCCGAGGTGACCCAGGGGCGTGCCTTCCTGCTGCAGGGTGGCGACTGCGCCGAAAGCTTCGCCGAATTCTCTGCGGCGAAAATTCGCGACACCTTCAAGGTACTGCTGCAGATGGCCATCGTCATGACCTTCGCCGCCGGCTGCCCGGTGGTCAAGGTCGGGCGCATGGCGGGTCAGTTCGCCAAGCCGCGTTCTGCCGGCAGCGAAACCATCGACGGCGTGACCCTGCCGGCCTACCGTGGCGACATCGTCAACGGCATCGGCTTCGATGCGACGAGCCGCGTTCCCGACCCGGAGCGCCTGCTGCAGGCCTACCACCAGGCCACGGCCAGCCTCAACCTACTGCGCGCCTTCGCCCAGGGCGGCTTTGCCGACCTGCACCAGGTGCACCAGTGGAACCTCGACTTCATCGCCAACTCGGCGCTGTCGGAGAAGTACCACCAGCTTGCCGGGCGTATCGATGAAACCCTGTCGTTCATGCGCGCCGTGGGCATGGACAGCGCACCGCAACTGCGCGAGACCAGCTTCTTCACCGCCCACGAAGCGCTGCTGCTGAACTACGAGCAGGCCTTCGTGCGCAAGGACAGCCTGACCGGCCGCTGGTACGACTGCTCCGCGCACATGCTGTGGATCGGCGATCGTACCCGCCAGCTCGATGGCGCCCACGTCGAGTTCATGCGCGGCATCGAGAACCCCATCGGGGTCAAGGTCGGTCCGAGCATGGACCCGGATGAACTGATCCGCCTGATCGATACCCTCAACCCGGAGAACGATCCGGGCCGCCTCAACCTGATCGTGCGCATGGGCGCGGACAAGGTCGAAGCCCACTTCCCGCGCCTGCTGCGCAAGGTGCAGAGCGAAGGCCGCCAGGTGCTGTGGAGCTCCGACCCGATGCATGGCAACACCATCAAGGCCAGCAGCGGCTACAAAACGCGTGACTTCGCGCAGATTCTGGCCGAGGTGCGGCAGTTCTTCGCCGTGCACCAGGCCGAAGGCACTCACGCCGGCGGCATCCACATCGAAATGACCGGGCAGAACGTCACCGAATGCATCGGCGGCTCGCGACCGATCACCGAGGACGGCCTGTCCGATCGCTACCACACTCACTGCGACCCGCGCATGAATGCCGACCAGTCGCTGGAGCTGGCGTTCATGATCGCGGAAACCCTCAAGCAGGTACGCCGCTGAAGCCACGCGCCCTGGCTAGTAGCCACTGGCCAGGGCGCGAACCGGCTCGCACTTCTTCTGTGCGTTATGCGGCATAATGCCGACCCCAACGCGAGCACCGGACGGTGCCGAGCTGCTATGCCCTGCCGGGAAGGACTCGCGGCCATCACTACCCAACAAGGACGATGCTCCATGCAACTTCGTACCACGCTTTCCGCTTTTGCCCTGTCCAGCGCCGTTCTGCTGAGCGGCTGCCAGAACATGTCCCCCGACGCCATGCTGCAGTCCGGCCTGATGGCCGTACAGGCTGCGACCCTGAGCGATGCCGAGGTCAAAAGCATGTCCGACCAGGCCTGCGCGGAAATGGATGCCAACGCCAACATCGCCGGCCCCGAAACCTCCTACGGCAAGCGCCTGAACAAGATCGCCGCCAACCTCGGCAACCAGGTCAACGGCACGCCGGTCAACTACAAGGTCTACCTCGATGAAGAGGTCAACGCCTGGGCCATGGCCAACGGTTGCGTGCGCGTGTACAGCGGCCTGATGGACGCGATGAACGACAACGAAGTCGAAGGCGTGCTGGGCCACGAGATGGGCCACGTGGCCTTGGGCCACACCAAGAAGGCCATGCAGACCGCCTACGCCACCTCCGCTGCGCGCAACGCCGCCGCCTCCTCGGGCAACACCACGCTCGCCGCACTGTCGTCCTCCGAGCTGGGCGCGCTGGGTGAGCAACTGGTCAACGCCCAGTTCTCGCAAAGCCAGGAAACCGCAGCCGACAACTTCTCCTTCGACTTCCTGACCGAGCGCAACATCCCGCGCGAAGGCCTGGTCACCGCGTTCGAGAAGCTGGCCAAGCTGAGCGGCGGCGAAAGCAGCATGTTCTCCTCGCACCCGGGTTCCACCGAGCGCGCCAACAACATGCGCAACCGTCTGGCCGCCAAGTAATCACGGCACTCGGGGGCGGCTTCCTGCCGCCCCCGACACCTCAGGAAGGCAATCATGTCGATGCTGAGATACCTGGTGATGGCGCTGTTGCCGCTCACCGCCTGGGCCGACTACGACGCGCAGTATCAGGCCTGCCTGAATGCCAACGGCGCGATCAACAACTCCATCGTCGCCGGTTGCGCCGAGGGCGTATCCGCCGTGGCGAAGCGCGACATGAACCGCATCTACCAGCAGCTGTTCCTCAAGCTGCAGGCCAATGACCCGCAGAGCGCCGAGCAACTGGAAACGGCGCAGAAGGCCTGGCTGATCTACCGCAACGGTCAGTGCGACCTGCAAGGCAAGCACATCGGCTCACCGATGTACTACACCTGCCCCATGGAACTGAACATCCAGCGCGTCAGCGAACTGCAATTCCTCCTGGAACACGCCGGCTAGCCAAGCAGCCTCTGCTGCCTGACCCCGGGCGCCAGCCACACATCGGCAAGCCCCAGCCACTGCGCCAGCCCATGCAGCGCATCGCTCAGCGCCTGTCGCGCCTCCTCGCTCAGCACCGCCTCTTCGAGGTGCACGGCATGCACCGCCAGACGCCCCGCCGCGCGCTCGCTGCGCAGATCCACCCGCGCCAGCAGGCGCTCGTGATGCAGGAACGGCAGCACGTAGTAGCCATACACCCGCTTGGCCTGTGGCGTGTAGATTTCCAGGCGATAGCGAAAACCGAACAATCGCTCGGTCCGCTCGCGCGCCCAGATCAGCGAGTCGAAGGGTGACAGCAGTGCACTGTGGCGCACGCGTCGCGGAATGCGCGGCTCGCCGCGGCAATAGCCCGGCTGCTGCCAGCCCTGCACCGCCACCGGCAGCAACGCGCCCTCTTCCACCAGCTCGGCGACTCGACGCTTGCTGTCGCCCGCATCCAGTCGGTAGTAGTCGCGCAGATCCTTTTCGCTGGCCACCCCGAGGGCATCGGCGGAGCGCAGCAGAAGACGACGCTGCGCTTCATCCTCATCCAGCTCGGCCTGATCGAGCAGCTCGCCGGGGATCACCCGCTCCGGCAGATCATACAGGCGCTCGAAGCCACGACGCCCGGCCACTGTCACCTCACCCGCAGCGAACAGCCACTCCAACGCGGTCTTCTCCGCGCTCCAGTCCCACCAGGGTCCGGCCTTCTCGCTGCGCGTGCTGAGACTGCCAGCGCCCAGTGCGCCGCGTTCGCGCACCGCCTGCAGCACCGAGTCGATCACGTCGCGTCGCTCGACCCCGAACTTCGCCAGCTGGCCATAGATACCCTGGCCGTCCGCGGCGCGGCGCATGCGCCAGCGCAGCAGTGGATAGAGCTCCAGTGGCAGCAGTGACGCTTCGTGCCCCCAGTACTCGAACAGACGCCGACGCCGTGCGCGTCCCCAGGCCAGCTCATCGAGGTGCTCGGCCTGGTAGTGGCCAAGGCGGGAAAACGCCGGCAGGTAATGCGAGCGCACAACGGCGTTGACCGAGTCGATCTGCAGCACACCCAGACGCTCGATCTGCGCCTGCAGTTGCCGATGAGCGATGGCGCCACGTGACACACGACCGAAGCCCTGGGCAGACAGGGCCAGACGACGTGCCTCGGCGAGAGAGAGTGAGAGAGTCATGACGCGCCAGCCTATCAGGCCGGCGCCGCGAACGCATGGCGGAAGGTGAAGGCATGCGACGTCGCGCCATGCTCGCGCAGGTGCGCAAGGCGCTCGGCCGCTTCCACCACATCTGGACGATGCCCCGACGGCACCCACCACAGTACCTGGTGGGCCTGCTCGATGCGCCCGAACCATTCGCGTCGGCGCTTGAGCATCTCGGTATGCGCGGATTTGTACACGTAGTCGCTGAGCGACTGGACGTCCTGCCAGACCGACATGTTTACCAGCACCTCATCCCCGAACGGCCTGATCGCCGTGGCATCTCCCGCCTCGTCCTGCAGTCGCCAGACGAAGCCCGACGCCGCCTCGGCCAGTGTGTTGATCCGCTCCAGATTGGCGACGAAGTCCGCCATCTCCGCCGACTCCAGGGGCGCCTTCATTGCCGCGATGTTGAGCTGAGCCAAATGATGAACGGACACGAACTGCCTCCAGACCGCTACTGGCCGCGCAGGCCGGCAAGGCGTCGCTTTAGCCAGCGCTCGCTGCTGACCAGCATGATCCCCGCCAGCACCAGCGCGGCGCCGATGATGAAGTTGAGGGTGAGCGGTTCATCCAGAACCAGCACACCGAACGTCACGCCAAACAGTGGCGTCATGAACGAGAACACCGCCATGTTCGAGGCCAGATAGCGACGCAACAGCCAGAACCAGGCCAGATAGGTGAAGAACGACACCACCACGCCCTGCAGCAGAACGCTGCCGATGGCCAGCGGCGTCCAGCGCACCTGCCCGAGATCGACCATCGCCAGGGCATAGCCGAGCAGCAGGACGAAGGCCACCGTCAACTGATAGAACAGGGTGAGCCCCGCCGGCGCCTCGGACAGGCGCGAGCCGCGCACGACCACGGTAGTGGCGCCCCAGGCCATGCCTGCACAGAGCCCGAGTGCATCGCCAAGCAGAATGTCGGCGTCTATCTCGCTCCAGTCGCCGCCCACGCCAAAGGCCATCACCACGCCGCCGAAGCACAGCGCGATGCCCAGCCACTGCAAGCGGCGCAGGCGCTCGCTGGGCAGCATCAGGTGCAATCCCAGCGCCGAGAAAATCGGCGCGGTATAGAGAAACACCGCCATGTGCGAGGCCGAGGTGTAACGCAGCCCCAGGGCGATGAAGAAGAACTCCAGGGCGAACAGCACGCCAGCCAGAATCCCTGCCAGCCAGGTACTTCCCAGCCAGCCCCGCCAACCGCGCTGCCAGAGCAACAGAATGCCAACCAGCACGGCAGCGATGCCCGAGCGCAATGCCACCTGCAACATCGGCGCGATGTCCTCGGCCGCCAGCTTGATGGCGACCTGTTGGCTGCCCCATATGGCGCACAGCAGCAGCATCAGTTGAAACAGGAAAAAGTCCGCACCCTTGCGTACAGCGGTCATTCAGTCACTCCAATGATCACGACTCACTTTCTCAGCGGGTCATCCCAGAACGGCCGCTCGGCCTCCTGCAACGCATCGGCCCGGGACAGACCGAGGTCCTTCAACGCCGCTCCATCCAGACGCGCCAGTTGCTGACGCTCTCGAGCCAGTTGACGCCAGCGCCGCAGTACACGCCACATTTCTGCCAGCGATGGCAGACGGTCGAAGTGGATAGCCTGAGCCAACGCATAACCTTTTTGACCTTTCATCTCGATGCCCTCCCTGTGGGGTTGGCATCAGTGTCGAGCCAGGATTAAGATCAATCCAACGAATGTTTCTTATGGAATCCATCTCGAGGATTGATGAATGGCCTTCCCCCCCAGTATCGATACCGAATTGCTGCGCAGTTTCGTCGCCATTGCCGACACCGGCGGCTTCACACGCGCCGCCGAGACGGTCAATCGCACGCAGTCGGCAGTGAGCATGCAGATGAAGCGGCTGGAGGAAGACGTGGTGCAGCGCGCGCTGTTCGAGCGCGATGGCCGCCAGGTTCGCCTGACCCCCGAGGGCCAGGTGTTGCTCGGCTATGCGCGCCGTATCCTGAAGCTGCACGGTGAAGTTCTCAATACCCTGCGTGAGCCGCACATGGTCGGCTCCGTGCGCATAGGTACGCCGGATGACTACGTCATGCGTTTTCTACCGGAGATTCTTTCGCGCTTCGCCCAGGCCTATCCGCTGGTTCAGGTCGAGGTTCACTGTGAACCCTCGGGTCAGCTGCTGCTGCGCCAGGACCTCGACCTGACCATCGTCACCCGTCAGCCGGGCAAGGAAATTGGCCAACTGCTGCGCCAGGAGCGCTTTGCCTGGGCCGTCGCTCAGGGCTTCTGCCCGCACGAGCAGAACCCCATGCCCCTGGCGATGTTCAATGCCGACTGCTTCTGCCGGGAGTGGGCCTGCAACGCGCTCGATGCCATGGCGCGTCCCTACCGCATCGCCTACACCAGCCCCAGCCTGTCGGCGCTGTTCGCCGTCGTGCGCGCGGGCCTGGCCGTCACCGCACAGCTGCAGAGCCTGATCACCCCGGACCTGCGCATCCTCGGTGAAGCCGAGGGTCTGCCACTGCTGCCGCTGACCAGCATCGTGCTGCTGCGTAACGAGAGCAGCCAGTCCCCCGTCACCGAATGCCTGGCCGACCACATCGTCGAGGGGTTTCGACTATAACCCGCTGGCTTCGAGGCCCAGCATCAGTGCGCAGATCAGCAGGAACACGCAGAACAGGCTGCGCAGCAGACGCTCCGGCAGCGAGTGGGCCAGACGCACGCCCCAACTGATGCTGAGCAGACCGCCAACCGCCAGGGGAACACCCATCCACCAGTTGACGTGCTCATGCAGCGCGTACGTCAGCAGCGTGACCCCGGTACTGGGCAGCGCCAGGGACAGGGACAGCCCCTGCGCCACCACCTGCGTGGTGCCGAACACACTGGTCAGCACCGGCGTGGCGACTACTGCGCCGCCCACACCGAACAGACCGCCCATGGCACCGGACACACCGCCGAGCACCCCGAACCAGCCCCAGGGATGACGCAGCTCGCTGCTGCTCGGCGCCTGCGCCATCATCATACGTACCAGGTTGTAAGCGGCCAGGGCGAGCAGGAAACCGATGAAGGCCCAGCGCATGGTGCGCGAATCCAGCTCCACGGCGTACAGCGAAGCGAGCCAGGCGCACACCAGGCTGGTGATGCCAAGCAGCAAGGCATGACGCAAATCGATGCGGTTGCGCTGGTTGTAGCGCCAGATCGCCAGCATCACGTTGGGCACCACCATGACTAGGGCGGTGCCCTGAGCCAGCTGCTGATCCAGACCGTACAGCACGCCCAGCACCGGAATGGCGATCAGGCCGCCGCCGATACCGAACAGCCCACCCACGGTTCCCAGAGCAGCGCCCAGGACAAGATTCAATAACAGATCGATCAGGCTCATGACACCTCCATGCCAGGGCGCATCTTAGAGAGGCGCAGCTAGTATGGAAACGCACAAGAATGCAAAATGGCTTTGCCATTTACGCATAAGCAGAACACCGCATGAATCCCGATGCCCTGACCGACCAGCTGGAGCTCTTTCTCGACGTCCTGGAAACCGGCAGTTTCTCCGCTGCGGCCAGACGCCACCCGCTGACCCCCTCGGCGGTCGCCCGGCGAATCGATGCCCTGGAACGCGCCCTGGGCAGCGGCCTGTTCAGCCGCAGTACCCACGCGGTGCGCGTCACCCCGGCCGGCCTGGCGTTCGCCGAACGAGCCAGGCGCATCCTCGCCGAGCTGCATCTGGCCCGCGCCGAGGCGGTATCGCTGAGCAGCGCCCCGGAAGGGCTGATTCGCATCGACGCGCCCTCTCCCTTTGGCCGGCGCCACCTGGCGCCTGCGATCGCCGACTTCCTGCGCGCCAACCCCGGGCTGGACGTACAGCTGCGCCTGATCGACAGCTTCATCGACCTGCAGGGCGAGCACCTGGGTGAAGTGGATATCGTGGTGCGCATCGGACCACTGCCCGACAGCCGCCTGGTGGCCACGCCACTGGCTTCGATGACACGTATCGTCTGCGCCAGCCCGGACTACCTGCGCCGCCGAGGAATCCCACGCAGCCCGCTGGAACTGGAGCAGCACGACGGCCTCGACTGGGACAGCCTGGCACCGCCCTATGCATGGCGCTTCGAGGTCGACGGCAAGCTGCAGCAATGCAAGCCCAAGCGCCTGCGGCAGACCAGCAACAATGCCGAGACCCTGCTGTTCAGTGCCCTCGCCGGCCTAGGGGTGGCGCATCTGCCGACCTGGATGAGCAGCGAGCACCTGCAGCGTGGCGAACTGATTCCCCTGTTCTGTGAGAACGGCTTGCCTGCGGTGGAGCCGGTCAGCATCTACGCCCTGCGCCTGGAGCGCGAGGCCAGCCCACGCACACGTCTGCTGCTGAGCTTCCTCAAGCAGCGCTTCGGCTTTCCGCCCCCCTGGGATCAGGCCCTGCTGGCCAGCCTGGCAGCGCCGCAGCAATGACCTGTTGCCCAGGCGAACGCAGACCATAAAAAAACCCGGCGCGAAGGCCGGGTTTTCTGGTGACGCTCAAGCTCAGGCTTGCGGCGCCTGGGTGCGGCCCTTGTAGGAACCGTCACGGGTATCGATCTCGATCCAGTCGTCGATATCGACGAACTCGGCAACCTTGATCTCGGTACCGTTACGCAGCTTGGCAGGCTTCATCACCTTGCCGGAGGTGTCGCCACGGGCGGCGTTCTCGGTGTAGACAACCTGACGCACGATGGTGGTCGGCAGGTCGACGGAGATCACCTTGCCTTCGAAGAACACGGCTTCGCAGACATCGTTCATGCCTTCTTCGATGAACGGCAGAACGCTTTCCAGGTCTTCGGCACGCAGTTCGTAGGAGTTGTACTCCGGATCCATGAACACGTAGTCCTCACCGCTGATGTAGGACAGGTTCACTTCCTTGCGCTCGAGAATCACCGGCTCCATCTTGTCGTCGGCTTTGTAGACGGTCTCGGTCTTGGAGCCGTTGAGCAGATTCTTCAGCTTCATCTTGACGATGGCGCTGTTACGGCCGGACTTGGTGAACTCGGCCTTCTGGATCAGCCACGGCTGGCCATCGATCAGGGCCACGCTGTTGACTCTCATTTCTTGTGCAGTTTTCATGCGGATATCCGAAATATGCGGGAGGTACAGAAATCTAGGCCGCGTATGATAGCCAATTTCGGTAAAACTGTTCCAGCGCCGTGGCAAGATCCGCTTGAGCAGCCTGTCGGACGCACCAGCGCTCGGCATGCTCCGACAGCTCCGGCCAGCACTCGAGCGCCTCTGGCCAGGCGTCATTCATCCCCCGCCCGGCATTCCATGCCCGCCAGAGTTCGGCTTGCGCAGCCGCAGCCCGAGGGCTCAGATCGACGCAGTACAGCGCCAGGAAAGCCTCCAGCTTGTCCCAGTGTGCGTCTTCGTCCTGCGGGTAGATATGCCAGAGCAGAGGCCGACCGGCCCACTGCGCACGCACGAACGAGTCTTCGCCGCGCACGGCATTGAAGTCGCAGCACCACAACAGACGATCGTAATCGTCCTGCGCCACGAAAGGCAGCACCTGCACATGCAGGCGACCGCAGCGGCGCTGGTCGCCTGGTATCAACTGCGTTTCACCGAGCCAGCGCTGCAGATCCACGAGCACCTTGCCCTGCGGCACCAGCAACTGGGTCGCGCGTGAGTCGCCCGCCATGGCGTCGAGCCAGTTGGCCAGCCCGGCATTTTCATAGGCGAACAGGGAGACCAGCCGAGCGCCCGGATCACGCGCTACCCCAAGGCCCTCAAGAAATGCCTGCTGAGCCATTGGATCGGCCTGAAACGCCCGCCTACGAGCCAACAGATCCGTCTCGCGCAGCAGCCCACCAGTGCCCTGCGTGAACCCCGGGAAGAAGAAAAACTTCTGCAGGCCACCCGCCTGCGGCGACAGCAAGGCATGACAACCGGCAACCCAGTCCTCGGCACTGAGGTACTCCAGGTTCAACCAGAGTCGCTTCACGGCGTCGCCACTCATGGCCGCTATATAAGTCGTCGGCAACTGGCAGGCGAATGCCTCGATCACCACATCCGTCGGCTCCACAGAGGGAAAAGGTTGCGACCAGCGCCGCACCTCGACGCCTGCATGGTACTGACAGTCGGCATCGGAGCTGGCGCCTGGACACAAGCGCACGAAGGCAGGCAACTCGTCGACCCACAGGCGCACGGCATGCCCCTGCTCCGCCACCAGTTGCCGGGCCAGCCGCCAGGTCACACCGATGTCACCGTAGTTATCCACCACGTTGCAGAAAATGTCCCACCTGGCCACGCCGCGCCCCTCGAAAAATGATCGCCATTGTACCTGCCGGACAAGAAAATGCCCGCCAAAGGCGGGCCAAGGGGGCGCTGGAGCGAGCGCGGGGTAAAGCGGTATCAGGCCAGAAGCGAGTCGCCCTCAGGGCGAGCAATGTTGCTGAGCATCCAGACAGCCTGGCAGGCAAGCGCAGCGTCTCGCGACGCAAAGGGACCGGCCTTGGGCTGACCGTCAACCATTAACAGCCAGCACGCCATGAGACCATCGGAACGAAGCTCGGCAGGCACGGCGCTACCAACCAGGGAAACCACATCGATACGGGGCATGATGACCTCCAACTCAACGCTATCTGTGTTGGAGCCAACAGTAGGCCGATGCCCTGGCGAGCGGAAATCAGTGCTCTCGATAGTGACCATGGCTATTGCCAATGGCACTTGGCACGGGCTGGCAGAGGGAAGCGAATTCACGAAGGAAGATAGCCGCGCGCGGCCTGGCGACGGGATCACGCAAAGAATCTGAGAGCAGAAAGCAAAAGCCCCTGAGAGACTGCTCTCTCAGGGGCTTTGCGAAAGTGGCGGTGAAGAAGAGATTCGAACCCGTTTCGGTAGCGTCTCAATCCGTGTCAAACCCACTCAATACGGGTTTTGCGCTCCCCTCGCCTGCTCGATTCGTCGCTATTCGGCCCTATGATTTCGACACTTTTTCGACACCAGCCGCCAAAGCCGCGCTATGATCCTTGGCAAAATTTGGCAAGAGGCACGCCCAATGAGCACCATGAACATCTCCCTGCCTGACGCTCTCAAAAGCTTCGTTGATGAGCAAGTAAACCAGCGCGGTTACGGCACCAGCAGCGAATACGTCCGCGAACTGATTCGCAAGGATCAAGACCGCCAACATCTGCGTGGCCTGCTGCTCGCTGGTGCTGCATCCGCTCCCACTGCCCCTGCCGACGCTGACTACTTCGAATCGCTCCGTGCCCGCGTGCGGAACGCTCAAGGATGAAGCAAAAGCCCGTCATCCCGCGTGAGCTAGCCAACAGAGACGTAGACAGCGCCCTTGCCTACTACGTCGAAGAACAGGCCGAGAAGGCCGCACTAGGATTCGTCGACGCTCTGGAGCGAGCCTATAAACAGATCAGCCGCCACCCCGCCTCTGGTTCTGCTCGCTACGCCCATGAACTGGATCTGCCCGGCCTGCGCTCCTGGCCACTCCAGCGCTACCCTTACCTCGTGTTCTACGTCGAGCAAGACACCCACATCGATGTTTGGCGTGTACTGCACGAAATGAGAGATCTGCCAAAATGGCTGAGCACCTCAGAAGAGAGCGAGTCGGCATAGTAAATCCGGCTATGCCACTATAATCGGGGCACGCTGAAAAACTACTGAGTGAAGGAATCACAGATTGATCAACGGACGATCACTGAAGCAGCACGATTTCCCCGTCGCCCTGGGCATTACCCATCTGGCAACAGCAGCGTTCCTGCTTGGCAGTGGCGAATTTCTTCCGTCCTGGGTCACGTCATACAGCTACTTCACTGCGCTGACGTGCATCGTCTTCTGCCTGATCTTCAAGCCTCATAAGGGCTTTCTTGCCGGTCTCGCCGTGGCATTCGCCACCACGGTAATGATCAGGGCAATCAACATGTCACTGGTCAGCCTGCATGGTCCAGGGGTGGACTACATCCTAGGGCTGATAGGTGCGATAGCTGGCACAGTTGCCACCCTGATCTACTCCAAATTCAAGCTCAGTCAAACCGCTGATAAAGGCTTTGCCCTGGGGTCTATCGGAGCCTTGGGCGGCTACTTCGTTAGCATGTTTCTATCATGCAATACCGTGCTCTATTGCGGCCCCGCATTCTCATGGGGTACTTACCCATAAAGCTAAGGTGAGGGGAGCAGATCTATTGCCAACACCAGAAAATAAATCTATTCCCTTACCCGTCGATGATGTGTGGCGGATACTGTATGAGAAAAAAGACATTCCAAGCTGGCTCACCACTGTAGACTGACGCTATCTACCGGCTCACCTTTATTGGACTTGCTGTCTTCCAACTTGACAGAAAACTTATCATTTATGTAATAGAAAGTCTCAATGCCAGCACCCTTATCCAGTAGCAAAAATGACTCTCCGGACTTCATCAATATGGTCGCCATCCCGATAAACCTTTCGGACTCTATATAAACTGAATCCTCATCAACCACTTTATCAAACCTCAAATAGCCCAAATAGTAAGAAAGCCCTAACGCAAAGCCTGCCAGCAAATAAGTGAATGACTTAAATAGCAGCCGCCTAAGAGCCACTCGTCTTTTATCTCGTAATCGACCCCATGCCACTTTAGGATTTCTGGCCGCAAAACCTATCTTCATAAGAAAAGCAATCAAGATAAAGGCAGAAAAAATCCAGACAATTTTACCAACCCTGGAGTAATCAACATTAAGATAACAGAAGTCAAATAGAATATAGACACCAAAAACAAGAATCACCCCATGAATAATACCTTCAAATCTCACGGTATCCTTGTACATCCTTGCCCCGCTCTTTTTTAACAACACCGGCCAGCGAATTTTCAAGAAGAATACTAGGGCAGTCATTGAGTGAAAGTAAGAAATCACAAACTGCGAAAGACAGAATGCAAAAACACGTGAAATCGTGTAACTCATAACAAAATAAAAAACGAATATAGATATAAACTCAGACAAAAAATCAACAGCCACAACGGACACCATTTCAAATGGCACTTGCGTCATAAACCCTGAATAGTGAGCCGAGGCTAGCGATAGCACAACTAGAACAAATTTAGCAAAAGCCGTTATAGAGTCTTTGCGAACACCAATAACCCTTGCCAAATTCCAAAGCAAGCCACCGCGCCCTGCGGCCTCTACTTTCCCGTTATTAAATAGCTTAGAGATAACGCCAGCATTCCTTACCATAAACATCCCCTAGCCATCTTTCTAGCCAAATACAAACAGGGTAAATTACAGGGATTATCCCATTGGATTAAAGCTGCTCGCCGCAGAGCAATAGCGTGTCTTCATGCGGTCACTATATGCTTTGCGGTCACTATCGTATTTGGCGCGCCAGGTCTTGCACTCTTCGTGAAAGTGTTGCTTGGCAGCCTTGCGGCATTCTCGGTAGTCGATTGACCCGCGCCGGTGGTTGGCGCATACGCTACTGCCGTCGATGTAGTTGTTTATGGCCACCCATTCAGCCAGGTACTTCGAACCGCCATTCCAGCTCCTGATCCAGCGTGCTGTTTGGTCACGGATGGTCTGCTTGGTTTGGCGCTTCTCTGTTCGTTGCGTGGCTGCAACCTGCTGGATAGCTGGTGGTGTGTAGGTGTTGGCCGGCTGCTTGGGCGTGTAGTTGTTGTCATTGAACGAGTTGCGAATGCGCTCGATGGCCATCGCCTTGCTCTTCTCTGCCCATTCGATATCGGCTTGAGTCTGCTTGTAGGGCTGAACGTCCTGGACGGGCGGATCGACAGGAATGGATGGCAGCCTTATAGGCTCTTCCGGCTCGCTGTAGGGCTGTGGCGCCGGTTGCTGGCTGAACAGGGGTTTGCCGTCTACGTGGATCGCCTGCTTGAGCTGGTCAACGTTGATCACGATTGGCTTGGCAAACAGTGCGATCACGCCCCAGGTAATCGCGGAACCCACGCCCAGGATGGCCACCATTCGCCATGGACCGGGCTTTTTCTTGCTGCGTATATAATCAGGGATATCTTCCTTATTAGCCTTCATCATGGCTCCTTGCCTCATTTACATACAAATCTAGTAAAACTCTGAAATCGCCACATCCTTATCGCCAAACTCAAACTCAATCCAGTCATCATCATCACCGGCTTCTATTGTAACCTTGACCGGCAAGCGTCCCTCATCCAAATTCCTTTCAAACGGATTCGGAATCCTGAAATCAGGCGAGTTACCATTCCACTCATAGTCGGAATTAAATTCATCAATGCTTTTTCTACCTGACAGGACCTCCATTACCGCCTTTGAGCTAAGTCTAATCTTTCTGCCGCTCATTCTGTACCCTCCTCGATGACCAAGCCCATAACCTGACTCTTGCGCCCGATGCGCGGCGTTAACAGGACTGTTAAGCGGCTTAGGGAAATCTTTTAGGACCAAATCAAAAATCCTCTCAATTTCTTTCAGTTGTGAGAATTCATTGCGGGAAGCCATCTTTGCATTCACAACCCGATACACAGAGCGGAAGTCCAACGGACTTTTCCTTCTCTCATCTACAGATATAATGAGAATGAAGTCTATAGAGCTATGCTGCCGAAAAAACTCATTACACACCAAGCATGCATCTTCAACATTATGTGCATTCCTACTGGATAGCACCTTTGAGTCTCCATCGCAGACTATAATTCCCTTTATACCCTCTGCAGCTTTCAACTGCTTATATTTTGCTCTCAAAGCATTAAACAACGGATTCCTATCTACGATCGACGGCCGATCATAGCTAGTACAACCAAAAGAATTAAATTGCCCGCCAACTGTATCAATTATCAGAGAGAGCCCTGCTTGCTCATCATCTATTGAAATTCTTATATATCTTTCGCCCGGCCTCAATGGAGCTTTTAGCTTGGGCTCAATTCGTTCCGATATGAATTTTGGAATATCTGAATATGCAGGAAGTCTTAGTACAACCTTCTGACCTCTAGACGTAGTTACTCTTTTTGACTCTACCCGGCCAGCATGCCCGCCTAATGGCAAGCCTAACTTAGAAACAGTCTCCATAAGGCGTTCATTAAAAAACTCTATCGGATTTTCTTTATCCAAGCCCTCATCAGAAACACAGGTAATGTCTGCAAAAAAAGCCAAACCTTTTCCGTCATCAAACAGAATATCTGGCCTACGGCCATTAGAAAGCTCCTGCTCAATATCAACCCTGCCCGTGCGAAGCAATGAGGAAATTATTATCACTTCCCACATAGCAGAAAGCCTAGACCGACCAACCTTATTCAGCCTTTTCGCAAAGTTTTCTACTTCGTCTGACTTCAAGTGCTGTCGCAGTAGGTTCAGCCGTTCCTGAATTGCTCGTCTGGAGAAGATCACTTTTATTCCTTCCCTTCCTTGATGAAGGTAAACAACCTTTTCAATTTCGAGAGAACCAGCGCCTAGCTACTTCCGTTGTAATCGCTATCCCGCGTTTTGATTGGGCAAGTTTGAATTGGCTTGATCGTATTCGGGGCTTATTTGTCCTGCCTCTGGCGCTACCTCGCCACTGACTACCCACAAAGCGTATTGAGGAAAGAGCTTAACGATAGCTTCGATCTCCTCTGCCTTGATTTCGCGCTTTCTGGCAGTGTTCTTCAAGTTGTTCCAGGTGTAGCGACTGATGCCAGTGCGCTCCTCCAACTCGGGAAGCCGAATCCCAGAGCTTTTCAAAATAGTTATAACGCGCTCTTTAATCATAGCCACTCGATCTATAGATGATATATCCAATATGGATCAACAATGGCATTATCCGTTTCGACACGATCCATTTTGGATAACGCAATGCTGAATAACTGGCATTGAAACGAATAGTGACGGAACGAGCATGGAACTGGAAGAGCTGGAACCTTCGAAGCTGATAGGCCCTCAACAGGACGTGGAAACCGTCGAGTCCTGGGCCGACCGCAACGGCCTGACCTACGGCACCGCGCGTGCCTGGGTATATGCAGGCGTTCTCCCCACCGTAAAGCTAGGCAAGCGCCGCATGGTCAATAGCGCCCTGCTCCGCTCCTGGCTGCTGGAACAGGAGTGGACGGCATGAATCCTCCCTTCTATACGCAAGCCGCCTTCGCCGCCCTGGCGGGTGTTCCCGTCGAACAGGTCGCGTACTGGATCAGAACCGGCGCCGTCGAGAGTGTGAAGCTCGGCAAAACCCGCGTGTTGCTGTTCACGGGGGTGAACCAATGAGCCGCACTGACCCGCAATTCAAGCTGCGCATGCCGCCAGCCCTCCGCGCCCAGGTAGAGCAAACCGCCAAGCAGGCGAACCGCTCCCTGAACGCCGAAATCGTCACCCGCCTGCAAGCCAGCTTCGCCCAGGCAACGCCCGAGGTGTCGGCCAATGAAGAGTCTCAGCCAGTACCTACGCCAGCCGCACCCCGCCAACTGCGACTGCTCTGTCTGCTGGCTCAACCGAAACTGGGAGCCACCCAAGCCCGCCGCCTCCCCGTCCACACCCTGCACCGAGTGCCGCCCCGCACAGTGGCGTGTGGTCGATGGGCGGATCTGTGTGACAGCGGCCTCGTACTGCGAGAAGCACACGCCGTCGAACCGACCGCCGAAGTACTGGCACGTTGTGAGCGACACCGGCAAACCCACGCCCTTCGTGCCGCTGCGCGAACCGTTCGAACTGGTGGGGTGAGCGCATGAGACAGCCAACCGCCCTCGTCGCCTGCGAATTCTCCGGCCGCGTCCGCGATGCCCTGACCCGCGTCGGCTTCTACGCCGTCAGCTGCGATCTGATGCCCTCCGAAACCGAGGGCGAACACATCCAGGGCGACGTCCTGGACGTGCTCGACTGGGGCTGGGACCTGCTGATTGCCCATCCGCCCTGCACGGATCTGGCGACCTCCGGCGCGCGCTGGTTCCCCGAGAAGATCGCGGACGGTCGTCAGGCTCGCGCCCTGGATTTCGTCCGCACGCTGCTGGCCGCGCCGATCCGCTTCAAGGCGCTGGAAAATCCGAAGTCGGTCATATCCGGCCAGATTCGCAAGCCGGACCAGATCGTCCAGCCCTGGATGTTCGGCCACGGTGAACGCAAGGAAACCCACTTCTGGCTCCAGAACCTGCCACGGCTCCAGCCCACCAACATCGTGGCTGGTCGTGCCCCTGTCGTGCACCACATGGCCCCCGGCCCGGACCGCTGGAAGAACCGTTCCCGCACCTATCAGGGCATCGCGGACGCCATGGCTGATCAGTGGGGCCGTCACGTCATCAGCGTGCTGAACGGTGTAGCTCCGGTAGCGGCTCCACGTCAGACCATCCTGGAGCTGGGGGTGATCGCATGATGACTCAATGGATCAACGCTCTAGAGGCAGCCATTGAATCGCTGGCGGCCTTCATCCTCCAGTTCGTCTATCTGGTCTACCTGCTGATCGGCTGCATGCTCCTGATCGCCCTGATCTGCGCGCCGTTCCTGTTTGGCTATGTCATCTACATGGACCGCCGGGACGCCAAGGCCAAACGCCGCGCCTCCAGCAATAGCACCAACGCCACCGCCCCCGAACAGATCAAGGGCCGCGCCCCCGGCTTGTCCGAACACGCTTCACCGTTCGGCCAAACGGAGGCACGGGCGGAGCGCACCCTTGAGCACCCACCACCCTGACAACGCTAGGGGCAAAGGGCTGGGGAACGCTTCTCTCCCCTGCCCTCTGACCCTCTGGCGAAGAGTGGGATGACAAGGGCAAAGCCCTTGGTGCTATCCAGAGCAACTAATAAGAGCGAGTTAGATAATTTATTTAAAAGTGCCATTACGGCTCTATTCGTACCAGTACTTTTTGACACAAGTTAATTGTTTTTTAAGTGCTCCTTTTAGTTTTTCAGTGGCGTATAACTAGGCTCACAAACCCGTTGCAGCCCGCGTAATTCCTGGCAGCGAAGAACTAAGCAAGTTCCTCTGCCTGGACTAGCTCGGCCCGCAGAAGGTGAAACCGCGCAATAACGCGCAACTTAAACGAGGAAACACAACATGGCACGCACCACTATGGAATTGGCATTCATCAGCGCTGAGCGCGTCCAGTTCGACAACGTGAAACTGGTCAAGCTGTTCTTCGGTGACGAACCCGACGGTGAAAAAGACCTCGGCGTTTCGCTCATGTCCATGAACGTCGCTGAAGACGCTTTGGACGAAGTGTGGGCGGCCTGCCAGGGCTTCGATGTACTGGAGACCATCCGCGTAACCGCCGAGATCGAACGCGGCTCCAAGAACGCCGGCAAGTTCATCGTCCTGCACGTCGAGTCGGCCAAGCCTGCCCAGGCAGGCAAGCCCGCTCCCCAGCAGAGCGCCCAACAACAGCCCAAGCCGACCGGCACCCAGCCGGACGCGGCCAAGGCCTGACCGGAGGGCGCCGCCGTGCTGATCGTTGATCGCGTGACGTGTGATTGCTGCGGGCAGCCCATGGGCCAGCTCTACAACCAGCCGTCCCCACAGCCCGACCTGCTGCCCGATCTGACCCAGGCGCCCCACCAGACCCTGTGCCCTGACTGCCTCGACATGGCTGAGGTCGTTCAAGACCCCAGCTTGGCCGAGTAACAGGGGGCTGTGAATGTCGGTCGCTGCCGTCCAGGTCTGCATGCAATGGGTCACCAACCCCGACAACTCGTTGTCGTGCACGCAGCTTGGTTGGCAGCAGGCCTACATGATCCCGCCTGAGGCTGCCGGATATGTGGACATCCTGGTCTCGGGGGGATTTTCGCCAGAGGCGTTCGGCATAGGTTTTGGCGGAACGCTGATGGTTTTTGTCATCGGCCTTTCCGGTGGAATGGTCGCATCAATCCTTCGACGCATGAGGTAACACCCATGAAACAACTGCAAACCCAGCTGCAAAACGGCGCTTCCGCCTTCGGTCGCGCTCGTCGCCACGCTCGCAACGCCTGCATCGGTGCTGCGGTTTCCCTCGCCACTGTCCCGGCCTTCGCGGCGCTGGACACCACCGCCGTCGAGACTGCCATGACGGCGGCTCAAGACGATGCCTGGAGCATCGCCAACCTGGCGATCCCGGTGATCGTCGTCCTGGCGGTGGCCGGCATCATCTACAGCCTGATCCGCAAGGTGTAAGCGTGCTCTGGTCGGTCATGCTCGGCGCCTTCGTCGCCGGTGCCTTCATCACCGGCTTCCGGGTTGGTGAGTTCTTCTGACCGACCTGCACGTCCGGTGCCGACGCAACAAACCCCGCCTCGGCGGGGTTTTCTTTGGCGGGATTTGATATGGATCGCTGTAAGTTTTACCGCTACAACATGTATCTCGGCTTTGCGTTATTTATTTGCGGTGCTCTTCTTTATTCTTGTTCCGCTAAGGCCGAGGTTTACTATTGGGAGCGCTACACCGCGCCTGATGGCAAGCGTTATGACTCTGCTGTTTCTGCCTGCGAGTCTCATTACCCTAGAAGTGATCACTACGAGTCATATACATACGCCGGTGTTACGTTCGTTAGCGCGACGCGAGTAACTTGTCAGGCGCGCCTATCTTCTAATGGCGTTGTTATTGGCGACATGACTGTTATCCGTAAGGGTGACTCTTGTCTGCCTGGCACTACGTACGACAGTCAAACCGGCGAATGCTTAGCCCCTCAAGAACCCAACGGAGAGAAGTGCGGCGAAGAGGTCATTGGTGGAGCCACGATCCCCAAGATCAAGAACGCTGAGGGCGAATGCGTTCCCTTCTACGACGCGGACAAGCCCTCTCAGTGTAAGCACTTCTCCGAATCCACCCGTTTCACCACCGCCATCATTGCCGTCGATGACAATGGCAATCCATCACCTCCGCCACCGATTGTGGAGCAAGGCTGTGTGGCAACCGTCATCGATTACAGCCACTGCAAGGCGCCTGCGCCTAAGAAGGTGGGCGCCATCAGCCTTGGCCCCGCCCCTGTTCGTTGCCGTGTAGCGCTGAACTTCACTGGCGCGGTTGCAGACGGTGAACCGCCTGTTTTCGCTCCCCCTCCTGTTGATCCTGGCGACGTGTGTCCGGAAGGCGAGGAATGCCTTCCACCAGACGCCCCCATCGTCAACGAAAAAGAACCTTGCGTGTACGTGCCTGACGGCGAAGGTCGGATGGTCTGCTCGTCATCCAACTACACCTCCAAACCCGGCGACTACACCAACTGCGGAAGCGTCAACAACGGACCGTTCCACTGCTACGGGACGAACCCCAGCTCGACCGGAACCATGACCGACACCAAGGTCGAAACTAAGCAGAACGCCGATGGTTCAACCACGACCACCAAGACCGATACCCAAACCAAGGTGGTTTGCTCCGGGGTGGGTTCCTGCTCCAGCCAAGTGACCACCAACGTCAGCCACACCACCAAGGACGCCAACGGCAACACTACCTCGGAAAGCTCCCAGTGCACCGGCCCCAATTGCAGCAGCTCGGGCGGCATCAAGGACGGCTCCGGTACCGGCAATGGTGACGGTAACGGCGACGGTGAAGGTGACGAAAGCGAAGGCCCTGCCGGCCCGTCCAAGGGCCTGTCACAAGGTGAGCAAGGCAGCTTTGATGAAGCCCTGACCGAGTGGGATCAGCGCATCGCCGACGCTCGCGCAGAACTGGACCAGCAGTTGAGCCAGTACGGCGCCCTGTTCAGTGGCGTGTTCGAACTCAACCTGAGTGAAGGCGGCGGCTCACTGCCGTGTGACTCCATCAACCTCAGCCACGGTGCGACCTATCGCCTGTGCATCGCTGACTTCTCCGATCCCCTGTCCTGGCTGCGCTATGCACTGCTGCTCGGTGCCGCAGTGATCGCCGCCTATATCGTATTGAGGAACTGACGATGGAATGGCTCTCCGGCTTTCTCGACCAGATACTCGACTTCTTCCAGTTCGTTTGGGATTTCCTGTCCAGCGGGATCTACGACCTGATCAAAGAGGGCTTGGTTGTCCTCACCAAGGCGGCGGTCTACTCCTGGATTCAGGTGCAACTGCTCGCCCTGGAAGTAGCCTATGAGGCTGCACAGGACATCGTCACCGATATCGGCGTGACGCAGTACGTCCGCCAGCGCTATTCCGGCATCCCCTCTCAGACAGCCGCAACACTGGAATTCTTCGGCGTGCCTCAGGCCCTGAACATCCTGTTCTCGGCGCTCTCGACACGCTTCGCCCTCAAGTTCGTTCCGTTCATAGGGCGCTGACCATGTCGATCAAAATCCACCATGGAGCCAACGGCTCCTACAAGACCTCCGGGGCCATCCAGGACGACGCCATACCTGCCCTGCAAGAAGGCCGGCTGATCATCACCAACGTACGCGGCTTCACCCTGGAGCGCGTGCTACTGGAAATGCCCGAGCTTCCCGACAGTGTCGACATCATCAACCTCGACCTCGAAAAGCTCGAGGACATGGAGCGCATGCGCACCTGGTTCCAATGGGCACCGCGGGGCGCGTTCATCATCTTTGACGAAACCCAACTGGTCTTCCCGAAATCCTGGCGTGAGCGCGACCTGGAGCGCTTCGACTTCCCTGGTGGCTCCGAGGCCGCAGCTGAAGCAGATCGGCCCATGGGCTGGCTCGATGGCTGGACCCGCCACCGCCACTGGAACTGGGACATCGTCCTGACCACCCCGAACATCCAGTACATCCGCGACGACATCCGCATGACCAGCGAGATGGCGTACAAGCACGTCAACATGGCGGTTCTCGGTATCGGTGGCCGCTACAAGGAGGCTCAGCATGATGCCCAACTCAATCGACCACCCGCAGACGGCACCATCGTCGAATACAAGCGCATCAAACCCGCCACATTCCGCCTCTACAAATCCACCGCCACGGGAAAGACCCAGGACACCCGGGCGGGGAAAAGTATGCTCAAGTCGCCTCGGATTCTTTTTCTACTGGCACTGCTGGCCGGCTCTATTGGCTACATGTTCCTTGGTGGCGGCGCTTCCGTCCTTACTGATGGCGTTGGCGTCGCTAGTCGTGGAACTGCCGCTGGTGAGGCAGTTCCTGACCGCCCTGCTGTGGCTGCTCAAGCACCTCGTGCTGCGTCTGTTTCTCCTGCTGCTAATGATCTGGTTAATCAGCCGCCTGATGTCCTGGCTGGTGAGCTGAACCACCCGTTCGCCCCGCGTACCTTTGCCGTGCGAGCCGTCATGGTCGTTGGCCAGGACGACCAGCGTCGCGAGCTGGGGCAGTTCGACGTGATCGATGCTGACGGCAACGTACTGAGGCAGTCGCTGAGTGAGCTACGCAACCTCGGCTATCTGGTGCGCATCCTCGGCCCCTGCGTCGTCCACATCAGCCACCCCATGGGCTACATCGCCACCGCGCTATGTCCTGGCAAATCCCAGCAGCGAGACGGAACCACGCCGCCCCAGCCCAGCGGGCTATCTGCTGTGCCGGCCAGTCACGCCTCTAGCCCGCCCCAATCAGCCTCCAACGGCATGCGCGTCAACATCGTGCCTAACAGCGAATACGCGGCCAGGCCGT
The DNA here is from genome assembly GCF_009363395.1 of Pseudomonas sp. THAF187a. Taxonomy (NCBI): domain Bacteria; kingdom Pseudomonadati; phylum Pseudomonadota; class Gammaproteobacteria; order Pseudomonadales; family Pseudomonadaceae; genus Pseudomonas; species Pseudomonas sp. THAF187a. The sequence continues at coordinate 2,656,482 of NZ_CP045349.1, forward strand.
GGCGGTGAAGCGCGCCGCGAGCGAGCGGTTTAGTTCAGAGGGAGCGAGCGGCGCGCGCACGCCGCTGACGTCCCTGTAGCACGTCAGATAAACCAAGGTTAAACGTGTCAATTCGGCACTATTTGGAGCATTAGAAAATGGCAGTTAAAGACCAACTCCGTGTGAACCGTGAGTTCAAGGAAACGCCAACCGGACGCCTGTTCTTTGACCATCAGTCAGCCCGCATAACCGACCTGTCCAACGTCCGAATCCTGGCCTGCAGCGTCGATACCGTCCGCCAGTTGTATCGTGGCCTTATCCGTCCGGGAATCATGTGTCTGTTCGACAAGCCAGGGACCATCGTTGATTTCGCTGGCCAGCGCTGGCACTCGGGTCGCGTCAGCAAGGATTCTGGCTACCAGTACAAGCTCCAGAACGCAGACCTGGGCTTTATCCTGCTGGTGAAGAACTTCAACGCCAAAATCGAGAACATCGGCCCACACCTGAAAATCGAAGTGTCACCGCATGCCATCGATACCTTCTCACCTGAGCGCCTACAAGAGCGCCTGGACTACTACGCCAGCCACGTGCTCACCAACGTCGAGCGCAACCAATGCGCAGTCCACCTCGCGCTAGACCTCCAGGGCTGGCAACCGCCCGCCGATCTGGTCGCCCGCATGCACTGCCGCGCACGCGCTGCCCGTGACATTTCTGGCATCAAGGAAATTCAATGGACGCTGGAGTCGGCCACCTACGGCAAGGGCCAGTCCTACCTGTTCGGCTCAGCGGGAGGCGTCCAGCTCGGGATCTACAACAAGACCGAACAGGCCCGGGCCATCGACAAACTCGACTACTGGGAAGGCGTCTGGAGACGTCGCGACAGCTTCGATGAAACCGACCCGGACAACTACAACCCGGAGCAAGACGTCTGGCGTGTCGAGCTGCGTTACCACCACTCGATCATCCAGCAATTCGCCTCGGGATCGTTCGACCTGCAGACCGGTTCGACCATCCAGACCGACAGCTATGCCGCCTTCGCCCCGCACTTGGACGGCCTGTGGCGCTATGGCCTGCGCCAGTTCAAGTTGCTGGCTCGCCCTGGCTATTTCGAACCCATCTGGACGCTGATCCGCGAAGACGTGCGCGTGGATCTGCCGGTGGATTCCCTGGTCGATGAAACCGAGTACAAGCGCCAGTACAAGACGTCTCGCGGCTTCTCGGGGAAGAACGTCGAGCTATTCCTGGGAAACTTCGTCAGCCTGCTGGCACGGGAGCGAGTGGGCGCTAGAAAGGCTTTCTACCGGCTCAAGGATTGGGAGTGCTGGCCGGTGATCCGCGATCACTATGCCGCCAAGGGCATGGATGAAGACGGGCTGTACAAGCACATCAAGGGCATCCTCGAAGAACGGCATGTCAGGTGGGGTCGGGCTGTCTGATGGCTATCGAGCAACTGCCTGACGGTCGCTGGAAAGTCGATGTAGAACCCATCAAGGGCCGGCGCTTCCGCAAGACCTTCAAGACCAAGAGTGACGCCCAGCGCTTCGAAGCCACCTGCCGGGCCAAGTGCATCGAGTCGCCTGCCTGGACACCCAAGCCGAAAGATCGTCGCCGCCTCTCCGAACTCTGCACCCGCTATCACGAGCTGCACGGCCATGCCCTGGCTGACGGCGCTGCGATACTCCGCACCCTACAGAATCTGGCCAAGGATCTGGGCGATCCGATAGCGATCAACCTGACCGGCAACGCCTTCTGTGAAACCCGAAGCGCACTGATCAAGGCAGGCATCCAGGGCAAGACGCTGAACAACCGGCTCGGCTACCTGAAAGCACTCTTCAACGAGCTGCACCGCCTGGGCGATATCGACTACCCGAACCCGTTGGCCAACGTCCGCCCGCTACGCCTGCAGGAACGCCCTATCTCGTTTCTCTCGACCTGCCAGATAGCCGAGCTGCTCGATGCTCTCGATGATCGCACCACCAGTCCGGGTATCGGCCTGATCGCTCGCGTCTGTCTGAGTACGGGTGCCCGCTGGGGAGAAGCCCAGGCGCTGACACCTGAGCGAGTGCGAAACGGCATGGTGACCTTTGCCAACACCAAGTCGAAGCGAACCCGGTCGATTCCGATCGATAAAGCGCTAGAGAAGGCTCTACATCTCTACTTCAAGCGCCACGGCCTGTTCACCAACTGCATGCTGACTTTCAGCCGCGTGCTGGAAAAGACCTCGATCAAGCTCCCGGCCGGCCAGGCCACGCACGTGCTGCGGCACACCTTCGCCAGTCACTTCGTCATGCGGGGCGGGAACATCCTGACGCTACAGAAGATCCTGGGGCATACGTCGCTGGCGATGACCATGCGCTATGCGCACCTGTCGCCAGACCATTTGCAGGATGCTTTGACGCTCAATCCGTTATTTCCCACTCGGTAATGCGTAAGACACCTTCGCACCAGCCTCTTTCACCAGGCCTCGCTGACGCAAGACCTTGTAGATCTGCTCTATCTCACTAAGAGCGCGCTCTTTGCCGAGCTTGGAATGAATGGTGTTCATCAACGTTTTTATCGTTCGTGGCTTTGAAGCCTTCCTGGCGATCAGATCTGCGACCACCAGCTTGATAAGAGCATCTTGGTTTCTATCCGCCGCCTTTGATGGCGAGGCCTTTACCGGCTCAGGCTTTTTAGGCTGGCTAGGCGCAGGTTTTGGTGGATTAGGCGTAGCGGCCTTCTGAGACGGGTTAGGCGTAGCAAGAGTCGCAGCGAAGCAAGGCATTTGCTCGATGCTCTCTGATCTAACAACCGTCAGTCCCTTCGATTTCAGATGTTTGATCAGCGGATCAAAGCCTTTGTCTTTGGAGATTATGTGGTAGTAACCCCCTGGATCCGCTGCGGACAAAACACCTAGGTAGTACGTGATGTGGAAATCCAAGGCGTTAGCGCCTGGCGTATCCATCTGGATGTACTCAGCTCGGTCATGAAGCCGATGGATTGCAGTCACAAGGTCAGTGGGCAGCTTCGAATTATTTGGCCCGAGAAAAACACGCAGCTTGAAATGCTCCGGCTGCAGCAAGCGTAGCGAGGTAGCCTGCACATTCTCGTAGTCGATAAATACGTAATTGACCCGCATCCTGATCCACCTCACGTCCATGGAGTTGGCATTCTGAAACAAGAAGCGGCACGTCTGAAAGATAGAAAGCTGGCATTTCGACACTTTTTCGACACCTGCCGAAAGCCAGAAAGCAAAAAGCCCCGAAAACTTCTCAGCTTTCAGGGCTTTAGGTATTGCGAAAGTGGCGGTGAAGAAGAGATTCGAACTCTTGATACGGTTTCCCGTATACACACTTTCCAGGCGTGCTCCTTCAACCACTCGGACACTTCACCGGATCTCGACGTTTTGGCGTGTAGCCCGTCGAGGTGCGCTAATGTAGTCGAATGTTTTACGAATGGCAAATTTTTTTAAAGGATTCATGCGCTTAAGAGCGCAAGCGGTTTTCCTCGGGCTCGCCGGAGGGTGTTTCGTCGAAACGGATGTGGCCAAACAGCAGAAAACCGAGGGATAGGAACAGCCCAATGCCGAACAGCATCAGAACGCCGGACGGGCTGCGCAGATAGAGGCTGTCGCTGAGCACTACGGCTGCCAGCAGCAAGCCGAGCACGGCAATCAGATAGAGGGTGGAGTAAAGGCTGTTCATGGGCGCTCCTCGGATATGCGGCCTACCTTAAATGTCAGCCTCCATGCACGACCAATTGCCATTCGGCATCGCCGCGATAGGCAGAAACACTGACCAGCCGGTCAGTCACAGCGCTTTACCAGAGCGGTTCGGCTGAGTACCTTCTGCCCACATTCAGCCCCGCGGCGCCAACAAGGAAAACTGCCATGAGCGACCTGATCAGCTATCAACTCGAAGATGGCATCGCCACCCTGACCCTGAGCAATGGCAAGGTGAACGCCATCTCCCCTGACGTGATCGCTGCCTTCAATGCCGCACTCGACCGTGCGGAACAGGATCGCGCCATCGTCATCATCACAGGCCAGCCAGGCATCCTCTCCGGCGGCTACGACCTGAAGGTGATGACCTCCGGCCCGCAGAACGCCGTCAACCTGGTGGCGGCAGGTTCCACGCTGGCGCGGCGCATGCTCGCTCACCCCTACCCGATCATCGTCGCCTGCCCAGGCCACGCTGTGGCCAAAGGCGCGTTCATCCTGCTGTCTGCCGATTACCGCATCGGTGTCGAAGGCCCGTTCAACATTGGCCTGAACGAAGTGCAGATCGGCATGACCATGCACCATGTCGGCATCGAACTGGCACGTGATCGCCTGCGCAAGTCGGCATTCCACCGCTCGGTGATCAATGGCGAAATGTTCGACCCGGCAGGTGCAGTCGATGCCGGCTTCCTGGACAAGGTCGTGCCCGGCGAGCAGCTGCTGGCTACCGCTCAGGCCGCAGCCCAGCAGATGAAGAAGATCAACATGACCGCGCACAAGAACACCAAGCTGAAGGTGCGCAAGGCCTTGCTGGAAACGCTCGATGCCGCCATCGAAATGGACAAGCAACACCTGATGTAGTCCCCACGAAGGACTCATGCTGCAAAAGAAAACGCCGCGACTTCTATAGTCGCGGCGTTTTTTTGTGCCCTGATCGAGGCGCCCTGCTCAGCTGGAGTAATCCAGTGCGGTCCAGGCGCGGCTCAAGCCCTGCGCCAGCACGCAGTCAGGATTGCTCAACTGCTCGTTGAACGCTGCCGGCAGCAAGGTCGTGTCGCCTTCCGCCATGCCGTGCCGCTCAGTCAACCACTGCAGCTTGCCGCAGTTGGGGGTTTCGATGACGTAACTGGCCGCGATATTGGAGTGGGGGCTCGGCAGACGCACCACATCCAGCACCCTGCCCGCCTCTTCGACCCGGCGGCCATTGGACACCAGCACCGCCCAGGCCTGCTCGCCCTCTATGACCAGGTAAGCGCCATTGGCCTGAGGCCGTTCGACCTGAGGTTGGGCGCATCCGCTCAGCAGGACCAATAGCACAATCGTCATCAGCATCTGTTGCATTGCCAATACCCCTTGCAAGGTGCTCGCTTCGCAGAGTGAGCAGGTTGTCGTCGCCGGAATGAGGCCACTATCACCCAATACTGTTTATTTGTACAGTATTTTTCGATTACCCTATTGGGCAGGTAAACGATCGACTGCACAGGAGCGCCACCATGCTGGACGTACTACAGCTGAAACACCGAGTGAACCGCATGCCGCTGGAACGCGTACGCGACATGGTCGATGAGCTGTTGCTCGAAGGCATCGTCACGGAGAACCGCACGCCCTTCAATCGTCAGCACTTCAATACCTGCTTCGCCGAAATCGAAGCCCTGCTGCAACGTGCCGGCTATCACCGCCAGCTCGATGTGGTCGGTTACCAGGGCCTTGCCTATGCGCTCTTCGACCCCGCCCGCTGGGAGGCCGTCGAGGTACTGCACTGGCTGCGTGACTTCGTCGAACTGAAACAACAGCAATCCTGTCACTGAGGCGCGCGCCACGCTCCGAAATCGGCCAGCGATCATCCTGCTGCACAGTCTTTGGGCAGTCCGCAGCAGGATCGAACACCTTGACGGAGCCGCCACTGAAGAGCCAGGTCCTTGAAAGATATGGATTTATCCGTATCCCAGGGCAGCCACGACGAAAGCTGGCAAAGGCCTTGCTAAGGAAACCCTGACCACGCTCCAGATCGCCAACGGCGGCGATTCGGGCACACCGACAAAGACGTCAAAGACTCCTCGTTGCCATCGGCAGCAGGTTGTCTGCGACGTCTTTTTTCGTTTCTGTCAGTCGAGGAAATGCCATGCTCCATCGCCTATCGCCCCGCCGCCTGTCTTCGCTGGGTCTTGCCCTGGGTCTGCTGAGCGCGCCGTTGCTGCACGCCGCCGAACCGGAGAAAGCTGAACTGAAACTGGGGTTCATCAAGCTCACCGACATGGCGCCGCTGGCCATTGCCTATGAAAAGGGCTACTTCGAGGACGAAGGGCTGTATGTCACGCTCGAGGCGCAGGCCAACTGGAAGGTGTTGCTGGACCGGGTGATCGACGGTGAACTGGACGGCGCGCACATGCTCTCCGGCCAGCCACTGGGGGCCACCATCGGCTTCGGCACCAAGGCGGATGTGGTCACGGCCTTCACCATGGACCTCAATGGCAATGCCATCACGGTTTCCAACGAGGTCTGGCAGGCGATGAAGCCACAGGTGCCAATGGCCGATGGCAAACCCGTGCATCCGATCAAGGCCGACGCGCTCAAGCCGGTGATCGAGCAGTACGCCGCTGCCGGCAAGCCCTTCAATCTGGGCATGGTTTTCCCGGTGTCGACGCACAACTACGAGTTGCGCTACTGGCTCGCGGCTGGCGGTATCAACCCCGGTTACTACGCCCCGAACAAGGGCGACATCAGCGGCCAGATCGATGCCCAGGCACTGCTCTCGGTGACGCCGCCGCCGCAGATGCCGGCGACACTCGAAGCCGGCACCATCAGCGGTTACAGCGTCGGTGAGCCCTGGAACCAGGCAGCCGTGTTCAAGGGTATCGGCGTGCCGGTGGTGGCCGACTACGCGATTCGCAGGAACATGTCGGAGAAGGTCTTCGGCGTCTCGCGCAGCTGGGCGCAAGCCAACCCGGAGACTCACAAGCGCCTGATCAAGGCGCTGATCCGCGCCGGCAAATGGCTGGATGCGGACGACAACGCCAATCGCGCCGAGGCGGTGGAGATTCTCTCGCGTCCGGAGTACGTCGGCGCCGATGCCAAGGTCATCGCCAACTCGATGACCGGCACCTTCGAGTTCGAGAAAGGCGACAAGCGCGAGGTTCCCGACTTCAACGTGTTCTTCCGCTACCACGCCACCTACCCCTACTACTCCGACGCCATCTGGTACCTGACGCAGATGCGTCGCTGGGGACAGATTGCCGACGCCAAGCCGGACGACTGGTACGTGCAAACGGCCAAGCGCGTGTTCCTCCCGGAGATCTATCGCCAGGCCGCCGCCGAGCTGGTCGCCGAAGGCCACGCGCAGGCCAGCGATTTCCCACCGGCCGATGAAGATGGCTTCCGTGAACCGCTGGCCGACACCATCGACGGCGTGGTCTACGACGGCCATCAGCCCAACGCCTACCTGCAGCAGTTCAGCATCGGCCTGAAAGGCGACCGCACGCTCTAAGCCACCAGCGGCCGCGCCTGGTCGCGGCCTCAACCGACCCGAGGACAGGACGATGAGCAACCCGAACGTCGCCACTCCGATTCAGCAGACCCTCAAGACGGCGCGTCACAGCGCCTTGCTCAAGCGCCTGGCCAGCAGCCTGATCCTGCCGGCACTGGGCATCGCTCTGTTCCTGCTGTGCTGGCAGGGGCTGGCCAATCACATCCAGACCAGCCTGGGCCAGTTTCCCGGCCCGTTGCAGGTCAGCGAGCAGTTCTCCGGGCTGATCGCCGCCCATCAGCGCGAACAGGAGAAGGCCGCCGCGTTCTACCAGCGCCAGGACGAGCGCAACGCCAGGCTGCTGGCCAGCAATCCGGCCGCCGAGGTGAAGATCCGCCCCTACACCGGCAAGCCGACCTTCATCCAGCAGATCTTCACCAGTCTCTATACCGTGGCGGCCGGGTTCGTCATCGCCTCGCTGGTGGCCATCCCCCTGGGCATCGTCTGCGGCCTCAGCAAATCGCTGTACAGCGCGCTCAACCCACTGATCCAGGTGTTCAAGCCGGTATCGCCACTGGCCTGGCTGCCGTTGGTGACCATGCTGGTCAGCGCCTTGTATGTCAGTGACGATCCGCTGTTCGCCAAGTCGTTCCTGACCTCGGCCTTCACCGTGGCGCTGTGCTGCCTGTGGCCGACGGTGATCAACACCACGGTGGGCGTGGCCGGCATCGACAAGGACCTCAACAACGTCAGCAAGGTGCTGCGCCTGTCGCCGCTCAGCCATGTGCGGCGCATCGTTCTGCCAGCGGCGCTGCCGATGATCTTCACCGGTCTGCGCCTGTCGCTCGCCACTGGCTGGATGGTGCTGATCGCCGCCGAGATGCTCGCGCAGAACCCGGGGCTGGGCAAATTCATCTGGGACGAGTTCCAGAACGGCAGTTCCAATTCACTCGGGCGGATCATGGTGGCGGTGATCGTCATCGGCCTGATCGGCTTTGCCCTCGACCGTCTGATGCTTCTGCTCCAGCGCCTGTTCAGCTGGGACAAGAACGCCGTACTGCGCTGACCCAGGAGAACCGCCATGAGCCACGCCCACCTCGAACTGACCAATGTCGGCATCGATTTCCCCACCGATAAAGGCCTGTTCCGTGCCCTGCAGAACGTCAATCTGAAGATCGCCAAGGGCGAGTTCGTCTCGCTGATCGGCCATTCAGGTTGTGGCAAGTCCACCGTATTGAACATCGTCGCCGGGCTTCATCAGGCCACGGCCGGCGGCATCATCCTCGATGGCCGGGAAGTCAACGAACCCGGTCCCGAGCGCGCCGTGGTATTCCAGAACCACAGCCTGCTGCCCTGGCTGACCTGTTACGAGAACGTCGAACTGGCCGTACGCCAGGTGTTTCGCAGGCAGAAGACACGCGCGGAAATGCGTGACTGGATCGAACACAACCTGGCCCTGGTGCACATGACGCACGCGCGCGACAAACGCCCCGGCGAGATATCCGGCGGCATGAAGCAGCGCATCGGCATTGCGCGCGCCCTGGCCATGCAGCCCAAGGTGCTGCTGATGGACGAGCCGTTCGGAGCGCTCGACGCCCTCACCCGCGCGCACCTGCAGGATTCGCTGATGGAGATTCACGCCGAACTGGGCAACACGGTGATCATGATCACCCACGACGTGGACGAAGCCGTGCTGCTGTCCGACCGTATCGTGATGATGAGCAACGGCCCGGCGGCCACCGTCGGTGAAATCCTCCAGGTCGATCTCGAGCGGCCTCGGCAGCGCATGGCGCTGGCGCACGACAGCCAGTACCACGCCTACCGGGCCGCGGTGCTGGAATTCCTCTACCAGCGTCAGCAGCGCCCTGCGGCCTGACGTGGCTCTGCCGCGCCGGCTCGAGGGTCGGCGCGGTTGAACCTCTGGCCCGTGAGGGGGACGAAGAAGTGCCTTCAACCGACGAGCAGAGAGTCCCGTGCTAGATCTCACCACCTGGAACCTGTCGATTCCCACCGACCCGACGCCGACCACCATCAGTACCGAGCGCCTGAACAATGCTTACGAGAGCCGCTACTTCCGGCGCAACGCCGACGGCAGCGTGACCTTCTGGGTACCGGTGACCGGCTCACGCACGGCCGATGCCCGCTACCCGCGCAGCGAGCTGCGCGAGACCCTGCGTGACGGCAGCCTCGACAACTGGCTGCACGCCAGTTCTGACAGCTACCTGAGCGCGGTGCTGCAGGTCGACCAGGTGCCCAGTCGCAACAAGGTGGTGATCGGACAGATCCACAGCACGGACGTACCCGGCAGCCAGAACGATCCGCTGCTCAAGCTGCAGTATCACTACCTTCGCGGTGTCGGCCGCATCGAACTGCTGCTGCGCGCCCGGCCGGGCGACAGTGAAGTGAAGAACATCCTGCTGGCCGAGAACGTGCAGCTCGGCGAGCGCTTTGGCTACGACCTACGCGTCACCCCCAGCGGGCGCATCGGCATCAGCGTGTCCAGCACGGACGGCGATGCTGGCTCCTACTACCGCCAGTTGAGCAGCAGCTGGGACACCCAGTACCTCTACTTCAAGGCAGGCGCCTATATCCAGGACAACTCGGGGCCGGACAGCGAAGGCGGTCGTGTGACCTTCTACCACCTCAACAGCTTGCACCGATGAGCTGGCCAGGCGCTTACAATCACCACTTTCCCCGACAGTGACACGATCATGGCGCGCCTGACCCTCGATTTTCCCGAAGACCAGTACTGCTACAGCACCCATCTCACCGTTCGCGTTACCGACATCAACGGCGCCAACCACCTGGGCAACGACTCGATGATCTCGATGATTTCCGAGGCCCGTGCACGCTTCCTGTTCGAATTCGGCATCCGCGAGAGCGACGGCAATGGCGTGGGCATCATCGTCACCGACCTGGCGACGACCTACCGCGCCGAGGCGCATGCACGCGACCAGTTGCTGTTCGAAGTGGGCGTCATGGACTTCAACAAGTACGGCGGCGATATCACCTTTCGCATCACCCGCCCTGCCGACGGCACGCTGGTGGCCATGGCCAAGTCCGGCTTCGTGTTCTTCGATTACCGTCAGTCGAAGGTCGTGCAGATGCCGCAGGAATTCGGCGCCAAGTTCCCCAAGGTCAATCGCGTGGTCGGATAACTGACCTGTTGGCGTGACAGTTGCTGAATCCTCTGCTACGCCTTAGGGCATAACGATAAACAGCCTGTCATGCCAGGTTCATCGACGAATCGGCAGCATGCCAGGCTGACCTTGGGAGGAACCGCAATGCCAGCCATACGCAAGCGCGCTCAACGCACGGCTCTGATCGCCAGCCTCTCGGCCTGGTCCCTGCTCGCACTGCCTCTGCCCACGCACGCCACCTCGGCATCGGCGAGTGCGTTCTGCGGAGTCGTCGCAGCACTGGCAAGTCCGGCGCGCCAGGTCGAATCGATTCGCTGAAGCCAACGGCGCCGCGCACCAGATCAGCGCATCCGGCGTTGAAACAGTGCACCCGCGCCACGAGGCGAGCCACCACTCTGCCCTGAAACGCCCGACAGCAGCGGCTCGGGCGACTTGGCACAAGCGCTGCATTACTGACTGCACAACTTGATCAAAGCGCGACGCTCAACGAAGAGCGCCGCACTTCCCGGAGACTCGGGACTTGGACAAAGGCGTCCTCGCTAGGTAACTAGCGGGACGCCTTTTTTGTTGCCTGTCATTCCTGGCGGCAACCTTCCGAGTCCGGCGAGCGGCAAACAGCTCCCGGCAAGTTGCTTACCCTGGCACGCCCGGTGGGCAGCCAGCGTTACGTGATGGCGCATTCGGGAGAACCGGCGTGGAAAGACTCAAGCTGGTGATGATCGGCAACGGCATGGCAGGTGTACGCACCCTCGAGGAGCTGCTCAAGCTGGCGCCGGGGCTGTATGACATCACCGTGTTCGGCGCCGAACCTCGGCCCAACTACAACCGCATCCTGCTGTCGCCGGTGCTGGCGGGCGAGCAGGGCTTCGAAGACATCATTCTCAACGACCTCGACTGGTATGCGAAGAACGGCGTCCGCCTGCAACTGGGGCGCAAGGTGGTGAAGATCGATCGCCAGGCACGCCGGGTAGTGGCCGATGACGGCAGCCAGGCGCCCTACGACCGCCTGTTGATCGCCACCGGCTCCAGCCCGTTCATCCTGCCGATCCCCGGCAACCGGCTCGACGGGGTCATCGGTTACCGCGACATGGCCGATGCACGCATGATGATGGACACCGCCAGGACCCATCGACATGCCGTGGTCATCGGTGGCGGCCTGCTCGGCCTCGAGGCCGCCAATGGCCTCAAACTGCGCGGCATGCAAACGAGCGTGGTGCACATCGGCGAATGGCTGCTGGATCGTCAGCTGGATCGAAGCGCCGCAGCGCTGCTGCAGGCGTCGCTGCAGGCGCGGGGGCTGAATCTGCTGCTGGGCAGGCAGACCGCCGAGCTGCTGGACAACGGCGCCGGCCGTGTACGCGCCGTGAAGCTCGCGGATGGTCAGGAAATCCCCGCCGACCTGGTGGTGATGGCTGCCGGTATCCGCCCCAACATCGAACTGGCGCAGAGCGCCGGCCTTGCCTGCAATCGCGGCATCGTCGTCGACGACACGCTGCAGACCTACGACCCGCGCATCTACGCCATCGGCGAATGCGCCGCTCATCGCGGTGTCGCCTATGGCCTGGTGGCACCGCTCTACGAACAGGCCAGGGTCTGCGCCAATCACCTGGCACAGCTGGGTTTCGCGCGCTACCCGGGCTCCGTGACAGCCACCCGGCTCAAGGTCACCGGCATCGAGCTGTTCTCGGCCGGCGACTTCATGGGCGCGCCAGGCACCGAAAGCATCACGCTCCGCGACCCGCTCAACGGTATCTACAAGAAACTGGTGATCGAGGATGACCTGCTGGTCGGTGCCTGCCTGTACGGCGACACCGCCGATAGCGCCTGGTATCTCCGGCTGATCCACGAGAAACGCCACATCGGCGAGCTCCGCGACGCACTGATGTTCGGTGAACTCGCGACACGCAGCCAGTCCGCCCACAGCCAGACCCGCGAGCCCACCAGACAATGCGCCTGAGCGGCCCGGCGGCCGCCCGCAAGGAGTGTCAGCAATGACCAGCCATCATGTCACCGCCTCCACCTGCTGCTATTGCGGCGTCGGCTGCGGGGTACTGATCGAACACGACGGCGCACGGATTCTCGGCGTCAGCGGTGATCCGGAGCATCCTGCCAACCACGGTCGGCTGTGCAGCAAGGGCTCGACCCTGCACCTGACCGGCGACCTCGATGCCCGCGCACTCTACCCCGAGCTGCGTCTGGGCAAGAGCCTGGCACGCTCGCGCACGGACTGGGACAGCGCGCTGGATCATGCCGCCACGGTATTCGCCGAGACCATCCGCCAGCACGGCCCCGACAGCGTCGCGTTCTACATATCCGGGCAGCTGCTCACCGAGGACTACTACGCCTTCAACAAGCTGGCCCGCGCGGTGGTCGGCACCCACAACATCGACTCCAACTCGCGCCTGTGCATGAGTTCTGCCGTCGTCGGCTACAAGCGCAGCCTCGGCAGCGATGCGCCGCCCTGCTCCTACAGCGACATCGAGCAGAGCGACTGCCTGCTGATCGCCGGGTCCAACATGGCCTACGCCCATCCCGTGCTGTTCCGTCGCCTGGAGGAGGCCAAGGCCAGACGCCCACAGATGAAGATCATCGTCGTCGACCCCCGGCGTACCGAGACCTGCGAGCTGGCCGACCTGCACCTGGCGCTGCAGCCGGGCAGCGACGTCGCGCTGTTTCACGGCATCCTCCATGTGCTGCTGCAGGAAGGCTGGATCGATCGGCACTTCATCGACGCGCATACCGAGGGCTTCGCCGCCCTGGAGCGACATGTACGCGACTATCCGCCGGCCAGGGTCGCGGAGCTCTGCCAGATCAGCCGCGCCGACCTGCTCACCTGCGCGCGCTGGATCGGTCAGTCGCCGAGCTTCCTCTCGCTGTGGTGCATGGGGCTGAACCAGTCCAGCGCCGGCAGTGCCAAGAACAGCGCACTGATCAACCTGCACCTGGCCACCGGGCAGATCGGCAAGGCCGGTGCCGGGCCCTTCTCCCTCACCGGCCAGCCGAATGCCATGGGCGGCCGTGAGACCGGCAGCCTGAGCAATCTGCTGCCGGGACACCGCGATGCGGCCAACCCCGAGCACCGTGCCGAAGTGGCCGCCTACTGGGGCATCGAACAGCTGCCGAGCACTGCGGGCCTGCCTGCCATCGAGCTGTTCGATGCGCTGCATGCCGGGCGCATCAAGGCGCTGTGGATCGCCTGCACCAACCCGGCCCAGTCGCTGCCCAATCAGCACAGGGTGCACGAGGCCCTGGCCGCCTGCCCGTTCGTGGTGGTCCAGGAAGCCTTTCGCCACACCGAGACCTGCGAGCATGCCGACCTGCTGCTGCCCGCCGCCAGCTGGGGCGAGAAGGAAGGCACGGTGACCAATTCCGAGCGCCGCGTCAGCCATGTACGCCCTGCCGTGCCGGCCCCGGGCCAGGCTCGCGCCGACTGGTCGATCACCTGCGACTTCGCCCGCCGCCTGGAGAAGCGCCTGCACCCCGAACGCCCCAGCCTGTTCGACTTCAGCAGTGCCGAGGCCTTGTTCGAGGAGTACAAATCCCTGACCCGAGGGCGCGACCTCGACCTGTCCGGGCTGAGCTACGCACGCCTGGACGAACTGGGCCCGCAGCAGTGGCCATTTCCACCCGGCGCTGATCAAGGCACCACGCGCCTCTACACAGATGGCCGCTTCCCGCACGACTCCGGCCGCGCCCGCTTCCATGCCGATCCCTACCTGGCGCCCCAGGAGCCCTGCACCCCCGACTACCCGCTGATCCTCAATAGCGGGCGCCTGCGCGACCAGTGGCACGGCATGAGCCGCACCAGCACGGCCTCCCGCCTGTTCGGCCATGTCGAAGCCGCGACACTGAGCCTGCACCCCGAGGATCTGCAGCGCCGCCAGCTGCAGGACGGCGACCTGATCACACTGAGCAGCCGCCGCGGCAGCCTGATCCTGCCGGTGCAGGCAGACGATGCCCTGCGACCTGGCCAGGCCTGGCTGCCCATGCACTGGGGCAAGCGCTTTCTCAAGGGACTGGGGAGCAACGCACTGACCCTGCCCGCCGTCGATCCGCTGTCCAGGCAGCCCGAGCTCAAGCATGCCAGCGTCGAAGTCAGCAAGGCCGACCTGCCCTGGCGCCTCGTCGCATTGGTCGAGGGCGAGGTACAGAGCCGCTTGCAGGCCCTGCGCCCGCTGTTCGAGGCGTTCGCCTACGCCAGCCTGGTACCGACCGGCCGCGAACGACCGGCACTGCTGATCCGTGCAGCCAGTGCCGAGCCTCCTGCCTCGGAGCTGCTCGAGCGGATCGATCAGCTGCTGCAGCTCAGCAGCGGACCGATCCTGGCCTATGACGACCCGAGCCGGTCCATCAGCAAGCGCGTACGCCTGGACGACGGCCGAATCAGCGGTTTCCGGCTGGCCGGCGAAACCCTCGCCGGCCAGTGGCTACGCAGCGTGTGGCAGGACGGACGACTCACAGGCGACCAACAGCGCTGGCTGCTCGCCCCCCTGTCGGCGCCACCCGGCAACGCCGGCGCAGCGCCCAGCAAGGTCCTGTGCAATTGCCTGAACGTCAGCGAGGCCAAGGTCCGCGCCGGCATTGCCAAGGGGCTCGACCTGGCCGAGCTGAAACAGACGCTCGGTTGCGGCACCAGCTGCGGCTCCTGCGTCCCCGAAATCAAGCGCCTGCTGGCCACCCGGCCAGTCGCGCAAACCCTGTGAGGAACCTGACATGAGTGCAAAAGTCTGGCTGGTAGGCGCAGGCCCCGGTGACCCGGAGCTGCTCACCCTCAAGGCGGTCAAGGCACTGCGGCAGGCCGAGATCGTCCTGATCGACGATCTGGTCAACCCGGCCGTGCTCGAGCACAGCCACGCAGCGCGCATCATCCCGGTGGGCAAGCGTGGCGGATGCCGCTCCACGCCACAGGCCTTCATTCACCGCCTGATGCTGCGCTACGCCCGCCAGGGCAAATGCGTGGTACGCCTGAAAGGTGGCGACCCGTGCATCTTCGGCCGCGGCAGCGAAGAAGCGGACTGGCTGGCCGCACGAGGCATCGAGGTGGAGATCGTCAATGGCATCACCGCCGGCCTGGCAGGCGCGACCAGTTGCGGCATCCCCCTGACCCTGCGTGGCACGGCCCGTGGCGTGACCCTGCTGACCGCCCACACCCAGGACGACAGCGCATTGAACTGGGCCGCGCTGGCGCAGAGCGGCACGACGCTGGTGATCTACATGGGCGTGGCGAAACTGGCGGACATCCGCGCGGGGCTGCTCGCCGGTGGCATGCCGGGCGAGATGCCGGTGGCGATGATCGAGAGTGCCTCGCTACCTCAGCAGCGCGAATGCCGTAGCCGCCTCGCCAGCATGCTCGACGATGCCACAGCTTTCGCCCTGAAGAGCCCGGCGATCCTGGTCATCGGCGAGGTCGTGCAGCAACGTGCCACGCTGGATCTTGCGCAGCTGGCGCACGGATGAGCGCGCAGAAAAAGAAAAACCCGGCCGAAGCCGGGTTTTCTCAGAGCGCCAGATGCATTACTGCTTGATCTGGGCTTCCACTTCGGCTTCAACGCGACGGTTGATGGCGCGGCCGGAGTCGCTGGCGTTGTCGGCAACCGGGCGAGTCTCGCCGTAGCCAACAGCGTTCACGCGCTCACCGTCCACACCGTACTGGTTGACCAGCACGTTACGCACGGCGTTGGCACGACGCTCGGACAGACCCTGGTTGTAAGCATCGCTACCGACGGAGTCGGTGTGACCTTCAACGGTGGTGGTGGTCTGCGGGTACTGGTTCATGAAGTCAGCCAGGTTCTTGATGTCACCGTAGCTTTCTTCTTTCACGCGGTCCTTGTCGAAGTCGAACTTGACGTCCAGCTCGACACGAACGGTTTCCATGGCCGGTTCCGGAGCAGGCTCGGGAGTCGGCTCGACAGCGGCGACGACCGGAGCCGGAGCCGGCTTGCTGCCACCACCGAAGTTCAGACCCACACCGACGCCGGCTTGCCACTCGGTGTCGCCCTGGTCGATGTTGTACAGAGCGTCCACGCCAGCGCGGGCATAGAACATCTCGGTGAAGTAGTACTTGGCGCCAGCGCCTGCGATAGCCAGGGTGGAGTGGTTACGACCACTGCCGTTGGCGTCGCCGATGCTCTGATGACCGAAACCGGCAGACACGTACGGACGCAGACCGGCAGTCGGCTGGCCGAAGTGGTAGATGGCCTTCAGGTCGGTCAGGTTGCCCTTGATGTTCTTGCTACCGGCAGAACCTTCGCCACGCAGGTCGTGGTACTCGCCATAGGACAGTGCCAGCTCGACTTCGTCGGTCAGGTAGTAGCCGATGCTGCCGCCGAACAGGTTGCCTTCGTCGTGAGCGAAGTCACGCTGAGAGTCGGCGAAGTAGCGATTGACGAAACCCTCCACCTCGACAGCGCCTTGGCCTTGCGCCAGCGCGCCGAAGGAAGTTGCGGCAACGATAGAGCCAATCACAACGCCCAAGGTGTTTTTTACTTTCATCCGTTAAATCCCCATCTTGGTGGTTAGTCAGTTGCCAGGTAAATCAGTCGGCAACTTGGCGGCGATTTTATCAGGTCTCGCCATCCCCTTAGTGGTCGGAAAGCTGAACTAAGTTTCGGAAGTTTCCGAAAATTTATCCCGCAACCGATCCAATGCTCGCTTGTAGCGCATCTTCGTCGCGCTCAAGCCCATGTGCATGATGTCTGCAATCTCTTGAAACTCGAGTTCTGCAACAAAACGCAACACGAGAATCTCTCGGTCGATCGGATTGACATGGACCAGCCAGCGGTCCAGACCGCCTCGCTCCTCGACCTTGGGAGTCTTTTCGTCGGACGCTTCTTCAAGTGGATCCAAACTTAAGGCGTCAATCAATCGACGCTTACGCCGCTCTTTTCGATACTGCGTAATGCACTCGTTGTAGGTAATGCTGTACAGCCAGGTCTTGAACTTGGATTTGCCTTCGAAGTTCTTCAGGCCATAGAGCACTTTAAGCATGACTTCCTGACAGACATCATCAGCGTCCCTTTCGTTCCCTAAATAACGTGCGCACACATTGAATAACGTGCGCTGGTAGCGACGCATCAGCTCTTCGTAAGCACGCGTGATGTGAAACAGCTCGTCGTGGGCGCGCGTCACCAGCTCTTCATCGGTGAGCTCGCGGGGGTCGTAGCGCTTGGGCAGTGGCTGAGCTTTGTTCAAAACGGGTCGGGCCGACGGTCAGGACGAAAAGTGCCCGACAGGTCACACCTTGCCGGGCAGCTACATAAAATAACAGATTGGCGTCAGCGACTGTTCACGCGTTGCTCGAGCATCACTCGATTCGCGACGGATACCAGCTCACCGCTGTCGGTGAGCAAGGTGGTTTTCACCGTGCCGATCTCTTCGATCTGTCCTTCGACATCACCCACCTGCACTTGTTGCCCGACCTGGTACAACTCGCGCACATAAATGCCTGCCAGGATCTGGCTGGCGATATCCCGACTGCCCAGGCCCAGGGCCAGTGCAACCGCCAGCCCGACGGAAATCAGGACGATGGCGATGACGTTGTTGAGCAGATCGGTCTTGACTTCCAGCTGACCGATGGCCACGGAGATGCTGATGATGATCACCAGGCCCTGGGCCACGCGGCCAAGACCGTGCGCGTACTCCAGACCCACGCCTTCTGCGGCGCCACGCACCAGGCTGCTGACCAGTTGTGCCAGCAGCACGCCGGCGAGCAGCACCAGTGCGGCACCGAACACCTTGGGCAGATAGAGCGCCAGCACGTCGAGCGTGGCGGAAACCCGCTG
The DNA here is from genome assembly GCF_009363395.1 of Pseudomonas sp. THAF187a. Classification (NCBI taxonomy): domain Bacteria; kingdom Pseudomonadati; phylum Pseudomonadota; class Gammaproteobacteria; order Pseudomonadales; family Pseudomonadaceae; genus Pseudomonas; species Pseudomonas sp. THAF187a. Next base: position 2,674,542 of record NZ_CP045349.1, read on the forward strand.
CAGGCCGAGGGACTCCGCGGCCGAGACCAGGAAGATCAGCAGCACGAACCAGTAGACGATCTTACCGATCAGGGTCGACACCGAGGCGTGAATGCCCACGCGGGCCAGCATCTTGGTCAGGCCGGTGCCGGTCATCAGGCGATCAAGGCCGACCTTGCCCAGTAGCTTGGACAGCAGAGTATCAAGCAGCTTGGCGACGACGAAGCCGAGCAGCACCAGCACCAGCGCAACGAACAGGTTGGGAATGAAGCCGGCAACCTTGGTCCAGAGTGCGGTCATCGCGGAAATCAGGCTTTGGGTCCAGGGGTCGAGTTCCATTTCAATCAGCCTTATCAGCAGCAGCAGAGGATTGGGTACGGCGCGAAACCGGCGCCACATGCGCCGAACCGTTGTTCAAGGCGATCATCAAGGCCTGTGCCCAGTGCCCCATCAGGCTGAACAGATCGCCCGCACCGACTTGTCGGTTGGCGGTCTTGAGAACCCGGTGCAGACAGGCATCGTCGTCATGGCTGGACGGCGAGGACTTGAGCAAATCGCGTAGAGATTCTTCAAATGGATCGTGCATGCGCACCTCACGGGATGTCACGGCTAGACGTCATGGCCGGGCAATGAGTCACACATCACAGCCAGCGCCAGCGGCGGAAAAGCAACAACTGCCCCACCGCCAGCAGCAGCATCAGGCCGCAGGCGACGAAGAAACCGGTGGGATTATCAGCCCCCGGAATGCCGCCGACGTTGATGCCCAGCAGCCCGGTCAGGAAGCTCAGCGGCAGGAACAGGCCGGTAATCACCGTAAAGCGGTACATGATCCGATTCATGCGCTCGCCAAGCCGACTGCTTTCCGCCTCGAGCACCAGGCCGACCCGCTCACGAATCAGCTCCAGCTCCTCCAGGTAACGCGTCAGCCTGTTGTTGAGCTCGTTCCAGTAGTCATCGTCGTCCTCGACGAACCACGGCTGCTTGTTGCGTGCCAGCTGCGCATACAGGTCACGCTGCGGCGCCAGGAACCGGCGCAGGCTGGCAGCGCGTCGGCGCACCTGCAGCATCAGGCCGTGATCCGGGCGGTAGCATTCGTCTTCGTCGAGACGGTCTTCCTCGTCATCGAGTTGCTCGCTCAGCTCGGTCACCAGGTCGTCGACGCGACTGGTCAGGTGGCGCGCCAGCTCCAGCAGCAGCTCGGAGGAGGTTCTGGGGCCCTTGCCGGCCTGCAGATCGGCGATCAGCGCGTCGGTCGCCAGCAGCGGGCGCAGACGCAGGGAGATGATGCGCCTGGCATCGGCGAAGATGCGCACCGAGACCATGTCCTCCGGCTCGGCCCCTGGGTTGCGGTTGATCCCCCGCAGAAACACCAGCAGCTCATGGTCCGGCAAGGGCAGCAGGCGCGGCCTGGTGTTCTCCTCCAGCAGCAGGTCGCAGCTGAATTCGTCCAGCCCGCTGCTCTCGCGCAGCCAGCGCTGCGCCTGCTCCTGGCTACGATCCCAGTGCAGCCAGAGGCTTTCCTGCTCGGCCAGTTGCAGGCTGTCCAGCTGGCTGCGTTCGATGCTGCGCGCACCGCCCTGCCCGTCGAGCACGAAGGCATGCAGCAGCGCGGCAGTCGGCCCCGGCATCGCACTCACTCCGGCATGGTCAGGGCTTGCGGCGACACGATGACGCCGTTGTTGTCGGCGTACAGGTACTCACCCGGCTTGAAGGTGACGCCACCGAAGGTCACTGCCACGTTGAGGTCGCCGATACCGCGCTTGTCGGTCTTCATCGGGTGGCTGGCCAGCGCCTGCACGCCGAGATCGGTCTGCGCGATCACGTCGACGTCACGGATGCAGCCATACACCACGATGCCTTCCCAGCCGTTCTTGGCCGCCTTCTCGGCGAGCATGTCGCCGAGCAGCGCACGGCGCAGGGAGCCGCCACCGTCCACCACCAGTACCTTGCCCTGACCGGGCAGGTCGACCTGCTCCTTCACCAGGGAGTTGTCTTCGTGGCACTTGATCGTGACGATCTGGCCACCAAAGGAATCGCGGCCGCCATAGTTGGCGAACATCGGCTCGACCACCTGAACCAGCTCCGGGTACGCATCGCACAGATCGGGGGTGACGTAGTGCATGACAGAACTCCTTTCGACATTGGATAAGCAAGGGCGGCTGGCGCCGGGGTCACCTTCATTGACCCGCGCTCGCCGGGACAATTCAGCGCAATGCGGCTGCGCCCAGCGAACGAGTGACTGGCAACAAATCCTGAAAATGACCGGCTGCGCCTGATGCGTCACATATTAGCGTCAAGCGCGCCACGAAGAAACGCCCGCAACCCCTCAAGCGTCCTGGCTGGCGCCTCGCTCGGCGAAGCCATCGGGCAACCGCAGGTGCTGCAACCAGTATTCGGCGAGCGGCCAGACCTCGCGCTGCGCCTCCTTGCTGACCAGCATCTCGATATGGCCGAAATCGCTGGAGAAGCCAGCCGTCTTGCCCAGCAGGAGAAACTCAGAGTCCGCCGCCGAACACTGCTCGAGCAGCTTGCGACAGGCCCAGGCCGGGTCCTGGTGGTCGCCGGCGGCACTCACCGCGAGCAGCGGCAGGCGCACCTCGGCAAGCCCGGCCCACCAGTCCCGCTCGTCGTCGGCGAAACGCCCGAACAGGCGTAACCAGCGCAGGGTCTCCAATGCCAGCCCGACGGGCTCGTCCTCGGGACCACGCTTGAGACGCCGCCCGGACAGGTAGGGAAACGCGCGCAACAACAGGCGGCTGCCCCACTCCACCGGCGGGATCTTAAGCGGCCAGTAGATGCGGCTGATCTGACTGCCGAACAGTGCTGCCGAGCGCGCCCGTGTCTCGTCGAGATAGCCACCGCCCAAGGCGGCGGCCAGGATCACCCCGCCCAGCGAGTGACCGATCCAGTGCGGCACCTGGCCGCTCTGCTCGAAGATGAAGTCGGCGATGGCCGGCAGGTCGTAACGCACGTACTGGGCCACGCTGTTGCTGCGGTAGCACTCGTTGCGCGGCGACAGACCATGACCACGCATTTCGGCGATCCATACATCGAAACCGGCCCGGGCCAGGTGCGCACCCAGGCCGATGCCCTTGGGCGAGTACCAGAAGCGTCGATTGGAGAAGCTGCCATGCAGCAGCACCACGGGCACCCCACGGCCATCCTCGTGGCGGGCCGGCCCGAGACGCGTGAGCGCCAGCTCGACACTCGGGTCCGGGCTGTTGTTGGGCTTGAGAAGGTAGATGTCCTCACTGAGGTCGCCACGCAACTCGGCGCTGATCAGAGATACCGGGAAAAGCTCACTACTGCTCTGCATGGACCACGGAGACCACAATGGCGCTGAACGGCATGCGAAAGAACTGCCGAAAGCAATTCATGTCGCCGTCAGCGACGGACCAGGGGGCTGCCTGCTCGGATGACAGGCAACGAAAACCGTCGGGAGCGTCTGCACGACCACTTTCGACGGCCTGAAAGCAAAAAAAGGGCGGGATCAACCCGCCCTTCTTCGGTCGATCGCGACGCTTAGGCCGGTTGGGCCTCGGCCAGGAAGAACCAGGTGTCGAGTACCGAATCCGGGTTCAGCGACACGCTCTCGATGCCCTGCTCCATCAGCCAGCGCGCCAGGTCCGGGTGGTCCGACGGGCCCTGACCGCAGATGCCGATGTACTTGCCCGCCTTGTTGCAGGCGGCAATGGCGTTGGCCAGCAGCTTCTTCACCGCCGGGTTACGTTCATCGAACAGGTGCGCGACGATGCCGGAGTCACGATCCAGGCCCAGGGTCAGCTGGGTGAGGTCGTTGGAACCGATGGAGAAACCATCGAAGAACTCGAGGAACTCATCGGCCAGCAGGGCGTTGGACGGCAGCTCGCACATCATGATGACCTTCAGGCCATCCTGACCACGGGACAGACCATTGCTGGCCAGCAGCTCGACCACCTGGCTGGCTTCGCCGAGGGTACGCACGAACGGCACCATGATCTCGACGTTGGTCAGGCCCATCTCGTTGCGCACTTTCTTCAGCGCGCGGCACTCCAGCTCGAAGCAGTCGCGGAACGACTCGCTGATGTAGCGCGAGGCACCACGGAAGCCGAGCATCGGGTTCTCTTCTTCCGGCTCGTACAGCTTGCCGCCGATCAGGTTGGCGTATTCGTTGGACTTGAAGTCCGACAGGCGCACGATGACCTTCTTCGGCCAGAACGCGGCGGCCAGGGTGCTGATGCCCTCGACCAGCTTCTCGACGTAGAAGTCGACCGGGTCGCCGTAGCCGGCGATGCGCTTCTCGACGCTGTCCTTGATCTCCGGCGGCAGGCCGGCGAAGTTCAGCAGCGCTTTCGGGTGCACGCCGATCATGCGGTTGATGATGAATTCCAGGCGGGCCAGGCCCACGCCCTCGTTGGGCAGCTGGGCGAAGTCGAAGGCACGGTCCGGGTTGCCGACGTTCATCATGATCTTGAACGGCAGGTCCGGCATGGCGTCGACCGAGTTCTTGCGAATATCGAAGCCCAGTTCGCCTTCGAAGATGAAACCGGTGTCGCCTTCGGCGCAGGAAACGGTGACGCCCTGGCCGTCCTTCAGCACGCTGGTCGCGTTGCCGCAGCCAACCACGGCCGGAATGCCCAGCTCACGGGCGATGATCGCCGCGTGGCAGGTACGCCCGCCACGGTTGGTGACGATGGCGCTGGCGCGCTTCATCACCGGCTCCCAGTCCGGATCGGTCATGTCGGAGACCAGCACGTCGCCCGGCTGGACCTTGTCCATCTCGGAAACGTCGTGGATCACGCGGACCTTGCCGGCGCCGATGCGCTGACCGATGGCGCGACCTTCCACCAGCACGGTGCCCTTCTCTTTCAGCAGGTAGCGCTCCATCACGGTGGCGCTGGAACGGCTCTTCACGGTTTCCGGACGAGCCTGCACGATGTACAGCTTGCCGTCGTCACCGTCCTTGGCCCACTCGATGTCCATCGGGCGGCCGTAGTGCTTCTCGATGATCAGGGCCTGCTTGGCCAGCTCGCTGACCTCGGCATCGCTGATGCAGAAACGGGCGCGCTCGGCGCGATCGACTTCCACGGTCTTGACCGAGCGGCCGGCCTTGGCTTCGTCGCCATAGACCATCTTGATCGCCTTGCTGCCCAGGTTGCGACGCAGGATCGCCGGGCGACCGGCTTCCAGGGTCGGCTTGTGCACGTAGAACTCGTCGGGGTTGACCGCACCCTGGACCACGGTCTCGCCGAGGCCGTAGGCGCCGGTGATGAACACCACGTCACGGAAGCCGGACTCGGTGTCGAGGGTGAACATCACGCCGGCGGTGCCGGTTTCCGAACGCACCATGCGCTGCACGCCGGCGGACAGGGCGACCAGCTTGTGGTCGAAGCCCTGGTGCACGCGGTAGGCGATGGCGCGGTCGTTGAACAGGGAGGCGAACACCTCCTTGGCGGCGCGGATCACGTTGTCCACGCCACGGATGTTGAGGAAGGTCTCCTGCTGGCCGGCGAAGGACGCGTCCGGCAGGTCTTCGGCGGTAGCGGAGGAACGCACGGCGACCGCCATGTTGTCGTTGCCGGCGCTCATGGCGGCGAAGGCTTCGCGGATCTCGGCATCGAGACGAGCCGGGAATTCGGCGTCCATCACCCATTGGCGGATTTCTGCGCCGGTCTTGGCCAGGGCGTTGACGTCATCGACGTCCAGGGCATCCAGTGCGGCGTGGATGCGCTCGTTCAGGCCGCTCTGCTCGAGGAAATCGCGATAGGCCTGGGCGGTCGTGGCGAAACCACCGGGAACCGAGACGCCGGCACCCGCCAGATTACTGATCATCTCGCCGAGGGATGCGTTTTTGCCCCCCACATGCTCTACATCGTGGACGCCGAGCTTATCGAGGGAAACTACGTACTCTACCAAGGTGATCTCTCCACTAGAATGTTGGAAAAGCTCAGAACTCGCGTGAAGCCCGCTGCACTTCGGCCCTGCAGGGCTCCAGCTGGCAGCCTTCACGCAAATTCTCGGGGGGCTGGACGCTCCGGCGACAGGTTGCCGCAAGATTGTGGCCTTGCCCTTGAATAAGTAACAATGCCAGACCCCATGGGGCCGGCGAAAAACGCGGCCTATCATAGCCAAGAATCGAACTCAGCTTAAGGCCTTTGGCGCAAATGAAACGAACCGCTTTCTTCATCTCCGACGGCACCGGCATCACGGCCGAAACCCTGGGCCAGAGCCTGCTCGCGCAGTTCGAGAACATTCAGTTCACCAAACTGACCCGCCCTTATATCGACAGCGTCGAAAAAGCGCGCGCCATGGTACAACAAATCGATGCCGCTGCCGAAAGAGACGGCATGCGTCCGATCATCTTCGACACCATCGTCAACCGTGACATTCGTGCGATCCTCGATACCGCGAATGGTTTCATGATCGACATCTTCTCCACCTTCCTCTCGCCGCTGGAGCAGGAGTTGAGTTCGCACTCCTCCTATTCCGTCGGCAAGTCGCACTCCATCGGCCAGAACTCCAACTACATGGAGCGCATCGAGGCGGTGAACTTCGCCCTGGACAACGACGATGGCGCCCGCACCCACTATTACGACAAGGCCGACCTGATTCTGGTCGGCGTGTCACGCTGCGGCAAAACGCCCACCTGCCTGTACATGGCCATGCAGTACGGCATCCGCGCCGCCAACTATCCGCTGACGGAAGACGACATGGAGCGCCTGCAGCTGCCCGAGTCGCTGAAGAAGTACCGCGACAAGCTGTTCGGCCTGACCATCGACCCGGATCGCCTCACCGCCATCCGCCACGAGCGCAAACCCAACAGCCGCTACGCCAGCTATGCGCAGTGCGAGTTCGAGGTGCGCGAGGTGGAGAGCCTGTTCCGCCGCGAGAACATCGCCTTCATCAACTCCACGCACTTCTCCGTGGAAGAGATTTCCGCCAAGATCCTGGTGGAAAAAGGCGTGGAACGCCGTCTCAAATAACCTGCCGCGAGCCCGCCATGACGCTCAACGATGCCGTGCTGTTCGCCCCGATCGCCCTGCTGATCGCCATTACCCCGGGGCCCAACAACTTCTGTGCGATGAACAACGGTATCCGCCATGGCGTGACGACCGCCGTACTGGCGACCACCGGGCGGGTCATCGCATTCGCTTTCTTCCTGCTCATTTCGGCGGTCGGCCTCGGCGCCATGCTGATGGCCTCCGAACAGCTGTTCACCGCGATCAAGTGGGTCGGCGCCGCCTACCTGCTCTACCTGGGTGTCAGCGCCTGGCGCAGCCGCGCCTTCGCCCTGGACGAACAGCAAGGTCTGACGCAACCCAGGCGCACCCTGTGGCTGGCGACGCGCCAGGAATTCCTCATCGGCATCAGCAACCCCAAGGCCATTCTGTTGTTCGCGGCGATCTTCCCGCAGTTCATCCGCCCCGATCAGCCTGCCGCCGAGCAGTTTCTCTACCTGGGCACGACCTATCTGCTGGCGGAGTACGCCGCTTCGCTGCTCTATGCACTGTTCGGCCTGCAGATCCGCCGCCTGATTCGCAGTGCCCGTGGCGTGCGCAACCTGAACCGCACCACCGGCGCCTTCTTCGTCAGCGCCGGCGGCCTGTTGCTGGGTACCAGCCAGCACTGAGCGACTCAGAAGCTGTCGCCCGGCACCCGTACCCAGCCTTCCATCAGGATGCGCGCACTGCGGCTCATCACCGCCTTGGTCACCGCCCACTGACCCTCGACCTGCCGGGCCTCGGCACCGACGCGCAAGGTGCCGGACGGATGGCCGAAACGCACCGCTTCACGCTCACCACCACCGGCGGCCAGGTTGACCAGGGTGCCCGGCACCGCCGCCGCCGTGCCGATGGCCACCGCACAGGTGCCCATCATGGCGTGGTGCAGCTTGCCCATCGACAGCGCACGCACCAGCAGGTCGATCTCGCCGGCCTGCACCTGCTTGCCGCTGGAGGTGCGGTAATCCTTGGGCGGGCTGACGAAGGCGATCTTCGGCGTGTGCTGACGGGTCGCAGCCTCCTCGGCAGTCGCGATCAGCCCCATGCGCAGCGCACCGGCGATGCGGATCTGCTCGAAACGCGCCAGCTGCGCCGGGTCGCCATTGATGGCCTCGCGCAGCTCGGTGCCCTGGTAGCCGATGTCCTCGGCATTGACGAACACCGTGGGGATGCCGGCGCTGATCAGGGTCGCTTTGAAGGTGCCGATGCCAGGCACCTCGAGGTCGTCGACGAGGTTGCCGGTGGGGAACATCGAGCCCCCCTCCTCGCCATCGTCGGACGGGTCGAGGAACTCCAGCACGATCTCCGCCGCCGGAAAGGTCACGCCATCCAGCTCGAAATCGCCGGTTTCCTGCACCTGGCCGTTGCTGATCGGCACATGGGCGATGATGGTCTTGTGAATGTTGGCCTGCCAGATGCGCACCACGCAGGTGCCGTTCTGCGGAATCCGCGCCGGGTCCACGAGGCCGGCATGAATGGCGAACGCCCCCGCTGCCGTGGACAGGTTGCCGCAGTTGCCGCTCCAGTCGACGAAGGCCTTGTCGATGGAGACCTGGCCATAGAGGTAATCGACATCGTGCTCCGGCTGACTGCTGGCCGACAGAATCACGCATTTCGACGTGGACGAGGTCGCACCGCCCATGCCATCGATATGCGCCGAATAGGGATCAGGACTGCCGATGACGCGCATGAACAACCGGTCACGCGCCTCGCCCGGCACCTGGCAGCGCTCGGGCAGATCCTGCTGGCGAAAGAACACGCCCTTGCTGGTACCGCCACGGATGTAGGTAGCGGGGATTTTCACTTGCGGCAGATGAGCCATGAGTGCAGTCCTGAAAAAGTGGCCCGGATGCAACCCGGGGCAAGCAGATTTGGCCATGCCCGGATTACATCCGGGCTACGTGCCAGGCGCAGGGTGGATGGCGCTTTCCATCCACCGTGGCGGATTCCACGGTAGATGAATGAGGCGTGATCCACCCAGCGAGGTCAGGCCACCGCGCCTTCGAGGAAGTCCTTGGCGAAGCGCTGCAGCACACCACCAGCCTTGTACACGCTGACATCGGCAGCGGTATCCAGGCGGCAAGTCACCGGTACCTTGAGCACTTCACCGTCATGGCGATTGACCACCAGGGTCAGCTCGCAACGCGGCGAGATCTCGCCTTCGATGTCGTAGGTCTCGGTGCCGTCCAGGCCCAGGGTCAGGCGCGTGGTACCCGGTTTGAACTCCACCGGCAGCACGCCCATGCCCACCAGGTTGGTACGGTGGATGCGTTCGAAGCCTTCGGCGACGATCACTTCCACGCCAGCCAGACGCACGCCCTTGGCCGCCCAGTCGCGCGAACTGCCCTGGCCGTAGTCGGCACCGGCAACGATGATCAGGTTCTGCTTGCGGTTCATGTAGGTTTCGATCGCCTCCCACATGCGCATGACCTTGCCTTCCGGCTCCACGCGGGCTAGCGAGCCCTTCTTGACCTGCCCGTCGACCACGACCATCTCGTTGACCAACTGCGGGTTGGCGAAGGTGGCACGCTGCGCGGTCAGGTGATCGCCACGGTGGGTGGCGTAGGAGTTGAAGTCCTCCTCCGGCAGGCCCATCTTCGCCAGGTACTCGCCCGCCGCCGAGTCCGCCAGGATGGCGTTGGACGGCGACAGGTGATCGGTGGTGATGTTGTCCGGCAGGATCGCCAGCGGACGCATGCCCTTGAGCGTGCGCTCGCCGGCCAGCGCGCCTTCCCAGTACGGCGGACGGCGGATGTAGGTGGACATCGGTCGCCAGTCGTACAGCGGGCTTTCCGCCTCCTGCACGCTACCGAGGTCGAACATCGGAATGTAGATCTGGCGGAACTGCTCCGGCTTCACGCTGGCGGCGACGATGGCGTCGATCTCCTCGTCGCTCGGCCAGAGGTCCTTCAGGGTGACCGGATTGCCGTTGGCATCGGTACCCAGCGCGTCCTGCTCGATATCGAAGCGCACGGTGCCGGCGATGGCGTAGGCCACCACCAGCGGCGGCGAAGCGAGGAAGGCCTGCTTGGCATAGGGATGGATGCGCCCGTCGAAGTTGCGGTTGCCCGAGAGCACGGCGGTGGCGTACAGGTCGCGGTCGATGATCTCCTTCTGGATCTGCGGATCGAGCGCACCGGACATGCCGTTGCAGGTGGTGCAGGCGTAGGCGACGATGCCGAAGCCGAGCTTCTCCAGCTCCGGCAGCAGGCCGGCCTCTTCCAGATACAGCCTGGCGACCTTCGAGCCTGGCGCGAACGAGGTCTTCACCCAGGGCTTGCGTACCAGCCCCAGGGCATTGGCCTTCTTCGCCACCAGACCGGCCGCGACGACGTTGCGCGGGTTGGAGGTGTTGGTGCAACTGGTGATGGCCGCGATGATCACCGCGCCGTCGGGCATCAGCCCCTCGGCTTCCTCGCCCTTGCCGGACTGCAGCTTGGCTTCATCGGCGATGCCGCGCTCGGCCAGGGCCGAGGTCGGCAGGCGTCGATGCGGGTTGGACGGCCCCGCCATGTTGCGCACCACGCTGCCCAGATCGAAACGCAGTACCCGCTCGTACTCCGCGCTTGTCAGCGCATCGCTCCACAGCCCCAGGGTCCTGGCGTAGTGCTCGACCAGCGCCACCTGCTCCGGCTCGCGACCGGTGAGCTTGAGGTAGTCGACGGTCTGCTCGTCGATGTAGAACATCGAGGCCGTGGCGCCGTATTCCGGGCACATGTTGGAGATCGTCGCGCGGTCGCCGATGGACAGGCTGTCGGCCCCTTCGCCGAAGAACTCGACGTAGGCACCCACCACGCGCTCCTTGCGCAGGAATTCGGTCAGGGCCAGGACGATATCGGTGGCGGTGATGCCCGGCTGACGCTTGCCGGTCAGCTCGACGCCGACGATATCAGGCAGGCGCATCATCGACGGATGGCCAAGCATCACGGTCTCGGCCTCCAGGCCGCCGACGCCGATGGCGATCACGCCCAGCGCATCGACGTGCGGCGTGTGCGAGTCGGTGCCGACGCAGGTGTCGGGGAACGCGATGCCGCCACGTGCCTGGATCACCGGGCTCATCTTCTCCAGGTTGATCTGGTGCATGATGCCGTTGCCGGCCGGGATCACGTCGACGTTCTTGAACGCGGTCTTGGTCCAGTCGATGAAGTGGAAGCGATCCTCGTTGCGGCGGTCCTCGATGGCGCGGTTCTTCTCGAACGCATCCGGATCGAACCCCGCGGCCTCCACGGCCAGGGAGTGGTCGACGATCAGCTGCGTCGGCACCACCGGGTTGACCTTGGCCGGATCGCCGCCCTTGTCGGCGATGGCATCGCGCAGGCCGGCCAGGTCGACCAGCGCGGTCTGCCCCAGGATGTCGTGGCACACCACGCGCGCCGGATACCAGGGGAAGTCCAGGTCGCGCCGGCGATAGACCAGTTGCTCCAGCGACGCCGTCAGGTCCTGCGGCGCGCAGCGACGTACCAGCTGCTCGGCGAGCACGCGCGAGGTGTAGGGCAGCTTGCTCCAGGCGCCGGCCTGGATCGCCTCGACCGCCTCACGGGCGTCGAAGTAATCCAGCGCGGTACCGGGCAAGCGCTTGCGGTATTGGCTATTCACGGTGTCGGTCATGATTATTTACGATCCTTGAGCGGCACGAACTTCAGGTCTTCGGGGCCTGTGTAGTTGGCGCTCGGGCGGATGATCTTGCCGTCGATGCGCTGCTCGATGACGTGCGCGGACCAGCCGGCGGTGCGGGCGATGACGAACAGCGGGGTGAACATCGCGGTGGGCACACCCATCATGTGGTAGCTGACGGCGCTGAACCAGTCGAGGTTGGGGAACATCTTCTTGATGTCCCACATCACGCTCTCCAGGCGCTCGGCGATGTCGTACATCTTGCTGTTGCCCTGCTCCACCGAGAGCTCGCGAGCCACTTCCTTGATCACCTTGTTGCGCGGGTCGCTGACGGTATAGACCGGGTGACCGAAGCCGATCACCACCTCCTTGCGCTCGACCCGGGCACGGATGTCGGCCTCGGCTTCGTCCGGGCTGTCGTAGCGCTTCTGCACTTCGAAGGCCACTTCGTTGGCGCCGCCGTGCTTCGGCCCGCGCAGCGCACCGATGGAACCGGCGATGCAGGAGAACAGGTCCGAGCCGGTGCCGGCGATCACCCGCGAGGTGAAGGTCGAGGCATTGAACTCGTGCTCGGCGTACAGGTTGAGCGAGGTGTGCATGGCACGCACCCAGGACTCGCGCGGTTTCTCGCCGTGCAGCAGATGGAGGAAGTGGCCGCCGATGGAGTCATCGTCGGTGTCCACCTCGATACGCTTGCCGTTGTGGCTGTAGTGGTACCAGTACAGCAGCGCCGAACCCAGCGAGGCCATAAGCTTGTCGGCAATGTCGCGGGCACCCGGATGGTTGTGATCGTCCTTCTCCGGCGCCAGGCAACCGAGCACGGACACCGCGGTACGCATCACGTCCATCGGATGGGCGGACGGCGGCAGCTGCTCCAGCGCGGCCTTGACCCCGGCCGGCAGGCCACGCAGCGCCTTGAGCTTGGCCTTGTATCCGGCCAGCTCAGCGACATTCGGCAACTTGCCGTGGACCAGCAGGTGGGCGATTTCCTCGAACTCGCAGCGATTGGCGAAATCGAGCACGTCATAGCCACGGTAATGCAGGTCGTTACCGGTACGGCCAACGGTGCACAGCGCGGTGTTGCCGGCGGCGGTGCCGCTCAGGGCGACGGACTTCTTCGGTTTGAAGCCAGGGGTGGTTTCAGTAGCACTCATGGTTATCTCCTCGAATCTTTGTTCTTGTCTTTATTTCTTGCCGGCGGCGAACAGCGCATCGAGCTTCTGCTCGAAGGCGTGGTAGCCGATACGGTCATAGAGCTCGGCACGGGTCTGCATCAGCTCGATCACGTCCTTCTGGTGGCCGTTCTGGCGAATCGAGGTGTAGACACTCTCGGCCGCCTTGTTCGCCGCGCGGAAGGCGGACAGCGGATAGAGCTGGATGGCGACGCCGACCGAGGCCAGTTCGTCGCGGGTGAACAGCGGCGTGGCACCGAACTCGGTGATGTTGGCCAGTACCGGCACGTTCAGCGCATCGACGAAACGCTTGTAGGTCGGCAGGTCATACGCTGCCTCGGCGAAGATGCCGTCGGCACCGGCCTCGACGTAGGCCTGGCAGCGTTCGATGGCCGCGTCCACGCCTTCGGCCTGGATGGCGTCGGTGCGGGCGATGAGGAAGAAATCGGGGTCGGTCCTGGCATCGGCGGCAGCACGCACGCGGTCGACCATTTCTTCGCAGGAGACGATTTCCTTGCCCGGACGGTGACCGCAGCGCTTGGCGCCGACCTGGTCCTCGATGTGCGCCGCGGCGGCACCGGCCTTGATCAGGTTCTTGATGGTGCGCTCGATGTTGAAGGCACTGGGACCGAAGCCGGTGTCGATGTCCACCAGCAGCGGCAGGTCGCAGACATCGGTGATGCGCCGCACGTCGGTCAGCACGTCATCCAAAGTGTTGATGCCCAGGTCCGGCAAACCGAGGGAGCCGGCTGCCACACCACCGCCAGACAGATAAATGGCGCGAAAGCCCGCGCGCTTGGCCAGCAGCGCGTGGTTGGCGTTGATCGCACCGATTACCTGCAGCGGACTCTCGATGGCGAGGGCCTGGCGGAAACGCTGGCCGGCGGAAAGCTGAGTCATGAATCACCTCGGGTCTTGGATGGAGTGGTGAGCGCGCCCTGCCCGTTCTGGGCAACGTAGTGGCGCTCGATGTTGCGCTTGGAAGCGCCGATATGACGGCGCATCAGCAGTTCGGCCAGTTCGCCGTCACGGTCGGCGATGGCATCGAGAATGCGGTGATGCTCGGCGAACGCCTGGCGCGGCCGGTTGGGCGTCGCGGAAAACTGCAGGCGATACATGCGCACCAGCTGATACAGCTCGTCGCAGAGCAGCTTGGCCAGGGTACGATTGCCGCTGCCCTGGATGATCCGGTAGTGGAAGTCGAAGTCGCCTTCCTGCTGGTAGTAGCCGACCCCCGCCTTGAAAGCGGCGTCCTGCTCGTGCAGTTCCAGCACCCGGCGCAGCTCGTCGATTTCCGTCTGCGTCATGCGCTCGGCGGCCAGGCGGCAGGCCATGCCTTCCAGCGATTCGCGGATCTCGTACAGCTCGATCAGCTCGGCATGGCTCAGCGATACGACCCGTGCGCCCACGTGCGGGACGCGCACCAGCAGCTTCTGCCCCTCCAGGCGGTGAATCGCCTCACGCAACGGGCCGCGACTGATGCCATAGGTACGCGCCAGCTCCGGCTCGGAGATCTTGCTGCCAGGAGCGATCTCGCCCTTGACGATGGCCGCCTGGATCAAGCGAAAGACATGCTCGGAAAGTGTTTCCGAATCCGCCTGAGGCGTGACCAGTTCATTCGATTCGAGCAGCATGATTGTCGACACCAGAGCATTTCGATAGGCGCAAAACTACGCTTAAAAGCCGAACCAGTCAAAGCAGACCAAAGTATTGTCGACAATATTTTCAACTCGGCCAGGTCTGAAAAGCGCCACCTTACTTGCAGAAAGCTACATAAGCGTCTGTCAGCATGGAAAATCCCCATGCTAGAATTCGCCGAACTCAAGCCCGGCCAGCGTCCGCTGCCTCGCCTGCTAGACTTCATGGCGGACAGCTGTCTGGCAGGATGCCTCCAGGCGCTGTTCATCACCCTCTCCTGGCAAGACCTCTCAAGGACTCATGAGACTGAAACCCTTCTCCTTGCTGCTCTGCCTGTTGACCCTGTCCTGCCCTGCTCTGGCCATGGGCAAGTCCGTCTATGGCCTGAACGAATACATCTACATCGAAGAGCTCGACCTCCAGGTGGCAGCCAAGCTCGACACCGGCGCCAAGACCGCCTCGCTCAGCGCCCGAGACATCGAACGTTTCAAACGCGACGGGGAAACCTGGGTGCGTTTCGTGCTGGCCATCGACGACACCCACGAGCGCACGATCGAGCGCCCTCTGGCGCGCATCAGCAAGATCAAACGCCGTGCCGGCGACTACGATCCGGACGAGGGCAAGACCTACACCGCGCGCCCTGTAATCGACCTTGAACTGTGCATGGGGCAGGCCCTGCGCACAATTGAAGTGAACTTGACCGACCGAAGTGCATTCCAATACCCGCTTCTGATCGGCTCCGAAGCCCTCAAGCATTTCGGTGCCATGGTCGATCCAAGCCTAAAATATGCAGCTGGAAAACCCGGCTGCACCGATGACGCAACCCCTGGCGAGTAATTCCCATGCGCTCTCTGAACCTGCATCTGAAAGTCCTGATCACCCTGCTGGTGACCCTGGGCGTTCTGATTACGGCATACCAAATCTTCATTCTCGGCATCCCGGTGACCGAGGACGAGACCGACGATCTGTGGAACATCGACGCCAAGGTCGAGTTTCAGGCCAGCCCGCGTGAGCCGGTCAAGCTGCAGATGTTCGTACCGCCGCTGAACCAGGATTACGTGAGCCTCAACGAGAGTTTCATCTCCAACAACTATGGCGTCAGCGTCAACCGTGTCGACGGCAATCGCCGCGTCACCTGGTCGGCCCGTCGCGCCAACGGCAAGCAGACCCTCTACTACCGCCTGGTGCTGACCAAGCGTTACAGCGGCGAGCAGGCGCCTGCCAAGGGGCCGATCTTCCGTGACAGCATTGCCGTGGAGGGCCCGGAAAAGATCGCCGCAGAAGCCCTGCTCGCACCGATCCGCCAGCATTCCGCGGATGTCGAGACCTTCATCAGCGAGACCATCAAGCGCGTCAACAACGCCAACGACGACAACGTCAAGCTGCTGCTCGGCGGCGACGCGTCCACCGTCAACAAGGCCAAGGTCGTCGAGCTGCTGCTGTCCATCGCTCACGTGCCGATGGAACGCGTGCACACCATTCGCCTGCAGGCCGAGGTCGCCCAGTCGCCCGAGCTGTGGCTGCGCAGCTTCAATGGCCAAAAATGGCTGTACTTCAATCCCGAATCCGGCGAGCAGGGCCTGCCCGCCGATCGCCTGGTCTGGTGGATCGGTGACGAAGAGCTGGTCAACCTCGAAGGGGGTCGTCAGGCCCAGGTCAGCTTCAGCCTGAACAACAGCGAGATGAATGCCATCCGCCTGGCCAAGCTGACCGACGAGAACACCGACGCCAGCTTCCTCGAGTACTCGCTGTACGGCCTGCCCCTGCAGACCCAGCAGACCTTCATGATCATGGTCATGATCCCGATCGGCGTACTGGTGATCCTCATCCTGCGCAACCTGGGTGGCCTGCAGACCCTGGGGACCTTTACCCCGGTGCTGATCGCCCTGGCCTTCCGCGAAACCCAGCTGGGCTTCGGCATCTTCCTGTTCACCGTGATCACGGCGCTCGGCCTGTCGTTGCGCTCCTACCTGGAACACCTGAAGCTGCAGATGCTGCCACGCCTGTCGGTGGTGCTGACCTTCGTGGTGGTGCTGATCGCGGCCATCAGCCTGTTCAGCCACAAGCTGGGCCTGGAGCGCGGCCTGTCCGTCGCCCTGTTCCCGATGGTGATCCTGACCATGACCATCGAACGCCTGTCGATCACCTGGGAAGAGCGCGGCGGCGGCCATGCCTTCAAGGTCGCCATCGGTACCCTGTTCGCCGCCACCGTCGCACACCTGCTGATGATGGTTCCGGAGCTGGTGTACTTCGTGTTCACCTTCCCGGCGATCCTGCTGATCCTGGTGGGCTTCATGCTGGCGATGGGTCGTTACCGCGGCTACCGCCTGACCGAACTGTTCCGTTTCAAAGCCTTCCTCAAGGACTAAGACCATGTTCGGCCTGATCAAGACGTGGAAGGCCCTTGAAGCCAAAGGCATCATGGGCATCAACCGACGCAATGCGGACTACGTGCTGAAGTACAACAAACGGCACCTGTACCCCATCGTCGACGACAAGATCATCACCAAGGAACGCGCCATCGAGGCCGGTATCGATGTACCGGAGCTGTACGGCATCATCGATACCGAGAAAGGCATCGACAAGCTCGACCAGATCATCGCCGGGCGCAACGACTTCGTCATCAAGCCGGCGCAGGGCGCTGGCGGTGACGGCATCATGGTGATCGCGGACCGCTTCGAGGATCGCTTCAAGACCGTCTCCGGCAAGATCGTCAGCCATGAGGAGCTGGAGCAGCAGATTTCCAGCATCCTCTCCGGGCTGTACTCGCTCGGTGGCCACCGTGATCGCGCACTGATCGAGTACCGCGTGACCCCGGACACCATCTTCAAGAGCATCAGCTACGAGGGCGTACCGGATATCCGTATCATCGTGCTGATGGGCTACCCGGTGATGGCGATGCTGCGCCTGCCAACACGGCAGTCCAGCGGCAAGGCCAACCTGCACCAGGGCGCCATCGGCGTCGGTGTCGACCTGGCCACCGGCGTCACCCTGCGCGGCACCTGGCTGAACAACAAGATCAGCAAGCACCCGGACACCACCAACGCGGTGGATGGCGTGCAACTGCCGAACTGGGATGGCTTCATGAAGCTCGCCGCCGGCTGCTACGAGCTCTGCGGCCTGGGCTACATCGGCGTGGACATGGTCCTGGACCAGGACAAGGGGCCGTTGATCCTCGAACTCAACGCCCGCCCGGGCCTGAACATCCAGATCGCCAACGACTGCGGCCTGACCCATCGCGCCCACGCGGTGGAGGCCCATCTGGAAGAGCTGAAAGCCAAGGGTCTGCAGGAAGACGCCGAGGAACGCGTACGCTTCTCCCAGGGCTTGTTCGGCCACGTCGTCAGCAAGGAAGTCTGACGCCCAAGCCTCCCTGCCTTGCAGGGAGGCTGCTGCCCGCCCGCGCATGGCGGGCCTCCCTATCCACATCGCCCCCTAGCGCATGATCGCCAGCTCGAAGGCCCCTTCATCGGCATGCGCATGGCGCTGCATGCCCGCCTCATCCACCGCCAGCGCCTGCAAGGGGCGCTTGAACGGCTTGTTGTCGAGCGTCTGCAGGCTGCGGTCCTCGTCGGTGGTGATCAGCAGCACGTAGCGCTCGCCGCGTTCGGCACGCACCTGCACCGTACCCTCGATGAAGGCGTAGCGGTACCAGGTTTCCGGGTGCAGCTGATACACCGCATCGCTGACCAGCCGGGTCGGCTGCTTGGCTTCATCGAGAAACAGCAGTGACGGATAGACCACCTGGCGATTGGCGAAACTGCGCACCCGCAAGCCATAGCTGCGCCGTGATGCCGGCAATTTCACGGCCGCGTAGTAGCTGCGTCCCATGGGAAAATCGAAGCTCGGCGAGAAGCGGTCCAGCTCCTCGTAACGCGGCTCTTCGGCCGAAAGCACGGTGAATTCGCTGTCGCGCAACTGGCCACAGCAGCGTGTCGACAATTCACTGTACAGCCCGTCACCACGCGACTGGCTGCCGGCGAGCAACGCCTGCATGGCGGCGGTCGGTTGCCCGTCGAGCATGGGTAGCGCCGGCTTGCCGCGTTCGAACTCGATCTGCCGGCCTTCGCTGTAACGAACGCTGGAGGGCGCCTCGGCCTCGGACCGGCCAGAGCGCGTCGGGACGGACGAGTTGTGCATGCGCCCCTGCTCGTCGACCCAGGTGTAGTAAGGGCTGTCGGAGGTACCCCGGGAGAAACCACGACCTTCCAGCACCTCCGAATCGATGTAGTCCCCTGCCCGCTCGCCACTGGCCAGCACGTGGTCGTTCCCGGACGCGCCAGCGACCTGTGCACCGGCATAGAAGCTGTTCTGCAGCTGGCCATTGCCATCGACCCAGGTGAAATAGCGGCGCTTGCTCTCCCCGGTGCTCGGCGCACTTCCCGGCCAGGCGCCCCCCTCGCCCAGACGGGCCTGGTCGCTTTTTTCCGCATGCAGCCTCGCCTGACGTTGCTGCTCGGCGAAGCGTGTATCGACGAAGGTGTTGTGCACCCGGCCCTGCTCGTCGACCCAGGTCAGATAACGGCTGCTGGCATCGGCCTGCCAGGCGACGGGCAGGAGCAGCAGAGCGAACGCGAGCCTGCGCATGGTCTCAGAACCTCGAGGTATAGGTCATGGAGAAGATGTAGGCCTTGACCGTGGTTTCCACGTTGAGCCCGGCGTAGGGGTTGTAGACCAGGTTGTCCAGGCCTTCGCAGCTGACGTTGCAACTGCTGCCCGCCGGAATGTTCTGCTTGGAAACGAAGTAGTTGAAGCCGATATCGATGGTGCTGTCCTTGTCCCAGCGGTACCCCAGACCCAGGCCGTAAAGATCGGCATCGCCGACCGGCGCCAGCACGTCGGCCTTGTTCTCGGGAATGGCCGAGGGGCGGTACTCGTAGCCGGCGCGCAAGGCCAGGCGATCATTGACGTCGTACTGCACACCGACGCCCCAGCTCCAGGTGTCACGATAGCCACGGTCGAGAATGATGCTGCGACTGGTGGCGTTACCGCCGCCGAAGGTCTTGGCGATGCGCAGCAGATCCAGCTCGCGGTCGAACTCGATCTCGAAGTTGTTCCAGTCGCTATAGCCAACCCAGCGCAGGTCCAGGTTGAACTGCCACTTGTCGAAGGGGCGTACCTTGATACCGGTGCTGAAGGCGTCCGGATAGGTCAGTTTCAAGGACGCGTTGCCAGACTCCTGGTCGACCCCATAAGGGAAGATCGGGCTGAGGATCTGGCCAAACAGCGAGCCTTGCAGGCCCGACCAGAAGCCCGCCCAGTCCTCGCTGTAGTCGATGCGGTACTTACCCTTGAGGTTCATCCGCGCCTCGCTCTGGTAGGTCGCCCCCCAGGCGAACCAGTCGGTCGGCTCCCAGAGAATGCCCAGGTTGTAGGTCGGCGACAGGCTCTGTTCGAGGTCGAGATCGAGATTGGCCAACGAGTCGAACGGGCCGATCTTGCCACTGCAGACGTTGATGATCGATCCGACGATGTCGCCCAGGCCTGGCAGGCACAGCGCTTCGTTGAGAATGCGGGTCAGGCCGGTGAGCATGCCGGGGTTGCGGAAGTCCTGGTTGAGCGCCACCGCCTGGTGAGAGAAGCCGATGGACAAGCCCAGGGACAGCTCGTCGTTGACCTGGTAGGCCAGCGACGGCGAGAAGTAGGTGATGCGCTGCAACGACACCTGGCGCCCCTGGAAACGGCCCGGATCGTCGTCCGAGTCTCGTGAATAGCCCAGCGCCATGGGTGCGTAGACATTGGTGGCGAAGGTGAACTTCGAGCCTGGCGGGTTGATCGACAACCCCGCCAGCGGCGCCACCAGGAGCGGCAGCTCGGTCATCCCGCCGACGCCGGGCAGGTACATGGTAGGCGTCAGCGTGCGGCTGCTGGAGTTCTTGAACGGGTCGTCGTCGTAGCCCATGAAGCCATAGCCTTCGCGGGCCTCGAACTTGGCGCGAATGTCCATCACCCCGCTGAGCAGCTTGACCGTCGTCTGCCGCCCCTTGAGCTTGCTCAGGGCGGCCGGGTTGTAGTGCACGGCATCGATGCCGGTGGAGTCGGCGGTCACGGCGTTGCCCATGGCCATGGCCTTGGGGTTGCCGATGGTCAGGTTGTTGGCCAACTGCGCCTGTGCGGGCAGGACGCAAGCTGCGACCAACCCGACCAGCAGCAGCGCCTGCAGCTTGGCAAGATGATTCATATCCGGTTCGCTCGCTGCTTACTCGGCCTTGAGGCCCTTGATATCAAGGGGCATGGAGATCCCGAGCAGGACATCGGGCGAATCTTCGGTCATGCCGAAACCGGCATTGACGTTGACGATGGTGTTCGGCGCGGTGCGCAGGCCCAGCGAGAAGTTCATCACCGCACTGGTCTGTTCGTTCCCTTCCAGCGTGACGTCGCTGAACTTGAACGTCGGCGCCAGGTTGTGCGCCATCTGCAGCGATGTCGCCAGCGAGACGTCGTAGGACAGTGCGTAGGCGAAGCCCATGCTCAGCGACAGGCTGGAGCCGGGCTCGACCTCTTCCAGCAGGCGGCCGCCACGCACCTGGTCGGCATCGCGGATCGGCAGGTTGTAGGTGTAACCCAGCGAACCGAACAGCACCACCGGGTCGATCACGTAGGACATGTTGGCACCGACGCCCAGGCTGTAGTAGCCGTTGCCGGTGGCCAGGCCATCGTCGAGGCTGACGTCGTAGGGGCTGTCCCCGGTCGGCAGGCCAAGGGTGGCGAACAGGGTGGTGACCGGCCGGCCGCGCTCGGACGACCAGGGTTGCCAGCGCAGGCTGGCGGAGACGTCGCCGAGGCTGTAGGTGCTGAGGTCGCGTTCGGTGTCGTACTTGGCCAGGAACGGCACACGCATGCTGAAGGTGAGGTTGTCCCAGACGCCGTAGTCGAAGGTGAAGGAGTTGGTGAAGGTGTGCTGCGCCTCGCTCTGGCCGATCACGCTGTAGACGTTCTGCCCGGTGCGCACGGTCTGGATCTGCGTATCGCGCAACAACGAGTAGTCGAAGCCGTAGGTCAGCGTACGCTCGCCCTTCTTGAGCAGCGTGTAGCTCTTCTCGGCGGCCTGGAACACCTCTTCCAGCGCCTTGGCGCTGTCGGCGTCATCATCCTTCTTGGTCAGCGCATCACGCGCATCGTCGACCGTGGCCTCCTCGGCCAGGACCGGTTGTGCTGCAGCAAGCGCCAGCATGGCCAGCCATGCGTACCCCCAAACTCCCATGACGCTATCCCCAGATCGTTATTGTTATGCCGGGTGAATCACTTGCGGCGAATGTACTGGATGTCGCCTCCCGACCCTAAGCGGTCGGCCTGATTCGTGGTGAACTTGGCCATCTGCGGAAACTCGCGGAAAGCCAGCATGCTGATGGTGCGGTCATCGATGATGCGCAGGTCACGGTCGGTCAGCGCCATGGCGTTGGCCGGCTCGTTGCCACTGGGAAAGATCACGAACAGGACGTTCTGATCCCATATCTCCTCGAAACGCACGCGGGTGAAGCTGATGTTGCCCAGCGCCGGGTCGGCGATGAACACGTGGTCGTTGTAGACATCGCGCACCACCACGAAATGTTTGAAGCCGGCGTACTCGATCGGCACGATGGCCGGGTGTTCGAGCTGCGCAAGGTCATCGAACGCAGCCCGGAAACCGCCGCTCTTGTAGCCCAGGGCGGTGACGAAGCGCTTCATGTCGAGCAACGAAAAACCGCGCCGCTCGACGATCTTTTCCGCCTCGCCGAAATGCAGCAGCCCCTCCATCACCTGGCGCTCTTCCAGGTTGCGCCCCAGGAAGTAGTCGAGCAGCGTGGTCAGGGCCGCGGAGCCGCAGCTGTAGTCGTAGGCCTGGCGAATCACGTTGCGAAACTGCAACTGACTCATCGGCTCCAGCACCACCGACTCGCGCAGCGGGCCATTGGGCAGCAGCGGCTGAGTGATGTTCACCGTCCCGGCTGGCTGCGGCTTGGTGTCGACAGCCTCGGTGAAACCGTACAAACCGATCAGGCTGCCCACGAGAATTTCGATCATTGGTCAATCCGCGACTGCATACAACGAGACAGGAGCCCGGCCGCGAACAGCGGCAGAGCTCCTGCGGATCAGCTCAAGCGAGGATCAATGACCCCAGATCTTGACGGTGGAGCCGGCCATGTCGAGACCGTTGATGGCGACGCCACCAATGGTGCCGTTGCCGATCTTCACGGCGTCCACAGCGACACCGCCGTTGATGCCCGGCAGGCCGATTTCCAGCTTGTTGTCGACCACATCGATGGTCAGCGGGTTGGCTTCGTCGATGTTGAAGCCGGACAGGGTGACGGTGTTCAGGCTCAGGCTGTTGCTGCCGTCGCTGACACCGGTTTCGGTATCGGTGTAGACAATCGAGCCGATGGTGGCATCGAAGTTACCGGCGATGCTGATACCAGCCTGACCGGTGACGCCGGCCAGGTCGGAGTCATCCAGCGCTTTCAGGTCGGCCTGGGCCATGAACGGAACAGCCATGACGGCGGCGGCAAGAGCGAGTTTTTTCAGGGTCATCATTGTTGTTATCTCCACAGTTCAAATGGGGGGTCCCCGGGCTCTGCCGGTGACGTCCTGTCACGAGCAGCCTGATCGGCTCATGCCGATCACCAGACCTGTCGCGGCTTCCCTAGGTACGCCAGGTTTGGATTCACGCAGCGCATGGCGCTCCGAGATGGCTACAAGCTACTAACCCACCCCGCCCCTGCCAGCCCATCCAAGGGATGGAGCAGGTAGGACGTTCCTCAATTCCCTTCATGCCTCACTGAGCAATCCCAGGCTCTTGCCCTTGAGCACCGCCTGGGTACGACTGCGTACCCCCAACTTGGAAAACAGGTTGTGCAGATGCCATTTGATGGTGGCCTCGGACAGGTGCACCGCCTGGGCGATGTCGCGATTGGAAAGGCCGGCGGCCACGAGCCGCAGGATCTCCCGCTCGCGGTGGCTAACATCCTGATTTTCCTCGAAACTTTCAGGGTCGATAGACAGCCGGCGACACTGCTCGCGAAGCATCTCGGCCACGCCCTGCCAGGCCGCCGCCGGCTTCGGCTCGGCCTCGTGCCAGGCTTCCCAGAGCGGCAGCAACCAGATGGCGTCGTCCTGGAACAGGCGGCGGTAGCCGCACTGCCAGGCTTCTTCCAGGGTCGCGCGCAGCAGGGTGAAGGCCTTGTCGCTGTTACCTTTGCGCCAGTACGCCACAGAAAGTAACAAGCTCAGGCGCAAGCGCCGGTCACGCTGATGCTCGGCCCCCTGTTTGGCCAGGCAGGCCTCCAGGCTGGCTTGTGCCTTGTCTACGCGCCGGTCGCTCAATGCCAGGCGCGCCTGACTCAGTGCCAGCGCGGTGTGCGCGTCGCCGTAACGCTCGATGGGCAGCGCCGCCAGGTGGCGCTCCAGCTGCAGATAGATGCGCTGCGCCTCGTTGGGCCGGCGCAGCCACAGGAGAAACTGCACCTTGCAGCCCATGCCGATGGCGAACACCCGTTCATAGCCCGGCCCCTGCAAGCCCGCCAGCCATTCGTCCAGCTCTTCCAGGCCCTGCTCGGCAGCCCCTGCGAAGAAGCGTGCCCGTGCCATGACCAGCTTGCCACGACTGATCAGCTCCACCGGTGTCGCCACGTCGCGCCAGGTCGTGGCCAGCGGCAATTCGGCGAGTATCGCGCCATGCCGGTCCTGCTCGTACAGCAGATCGGCATAGGCCAGTCCCAGCGGACCACCGACCCGACTGCGGCGGCCGAACACCTGCTCCACGCGGGCGCGTGCGGTTTCGGCGAGGGCCCGGCCGCGCTCCAGCTCGCCATATTCCTTGCAGATCAGCGCCTCGATCAGGCTGGCCATCACGTGCAGGTACTCGCTCTCGCACTGACGCAGATTCTCGCGGGCCACGGCAATCGCCTTGGCCGCCTCACCGAACTCGCCCAGCAGCGCGAATGCCGCCGCCTGCACGCAGGCCAGGCTGGCGCGGAACACCGGCTGGTTCTGCGGCACCAGGGCCAGCCAGTGGCCGGCGACCTTGAGGCAGGCTTCGAGCTTGTCCTGATACAGCAGCACCAGCGCCTTGAGCACCTGGGCAGCCGCCAGCAGCTCGATCAGACCAAAGTGCATGCCCTTGCCGCGGCCCTGAGTCAGGCGCGTGCTGACCTCCTCGATCAACGCTTCGGATTCGGCGAACTTCTGCTCGAAGGCCAGCTGCCAGGCATAGAAGATCTGGAACACCGGCTGCTCGGCGATCACCACCGGGGGAATGTCCTTGAGAATGGCGAGGATGCCGTAGACCCGGTTGCCGGCGATCAGGCGCGCGCCCTGGCGCTCCAGCAGCTCGGCGGCAAAGCCGTAGTCACGGGCGCGCAGGGCGTACTTGATCGACTTGTCGGCCAGGTCACGCCCTTCGCACCAACGCGCAGCCGCATGCAGCAGGTGCGCGGGATCGCCGCGCTTGGCCAGGCGCCCCTGCAGGAACTCGGCGAACAGGTGGTGATAGCGGAACCATTCGCCCTGCTCGTCCAGCGGGATCACGAACAGCTGCTCGCCCTGCAGGCGACGGAGCATCTCGGCGCCGTCCTGGCGGCCCGTCAGGGCATTGCACAGTGGCGCGTTGAACTCGTCGAGCACCGAGGTCTGGTCGAGAAACAGCTGCACGGGTTCCGGCAGGCTGGCGACGACGTCCTCGGCCAGGTAATCGGCGATGTTGCGCTCGGCGCCCGACAGTCCGGCAAGAAAGGCTGCCCGATCACGTTGCCGTGGCAAGGCCAGTGCCGCCAGATGCAGCGCGGTGATCCAGCCTTCGGTGCGGGCGTACAGCTGGTTGAGTTCACTCTCCTCCAGAGCAAGGCGCTTGATGTCGCGGAAATACGCGGCGGTTTCTGCACGGGTCAGGCGCAGGTCTTCCGCCTTGAGCCAGAACGCCCAGGCGCCAAGCGATGGCGGCTCTTCGAGAAAACGGGGTTGATAGCGCGTGCTGACCACCAGCCGCACATGCCTGGGCAGGCGCTCGATCAGGTAGCGCGAGCCCTGGCCAAGGGATGGATGACGAATGCGGTGGAAGTCGTCGAGCATCAGGTAGAGGTTTTCCCGCAGCGCCTTCAGGTCATCGAGAAAGGCATCGATGACCGCTTCCAGCGGCCAGCTGATCTCGCCCTGCAACAACGCCGAGGCGCTGCCGCCGAATCCGGGACAGGCGGCCTGCACGGCGGCCACGAGATACTGCAGGAACCTCGCCGGTTCACTGTCGCTTTCATCGCAGGACAGCCACGCGACCCTCGCGCCGTTCTGCTGCAGACGACCGCGCAGCTGGCTCAGCACGGTGCTCTTGCCGAACCCGGCAGGAGCGCTGAGGACGATCAGACGCTGCTCGCGCGCCTCCAGCAGACGCTCGAGCAGTGCCGAGCGCTCCAGCAGCAGTGCGCCCTCGGCATGAACCGGATAAAGCTTGGTGCGCAGCAACGGCACACTGACCTGGCACACGGGATTATGGCTATTCATGATTCCAGTAGACTCAGCTCGCGAGCACGGCGGATGGCTTGAGTGCGGTTACGCACCTTGAGTTTTTCGTAGATGTTGTGCAGGTGCCATTTGACCGTCCCCAGGGCCAGGGACAGCTGCTGACCTATCTCCTCGTTGGACATGCCCTTGGCCGCCAGACAGACCACCTCGCGTTCACGCTCGGTCAGCCCCTCCTCCAGCGTGTCCAGCGCCTGGCGTGACGCCTGCCCGGGCCAGGCGGACAGCAGGCTGCGAATGAAGGCCTGCAGCGCTGGCTGGCGCTCGGCCGCCTCCAGCTGCTGGAGCAGTTGGCGAATCGCCTCGCCCTCCTCGATGAACAGGCTGCGCGCCTCTTCCCGTTCGGCGCCGATCAGGCACTGCACCAGCAGGCTCTGCGCACGCTCCTGATAGCCGAGCCGCTGGTAGCTCAGGGCCGCCAGCAGATCCAGGCGCAGGCGGTGCAGACCGTGCCAGCCGTTCTGCAACTGGCTGCGCAACTGGGTGATCTCGTGCAGGGCCTCGCTGAAGTGTCCGCGTGCCTGCTGCAGGCGAATGCGGCTGAGGCCGAGCGCCCAGAGCACCGGATTGAAACTGCGCTGGGTGTAGTGCGCGGCCAGCTTGTTCCAGTCGACCGACTTCAGGCGCTGCTCGGCGCGCTTGCTGCGGTCGGCCGTCGGTTCCTGCAGGGTCAGCGCGATCTCGTCGGCGACCGCCTGCACGTAGAAGCGCCAGGAGTTGTTGCGCGCGGCCAGGTTCTGCATCAGCACCAGCGTCGCGCTGGCCTCCTTGGGCGCATCCTGCAGACGTTGCAACCGCGCCAGGCAGAGCATGGCCTGGGCGTAGAGATCGATGGGGTTGATCACGTCGACGGTCGCCAGCGCCCAGCGCAGTCGATCCTGCAGGCCGTCCAGGCGCCCCTGCTGGTAGGCGATCAGGCATTCGCTGATGGTCGGCAAAACCAGCGCACGCGAGCGCTCGCCGAACCAGGGCATCATCCGCGCCCGCAACTGGTCGAACAGCAGCTGCGCCTGCTTGACCCGCCCCTGTTCCAGACACAGCAGGATTTCCACGTTGGCCAGCTGCATGTCCAGGTAGCGGCCTTCGAGGAAGTGGTTGCGCTGCTGCGCCAGCGCCAGCAGCTTGCGCGCCTGCTCCGCCTGGCCAAGCATGACGTTGGCCAGCGCGCCGACGGTGAGTATCGCCACCTCGAGGAAGGCGGTGTGCTGACCAAGCTGCGCCTCGATGCGACGCGCCAGGCTGACGCAGGTATCCAGGTCGTCCTTCTGCAGGGCAATCACCGCCTTGATCGCCAGGGTCGCGAGCAACTTGTCGCTGAGCGGCCCGCTGCTGCGCGACTCGCCCCAGCGCTCGAGCAGCTCGTCGAGCATGCGATTGGCTTCGTTCAAACCCAGCTCGGCAGCCCGCACCCAGACATCGGCGAGCACCAGCACCGGGAAACGCAGGGCGATGTCGTCCGGTACGTGCTGGCGCCATTTGTAGATCAGGTTCAAC
The DNA here is from genome assembly GCF_009363395.1 of Pseudomonas sp. THAF187a. Classification (NCBI taxonomy): domain Bacteria; kingdom Pseudomonadati; phylum Pseudomonadota; class Gammaproteobacteria; order Pseudomonadales; family Pseudomonadaceae; genus Pseudomonas; species Pseudomonas sp. THAF187a. The sequence goes on from NZ_CP045349.1 coordinate 2,701,906, forward strand.
TGCCCACGGTTGATCAACTCCAGGCCGCAGCCGTCGAGCAACGCCGCGAGCATCTCGGCATCCTCGGCGAGGCAGGCGTGCTCGATGGCCAGGTTCTGCATGTGGTGGTTGGTGAACCACAGGCTGGCGTTGAAATGCAGCTGTTTGAAGCGTTCGGGATCGCGCTCCTTGAGACGCGCGCGGAGAAATTCGGCGAACAGGTTGTGGAAGCGGTACCACTGCCGCTCACGGTCCAGCGGCAGGAGGAACAGCTGCATGGCTTCCAGTTCCTCCAGCAGTTGCTGGCCATCCTGACGCCCGCACAAGGCGTTGGCCAGATCACCGCTGAGCTGCTGGGCGATACCCAGCGCCAGCAATTGCTCCTGCCGCGCCTGCGGCAACTGTTCGAACACCGAGCGCAGCAGGTAGTCGCCTACCGCCGTCTGGTCGGCGCCCAGCTCCGCCATCCGCTGTGCGGGCTGCGGATGGTGCCTGAGCCACAGGCTGGCCAGGTGCACGCCCACCATCCAGCCCTCGGTGTGGCTGTACAGGGCCTTGAGTGCGTCAGGCTCCAGTTGCAGGCCGCTGCGCTCGAGATAGCTGCGCACTTCCTCGGGGTTGAGGCGCAGCTCGTCGGCACCGAACTCCAGCAGCATGCCCTTGGCACGCAGGGTGGCCAGGCTCAGGGCCGGCTGCGAACGACTGCCGATGGCCAGGGTGAAGCTCGCCGGCGCCAGCTTGGCCAGGCGGTTGAGAGCGGCGAGCAGCTCCGGGTCCTGGAGCAGGTGCAGGTCATCGAGCACCAGCAGCAGCGGCTCGCTGCGCTGCGCCATTTCCGCCAGCAGGCTCTCCATGACGGCCTCGACCGGCACGCGCATGGTATTGCGCAGATAGCCCAGCGCATCCTCGCCCAGGCCCGGCAAGGCACGCCCCAGCGCGTCGATCAGTTGCTGGAAGAAGCGCACGGGGTCGTCATCATCGGCGCTCAGCGATACCCAGGCCACGGCACCACCAGCCTCGCGGTGTCGCTCGGCCAGCACCATCAGGGCAGTGGTCTTGCCGAAGCCGGCAGGCGCGGAAAAAAGCACGAGGCGGGCATGGGGATGGGCTGACAGCGCAGCCTCCACCTGGGGTCTTAGCAGATACTCGGTGGAGGCCTGGGGCGGCGAAAGTTTCGAACGCTGCAGGCTTCCAGCGGCTGGACCTATGACTTCATCCATAGCCAGGATCCCTTCATTAATTATTGTTCTGGTACAACGGTTCAACGTTCTGCAAGCGCTCAATACTAATCAGCCCTGTGCGCCGGAGTAAACCCGGCAGAAGCTCTAGGATGAATGTTAGCGGCAGACTACAATCGCCCTTTCAGCCAATTCCCGACTGCCCGCATGCCCAGCTGTTCTCTGCACCCTCTTCCCTACCGGACGGACCCTGGCGACTATTTCCAGCGCATCCGCCAGGCCCCCGGCGCCGTATTGCTGGACGCCGGACGCCCGAGTGCCAAGCGAGGACGCTATGACCTTATGAGCGCATGGCCATTGGCAGAACTGGCGCCCGCGCACGACGAATCGGCCAACGCTTTTCTGCAACGCCTGCGTGGCGCGTTGCACAGCCTCGGCAACGCCGAGGCGCCGAGCGCGATGGAGCTGCCATTCGTCGGCGGCTTGATCGGCTACCTGTCCTACGACTTCGGTCGGCGCCTGGAAGCGCTGCCCGCACACAGCGTCGATGACCTCGCCCTGCAGGATGCGCGCTTCGGCCTGTATGCCTGGGCACTGATCAGCGATCACCAGCTCGGCACCAGCCAGCTGCTGTTCCACCCCGCACTGCCGCAGGCCGAACGGCAGCGTCTGCTGGCACTGTTCGAGGCCCCGAGCCGCGAGGACCAGGCGAGCTTCCGGCTGTCCCAGCCGTTCCAGGCCGACATCGACGAGGACCATTACCGCCAGGCGATCGAGCGCATCCAGCAGTACATCCTGGCTGGCGACTGCTACCAGGTGAACTTCGCCCAGCGCTTTCAGGCCCCCTGCGAAGGCGACCCATGGGCGGCCTACCTGGCGCTGCGCCAGGCCTGCCCGACGCCGTTCTCGGGCTTCCAGAACCTGGGCGATGGCAACGCCATCCTCAGCCTCTCGCCGGAGCGCTTCCTCAAGGTCAGCGAGGGCCAGGTGGAAACCCGTCCGATCAAGGGCACCCGCCGTCGCGGCGTCGATGCCGTGGACGACCTGGCCCAGGCCGAGGAGCTGCTGGCCAGCCGCAAGGATCGCGCCGAGAACCTGATGATCGTCGACCTGCTGCGCAATGACCTCGGCCGCAGTTGCCGCATCGGCTCGGTGAAGGTGCCTGAACTGTTCGCCCTGGAGAGCTACCCCAACGTGCACCACCTGGTCAGTTGCGTGACCGCCGAGCTGGCGCCCGGCAAGGACGCACTGGACCTGATCGCCGGCAGCTTTCCCGGCGGTTCGATCACCGGGGCCCCGAAGATCCGCGCCATGCAGATCATCGACGAACTGGAGCCCAGCCGGCGCGGCCTCTACTGCGGCTCGTTGCTGTACCTGGACGTGCGCGGCGAAATGGACAGCTCCATCGCCATCCGCAGCCTGCTGGTCAAGGATGGCAAGGTCAGTTGCTGGGGCGGCGGTGGCATCGTCGCCGACTCGGCCTGGCAGGCCGAGTACCAGGAGTCGGTGACCAAGGTGAAGGTCCTGCTGGAAACATTGGAACGCCTGTAGCTCAACGCGAGCCGCAAGAAAAACGCCGCGACTCCTCAGGGAAATCGCGGCGTTTTCACGACAGCAGTTGGGCGGTCACAGGCTCAGCGTGCGATTCGACGCCTTGAGGAATTCCTGCTTGAGGTCGGCATAGCTGTGCACCGCCGGGAACTGCGGGAACTCGCGGATCACGTTGTCCGGGGCATGGAACAGGATGCCGGCGTGGGCTTCGCTGAGCATGGTGGTGTCGTTGTACGAATCGCCAGCGGCGATCACGCGATAGTACAGGCTCTTGAAGGCGATGACCGACTGGCGCTTGGGATCCTTCTGACGCAGCTGGTAGCTGACAACGCGATCATTCTCGTCGGTGATCAGGCGATGGCACAGCAGGGTCGGAAAGCCGAGCTGACGCATCAGCGGCTGAGAGAACTCGTAGAAGGTGTCGGAGAGAATCACCACCTGGAAACGCTCACGCAGCCAGTCGACGAACTCCACGGCGCCTTCCAGCGGCTCGAGCGTGGCGATCACGTCCTGGATGTCCTTCAGTTTCAGGCCATGCTCGTCGAGGATGCGCAGGCGCTGCTGCATCAGCACGTCGTAGTCGGGAATGTCGCGGGTGGTCGCCTTGAGCGACTCGATGCCGGTTTTTTCCGCAAAGGCGATCCAGATTTCCGGGACCAGTACACCTTCCAGGTCGAGACACGCGATTTCCACAGGACACTCCTCGGTTGAGCCAAAAAGGGAGCCGGCACTCTAACGAGTGGGCGGTGGTCACGCAATTCGCGCGGCTTATAACTGCATGAAAGGTCATAGAAGTAGCTTGTTATTTAGAAGCATAACCAGCCTTTGTTAAGATCGCGCCCTCACGCACACGATCTGGAGTCCTCAGCATGGAACTCGACCTGGACGCGCTCAATGCCGAATTCGGCAACCAGCCTGAAAAGCTGGTTCAGTGGGCCATCGGGCTGGGCAAACCCGCCATCTGCACCACCAACTTCCGCCCGTTCGAAGCGGTGATCCTGCACATGGTCAGCCAGGTCAAGCCGGACATTCCGGTGGTCTGGATGGACAGCGGCTACAACACCGAAGCGACCTACCGTTTCGCTGACGAGGTGGCCCGCAAGCTCAACCTCAACCTGATCACCTACCTGCCCAAGCGCTCGCGCGCTCACCGCGAGGCCATCGACGGCCCTGTCCCGGCGCTGGACGATCCGCGTCACGCGGCGTTCACCGAAGAGGTGAAGCTCGAGCCCTTCGCCCGCGCCCTGCGCGAAACGGCGCCCAGCGTCTGGTTCACCGCCCTGCGTGCCACCGACACCGCCGTCCGCGCGCAGATGGACCCGGTGAGCATCAACCCGGACGGCCTGATCAAGGTCGCGCCGCTGCTGCACTGGACCTCCAAGGACCTGTACCAGTACCTGGTCGCCCATGACCTGCCGAACGAGTTCGACTACTTCGACCCGACCAAGGGCGAGGACAACCGCGAGTGCGGCCTGCACCTCAGCCACTGAGTGGCAGGTAGCTGAAACGAAACATGGCGCCCCAGGGCGCCATGTTTCGTTTGAATCGCAGGTTCAGTGCACCGGTAGCTTCACGCCCTCGAACAGCTCTTCGAGTTCGGACTTGTTGTGGCACTGCACCGCCTTGGCCAGCATCTCACGGCTGAGGTGCGGGGCGAACTTCTCGATGAAATCGCACATGAAGCCACGCAGGAAGGTGCCCCGACGGAAACCGATCTTGGTCACGCTGGGCTCGAACAGCTCGTCGGCGTCCAGCACCACCAGGTCCTGATCGAGTTTGCTGTCGACGGCCATCTTGGCCACGATGCCCACGCCCAGGTTGAGGCGTACGTAGGTCTTGATCACGTCGGCGTCGGCTGCGGTGAACACCACCTTGGGCGTCAGGCCACGGTGACTGAAGGCCTCGTCCAGCTTCGAGCGCCCGGTGAAACCGAACACATAGGTCACGATGGGATGCTCGGCGAGCGCTTCGAGCGTCAGCTTCGGCAGCTTGGCCAGAGGATGCCCCTGCGGCACCACCACGCAGCGATTCCAGCGGTAGCACGGCATCATGATCAGGTCGTTGAACAGCTCCAGACCCTCGGTGGCGATGGCGAAGTCGACGCTGCCATCGGCGGCCATCTCGGCGATCTGCGTCGGCGTGCCCTGGTGCATGTGCAACGAGACGTCCGGGTACTGCTTGATGAAGGCACTGATCACCGGCGGCAAGGCGTAGCGCGCCTGGGTGTGCGTGGTGGCGATGGACAGGGTGCCCTTCTTCTCGTTGGAGAATTCCTGGGCGATCTGCTTGATGCTTTCGACCTTGCGCAGAATCTCTCCTGCGGTGGTGATGATCCGCTCTCCGGCGGGGGTGACACGGGTCAGGTGCTTGCCACTGCGGGCGAAGACTTCCACGCCCAGCTCATCCTCGAGCAAGCGAATCTGCTTGCTGATCCCTGGTTGCGAGGTGTAAAGGCTTTGAGCGGTAGCCGATACGTTGAGGTCGTGGTGCGCGACTTCCCAGATGTAGCGCAGTTGCTGAAGCTTCATAGATTTCCCTCAGAGCAGTAAGGCAGGCCAGCAGCCTGTCAACGCCTTATATAACCATATTATTGGTCTAATACATCAGCATAGATCTTTTTATTAGTTACACCCTCCTACAAGTCACCATGTCCGCGATGCTGCAACATGGGCACCAGGTACACCGGTGCCTCCGACAGCTGCACGATGCGCGCGGCCGTACGCCCCAGCGGCACCGCGAGATCCGCGCCATGGCTGTGACTGCCTACGACCAGCAGATCCACCCCAAGTTTCTGCGCCTCCTCGAGAATCACCGTTGGCGGATCGCCCTGCAGCACTCGCACCGCGCGAATCAGATGCAGGTCCTGAAGCCCGTCCCCCAGCTCATCCCGAAAGCCCTCCAGCACACGCTGCTCGATGCTGGCCATGACCGTGCCGAGGCCGTTGCGGCGCAACTCGTCCAGGGTGTCTTCATCCAGATAGGTCTGCAGCACGGACTCGGCGAACAGCCCCATGGGTTCGACGGCATGGACGACATAGAGATCGGCCTTGAAACTGCGGCTCACCGCCAGGGCGTGCTGCAAGACGTAGGAGGCATAAAGCCCCAGATCGGTGGCATAGAGTATCGAGCGAATCACGCGGCCTCCTTGACTGCAGACGCAGGCCCTTGTTTGAGCTTAGCAGCGCATCAGACAAAGCAAGGTCGGCGGCGTTATTTAGGACGAATGGCTATATGCAAGGTGGCAGCGGCCACCAGATTCAAGGCTGCGACTCGTTGCTCACCCCGTGCGGCACGTGCCCCGTGGCCACTACCTGGCGGGCCTTCTCGCAGTGCCCGGTCTGGTCATCGAAGAACACGTCGGCCGCGAACGCCTCGAGCACCGCCGACTTGTCCAGCCCGCCGAGGAAGAAGGACTCGTCCAGGCGGATGTTCCATTCGCGCAAGGTGCGGATCACCCGCTCATGCGCCGGCGCCGAGCGTGCGGTCACCAGTGCGGTGCGAATCGGGCAGTCCGTCTCGGGAAACTCCTGCTGCAGGCTGTGCAGCGCCGCGAGAAACGGCTTGAACGGCCCCCCAGGCAGCGCCTGCCGCGCCGCCTCGCGCTCGTGGCTCTGGAACGCATGCAGGCCACCGCTCTGGTAGACGCGCTCGGAGTCATCGGAGAACAGCACGGCGTCGCCGTCGAAGGCGATGCGCAGCTCGTTGCTGTTCGCCCGCCGCGTGCCACCCGAGAGCAGCGTGGCGGCACCGAAGCCGGCCTTGAGCGCATTGCGCACGTCATCGGCATGGGTGGAGAGAAACAGATGGCAGCCAAAGGCTGCCAGGTAAGGGTCGGGACTGCGCCCGCCGACGAACGCCGCGCGCGAGATGCCGAGGCCGTAGTGCTGGATCGAGTTGAAGGCGCGCAGCCCCGTGTCGGCACTGTTGCGCGACACCAGGATCACCTCGACGCGCTGCTCGCTGAGACGCTGATTGAGGCCCAGTAGTTTCTCCACCAGGGGGAAGGCGTCACCCGGCATCAGGACCTCGTCCTCGTGCTCGATCTGATAACGGCGGTAGGCTTCCACTCCCTCGCTTTCATAGATCTGGTGACTCTCGCTCAGATCGAACAATGCCCGCGAGGAAATCGCCAGCACCAGCTTGTCGCCCAACCCCTTGCCCATATGCTCAGGCCTCCCCGCGCGCCTGGATGAAACGCAGCGCCTGATACAGCGCGCGCACCTTGGGCATGTCGACACCAGCGGCGTCGGCCGCCGCCAGGGGTGCTTCATAGATGGCATGCAGCTCTGCCGGGCGGCCCTGGGCGAAGTCGTGGTACATGCTCGGCAGGTAGTCGGGCATCCGCTCGGTAGCGGCCAGCAGCTTGCTTGCGTACTGCTCCGGCATGCCGTGGCCAAGTGCCTGCGCAGCCTGCACCACCTCCTGCATGATGTCGCCGATCAAGGCGCGGCTGTCGGGGTTACCCATCAGGCGCCGCGTGTCGGCATCGAGCAGCACGGAAAGACCGTTGTAGGGCACGTTCCACACCAGCTTCTGCCAGCGCGTCTGGGTCAGGTCACGCATCGGCGTCGAGTCCAACCCGGCGCTGCGCAGCAGGTTCGCTCCCTCTTCCACCAGCTCCAGACGCGACGCCTCGTCACCTGCCGGCCCGGAGTGGTACGCCAGGTTGATCGCGCCCAGCGCCTGATGCTCGATCACGCCAGGCGCACTGCGATGGACACAGATGTAGCAGAGGCCGCCGAGCAGGTGCAGGCCGTCCGGCAGCAGTGGACGCAACTCGTCCTCCACCGCCAGGCCGTTCTGCAACAGCACGACCCTGGCGCCAGGAGCGGCAGCCCTGGCAATGAGCGGAGCCAGCTCGGCGTTGGCCGTGGTCTTCGCCCCCACCAGCAGCCAGTCGCAAGGCGGCATGTCTTCGATTCGCCGGTAGGCCTGCGCCGGCGCCAGGGTCAGCGCGCCATGCACGCTGCTGTTCAGGCGCAAGCCCTGTTCGGCCACCGCGGCATATTCGCTGCGCAGCAGGAAATGCACGTCATGTCCGGCCTTGGCCAGCAGCAGCCCGTAGAAGCCGCCGATGGCCCCCGTGCCAATGACGCCGATGCGCGGTGCAGGGGTTTGAGACATCAAGGTAGCTCCTCAGCCGGACGACGCAGAGCCTCGTCCATGGCGGTGATCAGATCGGAATGAGTGAGACGGGCGCGCAACGCGCCAAAGAAATGGCCATCGCGAACCAGAAACAGCGCCGGCAGGTGAAAAACCTCGTAGCGCGTCACCAATCCGGCGTTATGCCCCGCATCGATCCAGCACAGACGCTCGATCGGCAAGCCCAGGCCAGGCAGCACCTGACGCGCCCAGCGGCAACTGGCACAGCCCGTGCTTGTGAACACGACAAGCGACGTACCGGAAAGATCGAGCAGGCGGCGGTCCGCATCCAGGTCGGTCAGTTCCAGTTGCGTCGCTATACTGAATTCACTGATATCAGTTTGCCTGCATTCGAGGTCGGTGTTCATGCGTAAGTTTCTGCGTCATCCAAGCGACATGCCGGTGGAACTGGTGTTGCGCAAGAAGGCCTGCATACCCAGGCAGCGGTTGAACAATATCAGTCTGGGCGGGGTGGCATGCAACTCGACGCGCGGCTTTCGTCGCGGGACATCGGTCGAGCTGCGCATTCCCCTGCTCGGCGAGCTGGCGCGCTACCCTGGCGTCGTGGCCTGGTGCCGGCGCCTGGAGAACGGCTACCTGGTAGGCATCGCCTTCATCGACGAAGACACCCTGTTTCGCGCACGCATGGTCGAACAGGTGTGCCATATCCAGCACTACCGACAGCAACTGGAACAGGAATCGGGCCACGCCGTCGCCATCGAGCAGTGCGCCCAGGACTGGATCGCCAAGCACGCCGCCGAATTCCCCTACCTCGCCTGATGGCGCTCCGCCCTCCCGGACACGCAGGAAGCGCAACACCCTCTCGCAGCGATACGCCGCCTCTATGACGCTCATTGAACTCATCGCCCATTGTCGCGCAGCCGCGTACGCGCTAAGGTTCGGCTCCCCCTGCACAAACTAGCTGTGCACCGCCTCAGGGGACCCCTGGCGGCCGGCACCCGTGACCCGACGACCTGACCCGATGAGTAGCACGATGGCTGATTTACCGATCGACGACCTCAACGTCGCTTCCAACGAAACCCTGATCACCCCCGATCAGCTGAAACGCGAGATTCCCCTGACCGATGCCGCCCTGCAGACCGTATCCCATGGTCGCCAGGTGGTACGCGACATTCTCGATGGCAAGGATCATCGCCTGTTCGTGGTAGTCGGCCCCTGCTCCATCCACGATATCAAGGCAGCTCACGAATATGCCGAGCGCCTCAAGGTGCTGGCCGCCGAACTGTCCGACAGCCTGTTCCTGGTCATGCGCGTGTACTTCGAGAAGCCACGCACCACGGTCGGCTGGAAAGGCCTGATCAACGACCCCTACCTGGACGACTCGTTCAAGATTCAGGACGGCCTGCACATCGGCCGCCAGCTGCTGCGTGACCTGGCCGAGATGGGCCTGCCCACCGCCACCGAAGCGCTCGACCCGATCTCGCCGCAGTACCTGCAGGACCTGATCAGCTGGTCGGCCATCGGCGCCCGCACCACCGAATCGCAGACGCACCGGGAAATGGCTTCGGGCCTGTCCTCGGCAGTCGGTTTCAAGAACGGTACCGACGGCGGCCTGACCGTGGCGATCAACGCCCTGCAGTCGGTCTCCAGCCCGCACCGTTTCCTCGGCATCAACCAGGAAGGCGGCGTATCCATCGTCACCACCAAGGGCAACGCCTACGGTCACGTCGTGCTGCGTGGCGGCAACGGCAAGCCGAACTACGATTCGGTCAGCGTCGCCATTTGTGAGCAGGAACTGACAAAAGCCGGCATCCGCCCGAACATCATGGTCGACTGCAGCCATGCCAACTCCAACAAGGACCCGGCTCTGCAACCGCTGGTGCTGGAGAACGTGGCCAACCAGATTCTCGAAGGCAACCAGTCCATCGTCGGCCTGATGGTGGAAAGTCACCTGGGCTGGGGCAACCAGTCGATTCCGAAGAACCTGGACGATCTCAAGTACGGGGTTTCCATCACCGATGCCTGCATCGACTGGGACACCACCGAGAAGACCCTGCGCAGCATGCACGCCAAGCTCAAGGATGTGCTGCCCAAGCGTCAGCGCGGCTGATCGCGACAGCAGTAACGAAAACGCCGGGCAATGCCCGGCGTTTTGCTATCGACGCTGCGCGCTCAACTGGCCTGATGGCGTTGACGACGCTCCATGTAGCGCTCGACGTAAGAACAGGACGGAATCACCGTGTAACCCTGGCCTTCGGCGTAGCGCAGGGCATGTTCGGTCAGTGCCGCAGCGATACCGCGGCCGCGCAGTGCGTTGGGTACGAAGGTTCGATAGATGTCCAGCGTCTGCTTGCCCAGATCCATATAGGCCAGATAGGCACGATCACCCTCGACGGTGGTCACGAACTGATGACTCGCCTGGTCATGGTGAATGGACAACCCTTCGCTCATCTTCTCTCCTCTAGCCGCGAAACACTCGCGACACATCTTTACTTCATACCGGCGCTTCGGCAAAAGCGCAAATGCGATTCCTGCCTGAACGACTGCAAGCTGACAAGTCTAACACAGGCCAAACCCGCCAATCAGAGGCTCAGCAGCCCGATGCAGAGCAGCGCGGCCAGCACCGGAATCAGCACCGTGATGACGAAGATGTCCTTGTAGGCCTGCTTGTGGGTCAGGCCCATGATCATCAGCATGGCGATCACCGCGCCACAGTGCGGCAGCGAGTCCAGCCCGCCGGCGGTGATAGTGGCGATACGGTGCAGCACTTCGGGCTCCACGCCCATTTCCAGGTAGCGCGGCGCCAGCGTCTGCATGAATATCTGCAGGCCGCCGGAGGACGAACCGACGATGCCCGAGACCACGCTGACGGAGGCGAACACGGACAACAGCGGCGGCAGTTCCACCGCCAGCACCCACTGGGCGAACTGCGCGAAGCCCGCCGTCTGCGTGACCACACCGCCAAAGCCGATCACCGCAGCCGTATTGAGGAGCGGCATGATCGCGTCGTCGGCGCCCTGCCCCAGCAGGCCCAGGGTATTGCGACGCAATGCGGGAAACAGCAGCACCGCCACGCCCGTGGCGATCACCAGGGCCAGGCTGGGCCAGAGGATCGGCTGCGACAGACTGAATGCCAGCAGCCGGGCGAACGCGCCCTCGCCAGCAGTCGCCAGGCCGGAGAGCGCGAGCAGGCGCGGCAGCAGAATCACCCCCAGCACCACGACGATCGGCACCAGCGCGACAGCCCAATGCGGCCCGCTGCCCGGCACGCCCGCCAACTGCTGCATACGCTCGTCCTGGGCATTGGCCTCGAAGCCCTCGCCGCGTTCACGGGCCAGGCGCCACTCGCGCTGCAGGTAGGCCATCCCCAGGCCGATCATCACCAGCGAGGCGAACAGGCCGATCCACGCCCCCGCGAACAGGTCGGTGCCCAGGGCACTGGCGGCGATCACGTTATGGATGGACGGCGAGCCAGGCAGCGCCGTCATGGTGAAGGTCCCGGCCCCCAGGGCGATGGCCGCGCAGAACAGACGCTTGGGCAGGTTGGCCTCACGCATCAGGGTGATACCCAGCGGATACATGGTGAAGATCACCACGAACACGACGACGCCACCGTAGGTCAGCACCGCACACACCAGCATCGCTACCCAGAGCGTGCGCTGCGTGCCCAGTCCCTGAGTGATCGCCTGGGCGATGCTGCTGGCCGCCTGACTCGCTGCCATCACCTTGCCGAAGATGGCGCCGCAGAGAAACAGCACGAAGAACTTGCCGGCGAAGGTGAACGCCCCCAGTGGGCCGAACGGGAAATGCTCGAGCAGGGCCCTGGGCACCGCCACGTCGTTGCTCAGCGCGACCAGGATCGAACACGACAGCGCCGCGATAAAGATGTTCACCCCGCGCAGCGCCATGAAGATAAGTAGCGCCAAGCCCAGTAACAGCCCCAAATTCCCCAGCATCTGCATACCCCACTTTATTGTTTTAGTTCTGAAGCCGAGACAGTTATAACAGTTCGTACAGGCCCTGTGCCGCCACTGCGGCAAAACTGGCTGTTTTTTAAGCAACCCCCATACTTTCTAGCTTTCAGCCTCACATACCGGAAAAAAAAAGTGCAACTCTTGCTCCAGCTCCGTTTACTTACTAAAAGTAATAGGTAGTATGTAGGCCGGCTAATTTCCCGCAGTTGGGAAATTGCTTTTTATGGAAAACTCCACCTCAAGGGGAACACGATGAACAACGTTCTGAAATTCTCTGCTCTGGCTCTGGCCGCAGTTCTGGCTACCGGTTGCAGCAGCATGTCCAAAGAAACCGAAGCTCGTCTGACTGCTACCGAAGACGCAGCTGCTCGCGCCCAAGCCCGTGCCGACGAAGCCTACCGCAAGGCTGATGAAGCCATGGCTGCCGCTCAGAAAGCTCAGCAGACCGCTGACGAAGCCAACGAGCGCGCTCTGCGCATGCTGGAAAAAGCCAGCCGCAAGTAATTCGCGACTCGGTTTTTCGAAAGCCGGCCCAGTTCACTGGGCCGGCTTTTTTATTGCCGCGAAACCCGCCCCACAGGCAATGAAAAGCCCGCCGGCACGAATGCGGGCGGGCTCGGTCAGCAACGAATCAGAGTGACGTCGAATTGCTGGCTACCGCGTTGTCGACCTGCGCGGCGATGGGCACCGGCATGCCATCTTCGGCGGCGACCACTTCGCGCACCATCTCCCAGTCCAGGCGCAGGCCACTGAGTTCGTCACGCTTGAGCAGCGCGTTGATCACTGCCGTGTGCTTGTCGACGACGGAGGCATTGCCCTCGTCGTCCAGGGGCGCATGCGCTTCCAGGTACACCTTGCCGTCACTCACGCCGAACTTGTAGGGCTCGTTGACGATGCGCACCGGCGTGCCCACCGGCACCATCGCGGCAAGTTCCAGGACATTGTGGTTGAGCATGCGGAAGCAGCCATGGCTGACACGCATGCCGATACCGAACTTCTTGTTCGAGCCATGGATCAGGTAACCGGGGAACGACAGCGTCAGCTTGTACGGGCCCAGCGGGTTGTCCGGACCTGGCGGTACCACGGTCGGCAGGTAGTCGCCTTCGGCCGCGTGCTCCTCGCGAATCGATTTGGGCGGGTACCAGGCCGGGTTCGGCGTCTTCACGGTCACGCGACCGGCCCCCAGCGGCGAGCCCCAGCCTTCACGACCGATACCCAGGGGGAAGGTGTGCACGACGTCCTGCCCCTTCGGGAAGTAGTACAGGCGGTATTCGGCCAGGTTGATCACGATGCCTTCGCGCGGCCCGGACGGCAGCACGTAACGGGTCGGCAGAATGACTTCGGCGCCCTCACCCGGCAACCAGGGGTCGACGCCCGGGTTGGCCGCGACCATTTCCAGATAGCCCAGGTCGTTGGCGGTTCCCAGATCTGCAAAGGTGTCTTCGTACTTGGCCTTGATCACCTGCACCTGGCCGACCACGTCCTCACCAGGCGCTGGCAAGGGAAATTCGAGCGCCTGAACGGTTGCACTGGAGCACAGCGCGAGCAGAGTCAGACAGCGGTTGACCGCAGAGAAGCGCGACAACATCCGGGATGTCCTTGAAGAGTTGAGTGATGTTGCGGCGATTGTACACCGCCATTCGACAGCCGGGCAGACGTCAGCCATCCGCCCAGTTGGAGCACAGCCCCTGCCGCTGCGCCTCGAAGGTCGCACGGCAATCCGGGCACAGACGCCGATCACGCAGCCAGGCCTTGTCCAGCTGGTGCCAGCGCGGCTGCGCCGGAAGCAGCCCACCACAGAGCGTGCGATCGGCATGGCCGCCCAGGCGCAGTTGCCGGGCCACCAGATGCACGCGCACCTCGCGACAGGCGAACAGGTCCAGCTGTTCGTCTGGCTCGATCAGGTGGTAGGCATACAAGGACCAGGCGGGACGCGGCATCTGGAGCTCCGTGGAAGGTCGGCCACATTAGCCGAAAGGCACGAGCCGGAAAAGCCTCGGCCCGCACTCGGTTCAGGCGTGGGCCAGGCTCACAGCAGTGGCTCGAGACTGGGCCAGACGTTGTCCAGCAACAGCGCCTGCGCAGGCTCGCCCGGGTGGATGCCATCGGCCTGCATCATCCCCGGCACACCACCGACCCCCTCGAGAAAGAACGGCACCAGGTCGACCTGCTCCTGCGCCGCCACATCGGCATAGACCTGGGCGAAGGCCGTGGTATAGCGCACCCCGTAATTCGGCGGCAGGCGCATGCCCAGCAACAGCACCTTGGCCCCTGCCTGCCGCGACTTCTCGACCATCGACGCAAGATTCTGTTGCAATTGCGCAGGCGGCTGGCCGCGCAGGCCATCGTTGCCACCCAGCTCGATGATGACCAGCGCCGGCTGATGCTCCGCAAGCAGCGCAGAGAGCCGTGCGGCGCCGCCTGCGCTGGTGTCGCCACTGATCGAGGCATTGACCACCGAGTGCTCGAAGCCCTCCTGTTCGAGGCGTTTTTCCAGCAGGGCGACCCATCCCTGGCGGCTATCCAGGCCAAAAGCGGCGCTGATACTATCGCCGACCACAAGCAGGGTGCCTGCAACCGCTCCCTGAGCCCAGAACATCAGGGCCAAGGCACCACTGAGCCACCATGCACGCATTTGGAATCTCCATGACTTCGAGCATTCTCGCTGCGCGGAACCTTAGCAAAGTGGTCAGCAGCACGGAAGGCGAGCTGACGATCCTCCACGACCTCGATCTCGACCTGGCAAAGGGTGACAGCCTGGCCATCGTCGGCAGCTCCGGCTCAGGGAAATCCACCCTGCTCGGCCTGCTGGCCGGTCTCGATCTGCCCAGCGGCGGCGCCGTGCTGCTGGCCGGCAAGAACCTCGGCGAACTCGACGAAGACCAGCGCGCCCGCCTGCGCGCCGAGCATGTCGGTTTCGTCTTCCAGTCCTTTCAGTTGCTCGACAGCCTCAACGCCCTGGAAAACGTGATGTTGCCGCTGGAGCTCGAAGGCCACGCCGATGCCCGCTCGCGCGCACGCGCCCTGCTCGAACGTGTCGGTCTGGGGCAACGCCTGACCCATTACCCGCGGCAGCTGTCCGGCGGCGAACAGCAGCGCGTCGCCATTGCCCGCGCCTTTGCCGCCGATCCGGACGTGCTGTTCGCCGACGAGCCGACCGGCAACCTCGACAGCCACACGGGTGAACGCATCAGCGACCTGCTGTTCCAGCTCAACCAGGAGCGTGGCACCACGCTGGTGCTGGTCACCCATGACGAGCGCCTGGCGCATCGCTGCCAGCGCCTGATCCGCCTGGAGGCCGGGCACCTGATCGACCGCGTGGAGCCCTGATGAATCGCGTCCCCGCTGTCCGCCTGCTTTCGCTCGCTGCCCGCCAGCTGCTGCGTGACGCCCGTGCCGGCGAGTTGCGCGTGCTGTTCTTCGCCCTGCTCGTCGCGGTGGCGGCCAGCAGCGCCATCGGCTACTTCAGTGCACGCCTGAACGACGCCATGCTGCTGCGCGCCAGCGAGTTCCTCGCCGCCGACCTGCGCCTGAGCGGGAGCACACCGGCGGATCAGACGCAGATCGATGCCGGCCTCGAACTGGGTCTCGAGCATGCGCGTGCGGTGGAGTTCTCCAGCGTGGTCGCCGCTCAGGACGGCATCCAGCTGGCCAGCGTCAAGGCCGCCAGCGCGGGCTACCCGTTGCGCGGCGAGCTGCGCAGTGCGCCCGAGCCTTATGCGGCGGAAGAAGTGGGTTCCGGGCCAGGACCTGGAGAGGCCTGGGCCGAAGCTCGTCTGATGGTGGCGCTGAACCTGAAGGTCGGCGACGAGATCGAGATCGGCGCCAAGAGCCTGCGCCTGAGCCGCGTGCTCACCTACGACCCGGACACCGCTGGCGACTTCTACAGCCTGACGCCGCGCGTGCTGATCAATCTCGACGATCTCGCCGCCACCGAGGTGGTTCAACCGGGCAGCCGCGTGCGCTTTCGCGAGCTCTGGCGCGGCGATGCCGAGGCCCTGGCCGCCTACCGCCAGGCCGTCGGAGCGGGCCTGCAACCGAACCAGCGCCTGGACGACCCGCGCGACGGCAACCGCCAGGTTGGCGGTGCGCTGGGCCGCGCCGAGCGCTACCTGAACCTGGCCAGCCTCGCCGCCGTGCTGCTCGCCGGCGTGGCCGTGGCACTGTCGGCAGCACGCTTTGCCGCGCGACGCTTCGATGCCAGTGCGCTGCTACGTTGCCTCGGCCTGTCGCGACGCGAAGCGCTGACCCTCTTCACCCTGCAGCTCGCCTTGCTCGGGCTGATCGCCTGCGTGCTGGGCGCCCTGCTCGGCTGGGCTGGCCAGTACATTCTGTTCCACCTGCTGCGCGGGCTGATTCCCGCCGACCTGCCACCCGCCGATATCTGGCCGGCACTGGCGGGCATGGCCACCGGCCTGGTGGCGCTGGCCGGCTTCGCCCTGCCGCCACTGGCAGCGCTGGGTCGCGTGCCGCCGCTGCGCGTGCTGCGCCGCGACATGCTGCCGGTACCGGCCAGCTCCTGGCTGGTCTATGGCGCGGCACTGGTGGCGCTGGGCCTGATCATGTGGCGACTGAGCCTGGACCTGCGCCTGACCCTCGCCCTGCTGGGCGGTGGCATGCTCGCTGCCGCGCTGCTCGGCGGCCTGCTTCTGCTGGGCTTGCAGAGCCTGCGTCGGCTCCTGCAGAAAGCCGCCCTGCCCTGGCGCCTGGGCCTGGGCCAGCTGTTGCGCCACCCGCTGGCCGCCGCCGGTCAGTCGCTGGCCTTCGGCCTGATCCTGCTGGCCATGGCGCTGATCGCCCTGCTGCGTGGCGAGCTGCTCGATACCTGGCAGGACCAGCTGCCCGAGGATGCGCCCAATCACTTCGCCCTCAACGTGCTGCCTGCCGAGCGCGATGCCTTCGCCGCCCGCCTGGCCGAGCTGTCGCCGCACCCCGCCCCGCTGTACCCCGTGGTGCCGGGCCGGCTGATCATGATCAACGATGAGCCGGTGCGGCAACTGGTGACCAAGGAGAGCCGCGGCGAACGCGCCATCCAGCGCGACCTGAGCCTGACCTGGGCCGAGCAGTTGCCCGCCGACAACCTGATCGCCGCCGGCAGCTGGTGGGGCGCCGCCCATGCCAGCGAACTGCCCGGCGTATCCGTCGAGGCCGAACTGGCCGAAAGCCTGCAACTGAAGCTGGGCGACCGCCTGCGCTTCAACGTCGGCGGCATCGAGCGCGAGGCCCAGGTAAGCAGCCTGCGCCAGGTGGACTGGGACAGCTTCCAGCCCAACTTCTACATGATCTTCGAGCCACAGACCCTGCAGGACCTGCCCGCCACCTACCTGACCAGCTTCTACCTGCCGCCCGGCCACGATGCCGAGCTGATCGCCCTGAGCCGCGCCTTCCCCAGCGTCACCCTGCTGCAGGTGGACGCCCTGCTGGCGCAGCTGCGCAGCATCCTGGCGCAGGTCACCCTGGCCATCGAATACGTGCTGCTGTTCGTTCTCGCTGCCGGCCTCACCGTGCTGCTGGCGGGGCTGCAGGCGACGCTGGACGAGCGCATCCGCCAGGGTGCGCTGCTGCGGGCGCTGGGCGCCGAGCGCCGCCTGCTGGTCAGCGCCCGGCGCGCGGAGTTCGGTCTGCTCGGCGCCGCCGCCGGCCTGCTTGCCGCGCTGGGCTGCGAGCTGGTGAGCTTCCTGCTCTATCGCTATGCCTTCGACATGAGCTGGCAACCGCACCCCTGGCTGCTTCTGCTGCCGCTGATCGGCGCCCTGCTGATCGGCCTGGCCGGGGTACTGGGAACCCGCCGCGCCCTCAACGCCAGCCCGCTCAGCGTGCTGCGCGAAGGCTGAGCAGCGCCGGAGGGGTTTGCTAGACTGGCGCCCCCTCCAGCCCACAGAGCCACCATGAGCCGCTATCGCCCCCCTCGCCCCGCCGGTACGCCCCTGATCACCCCGGAAGGCGAAGCGCGCATGCGCGCCGAACTGCACGAGCTGTGGCATGTGCGCCGGCCACAGGTGACCCAGTCGGTCAGCGAGGCGGCCGCGCAGGGCGACCGTTCGGAGAACGCCGAGTACACCTACGGCAAGAAGATGCTGCGCGAGATCGACAGTCGCGTGCGCTTCCTCACCAAGCGTCTGGAGAAGCTCAAGGTCGTCAGCGACAGGCCCTCGGACCCGAACAAGGTGTACTTCGGCGCCTGGGTGACCATCGAGGACGAGGACGGCGAACAGTCGCGCTACCGCATCGTCGGCCCGGACGAGTTCGACCTCAAGCAGGGCCAGATCAGCATCGACTCGCCACTGGCGCGCGCCCTGGTGGGCAAACCGCTGGATGCCGAGGTTCGGGTGCACAGCCCGGGCGGCGAGAAGACCTGCTACATCGTCGAGATCGACTATCCGTGAATCGACGGGACGCGACCAGCGCCCCTACCGCAGGGGCCATCGGCGGCCTCGAATAACGAAGAGTCGTTGCTAGCGCCGGGTGATCAGACCCTGACGCGCCACCCGCACCAGTTCGCCAACGGTCTGTTCGAGCTGCTCGGCGCTGGGTGCCTGGATCACGGCCAGATCGAAGCTGTCGCGGGCGAAACGGCTCAGCGACTCACCGTTCTGCACGAACTGGATGCGAAACGCACGCGGCCCCGACCAGCGCTTGGGCCAGCCTTCGAGATAACGCAACAAGGTGGGTTGATGGCTGCCGCCAAGCAGCACGCGCGGATTGCGCAGCAGCAGGCCCGAAGTGATGGGCGCCAGGCGAATAAGGGGTTGGGGACAGATCATGGTCGAGTCTCCGCCTCGAGAATCCCGCTGGGCAGCGGTGAGAGGCGACACCGAACCAGCGCTTTAGCGGAATTTCAGGTGTCGATGACAACACCCTGAGGCGCCCCGCAAGTAGCTGTTTAAATCGGCGCAGGGCGAATCCTAGAGAAGCCCACGACGAACTGTCAAGGCGCTTCTGAGCCCGACCCCAACCTTCGATTGGCCGAGAGGGCATCCCGGCGTTCGACAGCGCCTCCACCCGTCTTCGCGGCGCCGTTGCAGCCCTCCGCACGCTGCCAGCCCACAGCATTTCCTCGCCTGGACGTGTCGACCCGTAACAGCGAAATGCACCCGAGGTATGTGGCGATCTGCAGCGAACGACCGGAATAGAGGCGTCCCGCGCCAATCGACGGCACTGGCATGTTTCCTGCCATCTTTCTTGCGCCGTACGCGCCACGGGATGGGCGCGATCCGCTTGCAGGAAGCACTTGACTGCCCAACAAACCACGAGAGCGCCCATGAAGAACAATAAAACCCTGCTCGCCCTCTGCCTCGGTGCCGGCCTGCTCGCCAGCGGCCAGACCCAGGCATTCTGGTTCGGTTCCTCCGGCTATACCCAGACCAAGTACCCCATCGTCCTCGGCCACGGCATGCTCGGCTTCGACAGCATCCTCGGCATCGACTACTGGTACGGCATCCCGGCTGCCCTGCGGCGTGACGGTGCCAGTGTGTACGTCACCGAGGTCAGCCAGCTGGACACCTCCGAAGCGCGCGGCGAACAGCTGCTGCAGCAGGTCGAGGAGATCGTCGCCATCAGCGGCAAAGGCAAGGTCAACCTGATCGGCCACAGCCACGGCGGGCCGACCACTCGCTACGTCGCCGCAGTGCGTCCGGACCTGGTTGCCTCGGTCACCAGCGTCGGCGCGCCACACAAGGGCTCCGCCGCCGCCGACTTCCTCAAGGGCATCAGCGACGGGCCTGCCGGGCCGGTGGCCACCCCTCTGCTGGCCGGCATCGTCAACGGCCTGGGCACGCTGATCAACTTCCTTTCCGGCAGCTCCAGCACCACGCCGCAGAATGCACTCGGCTCGCTGGAGTCGCTCAACAGCGAAGGCGCCGCGCGCTTCAACGCCAAGTTCCCGCAGGGCCTGCCCACCAGCGCCTGTGGCGAAGGCGCCTACAGCGTCAATGGCGTGCGCTACTACTCCTGGAGCGGCACCAGCCCGCTGACCAACCTGCTCGACCCCAGCGACCTGCTGATGGGCGCCTCCTCGTTGACCTTCGGCAGCGAAGCCAACGATGGCCTGGTGGGCCGTTGCAGCTCCCGCATGGGCCAGGTGATCCGCGACAACTACCGGATGAACCACCTCGACGAGGTCAACCAGACCCTGGGGCTGACCAGCCTGTTCGAGACCGACCCGGTCACCGTCTACCGCCAGCACGCCAACCGCCTGAAGAACGCCGGGCTCTAGGCTGACCAAGTGCTCCACCCGAGCCATGGGCATCGCGACATCGATGCCCATGGCACACCCCCTCCCTGACGCGTCGAGTCACATGTGAAGAAAATCCTCTATGCCCTGCCGCTGCTGATTGGCGCCAGCCTGGCGCTGATGTTCTACCTGCAACCCGCACACCAGGGCCCCTCGCCCAGCGCAGCCAGCACGGCGCCTGCCGCGCCGCAGATCGCTGCGCCAGCGACGTCGGCGGACACCCTCGCCGTATCCCCACCCGCCCCCGAAAAAACCGCGAGCCTGGCCCTGCCCGGCTCCTTCGTCGGCACCGAGGTCGACGGCAGTTTTCGCGTCGATGCCGCCGGCAACCTGATCGTCAGCGAGGATATCCGCCGCATCTTCGACTACTTTCTCGCCAGCATCGGCGAAGAGAGCCTGGACGCCAGCGTGTCACGCCTGCGCGGCTACATCGACGCACAGCTGCAGGAGCCTGCGCGCGCCCGTGCCCAGGCATTGCTGGACCAGTACCTGAACTACAAGCGCGAGCTGGTGCTGCTGGAGCGTGACCTGCCGCAGATGGCCAACCTCGATGCGCTGCGCCAACGCGAAAGCGCGGTACAGGCCCTGCGGGCACGGCTTTTCGATGACGAAACCCACCAGGCCTTCTTCGGCCGCGAGGAAGGCTACAACCGTTTCACCCTGGAACGCCTGGCCATCCAGCACGACGCCGGCATGAGCGTCGATGAGAAAGGCGCCGCCATCGACAGGCTGCGGGCATCGTTGCCCGAAGCGCTGCAGGACGCCGTGCTGCCGCAACTGCAACAGGAGCTGCGCCAGAACACCGCGCGTCTGCAGGCGCAGGGCGCCAGCGCGGCGCAGATTCGCCAGATGCGCCAGCAACTGGTCGGAGCCGAGGCCACTGCCCGCCTGGAGACGCTGGACGGTCAGAGACAGAACTGGCAAAGGCGCCTGGAGGCCTATCTTGCCGCCAAGGCGCAGATCGAAGCCAACCCGGGGCTCAGCAGCGCTGACAAGCGCGCCGCCATCGACGCGCTGGCAACGGAACGCTTCGACGAACGTGAGCGCCTGCGCCTGGAAGCGGCCGAGCAACTGGCCGCCGCGAACAAGGGCCAGTAATCGCGTCAGGCGCTGTCGCGCATGACCAGCTCGAAGCCGACGTCGACGCAGTGCTGCTCGGGCGTCTCGCCACGCATCAGCGCCAGCAGCATGTTCGCCGCCAGCTCGCCGATCTGCCCACGGGTGGTGCGCACGGTGCTCAGCGCCGGGTGCATCCAGGCCGCTGCCGGCAGGTCGTTGAAACCGGCGATGGCCAACCGTCCCGGCACGTCCAGGCCCAGCTGACGCGCACGAAACAAGGCCCCCATGGCCAGGTCGTCGTTGTTGAAGAACACCGCATCGATCTGCGGCTGTTGCGCCAGCAGGCGATCGAGCAGCTCGGCACCCAGGCCGATGGACGACAGCTCCGGCGTCAGCAGCTCCAGTGCCGGGTCGTGACGCTGCAGATAGCGCATCACCTGGCGGTACCCTTCGGCACGCTGCAAGGTGCGCGGGTCGAGCTGCGCGGCGGCGAAGGCGATATGCCGATAGCCGCGCTGCACCAGGGCACGGGTCATCGCCGCGCCGGCCTCGATCTGGGAGAAGCCGACGCAGTAGTCCTCCGGCTCCTCGCTCAGTTCCATCAGCGTTACCAGCGGACAGGTACTGGCACCGAGAATCTCGCGGGCCGCGTCACTGCGCTCGAATCCGGTCACCAGCAGGCCGGCCGGCTGGTGCGCCAGGTAGGAGCGCAGCAGGCGTTCGTCCTCCTCGACCCGGTAATGGCTGACGCCGATCATCATCTCGAAGCCGGCGGGCATCAGCACCCGCTGGATCGCCTCGACGGTATCGACGAACACCGAGTTCGACAGCGAGGGAATCACCACCGCCACCAGGTTCGACCGCGAACTGGCCAATGCCCGCGCCGCCGGGTTGGGCACGTACCCGAGCGCCTGGGCCGCACGCATCACCTGCTCGCGCAACGCGTCGGACACCCGCCCCGGCTGCGAGAGCGCGCGCGACGCGGACATCAGCGAACACCCCGCGGCCTTGGCGACATCGGACAGGGTGACACGTTCTGCAGAGCGGCGACGGCGTTGGCTCATAGCGCCTCCATTGATGATCAGCGGGCAATTCTACCAGCCCTGCCGATGAATAAAGCGCGGGACACGCCGCCCGGGGCAACGCCACCATGCAAGGAGCGTTGCCACCTGCGTGCCCCGCGAAACCTCGAGTCGGCCCGTCAGTCGTGCACGGGCCGGCTCTTACCGTGCAGCCTTGTCGACCTCGGCCTGGACCTGATCGAACAGTTGCTGCCCCACCGTATCGACCACCTTGGCGATCGCCGGGGCAGCCTGCTCACGCATGCGCTGCACCTCGGCGGGGGCCACTTCGTTGATCTGCATGCCCTTGTCCTTCAGCTGCGCCAGTGCACGGGCGGCCTCCTCGCGGGTGTCCTGGCGCTCGAAATCGCGGGCTTTCTGCGCCGCCTCCAGCAGGATCTGCTGCTCGGTCTGCGACAGGCCGTCCCACCAGCGCTTGGACACGGTGACGATCCACGGGCTGTACACGTGATTGGTCACGGTCAGGTACTTCTGCACTTCATAGAACTTCGAGGAGAGAATGGTATTGAACGGGTTTTCCTGACCGTCGACGGCCTTGGTCTCCAGTGCGGTGAACAGCTCGGAGAACGGCAGCGGCACGGCATTGGCGCCCATCAGCTTGAAGGTTTCGAGGAACACCGGATTGGGCATGACCCGCAGCTTGACGCCGGAGAAGTCTTCCAGGCGGTTGATTGCTCGGGTGTTGTTGGTCAGGTTGCGGAAGCCGTTCTCCCAGTAGACCAGGCCGACCAGCCCCTTTTCCTCCAGCTTGTCCATCACCTGGCGGCCGACCGGCCCGTCGAGCACGGCATCGGCCTGCTCGGCGCTGCTGAACAGGAACGGCGTATCCCAGACCGCCATTTCCCGGGTGATGCCCACCAGGGTCGCGGTGGAGCCGACCATCATCTCCTGCGCGCCACCGATCAGCGCGCTCTGCATCTGGTCGTCGGAGCCCAGGCTGGCGGCACCGAAGGTGCGCACCTTGAGCTTGCCCTCGGAGGCCTTGGCCACCTCCTCGGCGAACAGCTTGGCCGCGCGGCCCTGGTTGCTGTTCTCGTTGAGGCCATAGCCGAAGCGGATCATGCGCGAGCGCACGTCATCGGCATGCGCGCTCAGGCTGGCCAGCGGGCTGCACAGCATGGCAGCGGTGAGGACGGCGAGCAGTGGACGTTTCATCGGGACTACCTCTTATTGTTGTGAATGAAACCGGCGTGCCAGTGCCGGTGGGTCAACTCAGCGCAACCAGGCCAGCGGCACGGTGACGACAGCCGGGAACGCCACCAGCAAGGCGACGATGCCTAGGTAGATCAGGAAGAACGGCAGCACGCCGCGCACCAGGATCTCCATGCGCAACTTGCCGATGCCGCCGACCACGTTGAGCACGGTGCCGACCGGCGGGGTGATCAGGCCAATCGAGCCGATCAGCACGAACATCACGCCGAAGTACACCGGATCGACCCCGGCCTTGATCGCGATCGGCGCCAGCACCGGTGCCAGGATCAGGATGGTCGGCGTCAGGTCGAGGACCATGCCCACCGCGATCATCAGCAGCATGATCGCCAGCATCAGCAGACGCGGGTGTTCGGCCAGCGGCCCGAGCATGGCGCCGATCTCGTCGGGCAGCTGCGCCAGGGTGATCATGTAGGCCGATACCGTTGCCGCAGCGCAGAGGAACATCACCGACGCCGTGGTGCGACTGGCGCGCGTCAGGGTTTCCATCAGCCCTGCCCAGTCCAGTTCGCGGTACAGCAAGGTGGAAACCGCCAGCGCATAGACCGCCGCGACCACCGCCGCCTCGGTGGGCGTGAAGATGCCGAAACGCAGGCCGCCGACGATGATCACCGGCAGCATCAGCGCAGCCGCGCCGTCGACCAGCACGCGACGACGCTCGGCCGCGCTGGCCTTCTCCGGTGTCGGCTCGGTGAAACCGCGGGCGATCAGGGTCCAGGCGACGATCAGGCCGCCGCCCATGATCAGCCCCGGCACCAGGCCGGCCATGAACAGCTGGCTGATGGAGGTGTTGGTGACCACGCCATAGATCACGAACGGCATCGACGGCGGAATGATCGGCGCGATGATGCCGCCCGCCGCGACCAGGCCCGCCGACGAGTGCAGCGGATAGCCACGCTGGCGCATCATCGGCAGCAGCAGCGTCGCCAGCGCGGCGGTGTCGGCCAACGCCGAACCGGACATGCTGGCCAGCAGTACCGCCGCGGCGATGGCGACATAGCCGAGGCCACCGCGCAGGTGCCCGAAATAGGCCTGGGCCATGGCGATGATGCGCCGCGAGATGCCGCCCGCGTTCATCAGCTCGCCGGCCAGGATGAAGAACGGCACGGCCAGCAGCGGGAAGCTGTCGGCACCCGCCAGCAGGTTCTGCGCCAGCAGCTGCACGTCCCAGAAATCCAGGTACCACATCAGCACTGCCGCCGTGAGGATCAGGGCGAAGGCAATGGGCATGCCGAACGCCATGAACCCCAGCAGGGAGGAAAGAAACACTGCGACAGTCATCGGCGCATCCTCGTTGGGCACTGCCCGTCTTGTTGGAGTGGGCCCGGCATCATTCGGCCAGCGCCCGGTTCAGCGAGCGCTCGGGGATGCGGCGCCAGAGGTTGATCAGTTGCACGAACGCCAGGATCGCCAGCACCAGCATGCTCGCCAGCACCGGGAACATGGCCAGCACCACCGGGTAGCCGACCACTGTGCTGACGTTGCCCCAGCCGAACTGCACCTGGTTCCAGGCGCCCCAGGCCGAGAGCAGGCTGGCGCCGGCCACCAGGATCCAGCTGAGCGAGTCCAGCAGGCGCTGCGCCAGTACGGGGAAGCGGTCGCGAATCATGCGGAAGGTCATCAGCTCGCCGCGGCGCATGCTCGAGGCCACGCCGACAAACACCAGCCAGACGAACGCCAGACGCGACAGTTCTTCCGCACCCGGCCAACCGGTGCCGAACACGTAGCGCAACACCACGTTGGCGAACACCGCCACCACCATGAACGCCATCAGTGCGGCCATCAGGCCGTCGGTCAGGCGATCGAAGAGGCGTGCCACACGTCCTTCATAGATGGGTTCGGCGCCCAGCTGCGCCTCTTGGTTAGCGCTATCAATCTCAGTCTCGAGAATGCCGGCGGCGTCACCTGCGTCAGTCTCCGGCAGGTCGCGCCGCACCCATGCGGTGATCTGTTCGACCAGCGCCTGCCGCGACTGCCGGGCATCCAGCACCTGCACCAGCGGCTCGTCAGCGGGCGATTCGAGGGTGGCGAACTGGCTGTCGACCAGCGATGTCGGCATGAAATGCCCGGGCCGTGCGCCCACGCGCTGCAAGGCGGTGGCGTGATCGATATGCAGGTGCGCGAACTGCAACCCCGCCACCGCGCCGCGCAGACGCTCGCGATAGGCGCCCTTGAGCGCCGAGCAGGCCAGCACGAAGCCCTCGCCTGCGGCCTGCGCCGCCTGCATCTGCTCGCACAGGGCATCCAGCCACTGGCGGCGGTCAGCGTCGCTCAGCGGGATACCGGCGCGCATGCGCGCGACGTTCTCGGCAGGATGGAAATGATCGGCCTCGATATGGCGCCAGCCCAGCGCGGTGGCGACCGCCTGGCTGATATCGCTCTTGCCGGAGCCACTGACGCCCATGACCACCAGGGCGGTGTGGGCAGGCCGTACGGAAGGCTGCTGTTGCATGGAAACTCCAGGGCACCATCGATGTGGGCCGCTCATTGTTTGCGCCGGATGTTAGCGCTATCCAAAACATCCGACAACCCTCCCCGGCAACATTTCGTAGAGCATTTCTGCCGCCGCCTGCGGCTTGTCACTGGTCGCCACTGATCGACCAAGCCAAGATCATCCACCTGCTTCCTGGGAGACCTTTCGCTCATGCACCGGCCAAGCCCTCGCCTGTGGCTGCCCACGCTGTTCCTGCCACTGGCCGCGCAGGCCGAAGACACCCGCTACCAGGCCGAGCCCCTGGTCGTCACCGGTAGCCGCTACCAGGCCAGCGGCTGGCGGCTGCCCTTCTCCGTCAACCGCATCGACGCCGAGCAGGCCACGCTGGGCAAGCCCGGCGTCAATCTCTCGGAGGCACTGGGCAGCGTGCCCGGCCTGGTGGTTCAGAACCGCCAGAACCATGCGCAGGACCTGCAGATTTCCTCGCGCGGCTTCGGCGCCCGCGCCGCGTTCGGCATCCGTGGCATCAAGCTGCTGGCCGACGGCGTGCCGCTGTCCAACCCCGATGGCCAGGGCCAGGCGGCCACCTTCGACCTCGACACTCTGGAGCGCATCGAGGTCCTGCGCGGGCCCTTCGCCAGTGTCTACGACAGCAACTCCGGCGGGGTGATCCAGCTGTTCTCGCGTGACGGCCAGGGTGCGCCCAGGGTCTCCGCCGACACCTCCCAGGCCGCCTACGGCACCCGCCGCACGCGCCTGGCTGCCGAAGGCGGTAACGCACAGGCCGGCTTCATCATCAACCGCTCGCACTTCGAGACCGACGGCTACCGCGACCACAGCGGCGCCATCCTCGACAAGACCTTCGCCAAGCTGACCCTCCACCCCGACGACCTCAGCACGCTCAGCCTGAGTGTCAGCGAGCTGGACCAGAACGACACCCAGGACCCGCAAGGCCTGACCTGGGCGCAGGTGCAGAGTGACCGCCGCACGGCAGCGCCCAGTGCCCTGCTGTTCGATACGCGCAAGAGCGTCGACCACCGCCAGCTGGCCCTCAACTATGAGCGCAGCTTCGCCGCCGGTACCTGGCAGAGCACGCTGTACAGCGGTACGCGCCGGGTGATTCAGTACCAGTCGATTCCGCCTGCGGTACAGGGCAACCCCACCCACTCCGGCGGCGTGATCGACTTCGAGCGGCGCTTTCACGGCATCGGCAACCGCTGGATTCAGCCCTTCGACCTGGGCGGCAGTCTGCTCACCCTCACCGCCGGGTTGGACTACGACCAATCCCGCGACGATCGCCAGGGCTACGAGAACTTCAGCGGCAGCACGCTCGGTGTCAAAGGCGCCTTGCGCCGCGACGAGCGCAACCGGGTGACCAGCCTGTCGCCCTACGTCCAGGCCGCCTGGCAGCTGGGCAAGCTGGATCTGCAGGCGGGCCTGCGCCACAACCAGGTCGAATTCGAGGTGGACGACCGCTTCCTCGGCAACGGCGACGACAGCGGCTCGGTCACCTACCGCGAGCTGACGCCGACCCTGGGCGCCAGCTACGCCCTGCTGCCGGCACTGAGTGTCTATGCCAGCTGGGGCCAGGGACTGGAGACGCCGACGCTCAACGAGCTGTCCTATTCCGGCGCCAACGGCGGTTTCGGCTTCGACCTGAAACCGGCCACCAGCGAGCAGATCGAAGTCGGCCTGAAGGCGCGCCTGGCCGCCGGCACCCTCCTGCAGCTGGCGCTGTTCCAGATCGATACCGACGACGAACTGGTGGTGGCGTCGGCCAGCGGTGGTCGCTCGCGCTTCCAGAACGCGGCGCAGACCCGCCGGCGCGGCATCGAGCTGGCGCTGGAGAGCCGTCTGAGCGAGAGCCTGCGCGCCCACCTCGCCTATACCCGGATCGACGCCACCTACAGCCAGGCGTTCAGCAGCAACGGCCGGATGATCGACGCGGGCAATCACCTGCCGGGCATTCCCGCGCACAGCCTGTATGGCGAGCTGAACTGGCAACCGGCGGCAGGCGTCAGCACGGCCATCGAGGCGATGTACCGCAGCGAGCTGTACGTCGAGGACAGCAACAGCGCCAGGAGCGCGCCAAGCTACGCGCTGTTCAACTGGCAGGCGCGCTTCGAGCAGAGGGTCGGCGCACTGACCTTCAACCAGGTCCTGCGCATCGACAACCTGCTGGACCGCGACTACATCGGTTCGGTGATCGTCGGTGACGGCAACGGTCGCTACTACGAGCCCGGCCCGGAGCGCGCCTGGTATGTCGGCGCGGGCGTGCAGTACCGGTTCGATTGAACGCTGCCTTCGTAGGAGCCGGCTTGCCGGCGATCATTACTTCAAAAGCATCGCCGGCAAGCCGGCTCCTACAATGAACAAACCATCAGTCAGAGGCTGCGCGCGATCACCATTCGCTGCACGTCGCTGGTGCCTTCGTAGATCTGGCAGACGCGCACGTCGCGGTAGATGCGTTCGACCGGGAAGTCCTTCAGGTAGCCATAGCCGCCCAGCGTCTGGATCGCCGCCGAACAGACCTTCTCGGCCATTTCCGAGGCGAACAGCTTGGCCATCGACGCCTCGGTCAGGCATGGCTGACCCGCCTCGCGCAGGCTGGCGGCGTGATGCACCATCTGCCGCGCCACGGCGATCTGCGTGGCCATGTCGGCGAGGCGGAAGGCCACCGCCTGGTGCTCGATGATCGGCTTGCCGAAGGTCACCCGCTCGTGAGCGTAGTCCCGCGCCGCCTCGAATGCGGCACGGGCCATGCCCACCGACTGCGCGGCGATACCGATGCGCCCGCCTTCCAGATTGGCCAGGGCGATACGGTAGCCCTCGCCCTCCTCGCCCAGGCGCAGGCTCGCCGGAATGCGCACTTCGTCGAGCTGAATCTGGCAGGTGTCGGAGGCATGCTGGCCAAGCTTGTCCTCCACCCGCACCACCGAGAACCCCGGGGTATCGGTCGGCACGATGAAGGCGCTGATGCCCCGCTTGCCCGCCTGGGCATCGGTGACGGCGAAGACGATGACCATGCCGGCCTGGTTGCCGGAGGTGATGAACTGCTTGGCGCCGCTGAGCAGGTAATGATCGCCGTCGCGCCGCGCGCGGGTGCGCAGGTCGCTGGCATCGGACCCGGCCTGAGGCTCGGTCAGGGCGAAGGCGCCGAGCATGCTGCCTTCGGCCAGCGGGCGGAGAAAGCGCTGTTTCTGCTCCTCGCTGCCGTACTTGAGAATCGGCATGCAGCCCACCGAGTTGTGCACGCTCATGATGGTCGAGCAGGCACCGTCACCGGCGGCCACCTCCTCCAGCGCCATGGCGTAGGCCAGGTGGCCGGTCTCGGCGCCACCCCATTGCTGCGGCACCAGCATGCCCATGAAGCCGAGCTGCCCCATCTCGGCGATGGCCTCCGCGGGGAAGCGATGCTCGCGGTCCCAGTCGGCGGCAAAGGGCTTCAGGCGCTCCTGGGAGAACTGGCGAGCCATGTCACGGATGAGGATTTCATCTTCGTTCGGAATCATCTCGTTCTCCTTACAGGCGCTCGACAGCCACCGCCGTGGCCTCGCCGCCACCGATGCACAGGGAAGCCACGCCGCGCTTGAGGTCGTATTGCCCCAGCGCATTGAGCAGCGTCACCAGCACGCGCGCGCCGGAAGCGCCGATGGGGTGACCCAGGGCGCAGGCGCCACCGTGGACGTTGAGCTTGTCGTGGGGGATGTCGAGGTCGCGCATCGCCACCATGGGCACCACGGCGAAGGCTTCGTTGACCTCGAACAGGTCCACCTCGCCCAGGCTCCAGCCCGTGCGCGCCAGCAGGCGCTGGATCGAGCCGACGGGTGCGGTGGTGAACAGGTTCGGCGCATGGGCGAAGGAGGCATGCCCGGCGATCCGCGCCAGCGGTTGCAGGCCCCGCTTCTCCGCCTCTTCCAGGCGCATCAGCAGCAGCGCCGCGGCGCCATCGGAGATGGAGCTGGCGTTGGCCGCCGTCACCGTGCCGCCCTCGCGGAACGCCGGCTTGAGGCCGGGAATCTTGTCCATGCGCGCCTTGGGCGGCTGCTCGTCCTCGCTGACGGTCATCCACTCGCGACCGCAGCGGGCCTGTACCGGGACGATCTCGGCGGCGAAACGGCCCTCGCGCATGGCCTTCTGCGCACGGGTCAGCGAGGCGATGGCGAAGGCATCCTGCTGCTCACGGGTGAAGCCGTAGGCCTGGGCGCAGTCTTCGGCGAAGGTGCCCATCAGACGCCCCTTGTCGTAGGCATCCTCCAGGCCATCGAGGAACATGTGGTCGAGCACCTTGCCGTGCCCCATGCGATAGCCGCCACGCGCGCGCTCCAGCAGGTAGGGCGCGTTGGACATGCTCTCCATGCCACCGGCCAGTACCACGTCGGCGCTGCCGGCCCGCAGCAAGTCATGGCCCAGCATCACGGCCTTCATCCCGGAGCCGCACATCTTGTTCACCGTCGAGCAGACTACCGACTGTGGCAGCCCGGCCCCCAGTGCGGCCTGACGCGCCGGCGCCTGGCCCTGGCCGGCCTGCAGCACGCAGCCCATGATCACCTCGTCGACGGCGTCGCCGGCGATACCGGCCCGCTCCAGAGCCGCGATGTTGGCAGCGGCGCCGAGCTGGGCCGCACTCATCTCCCTGAAGTCCCCCAGGAAGCCACCCATGGCGGTACGGGCGGCACTGACGATGACGATGGAATCCTTGTTCATGACGGTCTCCTCACTTCGCGGCCATGCGTATGGCGCCGTCGAGGCGGATCACCTCGCCGTTGAGCATGGCGTTCTCGACGATATGGCGCACCAGTGCCGCGTACTCTGCCGGCCGGCCAAGGCGCGGCGGGAACGGTACGGCGGCGCCGAGGGCATCGCGGACCTCCTGGGGCATGCCGGCCATCATCGGGGTTTCGAAGATGCCGGGCGCGACGCACATTACGCGGATGCCGTGGCGAGCCAGTTCGCGGGCAATCGGCAGGGTCATGCCGACCACGCCGCCCTTCGAGGCCGCATACGCAGCCTGGCCGATCTGCCCATCGAAGGCCGCGACCGAGGCCGTGTTGATGATCACGCCACGCTCGCCATCGGCATTGGCCTGGCCCTGGGCCATGCACTCGGCGGCCAGGCGCAGCATGTTGAAGCTGCCGACCAGGTTGACGTTGACCGTGCGGGCGAAGCTCTCCAGACCATGCACGCCATTGCGGCCGATGACCTTCTCCGCAGGCGCGACCCCGGCGCAGTTGACCAGACCCTGCAGGCCACCGAAGGCTTCCGCAGCGGCGTTCACCGCAGCGCGGGCATCCTCCTCGCGGGTGATGTCCGCTTTCACGAAGCGGGCGTTGCTGCCCAGTTCCTCGGCACGCGCGGCGCCGGCCTCGGCGTTGATGTCCACCAGCACCACCTTGCCGCCCTGCTCCAGCAGTTCGCGGGCGGTGGCCAGGCCCAGACCGGAGCTGCCGCCGGTCACCAGGAAAACGGAATTCTCGATACGCACGTTCTTTACTCCTTCGAATCAGTGAGCGGCGGCCTCCTGGGCCTTGGCGATCTCCTGGTTGCGCAACAGGAAGCGCTGGATCTTGCCGCTCGGGGTCTTGGGTAGCTCCGCGACGAACTCGATCTCGCGCGGATAGGCATGGGCGGACAGGCGCTGGCGCACGTACTGCTGCAACCCCTCGGCCAGTGCGGCGTCGGCGGCATGGCCGGCATGCAGCACGACGAAGGCCTTGACCAGCTCGGTGCGCTCAGGGTCGGGCTTGCCGACCACGGCGGCCTCTATCACCGCCGGGTGTTCGATCAGCGCGCTCTCCACATCGAAGGGGCCGACGCGGTAGCCGGAGGTGGTGATCACGTCATCGGCGCGGCCGACGAAACTGATGCTGCCATCCGCATTGAGTTCGACGGTGTCACCACTCAGATAGTAGTCGCCGACGAAGGCGCGGGTTTCCAGGCCCTGATAACCGGGGAACCAGAACAGCGGCGAACGCGGCATGTCCAGGGCGAGGATGCCGGGCTGGCCGACCGCCAGTTCGCGCTGCTGCTCGTCCAGCACCACGACACGGTGGCCGGGCATGGCGAACCCGGCGGCGCCCAGGCGCACCGGGTGCTGCAGCGCGTGGTGGTTGCACAGCACCATGCCCAGCTCGGTCTGCCCGTAGTGGTCGTGGATGACGCAGCCGAGCCCCTCGGCGAACCAGCGGATCACCTCCGGGGTCAGCGGCTCGCCAGCGCTGCTGACGGCGCGTAGCTGCCCCTTGATCGCAGCTTCCACCTCACCCTTGCCCGCCAGCAGCAGGCGGTAGGCGGTGGGCGAGCCGGCCAGGTTGCTGATGCCGTAGTCGCGGATGATCCGGCAGGTACTTTCGACGCTGAAACCGCCTTCGTAGAAGAGCGTGGCATGGCCCATCGCCAACGGCCCGGTCACCGCGTAGTAAAGGCCGTAGGCCCAGCCTGGGTCGGCCAGGTTCCAGAAGCGGTCCTCGGCGCGCAGGTCGACCGCCTCGCGCATGTAGCTGACGAAGGCGACGATGGCCTTCAGCGGCACCGCCAGCGGTTTCGCCAGGCCGGTGGTGCCGGAGGTGAACATCAGCAGGAAGGGATCGGACGCCTTGCGCATGACCGCTTCGAAGTGTTCCGGCTGGCGCTCCAGCTCGGCCTGGAAATCGTCACCCACCGTCAGCACCGGCGGCGCGTCCGGCACCTCGTCGAACTTGGCGCGATTGGCCAGGTCGGTGACGACCAGCTTGCTGCCGGCGCTGCGCACACGGTGTTCGATGGCCTTGGGCCCGAAGGCGGTGAACAGCGGCTGGTAAACCGCGCCCGCGCGCCAGGTCCCGAGGATGGTGATCAGCAGTTCCGGCGTGCGCGGCAGCATGCCCGAGACACAATCGCCGGGGCCCACGCCACGGGCCTGGAGCAGGTTGGCAAAACGCGACGCGGCCTCCTTGAGGGCGGCGAAGGTCCACTCGGCGCGCTCGCCGTTGCGCCCCTCCCAAAGCAGCGCGACGCGCCCTGGCTGGGCATGGCGGTCGCAGCATTCGACACAGGCATTCAGGGCGTCGAGGTCGCCTGCCAGGGTGCTGGAAGCGGCACTGGCGTAATCGAACTCGCGGGCAGCGGTGAAGTAGTCGCGCATCGGGTAGCCTCCGGTGTTCTTGTTGTTGGAGTGCCACGATGGTCGCGCCAGGGGCCGCAAGGCGGCAATGTCGAAACAGGTCGATCGAAGCGAGCGTTTTTGACAGCGCCGCTCAGTCCACGCCCTCCAGGGCGCGGTACTGTCCCGGGGTGGTGCCGGTCCACTTCTTGAAGGCCTTGTAGAAGGCGCTGGTGTCGGCGAACCCCAGCTCGTAGGCCAGCTCGGCGAAGTGGCTGGCGCCCTCGTCCAGGCGCGCGATGGCCAGGTCGCGACGCACCTGGTCCTTGAGCCCCTGGTAGGACTGGCCTTCCTGAGCCAGCTTGCGGCGCAGGGTCGAAGGCGCCATGTAGAAGTGCCCGGACAGGGCGTCGAGATCGGGCCAGCGCCCGGCGTTGAGGCTGCGCAGGTAGGCCTTGATGCGTGCGCCGAGGCTCTGCGGGTCGCGATAGCGCACCAGGATGTTGCCCGGCGCACCGGCGAGAAAGCGGCGCAGCTCGCGCTCGCTGCGACGCAGCGGCAAGTCCAGGCAGTCGGCGTTGAACAGCAGGCGATTGCTGGCGCGCCCGAAGCGCAGGTTGTCGCTGAACATCACCCGGTAATCACCGCAGTAATCCGGCATGGCGCAGCGCAGCTCGACGCTGAGAATGGCGATGCGCCGCCCCACCAGCCAGCAGGCCAGGCCGTGCAGCATCAGCCACAGGGTGAAGCTGGAGAATGCCCGCCCCGGCACTTCGCCAGAGTCGTCGAGGACGATCTGCGCCAGGCTGCCCTGACGCTCCAGGCGCGGCCGCAGGCCATCGAAGATCAGGCCGAGAAAGCCCAGCATGCTCTCCAGCGCACTGCCCAGGTCGGCCTCGCGCAGCGCCGTGCGGGCCATGAAGGCAAAGCTGCCAGACTTCATGCGCCGTGCATTCATGCCGAAGAACTCGTCGTCCATGGCCAGGGCGATGGCCCGCCACAGCTGGGCGTAGGCCGACGCCGAGACCCGCGCATAGGGTCGCAGCAGCTGCCCCGGTGTGATGCCGGCTTGCGCCAGCAACGGCGCCTCCGACAGGCCGCGGCGGCGCCACTCGAGCAGTGCCTCGGCCACCAGCTGGACGGAGATGGTGCCTTTCTCGGTGACGATGGCCGTCATGTCTTTCCCTGCAACGCCTGACGAGCCGCCACTGTCGCAGGGCAACACCGCGCTGGCAATCGCCACCGTCACTCAGCCGCTCTGTACCTGGACCAGGCGCTCGATGCTGATCTCGCGCATGCGGAATTTCTGGATCTTGCCGGTGACCGTCATCGGGAAGCCGTCCACGAAGTGGAAGTGACGCGGGACCTTGAAGTGCGCGATGCGCTCCCGGGCCCAGGCACGCAGCTGTTCCTCGCCGAGTTCATGGCCGGGGTGCAGCATGACCCAGGCGACGATCTCCTCGCCGTAGCGCTCGCAGGGGATGCCGATCACCTGCACGTCGGCCACCGCCGGGTGGGTGAAGAAGAACTCCTCGAGCTCGCGCGGATAGATGTTCTCGCCGCCGCGGATGATCATGTCCTTGCTGCGCCCGACGATGCAGACGTAGCCATTGTCGTCCATCGACGCCAGGTCACCGGTGTGCATCCAGCGCCCGGGGTCGATGGCATCGGCCGTGGCCTGCGGGTTGTTCCAGTAACCGAGCATCACGCTGTAGCCGCGCGTGCACAGCTCGCCGATGGTACCGCGCGGCACTATCCTGCCGTCGCTGTCGACGATCTTGCTCTCCAGCTGGGGCTGGGTGCGGCCGACGGTGGTCACGCGCAGCTCCAGCTCGTCCTCGGGGCCCGTCTGCAGCGATACCGGGCTGGTCTCGGTCATGCCGTAGGCGATCTGCACCTCGCTCATGTGCATTTCCCTGATGACCCGGCGCATCACCTCGATCGGACAGGTCGCGCCGGCCATGATGCCGGTGCGCAGGCTGGACAGGTCGAATTCGCCGCGCCGCGGATGGTCCAGCTCGGCGATGAACATAGTCGGCACGCCATACAGGGCAGTGGCCTTTTCCTCGGCCACGGTCTGCAGGGTAGTCAGCGGATCGAAGGCATCGCTCGGGTAGATCATGGTCGAGCCATGGGTCACGCAGCCCAGGTTGCCCATCACCATGCCGAAGCAGTGGTACAGCGGCACCGGGATCACCAGGCGGTCGTGCTCGGTGAGGCCGAGGCTCTCGCCCACCATGTAACCGTTGTTGAGGATGTTGTAGTGACTCAGCGTGGCACCCTTGGGGAAGCCGGTGGTGCCGGAGGTGTACTGGATGTTGATCGGGTCATCGAACTGCAGGCTGGCCTGGCGCTCGGCCAGCGCCTCGACAGGGACCGAAGCGGCGCTTGCCTGCAGGCTGGCCCAGGACAGGAACGCGGCGGGCGGATTGGCCGCCAGGCTGACCACGCCACGCAATTCCGGCAGGCGCTCGCACTGCAGCCGGCCCGGCTCGGCGTCCGCCAGCTCCGGCACCAGGCCGAGCAACATCGCATGGTAGTCGGAGGTCTTGAAGGCATCGGCGCAGATCACCCAGCGACAGCCGGACTGCTTCAGCGCGTACTCCAGCTCGCTGCTGCGATAGGCGGGATTGATGTTGACCAGGATGGCGCCGATCTTGGCGCTGGCGAACTGGGTGATGCACCACTCGGCGCAGTTCGGTGCCCAGATCCCCAGGCGGTCGCCGCTCTCGATGCCGAGGGCGAGCAAGGCGCGGGCATGGCGTTCGACCACCTCGGCCAGCTCTCGCCAGCTGTAACGCAGGCCCTGATGGCGCACGACCAGCGCCTCACGCTCGGGGAACCGGGCGACCGTGGCGTCGAACGCCGCGCCGATGGTCATGGCGAGCAAGTCCTTGTCCTGCCGCCCGCGGGTGTAACTCGGGTGATTCATGGCTTTCCCTTCTTGTCTTTGTAATGGGATCGTCGCTGAACAGGCGGCCAACCGTTGGGGCACGGGCCGCGGAACCTGTCGATTATCACAGCGGAAGGTCGCATGGGTATGCGACCTTCGCCACTGCGAGCAACCTTATCGAGTAAATACCTGAGTGGTGGTGATCGCCATATCACCACCTGGCAGCTTGATGTTCTTGATCTTCTCCAGCGTATCCGGGTCGAACACCGCGATGTCGTTGAAGGTGCCGGCCAGGTACAGCTTGCTACCCTCGGTGTTGAAGGCGATGCAGTAGTAGGTGTGCTCCAGGTTGGCAGCCTTGATCAGCTTCTGTTCCTTGATGTCGTACTTGGCCAGGCGGTTGAGTACGCCGAACATCTGGTTGGCATCCTTGGGCGAGCGCAGGCCGGTGAAGTACAGCTCGGTCAGCGAGGCGAAATCCTCCACGACCGCCTTGCCGGTCTTCAGGTCAATGCTCAGGTAGCCGTAGCGGTAGTCGGCGCTCGCCAGGTCCTGCGTGTCATCCTGGAAGCGGGCTGCCGTGTAGAGCATCGAGAAATCGTGCATCGCGGTCTGGTGCGGCCAGAAGTACAGCACGTCCGGTGCACTGTAGAGTGGCCGCTGCCAGTTGCGCAGGGGCACCGCCACCTCGTACTGGCCGGTGTGCACGTCCATCTTGTAGATGTCCGGCCCGGCGACGAACAGCGAACCGTCATCGGCGGCGCGCATCAGGTACACCTGGCGCGGCATCGGGAAGCTGCGCAGCGGCTGGGCATCGAGCCCGGCGGCGGTATCGAACACCTCCAGACGCGGCGGCTTGACCACATAGTGATCGCTCATCATCTGCGTCGGGTTGACCGTGGTGTACAGCTCCTTGCCATCCGGGCTGAGGGCGAAGGAGAACATCGAGCGCACCTTTTCCCCCGGGCTGCGCGACAGCCGGGCGTGGAACACCGTGCGACAATCGTCCAGATTGATGCCGTAGAGGTCACCGTAGTGGTTGTTGAGCAAGTACGCCGTCCTGTTGTCCGGCGCCATCATCGCGGTACCGGGGCCGAACGCATCGGGGAGCTGGCACGTCTTGTACAGGCTGTCGCTGGCCAGATCGACCACATGCAGGTTGTTCGGATAGTTGGTGGCGATCAGGTATTCCTGACCGACCTTCAGCGCCGGGCCGGCCTGCGCCGCAGCATTGGCATGACTGCCCAGGGCGAGCCCGGCGACGACGGTCGCCAGGCTGGCGATGGTTTGGAGTTTCATACGCTGTCCCCTCTTGTTCTGCGCGCCGGTCATTTGTCTTTCGGGAATACGGTGTTGAGGTTGCGCCAGTCCTGCGACGAATCCTGGGCAGTGGCGTTCCAGTCCTGATAGGTGCTCATCATGTCGGGCACCTGGGCCGGCCACCAGCAAGGGTCGGAGCATCCGTAGAGGTCGGCCTCCATCGGCTGACAGAGGGAGCTCACACCGCCGAAGGCGTCTACCTCCCAGCCCGGATCGGTGGTGGCGGTGCAGCCGGCGACGGCGCTCATGGCCACCACCTCTTCGATACGATCTTCGGCTGCAGCTTGTTCGAGCAGTTGTGCTTTGTTGTTGAGCGGCTTCAGATGTTTCATGTCAGTACGCCTTCCGCGGAGAGATGTAACTGCTGATGAAGGCCGGGTTGACGGCCATGATGCGGCTGTAGACCTCGATGCCGAAGTCCACCCAGTCGCGCATCAGCTCGCAGTAGTGATAGGTCGGGTGAGTCGGGTCGCCGTAGCGGGCGTAGCTCTCGTGATAACAGCCCCCGGAGCACAGGTTGCGAATGCGGCAGCTGTCGCAGCCGGTGCCCGAGCGATCCAGGCGCTGGGACAGGAAGTCGTTGAGCTCGACCTGCTTCACGCCGCTGTGCACATTGCCGAAGGTCGGCATGCTGGAACCGGTGAAACGGTGGCAGAGGTTCAGCTCGCCCTTGTGGTCCACCGCCAGCATCTTCAGGCCGGCGCCGCAGGGCAGCGCCTTCTTGTGCCCTTCATGGATGTCGGTGATCAGCTGGTGCAGGTTGGAGAAGCCGATGTTGCGGTGTTCCAGCGCCGCGTCCAGGTAGCGCCGGCCGAGGGCCTTCATGTTGGCGAAGACCTCGACCAGTTCCTCAGCGGTCAGGTTGTAGTCGGCCATGTCTCCTGAGGTGACCGGCGCGAAGCCGACTTCGGCGAAACCCAGTTCGTTGAACAGGTGGTTCCAGATGGTCTCGACATCGGTGATGCCGCGCGTCAGGGTCACCCGCGCCCCAACCGGACGGCTGCGATAGCGCGACAGCAGCAGGTCGACCTTGCGCCGCACCACGTCGTAGGTGCCCTGCCCGCCCACGGTGATGCGGTTGCGATCGTGCACCGTCTTCGGCCCGTCGATGCTGATCGACAACCCGAAGCGATGGGCATTGAGGTAGTCGATGATCTCTTCGGTGAGCAATGTGGCATTGGTGGTCATGATGAACTCCACCTGCTTGCCCGCCTCGGCGAAGCGCCGCTCGCAGTAGTCCACCATGTGCTCGATCAGTGCCCGGTTGGAGAGCGGCTCGCCGCCGAAGAACACCACGCTGTAGCGCTGCTCGTCCGGCGACTCCTTGAGCAGCATCTCCACCGAGGCCTCGGCGGTCTGCGCCTGCATCTTCTTGCCGGCCGAGGGCTTGTCCAGGTCTTCCTTGTAGCAGTAGGTGCAGCTCAGGTTGCAGCCGGTGTTGACGTTCAGCACTACGGTGTTCAGCGCCGTGCGTTCGACCCTGGCGATGCCGATTTCCGGCGTCAGTGGCGAGCCGTCGCTGACCACTTCCAGCGCGATCAGCTCGCGCAGCGTTTCATCGATGGCCTGCCCGGCGAAACGGTCGGCCAGACGCCGCACCAGGTCTTCGGACGAGCAGCTCTGCTGACGCAGCGCGTCGATGATGCCGCCCGTCACGTCATCGGCGGCGAACAGCGAACTGCTCGGAATGTGGAACAGCATGCGGTCGGCATCCACTCGCACTTCGTGCAGGTTGCGCTCGACCAGATTCAAGATTGCGCCCATGGCGACCTCCCGGAAGTTTTCCCAATCGTCGTTGCGAATCCGGGCAGGGCGTGGCCCCGCCCGAGCCATTGCCCCTCAGGGCAGCGGCGGGTTGTTCCAACGCTGTACGGTGACGATCAGCTGGCCTTCACCCTTCTGGCCACCCTCCTCCAGCTCGGCGATCACCTTCAGGTTGCCGGCGTTGTTGGTCATCATCTTGCGCTGCGGGTTGGGACCAGCAGCGCCAGGGACGAACACGCCGTCCTTCTGCATCTGCCCGGCGAACTTCACGTCCTCGTCTTCCCTGGCGCGCTCATCGAAGGGCTGTACCGACCACTTGGCCGGCAGGTAGCCGATCCGGTAGGGCTGACCTTCGTCATCCCTGCCCCAGGCCTCGGCCTCGAAGCGGCCCTGCACCTTGGGCGTCGAACCACCGTTCTCGCCCACACGGGCGATGGAGAACGCGGGTACCACTTTCACTTCGGCGATGTCCTTGTACACCGCCAGGTCGACGCCCCCGAGATCGCCCAGTACGACGCTGCGACGGCCCGGCGCAGCCGTGGCTGCGGCCTTGACCCGCAACCGCACCTGCGTCGGGGTGGCCTCGAGTACCTTCACCACCTCGAGGCCCGCACCGAGCTGCGCGCGGCCCTGCAAGCCGCTGCCCACCAGGGTCAGCTCGACTTCGCTACCGGCCCTGACATAAGCCGGCTGCACGGCCAGCAACCTGGCCTGGCCTTGCTGGGCGGCACTGAAGTCCAGACCACGCTCGTCATGCTCGGCATCGAACATGCGCCCTTTCATCTCGCCGTTCAGGGCCGCGAAGACCTGGCGCATGCGGGTGTCACCGATCTTCACGTTGCCGCGCCATTCGTAGCCGTTGTAGAGAATGGCCGAACCGCCACCGACGAAGGGCGTGCCATCGGCGTACTGGCCGTTGACCTCGACCTTGAAGGTGTCACCCGTGTCGGCGCTCACCGTCATTACGCCCCGCACATCACCCTTGGCCAGCATGTGCCCACTGAACGCCCATTGGCCCAGCAACACCTTGGCCTCGGGTCTGGCCTTCTGCCATTCGGACCAGGCCTGGCTGTCCAGCGGGTAGCGCTTGGCCAGCTCCGGCACCATCTCCGCGAGGGCGAGATCGAGCCAGTCGCGGTCACGGGCCTGCGCCTGGTACTCGAGCGACGGCCACTGCCCCAGATGGAAGTGGACCAGATGCTCCCACTCCTTGGCCGGCCGGCGCTGCAGGGCGACACGGGCCCCGGAGTGGCAACGGCCACAGGTCTGGCTCAACTGCTCGTCGAACGTCTCGACCGTGTTCAGGCGACGCTCCATGGCGTAGCGCACCCCCTCGGTTTCATCCGGGGCCAGGCCCTGCTTGTCGGCCAGGTACTTGACCAGGGTGCGGCGCTCGTCATCGGCGATGTTCAGGCCATGCATCAGCTGCATGCGCGCGATGCTCATCAGCCAGCCCTCGGGGGTCTTGCGCTGGTGGCTGATACGACTGATGGCGTCGCCGCCTTCGGGAATATGGCAGCCCACGCATTTGGACTCGAGGAGGGCTTGCCCCTCCTGCGCTGCCTGGGCCTGGGCGAGCATCAGCGAGGTCATGGCCAGAGCCAGGATGCCCGCATGCTGCCGGAGTCGAGTCGTCTTCAAGGTCAGACCTCCACGGTGTTGTTCTTATGATCCGCACCCCGAGCAGGTGCGCCTGGCCAGAGCAAATACACATTGCGTGCCACACAGGGACAAATGCATTCGCAGCAAGGACTTAGCGGTAAAACGAGGGTTTTCTGGCCGACGGGATCGAGCCTGCGGCGTCTAAATTCGCGACAGGCTGTTCCAGCTTGAGACGAACGCACCCAGGCTTCTCCGATGCGGGACGCCGAGGCCGTCCCAGGCCCGTCTCAGGCCGTCTCAATCTGCAACAGCGGGCTGCTGCGACAGAGCACGAATCTCCGAACCTTTTCTTTCCATATCAATCTCTTACCTCGCAGATCGAGCATTGGCACGAGGGTTGCGAAAGGTCATCGCGACTCCAATAAGCAGAGGTACCCCCAATGTTTGCCGACCTGCCCGTCCTGCCCCAGACCCATGCCTTCCTCAACCGCAAGCTGCAGATGCTGATCGGCGCCGAATGGTGCGACGCCATCAGCGGGGCCACCCTGGACTTTCGCAACCCGGCCAGCGGCGAGGTCATCGGTCAGGTGCCCTCGGCCAGTACCGACGACGTCGACCGCGCCGTCCGCGCCGCCCGCCGGGCTTTCGATGACTCGGCCTGGAGCCGCATGCGCCCGCGCGATCGACAGAACCTGCTGTGGCGCCTGGCCGAGCTGATGGAGCGCGATGCGCAGCAGCTGGCCGAGCTGGAGTGCCTGAACAACGGCAAGAGCGCCGCCGTGGCTCAGGTCATGGACGTGCAACTGGCCATCGACTTCCTCCGTTACATGGCCGGCTGGGCCACCAAGATCGAAGGCAGCACGGTCGAGCCCTCGCTGCCGCTGATG
This sequence comes from Pseudomonas sp. THAF187a, assembly GCF_009363395.1. Classification (NCBI taxonomy): domain Bacteria; kingdom Pseudomonadati; phylum Pseudomonadota; class Gammaproteobacteria; order Pseudomonadales; family Pseudomonadaceae; genus Pseudomonas; species Pseudomonas sp. THAF187a. The sequence continues at coordinate 2,743,255 of NZ_CP045349.1, forward strand.
CCGGGCGAGGACTTCCATGGTTTCATCCGCCGCGAAGCCGTCGGCGTGGTGGGCGCTATCGTCGCCTGGAACTTCCCCCTGCTGCTGGCCTGCTGGAAGCTCGGCCCGGCACTGGCCACCGGCTGCACCCTGGTGCTCAAGCCTGCCGATGAAACGCCGCTGACCGCTCTCAAGCTGGCCGAGCTGGTGCTTGAGGCCGGCTACCCGGCCGGGGTGTTCAACGTGGTCACCGGCACCGGCCTCAATGCCGGCGTCGCCCTCACCCGCCATCCGGGTGTGGACAAGCTGACTTTCACCGGTTCGACCGAAGTGGGCAAGCAGATCGGCAAGGCCGCCATGGACAACATGACCCGTGTGACCCTGGAACTGGGCGGCAAGTCACCGACCATCGTCATGCCCGACGCCAACCTCGCCGAGGCCGCGGCCGGCGCTGCCAGCGCGATATTCTTCAACCAGGGCCAGGTGTGCTGCGCCGGCTCGCGCCTGTACGTGCACCGCAAGCACTTCGACAATGTGGTTGCCGACATCGCCGGCATCGCCAACGGCATGAAACTGGGCAACGGCCTCGACCCCAGCGTGCAGATGGGCCCGCTGATCTCCGCCAGGCAGCAGGAGCGCGTCACCGGCTACATCGACCTCGGCCGCGAACTGGGTGCCACCATCGCCTGTGGTGGCGAGGGCTTCGGCCCAGGCTACTTCGTCAAGCCGACGGTGATCGTCGACGTCGACCAGCAGCATCGCCTGGTGCAGGAGGAGATCTTCGGCCCGGTGCTGGTCGCCATGCCGTTCGAGGACATCGACGAGGTCGTGCGCCTGGCCAACGACAACCCCTACGGCCTCGGCGCCAGCATCTGGTCCAACGACCTGGCCTCGGTGCACCGGATGATTCCGCGCATCAAGTCCGGCTCGGTCTGGGTCAACTGCCACAGCGCGCTCGATCCGGCCCTGCCGTTCGGCGGCTACAAGCTCTCCGGCGTCGGCCGGGAAATGGGCGCAGCCGCCATCGACCACTACACCGAGCTGAAATCGGTGCTGATCAAGCTGTGACATGGTCCGGCCCGATCAGGGCCGGTAGCCCTGCTGCAGCAGCCAGCCCTGGACAGTCCGCCGCGATGCGGGTGCCAGAGCGGCCAGCGCAGCCTCCAGGCGCCCCGCCTGCAGGCTGCGCACGATGGGCGCCAGTGCCACGCCGTCGATGTGCCAGATCCCCAGCGGCTGATCGGCCGTCAGCACCACCTCGGCCTCATCGATCAGGCCATCGTTGAGCACCGGCATGCTCGCCACCTGCAGCCGGGCGATATCGGCGTCGACATGCAGTGGCTGTGCGTCCGGCCAGCCACGCCGCGCGCGCCAGAACGCAGCATCGGCCCAGCGTGGCTCCGCCGTATAGAAGTCACGCCCGGTCCGGGCGAAACGCATGAACAGATGCTCGATGCGCTGCTGGTGAAAGCGGCAGGCCAGTTGCGTGCGTTCGGGGTGCTGCAGCAGGGTGTTGATCACCGCCGGGGCCTGCAACGCCGAGGACAGCGACTGGAACACGCCGTTGCCCGATAACGGATCGACCGCCATCGCCGCATCGCCAACGCGAATCCAGCCCGGCCCCACCACCTGCCGGGGCAGAATCGCCGTGCTGCTGCGCGCATGCACCGGCGCAGCGGCGTTGGCCGAATCGCCGAACAAGGCCCGAACCAGCGCCGATGCCTGGCGCCGCGCCGCACAATAGGCTGGCAGTTCGTCGCGCGGGGGCAGTTCGGCGGCAGCGGCGTCCAGGGTGATCTGCCAGTAGCAACGGCCATCGGCCAGCGCCGCCATCCAGGACCAGCCATCTGCCAGGCTCTCGACGGCCGAACCTGCACGGCCCGGCTCAGCCTGCCAGCTGCTGAGCAGACTGAGGGTCTCCGGCCCACGCAGGCGCCCTTCGCCCAGCGGTGCCTGACGTCCCCGGGCTTCCACCAGGAAGTCCGCCAGCAGCGACCGGCCATCCTCCAGCACGATCCGTTGCTGCTTGCCCTGTTGCCCGAGCTGGCGTATCCGCCCCTGCAGCAGCTCGACACCGGCGTCCGCCAGGTCGCGGCGCAGGGCCGCGTCGAACAGCGGGCGATCCAGCAGGCGCTCGTCGTTGAGCAACTGGTCCACACCGCTCCAGCGTACCCGACGCGGCGTCGGCGGCGCCGCACTGGCCAGCGCCTGGTGCAGGCCGACCTGACGCAACCCCTCCAGCACCCGTGCGGACACCCCTTCCACCGCAGCGAAACGACGCCACTCGCTGATCACCCAGACCCGGTAGCCCAGGCGCTGCAAGCCCAGCGCCACCGCGCAACCGGCGGGCCCTGCGCCGAGCACCGCGATCCGTGGCGCGTTCACCGGCGCCGCTCCGGGCCGACATGCGCCGCCTCATGGCGCAGCCAGTCGTGCACCGCCTGCCGATCGGCGCGGCGATGCTGCGCCAGGTAGCCGGCGATCTGCCCGCTGAGCGCCGCGCAAGCCAGGCTGGCCCCGGCCAGTCCCGAAGAACCGCGGACCTGGGCGCCGAAATCGGCCTGGGCGCTGTTCAGCCAGGACCACTGTCCGGCCTGACAACGAGCGTCGCCACTGATACGGATGACCCCGGGATAGCTGGCCGGGTAGACCGGCTCGCCCTGAGCCGGGCTGGCGGCGCAGAGGATCACGCCGGCGGCCTGCAGTTCGGCACAGGTCTCGCGCAGCACCGGGCGGTCACTGCGCAGGCCCAGGCTCAGGTTGATCAGGCGCACGTCCTGCTCCAGCAGCCAGTACAGGGCCGCCGCGATCTGCAGCGGACTGGTCTGCCAGTGCCCGGCGAACACCTGAGCGCTATAGATGCAAGCCCGCTCTGCCGGTGAGGACAGCGCATCGAGCACCGCAGTGCCATGCCCCAGGGCATCGGGCAGGGGCTCGCCCTGCTCCAGCACCTCGTGCTGCAGCCAGAAGCGCCGGGCATGGCTGACGCGGGTGGCCTGATGCGGGGCGAATCCACTGTCGACGAAGCCGATGCGCAGCGTGCTGTCCATGCTCATGCCGGTTCCAGGCGCTGCAGCCGGCCCTGCTGCAGACACAGGCTGAGGTCGGCCTCGCGCAGTGTCGATGGCCGGTGGCTGATCAGGATGCGCGTGCGCCCGGCGAAGAGCTGATCGATGGCGGCGATCACCTCGCGCTCGGTGGCCTCGTCCACCGCCGAGGTGGCCTCGTCGAGCACCAGGATGCGCGGCTCCTGCAGCAGCGCACGGGCAATGGCGATGCGCTGCCGCTGGCCGCCGGAGAGCTGCTGGCCACGCTCGCCCAGCGGACTGTCCAGGCCCTGTGGCAGGCTGGCGATCAGCTCGTCCAGGCGCGCCAGCCGGGCGACCCGTTGCAGCGCTTCGCGGCTGGCGCTCGGTGCGCTGTAGGAAAGGTTTTCTGCCAGGGTGCCGCGAAACAGCACGATATCCTGGCTGACCACCGCGATACTGCGGCGCAGGGCGAACAGGTCCAACTCGCGCAGGTCGATACCATCGAGCAGCACCCGGCCCTGGTCAGGATCATAGAAACGCTGCAGCAGATCGATCAGGGTCGACTTGCCCACCCCGGACGCGCCGCTGATCGCCACCTTGAGCCCCGCCGGGATCACCAGGTCGACGCCCCTCAACACTGCACCGCTGCGCTGCTCATGGCTGAAGTGCACGTCCTCCAGGCGCAGTTCCCCGCCCACCTCGGCAAGGGGTGACGGCGCCGCGGGCTGGCGCACGCTGACCGGCTCCTGCTGCAGTTCCATGACCCGGCCGAGGCTGACGGTCATGCGCTGCAAGGCCACATACAGGCCCAGCAGGCTCTGCACCGGCCCGACGGCCATCCCCAGGTAGGTGGAGAACGCAATCAGCGCTCCCACCTGCCAGGTGCCCTGGATGACCCAGTAGCCACCGATCAGAAAGGCGCAGGCGCGTGACAACGAGGTCAGGGTGCCGGGCAACGCGTGGGTGAAGAACTCCGTCACCTGCACCTTGAGCAACTGGCGCATGTAGCCCTGGCCCAGCCCCTCCAGGCGCGCGGACTCACGCTGCTCGGCAGCGCTGGCCTGGATGAACTTCATCGCCGGCAGGGTCTCGACCAGGAACGACGAGACATCCGCCGAGCGCTCGCGCAGGCTGCGCACCTCGCGCTCGACCTTGCGCCGCATCCAGCGCAACCAGAGAACCTCGAGGGGGATCAGCAGCGCCAGCAGCAACGACAGCTGCCAGGACAGGACCAGCATCAACGCCACCGCGCCGAGCAGGCCGATGACGCTGGAGACGGCGGAGAACAGCGAGTCCACGGCAAAACGCTGGATTTCCGCCACGTCGCCATCGAGCCGCGAAAGGATGTCGCCCAGCCGCTTGCGCCCGTAGAAGGCCGGCGACAGCTGCTGCAGGTGGCGATACAGGTCATCGCGCAGAGCGAACAGGATGCGCCCGGACAAACCTGTATGCAGGTAACGATTGATACCGGACAACAGGGTACCGAGGATGCCGACCGCTACCATGGCCAGCGCCACCTGCAGCAGGCGCGGGAAATCCCTGGCCAGCAAGCCGTCGTCGATCAGGCTCTTGGTCAGCCACGGCTGCGCCAGCACCAGCAGCGAGGCGCACAGCGACAGCCCGAGCAAGGCCGCGATGGCACGCCGGTGCGGCCTGACGAAGCCGAACAGCCAGGCCAGCGATCGGCGCAACAGTTCGGGGTCATGGGTATCGACCAGCCGGGTCAGCAATCTGGACATGGCCGCCCCGCTACAGCACCCGCAGCAAGGGGGTGAGCCATCATTTGCCCATCTGCTTGAGCTTGCGATACAGGGTCGCCCGGCTGATGCCCAGGGCATCGGCCGCGGCGGAGACATTGCCCTGGTGGCGCTCCAGGCTGGTGCGGATCAGCTCCATCTCGTTCTCGCGGATGCTGCCACTCTGCCGGCAACTGCCGGTCAGTTCATCAAGCAGGCTGTCCGTGAGGTGATCCAGGCCGATGACCGTTTCGCCCTCCTCGCGCATCGCCAGCGCCGCGCGCAGGACCATTTCCAGCTGGCGGATGTTGCCCGGCCAGTCGTAGCTGCCGAGCAGCTCGGCCAGCGGCCTGTCCAGGGTCACATGAGCGGCTCCATGCCTGTGCAGCACGCTCGCCACCATCTGTTCCAGGTCGCTTCGCTCGCGCAGGGCCGGCAGGCGCAGGCTGACACCGTTGATACGGTAGTAGAGGTCTTCGCGGAAGTGTTTTTCCAGCACCAGGCGTTTGAGGTCATGGTGGGTCGCGCAGATCAGCGCCACGTCGATGTCCTGTTCTTCGGCTGCGCCCAGCGGCGCGACCTTGCGTTCCTGCAGGACGCGCAGCAGACGCGCCTGCAAGGCCAGCGGCATGTCACCGATCTCATCGAGAAACAGCGTGCCGCCCTGGGCCTGCATCAGGCGCCCGACCATGCCGCCACGGCGCGAGCCGGTGAAGGCGCCCTCGCGGTAACCGAACAGTTCGGATTCGATCAGCCCCTCGGGGATCGCGGCGCAGTTCACCGCGACGAAGGGTTTGTCCGCCCGCCGCCCCGACTGGTGCAGGGCACGGGCCACCACCTCCTTGCCGGTACCGGTCTCGCCCAGCAACAGCACGGGCAAGTCGCTGGCCAGGCCCTGGCGCGCCATGCGCAAGGCTCGTGCGTAACGGGTGTCCTGCCCGGCCAGGTCTTCCAGCGCTCGGGCAACGGCACCCGGGCGGGTACGCGGCGGTACTCCCGTACCCGGGCTGGCAGGTCGGGGAACCTGCAACGTGCGAAAGAAGAACTCGCCCTTGGCGGTCTGCACGCTGCTGATGCCACCCTGGAGCAGGCGCGCGATGAACTGCGGCGAGCGCTCGCCGATCAGCTCGCTGGCGCGACGCCCGGTGAGCGTCTCACGCGACAGCTGGAGCAACTCGCACGCCCGCTCGTTGGCAGCGAGGACCTCGCCATCCAGGCTCAGTGCCAACAGTCCATGCCAGGCGCTGCCGAGGTATTGCGGGCGGCTGTGGAAGGCCAGTACCAGATGGTCCGGATAGCACAGGCCGAACAGCCGGCTTTCGATGTTGCCAGCCGCCAGCATCAGCATGGTCAGGCTGTCCTGGGGTTGCGCCATGATGCCTTCGCGGGTCACGTCAAGAACGCCGACGATCCGTCCCTGGGGGTCACGCAACGGCACCGAGGTGCAGGAGAAAGGGCTCAGGCGATCGAGGTAATGCTCGCCGCAGTTGATCAGCGTCGGCCGGCCCTCGACGACGGCCGTGCCGATGGCGTTGGTGCCACACAGGGTTTCGCTCCAGCAACTGCCGGGACGCAGGTCACGCAGCCCCGGTTGCTTGAGGTAGTCGTCAGGGCCTTCGATGGCCAGGACATTGGCCTGGGCATCACCCAGTATCACCAGGCCACCGCGCCCCTGCTGCGTCACCAGGTACTCCATCTCCGGAGTCGCGGCATCGATGAGCATGCGATTGTCGTCGAGCAGCAAGCGCAGGTCGTGGAAGAAATCGCTGCGCTCGCCCTCCAGGCAATCGAGCCCATGGCCCAGGCTGCGCCGCCACGACGCGTCGATCTCTTCGCGCAGTACGCCTGGCGGAAGCTGGCCGTCGGCGACCAGGCGCAGGCGAGCCTGTCGTGAATCCTTGAGTGGGTCTGTCTGGAAGCTCTGCGCCATATCTCGCTCCAACTCGGCAGCCTCGTGCACCGGTAAAGGTCTACACCCAGGACTCGAGCCCGTAAAGGGTGCCTGCCCTGGCAAGCACAAGTGATGCCACTCTCGGGCCCCTCGGGGGTGTTGACAGGAAGATTCGCACAAGCTTACGTTAACGTAAAGGTAAACGAGACAACCCCATGCCCACGACTTTTTCGATCTCCGATCTGGCCCGCGAGCTGGACGTCACCACCCGCGCCATCCGCTTTTATGAAGAGCAAGGCATGCTCAGTCCCGAGCGGCGTGGCCAGGAGCGCATCTACTCGCCCAAGGACCTGGTCGCCCTGAAGCTGATCCTGCGGGGCAAGCGCATCGGTTTCTCGCTGGCCGAGTGCAAGGAACTGATCGATCTCTACGACCCCAGCGGCGGCAACCGCAAGCAGCTGGAAACCTTCATGAACAAGATCGCCGCCCGCCGCGCCCAGCTCGAGCAGCAGCTGCTCGACATCCAGCAGATGCAGCTCGAACTGGATACCGCGGAGGAACGCTGTCTGGCGGCACTCGCCGAGACGAACAGCTGATCCCCTTTCAACAAGTACAAGACACAGGTGGAACCATGAGCTACCCAACCCTGAATTTCGGCCTCGGCGAGACCATCGACATGCTGCGCGATGCCGTGCACCACTTCGCCCAGGTGGAGCTGGCCCCGCGCGCCGCACAGATCGACCGCGACAACGAGTTCCCCATGGACATGTGGCGCAAGTTCGGCGACATGGGCCTGCTCGGCATGACCGTCGACGAGCAGTACGGCGGCACCAACATGGGTTACCTGGCCCACGTCGTGGCGATGGAAGAGATCAGCCGTGCATCGGCCTCCGTCGGCCTGTCCTACGGCGCGCACTCCAACCTGTGCGTCAACCAGATCCACAAGAACGGCAGCCACGAGCAGAAGCTCAAGTACTTGCCCGGCCTGTGCTCCGGCGAACATGTCGGCGCCCTGGCCATGAGCGAGCCCAATGCCGGCTCCGACGTGGTGTCGATGAAGCTGCGCGCCGAGAAGCGCGGCGACCGCTACGTGCTCAACGGCAACAAGATGTGGATCACCAACGGTCCGGATGCCCACACTTACGTGATCTACGCCAAGACCGACGTCAACGCCGGCTCGCGCGGCATGACCGCGTTCATCGTCGAGCGCGACTTCAAGGGCTTCTCCCGTCACCAGAAACTGGACAAGCTGGGCATGCGCGGTTCCAACACCTGCGAGCTGCTGTTCGAGGACTGCGAAGTGCCGGAGGAGAACGTGCTCGGCGCCGAGGGCGGTGGCGTGCGCGTGCTGATGAGCGGCCTGGACTACGAACGTACCGTGCTCTCCGGCGGGCCGACCGGGATCATGAGCGCCTGCATGGACGTGGTGCTGCCCTACGTGCACGAGCGCCAGCAGTTCAAGCAGTCGATCGGCGAATTCCAGCTGGTGCAGGGCAAGCTGGCCGACATGTACGCCGGCATGAACGCCTCCAAGTCGTACCTGTACAACGTCGCCCGCGCCTGTGACCGTGGCGAGGAATCACGCAAGGACGCCGCCGCGGTGATCCTCTACACCGCCGAGATGGCCACCAGGATGGCGCTGGACACCATCCAGCTGCTCGGCGGCAACGGCTACACCAACGAGTACCCGGCCGGCCGCCTGCTGCGTGACGCCAAGCTCTACGAGATCGGCGCCGGCACCAGCGAAATCCGCCGCATGCTGATCGGCCGCGAGCTGTTCAACGAAACAAAATAACCCTCAAACAGCGCGGACAGTCCCCTCTCCCACTTGTGGGAGAGGGTTAGGGAGAGGGCCGGAGGTGCTAGCACCACCCTCTCCCCCAGCCCCTCTCCCGTGAACGGGAGAGGGGAGCTAAAGCCTGCAATTCGGAGTGCGCCAATGGCCATCCTGCACACCCAGATCAACACCCGTTCGCCGGAGTTCGCCGCCAACCAGGCCGCCATGCTCGCCCAGGTGGACGACCTGCGCGCCCTGCTCGCCCGCGTTCAGCAGGGCGGCGGAACCAAGGCGCAGGAGCGCCATACCGCGCGCGGCAAGCTGCTGCCGCGCGAACGCATCAACCGCCTGCTCGATGCAGGCTCGCCCTTCCTCGAGATCGGCCAGCTCGCCGCCCATGACGTCTACGGCGAGGACGTGCCGGCAGCCGGGGTGATCGCCGGCATCGGCCGTGTAGAGGGCGTGGAATGCATGATCGTGGCCAACGACGCCACGGTGAAAGGCGGCTCCTACTACCCGCTGACGGTGAAGAAGCACCTGCGCGCCCAGGCCATCGCCCGCGAGAACCGCCTGCCGTGCATCTACCTGGTGGACTCCGGCGGCGCCAACCTGCCGCGCCAGGACGAGGTATTCCCGGATCGCGAGCACTTCGGCCGCATCTTCTTCAACCAGGCCAACATGAGCGCAATGGGGATTCCTCAAATCGCGGTCGTGATGGGCTCCTGCACCGCTGGCGGCGCCTATGTGCCGGCGATGAGCGACGAGACCATCATGGTTCGCGAGCAGGCCACCATCTTCCTCGCCGGCCCGCCACTGGTGAAGGCCGCCACCGGTGAGGTGGTCAGCGCCGAGGAACTGGGCGGCGCCGACGTGCATTGCAAGACCAGCGGCGTGGCCGACCACTATGCCGAGGACGACGAACATGCCCTGGCCCTGGCCCGGCGCAGCATCGCCAACCTGAACTGGCGCAAGCTCGGCCAGTTGGACAGCCGTGCGCCCATCGCCCCTCGCCATGCGGCCGAGGAGCTGTACGGGGTGATTCCAGCCGATGCCAAGCAGCCGTTCGACGTGCGCGAAGTCATCGCCCGTATCGTCGACGACTCGCAGCTGGATGAGTTCAAGGCGCTGTTCGGCACCACGCTGGTGTGCGGCTTCGCCCGCATCAACGGCTACCCGGTGGCGATCCTGGCGAACAACGGCATTCTCTTCGCCGAATCGGCGCAGAAAGGCGCGCACTTCGTCGAGCTGGCCTGCCAGCGCGGTATCCCGCTGCTGTTCCTGCAGAACATCACCGGCTTCATGGTGGGCAAGAAGTACGAGGAAGGCGGCATCGCCAAGCATGGCGCCAAGCTGGTCACCGCCGTGGCCTGTGCCCAGGTGCCGAAGTTCACCGTGATCATCGGCGGCAGCTTCGGCGCCGGCAACTACGGCATGTGCGGCCGCGCCTACGACCCACGCTTCCTGTGGATGTGGCCCAACGCACGCATCGGCGTGATGGGCGCGCAACAGGCCGCAGGCGTGCTGGTGCAGGTCAAGCGCGAACAGGCGCAACGCGCCGGGCAGCCTTTCGGCGATGACGAGGAACAGCGCCTGAAGCAGCCCATCGTCGAGCAGTACGAGCACCAGGCGCACGCCTTCTACTCCAGTGCCCGGCTGTGGGATGACGGCGTGATCGACCCGGCACAGACCCGCGACGTGCTCGCCCTGGCGCTGTCTGCCAGCCTCAATGCGCCGATCGAGCCGACCCGTTTCGGCGTGTTCCGCATGTAAAGCAGCCGGTAGGAGCCCGCTTGCGGGCGATCAGCAGCATCGCCGGCAAGCCGGCTCCTACACCGCAGATCTGAGAGCGACGAGATATGACCGACTTCACCACCGTACAGCTTGAAACCGATACACGCGGCTTTGCCACCCTGTGGCTGAACCGGGCGGAAAAGAACAACGCCTTCAACGCCGAGATGATTCGCGAGCTGATCCTCGCCCTCGATGCCGTGGGCGAAGACAAGAGCCTGCGCTTCCTCCTCCTGCGTGGCCGCGGCAAGCACTTCTCGGCCGGCGCCGACCTGGCCTGGATGCAGCAAGCGGCCGAGCTCGACTACAACGCCAACCTGAATGACGCCCGCGAGCTGGCAGAGCTGATGTACAACCTCGCCGCACTGAAGATTCCCACCCTCGCCGTGGTGCAGGGGGCGGCGTTCGGCGGCGCGGTGGGCCTGACCAGTTGCTGCGACCTGGCCATCGGCAGCGAGGACGCGCTGTTCTCCCTCTCAGAAGTGCGCATCGGCCTGGCCCCGGCGGTGATCAGCCCGTTCGTGGTGCAGGCCATCGGCGAACGCGCGGCCAGGCGCTATGCCCTGACTGCCGAGCGCTTCGACGGCAAGCGCGCCCGCGAACTGGGCCTGCTCGCCGAGTGCTACCCCGCTGATGAACTGGAGTCGCAGGTCGACGCCTGGGTCGCCAACCTGCTGCTGAACAGCCCGCAGGCCATGCGCGCCAGCAAGGACCTGCTGCGCGAAGTGGCCAGCGGTGAGCTGACTCCGGCCCTGCGTCGCTACACCGAGAATGCCATCGCCCGGATCCGCATCAGCCCCGAGGGCCAGGAAGGACTCCGAGCCTTCCTGGAAAAACGCACGCCCGCCTGGCAGGAGCCGCAAGCATGAAGCCCACCCACATCGATACCCTGCTGGTCGCCAACCGGGGCGAGATCGCCTGTCGGGTGATGCGCACGGCCAAGGCCATGGGCATCCGCACCGTGGCCGTGCACAGCGCCATCGACGCCGAGGCACGGCATGTCCGGGAAGCCGACATGGCGGTCGATCTCGGCGGCGCCAAGCCCGCCGACAGCTACCTGCTGATCGACCGGATCATCGCCGCCGCCAAGGCCAGCGGTGCCCAGGCCATCCACCCCGGCTATGGCTTCCTCTCGGAGAACGCCGGTTTTGCCCAGGCCATCGAGCAGGCCGGGTTGGTCTTTCTCGGCCCGCCCGCCTCGGCCATCGAGGCGATGGGCAGCAAGTCGGCCGCCAAGTCGCTGATGGAAGCGGCCGGCGTGCCGCTGGTGCCCGGCTACCATGGCGACAAGCAGGACCTCGAGACCTTCCGCGAGGCCGCCGCACGCATCGGCTACCCGGTGCTGCTCAAGGCGGCTGCCGGCGGCGGCGGCAAGGGCATGAAGGTCGCCGAGGCGGAGGCGCAACTGGGCGAAACCCTGGCATCTGCCCAGCGCGAGGCGCAGTCGGCCTTCGGCGATTCGCGCATGCTGGTGGAGAAGTACGTGCTCAAACCCCGCCATGTGGAGATCCAGGTCTTCGCCGACCGACATGGCAACTGCCTGTATCTCAACGAACGCGACTGCTCGATCCAGCGGCGCCATCAGAAGGTGGTCGAGGAAGCCCCCGCCCCCGGCCTGAGCACCGAATTGCGCCGTGCCATGGGCGAGGCAGCGGTCAAGGCCGCACAGGCCATCGGCTATGTCGGTGCGGGTACGGTGGAATTCCTGCTCGACGAGCGCGGCGACTTCTTCTTCATGGAAATGAACACGCGTCTGCAGGTCGAGCACCCGGTCACCGAGGCCATCACCGGCCTCGACCTGGTGGCCTGGCAGATTCGTGTCGCCCGTGGTGAGCCACTGCCGATCAGCCAGCAACAGGTGCCGCTGAACGGCCACGCCATCGAGGTGCGCTTGTATGCCGAAGACCCGGAGCATGACTTCCTGCCGGCCACCGGCACCCTGGCGCTCTACCGCGAAGGCGCGGCCGGCGATGGTCGCCGCTTCGACAGCGGCGTGGCCGAGGGCGACAGCGTTTCGCCCTTCTACGATCCCATGCTGGGCAAGCTGATCGCCTGGGGCGAGGACCGCGAACAGGCACGCCTGCGCCTGCTGGCCATGCTCGACGAAACCCTGGTCGGTGGCGTCAGGACCAACCTCGCATTCCTGCGCCGCATCCTCTCCCATCCGGCGTTCGCCGCCTGCGAACTGGATACCGGCTTCATCCCCCGCCACCAGCAGCAGCTGCTGCCCAGCCCCGGCGAACTGCCGGAGCGCTTCTGGCAGCTCGCCGCCGACGCCTGGGTGCAGACCGAGGCGGCCCTGCAGCGTGCCGACGACAGCCACTCACCCTGGGCCACGCGCAGTGGCTGGCGCAGCGCCGGTGCGGCAGAAGTCGACCTGCACCTGAGCTGCCAGGGCACAAACCGCAAGGTGCGCGCCGGCAACCAGGCACATTTCGGTGACGATACGCTGCAGGCGGATATCGAGGGCACGCGCCAGCGCCTGCGCTGCATGCGCCGTGGCGATACCCTCTACCTGCAATGGCACGGCGAGTTGCACGCCATCACCCGCTTCGACCCCATCGCAGCGGCCGAGGCCAGCCATGCCCAGCACGGCGGCCTGGGCGCGCCCATGAACGGCAGCATCGTCCGTGTACTGGTCGAGGCCGGTCAGGCGGTCGAGGCCGGCACCGCCCTGGTGGTGCTGGAGGCGATGAAGATGGAACACAGCATCCGCGCGCCCGAGGCTGGCACGGTCAAGGCGCTGTATTGCTGCGAAGGGGAAATGGTCAGCGAAGGCACAGTGCTGGTGGAACTTGAGTCGTAGGGTGGATCACGCTGTATCGATCCCCCATCAGGGCATCAACCCGCATCGAGGTGGACATGAAAAGCGATGTCCACCCTACGCACGGATTGAACGCGAACCGTAGGGTGGATCACGCTGTATCGATCCACCATAAAGGCACTCACCCGCATCGAGGTGGACATGAAGAGCGATGTCCACCCTACGCGCGGATTGAACGCGAACCGCAGGGTGGATCACGCTGTATCGATCCCCCATCAGGGCACTCACCCGCATCGAGGTGGACATGAAGAGCGATGTCCACCCTACGCGCGGATTGAACGCGAACCGCAGGGTGGATCACGCTGTATCGATCCACCATCAGGGCACCCACCCGCATCGAGGCGGACATGAAAGGCGATGTCCACCCCATGCGTCACAACCGGATACCGACGAGGAAACCCGATGAACCTGCCCCACTCCGTGCGCCTGGTCGAAGTCGGCCCGCGCGACGGCCTGCAGAACGAGAAACAGCCGATCAGCGTCGCCGACAAGGTGCGCCTGGTCGATGACCTGAGCGCCGCCGGCCTGCGCTACATCGAAGTCGGCAGCTTCGTCTCGCCCAAATGGGTGCCGCAGATGGCCGGCTCCGCCGAGGTGTTCAGCGGCATCCAGCGCCGGCCACGCATCACCTACGCGGCGCTCACCCCCAACCTCAAGGGCTTCGAGGCCGCGCTGGAGGCGAAGGTGGAGGAAGTGGCGGTGTTCGCCGCAGCCAGCGAAGCCTTCTCGCAGAAGAACATCAACTGCTCCATCGCCGACAGCCTGCAGCGCTTCGTGCCGCTGCTGGAGGCGGCCAAGGCCGCCAAGGTGCGCGTGCGTGGCTACGTCTCCTGCGTGCTGGGCTGCCCCTACGACGGCGACGTCGCCCCGCAACAGGTTGCCGCAGTGGCACGCGAGCTTCATGCCATGGGCTGCTACGAGGTTTCGCTGGGCGATACCATCGGCACCGGCACCGCCGGCAAGACCCGCGCGCTGCTCGACGTGGTCAGCCGCGACGTTCCGCGTGAGCGGCTGGCCGGGCACTTCCATGACACCTACGGTCAGGCCCTGGCCAACATCTACGCCAGCCTGCTCGAAGGCATCAGCGTGTTCGACAGCTCGGTCGCCGGGCTCGGCGGCTGCCCCTACGCCAAGGGCGCCACCGGCAACGTCGCCAGCGAGGATGTGCTCTACCTGCTGCAGGGCCTGGGCATCGACACCGGCGTGGACATGGACAGGTTGATCGCCGCTGGCCAGCGCATCTGCCAGGTACTGGGCAAGGCCAACGGTTCACGCGTGGCACGCGCGCGCCTGAGTCACTAGCGCCGGGAGACGATGAGGCCCGGTGGTCGAGCTAAGCTGAAGGCTGAGCACGACGACCACGAGGACTCATCATGCCGCAACCTCTGTGGAGACCCTGCGCCGAACGTGTCGCGGCCAGCCGCATGGAAGCCCTGCGCCACTTCGTCAACCACCGCCATGCCCTGCAGCTGGCCGACTACCCCGCCCTGCACGCCTGGAGCGTCGCGCAGCGCGAGGCGTTCTGGCAGGCCATCGCCGATGTCTTCGACGTGCGCTGGCACGCCCGCGCCGAGTGCGTGTTGCACGAAGGCCCGGCAATGCCGGATGCGCAGTGGTTTCCCGGCGCCACCCTGAACTTCGCCGAACACCTGCTGCGCCGTCGCGACGGCCACCCGGCGCTGGTGGCCGTGGCTGAGGACGGTCGTCGCGAGCAGCTCAGCTACGCGCAACTGGCCGCGCATGTCGCCGGCCTGCAACGCAGCCTGCGCGATGCAGGCGTCGGTGTCGGCGACCGGGTGGCGGCGTTCATGCCCAATACCTGGCAAACGGTGGTGGGCATGCTGGCCAGTGCCAGCCTGGGCGCCATTTGGTCAAGCTGCTCACCCGACTTCGGCACCCAGGGCGTGATCGACCGCTTCGGCCAGATCGAACCCAAGGTGCTGATCGCCGCTGCCGGCTACCGTTATGCCGGCAAGGATCTGGACCTGACCACCAAGCTGGGCGAGATCCTGGAGCGACTGCCCAGCCTGGAGCAGCTGCTGATCGTGCCGTACACGCGCCTGCAGGCCAGCCCCGAGGATTACAGGTCATCCGCGCAGATCAGCCTGTGGCAGGACTTCTACCAGCCCGGCGGCGCGCCGCAGTTCGTCCCGCTCGCCTTCTCCCAGCCGCTGTACATCCTCTACTCCAGCGGTACCACCGGTGTGCCCAAGTGCATCGTCCATGGCGTCGGTGGCACGCTGCTGCAACACCTCAAGGAACTGGGCCTGCATACCGACCTGGGCGCCGACGACACCCTGTTCTACTACACCACCTGCGGCTGGATGATGTGGAACTGGCTGGTATCCGGCCTGGCACTGGGCGCCACCCTGGTGCTCTACGACGGATCGCCGCTGCACCCCGAGCCCACCCGCCTGATCGACCTGATCGACGCCGAGGGCATCTCCGTGTTCGGCAGCAGCGCCAAGTTCATCGCCGCGCTGGAGAAGGCCGGCGTCAAACCACGGGAAAGCCATCGCCTGACGACACTCAGGACCCTGCTGTCCACCGGCTCGCCGCTGGCGCACGAGAGCTTCGACTACGTCTATCGCGATGTGAAGCGCGATGTCTGCCTGTCCTCGATCTCCGGTGGCACCGACATCGTCTCCTGCTTCGCCCTGGGCAACCCGACCCTGCCGGTATGGCGCGGCGAACTGCAGTGCAAGGGCCTGGGCATGGACGTGCAGGTATGGGACGAGGACGCCCGACCGCTGCATGGCGCCAAGGGCGAGCTGGTCTGCGCCCGGCACTTTCCATCGATGCCGCTCGGTTTCTGGAACGATGCCGATGGTGAAAGATTCCGCTCGGCCTACTTCACCACCTTCCCCGGCGTCTGGGCGCACGGCGACTACGCCGAGGAGACCGCGCACGGCGGCCTGATCATCCACGGTCGCTCCGATGCCGTGCTCAACCCCGGCGGGGTGCGCATCGGCACCGCGGAAATCTACCGCCAGGTGGAAAAGGTACCGAGCGTGCTGGAGTCCATCGCCATCGGCCAGGAGTGGGATGGCGATGTGCGCGTCGTGCTGTTCGTGCGCCTGCGCGATGGCGCGACCCTGGACGACGCCCTGCGCGACGAGATTCGCCAGGTGATCCGCGCCAACACCACACCACGCCACGTACCGGCGCGAATCGTTCAGGTCGCTGACATTCCCCGCACCATCAGCGGCAAGATCGTCGAACTGGCCGTGCGCAATGTCGTTCATGGGCGGCCGGTGAAGAACACCGATGCGCTGGCCAACCCCCAGGCACTGGAGCTGTATCGCGATCTGGCGCAGCTGCAGAACTGAAATCCCGCATCAGTCTGCAACGAGCAGCACGGCGCGAACACGCCAGCCGAACCGGGAAAATGCCGGCAAATCCCCGTGCCAGAGCCTTCGCGCAACACAGGCAAGCGCACCGAGTAATGGCAATTAGCCTTCAGGCATATTTGTTCATTATAATGACGCCATTTTCCCGACGAGCACCTGCCCGGCCGCACCACCTGCCAGTCACGGAGACTCACGGACCCCAGGGTAATAGCCGCTTGCGTCTATTGTTTCTCCACTGAACAACAGGATGTTCACCGTGCCTCATTTCAAACACCTGCTGTTTGTCCTGACGTTGAGCGTTGCCGTCTGTGCAGCGGCAGCAGGGCCGGTGAAGCTGTACCTGCCCGACGCCCCGCCGCTGACCTTTCACGACTATGAAGGCGGCAACGGCATGGTCGGTGATGTGGTGCTGGCCGCCGCCGCCCGCAGCGGTCGCCTGACCGAAATCATCGCCGAGCCCTGGTTGCGGGCGCAGGCCACCGTGAGCAAGGGCAAGGACCTGCTGATCATCCCGCTGTCACGAACCCCGCAGCGTGAGGCGCGCTACACCTGGATAGCCCCGATCATGCTGCTCGAGCGCGCCTTCTTCAGCCTCGACGAGCCAGTGGCCAGCTTCGCCGAGGCGCGCCGGCGCTACCAGCGCATCGGTGTCGGGCTGGGCACTGCACAGGTGGAGACGCTGCGCCGCGAGGGCTTCGCGGAGCAGCAGATTGTGCAGATCCGGCTTGGCGAGAACCCGGCCCGCCTGCTCGAACTGCGGCGCATCGATGCCTGGTTCACCGGCATCGACGAGGCGCTGTACATCTGGCACAAATCGGCGGCGCGCCGGCACGAGCTGCGCATGAGCCCACCCCTGGTAAGCACCGACCTCTACCTGGCCTGCTCGCTCGACTGCGACCGCCAGCTGGTGACGCAGCTGCGCGACGCCATCGCCCAGCTCGACCACGACGGCGTCAGCCAGCGGTTACGCCAGGCCTACCGCCCAATGCTCTGGCCCAAGCCCTAGATACCCTGGCGCCCCGGATCCTCCGGCGGCTGCTCTTCCTCGATGTCCTCCAGCTTCAGTTCCAGCCCCCAGTCGCCCGCCTCGGCAACCTTCGGCGCTGCAGCCGGTGCCGCCACCGGAGCCGCTGCGACGGGCGCGGGCTTGGCATTGGCCGGGTTGTCGCGGTAGAGCTTGAGCTTCAGGCGCACGTTGTTCGCCGAGTCGGCGTTCTTCACCGCCTCCTCCTCGTCGATGGCGCCGTCGTGCACCAGGTCGATCAACGCCTGGTCGAAGGTCTGCATGCCGAGGTTCTTCGACTTCTCCATGATCTCCTTGAGCTCGGAGAATTCGTTGCGCTTGATCAGGTCACGCACCGTCGGCGTCCCCAGCATCACCTCCACCGCCGCGCGGCGCTTGCCGTCAATGGTCTTGACCAGGCGCTGGGAAACAAAAGCCTTGAGGTTGTTGCCCAGGTCATTGAGCAACTGCGGGCGACGCTCCTCAGGGAAGAAGTTGATGATGCGGTCCAGCGCCTGGTTGGCGTTGTTGGCATGCAGGGTGGAAATCGCCAGGTGCCCGGTGTCGGCGAAGGCCAGTGCGTGCTCCATGGTCTCGCGGTCGCGGATCTCGCCGATCAGGATCACGTCCGGCGCCTGGCGCAGGGTGTTCTTCAGCGCTGCATGGAAGCTGCGTGTATCCACGCCCACCTCGCGCTGGTTGATGATCGATTTCTTGTGCCGATGCACGTACTCCACCGGGTCTTCGATGGTGATGATATGGCCACCGCTGTTGCGGTTGCGGTAATCGATCAGCGCCGCCAGCGAGGTCGACTTGCCCGAACCGGTGCCGCCAACGAACAACACCAGGCCGCGCTTCTCCATCACCGTGCTGAGCAGGACCTCGGGCAGCTTGAGGTCTTCGAAGCGTGGAATCTCCATCTTGATGTTGCGCGCGACGATGGACACCTCGTTGCGCTGCTTGAAGATGTTGATGCGGAAACGACCGACCCCGGCCAGCGAGATCGCCAGGTTCATTTCCAGTTCGCGCTCGAACTCCTCGCGCTGCGCGCTATCCATGACCGAATCCGCGATGGCGGCCACGTCCCCCGCCTTCAGCGGCTCCTGGCTGAGCGCCTTGAGCACGCCATTGAACTTGGCACAGGGCGGCGCGCCGGTGGAGAGATAGAGGTCGGAACCGTCCTGCGTGGACAGGACTTTCAGCATTGCAGGGAGATCCATGGCGGCGCTTCCGTCAGCAGCGATTGAAATACCATAGGCCATGATTACCTGCAGTGCGGACAACGCACGACCCATAAAATTGACGTCATTCTGCTGGCGCAGCGAATGCTGGCACAATAGCGCGCTGACAGAATTGAGGAGCCCATCAATGGCAAAGGCAATGGCCCGCCACATCCTGGTCAAGACCGAAGCGGAAGCGGCGGCCCTGAAGAAGCGCATCGCC
Organism: Pseudomonas sp. THAF187a; assembly: GCF_009363395.1. Taxonomy (NCBI): domain Bacteria; kingdom Pseudomonadati; phylum Pseudomonadota; class Gammaproteobacteria; order Pseudomonadales; family Pseudomonadaceae; genus Pseudomonas; species Pseudomonas sp. THAF187a. The sequence continues at coordinate 2,762,075 of NZ_CP045349.1, forward strand.
GCCGGCGAAGCCTTCGATGTGCTGGCGCGCAAGCACTCCACCTGCCCGTCCGGCAAGAAAGGTGGCGACCTGGGCGAAGTCCGTCCCGGACAGATGGTCCGCGCGGTGGACCAGGTGATTTTCAAGAAGCCCCTGCGCGAGGTGCACGGCCCGGTGAAGACCCAGTTCGGCTATCACCTGATCCAGGTGTTCTACCGCGACTGAGCCCCGCTCAGGCGCCCGGCTCGCCCATGTACTCGACGATCTTGCTCCTGATCCAGCGCTCGGCCGGATCGTTGTCGGTCACCCCGCTCCAGACCATGGACAGGTCCGAGTTGACCAGCTCGAATGGCGGGTCATCCGCGCGCAGGCTGGTGCCTTCGATCAGGGCTGCCGCCGCGAAATCCGGCACCGTGGCGAGCATTTCCGTTCCTGCGATGATCGAGCGCAAGCCACTGAACTGCGGCACCGCCAGCACCACGCGCCGCGAACGGTCGAGGCGCGCCAGATCGTTGTCGATGTTGCCGCACAGGTCGCCCGAGAACGACACCAGCGCATGCGGCCGGGCGCAGTACTCGTCCAGCGTCAGCGGCCCTGGCCGCTCATCGCCGCGCAGCACCTTGACGCGCATCTCGCGCAGCTTGCGGCGCTTGGCATTGGCCGGCAGCTCGGTGGTGTAGCTGACGCCGACGGAGATCTCCCCCGACGCCAACATCGACGACATCAGCAGGAAGTTGACCCGCCGCACCACGATCACCACCTCAGGCGCCTCCTCGCGGAGCTGATTGAGCAGCGCCGGAAACAGTCCGAACTCGGCATCGTCCGACAGACCGATGCGGAAGGTGTCGCGATTGGTCGCCGGGTTGAACTCCCGGGCACGGCTCACCGCGCCCGAGATGGTGTCCATCGCCGGCTGCAACTCCCGGAGAATCGCCAGGGCCCGCGCCGTCGGCTCGAAACCCCGGCCGTTGCGCACCAGCAGCGGGTCGTCGAACAGGTCGCGCAGGCGCGCCAGCGCCGCACTGACTGCCGGCTGGCCGAGGAACAGCTTCTCCGCAGCCCGCGTCAGGTTCTTCTCGAACATCAGGGTCTCGAAGATCACCAGCAGGTTCAGGTCGACACGGCGCAGATCGTTGCGATTCATTCGGCATCCTTGGAGTTCGGGGTCATCGACGCATTCAAGCAGCAAGTCCCGTGCCTGCGAGCCGTTCAGAGCCCCAGTTCGGACAGACCCGGATGATCATCCGGACGGCGCCCCTGTGGCCAGCGGAACTTGCGCTCGGCCTCGGTGATCGGCAGGTCATTGATGCAGGCGTAGCGATTGACCATCAGGCCGTCAGCGCCGAACTCCCAGTTCTCGTTGCCGTAGGAGCGGAACCAGTTGCCCGAGTCGTCACGCCACTCGTAGGCATAGCGCACGGCGATGCGGTTGTCGGTGAACGCCCAGAGCTCCTTGATCAGACGGTACTCCAGCTCCTTGGCCCATTTGCGTTCGAGGAAGGCCTGCGCCTGGCCGCGCCCGTCGACGAACTCGGCGCGGTTGCGCCAGCGCGTATCCAGGCTGTAGGCCTTGGCGACCTTGGCCGCATCCCGGCTGTTCCAGCCATCCTCGGCGAGACGGACCTTCTCGATGGCGCTCTCGCGGGTGAACGGCGGTAGCGGCGGACGGATTTCATCATTGGACGACATAACGGCACCTCTTGCTTTCAGGGAATGGCGCCCATCACTGGGCATTCGGGGTCTGCAACAGCATCGACGCGGTCTGGCCGGCACAGTCGGCGGCATCGGCCTGGCCGGTGACCATGGCAACGGCGGTAGCGCCGTCGATCAACAACAGCAGTTGCCTGGCCACGCCGGCAGCGTCGGCCAGGCCACAGGCGGCGGTGATTTCGTTCAGGTAGCCGAGCAGGCGCTGCTTGTGCAGCCGCGCCACGGCGCGAATCTCGCTGCTCGGATCGCCGGTCTCGCCAGCCGCATTGATGAACGCGCAGCCGCGAAAATCCGCTGACTCGAACCAACTGCGCAGCAGCGGGAAGATCGCCAGCAGCCGCGCACGCGGCTCGCCGCTGGACGTGCCATCGATGAACCAGCGCATCCAGCGCTCGTCACGGGCACGCAGCGCCGCCGCCACCAGGGCTTCCTTGGTCGGATACAGGCGATAGATGCTTTTGCGCGCCACCCCCGAGGCCTTGACGATGGCATCCATGCCGGTGGCGTTGATGCCTCCGGCGTAGATCAGGCTTTCGGTGGTCTGCAGCAGGCGCTGCTGGATGGAAGCATCTTCGAGCATGGTTCAGGCACCGCAGAGAATGATCGTTCTCAGCAAGGTAGAACGATCATTCTCTGCGGTCAAGACAATTCTTTGCTGCCCGCTCGTCAGCCTCGGGAACGACGCCCCCTCGGCTCAGCGATGCACCGACAGCGGGGTATGCTCGGCCATCAGCGCCACCACCCAGTCGATGAACACCCGCAGCTTGGCGCTGACGTGGCGGTTCGGCGCGAATGCCAGGTACATCGGCATCGGCGCCATTTGCCAGTCCTCGAACAGGCGCACCAGCTCGCCGCTGGCCAGGTGCGGCGCGGCCATGTAATGCGGCAGCCAGAGCATGCCCAGCCCAGCCAGGCCGGCCGCGAGATAGGCATTGCCATCATCGACGGTCAGCAGCGGCCGACCTTGCGCCTCGATGCGCTCATCGCCCCGCTGCATGGCGTAGGGCAAGGCCCTGCCGGTCCGCGACCAGAGAAAACCCACGGTACTGTGCCCCGCCTCTTCCAGCTCGCGCGGGTGGCCCGGCGTTCCGCTGCGCTGCAGATAGCCTGGCGTGGCGTAGATGCCCAGCTGCAGGTCGCCCACGTGGCGGGCGATCAGTGACTGGTCGGTGATCTCGCCGCCACGCACCACGCAATCGACGTTCTCGCCAATGATGTCGACGATGCGGTCGCTCACCCCCAGGGTCAGCTGAATCTCCGGATAGCGCGCGTAGAACGCCGGCAGGGCCGGAATCAGCAGCATCCGCGCAAAGGGGCTGGGCACGTCGACCCGCAGGCGTCCACGGGGCGCCATCGCCGCGCTGGACAGACTGGTCTCGGCGTCGTCGACATCGGCCAGCAGGCGCACCACGCGTTCGTAATAGGCCGCGCCGTCGGCGGTGACATTGACCTTGCGCGTGGTGCGGTTGAGCAGACGCACGCGCAGGCGCGCCTCGAGTTGCTGGACGAGCTGGGTCACGCTGGTCTTGCTCATGTGCAGGGTGCTGGCAGCCTTGGTGAAGCTGCCGGTCTCGACCACGCGCGCGAACGCCTGCATCGCATCGAAACGGTCCATCTCGCGTCTCTCTCGACTGTTGATTGTTTGGATTCTACAAACAGTCATGACCAGAGTTGCGCGTTTATCCAGGCCAGGCGTCTTCTTACAGTGGCTCCATCGTTAACAACGGCTGCAGTGCAGCCCAGATGGAGGTGTGCAATGAACCCCAAACGTGACGTGGTCTTCCCGGCCGATCGCCATGCGCTCTATGAACTTCACCGCTACTCGCCGGCGGTGCGCTCCAATGGATTCCTGTTCGTCTCCGGCCAGGTCGGCAGTCGCAAGGACGGCTCGCCGGAACCGGTTCTCGAAGAGCAGGTGCGCCTGGCCTTCAGCAACCTCAATGCGATTCTTGCTGCGGCGGGCAGCAGCTTCGACGATGTGGTGGACACCACCATCTTCATGGTCGACCCGCATTCGCGCTTCGAGACCATCTGGGAGGTCGCGGCCGAATACTGGGGCGAAGCCCCCTACTCGACCGCGACGGCCATCGGCGTGACCTGGCTGGCCGGCTTCGACTTCGAGATCAAGGTGATCGCCAAGCTGCCGGAATGATGGCGACGCGGCCCCTGTGCAGGGGCCGTGTGCTCAGAGGTGAGTGAAGACGCGCTCGGCCGGCAGGCGCGACTTCGGCAGCGCCGCATTGAAGTCGCCGTCGCTGTGGTATCCCAGGGCCACGGCGACGACACTGCTCAGCCCCTGGGCAGCCAGGCCCAGTTCCTCGTCCAGCGCCGCCCGGTCGATGCCCTCCATCGGCGTGGCATCCACCCCCTTGGCAGCCGCGCCCAGCAGCAGGGTGCCCAGTGCCAGGTAGGCCTGCTTCTCCGTCCAGTGCGGCATGTCGCCAAGGCCGCGATGCAGTTCGACGTAGCTGCTGCGCGTGTTGTGCTGGCCGGTGCGCGCCGCATCGTCACGGAAGCGGCCATCGTCGGCTTCCTGTTGCAGCACGTCGGCCAGGTAGGCTTCGTCGATGTCGCGACGCGCGCAGACCAGGATCACGTGCGAAGCGTTGAGGATCTTCGGCTGGTTGTAGGCGAAGCCATCCTGGGCGCCCTTGGCCAGGCGCGCCTTGCCCTCGGCGGTACTGGCCACGACGAAGTGCCACGGCTGCGAATTGACCGACGACGGGGCCAGGCGCAGCAGTTCGAGCAGCTCGTCGATGATCGCCTGATCCACCTGGCGACTGGCATCGTAAGCCTTGGTGGTGTAGCGCTGGCGGGCGAAGGAAACGGGGCTCATGAACACTCTCCTGATCGATGGAGGGAAGGAAATGCGCGTTAGTCTGCAGCATTCGAATGCATGAAAGAAGCCGATGAACGCGCTAGGAGTTTCAAAGCAGAAATGAAAATGACCACCCTGCAGACACCTGTCACAGGCGGAGCTTGAGCAATGCCCTTGTAAAAACTTCGTAAACGCAATGGATTTTCATTACGCTTGAGGGTAAAAGATAGCTTGCTTTCGATCCTGTATGGGGCGGCGTCATCGCAGCCCTTTCGGCCTGGAGTCCTGCATGTCCATCCCCTCTTTCGTGCAACGCACTGCGCTGGCGTTCGCCGCCACGCTGCTGTTCAACCTTCCCCTGCAAGCCAGCGAACGCACGCTGGACAGCGCCAATGGCCCGCTGACACTCAGCGGCACGCCGCAGCGCGTGGTCGCACTGGGCGATAGCGCGCTGGATGCCGCCTTGTCGCTGGGCGTGCAACCCGTCGGCACGCTGGCCAGCCGGGGTGGCAACGACGTGCCGGACTATCTGAAGGCCAAGGCCGGCGCGATCACCCTGGTGGGCAGCGTGCGCGAACCCAACCTGGAGGCGATCCTGCGCCTGCAGCCCGACCTGGTCCTGGCCTCGAGCGAACTGTCGCCCGAGCTGTACGCCAAGCTGAGCCTGATGGCCCCGACCGTGGTGCCCAAGGGCAACAGCTTCGAGGACTGGCGCATCACCTACGCGACCTACGCCCAGGCGCTCGACAAGGCGCAGCAAGGCCAGCAACGCATCGCCGAAATCGACGCGCGCAGCGCTGCCCTGCGCCAGCGCCTGCCGCAGGGCCAGGCGATCAGCGTGGTGCGCTGGAACCCGCAGGGGCCGGTGATCATGTCCAGCCACCTGTTCGTCGGTCAGCTGCTCGCCGACCTCGGCCTGCGCCCCAACGCGCTGGCGGCCGCCCAGGAGAAGAAGCCACACAGCGACGTGCTCAGCCTGGAAAACCTGTCGCGCATCAATGCCGACTGGATCTTCCTCGCCACGCTCAACCCCGACGGCCGCAAGGCCCTGGACGATGCCCGCAAGCAGCCGGCCTTCACGCGCCTGAAAGCCGTCGCCGAGGATCAGGTGATGACCGTGGATGGGCAGATCTGGAGCAGCAGCTCCGGCTACCTGGCGGCCCAGCAGGTGCTCGATGACGTGGAGAAGGCACTGCTCGACTGATGCCCGCCTCACGCCTGACCGTTGCCAAGGCACTGGGCTTCGCTGCCCTGTGCCTTTTGCTTTTATGTGGCGCCAGCCTGCTGCTCGGGGCCGGTGACATCGGCATCCTGCCCAGTTTCCATGCGCTGCTGGGCGGCCAGGATGACGACGCCCGCTTCATCGTCTTCGAGCTGCGCTGGGTGCGCACGGAGCTGGCTCTGCTGGTGGGCGTCGCCCTCGGCGCGGCCGGGGTGCTGCTCCAGGCCGTGACCCGCAATCCACTGGCCGAACCGGGCCTGCTGGGCGTCAGTGCCGGCGCCTCCTTCGCCGTGGTGCTGGCCATCAACCTTGGCGCCTCCGCCGCCAGCCTGCATCTGGGCGTCGCCATGCTCGGCGCGTTGCTGGGTTGCCTGCTGGTGCTGCTGGTCACCCGTCTGCGCGGTGTGGGCGATGACCCGGTGCGCCTGGTGCTGGCCGGCGCCGCCTTCTCCGGCATGCTCGGCGCACTCAGCAGCCTGTTGCTGTTGTGGGATCAGCGCACCGCCGACGAGATGCGCTTCTGGGTCATCGGCGCCCTCGCCGGACGCCCCCTCGACACGCTCGAGTGGAGCATGCCCGGGCTGCTCGCCGGCGTGTTGCTGGCACTGATCGTCGTCCGTCCACTGGCGGCACTGGCCCTCGGTGAACGCATCGCCAGCGGCCTTGGCCACCACCCGCAACTGACCCGCCTGGGCACGCTGCTGGCCGTGGCGATCCTGGTGGGTACGGCAACGGCAGCAGCCGGCCCCATCGCTTTCATCGGCCTGATCGTGCCCTACATCGCGCGGCGCCTGGTCGGCTCCGACATCCGTCGCACGCTGGCGCTGAGCATGTTGCTGGGGCCTTGCGTCCTGCTCCTGGCCGACGTCATCTCGCGCCTGCTGGTGCAGCCTTACGAACTGCCGGTGGGGGTGGTGAGCGCCTTCGTCGGTGCACCGATCCTGATCGCCGTGGTGCGCAACCATCGCCTGCCGACCTTGTGACATGAAGCATCTATCCGCACGCCCCCGCCTCGCCCCCAGCGGCCACTCCCTGCTACGCCTGGGCGAATGCAGCCTGCTGCTGCATCGACGCAGCCTGGCGGTCGGCCTGATTCTGGGGGCCCTGCTGGTCGCCGTCAGTACCTGGCTCCTGGCCAGTGGCGACGACGCCCTCACACCCTGGAAGGCACTGCAGGCCGCCTTTGGCCAGGGTGAGCCGTTGCAGGTGTTCCTGATCCAGGAGCTGCGCCTGCCGCGCCTCGTCGCCGGCCTGCTCAGTGGTGCCGCCCTCGGGGCCGCCGGCTGCCTGCTGCAGACCCTGGCGCGCAACCGCCTCGCCACGCCGGGGGTGATCGGCATCGACAACGGCGCCACCGCCTTCGCGGTCGCCTCCATCGTGGCGGTGCCGACCAGCCTTGCCCCCTCGGCGCTGGCCCTGAGCGGGGCCGCCACCGCCGCCGTGCTGACCTTCGCCCTGGCCGCAGGCGGCGGCGCACGTGGCTACCGCTTCATCGTCGTCGGTATCGCCATCGGCGCGCTGTTCGGCGCACTGACCAACCTCATGCTGGCGCGCAGCGACATGGACGCGGCCAACGCGGCCTACCCCTGGACCGTCGGCAGCCTCAATGCGCGCCCGGCCGACTCGGTGCTGCTGCTCGGCATCGGTCTGGCGCTCGGCCTGCCCCTGGCCAAGCTGCTGATCAACGCGCTGAGCCTGATGCGCTTTTCCGACAGCGTCGCCATCGGCCTCGGCGTGCGCCTGCAGCTGATGCGCCTGCTCACCCTGATCCTCTGCGTCTGGCTCACGGCCCTGGCCGTTGCCGTCGTCGGCCCGGTCGGCCTGATCGCCCTGGCGGCGCCGGAGATGGCGCGTCACCTGGGCCGCCGGCATGGCGTGCCGGTGCTCAATGCCGCGCTGTGCGGCGCACTGATGATGATCCTCGCCGACTGGGTCGGCCGCACCCTGCTGGCCCCCATCGAGATTCCGGTGGGCATCATCGCCGCCGTGGTCGGCGGCCCCTACCTGCTGTGGATTCTGCTGCGTCAGCCCTCACGGAGTTCGACATGACCCACCTTTCCTCCCTGCTCGCCGACGCCAGACCGACGGACGTGAGCCTGGAAGCCCGTGAACTGAGCATGGGCTATGCCCAGAGCCTGATCATCGACACGCTCAACCTGACGATCCCCAGCGGCCAGGTCAGCGCCATCGTCGGCCCCAACGGCTGCGGCAAGTCCACCCTGCTTGCCGGCCTGGCCCGCCTGCACAAGCCCAGCGCCGGCAGCGTGCTGCTCGACGGCAAGGCCATCGGCAGCCTGCCCTCGCGCGAGGTCGCACGGCGGCTGGCCCTGCTGCCCCAGGATGCCAGCGCGCCGGATGGCTTGACCGTCAGCGAGCTGATCCGCTTCGGCCGTCAGCCGCACCAGAGCCTGCTGCGCCAGTGGAGCGAGGAGGATCAGGCGATCGTCGACGCCGCGCTGGCGGCGGCGGACCTGGTCGAACTGGCCGATCGCCCCCTGGAGTCCATGTCCGGGGGCCAGCGCCAGCGTGCCTGGCTGGCCATGGCCATCGCGCAGACTACGCCGCTGCTGCTGCTCGACGAGCCCACCTCGGCGCTCGACCTGGGCCATCAGATCGAGGTGTTCGAGCTGATCCGCGAGTTGGCCGCCGCCGGCAAGACCATCGTCATGGTGGTGCATGACCTCTCCAGCGCCTGCCGCTACGCCGATCACCTGATCGCCATGCACCAGGGGCGGATCGTTGCCAGCGGCAGCCCGAACGACATCGTCACGCCGCAGCTGGTGGAACGCCTGTACGGCGTGCGTTGCACACTGCTGAGCGACCCGCTGAGCGGTACCCCGGTGATTGCCGGGGTGAGCCGGTTGTAAAGCGCCAGGCCGGGCAATCCGGTCCGGACGCTGCACTCTGAAAACCCTGTAAGCAATCACCGATTCGTCATTCCGGTTATTACTTACACGGACAAATTCTCCTGACCAATCAGTCATTTATTCGCAATATTCGTTGCCTGCGCCAACCGGACGGGGCGGGCCGTCTTTGAGCCTCAGACGAGCTTGAACTATGGTCCAAGCAACTCCGTTTGGAAGGGACTCGAGCGATGAAGTGCGTCATGAGAAGCGCCGTACTGACCCTCTTCTTCTTCTCCGCACCGGCATTCTCGGCCGGCGAGTTGCAAGGTCAACTGAACATCCAGATCACCATCGGCAGTGGCTGTACGGTCACCAACGGCAGTGCCAGTGGCAGCGGCAACACCTTCGGCTCGCTGTCATTCGGTGACTACAACGACCTCAACAACCTGATCGACGGACGCTCCCTCGGCAACTCCGGCGGCAGCTCGTTCGGCCTGCAGTGCACGCAGAACACGCCCTACACCATTGCGCTGAACGCCGGGCAGAACGCCAGCGGCGGACAGCGACGCATGAACAGCGGCGGCGTCCTCATCGACTACAACCTCTATCAGGATGCCGGTCGCACGCAGTCCTGGGGCGATGGCGGCGCCACCGGCAACGTGCTTTCCGGCACCGGTACCGGCAATGACGAAGAAGTGGTCGTCTACGGCCGCGTACCCGCGCAGACCACGCCCGTCGCCGGCACCTACACCGACACCGTGCAGGTGACCATCGCCTGGTAATCCCTCACGGCCCGTGCAAGAGGACGTCACGCCTACCAAGGAAGAATCGCCATGCACCGCCTGATCGCCCTGCTACTCCTGCTGACCCCGGGCGTTCTGCCTGCGGTCGACAAGACCGCCACGGTCGGCCTCAGCGTGGAGGTACTGCCGGCCTGCCAGGCAGGCGGCGACAGCGGTTCCGGGGTCAGCTTCGGCACCCTGGATTTCGGTACCCACCTCAGGCTCGACAACCTCATCGAGCGCGTGGGCCAGCCTGGAGCAGGTGCCCTGCGCATCAACTGCCAGCAGAACATTCCCTACCGCGTGCTGATCAACGCCGGCCACAGCGGCACCACCAGCAACCGGCAGATGGCGGGGCCTGGCGCCGACGTGGTGAGCTACAACCTCTACACCAGCGCCGACCACGCCACGGTCTGGGACGATACGACTGGCGTCAGCGCCATGGGCAACGGCCAGGACCAGTGGCTGCCGGTCTATGCCCGGGTACCGGCCCAGGGCGCGCCGCTGCCGGGCAACTACAGCGACACCCTGACCATCACGGTGAGCTGGTGATGCCGTGCCGAGCCCTTGCGCCCACGACAGCCGGCCTCGCCTGCCTGACCCTGCTGGCTGCACCCGTGGTGCCGGTCCTCGGCGATACCGGGGTCAACGATCAGATCGTCAGCCAGAGCTTCCAGCTGCGCGCGGAAATCGTGGCGGGCTGCCTGCTTGGCAGCGGCGCCAGCGACGCCAGCGACGCCACCTCGTTCGGCAACCTGTCGTTCGGCCAGGTCAGCAGCCTGCCAGGCAACCTGGACATCGCCAGCACGCCGGGCAACGGCTCCATCGTCCTGCAGTGCTCTCCCGGCACCTCGGTCAGCGTCTCGCTCAATGCCGGGCTCAACGCCAGCAGCGTCGGCCTGGGCCGCTACCTCGCCCTGGGCAGCGAGCGCCTGCGCTACCAGCTCTATCAGGATGCCGCCCGCAGCATCATCTGGGGCGACGACAGCAACGGAGGCACGCGCATGAGCATCAACTTCCCCAGTGGCGGCGGCAGCCAGACCTATCCGGTGTACGCCCGCCTGTTCAGCGTCAGCCCGATGCCCTCGGCCGGCCTCTACACCGATACCGTCACCGTTACCGTGAGCTACTGAGCCATGTGCACGCGCGCCCTGCTGCTCGGCTGCCTGCTGGCGACAGCGATGCTCAGCGTCGCCGTGCAGGCGGCCACCTCCATACTCATCTGGCCCATCAACCCGATGATCGAGGCGGATCGTCAGAAGTCAGCCGCACTGTGGCTGGAGAACCGTGGCCTGGAGCCGGTGGACCTGCAGGTCAGGGTGATGACCTGGGAGCAGGAAGCCTTCGCAGACCGCCTGAGCCAACAGAAGCAGGTGGTCGGCAGCCCGCCGATGGCCACCGTGCAACCGGGCAAGCGCCAGCTGGTCAGGCTGGTCAACCTGCAACCGCCGCCGCCCGGCACCCTGCGCACCTACCGGGTACTGGTCGACGAGGTGCTGCCGCCCAGGGCGAATCCGTCGCAGCTGGGCGTGCAGTTCCAGATGCGCTACTCCGTGCCGCTGGTCGTGGTCGGCCCCGGAGCCTATCTGGATGACGGCTTGCGCGAAGCACCCGACCAGGGTCAGCCACTGGCGCCGGACCTGCGCTACCGCTTCGTCGAGGAACGCGCCGGAACCTTCCTCCACCTGCACAACGTCGGCCCCGCACCAGCCAGGCTGTCGCAGGTGGAACTGCTGCGCGCCAACGGCCCCCAGCCCGTCGCCGAAGGACTGCTCGGCTACGTCCTGCCCGGCGCCAGGATGCGCTGGCCGATGCCGCGCGGGGTTCGCAGCGGGCGCATACAGGCGCGCATCAACGAGAGTCGCCAAGCGCAGGTACTGGCCACTGAGTAGCTCACTGCCCCTGTTGCTGTTACTGGCAGCCGTGCTCTGCATATGCACGGCCCATGCCGATGACGCCGAGCAACTGGCCCAGGCTCAGGTGCTGTATCTGGAACTGATCGTCAATGAACTGCCCAGCGGCAAGGTAACGGAAGTGAGAGAACATCAGGGCCGGCTGTTCGTCCAGCGCGAGGATCTGCTCGCCGCCGGCGTCCGCCTGCCCCCCGAGCCGCCGCCCTGGGTCGCCCTGGACCGGATCGACGCGCTGCACAGCGACTATCAGCAGGAAAGCCAGCGCCTGCTGCTGACCCTGCCCAGCGAATGGCTGCCACACCAGCGCTTCGGTCCCAGCAGCCTGAGCGAACCGATGCCGGCGCAAAGTGCCTTCGGCGCGCTGTTCAACTACGACCTCTACTACAGCCACACCGAGAACGCCGGCCACTATGCCAATACCTGGCTGGAGCAACGCGTCTTCGATGGCTTCGGCATGATTTCCAACACCGGCGTGTACCGCCACAGTTTCTCCGGCCCAGGCTACCGCGACGGCTACACCCGCTACGACACCACCTGGCGCTTCAACGACCAGCAACGCATGCTCAGCCTGAGCGGCGGCGACCTGATCACCGGTGCGCTGACCTGGAACAGCGCGGTCCGCCTCGGTGGCGTGCAGCTGTCGCGCGAGTTTGCCCTGCGTCCGGACCTGATCACCTACCCCCTGCCCCGCTTCGACGGCGATGCCACGGTGCCCAGCACGGTGGACCTGTTCATCGACGACGCCCGCGTCAGCCAGCAGGACCTGCGCCCTGGCCCCTTCACCCTCAACACCGTGCCCTATATCAGCGGCGCCGGCACCGCGACCCTGGTCACCACCGATGTGCTGGGCCGCCAGGTATCGACGACCGTCCCCTTCTACGTGACCGACAGCCTGCTGCGCGAGGGCCTCTCCGACTTCTCCCTGTCGCTGGGCAAGCTGCGCCGCAACTATGGCGTGGAGGATTTCGCCTACGGCCGTCTCGTCGGCAGCGGCAGCCTGCGCTACGGCCTGAGCGACAGCCTCACCCTGGAGGCGCACGGCGAGAATGGCGCCGGGCTCAGGCAGGCCGGCATCGGCGCCACCGTCGGGCTCGGCCTGCTCGGTACCCTGACCAGTTCCATCAGCCACAGCGCTGGCATCGGCAACGGCCAGCAGTACAGCCTCGGCTACAGCTACTACGGGCGCCGCTTCGGCGTCACCGCCCAGCGCATTCAGCGCACCGCCGACTATGCCGACCTCAGCGTCGCCCAGGCGCTGGACAGCGACCTCGCGGGCGGCCCGCTGAGCAAGCTGCAGGATCAGCTGACCTTCAGCTTCAGCCCGGAAGGGTTCGGCTCGTTCGGTATCGGCTACTTCGCCAGCGAAGAACAGAGTGGCCAGCGGACCCGCCTGATCAACCTGTCGTGGTCGCGCAGCCTGTGGGGCAACAGCAGCCTCTACCTCTCCTTCAACCGCCAGCTGGACGATGCGACGCACGCCATCCAGGCCCAGCTGGTCGTGCCCTTCGACCTCTACTCCAGCCTGACCACGGGCGTGGAGCGGGACAGTAACGGCAAGCAGAGCGTGCGCGCCAACTACAGTCGTAACGCGCCCAGCGACGGTGGCCTGGGCTGGAACCTGGGCGTGGCCGAGGGTGACAGCGACTTCCGCCAGGCCGATCTGACCTGGCGCTCGCGCCATGCGCAAGTGCAGGCGGGGGTCTACAGCAACGACGGCCAGACCACGCAATGGGGCGGCGTCAGCGGCTCCCTGGTGGCGATGCAGGGACAGCTGTTCGCCAGCAACCGCATCGACGACGCCTTCGTCCTGGTCAGCACCGAAGGCCAGTCAGGCGTGCCGGTGCACTACGAGCATCAGTTGCTCGGCCGCACCGACAGAGCGGGTTATCTGCTGGTGCCCTGGGTGCCGTCCTACTACCCCGGACAGTACGAAGTCGACCTGCTGGACATGCCCAGCAACCTGCACCTGAGCGAAACCCAGAAGCGCATCGCGGTTCACCAGGGCAGCGGCGCCCTGCTCAACTTCGCCATGGTGATGACCCTCTCCGCCAGCATCCAGCTGGTCGACGGCCAGGGTCGCCCGCTGCCGCGAGGCAGCCAGGTGACGCATCAGCCCAGCGGCCAGCGCAGCTACATCGGCTGGGACGGGCTGCTGTACTTCGAAGGTCTGGCCAAGGACAACCGCCTCGACGTACGCCTGGCCGATGGCAGGACTTGCAGCAGCCGCTTCACCCTGGATGACGACGCCGTGGAAATTACCCTGGTCGGCCCGCTCCCCTGCCAGTACGACGGTGCCCGGCCATGACCCGCTGGCTGGCCCTCGCGCTGACGCTCTGCAGCCTCCTGCTCGGCGCCCCGGCCCATGCCTGTGGCATCTATGCGGCGTCGGTGAGCCTCGGCAGCAGCAACTCACTGAGCCTGCGCACCACCCAGCAGCAGGCCGCGGCCGGTGCGGGTCTCTCCTGCCCCGGCGTGCTCCAGGTACTGGCCGCCGCCTATGTCAGGGTCACGCTGCAGAATGCCGGGACCCTGGCCCTGCAGGACGGCCAGGGCAACCAGATACCCTTCTCGATCTACCGCGACTCCGGCTACAGCCAGACGCTGGTAGCCGGCCAGCCCCAGCAGCTCGACGCCATCAACCTGGTCGCACTGGGCGGCAGCTCCAGCGCCATCGGCCTGTACTTTCGCACCAACCCCGGGCCCAATGTGCCGGCTGGCACCTACACCGCCACGATCACCCTGCGCTGGGACTGGGCCATCTGCACCGTCGGTGCGCTCAACCTCTGCTCCTGGAGCCGCAGCCCCGGACTGACCCAGAGCTGCCTGCCCATCTGCGGCGCCCCCACCAACTGGGGCAGCGGCTCCCTGGCGACGCTGACCATCACCCTGGTCGTGACCAAGGCCTGTCGCATCGATACGCTGCCTGCCGTGGACTTCGGCGCCAATGCGCTGATCAGCCAGTTTTCCGCCCAGCAACGTACCTTCGCGGTGACCTGCACCAGCACCGAGGGCTACACGCTGACCTTCGATGACGGGCAGAACTACCTGGCCCCCTGGCGACGGCTGAGAAACGGCAGCGACTACCTGCGCTACAACCTCTATCACAACGGCAGCAGCCTGATCTGGAACAGCAGCTCGCCACTGAGCGCCAGTGGCACGGGCGATTCGCAGACGTTCACCTACCAGGCGATTCTCGACCCGTCACAGGCCAACGCGCCGGTCGGCGTGTACACCGACAACGTGCTGCTGATCATCAACTACTGAGGCGTTACCAGTAGACCACGAGCGTCGAGCCGGCATCCGCGACGGACTGCGTGGAGACCGACGCCGCCCCTGCATCGGGCTTCAGCGGCAGCGCTCGCCCGCGTCCGTCCTGCAGCTGGTACGCGGCCTGCTCGCAACCGTTGCCGAGCACGCGAACGGCCTGCTGGTCACGCTCGGCGGATACTTCGCAGCGTTTGAGAATGGTGAGACTGATGTGCAGCTGCCCGCTGATCTGCTCAGCGAGAGACTGATTGGCGACGAGGCACAGAGCCACGGCCAGGAGGGAGGCAACAAGTCGGCGGTACGGCATGACAACGCTTCTACTGTGATGGTGGCCTGCTGGAGTTGAAGGTCAAAATCCATCCGTAGAAACGGTCACGGCTTCGAGGCGCGACCGAAAACAGGGCCAGATTACCGCGATATCACTTTGAGATCACGCCGATTCCGACGAACGCCCGTTCAGGGCAAGCGCCTGGCCAGGAAAGCACGGGCCGGCTCGACGATCTGCTCCTGCGCCGCGACCAGCGGCAGGTCGCGCGCCCCCTGCGCCGTTCGCTCGACCAGCGCGTAGAGCGTCGCGGTCGCCAGCTCCAGCGCCTGCGGCAGGGCCTGACCCGCCAGCAGGCGACCCAGCAAGGTGGCGGAGAACACATCGCCCATGCCGTTGGGCAAGGGGTGCAGCGCCAGTCGCGGTGTCGTCACCAGCCAGGCGCCCTCGCCGTTCACCGCCAGGGTGCCAAGCTCGTCCTCGGGGATGTCCGCGGTCGCCAGACTGGTGACGATCACCACATCCGGCCCGCGTCCGCGCAACTGTCTGGCGACCTTGACGGCCTCCTGCAGGCTGGCCGGCTGGCTGCCGGTCAGCAGCTCGAACTCGAACTGGTTGGGGGTGATGATAGTGGCGCAGGGAATGGCCTGATCCCGCAGAAAGTCGGGAATCGCCGGATTGACGAACACACCGCGCCCGACATCGCCCATCACCGGGTCGCACAGGTAACGCAGCGCCGGGTTGTGCTGGCGAATCTCCCCCACCGCCTCGAGAATCACCCGCCCGCTATCGGCATCCCCCAGATAACCGGAAAGCACGGCCGCCAGACGCGGCAGCACGCCACGTTCACGCAATCCCAGCAGCACGTCGCGGATATGTTCGGCACCGAATACCTGGCCGCGAAACTGGCCATAACCGGTGTGGTTGGAGAACTGCACGGTATGGATCGGCAGCACTTCGAAGCCCAGTCGCTGCAAGGGGAAGACCGCAGCGGCGTTACCGACATGGCCCCAGGCCACATGCGACTGGATCGACAGAACGAGGGGCGGCAAGGTGGTGCTCATGGACATTCCGACAATGGCTCGACGACGATGGAGTGGCCGCGATTATTCGCCAAGTCACGCGCCCGCACCACCACTGACGCCCTCGCGCTCTTCTTCGGTTCGCTGCGCCTGGCCATGCCCAGCGATCCGGCAGCCGTGAAGCAGGAGGCAACCGACTGCCGGATCGAGGCGCGAGGCCAGCATGCGCCACGACGACTCACTCAGCGAACGTGAATGCCCCTGGCGCCGGAGACTCACCGGGCATGACCGCCTCGACGTGATAGACCTGCGGCTCTTGCGCAAAGTACGCCTCCAGCCCCGCCATGAAGAGGCGGTGATCCTCACTCGCCTCGAAGCCCGGCGCGTGATCCTCGAGTGAACGCCAGCGCACGATGAGGTTGAACACCTCCGGCGTCTCGATGCCTTGCGCCAGCATGTGGCCGGCATAACCCTCGGCACGCCGGAGCAGGTACTCGACATCGGCGAAGGCGCGCTTGAACGGCTCGATACGCTCGCGGTGAATGGGCAGCAGCGCAATCTCGTGAATCATGGGGTTGCCTCCGGGGTGGCTTGAGCGGTCGAGTGCGCTGACGAGAGCAGCGAGGGCTCGATGGCAATAGCGATCTTGCCGCGCAGGCCATTGTTGGGGCTCTGCAGCAGCGCATGGGCACGTGGAACGTCCGCAAGCGAATAGACGGCGCCAACATGTGGCCGCAACTGGCCACGCTCCACCAGGGCACGGAGCTCATCGAGCTTGCCGCGGTTCTGCCGGGTGAAGACGAAGTGATAGCTGGCGTTCTTGCCCCAGGCCTGGATGACGTTCTGCGGCTGAGCAATGTCCACGATCGAGACCACGCGCCCCAGTTGCGCGAGCGCATCGGGGCTGCGCGACAGCGTGTCGCCGCCGATGGTGTCGAGGATCACATCGACGCCCTGGCCATTGGTTTCCCGCAGGATGGCGTCAACGTAGTCCTCTTTCTCGTAGTCGATGACCACGTCGGCCCCCATCCCTCTGGCGAACTCGACGTTCGCCTCGCGCACGGTGGTGAACACCCTGGCGCCCATGGCCTTTGCCAGCTGGATCGCCACATGGCCGACGCCACCGGCACCGCCATGCACGAGGATGCGCTCGTCCACCCTCAGCGCCGCACGCACCACCAGCGCTTCCCAGGCCGTGCCGCCGACCAGGGTGAGGCTGGCGGCCTCGAGGTGACTCAGTGCCGCCGGTTTCTTGCCGACAATGCCTTCGGCGGCGACGTGGTACTCGGCATAGCTTCCCGGACCGTCGAAGATCTGTGGCGTGTACCAGACCTCGTCGCCCGGCGCGAAGCTCGTCACGCCCGGCCCGACCGCCTCGACTACACCGGAGACGTCATGCCCGGTAATGCCCGGCAATGGCACCAGATCGGCGTAATCACCGCGCCGGACCTGGAAATCCAGCGGATTGATGGACGTTGCATACACCCGCACCAGGACCTGCCCTGCCTGCGCCACTGGCTTGGGTACGTCGCGCAGCTCGAAGGCTTGCGGGCCGCCAAATGAGTTGAGAACCAACGCTTTCATGGTATTTCCTCGCTTCGATAAAAAGGGATATCGGGATTTTTCGATATATAAACACAAAAAAATTCGCGGAATTTCCTGCTCTCAGGCCATCTTCAACCCTCACTTCGCGAAAAAGGGATATCGAGAAATATCGATATAACAGATCAAAAGATTACAGCTCCTTGCCAAGGAACTCGGCAAGCGCACTGATGTTCGCTTCGTTGCGTTTGTAGTAGGTCCACTGCCCGACACGACGGACCTCCACCAGCCCCGCTCGCTGCAGCGTCGCCAGGTAATCGGACACCGTCGACTGCGACAGACCGACACCTTCCTGGATGCTGCTGACGCAGACACCCACCGTGTGCACGTCCCCTTCATCCTGCGGAGGAAAGCCCTTCTCGGGATCCTTCAACCTTCTGAGGATCTCGAGGCGCGTAGGGTTCGACAGGGCTTTGAATATGCTGATCAGGTCCATGCCGCGATAATATCGAGATTTACCGATATGTCAATTCAGCATTCAGCCGCCCGTCGGGCACATGCCCTGAGGTCTCTGCCTGCATGCCCCTTCCGAACGCCTGCAGTGGTCTGGTGCTTCAACGAATGCTCTGCACGAGCGCCGGCAGCGTGGCCACGAGCAGCACCAACGCCATGCTCAGGTTGAACAGCAACGCATAGCGGGGGTGCATCAGCAGACGGCGAAACGTCGCGCCGCCAACGGCCCAGATGCCGACGCACGGCACGGAGACCAACAGCAGGATCACGGCCGCGAGGAGGACGTTCTGAGCGTGATGCTCAGCTGGCACGTAAGTCGCCACGCCGCTGATGGTCACGGCCCAGGCCTTGGGATTGACCCACTGGAATGCCACTCCGCCGAAGAACCCCATGGGTGCGGTGTCGTCATCACGAACCTGCAACGGGCCACTGCTGGCGATCTTCCAGGCAAGCCAGAGGATGTAGGCTGCGCCGACGACACGCAGCGCCACATCGAAGCCGGGTATGGCCGACAGCAGCGTGCCGAGGCCCAGCCCCAATGCGGCCAGGAGCAGGCCGACGCCGACGGAAATGCCCGCCACCAGCGGCATCGCACGCCATACCCCGACACGCGCACCGGCCAGCAGGACCATCGCATTGTTCGGGCCTGGCGTGCCGGTCATCACCACGCAGAAGAGCAGAAACGAGAGAAGCACGCTGGTATCGGTCATTGGCTGGGTCATGTCCACCTGGGTTTCGATTGCACAATTTTATTGCCTTTAGCGCGCAACTCGATTGCAATTCATTGATGCCATAGCGAACGAAACACAAGATATGACCACTATCGATCGAATAGACCAACGTATATTGCACGAGCTTTCCAGAGACGCCCGCCAGACCAACGTGAAGCTGGCCGAGCAGGTGGGGCTGTCGCCCTCCGCCTGCCTGAGACGCGTGCAGGAACTGGAGCGCAGCGGCGTGATCACCGGCTACAAGGCGGTGATCGACAGGTCGCGACTCGGCATCGGCTGCGTGGTCTATCTCACGGTGGGGCTGTCCAAGCACACCAAGGCCAGCCTCGAAGCGTTCGAACGGGCCATTGCCGAGGCGCCCGAGGTCGTGGAGTGCCACACCATCACCGGCGCGGTTGAATACCTGCTACGCGTCGAGGTGGCCGACATCGGCGCCTACAAGGACTTCCACACCAACGTGCTGGGCACCCTGCCCCATGTCTCGTCCATCACCAGCCATATCGTGATGGACAGCAGCAAGAGCACCCGCTCCTGACGCGGCTTGCGCAACGCGCTGGATCATGCGCCATCTACAGGGCCGCCGGCAGCCGCGCGTCTAGACTCTGGAGTCCATGCTGCAACCGTGGACATTCAGGATGAACAGCAAGAACACCATCTGCCTCTGGTACGACCGCGACGCGCTGGAGGCAGCCACCTTCTATGCCGAGACCTTTCCCGACAGCGCCGTGCTGGCCGTGCACCACGCCCCCGGCGACTACCCCTCCGGCCAGCAGGGCGATGTGCTGACGGTGAGGTTCGACGTCATGGGTATACCCTGCCTGGGACTCAACGGCGGCCCGCTGTTCCGCCACAACGAGGCCTTCTCGTTCCAGGTGGCGACCGACGATCAGGCCGAAACCGATCGCCTGTGGCAGGCGATCATCGACAACGGCGGCCAGGCCAGCGAGTGCGGCTGGTGCAAGGACAGGTGGGGGATATCCTGGCAGATCACCCCGCGCATCCTCACGGCCGCCATCGGCAGCCCGGACCGTGCGGCGGCCCGGCGTGCCTTCGAGGCGATGATGACCATGAGCAAGATCGACATCGCCAGGATAGAGGCCGCGTTGCAAGGCTGAACGATGGCTACATCAGCCGCGCGCGTTCTTCCGCTGCAGGATAGTCGAGGCGTCGTTGTAGGCAGCCTGGAAGGCGTCGCTGCCGATCCAGGTCACGGCGGCCTCTTCGTCTTCGTCGTGGAAAGCTGCACGATAGGCGATCAGCAGGCCCATCATGAAATCGGTCGCATCATCCTGCGCCTCTTCGGCAACCACCAGTTCCAGCACCGGGTATTGCAGGAACACCAGGCACAGTGCGAGCAGGCTGATGCCCTCGGCCGCTGCCATCGCCTGGAACAGGTCGTCGAAATGCGCCGGGTCGAAACCGTTTTCCTTGATGTCGGCGAAGTCGAAGGTGCTCAGGTCGATCTCCACATCATCGAACGGCTCATCGATCTGCGCGTTGGCCAGCAACGGATGGATGGGGTGACTCTTCGGCTTGCCCATGCGGTTCTGCTTGGCCTTGGCCTTGGCCCGCTGGGCGCGTTTCTTCTGCTTGTCTGGGGAGGCCATGGGGCGTATTCCTCGTTCGGGGCAGCCATGTGCATGGCTCGAAATGATCAGGCGCGCATTGTATGCAGTCTTGCTCACGGGCTGTGGGTGAATTTGCCGTTGCAGGATCGCGGCGGGAGCGGCCCGTGACCGCCATCGAGGAGAAGGACAACGCCATGATCGACCATGAACGCCTGCATCGGGACGGCTACGTGCTGCTGCGCCAGGCCGTGCCGGCGGATGGGCTGGACGCGCTGCGCGGCCTGTTCGATGCCCGTGTCAGACCTTCGGATCAGTGGCCCGTGCCGCGAGGTGCGGACTGGCGCCACGCGCAGCTCGACGATGATGCGCAGGTCCTGGCCATCTGCCGCCTGCCGCTGCTTCTGGCGGGGGTGAGTGCGTTGATTGGCGAGCGTTTCTTCATCGCCCAGGTGGAAGGCCGCGAACCCCTGGCAGGCGGCGGCCATCAGCAACTGCATCGCGATCTGTCACAGCAACGCCCGGGCGACATCGCCAATGCCCTGGTGTACCTCGACGACTACGGCCAGGACAACGGCGCCACCCGCATCGTGCCCGGCAGCCATCGGACGCACCCGGGAGCGCCGCCATTCGACAGCAATGACGAATCCCTCGCCGTGCAGCTCTGCGGGTCGGCCGGTGACATCCTGCTGTTCGATGTCGACCTGGTTCACGCGGGCAGCCTGAACCCGAGCGGCGCACGTCGCCGCTCGCTCCTGATCAGCTACTTCGCCGAGGCCCTGCATGCCTCGTACCTGCACACCCGGCACCTGCGCGGAATTCGCCTGGACACCGGCGAGCGCTTCGATCCTGCGGATCACCTGCCGAGCGCCGGCTAGCCTGTGCGAAGGCCAGCCGGGCCGAAACCTGTTACGGGCTCAGCTGGCGCTGCAGCGCCTGCTGGGCGCGCTCGGCAGCTTCGGCGGTGACGCGCTCCCCCAGCACCTCGCTCAGCTGCCGTAACTGTGCGGCACTGACACCGATGTTCATGCTCATGCGCATGTGCGCCTGCAGTTGCGCCTCGGCGCCGGGCAGTGCCGCGAGCATGCTCAGGGTTGCCAGTTCACGGCTCTGCCAGTCGAGGTTGTCGCGTTCGAAGATGGCACCGAACAGGTGAGCGCGCAGGTACTCGTTGGCTACCGGGGCGAAGTCGAACAACGGCCCCTCGACCACGGCTCCGGCCAGCCTGGTCTGGTTGGCCGTGCCGGCAGCCAGCAGCGCATCGCCCTTGGGCACGGGCTGACTGGGCTCGCGCCCGGGCGCATCTTCGATGCCCCTGGCTTTGCGTGCCTCGACGACCCTCATCAGCTCGGACAGCGCATTGAGACTGCGCGGAAAACCCGCATAGGCGTAGAGTTGTACCAGCACCTCGCGGGCGTCGCTGATGCTCATGCCGAGGTCGAGCCCCTGTTCGAGGGCGCCGTTGAGCCTCGCGATATCACCGGCGGCAGCGAACGCAGCGATCGGCACGATGGCCTGCTGACGTGCGTCGAGGGTTGCATGGCTGCTGGCAGGTTGCTCCGGGTTCTCCTCGGCGATGGCGCTGCGCGCCGGTTCGCCGAGGCCCAGAACGACGCCGAGTGCAGCGATGGCGAGGCCCGACCTAGTCCTGATGCGTTTGGCCATACTGCTCATCGCTCACTTTCTCCAGCCAGTTGACGTTCTTGCCGTCCAGGGTCGCGGTGATCGCCATATGGGTCATCGCCGCGTCCGGAGCCGCGCCGTGCCAGTGCTTGACGCCCGGCGGACACCAGACCACGTCGCCGGGGCGGATTACCCGGACCGGCTTGCCCCATTCCTGGGTCAGGCCGACGCCGGAAGTAACCAGCAGACGCTGACCGGCGGGATGGGTATGCCAGGCCGAACGTGCGCCAGGCTCGAAGGTAACCAGCGCACCGGAGGTGTTGATGTGCTCATCGGCCGGCCAGATCGGGTCGATCCGCGCACGGCCGGTAAAGAACCGCTCCGGGCCGGCGATCGAGGCCTGAGTGCCGGCACGCACGATCTGCTGCTCGCCCCCGCCCGTATCTGTAGCGCGGGCTGGGCCGGTCTGCAGGACCGCGACGCAAAGCGCCGCGGTGAAAATCCGCTTGTTCATGCTGATCACATCTCCTTGAGTTGACGGGCGGTGCAACCCCTGTCCGCCGGCGGGCTCCCCGTCAGCCGGCTGCTGGTCATTGCAGGGCGTCGTGGAAGAACGCCTGCAGCTGGTCGAAAGGAATCACATCGGTACGGTCGTACAGGTCGACGTGATTGCTGCCGGGCACCACCTGCAGCGTCTTCGGCTCGCTGGCAGCGGCGTAGATGTCCTCGCTGTAGAAGCGCGAATGGGCATGCTCGCCGACGATCAGCAGCAGCGGCCGTGGCGAGATCCACTGCAGCTTGTCCAGCAGCGGGAAGTTCATGAAGCCCTGTGCCGAGGTCTGGGTGAACTGGGTGCTGGAATTGGCGTGATAGCCGCGTGGCCGTGAATAGAATTCGCCGAACTCGCGGCCTATCGGGTGTGTATCGGCATCGATCTGCAACGGTGCTCCGCGCTCGCCCAGCGTCGCCCGCCCGCTGGCGAACTCGCTCCAGCGCTGCTCGGCCAGGGCCTGCAGCGTCGCCCTGCGTGCGGCTTCGTCCAGACTGCCGGCAAAGCCCTCGGCATGCAGGCGCGAGATGTCGTACAGACTTACGGTGGCCACGGCCTTGATGCGCGGGTCGACCTGCGCGGCGCTGAGGCCGAAGCCACCGGAGCCACAGATGCCGATCACGCCGATGGCATCACGTGCGATGCCAGCCTGGTTGCCGAGAAAGTCGACACCCGCGTGGAAATCCTCGACGAACAGCTCAGGCGACGACAGACGCCGCGGCGAACCGCCGGATTCACCATTGTGCGAGGCATCGAAGGTCAGTGCCACGAAACCGCGCTGGGCCAGCTCGTTGGCGTACACGCCCGGCCCCTGCTCCTTCACCCCGCCATAAGGCGCGCCGATGATCAGCGCCGGCCAGTCGTCACGACTGTGGAAGTCAGCGGGCAGGTAGAGGTCGCCGGCCAGCTCGATGCCGAAGCGATTGCGATAGCTGACCGGCTGGCGACGCACCTGCTCGCTCAACGCGAAAATGTAGTTGCCCATGAGAGGCTCCTGTTTGAGGGGAAGGGAATGACGGCGGCTCAGTCCTTTTTCACCGGGCCGGCGAGGAACTCGGCGTCCGTCACCGGCGCCAGCCAGTCGACCGGCTTGCCATCGAGCGACTCGTTGATCGCGATGTGCTGCATGGCGCTGCTGTCGGTTGCACCGTGCCAGTGGCGGCGGCCGCAGTTGCACCAGATCAGGTCGCCGGGGCGAATCTCGGTCTTCGGCCCACCCTCGCACTGCGTCCAGCCCACGCCATCGGTCACCAGCAGCACCTGACCCAGCGGATGGGTATGCCAGTTGGTCCGCGCACCCGGTTCGAAATTGACCACCGCGACGCCAACCCGCGCAGGAGCCGGCGCGTTGAAGATGCGGTCGATGCGCACACGCCCGGTGAACCACTCGGCCGGGCCGACGATGGCCTGGCTCGACCCTGCGCGGTGAACCTGCATGTCGGCACTGGCCAGATCGCTGTCACTCATGTCGGTCACCTCATTCGTTGCTCGAGGAGACAAAGGTAGCGACGGCAGATTGATTCGTGTATACGCAAAATAATTAACTCGGCATGAAGCAGCACTTAACAATGTTCACGAGCGGCATGGATGATCTGGTGGTTTTCATCGCGGTGGCACGGGAGCGCAACTTCACCCGCGCCGCCGCGCGCCTCGGCGTCTCGCCTTCGGCAGTCAGCCAGACCATACGCGGCCTGGAGGAGCGCCTTGGGGTGCGCCTGCTGACGCGCACGACCCGCAGCGTCACGCGCACCGAAGCGGGAGAGAAGCTGCTGCTCGAGATCGCGCCGCTGCTCGAGCGCATCGACGCGCACCTGAGCGCCATCTCCGACCTGCGCCAGCACCCTTCCGGTACGGTGCGCATCACCGCCGACGAGTTCGCTGCCCGCCACGTCGTCTGGCCCAAGCTGGCGACGCTGCTGGAGACCTACCCGGACGTGGTGGTGGAGTTGATCACCGACTACGGGCTCACCGACATCGTTGCCGAACGCTTCGATGCCGGCATACGCCTGGGCGGGATCATCGACGCGGACATGATCGCCGTTCCCATCGGTCCCGAGATGCGCATGGTCACCGTGGCCACCCCGGGCTATCTGGCGCGGTACGGTACCCCGCGACGGCCGGAGGAGCTGACCGCGCATCGCTGCATCAACCTGCGCCTGCCCACGCACGGCGGCCTCTACTCCTGGGAGTTCGGCAGCGGCGAGAACGAATTCCGCGTACGTGTCGGCGGCCCGCTGATCATGAACAGCGTGCTGCAGATCCTCGATGCTTGCCTGGCCGGCGTCGGCCTGGCGCAGCTACCGGATACCCAGGTACGGCCCTATCTGGACAGCGGAGCGCTGACCGAAGTACTCGGGGCATGGTCCGACAGCTTCCCTGGCTATCACCTGTACTACCCGAGCCGGCGCCAGCAGACAGCCGCCTTCCGCGTGGTGCTGGATGCACTGCGCGACTGGCAGGCGCCAGGTTGACGAGACGTTCCGCATGCTCGGCAGGCAGGCCGAGCGTGGCGACGGATCGCCTTCTCGCACGCCATTGCCTTAACATGTGGCGGGTCAACCGCCATCGCATCGATGGCCAGGAGTCTCTTCCGTGAGTCGACGCAGTGCTGAACGTGACTGGGTACGGCATAGCCAGATGCCGGGAAGGATCGAGCGCATCGAGGCGTATTTCAGCGGCCACGGCTACGATCCGCACCGCCACGACACCTACGCCATCGGCCGCACGCTGTCCGGCGTGCAGAGCTTTCGCTATCGCCGCGCCATGCGCCACAGCCTGCCTGGCGGCACGCTGGTGCTGCACCCCGACGAGGTGCACGACGGCATGGCCGGCACCGACGAAGGCTTTCGCTACCGCATGCTCTACATCGACCCGGTGCTGATCCAGCAGGTGCTCGGTGGTCGGCCTCTGCCCTTCATCGCCGGCGGCCTCTCCGACGACATCCGCCTGCGCCACGCCAGCGAGTCCTTCCTGCAGACCATGGACCATGCGTTCGAAACGCTGGAGGAAGACGACGCCATCTATGACCTGGCCCACGCGCTGCAAGCCGTGGCCGGCCAGCGTCGCGGCCGCCGCGCCTTCGACTACGTCGCAGCGGAGCGCGCCCGTGCCTACATCCATGCCCACCTCGACACGAACATCGCCCTGGACGACCTGGAACACGCCAGCGGCCGGGATCGCTGGAGCCTGTCACGGGACTTCCGCGCCCTGTTCGGTACCAGCCCCTACCGCTACGTCACCCTGCGCCGCCTCGACCATTGCCGCGCGCTGATGCATGCCGGCGTGGCACTGGCCGATGCCGCACTGATCGCCGGCTTCTTCGACCAGAGCCACATGACACGCCACTTCATCCGCGCCTTCGGCCTGTCACCGGCACGCTGGCTCGGCATGCTCAAGCTGTAGGATCGTACAAGAAGCCTCCGCGGCGCCTCGCTAGGCTGGTGACAACCAGAACGAGGAGCCCCCGCATGACCCAGCAATCCCCTACCCCGGCCACCCAAGCGATCAACCTGCAGCAGAAGCTGGCGCTGATCGACGAGCACTGGTCGCCCAGAGTGGTCGCCGAGATGAACGACTACCAGTTCAAGGTGGTCCGCATCGAAGGTGACTTCATCTGGCACTCGCATGCCGACACCGACGAAGCCTTCTTCGTCCTCGAAGGCCAGCTGCGCATCGACTTTCGCGATGGCCACGTGCTGCTGCAAGCCGGCGAACTCTACGTGGTGCCCCGCGGCGTCGAGCACAAGCCCTACGCCGCGCAGGAGGTGAAGATGATGCTCATCGAACCCCGTGGCGTGCTCAACACCGGCGAAGAAGGTGGCGAGCGCACGGCGCAGAACGATCGCTGGATCTGAAGCGAGCCCACCACCCCGCGCAGAGCCCCTGGCTGGCTCTGCGCCCTGGCTCTAGCGCCCCGGCATCTGCTCGTAGCGCCTCTGGATGCGTGCGAGTTCTCCCGACAGGCGCAGCTGCTCCAGGGCGTTGGCCCAGGCGCTGACCAGGGCATCGTCGCTGTCCCGGCTGAACGCGATGTACAACGACGAGCGATACAGCTCGACGGGTATCTGCCGCAGCGCATCGGTGGCGATGTTCAGTTGCCGGCAGTAGTACGCCACGCCGGCATCGGTGTCCCCCGCTATCACCTCGGTGCGGCCCGCCAGCAGCATGCGGTAGAGCTGATAGCTCTCGGCCGCACTCTTGTCCAGGTTGGTGAACCCCAGCGACTGCAACACATCGGGAACCAGGCCGGCATGCCGGGTGGTGACACGTGGCGCCTGCAGCAGTTGCTCCAGGGTGTCTATCGGCTGTGCCGTATCGGCCCGTTGATAGGGATGGATGGACTCTTCGAGGATAGGCCCCACCCACTTGTACAGCGGCTCGCGCTCGCGGGTGCGAAACAGCGAATACATGATCGTGTGCGGTTGGCTCTGCAGCGTGCGCGTGGTGCGCATACTGGGCAGCAGGGCGATCTCGAAGTCATCACCGGTCAACGCCATGATCGCCCGCACGATCTCCGTGGCCATGCCCGTGAGCCGGCCATTTTCCCGATAGTTGTAGGGTGCCCACTCTTCGGTGATCACTCGATACGCATCCGCACGGGCCAGCGGGCTCAGGAGCAGACACAACAGGGCTGCGGTGAGTATCGAACGCTTCAAATGGTCTGCCTGGTGAAAAAGTTGTCGCGAGCCGGAGACTTGCCGGATTGAAAAGTCAGACAAGCATAGACGCGAAGCATTGCACCCTGCCGGGCACATTTCGCCAAACCTGCATGCGCCCGAGGTCGCTCATGGCCAAACCTGAAGGTTAAAGTTAGGCTTAATCGACGACCTTTCAGAGTGGCGGGACAGAGATGAAGATTGGTGAACTGGCGACGCGCACGGGGCTTGCAGCCTCGCGTATCCGCTTCTACGAGAGCATCGGCCTGCTCAAGCTGGTGGAGCGTCAGGCGAACGGCTATCGCAGCTACCCGGAAGAAGCCGTGCTGGTGCTCAACCTGATCACCACCGCCCAGCAGGCCGGCTTCAGCCTCGACGAGCTGCGCAGCCTGCTGCCGCAGGACCTGTCGCAATGGGAGCATGGCAAGCTGCTCGACACCCTGCAGGGCAAGGTCCGCGACATCGAAGCGCTGGAGCAGCGGCTCGCTCAGAGCAAGACGCACCTGCTCGCGCTGATCCATGAGATCGAGAGCAAACCCGGTGACCTGGACTGCGCAGCCAACGCCAAGCGGGTGCTGTCGAAGATGAATCTGGGGGAGATGAACGCGCCGGGCAAACGTGTGAAGAGGTAGGTAGGCAGCCGACTCGCCAGCGCGGCCTGTGCTGACGAGCCGGCCACCCCCTACACCCGGCAGAACGGCCGCTACCGACGGCGCCTGATCACTCCTGGGCGAGCATTCGCGCCAGCGGCTCAGGTGCATAGAGCGCGCTCTGGAAGTCCGGCACGTACTCGTACTTCAGCATCCTGCCCAGCTGCAACGACTGAATGTAGGCCGACAGGCTGCCCTGGCTGAGCGTCAGTTTCACTGCCGCCGCATCCGAGCTGGAGGCATGGCTCAGCTGCCGGGAAACCGCATAGCCGTAAGCCAGCTCGCCGTCGTGACCGATATTGGTGAAGCTGTTGGTCACCAGCTCCGGCTCGCTGGAGGGCGCGTCGAGCTTCTGCGCTTCGAAGACCACGTCCGGCTGGCCGGTCGCACTGTCGGCAATTTCGAAGATCAGGCTCTTGTCGGTCTCGCGATAGTCGATGGGCGTCAGCCACTTCGGCAGGTTGTAGCCGACCACCCCGCGTACCCGCGCCAGTTCGGTGTTGACCGGCAGCTTGAGCACATAGCCCCAGAAGTCCCTGGACATCGCCTGGCCGGCCAGGCTGATGGGCCCCAGGCTGGAATGCCCGGGCTTGCTGGTGACGATGGACAGCGCAACCTCGTTGTAGCTGTCGTTATCGCAGTAGTGATAGGCGTAGGCGGTGAACGCCACCAGCCCCCTGCCCGGCCAGACCTGCAACGGCTGCACCTGTGCCAGCACCTCGGCCGGCATCAGCTCGCGCAAGCGCTGCAGATCGGCGGTGAACACCGCCGTCACGCGGCTGTTGCGGTAGTAGAAATTGGGCGAGTAGGACTCGAAGCCGATGTCCACCCGGGTTTTCTCCAGCCCGCGAAACCAGCTGAGGTCGACATCTGGCGCCTCGGCCGCGATGACCGACAGCGGCGGGTTGGAGTGAAAGCGATCGTAGAGCCCGCCCGCCACCACCGGCACGGTGTGCCCGGCGATGTCGACCGTAGCGCTGGGCACGCTGGCATCCTGCGCCCACAGGGGCATGGCGACGGCATGGAGAACCATCCCCGTCAGCAGCGCAATGCGCTGGCGTTTCAGGCGTTGTGTAAGCTCGGCAAACTGCTTCATCGTCGTTATCCGCGTTGAGGAATCGATAAGTCCCCTGCCATCGGAGCGGTCTCCGGGGCAGACGCGGCAACCCTAAGGTTAAACAGAACTTTAAGGTCAAGCGGCTCGAAGGCTGTTTTTTCAGGGTTGCAAAAATACTGTTCCGGGATGAAATGGGCCATTGACATTAAAGTGAACTTTAAAGTTAAGGTCACCTCACGCTCAGCCGAGGATGCCCCCCATGAATCTGTTCGACAGTCTCACCCTGCCCAATGGCTCGACCCTTCCCAACCGCATCGCCAAGGCGGCGATGGAAGAAAACATGGCGGACGCCGACCACGCGCCGTCCGAACCGCTGCTGCGCCTGTATGAGGCCTGGGCAGAGGGCGGCAGCGGCCTGCTGATCAGCGGCAACGTGATGGTCGACAGGCGCGCCATGACCGGGCCGGGCGGCGTGGTGCTGGAGGATGAGCAGCAGTTGGCCCGTTTCCAGCGCTGGGCCCGCATTGGCCGCGCCAAGGGGGCGCAGTTCTGGCTGCAGATCAATCACCCTGGCCGGCAGATGCAGGCCAACCTGGGCCAAGCGACCTGGGCGCCGTCGGCGGTGCCGCTGGAACTGGGCAACCTGTCGAAGCGCTTCGCCACGCCACAGGCGATGACCGAGGCGATGATCGAGGACGTGATCGAGCGCTTCGCCCGCACCGCGCGCCTGGCTGAACAGGCGGGTTTCACCGGGGTGGAAGTTCACGCCGCCCATGGCTACCTGCTCAACCAGTTCCTGTCGCCCCTGACCAACCAGCGCAGCGACCAGTGGGGCGGCTCGCTGGAAAACCGCGCACGCCTGCTGCTGGAGATCGTCAAGGCAGTGCGCGGCGTGGTCTCACCCGGCTTCGCCGTGGCGGTCAAGCTCAACTCGGCGGACTTCCAGCGCGGCGGCTTCAGTGCCGACGACGCACAGCAAGTGGTGCGCCTGCTCAACGAGCTGGATGTGGACCTGGTCGAACTGTCCGGCGGCAGCTACGAGGCCCCGGCCATGCAGGGCCAGGCGCGCGATGGGCGCACCCTGGCGCGTGAGGCCTACTTCCTCGAATTCGCCCGCGAGATTCGCGCGGTGGCGCGCATGCCGATCATGGTCACCGGCGGCATCCGTCGCGCACCGATCGCCCAGGACGTGCTGGCCAGTGGCATCGAGATGGTCGGCATCGGCACCGCGCTGGCCATCGAGCCGAACCTGCCGCGCGACTGGCAACGCGGCCTGAGCAGCGCCCCGCAACTGCCGCCGATCACCTGGAAGAACAAGGTGCTGGCCTCGCTGGCGAACATGGCAGTGGTGAAATACCAGCTGCACAAGCTCAGCCAGGGCCGGGACAGCCAGCCCGGCGTGTCGCCGCTGTGGGCGCTGCTGACGCAGCAGGTGAAGGACATCTTCCGGACTCGCCAGTACCGGCGCTGGATGACGCAGCGCGCAGCAGGCCGGGATCAGAACGTCAGCACTTCGCCATTCTGAGGTATCAGCAGCGCGACCAATCTGCGGCGCCTGTTCAAGGCGCTGACCGGCTTGACGCCCGCGCAATATCGCCAGCAATACGGGCGTGCCTGACCCCGCATGCCACGGCCACGCGCCGGCGCCGAGTGCCCCACGACAACGAAAAGTCCATTTCGCTCGTTGCATGGGTGCAACAGTCCTTTGCCAGATCGACGGTTTAATTAGCTTGCTAACGAAGCGTATAAACGGAATGCGACATTTCGCCGCATCCGTATTTCGAGGAGACAAGCATGAACGTGATCGTGCACGAGCGTGACAGCGAACATCTTTCCCGTGAAGCCCGCGCCATGGGAGCCGTGGTCTGGGATGTGATCCAGAATGGAGAGCTGGTCGGTATCTTCCCCTCGCAGGACGAAGCCGATGCCTACCGCAGATCGCTGGAAGAGGCACAGCCACAAGGATGATCCGAGACTGCTGCCGTTTTCGTGAAAAACGGCGGCAGCCTTCCCGCTTCGCAGCGCCCTTGTCGGCCCTGAACCGACACCTCGGGCCCTACCGCGCCAGGTAACAGCCACCCACGGCACGACCGCCCATCCGATTTCCGCCCCCAGCGCAGCCCTCTTGTCCGGGCGCGTCGCCCCTCGCCAAAACCTGGCCAATCCGACGCCAAACGCCCTGAATCTCGCAGTTGCCACGCAGCAGCCAATCCGCCGCGGCACCGCCAGCGTCGGGCCCTCCCTGCACCGGCTGACTATCTGCCATGAACCACGGCGCAAACGGCCTGCACATGTCATGAACTGGTCTAGTCTCACCCTCAGGAAAGCGGAGTTCCGGAGCTATGGCATGTCTGAAAACAGGTTCGACCCATCTCCCGTCATTCTCATCGTCGATGACCAGTCCAGCGACCTGCAGATCCTGCAAGCGGCGGTCAACGAGTTGGCACAGGTGCATATCGCCCATGATGGGCGCATGGCGCTGGAGATCGCACGGTTCTGTCGGCCAGACGTGATCCTGCTGGATATCGAGATGCCCGGCATGAGCGGTTTCGAGCTGTGCCGCCTGATCAAGGCCGACGCCAAGCTCTGCGATGCCGCCATCCTGTTCGTCACCGCACACACCCAGACGGAGAATGAAGTGGCGGCGCTGGAGCAAGGCGCCATCGACTTCATCCAGAAACCGCTGAGCATTCCCGTGGTGCGCGCCCATGTCCGTGCGCACCTCAACCTGCGGACGGAAGCCAAGCGGCTGGCCTACTTCGATGCGCTGACCAACCTGCCCAATCGCATGCTGCTGCGTGACCGCGCCGAGCAGATGCTGCAGAAAGCGCGGCGCAGCGGCAGCCGTCTTGCACTGCTGTTGCTGGATCTGGACAACTTCAAGGGCATCAACGACACCCTGGGCCACTCGACGGGCGACCTGATTCTCAAGGAGGTCAGCGCACGCCTGACCGAGGTATCACGCAACCTCGACACCGTCAGCCGCCAGGGCGGTGATGAGTTCGTCATCCTGGTGACCGATATCCAGCGCTCGGAGGTGATCAGCGACTACGTGGAGCGTTTGCTGGAAGTCATCGCGATGCCGATGAACATCGCCGGCAGTCGCTTCGACCTGTCCGCCTGCATCGGCGTGAGCGTGTTCCCGGATGACGGCGACGACCTCGAATCCCTCTATCGCCAGGCCGATGCCGCGATGTATCAGGCCAAGCAGGAGGGTCGCAACCGCTATCGCTTCTTCTCCCAGAGCATCGAGAGCGATGCCAGAGCCCGCCACCTGCTCGAAAGCCACATGCGCAGCGCGCTGGAGTCGGGGGTCTTCGAAGTCTTCTACCAGCTTCGCTTCGATGTCAGCCGTCAGCAGAGTTGCGGCATGGAGGCGCTGATCCGCTGGCGCCGAGCCGACGGCGAACTGGTCTCCCCTGCCGAGTTCATCCCGCTGGCGGAAGAAACCGGCCTGATCGTACCGATGGGCAAGCAGGTCCTCCACCAGGCCTGCCACGACGCCAAGCTGCTGCTCGACCAGGGCAAGCGCCTGTGCGTCGGGGTCAACATCTCGGTGGTGCAGTTCCGCGAGGAGTCCTTCCTCGACATGATCAAGGAGGTGCTCAACGACACCGGCCTGCCAGCGGAACTGCTGGAACTGGAGATCACCGAAGGGGTGCTGGCGCGCGATATGGACCAGACCCGAGCCCTGCTCGACGAGCTCAAGCACATGGGCGTGCGCATCGCCATCGACGACTTCGGCACCGGCTATTCGAGCCTGTCCTACCTCAAGCGCCTGCCGATCGATGTGCTGAAAATCGATCAGAGTTTCGTGCGCGACATGCTGACGGATCGTAGCGATGCTGCGATCATCGAGGCCATCGTACGCATGGGCCAGGCACTGGACCTGGAGCTGGTCGCCGAGGGCGTGGAGTGCAGCGAACAGTCGCAGCAACTGCTCGCACTGGGCTGCAAGTTGATGCAGGGCTATTTCTACTGCCGCCCCATGCCCTTCGAGCAACTGCGCAAGAGCCTGGATCTGCTGCCGGCACTCGAACGCAACTGATCACCTCGCAGAAAAGAAGAAACCACATTGAGACTGATCGTCCTGCTGACTTTCGCAACGGGCATGGCCGCTACCGCGCTGGTGGCCGGTTGGGTGCATCAGGCCAACGAAAAACAGGCCCGGGATGAACTCGCCAAAGCCACGGAGCGCGCCGCAGATGTCGTTACCAAGCGCATCGAGCTCTATCAGTACGGCCTGCGCGGGGCGCGCGGAGCCGTGCTGGCCAGCGGTGACGGCGGCATCACCCGCAAGCGCTTCCTCAGCTACAGCAAGACGCGCGACGTCGACCGCGAGTTTCCCGGCGCCCGTGGTTTCGGCTTCATCCGGCGGGTGCCGGCAGCGGAACAGGAGCGCTTCATCGCCCAGGCCCGTGCCGACGACAGGCCCGGTTTCGAGATTCGCCAGCTGACGCCACACGATGGCGAGCGCTTCATCATCCAGTACATCGAGCCGGTCGAGCAGAATCTCCCCGCCGTCGGCCTGGACATCGCCTCGGAAAACAACCGCCGCAGCGCAGCGCTCGCCGCACTGACCAGCGGCGAGGTGCGTATCACCGGGCCCATCACCCTGGTGCAGGCGACCGGCAATCCCCTGCAATCCTTCCTTATCCTGCTGCCGATCTATCGCGGTGCCGTCACCCCGGACAGCGTCGAGGAGCGCATGGCCAAGGGCATCGGCTGGAGCTACGCCCCGCTGCTGACCGAAGAGGTCCTGCAAGGCCTGAAACTGAGCAACGACGGCTTGCAGTTGCAACTGAGCGACGTCACCGACGCCGCGCATGTCGTCGATTTCTACGCCAGCGAAGCCAGCGACGATGCCCCCGTCATTGCTCGGCATGCGGTATCACGGCATATCTACGGGCGCGACTGGCAGGTTGAACTGCTGGCCCACCCCGGTTTCGTCGCCAGGTTGCACCAGGCCTCGCCGCGCCTGGTGATGCTGGTCGGCAGCCTGGTCAGCCTGCTGCTGGCGACCCTCGCCGGCGTGCTGCTGGTCAATCGCCAGCGCCATCGGCAGATCCTTGCCGAACAGGCACGCTCCGCCGCCATCGTGGAAAGCTCCAGCGACGGCATCATCGGTCAGTCACTCGATGGCACGGTGATCAGCTGGAACCACGGCGCAGAACGGATCTTCGGCTACACCGCGCAGGAGGCCATCGGCCATACGCTGATCGAACTGATCGTGCCCGAAGCCCTTTTTCAGGAAGAACGAAGCATCCTCGCCAACGTTGCGGCCAGCAAGCCGATCGGCAACTTCGATACGCAGCGGCATCGCAAGGACGGCAGCCTGGTAGACGTTTCCGCTTCGATCTCCCCGCTGATCGATGCCAGTGGCGTATTGACCGGCCTGTCGAAGACCGTGCGCGACATCTCGGCGCAGAAAGCCGCCGAGGCACGCATTCTCGAACTCAACGCCAGCCTCGAAGAACAGGTGGGCAAGCGCACCCAGGAGCTGCGCGAACTCAACCTGCTGCTGAACAACGTACTGGAGTCGGCCTCCGAGGTGTCGATCATCGCCACCGACCTGGAAGGCACCATCCGCGTGTTCAATCGCGGCGCGGAACGCCTGCTGGGCTACAGCGCCGAGGAGATGATCGGCAAGCAGAAGCCGGCGGTGTTCCACCTGCCCGAAGAGGTGGAGGCGCGCAGCCGCGAGCTGAGCGAGGAATACGGCCAGCCGATCAGCGGTTTTCGCGTCTTCGTGCACAAGTCGGAGCTGGAGGGCGCGGAGAGCCGCGAGTGGTCCTATATCCGCAAGGACGGTTCCAGGCTTGCCGTGACGCTGATGGTGACCGCCATGCGCGACACCAGCGGACAGCTGACCGGCTACCTGGGCATCGCGCTCGACCTGTCCGAAGAACAGCGGCTGCGCCGCGAAGCGCTCGCCGCGCGAGACCAGATGGCCATGGCGGCCGAGGTGGCCGAGCTGGGCATCTGGTCCTGGACCCCGGGCGATGGCCAGCTGCAGTGGAACGAGCGGATGTTCGAGCTCTACGACTACCCACTGTCGCAGCGCGAGCAAGGCCTCAGCTACGGGCACTGGCAGGCACGCATCCACCCGGAGGATCGCGCCGCCGTGGAGGCCAGCCTGCAGGAGGCCCTCGCCCGGGTTTCGACCTTCGACGTGGTGTTCCGCATCGTCAGGCCCGATGGCCAGGTGTTGCATATCCAGGCCGGCGCCAACGTCGAGTACGACGCCATGGGCCGGCCGGCGAAGGTGACGGGTATCAACCGCGACATCACCGCCCAGCTGCAGCTCGAATCACACCTGCGCCGCGCCAAGGAGCAGGCCGATGCGGCGAGCGCGGCGAAAAGCGCCTTCCTGGCCAACATGAGCCACGAGATTCGCACGCCCATGAATGCCGTACTGGGTATGCTGCAGCTGGTTCAGGCGACCGAGCTCAACCCGCGCCAGCTCGACTACATCCTCAAGGCCCAGGGAGCGGCTCACTCGCTGCTGGGCCTGCTCAACGACATTCTCGATTACTCGAAGATCGAGGCCGGCAAGCTGCAGCTGGACCTCCACGACTTCGAGCTGGAGCCCATGCTCAGCGACCTGGCGGTGGTACTGGCCGGCAATCAGGGCGACAAGGACATCGAGGTGATGTTCGATGTCGACACCTCGCTGCCGGACGTGCTCTGCGGCGACAGCCTGCGCCTGCAGCAGGTGCTGATCAACCTGTCCGGCAATGCGCTGAAGTTCACCGAATCCGGCCAGGTGGTCGTCAGCCTGCATCAGGTGGCGTGTTCGCCGCACCAGGTGCGCCTGCGGATCGCCGTCAGCGACACCGGCATCGGCATCAGCGAGGCGCAGCTGCAGCGTATCTTCGACGGCTTCACCCAGGCCGAGGCATCGACCACCCGGCGCTACGGCGGCACAGGGCTGGGCCTGGTGATCTGCAAGCGCCTGGTGGAATTGATGGGCGGCGAGCTGCAGGTGGAGAGCCGCCAGGGTGAAGGCAGCCGCTTCTGGTTCGAGATCGAGCTTGGCATCGGCGCGCAGGCGAATCTGCTGGCCGAGCCGGCAGACCGGTCGGAGAGCCTGCGCCTGCTGATCGTCGATGACAACGCGCTGGCCCGGCAATTGTTGCAGCAGACGGCGCACAGCCTGGGCTGGCTGGCCGACACTGCGGTCGGCGGCCAGGAGGCGCTGGACCAGGTGCAGCGGGCCGAGCCGCCCTACGACATCGTGCTGATGGACTGGCGCATGCCGGGGATGGACGGCCTGGAAGCGGCCCAACGCCTGCGGGCACAGGGGCAGAACGAGCGCACACCGCCCACGGTGATCATGATCACCGCCCATGGCCGCGAGGTCCTGGCCGATCGCTACAGCGAGGCCGACGCCCCGTTCGCCGGCTTCCTCACCAAACCGGTGACCCCACGCCAGCTGATCGCCAGCATCCTCAGCGCACGTCACGGCGACAGTCGCGCCCTGCCCGTTCCGGGCTACAAGCTGGGCCAGCGCCTGCAGGGCCTGCGCCTGCTGGTGGTCGAGGACAACGCCCTCAACCGTCAGGTGGCGCGCGAACTGCTGATCGGCGAAGGTGCCGAGGTCAGCCTGGCGGAAGGTGGTCTGCAGGGCGTCGAACTGGCGCTGGGCAGCGAACCGCCATTCGACGCCATTCTCATGGACATCCAGATGCCCGATATCGACGGGCTGGAAGCGACACGGCGCATCCGCCAGCAGTCGGGTCAGCCGACGCAACCCATCATCGCCATGACCGCCAACGCGTCGAACAGCGACCGCGACTCCTGCCTCGCGGCCGGGATGAACGACCATGTGGGCAAGCCCATCGACATCGAAAAGCTGGTCGCCGTGATCCGCACCTGGTGCGGCCTCGACGACGCTGCCGCGAGCGACCCGCAGCCGCCGGGCAAAGTGGAAGGTGCCGAAGCCATCCTCAAGCGCTTCGGCGGCAACCTGAACCTGCTGCGCTCGATGCTGGTCCTGCTCCCGGACGAACTGAACAAGCAGCTGACGCAACTGGAGGCGCACCGGCAGGCACGTGATCTGCCGGCCATGCTCAAGGACTTGCATACCCTCAAGGGCACTTCCGGCACCATGGGCGCCATGGAGCTGTCCGCCCGATTCGCCGAGCTGGAACGGCGTTTCGCCCAGACCCCGGACAGCGCCTATGGCGACGATGACTGGCTGAGCGAGCTCAAGCAGTCGCTGCAGGAGAGTCACGCCCGTCTGCAGGCGATGTTCGCCATCCCCACAGAGCCGGCCAGCCCTGCACCGCCTGCGACCACTGGATTGTGGACGCAGGAGGTGGAAGCGCTTAAGGTACAACTTGATACGGGCAACCTTGCAGCGCTGGAGACCGTGCAGGCACTCGCTGCCCATGCACCGCAACATCTCGACAGCCTGTTCGATGCGCTGCGTCAGGCCGTGACCTCCCTTGACTTCGAGCGAGCCAAGCGATTGCTTCAAGATTTACAGCACTCTGCCATAGGGGATTGATTTGGAGCGCCTGAAACCATTTTTCCATGGACGCCCAAAACTGCTGGTGGTCGATGACCAGCCAATCAACATCCGGGTTCTGCACGAGCTGTTTCGTCCCGAGTGCGATGTCTTCATGGCCACCCATGGCGAACAGGCACTGACCATCAGCCGTGAACTGCGCCCTGACCTGATCCTGCTCGACGTGGTCATGCCCGGCATGGACGGCTACGAAGTCTGTCGGCGCCTCAAGGCCAACCCCGAAACCAGCGAGATCCCGATCATCTTCGTCACCGGCAAGAGCCATGAGGACGATGAAGCCACGGGCTTCGAGCTCGGCGCGGTGGATTACATCCGCAAGCCCTTCAACGCGCTGGTGGTCCGCGCTCGCGTGATCAACCACCTGCGCCTGAAACTGCAGAGCGACTACCTGCGTCAGATGGCCCTGATCGACGGCCTGACCAGCATTCTCAACCGCCGTGGCTTCGACGAGCGCTTCGACGCGGCCAGAGCGCAGGCCCAGCGCGAGCAGAAGCCGCTGTCGCTGCTGATGATCGATGTCGACTACTTCAAGCGCTACAACGACCAGTACGGGCACCTGCGCGGCGACCAGTGCCTGCGTGACGTCGCCCAGGCGCTGGCCAACACCCTGAACCGTCCCTATGACCTCGTCGCGCGCTTCGGCGGCGAGGAATTCGCCGCCCTGCTGCCGGATACCGACGAAGCCGGCGCGCGCCAGGTAGCCGAACGCCTGCAGGAAGCCATCAAGCGCCTGGCCATCGAACACCGCAGTTCGGACGTGGCCACGGTCCTGACCCTGTCCATCGGCAGCGCGACCCTGCCGCCGAACGCTGGCGCCAGCGTGGAGCAGCACCTGAACTGGGCCGACGAGCAGCTGTACAGGGCCAAGGCCGAGGGACGCGATCGCATCTGCGGCCAGACCTACACTTCGCCCGTGAGAATGAGCAGCGAGGCCTGACAGGCGCCCGGGCCTCGCTCAGAGGTCCAGCACCAGGCTCTGGCGCTCTTCGCTGGCAGCCGGCACCGCGCAGCAGATCAACACACTATCGCCCTCCGGCAACTGTGCCGGCGGATTCGGGTAGTGCACCGCACCGCTGACCAGCCGCGTCTTGCAGGTACCGCAGGAACCGCCACGGCAACTGAACTCAGGCGTCAACCCGCGGCTCTCCGCCAGTTCCAGCAGGCTGCCGCTGCCCGGTGTCCAGCGGGCCTCCTTGGCCGAGGCGGTGAAGTACACCGGCACCGGCTCGCTCGCCGCAGGCGGCTGGGCCGCTTCACTGGCCGCCCCGGCCTGGCGGCGTGTCAGCGTCGAGGGGCCGAACGCCTCGGCATAGATGCGCTCATCGGCCACGTTGAGGTCGCGCAAGCCGTCGTAGATCGTCTGAGTGAACGCCGCCGGCCCGCACAGGTAGAAGTCGTAGTCATCGAACGACAGCGCGTGCTTGATCTGCTGCAGATCGATCCGCCCCTGCTGTTCGTAGTCACGTCCCAGCTCGGCACCGGCCTCAGGCGCACTCAATGCGCGGTGAACGTGCAACAGCCCCTTGGCACGTTGCTGCAGTTCACGCAGTTCGGCCTGGAACGGCAGGTCGCGCAGGCAACGTGCGCCCTGGAAGAGATGGATGCGCTTGCCCTGCCCCAGCGCCACCTGCTCGCGCAGCATCGACAGCAGTGGCGTGATGCCGACACCGGCACCGATCAGTACCACGGGACGGGGGCTGTCGCTATCGAGGGTGAAACTGCCCAGCGGTGGCCGTACCTCGAGCAGGTTGCCGACCCGGACCTGCTCGTGCAGGTGCCTGGAAACCTGGCCCTGCGCCTTGACGCTGATACGCAGGTGAGCATCCGATGGCGCGCTGGACAGGCTGTAGGTGCGCAGCAGCTGCTGCCCATCGGCGCGGGTGATCCGGATCGGCAGATGCTGGCCCGCGGCAAAACGTGGCGCATCGCCCAGTTCAGGTTTCAGCACCAGTGAGCGGATATCGGCGCTCTCCTGCTGCACGCTGCTTACGCGCCAGCGCTGCCAGGCGTTGCGCCGCTCGCGCTCGCGCAGCCGTGCGTCGGCCTGTGCCCAGGTGCCGGTCATCAGGCTGGTCGGTGCGTAGGCTTCGAACGCCCAGCGCAGCGACGCCGCCGCAGGACGCAGGACCACCTGCTCGACATCGAAGGTCCACAGCCGTTCGGCACCCTCGAACAGCCTGATCAGCGGGCTGTCGAGAATGATCTCGGCACGCCCGGCCAGCTGCAGCACGTCACCGCTGCTGAAGTCGACGAACAGCAGACCGGCCCGCGGG
The DNA here is from genome assembly GCF_009363395.1 of Pseudomonas sp. THAF187a. Classification (NCBI taxonomy): domain Bacteria; kingdom Pseudomonadati; phylum Pseudomonadota; class Gammaproteobacteria; order Pseudomonadales; family Pseudomonadaceae; genus Pseudomonas; species Pseudomonas sp. THAF187a. Next base: position 2,801,591 of record NZ_CP045349.1, read on the forward strand.
TTGACGCTGAGGTTGCCCAGGGTGTTGAAGTGCAGGTTGCCGGCGTAGTCCGGGATGGTCAGGCGATTGCCCTGCACGCGCACGAAACCGGCGCGCCCGCCACGGTGCGAAACGTCCACCGAGCGCCGGCCATCGTCGTGTTCGACGTAACTGGCCACGAAGAAGGTATCGGCGCTGGCGATCATCGCGGCGCTGCGCGCATCCAGCTCGTGCGCATCCAGGCGCTCGCCGGCCCGCCCCTCGGGCACCCGCTGATAGTGGCGCAGCTGGATGTACTGCGGGCAGTTGCCGAAGGAATGCTCCACGCCGATCTCCAGGCGCTGCGCCGAGGCACGCTGGATATGCCCGTTGATACGGTTGCGCCGCCGCGTGTGCAGCTCGATGCCGAGCAGGCCGATGGCCTCGCCGGCAGCGAGGCCGGCGGTGGCCGGGTCGAGTGGATCGAGCGCCATGGCGTCGAGATCGAACGACAGGCTGCGTGGATCGGGCGAGGTGACAAAGCCCTCCTCGCCCTCGATCAGGGTCGCCCAGGGCTGGCCCGAGCCATCGACGGCGGCGGCGATCATGAAGGGCAACTGGTGATAGAACTCGCGATGCTGATCCGGCATGTAGTCGCGAATCACCTTCTGCCCGAGCACTTCCATGCGCTCGGCGACGCCCACCTTCTCCTGCAGTTGCCTTTCACCTGCATGCCAGGGCGAGTGCCGGTGACTGGGGAACTGTTGCATGTTGCGCCCTCCTTCAGAGGTGCTGCCGGTGACCCGGCAGCGGGCGTGAATCAGGCCTGCAGACCGGCGGCGGTACGCGGCATGGGCACGAAACCCGGCAGCGCCTCGATGCGCGCCAGCCAGGCACGGATGTTCGGGTAGGGCTCCAGCGACACGTTGCCTTCCGGCGCGTGAGCGATGTAGGAGTAGTTGGCGACGTCGGCGATGCTCGGCTTGTCACCGGTGAGGAACGGGGTGTCGCTCAACTCGCCTTCCATGATCTTGAACAGGGCATGGGCGCGATTGATCACCTCTTCGCTGTTGAAGGCGTAACCGAACACCGTCACCAGGCGCGCGGCAGCCGGGCCGAAGGCCACCTGGCCGGCTGCCACCGACAACCAGCGCTGCACGCGGGCGGCGGCGGCAGGCTCCTTGGGCAGCCAGTCGTCATTGCCATAACGCGTGGCCAGGTACAGGAGAATGGCGTTGGAATCGCTGATGATGGTGCCGCCGTCATCGATCACCGGCACCTGGCCAAAGGGGTTGAGCGCGAGGAACTCTGGCGTCTTGTGCTCGCCCTTGGCCAGATCGACGAAGATCAGCTCGGTCGGCAGTTGCAGCAGCGAGAGCATCAGCTCGGCGCGGTGGGCATGGCCGGAACGGGGAAAGTTGTACAGTTTGATAGCGGGACGGGACATGGCGATGACTCCTTGGGGTTGGCTAAGGTCACCGCGAGACGACTTGCCTTCGCGACGATGGGGCCATGTTCACCTCAACCATCGATTAAAAGAATCCCCATCCAAGGCAATCCACTATTTCACTTTCTGCAATCAAGCAGTCGATCAGCCCCGGAATGCCGGGTGGGCACGCAGGCGCGGCACCACGAAATCGAGAAAACTGCGCACCCGCGCGGCAGCCCGCCGCCCTTCGCGGTAGTACAGCTGCACCGGCAGGGGCGCGGCGGCGAAGTCGTCCAGCACCGTCTGCAGCTGACCACTGCGCAACTCCTGATCGACCTCGTAGCTGAGGCAGCGCGTCAGGCCGAAACCGGCAACCGCCGCCCGAATTGCCCCCTGCGCGGTATTGCAGACCAGGCGCGGCACAAGCTTCGTCTGCTGGTTGGCGAAGCGCCAGTCGGCGACATGCCCCGTCGAGGACGTGGCGATGATGCGATGCGCGTGCAAGGCCTGCGGAGTGTCCGGCCGGCCCCGGCGCTGCAGGTAGTCCGGCGCCGCGCAGACCAGCGGCCGCACCTGGCCCAGCGGCACGGCGAAGCCGGACGAGCTGGGCAGGTGGCCGACCACCAGCGCCAGGTCGACGCCCTCTTCCACCAGCCGTGGCAGCTCTTCACGCGCCAGGGTGGTCAGGCTGACGTCAGGAAACGCGGCCAGATAACCCAGAGCGATGGGCGTCAGCACCTGATGGATCATCAGCAACGGCAGCGCCACCTGCAGATGCCCGGCCGGGTTCGCGTGCAGCCCCGAGACGGAGCGCTCGGCCTCTGCCACGCGCTGGAGAATGCCCTCGCAACGCTCGGCGAAACCCTCACCGGCCGCGCTCGGGCTGACGCCACGCGGCCCACGCAGCAGCAGCCTGCTGTCCAGGCGCCGCTCCAGCGCGGCGATGCTGCGCATCACGCTGGCCGGCGACAGCTGCAACTGCCGCGCGGCAGCGGCCAGGCTTCCCGCCTGAACGACGGCGAGAAACACCTGCATCTCACGGTACGGGTTCATGCCGCGGGTGGCTGGCCGGCCGCCCGCAAGGCCGGGTCGGCACGGAAGCTCGCCGCGCAGTGGTCGACGAAGGCTCGCACCTTGGCCGAGACCTGGCGACCGCCCTGATGAATGATGTGCACCGGCAGCGCAGGCGGCTCGAAGGCTTCCAGCACCAGTTCGACCTCGCCACGGGCCACCGCCGCCGCAACCTGGTAGGACAGCACACGGGTGTAGCCCCAGCCCAGGCGCGCCGCACTGATCGCCGCCTGGTTGGAGTTGACGGTGAAACGCGGTGTGGGGGTGAAACCGAAGGCGCCGTCCGCAGCGCTGAACTGCCAGTGACTGAGCAGCCCGCTGCCACTGGGCATGACGATGGGCGCGCTGCGCAGCTCATCCGGATGGCGTGGCCGCCCGACACGATCGAGGAACGCCGGAGACGCGCACAGCACCTGGCGCACCTGCCCGACCTGCAGTGCCGGGTGATCGCCCTCGGGCAACGAGCCGATGCGCACGGCGATGTCGATGCCCTCCTCCATCATGTTCACCACGCGGTCGACCAGCAGCGCGTTGATCTCCACCTCCGGGTACAGATCGAGGTACTGGGCGATGCGTGGAATCAGGAACAGCTCGCCGAACATCACCGGTGCCGTCACCGTCAGCCGGCCACGCGGCCGCACGCTGCCACCGGCTGCCAGCTCTTCGGCCTCCTCCAGTTCGAGCAGGATGCGCCGGCAGTCCTCGACATACCGCTGGCCGGCCTCGGTCAGGCGCAGGCTGCGCGTGCTGCGGGCCAGCAACAGCGTGCCCAGGCGTGCCTCCAGTGCCGCCACGGCACGGGTCACGCTGGGCGGCGAGATGCCCAGCAGCTTGGCGCCACCGGCGAAGCTCTCGGCTTCGGTCACCGCCAGCAGCACCCTCATTTCCTGAAACCGATCCATCGTCACCGCCTGGTCGTCTGTTGTGCCGGCACAGAGTAAAGCATGCCGCCGCCGAGGCAGGACTCAGCGCCGGCTCAGGGCCAGACGTGCAGCGAACAGCACGAACACCAGGCCGGTGCCGCGATCCATCCACTTGATCACCTGCTCACGGCGCAGCCAGTGGCCGAGCGGCCGGGTCGCGCCGATCAGCAGCAGCGCCCAGACCAGGCTGAGCGCCACGTGGATGCCCACCAGGGCGAAGGTCCAGGCAATCAGCGGCTGCCCGTGCGGAATGAACTGCGGCAGGAAGGACACGTAGAAGATGCCCACCTTGGGGTTGAGCACATTACCCAGCAGACCGCGCAGGAACCAGTTGGCGCCGGGGGTGCCGGTGGCCTGCGCTGCTGCCAGCGAGGTGCGCGGGCGCACCAGCATGTTCAGCCCGAGCCAGGCCAGATAAGCTGCGCCGCAGTACTTGAGGAGGTTGTACGCGAACTCGGAGACGGCCAGCAGCGCGCCCAGCCCGAAGGCCACCGCCGCGCCCCAGAGCAGGCAGCCGGCATTGATACCGAGGGCGGCGCGCAAGGCCTGCTGTCGCCCCTCGACGGCAGCCGTGCGCAGCACCAGCGCCGTGTCGATGCCCGGCGTGAGAGTCAGCAGGCTGGCTGCCAGGGTGAAGGCGATCAGGTTCTCGGCAAAGGGCATCGACGGCGACTCGCAGGCTGGGGCTGACGGAGGCCGATTATAGGCAGCGCAGGCAGGAAAAAATAAGCCGACGCGGCAGGCGCCGAGGGCACGCCTTGTCCAGCGGTTCCGACGCCCGTGGCGACACGGGCGCCGAACAGCGCCTCGTCAGCCGCGATACGCCTCGAACAGCCCGCTGGCACCCATGCCACCGCCGACGCACATGGTGACGATGCCGTAGCGCAGCTCACGCCGTTGCAGTTCACGCACCAGGTGGCCGACCTGGCGCGAGCCGGTCATGCCAAAGGGATGGCCGATGGAGATGGAGCCGCCATTGACGTTGTACTTGTCGTTGTCGATGCCCAGGGTGTCGCGGCAGTACAGGCACTGCGAAGCGAAGGCCTCGTTCAGCTCCCACAGGTCGATGTCGGCCACGCTCAGGCCCTTGGCCGCGAGCAGCTTGGGTACCGAATACACCGGGCCGATGCCCATCTCGTCCGGCTCGCAACCGGCAACGGTGAAGCCACGGAAGTACGCCTTGGGCGTGAGGCCCAGCTCCAGGGCCTTGTCCAGGCTCATCACCAGGGTCATGGAGGCGCCATCGGAGAGCTGCGAAGCGTTGCCGGCCGTCACGCTGCCGGCCGGATCGAACGCCGGTTGCAGCTTGGCCAGGGATTCCAGGGTGGTGTCCGGGCGGTTGCAGTCATCCGCCTCGACCACGCCGTCGACGATCCGCTTCTCGCCCGTGGCCTTGTCTTCGACCTGGTACTTCACCGCCATCGGCACGATCTCGTCGGCGTACAGGCCCGCAGCCTGGGCACGCGCGGTGCGCTGCTGGCTCTGCAGGGCATAGGCGTCCTGCGCCTCGCGGGTCACGCCATAACGGCTGGCCACGATCTCGGCGGTCTTGCCCATGGGGTAGTAGATGCCGGGGTTGTCCTGCTGCAGCAGCGGATTGAACAGGTTGTCCATATTCATGCTTTTCAGGGTCATGGTGATGGACTCGACGCCACCGGCGACGATGATCTCGCTGCAGCCGGACGCCACCTGGTTGGCGGCGATGGCGATGGCCTGCAGGCCGGAGGAGCAGAAGCGGTTGAGCGTCATGCCCGCCACCGGGTTGCCCAGGTGCGAGAGTGCCGCGACGTTGCGACCGATGTTCATGCCCTGCGCACCCTCGTTGGAGCCCGCCCCGACGATGCAGTCATCGACCAGTTTCGGGTCGATGCCGTTGCGCACCAGCAGGGCATCGACGCAATGGGCGGCCATGTCGTCCGGCCGGGTCATATTGAACTTGCCGCGGAAGGACTTGGCCAGGCCAGTCCGTACGCTGTCGACGATCACCACTTCACGCATGACGCACCTCGTTGTTATTGGATGGCGAATGCACTGAAGATAAATCCAGCTACTGCCGGGAAGCGACCATCATTGATCTGGCGTATACGGGTCGATGGGACCAGGGGCGAGGCCCGCTCGACCGAAAGCATGGCCCGGGACTGGCCAGCCCGGATGGTGGTTGCGCTGTTCAAGCGCATCGCCAGGTTTCCTAGCTCGAGCGCTATTCGGGTCGATCAAAGCATCGCCAGGCCCCGTCGCCCAGATGGCGTCCATGACGATCAAGAGCATCGCGGCTGAAGCCGCTCCCACAGACACTCCGCCGTTCCTGCCGATGTGCACCTACAGAAGCTCCACCGTCCCGGCCGATACACACCAACCCGTAGGAGCGGCTTTAGCCGCGATAGAGCCTGAGCCGGCAGCGAAGGCCGCCCAAAGCCCTCACCAGGACGCGTCACAGCTGCCGTCCGTGACGATCAAGAGCATCGCGGCTGAAGCCGCTCCCACAGACACTCCGCCGTTCCTGCCGATGCGTACCTACAGACGCCCCACCGTTCCGGACGATGCGCACGATCCCGTAGGAGCGGCTTTAGCCGCGATAGAGCCTGAGCCTGCAGCGAAGGCCGCCCAATACCCTCACCAGGCCGCAGCACAGCTGCCGCCCGTGACGATCAAGAGCGTCGCGGCTGAAGCCGCTCCTACAGACACTCCGCCGTTCCCGCCGATGCGCACCTACAGACGCCCCACCATTCCGGCCCATGCGCAGCGCGCCTGCCGATGCGCACGGAAACCGTGGGAGGGGCTTTAGCCGCGACAGGCATCAGTCCCTGGCGAAAGCCGCCTCGATGGCCTCATTGAGCGTGCGCAGGACCTTGACCCGGGCGAAGCGCTTGTCGTTGGCCTCGATCAGCGTCCAGGGGGCGATCTCGGTGCTGGTGCGGTCGACCATGTCGCCCACCGCATCGGCGTAGTCATCCCATTTGTCGCGGTTGCGCCAGTCTTCCTCAGTGATCTTGAAGCGCTTGAAGGGGATCTGCTCGCGCTCCTTGAAGCGCTGCAACTGCGTCTGCTGGTCGATGGCCAGCCAGAACTTCACCAGGATCACCCCGGCGCTGGTCAGCTCTTCCTCGAAGTCGTTGATCTCGCCGTAGGCGCGCAGCCAGTCGCCTTCGCTGCAGAAGCCCTCGACCCGCTCCACCAGCACGCGGCCGTACCAGCTGCGGTCGAAGATGGTGAAGTGCCCGCGCGCCGGGATGTGCCGCCAGAACCGCCACAGATAGGGTTGCGCACGCTCCTCCTCGGTCGGTGCGGCCACCGGCACGATGCGGTACTGGCGCGGGTCCAGGGCGCCGGTGACCCGGCGAATCGCGCCCCCCTTACCCGCCGCGTCGTTGCCTTCGAACACCGCGAGCAAGGCGTGCTTGCGCATGCGCTTGTCGCGCATCAGGCCGGACAGACGCGCCTGCTCGGTGGCCAGCTGTTCCTTGTAGTCGTCCTTGCCGAGCGCCTGGGTCATGTCCAGGCTGGCCAGCAGGCCGCGATTGTCCAGGCTGGAGATCAGCGGCGCGGCGTGCGGCTGCAACTTCGTCCCCTGCGGGCTGGCCAATGCCGCCTGCAGGCCTTCGAGGAGGATGCGTCCGACGGTCAGGCTGCGGTAGTAGTGGTCGACGCCCTCGACCACGTACCAGGGCGCGTAGTCGCGGCTGGTGCGACGCAGGATGCGCTCGCCGTAGCGCACGAACTTGTCGTAGGTCTTCGACTGCTGCCAGTCCAGCGGGCTGATGCGCCAGCTGTGCAGCGGATCGTCCCTGAGCGCTTCGAGGCGCGATTTCATCTGTTTCTTGGACAGGTGAAACCAGAACTTGAAGATCAGCGCACCCTCGTCGCAGAGCATGCGCTCCAGGCGCTCGGCACCGTCGATGGCCTGATCCAGCACGGCATCCTTGAAACGCCCGTGCACCCGCCCCTGCAGCATCTGGCTGTACCAGTTGCCGAAGAACACGCCCATGCGCCCCTTGGGCGGAAGCTGACGCCAGTAGCGCCAGGCCGGCGGACGCGCCAGCTCCTCGTCGGTCTGCAGATCGAAGGTGCTGACCTGGATCAGCCGTGGATCCATCCACTCGTTGAGCAGCTTGACCGTCTCGCCCTTGCCGGCCCCTTCGACACCGTTGATCAGCACGATCACCGGAAAGCGCGCCTGCTGCTTCAGCTCGTACTGCGCTTCCAGCAACGCCTCGCGCAACGCCGGCTCTTCGGCCTCGAACGTGGCCTTGTCGATGGTGCGGCCGATTTCGGCGGATTCGAACATGCAGTGACCTCCCTGGAATGGTCATGACAGCCTAACGGATAGGCCGCGACTTTGCCTGACGCCGAAGTACCGCGACTTGACCTGGGCCGGGAAAACACCCTGCACAACGGGTAGAATCGCCGCCTGCTCTGCCCGGAACCCCGTCATGCCCGATCTGCACAACGCCCAGCTCGACTGGGACGAACACGGCCAGCCACTGTCACGCAGCTATGGCGACGTGTACTTCTCCCGCGCCAATGGCCTGGAGGAAACCCGTCACGTGTTCCTCGCCCACAACCGTATCAGCGAGCGCTGCCAGGCCCTGCCGGCCGGCGGCAGCCTGGTGATCGGCGAGACCGGCTTCGGCACCGGGCTGAACTTTCTCTGCGCCTGGCAGGCCTTCGCCGAACACGCGCCGGCCGATGCCCGCCTGCATTTCGTCAGCGTCGAGAAATTCCCGCTGAGCGCCACCGACCTGCAGCGCGCCCTGGCCCTGTGGCCGGAACTGGCGCCCTTCGCCACGCCGCTGCTGGCGCAGTACCGGGCGATTCATCCGGGTTTCCAGCGCCTGCTGCTCGACGGCGGCCGCGTGGTGCTGACGCTGATGATCGGTGACGTGCTCGACTGCCTGCCGCAGCTCGACGCACAGGTCGACGCCTGGTTCCTCGATGGCTTCGCCCCGGCGAAGAACCCGGAGATGTGGACGCCGGAGCTGTTCGCCGAACTGGCCCGGCTGTCCGCCCCCGGCGCCACCCTGGCCACCTTCACCAGTGCGGGTTTCGTCCGCCGCGGGCTGATCGAAGCCGGCTTCGCCATGGTTCGCGTCAAGGGTTTCGGCCACAAGCGCGAGATGCTCGCCGGGCCTTTCCAGCACACCCACCGCCAGGCCGTCGCACCCTGGTTCGCCCGCCCCGAGCCGCCCAGCGCCGAACGCCATGCTGTGGTCATCGGCGCCGGCCTGGCCGGCTGCGCCACGGCATCCAGCCTGGCTGCGCGCGGCTGGCGGGTAACCCTGCTGGAACGCCAGGACGACGTCGCCCGCGAGGCCTCGGGCAATCCGCAGGGCGTGCTCTACCTCAAGCTCTCGGCCCATGGTACATCGCTGTCGCGCCTGATCGTCGCCGGTTTCGGCTACACCCGGCGCCTGCTCGAACGCCTGCAGCGCGGCCAGGACTGGGATGCCTGCGGCGTGCTGCAGCTGGCCTTCGACGCCAAGGAAAGCGAACGCCAAGGCAAACTGGCCGCCGCCTTCCCCGCCGACCTGCTGCAGCCGTTGAGCCAGGCCGAAGCCGAGCAGCGCGCCGCTGTCGCCCTGCCCGCCGGTGGTCTGTTCTACCCCGATGCTGGCTGGGTGCACCCGCCGGCGCTGTGCCGGCACCTGGTGCAGCACCCGCTGATCAGCCTGCAGACCTACCGCGAGGCGCTGGGCCTGCAGCGCCAGGCTGACCGCTGGCAGGTCAGCGGGGCCAGCGGCGTGCTGGCCGAGGCGCCTGTCGTAGTGCTGGCCTGCGCTGCCGAGATCGGCCGCCTGCTGCCTGCCGCGAACCTGCCGCTCAAGCGCATTCGCGGGCAGATCAGCCGCCTGCCGGCCAGCGACGCCAGCCGCGCGCTGCGCACGGTGGTCTGCGCCGAAGGCTATGTCGCCCCGCCGCGAGAGGGGGAACACACCCTCGGCGCCAGCTTCGACTTTCACAGTGACGACCTCACGCCCAGCGTTGCCGAACACGCCGGCAACCTGGCGCTGCTGGAGGAGATCTCCACGGACCTCAGCCAGCGCCTGGGTGCGCCGGCGCTCGATCCCGCCACGCTGCATGGCCGCGCCGCCTTCCGCTGCACCAGCCCGGACTACCTGCCGCTGGTCGGGCCACTGGCCGAGCAGTCGGCCTTCGCCGAGGCCTATGCCGTGCTGGCCAGGGACGCCCGCCAGGTACCGGACGCACCCTGCCCCTGGCTGCCCGGCCTGTACATCAACAGCGGCCATGGCTCGCGCGGGCTGATCACGGCGCCGCTGTCAGGCGAGCTGATCGCCGCCTGGCTGAACGGCGAGCCCTTGCCGGTGCCGCGCGAAGTGGCCGAGGCCAGCCACCCCAATCGCTTCATGCTGCGCAAGCTGATTCGCGGCACCTAGGCGCGGGCCTGCGCCAGCACCGGCCGGGGTTTGCGAAACACCAGCACGTTGCCCAGCATCACCAGGCCCAGGCCGAGCAGCGCCGGGGCCGTCCACTGGTAGCCTTCGGCGAACACCGAGATGTTCAGCGCCACCACCGGAAACAGCACGGTGCAGTAGGCCGCACGCTCCGGCCCCATGCGCCCGACCAGGGTCAGGTAGGCGGTGAAACCGATCACCGATCCGGGAATCGCCAGGTACAGCAGCGAACCGACGTAACGCAGACTCCAGTCGAACGCGAACGGCGTGCCGCTGACCAGGCAGATCAGCACCAGCATCAAGGCGCCGTAGAGCATGCCCCAGGCGTTGGTGGTCAGCGGCTTGAGACCGGCCTTCTGCTGCAGGCTGGAGAGCATGTTGCCGGCCGAGAAGAACAGCGTGCCGCACAGCGCCAGGCCGATGCCCAGCAGGCTTTCCCGGGTCGCCTGGTGGCCGGCCAGTTCGGGCCAGAACAGCAGCCCCAGCCCGCCCAGGCCAAGGGCGCCACCCAGCAACACGTTGCTGGCGATGCGCTGCTTGAAGAACAGCCGCGCATTGATCGCATTCCACAGGGTCGCGGTGGAGAAGATCACCGCGATCAGGCCACTGGGAATCCACTGACTGGCGGTGTAGAAGCACAGGAAGTTGAGGCAGAACAGGCACAGCCCCTGCACCACGCAGATCCCCTGGGCGCGGCGATCCAGCGGCTGCAGGCGCCCGCTGAGCCAGAGCATGACGAACAGCACCAGCGAGGCCAGGGCGAAGCGGTAGGCGATGGAGGCGGCAAGCGCCACCTCGCCGACCTGGAGTTTGATGGCGATCCAGGTGGTGCCCCAGATCAGTACGGTAAGCAGGTAGAGCGACAGGTTCATCGAGTTTCTCCCAAGACTGCGTACAGTCTGGAAGCAGCGCTGGCCTCGTGCTTGCACAAAGTTGCGCATTTATCGCTGCGCCATCACTGCCTGCTATCGCGCCCAAGGCTTTATCATGCGGCTTTTGCCAGACAAGTCGTTCTCACTGCATGTTCTCTGCCGTCGCCCGCTACAAACAGTTGCTGTCCAGCGCCCTCGCCCGCTACTTCCCCCGCACCACCGCCTACCTGCGCGCCGAGCGTGAGGCCGCACAACCGCGCAAGCCGGCACGCAAGCAAGCGCGCAAGAAAGCCAGCGGAGGCAAGAAGAGCAGCAGCGGCAAGGCGGCCAGGAGCAAGCCTGGCCCGGCCGGCATCTACCCTGCCACCCGCCTGAAGATCGAAGAGGCGCAGGTGCAGGCCATGCGCGAGCGGGTGGCCCAGGCCGTCGGCGCCGGGCTGATCGGCGCACCGTCGGACGAACAGTGGGCGATGATTCTGTGCCGCGCCCCGCTGACGCGCATCTTCGCCGGCGCCGGCTCGGGCAAGTCGAGCACCCTGGTGCTGCGCGTGGTGTTCATGCTCTGCCACCTGCAGATCGACCCGCAGCGGCTGACGGTGATCTCCTTCACCAACGCCTCGTGCAGCGAACTGCGCGAGCGCCTGCAGCGCCTGCTCGACTTCTGGCAGTACGGACAGGATGCCCGCCAGTGCGTGCGTACCTTTCATGCTGCCATGGCGGCGCTGGCCAAGGAGCAACTGGGCAGCCCCCGCTGGTTCGAGCAGCTCGACGAACCCGCCGCGGAGCCGGACAACCCGCTGACTGGCGCACGCTTGCACCCGGCCCAGCAGCGCCTGCTCAAGCAGGCCTACCAGAGTACCTATGCCGAGGACGCGCGCTTTCGCCTCCTCAGTCATCGCCTGCTCAAGCTACCCGCGCCACAGGAGACGCAGGGCAGAACCGCCAAGGCGCCACTGGACGCCTGCAAGCTGCCCGGCGAATTCGCCGCCCTGCCCCTGTTCGAACTGCTGTACGGGCAGATCGACTTCGCCGCGAGCCTGGGTATCCGCCTCGACCACCTGGACGTGAAGACACTGCAATGCGCGGCGCGCGAACGTGACTTCATCGAGGCCATGCAGCGCTTCCAGGAGCATTTCACCGCCCTGTTGCACAGCCAGGGGCTGATCAGCTTCAACGGCGCCTTCGCGCAACTCAGCGAGCGCCTGCAACGTGCCGATGCCGGCAAGCCGGGGCCGGCCCTGCTCGCCCTGGGCCACCTGCTGATCGACGAATTCCAGGACATCTCGCCGCAGATCGTGCTGTGGCTGCAGGCCGTGCATCGCCGCCTGCACAGCGCCGGCGAGCGCATCAGCCTGATGGCCATCGGCGATGACTGGCAGTCGATCTACGGCTGGCGCGGCAGCTCGCCGGAGCTGTTCATCGATTTCGACCGGCACTTCCCCAGCCGTGGCCGTGGCAAGAGCACCACCCTGCTGATGGGCACCAACTACCGCAGCATCGAGCCGGTGCTGCGCGACGCCGAGAAAGTGCTCGCCGAGGTCCGCAGCAAGCAGGCCAAGACCTGCGTCGCGGCCAAGGCCATGCAGCCGGGCGACCACGGTGTGAAGCTGATCCAGCGCTTCGAGCTGAGCAACGGCCTGCCGCGCCTGCTCGACGAAATCCGTGCGCAGTGCGCGCATGTCGCCAGCCGCCCCGGCGCCGACCGCACCGCCGTGCTGCTGCTCAGCCGCCGCAACGAGCCGCTGCAGCAGGTCCGGGCGCAGCTCGACAAGGCCTTGCCGGTGAGAGCGCTGACCATCCACCGCGCCAAGGGCCTGCAGGCCGAGGTGGCGATCATCCTCGACGACTGCCTGCCCGTGGAGAAACACCCGCTGCGCAATGCCCTCTACGCCCAGTGCGGCTTCTTCACCGGCAGTTACGACCAGGCCATGCAGGACGAGGCCCGGCGCCTGGCCTACGTGGCCATCACCCGTGGCGTCAGCCGGGTGCTGTGGTACACGCGCAAGGCGCAGGGCGCCACACAATGCCTGGCTTAGTGCCTGGCAATCGCGCAAGCTGCGCAGCGGACATTCTCAACCGGGGCACTCGATGGACAAGCTGCTGGCGCTGCGCACCTTCGTCACCACCGTTCGCTGCGGCGGTTTTTCCGCTGCTGCACGGCAGCTGGGGCTGGCCACCTCGTCGGTGACCCGCGCGGTCAACGCGCTGGAGCAGGAGCTGGGCTGCGTGCTGCTCAACCGCAACACACGCCAGGTCAGCGTCAGTGAAGCCGGGCGGGACTACTTCGAACGCGCCCTGGCCATACTCGACGCCCTCGACGAGGCCGACGCCGCGGTGGCCGACAAGGACGACGAGGTACGCGGTCGCCTGGCGGTGAGCGTGCCGGTGGAATTCGCCCGCCGCCTGATCGCGCCGCACCTGGGCGAGCTGCTCGAGCGCCACCCGCGACTGGAGCTGACCCTGCGCGTGACCGACGAGGTGGTCGATCTGCTCAGCGAACGCATCGACCTGGCCCTGCGCCTGGGATCATCCATCGTCAGCGATGACGTGATCAGCCAGCAGGTTGGGCGCTTCCGCCGCTGGCTGGTGGCGAGCCCGGAGTACCTGGCGCGCACCCCGCCGATCGCGCATCCGAGCGCGCTCCAGGCGCACGCCTGCCTGCAATACGACTACGGCAGCCCGGCGCACTACTGGCGCTTCGAGCAGGACGGCGCGACCTTGCAGGTGCCGGTCACGGGGCGCCTGCGCAGCAACAACGCCGATATCCTGCGCCAGGCGGCCCTGACGGGTCAGGGCGTGGCGCTGCTGTCGGACTGGCTGGTGCGCGACGACGTGGCCCAGGGGCAGCTGCAGCGCCTGCTACCGGACTACGAAGTGGCACCCGGGCCTCACGAAGGCACCATCCACCTGCTGTACCTGCCGAACCATCGGGGCTCCAGGCGGATCGCCGCCTTCAGTGCATTCCTGCAAGGCCTGCTGCAGGGCTGAGCGGCGTTGCACGACACGCAACGCACTGTTGCTCGGACGGTGGATTCTCCGTAGCCAGCCGGCCCCCTACTCTTGCGCCTGCCGCCCATTGCCACCGAGAACAGCGCATGACCAGCCAGACCTCCTCGCTCACACGCGAGTCACCATCCCTGCCGCAGACACTGGTGCTGTTGTTCGCCCTGTGCTGCGGCGCCATCGTCGCCAACCTCTACTACGCACAACCGATCATCGAGCTGATCGCCCCGGATGTCGGCCTCGACGCCGAGCGGGCCAGCCTGATCGTCTCGCTGACGCAGATCGGCTATGCCCTCGGCCTGCTGTTCCTGGTGCCGCTGGCCGACCTGCTGGAAAGCCGCCGGCTGATGCTGATCACCACCGCCGCCGCCCTGCTCTGCCTGCTGGCGGCCGCGTTCGCCAGCCAGCCCGGCCTGTTCCTCGGCCTGGCGCTGCTGATCGGCCTGAGCTCGGTGTCGGTGCAGATGCTGATCCCGCTGGCGGCCAACCTGGCGCCGGAGGCCAGCCGCGGCCGCGTGGTCGGCAACATCATGAGCGGCCTGCTGCTGGGCATCCTGCTGGCCAGGCCGCTGGCCAGCCTGGTGGCCGGCGAGTTCGGCTGGCGCGCGGTGTACCTGATGGCCGCCAGCCTGATGCTGCTGATCAGCCTGGTGATCGCCACCACCATTCCGCGCCATGCGCCCGCTCACCGCGCCAGCTACGGCCAGTTGCTGGCCTCGCTCGTGCAACTGTTGCGCCGCTACCCGATCCTGCGTCGCCGGGCGCTGTACCAGGGCCTGATGTTCGCCAGCTTCAGCCTGTTCTGGACGGCGGCACCGCTGGAGCTGGCCCGTCACCTGGGGCTGAGCCAGCAGGACATCGCCCTGTTCGCCCTGGCCGGCGCCATCGGCGCGGTGGCAGCGCCGATCGCCGGGCACCTGGCCGATGCCGGGCATACCTACCGCGCCAGCCTGGTCGCACTGCTGCTGGCGCCGCTGGCCTTCGTCCCCGATCTGCTGAGCGACGGCCTGGGCTGGGTCGGCCTGGTGGCGACCGCCATCGTCCTCGACTTCGCCGTGCAGATGAGCATGGTGCTCGGCCAGCGCAGCATCTACGCCCTCGAGCCGCAGAGCCGCGCCCGCCTCAACGCCCTGTACATGACCAGTATCTTCATCGGCGGGGCCATCGGCTCGGCGCTGGCCAGCCCGATCTACGAGCAGTTCGGCTGGCAGGGTGCGGCGCTGCTGGGGGCAGGGTTGCCACTGCTCGGGCTGCTGCTGTTCGTCAGCCGCGAGCCCTGAACGCCAGATGCCGCCCGCGCCAGCGAGCGGCCTGGCTTTTGCGCAGGCAACAAAAAACCCGCCGAAGCGGGTTTCTTCCCAACCATCCGACATCCTGTCGGTAGCCATCGTGGCCTGGTCATCATCCGTGATCCTCAGCGATCCGTCGCTGCAGGGGATGTGTGTAGATTAAGGATCTGACCGAAGCGACAACAGCAGCGGTTACCGCTTCGGCGTGTAAGACATTCGCCATAGCGCTCAGGACGAACGCCCCAGCATGCGCCCGAGCACATCCACATCGCCCTGGCGACGGTGGACGAATGCCATGACCACATGCCCGATGATCAGCACCAGCAACAGCTGGCCGAGGTTGCCGTGCAACAGGCTGGCCGGGGCGATCATCCACTCGATCTTGCCACCCTCGAAGCCGGACATGATGGTCATGCCGAATGCCTCGAAGGCCCGCCCGGAACCGTACTGGCGCATCAGCGCCAACAACGGAATCACCAGCATCAGTGCATAGAGGACCCGATGACCCAGGCTGGCCGCTCGGCTCAACGCGGCAGGACGACGCCCCCGGTTGTACAGTGCCCAGGCCAGGCGGATGACCACCAGCACCATCAGCAGCAGGCCGACGGACTTGTGCGTGCCGCCGGTCAGCGTCTCCAGAGCACTGTCTTCCGGCGCCAATACAGTGAGAAATTGCCACAGCAGCAGCGCCGCCATGGCCCAGTGCAAAACACGAGACACAACGCCGTAACGCTGCGCAGAATCATTGAGGCTCGACATATTCAGGTTCCTATCAGGTCAGGTGAATGGCGTCGCCACGCACGGCTCCTCCTGTGCACGCAGCGAAACAGCCCGGCAATTGCGATGGAGGAGCAGCAACATGCCATCTTGTTTTCACCAGATAGGTGGCCAAGGCTCTGTCTCAGGGCCCATGTCATCGCAGGACGCCATGGTGCACTGAGGCAGGTAGCAATGGGAAAACCTGGCTGTAAGCAAGTGTGTCGCAGGCGAACCTGCGACACAGGGTCGATTGCTCAGGCGTCGCGCAAGCGGTCGCGGGCCTCACGCCAGCTGTGCTGCTGCGGCTCCTGCCAGATTCGCGCATGCAGGCGCGCCATGCCGTCGGGGTCGTTGAGCAGGCGCCAGCGCGTGGCCTCGACATGCCCTTGCGGGCCGGCCGCGAGGATTTCCTCGATCCGCTCGTCACGCAAGGCTTCGGCGGCAGGCACCACCTTGGCATGGCGCGCACGCGCCATGGCGCAGACCAGGGCGTTGTAGAGCGGGTCGACCACCGCCCGCAGGAAGCCCTGGCGCAGCGCACGCGCGCTGTTCAGGCGCTCGTACTCGGCGGTGTTGCTCAGTTCGCGCGGCACTTCGTGCTCCTCCGGGATGAGGAACAGCTTGCTGCGCCGCGTAGCCAGACCGGGCGCGGTGCGGCTGGTCAGCACCGACACCAGCGGCGAGAGGATCAGCGACACCACGATCGGCGCCAGCCACCAGAGGAAGTCCGGATTGAGCCAGCCGACCAGCCCTGTCCAGGCGATCCCCAGCAGCACCTGCGAGCCATGACGGCGCAAGGCCTCGCTCCAGGGCGTGGAATCGTCCACGCGCTGCGGCGAGTTCCACTGCACTGACCAGCCGAGGAAGGCTGCGGTGACGAACAGGCTGTGGAACAGCATGCGCACCGGTGCCAGCAGCACCGAACAGCCAGCCTCCAGCAGCATCGACAGCAGCACGCGCAGGCGCCCGCCGTAGGCTTCGGCGCCCTGGATCCAGATCAGCAGCACGCTGAGCAGCTTGGGCAGGAACAACAGCGTCATGGTCGCAGAGAACAGCGCCACCGCCTCCTCCGGCTGCCACCTTGGCCACAGCGGATACAGCTGGTTGGGCTGCAGGAAGTACTCCGGCACCATCAGCGTGTGGATCGCCAGCAGGCAGGTGGACAACGCCAGGAACAGCAGCCACAGCGGTGCCGACAGATAGGACATGACCCCGGTGAGAAACACCACGCGATGCACCGCGTGCATCCCGCGTACCAGGAACAGACGGAAGTTCATCAGGTTACCGTGGCACCAGCGCCGGTCGCGCTTGAGCTCGTCGAGCAGGTTCGGCGGCAACTCCTCGTAGCTGCCCGGCAGGTCGTAGGCGATCCACACGCCCCAGCCGGCACGGCGCATCAGCGCCGCCTCGACGAAGTCGTGGGAGAGAATCGCCCCGGCGAATGCACCGGTGCCCGGCAAGGGCGCCAGGGCGCAGTGCTCGATGAAGGGTTTGACGCGGATGATCGCGTTGTGGCCCCAGTAGTGCGACTCACCCAGCTGCCAGAAGTTGAGCCCGGCGGTGAACAGCGGCCCGTACACGCTGGTGGCGAACTGTTGCAGGCGCGCGTAGAGGGTGTCCATGCCGGACGCCTTGGGCGCGGTCTGGATGATCCCGGCGCCGGGGTTGGCCTCCATCAGGCGGACCAGGCTGGTCAGGCAGTCGCCGCTCATCACGCTGTCGGCGTCGAGCACCACCATGTAGCGGTAGTTGCTGCCCCAGCGCCGGCAGAAGTCGTCGATATTGCCGCTCTTGCGCTTCACCCGGCGCCGCCGTCGGCGATAGAAGATGCGCCCGAAGCCTTCCACTTCGCGGCACAGCTCCATCCAGGCCTGCTGTTCGGCGACGCAGATATCCGGGTCGTTGCTGTCGCTGAGCACGAAGAAATCGAAATGCTCCAGCTGCCCGGTGGCCTTCAGCGACTCGAAGGTCGCACGCAGGCCGGCGAACACCCGTGGCACGTGCTCGTTGGCGATCGGCATGACCAGCGCGGTGCGCGCCTTCGGCGAGATCGGCTCGTTGCCGCAGGCAGTGGCCGAGATGCTGTAGCGATCACGCCCGCGCAGCAGCTGGAAGAAGCCCATCAGGGCCGTCCAGAAGCCCATCGAGACCCAGCAGAACAGCAGTGCGAACAGCGCCAGGATGCTGGTCTGCACTACGTACGGCAGGATCTGTCGCGCCGACTCGCGCAGCGGCTGCTCGAAGACCAGGCCCAGGTCGACCAGCGACCAGCCCTGGTACGGCAGCACCGATTTCATGTACCAGGTGGCGACCACCGTCTGCGCCACCATCAGCAGCAACAGGGCAGCACGGCGCATCGACGCGACCTGCCGCCAGCGCGCCTCGGCGAAATCCTCGGTCTCGCGGGTACGCGGGCGTGGCGTCGGCTTCTCGCCCTTCAGGCGTCGCCAGCCACGGTCGAGGATGTTGGTCTGCCAGGGCTCCGGCACGATGCGCGTGCGCCTGATCGGCGGGGTCGACTCGATGGTCGGCCGCCCCTGGTGATCCTCGACGAGGCGGCAACCGCGTTCGAGTGCGTCCGGCCAGCCCATCTCCAGGCGCGCCGGGACCGACTCGAGCAGCTCGCGCGTTTCCTCCTGGGGCTCGCTGCTGGCCGCCTCCGGCATCTGCAGCGCATGGTGCAGGGTGGCCAGGTCACCGCCCTCCTCCAGGCGGTGAGCCAGTTCCTCCTGCCGCTGCGGGTCGAGCGGCAGTTCCTCCAGGTAATCCTGGATCAGCGTATCGTCGAGGGAGTTATTCATGGGCAGGCAGCTGGTAGCTCCAGGTTTCCGACAGGGGTTTGCCGTCCTGGACCAGGGCAGCACGCATTTCCACCGGTTGTGCCGGGTCCTTGACCAGGATGCGCAGGGTCAGGCGCCAGCCTTTGCTCACCGGGTTGTACCGCAGGTTCTTCTCCACGATTTCGGCATTGCCATCGACACTGACCTGCGGCTCGATGGCCGCGTCCGCCGCGAGCTCGGCCAGCACCGGGCCGGCGAAGTCCACCACCAGGGCGGTGCTGCCATCGGGCTGACGAATCAGGTTGGCCTGCTTCACGTCACCCTCGGACAGGCGGGTCTGGGTGACCATGGCCAGCTGCGGGTCATGCAGCTTGGCGTCGTTCCGGCTGAAGTGCAGGCGGTAGTGGACGTCCAGCGCCTCGCCTACGGCGGGCTGGTTGTCGGGGCGCCAGAGGGCGACGATGTTGTCGTTGGTCTCGTCCGGCGTGGGAATTTCCACCAGCTCGACATGGCCGGTGCCCCAGTCACCGACGGTTTCCACCCAGCCACTCGGGCGCAGCTCGTAGCGGTCGTCGAGGTCCTGGTACTGGCCGAAATCGCGGTTGCGCTGCATCAGGCCGAAACCACGCGGGTTGTCGATGCGGTAGCTGCTGACGTTGAGGCGCTGCGGGTTGTTCAGCGGGCGCCAGAGCCACTCGTCATTGCCGGCGTGGATGGCCAGGCCGTCGGAATCATGCAGTTCGGGGCGATAGTTGTGACGGGGCGAAGGCTGATTGGCGCCGAACAGGTACATGCTGGTCAGCGGCGCGATGCCGAGTTTCTCCACCGGTTCGCGCAGGTAGACCTTGGCCTGCACGTCGAGCACGCTGTCGCGGCCCGGGTCGATCTCCATGCGGTAGGCACCGGTGGCACGCGGCGAGTCGAGCAGCGCATAGAACAGCAAGGTGCCGCGGTCGGACTGCGGCTTCTCGATCCAGAACTCGGTGAACCGCGGGAACTCCTCGCCCGACGGCAGCGCGGTGTCGATGGCCAGCCCGCGTGCGGACAGGCCGAACACCTGGCCCTTGCCGACGATGCGGAAGTAGCTGGCGCCCAGCACGCTCATCACTTCATCCTGACGGCCCGCCTCGTTCAGCTCGTGGATCACCTTGAAACCGGCGAAACCGAGATCCTTGAGGTCCTCCGCTTTCAGGTCGAGGTCGCCGAAGTCGAACATCGCCGGGTCGTACTTGATTTCGCGCGTGCCCTCGGCGGTCACTTCGTTGATCTTCACCGGCAGGTCGAAATGCATGCCCTGGTGGAAGAAGTACAGCTGGAACGGCGTCTTGCCGTCGCGCCAGTAGGCCTTGTCTTCACGGAAGCGCACCTTCTGATAGCCGGCGAACGGCAGGTCGCGCAGGGATGCCGGCAGATTGCTCTGCGGCGCGCTGTACTTCTCGGCCGCCAGGGCCTTGGCCTTGACCGCCACATCGTCCAACTCGAATGCCCAGCTCTGGGCTGCGAACAACAGAGGGAGCACACAGAGGGCCAGCTTGCCGGCCTTGCCCATACGGGCTCCAGAACAACGACTCATCGACACACAGCCTCCAGGGCAACACGTACTGACAGGCAGCGGCCAGCCCGGGGGCGACCGCTACGGAGAGTTGAAAACAGGCGAATGGGACAGCGACAGCGCGAGCGCGATGCGGACGACCGACCGGACGGTGGTGCCTGCGCATGCGCGGATTCTTTCTGCGCATTATTACCAGATCGTGAAGTCCGGCACAGGTGGTCGCGCGAGTATATTTTCTGCCTCCTAGGGCCACCCCCTCACTGGCGTGGCAACAGTTCGAAACGCGCCTCCTGCACGCTTTGCGAATCCAGCCCCAGCTGGACACGGAAGGCACCCGGCTCGCTGACATGACGCAGGCTGGCATCGAAGAAACGCAGCATGCTTTCGTCGATCTCGAAACTCAGCTCGCGAGTCTCGCCTGCCTCAAGCTTGACCCTGCGAAAATCCTTGAGTTCCTTCACCGGGCGGATCACCGAGGCGGCCTCGTCATGCAGATACAGCTGCACGACGGTCGCGCCGGCACGCGGTCCGGCGTTCTTCAGGGTCACGCTGACGCGAATCCGCTCATCCGGCGTCATGCGCGGTGCCGAGAGTTTCGGCGCCGAGAGCTGGAAGTCGCTGTAGCTCAGGCCGTAGCCGAATGGATAGAGCGGGCCATTGGGCTCCTCGAAGTACTGCGAGGTGTAGTTGCCAGGCGTGCCGGGGGTGTACGGACGACCCAGGCGCAGATGGTTGTAGTAGCTGGGGATCTGCCCGACCGAACGCGGGAAGGTGATCGGCAGCTTGCCCGCCGGGTTGTGCTCGCCGAACAGCACATCGGCGATGGCATGGCCGCCCTCGATGCCGCTGTACCAGGTTTCCAGCATGGCGTCGGCATTGTCCTTCTCCCAGGTCAGTGCCAGGGGGCGGCCGTTCATCAGCACCAGCACCAGCGGCTTGCCGGTGGCCTTGAGGGCGCGCAGCAAGGCCTGCTGGCTGTCGGGCAGGTCCAGGCGAGTGCGGCTCGACGACTCGTGGGACATACCACGCGCCTCGCCGACCGCGGCGACAATCACGTCCGCCTGGCGCGCGACCCTGACCGCCTCCTCCAGCATCGCCTGCGGCGTGCGCTTGTCCTGCACGACTTCCGGGCGGTCCCAGTTGAGCTGGTTGAGGTAGTCGATCACATGGGCATCGTCAGTGACGTTGGCGCCCTGGGCGAACAGCAGCTTGCCCCGGCCCTGCAGCGCCGCCTGCATGCCCTTGCGCAGGGTCACCGCCTGCTCGGCGACGCCCACCGCCGACCAGCTGCCGAGCATGTCCACCGGCGAGTCGGCCAGCGGGCCGATCAGGGCCACGGTCTGCGTCTTCTTCAGCGGCAGGGTGTCGCCATGGTTTTCCAGCAGCACCAGGGCATCGCGCGCCATCGCCCGCGCATCGGCACGGTGCAGGCGGCTCTCGGCATTGACGTCGGCCGGGTCATCCCCGGCGCGACCGATACGGCGGAACGGGTCGTGGAACAGGCCAAGGTCGTACTTGGTGGCCAGGACATGGCTGACCGCCTCGTCCAGCACGCGCTGCGGCACCGCGCCGCTGCGCACCAGGCCCGGCAATTCCTGGTCGTAGAGAGTGTCGGCCATGCTCATGCCCACACCGGCGCTGATCGCCAGACGCGCCGCCTCGCGGCCATCGCTGGCCACGCCATGGCGCAGCAGCTCGGTGATCGCCCCGTGGTCGCTCAACGCCACGCCCTTGAACCCCCAGTCGCGGCGCAGCAGGTCGCGCAGCAACCAGCTGTTGGCCGAAGCGGGAACGCCGTTGATGGCGTTGAGCGCGACCATCACCCCGCCGGCACCGGCATCGATGGCCGCCCGGTACGGCGGCAGGTAATCCTGATACATGCGCATCGGGCTCATGTCGACCACGTTGTAGTCGCGCCCGCCCTCCACCGCGCCATACAGGGCGAAGTGCTTGACGCTGGCCATGATGCGCTGCGGATCGCTGGGGTCGCTGCCCTGATAGCCACGCACCATGGCGGCGGCAATGCGCGAGACCAGATAGGGGTCCTCGCCGAAGCCCTCCGAGGTACGCCCCCAGCGGGGATCACGGGAGATATCGACGGTCGGCGCGAAGGTCATGTCGAGGCCGTCGGCACTGGCCTCGAACGCCGCGACCCGGGCGCTGTTCTCGATGGCCGGGATGTCCCAGCTCGACGCCAGGCCCAGGCCGATGGGAAAGGTGGTGCGATGGCCGTGGATGATGTCGTAGGCGAAGAACACCGGAATTCCCAGGCGGCTGCGCAGCGCCGCCTCCTGCATGGGCCGGTTCTCCGGGCGCACCACCGAGTTGAAGGTAGCGCCGATGCGCCCGGCCGCCATCTCCTCGCGGATGCGCTCGCGCGGCATGTCGCCGCCGATGCTGATCAGGCGCAGTTGACCGACCTTCTCTTCCAGGGTCATGCGGCTGACCAGGTCGGCGATGAAGGCGGGTTTGTCATCGATGGAGGGGGCGGCGGCCAGCAGGCCGGGGGTGATCAACAGGGAAGCGAGGGCGAACGAGCGCAGGTCAGTCATCGAGAAGGGCATCCGGGATGCGAATCATTGTTCGAGTGCTCGCCACGATACTCCGACTCGCCCTGCGCCGCCGCAGCCACGCGCAAAAAACCTCGGCCCGTACTTCACGCGAGCAGCCAGACAGTCGCAATCCGGGATGCACCGCCGCCACTTGCACGAACTTGCGCATTTTTCTCGCCGCGACTGGCGTTATCGGATGGCCGGTGTAGCATGGCGGCATCCGGGAGAAGCTGATGGCGACATTCGACAACCTGCAGGTATTCCAGAGCATGAGCCGCTCGCCGCATGCGCAGCTGCATGCCATTGCCGAGCTGGGTGACGGCCTGGCGGTGGCGCACTGGAGCAACGCCCACGATGCACGCGACTACCTCGCCCCCAGCCATCACACGCTGTCCTGCTACCTGGCCGGTGGCACCGGCACCTTCCGCCGCGAGCAACCAGGCAACTGCGGCGCGCCGGACCGCCTGTGCATCCTGCCCGCCGAGCACCAGTCGGCCTGGATCATCAACGGCGAAATCCAGCTCGCCCACCTCTATATCGAGCAGGAGCAGTTTGCCCTCGGCGCTGTCGCCCTGCTCGACCGTGAGCCGCGCAGCCTGCAGCTGGAAGAGGCGACCTTCCTCGAGGACGCCGAGCAGGCCGGGCGCTTTCGCCAGCTCTGCCGACTCGACTGGCAGGAGCCCGGCGAGCGCCTGCTGGCCAGCAGCCTGGCGCATGAGCTGCTCGACCATGCCCTGCTCAACCAGGTCGGCCTGCGCCAGGGCCTGCGCCTGAAGGGCGGCCTGGCACCGGCAGTGCGCCGGCGCGTGCGCGACTACATCGAGCAGCACCTGGCCGAGCCGCTGTCGCTGGATATCCTGGCCAGCCTCTGCAGCCTCTCCGAATACCATTTCGCCCGCATGTTCCAGAGCAGCTTCGGCCTGCCGCCGCACCGCTACGTGCTGGCCAGGCGCATGGCGCTGGCCTGCCATCTGCTGCGCCACACCCGCCAGAGCCTGGCGCAGGTGGCCATGACCTGCGGCTTTGCCAGCGCCAGCCATTTCAGCAATCGTTTCCGCCAGGCGCTGGGGGACACCCCCAGCCGCTATCGCCAGGCGTTCGAGCCAACCTGATCCGGCCAACGCAGGTTATAGTGCGGCACCGGACAGACAGGCACGCCGGTGGTGCCTGCGCGGGTGCACGACGAGGTCGCGATTGGTAACCAGACGACAGTTCAGCGAGGCGATGCAGGGCCAGAACGTGCGTTTCGTGGGCGACAAGCGCGAAACGATCCAGACCTCCTGCGTCGGCTTCATCCTGCTCGAGCACTTCTCCCTGCCCGCCTT
This sequence comes from Pseudomonas sp. THAF187a, assembly GCF_009363395.1. NCBI lineage: Bacteria > Pseudomonadati > Pseudomonadota > Gammaproteobacteria > Pseudomonadales > Pseudomonadaceae > Pseudomonas > Pseudomonas sp. THAF187a. Next base: position 2,825,514 of record NZ_CP045349.1, read on the forward strand.
CACCCAGGCGCTCGATACCCTGATCACCGCCAACCTGATCCAGAGCCAGGCCTTCGCCACGCGGACCTTCAGCCTCGACGGCGGTTCGGTGACCAGCGATCTGGGCCTGGTCATCTGCCCCGATGCACGTGCCAGCGGCGAAGGCCTGGCGGAGCTGGACCTGCTGGTGGTATGCGGCGGCCTGCGCACCGCGCTGCGCGACATGCCGGAACTGGGGCAACTGCTGAAACAGGCGCAACACAAGGGCATCGCCCTGTCCGGGCTGTGGAACGGCGCCTGGTTCCTGGCCCGCGCCGGCCAGCTCGACGGCTACCGCTGCACCATTCACCCGGAACACCGCGCCGCCCTGGCGGAAATCGCCAAGGACAGCCAGGTCACCAGCGAAAGCTACATCGTCGACCGTGACCGGCTCACCGCCGCCAGCCCGACCGGCGCCTTCAACATGGTGCTGGAGTGGATCAACCAGCTGTACGGCCGTCACCTGGCCGACGCCGTGGTGGATATCCTCGCGTTCGAGGAATCCCGCTACCGCCGCGCGCGGCCGGCGCTGCACGAGAAGATGAGCGAACCCCTGCGTGAAGTGATCAACCTGATGGCGAGCAACATCGAGGAGCCGCTGACGGTGGCCCAGCTCGCCCAGTACGCCGGCCGCTCGCCGCGCCAGATCGAACGGCTGTTCCAGGAGCAGCTCGGCACCACGCCCCTGCGCTACTACATGGAACTGCGCATCACCGAGAGCCGCCGCCTGCTGCAGCACTCCGAGCTGCCGATCGTGGATGTCGGTCTCGCCTGCGGCTTCGTCTCACCCAGCCACTTCAGCAAGTGCTACGCCTCATTCTTCGGCTATCCGCCGTCGAAGGAGCAGCGCCACGGCTGCGTCAAGGCCAGGAAGTAACGCGCGAACCGACCATGGGTGCCTGCGCAAGCACCCGCGCCTGTGCGAAAATCGGTCCCTTTGCATTCACGCGGCTGGCTCATGCGTCAAACCTTCGCCACTGTGGGGCTGTTCTGATGCCCCTCGACATCCATCATCTGCGCCAGGAAGACTGGCGTTCCGAGTTCGGCGCCGGCGACCTGCGCCGGGGCATCGCCTACGCCGAGGAAAAGCGCAGCAAGCTGCTCAGCCTCAGGGATCACAGCCTCCTGGCGAACTGCCGGGGCTCCGGCCAGACCTACCAGCAGCGCATCACCCTGCACCCCTACGGGCGCAAGTGGAGCGTGACCGGGCACTGCAGCTGCCCGGTCGGCTTCAACTGCAAGCACGTGGTCGCCGCCCTGCTCACCCTGGAAGCCGTGCAGAAGAGCGGCGCAGACCTGTCCGAGCTGATCGTGCCGAGCAAGGAAGTCGCCGAACAGCGCCTGGAGGGCATCAGCCCCGTCCCGGTGCTGACCCTGGGCAGCCATGTGCGCGTGCACTTCGATGCACGCAAGGGGCGCATGCTGGAACAGACCCAGCACCGCGCCGCACTGGCCTTCGACTACGCCGGGCATCTGACTTTCGGCAAACCGGCCAAGGACCTGGTCAAGCGCCTCCAGGCCGACCTGAACCTGCGCGTCATCCGCGATGCGAACGCCGAGGCGCGGCTGCGCAAGCGTCTGGAACAGCTTGGCCTGCAGGTCGCCCTGCGGCAGAGCGACGCCCTGCCAGCCGATGCCGGCGAGCCGTTCGAGCTGGAGGGCGAGCGCGACTGGCTCGGCTTCGTGCAGAACCAGTTGCCGCAACTGCGCGCCGAAGGCTGGCAGATCCACATGCGCCCGGACTTCCAGTACAACCTGGCGGAAGTCGAGGACTGGTACGCCGAAGTCGAGGAAGACCCGCAGCAGAACTGGTTCGACCTGGAGCTCGGCATCGAGGTGGAAGGTCAGCGCCTGAGCCTGCTGCCGATCCTCCTGCAGGCGATTCGCCGCACGCCCTGGCTGCTGACGCCCGAAGCGCTGGCCCAGCGTTCCGACGAGGATCGCCTGCTGGTCAACCTGCCCCAGGGCGGCAAGCGCATCGCCCTGCCATTCGCCCGCCTCAAGCCGCTGCTGGCGACGCTGGGTGAGCTGTATTTCCGCGATCCGGGCGAGGATCACCTGCCGCTGCGCCTGGGCCGTGCCGATGCCGCACGCCTGGCGGAGCTGGCGCAGGGTCCGACGCTGAACTGGCAAGGCGGTGACGAGCTGCGCGGCTTCGCCCAGCGCCTGCAACGACTGCAGGTCAGAGAAGTGGCCGCGCCTGCGGGCCTGCAGGCCGAACTGCGCGCCTATCAGCTAGAGGGACTGAACTGGATGCAGACCCTCGCCGAACTGCGCGTGGGCGGTGTGCTGGCCGATGACATGGGCCTGGGCAAGACCCTGCAGACACTGGCCCATGTGCTCTGCGAAAAGCAGGCCGGACGCCTCGACAAGCCCGCGCTGATCGTCATGCCCACCAGCCTGATCCCCAACTGGCAGGACGAGGCGGCCCGCTTCACCCCGCAGTTGCGCGTGCTCGCCCTGCACGGCAACAAGCGCAAGGCGCTGTTCGAGGAGATCGCCGCGCACGACCTGATCCTCACCACCTACGCCCTGCTGCCGCGCGACCTCAAGGCGCTGAACCAGCAGTCTTATCGCCTGCTGATTCTCGACGAGGCGCAGAACATCAAGAACCCCCGCAGCAAGGCCGCCACTGCCGCTGCGCAGGTACAGGCCGACCTGCGCCTGTGCCTGACCGGCACGCCGCTGGAGAATCACCTGGGTGAGCTGTGGTCGCTGTTCCACTTCCTCATGCCCGGCTGGCTGGGCGACGCCAAGGCCTTCACCCGCGACTACCGCACGCCCATCGAGAAGCGTGGCGATGCCCAGCGCCTGGCACACCTGGGCGGGCGCATCCGCCCCTTCCTCCTGCGCCGCACCAAGGAGCAGGTGGCCAGCGAGCTGCCGCCGAAGACCGAGATCATCCAGTGGGTCGAGATGACCCAGCTGCAGCGCGACCGCTACGAAACCCTGCGCCTGGCCATGGACCAGAAGGTGCGCGACGAGATTGCCCGCCAGGGCCTGGCACGCAGCCATATCGTCATCCTCGAAGCCCTGTTGCGCCTGCGCCAGAGCTGCTGTGACCTGCGCCTGCTCGGCGACGACGCGAGCGACCTGAGCGCCGCCGACTCGGGCAAGCTCAGCGCCCTGCTGGACATGCTCGTGGAGCTGGTCGAAGAAGGCCGCCGTGTGCTGCTGTTCTCGCAGTTCACCTCGATGCTGGCGCTGATCGAGCAGGAGCTGCAGGCACGCAAGATCGCCTACGCCAAGCTGACCGGCAGCACCCAGGACCGACGCACACCAGTGCAACGCTTCCAGGCCGGCGAATTCCCGGTGTTCCTGATCAGCCTCAAGGCCGGCGGCAGCGGCCTGAACCTCACCGCAGCGGACACCGTGATCCATTTCGATCCCTGGTGGAACCCTGCCGCCGAAGCCCAGGCCAGCGACCGCGCCTACCGCATCGGCCAGGACAAGCCGGTGTTCGTCTACAAGCTGATCGCCCGTGGCAGCGTCGAGGAGAAGATCCAGCACCTGCAGCAAGCCAAGGCCAGCCTGGCCGAGGGCGTGCTAGGCAGCGGTGGCCAGGGACAGTGGCAGCTGGACGAGGCGGACCTGGCCGCCCTGTTCGCCCCGCTGCAATAGCGGATGCGCCTCAGTCGGCCGCATCGTCGCGCTCCGCTTCGGCATCCTCGCGGTTGCGCACCTTGCCACGCGGCACCGGGCCAGCAGCCGCAGGGAAGCGCGACGAGGCATAGCGCACCACCAGAATCGCCAGTGCCAGCAGGAGGATCGCCCCGGACACCATCACCACGCCCCAGCTTGGTTTGTGGGTGTGGGAGATGTCGGAGATCATCAGGCGCGTCAGCGCGGTGATCGCCACGTAGATCATGAAGCGGATCGGCATGTGGTTGGTCTTGAAGTAGATCCCCACCATGGCCGCCAGCTCCAGGTAGATGAACAGCAGCAGGATGTCATCGACCGTGATGTGGCCCTTCTCCAGCATGCCGATGAAGGCCATCACCCCGGCCCAGGCGGTGATCGCCCCGATGGCGAACAGCGCCAGATAATGGAACGCCTCCATCAGCAGGTTGCCCAGCGACTCCGCCAGACCGTGCATGTGTTCGCGCAAGCGCTCAGCCCAATTCATCCTTCAACTCCCCAGCAAACCGGCACGACGTCCCGAACACCCACCGTGGGCATTCACAGGCCACCATCATGCAGGAAAAAGACCCACGCGAGGATGATGCGGCGATGTGACGCAAGGCCTAGCCGGAGCAGGCGCCTCGACGCTGAAAGCACAGGACAGGCTCGCCAAGACGGCCTCCGGCATCGCACACTGCGGCATCCCCACTCAACGAAGGATCTCCCCATGCGTCTTTTCTCGCTGAGCACCGCCTTGTCATCCGCCATGATCGCCCTGGTCAGCCTGCCGTTGCAGGCAGCCGCACCGGCACCACAGAAGACCCAGGTGCCGGGCTACTACCGCATGGCGCTCGGGGACTTCGAGGTCACGGCCCTGTACGACGGCTACACCGACCTGCCGGCCAGCCTGCTCAAGGGCATCGACGACAAGGACCTGCAGTCGTTGCTGGCGCGCATGTTCGTCGCATCCGAGAAAGGCGTGCAGACCGCGGTCAACGCCTACCTGATCAATACCGGTGACAATCTGGTGCTGGTCGACACCGGCGCCGCCCAGTGCTTCGGCCCTACGCTGGGCGTGGTGCAGAACAACCTCAAGGCGTCCGGCTACCAGCCGGAACAGGTCGATACCGTGCTGCTCACCCACCTGCATCCGGACCATGCCTGCGGCCTGGTCAACGCCGACGGCAGCCCGGCCTACCCCAACGCGACCGTGGAAGTACCCCAGGCGGAAGCCGACTTCTGGCTCGACGAGGCGACCATGGCCAAGGCCCCCGAAGGCATGCAGGGCATGTTCAAGCTGGCGCAGCAGGCCGTTGCGCCCTACGCCAGGCTGAACAAGCTCAAGCCCTACGAGGCGCAGGGCGAGCTGCTGCCCGGCGTCAGCCTGGTGGCCAGCCCCGGCCATACCCCAGGACACACGTCCTACCTGTTCCAGTCGGGCGGGCAGAGCCTGCTGGTATGGGGCGACATCGTGCACAACCATGCCGTGCAGTTCGCCAGGCCGGAGGTGGTCATCGAGTTCGACGTCGACAGCGCCAAGGCCCTGGAATCCCGCCAGCGCCTCCTCGCCGAAGCAGCCAGGGACAAGCTCTGGGTGGCCGGCGCGCACCTGCCCTTCCCCGGCCTCGGCCACGTACGCAAGGACACCCAGGGCTATGCCTGGGTACCCGCCGAATTCAGCCCGATCCGTAGCGACCGCTGAATTCCTGGCACTCGCTGCTGGCAAAACGGCAGCGAGTTCTTTATGCTTCGATCACTGTACAAATAAACAGTTACCGATAGACACGCATGAAGGCAGATGAGGTGATGAATGGCCGTCGAAGTGGTGTACCGCAGCAGTCGCGACCCGGAGCGCTTGTTCATGGATAAGGCCGAAGCCGATCGTTACGACAAGATGCTCGAACTGGCCGAGCGCCTGACCGAGGTGCTGCACAAGGCAGTGCCGTCGCTGAACGAGGAGCAAGGCGAGGAAATCGGCATTTTCATGGCCAAGAACCGCGACGTGTTCGCCAAGGCCTTCAAGAACCAGCCGGATGCGCTCGACGAACTCGAGGCCGAAGCCGCCAGCGAATGACCAGCCCGGCAGGCCTCGCCGTACTCGACGGCCGAGGCCTCGGGGTCATGCGCTGCCTGGCCGATACTGCGTCGCAGCCTGCTCCAGCCAGGCAGGCAGTTCACGGCGGCTGATGCCCTCGTGCCGGGCACGGGCCAGTTGCTCCAGCATGTACTGACGCTTGGGCTCGTCTCCCTCGGCGAAGGAAAGTGCCAGGTCGCGGTCACTCCACTGACGAATGCGGCGAAACAGCCACCAGTGAAAGTACAGGCCGGCCGCAGTAGTGACGACGATGATGAAATAGTCCATGGTGATTCCTCCTCCCCCACGCTAAACGAGCACGCGCACGACGCCAAGTGCAGCGTTGCCGCAGGCAAGGAGCCGGTTCGATGATCCGCTGCAAACGGGTGTACCTGGAAGCCGAAACCTGCGACGGGCAGCGTGTGCTGGTCGACCGCCTGTGGCCGAGAGGCCTGGCGAAGGACGTCCTGGCGTGCGACGCCTGGCTGCCCGATGTCGCGCCATCGACCGCCCTGCGCAAGGGCTTTGGCCATCGCGCCCATGCCTTCGCCGACTTTCGCGCAGCCTACCGCCACGAACTGGCCTGCCACCCCGAGCATTGGCAGCGCCTGCTGCACTGGGCGGCAGGCGGCACCCTGACGCTGCTCTACGCCGCACGCGATGAGGTGCACAACAACGCACGCGTGCTGGCGGAGTTCCTCGAGGAGGAGCTGCTGCGACGCGACACGCCGAGTTCGGCAGTGTGCTACCAGGGCGAGTTCGATGCGGGTTGACCACGCCGACCGCTCAGGCTAGCCTCAGGACCTCAACAACCGAGTCGCCCCATTTCCATGACCCTGCTCGCGCATCGCCCGAACGATCTCGCCAGCGCCGCCTACCGCGCCGCTGCCGATGGCTGTGCGCCGCCACCTGCCTGTCACGCCGGCACTCCCCCTCCGCCGGCAGCCGTCTAAGCGGGCTCACCCCGCACCTTCCCGCTCCGCCCTATCGGCCTTGCCGAGCTGCGCCCGTGCGCACGGAGCTCACGCGGATTTATCGACAGGTGTTCCATCATGCGTTTCCCTTCGACCCTTCTGTCCAGCTACGGCGCGACAGCCTTGTTCGTGCTGCTCTGGTCTGCCGGCGCCATATTTGCCCGCCTCGGCCTGGACCATGCGTCCCCGTTCGCCTTTCTCGTCCTGCGCTTCGCCCTGGCCTGCGCGGCCCTGGCGTTGCTCGCCAGCCATTCCGGCATCTGGTTGCCGCAACGCGGCCTGCGCTGCTCGACCGCCAGGGCCGGGCTGCTGATGATCGGCGGCTACAGCATCTGCTACATGCTGGCCCTGGCCGAGGGCATCACGCCTGGCGTACTGGCCACGGTACTGGGCGTGCAACCCATCCTGACCCTGATGCTGCTGGAACGGCACGCCTCCCCGCTGCGCGTGCTGGGTCTGCTGACGGCCCTCGGCGGCCTGGCGATCGTCGTCAGCGACAGCCTGCTGTACAGCGCACTGCCGGTCAGCGGCATGCTGTTCGCCCTCGGCGCCCTGCTCTGCATCACCCTGGGCAGCATCGCCCAGAAGAACCTGCGGCAGAGCCCCATGCACGCACTGCCGCTGCAGTACGGCCTGTGCCTGCTGGCCAGCCTGCTGCTGTTGCCGAGCCAGGACTGGCGCGTGGAGTACGATGTCGGGCTGTTGCTGCCACTGCTGTGGATGGGGCTGGTGATCTCGGTGGGCGCGCAGTTGCTGCTGTACCGCCTGATCCAGGCCGGCAACCTGGTCAACGTCACCAGCCTGTTCTATCTGGTGCCGGTCACCACCGGCGTGCTCGACTATCTGCTGCTGGGCAACCGGCTCTCGGCACATGCCCTGGTCGGCATGGCCGCGATCCTGCTGGGCCTGACGCTGGTCTTCCGCCTGGCCCCGCAGCGCGGCCAGGCGAGCGAATGCTAGCGTTCGTACAGCAGGTGCTCGGCCAACCGGTCGGCGACTCTGGCGGGCGAGCGCTTCTCCGCCTGAGCGTGGGCGTAGATGTCGGTCAGGCGCTGGCTGATCCGCGCCAGGTGGGCGGTGATGGCCGGCAACCCCTCGCCGCGGTGACGTAACGCCACGTAGATCAGGCCACCGGCATTGAGCACGTAATCCGGCGCATAGAGGATGCCGCGAGCCTCCAGCTCGTCGGCGATCTCCGGGCTGGCCAGCTGATTGTTGGCCGCCCCGGCGACCGCAGCGCAGCGCAGGTGAGCGACGCTCTGCCGGCTCAGCACACCGCCAAGGCCACAGGGCGCGAGGATGTCGCAGGGCGTGGTCAGCAAGGCTTCGCTGGCGATCGGCTGGGCACCGAGCTGCTCGACAGCCAGCTGCACACGCCCGGCGTCGAGGTCGCTGACCAGCAGCTCGGCCCCCGCCGCATGCAACGCCTCGGCCAGGGCGAAACCGACATTACCCAGCCCCTGCACGGCGATGCGCAACCCTTCCAGATCATCCCCGCCCAACCGTGCCTGGGCAGTGGCGCGGATACCGGCGAACACGCCCAGTGCCGTATGCGGCGACGGGTCGCCCGCACTGGAAGTGCTGGTTGCATGCCGGGTATGCAGGGCGATGCAATCCATGTCGGCGCTGGAGGTGCCACTGTCGACGGCGGTGATGTAACGTCCGTTCAGCGTTTCGATGAAGCGCCCGAAGGCTTCGAACAGCGCGGCCCGGCTGTCCAGGTGCGCCGGGCGGATGAGCACCGCCTTGCCGCCACCGTGGTCGATGCCGGCCAGCGCCGCCTTGTAGCTCATGCCCTGAGCCAGGCGGATGGCGTCGCGGATGGCGCTCTGCTCGTCGGGATAGGCCAGGTAGCGGCAGCCACCGAGCGCCGGCCCGAGTCGGGTACTGTGAATGGCGATAACGGCCTTGAGGCCACTGACGGGATCGTCAGCCAGATGCAGGGCCTCGAGGCGGGCGGCTTCCATCATGCTGAACATGGGCGAGCTCCCGGTCTGACTTCAGGCCACAGTATAGGTGAGGGCAACTGGACGAGCGTTCGACCAGGGGCTACAAGAGCAGAAGCCACCGGAGAATGCGATGAGCCCACGCCAAGCCTGTCTGCAGTGCCTGCAACGCGACCCGCCTGCCCTGTTCGAGGCAGCGCTGTGGATCGCCGCCGAACATGACGAACAGTTGCAGCCGGTGAACCTGCTCGCCGACCTGCACGCACTGCAGCTGCAGGTCAGCGCCGGACTGCCGGCCCTGCCCGCGCGCGAGCTGGCCCAGCCGCTGCTGCGCCGACTCGCCGAACTCGACTACCAGGAAGACGACGAAAGCGTGACACGCCCACGCCATGCCCTGCTCCACGAGGTGCTGCGCCGCCGCCGTGGCCAGCCACTGTCGCTGGCGCTGATCGCCCTGGAGCTGGCACGACGCCTGGACATTCCGCTGCAAGGGGTGAATTTTCCCGGCCATTTCATGCTGCGCGTGCCAGGCGCCGACCACCTGCTCGACCCCTGTGGCGGCCGCCGCCTGTACACCCGTGACTGTCGCGAGCAGCTGTATCGTCAACAGGGCGCGGGGGTGGAGCTCAGCGCCGTGCACCTGCAGACCGCCGATGCAGCGGCCATGCTGCAGCGCCTGTCACGCAACCTGCGGCAGCTGCACCTGCAGCATGACGAGCCCATGGCCGCGCTGAAGGATGCCGAGCGCGTGCTCCAGCTCGGCCCGCCGAACCTCGCCGACCACCTGGCCCGTGCGGACGTCTACCAGCAGCTCGATTGCCCGCAGGGCGAGCGCTACGACCTGGAGCGTGCCCTGCTGTTCTGTGAGGAGGAAGGCCTGCGCCTGCAGCTGAGTCAGCGCCTGCGCAATCTGCAGAGAGCACCTGCGGTGCACTGAAACGAGTGATGTTCAGGCCGATGCCGGCAGACCATGGAAGCTGAAGTAGTAGCGTAGCGCCTCGATCATCTCGACATATTCGGCGGGGGGCGCGACCAGCGCGAAGCCGGAGTCATAGCAGCCCGGCGTGACATCCTCGCGGCACCACTGGCAGGTGGCAGAGACGTCGATGAAGCGCACACCTTGCTGACCGGGAATCTTCAGGCGCATGTCGAAGCGCGCACCCACCAGCAGCGGCAGCTGGCTGATCAGCATCAGGCCGTCCAGGGAGACATTGCCGATGGAGCCCATCGGCTTGTCGGTGATGCGATTGAACACCTTCAGGTAATAGGGCAACTGATGGCGTTCGATTCGACGCTGGCTGCGCATGGTGGCGAATCGCTACAAAGGGTCTTGAGTATGGCCCGCCCCCGGCCACTAGGCCAGTCCTAGCCGCAACGTTCGGCGATGCGATCACGTAGCTTGCGACGAGCGGTATCCGTCTCTTCATCACTGTAGTAAATGCGCTCGCCGTTGGCATCGGTGCGGTAGTACGAGAAACCTTCCGGGATCTGTGCCAGGCGGCGCTGTAAATCACGGCATTCACTGGCCCGTTCCTGGCGCTGGTTGGCCGCTGCGGCGGCAGCCTGCTGCTGCTCGTCGCGCCGGGCGTCGTAGAAGCGCTGGCTGCGCGCCTCACGCTCGCGCGTCTGCGCGTCGCGCTCAACGACCTGCGGCTTCACCTCGACCCTCTCGGCGCCCGCGACGGGGCGCTGGCCGAAGTGCACCTGGCCCTGCTCATCGGTCCAGCGATAGATCTCCGCCGTGGCCAGGGCCGGTAGCAGAGCAGCGATCAACAACAAGCGGCGCATGGCCATCCTCCAGAGGTACATGCGCCAGCTTATACCGCGCGGCAGCTCGACGAAATGACCCGCGACCGATGGCTCACAGCGCAGCCGGGCTGGCCTTGGCGGTCGCGGCCGGATGGTAGTGGCCAAGCTGCTCGAGCGTCTGCAGGCGTGCACGGGCACGGTAGGCATACTCGCTGGCCGGGTAGCGGCCGATGATGAACTGGTAGGTCTGTGCCGCGTCGACGAACAGGCTCTCGCGCTCCAGGCACTGCCCGCGCAGCAGGGAGATTTCCGGCTGCAGGTAGGTGCGCGAACGACTCTTGCGCTCGGCCTGTGACAGTTCGAGTTCGACGCGCGAGCAGTCACCCTCGTGGTACGCGCGGTAGGCGTTGTTCAGGTGGTGGTCGAGCGATACACGGGTGCAGCCGGCGGCCAGCAGCGCCACGGCCAGGATGATCAGGGTTCGCATGGGTAATTCCTCCGATGTGCAGTGTATCGACAGGCGCCGGAAAAACTGAACAGCGACAAACCTCCGATGGGTTTTACCGCCATCGCCTTGGCGCTACCCAGCGCCCTGACTAGACTGCGCGACATCGGCCCGTTCCGGCCAAGGAGCCTGCATGCTGTTCGTTCGCCTGATTTCCCTCGCCGTCGGCGCCTGCCTGCTGAGTGCCTGCGCACCGACCACCCCGCTGTTCATCGCCCAGGTCACCACCAACGAGGTGGTCGAGTACAAGGCCCTGAAGACCAAGCGCATGACGGCGGCCATCGAGGACGAAGGCGACCTGCTGACCTACAGCGCCCTGGCCATTCGCGACGCCCATAGCGACAAGGCCGAGGCACTCTATCTGGAGGGCTACCGTGACCGCCAGCTGAGTGACGAGGTACGCGCCATCGCCCTGTACCAGATCGGTCTGATCTACATGAACCGCTTCAACGAGCAGCGCGACGACGCCAAGGCCCTCAATTACTTCTACCGGGTGCTCAACGAATTTCCCGCCAGCCAGGCGGCCAATCGCGCCGAGCAGCGTATCGAGACGATCCGCCAGCGCGAGGACGCGCCTATCCACCAGACATCGCGCGAGCTGCTGGCGCACTGGCAGCCCAGCCAGAACCTCGACCTGTACAAGCCCAGCCTCGATCCGGACATGACCCTGTTGTCGCGCCGCGCCGTGCTCAAGGGCCGGGTCGACGAGGCCGAGCAACTCTACATGCTGGGCCTGGCGGACCCGCACGTCCCCGCCGACATCAAGGAAAAGGCGCTGTACCAGCTGGCCCTGATGCACATGGCGCCGGACAACCCGGCCGCCAACCGGGACAAGGCCATCGCCTACCTGCGTCGCCTGCTGGTGCAGTTCCCCGAAGGCGAGCTGAACGCCAAGGCCGCCCGCCACCTCGACCTGGCCCTGAATCCGGGCGCGCGCTGACCCACATCAATGCCGTTCGCCGCGCCAGGGTCTGTAATGTCAGGACACCCAGGCCGAGGACGCTGCCATGAAACTGCAAAGACTGCTGGTCGTCATCGACACCGAACACGCAGAACAGCCCGCCCTGCTGCGCGCCGCCGAGCTGGCCCGGCAGACCGGGGCCGAGTTGCACCTGCTGCAGGTCGACTACCACCCGAAACTCGACGGCGGCCTGCTCGACGGCCACCTGTTCCAGCGCATCCGCGACACCCTCGTGCAGCAGCGCCATGCCGACCTGCTGGCCAGCGTCGCCCACCTGAGCCAGGAAGGCCTCAAGATCGAGGTGGACGTGCGCTGGAGCAAACACCGCCATGAGGAGATCCTCGCCCGCGTCGCCGTGCTGCAACCGGACATCCTCTTCACCTCGGCCCACCCTGGCAACGCCCTGCGCCGCCTGCTGTTCGGCGATGCCAGCTGGCAGCTGATCCGCCGCTGCCCGGTGCCGTTGTGGCTGGTGCACGACGCCGCACCGCGAGGCAGCAACCTGTGCGTCGCGCTCGACCCGCTGCACAGCGCCGACAAGCCCGCCGCCCTCGACCATCAGTTGATCGCCACCAGCCAGGCACTGCAGGCCCGGCTGGGCCTGGACGCCCACTATCTGCATGCCCAGGCCCCGCTGCCGCGTTCGCTGATGTTCGACGCCGAAGTAGCGCAGGAATATGAAGACTACGTGACCCAGTGCCATCACGAGCATCGCCAGGCGTTCGACGCGCTGATCGCCCGGCACGCCATCGACCCCGGGCACGCCCACCTGCTGGACGGTTTCGCCGAAGAGGTCATCCCGCAGTTCGTGCGCGAGCACAATATCGGTCTGCTGGTGATGGGCGCCATCGCCCGTGGGCATCTGGACAGCCTGCTGATCGGTCACACGGCGGAACGGGTGCTGGAGCGGGTCGAATGCGATTTGCTGGTGATCAAGCCGGCAGGCAAAGGGTAGTGCACAGGAACAATGACTACAGCCTGGCGCCGTAGTAGCCTCCCCGACATCGTTCACTAGGGAGTTCGTGCATGACCTTTCGCCGCACCAAAATCGTCGCCACCCTGGGCCCGGCCAGCAGCTCGCCGGAAGTGCTGGAGCAACTGATCATCGCCGGCCTAGACGTGGCCCGCCTGAACTTCTCCCACGGCACGCCGGATGACCACAAGGCGCGCGCTGCCCTGGTCCGTGAACTGGCGGCCAAGCACGGTCGTCACGTCGCCCTGCTCGGTGACCTGCAAGGGCCGAAGATCCGCATCGCCAAGTTCGAGAACAAGCGTATCGAACTGAAGGACGGCGACCTGTTCCGCCTGTCCTCCAGCCACTCGCGTACTGCCGGCAACCAGGACGTGGTCGGTATCGACTACCCGGCGCTGATCCAGGACTGCGACGTCGGTGACGACCTGCTGCTCGATGACGGTCGCGTGGTCATGCGCGTCGAACTCAAGGGTGCCGACGAACTGCACTGCCGCGTGCTGATCGGCGGCCCGCTGTCCGACAACAAGGGCATCAACCGCCGTGGCGGCGGCCTCACCGCCCCTGCCCTGACCGACAAGGACAAGGCCGACATCAAGGTCGCCGCCGAAATGGAGCTGGACTACCTGGCCGTGTCCTTCCCGCGTGACGCTGCCGACATGGAATACGCTCGTCGCCTGCTGAGCGAAGCCGGCGGCAGCGCCTGGCTGGTGGCCAAGATCGAGCGCGCCGAAGCGGTGGCCGACGACGAAGCCCTCGACGGCCTGATCCGCGCCAGTGACGCGGTGATGGTGGCCCGTGGCGACCTCGCCGTGGAAATCGGCGACGCCGAACTGGTCGGCATCCAGAAGAAGATCATCGCCCACGCCCGTCGCCTGAACAAAGCGGTGATCACCGCGACGCAGATGATGGAGTCGATGATCCACAGCCCGATGCCGACCCGCGCCGAAGTGTCCGACGTGGCCAACGCCGCGCTGGACTACACCGATGCAGTGATGCTGTCGGCCGAGAGCGCCGCCGGCGAGTACCCGGTGGAAGCCGTGCAGGCCATGGCCCGCGTCTGCCTGGGTGCCGAGAAGCACCCCACCAGCCAGAAATCCAGCCACCGCCTGGGCCGTACCTTCGAGCGCTGCGACGAGAGCGTGGCCCTGGCGACCATGTACACCGCCAACCACTTCCCCGGCGTCAAGGCCATCATCAGCCTGACCGAGAGCGGCTACAGCCCGCTGATCATGTCGCGCATCCGCTCGCACATCCCGATCTTCGCCTTTACCCCGCACCGCGACACCCAGGCTCGCGTGGCGCTGTTCCGTGGCGTCTACACCGTGCCGTTCGACCCCGCCTCTCTGCCGGCCAACAAGGTCAGCCAGGCCGCGGTGGACGAGCTGCTCAAGCGTGGCGTGGTAGAACCGGGCGACTGGGTCATCCTGACCAAGGGCGATAGCTACCATGGTACCGGCGGCACCAACACCATGAAGATCCTCCACGTCGGCGATCAGATGGTGTGACCCGCAGCTGAACCGGAGAGGCCGCTCATCGAGCGGCCTTTTTCATGCCTGCTCGGCAAACTCCAGCGTCAGCCGCAGCATGTCCCTCAGCTGGATGCCTTCCTCGTGGATCGGCTGCGGGTAATGGCGCACGAAGAAATCACGGTCGATGGCCGTGACGCGAAAACCCTGGCGCTGATAGAACGCCAGCTGGTAGCCGAAGCTGCCGGTTCCGACCTCCAGCGCACGGGCGCCGCAATCGCGCACGGCATCGATCACCGCCCGCAGCAATCGACTGCCGACACCACTGCGCTGCTGGCGTGCGCAGACAGCGATGCTCATCAGCTCCGCCACCCCGTGCACAGGCCGGGTAACCGCGCAGGCACCCAGTACTTGCTCGTTCTGCACGGCGATGAAGCAACGGCAGCCGGGCAGGTAGGCACGCACCTTGCTCTCGTTCGGGTCGGCCAGCAACAGCAGTTCGAGCGGCACCTGCTCCGGAGCTGCTTCGCGGATCACCAGGTCTGTCATGTAAGCGTCCTCAAGGCGGGTCGATCACGGCGCATGCCGTACGGTCGACCATTCTCGGGAAGCCGGCGCGTCGACGCCAGGGGCAATCGGGGCCGGCACTCCGGCCAGGTGCCTCAGGCGAACCGGGAGAAATCCGGCTTTCTGCGTTGCATGAACGCCGACAGCGCCTCGATGGCCTCGGGCGAACGCAGGCGCTGGCCGAACAGGGCGCCCTCCTCCTCGATCACCTTGCGCAGCTCCTCGCGCCCCGGTGCACGCATCAGCCGCTTGCTGTCGGCGACCGCCGAAGGGGCCAGATCGAGAAAACGCAGCGCCGCCTCATGCGCCGCACGCAGGGTCGCCGCGCCACCGTCGAGCGCCTGGTTGGCAATGCCCCAGGCGGCCGCCTGCTCCCCGCTGAAGCCCTGGCCAAGCAGCAGCAGCTCGGCCGCCCGCGCATGGCCCAGCAGGCGCGGCAGGATCAGGCTGGAGCCATACTCGGGGCACAGGCCGAGGTTGACGAAGGGCATTTTCAACTGCGCATCGCCGCTGACGTAGACCAGGTCGCAATGCAGCAACAGGGTGGTGCCGATGCCGACCGCAGGCCCGGCCACGGCGGCGACTACCGGCTTGCTGAAATCGAACAGGGCGCGCATGAACTGGAAGACTTCACTGTTCAGGCCGGTGGGCGGTGCCTGGATGAAATCGGCGACGTCGTTGCCACTGGTGAAGCAGGTCTCGCCACCAGTCAGCAGCAGCACGCGCACGCTGGCGTCGCGTTCGGCTGCGTCCAGCACCTCGGCCATGCCGGCGTACATGGCGCGGGTCAGGGCATTTTTCTTGTCCGGGCGCTGCATGCGCAGGGTCAACAGACCGCCATCACGTTCGATATGCAGATGTTCGTTCATGCAATGCTCCGGGGCCTTGGCTGGCGTGCTGCAGGCCGGAGGCGGCGGCTTACACCTCAGGCGCGGGGTAGGAAGACGTCGGCAAGCATCTGGCTGCGCGGCAGACCGGCCATGTAGAGGCGCCGCGAGAAGCTTTCGACCGTCTCAGGATGGCCGCAGAGTAAGGCGAGGGTCTGCCGCGAAACAAGGCGCAGTTCGGCCAAAGCAGCCGGCAACTGCGCCGCCGTCACCAGGCTGACCTGCAGATTCGCATTCTGTTGCGCCAGTGCCTGCAACTCGTCAGCCAGGTAGTGTTCGGCCGCCTCGTGCGCCACGTGCAGCAGGCGGATAGCACCCTGGTGCTGCTCGCGCAGCGCCTCTCGCAACACACCGTACAACGGCGCCAGCCCGGTGCCGGCGGCCAGTAGCCAGAGTGGCCGTGCCTGCCAGTCGGCATCGTAGTGCAGCGCCCCGCCACGCAGCTCCCCCAGCCTCAGGCCATCGCCGAGCTGCAGCCGACGGGCAGCGTCGCAGAAGGCGCCAGGCAGGCGGCAATCGATGTGGAACTCCAGCCAGTCGTCCTCGCCGGGCACGCTGGCCAGCGAATAGGGACGCGCCACCCCTTGCTCGGTCCAGAGCACCAGGTGTTGGCCGGGGCGATAGCGCAGCGGCCTGGCCGATTCGAGGCGCAGGCGCAGGACCTGCGGGCTCGGCCAGTCGAGCGCAACGACCCTGGCTGGCAGGCCATCGCGTTGCGGATCGAAGGGCTCCACCTCGAGATCGCCCACCACCTGGCACTGGCAGGCCAGGCGCCAGCCCTGCGCACGCTTGTCCGCGGCCAGCGCCTCCGGCCGACGATCCAGCGGTTCTCCGCTCAGGCAACGCACCATGCAGGCATGGCAACTGCCCGCGCGGCAGCTGTAGGGCACCGCCACACCGCCACCGAGCAGCGCATCGAGAAGATTGCTCTGGCCAGCGACCTGCAACTGCCGATCCCCCACGCGCAGCTCAGGCACCCGCACGCTCCCAGCTGGCATCGCAACGGTTGCGGCCACCGCGCTTGGCCTGGTAGAGCGCCTGGTCGGCGCGCTGCAGGGCTTCATCGAGTTCGTCCCCGGCGAGCAGCAGGGTCATGCCGGCGGAAAGGCTCAGGTTGTCGACCACCACGCCAACCGGCTCGGCGCTGGCGAAGGCCTCGCGCAGACGCTCGCAGCAGGCCGTGAACTGATCGGCATCGGTATTGGGCAACAACAGGACGAACTCCTCACCGCCGTAGCGGGCAATGACATCGCCATCACGCAGACAGGCGCGGGCGACTGCGGCGAAGGTCTGCAGGACCCGGTCACCGGCAGCGTGACCGTGAGCATCGTTGATTCGCTTGAAATGGTCCAGATCGATCAGCGCCAGGCCATGCTGCCGTCCGGGCCCCATGTTCTCCAGCTCGCGTGCGGCCAGGCGCAGGAAATGCCGGCGGTTGAACAGCCCAGTGAGTTCGTCGGTGGCTACCAGGTCCTCCAGCTGCCGCATCATCCCGCGCAGGGTGTCCTGGTGCGCCTGCAGGGCAAAACGACGCTGACGCACCCGCTTGCGCATCGCCTGCACGTAGCTGGAGAACAGGCACAGCCAGACCAGCAGGATGAACAGCACCCAGACCTGCAGCCAGGCCATGCTCGGGTCCACCAGCAGCATGCGGTAGGCCTCGATCAGCACCATCGCGGTGAAGCCGAAGAAGGCGAACAGCGCGCAGCGCACGAACACCCGGGGCGGCAACTGGAACACACCGAACAGCAGGATCAGCACGTAGAAGACCATGAGGACGCCACGCGCAGTGTCGAAGAAGGCCAGTACCGGTGGCTGCCAGGCCAGCGCCACCAGCACCTGGGCCTCGGTCAGGCTGGGGTCGTCGAAACGCAGGTTGCGCCCGGACAGAAACAGCCAGAGAAACACCAGCTGGCTGCCCATGACGCCCAGCGTCAGCCAGGCCGCGGTCGATACGGAACCGATGAAGAGGCCGTTGAACACGGCAAACCAACAGACGAGCGCCATCATCACGTACGTGCTGAAGGCCATGGCGAAGCGTTTGAGCAACAGGCTCTGCAGGCTGCGCTGCGTTCCCCGAGGAGTGCTTGGGCTCATGGGCTCCGTCCCATAATGGCATATCGCCTTACTCTACCCCTGTGATCACAAAAATCCTAGGCCGCTGACAAGCACCCGCCGCCTTTGCCATCGACCTTCGGCGGCTGTGCCGGTCGCGGCCGTCGCGGTATACTGCCGCGCCTTTTCGGGGCACCTCGAAAAAACACCGCGCTGCGCGCGCAGGACTGCCGCCGTGCAGGACACGCCGGCGAGGTGTTTTTTGAGATGCCCTTTTCGCCGTCGCGCCAGGTCATGACCCGGCGCGTGCTCATAGATGTTCCCTGATAGAGGAGCGCCCCAATGACCGTGATCAAGCAGGACGACCTGATCCAGAGCGTCGCCGACGCGCTGCAGTTCATCTCCTATTACCACCCCGTTGACTTCATCCAGGCCATGCACGAGGCCTACCTGAAGGAAGAGTCGCCGGCCGCCAAGGACTCCATGGCGCAGATCCTGATCAACTCGCGCATGTGCGCCACGGGCCACCGCCCGATCTGCCAGGACACCGGTATCGTCACCGTATTCGTCAAGGTCGGCATGGACGTGCGCTGGGACGGCGCCACCATGAGCGTCGACGACATGATCAACGAAGGCGTGCGTCGCGCCTACAACCTGCCGGAAAACGTCCTGCGCGCCTCGATCCTGGCCGACCCGGCAGGCAGCAGGAAGAACACCAAGGACAACACTCCGGCGGTCATCCACTACTCGCTGGTCCCCGGTGACAAGGTGGAAGTGGACGTCGCGGCCAAGGGCGGCGGCTCCGAGAACAAGTCGAAGATGGCCATGCTCAACCCGTCCGACTCCATCGTCGACTGGGTCCTGAAGACCGTGCCGACCATGGGCGCCGGCTGGTGCCCACCGGGCATGCTCGGCATCGGCATCGGCGGCACCGCCGAGAAAGCCGCGGTCATGGCCAAGGAAGTGCTGATGGAGCACATCGACATCCATGAACTGCAGGCCCGTGGCCCGCAGAACCGCATCGAAGAGCTGCGTCTGGAGCTGTTCGAGAAGGTCAACCAGCTGGGCATCGGCGCCCAGGGCCTGGGCGGCCTGACCACCGTGCTCGACGTCAAGATCATGGACTACCCGACCCACGCCGCCAGCCTGCCGGTGTGCATGATCCCCAACTGCGCCGCCACCCGTCACGCCCACTTCGTGCTCGACGGTTCCGGCCCTGCCGAGCTGGAAGCGCCGGATCTGGACGCCTACCCGGAAATCGTCTGGGAAGCCGGCCCGAGCGCACGCCGCGTCAACCTCGACGAGATCACCCCGGAAGACGTGCAGAGCTGGAAGCCGGGCGAGACCATCCTGCTCAACGGCAAGATGCTCACCGGCCGCGACGCCGCGCACAAGCGCATGGTCGACATGCTGAACAAGGGCGAAACGCTGCCGGTGGACCTGAAAGGCCGCTTCATCTACTACGTCGGCCCGGTCGATCCGGTCGGTGACGAAGTGGTGGGCCCGGCAGGTCCGACGACCGCCACCCGCATGGACAAGTTCACCCGTCAGATCCTCGAGCAGACCGGCCTGCTGGGCATGATCGGCAAGTCCGAGCGTGGTCCGATCGCCATCGACGCGATCAAGGACAACAAGGCCGTGTACCTGATGGCTGTCGGTGGTGCCGCTTACCTCGTGGCCCAGGCGATCAAGAAGTCCAAGGTGCTGGCCTTCCCCGAGCTGGGGATGGAAGCCATCTACGAGTTCGAGGTCAAGGACATGCCGGTCACCGTCGCCGTCGATACCAACGGCGAGTCGGTGCACATCACCGGCCCGGCGATCTGGAACAAGAAGATCGCTGAAAGCCTCGCGGTGGAAGTGAAGTAAGGCAGCCGCAAGCGATACGCTGCAAGCTGCGAGGAGAAGCCCGGCCCCGTGCCGGGCTTCTGCGTTTTCAGGCGTGGCGTTCGCGCTCCAGCAGTTGCCGGCCGCGCGCCAGGTAACTGCCCATCTCCGCCTCCGGCACCATGCTGCCGCCGGTGGCCCAGACCAGGTGAGTCGCCCGGGCCATGCGCTGCGGCGTAAGGCCCATGCGCTGGCGATAGCCCTGCCGTTCATCCAGCACGCGCAGCGGCCCCGGCATGCCAGCCAGGGCGGAAGGTTCCAGGCGCTGCCCCTCGGTCTCCTCCAGCAGCGCCAGGTAGCGGAACAGCTGATCGTCGCTGACCGTGTAATAGCCGTCGATCAGGCGCTGCATCGCACGTCCGACGAAACCGGACGGCCTGCCGACCGCCAGGCCATCGGCCGCCGTGCGGTTGTCGATAGCGAAATCCTGCACCGCCAGTTCGTCATGCCGGCCGCTGTAGACGCCCAGCAGCATGCACGGAGAATGCGTCGGCTCGGCGAACAGGCAGTGCACCGCATCGCCAAACGCCAGCTTCAGGCCGAAGGCCACGCCGCCCGGTCCTCCGCCGACGCCGCACGGCAGGTAGACGAACAAGGGATGCTCGGCATCGACCACGACGCTGGCGGCCGCCAGCTGCTGCTTGAGGCGCTCACCAGCCACGGCGTAGCCGAGGAACAGGTGCCTGGAGTTCTCGTCGTCGACGAAGTGACAACGCGGGTCGCCCTCGGCCTGGCGCCGCCCCTGCTCCACGGCGACGCTGTAGTCGCTGGCGTACTCGACCACGCTCACGCCATGGGCACGCAGCTTGTCCTTCTTCCATTGCCGGGCATCGGCGGACATGTGCACCGTGGCCTGGAAGCCCAGCCGCGCGCTGATGATGCCGATCGACAGGCCGAGATTGCCGGTGGAGCCGACCGCCACCTGGTAACCGCCGAAAAAGGCACGCAGCTCGTCACTGTCGAGACAGGCGTAATCGTCGTCGAGACCGAGCAGCCCGGCGCCCAGGGCCAGTTCCTCGGCGTGCTTGAGCACCTCGTAGATGCCGCCGCGGGCCTTGATCGAGCCGGAGATCGGCAAATGACTGTCACGCTTGAGCCACAGCGCGCCGACGTCGCCGCCGCCCTGCTCGCTCAGCCACGCCTGCATGCGCGGCAGGGCGACAATGTCCGACTCGATGATGCCGCCACTGCCTGCCGTCTGCGGAAACACCCGAGCCAGATAAGGGGCGAAGCGCTGCAGCCGTGCGCTGGCGTCGGCCACATCGGCAGCGCTCAGGCCGACGTCGGCCAGTGCCTGCGCGACAGGCGCCACGCCCGGATTGAACCAGCTGGTTTCGTGCAGCGCGATCAACTCGTCGAGCAGCGGGTATTCCGCGCACCATTGGGCGAGCGACTTGCCAAGGATCATCGGGCACTCCTCATCGAGGGCAGAGAACAGCCGGCATTAGACGACGGCCGGGCTGATCTGGCAAAGGCCGCTGAACGACGGCGGAACGGCTGCGCCGCCTGCACGAAGCCTTCGCCCGCGAGGTGCTGCCGGAGATTCTCGCCATGCCGACGCGCGCCAACCCCGCCGGCAAGGCGGCCGAGGATTCGCTCTAGCGCGCCGCGCTGCCGAAGCGGCGCCGGTAGTCGCCCGGCGCCACGCCCACCAGGCGGGTGAACACCTTGCGAAACGCCCCCGCATCGCGATAACCCACCTGCCAGGCCACCTGGTCGATGCTCTGGCGGGTGAACTCCAGCAACTCGCGCGCTCTGGTCACGCGCACCTGCTGGCAATACTCGGTGGGTTTCAGGCCCGTGGCGGCACGGAAGCGCCGCAGGAACGTGCGCTCGCCCAGCCCCGCGCGCTCGGCCATGCCGCTCAGGCTGGCATCGGCCATGGCCTGGCCCTGCAGCCAGTGCTGGACGCTCAATACCGCCGCGTCGCCATGATCGAAACTGGGCACGAAGCTGCTGAACTGGCGCTGTGATTCACGGTTCAGGTCCACCACCAGATAGCGCGCGGTTTCCGCGGCGATGGTCGGCCCCAGCAGGCGCGTCACCAGCGCCAGCCCCAAGTCGGTCCAGGCCATCAACCCGCCGGCGGTGACCAGGTCGCCATCGTCGACCACCATGCGCTCGGGCAGCACCCGCACCTTGGGGTATCGCTGCGCCAACTCTCCCGCCAGCGCCCAGTGGGTGGTCACCGTGCGGCCGTCGAGTAGGCCGGCGGCAGCCAGGGGAAAGGCGCCGGCGCAGACCGACGCCAGGGTCACGCCCGAGCCGTGCAGGCGCGCCAGCCAGTCGCGGTAGGCGCTGTGCAGCACGTAGCCGGCGGCGGCATCCAGGCAGGGTGGCAGCACCACCACCTGCGGCGCGCCGTCGGCCTGCGGCTGGCTGTCGAACACCCGCCGGACCTGGCCATCGTCATCCGCCTGCCAGTGACTGACCCGCAAGCGGCCCAACCCCTCGCGCTCCGGGCTGGCCGCCATGCGGTTGGCCACCGCGAACAGGTCGCCCAGCCCGTACACCGCCGCCAGTTGCACGCCGGGATACAGCAACAACCCGATTTCCAGGCAGCGCCCGCTCATTGTCAGTTTCTCCCCGCAAATTGTCGGCCACGCCCATCCCGGGCCAGCGCCGTGACGGCTAATGTTCGCTGCACATCATCCCATGGAGAGCAACATGAGCAAGCGTGCCCTGATTCTGATCGACATCCAGAACGACTACTTCAACGGCGGCAAGTGGACGCTGCACGGCATGGACGCGGCTGCGGGCAACGCGGCGCGCATCCTCGAGGCGGCGCGCCAGGCCGGCGACCTGGTGATCCACGTCCGCCACGAGTTCCAGAGCGCCGACGCGCCCTTCTTCACCCCGGCCTCCGACGGCGCGCGCATCCACGCCAGCGTGCAACCGCTGGCCGGCGAAGCCGTGGTGCTCAAGCACCGCGTGAATGCCTTCCTCGACACCGAGCTCAAGGCCCTGCTCGACCAGGCCGCGATCGAACAGGTCACCCTGGTGGGTGCCATGAGCCATATGTGCATCGATGCCGCGGCGCGCGCCAGCAGCGACTTCGGCTACGCCACCTGCGTGGTGCACGACGCCTGCGCGACACGCGAGCAGACGTTCGAGGGGCAATCGATCGGCGCCGCCGAGGTGCATGCCGCCTACATGGCCGCGCTGGCCTTCGCCTATGCCCAGGTGCTGTCGACCGAGCAGTACCTGGCGGGCTGATCAGCTGCCGAAGCGCTGCAGCTGCATTTCATGCAGCCGGCTGCGGGTGCGCTGGAACGCGAAGTCGAGGTAGCCCTGGGTGTACAGCTCATCCAGCGCCACCTCGGCATCGATGTACAGCGCCACGCGGCGGTCGTAGCACTCGTCGACCAGGGCGATGAAACGCCGTACCGCATCGTCGTTGCGCGCCAGTGCCGGCAGTTGCCGGTCGCCGGCGTCGACGCGCTCGGCGCCGTCCTCGGTACCCCGGGCAATGCGCCCCTCACGTGGCGGCCCGCCCAGGCGCGGCACCTCGCTGAGAAAGATCGCCGTGTGTCCCTGGCACAGTTCGATGAAGTCGGTGGCGGCCAGCGGCTGCTCGCACAGCTCGCTGAAACGGCACCACAGCAGCGCCGGGCTGTGGCCCAGCGTCGCGATGCAGCGGTGCGTCAGCTGCAGCGGCCCTTGCGCCACCTCCTGTCCCGCGCTCAAGCGGGCGAAGGCCTCGGCCAGCGCCTGCGGCTGCCGCACCCAATAGCGCTGCGCGATCACACCGGGGTGCAGGCGATGGTCCTCGTCGCCATCCACCGCCACCACCTGCATGTGCTGTTCGAGCGCGGCGATGGCAGGCAGGAAGCGCTCGCGGTTGTAGCCCCCCTCGTACAGGCGCTCGGGTGGCTGGTTGGAGGTGGTCACCAGCACCACGCCCTGCTCCACCACCAGGCTGAGCAGGCGGCCGAGCAGCATGGCGTCGCCGATGTCGCTGACGAACAGCTCGTCGAAACACAGCACGCGCACCTCGCGCCCCAGCTCCTCGGCCAGCAGGCGCAACGGGTCGGCATTGCCGGTGAGCTGGAACTGGCGGCGGTGCACCCACTGCATGAAATGATGGAAATGCTGACGCCGCGCCGGCACCCGCAAGCTGTTGTAGAAGCTGTCCATCAGCCAGGTCTTGCCGCGTCCGACCGGGCCCCAGAGGTAGACGCCCGCTGGCTGCTCGCCACGCTGCAGGGCGACGTGGCAATGCTGCAGCGCGAGGACCGCACGCTGTTGCGCGGCATCGGCGACGAAGCCGCTGGTCAGCGCCCGCTCGTACGCGGCCTGGGGCGAGTCCGCCGGGGCCTGCTCGATGACGGTCAACGCAGCACCAGCCGACCGTCGTCCAGCTGCCGCGGCCAGTCGCGACGCGTGAACACCTGCCCCTGCTCGCGCACGCGGCGCACCTCGTCCAGGTCCAGCTCGCAGATCAGCCAGTGGCTGCGCTCAGGGCACAGCTCATCGCTCTCGGCCACGATGCCGCTGGCCGGCATGCCGTAGTCCGAAGGCACGTACAGCGAGGCGCGGCCGTAGCCTTCGTCCAGCGACGGCGACCAGGGCGCCAGGCCGACGGTGGGTGAATGCAGCACGGCGATCTGGTTCTCCAGGGCGCGGGCCTGGGCGCCGATGCGCACGCGGTGGAAGCCGGCGACCGTATCGGTGCAGCTCGGCGCCAGGATCAGGTCCACGCCGGCCTCGGCCAGGGTATGCGCCAGCAGCGGGAATTCGTTGTCGTAGCAGATCAGAATGCCCAGCTTGCCCAGCGCCGTGTCGAACACCTTGAGGCCATTGCCGGCAGCGATGTGCCAGTGCTCGACCTCGAAGCGGGTCATGATCAGCTTGTCCTGAGAGCCCAGGTTGCCCTGCGGGCCGAACAGCCAGGCCCGGTTGCGATAGACGCCATCATCGTCCAGCACCGCCACCGAGCCCGGCATCAGATGGACGTTCAGGCGTCGCGCCAGCTGCTCGCACAGCGCCAGCCAACGCGGCAGCAACGGCTGGATGCCGGCGATGGAGCCGTGCAGGTCGCCGCGCTCGGCCTCGGGCAACAGGCCGGTCAGCACCAGCCCGGCGTACTCGGGCAGCAGCAGCAGGTCGGCGCCCTGCCCGGCCGCCTCCTCGCAGAGCGCAGTGAGGTGGTCGGCATAGGCCTCCCAGCTCGGCAACAGGTCGATGTGGTACTGACAGGCGGCAACCTTGATCATGCAACAAGCTCCTTGAGCCAGAACGACATGGGCTTGGCCGATTCCTCGGTCTCGTCCAGGTCGCACCAGCGGTATTCGGTATGCAGTTCGGGGTGGTGGCGATAGCCACGGCGCGTCCAGAATTCGTCCAGCGGCTGATAGCCCTCAGGGCGCCGCGGGTGGTCGACCGCTCGCTGCACCGCGCAGAAGGTACACCAGTCGATATGCCCCAGGCGCCGCGCATGGGCCTCGCGCTCGGCGAAGAAACGCACGCCCAGGCCGCGCCCGCGCCAGGCCGGCAACAGCACTGACTCGGCGCAGTAGAACAGGCGTGCCGGGTCCCAGCCGCCAGCGATGAAGGGGCGCTGAAAGGCTTCGCTCTCGTCGGCCAGCGGCAGCCCCGTGGACGCCCCCACCACCCGTCCCTCGTCGCGCACCAGCACGCACAGGCTGCCCGCGCTGCGCACATAGGTGTCGAGGTACTCGGCCTCGTAGTCGAGGCTGCCGTCGTAGAGGTAGGGAAAATCGCGGAAGACCGTGATGCGCAGGCGCGCCAGGTCTTCGATGTGGGGGGCTATCTGCGGCCCCTGGAGCAATTCGATGTCCATCGGCAGTCGTTCGCCAGCAGCAGGATGACGCCGGCGGCTATGCCGACGAGAAGGGGCGAACTTATCATGCGAGCCGACAAACCACTAACCACGCTACGAAAGGAACTTAGCCATGACCGCCACCGAACTGGTGCAGGCCTACTACGACACGTTCAACGCCGGGGACATGCCCGCCTTCCTCGACCTGCTGGCCGACGACGTGGTGCACGACATCAACCAGGGTGAGCGCCAGGTCGGCAAGGCCACCTTCGCCGCCTTCATGGACAAGATGAACCGCTGCTACCGCGAGCGCCTGAGCGACATCGTGATCATGCAGAACGCCGGTGGCGACCGCGCCGCAGCCGAATTCGTGGTCCACGGCGAATACCTGGCCGACGACGAAGGCCTGCCGCCGGCGAGTGGCCAGACCTACGTACTGCCGGCCGGCGCCTTCTTTGAGATCAGGGCCGGCAAGGTCGCGCGCATCAGCAACTACTACAACCTCGGCGACTGGATCGCGCAGGTGGGTTGAGCGCCGCGCGCCGGGCGTTCAGCAGTCGAAACCGTGCTCCTCGCGGTAGTACGCCGCCTGCTCGGCGGGCATCTGCTTGAACAGTGCACAGACCGTGAAGCTGCCCACCTGGCGGCCGTTGCGCAGGTAGCCCCAGTCGGTGATCTGCTCGCGGCTGAAGCGCAGCTGCTGCCCCCAGGTCACGCTCTTGACCACACGGGGCTCGTTGGCCACCTCGCCGACGAAGCCCTGATCGAGCACACGAAAGTGCGTGATCCAGAACGTCTCGATGCCATGGTCGTCCTCGACCATGACCTGCACCCGGAACCCCTGGGTGCCAGCAGGGGGCGCGGCGGCCAGCTGCAGGAAGTCATCCAGAGTACGCTGCGCCTCGCGCACCGCGGCGGCAATGGCCGCGTCCTGGCGATCGGCGGTGACCACCTCGTTGGTGTCACGTGCCTGGACGCCCAGAGCGGCCAGACTCAGCGCGCACAACGCAGAGACCAGTTGGATACGCATGCGGATTCCCTCCCTGCCAGTTGCCTGTTCTATTCGCTGAACGCCGCCATTGCCTCGTCCGGGCAACGCGCCGTCTCATCCACCAGTTGCCATTTCACCCAGCGCTCCAGGCGGCTGTACCAGGCCATGTCGCTGGTATCCAGCCACTGACGGGCCTCCTCGCTGCCGTTGCTGGCCGCGCGCTCCAGCCACAGCCGCCGTTGCACCTGGTTGACGCGGGTGCCACGCCCGTAGCTGTAGGCATCGCTGAGGCTCATCTGCGCGTCGGCATCATCCCTCTCGGCCGCCTGGCAGGTCCAGTACAGCGCCTTGTCGTCGGCCAGACTGAAGTGCATGCCCAGCTCGTCGTCGCTGGCCATGTCCTGAACGCCCGAGGCGTCGTTCCCGTAGAGCCATCCCAGCAGGTACATGGCTTTGACGTCGCCCTGCTGCGCGGCCTGTTCCAGCCAGGACATGACCCTGACCCGCTCAGCGCTATCGC
Organism: Pseudomonas sp. THAF187a; assembly: GCF_009363395.1. Lineage (NCBI taxonomy): Bacteria > Pseudomonadati > Pseudomonadota > Gammaproteobacteria > Pseudomonadales > Pseudomonadaceae > Pseudomonas > Pseudomonas sp. THAF187a. The sequence continues at coordinate 2,852,487 of NZ_CP045349.1, forward strand.
CAGGATTCTCGATGTAGTCGATCGCCAACTCGATCTGCGCATGCACGAGCCCCTGCTCGGCTGCCATGTTCATCCAGCGCACCCGCTCAGCGCCAGGATCGTCCAGCAGATGGTCGCGGTACAGCAAGGCGAGTTCGAATGCCGCGCGGGTGACACCTTGCTCCGCCGCACTGGCATACCAGAGCCGACTCTGCTCGTACTCCTGCTGCGTATAGAACAGGAAGCCGACGCTGAACTGGGCACAGGCGTCGCCATCGATGGCCAGCTCCAACTGCGAGCCAAACTGTGATCGGTCGGTGTTCAGCGAGCACTCCACCATAGCCGCCTGGCAGGTGGAAGCGAACAGCGCCAGGAGGCAGGCGAACAGGCTGCGCCGGGCAATGAGCCTTGCAGGCATGAGGGTCATCCTTGATCTGAAGTCGTGTGTCGTCTGCTCACGAATGCCGGCCAGCAAAGCACCGTGCTCCGGGCATGGCAAGCCTTTAGCGGGATTGCAGGCCCGATAGTGGCACAAACTGTGATCACCTTCATGCCCGTGCCGCTCCTCCGTCCACCGCCGCCCTTTGCGGGTGATCCCGCGTTTTTGCATCACTTAATACAACGTTAAGCCAGGCTCCACACAATCGCTCCCAGGTTCATCAGCGAGGTTCCACACATGGAACTACCTTGGGCGCATCATGATCGTCCCGTTGCCCGCATCGGTCGTGGCGACAGTTACGAACTTCACCTGGCTTCTCCTGACAGTGCCCGCCGCGCGGCGCTGGAGCAGTTCATCCGCCAGCGCTTCGAAGTGCAGTACGACGCACATATCCGGCACTTCATGCCCTGCCTGTTCGGCCTGGAAAACCAGGCCGGGCAACTGCTCGGCGCCGTCGGCGTGCGCAGCGGCAGCAGCGGCCCGCTGTTTCTCGAACGCTACCTGGACGAACCGATCCAGCACGCCATCGGCGCACGCCTGGGCCACGCCCAGCCTGGCCGCGGCGAGGTCGTGGAGGTGGGCAACCTGGCTGCCGACAGCCCGGGCGCCGCGCGTCTGCTGATCGTCGCCCTGACCGACCTGCTGGTGGCCCTGGGGTTTCGCTGGGTCACCTTCACCGGCACGCCGACACTGCTCAACAGCTTTCAGCGCCTGGGGCTGACCCCCATCGCGCTGGGCGAGGCCGATCCGGCGCGCATGGGCGAGGAACTGGCCGACTGGGGCCGTTACTACGACAACCGCCCGCTGGTCATGGCCGGCGACATCCATGGCGGTCATCAGCGTCTGCTGCAACTGGGCGCCTATCCGCGCCTCGGCCACCAACCGCTCTATGCACTGGAGGACATGCCCGATGTGGTCTGCAGCTGAATCCCTGTTCGCGCGCATGGCCACCTTCGGCCCGCGCACGGCGCTGGCCGAGGATGGCCACGAGCTGACCTACGACGGCCTGCTGGCAGCCGTGGCCAGCCGCAGCCGGCACCTGCGCGAGCTGGGTGCACAGCGCGTGGCCCTGGCCCTGGACAATGGCATCGACTGGGTGCTGTGGGACCTGGCAACGCTGCATGCTGGCCTGGTCTGCGTACCGCTGCCGGCGTTCTTTTCCGCCGAGCAGCAGCGCCACGTGCTGGACAGCGCCGGCATCGACCTGCTGATCGGCGCCGGTGCGCCCGGTTTCGCCAGCGTGGAGGGTGACATCCATCGCCGCAGTGTGGCGCACGCGGCCGAGCTGCACCCCGGCACCTGCAAGATCACCTACACCTCCGGCACCACCGGCCAGCCCAAGGGCGTGTGCCTGGACCTGGCCACGCAACTGGCGGTGGCCGGCAGCCTGGTCGAGGCCAGCGCCAGCCGTGACGTGCAGCGGCACCTGTGCATCCTGCCGCTGGCCACCCTGCTGGAGAACATCGCCGGCGTCTATGCGCCGCTGCTGGCCGGCGCCCGGGTGGAACTGATGCCCATGGCGCGGATCGGCCTGAGCGGCGCCAGCGGCTTCGACCTGGCGCGTTTTCTCCAGGCGCTGCAGGCAGCCCAGCCGAACAGCCTGATCCTGCTGCCGCAGCTGTTGCTGGCGCTGGTCAGCGCGGCCGAACGCAGGCTGCCGGTGCCGGGCTCGCTGCGCTTCGTCGCGGTCGGTGGCGGCCGGGTCTCCGCGCAGCTGCTGGAACGTGCCGACGCGCTGGAGCTGCCGATCTTCGAGGGCTACGGCCTGTCCGAGTGCGCCTCGGTGGTCTGCCTCAATACCCCGCAAGCGCGCCGCATCGGCAGCACCGGCAAGCCGCTCGGGCACCTGCAGGTCAGGCTGGCAGACGACGGCGAGGTGCTGGTGAAGGGCGCACGCATGCTCGGTTACCTCGGCGAGCCGGCGCCGCAAGGCGAATGGCTGGGCAGTGGTGACCTCGGCCATTTCGAGCAGGGTTTCCTGGTGCTGCACGGGCGCAAGAAGCATCAGTTCATCACCGCTTACGGGCGCAACGTCAACCCGGAGTGGGTCGAATCCGAGCTGGTCCAGCAACTGCCCATTGCCCAGGCCTGGCTGCATGGCGAGGCGCTGCCGGCGAACGTCGCCGTGCTGGTGCCACGCTTTCCCAACACCCCCGACGCGCAGTTGCAGGCGGCCGTGGACGCGGTCAACCAGGACCTGCCGGACTACGCCCGCGTGCACCACTGGCTGCGCGCCGATACGCCTTTCAGCGCGAGCAACGACCTGGCCACGGCCAACGGCCGCCTGCGCCGCCCTGCCCTGTTCAACCATTACCAAGCCGCCATCAGCCAACTGATGGCCGAAGGAGTACACGCATGAGTTTCTACGAATCCCTGCTGGCCCAGACCCAGGCCGAACGCGACTACCTGCTCGGCGCACCGATCATCCAGCAGGCGATGACCGGCCAGGTCGCCCTGCACAGCTACATCGCCTTCCTCACCGAGGCCTACCACCACGTCAAGCACACCGTGCCGCTGCTGATGGCCTGCGGCGCGCGCCTGCCGGAGCGTCTGGAGTGGCTGCGCGAGGCCATCGCCGAGTACATCGAGGAGGAGTACGGCCACCAGGAGTGGGTACTCAACGACATCGCCGCCTGTGGCGCCGATCAGGAAGCGGTGCGCAACGGCACCCCGCGCCTGCCCACCGAACTGATGGTGGCCTATGTCTACGACCGCATCGCCCGACACAACCCGGTGAGTTTCTTCGGCATGGTCAACGTCCTCGAAGGCACCAGCATCGCCCTGGCCACCCAGGCGGCCGGCATCATCCAGGACAAGCTGCAACTGCCGAACAAGGCGTTCAGCTACCTCAACTCCCACGGCAGCCTGGACCTGGAGCACATCGAGTTCTTCAAGAAGCTGATGAACCGCCTGGACAACGACGACGACAAGGCCGCCGTGGTGCACACCGCCAAGGTGGTCTACCGCCTGTACGGCGACATGTTCCGCAGCCTGCCGCTGTCCACGGAGGAGTGACGCCATGCAACCAACGGACTGCCGCGCCCTGCTCACCGGCGCCAGTGGTGGCATCGGCCAGGCCCTGGCCGAGCGCCTGGCCAGCGAGGGGGCCCACCTGCTGCTGGCCGGCCGCCGCCTGGAGCCGCTGGAGCCGCTGCTCAAGCGCTTTCCGCAACAGATCCAGCTGGTCCAGGCCGACATCGGCACACGGGCCGGGCGGGATGCGCTGGTCGCCGCGGCGCAGAACTTCGGCGGGCTCAACTGCCTGATCAACGCGGCCGGGGTCAACCGCTTCGGCCTGCTCGACCAGCAGGACGAGCAGCAGATCGCCGAGCTGATCGGTCTCAATGTCACCGCCACACTGCAGCTGACCCAGCGCCTGCTGCCACTGCTGCGGGCACAGCGCCGGGCCCTGCTGATCAACGTCGGCTCCACCTTCGGCACCATCGGCTACCCGGGCTTCGCCGCCTACTGCGCCAGCAAGTTCGCCCTGCGCGGTTTCTCCGAAGCACTGCGCCGCGAACTGGCCGACACCAACGTCGGCGTCCTCTACTTCGCGCCACGCGCCACCCGCACGCCGATGAACGCGCCCAGCGTGGTGGCGATGAACGACGAGCTGGGGGTGGCCATGGACGACCCCGAGCAGGTCGCCGGCGAGCTGCTCCAGGCCATTCGCCACGAGCAGGAAGAACGCTACCTGGGTTGGCCCGAGCGCCTGTTCGTGCGCCTCAACGGCCTGCTGCCGCGGGTGGTCGACCAGGCCCTGCGCAAGCAGTTGCCGATCATTCAACGCTTCGCCCGTCACAAGCACTGAGGAGATTGCCCCGTGAACGCATTTCGCACCCTGATTATCGCCGCGCTCGGCTGTGCCGCCCTGCCCGCCTTCGCCCTGAGCGAGGGCGGCCAGACCCAGCTGCACCAGTTGCAGACGCGCTGGGCCGAGATCAACTACCAGTTGCCGGAGAAGCAGCGCGAAGAAGCCTTCGGCAAGCTGGTCACGCAGGCCGACGCGGCCCTGGCCGGCGAACCCAAGGCGCCGGAGCTGCTGATCTGGCGCGGCATCATCCTCAGCACCCAGGCTGGCGCCAAGGGTGGCCTCGGCGCGCTGAGCCTGGTCAAGCAGGCCAAGTCCAGCCTGGAGCAGGCCCTGGCGATCGACCCCCAGGCACTGGCCGGCTCGGCCTACACCAGCCTTGGCAGCCTGTACTACCAGGTGCCCGGCTGGCCGATCGGTTTCGGTGACGACGACGAGGCCGAGAAGCTGCTCAAGCAGGCCCTGGCGATCAACCCCGATGGCATCGACCCGAACTACTTCTACGCTGACTACCTGCAGCGCAAGAAGCGCTACGCAGAAGCCCGTGGCGCGCTGCAGAAAGCCCTGGCCGCCAAGGACCGTCCAGGCCGCGAACTGGCTGACAAGGGACGCCGCGCGGAAGCCCAGGCGCTTTTGCAGCAGGTCGAGGGTAAACTCAAGTAATTCATCTGCAGGAGCTGCCATGCGCATTCTTCTCGTCGAAGACGACCCGGCCCTGGGCGAAGGCATTCGTACCGCGCTGAAACCCGAGGGCTACACCGTGGACTGGCTGCAGGACGGCGCCAGCGCCCTGCATGCCCTGAGCCACGAAAGCTTCGAACTGGTCATCCTCGACCTCGGCCTGCCGCGCATGGACGGCCTGCAGGTGCTCAAGCACCTGCGGGCCGCCGCCAACCCGGTGCCGGTGCTGATCCTCACCGCCCGCGATGCCACCGGCGACCGCATCGCCGGGCTCGATGCCGGCGCCGACGATTACCTGGTCAAACCCTTCGACGTGGCCGAACTCAAGGCGCGCCTGCGGGCCTTGTTGCGGCGCAGTTTCCAGCGCCCGCAACCGGCACTGGAATACCGCGGCGTGCGCCTCGACCCGGCCAGCCAGATGGTCGAGTACCAGGGCCAGACCGTGAACCTGCCACGCAAGGAATTCCTCCTGCTCCACGAATTGCTGATCCAGCCCGGCCGCGTGCTGACCCGCGACAAGCTGCAGCAGGCGCTGTATGGCTGGGACGAGGAAGTGGAAAGCAACGCCCTGGAAGTGCACGTGCACCACCTGCGCAAGAAATTCTTCCCGGAGCTGATCCGCACCGTGCGTGGCGTCGGTTATCTGGTGGACAAATGAGGGTGCTGAAGACCTTCGGCTCCATCCGCACCCGCCTGCTGGTTCTGTTGCTGCTGATGCTCGCCGCCAGCTTCGGCCTGATCAGCCACAAGATCTACAACGACTCCGTGCATGAGGTGCGCGAACTGTTCGACGCCCAGCTGTCGCAGACCGCGCGCCTGCTGATGGGGCTGGTACGCCATGACCTCGACGAGAGCGGGCGCCGCGAGATGCAGACGGTGCTCGACGAGGCGCTGCTGCTGCACAGCGCGCGCAACCCGGAGAACCTGCTCGGTCACGAATACGAAGGCAAGCTGGCCTTCCAGATGCTCGACGACGATGGCGAGCTGCTGTTCCAGTCCGCCAGCGCCCCGCCGGGGTTGCTCAACGACATGATCGAGCAGCTCGGCCTGGCCCTGCCCGATGGCGAACAGCCGATGCGCGAGCGCCTGGCGCAACTGGCCCGCTACCTGATCGGCTACCACACGCTGAACATCGGCGAGCATCGCTGGCGGGTATTCGTCCTGCATGACAGCCGCGACTACCACTGGGTACTGGCCGGCGAACGCGAGGATGTGCGCGGCGAGCTGATCGGCAAGATCGCCCAGCGCAGCCTGCAGCCGTTGCTGATCGGCCTGCCACTGGTCGGGCTGTTGCTGTGGCTGGCGGTCGGCTGGGGCCTCAGTCCCCTGCAGCGCATGGCCGACGCCATTCGTGGCCGGGCACCGGACAACCTGTCGCCGCTGGTCTTCCCGCCGCTGCCCAACGAGCTGGAACCGATGGCCGCCGCGCTCAACCGCCTGCTGCTGCAGGTCAACCAGTTGCTGGAGCAGGAAAAGCGCTTCATCGCCGATGCCGCGCACGAACTGCGCACGCCGTTGGCGGTGCTGCGCATCCACGCGCAGAACGCCCTGGAAGCGCCGGATGCCACTGACCGCGACGAAGCCCTGCGCCAGCTGGCCGGCGGTGTCGACCGCGCCACCCGCGTGGTGGCCCAGTTGCTGACCCTGGCGCGCCTCGACCCCAACAGCGTACGCCTGAGCATGGGCAAGACGGACCTGCTGGCGTTTCTGCGCAGCGAACTGGCCGAACTCACCCCGCTGGCCCTGAACCGCCAGCAGGACCTGGTCCTGGAAGCCGACGATCAGGGCGACTACGACCTCGTCGCCGACGCGCCAAGCCTGGGTATTCTGCTGCAGAACCTGGTGAGCAACGCAGTGCAGTACACACCCGCAGGTGGCTGCATCCAGGTCCAGTTGCTGGCCAGCGCGCAGGCGCTGGTGCTGCAGGTGCAGGACAGCGGCCCCGGGGTACCGGCGGAACTGCGCGAGCGCCTGTTCGAACGCTTCTTTCGTCTCGGCGACGGCCAGGGTGCGGGGCTGGGGCTGTCCATCGTACGCCGGGTGGTGGAGTTGCATCAGGGCAGCATCAGCCTGGAAGACTCGGCGCTCGGTGGCTTGCAGGTCAGCGTACGCCTGCCTCGACGCCTGGTCTGAGGCGCCGGTTGCCCGCTGAAGTGGCGGGCAATCGCTCAGGCATAGCCATTGATAATTGCCAGCATAGAAACAATCCAGTTTCTCAATGAGACTGCCACACCGATCATGGCCGCCTGTTCGCCTCATCACCCAGGAGCCCCAGACATGAGCCTGATCAAACGTTTCCTGCAGTCGTCCCGTCCCACCCGGCAAACCGCCGACACACCCACGGAAGCGCATCCGAACTTCTGGATGTATCGCTGATTCAGCTGCCCGCGCCCACCACCCGCAACGGCACCTGCCGCCCGGCCTTCTGCGCCAGGTAGCGGGTGCAGCTGACGCGCAGGAACGAGGCGAAGTTGACCACCTCGCCACGCAGGTCCATGACCTCTTCGTAGAGTTTGGTGATCAGCTGGTTGGTGGTCATGCCATCGACTTCGGCGATTTCGCGCAGGATGTCCCAGAACTGGTTCTCCAGACGCAAGGTGGTGACCACGCCACGAATGCGCAGCGAGCGTGAGCGCGACTCGTAGAGAATCGGATCGGCCTTCACATAGAGTTCGCACATCGGCGCTGTCTCCTCTCGGGCGTTGCGGCCCGGATGCGTTCGGGGAATGGCGCCATGATGCACCCCGAATCCGCTCCGGGCCACGTTGCGCTACAGACGGATTTCCGTCCCCAGCACCTTGAGAAACGCCGCCAGCCAGGCCGGATGCGCAGGCCAGGCCGGCGCCGTGACCAGCTTGCCCTGCACGTGCGCCTGGTCTACCGGAATGTCCACGTAGGTGCCGCCAGACAGCCCCACCTCCGGCGCACAGGCCGGGTAGGCGCTGCACTCGCGTCCTTCCAGCACACCGGCGGCCGCCAGCAGTTGCGGGCCGTGGCAAACCGCAGCGATGGGCTTGTCCGCGCTGGCGAACGCCTTGACCAGGGCGACGACGTCCGCATTCAGCCGCAGGTATTCGGGCGCACGGCCACCGGGCACCAGCAGCGCGTCGTAATCCTCGGCGCGGACCTTGTCGAAGTCATGGTTCAGGGCAAAGTTGTGCCCGGGCTTCTCGCTGTAGGTCTGGTCGCCTTCGAAGTCGTGGATGGCGGTTCGCACCGTCTGCCCCGCGACCTTGCCCGGGCACACCGCATGCACCGTGTGACCGACCATCTGCAGGGCCTGGAACGGCACCATGGTTTCGTAGTCCTCGGCGTAGTCGCCGACCAGCATGAGAATTTTCTTGGCAGCCATGATCGTCTCCTGAAGGTAGGTTGAACGAGGCCATTATTCGCCCCTAAAGCTTCCGACAGGTAACAACCGGGTACTACTCCCCGACGCGATCAGATACCGACCTTGTCCAGCGCTTCGCCGATCGAGCGCCAGAAACCACGTTGCGGTCGCTCCGGCTCCTGGTGGCTGGCAGCAATGCGGGCCATCGGTTGCACCAGGCGGGTCGCCCCGAGTTCGTGCTGCGCCAACTCGGCCGAGACCAGTTGCAAGGGGCCATCGCCGCCACTCTGCAGCGCCCCGCCCTGCGGCGGTGGGCCGTCCTCGTCGTAACGCAGGTAGTAGGTGCCGCCGACGGCAGCATCCAGGGTGAAGCTGGAGATCAGGGTGAAATCCAGCGGGCCGTCGGCCAGCAAGGTCCAGAAGCTGCCTGCCAGTGGCCGGCGCATTTCCAGCTTGTAGTTGGCCGCCTCGAATTCGAATGCCAGGTAGCCGTTGCTCGGCAGGCTGCCGATCAGCTGGTTGTCGAGAAACAGCCCCGGCGCCTCCAGTTCCTGGTCGGCCCAGTCGTTGCGCGGGCGATAGAGGTAGACCAGGGCGCGATTCTCGTCGCTGAGCACATGCGGCTCGAAGACTTCACCCTCGGTGGCGCCGAAGAAGGCCCCAGGCGTGGAACAGGCGGCAAGCAGGACGATGGGCAGCGACGACAGCAGACGACGCATCGGTCATTCCTTCTGATGATGATGCGTCGAGCTTAGCCGCAGTGCCTGCCGACGGCACCCGACGAAAGTGCGGCCCGGTACCTCGCCGATGCGCCAGCGGCCGCAAGCACGACGAAAAAGGCCGACATCGAAGTCGGCCCTGGTCCCTGCGGGTGTCGCTCAGAGTGCGTACTGTTGCAGGTTCGCCATCATTTCCTTGAGCGCCTCGACGTTGTCCGCCGGATGCGCGGCGCCGTCGAAATCGCAGATGCGCTGCCACTGCGCGGCGACGTCGTCGGGGCTGAAACCGGCGCGCGGATCGAAACCGACACCCAGGCTGCGCTCCCAGCGCACCTTGCCGATCCAGCCGCCACCGACCTCGTAGAGGCCGCCGGTGTCCTGGCAGGCGGCGCTACCGAGGTACACCACCAGCGGGCTGACCAGCTCGGGCTTGAGCTGCTCGAACACCTGCGGCGGGATCAGCCCTTCGGTCATGCGCGTGGCGCCGGTGGGCGCGATGGCGTTGATCAGGATGTTGTTCTTGCGCCCTTCGATGGCCAGCGTGCGGGTCAGGCCATAGAGGCCGAGCTTGGCCATGCCGTAGTTGCTCTGGCCGAAGTTGCCGTAAATGCCCGAGGTGGACGAGGTGAAGATCACCCGCCCGAAATTCTGCTCGCGCAGGTGCGGCCAGGCGGCACGGGTGGTCTTGTAGGCGCCTTCGACGTGGACCTTGTAGACCAGGTCCCAGTCGGCGTCTTCCATCTTGTGGAAGCTCTTGTCGCGCAGGATGCCGGCATTGTTGACCAGCACATCGATGCGGCCGAAGGTATCCAGCGCGGTCTGCACGATCTTGTCCCCATCGGTGACCGAATCATGGTTGGCCACCGCCGTACCGCCGAAGGCGCGAATCTCTTCCACCACCTTGTCCGCGGCCGACGCGTTGGCCCCTTCGCCATGGGTGCTGCCGCCCAGATCATTGACCACCACCCTGGCCCCGTGACGGGCGAACAACAGGGCATGGGCGCGGCCCAGGCCACCACCGGCACCGGTGACTATGACCACTTGATCTTCGAAACGGATGGCATCGCTCATCGAAAGCTCCCTCGGCAGAATGTGAATGCCCCGAGTGTCAGGCAGCCCCGCACGCTTCACAAGGCGCGCGCGGCGCCTGAATGACGGCCGATAATGCGACCTTATGCGAGGCGCAGCAGACTCAGGTGGTCGTACAGGTGCATCACGTGCGCGGCGGCATATTCGCCGTGGCTCAGCGCACCGTAGGCGAAATGCGGCTGCAACTCGCCCTGGTATGAGGCGAAACGCACGAAGGCGCTGCGCAGCCGCTGCAGCGCGGCTTCCTGGCTGTCCGGCTCGAGCAGCGCAGCCGCGCCGGGAATCGGCTCGTCGAGCGGATGCCGCATGCCGCCGCGTGCGCTGAACACGGCGAACGCCGCAGGCCCCAGGCTGTGGCGAAACCAGGCCGGCTTGAGCCGGGGGTAGCCGTCGATGGAGTAGTCGATGCTCTGCGCGCAGTGGTTGAACACCTCGCTCGGGCTCCAGCCGCGCAGGCTCTGCAACGCCCTGCCCTGCAGATCGGCCAGCACCTGCTGCGCGGCAGCGAGGCTCAGCGCAGCCGGGCGCGGGCCACCGGGCAAGGCCCAGAACCCGGCGCCAAGCGCGGCCACGCCAGCAACGGCGGTACCTTTCAGCAGTGTTCGGCGCTGCATGCCACGGCCTCCGGCAGATCACGGAACTGCAGATAATGCGCGAGCACCTGGTCAGGCGCCTCGAGCTGCGGGTAATGGCCGATGCCCTCCAGCAGCACGGTATCGGCCGCGGTGATCAGCTCGCGGTAGCGCGCCACCATGTGCGCACCGGAGATGGGGTCGACGGCGCCATCGATGACGCGCATCGGCACCTGCGTCGCCTGCATCGCCGCGACCCAGCGCTCGCGTTGCTGACGCCGCTCGGGCATGTAGCGGATCAGACGGTGCATCACCGCCGGGCCGTTGTCGTGTTCGATCAGTTGCCACAGCGCATCCAGCTCGGCCTCACTGGCCTGGGTATGCGGACCGAAGATGCGCGCAAAGCTCTGCGCCAGCTTGCGCCGTGAGAACAGCCGCCCGATCAGCGGCCCCAGGGGGCCCAGCAGCAGTTTCTGCACGCGCACCGGATGGTGAGTCTCGGGGAACAGGCCGCCATTGAGGAACACGCAACTGGCCAGTTGCAGGCGCCCCTCCTGATGGCGGGCGATCAGCTCCTGCGCCACGCTGTCGCCATAGTCGTGCGCCAGCACGTGCACGGGGCGTTGCTCGCCGACCTGCGCCAGCAGCGCCTGCTGCAGGTCGGCCTGCTCCAGCAGGCTGTAGGCATGGCCACGCGGCTTGGCCGAATAGCCGAAACCGAGCATGTCGCAGGCGATCAGCCGGTAGCGCCCGGCCAGCGGTGCCCACAGGCGATGCCAGTCCCAGCTCGCGGTGGGGAAGCCATGGATCAGCAGCAGGGGCTCGGCATCCGCCGCGCCTGCCTGCCAGTAGCGTATCGGCTGGCCGGCGAAGGTCATGGTCCGGCCCTGCGCCTGCCAGTGCTGCAGGTCGATGCCTGGCAGTTCGCTCACTGGTCGTAGCCCGGCATCTGCTGATCCAGCTTGCGCAGCAGCGCCGGCCAGGGCAGTGCACCGCCCATGCCCTGCTGCGTCTTCATCACCCCGGCGATCATCGCCCTGGCGCCATCGAGAATCTGCTGCGGGATGTGGATCAGCTCGGTGCCCGCGCCCTGCGCCATGACCTGGATCTCGCAGGCGCGTTGCAGGGTGAACATACCGAGGAAGGCATCGGCGATGCTGCCGAACGCGGTGAGCAGGCCATGGTTGGGCAGGATCATGAAGTTCTTGTCGCCCAGGTCGGCCTGCAGGCGCGCCTTCTCGTCATGGTTCAGCGCCACGCCCTCGTACCCGTGGTAGGCCAGGCTGGCGAGGACGAACAGCGACTGCTGGGACAGCGGCAACAGGCCCTGCTTCTGCGCCGACACGGCGATGCCCGCCGGCGTATGGATATGCAGCACGCAGCCGACATCGTGGCGCACCTCGTGCACCGCGCTGTGGATGGTGTAGCCGGCCGGATTGATGTCGAACGGGCTGTCCATCAGCTTGCTGCCGGCCAGGTCGACCTTGACCAGGCTCGACGCGGTGATTTCGTGGAACATCAGCCCGTAGGGGTTGATGAGGAAGTCCTCGGTGCCCGGCACCTTGGCCGAGATATGGGTGAAGATCAGGTCATCCCAACCGTACAGCGCGATCAGGCGATAGCACGCCGCGAGGTCGACGCGGGTGCGCCATTCGGCCTCGGAGACCTGATTCTTCACGGCAGGGAGTTTCAGCGGAGCATTCACGGCGGTCACCTCGATATTCTTGTTGGTCGGTGGTGTCCGCAGTCTAGTCCTGCGCCTGTCAGGCGGTAGTCTCCCTGGCAGCCATCTTGATGGCTTTGCGGGTCACGAGGCTGGCGCGCCGAGGGGCGATAAGCGGGTATTCGCCGTGGTGATCGGCGTGTCAGAGCAACTCGGGATACTCGCCCACCAGCTGCGGCCACTGCGCCTGAGCGTGCTGATCATCGGCCAGCAAGCGGAAGCCGGCGAACTGAAACTCCGGCGCCACGCTGCAGCCGACCAGGGTGTAGGCCCCTGTCGAACGGGCGGCCTGCCAGGCATGGGCAGGCACGGCGCGCTGCGGCAACTGCTCGCCCTCGACGGGACCGAGCAGCTCGCAACGCGGGCTGCCAGGCGCATCGGCGATCAGCAGTTGCAACGGATCGCCCTCGTGGAAATGCCACAGCTCATCGGCATCGACCTGGTGCCAGCGACTCACCACTCCCCCCGGCAGCAGGAACAGAATGGCGCTGGAGGCCGCCCGCCCCTGCGCATCGCGCTGCGAGGCAACGAACAGCCGCCGATAGAAACCGCCCTCCGGATGCGCGTCGAGACCGAGGCGCTCGATCAACTGCCGCGCACGCGGGTGCATGTCAGCTCTTCAGCGCAGTAGCCAGCGCCTGCAGCCAGGGCTCGGCGTCGCTTTCCGGGGTGACCGTCTCGCTGGAGTCCAGGCGCAGCATCTCGACCGCCTCACGCAGGCCCAGCTCGGCATACAGCTCGCGCATCAGCTCGCCGCCGCCACAGAAGGTGTCATAGCTGGAGTCGCCCAGCGCCAGCACTGCGGCGGGTCGCCCCGCCATGGCCGGCAGGCGGTCACGCAGCTCGCTGTACAGCGGCAGCAGGTTGTCCGGCAGCTCGCCCATGCCGGTGGTGGAGGTGACGGTGAGCAAGGCATCGGGGGCGAACGCCAGCAGTTCATCGAGGCTCATGTTCGCTTTGTGCCAGGCATCCAGCCCGGCGGCCTTGAGCTGACGCTCGGCGTGGCGGGCGACTTCCTCGGCCGTGCCGTAGACCGATCCCGAGACGATGGCGACTTTCATGACAACTCCAGAAACAGGAAAAACGCCGCGCATTATGCCGCAAGTAGACAGCATGACCCGATGTTTTAGAATGCTCTGCATATCCTTTGCGGAATCGAACCGATGATCAATGCCAAGCTACTGCAACTGGTAGTCGACGCCTCCAACGACGGAATCGTGGTGGCCGAGCAGGAAGGTGAAGACAACATCCTCATCTATGCCAACGCGGCGTTCGAGCGTCTGACCGGCTACGCCAGCGACGACATCCTCTACCAGGACTGTCGTTTCCTGCAGGGCAGCGACCGCGCACAAGCAGGCCTGCAGGCGATTCGCGATGCGGTCAAGGCGCAACGGCCCTGCCGCCAGATCATCCGCAACTACCGCAAGGACGGCAGCGCCTTCTGGAACGAGCTGTCGATCACCCCGGTGCTCAACGAAGGCGACCAGCTGACCTACTACATCGGCATCCAGAAGGACGTCACCGAGCAGGTGCAGGCCCAGCAGCGCGTCAAGGAGCTGGAAAGCGAAGTGGCCGAGCTGAAGGCCGAGCTGGCACGCCTGAAAAGCTGACGAACGGACAAAACTATCCGCCGGTAACGCAGTCCGAAGGGTTTACCCCCCTTGTAGTCTCATTCCATGCAACGCGACCCGCTGCTGACCCAGGCCGAGCTGGATTTCATCCAGGAACTCATCTCCCAGCCCCTGCGCGCGCCCCGCTCGGCGGCTGTCGCGCAGCTGGCCATCGGCGAGCAGCTGAGCGCACTGCTGAGCCACGTGAGCGACGCCCGGCAGTTGAGCCTGAACACCCACAGCGACCACGAGCACCTGAGCTTTCCGCTGTACCTGGTCCAGGACAGCGAGACGCAGTCACGCCTGGAGCTTGGCGCCCCGCTGATCTTCGAGCAGGGTTTGCACGAACGCCCCTGGCGCCTGCAACTGCCCGGCCCGCTGCCCCTGCTCGACGGCAACGAGCAGCCCAGTGGACTGACGGCGCTGGAGCTGTCGAACAACGGCATGCTGGTGCAGTACGCCAAGGCCGGTACTCCGGCCAAGGACCAGTTGCTGCAACTGATGCTGCCGATGGAGCGCCGCGTGCAGCTGCGCGCCTGCCTGGTCCGGCGCGTCGACCGCCGGCATTACGCCTACAGCGTGGAAACCCTGCATGCCGAAGACGAGCAGACATTGCGTCAGTACCTCTTCGAGCAGCACAGCGAACACCGGCAACAGCCAGAAGCCATCGCCTGACGCAGCACCGGCCGGGCCGTTCAGGTATCGAGATGACCGGCCAGGAACTGCTGGAGGCGCCGCTGCATCAGCCGCGCCTCGCTCCCCAGGCAGGCGATTGGCGAGCCGGCCAGGCTCTCCTCGGCCAGATCGGCCCCTTCCCCGGCGAGCAACAATGGGCACTGCAGCCCCAGCGCGAGACGCGTCAGTTGTCGTGGCAACTCGTCGCCAGGCGGTTGCTGGCTGAAGATGACCAGTGCGTGCGGCTGCATGCGCTCGCAGACCAGCGCCAGGTCGGTCAGCGGCGTGCCCGGCCCCATCACCGTCACGTCGATGTCATGACTGCCGAGCAGCAGCGCCGCGACCAGCAGTTCGAGCTCCCGACAGTGATTCGGCAATGCCACCAGCAGCACGCGCTGCCGCGACTCGTCGCGCCCCAGCTGCAGGCGCTGCCAGCAACGTCCGCGCAGGAAGGCATCGAGCATCAGCCATTCGCTGCGCTGGCCCGGATCGTCCTGGCGCAGCAGCAGCTCCTGCCAGACCGGCATGAGGATGTCTTGGAACACCACCGGCAAGGGGTAGCAGGAGAAGATCTGCCCATACAGGCGCGCCACGCTGGCCTCGTCGAAATGCTGCAGGGCGCTGCGCAGCTGCTCCTGCCACTGGCTCCAGTCGTCACCGCTGACCTCGCCGTAGGCCGGCGCCGGTGCCGTGCGGCTGCTGGCGCTCTTGGCCAGGATGGAACCGACCTTGCTGACCGCAACACCACGCTCGATCCAGGCCAGGATGCTGCGCACCGCGTCGATGTCGGCCTGGGAGTAGAGGCGATGGCCACTGTCGGTACGCGTCGGCTGGATCAGCCCGTAGCGCCGCTCCCAGGCACGCAGGGTGACGGGGTTGACCCCGGTCAGACGCGACACCTCGCGGATCGGGAACAGCTCTTCCTGCTTCAAGGCATTGGACGCAAGTGAAGTGACACCAGCGAGTTCGGACATGGCTTCGGGCATCGCGGCAAGTGACAGGCCGGCATTGTAACCCAGCCTGTGCACACACCCTATACAACGCCGTTCGCTGCACAACAATGCAGCTCTACCGGCGCCATGCGCCCTGCATGGGTGCAGCTCGACAGTGCCTGCCTGCGCGCCTGGCGGCTGTGAGCCCGCGCCATATGAGGGGGCTGGCTTATTTGCACAAAACCGGAATAATCCTTGCTGCATTTTTCGTCGAGCACAGCACCCCGTGCCCGACAGCGCCTGATGCCCTACCCGGCCAAGGCAACATTCGAGGAGATACACAATGTCCCCTGTTACCCTCATGGTGGCGCGCCGCGTCGCCAACGGTCGTTATCACGACTTCATCGCCTGGCTGCGTGAAGGCGAGCACCTCGCCACCGACTTCCCCGGCTATCTCGGTTCCGGCGTACTGGCGCCACCGCCAGGTGACGACGAATTCCAGATCGTGTTCCGCTTCAGCGACGAGCAGACCATGGCCTCCTGGGAACACTCGGCCTCGCGCCAGGCCTGGCTGGCACGGGGCGCCGGCCTGTTCGCCCAGCCTCAGGAGAAACGCGCCGTCGGCCTCGATGCCTGGTTCGGCAGCAGCCTTCGCCAACCTCCGCGCTGGAAACAGAGCGTGGCCATCTGGCTGGCCTTCTTTCCCGTCTCGCTGGCCTTCAACCTGCTGTTCGGCCCCTGGCTGGCGGACCTGTCGCTGGTGACCCGCATACTGCTGTCGACACTGGCCCTGACGCCACTGATGACCTACCTGTTCATACCGCTTTCGACCCGGCTGCTCGAACCCTGGCTGCAAGGCAACTATCAGACGCGTCTGAGCAGGCGTGCCGCCAGCATCGGCAAACCCTGACCCTTGACCGTTTCGACGACCGGCCAGCCCTGTGCTGGCCGGTTGCGTTCTGCCCGCTGGCCGCCAAAAACCTATACACAAACCAATAAATGTACAAATAAAGCACAACAATCTGCCGAGCATAACTGAGCAAAAAAGCCTTTAAAGTCAGCAGAATGGGCAATCCAGCTGACCCAGACGCTAAACCCGCATGCTTCACATGGTTGTACAAGAGGCAGCTCTGGTATAGCGTTGTCCATGGCTTGGTGCGTGCCGCCTGCCACTGGTCAGGTACCCAAGGGCGGTACAGCCAGGCCTTCGCCCTTTCTGCGTGAGTCGCACATGAGCGCTGCCTCTTTACCCATTCTGATCACCGGTGCCGGCCAGCGGGTCGGCCTGTACTGCGCCGAGCGCCTGCTCGACGAGGGTCAACCGGTGATCATCAGCTATCGCCAGGAACGCGACAGCATCGCGCGCTTGCGTGAGCGTGGCGCCATTGCCCTGCAGGCGGACTTCAGTGACGAAGCCGGCATCATGCGTTTCATCGAACAGCTCAGGACCCAGTGCCGAGGCCTGCGAGCCATCGTGCACAACGCCTCGCAGTGGCTGGCGGAAACGCCAGGTTCGGAAGCCGAAGTCTTCCGCCAGCTGTTCACCGTGCACATGCTCGCGCCCTACCTGATCAACCTGCACTGCAGCGAATTGCTGCTGCAGTCCGAACAGGCGGACATCGTCCACGTCAGCGACGACGTGGTGCGCAAGGGCAGCGCCAATCGTTCGGCCTATTGCGCCAGCAAGGCCGGCCTGGAGAGTCTGACCCTGTCGTTCGCCGCGCGCCTGGCCCCCCGTATCAAGGTCAATGGCATCGCCCCGGCACTGCTGATGTTCAACGCAGGTGACGACGAGGCCTATCGCGCCAAGGCCCTGGAGAAATCGGCGCTGGGTATCGAGCCCGGTCCACAGGCCTTCTATCAGAGCCTGCGCTACCTGCTCGACAACCCCTACCTGACCGGAACCACCCTTACCCTCAATGGTGGTCGCCACCTCAAGTGAGGCGCCCACTCATCAGGACACTGCCATGAGCGAACCCCTTTCCCAGCACTACCGCGAAATTCTCAAGGGCCTCGGTGAAAACCCCGAGCGCGAAGGCCTGCTCGACACGCCCAAACGCGCGGCCAAGGCCATGCAGTACCTCTGCCATGGCTATCAGCAGTCGCTGGAAGAGATCGTCAACGGCGCGCTGTTCGAGTCCGACAACGACGAGATGGTGATCGTCAAGGACATCGAGCTGTACTCGCTGTGCGAGCACCACCTGCTGCCCTTCATCGGCAAGGCGCACGTGGCGTACATCCCCACCGGCAAGGTGCTGGGCCTGTCCAAGGTGGCGCGCATCGTCGACATGTACGCGCGGCGTCTGCAGATCCAGGAAAACCTGACCAAGCAGATCGCCGATGCCATTGCCCGCGTGACCAACGCCGCCGGCGTCGCCGTGGTGATCGAAGCCAAGCACATGTGCATGATGATGCGTGGCGTGGAGAAGCAGAACTCGGTGATGAGCAGCTCGGTAATGCTTGGTGCTTTCCGCGAGTCCTGCAACACTCGTCACGAATTCCTGCAATTGATCGGACGGAACAACTAATGCCGCGACTGGAACCCGGAATGGCGCGCATCCGCGTCAAGGACCTGCGCCTGCGCACCTACATCGGCATCAAGGAAGAGGAAATCAACAACAAGCAGGACGTGTTGATCAACCTGACCATCCTCTATCCGGCCGTCGATGCCGTGGAAGTCAACGACATCGACCATGCCCTCAACTACCGCACCATCACCAAGGCGATCATCGCCCATGTCGAAGGCAACCGCTTCGCCCTGCTGGAACGCCTGACGCAGGAGATTCTCGACCTGGTCATGGCCCACCAGGCCGTGCGCTACGCCGAGGTGGAAGTGGACAAACCCCATGCCCTGCGCTTCGCCGAATCGGTGTCCATCACCCTCGCCGGCCATCGCTGACGGCGGCTTGCTGCCTCCCGGCGAGGCTCTTATCATCGCCGCCATCTAATCCCGGAGAGCCCGCCATGACCGAACAACAACGTCTGGAACTGGAAGCCGCAACCTTTCGCGCCCTGCTGCAGCACCTGCGCACGCGCTCTGACGTGCAGAACATCGACCTGATGAACCTGGCCGGTTTCTGCCGCAACTGCCTGTCGAAGTGGTACAAGGCCGCGGCCGACGACCAGGGCCTCGAGGTCAGCGTCGATCAGGCTCGCGAGATGGTGTACGGCATGCCCTACGCCGACTGGAAAGCCAAATACCAGACAGAAGCATCGGCCGAACAGAAGGCCGCATTCGAACAAGGAAAACACTGATGACCGCTCTCAGCGCCCTGCGCAGCCGCCTGCTGCAGGACGACTTCGCCTTCAGCGAAACCCTGGCCTTCGTCGCCGAGCACTACGACTACCAGCCCAGCGCCTTCCGTAATGGCGCCGTGGAAAACGCCGCCGGACAGAACGAAGGCTCGTGCAAGACCCTGGGCCTGGCACTGCTGGAAGGCTTCAGCCAGGAAGAAGCGCTGCGCGCCTTCGGCGAGCACTACCGCAGCGTGCTGGCCACGCCGCAGGGCAGCGACCACGGCAACATTCGCGCACTGCAGGCCCACGGCCTGGAAGGCGTCACCTTCGAGCAGCAACCGCTCACCCGAAAAGCCTGAAGCTGCAGCGCAAAAAATTGCGCAATTGTCAGCAAATGCTGACAGACATCACATTGCCATCGCTTTATCCTGCGCGCCATAACAACTCATGGAACACGAGGGAACGTGTTCTGCGCGCAGTCGCCCTTCCCTCCTGTTTCGCGCTCGGCATGGAGTCGACCGATGCAGCAGACCCTGGTATGGAAACCCTGGCACACCCCCGGCGTGGAAACCCTGCGCCTGAGTCAGGATGCCCACGGCATCCACGCGACCAGCCACCTCATGCAAGTGATCAAGGGCAACAGCATCGTTGCCAACTACCTGATCGACTGTGACGCACGCTGGCGCTTCCGCCGCCTCTGGCTCAAGGTCGACAACCACGGCCAGCGCCGCATCTGCCTGCAGCGCGATCTGCGTGGCCGCTGGCTGCTCGACGGCGAGCATCGCCCGGACCTGCAGGAGTGCCAGCACGTCATGTTGTCGGCCTCGCCCTTCACCCACACGCCGCCGCTGCAACGCAGTGCCCTGGAAACCGGGCAGAGCGACGAGATGCGCGTCGCCTACGTCGACCTGCTGAGCCTCAAGGTGGAGGCGCGCCAGCAACGCTACCAGTGCCTGCAGCGCCGCCCTGGCGAGAGCCTGTACCGCAGCCAGGCCGAAGGCCGTGAACATCAGGAGCTGAGCGTCGACGACCAGGCCCTGCTGCTCAAGGCCAGCGAACACTACCTGCGCCTGAGCCAACGCGAACTGAAGGTCAGCGCGCTGGTGTAGAGGGCCGCGAGGCGCGACGCTGGCACCGCCCGTCGTCAGATGGGCAGCTGCCCGAAGGCCCAGCGCAACAGGAAGAACACCAGCAAGCCGCCGCCGATGGTCGCCAGCAGATGCCGGGTACAGGCGGCAATGGCGATGGCCGCCAGGCCGGCCAGCAGGTAGGCGTTGTTCCAGCTCAGCGCCCAGTGCTGCCCGTCCGGCAACAGCATGCCCGGCACCACGATGGCGCTCAGCACGGCGGTCGGCACGTAATGCAGCCCTTGCCGGACCAGGGGCGGGAATCGCAGGTCGGGGAAAGCGAACAGGCTGTAGCGGGTGACGAAGGTAATCGCCAGCATGCCGAGGATCAGCAACCAGATATCCATCAGACCAGCTCCTCCTGCAGCAGCGGCCGACGCCGCTCCAGCCATACCCCGACGACGATGCCGCTGGCTGCGGCGGCCATCAGTCCGAGCTTGTAGGGCAGCGCATGGCAGGCCAGCGCGACGCCTGCCGCGACCAGGGCGGCGGCGACCTGTGGCTGGTTGCGCAGCATCGGCACGACGATGCCGATGAAGGTCGCCAGCATGGCGAAGTCCAGGCCCCAGGCACCGATGTTCGGCACGGCCTGGCCGAACAGCACGCCGACCAGCGTGCACAGTTGCCAGTTGCAGTACATGGCCAGCGCCGCGCCGAGGAAATACCAGTGGCGATGGGCGCCCTGGTCACCCCGCGCATAACGCTGCACCACCACCGCGTAGGCTTCGTCGGTGAGCCAGAAGGCCAGCGGCATGCGCCAGCGCTTGGGCAGGTGGCGCACGTGGGGCTGCATGCTGGCGCTGTACAGGGCATGGCGCAGGTTGACCACGAACGTGGTCAGCAGCACCACGGCGATGCCGGCACCGCCCGCCAGCAGGCTGATGGCGATGAACTGCGCCGAGCCGGCGAAGACCAGCAGGGACATTCCCTGCGTCTGCCAGGGATCGAGCCCGGCGGAACCGGCCAGGCTGCCGAAGATGATGCCGAAGGGAATGGCGCCGAGCAGCATGGGCAGCATATCGCGGGCACCCTGGGTGAACTCGTGTTGACGGGACATGGAACCTCCTTGGGCAGACGAGCTTAGCCAGGCGGTCCGGGTCGGGTCTTGAACGTTCTTGCTGTCAGTAGAAACCGGCGACGATCTCCTGCACGCAGGCCGGGTCGAGGTCGCGCTGCATCACCACCCCCTCGAGCCCGAGCAGATCGCCGAGGTCCGAATAGATGCCACGGCCACGTTCGCTGACCGCCTTCTCGCTGCCATCGGCGCACAGCAGGCGATAGTCGAAGGCGAATGGTCGTGCGGCGCGCACGCCCTCCTGGACACGACGCCAGACCCGCTCGCGATCCTGCGGATGAATCAGGCTGTTGAACGTCAGGCTCTGGCTGTCGACCAGCGCCTGCGGTGCATGGCCGGTCAGCTCCAGGCAGCCGGCGCTGACGTACTCCATGCTCCAGTGGCGGTTGTTGCGGCAGCGGTAGACCATCAGCGGCAGGCCATCGAGCAGGTTGTTGAGGCTGCGATGGCGCGCCTGCAACTGCTGGTGCACGGGGACCTGGGCGCTGATGTCGGCCAGGCTGGCGACAAAGCCCCCCGGCCGCCGGGCCAGGCGCACCTCGACCCAGTGCAGCTCGCCAGCCGGGCCGAGGTAACGCAGGCTGCCGACCCAGGGTGCCGCACCTGTCTCCAGGCCCTGCATCGCCTGCTGCCACAGGTTGCGATCCTCGATGTGCAGAAACTGGCGGTGGTCGAGGCCCAGGCAGTCGCCCACGCGCCGCCCGCTGAGCAGCTCCCAGCCACGATTGCCGCGCAGCATCGTCCCGGCCGCGTCCAGCTGTATCAGCGCCACCGGCAGTTCATCGAAACCCAGCGCGCCGGCCTCGGCCCTGGCCACGCGGCCACCCAGGCGGCCCAGATAATGGATCAGCCGCTTCATCACTGCCCTCCCGCGCCATCGATCAGTTGGCTGCGATGCGCCCAGGCCGCCAGTTCCAGGCGCGAACGCAGGTTGAGCTTGCTCAGCAGATGCTTCACGTAGACCTTCACCGTGCCCTCGCTGATACCCAGTTGCCGGGCAATCAGCTTGTTGCTGAAGCCTTCGCTGATCAGCGCCAGCGTCTGTCGCTCACGCTCGGTCAGCTCGACACGCGCGGGCTCGTGCGACACGTCATCGCGCATGCCGCCAGCCAGCAGCGCCGACAGCGCCGGATCGAGCCGCGCCTGCCCACTGGCACAGGCCCGCACCGCATCCAGCAGTTCCTCCGGCTCGCGGTCCTTGAGCAGATAGCCATCGGCACCTGCCCGCAGCGCGGCCAGCAGATCGTCACGGGCGGCCGAAGCGGTCAGCACCATGACCCGGCTGGCCGGCAGGTCGAGCTTGAGCATGTGCAGGGTGTCCAGGCCATCCAGACCGGGCATGTGCAGGTCGAGCAGGATCATCTGCGGCTCCACGCGCCGCGCCAGCTCGATGCCTGCGGCGCCGCCGGAGACGCTGCCAACCACGCGGAATTCCCCGGACGACTCGAACAGCTCGGCCAGCCCGCGACGCAGCAGCGGATGATCGTCGATCAACAGCAGGCTGAAGGGCGCGCTCATGTCCGCCCCCAGTGCAGGCGCACGCAGGTGCCGCACCCCGGCGCCGACTCGATCGACAGCTGCGCGCCGATGGCCGCCGCCCGCTCACGCATGATCGTCACGCCGAAATGCCCGCCCTCGGGCGGCTGCACCGGCAAGCCGACACCGTCGTCATGCACCTCGACCACTGCGCCGCTGCCCTGTGGCCGCAGGCGAATCCACACCTGCCGCGCATGCGAATGGCGCACGACGTTGGCCAGCGCCTCGCGCACGATCTGCAGCACCTGCAATTGCGCCTCGCTCGGCAGCGCATGGTCCGGCAGGCGGTTGTCCAGGCTGAAGACGCAGCCGCTGCTGCGCGAGAATTCCTCCACCGAACTTTCCAGCGCCTGGCGCAGCGAGCGGCCATCCATGGTCAGCCGCGCGCTGCTGATCAGTTCGCGCACCTGCCGGTGCATGACCCGCAGGCCGTCGCGCAAGTCATCGAGCATGGCCTGCGCGGCATCGTGCTGGCGCTCGTCCAGCACGGTCTGCAGGCGGCTGGCGCGAATCTGCAGGTAACTGAGCTGCTGTGCCACCGAGTCGTGCAGCTCCCGCGCCAGCACGCCGCGCTCGGCGCTCAGCTCGCGTCGGCGCAGACGCCGCTCCTCGGCGAAAGCCTGCAACGCCTCGCCCAGGGGGCGGCTCATCTCACGCAGGAGCTCGCGCTGCCACAGCTGCGGGCGCTGCGGGAAATCCACCCGCAACAGCGCGCCCTGCCGGTCCTCCTGATAAAGGCCGGCCAGGGCACGGTAGCGGCCCTGGGCCAGACAGCCCGGGCAGAGGCGCACCCGGCCCGGCAAGGGCGGCTCGATGCAGTGCGCGGGACAGTCGCCCGCCACCCAGTCTTCCGCTGTCCCCAGGTGGCGCCAGCCGGGTGCACCGAGCTGCGGCATCGACAGCTGCACGGCCGCCGCCTGCAATGCCCGCTGCAGATGCGGCAGCAGCTCCAGCAACGGCGCATCGGCACCGGCCTGCTGCAACAGACGCAGGGGCAATGCGGCGAGTGCCTGGCGATAGGCCGGCGGTTCCGGCACGTCTCGCGGTCGACGCTCAACCAGGAAAGTACGCAGTAGCAACTGGAGCATGCGCTCTCCGCCATGGCCCGTGATGGTGGATGGGACCAGCAAATTCCATGCCCCGACGCCGCTTCGCAAAGCACTGACAAGAAAGATTATTTCCTTTAGAGAAATCACTGACGCCGCCGCAGCGCACCAGCGCGACGCCGGTACGCCCCGCTGCGGGGCAGCGCCTGACGTCCGCCTACCCCCAAGGAGGTATTCCTTCCGAGCGAATTGCAGGCCGGTGTCAGGGCCGTATCGTATTTCCCACAAGGAACTTTTATTTCCTGAAAATCATTAAAACCCTCAGCACGGGAGACCCACCATGACCACTCGCATCGCCATCATCGGCGCCGGCCCCTGCGGCCTGGCCCAGTTGCGTGCCTTCCAGTCCGCCGCGGCCAAAGGCGCGGACATCCCGGAGCTGGTCTGCTTTGAAAAGCAGAGCGACTGGGGTGGCATGTGGAACTACACCTGGCGCACCGGCCTCGACGAGCATGGCGAACCCGTGCACGGCAGCATGTACCGCTACCTGTGGTCGAACGGACCGAAGGAATGCCTGGAGTTCGCCGACTACACCTTCGACGAGCACTTCGGCCGCCCCATGGGCTCCTACCCACCGCGCGAAGTGCTGTGGGACTACATCAAGGGGCGCGTCGAGAAGGCCGGCGTGCGCCGCTACATCCAGTTCAACACTGCCGTGCGCGGGGTGAGCTTCGACGAGGCCAGCGGCCAGTTCGACGTCACCGTGCACAGCTATGACCAGGACCTCACCCGCACCGAGCGCTTCGACTACGTGGTGGTCGCCAGCGGCCATTTCTCCACGCCCAACGTGCCTTACTTCGAGGGTTTCGAGAGCTTCGCCGGGCGCGTGCTGCACGCCCATGACTTCCGCGACGCCCTGGAATTCAAGGGCAAGGACGTGCTCATCGTCGGCTCCAGCTATTCGGCCGAGGACATCGGCTCGCAGTGCTACAAGTACGGCGCACGCTCGATCACCAGTTGCTACCGCACCGCGCCGATGGGCTACCGGTGGCCGGAGAACTGGGAGGAGAAACCCCTGCTGACGCACGTCCAGGGCAGCAGCGCGTTCTTCGCCGACGGCACCAGCAAGCACATCGACGCCATCGTCCTGTGCACCGGCTACAAGCACCACTTCCCCTTCCTCGCGGAGGCGCTGCGGCTGAAGACCGACAACCGCCTGTGGCCCCTGAACCTGTACAAGGGCGTGCTGTGGGAAGACAACCCGAAACTGATCTACCTCGGTATGCAGGACCAGTGGTACAGCTTCAACATGTTCGATGCCCAGGCCTGGTACGCCCGCGACGTGATCCTCGGGCGCATCGCCCTGCCCGAGCAGGCGGCCATGC
Source organism: Pseudomonas sp. THAF187a (assembly GCF_009363395.1). NCBI lineage: Bacteria > Pseudomonadati > Pseudomonadota > Gammaproteobacteria > Pseudomonadales > Pseudomonadaceae > Pseudomonas > Pseudomonas sp. THAF187a. The sequence goes on from NZ_CP045349.1 coordinate 2,877,454, forward strand.
ACGCCGAGGACCTGGCCTGGCGCGAGGAAGAACTGACCCTGAAGAACGCCCAGGAAATGTTCGAATTCCAGGGCAAGTACATCCAGACGCTGATCGATGCCACCGACTACCCGAGCTTCGACATCGCCGCGGTGAACCAGACCTTCCTCGAGTGGAAGCACGACAAGTACGACGACATCATGGGCTACCGCAACAAGTGCCACCGCTCACTGATGACCGGCACCCTGGCCACGCCGCACCACACCTCCTGGCTGGAAGCGCTGGACGACTCGCTCGCGGCCTACCTGGCGGACGCGCCCCAGGCGGCCATCAAGGCCGTCAGCTGACGCCGGCTCCTGCGAAAAACCGCCGCCTCATCCTCCATCCTTGCGGAGCCTCTCATGTTGCAACCTGTGATCAGCCGGCCGCACGAGCCGGCGCTGTTCGCCCGCACGCCGGGGCTGGAGCGTCATCGCGTCGCCCCCGGCGGCCTGACGGTGATCGCCCTGGAACCCGGCGACCGCCTGGAGGTGATCGACCGCGAAGGCGATCAGTGCGGCGAGTTGCTGGCCTTCGACGACAACGGCCGCGAAGCGCTCGCCGCTCTCGGTCTGCAGGGCAGCGCCGGCGCCGACTTCATCGGCCGCCTGCTCAGCGACGGCAGCCGTGAGTCGCTGCACGTCGCCAGCGGCCTGGACAAACGCCGGGTCGACTGCCGCCACCTGCCGCCCGCCGCGCGCCTGTGGCCAGCGGGCACGCCTGCCGGCTTCAGCCGCGCCTTCACCAGCAGCGCGGCAGTGCTGGTGGTGGTCGCGGCGCCTGGCGCGCCGGTGGCCGTGGACGCGCAGCAACGCGCCAGCGAACTGCGCCTGATCATCCAGCGCGCCAATCCGGCGAGCCTGTTGCTGCCGGCCCTGCCCGCTCCGCTCGGCGAGGTGATCGACGAGTTCACCCTCGCCCCCGGCACGGCGCGCGACTACGTCGTCGCCCCCGGCCAGTACATCCAGGTGCTCGACGTCGCTGGGCGGCAATGCTCGGACTTCGTCGCCTTCGACCGCCGCGGCCTGGACGCCGGGCGGGAGATCGACCTCGACCCCACGGTCACCCGCACCCTCAACGGCAACGCCTACCCGGGCCCCGGCCTGTTCAGCAAGTTCTTCGACCGTGACCTGCAGCCGATGCTGGAAGTGGTGCGCGACACCGTTGGCCGGCACGACACCTTCGCCCTGGCCTGCACCGCGCGCTACTACGAAACGCAGGGCTACTTCGGCCACGCCAACTGCAGCGACAACATCAGCCGTACCCTCGCCGCCCATGGCGTGCAGGGCCGGCGCGGCTGGCCGGCGATCAACTTCTTCTTCAACACCGGGGTCGACGCGCACCAGCAGCTGACCCTCGACGAGCCCTGGTCGCGCCCTGGCGACTACGTGCTGCTCAAGGCCATGCGCGAGCTGGTCTGCGCCAGCAGCGCGTGCCCGGACGACATCGACCCGGCCAACGGCTGGCAGCCGACCGACATTCACATTCGCGTGTATTCCGACAAGGAGCGCTTCAGTATCGCCATGGCCAACCGCATGACACCCGATGCCGACCCGGTGCTGACCCGGGAGAGCGGCTTTCACCCTGGCACCAGCGCCCTCACCCGCCAGTTCATCGACTACCGCGGCTGGTGGACGCCGACCCACTTCGACGGCTACGGCACCCTGGAGGAATACCAGGCCTGCCGCGAACGCGTGGCGGTGATGGATCTCTCCGCGCTGCGCAAGTTCGAGGTGCTCGGCCCCGACGCCGAAGCGCTGCTCAATCACTGCCTGACCCGCGACGTGCGCAAGCTGGCGGTCGGCCAGGTGGTGTACAGCGCCATGTGCTACGAGCACGGCGGCATGCTCGACGACGGCACGCTGCTGCGCCTCGGCGCGGATGCGTTCCGCTGGATCGGCGGCGAGGACTTCGGCGGCGAGTGGCTGCGCCAGCAGGCGGCGAAACTGGGCATGAAGGTATGGATCAAGTCCGCTTCCGAGCAGATCCACAACATCGCCGTGCAGGGCCCGCTGAGCCGCACCCTGCTCAGCCAGATGATCTGGACGCCCGCGACCCAGCCGACGCTGGAGGAGCTGGGCTGGTTCCGCTTCCTGATCGGCCGCCTGGACGGCTATGACGGCCCGCCCGTGATGGTGTCGCGCACCGGCTACACCGGCGAGCTGGGCTATGAAATCTGGTGCCACCCGGACCACGCCATGCAGGTCTGGCAGCGCCTCTGGCAGCTCGGCGAGCCGCTGGGCCTGGCGCCACTGGGGCTGCATGCGCTGGACATGCTGCGCATCGAGGCCGGACTGATCTTCGCCGGCTACGAATTCAGCGACCAGACCGACCCGTTCGAGGCCGGCATCGGTTTCTGCGTGCCCCTCAAGAGCAAGCAGGACGACTTCATCGGCCGCGCGGCTCTGCTGCGGCGCAAGGAGCACCCGCAACAGCGTCTGGTCGGCCTTGAGCTGGACGGCAACGAGCCGGCTGCGCATGGCGACTGCGTGCACGTTGGCCGCGCCCAGGTCGGGGTGGTGACCAGCGCCACGCGCTCGCCCAGCCTGGGCAAGAACATCGCCCTGTGCCGCCTGGCAGTCGACTACTGCGAACCGGGCACCCGTGTGGAAATCGGCAAGCTCGACGGCCAGCAGAAGCGCATCGGCGCCAGCGTCGCCCACGGCACGGTGGCCTTCGACCCGGACAAGAGCCGTGTGCGCGGCTGAGAGTCGGCCGTTCGCGGCAACATCGCGAACGACGACCTCGCGACTTGGACAGGGAATTGCTTGGCAACTCCCCAGCACCCTCGTCAACGTCCAAGGAGGATCGGCCGATGTGGTTCAGCAATACGACCCGAAACCTGGCCAGTGAACTCAACCAGTGGCTCGAGCACCTGCTCAGCCACCGCCAACCGGCAGGCGCCCGCCCGCACCTGCAGCAGCAACCGCAGTTGCTCGGCAGCCTGGAGCGCCTGCAACGCGACTGGGACGAGCTGCAGCGCATTCGCCAGCACAGCGAGCAGCAGCCTGCCGCACCCTGCAGCGCCGAGGACTATGCGGCGTTGCAGCGCCGCCTGCTTCAGGCCGAGCAGCAGAGTGCACGGCTGCAGGAGGAGCTGCACGCCAGCCAGGCGCAGAACCAGGGCTTCCTGGAAGAGCGCGCGCACTGGGAGGAAGAACGTCAGGTCTGGGAGCTGACCAAGCGCACCCTGACCGAGGGCTGCTGGGCGATGAACGTGGTCGATGGCGACCCGGACCACCCGCAGAACCTCATCCGTTGGTCCGAGCAGTTCCGCGAACTGATCGGCTACAACCGCGCCGAGTTTCCCGACGGCTGGGACAGCTACTTCAAGGTGGTCAATCAGGACGACCTGAAAGCCGTGATGCAGGCCTTCAACGCCTCGATGGTGGACAAGAGCGGCGACGGTTTCTACGCCGTGGAGTACCGCATGCAGCACAAGACGCGGGGCGAAGTCTGGTTCCGCGAGCGCGGCCGCTGCCTGCGCGATGCCCAGGGCAAGCTGCTCTACGTCACCGGCGCGGTGCGCGAGATCAGCGACGAGAAAGCCGCCGCGCACATGCACGAGCGTGAACAGGCCAGCATCCAGGCCACCTACGGGCAGATCGCCCAGGTCGCCGGGGTGATCAAGAGCATCGCCGAACAGACCAACCTGCTGGCCCTCAACGCCGCCATCGAAGCCGCGCGCGCGGGCGAACAGGGACGCGGCTTCGCGGTGGTCGCCGACGAGGTCCGCAACCTGGCCCGGCGCACCCAGGAATCGGTGCAACAGATCCAGGGCATGTTGCAGCAGAACCGCTGAAGAACGACCCATTTTCAGGCGTGATGCCCCCTAACTGAACACTAACGGGGCATTTTTTGACCAGCTTTTCCAGCCGTGGCCAGCGTCCCCGGCGCTGGCGCCAGACGGCACTTCTGGCACAAGGATTGCCTATTCTCTTTGGGAATTTTTTATAACTACAGATAAATAAAAGCGTCCGAGCGCCCTTCAACGCACTGCCATGACCGACACCTATTCCAAGAACAGCATCGAGGATTGATAGATGGAAGAGCAGAAGACACCCACTCTGGAGGAGCTACAGGCCCTCATAGAGATGACCAACACCCTGAATATGGAAATATTCTACTGGTGGTGCATCGCCCTGATGATCTGCATTCACGTGGGCTTCCTGTCGTACGAGATCGGTGCGTCGCGCCTGAAGAATGCGCTGGCCGCCGGCGTCAAGAACATCCTCGCCTTCGGCTTCATCGTCCCCAGCGTGTTCCTGCTCGGCTGGGCGGTCTACAACGGCTTCCCGGACGGCATCGTGCCGCGCATGGACGCCATCCTCGCCGGCATGCCCTGGAGCCAGTCCATGGGGCCGAACATCAGCGACAACGCCACCGGCATCTTCTGGGCCGCCTTCGCCATGTTCGCCGCCACCACCGGCTCGATTCTCTCCGGTGCGCTGATCGAACGGACGCGCATGAGCGCCTTCATCATCATGACCATCTTCCTCGGCGGCTTCCTCTGGCTGCTGGCGGCGGCGTGGGGCTGGCACCCGGAAGGCTGGCTGACCGTCAAATGGGGCTTCCATGACGTCGGCGCGGCAGGTTGCGTGCACATGATCGCCGGCTTCTTCACCCTGGCGGTGGTCATGAACCTCGGTGCCCGCATCGGCCGCTTCAACGCCGACGGCAGCGCCAATGCCATCGTCGGCCACAGCATGCCGATGAGCGTGGTCGGCCTGATGCTGATCATCGTCGGCTTCTTCGGCTTCCTCGGCGGCTGCATCATCTACAACTCGGGCGCGCAGTGGATCAACATCTACGGCCAGCCGACCAACCTCTCGGCCTTCGCCTTCAACACCCTGATGGGCTTCGCCGGCGGCCTGATCGGCGCCTACCTGACCACCCGCGAGCCGTTCTGGATGATGTCCGGCGGCCTGGTCGGCATCATCTCCGTGGCACCGGGTCTGGATCTCTACCACCCCGGCCTGGCCTACCTGATCGGCATGGCCGTGTCGGCCACCGCGCCGCTGGTCAACAACCTGCTGCTCAAGTTCCGCCTCGACGACGCCGTGGGCGCCTTCGCCGTGCACGGTTTCGGCGGTTTCGCCGGCATCGTCATCAGCGGCATCTTCCTCGCCGGCTACCCGAACGTGAACGGCATGCCGCCGATCAGCTTCCTCGGCCAACTCGGCGGCGCCGTGGTCATGGCAGCTCTGGGCTTCATCCCCGGCTACCTGCTGTCCTACGCGCTGAAGAAGGCCGACCTGCTGCGCGTACCGGCACATGCCGAGGAACGTGGCCTGGACCTGACCGAAGTACCGGCCCAGGCCTACCCGGAATGGACCTCGATGTATGGCCCGAGCACCAGCGTCGGCGGCAGCGAGCCGGCTCCGCTGGCCACCGCCGAGCCGAAATCCGCCTGACTCTTTCCCTAGCCTGGCCGCACACGCGGCCAGGCCCATTGCGAGGAACACAGCATGAGCATCACGACCTACGAAGGCGCCAGCGCCGTATTCACCTTCGCCGACAAGCCCGCGATCCTGGTCTTCATCAGCCTGCTGGTGGCCGGCGTCAGCCTCTACGCGCTGATCGCCACCATGATCCACGAGAAGCACAGCTACGCCCTGCCGGACGAAAAGCTGCCCAAGCTCAAGTAAGCCCCCGGCCGGCGGCGCCCGCCGCCGGCCACCTGCGCCTGCCGCCCCCGGCGGTATGCGCTACCCTCCCCCGCGACATCGACCTCCCCTCTTTTTTCGGCAAGGAGCCCACATGCTCGAGCGCCCCTACCTGTTCATCGATGGCCAGTGGCTCGCCGCGCAGAGCGGCGAGCATTTCGACGTATTCGATCCCAGCGACGCCAGCCTGCTGGCCAGGGTTGCCGCCGCCGGCCGCGCCGATATCGACCTGGCCGTGCGTGCGGCCCGGCGCGCCTTCGACGCGGGCGACTGGCCGCGCCTCGGCGGTCGCCAGCGCGCCGCCGTGCTCAGGCGCATCGCCCACGGCATCCGTGCCCGCCAGGACGAACTGGCGCTGCTCGAGGTGCGTGACAACGGCAAGCCACTACCCGAGGCGCAATGGGACATCGCCGACGCCGCCGGCTGCTTCGACTTCTACGCCGAGCTCGCCGCCGGCCTGGACGACGACGAGCGCGCCGTCCCTCTGGGCGATGCCCGTTTTCGCGCCAGCGTGGTGCGCGAACCCGTGGGCGTGGCCGCAGCCGTCATCCCCTGGAACTACCCCCTGCTGATGGCGGCCTGGAAAGTCGCCCCGGCGCTGGCCGCCGGCTGCGCCATGGTCCTCAAGCCTTCTGAACTGACGCCACTGAGCGCCCTGGAACTGGCGGGCATCGCCAACGATGCCGGCCTGCCGCCCGGCGTGCTCAACGTCCTGCCCGGCCTCGGCAGCGAAGCCGGCGCGGCGCTGGTGGAACACCCGGGCGTCGACAAGATCGCCTTCACCGGCAGCCTGCCCACCGGTAGCCGGATCATGCAGGCCGCCGCCCGCGAGGTGAAGAACATCAGCCTGGAGCTGGGTGGCAAGTCGCCCTTCATCGTCTTCGCCGACAGCGATATCGAAGCGGCGGTGGAATGGATCATGTTCGGCATCTTCTGGAACCAGGGCCAGGTCTGCTCCGCCACGTCACGCGTGCTGGTGGAACGCGCGCTGTACCCCGATCTGCTGCAGCGCCTGAGCGAGGAAGCGCAGAAGATCCGCATCGGCAACGGTCTGGAGGACGGCGTGCTGCTGGGCCCGCTGGTCAGCGCCGGCCAGCACGCCAAGGTCAGCGCCGCGATCGCCCAGGGCATCGCCGATGGCGCGCGCCTGGTCTGCGGTGGCAAGCCGCCGGCGGGCCTCGAGCAGGGCTGGTTCATGCAGCCGACGGTGTTCGCCGACGTACCGCTGGACTGCGCCCTGTGGCGCGAGGAAATCTTCGGCCCGGTGGTCTGCGTCAACCCCTTCGACAGCGAGGCCGACGCCCTGCGCCTGGCCAACGACAGTGAGTTCGGCCTGGCCGCCGCCGTCATGTCCGCCGACCTCGAACGCTGCGAACGACTCGCCCGCAGGCTGCAGGCCGGCATCGTCTGGATCAACTGTTCGCAACCGACCTTCAGCGAACTGCCCTGGGGCGGCGTGAAGCGCAGCGGCATCGGCCGTGAACTGGGCGAATGGGGCCTGGACAACTACCTGGAAACCAAGCAGATCACCCGCTACGAAAGCCGTGAACCCTGGGCCTGGTACCTCACCTCTCAATGAAGGCCTGTCTCTCGATCAACGCTGACAGTTGCCTTGCTGCCCCCGGGAGCCACGGCAACTGCTCGACATCTGATCTACACTCGCTCAAAGCGGCGGCCGATTGAGGCAAGGGTTGCTCAACTCTCAGGCCTCCAGAGAATATCCCGCAGGACAAGTGATCGAACGCAGGATGCATTGAGGCAGACCTTGGCCCCTGCTGTCGCACGGTTCGTCTGCTCGGTCTGCTCGTAGGTCTAACCCCTAACAGCAGGTGCCTTATGTCATTCCTTGCCGCTGGTTATTCCATTCGCACCCTGCTTTATGCCAGCTATGCCTGCCTCCTGGCGCTGATGCTGCTGATTGCCGGTGTTTCGCTGTATAACCTTGCCTCGGCAGAACAGGATTTCTCCGCTTACGTCAACGGCGTGGAGACGCGCGCAAGACTCGCCAGCAAGGTCAGCGATTCGGTCAAGGAGCGGGCTATTGCGCTGAGAAACCTGGCCCTCAATTTCGAGCCTTCGGAGCGCGAACAACGAAGGGCCTTCATCGCCGAGCATGAAAAGGCCGTAGACGACAGTTTCGCTGCATTGCGCCAGGCAATCACCACACACGCAGACGCCTCTGCCGCCGGGCATGACCTGCTCATGCGCATCGAAGAAGTTGAAGGGCGCTACAGCAAAGTTGCCTTCACCATCGCAGAACACCTGTTCAATGGCGAAGACACCGAAGCCAAACATCTGGTCAAAGAGCAATGCACCCCGCTTCTCGAAGAGTTGACCCAACTGATCGCGGGATACCTTGAGCATACCAACGAGATGGCCAAGCAGCGTGTGGCGGCCAATGAGGCTCACTACCTGAGCCAACGCAACACGCTCATCGCCATTACCATAGCCAGCTTCCTCGTCGCGGCCATTCTCGGCCACCTGATAAGCCGCCATCTTCTGCGCTCCCTGGGTGCTGAACCAAGTGACCTCAACCGTATCGCCCAACGGGTTGCCGAAGGCGATCTGCGTGTGATGGAAGCAGCAGTCGACAGCGCCGAGAACAGCGTACTCAGTGCATTGCAGCGCATGCAGCAGAACCTGCGCCTGGTCACGCAAGGCATCGACAACTCATCACGCACCGTCGCCCATTCCAGCCAGGAACTGAGTGAATCGAGCCTGCGCAATGCAGAAGGCGTGGCACAGGCTCAGCGCGAAGTGGAACAGATCGTCACGGCCATACACGAAATGGCCACCACTGTTCAGGACGTGGCGCGTAGCGCCGAATCTGCGGCACAGGCCGCCAGCGAAGCGGATGAAGCGGCCGTGCAAAGTCAACAGAAGGCTGGGCAAGCCGTGAACCTGATTGGCGAGCTGGCGCAGGTCATCAACAACTCCAGCGAGGCCATGGGACGCCTGAAAACCGAGAGCAGCAACATCGGCGGAGTGCTCGACGTGATCAAATCAGTGGCAGACCAGACCAACCTGCTGGCACTCAACGCCGCGATCGAAGCCGCACGTGCAGGCGATGCCGGCCGTGGTTTCGCCGTCGTCGCGGACGAGGTGCGCAGCCTGGCACGGCGCACACAGGAAGCCACCACCGAAATCGAGGGTCTCATCGTAAGCCTGCAGAAGATCGCCGATGAGACTGCCCACTACATGGAACGCTGCCGGGGCTCGAGTACACAGTCGGTTTCCGGCGTATCCGAGGCAGGTCAGGCGGTCGCCCGAATCGTCGCCATGATCGAGCGCATCAATGGCATGAATCAGCAGATTGCCACGGCGGCAGAACAGCAGACAGCCGTCGCTGAGGAAATAAGCCGTAGTATCGTCTCGGTACGTGACAGCACGGAGCAATCTGCCTCTGCCTTCCAGCATGCGCAGCAGGAAAGCGAAAGCCTGGCCCGCACCAGCGAGGCGCTGCGCGAGAACATCGCACGCTTTCAGCTCTGACGCCCAAGAGTGCGGCATGCTGGGCCACGCATCCGCTCAGCCATGTACTCAGGCCAGTGGTGCGGGGGTGAACAGCTTCAGCCCGACGATGCCGGCGATGATCATCAGCAGGCACAGGCTGCGCAACAGGTTGAGGCTTTCACCGAGGAACATCGCGCCATAGGCCACCGTGCCCAGGGTGCCGATACCGACCCACACCGCATACGCCAGGCCGAGTGGCAGCACGCGCACGGACAGGCTCAGCAGGTAGATGCTGAGCAGCAGGAAGAAGCCGCAATACAGGCTCGGCCATAACCGTGTGAAACCATCGGTGCGCGGGATGATCGAGGCGTAGAACACCTCGCACAGCCCCGCCAGCAGCAGAAATCCCCAGCCATTCAACCAGGCCATGATGCGCTCCTTGTGCGAGCAGGTCGGGCCACCTCCCTGCGGCCCTGCTCCCTTGCCCCTGGACTGCAGTGCCCGCGACGGCTCCCCGTCGCGGGAGCGGCCTCACCCCTTGGCCGTGCGTTTCTTCTTTTCCGGGTCGTCGAACGGCAGGCTGTGGGCGATGGCCTTCACCGCCAGGCTGCCCTTGACCTCCAACGCCGCGCCCTGCTCGGCATATGGCACCTCCATGCGGGCGATGGCCATGGACTTGCCGGACAGCCGCGAATACATGGCGCAGGTGATCACCCCGACCTGCTTGCCCCCGGCCCACAGCGTGTCGCCGGCCTCGGCCGCCTTGTCGCCGTCGAGCAGCACACCGAAGATCCGGAAGCGCTCCTTGCCCTGCAGGCGCCGATGCTCGCTGGCGCCACGGAAATCCCCTTTGGTCGGCGACACGGTGAAGTCCAGCCCCAGCTCCCACAGGGTGTCGCCGGCCGGCTGGTCGGCGAAGGGATACATCTCCGAGTTGTCGTAGGGGAAGAACAGCAGGTAGCTCTCCACCCGCAGCCAGTCCAGCGCGGTGAAGGCACAGGGGATGATGCCCAGGTCCCTGCCCTTGTCCAGGATGCTGTCCCAGATCAGCGGCGCATCGGCGGCCTTGCAGAAGATCTCGTAGCCGCGCTCGCCGGTGTAGCCGGTGCGCGAGATCATCACCGGGCGGTCGAACAGCCGGGTCTGCAGGTGATGGAAGTAAGGCAGCTCGCGAATGCCCGGCACCTGCTCGGCGAGGAAGTCCACGGCCAGCGGCCCCTGCAGCGAGAGGTCATGCAGGTCGTCGTCGAACAGCACCGCCACCTGCCGGCCCTGGGCCGAGCGCAGCAGCATCTCGTGGCCGTTGCCGGAGCCGTGCACCACCATGAAGGCGTTGGGGCCGGTGCGGTAGATCACGCAGTCATCGACGAACTTGCCGGCCTCGTTGAGCATCGTGGCGTAGACGCTCTTGCCCGGATAGACCTTGGAAATGTCGCGGCTGGTGGCGTACTCCAGCAGGCTTTCGGCATGCGGGCCGACGTAGTGCACCTTCTTCAGCCCGGACACGTCCATCAGCCCGGCACGGGTGCGGATCGCCTCGTGCTCGTCGGCCAGGTCACTGGCGTAGGTCCAGGCCGTGCCCATGCCGCTCCAGTCTTCGAGTTGCGAGCCCAGTGCGCGGTGACGCTCGGCAAGGGCGGAAATGCGCCAGGAATTGGCCATGTCTGTTTCTCCTGTTGTTCGTCGTTGGGCCTGCGCACGCAGGGGATGGAATCAGGCGGCCTGGGCCTGCGGATCGAACTGGCGCAGCCAGTCGACCACCGTCTGCCGATAGCGGGTCAGGCCCTTGTAGTCGGCGATCTCGTCCGGCAGGTCGCGCAGCACGCGGTGCAGGCGGCAGGCCCAGGCCGGGTTGCTGGCCAGTTGTTCCAGGCTGATCAGGTAGGTGCGAATGCCGAACAGCAGCGCATTGCTGCGCGGCAGGCGCGGCATGAACTGCAGCTCCACGCGCAGGTGCACCAGGCGCGCGACGTTCTCCGCCGTCACCAGGCCGCGCTCGTGCCCCCACTCGTGGAAGGTCTCCGAGGAAGTGTCCATGCGCGGGTTGATGGTCATGGTCCAGTTCAGACGGCGCACCGGCTGGTCGACCTGGATGTTCAGCAGGTACTTCAGCGCCCGCTCGAATACCCCGAGCTGATGCGCCACACCGGGCACCGGCGCGTGCCACTGCTTGAAGCTCATGCCGGCGTCGAACTTGATCGACCAGTCCGCCGGGCAGGTGACCATGCCGGCGTCCATGAACAGGTCGCCGTCACGCTGGTCGAGCACGGCGAAATCGCCCTGCGCCTGGCGGGTGATGTACTCCAGCGGCTCGAACGGCAGCGTGCTGGCATCGCCGAAGGTGAAGCGCTGTTCGATGCCCAGCGGGCGGTTGATCCACAGCCACTGGTCGCCATCGCGCTGCAGGGCGAAGTGCTCCGGATAATCGGCAGCCAGATGCTCCATCAGCATCTCCAGGCTGTCCCAGGCGGCCTGCGCCATGTGCGGCATCACCAGGCAGCGCTCCGGGTCCTTCTCCAGGACGCAGGCGCGCTCGGCCATCTCCGAGACGTAGTGCTCGTCGATGTCGAACCAGTGCTCGAACACCGAGCCCGGCTCGCGCGGCGTGGCCGGCTCGATGTTCACCGAATACATGTAGCTGTCCTCGGGGAACGGAAAGGGAAAGCGGGCAATGGCCTCGGGGCTGTTGCTGAAGGTGAAATCGTCCCGGTAGGTTTCCAGGGGTTTGAGCACGACGGGCATGGCGGATTCCTCAGAGGTCGAGCAGCAGCGTGCCGGAGCAGCCACCACGGGAAACACAGGGCATCAGCGCTGCGCCGCGCTGCTGCTCATCCAGGTAGTGATCGCGATGCTCCACCGCCCCGCTCAGGTAGCGCGTGGTGCACTGCCCGCAAACGCCGCCACGGCAGAGGTTGGGCACCTCGACACCGGCGGCCTCCAGCGCCTCGAGCAGGCTGTGGTCACCCGCTACCTGCAGGCGCTGGCCGCTGCGCGCCAGCTCGACGGTGAACGGCTCGCCCGGCTCGGGCGCGGCGAAGGCTTCCCAGTGCAGGCGTCCGGCGGACCAGCCGTGACATTCGGCCAGCGTCTTGAGCTCATCGAGCAGGCGCTGCGGGCCGCAGACATAGAGATGGCTGCCGAGCGGCTTGCCGCTGAACAACTCGGCGCAGTGCAGGCGCTCGCCGGCGGCCGCGTCGTAACCGCGGAAGCGCTCGCCCAGACGCTCGCGCAGCTCATTGGCATAGGCATCGGTCAGGCCGCTGCGATAGGCGTAGTGCAGCTCGAATGAGGCGCCCTGGGCCTGGAGCTCGCTGAGGTAGGCCATGAACGGGGTGATGCCGATGCCACCGGCCACCAGAATGTGGTGACGTGCCTGCGAATGCAGCGCGAACAGGTTGCTCGGCACGCCGATCTGCAGGCGGTCACCGACCCGGACCCGCTCATGCAGGTAGCGAGAGCCGCCGCGCGAGTCATCCTGCAGGCGCACCGCGATGCGGTAGGTGCCCCGGTCGCGCGGGTCGCTCAGCAGCGAATAGGCGTTGCGCAACGTGCGCCCCTCGATCGGCAACACGACCTGCACATGGCTGCCGCAGGAAAAGCCCGGCAGGCTGCCGTCGAGCGCGGCGAAGGTGAATTCGCGCACCACCGGCGTCAGCTGGCGCACCGCGGTGACCTGTACCTCCAGCATCGCGCTCATGCCTGCCGCTCCCCGGCTTGCGCCTGCTCGTAGGGCCGATCCGGATCGAGGCACACCCCCATGTAGGCCCCCAGGCGCTGGGAGAAATGCTCGCGCACGAACAACTTCACCCCGCAGTGCCTGCAGCTGCACTCGGTTTCGCTGCCGATATCCTGCATCTCGCTGCAATGCACGCAGTACAGGCGTCGCCGCTCACCCAGCTTGAACAGTTCGATCTCGTCGGCCAGCAGGCCGGCATGCCGGGCCAGGCGACAGACATGCCAGAGAAAGGCCTCGTCACCGAGCACCTGCAGGCGCGTTCCTGCCGGAGCCTGCTCCAGCAGCATCTGCAGGCGCAGGAACAGCGCCTCGGTGCTTGGCAGGCACTCCTGCTGCTCGGCAGCGGCGAGTTCGCCATGCAGGGTGAGCAGCCGCATCGGCCCCGGTTGATCGAGCAGGCCGCCGGCGCGGCTGGCATCCTGAGCCACCAGCAGACGCTGACTGGCCGGCGTCGGCGTGGCGGTCGCGGCGTAGCGCGGGGTGCTGAACAGCGGTTCAGCGCTGGAACTGGTCATCGAAAGTCCTCCTGGGTGACAGCAAGACGGGGGTCGAAGCGCCTCGGTTAAATTCCCAGTGGGAACTTTTTGTTCTCAACAGGAAAGCATGGACCATGCCATGTCCCCACAACCTGCGGCGCATCGGGGCCCGGGCAGAACAAGCCCCCGCAGCGCCTGGCAACGCTGCACAAGCGGGGAGCAGCGCGCGCCGGCACGGCGCATCCGCAGACTTTCTGAAGCATCGCCTTCATCGGTGAAGAACGCCCGGGCCGGCTGCCGCCGTGCACCTCGATGGCTTCGGTCGTCCTGCCCGACTGGCGCTTGACCCAGTAGCGACTACAGGCCATAGAGTCGCCAGCTCATCCCCGCCAAGGACTCGCCATGCACCTACTGGACGCACGCATCCCGCCGCCGCTGATCGCCCTGCTGTTCGCCCTGCTCATGTGGCTGGCCGCCCCGCTCCTGCCCGGCATCGACCTGGCTACCTCCTGGCGGGTGGCAGGCGCCCTGCCAGTGCTGCTGCTCGGCGCGGCCACCTGCCTGCTTGGCATACGCTCCTTCGGCAACGCCCGCACCACCGTCAACCCGCTGCGGCCGGGGCAGGCCTCGGCGCTGGTCGTCGGTGGCATCTACCAGTACAGCCGCAACCCGATGTACCTGGGGTTCGCCATCGCGCTGCTGGCCTGGGTCGTACTGCTGGCTTCCCCACTGCTCCTGGTTGGCGTGGCGGGCTTCGTGCTGTACATGAACCGCTTCCAGATCGGCCCGGAAGAACGGGCGCTGGCCAGCCTGTTCGGCGACGACTACGCCGCCTACCGCCAGCAGGTGCGGCGCTGGCTCTAGTGCGCTGGCGCCACGCAAAAAAAGGGCCGCAACGCCTGGCGTTGCGGCCCTTCGGATGGACGCTCCGGGTTCAGTACTGCAGTTGCCCTGGCACCCAGTTGGTGCCGGCCAACGGCACGCGGGCCATGGCCGCGGCCTCCACGGTCAGGGCCACCAGGTCCTCGGGGTCGAGGTTGTGCAGGTGCGACTTGCCGCAGGCACGGGCCATGGTCTGCGCCTCCAGCACCAGCACGCGCAGGTAGTTGGCCAGGCGCCGGCCGGCGGCGACCGGGTCGAGGCGCTTGGCCAGCTCCGGGTCCTGGGTGGTGATGCCGGCCGGGTCCTTGCCGTTCTGCCAGTCGTCGTAGAAGCCCGCCGCCGAATCGATGGCCTTGAGTTCCTCGTCAAGGCGCGGATGGTTGTCCCCCAGGGCGATCAGCGCAGCGGTGCCGATGGCAACCGCATCGGCGCCCATGGCCATGGCCTTGGCCACGTCGGCACCGGTACGGATGCCGCCGGAGACGATCAGTTGCACCTTGCGGTGCATGTCCATCTCCTGCAGCGCCTGCACGGCTTGCGGAATGGCCGACAGGATCGGGATGCCGACATGCTCGATGAACACCTCCTGGGTCGCGGCGGTGCCGCCCTGCATGCCGTCGAGGACGATCACATCGGCGCCGGCCTTCACCGCCAGCTTGACGTCGTAGTACGGGCGGCTGGCACCGATCTTCACGTAGATGGGCTTCTCCCAGTCGGTGATCTCGCGGATCTCGGCGATCTTGATCGCCAGGTCGTCCGGGCCGGTCCAGTCCGGATGCCGGCAGGCACTGCGCTGGTCGACACCGATCGGCAGGGTGCGCATGCCGGCGACGCGCTCGGTGACCTTCATGCCCAGCAGCATGCCGCCGCCGCCCGGCTTGGCGCCCTGGCCGAGGACGATCTCGATGGCGTCGGCCTTGCGCAGGTCATCGGGGTTCATGCCGTAGCGCGACGGCAGGTACTGATAGACCAGGTGCTGCGACTGGCCGCGCTCCTCCGGGGTCATGCCGCCGTCGCCGGTGGTGGTGCTGGTGCCGGCGATGCTGGCACCACGGCCCAGCGCCTCCTTGGCCTGCGCGGACAGCGCACCGAAGCTCATGCCGGCGATGGTCACCGGGATCTTCAGGTGAATCGGCTTCTTGGCGAAGCGATTGCCGAGTACCACGTCGGTGCCGCACTTCTCGCGATAGCCCTCCAGCGGATAACGCGACATCGACGCGCCGAGCAGCAGCAGGTCGTCGAAATGCGGCAGCTTGCGCTTGGTGCCACCGCCGCGAATGTCGTAGATGCCGGTTTCCGCGGCACGCTGGATTTCCTGGATGGACAGGCGGTCGAAGGTGGCGGATTCGCGCAGCACCGGGGTGATTTTCTCGCTCATATGCAGTTCCTCGTCGGGCAGGGTGCGCGATCAGTACGCCGAAGCGTTGTCGACCTTGAAGTTGTACAGCTGGCGGGCGGAGCCGTAGCGCTTGAAGCTGGCCGGGTCCTCATCGAAGCCGGCGCGGTTGAGCAGCTCGGCGAGCTCCTCGAGGTGCTCGGCGCGCATGTCCTTCTCGATGCAGTCCGAGCCCAGCGACTTCACCGTGCCCTTGACGTAGATACGCGTCTCGTAGAGCGAGTCGCCCAGCGCGTCGCCGGCATCGCCGCATACCACCAGCCGCCCGGCCTGGCCCATGAAGCAGCTCATGTGGCCGATGTTGCCGCCGACCACGATGTCGACGCCCTTCATCGAGATGCCGCAACGTGCGCCGGCATCGCCCTCGATCACCAGCAGGCCGCCATGGGCGGTGGCCCCCGCCGACTGCGAGGCGCTGCCCTTGATGCGGACCATGCCGCTCATCATGTTCTCGGCCACGCCGACGCCGACGTTGCCATGGATGGTGACGCTGGCCTTCTGGTTCATGCCGGCGCAGTAGTAGCCGGCGTGGCCGTCGATATCCACGCTCAGCGACTCGTTCAGGCCCACGGCCAGGTTGTGCTTGCCGCCGGGATTGCTGACGACCCATTCACGCTCGGTGAGGGTCTTGGCCTGCTCGTGCAGCGCCTGGTTCAGGTCGCGCACCGAGGCGCTGGAAAGGTCGATGGTCTTCATGATGCTGTCTCCCAAAAAGTAGCGAGTCGGGTTCAGGCCGTCGCCAGCGCGCCGGGTACGCGGGAGAACCGCAGCGAGGCGCGAGCCGGTACCAGGGGCACGGCAAGCGGGTCGCGAGGTTCTGCCGCAGCAGGCGGCGGGCGCAGCGGGCGAGGAACGACTCAGGCGCTGCGTTCCCAGATGTACATGGTGGCCGGCTCCGGTTCCCAGACCCTGGCCTTGTCGATACCCGGGAGGCTGGACAGCGCCTGGTATTCCGAAGCCATGGCCACGTAGTCGTCGGTCTCGGCGAGGATCGCCGGCTTGCAGGCGATCGGGTCGCGGATCACCGCGAAGCCGTCGCGCGTGCCGATGGCGAAGGTGAAGAAGCCGTCGAGGTCGACCAGCGAATGGTCGAGCGCTTCCTTCAGCGAGTCGCCCTGGCGCAGGCGCCAGGTCAGGTAGCCGGCAGCCACCTCGGTGTCGTTCTCGGTCTCGAACTCGATGCCGTGGCGGCGCAGTTCCTGACGCAGGCGGAAGTGGTTGGACAGCGAACCGTTGTGCACCAGGCACAGGTCCTGCCCGGTGGAGAACGGATGGCTGCCCTCCATGGTCACCGCACTCTCGGTGGCCATGCGGGTATGGCCGATGATGTGGCTGCCCTTCATCTTCGCCAGCGAGAAACGCTCGGTGATGTCCTTCGGCAAGCCCATGCCCTTGAGAATCTCGATGCTCTGGCCGACGCTCATCACCCGCACGGCAGGCGCCAGTTCGGCCAGCACCGCACGCACCGCCGCTTCGTCGGCATCGGTCTTGAGCACGGCGGCGCTGGCGTTCTGGAACCACTCCAGCGAGCAGCCCAGGCGCCCTTCCAGTTCGCCCATCAGCCCCTTGAAGTCATACCCCGCCTCGGTGCTCTGCAGGGTCAGCTTGATCCAGCCTGCCTTCACCTCGTCGCCGTAGATGGCGAAGCCGGCGCTGTCCGGCCCACGGTCGGTCATGGCCAGCAGCATGGGTTCGAAGAGTGCGCCGAGCTGGTGCTCCAGCGCCGGGTTCTTCAGGTACAGACCTACGATTCCACACATAAAGGCAGTCCTCACTTCGTTCGGGAGTTGCAAGCTGCGAGCTGCTAACTGACCGAGTTGATACAGATGTCGTGCAACACCTCGAACCGCTCTTGCGTGCGGCTCGAAGCGCGTGGCTTGCAGCTTCAGAAAAATTCGGTGTAGCGCTCGATCTCCCAGTCGGAGACGTGGCGGCTGTACTCGACCCATTCCATGCGCTTGAGCTTGAGGAACTCGTCGACGACCTGCGGGCCCAGCACCTCGCGGAACAAAGGGTCGGCCTCCAGCGCATCGCAGGCCTCCTTGAGCGATTGCGGCAGGGTCTTGATGCCCCGTGCGGCAATCGCTTCCAGGCTCAGGTTGTAGAGGTTCTCGTTGCAGGCCGTGCCCGGCTCCAGTTGACGGTCGATGCCATCGAGGCCGGCGGCGATGATCGCGGCGGTGACCAGGTACGGATTGCAGCCCGCATCCGGCAGGCGGAACTCGATGCGCCCATGGGGGATACGCAACATGGCCGAGCGGTTGTTGTCGCCATAGGCAATGAACGCCGGCGCCCAGGTCGCCCCCGAGAGCGAACGCCCCACCACCAGGCGCTTGTAGGAATTCACCGTCGGCGCCGCGAAGGCGCACAGCGCCGGGCCATGCGCGAGCAGGCCGGCCAGGAAGTGATAGGCGATCTTCGACAGGCCCATGCCGCTGGGGTCGCAGGCGTCGTGGAACAGGTTGCTGTTGCCGGCACTGGCGATCGACAGGTGGAAGTGCATGCCGTTGCCGGCACGGCGCGGGTCCGGCTTGGGCATGAACGAGCAGATCATGCCTAGGTCGTTGGCGATCTCACCGGCGGCCATGCGGAAGAAGGTGAAGCGGTCCGCCGACTCCATGGCATCGCTGTAGGTGTAGTTGATCTCGAACTGGCCGCAGGCATCCTCGTGGTCGATCTGATAGATGTCGAAGCCGACCGGCTGCAGCGACTCGGTGAGCTTCTCGAGGAAGGCGCGCGAACGCGACAGCCCCTTGTAGTCGTAGCAGGGCTTCTCCAGCTTGTCGCTGGCGTCGGCGGAGCAGAGCTTGCCGTCGGCATCGCGGCGGAACAGGCTGAACTCCGGCTCCAGGCCGGTATTCAGCGTCCAGCCACGCTCGCTCAGACGTGCCACCTGCTGCTGCAGCACGTAGCGGGTGTCGTAGGGCCAGGGCTGGCCGTTGACATGACCGATGCACACCACGCGGCCGTAACCCGGCTGCCAGGGCACCGGCATCAGCGTGGAGAGGTCGCCGCGGGCCATGAAATCCGGGCCGTGCGGCTCCATGCCCATGCCCCAGATGGCGAAGCCGGCGAAACCGGCGCCCTCCTCGGCCACCGCCTTGAGGCCCGAGACCGGCACCGACTTGGTCTTGGCCGCACCGTGAATATCGACGAACTGGGCCAGCACATACTTGATGCCATGCTGGTCGATGATTTTCTGGGTTTCGCTGGGCAACATGGGTAAGGCCTCCGGTAGCGTCGCCATTATTCCGCTGGGGAATTTTAATTTCCCCAAAAGAAATGCAAGCAGCTTGCCAACTGGTCATGCCCACGCGAGGCGCCCCGGCAACCCGCGTCTTTCTTCTATCTGCCGAGGAAAAATGCTTTCATAGGAGGAAAGTCACGAGCGAAAAACGCACCGAAGCAAGGCAGCCCGCTCATTCCTGGTGCGAACTTTTTATTCATAGAAGAAATAAGCCTGTATGACGACCACTCCGGAAAATCCGCCCCGCCTCAAGCTCGAGCAATACCTGGGCATGCAGATCCGCCGCCAGCGCCAGGCGCAGGAACTGAAGATCGCCGACGTGGCGCGCATCGCCGGAATCAGCCAGGGCATGCTGAGCAAGATCGAGAATGCCCAGGTCTCCACCAGCCTCGACACCCTCAGCCGCCTTTGCGACGTACTGGGCATGCCCATGTCCAAGCTGTTCAGCCAGTACGACCAGCAAGGTGGCAGCGCCCTGCTGGTCAAGGCCGGCGAAGGCCTCGAAGTGGTACGCAGAGGGACCGACAAGGGCCATACCTACCGCCTGCTCAACCACACCCGTGGGCCGAAGAAGAGCTTCGAGGCCTACATGGTGAGCATGGACGACGCCAGCGAGGAATTCCCGACCTTCGCCCACCCCGGCACCGAGTTCCTCCACCTGCTGGAAGGTGAACTGGTCTACCGCCATGGCAACCAGCTCTACCCCATGCAGGCCGGTGACAGCCTGACCTTCGACGGCGAAGTGCCGCACGGCCCGGAGAAGCTGGTGAAGGTGCCGATCCGCCTGCTGTCGATCATGAACTACGGCTCGGACTGAACGCGCAGGCCCGGCACCAAGACTGGCGGGCCTCAGCGCGCCTGGTGCAGGTGCAGTTGGTCATACCCGCCCTCCACACGATGCCTCAGCCACCTGGCTGGTCTGCTCCGTTCGCCGCCGCCCGGGCGCCATGATCCTGCCGTGGCGAGCGGCCAAAGAAGGCCTTGTAGGCACGACTGAAGGCCGCCTCTGACTCGTAGCCGACCGCGAAACCCACGTCGCCGATACGGCTGTCCTGGGTGGCCAGGAGGGTCCTGGCCAGCGTCAGTCGCCATTCGTTCTGGTAACGCAAGGGCGCACGCCCCACCAGTGCGCTGAAACGCTCACAGAAACTGGAGCGCGACATGCCGGCCAGCTTCGCCAGCGCCTCGATCCGCCACTGCTGCCTGGGCTGTTCATGAATGGCCTTGAGCGCACGTGCGATGCGGGCGTCGGACAGACCGCCCAGCCACCCCGACGCGGCGCCCTGCTGGACCCAGGTGCGCAGCACGCGGATGACCGTGAGGTCGATCAGCCGCGAGACCATCAGCGCCCCACCGGGCTGCACGTCGCGGGCTTCCAGCAGCATGAAATGCAGCAGCCCCTCGGACCACGCTGCGGCCTCGGCCCGCCGGATATGAATCAGCCATGGCAGGGCGAACAACATGGCGCGGAAACTGCCGGCATCGAACCAGAAGCGGCAGATGGCGAGCGTGGCAGGACCCTCAGCGGCCGTGAGCGTCAGGTCGTCCAGCGCGTGGGGCAGCAGGAACACATCGCCAGGCGCCAGCTGCATGGCCGCCTCCTCGTCACGGCGGATCTGCACCTGCCCCGTCTGCAGCAGGCATACGTGGGCACTGCCGCACTCCAGCGCCAGGCGTTCGCCCGGCTCGAGCGTGGCGGAATACACGCGGTCGCCGGTCAGGCGTATCTGCGCGAGCACCTGGGACAGCAGGTCTCCGCTGGCGAAGCCTTCCAGCTGCATTTCCGGAAGAATGGTCAAGTGTTCCGGTGAATCGGTCATGTCGGGATGGCGCTGCGTTGACTACTGTAGGCGCACCAGCATAGCCCAGCACGGCGCATGACCTGAAGCGATCAGGCATCGACCATACAGCAACAGGCTTTGCCGATCTTCCAACCGGAGGAAGCACCTAATGTTCGGAATCTCCACCCTTGGCTGGGTACATACGCTGAGCAGCCTGCCGGCCATTCCACTGGCTGCGTACATGTTCGCCCGTCACGGCCGCATCCTGCCCCGCTCCGTGCCCGGCATGGCGTACCTGGTGTTCATGCTGCTGGGCGCCGGCTCGGTCTTTCTGATCGCCAGGCAGCCGGTGAGCAACATCATCGCGGCGCTCACCCTCGTCCTGCTGGTGGCAGGCTACGGGGTCGGCCACATCGGCCTGCCAGGACGAGCCGCCGTGTACCTGGAAACCATCCTGCTCAGCGTGACCGCCTTCCTGCTGATGCTGCCGACGCTATCCGAAGTGCTGCGCCGCGTGCCGGACGGCCACCCTCTGGTGACCGACCTGCATTCACCGCTGCTGATCGGCACGCAGCTCGGCCTGCTGCTGGCGCTGGCCATCGGGGTAACGGCGCAGGTGCTGCACCTGCGCCGCCGCGCCTAGCGGCTGGGCGCTGGGGCTTGCAGACAGTCGGCTGCCAGGTCTGGCCGGGAGGCCAACTGCGGCCGCAAGCTGACTCAGACGACTGCCAACTCGCGGCCAGAAGCGGACTGAACTGCGGTGGATCAGCCCCCCGTATTGAAATACCCCGCGACGAACCAGGAGCGATTCACATATAAGTTTCAGCGCAATACCCCTAACACTTAGAGACCGGTGAACGCCTATCTATTGATATGAGCCGATTGCCCATGTGACAGTCGCCGCATTGCACTAGTCAAATGCGCTCTGGCACTTTCGGCATCCCCCTGACGCATCTGCTCGTAAGTGCGTTGTGCAATTTCATGAGGCACTGGTTTGAGCTCGCGATGGGTCGACATTGCCAGCAGTTGCACCTGGGCAGCGCGCTCCAGGTAATACAGATCGTCCCAGGCCTCGGCAATAGTCGGGCCCGCAACAATCACACCATGGTTCTTCAAGAACAGCACATCGGCATCCCCCATAACGCTGGCAATCCGATCACCCTCTGACGCATCGAGTGCCAGGCCGTTGTAGTTCTCGTCTACCGCCGTCCGTCCGTAGAATTTCAACGCGGTCTGCCCAAACCACAACAATGGCGCCCCTTGCAGCAAGCACAGTGCAGTGGCGTGGGGCATGTGCGTATGAAACGCCACTTTCACCCTTGGAAGTTGTTTGTGAAGGCGCGCGTGGATATAGAACGCAGTTGCTTCAGGCTGACCTTCGCCGGCCACAACATTGCCATTGAAGTCGCAGACCAGCAGATTGTCGACGGTAACTTCCTCGAACGCATACCCGTACGGGTTCACGAAAAATAAATCATCGCGTCCCGGCACCATGGCGGAAAAGTGATTGCAGATACCTTCCTCCAAGCCGTGCAGCGCTGCGAGTTGAAAGCACGCGGCCAATTCCGAGCGCGCGGTGACGACGGCGGGCGCTTCAAGGTCCAGGTCGGTGTAGCGGGCGGTACGCAGACCGCCTTCAAGGGTGTGCGCCATGACGATGACTCCAGGGGTTACCAGCCAAGGGATTTGAACAGCGGCACGACTCGATCGAGGGTGCTCACCGTCGCATCGGGTCGATAGTCAGGCAGCAACTGTCGACCGGTGCCTCGGTCGATCCACACACAGCGGAACTGCATGTCGCGCGCGGCGGCGTGGTCAAGGTGCGGGCTGGCACAGATGTGCACCACTTCATCACGGCGCACGCCCAACTGCTGGTGAGCGTAGTCGAACAGGCGCGGATCGGGCTTGTAGGCACCGGCCTGCTGGGCAGTGATGACCCGGTCAATGTGCCCACCGAGCTGCGCGACGTTGCCGGCAATGATGTCATCGTCGGTGTTGGACACGATGCACAGCTTGAATCCCATGGCCTTGAGGCGCGCGAGCGTGTCGACCACCTCAGGAAACGGCGGCATCTGCGGAATCGCCCCAGCCAGCTGCTGGCTGTCCTCGGCCGAACTGGGCAACCCCAATTCCTCCAACGCAAGCTGCAACCCCAGCGTGCTCAACTGACGGAACGAACGGTGCGGCGGCGTCTGTTCCAGGCGATGTTCGTGGCGGTCGTACACGTCGATCAGGCGATTGGCATCGACACTGTGCTGCCCCTTGGTGCCGAGGATTTTCGCGGCGACCGCCTGCAAGCCCTCGTCCCACTGAATCAAGGTGCCGTAGCAATCGAATGTCAGCCATTCGGGACGCGAGGTGTTTTCAAGTTTCATGCTGTTCTCCTCTATGGGGAAATTCAGCTTACGAGTGAATGCCGTTAGCTGGAAATTAAATTACTATTCGCATATCAGTTGAAAAACAAATATCAAGGACTCGCCATGCTCGACCTCGAATTGCTCAAGACCTTCGTGTGCGTGGTTGATGAGGGCAGCTTCACGCGAGCCGCCGAACGCGTGCACCGCACCCAATCGACTGTGAGTCAGCAGGTACGAAAACTGGAAAAAATGGTCGGTCACACATTGTTGCTTCGCGACCGGACGGGGCAGAACATCAGCGTCAACGAACACGGAGAAATGCTGATTCAGTACGCCCGGCGCATGCTGGCCATGTCCTCGGAGGCGCTAGAGGCCCTTGCCAACGATGTCGACCCGGAAACTCTGCGCATTGGCGTGCCGGAAGACTTCGACTCACGACGCATGACGAGTATCCTCGCCGGCTTCAAGCGGGTCCGCCCCAAAGCGCGGCTGGAAACCATCAGTGGCATGAGTACAGATCTGAAGCAGAACCTTGCGACTGGTGTCATTGACATCGCATTGGTCAAACGTGAGCCAAACAGCGGACCTAGTTGGGCGACATGGCCGGAGCCGCTGGTGTGGGTTAGGGGGGTAGAGAGCAACTTCCACAACGGTGTACTGCCATTGGCGTTATTCCCACAGGGCTGCATCTATCGGCAACGGGCGATCCGCTTGTTAGATGTGGCACAGCGGCCATGGAGGGTTGCGTTTGGCAGCCATAGTCTGACCAGCATACAAGCAGCGGTGGCATCCGGTCTGGGGGTCTCGGTGCTACCCGCTTCGGCGGTGTTGCCAGAACATACCGTGTGTACGGATCTTCCTGAATTAGCGCCGACCGAGTTGGCGCTGATCAGTCGCGAAGGTGCTCTGACTGGATTGCAGCGAGGACTGGTAGAGTTTCTACGACAAGAACTGGGCGAGTCATCCAGTTAATCAACTCCTGCGTTGGTAAATGCCTGGACAGAGCCAACGCAGCGGCTCTACCAGGTATTGGCGTGTGCCCCTCCCGGAACTAGCCCAGCTCCAATACCGCAAGTAGCCCAGGCTGATCTGACGCTTGGGAGACTAGTCACTCACAAACCAAATTACCGTCTTCCCTTTGCCACTACCGTCCGCAACCAGGCGAAATGCCTCGTTGACCTCATCCAGTGCAAAGTACTGCTTGTCCACCCGATCGTCAGTTGCCCAGCGCCGGCCAGCATCGCGGCCTCGCGCAGGATCGCCCCGTGATATTCGCGCCTCTGACCACTGAGCAACAGTGTGAACGTGAACACGCCGAGTAGGTGGTGCTCTTGAAGGACAGCGGTGCGGGGAAAGGGGACATATTTATTTACTAGCCACCGCCTGCTTCTGGCCGGGGTAGCCGCGGAGTTCGGCGTGATCATGCTGCTCTATCTGAAGAATGCCTGGCAGGAAAAGCAGACGGCCGGGCACTTCGGCGAATCGGCGCTGCTCGATGCCATCCGCTTCGGCGCCGTGCAGCGCGTACGCCCGAAAGCGATGACCGTGGCCGTGATCATTGCCGGCCTGTTGCCGATCCTCTGGGGCAGCGGCACCGGCAGCGAGATCATGAGTCGCATCGCGGCGCCCATGGTCGGCGGCATGGTCACCGCGCCACTGCTGTCACTGTTCGTCCTGCCCGCCGCCTATGCCCTGATGCGCAGACGCCATGCGCCCAAGGTCGACGACCGCCACGCCGCCACGACAGCAGTCGAAACGGGATAAGCGCCAGCACATAGCGCCTCCAACATGGCACCGTCACAAGGCACCCAGGCCAGACAGGTCTGGGTGCCTCTGATGACTGCCCCAAGGCTGGTCAGCAGGTACGGCAATCCGTCAGTGCGCATCGTGCCCAGCCCGACGCGCCGATCCCGTCTCGTCGATGAGCGATGCCCACCCGCTCGCCCTGCTCGGCATGTCGATCGCTGCCGAAGCTCACGGACTGTCCGTCGCCTTTCGCGCGGACGCCTTCCTGTCCAGGATGCGCACTTCTCGCTGCGGGAAGGGAATCTCGAAGCCGTGCTCTTGCAGTGCTTCCAGAATCATCAGCAGCAGGTCCCCACCGACGCGATTGCGGCCGTCGTCGACGCCCTCCATCCAGAACTCGACGAACATGTTGATTCCCGAGTCGCCGAAGCTGTCTATCTCGCAGTCCGGGCGTTCCTCGATGGGTACGTCGTCGCCGCTGAACACCTGCGGATGGCTGGCGACCACATCCTTGATGATGGCGATCAGCTTGCGGATGTCGGAGTCGTAGGCGACCGAGAAGTCGACGCGGTAGCGCTGGCTTTTGTCCTTGTGCGTCCAGTTGGTGAAGATCTCGGCGATGAACTTCTCGTTCGGCACCACGATGTCCTTGCCGTCGTAGGTTTCCAGCGTGGTCGAGCGCATGTTCAGTTCGCGCACGATGCCCGTGCGGCCATCCTCGAGTTCGACGTAGTCGCCAATCGATACCGAGCGGTCGAGCAGGATGATGATGCCGGAGATGAAATTGGAGGCAATCGCCTGCAGGCCGAAGCCCAGGCCGACCCCCAGCGCCCCGCCGAACACCGCGAGCGTGGTGAGGTTGATCCCCATGATCTGCAGCAGCAGGAGAAAGATCAGGAAGAAGATCGACACTTCGAACAGCTTGGCCGCCACTTCCCGGGTGCGTTCGTCGAGGTTTTCCTGGTGAGCGATGAAGTCGCGCCCCGTCCGGCTGCTGACGCGTCCGAGCCAGAACAGGATGGAGCCGAAGATGGCCACGCGGGCGATGCCGTAGAGCGATATCTCGATGTTGCCGAGATTGACCGAAATGGATTCGAGAATCTGGATCAGGCCGCCCAGCAGGCCGACCATATGCAGGAACAACAGCGGAATTCCCAGCCACCTGAGCATCGTCGCAAGCAGCTTGTGGGTGACGAAATTGCGGATGACCGAGCGGAATATGAGGATCACCGAAATGATCAGCGCGGCCTGCACCAGCCAGCCCTGGCTGAGCAGGTTCTCGCTGATCTCGAGCGATACCCGCAGCATCAGGATCGCCGTCACCGGGAAGATCAGATCGCTCAGCTTCTTGATGAAGACGTGCAGCCGTTGGTTGCTCGCCCCCAGCGACGCGGTATGTTTCTGAATGCGTTTGGCAATCAGCCACGCGCCGACGTAGATCGCCAGGACGATGCCGATCTGCGTATAGGTCTCCGGTTGGAGCAGTAGCGTTTGCAGGGTATTGGCGGATTGTTCGAACTGCGTGTTGAGACTTTCAGGAATCATTTCCGGCAATCCTTGTATCGCTCCCGGTTGGCTGCCTCGCTGCCGGAACGAACCCCGGCTGACAGCAGGCAAGCTCCAGTATAGGTAACCGTCATGACCCCAAGGCTGCAGCTACCCGATGCAGCCCGCTGCACCTCGCGGAGAACCGGAGCGCCTGGCGCACGTCCCTGTGCGCCCGGGGCCTACCACTGGTGACTGTAGGCCAGGGTCAGCGTGGTGCCGGATGCCGGCAGGTGGCTGGTATTGCTGCTGCTGCGCATCAGCTGGCTGTACAGCGGGTAGTAATCACGGTTGAACAGGTTCTCGATACCCAGGCTGACCTTGTCCTTCTCGCTCAGGCGGTAGTCGCTGATCAGGTCCACGGTGACGTAGCTGTCCACTTCGCGGCGGCCAAAACTGGCGACACCGTCCAGGCGATAGTCCTCGCTGCCGACATAGGTGGCCTGCAGGCGGTTGCTCCAGGCCTGGTCAGGTTGGTACTGCAGGTAGGCCGTGACTTTCAGCGGCGGGATGCGGAAGCCCGTCATGTCCTGCCAGTCGCCGTTGTCCGGCTTCTCGCGGCCCTTCATCCAGGTGAAGGTGGCGCCCACGCCCCAGACGTCGTCCAGGCTCAGCCAGTCGGCACTGCCCTCGATACCGTAGATGCGCTCCTTGGTTCGCTTGAGGATCAGGCCGTTGTTGAAGCTCTGCACGTCACCCAGGTCCGAGGTGGTGTAGAACAGCGCCAGCGAGGCCAGCGTCTGCTCGCCGAGGTCACCGCGCCAGCCCAGTTCGTAGTTATCGGTCTTCACCGGCTCCAGGTCGGAGGAGTCGATGTCGAAACCGCGCCGGGCGTTACGCACCTGCACACCGATGTCCGGCAGCTGGAAGCCCTGGCTGAAGGCCGCGTAGATTTCCTGGCCCAGAACCGGCGAGAACACCACGCCGACGTTGTAGAGCAGGTCGTCGTAACGCACCGTGCCCCCTTCCACGCGCGCCGGGCTGGCGTTGTGAATCTCGGAGAGCGGCGTGAAGTCGTCGAACCTGGCGGTGGCGTATTCGTAGCGCAGGCCGCCGTCGATCGACCACTGCTCGTTGAAGCGGTGCTGCAACTGGGCAAAGGCGCCAGTGCTGAAGGTGGTCAGCTCCGGCATGTAGGTCATCTTGCCGATCTTGTCGAAGTCGGTGCCACCGCTGGCGTCGTAGATGGCCGGGTCGAAAATGTCGAGCGGCATGTCGCTGCGCTCGTGGTTGAGATCGCCGCCCCAGACCAGCTCGGTGCTGTCGCCCAGCGCAGTGCGCAGGGTCAGGCGGCTGCCGATGACCTCGCTGTTCTGCATCACCTGGTCGACGAAACGACCACGGGTCGCCACGCCACGGGCATCGAACGGGGTGAAGCGGGTGAAATAGTCACGGTAGTAGAGCTGCGCCGCCATGCGGCTGCCCAGCAGGTCGTCATGGCCGTACTGCAGGTTGGCCATGCTGTTCTTGATCTGGTTCTGCTCGTCCAGGCTGAGGCCCCTGAGCGCCTGCGCCGGCACCGTGCCGGCGGGCAAGCGGGCCACGGACGGGTCGGAGGTGTA
The DNA here is from genome assembly GCF_009363395.1 of Pseudomonas sp. THAF187a. Taxonomy (NCBI): domain Bacteria; kingdom Pseudomonadati; phylum Pseudomonadota; class Gammaproteobacteria; order Pseudomonadales; family Pseudomonadaceae; genus Pseudomonas; species Pseudomonas sp. THAF187a. Next base: position 2,905,319 of record NZ_CP045349.1, read on the forward strand.
GTCGCTGTCCTGCTGGGCATCGTAGTGGCTGAGGGCGAGCTGGATGCGCTGGTTCTCGTCGATGCGCAGGCCGAGCTTGCCGCCGAAGTTGAAGGCGTTGGAGTCGAACAGGTCACCCTGGCTGGGCTCCGGGGCAATGCGCCGACCGTCGGCATCGAACGAGCTGCCGATATGCCGGGCGCCGACGTCGAGGGCGTAGTCGAACGGGCCCTGGGAGCCGGACAGGTGATGCTGCAGCTGGCCACCGAGGCCGTCGTGGTCGAGCTGGGTCAGCGACGACGTGCCAGTCAGCGTGGTTTCGGCGCGCATGTCACCGCCTGCCGGACGGGTGGTGATGTTGATGATGCCGCCCGTGGCGCCAGCGCCATAGATCGCGCTGCTGCCATGGATGACCTCGACGCGCTCGATCAGCGCCGGGTCGATGTTGGCCAGGTTCCGCGAGGAGTCGCGGTTGGTGTTCAGCGGCACGCCATCGACCAGCACCAGTATGGTACGGCCACGCAGCGTCTGCCCGTAGTCGGTAACGGTGCGGCTGGAATCGGACATGCCGGGGATGCTCTTGGCCAGTATCGTCGCCAGACTGGCGGAGGCCATGCGCTGCGTCTCCAGCTGCTCCCGCTCGATGACGTTGACCTGACGCACCTGCGGCACCAGCGCGCTGGCGGTGCGGGATGCGGTCACCTCCATGGAAGCCAGCTCGACGGCAGCGCCAGAGGCGTTCGCCTGCTCGGCGGCCACGGCGCGCGGCACCACGATGAAGGTGTGTTCATCCTGTTGCTGCACATCCAGGTCACTGTCATCGAGCAGGCGCCGCAGGGCCTCGCCGGTGCTCAGGCGGCCGCGCAAGGCCGGCGAACGCTTGCCGAGGGTCACATCGCTGGAGAACAGGATCTGGCTGTCGGACTGGGCTGCCAGGCTGTTGAGGGACTGTTCGAGGGGCGCGGCGGGCAGGTCGAAATCGATTTCGCTGGCGGCCTGGGCCATCGACGACAGGCCCAGCAGCAGGCTGCTGGCCAACAGGGTAAGGCGCCGGGTCGGGGTTTTCACTGGTAGGGCTCCGGGAAAATAGAGGACGTTCCTGGAGATAGCCGCCACAGCGGCGAGCAACCCCTACCTCGCGATGAAATTATTTTTCCGCTGCACGCCGGCTCAGGCTCAGCGAGCCATCCGCAGCGCGCTGCAGCTGCACTGGCAATATCTTCGGCAACAAGACCAGCAGAGCGTCCAGGTTGGCGCTGGCGAAGGTGCCGGACACCGGCAGCTGCGCCAGGTCCGGATCGTCGAGCTGCACCCGTGTGTCGCGCTGGCGCCTGAGCGTATCCAGCACCTCGACCAGCGGTGTGCGATCGAACACCACGCGGCCGTCGACCCAGCCGTTCAGCGCCCTGGCATCCACCCGCTCCGGGCTGCCCAGCTGGCCGTTGCGCACCAGCACCTGCTGGCCGGGCGTGAGCAGCAGCTCATCGTGCAGGCCGCGCACACCGACCCGGCCCTCCTCGACGGCCACGCGCACCTGCTCCGCAACACGGCTGACGCTGTAGCGGGTACCGACCACCGTGATTTCAGCCGAACCGGCCAGCGTGCGGAACGGCCGGTAGGTGGCCGGGGCAACATCGAACAATGCCTGCCCTGCCAGCAACTCGACACGGCGGCTGCGCAGGTGCCAACTGACGTCGACCTGGCTGGCGCCATCGAGCATGAGGCGACTGCCATCGGCCAGTGCGATGCTGCGGACTTGGCCCGATGCGCTGCTGTAGCGCTCGCTGCGATAGGCCGGATCGAGCCAGAGCAGCCCCAGCGCCAGCGCGCCGATCAGCACGCCCAGCATGGCGACACGCTGGCGCGGCTTCCTGGCGGGTGGCGGCAGCGGGAAACGCTTCTTCAGCGCCTCGCGGTGGCGCGCCAGCGCATCGTCGGTAGCATCCTGCTCGTCGGTCCGCGGGTTCATGCGCGCGCCTTCTGGTAGCCCAGGCGGGCCAGACACTTGGCCACGCCGACCTTGATGTGCTTCTCCACCGCCTTCAGCGAAATCCCCAGTCGCTCGGCGACCTCCTGCTGCGGTAGCTCGTGAATCTTGTGCATGACGAATACCTGCTGACAGCGCGGCGGCAGTTCGGCAATGGCCGCGCTCAAGCGCTCCAGCTCGTCAGCGGCGGCATGCTGACGCTCCACGCCCGGGGCACTGCAGAGCACCTCGGCCAGGTCCGCCTGGTCGTCGACCCAGGCCTGACGGCGGCGCTCGCTGCGGTAGTGGCTGATGGCGCGATCATGGGTGATCTTGCGCAGCAGCGCCAAGGGTACGCGCACCGCCTCTTTCTCGGGCGACTCCAGCAGTTGCACGCAGACATCGTGCACCACCTCATGCGCGGCCTGACGGTCGCCGAAACGGCGGCGGACAGAGTCGACCAGCTCGTCATAATGCCGGGCTAGGGTCGAAATCAGGGACGGTTTGGCCGGAGCGTGAGGCAAGGGTTCGTGCGCGCTGGATGTCGGAAAGTGCGCGAATATAAATGATAACGACTAACATTTGAAGCTGCCCAACCAGGCAAAGTGCCACGAACGAACCGAGCCCCGCCTGATCGGATTGCGCACTGCACGACCCCCCTGCCCTGAGTTGCAAAGCGATGGTCGAGTGGCCGAGCAGGCGCTACCATCTGCCCTCCATGCATCGAACCGGCCCCCTTGCCGGGCTTGCCCTGTTCCATGCATCAACTTCGTGGAGGGAAGCCATGTCGACTGCACTGCTGATCATCGATGTTCAACATGTACTGTGTACCGGAGAATACGCTGCGTTCGACAGCGACCGGGTGATCGAAAGAATCAACACGCTCTCGGCGCAGGCACGGGCCGCTCACGCACCGGTTGTGCTGATCCAGCACGAAGAAAATGACGGCCCCCTGCGTTTCGACACCGCCCCCTGGCAGCTCGCCGACGGACTGACGACCTCACCGAGCGATCTGCGGGTTCGCAAGACCACGCCGGACGCCTTCCATCGCACCGACCTCACCCAGCTGCTGCAGGCACGGGATATCTCCCACCTGGTGATCTGTGGCCTGCAGAGCGACTTCTGCGTCGATACCACGACCCGCCGCGCCCTGGCGCTGGGCTACGAGGTGACCCTGGTCGAGGACGCCCACTCGACGGTGGACAACGGCGTCCTGACGGCTGCGCAGATCACCGCCCACCACAACGTCACGCTGGCCAACATGACCAGCTTCGGCAAGCGCGCCACCGTTATCCCAGCTGCCGATGTCCGCATCCAGGCATAGCGCCTGGCCGTCCGTTTGCACCTATCGAGCGAAACATATGACGACCTACTCCTGCGTGCTGGAAACGCCCTCCGTCGAGACCTACCGGGCGCTGCGCCTTGCCTCGGGGCTCAGCCCGAAAACCATCGAGGCCGCGCTGAAGGGACTGCCCAATACACTCTTCGCCGTACAGATCCTGCATGACGCGCAGCCGGTGGGCATGGGCCGCGTCATCGGCGACGGTGGCTGCTTCTTTCAGGTGGTGGACATCGCCGTCCTCAAGGAACACCAGGGCAAGGGCCTGGGCAAGCGCATCATGGGGGAGATACTGCAATACATCGAAGCCGAGGTCCCCGAGAGCGGCTATGTCAGCCTGATCGCCGATGGCCAGGCGCAAGACCTGTACGCGCAGTTCGGCTTCGTCCATACCGCCCCGCGCTCTGTCGGGATGGCCTACAAGCGACCACAGGGCGTGGCGCCGGAAGATGCGTGAGGCTTGGCGACGAGGCGCAAACCAATCCCAAACAATGGACATGCACGGCGTGGCGCCTACCTGGCTGAGGAAAGCTTCTGCCTTCTCCACTTCTACTGCTGGAAAATCAGCAGAGATCGGCCAGGCGTGGTCGCTCAGAAATGGAATCACTCAGCTCGTCCACAAGGGGTACGATTCAATTGTCATCAGGGAGGAATTGTCATGCGCTTCTCGTGGTTTTTGGCATCGGTTCTGACGCTGGCTGGTGACGCGGTTTCTCAGACACTTAACGCTATTCCCGATGGTCGTCGCGGTTCTCCAGGAGACTTTCTTGAGACCCAGATGCAGTCTGATGGAAAACTACTTTTCACGTTCTGGACAACAGGCGGTGGAGGTCATGTATGCCGACTGCATGGCTTGGCTGTACCCACTGAAAGTGGCGTTTTTGTATTTCGCGAAGCGGGATCAAAATGTGTTTTTCATCTGTTCGCAGAAAGCGATGCTCTTCGCACCGAGGATGTTGGCGAGCAGTGCCGGGAGGAGAGCTGCGGACCTAGAAACGTTTTCGGCAGCATGCGTTGGCCCCTGAACCAGACTCTTCCTCTAACGGATGAGATTCGCCCTGCGTGGTAGTTGAATCGCCCCAGACTTTGTAGGCACCTGACTGCTCCTGGCCGGAGGCGGTCGCTGGTGACAGGCCGCTTCCGGCCAGAAGCGGACTGATTAGCAGTAGGCCAGTCTCCTGCATCGAGGTTCAGGGGCAATTCAGAAGCCTCGCTTAGTGCGTCATCGCCCCCGAAAGCGAAAGCCCACCACTAATCTCGAAAGGCTCCCGGAGGACAATCGAACCAGCGCTTGAAGGCACGATGGAAAGTGCTGGTATCCCTGAACCCTAGCCGCTCGCTGACCGTCGCCACTGGCAGCCCCTGACGAATCAGCTCCGCAGACAACTCGCGACGTACCTCTGCCACCAACCTGCTGAAACTGGTGCCCTCTTCCTTCAGGCGTCGGTAGAGCGTGGTGCGACTGACGTGCAACGCCTGGCAAGTTGGCTCGATGCCCATGCCATCGGGCAAGCCTACGTGAATCAAGCGACGCACCGTGCCGGAGAGCGTATCTGCGCTTTGCAGCTTTGCAAGTGTTGTCTTCGCACGAGATTCCAGCATCTGTCGCAGATAGTCGCTGGCGCCGAGAATGGGAAGCTGTAGGAAGTCGCGCGGCAGGTAAAGGCGGTTTCTCTTGCTGTTGAATCGCAGATCGTTGCCGAACAGTTCGACATAGCGCGCATGGTAGGCTGGGGATGGGAAAGCGAACTCACAGGCCAGAGGTCGCAACTCTACGCCGGTCATCTCCAGGCTCCAGCGCAGCACTGCACTCATGCTCCGTTCGATGGCGGCCTGCGGGTAGGTTTTGTCGGGGGCGAAGGCGATCTCAAGCACCAGAGCATCTGGCGTTTCACTGTACTGCCAGCTTTCCGAAGGGTTCATCAACGCGATATGTCGCTGGAACACCTCCAGTGCCTCGCTCACCCGGCTGCATTGGCACAACCAACTAGCCAGCACGCCATGCGTGGCGGAGTTAAAGGTCTGCCCGATCAGCAGGCCGATCTGCGGCATTTGCTTGTTATTCGCTGCGAGCTGCCATAGCGCCAGTAACTGGGCCTCGTCGGCACGCTGCTCCTGGATTGGTGATGCCGTAGGCCCATAGTCGAGAAGCTTGGCACCATCCACCCCGGCCTCCCGCAACTGGGTGGCAGCGACCACGCCGAGCCTCAGCAGCTGGTCGTGCAAATCCTGCACTGCGATGGCTGAAACACTGGAACTCCTGACCATCGGGCTGCTCTTGGTGGGGGCTTAGGAAATGACTCTAACGCACGGTATAGAGCTGCGGCCAGCTGTCGGCCTGGCAAGATCAGATTGCAACCAAAAGCCATGCAGGTTGAACCGTAGTGCTATGGCCAGCCGTCATCGGACTGCCTAGCATCGGCGACACGACCATGGCACAGGAAGACTTGCTATGCCCGAGCACAGAGTCGAATCGCTATCCGCCTTGCGCGCACTGATTCCACCACCACCGGCGATAATGCACAAACGCCTACAGCGCAGCTTGGATGAGATCTGCCTGCTGATGATCCGCAAAGCGACGGTTTGCGCCGTAGGCTTTTCCGACCCGCGGTTAGATATCGAATACCTCGATTTGCGCCACCATCCAGTGTTACGGGCCGTGGGTCAGGACATCCATCTACCCTGGCCGGCAGACAAAGAGATCCCAGATCAGCCGATAGAGGAATTGGCCTGCAGCCTGTACTTCATCCTGCCCGGTGTGGGATTCAGCCTGCGCGCCAACGGTAGGGGCTCTCTGCGGAACGGAAAACTGTTGCAGTTTCGCGCCGAGGCGCTTTTCCTGCACTGCTCACGAGCCAAGGTACGCGCCGATTTCTGGCGAGTCAGAGAGCACGCCAGCCCCTTATCACCTAGCACAGGGCAGGTTTTGTCTGAGACGGCACAGGCCTTTATCGCCGCCTCGCCCTACCTGCTGATGCTCACGCAACGCCAGGCTGAAGCCACCGAAATGTCGCCACGAGGTGACCCAGCAGGTTTCGTCCAGGTATTGGATCGCCACACTCTGCTGGTGCCGGAACGCCCCGGCAACAAGGTTGCTTGCAGCCTAAGCAATATCCTCGTCGATGGTTCCTTGCGTCTATCCTTCTTGCAACCCGGCATTGATACGGTTTTGTCCGTAGCCGGGCGCGCCTGGTTGACCAACGACCCGAGCTTGCTAGTCCTACTGGCGATCAACAACAAGCCCCCAAGGATTGCTACCATCGTGAACGTTGAGCGTTATCGCTTCCAACACTGTCCCGAACTGCTGGCTGCGGGATTGTGGGATCGAGCCACACACCTAGACGAAGGACAGATTCCAGCCTTTTCCAAGATGCTCTCCGAGCACCTGAACGGTAAGGGGCTGTTGGGCAAGGCTACCGGCCTTGTGGTCGATGCGGTGGTCAAGCATGACCTACGCCATCTCTACTGAGATGTGTACGCAGTGGCTTAAGTGCCCTTCTATTCCCTTCAAGTCGGATGCTTATTGCTGTCCTTAAGCATCTGAATACGCAGCACTTTCTAGCGAGCATCTGCTCTAACCGGTCATGTGAGCAAACGACTGGCTGGTATTGGCCGGAAGCGGCCTGTCACCTGAGACGGCTCCCGGCCAGAAGCAGACAGCCTCGCATTGCTTATCGCGAAGCACCGTTGCGACTGGGGTGTAAGGATGAAAGCAGGAGCTATTTGCTACCACTTTCATGCATCAACAGCTCATGAAAGGCCGTACGCGACAGCGGGCGGTGGAAAAGAAAACCCTGGCCCACATCGCAGTGCAAAGCACGCAGAACGCGTAATTGCTGCTCGTTCTCTATCCCTTCGGCGACGACAACATGCCCCAGGGTGTGACCGAGCGTCAGAATGGCTGCAGCGATGGCCTGATCGCCCTGGTCATCGGCCAGGTGCTCGACAAAGCTGCGATCGATCTTGATCTCGCTGATCGGCATCCGCTTGAGATAGGCAAGCGATGAGTAGCCCGTGCCAAAGTCATCCACGCTGATTCGGAATCCACACGCCACCAACTCAGCCAGGACCGGTAGATTGATGTCGTTTCGCTCCATCAGAACGCTTTCGGTCAACTCGATGACGAGGTGATGGGGCTTCAGGCCTGCACTGCGCACACTCTCTGCCAGCCACTGGGTAAATTCCGTGGTTTGCAACTGTTTGGCAGACACGTTTACAGCGACCTTGGGCACCTCTATCTGCTGGCACTGCCACTCCTGCAAGTCGGCGATCACCTGCTTGATCACCAGCGCACCAAGGTCTGAAATTATCCCGGCTCGCTCCGCGATCGGTATGAACTCACCCGGTGAAACCTCACCCAACTCCTGATCATGCCAGCGGCACAGGGCCTCAGCGCCGACCAGCGTTCCATCCCTCAGGTCGATCTTGGGCTGGTAAACCACATAGAGCTCACCAGCATTGATCGCCTTGCGTAGACGATTGCCGACGACAAGGTCGCGCTGGATCGTTTGCTTGCTGTGTTGCGCGTAGAACTGCAGTTGGTTCTTGCCGAGTGCTTTCGCGCGGTACATCGCGGTATCAGCCGAGCGCAACAAGCTACCGGAGTCCGTGCCGTCGTCAGGGTACAGGCTGCAACCGACACTGGCGGAAAGAAACAGCTCGATGCCCTCGCTGAGAAGAGGCGTGGACATCGCTTTGGCAATGCGCTGAAAAACTGCATCTGCCTCAAGAGAGTCGGCACCAGGCAACAATGCTGCAAACTCGTCACCCCCCAACCGGGCCACGCTATCCATGTCGCGCATGGAGGCCTCGAGTAGCTTGCTCGCCTGCACCAGTACCCTGTCACCGACATCGTGACCCAGGCTGTCGTTGATGGTCTTGAACTCATCCAGATCGATAAACAGAACGGCCAGATGGGTATGTGCACGTTCCGCCTGAGCAATGGCCTGCTCCAGCCGCCCTCTGAAATGGATACGGTTGGGCAGCCCAGTCAAGGAGTCGTGAAGAGCCAGGTGACGCAGCTCATCCTCGGTATGCATGCGGAGGATTTCAGACCCGGTTCGGGCAGCCAGCAGCTCAATGACCTCATTGGCCAGGTGGGCTTCCAGCATGTCCCCTCCCCCCATCGCGGCCATGACCCCCAGCGTGCACCCCGCTTCATCGAGCAGGGGAACCCCCAGATAGGTCTCAGCCTGCAATCCGAACTGGGCCTGTGTTTCTGGAAATTCGCTGTCCAGATCGCATGAGGTGAACACGCCGCGGCGTTTGTGCACATGGCTACAAGGGGTTTTGGCAATTTCGAAGTTGAAGTTGGTGTGCCAGTCATTACCGCTGTAGCAGGAGATGGTGCTTGCGCGACTGGGGTCTTGATCATCGATCAAGGCGACAAACGCATGTTCGGCGCGCAGCATCTGAACCAGTTGCTGCACGAGCTTGTGGAAATAGCCATGCTCATCACCACCGGGCACATGAATGACCATCTGACGCAACAGCTGTGCGGTGCGCTGGGTCAGACTCAACTCTTGCGCAAGCCGCTCATTGGCCATGCGCAGATCGTCCGTCCGCTCGGCAATTCGCGTCTCCAGCAGATTTTTATGCTGATCGATGGCACGCACGAAATGCAGGGTGCGGAAATCCGACTCGAGCATATGCCGGAGCCATTCCAGAAGGCTGCGACCGTCCTTCCCGGCCATCAGAACCAGTGCGCCATAAACGGATGCATCCGGCCAACAAAGCGGGATACTCACGCACCAGCAGCCCACCTCAGCGCAATACTCTTCGACGACGGCGCGCGCAGTGATTGCCTGCTCAGCCAGGCGATTGGCCAGCTCACTGGCAGCAGTACGCTGTTCAAGCGAGAGTTGACCGCTATCCAGTACAGTCTGTAGCCGGTCGCCCTGCAGACTCATCAGCCAAATGGCATCGGCCTGCGTGATCTCCTGAAGCTGAGCCAGCCACCGGGCCCACTTCTTGAGATAGGGACGCGGAACAAGGGTATTGCCCGCGATCATCTTCAGGGACATCGTCGCCCGGTTCAGGCAGATGGCGATGGCGAACCATTACTGGCTCGAAGATCCGCAATGCAGTTTTGAAAGGCCCGCCGTTCCGAACCACTGCGGCTGCCCTCATGAACGGGATCACCAGCGACCACCGAATGGAAGTCTGACTCGATGATCGCTTTCAACGACTCCAGCATGCGCAGCGTCTTCGTGTCGTAATGCCTGGGCTGTCGGTCCAGCACACAGACGGTGCCGAAAATGCTGTCATCAGGGCAGACCAATGGCACTCCCAGGTAGCTGATCATGTTCAGCTTGATATCAGGATTGTTGGCCCATTCCGGATCGCTCAATGCATCAGGCACCAGCAAAGGCTGATGGGTAGCCATGACGGTCTCGCAATAGAGGCCCGTCCCAAGATCGGCCTTCTCATGTTCCTCATAGGGGTTTTCATCCCCGAGGCTCGCGATCAGCACCTCAATCTGCTCAGGCCAGACACGCATCACCAGGGCAGCAGGTACTTGCGCAGCTTCTGCAGCCTGGTTGGCAAGCTCCTGCCATTCATCCAGCAGTACTGACGAGACGGTCATGACCATGGGGAAGCCCTTCATGAAAGAATTCGATATGAAGCTCAACCTGCTTTTTCAGTGTAGCTGCCCGCCAACAAGTAAATACCCCGAATCTGTCTGATTTATGCGTCGCTCAACACCCCCTCCCCTCCGTGCGGGGACGAGCATGTCAGTGGCCAAGCGGGTCAACGGGTTAGCGTCCCAAAACGCCTGACGAAAGCCCGGAGAGGCGACGCCGGACCCGGTAGGTTTCCAGTTCTTGTGTGACGGAGGCCAGGGGAGCCAGACACGATGAGCCTGGTACGCAGACGATGAGTGTCGTCTGGTTGTGTAGACCCAGTCCGTTATGGACGCGCAGCGGACGTGGCTGGACCGCCAAGATCTGCCTGATCGGCGACGCCAACCGTGTCTCTTTACTCTTCCTGCTGTCGCCGGAACTGGCCACTGACATTGCCCCTGTGCAGCTGCACTTGGAAGAGGCATGCATTCTTCCGTAAAGCCTGGGCGGCCGCACAAACGCGGTTGCTGGTTACTGCTGGCAAGGGGGCGATGCCGAGCACCTGCATCATCACTGGGAACGGCTACCGCATGCAGCCGATGATCCCGTGGCACACCATGATGTGCAAACCCAAGTCTGGGCTCCCCCTACTGTTCGACCGTTCGAAGTACCGACAGAGGAACATCATCGAGCGAATGTCTGGCTGGTTGGAAGAGAGCCAGAGGATCGACACCCGCTATGACAAGTTGGCCCGAAGTTCTGCCGCGCTGGTCACGCTGGCTTACCCGCGGCGCTGTCTACTGCAGTACTTCTCGTGCAAAACCTAGCCAGGCGGCAATGGATTAGTATGGCGCAACTTGAAGAGGTCCAGCATCGGGAGATTTCCTGATTTCTTTTGGATTTTTAGTACTGTATGCGCCTCGGACAGGAGGCGCTTCCTTCTGGGCCTGGTCCAAACAACTGCTCCACTTATGGTTATGGGCTGCTGGCCGGAGCCTGCTCTGGACGAGTTTTCATGGCGCAGGTTTTCGCACCGTCGGCTCGGCGTTGACGCTCGGCCGTGTAGTCGCCCGCAATCTCGCTTGCAGGCTTGGCCGCTAACTCAAGGGTCACATCGCCGATAGACAATAGCTGATTGCGCATACGTTCGAAGTCGACAGCCTGTTCACCAAACGAGGGTGCCCACAGCGACCAGGGACCCGATATGATTGCAATCGTTGGGATCAGGTTTCCGTGGAAAGAACCGCCGAGACCGCCGAAGGAACAAAAGCTCGGTGAACGCATTGGATTGGGGATGCCTTCACCACGAAGAACCATGACTTTGTCCAGGCTGTGCTTCTGAATGGCATTGATACTGGCCTGTATCAATGCATCGCTAGGCCCAACGAACCACCCCATTACTTCCCCTTCCCCGGTGAACTTCAACTCTTTACCTGGCCCATTGCTTCGTTCTACAGGAAGAATTTCACGGGTACCCAAATGCTCAACGGCAAAAGCGAATACAACTTCCCCTCGGTCGTAATCCCGGTTCATTTCATTCGCATACAACTGTGTACCCTCTCTGGACATATGCAGGTGAGCTGACCCAAATGCGAACTCAAGCGTCCGAGGGCGGCAGGCAACAGGCAAACGCGAAAAGTACTCGGCCAATGCCATTAATCCTGCATTGCCGTTTTCCTGCACCCACGTATTTCCATCGGTATTTGTGGAAAAAATGATCTTCTCTTTACTCAACCCCGGCAGCGTGGCGATTAGATTGCGAGTACGAGCTTCATCCCTGACAGCATCAATTGATATGCTCGCTTTCCCACCATTCGCCGCAGCGGCTTTGAGCATCAGCCCTTCATCTACACCCACGTAGGCAGCGGGCACAGTGAAGTGAGTACCATCATGTGGATCGAAATAGCCCGCTACCTGTGCTCTAGGCAGATCGAACGCGACAATGACTCCAGCTGCGCCAGCAATACCAGCATCAGTCAGAATTTTTGCCAGCGGGGTGCCTGTCCACATGGCTGGGCGTTTATAAGACTCGAAAGTGGATGACCAAAGATCGTCGGTAAAATAACGCGAAAGCGCCAACAGAACTGCGTTAGGTATACCAGGGTCAGGGACATCAACAATGACAATCTTGCCGCTGGCCCGCTCTTTGGTGATTTCGCTTGGGTCTTTGAAGTAAACCAACTCGCCCGTCGAGGCTTTCTCTACAGTTGGTAACGCATAGGGAACCGCTCCCGCCACGGCTATTTCTATATTCCCATCTTGAGTCGTTGATAAGGTTACTCGTGCTGCTCTTTCCAGACTTCTGCCCTTACCGTTGTCAGCCACCGGCGAGGGCTGCCAACGCTGAATATCGATGAAGTCTTCCTTAGTGGTGAAACCAGGCAGCTTGGAAAACTCACGGGCTATCCAAGAGATGTTGTCCTCGTGTGCCTCGCTGCCAGTACTCCTCAGTCCGAACCCGGCAACGGTTGCAGTCAGCTCGCGTAGATGCTCCGCAGAGCTGAACAGCGCAGGATCGATAGATTGTTGACATACCGCCTGAGTGACGCCCTCCTCTTCCGCAAGAGCTGGGGTGGTGACTGCAGCGATGATGGATACAACAGCGAGAGTTTTAATAAGATGATGGGCATGACTTTTCATTTTTATTTTCTCGTTCAACGAAATTAGCGAGTTCAGCTCGACCTTCAGCATTTAACGACCTGACATGAAGGTGAGAACTCCTGCTACGACAAACAACGACGGATAACCCTGTACACGTAGGTATCCCGGCTCATGTGAGTGATGGTGTCTGCAACGACCAGGTCAGAACTGGCAATGGTGATGGGTAGATCTGGACGGTAACTCCAGTGGGGAAGTCCATTTCCAGCGATCCAGAACTTGGTCATCCACCGGGAAGCGGCCTTGCCAATATCGCCATCCGCATGAACGATGTGTTCGATCGGATGTTCCTTCAGTCCTTCTATCGAGCTGCACGGCCCCATTGGCTGTACCACTGGTCATTTTCCTGCTCATTGCCATAAGCGTTCTCCAGGTGATTTCCGTGCTGGACCGGTCCAGCTCCGCTGGCCACGGCATGACGAGTCCAGGCCTGGCCCCGGCAGGGGCCAGCCGATGGAATGAATGCGATAAGGGAAGTGGGTGTGGCTTACAGCGGCGCGTGCGCCCGTATCATCAGCGCACGCCGCCCTGGCGCAGTTTGGCCGGTGTGAAATCAGCAGGCGTGAGCGGAACGTTGAAGTCGTACGGCACTTCTTCGTTGGTTAGAATGGAAATAGTGTAACGACCGGAGGTGAGATCGTAGAGGGAGTTGCCAACCGTCCATACCAAGGGCTGATCGTAGAAATTGATGGTGTAGGCCTCTCCCACGCGCCAGAGGACATCGCGATTGTCACGGTGATCGGACACAAGGATCTGGTAGCTGTCCTCGTCCAGGTACAAATCGCGCTGTTTGTAAACATGACGGATACCTGCCTTGAGGACGCCGCGCACATGCCAGACCCTGTGCAGCTCGTAGCGTGGCAGATCGGAGTTGATGTGTCCGGGCATGATGATATCGCTGTACTTGTTAGTCTTTGAGGCGAAGCGATAGTTGTTGTACGGCACGTACATTTCCTGCTTACCAACCAGTTGCCAGTCGTAGCGGTCAGGGGCGCCCGAGAACATGTCTCCGTTGTCATTGGTAGCCATACCATTAGAAGCCGGGTCGTCGTAAGCAAAGTTCGGCGCACGGCGTACGCGACGCTGGCCGGCATTGTAGATCCAGGCCAGGCGCGGGGTCTTGACCTGATTGACGGGCTCGTGGACCAAGGTCTCCTGCCCCGCCCCACGCGCTGGCGCGAGGGCCGATTGGCGGTAGTAGACCAGAATGTTGCCATTGTCCTTGCTGTAGTCGGACACATCCTGGTTGAACAGTGCTGTATCCATCATCTTACTCAACTGATAGCTGCCATTGGCCAGCGGCGTGGCGCCGGCAGAATAACGTGTCACGCCAACACCGCGATAACGCATCAAGTGGTTCCACACCAACTCTAGAGCGGATCCCGGAATGGGGAATGGCACCACGTTCTTGGTACCAGCGATGCCATAACCGTCCTCTACCAGATGGGCGTTCAATGCGTTGGCCTTGATCGCCGCATAGACCTGCTCGGAGTAGGAAGCCGAACGACGCGTCGGGTAGACCTGCATTTTCCAGGAGTCCGGGTAGCGCTTGAGCAATGCCAACTGGCCCGGGCTAAGCCTGTCGCGGTATTGCTCGGCATTAGCCGCGGTGATGGTGAACAGGATTTGGTCGGCGGCGAAGGGGTCCTTGTAGCCCCGCTCCAGGTCCTGCGCATCGGCTTGCCGGCGCAGGCCGCCCTCCCAAGCCGGGATGGTGCCCTCGGCATTGCCGGCACGCTCCGCGCCGAGCGGGGTCAGGTCCTGGTCGAGTCGGGCGGCCTGGAGGGCATCGACCTGGGCTTGCGCCAGGGGCGAAAGCAGCATCGCGAAGCACAGCAGCCCGGCGGGAAAAAGGTTTGTTCCGCGCATGTTGAATCCTCAGAAACTGTACTTGACTTTGAAGGTAAGGAAATCGCGATCACCGCTATTTCCGCCGGTGAAATCCACGTATTGGACGCCCACTGTCAGGTCCTGATAGTGGGCGTCGAGGCCCACCGACGTTCTCCAGACCTCCTCGTTCAGGCCGTTGGTATTGTTCGCCGCCACACCGTTGAAAGTGCGAGCATGGCTAATGCTGGGCACCAGCGTGAATATGTTGAGCACGTTGTTATAGGTCAGCGAGTAGCCCAAGGTCGCGCCGTAGGCGCTACGGGTGACAGCGCCATAGTCCAGGTCAGACTCCAGCTCGGACAGGCGACTAGCCACCAACTCGCCAGCAAGGGTGGATGCATCGGCACCCAACATGCTGCCCATGTTACGCAGGGTGCCGACCGAGGCCTGGTACAGCCCCTTCTCCCGGTAGCCCTTCACCCGGGTCCCGGCCGATAGCCCCGCCGGATTGATCAGCACCTCGTTCAAGATAGCGGCGGAACTGAGCGCGACCGGGGCATCCGGCCGGTACGACAACTCGCCGAATACCGACTGGCCGCTGAAGAAGCCATCGCCACTGATGGTGGTGTTGAAACTGGCGCCAAACAGGTCGCGCCGCTCCAGGTACTCGGCGAAATAGGTGGCGGTGCTGGGGATGGGCACTCCTCCGAACTTGCGCGCGACAGTTCCACCGACCTGGGGCAGTAGGGTGCTGTAGCGCAAGTAGTAAAAACCCAGTTCCGTATCGTTCAGCTCGGGCACGAACAACCGCAATGCGATGCCATACTGTGCGGCCGTGTCGGCGTCGACATCCGAGGCGCGCGGCACAAACAGCATGGAAGGGGCGCCCGGGATGGATGGATTATCGAAGGCGCCAACAGCTACGTAGTTGCAACCTTCGCCGAGGAAGTCAGTGGTGGAGAAATAGGTGCCGCAGGGATCGATCTTGGTGGATTCCCATGCCCAGCCTGGCTGGTAATAGCCTTCCACCGCGAGGTTGTCGCTAAGCGCGAAGGAGACGTAGCCCATGAAGGTGGGCAGGAAGGCCTCCTTCAACTCCGAGCCCGGTGCCCGCAGGGCGCTCAGGTCTAGGGGATTGGTCGCGCCTATACCGTTCTGGTAATACAGCCCCTCACCCCAGTTGACCACCTGCTTTCCCAGCCGCGCATTCAGGCTGCGCTCGCGGACCGTCCAGCTACCGTGAACAAAGGCGTCCAACAATTCCACACCGGAGCCGGCCTGATCCAGGCCGTCGCCACTGATTTCCCGATGGCGGCGTTCGTCATCCTCCAGTTCGAAGTCATAGAAGGCTCGGCCACGGACAAACAGGCCATAGTTTTCCTGGTACTTCAGGTCCAACTCGGAGAGGACCGTGACCACCTCGGAAAAGAGGTCACCTTTCCTGAAGTTCAGATCGCCATCGTCGCTGTTGATCTGGCTCCCATTGGCGGCCGAGCCCCCATTGGCACGCGCGATCAACTTGCCATCCTGCCCCTCGGCACGATAGCTGGCACCATAGGAAAGAGTGGTATCGAGCGAGCCACTCCAGTCACCCGAGCGGAACGGATAGGCTTGCGCCACGCCCAGAGGCAACGCCGCCAAGGTCGTCACCCCGGCCACGACCAAGCCCTTGCGCATCCTGGCCTTTACCGGCCGACTAGCAGTTCCAGCGCCGGCCCCCATGCACTGAAGCGATCGAGACATCTTCACGTTCCTTTTCTTGTTGTTATCGCTGCATGTCGGCGTAAGCCTTGGCCGTTGCCACCTCGCAATGCCAGGCAGCGTGACTGTCTCAGGAGACATTTGAGCCAAAAATTATCCGACTGGATAACTATGTCGATCGCCAGATACGTTGTCAACACCCGGCAGGTCGAGTAAAAACGCTGGGCCTAAGACAAACAGACATCAGAGGAATAATCGCAATGCATGTGCCTCGCGCCACCCAACAGGAACGGAGCGCGCAAACCCGTGCACAGATCCTGGAAATCGCGCTCGATGAGTTCTCCGCACGCGGCTTCGAAGCTGTCAGCCTCAGGGATATCGCTGAACAGGCGGGGGTGAACCACGCGATGATTCGCTACCACTTCGGCAGCAAGGAGGCGCTCTGGAAGGAAAGCGTCACCTACCTGTTCCAACGCCTGCGAGTCGAGGTGCCGCCGCTTGACCTTTCCTCGGAGCAAGCGAACCTCGACGAACTTAGGGAGTACATACGCAATTACATTCGCTACTGCGCCCGCCACCCTGAGCACGCGCGACTGATGGTCCAGGAATCCATCACCGGATCCGAACGCTTGAAGTGGGTCGCGGAAACCTTCATCGGGCCAGCCCATGAGCGCACGCTGAACATGATCACCGGCGCGCAGCAGGCGATCGGCCTCGCCGAGTTTGACCCCCTGACATTGCTGTACATGCTCGTCTCGGTCACTCAAATGCCCTATCTGCTGGCGACTGAGTTGAAGTACACCCACGATCGCGACGTGCTGACCCCGGAAGCCGTCGAAGCCCATGCCGATGCAGTGATCAAGCTTTTTTTCCGGAGCTGAGTTAGTTTCAGAGCGAGTGCTCGACTAACGTGCGGCAGTGCGTGCTTTACAACAGCTTCGCAGCGACCGAGCATCGTGCCCCCGAGACGAACCGGCGCCGTGTTCACGCGCAAACGCCGGCCTCTTGCCACCAATACCTTCAACGTCGATCAGGGACGCGATCGACTCCACACCAGGCGCCGTTCGCTTCGGCTAAAGCCGAGCACTTCGACATTGGTCGGGCAATCGAAATCCATATCGATGCTGCTGGCGCTCAGCAATGCTGCACCCCATGAGATGCGCGCGGTGTCCTTCGACATGGCTGTCGTGGGGTTGTAGGACCTACTGCTGATTGGCGCCGTCGGCTGTGGCCTGGGGCCGTCATGCGATGCGCCGTTTTTTCGCTAGGCTGGTGAAGTGGATCAGCCGCAGCTGCGCCAGCATGCGTGCTCTGGACCTGACCCTTCACCGTCGCAGCGAGTCGCAGTGAAACCCCGAGATCGAGCTGTCCGGATAAGCTACAGGCAGCTCGAGCCGGACAAGCACTGCGCCAGGATGATCGAGGCGAGACACCGTTGCCCGCGCGTCTCAATCCGTACGGAAACGCCCGACCAGCGTCTTCAGCTCACTGCTCAGTGCGCTTTGCTCTTCGGCGTAGCTCTCGACCTCGGCAGCCTGGGCCGAGATCTGCGCAACCGCATCGTTGATGGTCACGATGTTCTGGTTGATCTCCTCGGTGACCAGGTGCTGTTCCTCGGTGGCGGTCGCAATCTGCATGGTCATGTCGCGGATCATCTGCACCTTGCCTTCGATGCTTTCGAAAGCCGCCAGCACTTCCTCGGACGACCTGATGGCGCCTTCCGACTCGACCAGGCTCTGATTCATGCTCACCGTCACTTCCTTGATTCGGCTGACCAGGAGGTTGAGGATATGGTTGATCTCCCCGGTGGAGTCCTGGGTGCGCTTGGCAAGATGACGCACCTCATCGGCGACCACGGCAAACCCTCGCCCCTGCTCGCCCGCCCGGGCCGCCTCGATGGCCGCGTTCAGCGCCAGCAGGTTGGTCTGCTCAGCAATCTGCTGAATGGTCGAGAGGATGTTGTTGATATTGACCGTTTCCTTCTCCAGCTCCTGAATCACCTTGCTGGAACTCTGGATGCTGCTGCCGAGCTTGTTGACCCCCGACGTGCTGCGCGCGATGACCTCCTTGCCATTGCGCGTGGCCGCCAACCCCTGCTCCGAGACGTCGGCGGTCTGCACACAGGTTTTCGCCACTTCATTGGCGGCCGAGGACATCTCGGTGACGGCCGTGACGATCTGCTCCACCGAACTCAACTGGCTCTGCAGCGTGGCGGACATCGCGGTAGTGCGCTTGCTGGTCTCACTGGAGACGCCATCCATTCTGACAGCATTGTCCTTGATCACCCGGATCATGCCCTGGATAGACTCGATGAACTGATTGAACCAGCTGGCCAGTTCCCCGGTTTCGTCCGAGCTGAGGCGCGCCAGGCGGCGAGTCAGGTCCCCTTCCCCCTGCGCGATGACGCGCAGTCCACCTGTCACCAGGTTGATCGGATTGGCGATCCGCTGGGCGATGATCACCCCAGCGATACCGAACAGCGCGACCAGTACGATGCAAACCCCAAGGGTCAACCAGGTCAGCTCGCGGGCACTGGCATATACCTCGTCCGCCTGCTTCAGGCCAACGAACTTCCAGCCCAGCTCCGGTGACGTATAGACATTGGCCATGTAGGCGACGCCGTCGATATCCAGCTCGACCAGGCCATTGCCGGTCTTGGCGATAGTTGCAAAGTACTCACCCGGCAGCTCGCTGATTTTCTTGAAGTTGTTGTCCGGCTGATGGCCATCCACGAGCAGGGTGCCACTCCCCTCCGCCACCATCAGAAAACCGGTTTCGCCGAAGCGTACCTTCTGCGCCATCTCCGTCAGCGCCTTGAGCGATACGTCCACCGCCACGACCCCGGAGAACGCCCCGGCGTTATCCTTGAAGCCCTTGAGCACCGATACATAGACTGCGTCGTCCGGTTCCCAGTAGTAGCCGTCACGACGAGCCAGCGTGAAGTTGGCGTCACGACCCTTGGTGTACCACTCGCGCTTGCGCGGGTCCCAGTCGCCGTAGTCGCCGGTACCCGGCCACTCCACGTAGCCACCCTGGGTATCACTCATGTAGACGTAGCCAAGCGTTGGGTTGCTCTCACCAATACTGGAGAAGTACTCGAAGATCTGCTTCTCGCGCCCGCCGTTGGCCGTGGCGACCTCGCCAGGCTTGCGTGCCTCGGCGAAGTAGGTACTCAGTGCGCCGCCGTCGGCATCCCTGACTGCCGGGTATTCTGCCAAGGCCGAGACGGTGTAGCCCACCGAGTCGAAAAAGGTGGTGAAACTGCTGTTCACCAGTTTCATGTCCAGGCTGCTGGATAGCAGAAAATTCTCTCTGGCCTGTTCCGTGACATTGCGGATAGTCAGCAGCGCCACGATCAGGACCGGGATCAGCGTTGCAACCAGAAAACTCACCAGCAGCTTGGATCTGATCTTCATTCTTATGGCCTCGCAAGGGATTCCTCAACGTAGCAGCATGTGCAGCACTGCGCCCGCCGCCAGGGGCGCCGTACCAGTGAAGATAGGACAGAATTACTTCGTCGTGGGCATGGAGAACGAAACGCTCTCGCGTAGACGCTGAACGAGCAGCTGTGGCCTACCCCCAGTGCCAACAGACAGCTGTTGGCCGTCAGTTACCCTGGGCTGAGGGCAGGAGCCGGCCAGCTCCACCCGCTGCCGCCAGTCAGTCAAGCAGTGAGCGTTTCTCGACAAGAAAGTCGATCAATACCCGTATCTTGGCAGGCATCTGTGCCCGTGTCGGCGCATAGAGATAGAAACCGGGGAAAGGCTGACACCAGGGCTGCAACACCCTCACCAACTCGCCCGAGGCCAGTTGCTCGCGCACGCAGATGTCGAGGTACTTGATCAGGCCGACGCCCTGGATGGCCGCCTTGAGCATGCTCTCGTCGTCGTTGAACACGACACTGCCACGCGGCTCGAACACCTGGGTGTGGCCATCCCCGTCCGGCTCGGTAAAGGACCAGCGATCCAGTGTGCCACTGCTGGTGAAACGATACGCCAGGCAGTTGTGCTGCATCAGATCGGCCGGGGACCGTGGCGTACCGTGACGCGCGAAATAATCTGGCGAGCCGACCACCGCCATTTCGATACGCGGAGTGATCGGCACCGCCACCATGTGCTCGTCCAGACTCTCGCCCAAGCGAATCCCCACGTCAGCACCGTCGGCGATGATGTTGGCGAATCCATCGTTGAGCACCAGCTCCAGACGCAATCCGGGATAGCGCGCTAGAAACTCGCCCAGGTGCGGTTCCAGCAAGGTCCGTGCGGCGATACGGGAAGTATTCACCCGGATCAGGCCGTTGGGCGCGGACGGCACCTCGCCCAGTTCGGCAACCGCCGTGTCGATCATCTTCAGCGCAGGCGCCAGCGCATCGAACAGACGCTGGCCTTCCTCGGTCAGCGACATGTCGCGCGTGGTGCGGTGCAGCAGGCGTACGTTGAGCTGCTGCTCGAGGCTCTTGAGGTGTTGCGACAGCGCCGCGCGGGACATTTCCATCTCGGTTGCAGCCTTGGTGAAGCTGCGGTGCCGGGCGATATGGACGAACCAGGCCAGGGCTGGAAGTTGCGATGGATTGATCGACATATTGTTCAGTATCCCTAACAAGTCATGTCGATTCTTGCATATTTTTCCCGAACAAACGCGGGACTAGTATGAATCCATCGAGTGGCACACAGCCCCTCAGCACTGGAGCCAGATCATGCAGAAAGTCAGCATCCCCACCCTCAACGGCCAGAACGTCACGCTCGCTGCAGTGATCCATCAGCCGGCCAATTTCGATGCCAGCCAAAAGTACCCGGTCATTGTCGTCGCGCATCCGGGCGGTGGCGTGAAGGAACAGGCCGCCGGCCTGTACGCCAAGAAGCTGGCGGAGCAGGGACTGCTGGCCATCGCCTTCGACGCATCCTTCCAGGGCGAAAGCACTGGCGAGCCTCGCCAGCTGGAGAATCCCTACATCCGCACCGAAGATGTCAGCGCAGTGGTCGACTACCTGACCACTCAGACCTATGTCGACACCGACCGCATCGGTGCCATGGGCATCTGCGCCGGCGGCGGCTACACCGCTAATGCCGCCATCAACGACCGTCGCATCAAGGCCATCGCCACGGTAAGTGCGGTCAACATCGGGCAGATGTTCCGCAACGGTTGGGAAAACACCGTCAAGGATGCCGACGCCCTGCCCTATATCGCACACGGCTCTCAGGCCCGCACCAGCGATGCCAACGGCACCGAACTGGCCACCCTGCCGCTGGCGCCGATGCGTGAAGAAGACGCCCCCAACGAAGAGCTGCGCGAAGCCTGGGAGTACTACCACACCCCGCGTGCACAGCATGCCAATGCGCCAGGCTTCATGACCGCGCGCAGCCTGCCGCAGATCATCACCTACGACGCCTACCACAAGGCCGAGGCCTTTCTCACTCAGCCGATCCTGACCGTAGCCGGCAGCGTTGCCGGCAGCAAATGGATGAGCGATGACCTGCTTGCCCGGGCAGCCAGCACGGACAAGCAGATGCATGTGATCGAGGGTGCCAACCACATGTCGCTGTATGACAAGCAGCCCTATGTGGACGAGGCGGTCTCCGTACTGGCGCAGTTCTTCCAGACCCGCCTGTAACCCACCACATTGAAGGCGGCCGGCGCGATGCGCACCGGCCGCCCAGGAGCCCACACCATGAGTACCATCAAGCACGTCAGTTATCGCAATCTGGGCTGGGACTCGGCCGCCGACCTGCACCTGCCGCCGAGCTTCGACGAGAGCAGGACCTATCCGGCCATCGTCAGTACGCACCCGATCGGCAGTTGCAAGGAGCAGACCTCCGGCAACGTCTACGCACGCCGACTGGCCGCTGAAGGCTTTGTCGTCCTTGCCTTCGATGCCAGTTTTCAGGGCGCCAGCGGCGGTGAGCCACGCTTCATGGAAGACCCGGCGATTCGCGTCTCGGACATTCGCTACGCCATCGACTACCTGGTGAGCCTGCCTTACGTAGACGCCAACCGCATCGGCGCCATCGGCGTGTGTGGCGGCGGTGCCTACACGGTCAGCGCCGCAAGCACCGACCAGCGCATCAAGGCGCTCACCTCTATCACCGGGGTCAATTTCGGTCGACTGATGCGTGAAGGCTTCAGCCAGTTCGACCCGGTCGCTGCCCTGCAGGCCATGGCCGCCCAGCGCACAGCGGAGGCCCAGGGTTCGCCCCGCCATGTCATCAACTACCTGCCCGATTCGGTCGAAGCGGGCAAACAAGCCGGCATCAGCGATATCGACGTGCTGGAGGCCACCGATTACTACAAGTCGGCGCGTGGCCAACAGCCCAACGGGGCGACCAGCGGCCTGTTCTCCTTCAACAGCGCAGCCATGGCCTGGGATGCCTTCGCCCATGCTGAAACCCTGCTGACCCAGCCGCTGCTGGTGGTGATTGGCGACAAACCCGGTGGTTTTGGCGCCTACCGCGACGGCTGGGAGATCTATGGCCGGGCGGCATCGCAAGCCAAGCAGATTTTCGTCGCGGAAGGCTGGTCGCACTATGACCTCTACGACCAGCCGGAGCCGGTCGCCCTGGCCATGGCGCAGATCGTGCCGTAAACAGCACCTGTAGGACGGCAGATCAGTCATGAAAAGGGTACTCATCCTCGGCGCCACCGGGCAGATCGCCCAATGGGTGGCCCGAGGTCTGGGGCAACACGAAGGTGTGCAGCAGACTTTGCTGCTGCGCAACCCCAGGAAGCTCAGCGGCGAAGAGCCGAACAACGCACAGCTGGTGATCGGCGATGCCCTCGACAAGAAGCTCCTGCGCAAAGTCATGACCGGGCAGGACATCGTCTACGCCAATCTCGCCGGTGAAGACCTGGACAAACAGGCCCAGGCCGTCATCGCCGCCATGCAGAGCACCGGGGTGAGGCGCCTGATCTTCGTCCTGTCGCTGGGCATCCATGACGAGGTTCCAGGCCGGTTCGGCGAGTGGAACCGCGCCACTATCGGCGAGGACCTCAAGCCCTACCGCCGGGCCGCGGATGCCATCGCGGCCTCGGGCCTGGACTTCACCATCCTGCGCCCGGCCTGGCTGACCGACGAGCACGAGGTGGACTACGAGCTCACCGGCAAAGGCGAGCCCTTCAGCGGCACCGTGGTTTCACGCAAGAGCGTGGCCGACCTGATCGTGCAGATCATCAAGCAGCCCACATTGCACATTGGCGCCGACCTCGGGGTGAACAAGCCCGGCAGCGACGGCGACAAACCATACTTCATGTAAAGCGAGGCCGACGATGTTCAAGTGGATCGCCCTGTTGCTGGGAGTGCCTATCGCCGTGGTGATGCTGGAGCTGCTGGCGGTCACCTGGATAGAAAGCCTGCAGGCGCGCCAGCTGGCGAGTCGACAGCCCGAAGTCAATCCGCAGGACGAGGCCCGTACGGCCGTGGTGTATTTCTCCCGCTCGGGCAATACCGCACTGGCCGCACGGCAGATCGCCAGGCACCTTGACGCCCGACTGCTTGCGCTCGAGGCGCCAGCCTATTCGCTTGGCCTGAGCGGTCTGCTGCATGCACTCAAGGACGCCTACAGGCTCAAGGAAAGAGCCGAGGCACTCCCGCAGATCAACCCGAGCAACATCGACCTGGCGTCATTCGATACCGTCTGGCTCGGCTCACCGGTGTGGCTCTACAGCCCCGCGCCACCGCTCTGGAGCTTCGTCGAGCACAACCGCTTCGATGACCAGCACATCGTGCTGTTCAACACGTACAACAGCAACTTTGGCGACGAACACATTGAGAGGCTCAAGGCCAAGCTGATGGCACGAGGGGCGCGCTCATTCGAGCACCGCCACATCCAGCGTGGGCGCATGAGCCGGCAGACGCCCCCCGAGCAGATGCTTCAGGCTATCGATGAGCAATGGTTCAACGGGCAAACCAGTCCCTGAGTCTCGGTGCAGGCCCAGCGCTGCTGCGACCGATGCCGGGCGCGGCTACCTGCCCTCCTCCCACCTGCGTTGTGGAACGCTCCGCCAGGCGTCCGCCTGCATCGACTCGGAACAGCTGCATGACAAGGTGGACATCTTGACGCTCAAATCAATTGCCTAAGCAATGATTTGAATTTAAATTACAACGCCCCATGTACTGACGAGTCACCCCATGCCCTCCAAGACCGCCGCCCTCCACGACCTCACCAATGCCCTGCAACCGGTGCGCAGAGCCTGGAAAAAAGCGGTCTCTCGTGTCATCGCCGACACCGGCATATCCATGTCGCTGGCGACAGTCGTAGTGTTGGTCCACCGCAACCCGCAGGGCATGACCCAGAAGGAGCTGGCCGAGGAAGCCGGTATCAATCCCGGAGCCCTGGTACGCCTGCTGGACCAGGCCACCGAGATGCGACTGCTGGAAAGAAGGCAGGTACCAGGGGACAGGCGAGCCAACACACTGCACACCCAGCTCTCCGGGGCAAAACTGGCCGAGCAGGTGGAAGCCGCGGCAGACAAGCTGCGCCTGGAACTGATGCTGGACGTACCGCAAGCGGATATCGAGCGTGCCACGGCCCTCCTGCGTCTCTTCGAGGAACGGGCCAATCAGTACCTGCTGGACACTCCATGAAACCCAGCGCCCCGCAACTGCTGTACGCGCTGAAGCTCTACCTGTCGGCGATGCTCGCTTACGCCCTGGCAGTCAACCTCGGTCTGCTCAACCCCTACTGGGCCATGGTGACTGCCTGCGTGCTCAGTAACCCGGTCAGCGGCGCGGTCAGGGCGCGCGCCACCTACCGCCTGGGCGGCACCCTCTTCGCCGGGGCACTGACCCTGCTCATGTCCGCCTATCTGAGCAATGCCCCGCAGATGCTGGTGATCTGCTCGGGGCTGTCGGCCGCCGCAATGCTGGGCGCATCCCATCTGGACCGCACCCCCAGGGCCTACTTCTTCCAACTGGGCGCCCTGACCATGATGCTGGTCGCCATTGCCTACATCAATCATCCGGACACCATGTTCCACATGGTGGTCACGCGGGTCACGGAGATATGCCTGGGCATCGTGAGTGTCACACTGGTCGACAGCCTGCTCTTTCCCTCATCGCTGGCGCCGGTGTTGCGTAAACGTCTCAAAGGCTGGCTGCCCGACATGCTGCGCTGGCAAGAAGACTGCCTGGATGGCAAGCCGGTCGATGCGCAGACCGAGCTGGATCGAATCAGGACCCTGGGCGATATCGCGTCGTTCAGCCAGCTGATGTCCACCCTGAGCTACGACAGCTCGGTCGACCGGAGCACCCGCCAGGCCGCTGCCACCCTCCAGCAGCGCCTCCTGAGCCTGGTGCCGCTGCTGAGTGCCATCGGCAACGCCCTTGCCGACTTGCCCGAGATCCTGCGCCAGCCCCTGCGCCCCTACCTGGCCGAAGTCCGTCACCAGGCGCGCAGTGAAACGCCGAACCATGAACGGCTTGCCGGGCTGCTACCAGACACGGCGAGCTTGTCAGCCTGGGAGCGGCTGATCGTCGATGCGCTCCACGACCATATCCATCAGTACCTCGAGCTGTGGGCCGAGGCTCGACAACTGGATGCCTTTCTGGATGGCGAGCCCCTGCCGCTCGAGCTGCACGAGCGTGTCCGGCAAGCCAGGGCGTTCCCCTTGCCGGCCGACACGGACATGGCCACGCGCATGTTCGCCGGCATCCTGGCGACCTATACCCTGCTGTGCCTGCTCTGGTACTTCACCGGCTGGGAACAGGGCGCCAACATGGTGCTGCTGGGCGTGGTGGCCATCGCCTTCTTTGGCAGCGGTGACGAACCCGGCTACGCCATCAGTCACTTCGGCCGCTTCGCCCTGATCGCCATGGGGCTGGGCTTCGTGCTCGGCTATGTGCTGCTGCCTCTGGCCAGCGACTACACCAGCTTCCTGCTCGTCATGGCGCTGTTTCTCCTGCCCCTGGGCGCCTGGGCGGCCATCAACCCGCTGGCAACGCTGGCCATCGCGCTGTCGTTGAGCAGCATCAACTTCCAGGGACACTACGCGCCGTACGACCTGGGCTTCTTTCTGGAAAGCACCTGCGGCACGCTGGTCGGCGTCTATTGCGCCTTCATGTGCGCGGCCCTCTTCCGCCGCTGGGGCGCACAGCCCATTCTCGACCGCCTGGAGCGCCAGGACAGGCGGGCGTTGCAGCGCCTCAGCGCTCACGCGAGCGAGCAGGAGCTGGCGCGCTTCCAGAACACCACGCTGGATCGCATCACCGCTCAGGCTCCCCGGCTTGCCGCCATCGGCCAGGGGGCAGAAATCCCCAACCTGATCGCCCGCCTGGAGGCAGGAATCAATCTGGCCACACTGCGCCTGGCCAGTGCCAACGGCCAGGCACCTGCCGTCCTGACGAGCGAGCTGTGGCAGCACCCGTTGCCGCGTGACGAGCAGACACAACGCCGCTTGCTCGACCAGCTGGACGCCGGCCTGGACGCAGCCTGGCAGCGCCACGACAGCCGACAGCTACGCCCCCTGACCTGGCTGCGCCTGCGCCTGTTCCCCAACGCCGCCGACTGGAGCCCGCGTGATGATCGGTGAAATCAACCTCGACGGCCTGTACATCTCGCCCTTGCTGTTGTGCCTGATCGCAGCCTTCGTCCTGCGCCTGGGCCTGTCTCGACTACTTGCCTGGACCGGCGCCTACCGACTCGTCGCCCAGCGCCCCCTGTTCGACACCGCCCTTTACCTGTTGCTGACTGGCGGGCTGTTTCACGGCCTGCAGCTACTGACCACCCCATGAGGACCGCATGACTCGTCCCACCCCACTCCGCGTGCTACGCCCGCTGGTGACCCTGGCAGCAGTACTGGGTGCCGCGCTTGTCCTCTGGCAGCTCTACCTCTACTACACCTACGCACCGCAGACCCGCGACGGCAAACTGCGTGCGGATGTGGTGCCGCTGGCGACTGACGTATCGGGGAAGGTGGAAGCCGTCTACGTTCACGACAATCAGGTCGTGCAGAAAGGCGAACGGCTGTTGAGCCTCGACAAGGAACGCCTGCGCAACGCCCTGGCCCAGGCCGAAGCAGCCGTGGAACGCAGCAGGGTGCAACTGGCGTCGGCACAACGCGAACGCAAGCGCTATCTCGAACTGAAAACGGCAGTCTCCGCGCAACAGAAAGACTACCGCCAGGATGCTCTGGCCCAGGCCAATGCAGAGCTACACCAGGCACTGGCAGACCGTGAACTGGCGACCCTCAACCTGCAGCGAGCCGATCTCTACGCCCCAGTGGACGGGGTGGTCACCAATTTCTCGCTGCGGCCGGGCGCTTACGCCAGCGCCGGACAGCCAGTCATGACCCTGGTCGACAGCAACAGCTTCTACGTCGCCGGCTATTTCGAAGAAACCAAGCTGGCGCAGATCAGCGAGCAAGCCAAGGCCATCATCTGGGTCATGGGCGAGCCGCAGCCACTGCGCGGTCATGTAGAAGGCTTGTCAGCCGGGATCAACGACAGCGAGCGCAGCACGGCGTCTGGCACGCTGCTGGCGAACGTGAATCCGACCTTCAGCTGGATTCGCCTGGCGCAACGCATCCCTGTACGCATCGCTATCGACGAGATACCGGAAGGCATGAAGCTGGTAGCCGGACGAACCGTTTCGGTCAGTCTGGAGCCAAGTTCAACCCCCTGAGTCTGAGGCGGACAACTGACTCGACGCCGAATGAAGCACGGCGTCACTCAACCCCGCCGGGTCAGTTGGCCTATCAGGTCCTGCTCCAGCATCCAGATACGATCCTGCCCCCACAGGGCTGGCAAGTCGTCGATGCGAAACGACGGTACGCCCCAGAGTCCTTCACCCAGCATCTCGCTCCGGTTGGCCTCAGCGACTGCCCGCCAGCTCGGGTCGGCCAGGGCAACGGCAAGCTCATCCGGGTCCAGCCCTGCACGCTGGGCGATCCGGGCCAGGCCGCGGTCCGAGCCGGCGTCGATCCCTTCAGCGAATACGCCCCTCAGGAACGACTCCAGGAATTCGGGCCCCTTGCCCTGGCCGATGGCATGCTGGAGCAGCGCCAGGCCGCGCTCAGTTGGCGCCCCGAGCGGGTCGGCAATCGTCCCGAACGGCAGCCCCAGGCGTTCCGCCTCGCGCTTGGTGTCGCGAAGGATGTAGAGCCGCTTCTCGAGCGGGACGGGCAAACCGCGCATGACCATCGGCAGCACGAATCTCAGCCTGAGCTCAGCGCCATAGTGCTCGGCCAGCTGCCTTATGCGGGGCGTCGCAATCCAGGTGTAAGGGCTGCGCAGCGAGCAGAAGAAATGCAGCACCGGCGCTTGCGTGCTGCTCACGCCCTCCTCCAGCAGCAGATCCGGCGGTGCAACGAGGGGCTGAAGGCCGGCCTCGGCCAGGCCTGCGTCTGCCAGCCTGCGTTCCAGATGATGCAGGCGATCGATCCCCCAGTACCACTCGCCCTCGAAGTAGAAGGTCGCGCCCAGGTAGTGCCCCAGTCGTTGGCGCAGCTCGCCGCCGTCGGGTGCGGAAAATTCGCGGACGGGCGCCAGTTTGAAGTGGCCTGCCAGCCGCCGCGCATCACGCGCCGACCATTCGCCAAGCCTCGCGAGGTCGGGGGCATTTTCCATCGAGGGCGGTGGCACGAGGTGACTGGCGATCCGCACCCGGTAGCGCTGCTGAAGCTGCGGCAGCAACGAGGCGGTCAGGTGGCTGTACGGGTCATCCGCCTGATGGAAGTAATGCACCACCGGCTCCTGCCCCTGCAATCGCCTTGGCACGGCGGCCAGGCGCCATCGCCAGTCGCGCAGGGTCGGGCTGGTGAGCGTTCGCGTCAGGGTGCGAGAGATGGCTGCTTTCAACTGCGACTCCTGCCGACACCCGTCATCCGCGCCGCGGGCGTCGTGATTATTGTTCTGCCGAGTGCCGCTGTCCTGGTGGCCAGGCGTCAGGTTCAGCGTGCGGAATGGGTATAGACGTTATGAGCTTCGGCAGTCGATCTCAATGACCTGGCAAGCCATGTGTGTATCCAGACCCGAGTACCCAGGATTGCCGGCAGGTTCGAGGGCCCGAATGGCATGGCCGCTGCTCTTCCAGCGCCGCAGCACCGTATCGAATCCCCGGACACGCCGTGACCGATCAGTACTGCCCCAAGCTGCTGGCATATGGACAGCAAAGCCGCGCTATCATGCCTGCGCCTGCGTTCGGCACGACGACTAGGAGCAGTAGATGAACGATTCGCGCCAGGCGGTCTTCGCCCAGGAATGCGACCTGATCATGAAGGGCGGTATCACCAGCGGCATCGTCTATCCGCTGGCCATTACCGAGATTGCCAAGGCATTTCGTCTGCGCAGCATCGGCGGTACCAGCGCCGGTGCCATTGCCGCGGCAGCGGCGGCCGCTGCCGAGCTGGGCCGCCAGCGCTACCAGCAGGGGCAGCTGCAGCAGGACCCCGCCGGCTTCGCCGAAATCGAGCGACTTCCTGAACACCTCTGCACCCCTGCGGCCAGTGGCCGCGGCACCAAGCTGCTGGCGCTGTTCAGGCCCGTCGCGCCTTTGCGCACGCTGTTCGACACCTTCATCGCGATCCTCGACAGCAAAGGCAAGAGCCCCTGGGTGCGGGTGGTCGTGCCCCTGAAGGTCATGCTGGCGCGACACAAGCTTGCCGCGCTGCTCGGTGCCCTGCTCGCCGGCGGGCCGCTGTGGTGGAGCGCCATCGCCAGCGACAGCCTGCTGGTGTGGCTCTGGGTCGCGCTGTTCGCGGTGCTTGGCAGTGCCCTGGCGGTCGTCTTGCGCCTGCTCGTGCCTGCGCTGCGGGAAATCCCGGCGAATGGTTTCGGCCTGTGCACCGGTATGCCGGCAACGGACGACAGCGCACCCAGGGAAGCACTGACCACCTGGCTGACCCAGTACCTCGATCGCCTCAGTGGTCAGCAGGCATTCTGCGCGGGCCAGGCCGAGACCATCGAATGCGAGCGGCCGCTGACCTTCGGCGACCTGCGCAAGCAGGGTATCGACCTGCAGGTCATGACCACCTGCCTGAGCATGGCGCGCCCCTTCCGCCTGCCGTTCCGTGATGACGACCAGGTGCGCGAGAACAATCAGTTCCATTTCCGCGAGGAAGAGTTCGCCCGCCTGTTCCCCCGGCGCGTGGTCGACTGGATGAGCGCACACCAGCGCCCGAGCGACAGCGAGCGGCACGACGGCTATCTGCGCCTGCCGGTGCCGAACGACCTGCCGGTGATCGTCGCCGTGCGCATGAGCCTGAGCTTCCCCCTGCTGCTCAGCGCCGTGCCGCTGCATGCCGTGGACTACCGCAAGCCCGGCAAGCGGCTGGAGCGCTGCTGGTTCACCGATGGCGGCATCAGCTCCAACTTTCCCATCCACTTCTTCGACGCCGCACTGCCGCGCCGCCCGACCTTCGGCCTCGACCTGGGACCGACCGACGGCGCCGACGCGCAACGGGTGCGTTTCCCGCGCAACAACGGCGACGCACGGCTGGCCTACTGGCGGCGCTTTCCGCAGCACGGCCTGCCCGCCCTGCGCGGTTTTCTCGGTCAGCTCAGCAATGTCGCCAAGGACTGGAACCACGAGACCCTGTCGCTGCTGCCCGGCTTCCGCGACCGCATCGGCCTGATCCAGCTGACCCCGGACGAAGGTGGGCTCAACCTGAACATGCCCAGGGAGCGTATCGAACGGCTGACCCGCTACGGCCGCGAAGCCGGCCAGCAGTTCGTGCTGCGCTTCGGTAACCCGGCGCATTGGCAGCCGGGTGCGCAGGCCTCGCCGATGAATTGGGAGAACCACCAGATCATCCGCCTGCGCCTGCAGCTGGCCAGCGTCGCCGAACAGCTGCAGAGCCTGGAGCGAGCCTGCCGCGAGCTGCATGACACGCCCCAGGACTACCAGCGCTTCTTCAGCACGGATGCCAGGCACTACAGCTACCCCTTCAAGGGCCTCAACGACCTGCAGCAGGACCCGGACACCGGCCTCTACCGTACCCAGGCCGGCCTGGCCCAGGCCATGCTCGAGCAGTTGCGCCGCATTGCCCAGATGATCGAGCAGCATCCCGACAGCCACCCGGCCATCGGTGCGCCCAAGCCCACGCCGGAATTGAAGCTGCGGCCACGTCTCTAGGCTCTGTACGAATAGTGCCTGCGCTCGGTGATGCTGCGTTGAAATCGCTCTCAGAATGCTCATTTACAGCACGTAAACTGCGCTTCTTCGAGCGATTTCGCCTGGCCTGACCTTCGCTCGACGACTTTCGTACAAAGCCTAGGACACCAGCGCAGATGACGATCTGCCACGGCGGCCCGCGCATGCGGCGGGCTGCCCGTGGCCCGACTCAGTAGCGTCGCGTGCTCATCAGCTCCTCCAGCACGCGAGGAGTGACGCGAAACGGAATCGACATGTGATCCTCGCCCGCTTCGAGCTGGAAATCGCTGCGCAGGCCGTACTGCGAAAGGGACTCCAAGCGCAGCTGCAGCGAACGCACGTCCTGGATCTCCTGCGGCATTTCCCGGTCGCCCACCCACATGCTCAGGCTGCGGTGGGTCAGGTCCAGCTCGCCGGCTCGCGCACGCTCGACGAACGCACGCTCATGCGCCAGCAGGTAGCGATCACTCCACCACAGGCTGGGGCTGATGGCGACCACGTGCTGGAAAAGCTGCGGCCGGGTGAACAGCGTGTAGATGGCGAACATGCCGCCGAACGAGTGCCCGACCAGGCTGACCTGATCCCGATCGACCTTGAAGCGCTGGTTGACCCGCGGCATCAGGCGCTGCTCGATGAAATCGAGAAACAGGTCCTGGCCGCCCTGCGGCGGATCGTTGCGCTCGGGCAGTTGCGGTGGCGACAGGTCGAACGCACGACGCTCGAAATCCAGCGGCGTATCGCTGGGGTAGCCAATGGCGACGACGATCGCCTTGCGCCAGCGCTCCTGCGCCCGCTTGGCGGCATGCAACGCCGGGAAGTAGGCATTGCCGTCGAGCAGATAGATCACCGGGTAGCCGCCGGTATAGGGCACGTCGCCCTCCGGCAGGCTGAGCATGATCCGGTAATCGCGGCCCTCGGCGCTTTTCATCAGCCATTGCTCGCTACCGTCCAGGTTGACCGGCTCGGCATGGGCGGCGGCCAGACCACCCAGCAGCAGCGCCGTCACAGCGCTGCGCAACCAGTTCAGGGCGCTCACCAGCTGTAGCTCAGGCTGGTGATCAGGCTGCGCGCCTCGCCACGGTAGCAATAGCCGTCCTGACAGTTGACGTACTGCTTGTCGGTCAGGTTGCGCGCGTTGACGGCCAGGCGCACGCCATCCAGCTCACCGGCGAAGTCGTAGTGCACGCCAGCGTCGAACAGGGTGTAGTCATCGCTCTTCACCGTGTTCATGTCGTTGCCGTATACGCTGCCGGTGTAGCGGGCGCCGGCGCCGAAACCGAGCCCCGACGGCAGGTTGTAGTCCAGCCACAACGCGGCCATGTGGCGCGGCGTGTCCTTCGGTTCCTTGCCCTCGTTGCCGTCATTGCTCCTGGTCACCTCGGGGTCGTTGTAGCTGTAGCTGGCGTTCAGGTGCAGGCGCTCGCTGAGGTCGGCGACCGCCTCCAGCTCCAGACCGCGTGACACCTGTTCGCCGGTCTGCACCGTGTTGAGCGGGTCGAGCGGGTCACGGGTCGACACGTTCTGCTGGGTCAGGTGATAGAGCGAGGCGGTGAACAGGGCGCTGCTGCCTGGCGGCTGGTATTTGAGGCCGATCTCGTACTGCGTGCCCTCGGTGGGCTTGAGCGGACCATTGGCGTTGGTCCCGCTCTGCGGCAGGAAGGACTCGGCGTAACTGGCGTAGGGCGCCAGGCCGTTGTCGAACAGGTACAGTGCGCCGAGCTGGTAGGTGGTGGCGGAATCGCTGGTGCGGCGGTTGCTGTCGCTCAGGTTGTCGCTGTTGCGCACATGCACCCAGTCGCGGCGTACACCGGCGGACAGGCGCCAGCGCTGGAGTTCGATCTGATCCTGCAGGTACAGACCGCTGCGCTGGGTCAGGTTGTCCTGATCGGCCAGCGGGTTGCCGGGGCGGCTGACCGGCTGGTGATAGTCCGGCGCACTGATGTCGATGGACGGCGCCGGCCCCGAGGCATACAGCACCGAGCTGTCGAACCAGGCGTAATCCCAGCCACTGAGCAGGGTGTGCTGCAAGGTGCCGGTGGCGAAGCGGCTGACCAGGCGGGTGTCGCTGCTGACCGACTCCATCTCTTCGTACACACCGACGGCGTAGCGCTCCATCACCCCATTGCTGATCGTGCCGTTGGGCTGCAGGTACTGGTTGGTGGTATCCAGCTGGCCGTAGCGCAGGTTCTGCTGCAGGCTGAAGGTGTCGTTGATGATGTGCTCGAACTCGTAGCCCAGCGTCCACTGGCGCTGATCGAGCTTGTCGAAGTACTCGTCGCCCTGCCAGAAATCGGTGAGGCGATTGCCATCGTGGTAGAGCATCGGCGAAGCAGCGGTCTCACGCTCCTGATACTGGGCCAGCAGGGTCAGACGCGTGTCGGCATCGATCTGCCAGCTCAGCGACGGCGCCAGCAGGCGCACGTCATTGTTCAGTTGCTCGATGTCGTACTCGGCGTCGCGATAGACACCGACGGCGCGGAACAGCACGTCGCCCTCCTCGTCCAGCTTGCCGCCGATATCGAACTGCCCCTGCCGGTGCTCATGGTTGCCGGCCTGGATTTCCACCCGATTCCTGGCGTCCAGACTCGGCCGCTTGCTCACCCGGTTGACCATGCCCCCCGGACTGATCTGCCCATACAGCACCGAGGCCGGGCCCTTGAGCACCTCGATGCGCTCCAGTGCAAAGGCCTCGGTGGCGTAGATCGACAGCCAGCCGTTGTAGGGCTGGCGCAGGCCGTCGAGGAAGTCGGCGGACATGGTGGTGTCGAAGCCACGGATGTTGATCTGGTCGAAACGCGGGTCGAGCCCGGACCCGCCGGTGCGCACACCCGCACTGTAGGCCACCGCGTCCTCGACACGGTCGACCTTGCGATCGGCGATCTGCCCGGCCGTGACCACGCTGATGCTCTGCGCGGTTTCCAGGATCGCGCGATCCGTCTTGCTGGCCGTGCTGGCATGGCTGGCGAAATAGCCCGGCACCGGCGCAAACGCGCTCTGCGTCGGCGCGGCCTCGACGGTAACCGGCTGCAGCTGATAGCTGTCATCGGCCGTGACCGGCCGCACCACGTAGCCGGAAGCGGTCTTCTCCGCCACCAGCCCGGTGCCGCCGAGTACCCGCGCCAGGCCCTCCTCGACCGACTGCGCCCCCGTCGACCCCGGGCTGACCAGGCCACGGACCCGCTCCGGGGAATACGACAAGGTGATGCCGGCGCGCTCGGCGTAGAGACTCAGCACCTGGTCCAGCGCGCCACCCGGTACATCCGGGGCCTGCATGCGGGGCGCCGGCTCGGCGGCCATCAGTGGCGAACTCGCGGCACCGCCGCACAGCGCCAGGGCGATACAGATGGCAGTGGACAGCCGGCGGGGTGGCAACGGCGATGGCAGAGAGCGGGTAGCACGCATGAGGGTATCCATTCAGGGAGTGATCACCCCAAACCGGATGAGCGGCGAAAGTCCGACAACTTTTTTTACGCGACGGGCACGACGCGCACCCACCAGCGGGTTCGCTCGACCAGCGCGACCGGCAGCAGATGGGTGATGTTGCGCAGCATCAGCTCGGGCTCGGCGAGGCGGAAGACCCCGGACAGGCGCAAGTCGGCCACCGCGGGATCGCACCCCAGCCAACCACGCCGATAGCGTCCGGCCTCGGCGAGAAAGTCCGCCAGACGAATATCGCGCACCACCAGCAGCCCACGCGCCCAGGCAAAGGGATCGAGTGCCCCCGGGCCCAGCGCGCTCATGCGGGTTGCCGAAACCGCCAGCCCCTCGCCCGCCTGCAACTGCCGCTGGCCGGCTGCCGCACGCACCAGCACCTCGCCCTGCTCGACCCGTATCTCGCTGCGACCATCACGTTCACGCACCGACATCCGCGCGTGCTGCCCCAGGCAGTCCGCGTGAGCGCAGCGCAGCTGCCATTGCGTACCCTCCACCAGCGCCTCGCCACCGCGCAGCAGCAGTTGCTGGCCATGCACGTCGAGGGCACTGCCGGTGTTGAGCAACACCTCGACATCGCCGGCCAGGCTCAGCCGCCGGGTTTCGCCGGTGGCCGTGGCGAAATCCGCACGCCATGCCGGCGCCGTGGTAGCTGCCAGCAGCGTGGCACTGCCCGCCGTCAGCCCCAGCAGCTTGAGCATGCGCCGGCGGCTCAGGTCAGCCTCGGCCCGCTGCAACAACGGAATGGTCTGCGCGGCATCTGCCAGCGGCGCCACGCGAAACAGCCCGGCCATCTGCTGCAGGCGTTGCCAGGCCAGGTCATGCAGCTCGTCCTGCGCCAGCCAGTCATGCAACTGACGCTGCAGCTCGGCACTGGCCGGATCGGCGCGCAGACGCATCTGCCACTCGATGGCCGAACGGACAACGGCTTCAGGTGGCTGCCCTGCCCGGCTCATCTGGGCGACTCGAAGCACAGGCGATAGCAGTGCAGCAGCGCGCTGGCCACATGGCGCTCGACCGTGCGGCTGGACACACCCAGTTGCCGGGCCACCTGCGCATGGTTGAGACCGCCGAGCTGATACAGCAGAAAGGCCTCGCGCACGGCCGGCTTCAGGCCATCGAGCAACTGCGCAATCCGCTCCAGGGACTGCAGCGCCTCGTAGCGCACCTCCGGTGACGGATGACTGGCCTCGGGCAACTGCGCCAGGGCGTCGAGGTAGGCACGCTCCAGCGCGTCCCGTCGCCAGTGGTCGATCACCAGCCCACGCGCGATACGCGCCAGCAAGGCCCGAGGCGCGCGGTCATCGACCGACTGACCACGTACCAGCAGGCGCAGGAAGGTGTCCTGAACCAGGTCCGCAGCCTGCTGCGAACAGCCCACCGAGCGCCGCAACCAGCCATGCAGCCAGCCGCGATGCGTGCCGTACAGCACCTCGAGAGGAATGATCGAATCGGTTTCAGACGAAGACATAGCGCGGCCCAAACCACCAGGCTGAAAACACCATGCAAGGCACGGCGACCGCGCGAACATTAATAGCGAATCATTCTTATTACAACCTTTCGCCGGAAGAGCGCCGCGAAAGAGCCTCCCCGCACCCTGCCCGTGCGCACCGCCGGCGGCCCACGCCTTTTATCTCGTGCAGGCCGTAACGGGCTGTGGTTCCGGGTGCCAAGTGTTACCATTGTCGGCTTTGGCGCAGACAGGCTCCTGCGTCACGACGCCCGACACACTCACCCATGCCTCGGACCCCGCGCGCCCTCGCCGGCATGACGACGTCATGGCCCAGCGACACGCGGCCTCACGCCCTGTCGGGCCAAGCCAACGAGCTTGAAAGCCGGTATCCCTTAAACAGCGCATCTCAAGTTACTGATAGGTAAGTCCTTTGATCTCCACCGCCAATATCACCATGCAGTTCGGCGCCAAGCCGCTGTTCGAGAATGTTTCCGTCAAGTTCAACAACGGCAACCGCTACGGCCTGATCGGCGCCAACGGCTGTGGCAAGTCGACCTTCATGAAGATCCTCGGCGACGATCTGGAGCCCAGCGCTGGCCAGGTCATGCTCGAACCCAACGTGCGCCTCGGCAAGCTGCGCCAGGACCAGTTCGCCTACGAGCAGTTCACCGTCATCGACACGGTGATCATGGGCCATCAGCGCCTGTGGGAGGTCAAGGCCGAGCGTGACCGCATCTACTCGCTGGCCGAGATGAGCGAAGAAGACGGGATGAAGGTTGCCGAGCTGGAGGGCGAGTTCGCCGAGATGGACGGCTACACCGCCGAATCCCGCGCCGGCGAGCTGCTGCTCGGCCTGGGCATTCCGCTGGAACAACACTTCGGCCCGATGAGCGAAGTGGCGCCGGGCTGGAAGCTGCGCGTGCTGCTGGCACAGGCGCTTTTCTCCGACCCCGAGGTGCTGCTGCTCGACGAACCGACCAACCACCTGGACATCAACACCATCCGCTGGCTGGAAAACGTCCTGGTGCAGCGCAACAGCACCATGATCATCATTTCCCACGACCGTCACTTCCTCAACTCGGTCTGCACCCACATGGCCGACCTGGACTACGGCGAGCTGCGCCTGTTCCCGGGCAACTACGACGAGTACATGACCGCCTCCACCCAGGCGCGCGAGCGTCTGCTGGCCGACAACGCCAAGAAGAAGGCGCAGATCGCCGAGCTGCAGACCTTCGTCAGCCGCTTCTCTGCCAACGCCTCCAAGGCCAAGCAGGCCACCAGCCGCGCCAAGCAGATCGACAAGATCCAGCTCGAAGAGGTCAAGCCGTCCAGCCGCGTCAGCCCGTTCATTCGCTTCGACCAGAACAAGAAGCTGCACCGCCAGGCCGTGACCCTGGAGAAGGTCAGCAAGGGCTTCGACGACAAGCAGCTGTTCAGCAACCTCAGCCTGCTGGTCGAAGCTGGCGAACGCGTCGCCATCATCGGCCCCAACGGCATCGGCAAGACCACCCTGCTGCGCACCCTGGTCGGTGAACTGACCCCGGACAGTGGCGCCGTGAAGTGGACCGACAGTGCCGAGGTCGGCTACTACGCGCAGGACCACGCGCACGACTTCGAAGCCGACGAGACCCTGTTCGACTGGATGGGCCAGTGGACCAGCGGCGAGCAGAACATCCGCGCCGCCCTAGGCCGCATGCTGTTCTCCTCCGACGAGATCCAGAAGTCGGTCAAGGTACTCTCCGGGGGTGAACAGGGTCGCATGCTGTTCGGCAAGCTGGCCTGCCAGAAGCCCAACGTGCTGGTGATGGACGAACCGACCAACCACCTCGACATGGAATCGATCGAAGCGCTCAACCTGGCGCTGGAGAACTACCCGGGCACCCTGCTGTTCGTCAGCCATGACCGCGAGTTCGTGGGCTCCCTGGCCACCCGCATCATCGAGCTGTCGGAGACCGGCGTGACCGACTTCAGCGGCACCTACGACGACTACCTGCGCAGCCAGGGCATCATCGTCTGAGCCTGCCCCGGAAACAAAAAAAGCCCGCGAAAGCGGGCTTTTTCATTGGCGCTGCCGACTCAGGCGGTGGCGAACAGCTCGCTGATGCGCTGCGCCGCGCCCTTCATGGCTTCGGCACGCGGCTCGTCACCATAGGCGAGGCCTTCGGCACGAACGATCTCGATGTCGTCGATGCCGACGAAGTTCAGCATGCGCACCAAGTAGTCCTCATGCGCCTGGCCGGACGGCAGGCCGGCATGCACGCCACCGGCACTGGAAGCGATCACCACGGTCTTGCCGCCTGCCAGCCCCACCACGCCGTTCTCGGTGTACTTGAAGGTCTTGCCGGCCACCGCGATGCGGTCGATCCAGGCCTTCAGCTGACTGGGGATGGCGAAGTTGTACATCGGCGCGCCGATGACGATGGCGTCAGCGGCGAGGAATTCTTCCAGCGTGCGCTCGGCCAGCTCGGTTTCATGGCGCTGCGCGGCGTCGCGCAGTTCGGCCGGGGTACCGGCAGCCACCAGGCTGGCGGCGGAGAAGTGGCTCAGGGCATCGCTGGCGAGGTCACGGTAGGTCACCTGAACGCCCGGGGACGCGACGCTCCAGGCCTCGACCACGGCCTTGCTGAGCTGACGGGAAGCGGATGCATCACCCAGGATGCTGGAATCGAGGTGCAGTAGTTTCATGGAGC
The DNA here is from genome assembly GCF_009363395.1 of Pseudomonas sp. THAF187a. NCBI lineage: Bacteria > Pseudomonadati > Pseudomonadota > Gammaproteobacteria > Pseudomonadales > Pseudomonadaceae > Pseudomonas > Pseudomonas sp. THAF187a. The sequence continues at coordinate 2,944,010 of NZ_CP045349.1, forward strand.
TCTCCGATAATGACGCAAGGGCAAAAACGATGGGGGAGATGCTACTCATGAAACCAATAGCCGATAAGACGGCATAAATGCGATAGTTCGTCCCACTCATAGGACGATGACATGCATGACCTCAACGATCTGTTCTACTTCGCCAAGGTAGTGGAAGCCGGTGGCTTTGCCGCTGCCGGACGCACCCTGGGCATCCCCAAGTCGCGCCTGTCACGGCGCATCGCCGAGCTGGAACAGCGCCTGGGCGCCCGCCTGCTGCAGCGCAGCACACGCAAGCTGGCGCTGACCGATATCGGCGAACGCTACCTGCGCCATTGCCAGGCCATGTTGCTGGAAGCCGAACAGGCCGAGGAAACCGTGGCCAACCTGACCAGCGAGCCGCGTGGCCGGGTACGCTTCTCCAGCCCCAGCGGGCTGACGCTGCTGTCCGAGGCCACCAACAGCTTTCTCGCACGCTACCCGAAGGTGCAGCTAGAAGTGCTGCATACCAATCGCCGTGTGGACCTGCTCAACGAGGCGGTGGACGTGGCCCTGCGCGTGCGCATGGCCGATGACGAGGAACCCGGCCTGATCACCCGGCGCCTGGTGCCGGCGCACGCTCATGTCGTGGCCCACCCGGACCTGGTCGCCGGGCTGCAGCTGAACCACCCACGGGACCTGCAGCAGCTGCCGGCGCTGGGCGCGGTTGGCGCCGACCGACGCATCCACCTGCGCTTCGTGCATGAGGTGACGCAGGAGGCCAGCGAGATCGCCCTGGAAGCCCGGCTGGCGATCGATGACTTCCCCATTCGCAAGTCAGCGGCGCTGGCCGGGCTGGGTGTCACCATGCTGCCGACGACCTTCTGCCACGAGGAACTGCGCGCAGGCCGACTGGTCGCGTTGCTGCCGCAATGGCACGTGCCACAGGGGCACGTGCAACTGGCCTATGCGCACCGGCGCGGCATGTCGCCGGCCGTTCGCGCCTGGATCGAGCACCTGAGCGAAGCGATCAATCGCTGGAACCTGCCGCTCTGACTCAGATGCGGAACTGACGCACCAGCGCGCCCAGGCGCTCACCGAGGCCCGCCAGGCTGCGAGCGGTCTGCGCGCCACGTTCGGTTTCATCCGCCACGCTGTCGACCGCCACGGCGATCTGGTGCACGCTGCGGTTGATCTCCTCGGCCACGGCCGTCTGCTCCTCGGCGGCGCTGGCGATCTGCGCGTTCATCGCGTTGATGGTGCCGATCAGCTGGGCGATGGCGTCGAGCGATTCGCCAGCCTTGTTGGCCTGCTCGCTGGTCAGTTCGCCGGCATCACTGGAACGCCGCATCGAGGTCACCGACTCCTGGGTGCCCTGCTGCAGGCGATCGATCATGCCCTGGATTTCCTGGGTGCTCTGCTGGGTCCGGCTGGCCAGCGCACGGACCTCGTCGGCGACCACCGCGAAACCACGCCCGGCCTCACCGGCACGTGCCGCCTCGATGGCCGCGTTGAGCGCCAGCAGGTTGGTCTGCTCGGCGATGGAGCGAATGACGTCGAGCACGCTGACGATGGACTGCACGTCCTGCTGCAGGCTGTCCAGCGACACCCCGCTGCTGCGGATGTCCTCGACCAGCGAGTGGATACGCTGGATGCTGCCGTCGACCACCGTCTTCGCGGCCTGGCCCTCACGGTCCGTCTGCTGTGCGGCTTCGGCGGCGTTCTGCGCGCTCTTCGCCACTTCATGGGCGGCAGCCGACATCTCGTTGATCGCCGTGGCCACCTGGTCGGTCTCATGGCGCTGCTGCGACATGGCCTGTTCGGAACGCTGCGCCTGCTCGGACACCTGGCCGACCAGTTCGGTGAGCTGGCCGGTCATCTCGACGATCTGCCGGACCAGGCCATGCACTTTCTCGACGAAACGGTTGAACGAGCCCGCCAGTTGCCCCAGCTCGTCTTCGCTGGTGATCGGCAGGCGGCGCGTCAGGTCGCCCTCGCCGGCGGCGATGTCATCGAGGTTGGCCTTGATCTGTTGCAGCGGGCGCAGGAAGGCATTGCCCAGCCAGACGCCGATCACCCCGAAGACCACCAGGAGGATGGCGGCGACCACCACGATACTGGTGATGATGGTGCCGATGCGGCGCTTGATCTCGGTTTCCACCTGAGCAACCTGTGCCTCGATGCCATCCAGGTTGAGTGCGGTACCCAGGGCCATGTCCCACTTCGGCAGGTAATAGCTGTAGGCGAGCTTGGGCACCATCACCGACTCGTTGCCCGGCAGCGGCGAGGAGTAATTGACGAAGTAGCTGTTGTTCTTGGCGACGTTGACCAGCTCACGGTTGATGTAGACACCGTTCGGGTCGCGCCGGTCGGCCAGGCTCTTGCCGACGTCCACCGGGCTGTCGCCGCGGAACAGGCGCACGACGTTGGAGTCGTGGCCGAAGAAGTAGCCGTCGGCGCCGTACTTGATCTTGGAGAGCACGGCGATGGCCTGCTCGCGGCTGGCCATGTCACCCTGTGCAGCGCCGTCGTAGAGCCCCTTCACGGCGCCGAGGGCGATCTGGATGTAGTGCTCGAGTTCGCTGCGTTTCTCCTGCACAAGGCGCTCACGCGTCTGGGCAATCTCTTTCTCCGCCATGCTCTGCAGCACCTTGGCCGCGGTGCCGCTCAGCACCAGGGCGAAGAGGATGACCGGAACCAGCGCAAGCAGTATCACTTTGGTTTTCAATGTCAGGCGCATTGTTATTGTCCTTGAGGGAAGGCACACCAAGACGGGGGTATGGCTATATCGGCAGCCCCGCTCAGGAGTTAAGCGACAGGATGCGCGCAGAACTTAATCCGGCGCACGTGCAAGCCCTTACAGCAGCATAGCGGCGGCCCAGCCGAACACCAGCAACGGCAGGTTGTAGTGCAGGAAGGTGGGCACCACGCTGTCCCAGATGTGGTTGTGCTGGCCATCGGCGTTCAGCCCCGAGGTCGGTCCCAGGGTCGAGTCCGATGCCGGGGAGCCCGCGTCCCCCAGCGCCCCGGCCGTGCCGACGATGCTGACGATGGCCAGCGGGCTGAACCCCAGCTGCACGCCCAGCGGCACGAAGATCGCGGCGATGATCGGGATGGTCGAGAACGAGGAGCCGATGCCCATGGTCACCAGCAACCCCACCAGCAGCATCAGCAGCGCGCCGACCGCCTTGTTGTGACCGATCAGCGTCGCCGCCCCGTCCACCAGCGTCCTGACCTCGCCCGTGGTCTTCATCACTTCGGCGAACCCTGCTGCGGCAATCATGATGAAGCCGATCATGGCCATCATCTTCATGCCCTCGGTGAACAGCCCATCCGCCTCTTTCCAGCGCACCACGCCGGACACGGAGAAGATCACGAAGCCGGCCAGCGCGCCGATGATCATCGAGTCCAGCCACAACTGCACGACGAACGCCGCCGCGATGGCCAGCCCCGCGACCAGCAGGCTCAGCGGGTTGTATTGCACATCGACACGCTCGGTCTGTGCGACGCGCTCCAGGTCATAGACGCGCTTGCCGCGATAGCTGAACAGTACGGCCACGAGCAGGCCGAAGAGCATGCCCAGCGCCGGTATGGCCATGGCATGACTGATGTTGATGCCACTGACGTCGACGCCGGACTTGGCGACGTTGGCCAGCAGGATCTCGTTGAGGAAGATGCCGCCAAAGCCGACCGGCAGGAACATGTACGGGGTGATCAGGCCGAAGGTCAGCACGCAGGCGATCAGGCGGCGATCGAGTTGCAGCTTGCTCAGCACATAGAGCAGCGGCGGCACCAGCAGCGGAATGAACGCGATATGGATCGGCAGCAGGTTCTGCGACGAGATCGCCACGGCCAGCAGCAGCCCGATCAGCACCCACTTGAGTGCACCGCCACTGCCCTCCTGCTGTTTGCCGACCAGCGCCAGGGCCCGATCCGCGAGGGCATGCGCGAGGCCGGATTTGGCGATCGCCACGGCGAAGGCGCCGAGCAAGGCATAGGACAAAGCGACGGTCGCGCCACCGCCCAATCCCTGGTTGAAGGCATTCAGCGTGCCTTCGATTCCCAGGCCACCCAGGAGCCCCCCGGCCAGTGCCCCGACGATCAGCGCCACGACCACATGGACGCGGCAGAGACTGAGGACCAGCATGATGCCGACAGCGGCGATTACAGCGTTCATAAAGCGTATACCTGCAGGTATGCCGGCCCTGGCCGGCGCAAAAAGCCGCGTACTCTGCCGTATGCGGACTATCCTGTCAAAATGGGTTGTCGTTCATAATTTCAAGCAATGCGTGCATAATTTCGACCGAGCGCAATAGTAGTCAAGAAAACTGCTCGGGCACCGATAACCGCATTAGTCCATGTAGAAAGGAACGCACCATGCTGTTCAGTCGTCTTTCGATCCAGTGGAAGATCACCCTGCTCGCCGGCCTGTGCCTGCTCGCCATCGTCACCTTGCTGGTCGGTGCTTCGCAGTTCCAGTCCAGCCGCAGCGCCAACCTGGTACGCGAAGCCAGCTCCGGGATGCTGGAGGAAAGCGCCAAGCTGCGCCTGAAGGCCCGTGGAGAGCTGCAGGCGATCCGCATCCAGCGCTATTTCATGGACGCCTATCAGTACGGCAAGGGTTTCTCCAGGCAGATCCTGTTCCTGCGCGAACAGGCCGAAAAGCGCTTCCTTGATGCGTTCGACCTGCGCGAAGACCTCACACGTCAGGTGCGCACCAGCCTCGAAGCCAACCCGGGCCTGCTCGGGCTGTACCTGGTGTTCGAACCCAACGCGCTGGATGGCAAGGATGAGCTGTTCGCCGACCAGGCCGAACTCGGCAGCAACGAGGCCGGTCGCTTCGCGCTGTACTGGTCGCAAGCCACGGTCGGTGAGCTGGAGTCCGAGGCGATGACCGAAGAGCTGCTCGGCGACACCACCCCCGGCGACAACGGCGTGGCCTACAACGCCTGGTACACCTGCCCCCGCGACACCCGCCAGGCCTGCGTCCTGGAACCCTACTACGACGACGTCGGCGGCCAGAAGACGCTGATGACCAGCATCGCCTTCCCCCTGGAGCTGAACGGCAAGATCATCGGGGTCATGGGCCTCGACATCAGCCTCGCCAGCCTGCAGCAGATCAGCCAGGAGGCCAACGCCGAACTGTATGGCGGACAGGGCCACGTCAGCATCTTCAGCCCCGGCGCCCTGCTCGCGGGACACAGCCGCGATGGCAGCCTGCTGAGCCAAGCCGTCGAGCGCGCATTCCCGGATCATTCCAGCGAGTTGCGCAGCCTGATTCAGGACGGCAAGGATGCGGAACTGAAGCATGGCGAGATGCTCCGCGAGCTCAGCCCGTTCAAGCCGATTCCCGAGGCCAAGCCCTGGACCGTCCTGCTGGAAGTGCCTCAGGCGGTGCTGCTGGAGCGTGCCATCACGCTCGGCGCCGAACTCGATGCCAACCGCGCCCGCGACAGCCTGGCAGCACTGCTGATCGGCCTGGTCGCGGTCGTCGCCGGCCTGCTGCTGATGTGGCTGACCGCACGCGGGGTGACCCGCCCGATCCTCGGCGTCGCGGCCATGCTCAAGGACATCGCCAGCGGCGAAGGTGACCTGACCCGCCGTCTGGAATACGCCAGGCAGGACGAGCTGGGTGAGCTGGCCGGCTGGTTCAACCGCTTTCTCGACAAGCTGCAGCCCATCATCGCCGACGTGAAGAACAGCGTGATCGATGCCCGCGGCACGGCTGACCAGTCTGCCGCCATCGCCAGCCAGACCAGCGCCGGCATGCAGCAGCAGTACCGTGAAGTCGACCAGGTGGCCACCGCCTTCCAGGAAATGAGCGCTACCGCGCAGGACGTTGCCCACAATGCCGCGCAGGCCGCCGAAGCCGCGCGCAATGCCGACCAGGCCAGCCAGGAAGGCCTGCAGGTCATCGGCCAGACCACCAACAGCATCGAGTTGCTGGCCAATGAAATGAACGTCGCCATGCAGGAGGTCGAAGGCCTGGCCAGCAGCAGCGAACAGATCGGTTCGGTGCTCGAAGTGATTCGCGCCATCGCCGAGCAGACCAACCTCCTCGCCCTCAATGCCGCCATCGAAGCCGCGCGGGCTGGCGAGGCCGGACGCGGCTTCGCGGTGGTTGCCGACGAAGTGCGCAACCTGGCCAAGCGCACCCAGGACTCGGTGGAAGAAATCCGCCAGGTCATCGAAGGCCTGCAGAGCGGCACCCGCGAAGTGGTCAGCACCATGCACAGCAGCCACCGCCAGGCGCAAGGGAGCGTGGACCAGGTCAGCCAGGCCGTGGCGGCGCTGCAACGCATCAGCCAGGCGGTCAGCCTGATCACCGACATGAACCTGCAGATCGCCAGCGCGGCGGAAGAACAGAGCTCGGTGGCCGAGGAGATCAACCGCAACGTCGCCTCGATCCGCGATGTCACCGAATCCATCAGCGCTCAGGCCGACGAATCCGCCCAGGTGAGCCAGAACCTCAACCGCCTGGCCAACCACCAGCAGAGCCTGATGGACCAGTTCCGCGTATGACGCCAAATCATCCCTGAACTGGCGGTGCTTTCCTTGCAACGCAGGCAGGCAATCGCCTAGCCTGCGTTCTTTTTTGGGGGAAGCAGCATGCTCAATATCGCCTTGGTCGCCGGCTCCAGCCGCAACAACAGTCAGTCGGGAAAGGTCGCTCGCGCAATGCGTCAGCGCCTGATCGAGCTGGGCCACACCAGCCACGAGTCCAGCAGCGTCATCGACCTGGGGCTGGCACCACTGCCGCTCTGGCCGGCGGAAGACACCGGCCCCTGGGACCTGTATCGGCAGCAGCTCGCGGCAGCCGATGCGCTGGTGATCATTGCCCCCGAGTGGAACGGCATGGCCTGCCCGGCGATCAAGAACTTCTTCATCTACGCCAGCAAGGCCGAACTGGCGCACAAGCCCGGCCTGCTGGTGGGCGTCTCATCCGGCATCGGCGGCGCCTACCCCATCGCGGAACTGCGCGCCTCCAGCTACAAGAACTGCCGCCTGTGCTACCTGCCGGAGCACCTGATCGTGCGCCAGGTCGAGAAGGTGCTGAACGGCCCGCAAGCGGCGGACGAAGCCGACGAACGCATCCGTGGCCGCATCGACTATGCGCTCGACGTACTGGTGCGCTACGGCCACGCCCTGCAGCCGGTGCGCGAGGCGATCAGCTTCGACAACCCGGCATTCGCCAACGGTATGTGAGCCCCCGGCGCCTCGCTCAACGCCGGGGCAGACGGACCATCACCCGCAGCCCACCCAGTGGGCTGTCCTGCAATTCGATGTGCCCATTCCAGGCCTCGATGATGTCGCGCACGATGCCCAGCCCCAGGCCATGCCCCGCCACCTGCTCGTCCAGGCGGGTGCCACGGCCGAGCACCGCGTCGCGGCGTTCGACAGCGATGCCTGGCCCGTCATCGTCGACGCACAGGCGATAGCCGTCGGCATCCTCCTCCACAGTCAGCTGCACCCGCTGCGCGGCCCATTTGCAGGCGTTGTCGAGCAGGTTGCCCAGCAGCTCCAGCAAGTCCTCGCGGTCACGTGGCAACACCAGACCAGGCGGTGCCTGCCAGTCCAGGGACAGCCCGCGGTCGTGAATCATCGACAGGGTGGCGAACAGCCCCGGTAGCTCCTGCGCGCAATCGAAACGCGCCCCCGGCAACACCTCCCCCGCCAGCCGCGCGCGGCCCAGCTCACGGCTGAGGCGCTGCTCGATCTGCTGCAGCTGCTCGCGCAGGCTGGCGCGCAACTGCGGGTGCGCGGCCAGCTCTTCGCGCCCAGCCAGGCTGATCAGCACCGCCAGTGGGGTCTTCAGGGCATGGCCCAGGTTGCCCAGGGCGTTGCGCGAGCGCTTCAGGGTGTCCTCGGTGTGAGCCAGCAGGTGGTTGATCTGCGCCACCAGCGACTCCAGCTCCTCCGGCACCTGCGCATCCAGATCGCTGCGGCGGCCCTGCTGCAGTTGCACGATCTGCTGTCGGACCTGCTCCAGCGGACGCAGTGCGCGGCGCACGGTATAACGCTGAGCCAGCAGCATCAGCAGCAGCGCGGCGCCGCCCAACCCGAGCCCGACCCACTGCATGTGGCGGAAGCTCTGCAGTATCGGCTGGTAGTCCTGGGCCACGCTGATCGACAGGTTCTCGCCATAGCGGCGGTAGTCGGCACGGTAAATCAGCAGCAGCTGGCCCTGCGGGCCGTCGGCCAGTTCGGCCTGCATGCCCGTGCCGCTTGGCTTGAGCAGCTCGCGGTCCCACAACGAGCGCGAACGCCAGCTGCGGTCGGAGAAGTCGATGCGAAAGTAGTGCCCGGAAAACTGCCGCTGGAACGATGGATCGAGGCGCCGCTCGTCCAGCTGCAGACCTGAAGGCCCTCGTACCAGGGCGGTCAGCAGCCCTTGCGCCTCGTCGCGCAAGGAATCCTCCAGGTAGGCACGCAGGCCACGGTCGAACACCCACAGGCTGGCCTGCGCCAGGACCAGGCCGGCCAGCAGCAGCGTGCCGGCCAGGCCGAGGCCGAGCCGACGCTGGATCGACCTCAACCGCGCTCTCCGGTGAAGCGATAGCCCTGTCCGCGCCGCGTTTCGATCACATTGCGCCCGAGCTTGCCGCGCAAGCGATTGACATGCACCTCGATGACATTGGAGTCGCGCTCGGTCTCGCCATCGTACAGGTGATCGGCCAGGTGGCTCTTGGAGAGAATCTGCCCGGGATGCAGCATGAAGTAACGCAGCAGACGAAACTCGGCGGCCGTCAGATCGACCACCTCATCGCCAGCCGTCACGCATTGACGGCTTTCGTCCAGCTGCAAGCCGGCCGCCTCGAGCTGCGGCTGGTTAGCAAGACCATGCGCCCGCCGCAACAGCGCCTGGATGCGCAATGCCAGCTCTTCGGGATGGAAGGGCTTGGTCAGGTAGTCGTCGGCGCCGGCCTTCAGCCCCTCGATACGCTCGGCCCAGGAACCCCGCGCAGTCAGCACCAGCACCGGCGTGGTCAGGCCGCCTGCACGCCACTCCTGCAGGACCTCGAGCCCCGGCTTGCCCGGCAAGCCCAGGTCGAGAATGATCAGGTCATACGGCTCGCTGGCGCCCTGATAGGCGGCATCGCGGCCATCCGCTAGCCAATCGACGGCGTAGCCCTGGTGATTCAGGCTGCTCGTCAGCTCATCGGCCAGGGGCACATGGTCTTCCACCAGCAACAGGCGCATCAGTCGTCTTCCTCGTCCTTCAGAACGCGCCCATCGCGGGCATCCAGCTCCAGTTCACGCACCACACCGGCGGTGGTGAGTATCTCCACCTCGTAGACCAGCACGCCGTCCTCCTCCTCCAGCTCGGCTTCCAGCAAGGTGGAATCCGGGTAGGCCTGCGCCACATGCAGCATCAGCTGCTCGAAAGGCATGATGACCCCTTCGCGACGCAGGCGCAGCGCCTCGTCCTGATCGAGATCACGCGCCTGCCCTGGCACGCTGGCAAAGCCGCAGGCCAGTAGCAGCAGGAGCACGGTGGAACGTCGAAACTTCATCAGTCGTCCTGGTGATTCTTGAGCACGTCCCCGGTACTGGCATCCAGTTCCAGGTCCCACTGCACGCCCTGGGCATCGCGCAGTTCCACCTGGTAGATGTAGCGACCGTATTCGTCCTCGAGTTCGGTTTCTTCAATGCGCGCGCCGGGGTGTTTCGCCAGGGCAGTCTCATTGAGCTGTTCGAAGGACTGAATGGTCCCCGCATCACGCAGGCGCAGCGCCTCGTCCGGGCCAAGGTCGCGCGCCTGGGCCATGGTAGCGGCGCTGGCGAGGGTGGCAAGTGTCGTGAGGGCGATCAATCGTTTCATGGGTTTCTCCAGCAGTGAATCAACGCTCACCACTCTAGGCCCAGGCACTTAATTCAAGCTGAATTCAGTGCCGTCATTCAGCTCATGAAGTCGCTTGGCCTGCCCGCCTGGCGCTTTATAATCGCCGGTTGCGAAAGGAGGCATCGATGAGCGCGATCCAGATCAAGTCCCCGGCCCTGACCCTCAAGGCCGGCCCCAGAGCGTTGGCACGCATTCGCCAGCATGGCCTGAGCCCGGCGGATGTCGGCATTCTGCCTGGCGCAGCAGGCGGCCCGAAGGGCATCGGCATTCAGGGCCTGGACCTGGCGCTGTTCGGTGACTGGCTGGCTCGCGCACCTCGCGAACGCGCGCTGATCGGTGCATCCATCGGCTCCTGGCGCTTCGCCAGTGCCTGCCTGCCGGACCCGGCCGCCGGTATCCGTCGACTCGGCGAGCTCTACACCAGTCAGCGCTTCGCCAAGGGCGTGAGCATGGCCGACGTATCCGGCAGTTGCCGCCAGATGCTGCATGAGCTGCTGGCCGACCAGGACGCCAGCATCATCGCCAACCCGCACTATCGCCTGCATATCGTCGTGGTAAAGAGCCACGGTCTGCTGCAGCACGACCACCGGGGCAAGCTCAGTCTCGGTCTGTCGTCGGTCATCGGCAACAACCTGCTGGCGCGGCAACGCCTCGGCCGGCATTTCGACCGGGTGATCCTGCATGATGCGCGGCAGACGACGCCGCTGGCGGAACTGAACGACTTTCGCTCGCACTTCCATGCCCTGACAGCCGAAAACCTGCGCCATGCCCTGCTGGCTTCCGGCTCGATCCCCATGGTGATGGAAGCGATCCGCGAGATTCCCGGCCTGGAACCCGGCGCCTATCGCGATGGCGGTCTGCTCGACTATCACCTCGACCTGCCCTACAGCGGGGACGATATCGTCCTCTATCCTCATTTCACCGACAGGGTGATACCGGGCTGGTTCGACAAGAGCATGCCCTGGCGCCGAGGCGATCGCACGCGCTTGCAGGATGTCCTGCTGCTGGCCCCTTCTCGCGAATACCTGGCGAAGCTGCCACACGGCAAGCTGCCTGACCGTACCGACTTCAAGCGCTACCTGGGCAACGACGACGGGCGCGAGCGTTACTGGCGCCAGGCGATGACGGAAAGCGCTCGCCTTGGCGACGAGTTTCTCGAACTGGTGGAGAGCGGCCGCCTGGCCGAGCGCCTGCAACCGCTGTGACGCCCAATGCCACGGGGCACTGCCGCATCGAGCGCCCCGCATGCGACCACTGAATGCCCAGGCTCACGGACAGACCTGATAAACTGCGCGGCCAAACGCCAGTCAGGCGAAATCATTACGCGAGCGCTGTTCAGTGGAATTGTTCAAAGAGTTCATCTTCGAGGCGGCCCACCGCCTGCCCCACGTGCCGGAGGGACACAAGTGCGGCCGTCTGCATGGCCACTCCTTCCGGGTCGCCATCTACATCGAAGGTGAAGTCGATCCCTATACCGGCTGGATTCGCGACTTCTCCGAGATCAAGGCGATCTTCAAGCCGATCTACGAACAGCTCGACCACAACTACCTGAACGACATTCCCGGTCTGGAAAACCCGACCAGCGAAGTACTGGCCAAGTGGATCTGGCAACAGGTCAAACCGCTGCTGCCGGAACTGTCGCGGGTACGCATCCACGAGACCTGCACCAGCGGCTGCGAATACCGCGGCGACTGACAGCAGAAACAAAAAGGCCACCGCAAGGTGGCCTTTTTGTTTGTGGCCAATACGCCACGTGCTCGCGCTCCGGCAGGATGCCGGTTTGCCGGTATAACCTGCTGCCCCACTCCCCTCGCCATCGCCCGCAAGCGGGCTCCTACGGGAACTTCGTATTGCTAAGCCCAGGCGCGTACCGTAGGAGCCGGCTTGCCGGCGATCAGCCTTCGCCCACATGCCCGGCGCTGGCCACGCTGTACTTTCTGCCGCGCAAAGAAGAAACCCCAGACCTCGTTAGAGATCTGGGGTTTCGTATAGGAGCTTGACGATGACCTACTCTCACATGGTGAAGCACCACACTACCATCGGCGATGCGTCGTTTCACTACTGAGTTCGGGATGGGATCAGGTGGTTCCAACGCTCTATGGTCGTCAAGCAATTCGGTTGGGATCTCGCGGTAAGGCGCGATCCCTTGGATACGTGATAGAGGCTTGTAGCTCTCGCAAATTTTCGGCTTTCTGTCGACTTCACCATCGACACCCTCTGCTGTCAGAGCAGATTGTTTGGGTGTTATATGGTCAAGCCTCACGGGCAATTAGTACAGGTTAGCTCAACGCCTCACAGCGCTTACACACCCTGCCTATCAACGTCGTAGTCTTCGACGGCCCTTTAGGGGAATCAAGTTCCCAGTGAGATCTCATCTTGAGGCAAGTTTCCCGCTTAGATGCTTTCAGCGGTTATCTTTTCCGAACATAGCTACCCGGCAATGCCACTGGCGTGACAACCGGAACACCAGAGGTTCGTCCAACCCGGTCCTCTCGTACTAAGGTCAGCCCCTCTCAAATCTCAAACGTCCACGGCAGATAGGGACCGAACTGTCTCACGACGTTCTAAACCCAGCTCGCGTACCACTTTAAATGGCGAACAGCCATACCCTTGGGACCGGCTTCAGCCCCAGGATGTGATGAGCCGACATCGAGGTGCCAAACACCGCCGTCGATATGAACTCTTGGGCGGTATCAGCCTGTTATCCCCGGAGTACCTTTTATCCGTTGAGCGATGGCCCTTCCATACAGAACCACCGGATCACTAAGACCTACTTTCGTACCTGCTCGACGTGTCTGTCTCGCAGTCAAGCGCGCTTTTGCCTTTATACTCTACGACCGATTTCCGACCGGTCTGAGCGCACCTTCGTACTCCTCCGTTACTCTTTGGGAGGAGACCGCCCCAGTCAAACTACCCACCATACACTGTCCTCGATCCGGATAACGGACCAGAGTTAGAACCTCAAGGTTGCCAGGGTGGTATTTCAAGGATGGCTCCATGAGAACTGGCGTCCCCACTTCAAAGCCTCCCACCTATCCTACACAAGCAAGCTCAAAGTCCAGTGCAAAGCTATAGTAAAGGTTCACGGGGTCTTTCCGTCTAGCCGCGGATACACTGCATCTTCACAGCGATTTCAATTTCACTGAGTCTCGGGTGGAGACAGCGCCGCCATCGTTACGCCATTCGTGCAGGTCGGAACTTACCCGACAAGGAATTTCGCTACCTTAGGACCGTTATAGTTACGGCCGCCGTTTACCGGGGCTTCGATCAAGAGCTTCGCTTGCGCTAACCCCATCAATTAACCTTCCGGCACCGGGCAGGCGTCACACCCTATACGTCCACTTTCGTGTTTGCAGAGTGCTGTGTTTTTAATAAACAGTCGCAGCGGCCTGGTATCTTCGACCGGCATGGGCTTACGTAGTAAATACTTCACCCTCACCGGCGCACCTTCTCCCGAAGTTACGGTGCCATTTTGCCTAGTTCCTTCACCCGAGTTCTCTCAAGCGCCTTGGTATTCTCTACCTAACCACCTGTGTCGGTTTGGGGTACGGTTCCTAGTTACCTGAAGCTTAGAAGCTTTTCCTGGAAGCATGGCATCAACCACTTCGCATTCTAAAAGAACGCTCGTCATCAGTTCTCGGCCTTGATCTCCCGGATTTACCTAAGAAACCAGCCTACAACCTTAAACACGGACAACCAACGCCGTGCTGGCCTAGCCTTCTCCGTCCCTCCATCGCAGTAACTAGAAGTACGGGAATATTAACCCGTTTCCCATCGACTACGCATTTCTGCCTCGCCTTAGGGGCCGACTAACCCTGCGTCGATTAACGTTGCGCAGGAAACCTTGGTCTTTCGGCGTGCGAGTTTTTCACTCGCATTGTCGTTACTCATGTCAGCATTCGCACTTCTGATACCTCCAGCAAGCTTCTCAACTCACCTTCACAGGCTTACAGAACGCTCCTCTACCGCTCATCCAAAGGATGAACCCGTAGCTTCGGTGTATGGTTTGAGCCCCGTTACATCTTCCGCGCAGGCCGACTCGACTAGTGAGCTATTACGCTTTCTTTAAAGGATGGCTGCTTCTAAGCCAACCTCCTAGCTGTCTAAGCCTTCCCACATCGTTTCCCACTTAACCATAACTTTGGGACCTTAGCTGACGGTCTGGGTTGTTTCCCTTTTCACGACGGACGTTAGCACCCGCCGTGTGTCTCCCGTGCTGACACTTGCTGGTATTCGGAGTTTGCATCGGTTTGGTAAGTCGGGATGACCCCCTAGCCGAAACAGTGCTCTACCCCCAGCAGTGATACACGAGGCGCTACCTAAATAGCTTTCGAGGAGAACCAGCTATCTCCGAGCTTGATTAGCCTTTCACTCCGATCCACAGGTCATCCGCTAACTTTTCAACGGTAGTCGGTTCGGTCCTCCAGTCAGTGTTACCTAACCTTCAACCTGCCCATGGATAGATCGCCCGGTTTCGGGTCTATACCCAGCGACTAAAGCGCCCTATTAAGACTCGCTTTCGCTACGCCTCCCCTATTCGGTTAAGCTCGCCACTGAATATAAGTCGCTGACCCATTATACAAAAGGTACGCAGTCACCCAACAAAGTAGGCTCCCACTGCTTGTACGCATACGGTTTCAGGTTCTATTTCACTCCCCTCTCCGGGGTTCTTTTCGCCTTTCCCTCACGGTACTGGTTCACTATCGGTCAGTCAGTAGTATTTAGCCTTGGAGGATGGTCCCCCCATGTTCAGACAAGGTTTCTCGTGCCCCGTCCTACTCGATTTCATTGATAAGAGCGTTTCGTGTACGGGGCTATCACCCACTACGGCGGCACTTTCCAGAGCCTTCCACTACACTCAAATCAACTTAAGGGCTAGTCCCCGTTCGCTCGCCACTACTTAGGGAATCTCGGTTGATTTCTTTTCCTCAGGGTACTTAGATGTTTCAGTTCCCCTGGTTCGCCTCTTGCACCTATGGATTCAGTACAAGATACCCGGCTTATGCCGGGTGGGTTCCCCCATTCAGAGATCTCTGGATCACAGTCTGTTTGCCGACTCCCCAAAGCTTTTCGCAGGCTACCACGTCTTTCATCGCCTCTGACTGCCAAGGCATCCACCGTATGCGCTTCTTCACTTGACCATATAACCCCAAGCAATCTGGTTACTGTCTCAATCGTGAAGACGACATCGCCGAAAATTTGCGTCTTGAGAACTACAAATTTTGCCTTGATTAACAATGTGCAGTGAAACACATCGTTAGTCACTTCTATCACATATCCAAATTTTTAAAGAACGATTTGTACCGGTCAAAAGACCAGAAATCAGCACTCAACAGGTCATCACCTGAAGCGCTCATTTCTGAACTCTCTAACGATCATGCTGTAATGGTGGAGCCAAGCGGGATCGAACCGCTGACCTCCTGCGTGCAAAGCAGGCGCTCTCCCAGCTGAGCTATGGCCCCGTAAGCATCTGCACCTGAATTGGTAGGTCTGGGCAGATTTGAACTGCCGACCTCACCCTTATCAGGGGTGCGCTCTAACCAACTGAGCTACAGACCTATAACAGGGTCGCCGCGTTACAGCATCGTCTTCTACAGTGAATCAAGCAATTCGTGTGGGAGCTTATGAGAAAGCTGAAGTCTTCGATTAAGGAGGTGATCCAGCCGCAGGTTCCCCTACGGCTACCTTGTTACGACTTCACCCCAGTCATGAATCACTCCGTGGTAACCGTCCCCCCGAAGGTTAGACTAGCTACTTCTGGAGCAACCCACTCCCATGGTGTGACGGGCGGTGTGTACAAGGCCCGGGAACGTATTCACCGTGACATTCTGATTCACGATTACTAGCGATTCCGACTTCACGCAGTCGAGTTGCAGACTGCGATCCGGACTACGATCGGTTTTATGGGATTAGCTCCACCTCGCGGCTTGGCAACCCTTTGTACCGACCATTGTAGCACGTGTGTAGCCCTGGCCGTAAGGGCCATGATGACTTGACGTCATCCCCACCTTCCTCCGGTTTGTCACCGGCAGTCTCCTTAGAGTGCCCACCATAACGTGCTGGTAACTAAGGACAAGGGTTGCGCTCGTTACGGGACTTAACCCAACATCTCACGACACGAGCTGACGACAGCCATGCAGCACCTGTGTCTGAGTTCCCGAAGGCACCAATCCATCTCTGGAAAGTTCTCAGCATGTCAAGGCCAGGTAAGGTTCTTCGCGTTGCTTCGAATTAAACCACATGCTCCACCGCTTGTGCGGGCCCCCGTCAATTCATTTGAGTTTTAACCTTGCGGCCGTACTCCCCAGGCGGTCAACTTAATGCGTTAGCTGCGCCACTAAAATCTCAAGGATTCCAACGGCTAGTTGACATCGTTTACGGCGTGGACTACCAGGGTATCTAATCCTGTTTGCTCCCCACGCTTTCGCACCTCAGTGTCAGTATCAGTCCAGGTAGTCGCCTTCGCCACTGGTGTTCCTTCCTATATCTACGCATTTCACCGCTACACAGGAAATTCCACTACCCTCTACCGTACTCTAGCTCGCCAGTTTTGGATGCAGTTCCCAGGTTGAGCCCGGGGCTTTCACATCCAACTTAACGAACCACCTACGCGCGCTTTACGCCCAGTAATTCCGATTAACGCTTGCACCCTTCGTATTACCGCGGCTGCTGGCACGAAGTTAGCCGGTGCTTATTCTGTTGGTAACGTCAAAACCGCAGGATATTAGCCTACAGCCCTTCCTCCCAACTTAAAGTGCTTTACAATCCGAAGACCTTCTTCACACACGCGGCATGGCTGGATCAGGCTTTCGCCCATTGTCCAATATTCCCCACTGCTGCCTCCCGTAGGAGTCTGGACCGTGTCTCAGTTCCAGTGTGACTGATCATCCTCTCAGACCAGTTACGGATCGTCGCCTTGGTGAGCCATTACCTCACCAACTAGCTAATCCGACCTAGGCTCATCTGATAGCGCAAGGCCCTAAGGTCCCCTGCTTTCTCCCGTAGGACGTATGCGGTATTAGCGTTCCTTTCGGAACGTTATCCCCCACTACCAGGCAGATTCCTAGGCATTACTCACCCGTCCGCCGCTGAATCCAGGAGCAAGCTCCCTTCATCCGCTCGACTTGCATGTGTTAGGCCTGCCGCCAGCGTTCAATCTGAGCCATGATCAAACTCTTCAGTTCAATACTGCTTGGGTTTTGAGAAAACCCTAAACTTGGCTCAGCAATCGCAAATAAACTCTCGAATTCACGAGTGTTACTTGTGATGCTGATAATCAGTTGACTACCAGTCTTACCTCACAAGCACCCACACGAATTGCTTGATTCAGTTGTTAAAGAACAGTTGGTTAAGTCTTTCGCCTCAACCGAGGCCGCGCATTCTACAGCAACCTTTGTTTCTGTCAAGCTGTTTTTCGAAGAATTTTTTCTTTCTACTCAACCACTTGCGCTTTCGATCAGAGCTTCTTCTCTCCAGCGGGAGGCGCATTCTACAGCGTTCAAAACCGCTGTCAACCACCTCTTTTCTACCGCTTTCGATCCACTCGACCGAATCACCAACAGGGCTCAACCGCCACCCTGTCGACCGGCGCGCATTCTACACGCCTGACCCAGCTTTGCAACCCCTCTTTTAAACTTAACTTATTGATTAACAAGAAGTTTTCGAAGAGCTTCATCGCTGAAGTGGCGCGCATTCTACAACCCACAGAACACGCGTCAAGCTTAAATTGCAATTTTATTACTCGGCCGCCTCCAGCGCTTCGCGCAGGCCACTGCGACGCTCGACACGGCGCAGCACCGCCTGCTCGAAAATGCCTGTACGGCTTTCGATCAGGCTGAACCAGCGCCGGGCACGGGTGATTCCGGTGTACACCAGTTCCTTGGTCAGCACCGGGTTGAGCGCGTCCGGCATGAGCAGCGCGCAATGCTCGAACTCCGAGCCCTGCGACTTGTGCACGGTCATGGCGAACACGGTCTCCACGCTGCTCAGTCGACTGGGCAATATATGGCGCAACTCGCCACTGCCATCGTTGCGCGGGAAGACCACGCGCAATACCTGGCGCCCCAGCTCATCATCCGGCAGGTTCAGTGCAATGCCGATGTCGCCATTCATCAGGCCCAGGCTGTAGTCGTTGCGCGTCACCAGCACCGGCCGCCCCTCGTACCAGCCGTGGTCGGCAGCCAGCAGACCGGCTCGCTGCAGGGCCTGGGCGATGCGTAGATTCATTTCCTCGACGCCCCAGTTTCCCTTGCGCACCGCGCAGAGCAGCTGGAAACGGTCGAATGCACCCAGTACCGCCCTGGCCCAGCCGTCCCACTGCAGCGAGGGGGCGTCAGTGGCCGGGCGCTGCCTATGCAACACATCTAGATAGTGCCTGTAACCCTGTGCCAGGCCAGCGACGCCATCGAGCATGAAGCGCTCCAGCGCAGCATCCTGCTCGCCAGCCAGTTTCAGCCGCTGCAGATCGTCATGCCCCGCCTCCAGCACGCCCCTGGCACGGCTCGCGTCACCGGCGTTGACCGCCAGTGCCAGCTGGCCGATGCCGGAGTCGCTACCGAAGCGCCTGGAATGACGCAGCATGACGATATGCTGCGCCAGCGCCTGCTGCCCCTCGACCAGCGACGCATCATTCAGTTGCTCTCCCGTGCGCGCCTGCAACCAGGCCAGGGTCTGCGCGCTGTAGCCGCCCTGCTCGGCATCTCGGCAGAGATCGCCCAGCACGGCCCCCGCCTCCACCGAGGCCAGCTGGTCCTTGTCTCCCAGAAGAATCAGTCGCGCATGCAGCGGCAGCGCATCGAGCAGGTTGGCCATCATTTCCAGGTCGATCATCGAGGCTTCGTCCACCACCAGCACGTCCAGCGGCAACGAGTTGCTCGCGTCGTGGCGGAAATGACGACTGTCCGGCAGGCTTCCCAGCAGGCGATGCAGGGTCGTCACCGTGGTCGGGATCTGCTGCTTGATGGCGTCATCCAGCGGCAGCGACGCCACCTGACCACCGATGGACTCGGTCAGCCGTGCCGCAGCCTTGCCGGTCGGCGCCGCCAGGCTCAGGCGCAGCGCAGCGCCCTCGGCCACCGCAGCCTCCTGCAGCAGGGCCAGCAGGCGCACGACAGTGGTCGTCTTGCCAGTCCCCGGGCCGCCGGTGATCAGGGTGAAGCGTCCGCATGCAGCCAGGGCGCAGGCCAGCTTCTGCCAGTCGGCCTGACGCTCACCGGCCACCTGCAAGGGTTCCGGGAACAACCGGGCCAGGCGCTCGGCCAGGCGCTCCGGCTCTTGCGCCGTGGCCTGCAGGCGCTTGCGGATATGCGCGGCGACACTTTGCTCGTAGTCCCAGTAGCGCCGCAGGTACAGGCAGGTACCCCGCAACACCAGTGGCGCCGCCAGCTCCGGCGCCAGCAGCGCGCTGGCCCGGCAAGCATCCAGCCACTGCTCCAGGCTCACCGCCTGCAGCACCTGCGATGGCAACGCCAGCCCCTGTTCGGCCTCCTCGCCCTCCGGCGGCAGCGAGAGTGCGAAGTCCGGATCGTTCAGGGTGACCGCCAGGTCCAGGCACACATGCCCCTGCCCCAGCTGATGACTGGCCAGCGCGGTGGCCAGCAACATGAGCGGCGAAGCCGTTTCATCCAGCCCGGCGAAGAACTGCGCCAGCGAACGGTCCAGTTCGCGCAGCCAGCCCTGCTCGCTCCAGCGGGCCAGCATCTCGAAGAGCGCCTCCCGCGTCTGCAATACCGCACTCATGCCGGCACCTCCCCGGCATCGCCGACAAAGAGTGCGTCGAGCTGCTCGATCAGTGCCCGTGGCGGACGCGCCAGGTACTGCCCGTTGTGCGGCGAGCGCAGGAACAGATAGAGGGCGCCGCCCAGATGCTGGTCATAGTCGTAGTCGGCCAGCCGCAAACGCAGCTGCCGGTGCAGGGCGAGCACATAAAGCACGTACTGCAGGTCGTAACGGTGACTGGCCACCGCCTCGGCCATCGCCTCGGTGGTGTACGCGCTGTCGTCAGCGCCCAGCCAGTTGGATTTGTAATCGAGCACGTAATAACGCCCCTGATACTCGAACGTCAGGTCGATGAATCCCTTGAACATGCCATTGAGCGTATCGGCCCGCAGCGGCTGGCGGGCCAGGCCGGGCAACTCGAAGCGCTGCACCAGCGCATCGAGGCGTCGCACGTCGACCTGGCGCGCCTCGAACCAGAACTCCAGCTCCGACTGGTAGTCATCCAGCTGCGCCAGGCTGGCCACGCTGCCTTCGGCCAGGCGCAAGGGCTGCGCCAGCAGTTGCGCCAGCCAGTGCTGCAATGGCTCGATCCAGCCCTGCATACCCCGTCGCTGGCAACGCCGGGCCAGCAGGTCACGCATGACCTCGGGCTGCTCCAGGCAGTGCGCGAATCCTTCGCTGGCAGCCAGCTCGAGCAATCCGTGGAGGAAGGTGCCTGGGCTGGGCCCACGCGGGAAGCGGTGCAAGCCCTGCGCAGACACCGGCATGCCGGGCTGCTCCAGCACCGCGCCTTCATCATCCGTGGCGTTCTGGATGGCCGCGCTGTCCGGCGCCGCATCTTCGTGACGCTGGACGCTGCGCTGCTCGCCCTCGTCCAGGCGCAGTGCACTGTACGAGGAGATCCACCAGTGCTCGGCCGCACGTCGCACCGGCGTTCGCCATTGCGCCTGGAAGGCAGCGGCTGATTGTGGCTGATAGCGCGTGTCGCTCACCTCGGGCGGCGCCTGCAGACGAGTGCCGGCAGCGCTGCCGAAGGCGCGCAACCAGCCCTCGAGATCGGCGCTTTGCACCAGCGCCTCGCCACCGCCCAGCAGATAGCCGAGTGCGGACTGGTGTAGCCGCGACTTCCTGGCGTTGCCGATCTTCAGATCCGCCACACCCAGCCAGCAGGCATGCCGCGCGCGGGTCAGCGCCACGTAGAGCAGGCGCAGGTCCTCGCCCAGACGCTCCCGCTCGGCGCGCTCGAAGGCCTCCTCGTCCGCCTTGAGCAGCACGCGGCGGCGTTCGCCGTCCTGCACCAGCAGCGGCTTCTTCTCATCCAGCGGGCGGAAGCCGCAGATGAATGGCAGGAATACCAAGGGGTACTCCAGGCCCTTCGATTTGTGGATGGTCACCACCCGCACCAGCGCCTCATCGCTTTCCAGGCGCAATACCTGTTCGTCAGCGCCCTGCCCCTCGCCGGCCAGCAGCTCGCAGAGGTGACGGATCAGCGCCTGCTCGCCGTCCAGCTCGCTGGAGGCCTGTTGCAACAGCTCGGCCAGGTGCAGCAGGTTGGTCAGCACCCGCTCGCCATCGTCCTGCCCCATCAAGCGTTGCGGCAGGCTGAAGTCCTGCAGCAGCAGGCGCAGCATCGGCAGCACGCCCTGGCGCTGCCAGCACTGGCGATAGCCGCGAAACTGCATGACGCGACGCTCCCAGCTGCGCTCATCGAGGTTGAGGCACTCCAGTTCGCTCAGTGGCAAGCCCAGCGTGGCGCTGGCCAGGGCCGCGCGCAGCGGGCGGTCCTGATCCGGCTCGGCGCAGGCGCGCAACCATAGCAGCAGGTCACGCGCCTCCTGGGCGGCGAATACCGAATCCTTGTCCGACAGGTAGACGCTGCGCACCCCGCGCGCACCCAGCTCACTGCGAATCGCCTGCGCCTCGCTGAAGTCACGCACCAGCACGGCGATGTCGCTGGGCTGCAGCGCGCTCAATTCACCGCCGCGCAGGAAGCCGGCCCGCTGCTTCTGCCCCTGGTCGAGCAGCGCGACGATCTCACTCGCGGCGGCACCCGCCAGCGCCTCCACGTAGGCCTTCTTCGATAGCGGCTCATCCGTACTCAGGTGCCACAGTGTCAGCGCCGGCTGCTCCTGGCCCTGGACCGTCCAGCATTCCTTGCGGCCCTGCGCACCGACCTCGATGAACGGCAGATCATCACGCAGCAGGAAGGCGCCGGCGCCGGTCTCACGTCGCTCCGCTGCCAGGAACAGCGCATTGACCGCATCGACCATGGCCTGGCTGGAGCGGAAGTTGGTTTCCAGGTTGTAGTGGCGCCCATGGGTCGCGCGGCGTGCGCGCAGGTAGGTGTGAATGTCGGCGCCGCGGAAGGAATAGATGGCCTGCTTGGGGTCGCCGATCATGAACAGCCCGCAGTCCTCGCGGTTGGCCTCGACCTGGTAGAGGGTGTCGAAGATGCGGTACTGCAGCGGATCGGTGTCCTGGAACTCGTCGATCATCGCGACCGGGAACTGGCGGCGGATGACCTCCGCCAGGCGCGGCCCGTTCTCGCCCTGCAAGGCGACATCGAGGCGGGTGAGCATGTCGTCGAAGCCCATCTCGGCGCGCTGGCGTTTCTCCCAGTCGAAACGCGCATGCACCCAGGCGGCGGCATGACGCAACGCCGCCTCGCCCGGATCGCTCAGTGCGCCCAGGCGCGCCTCCAGCTCGGCCATGGCCGGCAGTGCCGGATGCTGCGGCGCCTCGCCCTTCCAGGCTTCCGCCAGGCCATCGGGCGTCAGGCGCTTGAAGCCGGTTCCCAGATCGACCACGGCCTCCTCGCCGCTCGCCCACTCCCGCAGCTTGTGCAGCCACGGGTTGTAGTAGCGCGCCTGGATCTTGCGCGCGTCCACCTGCTTGTCGGCGACGGCCTGGTCGAGCAGCAGCTGCAGCTCTTCGATCCATGTCGGCCAGGGTGCCTTCAGCGCCGCCAGCTCGACTTCGCGGGCACTCAATGCCTGGTCGAGCAAGGCGCCGAGCGTTTGCGGGGAAACCTCGGCCGCCTCCCCGAGCAACGGACGCAGGCGCACGCCAAGCCCGTCCGGCGTGCCCCACTGCTGTGCGACCCAGTTCAGTGCCGCGCCCTGCAGGGGGTAACAATGCTGCCGCCAGTAGTCGCGCACGACCTCGGCCAGCAGCTCGCTGTGATCGGTCTCCAGGGTCTGGCTGAACAGGCTGCCGCTGTCGAAGGCATGCTCACGCAGCATGCGCTGGCACCAGCCGTGAATGGTGGAGACGGCCGCCTCGTCCATCCACTGCGCGGCCAGCTCCAGGCGCCGGGCGCAATCGGGCCACTGGGCGGAGTCGAAGTCATCGCGCAGCGTCGCCAGCAAGGCATCGCCCTGGCCGTCACCGCGAAACACACTCGCCGCCTCCACCAGGCGGGCACGGATGCGGTCACGCAGCTCGCGGGTGGCGGCATCGGTGAAGGTCACCACCAGGATCTGCGGTGGCAGCAAGGGTTCGGCGAACGCCGCGTCATCGCCATGACGGAGAATCAGCCGCAGGTACAGGGCGGAAATGGTGTAGGTCTTGCCCGTGCCGGCACTGGCCTCGATCAGGCGACTGCCGTGCAGCGGAAAGCGCAGGGCCAGCGGACGTTGAACGGCGCTCATGACTGCACCTCCTCGAGCGCGCGCGGGGCACTGTCGAGCAGAGGCCGGTACAGGCGCTCGCTCCACTCGGCAAACGCGCCATCGGCCGTCAGGCGGGTGAAATCGGGGAACTGCCGCGTCAGACTGGCACTGCCCGCCACCTCACCGGTCATGTTGAATCCCCCCTCGTACACCGCACGCGCCTTGTCCTCGTTGCCGTCATGCAGCCAGGCCAGCGAGGTTTTCAGAGCGACCGGCAGCGGCGCGCGCATGCCCTCGCCCCAGTCCTGCAGCCAGACGGTGAGGATCTCGCGAGCCTGCTCGACAGGTACAGGGTCGAAGGCCAGCGAGCGGTCTTCCCCGACGAGCAAGGTGGTCAGCGGCAGCTCGCAGGCTGCCGCGATCACATGCAACACATAAGGCCGCAGCAGGCGGTGCCACTTCCACGCGCCCTCCTTGGCCAGCGCCCCCGGTACTGCCTGCAGGCTGGCCAGGGCGCCGTCAGCATTGCGGCGCAAACCGTTCAACCAGCCGTCCAGCAGCACATCGGCCTGAACGAAATGCAGCGGCAAGGGCGACTCGAGGGCATGCGGCCAGCGTTCAGCCAGCGCGCGATATCGCAGAACCTGCGCAGGCAGTGGCGCCAGCAACGCCTGCCGGTATTGCTCGCCAAAGCCTGCCAGTGGCAACACCCCGCTGCGGCGCAAGCGCTCGGCCGCGACCGTCAGTGCCGCTTCGGGAGCCTCCTCCTCGGCCAGCAGCGCCGCCTTGAGCAGGCGCTCCTGCAACTGGTAGCGCTGCAGGCCGTCCAGGGCGAAGGGTTCGGTGTCCAGCTGACGCTGGGCCTGTTCATCCAGGTGCACCTTGAGCCGGCGCGTGAAGAAGCATTTGACCGGGTCGCGCAGGAAGCTCTGCAACAGCTCGGGCGTGAGCGTGCCGCCCTCCTCCCAGGCTGGCAGCGCATCAGCGCCTTGCGCCTCCGGCAACTGGCCATGCAGCGCCGCCCATTCATGGGCATAGCTGTAGAGCGAGGTGTCGCCGGCGAAGTAGCGACGACTGAAAGGCTGCAAGGGATGCTCGGTGGTCAGCGCGTGCAGCAGATCGCTACCGTCCTCCAGGCGCCAGGCGCTGGCCAGGTGATCACGCAACTGGCCGATCAGTACCGAGGGCGGCCGCTCGCTGTTGTCACGCACGCTGCGCCCCACCCAGCTTATATAGAGGTGGTCACGCGCGGCGAGGAGCGCCTCCAGCAACAGATAGCGATCGTCCTCACGCCGGGAGCGGTCGCCGGGGCGGTAGTCGCCGGCCATCAGATCGAAATCCAGCGGCGTCTGGCTGCGCGGGTAGTCGCCGTCGTTCATGCCCAGCAGGCAGACATGCCGAAACGGAATCGCGCGCATGGGCATCAGCGTGCAGAAGTTCACCGCACCAGCAAGGAAGCGCTGGCTCAGCCGCCCCTGGTCCAGCCCGGCGAGCCAGGCTTCGCGCACCACCGCCAACGGCAGTGGCTCTTCCAGCGCGGCGCCTTCGCAGAGCTCGAGCCAGGTGTCCAGCGCCTCCAGCAGCTGATTGCGCAGCACCTCGTCGCGCTCGTCCTGGGCGAGGAAGAACGCCTCGAGCAGACTGCGCAAACGCTCGCCCCAGGCGCTTGGACTGGCCGGCTCGCGCAGGTTCTCCAGCAACGCGTCGAGCGCATCGAGCAGGCGGTTGAGCGGGCCGATCAGCGCGGCGTCCAGCCCGCCGATCTCATCGAACGGCTCGATGTCGGCGTAGGCCTGGCCACGCCCGACTGCATAGCCCAGCAGCATGCGACGCAGGCCGAAACGCCAGGTGTTCTGCTCCAGGCCGTGGCCCACGCCAAGCGTCTCGCGCTGCGCGGCGTCCAGCCCCCAGCGGATGCCGGCGCCCTCCAGCCAGCGGCGCAGGGTCGGCAGCGCTTCCTCGCTGATGGCGAAGCGCGCACGCAGCGCCGCCACATCCAGCAGGTCCAGCACCTCGCTGACGCTGAAGCGGCTCTCCGGCAAACGCAGCAGGTGCTCGAGCGCGATCGCCATGGGCTCCTTGCCGCGCAGCCCCTGGTCGGCCAGGGTGAAGGGAATGAAACGCGGATCGTCGCTGGCGAACTGGCCGAACACCGCCTGAATGTGCGGGGCGTAGGTGTTGACGTCGGGCACCATGACGATCACATCGCGCGGACGCAGGCTCGGGTCGCTGCTGAAGCGGTCCAGCAGCTGATCGTGCAGCACCTCGACCTCGCGCTGGGCACTGTGCGCGACGTGGAAACGCAACGACTGATCCTCTCCGGGCCGCAGCGCCGGCCAGGTGCGCCGGCTTTCCTCGAGTGGGCGCAGATCGAGGATGTCGTTCTGCACCTGGCCCAGCAGGCCGCCTTGCGCAGCGGGGCTGAACAGGTCGATGCGCTCGAACTGCTCGCGGTAGCGCTGCGGCTCGTCGTACTGATCCAGCAGGTTGATGTAGTCGCGCCCCTGCTTGCCCCAGGCGGCCAGCAACGGCTGGGCGTGCTGGTGCATCTCCGCCTCGTCGAACAGGCCGATCTGCCCGGCGGGATTGCCCTTGCGCCGCTGGCGACGGTACTCGTGGCGCAGCAGGTCCTTGTCCTCGACGATATCGCCCCAGTGATGCTGGCAGGGGTTGTGCACGAAGAGCATCACCTGGCTGAAGCGCGCCATGGCCGCCAGCGCCTCCAACATCTGCGCGGGCAACGAGGAAATACCGAATACCGTGATGCGCCGGGGCAGGCCCGCTGGCCGGCTGTCCAGTTCCCCCAGGCGGGCGACGAAGCGCGGGTGCACCCCGGCGCGACTTTCGGCCAGGTGTTCCTGCCCGACATCCGCCAGCAGTGCACGCCACAATGCGGGCTGCCAGAGCGATGCGTCATCCAGAGGGCGCTCGCCGCCCCGCGACGTGCGCAGACGATCCTGGCCGTTGGCCCAGTCTTCCAGCCAGTCGGCGCGGTAGACCTGGTACTGGTCGAACAGATCCGCCAGGCGCTCGGCCAACTGATAGCGCTTGCGCAGATCCTGGTCATCGGCCAGAAAGCGCCGCAGCGGAGCGAACGCGTCGTCGCTCAGCAGCTGCGGCAACAGGCGCATCAGGCGCCAGGTCAGCGGCGCCTTGTCCAGCGGCGATTGCTGGGGAATCGCATCACGCCCCAGGACGCTGCGATAGGCCTGCCAGAGAAAGCGCGCAGGCAGGTCGACATCCAGCGCCGCCGCGATCCCGCAGCCATCGCGTTCGGCCAGCGCCAGCTTGAGCCACTGCGCGATGCCGTTGCTCTGCACCAGCAGCACCTCATTCTCCAGCGGCCGCAGCGGATAGCGGCGCATCCACGCCACCGAGAGCGCACGCAGCTCTTCGAGGTGGTTACCGTGAATGACGATGAGGCCTGGCGACAGCTCCGGGCTGACGGACATCGACTAACTCCTGTCGAGAATCGAAGCGCAAGTTTGCCAGCATTTTCGGACAAGGTGCGCGATGGCTGCAGGAGTCGCTCGGTGCGCCGCGCCTATGAGCGCTGACGCTTGCGTTGCTGCTTGACGCGATACATCTCGCCATCCGCCAGGATGATGGCTTCCTCGGCGGTGGTTTCGGCGGGCATCACGGCAGCCACCCCGACGCTCGCGCCCTGATAGTCGAGGGCCTCCACGCCATCGCCCAACGGGTAGCGCCCGATCGTCGCGCGGCTCAGGCGCTCCTGCATCAGGCTGGCGGCGGTACTCAGCTCCTGGTCCAGGGCCGCGCTTTCCGGCGATGCGCCCTGGGCAATGACGATGAACTCGTCACCGCCAACGCGGCCAACGCTGTCACTGTTGCGCAGGCTGCGCTTGAGCTGGTTGGCCACGCCCTGGAGAAAGTGATCGCCGGCCTGGTGGCCATAGACGTCATTGATGAGCTTGAACCCGTCCAGGTCGATGACCCCGATCAGCACGTACCTGTTATCCCGCTGCGCCAGGGCATACAGATGCTCCAGGTCGCGCAGGATGGCGCGCCGATTGGCGAGGCCGGTGAGAGGGTCGGTCAGGGCAAGCGTGGCCAGCTCGGCGTTGGCAGCCTGGAGTTGCTCGACCAGCAGCTCGCGCTCCAGAAAGTAGCCCAGCAGCGTCGACAGCAAGCGCAGCACCGGTTCGACCTTGGGCGAACAGGCGACCTGCTGCGAACTTGCCGCGCAGACCGTACCCAGCACATGGCCGGCCTGGGAACGGATGGGCGCACTCAGGTAGGTCTTTATTCCCAGCGCCTGGGCGGCGTCGGAATCGCCCCAGCACTCTGAAACGTTGTCCGAGTACGGGCGGTTCTCCTCCAAAGCCCGCTTGCACAGAGTGTCAGCCCAGGGCACCACGAGCCCTTCGGGGATGACCATCGGCCCCGTGTTGCGGGCGATCTCGACCCGCTGAAAGCCTTGTTCAAGGTTGATGGTCGTCAGGTAGGTCGACTCCATACCCGTGAGCTGGCCGAGCAGCGCCAGCAGAGGGCGAGCCAACTGTTCCAGGGAGCGGGCCTGGGGAACGGTCTCCGACAGGAGGGATAGGATCTGGTCCATCTGGACGTACCAATAGCGAGGCCACAGAACCGTTGTCGATCAGGAAAGAGCAGCCTGAATGAAGCGCGTTTCCCTAGATGCCGACGATCACTGCTGACAGCCCACCGCTGCTGAGCCATTCCCTTAAGGTGGCATCACTCTAAGAATAGAGGGTCTTTGCCCAAGTCGCGTTTTTTTCAGAAAACTCGGCGGAGCTTCAGGGCTGCGGACTGGCGCCGAGCCCCGAAACGCTACTGACTAGCCCCGGCTCAACCCGGTCAAGCGGGACGACAGCGCCTGCATGGCGCTACTGACCTCATCCAGCGCCTGGGCATCGCGGGCGTTCTCCTCGCTGATGCTGTGGATGCGCACCGCCAGTTCGTTGATCTCCTGAGTGACGTGGCTCTGCTGCTGCGCCGCCACGGCGATCTGCTGGGCGCGCTGGGAGATATCGTCGAAGCTCTGTACCGAACTGGAGAGCGCCGAGGCAGCACCTTCGGCCTCGACCACCGCATGCTCCGTGCGCGCCTCCCCCGCCTGCATCGCCTGCACCGCCTGGCGTGACGCCTGCTGCAGCGCACTGATCATGTTGCCGATTTCATTGGCCGAGGACTGGGTCTTGCCCGCCAGGGTACGCACCTCATCGGCCACCACCGCGAATCCACGGCCTTGCTCACCGGCACGCGCAGCCTCGATGGCCGCGTTCAGGGCCAGCAGATTGGTCTGCTCGGAGATGGCCTTGATCACATCGAGCACCGCCCCTACCTGCTGGCTGTCTTTCTCCAGCTGGCTGATCACCGAGGCCGCACCCGCCATTTCCGTGGACAGCGCCTTGATCGCCGCACTGTTGGACGCAACCTTTTGCTGCCCCTGCTGCACGACGACCAGCGAACTCTGCGCGGTGTCGGCGCAGTCATTGGTGTTCTGCGCC
This sequence comes from Pseudomonas sp. THAF187a, assembly GCF_009363395.1. NCBI lineage: Bacteria > Pseudomonadati > Pseudomonadota > Gammaproteobacteria > Pseudomonadales > Pseudomonadaceae > Pseudomonas > Pseudomonas sp. THAF187a. The sequence continues at coordinate 2,972,629 of NZ_CP045349.1, forward strand.
ACCTCCTGCGCACTCGACGACATCTCGGTGATCGCGGCAGCCAACTGCGTGTTCTCCTGCCGCTGCTGTTCGGCACGCCCCGCCAGGGTACTGCTCAGGCCGCCCAGCTGCGCGGCCTCGGCCTGCAGGTGATCGGCTTCCTCGGCAATGCGCTGGAGCATGGTGCGCAACTGTCCGGCGTAGCGATTGACGGCGTGGCGCAGTGCGCCGATTTCGTCTTCGCGCTCCACGCTCAACTCGACATCACGGCTGGCCGAGCCGCGCCCCAGCGAATCGATCTGCGCAGTGGTTTCCTCCAGCTGACCGATCAACTTGCGCCCTGCCAGCCAGGCCAGCGCCAGCAGCACCGCCAGCAAGGGCAACAGAAACAGCAGAATTTCCCAGGTCAGCGCATGGGCCAGGCCCGTGACCCGCTCCTGCGGCGTCGCCAGGCCGATGACCCAGCCGGTGTCCGGCATCACGAACAGACTGACGCGACTGGCCTGGTTGAGCTGCTCATCCTGTTCGAGATCAATGTTGCGAATGCCCCCGGCGCTGCTGCCGCTCAACGCATCCTGAATCGGCTTGAGCCAGCCGTGCTGCTGCGCCAGGTCGGCGAACTTGACCATCGCGCCACCCTTGCCGCCGGTCATGCCCGGAAAATGCAGTACGTTCCCGGCCTGATCGAGCGCGAAGGCATAGCCGTCGGTGACCTTGCCCTGCTCGGTCAGAAAGCGCGCCAGATCATCCAGCAACAGGTCCAGCGTGGCGACCCCGGCAAAGCGGCCACTCAGCTGGTATGGCACGCTACAGGTGACCATCGGCACCCCCGTCACCGCATCCTGATAGGCCTCCGACCAGAGGCACTGGCCGAGCTTGCTGCTACGGGCGCCGGTGTACCAGGCATCGTTGTGATAGCCAGGCCCGTCTGCCGCGTTGTAATCGTCCGAGTAGCTCAGGCGACCATCGGCCCCACGCGCCCAGAAGAAACTGCGGCGCTCGACGCCGTCACTGAAGGCATTTGGCTCGGGCCAGACGCCACCACCGGCGATCGCCCGGTCCCCCTGATTGTCGATCAGATTCGGCAGGCTATCGCGATACAGCGCCTCCTCACGCGGCAGCACCTCGGCCAGATGCGCGAGGCTGGCCGTCACCCCCTCGATACGCGCCAGCTGCAACGCCAATTGGCGCACGATGGCGCTGCCGGTTTGCTCGATCAGCTCACCACTGGCCGCCACCACACGGGGTTGCCCACGCAAGGCCATCACCGAGAACACCGCCAGCGCGGTGAGAATCAGAAGCACGATGCAACCCAGGGTCAAGCGCTGGGACAGTCTAACGGGGACCAAAGCCATGCGATTACTCCTACTTGGGAGGGATACTACAAGGGGCTACCAGAACTGCTTACGAACGCTCCTAGTTCCACCAGCAGGATCAGTTGCTGCGATACTCCATCGCCTGTGCCATCTGCGTACAAGCGCCCTGGCCAGGGTACCCGCGCCAGATGCCTACCCTGAGTTATAGATGAACAGGCGCGGCGTTACACCGTTTAGTCGGCGGGCAAGGCGTCGACTTGAGCGCAATCGCAAGGCGCCGGGAACAGAGCAAGCCCCGCTTCCGGCCAGCAGCGCCCCCGCGTTTTCAACCAGACCTGCCCGGACAAGGATGAACAGGATGCAGATCCGTGAACTGACCCGCGACGACCTCCCCAGCGCCAGCACCCTGTGCATGGACGCATTCATGCTGGCGGTCGCGCCCTCGCAGCCGCCCCAGGGCGTGGAGACCTTCAGCAAGCTGGCAGACGCAGCGGCATTCGCCGAGCGCATGGCCGGTGACAACCTCATGCTCGGCTGCCTGGAGGATGGCGCGCTGACGGGGCTGATCGAGCTCAAGGAAGGACGCCATGTGGCGATGCTGTTCGTGGCGCCGGATTGCCAGCGCAAAGGCATCGGCCAGCGCCTGATCGACGCGGCGATGGAACATGCCAGAGGCGACGTGCTGACGGTACGAGCAGCGCTGTCTTCGGTGAAAGCTTACGAGCGCTATGGATTCATCCTGACCGGCGAAGTTGGCGAGTTCGCCGGGTTGATTTTCCAGCCCATGGAAAAGAGGCTGACCTCCATCTAGGCCAGGTCTGAGCCGCTATTTCCGGCAAGCAGAGCTGCACGCCGCGTATCCACGGCGAGTCGATTCGACCCGATCAGCGCAAGGCTATTCGGACACCTCGGCCCCGCCAGACAAGTCCGAATGGACTGGGGCCAACGTAGTACCTCAACTATGGAAATAGGCTTACACACATGCGTAACTGAACTCCGGGCCATTCAGCTAAGCTGGAGCCTGGACTCGATAGGAGCACGCAATGTCTGCCAAGGAAGAGCAGCTACTGCAGCTACTGGGCCTGATGGCTCGCAGCATGACCCACATGACGGCCTCCCTGACGGCCATGGCCTTCGATCAGCTGCAGAGCCAGGACGCCACTGTGCAGAAGGCTGCCAAACGCATGATCGAACGCATGCAAGCCATCAACGAGGAACTGGACCAGCAGTGGGAGCTGGTCGGTCAACTCACCGGCGAGCGCGACCAGGAATTGCTCGCCGAAGCCCTGGACTTTTCGCTATCGCCAGCACGCAAGGAAGCGGTTGATTGAGGGCCCCGTCATAGCCTCACTTGCTGGCGAGGTTTTTATCCTGCGCTCTTCAGCGTCTGCTGCCAGCCAGAAGCTCGCTGACTCATTGTCCGAACATGCAAACCTGTGTCTGAAGCGGCGTCGATCTGGATATCACCTCAATCGCCAGGAATGCCCGTAGCTCAAAAACGAAAACAGCCAGTGATTTCTCAACTGGCTGCTCCCATTGGAGTCGCTTGGTCGGGACGGAATGATTCGAACACTCTACCCTTTGCACCCCATGCCGGAGGTCGACCTTATAAAGCATTGATTTTATTAGGATAAATTTGGGCGCTCGCTGCAGCCATTGCTCTACTCTATCCGGCGGTTATCAACGATTCCCCGCAAAAGTCCCTTAGTCGTCGAAGGTTGCTGGAGCAACATTGCAAGTGAGTTCTGCTGGATCGCTCACAAGTGGCAAGGCGTTTCATTCACCCCCCAAACTAACCAGAGGTTGCGGCCTGAAAAAGGAAGCCAACACATAGAAGCAGAAGCCCGATTACTTTGACGGCAAAGTGCGTTCGGCGTGGATAAACCGCATGTAACAAATGACGATCGAGTCTATCTAGCAACATCTGATGCCCCCACATCACCCTAATGCTCTGACGTGAGCACGGTGCTGATCGAGCCAAATGAAAATCTCGAACAACCTCACCTCTAAGCCTAAAATAGTCCGAAACTCGCCGACTCAACAAAGGGCCACGAAGAAAATCAATAGCCCCGTAGAGCCCCCAAGCAGGACACAATATGCTCCGAATATCTGTAGAGAAAGCTTTACACCAACAGATTGTCATTCAAAAAAATTGAAGGTTCCTGGCGAACACCACGAAACAATTGCGCCTACTCCAATCGCGGTTACAGCAAAGAGGACCTCTCCGGTGGGAGTGGGCACGTGGAGGCGCTCTTTCAACTCAAATATTTCCATCCATCACATACGCGAGACAGAGAAATAATGCTCCCATTCAGCAACATCATCACGTAGCATTTTGAACAGAAAATTCACGATTTTCGCCCTATCCTCCCCCAGAGAGACGGTGAATGTAGCTATAGACAAAATCATAGAACTCACGGACTTAAAGTCATTTTTTGACTGAACCAAGCTAGAGACCCTATCAATCAGCGAAAGCATTTCATGCTGAGAAAAATCCAGAGAGCTTACGATGTGATTCCCAGGATCGTTCATCAGAATATAAGCACGAGTGCGCAACCCGTACACCTCCATCAAGAGACCATATCCGCTGCCTGCAAAAGTTTTGTCCACCACGGAAATATTCTGCAACTCCGTTTGAAAAATTCCAACCAAATCTAAGAGCCTAGAAGAAAACTCTCTAACCAAGAGTTGTTCAGACAAAGCGCGCGAGGAAAATTGCTCAGACATAACACCACCGTAATGACTGTAAAATTAGAATCTAGAAAGACTTCCTTCTAACGATCCTAGTCAAATAATCAGAAAGCGCATTTATATCACTATGCAAATTCTGGATAGAATTCCACGACCGAGCGCCGCTCCTAAACATCCATTCACCAGAGCCTTCAGTCCAAGCTGTATGCCCCACTAATTTTTGAAGGCCAATTTTAAACATCGGAGCGCAGGGTGCCCCCTTCTCGCAGACTGCCTCCATCACGAATCCCATTGATATTATTCCTGCACTATGAACAAGCCTAGAAGTTCTTGGAATATGCCCATGCCAGGATGCTCCAAAAACATCTTGCACCGCCACAAAGAACTCACTTATCGCAAGAAAGCATCTATCTTCCCCATCCGACAACTCAATAGTCTCTCGACAGTATCCGTCCGACAGCGAATTCATAACTAGCCTCTGAAGAGCGTTATCACTAATAACGCCCCCGGGATTCGTATGCTGCTTGATCTGCCCTAGCAATGATGAGCGAGAGTCAAAATTAAGCAATTCAACCACTCGTGCCGCTCGCGCACGATCCGTCATCCGCTTGGGCAAACCATCAACCGCAGGCAGCAACTCATATATCAGCGACTTAGGTAATGGACTGGTGTTATTTACCAAAATAAACTGCCTACGCAATTCTTCAGATGTATCACAAATAAGCGCTGATACGAGCAGTTGAAAATCACGTCCTGGCAACCCCGCCATTGCAGACAAACGTTGCTGGCCATCCACCACAAATCCAACAGGTCCTTGCGAGACATCCACTTCAATCTCAACCAAAGCCCCTGCTTCACCCCTAACCCGAACACCGCCGATAAAGGCCAGAACGATAGCATTAGGCATCACGGAGTCAGACCGCCCCAGGTAGTCTCGTATCTCTCTGATGTGCCTTGACACAAGCGGTCGCTGGAAACCAGAGAGGTTTCCGCACTCATCTCGCCTCACTCGATCAATAGAAGCGATTGCCAGGATCTGCTCAGCAGTCGCTGCAAACGAAAAAACCTGGTGATTGGGGCTCTGGCGGGCCCGAATCGCGGCAAACGTGAGCAAAACATCGTCCTCATTTCATCAGTTAAATGCCAGATGAGCGGCGGCCCCACCTGGTACCGACAAGGGACTCACAACTGACCAATTGCGCTGCCCCATGCAGTTATTCGATGGTAGGATTGCATACCCAGAAATAACTGCAACCCTTCAACGCAGAGATGCAGCAGTTTTCATGAGCACCGTCATCATCACCAACTGCACAAACCGCAAGCGGCTCGGGGGGCAACCCCCTCTGGAGCTATGCACCGCTCAGAACCAGTCGCTAGCGGCCACGGCGGCCACCTGGATACAGCAGGTAAAGGCAAGAACCTTCACTCGCCCAGCTGAGTCGCTTTACACGGGCAGGAGCGTGCAAGACGCGAAATGGGTGGCACAGAAACTCGATGCGGAACTGATGTTCGCCTCAACAGGCCTAGGCTTGATCGGGGGCGAACAACCCTGCCCGTCTTACAATCTAACTGTCGCAGCAGAGCCCAACTCCATTCGTCCATGGCTAGCGCGTATGGGTCTGACCCCTTCAGACTGGTGGGACGCGGTCAACAATCACTGGCAGCGCCCCAATCCATTAGCGACACTTGCCAAGCGCACAGATATTAATCGCATCCTGATAGCGCTATCCGCGAACTACATCGACCTAGTCGCGAACGATCTAGAACAGGTCGCGACCGACGACCGGTCCAAACTGAGATTCTTCACTTCACGCCCCGGTATTGAACGACTACCGAAGCAATTCCGCTCTTTGGCTATGCCTTATGACGATCGCCTTGAAAGTTCGCGATTCGCTGGCACCCGAGCCGACTTCCCACAAAGGGCTATGCGACACTTTGTCGAACTTACCAACGCCTCTACCAACCCCCTCAGTGCAGATTACCAAGCTGTCAGCGCCGCCATGTCTGCACTCCCGCTAGTAGGCACCATAAAGAGACGCCGCGCCTCAGATGAAGAAGTGAAAGCGTTAATGGTTGAAGCATGGGATGCTCAGAAGGGTAGTTCCTCTCGCCTTCTACGCTACCTGCGCGACGATGCACTGGTTGCATGCGAACAATCTCGCTTTAGGGGTTTATGGCTAGAACTGAAAAGCCGCAGCATGCTACGGAGTAAAGTATGAGCGGAAAAGATCAAGAAATTGTTGTGCGCGCGCTGCGCACTACCCAAGGCGACAACCTGGATGTTTACGCACTCTTTATTCGCGGATCTGACTTGGTGCGTATTGCTGATATTAGCCGAATTTCAAGGGACGACAGTGACACCCTCAAAGGGTTTCAGCGACCCGAAATACGTAGCCATGTAAAAGGGATTATTAATTACCTGAACCAAGGTGATGTACTTTTCCCTAACGCAATTATTCTAGCACTGTCGCCCGAAATAAAATTTATGGCCTCTCGCGGTAGCAAACCTACAGGCGATGAAGGCATTGCACAGGCTGGCACCTTAAGAATCCCGCTTCATGCTGAAGGTCTTCGATCAGCCTGGATCGTTGACGGCCAACAACGTGCCTTGGCACTAGCAAAAGCAAACAATGCGGACTTACCAGTTCCAGTTGTCGGGTTCGTATCAGACAATTTAACCACTCAACGAGAGCAGTTCATTCTCGTCAACAAAGCCAAACCACTACCAACAAGGCTAATAAATGAACTACTACCAGAAACAGGAACCATACTCCTGCCGCGAGAACTGAGCGCTCGAAAAGCGCCTGCCGAGTTATGCGGCTTACTAAACCGGGACCCTCGCTCGCCGTTTTATCGACTTATAAAACTTTCCTCTGACAGAGAGACTTCTGACGCTGTAGTCACAGATACAGCCATCATAAAGATGATCCGCACCAGCATGACCAACCCCCTTGGTGCCCTGTACCCCTACAAGTCAAACGATGAAGAAAAAACCGACGTTGAAGCAATGTATCAACTGTTAGTTTTATTTTGGCGGGCTGTTAAAGAATGCTTCCCTAACGACTGGGCACTTGACCCTAAAGAGAGTCGCCTAATGCACTCTGCAGGCATTGCAGCCATGGGCTATATAATGGATCTCGTTTGCGCCAAGATAAGCGGACAAGACGCCAACTACAGCCTCATACGCAAAGAAGTTGAAAAAATAGCCCCCCATTGCGCTTGGTCCTCGGGAAAGTGGCCGCTACTCAATGTTGCTTGGAATGAAGTGCAAAGCACCCCCCAGGATATTAAGCACTTACAGGACACTCTACTTCGTATATATATGAATAGTTCGCGCGCATGAAATTTTTATACGCTGACACACAAGATTACGTCGATCCCGAATATGACTTCCTCAATGACCGTAACGCACCAGGAAGAAAAAGATACTGGGACGACCAATATGCCCATGAAATGATGTCGCCCGCACCATATGATGGACTACTGGTGTCAATGAGCGCGGTACGCCCCGCTGCGGGTGTGTCTAACTCTAAAGTTCGTTACTCCACAGCAGAACAGCAACGCTTCTTAAGAGAAGGCGCGCGAAAATTTCTTCGACTTAATGGACAAAAGTTTAAAGATGCAATGGTCATGGGTGACTGCGGTGCATTTGCTTACGTAGAACACCCCACCCCAGCCTATGCTCCTGCCGAAGTAGTAGATTTCTATGCAGATGGAGGCTTCACTCACGGGTGCTCTCCTGACCATATTATTTTTAATTGTGACTCAAGCAATCCACCTGCAGAAGATCAAGATGACGATATAATCTATCGCTACAACATAACACTTGCTAACGCAAAAGAATTTCTTCGTCTAACGAACGAGGCAGGCAGACCTTTTGAACCCCTTGGAGCTGTGCAGGGCTGGTCGCCCAAGAGCATGGCAGCAGCTGCAAAATCGCTCGAAGATATGGGGTATCGGTATCTAGCTATTGGTGGCTTGGTCCCGCTAAAGGTCGAGCAGATACATGAAGTACTGAAGGAACTCCGAGCGAGCATCAAGGCGGAGACTAATATTCACTTACTAGGCTTTGCCAAAGCTGAGCGAATCCACGAGTTCACTAACTATGGCATCACAAGCTTCGATTCGACGTCCCCTCTAATTCGAGCCTTTAAAGACGCAAAATCGAATTACTACCTAGAAAACACAACAAGCAAACTAGACTATTACACCGCAATTAGAATCCCCCAAGCAATAGAAAACCCGAAACTAATGCAAGGCATTAAACGGGGCGTTCTCAGCGCGGAAGCACTTCAAGAAAAAGAAGCCATAGCACTACAGACCTTACGAGATTACGACAAAGGTTTAGCTGACTACGAGGCAACCATCAGTGCTCTAAGCAACTATTTACGACTTACACTTTCAGGCTCGATTGCATCTACGGAGGAACTTGAAAAAGAAGTAGCCAAGAGCATCCGCCTGATTAGACCCACTCTTATAGATAAGCCTTGGAAAAAATGCCAATGTTCCATCTGCCAATCGGCAGGAGTCGAAACGATAATATTCAGGGCAAGCAATAGAAATAAGCGTCGAGGATTCCATAATCTGGGCGTATACCATCGACACCTACAACGCACTTTAGAAAAGGCAAGAAATGATCTATCGATTTAAAGGCATCCGAGCAAAGCAAGCGCCTAATCATGACGTCTTTACTTTTGCTGCGACCCCGAAACAAATTCTTGCTTTCTCGGAAATCGAAAGGATCGGCCGAAATGAAGAAGGCCATTTACGCGGATTCCAACGCCACCAGGTCGCCTCTCATATTCAGGAGATTCGTGACTATCTTCGTCGCGAGGATGCCCTTTTACCGAACGCTGTGATTCTTGCGTTTCTAGATGGAGTTACCATAAAAGATATTGGGGATAGCATTGTTGAGGTAGTAGTAGATAGCACTGAACAAAAGCCTGGATTCGTGGTCGATGGGCAGCAGCGCCTAAGTGCATTAGCCACAATGGAGAAAGGTGAGTTCCAAGTATTCGTTTCCGCATTAATTTGCAAAGACTACAACGAACTGAGACAACAGTTTGTCCTTATTAACAATGCACGCCCACTGCCAAAATCCCTTATCTATGAATTGCTCCCTTCAGTTGATGGATTGCCAGAGCGCTTTACTAAACGGAAGTATGCCGCGCGCATTATTGATCTTCTCAACTCAACTCCTGGCTCTTCGCTTTTCTGCGAAGTCAAGCAACACACCAACCCAAGAGGGATGTTGAGCGATACGGCAATGCAAAAATTAGTTATGAACTCTGTCAGCGATGGAGCGATTCAACAATTAATGCAATACGAAGACTTTGAGGGACGCTCATTTGAGATCATCAACAATTTCTTCCATGCCGTAAAAACTGTATTTGGACCCGAATGGAACGGCCTAAGCCCAAGACACTCCAGATTAAAACATGGCGCAGGAATAATTGCCCTTGGCTTCGTGATGGACGAAATTTACGCTAAGCACGGCACTTCCATGAAAGATGGGTTCATTGACGGACTAAACTTACTTAAAAAACATACTGCCTGGACCAGTGGCCAATGGAACTTTTCTGAGAGTGATATTCGCCCCTGGAATGGCGTTCAAAACACACCGAGCGATATCGCACTACTTTCAGATTTCTTAACTCAGAAAATCAGAAAAGAATACCGACAAAACAAACCGACATGAAGGTTTAATGGAGGTCACTATGCACAAGAACGCACTGGTTCTGTTCTCCGGCGGTCAAGACTCCACGACCTGCCTTGCTTGGGCGCTAGATCGATACGATCATGTTGAAACGATAGGCTTCGATTACGGACAACGCCACAATGTAGAGCTTGAGTGCAGGCGTCAGGTTCTTCAGCGCCTTCGCACTGACTACCCCCGCTGGGGAGAAAAATTAGGGGACGATCACTTCCTTGACCTGAAACTTCTTGGCCAGATCAGCGATACCGCGATGACATCTGAGAAGGAGATCGAGTTCAAGGAGAACGGCCTGCCTAACACCTTCGTCCCCGGACGTAATCTGCTGTTCTTTACCTTTGCTGCCGCCATTGCCTATAGAAGAGGGCTTAGCGTGCTTGTGGGCGGGATGTGTGAGACGGACTACTCAGGCTATCCAGATTGTCGAGACAACACCTTGAAATCGTTGCAGGTCTCTCTCGGCCTTGGCATGGACATGCCGTTGGTTATTGAGACCCCTCTGATGTGGCTGGATAAAAAAGAAACCTGGGAGCTAGCCAAAAACCTTGGCGGAACTGGCTTTGTCAAACTAGTTCAAGAAGAGACCCATACCTGTTATCTAGGAGACCGCCAACGCAGACATGACTGGGGATATGGCTGCAACGAATGCCCTGCTTGTGAGTTGCGCCGGACCGGCTTCGAAGCATTCAAGCGAGACAATGACGCATGACCTACAGCGTCAAAGAGATCTTCTACACCCTGCAAGGCGAAGGGCTTCGGGCTGGCAGACCAGCTGTGTTCTGTCGATTTGCAGGTTGTAATCTTTGGAGTGGTCGGGAAATTGACCGCTCAAGGGCCGTTTGTCAGTTCTGTGACACCGATTTCGTGGGCACCAACGGAACCTTGGGGGGTAAGTACCTGACTGCAGAGGCCTTGGCCGAGCGAGTTTCCTCGCTATGGCCAGTTGCCCAAGAGCATCGCTATGTCGTGCTCACAGGAGGCGAACCGTTAATGCAGGTTGACGTAGCCCTGATTGCAGCCCTGCACGATCAGGGCTTCGAAATCGCAGTCGAGACCAATGGGACCATTCCGGCACCGCCGGGGATCGATTGGATATGTGTCAGCCCTAAAGCCGGGGCCGATTGGGTGCAGCGTAGTGGCCACGAATTAAAACTCGTCTATCCGCAGCCTGGCCTGCTCCCAGATGCCATCTCTGATAGCGACTTTCAGTACAACCTACTGCAGCCTATGGATGGACCAATGCAGAAACAAAATACCCGCTCTGCCATTGCTTATTGTCAGGCCAATACTAAATGGCGACTTTCCGTACAAACACACAAGATATTGGAGATCCGCTGATGTCCACGCCTGCAGTTGCTCCTCCCTCCCCTTCTTCCGCCGCTGAGACCATGGTCAATTCGAATAGCAAGACGGTCTGCGAATTGTCGCAGCGGTTCTTCTTCGAGGCTGCCCATACGTTGAATCGTGACATAGAGACGGAGAGTAGCCGGCGCATCCATGGGCATACCTATGAAGCGGAGGTCACCGTCGCTGGTCAACCAGATGCCACCTCCGGCATGCTAATTGACCTAGGCTACCTACGAAGTGAGATTGCCCGTGTTCGCGAGATGCTCGATCACCGACTACTTGACGAGGTGCAGGATCTGGGGCCGGCCACAATCGAAAACTTGTGTGCTTTTATCCGTAAACAACTTGAAGATTCAGTGCCTAGCCTATGCGCCGTGATGGTCGAGCGTCGCCTCAGCGGGGACCGCTGCCTGTTACGCTGGACGCGGTAGACTTTGATCACATAGGCAACGCTGACGGATTGCTCACTCGACAATGCGCGTAGCACTGGGATCTTTACGATCCTAAATTTCAGCAATGTCGCTCAATTTCGCTCAAGACACAGCCCAAAATGCTAGCACTCCCCTTTCCCGTAGGGAGAAGGGTTTCCATGTCGCCGCGGGCTTCCTTCGCAGCGTAATAAGCTTGGTGCTTACTGCTCTTCCAGGCAAACACGAAGATGTCGGCTGTCGCCGCCAGATTCTTAAGCTTTTCGGTTGCCACCAGGTCAGCGTTCACCTCCACCCGAGCCAGAGGTAAGATCTTTCGCAGAAATTGGCGTGCGCGCTGCCCAGCTGGCTCAGTTAGGGTATAGATGCCGATTAGACCGGCGAAGTCTGCATGCGCAACTGTGTCGGCATGATCTTCTTCCTTAAAGGGGAAGGCCTCCAGCAAATTGGCACAACCGTAATCCTTTGCCAGCAGGGACAGAATCGCATATTGCGCCGGCTTGAGGCGGTGAGCGTGGGTGCGTGCCATATCCACAACTGCCATAAAAAAGCGCAGTCGCGATTCGCTGTCAGGAGAGCCATGTAAGACCAGTATTTCAGCCGCATTAAGCGCCCAGTCGATGTTAGTGGGTGCATTGTTGGCTGTAACTATCTCCGCATAGCTATCGAGTGCTTCGACGTAATCGTCCTTCGACGGACCAAGGCTGATCAACGCCTGCATGAGAACAGAGGCCAGTTCAAGTTCATTGACCGAAACCACCCCACTCCATGCGACGATGCGGATCAGCATTGAGTACAGAGGTATGAATCCTCGCACTGGATGAGCCTGGCGATCGACAAAGAACTCAACTAACGCCACGAAGGCATCGCGAAACACATGCTCTGCCTCGCCAGTAGCATTGCCGATCCTCTCGGCTAACTGGCGGCAGGATTCTGGATCTAAAGCGTAGGCCTCTGGGCTCCAGCGCAGGAGCGCTTCCTCAAGGATTTGCAGTGGTGGCCGCTCGTAGCGGCCAGCTTCGACATAGCGAACCCAAGTCAGCCAATTCGTATCAGGCCTCTCTTGCGAAGCCTTTTGCACCTCAGAGGTGTCCACCGACTCCGACTGCAATTGCTGCAGCCTGGCCAAGTCACGCTTTGTCCAGGTTGCCCGCACATCCTCGGATGCAGTGTTTATCGCCGTAAGCACCCGTCGGGTGATTTCAGCATCACCCAACTCCACCGCGCAACGTAGTAAGACGCTATATGTCCATGCTGCGGGGAAAGCTTCAAACGACAACTGCGAGGCCAACTCATAGTCGTCGTCAACCAAGGCCTGACCTGCCAATACACAGGCATCAGTCCCGGACGGCTGAACAGACGCCAATCGACTGGACCAACGCGCGATTAGTTCGCGCCCTGCAGAGATCGGATAAGCGGCAGCAATGGCCTCGCAGCGACCTACATTTGGCTCATCCTGTGTTAGTTCATAAAGCAGGAAGGCCTTCAGCACATTGGGCTGACGTATTCCTTTCCGCTCCCGAAACAGAGCGCCAAAGTGCCGAGAAATTTCGTCCCGAAATACGGCCAGGATGGCGTCGACATTCGGATCATTCTCGATGGCTGTGATATAGGTTGAATAAAGCGCCTCGACCAAGTCAGCGATGGTCTGGGCCGGTAACGACAGACCAAGAACGGACTTGATCAGCGAATAGTTGTGTGCCAATTGATGCTGGCGGCCGAGTCCGGCCAGCATGCGGATTTCCAAATACTTGTGCTGCTCCGCGTCAATACGACCGCTAGCGATCAATTCGTCGCATAAGTATCGAGCATCCGCCTCGTTGCCGACCAAGAGCGCCCGATCGAACTCCGCACGAATCTTGCCGAACGGACGTTGGGTACGGTCTGGGATTTCTGGGCGACGACGCAGCAAACTGAGATACAACTGCAAGGCTTGCGTAATGTCGCCACGCGCCGCCGCATTCACCGGCCCTATGCGGAAAACGAAACGGCCAAAACGGTCCTGCAGCGCGCATTCGATTTCGTCAGTACTAGCGGCCTGAATCGGTTGTCCACGGAAGTCGCTATAACTGGGGCCAACAACAGCTGTCAGTTCCTGCGCCAATGCGACTGCCGTGGCCTCACTCTCAGCCAATGCATACCACTGAGACGGACCATCAGCATCGAACACAGGTAAAACAATAGGTGATTTGGAGTCTTGGTTAACAAAAGCAGCAATCCATGGGCCAACCTGCTCCAGCCATGCCGCCGGTGCTTTGCTGCCGGCTATGGTTTCCCAGTGCAGCGCATTGCGACCTGAGAAGAAACGCTCTAGCCAGAATTGTTCCTTAGGTGGAATGGAGTAAATCATGCGCCCCCCTATAGCGGACAAACTCAAGTCGGGTGCGACCAAGGTCGTGCTGGTCGAGCGAGTATTCGACCCATTCGTCGTTGATCACCATGCCGCTATAGGTCAGGTTCATTGAGCCCATCAAAAGGCAGCGCGTGAGCAAAATGCCCTTGGTATGCAATTGGTCGTGAATGTGTATGTCTATCTGATCTTCCAGGCAGCACTCACGAACCAGGTCGGCAATCCGGGTACGGAAGGCATCGTTGCTAGCTTCGTTGCGGGTGACGACGTTGACCCTCGTTCCGTGGTTCATCAACGTCACGAGCACGTCGGCGAGGCGGATCTCGCGCCTTCCCCACTCGGGATTGAGGGCATCGAAGCTACCGGAACGATTGTCGATCAAGACAACATTGCTGATCCAGGGAGAAACGATCCAAATCTCGTCGCCAGGTTGCAACACCTCCGCCACGAACATGGTCTGCAGCAACTCCTGGATAGTCGTGACTCCAGTAGTTTGCGTCTTGAAAATTCGCCGGTAGAGAATATTCATTGCACTGCCTCAACGAGTTCAATATCAGCCTCTATCATGGATTGGGTTTGACGGATTCCTTGGAGGCGGGCGTATGCACGCAAATAGCCTGACTCTATTGGATTGGTTACCAGTGTATTGAGCGCCGCAGCCAGACGAGCACGTTCGTCTTCAGGACAGGTCAGCGTCACCTGACGGCCGTTGGTGAGTTGCTCGGCAGTCTGTCCCAACCAATCAGCGTCCAGAACTGATATGCAGGCGCGATCGTCGCCGATCGTCTCCGCAACTAGCAGGCGCTCGATTAAGGGCAATTCAGTGAACGGATTCCTTATTTGTAGTGCGGACTGACGTATCGCCCGACCGCGGGGCCACAGCAGGCCGGAAATAGCGCCAATGCGCCAGGCCACGCGATCACCACCTGCCGATGAGCAGATATCGGACACGACACGGTCAATTCCGTCCGATTGACTCAAGTAATAGCTAAATACGCGCAAATCAATCTCGATGCCTATACGCATCTCCTCGCCTTGCCACTGACTTAGTGCTCGGGAAAGGTAAAGATCAGTCGCAGCGCCGGATCCAGGCCGCAATACTCGGTTACCAAGCGCAACCAAAAAACCGTGGAAGGGTGAGAAGCCTTCCTGCATCAGCGTTCGACGTAAGTTTCGGAAGGACCGCGCCATTTCCTCTTGGCTGTCAGCAGCACGGAATTCGCGCACCAGTTCAGCGCTTCCCGAGGCGCCGCTACCGTCGTCCTCAGCTAGCACGGTAACCATTTGCTTGAGTTGATGGTCGATTAACTCAAACTCCCCCATGCCCAAATTGGCACGCACGGTCGCGAAGAAACGGCGCGGATCCTCCGCGTAACGCCGCATAAACTCCTCGATCAGTCCGTTCCCCCCTGGACTTCGCTCAGTAAACCAAGCCTCCATTACTTGAGAATCGGACCCAGCGGCTTGATCAGGAAAAGCGGGGCCGCGGTCTAAGTCCACTGTCAAATCTTCCGGATCGATACTCGGGCATAGGTCCGTAATGGATCGTAGAAGCGCAGCAGCAAGGGTGGAATGGTAGACCCCGCGTAGCCACGGCTCCCAACTGGAGTCGATCGGTTCCCAAAGCATGGCACCAAATCCATGCAATTCCGCAGTCACAATGGGGTCACGCAGATACGCGTCCAACTCCTGCCGTAGCTTATCCGGGCTACCTGTCGTCATGTCGTCGCCATGTACTTCGACCACTTGCGACTGGAATAGAAGGCTCAGCACGTCCGGTAGCGAAATCGAAGCCTGACCGTATCGAATGGAGGCATCGGCCTCAGCCAAGCTGATCTGCCTTACTATCGCTTCAAAGGTAAGGGCAGACAGATAGATATGAGCTAACCACTCGCGCATGAATGGGCTACGTATCATGGCTAATCGCTCACCTCGCCACGCAAGGTTGATGAAGCGGGCACTGCGTAAAGCACGCCACTTCGCCCCATCTTCAGATTGCTGCCGTAAATGCAAGTTCGTGGGTACTAGGACCTGGAACACCATTCCGTCGGCGGAAAATTGCGCCCCCAAGCCCACCGACTGGCCTTCACGTTGGAACAACGTATCGGCCCGAACCCTCTCCGAACCGACAGTAATCTCCGCTGAAGCGCCGACTGCGAAGCGTCGTATCTCTACTGGTGCATGGCGTGAATGCGTGAAAAAGCCGATACGGGTGACGATCTTTGCCCACAGGCTGCCGAGGGGCGGCGTCAACCAATTTGGCTCGATGGTGGCGATAATCTGACTATGCCACTCCAACGAGGCATTCGACGAATCTTTCACTTCCGTAGGAGGTGATTGCGGTGCCAAACGCACCGGACGATATACTGGCAGCGCTACCGTTTTATCACCGCGGCGTACCAGATACTCCCCTAACGGCTCGTGACTGCCTATTGCGTCGATATCAAGGCCGAAGATATCGCTGCTAATGCCCGGTTCACTTTGGACGTTCGGCGACGGTGCGATCCAATGCCGCTCAGTACGATAGCGCACACCGAAGCGCCGACTTACGCGTCCAGGTGCGAACTCGCGCATTGCAGCGAACACTGACATCACTGAAGTATTTAAAGGGCTTGTCGAGTGCGGATCTGTCAGATCGATGACAACCTCCGCTAAGTTGAGGTCAGCGAAAAGAGAACCTGGAATAAAGTCCGGTAATGGAGTGTTATATGCTTGGTAGTCCTGTTGCGGGTTACCGTTTGCACTCCAATTAGTCGCTAGGCGACGGAGCGCAGTCGGTAACACGGTTGTCAGAAGCGGTCGCGGGTACTCCCACAAGATTGCCGATAATTCTTCATCTGAAAGGCGAAGCGCTCGGCGTAAATAGTCTGAGAGGCGTCGGGTGCCCGTTTCGGTTTCAAGAATATTTCTTAATTCGCGTACCAAGCGCTGGCGCCGATGCGCATTGAATTTTTGGCCACCGCTCAGGTCGCTCCAAACGCTGCCTGCAGAAGCATCCTGCAGTCGCAGTGCTAAGTAATCGATCGTGGCATACACCGCTTGCATGCGGGTAATGTATCGATTTGCCAAGGGGAGTGTACGGACCGGCAATTCCGGGTCGAACAGCAAATCGTAACTTTGGTAAGCAACACGATCGCGGCCATAGTCAGACAGCACGATCGCTGTCCAGGGACGCATATTACGTGTGCGGCCGCCACGCCCCTTTCGCTGCAGGAACCCCGCCATACCGCGCGGTGCCTTATGCTGAATCACCGCGCCGACGACTGGATCGTCGAATCCCACTTCCAGCACGGCGGTGGCAACAATAACGTCTGCGTCGGAATCAACACCACGATCCTGGGAACTAACCCGCTTTACCGCCAAGCGATGCTTGAGTCCCTGATGCAAGTCTTGGCAGAAGCGCCAATCTTGCCCGTTGGCATAACGCAAGAGTGACGGTCCGGCCTCGCGCAGCACCGCCAGGCCACCATCAGGCGCATGACGCATGTCCGGGTCACCATAGCTATTACGCCCCTCTGCACTGAGTAAGTCGAAATACAGACGATTGATCACATCTAGGTTGTCAGTGAAGACGAAGGTGCGTTGGCCGAAAGCACCGTGGCTGACCGACTTTTCCAGTCGCGCAGATTTGGGATCGAGGCAGCGCTGCAACACCATGGCAGCCTGGATGGTAGTGGAAAGCAGTGCCGTGCGAGACACCGGATCACCGCGCAGGGCAATCATGTATTCGGCGCCTTCGAATTCGATCTCATCAGCACGCGGCGACACTTCATCTACGAGGTTAGGGCGACAACCGGTTAGCGCGGAGAAAAACTGCGATGCTTCTCGCAGGGTCGCCGACAAACCCACAAAGCGCAGCGGTTGCTCAAGCAGACGTTGCCAGCGCCGCATTAGGTAAGCCACTTGAGCGCCATGCTTGCCCTCGTAAGTGTGTACCTCGTCCATCAACACTAGTTCTGGTGCATGCAGTGCCTTGGGTCCAACGCCAAAAAGATGCATCATCGAACTGTCCGAGAGGCGCTGGTTTAGCATCTCGGTAGTGGTGAACAAGATGTCCGGTACGGAGCTTTTAAGCGCTTCCCTAGTGAGCGGGAAGACGGAGCCATCTAACACCGATTCACAGCAGGCACAAACTAATCGTTCGCGACCCTCGCTGTGATCCCTGTGCAACCACCGCAACTCGCCGCCACAGTCGAGGCACGCAAGAGTCGGGCAAACTCGATCATTACCTATTTTTGGCCAATCACAGAACTTTGCGGAATGCGGGGTATCACCATAGAGGGCCCCGACGCAAAACGACACCTTGTCCTCTTGTGGCACACCGGCTTGTAGGCAACGTATCCGCTGAAAGACTTCACGAAGTTGATCTTTGAGCAACTCTGTTCGAGGATATATAGCGATCGCCTTAACCCAGCGCTTAGACTTTCCATCCATCAACAGATGACGATAGATCGACGCTAAGGCCGGTACATAGAAGGCAAGCGTCTTACCACTGCCAGTACCCGCGCAAACGATGGTCGCCAACTCCACACCTGTTTCGATACCACGCAATATGCGCTCCGCCGCACGTACTTGAAAGCCGGACAGACTGAGCATACGGCCAGATGGCATTAGCAGGGCTCGTACAGCCGCCAACAGCGCTGGACTTGAGGCCACTTCGCCGATCATGAGCAAAGCCTCTTCTACGGAGATGTCACGCGCCGGATAGCGACGGCGACGACGCAGAAAGCGAAAGTCGGCGACTAAGTTAGGTGCATGCTGCCATCCGGTGGGCCCTGCGTGTTTCGGAAACAACTGCCGCAAGCGCTGAAGTAAGCGCACGGTTTCCGCCATGCGTGATCGGTAACCTGTGGCGCCACCATTTCTGGGCACCTCAGTTATCCATTTGCGCTGCAGTAGTTCCGCAAGGACCTTCTCGACGGAGAAAAAATCCTCGAGGCCAGCACTTATGGCAGTGTCAATCAGGGGATTGAGCAAATCGCTGATTTCTTCATGACTGAAGTTACCATCGACGATGCCCCAAGCCAGCAGCCTTACTTCACGCTCTTCGATGCTATCCAACACCGAAGCAAGAAAACGTTCGCGTGCTTCCAAGATGACTCCGTTCGATTAGCGTGCCCGCACTACGTAGTTGGTTAGCATGTTATTCGTGCGCAGCCACTCAATAACTTCCTGAGTCAGGAAGTCGAGATCCGCTCCACTCCACGAGGAGGTTGCGTCGAAGAAAGCCTTTACCGGTATTGGAATGTCGTCATTCTCAAGAAACCGAATAGTGGCCAACTCATCGGAGTGCGCATGAACCTCCCTCAGAGCTTCAATAGTACTAGGGATGCTATTACGGTATTGATTAAAACGCTGATACAAGCATGTATAGCGCTCTAAACGTTTTTGGTTTTCCGGCAGAGACTGAACGATAGTCTGCTTACGTTGTTCGGGAGGGACTCCAGCAAACAACTTGCTACTGAAGTAGACCTTCCAATCCTGTTTCTGTAAAGCCTCTGCCGAGGCGGTGAACTCGGTGAGCGTCAATACCAGTTTGCTCCAGCGTTGTTTTTCTACCAAAGTGGCAGCCTTCGGCGACTCGGCAAAGCGAGCACTGATCTGGTTGATCACTTGCTTTACCTTGTCAACACCAGGAACCGGAGTAAGCAGCACTCTCATTTCCCGGAGCATGGCATTACGACGCGCCAAGGCTATGATTCGATCTGTCAGCGCCTGTAGTTCACTTCGCTTGGCCCTCAAAGCCTCTGCTTCCTCAATACCGCTGCTGGCAGCCTCTACACGCATCAAACGCTCGCGAACACTCCGTGCATCGTTTAAGAGCATGCAGTTTCTCCCTCCACTACCAGTGAATCTATTTCATTCGCTAGGCTTTCAAATAAGCTTAGAATCTCACTAGTCTGCTCCTGCGGGTCCACCCCCTGAAACTGCACTTCCAACCCACTGGCGCGCTTGTCTGAGGCCCGCACCACTTTTCGCGCCGCTTCTGCAAATCGCGACGCCACGATGAGTGGATGAATATCAAATCGCCCCATGCGGCTGACTAACTGGTCATCACTCTGCCCTTCGTCCCCTTCTACCGAACTAGCAAGCATAGAAAGTGCTTCTCGCAAAGCTGCGCTGCGGAAATCCTCGCACAAACTTTTGAAAGCCGGATGGGCAATACCGATCTCGTCCGAATTCCAAACACCAGACGCCCTCAACTGCTCTGCTAGTGCCCTGAGCTCTTCTGCAACCTCTTGTTTATCAAAGTTTTCACCCAACTCTGCGACCAGTCTGGTTCGGATGTTACTTGCACCCTGCAATACTTTGCGTGCCTGAGCCTTTACACGCGCTTCGCTCATCATCGCCAGCGCCTGCTTCAACTCAGTGGAACCCAAGTCGAGGGAGTTTAGATTCGTCGTATCGCCCTCTGGCAGCAAGCAATCCGTCACCCGCACCATATCAATGGCATAGGACGTCCTGCCAGCGCCTTGGAAACTGCCGCAGTAGGATGCAACAAACTGGATCAAGTCAGGGCGTATCCGTAATGCCTGCTCCTGCAAAGCGCGCCATTCAGCAAATTCAGCAGGTGCCGATCCGGGCGGGCGCACGGAAATATTTCGAGATCCGAATAGAAATGCAGCAAGGCTGGCCGGTGTACGGTAACGTTCTATAAGACCGAGAATTCGGCTATTTGTGGATAGCAATCGTACTGCCATGCCGAGTTTCTGCCGAATGCTAGCGCGTACGAGCGCTAACGCCTGTGGCATCAATCGATCCGTAAGATTGCCGATCCTAACCAAATCATCATCGCTACCTACATAATTTACTTTGCCGCCATTTAGGTGAATTAAACGGACCACTGCTGCCAGTTCAGAGCGCAATTGTCCGGTCGAGTCGGAATGATCATCTGCCACCTTGATTGGGTCAGAATCAAGGTTGCCTTCTCCAAGAGCATTCGGAATTGATATCTGCTTGGCCTTGATTGGCGACTTGATAGCGCGCTCAGCAGACCAGTCAATTCGCTCAGTGATAGCTGTCGCGATCGATTGCCTAATTTGATTAGCTACCGTCTGGTTAAGGCGTTCCCCATTCTGAACCCACCTCTCGAGGGCCTCGATCAAGGAGGCGTCATCCGGTCTGGGCGGTGAGTCAATAGACAACTGACTGGGCTTGTCTTTCGGGATTTGCTCAGGTATCGGTTTAGGGGTGAATTGGATGTTTGGCCTATCCAACTTAAAGGCATCAAATACCTCCTTTGGGATATGGCCAATATCCGCTGGCGTACGCGGAGAATTACCCCAGATCGCCACAACGCGCCGGTACCGCTCTCGCATTTCTTCCGACACTGGAAGCGAAGACAGCCATTGTGAGACTTCCGCATTCGTCCCCGGCGCATCAATATCTGGCGGCGGAAACTGCCCACGTTCAAAAGCGGGGCGGCCAGGCAAAAGTACGCTACGCAGAACATTATCAATAATGAAGCGCGGCGTGAAAATCAGGGTATTATTTCTGGTGAGCGCAGACCGCGCCAACTGCTCGATGGCTTGCTCGGTGTAGGGGAATAGTGGAATCTCAACTTCCTTCCCAAAAGCAGTCAAAACAGCGATATCACTGGCGTCATCAGGAGCAGTATACGGTTCAATCCATGAACTTTGCCGGTCACTTAAACCACCATTTATCTCAAAGTGGTGCATCAAATTATGGTAGCCCCAGCGCGCTGCGTTTAAGTACGAAGCTACCAGTGCCTTGGTTCGGCGAAAGACTTCCTCGGGACTGGACAGTAGGCTTTCCACAATCCACTCGCGTTTCGCGCGTGTTGCGATCGTGTCTTGGCCTGCTAAATAGCCGTCAGTAACGGCTATAACTGAGCGCATCGTAGCAAACTCCCTGACACCGTCACGCACGCCCTCCTGGATTAGTACATTGAGCAGCGTGTCTTGAATGCCAGTCAGCGCCTTGAAGTCCTCCACAAAAATCACCAACTCACGCTCTTGTTGGAGCAGTAGACGGCGAATCTCAAGGATGACCTCTTGCAATGTCATACCACCTAGAGATTGATGCAGGCTAAATAACTGGCGAATAGCCTGGTCGACAACCTTGCTCTCATTGAGTAGTCGTGCAGCAACGCGTCTACCCTCGCCTTCGCGCAACTGAAGGGTACGAACATAGTACGATTGAGTCGTTGACGCAGCCTTAGTGATATCGATTGAGTCCGGCAGAAGGAAGTCGTCGGCCTGAAAATCCTCAACCTGCCCTTCCTGCTCGGCCTGACTTTGTCCAGCGATGGCGCGTTTGACAATTTTAGTAAATACCTTGCTGCGAAAATAGTCGACTAACTCAGGATCACCCATAAACTTAGGCAGCGCTCTTGCGTGTCCGACACGTTCTTTCAGCAGGATATTACTAGGATTAGCTTTAAGCTGAGCATGCAGTTCATTCGCCAATTCACCCAGAGCAATATCTAGTTGCCCTTGAAATCTAATAACTGCAGTTGCGATATTAATTTCTTCAGTAAACGCCTTAGCAAACTCAGCCTTAACTGATGCGTAATCTTCACCTGGCAACTCATTCAGGATCAACTCCACCACCCGCCGCAGGGTGGCACTCTTCGGAATACGAATAATGACGTAGCGACTATCTGCGTTCACGTTTTGCAGACGCGCTGCAAGCATGCGTACCATGTGTGACTTCCCGACACCTGAGGCTCCGGTGATGGGCACCACATGAGAACCGGATGGCACATCTTTCGTCATCAGGTACTTGAAGAGGTCATCCTCACTAGCCTCAATACTCTTTCCCGAAGAAACCAGTCGGTAACTTAGAGGTGAAGGTTGGTGTACCGCCAAAAGGACAGCATCGTGCGCACCTTCCGCTTCGTGGTTGATGCAGAGATTAATCTCTTCAGCAGTAGGCCAATAATTCAACAGACTCATAATGTGTCCCTCAGTAGACGAACATGGGTGAAGCTTTCCCACGCACGTCCACCTTGACCAACAAGTGTGAGTTTTGAACCAGCATCGGCCAATGACACTAGGCTGATCACTCCCTGTAACTGTAAACGCCGCAAAGCGAATGACAGCGCAGTTGACAAGTGACCAGCAGCGGGTACAACCCCTGTTTCAGGCTTCAGCACCTTTTCTACCTCGAGACGATAATCACCAGAATCCAACACCGGTAGCCGTTCCGCCAGGCGTGAAACGAACTCGCCTGCGAGCACCGTCTCGTTCTTTTGAATCACCTCTTTCAACTCTGCGCGCACCGCAACTGTTGGATCGCAGAAAAAACTGGAGTCGTCACCAGTAGCAAAACCAAGGAATCTCGCCCAAGGTCGAAACCCCTGCCAGCGGGTGCTATTCAAGAAAATGAACCGCCCTGGCTGCACTTGGGCTGTAATCAAACTTTCGATTTCATCATACGCACTTGGCAACGCGTATATATCCTGCGCCAAGCACCAAGCTAAACTACGACATAAGTCAGCAGTGCGCCCAACTGCCTCTTCCGAGATACTGCCATCTGAGGGCCAGAGTGGTAGTGCATGCATCTGCTGCAACGCAAGCCTTCGGCAAATGCTAGGCAGGCGATCGGTAAATACATCAGTAGATTCCCCGCGCGCCAGGTCGACGCTCAAGCGAACTTGGTCATCATTCTCGATGAATAACCCCAGTGAAACCCAGCGAGCCAACGTAGCACGGGCCCGAGCAGCCAATGCCTTGCCCCTCCCCTTATCAGAATCATTTTCGGCTTCCATTTCGGAACTGGCATGCGGGACACAAATGCTGATCAACTCGTCGCGAGAAATAACTTTTTCTCGGGCGACTATTCCGGCCAAAGTCAGCACTATCGGGTGTAGGCCATCATTTTCGCGATTGAGAATGCTCATTGACTTATCACTTGAGTGAGGTTGCCCAAATGCAAAGCATTCGGGCTTACATCGGCGAGACGACGTGTAGGGTTAACAGGATCCAACATACCAAATGGCAAGAGCACGATATGGAAAGGTCTTTGTAGCATCTGGATATCCCAGAGAGTTTCCGGACGTGAGCCAGGTTCCAGCACTGTTAATCGTGCCAGAGGGGAATACGGCTCCAGGTCGGACTCCTGAAGAGATCGCTGTAGCAGCACCCGATCTCGCGTGCGCTGGTATAGGCGCCCCCACTCAGGCTGACTCACTAAAGCAGTCAGGGGATGAGATGCCAACTCGCGTACGCCGCACGACTGCACCAACCATCCTGCAAATTGCAGGATTGACTGTTGGATCTGTTGCCTAGACTGGCTTTCGTCATAGAAGACATAAGCAAAGGTGGGGTCCACCCAAGGAAATTTATCCAGCCAGGGTCTCATTGTTGATGGCAAAACGCGACTCACCGGCACTACCACAGGCTCGCTAAAGTGCCTGCTGTTCTCAGTGCCGAAGCGATCCCTCGGACAGCCACCGCAAACCTGCGAAACCTGGACCGGCCATCGCGGCGACCGAATACGGTACAACTGCGTAAGAGTGGCACCCACCTCTTGGCCAATCTGCTGACCCAACCCACTGGACTGCGGCAGCAATTGCCGCATCATTTGCAAGTTCCGCTCAGCCGCCACCAGCGTATTGTTACGCGAGGCAGTGACCAAGCTTTCCCAAACCTCAGGAATCTGATGGCCGTCGTTGAGGATGCGCACGCGCACATTCGCCATGGCCGCTAGCATCGACGAAGCATCCTCGCCCGGGTCCGCGTCCTGCTCGTCACACTTGACCTCAAGGTCGAGGGCTATGAGGCCAGCACGCGCCATTAGGATGAGGGTGCGCATATTCCAGTTAACGTTGTATTCGCTTCCCCCCCGCAACCGTTCGTGCACGGCGTCGATATTGATTTCCCACAACGCCTCATCACCAGTTGGTTGGCGCGATTGGTACATCGCCTTCCAACGACTGAAGCCGAGCTCATCGGAAATAATCTTAGGTTTTGCGAGTCGTTCCGGAAGAATCCAGTCGCTATCGTCGAATAAAAGTAAGCTAACCGACGACTTGCCATCACGACCACCACGACCCACCTCTTGATAATAACGGTCCAGGGTCTCCGGAATCGTCGCATGGATTACCGTGCGCACATCACTTTTATCGAGGCCTACACCAAAAGCAGAAGTCGCGACGATACCGTCGAGGCGATTTGCAGCCCATTCCTCAATGATGCGCTTCCGCTCGCGGTCAGGCGTTCCGCCGTCGAATGTAGCAATGCGGTGCAGGCCGCCACTGCAACGAAGCGTGGTGTTCCACTGCGCAACTTCCTCACGTTTCGTAACGTAAAGAATAAATGGCCGCGGCGCATAGCGCAGCGACTCCAGTACGCGTTTTTGTTTTTCCTGCGGCGAAGAAGCCTTATAGAACCAATACTGCGGTTCTGGGCGAAGATGAACCGCCGATACCATTTGCACCCGTTCAGATGGGCCAAATAGGCTCGCCAAAGTGTCCACTGTTTCCTCCGTGAAAGTGGCACTCATTAGCAAGGTACGAAAACCACGCGGCGACAACCGAAGCAGGCTGTGGCGCAGCCCTGCCAAGGCCTGAAAGGACGGGCGGAACTCGTCGCCCCACTGGGTGACGAGGTGTGCTTCATCAATCACGAAATAGCGCAGCATGCCTGCTGTAGCAGCATCCGAAACGGCACGTAGCAAGGAGGTAGTGAGCGCCTCTGGTGAGGTGAAAAGAATTCGCTGGGTACCATTACGCAAGCGCTGCCTAATCGCGGCACGCTGTTCTTTCGATAAGCCACCGTGCCAGGCCAATGGCCAATCTGGTCGGGAAAGACCATTACTCTGGAATAGTTTTCCCATAGCACGAGCTTGATCGAGGGCAAGGGCGACTGTGGGCACGACGAAAATGGTCAGATGACCATCCTCTTTATTAACTAAGGCTGGTGCCTGCCCAACCAGACTTTTTCCAGAGCCCGTAGGCAAGTTGACTATCAGGGTATCGCCTTCGGGTATCAAGAAGGCCGCGCGGACCGCCTCTCGTTGTCCAGGGGAAGAATAGTTGGTGAAGCCCGTGGAATCACGAATGAAAGGGTCGGCCTCGCATTTCATATCCTGGCGCACTCTCACATCGGAAAATGCATCCGAGAAGACACCACGCTCCCCACTACCAAGCCACTCTGGATGCCACTCGCGAGCTGCCAGCAGATAGGCAGAGGACCCGGCCTCTGTCGCATCCATCCCATGGTTGGCCCAACTCGCTCGATCGGGCCACCCCTTACCGGCAGGCACACGCAGCCTCATACCTTTGCCCACGCCGTCGCTGGTTCGGAGCAAAAGTTGTCGTAACAAAGGCTGCAAGTCAGCATGCCATGCTGTATTACCGCGCTGGGCTTGCGCCGTATCCAGTACTTGGCAGATCCGGTCCAGCAGGCTGTCATCTACCTTCTCCGGCCAAGCATCAACAATCGGCCAGGCCGCGAGGACAGCCTGCAACTCATCGAAACCGAAACTCATGCGTCTTCCTGAACGTGGCGCTGGATGATTGATACAGGTTCGCTGGTCAGAAAAACCACGCCTGCGACGTCGACCTTCACCGAAGGTGACGTTATGCCGCCGTGAACCGCTTCGTTAAGCGCCTGCTCGAGTTTGAGTTGGCGAGCCTCAGCTTCCGCCTCCCTCCCCTGCAAAGACTGGATACGAGCCTGCAACTGGGCGTAACGAACTTCATCTTCGGCCAGTGCCCGATCCAGCGCGCTCCGCTGCCGCTCCTTCAATTCTGGCTTAGCCCTCATGATGGCCAGCGCACGGTCACGCATCCGTTCGCAGCGCTCCTTCCAATTAGTGAAAGTATCCGGCGCCATCCTACGAAAAGCACGGAAGTAAGGTGTCTCAAGATTCTTGTCGATGTAGCCATTTCCGCCCCGCTTTGCGTACTCAGGCATCAAAAAGCGCTCAATAAAATCCTCCGACAGTTCATCTCCGTCCTCGTCCACCCAGACTTGCATCACCGTTGGGCCAAACAGGGAATCTCCGCGTCTTGCCAGAACTGCTCTTGCTGCTTCGCTCGACTGTTTTTGGTTGGCAGTCAGAACTGCAACTGCTGCGTCCAGGCAAGATTCGATCACAAAGTCAAAACGGAAGCAGAGTCGAATTTCTGAAGACGGGAAATGGTCGAACACTTGCCGCCACATTGCATAACTGCGACCTCGGTCGTCCGCTTCAGAAAACGATTTGATGGCCTCAATAAACTCTGTACCGTAACGTAGCGGGCGAACCTTGCGCCTAACGGCAGTGGGACGGTGTACAACGTATGGATATGATTGCGGCCGAGTCGAACGACTGCCAGGTGCATCAAAGTCAATGGCACCTAAAAAGTCTCCGATGAACCCTGACGAAGAGATGAGGGTTGGCGGTTTTTTGTCACCATCCGGCGAGAAGTAATGAAATCGGAATGGTTCGTCTACAAGTTGGGTACCGGGACGAATCTGTTCGACTACCTTGCGGAACAGAAGGGTGTGCTCAATCCAATACATCATTGTATCCCGTATGGTCCTCCAGTCCGAGTCGACTTCGAACAGTTCGTCCAACTCCGCTTCAGGCACAGGTGACAACTGATCCAGTGCGTCTTGCTGGTCAATCAGTTTGAGTTCGCGGGCAACTAGGCCAGTGGGGCCAGTCAATCGTTCACGAAGCGCGCCAAGTGCCTCTGCGCCGCCATGAATCATTGCCTCCTTCAAATCACCTAACTCTGCCTCAACCAAATACTGCAGGCTAGAAATAGACTGGTTGAAGATGCCCCATCCCTGGTCGAGAATGCCAAACCATGCTGTTTGCATAGGAGCACATTCATTGAGCAGAACGTAGGACTGAATCGAACTGCCAGCGCCATAGCGGTCAACACGCCCCATACGCTGCTCGATTCGATTGGGCTGTAGTGGGAGATCAAAATGCACCAAGACCTTGTTCCCGCCCTGCAGGTTGATGCCCTCTTCCGTATTTTGGTCGCAGACGATGACTCGAATCGAGGAATCAGTTAGAAAATCTCGCCAACTAGCCTCAGTAGATTCATCAATATTAATATTGTGTCGGACCGTGTAGATTCCGTTGCTTTTTAGGTAAGCAAAGACCTTATCTGTTACGGTTTCATTGCTGCAGAAGACCACCGCCTTAGTCGACTCCGGCAGCAATCGTATCCCCCTATACAACTGATCGAGTCGGGTCGCCATCCACTCATCGTTGTCAATCGCACGAATGACCGCCTCGAGAAGTCCCTCCTCTCCAGCAAAAGACGAGATCGAATCGCTCCCGATACCACGTTGGCGTTCCAAACAAAGCCGACGAAGGCCACTTAGATCTTCAAAAAGAGCACAAACCGCGCTCCAGTAGAACGCTCCCAGCGTCCGTGCGGCAACGTTATCTTGTTGATAGATCGACAATGAAGCACTAACACGCCAGTCCTCCAGAACTGATTCGAGACGCGCCATTGCAGAATCTTCGACCTTCCAGACTTGGACTCCTTTGCGTTCGGGAGTTAGCCCTATAACCTGGCTACGTCGATTGCGCAGAATGCGACGATTAAGGCGATAAGTCTCAGAGATATGAGCTCGCAGGTGCCGTACAGCAGAGCAAAATTCCGGATCATCCTCATCCGGCAACTCTAGTAATTTCTCCTTGAGTACCCCTGCTAATTGCACCAAGCGCGAGTCATTCGGAATTCGCTCGATCAAATCATCAAGCACACCATCCATGAAAAATGAATTGCTTGGATCTAAGGCAGCAACCGCTTCAGCGAGAGCCTGCCGATTGACGATTTTGGCATGAAAACTCTCTAGGTCATCTAGCGGGTAAACCACTGGATCCAATAGATGCAACATCCGGAGGAAGCCAGGCTCGTTGCGCAAAATGGGCGTCGCCGATAGAAGCAACAAACGATCAGTACGCTGCGCCACATCGCTAATTACACGGTACAACTCTTGCGTAGCTTCGCCTGCACGAGGATCAGCCAAGTGATGCGCCTCGTCGATGACAAGCATAGATAGGTTGGGCAGCACATCGCGCAATTGAGCGTTATCTTCCTGCGCCAGTACGAACACCGATTCGCCGATGAATTCACCAAGCCCAAACCGAATGATCAACTCATCCTGCCATTGGGTAACCAGTGCATGCGGGACCAGCACGAGTACTCGATGGTTACGTAAATCGTCGAGCACAGCTTGACGGATAATTACGCCTGCCTCGATGGTCTTTCCGAGGCCGACCTCGTCCGCAAGAAGATAACGCTGGGAGTGATCGGTCAAAACACGTCGAATAACATCGACTTGGTGCGACTCCAATTCAATGGAAGACGAAAGCAGGGCAGAAATGCCAAACGCACTACCTCTCTGCTCAAGATAATTCCTTAAGAATCCGGAACGCGCCTCGGCGAAGAGCGGGGTTTCGGTAACGAAGTTACTTAGGAAGTCGACTGGATCCTGAATCGGGTGCTTCCATCGGACGAACACCTGATCGTAGTCGAGATAGACATCAACCTTGTCGGCCAAGCGGACCTCTACGCCCTCCCCATCGTCCTCGCGCACCCGGCCGATGCGCCACTGGTCGCTCAATTCGTCGTAGGTTAAGACTCGGGTGTTACGTCCCAATCGCTTGGGCCTGATTGAAGAAAATGGGACCTCCCTACGGCACCGGCCATTGCTCCCTGGGTAATCGAAATATTCAACCAAGGCTCGCGTGCCCTCACTGCGCACAAGCTTACACAGGCCATCTCTTTCGGAATCCTTCACTAAACAGAACATGATGCCTCTTGCGTCTGTAAACCAGAGCAGGAGAAGTGGCTTTGGCACTTCCCTAGCTGCCGATGTTCCCTGACAGTCGCCCATGAGGTGCTGCTCTCCAATCGGAGCGGATATCCAACAAGCCCCATGCCACTCACGGGACAGTGCAGGATCAAATCTCATCCACTGATCGATCAAAAGAAAGCTGCAGGCGATGTTTTTCTGCCAGTATGGTCGGAACCTATCCTGATCGTCTACCTCGACCACTGAGGTGCACCCCAACTACGCCACACTAGGTTGCCATCCTGAAACCCTCGGGCTAGAGTGCGCCCGTCGTGGTATGTCCCACGGCCGGGCGTCAGAACCCGATCAATCGAGGGCGCGGTTGCGTCATAGCGAAGCGGCAAATGCTCCAGTATTTGCTATCGCTTTCTATGGCAGGCCGTGCGGGGCAGGCTTTTGCCTGGCCGGTTCCCTCGGTTACCGGTTTCTGACCCCCGTACGGTCTGCCACCATACTGCGTCAGAACAGTGGGTGGCAGCTCCTTAATCAAACCGAGGAGCATAAGGAAAATGCGCTACCCCCTTTTTACCCGAGAGCTCCGCCTTGGGCCTCAGGTCTTGCTGTCCACCTCTGCTCAGGAGGTGCGCCATGGCTGAGTTCGAATCCTGCGTTGTACCTTTTCCGCTGCAGCGAAGTCCGCTGCATGAATCCGAACGCTCTCCCCTGCCCTCTGAAGCTGCCGCTGAACTGCGTGGCGTCATGCTAGGTAATCTGCTTGATCAGTTGGCTGAACCTGAGGGCTTACAGCCTGCGGATCTGCGCGTGCGCATCGCGGCTTATTCTGCGCTGGCTCTGCTCGATGAGATGGTCGTGCTCTATCGCCGCGCCCTCTCTGACGTTCGAGGAGGTGCCAGATGAGCAAGGGTGTGATGACCTACCTTCCGCCTCACGACGGCCATCCAGGAATGGAGATCACCTGGGCTGCCGATTGCAGAGAGGCATTCGACCAGGGCGTGAAGCTGGCACAGACCTGGCTCGACAACGCCCGCAGTGGATGGCTCTGGGCAGTGATGATCGCGGAGCGCGATCTGCTGCCCTGCGCTATTGAGAGGCGCGCTTTTGAGGTGGGTTTCCTGAGTCGTATCCACCAGCGTATGTGCTCGCATCTTCGCTGCGGTGAGCAGGCCGAGATCTATACCGCGGGTGATTGTTTTGACCACAGAAAGACCCTGACGCTCGCCGAAGCGAGCTGTCAGGGCTGACCTGAGCCATGGCAAATGCCAATGAAGTGGTCTGTTTACACAGACCAGGAAGGAAGGTTCTGAGCTAACGGAGTGCAGGGTCAGAGTACTGACTGTTTGCACTTCGTTAGCCCAGAGACCGGAGAATATTTCGGTAGCGGCCGTCTGCCAATACTGTTGATGGGGTACTGGCTACAAGTGGCGACCGGCTTCGTTCCTCTTCCGTTGCTGGTGCAGGCCATATCTGCAGTTCTACTGCTCGCCAACAACGCCTCTGGGCGTTTTAGGCTGTATCGACAGAGCCTGCGCGCTGCGCTTGCTGGTGTCGTCTGTGAGATCGGTGGAATGGCGGTCTTGCTGTTTCCTCTCACCCTATCACGGCGTTCTCGCCGTCAAGGGCTGCATGCGCTTCGCGCATTTGCGGCGGGGCCGGCTATCGCCCCGTGACTGCTGCGCTGCGCCGTGCTTGGCCGGTTCCGGGCAATTCCGCCCGAGCAACTGGAGCATGATCATGTCGCAGCTTTCTCTCGCCTTTGACGCTTCTCTGATGATTCGCGACGAGCAAGGTCGCTATCTGCCTGCCACTGCAGAACAGATCCTGGACGCTGCTCGCAAGGTGATCGATCAGAAGGTTCAGCGAGGCTCAGCCTTCACGTCTTCGGAGCTGGTCAAGGAGTACCTGATCGCGAAGCTGGGTGGCTTTGAGCACGAGGTTTTCGCAGCGCTGTTTCTGGATGCCAAGCATCGCCTCATCCAGTACGTCGAGATGTTCCGCGGCACCATCGACAGTGCATCTGTTTACCCGCGCGAGGTGGTCAAGGAAGCACTGCGCCTGAATGCTGCGGCAGTGATCTTCGCGCACAACCATCCAAGCGGAAATCCAGAGCCAAGCCAGGCTGACAAGGTGCTAACACAACGCTTGAAGGAAGCATTGGCGCTGGTCGATGTTCGCTCGCTGGATCACGTCATCGTGGCAGGCCAACGCACCGTATCTTTCGCTGAGCTTGGGTTGCTGTGAATCAAGGGGGCTGAGCCCCCTTTTTGCTGCGCCCTTCAGGCGTGCGCAGCATGTTCAGCTGGTTCCTCTTCCTTGGCTGCCAGCCCCACCGTCCAGTGCCCGCCATTCTCTTGAATCAGATGCAGCAGGTCGTAGGTTCTGATCATGTCGAGCAGACCAGAGTGGCCGTAGGCGTTTGGCGAAAATGCCGGATCGGTACGCTTGAGGTACTGCCCAAGGGCGCTCAGGGTGACCTTGCCTTCGCTGGTTCCGCCTGCAAGCAGGGATACGGCATCCACCACGAACCGGGGCCGCCGTTTAACGACCGGCTTGCTGGGTTCAGGCTTACTGGTTTCCTGCTTGCAGCTCGACTCAGCCTTGGTCGCAGGCTTCTCGGTATGCTCCGCAACAGGTTCTTGGAAATGCTCCTCACGGCGCCACTCAAAGAACTGGTCACTGGCGTTGCGCAGTGCATCGGGGGTCTTGGGTTCACCGACGATGCAGACGGTAGCGCCACGTTCTCTGAGCTTGCGGCACAGGTAGGCGAAATCGGAGTCGCTGGTTACCAGGCAGAACGTATCCGCACGGTGATCGAATAGCGCTTCCATTGCATCCAGGGCCAAGGCGATGTCGGAAGTATTCTTACCGGCTGCATACTGGTACTGCAGGCATGGCGTGAAAGCTAGTCGAACGAGCGCCTCCTGCCACTTGTTGGCCAGGGTGCCGTGATTGCCATACCCCCGTCTAAGGACGACGCGGCCGAACTGGGCGACCACACGCAAAGCGTGCTCCAGAATCTCGGGCGATACGTTGTCGCAATCTACCAAAACAGCTACACGCGTTTCTCCAGCCGGCGTGAAAACTCCCATCCTTGCTCCTATCGAGTGATCCCAGTTGAGCCAATAGCATCACGGCCACTGCCGGCGCACGGCAATCAAAGATTATTACATTGGTAACGCTAGGTACGTGCCGCCAGCGAGGCTGGAGCTTTGCTAGAACCACAATCAACAGGCAAACTGACTTATCGATAGGGAGCTTGGTGGTTTTCATGGAAATAGCAAAAGTGTTCCATTCACTGCTTGCAGGGGGATTTGTCTCATACGTAGCTGCAGCAGTGGCGCTGGGGAGTGTGTTTTTTAAAGTGCTAACTGCGCTGTCAAGGACGCTGGAATTTCATGACAAACACTTCGTCAGAAAGCCTATTGCACGCCTCAGAGCATTGCGGCAGGCGGTAATCAACACACCGGATTTGGTAGCGTTCTTCGATAGCGCGATTCAACAGGAGGCATTCCGTCTCGCCACTCGTATAGATACCAGCAGAGTGAAACGCGAGTACCTGCTTGAGCTTGATAGAAGAGGAATCTGGAGCCGCAATCAACTGCGTAGTGTCTCTAAATTTCTGCTGACGCCCCAAAATCAAAAAGCCCCCGTGATAACCATTACCCGCCTCGACACAGCAGGCGCATGGTTCAGCCTCTTGGCCGTGTTCGGAACCATTCTTGTCGGGGGCGCCCATAGCCTCCTGCTGATTTTTACTGGTGATCCGTTCTACGTGTTAGCAGGCGTACTTACCGCCTGCATGTTCCTTTTGGCCGTAAGATTCTTCGCAACAGACTTTACCGACTGGTTGATCGCCAAACGCGTACAAGCGTTCCTTGCCTCGGAAGCAGTCAGCGTGCGATAGAAGTAGCCTCGGTCAGCCACCACGGAAAGTTTCTGCGCTAACGACGTCTGGGTGGATATCGTTGACCTCGGGTTCGACGCGGGCGTGCGATTAAGAAATGCGGTTCCCGCTGACATGATCGCGGTCCCTCTCAGCCCGCCAGTACGCTTCCTCACAGTGGCCTCCCCCTCCTATCTGGCCAAGCGGCCACCGGAATCTCTACGGGATCACGATTGTATTCGTCACCGGCTTCCCAGCGGTAAGCGCTACCGATGGGAATTCGAACGGAGCGGCGTCGACGTGGCAATCGACGTGCCAGGGCAACTTACTCTCAACAGCAATCGGCTTATGGTGAAGGCAGCAATCCAAGGTATGGGCATCGCCTATGTTCCAGATTTTTATGCTGAAGCAGCTATCAAAGACGGACTACTTGAAACCATCCTGGGGGATTGGTGCCCAGCAGAGCCGGGGCTAGCGCTTTACTATTCTGGTCATAGGCAGGTGCCCGCCGTACTTCGGGCATTCATAGATTTGCTGAAAGAAACCCAACCCTCACCCGTTGAAATCCAAGAGCAGTAACGACAGGCCGCAAGGTACGCCAGCGGCTACCCATCCCGAACACTGTTATTCAGCGTGCTCGACGACAGCCAAACGCCGAATGGCTATCAGCGGCCTTCATCAACTATCCCTAATGCGCGCGCCCTGCGCCGGAGAAAATAATCGCTGTTGCGCAACCGTAACGCATACCCATCGACCGCGCTTTGCCGGAATCATCCAAATAGGTCTCAATCATGAAAGCGACGGTTGTCCCGGAACAGTTTGCCCGCTCGTCGGCATCTGGCCCACTCAGCTCCAAATGGAACTGCCCTCCAGGCAACGAACACACTGGCGCTTGGTACCCCAGCTTATGTCTTCATACCGGCTTTCGTCATAGCTAGGTGGCATCTGGGCTGACATCCAATCGGAGCTCCATAAAACACTGCTTGAGTCTACTGCCCGCCATTCTTTTAGCACTGGCGGCCGTCGCCATCGCCTGCAGCCTACTCTCGCTGGTTCTGATTCACCTGGTTCCTGAAATCGTCCCGCTGCCCCCTGTCTAGCACCAAGCCTTGGCGGTATCGAAATCATCAAACAAGGTGCCGAAATTCAGCATCGCTGGATCAACAAACGCGACCATACCCCCAAGCTCACCATACCGCATTCTTAGCGCACCGCCGCCCCCATCTCTCGTACCAGCTGCCAGAACCGAGGCGGCAACTGATCGGGGTCCAGACCGTCCAGCAGGTTTTTTACACCCAAGCCCAGGTCAGTGTCGCCCTCAATCACCAGACGTCGACGGAAGAACAGAGTGTCAGGATCTTCCTGGCGGCTCGCCAACAGCAAAAAGTCTCGCCACTGCCCGCGGATGCACACGTCCACTGCATCGCACCGGCCCACGCGCAGCTGCGAGTCCTGACAACTCAAGCACCAGGTCAGCCCAAGATCGCTGACCTCCAGGCGTAGCCAACGACCGTGCAGAAGGTCGAAGGCCCCCTCGGCCAGCGGCACGGCAAATAGCCGGCTGGCCGCCCGCTCGATGACCAGACGCTGCACAACGAAAGGTACGTGCCGCCCATACGGCAGCACCGGCTTGCCGAACTTCAACAACCACCGCGCCATACTCATAGGCCCAAAGCCTCGATCGTCAGCATGCCAGGTCGGCCATGCCAATAGCCGTTGCAGCCACTGACCGCCAGTGGTGGTAGCGCCCCGTCACGCACCGCGGCGAAGTCGTCGATCACCTGCCCCATGCCCTCGCTGCGCGGGCTCAGGCGCAGCACATCCACGCCACACGTGGCAATGGCCTGATAGTCGGCCAACAGGTTTCCGACCTCGGCGGACATGGTCTGGATGCCGTTGAGGGTAAACAGCGCCTGCCCCTCCTGACTGAGCAGCGGAATGCCCTCAGGGTAGTTCTGGCAGCAAAACTGGCAGTCGTCCTTTGGCCGGTTCTCAGCCCGCGCGGTGAAGCAACGCGCCGAGTAGGCCAACGGCAAATGGCCATAGGCGAACAGTTCCACTTCAGGCCGACCGACCTGCAGGGCATCGAGTTGCTGCAGGCAGTCCTGCAGCAGGAGACCGGAACACTCCACCGGTGGCACCCAGCGCTGCAAACCACACTCCAGCAGCTCGTGCAGGGCATGGGCGTTGTACAAGTTAAGCGCCGGTCCGGCGACGAAAGGCCGGCCGCGCTCGGCGAGCAGTTGTACCGCGCCCATGTCGTTGGCCTCCACCAGCAAATCGCCGTTGTCGCACAGGCGGCGAAGGCTGGACAGCTCGGAAGCAGCCTCGACCAGCGCCAGTCCGGACAGCACCAGCTCGGCGCGGCTGCACTCGCGCAGCTCGCGGGCAAGGCCGAGCCAGTCGTCCAGCGACAGGGCACGGCGCTTGGAACAGACGGTTTCGCCCAGGTAGATGATGTCAAGCGGTTGAGCGGCCATCTCGGCGTAGAAATCCAGCAGCTTGCTGCGGCTCCAGTAGAACAACACGGGTCCCAGGCTCAGTTTCATAGGCTCCTCACTGCCAGGATCGGTGATATGCACCGAGGGTCGTCTGGCTGCCTTCAGACAGCCCTGCCAGGTCCTTGCGCCAGCGCTCCTGCACGGCAAAACGACCGCTGGCATGGGCATCCAGCGCTTCGCGCCAGACCCTCGTGACCTGCTCGACATAGGCTGGGCTGCGCTGGCGCCCCTCAATCTTCACTGCGGCGATGCCTATCTCGGCCAATTGCGGAACCAAGTCGATGGTGTTGAGGCTTGTCGGCTCCTCCAGCGCGTGGAAGCGCTGGCCGTCCACCAAAAAACGGCCCTTGCACAGGGTCGGATAGCCGGCCGGTTCGTCTGGCGCGTAGCGGTCGATCAGTACGCCGCCCAGACGCGAGCTGAGGCCCTGGGCTTCCTCCTGCCAGCGCACCGCCTTAGCCGGCGAACACACCCCGCAGAGGTTGGGCGACTCGCCGGTAACATAGGACGACAGGTGACAACGCCCCTCGGCCATGATGCAAAGGCTGCCAAAGGCGAATACCTCCAGCGGCACCGTGCTTTTCTCGGCCACCTGGCGCACCTGAGCCAGCGACAACACCCTAGGCAACACGGCGCGCCGGATGTTGTAACGCTGCTGATAGAACGCCAGGGCGGCGACGTTGGTGGCCGAGCCCTGCACCGAGAGGTGCAGGTTGAGATCGGGATGCCGCCGGCTGGCGTAGGCCAGCACGCCGGGATCGGCAGCGATCAGAGCATCCACCCCTAGTGCGGCGGCTTGGTCCACCGCGCGCTGCCAGCGCGCCCAGCCCTGGGGCTGGGCATAGGTGTTGACGGCAACATAAAGCTGTCGGCCACGCTTACGGATCAGGTGCAGCCCCGTCTCCAGCTGCCGCTCGTCCAAATTGAGCCCGGCGAAATGACGGGCATTGGTGTCATCGCGAAAGCCCACGTAGATGGCGTCCGCGCCTTGCTGCAGGGCAGCCTTGAGGGCGGGTAGACTGCCCGCCGGACAGACCAGATGCATGAATCCACTCCTACTTCAACGACTATGCGCCACTCTAGGCGTCATGAACGTGAACGCCTTGATTGTGGTCAAGCCACTCATGCCAGCAGGCTGTCGAGCGCCAGAAACCCCACGGGCTCGCCAGCGCGCAGGGTACGCCCCGCCTCCACCACGGCCAGGCCCTCGGCCCAGCTCATGGCACTTAGCATGGCCGAGCCCTGCTGGGCATGTGGCACCACACGCAGCTCACCATCCCTGACCTCGAGACGGGCGCGCAGGTACTGGCGCCGCGCATTGGCCCTGGGCCAGTCGAAACCGGCGGGCAATGGCAGTGCGCGTGACGACACGTCGCTGCGCCCCTGTGCCGCCAGCAGGAAGGGCCGCGCCACCACCAGAGTGGTAAGCAGCGCCGCCACCGGGTTGCCGGGCAGGCCGATCCACGGCGTACCACACACCCTGCCGAAGGCGAAGGGCTTGCCCGGCTGGATGGCCAGGCGCCACAGGTGCAGCTCGCCAAGCTCGCGCACCGCCTGCTTAAGGTGATCCTCCTCACCGACCGAGACGCCGCCGGAGCTGATCAGTACATCCCATTCGGACGCTGCGAGGCTTAGGGCGTCGCGACTGGCGCTCAGCTCGTCCTCCAGGACACCGCAGTCGTCCACTTCCAGTCCCCAGCCGCGCAGCGCGGCGCGCAGGCTGTAGCGATTGGCGTCGTAGATCTGTCCGGGATGCAGCGGTTCTCCCGGTTCGCGCAGTTCGTTGCCGCTGCTCAGCAGGCCTACGCGCAGACGCCGGTGCACCGCCACCTCGGCAATACCTAGGCTGGCCAGCAGGCCCAGCTGCGGCGCGCGCAGGCAGATGCCTGCCGACAGCACACAGGTACCGCGCTCGAACTCCTCGCCGCGCCGACGCACATGGTCGCCGCGGGTACAGACGGGCAGCCAGACGCCCTCGCCCTCCAGCCGCACCAGCTCCTGCGGCACAACGCTGTCAGCCCCAGGTGGCAGCGGCGCGCCGGTGAAGATGCGCACCGCATGCCCTGACGGCAGCTCCTCCAGCGCCGCATCGCCGGCGGCGATACGCCCGGCCAGCGGCAGGTAGCCCGGCCCGCCCTGCAGATCGGCGGCACGCAGCGCATAACCGTCCATGGCGCTGTTGTCCCAGGCCGGCATCGACCGTAGGGCATGTACCGGCTCGGCCAGGGTGCGACCCAAGGCCTGCTCCAGGGCTACCCATTCGACCGCCGGCGGCGTCGGCACTTGGGCCAGTAGGTCAACGATGGCTTCATCGACCGGGCATAGCCCGGGCTGGTCGCAAGCGCAGCCGTTCATGCGCGCGACCCGCACAGCACCGTGGCCTGCTCGGGCAGGCGCTTGAGGTGGGGCACGAAATTGCACGGCCGCGTACGGCAGTCCAACTGCTCACGGAGGATCCCGTTCCAGGCTGTGCTGCAGGCACCGGGCGAACCGGGAAGGCAGCACACCAGGGTGCCGTTGCTGATGCCGGCCAGGGCGCGCGACTGTACGGTAGAGGTGCCGATCTCGGTCAGGGAAATCTGCCGGAACAGTTCGCCGAAGCCATCCACCATCTTGTCCAGCAGCGGCGCCACGGCCTGCGGCGTGTTGTCCCGCGCGGTGAAGCCGGTCCCGCCAGTGATCAGCACCACCTGCACCAGCGGGTCGGCAACCCAGGCACACAGGCGTGCACGAATCTGCCAGATGTCGTCGGGCACCAGCGCCCGCTCGACCAAAGCGTGCCCGGCGCTCTCCAGCGCCTCGATCAGGGTCTGGCCCGAGCCATCGCTGGCCAGGTTGCGGGTATCACTGACGGTCAGCACGGCGATGCACAGTGCCTGGAACTCGGGGTTAGACAAGTGAGCCATTTTGGCGCCTCCATAGTATGACTGGACGCAGCCTGAGCCCGCGGGAGCGTCCCGCCCATTCCCCAATGGAGGTATCACCAAGGACCAACGCGACAAACCTTGACCACGGTCAAGGCTGCCACGTACCTGGGTATTAGCCTGAACGCGAAACCAAGGCCGGGAGGCGTTTCGCATGGCCAAGAAATTCCCTCTGCACCCGAGTCATCCCGAACGCATCTGCTGGGG
The DNA here is from genome assembly GCF_009363395.1 of Pseudomonas sp. THAF187a. Taxonomy (NCBI): domain Bacteria; kingdom Pseudomonadati; phylum Pseudomonadota; class Gammaproteobacteria; order Pseudomonadales; family Pseudomonadaceae; genus Pseudomonas; species Pseudomonas sp. THAF187a. The sequence continues at coordinate 3,011,702 of NZ_CP045349.1, forward strand.
GTGCGACCGTTACTGCCCGTCGGACTCGCTGGCATGCGGCAATGGTGCGGACCGCACTATGCATCCGGCCGAGATGATCGGCGATGACTGGTACCTGCACGGTGACTGGGGCATCGAGGTGCCTGAGCCGGTGGCGGATGCCGAGCAACCGCAGCACCGGCCGCGCTGAGGGCTACCAGCGTCGTGCGGCGACCGCATCACTAGCGCGCGCATCCACCCACTGAGCGCCCTGCGCGCACATTTCCTTCTTCCAGAATGGCGCCCGTGTTTTCAACTGATCCATGAGATAGGCGCAGGCCTCGAAGGCTACCTGCCGATGGGCACTGCCAACACCAACGAAGACGATCGGCTCGGCCGCCTGCAGCAGGCCGTGACGATGCACGATTAGCACCTCGTGCAGCGGCCAGCGGACTCTGGCTTCGGCCTCGATGCCGGCCAGGGCCCGCTCGGTCATGCCAGGATAGTGTTCAAGGAACATCGCCCGCACCTCCCCCGCATCGCCATAGTCGCGTACCAAGCCGACGAAGCTAGCCAGCGCACCGACACCAGCGCAGCGCTCCTGCAACTGGTCGAGCAGCTGCGCCGCGGAAAAGCTATGCGCCTGAACCTGCACGCTCATCTTAGCCTCCGGTGACGGGCGGGAAGAAAGCGATCTCGTCGCCGTCCTGCAGCACCTGATCGAGCCCGCAGAGTTCCTGATTACACGCGCACATCAAGTTTTGCGCGGCCAGTGCCGACCAGGCACCGCCACGCGCCACCAGGTTCTGGCGCAGTTGATCTACGCTGGTCAGCTGCGGCTGCCAGTCCAGGCACTCGCGGTCCAGCCCAAGTTGCTCGCGATACCCCGCGAAATAATGGACTTCCAACATACTTCTCTCCTCAGTTTTCAGGGGGCCAAACGCACGTGGCGCCGCCCTCTACAGTCAATTGCTAACGCAGGCGGCCATGCAGACAATCCGGGCGCCCTGCCCAGAATTCCATGCTGACGGGATCCCCGCCTGGACGACGGACCTGCTGAGTAAGCGAGCAGAGCCAGCGGCGCATGGGAGCCTGCCGTTCTAGCCGACTGTAGCCATGCTACTGGTGGCACATGCCACTCAGTTGATCGCTTCTCCACATGAGGCCGCTCCAGTCTGCTGGCACGCGTTGGCGCCCACCTTGCGTTGGATCAAGGCACCCGGTAAGTCCCCGAAGCGCCTCCGCTCTTCTCCAACAGGCGCACGGCCTCGATACACATGCCGCGATCCACCGCCTTGCACATGTCGTAAATGGTCAGCGCGGCGACACTTGCAGCAGTCAGCGCCTCCATCTCCACGCCCGTCTGCCCTGCCAGTTTGCAGCGCGCGACGATATGCACGCAGTCCTCGCCCTCGGCCTCAAGCTCGACCTTGACGCTTGTGAGCATGAGCGGATGGCACAGGGGAATGAGGTCGGAAGTCTTCTTCGCCGCCTGGATACCGGCGATGCGCGCCACGGCGAACACGTCGCCTTTGGGATGACGGCCATCGGCGATCATCGTCAGGGTGGCGGGCAGCATGCACACACGGGCTTCGGCCACGGCCTCGCGGCAGGTCACCGTCTTGTCGGTGACATCCACCATGCTGGCACGGCCGTGGGCATCGAGATGGGTCAGCATAGGTTTCTCCATAGTCAGATTAAGTCGAGCCGCCGTGCCAGCTTACGCAGATTGCTCGGGTCGATGGCCAGCGCCCGTGCGGCGGTGGCCCATTTGCCGCCATGCTGCGCCAGAGTGTTCTGGATCAGTTCGCGCTGATAGCGGTCCACAGCCTGGTGCAGGCTTTCGCTGGGTACCAGCGGCACAGCCGACGGGACGCTGCTCGGCACCGGCGCCGGGCCATCCAGCCCAAGCCAAGGTGCCTCGATACTGAGCAATGCGGTGCGCGACTCAGCCTGGCTGAGCACCTTGAGCGCGGCGCGGCTGATCACATGCTCCAGCTCACGCACGTTGCCCGGCCAGGAGTAGGTCAGCAAGGCGCGCTCAGCATCGGCGGACAGGCGCAGGCAGCGCAGGCCCAGGCGGGCACGGTTGAGTTCGAGGAAATGCCCGGCCAGCACCAGCACGTCCCGGCCGCGCTCGCGCAACGGCGGTATGTGCACCGGGTAGACAGAAAGGCGGTGGTAGAGGTCGGCGCGGAAACGTCCTTCACGCACCTCCTCGTGCAAGCGCCGGTTGGTCGCGGTGATCACTCGTACGTCGACATGCCTTGGGCGGTCAGCGCCCAGGCGCTGAATCTCGCCGTTCTGCAGGGCGCGCAACAGCTTGGCCTGGATTGACAGCGGCAGCTCACCTATCTCGTCGAGAAACAGGGTGCCACCATTGGCCGCCTCAAAGCGTCCGGCGCGCTCTTGCGCGGCACCAGAAAACGCCCCCTTCACATGGCCGAATAGCTCACTCTCAGCCAGGGTCTCCGGGAGTGCGGCGCAGTTGACGTAAACCAGCGGCTTGCGCGCGCGCGGCGAGTGGGCATGCAGCCAGCGGGCAAACAGCTCCTTGCCTACGCCGGTCTCACCTTGCAGCAGTACCGGCAGCTCGGAGTCCGCTACGACGCCCAGCTCGTCGAGTAACTGGCATAACACCGGGCTGTCGCCGAGGATGGTGCCGCCAGTCTCGTCACCAACCTCACCCTCCTCCCGTCGGGCCAGGCGCAGGCTGCGAATTTCGTTTTCCAAGCGACACATCCGCAGTGCTGCCTCGATCAACAGGGCATAACGCTGCAGGCGCTGGGTGGCGTTGCGGTCAAAGGTACCGCGGCGCAGGGCATCCAAGGTCACAGCCCCCCATAGGCGGCCGTCGAGAAACAGGCTCATGCCCATGCAGTCGTGCACCGGTAGCGGCTCATCTGGACTGTCCTGCAACAGGCCGTCGTAAGGGTCGGGCAACTCGCTGTAGGCGGCGAATTGCAATGGCTCGCGCTGTGCCAAGATCTGCGCCAAGCGCGGATGCCGGGCGATTACGAAACTGCGCCCCAGCGCTTCGTGGGCCAAGCCGACTGCAGCCTGCGGCCGCAGGCTTTCGCCATCCAGACGCAACAGCACCACCGCACTGCAAGCGAATATTTCGCGCAGGCTGACAACCAGACGCTGCAGGCGTACAGCAGATGGTAGCTCGCTGGCCAGATCGGCGAGCAAGGCGTTCTGCAGAGGGGTGAAATCTACCATTTCGGGTATCCGCTACCTGATTTCTTCCGGGTAGATTAGACCCTGGCGGCACGCAAACCCTTGATTTCCGTCAAGTTGAAAAGCGGCACGGGGCTTGCGATGGAGCATACAGACCAATATGTCTGATAGGAGAACTCCATGGCCACCCAACTACTTGACAGCACCCTAGGCAATATCGCCTGCAGCATCCCCGGGGCGACCCGGGTATTCCACGAATTCCACCTCGACTTCTGCTGTGGCGGTCAGAAGAGCCTACGCCAGGCCGCACAGGAGCGTGGCATCGATGCCGACCACGTACAGACACGTTTGCTCTCTCTCAGTGGCGAAGCCCAAGACACGGAGGATTGGCGCACGGTCGCGGACGAGCGGCTGATTGAGCACATTCTGCAGCGCTACCACGATGTGCACCGTCAGCAACTGCCGGAGTTGATTCGTCTCGCCGCGAGAGTCGAGCAGGTGCATGGAGGTCGTGAGCACTGCCCAGTGGGACTGACCGATCTGTTGATCGACATGCAACAGGAGCTGGAAAGCCACATGCAGAAGGAGGAGCAGATCCTCTTCCCGATGATCCTACGTGGCGGCGGCACGATGGCAGGTGGCCCAATCTCAGTGATGCGTTACGAGCATGACCAGCACGGCGAAGCGCTGGAGCGTGTCGTCGAATTGACCGATGACATGCAGCCACCGGCCAATGCCTGCAACACCTGGCGCGCGTTGTACCGCGGACTTGACGAGCTGCGCTGCGACCTGATGCAGCACATCCACCTGGAAAACAATCTGCTGTTCCCGCGTGCCCTCGGTAAGGAGGTACAGCATGGGTGAGTACCGCAAACTCTGGTGGGCATTGATCGCCGTACTCGGCGTGACTTTCTGCGTACTCGGCTGGTTCGGCCGCGAGGTGTATCGTCAGGCGCCGCCAATCCCAGAACAGGTGCAGAGCACCGACGGCAGCCTGCTATTTACCAACGTGGACATACTAGACGGGCAGACCGCATGGCAGAGCGTCGGCGGTATGCAGCTCGGCTCGATCTGGGGCCACGGCGCCTACCAGGCGCCGGACTGGACCGCCGACTGGCTGCATCGCGAACTGACGGCGTGGCTCGACCTGGCCGCGCAGCACACCTACGGTGTGCCCTATGCCCAGGTGGACGAAGACCACCAGGCCCTGCTGCGCCAGCAACTCAAGCGCGAATACCGTGGCAACCAGGTGCAAGGCGAGGTGCTGGTGCTCAGCGAACGCCGCGTCGCCGCTGTCGAACAGACTGCGGCCTACTATGAGGCGCTGTTCGGCAAAGACCCGGCCCTGCAAGGCAGTCGCAAGAGCTTCGCCATGAAGGAGAACACCCTGCCCGACGCCGCCCGGCGCGAGCAGCTGACCCGCTTCTTCTTCTGGACAGCCTGGGTCGCCGCAACCGAGCGCCCAGGGCATGACGCCACCTACACCAACAACTGGCCCCACGAACCGCTGATCGACAACAAGCCCACTGCGGAGAACCTGATCTGGTCCATCGTCAGTGTGATACTCCTGATTGCCGGTATCGGCTTCCTGGTCTGGGCCTGGGCCTTCCTGCGCGATCACGAGGAGGATGAACCGACTGCACCGGCCCACGACCCGCTCAGCCTAGTGGCCCTGACGCCATCGCAGAAAGCGCTGGGCAAGTACCTGCTGCTGGTGGTCGGACTGTTCGCCTTTCAGGTCGTGATCGGCGGTGCTACTGCGCACTACACGGTGGAGGGCCAGGACTTCTATGGCTTCCCGCTATCGCAGTGGTTCCCCTACTCGCTGCTGCGCACCTGGCACATTCAGAGCGCGCTGTTCTGGATCGCCACCGGCTTCCTCGCTGCGGGTTTGTTCCTCGCGCCCATCATCAACGGCGGCAAGGACCCGAAGTTCCAGAAGCTCGGCGTCGACGTGCTGTTCTGGGCGCTGGTGGTCGTGGTACTCGGCTCCTTCGTCGGCAACTACCTCGCCATCGCCCAGATCATGCCGGCCGAGTGGAATTTCTGGCTCGGGCATCAGGGCTACGAGTATGTCGACCTCGGTCGCCTGTGGCAGATCGGCAAGTTCACCGGCGTGGCCTTCTGGCTGCTGTTGATGCTGCGCGGCATCTTGCCGGCCTTCCGCCAGCCCGGCGACAAGAACCTGCTGGCCCTGCTGTCGGCCTCGGTGATCGCCATCGGCCTGTTCTACGGCGCCGGCTTCGCCTACGGCGAGCGCACCCACCTGTCGGTGATGGAGTACTGGCGCTGGTGGGTGGTGCACCTGTGGGTGGAGGGCTTCTTCGAGGTGTTCGCCACCACCGCGCTGGCCTTTATCTTCTCCAGCATGGGGCTGGTCTCCAAGCGCATGGCTACCACCGCCAGCCTGGCCTCGGCCTCACTGTTCATGCTTGGCGGCGTGCCCGGTACCTTTCACCACCTGTACTTCTCCGGCACCACCACCCCGGTGATGGCGGTGGGTGCCACCTTCAGCGCCCTGGAAGTGGTGCCGCTGATCGTGCTCGGCTACGAGGCCTGGGAAAACTGGCGCCTGAAAAGCCGCGCGGCCTGGATGGAAAAAGTCAAGTGGCCGCTGATGTGCTTCGTCGCCGTGGCCTTCTGGAACATGCTCGGCGCCGGGGTGTTCGGTTTCATGATCAATCCGCCAATCTCGCTGTACTACGTGCAGGGCCTCAACACCACTCCGGTACATGCTCATGCCGCGCTGTTCGGGGTCTACGGCTTCCTCGCCCTGGGCTTCACGCTGCTGGTGCTGCGCTATATCCGCCCGCAGATGCAGTTCAACCAGGGACTGATGAAGGTCGCCTTCTGGTGGCTCAACGCAGGCCTGGTGCTGATGATTGCCACCAGCCTGCTGCCCATCGGCATCATCCAGTTCCACGCCAGCGTCAGCGAGGGCCTGTGGTACGCCCGCAGCGAGGCCTTCATGCAGCAGGATCTGCTGCAGACCCTGCGCTGGGTGCGTACTTTCGGCGACGTGGTGTTCATCGTCGGCGCCCTGGCCATGGCCTGGCAGGTGGTCATTGGCTTCTTCTCACCTGTCCCCAGGAGCGTGCCGCTGCGCGCGCAAGGAGGTGCCCGAACGATTAATTAAATACGTTGGATGTGTATTGGCTAGGCTCGGCCCGCGATACGCGGGTCGAGTCGTTGTTGACCTCGCCTAGACTGAAACATGAAGTTTCCCGAACGGAGTCGCACCATGCATACACACAAGATTCTCACGTACCTCGACACTCCCGGCAGTCGCCCGCTATGGCAAGTGTTCTGGCTGCAGGGCGTGCTGCTCAGCCACCTGCTGTTTGGCGCCATCCTGCTGCTCTACCGGCAAGTCGACAGCGTAACGCTGGCCCTGCTGCTGGCGGCCTTCGTCAGCTACACCGCCTGGGTGCTGAACGCGGTCTGGCGCAACGCCGGCAACGTGCGCGAGCCCATCTACGGCGAGATCGCCCGCTTCCTGACCGTGGCCTGGTCGATCAATGCCGTGCTGGCCTCGTTCTTCCTGCTGCTTGCCCACCTGCAGCCGTTCGGCCACGGCCTGCCGTTCTGAGGCTCAACCCGGCGGCGTGAGATAGGCCGCCGTCTACCCGCGCTGCTGGGCGCTGGCCTCCAGCTCCCAGCTCGCCAGGCTGCGCAGATGTACCTCATCGGGGCTGTCGGCGAAGCGCAGCGCGCGACCCTAGGTGTAGAAGTCCGCCAGCGGCGTATCCGGACTCAGGCCCGTGGCACCGAACACCTGCATGGCGCGGTCGACCACCCGGCAGAGCATACGCGGCACCTACGCCTTGATCATGGCGATCTCCCGGCGCGCCGCCCTGGCGCCTACTTCATCCAGCATCCAGGCGGTCTTCGGCACCAGCAGACGCGCCTGCTCGATAGCCAGTCTCGACTCGCCGATCCAGTCGCCGATATTGGCATACTGCGCCAGATAGCGGCCGAATGTGCGGCGCTCCTGGCAGCGCTCCAGCAGCAGCTGCAGGGCCAGTTCGGCCATGCCGATGGCGCGCATGCAGTGGTGCACTCGCCCCGGTCCTAGGCGCACCTGGGCCATCATGAAGCCGTCGCCCTCCTGGCCGAGCAGGTGATCGCACGGCACCCGCACATCGCGCAACAAAATCTCCGCATGACCTTCTGCCGAAACATGGTTGAGCACCGGAATATTGCGCAGCACCTGCACGCCAGGGGTATCGAAGGACACCAGCAGCATGCTCTGCTGACGATGGGGCGCGGCCTCGGGATCAGTCTTGCCCATCACGATCAGCAGACGACACTGCGGGTGACAGGCATTGGCGATGAACCATTTGCACCCGTTGAGGACGTAATGCTCGCCGTCACGACGGATCAGCGTCTGCACGTTGCCGGCGTCCGAGCTGGCCACATCCGGCTCGCTCATGGCAAAGGCCGAACGGATCTTGCCTTCCAGTAGCGGCAGCAGCCAGCGCTGGTGCTGCGCGGGGCTGGCAGAAACAGGCTCCACAGCCCTTCGCTGCGCGCCAGGGCCTTGAGGTCGTTCATGAAGGAAACCGGCAGGCATCAGGCCTGCACCTCCGCCAGCCACTGGGCATGACGCGGCACCACATGGGTATCCATGAAATCCTGCAGCTGCCGGCGTAGTGTTTCCACTCTGGTGCTGAAGGCAAAGTCCATCGCATCCACCTCGGGGGGGGGGGCGGTGAGACCAGCCGAAGTCAGCACCGGCCCGACTCGAAGAATGCTGGGCGGCATGGATGAGCAGGTATCACGGCGCCGCGAAGCCGAGCCGAGCCGAGCCGAGGTTGACCAGCGTTATGGCGCGTGTTCGTCACCCGCTCTAGAAGCGGTAGTCCATCCCCACGCTCAGGCTGCGTTCGTTGCCGCTGAGGAATGTCGGTTGGCTGGCGTCGGCGCGATTGCGGATCACATAACTGCTGGCATAGACCTCGTCGCTCAGGTTGTCACCTTGCAGATACAACGACAGCCCTTCATTGACCTTGTAGCTGGCCTTGAATCCCCAGAGGGCATAGGAGTCCTGATAGTTGTTACGGGTGTTGGCATGGTCGGTCGGGGTGTCCTGCGGCAACCAGCGCAGGTTCGGGCCGATGCTCCACGGGCCGCGGCGATAAAGCAGCTCGCCCGCCCACAGCTGGCGTGGTACACCTGCGATCTGATTGCCCTCGAACTCGCCGCCACGGAAGGTGAAGTCACTGAAGGTCCAGGCCAGGCGATAGGCCAGGTCCCCACCAAGCGTGGCGGAGGTCGGCAGCAGGCCCTTGATTCCCGCCTCGACGCCGCGATGGCGTGTGCGCGATGCGTAATTGTAGGTACCTACCCTGACGCCCAGACTGTCGGAGGTGGAGATCAGCTCGTCATCCACGTCACTGTGGTACAGCGACAAGCTCCACTCGTTGCTGCCAATACGCCCCTGGCCGCCGATTTCGTAGGTGGTCGCGCGCTGCACATTGAGCTCAGTCAGCGACGCCGTGGCATGCGCCGGCGCAGTAGGTGGCACCTGCCCGACGACAATCTCCCAGAAGGTTGGCGCCTCGTGACTACGGCTGATGTTGGCGTACCAGCGCTGGTTTTCACTGGGCGTCCAGTTCAAGCCGATCTTCGACGTGGCGAAGTCCCAGCTCTGATCCAGGCTGGCGTTGCTGTTACGCGAACTGGCATCCCGGCTGACATCACTCCATTTCAGCTCGGTGACCAGGGTCCAGTCCTGCGCCAGATGCCAGTCCAGCCCAGCCAGCAGATCGACGTTACGCGCTTCGAGGTCGAAGTCGCCGAAGCGCTGCAGGCGACTGCCGTCCTGGCCGCTGTTGGCATAGAGCTCACGGGTTATGTCGCTGTAGGACCAGCCAGCACCGAAGCGATAGTCGAACAGGCGCTGCTCGCCTTCCAGGCTCCACTGGGCTCCGAGCGTGTCGCTGTCGGTCAGGGTATGGCTGAGCGGGTCGGTGAAGTCGTCCACCGTATTCTGCCCGTAGACACCGAAGCTCTGTTGCCAGCCAGTGCCCTGCCACTGGGTGCGGTTGGCCAGGCGCAACTGCTGGGTATCACGATGCGGATCGCGCCGATATACATTGAGCAGGTGATCCTGCGCCGTATTGCCGTCTCCAAGCACGCTACGCGGATCATCTTCCAGACGCGCCTTAGTGATGACGTTAGGAATCTCGAAGGTGAGATCGCTCCAGGACAGGTAGCTGCGATTCTCCACGCCATCCCCCAAGTCCAGGCCAAAGTTGCTATGCACCAAGGTGCGGTGCGAAGCAGAGTGATGACGATAACCGTCGTACTGATCTTGACTGATGCTCACCCGCGCATCGTGCCCGGCCTCCGCCAGGCCGGCAGCGACCTGCACGGCCTGGCGACCGAAACTGCCACTTTCCAGGCGCAAACGCCCGGCCTCGTCGGCACCGGTAAGCGAATTGAATTCCAGCTCGCCACCCAGCGTGGTGGCACCCGGGCTGCCGGCGTTGGCACCGCGTCGGGCACTGATCCAAGAAGCATTACGCGGCTCCAGCAGGCCCATGACGAAGGAGCCATCGGCCTCGTTGAGCGGTAACCCGTCTTGTAGCAGTAGTACGCCACGATTGACCGGATTGCTCTGAATACCCGAGCCGCGGATGTTCAGGCGCGGCTGATCGGTGCCTCCGAAAAAGTCCTGAATCACCAAACCGGGCTGATAGTCCAACGCATCACGCAAGGTCGCCAAACGCGTTTCGCTCTGCGGCGTGGCCAGGTTGGTACCGCCAGGCACTCGGGACAGCTCTTCGCGCTCAGCTTCAACCGACTGATTTGCTGGAGCCTGGCGTTGACCGCTGATTGCCAGTGGCTCCAACTCGACCGGATCGGCAGCACAATCCATCAGTGGCAGAGCGCCCAGAAGTGTCAATGAAAGATACTTCAGGTAAAAGGTTCGACGCATGACACTCTCCTTCACGAACAGAAATAAGCTCACCAGCTCAGGTAAAACATGCCCTTGGCCAGCAACACGATGCCGACCATGTGGGTAAACACGCTCAGGTGAATACGGCGGAAATAGGTGGAATTCATGCGCCCGCTGATCACCAGGAACATGGCCGTGCAGAAGTGTCCGAGCACACTCAGCGCCAGGCAGATCTTCAGGGTCAGCAGGGTGCCGAAGGAGGAAGCCAGCGGGTCGGCCAGTTGTGGCAGGTAACGCAGCCAGACCATGCCCAGGCCGGCGCTGAACAGCACCAGTAGTACCCAAGGCATCAGGCGGCGCCCGCGTTTGCCAATGCCCTGCTCCACCTGGCGCATCACCGCGGGCGGCACGTGCTTGCGCACACCTTCAAGAATCAACACTTCAAAGAACACCGCGCCGATGAAGATCAGAGCGGCGAACAGGTGCAGGGTCAGCAGAATGGGATAGCTCACGGTAGCGAAGTCTCCAGGGTCATCAGGGTCTGGTGGAGCGCCTCAGCCAGCACCTCCGGTGCGCGGTCGGCGGCGTCGAACGTCTGCAGCCCGCCCGCATTGAGCAGCACGAAGCGTTCAACCAGGCCGACCAGTTCGCCCGGGTGATGGCTGACGCACAGCAGAGCCGCCGCGGATTGCTCGAGCCAGTCGCGGCAGATATCGATCAGGGTCTTGCGCAAAGCCGGGTCCAGCGCACTGAACGGCTCGTCGAGCAGCAGCAGGTCAGGCTCCACCGCCAGCGCCCTGGCCAGCGCCACGCGCTGCGCCATGCCCCCAGACAGCTGATTCGGCCAAGACCGTGCGTACTCACTGAGGCCTACCCGCTCCAGCCACTCGGCGGCCACACATCGCGCCGTCGCCGGGTCACGACCGGCCGCGCGCAAGGGAATTTCGAGGTTCTCGGCCACTCGGCACCAAGGCAGCAGGCGCGGCTCCTGGAAGGCCAGCACGGCGTGGCGGAAGCTGCTCTGCTGGTTACCGCGCTGCGCCTTCAGGATTCCAGCCGCCAATCTCAGCAGGCTGCTCTTGCCGGCACCGCTCGGGCCGAGGATCCCGACCCGCTCGCCACTTCGTAACCGAAAGTCGACCTGCCGGAGCACCGTGCGCCCGCCCAACTCGAGGTCGATTGAGTACCAATCAAGCATGGGCGGCCTCCTGCCAACGCCCCATGCGCCGCTGCAACGGCTGTAGCAGCACGAATTCCAGCGCCGCCACCAGCAGCAGTATCAGCAGGGTCCAGGCGTACAGCCCGGCGCTGTCGAAGGTGCTGCGTGCATTGGCCAGAGCAAACCCGGCGCCGCTTTCAGCCCCCAGCACCTCGGCCATCACCACCAGGCGCACACCACTGCAGGTGGCAATCAGCAATGCCGCACCGAGCGGCGCAGCCAGGGCCGGCACGTACAGATAACGCAGTTTCTGCCACGGGCCGAAACGGTAGACGCGAACCATCTCCAACAGGCCGCGATCGACCATGAGCATGCCCTTGACGGTATTCACGTACATGCCCGGCGCCAGCATCAGCACACTGATGAACACCACCATCGCCGAGCCCAGGCCGAACCAGAGCATGGCCAGCACCACGACCACCACCGGCGGGGTCGCCATCAGCAACCAGCGCAAGGGCTCCAGCAGGCCGCGCAGACGGGCATCCAGGCCAGCCAGCAGCCCCAGGCAAAAGCCCAAGAGACAGCCAAGGCCAACCCCGAGGCCGATGCGCAACAAGCTGGCGCCGGCATGCACACGAAAGTCAGCTTCAAACGGCAGCTGCCACATGGCTTTGAGGGTCTGCAGCGGAGTAGCCATCAGCAACGGCCCCAGGTTCAGTGCCAGCAACTGCCAGCCCAGCACGATCAGCACGGCGCCCAACAACGCCCAGCGCCAGGAGGTGGGACGGATATCGTTCATGCTCATGGCCCGTAGAATTCGGCGTTCGGCAGCGAACCACCGATGGCCTGTGGATGGCGCTCGGCGAGCAGCCGATAAAGCGCTTCCAGCTGCTCGCGAGCCTCGCTGGCCGGACGGGACTCCAGACGCGTCACGCGAATCGACTCCTCGACGGCAGCCACCGGCAGGTGCGGCAAATGCCGATGGACCAATTCCGCACACTCACGCGGCTGAGCACTGCACCAACGCGCCGATTGCGCATAGGCCTGCTCCACGGCACGCGCCAGTTCGTGCTGCTCGGCAATGCGCGCGCTGGCCATGATTCCCGCCTGGGGCAGCTCGGGGTTCGCGGGAAATGCCTGGTTCCAGGCATTCTCCAGGCTCTGCACGCGTCGCAACGGCGCGCCGTTCTGCTGCTGGTTGCGCCACAACAACAGGGAAACCGCTGGTTCCACCAGTAGCGCGTGCTTGGCGCGCCCGGCCAGCAGCAGGGCCTGGGCATCCTGGCCATCGCGTACAGGACGCAGGGTCAGGTCCTTGCCCGCTTCCAGGCCGTGGCTGCGCAACAGCTCATCAACCAGCACCGCAGGCAGGTCGCGCTGAAAGGGCATCACCAGTTCCTCACCCCTGAGGTCAGCAAAGCCCTGGATCGCCGGATCACGGCTGACCAGCCAGATGATCCCCCACACCGAGACGTTCAGCAGGCGCACCGGCAGGCCGCGTCCGGCCACCAGAGCCGGCAGATTGACCGGTACCGCGCTGTAGTCGATCTCGTCGTTGGCCAGCAACACGCGCAACTGGTCCGGGTTCTGCCACAGACGGAACTCGACGCGTTTGGCGTGCGCCTTGAGCGCCCCGCTTTCGACCATGTGCAGCAACGGGAAACTGACCACAGCGCTAGGGCCGGCCAGGCGCAGGACCTCCTGCTGGGCTTGCGTTGCTGGCGCGAGCAACGCTGCACAAGCGGCTAGACAGAAGGAAGCCAACCGAGTGCAGGCTGGCCGATTGAATGATACGAGAATAAGTCTTATCTTCATTCGCACATCATTACAGCCGGCACAGCAGCTACAAATGACAATTGTTAAGTTTCCCGCAGATCGCAGCGCTTGCCTGCAACTGCTCTCGTCAGTCCCCCTGTTCGCCGATCTGCCCGGCGAGCTGCTGGCGATGCTCGTCCGCTCAGCCACGCAGTTACGTGTCGAAGCGGGTGAATTGCTGTTTCGCGAAGGCGAGGCCGCCGAGCACTTTCTGCTGGTGCGCCACGGCAGCGTGGAGATGATGCGTTTTACCTGCGAGGGCGAGGAACGGGTCTTTCACCTGTTCCACAGCGGTCAGTTGATCGCCGAGGCCGCCATGTTCATGCCCCATGGCCGTTACCCGATGAACGCCAGAGCACAGTGCGACAGCGAGCTCTATCGCCTGAACCGGGCGGCACTGCGCAAGGCCTGCGAAAACGATTCGGTATTGGCCATGCGCATGCTGGAAAACCTCAGCCTGCGCCTGTATCGCCAAGTCAACGAAGTCGACTGGCTCACCGCCAGCTCGGCCTCACAGCGCTTGGCGGCTTACCTGCTCAAACTGCACCAGCGCCAGGGCGAGCAGCTCAACCTGCCGATTAGCCAGCGCCAGCTGGCCACTCACCTGGGAATCCGTCCGGAGTCTCTCAGTCGTCTGCTGTCCGACTGGCAGCAGGCTGGCCGCCTTCGCGGCCGCCTGCGCCAGTGGGTGCTGTGTGACCTGAGCTACCTCAAGCAACTTGCCAGCGCAGCCACCCGTACCTTCTAGGCAGTCTCAGTCCACAGCACGCGGCCTGCGCCTACCAGTTCAGCACGAACATCGCTTTGGCCAGGAACAGAATGCCGAGCATCTGTATCAGCACGCTGAGATGGATCAGGCGAGAACGCGCTGGCGTCATGCGCCCGGTACGCATGAGGAAAACCACGAAGAGAAAGTGGCAAAGGATGCTCAGCGCCAGGCAGATCTTCAGCGTCAACAGGGTGCCGAAGCTGCTAGACAAGGGATCGGCCAGCGCAGCGCGATAGTGCCAAGCCAGGCCGATACCCGCGCCATACAACGCCAGGACCACCCAGTGCATGACCTGGCGTGCGCGCTGACCGAGGGCCTTGGACAGCCGCTCGCGGGGCTCGACGTCCAGCTGTATGGCCGCTCGGCTGAGGATCATCACCTCAAAGAACACCCCGCCGATGAAGAATGCTGCAGCCGTCAGGTGAGCGAATTTCAGTAACAGATAAAGCACACATCCTCCCTAGCCCGGATGACCGTCGGCGCGTGTGCGACACAGCATCGGGCCGTAGCAGTAGAGAAACTGTGCGAAAGCCAAACACCAGCACCCCGCCGCCAGCCAGAGCGCCGGCTGATAGGCAAAGGACACGCCAAGGACACGCAGCAAGGCGGCCAGGTTGAGCATCAGGAACGCCACCGCGAAGCCACGTGGCAGTTGCAACGGACGACCGGTGTGCCCCAACGAGACTCGCGCCAGCATGGCCAGGATAAGTCCGGCCATGGAGCCGACCGTCAGGCCATGCAACGCCTGGCTGAACGGCACCGGGCCACCAACATGCCACAGCGCCAGTCCCAGACAGGCCACCACCAACCAGGCGTAAGCCAGGTGCAGCGACCACAGCAGCGGCACCTGCAGCAGCGCGCGATCAAACCAGCGCCACAGGCGGATACCATGTCCTAGGCCGAGCACCAGCATCAGCACCGCGCCAAACCAACTCGGCAGCAACAGCAGGCCGATCGCGCTCAACAGGGCCGCCAGGACACTACCTACCAGCAACAGCCAATCCAACCAGGGCCATGGCTGAACAGCCTCCACCCTTCCCAAGCCGCGCTGAGTGAAGAATGGAATCACCCGCCCGCCGATTAGCGTCATCATCGCCGCCACCAGCCAGATGGCGGCCAGGCTGCCCTGACGCTGCCAGCCATCATGTTGCTGCAAGATGCCCAGAAGGTTCAGTAGATCCGCTGCTGCCAATAACGAGAGAACCAGCACGATCGGATAGTTGCGTCGTTGCCGCACTGCCCAAAGCAGACGAGCCATGACGCCGGCAACCGCCAGCAGGAAAGCCAGGTTGACCAGCAACAATAGCCATGTAGAAGGTAGCCACCAGGCGGCTCGCCCCACTAGCCAGAGACCAGCCAGCACCGCCAGCGGTCGGCCTGACAGGCTTGGCTGGCCAGTCCAGGTCTGTACTGCGGTTAACAGGAAACCGGCGATGATGGCTCCGGCAAAGCCAAATACCAGCTCATGCCGATGCCAGGCCAGCCAACCTCCCGTCGGCGCGGGGAGCGACCAGCCCTGTAAAGCAGCGACCCAGAGCGGAATGGCCAGCGCCGCCATGAGTGCACCGAGCAGAAAGAATGGACGAAAGCCCAAGCGCAGAATCGGCGCGATGGCCATGGCCTTACGCTTATCGATGATCAACATAGATTTTCCACTCACGTTGAGGCGACTGGCGAGCAACCAGTAAAACCTCGGGACAGTTGAAATTGAGTAGACGCGGATCATCCTCCCGGCACGCCAGCTCGCAGATGCCCAGACGCTGCCATAGGCGACATGGACTGCGCTCTCCAGTTACCCAGGCCCGGTCGATGTCGACTAGCAGCGTGCGTGGCAGCACGCAAAGCAGTGGTTGCAGGCGTTCGCCCTGGCGCACCACGGCGATTTGCCCAGGCCGAGCCAGAGCCAACTGCTGCAACTCTTCCAGCAGTTCCGATTCGACAGCGGGCAGATCACAAGGCGCCACCAGCAGATGCGTTCCACGCATGCTGCGTAGCCCAGCCAGGATTCCAGCCAAAGGCCCTGGGTAGCCCGCCTGATCATCACTCAGGGCTCGATCACAGAGCGCGGCATAGCGCCTCACGTTACGGTTACAGGAAATAATCAGCTCACCAACCAGTGGGCGCATCTGCCTGACAACCCACTCTGCCATCGGCCTGCCGCACCACGGCACCAGTCCTTTGTCCACCCCCCCCAGCCGGGAGCCCTGTCCACCGCTCAGCACCAGCCCAGTAAACCACTCCCGCATCGGTACCTCTTCAAAGCCATTCAGCACCGGCGGTTGCCAATGCACATCTTGCATGACCCAAGACAAACCCAGTGCAGGTAGCTAGCAAGAGAGGCCTGTCTGACTATTCAAGCCCCTCAAGCAGCTTATTGATGTGCAGGGCGTTGTTCACCACCTGCTCCATATGCACCTGCAATGCTTCGGTTACATGTGACAGCCCGTTCTGCTGGAACCAGCGAGAAATCAACTGCACCGACTCAACTA
This sequence comes from Pseudomonas sp. THAF187a, assembly GCF_009363395.1. NCBI lineage: Bacteria > Pseudomonadati > Pseudomonadota > Gammaproteobacteria > Pseudomonadales > Pseudomonadaceae > Pseudomonas > Pseudomonas sp. THAF187a. The sequence continues at coordinate 3,027,976 of NZ_CP045349.1, forward strand.
GAGCAACCTGGTTGCGATGAGTCAACAGTATGGCTGTTAACAATGGATTCTGGTCCTCCACGTCCCGCTCCTAGGTTATGGCTCGCTTGGCAAAATCGCTTATAGAGCTTTACAGAACCATACCTCTATCTGGGTATCTCCAATGCTCCAGATAAAATTGACGAGAATCATTATTGATTGAACTCAAGCTTTCTAAGCTGCTGCCAACACTCCCAGCTATGGAAGCAAACAGCATGAAGTTACTCCCACTGCTCCCCCTCGCCGCCATGTTCGCCATCCCTTTTGCCTCTGCCCGCGAATACCCCATCGGCGAGCCACAACACTGTGCCGGCATGGAGGTCGGGGCTGTATATCTGCAGCCAATCGAGATGGACCCGCCGGGGATGATGAAACCCGCCGCCGAATCTGACGTACACATGGAGGCTGACATCAGTGCTCTGGAGAACAACCATCACGGTTTCCAGGAAGGCAGCTTCGTGCCCTACCTTGAGATTTCCTACCGCCTACAGCGCGCTGGCAGCGACAAGCTGATCGAAGGTGACTTCCACGCCATGGTCGCCAGCGACGGCCCGCACTACGGTGACAACATCAAACTAGACGGCCCTGGTCAGTACCAGCTGACCTACACCGTGTCACCACCGGGTGGTCACCATCACGCCTTCGGCCGCCATACCGACAAGGAAACGGGCGTGGCACCTTGGTTCAAGCCCTGCGAGCTGAACTACAGCTTCACCTACGCTGGCATCGGTAAGAAAGGCGGCTACTGAGTCCGTAACGTATTCAGCTCACAGGAAACGCCTATGAGATGTCTTGCTGTCTTTACCTTCGCGCTGGCGTTGCCAGCGTGGAGTGCCTCGCTGCCCAGCTACGAGCTGGAGATACGTGATGGGCATTTCACCCCGCCCCACCTGACGGTTCCAGCCAAGCAACGTTTCAAGATCATCGTGCATAACCGCGGCGCGGGCCCGGTCGAGTTCGAAAGCCTGCCTTTGCGGGTAGAAAAGGTACTTGGCCCAGGCGTCAGCTCATTCGTGGTGATCCATCCACTCAAGCCCGGTCGCTACACCTTCTTCGACGAGTTTCATCTCGATTTGCCCGGCGGCTACATCGAGGCTCAATAAGGAGTTCCCATGGAACAGGCACTATTGATCGTCTGGCGCGAGAGCGTCGAGGCACTGTTGGTCATTGGTCTGCTGCATGCCTGGTTGAGCCGCCAATACAATGCACGCCAGCTTTTGCGCAAGCTCTGGGAGGGCGTCGCTGCAGGCATCGCCCTGGCTGCCCTGCTGGCCCTGTTGATGGTCGTGGCTGGCAGTTGGATGAGCGGCACTCCCGGTGAGTGGTTTCAAGCCGCGATGAGCGCTCTGGCCAGTTTGCTGATTCTGCAAATGGTGGTGTGGATGTCGCAAAACGCCGGCAATCTTCGCAATGCGCTTGAGAGCCGAGCCCAACAGGCCCTTGCGCACAGCCGACACAGTGGGCTGACACTGCTCGCGACACTGGCTGTAGCCCGAGAAGGCAGCGAGATCGCGATTTTTCTCTATGGTGCAGTCGGCTCCGCCAGCGCCATACAAACCATCGCAGGCGCCCTCCTCGGTGGAGCGCTCGGCGCGCTAAGCTTTGTGCTGTTGCAACGAGGCAGCCGGTTTCTCGACTGGCGACGGTTCTTCACCATCAGTGAAACCCTGTTGCTGCTGCTAGGCGGCTCAATGCTGATGAATGCACTGGATCGCACCACCGGTCAGCTGATGGGGATGGATCTTCCTGAGGCGCTATATGGCTGGCTGGGCGACCCACTCTGGGATACCTCGGCCTGGCTGGATGACGGTGCGCGCATTGGCGGGCTGATTGCCGGGATGACCGGCTACCGGGCCATGCCATCAGCGGTTGCTGTAGCCGTACTTGTTTCATACTGGCTGCTGGCCTGGTGGCTAAGGCGACCCAGGGCAAACTCACCCAGCATTCGCGCCGCAACATGAAACTGCTATTCAGCCGTTGCCTAATGGGCATAGGCAACGGTCTGCGCCGCCATTCCGTTGCTGTACAGCGAGCGCAATGGATTGTGGTCTTGTTCTACGTCGTGCTACTGGTCACTCCTGCACTCCTGCCTCTGCCCGACAACCAGGCACGCATGCTCGATAACCTCACACTGCTCGCCCAGTTCGTGTTCTGGGGCATCTGGTGGCCCTTTGTGCTGCTCTCGGTGGTGCTGTTCGGGCGCATGTGGTGCGGCCTACTTTGCCCGGAGGGTGCTCTCAGTGAATGGGCCAGCCAGCACGGTATGGGGCGTGGCATCCCGCGCTGGATGCGCTGGGCTGGCTGGCCCTCGGTAGGCTTCCTGGCCACCACCCTGTACGGCCAACTGATCAGCGTCTATGACTACGCCCAGGCTGCGCTGCTTATTCTCGGCGGATCGACCATCGCCGCCATGCTGGTCGGTTTCTTCTATGGCCGCGGCAAGCGCGTCTGGTGCCGTTATCTGTGTCCGGTCAGCGGTGTTTTTGCTCTGCTGGCCAAGCTCGCGCCCATGCATTATCGGGTCAGTGAAGAACGCTGGCAGGCCAACCTGCCGCCGCATCTGCCCGCCCCCAACTGCGCACCGTTGCTGGACATCCGCCGCATGCGTGGCGCTTCGGCCTGCCACGCCTGCGGCCGCTGCAGCGGACAACGCGACGCCGTACGGCTAATTGCCCGCTCCAGTAATGAGGAGATCGTGCATCTGGGGGAGCACGGCAATCTGTGGGAGGCCCGCCTGCTGTTGTACGGAGTGATCGGCCTGGCCATGGCTGCCTTCCAGTGGACGATCAGCCCCTGGTTCATCGCGCTCAAGCAGAGTATGGCCGAATGGCTGGTCGCACATGATCAACTGTGGCCTCTGCAGGCTGATGCGCCCTGGTGGGTACTGACCCACTACCCACAGGTCAACGATGCCTTCACCTGGCTGGATGGCCTGAGCATCTGCCTATATCTGGTACTCGGCGCCTTGCTCCTGGGCGGCGGGATTCACCTGCTTCTGATTGCCGGCAGTGTGCTGGCAGGCAAGCCGCTCGCCTTTGCCCGTCATCTGGCCCTCTGCCTGGTGCCGACTGGCGCTGCTGGTCTGTTTCTCGGTCTGTCGTCGACCACCGTCAAACTGCTGCGCTATGAAGGCCTGCAACTGCTCTGGGTAAACCAGGCCAGAGCAGTGCTGATAGTTGCCGCGGGTCTGTGGAGCCTGTACCTGGGCTGGCGTGTCTGTACCCAGTTACCCTGGCAGAGCCGCCAGGCTCCGATGCTGGCCCTGTTGCTGAGCAATACGCTGCTCGGCTATGGCTGGTGGTTACAGTTCTGGGGCTGGTGAATCAACTTGCGCGAAGCTCGAAACGCTCGAATAGCTGCTCGAAATAGGGCCAGAGTTCAGCCGCCTGGGCCGGCGTGGCAGCACTGCCCAAGTCGCTGTCGAGCATCTGCTGGGGGCGCGCCAGTTGTACTGCGAAACGCCGTACGCCAAGCCCCGCCAGACGCTCTCCAAGACGCTGCAGGCGCCGACAGTCGGACAGGTTCCAATGCACCGTGGTACGGCACTCGTAGTCCACACCGCTCTCAAGCAGCAGCTCCAGACTGCGCCAATTGGCCTGGCCGCTGGCGCTGACACCAGTAATTAACGCAACCTCCTCCTCCAGCGCCTTGACGTCGAAACCGACCCAGTCGCAGTGCGCCAGCGCGCGACCGAAGGAAGCCGGCTTGATCCCGGCACTGTGCAGGCCGACCTTGAAGCCCAGCTCGCGCACCCGGCGCATGGCGGACGGCAGCGCCGGCTGCAGGGTCGCCTCGCCGCCGGAGAACACCACCGCCTGCAGCAGCCCCTGGCGCTGGCGCAGGAAGCCCAGCACCTTGTTCCAGCTCCACTCGGTGGGGCCGCCGCAGCGGATCAGCTCGGGGTTGTGGCAGTAGCGGCAGCGCCAGGCGCAGCCCTGGCAGAACAGTACGCAGGCCAGATGATCGGGGTAGTCGAGGGTGGTCATGGCTTGCAGCCCGCCGATGCGCAGCGGGCGAAAGGCATGACGCGAAGGCACTGAAGGCATGCTCGTGGCTCCAATGGCGGACGTGGCGAAGCCCGGGCCATCACCGATGGCCCGGGCTTCGGGCGGACTCAGCGCGGCTCGGCGAAATGCTGGCGCTCGCGATGCTCGGACTGCTTGCCGAGATTGAAGGCCGCCACCGGACGGTGGTAACCCATCACGCGGGTCCAGACCTCGCAGCGCTGGCGCTGGGCTTCGGGAAGTTGCACGGGTGCATTCATGGTGTCGCTCCTTGCTGTGGATGGAATCGTGGTTCAGCCGCCGCAGGCGCCGCAGCACTGCTGTTTCTGCAGCAGCGCCTCGTCGCACTTCGGACAAAACTCGTGCTCACCGGCCAGGTAGCCATGCACCGGGCAGATGGAGAAGGTCGGGGTGATGGTCAGGTACGGCAGGCGGAAGCGCGACAGCGCGGTGCGCACCAGCTGCTTGCAGGCCTGCGCCGAAGAAACCCGCTCGGCCATGTACAGGTGCAGCACAGTGCCGCCGGTGTACTTGCACTGCAGCTCGTCCTGCAACGCCAGCGCCTCGAAGGGGTCGTCGGTGAAGCCCACCGGTAGCTGCGAGGAGTTGGTGTAGTACGGCGCCTCGGGCGTGCCGGCCTGGAGGATGTCGGGGAAGCGCTTGCGGTCCTCCTTGGCGAAGCGGTAGGTGGTGCCTTCGGCCGGGGTGGCCTCCAGGTTGTACAGGTGGCCGCTCTGCTCCTGGAACTGCACCAGGCGCGCGCGCACGTGATCCAGCACCTGCAGCGCCAGCTGGCGGCCGTCCTCGGTGTGCATGCCCTCGCGGTCGCCGCTGAAGTTGCGCAGCATCTCGTGCAGGCCGTTGACCCCGATGGTGGAGAAGTGATTGCGCAGGGTGCCCAGGTAGCGTCGGGTGTAGGGATAGAGGCCGGCATCCATGTGGTGCTGGATCACCTTGCGCTTCACCTCCAGGCTCTCGAAGGCCATGTCCAGCAGCGCGTCGAAGCGCTGCATCAGGCCGTCCAGATCGTCCCGGTACAGGTAGCCGAGGCGCGCGCAGTTGAGGGTCACCACGCCGAGCGAACCGGTCTGCTCGGCCGAGCCAAACAGGCCGTTGCCGCGCTTGAGCAGCTCGCGCACGTCCAGCTGCAGGCGGCAGCACATCGAGCGCACCTGGTTGGGCTGCATGTCCGAGTTGAGGAAGTTCTGGAAGTACGGCAGGCCGTAGCGCGCGGTCATGTCGAACAGGCGCGTGGCGTTGTCGCTGTCCCAGGGGAAGTCGTGGGTGATGTTGTAGGTCGGGATCGGGAAGGTGAACACCCGGCCCTTGGCGTCGCCGGCCATCATCACCTCGATGTAGGCGCGGTTGATCAGCTCCATCTCGGCCTGCAGCTCGCCGTAGCAGAACGGCATCTCCTGGCCGCCGATCACCGGCACCTGCTCGCGCAGGTCTTCCGGGCAGACCCAGTCGAAGGTCAGGTTGGTGAAGGGCGTCTGGGTGCCCCAGCGTGACGGCACGTTGAGGTTGTAGATGAACTCCTGCAGCGACTGGCGCACCTGCGCGTAGCTGAGGCTGTCCTTGCGCACGTAGGGCGCGAGATAGGTATCGAAGGAGCTGAAGGCCTGGGCCCCGGCCCACTCGTTCTGCAGGGTGCCGAGAAAGTTGACCATCTGCCCCAGGGCGCTGGACAGGTGCCTGGGCGGGCCGGCCTCGACCCGCCCGGGGATGCCGTTGAGGCCCTCGTGCAGCAGGGTGCGCAACGACCAGCCGGCGCAGTAGCCGGCGAGCATGTCGAGGTCGTGGATGTGCAGGTCGGCCTCGCGGTGGGCCAGGCCGATGTCTTCGCTGTAGACCTCGTCCAGCCAGTAGTTGGCGGTGACCTTGCCGGACACGTTGAGGATCAGCCCGCCCAGCGAGTAGCCCTGGTTGGCGTTGGCCTGCACGCGCCAGTCCTGGCGCGACAGGTATTCGTTCATCGACGCGGCCACGTCGATCAGCTGCTTGCGCTCGCGGCGCAGGCGGCCATGGCGCTCGCGGTAGACGATGTAGGCGCGTGCGGTCTGGTAGTAGCCGGCCTCCATCAGCACCCGCTCGACCCGGTCCTGCACCTGCTCCACGCCCACGCAGTGGAACTCCAGCAGGCGCGCCAGCACCGCGTCGGCCAGGGCACTGGCCTCATGCGCCTCGAACTCGCCCGTGGCCTGCCCGGCGGCGGCAATCGCACGCTCGATCTTGGCCGCCTCGAAGGGCACTTCCTGGCCATCGCGCTTGAACAGCGCCTGCGGTCGATAGGGGACCTGATCCGCACACATCCATCACCTCCTGACACATCATCTAGTTGCTGTTAGCAACGAAAAACACAAGATGCTGTGCAATCTACGTCAGGAGGCCGGATGCAACTTGACCGTGATCAAGTTTGCCCGCAAACCTGCGCTCAGGCGTTCGCGCCGACCGGCGCCAGGGGGTATCCTGCAGTGCATCAAGCTCCTCAGGAATCACTTGCCATGACCAGTTCACTGCGCTTCGACCGCTCGCTGGTAGAGAAATACGACCGCCCGGGGCCGCGCTACACCTCTTACCCCACGGCGCCCCAGTTCCGCCAGGCCTTCGCCGAGGACGACTACCGGCAAGCCGCCGAGCGCAGCAACCGGGCGCCCGCCAAGGCCTTGTCGGCCTATATCCATATCCCCTTCTGCCAGAGCCTCTGCTACTACTGCGCCTGCAACAAGATCATCACCCAGAAGACCCACCGCGCCGTCGAGTACCTGGATTACCTCAAGCGCGAAATCGCCCTGCAGGCGGCGCTGTTCAGCCCGTCGCGACGCCTGACCCAGCTGCACCTCGGCGGCGGCACGCCGACCTACCTGAGCAGCGCGCAGCTCGCCGAACTGATGGGCTGCCTGCGCCAGCACTTCCGCTTCGATGAAAGCGACGATCACGAGTTTTCCATCGAGGTCGACCCGCGCACCATAAGCCGCGAACGCATCGCCGAGTTGCGCGCGCTGGGCTTCAACCGTCTGAGCTTCGGCGTGCAGGACTTCGACCAGCAGGTGCAGGCCGCCGTCAATCGCCTGCAGAGCGAAGAGCAGACCTACGAGCTGGTCGCCGCCGCCCGCGAGGCCGCCTTCAAATCGGTCTCGGTGGACCTGATCTATGGCCTGCCGCTGCAGACCGTCGCCAGCTTCGACACCACCCTGGACAAGATCATCGCCCTGCGCCCGGATCGCATCGCCGCCTACAGCTATGCGCACCTGCCGGAAATGGTGCGTGCCCAGCGGCTGATTCGCCGCGAGGACATGCCGCCACCGGAGCGCAAGCTGGAGCTGCTGGAGCTGACCATCCAGCGCCTGACCGCGGCCGGCTACGTGTATATCGGCATGGATCACTTCGCCCTGCCCGACGACGAGCTGTGCCTGGCCCGCGAGGCAGGTACGCTGCAGCGCAACTTCCAGGGCTACTCGACCCACGCCGACTGCGACCTGATCGGCCTCGGGGTGTCGTCGATCGGCAAGGTGAGCGACAGCTACAGCCAGAACGTCAAGGAACTCTCGCACTACTACGCGCGCATCGACCAGGGCCTGTTGCCGGTGCACCGCGGCTACCGCCTGAGCGACGACGACCTGCTGCGGCGCGAGGTGATCACCGCACTGATGTGCCATGGCCGGGTCGAGTTCGCGGAACTGGAGGCGCGCCACGGCATCCACTTCCTCGACTACTTCGCCGAGTCGCTGGCCCGGCTCGAAGAGCACCTGGCCGACGACCTGGTGCAGATCCACGCCGATGCGCTGGTGCTGCTGCCGCGCGGGCAGCTGATGATGCGCAGCGTGGCGATGGCGTTCGACGCCTACCTGGGCGAAGGCCAGAGCGGGCGTTTCTCGCGTACCGTGTAATAAAAAACCACCGGCCATGGCGGAGCAACGCCGCCTGGCAGGTGGTAACGGCCCAAGCGTGGGCCAGCGGGAGTTGATCAGCCGCCGGTGGCGTTCATGAAGCGCAGGATCTGCACGTCCCCGGTGTCGAATTCGTGGCGCAGCGGTTTGCGCAGCAGCCCCTGACGGATGGCCGCCAGCACCGGGGCGTCGTCGCATGGGTGACGGCGCAGCAGGCCGCGCAGGTCGAGCGAATGTTCGTGGCCCAGGCACAGCAGCAGACGCCCCTCGACCGTGACCCGCACGCGGTTACAGGTCGCACAGAAGTTGTGGCTGTGCGGCGAGATGAAGCCGATGCGCCGGTCCGGAAAATCCTGCAAGCGCACGTAACGCGCCGGCCCACCGCTCTGCTCGGCACTGTCAACCAGGGTATAGCGTTCGGCGATACGCTCGCGCACCCAGTCGCTGGAACAGTAGCTCTCGCCGCGCTCGCGCCCCACCTGCCCCAGCGGCATCTCCTCGATGAAGCTGATATCCAGGCCGCGGTTCAGGGCGAAGTCGACCAGGTCCGTCACCTCGTCGGCATTGCGCCCGTGCATCACCACCACGTTCAGCTTGAGGTTGGCGAAGCCGGCCGCCTGCGCGGCCTCGATACCGGCCAGCACCTGGCCCAGTTCGCCGGTACGGGTGATGGCGCGAAAGCGTTCGGGGCGCAGGCTGTCCAGGCTGATGTTGAGGCGCTTGACCCCCGCCTCGGCCAGCGGCCTGGCCAGCTTGTGCAGCTGTGAGCCATTGCTGGTCATCACCAGCTCGCGCAGGCCCGGCAGCGCGGCGATGCGCTGGCACAGACCGACCACACCGGGACGCACCAGCGGCTCGCCGCCGGTGAGGCGGATCTTGCGCACGCCCTGGGCGACGAAGATCCGCGCCGTACGCTCCAGCTCTTCCAGCGTCAGCACCTGCTGGCGTGGCAGGAAGGTCATGTCCTCGGCCATGCAGTAGACGCAGCGGAAATCGCAGCGGTCGGTGACCGACAGGCGCAGGTAATCGATGCTGCGGCCGAAGCCGTCCTGCAGCAGGCTGCTCATGGTACTCCCCAGGCCCTGGGCCGGTTTACTGCAACAGTGGGCTGTCGGCGCCTTCGAGCAGGATGCCCTGGATGTCCGCCTCGCCGATCAGGTTCTTCAGGTACTGCGCCACGGCCACCTGCCACACACGCTGGTCCAGCTCGGCGCAGATGCTCTTGTGCACCGCCTCGAACGGCAATGGCTGGCCCTCGAGACGCTGCTCCACCAGCACCACATGGAAGCCATAGCGGCTTTCCAGCGGCTGCCCGGCCAGGCCGAGCGGCAAGCGGAACAACTGGCGCTCGAACTCCGGCACCGTCTGGCCCTGGCTGATCTGCCCCAGCGCCCCGCCCTGCTCCTTGGAGGGGCAGGCCGAATGCGCCATGGCCAGCTCGGCGAAGCGCTCGGGCTGTGCCTGCAACTCGGCGATCAGCGCCTGGGCCTGGTCACGGGCCTGGCTGCGCTCCTCGGCATCGTCGGCCGGGCAGGCCAGCAGGATGTGCCGGGCCGCCAGCAGCGGTGCGCTGGCATAGCGCGAGCGATTGCGCTCGAAGTAGGCGCGACAGGTCGCCTCGTCGGCATGCGGCAGCGCCACCTCGCGTTCGATCAGCGTGCGAGTGGCGGCCTCCTCCTCGCTCTCGCCCGTGGCCGCGCGTACCCGGATATCCAACGCATTGATCCGCTGCTGCAGCAGCTCGCGGATCACCAGCGCCTGGCTGGCCAGGAAGATGGCCTCCTGGCGGGTGTTCGCCGGGTGGTACTGCAGCTCCTGGGCGATCGCCTCGGGTGCGATGCCGACACCATTGACCTTAATCCGCGGCCACTCCTGCTCGCTGCTGGCGATCAGTTCCAGTGAGGGCTCATCCTCGCCTTCGTCGTCCGCGGCCGGGGTCTGCTCGACGACCGGCTCGAACGCCTGCACAGCGGCCTGCGCCGGCTCGGGCACCACGACCTGGCTGGCACCACCGGCGCAGCCACCACCACCGTTGCCGCTACCTCCGCATCCACAACCCATGTCACACCTCCACGCATTCGTTTGGCGGTGGGTGACGCCACCCACCTTGCTGGTCCCGGATGACGCTGACGCCTGTCCGGGCTACACGACTCAAGATTCATCCGCTGTGGACCGGCCGGCCGACGCGCAGCCGATCCAGACGTTGCCTCAGGCCTTCTGGCGCACGATCTGGTAGCGCCGCCCCAGGTACCACACCGGCGCGCTGACGATGTGCACCAGGCGGGTGAAGGGGAACAGCACGAACAGGCTCAGGCCGAGGAACACGTGCAGCTTGTACACCAGGCTCACCGGGGCGATGGCCGCGGCGGCCAGCTGCGGCTGCAGGGTCACGGTGTACTGCGCCCAGTCGGCCAGCATCACCATCACCGAGCCGTCCATGTGGTGGGTCGAGGCATAGATGGTGCCCAGGCCCAGCAGCAGCTGCACCAGCAGCACGACCAGCACCAGAATGTCCGAGCAGCTGGAGCTGGCGCGCACCCGCGCGTCGCTCAGGCGGCGCTTGAGCAGCATCAGCAGGCCGATCAGGCACAGGCCGCCGAACAGGCCGCCGGAGACCATCGCCAGCAGCTGCTTGTTCTCGGTGCTGATCACATGGTGATAGACCGAGGCCGGGGTCAGCAGGCCGACGAAGTGGCCGGCCAGCACGAACAGCACGCCGACATGGAACAGGTTGCTGGCGATGCGCATGTAGCGGTGTTCGGCCGGGGTACGGTTGAAGATCTGGCTGGAACCGGCCTTCCAGCTGTACTGCGACAGATCGAAACGCGCCCAGCTGCCGATCAGGCAGACCGCCAGGGCGATATAGGGATACACGCCGAAGGCGAGGAAGTTCAGATTAGCCATTGTGCACCTCCTGGGCCGGCACGCTGGCCGCCCCGTCCTGCTTGAAATCGATCCAGTGCAGCGGCACCGGCACCTCTTCGCGAGCCTTGCCCGGCATCGTGGTCTGGCTCGGGCAGCGGTCCTGCTGCTCGGCCTTGAGGAAGTCCACGGCCTCCTCCTCCCACAACTTGTCCAGCGCTTCCAGGCTGTCGTCGCGCACCTCGCCGGCCACCTGCTCGCGCACCTCGGCCACCGCCACCGCCGGCTGTTCGCCGGCGATCTGCAGCAGCGCGCGGAAACACGCGGCGTAAGGGCTCTCGCGCTCCTCCAGGCGCGCCGCCAGCAGGGCCAGCAGGTGCGCCACGTCGGCCAGGCCCTCGCGGGCCTCGAGGTCTTCGCGGCTGGCCAGGTACTCCAGGTACAACGGGATGTAGTCGGGCAGCTCGCGCACGCCGATGGCGAACCCGGCGGCCTCGTACTGCGCCATCAGGTCGACCATGGCCTGGCCGCGGTCGCGCGACTCGCCATGCACGTGCTCGAACAGCAGCAGCGACAGGGCGCGGCCGCGGTCGAACAGCTCGGTGTAGCGCTCCTGCACGTCCATCAGCTCGTCACCGGCCAGCTCGTCGAGCAGGCGCAGCAGCGAGCCGCGCTGGTCCGGGCTGATCTCGCGGGCACTGCAGATGGCCTCGTCCAGCTCCTTGTGGGCGCTGCGCAGCGCCTCCTCCGGGTAGTCGAGCAACAAGGAAATCACCTTGAGAATCTGCATGGTCATTCCTCCCAGATCTGCACGGTCTTGAGGATGTCGCGCTTGTTGGCCTTCTTGGCGCCGAACATGTTGGTGTCCGACGAGCCACTGCAGCCGCTGCCGAAGCTGAAGCCACAGCCGGAACGCTCGGCGAAGGCATCGCTCATGGCCTCCTCGCGGTGCGCCGACGGAATCACGTAGCGATCCTCGTAGTTGGCGATGGCCAGGTAGCGGTACATGTCCTCGCACTGCGCCACACTCAGGCCGACCGACTCCAGCACCTTGAGGTCCTGCACGCCGTCGACCTGCTCGGCGCGCTTGTAGGCACGCATCGCCAGCAGGCGCTTGAGGGCCAGCTTGACCGGCTGCTCGTCACCGGCGGTGAGCAGGTTGGCCAGGTAGCGCACCGGGATGCGCAGGCTGTCCACGTCCGGCAGCACGCCATCCATGCTCACGCTGCCCTTGGCGGCGGCGTTCTGGATCGGCGACAGCGGCGGTACGTACCAGACCATCGGCAGGGTGCGGTATTCCGGGTGCAGCGGCAGGGCCAGCTGCCAGTCCACCGCCAGCTTGTACACCGGCGACTTCTGCGCGGCCTCGATCACCGACATGGGCACGCCGTCCTTCAGCGCCTGCTCGATCACCTTGGGGTCAAACGGGTCGAGGAAGATCTCCAGCTGCTTCTGGTACAGGTCCTGCTCGCTCGGGGTGCTGGCCACCTCGTGGATGCGGTCGGCGTCATACAGCAGCACGCCCAGGTAGCGGATGCGGCCCACGCAGGTTTCCGAGCACACGGTCGGCATGCCGGCCTCGATGCGCGGGTAGCAGAAGATGCACTTCTCGGATTTGCCGCTCTTCCAGTTGAAGTAGATCTTCTTGTACGGGCAGCCGCTGATGCACATGCGCCAGCCGCGGCACTTCTCCTGGTCGATGAGGACGATGCCGTCCTCCTCGCGCTTGTAGATCGCGCCGCTCGGGCAGGAGGCCGCGCACGCCGGGTTGAGGCAGTGCTCGCACAGGCGCGGCAGGTACATCATGAAGGTGTTTTCGTACTCGCCGTAGATGTCGGCCTGCACCTTGTCGAAGTTCTTGTCCTTACGGCGCTTGGCGAACTCGGTGCCGAGAATCTCCTCCCAGTTCGGACCCCACTCGATCTTCTCCATGCGCTGGCCGGAGATCACCGAACGCGGGCGGGCCACCGGCTGGTGCTTACCCAGCGGCGCGGTATGCAGGTGCTGGTAGTCGAAGTCGAACGGCTCGTAGTAGTCGTCGATGCTCGGCAGATCCGGGTTGGAGAAGATGTTCGCCAGCACGCGGAACTTGCCGCCGATCTTCGGGTTGATCGAACCATCCTTGTTGCGCACCCAGCCGCCTTTCCACTTCTCCTGGTTTTCCCACTCTTTCGGGTAGCCGATACCGGGCTTGGTCTCGACGTTGTTGAACCAGGCGTATTCCATGCCTTCTCGGCTGGTCCAGACGTTTTTGCAGGTGATCGAGCAGGTGTGGCAGCCGATGCACTTGTCCAGGTTCAGGACCATGCCCACTTGTGAACGAATTTTCATGTCGGCTCTCCTCACTCGATCTCGGTCGGCAGCGGTTGTGGCAGGGCGTCGCCGTTAGGCCCGTCCAGCCAGTCCACCTTGTTCATCTTGCGCACCACGACGAACTCGTCGCGGTTGCAGCCCACGGTGCCGTAGTAGTTGAAGCCGTAGGCCAGCTGGGCGTAGCCACCGATCATATGGGTGGGTTTCAGGACCACGCGGGTCACCGAGTTGTGGTGGCCACCGCGGGTCTGGGTGCTCTCGGCGCCGGGCACGTTCACGATGCGTTCCTGGGCGTGGTACATCATCACCATGCCTTCCTTGACCCGCTGGCTGACCACCGCGCGGGCGGTCAGGGCGCCGTTGGCGTTGAAGCACTCGATCCAGTCGTTGTCCTCGATGCCGACCTTCTTGGCGTCGATCTCGCTCATCCACACGATCGGACCGCCACGGCTCAGGGTGAGCATGATCAGGTTGTCGGTGTAGGTGCTGTGGATGCCCCACTTCTGGTGCGGGGTGATCCAGTTCAGGCAGATCTCCGGGTTGCCGTTGGACATCTTGCCCTTCACGTAGCCGGTCGAGCGGGTGTTGATCGGCGGCCGGTAGCTCATCAGGCCCTCGCCGAAGGCCAGCATCCAGGGGTGATCCTGGTAGAACTGCTGGCGACCGGTGATGGTGCGCCACGGGATCAGCTCGTGGACGTTGGTGTAGCCGGCGTTGTAGGACACGTGCTCGTCTTCCAGGCCGGACCAGGTCGGGCTGGAGATGATCTTGCGCGGCTGCGCCTGGATATCGCGGAAGCGGATCGCCTCATGCTCCTTGGGCAGCGCCAGGTGCCTGTGATCGCGACCGGTGAACTCCGACAGCGCCGCCCAGGCCTTCACGGCGACATGGCCGTTGGTTTCCGGGGCCAGCGAGAGGATGACCTCCGCCGCGTCGATGGCCGACTCGATCTTCGGCCGTCCCTGGCTGACGCCCTCCTCACGCACCTTGTAGTTCAGCTCGCCGAGGAACTCGACCTCGTGCTCGGTGTTCCAGTTGATGCCCTTGCCGCCGTTGCCCAGCTTGTCCAGCAGCGGGCCGAGCGAGGTGAACTTCTTGTAGGTGTTCGGGTAGTCGCGCTCGACCACCGTGATGTTCGGGCAGTTCTTGCCCGGCTGCGGCGCCACGCCCGCGGTTTTCCAGTCGCTGCCACCGAAGGGCTGCGCCAGTTCGCCGGGGGTGTCGTGCAGCAGCGGCACGGTGACCAGGTCCTGCTCGACGCCCAGGTGTCCCTTGGCCATCTCGGAGAAGGACTTGGCGATGCCCTTGTAGATCTCCCAGTCCGAACGCGCTTCCCAGGCCGGATCGATGGCGGCCGACAGCGGGTGGATGAAGGGGTGCATGTCCGAGGTGTTCATGTCGTCCTTCTCGTACCAGGTCGCGGTCGGCAGGACGATGTCGGAGTACACGCAGGTCGAGGACATGCGGAAGTCGAGGGTAGTGACCAGGTCGAGCTTGCCGATGGCGCCCTCGTCCACCCACTCGGCCTCGTTCGGCTTGAAGCCGCCGCGCTTGCCGAGGTCCTCGTTCATCACGCCGTTCTTGGTGCCGAGCAGGTACTTGAGCATGTACTCGTGGCCCTTGCCCGAAGAACCGAGCAAGTTCGAGCGCCAGATGAACATGTTGCGCGGGAAGTTGACCGGGTTGTCCGGCTGTTCACAGGAGAAGCGCAGCGAGCCGTCGGCCAGCGACTTGGTCACGTAGTCCACCGGCGACAGACCGGCGGCCTTGGCGTCGCGGCAGATCTGCAGCGGGTTGCGGTTCAGCTGCGGGGCGCTCGGCAGCCAGCCGGCGCGCTCGGCGCGGATGTTGTAGTCGAGCATGTGCTCGGGGAACTGCGACTTGTCGGCCAGCGGCGAGAGCACCTCGTGAATGCTCATCTTCTCGTGGCGCCACTGCGAGCTGTGGTTGTAGAAGAAGCTGGTGCCGTTCATCTGGCGCGGCGGACGGCTCCAGTCCAGGCCGAAAGCCAGCGGCAGCCAGCCGCACTGCGGACGCAGCTTCTCCTGGCCGACGTAGTGGGCCCAGCCGCCACCGGTCTGCCCGACGCAGCCGCACAACATCAGCATGTTGATCAGGCCACGGTAGTTCATGTCCATGTGGTACCAGTGGTTCATCGCCGCACCGACGATGATCATGGAACGGCCCTTGGTCTTGTCGGCGTTGTCGGCGAACTCGCGGGCGATCTGGATGGCCTTCTCGCGGCTGACGCCGGTGATCTTCTCCTGCCAGGCCGGGGTGCCCGGCACGCGGTCGTCGTCATAGTGGTTGGCGACGTTGGCGCCGCCCAGTCCACGGTCGATGCCGAGGTTGGCGGCCATCAGGTCGAACACGCTGGCGACCCGCGCCTGGCTGCCGTCGGACAGGATCACGGTACGCACCGGTACGCGGCGCAGCTGGATCTCCTCGCCCGGCACGGCAGTGAAATACTCGTGGGTCTGCCCGCCGAAATAAGGGAAGGCGACTTCCGCCACTTCGCCACTGTCGATCTGGCTGAGCTTGAGATCGATCTCGCGCCCGGCACCGCCCTCGCGGGCCTCGATGTTCCACTTGCCCTTCTCGCCCCAGCGGTAGCCGATGGAACCCTGCGGCGACACCAGTTCGCCAGAGGCGTCGACGGCGATGGTCTTCCACTCGGGGTTGTTGCCCTGGCCGAGGCTGTCGGTCAGGTCGCTGGCACGCAGGAAGCGCTCGGCGCGGTAGCTGCCGTCCTGCTCATTGAGCAGCACCAGCATCGGCAGGTCGGTGTAACGCTTGGCGTAGTCGGTGAAGTAGGCGCTGGGCTTCTCCAGGTGGAATTCCTTGAAGATGACGTGGGCGAAGGCCTGCGCCAGCGCCGCGTCGGTACCCTGCTTGGGGTTGAGCCAGAGGTCGGTGAGTTTGGCCACCTCGGCGTAGTCCGGGGTGATGGCCACGGTCTTGGTGCCCTTGTAGCGCACCTCGGTGAAGAAGTGCGCGTCCGGGGTACGGGTCTGCGGAACGTTGGAGCCCCAGGCGATGATGTAGTTGGAGTTGTACCAGTCGGCCGATTCCGGCACGTCGGTCTGCTCGCCCCACACCTGCGGCGAGGACGGCGGCAGGTCGCAGTACCAGTCGTAGAAGGACAGGCACACGCCGCCGATCAGCGACAGGTAACGGCTACCGGCGGCATAGCTGACCATCGACATGGCCGGGATCGGCGAGAAGCCGACCACGCGGTCCGGGCCGAACTGCTTGACGGTGTAGACGTTGGCCGCGGCGATGATCTCGTTGACCTCGTTCCAGCTGGAACGGATGAAACCGCCCATGCCACGCTTGCTCTTGTAGCTCTCGGCCTTGATCGGGTCGCTGACGATGCTGGCCCAGGCCTCGACCGGAGCCAGGGTCTTGCGCGCGTCGCGCCACAGCTTGAGCAGCGGCTTTCGCACCTTGGGGTACTTCAGGCGGTTGGCGCTGTAGATGTACCAGCTGTAGCTGGCGCCGCGCGGGCAGCCACGCGGTTCGTGGTTGGGCAGGTCGTTGCGCGTGCGCGGGTAGTCGGTCTGCTGGGTTTCCCAGGTGATCAGGCCGTTCTTCACGTAGATCTTCCAGGAGCACGAACCGGTGCAGTTCACCCCGTGGGTGGAGCGCACGATCTTGTCGTACTGCCAGCGCGAGCGGTAGACGTTCTCCCAGTCACGCGATTCCTTGCGGGTCTCGCCATGACCGTCGGCGAACTCCCCCTGCTTGCGATTGAAGAAGCGCAGCTGGTCGAGTATGTGGCTCATTTTCTCTTCCTCTCAGGCTGAGTGCGGGCGGCCCCGCGCTCGTCATTTCTTGGGTTGTGGCGGACTAGCAGGGGGTCTCTGCGCCCTTGCGCGAGTACCACCACCAGGTGACCAGGATGCAGCTGACGTAGTAGCCAACGAACACGTACAGGGCGACCTCGGGCCCGCCGGTGAGGGCGATGGAGCTGCCGAAGGACTTGGGAATGAAGAAGGCGCCGAAGGCCCCGATGGCCGAGCTGAAGCCGAGCACCGCGGCCGATTCCTTGCCGGCGGCCTTGATCGCCTGTTCCTTCTCGGCGGCGCCCTTACCGGCGCTGAGGCGCTCGTGCAGGGTGCGGAAGATCACCGGGATCATGCGGAAGGTCGAACCGTTGCCGATGCCGGTAGTGACAAACAGCAGCATGAACATGGCCAGGAAACCGTAGAAGTTACCGCCCTGGCCGTGCTGCGGCAGGAAGGCGATCACCCCGAACACGGCGGCGATCATCAGCACGAAGTTCCACAGGGTCACCCGCGCGCCACCCAGCTTGTCTGCCACCCAGCCGCCCAGCGGACGCACCAGGGCGCCGACCAGCGGGCCGAGGAAGGCGAACTTGAGCGCGTTGACCTCGGGGAAGGAATGCTTGATCAGCAGCGGGAAGGCCGCGGCGAAGCCGATGAACGAACCAAAGGTGGCCAGGTACAGCCAGCACATCAGCCAGTTGTGTTTGCGCCTGAAGATCACCGCCTGCTCGGCGAAGGACGCCTTGGCGCTGGCCAGGTCGTTCATGCCGAACCAGGCCGCCAGGGTCACCGCCGCGATCAGCGGCACCCACACCAGGCCGGCGTTCTGCAGCCACAGCTGGCTGCCGTCAGCCAGTTCCTGCGGCTTGCCGCCGACCGCGCCGAACAGGCCGAAGCCGATGACCAGCGGCACCAGGAACTGCATGGCCGACACGCCCAGGTTGCCCAGGCCGGCGTTCAGGCCCAGGGCGGTGCCCTGCTGCGCCTTGGGGTAGAAGAAGCTGATGTTGGACATCGAGGAGGCGAAGTTGCCGCCGCCGAAACCGCACAGCAGCGCGATGATCACGAACACGCTGTAGGGCGTGCCCGGGTCCTGCACGGCGAAGCCCATCCAGATCGACGGAATCAGCAGCGAGGCGGTGCTCAGGGCGGTCCAGCGGCGCCCGCCGAATACCGGCACCATAAACGAATAGAAGATGCGGAAGGTCGCCCCGGACAGCCCCGGCAGTGCCGCCAGCCAGAACAGCTGATCGGTGCTGAAGCTGAAACCGATGGCATTGAGGCGCACGATCACCGTGCTCCACACCATCCACACGGCGAAGGCGAGAAACAGCGCGGGAATCGAGATCCACAGGTTACGGGTGGCGATGGCCTTGCCGGTGGAACCCCAGAAATGTGGGTCCTCCGGGCGCCAGTCCTCAATCACAGGCCCTTGCCGGGGCGGCTGCCCCATGGCCGGATTCTTGGTTGCGGACATGCTGAATCTCCTTGTCAGGAAGCAGAATTCATGGAAGCGGTGGAACCCGAACCCATGACTGGGGTTTTGCGAACCTCGCTGAAGTACATCCAGATCAGAGAAACCCAGACCACGCCGTACAACAGCATGAAGGCGGAAGAGCGCACTCCAGTGAGGTCGACCAGCACGCCGAACATGATCGGCAGGACAAAGCCGCCGAGGCCGCCGGCCAGGCCGACGATGCCGGACACCGCGCCCATGCGATCGGGAAAGTCGTTGGCGATGTACTTGAATACCGAGGCCTTGCCGAACGCCCAGGCGATGCCCATGACGAACATCAGCGCAGTGAACACCCAGACGTTGAGGCCGATATGGAAGGTGCGCGGGCCGTCGACCGTGTGCACGGTGAAGTCGGTCTGCGGGTAGGACAGAATGAACAGGCACACCCAGCTCACCCACATCACCCACCAGGTCACGCTGTGCGCGCCCCACTTGTCCGACATCCAGCCACCGATGGCGCGCAGCACGCCGCCCGGCAGGGAGAAGCAGGCGGCCAGCAGCGCCGCGCTCTGCAGGCTGAAGCCGTATTCCTGCACGTAGTACTTGGTCATCCACAGGGCCAGCGCGACGTAGCCGCCGAAGACGATCGAGTAGTACTGGCAGTAGCGCCAGACGCGCGGGTCCTTCAGGGTCTTCAGCTGCTCACCCAGCGACACGCTGCTCGGTACCCGGTGCGCCTTGTTCTCGTAGGTGAGGAACCAGAACAGCAGCGCGGTGATGAACATGATCGCCGAGTAGACCTTCGGCACCATCTGCCAGCTGGCGGCGGCGATGATCGCCGGGGCGATGAACTTGGTCAGCGCCGAGCCGGCGTTGCCCGCGCCGAAGATGCCCATGGCCAGGCCCTGGCTGGACTTGTCGAACCACTTGGCGACGTAGGCGATGCCTACCGAGAAGGAGCCGCCGGCCAGGCCGACGAACAACCCGAGGACGAGGAACTGCCAGTACTGGGTGGCCTCGCTGATCAGGTAGATCGGCAGCACGCAGACCAGCAT
Source organism: Pseudomonas sp. THAF187a (assembly GCF_009363395.1). NCBI lineage: Bacteria > Pseudomonadati > Pseudomonadota > Gammaproteobacteria > Pseudomonadales > Pseudomonadaceae > Pseudomonas > Pseudomonas sp. THAF187a. The sequence continues at coordinate 3,047,362 of NZ_CP045349.1, forward strand.
CAGCACGAAAAACACGATGCGTCCGCCGAAGCGGTCGGTGAGCATGCCCAGCGGCAGGCGGATCAGCGAACCGGTCAGGACCGGCGTCGAGGCCAGCAGGCCGAACTGGGTCTCGTTGAGCTGCAGCAGTTCCTTGATGGGTACACCGAGTACCGCGAACATCATCCACACCATGAAGCAGATGGTGAACGCGGCGGTACTCATCCCCAGCACCAACCCCTGTTGCATTTTCTGGCTCACCATGAACGCTCTCCCAAGCTGTTTCATGGCTGCAGGCTATTGCCAGGGGGGCCGTCGTTTCTTGATCTGGATCAAGGAGCACCGGCGCCCTTACGACCTACCATTGCCCCAACTACCACCAAAGTGATAGTGGCAAAAATCAAGAATAAATCCTTTTAAATCATTGATTTATCGCAACAAAAGAGCCTCGGCCGGTGGATCGCGGAGCGCTCCGAACTCTTTGGAGGTAGCGCGATGCTGGACTGGTTCAAGGGCTCGTTGCCGGCCCGCGCCGGGCTGGCGGTGATACTGATCGCCACCCTGGCCTTCTGCAGCGCGATCAGTGCCGTGCTGATCGCCATGGTCAGCGAGGACGACGCCGCCGCCATCAACACCGCCGGCTCGCTGCGCATGGCCACCTACCGCCTGAACTGGCGCCTGGAAGCCAATGCCGACGCCACCACCATCGCCGCCCTGCGCGACGACATGCAGCGGCGCCTGGACAGCAACTCGCTCAGGCACATGATCGGCGACGAGCCCGACGATCCGGTCGGCCATGCCTTCGCCAACATCCAGCGTCAGTGGCGCGAGCAGCTGCTGCCAGCCCTGGAGCGTGGCGACCGGGTTACCTTCCAGCAACAGTCGGAGATCTTCGTCGGCCAGCTGGAAAACTTCGTCATGCAGCTGCAGAAGCAGAGCGAGAAGCGCCAGAGCTGGCAGCAGAGCATCCAGGGCGCGGCCCTGCTGATGACCGTGGTGATCCTGCTGGTGGGCATGTTCGAGCTGCAGAACAGCGTGATCACCCCGTTGCAGGAGCTGGTCGGCGCCACCGAGCGCTTCCGTGCCGGCGACCTCGACGCGCGCATCGAGTACCGTTCCATCGATGAACTGGGGCAGATGGCGTTGAGCTTCAACGCCATGGCCGACGCCATCGAGGAATCGCACCGCACCCTCGAATCGCGGGTGGCGGAAAAGACGCAGAACCTGGCGCAGAGCAATGCCGCCCTGGAGCTGCTGTACCAGAGCAGCCGCAGCATCGCCAGCAGCCCGGCCAACGCCGAGCAGCTGGACGAGCTGATCGACAGCTTCCAGCAGCGCCTGCCCGGCCTGCGCCTGACCCTGTGCCTGAAAGGCGATACCCAGGCGCCGGTGGAGCACCTGATCGCCCTGCACGGCAACGAGTCGCGGGAAATCTGCGCGCGCAGCGACTGCGCCAGCTGCCAGCGCCATACCCAGCCCAACGGCCTGGACTTCATCATCAGCTCGCAGGGCAACAGCCTGGGCGAGCTGTGCGCCCACTACGAGGACGGCCACACCCCGCGCCAGTGGGAGCAGGAGTTGATCCAGGCGCTGGCCAACCTGATCGGCACGTCGCTGTCGCTGGAGCGCCAGCGCGAGCAGGACAACCGCCTGCTGCTGCTCGACGAGCGCACTACCATCGCCCGCGAGCTGCATGATTCGCTGGCCCAGGCGCTGTCCTACATGAAACTGCAGGTCAGCCGCCTGCAGACCCTGATCCGCCGCGGCGAAAGCAGCGAGGTGCTGCTGCAGGTCAGCGACGAGCTGCGCGAGGGTCTGAACAGCGCCTATCGCCAGTTGCGCGAACTGCTCACCACCTTCCGCCTGCAGATCCAGGACGGCGGCATCGAGCAGGCCCTCGACGACACCGCCCGCGAGTTCGCCGAGCGCGGCAACCTGCGCGTGCTGCTGCACGCCGAACCGCTGGCCTTCACCCTGTCGGCCACCGAGCAGATCCACCTGCTGCAGATCGCCCGCGAGGCGCTCTCCAACTGCGCGCGCCATGCCCAGGCCAGCCAGGCCTGGGTGCACCTGCGTCAGTGCGGCGAGAATGTCGAGCTGCTGGTCGAAGACGACGGCATCGGCATCGATCCCGCTTACGACAGCCGTCACCACCATGGCCTGAACATCATGCAGGAGCGCGCCCGCAGCCTGGGCGGCAGCCTCGCATTGACTCCCCGCGAGCCCCTGGGCACCCGCGTGCGTCTGCTGTTCTGTCCGGAATTCCTGCGTCAACCGACTCCCGAGGCTCTTTCATGAACGCCACCCTGCCCCACACCCTGCTGCTGGTCGACGACCATCCGATGATGCGTCGCGGCCTGCGCCAGCTGATCGAGCTGGAAGGCGACCTGACCGTGGTGGGCGAAGCCAACAACGGCCTCGAGGCCTGCGAGCTTGTACAGCGCCTGACTCCCGACCTGGTGGTGCTGGACAACAACATGCCGCAGCTCAATGGCGTGGAGACGCTCAAGCGCCTGCGCGAGCAGGGCTTCGCCGGCAAGATCCTGCTGTTCACCGTGTCCGACGCCGAGCACGACGTGCGCGACGCCATGCGCTTCGGCGCCGACGGCTACCTGCTCAAGGACATGGAACCCGAACACCTGATCGCCCGCCTGCGCGAAGTACTGCGCGGCACCCTGGTGATCAGCCCGTCGCTGACCACCGTGCTGGCCCAAGCCTTGCGTACCCCGCAGGGTGCCAGCTCTCTGGACCTGACCGAGCGCGAACGCCAGGTGCTGAAAATGATAGCCGCCGGACTGAGCAACAAGATGATCGGCAATAAGCTCGGTATCACCGAGGGAACGGTCAAGGTGCATGTGAAGAACCTGCTGCACAAGCTCGGCCTGCGCTCGCGAGTCGAGGCGGCCGTATGGGCACTGGAGAATCTCTAGCAACAACTTGTCTGCACGCTGGCATTGACTCACCTCCCGAAACTCACCTCGGTAACGGTTCTCTCGCTGTAACTCAATGCCTCGAACTCCACCTCAGTGGGTTGAGATGCCCTAGTCCAGCGTTCAGCCTAGGAACTGACAAGAAGGTCATGAGCTGTGTCAGGAACCGCACCGTCACTGCGTAACGGAACTTGATTCCCGTCAAGGGGCCATCCGCCGTATGCACTAGGGTAGGACCGTCACAACCTATAGAGACAACTCATGACCCACACAATCAGGCTCGTCCGAACGGTCACCCCGCACCCACTCCGGAGAAAGCCTTGAGATCCCTACTGCGCACCCTACTACTGCCCGGGCTGCCCACTTTCGAGGCACCGCTGAACGCCAATCAGCGCCGTTTTAAGGCCCTGCATCTCGCCAATCGGCAGGCCTTCCTAGGCCAGCAGGCCCTGCTCTACTGTCTGCTCGACGATCACGACATGGCCCGGCGTCATTGCCAGGCTTGCCTGGACGAGCTCAACAAGTGTTGCAGCCGCCTGCAAGCGCTCATGGAAGGGAGCGCCGAACAGCAACGCGTCGACACCCTGGCCCGGCTCTCGCAGGGCTACGCCCTGATGCTCGGCGCCAGCGAGGATGATGAATTGCGGCATGCGACACTCGCTGTCGGCGAGCTACTAATGCTGCGTTCTCTAGAAGTGGCCAAGCGACTCGCCGCCGGCTGTGACTCGCCCACTGCAAAGTGGCTGACGCAGTGCGGCCGGATCTATGCCTACAGTCAACGTACCCTGTGCGTACTGGCACTGAGCGAGTCGCTGTCCTTGCGCCTAGATCGAGCATCGCTACTGCTAACCTGCCACGAACACTGTCATCAGGCACTGGTCGAACTCGACCGGCTGGCCGCCTGCCACACCGAGGCAAACCAGTTGCTGCGCGAACTCGAGCAGTTGCATCAATGCTCATCCCGAGAGCCTGACGCCCCCTGGCTGCATCAGATCAGCACCAGCCTGCTGTTCAGCTTAAAGCGTCTGGAAGACTTCCACGCCTGAGTCTGCCTCTTTGGAGGTAACGCCTCGGAGGAATGGGCCACGCATGCGCGACCACCTAACATGCAGGACATGGAGGTGGACCATGCTTACCGATTCCACGACCCAATCTGCACTACGCAAGCATTACCTGTTCGACCGCCTGCCGCAGCCTCTCTTTCAGGAGATCTGTTGCCTGGCCATCCGAAGACGCTTGGAGGTCGGTGGCGTACTTTTCCACCAAGGCGATGCGGCAGACCGTTTCTACCTACTGCTCGATGGACGTATTACCCTGACCCGTGTGCTGCCAGAAGGCCAAGAAAAGCTAGTGGAGGTGATCTCGTCAGGGCAGAGCTTCGCTGAGGCGTTGATGTTCAGCGGCACCCGTTACTATCCTGTGACAGCCAGCGCGCTCAAGCCGAGCAGCCTGATTAGCATTGACGCAGGGCACTACCGGCACCTTCTTGAGGAGCAGCCCAAGACCTGTCTAGAGCTGCTCGGCCACCTGAGCGCACGCCTGCACCAGCGCCTCAACGAGATCGACACCCTGGCCCTGGGCAACGCCAGTCGGCGCGTGGCGCGCTACCTGTGCCAGGAACAGGAGGCTCGCAATGGCATCATCCAGCTCAGCGCACCCAAACGCCTGATCGCCACTCAGTTGGGCATCCAACCGGAAACATTCTCGCGCATCCTGCACCGCCTGATCGACGACGGCCTTATCGCCATGGAACGGCGAGTTATTCGTGTACTCGACCAGCCGCGATTGGCCAACTACCACGACTGAATGCAGCCCGCGAGGAGGTCAAATGCGCGATCCCAAGCTACCCCTGGTCTACTCCTGCTCCGGCTGCTCCAATGTCGCGCAGTTGGCCAACACTCTGGCGGTGCGCCTTGATCGCGCTGGTCTGGCGGAAATGTCCTGCATTGCCGGAGTCGGCGGACGAGTTGCCTCGCTAGTCAGCAAGGCAAATAGCGGTCGGCCGATCCTTGCCATCGACGGCTGCCGCCTGCAATGCGTACGCGGCTGCCTCGACCAGCATGGCGTACGCGCCAGCGAACACTTGGTGCTCAGCGAACAGGGCCTGAAGAAACGCTACGGTGAGGATTTCAGCGGCGAGACGGTCGAACAGATCTACCTCGAAGTGGTCGACCTACTGGCCGGCGAACGTATGCAGAAGCGTTTCCGGAGGCCGCAGTTGGTTGAGTGAGTCTCCGAGCCCCCAGCAATACTGCGCTGGAAGGAAGCTTAGCGGCGCCAAAATCTAAACGATAGATGCTGGCAGCACCTGAGGTGAAACTTTCCTTGCTTCTTCCAAAGCAGGGGCTCTTGCCCCCTCAAAATCAAGAAAAATAGACGGTTTCCACCCGGCCGCTGCGCTGGGTGGAGCCTCCGCGATTTTTCCTGATTTTTTCACGACCGCCTTAGTCGCCCTAGTCGGCAGGGGTTCATGCGCAGCGCAAGCGCAGAACCCTGAAGACGAAGGAGCGAAAGCCATGAGCGAAGAAATCAGGATCTACGTTGCCGACCTGGCCGCCTACAGCGCCGGTCATCTGCATGGCGTCTGGATCGATGCCACCCTGACGCTGGATGACATCCAGGCGCAAGTCGATGCCATGCTGGCGGCCTCGCCGGTCGGGGGGGCGGAGGAATACGCCATTCACGACTTTGAGGGCTTCGACGGCTACCGCCTCGGCGAGTACGAGGGACTCGAGAACGCCCATGAGATTGCGTGTTTCATTGAGGAGTACCCAGAGTTCGGCGGCGCTCTACTCGCTCACTTCAACGACCTGGCGCAGGCGCGCAAGGCGGCCGAGGAAGACTATTGCGGCTGCTACAGTTCGCTGGCCGACTACGCCCAGGAGCTGACCGAGGAAACCAGCAGCATTCCGACCCACCTGGCGATGTATATCGATTACCGCGCCATGGCCCGCGATATGGAATACAGCGGCGACGTGTTCACTCTGGAGACCGGCTTCGAGCAGGTGCACGTGTTCTGGAATCGCTAGACCAGCGGAAGGCACCGAGGCGACCCGGTGCCTTGTTATTTGCGCCCCTGCCCTGCCGGCTACCCGCGCGCCCCACCCGCGAGGTTGATGCACGGGCGCACGCCCCCGGCAATCAGCCTGGAATAACCACGTTGTGCCTCCAGTTGATTGAGACCGTTACGGTCTTACGATTTTGCCCAAATCCGTCGATCCGTATCCACGGATTTACGGATCTGTGGGAAAGCGGATCTGCACTTTTACGGATTTACGGAAATCTGCCGATGCGGTTTTCCGGTTTTGTGGAAAGTCGTAGGCACGTAAATCCGTAGGCTGCACGCGCGGAGCTTGGCGTGCTTGAGCACCGTGGCCGGTGATGCGCGTAAATGAGCGTACACGGTCAGCGTCCAGACCTTCCCGGTATCAATCCTCCTCCCTCCTGCCTGCGCATTCGCCCAGACCCAACCCGACATGATCGAGCGCGACGGCTGCCGCACGGTGCACCTCCCACGTCAACGGAGGACACACCATGTCGCACTCAACCAATCTTTCACGTCAGCTGCGTCGCATCGATCTCGATGCCCCGCTGCACCGCAAGGCTGGGCCAACAGCACATGCCATGCGGCCCGTTGAGGGCGCTGGCGAGGCCCAAGCACCACAGGCCTGCCCTGCCCCTCGCTACCTCACCAACAACGAAGCCGCGGCCTTCCTGCGGCTGTCGCCGCGCACGCTGGAAAAGCAGCGGGTGATCGGCGGCGGGCCGCGCTTTCACAAGTTTGGCCGGCGGGTGATGTACGCGCTCGCCGATCTCGAGTCCTGGGCCGGTGAGCGCAGCTTCGAGACCACCTTCGATCCTGAGTACATCGACCGCCACCCGGGAGCGCAGCGTGATGATCAGTGAAACCTTCGGCTATGAATTGTCGGCATCTCGATTTGACTTCGCAGAGCGAGCAACTGGATCTGTTCCGCGCCCTGCCGGGGAATATGGCGCCACGCGACGCCCAGGATCTGATGGCGCATCCGTTCTTCTCGCTAGCCAAGTCACGGCGCACCGTGCCGATCGACTTTCGCTCGGGCGAGGTGACGGTGCGTGTGGAGGGCACGCTGGAGCATGGTATCGCCACAATCTGGGATGCCGACATCCTGATCTGGGCGGCCAGCCAGCTTGTCGAGGCGCGCGATGCGGGCATCCCCACTTCGCGCCTGATGCGTGCAACGCCTTTCCAGATCCTGCGCTTCATCGGCCGTGGCACCTCGCTGCGCGACTACCAGCGCCTGAAGGCGGCGCTGGACCGGCTACAGTCGACCAGCGTGGCCACCTCGATCCGCGAGACCACCGGCCGGCGCCTGCATCGTTTCTCCTGGATCAACGAGTGGAAGGAACTGGCCGCGGTGGATGGCCGGCCACTGGGCATCGAGCTGATCCTGCCGGACTGGTTCTACAGCGGGGTGCTGGATCAGGCCCTGGTGCTGACCATCGACCCGGCCTACTTCCGTCTCACCGGCGGCATCGAGCGCTGGCTGTATCGCCTAGTGCGCAAGCACGGCGGCAAGCAGGAGGACGGCTGGCAGTTCGACTTTCGCCATCTGTACCGAAAATCGGGCAGCTCGGCGCGCTATTCGGACTTTGCTTTGGATGTGCGTGCTCTGGTGGCCCGACAACCACTTCCGGGGTATCACCTGGAGGTCGTTCACCTGCCCCCATCGACCGAGTTGCTCGCCTTCCGGCGCGTGCCGTAGACGGCACGGGGATAACTTGCGGACAAGCTGTGAATGCAGTCGTGCTATCAGGCGCAACCGGGCTCGTGCTATCAGGCGCATCACCATCGTGCTATCAGGCGCACGAACTCCTCTGCAGGCTACGACTGGCGGGCCTTTCAGCTCCCTTTAACTTAACTAACTTAAAAGCTCTAACTTGTTATTGGGGCAGCGCCGCTGTGTGGACAGGTGCTGAACGGGGCAGTTTGGTCGGGGAGATCTGGCCATGATCGTCGCCCTGCTCAACCAGAAAGGCGGAGTCGGCAAGACCACCCTGGCCACCCATATCGCTGGCGAGTTGGCCCTACGCGGGCAGAACGTCATCCTACTCGATGCCGACCCACAGGGCTCGGCGCTGGACTGGACGCAACGGCGCAGCCAGCAAGGTTTGCCGAGATTGTTCAGTGCTGTCGGCCTGGCGCGCGAGACACTGCACCAGGAAGCCCCGGAGCTGGCTCGTCGCGCCGATCACGTGATCATCGACGGGCCACCGCGTATTGCCGCCCTCGCCCGCTCGGCGTTGCTGGCGGCGGATCGCGTATTGATCCCGGTACAGCCCAGCCCCTACGACCTGTGGGCCAGCGCTGAGATGGTCAACCTGATCCGCGAGGCGCAGGTGTTCAGGCCGACGCTGCGCGCGGCGTTCGCTATCAACCGCCGCGTCAGTACCACGGTGATTGGCCGGGAAGCGCGCGGGGCCTTGGCCGACCAACCGCTGCCGGCGCTGCAGGCCGAGGTACGCCAGCGCATCGTCTTCGCCGAAAGCGTGGCAGCCGGTCGCCTGGCCCGCGAACTGGCACCGGACAGCACCGCCGCGTGCGAGGTCAGCAGCCTGGTCGATGAGCTGCTGAGGTGGTCGCCATGAGCGGCAAGCGCATCGGTATCGGTGCACGCCCGCTTGCCGATCTGCAGGCCGAAGCCTGGATACGCCAAGGCGCTGGAATCGACAACGGCAAGGTCGAGCGCTATAGCGCCCGCCTGACATTGGACGTCACGCCAGCACTGCGCACGCGCATCAAGCTGGCGGCCTTCGACCGCGGCGTGACCATGGCGGAAATGCTGCGCGCAGTGCTGGAGCGACAGTTTCCGGAGGCCACGTCATGACGTTAGGTGCTCGCGGCGTGCGGTGGCCATTGGCGCTGCTCGCCGGCAGTTTGTTTGCCCTGGGTTGGGCAGCAATTGCGACGTCGCCACCACGGCTGGTCTACAACGCGTCCGACAGCGTGCCCGTTGGCTGGTACCGCATTTCGCCGGTCAACTCGTGGGCGCCTGGCGACCTGGTGCTGGTTCACCTACCGCCGGAGGTGAGGTCGCTGGCGGCGCAGCGCGGCTACCTGCCGGCGGACGTGCCGTTGCTGAAAACCGTGGCGGCGATGACGCCACAGCGGGTGTGCGTGGTGGACAGCCAGGTGCTTATCGATGGCGTCGTTGTTGCCAGGCGCTTGAGGTGGGATCGACAGGGCCGCGCGCTGCCAACCTGGCAGGCCTGTCAGCGCCTGGTTGGCAATGAGCTGTTCCTGCTCAGCAGCAGCAACCCGGCGTCGTTCGACAGCCGCTACTTCGGCCCGGTGTCTGCCGACGCGGTGATTGGTCGGGCGCAGCCCTTGTGGCTGGAGTCGCGTCGATGAGCTGGCCGTTTCCCTGTCGGCCCGCATGCCGACTGCATGCACTCGACGTGCGCGGTCGCGGGCCGCCTGGCTGCAGATACCTCTGCCCTCGCCTGCCAGCCAGGAGCTTTGGAAATCGCAGTCCCGCCTCCCCTGATTACCCATCCCAAGAGCGCAAAGGCACGGAAAAAGCGGAGGGCAAGATAAAAGGGGGCGGCACTTCGTCGCCCTGGAAAGCAGTCTGCACGGAGGTTGGAGGCGGCACAGCGCCAGTTTCATCAGGTGCCGGGGATGGCGCTTTCCCTGCGGCAGCACTGGACCAAACGCGTGCCTGGCACGCCCCACTGCGATCAGCCTGGAGAATCCAATAAGGATGAGCAAGGACCGCAATCAGGACACCGAGCAACGCTTCCGTCCGCAGCCGGGCAAGCCGCAGCAACGCGGCCAGACCTTCGTCAACCAGGTGCTGCGCCAGACCAACAAGGCCGGTACCGGCAAGCCGCGCAAGGCGGGCCACCAACCTGGTGCCCGCCTCGGCCGCGGGCATGTCGCCGCCCGTTTCAGTACGCAGCAACTGCCGTCCAACGCCCGCCGCGTCACCATCAAGACGCGCCTGGTGAACCTGCGCCAGGCCGGTAAGCGCTCGACGCTCAGCCACCTGCGCTATATCGAGCGCGACGGCGTGAGTCGCGAGGGCGATCCCGGCAAGGCCTACGGCCCGCTCACCGACCAGGCCGACGTGGAGGCCTTCGAGGCGAGCGGCCGGGAGGACCGGCACCAGTTCCGCTTTATCGTCTCGCCCGAGGATGCCGAGCAACTCGACGACCTGCGCACCTACACCCGCCACCTGATGAACCGGATGGAGGCCGACCTCGGCACCCGTCTCGACTGGGTGGCGGTCGATCACTGGAACACCGACAACCCGCACACCCACATCCTCCTCCGCGGCAAGGACGATACCGGCAAGGACCTGGTGATCGCCCGCGACTACATCGCCGAGGGCATGCGCAATCGCGCCACGGAACTGGCCACCGAGTGGCTGGGCCCGCGCACCGAACTGGAGATCCAGCGCGGCCTGCAACGCGAGGTGCAGCAGGAACGCTGGACCAGCCTGGATCGCACCCTGCTGCGCGAACGCCAGGCCGGCGTGCTGCGCCTGAAAACCCTCGCCGATCATCCGCGCCGGCAGTTGCTGATCGGCCGGCTGCAGCACCTGCAGAGGCTGGGCCTAGCGCACGAGGGTCAGCCCGGACAATGGGTGATACACGACGACGTCGAGGCGACCCTACGGACCATGGGGGAGCGCGGCGATATCGTGCGCACGATGCAGCGCGCCATGGGCGGCACGCAACGGGATCTGGCGGTGTTCGAGCCAGGCGGCAGCAATCCCAACGTGGTCGGCCGGGTGGTGGCCAAGGGGCTGGCGGATGAGCTGCACAACCGCGGCTACCTAGTGGTCGACGGCCTCGACGGCAAGGCCCACTACCTGGCCCTGCCGGCCCGCACGGAACTGGCCGACTACCCTATCGGCGCCGTAGTGGAAACACGAAGCCTGAACGAGCCTCGCGCAGTGGATCGCTCGATTGCTTCGCTGGCTGCGGATGGCCTTTATCGCACTGACCATCACCTCGCCCTGGCCAGCTCGCAGGCCGCCAGAGGACACGCCCCCGAGGCTCTGGTCGAGCGCCATGTGCGGCGCCTGGAAGCCCTGCGCCGGGCCGGCATCGTCGAGCGGCTTGCCGACGGTGTCTGGCGCGTACCCGCCGACCTGCCCGAACGAGGCCGACAGCATGACGCCCGCCGCCAGGGCGATGTCGCCGTCGAGCTGCGCACACCGCTGCCCGTCGAGCGGCAGGTTCGCGCCATCGGCGCGACCTGGCTGGATCAGCAGTTGATTGGCGGCAGCCGGGATCTGGCCGACAAGGGCTTCGGCAGAGAGGTACGCGACGCGCTGAGACAACGCGCGGACTTCCTGGTGGAGCAGGGCCTGGCCGAACGCCAGGGCCAGCGCGTCGTGCTCGCACGCAACCTGCTGACCACCCTGCGTGGGCGGGAGCTGGCGGCAGCGGCGCGTGAGATCTCGGCGCAGACGGGCATGCAGTACCGGCCGGCGACTGACGGCGAACGGGTCAGCGGGGTCTACCGGCGCAGCGTGCAACTGGCCAGCGGCCGTTTTGCCCTGCTCGACGATGGTATCGGCTTCAGCCTGGTGCCCTGGAAGCCGGTGATCGAGCAGAATCTCGGGCAGAGCCTGTCAGCCGTGGTACAGGGCAGCAGCGCCTCCTGGCAGCTGGGGCGCCAGCGTGGGCCGTCGATTGGTTGAGCGACTGGCGCCTACATTAGCGCCGGTTCCTGCTGCAGCCACTGCTCGAACGATCGACTTTGCGGCCTGCCCTCCTTCGCCGCGTAGTAGACCAGGCGCAGGTGGCGATCCTCGTCGATGGTCAGGGTGGTGTGCTCGAACACCACCTGACCGACCGCCTCGATCCGCATGTCGCGAATACCCTGGCAGGGACCATGGATGTCCTGCTGCCGCCACCAGGCCTTGAAGTCGGGCGAAACCTTCTCCAGGTCCTTCACCAACGCGACGATATCCGGGTCCTGGGTCGCCCGCACGAAGTCGCGGCGGAAGCTGGAGAGGATCTGCAGCGCCTGTTCCTCCCAGGGGTTGAACAACTCACGCATGGCCGGGCTGGTGAACAGCATCCACAGCAGGTTGCGGCGATCCGTCGGCAGCGCGGAGAAGCCGAATACCCGATCCGCCGCGGCGTTCCAGGCCAGCACGTCCCAACGCAGGTTGAGCACGTAGGCCGGGCTCAAGGGCAGGTCGCCCATCAACCGGTGGATCAAGGGCGGTACCACGCACCAGGTACGACCCGGCTCTGGCGGCAGGCGCTGGTGAGCCAGCAGGAACAGGTGGCGGCGCTCGGTGGCGTCCAGCTTGAGCGCTCGCGAGAGGTTGTCGAGGAAGGTCGCGGACACACTGATGTCCCGCCCTTGCTCCAGCCAGGTGTACCAGGACAGACCCACCCCGGCCAACGTGGCCACCTCCTCCCTACGCAGCCCTGGCGTGCGCCGCCGGCTGCCGGCGGGCAACCCCACCTCCTCCGGTGAGATTCGTTCGCGGCGACTACGCAGGAATTCGGCCAGCTCTACCCGGCTGCGTTCGACTGTGCGGGGCGCGCTCATCCGGTTACCTCTAGTACTAGTTTAAACAGTCAAATTGTAACCCCTATAAAACCAAAGAAGAATACCTCCAACCTGGCCGCGAATGCCCGAGCCAGGGCTCTTGCTTGATGAGGAATCACACAGAGACGTGTCATCGACTCGCTAAGGAGATAAACGGATGTACCAAGCACTTCTTCGGGAACAACTGGAGACATTGAAGTCCTCCAACCAGTACCGCACCTTCACCACCCTCAGCCGCATCTGTGGCCAGTACCCGCTGGCCAAGCTGGACGGCCGCGAGCAGGAACCGGTGGTGGTCTGGTGCAGCAACGACTACCTCGGGATGTCCCAGCACCCAGCCGTGCGCGAGCAGATGCACGATGCGCTGGAGACCTACGGTGCCGGCTCCGGTGGCTCGCGCAACATCGGCGGCTCGCACGAGGTGTATAGACGCCTGGAGGCCAGCCTGGCCGACTGGCACGGCAAGGAAGCGGCGCTGGTGTTCCCCACCGGCTTCGGCTCCAACGACGCCACCATCCAGTGCCTGTTGCGCCGCATTCCCGATTGCGTGGTGATCAGCGACGAGCTGAACCACGCCTCCATCGTCAACGGCATCCGCTCGACACCGAACGAGCGCCAGATCTTCCGCCACAACGATGTCGGGCACCTGGAGCAGATCCTCGCCAGCTATCCGCTGGGCCAGCCGAAGATCGTGGTGTTCGAGTCGGTCTACTCGATGGACGGCGACATCGCGCCCATCGCAGAGATCGTCTCGGTCGCCAGGCGCTACAACGCTCTCACCTACCTCGACGAGGTACACGCGGTGGGCATGTACGGCCCGCGCGGCGCCGGCATCGCCGCCGAGCTTGGTGTGGCCGACCAGGTGGACATCATCCAGGGCACCATGGCCAAGGCCATCGGCGTGATTGGCGGCTACATCGCCTCGACCCAGGTGATCGTCGATGCGGTGCGCTCCTTCGCCACCGGCTTCATCTTCACCACCTCGCTGCCGCCGGCGATCACCGCTGGTTGCCTGGCCAGCGTCGAGCACCTCAAGGCCACCAGCGTCGAGCGTGATCGCCTGCATGCCCAGACGGCCAAGCTGCGCGAACGCCTCAAGCATTACGACGTGCCGCTCATGCCCTGCTCGCAGACCCATGTGCTGCCGGTCCTGGTCGGAGAGGCGAAGCACTGCAAGGCCGCGGCCGAACGCCTGCTGCATACCCACGGCGTATACCTGCAGCCGATCAACTATCCGTCGGTGCCGGTGGGCACCGAGCGCTTCCGCGTCAACGCCACGCCGAACCACAGCGGCGCGCAGATCGAGCACCTGGCGGTGTCGCTGCGCGAGACCTTCGAGCACTTCGCCATTCCACTGGCGTCCCAGGCCTTCGGCGCGGAGGTGGCCTGAGATGGATCAGTCCTTCCTCACCGTGCGCCCGGCGACCGTGGCCGACTTGGCCAGCTTGGTGGAGCTGCGCGCGCACCTGCTGGATGGCACCGCCGCCAGCTATTCGAGCAAGACGCCGGAGGACTCCGCGCGCTGGCGGGCGGCCTACCGCACCTGGCTGGGCAGCCGCCTCAGCGAGGGCGACTGCGTGCAGATCCTCGCCGCCGAGCACAGGGAGTCCGGCCAGGTGCTGGGCTGCGCGACCGCCATCATCGACCAGCGCGCTCCGGCTCCCGGTTGCCTCAACGGCCTGTCCGGCTGGGTGCAATCGGTGGTGGTGGAGCCGCAATGGCGCAACCGCGGCATTGCCCGGCAGTTGATGCAGCACCTGCTGCGCTGGTTCGCCAACCGTGGCGTCGCTTCCGTGACACTGCAAAGCACCGAGGCCGCCGGCACGCTGTACCAGGCCCTGGGCTTCGCCGTCAGCGACGAGCGCCTGCTGATTCGTCAGGAGGCCTCGGCATGAAGATCCTGATCATCGGCCTGGGCTATGCCGGCAACCGCTACCGCCGCGCCTTCGAGCATATCGCCGCGAGCACCGGCCTGCCATTGTCGCTGGCCTATGTCGGGCGCCGGCAGAAGCCGACCGAGTTGCCCTACTTCGACAACGTCGGCCGGGCGCTGCAGGCGTTCGCGCCGGACGTCGTCGTGGTCAGTGTCAACGACCACAGCCATGCGCCCGTGCTGCAGCAGTTGGCCAGTTACCGGGGCTTCGTGATCTGCGAGAAGCCGCTGGTCACGCCCGGAGACGACCTGGCAGAGGTGTACGGGGCACTGGAGCACGTCAGTGGCTTTGCCCTGGATCTGGTGGAACGCTACTCGGACGCCAGCCGGCAACTACGCGAGTGGGTCGAGCGCCACGACTGGCAACTGGTGCGCGCCAGTTTCCACTGGGGCAAGGATCGTATCAACGACTACCGCCCTACCTGCGGCGTGACCAGCGAGGTGATCCATGCCCTGGACCTGCTCGGCTGGATCTGCCCGCGCGCCGGCCAGCTCAGGCTGCATGGCGTGCTCGGCGTACGCTCGGATTTCTCGATCTCCGGCAACGAAGTGCTCGACACCGTGCAGCTCACCGCCAGCCTGGGCGAGGCGCGGGTCACCGGCTACAGCAGCTTCGTCAACATCGCCCGCCAACGCACGGTGGACTTCAGCTTCGTCGACCGCGACACCCGGCTGATCCATGCGCGCCTGGTGTTCGATACGCCGCGCTGGGATCACGACCAGCTACGCATCTGGACGCGCGGCGCAAACGGCGCCGAGGAGCTGCTGCACGAGTTCGCCACCGCCCTCGACGAACCCGGGCTGGACACCCTTCACAAGCTTTCGCGGCTGTGCCGGCAGGTAGTACGCGCGGTGGCGCTCAAGGAGCCGCCACGCCAGCCATTCGCCGGCCTAGACACCGCCGTGGCCCTGCAGCGCCTGCTCAACGATCTCGATACCCACGCCCAAACCCCACCACCGGCGCGCTACGTCCATGGCGAGACGCGCGTGCTGCTGGCCGAGGACAGCGACCTGGAAAGCCTCGGGTAACCCCATTCACAAGGAGAAAGACTATGTGTGGAATCGCTGGATGGCTGTCCTACGGCCAGAACATGGAAGCACAACGCGACACCCTGCAGCGCATGACCGACACCATGGCCCTGCGCGGCCCGGACGCCGGCGGGCTGTGGATCGACGGGCCGGTCGGCCTGGGCCATCGGCGGCTGTCGATCATCGACCTGGAGGGTGGTCGCCAACCGATGACGGCCATGCACGGTGGCCCGCGTGAGGTCGCCGCCATCACCTACAGCGGCGAGGTCTACAACTTCCGCGAGCTGCGCACCGAGCTGCAACGACTCGGCCATCGGTTCGAGACCCGCAGCGACACCGAGGTGGTGCTGCGCGCCTATGTGGAATGGGGCGAGGCCTTCGTCGAACGGCTCAACGGCATGTATGCCTTCGCCATCTGGGATCTGCGCTCTCAGGAATTGCTGCTGATCCGTGACCGCATGGGCGTCAAGCCGCTGTACTACTTCCCGACCTCGGACGGCGTGGTGTTCGGCTCAGAGCCCAAGGCGCTGCTGGCCAACCCCTTGGTGCCGCGCAAGGTCCGCGCCGACGGCCTGCGCGAGATCCTGGAAATGGTGAAGACGCCGGGGCACGCCGTGTTCGACGGCATGCGCGAGGTAATGCCGGGCGAGATCGTGCGAATCAACCGCCAGGGCCTGGGCCGCCGCCACTACTGGAAGCTGGAGGCACTCGAGCACGGCCACTCGCTGGACGAAACCATCCGGCATATCCGCGACCTGCTGGAGGACATCGTCGACCGTCAGATCGTCGCCGACGTGCCGCTGTGCAGCCTGCTCTCGGGCGGTCTCGACTCTTCGATCATCACAGCACTGGCCTCGAAGAAGCTGCTGGCCGCCGGCAAGGAGAACATCCGCTCCTTCTCCGTCGATTTCGTCGACCACGGCAGTGGCTTCACTGGCGATGCCGTGCGTGGCACGCCGGATGCGCCCTTCGTCCGCGACCTGGTGGAGAAGATCCACTCTAGCCACCAGGAGATCGTCCTCGACAGCCGCGAGCTGGCCGACCCGGCGTTGCGGGCACAGATCGTTCGAGCTCTCGACCTGCCGCCGGCCTTCTGGGGCGACATGTGGCCGTCGCTCTATCGCCTGTTCCAGGAGGTACGCAAGCACTCGACAGTGGCACTGTCCGGCGAGAGCGCGGACGAGGTGTTCGGCGGCTACCGCTGGTTCCACGATCCTGAGGCGATCCAGGCCGACACCTTCCCTTGGCTAACCTCGGTCACCGGCAAGTACTTCGACGGCAAGACACTGTTCGACCCGGGCCTGCTGGCCCAGCTCGACATGCAGAGCTTCCTGCGCGACAGCTACAGCCAGGCCATTGCCGAGGCGCCTGTGCTGCCGGGCGAAAGCGCGCAGGACCTGCGCATGCGGCAGATGAGCTACGTCAACCTGACGCGCTTCGTGCAGACCCTGCTGGATCGCAAGGACCGCATGAGCATGGCCGTCGGCCTCGAGGTGCGGGTGCCCTTCTGCGACCACCGCCTGGTGGAGTACGCCTTCAACATCCCCTGGGCAATGAAGGCCTTCGACGGGCGGGAGAAGAGCATCCTGCGCGCGGCGACCCGCGACCTGCTGCCCGAGTCGATCAGCGAGCGGGTCAAGAGCCCCTACCCCTCGACCCAGGACCCGGCCTACGAGCAGGCGCTGCGTGATGCCCTGGCCGCCATCCAGGCGGATCGCAATGCGCCAGTGACGCCGCTGCTCGACAGCGGCCGCATTCAGCAAACCCTGGCCAAGCCGCTCGGCAGCGTCTCGCCCATGTACGAACGCATGGGCATGGAGCTGGCGGTCGGCCTCAACACCTGGCTGAGCGAGTACGACGTCAGTCTCGAGCTCTAGCCCCAACCGGATGCGGCCCCGGTGCGGGGTCGTATCCCTCAGTTGTCCCACCCATGCGTTCCCGCAACGCAAGCGAGTCCGAGCATGCACACACCCAACCAATCCCCCATCTACCTCATAGCGCTGGGGGCCTTTGCCCTCGGCATGGCGTCCTATGTCACCGCCGGGCTGATCCCGATGATCGAGGCCTCGTTCGCGGTGTCCGTCGCGGTGGCCGCGCAGTTGGTCACCGCCTTCACCCTGGCCTACGGCCTGGGCTCACCGATCTTCGTCGCCCTGACCCCGGCGCATCGCCAGCGTGCCGGTCTGCTACTGGCCCTGGGCCTGTTCGTCATCGCCAACGCCGCCAGCGCGCTGGCCGAGGACTTCACCGCACTGATGGCCTGGCGCGCCATCGCCGGCATCGGTGCCGGCGTCTACCTGGCCATGGGCATTGGCGCATCGGCCGCGGTGTCCACGCCGGAGCGCCGCGGCAAGGCCATCGCCATCATCATGGGCGGCATGGCCAGCGGCGTGGTGCTGGGCGTGCCGCTCAGCCTTCTGATCGCCGAGCAGATGGGCTGGCAGGCCGCCCTGTGGCTGGTCACCCTGCTCGGCCTGGTGGCCTTCTTCGGCCTGCTGCTGAAGCTCCCGGCGCTGCCCGCAGCCACCGCCACGACGCTGGGCCAGAAGCTGGCGATCCTCAGCGACGGACATGTGCTGGTCATCCTGCTGGTGTCCCTGCTCGCAGCCATCGCCAGCCTGGGCATGTACACCTTCATCGCCCCGCTGATGGCCGACCCGGCCTATGGCGCGGTGCGTTCGGTCACGCCCTACCTGTGGGTCTGGGGTATCGGCGGTGTGCTGGGCAGCTTTCTGATCGGCCCGTTGGTGGATCGCATCAAGAGCCCGGTGCTGACCTTCGCCATCATGCTGATCCTCGCCGTATCGCTGTTCGTGCTGCCGCTGTCGGCCGCCCTCGGCACCTGGCTGGTGATGCTGCCCATCGCGCTCTGGGGCGCGGTCGGCTGGGCGCTGCAGGTACCGCAGAACAACGAGCTGATCCTGGCGCGCCAGGCCCAGGGCGACGGCAACCTGGCTATCGCGCTGAACGAATCGGCGCTCTACCTGGGCAGCGCCATCGGCGCCGCCGCCGGCGGCTTCGTGCTGCTGTTGCAGATGCCCACCTGGACCCTCGCCGCCAGTGCCGGTGGCGTCGCCGCCCTGGGCGCCCTGCTGCAGATCATCAACCTGCGTCGCCAACCGAGCTGGACCGGCGACGTGCAAGCCGAACCCTACAACTGACGGAGGAAAGGCCGTGGAACTGCGCCACCTTCGCTGTTTCATCGCCGTCGCAGAGGAACTGCACTTTGCGCGTGCGGCCGCGCGCCTGCATATCGAACAGTCGCCTCTCTCCAGGATCATCAAGGAACTGGAGTACCGCCTGGACGTACAGTTGTTCGAGCGCACGACGCGGAGCACGCGCCTGACCTGGGCCGGCAAGGTGCTGCTGGAAGAAGCGCGCCGGGTGTTCGCCGTGGTCGACCAGGCCAGGGCCAGCGTCAAGAGCGCCGCGGCCGGCTACCGAGGGCGCATCCGGGTCGCACTGTCCGACGGCATCCCGCAGGCTCGCCTGGCCGCCCTACTCGCCCAGTGCCGCGAAGAAGAACCCGAGGTCGAGATCTGCCTGTCGGAGGTCACCTTCGCCGAGCAGGTCAGAGGCCTGAACGACGACCTGTTCGATGTCGGGCTTGCTCAGTCCGACGAGGTTGGCGAGGGACTGGTCGCCGAACCGGTCTGGTTCGATCCGCTGGTGGTCGCGGTACCTTCCCGCCATCCCCTGCTGACCTATCGGCACGTGCCGCTCGACGAGGTGGTGCGCTACCCGCTGGTGCTCTGTGATCCACAGGTCTGCGAAGGCTTCTGGCAACAGCTGCAGCGGGTGCTGGGCACTGTGGACACGCAGCTGACCATCGCCGACCGCGTACCGACACTCGACCTGATGATGGCGCTGGTGGCCGCAGGATACGGACTGGGCTTCTCCAGCCTGGCGCGCATCACCGAACTCAACAACCCGGACGTCGTGGCCCGGCCGCTGGCCGGTTACCCCGCGATGCTGACCACCTACCTGATACGGCGCGAAGGCGAACCGGCCGAGCAACTGATCCGGTTTATCGGGCGGGTGAGTCCGGCAGAGGAACAGATATTGCTGCCCGAGCAAACATCACGAGAGCAGATCGCTTGATAAACCTAGGTACGAGGTCTGATCCGCATCGCTGATGAGCCTCCATCAGGCAGCGCGTCACAGCGGCAGCACTGCGAGGCTGCCGCTTTTTTATACTCCGCCGACTGTGCGCTTCTTGACAAAAAAGCACCCGCCATAAAATATACGCAAATAGCGCATACATATGAAAGCATTGTTCGTTGAACTGTCGCCATTCGAGCGCAACCGAAAAGCCCACCTCGATGACGACGAGTACTCACTATTCCAGCAGATGCTATTGGCCAACCCGGAGGCAGGCGCAGTCATCGCCAACAGTGGTGGCCTGAGGAAGGTCCGCTTCGGATCGGTCAGGCGTAACAAAGGAAAGCGAGGTGGAGTCCGGGTCATTTACTACTACTGGCACAGCGGCCTGCAGTTCTGGCTCTTCACCCTGTATGACAAAGACGAACTCGACGACCTGAGCAGTGACCAGCGTAGACAGCTGAAGGCGCTTCTTGAGCACGAAGTGAAAGCGAGGGAAACACCATGACCAAACGCGATATTTTTTCCGAATTGATCGAAGGCTTCGACGACCTGGCCGCAGCACGTGAAGGCAAGCGTACGCTGCGTACCCACAAGGTCGAATACAAGCCAATCGAACCCGCGACAGGTGCGGAAATCGTCGCACTGCGCGAAAAGCTGCAGATGTCGCAGGGTGTCTTTGCCCAGGCCATTCACGCCAAGCCAGCGACCCTGAAGAACTGGGAACAGAACCGCTCAAAGCCCAACGACCAGGCCACCGTCCTGATCCGTATCCTGAGTAAGCATCCGGAGCTCATACGCGAACTGGCGTAGATCACCAGAGCGCTGTTGCTCCCTGTAACAGCAGCGAGTCGGCAGAACCACTCGCCGGGTACCCCAATAAATTGGGAAGCGAAGTGAAGCGGGCGGCATGCACAGGCCTTCGCTACAAC
The DNA here is from genome assembly GCF_009363395.1 of Pseudomonas sp. THAF187a. Lineage (NCBI taxonomy): Bacteria > Pseudomonadati > Pseudomonadota > Gammaproteobacteria > Pseudomonadales > Pseudomonadaceae > Pseudomonas > Pseudomonas sp. THAF187a. The sequence goes on from NZ_CP045349.1 coordinate 3,067,825, forward strand.
TCGCTTCGCTCTCCAGGCAACGTCTGCAGGGCGCTGATGACTCCGTGCCCTGTCACCTCGATCATCCAGGCTACCCATTCCGAGATGATCTGGAGCGGACAAGTAATCAGCGTCAACCGGATTACAACGCTGCTAGCCGAATAGCTCCCAGCGCTGAGGGTGAACTCGACTATGAGGCAAGGAGCGGCCTCCGGTCACCGACTGCCGATCACAACCGGCAGAAATCGGCCAAAAGCCGTCGTTCAGCGCCTACGAAATTAGGGGGAACGATCCCTCAACTGTAAATTACATACATACTTGCGTATTGCTCAATCAGTAGCAGCATTGACCATGGCTTCGAGCAACGCAGAATGAACGGCTTGAATCTTGTCAATGGCAGCTTCGTCATGACTTACGATAAATTTCTCTATGATGCTCAAATCCTTATGAAGCTTTGACTTAGGCGATAAAAGTGTCATCTCAAGCGCAGTTGCGTGAAGGAATTGCGCGCAAAGGTTTCGACCATGGACAGTCCGCCCAGCATAAAGCGGAATATTTACCCCATTTTGACTAATGGTGGTGTATTTGATGTGCGCATCATACTCATGCAACCTTGGATGATACTGAGATACGAAATCCGTATGGTTTGGGTAACTGGAGAGCGCACGCCCAAAAGTTTCGGATTGTGTCTTGCCTTTTAGCCGGTTGCAGCGTTCGCAGCTGACTGCGAGATTCCAGAAATGTAAGGTGAACCTTGGATGCTCGGTTCGGGAAAGGACGTGTTCAATGGGGCGAGCGTGGCCGCCTTTTAGTAGTGGTTGCCGACAGTAACAACACTGCTCTTCTTGCAACCCTGCCAAATGATCGCGCAGGGCAGCCATCAGTTCCGCGCCTGTTATCGGGCCCGCCGGTGTCCGCCATTCGGTGTTGTAGAATTCGACCCACACATCACGGTTTTCCCTAAGTGTCGCATCGAAGAAATTCTCGGCCTTCATGATGTCCGCCGCATGGGGGCGACGCCTTACCTTCCGATGGCTCTTCGCTAGGTACTGCGCTTCCTCTGCTTGCCGGTCACGCCCTGCGGGTAACAAACTCACCGCCCAGCCCCTCCAGTCTCCTGAGCCCAAGTTTGCAACTGACCCAATGCCTCGCGAGTTTTTTCGATAAGCGCCAGTTCGCTATCAAGGGATGAACTGCGCAATTGCCCAGTTGCCGAGCGGACAATGCGGCGCATCCCAACCAGCTCCTCATCCAACCGAGCGATAAGTTGTAAGTTTTGATGCTTCGTGCTCACGGATTTTATCGCCTCAGAGACAATCGCCGCACAACGTTCGTGTACCTGTCGATTATTTTCAGTATGTGTGCCAAAGCCAGTGAACAGTACCCGCTCAACAGAACCGCGGTCATGAACGCGCAGAGGGATCAATTGCTGATCTTGAGCGACAAAGCAATGATTGCTGGTGGTTAACGCACTCGTCACTAAAAGAGGAGAGTGCGTCGCTACAACCATGTCGCACTTGAAGTGCTCACACATCCTGCTAAGTAGGACAGGTAGTAATCGCTGCCAACTTACATGCAGGCTTATTTCTGGTTCATCGATCAATATGAGTGCGTTTGGCGTCGCCGAAACCGCTAGCTTAACCAGCAAGGCCAGCATTTGCTGTTCTCCCGAACTCAACTCGGAAAATGGCGTAACCTCGCTGCGCGCGCTCATGCGCCCCAGCGCAGGCTGCATACTTGCCAGCGCACTCGGCTCTACCAGGTCGATATTTTCCTTAGCGAGATCGCTCAGCAGAACGGTCGAGCTGACCAGTAGATCTGCATCCTGGTCATCCCATTCAGATGTAAAAGGCACCAAATACCGCCGCGCCCTGAAATCCAACAATTCCAAGCCCATACTGAACGCGGCAAGTCGATGGGGATCGCAATGGAGGTCAAACATCTTTTTACCCATGTCCAAGGCAATCTTCTTTCCTGACGCTGTTGAGTTGGCGTTGCGGATACCCTCGTAACGAAAAAAAGAGTTCTCTTTGTTCTTCTGGGCGAGATGAGAAAAGCGATCACTGAAACCAAAAGCCAACCCTATGGTTTTGCGCCCTTGGTCAATAGACAGTTCTGCAATTTCACGCAGGAGCAGACTCTTACCCTCACCATTATTCCCGATCACATAGATCGGTTCACGCAACTGTCGCTTTGATGCTAGCAATTGGGTAATAGCGGCATTATCCAGGCCAGAAGCCCAGATCCGTTTCTTTTGAGAGACTAAATAGTCACGGGCTAGTAGACGAGAATGATTCGCCAACAGCTGTTGCCTTGACACACTCACACACAACCCTGGCACGTCACGATAGCCATCGCCGAATTCACGCAGGTAGATATTTAGCAAGCGTTTGTCGCTGCTGTTGGTTTGCTCCAATTGCAACCACTCGGTATCAGCTTGGTCGCCCTCCCAAGAAAGAACCAATCGAGCTGCAAACTCCCCCAATGCGGTCCAACCACCCCGATGATTGGCAGGTAGCAGCGCTCGCATATCCGCCATCAACACAGTTTCTCGCGGAGCGGTCGGGTGGGCACGAAGCACCCACGCACTATGGGAAATAGTTGTATTGCGGCTACCTGAGGGGAAATCGATTACTGCTACCAGCATTTTCGATTCCACCAACCACTCACGTAATTTTTTAACCTCATGTTTGGTCGTAGACCGTTCTGGTCCGCGAGTCATCACCACGCCTTCAAGAAAATGATTGCGGCTCAGCAATACTTCCAGCATCTGCACAGAACTTTCGGCGGCGGATGCTGATCGCAGTTGTTGAAAAGTTCCTGAGGCGCGACTTGACATCTTTCGGGGAGCATCAATCAGGACAAAATCCCCAGATAGGAGCTCGACGGTATCATAGGCCTTTTCAGCGAGTTGTTCTGTATTGGCATGAAGGAAAGCCATGCGAAGCCGCAACTCAAACTCCCACCCCTTTATGAATCGCACAATAGTAGGGCTCCATCTAGGTGGAATGTCAGGCACTCCGGAGGGGTTCAATGAGAGGAACTCACCCGTCAAGGCGAATGCCTCGACTCGTCTGTAAGCTCGACTAGCCAACATGCTAGAGAACCTGGCGACCATGCTAAGGTAACGTGAACTGGCCCCAAGATCAGCGGCGGCACTTGTGAAGAATAGATAGTCGAACAGTCTCAACAGCTCACTTGGCGAACGGGGTAGTTTACCGTCAATTGCTTCGAATGCCTCCGTGAAAAAAGCTCTGTCGATGATGGAGCCAAAAAATTCAGACTGCGGTGGCAAGTCCAGAATGCCGATTAGCTCAGTACATATGTCCCGCCACTGCCGGTCAAAAACATGATCGTGCTCCACGTTCAACAGACGCCTGAATTGGATAGGCTTCTCAGCAGAAATCGATAACAGCCCCTGATCGAGAGCAACGATAAACAGCATCTGCAGCAGGGCCTTATCCATCATGCGATCGTCGCTTCGCTCGCGTGAGGCGACACGTTTCTTCAACATCTTCCAGAATTGCGCGACGGCAAAATCTTTTTCGTCAAACATTGTGCATTACCTTTGCATAGCCTTGTAATTGGAAAGCGGTCTTCGCTGTGGTCGGCCGCACAAGTCCCGATTGTTGCTGCAGGGACTGCTAGAAAACTGGGATGAGATGGTCGAGAAAAATGAGGCCCAAGACAATCATCGAAACAAGCACCACCGTCGCCTCTGGACAAGCCAAAGCGGTACGCCGATGAAAAGGCTAATTTTAACCAATAGCGTCCAATCACAAACGGCTGCTATTGGCCCAGAGTGTGTAAAAACACTTTCGGATCTTGGGTGTCTCAGCCCAGCGCTCCTGGACGAGTTTATTCCCCATGTATTTGCCCCGACCGGCACCGGTAACGTTCGAGAGCGCTTCTGGTGCGTTTTAGCACCTTCTGGAGCAGCAAAAGCCAGGGCTTTTACGCCACCATCGCCCTCAGCAAGCTTTCAGTGCCAATGATTTTCATGACTCGCTTCATGTTGTAGGCGAGCACATTGAGGCTCATCTCCGTGCTGACGCCGACCAGCCTGCGTGTCAGGAAATGCGTGGAGCCCATCCATTGCTTGAGCGTCCCGAAGGGATGCTCAACAGTGCGCTTCCGGACTCGCATCATGTCCGGCGCATGGTTCAACCGACGCTGCATTTCCTCCAGCACCGCTTCATGTTCCCAGCGCTTTACTCGACGATTGGTGCTTGGCGTGCACTGCGGTTTCAGCGCGCATCTCTGGCAGTTTGAACTCCAGTAACAGTGCATATTCATGCCCTTCTCAACGCTGGAAAAACGCCAGATCAGTGCCTCGCCAGCCGGGCAGATGTATTCGTTTTTCGTCGCGTCATAAACGAAGGCATCTTTGTTGAATCGACCATCAGCCTTGGCACTTGAAGTCATCGGCTTTGGCACGTAGGTAGTGATGTTCGCGTTGTGGCAAGCCAGGATTTCTTCACCCTTGCAGTAGCCACGGTCAGCCACTACCGCCAGCGTTTCTGAACCAATAGCTTCCCGCGCCTGCTTTGCCATCGAGCTGAGTTGGTCGCGGTCAGAGCCAACGTTCGTGACCTCGTGAGCAACGATCAAATGGTGCTGGGTATCGACCGCCGTCTGTACGTTGTAGCCGACGATGCCATTGCCACGCGTCATCATCGAGCGGGCATCGGGGTCGGTCAGTGAAACCTGTTTGTCTGAAGAGTCGTTGAGCTGAGATTCGATCACCTGAAGCTCTTTCATCTGTGCTTTGAGCTTGGCGATTTTCTCTTCCAGGCGCGTAGCGTCTGGCTCAGCAGCGGTTGGCACTTGCCGATCAGCGGCATCAAGGGCGGTCAGGTAACGGTTGATGCTCGACTCGATTTCCTCCATTCGGCGCTTCAGCTTTGCGCTGGTGAAGTTGCGGTCGCGATTGTTCACTGCCTTGAATTTGCTCCCGTCGATGGCCACCAGGTTTTCGCTAAACAACCCCAACTGCTGGCAGAGCACAACGAACTGGCGGCACACGCCGCGAATGGCTTTGCTGTTGTCTTTTCGGAAGTTGGCGATGGTCTTGAAGTCGGGCATCAAGCGACCGGTGAGCCACATCAGTTCGACGTTGCGTTGGGCCTCTCGCTCAAGACGCCGGCTCGACTGGATGCGATTGAGGTAGCCGTAGATGTAGATCTTCAGAAGGATCGCAGGGTGATACGCGGGTCTGCCGGTATCGGCTGGAATGACACCATCAAAACCCAGCGTCACTAGGTCAAGTTCGTCAACGAAGACATCGACCACGCGCACCGGATTTGTATCGCTGACGTAGTCGTCGAGGCTTTCGGGAAGCAAGGTGCTTTGACCTCGGTGTTCACCTTGGATAAACCGTTTCATGGGCTTCCCTTGCGATGAAATTCTCAGAAATCATAGCAAGGGTATGTCCGGGCGTTTTTACACACTCAGGGCCGATAGAAGCCGGTGGCGACAGGCGGCATAATCCCTACAGCATCGACCAGAGATTTAGCAGCCCGGTGCTAGTCTATCCACTTCAATTACAGGCCCTCCAATTACGCCATGTATGGCAAACCTTGGCACAAAATACTCAATGGAATTATTGAGCTAGGTATACTTGTTAAGTTACGCTTGTTTTTTGATATAACTTGTTGAAGTCGCGCCGCTTCTTTACTATTTTTTACCAAAACAGCGATAGGCGATTCAGGGATTTGAAAACTACCTTTACATCGCCATTCTCGTTCATGGATCCAGTTGATGCCTGTGCCGTCTACATTTTCTAAGCGGACTACGCGCCATTTCTCATCGTTAGAAATTCCAAGCTGCTTCATCTCAGCGTTTGACAGATAAATTACTGGTCGACAGCCCTTTTTATATGCGGTTTTTTTGGTAACAACAATTCCATAGGGCTCATACCTGGGTTTAGAAGGATCCGTGTTCGCTTCATTTAGCACGTACTTGAGTGAGCTTAGAGGTATATCCATGAAGCAAGCCGCTGAATTACCACCCTTAATAAATCCTTTTGTTGTTGTGCTGCCTTCTATTCGCCCATCTGAAAGTATTGATACCAAGTTTTCAAAAGCTGAAGATTTATCTTCGCTAGACCTCCGAGTCAGATGCACCAAATATGGTGAGAGGTCAGGGCGTTCAAAGAACGGCAGATCGTTACTCATTGTGGGCTCTCGCATTGATATCTTGGGCACCGCTTATCGATAGTCAACTTGGATCCTATATAACTTACAACTCATCACAGTACAAAAATGAACGCCTCACAATGTTACGAAGCGTACTCCGCGAGGTTTGCTTTGGCCAATGAGCCATGAGGATTAACCCATGCGATTGAGATGGGTGTACTTGTCATCCTCGATGCACCGAATCAAGTCAGGCATTTCTTTCAAGTCAATTGTATACTCTTGATATTCAAGCCTTGAGGGGGAGTTTCCCATTTTTTTCAAGCAATCCTTCAGAAGATCGACCAGGTAATCTTTGAGATAGCCAGCCAATGCTTGTCTGACGAACGGGGAAAGCTCCACCAGCTTTAGCTCAGCGTGCTCTTCATCAATGACGACAGGGGTCTTGGTTGACACCCCTATTCTGGAAAATTCCGACTTTGCGAAGTGCATGAATAGATCGCCTGAAAACTCGAATACTCGCGTTGCCAGCACCTTGCCGTTCTGATCAACTTCATAGATTTGAATATTCATGTGTTACTTCTTCTCCTGTTCCTTGCCTTCTGTCCCTTTGATCTCTGACTCCGGGATGACGGCCCAAGCAATATTTTTACTATCCAGCAGCTTAATAGCGGGACTAGAAAAACTTGCTGTTGTTAAGATGGCAATAGGTTCCACCCCAGCAGCCTCTCGTTTTCTGAGCATGTCTTCAACGATGCCTTTATGGACATAGTTAGTCTTTACCTCGATTGAGGGCGGTGGCACTTTTTTACTGGTCATCACACTACTCGTTGAAGGTCTTGTGAAGCTCGCGGATCATCTGCCTGACTATTTCCGCATCCTCTGGTTTGATTAGGAGGATGTCGCCTTCAGAGCTGTTGCCGCGGGTTCTTTTATTTTTTATACCCTTTCTATCCAGGAGTTCGCACAACCAACTGATTGTGTCGCGATGAAGTTCCAGATGATAGATCATTTCGTCTTCATCTGTTTCAAAGATTTTGCTCATCAAATGGCCTCCAAAGTATTGTTGATAGAACTGTACGCCGACTTGAACTCATGGTTCAGTTGTGTAAAGAAATTATCAAAATCATGAGTATCTTCAAGAATGGCGTTCCTAAATATGCCTTTGATGTCGGGGATGGTGAGGTTTGAATCGATGTAAGCTTGGTACAAGCTGTTGACTTGGCTAACGCTCAAACTGACTCTAATGGGGAGGCTGTTAATACACCCAATCAGCTTGCTTATGTAGTCTCCGAAAGGTTCTCGTTGCAGCTTCTCGTTAACATTGAGCTTTAGGCAAAACCTCCGGACAATGGCATTGTCGATTTTGTCTTGCACATTGGTTGCGGCGATGACAACCAATCGTGGATGGCTAAAGGGATGAATCTTGTCTAGCTCCAGCATCAGGGCAGACATGGCCCGTCTCGATGCGTCGTGCTCATTAGATCTGCTCCTTGACATGCAGAACTGGTCGATCTCATCGATTAGGAGGATTTTGAACTCATCGTCAGCGGTGTTCTGACTCAGGTAATCAAAGGCTTTAACGATGTTCTTCGACGTTTCCCCGTATTCAGCGGACATCACCCGGGAAAAATTCAAATAATACAGATTGGCATTGTTGTTTGACTCCTTGACCCTGCTTAACAGCCTATATGCAAGTGTCGTTTTTCCCGTATTGGGCGGGCCAAACAGCAGGATTGTCGGCAGAAAATCCAAGGCAGCAAGCATCTCCTGAGAGGCCGAAGAGGCTGTCAACTCACAGAGTCTGTGCATCCTGTTTAGCTGCAAATCATTGCCATAGATGAGCGATGAAGACAGCCTCTTTTCAATTTCTCTTGAGTCAATTCGAACGACAGGGTCCATGATTTTTTCTATAGTTGCTGAACAGAGTGCAATTCTAACGCGACTCGCCCGGCTCGCCTCGAGTAAGTCTAGCACCGAAAGCATCGGTGGCATTTCTAGCTTCCATCGATGCAAGACATTCCTACTCATCGACACCGCTTTCACGGAGTACACCAGCAGTGAAGGATCTGAGCTGTCCAACATGGGTTGCCACGGAAATAAGCTCATTGGCCACTGATACAGGAGGTATCTGGATCGTCCCTTGTTTTGTAGTCACAACCGAATTTCACCACGGCCTCAACCAATGGCTGCTCCTGGCCGGTTTCTGTCCGTCGCCAGCGGCAGCTTCGGGTCGACATCTACCGGTCGTGTACACCGTACCCCGCTGAGTTTATCCGCCAACCGCCACAGCCAGAACTGTTGCCGCCCAACTCATAATCCTCCCCGAAACGGTCTTTGACCCCTCCTCCCCCAGTACCGAACCTCTCGCCCACGGCACATCTGCGTGCCGTGCGTTTTGCTAGGGAGGTTGGGTTCAGGGATGCAGGCGACGACGGTGCTGTACGGCCAGGTGCTGGTGGTGTTGGCCATTACCCTTTCCGGGCTGTGGGGTGCCACGCAGTGGACGGCTGCAGCGCTCGGCTACCAGGCCCGCCTGGGGGCGCCCTGGTTCGAGTTGCTGGGTACACCGGTCTATCACCCCTGGCGGCTGTTCGAGTGGTGGTTCGTCTTCGACACCTATGCGCCGGAAGTCTTCAACGTCGGCGGCAGCATCGCCGCCTGCAGCAGCCTGCTGGCGCTGGTGGTGGCCATCGGCATGGCGATCTGGCGCGCTCGCCAGGCACGAAACGTCACCACCTATGGTTCGGCGCGCTGGGCCGGTGCGGATGAGGTACGCAAGGCCGGGCTGACCCAGCCGGCGGGCGTGTTCCTCGGGCAGTTCGACGACCAGTACCTGCGCCACGAAGGCCCCGATCATGTGCTGACCTTCGCGCCGACGCGCTCGGGCAAAGGCGTCGGCCTGGTGGTGCCCACCCTGCTCTCCTGGCCGGCCTCGGCGGTCATCCACGACATCAAGGGGGAGAACTGGAGCCTGACCGCGGGCTGGCGATCGCGCTTCTCCCACTGCCTGTTGTTCAACCCCACCGACCTGGCCTCGGCTGCCTACAACCCGCTGCTGGAAGTGCGTCGCGGTGCCCACGAGGTGCGCGACGTACAGAATATCGCCGACATCCTGGTCGACCCGGAGGGCGCGCTGGAGCGGCGCAACCACTGGGAGAAAACCAGTCACGCACTGCTGGTCGGCGCCATCCTGCACGTGCTCTATGCCGGCCAGGACAAGACCCTGCGCGGCGTCGCCAACTTCCTGTCGGATCCGGCCTGCACCTTCGAGCTGACCTTGCACCGGATGATGACCACGCCGCATTTGGGCGATGCACCCCATCCGGTGGTGGCCTCGGCCGCGCGGGAGGTGCTGAACAAGAGCGACAACGAGCGCTCGGGCGTGCTATCCACGGCCATGTCGTTCCTCGGCCTGTACCGTGACCCGACGGTGGCCGAGGTCACCTCGCGTTGCGACTGGCGCATCGCCGACCTCATCTCGGCCGAGCATCCGGTGTCGCTGTACCTGGTGGTGCCTCCCTCGGATATCAGCCGCACCAAGCCGCTGATCCGCCTGATCCTCAACCAGGTCGGCCGGCGCCTGACCGAGTCGCTCGATGGTTCCGACGGCATCGAGCGTCGGCACAAGCTGCTCTTGATGCTGGACGAGTTTCCGGCGCTGGGGCGTCTGGACTTCTTCGAGACGGCCCTGGCCTTCATGGCCGGCTATGGGCTGCGCGCCTTCCTGATCTCGCAGTCGCTCAACCAGATCGACAAGGCTTACGGCCAGAACCACTCGATCCTCGACAACTGCCATGTGCGGGTGACCTTCGCCACCAACGACGAACGCACCGCCAAGCGCATCTCCGAGACCCTGGGCACCGCCACCGAACTGCGAGCGCAGCGCAACTATGCCGGCCACCGCCTGGCGCCCTGGCTGGGCCACCTGATGGTGTCGCGCCAGGAAACCGCCCGCCCGCTGCTGACGCCGGGCGAGGTGATGCAACTGCCCAGCGACGAGGCCGTGGTGATGCTCTCCGGCCTGGCGCCGATCCGCGCGAAGAAGCTGCGCTACTTCACCGATGCCAACTTCCAGAGTCGGATACTCCCTGCGCCACAGTTGCAGCCTGGCCGCTACGCCGACGCGCCCGCCGCACGTGCGGATGACTGGAGCGACCTGGCCATGCCTATGGCCGTTGCCGCTTCGGTGGCCGGCCTGGCCGACGACGAGACCGTCGAGGACGGAGGCCTTCGCCGTCAGCCCGAGTTGGCGGAGCTCACCCAACTGCCGGATTTCGGCGATCCGGCCAGCGACCTGCTGCTCCTCGACGAGGACGACATCCCTGCCCCCTTCCCTCCCCAGCCGGATCCACGCCTGCAACGCGTGGCGCGGCTGGCTGCACTCGACCCTGACGATGGAATAGCCCTATGAGCCGAGCACGCCTGAACCTGTTCATCCAACCCGAGCACGCCAAGCGCCTGAACGAACTAGCGATCACCAAGGGTGTGTCGAAGTCCTCGATCATCGCCGCGGCGCTGGCATCCTGGCTATCGCCTGAGCCAGGCGAGCAGCGCGAGGTGGCCATGGCCAAGCGCCTGGATCGGCTGTCGCGCCAGTTCGAGCGCCTGGAGCGTGACCAGAACATCCTGATCGAGACCGTGGCGCTGTACGTGCGCTACTACCTCACGGTCAGCACGCCGGTGCCCGAGGCCCATCAGGAAGCAGCACGCGCACAAGGCAAGCTGCGCTTCACCCAGTTCGTCGAGCAACTGGGTCGCCACCTGCAGCGCGGGCGCAGCCTGGTCAAGGACGTGCACGAGGAGGTTCAGGGCACGGGAGAGCGCCCATGAGCACTGCTGCCTCCTCGGTACTGACCACGGCGGCTACCTCCCTGGATCGCCGCACGCGCATGCTGCGCACGGCGATGGGCCCGCTGATCGCTGCCGCCCTGGATGATCCAGACGTGGTCGAGGTCATGCTCAACCCCGACGGCATGCTCTGGCTCGACCGCCTGACCGTCGGCCGCTCCCGATTGGGCACGCTGCCGGCTGCCGATGGCGAGCGGATCATCCGCCTGGTCGCGACGCATGTCGGTGCAGAAGTTCATCGGAACAAGCCCCTGCTCAGTGCCGAGCTGCCAGAGTCCGGCGAGCGCTTCGAGGGCGTACTGCCGCCAGTGGCAGCCGGGCCGACCTTCGCCCTGCGCAAACGCGCCGCCGGCGTCATCCCGCTTCAGCAGTACGTGGCCGACGGCATCCTCACCGCCGCGCAGGCCGATTACCTACGAGGCGCCGTGCGCGACCGGCAGAACATCCTCGTCGCCGGCGGTACCAGCACCGGCAAGACCACCCTGGCCAATGCCCTGCTCGCCGAGGTGGCCAGCAGCGGCGACCGCGTGCTGGTGCTGGAAGACACGGTCGAGTTGCAGTGCCCCGCCCTCGATCACGTTTCCCTGCGCACCAGACCCGGCCTGGTGTCCATGGCCGACCTGGTGCGCAGCACGCTGCGCTTGCGCCCCGACCGGGTGGTGGTCGGCGAGGTGCGCGGTGGCGAAGCGCTGGACCTGGTCAAGGCCTGGGGCACTGGCCACCCGGGCGGTATCGCCACCATCCATGCTGGCTCCGCCCAGGGAGCGCTGCTGCGCCTGGAGCAACTGATCCTGGAAGTCGCCCTGGCCGCGCCACGGGCACTGATCGCCGAGGCGGTCAACCTGGTGGTGTTCCTCGCCGGCCGCGGTCGCGCCCGCCATGTCCAGCAGATCGCCCGCGTCATCGGCCACGACGACCGCGGTTACCAGCTCGCCCCCATCGACTCCCTCCTTTCCCCGTCATCTGCCTCAGGAAACCAGCCATGACTTTCCTTCATTCTTCTGCTGTATATCGTCGGCGTGTCGCCAGCGCATTGATGCTGGGCGCCCTCTGCCTAGGTGCGTCTCTACCTGCGCTCGCCGCCGGCTCCGGCATGCCCTGGGAAGGGCCGCTGCAATCGATCCTCGACTCGGTGCAGGGCCCGGTGGCGCGCATCATCGCGGTGATCATCATCATTACCACCGGCCTGACGCTGGCCTTCGGCGATACCAGCGGCGGCTTCCGCAAGCTGATCCAGATCGTCTTCGGCCTGTCCATCGCCTTCGCCGCGTCTTCGTTCTTCCTCAGCTTCTTCAGCTTCGCCGGCGGGGCGGTGATCGCATGAACGGCGAGCGTGAACTCATTCCCGGCTTCGAGGTGCCGCTGCACCGTTCTCTGGCCGAACCAATCCTGCTCGGCGGGGCGCCGCGCAACGTGGCAATCCTCAACGGCACCCTGGCGGCTGTGGTCGGGCTGGGCTTGCAGCTATGGATCCCGGGCCTGGTGCTCTGGCTGGTCGGCCACTCGCTGGCCGTCTGGGGCGCCCGCCTGGATCCGCAGTTCCTGCAGGTCTTCGCCCGGCATCTCAAGCAGCGCCCGCTGCTGGACGTGTGAGGAGCGCCGCCATGCTCAACCTCACCGAATACCAACGCCGCCCGGCCCAACTCGCCGATTGGCTGCCCTGGGCCGGCCTGGTCGCCCCAGGCGTGGTGTTGAACAAGGACGGCGCCTTCCAGCGCACCTTGCGCTTTCGCGGGCCGGATCTGGACAGCGCCACCCAAAGCGAGCTGGTGGCCACCTCGGCGCGCCTGAACAACGCCCTGCGTCGACTCGGCTCGGGCTGGGCGCTGTTCATCGAGGCCGAGCGCCTGGCGGCTGCCGACTACCCCGACAGTGACTTCCCCGAGTCCCTGTCCTGGCTGGTGGACGAGGAACGCCGCGCCGCCTTCGAGGCACAGGGCAGCCACTTCGAGAGCACCTACCACCTGACGCTGCTCTACCTGCCTCCGGAGGAGTCGCGCTCGCGCGCCGCCGGCCTGCTCTACGAGCACCGGACGCAGCGCGGCATCGACTGGCGCGAGCGGCTGGCAGCCTTCATTGCCGAAAGTGACCGCTTCTTCGACCTGCTGGACGGGGTGATGCCGGAGCTTACCTGGCTCGACGATAGCCAGACGCTGACCTACCTGCATGCCACGGTATCGCCCCATCGCCAGCAGGTCGCCGTACCCGAGGTGCCCTTCCACCTCGATGCCCTGCTGGCCGACAGCCCGCTGGCCACCGGCCTGGCGCCTAGGCTGGGCGAACAGCACCTGCGCGTGCTCTCGATCCGAGGTTTTCCTAGCTCGACCTGGCCGGGCGTGCTGGACGATCTAAACCGACTGGGCTTTGCCTATCGCTGGTCGACCCGCTTCATCTGCCTGGACAAGGACGAGGCCGAGAAGGAACTGGTGCGCCTGCGCCGGCAGTGGTTCGCCAAGCGCAAGGGTGTCCTGGCGCTGCTGCGCGAAGCGATCTTCCAGCAGGAAAGCCCGCTGATCGACAGCGACGCGGCGAACAAGGCCAGCGACGCCGACGCCGCCCTGCAGGAGCTGGGCGCCGACCAGGTCGCCTTCGGCTACGTGACGGCCACCGTGACGGTGAGCGACCGTGACGCCCAGGTTGCCGACGAGAAACTGCGCCTGGTCGAACGGGTGATCCAGGGACGCGGCTTCATCACCATTGCCGAGAGCCTCAACGCGGTGGAGGCCTGGTTGTCGTCGATCCCTGGCAATACCTACGCCAACGTCCGTCAGCCGCTGGTCTCCACCCTCAACCTGGCGCACCTGATGCCAGTCTCGGCAGTCTGGGCCGGCCCTGTACGCAACGAGCACCTGGACGGCCTGCCGCTGGTGATCACCCGCACCGATGGTGCGACGCCGTTTCGCCTGGTCACCCACGTCGGCGATGTCGGCCACACCCTGGTGGCCGGCCCCACCGGCATGGGCAAGTCGGTGCTGCTGGCGACCCTGGCCCTGCAGTTTCGTCGCTACCCTGGCTCACGCCTGTTTCTCTTCGACATGGGCCGTTCGTTGCGCGCGACGGTGCTAGGCCTGGGTGGCGAGCACTACGACCTGGGCGGTGATGGCAGACTGTCCTTCCAGCCCCTGGCGCGTATCGACCAGCCCGGCTACCGCGCCTGGGCCACCGAGTGGCTGGAGGCGCGCCTGCTGCAGGAAGGCGTAGCCGTCGGCCCCGAGCAGAAGGCGACACTCTGGACGGCGCTGGACAGCCTGGCCGGCACGCCCGAGGCGCAGCGCACGCTGACGGGGCTGTCCGTGTTGCTGCAGGACAACAGCCTGCGCCAGGCGTTGCAGCCCTACGTGCTGGGCGGCGCCCATGGCCAGTTGCTGGATGCCGACCGGGATCGCCTCGGCACGGCCGACGTGCAGTGCTTCGAGATGGAGGAGCTGATGCACAGCAAGGCGGCGGTCGCCGCAGTGCTGGGCTACCTGTTCGCCCGCTTCGAGGAGCGCTTCGACGGTGCGCCGACGCTGCTGATCCTCGACGAGGCCTGGTTGTTTCTCGACGAGCCGCTGTTCGCCGCGCGCATCCGCCAGTGGCTCAAGACCCTGCGCAAGAAGAACGTCTCGGTGATCTTCGCCACCCAGTCGCTGGCCGACATCAAGGACTCCAGCATCGCCGCGGCGATCATCGAGAGCTGCGCCAGTCGCATCTTCCTGCCCAACCCACAGGCCGGCGAACCGCAGATCCGCGGCATCTACCAGGGCTTCGGCCTCAACGACCGGCAGATCGAGATCATCGCCCAGGCCACGCCCAAGCGTGACTACTACTACCAGTCGCGCCAGGGCAACCGCCTGTTCGACCTCGACCTGGGGCCGGTGGCGCTGGCCTTCGCCGCCTCCGCCAGTCCTGCCGAGCAGCGCGAGATCGATCGGATTCTGCAGGAGTCCGGCGATGCCGATTTCGCCCCTACCTGGCTGCACCACCGAGGCCTGGACTGGGCCGCTGACCTGCTCACCTCTTACCCCTCGCCACGCAAGGAGTGCCTGCCATGAAATTCCCTATCCGCCGTTCCCCGTGCTCCACTCTGCTGGTGCTTGGCCTGCTGGCCCTGCAGCCAGCCCACGCCCTCACGGTGATCGATCCAACCAACCTGGCGCAGAACACCCTGACCGCGGTGCGCACCCTGGAGATGGTCAACAACCAGGTCAGACAGTTGCAGAACGAAACCCAGATGCTGCTGAACCAGGCCCGTCACCTGGCAACCCTGGACTACAACGTGGTCAACCAGTTGCGCGCGAGCCTGGCCAACACCGAGCGCCTGCTGGCCGAGGCGCGGGGGCTGGCCTACGAGGTGCAGCGTCTGGATCAGGAGTTCACCCGCCTCTATCCGGCCGAGTACACGAGCGACATCAGCAGCCAACGCCTGGCCCAGGGGGCGCGCGAGCGCTGGAAGCAGGGTCTCGACGGCCTGCACACCGCCATGCGCGTGCAGGCGCAGGTGACGCAGAACCTGGTTCAGGACAAGAGCGCGCTGGCCGATCTGGTGCAGCAGAGTCAGTCGGCCGGCGGTGCACTGCAGGCCACCCAGGCCACCAACCAGTTGCTGGCCCTGCAGGCCAAGCAATCGATCCAGTCCCAGCAGCTGCAGATCACCCAGAACCGCGCCATCGCCCTGGAACTTGCGCGCCAGGCCGCGGCGGCCGAGGAGGCGCGCGAACTGCGGCGGCGCTTTATGGGCAGCGGGACGCCCTATACCCCCTACCCAGTGCGGTTCTACCGGTAGGGAGGAAGGCTCCATGAGAATCCTGATAATGCTGCCGCTGCTGCTCGTGCTCGCCGCCTGTGGGCGTGGCGGCGATGGCGTCGTGGAACGGCAAGGCGCTTCGACCGAGCGCTTCTACTCCGGCTGCGCTCGACCCGGCGAGTTTCTCCGCCCTTCTGACCTGCCAGCCATACCCCCGAGCTTCGACGAGGACGTGCAATGAACGACGTCAGCGTGATCGATCGCTTCCTCGAGGTGTTCGGGCTGTATATCGATACGGGCTTCGGCCTGCTCGGCGGCGAGGTGGCTTTTCTCACCATGACGCTGGTGGTGATCGACATGACCCTGGCCGGGCTGTTCTGGGCCATGGGCGGCGAAGACGTCAGCGCCAAGCTGATCCGCAAGACCCTCTACGTCGGTGCGTTCGCCTTCATCATCGGTAACTTCAACGCACTGGCCCAGATTGTCTTCAACTCCTTCGCCGGGTTGGGCCTGCTCGCCTCGGGCTCGGTGCTGAGCCAGGCCGAATTCCTGCAGCCGGGTCGGCTGGCCGCCATTGGCGTCGAGGCCGGGCGCCCGCTGCTTGAGCAGATCAGCAGCCTCAGCGGGTTTCCGGAAGTATTCGGCAACCTGCACAGCATCCTGGTGCTGTTTCTCGCCTGGCTGGTGGTGATCGTCAGTTTCTTCTTCCTGGCCATCCAGCTGTTCGTCACCCTGATCGAGTTCAAGCTGACCACCCTCGCCGGCTTCGTCCTGGTGCCCTTTGCACTGTGGAACAAGACCGCCTTCCTCGCCGAGAAGGTGCTGGGCAACGTGGTGGCGTCCGGCATCAAGGTACTGGTGCTGGCAGTGATCGTCGGCATCGGCAGCGGTCTGTTCGCCGAGTTCCAGGCTGTGCCGGACGAGCCCTCCATCGACCACGCCCTGGTGGTCATGCTCGCCTCGCTGGCGTTGCTCGGCCTGGGCATCTTCGGCCCGGGCATTGCCACCGGCCTGGTCTCCGGCGCGCCACAACTGGGGGCCGGCGCAGCAGCCGGTACCGCGCTCGGCGCCGCTGGCATGGCAGCCGGTGCGGCCGCCGTGGCCACGGGCGTCGGCGGCGCCGTGTTGGCCGGCGCCCGTATGGCCCCTGGTGCAGCACGCCTGGCCATAGGCGGCGCCAGGTCCCTGGCTGGCATGCCTCCAGGATCTGCAGCAGACGGTACTACGGCTGGTGGAACGTCCGCCGCTGCTGGTTCATCAACAGCCCCCGCCAAGCAACCCGACTGGGCCAAGCGCCTGCAACGCAGGCAGCAACTCTCCCATGCCACCACCACTGTCGCGCACACGCTGCGCGGTGGCGATGGCGGTGGCTCATCACCAGGGCCACAGGTGCGCGACCCATCGAATTCGTGAAGGAGAACGAGGATGCGATTCAAACGTCCGCGGGTGCGCTACAGCGACACTCCACAACCGGCCACGCCCTACCAGGCCGCGCAGCAGGCCTGGGATCGGCGCATGGGCAGCAGCCTGGCGCAAGCACGCAACTGGCGGCTGATGGCCTTCGGCTGCCTGGGCCTGGCCCTGCTGATGGCCGGCGGGCTGGTCTGGCGCTCGGCCCAGTCGACGGTCACGCCCTATGTGGTGGAAGTCGACAACCTCGGCCAGGTGCGCGCCGTCGGCGAGGCCGCCAGTCCCTACCAGCCCCAGGATGCGCAGATCGCCCACCACCTGGCGCGCTTCATCGAGCGGGTGCGCTCCCTGTCCATCGACCCGGTGGTGGTGCGGCAGAACTGGCTGGAAGCCTATCACTCCACCACCGACCGCGGCGCCGCCACCCTCAACGACTATGCCCGCGCCAACGATCCCTTCACCCGGGTCGGCAAGGAATCGGTGTCGGTCGAGATCACCAGCGTGGTGCGTGCCAGCGACAGCTCGTTCCAGGTGCGCTGGATCGAACGCCGCTTTGTAAATGGTGCAGCCGCCGGACTGGAGCGCTGGACAGCGGTGATCTCGCTGGTACTGCAGCCACCTCGCACCGAGGAAAAGCTGCGCCGCAACCCTCTGGGCATCTACGTCAATGGCCTGTCCTGGAGCCGCGAACTGGACACTACGGAAGGAGCCAAGAAGCCATGAAAACCGCCCTGAACCTCTGCATCTGCCCCCTGTTGCTGGCGATGCTGGCCGGCTGTGCCAGCCACGAGCCACCGGTGATCGCCCTGGACGAGCCCGTGCAAGCGCAGCGCCTGCCGGAACCACCCAAGCCCATAGAGGTGGTGGAGATGCCCAAGCCCCTTGCCCTGCCGGCGCAGCTCAAGCCGCTGCCGGATCAAGGTAGCAAGCCAACCAAGGAACCGGCCGATGAACGCGTGCGGGTCTCGCGCGCCAACCGCGACGCGCGGGTGGCTCCAACCCGGGAGGGCTATATCAACGCCATCCAGGTCTGGCCCTACTCCGATGGCGCGCTGTACCAGGTGTACGCCAGCCCGGGCCGGGTGACCGCGATCAACCTGCAGCCCGGCGAGGAGCTGGTCACCGTGGCCGCCGGGGACACCGTGCGCTGGATCGTCGGCGACACTTCCAGTGGCAGCGACGACGAGTTGCGCGTCAGCGTGCTGATCAAGCCAATCCGGGTCGATCTCAAGACCAACCTGGTGATCACCACCACGCGGCGTACCTACCTGATTGAGCTGACCTCCACCGAGCAGGCCTGGATGGCCTCGGTGTCCTGGGATTACCCCAAGGATCGCATGCTCGCCCTGCAACGCCGTGCCAGTGCAGCCCAGGCAGCGGCACCGGTGGATGCCGGCCTGGCGCTGGAACAGCTGCGCTTTCGCTATGCGATCAGCGGCAGCAACCCGCCCTGGAAACCGCTGCGCGCCTTCGACGACAGTCGCAAGGTGTACATCCAGTTTCCCGCCGGCATCGCCCAGAGCGAGCTACCACCGCTGTTCGTGATAGGCCCGGAAGGTGACGGGCAGTTGGTCAACTACCGCTTCCGCTCGCCCTACTACGTCGTCGACCGCCTGTTCGGCGCCGCCGAGCTGCGCCTGGGCGCCGACAAGGGCGATGTAGTGCGGATCGAGCGCACCGATGGCGTGGCACGGAGGCCCTGAGCATGACTGCCAAGGACGACACCCAAACCGCGGCGACGCCGCTACCGCCCAAGGAGGCGCCGGGGTCACTGGAGCTGCGTACGCAGCCCCGTCCCGTCACCCGCCTCAATCCGCGCATGCTGGCGGTACTCGTCGGTGGTCTGGCCGCCGCGGTGCTGGGGGCCATGCTGTGGTCGTTGCAGCCCCAGCAGCGCCGTCAGGGCATGGAGCAAAACGAGCTGTACAACGTCGACCGCGTGTCCCGCTCCGAGGGCCTGGAGCAGTTGCCCGCCGACTACTCGCAGTTGCCTCCACCTGCAGCGCCTGAGGTGCCGCAACTGGGCCCACCGCTACCCGGCGATCTGGGCGGGCCGATCCTCAGGGCCGAGCAGCAGGCGCAGGGCTATGGCTACGGTCCGGATGCGGCCGAGGCCGAACGCCTCGCCAGGCTCAAGGAGGCCGAAGAAGCGGCGCTGTCGTCGGTGTTTTTCCAGACCGGCAGGGCTAGGAGATCGAACATCGCATCCACTGGATCCAGCCCACTCGATCCCATGGTCGCTGGTGCGGCGCCCTCGGGCGCGGTGGCCGGAGCAGCTGGAACGCCAAACCGGCAGGAGCAAAAAGAGGCGTTTCTCAGTAAATCCGCAAATGCACAAATCCGTAATTCCGGATTGCTGCAAATGCCTGACTCGCCCTATCAGGTGATGGCCGGCACCATAATTGCCGCGGCACTGGTAACCGGTATCAAGTCGGATCTTCCCGGCGACGTGATCGCCACGGTGACCGAACCGGTCTACGACAGCGCCACCGGCCAGCATGTGCTGATCCCTCAAGGCTCGCGCCTGCTAGGCCGCTACAACAGCCAGGTGAGCTACGGGCAGAGCCGCGTGCAGGTGGTATGGCAGCGGGTGATCCTGCCGGACACCTCGTCCTTCCAGCTCGACAACCTGATAGGTACCGACGCCGCCGGCTATGCCGGCCTCGAGGATGGCGTCGATTGGCACTGGGATCGGATCGTCGCCGGCGCGGCCATGACCAGCCTGCTGGGTATCGGAGCCGAGCTGGCGGCACCGACCAGTCGCACCGATGGCGACCGCATCATCATCGCTGGGCGCGACAGCCTGCAGGACACGGTGAATCAGGTTGGCCAGGAGGTCACCCGTCGCAACCTCGATATCCAGCCCACGCTAACCCAGCGCCCTGGCCTGCCCCTGCGCGTGATCGTCAACCGCGACCTGGTGCTGCGTCCCTATCAGCCTTTCTCCATTCCCCAGAGGAACCTGCAATGAGCACGACCAAGCTGCGTCTCGGCCCGCTGCCGAAAACCGAAAACCTGAAGCTGACCTTCACCTGCCCGGTCAGCCTGAAAGCCGACCTCGAGCGCTATGCGGCGCTGCACTCGCAGGCCTACGGCGAAGAGGTCGATGCCCTGACGCTCATCCCACACATGCTGGAGGCCTTCATGGCTAGGGATCGGGTGTTCAGGAAGGCAGCGTCGAGTTGAGGACATGCTGTCGCCACGCTGTTAGGCTTCCTCACCAAAGTTGAGAGCACTGCCACGGTCGATGACGGAAGAAGAAGTAGGTATTGAGCAGCGGGCGATTGCCTTCGCAAAGGCAAATAGGACTCGCATCGCCAGGGAAATAGCAGATGTCAGGGCGTATCCCGGGGAGGAAACGCCTGTCTCTGTTTTCATGGCTGGATCCCCCGGTGCGGGTAAGACGGAGGTGTCCAAAGCCCTGATTGCAGGCTTCGAAGATGTCGGGGCGAGAGCTCTGCGAATCGACCCAGATGACCTACGAGCCTATTTCCCCGAGTACACAGGTACCAACTCTCGACTATTTCAACGAGCCGTGAACAGCATCGTCGAGCGCTTGCATGACCTTGTCCTTGAGCAACGCCAGTCATTTTTGCTGGATGGAACGCTTGCCAACGAGCAGGTGGCTCGACGAAACGTCGAGCGTTCCTTGAGACGGAACAGGGACATCACTATCGTATATGTCTATCAGGATCCCTTGCTTGCCTGGGAGTTTGTGAAAGCCCGGGAGCTCACCGAGGGAAGAAACATCCCGAAGGCCGAGTTCATCAGACAGCTTTTCGCAGCGAAGGAGGTTGTGAAGATGCTGAAACAAAGCTTTCGCCTGCAACTCAAGGTTGACCTTATCGTCAAAGACACTGACGGGACTAACCAAGCCGTCGAGCTTAACGTCGGTGCCGACGAAATTGACGCTCTAGTCACCTTTGGATACTCTGCCACTGAGCTTGATCGAATTTTAACCGAGGCCTAATCGATGAAAAGAGTTCATACGGGTAACCCAAGCCCTCTATCGAGCTTTTTCAGAAGCAATTCCGATGCTGCTAAGCGCGCCGCTTATGGCGCTGCGTCTGCTCGAGCCATCGAAAGCCAGCGCAAGGTGCTCGAAGAAGCGAAGAACATCAGAGAGACTCAGGCGCTAGCCTGAAATACCCTTCGATCCGCAAGAAAGCCGCCATTCACAGGCGGCTTTCTTATTAGAGGAGTGAAATCAGGCGCCCCTGAGGCACCACTCTCCACTCCACCATAGGGCCCGCCCCATATCCATCAATGACTGAGCAAGTCATCCTCAAACAGGTTGATCGCCGTTCTCCCTTTGAGGGCAAATCGCCGTTCCTTCTCCAAGGTCGGCAGAATGTCCATCAGTAACTGGACGCGATCGGTTAGGCGTCTATCCCAGGTGCTCCGCTAGATCCGCCGGCAAAGTTATTTGGTACGTTTGATTCAAGCGACCACCGGGAACCAGGCAACGCTTCCCCTTCCCTAGATAGATGCCGTCCAACGAGACATGATCCAGCCAGGCGTGCTGGTGGCGTTCTGCGAGGGCTAGGAACAAGCGCTTGGCTTTTATGCTGGTGCAATGTCGCAGCAGCATGCTTACTCTCTGGGAACGAAGGGTGTCCGCACCCTGCATCAGCGCATCCACTTCATAAACGAGCGATGCGTCTGACACGCCATCACACAACTCGAGGATTGCGCGTTCAGGTGTCGCGACGACGATGCGACCGCGGTCGCCATCAGCATCCACCCACTCGAGCCCAAGATTCCTTAGGACTTCGTCATCCATGTCAGCCTTGAATGACAGTACCGAAAGATTGAATGGGCTTTTGCCGCACAACACTATCTCGGCCTTCAATGGAAGCTTTTCCACCCAGGCAGGGAGGCTTCCAGGGCCATACAGAGTAACCGTCTCACGCACGCCCAACCGCAGGTAGTGCTCGTGCCCGTGCCAAGCCAAGGCAAAACGCCCGCCAACATGAAGCGGCAATCGCTCTCCCTCCTGCAGCGCACGCACTACAGCAGCCCAGGTGAGACGCCCGCCTCGTCGTTGATAGATTCCACGCGCAGGCGATTCCAGCCAGCCGCTCGCGATATATCGCGCTACGAGGTTGCTGCTGTAGCCATGAGCCTTCAACCAGCTACTGGACACCAGATCGCTGTCGCCGAGCCCTGCAAGCAAGGAGTTTAGTTTTTCAGATTTTTGCACACTCATAGTGAGCAAAATATAGATTTTCTAAACCAGCAGCAAGAAGAAGGTTTATACAAATAAAAAAATACTCACCATCAGTGAGCAAAATTTAGTTTTTATAAACCCGCACAGGGAGCTCTTGAACATTGCTACAGGCGATCCCGAGGCCCCCTCCACTCCAGCAGCGCCTTGAGCGCATCCAGCTCGCCAACAAGCTCACGCGCTTGGGCGAGCTTGTCCATAGCAATGCATCGCACCGCTTCTGGCAGATCCGACACCGAGCTCTCCACGTCACTGAAGAAGGCCTGAATCCGCTTGATGTCGTCCCATTGCTTGATGACAGCTAGCAGATCGCTTCGAGCCTGATCCCTAGCCTCGCTCTGCCGTCGAATCCGCTCTCTCTCCTCGAGCCGGCGCATCTGCTCCTTCCACTCCTGCTGCCGAATTCTGGCCTGCTCCTCGGCCTCCTCGACCAATCGGACGATTACAGGCGCGGCGTCTGTGAGCTGCTGGACGATGTCATCCAACTGACCACGCAACGAGCTTTGCTTGGTCTCCTTCCAACTCTGGGCCCAATCAGCACCTGGGTAGGGACAGAAAGCCCTTATGCATAGGCGGCCGGTCGCGAAGTCCATACGAGTCGACCAGTTCCAGGACGAGCTCAAACGGCGTAGTTGCTGCGACGGTATCTTGGAGGTGGGGATGTACTCGCCATCGATGTATCGGGCCTCCAGCTCCTCAGTCATCTCAAACAACGTCAGCCCAATGGCAACCGTTCCCACGAAAACAACTGTGGGCTTGGACGGTGACCACAACGCCGGATGACGATGCCGCGGTTTCTTGGGAGGGTGCTCATGCTCATCAAACGAAGCCCGCGCGTAGGTTCGGTCACTCGGAGCAAACATCACGCGATGACCGGCGGCCTCCAGCTTGAGAAATAGCTGGTTCGCCAGTTTCAGGGCTGGCTCAAGTTGCGGCTTGGTCACCACAACATCCACCAGGCGCTGCTTCCCAGGCTTGAGGAAACCCTGGTCGATGACGCGACCTTGCCCAAATACCTCATACGCCCCCACGACAACAGGATGCTGCCTTGATCGCGATATGCGGAGCTGTTCGGGCCTGATCTTGCGAGGTGCGGGCGCCTTCGGAACCGGTAGAGAAACAGCACCAAGAGTATCCCCTCTGCGCCAAACCTGAAGGTCACCAGGCCCTGCCTCAGGCAAGGGTGGCTGAGGACTCGGCTTTCCATTCTCCAGCTTTACCCAGTGCCCACGCTGCGGTCGCGGTACATTCATCCGGGTACACACGCGCGCCAAGAAGCTGGAAGAAACACGGTGGTGATCCGCGATCTTGGTCATGGGAAGCCGCCACACCTCTGCGTACATCTCCTCACGACTGATTGGGCCACCAGGGCTGGAACTAGGTTGTGGGAATACCTCTTCGGAAGACACTCATCAATCCTTAAGCCTGATATCACCTGCCCAGCCAACGACTGGCCACCCGTCCACGATCCATCAGGTCAAACCAAGCCAAAACGGCTGTTGTACCAAACCCTCCGCAGCCCCCTCCACCACGTTGTTCACCCAGCGAGCAGCGGACAGCATCTGCAGCACGGATCAGGGCCGATAAGGAGGCGACATTCATGCCCGCATCATCTGAACAGATAGCCGCACGCTTGATCACCTGCCCACCCCGAATCCTGCGAGCCAGTGCAGCACCCGCCTACCTCGGCATGTGTCGCACCGAATTCAACAAAACCGTCCGGCCTTACGTGCGGGAATTCCGCATTGGAGTGCAAGGCATCGGCTTTGATCGCGAAGAGCTGGATGCCTGGGCAGACGCATACATCGACCGGGCCATCATTGAAAAGGAAGGTGCCAAGGGACATGATCACTCCCGCAGCGAGCGCCAAGGAGAAAAACCATGGCGCGAAAAACCATTAGCGGCCTCTACCAAAGGAACGGGATCTGGCACATCGACAAGGTCTTCAGAGGTCAGCGAATTCAGGAAAGCACTGGATCAAGCGATAGGAAGGAGGCAGAGCAGTACCTGATACACAAGCTGGAGAAGCTGCGCGAGCAGAAGATCTACGGCGTACGCAGGATCAGGGCCTGGCGGGAAGCCGCTACGCGTTACCTGGTCGAGTACAAGGACCAGCCGTCGATAGGCCTCACGGCCATCTATCTGGAGCAGTTGGACCCGTATATTGGCGACCAGCCTCTGACTCATGTCGACGACGAGACCCTGGCTCCCTACATAAGGGATCGACTCAAGAGCAGCAGAACCAGCGATGGGAAGTTGAAGCCAGGCGTTTCACACCGCACGGTAAACATCGCCCTGGAGCGCGTCATACGCATCCTGAACCTATGCGCCCGAAAATGGCGTGATGAGCAGAAGCGTCCCTGGCTCGACGTGGTACCGATGATCACCAAGCTGGAAGAGAAGAAAACGAGGCGCCTTCCCTACCCGATGTCCTGGGAAGAGCAGTCGATTCTCTTCGCCGAACTGCCCGATCATTTGCGCCGTATGGCCCTGTACAAGGTCAACAGCGGCTCACGCGAGCAGGAGGTCGTGAAGCTTCGCTGGGATTGGGAGATACCGATCCCTGAGCTCAACACCAGCGTGTTTCTCATACCGGCGGATTTTGGTGGCCGACATGAGAGCTCCGGGGTCAAGAACGGCGACGAGCGGCTCGTGGTGCTCAACAACGTAGCCAAATCGGTCATCGAGGGACAGCGCGGGCTTGATCCGGTCTGGGTATTTCCTTACGGACAACCCGATCGAAACGGCAAGGCCACTCCGGTTCACCGGATGAACGACTCGGCATGGAAGAAAGCCAGGGTCAGAGCCGCGAAGAAATTCCAGGAGCGTTTCCTTCACCCTGCTCCACCTGGATTTGCTTCGATCCGCGTTCACGACCTGAAGCACACCTTCGGTCGAAGACTTCGAGCAGCAGGGGTAACGGAGGAAGACAGGAAGGCTCTGCTGGGCCACAAGAACGGCAGCATCACCAGCCATTACTCGGCCGCCGAGCTGGGCAAACTGATCGATGAAGCCAACAGGATTTCGGCCACCGACTCGCGCGGGCCGGCCCTGACAATTTTGAGGAGGATGGCAGGATGAAAAAAGTCCCGCAAAAGTCCCTGACACAAAAAAGCCTGGTCATCACTGACCAGGCTCTGATGTAGGGATTTATTGGTCGGGACGGAGTGATTCGAACACTCGACCCCTTGCACCCCATGCAAGTGCGCTACCGGGCTGCGCTACGCCCCGACGATGCTTCCGGGTGACCGAAAGCGGGAGGAACTATACATTAAGCTTTTGAAATAAGGCAACTTTTTCTTGGCCTTACTTCTTCAGGACGTGCAAAACGTCCTCGAGCTCCGCAATCATCTGCTTGATCAGCTGACGATACTGGGTGGTGTCGTCCTTGGCCTCGTCACCGGAGAGGCGCTGGCGCGCCCCGCCAATGGTGAAACCCTGATCGTACAGCAATGCTCGAATCTGCCGGATCATCAGCACGTCCTGGCGCTGATAGTAGCGGCGGTTGCCCCGCCGCTTGACCGGGTTCAACTGTGGGAATTCCTGCTCCCAGTAGCGCAGAACGTGAGGTTTGACCGCGCAGAGTTCGCTGACTTCACCAATGGTGAAGTAGCGTTTGCCGGGAATTGCCGGTAATTCGTCGTTATGACTTGGTTCCAGCATAGGCCTCGACCCTGGCTTTCAATTTTTGCCCTGGACGAAAAGTGACCACACGGCGAGCCGTGATTGGAATCTCTTCCCCTGTTTTCGGGTTACGACCGGGTCGCTGGCGCTTGTCGCGCAAGTCGAAGTTGCCGAACCCGGAAAGCTTGACCTGTTCGTTCAGCTCAAGAGCCTGGCGGATCTCTTCAAAAAACAGCTCCACCAGTTCCTTGGCTTCCCGTTTGTTCAGGCCGAGCTCTTCATACAGACGTTCCGCCATTTCAGCTTTCGTCAGAGCCCCCATACGCTACTTCCTTAACGTGGCGTTGAACCTTTGTTCGAGGCAGGTGAGGATATTTTGCGTAGTAGTACTCACCTCATCGTCATTAAGAGTGCGCGATGGATGTTGCCAGGTCAAGCCGACGGCAAGGCTTTTTCTAAGCGGATCAATGCCTTTACCGTGATAGACGTCAAATAGCTTGAGGTCCGTCAGCCATTCACCCGCTGTCTCGCGGATCGCCGCCAGCACGGCTTCGGCCGGTTGCTCGCGATCGACCAGCAACGCCAGGTCACGGCGCACTTCGGGGAAGCGCGACAGTTCGCTGAACGCCGGCATGCGACCCGCAGCGACCTCGGCCAGTACCAGCTCGAAGAGATAGACCGGCTGATCCAGCCCCAGGGTCTTGGCCAGCTCCGGGTGCAAGGCACCGATGAAACCGACCAGGCGCCCTTCTCGCTCGATGCGCGCGGTCTGGCCCGGATGCAGGGCCGGATGCTCGCCAGGCACGAAGCTGAAGGCATCGACCGCGCCGGCATAGCCGAGCAGCGCTTCGACATCGGCCTTGAGGTCATAGAAGTCGACGCCGTCACGGCTGTTGGCCCAGCCTTCCGGCAGACGACTGCCACTGATCACGCCGGCCAGCATGGCTTCCTGCTGCAGACCTTCGAGCTGACCGACGAAACGCAGGCCACTCTCGAACAGGCGCACGCGCGACTGCTGGCGGTTCAGGTTGTGCTCCAGCGCCTTGACCAGACCCGGCCACAACGACGAACGCATGGCCGCCATGTCGGCGGAAATCGGGTTGGCCAGCTGCAGCGGCTCGACACCTGGGGCGAAGAGTTCGAACAGCTTGGGATCGATGAAGCTGTAGGTGATCGCTTCCTGGTAGCCGCGCGCGACCAGCAGGCGGCGCAGCGCAGGCAGCTCGGCGCGCGCTTCGGCCTTGGCCTGCGGCGCCAGGCGGGCTTGCGGGTAGCGCACCGGCAGACGGTTGTAACCGTACAGTCGGCCCAGCTCTTCGATCAGATCGACTTCCAGGCTGATATCGAAGCGGTGGCTCGGCACACTGACCTGCCACTGACCGGCGCCCTGGGCGCTGACGCCCAGACCCAGCGCGGTGAGCAGACGCTCCACTTCGCTCGCGTCCATGTCCATGCCCAGCATCTGACTGATGCGCTCGGCACGCAGCGTCACAGGTGCGACGTTCGGCAGGTCGGCTTCGCTGCAGGCCTCGATGATCGGGCCGGCTTCACCGCCCACGATCTCCAGCAGCAATGCGGTCGCACGCTCCATGGCCTGGCGCGCCAGTTGCGAGTCGACGCCCCGCTCGAAGCGGTGTGAGGAGTCGGTGTGCAGGCCATAGGACCGCGCCTTGCCGGCGATGGCGATGTTGTCGAAGAAGGCGCTTTCCAGGAACAGGTCGCGGGTCTTGCCGCTCACGCCGCTGTGCTCGCCACCCATTACCCCTGCAATGGCCAGAGCACGCTGATGATCGGCGATCACCAGCGTATCGGCACGCAGGCTGACCTCCTGGCCATCGAGCAGCACCAGCTTCTCGCCCTCTTCCGCCATGCGTACGCGAATGCCACCGCTGATCTCGGCGAGATCGAACGCATGCATGGGCTGGCCCAGTTCGAGCATCACGTAGTTGGTGATGTCGACAGCCGGATCGATGCTGCGCACGTCGGAGCGGCGCAGACGCTCCACCATCCACAGCGGCGTCGGACGCGACAGGTCGACGTTGCGGATGACACGCCCCAGGTAGCGCGGGCAGGCCTGCGCGGCCAGCACGTCCACCGAACGCACTTCATCATGCGCCGGCGCAACCGGATCGATGGCCACCGGCGTGACCGGAGCGCCGTACATGGCGCCGACTTCGCGGGCCAGGCCGGCGATGGACAGGCAGTCGCCGCGGTTCGGGGTCAGCCCCAGCTCGATGCACACGTCATCCAGGCCGAGATAATCACGCAGGCTCTGGCCCACAGGCGCATCGGCCGCCAGCTCCAGCAGCCCGCTGTTGTCATCGCTGACCTGCAGCTCGGACGCCGAGCAGAGCATGCCCTGCGATTCCACACCGCGCAGCTTGGCCTTCTTGATCTTGAAGTCACCCGGCAGTTCGGCGCCGATCATGGCGAACGGTACCTTGATGCCGGCGCGGGCATTGGGTGCACCGCAGACCACCTGGAAGGTCTCGCCGCCATTGCTCACCTGGCAGACGCGCAGCTTGTCGGCGTCCGGGTGCTGCTCGGCGCTGAGGATCTCGCCCACGACGATACCGCTGAAGGCACCGGCGACGGGCTGAACGGCGTCGACTTCCAGGCCGACCATGGACAGACGCGCGACCAGGTCGTCACGCGATACATCAGGGCTGACCCAGCCGAGCAGCCACTGTTCACTGAATTTCATACTGTCTGTTCTCCTTAAACGAATTCGATGACGAGGGCACGGCGCTAGCGAAATTGCGCCAGGAACCGCAGGTCGTTATCGAAGAACAGGCGCAGATCATTGACGCCATAACGCAGCATGGCCAGGCGCTCGACACCCATGCCGAAGGCGAAGCCCGAGTATTTTTCCGGGTCGATGCCGCTCATGCGCAGCACGTTCGGGTGCACCATGCCGCAGCCCATGACTTCCAGCCAGCCGGTCTGCTTGCACACGCGGCAGCCCTTGCCCGAGCACATCACGCACTGCATGTCGACTTCAGCCGACGGCTCGGTGAACGGGAAGAACGACGGACGGAAGCGCACGCCCAGCGGCTTCTCGAAGAACACGCGGAGGAATTCCTCGATGGTGCCCTTGAGGTCGGCGAAGCTGATGCCCTCGTCGACCAGCAGGCCTTCGACCTGGTGGAACATCGGCGAGTGGGTGATATCGGAGTCGCAGCGATAGACACGGCCCGGGCAGACGATGCGGATCGGCGGCTGCTGCGATTCCATGGTGCGCACCTGGACCGGCGAGGTGTGGGTGCGCAGCAGCATGTTCGCATTGAAATAGAAGGTGTCGTGCATCGCCCGCGCCGGGTGGTGGCCGGGGATGTTGAGCGCTTCGAAGTTGTGGTAGTCGTCTTCGACTTCCGGGCCTTCGGCAACGCTGTAACCGATATGGGTGAAGAACTGCTCGACGCGTTCCAGGGTGCGGGTCACCGGGTGCAGGCCACCGGAGGCCTGACCGCGGCCCGGCAGGGTCACGTCGATACGCTCGGACGCCAGCTTCTCGGCGAGCAAGGCCTGCTCAAGCACGGATTTGCGGGCATTCAGGGCGTCTTGCACCTGGCTCTTGGCAGTGTTGATCAGGGCGCCGGCTTTCGGGCGCTCCTCGGCCGACAACTTGCCCAGGGTCTGCATCAGGGCAGTCAGTTCGCCCTTCTTGCCAAGGTACTGAACCCGGAGCTGTTCCAGGGCGTTGACATCTTCGCTTTGTTGCACGGCCTCGAGCGCTTGGGAGACCAATGCATCCAGATTTTCCATTTACAGACTCCAGATACGAAATAGGGGAAGAGCTTTTAAGGCTCTTCCCCTATCTTTGACGTTGCCACCGGGCGAACCCGGTGATTGTCGGGGGACTTAAGCCAGAACGGCCTTAGCTTTCTCGACAATCGCAGCAAACGCCGCTTTTTCGTTCACTGCCAGATCAGCCAGAACCTTACGGTCGATTTCGATCGACGCTTTCTTCAGGCCAGCGATCAGACGGCTGTAGGACAGGCCGTTGACGCGAGCACCAGCGTTGATACGAGCGATCCACAGTGCACGGAACTGACGCTTGCGCTGACGACGGTCACGGTAGGCGTATTGGCCTGCCTTGATCACCGCTTGCTTGGCAACACGGAACACGCGCGAACGAGCACCGTAGTAGCCCTTGGCGAGCTTCAGGATTTTTTTGTGACGAGCACGAGCGATAACGCCACGCTTAACACGAGCCATGAGTAATTACCTCTAAGTATCTTGACCGATTAACGAACGCGCAGCATGCGCTCGACTTTTGCGACGTCCGACGGACCGATCAGCGAGCTGCCACGCAGCTGGCGCTTACGCTTGGTGGACATCTTGGTCAGGATGTGGCTCTTGAAAGCGTGCTTGTGCTTGTAACCCGAAGCAGTCTTCAGGAAGCGCTTAGCAGCGCCGCTCTTGGTTTTCATCTTTGGCATGTTTAGTACTCCGCATTCATTAACAACTGATAACCATCAGGCCTGCCAGTGCCCGGGAGGTTATTTACGCTTCTTGGGAGCGATGACCATCATCAGCTGGCGTCCTTCCAGCTTAGGATGCTGTTCGACGGTGCCGAGCTCGATCAGGTCTTGTTCGACCCGCTTGAGCAGCTCCATACCCAGCTCCTGGTGGGCCATCTCACGGCCGCGGAATCGCAGAGATACCTTGGCCTTGTCCCCATCTTCAAGGAAACGTATCAGGTTGCGTAGTTTTACCTGATAATCCCCTTCTTCCGTCCCTGGACGAAACTTGATTTCTTTGATCTGTTGCTGGTGCTGGTTCTTCTTCGCCGCAGCAGCCTGCTTTTTCTTTTCGAACAGGTGCTTGCCGTAGTCCATGATGCGGCAAACCGGTGGCACCGCGTCTGCGGAGATTTCCACCAGATCCAGCTTGGCTTCCTCGGCGGCGCTCAGCGCCTCATCGATGGAAACCACACCAATCTGCTGGCCGTCCGCGCCAATCAGACGAACTTCACGCGCGGTGATGTTCTCGTTGATCGGCGCCTTGGGGGCGGCCCGCTTGTCCTGTCTCATATCACGCTTAATAGTTCTTACTCCAAATCTTGGCGACCACGCCGGGAAACCGCTTGCTGCAACTGCGCGGCGAACTGCTCGAGAGGCATTGACCCCAGGTCGACGCCTTCGCGGGTGCGCACAGCAACGGATCGTGTCTCGACCTCCCGATCTCCGATGACCAGGAGATAGGGAACCTTGAGCAAGGTATGCTCGCGGATTTTAAAGCCGATCTTTTCGTTTCTCAAGTCAACCTTGGCACGAAAACCGCTTTGATTGAGAGTTTTCTCCGCTTCACGGGCAAAATCGGCCTGCTTGTCGGTGATATTCATGATCACCGCCTGGGTCGGCGCCAACCAGGCCGGGAAGGAACCGGCGTAATGTTCGATCAGCATGCCGATGAAACGCTCGAAGGAACCGAGGATCGCACGGTGCAGCATGACCGGGCGCTTGCGGTTGTTGTCTTCGGCGATATAGCTGGCGTCCAGACGCTCGGGCAGGTTCGGATCGTACTGCAGCGTGCCGCACTGCCAGTTACGACCCAGGCAGTCACGCAGCGTGAACTCGATCTTCGGACCGTAGAAAGCGCCCTCGCCCGGCTGGTATTCCCACTCCAGGCCGGATTCGTTGAGCGCATCGGCCAGCGCACCTTCGGCGCGATCCCACAACTCTTCGGAACCCACGCGCTTGACCGGACGAGTCGACAGCTTCATGGCGATGTCGGTGAAGCCGAAGTCCTTGTAGACATCCAGCGTCAGCTTGATGAAGTCGGCCGCCTCCTTCTTCACCTGCTCTTCGGTGCAGAAGATGTGCGCATCGTCCTGCACGAAACCACGCACGCGCATGATGCCGTGCAGCGCGCCGGACGGCTCGTTACGGTGGCAGGCACCGAACTCGGCCAGACGCAGCGGCAGGTCACGGTAGGACTTCAGGCCCTGGTTGAACACCTGCACGTGGCACGGGCAGTTCATCGGCTTGACCGCGTAATCGCGATTTTCCGAGGCCGTGGTGAACATGTTCTCGGCGTAGTTGGACCAGTGACCGGAACGCTCCCAGAGAATGCGATCGACCACCTGCGGCGTCTTGATCTCCTGGTAGCCGTTCTCGCGCTGCACCTGGCGCATGTACTGCTCGAGCACCTGATAGACAGTCCAGCCATTGGCGTGCCAGAACACCATGCCCGGTGCTTCTTCCTGCAGGTGGAACAGGTCCAGCTGCTTGCCGATACGACGGTGATCGCGCTTCTCGGCCTCTTCGATGCGCTGGATATAGGCAGCCAGCTGCTTCTTGTCCGCCCAGGCAGTGCCGTAGACGCGCTGCAGCTGCTCGTTCTTAGAGTCGCCGCGCCAGTAGGCACCGGAAATCCGGGTCAGCTTGAACGCCTTGAGGAAGCGCGTGTTCGGCACGTGCGGGCCACGGCACATGTCGACGTATTCTTCGTGGAAGTACAGACCCATGGCCGTTTCATCGGGCATGTCGTCGATCAGGCGCAGCTTGTACTCCTCGCCACGGGACCTGAACAGCTCGATGACGTCGGCGCGCGGCGTCATCTTCTTGATGACGTCGTAGTCCTTGTCGATCAGCTCGGCCATGCGCTTCTCGATGGCCGCCATGTCTTCCGGCGTGAAGGGACGATCGATGGCGATGTCGTAATAGAAGCCTTCATCGATGACCGGACCGATCACCATCTTGGCATTTGGATACAGCTGCTTGACCGCATGGCCAACCAGGTGAGCACAGGAGTGGCGGATGATTTCCAGCCCCTCTTCGTCCTTCGGCGTGATGATCTGCAGGGTGGCATCGGTATCGATGACGTCGCAGGCGTCGACCTGCCTGCCGTTGACCTTGCCAGCCAGGGTGGCCTTGGCCAGACCCGCACCAATGGATTGAGCGACCTCCAGTACGGATACCGGATGATCGAACGAACGTTGACTGCCGTCGGGAAGAGTAATGATGGGCATGGCGCCTCCTCTCCTAGTGGTGACCCCTACCAAAGGTCACGTGGGTTGGGATGAGCCAGGAAGCGATTCGGCGGTATATCTGCCTAACAATGGCAGGAGCCCGAGGGCCAACCAGACCGAACCAGAGTCACTGGAGGTAAAGAGTACGGATGCTTTCAGAAAGCCTGAGCCCTGACAAGCCGCCGCGAACAACAAACGACACAAAAAGCGATGCAGCACCCGAAAAATCCGGGCAATAAAAAAGGGGTCGCTTGGCGACCCCTTTTTATCGATTTGGTAGGCACAATTGGACTCGAACCAACGACCCCCACCATGTCAAGGTGGTGCTCTAACCAACTGAGCTATGTGCCTTCGATGGGTGCGCATTCTACGCAGATCTTTTCGGGCGTCAACAAGTTTTTTCGCTAACTTACTGAAATAGTCCAATTTTTTACGTTC
Organism: Pseudomonas sp. THAF187a; assembly: GCF_009363395.1. Taxonomy (NCBI): domain Bacteria; kingdom Pseudomonadati; phylum Pseudomonadota; class Gammaproteobacteria; order Pseudomonadales; family Pseudomonadaceae; genus Pseudomonas; species Pseudomonas sp. THAF187a. The sequence goes on from NZ_CP045349.1 coordinate 3,101,190, forward strand.
GGTAGGATCGTTGAATATTTTGCACAGCCACTAGCCGGCTATTTGCAACTCAGGTAGCATCCGATCATTCGTAAAAAATAAAGAACAGAGGTTCAATATGGCGCACACGGCATACCCACAATCCTATTACGCCGCTTCTGCCAACCAGGCCGCTCAACGCCCCGCCCTGCAGGGAGAAGTGGAAACCGATGTGTGCATCATCGGTGCCGGCTACACCGGTCTGTCCACGGCCCTGTTCCTGCTGGAGAACGGCTTCAAGGTCAGCATCCTGGAGGCGGCCAAGGTCGGTTTCGGCGCATCCGGCCGCAACGGCGGGCAGATCGTCAACAGCTATAGCCGCGACATCGATGTCATCGAGCGCACTGTCGGCCCGAAGCAGGCCCAGCTGCTGGGGCAGATGGCCTTCGAAGGCGGCCGCATCATTCGTGAGCGCATCGCCAAGTACGACATCCAGTGCGACCTGAAGGACGGCGGCGTGTTCGCCGCACTGACCAGCAAGCAGATGGGCCATCTGGAAGCACAGAAGAAGCTGTGGGAGCGCTACGGCCACACCCAGCTGGAACTGATGGACGCAGCGCGCATCCGTGAAGTGGTCGCCACCGACAACTATATCGGCGGCATGCTGGACATGAGCGGCGGCCATATCCACCCGCTGAACCTGGCACTGGGTGAAGCCGCTGCAGTCGAATCGCTCGGCGGCGTGATCTACGAACAGTCGCCGGCCATTCGCATCGAGCGCGGCGCCAACCCGCTGGTGCACACCCCGGAAGGTCGCATCAAGGCCAAGTTCGTCGTGGTCGCGGGCAACGCCTACCTGGGCAACCTGGTACCGGAGCTGGCCGCCAAGTCGATGCCGTGCGGCACCCAGGTGATCACCACCGAGCCGCTCTCCGATGAGCTGGCCGCCAGCCTGTTGCCGCAGGACTACTGCGTCGAGGACTGCAACTACCTGCTCGACTACTACCGTCTCTCTGGCGACAAGCGCCTGATCTACGGCGGCGGCGTGGTCTATGGCGCACGCGACCCTGCCAACATCGAGGCCATCATCCGGCCGAAGATGCTCAAGACCTTCCCGCAGCTGAAAGACGTGAAGATCGATTACGCCTGGACCGGCAACTTCCTGTTGACCCTGTCGCGCCTGCCGCAGGTCGGTCGTATCGGCGACAACATCTACTACTCCCAGGGCTGCAGCGGCCATGGCGTGACCTACACGCACCTGGCCGGCAAGGTGCTGGCCGAGGCGCTGCGTGGCCAGGCCGAGCGTTTCGATGCCTTCGCCGACCTGCCGCACTACCCCTTCCCTGGCGGCCGCCTGTTCCAGGTTCCGTTCAGTGCCATCGGCGCGTGGTACTACACGCTGCGCGACAAGCTGGGCGTCTGACCCGACCCATCGACGAAAACGGCGCCCGAGGGCGCCGTTTTCGTTTGTCTCATGGACAGGCCGGCAAGGCCTGGCACTGTCCGGCCGAACCGGCGACCTGCGGCGGCGCGGCGAAGCGCGCGTCCTGCGGTGCCAGGCGCTGCGCGCATGCCTGGGCCTGGCGCGCCTCGCCCGCACAGCTGCGCTCCCCCAGCAGCTGGGACAGGTTGTACCAGCCGGCGGCGAAGTCGGGCTCGCGCTTGAGGCTCTCGCGCAAGGCCTGCTCGGCGCCCTGGCGGTCACCATCGGCATAGCGGCTGTTGCTCATGGCGAACCAGGGCAGTGCCTGCTCCGGCCAGGCCTCGGCCGCGCGGCGATAGGCACGGCGTGCCGGCTGGGCGTTGCCGGTCTGCTCCAGGTCATTGGCCGCCTGCATCCAGGTGTGCATGTCGGCCTGCGCCGGCAGCCGCTCCGGCGGCAGCGTCAGCACCGCCCAGCGACCGCCACGCGCCCAGGTCTTGTCGAAGCTGGTAAAGCTGTCCTCGAGCCGTCGCGTGGTGGCCGAACGCAGGACCAGCGTGCGCTCGCGGCGGTCATAGCCCACCACCACCGCGAAGTGCCACTGGGGATACCAGTCGAACGCCAGGTTCTGCAGCACCAGCACCGGGTTGCCCGCCGCGACCTCCGCCAGTATCGCCTCCAGGCGCGGCTGCAACGGGTAGACCAGCAGCTCATGGCTGCGCGCAGCGGCGACCATCTCGACCTGCAGGCTGCCCTCGCGGCCGGGAAGGTAGACCTTGTCCTTGAGTGCACCTGGCGTCGTCAGCACGCCACGCTGGTTGAGCATGGTGGCCAGCGCCGCCGGCCCGCACTGGTAGGCGTCCTGCGGGAAGAAGGGCACATCGGTCAACTCGACGCGCTCAGGCAGGCGCTGGGCCTCCGGCGATAACACCGGAGACCGCGCGCAGGCTGCGAGTAGAACGACGGATGCGATACAGCAGAGGCGGATCAGCGATTGATGCATTTGACGAAACTGAAGATGTTGGTGGCGCACAGCATATCAGTGATGATGAAGATCACCAGAAACAGCACGATGATGCCGACCACACCGGCACCGGCAGGCGCCTGATCGAGCTGCTGGTTGAACTGCGCCAGTTCGGCCGGCGTCAGGCTGGCGATACGCGACTCGACCTGCTCGCGATCAACGCCCATGGCGACCAGTTTGTCCTTGACCTGCTGATCATCGAGCATGGCCATCAGCTGTTGCTGGTCGACCTGGTGCTGCTGCTCGGCGATCACCTCCTGAGTGCCGATCATCGCGGCGTTCGCCGCAGGGATCTGCGCGACCAGCAGCAGATGAAACAGCGCAGTGACAGCGGCCAGACGACGCATGGCGGGGTTCATGGAAATTGTCATTGTGGTTATCTCCTGAGGGATGAGGTAGCCAATAGACAGCATCCGAATCGCTCAGGTTCAGACCACCAGTCCGCCGTTGCTCAGGTTTCCTGCAGCAGCCGGCTGAGCACCGCGCGCAGCTTGCCCGGTTTGACCGGCTTGTTCAGCAGTGGCGCCCCCAGCGCCTGCAGCTGGCGACGACAGGCGTCGCTGCGGTCGGCGCTGATGATCAGCGCCGGGATCGTCCGGGAAAAGCGCTCGCGCAGCTGCTGGATGACCTCGCAGCCCAGCACGCCGTGGTCGAGGTGGAAATCGGCGAGGATCACCTCGGGCGCCCTGCCCTGCAGGTTCTCCAGCGCCTCGGGCAGATCCAGCGCGGTGACCACCTCGCAGCCCCACTGGCCGAGCAATGCCGCCATGCTGTGGAGAATGTCCGCTTCGTTGTCGATCACCAGCAGGCGCCGCCCCGGCAGCGGATTGCCAAGCACCGCCTGCGCCACCGGCTGCACCTGGCGCAGCGGATGCTGGCGGGCCAGCGGCACGCGGATGCTGAACAGCGAGCCGCGCCCCGGCTGCGAGCGTACCTGCACCGGATAGCCGAGCATGCGTGCGATGCGCTCGACGATGGCCAGGCCGAGGCCGACCCCCTTGCGCTCCGCCGCGCGGCCGACGTCCAGCTGATTGAATTCGAGGAAGATGCTGTCCAGCTGATCAGCGGCGATGCCCCGCCCGCTGTCCCAGACCTGCAGTTCGACGAAGTCGCCGCGGCGCCGCGAACCGAGCAGCACCCCGCCCGCCTCGGTATAGCGGCAGGCGTTGCTGAGGAAGTTGCGCAGAATGCGCGTCAGCAGACGAAAATCGGTGTGCACGGCGCAATCGGCGATCTGCACGCGCAGGCGCAGGCCACTGGCCCCGGCAACGCCCTCGAACTCCGAGGCCAGCGGCGCCAGCAGTTCTTCCAGGCGATAGGTGTCGACGTCCGGTTTGATCGCCGCCTGGTCCAGCTTGGAGATATCCAGCAGATCGGCCAGCAGGTCCTCGGCGCCTTCGAGAGCCAGGTGGCTGCGCTCGACCAGGTTGTGCTCGGCGCTCGGCAGCGCCCGCTCACGCAGCGTGGAGATCAGCAGGCGCGCGGCGTTCAGCGGCTGCAGCAGGTCATGGCTGGCCGCTGCCAGGTACTTGTCCTTGCTGCGATTGGCGGTCTCGGCGGCATCGCGTGCCTCGCGCAGGGCCAGTTCGATGCGTTCGCGCTCTTCGATCTGGCGCTGCAGGTTACGGTTGGATTCGAGCAGTTCGAAGGTGCGCGCGGCCACGCGCTGCTCCAGTTCGTCGTTGAGCAGCTGCAGACGCTGCTGGGCCTGCTTGCGCTCGGTGATGTCGGCGACGAAGCCCTCGAAGACCCCTTCGCTCTCGGGCTTGAGCAACAGGTTCATCAGCACGTCGATGGTGCTGCCGTCACGACGGCGCAGGCGCGTTTCGTAGCCGAGCAGAGCCTGCCCCTGGCTCAGGCGGTCGCGGATCAGCGCCAGCTCGTCGAAGCCGCCGACGAACAGGTGCCGGGCCAGGTCGTCCGGCGCCCACAATACCTGCAGCGGATCGTCATAGCCGAGCATGCGCGCCATCGCCGGATTGGCCGCCAGCACACCGTCCTGCAGGCTGGCCTGGATGATGCCGTGCACGGCGTGTTCGAACAGCCATTTGTAGCGATTGCGCTCGACTTCCAGCTCTTCCAGGCGCGCCAGCAGCTCCGGGTAATGGCTCTTGCGCGCCGACTGGCTGCCAAGACCGAGCAGCCCGGCCAGCGCCTCGTCAGAGCGCCTCGCCATAGACCACCTCGACGTCTCGCTGCGTGGACTCGCGCGGGTTGGTGAGAATGCAGGGGTCGTCCATGGCGTGGCTGGACAGGAAGGGAATGTCCGAGGTGCCGACGCCGTGCAGCCCCAGGGTCTCGCGGAAGCCCACGGCATGCTTGAAGGCGATCAGGTGCTCGACCAGGCGCTGGCGAATCTGCGCATGGTTGAGGCCACGGCAGTCGATGCCGAGGGTCTCGGCGATCACCTTGAAGCGCTCCGGCGCCGCACTGTAGTTGAACGCCACCACATGCTCGACCAGCACCGCATTGCACAGGCCGTGCGGCAGGTCGAGGAAGCCGCCCAGGCTGTGGCTCATGGCATGCACCGCGCCGAGGATGGCATTGGAGAACGCCAGGCCGGCCTGCATGCTGCCGAGCATGATCTTCTCGCGCAGGGCGATGTCGTGCGGGTTGGCGATCATCGCCACCAGGTTGCCGTTGATCAGGCGCATGGCCTCCAGCGCGTGCGGGTCGGTCAGCGGGCCGTTGCCGGTGGAAACGAAGGCTTCGATGGCGTGCACCATGGCGTCGATGCCGGTACAGGCGGAGAGGAAGGGGTCCATGCTCAGCGTGGTTTCCGGGTCGATCAGCGACACATCGGGCACCACGGCCTTGCTGACGATGGAGAACTTCATCCGCTCCTGCTGGTTGGAGATGATCACGAACTGCGACACGTCGGCCGAGGTGCCGGCGGTGGTCGGAATCAGGATCAGCGGCGGGCTGGGCACGCGGATGGTGTCCACCCCCTCGAATTCGAGGATGCTGCGCCCGTGAGCGACGACGATGCCGATGCCCTTGGCGCAATCCATCGGGCTGCCGCCCCCTACCGCGACGATGACGTTGCAGCCCTCGCTGCGGTACAGCTCGGCGCCTTCCATCACCTCCTCGACACGGGGGTTGGGCGACACGCGGGTGTACAGGCAGTAGTCGATGCCCTGGTTCTGCAGGCTCGCCTGCACGTCACCCGCCCAGCCAGCAGCGACCACGCCCGGGTCGGAAACCACCAGCACCTTGCGTGCACCGAAGGTCTTGGCGTAGTTGCCGACATTGTGCCGAGAGCCGGCACCGAAGATGATCTCGGGAGAAACGAACTTGCGCAGCTGACTCAAATCGTGGCTCATACAACGGCCTGAAGTTTCTTGTTATGGATGGCGCTCAGCCTACTGCATTGCTCGGCTAATGCAATGCGACCAGCGTTCAGTGCAAACCCTGGTAGAAGGCATGCTCGGCGCGCAATGCGCTGGCCAGATTGGCGGCCTGACGAAAGCCGTGGCGTTCTTCGGCGAACAGCTGGTATTCGACTGGCAAACCGCGCTGGCGCAGGGCCTCGACCATGGCTTCGGTCTGGCTCGGCACCACCACTGCGTCCAGGGCGCCCTGAAAGAAGATCACCGGCACGCGGATGCGCTCTGCCTGCAACAGGGGCGTGCGCGTGCGGTAGCGCTCGACATGCTGCTGCGGGTCGCCAATCAGCCAGTCCAGGTAGTCGGCCTCGAACTTGTGCGTCAGCCTGCGCAGGGCCAGCGGATCGCTGACCCCGTAGAGGCTGGCGCCGCCGCGCAGCGCCGGCAGCTCGACCAGGGCGCGCAACGCACTGAAGCCACCGGCACTGCCACCGCGCACGAACACGCGCTGCGGGTCGACACGCCCGGCGTCGACCAGGCTATCGATGGCGGCGCGGATGTCCTCGACCTCCAGCTCGCCCCAGCCACCGGCCAGACGCAGGCGGTACGCGCGGCCATAGCCGCTGCTGCCACGGTAGTTGAGGTCGAGCACGGCGTAGCCGCGCAGCGTCCAGAAGGCGATGCGCGGATCGAATACCGGGTAGCAGGCGGAGGTCGGGCCGCCATGCAGGAAGATCACCAGCGGCGGACGCGTCACGGCCGGGACAGGCGCGTAGAAAAAGCCGTGGCACTGCTCGCCCTGCCCCACCGGGCAACTCAGGGCCTCGGGGCGGGAAAGCAGCGGCGCGGGCAAGGGCTGCGCCCCACCGGCAAGGACCTGCAGGGCGCCATCGCAGCGACGAATGGCGAGTACCGCCGGCAGCCGATCCGGCGCGGCGGCGATGCAATAGAAATACTCGGCATCCGCGCTCAGGCCACGGAAGCGCGTGAAGCCCGTGGCCAGCCGACGTTCGCCGGCTGCGTGGTGCCCCGTCGCGCTCGCGCCCAGCGCACAGGCAACCAGCACACCCGTGCCCTGCTCAAAACGGCTCAGCAGGAACTCGCCATCGTCCAGCGCCAGATAGGTGCGCCCGCCCAGCTGCCAGGGCGCTGCGGCGTGATCGGCAGGTGCGACGTCCAGTGTCATGCGCTCGTCGACGCACTCCGGCTGCCACCAGCCGGCCTGGTCACTCAGGACCCACAGACGGCCCCGGGCATCGAAGCGCGGTTGCTGCAGGGAGCGGTCGCCACGCTCTCCCATCATCACCTGCGTGCGCTCGCCGGACTCGCGCTGGCACAGGCGCGTGGCGATCCAGGGCTGGTCGGGGCGGTCCCACTCGATCCAGGCCAGGCGGCGGCCATCGGCATCGGCCACCGGCGCCGCGTAGAAGTCGGCGCCCTCCACCAGCACGTCGCACTTGCCGGTGAGGCCGATGCGCACCAGTCGATGCACTACAGCATCGCCTTGATGACTTTCCTCGACCGCCAGCAGCGCCTGCCAGGCAGGCACGAAGCACAGGTCGCCGTAGCGGCAACTGGCGTTTGCCGTCAGCGCCTGCGGCTCGCCTTGCGCAGGAGCCAGCAGCAGATGGTAGACCTGCTGATCAGCCTCATTGACCAACGCCACGCCCTGATCGGTGGCGCAGCAGGCGCCGCCGCCGTACTCGTAGACCCGGCTGCGCACGGAGAACCCCGCTGGCGTCAGTTCCCGGCTCGCACCATCGCGCCAGAAGAACAGCCCGCAACGCGCCCGTTCAGGATCGAAGGCCACCCACAGCAGGCCACCATGAGCCGCCTGCAGCTCGGCGAAGTCGGCGCTGGCGGCAGCGGCCTGCTCGGCACTCCAGAGCGAGTCGGGATCGCGCTCGTCTACGCCTTGCATATGATCCGCGAGGCCTTCTCGTTGCGAAACTGCAGGGCGTCCAGCCCCAGCGGCGCGGTCTCGGCCTGCTGACGGGCGGCGAGGATCAGGTCATGCCGCGCCGACTTGCTGCACACCGGGTCGGCATTGCTGGCGTCGCCGGTGAGCATGAAGGCCTGGCAGCGACAGCCGCCGAAGTCCTTGTGCTTCTCGTCGCACGAGCGGCACGGCTCGGGCATCCAGTCGTCGCCGCGAAAGCGATTGAAACCGAACGAATGCCGCCAGATATGCTCGACGCTGTGCTCGCGCACATTGGGAAACTGCACCGGCAGCTGCCGCGCGCTGTGGCACGGCAAGGCGGTGCCGTCGGGGGTGATGTCGAGAAACAGGTTGCCCCAGCCGTTCATGCAGGCCTTCGGGCGTTCCTCGTAGTAGTCCGGGGTGACGAAGATCAGCTTGCACGGGTGCTGCTGCGCCGCCAGCTTGTCGCGCCACTGGTTGGTGATGCGCTCGGCGCGCTCCAGCTGCGCCCGCGTCGGCAGCAGACCGGCACGGTTGAGTTCGGCCCAGCCGTAGAACTGGCAGGTGGCTAGCTCGACGAAGTCCGCCTCCAGCTCCAGGCACAGTTCGATGATGCGCTCGATGTTGTCGATGTTGTGCCGGTGGGTGACGAAATTGAGCACCATCGGGTAACCGTGCGCCTTGACCGCACGGGCCATGGCCAGCTTCTGGGCGAAGGCCTTCTTCGAGCCGGCGAGCAGGTTGTTCACCTCCTCGTCGGCGGCCTGGAAGCTGATCTGGATGTGATCCAGCCCGGCCTCGGCGAACTCGGCGATGCGCGCCTCGCTCAAGCCAATGCCGGAGGTGATCAGGTTGGTGTAGTAGCCCAGGCCACGGGCCGCCGCGATCAGCTCGGCCAGGTCCTGGCGCACCAGTGGCTCGCCGCCGGAGAAACCCAGCTGCGCAGCGCCCAGTTCACGGGCCTGGCGGAAGACCTCGATCCATTCGGCAGTGGACAGCTCGGCGCCCTGCCGGGCGAAATCCAGCGGGTTGGAGCAGTACGGGCACTGCAGCGGGCAGCGGTAGGTCAGTTCGGCCAGCAGCCACAGCGGCGGCCCGACCTGCACGCCCAGCTTAGCGAAGCTCGATCCAGAACTGAGCATGGGCCACCTCCATGAAGGCGAGGATGTCTTCGTCGATACCGGGTACGTCCGGGAAGCGCTGGTGCAGGTTGCCGATGATCTCGGCCACCGAGCGCTTGCCGTCGACCTGCTGGAGAATCTCGCTGGCGCTGTCGTTGAGCTTGATCATGCCTTCCGGATAGAGCAGCACGTGGCAGCCCTGGGCCGGCTCGAACTGCAGGCGAAAGCCACGGCGGATGGCAGGTACGCTGGCCAGGATCGAGGCGCTCATGGATGGCTCCGTCATCATCTGGCTCATGGCGCGATCCCCCGATGCCAGAGGCGCTGTTCGGTCACCGTGTGATACGGCGGGCGTTGCAGTTCATAGGCCATGCTCATGGCATCGAGCATGCTCCACAGCACGTCCAGCTTGAACTGCAGGATCTGCAGCATGCGCTCCTGGGCATCGCGGGTGCGGTAGTGCTCGAGGGTGATGCGCAGGCCATGCTCGACATCACGGCGCGCTTCCTTCAGGCGCTTGCGGAAGTAGTCGTAGCCGCTGCCGTCGATCCACGGGTAGTGCTGCGGCCAGCTGTCCAGGCGCGACTGGTGAATCTGCGGGGCGAACAGTTCGGTGAGCGAGCTGCTGGCCGCTTCCTGCCAGCTGGCGCGGCGGGCGAAGTTGACGTAGGCATCGACGGCGAAACGCACGCCCGGCAACACCAGCTCCTGCGACAGCACCTGCTGGCGATCCAGGCCGACCGCTTCGGCCAGGCGCAGCCAGGCCTCGATGCCGCCCTCCTCGCCGGGGGCACCGTCGTGGTCGAGAATGCGCTGCACCCACTCGCGGCGGGTCTCGCGATCCGGGCAGTTGGCGAGAATCGCCGCATCCTTGAGCGGGATGTTCACCTGGTAGTAGAAGCGGTTGGCCACCCAGCCCTGGATCTGCTCACGGCTGGCGCGCCCTTCGTACATGGCGCGATGGAACGGGTGGTGGATGTGGTACAGCGCGCCCTTGGCGCGCAGCGCCTGCTCGAATTCGGCAGGGCTCATGGCAGGTTGGCTCATCGGCACTCCGTCTTGTTGTCATCGGCCTGTTACAGCGTGATGCTCATGCCATCGAATGCGACCTCGACACCCTGCGCATCCAGTTCGGCGCGCTCGGGCGAGTCGAGGTCGAGAATCGGGTTGGTGTTGTTGATATGGATGAGGACCTTGCGCGCCGCCGGCAGGCCTTCGAGGACCTCGAGCATGCCGCCCGGGCCGCTCTGGCACAGATGGCCCATCTCGCTGCCGAGCTTGTCGCCGACTTCGCACACGCGCATCTCGTCGTCACGCCACAGCGTGCCGTCCACCAGCAGGCAGTCGGCGCGGCGCATCCAGCTCAGCAGTTGCTCGTCCACCTGGCCGAGGCCCGGGGCGTAGAACAGGCTGCGGCCACTGCGCCGGTCCTCGATGAACAGGCCGATGTTGTCGCCCGGATGCGGGTTGCCACGGTGTGGCGAGTACGGCGGTGCACTGCTGCGCAGGGCGATGGCAGTGAGGCTCAGTGCCGGGCAGGCCGGAATGCTGAACGGCTTGGCGTCCAGGCCGATCAGGCGATGCTGCAGCCCGCCATTCCAGTGGCTGAGCATGTTGAACAGCGGAAAGCCGGTGGTCAGGTCCTGATGGACCATCTCGGTACACCAGACCTCGTGCGGGCAGCCTTCGCGCAGGGTCAGCAGACCGGTGCAGTGATCGATCTGGCTGTCGAGCAGGACGATGCCGGCGATCGCCGTGTCGCGCAGCTTGCGCGCCGGCTGCAGCGCCGGGAAGGCCTCGATCTGCGCGCGGATGTCGGGCGAGGCGTTGCACAGGATCCAGCGCTCGCCATCATCGGAAATGGCAATGGACGATTGCGTACGCGGTTGCGCGCGCAGGGAGCCGGCGCGCACGCCACGGCAGTTGCGGCAGTTGCAGTTCCACTGCGGGAAACCACCGCCGGCGGCGGAGCCAAGAATCTGGATATGCATGACGGGTCACCAGCGGGATGCCCCGGTCGAGCCGGGGCCAGGAGCGATCAGCGGTTGGCGAAATACAGGGTGACTTCGAAGCCAATACGCAGGTCGGTGTAGGCGGGTTTAGTCCACATGGTGCGGTCCTCTTGTTATTCAGCCGGGGCATTCCGGCAACCCCATTAAGCCCCCGCCAGGCAGGTGGCCAAATGGTACTTTGGGAGGAGATTCGCCTGGCATTGGTAGGTACGGTCGAGCGGCGGAACGCCGGGGTCAGGCAACCGGCGCGCAGAAAAAACGCGGCCGAAGCCGCGTTGCGATAAGGATCTGCTGCCGTTCGGGCCCATGGCTGCCTGCAGACCCACCCGGACAGGGTTGCTCGCCTGGCAATGGGGCGGCGCGCCGGAGCGAGCGCACCGCCCTGGGTACATGGCCGGCTCACGATCCCGCGAGCCGGAGACCTGCTGCCAATGCAGCAGCAGATCCTGTGCTGGCTGTCAGAAGAAGCCCAGCGGATTGATGTCGTAGCTGACCAGCAGGTTCTTGGTCTGCTGGTAGTGATCGAGCATCATCTTGTGGGTCTCACGCCCGACCCCGGACTTCTTGTAGCCGCCGAAGGCAGCATGCGCCGGGTACAGGTGGTAGCAGTTGGTCCATACGCGGCCCGCCTTGATCGCGCGGCCCATGCGGTAGGCGACGTTCATGTCGCGGCTCCACACGCCGGCGCCCAGGCCGAACTCGGTGTCGTTGGCGATGGCCAGCGCCTCGGCCTCGTCCTTGAAGGTGGTCACGCCGATCACCGGGCCGAAGATCTCCTCCTGGAACACGCGCATCTCGTTGCTGCCCTTGAGCAGCGTCGGCTGGATGTAATAGCCGCTGGCCAGGTCGCCCTCCAGGCGCTCGGCCGCCCCGCCGGTGAGCACCTGGGCACCCTCCTGCTGGGCGATCTCCAGGTAGCTGAGGATCTTGTCGAACTGCTGCTGCGAGGCCTGGGCGCCGACCATGGTGTCGGTGTCCAGCGGGTTGCCGCGCTTGATCTGCTTGACCTTCTTCATCACCTCGGCCATGAACGGCTCGTAGATCGACTCCTGCACCAGCGCGCGCGACGGGCAGGTGCACACCTCGCCCTGGTTGAAGAAGCCCAGCACCAGGCCCTCGGCGGCCTTCTCGATGAAGGCCGGCTCGGCGTTCATGATGTCGGCGAAGAAGATGTTCGGCGACTTGCCGCCCAGCTCGACGGTGGACGGGATGATGTTCTCGGCCGCGCACTTGAGGATATGCGAGCCGACCGGGGTGGAGCCGGTGAAGGCGATCTTGGCGATGCGCTTGCTGGTGGCCAGCGCTTCACCGGCCTCGCGGCCGAAGCCCTGGACGATGTTGAGCACGCCGGGCGGCAGCAGGTCGCCGACGAGCTCGGCCAGCAGGGTGATCGACAGCGGGGTCTGCTCGGCCGGCTTGAGCACGATGGCGTTGCCGGCGGCCAGGGCCGGTGCCAGCTTCCAGGCGGCCATCAGCAGCGGGAAGTTCCACGGGATGATCTGCCCGACCACGCCCAGCGGCTCGTGGAAGTGATAGGCCACGGTGCCGTCGTTGATCTCGGCGGTGCTGCCTTCCTGGGCGCGGATGCAGCCGGCGAAGTAGCGGAAGTGGTCGGCGGCCAGCGGCACGTCGGCGTTGAGGGTTTCGCGCACGGCCTTGCCGTTGTCCCAGGTCTCGGCCACTGCCAGCAGTTCGAGGTTGGCTTCGATGCGGTCGGCGATCTTCAGCAGGATGTGCGAACGCTCCTGCACGCTGGTGCGGCCCCAGGCATCGGCGGCGGCATGGGCGGCGTCCAGCGCCTTGTCGATGTCGGCGGCGTTGGAGCGGGGGAATTCGGCGATCACCGAGCCGTCGACCGGGCTGGTGTTGCTGAAGTACTGGCCGCTGAGCGGGGCGACGAACTCACCGCCGATGTAGTTGCCGTAGCGCGGCTTGAGGGTGACGACGGCGCCTGCTGTACCCGGTTTCGCGTAAATCATGATGCTGACCTCTCTTGTTGTCGGAGCCCGCTCCCGATAGTTGGAACGAGTCATGGTTCGATCTTAGGAAGCCCCCCGGAACCTCGGTATGCGCCCATGGCACAGATCGCCTAGTCATTTGGTAGTAGAGCGGCAAGCTCTCTGGCATGGGCCTTTGGCAGCGAGGCGCGAGACTGCGGAAGCTAAAGGCTAGACCCGTTCGCTGCGTCTTGCGTTCCCGCAGGCGAAAATTCGCCCGTGGCATTTCGCAGCAGCCTGGTGCGCTTGGCGCGTCCCCGGAAACGCCGATGGCCGGACAGGGTCCGGCCATCGGCTTCGAGTTGTCAGGAAATCCGGAGCAGCCAGTGATCAGCCCCCTCGCTCGGCAATGAGCGAGGGGGCCGATGACCTGGCCGCCCGGCGATCAGTGCTTGGCCACCAGGTCCTTCGGCAGCTTGAAGGTCCACAGCATGCCGCCCTGATTCAGGTGCTTGATGCGCTTGGCCACCTCCCCCCCCCACAGCGGCACCGCACCGCCCCAGCCGGACAGCACGGAGACGTACTGCTCGCCATCCATCTCCCAGGTCACCGGCGAACCGATCACCCCGGAGCCGGTCTGGAATTCCCAGACCTTCTCACCGGTCCTGGCATTGAAGGCCTGCAGGTAGCCCTCCGGGTTGCCGGTGAACACCAGGTTGCCCTTGGTGGTCAGCACTCCGCCCCACAGCGGCGCGTAGTTGGTCTGGCGCCAGACCTCCTTGCCGCTCTTCGGATCGATGGCGCGCAGCACGCCGATATAGTCCTCGTTGAGCGGCTTGATGGTGAAACCGGCACCGAGATAGGCCGCGCCCTTCTTGTAGGCGATGTCCTCGTTCCAGATGTCCATGCCCCACTCGTTGGACGGCACGTAGAACAGCCCGGTGTCGCGGTTGTAGGCCATGGGCATCCAGTTCTTCGCGCCGAGGAAGGCCGGCGCCGAGAACACGCTGCTGCCCTTTTCCTTGGCGCTCGGCGAGCCCGGACGATTGCTGTCGTCGTAGATCGGCCGGCCGTTCTTGTCCAGGCCCTTGGCCCAGGTGATCTTGTCGACGAAGGGGAAACCACGGATGAACTTGCCGTTGGTGCGGTCGAGCACGTAGAAGAAGCCGTTGCGGTCCGCCGTGGCCGCGGCCTTCACGGTCTTGCCGCCATCCTGGTAGTCGAAGGAGATCAGCTCGTTGACGCCGTCGAAGTCCCAGCCGTCGTGCGGAGTGGTCTGGAAGTGCCACTGGATGGTGCCGTCGTCCGGGTTCAGCGCCAGGCGCGAGGAGGAATACAGGTTGTCGCCCGGACGCAGGTGCGAGTTCCAGGGCGCCGGGTTGCCAGTGCCGAAGAACAGCAGGTTGGTGTCGGCGTCGTAGTAGCCGCCGAGCCACGGCGCGGCGCCACCGGTCTTCCACAGGTCGCCCGGCCAGGTCTTGCCGGCCTCGCCGCCGCTGATGCCGTTCTCCACCGCCTTGCCGTCCTTGTAGACGTAGCCCATGTGGCCTTCGACGGTCGGACGGCTCCACAGCACCTGGCCGTTCTTCGGATCGTAGGCCTCGATCTTGCCGACCACGCCGAATTCGCCACCGGACACGCCGGTGATCAGCTTGCCGTTGACCACCAGCGGCGCGGCGGTGATCGAGTAACCGGCCTTGTGGTCGGCCACGCGCTTGCTCCAGACCACCTTGCCGGTGTCCTTGTTCAGGGCGATCAGCTTGGCGTCCAGGGTGCCGAAGATCACCAGGTCGTCGTACAGCGCCACGCCACGGTTGATCACGTCGCAGCACGGGCGGATGTCGTCCGGCAGGCGCGCCTCGTACTGCCACAGCTCACGGCCCGTGCGCGCATCGACGGCGAACACCCGCGAGTAGGACGCGGTGACGTACATCACGCCGTCCTTGATCATCGGCTGCGCCTGCTGGCCACGCTGCTTCTCGCCGCCGAAGGACATGGTCCACACCGGGCGCAGCTCCTTGACGTTCTGCTCGTTGAGGATGTTCAGCGGGCTGTAGCGCTGGCCCTGCAGGCCGAGGCCATTGGTGACGATCTCGTCGGTGGTGGTGGCGTCCTTGAGAATCTCGGCGTCGGTGACCGCCAGCGCGGCGGCGGACGGCATCAGCATCGCTGCACACAGCGCGGTGAGGAGGAAGGGCTGGCGAAGACCGGTACGTTTCATTGCGGCTACCTCTGCGGGTTCATTGTTATTGCCGGGAAATTTTCCCGGTCTGCCGCAAATTCTTGGCCCGACCCGGCGCCCCAACAATTGCACCCCCAGCCGATTTTCCTCGTTCCTTGGTAGCAATACCTGCATCGGCGCGATTGCAGTGGTAATCGCTTTGCCCGACACTTGGCCGCCCCGCACCCATCGACCGGAGACACCCGTGCCCCATCCACGCCAGGAAATTCTCGATCATCCCGATGCGCTGGACTGCACGGTCTATCGCCCCGACGAGCAGGACCCGGATGCCGAAGAGCAGGACCTGGGCGACGGCAAGGTGCTGCTCACCGGCTCCTTCGAGCCACCGACCGACTGGGATGCCCACCAGCGCGAGGACTACTTCGGCGAGGAAGACCCGCTGCACTTCGTCACCGCCCATATCGAGTGCCTGGCCAAACCGGCTACCAAGGCCTTCTTCATGGTCGAGAGTGGCGACTACGTCGCCGTGCAGGTCAGCCTCAGCGAAGTGGTGATGTACTACGTCTACGACCACGAAGAAACCGAGCACGGCCGTCACTACGTACTGATTCGCGACGACGAAGAGCTCTGATTGCTGAGCGTGGGAGGCGCTTCGGCGGCGAAGCTCTGGTGCGCGGGTCGCGGCTAAAGCCGCTCCTACAGGAGCAACCTGTGACCCTGGTCAGATCAGCCCGTAGCCCGGATGTAATCCGGGAAACCATGCCCACACCCCGGATTTCATCCGGGCTACCTGACCGTGGGAGGCGCTTCGGCGGCGACGCTCTGGTGCGCGGGTCGCGGCTGAAGCCCCTCCCACAGAAGCAACCTGTGGCCCTGGTCAGATCGGCCCGTAGCCCGGATGTAATCCGGGAAACCATACCCACACTCCCCGGATTTCATCCGGGCTACCTGACCGTGGGAGGCGCTTCGGCGGTGCCGCTCTGGTGCGTGAATCGCGGCTGAAGCCGCTCCTACAGGGGCAACCTGTGGCCCTGGCCAGATCGGCCGTAGCCCGGATGAAATCCGGGAAACCATGCCCACACCCCCGGATTTCATCCGGGCTACCTGACCGTGGGAGGCGCTTCAGCGGCGACGCCCTGGTGCGCGGCGCGCGGGTCGCGGCTGAAGCCGCTCCTACAGGGACAACCTGTGGCCCTGGTCAGATCGGCCCGTAGCCCGGATGTAATCCGGGAAACCATGCCCACGCCCCCGGATTTCATCCGGGCTACCTGACCGTGGGAGGCGCTTCAGCGGCGACGCTCTGGTGCGCGGGTCGCGGCTGAAGCCGCTCCTACAGGGGCAACCTGTGGCCCTGGTTAGATCGGCCCGTAGCCCGGATGTAATCCGGGAAACCATACCCACGCCCCCGGATTTCATCAGGGCTACCTGACCGTGGGAGGCGCTTCAGCGGCGACGCCCTGGTATGCGCAGCGCGCGGCATGCAGGCCGCTACTCCTGGCGATCCACCCGGCCCATGGCGTTGCGCTCGTAGCGCGGGTAGAGGTGGCTGACACTGCGGATCAGCTCATAGCGGCTCAGGCTGACTCCGGCGAAGCGCTCGGGGATCGGCGCACGTATCAGCTCGTTCATCTCCGCGCCCTGCTCCGCCCCCTGGCGCAGCACGCCATCGAGCCACCCCAGGTAATCACGCATCTGCACGAAAGGCGCCGCATCCGTGGCCAGCGGCCCGTGGCCAGGCACGATCTGCTTCCAGGGCAGGGCTTCGAGGCGGTCCAGGTCGGCCAGCCATACGTCCAGCCCCGGGCTGTTCGGCGTGGTCAGCGCCCGCTGGTAGAACAGCAGATCGCCGGCGAACAGCACGCCGCTGCGCTCATCGAGAATCGCCAGGTCGGCGCCGGTGTGCCCGCGCAGCGCCAGCAGGCGCAGACGCCGCCCGCCAATCTCCAGCTCACCCTCCTCCAGCGCCTCGCTGGGCAGCACCACCTCGGTACCGCGCATCCAGTCACCGACCAGGCGATACATGTTCTCCGCCATGGCGTCGCCCTGTTCGGCCAGCAGGCGGGTGGTACCCGGCAACGCGGCGATGGGCACGTCGCTGAAGGCCTGGTTGCCCAACACGTGATCCGGGTGGTGATGAGTGAGCAGCACGCGCAGCAGCGGCTTGCCGGTCACCTGCTCGATACGCTGGCGCAATGCCTCGCCGTAGCGACGCGAGGGCCCGGTATCGATCACCACCACACCAGCGGCGGTCTCGATGAAGCCGACGTTGACGATGTTGCCGCCATTCTTCGCGGCGAAATTATCGGTGCTGCCCTCCACCAGCCAGACGCCCTCGGCGATCTGTCGCGGCTGCAACTGATAGTCGAGCGCCTGCGCCAGGCCGGCGAGCAGACAGGTGAGCAATAGTATCCAGCGCATGGAAGCCCCCTGGTGGACACCTCAGGAACCACCTGCGGTTCTGGACGTGCCCCAAAATGGTTGTGCATGTGGCAAGCCGCCGTGCTCAGAACGCCGCCTGGAACTCGTTGCCGTTGTTGTCGCGCAGCCACAGCTCGGCAGGCTGGTCACCGCGCAGGTCGAAGGTCAGCGTCGGGTTCTCGCTGACCGCCGGAAACAGCTCGAGGCGCCCCAGCACCTGGCCATCGGCGCTGCGCAGTTCGGCCTGCTCGATGTAGAACTCGGGGATGCCGCCGACCAGGCCGTTATCCATCGGGTGCGAGACCTGCAGGCGCAGGCGGCTGTCCTCGCCACGCACGAAGCGCTTGCCCAGCACCTGGCCGAGGCGCTCCTCCCAGCCGGCTTCGGCACGCACCACGCTGGGCGCCGTGCAGCCCCCGCCAGCGGCTTCGATACGGGCCGAGCCGACATGCCAGATGCCATCCTCGGTGAGCACCGCCGCGCGGATCGGCGTGGCCTGCTCGACGCGGATACGAATGGCCAGGCTCGGTTCCAGTTGCTTGCCGGGGCTGAAGTCGAGAATGCGCGGGATCGGGTTGAGCTCGGCCCAGGCCAGGATGCGCCTGACCTTGCCGCGGTAGGCGCTGGCGTCGATGCGGATCGGCACCTGGCGGGCATCCTCGGCGAACGGCGGCACCTCGAGGCGTATCCGCTCGTCGAAGACGAAGGGCTGCCCCTCGAGCAGACGCTGATGGTAGTAGTCCCACATCACCGAGGTGACCGGATCGGGCGCAGCCGCCCGCACCTCCCAGGCCCAGGCGAACAGGGCCAGCATCACCAGGCTACGCCAATCCATCGTCCACCTCCGCCCGTCATTGATAGGATTCAGGCTTCTCGTAGCGCAGGCCGTAGTGCGCATACAGGCGCTCGACCGAGCCATCGAGAATCAGCTTCTCCAGTTGCTCTTCCAGGGCATAGGCCAGCTGCCGGTTGCTCTCATGCACCGCCATGCCGACGTCCCAGATCTGCCGTCCCATGTCCGGGTAGGCGTTGTCGGCCAGCGCCAGTTGCGTATCGCCCGCCTCATGCAGCAGCCAGTCCACTTCGCCCCGCAGGGCCATCACCGCGTCCACCTCGCCAGTGCGCATGGCGGCGAACGCCAGGCTCGGCGACGGATAGTGACGCGCCTGCGAGCGCAGCAAGCCATCGCGCACCGAGCTGAGGTAGAACGACGGCACGCTGTCGACTTCCACGCCCACGGGATGGTTCTGCAGCGCATTGATGCTCGGCACCTCGGCCAGGCGGCGCCGGTCGTAGGCGAGCTGCCAGCGTTCGCGCTGATAGTGACCGAACATCACCACGCGCTCGTTGACCAGCTCACCCAGCTCGTTGCGCAGCTGGGCGAACTCGCGGTCATAGGGCACGCGCATCATCAGGTCGGCCAGCTGCCCCTGCGCGGTGACCCGGCCACGCCAGATGTAATCGCGCAGGTCGTCGTCGAGCTTCTCCCCTGGCGGCGCCCAGGTCACCTGCAGCTTCAGGCCCAGGCCCTCGGCCAATGCCTTGACCAGCTCGTAGTCGACGCCACGCGGCTGGCCGTCCTGCTCGAAGCTGTAGGGCGGAAAGTTCTGGTACAGCGCGACCCGCAGCACGCCCTCCTCCTGAATGCGGTCGTAGTCACGCACCTGCGCCTGGGCCGCCCCCAGTGGCAGCAGCAGGCCGCACAGGAGAATCAGCCGGCGCACGCCCACTGCGATCATGCCGGCATCGCCGCGTACGCAAGCGAGTCGCGCTGCAGTGCGCGAGGCCGAGTGCAGGAGATCGATCATCCGCCTCTCACTCCTCGACGTGCACGCTCTCCAGGTAGCTGCGCACCGCCCACAGCGCCTCCTGGCTGAGGTAGTCGGCCATCTTCGGCATGTACACGCGGCCATCGCGCACCGCACCGTTGATCACGCGCTCCTTGAACCACTCGTCACCCGTGGCACCCAGTTCCAGCAGACGCAGGTCCGGGGCGATGCCGCCGGATTTGGCCTCCAGGCCATGGCACGCGGCGCAGTTCTGGTTGTACGCCGAGGAGCCGATCTCGATCGCCCGCGGATTATCGCGATAAGGATTTTCGTCCAGCCATTCCTCACCCAGCGGCTCCAGTCCGTCGGTATTGACCGCCTGCGGGACCACATCGCCATGCGCCCAGAGGTTGGTCGATGCGGCGAGCAACAGCAGCGCCAGGGTGGAGTGGATCTTCTTGTTCATGGCTAGGACCTCATCTAATGCACGCAAGACAGCCCGTTCAGAGCTCGTGGCGACCATCTTAGAAAGGCCGCGCAGAGCACCGAATGCTGCTTTGGTGGTCGCGTCCTAGTCCCTTGGTAGTAGGGCTTGGGTGGGGGTTCTGCCAGTGCCTTGGCAGCAAGGCCAAGTCATGTGCCGACCGGGAAATCCTCCCGGCAAAGGCGGGAGTTTTTCCGTAGGCGCGCAGGTGGCCGGGTTCCACCATCGGCTTGCCTCTGCAGGGCATCTCCAGAACCGCGTTCTTGCGGTGCCACTGCGGCGACCTACCACCTCCAATGGGAAGCACAACGATGACAACAACAAACCTACCCAGCACCCCACGCCCCCTGGCGCTTGCCCTGATGCTGGCGGGTGGCCTGGCGCTGAGCCAGGCTGCACTGGCCAAGCCGGTCACCTGGGACGACATCGCCAACGACCACAGCACCACCAGCAACGTGCTGCAGTACGGCATGGGCACCAACGCCCAGCGCTGGAGCCCGCTGGCCCAGGTGAACGCCGACAACGTGTTCAAGCTGACCCCGGCCTGGAGCTACTCCTTCGGTGACGAGAAGCAGCGCGGCCAGGAGTCCCAGGCCATCATCCACGACGGCGTGGTCTACGTGACCGGCTCCTACTCGCGGGTATTCGCCCTGGACGCCAAGACCGGCAAGCGCCTGTGGACCTACAGCCACCGCCTGCCCGACGACATCCGCCCGTGCTGCGACGTGGTCAACCGTGGCGCCGCCATCTATGGCGACAAGATCTACTTCGGCACCCTCGACGCGCGCGTCGTGGCGCTGAACAAGGACACCGGCAAGGTGGTGTGGAACAAGAAGTTCGGCGATCACTCCGCCGGCTACACCATGACCGGCGCCCCGACCCTCGTGAAGGACCAGAAGACCGGCAAGGTACTGCTGATCCACGGCAGCTCCGGTGACGAGTTCGGCGTGGTCGGCCGCCTGTTCGCCCGCGACCCCGACAGCGGCGAGGAAGTCTGGATGCGCCCGTTCGTCGAAGGCCACATGGGCCGTCTCAATGGCCAGGACAGCACCCCGACCGGCGACGTGAAAGCCCCCAGCTGGCCGGATGACCCCAACCACCCGACCGGCAAGAAGGCAGCCTGGAGCCAGGGTGGCGGCGCGCCGTGGCAGAGCGCCAGTTTCGATGCCGAAACCAACACCATCATCATCGGCGCCGGCAACCCGGCACCGTGGAACGGCTGGGCACGCACCAGCGACGGCGGCAACCCGCACGACTACGACAGCCTGTACACCTCCGGCCAGGTCGGCGTCGACCCCACCACCGGTGAGGTGAAGTGGTTCTACCAGCACACGCCGAACGATGCCTGGGACTTCTCCGGCAACAACGAACTGGTGCTGTTCGACTACAAGGACAAGGACGGCAAGGTCACCAAGGCCACCGCGCACGCCGACCGCAACGGCTTCTTCTACGTGGTCGACCGCGCCAACGGCAAGCTGAAGAACGCCTTCCCCTTCGTCGACAAGATCACCTGGGCCAGCCACATCGACCTGAAGACCGGGCGCCCGGTGGAGAACGAAGGCCAGCGTCCGCCCAAGCCGAAAGCCGGCGAAACCAAGGGTGCCGTGGTCGAGGTCTCGCCCCCCTTCCTCGGCGGCAAGAACTGGAACCCCATGGCCTACAGCCAGGACACCGGCCTGTTCTACGTGCCGGCCAACCACTGGAAGGAGGACTACTGGGCCGAGGAAGCACACTACAAGAAGGGCTCCGCCTACCTGGGCATGGGCTTCCGCATCAAGCGCCTGTATGACGATCACGTCGGCATCCTGCGCGCCATGAACCCGACCACCGGCAAGGTCGCCTGGGAACACAAGGAGCGCCTGCCGCTGTGGGCTGGCGTGCTCGCGACCAGGGGCAACCTGGTGTTCACCGGCACCGGCGACGGCTACTTCAAGGCCTTCGACGCCAAGAACGGCAAGGAGCTGTGGAAGTTCCAGGTCGGCACCGGAATCATCTCCCCGCCCATCACCTGGGAGCAGGACGGCGAGCAGTACATCGGCGTGACTGCCGGCTACGGCGGCGCGGTTCCGCTGTGGGGTGGCGACATGGCCGAGCTGACCAAGCCGGTGGCCCAGGGCGGCTCCTTCTGGGTGTTCAAGCTGCCCAGCTGGGACAAGGCCAGCGCCCAACGCTGACGGCAACAGGCCTGGCGTACTTCGCGGTGCGCCAGGCCCTTACTCGTAGGAGTGGCTGGGCGGCATTGCGATTCAGCGCCTTGCCTGGGGTTCGCTCCGCTCCACCCAGACTACACACCAGGCGCACCGCCTGTGGGAGGGGCTTTAGCCGCGACCGCCTCCCCCATCAATTCATCCGAGGACCCGCCATGAACCACCTGCCCCTGCTCGTCCCAGCCCTGCTGCTGGTGCTCGGCAGCCACGCCATCGGCGCCGAGAGCGAAAGCGACGGCGTGCCACTGATCAACGGCTGCCGCATCGAACCCGAGAGCAAATGCCCCAACGCCAACCTGCGCGGGGCCGACCTGCGCAACCTGGACATGCGCCACATGGATCTCTCCGGTGCCGACCTGTCCGGCGCGGACCTGCGCCACGTCAACCTCGACCTGGCCAATCTGGAAAAAGCCACTCTGCGCGGCGCCAACCTCAACCGCGCCAGCCTGCAGCAGAGCAACCTGCGTCTGGCCGACCTCTCCGGCGCCAGCCTGGTGGCCATCGGTGGCTGGGGCCTGTTCGCCCAGGCCGCGCAATTCGAAGGCGCCGACATGCGCGCCGCCAACCTGGAGTTCGCCCGTCTTTCCGGGGCCAAGCTGCACGACGTGCAACTGCAGGCGGCCAACCTGGAAATGACCTGGCTGAGCAAGGCCGACCTCAAGGGCGCGCACCTCGAAGATGCCAACTTGCAGGAAGTGAAGCTCGGCGGCTCCAACCTGGAGAATGCCAACCTCAGCGGCGCACGGGTGCGCTTCGGCAACTTCCAGGGCGCCAACATGCCGGGGTGCGTGGCCTGCCCGAAAGGCTGGGATTGAGGCGTGCCGCGATGCCGGCCAAGGTGGACAAGCTTCGCGTTGTCCACCCTACCCATGCGTAGGGTGGATGACGCTTTCTTCATCCACCGCTAAAGATACCGTTGTCTGGACCGACTGCTGGAGAATGCCAGCCTCAGCGGTGCACTCTGGTAACGGTCGGGGCGTGGCGTCCCGAGGGCTGGGGTCGAGGTGTGACACGATGCAGGCCAAGCTGGACAAGCTTCGCGTTGTCCACCCTACCCGTTGCGTGCGCTGGATGACGCTTTCTTCATCCAGCGTTGGCCAGGCTAGTTCCGGGCAACTCGCTGCTGGCCGAGCCAGCCCCGGACGGACGCGATCACGGCGTCGGTGCGGCTCTCGCCGGCGTCGTCCCTGAACTTGTGGTCGACGTTCTCGACCAGCAGGAAATCGACGTTGCTCTTGCCCTCGCGCAGCTGCTCCGCCTGCTCGCGCGCCAGGCCAGGCGACACACTTTCGTCGCGCTCCGCCTGGACGATCAGCAACGGCGCCTCGACCTGCTGCAAGGTGGCGCGCTGGTCGAGGCTGAACATGCTCTTCCACCAGCGAAAACCGTGGCCACTCATCCGCAGGTCCATCGTCTCGGCGTTCATCACGCTGTCCCGGAACCCCAGGAACCCGGCCCTGGCCTCGTCGAGTGCCGCCGGAGGAAGCTCGCGAGCCATGCTGTACAGAACGTCGTCGTGAAAGAACCGGCCACCCCCGTTGAGGGTCACCAGCGCGCTGACGTCCTCGCGCCGAGAAGCGACCAGCGCCGCCACCACCGCGCCTTCACTGCCCCCCAGCAGCACCAGCTGCTCATAGCCGTGCTGCCCGGCCAGGGCGTCGATCACCTGCAGGTAGTCACGGGTTCTCTGCTCCGGCGAATCATGGCTGAAGTACGACTCGGGGCAGTCGGGGCTGTCCCCCGCCGGGTTCCAGGCAGTCGCGCGGGTAAGCCCGTATTTCTCCACCGTCAGGACATCGGCCCCCTCGAGCAAGGTGGAAAACTGCTCGTTGATGACTGGATTGTGCGCCACGCTGTTGCAGTCCGAGCCCTGCATCAGCACCAGCAAGGTCCGACTGCCGTTGCCATCCAGGTAGTAGGTGATGGATGAACCATCCTGGCGCGGCAACGCAGCGCTCCCGGCTGCAGAAGCGCCGCCGCTCGCCGCCAACGCCAGCATGCAGAGTGCGACAGGTATCCCTTTGTTCATGGCTATCTCCCTGATTGTCGAGCGCGCCTCGTGCCATCACGGCCGGATCGGGGTCCGCCGCGTTGCAGCAGACGAGGCCTCCTGAGTCTGCCGCGGAATCTACACCGGATCGCGGCCTCGTGCCGAGCCGATCGATTGCACGGGATTTCCGCTGGGGCGATCTCAGGCGCTCTCCATGCCCACCCGCACCACCCCACTGTCGATGGCCAGGTGCACCAGTTCGGCCTGCGAGCCGATCTGCAGCTTGTTCTTCACCAGGGTCTGGTAGTTGGACAGGGTCTTGGCGCTGATGCACAGCTTCTCGGCGATCTGCCGAGGCGGCAGGCCACGGGCGAGCATGACGAAGATCTCGAACTCGCGCTGGGTCAGTTCGCGCAGGCGCGGGTCAATCCCACCTGCGCTGGCGGGGTTGCAGGCCAGCTGGGTGGCCAGTTGCTGCTCGATGTAGGCGTGGCCGGCGGCGGTGCGCCGGACCGCCTCCACCAGCACGTCCGGCGACGAGTTCTTGGTCAGGTAGCCGATGGCGCCGGCATCCAGCGCCTGGCGCACCAGGGGCAGCTCGTCATGCATGCTGAAGAACAGGATGCGCAGCTGCGGCAGACGCTGGCGCAGGCGCCGGGTGGTTTCCAGGCCGCTGATGCCAGGCAGACCGATGTCCATGATCACCAAGTTCGGGATCTCCTCCTGCACGCGCTGCAAGGCCTGCTCGCCATCGCAGGCCTCGCGCAGCTGCACCTCCGGCAACAGGGCGCGCAACAGGCTGGCGTAACCCTGGCGCACCACGGCATGGTCGTCCACCAGCAGCACTTTCATCGCCTCGCCTCCAGGGGAATCTTCAGGCACACCGCCCAGCCTGCCTGCGGTCGGCTGTACAGGCGCAGTTCGGCACCGAGGCTGCGGCTGCGTTCTCGCATCGAGCGCAGGCCGATACCGGGGCGCAATGGCAACGTGGTGCCACGGCCATCGTCGCGGACCAGCAGGCGCAAGCCCTGGCCGCGTCGTTGCAGGCGAATGCGCACTTCGCTGGCCTCGGCGTGCCGGGCGACGTTGGTCAGCGCCTCCTGCACCAGGCGATACAGGTGCGCCTTGCTCGCCAGCGGCAGGCTGGGCAGGTGCGCCCCCAGCACCAGCCGGCAGCGGATGCCGTGCGCCTGCTGCCAGTCGACGGCCAGTTGCTGCAGCGCCACGCCAAGCTCCATGCGCTCCAGCACCACCGGATAGAGATCGCGGATCAGGCTGCGAAAGCCCTGCTGCAGGCGCTCGCAGTTGCCGTCCAGCAGGCGCGCGGTGTCCTGCACCTGCAAGGGCCGGTCGGCAACCACCTTGAGCAGGCAGGCCTGGGCGCGGATACCGCTGAGGTACTGGCCCAGGTCATCGTGCAGGGTCTGGCCGAGACGGGCGCGCTCGCGCTCCTGCAACTCCAGCAGCGCCTGGGTCAGCTCGGCGTTGTCCGCCTGGACCTGCTGCAAGGTGGTCGCCATGTCGTTGAAGTGCCCGGCCAGACGCTGCGCCTCGGCAATGCCGTGGCTCTGCAGGCGGGTGTCGAAATGGCCGGCGCCGACCTCACGCAGGCCGGTGAACAGCTCGTCCAGTACGCGCAGGCCACGGCGCACGGCGAAGCGGATGCTGAGCAGGCAGAGGATCAGGGCGAAGGTGCTGAGCAGCAGCAGTTGCAGCAGCGAATCGTAGATTTCCTCGATCTCGTCATAGGGATCGAGGGCGATACGCAGCCGGCGCCCATCGGCCAGCGGCCAGCTGTCGGCCAGCAACAGTGCCGAGCCCAGCAGGCGCTCGGCGATCCAGTGCTCGACCAGGCTCTCGCTCTGCTGCCTGGGCCGCTCGCCGGGCTGCAGCCAGCTCACGCGGATATGCCGCAGGTTCTCGGTCAGCTCGGGGCGCAGACTGTCGGGGTTGCTGCGCGCCACCTCGCCCAGGTACTCCAGCACCGCCTCGGCGGCCTGCAGCTCGCGCTGCACGTCATGGCTGGCCTGACGCAGCAGCAGCGCCAGGCCGGCCAGGGTCACCAGCATGAACAGCAGGCTGACGCACAGGTTGATGCGGCCGAGCGCGGTCATCTACTTGATCACGAAGTGACCGAGCATGCCCTTGCCTTCCAGGCCCTTGGCATAGAAGCGGAACTTACCTGGCTTGACCGGCACGAAGAAGATCTCCGCCTCGCCGGCGTCCTCGAACTCCAGCTCGGTCAGGGTCACCGCCTTGACCTCGACGCCACCGGCCTCGACCTTGCGCAGGTAGATGGACGTGGCGAACTCCGGTGCCTGGAAGGCGTATTCCTTCTGCCCGTTGGAGACGATCCGCAGCTGGTAGGCCTGGCCCGTCTCCAGCTGGTATTCGTTCTGCGACATGAAGTAGTCGCTGTCATCGTTGCCCAGCACCAGGTCAGGCAGCGCCACCGGGCGGCGGGTCAGATCACCGGCGGCGTGCAGCTGGTCGACACCGAGCAGGCTGATGATCAGCAGCAGGGGCAGCAGCAGGGCTTTGAACGTTCGCATGGCAGGCACCGTTATTGTTATGGGTCGTTGCCCGCCATGCTAAGAAGCAATGGCCCGCACCGTTCTACTACCTTGGTAGCGGACGCCTGCTACTTTGGCCAGGTTTCCCGCGCATGGCCGGTGCGGACTGGCGTGACGAACTACGACCTTCGTACGTGTACGTCGCTACCTTGGGCATATATCCCGCAGCGGTGACGCTTCCTATGCTGGCGACATCCTCTGCCGGAGTCGCCCCATGCACCGCATCAGTTGCCGCCTGCTGTTCTGCCTCGCCGCCCTCTGCGGCTCGCTGAGCGCCGTCGCAGCGAACGCGCTGCAGGTGCGCATCGGCTACCTGGCGTACCAGCCTCCACGCGGCCCGTTGCTGTCCAACGTGATCCCCGAACCGAGCGATGCGGGGCGCCGTGGCGCCGAACTGGCGATCATCGACAGCAACAGCACCGGCCGTTTCCTCAAGCAGCACTTCGAACTGCAAAGCGCCGAACTCGACACGGCGCAGGCGCTGCTCGCCGCCGCCGAACAGCAGCACCAGGCCGGCATTCGCCTGTTCGTGGTCAACGCCCCCGCCGACACCCTGCGCCAGCTCAGCCAGCGCCTGCCGGACAGCCTGCTGCTCAATGCCGGCAGCGCCGATGACAGGCTGCGCCGCGAGCAATGTCTCGGCAACGTGCTGCATACCCTGCCCAGTCGCGCCATGCTCGCCGACGCCCTGGCGCAGTTTCTCGCCGTGCGCAAATGGACGCGCTGGCTGCTGGTGACCGGCAGCAGCGAAGACGACCGCGCCTACGCCGCTGCGCTCAGGCGCGCCGCCAAGCGCTTCGGCCACCGCATCGTCGCCGAGAAGCCGTGGAGCTTCGACAACGACCAGCGGCGCAGCGCCCAGGCCGACATGCCGCTGTTCACCCAGGCCACCGAGTACGACGTGGTGCTGGTGGCCGACGAGCGCGGCGACTTCGGCGAGTACCTGCCCTACAACACCTGGTACCCGCGCCCGGTGGCCGGTACTCAGGGGCTGACGCCGACCGCCTGGCACAAGACGGTGGAAACCTTCGGCGCCGCGCAGCTGCAGAAGCGCTTCGAGGCGCTGGCCGGGCGCTGGATGAACGACCGCGATTTCGCCGCCTGGATGGCCGTGCGCAGCATCGCCGCCGCCGTGACCAGGCTGCGCGCCAGCGAGCCCGGGGCCATCCGCCGCCTGGCGCTGTCCGCCGAGCTGCCGCTGGACGGTTTCAAGGGACGCAAGCTGAGCTTCCGACCGTGGAACGGCGAACTGCGCCAACCGATCCCGCTGGTACACCCCCGCGCGCTGGTCAGCACCTCGCCACAGGACGGCTTCCTGCACCCGAACAACGAGATGGACAGCCTCGGCTACGACCGCCCGGAAGTGAAGTGCGATCTGGCAGGCACGCCTCTGTAGGAGCCGGCTTGCCGGCGATCATCGCCAGGTATCGCCCACAAGCGGGCTCAGAACACCTGTGGGAGGGGCTTCAACGGCGGCTGTCGCGGCTGAAGCCCCCCACAGAAGCAGGACTCCGCCAACAACTACAACAAGAGGATCACTCCCATGCGCCTGACCCGCCTCGCCTGCGCCGTCGCCTTCGGCCTGGCCTGCCATTCGGCCCTGGCCGCCACTGCCTACGTGTCCAACGAAAAGGACGACAGCATCAGCGTGATCGACCTGGACAGCCTGGAAGTCAGCGCCACGCTGGAGGTGGGCATGCGCCCGCGCGGCTTGCTGCTGTCCTCCGACAACAGGCTGCTGTACATCTGCGCCAGCGACTCGGATCGCGTGCAGGTGATGGACCTGGCCACGCGCAAGATCATCAAGGAGCTGCCCTCCGGCGCCGACCCCGAGCAGTTCGCCCTGCACCCCAACGACCGCTGGCTGTACATCTCCAACGAGGACGATGCGCTGGTCACCGTGGTCGACGCCCGGAGCGACGAGGTACTGGCGCAGATCGACGTGGGCGTGGAGCCCGAAGGCATGGCCGTCAGCCCGGACGGCAAGTGGGCGGTCAACACCAGCGAGACCACCAACATGCTGCACTGGATCGACACCAGCACCCAGCAACTGGTGGACAACACCCTGGTCGACCAGCGCCCGCGCCATGTCGAGTTCGACAAGGACGGCAAGCGCCTGTGGGCCTCGGCCGAGATCGGCGGCACGGTAACGGTGCTCGACGTGGACTCGCGCCAGGTGCTCAAGGTGCTCAACTTCGCCATCAAGGGCGTGCACCCGGACAAGGTGCAGCCGGTCGGGGTCAAGCTCAGCGACGATGGCAAGTACGCCTTCATCGCCCTGGGCCCGGCCAATCACGTCGCGGTCGTGGACGCCAGAAGCTACGAGATTCTCGACTATCTGCTGGTAGGCCGGCGTGTCTGGCACCTGGAGTTCACGCCGGACCAGAAGCGCCTGCTGACCACCAATGGCGTCAGTGGCGATGTCTCGGTGATCGACGTCGACAGCCTCAAGGTGACCAAGTCGATCAAGGTCGGCCGTTATCCCTGGGGCGTGGTGGTGACGCCATGACGGCACTGGCGGTGGAGGCGCTCGGCTTCGCCTACGGCGCCCGCCGGGCGCTCGACGAGCTGACCTTCGAACTGGCGCCCGGCCGCTTCGGCGCCCTGCTCGGCCCCAACGGCGCCGGCAAATCCACGCTGATCGCCCTGCTCACTCGCCTGTACGACCTGCAACAAGGCGACATCCGCATCTTCGGCCACAGCCTGCGCCACGCCCCGCGCCAGGCGCTGCGCCAGCTGGGCGTGGTGTTCCAGCAGAGCACGCTGGACCTCGACCTCTCGGTGCAGCAGAACCTCGCCTACCACGCCGCCCTGCACGGCATGCCACGACGCGAGGCACAGGCACGCATCGAAGAGGAGCTGCTGCGCCAGGATCTCGGCGAACGCCGCCACGACAAGGTGCGCACCCTCAATGGCGGCCATCGGCGCCGGGTGGAGATCGCCCGTGCCCTGCTCCATCAGCCGCGCCTGTTGCTGCTCGACGAGGCCAGCGCCGGGCTCGACCCGGCCAGCCGCCTGGCGCTGGGCAGGCACGTGCGCAACCTGTGCCGCGAACAGGGCCTGTGCGTGCTGTGGACGACCCATCTGCTCGACGAGGTCGAGCCCTCCGACGACTTGCTGATCCTCCATCACGGCCAGCGCGTGGCCTGGGGCAAGGCCGGCCAACTGGGTGATGACCTGGCCATCAGCTTCGCCCGCCTGACCGGCGATGAAGCCCTCGGCCGTGGCCATGTGCGCGAGGCGCTGCGAGCGAACCTGGATCCCCAGGCCCGCAGGAGCGGCTTCAGCCGCGAACATCCCACCGAGGAGCCGCAAGCATGAGCGCCTACTGGCAATGCCTGCGCGGCATCGTGCTACGCGAATGGCTGCGTTTCGTCCTGCAGCGCTCGCGTTTTCTCAGCGCCCTGGTGCGTCCGTTGCTCTGGCTGCTGGTGTTCGCCGCCGGCTTTCGTGCGGCGCTGGGCATCGCCATCATCGAGCCCTACGACACCTACATCACCTACGACACCTACATCGTGCCGGGCCTGGCCTGCATGATCCTGCTGTTCAACGGCATGCAGGGGTCGCTGTCGATGGTCTACGACCGCGAGATGGGCAGCATGCGCGTGCTGCTCACCAGCCCGCTGCCACGCGCCTTCCTGCTGGTGGCCAAGCTGCTGGCCACGGCGCTGATCTCGCTGCTGCAGGTGTACGCCTTCCTCGCCATCGCCTGGGTCTACGGCGTGCAACCACCGGCCTGGGGCCTGCTCGCCGCCCTGCCGGCGCTGCTGCTGGTGGCGCTGCTGCTCAGCGCGCTGGGGCTGCTGCTGTCCAATGGCATACGCCAGCTGGAGAACTTCGCCGGGGTGATGAACTTCGTCATCTTCCCCATGTTCTTCCTGTCGTCCGCGCTCTACCCGCTGTGGAAGATGCGCGAGTCCAGCGAGTGGCTGTACTGGCTGTGCGCGTTCAACCCCTTCACACACGCCGTGGAGCTGGTGCGCAACGCCCTGTACCTGCGCCTGCAGGTGGAGGCACTGCTGATCTGCATCGGCCTGAGCCTGGTGCTGACACTGCTCGCCCTGCTCACCTTCAATCCGCAGCATGCCGCCCTGCGCAAGGCCGGCTGAAACGGCGCGCCAGCCCGAGCGGTTGGCGCCTGCCACGGGCATTCGGCCGCCGCTCCGCCAGGCCTTTCTACTACTTTGGTACTGGTTTTCCTCTCCAACGTAGAATTCCCAAGCCTGCGACCATGGCCTGTAATACCGGGACAACTATAAGTAGAGACCTTGCCATGAAGTACCGTCTGCCTTTGCGTGCAGGCCTGATGCTTGCCTCGCTGCTGCTGGTCTGCCTGGTGCAGTCCGACGAGCTGTTCGACGCAGACGGCTACCGCAGCGCGCAGTACCGCAGCCCCACGCCGGAACAGCTGCAAGGCGCGCAGACGCTCGACACCCCGGCCCTGCAGCGGCTGCTGGCCGAGCAACCACGAACCACGCTGATCGACGTCTATCGACGCCCCTGGTTGCAGAGTCGCTTCATCGAGGATGCGCCCCACGCCAACCTCCCCGGCAGCCTGTGGCTGGCCAATGCCGGCGATGGCAACCTCGCGCCCCAGTGGCAGCGCTACTTCGCCCACTACCTGCAGCAGGCCAGCGGCGGCGACCAGCAGCACCCGCTGGCATTCTACTGCCGCTCCGACTGCTGGCTGAGCTGGAACGCCGCGCGCCGCGCCCATGCCCTGGGCTACCGCCAGCTCTACTGGTACCGTGACGGCATCGACGCCTGGGAGCAGGCCGGCCTGCCCCTGGTGCCGGCGCAACCTGCCGAACTGCCTGCTGCTTTCCTCACGCCCACCGCCACCCCATAATCACAACAACGAGGTGCAAGGCCATGTACAAGATTCTGATTGCCGACGACCATCCGCTGTTTCGTGAAGCCATCCATAACGTCATCGCCGACGGCTTTCCCGGTAGCGAGATCATGGAAACCGCCGACCTGGACAGCGCCCTGGAGCTGACCCAGAACCACGACGACCTGGACCTGATCCTGCTCGACCTGAACATGCCCGGCATGCACGGCCTGGGCGGGCTGATGAACCTGCGCAACGAGGCGCCGACCATTCCGGTGGTGATCGTCTCCGCCGAACAGGACAAGCAAATCGTGCTGCAGGCCATCACCTATGGTGCGGTGGGTTTCATCACCAAGTCCTCGCCACGGGCGCAGATGACCGACGCCATCGCGCAGATTCTCGACGGCAACGTCTACCTGCCGCCGGACATCATCCGCTCGCAGAAGAGCGGCAGCTCGCGCCCGCATCACGACAACCACAGCATTCCGCCGGAACTGTTGCAGGCCCTGACGCGCAAGCAGCTGCTGGTGCTCGAGCGCATGACCAAGGGCGAGTCCAACAAGCAGATCGCCTACAGCCTGGATATCGCCGAGACCACGGTGAAGGCGCATGTCTCGGCCATCCTGCGCAAGCTGGGCGTGCACAACCGGGTGCAGGCGATTCTCTCGGCCGGCGACATCGACTTCGCCTCCTACCTGCGACGCTAGCGCCAGCGTCATCCGCTTGTGCTAAAACGGCGGCCTCATTCACGGGAGTCCGCCATGCTCATCCGCCCCTTTCAACCGAGCGACGAAGCCGCCGTCGTCGACCTCTGGCAACGCTGCGACCTGACTCGCCCCTGGAACGATCCGTACAAGGACATCCAGCGCAAGCTGCAGGTGCAGCCCGAGCTGTTTCTGGTCGGCGAGATCGACGGCACCCTGGTGGCCTCGGCGATGGCCGGCTACGAAGGCCATCGTGGCTGGGTCAACTACCTGGCGGTCTGCCCGCAGCAGCGCCAGCGCGGCCTGGCGCGCCAGCTGATGGCCCATATCGAGACGCTGCTGCTGGCCATGGGCTGCCCCAAACTGAGCCTGCAGGTGCGCGACACCAACGCCGCCGCGCTGGCCTTCTACGAGCGGCTTGGCTACCAGGTCGATGCCTCGGTGAGCCTGGGCAAGCGCCTGATCGCGGATGATTGATCACACGCAGTCGTAGGGTGGATCGCGCTTCACCGATCCACCGCTGCGGTGGATGTAAAAGGCGACATCCACCCTACGGCTCTGCTTGTCGTAGGAGACCGCTTGCGGGCGATCCATGTATCCGTGGCCTGATCGCCGGCAAGCCGGCTCCTACACATACCGTCCGATTGCGACTCACGACCTGGAAATCTGCCCGCTGAGCAGGCAGCGCCCTGCGGGTATGGCCCGCGTTCAAGCCCCTGCCCCGCGCTCCATCAGGTGACTCATCGCCGTCTTCAGCTTCATCGGCCGCACCGGCTTGTGCAGCAGACTGTGGCCAAGCTCGCGCATCTGCTGCTTGAGTTCGTTGCTGTAGTTGGCGGTGATCATCAGCGCCGGCAGCGGCGCGCTGCGCCTGGCGTTGATCTGCGCCACGGCATCGACGCCGTTGCGTTCGTCGTCGAGGTGGTAGTCGGCGATCAGCAGGTCGGCCTCGGCGTGGTAGTTGTCCACCTGGCGCGCCAGGTCTTCCTCGGACAGTGCGGTAACCACGCGACAACCCCAGCCTTCGAGCAGGGTACGCATGCCGGCGCAGATCGCCGCGTCGTTATCCAGCACCCACACCCGGGCGCCGCTGAGGCGCTCGATCAGCTGATCCGGGCTGTCCTGCACGGCGCGCACGCGCGGCGCCCGGCGGGTCAGCGGCACCTCCACGGCGAACATCGAGCCACGGCCCTGCTGCGAGGCCACGCGGATGCGATGGCCGAGCATGCGCGAGATCTTGTCGACGATGGCCAGCCCCAGGCCGAGCCCGCGATCCTGCTTGCGCTGCACCGTATCGCCGCGCTTGAACTCCTGGAATATCTCGCCGAGCTTGTCCGCAGGAATGCCGATACCGCTGTCCCAGACCTCGATGGACAGGCTGTTGCCACGCCGCCGGCAGCCGAGCAGCACGCGCCCGCTGGCGGTGTAGCGGATGGCGTTGCTGAGGAAGTTGCGCAGTATCCGCGCCAGCAGCTGCACGTCACTGCGCACCAGCGCCGAGCTGGGCAGGTAATCCAGGCGCAGCCCCTCGCTGCCGGCGACCTGGCGGTATTCGGTGGCCAGGTTCTCCAGCAGCTCGCTGACGGCGAAGGGCGCGATATCCGGCTTGATCACCCCGGCATCGAGCTTGGATATGTCCACCAGCGTGCCCAGCAGGCTCTCGACATCCTCCAGCGAGTTGCTGACGTTGCGCACCAGCGGCTCGCAGCCGGAGAGATCCGGCTTCTCCAGCAGCGCGCTGGTGAACAGCCGGGCGGCGTTGAGCGGCTGCAACAGGTCATGGCTGACCGCCGCGAGAAACTTGGTCTTGGACAGGTTGGCCCGCTCCGCCTCGCCCTTGGCCTCGCGCAGGCGCGCCTCCATCTGCGTGCGCTCGTCGATCTCGCGGCGCAGCTGGTCATTGACCGTGGTCAGCTCGGTGGTCCGTTCGCGGACACGCTGCTCCAGGTGCTGATAGGCCTGGTGCAGCGCCTCGGCGGTACGCCGGCGCTCGGTGATGTCGCGGATCAGCACGAAGATCCCCACCACCTCGCCGCTGGCCAGGCGATTGGGCACGTAGGAGCGCAGCATGTAGCGCTCCTGGCCACTGTGGTTGGTCTCGGCGAACTCGAAGGTCACGCTCTCGCCGGACAGCGCCAGCTCCACGTAGGGCTCCAGGCGCTGGCAGTGCTCCTCGCTGTGCACCTCGCGCAGGCTCTGGCCGAGCATGGCGCCGCGCGGCCAGCAGTACCACTCCTCGTAGACCTTGTTGGTGAACTCGTAGACCAGATCGGCGGACAGGTAGGCGATCAGCGCCGGGACGTGGTCGGTGATCAGGCGGATCCAGCGCTCGCTCTCGCACAGCGCCTGCGCCTGCCGATGGCGCTCGGTGATATCGGTGAAGCTGTTGACGAAGCCGCCGGTGGGCAGCGGATGGGTGCGCACCTCGAGCATGCGTCCATCGAACAGGCGCACTTCCACCTGGCGCAACAACTTGCCATTGGCGTCGCGGCTTTCCGGGGTCAGCGGCTCCAGCTCGCTCTCGGCCATGACCTCGGCGAACGGCCGGTGGGCATTGATCGGTGCCAGGCCGCAGAGTTCGAGGAAGCGGTGATTCCACAGCTCCAGCGCCCCTTCGGCATTGACCATGGCCATGCCCTGCGACAGATTGTCGACCGCCCGCTGCAGCAGGCGGGACTTCTGCGCCAGCGCC
Organism: Pseudomonas sp. THAF187a; assembly: GCF_009363395.1. Classification (NCBI taxonomy): domain Bacteria; kingdom Pseudomonadati; phylum Pseudomonadota; class Gammaproteobacteria; order Pseudomonadales; family Pseudomonadaceae; genus Pseudomonas; species Pseudomonas sp. THAF187a. The sequence continues at coordinate 3,135,762 of NZ_CP045349.1, forward strand.
TGCTCGCGGCGCAGCGCTTCGCTCTGTTTCACCTCGGTGATATCGGTGTAGAGGATCACCAGCCCGCCCTCACGGGTCGGCCGCTCGCTGACCTGGACCCAGCGCCCGTCCTGCAGGCGGAACAGGCTCGGCTCGCCCTCGCGGCCCAGTTGCGCTTCCACCACCAGCCCGGTGCTGCGGCTCAGGCGGCGAATCTCCTCCAGCCGCGTACCGGTGCCGATGCGCGCCCGGCTGCGTGCCCACAGGGCCTTGAAGCGGCTGTTGAACAGCACGATGCGCTGGCGATCGTCGAACAGTACGAAGGCGTCGGAAATGCTCTCGATGGCGTCGATCAGGTGCTGGTGGGCGGTCTCGGCACGCAGGCGCGCGTCACTGAGCAACTGGTTGCTCGACTTCAGTTCGGCCATCGCCTGGTTCAGCGCGTCGGTGCGTTCGCGCACCTGCTCCGACAGCACCACCGAATGCTGGAACGCCGCGTAGGCGTCGTCACCCCGGGAGTGGATCGACTCCACCCGTTCGATCAGCGCCGCGTTGATGCGCCTGAGCTTGGCGTTCTCCTGCTCCAGGGCCGCACAGAGGGCCTGCAGATCAGCGCTCGCCACGCCCGACAGGTCGGCCAATGGCGACACCGGTGAAGGTCTGATTGATGTGCATGCCATTGAACTGCTCTCCGTAGGTGTTGAAACCGATCACCCCCTGCTGGCGCAGCAGCGTGGCGACCGACTCGACGCCGCCGTCGTTCTCGATTTCCAGGCGCCGCAGGAAACAGTCGCAACCGATGGTCAGCAGCAGCGGCCCCAGGCGCTGTTCGAGCCCGGCGAACAGCTGCTCCAGGTTGGGCAGCAACGGGCCGGGATGCATGGCGGTGAGGACGATGCCGTTCTCCACCGCGCAGTAGAACGTCAGGCTGAGGTCGTCGTGCACCTGCTGGATGGAGCGCACGTAGTAGTGATCGCTGATGCGCACCGCCAGCGGATAGGCGGCGAACACCCGGTGATCGAGGGCATCGAGCGGAACGCCGATCAGGTCGGCGTACTCCTGCGCGGCGGGCATCGCGTTGAGTTCGTAGACCCGGCGACTGGTGCTGTCGGCACGGGTGACCACCAGCTTGTCGCCGCTGGGCTGGATGTGGTGGGTGCTGAACACCTCGAAATCCAGCCAGGTGTTGAACAGCACCACCACCGCCGCGCCACTGTGGAAACGCCCGCCGTGATAGACGTGGGTATGCGTCAGGTGGTTGTCGTCGCCCGCCGAACCGCCGAAGTGCGGGATGCTGCCGAGCGCCGCGCTGAGCGCGCCGAGCACCAGTTCCTCACGGCTGGACAGGCCATCGAGCAGGGTCAGGGCGAAGCTGTGGCCCTTGATCGAGGCCAGCTCGTTGCTGCGGCAGTCCTTGACCAGGCCGTCCACCAGGTGCTGCGCGTCGAGCAGGTTGAAGCGCTCCATCTCATCGATCAGCGCACTGGCGATGGAGAAGCAGCGCAGGTCGAAGCCCAGCGCCACCACACAGCCCCGGTCGTAGCCCTGCGGGGTGATCTCGCCGGCGCTGGTGCAGCCGACCAGGCTGACACCGCCGAAGTGCGCCTCCAGCGCCTGGCCGAGGCCGTCGAGGTCGTATTCGGCCGAGCAGAAGAACAGCACGAAGCCCAGATAGGGATGAATCAGCTGGCGCGCCAGTTCCTGGGCCGCCAGTTCCACGTCCTTCGTGCTGGATACCGCCCTGAGCACCCCTTGCGACTGTTCCAAGGCCATACCACGCCCCAATGCACCTACTGATCGAGTGGAAATTCTACGAAGCGCAGGTTGCCCACCCCATGCTACTTGAGTACTGGATCGGGCCTTCCTAGGTAGGGTGCGCCTTGCACAGCAGCCATGCAGCCGCGACGTGGCCCGGATGAAATCCGGGATGTGCACCGGAAAACGCCCCGGATTTCATCCGGGCTACAGGGCCAGGGATATGCAGCAGCCACAGACGGTAAAAGGCCGGACGGGGTCGCCCCCTGCCCGGCCTCGAACGCTGCGCGTTACCAGCTGAGTACCGCACCCACGGCGAAGGTGTCGGTGTCCTCGTTCAGGCCGCTGCCGGCGGCGGCATCGATCTGGTACTGGTTGTACTCGGCGACCAGCTTGAGGTTGTCGTTGATGGTGCGGAAGTAGGCGATGCCACGGGTCTCGTAGTCAGCCGCCACGCCCAGGCCGTTGCCATCGTCCTCGGTCTTGCCGTAGGACAGCGCCAGGCGGTTCTTGCCCCAGCTGTAGGAGCCCTGCAGCAGGTAGCCATCGCTGTCGATGTCACGCAGGGTCGGCTCGCCCAGGTTGTTGGTGAAGAACGGGTTGATGCCCTTGGCCTGGAAGCCGGAACCGGTCAGCGACAGACCGCCGAACTTGGCCTGCACACCATAACCGAGGCCCTTGGAGGTCACAGTGTCGACGGTGTCGTCGGTGTTCTCGGAGGTCTGGTAGGCGCCGTTGATCCAGGTGTAGATGGTCGAGCCGCCGACCTCGAACTGGTAGCTGACCTCGGACTCGAAACGGGGGTTCTCCTGGTAGGCCTTGCCGGTGGCGCTGTCGTCGTTGGTGTCCACCGGGTCCATGATGCCCACCGCCACGCGCAGGCCCTCGGCCAGGTTGTTGTTGCGGTAGGTGATCTGCGAAGTCGGGAAGGGGTACGGGTAGCCGGTGCCGATGTTGCCGAAGGACACGCCATTGCCGTCCACCAGGCCCAGGGTGTCGGAGACGTTGCCGTAGCCGGCCAGCAGTTCGTCGAGGAAGATGTTGGAGCGCGAGAACAGGCCGAAGTCCTTGCCCACCAGCACCTCGCCCCATTCCGGGTTGGAGACGGTGCCGTAGAACTGGCGAACGTCGATGGCGGTATCGGTGCCGTTGGTTTCGCTGTCGTTGATGGTGACCCAGAAGGACGAGCGCCCGGTCAGCTTGAGGTCATCGATCTGCTTGCCGAAGTTGAAACCGATCCAGTTGGGCAGGAAGCCCATCTTCACCCGTGACTGACGGCGGTCGAACTGGTCGCCATCGCGATCCACGTCGCTGTTGACGTAGAAGGCGTTGATATAACCGTCGGTGGAGAAAGTGGTGTCGTCCTGGTCGTACAGGACGATCTCGGCGGCAGCCTGCTGCGCGGTCGCCAGGGCGACGGCGGTGGCCAGGGTCAGGGGCAGAAGTCGAGTGATGGCGATCTTGTTGTTGTGCATAACGCTCTCCGCTTGAGTGGCGACCGCCAGGGCGGTCGTGTCGGAGGCGATTATCGAAAGCGCGCCCTGACGGCCATACGCTGCCTTGGCAGCGTTTGCCTGCTGCTTTGGCCTGGAGTGACCGGCCCGCTTCAGGCGGCTCGCGACCAGCCTGCTACCGGTAGCGGGAGAAAGGTCGTAGTACCCGCCAGCCCTTGGATGTAGAACGACGGCGCACGGCGTCTGCCAGGCGCGGCGAACGCAGGCACGGGAAACGCCCGGGGCTCGCCGAGCGGCCACGGGTTCGATAGGGAGAGGGAAAAACGGGCGCAGCCTAGACCGGCGTCGCGGCTCCACTGGCCAGCACACGCCAGTCATCGGCGCGCAGCAGGTGCCGGTGCGCGCGCAGCAGATCGCGGGGCGTCAAGGCGGCCATTGCCCGCTGCAGCCTTTGCGGGTGCGCCTCGGGCAGCCCGGCCAGGTGCAGCTGCCACAGTTGCTCGGCGCGTGCCCGGTTGGTGGTGGCCGGGGCCAGCGCCAGCTGCAATGCATCGCGCTCAGCGGACAGCGCCGCGTCGTCCAGTGCGGCGAGCGACTGGCATTGCTCATCGAGAAACGCGCGGATATGGGCAAAGATGCCTGGCGCATCGCAGCACGGAGACTGCAGGGCGAACAGCAAGCCGCGGCAGCCCTGGACCTGGCGAAAGCCGGCGAACAAGGCATAGCCCAGCTGCAGCTCGCCCCGCAGGCGCCGGTAGAAACGCCCCTGCAGCACCTGCCCGAGCAGGCGCCAGGCCGCCTCGGTGCGTGCATCGCGGGCAGGCAGCGGACAGAACAGTAGCAACGCCGCATCCGCACCCGGCTGCGCCAGGCGCTGCCAGTCGAGACCTCGCGCCGCATCCGTGCATGGCGGCATGTCCGGCAGCGGCTCGACGGCCGCGCACAGCCCGGCCAGCTGCGCCTGCCCGGCGTCCGCCAGGCCGACGCTCAACCCTTGCAGCCGGGGTGCAGCGGGCAGCTCGCACAGCTGCGGCAGGCGCTGCAACAGATCACGCAGCAGCAGGCCCTGTGCCTCCGGTTCGGCCAGCTCATCCAGCGGCGCCAGCAACACCGGCAGCAGCAGGCCACTGAATGCAGGCAACAGCGCTGCGGGCCCATGCAGCTCCAGGCTCCAGCCGGAGGCCTGCACGCTCAACTGGCTGCCGATGCCAAGCCGCTCGCCGCGCCAGCGCAGATCGGCGCTGCGTGCTTGCAGGGTGACCTCCAGGGCCGCCACGTCTGCCGTCGCCGAACAGGGGCCGCGCCAGCAGAGAGCGGCGGGGCCGCCCTCGGCCTGCCCCGGATGATGTCGCAGCTTCGCCACCGGCAGAACGGCCGCTGCCGCGCTGGCGCCAGCCAGCAGCGGCTCATCGCAGGACAGTTGCCATGTGTACGCTGGTGCCGGCACTGGCGATCGCTCCGCCAGTGCCCGCAACGGCAGATCCAGGCCGATGGCGGGCCAACTTGGCTGCGCCTGGTCGCCGCAGTGCAGTTCGAACAGACCGTCACCCTGCGCCAGGGCCGCCAGCAGAGCGTTCAGGTCTCGCAGCGTCTGGTCGTCATCCTGCGCGGGCGTCTGCAGGTGTTGAGCCAGCGCCAGCGGCCCGAGGCCGAGCGACCGGAGAGCGGCTGCCTGTTGCTGATGCTGCAGGCGCGACGGCCAGTACGCATGGCCCTGCAGGTGCGCGGCCCAATCCTGCACGACGGCGCGCAGGACGCCGCCCTGCTCCGCCGTGGCGCCGGCAAGGTCGAGGCGCAGCAGGCACTGCCCCGCGTGCTGGTACAGCACCCGCGCCTGCAATTGCCGGCACAGCCGCCGTTCCCGCAGCGCCGCCAGCAGGCCCCCGGGCGCAGGGTCATGCAGCGCGTCCAGCAACAGCGTCAGGGCGACCTCACAGCTACCGGCAGCGAGTTGCGCAGCAAGCCCCAGGTGCAGCGCAGGGCGCGCCTGCTGCAAACACAAGCGCGTTGCGCGCAGCGGCAGGAGGTCGGCCGGCGACGCGGAACCGGCGCCGCCCTCGCCCCCTGGCAGCGCCCCGAGCAAGGTCTCGGCGATGGCCAGCAACTGTTCCGCAGGTTGTGGCCCGACCAGGGTCAGGCACATGCACCCGGCCCGGAAGTAGCGCCGATGGTGCGCCCGCAGCGCCTGCTGAAAATGCGGCGACTCCACGGCCAGGGTACGGCGATCCCCGGCCAGGAACTCGCCACAGCGATGCCCGGCGGCCAGTGCCTGCCCCAGTGCGTGATCGATGCGACTGTCGCCATCCTGGCTGCGTGCCTGGTACTCGGCATGCAGCACGTCGCGCTCGCGCAGCTGCGCCTCGCTCTCCAGCAGCGGCCAGCAGAGCATATCCAGCAGGCGGGCCAGCGCCGGCTGCAGTTGCGCGGCCGGTAGCTCGCAGACGAAATCCGTATGCCGCGCCCGGGTCGAGGCATTGACCAGGCCGCCATGGCGCTGGGCGAAGGCCATCAGCCCCTGCTCGCCCGGGTAATCGCGGCTGCCGAGAAACAGCAGGTGCTCGAGAAAGTGCGCCAGGCCGGGGTACTCCGGCGGCTCGTCATGGCTGCCGGCCGCCACCCGCAGGCACAAGCCGACGCGCTGCGCCCAGGGCTGCCGCTGCACGCATAGCTGTGCGCCGTTGGTCAGATGACGGGAAACCAGATGGGAGTGGGGCATTGGCTGATCTCGGTGCAGCTTGTCGCCGAGCGTGCCTCAGGCGCCATGGCCCAGCCATGCTGCTTTGGACCAGCCAGGCCAGCACTTTGGTCGCAGATGCTGGCAGCAGGAAAGTCGACGACAGCCCTCCGTCATAGATGGGCTTGCTGTTAGAATACGCGCCCGTTTTTTGCCAACCCGTTACAACGTCGCCATGTCCCAGGAATCCAACCAGCCAGCTCCCCTGTCCCGCCGCTTCTCCGTGGCACCGATGATGGACTGGACGGACCGTCACTGCCGCTACTTCCTGCGCCAGCTGTCGCGCCATGCCCTGCTCTACACCGAGATGGTGACGACAGGTGCGCTGATCCACGGTGATCGCGAGCGCTTCCTGCGCTACAGCGAGTGCGAACACCCACTGGCCCTGCAACTGGGTGGCAGCAACCCGCAGGACCTGGCGACCTGCGCGAAGATGGCCGAAGAACACGGCTATGACGAGGTGAACCTGAACGTCGGCTGCCCCAGCGACCGGGTGCAGAACAACATGATCGGCGCCTGCCTGATGGGCCACCCGGCGCTGGTGGCGGACTGCGTGAAGGCCATGCAGGATGCCGTGAGCATCCCGGTGACGGTGAAGCACCGCATCGGCATCAATGGTCGCGACAGCTATGCCGAGCTGTGCGACTTCGTCGGCCAGGTGCGTGATGCCGGCTGCCGCAGCTTCACCGTGCACGCGCGCATCGCCATCCTCGAAGGCCTGTCGCCCAAGGAGAACCGCGAGATTCCGCCGCTGCGCTACGACATCGCCGCCCAGCTCAAGCAGGACTTCCCCGACCTCGAGATCGTCCTCAATGGCGGCATCAAGACCCTGGAGGAATGCGAGCAGCACCTGCAAACGTTCGATGGCGTGATGCTCGGCCGCGAGGCCTATCACAACCCCTTCCTGCTGGCGCAGGTCGACCAGCGCCTGTTCGGCGCGCCAGGCAATGGCATCACGCGCCTGGACGCCCTGCTCGCCATGCGTCCCTACGTGGAGCAACACCTGCGCGATGGCGGCACCCTGCACCACATCAGCCGTCACGTACTCGGCCTGGCCCAGGGCTTTCCTGGCGCACGCCGCTTCCGCCAGTTGCTGTCGACCGACCTGAACAAGGTCCAGGACCCGCTGGGCCTGCTCGATCAGGCAGCCGAACTGCTGCGCGGACACTGAGCCGGTGTCACCAGGCGATAGCGGCTGCGCCCTGTCGCCCGGACCATGCCGTTGTCTTCCATGCGCCGCAGGACCTGGCGCACGCTGACCAGGGACAGCGGCTCGCCGGCGTCACATAGCTGCTGATGCAGCTCGCGGGCGGATACGCCCTGCTCCTCATCCGCCACGCACAGCGCCTCCACCACCTTGAGCCGGGGCATGCTGAAGCGCAGCCCGACCGCCTGTAGCCATTCACGACACTGGCGCGTGTCCGGCACACCTTCGAGTGAACGAGAGGGCTGGGTCTGGGTCGACATAATTCGGGTTCCTTGGCTGCTCGTTACAAGTCGGACTCCACCGACTCAGGGGCGTTCTACCACGCCTGTATAGATAAAGACGAACGAGCGAGCAAAAAGCGCATCCCACGCAGGTAAATTTTGTCAGTGACCCGACCGTTGAGCGCCCGGAGCGCCTCGGGTAAGGTCATGCCATCCGCAACGACAAGGCCACGTCATGACCTCCAAGCTGGAACAACTCAAGCAGTTCACCACCGTAGTCGCTGACACCGGCGACCTCGACGCCATCGCTCGCCTGCAACCGGTGGACGCCACCACCAACCCGTCGCTGCTGCTCAAGGCCGCGGCCTTGCCCCGCTATGCCAACCTCCTGCGCCAGGCCGTCAACGCGGGCAAGGGGGACCTGGGCCTGACGTGCGATCACTTTGCCGTCGCGGTCGGTCAGGAGATTCTCAAGGTCATCCCGGGGCGTATCTCGACCGAGGTCGACGCACGCCTGTCATTCGACACCGAGGCCACCCTGCAGCGTGCCGAACGCCTGATCGGTCTCTACGAAAAAGCGGGAATCGGCCGCGAACGCGTGCTGATCAAGATCGCTTCGACCTGGGAAGGCATTCGCGCGGCCGAACGCCTGGAGAAAGCGGGCGTACAGACCAACCTGACCCTGCTGTTCGCCTTCGCCCAGGCCCAGGCCTGCGCCGATGCCGGCGTGTTCCTCATCTCGCCGTTCGTGGGGCGCATCTACGACTGGTACAAGAAGGCCGAAGGCCGCGACTTCGTCGGCAGTGAAGACCCGGGCGTGCAGTCGGTCACCCGCATCTACGACTACTACAAGCACAATGGCTATGACACGGTGGTGATGGGCGCGAGCTTCCGCAACCTCGGCCAGATCGAAGCACTGGCTGGCTGCGACCGCCTGACCATCAGCCCCGAGCTGCTGCAGAAACTGGCCGAGGACGACGGCCAGCTGAGCCGCCAGCTGGCGCCGGGGGCAGCGGGCGAGCCGCGCCAGAGTCTCGATCAGAGCGGCTTCCGCTGGGCGCTGAACGAAGACGCGATGGCCACCGAGAAACTGGCCGAGGGCATTCGTCTGTTCGCCCGCGACCAGGAAAAGCTCGAGGCGCTGCTGACTGCCACGGCCTGAATGAAAAAGGGGGGCGTCAGCCACGCTGACGCCCCCTTTCGAATACGCCCGAGGTCAGTGCCGTTCGAGCGCGCTGACCAGATCGTGAAAGGCCTCGCGATTGGAATCGTTGAGCCCCATCAGGATACGGTGCGCTTCCAGCACCTTGGCCTTGACCACTTCCTCGGACTGATCCTGCGAAGGCAGGTCGTCCAGGCACTCCGGGCAAGGGATCGGCCGGTTGACGATATTGAACACCTGATCGAAGCCCATGGACTCCAGCAGGCGGGTGATATCGTCGTGCGTGGTCACGACGGTGGGCAACAGGCCAACCTTCTGCCGGGACAGAATGGACAGTTTCGCCAGCAAACCGAGTGTGGTGCTATCGATACTGCGGGTTTCGGTCAGGTCGATGACGATGGCCGAAAAATTCAGTGCGGTAAAAATCTTTTCAATCGTGGCATCCAGCGCTGAACACAATGTCAGCCGGACTTCACCGACGAACTTCAGGACGAAGGTACCGTCCTGCTCGGCGAATTGGATGCGACCGGGGCTCATCCCAGGATTCATGCAAGGTTCCTGCTCAACACCAGCAAGGCGATATCATCCGGCATCTCGCCCAGATTGGCCAGACCGAGAACTTGACGCAAACCACTCAGGGTACCGCCAGCCTGGCTAAGCAGTTGTGGCAGCACCAGTTCCTTGTCTTTCAGGGTATCTCCCGGCAACAGGTCGAGGATGCCATCGGACAACAGGGTCAGGCTGAACGACTCGGGTAGCGCCATGACCAGGTCGTTGTATTCGGCCTCTTCGAACAGACCGACCGGCAGACCGCGCCCCTCCAGATAGCGGGCCTGGCCGTTCTCGAACAGCACGGGCAGCGGCAGGTGGCCACCGACGCTGTAGGTCAGCGTACCGCTGTCCTGGTCGATCACCCCGCCGAGCATGGTCACGTGCTTGCCCAGCTTGCAGTTGATCAGCCCACGGTTGATGTGGCCGAGCACGTCCGAGGGCTTGAACTCCGGCAGCCCGCCGCCGCGACGCCACTCGTAGAGCAGGCGCGTGGTCATGAACTTGAGCAGCACGGTGACGAACGCGGAGGACGCGCCGTGCCCGGAAACGTCCGCCAGATAGAAGGCGATGCGCCGTTCGTCGATACGGAAGTAGTCGACGAAGTCACCGGAGAGGTACAGCGACGGAATGATCTGGTGCGCGAAGGTCAGGTCATCCACCTGCCAGGGCGTCACCGGCAGCATGTTCATCTGCACCTGGCGCCCGGCGTTCTGGTCTTCCTGCAGCAGGTGCAGGCTGGCCTGCAGCTCGCGGTTGGCCGCTTCGAGCTTGTCGCGGTAGCGCTGGTTTTCCTGGCGCAGGCGATAGCGGTCGAGCGCTCGGTTTACCGAGTGCTCGAGCACGGCCAGGTCTTCCAGGGGCTTGATCAGGTAATCGGCCGCGCCCAGGCGCAGGGCCTCGACGGCATCGTTCATCACGCCGGCCCCAGACACCACGATGACCGGCACTTCGATGCCCAGCGCATTGATTCGGCGGATCAGCTCGAGTCCGTCGACCTGCGGCATGCGCAGGTCACAGATCATCAGGTCGGGGTGTTCCTGCTGAAAGACTTCCAGCCCCTGCAAACCGTTATTGGCCTGCAACACCTTGAAGCCGCTGTCTTCGAGATAGGCCGCGAGGCTTGCACGCACGACGTCGTCGTCGTCGATGATCAGCAGAGTGGCACTGGTTTTGTGCATGGTGTATCCAGGCAAACTGCGCCAGGGCAATTTTTGGTCACTGCCCGTAGCGCGGCGCCGCATCGGTGGCGCCAGGGCGATTTCAAGGGGCAGACGGTACTCCCATCTGTCCAGCGATTCAAGCCGGGACCGGTCGTCGTTCGGCGGCTTTACAGGTCAAATCGGCGGGGGTTATAAGAGCCGCGGGAGAGCTCATAAGAAGAGGACAGGGTCCATGAGTCAGAACGATCGAGCGTACAGCGAGAAACGCGACTACATCCGCATGCGATTGGAAGCTCCAGTCATCCTCCATCATGCTGGCCGGGAAATCCCGGCAATGTGCCTGGATCTCTCCAGTACCGGCATGCAAATCGAGGCCGAAGTCACCTTGAGCATGGGCGACAAGGTCAAGGTCCACATCCCCTCAGAACACAACGAGCTGGCGGGCCTCGATGCCCAGGCCGAGGTGGTGCGCATCAGTGACCTCGAGGACGGCCGTCAGTCGCTTGGGCTGGCCATCCTCTCCATGAGCTGAAATCTGCCCTTACGAAAAAGGCGGCCCAGGGCCGCCTTTTTTGCATCCGCCAAGGTGCTCAGAAGTCGTCCTCGACCTCACCGTCCTTGACCTTGAACTCGCGGCTCTGCAGGTAGGCGTTGCGGATGAAGATGTACTTGTCGCCGCTGACCAGGCGCTCGGCCTGCAGCAGGCTGGCACGGGTGTCGATGACTTCCACACCACGGGTCACGTTGCGGGTCGGCACGTGGTCCATATACGGATAGGGCGTCAGGAAGCTGTCCGGAACGCGGCCGGTGGCATCACGCACGGTGCTCGGGCCGAGGAACGGGATCACCAGGTAGGGCCCGCTCTCCACGCCCCAGGCGCCGAGGGTCTGGCCGAAGTCTTCGTCGTTCTTCTGCAGCCCCATGTGCTTGGCCACATCGAAGAAGCCCAGCAGACCGAAGGTGGTGTTGAACAACAGACGACCGGTATCGACCCCGGCATCGTGGAACTTGCCCTGCAGCAGGTTGTTGGCCAGGTTGCCGACATCGCCGATATTGCCGAAGACATTGTGCACGCCGTCCTCGAGGAACTGCGGCGTCACGGCCTGGTAGCCCTGTGCGACCGGCTTCAGCGCGTAGGTGTCGAGTGTGTCGTTGAAGCTGAACATGGCACGGTTGAAGCCCTCCCAGGGGTCATCCTCCGACGCCGCCTGACTCAGCACAGGCAAGCAGCTCAGGCCAACGAGCGCGACCAGACTACCCAGGCGCGCGATCCAGCGAGTACCGGTCACATGCATTGAATTCTCTCCTTGAGGAAAATAACGTGGCCACCGCCAGCGGCCCGAAGGCCGCGTAGTATAAAGCCAGTAGCCCGCCTTGGGCAGCATAGCGAACAATTGCCATGACCGATAAGACACTGCTGCATACCGCCCACATCCCCGTACGCTGGGGCGACATGGACAGCTACGGACACGTCAACAACATCATCTACATGCAATACCTAGAGGAAGCCCGCGTCGCCTGGCTCGAACTGGCGGGCGTGCCCATGAGCAACGTGCCCCAGGGCCCGGTCGTGCTGCAGACCCAGCACACCTACCTGAAACCCGTGGTCCACCCGGCGACCGTGATCGTCGAGCTGCGCGCCGGCAAGGCTGGCCGCAGCAGCCTGGTGGTCGAGCATCGCCTGAGCACACTGGACGACCCCGAGACGCTGTACGGTGAAGGTTACTGCAAGCTGGTGTGGGTCGATCACGCCGGAGGCCGCTCCGTTGCCCTGCCAGAACACGTGCGTGCGCTGTTCGCTGTCACCTGACGGTCATCTTTTGGTCATCCCGCGTCAGTAGATTGAGTGGGGCCACTGCCACGGACGCTGCCATGCCCTCCTCCCCGACCGCCCTCCTCTTCGAGCTATCCGGCTGCCTGGTCGACTTCGGCGCGCGCACGCTGCCCGTCGCCCTGCAACGGCTCTACCCCGAATGCAGCACGACGACGCCTGTCGACACCCCTCAGCAGGCACTGGAGGCTTCGCTGGGGCGCGCCGCGACGCCAGCGCAGCTGCAGGCCCTGCGGGAGACGCTCAGCGAGGTGGCCGGCGAACACACCGAACTGGCGCCAGGCGCCGAACGCCTGCTCAATGACCTGGCCGACGGTGGCGTGCCTTGCGCCTGGCTCGACAGGCTGCCGAGCGATGCCAGCCTGCGCCTGGCCGAGGCGCTGCCGGACTCGGTGCTGGCAGCCCTGCCGCAGCAGGCCAGAGCCTGGCCGGCCCCCGACAGCTGCTGGCAAGCGTTGACCCAGCTGGGGGTCGAGCGCCTGGACGGCTGCATCCTGGTCAGCGGCAACCCGCTGCTGCTGCAGGCCGGGCTGAACGCCGGTTGCTGGACCATCGGCCTGGCCGCCTGCGGCCCCTTGTGCGGGCATGCCCCGGCCGACTGGCAGGCGCTGGCCGGCAACGAGCAGGAGCGCCTGCGTGCCGAAGCCACGCTGCGACTCTATCGCCTGGGCGCTCATTCGGTGGTCGATCACCTGGGCGAAATCGCCGCCAGCCTGGACGACATCGGCATGCGCCGCAGCAAGGGCGAAAGACCCTGAGCGGTTGATCCGGATCAGGCAAAAGCGCTGCGCTTGGAGTACCCTTCAGGTACAGGCGGAAAACTTCCAGCATGGCCTGGGGTCAATGCCTATGCCGATTCGACAAGGAGAACTCTATGCCAGCAAGCGACCTGCAGCAGCAACTGGACGCCCTACAGCAACACCTGGCCCAGGACACGCCGCTCAGTGAGGAAGAACGGGCATCGCTTTACCTGCTGACCCAGGAAATCGAGGTGCAACTGGCGCGCGAGGCCGCGGCTGCACCGGATGCGACGCTGGTCGATGGCGTCAACCTGGCAGTGGAGCGTTTCGAGGCCAGCCACCCCACGCTCGCCGGTACCCTGCGCAACATCATGCAAAGCCTGGCCAACATGGGCATCTGAACAGCCTGCGCCGGATGACACCGGCGCCTCCAGCAGAAAATGCCGCCCGAGGGCGGCATTTTTCATCGCATCACTGGCGCGCGAGACGACCGTTATCGCTAGTGATCGCCGCCGTGCTGCGGTAAGGATTGATGTCCAGTCCCCCACGGCGCACGTAGCGCGCATAGACGGTCAGCAACTGCGGGTTCAGCAGGCGCTGCAGGTCGAGGAAGATGCGTTCCACGCACTGTTCGTGGAAGTCGGCGTGCTGACGGAAGCTCACCAGATAGGCCAGCAGGCTGGCAGGATCCAGCGCCGCGCCCTGGTAGTGCACCACCAGGCTGCCCCAGTCCGGCTGACCGGTGACCGGGCAGTTGGATTTGAGCAGGTGGCTGTGCAGGCAGGCCTCCTCCAACCGTCCGGCGTCACAACGCAGCAGCTCCGGCTGCGGGTGATCGTACTGGCTGACGCTGATTTCCAGGTCGTCGATGCACTGGCCCGGCAACGTCGCCACGCCCTCCTCCGCCACTTCCGCCAGCGAACGCAGACGCACGGCCACCGGCTTGCCGGCCACCGCAGACAGATCACTGGCCAGGGTTGCCTGCACCTCGTCCCAACTGGCGAACATCGTCTGGTTCAGCGAGTTGAGATAGAGCTTGAATGACTTCGACTCGATGATGTTCGGCGAATCGGCCGGGATGGCGAATTCGGCGATGGCCACCACCGGCTTGCCGGACGGCAGCAGCCAGGACAGCTCATAGCAGTTCCAGTAATCCACGCCCTGATACGGCAGGTTGGCGCCATCCAGGCCCAGCTCGGCCCACTTGGTCGTGCGCGAGATGGGAAACAGCAGTTCGGGGCTGTATTCGGCGATGTACTGGCTGGACTTGCCCAGCGGAGAGTGTTCGGCGGGGTGCTGCATGGTGCGAAATCCGGAATGGCGGGAACCGGGCGAGTTTAATGACTTGAGCAGCGCTTGTCCTGAGCCGTTGCGCAAGGTACACCGGTCGTGGGCACGCAGCCGCGCAGGTGCGCGGCCGCTGGTGCCCCGTCACGGCTCAGCAGTCGCTGGCTGCCAGGAAGATCGCCGCCAGCGCCTCGACCCCGGCCTGATCGACCTCGCTGAAACGCCCGAGCGACGGGCTGTCCAGGTCCAGCACCCCGATCAGTCGGGCATCCTTCACCAGCGGCACGACCAGCTCGCTGTTCGAGGCGCTGTCGCAGGCGATATGCCCGGCGAAGGCATGCACGTCTTCGATGCGCTGCGTCTGCCGGCTGGCAGCAGCGGCGCCACAGACGCCACGGCCGAAGGGGATGCGCACGCAGGCAACCTTGCCCTGGAACGGCCCGAGCACCAGTTCGCCGTCCTTGACCAGGTAGAAACCCGCCCAGTTCAGGTCCGCCAGTTCATGGAAGAGGAAGGCGGAGAACTGCGCGGCATTGGCGATGAAATCCCGCTCGCCGCTGAGCAGCGCCTCCAGCTGTGCGCTCAGCAAGCGGTAGCCATCGAGACCGGAGCCGGTTTGCGACAGATCGATCATGCTTGCTGCTCCAGCAGTTGCAGGCCGACCCAGTGACGGGCGAACTGATAAGCGCAACGGCCGTTGCGGTTACCGCGCCCCAGCGCCCAGCGAATGGCGGCTTTTTCCAGCGCCTCGTCCCAGTTCCAGCGCAGGCCGACCTGGCGCGCCTGTACCTCGACCCAATGACGCACGACGATCAGGAAGTGCTCCTGGCTGAAGGGATAGAACGACAGCCACAGACCGAAGCGGTCGGACAGCGCGATCTTGTCCTCGACGGCCTCGCTGGGGTGCAGCTCGCCATCGACCATCTTCCAGTTCTCGTTGTCGCTCTGCCGCTCGGGCACCAGATGGCGGCGGTTGGAGGTGGCGTACAGCAGTACATTGTCCGGCGCCTGCTCCAGCGAGCCGTCGAGCACGCTCTTGAGCACCCGGTAGTCGCCCTCGCCCGCCTCGAACGAGAGGTCGTCGCAGAACAGCACGAAACGCTGCGACTGCCCTGCCAGCAACTCCACCACCCGTGGCAGATCGGCCAGGTGGTCGCGCTCGATCTCGATCAGGCGCAGGCCTGCCGCAGCGTGCTCGGCGAGCAGGGCGCGCACCAGCGATGACTTGCCCGTCCCCCGCGCCCCCCACAGCAGTGCGTGGTTGGCCGGCAGGCCGCTGACGAACTGACGAGTGTTGCGCGCCAGCTGCTCGCGCTGGACATCCACCCCCAGCAGATCGCTCAGCGACAGGTCCAGGCACACGTCCAGCGGCTGCAGGAAACCACTGCGGCCATCACGCACCCAGCGCGCCGCCACGCAGTGGCTCCAGTCCACGTGCGGGCGTACCGCCGGCAGCAAGGGTTCAAGGCGTTCCAGCACCTGCTCGGCACGGGCCAGAAAGTCCAGCAATCGGGAATCCACGATCGACTACTCCTTTTGCGCAGAACCGCACGTTGCAGGCTCTGCCGATACAGCGTCGCGATCAGCTATGCTTGGCATGCGCCAAGGATCAGAGACACGCACATATTCATGGATATTTCGCTCACCAATCGCCTGTCATTCAAACAGGCCGGCCTGACCGTGCTGGTGGCGTTTATCCTCGGCACGCTGTTGAGCGTCACCCAGGTGGCGATCGATTATGCCAGCGAAGACGCCTCCATCAACCGAGAGATTCGCGCCCTGCTGGAAATCAGCCACAACCCGGCAGCGCGCATCGCCTACAACATCGACGCGGAACTGGCCCAGGAGCTGGTGCTCGGCCTGTTGCGCTCGCCAGCGGTTACCCGCGCCGAGCTGATCGACAACAGCGGCCTGGTGCTGGCCAGCGTCAGCCGGCCGCGCAGCGAGAGCCGCTACAGGGTATTCAGCGACAGCCTGTTCAGCGCCGAGCGCGAATTCCAGGACCCGCTCTTCGTCTCCCATGCGCCCCATGAGGCGCTGGGCATTCTGCGCCTGGAGGTCGACACCTATGCCTTCGGCAGCCACTTTCTGCGGCGCTCCCTGCTGACCCTGCTGACCGGTTTCGCCCGCAGCCTGCTGCTGTCGCTGATCCTGCTGGTGCTGTTCTACTTCATGCTGACCAAGCCGCTGACCGGCGTGATCCGCGCGCTCAGCGAGCGCAACCCGCAGGACCCGCAGCATCGTCCGGTGCCCTGCCCGGAAGGCCACGAGCGCGATGAGATCGGCATTCTGGTGGAGGTCACCAACCGCCAGCTGTCGAGCATCGCCCAGGAAATCGAGCAGCGGCGCAACGCCGAGGATCGCCTGACCCAGTACCTGAACGAGCTGGAGAACATCGTTTCGGCGCGCACGGCCGAACTCAAGGCCACCAATGCCCGCCTCAGCCAGTCCAACCGCGAACTCGAGGTAGCCCGCACCACGGCGCTGAACATGGCACAGGCGCGTTCGGCCTTCCTGGCCAACATGAGCCACGAGATTCGCACGCCGCTCAACGGCCTGCTGGGCATGCTCGCCCTGGCGCTGGACGGCCCGCTCAGTGCCGAACAACGCCAGCAGCTGGGCATCGCCCATGACTCCGGCAAGGTGCTGGTCGACCTGCTCAACGATATCCTCGACCTGTCCAAGTTCGAGGCCGGGCAACTCGAACTGGAGTCCATCCCGTTCGATATCGGCGCCCTGGCCGAAGAAACCGCCAGCCTGCTGTCGCAGAACGCGGCAGGTGCCGTCGAGCTGACCTGCCTGATCGACCCCGCGCTGCCGGCGCAGGTGCTGGGTGACCCGACCCGGGTGCGCCAGATCGTCAGCAACCTGCTGTCCAATGCGTTGAAGTTCACCCGCTTCGGCCGCGTCGACCTGGCGCTGACGCGCTGCCCCGAGGGGATCTGCATCCGTGTGCGCGATACCGGCATCGGCATCTCCGAGGAAGCCCAGGCGCGCATCTTCCAGCCTTTCGCCCAGGCCGAGGTGGGCATCACCCGCGAATATGGCGGCACCGGTCTCGGCCTGGCGCTGACCCGCCGCCTCTGCGAGGCCATGCATGGCCAGCTGAGCCTCGACTCCAAGGAAGGCTTCGGCAGCGAGTTCCGCGCCGAACTGCCGCTGCCCACGCATGCGCAGGCCAACCCGCAGCCGCTGCTGCAAGGCAACATCGTCGCGCTGACCGCCGCCAGCAGCGGCCTGCAGCAGATGCTCAGCCAATGGCTGCCCGCCTGGGGCCTGGGCTTCCGCCGCCTGGATACCGATGCCAGCCTGCTCGGCGTCGACGCCGACCTGCTGATCAGCGACTGCCCGGAGTGCCTGCTCGGCATTCGCCCGGCCATCAGCACACCGGTGCTGCTGGTGACGGCCTATGGCAACTTCCTGCCGCACGATCAGGCGCAGCGTCTCATGCCCCTGCTGCAGATCGCCCGCCCGCTGTCCCGCAGTGGCCTGATCCAGGTGCTGCGGCACATTCTGCAGAGCGAAGACGGCGACGTGCATGACGACGCCCAGGCCAAGCCGACCCGTTCGAGTTCGGCCCGCGTGCTGCTGGTCGAGGACAACCCGGTGAACCAGATGGTGGCCAAGGGCATGCTGAGTAAGCTCGGCTACCAGGTACTGATCGCCGGCCACGGCGCCGAGGCCCTAGACGTGCTGGAGCAGGAGTCCGTCGACCTGGTCCTGATGGACTGCAACATGCCGGTGATGGATGGCTACGAAGCCAGCCGACGCATTCGCAGCAATGGTCGCTGGCCGGAACTGCCGATCGTGGCCCTGACCGCCAATGCGCTGTCCGACGAGCGCGAACGCTGTCGCGCCGCCGGCATGAACGATTACCTGGCCAAGCCCTTCCAGCGCGAGGAGCTGGCAAACATGCTCAACACCTGGCTGCCGGAGAGCGTCAGCCGTTGAGCCTGGCCAGCAGCTGGTCCAGGTTGCGCCGCAGCCCCTCCATCTCCAGCAGCTCCTGATCGGCGAACTGGCACAGCAGCTGTGCCTTCAATGGCGGAACCTGCGCGCGCAAGCCCTGCCCCGCCTCGCTCAGTGCCAGATGCACCTCACGTTCGTCGCTTGCCGAGCGCCGCCGCAGCACCAGGCCCATCTGCTCCAGGCGCTTGAGCAGCGGCGTGAGGGTCCCCGAATCCAGCTGCAGGCGCTGGCCGAGCGCCTTGAGCGTGGGCTGCACCGGCGCCTGGTCCTGCCATTGCCACAGCACCAGCATCACCAGGTACTGCGGGTAGGTCAGGCCAAGCGCGTCGAGCATCGGCTTGTAGGCACGAATGACCGCGCGTGACGCCGCGTACAGCTTGAAACACAGCTGGTTGTCCAGCTGCAGTTGCGCGCTATCGGACGCACTCATTTCAACAACGCTTCGATCTCGCTGCCCAGCTCTTCCGGCTTGGTGGTCGGGGCAAAACGCTTGACCACCTGGCCATCCTCACCAATCAGGAACTTGGTGAAGTTCCATTTGATGCCCTGGCTGCCGAGCAGGCCCGGCGCACGCTTCTTCAACTGCACGAACAGCGGATGCGCAGCGCTGCCATTGACGTCGACCTTCTTGAACAGCGGGAAGCTGACACCGAAGTTCAGCTCGCAGAACTCGGAGATCGCCCCTTCGTCACCCGGCTCCTGCTTGCCGAACTGGTTGCAGGGGAAGCCAAGCACCACCAGCCCCTTGTCCTTGTACTGCTGCCAGATGCTTTCCAGGCCCTTGTACTGGGGAGTGAAGCCGCACTTGCTGGCTGTGTTGACCACCAGCACGGCCTTGCCGCCGAAGTCCGCCAGGGTTTTCTGCTCGCCCTTGATGGTGGTGACCGGAATATCGAAAAGCGCATTGCTCATGGGAATCGTCCTGAATGGATGAGAGTGGCGAACAAAATAGCGAGCAATTAAATTGCATGCAATTTAATACCCACAAAAATAAGGCGCATGGATAGCGCCTCATTGCCTGGCCGCAGCGTTACACCAAGGTTGCGCCCAGCGCCTGCACCAGCCTGGCGAGTTGCGGCGCTTCGCCCTGGAGGCGTACGCGCAGCCCGTCGATCTCGCGGCGCATGGGGTAATGCTTGCGCAGGTGGTCGAATGCCGCGCGGCGCGTGGCGGCCTCACCCACGAGGCTGCGGCGAAAATCGGCGTCGTCGCGCCGTGGGTCGTACACCGCCCGGCACAGGCTGGTCAACAGCCAGCCGGGCTCGGCGCTGGCGTCGATGCACAGCTCACCCAGCCAGGGCGGCGGCAGCAGATCGGCCAGGCTCACCTGCTCGGCCACGCCGAGAACGCGGCAGCAGGCCTGATAGATCTGCGCCGTACCGCGCAGCTTGCCGTCCAGGCTGTAGCCGGCGATATGCGGCGTCGCCAGCTGGCACAGCGCGGCCAGTTCGACATCGACCTGCGGCTCACCCTCCCACACATCCAGCACGGCCTGAAGATCACGCCGCACCGGCAACAGCTCGCGCAGGGCGGCGTTGTCCACGACCGCGCCGCGACTGGCGTTGATCAGCCAGGTGCCAGGCTGCAATGCGGCCAGGCGCCGGGCATCGAACAGGTGGCGTGTCGAAGCGTCCAGCGGCGTATGCAGGCTGATCACGTCGCACGCCTCGATGATCCGCTGCAGATCGACGAACGCGCCGCCCTCGGCAGCCTGTCGCGGCGGATCGCAGACCAGCACCTGCCAGCCCAGCGCCTGCAGCACATCGACCAGGCGCCCGCCAACCTGCCCCGCGCCCACCACGCCGTAGACCCGCGTGGCCGGGTCGGCCCCCTCGCGCTCGGCCAGGGCGAGGATGCTGCCCAGCACGTAATCGACCACGCCACGGGCATTGCAGCCCGGCGCACTGCTCCAGGCGACGCCCGCCTCGGCGAAGTAGTCGAGGTCCAGATGATCGGTGCCGATGGTGCAGGTGCCGACGAAACGGACCTTGCTGCCTTCGAGCAGGGCGCGGTCGACCTGGGTCACCGAGCGCACCAGCAGCAGGTCGGCATCGCGCACGTCCGCCGCATTGATCGCACGTCCGGGCAGGCGGCGGATACGGCCGAAACCGGCAAAGAATTCATCGAGCAGGGGAATGTTTTCGTCAGCGACTATCAGCATGCAAGGCTCCGTTGTTCGCTGCAGATTCTACTCAGCGCAAAGAAAAAAGGCTGCGCCTGACGCAGCCGGCTCAGGCCACAACCGGCAACTCGGCGCCACGGCCTGTGGCCACCTCGGCGCAGATGGCCGCATACAGCGCCATCCACTGTTCGGAACGCCCACCACCCTCACGCAGAAACACACCGATCTGCACCGAGCCGTCCTGGCACAGACCATCCTCGGCGCCGAGAATGCGCAGCGCGCTTCGGTTGACGCTGTATTCCAGCATGAAGGAGATGCCCATGCCCGCTTCGACTGCAGAACAGATGGCACCGAGGTTGGCGCTGCTGAGCACCACGCGCCAGGAGATACCACTGGCATCGAGCTGAGCCAGCGCGGGAGCCTGCCAGAAACAGCCCTTGCCGAATGCGATCACTGGCGCATCCTGCCCCGAGGGCATCCTGAAGCCATGCGCGGCGACCCAGACCAGGCGCTCGTTCCAGCTGAACGCAGGAAGCGCATCGACCTGCTGCCTGTCGGCGATGACCATGTCCAACCTGGCCTCGCGCAACATCCGCGACAGCGCCTGGCTATCATCGATGACGATTTCCAGCTGCACATGCGGATGGTGGCTGGTGAAACGCTCCAGCACCCTGGACAACGCGCCGATGGCGATATCTTCCAGCATGCCGATACGAATGGTCTCCACCTGGCCGCTGGGTTGCAGTGCACGTCTGGCGTCTTCGCCGAGGCTCAGGATCTTGGTGGCATAGGGCAACAACGTCTCCCCTGCCTCGGTCATCGCCACCGCTCTGGGCGAGCGTTCCAGCAGCTTCACGCCCAGATCGTCCTCGAGCCGTTTCACCTGAAGGCTGAGCGCAGCTTGCGTTCGATGCAGCAACTTCGCCGCCCGACTGAAGGACCCCGTGCGGGTGATGGTGACGAAGGCTCGCAGCAGGTCGTTGTCCAGATCGCTATTCACGCAGCGGCATCCATTGAAAGCCGTTGAAACAGCCGGCGACTGTATCACGAAGCCCCGTCCTGGCTGCAGCTCCGGCGCGGCGAACGCCTGCGGGCCATCCACGATAAGCGGCGCTAATCGTGGCATAACGATAACTTGATCGCGTTGCCCGCAGACGCTGGGTACTTTCTCCGGGTCTCGACCCACCAGGCCCCATGAACCTCATCACGTCCCCGTGCCGAGAACAGGTGCCACGACTCCGGAACGCCGATGCAAGACCTCACCGAAGCAACCCCGTCGAACCCGACCCAACCTCGCCACAGCACCTCGCCACGCCTCAGGAACGGTGTCGTCGCGGCTATCCTGTTCTGCCTGATCTCGATGCTCAGCATCCAGCTGGGGGCCTCGCTGTCACTGGATGTGATGGAGCGCTTCGGCAGCTACACCACGACCTGGGTGCGACTCTGTTTCGCTGCTGCGATCCTCTATCTGATCGTTCGCCCGAAGCTGCTGAGCTTCAACCGCCAGCAATGGACCGGTGCACTCCTGCTCGGCGCCGCCATGGCGCTGATGACGACCTCCATTTTCCAGGCGATCCGCAGCGCACCGCTCGGCCTGGTGGTCGCGATCAATTTTCTCGGCCCCATCTGCATCGCCCTGGCCGGGGTTTCCGGCTACCGCGCCTATCTGTGGCCGGCACTGTCGCTCGTCGGCGTCGTGCTGATCGCTTACGACGGCACGAGCTGGGTCACCGACGCCCGTGGCCTGCTGTTCTCCCTCGGTGCCGCTCTCGGCTGGGGCGGCTACATCCTGCTGATGAAGCGCGTAGGCAGCCAGTTCAGCGGCTTGCAGGGCCTGTCGGTGTCCCTGCTCGCAGCTGCGGCGATCATGACACCGATCGGGCTCGCGCAGGCGACTCAGCTGCATGACCCGCAGCTGTATATCCAGGGCGCCGGCCTCGCCCTCCTGGTACCACTATTGCCCTACGTGCTCGAGATGCAGGCACTGCGCAAACTGAGCACGGCGGTGTTCGGCCTGCTGATGAGCCTCGAGCCGGCAGTCGCGACACTCCTTGGTTTCGTGGTCCTGTCGCAGACCCTGTCAGCCCTGCAGGTGATTGGCGTGGGCTGCGTGGTGGCAGCTTCTGCCGGGGTACTGAAAGGCAAGTGACTGCAATGCATCAGGCTCGCCTGCGCGCCTTTCCTGACCGACACGTCAAGGCGTAGACTACGCGGTTTCCTGCCTTCCCGAAGAACCGAAATGTCCACCGACACCCGCCTTGGCCGCGTGCGCACGGAACTGTGCAGCCTGCTCCTGCTGGCCACCCCCATCATCATCGCCCAGCTGGCGCACACCGCCATGGGCTTCGTCGATACGCTGATGGCCGGGCGCGTCAGCCCGCAGGACCTGGCCGCCGTGGCGCTGGGCAACTCGATCTGGGTACCGGTGTTCCTGCTGATGACCGGCGTGCTCCTGGCGACCACACCCAAGGTCGCACAGCGTTTCGGCGCGGGCGAAGAACCGAGCATCGGCCCGCTGGTACGCCAGGCCCTGTGGCTGGCCCTGGCCGTGGGCGGCAGCGCGGCGACGCTGCTGTGGAATGCCGAGTTCATCCTGCGCCACATGAATGTCGAGCCGGCCCTGGTCACCCCGGCCATGGGCTATCTGCGGGCCGTGGCCTGCGGCTTTCCTGCGGTCGCGCTGTTCCATGTGCTGCGCTGCTTCAGCGACGGCCTGGGCCACACGCGACCGACCATGGTGCTGGGCATCATCGGCCTGATGCTGAACATTCCGGCCAACTACATCTTCATCTACGGCAAGTTCGGTTTGCCGGCCATGGGCGGTGTCGGCTGCGGCTGGGCCACGGCGCTGGTGATGGGCTTCATGCTGATCGGCATGCTGGTCTGGGTGAAATGGGCGCCCTACTACCGCGCAAGCGGGCTGTTCGCTCATTTCGAGTGGCCGCAATGGGCCGTGATCCGCCGCCTGCTGGCCATCGGCGTGCCGATTGGCGTGGCCGTCTTCGCCGAATCCAGCATCTTCGCGGTGATCGCCCTGCTGATCGGCGGCCTCGGCGCGACCGTGGTCGCCGGGCACCAGATCGCCCTGAACTTCAGCTCCATGGTGTTCATGATTCCCTACTCGCTGGCCATGGCCTCCACGGTGCGCGTCGGTCAGGCACTGGGGCGCGGGCAGCCGCGCGAGGCGCGCTTCGCGGCCGGTGTGAGCATGGGCGCCGCGCTGGGCTACGCCTGCCTGTCGGCCAGCCTGATGCTGTTGCTGCGCGAGCAGATCGCGCAGATCTATACCCCGGACAAGGCGGTGATCGCGGTGGCGGCGACGCTGATCGTGTATTCCGCGCTGTTCCAGTTCTCCGATGCCATCCAGGTCACCGCTGCCGGCGCCCTGCGTGGCTATCAGGACACCCGCATCACCATGCTGCTGACACTCTTCGCCTACTGGGGCATCGGCCTGCCGGTGGGCTACGCCCTGGGGCTGTCCGACTGGCTCGGCGAACCCAGCGGCCCCAGCGGCCTGTGGCAGGGCCTGGTGGTCGGCCTGACCTGCGCGGCGGTGATGCTCGCCATTCGCCTGGCGCGCAGCGCACGCAGGCGCATTCGTCACGCGGCCTGAACGAGGGCGATTGGATAGCCGGGGGATCGGCTCTAGACTGAGCCCATGACACGACTCGTCCTGTTCCTCGGCCTCCTGCTGCTGGCCGGCTGCCAACCGGGCAACGACGGGCTGGCACTGCAGCGCGACTACCTCGAGCGCCTGCAGCGCTCGCTCGACGGCGCGGACTTCGCGCCCTTCGACACGCGCACGCTCAGCCAGTATCGCCTGCCCGCGCGACGCCAGCGCCTGCTGGAGCTGCCGGAACTGCGCATCGGCCTGCTCGACCTGGTGATCGATGCGCGGCGCTGCCCGCACCTGCAGCAACTCATCAGCCAGCGCAACAGCAGCCTGGGCAAGCAGCTCCTGCCCAGCCAGCGCCTGGGTTACGAGGGCGACCTGCTACGCGCCATCGACGACTGCCTGCCGCACCTGCCGGACAGCGCCAGCCTGAAAGGCACCCTGCAGCGCCTGGCCGCAGAGAAACGCCGGCAACTGCCCGCCGTGTTCTGGAACGCACTCAATGGCAGCCCGGAGTTCGAGCACTACCTGCGCTTCGCCGACCAGGCATTGCCGCTCGGCAGCCAGGAAGACAACGCCGCCCTCGACGCCCTGCAGCGCCTGGCCAGCCTCGGCGCGGCCCTGCCCCACCAGCTGCCGCCGGGCAGCGACACCCTGGACCCGCTGTTCTTCGCGCTCTACGCCAGCGAGCAAGGCGGCCAGCTGATCACCAGCCTGGCCAGCCTGCGCCACACCCTCGACGCCGGCAGTGAACTGCTGGAGCAGCGCCAGCGCACGCGCCCCCTGTGCCCGCTGGGCAAGGCGACGCCACGCGGGCGCATCCTGCAGAACATCTTCGTCAAGTTCTACGCCGGCGGCCTGCAGCCTTATCTGGCCCAGGTCGACCAGCGTGGCCAGCAGTGGCAGGCGGCGCTGCACCACTTGCAGCGCGTCGAGGGCATTCCACTGGCCACCCGCGAGCACCTGCAGCGACTGGCTGGCGAACAGGATGGCTTGTGGCAGGCGTTTCGCGCCGCCACGGCGCGTCACGTCAAGGCCTGGCAGACCGTGCTGAACAGCTGCGGCCTGGCGCCGGGGCAAACGGGATGGAAAGGCGCCGGGCGCGACGCCGAATCCTGGGCTGGCTAGTCCGTCTTCTTGCGGATCCAGTACAGGTAAGTACCGTCTTCCTCGGCCTGGCCGAGCAGCTCATGGCCCAGGAACACGCAGAACTTGGGAATGTCACGCCGGGTCGAGGGATCGGTGGCGATCACCTTGAGCAGGCCGCCCGGCGACAGGTCGCGCACCTTGTTGTGCAGCATCATCACCGGCTCGGGGCAGTTCAGGCCACTGGCGTCGAGCAGGTCATCGTGATTGAGGGTCAGGGCTTCGGACATAGGGGGCTCCACAGGCAGGCGCGCATTGTCGCGCAAAGCTGACCTCCAGGTCACCCTGCGCGCACAACCTTGGATGGGCGGCGCACGCCCGCCAACTGCGGCAGAGTGCCTGCGCTCCGGCGTGTCAGGGATGGCCCGCACGCGCGCTCCGGGAGGACTCCGGAACGGCGCGGGAGTCCGGGCCGGGCCCCTGTGGCCCGAGCCCGGTTCATCCCCTCACTTGCCGTGGCGGCGCAGATGACAGGTCACTTCCTCACGGTCGTGGTAGAGCTGCTTGCAGCCGATACTGACCTTCATGCCCCGCTCCGCCAGCCCCGACGCGATGCGCTCGAGCAAGCGCCGCACCTCGGCATAGCGCTGCTTCATCGGCAGCTTGAGGTTGACCACCGCCTCGCGGCACAGCCCCTCGCCCAGCCAGGTCTCGATCATCGAGGCGGTGCGCGCCGGCTTCTCGACGATATCGCAGACCATCCAGTGCACCGGATGGCGTGGGCGGAAGGTAAAGCCGTCGGCCCGCTGGTGCACCACGAACCCCGAATACATCAGGCTTTCGGCCATCGGTCCGTTGTCCACGGCGGTCACGCGGATTTCCCGGTTGACCAGCTGCCAGGTCCAGCCACCGGGCGCAGCGCCCAGGTCCACGGCGGTCATGCCCGGCGCCAGGCGCTGGTCCCACTGTTCACGCGGGATGAAGTGATGCCAGGCCTCCTCCAGCTTGAGCGTGGAACGGCTCGGCGCCTCGCGCGGGAACTTGAGACGCGGAATGCCCATCGGCCACATCGCCAGGTTGTCCGCCTCGGCGATGCCGGCGAACACCTCGCGGCCGCTCTTGAAGGTCAGCAGCAGGCGCGGTTTCTTCGCGTCCTCCACCAGCCTGCCGGCCTTGAGCAGCGCCTTGCGCAGCGGGGCCTCGAACTTCTTGCAGAAGGTGGAGACTTCCTTGCCCTCGTTGGTGTCGAGCACCTCCAGCCACAGGCTGCCGCACACCGGATAGTCGGCCAGTGCCTCCAGCAGCACACTGATGCGCTCGCTCTCCGGCAGCTCGACGAAGCGCCCACGCGCCCACTGCCGCGGGAAGATCAACTGGTTGAAACGCACGCTGCGCATCAGGCGCTCGCAATCGGCAGCATCGTTGCAGACGAACTCGGCGCACGCGCTGCCAGGCTTGGCCTTGGAGTAGCCGGGCACGTCCAGACGAGCCGCGAGGTCGCTGATCTCGGCGCAGACCTCGCCCTCGAAACCGGGGCGGCAATGCAGAAACAGGGTATTCATCAAAGCGTCTCCTTGAGCCGCGCATGATACCTGAGGCGGGAACCTGGGGCCTGCAAACCTGTCCAGCTACTGTGTAGCCATCATCGTTTGAACCGGCTACGACTTGCTCGCAAACCACGCACATTCAAGGATACGGCTCGCAAGACTCGTCAGGCAGGACTAGCTTGAGAGTCTGCCGCCATCAGACATAGCCCGAACCGTGCGGGCCCAAGGAGACGTGCAATGCCCTCCCTCGATAGCCTGAACTGCCGCCGCGAACTGAAGATCGGCGACACCACCTACCACTATTTCAGCCTGCCCGAGGCGGCCCGCCGCCTTGGTGACATCCAGCGCCTGCCCAAGTCGCTCAAGGTGCTGCTGGAAAACCTGCTGCGCAATGAAGACGGCCAGACCGTGAGCGCAGAAGACCTGCAGGCCATGGTCGACTGGCTCGACCAGCGCGCCTCGGACCGCGAGATACAGTACCGCCCGGCACGGGTCCTGATGCAGGATTTCACCGGCGTCCCGGCGGTGGTCGACCTGGCCGCCATGCGCGACGCCATGGCCAGGGCCGGCGGCGATCCGCAGCGCATCAACCCGCTGTCGCCGGTGGACCTGGTCATCGACCACTCGGTGATGGTCGACCGCTACGCCTCCTCCAGTGCCTTCCACGACAACGTCGAGCTGGAAATGCAGCGCAACGGTGAACGCTATGCCTTTCTGCGCTGGGGCCAGCACGCCTTCGACAACTTCAGCGTGGTACCGCCAGGCACCGGTATCTGCCACCAGGTCAACCTCGAATACCTGGCACGCACGGTGTGGACGAAGAGCGAGGACGGCGCCACCCTCGCCTACCCCGACACCCTGGTCGGCACCGACTCGCACACCACCATGATCAATGGCCTCGGCGTGCTCGGCTGGGGGGTTGGCGGCATCGAGGCGGAAGCAGCCATGCTCGGCCAGCCGGTGTCGATGCTGATCCCCGAGGTCATCGGCTTCAAGCTCAGCGGCAAGCTCAAGGAAGGCATCACCGCCACTGACCTGGTGCTCACAGTGACGCAGATGCTGCGCAAGAAAGGCGTGGTGGGCAAATTCGTCGAGTTCTACGGCGACGGCCTGGCCGAGCTGCCACTGGCCGATCGCGCCACCATCGCCAACATGGCACCGGAATACGGCGCCACCTGCGGCTTCTTCCCGGTGGATGACATCACCCTCGGCTACCTGCGCCTGTCCGGCCGCCCGGAAGCGAGCGTGCAACTGGTCGAGGCTTACAGCAAGGCCCAGGGCCTGTGGCGTGAAGCCGGGGCAGAACCGCTGTTCAGCGACAGCCTGAGCCTGGACATGGGCAGCGTCGAAGCCAGCCTGGCCGGGCCCAAGCGTCCGCAGGACCGCGTCGCGCTGGGCCAGGTCAGCCAGGCCTTCGACGACTTCGTCGGCCTGCAGCTGAAACCGGCGGCCAGGGAAGAAGGCCGCATGCTCAACGAAGGCGGCGGCGGTACGGCCGTCGGCGGCGACCAGCAGAGCGGCGGGATCGATTACCAGGACGACGGCCATACCCACCGCCTGCAGGATGGCGCCGTGGTGATCGCCGCCATCACCTCCTGCACCAACACCTCCAACCCCAGCGTGATGATGGCGGCCGGTCTGCTGGCCAAGAAGGCCGTGGAACGGGGCCTGCAACGCCAGCCCTGGGTCAAGAGCTCCCTCGCCCCTGGCTCCAAGGTGGTCACCGAGTACTTCGCGGCCGCCGGCCTGACCCCCCACCTGGAAAAACTCGGCTTCGACCTGGTGGGCTACGGCTGCACCACCTGCATCGGCAACTCCGGCCCGCTGCGCGAGCCCATCGAGAAAGCCATCGCCAAGGCCGACCTGACCGTGGCCTCGGTGCTCTCCGGCAACCGCAACTTCGAGGGCCGCGTGCATCCGCTGGTGAAGACCAACTGGCTGGCCTCGCCACCCCTGGTGGTTGCCTATGCCCTGGCCGGCAGCGTGCGCATCGATCTCACCCAGGACGCGCTTGGTACCGGCAAGGACGGCCAGCCGGTCTACCTCAAGGACATCTGGCCGAGCCAGGCGGAAATCGCCGACGCCATCGCCAAGGTCGACACCGCGATGTTCCGCAAGGAGTATGCCGAGGTCTTCGCCGGCGACGCGAAGTGGCAGGCGATCAGCGTGCCCGAGGCCGACACCTACGCCTGGCAGACGGACTCCACCTACATCCAGCACCCGCCGTTCTTCGAGAACATCGCCGGCGATCCCCCGCGCATCACTGACATCCGCGATGCGCGCATCCTCGCCCTGCTGGGTGACTCGGTGACCACCGACCACATCTCGCCGGCCGGCAACATCAAGGCCGACAGCCCGGCCGGACGCTACCTGCGCGACAATGGCGTGGCCCAGGCCGACTTCAACTCCTATGGCTCGCGCCGTGGCAACCATGAGGTGATGATGCGCGGCACCTTCGCCAACATCCGCATCCGCAACGAAATGCTCGGCGGCGAGGAAGGCGGCAACACCCTGCACATCCCCAGCGGTGAAAAGCTGGCGATCTACGACGCCGCCATGCGCTACCAGAGCGAAGGCACGCCGCTGCTGATCGTCGCCGGCAAGGAGTACGGCACCGGCTCCAGCCGCGACTGGGCAGCCAAGGGCACCAACCTGCTGGGCGTCAAGGCCGTGATCGCCGAGAGCTTCGAGCGCATCCACCGCTCCAACCTGGTGGGCATGGGCGTGCTGCCGTTGCAGTTCAAGCCCGGCACCGATCGCAACACCCTCGCACTGACGGGCCAGGAGACGCTGGCCATCGAAGGCCTCGAAGGCGTGGAACTGCGCCCGCAGATGCCCCTGACCCTGATCGTCAGCCGCAAGGACGGCCAGCAGGAACGGGTCGAAGTGCTGTGCCGCATCGATACGCTCAATGAGGTCGAGTACTTCAAGGCCGGTGGCATCCTGCACTACGTGCTGCGCCAGATGATCGCCAACTGACGCAAATGCCCTGCTGCTTCCTGCGGCAGGGCGCCTATTCTTCGTTGGGCCAGGGACGGCCGCCATCGCGACAGAAATGTGACGCCATTCAAAAAGCGTTACACTCGCAAAAAACGGATTCAGCCCTCAACTTCGCCACTTGCCGGCCGATGACAGGGCATTACAACGACGGATACCTGCCATGCGTAACAACCAACCGGTCACCCAGCGCGAACGCACCTTCCCTGCGCAGCAGCGTCTGATCTCCACTACCGATCTCAAGGGCCAGATCACCTACTGCAACGACGCCTTCGTCGAGATCAGTGGCTTCACCCGCGAAGAACTGCAACGTGCGCCGCACAACATCGTGCGCCACCCGGACGTTCCGCCGGCCGTGTTCGATCACATGTGGACGACCCTCAAGAGTGGCCGCCCGTGGATGGGTATCGTCAAGAACCGCTGCAAGAGCGGTGACTTCTACTGGGTCAACGCCTACGTCACCCCGATCACCGAGAACAACCAGGTGGTCGGCTACGAGTCCGTCCGCGTCAAGCCCAGCGCCGAGCAGGTACGCCGCGCAGAGGCGCTCTACGCACGGGTCAACGCCGGCAAGTCGGCCGTCCCGGCGAGCAATCAGTGGGTGCCCATCGTCCAGGCGTGGATGCCGTTCATCCTGGTCAGCCAGATCGGTTTTCTCATCGGCCACTGGATGGGCAGCAACTGGGGCTTCATCCTCGCCGCCCTGCTCTCCGTACCGCTGGGCCTGGCCGGCATCGCCTGGCAGACCCGCGGCATCAAGCGCCTGCTGCGCATCGCCGAGCAGAGCACCTCCGACCCGCTGATCGCGCAGATGTACACCGACAGCCGTGGCGCCGAAGCACGCCTGGAAATGGCCATGCTCAGCCAGGGTGCACGCCTGAAGACCTGCCTCACCCGGCTGCAGGACACCGCCGAGCACCTGACCCAGCAGGCGCGCGAAGCCGACAAGCTGGCCCACAACAGCTCGGCCGGCCTCGAGCGTCAGCGCAGCGAAACCGAACTGGTCGCCACCGCCGTCAACGAGATGGCCGCCACCACCCTGGAAGTGGCCAGCAATGTCGCCCGCACCGCCATCGCCACCCAGGAGGCCAATCGCCTGACCAGCGAAGGCCGCGGCATCGCCGAGGAAACCCGCGAAGCGATCCAGCGCCTGTCGCAGTCGGTGGGCGATACCGGCGAGACCGTCACCCGCCTGGCCCAGGACAGCAATGAAATCGGCGGCGTGGTCGATGTGATCAAGGGCATCGCCGACCAGACCAACCTGCTGGCCCTCAACGCGGCCATCGAAGCGGCCCGCGCCGGCGAGATGGGGCGTGGTTTCGCCGTGGTGGCGGATGAAGTCCGGTCGCTGGCGCAACGCACCGCCGAATCCACCGAGCAGATCCACACGCTGATCGCCAAACTGCAGCGCACCGCCGAAGAAGCGGTGATGACCATGGAGATCGGCCGCAAGCAGGCCGACGAAGGCGTCGAACGCGTGCTGAAGGCCGACCAGGCGCTGTCCGGCATCAGCGACTCGGTCGCCAACATCGCCGACATGGCCAACCAGATCGCTGCCGCCGCAGAAGAACAGAGCGCCGTGGCCGACGAGATCAATCGCAACATCACCACCATCGCCCAACTGGCCGACCAGACGGCTGGCGAGGCGCAGAGCACGGCCAAGCTCAGCCAGGCCCTGACCGGCACCGCCCAGGGCCAGTACGCGCTGGTCGAGCGCTTCAACCGCTGATTCCGCCCCGGCGCAGTGGCTCAGCCGCTGCGCCGGGTTGCGCACCTGCGCGGTTCCAGGCGCACAGTACGTCCAGCAACGCCCAACCCGAGACCTTCCCCATGAGCTTTGTAACGAAGCGACGAATTCTCTTCGGCGACTGCGACCCGGCCGGCATCGTCTACACGCCACGCATCAGCTACTTCGTCATCGAAGCGGTGCACGACTTCCTGGCTCACGCCCTTGGCGGGCCGGCCATACGCGAAATTTTCGCGATGGGCATTCTGCCTCCCGCCCGCGCGCTCTCGATCGAGTTCCTGGCGCCCATGGCCTGGGACGAGGTCATCGACATCGAGGTGCGCAGCGGCGATCTCACCACCAGCTCGTTCTCCTTCTGCGTCGAGGCCCGCAATGCCACGCACGACGTCACCTTCCGCGCCACCCTCACGCAGGTAGCCGTGTCCCCCGAGAGCAAGCGTCCCATCCCGTTGCCCCAGGCGCTGCGTGACGCCCTGAGCGCGACCTGACGCCCCACGGCGCCCCGACGCGCACCTGCATGCGGCGTTTCTGCAGTACCCAGGCGCCGGGCAGCCGTGCAATCATCCGGCACAACGCAGTGCACGCGAAGGGAATGATGAGGCATGAAACGGATAGCCGTTTTCGGCAAGCCAGGTGGCGGCAAGTCCACGCTGGGCAGGAAACTGGCACAGGCCAAGGGCCTCGAGCTGTTCCCCCTGGACCTGATGGCCTACCGAGCCGACGGAACCAAAGTGTCGAACGAGGAATACGACGCGGCGCACCGCGCCATTCTGGACCGGGACGGCTGGATCATCGAAGGTCTGGGCACGCTGGAGTCCTTCTGGCAACGGCTGGAATCCGCAGACACGCTCATCTACGTCGACCTGCCGTACTGGCAGCACTACTGGTTCACCTGCAAGCGACTGCTGCAGAGCGCATGGGTGAGACCGGAAGGCTGGCCGCAGGGCAGCTCCGTGCTGAAAGGCACCCTGGCGAGCTGGAGATACCTGCGCCTGTCGCCACGCTTCTGGACCAGCGCCTTGCTCGCCAGGATCGAGGCAAGCGCCGCCGGCAAGGCGCTCTACCACTTGCAGTCGACCGCAGATATCGACGCCTTCGTCAACGCGCACAGGGTGCGCCGCTGAACACGCGCCAACCGATCAACGGCAAATTCAATCCCTCGGTAGCCATCACCATGCCCTTTCCAGCCCATGAATACGACGCACTGATCAGCCTCAAGGGCGTAGGCCCGACCGTCGTTCGGCGACTCGAACAGATAGGTTTCAACTCACTCGGTGAACTGGCCGAAGCCTGCGTCGGCGATATCGTCAGCGCCGTATCGGCCCAGCTTGGCTCGACCTGCTGGAAGAACAGCCCGCAGGCACGCGCAGCCATCCAGGCGGCCATCGACCTGGCCAGATCCCGTCAGTGAATCCACCCCGCACACAGAGCCAAGGAGCCCGGCATGCCTGCCCACGAGAAGATCGACTACGTCGAATACCCCACCCGCAACCTGCCGGCCAGCAAAGCCTTCTTCCAGGCCGCATTCGGCTGGCATTTCACGGATTACGGCCCGGATTACGCGGCATTCGCGGGCGAAGGCCTGGACGGCGGATTCTTCAGCGCCGAGATGTCGGCGCGTAGCGAAAACGGCAGCGCGCTGATCGTGTTCTACAGCGCGCGACTGGAGGAAACGCTGCACAAGATCGAGGCCGCTGGCGGGAAGATCGTCAAACCGATCTTCGCCTTCCCGGGAGGCAGGCGCTTCCACTTCGTCGAGCCCGGCGGCAACGAGTTCGCCGTGTGGTCGGAGCCGGACAGCCAGTAGCCTACACCCCCTGCAGCAGTGCCCGCCCTCGCCCAGGTCCCGTAAGCGGTGCCTGGGGTGCGGGAACACCGGCGGAGAAACGCTGTAATAGTTGGCCGCCGGCATTCGTTTGACCACTGCCCTGGGTGCACATTAACGTCCCTGCCCTTCACCTCTCGGGCGAGCGGCGCTGCGCCCGGTTCGTGGATGCGAATCATGCTGATCGAGGCCCGCCGAGGCCTTGGCCGTCACCTGCCTGCAACTGGGCTACCTGAACACCCAGGACGGTTTGCACACCCCGCTCGAACAGGCGGCGCAGAACGGCGAGGGCCAGTTGATTGCACTGCACGATGTCGTCGCCCTGGTGCGAACGCTGCTGGGCCTGTCCGCCGCCAGCTACGTGCGTGAGCTGGTCCTCCCTGCGATTGCCGACGAGCGTTTCTGACTACCCGAGCGAGATATCCCGATGCCCGATCTTTCCGTCCATCTGACTACGCCGCGTCTGCTCCTGCGCCCGCTGGAAGCTGCGGATGCCCCGGCCCTGTTCGCGATCTTTTCCGATCCCCAGGTCATGCAGTACTGGAACACTCCGGCCTGGGCCTGCGAGGCCGTGGCACAGGACTTCATCCGCGCGGAGCGCCAGGCCATGCAAGACGGCCAGCGCCTGACCCTGGCCATCGTCGACAGGAACAGCGGCGAGCTGATTGGCAAATGCCTGCTGTTCAGCTACCAGCCCGAGTCACGGCGCGCGGAGATCGGCTTCGGCATTGCCTCGAGCGCCTGGGGCCGGGGTTACATCCAGGAGGCGGCCCGTGAGCTGCTGCGCCACGGGTTCGAAGCCCTGGGGCTCAACCGCGTCGAAGCGGAGATCGACCCGAGCAACGCCGCCTCCGGGCGGGCGCTGGAACGCCTGGGTTTCAGTAAGGAAGGTCTGCTCCGCCAACGCTGGATCATCGACGGGCATATATCGGATTCGGCACTCTACGGGCTGCTCAGCGAAGATTGGTATAGCCTTCAGGACAGGCAACAGCAGCGGTGAGACCATGCAGAGAATCGAGCACATCCGCCAGATGGCGCGCTACAACAGCTGGATGAACGAACGCCTGTACGCTGCGGCCGCCGGCCTGCCCGACGAGGCATTGAGCGCCGAGCGCGGCGCGTTCTTCGGCTCGATCCTGGGCACCCTGAATCACCTGGTGGTGGCCGACCTGATCTGGCTCGGGCGCTATGCCGCACACCCGGCGAACCATCGGGCGCTGCAGGCGCTCGCCAGGCTGCAACGGCCCACGCGCCTGGATCAGCCAATGGCCGCGAACATCCGCGAGCTGACCGCCCTGCGCGTGCAGCTGGACGCCTGCATCGAGGCGCTGGCTGCGGAAATCGATGAAGAACAGCTGGACCAGCCCCTGGCCTATCGCAACACCAGGGGGATCGAGGCGAGAAAGAACTTCTTCGCCCTGCTGATGCACCTGTTCAACCACCAGACCCACCATCGTGGCCAGGCAACGACCCTGCTCTCGCAGGCCGGGGTGGATGTCGGGGTGACCGATCTGCTGGCCAGCATCGCCGACGAGCCCGAGCCATGATCCGCGTGCTCAAGTATGCGCTGATCGCCCTGGGAGCCCTGCTGGCCTGCATCCTGCTGGCCGTTGCCATCGTCCTGCTGGTGAACGTCGCCGGCATGGATGCGGACGCCACCTACGAGCTTCGCGGCCGCTACAAGCCGAGCGCCGATGGCAAGACCTATCTGGTGGTCGAGCATGACAACGGCGGTGGCTGCGGCACACTCTCGCTGGACGGCAAACCCTGGCCGGTGCCACTCGACGAGGCCGGCGAAACGACACCGGGGGTACACACGATCGAATGCGGTGGCGAGATCGAATTCGAGATTAAGTCCGGCAGCATCTACTACTTCGACTATTGGGGCCCCTAGCTCACAGACCCGCCAGTCGCAGCCAGTGCGCGTAGAAGCCCTCGGCCACCTGATTCAGCGCCCTGACCTTCTCCGGCAACTGCTCGCGCATCTCGGCGAGGGACTGCTGGCTGGGCTGGCGCTCATCGAGCAAGTGCGCCCAGTCATCGAGCCAGCACTCGATCAGTGGCTCGGTCATCTCCGGGTGGCCCTGCAGCGCCAGCACCTTGTCGCCCCAGGCGAAGGCCTGGTTGTCGCACCAGCGGCTGCTGAACAGCGCCTGCGCGCCCTCGGGCAGGGCGAAGGTGTCGCCGTGCCACTGGAAGATGCTGAACTGCTCGGGCAGGTGCGCCAGCCAGGGGCTGTCCGTCACCTGCGCATGGCGCTGCATGTCCTGCCAGCCGGCTTCGGTGTAGGGCATCCGCCGAATGTTGGCGCCGAGTGCCTTGGCCAGCAGCTGGCCGCCAAGGCAATGACCGATGATCGGTACCTCGCGGGCGATGAGGCGCTGCAGGGCAGCCACCTCGTCGGCGATCCACGGCAAGGGGTCATTGACGCTCATCGGGCCACCCATCACGGCCACCGCCCTGGGTCGCTCCAGGTCGTAGCCACGCAACTCGCCCAGGTCGACGCGCAACACGTCGAAACTGCAACCACGCGCCAGCAGCACCTGTGCCAGATGCGCGGGCGGGCAATAATCGATATGGGTCAGGATCAGAACATCGGCCATGAGTACCTCCGCGACGCAGTCTGCGTGATGGCGCTGGCCAAGTCGAGGCTGCCGGTCTGCCCGGCTCGCCTTCAGCAGCAGGTCAGCCGCGCCCTCCGCCCCTCTTCCCCGGCAGGAAAGAGGAGCAGAACACGCCAGACCGCAGGAAAGGCGTGCTAACGGACCGCCGACGCTTTCACCTCCTGGGTTACACCCCAGCCGTCCAGGGTGCCGCCCAGCGGGACGACAATGGACTCCAGGTCATGCTCGAACGCGCCAATACCGGCATGGGTGGCGTACATCACTTTGCTGATTTGCAGGTGCCAGGCGCCGTCCTCACGGGCGGATACCTGGGCGTTGAGCGACTCGCCGCGAAAATTTCTGGCCGCCATTCTGGCCCGCTCCTCATCGGGAAAAATGGCGTAGAACTCGATCGGGTGGAACTGGGCGAAGTCGAACCCCCCTTCTTTCATCCGACGCAGCACCGAGGTGCTGGAGTCTTCGTGGAAGGCTGTGCTCATAAACGACCTCCTCTCAGGCTATGGATGGATTGACCGCTTTCCCATTGCTACCGCCCGGCTGGACGGTGTCGCGGCCCCTGCTGGCGCCGCCCCGAGAATCGAGCGAATGCTCGACGTGTCTACTTCAAGCGCATCGACGACTGCCCGGCAGAGCGCCGGACTGAAAGCCGTCCCTGCAAGGGTAGTCGCTGAACGCCAGGTGCGCGCTGCATGGAAAGTCTTTGTAACGAAGCCGGCGACCAGCGGCAATTGGCCAGCCGGGCGCCCACGCCCCTCTCACAGCCCCCGTTCGCGCAGAAAGGCCGCCACCCGCCCGATGGCGTAATCCGCCGCACGCAGCACGCCGACATGCGCCTGAAACACGTGCCACAGCCCCGGGTAGCGCTCCAGACGCATGTCGACGCCCGCCGCCGTAGCGCGCTCGGCCAGGCGCAGGCTGTCGTTCAGCAGCAGTTCGTCCTCGCCGACCTGGACCAGAGTAGGCGGCAGGCAGCGCAGGTCGGCGAACAGCGGCGACATGCCCGGGTCGTCACGCGGCACACCTGCCGGACAGTAGAGTTCGGCGGCCTGCTCGACCCAGCTGGGGTGGATCAGCGGATCGCCGGCTGGCGGCTGGTGCATCTGCTCGCCGGTGAAATCGGTGGCTGGCGAGAAGCACACCAGCGCCGCAGGCGCCGGCAGGCCCAGCTCGATGATGCGCAGGCAGCCGACCAGGCTGAGGTTGCCGCCGGCAGAATCACCGCCGATGGCGATCTGCTCCGCGCGATACCCCGATTCCAGCAGGCCCCGGTAAGCCGCCACCACATCGTCGCGTGCCGCCGGATAGGGATGCTCCGGCGCCAGCCGATAATCCAGCGCGCAGACGTCCAGGCCAGCACGCTTGGCCAGGCTGGCGCAGATGCCCCGATGCGTATCCGGCCCGCCGATCATGAAGGCGCCGCCGTGCAGGTAGAGCAGCACGCCGCCGCGGGCGCCAGGCGCGCGGTGCCATTCGCAGGGGCGACCGCCCAGGGTCGAGGCGCTGCGACGCACACCGCGCGGCGTCAGGGTGACAGTGGTGAGGGCGCGCAGCACGCGGCGCTGCCCGGAAACCGGCATCGGTGGCCGCACCAACCCGCGAAAGAACAGACGCAGGAAACCGCGCAACAGGCCGCGCAACAGCATCTGCTCGGCGGCGGGGGCGTTGAATTCAGCGGACGCAGTCATAGTCGGCAAGCTCCGGAGTACGGGTCATGAGGCGATAGGTGAAGGTGAAACCCGGCCAGTTGTTGGTGTTCTTGCCGGTAGCGGTCTTGTACCAGCTGTCGCAGCCCTGTTCCCATATCGTTCGATGAGTCGCCTGTTGCAGTCTGGCGTTGTACCGGCGCTGCACCGGCGGCCGCAGATCGAGATAGCGCAGGCCCTGCTCACGCAGCGCACGCAGGCAACCGAGCACATAGGCGTACTGGCTCTCCAGCATATAGAGAATCGAGTTGTGGCCGAGGTTGGTATTCGGCCCGTACAGCAGGAACAGGTTGGGAAACCCGCTGACGCTGATGCCCTTGTACGCCTCCGCGCCGTCCTTCCAGGCCTGGTTCAGGTCCTGCCCATCGAGCCCACGGATGCGCATCGGCGCCAGGAAGTCGGTCGCGGTGAAGCCCGTGCCGTAGATCAGCACGTCGCAGGGATGCTCGCGACCGTCGGCGGTCAGCAGAGAACGTTCACGCACTTCGTGAATCGGCGAATCGACGATCTCGACATTGGCCTGCGCCAGCGCCGGGAAGTAGTCGTTACTGATCAGGATGCGCTTGCAGCCCATGGGGTAGTCCGGCTGCAGTTGCGCCCGCTTGCCGGCGTCGGGCATCTGCCGTTGCAGGTGGCGGGTGAAGCTGTGGCGGAACACACGCATCAGCCAGGGAAAACGGATGAAGGCCAGCGCACGCCCCTCGTGGTGCAGGTACTGCAGCAGGCGGTCGGCACGCTGCCACAGTGGCAGACGACGTTTGAGGGCGATCTCCCAGGGGCGATAGGCACGATCCGCCTTGGCCAGCACGTAGGCAGCCGAGCGCTGGAACAGGCTCAGGCTGGCGACCTTGGGCTGGATCTGCGGGACGAACTGGATGGCCGAGGCGCCGGTGCCGATCACGGCCACATGCTTGCCGCTCAGGTCGAGGTCATGGCGCCAGCGCGCCGAGTGAAAGGCCTCGCCACGGAAATTCTGCAGACCCGGCAACTGCGGATAGGCAGGCCGGTTGAGCTGGCCGCAGGCACTGACCAGCGCCTGCGTCTCGATCACCTCGCCGCCAGCCAGTTCGACGCGCCAGATGCCGCGTGCAGCATCGAAGGCGGCGCCAAGCACCTCGCTGTTCAGGCGGATATGCGCATGCAGCCCGTGCTTCTCCACGCACTGGCGGATATAGGCATGGATCTCCGCCTGCGGGGCGAACCTGCGCGACCAGTCGTGCTTGGCCTCGAAGGAGAACGAGTACAGGTGCGAGGGCACGTCGCAGGCTGCCCCCGGGTAGCTGTTGTCGCGCCAGGTGCCGCCGACGTCGCCGGCTTTTTCCAGCAGCAGGAAGTCCTCCTGACCGGCCTGGCGCAGCTGCATGGCCAGGCCCAGCCCGGCAAAACCGCTGCCGATGATCAACACGCGCCAGGGCGCGTCAGTACGGGGGTTGTTATGCATTGTGGTCTCCCCGACCCGTATGGGCACCTCGTAAGAACTACCTGCGCTGTCATCGCTGCGTTAAAAACAGGCTCAAGGTGCTGATTTGCAGCTGTGAACTGCGCTTTCGCCTGTTTTCGCCTTGCGCTGACTGCCTCGCCCGCGTTTCTAGAGACACCCGTTTATGGCGATCAGGGGATGCTACTTGCCTCGCCACGTCCGGGTTATGGCATAGTCGGCCAGGATATTGTGATTTTCGGACAACTCATGCCACCACCCTGGCCTGCCCGGCGCAGCATCATCAGCGTCCAGTTGCTCACCCAGCTGGGGCTCGACCTCGGCCTGAGCCTGGACAGGTGCCTGCATGGAACCGGGCTCACTCCCGTGCACCTCACCGGCCTGAACGGCGAGGTCGAAGCCGCATGCGAGCTGCAACTGATCGCCAACCTGGTCGAGGCGCTGCCCCAGGTCGGCGACCTGGGCCTGCAGGCCGGCCGGCGCTACCACCTGACCACCTACGGCGCCTGGGGCTACGCCATTCTCAGCAGTGCCAACGTACGCCAGGCGGCGGAGCTGGGGCTGCGCTATCACGGCCTGACCTACGCGTTCACCCGCATCAGCCTGAACGTCGAGGGCGCAGTCGCCAGCCTGTGCTTCGATGACCAGGCACTGCACCCGGCGCTGCAGGACTTCATCGTGCAGCGTGACATGCTCGCGGCACTGGTGGTGGTACGCGAACTGCTCTGCAGCAGGTTGCCCTTGCTCGCCCTGGAGCTGCGCCAGGTGGCGCCAGCCGACGTCTCGCCGTTCATCGCCGCCTTCGGCCAGGCGCCACGCTTCGGCGCCGCGCACAACCGCCTGGGGTTCTCCGCCGACCTGCTGGACAACCCGCTGCCACGCGCCAACCCACAGCTGGTCCAGGCCTGCGAACTGCAGTGCCAGGCACTGCTGGCCCGCCATCAGCTGCATCAGGGGCTGGCCGGGCGCGTACGCCAGCTGTTGCTGCAATCGCCAGGACAGCTGGCCGACATGGAACAGGTGGCCAGCCAGTTGCACCTGAGCAGCCGCACCCTGCGCCGCCGTCTGCTCGACGAAGGCACCCACTTCCGTGGCCTGCAGGACGAGGTGCGCCAGACGCTGGCCGAGGAGCTGCTGGCCGCCGGCGGACTGAGCCTGGAGGAAATAGCCGAGCGCCTGGGTTACGGCGAGCTGTCCAACTTCATCCACGCCTTCAAGCGCTGGAAAGGCACGACACCCGGGCGTTACCAACGCGCGACGACGGCGTTCGGCCAGTCGCCGGCAATTTGAAAGTCATCTTCGCGCTGACAAGCCCTCGATGCCGAGCTAGGGTGCGAGCCATGAACATCATCACGCTGCTCCTGCCCTACCAACCGCCCTGGGACTGGCAACAGTTCCACAGCCACTTCGCCCTGCGCGCGATTCCCGGCCTGGAGTCGCTGAGCGCCGCTAGCTACAGCCGTGGCTTCATGATCGACGGCGTACCCGGTTGGCTGCAGGTCATGCCGCTGGCCGGCCAGAACGCGCTGGAACTGCGCTGCCGGGTCACTTCGCCGGCCCATCTCGATCACGTCGAGCAGCGCGTTCGCCGCATGTTCGATCTCGACAGCGAGCCCGAGACGATAGTCCGTCACCTCAGCCGCGACGCGCTGCTCGCACCGCTGCTGCAGCGCAACCCCGGCTTGCGCCTGCCCGTGGCCTTCGACCCGTTCGAGCAGGCCGTGCGCGCCATCGTCGGCCAACAGGTGGCGGTCAAGGCAGCGGTCACCATCGTCGGCCGCCTGGTGCAACGTGTCGGTGCGCCGATCGAGACGCCGCAGGCAGTGGGCATCAGCCATCTGTTCCCTACCCCGCAGGCGATCGCGGAGGCGGACCTGACGGGTATCGGCATGCCGGGCAAGCGCGTGCAGTGCCTGCAGCACTTCGCGGCCTGTATCGCCGACGGCCGCCTGCAACTGAGCCTGCAAGACGGCAGCGCAGCGCTGATCGAACAGCTGTGCGCACTGCCCGGCATCGGCCCGTGGACGGCACACTACATCGCCCTGCGTGCGTTCGGCGAGTCCGATGCGTTTCCCGCCAGCGACCTGGGCCTGCTCAAGGCCCCGGTGTGGGGCGCCGAAGGCATCGACGCACGACGCCTGCAACTGCGTGCCGAGGCCTGGCGGCCATGGCGCGCCTACGCCGCAGCGCATCTCTGGCACAACTATTCAGGAGGCTGAAGCATGCACTATCGCTACCACGACAGCCCGCTCGGCCCGCTGTTCATCGCCGCCGACGACAGCGGTCTGCAATTGCTGCTGATGGAGCTGGACAGCAGGCCCTGGCGCATCGAGGACGACTGGCAGCCTGCCGGCCGTGAGCTGGACGCCGTGTGCAGTCAGCTCGACCAGTACTTCGCCGGCCAGCGCCGCCATTTCGAGCTGCGCCTGGCGCCACGCGGCACGGCATTTCAGCAGCAGGTCTGGCAGGCGCTGCAGGCCATCCCCTACGGGCGGACCTGCAGCTACTCGGAGCTGGCCAGAGTCATCGAGCGCCCCCAGGCGGTGCGGGCGGTCGGCACCGCCAACGGCGCCAACCCGATCTCGATCATCGTGCCCTGCCACCGGGTGATCGGGCGCGACGGCAGCCTCACCGGATATGCCGGCGGCCTGTCACGCAAACAGTGGCTGCTGGAACTGGAAGGCGTGCTGCAGCCGACCCAGGCGCAACTGGCGCTGT
Source organism: Pseudomonas sp. THAF187a (assembly GCF_009363395.1). Taxonomy (NCBI): domain Bacteria; kingdom Pseudomonadati; phylum Pseudomonadota; class Gammaproteobacteria; order Pseudomonadales; family Pseudomonadaceae; genus Pseudomonas; species Pseudomonas sp. THAF187a. The sequence continues at coordinate 3,177,233 of NZ_CP045349.1, forward strand.
GAACGCGGCGCACGCCTGCGGCGCCAGCCGCACGGCCGGGTCAGATTCTGACGTTGCCGCGCGGCCCCATCAGCGCCCAGATGATCAGGCCGACCACCGGCAACAGCACGATCAGCAGAATCCACAGGATCTTGATGCCGGTCTCGGCACCGCTCTTGACCACATTGATGATGGCCCAGATATCCAGGGCCAGAATGACCAGGCCGATCAGCCCATTGAAGGTGGAACCCATGACGACACTCCTGTGTGAGGGGTTGCCTGCATAGGATAGTCAGCGGCCGGCGCGGGTTCCCTGCGGGTTGATCGCGCGCTTCACTCGCCCAGGCGCGGGAAACGGCTGGCGATATCGTCACCGCTGCGCTCCGGCGCCTCTTCCTGCTGGCTCAGTCGCAGCGCCAGCACGTGTGGTTCCTCGCCCAGGTCGAACCAGTGGCGGGTGCCGCCCGGCAGGGTCAGCAGATCGCCACGCTCGCCCTGCAGCACGTAGACGTAGCCATCCAGATGCACATTGAGCTGGGCGAACCCGCCGATGAACAGCCAGGCGCTGGCCTTCGCCTGCACCTGCTCGTCGAGGTGACGCGCACGCAGTTCGAGCTTCTGCGGATGATTGCGCTGCAGGTTGAACAGCTCCTGGCACACATAGCCCTGCTCCCCCATCAGCGCCTGCAGCCACAGCCCGTAGGCCGCGTCGAACTCGCTGTCCTCGCAGCCGGGGCGCAACGCCTGCGGCAGCTCCAGCCGACGGTAGTCGATACCGACGGCCGCCAGGGTGCTGGCGATATCGTCGGCATGGTTGAGAACCTTGTTCGGCAGTTCCGGAGAGGTATTCAGGTGGACGCTGAGGCTGCTCATGACGGGGCACTCGATTCAGGGCCGCTCGGGCGGCAGGCGGGTGGCAATGATGAAGGCTGCGAGCAAGGCTACCAGACTGGCGATGGCGAAGGTCCAGGCCGGTCCCAGGCTGTTCCAGCTGTACCCGGCATACAATGCGCCGAGGGCCCCGCCGATACCGGCCAGGCTGGCGTAGAGCGCCTGGCCCTGGCCCTGCTGGCGATCGGCGAAACTGCGCTGCACGAAGTGAATGCACGCGGCATGAAAGGCGCCGAACGTGGCGGCGTGCATGCACTGCGCCAGCAGCAGCACGGGCAGATACTCTGGCAGATTGCCCAGCAGCAGCCAGCGCAGGGCGGTGATCAGGAAGCTGGCCAGCAGCACCGCACGCAGCGAATAGCGCTGCAGCAGGCGCGCCATGATCAGGAACAGGAGAATCTCCGCCACCACCCCCAGCGCCCAGAACAGGCCGATGGCGCCACGGCTGTAACCGACGCCCTCCAGGTGCAGGGTGAGGAAGGTGTAGTACGGGCCGTTGCTCAACTGCATCAGCGCGACGCAGAGGTAGAACGCGAGCATGCCGGGGCGCCGCAGCTGGCGCAGGAAACCACCCTGCTCCGGGGTGCTCGGGCGCTGCAGCGGCTGGGCGTTGGGCACCCAGAAACTGCCGGCGACGATGCCGGCCATGATCACCACCAGCGCCGCCGGGTAGGCATCCAGGCTCAGCCACTCGAACAACAGGCCAAGGCCGACCACGGCGACGATGAAGCCGATACTGCCCCACAGACGGATCTGGCTGTAGCGCGCGGCCTGCTCACGCAGGTGCGCCAGGGTGATGACCTCGAACTGCGGCAGCACCGCGTGCCAGAAGAACGCATGCGTGGCCATGATCAGCGCCAGCCAGGCGTAGCTCTTGTCGAGGAAGATGCCGGCGAAGCAGGCCAGGGTGCATAACGCCCCGAAGCGCACGATGAGCAGACGCTGACCGGTGTGATCACCCAGCCAGCCCCACAGATTGGGGGCCACGCAGCGCATCAGCATGGGAATGGCGATCAGCTCGCCGATTCGCGCCGCAGAGAAGCCCAGGTGGTCGAAGTACAACGCCAGAAATGGCGCCGTCCCCCCGAGCAAGGCGAAGTAGAAGAAGTAGAAACCCGACAGCCGCCAGTACGGCAGAGACGCCGTCATGAGCGGCAGGGTTCAAGCGGCACGCAGAGGCAGCGGCACAGCCGCCCGCGACCTGCCGCTCGTGGCGTGTCGCTCAAAGCTGACCCAGCACCGGCGTGGTGACACGCACCTCGGCATTCTGCGCACGGTGACGCAGCAGGTGGTCCATCAGCACGATGGCCATCATCGCTTCGGCGATCGGCGTGGCGCGGATGCCCACGCAGGGGTCGTGGCGACCCTTGGTGATCACGTCCACCGGATTGCCGTCGACATCGATGGAACGCCCCGGCGTGGTGATGCTGGAGGTCGGCTTGAGGGCCAGGTGGGCGACGATCGGCTGGCCGCTGGAGATGCCACCCAGGATGCCGCCGGCATGGTTGGAGAGGAAACCCCGCGGGGTCAGCTCATCGCGATGCTCGGTGCCGCGCTGGGCCACGCAGGCGAAACCGGCGCCGATTTCCACGCCCTTGACCGCGTTGATGCTCATCAGCGCGTGGGCCAGTTCGGCGTCGAGGCGGTCGAAGATCGGTTCGCCGAGCCCCGGCATCACGCCTTCGGCGACCACGGTGATCTTCGCCCCGACCGAATCCTGGTCACGGCGCAGCTGATCCATGTACGCCTCGAGCTCCGCCACCTTGTCCGGGTCCGGGCTGAAGAAGGCGTTCTGCTCGACGCTGTCCCAGCTCTTGAACGGAATCTCGATGGGGCCGAGCTGACTCATGTAGCCACGGATGACGATGCCCTGGCTGGCCAGGAACTTCTTGGCGATGGCACCGGCGGCCACGCGCATGGCGGTCTCGCGCGCCGAGCTGCGGCCACCGCCGCGGTAGTCGCGGATACCGTACTTGTGGTGGTAGGTGTAGTCCGCGTGAGCCGGGCGGAACAGGTCCTTGATCGCCGAGTAGTCCTTGGACTTCTGGTCGGTATTGCGGATCAGCAGGCCGATGGAGCAACCGGTGGTCTTGCCTTCGAACACCCCGGAGAGGATTTCCACCTCGTCGGCTTCCTGGCGTTGCGTCGTGTGGCGGCTGGTGCCTGGCTTGCGGCGGTCGAGATCACGCTGCAGGTCTTCCAGGCTGATCTCGACACCGGGCGGGCAACCGTCGACGATGGCGACCAGCGCCGGGCCATGGCTTTCGCCAGCGGTGGTGACGGTGAACAGCTTGCCGTAGGTATTGCCGGACATGGGAAGACGCTCCGCGAGATTCAGCTCCGACCTGCCGCTGCGCAGGCCCGATTCACAAGGTGGGCGAGTATACCTGCCAGCCCCTTGCAGTTCACCCCGAACCTTGCGCGGTCACAGGCGTCCAATGCCAGTCTGCCACTACTCCAACCTCACCATGCTGCGAGCCCTGCTCTTGTCCCTCACCCTGATCGCCGGCCTGGCCCAGGCCGCCACCACTCGCCAACAACCCGTCAGCCTCACGACCGACCAGGGCACCCTGCATGGCAGCCTGCTGCTGCCGCAGAGCGACAAGCCGCTGCCGGTCGCGTTGCTGATCGCCGGCTCCGGCCCCACCGACCGCAACGGCAACAACCCGGAAGGCGGCCACAACGACGCGCTGAAGAAACTGGCCCAGGTACTGGCCCGCAACGGCATCGCCAGCCTGCGCTACGACAAGCGCGGCGTCGCCGCCAGCCGCAGCGCCACCCCGGATGAGCGCGACCTCAGCGTCGAGCGCTACGTCGCCGATGCCAGCGGCTGGCTCAGGCAGCTCAAGGACGACCCGCGCTTCGACCGTGTGATCCTCATCGGCCATAGCGAGGGGGCGCTGATCGCCAGCCTCGCCGCCACCGACAGCCCGGCCGATGCCCTGGTATCCATCGCCGGGCCGGCCTACCCCATCGGCCAGGTGCTGGACATGCAGCTGGCCATGCGCCTGCCGCCCGCGCTCCTCGCCGAGAGCCGGCACATCCTCGCCAACCTGATCCGCGGCACGCTGCAACCCGAGGTGCCCGAGGCCCTGCAGGTGGTGTACCGCCCCAGCGTGCAGCCCTACCTGATCAGCCTGCTGCGCCAGGACCCGGCGGAGAACTTCGCCGCACTGCGCATCCCGGCGCTGATCGTCCAGGGCAGCCACGACGCCCAGGTCAGCCCGGACAACGCCGAGCTGCTCAAGCAGGCCAAGCCCGACGCCGAGTTGGCCATGATCGCCGGCATGAACCACGTCATGCGCATCACCCCGGCAGCCTGGCAGGAACAGCTAGCGTCCTATGACGATCCGCAGCTACCCTTGGCCCGTGCACTGGGCGAGCGGATCGTCGCCTTCATTCGCTCCAGCGCAGAGAAAAACGGTCGATAACCTGCAAAATGACCCGATCAAGCGCACAGGACGCCCATGAGCGAGAACCCAGCCCCGGCGGCGCAAGCCCCCGAAGACGCAGCCGCAGGCAGCGAAACGCCCGCCGCGCCACATCCCTGGTCTGAGCTGCCGGCGGAACAGTTCAGCCTGCTGCGCCTGGCGCCGCTGCCCGTCGACCGCGAGACCGGCCCCAGGCCGCTGCGGTTTGTCCAGCTGGGCCGGGTCGAGCGCAACGCCAAGGACCTCAGCCTGCTGCGCCTGACCGTGCAGGTGCCCGGGCAGCGCCTGCATCGCCAACAGAACCTGCTGGAAGTCTGGGCCGACCACCAGCGCAAGGAAATTCGCTTCGGCCCGGACAAGGGCCTGAGCGTGGAGCCGGCCAATCGGGGCCTCGGGCGCTTCCTCATGGCCCAGGGCATCGCCTGGGCGCGCAAGCACTTCGCTCACTATCAGGTCGAGGGCGGCGCCCTGCCGACCAAGGACAACTTCAACGAAGCCGCCCGTGAACGGCGCGACCACGCTCTGAAGGCGCAGGGCTTCACCATCGAATACAGCGATCCGCTGCAGCTCAAGCCCTTCTACAGTGCACCACGGGTCAGCTCGCTGCACGGCGACTGGCAGGCCGAGAAGGTGCAGATCATCGAATTGCTGGACGCCGCCGCCATGCTGCAGCAGGCCGACCAGAACCTGCAGGAGCAGAGCGTCAAGCTGCGCAAGCTGGAAGACCGGGTCGATCGCCTCAAGCGCGAGGATACCGGCCTGCGCTTCACCATCACCTGCCTCATCGCCTTCAGCCTGTTTCAGGCCGGCTTGCTGATCTGGATCGCCACGCGCTGAGCACGCCGGCGGCGCACAGCCTGGAGGGAGACGCTTGAGCGGCGAGCTCCGCGGATCGCGGCTCAAGCCGCTCCCACACTTGCATCGGCGTGTCGCTCACAGGGTGGATCGCGCTGTTTCGAGCCAACGTTGCGGTGGATGTAAAAAGCGACATCCACCCTACGCCGCCACGCGCTGAGCACGCCGGCGGCGCACCGCGTGGAGGAAGGCGCTTGAGCGGCGAGCTTCCCGGATCGCGGGGCGAAGCCGCTCCCACACTTGCATCGGCGTATCGCTCGCTGGGTGGCTCGCGCTTTATCAAGCCAACGTTGCGGTGGATGTAAGAAACGACATCCACCCTACGCCGCCACGCGCGGAGCACGCCGGCGGCGCACAGCGTGGAGCGAGGCGCTTGAGCGGCGAGCTTCCCGGATCGCGGCTGAAGCCGCTCCCGCAATTGCATCGGCGTGTCGCGCGCTGGGTGGTTCGCGCTGTATCGAGCCAACGTTGCGGTGGATGTAAGAAGCGACATCCACCCTACGCGCTGATCACCCCGCTGCTTTTGTAGGAGCGGCTTCAGCCGCGATCAGCGGTGTACGCCATGCCGATATGCATGGCGAACAAGCATGCCCATCACGCCCCGATACGCGAACGGAACAGCGCCTGATGGTCGCGGCACTGCTTGGCGGCGAGCAGGAACACGCCGTGCCCACCGTTCTGGAAGTCCAGCCAGGTGAAATCTACCTCGGGGTACAGCGCCTCGACATGCACCTGGCTGTTGCCCACCTCGACGATCAGCAGGCCGCGCTCGCTGAGGTGGTCGGCAGCCTCGGCCAGCATGCGCCGTACCAGGTCCAGGCCATCGTCGCCGCAGGCCAGGCCCATGGCCGGCTCGTGCTGGTACTCGGCAGGCATGTCGGCGAAGTCTTCCGCGTCGACGTAAGGCGGGTTGGAGACGATCAGGTCGAAGCGCTGGCCCGGCAGACCGGCGAAGCCATCGCCCTGCACGCAGTACACGCGCTCCTCCAGCCCGTGACGCTCGATGTTCTGGTTGGCGACCTCCAGCGCGTCGAAGGACAGGTCAGCCAGCACCACTTCGGCCTCGGGGAATTCGTAGGCGCAAGCGATACCGATGCAGCCCGAGCCGGTGCACAGATCCAGCACGCGCGCTGGTTCGCTCGGCAGCCAGGGGGCGAAATGACGATCGATCAGCTCGGCGATAGGCGAACGCGGCACCAGCACACGCTCGTCGACCACGAACGGCAGACCGCAGAACCATCCCTCCCCCAGCAGATAGGCGGTCGGCACGCGCTCCTCGATGCGCCGCTTGAGCAGCGCCTGCAGGTGCGCGTGTTCCTCGTCCTCGAGGCGACAGTCCAGGTAGGCATCGGAGATTTCCCAGGGCAGGTGCAGCGCCCCGAGCACCAGCTGGCGCGCTTCGTCCCAGGCGTTGTCGGAGCCATGGCCGAAGAACAGCTGCTCGGCCTGAAAACGACTGACGGCCCAGCGGATGTAGTCGCGCAGGGTACGTAAACGGGTGGTGAGAGCGGTCACGGGCGGCCTCCGGATGAAAAGTGCGGAAGTTTAGCCCAGAGCAGGCAGCAGGCGCATGGGCCTGTGGCGAACGAATCCTGGCGCGGCTAGTGCTTGTCGCGCCAGGAGTCACCATCGTCACTGGGACGGCGCAACTCGCGCAGCACGGCGATGGCCACGGCGATGGAGAACAACAGCCAGAAATGCGGGGAAAACTGCGACAAAAGTGACATGGCAACTCCTTTTGCGTACGACCCTGAGTCCTTCAAGGCAGTTCCGATTCTGCTCCGGCAACCTGCACTGAGCAAGCTTTGGCGCAGATAGAGGTTCACAGACCGCGCTGGCAAGCGGACAATGGCACATTATCACCATCAGCCAGGAGCCCGAGATGTCCCATCCGCAAACCATGTTCCAGCTCACCGGTCGTGGCCACGCACCGGCCAGCCTGAACAATGCGACCTTGCTGATCATCGATGCCCAGGAGGAGTACCGCAGCGGCGTCCTCGCCCTGCCCGGCCTGAACCCTGCGCTGGCGGAAATCGCCAACCTGCTGGCTGCCGCGCGCAGCGCCGGTGCCGACATCGTGCACGTCAAGCACCTCGGCATCCCCGGCGGCCTGCTCGACCCCAGCGGCCCCCGCGGTCGCCACCTGCCGGAAGCCGCTCCGCTGGCCGGCGAGATCGTGGTCGAGAAGCGCCTGCCCAACGCCTTCGCCGGCACCGAACTGCACGACCGTCTGCAGGCGCTCGGCCATCTCGACCTGATCGTGTGCGGTTTCATGACCCACTCCAGCGTCAGCACCACCGTGCGTGCCGCCAAGGACTACGGGTATCGCTGCACACTGGTCGACGCTGCCTGCGCGACTCGCGACCTGCCTGCAGCAGACGGCAGCGTGATCTCCGCAGCCGAGGTCCATCGCATCGAGATGATCGCCCTGGGCGACAACTTCGCCACCCTCGTGCCGCACAGCAAATCGCTGATTTGACGCACGTCGCAACCTTGCCAGAGCGGCGGAACTCCAGAGAAAGCGACCGGTCACACCGCCGATAACCCGGAGGAAATCGGAATGAAGCTGTCCGACGATTTCGATGCACGCCGCCTGCGCCCGCGCCAGCCGAGAAGCTGGAGCCTGCGTATCGGGGCTGGCCTGGGCGCGTTGCTGGCGGCGTTCGGCATTCTTCTGGGGATGGCGGGCGTCGCCTCGCTGGCTGGGCGGGCACCGGTACTGGGCACGCTCAACGACTCGACCGGCGAAGCCATTGTCCTGCTGCTGCTCGGCCTGTTCCTGCTCTGGGCCGGCATCGCCTTCTGGCGGCGCTGCCGCAGACGCCTGCGCCGCCCCAGCGACCTGAGCCTGTCACCGAACCTGATGAAGAAGCGCGATTGAGCGCGATACCGCATCACCATCGGGCGGGATGATCGCCAGTCGAGTCCGTCTTTCTGCGCTTAACCGCCTGGCATTTGGGTAAGATAGCCGCCTGTTTCGCGGAGCCACCGATGCAAGACGACGACTTTTCCCTGTTCCAGGCCGAGCTGCGTGGCGTCAAGCCGCTCAAGCACGACCGCGCCGATACCGGCAAACCCAAACCCGATCGCAAGCAGCTCACGGCCCTGCGCCAGGCGGCGACCATCAGCCAGGGCGAGACCAAGGTGGACGGCCTTTCCGATCAGTTCGTCATCGACGTCGGCGCCGAAGACCCGCTGTACTGGGCCGGCAATGGCGTGCAGGACGGCCAGATGCGCAAGCTCAAGCTGGGCCAGATCGCCTTCGAGGGCAGCCTCGACCTGCACGGCATGAGCGTCGAGAAAGCCCGCGATACCCTGTGGGAGTTTCTTGCCGAGGCCACCAGGCTGGAAGTCCGCTGCGTGCGAGTTACCCACGGCAAGGCCGTGCGCATGGACGGGCGCAAGCCGATGATCAAGAGCCACGTCAACACCTGGCTGCGCCAGCACCCCAAGGTGCTCGGCTTCACGTCCTGCCTGGCCAAGCACGGCGGTACCGGCGCGGTGTACGTGATGCTCAAGCGCACCATGATGGACGGCCGCGACGAGTGAACGGGCATTGACCGCCTGCCAGACGCAGACGAGGCCCTCGCAGTGCACGAGCAGCAGATGAGCATTCGACCGGGCTGGCCTGCCAGCCGGTCTTAAACGACGCAGGGAGTTGGCGGAGGTGCCCTCCAGGCGCCTGACGTACTTGTCAGGCCCCGTTTCGCGCCCTACCCTGCGCCATTCGATACCCAACAGGAATCTCCATGTCCCTGGAACAACACTACACCGCCATCCTCGGCCAACTGGGCGAAGACGTCTCTCGTGAAGGCCTGCTGGATACCCCCAAGCGCGCCGCCAAGGCCATGCAGTACCTCTGCCGCGGCTATGAGCAGACCCTCGAAGAGGTCACCAACGGTGCGCTGTTCAGCTCCGATAACAGCGAGATGGTGCTGGTGAAGAACATCGAGCTGTATTCGCTGTGCGAGCATCACCTGCTGCCGTTCATCGGCAAGGCCCATGTCGCCTATATCCCCAATGGCAAGGTGCTGGGCCTGTCCAAGGTCGCCCGCATCGTCGACATGTTCGCCCGCCGCCTGCAGATCCAGGAAAACCTCAGCCGGCAGATCGCCGAGGCCATCGAGCAGGTCACCGGCGCCCTGGGTGTCGCCGTGGTGATCGAAGCGCAGCACATGTGCATGATGATGCGCGGCGTGGAGAAGCAGAACTCCTCCATGGTCACCTCGGTGATGCTCGGCGAGTTCCGCGAGAACCCGGCCACCCGTGGCGAGTTCCTCAATCTGGTTCGCTAAGCGGCGGACAACCACGGCCGTTCACCCGCGTGAACGGCCGTGCGCATTTCAGGAGTAGAGACAATGTTGCTAAAAGCCCTCCGCATCGGCCTGGGCCAGCTGGTCGTGTTCGGTGACTGGATCAGCCGTCCGCGCAAGCTGGCGCGCAGCCCCGAGGCTCAGGCCCAGGTCGAACAGGCCACTGCCGACCTGGCGCTGTACCAGTTCCATGCCTGCCCGTTCTGCGTCAAGGTACGCCGCAACCTGCACCGCCTGAACCTGCCGGTGGAACTGCGCGACGCCAAGAACGACGCCCAGCATCGCCAGGCCCTCGAACAACAGGGCGGACGCATCAAGGTGCCGTGTCTGCGCATCGAGGAAAACGGCCAGAGCACCTGGCTGTACGAGTCCAAGGCGATCATCGCCTACCTCGACCAGCGCTTCGCCGGCTGACGCCAAGCTTTTCGTAGGAGCCGGCTTGCCGGCGATGCTTCTCCGATCAGCTCGCCGGCAAGCCGGCTCCTACAGGTTCAGCGTTCGATAACCGCACGTCGTCCAGTCCAGACCGTAGGGTGGATCACGCTTCACCGATCTACCGCCACGCGAGGCCATCCACAGCCGCTCCATCGCCCTGGTGGATGAAAAGAGCGTCATCCACCCTACCCGTAGGGTGGATCACGCTTCACCGATCCACCGCCACGCGAGGCCATCCACAACCGCTCCATCGCCCTGGTGGATGAAAAGAGCGCCATCCACCCTACCCGTAGGGTGGATCGCGCTTCACCGATCCACCGCCACGCAAGACCATCCGCAACCGATCCATCGCCGTGGTGGATGAAAAAAGCGCCATCCACCCTACGGTGTCAATCCAGCTCGATCTGGTGCTTGTCACGCAGGAAACTGCGGAACTGCGCTTCGTCCAGCACCTGAATCCCCAGCTCGCTGGCCTTGGCCAGCTTCGATCCGGCGCCGGGCCCGGCCACCACGCAATGGGTCTTGGCCGACACGGAGCCCGCCACTTTGGCGCCAAGCCCTTCGAGCCTGTCCTTGGCCACATCGCGATTGACCGTCAATGCGCCGGTGAGCACCCAGGTCTGCCCGGCCAGGGGCAGCCCCTCGACGACCTTCTTCTCGCTTTCCCAGTGCATGCCGAAGTCACGTAGCTGCTGTTCGATGGCGCGGGCGCGCTGAGCGTTGCCTTCGCCGTCGAAGAATTCACGCACGGCCTTGGCCTGCCGCTCCGGCAGCGTCTGGCGCATGTCCAGCCAGTCACCGCCGAGCACCGCTTCCAGGCTGCCGAAACGCTCGGCCAGCTTCTGCGTCGCACCCGGACCGACACTGGGAATATTGAGTTTGTCGAGCATGCCACCGAGGGTGGCGACGGCGCTGAACTCGGCGCTCAGCTCGCCCTCCTCCTGCAACTGCAGGCCACAGGCACCGAGCAGCGCGTCGATGACCTGCTGGTTGTGCGCATCCTCGAAGAAGCTGTGGATCTCATGCGCCACTTCCAGACCGATGTCCGGCAGGTAGGTGAGCACTTCCGGCAGCGCCTGGCGCACCCGCGCCAGCGATGCCAGCGAGCGCGCCAGCACCTTGGCGGTTTCTTCGCCGACATCGGGAATGCCGAGGGCATAGATGAAACGTGCCAGCGTCGGTCGCTTGCTGGCCTCGATGGCCGCCAGCAGCTTGTTGCTGGACACCTCGGCAAAGCCTTCCAGGCCGATGATCTGCTCGAAGGTCAGCTGGTACAGATCGGCCGGCGAGGCGATCAGCTTTTCGTCGACCAGTTGCTCGATGGTCTTGTCGCCGAGGCCGTCGATATCCATGGCGCGGCGCGAGACGAAGTGGATGATCGCCTGCTTGAGCTGCGCCTGGCAGCTCAGGCGACCGACGCAGCGGTAAACCGAGCCTTCGCTGACGCTTTCCTTGCCCTTGCTGCGCTTGATCAGCTGGGTACGCTCCACCGCCGAGCCGCACACCGGACACTGCTCGGGGATATGCACCGGTCGCGCATCATCGGGGCGGCGCTCGGGCACCACCGCCATCACCTGCGGGATCACGTCACCGGCACGGCGGATGATCACCGTATCGCCGATCATCACCCCCAGGCGCGCCACCTCGTCCATGTTATGCAGGGTGGCATTGGCCACCATCACGCCCGCCACCTTGACCGGCTTGAGCCGCGCCACCGGCGTCACCGCGCCGGTGCGACCGACCTGGAACTCGACGTCGAGCAGCTCGGTCAGCTCCTCCTGCGCGGGGAACTTGTGGGCGATGGCCCAGTGCGGCGTACGTGCACGGAAGCCCAGCTGCTGCTGATCCTCGATATTGTTGACCTTGAACACCACGCCATCGATGTCATAGGCCAGGCTCATGCGCCGTTCGCCGATATCGCGGTAGTACGCGAGGCAATCCTGCACGCCCCTGGCCAGCTTCAGCTCGCGGCTGATGGGAATGCCCCAGGCCTTGAGTTGCTGCAGCATGGCCACCTGAGTACCCGCCAGCTCACCGCTGACCTGCCCGACGCCGTAGCAGCAGAACTCCAGCGGACGGCTGGCGGTGATCTTCGGGTCGAGCTGACGCAGGCTGCCAGCGGCCGCGTTGCGCGGATTGGCGAAGGTCTTGCCGCCAGTCTCGGCCTGGCGTGCATTGAGTTCCTCGAAACCGGCCTTGGGCATGAACACCTCGCCGCGCACCTCCAGCACCTGCGGCCAGCCCTCGCCCTGCAGCTTGAGCGGCACGTTGCGGATGGTGCGCACGTTGCTGCTGATGTCCTCACCGGTGCTGCCGTCGCCACGGGTAGCGCCACGCACCAGCTGGCCGTTCTCGTAGAGCAGGCTTACCGCCAGTCCATCGAGCTTGGGCTCGCAGCTGTACTCGACCTCGGCACCGCCGCCGAACAGGTCGCCGCCAGCCAGGCCCAGGCCGCTCTGCACGCTGCGGTCGAAGGCGTGCAGGTCGTCTTCCTCGAAGGCATTGCCGAGGCTGAGCATCGGCACCTCATGACGCACCTCGCCAAAGGCGCCGAGGGCTTCACCGCCGACGCGCTGGGTCGGCGAATCGGGCGTCACCAGTTCCGGGTGCTCGGCCTCCAGTGCCTGCAACTCGCGAAATAGGCGGTCGTACTCGGCGTCTGGCACGCTGGGCTCGTCCAGCACGTAATAGCGGTAGTTGTGCGCGTCCAGTTCCTGGCGCAGTGCGGATATACGTTGGGCGACGTCGGTCATTGCAGATAAAGCCTCAAGCGACAAACTTGCAGCGGCAAGAACAAAAAAGCCCCAAGCCAAGCGCTTGGCTTGAGCTTGAGGCTCGCAGCTTGCCGCTGCTCTTTAGCGTTTCTGGGTCAACTGCCGGCGCTCGAACTCCACGATGCGCTGGCGATAATGTTCGATGGTCTGCGCAGTCATCACGCTGCGCTGGTCGTCCTTCAGCTCGCCGCCCAGCTCATGGGCCAGCTTGCGCGCTGCCGCAACCATGACGTCGAAGGCCTGTTTGGGATGACGCGGGCCGGGCAGGCTGAGGAAGAAGCTCACGGCGCGGGTGCTGAAGCCTTCGATGTCATCGAGGTCGAAGGTGCCCGGCTTGAGCGCGTTGGCCATGGAGAACAGCACCTCGCCGTTGCCGGCCATGCTTTCGTGACGGTGGAAGATGTCCATCTCGCCGAAGCGCAGGCCGCTCTCGAGAATGTTCTGCAGCAGCGCCGGGCCCTTGAAGCCGAAGTCATCGCGAGCAACCACGTTGATCACCAGCACTTCCTCGACCGGTGCGGCATCGGCAGCCGGCTTGGCGGGTTTCTTCGGCTCGACGGGTTCGTCATCGACCGGGTTGAGCAGGGTCGGCACCGGCTCGTCGATGGCCAGGTTGAGGTCGCCCTGCTGCGGTTCGTTACGTGGACGGCGCGGCAGGTCCTTGGCGCTCATCGAGGGCAGGTCGTCTTCATCCAGCTGCGGTTCGAGGTCACGCTGAACCACCCGCGGCGGGCTGAGCAGATCCGGATCACTGTCGTCATCCGGCATATTGGCGAAACTGCGGTCCAGTTTGAACTTGAGTTTGCCCTTGCCACCGCGCATGCGACGCCAGCCGTCGAACAGAATGCCAGCGATAACGATGATGCCAATAACGATCAGCCACTCGCGCAGACCGAATTCCATGAAATACCTGACCCTTAAAAATTCTGGTGAAAAAAAGATCCAATCAATCGGACCCTGACTCGACTATAAAACGCGGCGCCAACTCCATGTTCTGTCTGACGTTTTCCGCGTGTAACAAAAGTGGGCAATAAGCTAGCACGACGAAAGGCAACTTTACACAGGCAGACGCATCAGCTCTCCACCATCGCCAGTGCCTCTTCGACATCCACTGCCACCAGACGCGAGCAGCCCGGCTCGTGCATGGTAACCCCCATCAATTGATCGGCCATTTCCATGGCGATCTTGTTGTGGGTGATGTAGATGAACTGCACCGTTGCCGACATCTCCTTGACCAGGCGCGCATAACGACCCACGTTGGCATCGTCCAGCGGCGCATCCACTTCGTCCAGCATGCAGAACGGCGCCGGATTGAGCTGGAAGATGGAAAACACCAGTGCCAGGGCGGTCAACGCCTTCTCTCCACCGGAGAGCAAATGGATGGTGCTGTTCTTCTTGCCCGGGGGCCGCGCCATGATGGTTACACCGGTATCGAGTAAATCTTCGCCGGTGAGTTCCAAATAAGCACTGCCGCCACCGAAAACTTTTGGAAAGAGTGCCTGCAAACCGCCATTGATCTGATCGAAAGTTTCCTTGAAACGATTGCGCGTTTCCTTGTCGATCTTGCGAATGACATTTTCCAGGGTTTCCAGCGCTTCGACCAGATCGGCATCCTGCGCATCCAGATAACGCTTGCGCTCGGATTGCTGCTGGTACTCGTCGATCGCCGCCAGGTTGATCGGCCCAAGACGCGCGATACGCGCGGCCATGCGCTCGAGTTCCTCTTCCCAGGCACTCTCCGTGGCATCGGCCGGCAGCGTGGCGATCACCCCGTGCAGGTCGTAATTGTCCTCGGCGAGCTGATCGGCGAGGGCCTTGCGGCGCACGTTGAGCGACTGCCAGTCCATGCGCTGCTGCTCCAGCTGGCCGCGCAGCAGTTGCGCCTGCTGCTCGGCCTGGCTGCGACGCTTCTCGGCGTCGCGCAGTTCGCGATCGGCATCTTCCAGGGTCAGGCGTGCCTGACGCAGCTCCTCGTCCACCGCCATGCGCCGTTCGAGCAGCTCCTCGAGCTTGATGCGCAGCTCTTCCAGCGGCGCCTCGCCCTCCTCCAGGTTCAGTGACAGCTGCTCACGCCGCTCGTGCAGGCGCTCGGCCTGCATTTCCAGACGCTCCAGCGCCTGGCGAGTGGAGTCGTGCTGCGCCCTGAGCGAGCCGAGGCGCACCGCCAGCTGATGGGCATGATCCTTGTGCTGGCGGGCCTCTTGACGCACCCGGTCGAGGCGCTCGCGCAGGCTGTCACGGCTGGCCAGCAGGCTCTCGCGCTGCTCGTTGTCCTGGGCCATGGCATCCAGCGCATCCTGCAGGTGCAGGCGCGCTTCACCGAGTTGTTCCTGCTCCAACTCACGCTGCTCGGCCACTTCCTGCAGCTCGTCGTGCAGACGACGGCGACGCAGCCCCAGCTGCTCGGCCTTGGCCTGGCTGGCGGACAGCCGCGCCTTCAGCTCGGCCAGCTGGCGGCCAAGCTCCTGGCCCTGGCGACGCTGTTGCTCACGCTGCTCTTCCTGACGACGCTGCTCGTCACGCAGGCCCAGCAGACGCTCATCCAGTTGCGCCAGCGCCGCCTCGCGCTCCTCGCGCTCCAGCTGCAGGCGCTCCAGCTCCTGAGCGCGCGCCAGCACGCCACTGTCCGCCTCGGCAGCGCGACGCACACGCAGGAAGTGCCGACCGACCCAGTAGCCGTCACGGCTGATCAGGCTTTCGCCCTCGGCCAGTTGCGCACGCGCCGCCAGCGCCTGCTCCAGCGACTCGACCGGACGCACACCGGCCAGCCAGGGCGACAGGTCGTGGCTCGCCTCCACCTTGTCCAGCAGGCTGCCGGCGTTGCGCATGCCGCCCCTGGCGGGGCTGAGCAGGCGCAACTCGCCCTGTTCCAGCGCGGAGAAATCCAGACCGGCAAAATCGTCCAGCAGCACGGCCTGCAGGTCGGCGCCGAGCACGGTCTCCACCGCCAGCTCCCAGCCGGCCTCCACGCGCAGCCCTTCGGCCAGGCGCGGACGCTGTTGCAGACCCTGCTCGCGCAACCACTCGCCAGCGCCCTGCCCCGGATCCAGCGCGGCCTGTTGCAGCGCCTCCAGCGAGGCCAGGCGACCATCGAGACGCTGCAACTCGCCCTGTGCCTGCTGCTGCGCCTGACCGGCCTGCTGCAGCTCCTCGCGCAACTGCTGCAGGCGCTCGGCCTGCTGCTCCTCGGCCAGTTGCAGGGCTTCGTGCTCCAGTTCGCCGGCGGCCAGCTGTTCGCTCAGTTCGAGAATGGCGGCGTCTTCGGGATCGGCAGCCAGTTGCTGCAATTCTTCGCCCAGGCGACGCTGACGCTCGCTCAGGCGCTCGAGGCTCTGCTCCAGCTGGGCGATGCGCGACTGCTGCACCTCGGCCTGGCGACGCGGCTCGGCACTGCGCTGGTTGAAGCTGTCCCACTGCTCCTGCCAGCCGTGCATGGTGGTCTCGGCTTCCTCCAGGCTGGCGGCGGACTCCTCGGCAGCAGCGGCAGTCATCTCCTGCTCGGGCAGGAGCATCTCCAGCTCCTCGCCCAGGGTGGCCAGCAGGGTACGGTCGTGGCCGAGGTGCGACTCGGTTTCCAGGCGCGCCTTTTCCGCCTCGCGCAGGTCATCCTGCAACTGGCGCAGGCGCTGCTGGCCGTGCTGGATGCTCTGCTCGACGCGGGCGATATCGCCGCCCACGGAATAGAAACGGCCCTGCACCAGGTTGAAACGCTCGGACAGCTCGTGATGACCGTCGCGCAGGCGTTCGATGCTGGCATCGGCACTGCGCTGCTCGGCCACCAGGGCCTCGAAGGCCACCTCCTGGTCACCAATCACCTGCTCGCGGCTGCCGACCTGCTGGTTCAGGGTCTGCCAGCGCAGCGCCAGCAGCTGAGCCTTGAGCTGACGCTCCTCGGCCTTGTATTCCTGGTACTTCTCCGCAGCCTGGGCCTGCCGGTGCAGGCGCTCGAGCTGGCGCTCCAGCTCCTCGCGCAGGTCGGTCAGGCGCGCCAGGTTTTCCTGAGTGCGGCGGATGCGATTCTCGGTCTCGCGACGGCGCTCCTTGTACTTGGAGATGCCGGCGGCTTCCTCGATGAAGTTGCGCAGCTCCTCGGGCTTGGCCTCGATCAGCTTGCTGATCATGCCCTGCTCGATGATCGAGTAGCTGCGCGGCCCCAGGCCGGTACCGAGGAAGATGTCGGTGATGTCGCGGCGGCGGCACTTGGTGCCGTTGAGGAAGTAGGTGTTCTGCGCGTCGCGGGTGACCCGACGGCGGATGGAAATCTCGGCGAAGGCGGCGTATTCGCCCACCAGCGAGTTGTCGCTGTTGTCGAAGATCAGCTCGATGGACGCCTGGGTCACCGGCTTGCGCGTGTTGGAGCCGTTGAAGATGACGTCGGTCATCGACTCGCCACGCAGGTTCTTCGCCGAACTTTCGCCCATCACCCAGCGCACGGCGTCGATGATGTTGGACTTGCCGCAACCGTTGGGCCCGACCACCGCTGCCATGTTGCTGGGAAAGCTGACCGTCGTCGGATCGACGAAGGACTTGAAGCCGGCCAGCTTGATGCTCTTCAGGCGCATCGGGGCTTAGCGCTCCGCCAGGGTCGCCAGCACCAGCTGGCAGTTGTGCTGACCGTAGGCCTGCAGGACTTCGCGGGCACGCTCGTGGTCACGCCCGATGATCGCCTGCAGCAGGCTGGCGAAGGTGCCCATGAACTGGCCCATCTCGCCTTTGCGGCGCTCCAGCGCCAGGTGATAGGTGCGGCTGATGGCCGGCAACAGGTTCTCCAGGGTTTCCTGCAGGTAGGGATTGTCGGCGAAGGGAAAGGCCGCGCGCATGACGTCGAAGCTGTTCTCGACGAAGGCGCCGATGTCGCCACGCTGCAGGCTGTCCAGCAGGCGCTGCTGGATGTCGATGAACGGCGCCAGGTCGGTTTCCACCTTCCACCCTTCGATCACCGCGCGGGCCAGCATGGCGTAGAGTTCGATGGTCAGCGCATAGAGGCTGGTGACGTGATGTGCGGTCAGTTCGCTGACCTGGGCACCCCGGCGCGGCAGGATCACAATCAGGTGGCGACGTTCGAGAATCAGCAGTGCCTCGCGCACCGAACCACGGCTGACATTCAGGGCCTGGGTGACCTTCTGCTCCTGGATGCGCTCACGTTCCTTGAGCTCACCACGAATGATGCGTTCGGCCAGATAGTGGGCAATTTGCTCGGCGAGGCTGTCCGGGGCCTTGAACGTCATGACATTCCTTATGTGCGTCGATACAGCGGGCAGGCGGTCGAGTCTGGGGGCCCCGCCACGGCTGGGCGGAAGCAAGAAAATCTGGCGGCGAGTGTAACACAGGGTGTTACCGGGCCAAGCGTCCGCGGCATGTGCTTTCCGTTCTAAAGGTTGGCCATGAAGCCATGGTCACAAAAACTGATTGCCCTACAATCCTACATGTCAGTTCATAACAACAATCAGACGGAGACCGGCATGTTCGAAAGACTTCCCTCGCACTGGATGCTCGCCCTGAAAAAGGTCGGCTACTGGATCTGGCTGATCCCGGTGCTCGGCATCCCCCTCAGCTACCACTGGTCGCTGGGCAGCGCTCATGCCGACGCCTGGGCCTGGCTGGTGATCACGGTGGTGTTCGGCGTGATTCCGCTGCTCGACTTCGTCGTGGGCCGCGACCCGGCCAACCCGGACGAGCGCGACGAGGTGCCAGCCCTGGAAGCCCAGGGCTACTATCGCCTGCTGAGCCTGGCGACGGTGCCGCTGCTGCTGGCGATGCTGGTCTGGAGCGCCTGGATATTCGTCAGTTACGCGGGCTGGAGCTGGGTCGGCCAGCTCGGCTGGGTACTCTCGGTGGGCACGGTGATGGGCGCCATCGGCATCACTGTCTCGCACGAGCTGATTCACAAGGATGCGGCGCTGGAACAGAACGCCGGCGGCCTGCTGCTGGCAGCGGTGTGCTACGCCGGCTTCAAGGTGGAGCACGTGCGTGGCCACCATGTGCATGTCTCGACGCCGGAAGACGCCTCGTCCTCGCGGTTTGGCCAGAGCCTGTACGCCTTCCTGCCACATGCCTACAAGCACAACTTCCTCAATGCCTGGAGGCTGGAGGCCGAGCGCCTCCAGCGCCGCGGCCTGCCTGCCCTGCACTGGCGCAACGAGCTGATCTGGTGGTACGCCATCAGTGCGCTGCTGTT
This sequence comes from Pseudomonas sp. THAF187a, assembly GCF_009363395.1. Classification (NCBI taxonomy): domain Bacteria; kingdom Pseudomonadati; phylum Pseudomonadota; class Gammaproteobacteria; order Pseudomonadales; family Pseudomonadaceae; genus Pseudomonas; species Pseudomonas sp. THAF187a. The sequence continues at coordinate 3,196,089 of NZ_CP045349.1, forward strand.
GCTCGGTTTCAGCCTGGCCTTCGGCTGGCTGGGCGCACTGTTCTTCCTGGGCCAGGCGCTGATGGCCTTCACCCTGCTGGAGATCGTCAACTACGTCGAGCACTACGGCCTGCACCGGCGCAAACTGGACAACGGCCGCTACGAGCGCACCACGCCGCATCACTCGTGGAACAGCAACTTCCTGCTGACCAACCTGTTCCTCTTCCACCTGCAGCGCCACTCCGACCACCACGCCTACGCCAAGCGGCGCTACCAGGTGCTGCGCCATTTCGACGACAGCCCGCAACTCCCCAACGGTTATGCCGGAATGATCGTGCTCGCCCTCTTTCCGCCACTGTGGCGCGCGATCATGGACCCCAAGGTGCGCGCCTACTACGCCGGCGAGGAACACCAGCTGAGCGAATCGCAGCTGACCTGAGCCTCACTCGCCCCCAGCCAGCCCCGGCCGCGCAAGCGCCCGGGGCTGTTTTGCTGCACCGCACGCCATGCGCGCAACCCTCTCCTGGCTCACACCGCCTCCCCCTCTCCAGGCCCCGTGCCAGCGCCCTTCACTGGCATGAAAGTCGCTACGCTTTCTGCATCAGCCGCTCATAACCGAAACGCATGACAAACAGCTGACCGCCAGGTCAAATATTTATTGACCCAAAAGTCAGAAATCTCTAGATTGCCCCTATTGGCAACCGCGCCAGCGCCTTGCGACGCGTGCATTTCACTGGCGGCCAACCGATTCATAACAATAAAGTGCCTGGAGGTCGTCCTTGATCCAGTTTTTACTCAACCGGGAGCTGCGTACCGAGCATGCCCTGGACCCCAACGTCACCGTGCTCAACTACCTGCGTGAACACGTCGGCAAGACCGGAACCAAGGAAGGCTGCGCCTCCGGCGACTGTGGCGCCTGCACCGTGGTGGTCGGCGAACTGATCGGGGAGCGCGTACGCTACCGCACCCTCAACTCCTGCCTGACCTTCGTCTCCAGCCTGCACGGCAAGCAACTGATCACCGTCGAAGACCTCAAGCACCAGGGCAAGCTGCACAGCGTGCAGCAGGCGATGGTCGACTGCCACGGTTCGCAGTGCGGTTTCTGCACTCCCGGTTTCATCATGTCGCTGTTCGCCCTGCAGAAGAATCAGGCCGCGTCAGGCGCCAGCGGCTACGACAAGGGCGCTACGCTGGAGGCCCTGGCCGGCAACCTGTGCCGCTGCACCGGCTACCGCCCGATCATCGACGCCGCCGAGCAGGCCTGCTGCCAGAAGCAGCCGGACCAGTTCGATGCCTTCGAGAGCGACACCGTCGCCCAGCTCAAGGCCATCACCCCGCGTGAAACCGCCGAACTCAACAGTGGCGACAAGCGCTGCCTGGTACCGCTGACCGTGGCCGACCTGGCCGACCTCTACACCGCCAACCCCGAAGCGCGCCTGCTGGCTGGCGGCACCGACCTGGCCCTGGAAGTCACCCAGTTCCACCGTGAACTGCCGGTGATGATCTACGTCGGCCATATCGAAGACATGAAGCGCATCGAAGTGACCGACAGTGCCATCGAGATCGGCGCCGCCGCCGCGCTGTCCGACTGCTACGCAGCGCTGTCGCACGAATACCCGGACTTCGGCGAGCTGCTGCACCGCTTCGCCTCGCTGCAGATCCGCAACCAGGGCACCCTGGGCGGCAACATCGGCAACGCCTCGCCCATCGGCGACGCCCCGCCGCTGCTGATCGCCCTGGGTGCGCAGATCGCCCTGCGCCAGGGCAACAACCGGCGCATCCTGCCGCTGCAGGAGTACTTCCTCGACTACAAGGTGACCGCTCGCCAGGAAGCCGAGTTCATCGAGAAGATCATCGTGCCACGCAAGCAGGCGAACCAGGCGTTCCGCGCCTACAAGGTGTCCAAGCGCCTCGACGACGACATCTCCGCCGTCTGCGCGGCGTTCAGCCTGACCCTCGTCGACGGCGTGGTGAGCGAAGCGCGCATCGCCTTCGGTGGCATGGCCGCCATCCCCAAACGCGCCAGCGCCTGCGAAGCGGCCCTGGTCGGCTCGGCCTGGTATCCAGGCGTGATCGAACGCGCCTGCGAGGCGCTGAGTGAAGACTTCACCCCGCTGTCGGATTTCCGCGCCAGCAAGGAATACCGCCTGCTCACTGCCCAGAACCTGCTGCGCAAGTTCTTCCTGGAACAGCAGTCACCCGAGATCGAAACCCGGGTTACCGCTTACGCGTAAGCGTGCAGTGAATTGATCCGCCGCCGGCCCGTCCGGCGGCATGCGAAGTTTTGGAGGCGAAGATGTCCAGTCATATCGAACACAAATCCCAGGAAGAGCTGGCCGCACTGTTTCGCGCCGGCATGACCAGCGGCGTGGGCCGCAGCGTCAAGCACGAGAGTGCGGACAAGCACGTATCCGGCGAAGCGGTCTATGTCGACGACCGCCTGGAATTTCCCAACCAGCTGCACGTCTACGCGCGCCAGTCCGACCGCGCCCATGCGCGCATCGTGCGCATCGACACCCGCCCCTGCTACGAGATTCCGGGCGTGGCCATCGCCATCACCAAGGATGACGTACCGGGCCAGCTGGATATCGGCCCGGTGGTCGCCGGCGACCCGCTGCTGGCCGACGGCAAGGTCGAGTACGTCGGCCAGGTGGTCCTGGCAGTGGCCGCCGACAGCCTGGAAACCGCGCGCAAGGCGGCCATGGCCGCGATCGTCGAGTACGAGGACCTGGAGCCGGTGCTCGACGTGGTCGAGGCCTACCGCAAGCAGCATTTCGTCCTCGCCAGCCACACCCACCGCATCGGCGACTCGGCTGCCCAGCTGGCCAGCGCCCCGCGTCGCCTGCAGGGCACGCTGCACATCGGCGGCCAGGAGCACTTCTACCTGGAAACGCAGATTTCCTCGGTCATGCCCACCGAGGATGGCGGCATGCTGGTCTACACCTCGACGCAGAACCCCACCGAGGTGCAGAAGCTGGTCGCCGAGGTGCTCGGTGTGCCGATGAACAAGATCGTCATCGACATGCGTCGCATGGGGGGCGGTTTCGGCGGCAAGGAAACCCAGGCCGCGGGCCCCGCCTGCCTGTGCGCGGTGATCGCGCACCTCACCGGCCGACCGACCAAGATGCGCCTGCCGCGCATGGAAGACATGAGCATGACCGGCAAGCGCCACCCCTTCTATGTCGAGTACGACGTCGGCTTCGATGACGACGGCCTGCTGCACGGCATCGAGATGGACCTGGCCGGCAACTGCGGCTACTCGCCGGACCTGTCCGGCTCCATCGTCGACCGCGCCATGTTCCACTCGGACAACGCCTACTTCCTGGGCAACGCCACCATCAACGGTCATCGCTGCAAGACCAACACCGCCTCGAACACCGCCTATCGCGGCTTCGGCGGCCCGCAGGGCATGGTCGCCATCGAGGAAGTGATGGACGCCGTCGCCCGCAGCCTGGGCAAGGACCCGCTGGAAGTGCGCAAGCGCAACTACTACGGCAAGACCGAGCGCAACGTCACCCACTACCACCAGACCGTCGAGCACAACGTCATCCACGAGATGACCGCCGAGCTGGAGGCAAGCTGCGAGTACGCCAAACGCCGCGAGGAAATCCGCGCCTTCAACGCCAGGAGCCCGGTGCTGAAGAAAGGCCTGGCCATGACCCCGGTGAAGTTCGGCATCAGCTTCACGGCCACCTTCCTCAACCAGGCCGGTGCGCTGATCCACATCTACACCGACGGTTCGATCCACCTGAACCACGGCGGCACCGAGATGGGCCAGGGCCTGAACACCAAGGTCGCGCAGGTCGTGGCCGAGGTCTTCCAGGTCGATATCGAGCGCATCCAGATCACCGCCACCAACACCGACAAGGTGCCCAACACCTCGCCCACCGCTGCCTCCAGCGGTGCCGACCTCAACGGCATGGCGGCGAAGAACGCCGCCGAGACCATCAAGCAGCGCCTGGTGGACTTCCTGGTGCGCGAATACAAGGTCACGCCGGAAGACATCGAGTTCCGCAATGGCCAGGTACGGGTGCGCGACCACTTCCTGTCGTTCGAGGAGATGATCCAGAAGGCCTACTTCGGCCAGGTATCGCTGTCCTCGACCGGCTTCTACCGCACGCCGAAGATCTACTACGACCGCGACAAGGCTGCCGGCCGCCCCTTCTACTACTACGCCTACGGCGTGGCCTGCGTGGAGGTGCTGGTGGACACCCTGACCGGCGAATACCGCATGCTGCGTGGCGACATCCTGCATGACGTCGGCGACTCGCTGAACCCGGCCATCGACATCGGCCAGGTCGAGGGCGCCTTCGTCCAGGGCATGGGCTGGCTGACCTGCGAGGAGCTGGTGTGGAACGCCAAGGGCAAGCTGATGACCAACGGCCCGGCCAGCTACAAGATCCCGGCCATCGCCGACATGCCCATCGACCTGCGCGTGAAGCTGGTGGAGAACCGCAAGAACCCGGAAGACACCGTGTTCCATTCCAAGGCCGTCGGCGAGCCGCCGTTCATGCTCGGCATCGCGGCCTGGTGCGCCCTGAAGGACGCCGTGGCCAGCCTGGCCGACTACCAGGTGCAACCGCAGATCGACGCCCCGGCCACGCCCGAGCGCGTGCTCTGGGGGGTGGAGCAGATGCGCAAGTTGAAAGCACAGAGCAAGGCAGCCAGCACTGCCGAGGCCGAGCCGGCCTGATTCGTAGCCGGATGAAATCCGGGGAACCCTGCCCCGGATTGCATCCGGGCTACGACCCAAAGCAAAGAGGTGTACAACAATGACAAGACACACCGAGCCGAACAATCCACCCGCGCGCCCGGCACCGGAGCCGATTCTCGAGCCGTCGCCGAGCAACTGGCGCCTGCCGCGCCCGGGACAGACCACGCCTTCCTGGAGGCTGAGCAAATGAGCTGGATCAGTGCCCTCGCCGACCTGCAAGACAAGGGCGAAGCCTGCGTGCTGGTGACCATCATCGAGGAGCGCGGCTCTACCCCGCGCAACGCCGGCTCGAAGATGGTGGTCACCGCCGAGCGCATCTTCGAAACCATCGGTGGCGGCCACCTGGAGTACAAGGCCATGCAGATGGCCCGTGAAATGCTCGAGAGCCGCAGCCAGGACACCCGCCTGGAGCGCTTTTCCCTCGGCGCCAGTCTCGGCCAGTGCTGCGGCGGCGCCACCGTGCTGCTGTTCGAGCCCATGGGCCAGCCCCAGGCGCAGATCGCCGTGTTCGGCGCCGGCCATGTCGGCCGTGCACTGGTGCCGCTGCTGGCCAGCCTGCCGTGCAAGGTGCGCTGGATCGACTCGCGGGAGAACGAGTTCCCCGAGCAGATCCCGGCCAACGTGCAGAAGATCGTCAACGACGAGGTGGTCGACGAGGTGGAGAACATGCCGCCCGGCAGCTACTACATCGTCATGACCCACAACCATCAGCTCGACCTGGAGCTGACCGCAGCGATCCTGCAGCGCGGCGACTTCGCCTACTACGGCCTGATCGGCTCCCGCACCAAGCGCGTCAAGTTCGAGCACCGCCTGCGCGAGCGTGGCTTCGAGGAGCCGCTCATGGCACGCATGCGCTGCCCGATGGGTCTGCCCGAGGTGAAGGGCAAGTTGCCGGTGGAGATCGCCGTGTCCATCGCCGGCGAGGTGATCGCCACCTACAACGCCCTGTTTGGTGAAAAGACAGCCGGCCAGGAGGTCAAGAAAGGCGAATCCAGCGTGGCCAGGCTGTTGCCGGCATCACGCCGCTCCTGATTGTTCCGATTTCCGGTGCGCAAGGCGCACCCCAGCCACAACGCTGTTCACCTGGGGACGCATGGGTTCTACTCGCCTCCCCGCCGGGAGACGCGACGACCGCTCGCCCCGTGGCCAGCGCACAGCATTGATCAACCCATGAGATTCGAACGATGAGCAATACCGTCAAAGCCTACCGCGCCGCCATCCTGCACAGCCTGGCCGACCCGGCCGTGGTCGGCGTGGAACAGTCCTATCAGTACTTCGAGGACGGCATCCTGCTGATCGAGAATGGCAAGGTCGCCCAGGTTGGCGCTGCCGCCGAGCTGCTGCCGAAACTGGCCGGTGTCGAGGTACAGCACTACCGCGATGCGCTGATCACCCCCGGCTTCATCGACACCCACATCCACTACCCGCAGACCGGCATGATCGCCTCCTACGGCGAGCAGCTACTGGACTGGCTCGAGACCTACACCTTCCCCACCGAGCAGCAGTTCGCCGACAAGGCCCACGCCAGCGACGTGGCGGCGATCTTCCTCAAGGAGCTGCTGCGCAACGGCACCACCACCGCCCTGGTGTTCGGCAGCGTGCACCCGCAGTCGGTGGACGCCTTCTTCGAGCAAGCCGACAAGCTCAACCTGCGCATGATCGCCGGCAAGGTGCTGATGGATCGCAACGCCCCGGACTACCTGACCGATACCGCGGAAACCGGCTACGCCGAGAGCAAGGCGCTGATCGAACGCTGGCACGGCAAGGGCCGCCTGCACTATGCCGTCACCCCGCGCTTCGCCCCGACCAGCACGCCGGAGCAGCTGGAGCTGGCCGGCAAGCTGCTCGGCGAGTACCCGGACCTGTACATGCACACCCACCTGTCCGAGAACCGCAAGGAGATCGAGTGGGTCAAGGCGCTGTTCCCCGAGCGCAAGGGTTACCTGGACGTCTACGACCACCACAGGCTGATCGGCCCGCGCGCCGTGTTCGCCCATGGCGTGCACCTGTGCGACGAGGAGTGCCAGCGCCTGGCCGAAACCGGCTCGGCAGTGGCCTTCTGCCCGACCTCCAACCTGTTCCTGGGCAGCGGCCTGTTCGACCTGAACAAGCTGGAAGCACACGGCGTCCGCGTCGGCCTGGGTACGGACGTCGGCGCCGGTACCAGCTTCAGCCAGCTGCAGTCGCTGAACGAGGCGTACAAGGTGATGCAGCTGCAGGGCAAGAAGCTCGATCCGTTCAAGTCGCTGTACCTGGCCACTCTGGGCGGCGCCAACGCGCTGTACCTGGACGACCGGCTGGGCAACTTCCTGCCGGGCAAGGATGCCGACTTCCTGGTGCTGGACTACAACGCCACGCCGCTGATCAGCTACCGCATGCAGCAGGCCAGGAGCCTGGAAGAGCGCCTGTTCGCCCTGACCATGCTCGGTGATGATCGCGCCGTGAAGGAGACCTTCGCCGCCGGCGTATCGGTGCACCAGCGCAGCTGAGGCCGACGCCTGAGCGCTTTCGTCGCAGCGGATCCATCCGCGATCAGGCTACCCGCGATGCGCGGCGGCATCGCGAATGGATTCGTGCCGACAGCGTGGCGCGAGATGTTCAGCACGCGACACGATCGCAGGAGCCCGCTTGCCGGCGATCAGCTCAGCCGCGCATCGCGGGCCTGCCAGCGCCTGCACACATGCGCCTCGGCCCAACCACGCCGCCCCGACAAAAAAGCCCCGATGCGCGAACATCGGGGCTTTTTTCGTATCCAGCGCAACCAATCAGCGGTTGGCCGCGTTCCGCCCAGGCTTCTTCTTGGTCTGCAGCAGGTGCGAGAACACTGCGTGCAGGTCATCCGAGGCGCTTTCCTCGTCCAGGTTCAGCTTGCTGTCGATATGGTCCATGTGGTGCATCATCAGGTGCACCGCACGCTCGGCATCGCGCGCCTCGATGGCGTCGATCAGCTGGTTGTGCTCATCGTACGAGCAATGCGAGCGGCTGCCGCTTTCGTACTGGGCGATGATCAGCGAGGTCTGCGACACCAGGCTGCGCTGGAAGCTCACCAGCGGCGCGTTACGCGCGGCCTCGGCCAGCTTCAGGTGGAACTCGCCGGACAGGCGGATGCCGGCGCCACGGTCACCCCGGGAGAAGCTGTCCTGCTCGTCCTTGACCATCTGCCGCAGCTCGGCGAGCTGCTCTGCCGTGGCATGCTCGACGGCCAGCTCGGTGATCGCGCGCTCCACCAGTCGGCGTGCGTAGAAGATCTGCCGGGCTTCCTCGACGCTGGGGCTGGCCACTACCGCACCGCGATTCGGCCGCAGCAGCACCACCCCTTCATGGGCCAGACGCGACAGGGCACGGCGAATGATGGTGCGACTGACACCGAAGATCTCGCCCAGGGCCTCTTCGCTCAGCTTGGTGCCTGGCGCCAGGCGCTGCTCGAGAATGGCATCGAAGATATGGGCATATACGACATCGTCCTGAGTCCCGCTACGGCTGCTCTTGCCCGCACGCGGCTGCTTCTTCAGTGGCTGCAATTGATCGTTCATTCTGGCTCGCGTCAATGAGAGTCGGCGACACTGCGACTCTACTGTGTTCTACCCGGTAGCTGACAAGCTCCGAGCGAAAAAACATCAGAAAAATATTCGGCCAATTGTACACAACTCAACCAGCCACCACACCTGTCGTCGTATGACGTCCCCCCTGAGAGGTCAGCCGACAGGCGAGAAAACCGAACGTGCCCTCAAACTCTTTCCTTATATGCACGCCACCCCTCAGGTCGTTACCGGATAAGGCCGAACCGATCGCTCCTGGCATACCCTCCAGGGACCAGAACGAGCTGCAGGATGGATCATCCATCTGTCTGTTTTAAAAGGGCTTTTACCAACAGATAGACGATTGTCTCCAAATCCACCCGCTGAACCCTGGAGATCGGCGAATGGTGCGATTCATGCAACATTAAAAACATTAATTGCATTTTTTGTATACAACAGCATAATCGCGCCTGAGTGACTTCTTGACCGCTCGGTCAACAACTTAGCCAGGAAGCACCGCCGAGAACACCGCCTGCCTCAGAGAGCATTGTCCTTGCGCAACGCTCTGGGCGGTACACAACAAGAGAGATGAGGAGTACCCGCTGTGGAAAGCGTCAAACAAGAACAACATGCGACTCAACTGGCAAGAGGTGGCCTGCTCGACCGCTTCTTCAAACTGACCGAGCACCGCACCACCATCAAGACCGAACTGATCGCTGGTGTGACCACCTTCGTCACCATGGCCTACATCATCTTCGTCAACCCCAACATCATGGCCAGTGCCGGCATCGACCACGGGGCCGCCTTCGTCGCCACCTGCATCGGCGCGGCGCTGGGCTGCTTCCTGATGGGGCTGTACGCCAACTGGCCTGTCGGCCTGGCTCCCGGCATGGGCCTGAACGCCTTCTTCACCTATACCGTCGTCGGTGAGATGGGCTACAGCTGGCAGATCGCCCTGGGCGCGGTATTCATCTCCGGCGTGCTGTTCATGATCATGAGCCTGTCGAAGATCCGCGAGTGGCTGCTCAACAGCATCCCGATGAGCCTGCGCTTCGCCATGGGCGCCGGGGTCGGCCTGTTCCTCGGCCTGATCGGCCTGAAGACCGCCGGCATCGTCGTCGACAGCCCGGCCACGCTGCTGACCATGGGCTCGTTCGGCAACCCGTCGGCGCTGCTCGCCGCCGTGTGCTTCCTGCTGATCGCCGTGCTCAGCCACCGCAACGTGTTCGGCGCCATCCTCTTCAGCATGCTCGGCGTCACCGCCCTGGGCTGGGCCCTGGGCCTGGTCGAGTACGGCGGCCTGGTGTCGATGCCACCGAGCCTGGCCCCGACCTTCCTGGCCATGGACATCGCCGGCGCGTTCAACGTGGCGATGATCAGCGTGATCCTCGCGTTCCTCTTCGTGAACATGTTCGACACCGCCGGCACGCTGATGGGCGTGGCGCATCGCGCCAACCTGGTGGATGAGGACGGCAAGATCCAGAACCTGTCCAAGGCCCTGAAAGCCGACTCCACCTCCAGCGTGATCGGCGCCATGGTCGGCTGCCCGCCGGTGACCAGCTACGTGGAGAGCGCTTCCGGGGTCGCCGCCGGTGGCCGCACCGGCCTGACCGCCATGACCGTCGGCATCCTCTTCCTCGCCGCGATGTTCTTCGCCCCGCTGGCCGGCATGATCCCCGCCTACGCCACCGCCGGCGCGCTGATCTACGTGGCGATGCTGATGATGAGCGGCATGGCGCACATCGACTGGAAGGACCATACCGACACCATCCCCGCCATCGTCACCGTGGTGATGATGCCGCTGACCTTCTCCATCGCCAACGGTATCGCCCTGGGCTTCCTCACCTACGCCACGCTGAAGCTGCTGACCGGCCAGCGCGAGAAGGTATCGCTGAGCCTGTACGTGCTGTGCGTGATCTTCATCGCCAAGTTCGCCTTCCTCTGAACGCAGAGGTTCCGCGCTGATCGCAGCCCCGGCCTCGTGCCGGGGTTTTTCGTTTGGCCCGGCCGCGATGGGCGGATGCGCAATCCGCAAGCAGGTTGCCGGCCCCGGATTTCATCCGGGCTACGGGCCTGTGCATTCAGGGTTGCACACGCTTGGCTCCCCTCTCCCATTCATGGGAGAGGGGCTGGGGGACTGATCGTGTCCGACCACTTCTTATGTGAACAGCGCTACGGCCTTGTGCCGGTTTTTTCGTTTGTCTCAGCAACGGCAGGCACGTCGCCAGCCCATACCCGGTTTTCATCCGGAGCATGCGCCGAAGACCGGCTCGGCAGGGTGCGCCCCCACACCGATCGAAACAGATGCGCCATCGATGGGCCGTGATGACGGCCCCGAAATGCAGGCAAAAAAAAGCCCGCAGTGTGAGCGGGCGTAAGGACTCAAACGAGTCTGAGGGTGACAAGCATTCGTCCGGCAGGCAGTGGCCTGCCGCTCACTCAGCTACCGCGATAGGTGGAGTAGCTGTAGGGGGAAATCAGCAGCGGCACGTGGTAGTGCTCCTGGCCGGCATCGATGCCGAAGCGCAGCACGACCACGTCGAGGAAGGCCGTGTCCGGCAGCTTCACGCCACGTGCGCGGTAGTAGTCACCGGCATGGAAGTGCAGTTGATAGACGCCCGTGCGGTAGTCATCGCCCTGCAGCACCGGCGCATCGCAGCGGCCATCGTGATTGGTGGTAACGCTGTTGATCAGCTCCAGCTGCGCGCCTTCGACGCGGTACAGCTCGACCTTGATGTCACTCCCTGGGCAACCGTGCGCGGCGTCCAGTACATGCGTAGTCAAACGTCCCATGGGTCTCGGATGCCCGTTGCGCCCAGCGCCAGACGGACACCACACCTCCTCTGCTCTGTTGAAATCGGTTCGTCGCAATGCTCCGACGCATCGGCAGGATAGCATGCAGGCAGAATATACAACACTTTCACATACAAATTGTACACAATGATTAGCTCGCCGCTTTCTGCCATGCACCAAACAGGTTCATGGCGAAGCCCGTTGCGATGCACGCTTGGCGCCACGTAAGCGGCTCGGAGCTGACCATCCGGGCAAATTCCCGGTTATGCTGCACGGCCGATAAAATAATGAAAAGTCGATTTACAAACGGCAATCTACTTTGTATACAATTAGCCATCCCGGTCGCGTAACCCTGAAGCCAGGCACGCAGTGACCGCAACGCTCCATACAGGAAGACTGCAGTGAACGCTGATTACCCACGCGATCTGATCGGCTACGGCGCCAACCCGCCCCACCCGCACTGGCCGGGCGACGCCCGTATCGCCCTGTCCTTCGTGCTCAACTACGAAGAGGGTGGCGAGCGCAACATTCTTCATGGGGACAAGGAATCCGAGGCCTTCCTCTCCGAGATGGTCGCCGCCCAGCCGCTGCAGGGCCAGCGCAACCTGTGCATGGAGTCGCTCTACGAGTACGGCAGCCGCGCCGGGGTCTGGCGCCTGCTCGAACTGTTCCGCAAGCACGACATTCCGCTGACCGTCTTCGCCGTGGCCATGGCCGCCCAGCGTCACCCTGAGGTGATCAAGCAGATGGTCGCCGCCGGCCATGAAATCTGCAGCCATGGCTATCGCTGGATCGACTACCAGAACATGGACGAAGCCGGCGAGCGCGAGCACATGCTCGAGGCCATCCGTATTCTCACCGAGCTGACCGGCGAACGCCCGCTGGGCTGGTACACCGGCCGCCTGGGCCCGAACACCCGGCGCATCGTGCGTGAAGAGGGTGGCTTCCTCTACGACTCCGACACCTACGACGACGACCTGCCCTACTGGGACCCGGCCAGTACCGTGGAGAAGCCGCACCTGGTGATTCCCTACACCCTGGACACCAACGACATGCGCTTCACCCAGGTGCAGGGCTTCAACAAGGGCGACGACTTCTTCGAATACCTCAAGGACGCCTTCGACGTGCTCTACGCCGAGGGCGAAGCCGGCGCGCCGAAGATGCTGTCGATCGGCATGCATTGCCGCCTGCTCGGCCGGCCGGCCCGCCTGGCGTCGCTGGCCCGCTTCATCGAATACGTGAAGCGCCATGACAAGGTCTGGTGCGCCCGCCGTGTCGACATCGCCAGGCACTGGCACGCCACCCACCCCTTCCGCGCGACCGAATGAGAGAGCCGCCCATGAGCCGTTTCCAGACCCTGACCCCTTCCCAGCTGAGCCGTGACGCGTTCGTCGCGGCCTTCGCCGACATCTACGAGCACTCGCCCTGGGTGGCCGAGAAGGCGTATGACCTTGGCCTGGACGACAGCGTCGACGACATCGACGGGCTGCAGCAGCGCATGGCCGACATCCTCCTGTCCGCCAGCGCGGATGCCCAGCTGGCCTTGATCAACGCGCACCCGGACCTGGCCGGCAAGGCTGCCGTGCGCGGCGAACTGACAGCCTCCAGCACCGCCGAGCAGTCCGGTGCCGGCATCCACGAATGCACCGCCGAGGAGTTCGCCCGCTTCACCGAGCTCAACGACGCCTACAAGGCCAAGTTCGGCTTCCCCTTCATCAAGGCCGTCAAGGGCAGCAACCGCCACCAGATCCTGGCAGCCTTCGAAGAGCGCATTCACAACAGCCCGGAGCAGGAGTTCAGCACCGCCCTGGCCGAGATCAACAAGATCGCCCTATTCCGCCTGCAGCAGCTGTAAGGCGCTGCCCCCTTCAACCGAACAGAACAAGTAGAACAGCCATGCGTAGCCTGACCATCGAGCCCCTGAGCAAAGAAGCCTTCGCCCCTTTCGGTGACGTGATCGAAACCGAAGGCAGCGATTTCTTCATGATCAACAACGGCTCCACCCGCCGCTATCACAAGCTGGCCAGCGTGGAGACGGCGCAGCCGGAGGACCAGGCCATCATCAGCATCTTCAGCGCCGAGGCGCTGCAGATGCCGCTGACCATCCGCATGCTGGAACGCCATCCGCTGGGCAGCCAGGCCTTCGTGCCGCTGCTCGGCAACCCCTTTCTGATCGTGGTCGCGCCAGTTGGCGATGTACCTGTATCAGGGTCCGTCCGTGCCTTCCTCAGCAATGGCAGGCAGGGCGTCAATTACCATCGCGGCGTCTGGCACCACCCGGTGCTGACGATCGAAAAGCGGGATGACTTCCTGGTGGTTGATCGCAGTGGTTCCGGCAACAACTGCGATGAGCATTTCTTCAATGAGGACGAGCTTCTTCTCCTCAACCCCCACCAATAAGAGAAGCCCGGGGCTGGCGTGTCTCCCCCGGGAAAGAGGTACAGATCGTGGAAGCACATTTCACCGAATGGCTAAACCTGGGCGTCCGCTGGATCCATATGATCACCGGCATCGCCTGGATCGGCGCATCCTTCTATTTCGTCTGGCTGGAGAACAACCTCAACCGTAGCAACCCACGCGAGGGCCTCTCGGGCGACCTCTGGGCGATCCACGGCGGCGGGATCTACCACCTGGAAAAATACAAGCTGGCCCCCCCGAAAATGCCGGAGAACCTGCACTGGTTCAAATGGGAGGCCTACTTCACCTGGCTATCAGGCGTCGCCCTGCTGCTGGTGGTCTACTACCTCAACCCGAGCCTGTACCTGGTCAAGCCGGGTGTCGATCTGGCGCCAGCCGCCGCCATCGCCATCGGCCTCGGCTCCATGGCCGCCAGCTACCTGATCTATCACCTGCTCTGCGACTCGCCGCTGGGCAAGCGCCCGGCCCTGCTCGGCGCCGTGCTGTTCGTGCTGATCATCGCCGCGGCCTATGGCTTCAGCCAGATCTTCAGCGGTCGTGCCGCGTACATCCATGTCGGCGCCATCATCGGCACCATCATGGTCGGCAACGTGTTCTTCACCATCATGCCGGCCCAGCGCGCGCTGGTTAAGGCCATCGAGACCAACACCACCCCCGACCCGCTGCTGCCGGCCAAGGGCCTGCTGCGCTCGCGCCACAACAACTACTTCACCCTGCCGGTGCTGTTCATCATGATCAGCAACCACTTCCCGAGCACCTACGGCAGCCAGTACAACTGGCTGATCCTGGCGGGCATCGCGATCCTGGCCGTGCTGGTACGCCACTACTTCAACACCCGCCACGACAGCAGCAAGTATGTCTGGACCCTGCCGGCCGCGGCCCTGGGCATGATCTGCCTGGCCTACGTCACCTCCCCGGCGAACCGCGCCCCCGCCGCCGCCCCGGTGGCAGCCGTGGAGCAGCCGGCAGCCAGCGAGACTCTGAGCAAGGTGGAAGAAGTTGCCAGCAGCCAGCCAGATGCCCAGGAAAACCCGGCTCCGGCAACAGGTGGAGCGGCGACGGCTGCCGACTTCGGCAAGGTCGAGAGCGTGATCCATGAACGCTGCACCGTCTGCCATTCGGCCACCCCGAGCAGCCCGATGTTCAGCGCGGCGCCAGCCGGCCTGATGCTCGACACGCCCGAGCAGATGCAGGCTCAGGCCGCGAAGATCCACGCCCAGAGCGTTGCCTCGCAGATCATGCCGCTGGGCAACATCACCCAGATGACCCAGGACGAGCGCGACCTGATCGGCAACTGGATCGCCAAGGGCGCCCCGACCAACTGATTGCCACACGTGCCGTTCCCGTGACTGGGCGCGGCATCTTTTTACGCCCCGGAACCGCCGGCAGCGCGAGCTGACCGGCGGTTCTTTTTTGTGCACAATCCATAAATAAATTGTTTTTAACCATGTCCACATGTTGCTATAGTCGCCACATCCTGACCACCTAGACAACTTTCTAGCAAACAGGAAAGAGGTGCCGTGAAGCCTCGTGTAAGCCCATGACCGTATAAAAACAAATGGCAGGCTATGACATGACCACAAACAGCAACGCCCCCACCCCAGCTGCGCCTACCGGCAACAGCGACCTGATCTACCAGTTGGATGACACCCCCGCTTTCGCCCCCGCCCTGTTCGCGGCGCTGCAGCATGTGCTGGCCAGCTTCGTCGGCATCATCACCCCCACCCTGATCGTCGGCAGTGCCCTGGGCCTCGGCGCCCACGTGCCCTACCTGGTGAGCATGGCCCTGTTCGTCTCGGGCCTCGGCACCTTCGTCCAGGCCAAGCGCATCGGCCCGATCGGTTCCGGCCTGCTGTGCCTGCAGGGCACCAGCTTCGGCTTCCTCAGCGTGATTCTCAGCGCCGGCTTCATCGTCAAGGGACGCGGCGCCAGCGAAGAGGAAATTCTCGCCACGCTGTTCGGCATCTGCTTCTGCGCGGCCTTCGTCGAAATCACCTTCAGCCAGTTCATCAACAAGCTGCGCAAGGTGATCACCCCGGTGGTGACCGGCACCATCATCTGCCTGATGGGCCTGTCGCTGATCAAGGTGGGCATGACCGACCTCGCCGGCGGCTACGGCGCTGCCGATCTCGGCGCCCTGCACCACCTGGCGCTCGGCGGCCTGGTGCTGGGCACCATCGTCCTGCTCAACCGTGCGCCGTCACAGGTGCTGCGCCTGTCGGCCGTGATCATCGGCCTGACCCTGGGCTTCGCCGTGGCCTGGTTCAACGGTCGGGTGGATTTCGCCAACATGGCCGAGGTGCCGCTGCTCAGCGTGCCGCAACCGTTCAAGTACGGTTTCAGTTTCGACTGGATCGCCTTCGTGCCCATCGCCGTGATCTTCCTGATCACCCCGCTGGAAACCGCTGGCGATCTGACGGCCAACTCGATCATCTCCAAGCAGCCGGTCAAGGGCCCGCTGTACATGCGCCGGATCAAGTCCGGGGTGCTGGCCGACGGCTGCAACTCGGCAGTCGCCGCCATGTTCAACAGCCTGCCGATGACCACGTTCAGCCAGAACAACGGGGTGATCCAGCTCACCGGCGTCGCCAGCCGCCACGTGGCCTTCTACATCGCAGCCATCCTCATCCTGCTGGGCCTGTTCCCGGCGGTCGGTGCGGTGCTGCAACTGATGCCCAAGCCGGTGCTCGGCGGCGCCACCCTGATCATGTTCGGCACCGTGGCGGTCGCCGGCATCAAGATTCTCAGCGAAGCCGGTCTGCACCGTCGCAACGTGCTGATCGTGGCCATCTCCCTGGGCCTCGGCCTGGGAGTCGCCGGCGTGCCGGAGGTGCTGTCGCACATGCCGGACGTGCTGAAGAACATCTTCGGCTCGCCGATCACCATCGGAGCCTTCAGTGCCATTGCGCTGAACATCTTCCTGCCCGACGAACAGCAGGAAGTGGAAGAAGACGACTACGACCCGGAGGCGCACCTGCATACCGTGCTGCAGAACCGCCAGGACGATAGCGTCGACGACAGCAGCCTCAAGAGCCTCGGCCGCGACCTGACCCCGGACGCGCGCACCAGCTGATCACGCCCCACCCGTCCACTCCCGGCAGCGCGCTGCCGGGGGTACCCGTCTGCACGTCAAAAGAACAAGGAAAACCCATGAAACTCAAGCATCTGCCTCACTGCTTCGCCCTCTCTGCCGGACTGTTCTCCGGTCAGCAGGCGCTTGCCGGCGACCTGCTGCACTGGCAGGACAACAGCCTGTCCTACCTGTACGGCGAGAACTTCCAGCGCATGAACTTCAACGGCGAAGAGCAGCGCACCCAGACCACCTTCACCTTCGAGCATGCCAGTGGCTGGGCCTGGGGCGACATCTTCTACTTCCTCGACTACATCCGTACCGACAACGTGCAGACGCGCGGCAGCTTCGACAACGGCAGCTTCCGCCAGCACGAGCGCAACTCCTTCTACTACATGGAGTTCTCCCCGCGCGTGAGCCTGAGCTGGCTGACCGGGCAGGAGCTGGCCGTCGGCCCGATCAAGGACGTCTATGCCGCCTTCACCTACGAGAAAGGCGAAGGCGGCCCAGGGCCGGAGAACTACCTGTACGGCATCGGCCTGGACTGGGACGTACCGGGTTTCAACTTCTTCAAGACCAACCTGTACCAGGTGAAGATCAACAACCACACCTTCTTCGCCGACCGCAACAGCAACGGCTATGCGACCCAGCTGACGGTCAGCGCGGCCTATCCGTTCAGCCTGGGCGAACAGGACTTCCTGGTGGATGGCTTCGTCGACTGGCGCTCACCGTCCCGCGATGCCGGCACCCAGACCTCGGTAGGCTCCTCGATCCAGATCAAGTGGGATGCGGGCAAGGCGCTGTTCGGCAAGGAGCGCCAGCTCTACGTTGGCACCGAAGTGAACATGTGGCGCGCCAAGTACGGCGTGAAACCGGTAGACGGATCGGGTGACCGCTTCGACCAGACCGCCGTGCAGGCACTGGTCAAGTACCACTTCTGAGCACTGCCGCAACGCACTTGGCCGATGTCGGGTAGGGACAGCGGCCGGGTAAAGGGGGGATCGGCGTTCGCGCCCTTCCCCCTTTTCTTCGTTTCGGGCGAGCCCCTGGGGCCCCGGACACACCTGCCTCGGCTGCAGCGCGCAGCCGCGCGCCGATCCGCAGCGCACCATTGCGACCCGCGCATGTCACCCCGGCACCGTATCGGTGCAGATCCGCAACCCTGCTGCCACCTTGAGGCTTACCTCTTTCCATGCATGAAACTGATCATACGGTCAAGTTTTTGATCACAATATCTATTACTTTTGTGTTCAATCTTCAAGAAAACCATGTTCATCAAGGTTTTTTATGTGTACAAGACACTCAGGTTCCATCCGAAATACTGTCGAAGTGGCTGTATACACAAACCCAGTCACGAAGCGCATACAAAAGCGGAATGAAACCTGCAGGCAAACCTCCTCATACGCCACCGTGCGCAAGAACAATACTGGGAGCGGTTCATGTCCGACACTGACGACTTTCGCATCAAGCAGATCGACCCCACGCTGCATAACGAGGACCTCGCTCCACTGGCGCCGGAGAAGCGCACCTGGGGCTGGTTCGAGATATTCAACGTGTGGTCCAACGACATCCAGAGCCTGTTCGGCTACACCCTCGCCGCGACACTGTTCATCTCCTACGGGCTCAATGGCTGGGCGGTGCTGGCCGGCATCGTGCTGGCCGGCTTCATCGTCATGGGCCTGGTCCAGCTGACCGGCAAGCCCAGCGTCAAGTACGGCATCCCCTTCCCGGTGTTCGCCCGCGCCAGCATGGGTGTGCGCGGCGCCAACTTTCCCGCACTGGTACGCGGCATCGTCGCCATCTTCTGGTACGGCGTGCAGACCTACTTCGCCTCCACCGCCGTGGCGCTGCTGCTCAACTCGCTGCTGCAACCGCAGGAACCCGCCCTGTACCTCGGCCTGACCGCCATCGGCTGGCTGTCCTACGTGATCGTCTGCCTGTTCCAGGTCGGCCTGTTCATCTGCGGCATGAGCTGGATCACCCGCTTCCTCAACTGGGCCGGCCCGCTGGTCTATGTGGTGATGATCGCCCTGATGATCATGATCTGGTACAAGGCCGGGCCGAGCCTGCTGGGCGAGCTGGGCAACATCTTCCGTGGCAGCGGCGACTATGCCGCCGGGCCGGTGGCCGCCTTCTTCGCCGTAGTCGGCACCATGGTCGCCTACTTCGCCGCCGTGGTAATCAACTACGGTGACTTCGCCCGCTTCGTCAAAAGCGAAAGGCAGATGACCATCGGCAACTTCCTCGGCCTGCCGGTGAGCCTGGCGTTCTTCTCGCTGATCGCCCTGGTGATTACCGCCGGCACCGTGGTGGTGTTCGGCGAGACGCTGACCAATCCGACCGACATCGTCGCCCGGGTCGACAACCTGACCCTGACCATCATCGCCGCGCTGACCTTCTTCGCCGCCACCGTGGGCATCAACCTGGTGGCCAACTTCATCCCGCCGGCCTACGACCTGGCCAACCTCGCCCCCGCGCACATCAGTGCCCGCACCGGCGGCTTCATCACCGCGGCCATCGCCTTCTTCATCGGTGCCCTGTGGGTGGCCTTCATCAGCAACGTCGGCATCGCCGCCTTCGTCGATACCCTGGGCGCGGTACTGGCGCCGCTGTACGGCATCATCGTCGCCGACTACTACCTGGTACGCCGGCGCAAGCTCGACCTGCAGCAGCTGTTCAGCGCCGAGGTCGGCTCGGCCTACTACTTCGACGGCGGCTGGAACCGCAAGGCGCTGGTCGCGTTCGTCGTTGCTTCGCTGTTCTCGGTGGCCTCGGTCTGGGTTCCCGGTCTGAGCCAGCTGTCGGGCTACGCCTGGCTGCTAGGCGCCCTGCTCGGCGCGGTGCTGCACTATGGCCTGATGCACGGCCAGGCGCAGGCGCTGAAACGCGCCAACGCCAGCGCCTGAACCATCAACGCGGGGACGAAGCCGGCGCCTGTGCACCGGCTTTGGCTTTCTGGCGTTCGAGAAAGTCGACCTTCCACTGCTCGAGCCCCATGTACTCGCTGTCCAGGTTGGCCTCGACCCGGTACTTCGCCTTGAGCGCCGCCACCTGGGCCGAGCGTTCGCCGAGGAAGCGGTCGAAACGGGCGATCAGCTGCGGCTGACGCACGCTCGACAGGTGGAAGCTGCCACGGGTATGCGGCAGCTTGGGGTCGAACACCAAGGCACCAGGGCGCGCCCGGATGTTGTCGAGGTAGTGGGTTGCCACCACCACGTTGAAATAGGCGCCATCGGTGTCCTGCTTCAGCGCCTGGCGGATCATCTGCCGCAGGTCGTCGCTGTAGCTCAGCTGAATCTGCCCGTCGTCGATGCGCTGCTCGTAGCCTCGCGGCGTCCAGCCCTGCACCATGGCCAGGCGATGAATGCTGTCCAGCGCCTGCCCCTGACGTTGCGGCGCCACCAGCACGCCATCGACGTAATCGACCACCGCCGCGCTGTAGTGCAGCGTCATGCCGGTCTTCTGCGCGCCGGCCCAGAGCGGGCTGTCCGGGTACTTGAAGTCGATCTCGCCGCGCTGCAGCGCCGGCAGCAACTGCTCGACCGGCAGCGCCCTGTAGGTCAGGTCGATGCCGCTGTCGGCGGCGAAGGCGTCCAGCACCTCACGGGCGAACCCCTGGTACCTGCCCCCGGCATCGAGGCTGTAATGCGGAGCGAACGGCAGGTCCTCCACCCCCACCACGTAGGTCTGTGCCCAGGCAGCGGGGGACAGCAGAACGGCAAACAGCAGACAGGGTCGTACGGGCTTCATTGCGAGCCTCCTTGTTTTTGTTGTGGGATTCCGATCAGGCCGTCTCAGCCGCCGGTCATGCTCATGAAGCGCACCACCTGCACCTGCTCGTCGCTGGCGAAGTGGTGCCGCTCGGGCTTCAGGCGCAGCGCCTCGACCAGCGCCTGGCGCAGTCGCTCGCCGTCACCCGGATGCGCGCGCAACAGGCGCTTGAGGTCCAGCGCATCGTCATGCCCGAGGCACAGCACCAGCTTGCCTTCGGCAGTGACCCGCACGCGATTGCAATCACCGCAGAAGTTGTGGCTGTGCGGGGAAATGAAACCGACCTGGGTCTGCGTACCGACCACCTGCCAGTAGCGCGACGGCCCGCCGGTGACCTTGTTGCTGCGCACCAGCGCATGGCGCTGCTCGATGCGCCGGCGCACCTCGTCACTGGAACAGAAGGTCTGCTCGCGACTGTGGCTGACCACGCTGCCCAGCGGCATTTCCTCGATGAAGCTGATATCCAGGCCACGGGCGATGGCGAACTCGACCAGATCGAGCACCTCGTCGTCGTTGCGCCCGCTCTGCACCACGCTGTTGAGCTTGATCCGCTCGAACCCGGCAGCACGCGCCGCCTCGATGCCCGCCAGCACCTGCTCCAGCTTATCGCGCCGGGTAAAGGCGGCAAAGCGCTCGCGCTGCAGGGAGTCCAGGCTGATGTTCAGGCGACGCACACCCGCTGCACGCAACGGCGCCGCCAGCTCGCCAAGCTGCGAACCGTTGGTGGTGATCGCCAGGTCCTCGAGCTCGTCCCGCGCGCCCAGGCGCTGCAGCAGGCTCAGGACGTTCTTGCGCACCAGCGGCTCGCCGCCCGTGATGCGGATGCGCCGCACGCCCAGCGCGATGAAGGCGTCGGCCACGGCATAGGCCTCTTCCAGGCTGAGGATCTGCTGACGCGGCGCGAACTGCATGTCTTCGCTCATGCAGTAGGTGCAGCGAAAGTCGCAGCGATCGGTCACCGACAGACGCAGGTAGGTGATGCGACGACCGAACGGATCGACCAGTTGATGGGTGTGCACGGTGGGTCTCCTGCAGCGTCACGCGCCGAGACTTTCTTGTCATGGATATTGCTGCGCGGGATAAAAACAGAAAAGCGTTTTCTTGTATACAACAATTTGACCCAAGGGTCAGATAAGCGCCAGGCAGCCCGCAGCCGTTGCCTTGAGCCCCGCGCGGAGCCGGTGCTACCATGCCCGACCGCCGCCCGGCGGAAAAGGAAAACACAGGGCCTATGACCAGCATTCGCGAGCGTAACAAAGAGCTCATCCTGCGCGCAGCCAGCGAGGAGTTCGCCGACAAGGGCTTCGCCGCCACCAAGACCAGTGACATTGCGGCCAAGGCCGGCCTGCCCAAGCCCAACGTCTACTACTACTTCAAATCCAAGGAAAACCTCTACCGCGAGGTCCTGGAAAGTATCGTCGACCCCCTGCTGGCCGCCTCGGCCCCCTTCAACCAGCCGGGCCACCCGAGTGAAGTGCTAACGGCCTACATCCGCTCGAAGATCCGCATCTCCCGCGAACTGCCACACGCCTCCAAGGTATTCGCCAGCGAGATCATGCATGGCGCACCGCACCTGTCGCCGGAGCAGACCGAACAGCTCAACGCCCAGGCCAAGCACAACATCGCCTGCATCCAGCGCTGGGTGGACCAGGGGCTGATGGCCCCGGTCGATCCGCACCACCTGCTGTTCAGCATCTGGGCCGCGACCCAGACCTATGCCGACTTCGACTGGCAGATCTCCATCGTCACCGGCAAGGCCAGCCTGGACGATGCCGACTACGAAGCCGCCGCACAAACCATCATCCGCCTGGTGCTCAAGGGCTGTGACGTCGACCCGCTGCCATCGAGCGCCTCCGAGCTGGTGACCAGCGCCTAGATTGACGCAGGATCATTCGTCGACTCTGCAGGAACGCTGCGTGCACCCGATCCGGCGTCGGGAAGACCACGGATTACCGCTGCATCGTTCTGGTGGATGTGAAAAGCGACATCCACCCTACGTAGCAGCTCCGTACATGACACTTCGCGGGGCGCCTTACGCATCCAGCCCTCGCAGAATCGTGGGTTACCGCTGCACCGTTCTGGTGGATGTGAAAAGCGACATCCACCCTACGTAGGGTTCTGTTCCGCGTCATGGGGTGGATCGCGCCGTGCCGATCCACCGCCCTGGTCGCCACCCGCAGGAAATCCGGGCGGCTGCCTGATCCCTAGACCCCGGGATCCGCCTTCAGGCCAAGCGACTCCAGCGCGCCGAGCGCGCATTGCTCGTCGATGTCCGAGGTGTCGCCGGTAATGCCGACGGCGCCAATCACCGCGCCATGCTCGTCACGAATCAGCACGCCGCCCGGAGCCGGCACCAGGCTGCCCTCGGCCAGGGTATTCACCGCGCCGATGAAGGCCGGACGCTGCTGCGCGTCGTTGGCGATCGCCCGCGAACCCTTGCCGAGCGCCAGCGCACCCCAGGCCTTGCCGATGGCGATCTGCGGGCGCAGCAGGCTGGCGCCGTCCTCGCGCTGCAGGCTGATCAGGTGGCCGCCGGCATCCAGCACCGCCACAGTCAGCGGCGCAGCGCTGAGGTCACGCCCGACGGCCAGGGCATTGCGAGTGATGTTCACCGCTGTGGAAAGAGTGATCGTGGTCATACAGGTTCTCCAGAAAAGCGAATGGGCATTCGCCGCACAGGCCGGTGAAGGGCACCTCTATAAACTACCTGCGTTGCCATCGCGGCGTTAAAAACAGGCTCAGAATGCTCATTTACAGCACGTAAACTGCGCTTCTTCGCCTGGTTCTGCCTTGCGCTGACTGCCTCGCCTACGTTTCTAGAGGTGCCCTGAAGGTGTGCGGCATGGATAAGCGCCTTATGCAATAGCTGAAGAGAAGGTTTGTTGCAACAACAAAACACAAAATCAATAAAATATGTACACAATATTTTTATCTGAAAATCACAATCAAAGTATCGAGCATACGGGCTAGTCCGCCCGGTTCTCCCAGTACCCCGGCGTGTTGTAGATGTCCTTGAGATAGTCGATGAAGAAACGCACCTTGGCCGGCAGATAACGCTGCTGCGGATAGACCGCCTGGATGTCGTAGGCCGGGATCTCGTAATCGTCCAGCACCGTCACCAGCTCGCCAGCCTTGAGCTCCGCCTGGATCTCCCAGGTCGAACGCCAGCCGATGCCCAACCCCTGCTTGACCCAGTTGTAGAGCAGCTCGCCGTCATTGCAGTCGAGGTTGCCCGCCACCTTCACCGCCACCTGACGCCCTTCGCGCAGGAAGGTCCAGCCACGCTGCTGACCGCCCTGCAGGTTGAACGCCAGGCAGTTGTGCCGCGCCAGATCCTCGAGGGTGCGCGGCACGCCATGCAGCTCGAAGTAGCCGGGTGCACCGCAGACCACGCGGCGATTGGGGAACAGCTTCACCGCGACGTAGTTGGGGTCGGTGACCTCGCCGATGCGGATGCCCATGTCGTAGCCCTGGCGCACCAGGTCGACCAGGCTGTCGGTGAAGTTGAAGGACAGCTTCAGGTCCGGGTAGCGCAGCAGGAAGGCCGCCGCATGCGGCGCAATGTGCCGCCTGCCGAACGCCGCCGGGGCGGATACCACCAGGTGCCCGCGCACCGACTTGCCGCCGCGGGCCACGCTGGCATCGGCTTCATCGAAGTCCTTGAGCAGGCTGCGTGCACGGTCGAGGTACTGCTCGCCGAGGTCGGTCAGTTGCAGGCCACGCGTGGAGCGGTGCATCAGCTTGACGCCGAGATGGCGCTCCAGGGCATCCAGGCGCCGCCCCATCACTACAGGGGTCACGCCTTCGCTGAGCGCGGCGGCGGCAAAGCTGCCGTTGTCGGCGACCAACACGAAACAACGGATAAGGGTATGGCGGTCCATTCGATACTCCAGATATCGACAGAACTGAAGTATCCAACAATTCCGTCGTTCCGGTACAGCCGTCATCCTTGCTCCCAAGAAGAAAAACCACCGACTCGGAGAACAATGGTCATGGCCAGAATGAGAGCAATCGAGGCAGCCGTACTGGTGATGCGTCGCGAAGGTGTCGACACCGCATTCGGTGTCCCCGGTGCCGCCATCAACCCGCTCTACGCTGCACTGAAGAAACTCGGCGGAATCGATCACGTCCTGGCTCGTCACGTCGAAGGCGCCTCGCACATGGCCGAGGGTTACACCCGCACCAACGCCGGCAATATCGGCGTATGCATCGGCACCTCCGGCCCGGCTGGCACCGACATGGTCACCGGCCTGTACTCGGCCAGCGCCGACTCCATCCCGATCCTGTGCATCACCGGCCAGGCACCGCGTGCACGCATGCACAAGGAAGACTTCCAGGCCGTCGACATCACCAGCATCGTCGGGCCGGTCACCAAGTGGGCGACCACCGTGATGGAGCCGGGCCAGGTGCCGCGCGCATTCCAGCGTGCCTTCCAGGAAATGCGCAGCGGCCGACCGGGCCCGGTGCTGATCGACCTGCCGTTCGACGTGCAGATGGCCGAGATCGAGTTCGACATCGACGCCTACGAGCCGCTGCCGGTGGCCAAGCCGAGCACCACCCGCGTTCAGGCCGAGAAAGCCATCGCCATGCTCAACGAGGCCGAGCGCCCGCTGCTGGTCGCTGGCGGCGGCATCTTCAACGCCGACGCGGCGGACAAGCTGGTCGAGTTCGCCGAACTCACCGGCGTGCCGGTGGTGCCGACCCTGATGGGCTGGGGCGCGATTCCCGACGATCACCGGCTGATGGTCGGCATGGTCGGCCTGCAGACCTCGCACCGCTACGGCAACGCCACCCTGCTCGCCTCCGACCTGGTGTTCGGCATCGGCAACCGCTGGGCCAACCGCCACACCGGTTCGGTCGAGGTGTACACCGAAGGCCGCAAGTTCATCCACGTCGACATCGAACCGACGCAGATTGGCCGCGTGTTCAACCCGGACCTGGGCATCGTTTCCGACGCAGGCAAGGCGCTGGATGCCTTCCTCGAGGTCGCTCGCGAATGGAAGGCCGCTGGCAAGTTGAAGGACCGCAGCGCCTGGGTCGACAGCTGCCGCGAGCGCAAGCGTACGCTGCAGCGCAAGACCCACTTCGACAACGTGCCGGCCAAGCCGCAGCGCGTGTACGAGGAGATGAACGAGGCCTTCGGCAAGGACACCTGCTACGTCAGCACCATCGGCCTGTCGCAGATCGCCGGCGCGCAGTTCCTGCACGTGTACAAGCCGCGTCACTGGATCAACTGCGGCCAGGCCGGTCCGCTGGGCTGGACCATTCCGGCGGCCCTCGGCGTGGTCAAGGCCGACCCGGCACGCCAGGTCGTGGCGCTGTCCGGCGACTATGACTTCCAGTTCATGATCGAAGAACTGGCTGCAGGGGCGCAGTTCAACCTGCCGTACATCCACGTGCTGGTGAACAACTCCTACCTGGGCCTGATCCGCCAGGCGCAGCGCGGCTTCGACATCGACTACTGCGTGCAGCTGGCGTTCGAGAACATCAACGCGCCGGAAATCAACGGCTACGGCGTCGACCACGTCGCGGTCGTCGAAGGCCTCGGCTGCAAGGCGATCCGCGTGTTCGACCCGAACGAGCTGCAGAACGCCTTCGCCGAAGCCAAGCGCCTGATGGCCGAGCACCGCGTACCGGTGGTGGTCGAGGTGATCCTGGAGCGGGTCACCAACATTTCCATGGGCACCGAGATCAACGCCATCAACGAGTTTGAGGAACTCGCCGAGCGCGGCGTCGACGCCCCGACCGCCATCGCGCTGCTGGATTGATGCAACCCATCCCCTCTCCCGCCTGCGGGCGGGGGGAGACACACGAAAGGAGCGACACCATGCCCCGTTTTGCTGCCAACCTGTCCATGCTGTTCACCGAGGTGGACTTCCTGGACCGTTTCGCCGCCGCCGCCGAAGCCGGCTTCAGCGGTGTGGAATACCTCTTCCCCTATGACTTCGCGGCAGAAGAGATCAAGGCCCGCCTGGACGCCAACGCCCTGAGTCAGGTGCTGTTCAACCTGCCAGCCGGTGACTGGGGCAAGGGCGAGCGCGGCATCGCCTGCCACCCGGATCGCGTCGAGGAGTTCCGCGCGGGCGTCGACCAGGCCATCGCCTACGCCCAGGTACTGGGCAACAAGCAGATCAACTGCCTGGCCGGCATCCGCCCGCAGGGTGTGGACTGCGCCACCGTGGAGAAGACCTTCGTCGACAACCTGCGCTATGCCGCAGGCAAGCTCGAAGCGGCCGGCATCCGCCTGGTCATGGAAGCCATCAACACCCGCGACATCCCCGGCTTCTACCTGAACAACACCCGCCAGGCCCTGGAGATTCGCGACAAGGTCGGCAGCACCAACCTGTACCTGCAGTACGACATCTACCACATGCAGATCATGGAAGGTGACCTCGCCCGTACCGTCGAGACCAACCTGGCTGCCATCAACCACGTGCAGTTGGCCGACAACCCGGGCCGCAACGAGCCGGGCACCGGCGAGATCAACTACCGCTTCCTCTTCGAGCACCTGGACCGCATCGGCTACCAGGGCTGGGTCGGCTGTGAATACAAGCCGGCAACCACCACCGCTGCCGGCCTCGGCTGGATGAAAGCGCACAACGCAATCTGAAAGCTGCACCTGTAGGAGCGGATTCATCCGCGAACACCGGCGAAGCCGGTGCCACTCACCGCGGTGTCCGCTTCGCGGGTAAACACGCTCCTACAGGCTCGGCTCATCACCTACAACGAGGTTATCTCTCATGGCTAAAATCGGATTCATCGGCACCGGCATCATGGGCAAACCCATGGCGCAGAACCTGCAGAAAGCCGGCCACACCCTGTTCCTCTCGGAGCACCACGACCCGGCCCCTGCCGACCTCCTGGCCGCCGGCGCCATCGCCCTGGCCAACCCGCAGGAAGTCGCGCAGGAAGCCGAGTTCATCATCGTCATGGTGCCGGACACCCCGCAGGTCGAAGACGTGCTGTTCCGCGACAACGGCGTGGCGAGCGGCGTCGGCGCCGGCAAGGTGGTGATCGACATGAGCTCGATCTCCCCCACCGCCACCAAGGCCTTCGCCGAGAAGATCAAGGCCACCGGCGCCGCCTACCTGGACGCCCCGGTATCCGGCGGCGAAGTCGGTGCCAAGGCCGCGACCTTGTCGATCATGGTCGGTGGCTGCCCGAACGCCTTCGAACGCGCCCTGCCGCTGTTCCAGTCCATGGGCAAGAACATCACCCGCGTCGGCGGCAACGGCGACGGCCAGACCGCCAAGGTGGCCAACCAGATCATCGTCGCCCTGAACATCCAGGCCGTGGCCGAAGCCCTGCTGTTCGCCGCCCGCAACGGCGCCGATCCGGCCAAGGTGCGTGAAGCGCTGTCCGGCGGCTTCGCCGGCTCGAAGATCCTCGAAGTGCACGGCGAGCGCATGATCAAGGGCACCTTCGACCCAGGCTTCCGCATCAGCCTGCACCAGAAGGACCTCAACCTGGCGCTGTCCGGTGCCCGCGAGCTGGGCCTGAACCTGCCCAACACCGCCAATGCCCAGCAGGTGTTCAGCACCTGCGCGGCCCTCGGCGGCAGCGGCTGGGATCACTCCGCCCTGATCAAGGGTCTGGAGCACATGGCCAACTTCAATATCCGCGGCGAGTAACACAGCGCCCTCTCCCCCGCCCCCTCTCCCGTAAACGTGAGAGGGGAGACAAGCAGCTTGGCGTTGCACGGATTTTCGGCGTACGCCAAACAAGTCCCCTCTCCCACTTGTGGGAGAGGGTCAGGGAGAGGGGCTTTGCTGTTCGCCCACCCTTTCGACCTTCCTGGCAGGAGGTGTCACGGCCCGATTGCCAGGTTGGTCGATTCCATTCCCCAGGTGCTGCCAGGCGGCGCCTGGGGAATGGAATCGATCCAGCATCACCCTGACGGACATGCCGCGCAGGCACCCCGGCTCATCGACTCCTACGCGGCCTGCCCGCCTCCCTCATCCGGCGCCTCGCGCCACCTGCTCCCGCCAGGAGAAGGCCATGAAGAAAGGCGTCGCTGCGCGACTCTCAAGCCAAGACCAAGAGAACACCGCCATGACCTTCGATCCGCAACGCCTGCTGCGCGACCTGTTCGCCACCGCCATCGCCGCCGCGCATCCGCGCCAGGTGCTGGCCGACCACCTGCCCGCCGACCGCAGCGGCCGCGTCATCGTCATCGGTGCCGGCAAGGCGGCTGCGGCCATGGCCGAGGTCATCGAGCAGGAGTGGCAAGGCGAGGTGAGCGGCCTGGTGGTGACCCGCTACGAACACGGCGCCGAGTGCAAGAAGATCGAAGTGGTGGAAGCCGCCCACCCGGTGCCGGACGACGCCGGCGAGCGCGTAGCGCGTCGCGTGCTGGAGCTGGTGTCCAACCTCTCGGAAGACGACCGGGTGATCTTCCTCCTCTCCGGCGGCGGCTCCTCGCTGCTGGCCCTGCCGGCGGCGGGCATCTCGCTGACCGACAAGCAGGCGATCAACAAGGCGCTGCTGAAGTCCGGCGCCACCATCGGCGAGATGAACTGCGTGCGCAAGCACCTCTCGGCGATCAAGGGCGGCCGTCTGGCCAAGGCCTGCTGGCCGGCCACCGTCTACACCTACGCCATCTCCGACGTGCCCGGCGACGAAGCCACGGTGATCGCGTCCGGCCCCACCGTGGGCGACCCGACCACCTCGGCCGAGGCCCTGGCGATCCTCGCGCGCTACGCCATAGACATCCCGAGCAACGTGCGCAGCTGGCTGCAGGACCCGCGCTCGGAAACGGTCAAGCCGGGTGATCCGGTACTCGCCCGCAGCCACTTCCAGCTGATCGCCACCCCACAGCAGTCGATCGACGCCGCTGCCGCCAGGGCCGAGGCGGCTGGCCTGCCGGTGCTGATCCTCGGCGACCTGGAAGGCGAATCGCGCGACGTGGCCAAGGTGCACGCCGGTATCGCCCGCCAGGTGCAGCTGCACGGCCAGCCGATCAAGCCGCCATGCGTGATCCTCTCCGGTGGCGAAACCACCGTGACCGTGCGCGGCAACGGGCGCGGCGGGCGCAACGCCGAGTTCCTTCTCAGCCTCACCGACAGCCTCAAGGGCCTGCCCGGTGTCTATGCGCTGGCTGGCGACACCGACGGCATCGACGGTTCCGAAGACAACGCCGGCGCCATCATGACGCCCTACAGCTATGCCCGTGCCGGCATCAAGGGCCTGTCGGCCCGCGACGAACTGGACAACAACAACGGCTACGGCTACTTCGCCGCCCTCGACGAGCTGATCGTCACCGGGCCGACCCGTACCAACGTCAACGATTTCCGCGCTCTCCTGATTCTCGAGGCCCCAATCCAATGAACGCTGACAAGAAAGTGAAGATCCTCGCCACCCTCGGCCCGGCGATTCGCGACGCCGCGCATATCCGCCAGCTGGTGGAGGCCGGGGTCAACCTGTTCCGTCTCAACTTCAGCCACGGCGAACATGCCGATCATGCCCAGCGCTACCAGTGGGTACGCGACGTGGAGCGCGAGCTGAACCAGCCCATCGGCATCCTCATGGACCTGCAGGGGCCGAAACTGCGCGTCGGCCGCTTTGCCGAAGGCAAGGTGCAACTGGTCAACGGCCAGAGCCTGCGCCTGGATCTGGACGCCACGCCCGGTGACGCCAGCCGGGTCAACCTGCCCCATCCGGAAATCATCGAGGCCCTGCAACCGGGCATGAGCCTGCTGCTGGACGACGGCCGCCTGCGCCTGAAGGTGACCGGCAAGCAGCGCGACGCCGTGGACACCTGCGTGGTGGCCGGCGGCGAGCTGTCCGACCGCAAGGGCGTCAACGTGCCCGAGGCCGTGCTGCAGCTATCGCCGCTGACCGAGAAGGACCGCCGCGACCTGGCCTTCGGCCTGGAGCTGGGCGTGGACTGGGTGGCGCTGTCGTTCGTGCAGCGCCCCGAGGACATCATCGAAGCCCGCGAACTGATCGGTGGCAAGGCCTTCCTCATGGCCAAGATCGAGAAACCCTCGGCCGTCACCCACCTGGAAGACATCGCCAGGCTGTGCGACGCCATCATGGTCGCGCGCGGTGATCTGGGCGTGGAAGTGCCGGCGGAGAACGTGCCGCGCATCCAGAAAGACATCGTGCGCACCTGCCGTCAGCTCGGCCGTCCGGTGGTAGTGGCCACGCAGATGCTCGAGTCCATGCGTTTCTCCCCGGCGCCGACCCGGGCCGAAGTCACCGACGTGGCCAACGCCGTGGCCGAAGGCGCCGATGCGGTGATGCTGTCGGCAGAAACCGCCTCCGGCGACTATCCGCTGGAAACCGTGCAGATGATGAGCAAGATCATCCGCCAGGTGGAGAGCGGCCCGGACTACCAGAGCCAGCTCGACGTCGGCCGTCCGCAGGCCGAAGCCACGGCCAGCGATGCCATCAGCTGCGCCATTCGCCGCATCAGTTCGATCCTGCCGGTGGCCGCGCTGGTCAACTACAGCGAGTCCGGCGCCAGCAGCCTGCGCGCCTCGCGGGAACGGCCGAAAGCCCCGATCCTGAGCCTGACGCCGAGCCTGACCACCGCCCGCCGCCTGACCGTGGCCTGGGGCATCTACTCGGTGGTCAACGAACGCCTGCGCAAGGTCGAGGAAGTCACCAGCACCGCCCTGGAGATTGCCCAGGCCCAGGGCATGGCCAAGCGCGGCGAGACAGTGGTGATCACCGCCGGCGAACCCTTCGGCCAGCCAGGCAGCACCAACAGCCTGAGGATCGAAACGCTGCATTGAGGCGTAGCCCGGATGAAATCCGGGAATGCCCCAGCCTCCCGTCCGGGATTCCAACCGGGCTACGCACCGCGCCGGCGCCCCTCTCCCGCGTATGGGAGAGGGGTTGGGGGAGACAGCTCTCTTGGCACATCGATCATGCTTCCACTGACAACTGCCTACCCCGCCCTGCAGAGCCTGCGCGCCCTGCTCAGCGGCTTCGCCCAGATATTCCTCCAGCAGCACCCGGGCTGTGGCCTGCTGGTGCTGCTGGCCATCCTCGTCGGCGCGCCGGAACTGCTCGCCGGCGCCCTGCTCGGCGGTCTGACCTCGACCCTGGTCGCGCAGCGCCGCGGTTACCCGCCCGCGGACATCGCCATCGGCCTGTACGGCTACAACGGCATCCTGCTCGGCCTGCTGCTCAGCCTGAAACTGCCCTGGACACCACTGCTGCCCGTGCTGATCGTCACCAGCGCCGGCCTTTCCAGCCTGTTGCTGGCCCCCTGGATGCAGCGCATGCGCCAACAGGGCTGGCTACCGGCCTTCACCTTCCCCTTCGTGCTGCTGGGCTGGTTGCTCCTGGCGCTGACGGCCCAGCTGCAATGGCCGACCGACACACCACCAGCGCCCCCCGGTATGCCTGAGCTGAACGCGCCGCAGCTGCTGCTGGCCGTGCTGCGCGGCCTCGGCCAGGTCATCTTCCTCGACTCGCCACTGGCCGGACTGTGCCTGCTGCTCGGCCTGCGTCTGGCCGATGGCCGTGCGGCCTTCTGGGCGCTGCTCGGCTCGAGTGGCGGGCTCGCCCTGGCAATCACCCAGGGCTGGCCCGACGAGGGGGCACTGGCCGGCCTGTTTGGTTACAACGCCAGCCTCGCGGCCATCGCCCTGGCCCAGGTGCACCGCAACCCGCTGGCACCGGCAGCGGGCATCCTCCTCGCCCTGATTCTGCAGCCGGGTTTCAGCGCCGTCGGGCTGCCGGCCCTGACCATGCCGTTCATCCTGACCTGCTGGCTGATCAGAGCCGGCGCACAAAGCTGGCAGCGCGCAGTGAAGGACAGCACACCGACAGGTTAATATCGCGCCATGAGCCGCTCAGGGAACCCCAGGATCATGGACAGACGCACACTCGGCCTCGGCCTCGGCCTGCTGCTGGCTGCAGCCACGGCCAGCGCAGAAACCAGCCCCAGCCTGATCGGCCCGGTCAGCGACGTCCTCGTCAGCGAGGATCGCAGCGGCCCGCAGCAGGAGGGCTGCCAGACGTTCACCGTCAGCGCGGCGATGGTCGCCGACTTCCTGCGCCACGCCATCCTCATCACGCCGCGCCAGGAACACGACTGGTACCTCTACGGCCCCTGCCAGGCGCACGGCACCTTGCGCACGCGCTACGGGGAATGGCAGTGGCAGTTGCTCAACCTGGGCACGGCACGCATCACCGCAGTGACCGGTGACAGCTTCATCCTGGCCGACCCACGGGAGGAGTCGTCGCTGGCGGGGGAATGAGCACCCGCCCAGCGAGACGCTGCTGCACTCACAGAGACAATGGCACAACGAACGGACCGTCCGACCTCGTGCCCACGCCCCCGGATACAACGAACAGTATGGATACCAAGCGACTCAACGAGACCAGCAAGTTCCTCAGCTATGTGCTCAGGCATGAGCCGCAGGCAGTCGCTCATCGCACGGTGCCGATGAGCTGCCTGGCATAGATCCACTCGATGTTTCCGTAGGGAGCCAGATCGTTGAGGCGTCCGTACAGTTCGGCAGCCATGTCCGGGTCGTCTTCCACGTACCTGGCGTAGGCCATTCGATGAAACAGCACCTCACCCAGAGCGTCCTGCTGCTCAGTGCCCTTCAGAGCACTCAGGCCCTTGGCGATCTGGTCGCGGTTGAAATCCCCCCGCCACATCTGAATCAGCGCGCCGTAGTGCCCCGCATCGTTGGCGGCAGAGAACTCGACCTGCGCATCCAGCCAGGCGTCAGACACGGACTCGCCAGAGCGGGCCTTGATGTAGCTGTAGGTCAGCGCCACGTAGGCTGCGAGATCGTCTTCCGGCCCGGCAGGCTGAGTGCGAGAAAGCGCTCGCGCTGCATCCGACCAGCGTTCCAGCCTCATGTAGCAGAACGCTGCGACGATGTATTCCTGAGAGAGGTCGCCCTGGCCTGCAGCCATCTGCTCGGCAGACGGCGACTGCTCCAGCCCAAGCATCGGCACCAGAATGGCCAGCGCATCGGATGCCCTGTCCAGGCTGAACAGGATCGCAGCCTTGGTCGACAGCAGCTCTTGCCGCAGTTCGGCGTCGGGCGCCAGGGCAAGCGCCTTGTCGATGGCCTCCAGCGCCGGCTGTGACCTGCCGAGCGAGTCCAATGACTCAGCCTGGCTACGCAGAGCCAGAGCCAGCTCGCGATCGCCCGTGGCGAGCGTTTCAAGTCGCTGAGCCAGCGACAGCAACAGCTCGTTCATGTTCTCCAGCGGATTTGTCGCAGGCTTCGGCGGCTCTGCACCCCGTCCTGCACAGCCAGCCAGCAGCACGACAGACAACAGCAATGTGCAGCCACGTATCCAGCCGATGAACCCCGACGCGCCAGGAGCGCCCTCGACCAGTGAACCAGAGTCACGCCTCATCAACACTATCCTTGTATGAAGACCTGCGATGGCAACGCGTTGCTTCACGCTCAACGGAGCGCAATGCGGAGGCGCGTGTCACCCATCCGTTGAACAGCAAAAAAACGGCGCCGAAAAACCGGCTCATGTTAGCTCACATGGCATCTTGCCACCAAGCGTGATTTGCTGGGTGGCGTCACGATTTCTACCTCGTAAACGTCCACGTCCCCCCAGCAGCGGCCAGCAATCCTCGCCGTCCCTTGCCCTCTCCCCCCTTCCTGCCTAGGCTGTGCCCCTTTTCAGATTTCGGACATTGCCATGGACAATCGGCAGAGCTGGCGTCAGCGCCTCTACATCATCATCTTCGAGACCAGCACGCCGGCAGCGCAGCGCTTCGACAACTGGCTGCTGGTGGCCATCCTCACCAGCCTGGTGGTGGTGATGCTCGACAGCATCGAGCGCTTCCACAACCAGTACGCCGGACTGTTCAGTGCGCTGGAGTGGTTCTTCACCGCACTGTTCGCGGTCGAATACGCCTTGCGCCTGTACTGCTCGCCCAAGCCGCTGCGCTATGCCTTCAGCTTCTTCGGCCTGGTCGACCTGCTGGCCGTGCTGCCGGCCATCCTGGCGCTGATTTTCGCCGACGCGCAGTACCTGATGATCGTCCGCGCGATCCGCATGGTGCGCATCTTCCGCGTGCTCAAGCTGCGCCATTACCTGACCCAGGCCAATTTCCTGCTGGTGGCGCTACGTGGCAGCAAACAGAAGATCATCGTCTTCCTGGTCAGCGTCTCTACCCTGGTCACGGTGTTCGGCGCGCTGATGTACGTGGTCGAAGGCCCGGCCCACGGTTTCACCAGCATCCCCACCAGCATCTACTGGGCAGTGGTGACGCTGACCACCGTGGGCTTCGGCGACATCACGCCGAAGACGCCGCTGGGGCAGATGCTGGCGACGATGGTGATGATCACCGGCTACTCGATCATCGCCGTGCCGACCGGCATCTTCACCGCGGAACTGGCCAATGCCATGCGCCAGGATGGCCAGATGGAGCACGACTGCCCGCACTGCCGCAAACCCCGCCACGAGCACAGTGCGGCGTTCTGCAACCGCTGCGGCGGACCGCTGTTCACGCGCTGCGATCCGGCCTCTTCAGCGCCTCGCGACAGGCGTGAAACAGACTGAAGCAAAACCGATGGGCCAGCGCGTGGTCATAGAGTCGCCCGCTGGGCTATAAAGCCGCCTTTTTTACGCTGAAGGAAGCGCCATGGCCGTTACCACCAATGAAACCACGGCACCTGCCAAGGCGGCGTGGATTGGCCTGATTCTCGGGCCACTGCTGCTGCTCGCCTGCCTGCTCACGGAGCCGCCTGCCGGACTCTCCAGTGCCGCCTGGGCCACCATCGGCCTGACCCTGCTGATGGCGACCTGGTGGTCCACCGAGGCCATCCCGATTCCGGCCACGTCGCTGCTGCCGATCCTGCTGATCCCGGCGCTGGGCATCGACAGCCTCAACGCCGCCAGCGCGCCCTACGCCAACCCGACCATCTACCTGTTCCTCGGCGGTTTCATCCTCGGCCTGGCCATGGAACGCTGGAACCTGCACAAGCGCATCGCGCTGATGACGCTGCTGGCCGTGGGCAGCAAGCCGAGCCGGCAGATCGCCGGCTTCATGCTGGCCACCGCCTTCCTCAGCATGTGGGTGAGCAACACCGCCACGACCATCATGATGCTGCCCATCGGCCTGTCGGTGGTGGCCATGCTTGCCGGCGAACGGGACTCCGGTGGCGCCGAGCGCGAGCGCTTCGCCACCGCACTGCTGCTGGCCATCGCCTACGCCGCCAGCATCGGTGGCATCGCCACGCTGATCGGCACCCCGCCGAACGCGTTGCTGGCGGCCTTCCTGGCCGAGAACTACGACGTGCAGATCGGCTTCGGCCAATGGATGCTGCTGGGCCTGCCCGTGGCGTTCGTGATGCTGGTGCTCACCTGGTGGTGGCTGACCCGTGGTGGCTTCAAGCTGGCCGGCCACGACAGCTCGCAGCTGATCCGCAGCGAGCTGGCCGAACTCGGCCCACTGAGCCGTGGCGAGAAGCTGGTGGCCCTGGTGTTCGTGCTCACCGCCCTGGCCTGGGTGTTCCAGCCGCTGATCGCCGACAAGTTACCCGGTGTCAACGACACCAGCATCGCCATCGCAGCCGCCATGGCCCTGTTCATCATCCCGGTGGACACCCGCAAGCGCGTGTTCCTGATGAACTGGGAAAGCGCCAGCAAGCTGCCCTGGGGCGTGCTGCTGCTGTTCGGCGGCGGCCTGTCGCTGGCCAGCGTGATTCGCAGCACCGGCCTGGCCGAGTGGATCGCGCAGAGCCTGGGGGCGCTGGGCGCCCTGCCGGTGATCGCGATGATCGGCGTGGTGGTCCTGGTGATCATCTTCCTCACCGAGGTGACCTCCAACACCGCGACCGCCGCCGCCTTCCTGCCGCTGCTCGGCGCCCTCGCCGTGTCCCAGGGCATGCCGGCGGAACTGCTGGCGATTCCCGCCGCCATCGCCGCCAGCTGCGCCTTCATGATGCCGGTGGCGACGCCACCCAACGCCATCGTGTTCGGCACCGGGCACATGAAGATCCAGTCGATGATCAAGGCGGGCTTCGCCCTCAATCTGTTCGGCGTGGTGCTGGTGACGCTGATCTGCTACCTGCTGGTAGGGCTGATCTGGGCGCACTGATCCCGGCTCGCACAAACGAAAAACGGCGCCTGCGGGCGCCGTTTTCATGTGCGGGGACCGCCTGATCAGCGGTTCTGATAGTGGCGGAACAGTCCGGGCGGAATGCCACTGCTGTCGGTCGCCTGCCAGGGACCGGCCACGCGGGGCGACCAGCTCCAGCCACCGTCGAAGCGATAGAAGACGCGCTCACGGTAGTACAAGTCCTGCGCGCCTTCGACCACGTAGACCCCCAGCGCCGGGCTCCAGTGGCTCTTCACCCCAGGCGGCGGCGCATAACGCGGATGCGAGGGCTGCTGGACCGGCGGCAGATCGTCGATCGGTGTGTTCGGCTGCTGCAGCACGCAGCCGCTCAGGCCGAATCCGAACAATGCCGCCAGCACCAGGCGCTTCATTGCACCTGCCCTTCGCGGCTGTCGATCAACAGCGTCTGGGTCTCACGTGCGGTGTTGGCCACCGGGCCGACCTGGCCCGTCCACTCGCCCTGGGTGGCATTGCCGGCGCGGGACACGCGAGCCACCAGCTGTACCTGATCGAACCGGGAGATCTTCAGTTCCGGCATCATCGCGTCGACATCGGAAAGGCTGATCCGGGCCGGCAGGTCGGAGACCTTCAGGCGTTTGACCGCCAGCGGCATCGGCGGACCGCTGAGGGCACGGGCGAAGACGAACACGGCATCATCCGGCTGCACGTTCTTCTGCACCTCGGGCGACAACGATACGCTGACCTCCAGCGCATGCACCTTGGCACCCGGTTCGGCGACAGCACTGGCCTGCCCGGCATCGCCCATCTGCTCGCGAGCCCGCTCGATACCACCGACGATGGCGGCACGCGACGGGTCCTGCTCCGGCAGCACCGCGACCAGGCGCTCCCAGTAGCGCACGGCATCCGCATAGCGCTGGCTTTCGTAGGCCGCGATGCCCAGCAGACCCAGGCTGGTCACCTCCTGCGGATCGCCCTTGAGCGCCTCGTCGGTGAGCGCCTGCAGACGCTGGCTCCATTGCTTGCCTTCGGCGAAGTACAGCGCCTGCGCCCACTGACCAAGCAGCTCCGGCGCACGCCCGGCCAGGTTCACCGCCTGTTCGAACGCCTTGGCGGCGTCGCCTGCACGCTCCTGCGCCATGTAGGTACGTCCGAGGAAGTACCAGGCCTCGGCGGACTGCGGCTGCTCCTTGACCGCCTGCTCCAGGCGCGCGGTCATTTCCTCGATGCTCTGCGGCTGCTGGGCCGCCAGCAGGCGCGTCTGCTCGAGCTCGTCGATGGCGCCCCAGTGCAGGTACAGGCCGACACCCAGCACGGGCACCAGCAAGGCGGCGAACAGCGGAATCTTGCCGCCCAGCACACTGCTGCGGCGCTGCACGCCCTCGGTGTCGTCCAGCAATTCGCGGGCAGCTTCGGCACGGCCGGCCTCGAGTTGCGCGTCGTCGAGCACACCTGCCTGGCGCTGGGATTCCAGCTCCTGCAGGCGTTCCTGGTACAGGGTGACGTTGAGCGCGGTGCGGTCTTCTTCGGCCTGCAGCTTGCGGATGCGCAGCACAGGAATGAGCAGAAACGCCAGGGCAGTCAGCAACAGCAGCCCGGCGGGCAACCAGAAATCGATCATCGGTCTTTCTTGTCCTGAGAAGCTTGGTCGAGCAGCGCGGCGAGTCGCGCCTGCTCATCAACGGAGAGGCCTGCGTCGGCACGGTCCTTCTGCTGGCCACGGCGGCGCAGCACGATCACGCCGAGCACCACGAAGCCGATCAGCAGCAACCCGGCCGGGCCGTACCAGAGCAGCAAGGTGCGGCTGGTCACCGGGGGGTTGTAGAGCACGAAGTCGCCATAGCGGGCGACCAGGAAGTCGATGATCTGTGCGTCCGTCTTGCCCGCCTCGACCATCTGGTAGACCTCGTCGCGCAGGTCCATGGCAATCGGCGCGTTGGAGTCGGCGATATTCTGGTTCTGGCACTTCGGGCAACGCAGCTCTTCCACCAGGGTGCGGTAGCGCTGACGCTCCGCCTCGCTGGCGAATTCGTAGGTATCGATGGCCGCATGAGCCACGGCCACCAGGCCCAATGCCAGGCCGGCAGCAAGCAACAGACGCTTCATGGCCGGGCCTCATCGACGAGTTGCTGATAGATCGGTGCCAGTTGCTCGCGCCACACGCGCTCGTCGATGGTGCCGACGTACTTGTGGCGAATGATGCCCTTGGCATCGACGAAGAAGGTTTCCGGCGCGCCGTACACGCCCAGATCGAAGCCCAGGCTGCCCTTGGCATCCTCGATGTTGAGCTGGTAGGGGTTGTGCAGTTCGCGCAGCCACTTCTGTGCCGGCTCGCGCTGGTCCTTGTAGTTCACCCCGTGGATCACCACGCCGGCCTCGGCCAGCTTGTTCAGCACCGGATGCTCGTGGCGGCACGACGGACACCAGGTGGCCCAGACGTTGACCAGGGCCGGCTTGCCCTTGATATCGGCCTCGCTGATGGCGCGTTCGGGGTCCTCCAGCGACGGCAGGCTGAAGGCCGGGAACGGCTTGCCGATCAGCGCCGAGGGCAATTCCGACGGATCGAGGAACAGGCCACGATAGAGGAATACGGCAATCGCCAGGAATGCCAGCAGCGGCAACAGCATCAGTAGACGTTTCATGCGCTGGCCTCCTGCAGACCCAGTACCTCGCGCACGCGGGTGCGCACCTTGATCCGGTAGCGTTTGTCCGCGGCAGCCAGCAAGCCACCGAAGGCCATCAGCAGGCCGCCCAGCCAGATCCAGCGCACGAACGGCTTGATGTGCACGCGAACGGCCCAGGCTCCCTGCTCCAGCGGCTCGCCGAGGGCGACGAAGAGATCGCGGGTGAACCCGGCATCGATGCCGGCCTCGGTCATGGTCGCCTGCTGCACGGTGTACAGACGCTTCTCGGGGTACAGCACCTTGACCTCGCGCTCGCCGTCGAAGACGCGCACCGTGCCCTTGTCGGAGATGAAGTTCGGACCCTCATGATGCACGGCACCGTCGAACTGGAAGCGGTAGCCGGCCAGCTCCACCGAGTCACCCGGCGCCATGCGCAGGTCACGCTCGTAGCTGCCCAGGCTGGTCAGCACCACACCGAGGGCGCATAC
Source organism: Pseudomonas sp. THAF187a (assembly GCF_009363395.1). NCBI lineage: Bacteria > Pseudomonadati > Pseudomonadota > Gammaproteobacteria > Pseudomonadales > Pseudomonadaceae > Pseudomonas > Pseudomonas sp. THAF187a. The sequence continues at coordinate 3,235,485 of NZ_CP045349.1, forward strand.
GGCGAAACCGAAATGCGCCAGCTGCATGCCCCAGTAGCTGCGGCCCAGGCTCGGCAGGCCCTTGAGCAGGCCCTTGTGGCGGGTCTTGTCGAGGATGTCGCGCAACCCCGCGAGGATCACCCAGAAGGCCAGCACGCACACAGCCAGCACCGCCCAGTGGAAATCGCCGTGGACGAAGGTGGCAATGGCCGCCAGCACCACGCTGGCCACCAGCACCGGGGTCAGCATGCTGCCCAGCCACTTCAGCGGCGTATCCTTCCAGCGCACCAGCACGCCGACGCTGATCACCGCCATCAGCAGCGCCATCAGCGGCAGGAACAGTGCGTTGAAATACGGCGGGCCGACCGACAGCTTGGCGCCGGTCAGGGCATCGAGCACCAGCGGGTACAGCGTACCGAGCAGGATCATCGCGGCGGATACCACCAGCACGATGTTGTTGACCAGCAGCAGCGTCTCGCGCGACCACAGGCCGAAGCCGACCTGGCTCTTGACCACCGGCGCGCGCACGGCGAACAGCGCCAGCGATCCGCCGACCACCACCAGCAGGAAGGCGAGGATGAACACACCCCGCTCCGGGTCGGTGGCGAAGGCGTGCACCGAAGTCAGTACACCGGAGCGCACCAGGAAGGTCCCCAGCAGGCTCAGGGAGAAGGCCGCGATGGCCAGCAGCACCGTCCAGCTCTTGAACACGCCACGTTTCTCGGTCACCGCCAGCGAGTGGATCAGTGCGGTGCCCACCAGCCAGGGCATGAAGGAGGCGTTTTCCACCGGGTCCCAGAACCACCAGCCGCCCCAGCCCAGTTCGTAGTAGGCCCACCAGCTGCCCAGAGCGATACCGATGCCGAGGAAGGCCCAGGCAACGATGGTCCAGGGCCGCGACCAGCGTGCCCAGGCCGCGTCCAGCTTGCCGCCGAGCAGCGCGGCGATGGCGAAGGCGAAGGCGACCGAGAAACCGACGTAGCCCATGTACAGCATCGGCGGGTGCACGATCAGGCCGAAGTCCTGCAGCAACGGGTTGAGGTCGCGGCCGTCGATCGGTGCGTTCGGCAGCAGGCGCTCGAAGGGGTTGGAGGTGATGATCAGGAACAGCAGGAAGCCGACGCTGATCATGCCCATCACGGCCAGCACGCGGGCGAGCATCTCCTCCGGCAGATGCCGCGAGAAGATCGAGACGGCGAAGGTCCAGCCAGCGAGGATCAGCGCCCACAGCAGCAGGGAACCCTCGTGAGCGCCCCATACGGCACTGAACTTGTAGTACCAGGGCAGCGCGGTGTTGGAGTTGCTGGCGACGTAGGCGACGGAGAAGTCGTCGACCATGAAGGCGTAGGTCAGGCACAGAAAGGAGAACAACAGGAAGGCGAACTGACCCCAGGCAGCCGGCTGCGCCAGGCTCATCCACTGGTGGTCACCGCGCCAGGCGCCGATCAGCGGCAGCGTCGCCTGCACCAGGCACAGGCACAGCGCCAGGATCATCGCCAGATGGCCGAGCTCGGGGATCATTGCGCACGCTCCTGCTGATAGCCCTGTTTGGCGGCCTTGGCCTCATCGTGTTTCTGCATCATCCCGCTCTTTTCCAGCGCCTGCATGACTTCAGGCGGCATGTAGTTCTCGTCGTGCTTGGCCAGCACCTCATCGGCCACCAGCACGCCGTCTTCGTTGACCCGACCCAGGGCGACGATGCCCTGCCCTTCGCGGAACAGGTCCGGCAGGATGCCGTGGTAGCGAATGGTCACGCCGTGAGCGCCGTCGGTGACGACGAAGTCCACTTGCAGCGAATCCGCCGAACGCTTCACCGAGCCCTCTTCCACCAGACCACCGGCGCGAATGCGGGTATCGACCGGCGCCTCGCCGGCCGCGATCTGCGTCGGGGTGTAGAACAGGTTGATGTTCTGCTGCAGCGCGCTCAGTGCCAGGGCGACGGCGATGCTGACGCCACAGAGAATGGCCAGGACGATGTACAGGCGTTTCTTGCGAACCGGATTCACTTCGACTTCTCCCGGCGCAAACGGCGCGCCTCGTCTTGCAGATAACGGCGGCGTGCCAGGATCGGCAGCACCACATTCAACGCCAGGACGACCAGGCTGATGCCATAGGCGCTCCAGACGTAGGCGCCATGGGTGCCCATGGCGAGAAACTCGGAGAACGACGCGAAACTCATGCCTTGCCCTCCACCAGTGCCTGCACTTCAGCCTTGACCCAGCTGCTGCGGGCCTCGCGCTTGAGCACTTCCAGGCGCATGCGATAGAGCAGCACGGCACCGAAGAAACAGTAGAAACCCAGCACCGCGAGCAGCAACGGCAACCACATCTCGACCGGCATCGCCGGCTTCTCGGTGATCTTGAAGGTCGCGCTCTGGTGCAGCGAGTTCCACCACTCGACCGAGTACTTGATGATCGGAATGTTGACCACGCCGACGATGGCCAGCACGGCGCAGGCCTTGGCGGCGCTGTCGCGGTTGCTGATGGCGTTGCCCAGGGCGATGACGCCGAAGTAGAGGAACAGCAGGATCAGCATCGACGTCAGGCGCGCGTCCCAGACCCAGTAGGTGCCCCAGGTCGGCTTGCCCCAGATGGCGCCGGTGACCAGCGCGATCGCCGTCATCCAGGCGCCGACCGGCGCGGCCTGTTGCAGGGCGACATCGGCCAGCTTCATCTTCCAGACCAGCCCGACCAGGCCGGCGATGGCCAGCATGACGTAGATGGACTGGGCCAGGAAGGCCGCGGGAACGTGGATATAGATGATGCGGAAGCTGTTGCCCTGCTGGTAGTCCGGTGGCGCGAAGGCCAGGCCCCAGACCAGGCCGACGGCGATCAGCAGCAGCGCCGCGACGCTCAGCCAGGGCAGCCAGCGGCCGCTCATCTCATAGAACCACTTGGGCGAACCCCACTTGTGAAACCACGTCCAGTTCATTCAGTCGACTCATCATCTGTAACGTGGCCCGGACTGTATCCGGGCTACGCATCACGGTTCGTTCTTATTCGCCGACGCTGATGGTCAGGCCAGCGGCAATTGCAAAAGGTGTCAGCGTCACCGCCAGGGCAGTGAGGCTGGCCAGCCACAACAGGTGGCCGCCAGCCGGCAATCCTTGCAAGGCCGCCTGCAGAGCCCCGCTGCCGAGAATCAGCACCGGGATGTACAGCGGCAGAATCAGCAGCGCCAGCAACAACCCGCCGCGCTTGAGACCTACGGTGAGGGCTGCGCCCACCGCGCCGAGCAGGCTCAGCACCGGCGTGCCGAGCAACAACGACAGCAGCAGGACCGGCAGGCAGCGCCCGGGCAAACCGAGCATCAGGGCCAGCAGGGGCGCCAGCAACACCAGCGCCAGGCCGCTAAACAGCCAGTGTGCCAGCACCTTGGCCAACACCAGAAGAGGCAGGGGGTGCGACGAAAGGACCCACTGCTCCAGCGAGCCGTCCTCGAAATCACTGCGGAACAGCCCGTCCAGCGAGAGCAGCACGGCCAGTAGCGCCGCTACCCAGAGCAGGCCGGGAGAAAGGGTTTGCAACAATTGCGTCTCCGGCCCGACCGCCAGGGGGAACAGGGCGATGACGATGGCGAAGAACACCAGCGGGTTGGCCAGGTCGGATGGGCGACGGGCCAGCAGGCGCATCTCGCGGCTGAGCAGTTGCGTGAAGACGTTGCTCATGCGGCGTGCTGCCCCAGGTCGAGTTCGCGGTAGGTGGCCGGCTTGTGCGCGAGGCTGTGGTGGGTGGTCAGCACCACCACGCCGCCCTGCTCGCAGTGGCGCGCCAGATGTGCCTCCAGTTGCGCCACGCCATGCTTGTCCAGGGCGGTGAACGGCTCGTCGAGCACCCACAGCGGCGGCGTGTCGGGCAGATACAGCCGGGCCAGGGCGACGCGGCGCTGCTGCCCGGCGGACAGGGTGTGGCAGGGCACGTCCTCGAAACCACGCAGGCCTACCGCCTCCAGCGCCTGCCAGATCGCCTCGCGGTCGGCGGCACGATGCAGGGCGCACAGCCAGGCCAGGTTCTCCTCGGCAGTCAGCAGGCCCTTGATACCGGCCGCGTGGCCGATCCACAGCAGGTCATGCGCCAGTTCGCTGCGTTGCTGCGCCAGCGCCCGCCCCTGCAACAGGATGTCGCCCGCCGTCGGCTGCCGCAGGCCGGCCAGCAGGCGCAGCAGGCTGGTCTTGCCGCTGCCGTTGGGGCCGCTGATCTGCAGCATGTCCCCGGCCTGCAGGGCGAAATCCAGATGCTCGAACAACATGCGCCAATCCCGCTCACAGCTGAGCGCTACGGCTTCGAGAAAGGGAACGGTACGGGTCATCGATACCTGGCAGGGTTAAAGTAGGCAGAGTCCAGGCCGCTATACTGACGCGAGCCGGAAGTACGGTGCGGAACGGGGCGGCATTATACATGTCGCATCACTGTCCCCGCAGTCAGCATTTTCGACAGGTTGTTAACAGACTTTCGACCAAGAGCCCAGATGAGCGAAATCAGCAGCCCACGTCCGCTTCCCTCCTCGCCACCGGTGATTCGCAGCACGATGACGGCCGCTGACCTGGCCGTGCGCCTGCTGCAGCCGCTGGAGGGCATGCTGGCCGCAGGCGAAAGCGCCAAGGCCGAGGTGGTCGCCATCCGTGAACAGGCGCAGAGCTTCCAGCTGCTGCTCAAGCTGACGCTCGATGGCGGCAAGCAGACCACCCTGCAGGCGGAAAGCCCACGGCCACTGGCGCAGGGCAGCGCGCTGCTGGTGACGGCGCTGTCGGACACGCGCCTGGCCCTGGCGCTGCAGGCCGGCGGCGACAAACCGCTGACCAGCCTGGACCTGCAGCAGCTGCCCCTGGGCACGCTGGTGCAGGGCAAGGTCGTCAGCCGCGACGCGCTGCCGACGCAGAACGCCCAGCCGGTCTATCGCCTGCTGGTGAACCTGCTCAACACACCACTGGCTGGCAGCCAGCTGGCCCTGGACAGCCCGCTGGAACTGCCCCTCGGCAGCCTGCTCAGCGCCCAGGTACAGGGCAGCCAGAATCTGGCCTTCCTGCCGCTGAGCGGCCGCCTGGACCAGCTGGTACTGGGCCAGCAGCTGGCCGCGCAGCAGAACCGTCAGGCGTCCCTGGAAGGCCTGTTCAAAGGCCTGCAGAACCTCAGCGGCGGGGACGACGCCTTGCGTGGCAGCATCGACAAACTGCTCGGCGCCCTCCCCGACAGCAGTCAGCTGAGCACCGCCAAGGGCCTGGCACAGGCACTGGAAAGCAGCGGCGTACTGCTTGAAGCCAAGCTGCTGCAAGGCCAGACCGCCGCCCTGCCCCAGGACCTCAAGGCCAACCTGCTGCGCCTGATCGCCCAGCTCATGCCGCAGCTGCCAGGCGGCGCAGGCGCGCTGGCCGGCCTGCAGAACGCCCTCAACCAGAACCTGCCCACTTTGGCCCGACAGCTGCTTGGCGTGAACGCCACCGGCGGCTCCGCACGGCAGCAGGCGCTGACCTTCCCCCTGCCCTCGCGCCTGCTGCAAAACATGGACGGCGAGGCCGATCTGGAAACCCTGTTGAAGCTCGCCGCTGCCGCCGTATCGCGGCTGCAGACGCACCAGCTGTCGAGCCTGGCGCAGACCCAGGTGGACGCCAACGGCAACCTGGTCACCACCTGGCAGCTGGAGCTGCCCATGCGCCACCAGCAGGAGGTGATCCCGTTGCAGGTCAAGTTGCAGCGCGAGGACAGCGGCAAGGCGGAGAAAGCCGAGCAGAAGGACACCCTGTGGAAGGTCGAGCTGGCGTTCGAGCTGGACCACCTCGGCCCGCTGCAGGTACGCGCCCAGTTGCTGCGCGGCAGCCTGTCCAGCCAGCTGTGGGCCGAACGCGCCGACACCACCCAGCTGATCAACGCCGAACTTGGCCATCTGCGTGAGCGCCTGCAGGCCGCCGGCCTGGAGGTCGGCGAACTGGCCTGCAGCCAGGGCATGCCGCCACAAGGCCCGAAGACCTCGCTGGAACAACGCTGGGTGGATGAAACCGCATGAGTCGCAAGACACAGCCCGAGCCGCGCCAGGCGATCGCCCTCAACTACGACGGGCAGAGCGCCCCCGTGCTCAGCGCCAAAGGCGACGACGAGCTGGCCGAAGCCATACTCGCCATCGCCCGCGAATACGAAGTGCCGATCTACGAGAATGCCGAACTGGTGCGCCTGCTCGCGCGCCTGGAGCTGGGGGACGCCATTCCCGAGACGCTGTATCGCTGCATCGCCGAGATCATCGCCTTCGCCTGGTACCTGCAGGGCAAGACACCTGCAGGCTTCGACCCGGATGCCGAACGCGACGTCACGCCACCGCTGCCTCTGCTCAAGGGGCCGGCGAACTGACCGCCAGGCGCTGGTCGGCGGCCTCCTTGCTGCTGGGCAGGTCGAACAGCTGCCAGACGAAGTAGCCACCACGGAAATAGAACACCCGGGTGTAGCCCCAGCGCACCGCCTGCTCGACGGCCACGGCGCTCTGCGCGCATACCTCGCTGTCGCAGTAGATCACCAGGGGCGTCTCGCGCGGCAGGGATGCCTCGGCGAGGCCGGGAAAACGACCGTGCAGGTCCAGGTGCACGGCGCCCTGCACATGCCCCCAGGCCCACTCGCGCGCCGGGCGTACATCGATGAACAGCGCGCCATGGTCATGCAGGTGCTTGGCCTGCATGACGTTGACGGTGATGGCGCCGGACACCTGCAAAGGCGCTTCCTGAGCCATCAGCGGCTGGCAGAGCAAGCAGCTGGCGAACAGAACGAGCAGACGACGCATGATCATCCCCCTCCGAATGCCGCACGAGAACCTTCTTTCAGCTTAGATGGGATGAAACAGGCGCTAGGACTGATTGGGCAGGCCCGTGGACCTGCTAAGAACGCTGCCGACTATCAGTGGCAGCTATTGCGGCTGCCCCGCCCTGGGCTTGTGCAGGCGGCTGATCAGCTCGGCTTCCGCCTTGCTCAGCCCGCAGGACTGGGTCAGGTCGTCGACGCTGGCACCCATGCCGACCAGGCGTGCAGCCTGGGTGAAGGACAGGCTGCTGGGGTCGCGCTGCTCGATCTGACTGACCTTGTCCGGCAGCGGCGCCACCACGCGGCGCAGCTCGTGCAGCTCTTCGCCCATGCGAATGCTGCCGGTCAGGTAGGCATCGAGCCGCTTGCCGAGCTCCTTGATCCGCGCATCACGCAGTGCATCGCGCTTGGCCTGCTCGGCGAGCAGGCGCTGCTGGTTGCGATGCAGGCCGTTGCAGACGATGCCCAGTGCCACGCAGACCAGCGCCAAGAAGGCCAGGGCCGCAGCGAGCATGGCAAACTCGGACATGGCTCAGATGCTCTCCAGCTCCGACCACTCTTCCTCGGACATCAGCTTGTCCAGCTCGACCAGGATCAGCAGCTCGCCGTTCTTGTTGCAGACGCCCTGGATGAACTTGGCCGATTCATCGTTACCGACGTTCGGCGCGGTCTCGATCTCGGACTGACGCAGGTAGACCACTTCGGCCACGCTGTCGACGAGAATGCCGACGACCTGCTTGTCCGCCTCGATGATGACGATACGGGTGTTGTCGGTCACCGGCGCCGACCCCAGGCCGAAGCGCTGGCGGGTATCGATCACGGTCACCACGTTGCCGCGCAGGTTGATGATGCCCAGCACGTAACTCGGTGCACCCGGGACCGGAGCGATCTCGGTGTAGCGCAGGACTTCCTGCACCTGCATCACGTTGATGCCATAGGTCTCGTTGTCCAGGCGAAAGGTCACCCACTGCAGAATCGGATCTTCGGCACCTTGTGCAGAACTTTTCTTCATGTCCCTAGCCTCGTCAGAAACCGCCCAGTGCGGCGTTCGCGGGTCAGCCCGCTTGTCATTCAACTATAGAGCCCGTGACCACGAACTCACCAATTATCAATGCAGTTTTCCACCGTTCAGCCGTTTCGCGCCACCGCTGGCGATCAATTCGGCCAGTGCGGCGACGTCCAGCAGCGCACACATATGCTCGATCACCGTACCAGCCAGCCATGGCCGCTGGGTGCGCTGGCTGCGCCATTTGACCTCGCTCGGGTCCAGACGAATCGAGCGGCTGACCTGGTGAACGGCAAGCCCCCACTCGTAGCCCTGCACCGAAATCACGTATTGCAGGCCCTCGCGGAAGTCCTCGCGGTAGCGGTCCGGCATCACCCAGCGCGCGGTGTCCAGCACCTTCAGGTTACCGGCCTGGCTCGGCAGGATACCGAGAAACCAGTCCGGCTGGCCGAACAACGGCGTCAGCTCCTGCCCCTCCAGCGGGTAGATGGAGCCCAGGCAGATCAGCGGCACGGCGAGCGTCAGCCCGGCGACGTCGAACAGCAGGCACTCGAACGGCTCTTCTGCCCAGGCCGGACGACCATCCGCCAGCAGCCCGACCGGTTGCGCAGCGGCCTCCAGATCGAGGTCGAGGGCGGGAGGCGCCTCATCGATGACTGGTGCCGGCACCGGCACCCGCAACTCCACGGGCGGCGCTTCCACCAGCACCGCTGCCTGCACCGGAGCAGGCGCGGGCACCTCGGCCACGGCAACCACGCTCACGGGTTCGAGCAGACGCGCATCACGCACCTGTTCCTCGAGCACCGCGGCCTCGAATTCGTCGAGGCTGACGGACTCTTCCAGCTCGGCAACAGCCTCCTGCAACAGCCCATCGAGATAGGACTGCAGGGCCAACTGGGAACGCGTGGCGGTGGCGAGGTTACGACTCATGACTGGAACCCGAAACGATATCTTTACAGTCTATCGGCTGCAGCCTGCTCCAACTTGAGTGGCGCAGTTCAACACAAGCGTTCATCTCAGGCCACCTGCGCCGCTGGCTGGTGGCTGAGCAGATGCTTGAGCAGGGCACGGTAGGCAATCACGCCACGGCTGCTCGCGTCGAACTGCGACGGGGTGCGCCCGGCCCGGCTGGCATCGCGCAGGCGCGTGTCGACCGGAATGTAGGCTGGCCAGAGGTGCTCGGGATAAGTATTGCGCAGAACGCGCAACGTGCTCATCGATGCCTGGGTACGGCGATCGAACAGGGTCGGCACGATGGTGTAAGGCAGCGCCTGCTTGCGCGAACGGTTGATCATGGTCAGCGTGCTGATCATCCGCTCGAGCCCCTTGACCGCGAGGAACTCGGTCTGCACCGGGATCACCAGCTGCTGGCTGGCCGCCAGGGCGTTGACCATCAGCACGCCAAGCAGTGGCGGGCTGTCGATGATGGCGTGGTCGAAATCCTCCCACAGCTGCGCCAGGCTCTTGGCGATCACCAGGCCCAGGCCGCTCTGCCCCGGAGACTGGCGCTCCAGGGTGGCCAGTGCGGTGCTCGACGGCAGCAGCGAGATGTTCTCGTGGCTGGTGCCATGCAGCAGTTGCTTCGGCAGGCCCTGGGGCACGTTGCCCTGATGCAGGAACAGGTCGAAGCAGCTGTGCTCCAGGGTATCCGGGTCATGCCCGAAATAACTGGTCATCGACCCATGCGGGTCGAGGTCGACCACCACCACACGTTTGCCCGCATCGGCCAGGAGGCCTGCCAGGGCGATGGACGTAGTGGTCTTGCCGACACCACCTTTCTGATTGGCTACTGCCCAGACTTTCATTTTCTCTCATCCTCCCGGCACGCAGCGCTCAGGCCGAGAATGGCTGTCACCTGCACGCGGCAGGCGACTGGGATTTGACAGGTCACGATTGCGGAACCCCCGACGCAGACGCCGGTGCAGGTTGCGTGCCAGCGCCGGACTGTCGAGTCGAGGTACTGCCTGCACCGCGACGGGTATCGAGATTGCGCGAAATCACCAGCACCACCCGGCGATTGCGCGCCCTGCCCTCCGCCGAGGCGTTGTCCGCTATCGGCTGAAACTCGCCGTAGCCTACCGCCGCCAGGCGCGAAGGGTCGACACCATCCATGGCCAGCATACGCACGATGCTCGACGCCCGTGCCGACGACAACTCCCAGTTGGTCGGGTACTGAGCGGTCTGGATCGGCAGGTTGTCGGTGAAGCCCTCCACCTTGACCGGGTTCTGATAGGGCGCCAGAATTTTGGCGACCTTCTCGATGATGGAAAACGCCTGGTTGTTCGGGATGGCGTCTCCACTTGGGAACAGCAGACTGGAACTGAGTTCGATCTCGATCCACATCTCGTTGCCCCGCACCGTCAGCTGATCGCTCTGGATCAGCTCACCGAACACCTCGCGCACGCTCGAGGCGATGCTCTGCAGGGTGGAATCGGAGCTGGGATCGTCGTGCGTGGTGTCGTCAGGCTCGCTGGTACGCGGCCTTTCTTCACCCACCGGGATCGGCTTGATCGAACGATCCGGCTGATTGAACACTCCCGTCAGCGACTCGGAGAGAATCTTGTACTTGCCTTCGTTGATCGACGAAATCGAATACATCACCACGAAAAACGCGAACAGCAGGGTGATGAAGTCGGCGTAAGAGACCAGCCAACGCTCATGATTCTCGTGTTCTTCCTGGTGCCGCCTGCGCGCCATGCTGCCATCCCTCCATCAGTCCATGAAGCCTTGCAGCTTCAGCTCGATGGAACGCGGATTCTCACCCTCGGCGATGGACAGGATGCCCTCGAGCAGCATCTCGCGGTAACGCGACTGACGCAGCGCGATGGATTTGAGCTTGTTGCCGGCCGGCAACAGCAGCAGGTTGGCAAAACCCACGCCGTAGATGGTGGCGACGAACGCCACGGCAATGCCGCTGCCGAGCATGCTCGGGTCGGCCAGGTTGCCCATCACGTGGATCAGCCCCATCACCGCGCCGATGATGCCGATGGTCGGCGCGTAGCCGCCCATGCTCTCGAACACCTTGGCAGCCTGGATGTCGCGTGCTTCCTGGGTGTAGAGGTCGACCTCGAGGATGCTGCGGATCGACTCCGGCTCAGCGCCGTCGACCAGCAGCTGCAGGCCCTTGCGCGCGTATGGGTCAGGCTCGGCGTCGGCGACAGCCTCCAGCCCCAGCAGGCCCTCCTTGCGCGCCACCATGCTCCAGCCGACGACCCGGTTGATGCCGCCAACCAGGTCGATACGCGGCGGAAAGAAGATCCAGCGCACGACGACCATCGAACGCTTGAACACGGTCACCGGCGTCTGCAGGAAAGCAGCGCCCACGGTGCCACCCAGCACGATCAATGCGGCCGGCCCGTTGAGCAACGCGCCGGCATTGCCGCCTTCGAGGTAGTTGCCGCCGAGTATCGCCACGAACGCCAGAATGACGCCGATGAGGCTCAGTACATCCATTGGCAGGCATCCGCATTAGCGTTGGTCACTGGCAGGCCTCGGTCAGGTGACGACCGATGTCATCCAGGCCATAGACGGCATCGGCCAGGTTGGCCTTCACCACGGCCATGGGCATGCCATAGATCACGCAGCTGGCCTCGTCCTGTGCCCACACCTGGCTGCCGCCCTGCTTGAGCAGGCGTGCGCCCTCGCGGCCGTCCGCGCCCATGCCGGTCAGCACCACCGCCAGCACCTTGTCGCCATAGGACTTGGCGGCGGAGCCAAAGGTGATGTCGACACAGGGCTTGTAGTTCAGACGCTCGTCACCCGGGAGGATTTTCACCACGCCGCGCGAATCGACCATCATCTGCTTGCCGCCCGGCGCCAGCAGCGCCAGCCCGGGGCGCAGCACGTCGCCATCCTCGGCTTCCTTGACCTGGATCCGGCACAGCTTGTCCAGACGCTCGGCAAAGGCCTTGGTGAACGCCGCCGGCATGTGCTGGATCAGCACCAGAGGCGCCGGAAAATTGCCTGGCAACTGGGTCAGGACCCGCTGCAGGGCCACCGGGCCGCCGGTCGAGGTACCGATGGCCACCAGCTTGTAGGCCTTGCGCTTGGGCGCTGCCGAGGCGCTGCTGGACGGCGCTGCGCTGCGCGCAGCCGGGCTGGCCACAGCGGGCCGGGCCGGTGCGGCCGGGCGACTAACCGGCGCTGCCGTCGGACTGGCCGCTGTCGGCGCCGGAGCCACCGCGGCCGAACTGAAACGGCGGTTACTGCGCGCAATGCTGTGCACCTTCTCGCACAGCATCTGCTTGACCTTCTCGGGGTTGCGCGAGATGTCCTCGAAGTTCTTCGGCAGGAAGTCCACGGCACCGGCGTCCAGCGCGTCGAGCGTGACACGGGCGCCCTCGTGGGTGAGCGAGGAGAACATCAGCACCGGCGTCGGGCAGCGCTGCATGATGTTCCTCACTGCGGTGATGCCGTCCATCATCGGCATCTCGTAATCCATGGTGATCACATCGGGCTTGAGCGCCAATGCCTGATCGATGGCTTCACGTCCGTTGGTGGCCGTCCCTACCACCTGAATACTGGAATCGGCAGACAGAATTTCCGAAACACGCCGGCGGAAGAAGCCGGAATCGTCCACCACCAAGACCTTGACAGTCATAAACACTCCTAGACGGCACGGGCTTCGGCCCGTGCCGCAAAACCATCAGAAACGCCGAGCGTAGCGCTTGAGCATGCTCGGTACGTCGAGAATCAGCGCGATGCGACCGTCGCCGGTGATGGTCGCCCCGGACATGCCCGGAGTGCCCTGCAGCATCTTGCCCAGTGGCTTGATTACCACTTCTTCCTGACCCACCAATTGATCGACGACAAAACCGATGCGCTGGCTGCCCACGGTGAGGATCACCACGTGACCTTCGCGCTGTTCCTCCTGGAAGGCCTGCGGTACCAGCCAACGCTTGAGATAGAACAGTGGCAGCGCCTTGTCACGCACGATCACCACTTCCTGGCCATCGACCACGTTGGTACGCGACAGGTCGAGGTGGAAGATCTCGTTGACGTTGACCAGCGGGAAGGCGAATGCCTGGTTTTCCAGCATCACCATCAGCGTGGGCATGATCGCCAGGGTCAGCGGCACCTTGATGATGATCTTCGAGCCCTGGCCCTTCTGCGAGAACACGTTCACCGTGCCGTTGAGCTGGGTGATCTTGGTCTTGACCACATCCATGCCGACACCACGGCCGGACACGTCGGAAATCTCGGTCTTGGTCGAGAAGCCCGGGGCGAAGATCAGGTTGTAGCATTCGAACTCGTTCAGGCGATCCGCCGCGTCCTTGTCCAGCAGGCCTTTTTCCACGGCCTTGGCGCGCAGCACGTCGGCATCCATGCCCTTGCCGTCGTCGGTGATCGACAGCAGGATGTGATCCCCTTCCTGCTCGGCGGACAGCACCACGCGACCGGCACGGGCCTTGCCCGCCTTCTCGCGCTCCTCCGGCGTTTCCACGCCATGGTCGACGGCGTTGCGCACCAAGTGCACCAGCGGGTCGGCCAGGGCCTCGACGAGGTTCTTGTCGAGGTCGGTCTCTTCGCCCACCAGCTCGAGGTTGATCTCTTTCTTCAGGTTGCGCGCCAGATCGCGGACCAGACGCGGGAAGCGGCCGAACACCTTCTTGATCGGCTGCATGCGGGTCTTCATCACTGAGGTCTGCAGGTCCGCAGTGACCACGTCGAGGTTCGACACCGCCTTGGACATCGCCTCGTCGCCGCTGTTGAGACCCAGGCGCACCAGGCGGTTACGCACCAGCACCAGCTCGCCGACCATGTTCATGATCTCGTCGAGGCGCGCGGTGTCGACGCGTACGGTGGTTTCCGCCTCGCTCGCCGCCGGTGCCTTGTCGCCAGCAGGTGCCGGCGCGGCTGCTGCGCGGCCAGCAGCGGGCTCGGCCTTGGCCGGAGCGGCCGGCTTGGCGGGCGCAGCAGCTTTGGCCGCTGCGGCGGGCTTGGCTGCAGGTGCAGCCGGTTTCGCTGCCGGAGCGGGAGCAGCCGGTTCACTCGGCGGCACGAACTTGCCCTTGCCGTGCAACTGATCGAGCAGCGACTCGAACTCGTCGTCGGTGATGTCATCACCGGCAGGCGCCGGCGGTTCGCTGGCAGCGACGGCTGGCGCGGCGGTTTCAGCCGGGCCGGAGAACTGCCCCTTGCCGTGCAGCTGGTCGAGCAACGCCTCGAATTCATCGTCGGTGATGTCGTCACTGGCAGGCGCCGGCGCCGGTGCGGCAGCACTGGCGGTGCTGGCAGGCGTCTCGACCGGGCCACTGAACTGCCCCTTGCCATGCAACTGGTCGAGCAGCGACTCGAATTCGTCGTCGGTGATGTCGTCACTGGCAGGCGCCGCCGCTTCCACGGCCGGGGCATCGCCCAGGGCGTCGAGCAGCTGTTCGAACTCGCTGTCGGTGATGTCGCCGGACGCCGCAGCAGCCGCAACCGGCTCAGGCTCCGGCTCGGGTTCCGGCGCGGCTGCCACGACCGGCGCAGGCGCCGGCTCGGCACCAGCCGGTTCAGCCAGGCGCGCCAGCGCGGCCAGCAGTTCCGGCGTGGCAGGCGTCGGCTCGCGGCGCTCGCGCACCTCGCCGAACATGCCGTTGACTGCATCAAGAGCCTCGAGCACCACGTCCATCAGTTCCGAGTCGACGCGACGCTCACCCTTGCGCAGGATGTCGAACACGTTCTCGGCTATGTGGCAGCACTCCACCAGCTCGTTGAGCTGGAGGAAGCCTGCTCCGCCCTTGACGGTATGGAAACCGCGAAAGATGGCGTTGAGCAGGTTCATGTCGTCCGGCCGGCTTTCCAGCTCGACCAACTGCTCGGACAACTGTTCGAGAATCTCGCCGGCCTCTACCAGGAAGTCCTGGAGGATCTCTTCATCGGCGCCGAAGCTCATATTGTGTGCTCCTTAGAACCCTAGGCTGGACAGCAGGTCGTCGACATCGTCCTGACTGGAGGCAACGTCATCACGCTTATCGGCATGAATCTGCGGACCTTCACCCCGCGATGGCTCTTTTATTTTTTCCTGTTCGGCACGCAACGCTTCGTGGTCATGCTGAATGCCGGCAAAACGGTCGACCTGGCTGGCCATCAGCATCAGCTTGAGCAGGTTGCCTTCCACCTCGGTCACCAGCTGGGTGACCCGCTTGATCACCTGCCCGGTGAGGTCCTGATAGTCCTGCGCCAGCAGAATGTCGTTGAGGTGATTGGACAGTTTGGCGCCGTCACGCTCGCTGCGCGCGAGGAACAGCTCGACGCGCTTGGCCAGCTCGCGGAACCCTTCGGCGCCCATCTCGCGACGCATGAAACGGCCCCATTCGGCGCTCAGGCTCTGCGCCTCATCGCTCAGGTCATTGACCAGCGGAGCGCTCTGCTCCACCAGGTCCATGGTGCGGTTGGCCGCCCTCTCGGTCTGGGTAACGACGTAGTTCAGGCGTTCGGTCGCATCGGCGATCTGCGACAGCTCCTGCGCATGCGGCATGCGCGGGTCGATCTGAAAGTTGACGATGGCGTTGTGCAACTCACGGGTCAGCTTGCCGACCTCGTGATAGAGCCCGCGATCACGGACCTTGTTGAGTTCGTTGATCAGTTGCACCGCGGCGCCGAAATTGCCTTGTTCGAGGCTATCGACCAGGTCACGGGCGTTGTTTTTCAGGGTCGACTCAAGGTCACCCATCGTGGAGTCATCATGTTCCATAGCACCCTCGCGGCCGACATCAGCCGTTGACTCGCTCGAAGATCTTCTCGATCTTTTCCTTCAGCACCTGGGCGGTGAAGGGTTTGACCACGTAGCCATTCACGCCGGCCTGAGCCGCCTCGATGATCTGGTCGCGCTTGGCTTCGGCGGTCACCATCAGCACCGGCAGGTGCTTGAGACGCTCGTCGGCGCGAACGGCGCGCAGCAAGTCGATACCGGTCATGCCGGGCATGTTCCAGTCGGTCACCAGAAAGTCGAAGCTGCCGCTCTGCAGCATCGGCAGCGCCGACGTGCCGTCATCGGCTTCTGCGGTGTTGGTGAAACCCAAGTCCCGCAAGAGGTTCTTGATGATCCGTCGCATCGTCGAGAAATCGTCAACGATGAGGATTTTCATGTTCTTGTCCAAGTCGACCTCCGTACAGTCCCAAACGTATTGCGCTTGCAACTACGTCCTTTAATCGAGAAACCGCTTCCGCCTGCGAGTACGCCGCTGTTCAGCCTGCGCGCCATTCACTCAGTCGCGAGCGCAGGCGTGCCGCGCACTGACTGTGCAGTTGGCTCACACGTGACTCGCTAACCCCCAGCACTTCACCGATTTCTTTCAAGTTCAGTTCTTCATCGTAATACAGCGCCAGCACGAGACGTTCACGCTCGGGCAAACCGGCGATGGCCTCGGCCAAAGCCGCCTGAAAGCGTTCGTCTTCGAGGTCCCGCGAAGGTTCGAGATGGGTGTGCCCGGCGTCTTCGTGCAAGCCGCCGTGCTCGCCATCCTGCAAGAGGTCGTCGAAGCTGAACAGGCGGCTGCCCAAAGTGTCGCCAAGAATGCCGTAGTAATCCTCCAGACTCAATTGGAGTTCGGCAGCAACCTCGTGATCTTTAGCGTCGCGCCCGGTTCGGGCTTCGACTGCACGAATCGCATCGCTGACCATACGGCTGTTGCGATGCACGGAACGCGGCGCCCAATCGCCCTTGCGTACCTCGTCGAGCATGGCACCGCGAATGCGGATGCCGGCGAAGGTTTCGAAGCTGGCACCCTTGCTGGAGTCGTATTTGCGCGAGGCCTCGAGCAAGCCGATCATCCCCGCCTGGATCAGATCATCGACCTGCACGCTGGCTGGCAGACGTGCCAGCAGGTGGTAGGCGATGCGCTTGACCAGGGAGGCATAGCGCTCGATCAACTGGTGCTGGGAGTCCTGCGCCTGCGCCTTGTTGTACATACGAAGTCCAGAAGCTGCTGTCATACGGCACTGTCAGCCGTCGGTTGCTGCACCAGACGCTCGACGAAGAACTCCAGATGGCCGCGGGGGTTGGCCGGTAACGGCCAGGTGTCGACCTTCTGAGCAATCGCCTTGAACGCCAGGGCGCACTTGGATCGTGGGAACGCCTCATAGACGGCACGCTGCTTCTGCACGGCCTTGCGCACGCACTCGTCGTAGGGCACGGCGCCGACATATTGCAGGGCGACATCAAGAAAACGATCCGTCACCTTGGTCAGCTTAGCAAAGAGATTGCGCCCTTCCTGCGGACTGTGAGCCATGTTGGCCAGCACGCGGAAACGGCTGATGCCATGGTCACGATTGAGCAGCTTGATCAGGGCGTAGGCGTCGGTGATGGAGGTCGGTTCGTCGCACACCACCACGAGGATTTCCTGCGCCGCCCGGACGAAGCTGACCACCGCATCGCCGATACCGGCGGCGGTGTCGATCACCAGGACATCGAGGTTCTCGCTGATGTCGCTGAATGCCTGGATCAGCCCGGCATGCTGCATCGGCGTGAGGCTGACCATGCTCTGCGTGCCCGACGCGGCCGGCACGATGCGAATGCCGCCCGGCCCCTGCAGCAGCACGTCACGCAGATCGCACTCGCCGGCGATCACATCGGCCAGGGTGCGCTTGGGTGTGAGCCCCAGCAGCACGTCGACGTTGGCCAGCCCCAGGTCGGCGTCCATCAGCATCACCCGCCGACCGAGGTCGGCCAGGGCCATGGACAGATTCACCGACACATTGGTCTTGCCGACGCCACCCTTGCCGCCGGTCACCGCAATCACCTGTACGGGATGCATACCCATGTTCTTTCTACACCTTGTCTAACTTCGACTTGACCATCAGGCCGTTCACTCCCGCGCTCATGCGCGAGAGGGTGCAACATTGTCGCCGTTCAGCCGGCGCGCTGCGCGGGCTGGTGATAGAGCCCGGCGAACAACTGCGCCATGGCGTCCTCACTCGGCTCCTCCGCAGACTGCAGGCCCACTGCGCGGCTGACCAGTTGATGGCTGCGCGGCACCTGCAGGTCATCCGGAATGCGCGGCCCGTCTGTCACATAGGCTACCGGCAGATGCTGGCCTATAGCCAGACCCAATACCTCGCCCAGGCTCGCAGCCTCGTCCAGCTTGGTCAGTATGCAACCAGAAAGTCCGCAGCGCTTGTAACTATGGTAGGCCGCCTTGAGCACTTGGTTCTGACTCGTTGCCGCCAAAACCAGATAATTCTTCGACTTGATGCGTGGCGACGCCAGGCTCTCCAGCTGCAGACGCAGTGCCGGATCGTTACCCGGCAGGCCTGCGGTGTCGACCAGCACCACGCGTTTCTTGGCCAGCGGCGTCAGAGCCTGCAGCAGAGACTGACCGGGATCGACCTGGGTCACCGATACGCCAAGGATACGCCCAAGCGTCTTCAGTTGCTCCTGTGCGCCAATACGATAGCTGTCCATGCTCACCAGAGCGACCTGCTGCGCGCCGTACTTAAGCACGTAGCGCGCAGCCAGCTTGGCCAGCGTGGTGGTCTTGCCCATGCCGGCCGGACCGACCAGGGCGATCACCCCACCCTCTTCCAGCGGCTCGACCTTGGGCGTCCTGATCGCGTGAGCCAGGTGGGCCAGCAGCATGCGCCAGGCCTGACGCGGTTCGGCCACACCGGCCACCTTGCTCAGCAGGGCTTGCGACAGCTCGGCCGACAGGCCCATGCGCTGCAGGCGACGCCAGAGGTTGGCCTGCTGCGGACGACGATTCTGCAACTGCCCCCAGGCGATGGACCCCAGCTGGACTTCGATCAGCTCACGCAGGCCATGCAGCTCGAAGCGCATCGCGTCCAGGGCCCGGGGATCGACCGCCGGTGCAGCGGCGACAGGCGCCTCGAGCGGGCGCTGCGGCTTGACCGGCGTCGCCGGCAGCTCGGGCGCCAGTAGCGACTCGTTGGCGAACAACTGGCGATCCTTGCCGGCATCCTGTTCGGCACGGGTGGTCAGCTCGGCCTGGGCGCTGGCGATGCGCGCCTGGGTCTTGCGCAACTCGGCTTCCAGCGCCGGGTTCGGGCGTGCCGGGGCCGGCGCCTGGTAATCCAGCGCAGCCGTCAGCTCCACACCGCCAGCCACGCGGCGGTTGCCGATGATCGAGGCATCGGCGCCCAGTTCGTCACGCACCAGTTTCATGGCGGTCCGCATATCGGCGGCGAAGAAGCGTTTGACCTGCATGACCCTTTACCTCAGTTCTGGCCAACCGTAGCGACTATGGTGACCTGCTTGTTGTCCGGAATTTCCTGGTACGCCAGCACGTGCATGCTGGGTACCGCCAGCCGCGCGAAGCGCGAGAGCATCGCCCGGATCGGACCGGCCACCAGCAGGATCACCGGTTTGCCGAGCATTTCCTGGCGCTGCGCCGCATCCACCAGGGAACGCTGCAGCTTTTCAGCCATGCCGGGCTCGAGGAGGATGCCATCCTCGCTGCCCTGACCGGCCTTCTGCAGACTGTTCAGCAATATCTGTTCCAACCTTGGTTCCAGAGTGATCACAGGCAGCTCCGGCTCTAGCCCCACAATGCTTTGCACGATTGCGCGGGCCAGCGACACACGGACCGCGGCGACCATCGCGGCGGGATCTTGACTCTTCGGTGCGACGTTGGCGATCGCCTCGGCGATGGTGCGGATATCGCGTACCGGCACCTGCTCCTGCAGCAGTGCCTGCAACACCTTGAGCAGGGTCGACAGCGACACCAGCCCCGGCACCAGCTCCTCGGCCAGCTTGGGCGAGCTCTTGGCCAGCAACTGCATGAGCTGTTGCACTTCCTCGTGACCGAGCAGCTCGTGGGCGTGCTTGTGCAGGATCTGGTTGAGGTGGGTGGCGACCACCGTACTGGCGTCGACCACGGTGTAGCCGAGCGATTGCGCCTGATCACGCTGGCTGGGATCGATCCATACCGCCTCCAGGCCGAACGCCGGATCCTTGGCGGCGATCCCATTGAGCGGGCCGAACACCTGGCCGGGGTTGATCGCCAGTTCCCGATCGGGATAGACCTCCGCCTCGGCGACGCTGACGCCCATCAGCGTCAGGCGATAGGCGTTGGGCGCCAGGTCGAGGTTGTCGCGGATATGCACCGAGGGCATGAGAAAGCCCATTTCCTGCGAGAGCTTCTTGCGCACGCCCTTGATCCGCGCCAGCAACTGGCCGCCCTGGTTGCGATCGACCAGCGGAATCAGGCGATAGCCCACCTCCAGGCCAACCATGTCCACCGGAGTGACGTCATCCCAGCCCAGTTCCTTGACCTCCTGGGCCTTCTGCGCCGGCAGCAGCTCCTGCTGACGCTGGACCTCCTTGACCTCCTCTTCCTTGGCCTTGCGCTGGCGGTGGGCGATCCAGTACGCACCACCGGCGGCGATCAGGCCCAGGCCGATGAAGGAAAAGTGCGGCATGCCCGGCACCAGGCCCATGGCGATCATGATCGCTGCGGCTACGGCCAGCGCACGCGGCGAGGCGAACATCTGCCGGTTGACCTGCGCGCCCATGTCCTCGGAGGTGGACACGCGGGTCACCATTACCGCCGCTGCCGTGGACAGCAACAGGGAAGGAATCTGCGCCACCAGGCCGTCACCGATGGTCAGCAGGGTGTAGACCTTGCCGGCGTCGGAGAAGGCCAGGCTGTGCTGCAGCACGCCGATGGCGATACCGCCGATGAGGTTGATGAACAGGATCAGCAAGCCGGCGATGGCGTCACCGCGGACGAACTTGCTGGCACCGTCCATGGAACCGTAGAAGTCGGCCTCCTGCGCCACTTCGCTGCGGCGCTTCTTGGCCTCGACCTGGTCGATGAGGCCGGCGTTGAGGTCGGCGTCGATGGCCATCTGCTTGCCGGGCATGGCATCCAGGGTGAAACGCGCGCTCACTTCGGAGATACGCCCGGCACCCTTGGTGACCACCACGAAGTTGATGATCATGAGGATGGCGAACACCACGATACCGACCACGTAGTTGCCGCCGATCACCACCTCACCGAAGGCCTGGATCACCTGCCCCGCCGCGCCATGCCCCTCGTGACCGTTGAGCAGCACCACGCGCGTGGACGCCACGTTCAGCGCCAGGCGCAGCAGCGTCGCCGCCAGCAGGATGGTGGGGAACACGGCGAAATCCAGCGGTCGCAGGGCGTAGATACTGACCAGCAGGACGACGATCGACAGGGCGATGCTGAAGGTGAACAGCACATCGAGCAGGAACGCCGGGATCGGCAGCATGACCATGCCGAGCATGACCAGCAGCAACAGCGGAATGCCCAGGTTGCCATGGCGCAAGCCTGCCAGGTTGCTGCGCACTTCACCGATTAACTGTGCTCGATCTACTGCCACGTGCCCTACCCCAACCATTCAATCTTTTGACGCGAGACTGCGCCCTAGAGGGGTAATGGCAAGAAGCGTTCCACAAATGCCGAGGCCACGTACGACGCCGCTTACGTGTCGCGACGCAGGTCCGGCGGGATGGGCAGATCCGGCAGCGGTCCGGGGCGCTTGCCCTTGCCGGCGCGGTACTGACGCAGCTGGTAGACGTAGGCCAGCACCTGGGCCACCGCCAGGTACAGACCGGCAGGAATCTCCTGGTCCAGCTCGGTGGAGTAGTACACCGCCCGCGCCAGTGCCGGCGACTCCAGCACCATCACCTGGTGCTCCTGGGCGATTTCACGAATCTTCAGCGCCAGGAAGTCGCCACCCTTGGCCAGCAACATCGGCGCCCCACCCTTTTCCGGGTCGTACTTCAGCGCCACCGCGAAGTGGGTCGGGTTGGTGATCACCACGTCGGCCTGCGGCACCGACTGCATCATCCGCCGCTCGGCCATTTCCCGCTGCAACTGGCGGATGCGGCCCTTGACCTCGGGCTTGCCTTCGGTGTCCTTGTACTCGTCACGCACTTCCTGCTTGGTCATCATCAGCTTCTGCTTGTGACTCCAGAGCTGGAACGGCACATCCACCGCCGCGATCAGGATCAGCCCGCAGGACAGCCAGAAAGCGCTCCAGCCGACGACCTTGAGGCTATGCAGGATCGCCGGCTCGAGCGGCTCGTTGGCAATCGACAGCAGGTCGTCCTGGTCGACCGACAACACCAGCAGCGCCACGGCCAGGATCACCAGGAACTTGGCCAGCGCCTTGAGCAGCTCGACCAGCGCCTGCACGGAGAACATGCGCTTGAGCCCGGCCAGCGGATTCATCCGGCTGGCCTTGGGCTGCAGGGCCTCGGCGGAGAACAGCCAGCCGCCCAGCGCGATCGGGCCGACCACCGAGGCGATCAGCAAGGCGATGAAGAACGGCTGCACCGCCACCAGGGCGGCCTTGCCGGAGGCCAGCAGGTGCAGGGCCATGCTGCCTTCGTTCATCAGCACGTCGCGCGGCAGGCTGAAGTTGCCGCGCATCACCCCTATCAGGGTGTTGCCCATGTAGGCGCCGAAGCTGATCAGCGCCACGGTGCCGGTGAGCGTCACCGCCAGCGTGTTGAGTTCCTTGGAGCGAGCGATCTGGCCTTTTTTCCGCGACTCCTCGAGCCGCTTGCCTGTGGGTTCCTCGCTCTTGTCGGCGCCGCTTTCGCTTTCAGCCATGCGGACTCCTCATCGCGTTTCGGCGAACTCGCCCAGCTGCTGCAGGGCGTCGCTGGCCAGCGCCTGGAACAGGCTGCCAAAGTCGGAAAGGCTGACCCAGAAGATCACCAGGCCCATGGCCAGGGTCAACGGGAAACCGATGGAGAAGATGTTCAGCTGCGGCGCGGCGCGGGTCATCACGCCAAAGGCCAGGTTGATCACCAGCAGGGCGGTGACAGCCGGCAGCGTCAGCAGCAGCCCCGCACCGATGACCCAGCCGAGCTTGCCCGCCAGGGTCCAGTAGTGATCGACCATCAGCCCCTGCCCGTAAGGCAAGGTGACGAAGCTCTCGGCCAGCACCTCCAGCGCCACCAGGTGCCCGTTGATCGCCAGGAACAGCAGGGTCACCAGCATCAGCATGAACTGCCCGAGCACCGGCACGGAGACGCCGTTGGTTGGGTCGACCATCGAGGCGAAGCCCAGGCCCATCTGCATGGCGATGATCTGCCCTGCGACGATGAAGAGGTGGAAGAACAGCTGCAGGACGAAGCCCAGCATGGCACCGATCAGCACCTGCTCGACGATCAGCAGCAGGCTGCGCAGGCTCAATGCGTCCACCTGCGGCATCGGCGGCAGGGTCGGCACCAGCACCACGCTGATGGCCAGCGCCAGGTACAGGCGCACGCGGGTCGGCACCAGCTGCGTACCGATGATCGGCATCACCATCAGCATCGCCGCGATACGGAACAACGGCAGCAGGAACTGGCCGACCCAGCCGCTGATCTGCGCATTGCTCAACTCCAGCATCGCCCCCTGCCCTCAACCGATCAGGTAGGGAATGTTCTGAATCAGCGTCTGGGTGTACTCCATCAGCTGACTCACCAACCAGGGACCGGCCCAGATCAGGGTGATCAGCATCACCATCAGGCGCGGCAGGAAACTCAGGGTCTGTTCGTTGATCTGCGTGGCGGCCTGGAACATCGCCACGATCAGGCCGACCACCAGGCTCGGCACCACCGCCAGGCCGACGATCAGGACGATCAGCCAGAGCGCTTCGCGAAACAGGTCAACCGCAATCTCGGGGGTCATGTGCGCCTCGCTATAAGGTGCCGAAGCTGGCGGCCAGGGTGCCCATGATCAGCGCCCAGCCATCGACCAGCACGAACAGCATGATCTTGAACGGCAGCGAGATGATCAGCGGCGACAGCATCATCATGCCCATGGCCATGAGGATACTGGCGACCACCATGTCGATGATCAGGAACGGGATGAAGATCATGAAGCCGATCTGGAAGGCCGTCTTCAGCTCGGACGTCACGAAGGCCGGCACCAGGATGGTCAGCGGCACGTCCTCGACACCGGCCAGGTCGGTACGCTTGGACAGGCGCACGAACAGCTCCAGATCGCTCTCGCGGGTCTGCGCCAGCATGAAGTCGCGGATCGGCCCCTCGGCACGCGTCAGCGCCTCCTGGGCGACGATCTCCTCGTTGAGATAGGGCTGCAGGGCGTCGCTGTTGATGCGGTCGAACACCGGCGCCATGATGAACATCGTGAGAAACAGCGCCAACCCCACCAGAATCTGGTTCGAGGGCGTCTGCTGCAGGCCGAGCGCCTGCCGCAGGATGGAGAACACGATGATGATCCGGGTGAAGCTGGTCATCAGCATGACGAACGCCGGGATGAAGCTCAGCGCGGTCATGATCAGCAGGATCTGCAGGCTGACCGAGTACTCCTGCTGGCCGTCCGCGTCCGTGGACAGGGTGATGGCCGGGATCGACAGCGGGCTGCTGCCCTGCTGGATCAGGCTATTGCCCGTGGGCGGATCTTCGGCGAACGACAGCGAAGTGGCCAGGCTAAGCACCAGCACCAGCAACAGACGCAGCATCAGGATTTATCCTTCTGATCCTTGCCCAGCAGCTCCATCAGGCGCTGGGCGAACTCGGGGGTGGCGGCCTCGGCATCGCCCAGGTGCACTGGCTCCTTGAGCACATGCAGCGGCGCGATGCGCCCGGCGGACAGGCCCAGGAGGATCTGCTCGTTGCCCACCTGCACCAGCACCAGGCGATCGCGCGGCCCGAGCGGCTGGGTCGCCAGCAGCTTGATCACCTGGCCACCACGCGGCGCCAGCTGCTGCACACGGCGCAACAGCCACGCCAGCAGGAAGATCAGGCCGATGACCAGCAACAGCCCCAGCAGCAACTGGCCGAGCTGGCCGGCCACATCGCTGCTGGCCATCGGCGTCGCGGCCTTGCCGGCAGGCTCGGCGGCGACAACGACGCCAGGCAGCGCCAACAGCAACGCAAGGATTCGGCTCATGTCAGCGCAGCTTCTTGATGCGTTCGCTGGGGCTGATCACGTCGGTCAGGCGGATGCCGAACTTCTCGTTGACCACGACCACTTCGCCATGGGCAATCAGCGTACCGTTGACCAGCACGTCCAGCGGCTCGCCGGCCAGGCGATCGAGCTCGATCACCGACCCCTGGTTGAGCTGCAGCAGGTTGCGGATGGTGATGTCGGTGTTGCCGACCTCCATGGAGATGGACACCGGAATATCCAGGATCACATCCAGGTTGGGCCCTTCCAGGTTGACCGGCAGGTTGGGCGACGGCGGTGCGCTGCCGAACTCCTCCATCGGCGCACGCGGCGCGGCGGGCTGCGCAGGTTGTGCGGCCTCCTGCCCGGCCAGCATGGCATCGATGTCGTCCTGCCCGGCGTCTTCACCGGCCTCGGCCAGCGCAGCGGCCCACTCGTCGGCCAGCGCCTGTTCCTCGGGGGAAGTGTTTTCTTCGTCTGCCATCGTCTTTCCTCGCCTGGCTTCAGCTATTCGTTCGCATCGGGCCAACCGGCCCACAGGGTTGCCGGCGCTTCAGCGCTGGCGTTCGATCGGGTCCAGCACCTGCAAGGCCAGGTTGCCCTTGTGGGCCCCCAGCTTGACCTTGAAGGTCGGCACGCCATTGGCGCGCATGATCACGTTGTCCGGCAGCTCCACCGGGATCACGTCTCCCGGCTGCATGTGCAGGATGTCGCGCAGCTTCAGCTGACGACGCGCCACCGTCGCGGACAGGGGCACGCTGACATCGAGGATGTCTTCGCGCAGGGCCTTGATCCAGCGCTCGTCCTGATCGTCGACATCGGACTGGAAGCCGGCGTCGAGCATCTCGCGGATCGGCTCGATCATCGAATACGGCATGGTGATGTGCAGGTCGCCGCCACCGCCATCCAGTTCGATGTGGAAGGTGGAGACCACCACCACCTCGCTGGGGCTGACGATGTTGGCCAGCGCCGGGTTGACCTCCGAGTTGACGTACTCGAAGTTGATATCCATCACCGCGTGCCAGGCTTCGCGCAGATCGACGAAGGCCTGATCCAGCACCATGCGCACCACGCGCAGTTCGGTCGGGGTGAACTCGCGTCCTTCGATCTTGGCGTGGCGGCCGTCGCCGCCGAAGAAGTTGTCCACCAGCTTGAACACCAGCTTGGCATCGAGGATGAACAGCCCGGTGCCACGCAGCGGCTTCATCTTCACCAGGTTGAGGCTGGTCGGCACGTACAGCGAATGCACGTACTCACCGAACTTCATCACCTGCACGCCACCCACGGCGACGTCGGCGGAGCGCCGCAGCAGGTTGAACATGCTGATGCGGGTGTAACGGGCGAAGCGCTCGTTGATCATCTCCAGGGTCGGCATGCGCCCACGGACGATACGGTCCTGACTGGTCAGGTCATACTGCTTGACGCTCGTCGGATCGGCGGAGTCTTCGGTCTCGACCAACCCGTCGTCGACGCCATGCAGCAGCGCATCGATCTCGTCCTGGGAAAGCAGGTCTTGCACGGCCATGTTCGGCTCCCGCTACTGCAACACGAAATTGGTGAACAGCACCTGCTCGACCACAGTGCTGCCGGTTTCCTTCTGGGCCAGCTCCTGTACGCTGGCCAGCGCCTGCTGCAGGAGCATCTCCTTGCCCAGCGGCGTCTGCAGCGCGGCGAAATCCTGACCGGCGAGCAGCATCACCAACTGGTTGCGCAGCACCGGCATGTGCACCTTGAGCTTCTCCATCCCGGCAGCGTCGCGCCCCATCAGCGCCATGCTGAGCTGCAGGTAGCGGGTGCGCCCCTGGTAGTTGAAGTTGACGACGAAGGCCGGCATCAGGTCCTGATACAGCGCCGGCTGGTGCCCCGGGGCGGCAGGCGCCTCGGCTTCGCTGGCCGCATGCTCCTCGGACTTGTCGCCCTTGCTGAGAATGAACCAGGTACCGCCAACGGACAGGCCGACAGCCAGCAACAGGCCCACCACGATGAGAATGATGAGTTTGAGCTTGCTCTTGCCGGCGGGTTGTCCCTCGGCCGCAGGTGCCGCTTCTTTCTTAGCCATGCCAATAATCCGTCACTTGTCGGAGTTTTGTCCGCTTTCAAAGGGTTAAGAGCAAGTGTTATGCCAGCATATGAGCAGGCTTGTCTAACTCCGGGCTGCGGATTTAACAGCGCCAGCCTCTTGCTGTCACCTCAAATGCAATCGCCCGGGTTGCCTGAATGGCTACCCGGGCGATTGCAAGTCTAGCGGAGTCACGCCGAACATCGGAGCCGGCGGCTTGTGGCGTGGCGCTCGTTTCGCTCACGCCAGGCGGCCGCCGATGCCGCGCAGCGGGCCAGGACCGCAGCGTTTCGGCTACGTATCACGCGTAGTAGTCGACGAGCCCCCGACCACTGCTCAGGCGATCGCTGCGGATTTCCTGATGACCGACGGCCTGCCCCTCGTCACCGCCAAACAGGCCATCGCGCGCGCCGGAACCGCCACGCCCGCCCTCGCCCTGCCCTTGCCCCTGCCAGCCACGGTTCAGCGACTGGTCGGAAACGTTGGCATCGGCCAGGTTCATGCCCTGTTGCGCGAACATCTCGCGCAAGCGATGCATCTGCCCCTCCAGCGCGTCACGCACACCCGCGTTGGGACTGGCGAAGGTGACCTGGGCCTGGTCCTGAGTCATGTGCACCCGCACTTCGAGGCGCCCCAGGTCCGCCGGGTCGAGCTGGATCTCGGCAGACTTGAGGTTCTGGCTGGACAGCCACATGACCCGATCGACCACCGCCTCGCTCCAGCCGGCCTGCTGCATGGCCACCGGCTGGCCGGGTACCAGCGGCAGACGCTGCGCAGCGTTGGTCTGCTGGTTGAGGGCCTGGGTCAGCGCACTGAGCTTGCTGACGAACTGATCCGGACGATTGGGCTGGACGCTGTCCTTCAGGCTGTCCTGGACATCCTTGGCCAGGCTCTCCAGCGGCAGGTCCAGGGTGGACTCGTCAGTCGTCGTGGTCGACTCCTCGCCCTTGCCCATGGCGGCCATGGCGGCGGCGAAATCGGCACTGGCCACGGTCTTGGTGCTCTTGCTGACAGCCTCCTGCACCGGCGTAGGCTTGACCGCCAGTTCCTCCGGCTGCGAATCGAGCAGCGCCAGCGGGTCGAGCCCCTCTTCCTCCGTCACCGGCCCGGCCTCTTCGCCAGCGGCAGCGGCGGCGGCACCGGTGATCACCAGCGCCGCGGGCTCCAGCTCCTCATCGGGGAGCGCGGCCTCCTCGGTTTGCGGCTGCATACCGCCCAGGGCCATCGCCAGCAACGGGTCGAGTTCCTCCTCCCCGGTTTCCTCACTCGGCAAGGAATTGCCGGAGGCGGCAACCTCCGGCTGCTCAGCGGCAGCCGTGGCAGCGTCGGCCTCGGCCGTAGCCGGGCCGCTGCTCTGTTCTTGCTTGGGCTTCTCGGCATTGCCAGCACGCTCGCCAGGCTTGGCCTGGCGCTCCTTGGCATATACCTCGGCAAAGCTGGAAGCACCGTTCTTGCTGGGCTCCGGCGCTTTAGCCGGCTGCTTCGCTTTGCTCTTAACCTCAGGCGTGGCCTGCAGGCGCAGATCGGGCAACGCGGACATGGACGCTCTCCGTCTAATGGGTCGTGACGGTATCAGAGCAAAGGACGGGCCAACTCGTGCAATCGCCTAGACGCGATAACGCTGGCGCTCGGATTTGAGCAGGATGCGGACGATGGCGAACTCGCGCTCGATCTGCTCGATCAAGGCCGGCGCCAGCTCCATCGCCTCACGCCGCCCGGCGTCTTCGAGCTCCTTGCACAGGCCGGACAGCATCACCGCGCCCATGTTGCTGCAGCTGCCCTTGAAGCTGTGCGCAGCCAGGCGCAGCCCCTGCGGGTCGCCCTGCGCCTCGGCCTCGCGCAGCAGGCGCACGCGCTCCTCGGAGTCAGCCACGAAGGTATCGAGCAACGCCGGATATTCGGCTTCCATAACGTCCTGCAGGGCTGCCAGGACGGCATCGTCGAGATGGATATCGGACAACGGGTCACTCCCTGAACGACAGGACTGGCATTATGCCTCAGCAGACCAGCAAAACTCCACGCTGACGCCCCGGCCATCCGCGCAAAGGCCAAAACCATCACTGAGCTGGCGAACCAGGCCCAGACCGCGCCCACACAGGGCTTCATCACCGGCCGCATCGACCTCGTCCGGGTCGAATCCCGGCCCGCTGTCCTCGACCCGGATGATCAGCCGACCACCGGCCCCTTCGGGCAGCATCTGCAGGTGAAAACGCACGTAGCCATCCTGCAGCGCGCCCAGGCGCAGGCGGCGCTCGCGGTAGTATTCGGCGAAACCGCTGGCATCGCGCTTCAACGAGGAGTCCAGGCCCATCACGCCATGCTCCAGCGCGTTGGAGTAGAGCTCGGCGAGCACGGTGTACAGCTCGCCACCGCGCGGCCTCAGCGCTTGCACGTCGAGCAGCAGCTGCAGCAGGTACGGCAAGGGATTGAAATGCCGCAGGCTGTGCGCCCGAAACTCGAAAGTCGCGGACCAGTCCTGCGCACTGCTCAAGCCACTGTCGGCGAACGCCAGCGGCCGGGGGCGCCCGTCATCCTCGGGCATCCCGACCTGAACCATGCTGACGTCGTCCTGCTGCTCGCCACGAAACGCCACCAGCGCCCGCTGGATTTCCTCGAACAACGCCGGTGGCTGGCGGTTGGCGTCCAGCAGCTCGAGCAGGCGCTGCTCGCCGAACAGCTCGCCCTGCTGATCGCAGGCCTCCAGCACGCCGTCGCTGAGCAGGAAGACCCGATCGCCCAGCTCCAGCGGATAGACCTCGCAACGATCGCTGAACGCAGCAGGGTCGAGAATGCCCAGCGGGAGGTGGCGCGATACCAGGGGCTGCCGCGGCCGGCCATCGGCATGCAGCAGGTAGCCGTCGGGCAGGCCGCCGTTCCACACTTCCAGCAGACCGCGCTTGCTGCTGATGTTGAGCATGGTGGCGCAACAGAACACCCCCACTGGCAGGATGCGCTTGAGCTTGGCGTTGATCTCGCGAAGGATCTCGGCGAGCGCATGGCCCTTGGCGGTCATGCCATAGAACACCTCGGCCAGCGGCATCGCACCGATGGCGGCCGGCAATCCGTGGCCGGTGAAGTCGCCGAGCATCACGTGCATGCCGCCCGACGGCTTGTAGGCCGCCAGCAGCAGGTCACCGTTGAACAGCGCGTAGGGTGATTGCAGGTAGCGTATGTTCGGCGCGGCCAGGCAGCCGGAATGCGCCACCTTGTCGAACACCGCCTTGGCCACGTGCTGCTCGCGCAGCAGGTGCTCGTTGTGCCGGGCGATCAGGTCGCGCTGCTGCAGCACCGTGTCGTGCAGGCGGCGCAGGCGATCCATGGCGCCGATCTTGGCTTCCAGAATCACCCGGTTGTAGGGCTTGGCGAGAAAATCGTCGCCACCGGCCTCCAGGCAGCGAACCAGCGCCTCGCCCTCGGTCAGCGAGGTGAGAAAGATGATCGGAACCAGCGCCTCGCCGGTCTTCTGCTTGATCCGCCGGGCCGCCTCGAAGCCATCCATCACCGGCATCAGCGCGTCCATCAGCACCAGGTGCGGACGTTCCAGCTCGAACAGGGCGACCGCCTCGAGGCCATTGCTGGCGGTCGTCACGCGATGCCCCTGGCGACTGACGATGGTCGACAGCAGCATGCGATCGGCCGCGTTGTCCTCGGCAATCAGGATCGACAGACGATCAGGCATGCTCAGGTGATCTGGAACAACTGCTCGAAGTTGGAAATAGCGAGGATCTTGCGAACGTCGCTACTGCAGTTGAGCAGGCGGATCTCCGCAGCATCGCCACCGGCATGGTCGCGCAACAGCAGGAGCATGCCCAGCGCCGAGCTGTCCAGGTAGCTGGTGTCGCGCAGGTCGACCTGATAGCGCTTGGGCGTGATGTTGACGCGCTCGTAGGCGTCACGGAATTCCTGGTGGGAGGCGAAGTCGAAGCGTCCTCGAATCACGATGGTCAGCTCTTGCCCGTCCGCGGACGGTTGCGAGGTAATGGCCATGTCTACTCCTTTGTCGAGACTCTGCCAGATAAGGTGGTTCACGTCTCAAGGTGTAGCACCTGCCCGGCGCCGAAACAACTCCGTTCAGGGTTCGCCGCGATCGATCAGGCGCTGTGCCAGCTCATCGAGCAGCTTCTGCTCGCGTCGATCCTCGGCCAGACGCGCCTCGTCGATATAGCGCTGGACCAGCTTGCGCAGCCCTTCCAGCCGCGCGTAGCGCTGCTGCCAGAGCGCCCGAGCCTTCTCCATGTTGGCGCGGTGCCATTCGAGACTCTGCTGCTGCTGCCCGACGGCCGTCTCCAGCTGCGAGAGAAAGCGCTGGTAGTTCATCAGCCACTGCCCGGAGACGCCCTTGCTGCCTTCGCTGATCCACTGCTGCTGGTAATCGCCACGAAAGCGCTCCAGCTCGCCCAGCTTGGCTTCGGCCTGGCCGACCAGGCCCCGGCAGTGTCCCAGCTGGCGGGCGGCCTCGCGCTCGGCCTTCTCCGCCATGTCGACCACCGGCTGCAGGCGCTTGGCTCGACTCAGGCTCATGCCGCAGTGCCCCCTGCGGCAGCGTCCAGGCGGCGCAGTGTCAGCTCAGGCCCCATGTCTTGCCCCGTCACTGCCCCAGCACACCGGCCAGCTGTTCGCGACTCTGCGCCATGCCGACGCTCTCGCCGAGCCCCTGACGCAGGTACTGGGCCATCTGCGGCTGCCGCGCGATGGCCAGGTCGGTATCGGCGTCGCCACCGGGGACGTAGGCACCGACGCTGATCAGGTCGCGGCTCTGCTGGAAGCGCGACCACAGCTGCTTGAAGCGTTGCGCCTGCTTGAGCTGCTCGGCGGGCACCACCTGCGGCATGACCCGGCTGATGGAGGACTCGATGTCGATGGCCGGATAATGCCCCTCCTCGGCCAGCCGGCGGGACAGGACGAAGTGCCCGTCGAGCACGCCGCGCGCCGCATCGGCGATGGGGTCCTGCTGGTCATCGCCTTCGCTCAGCACGGTATAGAACGCGGTGATCGAACCACCGCCGGCCTCGGCGTTGCCGGCACGCTCGACCAGCTTGGGCAGCTTGGCGAACACCGACGGCGGATAGCCCTTGGTCGCGGGCGGCTCGCCGATGGCCAGGGCGATCTCCCGCTGGGCCTGGGCATAGCGGGTCAGGGAATCCATCAGCAGCAGCACGTTCTTGCCCTTGTCGCGAAAGTACTCGGCGATACGCGTGCAGTACTGCGCCGCACGCAGGCGCATCAGCGGCGCATCGTCGGCAGGCGAGGCGACCACGACGGAACGCTTGAGCCCCTCCTCACCGAGGATTTCGTCGATGAATTCCTTCACCTCCCGCCCACGCTCGCCGATCAGGCCGACGACGATGATCTCGGCTTCGGTGAAGCGGGTCATCATCCCCAGCAACACCGACTTGCCCACGCCGGTACCGGCGAACAGGCCCAGACGCTGGCCGCGCCCGACGGTCAGCAGGCCGTTGATGGTGCGAATGCCGACATCCAGCGGCTGGCTGATGGGGTCACGGTTGAGCGGGTTGATCATGGGGCCATCCATCGGCACCCAGTCCTCGGCCTTCATGCCGCCCTTGCCGTCCAGGGCCCTGCCGGCGCCATCGAGCACCCGGCCGAGCATCGACATGCCCATCGGCAGGCGGCCCGCATCCGGCAGCGGCACGACACGTGCGCCCGGCGCGATGCCGGCCAGACTGCCGACCGGCATCAGGTAGATCTTGCCGCCGGAGAAGCCCATGACCTCGGCCTCGACCTGCACCGGGTGGTAGCTGTCATCGTTGATCACCAGGCAGCGGCTGCCGATTGCCGAGCGCAGCCCCTCGGCCTCCAGCGTCAGGCCGACCATGCGCAGCAGGCGGCCTTCGAGGATCGGCTGGCTGGGCAGGTTGATGGCGTCGCTGTAGCCCTCCAGGCGCCGCGCGAAGCTCACCCGGTCAAGGCGCATCGGGGTTATCCAGATCCAGGTTGATGTCCGCCTCGGGCGGCTGGGTCGCCTGTGCACGCTGTTGCTCGAACAGCTGCTTGAGCGCCTGTGCCATGCGCGTTTCGACGCTGGCGTCGATCTGGCTGTGCTCGGACTCGATGCGGCAGCCGCCAGGCAGCAGGCCGTCGTCCTCGAGAATGCGCCAGTCTTCTTCATGGCGCTCGCGCAGGGCCTTGATCGTCTCGAAGTCCTGCGGGTTGATCTGGATACGGATGTTGTCCGCGCCCATCGGCAGCAGCTTGAGCGCCTCGCGCAACACCTGGCGAATCTGGCTGGAATCGGTGTTCAGCTCGCGCTGGATCACCTCGCGCACCATGTGGCTGACCAGGCGCACCAGGGCGACTTCGACCTGCTGGTCCTGCTCGGCGATCGGCTCCAGCAACTGTTGCATGAGTTTCTCGAGGCCGTCGAGCTTGAGCGCCAGGGCGGCGTCGGCCTCCTGCTTGGCCTTGAGCTGGCCGGCATGAAAACCGTCCTTCTCGCCGGTGGCGAACCCTTCGTTGTAGGCGTCCTGGCGGATCGCCTCCACCTCGTCGAGCGTCAGGGGTTTGACATCCTCGAGCGCCACCTCCTCGACCTGCGCCGCCTCGTCCACCTCCGCTTCGGCAGCCGGCGCCGGCTCTTCGGCGGCTGGCTCGGCTTCGGCCTGCGCATCTCCGGGCGGGTCGAAACTGGGCAATGCCCAACGGTCGAACGTGCCAAGATCCTTGGCACGAATCAGCTCGCTCTCCGGCTCCTTGGTCACCGACATGGCTTAGACCATTTCCTCGCCGCCCTTGCCGCCGAGCACGATCTCGCCGGCTTCGGCCATACGGCGAGCGATGGTGAGGATTTCCTTCTGCGCCGCTTCGACGTCGCTGACGCGCACCGGCCCCTTGGCCTCCAGGTCGTCGCGCAGCAGTTCCGCGGCGCGCTTGGACATGTTCTTGAAGACCTTTTCCTTGATCGCATCGTCGGCGCCCTTGAGCGCCAGTACCAGCACCTCGGACGACACCTCGCGCATCAGCGCCTGGATGCCACGGTCGTCGACGTCCGCCAGGTTGTCGAACACGAACATGAGGTCCTCGATCTGCGTCGACAGATCTTCGTCCACCTCGCGGATCGAGTCCATCAGCTGGCCTTCCACCGAGCTGTCGAGGAAGTTCATGATGTCCGCCGCACGCTTGACCCCGCCCATGGTGGCGCGCGAGGTGTTGGCGCTGCCGGAGAACTGCTTCTCGAGAATCTGGTTGAGTTCCTTGAGCGCCGAGGGCTGCACGGTGTTGAGCGAGGACACGCGCAGGATGATGTCCAGGCGCACCTTGTGATCGAAGTGGCTGAGCACTTCGCCGGCCTGGTCCGGGTCGAGGTAGGCGACGACGATGGCCTGGATCTGCGGGTGCTCGTAGCGGATCACGTCCGCCACCGCACGCGGCTCCATCCACTTGAGGCTGTCCAGGCCACTGGTGCTGCCGCCGAGCAGGATGCGGTCGATCAGGTTGCCGGCCTTGTCCTCGCCCAGTGCCGCGGTGAGCATCTTGCGGATGTAGCCGTCGGAACCGACGCCCAGGCTGGTCTGGTCGCCTACGATCTCGACGAACTCGCCCATCACCTGCTCGACCTGCTCGCGGTGGATGTTGCGCATGCCGGCCATGGCCACGCCGACGCGCTGCACTTCCTTGGGCCCGAGATGGCGCAGCACCTGCGCGGCATCGGTTTCACCCAGCGACAGCAGCAGGATCGCGGCCTTGTCGACCTTGGTCAGCTTGGTAGCGGTACGATTGTCACTCATCGGCGTTGATCCACTCTTTCACTACCTGGGCAACGCGGCCCGGATCTTCCGCCACCAGGCTCTTGATGGCGTTCAGTTGTGCATCATACCCCTCACTGGGACTGGGGAGCATTATGCTCTGCGGCCCGCCCAGGCTGACACGGTCGTCGGACAGCTCGCCATCCAGCCCGGCCATCTCGCCCAGTTCCACGTCGCCGCCCTTGCCCTGCTCGCTGCCCTTGCCGCCGCCGGTGATGTTGTTCAGCACCGGGCGCAGCACGCCGAATACCAGGACCAGGATGAACAGTACGCCGAGCACCTGCTTGACGATGTCCCAGAACCAGGGCTGGGTGTAGAACGGGATATCCGGAATCTCTTCGCCGATGGACGCGGTGAACGCGGTGTTGATCACGCTGACGCTGTCCCCGCGGCTGGCATCGAAGCCGACCGAGTCCTGCACGAGACGGGTGAAACGCGCCAGGTCGTCGGCACTCCACGGAACGCGGGTGGTCTCGCCCGTCGCCGGGTCGACACGCACCTGGTCATCCACCACCACCGCGACCGACAGGCGACGCAGGCGCCCCTGCTGCTGCTTGGTGTAACTGACCGAACGATCCAGCTCGAAATTGCGCGTGGACTGCTCGCGCTTGTCCGCCGGGTAAGGCGCCAGCATCGGCTGGCCGGTGGCCGGATCGGTGATCTGCTGGCCATTGGCATCCACCAGCGGCTGCCCGGCGGCTACCGGCCCGGCAGGTGCAGCGGCGGCAGCGGCCTGCTGCGGCGCAGCAGCCGGACCCGGCGGCTGATTGGACAGTGCGCCCGGCACGCCCTGCGGCGGCAGGCTGCTCTGGCGCTGTTCGTTGACCTGCTGTTCGCTGCGCAGGGCCGGCTGGTCCGGGTTGAACATCTCGGAGGTGGACTCGACCGCACTGAAATCCACGTCGGCAGACACTTCGGCCTTGTAGCGCCCGGTGCCCAGCACCGGCTGCAGGATGTTGTGCACGCGCTGGGTGAACAGCGTTTCCATGCGACGGGTGTAGTCGAACTGCTTGCCCGCCATGGTCAGCTCGGACAGCTCCTGCTGGTCGGAGAGCAGATTGCCCTTCTGGTCGACCACGGTGACCTGGCCCTTGTCCAGTTCCGGCACGCTGGTGGCGACCAGGTTGACGATGGCCATGACCTGGCTGGGCTCCAGCGCGCGGCCCGGGTACAGCTCCACCAGAACCGAGGCGGAAGGCTTGCGCTCATCACGCACGAACACCGAGGCCTTGGGCATGGCCAGGTGCACGCGCGCAGCCTTGACGTTGTTGAGGCTGGCCACGGTGCGCGCCAGTTCGCCCTCGAGGCCACGGCGGTAACGGGTCGCTTCCATGAACTGGCTGGTGCCCAGCCCCTGCTCACGGTCGAGAATCTCGAAGCCGACACTGGTGTCGGTCGGCGCCACTCCGGCGGCGGCAAGGCGCATGCGCGCACGCGCCAGATCGTCGGCCTTGACCAGCAGGGCGCCGGAATTGGGTTCGATGGTGTAGTCGATGCCGGACGCCGCCAGTGTGTCGACCACCTGGGTGGCGTCCATCCCGTTCAGGCTGCCGTACAGCGGACGATAGTCCGGTTGCTGCGACCAGAGCACCACGGCAAAGCCGATTGCCACGCTGGCGGCCAGGCCGACCAGCAGGCCGAGCTGGCGCAGCACCGACATTTCCGCGAGGTTTTCCAGGAAGCTAAGACCCAGCAGCGGCTTCTTGGGCTCGCCTGCGTCAGCCTTGGCCGGGACGTTTGCTACTGCTGCTTCAGCCATGAATCAACCCTCAGACCGGCATCTGCATGATGTCTTGATAAGCCTGGACCAGCTTGTTACGCACCTGGGTCATGGCCTGGAAGGATACGCTGGCTTTCTGCGAGGCGATCATCACGTCGGTCAGGTCGACCCCGCTCTGGCCCATCTCGAAAGCGGTAGCCAGCTTGTTGGAAGCCTGCTGGGTTTCGTTGACCTTGTTCACCGCCTGGCCAAGCATTTCCGAGAAGCTCGGCGCCCCGGCCACTGGCTCGCTGACAGCAGGCTTCTGCCGGGCCATGGCCTCGGCCTGCATGGCACGCATTTCCAGCATCAAGCGATTGAATTCAACACCCTGACTCATGACATCCTCCACTGCCCGCTTTTTGACGCTAGCGGTGCTTTGCAGGGGTATCTGCAACAAGGGTGCCAAGAGAGCAGCTTCAAGCAAGAGCAAGAGCGGGCGACGGGGAGGTACGGCCGGCAGGAGCGGATCTATCCGCGAAAAAAGACAGCACCGCGCCCGCCGGAATCGCGAATGAATGGGCTCCTGCATGAAGAGCCAGGCGATGGCGAACGCGGCTTTACCAGGGCGGGATCAACTGGCGTAGAGATAGGCCTCGACATCCATGCCGGCATCACGCATCTGCGCCAGCTTGTAGCGCAGCGTGCGCGGGCTGATGCCCAGGCGCTCGGCGGCTTCCTTGCGGCGACCACGCTCGGCACGCAGGGTGTCGATGATGACCTGGAATTCACGACGCCGCAGGTCTTCCCCCAGCGCGCCGCCATCACCGCTGCCCAGCGCTTCGTCCGCTGGGACCACGGCCGCCGGCGCACTGGGCACCACGGCCAGGCGCGGCGCGGTGCCCTGCACGGACTGGCCGATGGAGGCGTTCAGGCACAGGTCCTGCGCCTGAATCACCCCGCCTTGTTGCAGGATCAGGGCGCGCTGGATGGCGTTGTCCAGTTCCCGCACGTTGCCGGGCCATTGATGCTGCACCAGGTTCTGCGCCGCCGACTCGGAGAGACGCACCGGAGACTGATTCATTTTTTTGACGTGCTTGGCCAGCAACCGCTCGGCGAGCGGCAGGATGTCGGCAGGTCGCTCGCGCAGCGGGCGCCAGGCCAGCGGGAACACCGACAGGCGATAGTAGAGATCCTCACGGAAACGCCCGGCCGCCACTTCGCCGGCCAGATCGCGGTTGCTGGTCGCCAGCACGCGAATATCCAGGCTGACGGGCTTGCGCGCCCCGACCCGCTCCACTTCGCGCTCCTGCAGCACGCGCAGCAGCTTCGCCTGCAGCCCCAGCGGCATCTCGGAAATCTCGTCGAGCAGGATGGTGCCGCCATCCGCCAGCTCGAACTTGCCTGGCTGGGCCGTGACGGCACCGGTGAAGGCGCCCTTCTCGTGACCGAACAGCGTGGCCTCGAGCATGTTGTCGGGAATCGCTGCACAGTTGATCGCGATGAACGGGCCATTGCCGCGCGGCGACTGCTGATGGATGTAGCGCGCCAGCACCTCCTTGCCGGTGCCGGACTCGCCCGTGATCATCACCGTCGAATCGCTCTGCGCGACGCGGGCCGCCAGCTCGAGCAACTGCACGCTGGCCGGCTCCAGCGCCACCGGACCGTCACGATCGCCGGCCGGCAGCTTGCCCAGCGCATGCTTGGCGACCAGTTCCAGCAGGGTGCGCGGTTCGAAGGGCTTGACCAGGTAATCGGCGGCGCCCTGACGGATCGCATCGACCGCACGTTCCACCGCGCCAAACGCGGTCATCAGCAGCACCGGCAGCTGCGGGTGGCGAGTGCGGATCTGCGCCAGCAACTGATGCCCGTCCATCCCCGGCATGTTGACGTCGCTGACCACCAGGCCGAACGGCTCCTCGGTCAGTGCGACCAGCGCCGCTTCGGCGCAATCGACCGCACGATAGTCGTGCCCGCCCAGGCACAGGGTATCGGCCAGGGCTTCGCGCAGGGCGCGATCGTCTTCAACCAGCAGGACTTTGGCAGCCATGGGTTACTCCTGTTTCGAATGAGGTGCCGCGTTGAGCAGCGGCAGGGAAACGATGGCGCAGGTTCCACGACCCGCACGCGATTGCAGCAGCAGCTGGCCCTGATGGGCACGCGCCACGGCCTTGACCACCGCCAGCCCCAGGCCGGTTCCGGTGGTCTTGGTGGTAAAGAAGGGTTCACCCAGGCGCGCCAGCGTTTCGCGTGACATGCCCGGGCCGTTGTCGCTGACGCACAGGCGCAACTGGCCATCGCGACGATACAGATGGATCTTCAGACGAGCATCGCGCCCACCGGCCTGGATGGCGTTGTCGATCAGGTTGAGCACCGTGCCGACCAGGGTGTCGCGATTGCACAGCAGCTCGCCCTCGCGGACGTCGCACTGCCAGCGGACCGCCATGTCGCCGACGTGGGCCTCGGCGGCCGCGCGCAGGGCAGCGAACAGCTCGGCAGGCGACAGACGATCCGGCAGCGGCAACTCACCGCGGGCGAAGATCAGCATGTCGCGCACCTGGTTCTCCAGCTCGTGCAGACGCTCCTTGAGACGCCCGGCGAAGCGCTGCTGCTGCTCGGCGGGCAGGACCTGCTCGTTCAGGTGACTGGCATACAGCAGCGCCGCGGACAGCGGCGTGCGAATCTGATGCGCCAGCGAGGCCACCATGCGCCCCAGCGCGGAGAGTCGCTCGTGACGGGAAAGCTGATCCTGCAGGCGACGGGTTTCTGTCAGGTCGGTCAGCAGCACCAGCTGACCGGGCTCGCCGTGCAACGACCGCGTGGCGATCGACAGGCGTCGGCCATCGCGCATGGAAATCTCGTGGCCATCGTCTTCACGCGGGGCGAAGTTGCGCGCGATCACCTGGCGCCAGAGCATGCCGACCAGGGGCTGTCCCAGCAGTGCCCGGGCCACGGGGTTGGCCTCGCGCACCACGCCCTGCCCATCGATCACGATCACGCCACCCGGCAGCAGGTCGAGCAGGCTCTGCAGGCGATGCGCCAGGCGCTCTTTCTCCGCCAGCTCCTGCATGCGCTGGGCGCTGACCAATGCCAGCTGGCCCTTCAGCTCGTTGACCCGCGCCTCGAGCAGGCTGTACGACTCGCTGAGCTGGCTGGACATCTGGTTGAACAGGGCAAAGGCCTGCTCCAGACCGGCACGACTGGCCTGCTCGAGCGGCGCCGACAGGCTGGGCTCGGTGGATTCGGTGGGACGGCGGTTGGCTTCCATCTGCTTCTCTCGCATGACGCACCGTCAGAAGACGGTCAGATGCAGGAGACCTAGCAATCCCTGTGCCTATTTTTTTGTTCTTATTTTTCAATAACTTGAAAAATAAAGCCGGGTGCTGTGTCAAAGCCCCGGCTTTATTGGATGAAACGTCCGCATCAATGGACGTATCGATGACGCCTCAGTCGTCGTCCTGACCTTCCTCTTCACGACGACTCATGCCGTACTTGCGCATCTTCTCCACCAGCGTGGTACGACGAATGCGCAGGCGCTCGGCCGCCCGCGCGACGACGCCGCCGGCATCATCCAGCGCCTGCTGGATCAACCCCTGCTCGAGGTTGCCGAGGTAGTCCTTCAGGTCCAGACCCTCGGGCGGCAGCATGGCCGGCGTGTCGAGCCCCGGCAACCCGGCCATGATCGCGGCGCGCTCTTCCATTTCATCGCGCAGGGTGGCGGCCAGTTGCTCGTCCTCGTCATCCACGTGACGGAACTTCTTCGGCAGCTCACCGACGCCGATCACGCCATAGGGATGCATGATCGCCATGCGCTCGACCAGGTTGGCCAGCTCGCGCACGTTGCCCGCCCAGTCATGGCGACACAGCGACATGATGGCCGCCGAGTTGAAGCGGATGGAGCCACGCTTCTCGTGCTCCATGCGCGAGATCAGCTCGTTCATCAGCAGCGGGATGTCTTCGATGCGCTCGCGCAGCGGTGCCATCTCGATGGGGAAGACGTTGAGGCGGTAGTACAGATCCTCACGGAAACTGCCATCCTCGATCATCTTCTCCAGATTCTTGTGCGTGGCCGCGATGATGCGCACATCGGCAGTCTGGGTCTTGTTGCTGCCCACACGCTCAAAGGTGCGCTCCTGCAGCACACGCAGCAGCTTGACCTGCATCGGCAGCGGCATGTCGCCGATCTCGTCGAGGAACAGGGTACCGCCGTTGGCCAACTCGAAGCGCCCTGCCCGGCTGGTGATGGCGCCAGTGAACGCCCCCTTTTCATGGCCGAACAGCTCGCTCTCCAGCAACTCGGCCGGAATCGCCCCGCAGTTGACCGGCACGAAAGGGGCCTCACGGCGCTTGGAGTGGTAGTGCAGGTTGCGCGCCACCACCTCCTTGCCGGTACCCGATTCGCCCAGAATCAGCACGCTGGCTTCGGTATCGGCGACCTGCTGCATCATCTGCCGCACCTGCTGAATGGCGCGACTGGTGCCGACCAGGCTGCGGAACAGATTGGGCTCGCGCTGACGCCCGCGATCACGGGCCTGATCGTACATTTCCCGGTAGACCTGGGCGCGATGCAGGGAGTCGAGCAGCTTGTTGTAGCTCAATGGGGTTTCCAGGCTGGCCAGCACGCGCCTGCGCAGGTCCTCCGGCCACTCGCCGATCGACGACTCCCCGACCGTCAGCAACGGCAGGAACTCGTCCCAGCCGACGATCTGCTTGGTCAGCTCGAGCGCGCCGCCCTTGGCCTCGACGTCACCCAGCAACACGCTGAGCACCTCACGGCTGGAGTCGAGGTCCGCAACGGCGCTGCGCCAATCCAGGCTCGTACAGGCCAGGTGCTCTTCACCGAGGAAATTCAGGATGATCGCCAACTCATGACGACGCGCAGCGTTGTCATCGATCAACAGGATTTTGGTTTCACGCCACATCTTGTGTTTGTCTGACCCGAAGAGTGTAGGGAACGACGCGCCAGATGCCCGGCGCGATCCGGCAATTGGCCACTAGTAAAGTCAAAAAATTGAAGCCAGTCAATTTTATGACGTAACTTTTTTCACTCGTGCCTGGCTCTAGCTAAGCACTTGCCGGCGAAGCCGGGTAGTGGCAACCGATGAAACAGAGAGAGGCAGGAAAAGCGGAAAGAGGCAAACCGAGTCGAACCTGCTGGTTAAACTCGGTAACACCGGGAAATCAACCGAAAAGCTGATAGACCTTGGCGCCCTGGTGGGACTGATTGAGCTGCACCAGCTCACCCGCGAGACGGCGCTGCTCCGCCTGACAGACGGCAACCAGCTCACGGTACAGGGCGAGCAGGTTTTCCATGCTGACACGCAGCTCCTCTTCGTCGCGGCTGTCGATCATCGCCGCATCGACCGCCATGCGACATTGCAGGTCGAGCTCGCCGATGGCGGCCCAGTCCTGCTTGGCCAGGGCGTCACGCATGGCCGAGCCGGTCGCCTCCAAACGCTGAACGGATGAACTCATTCGCTTCTCCTCCGATGCCGGCCACTACTGGGCGATGGCA
This sequence comes from Pseudomonas sp. THAF187a, assembly GCF_009363395.1. Lineage (NCBI taxonomy): Bacteria > Pseudomonadati > Pseudomonadota > Gammaproteobacteria > Pseudomonadales > Pseudomonadaceae > Pseudomonas > Pseudomonas sp. THAF187a. The sequence goes on from NZ_CP045349.1 coordinate 3,277,105, forward strand.
TCCCAACCCTGTTTGACGTTGCGCAGCAATCCCGACACCTCTTCGAGGAGCTCGGGCTCATTGCTGACGTTGGCCTCGGTCAAACGGGAAATCATGTACTCGTACAGGTTGTCGAGATTACCCGCCAGCTCGCCACCCTGTTGATGATCGAGACTTTCGCGCAGCCCCGAGATGATGGCAATGCTCTTGCCGATCAGCTCGCCCTTCAGGGAGGTCTGGCCACGCTCCATGGCGCCGCGCGCCTGGGCAATACGAGACAGGCCACCTTCCATCAACATCTGGATCAGACGATGAGGGCTGGCTTCCGCAGCCTGGGCCTGGTTGTTGACGGTCTGATACTGCCTGAGGGCCGCCATTGCGTTCATAGTTGCTCTCGCTCTACCGATGGGCTGATACCTAAGGTATCGGCGCTGGCGAGGAAAGCTTTAGCCGCAATCTCAACTTGCCGGGGCGGGCTCGACTTCCGGGCCGATGGCATCCCAGGCCCCCTTGATGTCACCCAGCAGCACCTGAACTTCATCGAGGGTACGCGGCGTGTCATCCAGGGCGACACCTGCCAGACGGCGCGTCATGTAGTCATAGAGCGCATCCAGGTTCTCGGCGATTTCCCCGCCCAGCTCCTTGTCCAGCGCAGCCTGCAGCACGCCCAGGATGGTGATGGTGCTGCCCACGGCCATACCGCGGATCTCGGTATCGCCTTCGGCCAGGGCCTGCTTGGCCAGCATCACGCGCTGCAGCGCGCCTTCGAGCAACAGCTGCACCGTGCGGTAGGGCGATACCTCCTGGCTGGTCTTGACCTGCTTGTAGGCATCAATCGGATTCTTGCTCATCGTTTAGCTGTCCTTCTTCACGAAACCAGGCAGGTTGGCCAGCATGCTGCCCAGGCTTTCACTGGTTCGCGAGAGCTGCCCCACCAGGGAATCCATGGCGTTGTATTGAGCGTAGAGGCGCGTTTGCAGGCTCTCCACACGCTTGTCCAGCGACTCGCGCTGCTTGTCGATGTTCTGCAAGGTGCCACGCAGGGCGCTGTCACGCTGCTTCAGCACGCCATCGGTCGCCACATAGCCCGAAACGAAGTCCGACAGGCGCCCCATCAGACCGTCTTCGCCCGTGAGATAACTGCCGACCTGGTCGAAATTGCTGTCGAGCGCGGTCGTCAGCAGGGTGTCGTCGATAGACAGCTTGCCATCTTCGTCGGTGGTGATGCCGAGACTGGCCAGCGCCTTGACGCTGTCCTCGCTGCCACCGGTCATCTTCACGATTTCGTTGCGCAGCCCGGACATCACGCTACGCACCGTGGAGTCCCCCACCAGCGGCCCTGCCACCGGATCGGAGCCCTCTACCTCGACGACTGCGGTCAACTGCGCAGACGACGAAATCAGGGCGTTGTAGGCGTCGACGAATTTCTGCAGGTTGCTTTTGACACTGGCCTTGTCGACCCCCACCGTGAGGCTGATGGTCTTGCCATCGGTCAGGTCGGTAGCGCTCTGGGCCGAAACCAGATCGATCGTCACGCCCTCGAGCGCATCCTCGATCTTGTTGCTGTTGCGCACCAGTTGCAGACCGTCGATGGTCAGCTTGGCGGACTTGGCCTGAGTGATCACACCACCTGCACCGGTATCGGAACTGGGCTTGAGAAACGCATCGGCGTTTCCGGGATCGACCGTCGGCGTAAAGGCCTGGCTGGTCAGCGCGTTACTGCCGGTGGTAACGCCATCCTCGGTGACCGCCACCTGGATATCGTTGCCCGCGCCGGTCTTGGTCGAGCTGAGTACCAGGCGCGAGCCCGAGTCATCGGTGATGATGGCCGCGCTGATGCCGCTAGTCTTGCCGGCCTCGTTGATGGCATCGCGCATACCGGCCAAGGTGTTGTTGGCCTCGGTAATGTCGACGCTGATACTGCTGGTGCCCGCCGAGATCTCCAGCGTGCCGCTATTGAACGTGGCCGGCGTGCTGCCGGACGCAGACACTGACTGCAGCGCGACCTTGCTGCTGGCCGCCAGCTGCTGGACCTGAACACTGTAGGTGCCCGCCGAGGCAGTAGTGGTGGCGGTTGCCTTGAGCACACTGCTGCTCGACGAACTGGCCGTGCGAGACTCGAACAAGGCGGGCTTGTTGAGCGCATCGATCGCCGTCTTGAAGGTATTCAAGGCGCCAGTCAGGCTGCCGAGTGCAGAGATGCGCGTGGTGGTCTGCTTCTCGAGAAGGTCAAGCTGGTTGGTTTTCGGTGCTTTTTCGGCATTGACCAGAGTCTTGACGATTGAGTCGATGTCAATCCCCGAACCGATTCCCGTGATACCTACCATGATCCTGTACCTCGTCAAAAATTCGACTGCATCCTATCGATAAGGGAATACAGTCAAAACTCATGCCAAGACGTGACGCTATGCCTCGGCCTTGAATAACAGACTACGCACCTCCGACAGATTCTCTGCCAGTTTGAGCGCTTCCTCGGACGGAATCTGCCGGATGACATCACCGGACCCCGAATCCGTCACCTTGACCACGACTCGTCCGGAGCCATCGTCCACCGCGAAGTTGATATTGCGACGGACCGACTGGACGAATTCCTGGATGGTCGCCACCGCGTCCTCGACCTGCTCACGACTGACATCCTGAGCGGGTGGTACGGGGCGAGCGGTTGACTGTTCGTCAGTCACGCTAGCCGCAGCGACACCGGCGAGACCCTGTTTCGGGCGTGAATCAGCAGCGTTGGAGACGCCACCATCGCGGACAACCGTGGAGCTGACCTGAGGCTTGATTGAGCTGACGTCCATAAATTTCTCCTCACAATGAGGTAACGGGGGAAAGAGCCTGGCCCTTCCCCCCGTAGTCTAGCGCCTTTGGCCTTAACCCAGCAGGCTGAGTACTGCCTGCGGCAACTGGTTGGCCTGAGCCAGGATTGCGGTACCGGCTTGCTGCAGGATCTGATTCTTGGTCAGTTCCGAAGTTTCGGCAGCGAAGTCGGTGTCACGAATCCGGCTACGAGCAGCGGAGGAGTTCTCAGCGATGTTCTGCAGGTTCGAGATGGTGTTCTCGAAGCGGTTCTGCACGGCACCGAGCTGAGCACGCTGGCTGTCGATGTTGGAGATCGCACCGTTGATGATACCCAGTGCATCCTGAGCCCCCGTCGCGGTACTGATATCGATCGTGTTCACCGCATCGAGCTCACTGAAGCCGTCAGTACCCAGACCACCGGTCAGACCGCTAACCTGGAAGGCGTCGGCTGCTTCCAGCTGCACCTGGCCATCAGCCCGCGCACCGCCGCCAACAGCGATGGTAGCTGCAGTGCCGACGGTAGTCTCGCCGTCGAAGCTCTTGGCCTGCAGAGTCGCGCCGCCAGAGCCCGCGTAGTTGGAGACCTGGATCGCATCACCGCGAGCGCTGACCAGTTCGATGGTGTCGCCCTTGGATACAGCCGAGATGCCGGTTTTGCCGGTTTCACGGTTGATCGCATCCGCCAGGGAAGACAGGTCGGTCAGGTCAGTCACCACTGCCGAGATGCTGACAGCATCGGTGGACAGCGATTTGCTGGTCAGGCCGGTGAGGTCGAAGGACACGGTACCCGAAACGGTGATACCACCCAGTTCGGCAACGGTACGTGCGTTGGCGGTCACGCCGGTTTCATCGCTCTTCGCGTTGACAGCGCGAGCCACTTCGCTGGCGGCACCGCTGGCCGCGCCCGAAATCGCGACGTTGCCGTCGGACAGCTTGGAGTTGATGTTGAACGAGGAGCTGCCGTAGGCGCTGCCCGAAGTGGCGCTGAACGCGGCACCGGAAGCGATGGCCTGAGCGGCACCACCGTCGGTGGTGAAGCGGTTGATACCGATGCGATCGGTAGCGGCCGAGCCAATGGAAACGCTGATGGTTTCGTAGGCGTTGGCACCGACCTGGAAGCTCTGCGAACCGAAGCTGCCGTCGAGGATCTTGCGACCACCGAAGCTGGTGGTGTCGGCGATACGGTTCAGTTCCTGTTGCAGCTGGGCGACTTCGCCCTGCAGTGCAGCACGTTCGGTAGCGCCGTTGGAGCCGTTGGCGGATTGCAGCGCCAGGTCACGCATACGCTGCAGGATGCCGGTGGACTGCTGCAGAGCACCTTCAGCGGTCTGCGCCAGGGAGATACCGTCGTTGGCGTTACGGGTCGCGACGCCCAGGCCGGTGATCTGGCTGGTCAGGCGGTTGGCGATCTGCAGGCCGGCAGCGTCGTCTTTGGCGCTGTTGATGCGATAGCCGGTGGACAGGCGCTGGAGGGAAGTATCCAGGCCTTTGGACGAGCTGTTCAGGTTACGTTGAGTGTTGAGGGACGCAACGTTGGTGTTGACTGTAAGGGCCATGGTATTGCCTCCAGATGACCGTAGAACCGTTTGTCTGAGCCTGCGAGCTCGGGCCTGCATGCTCAGACGCCCAGAGAGTTCGCATTCGATCTCTTTATCGGCGCCTGCCTAAGGAGCTTTAGAGACAATTTTCAGCTTTTTTTTATTCTTTCTACTCAGTCACTTAACCGACCCTTGATAGCCAAAGGCCGGCGTTGACTGAAAACCGTCGGACCAAGCGAGGGGTCCGACGGCCCATTTGCGCATCAATCAGGCGTCCAGGCCTGGCGCCAACGTTGCAGATTCTCTCCATCGAGCATCCAGTCGCGGTAGACGGCGTCACGCAAACGATCCCCCGCAACCGCTGCCGCATCGAGATCGTTGATGTGCATGCGGATGGCGTCGACCCAGTCACGGAAGCGATTCTTCACCCGGGTCACCGGCAGGTCGCCGCGGTAGCAGACCAGGTCGCTGCACACTACCGGGAAACCACAGGCGCCATATTCGAGGAGACGCAGATTGCTCTTGCACTCGTTGAACAGGTTCTGCTCCACGGGCGCCAGGGCCAGGTCCAGATCCAGACCAGCCAGAGCAGCCGGGTAAGACTCGATATCGACACCCGCGTGGATTTCATTAACGTAAGGCCGGATCACGTCCGGGCACATGCCCATGAACACCCACTCGACCTCGCCCGCCAGTTCGCGCACGACATCGACGATCAGGTCCAGGTCACCGGTATGGCTGACCCCGCCCGCCCAGCCGACACGCGGCTTGCGTCCACGCCGGCGCTGGCTCTCCAAGCCCTTCCACCATTTCACCGGCAGACGATTCTCGATCACCCGGATATCACCATGCAGCCCGGCGAATGCCTCGGCCAGCGGCGCCGTGGAGACCACGAAGCGATCGACGAACTCCAGCCCGCGACGCAGCGACTTGAGGATGTCACGCGGCATGTGCGCGCGGTGCACGCTCTTGAGTGGCAGGTTGGGCAGGTAGTCGTCCAGCTCGTAGATCTTGAATGCACGCGAGAACCGCTGGATGCGACGCATGGCCTCCAGGCGCTCGTCGCCGATCTGCCGCTGCAGCACCACGACGTCGGGGTCGTAGCGCTCGAAGTCGGTCACCGAGAGCAGCCCCATGGACAGGGTGCCATCGGCCAGACCTTGCGCCTTGAGCGCCGCCAACGGCTGGATCACCCGGTAGTGGCCACACCCCCAGGGATCGGCCGGATGCGCCAGCACCACGGGCGAGGGCCGCCAGCTCAAGGGGCGCCAGGTGAGCGACACGTCGCTCTCCAGATCGAAACCACGCCCGCTCAACGCCAGGTTGCGGTTGTAGGCCGGATCGTTGGCCAGCTGCGGCAGGTAACGCTCGTACAGCTGATCCTCCGCAGCGGCGCCTGCTCGCACCTGTTCGGCCTCATGCAGCACGATCGCATTCGCGGCCCACACCGTCAGGTAGCCTGCCGCACGAACCCGCAGGCACAGGTCCACATCGCGGAAGGCGGCCAGCTGTGCATCCAGGCCACCCAGCTGCTGAAAGAGCTCCGCGCGAACCATCAGGCAGGCTTCGCCAACGGCGCTGTAGTTCTGATCGACCTGGAGACGATGCAGGTACCCCGCAGCCTCCATGGACTCGCCCGCGAAGGCAGGCGTTGCCGGACCATTGAGCCCGAGCAGCAGGCCGGCCTGGGCGATACGCCCGCCAGGCGTCAGCAGCTTGCCGCCCACCACCCCTACTTCGGGACGCTGGGCATGGTTGAGCAATTCGTCGAGCCAATCGGCGTTGACGATGGCGGCGTCACCGCAAAGCAGCAGCAGGTACTCTCCCCTCGCCTGCTCCGCCGCCCGATTCTGCGCCAACCCACTGCCTCCTGCGATCACCCGGACCTTGTCATCGCCAAGCGCCGCCACTTCACTCAGCCAGGCACTGACATCCGGGTGGCTGCCGGCATCGGCCAGCAGCACTTCGTAGCGAGCGTAAGCGGTCTTCTCCAGCAGGCTCTCGATACAACGCTGCTGGGCGGCCAGCGGCACGTCCGTGCCGAGGATGATCGACACCAGCGGCGTGGCCGCATGGCCGTAGTGAACCCGATAGCGGCCCGGCAGGCCCGGCAGCACCTTGGCCTCATATCCGCGATTGCCCAGATGGCGCTCGATCACCCGGCGCTCGTCCGGGTTGTCACGCAACGCCGGGGCATGAGTGATCAGCAACGGCTCATCGATATGGCCCAGCCCGGCCAGGCCCTCCTGCTCGATGAACCGGGTCAGCAGCTCGAACTCGAAGGCCTCGGAGAACGCCACATCGAAGCCGCCACAGGCCAGGAACAGATCGCGACGATACAGCCAGTGGCGCGCCATCACCATGGGGAAGCTGAGCAGCAGATCGAGATTGAACCCCGGCAGGAAAGCCCCGCCCAGGCTGCCGTCCGGCAGGCGCTGCAACTGGTCACCGTAAACCGCACGGCAATCCGTATTGCGGGCCAGTTCCAGCCCCGCCACCATCAACCCGCTCTGGGTGAACTCGTCGCCCGCGCTCGCCAGCATGAACCACTGGCAGTCACTCGCCTCGACCGCACGATTGACCTGCGCAGCCAGGGGCTCGTCGCTCATGCGCAGGAAATGCAGCTTGTCCGTCGCCGAGGTGGCCGGCACGTCCGCTGGGGTGATCACCAGAATGCGCAACGTCGCATACAGGCAGTGCTCGCCGATCAGGCTCTTGAGCGTCACCATCAACGCTTCGGACTGCCCCTGCGCATCGACCACCACCACACCGATCAGCGGACCACCCTGATGATGCTGCAGGTACTCGCCGATCTGGCGGTTCTCGCTGACCGTTGGCAGGCGTTCGGCCAGCCACTGCGCCAGGTCGCTCCTGACCGGTTCGCCGAGGCTGCGCAGCATCTTCTCGCGATCACGCTGCAAGCCGTCACTGCAGGAGCCGACATAACGTCCATAGAGTTCTCGGTAGAGTGCCGGGAAGTTCTTGCGCTCACGTCCCAGCATGTGGTCGCCACCGGCGCCAGGCGCCCGTGTATGCACTTCACTGGTAACGGTGGGGACATGCACGAACGGGTAGCGCGTGGCCAGGCGCAACAGCATGTCCCAGTCTTCGAATGCGGCGAGATCGGTGTCGAACTCACCGACCGTGGCGAGCATCTCGCGCGGATGCGCCCAGGTGTTCACCGGGATGTAGTTCTGCACGAACAGCCGGTCGCGGTCGAACGTCTCGTGCTTGAACGGCTGGCCGCGCTCCAGCTCGATGCGCTGCCCGTCCTCCAGTTTCTCGTTGACGTACTCGACCCCGGTATAGATGACGCTCCCCGGATGCTGCTCGAAGGCCTCGGCCAGCACGACCAGGTGGTTGGGCAGGTAGATGTCGTCGTCGTCGAGATAGACGATGTAACGCCCGCGCGCCAGCGCAAGCCCCGCGTTGCGTGCCGCCGACAGCCCCTGGTTGCGCCCCTGGCGGATATAGGTGACAGGAAAGTCGCAGGCCGCCAGCAACTGCTCGACCGGCTCGCCATTGTCGTTGACCAGGATGACTTCGAAATCGCGCAGCGTCTGGCTGCCGACGCTGGCCAGGGCATCCTTGAGCAGATCGGCGCGGTTGTAGGTGGTGAGGATGATGGAGAACAGCGCGCGCTCGTCGAGCAGCGCACGCGCCTCGAGACGCTCGCACAGAAGCCGCACACGTTCGCCCAACTGCGACGTCTGTTCGCTCGGGTAAAGGGCAAGCCGGCGGCGCAGATGCGCCGCGACATCACGTTCCCGACCTCGCAACCGGTCCTCGGCACCACGCTCGAAAACGCCTTCCACCAAACGGATATGGTCGGACAGCGGGGCACTTGAAGAGTAGAACTCGGTAGAAAGCTGCGCCGAGTGGGCCCGGTAGGTGACGCCAGGCTCGCTCAGAAAGATGAAGTCAGGATGCCTCTCCGCTACTTGCAACATCGAAAGCCAGTCACCGGCACCATTGAGCCTCGGGTCTCTGCGCCAAACCTGCAGGAAGGGCTCGCGCTGGATCAATGCCGCCGAAGGCGGAATGTAATTGTCATGAATCAGCAGTTCCGCTACCTCATTGCGGCCACCGTCATAGTCTTCATGCCAGTACCCCGGGTGTCTGGGCGCGACGAGGGACGCGCCCTGTTCATTCACCCAACGGATTGCGGTGTAGCCGACCACTGCCTCGGGCTTTTTCAGCAAACGCGGGAGCAGACGTGCCAGATAGCCCGGGTTGTAGTAGTCATCCGCCATCAGAATCGACAGATAACGCCCCTGAGCGAGCTGGATGCCATTGAGAACGTTGTAACTGGGACCTACGTTGCGTGAGTTGCGCAAGTAGCGTACGCAAGGTTCGCCAGCGAACGACTTGACGACCTCCGCTGTACCGTCGGTCGAGGCGTTATCGAGCACCAGGATCTCGATATCGTCATACCCCTGATCCAGGACGGAGGAGATCGTCTGCTTCAGAAAACGCCCGTAGTTGTAGGCCGGGATGATGACACTGAGCAACGGCCGTTGATTGCGAACGGCAGCGGCATCACCCGCGATCGCAGCAGTCAGCGCGGCGATCCAGCACTCGGCGGAGTGTGGATAGCTGCCCTTGTCGGTACAGAACGCCTGCAGCGCTGCCGCTGCAGCGTCGACCTGGGCGGCACAGCGGGCTTCGATATCGGTCTCGCCCGGACAATCACGCCCATCGACGTAAATCCCTGGCGGTACCCACGCAGGAACGTCCCAGTCGCCCCGGTGTACTGGCACCTGCCCTGCTTCCAGGCACTCGCGCCACTGCGGAGAGAGCAGTCCCGGCACCTCGGGCATATCCGTACAGACTCTCCACTGCCCTGGCTGCGCTGACGCCAGCGGCAGCTTCAGCGGTTGATTCAGGCAAACCAGCTGACCATCGGTGAAAGGCTCGCCACGCGGAAGAAAGATGCGTGCGAACGAAGCCTCCTGCTCGACAGCAAAACGTGGCTGCTGGCCACGCAACAGAAGGTAACGACGCGCCTGCCGATTTCCGGCAGACAGGGGCGATCCCGCCTGGACGCCTGGGACGAGCAACAGCGCGTCACACGCTATCTCCTGCTCGGGAACGAGCCGCTCGAAAATCAGCCCATGGCTATCGCCATAGGCCTTGAGTTGCTGCCAGGGCAGCTCGCTCAGCAAAGGCTGCCAGAATGACTCGTCGAGGAAGAAAAGTTGCTCCGGATCATCACCGGCAACACCAGCGACACCCACCCGCCAAGGCTCGTCGAGGCAACGACCTCCGACCATCACATCATTCTGCATCATGTCCCCTGTCATTGTTTTGCGCCCTGGCTGGGCTTCGGCTCCGACGACCTTGCCGTGGACCGGACACCTTCGGCCAGAGCATTCCCGGACGACCCAGGTCGATTGTCCCCGATGGCCTCAACGCTTACGAGAGCGCATGGAAGGTGAGCTGATCATCGAACAGGCACCCATGCTCTACCCCCGCCTCCTGCAAGTGCCGCTCGGCATAGTCACGCCCCGCGAACGTGGTAATGAACACATAGACGCCGTCTCGTCGCAATCCTGCCAGCGCGTCCGAGCGCACCACAGGCACGCCACAGAAGCTGTCGGCCTGCAGGTACTCATCCACCACCACCACCAGCTCGCTGCCTGGTCGCAACTCCCGTAGCGTGCGGCTCAAACGCACGCCGTGCGTATTGGCTCCCCAGAAGGCGAAACGCAGGGGAGCCGGATCATCCGTCAGCAAGCGGCGCAGCGCCTGTTCCATCAAATGATTGTAGCGGCTACGTTCACGCGCCTCGTAGAACGCACTGATCTCGGCCCAGGGCGCCCAGCGCTCATGCGCGAGTTCTATCTGCCTGGCAGCCGCGCTGCGGATCTGCTGCTTGAGGTCTTCAAGATCGAGCACGCCGGGATTCCAGTCGATTTCGGCGAAGGTTTCCCGCGTATGGATTTTCACGAAGCGATCCAGCCAGGCGAAGCGATCGCTGATGTTGTGAGCCACGACGATGGTTGGAATCCCCATCGCAATGCAGGGGGCCGCACAGTGCAGGCGACTGGTCACCACCAGCGCCCCTTCTTCGGCGTAACGTCTGCATAGATTACGGGCCAATGCATCGAGCCGATCGGCCTCCTCCTGGTCGGAGGGAATGCGTTCGTAGGGGAGGATATGAGTGACCCGCTCGACCTTATCCGACAACTCCGCAGGCAGGTATTCCAGCAACTCATCGGGCACGTCAACGAGAAACACCTTGCCGTCCTCGGGAGCGCGCTCACGACGGGGAAAAGTAATGGTCAGGCAACCCGAGACAAAGGCAGCAATGCCCCGCTCGCGGAACATCTGCATAACCCGCTCATCGCGGGTGCCGATCGGTTCGTGATGGCGGAAATGCTCCAGGTCGGCAGGGTCGTCCACGTCGCTGGACAGGCCAAAGCTGAAGTAGACAGGAATGATATAAGGCGACAGTGGCAACGGGCTCTGCGCGTTGCCCAAGGTGAAGTAGCCGCACATCGGCATCAGGATATAGCCGTGGCGACCATCGTATCGGTGGAAGTCATAGCGGTTCAGACGCACTATCTGTTCGGGCGCGATGCCCATGGTGGCATACAGATGCTCGACCGCATGGGTCTGGATGTCGTCCCCAAGATTGCTCCGACTGCCACTGGTCAGATGTCCGAAGGTCATGACATTGGTAATCAGGCCGTACTTCATGGCCGTGGGCGTGAACATGGATCGAACCTCTATCGGACAGGACGCTGCCACTGGGCAATCGTCTCCGCGTGCTTCTGCGGATGCATGAATATGTAGTTGGTCTGGACGGTTTCCTCGGTGACCTGAGGACAAGCCTGAAGCCTGCCCCCCTCCACGAAGACCCATGCGCGGTAGCCATAGCGTTCCAGCAGGGCAAACACGTCATTGGGATGGTAGCCGAACGCCCGTGACCACTTGCGTAACAGCTCCATCAGGATGATCGGCGTAGTCTCCAGGATCTTCTCGCCACCCTGAACCACCATCAGTTCCGCCCCCTCCACATCGATCTTCAGCAGCGCGGGGACGATGTCGCGGCTGGCGCAGAAGGCATCTAAGGTGGTGGTTCGGCAGACGACATTCTGGATCGAGGCGCGCCCCCGGGACTGCCCGGCCAGTTTCAGCGAGGTGGCTCCAGACACATCAGGGGCGAAAAGGAAGTTCAGCTCGTCCTCTTGGCTGAACAACCCCATGCGGATGACCTCGATGTTCCCCAGGCGATTGAGGCGAATGTTCTTCTCGAGCATCTCGACAGTGGATGGGATCGGCTCGAAAGCGTAGATGCGAGAGGTAGGACAGTGCCGACCTAGCGCCAAGGAATACCAGCCAAGATTGGCTCCAATGTCGAGGAACACCTCACCATCGCGCAGCACCGACTTGAGGAAAGCGGTTTCATCACTCTCGTAGCTGCCGAAATCCAGCAGCGTGTAGGGTGTAGCGTGCAGATCCACGGCATCCACCAGCATGGCAATGTCGTGGCTGGCGGAGCTGACCGACACCCCCTCGGCGGTGATGCGAATTTCCGCCACATCGGTATCGGCAAGGAACTCGGGATAATCGAAGAGCCCCGCATGCTCCTGGTTGATCCACTCGCCGTACTGGAACTTGTCGATCTCGCCGGCCTTGAACCCTTCTCGGGCCAGAAGAAGGCGATTGTGCTTGGTCTTTTCCATATCGGGTTCCCGTTCAGGGCTGAAGGAAGTAACGCAGGGTTCGGGCAAAGCCCGCTTCGGGCAGGATGCTCGGCCGCCAACCTAGCTGCTCCATCTTGGCGAGGTCGAAATGGCCACCGGAGCGAAAGAGCGCCTGTCGCTGCAGACTCGGCGCCGGATGTTTTACCCTCAGGCCAGGAGTGGGAGACAGCCGCGCGATCAACTTGGCCAGTTCAAGGATGGTGGTTTCCTGATCAAGCCCAACGTTGTAGGCGTTACCGCCCTCGCCGCGCAGCAACAGGATCAGGAAGGCAGCGGTGGCATCGGAAACGTAGCAGAACGGGCGGCTACCGGAACCGTCACTGTTGAGCACGATGTCGCGACCTGCCAGTGCATCGGCGACGAAGTCGGCGAAGGATCGCCCGTCATCGAGAGCGATACCTGGGCCGTAGGTGTGGGAAATCCGCGCCATGACGGTGGCCACACCATGCTGGCGGTAATAATCGGCGCATAGGGTTTCGGCCACCCGTTTTCCTTCGCCGTAGCAGGCAGAAATGTCCAGCGGATCCAGCCTGCCGAAATCGCTCTCGCTGATCGGCCTGTCGCTCTCGCCATGCCCGTAGACCGCACCACTGCTCATAAGCAACAAACGCGCCGAGTGCTGTCTGGCCAGCTCCAGCAGATTGAGCGCGCCCAGCACGTTGGAGCGGGTGGTGCCGATGGGGTCGCTCAGGTACTGCTTGGGACTGCCGGCACCAGCCGCATGTACGATGAAGTCCACCCGTTCCAGGGCAGGAAGAGGATCGCAGACATCCTGGATGATCGGGCGAAACCAGCTCTGCCCGATCAGGTGCGGGAAACGCTTTCGCACTTTTTCCGGGTACCGCGCCAAGGCATGAATGACGACGGGCTGCTCCGGCCAGCGCTCACTCAGCGATGCGAAGAACTCCACAAGGTAGGCCGCCAAGAAACTGGTGGCACCGGCGACCAGCACATGACAACCGGCAAAACGCCGCCAATCCTCTTCCCGGGCAAGAATCAGCGCCAAGTCCTCGGCGATCACCGGATGACGGCGCGGGATATCCACTGGTTCCATGTCAGGCACGCCTCGCCAGTACGCCCATCACCTCACCTTGGCTCCAGCCCACATCCACTGGCAGGCGCAGGACATCGACCAGTACCAGTTCTAAGCGCTCCAGCAGACGACGCATGGCCAGCTCGTTGTAGAAGTTGACGTGTTCGTGCCAGTGACGCTTGAGCGGCGCCAGTTCCAGGCTTCCTGGGTGTTCACGCACCAGAGCCTCATGAGGCACTTCCAGGTACAGCAGAGTATTAGGGCTCAGGGCCGGCAGCATGCTCCGAACCACTTCCAGGGGATACGACACGTGCTCCAATACCTGACTACAGGTCACGAGGTCGTAGCGATGTTGGTCGATCTGCTCAAGATCGACGCGCTCGGCGCCAGGCACCAGCCCAACACCGGAAATATCGTGAATGTGCAGCAAGCGATTATGGTTGCGAAACAGACTGTTGATACCACTGTCGCCGCCCCAGTCCAGTACCATCGGCGACTCGGGCAGATGTGGCGCCAACCAGGCTTCCACTTCATCCAGATAAGCGGCGCGCTGGTGGTAGTGCGGTATCACGTTGACGTAACCCGGCTCGAAACGAATACGCTGGGCGTTGTATTGCTCGTCGCGGTAATTGTGGTAGAGCGCCGCCATTTGCTCATCGGTAAAACGAAAGTCGAGGAACAGTGCCCCGCACTCCTGACACTGCAACGAGTTGCACAGGGTATAAGCCATGCCCTGGCGCAAATCGCGCAATCCCCAGTCTGCGGTGATTTCCACCGGTTCATGGCCAAACACTCGCAGAGCGACGAAAGGCATCAGCACTGCGGGAGAACACTGCAACTGCTCACTACCACAGCAGATGCAATGCCGAGCAATCAGGTCGCGGTTCACCATGCGCTACGACCTCCATCCACCACCAGATTGGCGCCATTCATATAAGAGGACGCATCCGAACAAAGAAAGGCGATCGCGCCCCGGTACTCGTCGGCGTCAGCCATGCGTCCGAGGGGAATCAGTTGGCTCAATTTGCTGACGAACACATCGTTCTGCCCGGCATAGACGCCGCCAGGCGACAGTGCATTGCAACGCACGCCCTGTTCGCACCAGTAGGTGGCCAAGTACTTGGTCAGACCGATCAGGCCATGCTTGACCACCGAGTAGGTGACCGGCTTGACCGGCTGCTGCTCGGAGTCACGCCCCGGCACGCGGTACAGGCGCTGATCCGGCGCGATGACCCCCAGATCGGAAGCGATATTGACGATCACCCCGCTACCCTGCCGTGCCATCCGCGCACCGAACACTTTGGCGCAGTTGAAGGCACCGCCCAAACCAACATTCAGGTCGAGCTGCCATTGCTCCCAGGGGAAGTGCTCCAAACGGGAAAAGTCCTTGTCGCCGGCCGTCTCTACCTTGGGGTTACGCGCAGCATTGTTGATCAGAATGTCCACCCGACCGTGTTGGGCCTGCAAGCGTTCGTCCGCCGCAATCACGGCATCCAGCTCAGTAATGTCGGCCTCAAGAGTCAGGATTTGCTGGCCGGTCTCTTCAGCGAGGCGAGCTGCGTTTGCCGCGAGCGCTTGGGCATCGATATCCAGCAGGATCGGCACGCCCCCGAGGCCTGCGATAGTTGCGGCATGCTGATAGCCAAGCAGCCCACCACCACCGGTAATGACCGCCACCCGGCCATCCAGGCGGAACAGCGCCTCCACACTAGCCATGGATATCGACCTCGCTCAATGACACTTCGCACTGCCGCTCCAGCGAACGCAGCGCCGCCAAAGCCAGCCGCAGACTCTGCAAGCCGTCACGGAGCCCGATAGGTGAAGGCTCACCGTGGCGCAGACAATGCAGAAATTGCCGGGTCTGCGCCAGGAACATGTCGTTGCGACTAAAACCGGGGAAATCATCCTGCTCGCACAGCACGCCATGGGCATCATGCACGCGCAGTTTGTTGGCAAGCAGATCGATTTCGGCAACTCCAGCATCGCCGACTACCTTGAAGGTACGCACGGGGGGGCGCTGCAAGAAGTCCTGATGAAGCAGGATGGGAAAACGGCCCTGTTCACCTTCATAGCGCATCAACGACGAAGCGGTGTCCTCAACATTGATCTCCAGACCACTCAACTTACCGCCATGACAGACGATGCTGCGCGGCAAGCCGAAAAACCAGCAGATCAGATCCATTTCATGAATCTGTGAGCGGATCACACCGCCACCCTGGTCGGCCCGTGAAGCATACATCTCACGGTAGTCCTCGTAGCGGTGCCAATCTGGCAGGTGCTCGCCGATCTCGGCCCGAGCCGACAGCACGCGGCCGAAAAAACCGGCTTCGAGCAGCGTCTTGATGCGTTGCAAGCCGGGGTGGTAGCGATAGTTGTAGCCCACGTGAAACAACAGCCCTTGCGCCCGTACCAAGCTATCCAGCTCGGCAACGCCCGACAGGTCACTCGCCAGTGGTTTCTCCATGAAGATTGCAACACCGGCGCGAGCACAGGCCAAGGCGACTGGAACATGCAAAGCGTTTGGGTTGCAGATGAACGCTGCATCCGGTTTGCAGGCAAGAGCCTGCTCAAGACTGGAGTGGACGGTAATGGCGTAATCACGCTCCAGATCAGCGCCCTCTTCAACGCCTCCTTCGCGTAACTTGATGCGCTGACCACGAACCCGATAGGCATGTACCTGAAGTTCATCACCCAGCAGTTGTTTCAGGTTGCGCAAGTGGCGTTGGCCGATGCTGCCAAGACCGCAAAATAGAACCTTCACGAAAACCCCTCATTGATTAACGCGCCACCACGCAGCCAGTTGGCGGTACGTGCTGCCATGCACGTCTGCCAGATCGCTTCCTGCCCCGGCTCGCCCCTGGCCGCCTCCATGACGAAATCGCCGCGATAGTCGATCTGCTGCAACAATTCACGCAATAGCGGGAAGTCTGTGTCACCCTCGCCCAGGGGGACGGTGGCTGCGCCACGTCGACGATCCTTGACATGCACACTGAGAATCCAGGCGCCATAGGTCGCGAACTCCTCGCGTGGGTCGAAGCCAGCCGCCGCACTATTTCCCGTGTCGTAGTTGACGCCGACCATCGGATGATCGAGCTCCAGAAGCAGCTCACGAAAAGGTTGTGGCGCCAGGTCACTCTCAAGACTCAAATACACACCCCGTCTTTGCGCCAGAGGGAGTATTTGACGCAAACAGTCGACGACCGTGGCCCTCTCTTGCGGTGTGCGGATGCTGGCCGCATCCAGCAACGGCAGCACGATGCGCCGAATGCCTACTTGCGGACACGCATCGATCAACCAGGCCAGACGCTCGCAGCGCTGTTTGCGCTGCGCAGACGTGCAGCGCAGCAATGGACAATCCATGAAATAGTCCGCACACACGGAATGGAGCTTGAGGCCAGCCTGGGCCAGGCAAACGTTCAGCCGCTGCCGGCCAGACTCACTTTCCAGCGGATTCGCGCCTTCGCCATACAGGTCGTACATCCATTCAATGCCGCGTATCCCCGGTAGCGTCCCGAGCATCGCCAGTTCCTGCTCCCAAGTCGCTCGAGGAAAAGCCTGATAGTGGCCATCGAGGGGTGGCCCCTGGCGGCCCTGCTTGGTGAAAACACCAGCAGCGGCATAGGCAGTGAGATGGTCAATATCCATCTTCACTCCTGAATCAGCGGTACAAGCATGTTCGCCTGCAACTCTTCACGATTGAGGAACGGATACAGGTCTTCCAGCGGGCTGGACACCATCTTGCCGTTGACACCGATACGCGAAGTCACGCGCGGGCCAATGGGCTGATCAGGCTCTACCAACACCTCACAAACCACCGGCCCGGGACTGTCGAGCACATCGCGGATAGTCTCCGCCAGGGCAGCCTGGTCACTGACTCGCAAACTGCGAACCCCCATGGCCCCAGCCAACGCCACGATATCCGGCAGGCTCATGCCCGAAGCAGGATCACAGCCGATGGTTTCCTTGAAGTAGCCGCTCTGCGATGCACGAATGGAGGCATACCCGTTGTTGTTCAGCACGAAGTACTTGATCGGCAGTTGCAGGCGACGCACCACCTCCAACTCCTGGATGTTCATTACGAAACCACCATCCCCGTCGACCGAAACTGTGCGTTTGCCGCCAGCGCCCAGGCAACCGCCCAGCGCCGCCGGCAGACCATAGCCCATCGAGCCGAGCCCCCCCGTTGCCACCGAACGCTGCCCACGCTTGAGCCGGGCCGCCAACCAAAAAGTATCAATGGCCGCGCCGGAACTACCAGGAATGAGCAGTTCTCCCTCATCCAGGGCTTCGCACAGGGTTTCGGTGAACACGTAGGTGTTGACGAAGCCGCGTGGCTCGCGATACTCCGGCAGAACCACCGGATAGCGGGCCTTCCATTGCGTGCAACGCGCCAGCCAATCATCAAGAACTAGCGGCTCGGCAGGCATCTGCGCGAGCAAACCATCGATGAAGGCACCGGCGTCACATACGAAACGTTCGTCGGGCAGTTCGCCCAGCTTGGCGATTTCCGCCGGATCGATGTCCACGACCACGATGTCAGCCTCACGGGCAAACTGGCTACGATCGAAACCTGTGATGGAAAAGTCCATGCGACAGCCGATAGCCAGGACCAAATCAGCATTTTGCACCGTGAAATTGGCGCCACGCGGGGCCACCGTACCGCTGCGACCAAAATAGTATGGATGGTCATACTCGAGCAGGTCGGCGCCGATCCAGGTCGTCAGGGTGGGTATGCCAAGCTGTTCGATCAAATGGCGCAGGCTCGCTTCAGCACCTGCACCATGAACACCATTACCGACCAGCAGCACTGGACGCTGCGCCTGCTGCAGTCGCTGCGCCAATCGCGCCAATGCCGATGCCTCGGGAGCAGTCGGCTCAACATGGTGCGGCATCTCGTACCCTTGCAGTTGTTCAGGGTCAATCTCGGTAGCCTGGACATCCAGCGGGACATCCAGCCAAACCGGGCCTTTGCGCCCGCTGAGCATCAGGTGCAACGCCTTCTCCAGCTCGTAGCGTACTCGCAGAGGATCGAGCAGGCACACAGCGTACTTGGTCAGGGGCGTGACCACACTGACGATATCCAGCTCCTGAGTACCGAGCTGACGCAGGCCACTGTCGCCCTTGAGGTCGGCACGCTTGACCTGACCGGAAACGAACAGTACCGGGGTCGACTCGAACCAGGCACCGGCAAGGCCAGTGATTGCGTTGGTTGCACCGGGCCCAGAAGTAACCAGACAAGCACCGAACTTGCCGGAAGTTCGCGCATAGCCCTCGGAGGCGATGGCCGCACCCTGCTCGTGCAGCATGCTCACCGCAGTCAGTCGTGGCTGGCGCAGCAAGGCATTGTTCAGGTGCATCGCCCCGCCACCCGGCAGGAAGAACACATGCCCGATACCTTGACTGGCGATGAATTCGAAGATGTAGTCGGCAACACGCATGAATCATTGCTCTCGAAGGGAGAAAGAGGGAACGCGATCGGCAGGTACGGCGTAGAGCACCAGATCCCAGCCGTCACTGACATGAGGACACAGGCTGAAGCGATAGCCATCCCAGTAGCTGTGCAGTTGCAGGAGGATGTGCCACAGGTGGTTCTGCTCGTGGTACACGCTGACCGCAATCACCGGATGGTGCTCGGCGATCAAGCGGCGGCCACCTGCCAGACACTGTGGCTCGAAACCCTCTATATCGATCTTGATAAAGGTCGGTGGTAGTCCTTGGCTGGTCAGATCGTCCAGGGTAGTCATGGGCACGCGCTCATCGCCCAATCCCACCCGTGACGAAGGGCCGTTGGCCGCCTCGATCAGCACCTCACCGTTGCTGTCGCCCACAGCCAGACGATGGGCGTAGAGCCCAGGGCGGGCCTGGCGCTCCAGACTGTCGCGCAGCGCCGCAAAGTTCCGCGCCACAGGCTCGAAGCAGTGATACTCGCGATAGCCGCGTCCCGTGGCCAGGTAACCTTCCAGCGTGTCGCCGTTAAAGGCCCCCAAGTCAAATACCACCTCGTCGGCGCAGTCGGTGCTGAAATGAGGGTCAAAGTAAATCTGCAAGGGCGAGGAAACCGGCAAAAGATCGTGATCCAGGTGCAGACGCCAGGCAACATGATTAACGAACAAGCGACGCGATGCCTCATCGCCCAGCAAGGCGAATGCCTGCCATATGGCATCAGCTTCGGGCAACACCTTCTCCGGCAGATCCATGCAGTAATGCGGTAGTAAAGGCTGCGGATAGCGCCAGGCAAGGTGGCCAAACAGAGCAATGCGCTCGAATCCCAGTCTGCGCAGAGGCGCCAGGCGGTCCTCCATGCAATCGTGGATATGCCCACTCCAGATAGTGCAGATAACCGCCGGCAATGCCCCTTGCCATTGCTCGACCAACTGGGCGGGACTGTATACCGGCACCGAATCGATGGAGGTTCCCCACAGCGCCGGATTATTGTCCATGAAGGCACAGGGTACCAGGCCCATTTCCTTTAACACGGCTTGAGCCTTGCGCCCCAGATGGCTCGCACCGAACAGCGCAAACGGTCGTTCTAGGTCACCTACCAGGCGCTCCAGTGTATGGGTTTGACGCTCACGCACGGACTTCAGGGGTTCAGCGAGCAGCCTCTCCAGCTCGCTTTCAAGGGTTTCAGCACTCATCGTTTGGCTCCCTTGGCAGGCGGTTTTCCGGCACGGCGTACAGCACAATATCCCAGGCCCGGTCATAAAGATGCTGACCCAGCATGAAACGATAGTCGGCCCGATACGAGTGGATCTGCAGCAGGAGACGCCAGAGATGATCCTGCTCGTGATAAGCACACACGGCCAGCATCGGCTGCTTCTGCGCGATCAATCGACTACCGCCAGCCAGGCACTGTGGCTCGAAACCCTCAATGTCCATCTTGACAAGGCTTGGAGGGGGCAGGCTGTCGGCCAGTGCGTCGAGCGTGGTCATCGGTACCATCTCATCGCCTTCACCGACCTGCAGCGTATGCCCACCACCCGAGTCGATGGCAATCGAGCCTTCATGATCGCCGACCGCCAACAGGTGGGCATGCAGGTTGCCATGGCCTGCCTCGGCAAGCCTGGCGATGGTGTCCTGCAACTGGCTGAGGTTCCCCGTCGAGGGCTCGAAGGAGTGGATCTCCCGATAGCGCCGGCCACTTTCCAGGTACCCCAGGATAGAGTCGCCATTGAAGGCTCCAACGTCGTAGAGCACTTCAGCGTCGTCGCGCCGGCTGAAACGATCACTGAAGTAGATCGCCTCTCCGTCCTCGCTCGGCAAGACTTCGGAATCGAGGGTAAGGCGCCAGGCAACATGCGCTACATACAGGCGTCGAGACGCCTCATCGGCGAGCAAGTGAAATGCTTCACGTATACGGTCTGCCTCCGCGAGCACACGCTCGGGCAAATCCAGACACTGATAGGGCAGCAACTGCGGAAAACGCCAGGCCAGGTGACCAAACAGCGCAATGCGCTGGAAGCCTAGCGAGCGTAACGGAGCACGCCATTGATCCAAGTGGCAGGTACCAACCCGTACGGCACCGATACTGGCGACAACGGCTGGCAAGTGCCCCGCCATGCGCTCGGCCAACTGTGCCGGCCCCACTACCTCGACACCGTCGATACGGCTGCCCCAGAGTGCTGGATTGTTATCCAGAAAGGCCAGCGGCGACAGACCTGCCGCCTGCAGCACGGGCAATACCTGGCGACCTAGACCACCGGCGCCGAACAGCACGAAGGGCGCCTGCTCTCCCCCGATGATCTGCCCCAGGGTTTCGCGCTGACGCTTACGCACCGACTCCAGCGACTCGCTCAGCAGGAGTTCGAGCTGGGACTCGGCATCGCCTCTATAGACTGTATTCACCGTACCTCCAATGCGCCCAGATAACGCAAGGCCGACCAGAAGCCGGCGCCATGGTCCTTGTGTCCCTGCCAGACTTCGGGGATGAAGCTGACATGGGGATGGCGTTTGATCTGCGCCCAGGCGGCCGGCCAGTCGATGTCGCCGGTGCCCATCAGCACGCCTTCGCCGTTGATGCCCTTGGCATCGGCCACATGCAGGTGCGCGGAATGCGGCAGCAACAGTGCCAGGGCTTGCTGGAAGTCGAGGTCGAAGTGGAAGCAGGTCATCTGCAGGTGCGACAGGTCCAGGCACAGGCGCAGGTCATGCTCGCGAGCCTGCGCAGCCAGCTCTTCGGGCATCATGAAGATGTTCTGGTGACGCTGGCCACCGAAATGCCAGGGGAACGGCGCCATGTTCTGCGGGATCAGCTCGGTGCCGGCGAAGTCAACCTGACGGCAGGCCTCATGGAAACGGTCATAGAGCTCGGCACGCATCGCCAGCGGACGCGGCTCATCGGCGGAGAAACCACCTATATTGGCGACGATCAGGCGCGCATCGGCGTCAGGGAAGAACTCGCCGATCTCCAGGGTCGCATCCACCACCCGCTGCAAATTGTCGATGGAGCGCTGGCGATAGGCCGGATCGTCCGCAGCCAGGTCCAGCAACTCGCTGTTCTCGAACAGTTCCGGGGCATGCACCACCAGCCGTGAGCACTCCACTGCGGCGAGAAACGGCTGCGGCTTGAGGCTGAGGTCGCGGTAGGAAAGGTGGAATTCGAACAGGTCCGGACTGATTCGCCGCCGGTAGTCGAGGAAGTCGTGATAGCGCACCGGCACACCCCAGCGGATCGGCAGGTCGAACGCCAGGCGTTGCTCCTGGGCCTGCTCGCTCAGGTCACTGTCGAAGAGGAAATCGCCCTGGGCGATATCACGCCCGGCCGGTTTGTCCAGCAGTTCCGGCAAACGATACGGTGGCAGGCCCTGGCCAGGGCTGGCAATACGCAGCATCGAAGCGTCCATGACGGTGCCACGGGTAATGTCGCGTGCCGCGATCACGCTCTTGCCGAGATTCTCGCGGTTCAGCAGTTCCCCCTGACTGGCATGGCGCCCCGGGCCCTGCCAGGGCAATGCCAGCTCCAGTTGACGAATGCCCTCGACAAGCTGGCGGAATTCTCCCGGCTCCAGGCTGGCCAGATGGTCCGGGCCTTCCATGCCCCGATCCAGGGTGATGTGCCGCTCCACCAGCTTGGCACCCAGCGCCACTGCGCCCAGGGTGATGGCGATGCCGCGCTCATGACCGGAATAGCCAATCAGGCCGTGCAATTCCTGCAGGCGCCGCAGATAGCCAAGCTGGATATCGGCCTCCGGAGCCGGATAGGCGCTGTTGCAATGCAACAAGGCGAACGGCGTACCGAGCGCCTTGAGCTGCTCGATGGCCCGCACGATCTCATGCTCGAAGGACATGCCCGTGGACAGGATCAAGGGTTTGCCCAGGCTGGCGGCCTTGGCGATCAGGTAGGGATTGCACAGATCTGCCGAAGCGATCTTCAGCGCCGCCACGTCGAAACCGGCCAACGCGTCGACACTGGGCTCGTCCCAGGGCGTGCACAGGTAGGTAATGCCCTTCTGCGCGCAATAGGCGCGCACCTCGCGGTGTTCATCGAGGCTGAGCTCTACCTTGTCCAGCAGATCCTGGATGTACTCGACGCCTAGGTCCTCGGCGCGCGAGCCATCGGCCTTGCGGCGGTACAAGGCGTCGCGGTTGCGCAGCTGGAACTTGACGCAGTCGGCACCGGCCTCGATGGCGGCATCGACGAGGCGCCGCGCCAGCTCCAAAGAGCCGTTGTGATTGTTGCCGACTTCGGCGATGACGTAGACACGATCGCCCCCCAACGGGAAGCCGTCGATCAGAAATGAGGTCATTGAATTTTCGTTCGCCATGAGGTCACACCGCTCGATTCGAAGCGGAAGTTCTGGGTCTGACAGCCCAACGCGCCTACGGCGTCGACCACACGTTGGCGGTGCTGGGGCTGCACATAGAACAGGAAGAAGCCGCCACCGCCGGCACCCAGCAGCTTGCCGCCACAGGCCCCTGCGGCCAGAGCGGCTGCGTAGATATCATCGAGTCGGCCATCGCTGATGGCCGAGGAGAAACGCTTTTTCAACTGCCAGGCTTCGTCCAGGCAAGTGCCGAACGCCCTGAGCTCGCCGCGAATGAGAAAGTGGTGCATGCGCCGACACAGGGTGACGCTGGCACTGAGCAGCTCGGTTTGCGACAGCTCGGCTTCGATCTCCTCACGCTGCAGCTGGTGCAGGCGCCCGGAGTCATGGGAGATGCCGGTATCGCACAGCACCAGGCAGGACTCCAGCTCGTTGCGGATGGCGTCCTCCAGCCGAATGGGATGGACGAGGTTGCGCTGATTCTCGAACTCGATCAGGTTGAACCCACCAAAGGCGGAGGCGTACTGATCCTGCCAGCCACCGGCGATGCCAAAGCACAAGCGCTCGGCCTGGAACGCCAGCTCGGCGATCTCGTAGGTATTCCAGCGGTCCTGGCGCAGCTCGTTGAACACCGCGATGGTTGCCGTGGTGGCCGCTGAAGAGCCGCCAAGCCCCGACCCCACTGGAAAATCCGAACGCAGGTACAGGTCGAATCCGTACTTGGGTTTGATCACTGCGATGATGGTGGCCAGCAGGCTCTTCTCCCCTGCGGCCAGCAGTTCGGCCAGGGAGCTGTAGTGTTCTTCGCGCTTCAGGTCTTCAGCGAAGATGCTGATCCGACCATCGTCGCGCGGGATCAGCGTGGCATGGGCGTACAGCCCCACGGTGCAACTGAGCACCGCCGCCGAGTGGTCGATGAAGAAATAGGTGAGGTCCGCGCCGCCGCCGCAGAAGCTCATGCGCACCGGCGCGCGAGCACGCGCCAGCACGGGCACCTCGGCGCTGGCGGCCATCTGCCGGGTATACACCTCCACCAGGCGACCATGCTCATCCAGCCCCGGCAGCGCGTTGTGGCCCAGGTCGAAGGCCTTGAGCAGGTCCTCCCGCGGCACGCCAACCTGCACCGAGTGGAATTCCTCATTCATGCAGGCGGTCACCTGCTCGTCCGTTCTGCCCCCTTGCAGCAGGTGGCGACGTACGTCACCGTTGGTCACCACGCCGAGCAAGCGCATGTCATCAGCGACCACGAAGGATATCTGCAGAGCGCCAGCCTCGATGCATTCGATGGCGTCGAGGATGCTCTGCCGTTCGTGGATGCTGAGGGTTTGCACGAGCAGGCTCATGATCAGGACTCCATCCGAAAGTCATTGGCGTAGCGATCGAACGACTCCGGCGTGCCGATATCGATGAAGCGACCGCTGTACTCGATGACACTCACGGCCTCTCGGGCCAGCAACTCGGGCAGCAGCTCCTGCTCCATCGAGCACGCACGCACGGCAGCGCTGACGAAGGTATCGCAGGTGAAAGCGTAGACGCCCGCGTTGATCAGGCCCGCTCCTCCGCGACCTTTCTCCAGCAACGCCTGCAGCTGGCCAGCGGCGTCGATTTCTAGGCTGCCGTAACGACTGCGATCGTCCACACGTGCTCCCAGCAGCGCATTGCCGGGCCCCTGCATCATCAGCCGGTAGCCATCGACATCGACGAAGGTATCGGCGTTGAGCACCAGGTAGCGGCCCTGCGCAGGCTGCTCACGCAACGCGTTGAGCAGCGCGCCCCCAGTGCCCATCGGGCTGGACTCGACCACCAGCGTCAGTGGCAGCCCTGCGTCACGCGCCAGGCCAGCGAGCTGCTCGGCCACCTGCTCGGCTCGATAATGGGCGCAGAGCACCGCCTCGCTGATACCGGCGCGCGCCAGCTGACGCAGTACGCGTGCCAGGAAAGGCTCTCCGTGCACCGGCACCAGCGCTTTCTGCGCATCGGTCACGCTGCGCAGGCGCGTGCCGAAACCACCGCAGAGCACATAGGCACGCATCAGCGCAGCCTCCGCACGTAGGTTTCCAGGCTGCGCGCGGCATGCTCCAGATGATCCTCGGTGAGCCCTGGCCAGAGACCGATCCAGAAGGTGTCACGCATCACCTTGTCGGTCACTGTCAGCTCACCGCTCACACGGTATTGCTGGCCTTGCATGTAGGGCTGGCGCGTCAGGTTGCCAGCGAACAGCAGGCGCGTGCCTACACGTTGCTCATCCAGATGGCGCAGCAACCCGACCCGTTCGATGCCGCAACCATCGCGCAGGGTCAGCGGGAAGCCGAACCATGACGGATCGCTGCCTGGCGTCGCGTGCGGCAGGATCAGTTGCTCGGCACAGCCGGCCAGACGCTCGCTGAGCCAGGCGAAGTTGCGCTTGCGTGCGGCAATGAAATCATCGAGGCGATCCATCTGCGCCAGGGCACAGGCGGCCTGCATGTCGGTGATCTTCAGGTTGTAGCCCAGGTGCGAGTAGGTGTACTTGTGGTCGTAGCCTTCCGGCAGCTCACCCAGCTGCCAGCAGAAGCGCTTGCCACAGGTGTTGTCCTCGCCTGGCGCGCAATAGCAGTCACGTCCCCAGTCGCGGAACGACTCGACGATGCGCTTGAGCAGCGGCGAGTCGGTGAACACCGCCCCGCCCTCACCCATGGTGATGTGGTGGGCCGGATAGAAACTCAGCGTGCCCAGGTCGCCGAAGCCGCCTACCTGACGCCCTTCGTAGGTTGCACCGAGGGCATCGCAGCAATCTTCGATCAACCACAGGCCATAACGGTCGCACAATTCGCGGACGACTTTGAGGTTGAAAGGGTTGCCCAGCGTATGGGCAAGCATGATGGCCTTGGTACGCGGCCCGATGGCGGCTTCGATCAAAGCCGGATCGATGTTGTAGGTGCCCAGTTCGATATCGACGAATACCGGCACCGCACCAAACTGCAGGATGGGATTGACCGTGGTGGGAAAACCGGCGGCCACGCCAATCACTTCGTCGCCCTTGCGGATCGCTCGGTCGCCCAGACGTGGCGAGGTCAACGCGGAGAACGCCAGCAAATTGGCCGAAGAGCCGGAGTTTGTGGTCAGCACACCACGCCGCCCCAGGTAACGGGCCAGGCGCTTCTCGAAGGCCTGGTTGAAGCGCCCGGTGGTCAACCAGCCATCCAGCACGGCCTCGGTCATGTTTTTCAACTCGCCCGCGCCGATCACCTTGCCGGACGGCGGCACGGCATCGCGCCCCGCTTCGAAGGCAGCAGGAGCCAATTGCAGTTCGGCATAGCGTTCCACCAGCTCGGCAATCTGCTGCCGCAGCGCCTGCGCCGTCTGTTCACTCATGGGTTTCGCCTTGATACGCCGCGATCTGCGCACGGCTGAATGTCTGCATGTCCTCGCCGGCCTGCCAGGCCTGGTGCCAATCGAGGGTTCGTTCGATGGCCTGCTGCAAGGTCCAGCGCGGGCGCCAATCCAGACGCACACGCGCCTGGCTGGAGTCCAGCGCGAGCAGGCCAGCCTCGTGCGGCTGCTCACTCGCCTCGACCGACCAGCGCGCCTCATCAGGCCAGCGCCGGGCCAGCCGCTCGACCAGTTCGCCGACGCTGACCAGCCCCTCGTTGTCGGGGCCGAAGTTCCATGCCTCCGCCACGGCCTCGCCCTGCTCGACCAGCGCCTGCGCCAGGCGCAGATAGCCGTGCAGAGGTTCGAGCACGTGCTGCCAGGGACGCACGGCCTGCGGGTAGCGCAGCGTCAGTGACTGCCCGGCCTGCCAGGCACGCAGGATATCGGGCAGCAGACGGTCAGCCGACCAATCGCCACCGCCGATCACATTGCCGGCCCGCGCCGTGGCCAGCGCGATGCCCGACTCACGCAGGAACGACTCGCGCCAGGACGCGCACAACAACTCCACGCAGGCCTTGCTGCTGCTGTAAGGATCATGTCCACCGAGGCCATCACTTTCGCGGTACGGCCAGAGCCATTCACGGTTCTCATAGCACTTGTCGCTGGTCACCACCAACATTGCACGCACACTGTCGCAATGGCGCACCGCCTCCAGCAGGTTGACCGTGCCCATGACATTGGTCGCGTAGGTCTCGGCAGGCGCACGGTAGGATTCGCGCACCAGCGGCTGAGCCGCCAGGTGCAGGACGATTTCCGGGCGAAACGTCGCTACGACCTCGCTCACGCGCTGGGTATCACGGATGTCGGCCAGGGTCCCCGGCACCTGCTCGTGCAGTTGCGCAACCTGCCACAGAGAAGGCCTGTCGGGAGCCGGCAATGCATAACCGCAGACCTCTGCCCCCAGCTCCCGCAGCCATAGCGCCAACCAGCCGCCCTTGAAACCGGTGTGCCCGGTCAACAGGACCCGGCGGCCTGCCCAGAACGCCGTATTCACGACCATAGACGCCACTCCGCCTGGCCGCTCTTCCAGCGCTCTTCGAGCAGCACACGATCGCGCAGCGTATCCATCGGCTGCCAGAAGCCGCGATGCAGATGACTCATCAACTGCCCCTGTTCGGACAGCTGACGCATCGGCTCGTACTCCCAGGTGGTGTCGTCGCCGTCGATGTAATCGAACACACCCGGCTCGAGCACGAAGAAGCCACCATTGATCCAGCCGCCATCGCCCTGAGGCTTTTCCTGGAAGCCCCGCACCTGCTGCCCCTGGACATCCAGGGCACCATAACGGCCAGGTGGCTGTACGGCCGTCACCGTGGCGAGCTTGCCGTGGCCACGGTGAAAATCGATCAGTTGCGGAATGTCGATGTTGGCGACGCCATCGCCGTAGGTCAGGCAGAAGGTCTCATCGCCCAGATAGTCACGCACACGCTTCAGACGACCGCCCGTGGCGGTGCTCTCGCCGGTGTCGACCAGGGTCACACGCCACGGCTCGGCATGCCGGTTGTGGATGTGCATCTGGTTCTCTGCCATGTCGAAGGTCACGTCCGACATGTGCAGGAAGTAGTTGGCGAAATACTCCTTGATGACGTAACCCTTGTAGCCTAGGCAGATCACGAAATCGTTGATGCCGTAGTGGGAGTAGATCTTCATGATGTGCCAGATGATCGGCTTGCCGCCTATCTCGATCATCGGCTTGGGCCGCAGGTGAGACTCTTCGCTGATACGCGTGCCCAGCCCACCGGCCAGAATGACTGTTTTCATAGACTCGCCCAGGTCGTCCGCTCAGACCGACAATTCATTGACCTTACCCCACTCCCACGAACCATTCGAGCAAAATGCATGCCGCACTGCAGAAGGATACGGGGGGAGCAAGACATGACGGGAAAACGTGAAGCGAACCGCCACGGCCGTCCCGCCCGAAGGGGGCGGGAGCGTAGCAGCACTGGGGAGGAGGCGGCTAGTTAACGCAACTGATTGAACAGATTCAGACCGGCAATCTTCACGTAGCTCTGCTGTGCCGCCTCGAGCACGATGGTCTGGAATGACAGGCGCGACAGCGCCTCGGCGTAATCCAGCTCTCGCAGGTCGGCCTGCACGGACTTGTTCACCAGGGTGACGTCCTCGTTGTCGATCTGCGTGGTCTCGATCAGGTTGCGCCGGGCACCGATCTCGGTGCGGACCTCATCGACGTTGCCCATGCCGTTGTCGAGGTTCTTCAGGGCAATGGCCACCTCGTCACGGATCGCCAGGTTGCCGGCCGGCGAGGTCGGCGAGGACTCCAGGGTCTGGCGCAGGCGCGCGATGGTGTCGAGGATGCTGCGCTGCTCCTGGAACTGCGGCTGCACGCCGAACTCATCGCCGCCCGCCGCGTTGGCCGGGGCGGAAATGCTGAAGTCGACCCCATAGACGTTGAAGGTCGACGGATAGGGGCCCGCCGCGGTACCCGTGCTCAGCACCGGGCTGCCAGGCCCGAGCGGCTGGGCGTAGACCTCGTAGTTGGTCGCATCGGTGAAGCGCACCACCACCCCCGCCGTGGGAAATTGCGCGTCGAAGGTCGCCTGGTTGACGATGGTGCCGCCCGAGACCACCGCACCCGAGGCGTTGGTCGAGGAACGGGTCACGGCGAACTCGGTCTCGGCCGACTGCAGGGTGAAGCTGTGGGTACCGATGCCCGGCGTACCCGCCGTTGCCGGCGGCTGAATGTCCGCCAGCAGGTTGTCCAGGTCCATGGAGTTGTCGCCGTCCTTCAGCACCACGTCGAGCTGAAAGCGCATGCCACGGAAGTTGATCGTGTTGCCACTGTTGGCCAGCGGGTCGATCTTGCCGCCACCCGGAATCTCGGACGTGACATCGGCCCCGGAAGCGTCGTAGATGCGGAATTCGTTGCCGCTGACGAACGCCAGCGAATAGGGCTCGCCACTGCGGAAGGTGGCGTTGAAGGCGCGGTCGTCCTCGACCAGGCCCGGCGAGATGAACACGCGCTGCTCGTCGGCGGGAACCGCCGGAATGCTGGTGGCCGGCAGCGGCGGCGTCGGCAATGCCGGGTTGTTGACACCGTCGGTGTTGGCCACCCGGTTGGCATTGGTGACGCTCTCAAACAGGCGCTTGCCGTTGTCGTTGATCGCCACGTTGGTCGAGCTGGCGACCTGCAGGCTGCGCTGGCCTTCGTCACCGAAGTAGGAGTAGGTGCCGTCCGGGTTGCGGACGAACGGCTCGGTCTTGCCCAGGTTGCCGCTGAACAGGTATTCGCCACGGGCGTTGCGGCTGTTCATCAGGTTGAGCAACTCGGCCTCGCGCTCCTCCAGCTCCTTGGCGATCGACTGGCGATCCTCTGCCGACAGGCTTCCGCCGCCGGCACGCACGGCCAGTTCGCGCACCCGCTGCATGACGGTGTTGACCGAGTTGAGCGTGGTCTCTTCCTGCACCAGGCTGTTTTCCGCCGCCGTCAGGTTGTCGTTGTACTGCTTGAGCACGGCCTGCTGCTGCTCCAGCTGCAGCAGGCGCACCGAGGCCACCGGATCGTCCGCCGGCGTGAGGATGCGGTTGCCGCTGCTGATCTGTTCCTGGGTCCGGATCACATTGGAATAGTTGCGCCCCAGACCGGAAACGCCGTTGTTGAACGCCTGGATGGATGAAATGCGCATGACCATGGGGCTTGCCTCTTGCAACGCCTGTCAGTTGAACAGGCTACACCCTCTCGATGCCGGGAGGGTGACTATCAGAATGTATTGATCAGGGTATCGAACAGGCTACGCGCAACTTGAATGATCTGCGCCGACGCCTGGTAGTACTGCTCGAACTGGATCAGCTTGGCGGCCTCCTCGTCGAGGTTCACCCCGGAGACCGAATCGCGGTTGTCGGTGGCCTGCTTGAGGATCGCACCGGTCGCCTCTCCGTCGACCCGCGCCTGGCTGGTCAGGGTACCGACACGCTCGACGAGATCACCGTAGGAGTCGGTGAAACTTGCACCGGTCGTGCCGGGCGCCGCCGGGTTGATGCCGATCACCGCCTTGTTCTGCAGGTCGGTCAGTTTCAGGGCGTTGCGGTTGTCGGACACGCCATTGGTGTTGAACGACACCGAGAAGTTGTCGCCGCCCTCGGGACGGCCACTGATGGTGACTTCGTAATCGAAGGTGCTGGGCACGTTCGGCGGGTTGGCCGGTACGGTGATGGTGACCGTGTTGTTCTGTCCCGGCACGATGCTGCCGGTGTCGATCACGTTGCCGTTGATATCGACCACGTCGTAGCTCTGGGTCGCACCACCGCCCGCCCCCATCACGATGCGCAGAGGCGGCGCATTGCGCAGGCTGGTCTCCAGATCGGCCTGCGCGACCGGATCGTAGATGTCGATCTCGGTGAGCAGGCTCGGTTGGGTGATCTTGCCGGTGCCGATATTGGCCGGGCTGGTCTCGGCCTTGAGCGGCGAGGCGAACGCCAGCTCTTCGGCGTTCTTCATGTCGGCACGCATGTGGCTGCCGGCATTGCGGGTCGGCATGATGGAGAAGCGATCCCCCGCGGCGAAGGTGCCCGCCGCCACACCGAGCGAGAAGCCATCGACCTCCGGGGCCGGGACGGTGGTGATATCGAACGTCGCCGGCGTCGGCGGGAACAGGGTGCCATCGGAGACACGCCGCACCACGTACTCGGTCGCGCTGGTGAACTGCACCTCGTAGTCACTGGTGGTCAGCTGCGTGGTGTCGGTGATGGTGACGTTGAGATTGGCCGTCGGGTCGCTGTTACCGACCCGAGCCAGGCTGCGCTGGGCCAGCAGCAGCGGATCGTTGAGCGGCCTGAACAGCTCGTTGCCGAACTCGCCGTTGAGGTCCAGGCCCTGGCCCAGCTGGCGGTTGATCTGGTCGGTGACCGACAGCGCCAGGCGGCCGACCGCGTTCAGCGAGGTATCCAGCACGTCCTGGCGATAGCGCAGCAGGCCGCCCATCTCGCCACCGGTGATCAGCGAAGTGACGTTCTGCCGCGAGTTGCCGCTGACGAACTGGATTTCACTACGCAACGGGTCGCTCTGCCCCGGCGTCACCTCCAGGCGTGCGGCATTGCTGCCCACCACCAGCGGCTGGCCGGAACCGATGAACAGGTTGTAGGTGTTGTCGTCCTGCGGCACCACCGTCACGCCGACGAACTCGGAGAGCTTGCGCACCGCTTCTTCACGGGCGTCGAGCAGGTCGTTCGGGGCCTGCCCGTTGGACGCCGCCACGGCGATGGCATCGTTGTAACCGGCGATCGAGGTCGCCAGCTGATTGACCTGATCGGTCACGGCGGACAGCTGTTTGTTGATGAAGGCGTTCTGCTCGTTCAGCCGGTCATAGATCGTGTTGAAGCGCTTGGCCAGGCCTTCGGCTTCGGACAGCACCAGCTGCCGCGCCGGAATGTTGGCAGGGTCCTCGGCGGCCGTCTGCAACGCGGCGAACAGCTTCTGCAGGCCCGGCGTGACACCGGTGGTGCTGCCTGCGAGCAACGAGTCGAGCTGGTTGATCTGACTCAGGTACGCCTGGGTGTCGCTGTTCAACGCCGTGCTGCTGCGCACCTGCGTATTGAGGAACTCGTTGTAGATGCGCCGCACATCGACCAGCGTGGTGCCCGAGCCGATGTACCCCGCCCCGCTGAACTGCGGCGTGCGGGTGGCCTGCACGGTTTCCTGGCGGGAGAAACCGGGCGTGTTGACGTTGACGATGTTGTGCCCCGTCACCGACAGCGACGTCTTGTTCGCTGCCAGCCCGGACAGGCCTATGTTGAGTAGGTCAGCCATGAGTCAACCTCAGGTCCTTGTGGTGGCGCTGTCGGCAGCGGCGATTGCCTGATAGGTCTGCATCTTGCGCGCGATCTGGGAGATCTTGCGGGCGTACTGCGGATCCGTGGCATAACCGGCCTGCTGCAGTTCCTTGACGAAGCGCTCCGGGTTGTCGGTGCTGCTCAGGGCCTTCTCGTAGCGCCCGTTGTTCTGCAGGAAGCTGACGTAGTCGTCGAAGCTCTGCGCATAGGAGTCGTAGGCACGGAAGTTGGCGGTTTCACGCACGGCCTTGCCGCCCTGGTACTCGGTGGTCAGCACGCGTGCCGACTCGCCATCCCAGCTGTTGTGGGTCTTGATGCCGAACAGGTTGTGGCTGCTCTGACCATCGCCGGTACGAATGATGGATTTGCCCCAGCCGGTTTCCAGCGCGGCCTGCGCCACCAGGTAGCGCGGGTCCACGCCGATCTTCTCGGCGGCGGCCTCGGCCATCGGCAGCATGGTGGCGACGAACTCCTGCGGCGAGCTGAATGCCGCCTTGCCCGGCGCCAGCGGGGGCTGGGCGATACGGCGGCCGGTCAGGGCGTCACTGTTGCCCAGGCTCAGGGCCTTGTCCCGGGGCGCGGCGCTGCTCTGCGCCGGAATCCAGTCGCTGCCGGACAGGGTCTTGCCCTCCCCCTCCCCGGCCGACGGCACGATGCCTGCCAGCAGGCGGTCCGCCAGTTTGCCGGGCACGGCCAGACGACGGCGATTGAGCAGCGCCACGTCATCACGGAAACCTTCGGCGCTGGCCACCTTGTCTGCCGCTTTGTCAGTCGTCGTGGCGAACGTCGCAGCCACCGGCTGTTCGACCTGGGCGAACGGATTGGGCCGGCTCGACGGCTGCTTGATCTTCGACATCTGCCGTACCAGCACGTCGGCCAGGCCGATGCCACGCCCTTCCTTGGAGAGCGTCACCGCCAGCTGCTGGTCGTACATGTCCTGGTAGGTCTTGCTCTCGTTGCTGTTCATGAAGTTGCCCTCGCCGAACGCGGCATTGGCCGAACGCATGGCCTTGAGCATTTCGTTCATGAACAGCGATTCGAATTCCTGCGCGACCTTGCGGATATTCTGCTCGCTGTCGCCACCGACCTTGAACTGGTTCAGGCGGTTCAGGTCGGTGAAGGCACCGCTGTCGATCGGGCTTTTGCCGTTGCCGAGCAGGCCGGCCGAGAGTCGAGAATCCATATCGGCAGTCCTCCTCAGATCACGATCAGGTCGGCCTGCAGAGCGCCGGCTTGCTTGAGCGCCTCCAGGATGGCCATCAGATCGGAGGGCGCAGCGCCCACCTGGTTAACCGCACGCACGATCTCGTCGAGGCTGGTACCCGGACCGAACTTGAACATCGGCTTGGCCTCCTCCTCGGCGCCCACGCGCGAACGTGGCACCACCGCCGTCTGGCCACCCGAGAGCGCGTCCGGCTGGCTGACGATCGGATCTTCGGTGATGGTCACCGTCAGGCTGCCGTGGGTGACGGCCGCTGGCTGGACCTTGACGTTCTGGCCAATGACGATGGTGCCGGTACGCGAATTGATGATGACCTTGGCGATGGCCTGCCCGGCCTCCACCTCGAGATTCTCCAGGATCGACAGGTAGTCGACGCGCTGGTTGGGGTCGAGCGGCGCGCTGACCCGGATCGAGCCGCCGTCGATGGCCTGTGCCACGCCCGGGCCCAGCAGGTTGTTGACCTGGTCGACGATGTTCTTCGCCGTGGTGAAGTCGGGGCGATTGAGGTTCAGGGTCAGGTAGTTGCCCTGATCGAAACCGCTCGGCACCGGGCGTTCCACGGTGGCACCGCCAGGGATGCGGCCGGCGGACGGCACGTTGACGGTGATGCGCGAGCCATCGGCGCCGCTGGCATCGAAGCCACCGACCACCAGGTTGCCCTGAGCGATGGCATAGACGTTGCCGTCGATGCCCTTGAGCGGGGTCATCAGCAGGCTGCCGCCGCGCAGGCTCTTGGCGTTGCCGATCGACGAGATGGTGATGTCGATGACCTGGCCCGGCTTGGCGAACGGCGGCAGGTCGGCATGCACCGACACGGCGGCGACGTTCTTCAGCTGCACGTTGCCGCCGGCCGGCACCTTGATGCCGAACTGCGCCAGCATGTTGTTGAAGGTCTGCACGGTGAACGGGGTCTGGGTGGTCTGATCACCACTGCCGTTGAGCCCCACCACCAGGCCGTAGCCGATCAGCTGGTTGCTGCGCACGCCCTGGATCGAGGCCAGGTCCTTCAGGCGTTCGGCCTGGGTCGGCAGGCTCAGCAGCATGCAGCCGAGCAGAGTGGCCAGGAGCAGCCAGTCGTTGGCACCGCGATGACGGTAGCCGCGATGGGCCACGGCGAACTGACGACGGCAGGCTCCGGCCGCGACGGCCTCGTGCCGACTGGACGCCCTGCAGGACTGGACGCGCCCGCCCGGCTTGCGCGCCGCGTCGACCGCGAAGGCCTTGCGCGCAGAACCGCTCGCGCTGAATCGCGCATACCAGTGGGCCAGGCGGCTCAGCGCCAGGAACGAAGGATGAGGCAACCAGGTTTTCATTTGCGCGCCCTCAGGGTCAGAACGGCCACAGCGGGCTCATGAAGAAGCGGCTCAACCAGCCAGGCTGACTGGCGTCGGCGAAGGCCCCGGTGCCGGAATAGGTGATACGCGCATCCGCCACCCGCGTCGAGGCGACGGTGTTGTCGGTGGCGATGTCATCGGCGCGAACCAGACCGGAGATGCGCACCAGCTCATCACCGGTATTGAGGGTCATCCACTTCTCGCCGCGTACGGCGAGGATGCCGTTGGGCAGCACTTCGGCGACGGTCACGGTGATCGAACCGGACAGGCTGTTGCTCTGCCCTGCCTGGCCGGAGCCGGTGTTGGCGCGCTGCGAATCCCAGCTCGAATCCAGGCTCAGCTTGTCGTTGGTCATGCCCAGGGCGCTGAGGCCGCTCAGCGGATTCTTCGGTGCTACCGCCATGCCGAACAGATTGGGCACGCCCAGGGTGCCGCTGCTGTCCTTCTGCAGCGAGCTGTTGGCGTTCTTGCTGGCCTGCGTCCGCTCGTTGAGGGTGATGGTGATGATGTCGCCGACGCGGAATGCCTTGCGGTCGTCATACAGGCCGTTCTCGAATCCTGCCTG
Source organism: Pseudomonas sp. THAF187a (assembly GCF_009363395.1). NCBI lineage: Bacteria > Pseudomonadati > Pseudomonadota > Gammaproteobacteria > Pseudomonadales > Pseudomonadaceae > Pseudomonas > Pseudomonas sp. THAF187a. The sequence goes on from NZ_CP045349.1 coordinate 3,312,252, forward strand.
GTAGATCGAACCGTTGTTCTGTGCCGCCGGCAACGGCGTGCGCGGCAGTACCGGCGCGTAATAGGGATCATCCGGCTTGGCTGTCGGCGCCACGCAGCCGCTGCCGAGCAGCAGGCCAGCCAACAGGGGGAAACAGAGTATTTGCCGGTTCATAACCACTACCTCGCGGCGTTCACAACAGAATCAGGATTGATCAGAGGTTCTGCGTCACGAAGGACAGCATCTGATCGGCGGTGGAAATCACCTTGGAGTTCATTTCGTAGGCGCGCTGGGTGGTGATCATGTTCACCAGCTCTTCCACCACGCTGACGTTGGAGTTTTCCAGGGTGTTCTGCAGGGTGGTGCCCAGACCGTTGAGGCCAGGGTTGCCGACCTGCGGCGCGCCGCTGGAACCGGTTTCCAGGAACAGGTTGTTGCCGATGGCTTCGAGACCTGCCGGGTTGACGAAGTCAGCCAGCTGGATGTTGCCGATGATCTGCGGCTGCGGGTTGCCGGCCGTGGTGACCGACACGGTGCCGTCCTCGCCGACGGTGAAGGTGCGCACTTCGTTGGGCAGGACGATGGCCGGCTCCAGGGCAAAGCCCTGGGAGGTGACGATCTGGCCATCGGAGTTCAGGTGAAAGCTGCCATCGCGGGTGTAGGAGACAGTGCCATCGGGCTGCAGGATCTGGAAGAAACCACGGCCATTCACGGCCAGGTCCAGCGGCTGCTCGGTGGTCTGCAGGCTACCGGCGGTAAAGATCTTCTGCGTACCGACCACGCGCACACCGGTGCCGAGCTGCAGGCCGGACGGCAGTTCGCTGTCCTGGCTGGACTGGCCACCCGGCTGACGACGAATCTGGTACAGCAGATCTTCGAACTCGGCCCGATCGCGCTTGAAGCCAGTGGTCGCGACGTTGGCCAGGTTGTTGGAAATGGTGGTCAGGTTCATGTCCTGGGCGGACAGACCGGTCTTGCTGACCCAAAGTGCCGGAAGCATATCGTTTCTCCTCGGACGCCGGTTTTACGGCGCCGCGTACTGGTAATTAGCTAATCTGCAAAACCCGCGCCATGGCCGAGGCATTGTCTTCGGCGGTACGCATCATCTTCACCGACAGCTCGAACTGACGGGACAGGGACAGGATCGCCGTCATCTCTTCGACGGCATTGACGTTGCTCGCCTCGAGGAAGCCGGAGGTGAGCTGCACCGTGGCATCGGCCTCTGCTTCGGGCTGGCCCTTGACCCGGATCAGACCGTCGGTGCCCTTCTCCAGGCTCTTCGGATCGGGATTGACCAGCTTGATGCGGTCGACCTCGGCCAGCACGTTGGGGTTTTCGCCAAGGGCGCGAATGCTGATGGTGCCGTCCTGACCGATCTCCACCTTCTGCTCCGGCGGCACGGCAATCGGCCCGGCATTGCCCATCACCGGCAAGCCGTTGCCGGTGCGCAGCACACCGAGGGCATCGATATTCAGACTGGCGGTACGGACGTAGGCCTCGCTGCCATCCGGGGCCTGCACGGCGACCCAACCCTTGCCACCGATGGCGACATCGAGGTCGCGCCCGGTCTCCTGCAGCGAACCCGGGCGGAAATCGGTCGCCGGGCGCTCGCTCATCGCGAACACGCGCGCCGGGTAGGTGTCGCCGAACAGCGGCATCGAACGCGCCTGCTCGAAATCACGACGGAAACCCGAGGTGGACACGTTGGCCAGGTTGTTGGCGTGGGCGCGCAGACCCAGGGTGTTGTTCTGCGCTCCGGTCATGGAGACGTACAGCATCTTGTCCATGGTAATTCTCCGAGTGGGCGACGCGCCCTTGGCTCTTTGCATGCTTTATAGCAAGCGCCGTGCCAAACGGATAAATCAAGTACAAGACACTGATTTAAAAGGACTTATCTAGAAGGAGAAAGCGCCGAAAGACATGCGGCGGCGAGGTTTTGCCGGTTGCGGAACGGCAAAGCGGCAAGCCTGGCTTGCCGCTTCATCTCAGGTCAGCGCCATCAACGCAGGTTGATGATGGTCTGGGTGATGGCGCTCTCGGTCTCGATGGTCTTGGCGTTCGCCTGGTAGTTGCGCTGCGCCACGATGAGGTTCACCAGCTGGTCCGACAGCTCGACGTTGGAGTCCTCCAGCGCCCCCGCCTCCAGAGCCCCGAGGGTACTGCTGCGCGGGGTACCGATCACCGGCTCACCCGACTCGAAGGACTGCACCCAGGCCGTCTTGCCCACCGGCGTCAGCCCCTGGACGTTGGCGAAGTTGGCCAGCAGCACCTGCCCCTGCACCTTCGACTGACCGTTGGTGTAGCGGGCGAAGATCACGCCGGTATCGTCGACTTCGAGCCCGGCGAGCTGACCCGTGGTGTAGCCATCCTGGCTGACGGCATTGACCCCGAACGACGCGGCGTACTGGGTCGACCCGCGCATGTCGAAGGTAAACGCCTCGCTGTCAGCCCCGTTGGCGACCATCGTGCCCGGGTTGGCCGGGTCCTCTTCCGCCGGCGTCCAGTCGGTATCGGCCAGGGCGAAAATGCCGTTCGGCGTGCCCGCCGGAATCGCCGGCGCGTCCAGGGCCGGATTCGCCGGCGTACTGGCCAGCGGCGTCAGCGCCGGGGTCGCCAGTTGCCCGGCGGCATCGTAGTTCACTGCATAGCTGAAGGGCTGGGTGCTGCTCGGGTCGCGCGGGTTCACACCGTCGATCAGCACGTGCATGACCCAGCCGTTGTTGGCCGGCGCCTCGTTCTTGACGAAGTACTGGCTCATGACGTGGGCGTTGCCCTGGGCGTCGTAGATGTTGGTGGAGGTCGACCAGTTGAAGGACTGCGAATCGCTCGGGTCGAAGGTCGGCGCCGCCATGGTCCCGGCGTTGACCGGACGCACGGCATTGGAGTTCAGGTTGACCGTCTGGGTGACCGTGGTGGTCGCCTTCGGCTCCTGCTGCCCGGCGTTGACGCGCAGGTCGGTGCGCACCGGCAGGATATTGCCGTTCTCGTCGGCGCCGTAACCCTGCAGGCGATAACCGAAGTTGTTGACGATGTAGCCGTCACGGTCCGTACCGAAGTAACCCGCGCGGGTATAGCTGATGTCGCCGTTGTTGCTGGTGACGAAGAAGCCATTGCCGCTGATGGCCATGTCCAGGGCGTTCTGCGTGTAGTTGATGTTGCCCTGGTTGAACAGCTGCGCGACGTCGGCCAGCAGCACACCACTGCCCTGCGGGTTCTTGCCGGTGCCGAGCACCGACGAGGCGTAGAGATCGGCGAACTCGGCGCGAGACTGCTTGAAGCCCGCGGTGCCGGCGTTGGCGATGTTGTTGCCCGTGACATTGAGGTCGCTGGTTGCCGCCCGCAGACCGCTGAGACCGATATTGAAAGACATGGAAGACTCCTTTGCCGGAACTGCCGGCGGCAATAATTACTGGCCGATGACCTGCACTTGCGAAAGCGGAACACTGCCGAGGCCGGCGAGGTTGAGCATCAGCTCGCCGCCACCCAGCGTCACGCTGTCGACGTTGGCCGGCAGCATGGTGTACAGCCCCTTGGTTTCCGAGCCATACGTGGCCTGCGCCTCGAACTTGTAGGTCCCTGGCGGCATCAGGTTGCCGTTGGAATCCTTGCCGTCCCAGATGAAGCTGACGTTGCCGGCAGCCTGCTCGCCGAGGTTGACGCGCGACACCAGCGAACCGGCGTTGTCATAGACGTTGACGTAGACGTTGCTGCTGCTGACCGGCAGAACGGCGGTCGCCTTGAAGCTCTCACTGGTATCGACGACGGCTTTCTCGCTGGGGATGATCACCTTGCGTCCGACCAGCGAGGAAGCCTGCAGCGCCTGCGACGACTGGTAGCCGGAGAGCAGCGACTCCATGCTGGTGTTGAGCTTCTCGATACCCTCCACCTGGCTGAACTGTGCCAGCTGGGCGATGAACTCGCCGTTGCCCTGCGGCTCCAGCGGGTTCTGGTTGTTCAACTGGGCCACCAGCAGGTTGAGGAACTCGTTCTTGCCGAGCTCCTTGTTCTGCGTGGTGTCCTGCTTGATCTGATACTGATCGAGTACCGAACTCGTGCCGCTTACTGTGCTCATCCCTAGTCCCCTTCAAATACGTTACTGACCGAGGGTCAGCACACGCTGCAGCATCTGCTTGGCGGTATTCATCATTTCCACGTTGGTCTGGAAGGCGCGACTGGCGGAAATCATGTCAGCCATCTCCTCGACCACATTGACGTTCGGGTAGTAGACGTAACCATCGGCGTTGGCCATCGGATGGTCCGGCTCGTAACGCGGCATCAGGCTGCTCTGATCCTCGATCACACCGAGCACCTGGACACCACGGCCAGCGTCGTCCTGCTCGGCGAACAGCGAGCCGCGATCCCCGTCCTGCGCCTGCTGGAACACCGTGGCGAATACCGGATGACGGGCCCGATAGGTCTGATCGATGCTCGAGGAGACGGTCTCGGCGTTGGCGATGTTGCTGGAAATGGTGTTCAGGCGAGTGCTCTGGGCGCTCATACCGGTTCCGGCGATATTGAAGACACTGGCAAGAGACATGGTCGCGCTCCTTATTCGCCGCGCAGGGCCGCGGTCAGCCCTTTGAACTTGCTGTTGAGGAAGGTGAAGCTGGCCTGAAACTGCACCGAGTTTTCCGCGTAGTTCGATTGCTCGATCTGCAGGTCGACGGTGTTCTGGTCCAGAGAGGCATGGAACGGCGTGCGGTAAGGCAGCTCGGCCTCGCCGGTGGCCACGCCGTCAGCCGCGATATGGCGGCCATCGGTGCGCGCCAGGCTGACATTGCCGCGCTGCTGCTTGGCATTCTGCTCGGCGAGCACGCTGGCGAAGTCCAGATCGCGCGCCTTGTAGTTCGGCGTGTCGGCGTTGGCGATGTTGTTGGACAGCACCTCGGCGCGCTGAGCGCGGAACGCGAGCGCCTGTTCGTGGATACCGAGTGCCTTGCCGAAATTGATGCTCATGCTCTGAACCTTTGCCACTGGGGCGATCTGGTTACCGTTGCGAGCTATTCAGCAAAGCCTGTGCCAACTTGTTTAGCCCTTGTAAATCAATACGTTAGGCAAATATCAGAGAAGGGAAAGCGGCAAAGCGGCAAAGCTTTACCGCCTACGGGCAACCAGGCGGCAATGCCATGCGGGCATGCGTTGCCGCTGCACATTGCCGCTGCGCGGGCGCCGAAAACGCCAACGGGAGGCACATGGCCTCCCGTTGCTGACATACCCGACCGGCGTCGCGGCTACTTGGCCTTGTAGATGATCCCCGGGCTGCACTGCACCATCTGGTACTTGTCCGGCAGGCCGTTGAGCGCCTCGGACGCCCCGAGGAACAGGTAGCCACCGGGCTTCAGGGTCGCATGGATGCGCGTGAGGATGTCCTTCTTCACCTCCGCCGAGAAGTAGATCAGCACGTTGCGGCAGAACACGATGTCGAACTTGCCCAGCGCGGCGTAGCTGTCCAGCAGGTTGAGCGGACGGAACTCGACACGGTTCTTGATCGGCGCCTTGACCTGCCAGCGCCCAGGTCCCCTGGGGTCGAAGAAGCGCTGCAGGCGTTCCTGCGACAACCCCCGGCCCATGGCCAGACTGTCGTACTCACCGGACTTGCAGTTGCTCAGCATCGACGGGGACAGGTCCGTGGCCACGATCTGCACACCGGCCTTGAGTTGCCCCAGGTTGGTCCGCTCGAACTCGTCGATGGACATCGACAGCGAATACGGCTCCTGGCCGGACGAACAGGCCGCCGACCAGATGCGCAGCCGCTGCGACGGGTAGGCCTTGATCAGCTCAGGCAGTACCCGGCTCTTGAGCACCTCGAACGGATAGGTGTCACGAAACCACAGGGTCTCGTTGGTGGTCATGGCATCGACCACCTGCTCACGCAATCCTCCCCGGGGCTGGCTCTGCATGCGCTGCACCAGTTCACCCAGGGTCTTGATGCCGTTCTGTTCCATCAGCTTGTTCAGACGGCTGGAGACCAGGTACTGCTTGTTGCTGCCAAGCAGGATACCGCAGGCCTTTTCCAGGAAAGTCCGGAACTGCTCGAAATCCAAATTACCCGAAGACACTAATGCAGCCTCACCAACCATAATGTTTGCCAAGAGACGTTCTCTTAGCCCTCATCCGACACACGAATGCGATCAACCACGCGCGCCGCCAGATCATCCGGCTTGAACTTGGCGAGGAAATCGTCAGCGCCGACCTTCTTCACCATCGCCTGATTGAACACGCCCGAGAGCGAAGTATGCAGGAGGATATGCAACTTCTGCATGCGCGGGTCGCTGCGAATCTCCGTGGTCAGTGTATAGCCGTCCATTTCCGGCATCTCGATATCGGAAATCAGCATCAGCAGTTCCTTATCGGGATTGCGGCCTTCATCCACCATCTTCTTGAGGTAGTCGAGTGCCTCACGGCCATCGTTCAGCGCAGTGACCTCGACACCCACGGTCTGCAGGCAGCGGGAAACCTGCTTGCGCGCCACGGAGGAGTCATCGACGATCAAGACGTGCTTGGTGACCGCCTGGCTCTGCACCTCTTCGTCGATGACGCCTGCGGAAATCGCTTCCGACGTGGGCGCGACCTCGGCGAGGATCTTCTCGACGTCGATGATTTCCACCAGTTGCTGATCCATCCGCGTGACCGCCGTCAGGTAATGGTCGCGGCCAGTGCCCTTGGGTGGTGGATGAATCTCTTCCCAGTTCATGTTGACGATGCGCTCGACCGAACGCACCAGAAAGCCCTGAACCTTGGTGTTGTACTCGGTGATGATCACGAAACTGGTTTTCAGATCACTCAGCGGCGCCCGACCGGTGGCGATCGACAGATCGAGAATCGGGATGGTGCCGCCACGAATGTTGGCCACCCCGCGCACCACCGGGCTGGACTTGGGCATGATGGTGAGGTTCGGACACTGCAGGACCTCTTTCACCTTGAATACGTTGATACCGTATAGCTGCGGGCCTTCCAGGCGAAAAAGCAACAACTCCAAGCGGTTCTGTCCCACCAACTGAGTTCGCTGGTTAACCGAATCCATCAACCCGGCCATGCCCGGACTCCTTCTCGTCTAGTAACGCTCTCCCCGTTGAGCCTAGCAGGCGGCACGGGGCTTGCTTTGCATTGCGTATGAAGCAGACAACGTCATCATTCCGTCAGCTACTGGCAAAGTGCCTTACTTCCCTGCCCGTTTTACTCGCTTTGCCGATGCTCGGCTATAGCGCTACGGCGGCGGCCAGCTTTACCAGTGCTGAACAACTTATCGGCGCCACCGAGACCTTTCTTGAGGAAGCGGTCACCAATTATCTACAGCGTAGCGAAATCCACGGCCGCCATGAGATTCGTGTGAATCGTCTCGATCCTCGCCTGCGCCTGGCACTGTGCGACGTCCCGCTGACGACCACGCTCGAGAGTCCGGCACAGCCCCTGGGCCGGGTCACCACCCGTGTGCGCTGCGACGGCAGCGCCCCCTGGACCGTGTTCGTTCCCGCCGAAGTGCGCCTGTACCGCCATGTCGCCGTACTCACCCGCCCCCTCAAGCGCCTAAGCATAGTCAAGGCTTCAGACCTGAGCATGGCCGAGCGCGATATCGGCCAGCTTTCGCAGGGCTACCTGACGGACCCGGCGCAGGTCGTCGGCAAGAAATTGACGCGCCAGCTCAATGCCAATCAGGTCATTGCGCCCAGCCACCTGGAGGCGGCGGAAGTGATTCGTCGCGGCGACCAGGTCGTGATCAACGCAGTCGGCGCCAATTTCAGTGTGCGCATGCCCGGCGAAGCCCTGACGGACGGGGCTCCTGGCGAACAGATCAACATCCGCAACCTGCGCTCGCAGCGGGTCATCCGGGCCCGGGTCGTGGGTCCGGGCCAGGTCGAGGTCGCCATGTAGGCACGTTTCTTGTAGCGTAAAGGTCAGGCGATTCCCTACACTGTTCGACGACGCAATGAAATTAGTCCTAAAGTTTTCTCGGCAGTGGCCGAAAAGCATGGCAAGCGTCCACCATATCGTCCGAGGTTCTGCATCATGGTCATCGATTTCAACCGGCTGAATAATGCCAATACGTCCGCTACCACGGGACGTACCGGCGCGACTCAGGCTGGCAATCGCAGTGAATCGGCACAGCCGAGCAAAGCGCCTGTCACCGGTAGCGATGGACAAACCGACGCCAAGAGCGGCGAACCCGTGCAACTGAGTCGCGAGGCTCAGCAGCTGCAAGCAATCGGCGAGAAGCTGCGCGATCAGCCCATCGTCAACAAGGAGCGCGTGGCCCAGCTGAAACAGGCCATCGCTGACGGCAGCTATCAGGTCGACAGCAAACGCGTCGCCCAGAAACTGCTCGACTTCGAATCCCAGCGCTAGTCCCAGGGCTGCGCTGGGGGTGTTGGACGCCCGACCCCCAAGAGCCCGCCATGCAAGACACCGCCCTGCTAGACCTGTTCTCCCACGATATCGGCACGGCCGAGCAGTTGCTTGAGCTGATCGATAACGAATTCCAGGCCCTGACCGACCGCGATCTCACCCGCCTCGACCGCCTGCTCGGTGACAAGCAACCGCTTCTCGCACTCCTCCAGCAGCACGGCAACGAGCGCAGTCGCCTGCTGCAGAGCGCCAACCTGAGCGCGGACCGCCAGGGGCTCGCCACGCTGGCCGCCCAGTCCGCCGTCGGTGATCAGTTGCTGGCGCGCAGCGAAGAGCTGTCCAAGCTGCTGCAACGCTGCCAGGATGGCAACACGCGCAACGGCCGACTGATCCGCGCCAATCAGGCGTCGGTCGGCAACATCCTCGGCATTCTGCGTGGCGGAGAAACGCCCGGGCTCTATGACAGCCGGGGCAGTGCCGCTAAAATCGCGCAGCAGAGACCGCTCAGCCAGGCTTGAGCGAATCACGCCAACAATAAAAGCACAGGGACATGCAGGCACTTCGCCAGTATGCTAGTGCCGTTGTAGTCCATGACTCGGAGAGTTCCGAACTGTGTCCAGTGCGTTCCACGACGAGAGCGGCCCCCAGCCGCCCAAGGTGCTCAAGACATCCGCAGAGATCATTGCCACCTTACGTCAATTGCAGCAGAACCATGATCCGCTGGTCATCCAGTTCAAAGGACGTGGCCAGCGTTTCCAGAGCTATCTCGTCGAGGTTGACCGCGACCGCGCGCGCGTGGCCCTGGACGAAATCATCCCGACCGACGGCGAGCGCTTCCTCAAGCAGGGCGAATCCTTCAACGTCGAAGCCTTTCGCGATGGCGTGCGCGTAGCCTGGAGCTGCGAGCATGACGTGCAGCTGGGCGAACTCGAAGGTGCGCCGTGCTACTGGGCACCGCTGCCGCTGGAAGTCATCTATCACCAGCGCCGCAGCGCCTTCCGCGCCCAGCTGAAGCAGAGCGACCAGGTCAAGATCGTACTGACCGGCGACAAGCTGCGCGATGCGCTGCCCGGCCACCTGCTGGACATCTCCGCGACAGGCTGCAAGCTGCGTTTCGCAGGCAACCTGAGCGAGCAACTGAGCAACGGCCAGGTGCATGAGCGCCTGACCGCGCAGCTGCCGTTCGGCTCGATGACCTGCGCAGTGGAATTGCGCCATGTGCAGTACGACGAAAAGCTCGACATGACATTCGTTGGCACGCGCTTCTACCGCATGAGCGGCCTGGAGCAACGTCAGGTCGAGCGCTTCGTCTATCAGTTGCAGCGCGAGGCGCGTCGCACCGAAGGCGACGGCCCCTTCTGAATCCCGCGTGAGCCGCTGCCGGGACGCAGGCTACTGCCCGGCACGCTCGCCCTTCTCCTCGTTCTCGTCTGGCACCTCAGGAGCCGGCTCCTGCTGCATCTGCTCCTGCACGGTCTGCTCATCGACGCGCGGATCGAGCGCGGCAACCAGCGGCGAGCTGGCGACGTTGCCCGGCATGGCCATGTGCTGCAGCGGTGCATCGTCGACCTGATGCTGGTGGGTGACCACCTCGGGACGAATGCGCCAGATCAGGATCAGCGCGCAGAAACAGACGAACACGTAGAGCATGTTGGCCCCGTAGAAACGCATCAGCACGCCCGCCAGCAGGGGGCCGATACAGGCGCCGACGCCGAAGGTGACCAGCAGCATCGCGGTCAGCGAGACCCGGCGCTCCGGCTCCACGTGGTCGTTGGCCAGCGCCACCGCCAATGGATACAGGCTGAACTGCATCAGGCTGACCAGAAAGCCGACGCCGATCAGCAAGCCGAGGAACACCTGCGGCAATGCCGCCAGTGGCAGCGCGGCCAGCAGCAGAAACACCGCACAGCCTCGAATCAGGCGCACCCGGTCACGCCGGTCGGACAACCAGCCCAGCGGCCACTGCACCAGCAGCCCGGCCAGAATGCAGCTGCCCATGAACAGACCCACCTGCTCGGTGGAGAGCCCCATGCGCGTGGCATACAGCGGCGCAAGACCGTAGAAGGAGCCGATCAGCAGCCCGGCCACCGAAATGGTCGTCAGCGACAACGGCACCCGGTCCAGGAAGAAGCGCAGCTCCAGCGGTGCCGGATGCAGCGGCGCCGGGTGCAGGCGCCGGGTCAGCGCAACCGGCACCAGGCACAGGGCGAAGCAGAGGGCGACCAGCATCAGCAGCTCCAGCCCCAGCGTCGGATGCACCACCAGCGTCAGCTGCCCGAGAATCAGCCCCATGTAGGACGCCGCCATGTAGCCGCTGAACACCAGGCCGCGCTGCTTGGCATCGGCCTGCTCGTTCAGCCAGCTCTCGATCACCATGTACTGGCACATCATGCCCAGGCCCACCAGCATGCGCAGGAACAGCCAGAACGGCAGCCACTCCACCAGGCCATGCCCCAGCACCGCCGCAGTGACCACACCGGCGCAGGCCACGTAGGCACGAATGTGCCCGACCCGGCCGATCAGTCGGTGGCCGAGCTTGCCCCCCAGCACCAGGCCGAAATAGTTGGCCGCCATCAACGCCCCGACCCACAGACCATCCACCGTGTCGGCCAAGCGCAGGGCCAGGTAGGTACTGAGCAGACCGGAACCCAGCAGCATCAGCAGCGTGGCGAAGTACAGCGAACGGAATGACTTCCAGATCAGTCGCATTGACGGATAAAGCTCCTTGTACGCGGGTAGGCAAAAACAGCGTCAGGCTTGGCCAGCCAGAACACGACGCTCCCAGGGCGTTATTTCATCGTAGAAGCTGGTCAGCTCCATGGTCTTGCTGGCGATGTAGCCTTCGATGAATTCCGCACCGAACAGTTCGATTGCCAGCTCGCTTCGTTTCAGACGCTCGATGGCGGCGTGCATGGTACAGGGTAGCGTCAATTCTTCTGGCACCTCGAACTCCCCCTGAATCGCCGGGCTCGGCTGCAGCTCGCGCTCCAGGCCATGCAAGCCGGCGGCAAGGCTGGCAGCGAGCGCCAGGTAAGGGTTGGCATCGGCGCCAGGCAGGCGATTCTCCACCCGTCGCGCAACCGGCGCACTGGCGGGAATGCGCAGCCCCGCCGCGCGGTTGTCCGCCGACCAGCAGGCATTGTTCGGTGAGGCATAGGGGTGGCACAGGCGCTGATAGGAGTTCACATGCGGCGCGAACAGCAGGGTGAAATCCGCCAGCGCGGCCTGCTGGCCAGCGATGAAGTGATAGAAGGCCGCTGTCGCCTCGCCATTGTCGGCGCTGAAGATGTTGCGGCCACTGCCTTGCTCCACCACGCTCTGGTGGATGTGCATGGAGCTGCCGGGGGTGTGCGCCAGGGGCTTGGCCATGCACACCACGGACAAACCGTGCTTGAAGCCGACCTCCTTGAGCAGATGCTTGAACAGGAAGGTCTGGTCGGCCAGCTGCAGCGCATCGCCGTGCAGCAGGTTGATCTCGAACTGGCTCACGCCCATCTCGTGCATGAAGGTATCGCGCGGCAGGCCGAGCGCCTCCATGCAGCGGTAGACATCGGCGAAGAACGGCCGCAGGCCATTGCTGGAACTGACGCTGAACGCCGCGCCACCATCCTCACGGCGACCATCGAGCCCCAGCGGCGGCTGGAATGGCTGCTGCGGATCGGGGTTGCCGGCGAAGACGAAGAACTCCAGCTCGGTGGCCACGACGGGTTGCCAGCCCTGCTCGGCATAGCGCGCCAGCACGCGCTTGAGCAGGCCACGGGTGGACAGCCCGGAACTGCGCCCGTCCAGCTCGTCCGCATCGCAGATCGCCAACGCGCGCGGCGGCTCGCTCCAGGGCAGACGATGGATCTGGCTCGGCTCGGCATTGAGCAGCAGGTCGCCGTCATCGCTGCCGTAGAAGCGCGCCGCCGGGTAGCCGCCCATGATGCATTGCAGCAACACGCCGCGAGCGAGCTGCAGGCGACGGCCTTCGAGGAAGCCACTGGCGGTCATCACCTTGCCGCGCGGTACCCCGTTGAGGTCGGGGGTGACGCAGTCGATCTCATCGATCCCCTGCAGAAGGGTTTCCAGTGGGCGGCAGTTGGCAGTGCTCATCTTTATTGTCCTTGAATGACGCGAATACCACCCGAGGGGCGGCGAGACGTACAAAATACGCATCGCATGTTCAATATTTCAAGCAGTGCAAGCTTATCGAGATGCGACACCGCCTTGCACTCCGTCGCCGAGATCGACCGCCCTGGCTAGAAGCCCATGAAGGCTGTGCTAGAGTCGCGCGCTATTTTTTCGGCCCTGGCTGAAAGTCCTCTCGCCCCGGCGCCCTGCTCGAGTAGCGTGCCCAGCAACCAGAGACCACCCGATGTCCCAAGCCCTCCACCCTGCCCTGCAGCTTCTCAACCGCATCAGCCTGGTGACGCAGATCGTCATCGGCCTGCTGGCAGGCATCGCCCTTGCCTACGTCGCTCCCCAGGCTGCGCTGTCCGTCGGCTTCATCGGCAATGTCTTCGTCTCCGCGCTGAAAGCAGTGGCGCCCATCCTGGTGTTCATCCTGGTGATGGCCTCCATCGCCAACCACCAGCACGGTCAGCAGACCCACATCCGCCCGATTCTGCTGATGTACCTGCTCGGCACCTTCAGCGCCGCACTGGTGGCCGTCGTCGCCAGCTTCGCCTTCCCCTCGGCACTGGTGCTGAGCAGTCAGGCCGCTGAACTGTCGCCTCCCGGCGGGATCGGCGAAGTCCTCAAGACCCTGCTGATGAACCTGGTCGACAACCCGGTCAATGCGCTGCTCAGGGGCAACTTCATCGGCATCCTGGCCTGGGCCATCGGCCTCGGCTTCGCCTTCCGCCATGCCAGCGCCGGCAGCAAGCAACTGCTGGGGGACCTGTCCAACGGCGTCACCGCCATCGTCAAGCTGGTCATCCGCCTGGCCCCGCTGGGCATCTTCGGCCTGGTGGCCGCGACCCTGGCCGAATCCGGTTTCGACGCCCTGCTCGGCTACCTGCACCTGCTGGTGGTGCTGGTCGGCTGCATGCTCCTGGTCGCCCTGGTGGTCAACCCGGCGCTGGTGTACTGGAAGATCCGTCGCAACCCCTATCCGCTGGTCTTCACCTGCCTGCGAGAAAGCGGCCTGACCGCCTTCTTCACCCGCAGCTCGGCGGCCAACATTCCGGTCAACCTACAACTGTGCCAGCGCCTGGGCCTGCACGAGGAAACCTACTCGGTGTCCATCCCGCTGGGCGCCACCATCAACATGGCCGGTGCCGCCATCACCATCAGCGTGCTGACCCTGGCCGCCGTGCATACGCTGAACATCGCGGTGGACCTGCCCACCGCCCTGCTGCTCAGCGTGCTCGCCTCGATCAGCGCCTGCGGCGCCTCGGGCGTGGCCGGCGGCTCGCTGCTGCTGATCCCGCTGGCCTGCAGCCTGTTCGGCATCCCCAATGACGTGGCCATGCAGGTCGTCGCCATCGGCTTCATCATCGGCATCGTCCAGGACTCGGCAGAGACCGCACTGAACTCGTCCACCGATGCGCTGTTCACCGCTGCGGCGTGCATGGCGCAGGAAAAGCGCCAGGGCTGAAACGACAGATAGAAGGCTTGCGCGTGCAGGCCTTCTGTATTTCGGCTGGTGCCACACCTGGCACCGATAAAGGGAAAATTGATAACGATTAGCGTTTGAATTAGATTGACGCCTTTCGCAAACTACCGCGGACGGCTTCATGTTCGAATTGCAAAGCGTCAGTTACAGCATCCCTGAACGCACACTGCTGCATCCCCTGAACCTGCACATCGATGCCGGACGCATGGTCGGTCTGATCGGCCACAACGGCTCCGGCAAATCCACCCTGATCAAGTTACTCGCCCGCCAACAGGCACCCAGCGGCGGCCATATACTGCTCGACGGCAAGCCGCTGGCAAACTGGGGCCAGCGCGACTTCGCCCGTCAGGTGGCCTACCTGCCTCAGCAGTTGCCACAGACCGAGGGGCTTACCGTGCGTGAGCTGGTAGGTTTCGGCCGCTATCCCTGGCACGGCGCCCTTGGCCGCCTGGGTAGTGAAGACCGCACACACATCCAACGCGCCATGGACCTGACCGATACCGGCATCTTTGCCGATCGCCTGGTCGACCATCTGTCCGGGGGGGAGCGCCAGCGCGTCTGGCTGGCCATGTTGCTGGCGCAGAACACCCGTTACCTGTTGCTCGACGAACCCACCTCAGCGCTGGACATCGCCCACCAGGTGGAGGTGCTCTCACGCGTCCACGACCTCAGCCGTGAGTTGGGCCTGGGCGTGCTGGTGGTGCTGCACGACGTCAATATGGCTGCGCGCTATTGCGATCACATGTTGGCCCTGCACAGTGGTCGCCTGCTGGCGCAAGGCAACCCGGCCGAGTTGATGCGCGGCGAGACCCTGGAGCGTATCTACGGCGTACCCATGGGGATAATGACCAATCCTGCGGACGGATCGCCGATCAGCTACTTGCAATGAGCAAAGGCTAACGATCATCGGTATGAGGTAGAGGCTGATCCAGCAAGGGGCAGTTATCGCAATGCTCGAGGTTCTCGAGGCGATAACGAATGCAACACACCCTACGCTGGCGCCAGAGACCGTCGGGACGCAGCTCCTGACTTACCTGCAGATACCGAATCGGCCTGAACAGGGGGTTGCGAACACCATCGGCGCATCGCTCCTGTTCCATCAACTCATGGCCATGAACCAATAACGACGAGGGCAAGACCTTGCCCATTTCACCGACGAACCACTCCAGGTAGTTACCGGCGTTGCTCCAGAGCACCTTGGGTGACAGCCTTGCCTCCGTCGCCAGTATCTGGATAAACGCTTGCAGATGCCCGGTCAGCTCGGCGAAGCGCTGAAAGGCATCAGCCGGTGGAACAGCAAAGGGTTCACCATCGTCGGGTAACTTGAAGGCCTGTGGCAGCCCCTGCTCGTCCAACACCACCTCAATCGCATCGAGCGCCAACGGTAAACGACGTCCCAACACCAGCGCGGCAGCGACCACTGGAGGAATCAGTCGAACCAGATAGTGCTTGGACCACTGCGAGGCCAGTGCTCGGCGGTCCTGCCCGACATGCAAGGGGTCGAACCGCTGCAGTAGCGCATCGAGCTGAGCCGTATGCAGGAGTTGGCGCACCGGCAGCGACGGGCGCGGGTCTTCAAAGGTAGTCAGCACGTCGCGATAACTCGCGAACTCGCCAAAAAACAGTGGAGCAAGAGCTGCGATCATCGCCCCCCCCTGCGCATTCGGGAGAACCAACTCAGCACAATCGGCATCGCTCGAAGAAACGCTCGCGACTCTGCACCATCAATGCAGCGCGCTTGTGCGGAAAATCGAATTCCTTCTCCTGCCAGAAGCCGAGACGCTGCATATGGCCAATCATCCGCTGATTATCGGCACGCGGCTCAGCGACGATGCGCTGGGTACGCGGTTCATCCAGCAACAGATAATGCACCAGAGCCGATAGCCAGCTTTCCACCTTGTGCGGCCCGCGATGATCCTCCTCGCCAACCAGCATGTGAATGCCGCGGTCGTAGTCAGCGGCAGCGTAGAAAGGCGCTATGCGATCTTCCTTGGCCCAGTAAGCTTCGAAATAGGCGAACGGCTGGTCGTCAAAACACCCGATCATCGTCAACACATGCGGATCGGCCGCCAGACGCTCGAGATAGTCGCGGTGCTGATCGAGGCTACCCTGTTCCTGCCAGAACTCAGCTACTCGAGGGGCGTTCTGCCAGCGATTGAAACGCTCCAGGTCGACTTCGATATCAAGCGTACGCAGCGAAATCCAACTGCCCAGACGAAAGTCGAAGCGTCGATACAGTTCGCCGGCGGGCTTCGGCGAGCGTTGCGGATGACGCCGCCCATCACTGAGCACGAAGCGCTGCGGATAGCTTTCGCTGGCCGCCCCGCTCCGCCAGGGCATCGGCAATTGCCAGAACATCGAACGCTGCACCTGCCAGAGGCCACCCATCTCAGGGCTGAGCAGCCCCTGCTGCACCAGCTCAGCAGGACAATCGTCGAGCCTCAGCAGCAGTCGTTGGCAGGCTGGATCGATGGCGAACGCCTGATAAGAGAAAGCCCAGAGTGCAAGCGGCATATCACGCCCTTGCAACCACCAAACCTCGTCCTGACGCTCGGCGCGCAGCAGCGGCTGCCCATCCAGCAACAAGGTCAGCTCATCCGCACCACCATCGACCAGAAGCACGCGCCCATCGGGCAAGGGCAGAGAAACACCGGTCATGAATACAACCTCGAAAACCTGAAGACGAATGGCAAATGAAGATATTTAGTCGAACTCACTCAGGCGCTTTCCAGCGCCCGAGCTTGAGTCGTAGCGGCTGCTGGCATGCGCTCGAACAGCGAATGGGCGATCTCCTCAGCGCGCATCGGCAGTACCGACAGCAAGGTGTCGCTCAACCCATGACTGCTCTGACTGAACCCCTGTAGATACACGCCAGCCCGCAGCTGCGCGTCAGCACGCACACGGTAGTCGCGCTCGACCTGGAAATCGCCCAGGTATTTCTGCAGCGGCGCCAGCAACTCGCGGTGAGAACTGCGCTCATAACCGGTGGCGAGGATCACCGCATCGTAACGTTTGCTCTCAATATCACCGGTGGCACTATCGCGCAGCGCCAACTCGATCCCCTCATCGCTGGCACGGGCGCTTTCAACCGTGCGCCGGCACAGGAAACCATGACGCGCCTGCTTGGCCACTTTCTGCCGATAGAAGATGCCGTAGATACGCTCGATCAGATCCAGATCGACCACCGAGTAATTGGTGTTGTGGTACTCATGAATCAGCTTTTCGCGCTCGGCCTCAGGCTCGTTGAACACCAGATCGGTATAGCCGGGGGTGAATATCTCATTGACGAATGGGCTGTCGTCAGCCGGCTTCAGCACCGCCGCACGCAGGATCATGTCCACCTGCACCGACGGATAACTGTCGTTGAGGTCGATGAAAGCCTCCGCCGCGCTCTGTCCACCACCAACCACGGCGATGCGCATCGGCTGGTGACGATTACAGGGCTGGCTGGCCATGCGTTCCAGATACTGGGCATGATGGAAGACCCTTGTATCGTCACGCAGATGGGTGAAGGCAGACGGAATCCGCGGAGTCCCTCCGGTACTGAGAACAATGGAGCGCGCCAGGCGGAAGCGCTCGGCACCCTGACTGTCGACAGAGATCACCCGTAACTGCTCGATACCCTGAGCACCATGCACCGGCTCGACGCGAACCACCGACTCGCCGTAGGCGCACTGATCGGCAAATTGCTGAGCGACCCAACGCAGGTAGTCGTTGTACTCCAGCCGGCATGGGTAGAAGGTGCCAAGATTGATGAAATCCACCAGGCGTCCCTGCGCGTGCAGGTAGTTGACGAAGCTGTAGGGACTACTGGGATTACGCAGAGTGACCAGATCCTTGAGGAAGGAAATCTGCAGTTCACTCTGGCTCACCAGGGTATTGCCGTGCCAGCGGTAATCCTGCTGACGATCGAGGAACAACGCATTGTAAGCGCGCCCTTCCCGCTCACCCTGCTCCTGCAGAGCAATAGCCAATGCCAAATTGGAGGGGCCGAAGCCGATGCCGAGCACGTCGTAGGTCGGAACAATCAACTGAGTCATGATGCCTGTGTCCTTTAGCCGTTTGCCATGAACAAGCCATGGGCCTGCCTGGGAGAGTCCGCTCGCTCAGCCTTGCGGCCTGAGGATGCGGTCTTGAAGAAGAAGACGAGGCAGAAACTCAGAAATTTATAATAATTCTCATTACTAACGCTTCATCAACGGCCTACTCTCACCTCGCCCACCGGCGCAGACGCATGCGGCAATGCTTCATGGCGTTGACGATATGCTTCTCCACCATGTCGCGAGAGATGCCTATGATCTCGGCGATCTCGGCATGAGAACAGCCCTCTACCTTGCGCATCAGGAATGCCTGGCGACAAACCGGTGGCAGTTCGTCCAACGCCCTCTTCAGCAGGCGCAACTGCTGCGCCTGGCAGGCCTGAACCTGTGGATCACAGGTGTCGTCGAGCTCTTCATGCCCCAGAGACTCGAGCGGCTCGTCGGCGCGCACCTGCGCACGCCGGTATCGGTCGACACTCAGGTTGATCGCGGTACGAAAAAGAAACGCGCGCGGCTGCTCGATGGCAGCCAAGGACTTACGCTCGAGCAGGCGCAAGACACTTTCCTGAGCCACATCTGCAGCCGCCTGGCGATCACCAAGCGTACGACTGAGGTAACGGACCAATTCTTGGTAATGGTGTATCACGACACTCTCTAAGCCCCCGAAGGAACCGCCCCGTGCAGGTTCCTGATGTGTCACGACAACAGACACTTGCTGACAGCCCCGGTCAGCGATACTTATAATCACTCGCATTTTGTGCAAATGAAAGCCTCGCAAAAGCCTGGGACGCCCGAATGATCGAGCCGCAATCCACCGACGAAGACGAGCGCCTCAGCGCCGAGGCGGCATACTGGTGCGCGCGTCTGCATGACATGGACTGCACTGCCGAGGAGCGCCAGGCCTTCGCTCGCTGGATAGCCACTACCCCCGACCACCAGCACGAGTACGACGCCATGCTGGCGATCTGGCGGCTGGCCGATCAACTACACCCAACCCACGCCTCCACGCCCAGCAACACGACAACTCGCCCTCGCCGCCAACGAACCCCCTGGCGCGCGACCAGGATTGCTGCTGCCGCCATGCTGGGAGGAGTGACTATCTGGATGGGCGGCTGGGCGGCAGGCCTGCTGCCAGCGCAGGTTGGTTACTACGCAGCTCAGGAAGCCCCGCGCAAGGTCATCCTGGCAGACGGCTCGCACGCTCAACTGAACAGCGACAGCAGACTGATCTTCGCCATCTTTCGCGACCACCGCAGTGCCTGGCTCAGTAGCGGTAGCGAAGGCTACTTCGAAGTCACTCACGACATAGAACAGCCTTTCAGCGTACTGACCGACAATGGCCAGGTGCGCGTCACTGGCACCCGTTTCAATGTCTGGACAGACGAACGACAGATGCTGGTCAGCCTGCTTGAAGGAGCCGTGATCGTCAGCCCGCCGAATGGCGCCCAGGCTGGCCAGGCGCAACTTTCGCCAGGCATGCAGGCACGCTACAGCAAAGGGAGCAACCAGATCGACGTGGAACAGGCAAGCACCACCAACGCCATTGCCTGGACCGAAGGCAAACTGGTGCTGGATGATCTGACACTGAGCGCCGCTCTGCCACTGATCAATCGCTACCTTGAACAGCCGGCTCGCCTCGGCGACGCAGCCAGCGGCAACCTGCGAATAGGTGGGGTCTACCGTACCGACGACCTCAAGGCGCTGGTCGAATCGCTGCCAACCGTGCTGCCCATCGAAGTCAGGCGTGACGATAACGGTGGCCTGGTACTGAAGAGCCGCTACGCCTCACTCTAGCCGGGCACGCCATGCGCACGGGGAGAACGATGCCGGACCTGCAGCAGAAGCGAAGCTCCTGCAAGACACTTATCCAGGGTTTTCTTTGAGTTTTCTCTCGCCTTATCCGTCTTAACAGGAACGATTCGGGTTTGCAGTCATTTCGATTGCAACCGCGTCGCCCCGTTTTCCGGCGCAGCTCTGCGCCGAGCCTCAGGACTGGATGATGCAGACACCTCCGCAAAGTACGTTCCGCGAACTCCTCCGGCTGTTACGCCCGTTCGCGCCACAACTCGCCGCCGCAACCCTGTTGGGCATTCTTGGCGGCGCCAGCATCACGGCACTGCTGGCCACCATCAACTACAGCCTGCATTCCGATGACGGCATGCACAGCGCCTTGCTGTTGGGTTTCGCCGGGCTCTGCCTGTTGGCCCTGGTGGGCTCTATCGTGTCCGACATCGGCACCAACTATGTCGGTCAACACGTTATCGCGCGCCTGCGCAAGGATCTGGGCAGCAAGATCATCTCGGCACCGATCGACCAGATCGAACGCTACCGCAGCCATCGCTTGATTCCAGTGCTGACCCATGACATAGACACCATCAGCGATTTCGCTTTCGCCTTCGCCCCACTGGCAGTGTCACTCACCGTCACCCTTGGCTGCCTGGGCTATCTGGCCTCGCTTTCGCTACCCATGTTTCTCACCACCGCCCTGGCTATCGTCATCGGCAGCGCCATTCAGTACGTGGCGCGCAGCAAGGGTATCCGCGGCTTCTTCCAGGCCCGTGACGCCGAAGATGATCTGCAGAAGCACTATCGCGCCATGGCCGAGGGTGCCAAGGAACTGCGCATCAGCCGCCCGCGCCGCTTCCAGCATTACAGCGAGCGCCTGCAGGGCACAGCCGAACGCATCTGCGACATCCAGATCCGCTCGATCAATCTGTTCGTCATCGCCAAGGGCTTCGGCTCGACCCTGTTCTTCATCGTCATCGGCGTGGCCCTGGCTTACCAGAGCTTCTGGCCGAGCACCGACAAGGCGACACTGAGCGGCTTCATCCTGGTGCTGCTGTACATGAAGGGGCCACTGGAGCATCTGGTTGGTCAGCTGCCCATCGTCAGCCGCGCTCAGGTGGCCTTCCGCCGCATTGCCGAGCTGTCGCAGCGTTTCTCCTCGCCAGAACCCAATCTGCTTTTGAGTGACGACGGCCGCAGCGCACCGCCCATGCGAGGCATCGAGCTGCGCGGCCTGCACTACCGATACCCCACCGAAGACGGTGGAGAAGGCTTTGGCGTCGGCCCGGTAGATCTGCAAATCCGTCCCGGTGAGATCCTCTTCATCGCTGGCGAGAACGGCTGCGGCAAAACCACGCTGATCAAGCTGCTGCTGGGACTCTATGTGCCCAAGGGAGGCACGTTGCAACTCAACGGCGAGCCGGTGACAGACGCCAATCGCGATGATTATCGCCAACTGTTCACCACCATCTTCGCCGACTACTTCCTGTTCGAGGATCTACTCAAGGGCAGCCAGGACATACCCGCCGAAGCCAACCGCTACCTGGAACGCCTGGAGATCGCCCACAAGGTCAGTCTGGACGACCACAACTACTCGACCACCGACCTTTCCACGGGCCAGCGCAAACGCCTGGCGCTGGTGCAAGCCTGGCTGGAGAAACGCCCAGTGCTGGTGTTCGACGAGTGGGCCGCCGATCAGGACCCCGAATTCCGCCGCATCTTCTATACCGAGCTGCTGCCAGAGCTTCGGGCTCAGGGCCGCACCTTGATAGTGATCTCCCACGACGACCGCTACTTCCACGTAGCCGACCGCCTGCTGCAAATGGCCTCCGGACGAATCGTTTCACTACAGGAACAGCATCGTGGCACCACTGAGCCTGCTGCGGAGAGCTCCCCCGTCGGGTAAGGCACCAGCAAAGCACGAGCGTGAAATTTCTTTTCCGGTTTCCGTTCACTCGTGCGTCTTAAAGCAAATCATTCTAATTATAACCAACGCTAAAAAGATAATTCAGGAGTACAGCAGTGCGCTCATCCAGCTCTTTCTCTCCGTCCGCGAACACACTCAAACCTCTGGCTCGCCTGGTGCGCGCCACTGCGTTCGGCCTGGCACTTGGGGCTTCTGCACCGCTGCTGGCCGAGCCCGTACGCATCGACCTGCCGGCACAACCGCTGGCCTCGGCACTGACCAGTCTGGGGGAGCAGACCGAGCTGCAGATCCTGTTCAACCCGGCCCAACTCAGCCGCCTGCGTAGCAATGCCGTCACTGGCGAAATGGAAGCTCTGCAGGCACTGGATGCCCTGCTCGAAGGCACCGGCGTGCGTTATCAACTCGACGGTAACCGCGTCAGCCTGTTCACCAGCGCAGGTGACAATGCCCTGGCCCTGCCCGAGCAGGTAATCGAAGGGCGTAGCGAAGGACAGAGCAGTTTCGTACCCAAAACCAGCAACAGCGCCAGCAAAACCAATACCTCAATTCTCGAGATACCCCAGTCGGTATCGGTGATCACCCGCGCCCAGCTCGAAGCCCAGGGTGCACAGAGCGTTACCGAAGCGCTGCGCTATGTGCCGGGGGTCAAGGTGGAGACATATGGCCTCGACCCGAAAGGCTACGACTGGCTGTTCATTCGCGGTTTCAACGGCCAGAGCACCAGCGACTACCTCAACGGCCTACGTCAGCAGAACAACGACTACGCCCTGTTTCGCAGCGAGCCCTATGCACTCGAAAGAGTCGATGTGGTTCGCGGCCCCGCCTCGACACTGTTCGGTCAGGGTGATGCTGGCGGCGTGATCAACCGGGTGAGCAAGAAACCTACCGCCAACCAGACCAACGAGATTCAGCTCACTGCCGGCAGTCATGACCGTCGCCAGGGTCAGTTCGATGTGGGTGGCGCACTCGATGAGCAGAGCCAGTTTCTCTACCGCGTCGTCGGCCTCTACCGCGAAGCCAATACACAGGTGGAGTATGACGATGGTCATGAGCTGGAAGACGATCGCCAGTACATCGCACCGTCCTTCACCTGGGCGCCGAACGAGGACACCAGCCTGACCCTGCTCACCGACTTTCTGCGTGATCGCAACGGCGGCAGCCTGTTCGTCTACACCAAGCCTAATGGTCACACCACCGATACACTGCTGGGCGACCACAGCTTCAACCGCTTCGACCAGGATCAGTACAACCTCGGCTACGAGTTCCGCCACCGCTTCAACGATACGCTGGAGTTCCGTCAGAACCTGCGCTACGGCCAGGTGGATCTGACCTTCAACAACCTGCTGCCGGCACTGATCGATACCGCGAGCGGTACCGTGTTCCGTGTAGCTGACCGTCGCCAGCAGCACCTCAATACCTTCGCGGTGGACAACCAGTTGCAGGCCGACTTCAACACCGGCTCAATCCGCCACACGCTGCTGACCGGCATCGACTACAGCTGGCAGGACGCCGATATCAAGTTCTACCGCAACATGCCGTTGGGCGCCGGAGGCGTGACACCACCGCTGAACGTGAACAACCCTATCTATGGCCAGCCGATTCAAACACCCAACGCAGGCAACTCGCAGACTCGAGCTGATTACGACCAAACCATCGAACAACTCGGTGCCTACGTCCAGGATCAGATCCACTTCGACGACCACTGGCTGCTGACCCTCGGCGGCCGTCACGACCGCGTGCGTAACGACTTCGATAACAACATTCCCAACAGTCAATCCACCAACCAGAAAGACGACGCCTTCACCGGCCGCGTAGGTCTGACCTACGTCACCGACTTCGGCTTGGCGCCCTATATCAGCTACGCCGAATCCTTCGCGCCCAACAGCGGGGTCAGCAGTCAGGGCAGCACCTTCGATCCCAGCGAAGCCGAGCAGTGGGAAGTGGGGGTGAAGTACCAGCCGCATGACGACCTGCTGCTGACCCTGGCCGCCTACGACCTGACCAAAACCAATATCCTTACCGCCGAGCGGAATAGCAGTGGGGCAACTACCGGTTTCAACGTCGCGGAAGGTGAGCAGCGTTCACGCGGCATCGAGGCCGAGGCCCGTCTCAAACTGGGCGAGCACTGGGATATCCTCGGTTCGTACACCTACACCAAGGCACAGATCACCCGCAGCAACGACGGCAATCAGGGCAACCGGCCAGCCAACGTGCCAGAGCATATGGCTTCTGCCTGGGTGAACTACAACTTCAGCGATGGCTCGCTGCGGGGCCTGACCCTGGGCGCGGGTGCCCGCTACGTCGGCTCGATGTATGGCAATAACGCCAACACCTTCGGGGCCGACAGCTACACCCTGTTCGATGCGTCCGCCAGCTACAAACTGACGCCACAGGTCACGCTGGCCGTATACGCGCAAAACCTGTTGAACGAGGACTACACCGCCACCTGCGACGCGGCCACCAGTTGCTACCCCGGCCTGGAACGCAACCTGATGACCAGCGTCAAGTACAGCTGGTAACCAGGTGCAAAGCCCGGCACCGCCAATGGCGCTGCCGGGCTTTTGCTTGCTGACTGATCAGGCTCCTGCGGGAGCCTTGCGCGTATCTGGAGAAATACTTGCCTGCCTCGACGAACCTCCCCCACCGCCGGCTGAAACGCCGCCAATTGCTTCAGGCCATGGCCATCGGCGGATTGGCCCTCGGCTGTGGCTTGCCATTGCGAGCGGAGCCCCTGCAGCGCGTGGTCGCCATCAACTGGGCCGCGGCAGAAACGCTGCTGACGCTCGGCGTGGAACCACTGGCCATTTCCGACGTCGGCTACTACCGACGGCGAATGCCCGATCCAGCACTGCCGCAGACCGTGCGCGACATAGGCCCCTACTGGGAGCCCAATCTCGAATTGCTGCACCAGTTGAACCCTCAACTGATCCTCAGCGATGCCCTGCCCAACAGCGTATTACGTACGCTCGGTGATATCGCACCGACCGAGGTGGTGAACATTTTCCCAACCGACAAAGGTGTCTGGAACAGTGCCAGCGCTTTCATGCGCCAGTTGTCCGAGCGGCTGCACCTGAGTGACCGCGCCGACGTTTATCTGCAAGCCGCAGAGCAACGCCTGGAGACGCTACGCAATCGTTTGGCGCTAAGCCCACGGCCTGCGATTTACATCGCCGTGCTCAACCAGGATGGCCGCCACGCCACTGTCTACGGCCAGCACAGCATGGCCCAGGACGTGCTCGAACGACTGGGGCTGCGCAATGCCTGGAGTGGCCCGAGCAATGCCATGGGCTTCAGCCTCACCGGTATCGAGCGCCTCAGCGAACAACCCGATGCCCATCTGCTGTACATCGAAATTCCTACGACGTCGGCGCGCCTGCAGAGCCTGCGCCAGCCCAATGCCTTGTGGAACAACCTGCCAGCAGTGCGCCGCCATCAAACTCAACCGCTGGGCAAATTCTATCCCTATGGCGGCGTGGCCTCGTACCTCAGCCTGGCCGAGCGCATTGCCGACTATCTGGACAGCCAAGAGGTGCAGCATGGCTGAGTCACTGAGCCTTCCCATGCGCCCGCCTCGGCATAGCCTGGGCTCGGCGCTGTGCACCCTGCTTATCGCCATACTGGCAGCACTGCTGGTATGGCGTGGGCTCAACGGTCTGCTCCCGCACGAACTGTGGTGGCAGGCGCTGTGGTCACCGGATCTGGACAGCCCCAATCAGGTACTGCTGCATTTCAGCTTCGCGCCACGCCTGCTGGTCAGTCTGATGGTTGGCGCAGCCCTCGGCCTGGCCGGCACCCTGTTCCAGCAGATTCTGCGCAATCCGCTGGCCGAACCGGTGACCCTGGGCGTCGCGGCCGGCGCCAACCTCGCCCTGTCGGTCACCACCATCTGGGCACCGACGCTGCTGATCCATGGCCTGGAAATCGTTACGCTGGCTGGGGCTGGCCTGGCTACCCTGGCCCTGTTCAGCTTCGCCTGGGGCCGCCATTTGTCGCCGTTGCGTTTCATCCTGACCGGCATGGTGATCAGCCTCTACTGCAACGCGTTGAACGCCCTGCTGGTACTGTTCAACCACGACTACCTGATTGATTTGCTGCTGTGGCAGGCCGGCTCGATCAACCAGAGCGGCTGGGATGGCGTGCTCTACCTGGCGCCACGTCTGGCCGTCGCTGCCACGCTGGCAGTGCTGCTGATACGCCCACTGGCAGCGCTCGGCCTGGAAGACCAGAGCGCGGCCAGCATCGGCGTGTCGCTGCGCGCCACCCGTGGCTTTGGCCTGCTGGTCGCTGTGGCGCTGAGTGCCTTCGTCACCAGCGTGGTCGGCATCATCGGTTTCATCGGACTCGCCGCGCCTGCCATCGCGCGCATGACTGGCGCTCGCACCCTGCGCCAACGGTTGCTGTGGGCGCCTCTGCTCGGTGCCGCGCTGCTGTGCCTGGTGGATCAGTGCGCACGCGAGCTGTCGCGCCTGGTCGGCGAAGTACCGGCCGGCATCCTCACTGCGGTGTTCAGTGTGCCGCTGCTACTCTGGCTGCTGGCGCGCCAGCGCAGCGGCGGTATCCAGCCGCACAGAACGAGCCTGGGACGACCAACGGATCATCCGTGGCGGCCAATTCTGCTGGTTGCCGGGTTGCTGATCATGCTGCTGATACCTGCCGTGTTTTTGGCCAAAGGGCTGTACGGATGGCAGTGGGCCGAGCTTGGCGAGCTGCACTGGCGCTTGCCGCGTGTGTTCGGTGCATTGGCCGCCGGCGCCATGCTGGCCATGGCCGGCCTGTTGGTGCAACGCCTGACCGGTAACCCCATGGCCAGCCCGGAGGTGTTGGGTGCCAGCTCAGGTGCGGCGCTGGGCGTACTGGTGCTGTTCCTGCTGGTACCGCAGCCGCAGGCGCTGATGCTGCCGGCAGCCAGCCTTGGCGCCTTGCTGACCCTCGCAGTTCTGCTCTGGTTCGCCTGGCGCAGCGCCTTCAGCCCGGAGCGTTTGCTGCTCACCGGCGTGTGCCTGACCACCCTGATGGGCGCGCTGAGCACCCTGTTGATGGCCAGTGGTGACCCACGCATGACCGCGTTGATGAGCTGGATGACCGGTTCGACCTATCAGGTCGATGCCAATGCTGCCACGACCGCCGTGATCCTGACCGTGCTGCTGGGCGCCGCTGCGTTACTACTGGCACGCCCACTCGATCTGCTCGGCCTGGGTAACGGTACGGCGGCAGCACTCGGCCTGCGCCTGCGCGCCAGCCATCTGGGGATCCTGCTGCTGGCCGCACTGCTCACCGCCGCTGCCACCCTGATGGTCGGTCCCCTGAGCTTCGTCGGCTTGATCGCACCGCATATCGCCCGCCATCTCGGCGTACACCGTGCGCTACCGCAGCTCCTGCTAAGCGCTGGCGCCGGTGCACTGATCATGCTGTTGGCCGACTGGCTGGGGCGGAACCTGGCTTATCCATGGCCGGTTTCCGCCGGGCTGCTGGCCGCGTTCATTGGCTGCCCATACTTCCTTTGGCTGATGCAGCGCGAACGCCGTGGCTAGCACATCGTCAACGACTGGTGCGCACAGCGCACCAGTTTCTCTTTGATCGATACGCCCTACCAGTAGCGTCGCAGAAACGCTGCCGCCTGCTCGTAGTGCTCCAGCACCTCCGGCACCAGCCCGGCCATACGCAGGAAGTCATGGGTCATGCCACGGCATAGCCGGCTCTGCACGATCACGCCCTGCTCGCGCAGATGCTCGGCATAAGCCAGGCCCTCATCCAGCAAAGGGTCGAACTCGGCGATCAGCAGAAGAGCCGGCGCACTGCCACGCAATTGCCCCTCGGCCAGCAACGGCGAGCAACGCCAGTCACGGCGCTGCGCCTGCTGTTCTGCATAGTGCTGGTAGAACCAGGCCAGTGTCGCGCTCTCCAGCAGATGCCCTTCGGCAAACAGCTCCTGGGATTCGCTGGTCTGGCGGGCGTCCACCGCCGGATAGAACAGCAGTTGCGCGCAGGGCTTTGCCTCCTGCGTGGCAGCCAGCTCGGCACAAACCACGCTGGCCAGGGTCGCGCCAGCACTGTCCCCCCCCAGGGCCACGCGTGCCGGGTCCAGGCCCAGCGCCAAACCGCCTTCTCGCAGCCAGTCCCAGGTATCGCGCACGTCCTCCAGGGCAGCGGGAAAGGGATGCTCCGGCGCCAGCCGATAGTCCAGCGCCAATACCGCGCACTGCG
Organism: Pseudomonas sp. THAF187a; assembly: GCF_009363395.1. Lineage (NCBI taxonomy): Bacteria > Pseudomonadati > Pseudomonadota > Gammaproteobacteria > Pseudomonadales > Pseudomonadaceae > Pseudomonas > Pseudomonas sp. THAF187a. The sequence continues at coordinate 3,340,129 of NZ_CP045349.1, forward strand.
CGCTGATGGTCAATTGCCGACAGACCGCATCGTGCGAGTCCAGGCTGCCGATGCAATAACCGCCGCCATGCAGATAGATCAGCACTGGCAGCGCCGCACCGGCCTGCTCCGGCCGATACAGCCTTGCCGCCAGGTGACCATGGCGCACCTGCGGCGAGACTTGCTCCACAGTACAGGGCGGAGCGAATGGTGGCAGGCTGCGAGAAGCGGCCTCGAACTCGGCACGCGCCTGTGCCACCGGCAACTCATGGGGAGCCGGCCGCCCTGCCCGCCGGCCCTCGTCGACCATATCGAGATAGGCGGCGATTTCCGCGTGCAGCTCGCCAGGTACATTAGAAAGGGCAACACTCATAGCGCGAACGCCTCCTGCGCGGTCTGTGCGCAACAATGATCGATGACTGCCAGCAACTCCTCCTCGAAAGACGCCATGAAGCGCTCGATGCTGGAAGGACGAAACACCTGCCGACTGAACAGACAGCGCAGCGCCAACTCACCGTCGTGCACCTGGCCGACGATCTCCAGCCAGTTGTTCAGCGGCGCGCTCGCGGCATAGGCATCACCGGGCCGCTCATCGAGCAGGCTGAACAGGGCTTCGCCGTCAGCGCTCTGATCGAGCTGGCCCAGGTAGTTGAAAGTGACGCGCGGCTGCGCCTGTGCTGCCAGCCTGCTGCGCATCTGGCCATCGGCCAGATAACGCAACACACCGTAGCCGATCCCCTTGTTCGGCACCGCACGCAGGCGTTGGCGCAGCGCCGTGATGGCCTGGCCATAATCGCCCTCGCCAGCCTCCAGACGCACCGGGAACAGGCTGGTGAACCAGCCCAGGGTGCGGCTGTGGTCGAGGCCATCGAACAGATCCTCACGACCGTGCCCCTCCAACCCGACCAGCACCGCATGCTGCCCACTCCAGCCACACAGTGCGCGACCGAGGGCCGCCAGCAGCAGATCGTTGATCTGCGTGCGATAGGCTTGCGGTGCGACTTTGAGTAGCCGCGTGGTAGTGGTTCGATGCAGGCGCAGACTGATCTGCTCACGCAATGCCACCTGAGCACGACCGCGAGGGTTGTCGCGCGGTGGCTCGCCCAGCCCCTCGCTGGCAGTCTGCTGCAGCCAGTAGGGCAGCTCCTCGCGCACGCTTGGCTGACAGGCGTAGGCCCTGAGACTTTGCGCCCAGTCTCGATAACTGCAGGAAGACGGCGGCTGATCCGGCGCGTCACCGCGCTGCAATGTTCCATAAAGCCGGTGCAGATCCTCCAGCAGAACCCGCCAGGACACACCGTCCACCCCCAGGTGATGGATCACCAGCAACAGTCGGTAGCTGCCATCGGCCAACTGGCTGTAGACAGCCCGCAGCAAACGCCCCTGACCGATATCCAGGCTGCGCTGTGCACTGTTGGCCAGTGCCAGCGCCTCGTCGGCATCGCCCGGTCGCTGATGCCAGAGCAGCGGGTTGGTCTCCAGCCCCAGTTCATCGAGATTGCAGTAACGCTGCCGCCACTGGCCGTCATCGTCCCTGGCGAAGGCCAGGCGCAGGCTGCCATGCTCGGCCAGCAGCAAATGCAGCGCCTGCTCCAGGAGGCTTGCGTCCAGCGGTCGATGGCAAGCCAGCAGCAGGGCCTGGTTGAAATGATCGGGCTCAGGCAGATGCTGGTCGAACAGCCACTGCTGGATCGGCAACAGGCTGAAGTGCTCTCCGTCCTCGGCCGCCTCCGTCACCAGCGTTGGCGTGGACGCGCTGGCCTGCTGCGGGCGCTCCAGCAAAGCCGCGATACTCTGGTACTGCAACAGGTCGCGTAAACGCAGCTCCAGGCCAAGTCCCTCGGCCTGACGGGCACGCGACACCACCTGCAGGCTGAGAATCGAGTCGCCCCCCAGGTCGAAGAAGTTATCGTGGATACCCACCTGCTCGACCTGCAGTACCTGCGCCCAGATATCCGCCAGGATACGCTCGGCTTCATTGCGCGGAGCGACATACCCCGCGCCCTGCCAGCTCGGCTCTGGCAGCGCCTTGCGGTCGATCTTGCCTGCCGGTGACAGCGGCATGCGCTCGAGTCTGAGGATCTGTGCCGGCACCATGTAGTCCGGTAGCTGCGCCCGCAGATCGCTGCGCAACGTGTCGCCATCGACCTCACCGACCACGTAGCCGATCAGTTGCTTGCCGCTGGCGCCTTCGCGAGCCACCACCACCGCTTCGCGCACCTGCGCGTGAGCCTGCAGGCGCGCCTCAATCTCGCCGAGCTCGATACGGAAACCGCGGATTTTCACCTGATGGTCGATACGCCCCACGTACTCGACGACGCCATCGGCGCGTCCGCGCACCAGATCACCGCTGCGATACAGACGCGAACCCGGCTCGCCAAAGGGGTCGGCGACGAAACGCTCGGCGGTCAGCCCTGGGCGCTGGTGATAACCGCGCGCCAGCAGCTCACCGCCAATGTACAGCTCGCCAGCCACCCCCAGCGGTACCGGACGTAGCTGTGGGTCGAGGATGTACAGTCGGCGCGCGCCGACCGCCTGGCCGATAGGGGCATACGCCGCCTGGCAACGGGTGCTCGCATCGGCCTTCCACAGCAGCGGTGTGACCACGGTTTCGGTCGGCCCATAGCCATTGATCAGGTACTCGGCCTTGAGGGTACGGCGCGCCAGCTCGAAGGCGGCTTCAGGCACCGCGTCCCCACCGAAGCAATAGATGCGCATGCTCGGCACATGGCCAAGCTGCGCGGCCTGATCGGCCAATTGCAGCAGGTAAGCCGGCGGGAAGGCCGCGACCGTGACCTGGTGCTCGCGCAGTTGCGCCAGGGTCTGCTCAGCGCTCCATAGCGCCTCCCCACGAATCAACAGACTGCCGCCATGGCTGAGGGTAGTGAGCCAGCGCTCATGGGCTCCGTCGAAGGCGAACGACATGAAGATCAGTTCGCGATCGTCCGGCGTCATGGCGTAACGCTCGCCGATGGCGCGGCAGTGCGCGGCGATCTGTCCATGCGCCACGGCCACGCCCTTGGGCTGGCCGGTGGAACCCGAGGTGTAGATCAGATACGCCAGGTTGCCAGGCTGCACGTTCACCTGGGGCAGCTCGCAGGATTCGGCAGACAGATCGAGCCTGTCCAGCTCCAGGCACACAACACCCTCGGGGACGGGCAGACGCTCACGCAGGCGGCTGTCGGTCAGCAACAAGGTGATGCCGGCGTCCTGCATCTGGAACGCCAGGCGCTCGCGCGGGTAGTCGGCGTCCAGCGGTACGTAGGCGCCACCGGCCTTGAGCACGGCGAGCAACGCCAGCGGCAACTCGACACCACGCGGCAAGGCCACGCCCACGCGCACTTCGGGGCCGACGCCGAAGGCAGTCAGACGCTGGGCCAGGCGGTTGGAGTCCAGTTCCAGACGCTGACGGTCGAGGCTGACAGTCTCGTCGATCAGCACACAACCCTGCGGCCGCTGGCGGTTGTGTCGAGATATAGCCAGGTGTACCGGCTCGAATGCCGTCGGCAGCGATGCCTGACCGTGCAGACGATGGTGCGCCTCGTGTTCGAGCGTGCTCAGGCAATCGAGATCACCGAGGCATTGCTTCCCCCCCTGCAGCATGGCGGCGAGGATCTGCTCGAAGTTGGCGCGGATACGCAGCACCGCATCCTCATGAAAATGGCTGCGCAGGTACTGGTATTCGATCTCCATTCCCTCGCCCAGACGTACGGCCAGATCCATCGGCACGCTGGTCACGTCCTTGGACGCCAGCTCACCGAAGCGCGGCCCGTCGCCACCACCGCGCCGCAACGCCTCATCCACCGGGTAGTTCTCGAACACGATGATGCTGTCGAACAGCGCCTGGCCGCCATGACCCGCCCAGCGCTGGATGTCGTACAGCGGCGTGTGCTCGTATTCGCGCACCTCCAGGTTGTAGGCCTGGAGTGCTCGCAGCCAGTCACCGAGCCCCGCATCCGCCGCTGGCGCCTGCACCACCGGCAAGGTGTTGATGAACAGCCCCAGCAACGTCTCGGCCCCCGCCAGGCCAGTGGGTCGCCCCGCGACGGTGGCGCCGAAAGTGACCCGCTGCTTGCCGGTGTAGCGCTGCAACAGCAGCAACCAGACGCCCTGCAACAGGGTGTTGAGGGTCACGCGCTGCTGCCGGGCAAAGGCTCGCAAGCGCTCGGTCGACGCAGCATCGTAATGACTGTAGGTCACGCCATGGCCACTGCCTTCAGCGGGGCGTGGCAGGCTGTCGGCCAGCAAACAGGGTTCGTCCAACCCGGTCAGGCGCTGCCGCCAGAACGCTTCGGCAGCGTCGCCATCCTGGCGCTGCAGCCAGGCGATGTAATCGGCGTAGCGTGCGACGGGCGCTGGCAGACGCTCGCCGGCATAAACCTGCAGCACCTCCTTGATCAGTTGCGCGCCGCTCCAGCCATCGGTGACCAGGTGGTGCATGGTCCACACCAGTTGCCAACGCCCCTCACCCAGGGCCAGCAGGCTCATGCGCTGCAGCGGTGGCCGGGCCAGATCGAAGCCTTCGGCGCGATCACGCTCGGCAAAGGCGATGACATCCGTCTCGCCCTCGATCACCCGCACCTCGGCGGGCACCTGGCGCTGCACCACCTGCAAGGGCTGGCGCAGCCCGCCCTGCCAGAGAAAGCCGCTACGCAGTGTCGCGTGTCGCGCTACCACCTGCGCCCAGGCTGCCTGCAAACGTGCCGGATCGAGCTGCTCGACCGCCACGCTGATCTGGTTCACGTAGAGCCCTGAGCCCGGGTTATCGAGGGCATGGAACAGCATGCCCTGCTGCATGGGCGACAGCGGGTAGATATCTTCGATGGCAGCGGCAGGCAGGTCGAGGGTATCGAGCTGCACCTGATCGAGACCGGCCAGAGGGAAGTCTGCCGGCGTCACGCCGCCCGCGCCCGGTGTCAGGCAATGGGCGATCAGGGCGCGCAGCTCTGTCAGGTAACGCTGCGCCAGTTGCATGACCGGCGCCTCGTCGAACATCTCGCGGCTGAAGGTAAAGCGCAGGCCCAGACGCGCATCGAGCACCTGACCATCGATGCTCAGCCAGTTGCCCAACGGCGCCTCAGCATCGCGGTTCGGCCCGGCGTTTTCGCCGGCCAGACGCAACAGGGCATCAGCGGCGAAGCTGGCATCGAATTGGCCCAGGTAGTTGAAGGTCACCCGTGGCTCGTGCAGCCCTTCCAGGCCCTGGCCGAGGTGGCGCAGCAGGCCATAGCCGATTCCCCCACGCGGCACCGCACGCAGTTGCTCCTTGACCGCCTTGATCGCCGCATCGGGTTCGCCCTCTGCATGTAAACGGAGCGGGTAAAGGCTGGTGAACCAACCCAGGGTACGGCTCAGGTCGATATCGTCGAACAATGTCTCGCGGCCATGGCCTTCCAGCAACACAGCGGCACTGCTCTGCCCGCTCCAAGCACACAGGGCACGAACCAGTGCAGTCAGCAGCAGATCGTTGACCTGGGTGCGATAAGCAGCTGGAGCCTGTTGCAGCAGGGCACGCGTTTCGCCCTCGTCCAGTTCCAGGCGCAGGGTGTGGGCATGACGCTCGGTCAGGCTGGCATCGGTGCGAGCGCCTGGCAGGCTCGGCGCCTTGACCTCTAGCTGGGCACGCCAGTAATCCTGCTCGGAGGTCAGCTCGGGACTGGCGGCAAGCTCGACCAGACGCTGCGCCCAGCGCTTGAACGAACTGCTGCGCGGCGCCAGGGGCTGTCCCTCGTAATGCGCCTGCAGATCCTCCAGCAACACCCGCCAGGACACACCATCGACGACCAAGTGATGGACGACCAGCAGCAAGCGCTGGCTGCCGTCAGCCATGCTGACCAGCATGGCGCGCAGCAGCGGGCCACACGCCAGGTCGAGGCTACGCTGTGCGACGGCGCAATGATGCTCCAGTTCACTGGCATCGGCCGCTTCACGCAGCCAGAGCACGTTGGCATCCACCAGCTCCGCATGCACGGCATGGCTACCATCGGCAGCGAAGCGCAAGCGCAGAGCATCGTGATGCGTCTGCAACGCCGCCAGGGTTTCGCTCAGACGCCGCGCGTCCAACGCTTCGCGGCAGTGTAGCAGCACAGCCTGGTTCCAATGGGCGCGCTGCGGCATGGGAGTGGCGAAAAACAATCGCTGGATCGGCAGCAACGGCGTCTCGCCCTGCTCCGGCCCCTGCGCGGCCTCGCTTACCGCCTCACGAACAACAGAGGCCAGAGCACGTAGGCTCTGGTGCTGGAACATGTCCTTGGGGGTCAGCTGCAAACCAGCTTGGCGGGCACGGCTGACCACCTGAATGGAAACGATGGAGTCGCCACCCAACTCGAAGAAACTGTCCTCACGCCCCACCTGGGCCACGCCCAGCACGCTTTGCCAGATATCGGCCAGTAGCCTCTCATGTGCCGTTTCTGGCGCCTGGTAATCCGCCTGAACGGTGCTGAACTCCGGCACCGGCAAAGCCTTGCGATCGAGCTTGCCATTCGGCGACAGCGGCATGGCCTCAAGCACCAGGATGCGCGCCGGCACCATGAACTCCGGCAATTGCTCAGCCAGCGCCTGGCGCAACTCCTCGCCGTCGCAACCGGCCACGGCATAGCCCACCAGCTGCTTGCCTTGCGCTGTGTCACGCGCCACCACCACCGCCTCTTCCACCTGCGGATGTGCCTGCAGACGGGCTTCGATCTCACCCAACTCGATGCGCAGGCCACGGATTTTCACCTGATGGTCGATACGTCCGACGTACTCGATGGCTCCGTCCGCCCGCCAGCGCGCCAGGTCGCCGGTGCGATACAGCCGCCCGCCTGCACCGAACGGATCGGCGACGAAGCGCTCGGCGGTCAGCCCCGGTCGTGCGTGATAACCCCGCGCCAGGCCAACGCCGCCGATGTAGAGCTCACCCGCCACACCCTGCGGCACCGGCTCCAGCCAGGGGTCGAGGATGTACAACCGCAGGTTGTCGATGGGCCGGCCGATGGGCACGATGTGCCGTTCGTTTTCCTCGTCGCACGCCCAGTAGCTGACGTCGATGGCCGCCTCGGTGGGACCATAGAGGTTGTGCAGCTTGGCGCGGTGGCGCTGACGGAACTGCTGTTGCAGCTCGTAGGGCAACGCCTCGCCACTGCACATCACCTGCGTGAGTGAAGGGCAGTGTTCCAGCTCGCCCGAGGCGACGAACGCCTGCAACATCGAAGGTACGAAGTGCAGCACGCTGACCTCGCCCTGGTTGATTACCTGACGCAGTGCCAGCGGATCGCGGTGCGCGCCTGGCTCGGCTACCACCAGCCCAGCGCCGGTCAGCAGCGGCCAGAAGAACTCCCACACCGATACATCGAAGCTGAACGGCGTCTTCTGCAGCACGCGATCAGCCGGCGTCAGGCAGTACGCCTTCTGCATCCAGTGCAGCCGGTTTATGAGCGCCTGGTGGCTGTTGCCAGCGCCCTTGGGCTTGCCGGTCGAACCGGAGGTGTAGATCAGGTAGGCCAGGTTGTCCGGCGTACCCTGAATCGGCAGATCGCTCCCCTCCAGCCCCTCCACTTCTGACCAGTCGCTGTCCAGGCAGAACCTACGGGCGTTCGAAGCCGGCAGCGCATCACGCAGATGTGCCTGAGTCAGCAGCAGCGTCACACCGCTGTCGTCCAGCATGTGCTGCAGGCGCTCGTGCGGGTAATCCGGGTCCATCGGCACGTAGGCGCCACCGGCCTTGACGATGGCCAGCAGGGCCACCACCAGCTCGACGCTGCGCTCGGCCGCCACCCCCACCAGTACGTCCGGGCCCACACCTTGAGCGCGCAACCAGCGTGCCAGCTGGTTGGCGCGCTGGTGCAGCTCGCGATAGTTCAGGCGCTGCGCGCCGAACTGCAGCGCCAGGGCGTCCGGGGTTTGCGCGGCCTGCTGCTGCAGCAGCGCTTGCAGTTGCACACCATCGGGGAACGCCGCCTCGGTGGCGTTCCAGCCACCAAGCAGCTGCTCGCGCTCCGCGCCTGCCAGCATCGACAGACGCCCCACCGGGCACTGCGGATCGGCAGCCAATGCCCCCAGTAAATTAAGAAAGTGACCGCACAGGCGCTCGATGGTGGCTGCATCGAACAGATCGCTGGCATAGGCGAACTGCCCGCGCACAGCGCCCTCACGGTTCTCCTCGGTCTGCAGCATCAGGTCGAACTTGGCGATACCGGTCGCCAGCTGCAGAGGCTCCAGCGTCAGTGCCTCACCATCGGCAGCGGGGAGCTCGCACAAGGCATCCTGCGCACTGGGCAAATGGTTGTAGGCCACCTGAAACAGCGGATTGTGGCTCAGGCTGCGTTCAGGTTGCAGGGTTTCCACCAAGCGTTCGAAGGGCAGTTCCTGATGAGCCTGTGCATCCAGGACGGCCTGGCGTACCGCATCGAGCAGATCGACGAAGGAAGCATGTTCCTCGACGTCACCGCACAGCACTTGGGTATTGACGAAAAAACCCACCAGACGCTCGCACTCGGCCCTACCACGGTTGGCCACCGGCACGCCGATACGCAGTTCGCGCTGGCCGCTGTAGCGCACCAGCAGCACCTCGAATGCCGCCAACAGCACCATGAACAGGCTTGCACCCTGGCCACGTGCCAGGCTGCGCAGCTCGCTCACCAACGCCGTAGGCAGTTGAAAGTCCAGCGTGGCACCACGGTAACTCTGCTGCGGCGGACGCGGTCGGTCGCTGGGCAGGGTCAGCAGCAGCGACGGATCGCCGATATGTTGCGTCCAGTAATCGAGCTGACGCTGCTCCTCCCCGGCCGCCATCCACAGGCGCTGCCAGCGAGCATGGTCGGCGTACTGAATCGGCAGCGGCGGCAGGCTGGCACCACGACCGGTGACGCAGGCGCCATAGAGGCTGGTGAACTCGTCGATCAGCACGCCCATCGACCAACCATCGGAGACGATATGATGCAGGTTCAGCAGCAGCAGGTGCTCGCTATCGCTGAGTCGCAGCAGGTGCAGGCGCAGCAACGGGCCATTGGCGAGATCGAAAGGCTGTCGCGCCAACTGTTCCAGACGCACACGTGCGGCGTCCTCACGCTGGTCTGCCGGCAGTTCGGCAAAGTCTTCCTCCAACATGGCCAGAGGCAAGGTCGGCAGGATCACCTGCAACGGCTCGCCACCTTCTTCGCGAAACAGCGTGCGCAGACTCTCATGGCGTGCCACCAATGCCTCGAAAGCCTGGCGCAGGGCCCTAGGATCCAGCGTGCCGCGCAAGCGCAGGGCCGCCGGAATGTTGTAGGCCGCACTGTGCGGCTCCATCTGCCAGAGGAACCACAGGCGGCTCTGCGCCGGTGACAATGGCGCACGCTCACAGGGCTGACGCATGATCGGCAGGCGTTCCAGGCTCACGCCCTTCTCCCGCAGTTGTTGCAGGAAGGTCAGTTGCTTCTCTTCGGGGAGCGCCGCCAGGCGTTCGGCAACGGTGCGCAGTTGTGCATCCAGCATGGTCATCAGAGGTTCTCCAACTCGCCCAGCAATTCGTCCATCAGCTCCAGCTCGGCCTCTTGCGAGGGCGCATTGTCCCGTTGCGCCTGCAGGTGGCTTGCCAACGCCTGGATGGAACTCAACTCGAACAATGCGTGCAGCGGCAACGTCACTCCCAGACGATTGCGCAGGGTCATGCCGACCTGAGTCAGCAACAGAGAATGTCCGCCCAGTTCGAAGAAGTCGTCGTTGATTCCGACCCGCTCGACCTGCAGCACCTGCGTCCAGATCGCCGCCAGCTCACGCTCCAGGTCATTGCGGGGCGCCACGTAACCGACTGCCGAGGTACCGAACTCCGGCGCCGGCAAAGCCTTGCGATCGAGCTTGCCATTCGGCGACAGCGGCATGGCCTCAAGCACCAGGATGCGCGCCGGCACCATGAACTCCGGCAGTTGCTCAGCCAGCGCCTGGCGCAACTCCTCGCCATCGCAACCGGCCACGGCATAGCCCACCAGTTGCTTGCCCTGCGCTGTGTCACGCGCCACCACCACCGCCTCTTCCACCTGCGGATGTGCCTGCAGACGGGCTTCGATCTCACCCAACTCGATGCGCAGGCCACGGATTTTCACCTGATGGTCGATACGTCCGACGTACTCGATGGCTCCGTCCGCCCGCCAGCGCGCCAGGTCGCCGGTGCGATACAGCCGCCCGCCTGCACCGAACGGATCGGCGACGAAGCGCTCGGCGGTCAGCCCCGGTCGTGCGTGATAACCCCGCGCCAGGCCAACGCCGCCGATGTAGAGCTCACCCGCCACACCCTGCGGCACCGGCTCCAGCCAGGGGTCGAGGATGTACAACCGCAGGTTGTCGATGGGCCGGCCGATGGGCACGATGTGCCGTTCGTTTTCCTCGTCGCACGCCCAGTAGCTGACGTCGATGGCCGCCTCGGTGGGACCATAGAGGTTGTGCAGCTTGGCGCGGTGGCGCTGACGGAACTGCTGTTGCAGCTCGTAGGGCAACGCCTCGCCACTGCACATCACCTGCGTGAGTGAAGGGCAGTGTTCCAGCTCGCCCGAGGCGACGAACGCCTGCAACATCGAAGGTACGAAGTGCAGCACGCTGACCTCGCCCTGGTTGATTACCTGACGCAGTGCCAGCGGATCGCGGTGCGCGCCTGGCTCGGCTACCACCAGCCCAGCGCCGGTCAGCAGCGGCCAGAAGAACTCCCACACCGATACATCGAAGCTGAACGGCGTCTTCTGCAGCACGCGATCAGCCGGCGTCAGGCAGTACGCCTTCTGCATCCAGTGCAGCCGGTTTATGAGCGCCTGGTGGCTGTTGCCAGCGCCCTTGGGCTTGCCGGTCGAACCGGAGGTGTAGATCAGGTAGGCCAGGTTGTCCGGCGTACCCTGAATCGGCAGATCGCTCCCCTCCAGCCCCTCCACTTCTGACCAGTCGCTGTCCAGGCAGAACCTACGGGCGTTCGAAGCCGGCAGCGCATCACGCAGATGTGCCTGAGTCAGCAGCAGCGTCACGCCGCTGTCGTCCAGCATGTGCTGCAGACGCTCGTGCGGGTAATCCGGGTCCATCGGCACGTAGGCGCCACCGGCCTTGACGATGGCCAGCAGGGCCACCACCAGCTCGACGCTGCGCTCGGCCGCCACCCCCACCAGTACGTCCGGGCCCACACCTTGAGCGCGCAACCAGCGTGCCAGCTGGTTGGCGCGCTGGTGCAGCTCGCGATAGCTCAGGCGCTGCGCGCCGAACTGCAGCGCCAGGGCGTCCGGGGTTTGCGCGGCCTGCTGCTGCAGCAGCGCTTGCAGTTGCACGCCATCGGGGAACGCCGCCTCGGTGGTGTTCCAGCCACCAAGCAGCTGCTCGCGCTCCGCGCCTGCCAGCATCGGCAAATCCCCCAAATGGCGCTCGGCACTCTCGGCCATAGCCAGCAGCAAGCGCTCGAAGTGCTCACGCAGGCGCTCCACCTGACTGGACGCCAGGCGGTCGGCACGGTAGGCGTAACGGATATCCAGGCACTCGTCAGCACTGGCCACCAGGGCCAGGGCGAAATGGGTGCTCTCGACCGGGCGCTGGCCGAGTACGCGCAGGCTGTCACCGCCGCCAGCAAGCGCACTGTCCATGGGGAAATTCTCGAACACCAGAATGCTGTCGAACAACGCCTGACCCGGCTTGCCGGCCCAGCGCTGGATATCGTGCAACGGGCTGTGCTCGAACTCGCGAACGTGCAGGTTGAGCGCTTGCAGATCTCGCAACCAGTCGCCAACGGCCCATTGCTGCTGGATTTCATGGGCAATCGGCAAGGTATTGATGAACAGGCCGAGCAGGCTCTGTGCACTCGGCAGCTCAGCCGGACGCCCGGCGACGGTGGCGCCGAAGCAGGGTCTCGCCTGCCCGGTGTAGCGCTGTAGAAGCAGCAGCCAGGCACCCTGCAACAGGGTGTTGAGGGTCACGCGCTGGGCCTGGGCAAATTGCTGCAGACCACGGGTCAGTTCGGCGCTCAAACGGCCGTGCACCTCACGCGCTGGCTCTGCGGCAGCATGCCCCAACGCACCAGCCAGCAGGGTCGGTTCGTCGAACGAGACCAGGCGCTCGCGCCAGAAGCGCTCACCGGCGGCGGCGTCCCGAGTTTGCAGCCAGTTGATGTAGTCGCGGTACTGGCCGAACTGCGCCGGCAGCGTTTCACCCCGGTAGAGTGCCAGCACCTCACCCACTTGCCGAGCGCTGCTCCAGCCGTCGGAGATCAGGTGGTGGCAGGTCCACAGCAGGTGGTAGCGGCGCTCACCCAGGCGCACCAGAGTCAGACGCTGCAGCGGCGGCATAGCGAGGTCGAAGCCTTCGGCACGCTCGGCCGCGGCCAGCGCATCCAGTGCTTCGGGCTCGGCGGCCTGCGTGCGCCAGTCGTGTTCACGTACGGGTAGCTCGGCATGACGCAACACGAACTGCAACGGCACACCCGCTTCGGTGAGCACGAAGCCGCTGCGCAGCACGGCATGACGCGCCACAACCTGCTGCCACGCGGCGATGAAACGCGGTGCATCCAGCCCCTCCAGGTCGACCCGCAACTGATTGACGTAAAGACCGGAGCCCGGCATATCGAGCGCATGGAACAACAATCCCTGCTGCATGGGCGACAACGGATAGAGATCGTCCAGATCACTCACGGGCAGATCGAGACTGTCCAGCGTCGCCTGGTCCAGGCCAGCCAACGGCACGTCGCTCGGCGACAGACGCGGCGTGGCGATGCGCACATGGGCCAGCAGCTCGTGCAGCGAATCCTCCAGTCCCTGTACCAGGGCATCGATCGCCTCGGCCGGGAACATGGCCTGGCTGTAGGTCAGCTCCAACTCCAGACGCCCGCCCAGGATGCGACCATTGATCACCAGCCAGTTGCCCAGCGGGGCATTCTGCGGCTGGCTATGACCTGCCGATTCACTGGCAGGGCGCAGCACAGAATCGCCATCGAATTGCTGGTCGAACTGCCCCAGGTAGTTGAAGGTGACACGCGCCTGCCCCGCTGCACTCAGCTCCAGACCATGCTTGCTCAGGTGGCGCAGCACGCCATAGCCGATGCCGGCTCGAGGCACACCACGGATGCTTTCCTTAACCGCACGCAGTGCCTCACCCGGTTCGCCGGTCGGGCGCAGGCGCAGCGGGTAAAGGCAGGTGAACCAGCCAACGGTGCGCGACAGCTCCAGAGGTTCGCCGTCATCGAAGGCGTCACGGCCATGGCCCTCCACTTCCAGCAAGGCCTCCTCGCTCCCCGTCCAGTTGCACAAGGCGCGACCGACAGCCGTCAGCAGGACGTCATTGATGCGCAGGCGCTGAGCGGCCAGGACCGGACCAAGAAGTTCGGAGGTGGCATCGCGGTCCAGAGCAATGTGGCGCTGCCGTGCCTCGCGCCAGGTGGCCGCCGCGTGGCCATCGGCCAGGGGAATCGCCGGGGCATCGGCCAGTTGCGCCAGCCAGTACGGCATTTCGGCGTCCAGTGCCGGACTCGTCGCCAGCGCCTGCTGGCGGGCAGCCCAGACGGCATGCGGGTCGCCTTCGGCCGGTAAAACAACTGGCTGCCCTGCGCGAATAGCACCATAGGCGGCGTGCAGATCTTCCAGCAGCACCCGCCAGGAGACGCCATCCACCGCTAGGTGATGAATCACCAGCAACAGGCGCTCTCCGCCCTCGTCCAGGCCGACGTGCATGGCACGCAGCAATGGGCCATTACGCAGATCCAGGCTGCGCTGGGCTTCGTCACACAGGCGCTCGAGCGTCTGCCGATCAGTTGCATGGCGGCGCCAGAGCAGCGTCAGGTCGAGTGCCCCCATGTCAGCGATACGCAGACGCGCTTGCTCACCATCCAAACGCAGACGCAACGCCGGGTGGCATTGCAGCAAGGCATGCAGCGCACGCTCCAGCGCAGTGAGATCCAGCGGCTCGCTGGCCTCCAGCAGGATCGCCTGATTCCAGTGGTTGCGCAGCACAGCCGGTACACGCTCGAAGAAGCGAGCCTGCACCGGGGCCAGCGGCGCGCCACTGGCGGGCGGTGCGTTGACGGTGGCAGGCGTCGTGGCGACTTCCGACACCTCGCGTGCCTGCAGCCACTGCGCCAGTTGCCGCACGGTCTGCCGCTCGAACAACTGCTTGGGACTGAGCTTGAAACCCAGTTTGCGGATGCGCGCGATGATCTGCAGGCTGAGGATGGAATCACCACCCAACTCGAAGAAGTTGTCTTCGGCCCCGACCCGTTCGACCTTGAGCACCGCCTGCCAGATCGTCGCCAACTGGCTTTCCAGTTCGCTCAGCGGCACCTCCTCGCACGGTTTGCCAGCCATGTCCGGACGCGGCAGTGCCTGGCGATCGACCTTACCATTGGCAGTCAACGGTAAGGCCGGTAGCAGCATCAGTTGCGCCGGCAGCAGATAGTCCGGCACCTGGGCTGCCAACTCCTGGCGCAGCGCTTCGGCCTTCCCATCGGCCACACACCAGGCCAGCAGGCGCAAGGGCCCATCGCCCGCGCTCTCGGCCAGCACCAGAGCATCATGCACACCCGGCAGGCGCTTGAGCACCTGCGCCAGCTCGGCCGGCTCCACCCGATAGCCGCGGATTTTCACCTGTTCATCGAGGCGACCGAGGAATTCGATCTCACCATCGGCGCGCAGGCGCACGCGGTCGCCACTGCGGTAATAGCGCTCATCCTCAAGATGGATAAAACGCTCCGCTGTCAGCTGCGGCAGGCCCAGATAGCCGTCGGCCAGACCGGCACCGGCGATCAGCAGCTCACCCGGCACGCCAAGTGGCAGACTGGCGAGCTGCTCGTCGACCACCCGCACCCGACTATTGGGCAGCGCCCGACCGATAGCTAGATTGCCCTGCGGCAAGGACTCACCGATGCGCCACTCATGGGTCAGCACACCCACTGTGGTTTCACTTGGGCCATAGTGGTTGACCACCCGCAAACCTGGCGCCAGCTCACGCACACGCGCCAGCAGTGGTGCGCCGCAGGCTTCGCCGCCGAGCACCAGCAGACGCAGCGGCAAGACCTCGACCGGCTGCGGCGCGGCGGCCAGCAGGCCGCTGAGATGGCTGGGCACGATCTTCAGCACGGCGACGGCACGAGCCTGAATGAAGGCGGCGAAACGCTCGGCATCGGCCACCTCCTCGGCGCTGGCCAGGCACAGCCGCCCACCACTGCATAGCGCACCGAACAGGCTGGTATGGCCGAGATCGGCCGCCACCGACGACACCATCGCCCAGCCCTCCCCGGGCTGGCTGTCCAACCGTGTCAGCACGCCCTGCACGTAGTTGGCCAGGGCACCGTGGCTAACCACTACGCCTTTGGGCTGCCCCGTGGAGCCGGAAGTGAAGATCACATAGGCCGGGCTGGCCGCGTCGATGACCACGGCAGGCGCCTGCGCTGCAAAGTCCGACGGCCCTCCGGCCTCGACCAGCATTGCCTGATCCGGGAACAGCGCCGCAGTTTCACGCTCGCTCACCAGCACGCAGCGCGCCCCACTCTCGGCCAGTAGTTGCTGCAGACGCTTACTCGGCAATGCCGGGTCGAACGGCACGTAGGCAGCACCTGACTTCAGCACCCCCAGAAGCATCAGCAGCCAGCGTGCGCCGCGCGCCTGGCAGAGCGCGACGCGCTCACCCTGGCCGACTCCCCGGGCGCGCAAGGCATTGGCCAAACGGTTGGCCGCGGCGTCCAGCTCAGCATAACGGTATTGACCATCCCAGGCCTCGACTGCCATTTCGCCCGGGCGTGCCACGCACTGTCGGTTGAACAACTGCAGTACATCAGCGGACGGCCACGGGCGGCGCTCGCCGGCCAGTTCCGAACGCAGTTCGGCTGGGACCAGAGTCAGTTGTTCGAGTGGCTCGGATGGCCGGGCGCAGAGTTGTTCCAGTTGCCAGGTGAAGGTAGCGACGATGCGTGCCACCGTGCTGACGTCGAACAGATCCTGGGCAAAGACGAAGCTGCCGCGCAGATGGCCGTCCTCGCTGGCCTCGGCCATGTCCAGGGCCAGATCGAAACGCGCACCGTACTGCTGTTCACTGAACAGTTGCAGCTTCAGCGGGCCGGCATCCGGCAGGCGGCTGACGTCGAAACCGAAGTTGAACTTGACCTGCGCCAGAGGGTTCCAGGCCAGGCTGCGCTCCGGTTGCAGCGCCTCGACCAGTTGCTCGAAGGGCACATCCTGATGTGCCTGTGCACCCAGTGCCAACGGCTTGAGCGCAGCCAGCAGATTGCTGAAGGAAGCCTGCACGTCGACTCGGCAGGGGTAGACCAGGGTGTTGACGAAGAAGCCGATCAGCCCCTCGGTTTCCAGTTGCTGGCGGTTGGCGACCGGCACCGCGACACGCAGATCAGCCTGGCCGCTGCAACTGCGCAGCAAGACGCCATAGGCGCCCAGCAGCAACATGAACAAGGTGACGTCGTGGCTGCGCGCCAACGCCCTCAGGCGCTCGCTCAGCGCCGCATCCAGCTCGAAGCTGAGACTGCCGCCACGGTAGCTCTGCTGCGCCGGACGCGGGCGGTCGCATGCCAGGTCGAGGCGCGGATTGTCATGCCCCAGTTGCTGTACCCACCAGGCCAGTTGTCGCTCACCCTCGCCATCGGCGAGCAGGCTACGCTGCCACTGGGCGTAGTCGGCGTACTGCACCGGCAGCGCCGGCAGCGCCGCCTGGTTGCCTACCAGCGCGGCACTGTACAGCGCGGCGAATTCATCCATCAGCACACGGATCGACCAACCGTCGGAGACGATATGGTGCAGGGTCAACAGCAGTACATGATCCTCTGCGGACAGGCGCAGCAGCGTCAGGCGCAGCAGCGGGCCGTCACGCAGGTCGAACGGGCGCCCGGCTTCCTCTTCGGCCAGGCGATGCGCCTGGGCCTCGGCATCGCCGTGGGCGGACAGATCCAGGCGTACCATGGGCAGTTCCAGCCGCGCATGGATGACCTGGCACGGCTCGCCCTCACGCTCGTCGAAGGTGGTGCGCAGTGTCTCGTGACGCGCCATCAATTCCGCGAATGCCTGGCGCAACGCACCCTCGTCCAGCGCGCCGCGCAGGCGCAGGGCGCCAGGGACATTGTAGGCAGCACTGTGCGGTTCCATCTGCCAGAAGAACCACAGGCGCGCCTGCGCCGGGGACAGCGGTAGCACGCCATCACGCGGCACAGTGCGCAATGGCGGGCGGCTGTCGCGCTCGCCAAGCGCCGCCACAGCGGCGGCAAAGGCATCCAGCCGCGAGGCCTCGAAGATCATCGGCAGCGGACACTCGACGGCGAGGAGTTGGCGTATCCGCGATACCAGCCGGGTCGCCAGCAGCGAATGACCACCGAGTTCGAAGAAGTCATCCTCACGGCCGACTCGCGGCAGCTCGAGCAACTCGGCCCAAAGCGCTGCCAGCTGGCTTTCCAGGCCCTCGCGTGGCGCGCTGTAGTCGTCATTGACGTCCGCCACTTCGGGCAAGGCCTTGCGGTCGATCTTGCCATTGACGTTCAGCGGCAACTGAGCCAGCGCGATGATCTGCGTGGGCACCATGTACTCGGGCAGTTGCTCGCGCAGCGCCGTCTTGAGCGCTTCGGTCGCCTGCAGCGGCGCCACGTAGGCCACCAGCCGGCGCCCTGCCATACCGTCGCGACAGACCACGGCCGCTTCGCTGACCCCATCGTGCATGCGCAGGCGTGCTTCGATCTCGCCGGGCTCGATACGGAAGCCGCGAATCTTGACTTGCTGATCGACGCGCCCGAGGTAATCGAACGAGCCATCTTCACGCCAACGCACACGGTCGCCGGTACGGTAGAGACGCCCACCCGTCATGCCGAAGGGATCGGCAACGAAGCGCTCGGCGGTCATCCCAGGACGCTGGTGATAACCGCGCGCCAGCAACTCACCGCCGATGTACAACTCGCCGACCACACCGCGCGGCAGCGGTTGCAGGTGCTCGTCGAGTACGTACAGGTCTCTAGCGCCCACTGCCTCGCCGATGGGCGCATAAGCGGCACCACAACGACTGGTAGCATCGGCCTTCCACAACAGGGGCGTGACCACCGTTTCGGTAGGCCCATAGCCATTGATCAGGTGTTCCGCCTTGAGGCTGCGCCGCGCCAATTCGAATGCTGCCTCGGGCACCGCGTCACCACCGAAGCAATAGATGCGCATGCTCGGCGCATGGCCAAGGCGTGCCGCCTGTTCGGCCAGTTGCTGCAGGAAGGCCGGCGGGAAGGCCGCAACCGTCACCTGATGCAGCTTGAGGCGTTCCAGGGTCTGCTCCGGCGTCCACAACGCAGCACCACGAATCAGCAGACTGGCGCCGTGGCTCAGTGCAGTTAGCCAACGCTCGTGAGCCCCGTCGAAAGCAAACGACATGAAGATCAGCTCGCGGTCACTCGGTCGCATCGCATAACGCTCACCGATGGCGCGGCAGTGTGCGGCGATTTCGCCATGCGCTACAGCAACGCCCTTGGGCTGGCCAGTGGAGCCGGAGGTGTAGATCAGATAGGCCAGGTTGGCCGGGTGAACCCGTGAAGCGGGGCATTGCGCCGGCCAGGCGGCATCATCGAAACGGTCTAGATCCAGGCGCTGCACCGAATCGCCAATCGGCAGCTGCTCGGCCAGCGCTGACTGACTGATCAACCAGCCGATACCGGCATCCTCGATCAGCCAGGCCAGGCGTTCGCGGGGATGATCCACATCCAGCGGCACATAGGCGCCGCCGGCCTTCATCACGGCCAACAGGGCCAGCGGAATATCCACGCCGCGCGGCAAGGCCACGCCAACCCGTGCCTCGGGGCCGACACCCGCCGCGACCAGAGCCTGGGCCAGGCGGTTGGCGCGCGCATCCAGTTCAGCGAAGCTCAGGCTGCGTTGCTCATCTTGCAGCGCGATAGCCTCCGGCTGGGCGGCAGCCTGGGCTGCGATAACCGTCGCCAGCGGCTCGAAAGCCTCAGCACTGGCCGGTACTGCACGGCGCCACAGCGCTTCGTCGAGCCAGGCACCCGCCTGCAACGGCGCATCCGCCGGCTGCTTCGGCAGTGCACGCAGCAGCGCGAGGAACTGCTCGGCCATGCACGCCATACCGGTAGCGCAATAGCGCTCGGCAGCGTAGCAGAAGCTCAGCTCGAGGCCGGCCTGGCTCTCGCGTACGCGCAACACCAGGTCGAAGGGGGTTTCCAGATCGATCTGACGCAGGCTTTCCACGTTCAGCCCCTGCAATGCCACCGTTCCCCGTACCTGATGGTCGAACGCCACCTGGCAGAGTGGATGGCGACCGTGACTGCGATCTGGCTGCAACGCCTGCACCAGTTGCTCGAACGGCAGATCCTGATGAGCCTGGGCATCCAGCAACCCATCGCGCACCTGGCGCAACAGCGCACTCAGGCTCGGGTTGGTCGAAAGGTCGCAGCGCAACACCAGCAGATTGACGAAGAAGCCCACCAGACGTTCGCTGGCGAGCTGTTCACGCCCAGCCTGGGTAAGACCGATGCGCAGATCCTGCTGGCCGGTAAAGCGCTGCAACAACAGGTTGAACGCCGCCAGCAACAGCATGGCCAAGGTCACACCATGCTGCTGGGCCAGCTGACGCAACTCCCCGCTCAAGACATCGTCGAGACGCTGCTCGATGAGGCCGGCACGACGTCCACTCTGGCGAGTCGTGTCGACCAAGGTGTATGGCAACTCAAGCGGCGGATGTTCCTGCCCAAGGTAAGTGCGCCACCACTGCAGCAGTCGTGCGCTCGCTCCACCGTCCAGTACCTGCTGCTGAGCGGCGGTGATGTCGACGTACTGATGGCTCAACTGCGGTAGCTGCGCAACCTCACCTTGCAGACGCGCCGCATAGCACGCCGAAAACTCCTCCAACAGCAGGTTCAGCGAGGCGCCATCAGAGATGATGTGGTGCATGCAGAGCAGCAGCGCCTGACGGCCTTCGCCCAGGTGCTGCAGACGCAGACGTAGCAACGAGCCGCTGACCAGATCGAAGGTTTCGGCAGCGAATTGCAGCGCATCGCCCTCGGCAGTGCTCGGCTGACCACTCAGATCGATCTGACTGAACGGCACCGGCGCGACGTCGGTCAGGTGCAGGCGAACTTCGCCATCACTGTCCTCGACGAAACGGCTGCGCAGCGTCTCGTGACGCAATTGCAGATCGACGAATGCCTGTTGCACTGCGTCGACATTCAGCTCGCCGCGCACCGTCAGACCACCGGCGATGTGGTACAGCGGGCTGTGCGGCTCCAGCTTCCAGAGGAACCAAAGACGGCGCTGGGCCGGCGACAGCGGCAGCGTGCCATGGCGATCCAGACAGGTCACTTCGGCGCAGGCCGGTGTATCGACAACATGACTGGCCAGCGCAGCGACGAAAGCGCCCAATACCGGCGCCTCGAACAGCAGGCGCGGCTCCACTGCGCGGCCATGACGCTCACGCAGGCGTGCCAGTAACTGGGTCGCCCGCACCGAATCACCACCGAGGACAAAGAAGTGATCGTCACGTTCGACCGCCTCCACCTGCAGCACCTCGCACCAGAGAGCAGCCATGGCCTGCTCTGCCTCGCTCAGCCGAGCAGTGTTCACCCGATCGCCTTCCACCAGTTGCCCGGCACGCTGTACCGCGTAAGCCGACAAGGTGCCATCAGCCAATTGCTGGCGGCATGCAGAGCGCTGCAGCTTGCCGCTGGAAGTCTTTGGCAACGCGCCCGGTTCCAGCAGCGCCACGAGCAGCGGTGCTTCCTGGAAACTGTCGGCGACGGCCGCCGAGATAGCCTTGATCAGCGCGGCAGCCGGTATCAACTTGCGCACACTGCGGCCAATCTCGGCGGCTATACCGATCCCCTCGCGACCGTTGTGCTCCACAGCGAATGCAGAGATGCGGCCCTTGCGCACCACATCCACTTCTTCTTCGACACAGCGTTCCAGATCCTGCGGGTAGAGGTTCTGGCCACGCACGATGATCATGTCCTTGAGCCGCCCGGTGACGTACAGCTCATCGTTGTGCAGGAAGCCCAGGTCGCCGGTACGCAGCCAGACGCGCCCATCGCGCTCGACGAAAGCACGCTCACTGGCCTCGGGGTTGCGCCAATAGCCCAGCGCAACGCTGGGGCCACTGCTCCAGATCTCGCCAACCTGCCCAGGCCCCAGAGATGCGCCGCTGTGTGGATCGACCAGTTGCACCTCATGCTCGGGCTGCAGGTGCCCGCAACTGACCAGCAAGGTGCCGCGGCCGGGGCGCCCCAGGTTACTGGCCAGTGCCGTCGGATCCACCTCCAGCAAACCGATACCTTTACCGCGTTGGCCACCGGCAACGAACAGGGTCGCCTCGGCGAGGCCGTAGGAGGCATAGAGCGCATCGGAATCGAACCCAACCCGCGCGAAGGTGGTAGCGAAGCGCTCCAGGGTGTCCGGACGAATCGGTTCGGAGCCGGAGAAAGCCAGGCGCCAGCGGCTCAGATCAAGCCCCTCCATGGCGCCCTCACCGATGCGTTCGCAGCACAGCCGGTAGGCGAAATCCGGGCCACCACTGACCGTACCGCCGTAACGGGAGATGGCCTCCAACCAGCGGCGCGGACGCTCGAGGAAGTAGCGCGGCGACATCAACACACAAGGAATACCGCTATAGATCGGCTGCAGCAAACCACCGATCAGCCCCATGTCGTGAAACAGCGGCAGCCAGCTGACCATCACGTCATCGGCACAGATACCCAGGCCATGGCGAATCAACCGCTCGTTAGCTAGCAGGTTGCCATGGCTGACCTGCACCCCCTTTGGTGTCGAGGTGGAACCCGAGGTGTATTGCAGGAAGGCGATATGCGCACCAGTCAGCTCCGGCATCTGCCATGCCAGCCCCAGACCGGCCGGCGTGTGGTCAACGGCCAGCAGCTGCGGCGTGGCACCACCGACAACCTGACAGGCCGGACGCAGGGCGTCCAACAAACTGGAATCGGTGAGCACCAGGCTCGGCTCGGCGTCACCGAGAATGGCCTGCAAACGCGCCAGGTGCTGCGGCCGCACGGACTCGGGCGGATACGCCGGCACAGCGATGATGCCGGCATACAGGCAAGCAAAGAAGGAAACCACGTATTCCGTGCTGCTGTGCATCAGCAAAACGGCGCGATCACCGGGTTGGCCATGCTGCAGCAACCAGACAGCCAAATCACGTGCGCGCTCATCCAATGCACGGTAGGTCAGTGCTTCGTCCACCCCTTCAGCGATAAAACGCAGAGCGATATCGCGCGGCGTTTCAGCGGCACGCTGGACGAGCGCCTCAACCAGGTTGGTGGCAGCGTCGTAACGATCATTCATGGCATCACCTTGAATCGCGATGGGTGCACTGCACCCGCCGTGTGAAATGGAATATTCGGGTGCTCAGAGCAGATCCAGGCCATGGCCTTGCGCCATGGCCACAATGACCTTGCGCGGGCCACTGAAAGGCGTGCGCGCATGAGCAGTCAGCATGTTGTCGAGCATCAGTACGTCGCCGCTGCACCAAGGAAAGCTGACCGTCGCTTCGGCCAATACGCCGCGGATGTCATCGAGCAGGGACTCCTCGATCGGGCTGCCATCGCCGTAATAGACATTGCGCGGCAGGTCCTCTTCGTCGACGATTTCCAGCAGGCTTTCGCGCACCTCGACGGGCAGGTTGGAGACGTGGAACAGATGCGCTTGGTTGAACCACACCCAGTCACCCGTGCGTGGATGACGGGCCACGGCCTGACACAGCTGGCGAGTGCGCAGTTCACCGTCCTCCTTCCATTCGCATTCGATCTGGTGAGCCCGGCAGTAGGCCTCGACCACCGCACGATCACTGCTGTTGAACACCTGTTCCCAGGCAACGTCCAGACCATTGCCGTAGTTGCGCACGTACATCAGCCCACGCTCGCTGAAACGTCGGCGAATCGTCTCACCGACCTGACGGTAGACCACCCGACTGTCTGCGATGGGCGTCTCCCCTCCACTCTGCGCGGCCTGCATGCAGTAGAACCAGATACGCATCGGCCACTCGCGGGTGTAGGCCTGCTCGTTGTGCAGCGGAATATGTTGATGCGGCGGATACTCGGTAGAGGTGTAGACGCCAGCGGTCACGTTACTGCGCGGCGTGGAGCCGAATTCGTAGTTCAACAGCGGGTCGCCGAATGCGGCGGCGAACGCACGAAAACGCTCGGCTTCGCCCACCGCAAAACCGCGCAATAGCACTCCACCACAGCGTTCAAGGTGTTGATCGATCAGCTCGCGCAGCTCCTGCTGGCTCGCCAGCAGGTCGATTCCGTCCTCAGCCTGCACCAGCAGCGGTAAACCCTCACGCGACTCAGGCAAAGGCTTTATGGAGAAGAAAGTCATCGCATGCTCCTCTCAGGCCTCGATAGCCCGGAGATCCCGCCCACTCTCACGCAGCTTGCCGAACATGTATTCGAGCAACTGCTGTTCGCAGGCGTTGATGAAAAAATGATCGCCCTCGAACATCTCCAGAGAGAAGTCATCGGCGGTTTCGTCCTGCCAGGCCGCCAGCGCATCCATCGATACGCGATCCGCCTTGCCGCCAAGTACATGGATCGGGCAACCGAGCCGCGCACGGCGGTAGTAGCGATAACGGCCACACAGCAGAAAATCGGCGCGCAACACCGGCAGGGTCAGGCTGAGCATCTCCGCATCGTCAAATACGGCTGCTGGCGTTCCCCCCAGGGACCGCAGGCGCAGTAGCAGCTGCTCATCGCTCTGCTCTTGCGCCAGTTCGAGGTGGCTCTCACGGCGCGACGGCGCCGACGCCGCCGAAGCGAACAGCGCCTGCGGGGCAGGCATGCCGAGCTGGCGCAGCGCATGGGCCAATTCGAAAGCCAGCAGGCCACCGAGACTGTGACCAAACAGGGCGTAGGGCTGCTTGAGCGACTCGCTCAACTCGGCCGCAAGCTGCTTGGCCAGCGCGTACATATCGGTCTGCAATGGCTCATTGAAACGCCGACCACGCCCTGGCAACTCCAGCGGCAACACCTCGACCGAAGCCGGCAATGAACGACGCCAACGCGCATAGGCCATCGCGCTGGCACCGGAATACGGCAGGCAATACAGGTGCAGGCGGCCAGGCATCATCACCGCTCCACAGCCTCGCCGCTCATCACCTGACGCAAGCTCAGTGGACGCATGTCGACCCACTCCCGCTCAACGTAGTCCAGACACTCCGCCTTGCTGCCTCGCTGCTCCGTCTCACGCCAGCCAGCGGGCACCGCCTTGTCGTCCGGCCACAGGGAATACTGCAGCTCGTGATTGACGAGAACCTTGAATGTCGCGTCGTCGCGATCAAATGCCATCTCTGCCTCCTTCTCGCCCGGGTTGGGCGGCTTTCCGATGAAGACGAAGGAGAGGAGCGAATAATTAGGATTAACCCATGAGATTAATTATCATGCGCGCCACTTGAGAAGGCATTCTCATCCGACTGAACGTTTTGATTTTTGATCGAGTCAGAGGCCACGTATGATTTGATAATAATTATCAACTACATTAGATTTAGCCACCTCGATACCGGCGCAGGAACCGCCAGGCAGGGCGAAAGACCCGCGCAATGGATTCGCGTCAGATCTCCCCCATGTGGACGCCCATCACGCTCTGGCCGCATAGGAAACATCTCATGCCCAAGACGCTCCCCCCCCAGCAGCATATGGCCCTGCACGACCTGTTCGTCACCCGCAGGCAGACCTTCATCAACGCTGCGGCGCGCATCCTCGGCTGCCGCAGTCACGCCGAAGATGTGGTGCACGATGCCTATATCAAGCTCAGCGCCGCGAGCATGGTCCCTAACATCCAGTCGCAGAGCAGTTACCTGTTACGCGTGGTGCGTAACCTGGCGATCGACCTCTATCGCCGCCAGGCTCTGGAGAAACGCTATGCCGGCAGCGAGGAAGAAGGCCTGTATATCGCTGCCCCTGGAGCCTCACCAGAGACCAGCCACGAGAGTCGAGAGACCTTGGAGATGCTCTCCTCGGCCTTGGCGCAGATGCCCGAGCGCACTCGCTACGCCTTCGAGATGTACAAACTGCACGGACGTACGCAGAACGACATTGCCAAGGAACTGGGGGTCTCACCGACCCTGGTGAATTTCATGGTGCGAGATGCACTGCTGCACTGCCGGCAAGCGCTCAAGCGCATCGAAAGCAAGGCACGCTGAAAGGAACGGGAAGATAAACGACGCGCCTGTTGGGTACTGGCGTACAGATGGAGGGAGATGGCGTCCCCTGCTGGAATCGAACCAGCATCTAGCCCTTAGGAGGGGCTTATTCTATCCGTTGAACTAAGGGGACACGGCCGTATTCGCAACGGCCGGGCGGCATCTTAGCGACGACCGGCGCGTTTGTCATGTCGCGATCCGTTCGCGGCCTAGCGCTGCCAGCCGTGGGCAACCGCCGCAGAGGCTGTCGAGGCACGCACGCTGGGCACACCACCGTGCAGGCGCTCCAGCGCCATGCGGTCGGCTATCGCGGTGGTTGTCTCGCCTTCCCGCTCGGCGCGCTGGAAGATTTCCGTCAGGGTCGGGCCGATGCTCTCGATATGCGCCTTGAGTTCGGCGGCACTGCCACCGGTGCGCTCGTAGCAGACATCGATGATTCCGCCGGCATTGATCGCGTAGTCCGGTGCATACAGGCAGTCACGGCGACGCAGCAGCTCGGCCAGGCTGGCGTCGGCCAGCTGGTTGTTGGCCGCGCCGGCGATGATCGGCGCACGCAGGTTCTCGAGGCTCTGCAGATTGATGATCGCGCCCAGCGCGCAGGGGGCGAACACGTCGACGTCGAGGCCGTAGATCGCGTTCTGGTCGACAGCCGTGGCACCCAGCTGAGCGACCGCACGTTGCACGTTGGCCTCGAAGATGTCCGTCACCCACAGTTGCGCACCGGCCTCGCGGAGCAGCCTGGCCAGGTGGAAACCGACCTGCCCCACTCCCTGGATGGCCACGCGGATGCCGTTCAGATCCGCCCGCCCCATGCGATGAGCGACAGCGGCCTGGATACCGATGAACACGCCATAGGCCGTGGACGGCGATGGGTCGCCATCGCGACTGCCACCGCCGAAGGCCTCGCGCTGCCCGGCACCGGCGACATGGCGCGTGCGCTCGGCCATGATGCGCATCTCGTTCACGCCGGTACCGGAGTCCGCCGCGGTGACGTAGCGTCCGCCCAGGCTGTCGACGAAGTCGCCCATGGCCTGGAACAACGCCTCGCTCTTGCCGCTGTGCGGATCGCCGATGATCACCGCCTTGCCTCCTCCGAGCGGCAGACGCGCCAGCGCAGACTTGTAGGTCATGCCACGTGACAGACGCAGCACATCACGCAGGGCCTCGTCGTCGCTGGCGTAGTTCCACATGCGGCAACCGCCGAGCGCCGGGCCGAGCGTGCTGTCGTGAATGGCGATGATGGCTTTCAGGCCGCTGGCCTGGTCGTGGCCGTAGACCACCTGTTCGTGCTGGTCGAAGTCGACATGAGTGAAGACGGACATCGAATCACCTCGGTATTCAGATCGTAAAAGGCCATCCCCCTCCCGCACGGGAGGGGGTGGCAAGGGGGATGCTTGAAGAATCAGGCAGCCGGTTCGAACAGCTGCACCGCCGCGATCTCGCTGACGGTCATGCGGGCCTTGAGCTGCACGGCCTGCTCGCGCACCTTGGCCATGGCGGCTTCCTTGACGTGGCCATAGCCGCGCACCTGCTCCGGCAGTTCGGCCAGCGCCACGGCGGTGCGGTAGTTGTCCGCGTTCAGTTCGCTGAGCAGGTAGGCCAGGTTGGCCTCGTACTCCTCGATCAGCTCACGCTCCAGACGTCGCTCGGTGCTGTACCCGAAGGGGTCGAGCGCCGTACCGCGGAGGAACTTGAAGCGCGCCAGCAGCGCGAACGCCTTGAGCATCCAGGGACCGAAGCTGCGCTTGCGCGGCTCGCCGGTCACCGCATCGGGCTTGCTCAACCAGCTCGGTGCCAGGTGGAACTGCAACTGGTAGTCGCCCTCGAACTGCTCTTCCAGGCGCTTGCGGAACGTCGCCTCGCTGTACAGCCGCGCCACTTCGTACTCGTCCTTGTAGGCCAGCAGCTTGAAGTAATAACGCGCGACCGCCTTGCTCAGCGCTTGCCCGGCGTCGCTATCCGCCTGGCGCACGCGCTCGACCAGCGCCCGGTAACGTTCGGCGTAGGCGCCGTTCTGGTACAGGCTCAGGCGCTGCATGCGGTCGGCGACGATCTCGTCCAGCGTGCTGCAATGCGGAGCCTCGACCACCTTGGGCGCGGCGAGCTTCTCCACCGCAGCCATGTCATGTGCCGCGCGCCGCCCCCAGAGGAACGCCTGCTGGTTCAACTGCACGGCCACGCCATTGAGTTCGATGGCCTTGTCGATGGCCTCGGCCGAAACCGGCACCAGGCCGCGCTGGTAGGCAAAACCGAGCATGAACAGGTTGGTGGCGATGCTATCGCCGAGCAAGCGCGTGGCCAGGCGCGTTGCATCGACAAAGCGGGTCTTGCCCTCGCCCACCGCCTCGCTGATCGCCTCGCGCATCGCCGCGCCCGGCACCTGGGCATCGGGGTTGCGGGTGAATTCGGCCGTGGCCGACTCGTGACTGTTGATCACCGCGTGGGCGATCTTGTCATTCAGCTTGGCCAGCGACTCCTCGCTGGAAGCCACCACCAGATCGCAACCCAGCAACAGGTCGGTTTCCCCGGCCGCGATGCGCACCGCGTAGATATCGCTCTGCCGCGCGGCGATGCGGATATGGGTGATCACCGGACCGAACTTCTGCGCCAGGCCGGCCTGGTCGAGTACGGTGCAGCCCTTGCCTTCGATATGCGCGGCCATGCCCAGCAGCGCACCGACGGTGGTCACGCCGCTGCCACCCACACCGGGCAGCAGAATGTTCCAGGGACGCGTCAGCGCAGGCTGTTTCGGCTCCGGCAAGGCGATGAACAGGGCTCCCAGGCCCACGGCCTCGGGCTTGCGCAAGCCGCCACCATGCACGGTGACGAAGCTCGGGCAGAAACCCTCGAGGCAGCTGTAGTCCTTGTTGCAGGCGCTCTGGTCGATCTCGCGCTTGCGCCCCAGTTCGGTCTCCAGCGGCAGCACCGACAGGCAGTTGGACTTGACGCTGCAATCGCCGCAGCCTTCGCACACGTCCGGGTTGATGAACACGCGCTTGGCCGGGTCGACCAGCTTGCCGCGCTTGCGCCGACGACGCTTTTCGGTCGCGCAGGTCTGGTCGTAGAGAATCACCGAAACGCCCTTGAACTCGCGCAGCTCACGCTGCACGGCGTCCAGTTCGCGGCGGTGATGGAAGGTCACGCCCGGCGCGAAGGTGGCGCGGGTCGGGTACTTGTCCGGCTCGTCGCTGACCAGGGCGATGCGTTTGACGCCCTCGGCATGCACCTGCTGGCTGAGCTGGTCGATGCGCAGCTCGCCGTCGATGGGCTGGCCGCCGGTCATGGCCACCGCGTCGTTGTAGAGGATCTTGTAGGTGATGTTGACCCCGGACGCGACGGCGGCGCGCAAGGCCAGGTGCCCGGAGTGGAAGTAGGTGCCGTCGCCCAGGTTCTGGAACACGTGCGGCGTGTCGGTGAAGGGGGCCTGGCCGATCCAGGTCGCGCCCTCACCGCCCATCTGGGTGAAGGTATCGGTGCTGCGATCCATCCACTGGGTCATGTAGTGGCAACCGATGCCGCCGAGCGCGCGACTGCCTTCCGGTACCTTGGTCGAGCTGTTGTGCGGGCAGCCGGAGCAGAAGTGCGGGGTGCGCACGGTCTTGTGCTTGGGCGCGGCCAGGGCCTTTTCCTTGGCGTCGAGGAAGGCCAGGCGTTCCTCGATGACCGGGCTGCTGTAGATCGGCGCCAGGCGCCTGGCGATCACCCGGGCGATCATCGCCGGGGTCAGCTCGCCCAGGTTGGGCAGCAGGGAACCGCCCTCCTCGTCGAACTCGCCGACCACGCGCGGGCGCTTGCCCACCGGCCAGTTGTAGAGCTGACCGGTGAGCTGGTCCTCGATGATGCTGCGCTTCTCCTCCACCACCAGGATTTCGTCCAGCCCTTCGGCGAACTGGTGCACGGACACCGGCTCCAGCGGCCAGCTCATGCCGACCTTGAGCACGCGCAGACCGACCTTGGCGCACAGCGCCTCGTCCAGACCCAGGTCATCCAGGGCCTGGCGCACGTCCAGATAGGACTTGCCGGTGGTGATGATGCCCAGGCGCGGGTTCGGCGAATCGAGCTTCACCTGGTTGAGGTTGTTGGCCAGCGCGAACGCGCGAGCTGCATAGATCTTGTAGACGTTGAGGCGCTTCTCCTGCGCCAGGGGCGGGTCCGGCCAGCGGATGTGCACGCCATCCTCGGGCAGCTGGAAATCCTCGGGAATCTTCACCTGCACGCGCAGCGGGTCGACATCCACCACGGCCGAGGAGTCGACGTTCTCGGCGATGGTCTTCAGCGCCACCCAGCAACCGCTGTAGCGCGACAGCTCCCAGCCGATGATGCCGTAGTCCAGGACCTCCTGAACGTTGGCCGGATTGAGCACCGGAATCGACGCGGCGATGAAGGCATGCTCGCTCTGGTGAGCGATGGTCGAGGACTTGCAGCCATGGTCGTCGCCCGCCAGCAGCAGCACGCCGCCGTGCTTGGAAACGCCGGCCGAGTTGCCATGCTTGAACACGTCGCCGCTGCGGTCCACCCCCGGCCCCTTGCCGTACCACATGGCGAACACGCCGTCGTAACGCGCCCCCGGGAACAGGTTGGCCTGCTGGCTGCCCCACACGGCGGTCGCCCCGAGTTCCTCGTTGACGCCCGGCTGGAAGTGGATGTGGTTCTGCTTGAGGTAGTCGCGCGCGTCCCACAGGCTCTTGTCCAGGCCGCCCAGGGGCGAGCCACGATAGCCGGAGATGAAACACGCGGTATTCAGACCGAAGGCGGCGTCACGCTGCTTCTGCAGCATGGGCAGGCGGGTCAGGGCCTGGGTGCCGGTCAGGTAGAGGTGACCGGTAGCGAGGCGATATTTGTCATCCAGGCGGATTTCGGCCAGGGACATGGAGCGCTCCTTTTATTCTTATGGCGAGCACGAGGAGCGCGACGGTAAACACGCTCCGTTGCATCCGGCCGCAGGATCACCACGACGGATTTGCCTAAAGCATGACTGGAGGGTTCCGCTTTTTTCTTTCTATTTTTCAGATTGCAGGACAATACTTCGCATGATCCTTCCAACAATCACAAGAAAATGGAAACAGTCATGCAGGATAAGCTCAGCGCTATCGACCGCAGGATTCTCCGCCTGCTGCAACACAATGCCGACCTCTCCGCCGCCGAGGTGGCCGAGAAGGTCGAGCTGTCGCAGTCACCCTGCTGGCGGCGCATCCACCGCATGCAGGAAGACGGGCTGATCGAGCGCAAGGTCGCGCTGCTCAGCCACAAGCGCCTGGGTTTCGGCATCACCGTGTTCGTCGACATCAAGCTGTCGGCGCACGGTCGCGGCAATCTGGATGAGTTCGAACAGGCCGTGGTCGGCTATCCGCAGGTGCTGGAGTGCTACAGCATGGCCGGTAGCTCGGACTACCTGCTCAAGGTGGTGGCCAAGGACATCGCCGACTACGAGCGCTTCCTGCGCGACCACCTGCTGCAGCGCCCGCATGTGCACGAAGCGCATTCGCACATCGCCATGAGCGAGGTCAAACGCACCACCGAACTGCCGCTGGACTGATCAGGCCTGCGTGGCCGCCAGGCGCCTGGCCTTGCGCGCGCGCAGGCTGGCCATCAGCGAGGGCCCGAGGGCGGTCAGGGCGGAGCCGAGCACCACCACCACCGCACCGGCGTAGGCGATCCAGTTGACCGCCTCGGGCGGCACGTGGTCGGGCCACCAGGTGGAGGCCAGCGCCACGGACACGAAGGTCACCAGCGGCGTCAGCGCCAGGGTGGCACTGACCCGCGACGCTTCCCAGTGCGCCAGCGCCTCGGCGAAAGCGCCGTAGGCCACTAGGGTATTGAGGCAGCAGGCCAACAGCAGCCAGCCTTGCAGCGGGCTCAGCGCCAACACCTGCAGCGGCTGCGCCCAGGGCGTCAGCAGCAAGGCGCAGGACAGGTAGATGACCATCATCACCTGCACCGAACTCCACAGCGTCAGCAGCTGCTTCTGCGCCAGGCCGTAGAAGGTCCAGACGAAGGCGGCGGCGAGTACGGTCAGCACGCCGGTGGTATAGGTCGTCAGCGATGTCAGCAGCTCGCCCAGGCGCTGATTGAAGAACAGCCCGAAGCCCAGCAGCATCACCATCAGGCCCAGCGCCTGACCCAGGCTGAAGCGTTCGCGGAAGATGAACAGGCTGCTGATCAGCAGCAGGATTGGCGCCACCTGGATCACCAGTTGCGTGGTGCCGGGGCTCAACAGCCTGAGCCCGACCAGGTACAGCACGTAGTTCGCCGTCAGCCCGCCGATGGCCAGGGCCAGCAGCCAGGCGCCCTTGCGCCCGAGCGGGCGGAAACGTGGCAGGCGGCGAGCGGCGGCGAGGTAGGCCAGCAGCAGCGAACCCGCCACCGTCAGGCGGTACCAGGTGACCGTGACCGGGTCCATGACCTGCAGGACTTCTTTCAGTTTGATCGGCAGGATGCCCCAGAGCAGCGATGTGAGCAGGGCGAGAAGCAGGCCGTACATCCAGCGGCCGGAGGAAATGTGCATGGCGACCTCAGCAGCGCGGTCGACTGAACGCGTCAACCGCAGCCGGCCATTCTAGGAGAGGCTGACGCACCAGCACAGTGACAGTTCGGCTCACTTGCCGAGCGCAACTGTACCGCCTGGCATGCCTCATGCGTCAGCAGGCCGGCGTCAAAATTCAATAAAAAACGCCAACCAGTAGCCAACGGCCGGCAACTTCGACCATTGGTCGCCTTGCCGGGCAAGCCGCTCCGCTCGCAGTAGACTCAGCCTATCCAGCACCTGCAGATGGAGCTCTCGTCATGTTCGGCCAACGCACCGTCGACCCCCAACCGGGCACGCACTACCGCAGTTCACGCCTGAGCGCCGTCAATGGCCAGTATTTCTTCGCCACCCGCGAAGGCACGCTGGAAGGCCCCTACCTCTCGCGCCACGATGCCGAGCAGAGCATCCAGCGCTACATCGAGCGCATGGCCATGGCGGACAAGCTGATCCGCCACAGCAGCGAGCACATCGACAGCCAGCAGCGCCGCGACGCGATCAAGCACAATCAGGAGCTCTGATCTCGCTACAGGTGGGCCAGCCCGAGGTCGCCGCGGTGGGCCGCGAGGTGTGGCAACACTGCGGCCAGCAGCGGTTCCTTGAAGGCATCCTGGAAACGGTGGGCCAGCCCCGGAATCAGCTTCAGCTCCGAGCCCTTGATGTGCGCCGCCACGTGGACACCATGCATCACCGGTAGCAGCGGGTCGGCGGTGCCATGCACCACCAGCGTCGGCACGCTCAGGCGGTTGAGCAACTCGACCCGGCTCGACTCGGCGAGAATCGCCAACAGCTGCCGCTGCACGCCCTCGGGATTGAAGGCCCGGTCGTAAGCCACCTCGGCCTGATGCAACAGCAATGCGCGATCATCCTTGACCGAAGGGCTGCCCAGCGCCGCGAGCAGGTCGGCCTGCTGCTGCAGCGCGGCTTCGCGGCTGCCGGCCTCGCGCCGCGCCAGCAGCGCGACCAGCGCATCGCTGGGTGCCGGCAGGCCCTGGGCACCGGAACTGGTCATCACCAGGGTCAGGCTGAGCACCCGCTTCGGCGCCAGATCGGCCAGGTGCTGAGCGATCATGCCCCCCATGCTCGCCCCCAGGACATGGAAAACGCCGATACCCAGGTCGTCCATCAAGCCCAGCGCGTCGCCTGCCATGTCACGCAGGTGATAGGGCGCCCCCAGCGACAGTCCCAGGCGGTAGCGCACCACTTCGTAAGGCAGGTTGATGCTCGGCGCGGGCTTGCGCCAGCTGCTCAGGCCGACATCGCGGTTATCGAAACGAATGACCCGGAAGCCCTGCTGACAGAGACGCTCGACCACTTCGTCGGGCCAGTGGATCAGCTGCCCGCCCAGGCCCATGATCAGCAGCAGCGCCGGGTCGCGCTCGCGACCGACGCTCTGGTATGCCAGGCGAACGTCACCGACGTCCGCATAGCGGGTCGGCTCGGACAGATCGCAACGATTGGCAGCAAAAGACTGCACGCCGCACAGCAACGCGGCAATGAAGATGAGTGCACGCATGAAGAACACCAGAAACATAGAACCCCACTGAAACGCGATTCTGGTGAAAGTCGTTCGACGGCGCTGCCACACAAGCGTGACAGTTTGATGAAGGAGGACGAACGGTTGCCCGGCAAGTGACCAAAGGCCCATGCAGAGCGTGCCCCTCCGTACCGGCTGGCAGGAGGGGCCTGGGCGTTACGGGCGGAACATCAGGCCAGTTCCGCGCGCAACTGCCGGGCTGCCGCGACCATGTTGACCAGCGCGGCCTCGGTTTCGGGCCAGCCGCGGGTCTTCAATCCGCAATCGGGGTTGACCCACAGCCGCTCCAGCGGGATGCGCCGCGCCGCCTTGCGCAGCAGACCGGCCATCTCGGCGCTGTCGGGTACGCGCGGCGAGTGGATGTCATAGACGCCCGGGCCGATCTCGTTGGGATAGGCGAACCGTTCGAAGGCCGCCAGCAACTCCATGTCCGAACGCGAGGTCTCGATGGTGATCACGTCGGCGTCCATCGCCGCGATGGAGTCGATCACGTCGTTGAACTCGCTGTAGCACATGTGCGTGTGAATCTGCGTTTCGTCACGCACGCCGCTGGCGCTCAGGCGAAATGCCTCGGTGGCCCAGTCCAGGTAGCCCTGCCAGGCCGCCTGACGCAGGGGCAGGCCCTCACGGAACGCCGCCTCGTCGATCTGGATAACCTTGATTCCGGCGGCTTCCAGGTCGACCACCTCGTCACGGATGGCCAACGCCAGCTGCCTGGCCTGCACCTCACGCGGCACATCCTCCCGGGCGAAGGACCACATCAGCATGGTCACCGGCCCGGTCAGCATGCCTTTCATCACCTTGTCGGTCAGGCTCTGCGCATACTGGATCCATTCCAGGGTCATCGCCCGTGGCCGGCTCAGGTCGCCGACGATCACCGCCGGTTTCACGCAGCGCGACCCGTAGCTCTGCACCCAGCCGAAGCGGGTGAAGGCGTAGCCGTCCAGTTGTTCGGCGAAGTACTCGACCATGTCGTTGCGCTCGGCCTCGCCATGCACCAGCACATCGAGCCCGAGGCGCTCCTGCACCTGCACCGCATGACGGATCTCGCTGTGCATGGCCTCGGTGTAGTCGGCCAGGCTCAGCTTGCCCTGACGGAACGACTGCCGCGCCAGACGAATGGCCGCAGTCTGCGGGAAGGAACCGATGGTGGTGGTCGGCAGCACCGGCAACTGCAGGCGCTCACGCTGCTTGCCGATGCGCTCGGCGAACGGCGACTGGCGCTGGGCATGGCGCGCACGCGTCGCCGCCATGCGTGCCTGCACCTCAGGCTTGTGAATGCGCGTCGAGGCCGCGCGCGCCGCCTGGACCTCGCGGCTCGCCGCCAGCGCCGCCTGTGCCCCGGCATCCTGCGGCGCTTCCAGGGCCCTGCCCAGCAACGCGACCTCCTCACATTTCTGTACCGCAAAGGCCAGCCAGCCTTTCAGCTCGGCGTCGAGCTGGTCCTCGCGCGCCAGGTCCACCGGGCAGTGCAACAGCGAGCAGGACGGCGCCACCCACAGGCGCTCGCCCAGACGTTCATGGGCATGGCGCAGCACGTCGAGCGCCTTCTCCAGGTCGCAGCGCCAGACATTGCGCCCGTTGACCACGCCGAGCGACAGCACCTTGTAGGCCGGCAGCCGGTCGAGAATCGTCGGGTACTGGTCCGGCGCCCGTACCAAATCGATATGCAGGCCATCCACCGGCAGGTTGGCCGCCAGGCCGAGGTTGTCCTCCAGACCGCCGAAATAGGTGGCGATCAGCTTGCGGCAGGGTTCGCGCTGAATCAGGTTGTAGGCACGCTCGAACGCGTTCTTCCAGGCCTGCGGCAAGTCCAGCACCAGAATCGGCTCGTCGATCTGCACCCACTCCACGCCTTGCTCGGCGAGGCGCTGGAAAATCTCGCCATAGACCGGCAGCAGGCGCTCGAGCAGCTCCAGCTTGTCGAACTCATCACCCTTGGCCTTGCCCAGCCACAGGTAGGTCAACGGGCCGATCAGCACCGGCTTGACGCTATGACCGAGCGCATGGGCTTCGGCCACTTCTTCGAACAGCTGCTCCCAGCTCAGGGCGAACGCCTGATCGGCACTGAATTCCGGCACCAGGTAGTGGTAGTTGGTGTCGAACCACTTGGTCAGCTCCTGGGCATGGGCGCCGCCACAGCAACCGTTCGTGCTCGCCACGGCGCCACGCGCCATGGCGAACAGGGTGTCCAGGGTCGGTTTGCCGGCGGCCGGGCGGAAGCGCTCGGGAATCACGCCGAATGCCAGGGAATGGCCGAGTACCTGGTCGTACCAGGCGAAGTCGCCCACCGGCAGCAGGTCGATGCCGGCGTCTTTCTGCAGTTGCCAGTGCTCGGCACGCAGGCGCTGGCCAACGGCGCGCAGCCCGGCCTCGTCCAGCTCGCCTTTCCAATGGGCTTCGAGGGCTTTTTTCAGTTCACGGTCGCGGCCGATGCGCGGGAAACCGAGGGAATGGGACAGGGCCATGGGGTGACGCTCCAGAGTCAATCGAGATGGCGCCATTCTCGGCATCGCCAACACGTGAGACAAACTCAAGATTTTCGTCTTGATCTAAAGATTTACTCATGTAGGCTGTATGAACCACTTTCATCCAGCCACGGCATTGGATGAATGAAACCTTCGCAGAGACCCGTCATGCTCGAGCTACGCCACCTGAAAACCCTGCACGCCCTGCGCGAAACCGACAGCCTGGTGGAGGCTGCCGAGCGCCTGCACCTGACCCAGTCGGCCCTGTCGCACCAGTTCAAGGAGCTCGAGGAGCGACTCGGCCTGCAGCTGTTCGTGCGCAAGACCAAGCCGGTGCGCTTCACCAGCGCCGGCCTGCGCCTGCTGCAACTGGCCGACGCCGCCCTGCCCCTGCTGCGTGGCGCCGAGCGGGACCTGGCGCGCCTCGCCGGTGGCACCGCCGGGCGCCTGCACATGGCCATCGAATGCCACAGCTGCTTCCAGTGGCTGATGCCGACCATCGATCAGTTCCGCGACGCCTGGCCGGAAGTGGAACTGGACCTGGCCTCGGGCTTCTCCTTCGCGCCACTCCCCGCGCTGGCACGCGGCGACCTGGACCTGGTGGTGACCTCGGACCCCGTCGAACTGGCCGGCATCACCTACGTGCCGCTGTTCACCTACGAGGCCATGCTGGCCGTGGCCAACCAGCACCGTCTGGCGCACAAGGCCTATATCCAGCCACAGGACCTGGCCACGGAAACCCTCATCACCTACCCGGTGGAACGTGACCGCCTGGACATCTTCACCCGCTTCCTCGAACCCAACGACGTGGAGCCCGCGCAGGTACGCACCTCCGAGCTGACGGTCATGATGATGCAACTGGTGGCCAGCGGACGCGGCGTCTGCGGCCTGCCCAACTGGGCGCTGCACGAGTACAGTTCGCGGCACTACGTCAGCGCCAAGCGCCTGGGCGAAAAGGGACTGTTCGCCACCCTCTATGCGGCGATCCGCAGCGACATGCTCGATGCGCCCTTCATGCGCGACTTCCTGCTCACCGCCAAGGACACCTCCTTCGCCAGCCTGGAAGGCGTCAGCGTGGCGCGCTGAGCGCCACTGCACAGACAAAGGCCGCTCGCGCAGGCGTGTGGCCGCCCTTTCATCGCATCTGCCGCCGCGCGCCCCGCAGCAGGCTTCATCGCCCGCAGGGCACCAAGACAACGAAATGGCCGGTCCCCGGACGGCCTCGCAGCGCCCCCCGGCGAACGGTACCCGCCGGCAGCAGGGCGCAACCCCACCCACGCCAATTGCCTTGTTACAACTCCTGGCTTGCCGCCTTGTGACCAACAGTCATAGCATGACCGCCGGTCACAGTTTTTCGTGGAAAGCCCATGCGCTATCAGGATCAACTCTTCCAGCAACGTGAAACCGCCTTGCTCGAAGCCGCTCGACAGCTGTTCCAGAGTCAGTCCTGGGACCGCGTCACAATCGCCGAAGTGGCGCGCCACACCGGCATCGGCAAGGGCACCGTGTACAAGCACTTTCCCAGCAAGGAAGCACTGTTTGCGCGCCTGGTGCTGGATCGCTCGCGCATGCACCTGATCGAACTGCAGACACTCTCCCACTCGGCCCCGGCGCCGGAAGCCATGCGCCGGATGATCCGTCGCGCCTTCGAGCAGCTGCTGGCCGACCCGCTACAGGCCCAGCTGTGCCTGCACTGTGACCGCCCGGCCTTTCAGGAACGCCTGGAGCCGCCCTACCGCGAACAGTTCCTCGAACTCGAAGCCGAGTACATGGCCCTGTTCAGCGAACTGCTGCAGAACAGCTTCGCCGGCCTGCAGCTTTCTGACGAGCACTGCCAGCACCTGTTGTGGGGCGTGGAGGCGTGCATCAACGGGGTGATGACGCGCATTGCCTCGGGCGGTTTCGAGCACTGGGCCGACCCCATTGCCTTCGACGCCTATTTCGAACGCGTCACCGACTTCATCATCGCCGGCCTGCACGGCCAGGCCGCTGCGCTGCTGGCAGCGGCCGCCACCAACGAGTAAGGGATTCTCATGTTCACGCACCTCAGTAAACGCCCCTGGATCATCGCGGTCGTCATCGCCATCGCCCTGCTGCTCTGGCTGTTCAGCGGCGAACGCTTCAGCGCCCGTGACGAGGCGCAGGCCGAGCCGGACAAGCCCTTGGCCGCCGCCGAGCTGGCCAGGGTCGAAGTGCAGTGGCTGGAGGCACAGCCCATGCAGCGCCAGCACGTGGTACAGGGGCAGATCGAAGCCTGGCGCCGGGTCGAGCTGCGTGCGCAGGTCAGTGGCAGCGTGCAGAAGCTGGACCAGGACAAGGGCAACCGCGTCGCCGCCGAGCAACTGCTGCTCAGCCTGTCGCCGGATGACCGGCCGGCCCAGGTGGCGCGCAGCGAAGCCGACGTGCGCCAGCGCGAGAGCGACGTGACTGCGGCCAGGCGCCTGCGCGAGCGCAGCCTGATCTCCGCCAGCGAGCTGATGCGCCTGGAGAGCGAACTGGCCAAGGCCCGCGCCGAACTCGACAGCGCTCGCCTGCACCTGCGCAACACCAGGATCAAGGCGCCGTTCGCCGGCATCTACGATCAGCGCGCGGTCGAACTGGGCGACTACGTGCAGCCCGGACAAAGCCTGCTGACCCTGGTGGACATCGACCGCCTCAAGGTCACCGCGCAGATCGCCCAGCAGCAGGTCACCCAGCTGCAGCTGGGGCAAGCGGTGAGCGTGGAACTGCTCGACGGCCGCACGCTGCAGGGCGAGCTGCACTTCATCGCCGCGGCCGCCGACCCGGACTCGCGCAGCTTCCGTATCGAGGTCAAGGTGGACAACCCGGACGGCCTGCGCCTGGCAGGTGCCAGCGCCACGCTGCACATCCAGACCGGCGAGGCCATGGCCCACCGCCTGTCCCCTGCCCTGCTCAGCCTCGACGAGAACGGCCGCCACGGCGTCAAGTGGGTCAACGATGAGCAGCGCGTGGAATTCACCCCCGTGCAACTGATCAGCGTCGACAACCAGGGCGCCTGGGTCAGCGGCCTGCCGCCGAAAGTCGCGCTGATCACCCTGGGCCAGGGCTTCGTCGAAGCGGGCCAGCAGGTGCGCACGCAACTCGCCGCAGAGGGCAGCTGAGATGCACGCACTGATTGCCGCCGCGCTCGACCGCAGCCGTACCACCCTGCTGATCCTGCTGTTCCTGCTGTGCGGGGGGCTGCTGGCCTACGTCGCCATGCCCAAGGAGTCCAACCCGGACGTCACCATTCCGATGATCTACGTGTCGGTGACCCTGGAAGGCATCAGCCCGGAAGATGGCGACCGCCTGCTGGTGCGCCCGCTGGAACAGGAGCTGCGCAGCCTCGAAGGGGTCAAGGAGATGAGCTCGGTCTCCAGCGAGGGCCACTCCTCCGTCACCCTGGAATTCGACGCAGGCTTCGACGCCAAGGTGGCACTGGCCGACGTCCGCGAGAAAGTCGACACCGCACGCAGCAAGCTGCCCGACGAGGCCGACGAGCCGACCGTGACCGAGGTCAACGTGGCCCTGTTCCCGGTGCTCTCGGTAGGCCTGTCCGGGCCGATCGCCGAGACCGAGCTGGTGTACATCGCCCGGCGCCTGAAGGAGAACATCGAAGGCATCGGCGAGGTGCTCTCGGTGACCATCGGTGGCGACCGCGAGGACCTGATGGAAATCGTCGTCGACCCGCAGGTGCTCGACAGCTACGGCATCGACTACAACGAACTGTTCAACCTGGTCAGCCGCAACAACCGCCTGGTCGCCGCCGGCAGCCTGGACACCGGTGCCGGGCGCATGAGCATGAAGGTTCCGGGCGTCATCGAGGACCTCGAAGACGTCATGAACATGCCGATCAAGGTGGTCGGCGACAGCGTGGTGACCTTCGCCGATGTCGCCACCATCCGCCGCACCTTCAAGGACCCCACCGGCTTCGCCCGAATCAACGGCCAGCCGGCCATCGTACTGGAGGTGGCCAAACGCAGCGGCGCCAACATCCTCGCCACCATCGATCAGGTCAAGGCGCTGATGGAGCAGGCCAAACCCCTGCTGCCACCCGGCGTGGAAGTCAGCTACATCATGGACCAGTCGCAGGAAGTGCAGAACATGCTCGGCGACCTGCTCAACAACGTGCTGACCGCCATCGTCCTGGTACTGATCCTGGTGGTGGCGAGCATGGGCATGCGCTCGGCACTGCTGGTGGGGCTGACCATTCCCGGTGCGTTTCTCAGCGGCATCCTGCTGATCTGGATGCTCGGTTTCACCCTCAACATCGTCGTGCTGTTCAGTCTGATCCTGGTGGCCGGCATGCTGGTCGACGGCGCCATCGTGGTCTCCGAACTGGCCGACCGCTACCTGCAGCAGGGCCAGTCGCCGCGCCAGGCCTGGGCCAATGCCGCCACGCGCATGGCCTGGCCGGTGATCGCCTCCACCGCCACCACCCTGGTGGTGTTCCTGCCGCTACTGTTCTGGCCCGGCGTGGTCGGCCAGTTCATGAAGTACCTGCCCGCCACGGTGATCATCTGCCTGCTCGCCTCGCTGGCCATGGCCCTGGTGTTCCTGCCGGTGCTCGGCGCCGTCAGCGGCGGCAAGGCGCGGCCGCAGGCGACGACCAGCAACCGCGCCGGCACGGCCTATCGCCATCTGCTGGCGACGCTGCTCAAGCGCCCCGGCCTGACGCTGCTCGGCATGCTCGCGCTGATCGCCCTCATCTATATCGGCTACGGTCGCTTCAACCATGGCGTGGAGTTCTTCCCGGAGGTCGAGCCGGAAAGCGCGCAGATCTGGCTGCGTGCCCGTGGCGACCTGTCGATCCAGGAGAAGGACGCCCTGCTCAGGCAGGTCGAGAAGCAGGTGCTGGGCATGCGCGAGGTCAAGGCGCTGTATGCCCGCTCCCTGGCGCAACCGGAAGGTCAGCTGGGCGCCGACGTGATCGGCACCCTGCAGTTCCAGTTCGTCGACTGGCACCAGCGGCGCCCGGCCAAGGACATCCTCGCCGAAATGAGCCAGCGCACCGCCGGCATTCCCGGCGTGGTGCTGGAGTTCCGCAAGCAGGAGGAAGGCCCCACCGACGGCAAGCCGGTCAAGCTGCAGATCAGTACCCTGGACACAGCGCTGACCGAACAATGGGTCGAGCGCATTCGCGGCGAGATGCAGAAGCTCGGAGGTTTCGTCGATATCGAGGATGACCGCGCCCTGCCCGGCATCGAGTGGCGGATCAAGGTCGACCGCGAGGCCGCGGCCCGCTTCGGCGCCGATGTCCTGAGCGTCGGCAACGCGGTGCAGATGATCACCAACGGCCTGAAGCTGGCAACCTACCGCCCCGAAGACGCCACCGACGAAGTCGACATCCGCGTGCGCCTGCCCAACAACTGGCGCTCGCTCGATCAGCTTGGCCGCCTGACGCTGAACACGGCAGCCGGCCAGGTCCCGCTGAGCAACTTCGTCGACCTGCAGCCCGCGCCCAAGGTCGGCACCCTGCGCCGCGTGGATGGCGATCGCACCATCACCCTGCAGGCCGACCTGGCCGACGGCGCACGCCTGGACGAACGCCTCAAGGCCCTGCGCAAGGCGCTCGGCGAGGTGCCGGCCGAGGTCAAGGTGAAGTTCACCGGCGAGGATGCCGACCAGCAGGAGGCGGCCACCTTCCTGATGACCGCGTTCCTGGTCGCCATCTTCCTCATGGCGATCATCCTGGTGACCCAGTTCAACAGCCTCTACCAGGCAGCCCTGGTGCTTTCCGCGATCGTCCTGTCGACCGCCGGGGTGCTGATCGGCCTGCTGGTCAACGGCCAGTCGTTCGGCATCGTCATGGTCGGCATGGGCCTGATCGCCCTGGCTGGTATCGTGGTGAACAACAACATCATCCTCATCGACACCTACAACCAGCTGCGCCGGCAGGGCCTGGCCCCACGCGAGGCCGCGCTGGAGACCGGCAGCCTGCGCCTGCGCCCGGTGCTGCTCACCGCCGTGACCACCATCCTCGGCCTGATGCCGATGGTGCTCAGCATCAACGTCGACCTGCTCACGCCGAGCCTCGGCTTCGGCGCCCCGTCGACCCAATGGTGGACGCAGCTGTCCAGCGCCATCGCCGGCGGCCTGGCGTTCGCCACGGTCCTGACGCTGCTGCTGACGCCTTGCCTGCTGGTGCTCGGCGCGCGTTTCGAGCGGCGTCCGCCGCCACTGGAGACCTACGACACCGACCTGCTCGACCTGCCGGAACACCTCGTCGCCAGCAAACCCGGCAAGGCCCGGCTGCAACGCAGCGACTGAGGCCAGACGCGCAGGCGCTGTCGGCACCAGGCCACTGCATGGCGAAACGCCAGACTTCGCCTAGGCTGATCGATACGACAGCTCAAGGGCGGGAAAGGAAAGCTGGCAAGGACGCCTTTTTCCGCCACCGCTGCAACGCGAGTGCCCCGCAGAAACGACAAAGCCCTCCAGGAGAGGGCTTTGTTTTGCCTGCAGATCCGGCGATCTGCAGGCCACGCAACTGAAAACCGAGCTAACGAAGTGTATGGGGTCGGCATCCTGCCTGTTGGCCACTTCGTTAGCCCGGTGACCGGAGAGTAGTCCAGACAGTGGCACTGTGCCAAGCCTGAATTTCCGCATTGCCTCACAGAACGCGGAGGCCGGCAGCGCCGGCCCGCCAGTTCGAGTTCGATATTGCCAACTTCGTCGCAGCGAAGGCAAAACCACCGCACAGACATATCGCAATGATATTACAGACACCCCGCACAACTAACGCGCACAGCACCGAAGTGCGTGCGACATAAGCACGCAGAAAAGCATCGACTTTATGACGCCATAAAAATAACACAGCGAAAATGTGCGACTTTTTTTTGGCGACATAAATACCACAAACTTTAAGTTATTGATTTTTATAATAAAAAAAATAACAAAAGATTAAACAAACAAAATAAAAAAATAAGGTCCATGTTTTGCTTGAAAGCGCAAAACAGCCGACGCTAATATCCGCGCACTTTCAGCCAGCCAGACGAATACAACGGAAATAAACCGTTGATTCATACAGGCGCAATGAAACAGGGATTAGGGTCAGCAGCAGCAATTGACCGACTCAGTTAATTAAGGAGAAGGACCTATGCGTATCAGTATTTTCGGACTGGGCTATGTGGGGGCTGTCTGTGCTGGCTGCTTGTCCGCCCGTGGTCACGATGTCGTCGGCGTGGACGTATCGCAGGCCAAGATCGACCTGATCAACCAGGGCAAGTCGCCCATCGTCGAGCCTGGCCTGGCCGAACTGCTCGACGCCGGCGTACGTTCCGGGCTGCTGCACGGCACCACCGACGTCAGCGCTGCGGTGCTGGCCAGCGAACTGTCGTTCATTGCCGTCGGTACGCCGAGCAAGCGCAATGGCGACCTCGACCTCGGCTACATGGAGTCGGTGTGCCAGCAGATTGGTGCAGCCCTGCGCGACAAGCAGGAGCGCCACACCGTGGTCGTGCGCAGTACGGTCCTGCCTGGCACCGTGAAGAACGTCGTGATCCCGCTGCTCGAAAGTGCCTCCGGCAAGCGAGCCGGTGTCGACTTCGGCGTGGCCACCAACCCGGAATTCCTCCGTGAAAGCACGGCGATCAAGGACTACGACTTCCCGGCGATGACCGTCATCGGCGAACTGGACGAACAGTCCGGCGACCTGCTGCAAGAGCTCTACAGCGAACTCGACGCACCGATCATCCGCAAGTCGATCGAAGTTGCCGAGATGATCAAATACACCTGCAACGTCTGGCATGCGGCCAAGGTCACCTTCGCCAACGAGATCGGCAACATCGCCAAGGCGGCCGGCGTCGATGGTCGCGAAGTGATGGACGTGATCTGCCAGGACCACAAGCTCAACCTCTCCAAGTACTACATGAAGCCCGGCTTCGCCTTCGGCGGCTCGTGCCTGCCCAAGGACGTGCGCGCCCTCTCCTACCGCGCCGGCAGCCTGGATGTCGAGGCGCCACTGATCGGCTCGCTGATGCGCAGCAACGCCGCTCAGGTGAAGAAGGCCTTCGACATCGTCACG
The DNA here is from genome assembly GCF_009363395.1 of Pseudomonas sp. THAF187a. Classification (NCBI taxonomy): domain Bacteria; kingdom Pseudomonadati; phylum Pseudomonadota; class Gammaproteobacteria; order Pseudomonadales; family Pseudomonadaceae; genus Pseudomonas; species Pseudomonas sp. THAF187a. Next base: position 3,383,763 of record NZ_CP045349.1, read on the forward strand.
GGCTACGACAAGCGCCGCATCGGTCTGCTCGGCCTGAGCTTCAAGGCCGGCACCGACGACCTGCGTGAAAGCCCGCTGGTGGAGTTGGCCGAGATGCTCATCGGCAAGGGCTACGAGCTGAAGATCTTCGACAGCAACGTCGAATACGCACGGGTCTTCGGCGCCAACAAGGACTACATCGAGTCGAAGATCCCGCACGTCTCCTCGCTGCTGTGCAAGGAGCTGGACGATGTGGTCGCAGCCTCCGATGTGCTGATCGTCGGCAATGGCGAGCCACGCTTCGCCGATGTCGTGAAGGGCATCGGTGACGACAAGCAGATCGTCGACCTGGTCGGATTCATGGAACACGCCACTCAAGCCAACAGGGAAGGCATCTGCTGGTAAGCGCACGCTAACAAGAACAGCGGTGGCACCGGCGCGGTGCCGTTCGATTGGTTACGGCGCATGCCGGTTTCCTGCCAATAGCCCTGAATCGGTGTTTACACGGAGTGACAGCATGATTCCCCTGATTTTGTCTGGCGGCAGTGGCTCTCGCCTCTGGCCCCTGTCCCGCAAGCAGTACCCCAAGCAGTTTCTCGCCCTCACCGGCAACGAGACGATGCTCCAGCAGACCATCGGGCGCCTGGCGTTCGACGGCATGAGCAAGCCCATCGTGGTGTGCAACGAGGAACACCGCTTCATCGTCAGCGAACAGCTGGCGAGCATCGGCCACGAAGCCCAGACCATCCTGCTGGAGCCCTTCGGCCGCAATACCGCACCTGCGGTCGCCATCGCCGCCATGCACCTGCTGGCCGAGGGCCGGGACGAACTGTTGCTGGTACTGCCGGCGGACCATGTGATCGAGGACGTCGCGGTGTTCCACAAGGCCCTCGCCGTGGCCCGCAACGCAGCGGAACAGGGTGCGATGGTGCTGTTCGGCGTACCTGCCGAGCGCCCCGAGACCGGCTATGGCTACATCAAGACCGGACGTGATGCGTGCGAACTTCCGCAGGGCGTACTGGCGGTCGAGGCCTTCGTCGAGAAGCCCGACCTGGAGACGGCCTGCGAATTCGTGGCCCAGGGCGACTACGTCTGGAACAGTGGCATGTTCCTGTTCCGCTGCAGCCGCTACCTCGAGGAACTGCAGCGTCACGACCCGGACATCTATGACACCTGCCAGCTGGCGCTGAGCCGCAGCACCCACGACCTGCAGTTCATCCGCATCGACCCGAGCGCGTTCGAGTGCTGCCCCGACAACTCCATCGACTACGCCGTGATGGAGAAGACCGACCGCGCCTGTGTGGTGCCGCTGTGTGCCGGCTGGAACGACGTCGGCTCGTGGTCGGCGCTGTGGGACGTCCAGGACAAGGACGGCGACGGCAACTGCCAGTCCGGCGACGTGATGCTGCACGACAGCCACAACTGCCTGGCGCACAGCCAGAGCAAGCTGGTGACCCTGGTCGGCCTGGACGACGTGGTGGTGGTCGAGACCAAGGACGCCGTGATGGTCGCCCACAAGGACCGGGTGCAGGACGTCAAGCAGCTGGTCAACCAGCTGACCTGCAAGGGCCGCAGCGAGGCGAACAGCCACTGCCAGGTCTACCGCCCCTGGGGCAGCTACGACTCGCTCGACAGCGGCAACCGCTTCCAGGTCAAGCGCATCGTGGTGAAACCGGGCGCCAGCCTCTCCCTGCAGAAGCACCACCACCGCGCCGAGCACTGGATCGTGGTATCCGGCACGGCCCGCGTGACCTGTGACGACAAGACCTTCCTGCTCTGGGAAAACCAGTCGACCTACATCCCCATCGCCGCCATTCACCGCCTGGCCAACCCCGGCAAGATCCCCCTGGAGATCATCGAGGTCCAGTCGGGCAGCTACCTGGGCGAGGACGACATCGAGCGTTTCGAGGATGTCTACGGCCGCACCGACGACCTCACGATCAACTGATAGCGGCAAGACGTGCCCACACGGCTTCAATGGAGGAAGCACGCCCATGCTCAGGCATTTAACAGCACCTCTGGGGTGGTTCGAGGCCTCGCCCGGCCTCGGCAAACTGTGCGGTTGGCTCTGCCTGATCGCACTGATCGCGCTCGCCTCGGAGATGGTCGACCCCAGCTACCTGGACCCGTCGCACCAGAAGTTCATCTTCCTGATCGGCGCCCTGGGCATGTGGCGCTACGGCAACGCCGCGACCCACTACCTGCGTGGCATGTACTTCCTGCACTGGCGGTTTCCGCGCATGCGCAAGGCCGTCGAACGCATGGGCGACGCCGCCCTGCCCGACCATATGTTCATGGTGGTGACCAGCTTCCGCATCCCGACGCACACCACGTTCAAGGTCTACCAGTCGGTGTTCCAGGAAGTGCAGCGCATGCCGGTGCCCTGCACCATCATCGCTTCCATCGTGGAGAAGGGTGACGAGAACTTCATCAAGGACATCATGCGCCAGGAGGTGCGTGATCGCGACGACATCAAGCTGGTCATCGTGCGGGCTCGCGGCACCGGCAAACGCGACGGCCTGGCCCACGCCTTCCGCGCCCTGTCACGGCAGATGCCACTGGAAAACGCCGTGGTCGGCGTGGTCGACGGCGACACCATGATGCTGCCGGGCTGCGTGGAACGCGCCGTCACCCTGTTCGCCTACCTGCCCAGCGTCGGCGGCATCACCACCAACGAGTTCTGCGAGGTGGAAGGCAGCAGGCTGATGCAGGAGTGGCACACCATGCGCTTCGTCCAGCGGCACATCAACATGTGCTCGATGGCGCTGAGCAAGCGCGTGCTGACCATGACCGGGCGCCTGTCGTTCTTCCGCGCCAGCGTGATGACCGACCCGGCGTTCATCAAGGACGTCGAGGCGGACTTCCTCGACCACTGGCGCCTGGGCCGTTTCCAGTTTCTCACCGGCGACGACAAGTCCTCCTGGTTCAGCCTGATGCGCGCCGGCTGGGACACCTTCTACGTGCCGGACAGCCATACCCTGACCGTCGAGCACCCGCCAGACAACAGCTTCCTGCGCGCCACGCGGCAGCTGATGTATCGCTGGTACGGCAACTCGCTGCGGCAGAACTTCCGCGCTACCCGCCTGCTGGGCCTCGATCGCCTCGGCCTGTTCACCATGTACGTGCTCTACGACCAGCGCGTGTCCATGTGGACCTGCCTGATGGGCCTCAGCGCCTCGGTGGTGGCCGGCCTGCTGTTCGGCGTGCAGTACCTGCTGATCTACCTGTTCTGGGTGCTGCTGTCGCGGACCCTGGTGACGCTGCTGTTCTTCTTCACCCAGCACCCGGTCGATCCGATGTACCCCTTCGTTCTCTATTACAACCAGATCGTCGGCTCGGTGATGAAGGTTTACACCATGTTCCACATGGACCAGCAGAGCTGGACGCGGCAGAAGACCACGATCAGCAACGGCAACGTCAGCTTCGATGCGGCGCTCAACCGCTGGACCTCGAAGACCATGTTGCTGTCCTCCATCGCCATTTTCTTCGGGGTCATCTCGGTCCTGTTGGAACTCACGCAACCCTAAGCAAAGGCGCGAATGCTATGAGTAGCACCACTGTCCTACCTGCAAACGTTGTTCATGAAGCGATCGATGAACGCCAGTTCGTTCGCGCCAAGATCCCTGCCCGCCTGACCCTGGCAGGCAACGGCATCAAGGAACTGGAGTGCGAGATCCAGGACATTTCCCTGGGCGGAATCGGCCTGCTGCTGGATCAGCCGCTGAAGATCGGCAGCCTGTTCAACGGCTCGATCAAGCTGAACCTGCACACGGTCGACCTGAACATCGATACCAAGCTGAAGATCGTCTCGCAGCGCGGCCACGAAGTCGGCGCCGAGTTCGTCGAGCTCGACCGGCAGAAGCGCGACATCCTGCGCTACATCATCTCCGCCTACATGTCCGGCGACATCGCCGACATCAACGGCCTGTTCAACGTCATGCAGCGCGAGAACTACATCAAGGAGCGCAAGACCAAGCAGGCCAGCGCACGTACGCCCGCAGAGCGCCTGAAGGCGGCCCTCGGTTCGCTGCTGTTCTTCTGCGCCGGCGCCGCCGCAGTGACCCTGATCGTCTACAAGAGCTACCTGCTGTTCTTCCAGATGCCTGCCGCGCAAGCGGTCGTCGGTGCCAACGCCTACATCGTCAGCATGCCGGAGAACGGCAACCTGCGTTACCTGATCGGCGCCGAGCAGACCCGCGTCAGCACCGGGCAACCACTGGCCAGCGTCTCCACACAACTGGCCAGCAGCCTCACCAGCCCCGCCGACATCGCCGCACTGGGCGACCTCAGCGAGCAGGATGTCGCCGCCCTGCTGGGTCGGGTCACGGTGGAAACGGTGATCGCCAGCCCGTGCAACTGCAGCCTCTACTTCCCTGCACCACGCCTGGACGGCTTCGCCTACAAGCAGCAGGAGCTGGTCCACCTGTTGCCGCAGGACCAGCCACTGAACATCAAGGCCAGCGTTCCTTTCGAGCGCATGGACAAGCTCGAGCGGGTTCGCGCGGTGGAGATGCGTGTACTGGGCAGCGACGACACCTTCTCCGGCGAGATCGTTTCCAGTCGCGTGGACGATCAGCGGCAGATGGTCGAGCTGACCATCAAGCCGGATCACCCGCTGCCGCTCAGCACCTATCAACTGCCGGCCGCCGTCGAGTTCAAGCTCGGCCTGCCCCTGCGCTGGACATTCTGAGGTCACCATGTCGCTCAGATCGCTCCTGTGCACCACTGCCCTGTCCCTGGCCATCGCCGGGCCGGCGCAGGCGGCCCGCAGCCTCGAACAGATTCGCTACGCGCTGTTCCAGGACAACCTGGCGCCGGTGGAGGAGGACCTGCGTGCCCTGGCCGCCCGTGGCGACCTAGGCGCGACGCGACTGCTCGGCGAAGTGCTGGCGAGCCGCAGCCCGGCAAACACCGCACGCGCCATCGAACTGTTCAAGCAGGCCTTCGCCGAGGGCCGCGGCGATATCGGCGCACTGGTGCCACTGGCGCGCCTGGTGGACTACAAGCCGCGCTGGCAACAGGCCAACCGCGCCTACATGGATCAGGCGCTGCAGCGTTTCAAGGCCGGGCGCGACTTCATCAGCGTCGACACCCGCCTGGAAGTGTTCCTGGTCTTTCCCGAGCTGTTCGACGCGGCACAAGTCACGCAGTTGATCGACCTCTATGACCGTGCCTGCCTGGTGTATTGCCACGCCCCGCTCTACCGCGCCGTCGCGGCGGCCCGTGCCGGTGACACCGAGTCTGCTGACAGGTGGTTCCGCCTGGCGGTGGAAAGCGACCCGCGCGCCGTGTACCGCTACTACGATTTTCTCGGCGAGGCGCGCAACCAACGTTTCCGCGCGTTCGCCGAGCAACTGGCGCCGCGCATGGCCACCCTGCCGGTCGACCTGGTGCAGCGCATCGCCCAGCAACTGACCGAGGTGCGCAACGCCGAGATCAGCGCCTACAACAACAGCCGCCCGCTGTCGCGTGCGCAGACCGACGAGGAGAAACAGGCCCGCGAACTGAAGGCCCAGGCACACGCCAGCCTCATCGAACAGCTCGACCGCGAGGTGCTGCAGTGGCTGGACAACGCCATCGCCCGTGACTTCGGCCCGGCGATGGTGAGCAAGGCCAACTTCCTCATGACCGCTCCGGATCGCTACGGCCCGGAGCCGGTGGTGGACCTGGTCCAGCGCCTGGAACAGCGCCAGGGGCAGAACCTCAGCCTGAGCATGGCCGAGCGTGAGCAGCCCATCACCCCGCAACACATCAAGGCCCTGCGCGCCAGGCTGCACATGGTGCTGTGGCGCACCCTCGATCCGCACCTGAGCCAGCGCCTGATCGCCGAGCTGCAAGCCGAGCACTACCCCGAAGCCACGCTGCTCGAGGGCGACATGTACAACCAGGGCGTCCTGGACGAGCCCGATCAGGAACGGGCCCTGGCGCTGTACCTGCAGGAAGCCAGGGCCGGCTCGATCAACGCCCTGATGCGCATTGCCCGCCTCTACACCTATGGCCGCGCCATCTGCCGCGACAACGCCAAGGCCTACACCTTCGCCTTCGCCGCTCAGGAACTGGGCGATCAACGCGCAGCAGCGCTGACGCAGGCGCTGGGCTCCAGGCTGACGCCCGAGCAACGCACCGCCGCCACCCGTGATGGCAACCGTCTCATCGAGGAGTTCGCCCTGTGATCCGCCCCAACGCCCTGCGCTGCGCCGCCCTGTTGCTCGCTTGCCTGCCCCCGTTCCTGGCGCAGGCCGATGAGCTCGACAACCCGGCGGCCGAGGCCGGCAGCCTGTCGCCCGAGCTCGAACCGGTCACCTCGCTGCTGACCCACAAGCTGTTCATGCGCACCGGCTATGGTCCCGACGAGACCCGCCTCGGCGAGGATCGCCGCACCTTCTTCAGCCTGCGCTACGAGCCTTCCTACCGCTGGTACTCGCCCGAGCAGCGCTGGGCCAGGTGGGAGCTCTTCGGTCGCCTGTGGCTCAACTACGACACCGACCCGAACGCCCTGCAGAACACCGAGGGCAGCGACGAGAGCCTGAGCCGGCGTCGTCATGCCTACAGCGAGGCCCGCGAGTTCTACGCACGCCGCAACCTGCTCGGCGACGACCCGCGTTTCTCCGCCACCTTCGGCCGCCAGCGCTTCAGTGATCGCTTCGGCATCTGGTGGGACGACAGCATCGAAGCCCTGCGCCTGGACTACAACGACAGCTTCGCCAGCGGCTTCGTCGCCGTCGCCGAGAAGTTCTACTACTACAACTCCGACGACAATCGCCTCGACCCGCGCGACAAGAACATCCGCTACCTGATGGCCGAGTACGCCTGGCGCTGGCATGCCGATCACTGGATCGGCGCGCGCCTGCTGCACGAGGACGATCACTCGGGCAGCTCGGTGGATGATCGCCAGGACTTCGACGGCCTGCGCTACGGCATCTTCCTGCGCGGCGACACGCGCCAGCTGACCTCGCTGGTCAGCGACTACCAGCTGGAAGCCGTGCGGCTCGATGGCACGCAGGACATCACCCAGGCCAACGGCCAGCGTGAGCGCAGCGACAAGCGCGGCTGGGCGCTGGTCGGCGATGTCGGCAAGCGTTTCGAGAGCCTGCCCTGGACCCCGCGCGTCGGCCTCAGCGCCGGTCTCACCGACCGCCCGGACGACAGCGGCAACGACGGCTTCAGCCTCAACCGCATCCAGTCGGACCGGCGCAACGACCCCTTCAGCTACAGCAGCCGCCTGGTCAGCAACCTGGTCAGCGTCAACCTGAGCAACCTGGCGTTCTATGGCATCAGCCTGGAAACCCAGCCGACCGACCGCAGCCAGCTGGACATGCGCCTGAGCGATCTGCGCCTGCGCAATGCCTCCGCGCAGCTGCCACTGCGCACCACCACCGATGGCCTGGTGCGTGACAGCGGGTCGTCGCACCTGGGCCAGGTGCTGGACATCAATCACTACTGGCGCATGTTCCCGCTGGCCTACGACGGCAAGCGCATCCAGCTCAACACCCTGACCAGCCTGAGTTACTTCAGGGCCGGTAGCGCACTGGAGATCGGCGACGACTACCAGGTGACGCTGGGCATCACCCTGACCTACTGACCGAGAGCAGCGCCAGCATGATCTTCGCCTCCAATGTCTTCCTGTTCCTGTTCCTGCCGGTCTTCCTACTCTGCTATTACCTGGCCAGGGATCACTGGCGCTCCTACGTGATCGTGCTCGGCAGCTACCTGTTCTACGCCTGGTGGCGGCCCGATTTCCTGCTGTTGTTCGTCGCCATTTCCTACTGGAACTACTGGTTCGGCCTGCGCATCAAGGCACGAATCGATGCCGGCGAGAAGCAGATCGCCTTTCGCCTGCTGAGCGTCGGCGTGATCGGCAACCTGGCCACCCTCGGCTACTTCAAGTACGCCAACTTCGGTGCCGACGTGCTGGTCGCGGTACTCGAGCCGCTGGGTATCAATACCTTCACCCTGGAACACATCATCCTGCCGCTGGGCATTTCCTTCTATGTGTTCCAGGCCCTGAGCTACATCGTCGACATCTACCGGCGCAACGCGGAACCCACCGATCGCTTCGTCGATTTCGCCGCCTACATCGCCCTGTTCCCGCAGCTGATCGCCGGGCCGATCCTGCGCTACAGCCTGATCGACAAGCAGCTGAAGAACCGCAGCCACTCCCTGGAACTGTTTTCCCTGGGCGCCTGCCGCTTCATGCTCGGCTTCATCAAGAAGGTGCTGATCGCCGACTCCCTGGCGCCGATGAACACGCTGTTCATCGGCGGTGGCGAGCTGCAGATGGCGGACGCCTGGTTCGGCCTGCTGGTCTCCGCGCTGCAGCTGTACTTCGACTTCTCCGGCTACAGCGACATGGCCATCGGCCTGGGCATGATGATGGGCTTCCGTTTCGCGGAGAACTTCAACCAACCCTACATCGCGCAGAGCATCACCGAGTTCTGGCAGCGCTGGCACATGACCCTGGCCGACTTCCTGCGCGACTACGTGTACATGCCGCTGGTGCGCAAGCGCCTGGTCGGCATGCTCGTCGGCCTGGTCATCACCATGATGCTGTCCGGCCTGTGGCACGGCCCCAGCTTCGCCTTCATCTTCTGGGGCCTGTTCTTCGGCATCGCCATGGTCATCGAGCGCCGGCTGGGCATCGCCACCAAGATCAACACGCCCTACAACTTCTGGCGCAACGCGCGCTGCATGTTCGTCCTGGCGTCCTGCATGCCGTTGTTCTTCACCGGCGCCCTGCCCCACGCCCTGCAGATCTACAAGGCGCTGATCGGCCTCAACGGCTTCGGCTCGCTGGACCTCTACTGGTTCGGCACCTCGGCCATGACCATGACCTTCACCCTGATCGCCCTGCTGTGGATCGTCGTCGCCGGCTCGATCAACATCCGCTACTACGCCAACGCCGGCCAGCAGACGTACTTCATGCAGCACGTCAGCGGCGTCGGCATGCTCCTGCTGTGGCTTGGCTTCCTGCTGACGCTCACCCGTCTGGCGGCGAATTCCTTCTCCCCTTTCCTGTACTTCCAGTTCTGAGGTTGCCGACATGTTTCCGGTGATGAGTTCGGCCAGCAAGATCAACGGCATCCTGTTCTGCGTTCTGCTGTGCGGCATGTTCCTGTACTCGCTGCCTGCGGTGCTCGCGTTCTCCAGCACCCAGACCCAGGCCCTGTCGCTGTTTCTCGACGGCAAGCTGGTGCGCAAGTTCGAGCAGTTCTACGACAAGCGCCTGTTTCTGCGCGACCCATCCGTGGAGCTGTGGGCGAACATCCAGCAGGCGATCTTCCGCGAAGGGGCCAGCGGCGTGGTGCTGGGCCGCGATGGCTGGCTGTTCACCAACCAGGAGTACCTGCTGCCCAGCGACCTGGAGCAGAACCTGGACAAGCAACTGGCGCTGATCGACAAGGTCCACGCGCAACTGGCTCAGCAGGGCAAGCAGCTGATCATGCTGCCGGTGCCGATGAAGCTCGACACCTACGCCGAGCACTCGAGCTACGCGCCGGCCGAGCGAATCAGCAGCCTCTACCAGCAGTTCAGCCAGCGCCTGGCCGAGCGCGGTATCGACACGGTCGACCTGCGCAGCGCGTACCAGGACGTCGCCGCCGCCGAGCCGCTGTTCCTGCGCAACGACACCCACTGGAGCCCGAAGGGGGCCGAACTGGCGGCGCAGACCCTGGCCCGACAGTTCCCCCAGCTGCGCGGCGACACGCCCTACGTCACCCAGGCCGCCGGCGAAAAGCAGATCACCGGCGACCTGCTCAACTACCTGAAATTCGACCCCAGGCTGGCGCCCAGCTACTTCGAACCGGTGTACATCCAGCTCCATGAAACCCTCAAGCACGACAGCGGCGGCCTCGGCGCCAGCCTGTTCGGCGACGAGGCCATTTCCCTGGCGCTGGTGGGCACCAGCTACACGCGTATCGACGATTGGAACTTCGCCGGCTTCCTCAAGCAGGCGCTGCAGCGCGATCTGGTGACCGTCGCCCTGGAAGCGCGCGGCCCGTTCCAGTCCATGAACGAGTTCCTGGCCGGCCCTGCCGCCAGTGGCGACGAGGTGCAGACGGTGATCTGGGAGTTCCCCGTGCGCACCCTCCTCGCCCAACGCCAGATCCCTTCTCCCTGACATCTCCACCAGCCAGAGGTACCCCTATGCCCGCCCTCATTCTTCGCGTCATGACCCTGCTGCTGCTCGGCAGTGCTTGCGCCCAGGCCGCCCAGGACAGCAATGCCGACCTCTACGACCCGGTCGCCCCGGCCAACTCGGCCTTCGTGCGGGTACTGAACCTCAGCGACAGCAACGTCGAGGTCACGCTCAGCGGCAAGAACAAGCCCCAGTCCGTCACCGGCGGGCAGTTCGGCGGCTACCGTTTCGTCGCTCCCGGCGTGCAACGCATCACGGTCGCCGGCCAGGTGCTGGAGCGTGAACTCAAGGCCAATACCGCCAGCACGGTGCTCTATCGCGACGGCCAGCTGCAGCTGATCGCCGACCAGTTCGTCAACGAGCCGCGCAAGGCGCAGATCGCGTTCTACAACTTCACCGCCAAGCCGGCGGCACTGAAGACCCTCGACGGCCAGCATGTGGTGGTCGACATGATCGAACACGACCAGACCGGCAGCCGCATGGTCAACGAGCTGAAGATCGCCTTCGCCGCCTACGCCGGTGACGCCAGGCTGGTCGACTTCGACGAGCTGTTCCTGAAGAAGGGCCGCTCCTACAGCTACGCCCTCCTCCCGGCAGGCAGCGGCTTCCGCGCGATTACCCTGGCGAACAGCATCGACCCGACGGAATGACTCCCGACGGCCTAGCCAAACAAGTGAGCGGACGATGACCTGCAAACGCATGAAGCACCCTCTACTACTGGCGGTCGGCAGCCTGATCGCTGCCGGCGCTTGCGCCACGCCTGCCGTTGCGCAAGCCGAGCAGGCCGAAGATTGCCAGGACCTGCAATGCCTGATCTGCCCACGCCTCAGCGCCCCCGAGGAATACGCCGAGGGCAACATGAAGGCGCTCAAGCAGATCGTGCCTGGTAAGGATCGCTGGCTGTTTCGTTCGGAGGTCGACCTGACCAATGACTTCGGCATTCCAGCGGCTGCACAGCCGGAGTTCGCGCGCCTGATGCAGGCCTTCGCCAAGCACGGCACGCAGGTCGCGGTAGCCGTGCAACCGACCCGAGGGCTGATGCACCGCGCCCAGCTGCTACCCGGGCAGGCGCATGGTTTCGACTACCAGAAAGCCAGCGGCAGCCTGCGCCGGTTCCTGCAGCAGATGCGCGACGCCGGCGCCATCGTCCCCGACATCATGACCCTGGTGGAGAATCCGCCCAAGGACTTCTTCTTCCGCCGCGACCACCACTGGACCCCGGTAGGCGCAGAATCCACTGCCCGCCTCACGGCCGAGGCCATTCGCCAGAGTCCGGTCTATGCGCAACTGCCGCGCAAGGGCTATGTCACCGAGCAGACCCTGACGCTGTACAAGGACGGCACGCTCAACCTTGGCCTGGCGGCGATCTGCGGCAACCACTTCGGCTACCAGTTCGTGCCCGGTTACCAGACCGTGCCGGAGAGCAACGACGCCGCACTGCTGTTCGAAGAACAGCCCGACCCCGAAGTGGTGCTGGTAGGGACCAGCAACTCCGCCGCCCGCGAGGATGAAACCAAGCAGTTCAACTTCGACGGATTCCTCAAGCAGTACCTCAGCACCGACCTGATCAACTACGCACTGCCGGGCGCCGGCCAGGACGGCTCGCTGCTGGAATACCTGCAGTCGAGCAACTACTCGCCGGACAAGGCACCGAAACTGATCATCTGGGAACTGCCGGCCAACTACCGGCTGGACGGTGAGCTGACCTACCGCCAGCTGATCCCCGCCGTGAACGGCGGCTGCAAGGCCAGCGACAGCGTGCTGCAGGCCCAGCTGGAACGACCGGGCATGGGCCTCAACGACCGCCTCGAGCTGCTCAGCAACACGGGGGCGGCGCGTCAGAACCTCAAGGGCCGCGACGCCGTGCTCGACATCCGCATCAGCGATCCCAACATCAAGAACTTCTACATCATCACCTATTACGACAACGGCACCCGCGACAAGGTGTGGTTCCGCCGTGAAGCCATCGTCACGGGCGGGCAGTACTACCTCGAACTGAGCCGTGCCCCGGAATTCCGCGACGCCAACCTGCTGTCGGTGCTGCTCGAACCCACGCAGACCGTCGAGCAGCCCTTCAAGATCGAGACCAAGCTATGCCTGTGAGCACCCGTCTGACGGCCCTGCTGCTGTTGCTCTGCGCCTCGCTGGGCGCCAACGCGGCCCAGTCGATCTGGGCGCCGCAGTCGACGGCGGCGTCACGCCTGGTCGGCGACTATCGCCAGGAGCGCTGCCCGAAGACGCCGCCAGCCGCCTACACCGGCCACTTGCAGCTGGACAGCAAGTACGACCAGCGCGACCCCAGCAAGAGCCGCCTGGTCGCTCGGCAGAGCAAGGACACGCAGCGCATCCGCAAGCAGGTGCAGGGCTATATCGGTGGCCTGATCAAGGCCGCCCAGGTGTTCCAGCGCACGCAAAAGGCCAACGAGGCCAACATCGCCCTGGCCTGCCTGGACCAGTGGCTCGACGCCTGGGGCAGCCGCTCGGCCCTGCTCAGCGATGACGCCAGCAAGACCGGCGTTGCCTCGCGCAAGTGGGCCCTCGCCGCCATCGCCTCGACCCTGCTCAAGGTGCAGGCGCTGAGTGACCAGCGCTATCGCTTGAGCCCCGTGCAGACGCGCTGGCTGCAACAGCTGTCCGCCAAGGTGATCGCCGAATACGAGCCTCGTCGCCACGACAGCGGCATCTACTTCAACAACCACGACTACTGGGCCGCGTGGGCCGTCGCCGCCACCGCCATGTTGCTCGATGACGACAAGGGCCTGGCCTGGGCAGACGTCGCCCTGCGCCGGGCGTTCAGCCAGCTCGCCCAAGGTAAGGGGGACTATGAGTACCTGCCACTGGAAGTCGCCAGAGGACGCCTGGCCGCCGACTACAGCCATTACGCGCTGGTGCCGCTGATGCTGCTGGTCGAGGCAGCGGAATTCAACGGTCGCCCGCTCAGCGAACAGGAGCGCAGCCAGCTCGCCGGCCTCGCCAACTTCGCCGCTCGCGCCGTGCTGGAGCCCGGGACCGTCGCCGAACTGAGCGAGCGCCAGGCCGATGTCGGCCCGCACAAGATGGTCTGGCTGCTGCCGTTCCTCAACCGCTATCCGCAACATCAGTGGGGCCGCCGCCTGTACCAGGCACACGGCGAGGAGATCAACCACTACAGCCAGGTAGGCGGCGACCTCAAGCCGCTGTATCCCCGGCCCAACTGACCCAGGATTGTCGCCATGTCACAGGCTCTGACCCTTTCCCGCGCACTGCTGCTGATGACCTGCACCCTCAGCCTCGCGGCCCTCGGTGCGCCAGCGGCCCTGCACACGCTCGACCCGCACTGGCAGCAGCAGCAACAGCAGCGCAGCAGCACGCAGATCATGCAGCGCAGTCAGCCTCCTGTACTCGACATGCAGGCCCCCGGGAAGCGCGGCAGCGTCACCCTGGAGCCCATGTACTCCGCGCAGGCCGGCAGCTGGCCGTTCGAGCCGTTCGTGCACAACGGCCTGTTCCGCGCCATCGCCAGCTACCAGGCGCAACACCCGCGTGCCGTGGTGATCCGTGGCGGCAGCATCACCCTGGAGCAACTGCGCACGCAGCTCAACGATGCCCGGGTCCTGGGCCGCCATGACGACGGCTACCTGCTCAGCTACCCGCTGATGATCGCCGACGATGCTGCACTGCTGATCGACGACCAGGTGCTCTACCTGTTCGGTCCATCCGGCACGGCACTGATCAATCAGGGGCTGCTGCGCGTGCAGAACTCAAGGCTGCAGAGCTGGAGCGACGGCCGTGCCACGGACACCGACCGCCCCACCCGCCCCTTCATCATGAACTGGGCCGGCAGCCGCCTGCAGATCGAGACCTCGCAACTGGTCAGGATCGGCTACAACGCCAACCTCTCGCGCGGCGTCAGCAGTGGCCTCAGCCCGCACCAGTCGGCGAATCGCCCTCCGGCACAGATCCTGATCGAGGGTAGTCGCTTCGAGGAAATGGCCAGCGCGCTGGAGCTGAATCACAGCCAGGCACTGGTGCGTGGCAACCAGTTCATCAGGCAGCAGCAGTACGCCATCGACCTCGGCAACAGCCGCTTTCTGCTTGCCGACAACCGCATCGACGGGGTGAAGAACAACAGCGGCGTGCGCGTCAGCGGCAGCAGCAGCGGACGCATCCAGAACAACCTCATCCTGCGCGCGGGCAAGAGTGCCATCGAAGTCAGTGCGCAGCACGGCGCCCTGCTGATACAGGGCAACCGCCTGGGTGCATCCCTGGGCTACGGCCTGATGCTGCGGCAGATCGGCGATGGTTCAGGGCTGCTGGTCCAGGACAATCTGATCGCCAACAGCAGGCTGAGCGCCATCGACGCAGCCGAACTGAGTGGCGCGCTGATCCTCGACAACCGCATTCATTCGACACCGGAATACGCCATCAGCCTGCGCAACGCCCAACCCAGCGCCGGCCAACTGGTCATCACCGGCAACCGCCTGGAAAGCATCGGCAAGGCCATGATCCGAGTAGAGGGCATGCAGGACACCATATTGGGCGACAACCACTTCAAGGCCACTCCGCTGCTGCAGAACCTGCTGACAGGCGACCTGCTGCCGCTGCAAAGCCAGATACTCGACAGCACCGTGCGCCGTCGCTGCCACCTGCAGATCTCGCAGTTCCAGGGCGCAGAGGCCGACCCGACTGACGCCCCGACCTGCAGCAACTAGCCGACGCGGACCGATCGACGGAACACCGCAGCTAACGATGCTCGACCTTCAACTGGCTGAAGGTCGCCGCTCCCGCATTGGTTTCATTGCCGCTGTTGTCGAGGGTGTAGACCCCCGCCTTGAAGTACAACGCATGGCTCGCCCATGCCTTGTTCAAGCTGCGACTCCAGGTCTTCACCGCTCCGCCCGGCTCGACCAGGCCAATACTCAGCGTGCCGTTCTTCGCCAGGTGAATTTCATAGCTGAAGTCCTGATCCAGCCTCACCTTGCTCGACAACACGATCTTCAACGAATCGGCGTCGGCAGGATGCCCGCGAAACGCGATCACCACGTTGCCGTAACCCGTCTGCGGCACATACTGGTAACCCAGCATCAAGGGCGGTGAAGTGCCCTGCTTGGAGTGAATCTGCGAGAACGCCAACATGCCGCTGGCAGGCACCTGAGTGATTCTGGCAGTCGCGCTCAGCACATCGGTCGCAGCAGTGTAGGACCAGTTCCGCAGCGTGCCATCGGCATAGGTTTCCCTCAGTTCGCTGCGCGGGTACACCGAGTTGCTGGTGGTAGAGCCATTGGCCGGCGCCCAGAAGAAAATCCGCCCGTCGCGGGACTGAAAGTAGTCATCCTGATACCCGCCGACCAGGAGAGGCGTATCGATGACAGTCGCAGGCACGCCTACGGGAATGGTGAGGTTCCAGGTGGCAAGATCGATCATGACTGAACTCCATGGATAAAACGGCCAACGCAGGCCTACTCAGTCCCGCCAGACCGCCGCCCCACGAGAACGCGAGCACGACCTCCGACTTGCAACCGAGCTTATCGCCGGGTTCAGCGGTGATTAACGACCACTCATCATTATTTTGGCGCTGCTTTTTTGACTAACGCCGCAAGCCGGTTGAACACCCCGCCCTTTGCCTCATCGCATAACGATTCCTTGACTGGGAGACAGCGTCGAGCCCTCACAGGATCGACCGTTTCCACTCCCCGAGAGGATGCAAGGAATGTGAGCGAGTCGAAGGTTTATCGACGCCAAAGGTGCCGGCACGCCTCGTCGATACGCCAAAGCGCAGGGGTTTTGACGCTTTGCACGCCCCAGAAAACAAAAGCCCCGAAACGCTGGATGTTTCAAGGGCTTAAGCTTGAGATATGGCGGGAAGATGGGGATCTTGAACCCGTTTTAACCGCTGCCCGTTACTACCCTTCCCTGCCCAACGCTAGCAAAATCAGGGGTTCCGTCTCATCGCAGCTGCCCACTGATGCCCTATGTCGCCCGTTAACTTCGCCACTTTATCGACACACTGCCTAGACAGTCGTGTTGGCCATCGGTAGCGTCTAGCCACCAACACACCCTGGAACATCCGACCTGAGCAGCTCTGCGTGTCGCGTTCCGCCTATGCGAGCCGTGTCTTCATTCTGGCCTAGGACCTGGCGCCTCTCCGGGGAGGTGATCAGACAGCAGCGGTCATGTCATGCGACGGCAAGGTCGCCTAACTAATAGGCATGCACTAAAGGAATAGTATGCGCTCAGCAAATCTAATAATTACTGGTGGCATCGCTGCACTCTCTACATGCCTCGCCATCTATGCCTTCCCAGTTGGGACAAAGGAGCTTCATCGTTGGGCTCTGGTGCTGGGAGCGTTTGCAAGCATTGCGTGCATCTCATGGCTATTCTTTGGCGCGCTCCTTTCATCAAAAAATAATAGCCTTAAAGGCCAGACACTCATCTTGCTTGGCTATGTATCTGCTCTTGTACTGTGTGCTATATCTGGCAGTAGTTTCGGCGCTTTATACTTTATAATGCACGCAGAAAAAGTCGACTTCATAACGGCTTTCAAATCTACTGCTATCGTCATGCTTGGCGGCTACATTATAGCCACTGCGATATTCGGCTGGGCACTTGTTTATCTGAAAAGAATCCGCACCACATAACGCATGAAGAAAGAGCTAAAGGGGACAGATTTATTTTCGATGGGCGATCGCAATAAATAAATCCGTCCTTTTTCATCCCCACCAACCAAGCATCATACACCTTATGCAGTTACCGATTGAACTTGATAATGCCTTAAGCTTCACTCATGGATTTCTCAAGGCACTAGAAATAGTTGCGAACAGAAAAGCAGGAATCTCTGTAGGCATTTATAAGAGCAACGGAACGCTAGAAGCCGACCTAGCCTTGTACCTCAAGAAGTGCAAAATCCAATACTCAACAATAAAAACATCACTTTCAAACCGCGACGAATTTATTAAAAAATCCTGGAGCCCGCTAGACACATCACTCTCTCACCTATCTCCTACCGTCCGAGAAGACCTGAAGTGGCAATTCGAAGAATGCGTCGGCCTGCTTTCTACCGCAATTGATGAACATGGACCGTTCAACCCTCTCTTCAGCGCTCCAATTCATGAAGTTAAATTAACAAGTGACAATGAATTTCCTCTGCACACTCTTGAGATCGGCGGTTGGACACTTGTATTTTCCGGCGAATACAGCGCATAACAACATGTTGAAGCCGCTCGCCGGACAGACCTAACACCAACCCCATAATCAGACATCAGGCATTTATTTTGCGAAAACTATTGGAATCTGACAGCCTTATCCAGGTAAATCTGATAGCTAGCTACCTGCAAAGCAATGGCATAACTGTAAAAATACTGAACGAACACCAGAGCTCCATCCGCTCGGTTATTTCCTTTAACAAACCCATACACCCTGAACTCTGGGTACACCCCGAACAGTTTGAAGCTGCTGCCAAACTTGTCGGCCGATTTCAATACGAACAAGAATCAAATTATTCGCAAAGCGAAGCCGAGTGGCGGTGCAAAAACTGCAAGGAAAGCAACCCTAGCAACTTCATGTCTTGCTGGGCCTGTGGAAGCCACAATTAATCTTCCTTATGATTTACGGCTTGAATACCGGTTGAGCACGCCTAACAAGCGGCTCAATCCGTCTGTTTCCCTCACTGGTACAGGCTAACACCTGCGCCTTAAGTAAACGTCATGCCTGATTAATATGTAGACCATAGAAGAGATAGCTATGACTAAGCATGTTGGCTCTTGTCTGTGCAGCACAGTGAAATTTGAGATCCATGGAGATTTCGACAGCTTTTACCTGTGCCACTGTAAGCACTGCCAAAAGGACACTGGCTCTGCTTATGCATCAAATCTGTTTTCGCAGTCAGCTAAACTGACCTGGCTGGCGGGTGTAGATTCTGTGACATCCTTTACGCTTCCAGGCACCCGCCACAGCAAAAGCTTTTGCAGGTCGTGTGGCTCAGCATTGCCCAGCACTCAACTTACAAACCTGCTCGTTGTTCCTGCGGGTTGTTTGGACACAGAAATTGCTACGCTGCCGACTGCGCAAATTTTCACATCAAGCAAAGCAGTATGGGGTCGGGCGACTGGTGATGTGCCAGAGTTCAAAGGGCTGCCAGAGTAAGAGAAGCTCACCTTCTTGCATAGCAGCTAGAATCTGCCCCTGAACCAAACATTAGGTGCCCAGGATGATTGTCTTCGCTTTGTTTGTTTGCTTCGTTGTGGCTACCACGGCGCTCGCCTTTGCAAAGCTGAGGCCCAAGGGTGCCTCCCCCGATCGCATCCGTGCATTTGATCGCTGGACCTGGTTGCTCGCTGCAGCTGCGGCGCTGGCCAGTGCTCTGTTCGCCTGGCCTGTCGATACGGACTCGATGGACAGCCTCTGGCGGCCTGCAGCGGCAGCGTTCAATGCATCAATCGCCTGGGCAATGGTGCTCCTGGGTGCAACGGCCATTCGGTACACCCTCTTCCGTGGGCAGCACACCTGATCACTGGAAAGCAGTGAGCGTCGAACCCGTTTGAACTGCTGTCCGTTACTGCCCTTCCCTGCCCAACACTAGCAAAACTGGGGCTTTCGCCCCTTCTCTTCTGCCCATTGCGGTCCCGTGTCGCCCGTTGATTTCGACACTCAACTAGACAGGTTGGTCAGGGCCGGATAGGTTCTGAGCGTTAGTACGGCCATAGGAATTTTTACTCGTGACAAGGAAATTTTTTTGGGTTGACCCTTACTGCACAAGCTATGAGGCTACCGTCAAGTCTGTTTTGGGACCTGAGGTTAAGCTCGACTCTACAATCTTCTTTGCCTTTTCGGGCGGCCAAGATAGTGATCGGGGAACGATTGGCGGAGTTAAAGTTATTTCGGCCCAAAAAGAGGGGCGTGACATTATTTATACGCTCCCAGATGATCACGGACTAATTCCTAGTCAAAGAGTTCAAGTCGAGATCGATTGGGTTCGCCGGCATAGGCTGATGCGTTTGCATTTTGCAGCAGAGCTTGTACTTGAACTCTTCTATAAAGAATTTGAGTCGGCAGATAAAATCGGCGCACATATTACTCAGGATAAAGCCAGGATTGATTTTTACTGGCCTGAGAGCATATCTCCTCTATTACCAAAACTTACTGAAGAAACCAATCGGATCATTGCCTCTGACGTGGAAATACGAACAGGTTATGACGATGAGGAAAACGAAAGACGCTATTGGGAGATTGAGGGATTTTCTCGAGTACCTTGTGGCGGAACTCATGTGCGCCGCACTGGCGAAATCGGTTCCGTCAGACTAAAGCGCGTCAACATTGGCAAAGGAAAAGAGCGTGTAGATATATATCTGCAGGACTAGCTGAAATATGCAGGACATTTCTATCGCCCTTTAAGTCGCTCGCTTCGCTCACCGGTACAGTCTAGATCCTACAAGAAACATGGACGGAAAAAGGGGACAGGCTTTTTGGACAGGTGAGCGCACTAAATAAATCCGCCCCCTTTTTCCTTGAGATGTGTCAAGTTGAGCAAATTAGCTCCAAGAATATTGGTAGTTGGTGCAGGTGCGAGCGGGTTAGCGTTTGCACTTGAATGCGCTTTCCGTGGAACGAAGGTCCGAATAGTCGATAAACGCCCTTCAAGATCGATGATCGAAAAAGCAACGGGTGTTGCTGCGGGGGTATGGAGCCAGCTGGAAAAATTTGGCATCTCGCCCAAAAGCGTGGCAAGTGCTATCCCAATGCGAAATTTTGCTTTCTACGATGATGGGGCATTGGTCGCAAATGTTCCGGTGCCAGAAATTGACGGTGAACCACCCGCACAGCTATTTCCGCAAGGGGAGTTGGAGTTGCACCTTGAAATGGTGCTCTGGTCAAAAGGGATAGCTGTCGAATACGGCACGGAGTTCGTTTCATTCGAAGAAACAGAATCCGCAGTAGATGTTAGGCTGAAAAGCACTCACCAAGCGGAAGAAGGTGTTGAGCCCTTTGATTGGTTGATTGGTGCAGATGGCGCTCACAGTAAGGTGCGCGCAATTGCGAAAATACCGTTGATAGGCCGAAGCTATCCGGAGCAATGGTCTGTTGCAGAGGTGGCTACGAATCAGTGGCCTTCCACAGCTCAGGCGCAACTGTATCTACAGTCGAACGGCGTAGGTCTGTTCCTGTCGCAGCCGAAAGCTGGTGTCGTACAAGGTATTCTCAATGCCAAAAACGTTGCTGACCGGCTTCGCGAGCATTTCGAAGATTCCGAAATTCGCTACGAACGTCACTTCAATGTGGCTCTGAAGCGCGTCTCAACGCCGAGAAAGGGCCGAATCTGGTTAATTGGTGATGCCGCGCACCTACAATCGCCGGTGGGCGGTCAAGGGCTCAATCTCGCCATCTGGGACGGAGCCACGCTCGCCGAGGGCTTGATGGCCGGAAATCTGAACGTTGAGAACATCCTTGCAGCACGTGCGAAAAGAGTCCTGTTTTTTACAGATTTCGACTACCGTATGTTGGCCACAAAGAGCAGGTTCATTCGGTATCTGAGAAATCAATACTGGGCGTATGCCGCAAAACACCCGGGAATAGCGAAATGGTTTTTCAAAATTATATCCGGCGTTTGGTAATGAGTGTTTCCACCCAAGCATTTGGCGGAAGATACACTGAACTCTCGTAGTGTCGGTAATTCATGAGTCTAACTAGTGGCTAAAACCGTTCGCTTCGTTCTCTGGGACGGGCTAAAGCCCGCCCCTTAACCAAACGTTAGGTATCCATGTCAAAATTATTATTACTCACTCTTTTAACTATGGCCGGGACCGCAAATGCAAAAAATGAATGTCCAGAAACGCCGGCCAACCAAGTAGCTATTACTTCAGCCCCACATGCTATTGAAGCAACTAAAAAAGCAATGCTAAAAATACACAAAGCCGATTACTTAGCAAGCTTTGAACCATTTACAGCAGAAAAAAACAATAACATCTGGTATGTATACGGAAGCCTCTCGCCAGACACGTTCGGAGGGACTCCAGAAGGTGAAGTTTGCGCAACAACTGGCAAGGTACTGGACATTTATCATTCCCAATAGTCCTCTAACTAGTGGTTCATATCATTCGCTTCGCTCACTGGAACGGGCTAAAGACCGCCTCTTAACCAAACGTTAGAAAGGAAAGGGGGACTAATTTACTTCTGACTGGCGAGCACAATAAATCCGCTCGATATTTGATGGCTCTTTCCCTAGCTCCGCGTCAGTTCCTATTATTCAACTGATACCGGGATTTGCAGTCACGTTTTCTTAGGCTTCCACCCTTCTCTGCAAATGAACAAATCCAGTCCTCTGGCCTGTTCTGCTCACCGATTACCATGATCTTCTGTTCTTCCGGCGCTTTCGGGTTTGTTCGTATGGCTCGGCGGTGCCCCACTCTCTCGCGTCGACAAGGTTTATCGCGCCCTTCGGGGTGTAGTTCTGATCGTTGAATACGGTTTGCTTGGTGGCCGGGCTGTCTGAGCTAGTGGGTTGCTCAGCTCGCTGTCGAGACATTGCGTCTCACCTTGCCTGCTCTTCCACGATCTTGTCCCAGTCGTTTCTGGGCGTTGGCTCTGGTCGGGTGATCTCGGCAACCGGCTTTGGCTTCGGTTGCTGACTGTTCGTAGCCAGGTTCGTGACTGTGTTCTGCATGAAGGCCTGGCCGACCAGTGTGAGCGCACCAAGGGTGACGACCATGCCTATCACCCCGGCTAGCACCACGCCCATGTTGCCGCGTTTGCGAGGTCGACTGGTCAGCCATTCGGGGGCGTCGTCTCTGTCAGCCTTCATCCTTGAATCTCCCTTCCGTGCGGGCGTACCAGCGCTTGGCTACTTCCTGGGTGATCGCTATCCCGCGTTCTGATCGGTCAAGTTTCGGTTGGCCTCGTCGCAATCGGAGCTGGAACAGCAGATACACCGGCACTTCAAGCAACACGGCCAGTTCAGCAGTTGCCTGAACAGCTTTGACAAGGCCCTGGGTGAGTCTCGCTTGCCAGTACCTGCTGGCCAGTCATCACACCTGCTATGGCACACCTTCGCCAGTCGGTTCGTGATGAATGGCAGGAAAATCCTGACCCTGCAGAAGATCCTGGGCCACACCACCCCGGCCATGGCCCTGCGCTATACGCACCTGACGCCGGATCACCTGCAGGATGCCATCAGCCTCGGCCACGCTAGCGATCACCGGCGCTTTCTCGGCATCATCACCCCCATAGCCATATCGAAGCATGGGGGCATCATGCGTGACTTCGTTCAACAGCAGCACAAGGCCAGGCAGCATGATGAATTCTTGCAACGCAAGATTGCCGCTGCCAGGGCATCGCTAAAGACTGGTCGTGGTCGTTCCAATGACGATGTAGAGGCTGAGTTTGCCGCTCGTCGTAAGCACCTGGCCAGGATGTACCCGCCGACTCAGGGATAACCTGCAGTTTCAACTCTTACGCGCTGATGCACCGGTGCAGGCTATACACGCCAGCAAATAACAAAGAACGCCGATGCTAATGCCGCGTATCCAGTTGATTATCGACACCTTGAGTGCAAGGTCTCTGTTGGCATAGCTGAGAGAGGTATTTTCCAGAAGCTGGGCTCTGAGTTCATTTACCTTCACTTCCACATCAGCGCTGCCATACAGGCTCTTGATCTCTGCTAGATAGCGCTGCACCTCAGGACGCGAGGCTAGGTGCTTACGGGATACGTCTTGGATGGCCTTATCTGCGCCGACGCTTAGCAAGACCATGAAGTAGATGCCCGCTGCAACAATCAGCTTTCTCCAGCTTGGTTTCAGCGTTTTCAGGAACATCCTTTCCCCTTCTGTTTCGCTGCGACTCTCGACACTTCTTCGACACCTTGCATGCCGTAGAAAGCAAAAGCCCCCGAAACTCTAAGAATTTCAGGGGCTTAAGCTTGAGATATGGCGGGAAGATAGGGATTTGAACCCTAGGTGCCATTGCTGACACAACGGATTTCGAATCCGTCCCGTTCGACCACTCCGGCATCTTCCCAAGCGGCGCGAATCATAACAGCTCAATACGCTTTGGCGAAGCTAATTTTGAAAATTTTTCTTGTTCTATCAGTCGCTTGTAAAAAACAGGCGCCTCCGGTGCTGCCGGCGGCGCCTGTCTGGGCGGTCAGGCGGTCAGGCGCGTCAGCGCCTCGCGGTACTTGTCCGCCGTCTTCTGCGCGACGTCCGCCGGCACGGCCGGGGCCGGGGGTTGTTTGTTCCAGCCGGTGGACTCCAGCCAGTCGCGGACGAATTGCTTGTCGAAGCTGGGCGGGTTCCTGCCTTCGACATAGCTGTCGGCCGGCCAGAAGCGGCTGGAGTCGGGCGTCAGCACTTCGTCCATCAGGGTCAGGGTGCCGTCTTCATCGAGACCGAATTCGAACTTGGTGTCGGCGATGATGATGCCACGGGTGGCCGCGTACTCGACCGCAGCGCTGTACAGGGCAATGGCCGTGTCACGCACCTTGGCCGCCAGTTCGGCACCGATGATGGCTTCGCACTGCTCGAAGCTGATGTTCTCGTCATGGTCGCCGACGGCGGCCTTGGTCGAGGGGGTGAAGATCGGCTGCGGCAGCTTGGCCGCTTCCTTCAGGCCAGCCGGCAGGGCGATGCCACAGACGGTGCCGCTCTTCTGGTACTCCTTCCAGCCGGAACCGACGATGTAGCCTCGCACGATGGCCTCGACGGCAACCGGCTTGAGGCGCTTGGCGACAACAGCACGGCCTTCGACCAGAGGCAGCTCGGCCGCCGCCACGACGTCCTCGACCTTGTCACCGGTGAAGTGGTTGGGCACCACGCCGGCCAGCTTGTCGAACCAGAAGTTGGAGATGGCGGTGAGGATCTTGCCCTTCTCCGGGATCGGTTGTTCGAGGATCACGTCGAATGCCGACAGACGATCGGTGGCCACCATCAGCATGCGCTTGTCGTCGATTTCGTAGAGGTCGCGGACCTTGCCCGAGTAGATCTTCTTCAGGCTCAGGGTGGTAGGTGTGCTCATGTCGGCATTTCCGTTCGTGGCAAACAAAACAGGCGAAACCCTTTAGGATTTCGCCCATCGATTGGAGGCTGAGGCAGCTACTGCCTGGATCAGCCGAGGTTGTCCTGGATCAGGCTCAGCACGCGGCGCGATACATCGGCCGGGGCGATGGTGTTGAGGTCCTTCTCCACCGTGACCTGCACGCTATCGCCCACCGGGGTCAGGCGAACCTGATAGCGCTCGGCGCGCGCCTCGATCTCTTCCTTGCTCGGCTCGCTGCCGAACAGACGACCGAAGAAACCGGGCTTCTCTTCATTGACCTGGGCACCTTCGGCCAGGTTGATGTAGTACAGGCCAAGGCTGCGGTTGAGGTCGTCGACACGCACGTCACCCAGCTCCAGCGAGCGACCGACACCCGACCAGGCGCGGTCGAAGTCGGCGCCGAGGTTCAGCACCGGGTTGCCGTTGCCGTCTTCGCTCAGGCTGACGCGGCTGGGAGCATCGAAGTCGCGAGCCGCGAGCAGCGAGACGGAACCGCCCTGCTCCACGCCACGCGCCATGCTCACCAGCATTTCGTCGAGCAGTGCCGCTTCCAGGCTGGCGTTGCCACTGCGCTCGGCGAAGGCGACATCGGCACTGCTGCCGGCCGGACGCTCGGCGCTGGTGACGAAGACTTCACTGGTGTTGCGCTGCACACCCGGCTCGATGCGCACACGTACGCGCGTTTCGGCATCCGGTGCGACACCGGACACGCGGCTGCTCAGGCGACGCGCCATGGTGCTGGAAAGCTCGTCGAAACGCTGCCAGGAGGTGGTGAATTCACCGACCTGCGGGCGCTCGCTGGCAATGCGGAAGCCATTGTCCTCGAAGAACTGACGGGCCAGCGGCCAGACTTCGGCCGGCACGCGCTGGGCAACCACCCAACGCGAGTCGCCGCTGCGCTGCAGGCTGAACTCACGCTCGTCGCCGCGCACTTGCAGGGGCTGAGGGCGCGGCACCTCGAATTCGCGGGACGTCGAGTTGCTGCTGGCGACCTGGGCAGGCACCGGCAGCAGCGGGTCGAGACGCTTGGCCTGGACATCGGCCGGCAGTTGCATCGGTGCGGTCTGACGCGCTTCCAGGTAGTCGCTACCGCGATCACGGAAGTAGCCATCTTCACCCCAGAGCCAGCCACAACCGCTGGTGCTGGAGACGATCAGAGCAAGGGCGGAAAATCCGGCCAGTCGCTTCATGCGTAGAATTCCTCGATTAAGCCAATACGCCGCACTGGCGCATGGCCTGGCGCAGCGGTTCGTGACAGCGCGGGCTGAGCCAGGTCAGCGGCAGGCGAATACCTTCGTCCATCAGGCCCATTTCGTGCAGCGCCCACTTCACCGGAATCGGGTTGGATTCGAGGAACAGGGCCTTGTGCAGGGGCATCAGGCGGTCGTTGATGGCACGGGCGATGGCCGCCTCGCCACGCATGGCAGCGGCGCACAGGTCACTCATGGCGCGCGGCGCGACGTTGGCGGTGACGGAGATGTTGCCCTTGCCGCCCAGCAGCATCAGCTCGACAGCGGTAGCGTCGTCGCCCGAATAGACGAGGAAGTCCTTGCCGACGCGGCTCAGCACGTCCTGGGCACGCTGCAGGTCGCCGGTGGCTTCCTTGATGCCGATGATGTTGTCGATCTTCGACAGGCGCTCGACGGTCTCCGGCAGCATGTCGCAGACGGTGCGGCCCGGCACGTTGTAGAGAATCTGCGGGATGGCCACGGCTTCGGCGATATGGCGGAAGTGCAGGTACAGGCCTTCCTGGGTCGGCTTGTTGTAGTACGGGGTGACCAGCAGGGCGGCATCGGCGCCAACGTCCTTGGCCGCACGGGTCAGCTCGACCGACTCACGGGTGGAGTTGCCACCGGTGCCGGCGATGACCGGGATAC
The DNA here is from genome assembly GCF_009363395.1 of Pseudomonas sp. THAF187a. NCBI lineage: Bacteria > Pseudomonadati > Pseudomonadota > Gammaproteobacteria > Pseudomonadales > Pseudomonadaceae > Pseudomonas > Pseudomonas sp. THAF187a. The sequence continues at coordinate 3,409,755 of NZ_CP045349.1, forward strand.
GGCCAGCGACCTGGTCGACCACGCGCTTGATTACTTCGACGTGCTCACCCACGTCCAGCGTGGCGGACTCACCGGTGGTGCCGACCGCGACGATGGCATTGGTACCCTCTTGCAGGTGGAAATCCACCAGTTTGCTCAGGGCCGCCCAATCCAGATCACCCTGCGCGTCCATGGGCGTGACCAGTGCCACCATACTGCCCGCAATCATGCAACTGCTCCTGCCGGAAAAATTGAGCCGTAATGGTACTGGTGCCACCAGTCCGGCACAAGCAACGGACAAGGGCATATCCGCTCCCGACTTGGGGCGACGAGGGTGGCGGCGCCATTCCCCTCGGCGGTGCTTTTCGCTAACCTGCTCTCTTTGGTCTGCGGCGTCTCGTGCGCGGACCGTTCATCGCTTTAGGAAGGCTGCATGTCCACCCCCCCCGTTCGCGAACAATTCCTCGTTATCAGCGCTCTCGGCCGTGATGCCATGGCCCTGACCAACCTGCTCAGCCGCACCAGCCACGAGAACCGCTGTGCGGTGATCAGCACCCGCCTGAGCCGCCATGGAGAGTTCAGCGCCCTGGTGCTGCAGGTGTCCGGCAGCTGGGACGCCCTGGCGCGCCTGGAGTCGAGCCTGCCGCTGCTGGCCAAGAAGCACGACTTCTCGGTCAACCTGATCCGCAGCGCCGCCGCCGACGCTCGCCCGCAGGCGCTGCCCTACGTCGCCTACGTCAGCGCCGTGTATCGCCCGGACATCCTCAACGAGCTGTGCCAGTTCTTCATCGACCACCGCGTGGAGCTGGAGAACCTCACCTGCGATACCTACCAGGCACCACAGACCGGCGGCACCATGCTCAACGCCACGCTGACGGTGACGCTGCCGGCAGGCACCCAGATCAGCTGGCTGCGTGATCAGTTCCTCGATTTCGCCGACGCCCTGAACCTGGACGCGCTGATCGAACCCTGGCGCCCGCAGAACCCATGACGATTCGCCGCGCGTCGGCCCTGCGCCAGTAACCGCAGCGGCGGCCTGCTCATCAGGCCCCGCCGTCTGCCGCGCAGATGACTGCCGCGCGAGATCATCGACCGTCTCTATTGAAGGAGTTCCCATGACCGTAGCCATCGACCAAGCCGTTGCCGACTTCCAGGCCGAAGCCACCAGCGGCCAGCAGGTGAAACTGTCTGACCTCAAGGGCCAGCAGGTCGTGCTGTACTTCTACCCGAAGGACGCCACGCCCGGCTGCACCACCGAGGGCCTGGACTTCCGTGCGCGCTTCGAACAGTTCCAGGCCGCCAACACGCTGATCTTCGGCGTGTCGATGGACAGCCTGAAGAAGCACGAGAGCTTCAAGTGCAAGCAGGAGTTTCCCTTCGAGCTGATCAGCGACGAGGAGCACGCCCTGTGCGACCTGTTCGGCGTGTACCAGCTGAAGAAGAACTACGGCAAGGAGTACATGGGCATCGTGCGCAGCACCTTCCTCATCGACAAGGATGGCGTGCTGCGCGAGGAATGGCGCAACGTCAAGGTTGCCGGCCATGTCGACAAAGTGCTGGCCGCCGCGCAGGAACTGCACAAGCGCTGAGACCAGGCACATCTGCTGTAGGCGCGGCTTCAGCCGCGAATGCCGAGCCCCGTAACAGCGGGAGCGAGCATGAAAAAGGCCGCATTCGCGGCCTTTTTCGTTTGACGGGGATATCGCTCCAGTCATGCGCCTGTTTCGCGGCTGAAGCCGCGCCTACGGGGTGATTCGCCCGAGGAGTCTGGAGCGGCAGGAGCGAATTCATTTGCGATGCGCCCCAGGCGCACACCGCTGGTCGCGGACGCCCCCTCTCCCCAGAGGAGCGACGCGGCCCCAGCACCAGTGGCCAGACACAGAGCAAAGACAGCGGACTCCTGCGCCCCGCCCTCTCAATCCTGTGCAGACTCCAGCTCGGTACGCGGCCAGGCGTTGATCACCGCCTTGAACAGCGTGGCCAGCGGAATGGCGAAGAACACGCCCCAGAATCCCCACAGGCCGCCGAACAGCAGCACCGCGCAGATGATCGCCACCGGGTGCAGATTGACCGCCTCGGAGAACAGCAACGGTACCAGCACGTTGCCGTCGAGGGCCTGGATGATGCCGTAGACCACCATCAGGTAAATGAACTGGTCGCTCCAGCCCCACTGGAACAGGCCGATCAGCGCCACCGGCACCGTCACCACGACCGCGCCGATGTAAGGCACCACCACCGACAGGCCAACCAGCAGCGCCAGCAGCGCCGCGTAGTTCAGCCCCAGGTAGGCGAACGCGATGTAGGTGACCACGCCACAGATGATGATCTCGATGAACTTGCCACGGATGTAGTTGGCGATCTGCTGGTTCATCTCCTGCGCGACCTGGCTGATCAGCGCCCGCTCGCGCGGCAGGTAGCCACGGAACCACTGGCCGATCTGCTCGCGGTCCTTGAGGAAGAAGAACACCAGGATCGGCACCAGCACCAGGTAGATCATCACGCTGACCAGCATCGGCAGGCTGGACAGCGAGAACGACAGCGCCCACTGGCCGAACTTGCCGGCCTCGCCCCGCATGCTGGTGATCAGCTGCACGATCTGCGCGTCGGTGATCAGGTTCGGGTAGCGCTCCGGCAGCAGCAGGAACACCGACTGCCATTCGGCCGCCATGCGCGGTAGCTCGTTGAACAGGGTGCTGAGCTGCTGCCACAGCAACGGCATCAGCACCAGCATGAACACCGCCAGGCAGCCCATGAACAGGGTGAACACCAGCCACACGGCGAGCACCTGCGGCACCCGCATGCGCTCCAGGCCGTTGACCATGCCCTGCATCAGAAAGGCCAGCACCAGGCCGGTCAGCACCGGCGCGAGCATCCCGCCCAGGGTCAGCACCACGGCGAACCCCAGCACCAGCAGCACGGCCAGCACCACGGCCTGCTCGTCGGAGAAGTAGCGGTGCAGCCAGTCGCGTATAACCTTGACCATCAACGATCCTTAATCTGCAGATGTGCTGGGGAGGACGGCGAAGGACTCAGGCCTTGCGCAGCCAGTAACGATAGACACCCGAGTCGACCTCTTCATGCAGCAGCGCATGACCGGCCAGCGTGGCGAATGCACGGAAGTCGCGCTGCGAACCGGCATCGGTGGCACTGACCTTGAGTACGGCGCCGCTGGCCAGGCGATTGAGCTCGAGCTTGGCTTTGAGCAAGGGCAACGGGCAATTGAGCCCGCAGGCGTCGAGTTCGGCATCGAAAGCCGGTACGTCTGTCATCGTCTACTCCTGATAAGGGCGCTAGGATAACCAAGCCACTGCAACCCTGGCCAGCGCGCTAGCTGGCCGGCTACAGTAACCCCCTTTGCCCTCCGAGAGCCCTGAGTGCATGACTTTTCTGCGCCCCACCCTGCTGACGCTGGCCTGCCTGTTCGCTGCCCACACGGGAGCCAGTGACCTGCCGTCGCTTGGCGATGCCAGCTCCTCGATCGTCTCCCCTCAGCAAGAACACCAACTCGGCCGCGCCTGGCTCGGCCTGCTGCGCGGCCAGGTCTCGCAGCTGGACGACCCGCAGCTCAAGGACTTCGTCGAATCCAGCGTCTATCGCCTGTCGGAGACCAGCCAGCTACAGGACCGCCGCCTGGAGTTCGTTCTGCTCAACAGCCCGCAGCTCAACGCCTTCGCCGCACCGGGCGGGATCGTCGGGGTCAACGGCGGCCTCTTCCTCTACGCCCAGACCGAAGCCGAGTACGCCTCGGTCATGGCGCACGAACTGGCGCACTTGTCGCAACGCCACTTCGCCCGTGGTGTCGAGGCGCAGCAGCGCATGCAACTGCCGCTGATGGCCGCCATGCTCGCCGGCATCGTCGCCGCGGCAGCGGGCGCGGGGGATGCAGGCATCGCCACCATCATGTCGACCCAGGCTGCGGCGATTCAGGAGCAGCGCCGCTTCTCGCGCCAGAACGAGCAGGAGGCCGACCGCATCGGCCTGGTCAACCTGGAAAAGGCCGGCTACGACCCGCGCGCCATGCCGTCGATGTTCGAGCGCCTGATGCGCCAGTACCGCTACGACGCCAAGCCGCCGGAATTCCTCCTGACCCACCCGGTTTCCGAGTCGCGCATCGCCGACACCCGCAACCGCGCCGAGCAGTACCCGGTGGAAGGCCGCGAGGACAGCCTGCGCTACCAGCTGATGCGCGCCCGCGTGCAGCTGACCTATGAAGAGACGCCTGGGGTCGCCGCCAAGCGTTTCCGCGCCATGCTCGACGAGAACCCGGGGCTGGATGCCGCGCGCTATGGCCTGGTCCTGGCGCAGATGAAGACCGGCCAGCTCGACGAGGCCGGCAAGACCCTGGCACCGCTGCTGAGCAAGGCCCCGGACGACATCGTCTACAACCTGGCGCAGATCGAGCTGGACATGGCCGCCAACCGCCTCGACGCGGCCGATCGCCGCCAGGCGCGCATGCGCACCCTGTACCCCAGCAACTATCCGCTGCAACAGAGCGGCATCGACCTGCTGCTCAAGCAGCAGCGCATCCCGGATGCCGAGCGGGCGCTGGATGACCTGCTGAAGACCCGCAGCAAGGACCCGGACGTCTGGTACCAAGTCGCCGAGGTACGTGGCCTGAGCGGCAACACCATCGGCCTGCACCAGGCGCGCGCCGAGTTCTTCGCGCTGGTGGGTGACTACAACCAGGCGATCGAACAGCTGGACTACGCCAAGCGCCGCGCCAGCAACAACTTCCAGCTGGCCTCGCGCATCGACGCACGCCAGCGCGAACTCTCCGAAGAGAAACGCCTGGTCGAGCAGATGTTGCGCTGACGCACGTGCTGGCACGGTCTTTTGACTGCGGTACGTTCGGCCCTCTCCCCCGGCCCCTCTCCCATGAATGGGAGAGGGGAGCAAACCGTGCGGGCTACGAAGGCGGTCAAGGCGGTGGCGTACTGGTTTGGCGAAGTGCGGCGCGCTCGGCCCTCTCCCCCGGCCCCTCTCCCATAAATGGGAGAGGGGAGCAAACCGTGCGGGCGCTACGTCCGTGGCCCGGATGCAATCCGGGGAATCCCCAAACCCTGTCCTGAAATTCATTCTGAGCATCCTTGGAGTACGGCCCCGGATTTCATCCGGGCTACGCGCGCGGCCTGAAATGAAAAGCCCCGCACTAGGCGGGGCTTTTCATTTCAGCGGATGGCTCAGGCGCTTTGCGCCAGGTCCATCAGCTCGCGGTTGGCCACGGCGTACATGGCGTAGTCGGTGCCGGTCGCCGAGCGCAGGTCGGCCAGCATGGCCTTCCAGCGATCGACCAGGCGCTGATGCTGGTCGAGCCAAAGCGCCACCCGTGCCTCGATGTCCTGCGGGCCGTCGACCATCTGCAGGACCGACACGGTAACCGCCCGCTGCTGCCAATCGAGGTCGTCGCGGAAGGCTTCGCGGGCCAGTGCCTGCCAGTTGTTCTCCACCGGCAGGTTGGTGATCTGCTGCAGGTACCAGGACAGCTCCAGCGCGCCACCTACGGCGAAGTAGGCAGTCGCCACTTCGCTGGCATCCTTGCCGGTCACGTCCGCGGCTTCGATGATCGGCAGCAGGGTGTACAGGTGGCTGGTGCCGGCGACCACGCGCGCCAGTTCCTCCGGCGTGCCAGCTTCGACGAAGCTCTGGTAGCGCGCCAGCCACTGCTCGCGCGCCGGGCCTTCGAGCAGCTCGTCCAGGCGACCGACCAGCGCCTCGATACGCGGCGCGAAATGCGCCACGTCGCGGGCGGCGTCCAGTTCGTTGCGCCGGCTGCGCAGGAACCAGCGCGTGGCCCGACGGCCCAGGCGCATCAGCTCGTCCATCAGTTGCAGCTGCAGGTCGGCCGGCACCTTGTAGTCCAGCGCCTCGATCTGCTGCCACCAGTACGGCAGGCGGAACAGGTCACGCACGATGACGTAGGCGCCGGCGACGTTGGCCGCGCTCATGCCGGTGGACTCCTTCAAGCGCTGCACGAAGGTGATGCCCATGTGGTTGACCAGGTCGTTGGCGATCTGCGTGCTGACGATCTCGCGCTTGAGGCGGTGACGGCGCATGGCGTCGCCGAACTTCTCGGTGAGGATGTCCGGGAAGGCGGTTTCCATCTCGCGGGCCAGGTAGTCGTCATCCGGCACCTGGGACTTGAGCAGGGACTCCTTGAGGTCGATCTTGCTGTAGGAGATCAGCACCGACAGCTCCGGACGGGTCAGGCCCTGGCCGTTGTTGGCGCGCTCGTTGAGTTCCTCGTCGGACGGCAGGAACTCCAGGGCACGATCCAGCTTGCCGGCGCTTTCCAGTGCGTTCATCAGGCGCTTGTACTCGCCCGCCCGTTCGCGCGCGCGGCGCTCGGCCAGCGACAGTGCCTGGGTCTGCTTGTAGTTGTTGCCGAGCACCAGCTCGGAAACATCGTCGGTCATCTGCGCCAGCAGCTTGTTGCGCTGCTTCTCGGTCATGTCGCCGCCGGCAACGATCTCGCCGAGCAGGATCTTGATGTTGACCTCGTGGTCGGAGCAGTCCACGCCACCGGCGTTGTCGATGAAGTCGGTGTTGCTGGCGCCGCCGTGCAGGCCGAACTCGACACGACCGAGCTGGGTCATGCCCAGGTTGCCGCCCTCGCCCACCACCTTGGCGCGCAGCTCGCGACCATCGACGCGCAGGGCGTCGTTGGCCTTGTCGCCGACGTCAGCGTGGCTTTCCTTGCTGGACTTGACGTAGGTGCCGATACCGCCGTTCCACAGCAGGTCGACCGGCGCCTTGAGCAGTGCGTTGAGCAGCTCGGTCGGCGCCAGGCGATCGGCGGCGATGTCGAAGCGCGCCTTCATCTGCGGGCTGATGGCGATGCTCTTGGCGCTGCGCAGGAAGATGCCGCCGCCCTCGGAGATCAGCTTGGCATCGTAGTCGGCCCAGCTCGAACGCGGCAGCTCGAACAGGCGCTTGCGCTCGACGAAGCTGCGCGCGGCGTCCGGGTTGGGGTCGATGAAGATGTGCATGTGGTTGAACGCCGCCACCAACTGCAGGCTTTCCGACAGCAGCAGGCCGTTGCCGAACACGTCGCCCGCCATGTCGCCGATGCCGATCACCGTGACGTTGTCTTTCTGCACGTCGATGCCGCGCTCGCGGAAGTGACGCTGCACGCTGACCCAGCCGCCCTTGGCGGTGATGCCCATGCCCTTGTGGTCGTAACCGGCCGAGCCGCCGGAGGCGAAGGCGTCGCCGAGCCAGAAGCCGTACTCGGCAGCGATGCCGTTGGCGATGTCGGAGAAGGTCGCGGTGCCCTTGTCCGCCGCCACCACCAGGTAGGGGTCGTCGGCGTCGTGGCGTACCACGTTGGCCGGCGGCACCACCTCGCCATCCTTGAGGTTGTCGGTGATGTCGAGCAGGCCGCTGATGAAGATGCGGTAGCAGGCGATGCCCTCGGCCATCACCTCGTCGCGGCTGCCGCCGACCGGCATCCGGCGCGGCACGAAGCCGCCCTTGGCACCCATCGGCACGATCACCGCGTTCTTCACCTGCTGCGCCTTGACCAGGCCGAGCACTTCGGTACGGAAGTCTTCTTCACGATCCGACCAGCGCAGACCGCCCCGCGCAACGTCGCCGAAGCGCAGGTGCACGCCCTCGACACGCGGGCTGTAGACGAAGATTTCGAACTTCGGCACCGGGCGCGGAATGTCCGGGATCAGGCGCGGGCTGAGCTTGAAGCTGAAGTAGGCCTTGCCCTGGCCATGCTCGCCGTTCTGGTAGAAGTTGGTGCGCAGGGTGGCCTTGATCAGGTCCAGGTAGCGCCGCAGGATGCGGTCCTCGTTGAGCACCGCAACGTTGTCCAGCGCGGCGAGGATGGCCTGCTCCAGTTTCTGCTGCTTGTCGTCGAGGTCTTCGGCAGTGAGCTTGCGCGCCAGGTAGAAGCGCGTGCGGAACAGGCGCACCAGCTCCTTGGCGATGTCGGCGTGGTTGACCAGGGTGGCGGCGATGTAGCTCAGCGAGAAGCCCAGGCGAATCTGCTTGAGGTAGCGCGCATAGGCGCGCAGCAGCGCCACGTCGCGCCAGGGCATGGCCGCGGTCAGCACCAGGCGGTTGAAGGCGTCGTTCTCGGCGTCGCCACCGACGATGTGGATGAAGGCATCCTGCAGGGTGTCATTGAGTTGCTGGATGTCGACATCCAGGCCTTCGGCATAGGTGAAGGCGAAGTCGTGGATCCAGAACTCGCGGCCATCGGCACGGCGCAGCTTGTAGGGGAACTCGCCGAGCACGCGCAGCCCGAGGTTCTCCAGAATCGGCATGACGTCGGACAGCGGCAAGGGCGCATCGGCGTGGTACAGCTTGCAGTGCAGCTGCTGCTCGTTCTGCGCCAGCGGCTGGTAGAAGCTCATCACCAGCTGCTTTTCGCTGCTCAGGCTGAGCAGGTGCTGCATGTCCACCACCGCCGAGTGCGGGGCGAAACGCTCGCGATAGCCCGCCGGGAAGCCGCCGGGGAATTCCGCCAGCACGTTGGTGCCCTGCGCCTCGCCGAAGCTCTCCACCATCAGGCCGGCGTAGTCGTCCTTCCACGAACGGCAGGCCTGGATGACTTCCTTCTCCAGGCGCACGGGATCGATCTGCGTCTTGCTCTTCGGGTCGACCCGCAGAATGAACTGCACGCGGGCGAGCACCGACTCGGAGAAGAAGGTCCAGAACTCGCAATCGGTGGCCTGCAGGCGCTCCATCAGCACCTGCTGGATCTTCACCCGGGTTTCGGTGGAGTACACGTCACGCGGCACGTAGGCCAGGCAGTAGCAGAAGCGGCCATAGGGGTCGCGGCGCAGGAACACGCGAATCTTGTTGCGCTCCTGGATCTGCACGATGGCCATGGCGGTGCTGAACAGATCGTCGACCGGGGTCTGGAACAGGTCGTCACGCGGCAGCACTTCCAGTACCTGGGCCAGCTCCTTGCCCAGGTGGGCGCTGCTGTCGAAACCGGAGCGTTGCTTGATCACATCCACCTTGCGGCGGATGTAGGGGATGTTCCACACGCTCTCGGCATACACCGCCGAGGTGTAGAGGCCCATGAAACGGCATTCCTTGACCACGTTGCCCTTGGCATCGAGTTCGCGGATGGAGACGAAATCCGGGTAGGCCGGGCGGTGCACGCGGCTCGGCACGGCCGCCTTGGCGAAGGACAGCAGCTGCGCTTCACGCAGGTAGGCGACCGCCTCCGGCTCGATGTGCAGCTCGTCGGCCTTGAGCCCGGAGCGCAGGCGCTTGGACAGGCCGAGCAGGGATTTCTCGTCGTAGACCATGGTGCCGCCTTCAACGGAGGGCGCCACGGTGAATTCCTCGTAGCCGAGGAAGGTGAAATGGTCATCCAGCAACCAGCCGAGGAAGACCTTGATCTCCTCCAGCTCGGTCTTGTCCACCTTGAGCTTGGCGCGGTCCAGCCAGGCCAGCAGCTCGCGTGCCTTGGCCTTCATCGGCTGGAAGTCGGCAACGCTCATGCGCACGTCGCCGAAGACCTCGTGGATGGCCTTCTCCAGCGTCTTCAGTTCGGCGGAGCTGGCGCAGCGGTCGATTTCCAGGAACATCAGCGCTTCCTGCAGCACGCCCTCGCCCTGGGTGCCACGCGGCAGGATCTCCAGCAGCTGGCCGTTCTTGTCGCGGCGCACGCTGAACACGCTGTTCTGCAGGGTATGGATGCTGTAGCCGTGGCGGTTCAGCTCCATGCGCACCGAATCCACCAGGAACGGGATGTCGCCATGGAGGATTTCCACCGCCGTATGGGTGGACTGCCAGCCGTGCTTCTCGTAGTCGGGGTTGAACGCCCGCACCTGCGGCTTGGCGTGATCGAACTGCTCCAGCATGCGCCAGGCCGACAGGGTGCAGCCGACCAGGTCGGAAAGACGCCGCTGGGTCAGCTCCTCGAGGGCGATGATGCCGAAGAACTGATCGGCGAAAAGGGCTACTTGTGGCAGCGCCTGCTCACTCACGTGCTGCGCCAGGGCCGCTTGCAGTTGGTGCTGGAAGTCGGCTTTGCTGGCCGCCGTAAAGAACGCCATGTTTTTGCTCCGTTGGGCTGGTGGTTCGACAGGACATCTGGATCGCTGCCGCTGGGTGTTGCCAGGCGGTTGAACAACCACCTGCGTTGCCATTGCTGCCGCGTCTACGTTTGCAATGGTCTGCTAGTTCAACGTTAGTCCATGAAGCGACAATGACACCTGCGAGTCGCATCGGACCGGCGCGAAGGGAGACGACCGACTGGTCACGTATGACCGCCGAGCTTAACGAGGGAAGCCCTGCAACCGCTTGCGGTGCTGCGACATTTTCTTTCAAGGCTGCACCGAGACGGTGCAAAAGAGAAAAACCATGGCCCGCCAGCGCAGGGCGAACGAGCCATGGAGAAGGGTCAGGCGCCGCGCATGGCCTCGGGCAGCGCCAGGACGATCTGCGGGAAGGTGGTGATCAGCACCGCCGCCAGCACCAGCAGCATGAAGAACGGAAAGCTGGCCCGCGCCACCGCCCCGAGGTTGCGCCCGGTGAGGTTCTGGATGACGAACAGGTTGAAGCCCACCGGCGGGGTGATCTGCGCCATCTCCACCACCAGGATGACGAAGATGCCGAACCACAGCAGGTCGATGCCCGCCGCCTGCACCGCCGGCAGGATCACCGCCGTGGTCAGCAGGATGATCGAGATGCCATCGAGGAAGCAGCCCAGGGCGATGAAGAACAGCGTCAGCGCCAGCAGCAGCAGGTACGGCGACAGCTGCTTGGCGATGATCCAGTCGGCCAGCGCCGCCGGCAGGCCGGTGAAGCTCATCGCCGACGTCAGGTAGGCCGCGCCGAGCAGGATGAAGAAGATCATGCACGAGGTGGAGACGGCGCCCATCAGGCTGGCCATGAAGGTCTCCCGGGTCAGCGCCCCGGAACACAGCGCGATCAGCAGCGCGCCAACCACCCCAACCGCCGCCGCCTCGGTCGCCGTGGCGATGCCGCCATAGATCGAACCGATCACCGCGACGATCAGCCCCAGCACCGGGATCAGCAACTTGGCCCGGCGCAGTTTTTCCATGAACGGCAGGCGGTCGCCCTCCTCCGGCAACTGGCTGCGATTGCAGGCCGACCAGAGCATCAGGTAACCGCTGAAGATGGCGAGCAACAGCAGGCCGGGCAGAATGCCGGCGATGAACAGGCGCGAGATCGACACCTGCGCCGCCACCCCGTAGACGATCATCATGATCGACGGCGGAATCAGCAGGCCGAGCGTGCCGGCGCCGGCCAGCGAGCCCATGGCGATGGACTCGGGATAACCGCGCGACTTCAGCTCGGGCAGGGAAATGCGGCCGATGGTGGCGGCGGTGGCGGCGGACGAGCCGCTGACCGCCGCGAACATGCCGCAGCCGAATACGTTGACGTGCAGCAGGCGCCCCGGCATGCCGCGCATCCAGGGCGCCAGGCCGTTGAACATGTCTTCGGAAAGGCGCGTGCGGTAGAGGATCTCGCCCATCCAGATGAACAGCGGCAAGGCGGTCAGGGTCCAGCTGGCGCTGGACGCCCAGCTGGTGGAGGCCAGGATCGAGCCGGCCGGCGCGCCGCCGAACAGCTCCATGCCGATGATGCCGACGCCGAGCAGCGACAGGGCGACCCAGACGCCGCCGCCGAGCAGCACGAACAGTGCCAGCAGCAGCGTAATGGTGATGGTTGTGTAGTCCACGGGTTCACTCACGAATCAGTGCGGCGATGGCCGCAATTAAGGATCGAGCCATGCGGCTCACTCGCTCATCGCCGTATCGGCCTCGGCAGACTCGAAACGCCTGCCCAGGCAGGTCAGCACCAGGCGCTCGGCCATGGCCACGACCAGGATCAGGGTGCCGAGCAGCATCGGCAGCTGAGGCAGCCACATCGGGATCGGCAACAGGCCCGAGGACACTTCCTTGAACTCGTAGGACTCCAGCACGAACAGGGTGCAGTACCAGGCCAGGTAGGCGGCGATGCCGAGACCGATCAGGGTGGCCAGCACATCGGCCGCACGACGGCCACCAGGCGGCAGCAGGCGCAGCATCAGTTCCACGCGAATGTGTGCGCCACGTTGCAGGGCATAGGGCAAGGCGAGAAAACCGGAAGCCGCCATCGCGTAGGCGGCGAACTCATCGGCCGCCGGCACCATGGTGCCGAGCTGGCGGGCCACGATCTGCGCCACCACCAGCACGCAGATCGAGACGAGAAAGACGCCGGACAGCCATCCGGACAGGGTGTAGAGCTTGTGCAGTGGGGTCATGAACAGCGGGCTCCCTGGGCAAGCTTGAAGAAAAAGCCCATCGCTGCGACGCAGCGATGGGCACTGACATCAACGCTGGTAGGCGTCGAGGATAGCCTGGCCGTCGGCCCCGGAGCGCTTGAGCCACTCGTCGGTCATGGTCTGGCCGATCTGCTCGAAGCCCTTCTCGACCGCAGCCGGTGCCTGCTCGGACACCTGCATGCCGTTGTCGGCCAGGGTCTTGACCAGCTCGCCGGTCTTCTCCTGGGCGATCGCCCAGCCACGCGCCTCGGCACGCTTGGCGGCATCGAGTACCGCAGCCTGGGTCGCTTCCGGCAGGCGCGCGAAGGCACGTGCGTTGACGATGACGAAGTTCTTCGGAATGAAGGCCTTGACGTCATAGTAGTAGGAAGAGAAGTCCCAGGCCTGGGAGTCCACGCCCGTGGTCGGCGAAGTGAGCATGCCGTTGATCATGCCGGTGCTGAACGCCTGTGGAATCTCGCCGGTCTGGATCACGGTCGGCACCGCCCCCATCAGCTCGGTCATGCGCGAGGTGGCCGGGTTGTAGGCACGGAATTTCATGCCCTTGAAGTCGTCCATGCTGGCGACCGGGGTCTTGGTGAAGATGCTCTGCGGCGACCACGGCATGGCGTACAGCAGCTTGATGCCCTGCTTGGCCAGGCGCTCCTCGACGGCCGGCCGGCTGGCGGCCCACAGCGCCTGGGCCTGCTCGTAGTTGCGCACCAGGAACGGCACACTGTCGACTTCGAAGATCGGGTCTTCGTTACCCAGTACCGACATCAGCACGTCGCCAGCCTGGATCTGCCCGGTCTGCACCGCACGCTTGACCTCGGGGCGCTTGAACAGCACCGAGTTGGCGTGCACACGAATCTGCAGCTCACCCTGGCTGGCCTGCTCCACGTCCTCGGCGAACGACTTGGCCACGGTCGTGATGAAGTTGCCGTCGGGCTGCTCGACGCTCATGTTCCAGCGCTCGGCAGCCTGGGCGCCGACGCCCAGTGCGCAAGCCAAAGCGGTAATAGCGAAACGCGATGCGATGCTTTTCATGGTGCTCTCCTGTTAATTGTTCTTTGTGCGCCGCACGCGCGGCTGGAAGACGATTTCGAGTCTCAGCGCATCGCCCTACCCTGTCCAACTAGAAAAACCGGGGGCGCATGATCGGAATTCGTTATGGGATGAAACGGGGCATCGCTGTGGCAAATGCACCAGCAGCGGGCAACCGCTGACGGCTCCTGGAAAAGCTGGGCAAGGCTGCCTACGCCGGGGCATGACAGACAGGCAAGCGGGTTTCACGCGCGCTGAGCGAGCCTGCCGAGGGGGCTTCTCGAGGGGCCGTCGACCAGCGGAAGGGCTCAGGCGCTCTGCTGTTCCGGCGCCGGGGCGACGCGCGCCATGCAGGCTTCGCCCATTTCCTCGGCGTAGACGTCGAGTGCCTCGCAGGCCAGGGCGATGATGTCCTCGCTGAGTTCCAGCCCGACCCCGGTGCGCCAGGTGGCCACCACCGGCAAGGCCGGCGGCTCGGGAACGTCGTCGAGAATGCTCAGCACCCCCTGCTTGAGTTCATCGTGGACCAGCGCCGGCGGCAAGGCGCCGACCCCGAAGCCATCACGAATCAGCCGGGTCATCGCCGCGATGGAGTTGACGCAGTTGATGCGCGGCGCACTGACGCTGCCGGCGTGCAGCAGGTTGAGAATGTCCTGGTGTGGCCGCGAGTTCTTCGAGAAGGTGATGATGCGCTCGCGCGCCAGCTCATCCGTGGAGGCGTAGCGGCGGTGGTACAGCGAGCCGGTGGGCACGATCCAGCGCACCGGGAACACCGCCAGCTGCAGATTGCGCACGCTGTCGCCATTGACCATGTCGGTCTGGAACACGATGTCCAGATAGCCCTTGAGCAGCTGCTCGTTGAGGTTGCGCGCGGTGTCGGCGGTCAGTTCGATCTCCACTGCGGGGTAGCGCTCCATCACCCGTGTTACGAACGGACTCAACCAGGTGTGAATGACGGTATCCATCGCCCCGATGCGGATGCGCCCCTGGATATTGCCGGTATCGCTGATCGACTGCTTCAGCGCCTGCATGGTGTCGATCATCCGCTCGGCGTATTCGAGCACCTTCTGCCCTTCGGGCGTCAGTGACACGCCCTTGGAATCACGCAGGAAAAGACGCGTACCGAGCTCATCCTCGAGCGCGGCGATGCGGCTGGAAATCGACGCCTGGGTACTGAACAGCTTCTCGGCAGTCAGGCGGAAACTCTTCAGCCGCGCCACCCAAACGAAGGTCTCGAGAAATCTCAGGTTCATGCCACAACGCCTCTTCGCAATATCGTCATCCGGGCCTGATCGTCAGCACCCATGCTGCCTTGGGCGTAGCAGGTTGCATGCCAGAGGTTTTTCGCCCGGCGGATGAATTTTCCTATCGCCGGCCCCCTGTTTTTTCTCGTTGGACGCAGCCGAACAACGCTTTGAAGAATGGCGGCGCGCTCCGCGCAGACCACAACAACATCATTCAAAACGCGCTCTGCCAAGCAGCCGCTCTCGCCGCTGCGCGCTCCCAACAGGAGACACTGCAACCATGAAACCCCATTACCCACTGGCATCCGCGCTGCTGCTCGGCAGCGGCCTGCCAACCCTGGCGCACGCCGACTTCATCGCTGACAGCAAGGCCAGCGTCGAGATGCGCAACTTCTACTTCAACCGCGACTTCCGTCAGAGCGGCGCTCGCGACAAGGCTGAGGAATGGGCGCAAGGTTTTCTGCTGCGCATGGAATCCGGCTACACCGAGGGCACCGTCGGTTTCGGCATCGATGCATTGGGGATGCTCGGCCTGAAACTCGACTCCGGCGACGGCACCGCCGGCACCGGCCTGCTGCCGGCCGACCGTTCCGGCGGTTCGCAGGACGATTACTCGAAGCTCGCCCTGACCGCCAAGGCCAGGATCTCCAACAGCACGCTGAAAGTCGGCGCCCTGCAGTTCCGCAGCCCAATCGTCTCCGCCAATGACTCGCGCCTGCTGCCGCAGACCTTCCAGGGCGCGCTGCTCAACGTCCAGGAAATCGACAAGCTGACCCTGCAGGGCGGCAAGATCAACCGGATCAAGGCCAACAGCTCCAGCGACTACACCGAGATGAGCGGCAACCGCATCGGCGGCAGCAGCGATTCCTTCGTCTTCGGCGGTGGTGAGTACAAGCTCACGCCGCAGCTCACCGCCGGCCTGCACTACGGCACGCTGGAAGACATCTACCAGCAGTACTACGGCACCCTGGTGCATGTGCTGCCATTGGGCGAAGGGCAGTCGCTGAAGAGCGACCTGCGCTATTCGCAGAGCCGCGAGGACGGCAACTTCCGCGACCTCGACAACAAGGCCTTCGGCGCCATGTTCACCTACAGCCTGGGTGGCCATGCCTTCGGTGCCGGCTACCAGCGCATGAGCGGTGACGACCCCTTCCCGTACATCGCCAACAGCGACCCCTTCCTGGTCAACTTCGTGCAGATCAACGACTTCGCCAATACCCAGGAACGTTCCTGGCAACTGCGCTACGACTACAACTTCGCCAGCCTCGGCATCCCCGGCCTGACCTTCATGACCCGCTACATCTCCGGCGACAACGTCGAGGTCGCCGGACGCAGCAGCGAGGGCAAGGAGTGGGAGCGCGACATGGACATCGCCTACGTGGTGCAGACCGGCCCGCTGAAGAACCTGGGCCTGAAATGGCGCAACGCCACCGTTCGTTCCAACTTCGGCAACGATCTCGACGAGAACCGCCTGATTCTCAGCTACACCCTGCCGCTCTGGTAAGCGGCGTTGCGCGGACGGGGCCTTCGGGGCCCCGTTTTTCATTTCCCGGGCGGCAAGATAGCCATAGACTTTCACCGCAGTCGTATGACAACTTGCCGATTCCCGAGAATCATCCTGAAGAAGATGGCGAGGCGTTATCGTGACTTTGCACCTGTCCTGGCAACAAAAATTCCGCGCCCTCATCGCGCTCACCCTGATCAGTCTGGCGTTGATGGCGGCCGCCTCGCTGTGGGCCAGCCACCGCCTGAGCAGTGCCCTGCAGGCCAGGGAACAGGCGGCGAGCTACGCCAGCGCCAGCACCGAACTGATGAACCGCTGGTGGCGGCAGAACGCCCAGCGCCAGCAGCTCACGCCCGAACAGCTGGCGGCATTCGGCAGCGGTCTCGATGAACTGCACGAACTCGTCGGACAACTGTTGACCAAGGCTCAAGCCCTGCGAGACGACGATACCCTGCAACACGCACAGCGGATCCAGGCCATCCTCGAGGAGGAGCTGGAACAACAGCGCCAGTGGCTGAGCTTCAACCAGGCGCTGGGGCTGTCGCCCTTCGATGGCCAGCGCAAGGTCCTGAGTGAAAAGGGCAAGGCCCTGGAAGCCATCAGCTTCGACCTGATCAAGCCGTTCATCACCAGCGCACTGAGCAGCCAGCGCGACTACCTGTCGACCTTCGATCCGGCCTTCGCCCAGATCGCACTGACGGCGATCGGCAAGCTGCAGGAGCAGATCGCCGACCTGGAGTGGCAGCAGACCCCGATCGGCAAGAACGTGCAGGCCTATGCCGATGCCTTCAGCGAAGCCCATGCCAGTATCGAGCGCATCAACGCCACCAACCAGCGCCTGGGCCAGCTGGGCGAAGACTTGCAGGCGCGCATGGCACAACAGGCTCGCGCCCTGCAGGACGGCCTGCTGCTGCGACGCGCGCAGGAGGCAGAGCAATCGCGCATCTCCGCGCTGTGGCTGATGGGCCTGAGTTTCCTGGCCGTCGCCGCCCTGCTCTGCTTCACCCTGCTGCAAGCCTCACGCACCCTGGTCAGCCGCCTGCGCAACGTCATCCAGCTGCTCAGCCAGGTGGCGTCCGGCGACCTCAGCGGCAAGCTGCCGGTGGGAAGCAACCGCCGCGACGAATTCAATCAGCTGGCAGACGCAGCCAATCGCATGATCCAGGGCATCGGTGGCATCGTGGCCGAGGTGGTACGTGCCAACGGCGAGCTGAGCCGCTTGCACAATCACCTCGGCGACGCCATGCGCCAGCTGGGTGACAACAGCAGCCAGGTGGAGATGCAGACCGAGCAGGCCGCCTCCGCCTCGCACCAGATCAGCGCCACCCTCAACGACATGGCGCAACGCACTGCGGAAGTCGGCAGCGCCACCACCAGTGCCTACGACGCGGCGCGCAACGGCGGCGAAGTGATCGCCGCCAGCGTGAACAGCATGAGCCGCCTGGCGCAGCTGATTCAGGACACGCACAACCAGGTGGACGCCCTCGGCCAGAGCAGCGCCCGGGTCAACGGCATCGTCGATGTGATCAACAGCCTGGCCGACCAGACCAACCTGCTCGCGCTCAACGCGGCAATCGAGGCCGCGCGGGCCGGTGATGCCGGGCGCGGCTTCTCGGTGGTGGCCGATGAAGTGCGCTCGCTGGCGCAGAAGACCGTGGCCGCCACCACCGACATCAGCGCCATCGTCGGTGAGTTCCAGCAACAGACCCGGCACATGCATCAGCTGATGAGCAACGGCCTGAACCTGGCAGCCGACAGCGAACGCCATGCGGCGCAGGTCGCCGACGCGATCACCTCGATCACCTCGGCGATGGAACGCCTGACCGGCGAGATGAACCAGGTGGTGGTCGCCATCGAGGAGGTGTCCACCACCACCGAGGACATCGCCGACAAGATGGAGACCATCCACGTGCACACCGGGCAAAGCAAAGAGCTGCGCCATACGCTGGGCGGTCATACCGAGGGGCTGTCATCCCAGGTCGACGCCCTGGGTCGCAGCGCCAGCCAGTTTCGCCTGGCATGAGCACGGCGGGCGCCAGCTCGAGGCTGACGCCCGCCGCCGTGGTTCAGCGCGCCTGCTCTTGGCGGTATTCGTGGATGATCCCTGCCCGCGTGTCACCGGCACGGGCCAGCCACTCCTCGGTCAGCCGCTGCCCCACCTCGACCAGCCCCTGCTGCAGGGCCGGATCGATGTCGCGAACCACCTGCATGCCATGCCGCGCGAGCATGCGCGTCTGGTACTCGGTCAGTGCCCAGGACAGCTCCCAGCCTGCCCGCTCGGCGCGCTCGGCCGCATGCAGCAGGGCCTGACGCTGCGCCTCGGGCAAGCGCTGGAAGGCACGCTCGTTGACGATCACGATGTTCTTCGGGATGAAGGCGCGCACGTCATAGAAGTGCGAGGTGAAGTCCCACGCGCGCAGGTCCACCCCCGTGGCGCTGGAGGTGAGCATGATGTCGACCTGGCCGTCGCGGAACGCCTGCGGCACGTCCTCGGTGTCGATGGTCGTGGGCCGGGCCTCGAGCAGTTGCGCCAGGCGCGAGATGGTCGGGTTGTAGCTGCGAAAGCTCAGGTCGCGGATATCGCCCGGCTGGCGCAGCGGCCGCGTGCTGAACAGGCTCTGCGCCGGCCAGGGCACCGCATACAGCAGGCGCACGCCATCGGCCAGCAGGCGCTGCTCGACCGCCCCGCGGCTGACGGCCCAGAGCCGGCGCGCCTGCTCGTAATCGGTGGCGAGAAACGGCAGGCTGTCCAGTTCGTAGAGCGGGTCCTCGGCACCCAGCGCGGACATGAACACATCGCCGAGCTGAATGTCGCCCCGGCTCACGGCGCCCTTCACCTGCGGCCGGCTGTACAGGGCAGAACCGGGATGCACGCGAATGTTCAGCTGCCCCTTGGTGGTCTGGCGCACATTCCTGGCAAAATCGACGGCCACGCGGCTGATGAAATTGCCAGCCGGTTGCTCCACCGACATCGACCAGGACGCGGCGCCTTGCGCGGATACTTTCATGGGTAGAACGACGAGCAACGCGCAGAGCGCGGACATGCAGGGAGCGGTCTTCATCGGGGTCCCCCGTTCGTGTCGGGTCGAAGGAAACGCAAGAGGCCCCGGTGCGGGGCACCGGGGATGCGCCAGAACGGCGCCAGGGAGCGTTCACCCGACGCACTGTCGACTCACGCGGCGCGCCCTGTCCAACGGGAAAAACCAGCGCCTCGCGATCGAAAAATCCGATGCCCGCCACCATCAGCTTTTCCTATCTCCGGCGGATGTTTTTATTAGTTGGACGCTGTTCCGTGGCAACGGAAAAAATGCAGCCATCAGCCAGGACAGCTCAACGCTGCTGGAATCGACAAGCCATGATTAGGATGCTCCCTTGAACAGCCTGCTTCTGAACTGCGACATCGGCGAAAGCTTCGGCGCCTGGACCATGGGCCTGGACGCCGAGGTCATGCCCTATATCGACTGCGCCAACATCGCCTGCGGCTTCCACGCCTCCGACCCCAGCGTGATGCGCAAGACCGTGGCCCTCGCCGTGGCGCACGACGTACGCATCGGCGCACATACCGCCTACCAGGACCTGGTCGGCTTCGGCCGCCGCTCGATGGACTGCACGCCCCAGGAAGTCGAAGACCTGATGCTCTATCAGATCGGCGCGCTGGAAGGCCTCTGCCGCAGCCAGGGCACCCGTGTCAGCTACGTCAAACCGCATGGTGCGCTGTACCAGGACATGATGCGCAAGCCCGCTACCCTGCGCGCGGTGATGAGCGCCGTGGCCAAGTACGATCGCCAGCTGCCACTGATGCTGATGTGCACCCGCGACAACGCTGCCGCCCAGGCACTGGGCGACGAGTTCGGCCTGACCCTGTGGTTCGAGGCCTTCGCCGATCGCGCCTATGACGCCGCCGGCTACCTGGTGAGCCGCAGCCTGCCCGGCGCAGTGCATCACGACAGCGAAGTGATAGTCGCCCAGGCCGTGACCCTGGCACGTGGCGAGGCGCTGCAGGCCAGCGATGGCAGTGCCCTGCCCCTGGTCGCGCAGACCCTGTGCGTGCATGGCGACAACGCCAGCTCGGTCGCGGCGGTCAAGCGTATCCGCCAGGCCTTCGACCATCTGGCCCAGGCATGAAGGCGCCCAGTGTGCGACTGGAAGTCGCCGGCATCGACAGCCTGATCCTGCGCCTGTTCGATCACATCGACGAAACCAACATGCCCTGGATGCTGGCGGCACGCACGCGCCTGCAGGCCGCCTTCGGCGACGCCCTGCTGGACCTGGTGCCCTCCTACACCACGCTGCTGCTGCACTATGACCTGTGCCAGCTCGACAGCGCCCAGGCGCGCGCCAAGGTCGCCGAGGCACTCGATGGCCTGCAGCCTGCCGACGTGCAGAACGGCCGTGAGCACCAGCTGCCGACCTGGTACGACCGCAGCGTCGGCCCGGAACTGCAGCTGCTGGCACGCCGCAGCGGCCTCAGCGAAGCCGAGGTGATCGCCCGTCACAGCGGCCATGCCTACCAGGTCTTCGCCCTGGGTTTCGCACCGGGCTTCGCCTTCATGGGGCTGGTCGAGGAAATCCTCGCCGCACCGCGCCTGAGCACGCCCCGCCAGCGCATCGCCGCCGGCAGCGTCGGCATCGCCGAGCGCCAGACCGCCGCCTATCCGGTGGTCTCCCCCGGTGGCTGGAACCTGATCGGGCGTACCCCGACCCGCCTGTTCGGCAGCGACATCGAGGGCTACAGCCTGCTGCAACCCGGTGACCGCGTGCGCTTCGTCGCTGTCGAACGCGCCGAATTCATTCGCCTGGGCGGTGACGACAGTCCGCTGGAGGCCAGCCAATGAGCGCGATCGGCAATGGCCTGCGCGTGCTGCGCAGCAGCCCTTTCATTCAGTTGCAGGATGCTGGGCGCTTCGGCGTACGCCACCTAGGCGTGACCCAGAGCGGCGCACTGGACTGGATCGCCCACCGCTGGGCCAACTGGCTGCTGGGCAATCCGCTCACGGCAGCCGTGGTGGAGATCACCCTCGGCAACCTCGAGTTCGAGTGCACCCGCGATGCGACCCTGGCGCTGACCGGCGCGGATCTCGGCGCGCGTCTCGATGACCAGGCCTTGCTGCCCTGGCGCAGTTTCAGCGTGCGCCAGGGGCAGCGCCTGAGCTTCGCCACGCCGCGCCAGGGCGCACGGGCCTACCTGGCCGCGCCCGGCGGGTTCAAGGCGCCCCTGGTACTGGGCAGCTGCGCGAGCATGCGCCGCGAGGGGCTCGGCGGCCTGCACGGCGACGGCCGCCCGCTGGCCGTGGGTGATGCGCTCACCTGGGACGCGGAGGCAGCCGCTGCCCGGCAGATGCCCGCTGCGCATATCCCCGTCTACGAGGATGCCCCCCGGCTGCAGGTGGTGCTCGGCGCGCAGATCGGTGACTTCCGTGGCCAGAGCCTGTTCGACGCCTTCAACAGCGAGTGGCTGATCGACCAGCGTGCCGATCGCATGGGCATTCGCCTCAACGGTCCGCAGCTGCAATGCCAGCGCGGCTCGATGATCTCCGAAGGCATTCCGCTGGGCGCCGTGCAGGTACCCCCGGACGGCCAGCCGATCATCCTGCTCAATGACCGCCAGACCATCGGCGGCTATCCACGCCTCGGCGCGCTGACACCCCAGGCGGTGGCGCGCCTGGCGCAATGCCTGCCGGGGCAGAGCCTGTGGCTGCAACCGACCACCCAGGACAGCGCACAGCGCAGCCAGCGTCGACTGCTCGCGCAGTGGCAATGAGCGGCCGCGCCCGGGCAATCCAGCACGTGCTGTGATGGACTGCCCTGGCGCCTGGCGATGCGTCGCTCATTTCTTTCACCAGGCGGTGCATCACCCGCGCGATGCATAGCGGCTGAAGGCGCAAATGCATTAAAGTCGGCGGTCTGCACGCGAGGTCGCAGTGCGCCTTGCCCATCCGCCAGAAGAGCCCGACGATGGAACACCGTGAAGCGCTGGTCGCGTTACGCCAATTTCTCTCCACCCAGATCCTCGGCCAGGAGAAGCTCATCGAGCGCCTGCTGATCGCCCTGCTCGCCGACGGCCACCTGCTGGTCGAGGGCGCACCGGGCCTGGCCAAGACCAAGGCGATCAAGGAACTGGCCGAAGGCATCGAAGGCGAGTTCCACCGCATCCAGTTCACCCCTGACCTGCTCCCGGCCGATATCACCGGCACCGAGATCTATCGTCCGGAGACCGGCAGCTTCGTGTTCCAGCAGGGGCCGATCTTCCACAACCTGGTGCTGGCCGACGAGATCAACCGGGCACCGGCCAAGGTGCAGTCGGCGCTGCTCGAGGCGATGGCCGAGCGCCAGGTGTCGGTGGGACGCAGCACCTACGACCTGTCGCCGCTGTTCCTGGTCATGGCCACGCAGAACCCGATCGAGCAGGAGGGCACCTATCCGTTGCCCGAAGCGCAGCTCGACCGCTTCCTGATGCACGTGAAGATCGGTTTTCCCGACGCGGCGGTCGAGCGCAAGATCCTCGCCCAGGCACGCGGCGACGCCCTCAACGGCGAGGCCAAGCCGGAGCACCGGGTCAGCCAGCAGGCGATATTCTCCGCACGCAAGGAAATCCTCGGCCTGTACATGGCCGATGCCGTGGAGGAATACCTGGTGCAACTGGTCATGGCCAGCCGCACCCCGGCCAAGTTCGACGCCGAGCTCGCCGACTGGATCGCCTACGGCGCCAGCCCGCGCGGCTCCATCGCCCTCGACCGCTGCGCACGCGCCCACGCCTGGCTGGCCGGGCGTGATTTCGTCAGCCCGGAAGACATCCAGGCAGTGCTGTTCGACGTGCTGCGCCACCGCATCATCCTGTCGTTCGAGGCCGAAGCCTCGGGCGTCGACCAGGACCGCGTGATCCAGCGCATCCTCGACGTGGTGGCGGTGGCATAGATGCAGCCGCAAGCTGCAAGCCACAAGCTGCAGGCGGGCATCCAGGTCGATCTCGGCGAGCTGATCGAGATGCGTCACAAGGCGCATGAGGTGCCGCTGTTCTCCACCCCCGCACGGCGCAGCCCGCTCACCGGCCTGCACCATTCGCGGCTGCGCGGACGCGGCGTGGACTTCGACCAGGTGCGCGTCTACCAGCCCGGCGACGACGTGCGCACCATCGACTGGCGCGTCACCGCGCGTACCCAGGAACCGCATACCAAGCTGTTCCACGAAGAACGCGAGCGGCCGATCTTCATCATCGCCGAACAGAGCCAGCGCCTGTTCTTCGGCTCCGGGCAGTGCTTCAAGTCGGTACTCGCCGCCCGTGCGGCCGCGCTGATCGGCTGGGCCGCGCTCGGTCACAATGACCGCATCGGCGGCCTGGTCTTCGCCGACGACGAGCACCATGAGGTCAAGCCAAGGCGCAGCAAGCAGAGCCTGCTGCAATTGCTCAACCTGCTGGCCCGCGCCAACCAGGCGCTGGGTCCCGAGAGCCAGGCCAACCTCGCCCGTGACAACTTCGGCCTGGCCCTGCGCCGTGCCCGCGAAGTGCTGCGCCCCGGCAGCCTGGTGATCGTGCTGTGCGACGAGCGCGCCCTGAGCGATAACGCCGAGCAGCAACTCAGCCTGCTCGCCCGGCATACCGACCTGCTCCTGCTGCCGATGTCGGACCCGCTGGATCATGCCCTGCCGGCTGCCGGCCTGCTGCGCTTCACCCAGGGCGGCATGCAGCTGGAAGTCGACAGCCACAACGGCGACCTGCGCCAGGCCTATCGTGCCCAGGCCCAGGCGCGTGAAGCACGCTGGCAGCGCCTGGCGCAGAAGCTCGGCGTACCGCTGCTGCCGCTCAGCACGCAGTTCGAGCTGATCGAACAGCTGCAGGAGCAGCTCGGCGCGCTGCACCCGAGAAAAACCCTATGAACCCCATCGACCAGTTGCAGCCGCTGATCGAACCGGCGCCCGTGCCCTGGTGGCCGCCCGCACCGGGCTGGTGGCTGCTGGCGGCCCTGCTGCCGCTGCTCGGCTGGGGACTCTGGCAGCTGCTTCGGCGCTGGCGCCAGCGTCCGCCCGGGGCGCAGCTCGAGAGCGACCTGGACCCGCTGCGCCAGGCCGCGCTGGACGAACTGGCGCGGCTGAGCAAACCCTACGACGCAGCGCCGGCCGGCCCCTGGCTGCAACAGCTCAACGCCCTGCTGAAACGGCTGTGCCGCGAACGCTATCCGGACAGTGGCAGCCACGTGCTGAGCAGTCGCGCCTGGCTGGCGTTCCTCGACAACCGCTGCCCGGCCGCCGGCCTGACGCGCTGGATGATTCTGGTCGAAGGCAGCTACAAGCCGCAGTGCACGCTGAGCGACAAGGCCATCGCCGAGCTCGACCAGGCCATTGCCGTGTGGATTCGCAAGCATGTTTGAGTTCGCCTGGCCGTGGGTCTTCCTCCTGGCGCCGCTGCCCTGGCTGCTGCGCCTGCTGCTGCCGGCCGCCGATAGCGGCGATGCGGCGCTGCGCGTCAGCTTCCTCGACGAGCTGCAGGCCCTGAGCGGCCGCCGCGCCCGCGCCGCCCTGCCCAGCTGGCGCCAGCAGGCCCCGCTGGTGCTGCTCTGGTGCCTGCTGCTGTGCGCGGCGGCGCGCCCGCAGTGGGTCGGCGAGCCCTTGCCGTTGCCGGCCAGCGGCCGCGACCTACTGCTGGCGGTGGATGTGTCCGGCTCGATGGATTACGCCGACATGCAATGGGACGACGAGCCAATCAGCCGCCTGGAGCTGGTCAAACGCCTGCTCGGTGACTTCATCGATGGCCGCCGTGGTGACCGCGTCGGCCTGATCCTCTTCGGCAGCCAGGCCTACCTGCAGGCACCGCTGACCTTCGACCGCACCACCGTGCGCACCTGGCTGGAAGAATCGCTGATCGGCATCGCCGGCAAGAACACCGCCATCGGCGACGCCATCGGCCTGGCGGTCAAGCGCCTGCGCCAGCGCCCGGCGCAGAGCCGCGTATTGGTGCTGATCACCGACGGAGCCAACAACGGCGGCAGCATCGAGCCGCTGGTGGCCGCGCAACTGGCCGCCGATGAAGGCGTGCGCATCTATGCCATCGGCATCGGCGCTGACCCTCAGCAAGACGGCCTGGCTGGCGCGCTGGGCTTCAACAGTGGCCTCGAACTGGACGAACCGACCCTGCGCGCGATCGTCGATGCCACCGGTGGCGAATACTTCCGCGCACGCAGCCAGGCCGAGCTGGAGCAGATCGAACTCAGCCTCGACCGCCTGGAGCCCGTGGCCCAGCAACCGACTCTCGCCCGCCCTGCCCTGGCGCTGTACGCCTGGCCACTGGCGCTGGCGCTGCTGGGGTCGCTGCTGCTGGTCGGCCAGGTGCTGTGGCCCGACCAGCTGCGGAGGCGCGCATGATGGCGCTGTGGCCGGAATGGCTGCGCCCGCTGTGGCTGCTGCCGCTGCCCCTGCTGGCCTGGCTGCTGTGGCGCCTGTGGCACCGTGAACGGGCCAGCGGCCGCTGGCAGCTGCTGCTTCCCGCCGCCTTTCATAAGGTGCTGCTCAAGGGCGGTGACGGCCGCTCCAGCCGCCTGCCCTGGGTGGCCCTGGGCCTGGCCTGGTTGCTGGCCATCGGCGCACTGCTGGGGCCCAGTTGGCAGCGGGTCGAGCAGAGCAACCAGAAACCGGCCGATCCGCTGCTGGTGGTGCTCGAGCTGACCCCACAGATGCTCGCCAGCGATGGCCACCCCAATCGCCTGGAACAGGCACGGCGCAAGCTGCTCGACCTGCTCGAGGCGCGGCGCGATGCGCAGACGGCGATCATCGTCTACGCCGGTAGCGCACACAGCCTGGTGCCACTGTCCGATGACCTGGCCACCAGCCGCAACCTGCTCGAGGCGCTCAAGCCGTCGCTGATGCCCGAACCCGGCCGCCGTGCCGACCTGGCGGTGGTGCGCGCCCTGCAGATGCTCGATCAGGCGCAGCTTGGCCAGGGTCGCATCCTGCTGATCGGCAGCGCACTGGATGAACAGGAACGCAGCGGCATCCGCCAGGCCCTGGAAAAACGTGCGGTGCCGCTGCTGATCCTTGGCGTCGGCAGCCGCGAAGGTGCACCGGTGGTGCAGGAAGACGGCAGCTTCCTCAAGGATCAGCGCGGCGCCATCCTGGTGCCCCGCCTGGATGCACGCAGCCTGCGCGAAACGGCGGAGAGCAACGGCGGCCGCTACGCCCAGATACGGGTGGATGACGACGACCTCAGGCGCCTCGGCCTGTTCGACGCCCCCCAGGCACTGCGGGCGGCACAGGAGCCCACGCAGCTCGACAGCCATGTCGACCAGGGCTACTGGCTGCTGCTGCCATTGCTGTTGCTCGCGGCCTGCGCGGGGCGTCGCGGCTGGCTGTTCTGCCTGCCGCTGCTGCTGATGCTGCCGCCGCAGAGCAGCCAGGCCTTCGAACTGGACGACCTGTGGCTGCGCCCTGACCAGCAAGGCCAGCGCCTGCTGCAGGCGCAGCGCCCGGCCGAGGCCGCGGAGCGTTTCGTCGACCCGCAGTGGCAAGGCAACGCGCTGTACCAGGCCGAGGACTACGCCGCCGCCGCCGAGCGCTTCGCCCAGGGCGACACGGCCGCCGATCACTACAATCGCGGCAACGCGCTGGCCAAGTCCGGCGAACTGGAAGCGGCGCTGGATGCCTATGAACAGGCCCTGGAGCGCCAGCCGGAACTGACCGCAGCACAACAGAACAAGGCGCTGGTGGAAGAGGCGCTGCGCCAGCGCCAGGATCAGCAGCAGAACGGCGGCGATGCGTCTGCACAGCAACAGGACGACGCCTCGGGCGACGCCGGCGAACCGCACGAGGACGCAAGCGCTCAGCCCGCCGAAGGCCAGCCTGCGCAGCCCGGCCAATCCGGCAGCCGCGATGACAGTGGCAGCGACGGCGATGCCCAGGATGCAGGCGCAGGTGGCACGCAGCCGGACACGGGCGCTCCGGCGGAGCCGAGCGCGGGCCAGGGTGCCGTCACCGAGGGCGATCTGGGCGACGCCGCAGAGCGTCACCAGGCCCTGGAACAATGGTTGCGGCAGATCCCGGACGACCCGGCCGAACTGCTGCGGCGCAAATTCTGGTATGAACAGCAACAGCGTCAGGACTCAAGCCGATGAAGCGCTTCCTCTTCCTGCTTCTTCTACTGGTAAGCGGCCAGGCCTGCGCCGATGCCTTCTTCGCCAGCGTCGACCGCACGCGCCTGAGCGAGGGGGAAACCGTCGTGCTGACCCTCGAATCGACCGACCCGACCCGTTTCGGACGGCCCGATTTCAGCCCGCTGGACGAGAACTTCGAAGTCCTCGGCAGCCGCCAGGTCAATCGCCTGAGCAGCATCGGCGACACGCCCCGCGCCAGCACCCGCTGGATCCTCACCCTGCAACCCCGGCGCAGCGGCGAAGTGGTGATTCCGCCCATCCGCCTGGAAGACGCCGAGACCCTGCCCATCACCCTCACTGTCGATGCGGTCAGCGACGCCAGCGGCAGCGCCAAGCTGGCCCCGGTGTACATCGATGCCAGCCTCGATCAGGACAGCGTCTACGTGCAGGCACAGGCCGTGCTGACGCTGCGCATCTACCATTCGGTGTCCATGTACGACGACAGCACCCTGACGCCGCTGCAGATGCAGGACGCGCGCGTGGAACAGCTGGGCGAGCCGCGCACCTACGAGAAGCGCATCGGCGGCGTGCGCCACGGCGTGATCGAACTGCAGTACGCCATCTACCCGCAGCGCAGCGGCGAACTGGTGATTCCGGGGCAGACCTTCAGCGCCACCCTGGTCGACCGCTCGCGCAACGATGACTTCCTGCCCTTCGGCCCGCGTGCGGGCAAGGTCTCGCGGGTCAAGTCGCCGGACATCCCCCTGCGGGTCAAGGCCAAGCCGGCGGACTATCCCGCCGATGCGCCCTGGCTGCCGGCACGGGCGCTGGGCCTGGCGGAAACCTGGAACCCGCAGCCGGAACAGAGCCAGGTCGGCGACTCGCTGACCCGCCGCCTGATCCTCAAGGTCGATGGCCTGTCCAGCGCCCAGCTGCCGCCGCTGCCGGCCACCCAGGTCGAAGGCCTGCGCCGCTACCCGGACCAGCCGCAACTGAGCGACCAGAAGAGCGAGAGCGGCGTGGTCGGTACGCGCGAGGAACGCGAGGCCCTGGTGCCGAGCCGCAGCGGCGACATCGCCCTACCGGCGCTGGAAGTGGTGTGGTGGAACACCCAGAGCGACAGCCTGGAGCGGACGACGCTGCCCGCACGCACCCTGCAGGTGGCCGAGAACCCTCAGCTGCAGGGCGAGGACGCCCCCACGGCGAACCTGCCCGTCGCACAGCCACAGGAGGTGCCCGAGCTATGGCCCTGGCAACTGGCCTGCGCGCTGCTCGGCCTGAGCACCCTGCTCGGCTTCGCCCTATGGTGGCGCGCCCGAAGCCAACCGGCCATCCAGCGGGCCGCACAGGCGGGCCCCAGCCCGCGCACACTGCTCGACGACCTCAAGCGCGCCTGCCAGGCGGGCGACGCCCAGGCCACCCGTTATGCGCTCGATGCCTGGGCGCGACAGCAACCGGAAACCCTGGCCGACATGGCGGCGCGTTACGTGCCGCTGTCGGACGCACTCGATGGCCTCAACGGCGCGTTGTACAGCGAGACCGGCCAGCAGTGGCAAGGCGATGAGCTGTGGAAGGCGATTCGCAACCTGCCGGCGGCACAGGAACCGAGCGCAGCCCCGCAGGACAGCAGCGCATTGCCGCCGCTGTATCCGCGCTAGCAAGCGCAGCCGCACACACTTCACAGGCGCCCGCTTGCGGGCGATCCCTCGCGTAAACCCTGACATGGCGGCGCGTTACGTACCGCTGACGGATGCACCCGATGAGGCCGACGGCCCGCCGCACAGCGAAACCGGCCGGCAGTGGCAAGGCGATAAAACGTGCAAGGCAATTCGCAACCTGCCAACGCCCCAGGAACCGAGCGCGGCCCGCGCATTGCCGCCCACCCACTCCGTAGGAGCCCGCTTGCGGGCGATCCCAGGCACCAGCCAAGCCCCTCTGCCCGCGCCCATATCGCCCCTCATGCAACACGCATAAAAAAACCGCGGCCCTGGGGCCGCGGTTCTCGTCCTGCGCTATAGGCATCAGGCCTTGCCGCGCAGCTTCTCCGGGTTGATCAGGAAACGCGCCAGCGCCGGCAGCAGCCAGATCGCGCCGATCATGTTCCAGAGGAACATGAAGGTCAGCATCAGGCCCATGTCGGCCTGGAACTTGATCGCCGAGAAGATCCAGGTGGCCACGCCGATGGCCAGGCAGACGCCGGTGAACAGCACCGCCTTGCCCGTCGACTTGAGCGTCTCGTAGTAGGCCTCCTGCAGCGTCATGCCCTGACGCAGGTAGGTCTCAAGGCGGCTGTAGATGTAGATACCGTAATCCACACCGATGCCGACACCCAGCGCGATCACCGGCAGGGTCGCGACCTTCACGCCGATGCCCATGAAGGCCATCAGCGCGTTGCCCAGCACCGAGGTCAGTACCAGCGGCAGGATCACGCACAGCGTCGCCGCCAGGGAGCGGAAGGTCAGCAGGCACATGATGCTCACAGCCGCGTAGACCGCGATCAGCATGGTGGTCTCGGAAGCCGCGATCACCTCGTTGGTGGCGGCCTCGATACCGGCGTTACCGGCGGCCAGCACGACCTGCAGGTCATCGGTGCTGTGCTCTGCGGAGAACGCCTCGGCGGCAGCCATGACCCGCGACAGCGTCTCGGCCTTGTGGTCCTCGAGGAACACCAGTACCGGCGCCACCGAGCAGTCGGCGTTGTACAGGCCTTCGGCACGTGCGATGGAGTTGTTCAGCACATCCTGGTTACGCGACAGGGTTTCCCATTTCAGGTTGCCCTCGTTCATGCCCTTGATCACCTGCTTGGACACGGTGACCATGGAGATGGCCGACTGCACGCCCTGGGTGTTCTCCATCTTCCACATCAACTCGTCCATGGCGGACAGCGCTTCGTAGGTGGAGCAACGCTCGGTCGCGGTCTTGATCATCACCACCAGCACGTCGGAGCTGGTCGAGTAGTTGCGGATGACGAAGTCGTTGTCCAGGTTGTAGCGCGAATCCGGATGCAGCTCCGGCGCGCCCTGATCGAGGTCACCGATCTTCAGGTTCTGCCCGTACCAGACGCCACCGGCCAGGGCCACCACGGCAATCACCACGGAAATCGGCGCCACCATCGGGTGCGCGAAATTGGAGATGGCGCGCCACAGCGGATGGTCCTTGGCGGCTTCCTCGCGGCTCTTCTTCACGGCACGGTTGCCGATGCCGATGTAGGAGATCACCACCGGCAGCAGGATCAGGTTGGTCAGGATGATCACCGCCACGCCCATGGACGCACCGATGGCCAGCTCGCGGATCACGCCGATATCGATCAGCAGCAGGGTCACAAAGCCGACGGCATCGGAGAGCAGCGCGACCAGCCCGGGGATGAACAGCTGACGGAAGGCCATGCGCGCTGCGGACAGCGCATCGGTCGCCTCGCCGGAGGCCATGGCGATGCCGTTGATCTTCTGCACCCCGTGCGAGATACCGATGGCGAACACCAGGAACGGCACCAGCATCGAGTAAGGGTCCAGACCGAAGCCCAGCGTGTGCAGCAGGCCAAGCTGCCAGATCACCGCCACCAAGGTGGTGATGACTACCGCCAACGTGCTCTTGAAGCAGTGGGTGAACCACAGCAGCAGAACGAAGGTGATGCCGATGGCGACGGCGAAGAACAGCGCCACGCCGACCAGGCCATCGATCAGGTCACCGACCTTCTTGGCGAAACCGATGATGTGCACCTGCACATTGGGGTTCTGCGCCTGGTACTTGTCGCGAATCTTCTCTTCCAGCTCGTGGGAGAACTTCTGGTAGTCCAGCTTGATCAGCTTGCTCTGGTCGGCTGGGTCCGGATAGGACTCGAGCAGAGGAATGTCGACGATGCTGGACTTGAAGTTGTTCGCCACCAGGCGACCGATCTGCCCCGACTTGAGGATGTTGCTGCGCAACTCCTCGAGGCTGTCGGCGGAACCGTCGTAGGTCTGCGGAATCACTTCGCCGCCGGCGAAGCCTTCCTCGGTCACTTCGGTCCAGCGCACGCTGGGGCTCCACAGCGACTTGAGGCCGGAACGGTCGACGCCGGGGATGTAGAAGGCCTCGTCATGGATCTGCCGCAGCGTCTCCATGTACTCCTTGCTGAAGATGTCGCCTTCGGTGGCTTCCACCGAGATGCGCACCGTGTTGCCCAGGTTGGCCAGGTCGTTACGGTGTTCGAGCATCTTCTGGATGTACGGATGGCCCAGCGGAATCATCTTCTCGAAGCTGGTCTGCGGGCGCACCTGGGCAGCCTGGTAGAACAGGAAGATGCTGATCAGCAGACAGATCAGGATCACCGCCGGGCGATTGTTGAAGATCAGCCGCTCGAGATAAGAAGCAGGCTTTTGTTGATGCTTGGTCATGCAAAGGCTCCCGGCTTGTTATTGTTGGCCCAGATCGGCGCCGGTCGAAGCGGCGAGGTGAACGCCGCCCTGCCCCACCAGGATCAGGTTGCCGTTATCCAGTGCAGTCACCCCGGCCAGCGAAAGGCGGTCGGGACGGTTCATCAGGCTGAAGCTCTGCCCGTGGTCGGTACTGCGCAGCACGGTGCCGCCGTGGCCCACGACCACGATGCTGCCGTCGCGGAGCAGCGTACCGTCGGCCAGGCCGAACTCCAGCGGGCCATTGTTGGGGGTGTGCAGCGAGATCTGCTGCCAGCTGTCACCGAAATCGGTGGAGCGGAACAGGTGGCCGCGCAGGCCGTAGGCGAGCAAGGTGCCACTCTGGTCGGTACCGAGCACGCCGAACAGCGAGCCCTCGTAGGGCGGCTCTTCGATGCGTTCCCAGGTCTGCCCCCAGTCGGCGGAACGGAACATCTGGCCCAGTTCACCGACGATGAACAGACCGGAATCCTTCACTGCGGTGATGGCATTGAGGTGATAGGCATCCTCGTTGTCGAGGCGATCGCTGACGTCTTCCCAGGTCTTGCCGCCGTCGCTGGTTTCCAGCAGCGCACCGTAGGCGCCCACCGCGTAACCGGTCTGCAGGTCCTTGAACCAGACATCCAGCAGCGGCGCCTCGCGCTCGAGGTCTTCGAACTGCTTGGTCCAGGTCAGACCGCCGTCGCTGGTGACGAGAATCTGCGCGTCGTGACCGACCGCCCAGCCGTGCTTGGGATCGACGAAGAAGACCGAGGTGAGCATCTGCCGGGTCGGCACCTTGGCCTGCTCCCAGCTCTGCCCCTGGTCTTCGGAATGGAGAATGTGGCCACGGTCGCCGACGGCTACCAGACGTTCGCCAGTGTTGACGACATCCTGCAGCAGGCTGTGTACGGCCTTGGCGGACTCGATGGCATAACCGGCCTCCGCCGCTGTCGACGACGTCTCGGCGTATGCAGGCACGGCGGTGAAAGCCAGAACGGAAAGCACACTGCACAGCGAGAGCGCTTTAGCCAGCGGCGAATGGACACGAAGCGCCGATTTGTGCGCCGTAGTGGGCGTCAGACCGGACTGGGTGCGCCGCATGACGGGCTCACTCATATACCTTCCCCCTTTCTTGTTATAGGCGGTACTGCTCTCAATAGCAGGCCGCCCATCCTAGCGAGCTTAGGAAAGCCCTGACAATTAGCGCGACGTTATGTTTTGTTAAGGCAGAACCCGCGTTATAGAAGCCTATTCGCGAAGCTGATACGAAAAAGGCCGCTACTACTGTAGCGGCCTTGGCGCAAGGCTACACGACTATTATCGCGTGCCGCGACGACGCAGCGCAGCCGGCTTGAAGTAACCGTCGTCCGGAATGGCCTGGCTGAAGTCGATGGTGTTGTTCTCTTCGTTGTCCAGGTTCTGTACGTGGTAACGGCGCGCCTGAAGATCGTGGAACACGTCCAGGGCAGACCAGGTGGTCGGCAGGTCGTAGTAGTTCTTCAGGTAGGCGATGGATACGCGCCACAGCTCACCGCGGCCGTCGTACTGATCGACCACTGCAGCCTGCCAGCTGTCCTCGTCGAGGAACAGGGTGCGCTTGGAGTAGATGTGGCGGGCGCCCGATTTCAGCGTGCCTTCCACCACCCAGACGCGGTGCAGTTCGTTGCGGGTCAGCGCCGGGTTCAGGTGACCAACCTTGAGCAGGTCCTCGTACTTAACCTCAGGGCTGGTGACCTTGTAGTTGTTGTACGGGATGTAGATTTCCTTCTTGCCCACCAGTTTCCAGTCGTAGCGATCCGGAGCACCGTTGAACATGTCGGTATCGTCGGCGGTACGCAGGCCATCGGCGGCAGCGATCGGCGTGTCGTATGCCAGGTTCGGCGCACGACGCACGCGACGCTGACCGGCGTTGTAACCCCAGGCCTGGCGCGGTTCCTTGACCTGATCCAGGGTCTCGTGAACCAGCACCGCACCACCGGCCAGACGCGCCGGGCTGGTGGTGAAGGACAGGTAGTAGAACATGATGTTGTTCAGGTCGGCGAAGGAGCCGTTCTGCACGTAGTACTTGAACATGGCCTCCTGCTGCGAGGTCACCAGCGAGTAGGCACCATTGCGCTGTACCGCCACTTCCGAGGCACGACGCACGATGTAGGTACCACGATAACGGGCGATGTGGTTCCACAGCGCTTCCACGCCGTTCTGCGGAATCGGGAACGGGATGCCGCCATAGGCATCGGAGAAGCCGTTGCCGCCGTCGACCAGCTTGGCGCTGGTAGCGTTCTTGACGGTGTTGTCATAGACCCACTGCGGCGCCGAGCCGGAGCGACGGGTCTGGTAGACCGGCATCTGGTAGGTTTCCGGGTAGGCCTTGAACATGGCGATCTGACCCGGCGTCAGGTTGGCCTCGTACTGGCTCAGGTTGGCCGCGGTGATGGTGAACAGCGGCTTGTCTTCGGGGAACGGGTCGACGTGATGCTGGCCCGAGCGGGTGTAGCCGGCCGGTGCCTTGGTGATACCACCGGTCCAGGCCGGGATGGTGCCGGCGGCATTGCCGGCTTTCTCGGCACCGAAGGGCGTCAGGGTGTCGCCGAGTTTGGCAGCTTCCTGCGGGGAAACGGCAGCCAGTGCAGAGCCGGCGGAAAACGCCAGCGCAACGGCTACGGCCATCAGCCTGTGCTTGTTCAGCATGGGTAATTCTCCGTGAAGAGTCTGGCCGGGCGCCCACAAGCGCCCGGCGTTTTTCTGGTTATAGGTATTAGAAGGAGTACTTGACGTTCAGACCGATGTTGTCGCGATCACGCGAACCGTTGTTCTGGCCTGCGCCATAGAACTCGGTGTACTGGATCTCGGCTTCCAGGCTGTTGAGGTAGCTGGCGCGCATACCGACGGTGTACGCCTTGCGACCCTCGATGAAGTTGCCGGTCTGGTGCGAGTTGCCTTCGAAGTCGTGCTTGAACACGGCGAACGGCGACAGGTTCACGCCCGCGTAGACGTCGTTCCAGGTACCGGAGAGCACCAAGGTATACCCGTAAGAATCACGGTCGATCTGATCGTCGTCATCGAATCCAGAGACATACGAATTATTGGCGCGTCCCGCATAAGTACGCTCCTGCTGGCCGCCGGTCAGTGGGTTGAAACCCATATATTTGAGACGGCTGCCACGGATGTGCTCGGAAGCCAGCTCAGCAACACCAATCAAAGAGTCAAAGCCCAGAGACGGGCCAAAGTTGTAGATGGACCCCAAAGATGTGTTGAATGCTTCCACACGCTCATAGTTGTGGAAGACCGAGCCCCTGCACATTTGTCCACCGGAGACACGGGCGCAGGCCTGATCTCCCGAAATGGCGTTGTTGTAGAGGTTGGTCTGGCCGGTAACACCCTGCCCCAGAAGGTCACCGAGGATATCATTGGTGGTGCTGATACCAATCGGCATGTTCGGACGGTATGACAATTCACCGAACACGGAAGCCTGGCCAACAGTTGTATTGAAGCTGACGCCATACATGCGGACGTCTTCTACATACTCGCGGCGCGCAACTGCGTTGCTGGCAGCATCCAGGGTTGCGATGGCTCCAGCATTGGAACCAGCGATCCCCCCGAGCGCCGTCATGTTCACACCTTCATACCCGCTGAAATCAACAGCGATTTGCGGTTCCTTGGTGTGGTAATTGACGAAGTAGAAACCGAACTCTGTAGAGTTGAGCTCTTCAGCAATATAGCGAAACGCAACGCCATATTGGCCATCATCTTTGGCATTCAAGTCAGAGCCAACATTTGCCACTTTGAATACGCCTGTGGACGCATCCATGAAGTTGTTGACACCGTTCGGACCACTACCGAGGCCAGTGAGAGCGGCCAGA
This sequence comes from Pseudomonas sp. THAF187a, assembly GCF_009363395.1. NCBI lineage: Bacteria > Pseudomonadati > Pseudomonadota > Gammaproteobacteria > Pseudomonadales > Pseudomonadaceae > Pseudomonas > Pseudomonas sp. THAF187a. The sequence continues at coordinate 3,445,078 of NZ_CP045349.1, forward strand.
GCAGGCGTCGCGGCAATGCCCCTGTAAGCGGCAAAAGCAGGAGCCAATGCTGCGCTGGTGGTGTAAGCCTGGCTACCGCCGTCTGCAAAGAGATCGGTTTCGGAGAAGTAAGTACCCACTGGATCGACTGCAGTTTCCTTCCAGTTAAACTGGTAGAAAGCCTCCATCGACAGGTTGTCGGTCAGCCCCAGGTTGAAGCTCAGCGCCTCGACGGGCACCAGCACTTCCTTCACTTCGGAACCAGGCAGGCGGAACTTGGCCGCGTCGACCGGGTTGGTGGTGTTGATGCCGCCACGATAGAACAGGCCCTCACCCCAGTTGAACACCTGCTTACCGAAACGGCCGGACACCGGCATGTCACCCACATCCCAGTTCCCGTATACATAGGCGTCGAGAATCTGCGCGTCGCGGCCGGCCTTGTGACGGGTCTCACGGGTGAAGGTGTTGTCGTGCGGATTGGTCTGGCTCGGTTGAACCGGGGAATTGGCGTCGTAGTAATCGTTACGCTTGTCCATGATCTGCGTGTCATAGAACGCGGTACCACGAACGAACACACCGTAGTTCTGATAGGACACCTCGAGGTCCGAGGTGATCTTGAACACCTCGGAGACCAGGCCGGTATCGAAGTTGCGATTACCGTCGTTGGTGTTGACGTCATTATTGGTCTTGTCCTGCCCCTGGACGCGCCACAGTTGGCCGTAGGAGACGGTGGTATCGATGGAACCGGTGATCTCGTTGTCGGCGAAGCTGAACTCCACCGCCTGAGCCTGAGCGGCTACCAGCAAAGGCAGGACGCCAGCGAACGCAAAGCCGGCCTTGGCCGGGGCAAAACGTAGAACGGGCTTGCGGGACTTAATTTCCATCGAGACTCACTCCGTGGACAGATCATTCTTTTGGGCGATCCCATTTGGCGGGATGCGTTATGCCGTACTGGCGACGGCTTGTTTTTTATTCGTGCAGCGTATTCCAGGGACCTTTGCGCAGCTGCGCACGGTCGAATCCTGCTCGACACTGCAACCATGGTGCCAATTCAAACGGGTGTATCAGCGCAGAGCCGCTTGCCAGCGCCTTCGCGCAGTTTCTTTTCGTGACTGATCAGCCACTGACCAGTGCGTCAGCTATTCAGCGTGAAATTGGCGCACTTTGTCCTACGATCCGACGCTTTCTGCCACTCGAGCCCTGAGGGCACGAGGTTTTCGGCAACGAGCGGCAAGTCGATGTCAAGAGCCATGCGACCCTAACTTTAGTGTGCGCACGAATAACACGGCACCTGGATATTTCTACGGGTAACAAAAAAGTGTTACCAGCCATCGACTGGTAACACTTTTATTGAAGCCAACCCGCCTTAGGCCAGGCTTTTGCTCACCACTTCGTAAACGTCGCTGGACAGCTCACCGCTGGCCAGGATGCGTTCCAGTTCGGCCTTCATCTGCGCCTGACGTGCAGGCGCGTACTTGCGCCAGCGGGTCAGCGGCGCCAGTAGGCGCGAGGCGATCTGTGGGTTGAGCGCGTTGAGGGTGATCACCTGATCGGCGAGAAAGCGATAGCCCGAACCATCGGCCTGGTGAAAGTTGATCAGGTTCTGGTTGGCGAAGGCACCGATCAGGGCGCGCACCTTGTTCGGGTTCTTCAGGGTGAAGGCCTCGTGCTGCATCAGCGCATGCACGCGCTCAAGGCCACCAGGCAGCGGGCTGCCGGCCTGCACGCTGAACCACTGATCCATGACCAGCGCATCGTCCTTGAAGAAGTCGGCGAACATCGCCAGGGCCTTGCTGCGCTCGGCCTCGAACGGCGAGTTGACCAGCACCGCCAGCGCCGCCAGGCGCTCGGTCATGTTGTCGGCGTTCTCGAACTGCTCGACGCAGGCGGCCAGCACCTCGGCCTGCTGGCTGAGCATCAGGTAAGACAGGGCGATGTTCTGCAGGCTGCGCCGGGCAAAATGCGCCGCCTCGGCCACGTAGGGCGTCGCCCTGGAGACGTCACGGTTGGCCTGGTAGCGCGCCAGCAACGGCGCGTACAGGGCATCGGCCAGCTGCAGACGAGCGAACTCGCGCGCCTCGTGAATGGCCTCGACATCGGCCACCTCACTGATCTCGGTGAGATAGGCCTCGCCAGGCAGCGAGAGCATCTCGGCGACCATCGCCTGATCCAGCGACTCGTCCAGCAGCAATGTACGCAGCGCCTCCACCAGGCGCTGATCGAGCGCCAGCTCTTCGCCGCGCTGGTACTGGCCGATCAACTCCTGCAGCACCTGCACGGACAACTGCTGGCCGGCTTCCCAGCGATTGAAACCGTCGCTGTCGTGCTGCATGAGGAACATCAGCTGGTCGCGGCTGTACGGGAAGCTGAGCTTGACCGGCGCACTGAAGCCACGCAGCAGCGACGGCAGTGGCTGTTCGGCGATGCCCTCGAAGGTGAAGGTCTGCTCGGCTTCGGTGATCGACAGCACGCGGCCAGTACCGCTGGCGGTGGCCTCACCCTGCAGACGCAGCGGCAGCTCGTTGCCCTGGGCGTCGAGCAGGCCGAGCGCAAGCGGAATCACGAACGGCAGCTTCTCGCTCTGCCCCGGAGTGGCCGGGCAGCTCTGGCGGAAGGTCAGGCTGTAGGTCTGCGCGGACACATCATAGGCCTCGCTGACCTGCAGGCGCGGCGTACCGGCCTGGGTGTACCAGCGCTTGAACTGGGTCAGGTCGATGCCACTGGCATCTTCCATGGCCTTGACGAAGTCGTCGCAGGTCACCGCCTGGCCATCATGGCGTTCGAAGTACAGGTCCGAACCCTTGCGGAACAGCTCGGGGCCAAGCAGGGTGTGGATCATGCGCAGAACTTCCGAACCCTTCTCGTAGATGGTCAGGGTGTAGAAGTTGGAGATCTCCATGTACGCATCCGGGCGCACCGGGTGAGCCATGGGGCCGGCATCCTCGGCGAACTGGTGGGTGCGCAGGTAGGCCACGTCCTCGATGCGCTTGACCGTGCGCGAGTGGGTGTCGGCGGAGAACTCGCTGTCGCGGAACACGGTGAAGCCTTCCTTGAGCGACAGCTGGAACCAGTCGCGACAGGTCACGCGGTTGCCCGACCAGTTGTGGAAATACTCGTGCGCCACCACCGCCTCGACGCGCTGGTGCGCGGCATCGGTGGCGGTCTCGGCCTTGGCCAGCACGCAGCTGGAGTTGAAGATGTTGAGGCCCTTGTTCTCCATGGCGCCCATGTTGAAATCGTTGACCGCGACGATCATGAAGATGTCCAGGTCGTACTCGCGGCCGTAGACCTCCTCGTCCCACTTCATCGAGCGCTTGAGGCTGTCCATGGCGTGCTGCACCTTGTCGATGTTCTCCGGTTCGACATAGATGCGCAGCGCCACCTCGCGACTGCTCATGGTGGTGAAGCTGTCCTCGACGCACCACAGGTCGCCGGCGACCAGGGCGAACAGGTAGGCCGGCTTCTTGAACGGGTCTTCCCAGGTCGCCCAGTGGCGACCGCCCTCTTCGCTGCCGCTGGCCACCGGGTTGCCGTTGGACAGCAGCACCGGGTAGGCATGCTGCTCGGCGCTGACCGTGGTGGTGAACTTGCTCATCACGTCAGGACGATCGAGGTAGAAGGTGATCTTGCGGAAACCCTCGGCCTCGCACTGGGTGCAGAACATCGTGCCGGACTTGTACAGGCCTTCCAGCGCGGTGTTGCTCTCCGGGTGAATGCGCACGCTGCTGTCGACCACGAAGCGTTCCTGGGTCGGCTGCAGGGTCAGGTGGCTGGCGGTCAGGCTGTAGTCACCCTCGCCCAGCTCGCGATCATCCAGTTTCAGCTCGAGCAGCTCCAGCTGCTGGCCATCGAGCACCAGCGGCGGCAGGCCGGCACCGGCCTCGGGGTTGCGGCGCATGACCAGCTGCGCATGCACCAGGCTGTGATCCTCGAACAACTCGAAGGTCAGGTGCGTCTCGTCGATCAGGTAATCCGGTACCTGATAGTCCTTGAGGTAGATCGTCTTGGATTGTTCGGTGCGCATGGCAGTGGCCTCTTCTGGGCAGCTTCAAGCGACAGGCTTCAAGCTGCGAATGGTGGTCAGGCGGCGATCTCGTGGACGGCCAGCTGGTAGGCGGTGTACTTGCGGATATTGATCACGCCGGTGTCGAACATCAGGTACTGGCCCTTGATGCCGAGCAGGGTACCTTCGGCCAGGGGCTGCTTGTCCAGGTTGAAGCTGGTGATCTTGGCCGGGTAGGCCTCGATGGGATAGCGGATGTCCAGCACCTCGGCGGTCGTGAGCGGCTGGATGGCCTGCAGGCCGAAGCGTTGCTGCAGATCGGCGATACCTGCGCCACAGCTGTCGAACAACTGCTCGCGAATCGCCAGCAGGTCGACCGGTACGGCGTCGCCCTTGAGCAGCGCGCGCCAGTTGGTCTTGTCCGCCACCTGGCTGCGCAGCAGGTCCTCGACGAAGCCCGACTGCTGCCGAGTGGCCACACGCAGGATCGGCAGCGCCTGGGTCGCCCCCTGGTCGATCCAGCGCGTCGGAACCTGGCTGGCACGGGTAATGCCGACCTTCACCCCGCTGGAGTTCGCCAGGTAGACGACATGGTCGGTCATGCAGAACTGCTCGCCCCAACTCGGCTCGCGGCAGGTGCCGGCGTCGTAGTGGCACTTCTCCGGGCTCATGATGCAGATATCGCACTGCGCCAGCTTCTGCATGCAGGGGTAGCAGTAACCCTGGCTGAAACTGGTCTTGGTCTTGCGCCCGCAATGCGTGCAGTGGATGGCGCCGAGGTACTCCAGGCGCAGGTGCTTGCCCACCAGCGGATTGACCGGCACCTCCTCGTCGCCGAGGCGAAAGGCGTATTGCACCGGCGCGTCGAGGTGCGCCTTCATCTTGCTCAGCGAGCCACGTCCTAACTCGGTCATCAGTGCAGGGTATCCGACGACTTGAACAGCAGGTTGGGGACCGGCTCGGACTTGGACTTGCACTCCTGCGGGCCCATGTAGCCGGTGCGCTCTTCTTCCGGCAGGTTGTTCATTTCCCAGGCGATCATCGCCTGCAGGCTGAGTTCCTTCTGCTCCTGAGTCAGTTTGCGGCCGTCCGGCCACTTGCCGATCTCCACGGCCAGCTTGAGGCTCTCGTAGATTTCCGGGGTGATGTTGTCGATGGCTTCGAGGAAGGACGACATAGAGGTCTCCAATGAATCGTAGGGCGGGTGAAACCCGCCAAAATACTGTTCTGGCGGACTGCACCCGCCCTACAGGTCAAAAATCGAATCAGGCGCTTCGTCTGGCCAGCATACCGCCAAGCAGCCCGGTCAGGCAGCCGGTCAGCAGGCCACCGACATGCGCGGCGTTGGCGATGGCGCCGAATTGCAGCAGTTCGAAGATGCCGGTCATGCAGATCAGCAGCCACACCAGCATCATCACCAGCACGCCCGGCGGCAGACGATACGCCGCGTTCGGCGCCAGGCGCTGGTAGATCCAGCAATGCCCGAGCAGGCCATAGAGCACGCCGGACAGGCCGCCGAACAGTGACGGGCCGGCCCACGCGTACTGCGCGAAGTTGGAGGCCAGGCCGAACAGCAGGGTCAGGCCGAACAGGCCGATGGCGCCCTGGCGAAACTCGATGCGCCGGCCCAGCTCCCAGTACCACAGGCTGTTCATCGCCAGGTGCAGCCAGCCGAAATGGATCAGCATCGGCGTGATCAGGCGCCACCACTGGCCGCCCTCCAGGGTCGCATCCAGGTAGTTGAGGGAGATGTTGTCGCCGTCGAGACGAAAATCGACGAAGCTCAGCCAGGAAATGGCTGCATAGTTCTTGCCCGCCAGGGTCACGGCGAAGACGATGAAGGTCACCAGCAGCATCAGCGCCGTCACCGGACTACGCCGCAACTGGCTGAAAAAACCTTCCCGCACAGGCGGCAAGGCCGGCGCCGACTCGCCGCCATCTCCCTGCGGGTAGCGCGCATAGAGTTCGCGCACCTGCTCGGCCAGCGCCTCGCCGGGCACCCAGAGCACCTGCTCGCCGCCCTCCTCCGCGACCCGATGCGGCACGCGCAGGCGCTGCAACAAGGCCACGAAACCACTCAGGTCGTTGTCCAGCGGCACGCGCAGTACAGCTACGGCGGTCATCGAGGAGCCTCCAGCGGGTCGACATCGACCCAGACGAACTTGCCCGCATCCAGCCGCGTTTCCTGATCGAGGCGATAGGCGACCAGGCGCCCGCCGACCACCGCGCTGTAGTCCAGGCAGGCCAGGTTGGCGCGAATCGGTGCCGGTTTGCCACGGCGCCAGTAGTGACCGACGAACAGCAGCGGCTCGTGCGCGCCGTACCTGAGCAGCTCGTCCTTCTGCAGCTCGGTCAGCGGCGTCTGTGCCGCCAGCTCGGGCAGGGCATCGGGCTGGAAGACGATATCGCCGTAGGTCTGCGGATTCTCTTCCCAGAACTTGGTGCGGAAGTAGGAGCGCGTGAAACCGTCGCCACTGGTCAGCGTCAGACCGTGCGGCAGGCGCATGTCGGTCCCCCGCAGCAGGCGGTCGAGCGCCATGTTGGCGAAGCTGCCAGGCACGGCAGCGGCCTGGAGAAAATGCTCGTCGATGCAGCCGTCGGGAAACTGCGCCTTGAGCGGCGTGATCAGCTCGGCATCCCAGCAGGCGTGCACGACACGGAAGCGCCCGGCATCGATGAACAGCGGCATCTCGTAGAACCAGCGCAGGAACTCGCGCCACTCCTGCGGATGATCCTCGAACTGCGCCAGGGTCTCGCGCATCAGCCGCTGGTGCCGCGGGCTGTGTTCGCGCACGTACTGGCGACCGCTGCCAGGCGGTGCCGGAGTGCTCCAGCCCAGCGCGTTGAATTCGTGGTTACCCATGATGCACAGGGCCTGGCCGGCACGCACCATGTCATGCACCAGGTGCAGGACCTCGCGAATGCCGGGGCCGCGATCGACCAGGTCACCCAGGAAGATCGCCATGCGTAGAGGATGCCGCCATACGCCATCCTGGCGGCTGTAGCCCAGGCGTTCGAGCAGGCGCTCGAGGGTACGCGCACAACCGTGGATATCACCGATCAGGTCATAGCCACGATGAGGGTCGAGGGACATTCAGTCCTGCCCTCCCAGGCGGCTGCCCCAACCCAGCTTGGTCCGGCAGACTTCGTAGTAGTTGTGATCCAGCGGATGGATCAGGCGCAACTTCTGCGCCTTCTTGGCCACGTGCAGGGTGTCGCCCGGGGCGCAGGTGAAGTGGTTCTGGCCGTCGCAGGAGACCTGCGGGTAGATGGTCATGTCCGCCGACACCACCACCTTCAGCTCGCTGTTGCCATCCACCACGATGGGCCGGCTGGACAGCGTGTGCGGGTACATCGGCACCACCACGATGGCGTCGAGCTTGGGATGCATGATCGGCCCGCCAGCGGACAGCGCATAGGCGGTGGAGCCGGTGGGCGTGGCAACGATCAGCCCGTCCGCCTTCTGGCTGCAGACGAACTGGCCATCGATGAAGAGTTCGAATTCGATCATTCGCGTCGACTTGCCGGGGTGCAGCACCACATCGTTGAGCGCATCGCCCTGGCCGATGGCTTCGCCCTGGCGGCGTACCTCGGCCTCGAGCAGGAAGCGGTTTTCAGTCAGGTATTGCCCTTCGAGTACCTGCGCCACCTTGAGTTCAAGCTCGTCGGGGCGGATGTCGGTGAGAAAGCCCAGGCTGCCGCGGTTGATCCCCAGCACCGGCACCTTGTGTCGCGCCAGCGCCCGCGCCGCGCCCAGCATGCTGCCATCGCCGCCGACGACGATCACCAGGTCGCAGACCTCGCCAAGCATCTTGCGCGACGAGGTCTGCAGGCCGTGGCCGGGCAGCAGGTCGGCGATGGTGTCCTCGAGGATCACATGCAGGTGGCGGTCGATGAGGAAGCGCTTGAGCCGGCGAACGGTCTCCAGTACCCGCGTGCTACCCAGGCGCCCGATGATGCCGACATTGCGAAATTGCTCCATGGGACTCCCGCCAGACAGATAAGAAACGAACGAGGATTATCGGCCAAAGGCGCGGTACGCGGCAAACCGGGGCTATGCTCTGCCCATGACCGCTCACGACTTGCTGCACGCTCTGCTGCAGAGACTGCGCACCCCGGCGGTGCGCGACCTCGCCTGGACCCTGCTCTCGCCCCCCTTGCTGGGGCAGACCACGAAACCCCAGCGCCACCCGCTGCAGGCCAGCGCATGGCGCCATACCCCGGAGCTACTCGAGAACTGGCTGAGCGGGCTGGACAGCGCCCCGGATGCGCTGCATGCCTGGCTGCTGGCGAAACCGGCCAGGCGCCTCGGCCTGTACTACGAGCGCCTGTGGCAATTCGCCCTGCACGCCGCCGACGACGTCGAGGTGGTCGCGGCCAACCTGCCGATACGCCAGAACGGCCAGACCCTGGGCGAGCTGGACCTGCTGCTGCGCGACGCCGAAGGCGAGCACCATCTGGAGCTGGCGGTGAAGTTCTACCTGGGCCCGTTGTCGGGCGACGGCAACGATGCCGGCCTCTGGCTCGGCCCCGGCAGCCACGACCGGCTCGACCTGAAACTGAATCATCTGGCCCAGCATCAACTGCCGCTGTCGTCCCGCCGTGAGGCGCGTGGCGACCTCAACGAGCTGCGCCTGAGCGACACCCGATCGTCCTTCTGGCTCGCCGGCTACCTGTTCTACCCCTGGCCAACCGGCTGCGATTCACCGCGCGGCGCCTTGCCGGCGCACTGGCGAGGGCACTGGCTGCGGCAACGTGACTGGGCAGCATTCTCCGACCGGCAAGCGCAGGCGCACTGGCAACCCCTGCCACGCCTGTCCTGGCTGGCGCCGGCGCTGATTGACGGCGAGGAACGCTGGTCGCGCGAGACGTTCGCGCACTGGCTGGAGGGCCTGTCCTCCCGCTCCCAGCTGCTGGTGCGACTTGAAGAGGATCAGGCCGGTGACTGGCGAGAGGTCGAGCGGCTCTTCCTGGTCAGCGATCAGTGGCCATCCTGAACACTCAGCACGCCGGATGTGAGCTCCGCTCAGCGGCTGCGTTCGGTACGCCCACCGGAACGCGCCAGATAGCCCGAACCGCTCTCACACAGCAACGCGCCACGCTGCACGGCCGGCAAGGCATCCAGCCCGTCACGCAGGGCGTAGACGCTGTAACCGAGCTGCGAGAGCAGGAACACCGCGCTGCTGCTGCGCTTGCCGCTGTCGCAGTAGCACAGGTAGGTGCGCGACTTGTCCAGCAGGCGCGCCTTCAGCCGCAACAGCTGCAGCGGCATGTGCAGGGCCTGCGGCGCATGAGCCTTCTCGTACTCTTCCAGCAGGCGCACGTCCAGCCATTGCGCGCCATGGCTGAGCAGGCGCGACGCCTCGCCCAGCGACACCTCGGCGACGACCGGCGCCTTGAGCAGGGCGAAGAAATCCTGGCGATCCAGCCGCAGCACGCTGCCGCGCTCGACCATGGTCACCGTGGCATTGCGCGGCCGGTCGGCCAGCAGCGCTTCCTCGCCGAAGCAGGCACCGACGTCCAGCTCCGCCAGCACCTGACGATCGCTACCGGCGCTGCGGATCACTTCGGCACGGCCGCTTTCCAGGAAGAAGCAGCAGTCCCCGGCCGCGCCTTCCTGCAGCACCTGGCTACCCGCCTCGAATTCGACCCGTTGCAGACGGGCAAGCATGCTCTGCACGTTGGCCGGCGGCACCTTGGCGAACAACGGGTTCTCCAGCAGGCGCTCCAGCCACTCGATATCGGCCCCGCGCTGCTGCAAGGCCAGCAGCAGGTCCTGGTAGGCCAGGCGCCAGGTCAGCAGACGGTCAAGCGTGGCGCTGTCGATCATCAGCACACTGGCGTCCGTCAGCGCCCGGGCCTCGTGCAGACGCGGCAGACTGGGTGACAGGGGATGACAGCTGACCTCGCTGCCGGCGCTCACGGACTGGACATGCCCCTCGGCATCCTGCAGTTGCAGCTCACCCGCCAGCAGGTAGCAGGTCAGCCGCGCCTGGTCGCCCAGGCGAAACAGCGGCTGGCCGGCCAGCAGTGGCTGAGGCACCAGCTGGCTGCGCAACTCGCGCCACTGCTGCTCGGACAGCACATTGAGGGGCGTCAGGCTGCGCAGTTGCTCGGGAGTAAGGGGTTCGCTCATGAAGTAATCCAGGCTCCGCTGGTCAGCCCTGAGTGTAGTCGGTGTTCGTGCCCATCAGGGCTCGGCGCCCCTGCAGGCCGCCAGTATGAATGAAGATCAGCCGCGTGCCGCGCACAAGTTGCCCGTTCGCGCAAAAATCACGCAAGGCCATCAGCGCCTTGCCGGTATACAGCGGATCCAGCGGCAGGCCGGCGGCCTGCTCGGTCTCCAGAATGAACTGACGCAACGCCTGATCGAAACGCGCAAAGCCGCCGCGCGCGGCATCGATGAACTGCTGGCGCCCGCCACTGACCCCCGCCTGCCCCAGCAACGCGGCGACCTGGACGGCCACGCCATGGCTGGCAGGCACCGCCAATGCGCCGAACACGGAGCGGCGACGATCACCGAGCAGCAGGCCCGCCAGCGTGGTACCGGTCCCGGCGGCCAGCCACCAGGCGTCGAAGTCCGGCCAATCGAGATCCGCCAGCTGCGCTTGCGCCATCGCCACCAGACAGCGGCAACCTTCGGCGCCCGGCAGCCCCAGGCCGCCCTCGCCAACCGCATGGAACCCCGGGTAGCGCGCCAGCCACGGTTGCCAGAAATCGGCCTGGTGGCGTGCGCGATAGCCGCCGTAACCCAGCCAGTGCAACTGCATGCCCAACGCCTGCAGATCATCCACCGTCGGCGTGCGCTGCGCTTCGCCGCGTAACAGGCCGACCGTAGCGAAACCGAAGCGCTGGCCCGCCGCAGCCAGAGCATGCAGGTGATTGGAATGGGCACCGCCCAGGCTGATCAAACCTTGCGCGCCGTCAGCGGCGGCCTGCTGCAGATAGGGCGCGAGCTTGAACCATTTGTTGCCGGACACCAGCGGGTCGATGAGGTCCAGGCGCAGGCAGGCCAGCTCGACGCCAGCGGCATCGAGCCAGTCGAGATGAATGCGTTGCAGGGGCGCCTGTGGGCGCCAGTCGGGAACGCGTATCGCCAAGGTCAGCCGACGGTACGCAGGCGGCTGCTCGCCTTGTGCCGCGAGCAGCAGTTGGATTCGCCCAGCACGAAGCGGCTCGGCGTGTCGATACGGTCGATGGGAATGGCGCAACGCTCGCCACTGGGCAGGCTCGCCTCGCAGGAGGGTTGCTGATAGTGCCCCAGCCAATGGCGATACTGCTCCTCGGACACGAAGCACTTGGCTGCAGCGTAGGCCATGGGGTTGTCCTGGTAGCGGGCGACATCCTGCAGGGGAATGGTCAGGTGGCCGGCGCCGGGATGGTAGACCACGAACACTACGCCGAGCTTGGCCAGGCGCTCCAGCACCTGATCGCCGCCCTGGCTGGCGAACTCGTTGCGCTCTCGCTTGAGGCGCTCGATCTCGGCCTGCAACTGGGCATCCAGCTCGTTGCGATAGGCCAGTTCCACGTCACGAATGGCGATCTGCTCCTTGGCCTCGGCCACGGCCGCAGCCACCTTCGCCCGCATCTCGCCTTCGAACTGGGCACGCAGGATATCACCCTCGGTGCGCCCGTGACGCTCCAGCGCCCGCAGTTGCTGGGTCATCTCCTCACGGCTGCTCTGGAAGCTTTCCGCCTGAGCCGCCAGTTGCGCCTTGAGGTTGGCATTGAGTTCCTGCTGCTGGCGCACCGCCTGATGCAGCCCATGGATCTGCGCCTGCAGATTGTTGCTCTGTTCCTCGCTGGCCAGCTTGAACTTGGCCAGCTCCTCTTCGTGCTGCTGGGTCAGGCTGGTGATACGCAGGCGCTGCTGCTGGATCAGCTGCGCAGTCTTGGCGCGGTGTTCCTGATCCATCTTTTGCGCCAGCTGCTCGGACACTTCCTTGGCAGGATCGGGCGCATACCACTTGTCTTCGGAGGCCACCTGCAGGCGCTCGGCGACCACCGCCTGAGCGCTGTCGTCCTCGACCAGCAGCCCGAGCTGATTGCGCTTGACCGCATCGCGCAGCGTCACCAGATCGTTCTGCGTCGGCGCCAGATTGGGATCCCACAGGTGCATCTGGTGCCAGGACACCGGGCACTGGCTACGGCAGGCGAGGCGAATCGGCCCCGCACCCAGATCGGGACCACGCCCGGCGCGTTCGGCCAGGTGCTGCAGCGGAATGTTCCAGCCCTTGTCAGGGCGGCCATCATCATCGAAGTCGAGAAAGAAGAACACCGCAGCCCTGACCAGCAGGCGCGGGTTGATCACCACGAACACGGCGCGCATCTGTTCGTCGGCGAACTCGGGCATGTTGACCACGCCGTCGAGCAACGCCTCGAATTCAGGGAACATCATCTGTTTGCAGATACCGCGTTCACTGAAGAACATCACGGCTTCCACCATCTGCGGCTTGTTCTGCATGCTCATTGAGGGCCCTCTGAACCAACGGGATACGCGCGCACGATCAAATACCGAAGCCTCGCGTGCTCCGGTACAGATATCATCCCTGACAGTTCAGACAAGTCTAGGGGAAAAGCCAACCCCAGCAATGTGACTGGGTTGGCACTCACTCTGCCAACAACGCCGGAGGAAGCACCGGCGGCGCGAAAATGTGACGGGATTGCGCTGCAGGCGGCGACCGCCGCACGCACATCGGGCAGTCAGGCCAGCGCCTCCGATCGACGGATAGCTGCCAGTGCCGAGCCGTTTCTATCCTGAGGCGGCGCTCTCAGGTAACCCTGCGGCGCCCCGCCCTGATCAGGGACCGGCCGCCGTTCAGCGCCTGTCAGCGCTTGGCTGCCGCGAGAAAAGGCGCCAGACGTTGCGCCATTTCCGCGCCGAGGGCCTGCAGCCCGCTCATCGGACGAATCATCACCTCGAACTCGACGATCTGCCCCGAGTCGTCGAAACGGATCATGTCGATACCCTTCAGATCACGCTCGCCGACCCGCGCAGAGAACTCCAGCACAACGCTGAGGCCGTCTGCGGTGGCCAGTTCACGGTGGTAGGTGAAGTCTTCGAAGACCTTGAGCACGGTGTTGAGAATCAGGTTGACCGCCTGCGCGCCCGGATAGGGGGTATGCGCCATGGGCGAACGAAACACGGCCTGCGGGTGCAGCAGTTCGGGCAAGGCACTCAGGTCCTTGGCGGTGACGAACTGGTGCCAGCGTTCGAGGCTGGCGGCGGCGGCAGGATGCAGTTGGGCGGCGAGAGACATCGGCTTCTCCTTGTTGTTTTCAAGCCGGATAGCAAACGCCCCGCTGGAAGCGGGGCGCTGTTTCGATCAGAGTTCGGCCGCCAGGCGCGAGCCCTGGTTGATGGCCCGCTTGGCATCCAGTTCGGCGGCGACGTCCGCGCCACCGACCAGGTGCACGCGCTGACCGGCATGCTGCAGACCGTCCTGCAGCTCACGCAGCGGGTCCTGACCGGCGCAGACGATGACGGTGTCGACCGGCAGCACCTGTTCCTCGCCCGCGGCGATGCGGACATGCAGACCGGCATCGTCGATGCGCACGTACTCGACGCTGTTGAGCATCTGCACGTTCTTGTTCTTCAGGCCGGTGCGGTGAATCCAGCCGGTGGTCTTGCCCAGGCCATCGCCGACCTTGGACTTCTTGCGCTGCAACAGGAACACCTGACGCGCAGCCGGGTGCGGATGCGCCTCGATGCCCGCCACGCCACCACGCGCCTCGAGCGCGGTGTCGATGCCCCACTCCTTCCAGAACGCTTCGCGGTCGAGGCTGGTGGCCGTGCCCTGGTGCGTGATGAACTCGGAGACATCGAAACCGATACCGCCGGCGCCGATCACCGCGACCTTCTGGCCGACCGGCTTGCGCTCGAGGATCGCGTCCAGGTAGCCGATCACCTTGGGGTGATCGATGCCTGGAATCTCCGGGGTGCGCGGCGCGATGCCGGTGGCCAGGATGATGTCGTCGAAGCCGCCGGCGACCAGGTCATCCACCGATACGCGGGTGTTCAGGCGTACGTCGACACCGGTGGTTTCCAGCTTGCGCTTGAAGTAACGCAGGGTCTCGAAGAACTCCTCCTTGCCCGGCACGCGCTTGGCCACGTTGAACTGACCGCCGATCTCGCCGGCCGCGTCGAACAGGGTCACCGCATGACCACGCTCGGCAGCGACGGTGGAGGCCGCCAACCCGGCAGGGCCGGCGCCCACCACGGCGATCTTCTTCACCGTGGTGGTGGGGATGTAGTTCAGCTCGGTCTCGTGGCAGGCACGCGGGTTGACCAGGCAGCTGGTCAGCTTGCCGCCGAAGGTGTGGTCCAGGCAGGCCTGGTTGCAGCCGATGCAGGTGTTGATCTCGTCCGCACGGCCTTCGGCGGCCTTGTTGACGAAATCCGGGTCGGCCAGGAACGGGCGCGCCATCGACACCATGTCGGCATCGCCCTCGGCCAGCACCTGCTCGGCCACTTCCGGGGTATTGATACGGTTGGTGGTGATCAGCGGGATCGACACTTCGCCCTTGAGCTTCGCGGTGACCTTGGTGAAGGCCGCACGCGGCACCTTGGTGGCGATGGTCGGGATGCGCGCCTCGTGCCAGCCGATACCGGTGTTGATGAGGGTGGCGCCAGCCTGTTCGATGGCCTTGGCCAGCAGGACGATCTCGTCCCAGGTGCTGCCCCCTTCGACCAGGTCGAGCATCGACAGGCGATAGATGATGATGAAGTCGGTGCCCACCGCCTCGCGCACACGGCGGACGATCTCCACCGGCAGACGCATGCGGTTCTCGAAGCTGCCGCCCCAGCGATCAGTGCGATGGTTGGTGTGGGCGACCAGGAACTGGTTGATGAAGTAGCCTTCCGAGCCCATCACCTCGACACCGTCGTAGCCCGCCTGCTGCGCCAGCGCGGCACAATTGACGAAATCGGCGATCTGCTTCTCGATCCCCTCCTCGTCCAGCTCGCGCGGCTTGAACGGGTTGATCGGCGCCTGGATGGCGCTCGGCGCCACGGACTTCGGGCTGTAGGCGTAGCGCCCGGCATGCAGGATCTGCATGCAGATCTTGCCACCGGCTTCGTGCACGGCCTGGGTCACGACCTTGTGCTTGTCGGCCTCTTCCGGCGTGCTCAGCTTGGCTGCGCCCGCATAGACGCCACCCTCCTCGTTCGGGCCGATGCCGCCGGTGACCATCAGGCCGACACCGCCACGGGCGCGCTCGGCGAAGTAGGCCGCCATGCGCTCGAAACCGCCCGGCTTCTCCTCCAGGCCAGTGTGCATGGAGCCCATCAGGGTACGGTTCTTCAAAGTGGTGAAGCCGAGATCGAGCGGGGCCAGCAGGTTCGGGTAACGAGCAGTCATGGAAATCTCCACATCGCGGTGCAGTTCACGGGTTGCCGCGGTCTCATGGGCACGCGGTCGGTTATGGAGCCAGACGATAAAGAGGCGGCCAGGCATGCTCAATGATCAAAACTGACAAGATAATGATCAAAACTAGCAATTAACCTTGGCAGCCCGGCACGATCGACCTAACCTGCAACACAACCCAATCGAAAGAACCTGCATGCGTCCATTTATCATCCTCGCGCTGACGCTCACGCTGCTGGCCGGCCTCGGCAGCTACGCCCGCTGGCGCCAGCAACGCCCTGTCAGCCATTACCTGTCCGACCTGCGCAGCCAGGTCGCACTCGACCTCGGCCAACCCGGCGCTCGCGGCAACCTGCTGGGCATCCAGCCGGAACTGTTCGCCGGTGACTATCAGAGCCTGTCGCGCCTGCGCCTGAAGCTGGCCGCCTACCTGGACCACGCACGCGAGCGCGGCATGCTCAATGCGCGCACGGTGGTCGTGCTGCCCGAACACATCGGCACCTGGCTGCTGGCCGTGGGCGAGAAGGACGAGCTCTATCACGCCCCCGGACAGCGCCAGGCCCTGCATTGGCTGGCGGCCAGCAACCCGCTGGACTTTCTCGGCGCCCTGTTCGCCGCCCAGGCCCCGTCGCGCGTGAGCGATGCGCTGCTGCGCACCAAGGCGCAATCGATGGCGCACGACTACCAGCAGCTGTTCGGCGACCTGGCGCGCGACTACGGCATCACCCTGGTGGCAGGCTCCATCGTCCTGCCGGAGCCGCGCGTGGAACACGGCCGCCTGCAGGTCGGGCGCGGCCCGCTGTACAGCGTCAGCCTGGTGTTCGACCGCGCCGGCAAGCCCCTGGGACAACCCCAGCGGCATGCTTACGATGCCGAAGCCAGCACGACGACCACGGCCACCGCCCTGCAGGTCCTGGACACCCCAGCCGGCCGACTCGGCGTGCTGTTGGGCGGCGACGTCGCCCGCCTGGCGGACGCACGGACACTGGCTGCCAGCCGGCTCGACCTGCTGGCTATGCCTAGCGACCTGCAGGCCGCCGCAGACGCCACCCTGCTGCATGAACAGCTGCTGCGCAGCGGCATCCATGCCGGCATGCAGGTCCATCTGCGCGGACAACTCTGGGAGCATCAGGGGCAACCGCCGGCACTGGCATTCCGCGCCGGGACGAGCGCCCTGGGCGCGAGCACCAGCGGTGCACAACTGGTCAACCTGTGGTTATGAAAATTTCACGCGTACGCCTCGGCGACCTGTCCGTCGGCTTCACCCAGGCCCTGGCCGAAGCCCTGCGCGAGCAGGGCCAGGCTCCCGAGCCCCTGCTCGAACAGTTCGGCCTGGATGCCGCACGCCTGAGCGAGCCGCGCGCACGCCTGTCGATCCCTCGCTTCATGCGCCTGGGCCACAGCGCCATCGCCCTGTGCAACAACCCCGCACTGGGCCTGGACATGGGGCGCCACAGCCGCCTCGGCCAGGTCGGCCTGGCCGGCGTCTGTGCCATGCAGGCACCCGACCTGCGCGAAGCGGCACGCACCCTGACCCGCTTCGAGCCGCTGTACGCCGCCAACTACCGCGGGCGTTCGGGCTTCAGCGAGGATGCTCGTGGTGCCTGGCTGCACTTCTATTCCATCAGTCCGTACAACACCTACAACCGCTTCGTGGTGGACTCGGTACTGGCGGGCTGGCAACAGAACCTGGGGCAAGTGGTCGGCCGCAGCATTGCCCTGGAAAAGGTCGAGATCGAATTTCCGCTGCCGGCATACGGCGAGCGCTACGAGAGCCTGTTCGGCTGCCCGGTGGAATTCGCGGCCAGCGCCAACCGCCTGCGCCTGAGCAGCGACACCCTGGCGCTGCGCAACCCGCAGCACTGCCCCGGCACCTGGCGGCACCTGCTGGAGCTGTGCGAGCGCGAACTGGATCAGCTGACCCGCACGCGCAGCCTGCGTGAACGGGTCATCCAGCTGCTCGGCCCCATGCTGCACGGGCACGAGCCGGACCTGGAGGAAGTCGCGCGCAACCTGCAACTGCCCAGCTGGACATTGCGCCGCAAGCTGGCCGAGGAAGGCACGCAGTTTCGCGCCATCGTCAATGACACCCGCCGCGACCTGGCGACGGCCTATATCCGCGATACCGAACTGGCCTTCGGTGAAATCGCCTACCTGCTCGGTTTCGCCTCGGCCGAAGCCTTCCAGCGCGCCTTCAAGCGCTGGCTCGGACAGACGCCCGGCGACTATCGCCGCGCACAGCGCCGGGCCGATAGCGAAGCTCAGAGCTCCGTGGCGTCGTCGTCCACGTCGATCACGTCCTGATCGAAGCCATCACGCTCGAGCAGTTCTTCCTGATAGTCATCCATCGCCCGTTCTCCTGGGTCATTGCGTCTTTCGTTAGCAAGCTACGTTGTCAGCATGAAGACAAGATGACGAAACGCCGCAGGACGGCAACGCCGGAGCGCAGGCAATAAAAAACCCGTCGATCTCGCGATCGACGGGTTTCGTATATGGCGCAGCGGACGGGACTCGAACCCGCGACCCCCGGCGTGACAGGCCGGTATTCTAACCGACTGAACTACCGCTGCGTGTCGGTTGGACTTACGTCCAGAGAACTCTGTTGCATCTGATGGCGCCCTTGCGGGCCTTGCCATCTCAAACCGACCAAGGTCGATCTGGGAAATAATGGCGCAGCGGACGGGACTCGAACCCGCGACCCCCGGCGTGACAGGCCGGTATTCTAACCGACTGAACTACCGCTGCGCGTCGGCCGGACTTGCGTCCGAATTCGCTAATGGTGGGTGGTGACGGGATCGAACCGCCGACCCTCTGCTTGTAAGGCAGATGCTCTCCCGGCTGAGCTAACCACCCATGTGCCTTAGCGAGGCGCGCACTTTATGCAGGTGGCGACGCTAAGTCAACACCCTGCTTGAATTTTTTCTGAAAAAGACGCGCCGCCCGCCGCGCCTCAATCCATTTCCCCGCACAGCTCGGCGGCACGCAACAGCGCCGCCGTCAGAGCGTGGCGCTCCCAGTCGGCAAGGGCGGCAAAACGCCGGTTGAATTCCGGTGGCATCAGCGACGGTGCCTGCTGGATCAGTTCGCGGCCGGCCTCACTGATCAGCAACCACTGGCGACGGCGATCCTGATCGTCGCGCTGGCGTTGCAGCAGGCCGCGCTCCTCCAGGCGATCGAGCAGACCGGACAGCGTCGCCGCCGTCAGGCTGACCCGGCTGCTGAGCACGCTGGCGGTCAGGCGCGTCTCGCTGGCCAGTACCTGCAGGATCATCAGCTGCATGGGGGTCAGCCCACCGAAGCGGGCCAGACGCTTGGCGTGCACCTCCCCCGCCTGCTGCAAGCGCCGCAAGGCCTGGAAAAGCGGCATCTCGAATGCCATGACAGATGACAAATCTATTTCAACAGGAACTTTTTTATCGCTCATAAGCACCAATTCATAGCCACCAAAACTTTGACATGAAAGCATTTTTTTGTTTTGGTGTAAAAGGTCCGGGAACGGACCACTCCCCAACGGAAACACCGGTAAGGAACTATGTGCGGAATAGCTGGAGAACTACGTTTTGATCGACGCCCCGCGGACCTGGCGGCAGTCGAACGCATCACCCACCACCTGGCCCCTCGCGGCCCCGACGCCCACGGCTTCCACAGCCAGGGCCCCATCGCCCTCGGCCATCGCCGCCTGAAGATCATGGATCTGGCCGAAGCCTCGGGGCAGCCGATGATCGACAGCGACCTCGGCCTGTCCATGGTGTTCAACGGCGCCATCTACAACTACCCCGAGCTGCGCGCCGAACTGGAGGCGCTGGGTTATCGCTTCTTCTCCGGCGGCGACACCGAAGTGCTGCTCAAGGGCTATCACGCCTGGGGCGAGCAACTGCTGCCCAAGCTCAATGGCATGTTCGCCTTCGCCGTCTGGGAGCGCGACACGCAGAACCTGTTCATCGCCCGCGACCGCCTCGGCGTCAAGCCGCTGTACCTGTCGCGCACCGGTCAGCGTTTGCGCTTCGCCTCGTCGCTGCCGGCGCTGCTGCAAGGCGGCGACATCGCCAAGACGCTGGATGCCGTGGCGCTCAACCATTACCTGAACTTCCATGCCGTGGTGCCGGCGCCGCGCACCATCCTGGCCGGCGTCGAGAAACTGCCGCCAGCGACCTGGATGCGCGTCGACGCGAATGGCAAGGTCGAGCAGCAGAGCTGGTGGTCGCTGCAATTCGGCCCGCGCGGCGACGAAGCCGGCTACGGCCTGGAAGAATGGCGCGAGCAGACGCTGGAAACCATGCGCCAAGCGGTGGAGATCCGTCAGCGCGCCGCCGTGGATGTCGGCGTGCTGCTCTCCGGTGGCGTCGACTCGAGCATGCTGGTCGGCCTGCTGCGTGAAGCCGGCGTGGAAAACCTGCTGACCTTCTCCATCGGCTTCCAGGATGCCGGCGGCGAACGCGGTGACGAATTCCAGTACTCGGACCTGATCGCCCAGCGCTTCGCCACCCGCCATCACCAGTTGCGCATCGGCGAGCACGAGATCCTCGAGCAGTTGCCGCAGGCCTTCCGCGCCATGAGCGAGCCGATGGTCAGCCACGACTGCATCGCCTTCTATCTGCTCTCGCGTGAAGTGGCCAAGCACTGCAAGGTGGTGCAGAGCGGCCAGGGCGCCGACGAGCTGTTCGCCGGCTACCACTGGTACCCGCAGGTCGACGGCGCCAAGGATGCCTTCGCCGCCTACCGCGCGGCCTTCTTCGACCGCGAGCACGACGAGTACGCCGCCTGCGTGCAGCCGGCCTGGCTGACTGGCGACATGGCCGGCGAGTTCGTCCGCGAGCACTTCGCCCAACCAGGCGCCGAGGCGGCGGTGGACAAGGCCCTGCGCCTGGACAGCACGGTGATGCTGGTCGACGACCCGGTCAAGCGCGTGGACAACATGACCATGGCCTGGGGCCTGGAGGCGCGCACGCCGTTCCTCGACTACCGCGTGGCCGAACTGTCGGCGCGCATTCCGGCGCAGTTCAAGCTGCCCGACGGCGGCAAGCACGTGCTCAAGGAAGCGGCACGCAAGGTCATCCCCAGCGAGGTGATCGACCGGCCCAAGGGCTACTTCCCGGTACCGGGCCTCAAGCACCTGGAAGGCGCCACCCTCGGTTGGGTACGCGACCTGCTGCTCGACCCCAGCCAGGATCGCGGCCTGTTCAATCCGAGCATGCTCGACCAGTTGCTGACCAACCCGCAGAGCCAGTTGACGCCGCTGCGCGGCTCCAAGCTGTGGCAGCTCGCGGCGCTCAACCTGTGGCTGAGCGAACAGGGTCTGTAAAGCGGGCAGGCGCGGCGCTCGCGGCGCGCCTGCCGGATCAACGGTCGTAGCCCGGATGTCATCCGGGGTTGTCGCGACTCAACACTCGATCCGGCCCAGACCGGAGGTAGAGATTAAGGACAACTCATGCGCTCCCCTGCCTTTAACCAACGCCTGATCCGCGGCCAGACACCCTCCTACGAACGTCTGCAGGCGCGTCTTGCCGAGGACCACAGCAGCCAGCCCAGCCAGCCGCAGGCCATCCACTGCGGCTGGGGGCGACTGCTGATCGGCCACACCTACCCGGACGCCACGGCGCTGGCCGAAGCCCTGCTCGACGAACAACCCGGCGAGCGCGACATCGCCCTGTACGTCGCCGCCCCGCACCAGGTGCTGGCCCACGCCCCGCAACAACTGTTCCTCGACCCGTCCGACACCCTGCGCCTGTGGTTCACCGACTACCGGCCGGCGCGTCGCAGCTTTCGCGGTTTCCGCATCCGCCGCGCGCAGAGCGAGGCGGACTGGCAGGCGATCAACTGCCTGTACCAGACCCGCGGCATGCTGCCGATCGATGCGGACAAGCTCACCCCCTACAACGACGGCGGCCCGACCTACTGGCTGGCCGAGGACGAGGACAGCGGCGCGGTGATCGGCAGCGTCATGGGCCTCAATCACCAGCGCGCCTTCCGCGACCCGGAAAACGGCAGCAGCCTCTGGTGCCTGGCGGTCGACCCGCAGTGCAGCCGGCCGGGCGTCGGCGAAGTGCTGGTGCGCCACCTGATCGAGCATGGCATGAGCCGTGGCCTGAGCTACCTCGACCTGTCGGTGCTGCACGACAACAAGCAGGCCAAGCGGCTGTACGCCAAGCTGGGCTTTCGCGAGCTGCAGACCTTCAGCCTCAAGCGCAAGAACGGGATCAACCAGCCGCTGTTCCTCGGCCCCGGCCCGCAGGCCGAACTCAATCCCTATGCACGCATCATCGTCGACGAAGCCCTGCGCCGTGGCATCGAGGTGCAGGTGGACGACGCCGAGGCCGGGCTGTTCACCCTCAGCCATGGCGGTCGGCGCATCCGCTGCCGCGAATCGCTGTGCGACCTGACCAGCGCGGTGAGCATGACCCTGTGCCAGGACAAGCGCCTGACCCACCGCGCGCTGTCGCGGGCGCAGCTCAGCGTGCCCGACCAGCGCCTCGCAGGCAGTGCCGAGGACAATGCCGCGTTTCTCGCCGAACACGGCTCGGTGGTGGTCAAGCCGGTCGATGGCGAACAGGGCCAGGGCGTCGCCGTGGACCTGCGCACGCCCGGCGAGGTGCAGGAGGCGATCGAACGCGCACGGGTGTTCGACCAACGCGTGCTGCTGGAGAGCTACCATGCCGGCCACGACCTGCGCGTGCTGGTGATCGGCTATGAAGTCGTCGCCGCCGCGATCCGCCGCCCGGCCGAGATCATCGGTGACGGCCGCCACAGCATCGGTGAGCTGATCGACGCGCAGAGCCGTCGCCGCCAGGCCGCCACCGGCGGCGAGAGCCGCATTCCCAAGGACGCCGAGACCCTGCGCACCCTGCACGGCGCCGGCTTGGACTACGACAGCGTGCTGCCCGCCGGACAGCGCCTGGCGGTGCGCAAGACCGCCAACCTGCACACCGGCGGCACGCTGGAGGACGTCACCGCGATCCTGCATCCGAAGCTGCGCGATGCCGCGATCAAGGCGGCGCGTGCGCTGGAGATCCCGGTGGTCGGCCTCGACCTGCTGGTGCCGGCCGCCGACCAGCCCGACTACGTGTTCATCGAAGCCAACGAGCGCGCCGGCCTGGCCAACCATGAACCGCAGCCAACCGCCGAGCGCTTCGTCGACCTGCTGTTCCCGCTGAGCCAGGCCACGAGCTGAACCCCACTCCCCCGGCCCACTCCCGCGAACGGGAGTGGGAAGACTCAAACGCCGAGGAGCTTGTATGCAACAACTACCCGAACCCGATCTCGACTACCTGCAGAAGGTGCTGCTGGAGATGCTCGCCATCCCCAGCCCGACCGGCTTCACCGACACCATCGTGCGCTATGTCGCCGAGCGCCTGGAAGAGCTGGAAATCCCCTTCGAACTGACCCGTCGCGGCACCATCCGCGCCACGTTGCGCGGGCGCCAGAGCGAGTACGAACGCTTTGACCGCGCCGTCTCCGCACACCTGGATACCATCGGCGCCATCGTCCGCGAGATCAAGGACAACGGCCGCCTCGGCCTGGCCCCGGTGGGGTGCTGGTCGAGCCGCTTCGCCGAGGGCAGCCGCGTCAGCCTGTTCACCGACAACGGCGTGATCCGTGGCAGCGTGCTGCCGCTGATGGCGTCCGGACACGCCTTCAACACGGCGGTCGACACCCTGCCGATCAGCTGGGACCACGTCGAGCTGCGCCTGGACGCCTACTGCGCCACCCGCGCCGACTGCGACTCGCTGGGCATCTCGGTGGGTGACTTCGTCGCCTTCGACCCCCTGCCGGAGTTCTCCGAAAGCGGTCATATCAGCGCCCGTCACCTGGACGACAAGGCCGGCGTGGCCGCCCTGCTGACGTCGCTCAAGCTCATTCGCGATCACGGCCTGCAACCGCTGATCGACTGCCACCCGCTGTTCACCATCACCGAGGAAGTCGGCTCCGGCGCCGCCGCCGCCCTGCCCTGGGACGTCAGCGAATTCGTCGGTATCGACATCGCCCCGGTCGCGCCCGGCCAGCAATCCAGCGAGCATGCCGTCAGCGTGGCCATGCAGGACTCCGGCGGCCCCTACGACTACCACCTGTCCCGCCAGCTGCTGCGCCTGGCCGCCGAACAGGAGGTGGCGGTGCGCCGCGACCTGTTCCGCTACTACCACAGCGATGCCCAGTCCGCCGTCGCCGCCGGCCACGATATCCGCACGGCGCTGCTGGCCTTCGGCTGCGATGCCACCCACGGCTACGAGCGCACGCACATCGACAGCCTCAAGGCGCTCAGCAGCCTACTCACCGCCTACATGATGAGCCCGCCGGTGTTCGCCAGCGACGCCCAGCCCGCCCAGGGTTCGCTGGAGCGTTTCAGCCACCAGCTGGAGCACGATGCGCAGATGGAAAGCGACACCCGGGTGCCGCCGGTGGACAGCCTGGTCAAGCAACATGATCGGGATGCTTGAAGGGTTTCCCACATAAGGGCAAAGTGGCACGAAGGACGACAGGGGGAGCTCAGGCTCCCCTTTTTATGGCCGCCAGCACCCTGGCCAACCTGCGGGTCGTCGCCATGCGACGTTAAAACGACTTCCGGCCATGCACATGGCCTTCTGAGGTTCACGGATGCCTCGTCTATGTCTGGCTTTGCTGCTGTTCTGGCTTGCATGTCCGAGCTGGGCCCTCACGCCCGCGCCGCTGGACAGTGACGACCTGCGCTTTTCCCTGGGCCCCTACACCGGCTACTACGAGGACGCGGACGGCAGCCTGAGCGTCGAACAGGTCCAGGCCCTGGACGATGGCGCCTTCCACGACCTGGAAGGCGAGCATGCCAATCTCGGCAAGAATGCCTCCGTGTGGTGGTTCAAGGTGCGCCTGGTCAGCAGCCTCGATCACCCGCTGGGCGGCTACCTCGAAGTCAATTACCCGCTTCTCGATCACCTGCAGGTCTACCTGATCGATCCCCGGGGCCGGCGCCAGACCCAGGAAAGCGGTGACCGCTTCGCCTTCTCGCAACGCCCGGTGCAGGTCCGCAACTTCTGGTTCCCCATGCAGATGGAGCCGGGTGTCAGCACGCTGCTGATCCGCGTGGAAACCAGCAGCACGGTGTTCGTGCCGCTGTTCTTCGCCACCTACGGCGCCAGCGCGGCGGCGCAGGAGAACCTGATGGGGTTCGCCGGCGCCTTCTATGGCGTGCTGTTCGCGATGTTCTGCTACAACCTGTTCCTCTACCTGTCACTGCGCGAGTCGGCCTACCTCTGGTACCTGGCCTACAACCTCAACGTCGGCCTGCTCGCCGCCTGCTTCGACGGCATGCTGTTCAAGCTGCTCCCCGAGCACGTGGCCTTCCAGTCGGTCAGCATCTACATCCTGATGTACGTGCACTGCCTCACGGCCATCCAGTTCAGCCGCCACTTCCTCCACGCGCGGCAGTACTTTCCGACGCTCGACACCGGCCTGCGCCTGCTGATGCTGGTGTGCATCGGCTGCCTGCTGTCGGTACCGCTGATCGGCTTCGCCGCCTGGAACATCCTGGCCAGCGTCACCGTCTCCGTGGTGTCGCTGATCCTGCTGCTCACCGGTATCTACATCTGGCGCCGGGGCGTGCGCTATGGCTCCTACTACACCCTGGCCTGGGCCATCCTGCTGTTCGCCTTCATCCAGGCCACCACCGGCTCGCTGGGGCTGGAGGTGTTCGGCGTGTTCGGCGCCACGGCGGTGAAGATCGGCGTCACCATCGAGCTGATCACCCTGTCCATCGGCCTGGCCGACCGCATCAACCTGCTCAAGGAAGAAGGCTTCCAGTCGCGCCGCGCCGCCGAGCAGGCGGCGTTCGAAAGCCAGGCCAAGAGCCGCTTCCTGGCCAAGATGAGCCACGAGATCCGCACGCCGCTCAACGGCGTGCTGGGCATGCTGCAACTGCTGCGCGAGACGCCGCTGGATCGCAGCCAGCGCTTCTACGTCGACACCATCTCCAGCTCCGGCAGCTCGCTGATGGCGGTGATCAACGACATCCTCGACTACGCCCGCATCGAGTCCGGCAAGCTCAGCCTGGAACAGATCGAGTTCGACCTCGAGGACATGATCTCCGACACCCTCAGCCTGTTCACCGGGCAGGCCATGGACAAGCACCTGCGCCTCTACGTCAGCCTGGAAAACGGTGTGCCCCGGCGGATTCAGGGCGACCCGACACGCCTCAAGCAGGTGCTGATGAACCTGCTCAGCAATGCCCTGAAATTCACCGCCGAAGGCCATGTCGCGCTCAGTGTCAGCCGCCGCAGCGACAGCCACGGCGAACCGCACCTGGTGTTCGCCGTCAGCGACAGCGGTATCGGCATCAGCGAGCAGGCACTGGCGCAGCTCTTCGAGTCCTTCGCCCAGGGCGACTCCAGCACCACCCGCCGCTACGGCGGCAGCGGCCTGGGCCTGGCCATCAGCAAGGAGCTGGTGGAGATGATGGGCGGACGGATCGAGGTCCAGAGCACCCTCGGCCAGGGCACGCGCTTCGCATTCGATATACCCTTGCTGGCCGAACCGGACGTGCCCGACGAACTCAACCGTCTGCTGGCCGGACGCACCGCCCTGCTCGCCTCGCTGGACGGCCTGGGCCTGGATGCCATGAGCCGGCTGCTCGGGCGCTGGGGCATGCGCACCGAGCGCTGCCAGACACCGGAGCGCCTGCAAGGCTACCTGGAGGATTTCGCCGCGCCGCCATTGCTGATATTGATGGCGCCCTGGCCGGGCGGGGTGAACCACTGGCTCGACTCGCTCAGGCCCATGCTGCAGACGCAGCAGCGCGTGCTGCTGGTCTGCCCGCCCGAAGCCTGCCAGCAATTACCGGCCAGTCACGGCCTGCGCCTGCAACACCTGGCCCAGCCCGTGGCGATCAACGCCCTGCGCCAGGCACTGAGCGGGCTGTATGAAGAACCCAGAGCACAGGTACATCGATTGGTGAGAGAAGTACGCAACGACAATGGCAACGCCCCGTGCATCCTGGTGGCGGAAGACAACCCGGTGAATCAGCTGGTGGTTCAGGGCTTCCTCAAGAAACGCGGCTACAGCGTGCGCCTGGTGACTAACGGCCAGGCGGCCGTCGACGAATATGCGCGCGACCCCGCCGCCGTGCAGCTGATCCTGATGGACTGCGAGATGCCGGTGATGGACGGTTTCGAGGCTACCCGGCAGATCCGTCGCCTGGAACGCGGCCAGCAGTTGGCCGCCGTGCCCATCATCGCCCTGACCGCACACATCCTCGAAGAGCACCGCCAGCACGGCCTGGACGCCGGCATGGACGATTTCCTCGGCAAACCGCTGGACAGCGGCGTGCTCTACAGCACCCTGGAGCGCTACCTCGACCCGCAGGGCGCCTGACATCGGCAGAGGCTCGCAGCGGCAGGCGCTCTGCCTCTATCATGGGCGCCTGCCACTGGAGCCCGTTCGCTGTGCTGATTCCCGCCCACCTGCTGCAAGCCGACACCCTCACCGCCCTGATCGAAGACTTCGTCACCCGCGACGGTACCGACAACGGTGACGAAACCCCGCTGGAGACCCGCGTCCAGCGCGTGCGCCGCGCCCTGGACAAGGGCGAGGCGGTGATCGTGTTCGATCCCGACAGCCAGCAGTGCCAGCTGGCGATGAAGCGCGACGTGCCGAAAGAGTGGCTGGATGCGCTGAACGACGACTTCAGTGATTGACCGTATGCGCCAGCATGACCGATAGCTGACACAGCGGCCGGCCGCTCTCGGCGTGCCATTGGTTGAAAGCCGCCTGCACGGCGGCCAGGTCCTTCTGGCTGGTCGGTGCCTTGTCGATGATGCCCTGGGCCTTGAGCGCCGCCACCATGTCATCGGTGGGCACGAAGGTATCCTTGCCGACCATGCGCAGGAAGCGCGGCGCGGACAGCCCGCCCAACTGGCTGCCGTGCTTGGCCAGGTACTTCCACAGACCGACGATATCGCTTGCCGGCCAGTCCGCGACGAGGGCGCCGAAGCTGCCTTTCTCGCGACGGACATCGAGGATGAACTGGGCGTTGCGCGGCACGCTCTTCAACTTGCCCAGATGGCGAATCAGACGCGCGTCCTGCATCAGGTTCTCCAGGCGCTCGCCGCCCATCAGCACCACCTTCTCCGGGTCGAAACCGAAGAACACCTCCTCGAACGCCGGCCACTTGGCGTCCACCAGGCTGTGCTTGAGCCCTGCGCGGAAGATGCGCAGGCTGATCAACGACAGGTAGCGGTCGTCGCTCAATGCGCGCAGCTCGGCCTCGCTGCACGGCTGCGGCAGCATCGCCTGCAGCGCCTTCTCCGAACCGAAGCGATTGAGGCAGAACGCGTGCAGCCACTTGTAATCACGCATGAATCGAATCCTTGCTGAAACCAGTGACGAAGCCTGCACGCAGTTCACCGAACACTCAAGCCCCGCTCGAAGGCACTGCCGCTCGCGGATCGGCGGGCGCCCCTAGCGCAGGCGTTCAGCCGCCTGGCGCAGGGCGGCCTCGGTCGCGCTCCAGCCCAGGCAGCCATCGGTGATCGAGACACCGTAGCGCAGCTCGCCGGAAAGCGCCTGGCAGCCGTCGAACAGGTGGCTCTCCAGCATCACCCCGCGCAGGCTTAGGTCGCCAGCCAGGCGCTGGTCGATCACGCTGTCCAGCACCGCCGGCTGACGCAGCGGGTCCTTGCCGCTGTTGGCATGGCTGCAATCGACCATGATGCGCGGCGCGATGCCCTGACGGTGCAGGGCATCGCGCGCGGCGGCGACACTGGCGGCATCGTGGTTGGGCGCACCGTGGCCACCGCGCAGCACCAGGTGGGTATCGGGGTTGCCGGCGGTGTGCAGCAGCGCCGGGTGGCCAAGCTCATCGATACCGAAGTGCTGGTGCGGGTGCGCAGCCGAACGCATGGCGTCGCAGGCGATGCCGACGCTGCCATCGGTGCCGTTCTTGAAGCCGACCGGCAGGTCCAGGCCGCTGACCATCTCGCGGTGCACCTGCGATTCGCTGGTTCGCGCGCCAATCGCCGCCCAGCCGAGCAGGTCATCGAAGTAGCCGGCGGCCAGCGGTTGCAGCAACTCGGTCGCCAGTGGCAGGCCGCGCGCCAGGATATCCAGCATCAGTTGCCGCGACTGGCGCAGCCCCTCGGCCATGTCACCACTGCCGTCGAGATGCGGGTCGTACAGCAGGCCCTTCCAGCCCACGGTGGTACGCGGCTTCTCCACGTAGGCGCGCATCACCAGTAACAGCTGGTCATCGACCTGGGGCGCGAGTTCCGCCAGGCGCCCGGCATATTCGAGAGCCGAGACCGGGTCATGCAGGGAGCACGGGCCGACGACGACGAGCAGACGCGAATCCTCGCCATCGAGCACGGCACGGATGGCGGCACGGTCGGCGCAGATGCGTTCGGCAAGCAGACTGGGCAACGGCAGGCGCTGGCGCAGGACGGCGGGACTGGGCAGCGGCTGAGCGCTGCGACGGACGATGGAAGTGGCGCGGGAAGCGAGTTGAGCGGAGACGGATGCGTTCATGATCTGGCGGTTCCTTGGCCGGCGCGGTCGGTGCCGCGGCGGCGCTAGCTGAGTGTTCGTTGCAAAGGTGTCAGGGCGGCGGTAACGCTGCTAAATCGCCAGTCGTAGCGGTAGTTGCGGTAATAACGGTTCATCTGCATGTCCTCGATACGTGGTCTTTTTCGACCGAAAAAACAAAACCCCCGGTCGGGTTGCCGACCGGGGGTTTTCTGGAAAACGTCTCTGGTGGCGACCCTGTTCTGCTAGGCCGCCTGTGGGGTATCAGGCGCGCCTGTGGCTAAACCAATACCCAAAGAAATAATACGCCGCCGCCACGAGCGCCTGCGCACGAGCCAACGCGGCGCGAGAGGCACCGGCTTGCAGCATGGACAGGAGGTTGTGGCTGACAGACATGGAATTCTCCAGAACGATGGCTGAACCTTACTCCAGGCCCTGACGGCCTGGCAAGCACCCATGCGACGCGGCATGGATGTCGGTTCCTGCATCCACCGATGGCCCCAGCACAGTGGATCGGTGAAGCGTGATCCACCCTACACCGGTTACGGACATATCAGGTCAAGAAAACGCAGCACGGCGCTGCCGTCGCCCCGTAGGGTGGATGTCGCCTTTTACATCCACCAATGCCCCAGCACGGTGGATCGGTGAAGCGTGATCCACCCTACGCCGGTTACGGACTTATCAGGTCAAGAAAACGCAGCACGGCGCTGCCGCCGACCCGTAGGGTGGATGTCGTTTTTTACATCCACCAACGCCCCTGCACGGTGGATCGGTGAAGCGTGATCCACCCTACCCCGATTACAGGCTCACACGTCGGGAAAACGCAGCATGGCGCTGCCGTCGCCCCGTAGGGTGGATGTCGCTTTTTACATCCACCAACGCCCCTGCACGGTGGATCGGTGAAGCGTGATCCACCCTACGCCGGCTACAGACTTATCACGTAAGAAAGCGCGGCACGCCGCTGCCGTCGACCCGTAGGGTGGATGTCGCTTTTTACATCCACCAATGCCCCGGCACGGTGGATCGGTGAAGCGTGATCCGCCCTACCCTGGTTACAGGCTCATCACGTCGAGAAAGCGCGGGGTGGCGCTGTCGTCGATCTTCAGGCTCCGGAAGTCGAACAGGTTGCGGTCGGCCAGTTGCGACGGGTGCACGTTCTGCAGGGCGCGGAACATGATCTCGACACGGCCGGGGCTCTTGCGCTCCCACTCCTGCAGCATCTCCTTGACCACCTGGCGCTGCAGGTTCTCCTGCGAACCGCACAGGTTGCACGGGATGATGGGGAATTCCTTGAGCTGGCTGTAGGCCTCGATGTCCGCCTCGGCGCAGTAGGCCAGCGGGCGGATCACCACGTTGCGGCCATCGTCGGAGAGCAGCTTGGGCGGCATGGCCTTGAGCGTGCCGCCGTAGAACATGTTGAGGAAGAAGGTTTCCAGGATGTCGTCGCGGTGGTGCCCCAGCGCCATCTTGGTCGCACCGATCTCGTCGGCGTAGGTGTACAGCGTGCCGCGACGCAGGCGCGAGCACAGCGAGCAGGTGGTCTTGCCCTCGGGAATCTTCTCCTTGACCACCGAGTAGGTGTCCTTCTCGATGATGTGGTACTGCACACCGATGGATTCCAGATAGGCCGGCAGCACGTGCTCGGGGAAACCGGGCTGCTTCTGGTCCATGTTCACCGCGACGATCTCGAACTTGATCGGCGCCACCTTCTGCAGGTACAGCAGCACGTCGAGCATGGTGTAGCTGTCCTTGCCGCCGGACAGGCAGACCATCACCTTGTCGCCATCCTCGATCATGTTGAAATCGGTGATGGCCTCGCCGGCCAGGCGGCGAATGCGCTTCTGCAGTTTGTTCTGGTTGACCGAAAGGGTGCCCATGGTGCGTCGAAATCCGAGGGGGTGGGAACGAAAGCGCGACATTTTACGCACAATGGCGTCTCGCCCCTACCCCACCGGCAACGAAATGCTAGGCTCGGCCGATGAATGACGACCTAGACCCCACTCAGGACCTCGCCGAACAGGTGCTGCAATTGCTGCAGGCCGCTCCCGAGGGGCTTGCCGAATACGCGCTGATCCAGCAACTGAAAGAGCGCCACAGCGGCCATATCCCCAACCTGCCGCTGGCCGACAAGCTGGTGCTGTTCCGCACCCATTTCCTGCTGTTCAACGCCCTGTATCGCCTGCGCGAACGGCTCTGGCAGCAGGGCAGCCACCTGCTGCAGATCAGCCCGTTGTGCATTCGCCTGCTGCCGTACGAGCCCGGCGCCGCTGCGCTGAGCGAGCGCGACGAGCTGCGTGACTACTACCTCGACATGAGCCAGCTGCGCGATACCGACGAGCGCGACGTCGAACGCCTGCTGACCAGCTTCTGGACGCGCATGCAGGGTGGCGACGAGAAGCAGGCCGCGCTGGAGCTGTTCGAGCTGGACGACGAGCGGGCCCTCGACCTGCCACGGATCAAGCAACGCTATCGGCAGATGGTCAGCCAGCACCACCCCGACCGAGGCGGCAGCACAGAGCGGTTGCAGTCGATCAACCTGGCGATGGAAATTCTAGAGCGCTATTACCGCTGACCCAGAGAGAGCGATTTGCTCTAAAGCCAGGCACCACGCCTGCTCCAGCCCCTGCCTATACTGCGACATAAGGTCGCATTGATTCGGCTTGGTCACCCGGTGGCGCTGCCCATGCGCGCCGGGCGTCCGCGGGGGGCGACCGTCATAAGAATGAGGAGGTGTCTGGCATGATCCACCACGTTTGGGGGCTCTTCACCCATCCCGACCAAGAATGGCAAGAAATCCGTGGCGAGGAAGAATCCATCAGCCACATGTACCTGACCCACGTGCTGATCCTCGCGGCCATCCCCGCGATCTCAGCCTACATCGGCACCACCCAGGTCGGCTGGGCCATCGGTGATCGAGCGCCGGTGATGCTCACCGAAGGCAGTGCGATGGTGATGACCATCATGTCCTACCTGGCCATGCTCGCCGGCGTCGCGGTAATGGGCGCCTTCATCCACTGGATGGCGCGCACCTACGATGCCAATCCCAGCCTGACCCAATGCATCGTCTTCGCCGCCTATACCGCGACCCCGCTGTTCATCGGCGGCCTGGCGGCCCTGTACCCGCACCTGTGGCTGGGCATGGTCGTGGGTACGATCGCCATCTGTTACACGGTCTACCTGCTCTACGTTGGCATACCGACCTTCATGAGCATCCCCGAGGACGAAGGCTTCATGTTCTCCAGCTCGGTGTTGGCGGTCGGTCTGGTGGTACTGGTGGCGATGATCGCCAGCTCGGTGATTCTCTGGGGCATGGGCGTCGGCCCGGTCTACACCAGCTAGCGCGGAAGCGCGTCGACAGCAAGGGCCGGCAGCGATGTCGGCCCTTCTTGCATCTGGGCCACCATTCGTCGGCCCGGAAGGCGGCACCTGGTCCGCAGGTCCGGGCAACTTCGCCGTATCCCTGGCGCTTGCGGCATAATCCCCCGTCGAACCGCAGCCGCTACCTGCCATGCCCGAACAGATCCATGCCCGTGTCGAAGCCTGTTACCAACAGGCCGAGGCCTTCTTCAAGCAACCTTTCCCCCGCCCGCTGATCAGTTTCAAGCTGCGCGGGCAGAAGGCGGGCGTCGCCCACCTGACGGAGAACAAGCTGCGCTTCAACCTGCAGCTGTACCGGGACAACCATGAGGACTTCCTGCGCCAGACGGTGCCGCACGAAGTCGCCCACATGATCGCCCACCAGCTGTTTGGCCCACGCATCCAGCCGCATGGCGAGGAGTGGCAGCTGATCATGCGGGGTGTCTACGAGCTGCCGCCGCATCGCTGCCACAGCTACGAGGTCGAGCGCCGCAAGGTCAATCGCTTCATCTACCGCTGCGGTTGCACGGACGGCGAGTTCCCCTTCTCGGCACAACGTCATGCCCTGGTCGCCAAGGGCCGCCGCTACTATTGCAGACGCTGCAAGGTGACGCTGACCTTCAGCGGTGAACAGCGCCAGGAGTAAGCAGAGCGCCTCAGCACGCGCAACCGCCCAGCGCGGCTCAACCGAACACGCGCGCCTCGCGCAGCGCGGCGATCCGTTCGGCGTCATAACCCAGTTCCTGCAGCACCTGCTCGGTGTGCGCACCGACTGCCGCGCCGACATGCCGGGGTGACGCCAGGCCGTCGGAGAATTTCAGCGGGCAGGCCAGTTGCGCCTGCGCCGGCAGCCCCTCGCGCGGCACCTCGACCACCAGCTCACGGGACCTGATCTGCGGATGCGCCACCGCCTCGGAGAGGGGCAGCATGGGCTCGACGCAGGCATCCAGCGCGGCGAACACCTCGCTCCACTCGGCGAAGTCGCGCTTCTCGATCTCGATCTCGATCTCGCGCTTGAGCGCACGCTGGTCGTCCGCCTTGGGCGAAAGCCCGCGTGCCGCCAGCTCGGGACGACCGATGGCGGCGCAGAACTGCTGCATGAACTGTGGCTCCAGGCTGCCGACCGAGAACCAGCGGCCGTCGCGCGTGCGGTAGTAGTCATAGAAACTGCCGCCGTTGAGCGCCTGATTCTCCATGTCCGGATCCACACCGGCGCCCAGGTAGCCTGCGCCTGCCATGCCATGCAGGCTGAAGGCACAATCGGTCATGCTCACGTCGACCTGCTGGCCCTGGCCGCTTACCTGGCGCTGCACCACGGCGGCAAGCAGGCCGATCACCCCATGCAATGAACCGCCGGCCAGGTCCGCCAGCTGCACCCCCAGCGGCAGCGGGCCGCTGTCGGCACGCCCGGTATAGCTGGCGATGCCGGCCAGTGCGAGGTAGTTGATGTCGTGCCCGGCGCGATCACGATACGGCCCGCTCTGGCCATAACCGGTGATCGACACGTAGATCAGCCTCGGGTTGATCGCCTTGAGCGCCTCGTAGCCAACGCCCAGCTTGTCCATCACACCGGGGCGAAACTGCTCCAGCACGATGTCGTACTCACGCACCAGTTGCTTGACCACCTCGACCGCCTCCGCGCGCTTGAGGTCGAGGGCGATGCTGCGCTTGTTGCGGTTCAGGTAGGCGTGGCTGGTGGAGGTGCCGCCATCGTGCGGAGGCAGTACGCGCACCAGGTCCATGCGCGTCGGCGACTCGACGCGCAGGACGTCGGCGCCCATGTCGGCGAGCAGCAAGGAAGCGAATGGCCCTGGCAACAGGGTAGAGAAGTCGAGAACCTTCAACGAAGACAGTGGGCCGCTCATGGCGTCTCCTGATAAGTGACCGGTTGGCCGACGCGGCGGCAGCGTTCATACGCCCCCGCAACGCCGATGCGCTGATCGCTCCTGCGCGACCTTACAGCTTCATGCCACGGCTGATGATTTCCTTCATGATCTCCGACGTACCGGCGAAGATGCGCTGGATGCGCGCGTTCGCGTACATCTTGCAGATCGGATACTCCCACATGTAGCCCCAACCGCCATGCAGCTGTACACCCTCGTCGACGACCTTGCCGAGCAGCTCGGTGGTGAACAGCTTGGCCTCGGCAGCCACTTCGGGGCTGAGCTGCTTCTGGTTGTGGTCCATCACGCAGCGGTCGGTGAACACCTGCGCCACGTCGATCTGCGTGCGCATCTCGGCGAGCTTGAAGCGGGTGTTCTGAAAGTGCGCCACCGGACGGCCGAAGGCCTGGCGTTCCCTGACGTACTCGACGGTCGCCTGCAGCGCCGCCTCGGCCCCGGCCACCGCGCCACAGGCGTTGGTCAGGCGCTCCTGGGCCAGCATGTTCATCAGGTAGAAGAAGCCGCCCTTGGCGTCGCCGAGCAGGTTCTCCTTGGGCACCTTGACCTCGTTGAAGAACAGCTCGGCGGTATCCTGGCTGTGCATGCCGAGCTTCTTCAGCTTCTTGCCGCGCTCGAAACCCGGCATGCCACGCTCGACCAGGAACAGGCCCATGGCGTGCTTGTTGGCCGGATCGGTCTTGGCCGCGACGATCACCACGTCGGCCAGGTAACCGTTGGAGATGAACACCTTGGAGCCGTTGAGCAGCCAGTGATCGCCCTTGTCCACCGCCGTGGTGCGCATGCCGGCCAGGTCGGAGCCGGCGGCCGGCTCGGTCATTGCCACGGCCAGGATGGTCTCGCCACGGATGATGCCTGGCAGCAGACGCGCCTTCTGCTCGGCATTGCCGTATTCGGCGATATAGGGGCCGCACAGCGCCGAGTGCAGCGGAATCATGAAACCGGGCTCGTTGATACGCGCCAGCTCCTCGCACATGATCTGCTCGTAGCGGAAGTCCTTGAGCCCCGTGCCACCATATTCCTCGTCCGCCCAGGGCAGCAGGAAGCCCATTTCGCCCGCCTTGCGCCACACGCTGCGATCCACCACTCCGGCCTCTTCCCAGGC
Source organism: Pseudomonas sp. THAF187a (assembly GCF_009363395.1). Taxonomy (NCBI): domain Bacteria; kingdom Pseudomonadati; phylum Pseudomonadota; class Gammaproteobacteria; order Pseudomonadales; family Pseudomonadaceae; genus Pseudomonas; species Pseudomonas sp. THAF187a. The sequence goes on from NZ_CP045349.1 coordinate 3,480,268, forward strand.
CTCCTGATGGGGCACCACCTCCTTGTCCAGGAATGCCGCGAAGGCATCGCGAAACAGGTTGTGTTCGGTGTCGAAATGAGTGCGCTGCATGGGGCGGGTCCTCCGCTGTTTTTTATGAGCCAGAGGGTAAGTGCCGCCCCGCTGCCCCCTCAATGACCCATGCGCTCAGCCTGAATTGACCCAATCGCTCGGCTGGCTTGCCGCCGCGAACGCCAGCCGCCTACCATCGGTGCCCCTCGACCTTGGAAAGCCAGCATGCGCGAACGCACCATCGCCAGCCACTTCGTCCGCGCCGCACTGCGCGGTGCCGGGCGCCGCGGCCTCGCCTGCGACGCGCTACTGCGCCAGGCCGGGATCCAGCCGGCGGTGCTGGTGGAACCACGTGCACGCATCGCCCCCGAGCAGTTCGCCCGGCTGATGCAGCTGCTCTGGGAGGCACTGGACGACGAGTACCTGGGCTTCGGGCGCCAGCCCAGCAAACGCGGCACCTTCGCCATGATGGGCCACGCCATCATCCATTGCCGCAGCCTGGAGAAGGCCCTGAGCCGTGGTGCCCTGTTCTATGGTCTGTTCCCGGACGCACCGAGCATCCACCTGCAGCGCGAGGGCGACTGGGCGCGGCTGAGCGTGGACGACAGCACGCTGTGGGACCCGGATCACTTTCTGGTGGAAAGCCTGCTGGTGATCTGGCACCGCCTCGGCAGCTGGCTGATCGGCCAGCGCATCCGCCTCGAGGAAGCCACCTTCGCCTACCCCGAGCCGGAACATGTCGCCGAGTACGAACTGCTGTTTCCCTGCAGCCGCCGCTTCGCCGCCGGGCAGACCAGCCTGCTGTTCCATGCCCGCTACCTGGCCATGCCGCTGCTGCAGGACGAGCGCACGCTCAAGCAATTTCTCGAGCACTCCCCGGCCGATCTGCTGGCACGCCCCGACGGCGGTGACAGCCTGATCAGCCAGATTCGCCGCCTGCTCGGGCGCGACTGCCGTACCTGGCCCGACCTCGAACAGGTCGCTCACCAGTTGCACACCAGCCCGCAGACCCTGCGCCGTCACCTGCGCGAGGAAGGCACCAGTTTCCAGGAACTCAAGGACCACCTGCGCCGTGACCTGGCGATCTATCACCTGGGCCGCGACGAACTGGCCATTCAGGACATCGCCGAACAGCTGGGCTTCTCCGAGCCTTCGGCATTCCATCGGGCGTTCAAGAAGTGGACCGGACTGACCCCTGGCGCCTATCGTGCCCAGGAGGGCTGACCGCCACGGCACGACAGGAGCGCGCCCATGCGATCCCATATCAGCGTCATCACCCTTGGCCATAATCTGGCCAGCGCGGAAGAGGTCGATGCACTCATGGCGCAGGCGCGACGCTCGTAAAACCGGCGCAGGCCACCTTCTTGGGCAGGTATGCCGGCTACTTCCAGGCCCCGGATGGGCATTTCTGGGAAGCGCTGTGGAACCCACAATGGGTTGACTGAGGCATGCGCCTCAGTCGTACAGGCGCACCCTGAAACAGGCGCCGCCCAGTTCGGAATCCTCCAGGCTCAGCTCACCGTCGTAGCTCTCGATGATGTCCTCGACCACCGCCAGGCCGATGCCCTGCCCCGGATTCTGCGCATCCAGCCGTTCGCCCCGCTGCAGCACGCGCTCACGCTGATTCTGCGGCACGCCGGGGCCATCGTCCTCGATGGTGATCAGGCAGCCGTCGAGCAACGGCTGCACGCTCACCCGCACCCGCTGCAGGCACAGCCGGTAGGCGTTCTCCAGCAGGTTGCCGAGCAGCTCCATCAGGGCACCACGCTCCATGGTGACTTGGCTGTGCTCGGGCACCTCCAGCGTCGCCTCCACCTGCTTGTCGAGATAGACCTTGTCCAGCGAACGGCACAGGCCTTCCAGCAGCGGCCAGATCTGCTCGCGATGGCGCACCAGGCCGCTGCGCCGCAGGCTCGCACGCTGCAGCTGGTAGCCGACCTGCTGGCTCATGCGTTCGATCTGCGCCTGCATCAGTTGCGCCTGCTCGCGATTGCCCTCCTGAACGGCCAGGGTCTCGCCGATGCCCTGCAGCACGCTGAGCGGCGTCTTCAGGCTATGGGCGAGGTCCTCGAGCGAGTCGCGATAGCGCTCGCGCTGGCGCCGTTCGCTGTCGAGCAGGCGGTTGAGGGAATTGGTCAGGCGCAGCAGCTCGCGCGGGTGATCGTCGCTCAGGCGCTGGCGCGTGCCCGCCTCCACGCCATCGAGTTCATCGCTGAGCCCGCGCAGGCTGCGAAAGCCCCAGGTCAGGCCGAACCACAGCAAGCCGAGCAGCACCAGCAGGGCGATGCCCAGCCACAGGCGCAACTGCCAGGCGAAGCCGTTGAACAGCACCTGATATTCACGCGTCGGCTGCATGGTGACGATGCTCAGCGCCGTTTCATCGCCGCGCAGCAGGTCCACCTCGATGTCGTAGACGAAGTACTCATGGCCACTGTCGTCACGGATACGCGCGAATTCGTGGCCCTGGCCGTCATAGTGCGGCAGGTAGCGCACCAGCTCGTCGATGGACGAGCGCGAACGCCAGAGCAGTGTGCCGTCCCGGTCGAAGATGAACCCCAGCAGATGGGAATCGAGGTTGTCGAACTCCTCGTCGGGCATCTTCTCCGGCATGTGCAGCTCGCCATCGTGGATGCGCGCGGCCGAGATCAGCGCCGCCGCGTCGGAGGCCAGGCGCTTCTCCACCGTCTGCTCCAGGGCCATGAGGAAAACGCCCTGCAGCACCGGCATCAGCGACAGCATGAACAGCATCGCCAGGGCCGCGCTGGCCAGCATCAGCCGCAGACGCAGCGAGCCCAGGCGGATGCGCAGCTTGCGCAGGATGCTGCGCAGTCGCTTCACTTGCAGCGCTCGTTGAACATGTAGCCCTGGCCACGCACCGTCTCGATCGGCTTGCCATTCAGCAGCGCCTCCAGCTTGCGCCGCAGACGCCCCACCAGTACCTCGATGACGTTGGGGTCGCGTTCGTCGTCGCCCGGATAGAGCTGCTCCATCAAGCGTTCCTTGGCCACCACCTGCTGGTGATGCAGCATGAGGTACTCGAGGATGCGGTACTCGTAGGCCGTCAGCTGCAGGGACTGCTCATCGACGCTCGCCTGCTTGCGGTTCAGGTCCAGCACCAGCGCACCGGCCTCGATGGTCGACTTGGTGAACCCCGACGAGCGACGCAGCAGGGCATTCAGGCGCGCCTCCAGCTCCTCGAACTGAAACGGCTTGACCACGTAATCGTCCGCCCCGCAGGACAGCCCTTCGACCTTGTCCTGCCAGTTGCCACGTGCGGTGAGGATCAGGATCGGGAAATGCTTGTCCTGGCTGCGCAACTCCCGGATCAGGTCGATACCGCTCATGCCCGGCAGGCCGAGATCGACCACCGCCAGGTCATGATTGAACGACTCGGCACGGTACAACGCCTCTTCAGCCGTGCGCACGGCATCCACCACGTGCCCGTTCTCGCTGAGGCGAGTGAACAGATGGTGACGCAGCAGCGCCTCATCCTCCACCACCAGCAACTTCATGTTCTTCTCCCTTCTACTCAAGACTGCGAAGGCCGGGCAGATACCCGGCCAGATAACGAAAAAGTCGGCGACAGCCACAACCACTGCCGGTAGCGAAGCGCCACACCAGGGTTGCAGGCCTCGGCGCGGCCATCAACGACTCGACGCCAAGCCTGCGGGAAGACTACTGAACAGGCGCTGAACCTTCCTTGAACACCTACTGAATGAGCGCCAAACAGCCTAGAGGCGTCGCACCAGGACCGCCGCCAGCACGAACAGCATGGCCAATACGCCGAGCAATGCCAGCCAGCCGGCATGCTCCCAGACATACCCTCCACCATAGCCAACCACACTGGAGCCCAGGTAATAGGCACACAGATAGAGCGCCGATGCCTGCGCCTTGGCGCCCTGCGCATGAGCGCCGACCTGACCGCTGGCCACCGCATGCGCGGCGAAGAAGCCCAGGGTGAACAAGGCCAGCCCGACGACCACCGAACCCAGCCAGGGCCCGACGCACAGGGCGACGCCCAGCAGCATCAGGGCGATGCCCCCGGACAGCACCTGACGCGCACCGAAGCGCGGCACCAGCCGCCCTGCCCAGCCGGCACTGAAGATGCCCAGCAGGTAGACCGTGAACAGCAGGCCGATCACCGTGGCCGACAGGTTGAACGGTTCGGCGGCGAGGCGAAAGCCCACGTAGTTGAACAGCGCGACGAAACCGCCCATCAGCAGGAACGCCAGGGCGAACAGCACGCGCAGGCGCGGGTTGCCCAGGTGCAGGATGAAGTTGCGCAGCAGCCCGCGCAGCGACAGTGGCTGGGCGGAGAAATGCCGGGACGGCGGCAGCAGCCAGAGAAACAGCAGCAGCGCCAGCAGGCCCAGCAAGGCGATGCCGCCCAGGGCCCAGGACCAGCCGCCAAGGTCGCTCAACAGCCCCGCGAGCAAACGCCCGAGCAACCCGCCCAGGGCCGTACCGCCGATGTACAGGCCCATGGCGGCGGGCAGCGCCTCGGGATCGAACTCCTCGCCGACATAGGCCATGGCCAGCGCCGGCAGGCCACTCAGGGCCAGGCCCAGCAGGGCGCGCAACAACAGCAGGCTGCTCCACTCGTCCACCAGCGCACAGGCCATTCCCAGCAGTGCAGCGAGCCCCAGCGCAGCAGCCATCACCGGCTTGCGCCCCCAGCTTTCCGCCAGGGCGCCGGATACCAGCAGGCACAGGGCCAGGCTCAGGGTGGTCAGCGACAGGGCCAGGCTGCTGCTGGCCGCCGAGACGCGAAAGTGCGCAGCCAGCAGCGGCAGCAGCGGCTGCACGCAATAGAGCATGGCGAAGGTGGCGAAGCCGGCGCAGAACAGCGCCAGGGTGGCACGCCGGTAACCGGCGCTGCCGCGAACGAGATGGGGTGCGGACATCGGCAAGCTCATGGAACACGGCGCAGGTTCGGCCGCGACAAAAGCTTAGCATGCTATCTATCACTGCGACTGCTCGTCGCAGTGCTTTTTATCGGCGCGTCACTCCTCGCGCAGGCGTTGCAGATGCGCCTGCAGCCCCGCCGAGGTCTGCTCGCCGACCAAGCGCTCACGCAACCTGCCCTCGGAATCGACGATGTAGGTCGCCGGCAGCACATCGTTGTGCGGCAGTTCGAAACGCGCTGCCGGGTCCTCGGCAAGCACGGTGAAACGAATGTCGAAGCCATCCGCAGCACGCTTCAGCGCATCGCCCTGCAAACCATCGAAGTTGACGCCGATGACTTGCGCCGACTGCGTTTCCAGCGCCTTCGCCAATGCATTGAGCTGGGGAATTTCCGTGCGGCAAGGCGCGCACCACTCGGCCCAATAATTAATGACCAGCCACTGGCCATCCAGGCTGTCAGCCGTTACCTTTCGTCCATGCTGATCAGGTCCGAAATCTTCGCTGCAACCGGCCAACACTAGACCGGCGCAAATACCCAGAACAGCCTTGCCGACAATCCGGAGCCGTAAGCCCATGTACTCGATCCTCGTCCTCTCGGGGTTGATATGACGCTGGATGCCCTGCGTCTGGAAGTACCGGACATCCGCGAGGACAGCAGTGTATCGCCAGCGGAGATCGTCGAACGACTCGCCGCCGCGCGCCTGCTCGAAGCGGAACACGGCCTGCAGCAAGTGCTGGGCCTGCTGTTCACGCTCAATCGCAGCGGCCTGACCTTACTGGAAAGGCAACGTGCGCTGCAAAGCTTCAGTGACGAGTATCGCCACTACGCCGGCCTGGCGAACCGCCAGCCACCGCCCAGCGCGCTGTTCGTACGCCTGTGCGGCGAGCTGGCGACCGGTTTCAAGCGCCTGCTGCTGCAGATCCTGCAAGGCCGTCAGCCATCCCTGCCGCACCTGGCCTGGTGCCTGTACATGGCCCAGCACTTTCTCGCTCAACAGCTGCTGCGCCACTACCAGCTGTACCAGGAACCACCCGCGGCCCTGTGGCGCGACAGCCACCTGCTGTACTGGATCGGCGAGCACCAGCAGTGCCTGGACGAACCGGTCGCGGCGGCCTTCGAGCCCAAGCCGGCCAGCACCCTGCGCGGCCTCTACCAGCAGATGCTGCTGTTGGCGCAGAGCAACCCCTTCCACCTGGACGAAGGTGAGTGCCTGACGCTGTTCAGTGCGCTCGCCCCGCTCGCGGCACTGGCCAGGCTGCTGCCCTGGGACGAGGAAGACGAAGCCGAGGGCCCGCTGGTCGATCTCAGCGAGTCGCAGCCCTGCCTGGCATTCGAGCAGCAGGCCAAGGGCGAGCCGGAGAATCTTCGCCGCTTCGAACTGGGTGCCCTGCTGATCGCCCTGCACGAGCCTGCCCCGCTGCAGAGTGGCCAGGAACGTCAGCTGCTCGAGCGCGTGCGCCAGCATTGGCTGACGCGCCAGCAACGTCGCCATGAACGTGCCGAACTCGACGGCCAGTGCAGCCTGGTGGTCGGGCTGCCGGCCATTCACGCGCAACTGCTCGACAAGCTGCCGCAACGCACCGAGGCGCAGATACTCGACGCCAGCCCCGGCGGCGCGAGGCTGCTGTGCAATGCCAACGAAGGGGGGCAACTGCAGGTCGGGCAACTGGTGCTGCTGCTCACCTATGGCACGCCCACGCTGGCGCTGGTGCGCTGGCGCCACCTCAACGCCGAAGGCCTGCACCTGGGCCTGCGCTACCTCAAGGGCCTGCCGCGTCCGGTGTGGCTGCGGCGGGCGCCCAACGCGCAAACCCACCCCGGCGTGCTGCAGAGCACCCCGGCCCCTGGCAACGGATGGCATCACGGCCTGTGGCTGCCCAACGGCCAGTTCGCCACCGGGGAAAACCTCTGGCTGCAACTCGCCAGCGTGCACAACCAGGCCATCCTGCCGCTGCCCGAAAGCAACCTGGGAACCTCGTCGGTCACGCGCCATCCTTTGCGTCTGGCTTGATACACAAAAGTGCGATCCCAATCACGCATCCTGTCTGTCGAGCGCACAGTTTCGTCACGCGAGGGCTGCTTATAATTCCTGGCACTGAAGTCTCAACCTGCCTGGAATAGCATCATGTCCCAAGCGCAAGACAAGCTGATCGGCTCCGTACCCTCACGCATCGTCGACGTCGCTCGCCTGGTGGTCACGCCCTACGAGGGTCGCGTGGCCGAATACAACGTCGCGACCTGGCTGCAACTGCCGGGCCTGGCCAACCTGCCGGTATCGCTGCTGGTCAGCTACCGCGACGGTGACAAGCGCCGCGAAGTGAATGTCGACCACGGCAAGGTCAATGCCCAGGGCAAGATCCTGCTGTCCGGCATCGCACGCATGCCGGTACGGCAGAAAGTCGAAGACATGCAGGTGCGCCTGCGCTCCGCCGTGCCGGCGCAGAGCCTGGTGGTCGAGGAGTTCTTCGTGCAAGCCGTCGAGCAGGCCAGCAGCGAAAGTCGCCAGGCCCTCGCCTGAGGCGAACCGGCAAGACCAGAACCCCGCGCACTGCGCGGGGTTTTCGTTTCAGCCGGAGGAAGCCTCCGGATTGGAGGAAGGCTGCTCGACGGCCGGCTCCGCAGTCTGCGGCAGATTCTCGGGGGCCACCTGTTCGAGCAGCGATTCGGGCCAGCGCGCGAAACGCAGCCCGGTGATGCGGTTGAGCCGCTCCAGCGCGTCCTGCGGGTCGCGTCGATGGAGATGGATTACTTTGTTTCTGCCAGTCATTCCTGCATGCGTCCTTAGCGATCCCTGCCCTGCTGGCAGTTCGATAGCAACTGAAACTGCCGTTGCCAGAAACATGCCAGCCCTGTGTATCACGCCGTTACTCGGCGTCACGCCTGCTGCACTGATGAAAGCACGGAGTAGTGACGCCGCAAACTGACGTTTTTTGTCACCTGCCATCCCTGACGGTGACCCTCCGGGCCGTCGCTACGCGACGGCGTGCGCTCACTCCTTGCCCGGTAACCAGAGCGCCAGACTGATACCGAACTGTTCTTCGCGCTCGTTCTGCAGGTGCTCGAGGCCCTTGCACAGGCTCGGGTACCAGGGCTCGTCGAGCTGCGCGGGCAGCTGCGAGACGTTCGGCAACGGCCACGGGCTGAGTTCCAGCAACTGATGCAGGGTGAAGTTGTGCAGGTCCCGGCACAGTACCCAGCCCGCATTACCGACCTTGCATGCCAGGCGCTCGCGCTCGAGAAAGCTCAGCACCTCGGCCCACTGGTCCTCCGGCAGACGCCAGCCGGCGCGCTGCAGGTCGCCGTGGTGCAGCGCTTCACCCTTCTGCTGACGCTTCAACAGCAAGCGCAGGATCACCAGCAGGATCAGCGCCTTGGCGATCGGTTCACGCCGCCAGTGGCGAGGCTGCGACAGGCCGTACACCAGCTCGGCACCCAACAGCACGATCAGCCAGGACAGGTAGATCCACACCAGAAACAGCGGCACGGTGGCGAACGCCCCGTAGATCAGGTGGTAACCGGGGAACAGGCGGACATAGAGGCCGAACAGTGCCTTGGCGACCTCGAACAGAATCGCGGCGAACAGCCCGCCGAGCAGTGCATGGGGCAAGGGAACCCGCGTGTTGGGTACCGCTGCGTAGAGCAGGGTGAAGGCCGCGATACTGGACAGCAGCGGCGCGAAGGCCAGCAGGGTCTTGGCTCCCAGCACGGCATCCGGCCCGGAAATCAGCGCCAGCGAGGCGATATAGGTGCTCACCGCGAACCCCGCGCCAAGCAGCAAGGGGCCCAGGCTGAGGATCGCCCAGTAGAGCAGAAAGCTGGACATCCCGCGACGCGGCTGACGCACGCGCCAGATCACGTTGAAGGTCTTCTCGATGGTCACCAGCATGAGAAAGGCCGTCACTGCCAGCAGCCCGACGCCGAACCAGGTCAGCTGGCGCGCCTGGGTGGTGAACTCGCGCAGGTATTCCTGCACCGTCTCGCCGGTCGAGGGCACGAAATTACGGAAGATGAACGCCTGAATCTCTTCGCCGACGCCCTGAAACGCCGGAATCGCCGACAGCATGGCGAAGGTCACGGTCATCATCGGCACCACGGCGAACAGCGTGGTGTAGGTCAGCGCCGCCGCGTTACCCGCCCCACGGTTCTCCATGAAACGCTGGTACAGACTCAGCCAGAACCCCAGCCAGTCCCTGAGATGACGCTGCATGACCTCTCCTTAGCCTTCAAACCTGAACAGACCGTGCGCCGCGAGAAAAGGTCGCACCCGAGTCACCCGGTGGTTTTCGTGCATCCGCGCACCAGGCGGTTAGAATACCCGCCACTTCACGCCGGATGCGAGCCACCATGACCGACCTGACCCTCTATCACAACCCGCGCTGCTCCAAATCGCGCGGTGCCCTGGAACTGCTCGAGGCCCGAGGCCTGCAGCCCACTGTCGTGCGCTACCTGGAAACGCCGCCTACTGCCGAACAGCTCGCGAGCATCCTCGGCAAGCTCGGCATCGGCGCCCGTGCCCTGCTGCGCACCGGCGAAGACGAGTACAAGGCCCTGGGCCTGGCCGACGCCAGCCTCGACGAGGCGCAGCTGATCGACGCCATGGTCAGCCACCCGAAGCTGATCGAACGTCCGATCCTGGTCGCCGGCGACAAGGCCGTGGTCGGTCGTCCGCCGGAGAAGGTGCTGGAGCTGCTGGCATGAGTTCGCCCTATATCCTGGTGCTCTACTACAGCCGCCATGGCGCCACCGCGGAGATGGCCAGACAGATCGCCCGTGGCGTGGAGATGGCCGGCCTGGAAGCGCGCCTGCGCACGGTGCCGGCGGTTTCCAGCGAATGCGAGGCGGTCGCCCCCGACGTGCCCGAGGACGGCGCGATGTACGCGACCCTGGATGACCTCAAGCACTGCTCGGGCCTGGCCCTGGGTAGCCCGACCCGCTTCGGCAACATGGCCGCGCCGCTGAAATATTTTCTCGACGGCACCAGCAACCTGTGGCTGACCGGCGAGTTGGTCGGCAAACCTGCCGGCGTGTTCACCTCCACCGCCAGCCTGCATGGCGGCCAGGAAACGACGCTGCTGTCGATGATGCTGCCCCTGCTGCATCACGGCATGCTGCTCTGCGGCCTGCCCTACAGCGAGTCGGCGCTGCTCGACACACGCGGCGGCGGCACCCCCTACGGCCCCAGCCACCATGCCGGCGGCGATGGCAAGCGGGCACTGGACGAACATGAAACCGCCCTGTGCCGCGCACTTGGCCAACGTCTGGCCCAGACCGCCAGCAAACTGGAGCGCTGATCGTGGCCCGTGAGAAGAAACCGCTGCCCAGCCTCGAGTGGCTGCAACCACGCATGAAGCTCAGCCGCGCGCTCAGCCTGTTCAGCTTCGTCGCCCTGCTGCTCCTGCTGCTGGTCTGGAACCTGGCCTTCGCCGACCTGCACGGCGCACGCATCGGCGTGGTCCTGGCCATCCAGCTGCTGCCGCTGGCGCTGCTCGCCCCCGGCATCGTCCTAGGCAATGCCCGCGCCCACGCCTGGGCCTGCTTCGTGGTCAACCTGTACTTCATCCAGGGCGTGCTCGCCGCCATCGACCCGGCACGCGCCCTGTTCGGCGTGCTGGAGGCGCTGATCAGCTTCAACCTGTTCTGCTGCGCCCTGCTCTACACCCGCTGGCGCTTCCAGTACGACCGCAAGCTGGCAGGAGATGCCTGATGCGTCTGGTGCTGCTGCCAGGACTCAACGGCAGCAGCAACCTCTTCGCCCCTCTGCTCGACGCGCTGCGGGATGTCGACTGCCAGCCGCTCGCACTCCCGGACCAAAGGCCGCAGGATTACGCCAGCCTGACCGACAGGTTGCTCGCTGAGCTGGGGCATGCCCCCTTCGTGCTGCTGGGTGAATCCTTCTCGGGCCCACTGGCGTTTCGCCTGGCGCTGCGAAAACCCGAAGGCCTGCGCGCCGTCATCTTCGCCGCCACCTTCCTGACCCGCCCGTCCCCATTCCTCGCGCTGCTCAGGCACATGCCCATGCCACCGGCACTGCTCACGCACGCGCCGATACTGCGCGCGCTGTGCCTGGGTCGCGACGTCGAGGATGCAGTACTGAGACGGGTACAGGAGGAAATTCGCGGCCTGGATCAAGCGCTGGTACGTGCCCGCCTCGGTAGCCTGGCAGGACTGCGGGCAGTGCAAGGGCGTCTCACCGTGCCCGCCCTGCAGCTATGGCCACGACAGGATCGTCTGGTTGCGGCCAGGGCAGGCGGCAGCCTGGCCGCGCATTGCGATGATCTGCGCCAGGTCCGCCTGGACGGGCCGCATTTCATTCTGCAGGCACGCCCACACGCCTGCGCACAGGCGATTCGCACCTTCCTGGCAGACATCGCGCAGCAGCAAGGCTAGCGACTGTGGCAGATACCCACGCCAGCCCCTACCAGCCCAGCGTTTCCTTGAGGAAGGGAATGGTCAGCTTGCGCTGGGCCTGCAGCGAAGCCTGATCCAGGCGTTCCAGCAGCTCGAACAACGCACTCATGCTGCGCTCACCACGGGTCAGGATGAAGCGACCGACGTCATCGCTCATCTGCAGGCCGCGCCGCGAGGCACGCAGCTGCAGGGCGCGCAGCTTGTCCTCGTCGGACAGCTCGTGCAACTGGAAGACCAGGGCCAGGGTCAGCCGCGACTTCAGGTCCGGCAGCTGGATCGGCAGCTCGCGCGGCGACATGGTGCCGGCCAGCAACAGGCGCCGGCCGCTGTCGCGCAGGCGATTGAACAGGTGGAACAGGCCCTCCTCCCAATCGCTGCGCCCGGCAACCGCATCGAGATCATCGAGGCAGACCAGCTCGCACAGTTCGAGGTTGTCGAGCAGTTCCGGGCCGTGCTGCACCACCTCGCCGAGCGGCAGATAGACCACCGCTTCGCCGCGCTGCTCGAAACGCAGGCAGGCCGCCTGAAGCAGGTGACTGCGCCCTACGCCTTCGCCACCCCAGAGGTAGATCAGGCTCTCCGTCCAGCCGGCATCGGCCTCGCACAGACGCTCGACATAGCCCAGCGCCGCCGCATTGGCACCGGGGTAGTAGTTGGCGAAGGTCGCGTCGTCACGCAGACGCACCCCCAGGGGAAGCTGGATTGGTTTCATGCAGGGCTCGGCGGTTCATCGGAACCGCTGTTGGACTCTCCGTAAAGACCGGAAAGTTTATATAAATCATGAGCATGACGCAGCAAAACCATGATCACGGCAGCCACCGGCAGCGCCAGCAGCACCCCGGTGAAGCCAAACAGCTGGCCGCCCGCGAGGATGGCGAAGATCACCGCCACCGGGTGCAGGCCGATGCGATCCCCCACCAGCATTGGCGTCAGCACCATCCCTTCGAGCATCTGACCGATCATGAACACCACGCCGATGCCCAGCAGCGGGTAGGGATCGAGGCCGAACTGGAACAGCGCGGCGGTCAGCGCCGCACCGATCCCGACGATGAAGCCCATGTACGGCACGATGCTCGCCAGGCCGGCCAGCAGGCCGATCAACAGCCCCAGCTCCAGGCCGACCAGCATCAGCCCCGAGGCATAGATGACGCTCAGCGCCAGCATCACCAGCAGCTGCCCACGCAGGAAGGCGCCCAGTACCTCATGGCATTCGCTGGTCAGTTTCACCACCAGCCCTTCGCGCTGGCGCGGCAACAGGCGACGCATGCGCTCGACCAGCAGGTCCCAGTCACGCATCAGGTAGAAGCTCACCACCGGAATCAGCAGCAGGTTGCCCAGCCAGGCGAGGAACGCCAGGCTCGAGGACGTCGCCTGGGCCAGCACCAGTTTGAGCACGTCGGTGGTCTTGCCGATGTTCTCGGTGAACACCTGCTTGAGCTGATCGAGCTGCAGCACATCCTGCAGCCCCAGGTGCGACTGCGTCCAGGGCAGCGCCGTGCCCTGCAGCCAGTCGAGCATCTCCGGCGCCAGCTGATACAGGCGCACCAGCTGGCGGCCGAGCATGGGTACCAGAACCAGCAGCAGGATCAGCAGCACCAGCGCGAACAGGGCGAACACCACGACCACACCGCCGGTGCGCGACAGGCGCTGACGCTCCAGGCGATCGACCAGCGGATCGCCAAGGTAGGCCAGCAGGATGCCGATCAGGAAAGGAGAAAGAATCGGGTGCAGCAGGTACAGCAGCCAGCCGAGCAGAAACAGCCCGGCCATCCATAGCCAACGAGTGGAATCGGTCATGCTCGCGTCCTCGATGCGAAACGGCGCCCAGGCGCCGCGTGACAGGGCTGCACACTCAGCCCGCCCTGTAGTCTACCAACGGAATCGCAGCTGATCGGTGCGCGGTTTCACCTGCGGCGCTTCGCTGCCGGTCCCGTCCGGCTCGGCGACCGGCTCGCCAGCATCTACTGGCTCGGTCACTTCCTGCAGGTGTCCCAGGGCCAGCTGTGCACGCAGTTGTTCGGCGGTGGCGCTGACCTGGTAGGTCAGCGTCTGCCCGTCGACATCCACCAGGCGCGCGGCGAACGGCTCGAGCAGGCGTTCCAGCGCAGCGAAGCGGCCAAGGTCGGCCCCCTCGATCACCACCGTCAGGCTCTGCGCCGCGCCCGGCTTGACCAGAAAACGTGGCGCCAGACGCTGATTGACCGCCAGCATCACGGCATCGGCCAACGCCGCCTGGTCGGCCGCCTCGGCCTTGCCCTGCTCGCGCTCATCGCCCAGCCACAAGCGCCAGGTCGCCTGCCAGGCGCCACCTGCCTCGGTGGCCTGCACAGCCAGCATGGCGTCGGCGGCGTAGCGCTCGGAGGCCTCGCGCAAGGCCTGCGGGTCATTGGCCGCCAGGGCTTCGCCGGTTGCCACCAGCTGCTCACTGAGATCGGCCAGCGGTAGACGCAACGGCAAGCCACGGTGCTGGGCCGCCGCGCGCAGCGTCGCTGCCGCCCCCTGGCTCTCGCCGATCAACTGGCTGCCACCGACGGATTCACTGAGCCACCAGGTCAGGATCGCCGGGCGATTGCTGCCCCAGAGCGCCAGGCCAGCCTTGCGCAACTCGCGGTCGGTGCTGGCCGGGTCGAACTCGACCACCAGCGCATCGCCTTCGTAGCCGTAACGGCTGACGATCTGCTGCGGGTCCTTGCGCAATCCCTCCAGTCCAGCGTTCTGCAGCGCCTTGGTGTCACCGGTCAGACGCTGGACCAGGGTCTGCAGCGCCTGCTGCATGGCGACATCGCGGTTTTCCGGTTGCTGGTCGGCAACCGCCTCACGGACCTGGTACAGCTCGGCGACCGGCGCGGCCATGGCCGGCAGGCCCAGGCAGGTGAGACAGATGAACATCAGGCGGACAGACAGACGCATGGCGAACTCTCGCTAGGGATGGCGGCACGCGGCGCAGGCAGCTGAACAGCCCGAGCGTCGGCCAGTGCCAGGCAAAAGCCGGCCCGCAACGCTCGATTTCACGCACAGTGAACGAGCATTGCGGGCCGGCTTCGACGCAGCAATGGCAACGCAGGCAGTCATGCAACGGTCTGCCGGCGTGCGCAAAGGCCTATACCTTAAACAGCCGCCGGTGCCCCGGCAACCGCAGGCAGGCCCGGCGACAAAGCGCATGCGTGCGAGTGGCCGCTACCGGGCAAGCCTGATAAAATCGCGCGCCTTCGCCAGCCGCTATGCGCGCCGGGCTCTGTGCATGAGCCCGCGCCCAGTCGGCGCCTACACGAACTCCCCATCCAAAGGCCCGGATCTATGAGCAAGCAACCCTCCATCAGCTACAAGGACGCAGGTGTCGACATCGATGCCGGTGAAGCCCTGGTCGAACGCATCAAAGGCGTGGCCAAGCGCACCGCCCGTCCGGAAGTCATGGGTGGCCTGGGTGGCTTCGGCGCCCTGTGCGAGATCCCGGCCGGCTACAAGCAGCCCGTTCTGGTCTCCGGTACCGATGGTGTCGGCACCAAGCTGCGCCTGGCGCTGAACCTGAACAAGCACGACAGCATCGGCCAGGACCTGGTCGCCATGTGCGTCAACGACCTGGTGGTCTGTGGCGCCGAGCCGCTGTTCTTCCTCGATTACTACGCCACCGGCAAGCTCAACGTCGACGTGGCCGCCACCGTGGTCACCGGCATCGGCGCCGGCTGCGAGCTGGCTGGCTGCTCCCTGGTCGGTGGTGAAACCGCCGAGATGCCGGGCATGTACGAAGGCGAGGACTACGACCTGGCCGGCTTCTGCGTCGGCGTGGTGGAAAAGAGCGAAATCATCGACGGTTCCCGGGTGGTCACCGGTGACGCGCTGATCGCGCTGCCCTCCTCCGGCCCGCACTCCAACGGCTACTCGCTGATCCGCAAGATCATTGAAGTCTCCGGCGCCGACATCGAGCAGGTGCAACTGGACGGCAAGCCGCTGACCGACCTGCTGATGGCGCCGACGCGCATCTACGTCAAACCGCTGCTCAAGCTGATCAAGGACACCGGCGCGGTCAAGGCCATGGCCCACATCACCGGCGGCGGCCTGCTGGACAACATCCCGCGCGTGCTGCCGCAAGGCGCCCAGGCCGTGATCGACGTGGCCAGCTGGAAGCGCCCGGCGGTGTTCGACTGGCTGCAGGAACAAGGCAACGTTGACGAGCACGAAATGCACCGCGTACTCAACTGCGGCGTCGGCATGGTCATCTGCGTGGCCCAGGATCAGGTCGAAACCGCCCTGGCCAGCCTGCGTGCCAGCGGTGAAGAGCCGTGGGTCATCGGCCAGATCAACGCGGCGGCCGAAGGCGCGGCGCAGGTTCAGCTGAACAACCTGAAAGGCCACTGATGCCCTGTAATGTCGTCGTCCTGATCTCCGGTTCAGGCAGCAATCTGCAGGCGTTGATCGACAGCATCGCCCACGACGGCAACCCGGCTCGCATCGCTGCGGTGGTCTGCAACCGCGCCGATGCCTATGGCCTGGAACGCGCCAGGCAGGCTGGCATCGCCACCGAACTGCTCGACCACAAGCAGTTCGATGGCCGCGAAGCCTTCGATGCCGCACTGATCCAGGCCATCGACGCCCACCAGCCCGAGCTGGTGGTGCTGGCCGGCTTCATGCGCATCCTCACCCCTGGTTTCGTCGCCCACTACAGCGGTCGCCTGCTCAACATCCACCCTTCGCTGCTGCCCAGGCACAAGGGCCTGCACACCCACCAGCGCGCCCTGGAAGCCGGAGACGCCGAGCACGGCTGCAGCGTGCACTTCGTCACCGAGGAACTCGATGGTGGCCCTCTGGTCGTACAAGCAGTGCTGCCGGTCGCGCCGGACGACACGGCCGAGAGCCTGGCCCGTCGCGTGCACCAGCAGGAACATGCGATCTACCCGCTGGCGGTTCGCTGGTTTGCCGAAGGTCGCTTGCGTCTTGGTGCGCAAGGCGCAATGCTGGACGGCAAGCCGCTGCCCGCTGGCGGCCACCTGATCCGAACCTAGGAGACTCTATGCGTCGTGCCCTGCTGTTCGCCCTGACCCTGCTCAGCCTGCCCGCTCTTGCCGAAGACCTGCTGCCCTTCTCCGCCAGCTACACCGCGGACTGGAAACAGCTGCCCGTCAGCGGCAGCGCCGAACGCAGCCTCAAGCAGGATGCCGACGGCCGCTGGACCCTCAACTTCGAAGCCTCGATGCTGGTCGCCGGCCTGACCGAGGAAAGCACCTTCCGGGTCGACAACCAGACCCTCATGCCGTTGACCTACCGCCTGAATCGCAGCGGTCTGGGCAAGGGCAAGAAGGTCGAGCAGGACTTCGACTGGGAGCAGAAACAAGTCATCGGCAATGACCGTGGCGACGCCGTGACCTTCCCGCTCAATCGTGGCCTGCTGGACAAGTCGACCTACCAGATCGCCCTGCAACAGGACGTCGCCGCCGGCAAGAAGAGCGTCAGCTACCAGGTGGTCGATGGCGACGAGATCGAGACCTACGACTTCCGCGTGCTCGGCGAGGAAGTGGTGCGCACCAAGGCCGGCCTGATCGATGCGATCAAGGTCGAGCGCGTCCGTGACCCCACGCAGAGCAGCCGCAAGACCGTGCTGTGGTTCGCCAAGGACTGGGGGCACCTGCTGGTGCGCCTGCACCAGGTGGAAACCGACGGCAAGGAATACCAGATCATGCTCAAGGAAGGCACAGTCGACGGCAAGCAGGTCGCAGGCCGCCGCGACTGATCTCACAGGCAATAAAAAACCGGGCAACTGCCCGGTTTTTTATTGCCTGGATCCGGCCCCGCCTCGCGGCGCCGTGCTCAGTCCTGGCTGACCGCACCGATCTTGTGAATCGAGAGGTCGGCACCGTTGTACTCCTCCTCCTGACTGAGACGGATACCCAGGGATGCCTTGAGCACGCCATACACCAGGAAACCGCCTGCCAGGGCCACCGCGACGCCCAGCGCAGTACCGATCACCTGGCTGGCCAGGCTCACCCCGCCCAGGCCGCCCAGGGCCTCGAGGCCGAAGATGCCGCAGGCGATGCCGCCCCACACCCCGCACAGGCCATGCAACGGCCATACGCCGAGCACGTCGTCGATCTTCCACTTCACCTGGGTCGCGGTGAATGCCCAGACGAACAGCGCGCCGGCGATGGCCCCCGTGACCAGCGCACCCACCGGATGCATCAGGTCCGAACCGGCACAGACGGCCACCAGGCCGGCCAGGGGGCCGTTGTGCAGGAAGCCCGGGTCGTTGCGCCCGACCAGCAACGCCGCGACGGTACCGCCGACCATGGCCATCAGCGAGTTGACGGCCACCAGCCCGCTGACACCCTCAAGGGTCTGCGCACTCATCACGTTGAAGCCGAACCAGCCGATGATCAGGATCCACGAGCCCAGCGCCAGGAACGGGATGTTCGACGGCGCCATGGCGACCAGCTTGCCATCGCGATAGCGGCCATTGCGGCGCCCCAGCAGCGTCACCGCGCCGAACGCCAGCCAGCCACCTACCGCGTGGACCACCACCGACCCGGCGAAGTCATGGAAGCCCGCACCGAAGCGCCCCTCCAGCCAGGCCTGCAGGCCGTAGTTGCCGTTCCAGATCATGCCCTCGAAGAAGGGGTAGACGAAGGCGACGATCAGCGCCGTGGCGCACAGCTGGGGACCGAACTTGGCCCGCTCGGCGATACCGCCGGAGATGATCGCCGGAATGGCAGCGGCGAAGGTCAGCAGGAAGAAGAACTTCACCAGCCCATAGCCGTGGTTCTCGGTCAGCACTGCGGCTGGCTCGAGGAAGGTGATGCCGTAGGCGATCCAGTAGCCGATGAAGAAATAGGCCAGGGCCGAGATGGCGAAGTCCGAGAGAATCTTGGAGAGCGCGTTGACCTGGTTCTTCTGCCGCACCGTCCCCACTTCGAGAAAGGCGAAGCCGGCATGCATGGCCAGAACCATGATCGCACCCAGCAGGATGAACAGGGTATTGGAGCCGTGGATCAGCGTGGCCACGGCACTGTTGATGTTTTCCATCGGGCGAGAAAACTCCAGAGGCAGAAGAAAAGGCACCAAACGAAGGCACGACCCCGAAATAACGCACCACAATGCAGCCAAGCGATTGTGCGCGCCCTCGAAGAGTGCTAGCAGGCGGCCCCAAAATGGCACCACCAGAAACTCGTCAAACGATGCTTAATTCTTGTTAATCAAATAGTTATGTGCGAATCCGGCCATCCTGAGCCAGGCCGAAACAGCCCCATCAGGGAGCATTCGGCCACCCTCGCGCACCGACAAGTTGCAAGCGCTATACCAAACGCCAAGCCAGTCACTTCCCGACTATCCTCTTGGAACCCTCGCGCCGCAGAACACTCGTAACCCTTACACACCCTACGCAGAGGACTGCTCTATGCCACGCAAAGCCGCTACGCCTAGCACCAAGGACGCCCTGCTGGATGAATTCCAGGCTTTGGTCAGCGACACCGAAAAGCTCCTGCAACATTCCGCCAGCCTGGCCGGCGAGCAAGCCGAGGCGCTGCGTGACGACATCCGCAGCAGCCTGGGCCGCGCCCGCGACACGCTGCACAAGGCCGAGGCCGGCGTGCGCGAGCAAGGCAAGATCGCGGTCGATGCCACCGAGGATTACGTGCACAAGCACCCGTGGCAGGCACTGGGTCTGTCGGCCGCCATCGGCCTGGTCATCGGCCTGCTGATCAGCCGCCGTTGAGCGCGCCCACGCCCACCGGGCCATCGCCACGTCGCCTCGGCGCAGCGCTGCTGGGCCTGCTGCAGGGGCACGTGGCGCTGTTCGCCCACGAACTCGAAGACCAGCGCAACCAGGCCCTGCGCTCGCTGCTCCTGGGCGGACTGTGCCTGGGCTTCGCCCTGCTGTTGCTGATCGGCCTGTCCGCACTGCTGCTGATCCTCTACTGGGACAGCCACCGTCTGGAGGTCGCCATCGGCCTGTGCCTGTTCTACGGCCTGGGCCTGCTCGGCTGCGCCGCCTGGCTGCTGCTCAGCCTGCGCAACGCCGAACCGCCCTTCAGCGCCAGCCTGGAGGAACTGCAACGAGACCGCGAGCAACTGCTGCCATGACCCTGCCTACCCTGCCCCCGGGCGCCTCGCGCCGCCAGTTGCGCAAGGCCGTGCTGCGCATGCGCCTGGAAATGCACCGCCAGGAGGTGCGCCATGAGGTGCTGCAGATCAGCGAACCGCTGCAGCAGGTACGCGAATACGGCAAACGCCTGCGCACCGGCAATGCACCATTGTTGCTCACCGGCGGCGTGCTGGCGCTGGCCGGCCTGCTGGGCGGCAAACGGGGCTGGCGTCGCTGGGTGCGCCTGGCGCTGATCGTCGCGCCACTCCTGCGGCGTCGCTGAAAGGCGGGCAAACGGCCAGCATGGCTGGTCTAGTCCTGAGCTGGCCGCGATCTTGCTTGCTCGAGTGATCCTCCACCACTCGGTGGCTCAACCGCTGACGCTAAGGACACCCAGGTGATCGACGGACTGCCTTTCGCCGTCTTCCAACCCTTCATCGACACCGCCACGGGCCGTATCGCAGGTGTCGAGGCACTGGCTCGCCTGCGTGACGCCGATGGCCGGATGCACTCGGCCGGGCCACTGTTCGCCGATCCGAAAACGCCACCGGCGGCGCTGCGCCGACTCGACCGCCAGGTTCGCGAAGATGCGTTGCGCCGCTTCCATCAGGCGCCGGCGGACTGGTTCCTCAGCCTCAACATCTCCCCTCGCTGGATCAGCCGCCTGCGCCCGGCGCAACCGCTACCGAGCCTGATCCAGCTGCAGCGCAGCGCCATCGACCCGACACGTATCGTCTTCGAGATCACCGAGCTGGGCGGCGCCAGCCAGCGCCTGCCCGACGTGGTGTCGCGCTACCGCGAGGCCGGCGCACGCATCGCCATCGACGACTTCGGTGCCGGCTACTCGCAGCTCGACCGTGTCCTGGCGCTGCAGCCGGACATTCTCAAGCTGGACATGCGCCTGTTCCAGGAGGCCGCGCGGGGCGGCCCCAGTGGCGAGGTGGTCAAGGCCCTCGCGCAGATGGCGGAGAAGACCGGCTGCTGGATCATCGCCGAGGGCGTGGAAACCGAGGCGGAACTGAACTTCGCGCTGGAGTGCGGCGCCCGCTACGTGCAGGGTTTCCTGTTCGCCAAGCCGGAAGTGGAGCTGTTCGCCAGCGACGCCTTCGTCGGCCGCTTCGCCCGTCTGCGCGACAGCTACGTGCAACAGAAACTGGCCGAGCGGGCGCGCCTGGTCAACCTGCGCCAGCAGTTGGCCGAACTGATGGGCGAGCTGAAGCTGTGGGCGGAAAGCGGCGCCCCGGCCTCCAGCCTGAAGGCCCCCGACAACTACCCGTGGCTGCTGCGCATCTACCAGTGCGACCGTCACGGCACCCAGCTCACGCCGAACCTGGAGTGGCGCCAGCAGTCCTGGCACGCCGACGACCGCTACCTGGGCCACAACTGGTCGTGGCGCCCGTACTTCTACCAGCTTCTCGCCGAAGGCTGGGAGGAGCGCCGCCTGACGCTTTCCACCACCTACCGCGACGCCACCAGCAACCAGTACTGCCTGACGGCCGGCCAGTTCATCGACAACGGCCGGCGCCTGCTGCTGGTGGACATCGACGCCGCCGGGCTCTGAGCGGCCCGTCCCTGTCTCTGCATGGCCGATCGCTCGGGCCCGCACGGGGCGACGAGCCCTGCAGTCAGCGCTGCGAGGAGATATTGCCACCGTCGACCACCAGCTCGGCGCCGGTGATGTAACTGGCCTCGGACGACAGCAGAAAGCGCACGGCAGTCGCCACTTCACGGGGCTGACCGAGGCGCCCCAGGAGAATGCGGCTCTCGAAACGCTCCTTGAGCCCCGTCGGCGCTGCCGCGATGGCATCGGCGATCATCTGGGTCATGATCTGGCCTGGCGAGACGGCGTTGATGCGAATGCCAAAGCGCGCCAGCTCATCGGCCAGGGCGCGGTTCAGGCCGAGCATGCCGGCCTTGGAGGCACTGTAGGTGGGGTTGAAGGCATTGCCGAGGGTGGCGTTGATCGAGGCGATCCCCACGCAGGCGGCCCCCTTGCTGACCTTGAAGTCCTCCAGCAAGGCCTGAATCATGAACGGCCAGCAACGCAGGTTGATATCCATCACCTGCGCCCAGGCAGCCGGGCTCAGCTGTTCCAGCGGGCAGGTACCGGGAACGCCGGCAGCGTGCACCAGGCCGCCAATGGTGCCCAGCGCTGCGCGGCTCTGGTTGATCGCCCGACTCACCTGGCCGAGGTCCGCCACATCGACGCCCAGACTGGTCGTCGCCACTCCGGTGGCCTCGCTGATGCGCACCGCTTCAACGATCGCCTTGTCGACCTGCAGGTCCCACAGCGCCACGGGCCGGCCGGCCTCAGCCAGCAACTCGGCGCACGCCAGGCCAATGCCCGAGGCAGCCCCCGTCACGATGACCGGGCTGGTGAGTGCGGCAGGTGCGTGAGTCGATGACATCGAGGAACTCCTGTTGGCGGTGCACTGCACGATGAGCCCCGGCCGTGCCAAGGCGATTGGCAGCAGGCGCCTGACGAATATCGGGCCGGCAATGCGCAGTCAGCATACGCAGAGCGTCCTGCCGTGCATCGTCGATATGGACTAGAGGCAGCGACTCAGCGGCACGTGACGCTGAGCGGAAACCTCGCCCCCATCGGCACCCTGCACTTGCAGGCGCCCGCTCGAACACCCAAGCTAGGAGCCCGGATCAACTGGCGAGGATCGGCCTTGGATTGGCATACCCTGCTCACCCGCGAACGTCTCGGCAAACCCGCCCCCAGCTCTGACGAGCTCGGGCGCAGCCCCTTCCACAAAGACCACGACCGCATCATCTTCTCCGGTGCCTTTCGCCGCCTGGGGCGCAAGACGCAGGTGCACCCGGTCTCGAGCAACGACCATATCCATACCCGCCTGACCCACTCGCTGGAGGTCAGTTGCGTCGGGCGGTCGCTGGCCATGCGCGTGGGCGAGATGCTGCGCGAGACGCTGCCCAGCTGGTGCACGCCAAGCGATCTGGGCATGGTCGTGCAGTCGGCCTGCCTGGCCCATGACATCGGCAACCCGCCATTCGGCCATTCCGGAGAGGATGCCATCCGCCACTGGTTCCAGCAGGCGGCGGCACGCGGCTGGCTGGACGCGATGAGCGACGCCGAGCGCGGCGACTTCCTCAATTTCGAAGGCAATGCCCAGGGGTTCCGCGTCCTCACCCAGCTGGAGTACCACCAGTTCGACGGCGGCACGCGCCTGACCTACGCCACCCTGGGCAGCTACCTCAAATACCCCTGGACGGCCCGCCACGCTGAAGCGCTGGGCTACAAGAAGCACAAGTTCGGCTGCTACCAGAGCGAGCTGCCGCTGCTCGAACAGATCGCCGCCAAGCTGGAGCTGCCCCAGTTGGAGGCGCAGCGCTGGGCGCGCCACCCGCTGGTGTACCTGATGGAGGCGGCGGATGACATCTGCTACGGCCTGATCGACCTGGAAGATGGCGTGGAGATGGAGCTGCTCGACTATGCCGAAGTCGAGGCGCTGCTGCTCGCCCTGGTGGGCGATGACCTGCCGGAAACCTATCGCCAGCTCGGCCCACGGGACTCGCGGCGACGCAAACTGGCGATCCTGCGCGGCAAGGCCATCGAGCACCTGACCAATGCCGCCGCCAACGCCTTCGTCGAACAGCAGCACGACCTGCTTGCCGGGCGCCTGCAGGGCGATCTGGTCGAGCACATGCACGGCGCGGCCAAGCACTGCGTGCAGAGCGCCAAGTCACTGGCCCGGGAGAAGATCTTCCACGACAAGCGCAAGACCCTGCACGAGATCGGCGCGTACACCACCCTGGAAATTCTCCTCAACGCGTTCTGCGGCGCGGCGCTGGAGCAGCACAGCGGCCGCCCGCTGTCGTTCAAGCACCGGCGCATCCTCGATCTGCTCAGCTACTACGCCCCGGAACCCGGCTGGCCGCTGTACCGCTCGTTCATGCGGGTCATCGATTTCATCGCCGGCATGACCGACAGCTACGCTACGGAAATGGCGAGAGAAATGACCGGGCGTTCCGCGACCTCATGAAGAACCTGATCCGCAGCAGCTTCACCTGGCATGCCGGCCCGCCGGCATGGGGCCCGGCCGTCGTCGCCGGGCTGGGCTGCGCACTGCCCCTGCTGCTGGGTCTGTTCACCGCCCATACCGGCTTCCTGTGGGCCTCTGCGGGCGCCTTCCAGGCAGCACAGGCCAACCCCCTGCATCGCTTCGGCATGCTGCGCATGCTGCTGCTCACCCTGCTGGGTGCCTGCAGTGCCGGGCTGGGCTTCTGGGCAGCCACGCATCCGTTGATCAGCCTGGGCATCTTCGCCGCCTTCGGCCTGCTGCTGGCCTGGCTGCAACGCTTCGGCAGCGAAGCCGGCAAGCTGGGCATCGGCCTGTGCATCTGCCTGTGCCTGGGCCAGGGGCAGTTCGGCACCGGCCATCTGCACAACCCTTACGCAGTGGCCATGCTGTTCATCCTCGGCGGGCTCTGGGTCATGCTGCTGGCCTTCGGCTTGCGCGGCGTACACGGCCTGCGCATGTGGCCCTACATGCCGCGTTTCATCAGCGTTCTCAAGGTACTCAAGCGCCATGCCCTGCGCTTGCCGCGCCAGCAATGGCGGCTGCACGCACTGGCCTGCGTGCTCGCCTTCTCGGCCTCGGGTCTGCTGGTCAACCTGGCCGGACTGTCACGCGGTTACTGGCTGACCCTGACCGTCATCACCACCCTGCAACTGGAATTCCAGGGCAGCCTGGTGCGCGCCCTGCAGGCCAGCCTCGCCAGCCTGGCCGCAGCAGGCCTGCTGATCGCCTTCGGGCACAGCCTGCAGAGCCCGCCGGTGATGGTCGGCACGCTCCTGCTGCTGGTCTTCCTCAGCCGCGCCCTGCAGGCCAACCACTATGGCCTGTTCGTGCTGCAGACCAGCCTGTGCTTCGTGCTGCTGACCGAAAGCCTGGCCAAGGACTGGCACCTGGCGGAAGTGCGCCTGCTCAATGCGCTGATCGGCGTTGCCCTGGCCCTGACCGTCGCCCTGCTGGTGCATGGCTTGCGCGTGCACCTGAGCAAAACCGTGACGACGACGGCAACGCCGGAAAAACCGTCCTAGAGCGTTCGGCAGAATCGCCAAGCCTTCACTATGCTGAGTGAGCCTGCAGCGCCCGCAAGGAGTGAAGTGCGATGCTCAATACCGCCGTTCCCCGCGAACGCCGTTTTCCCCTGCACGTCCATATCAGCGTTCTGTTCACCCTCCTGCTCCTGTTCACCGGCGTCGTGCTGGGTCTGTTCAACTACCGACAGACCAGTCAGCTGATCTTTTCCAGCAGTGCGACCCTGTTCGAACGCATCCAGCAGGACGTCGAGCGGGACCTGGACAGCACCTACCGCCCCATACGCCACGTGCTCAGCCTGATCGCCCTGCATCCCGCCACCCAGGCCAGGGAGCTCGACGAACGCCTGAAACTGCTGCCCCTGTTCGCCCAGGCCCTGCGCGACAACCCCAAGCTCGCCTCGCTCTACCTGGGTTACGAGGACGGTGACTTCTTCATGGTCCGCCCGCTGCGTAGCGACGCGCTCAAACAGCGCTTCGACGCACCGGACAAGGCCGCCTACCAGGTCTGGAGCATCGACCGCAGCGCCACCGGAACGGCCAGCGACTACCTGTTCTACGACGGCTCGCTCAACCCCTTGAGCCGCCGCCAGAACCTCAAGGAGTCATACGATCCACGCAAGCGCGAGTGGTTCATCCGCGCACGGGGCGATGGCGGGCAGATCACCACCGCGCCCTACCTGTTCTTCTCCACCCAGGAGATCGGTACCACGCTGGCCAGGCGCACCGGCCTGACTACGGTTCTCGGCGCCGACCTGACCCTGGACGACCTCTCCGCCACCCTGGCCAAGCACCGCGTCACCCCCAACAGCGAAGTGGTGCTGGCCGATGCCAATGGCGATGCCGTCGCCTACCCCGACAGCAGCCGCCTGTTGCGCGAGGTGGATGGCAAGACCGAGCGGGTCAAGGTCAGGGATCTCAACCCGGCCCTTGGCGAGCTGTTGTCCGGCAAGCTCTCGGAGCAGGAAGACGGCATCGTCGAGCTGGCCAAGCAGCGCTGGGTCATGTCCCAGCGGCACCTGCGCGAAGGTGGCCCCCAGGGCCTGCACCTGGCGCTGCTGGTACCCGAGCACGAACTGCTGGCGGACGCCTATCGCATCCGCTGGCAGGGTGCGCTGATCACCCTGACCACCCTGCTGCTCTGCCTGCCGCTGGGCTGGCTGACCTCGCGCCTGGTGGTCAAACCCCTGCGCAGCCTGGTGCTGGAAGCGCAGGCGATTCACCGCTTCGATTTCGCCTTTCCGGCCAGCGGCCGCTCGCCCATCCTGGAGGTCGACCAACTGGCGGTCTCGATGAGCAGCATGAAGGATCGCCTGTCGAGATTTCTCGACATCGCCGCCAGCCTCTCCGCCGAGACCCATTTCGAAGCGTTGCTCAAGCGCGTACTGGACGCCACCGTATCCATCAGCGATGCCCAGGGTGGCCTGCTCTATCTGCTCGACAACGACACTGGCCGCCTGGAACCGCAGGGCCTGGTCATCGACGGCCAGAGCCGCAGCCTGAGCGAGCTGGGCATCGCCGGCGTGGCCCATGACGACCCCGCCCTGCCCGGCTGGCTGCAGCGGCCCGCCACAGGCGGCGACAGCATCGCCACCTCCATCGGCTTCGATCAGGCCGGCAGCTTCCAGGGGCTGCTGTCGGCGATGGACAGCCCCCGCCTGCACCTGATCTCGGCCGGCCTGCACAACCGCCAGGGCGACACAGTCGGCGTGCTGGTGCTGCTGCAGCGCGACAGCGGCGAAAACAGCGAGAGCATGCTCAGCCCGGACCGCGTCGCCTTCGTCGATGCTGTCTCCGGCAGCGCCGCCCTATGCATCGAGAGCCAGCGCCTGCTGGCCAGGCAGAAGCAGCTGCTGGACGCCTTCATCCAGCTGATCGCCGGTGCCATCGATGCCAAGAGCCCCTATACCGGCGGGCATTGCCAGCGCGTACCGGAGATCACCCTGATGCTCGCCCGTGCGGCAGCCGACAGCGAGCGGCCCGAGTTTCGCGACTACAACCCCAGCGACGAGGACTGGGAAGCGTTGCATATCGCCGCCTGGCTGCACGACTGCGGCAAGGTCACCACGCCCGAGTACGTGGTCGACAAGGCGACCAAGCTGGAGACCCTGTACGACCGCATCCATGAGGTGCGCATGCGTTTCGAAGTGCTCAAGCGCGATGCCTGGATCAACTATTGGCGCGCCCTCAGCGAAGGCGGCGAAGAGACCGCACTGGCGGCGCTGCGCGACCACCTGCTGGCGGAGCTGGACGACGAATTCGCCTTCATCGCACGCATCAACCTGGGCGGCGAAAGCATGGCCGATGCGGACCAGGCACGCCTGCGGCAGATCGCCGAACGGCGCTGGTCGCGCACCCTCGACAAGCGCCTGGGCGTGTCCTGGGAAGAGGCCAAGCGCCTGCAGCGTTCGACGCCGGACAGCCTGCCGGTCGACGAACCCTTGCTGGCCGACTACCCCGAGCACCTGATCGAACGTGACGAGCAGGACGCGATCGGCCCCGACAACCCCTGGGGTTTCCGCCTGGAGGTGCCGCCGTACAAGTTCAACCGTGGCGAGCTGCACAACCTGAGCATCGCCCGCGGCACGCTGACGGCCGAGGAGCGCTACATCATCAATCACCACATCGTGCAGACCATCCTGATGCTCGACCGCCTGCCCTTCCCCAAGCACCTGCAGAACGTCAGCGAGATCGCCGGGGGACACCACGAGAAGATGGATGGCAGCGGCTACCCGAAACGCCTGACACGCGAGCAGATGAGCCTGTCGGCACGGATGATGGCGATTGCCGACATCTTCGAGGCGCTGACGGCCGCCGACCGTCCCTACAAGAAGGGCAAGTCGCTTTCGGAAGCGCTGGATATCATGGCGGGCATGTGCCGGGGCGCACATGTCGACCCGCAGCTGTTCGCCCTGTTCGTGCGCCAGAAGATCTACCGGCGCTATGCCGAGCGTTTCATGCAGGCGGAACAGATCGACGCGGTGGACGAGCAGGCGTTACTGGATAAGGCGGGGCTTGCCTGACCAGGCCTCGGAACGAAGCCTGGTCGGCCGGGAGGGCGCTGGAGAGACCAGCGCCGCCTGTCGATCAGGCCTGGTTGATCGGCTTTTCCGGGTACCAGACGTCCAGCAGCGGACTGATCTCGAAACCCTGCAGCTCGTCACGCCCTTTCAGCCAGGCTTCGACGGCAGTGCGCTGCTCTTCGGCCACCGAGCCACGCTTGGCCAGGCACACGAGGCCGTAGTCTTCCCCGCCCACGTAGTCCAGGCCATTGCCGGCGATCGCGTGGTCGAGGAACTGATCGACGAAATCGTCGATGGTCTGGTCGTTCAGGTCGGCCTTGAAGTTCAGGGTCAGCTCGAAGCCCAGCTCCTGAAATTCATCGACACAGAGCTTCTTGCGCAGACGGCGGGAACGGTTGGTCGCCATGAAACAATCCTCAAAGGTGATAACGCGCGGCACTCTAGCAGATCGGCGGAGTTACCGCTCGCAGCACAGCGCCCTTGCTGCATAATGAAAGGCAACTTTTTCCTGCGCCAGACAGTCCCTAATGCGGTTCGTGCTGTCTGCCCCAGACCTCGTTGCAAGCGCCCGGAGGCGCAAGGTTCTCCACTATGATCCAGCGGTTTCGTCAATTGGCGCTGAGCGCCGTGCTACTTCCCCTCGCCCTCGCCTGCCAGGCGGCCAACGGCACCCTGCCTGACAACGTCGAGAAGGCCCTCAAGGCCAACAAGATTCCCGATGGCTCGCTGTCGGTCATGACCGTGCCACTGGGCGGACAGACCGGCGGCCTGCAGTTCAACGCCGACGTCTCGGTCAACCCGGCCTCCACCATGAAGCTGGTGACCACCTTCGCCGCGCTGGAGCTGCTCGGCCCCAACCATCAGTGGCAAACCGAGTTCTACGGCGACGGCCCGCTGAAGGACGGCGTGCTGCACGGCAATCTCTACCTCAAGGGCGGTGGCGATCCGAAACTGAACATGGAGAAACTCTGGCTGCTGCTGCGCGACCTGCGCATCAACGGCGTGCGTCAGGTCCAGGGTGACCTGGTGCTGGACCGCAGCTTCTTCGTCGCGCCCCAGTTGCCTGCCTTCAACGATGATGGCGGCGACAGCAACAAGCCCTTCCTGGTCGCCCCCGACTCGCTGCTGGTCAACCTCAAGGCGCAACGCTTCATCACCCGCGCCGAAGACGGCAAGGTGCAGATCGCCATGGATCCGCCCATCGCCAGCGTGCGCATCGACAACCAGGTGCGCCTGCTCAAGGCGTCCACCTGCCCGTCCTGGCCGGACATCCGCTACAACGCGGTGCAGCAGTACGACGGCACCACGCTGATCGTCAGCGGCCAGCTGGCCGAAGGCTGCAGCGCACAGACCTACCTGTCGCTGCTCGACCACCCCAGCTACACCGCTGGCGCGGTGCGCAGCATCTGGAAGGAACTGGGCGGCAAGATCCTCGGCAAGGACCGCCTCGCTCCGCTGCCGGAAGACGCGCGCCTGCTGGCCCGCGCCTTGTCACCGGACGTGGTGGAAATCGTCCGCGACATCAACAAGTACAGCAACAACACCATGGCCCGGCAGCTGTTCCTCAGCATCGGCGCGCAGTTCCGCACCGACGCGGACAAGGACGACGCCATGGCCGCGCAACGGGTGATCCGTGACTGGCTGGCGCGCAAGGGCATCACCGCGCCGCATCTGGTGCTGGAGAACGGCTCCGGGCTGTCGCGCGCGGAACGCATCAGCGCCAGGGAAATGGCCCTGATCCTCCAGGCGGCCTGGCGCAGCCCGTATTCCGCCGAGTTCCGCAGCTCCATGCCGCTGGTAGCCATGGACGGCACCATGCGCAGGCGCCTGCAACGCACCCCGCTGGTGGGCGAGGCGCACATCAAGACCGGCACGCTGAACAACGTGCGCGCCATCGCCGGCTACAGCCGCGACAGCAACGGCCAGGACTGGGCGGTAGTGGCCATCCTCAACGACCCGAAGCCCTGGGGCGCGACCTCGATTCTCGACCAGGTGCTGCTCGACACCTACACGCAACCGAAGCGCTGACGATGCCGTGGCCGGTGCAGTCCGGGGGCCAACCTGCGGACTGCACCGGCCACGCAATCAACGCGCGGTGAAGCGCCAGGCGCGATGGATCTTGGCATTGCGCGCAAAGTCCGGATCGAGCGTCTGCGCGCTGATCTCCTCGACCTGATAGCGAGCCATCAGGCTCTCATCCAGCTGGAACTTGCGGAAGTTGTTGGAGAAATACAGCACGCCGCCGCGCGCCAGGCGCGCCATGGCCAGGTCGAGCAGCTCGACATGGTCGCGCTGCACATCGAACACCCCTTCCATGCGCTTGGAATTGGAGAAGGTCGGCGGGTCGATGAAAATCAGGTCGTACTCGCCCCGGTCCTCACCCAGCCAGGCCATCACGTCGCCCTGTTCCAGACGCTGTTTGTCGGAGAAACCGTTCAGCGACAGATTGCGCCGCGCCCAGTCCAGGTAGGTTTTCGACAGGTCGACGCTGGTGGTGCTGCGCGCCCCGCCCTTGGCCGCATGGACCGTAGCCGTGGCGGTGTAGCAGAACAGATTCAGGAAGCGCTTGCCGGCCGCCTCGCGCTGGATGCGCATGCGCAGCGGCCGGTGATCGAGGAACAGCCCGGTATCCAGATAGTCGGTGAGGTTGACCAGCAGCTTGACCCCGCCCTCGTTCACTTCCATGAACTGGCCCTGGGCCGCCTGACGCTGATACTGCTTGGTACCGGCCTGACGCTCACGGCGCTTGATCGCCACACGGTTCTGCGCCACGCCCAGCGCCTGGGGAATCGCCGCCAGCGCATCGAGCAGGCGCGCCTGCGCCTTCTCCGGATCGATCGAGCGCGGCGCGGCATACTCCTGCACATGCACCCAGTCGCGGTACAGATCGACCGCCAGGGCATACTCCGGCATGTCCGCATCGTAGAGTCGATAGCACTCGACCCCCTCGCGGCGCGCCCACTTGCCCAGTTGCTTGAGGTTCTTCTGCAGACGGTTGGCGAACATCTGCCCGCCCTCCGACAGGCGCGCCTGTTGCGGCGCTTCCTGCTCGGGCTCGTCGACGTTCTTCGCCCGGCGCTCGCCGGTCACGAACTGTTCGGTCTGCACCTTGATCAGCAGCAGCTTGCAAGCCAGGGCGCCATTCCAGAAGGCATATTGCTTGTGGCTGCGCAGGCCCATGCGTTTACCCAGCTCCGGCGCCCCGGTGAACACCGCGGCCTCCCAGCCCAGGCAGGCCTGACGCAGGCGCTCGCCGAGGTTCTGGTAGAGGTACAGCAGGCTGGCTTCATCCCCCAGGCGCTCGCCATAGGGCGGGTTGCTGATCACCAGGCCTTTCTGGTTCTGGTCCGGACGCGGTTCGAAGTGAGCCAGCTCGCCCTGATAGATCTTCACCCAGTCGGATAACCCGGCACGCTCCACGTTGTTGCGCCCCGGCTGGATCAGGCGGGGATCAGCCTCGTAGCCACGAATCCACAACGGTGGCTTGGCCAGACCCGCCGCCGCACGCTGCTCGGCCTCGGCATGCAGCTTCTTCCACAGCGCCGGCACGTGCCCGAGCCAGTTGGAGAAGCCCCAGCGTTCGCGCTTGAGGTTCGGGGCGACGTCCGCCGCCATCAGCGCGGCCTCCACCAGGAACGTACCCACACCGCACATGGGGTCGGCCAGGGCGCCGCCCTCGGCGGCGATGCGCGGCCAACCGGCACGGATCAGCACCGCAGCCGCGAGGTTTTCCTTGAGCGGCGCCGCGCCCTGCTGCAGGCGATATCCGCGCTGGTGCAGGCTGTGCCCGGACAGGTCCAGGGACAGCACCGCCTCTCCCCGGTCCAGGCGCAGGTGAACGCGCAAGTCGGGATTGACCTTGTCGATGCTCGGACGCTCGCCGGCTGTGGTCCGCAGCCGGTCGACGATCGCATCCTTGACCTTGAGCGCGCCGAAATGGGTGTTGTCGATGCCCGAACCCTGACCACTGAACTCCACCGCCAGGCTGCCGGCCGG
The DNA here is from genome assembly GCF_009363395.1 of Pseudomonas sp. THAF187a. Classification (NCBI taxonomy): domain Bacteria; kingdom Pseudomonadati; phylum Pseudomonadota; class Gammaproteobacteria; order Pseudomonadales; family Pseudomonadaceae; genus Pseudomonas; species Pseudomonas sp. THAF187a. The sequence continues at coordinate 3,511,767 of NZ_CP045349.1, forward strand.
CTCCAGGTGATCGCGCCAGTCGACCTCCTTGACCCCGTCATACAGCTGCTCCGCGCTGTTCATGGTGAAACGCGACAGCACCAGCAGCACACGGTTGGCCAGGCGCGACCACAGGCACAGGCGATAGGCGACCTCGATCTCGGCATGGCCACGGACTGCCGCCGTCTGCTCGCGCGCTTCCTCCAGCCCCAGCGCCCTGGCCTCTTCCAGTAACAGACCTTCGAGCCCCTTGGGGCAAGTCAGCACGATTTCGTAACGATCAGACATGGTGTCCTACTGCCTATGGCAATCCGGGAGATGCGGCGGCGCACCTCGACTCAAAAATAAGTGACAAAACGTCACACGGCGACCCTTCGTCGGAATAAGCAAGCGCTCTCATTCGCACTAGCACTTTGCAGGCATGCCTGCGCTCAGCCAGGCCCCACGGCGTCTGGCCGAATGGGCCTGGATGTATTCCCAGCCCCCTTATGGCGCCACCCTCATTTAGGTTACGCCCTTATGACAAATCGATCATTCACAGGCCTCGGTGCATTCGTTAGAACACTACCTAAGGCGCTCGTTGCAACGGCGAGTGCACAGAAGGCCCGCCACGCCGGCAGCGGACCTTCGCAGGCAGACATTTTCTGCCCGGCCTTGCCACAAGGCCAACGGGACATAACAGTCAACAGTGAGGGCAACACCCTATGAGAAGACTTAAGCGTGATCCGTTAGAACGAGCTTTCTTGCGCGGCTATCAGTACGGCATCAATGGTAAATCCCGCGAACTTTGCCCCTTTACCCTGCCATCGGTACGTCAAGCCTGGCTCAATGGCTGGCGTGAGGGCCGTGGTGACAACTGGGATGGGCTGACCGGCGCGGCCGGTATTCATCGACTCAACGAACTTCACGCTGTCGGCTGATCAGGATCACACCCGACTTCACCATGCCGACCCCATCCGGGCGGCGGGCGCAAGCCCTGGGGCTCCTTCGGGAGCCCTATTTATTTACGCAGTGCCGCGATCGCATCCACCGCTTCACGAATCAACGCCGGCCCCTTGTAGATGAACCCCGAATAGATCTGTACCAGGCTGGCGCCGGCAGCGATCTTCTCCGCCGCATGCCGACCTTCGGTGATACCGCCAACGGCGATGATCGGCAGACGGCCGGACAGTTCGCCAGCCAGCACCTTGACGATATGCGTGCTCTTGTCGCGCACCGGCGCACCGGACAGGCCACCGGCTTCGTCGCCATGGGCCAGCCCCTCGACACCTTCGCGGCTGAGCGTGGTGTTGGTCGCGATCACCGCGTCCATGTCCGCGCCCAATAGCGCCGACGCCACCAGCGCGGTTTCTTCATCGCTCATGTCCGGGGCGATCTTGATCGCCAGCGGCACGCGCTTGCCATGCTCCTGGGCCAGGTCCTCCTGACGGCGACGCAAGGCTTCCAGCAGTTCCTTGAGCGAGTCGCCGAACTGCAGGCTGCGCAGCCCGGGCGTGTTGGGCGAGCTGACATTGACCGTGACATAGCTGGCGTGGGCGTACACCTTGTCCAGGCATGCCAGGTAGTCATCCACCGCACGCTCCACCGGGGTATCGAAGTTCTTGCCGATGTTGATGCCCAGTACACCCTTGAACTTCGCAGCCTTGACCCGCTCGAGCAGATGATCGACGCCCTGGTTGTTGAAACCCATGCGGTTGATCACTGCCTCGGCCTCCGGCAGGCGGAACAGGCGCGGCTTGGGGTTGCCTGGCTGCGGCCGAGGCGTCACGGTGCCGATCTCGACGAAACCGAAGCCAAGCTGGGCAAAGCCGTCGATGGCGTCGCCATTCTTGTCCAGCCCCGCCGCCAGCCCCACCGGGTTGGCGAACTGCAGGCCCATCACGTTGACCGGCAAGCTGGCCGGCGCCTTGGTCAGCAAACCATTGAGCCCCAGACGCCCCCCCGCCCCGATCAGGTCGATGGACAGCTCGTGGGAGGTTTCCGGGGAAAGTTTGAACAGCAGCTCGCGGGCCAGGGTGTACATGGGCAGGCTCAGCTCGACAGATAGAGGGTGGGCGGACCGGCGATTATAGCCGTGCACGCATGACGGGCGCGAGGCACCTGCGCCAGATCAGCCCAGAGGGCGTAAGCTCAGCAGCTCGCCGGCATCATTGAATTCCAGAACGAAGGAACCATGGATGCCCGCATGGGTCAAATACGGCCGCAAATGATGCGCTGGCAAACTAACTCGGCGTCCGTCGCGGCTTTGCGCCATAATCCGGTTGGCCTGGCCCCGATAGATGGCCTGCACTCGTTCGGCCGATAACGCAATATCCAGCACCAAGCTGGGCATGGAGGCACCCTCGCAAATGAATGCGGCTATTTTGCCACAGACCTACGCAGCCACAGGCGCTCACGTGCCGCACCACGCTGTATGGGCAATAGCTGCCTGTGTCTGCCACACTGCAGTAGACGCTTCAGGAGCGACCTGTCGGCCATGAGCCTGCCCGAATCCTCCACCCTTGGTGGCCGCCTGACGGCCCTGGCACAACGCCTGGGGTTGCTGGGTCGTGCCTCGCGGCAGATCTTCGCCAGGGCCAGCGTGCTGCGTCTGCCATTCAAGGTGCTTCCAGCGCCGGCCGACAGCATCTGCTGGCATGAGGGCCCGCAACTGCAACAGCTGCTCCACCTCCCTCGCGGCGCCCTGTCCGGCCCGGTACAGGAGGACAAGGCCCAGGCGCATTCCGCACTGACCCAGGTCGTGGAGGCGCAGACGCAACAACTGCAATCCTTCGACCTGCGCCTGATCGACGGTTTCGCCTGTACGACACCCGCCCCCGGCTACAGCAGTTTCGAAGACTATGCGGCGAGCGAGCATTGCCGGCAGGTCCGCATCATCAGCTACAAGGACTTCCTCAAGGCCATGAGCCAGCCCTTGCCGCGCTTCATGGCCGGTGACCCGGTGGAGTTGCTGCAAGCCAATTGGCGCACCCGCACATTCTGGGCAGGGGAAACACGGGGGGAAGCCTTCGCCAGCGCGATTGCCTATGCGCGCAGACGCGGGCTGGAAGTGCTGCTGCCCGCCAACATGGTGCGTTATCGCCTGAGCGAGGCCGGCCTGGACAACCTGCAGCACCGCTACCACGTACTGGCCATGCCTGAAGAGGCCTGGAGCGATCCTGGCTTCATGGGCTTGCTGCTGGACAACGGCATACCCTACGCGCGCCTGTCGCTACTGAAGAAAGCCGGCAAGCCGGAGTTCCTCCTGCTCCCCAAGGAGCACCAGGACGCTACCGCCCTGGGTGAAGGACTGCGCCTGGCCGGCGCGCCAAACGTGCTGGATTATCTGCGCCAACTGGCAACTATCGCCGAGTGATCGCTGGCGTCTATTCGTCGCTGCCGCGCAACAGGCGTCCGATCATGTCCAGCGAATAACCGCGATAGGCGAGAAACCGCCCCTGCTTGGCACGTTCACGAGCATCCATCGGCAACTGACCGGCAAACTTGCGCTGCCAGGTCTCACGCAATGACTCGAACCAGTCGATAGCGCTTTCGCGCAGCGCCTGATCGATGTCGCTGCGCTCCAGCCCCCGTTGCCCCAGTTCTTCGCGAATGCGCTGTGGCCCATAGCCAGCACGCGCACGATAGGCAACGAAGCTTTCCAGATAGCGCGCCTCGGACAGCAGGCCTTCCTCGGACAAGCGCTGCAAGGCCGCCTCTATCAGCTCCTGCGGTGCACCGCGCTTGCGCAGCTTGCGCGTCAGCTCGACACGCCCGTGCTCACGCCGGGCAAGCAGGTCCATGGCCGCCCGCCGAACGGCGAGCGGGTTGTCCAGTATCGCGGTCATGCGTGCGCGGCGGGCTTAGAAGTCGACTTCTGCGTCAGCCAGGTCATCGGCAGTCGCCTTCGCCGGCGTGCTGCTGACCAGCAGCTTCTGGCGAATCTGACCTTCGATCTCGCGTGCCACGGCCTGATTGTCTTCCAGGTACTTGGCGGCATTGGCCTTGCCCTGGCCGATCTTGTTGCCCTGGTAGCTGTACCAGGCACCCGACTTCTCGACCAGACCCTGCTGCACACCGAGGTCGATGATCTCGCCGTTGCGGTAGATGCCCTTGCCATAGAGGATCTGGAACTCGGCCTGACGGAAAGGCGGAGCGACCTTGTTCTTGACGATCTTCACCCGCGTTTCGCTACCGACCACCTCTTCACCCTCTTTCACCGCACCCGTACGACGGATGTCCAGGCGAACCGAGGAGTAGAACTTCAGCGCGTTACCACCGGTAGTGGTTTCCGGGCTGCCGAACATGACACCGATCTTCATGCGGATCTGGTTGATGAAGATGACCAGGCAGTTGGCATTCTTGATGTTACCGGTGATCTTGCGCAGCGCCTGGCTCATCAGACGAGCCTGCAGGCCGACGTGCATGTCACCCATCTCACCCTCGATTTCCGCCTTCGGCACCAGGGCCGCAACGGAGTCGACGATGATCACGTCGATGGCGTTGGAGCGCACCAGCATGTCGGTGATTTCCAGGGCCTGCTCGCCGGTGTCGGGCTGGGAGACCAGCAGGTCGTCGACGTTGACACCCAGCTTGCCGGCGTAATCCGGGTCCAGCGCGTGCTCGGCATCGACGAAGGCACAGGTGGCACCGAGCTTCTGCGCTTCGGCGATCACCGACAGCGTGAGCGTGGTCTTACCGGAGGATTCCGGACCGTAGATCTCGACGATGCGGCCCTTGGGCAGGCCGCCGATGCCCAGCGCGATGTCCAGCCCCAGCGATCCGGTGGAAATGGCCGGAATCGCCTGACGCTCGTGATCGCCCATGCGCATGACCGCGCCCTTGCCAAACTGCTTCTCGATCTGGCCCAGGGCAGCCGCCAAGGCACGCTTCTTGTTCTCGTCCATTCTATCCTCGCATGTTCAAGAGGGCCGGCAGGCCACCAACAACTGTATAAGTAGCCAGTATTATTCCACAGGGCAAGTCGTCCGCCTACCCCAGGGAAGGATTTTCCTCCGCCAACAGGGCGAGAAGCCCCGTCAGTGCGGCCTCGACCGTTTGTCGGCGCACCTGATCACGGCCTCCGGCGAATTGTTTGCGCACGCTGAAAATCCGCTCGCCATCGCCCCAGGCCAACCAGACAGTGCCCACCGGCTTCTCCGCCGAGCCGCCGTCGGGACCGGCCACTCCGCTGACCGCGACTGCGTAACGCGCGCCGCTGTGCGCCTGAGCCCCTCGCACCATCGCCTCGACGACTTCCTGGCTGACCGCGCCGACGCTGACGAACAACTCGCTGCACACGTCCAGCTGCCTGGTTTTCTGCGCATTGGAGTAGGTGACATAGCCCGCCTCGAACCAGGCCGAACTGCCGGGAATGCGGGTAATGGCCTCGGCGATCCCACCGCCGGTGCAGGACTCTGCGGTGCTCACCTGGGCGCCCACCCTTTTCAACCCGTCACCCAGTTGCGCGGCCAGCCGATCGATTCTGTCCATGTCCGTACCTCGTTCATCGAACGGACAACCCTACACAGCTTGAACCGCCAGTGGAACGCGCAAATGTCGTCTAGTGTTATCTCCGGTGACGGAACGAAAGGAGACGCGAGATGTGGCTGTCACGCAATAAAGAGCAGAAGGACGCGCCCAGCGCCGGAACAGCCGAGCTGCAGGCCATACGACAATCGATGGCGATGATCGAGTTCACCCCGGATGGCATCATCCTCGATGCCAACCGCGCCTTTCTCGAGGTGGTGGGCTACAGCCTGGAGGAGATCGTCGGCCAGCACCACCGACTGTTCTGTTCGCGCAGCCTGAGCGAGAGCCTGGCCTATCAGCAATTCTGGCAGCGCCTGCGCCAGGGCGAACACTTCAGCGACCGTTTCCCCAGGCTGACGCGGGATCGCCGGGAAGTCTGGCTCGAAGCCACCTACATGCCGATCCGTGACGCCCAGGGCACGGTGACCAAGGTCATGAAGATCGCCACCGACATCACCCGTCAGGTCGCCGCCGAGCACATGCACGAGAGCTACATCAAGGCCATCGACCGCTCCATGGCGGTGATCGAATTCAACCTGGATGGCGAGGTGGTCAGCGCCAACCAGAATTTCCTCGACCTGATGGGTTATACCCGCGACGAGGTGATCGGCCAGCATCACCGGATGTTCTGCCTGGCAGAAGACAGCCACAGCGACGACTACCGTGAGTTCTGGGCACGCCTGAACAAGGGCGAGTTCATGTCCGACCGCTTTCGCCGCGTCACCAAGCACGGCCGCCAGGTCTGGCTGCGCGCGACCTACAACCCGCTGTACGACGCCAACGGACGCGTGTACGGCGTCGTCAAGTTCGCCAGCGACATCACCACCCAGGTCGAGCGCCGCGACTCCGAAGCCGCCGCCGCGCAGCTGGCCCACGACATCGCCAAGGAGACCGACGTCTCCGCCGATCACGGCACCCGCACCGTGGCGCAGACCGTCGCGGTGGTCAACGACATCGCCAGCGAACTGGCCAACGTCGCGGAGCAGATCGAAGGCCTGAACAAGCAGTCGGAACAGATCACCAGCATCGTCCAGGTCATCCGCGGCATCGCCGACCAGACCAACCTGCTGGCACTCAATGCCGCGATAGAAGCCGCACGCGCCGGTGAACAGGGGCGCGGATTCGCCGTGGTTGCCGATGAAGTCCGCCAGCTGGCCTCGCGCACCAGCCAGGCCACCCAGGAAATCAACGGTGTCGTCCAGGAGAACCAGAGCCTAACGCGTAACGCCGTGGCCAGCATGGCCACGACACGCGAACACGCACGCACCGGCGTGGACCTGGCCAACCAGGCCGGCGAGGTGATCCGCGAGATACGCAGCGAGTCGCAGCGGGTGGTCGAAGCCGTCGCCCAGTTCTCGGTGACGTTCACCGACTGAACGCGAATCGCTGCCGATTCGGGGTCCACGCGGTGGGCGAAGTATGGGAAAATTCCCGGCTTCGTCACACCCACCGCACCTAAGGCCCGGCATGACCGATCTCTCCGCTCACACCCCGATGATGCAGCAATATTGGAAGCTGAAGAACCAGCACCCGGATCAGCTGATGTTCTATCGCATGGGCGACTTCTACGAGATATTCTACGAGGATGCGAAGAAGGCCGCCAAACTGCTGGACATCACCCTGACCGCGCGCGGCCAGTCGGCCGGTCAGTCGATTCCCATGTGCGGCATCCCCTTCCATTCGGTCGAAGGCTACCTGGCCAAACTGGTCAAGCTTGGCGAGTCGGTGGTGATCTGCGAGCAGGTCGGCGATCCGGCCACCAGCAAGGGCCCGGTCGAGCGCCAGGTGGTGCGCATCATCACTCCCGGCACCATCAGCGACGAGGCCCTGCTCGACGAACACCGCGACAACCTGCTGGCTGCCGTGCTGGGTGACGAGCGCCTGTTCGGCCTGGCCGTGCTGGACATCACCAGCGGCCGCTTCAGCGTTCAGGAAATCAGGGGCTGGGAAAACCTGCTGGCCGAACTGGAACGCCTGAACCCCGCCGAGTTGCTGATCCCCGACGACTGGCCACAGGGCCTGCCGGCCGAGAAGCGCAAGGGTTCTCGACGTCGCGCCCCCTGGGACTTCGACCGCGACAGTGCCTTCAAGAGCCTGTGCCAGCAGTTCGGCACCCAGGACCTGAAAGGCTTCGGCTGCGAAAACCTGACCCTGGCCATCGGCGCCGCCGGCTGCCTGCTGGGCTACGCCAAGGAAACCCAGCGCACCGCCCTGCCCCACCTGCGCAGCCTGCGTCACGAACGCCTGGACGACACGGTGATCCTCGACGGCGCCAGCCGCCGCAACCTGGAGCTGGACATCAACCTCTCCGGCGGGCGCGACAACACCCTGCAATCGGTGATGGATCGCTGCCAGACCGCCATGGCCAGCCGCCTGCTGGGGCGCTGGCTGAACCGTCCGCTGCGAGATCGTGCCGTACTCGAGGCACGCCAGAACGCCATCGCCTGCCTGCTCGACGGCTACCGTTTCGAGACGCTACAACCGCAGCTCAAGGAGATCGGCGACCTGGAGCGGATCCTTGCCCGTATCGGCCTGCGCAACGCCCGTCCACGCGACCTCGCCCGCCTGCGTGACGCTCTCGCCGCACTGCCCGAGCTGCAGCAGGCGATGACCCCGCTGGACACGCCGCACCTGCAGCAACTGGCAAACAGCATCGCCACCTACCCCGAGCTGGCCGACCTGCTGGCCCGCGCCATCATCGACAACCCGCCGGCGGTCATCCGTGACGGTGGCGTGCTGAAGACCGGCTACGACGCCGAACTGGACGAACTGCAGGCGATGAGCGAGAACGCCGGCCAGTTCCTCATGGACCTGGAAGCACGCGAGAAGGCCCGCACCGGCCTGGCCAACCTCAAGGTCGGCTACAACCGCGTGCACGGCTACTTCATCGAACTGCCGACCAAGCAGGCGGAGTCGGCCCCCGCCGATTACATTCGCCGGCAGACGCTCAAGGGCGCCGAACGCTTCATCACCCCGGAGCTGAAGGAGTTCGAGGACAAGGCCCTGTCGGCCAAGAGCCGTGCCCTGGCCCGCGAGAAGATGCTCTATGACGAACTGCTGGAGCGCCTGATCGGCCACCTGGCGCCGCTGCAGGACAGTGCCGCGGCGCTGGCCGAACTGGACGTGCTGAGCAACCTGGGCGAACGCGCGCTGAATCTCGACCTGAACCGCCCGCGCTTCGTCGAAGAACCCTGCATGCGCATTGATCAGGGCCGCCACCCGGTGGTCGAGCAGGTGCTGACCACACCGTTCGTGGCCAACGACCTCGACCTCGACGACAACCGCCGTATGCTGATCATCACCGGCCCGAACATGGGCGGTAAATCCACCTACATGCGCCAGACCGCGCTGATCGTGCTGCTGGCGCACATCGGCAGCTTCGTCCCTGCCGCTGCCTGCGAACTGTCACTGGTCGACCGTATCTTCACCCGCATCGGCTCCAGTGACGACCTCGCCGGCGGGCGCTCGACCTTCATGGTGGAAATGAGCGAAACCGCCAACATCCTGCATAACGCCAGCGAACGCAGCCTGGTGCTGATGGACGAGGTTGGCCGTGGTACCAGCACCTTCGACGGCCTGTCGCTGGCCTGGTCGGCGGCCGAACATCTGGCCCGCCTGCGCGCCTTCACCCTGTTCGCTACCCACTACTTCGAGCTGACCGTGCTTCCGGAAAGCGAGCCGGTGGTGGCCAACGTGCACCTCTCGGCCACCGAGCACAACGAGCGCATCGTCTTCCTCCACCACGTCCAGGCGGGGCCTGCAAGCCAGAGCTACGGCCTGGCCGTGGCACAGCTGGCGGGCGTGCCCGGCAGCGTGATCAGCCGCGCCCGTGAGCACCTGGCGCGCCTGGAAGCCACCAGCCTGCCGCACGATCGACCTCGGCAAGAGCCCGGACAGCCGCAAGCACCGATGCAGAGCGACCTGTTCGCCAGCACGCCGCACCCGCTGCTGGAGCAATTGCATACGATCAATCCGGATGATCTGACTCCGCGCAAAGCGTTGGAACTGTTATATACATGGAAGACGCAGATCTAACGCTCAATACAACAAACTGCTAGAATCGCGCGCAATTTTACGACCGCCCGGTTTACAGCCTGAGCCGCGGCCCCTGACAGAGCGCCTGAGAGCCCTTCACAGAAAGGGCCCAGGCCGCCGCCCGAGGAGAGAATCAGACATGACCTTCGTCGTCACCGACAACTGCATCAAGTGCAAATACACCGACTGCGTGGAAGTCTGCCCGGTGGACTGCTTCTACGAGGGCCCGAACTTTCTGGTCATCCATCCTGACGAGTGCATCGACTGCGCCCTGTGCGAGCCGGAGTGCCCCGCCCAGGCCATCTTCTCGGAAGACGAGGTGCCGGAAGATCAGCAGGAGTTCATCGAGCTGAACGCCGACCTGGCTGAAGTCTGGCCGAACATCACCGAGAAGAAGGACGCCCTGGCCGACGCCGAAGAGTGGGATGGCGTGAAGGACAAGCTGCAGCACCTGGAGCGCTAAGCCGCTGCAGAACGCAAAGACCCGCCAAGTGCGGGTCTTTTGCATTATGGGATAGCGTCGCTCGGAACAGTCGGCGCAGCGGTGCAAGTTGCCGGCGCCACGCCTGACGTGGCGGGTGCCCCTTGCGGATTGCGGGCAGGAATGGCGGGCAAAAAAAAGGGGCGGCTTGCGCCGCCCACTTTTATTCCCTAGTCCCTTTATTTCCAAGCCCATCATCCTGATGAATCGCTTCTTGCGATGTTCCTGATCATCGTCCTGATGACCTGTGCTTCTCCCTAAGCACGGTTGTGATATTAGCCGCTACAGACTTCCCTGCAAGCCGGCAAAAACCGCCCTCATCCAGTTCTTTAAAATAAAAACATGTTCAAAAACAATGAGTTAAAAAATATAAAGACAAAAACAAGAGGCAGCCACCCCAAACGCTGACAGCGTCTGTAAGCGATGACTTACACGGGGATGCAGAAAAAACCCGGCCGAAGCCGGGTTGGTGATCGAGGTGAACGCTACTGGAACAGTGCGTCGCTCGAAAGGCCATTCTTTTCGAGGATCTCGCGCAGACGCTTGAGCGCCTCCACCTGGATCTGCCTGACTCGCTCGCGGGTCAGACCGATCTCCTGCCCCACCTCTTCCAGCGTACAGCTCTCATGGCCACGCAAGCCGAAGCGGCGCACCACGACTTCACGCTGCTTGTCGGTCAGGTCCGAGAGCCACTGGTCGATGCTCTGGGACAGGTCATCGTCCTGCAACAGCTCACACGGGTCGGTCGGACGATCGTCGGTCAGGGTGTCGAGCAACGTCTTGTCCGAGTCCGGACCGAGCGAGACGTCCACCGAGGACACCCGCTCGTTGAGGCCCAGCATGCGCTTGACCTCACCCACCGGTTTTTCCAGCAGGTTGGCAATTTCTTCCGCTGAAGGCTCATGGTCGAGCTTCTGGGTCAGTTCACGAGCCGCACGCAGGTATACGTTGAGCTCCTTGACCACATGAATCGGCAAACGGATGGTTCGCGTCTGGTTCATGATGGCCCGTTCGATGGTCTGGCGGATCCACCAGGTCGCATAGGTTGAAAAACGGAAACCACGCTCCGGATCGAACTTCTCCACAGCGCGAATCAACCCCAGGTTCCCCTCTTCGATCAGATCGAGCAGAGAGAGGCCGCGATTGACGTAACGCCGAGCGATCTTGACGACCAGGCGCAGGTTGCTCTCGATCATGCGCTTGCGCCCGGCAGGATCGCCCTTCTGCGCCAGACGCGCGAAGTGCACTTCCTCTTCGGGAGTGAGCAAGGGAGAGAAACCGATTTCGTTGAGGTAAAGCTGAGTGGCGTCGAGCGCCCGGGTGTAATCGATGTACTTGTGCTGCTTGGAGGGAGCGGCGTTCTTGGTCTTGGTACGCGCGACCGGTGCTTCCACCTCATCGCCCTGAACCTCGCCCAAGACGATACCCGGCTCCATGAGGAGCAGCTCATCGTCGACGTCAAACTCCGGCGCTTCTTTTTTTGTGAGAGCCATTGTTGTTGTCCCTAGCTGAGTTCGACAACAGACTCTGGCGGAACCGTCCTGGCCATACCTGAGCCCGTCCCTCCCACGAGATGGAACGAGTCAGCGGCGGATCAACGACGTGGCAGGTATTGCAGTGGATCGACAGGTTTACCTTGGCGGCGAATCTCGAAGTGCAGTTTCACCCGGTCGGCCCCTGTTGATCCCATCTCGGCAATGCTTTGCCCGGCTTTGACCTGCTGCCCCTCCCGTACCAACAGCCTGCGGTTGTGACCGTAGGCACTTACGTAGGTGTCGCTGTGCTTGATGATGATCAATTCGCCGTAGCCCCGCAAACCACTCCCGGCGTACACCACCGACCCATCAGACGCAGCTAAAACAGGCTGTCCTAATTCCCCGGCGATATCAATGCCTTTATTCAAACTACCGTTTGAGGAAAAACGGCTGATCACCGAGCCCTGCGTTGGCCAGGCCCAGCCACTGGCCGAGCGGCTCACGGGCGTTACAGGTGTCGTGGCAGGCGTGCTGGCGACAGGCGGCTTGGCCGGCTTGGTCGCGGGCGGCGCGGTGACGGGAGTAGCAGGCTGAGCCGGCCTGCTGGTTGTCGGCGCGCTGCTGCGAACGGGGGTCGACGCCACCGGCTGGCTGGCCAGGGCGCGATTGTCGAAGCGAATGATCTGGCCGACACGGATCAGGTAGGGATCACGCAGGCCATTGTGGGCAGCCAGGGCCTTCCAGTCCCAGCCGAAGCGGAAGGCGATCGAGTACAGGGTGTCGCCGCGCTGCACCACGTAGTGACCACTGCGCACGGGCTGACGCTGGATCACCGGCGCCCGCCCCTGGTTCTGCCCGCGCTCCACCACCTGCACGCCACCGGGAGGCGAACTGACGCAACCAGCCAGCACGGCAACGGCGAGCGTGGCCAGTGGCAGGCGCAGCGCCATGGCGGCGCGAAGCAGAACGTGAACGACGGTGCGACTCACCCGATGGCTCCCTGAATGATTCCGAGTACGGCGTATTGTGCCGTATTTATTCGGCGCGACCAGCATCGGCGGGTTGACGCTGTGCCAGCCACTCCAGGCCCAGCACCAGCACGATCCCGCCAATCGCCAGCAACACGGCAATCAGCAGTTGCGCATCCTGGCCGCTGATCTCGGCAAAATGCCCGGGCAGCAGGTTGTGCTGCAACAGCGGCACCTGCTCGCCCTTGCTGTCGATACGCCAGGTGAGCGTCTCCTTCCAGGGCCAGACCTTGTTCAGCGAACCGAGCATCAGGCCACTGAGAAAGGCCAGGCTCAGATCACGCCAGCGCGCCAGCAGCCAGCTGAGCAGCCGGGCGAAGCTGAGCAACCCGAGCAGGCAACCGGCGGCGAACACGCCCAGCACCAGGAGGTTGAGATCCTTCACTGCCCCCAGCACCACCGAGTAGAGCCCCAGCAGCAGCAGGATGAAGCTGCCGGAGATTCCCGGCAGGATCATTGCGCAGATGGCGATAGCCCCCGCCAGAAACAGGGTCGGCAGGTCGCTCCCCCAGTGCATCGGGGCGGCCACGGTGATCCAGTAGGCGAACCCCAGGCCAAGCAGGAAACTCAGCACCCGCGTCCAGTTCCAGCGCCCGATCTCACGCCCCACCAGGTAGGTGGACACGAGGATCAGACCGAAGAAGAACGACCAGACCGGTATCGGGTGATGCTTGAGCAGGTAGGTGATCAGCCGTGCGAGGGTGAGGATGCTGGTCAGAATGCCGCTGAACAGCACCAGCAGAAAGGTCGCATTGGCTTTCTGCCAGGCGTCCTTGATACGGCCGCGCAGCAACAGCAGAAGCGCATCGGGAACGCTGGCGATGGAGCGCAGCAGCTCGTCATAGATGCCGCTGATGAAGGCGATGGTACCGCCGGAGACGCCAGGCACCACATCGGCAGCGCCCATGGCCATGCCCTTGGCGTAGAGCAGGAAATGTTTCTTCATGGATCCTTCCAGAACGATAAAGCGGTCAGGCCAGTGGCCCGTTGAGTAACGGCACGAAACGCACGGCATCGAGCACGTGCCGGGAAAAGCCCTCCTCCTCGCGCACGATCAGCAACAGTTGCTGCACGTCGCCGCTGCCGACCGGTATGACCAGGCGACCACCCGGTGCCAGCTGGTCGAGCAGTGCCTGCGGTACCTGCGCAGCGGCGGCAGTGACGATGATGCCGTTGTACGGGCCCAGCGCATTCCAGCCCTCCCAGCCATCACCCCAGCGAAAGACCACGTTGCGCAGGCTGAGTTCGACGAGGCGCTCCTTGGCGCGCTCCTGCAGCCCCTGGATACGCTCCACGGAGAACACCCGCTCGACCAACTGCGCCAGCACGGCGGTCTGGTAGCCGGAACCGGTGCCGATCTCCAGCACCTTGTCCAACGGCCCGGCGGCCAGCAGCAACTCGGTCATGCGGCCAACCATGTAGGGCTGGGAAATGGTCTGGTTGTGACCGATGGGCAGTGCGGTGTCCTCGTAGGCGCGGTGCGCCAGCGCCTCATCCACGAACAGATGGCGCGGTGTACGGCGGATCACTTCCAGCACCCGCGCGTTGGACAATCCTTCCTCGTAGAGACGCTGAATCAGCCGCTCACGGGTGCGCTGCGAGGTCATGCCGATCCCGCTGCGCTGCATGTCGTCCTGTCCACGCATCAGAAGATTCCCTCCAGCCAGCCGTCCATACTTTCGAGGGCTTCATTGAACGTCCGGTCGAGCCGCAGCGGCGTGACCGAAACGTAGCCCTGCATCACGGCGTGGAAGTCGGTGCCCGGGCTGCCATCCTCGACATCGCCCGCGGCCGCGATCCAATAGCCTTCCTTGCCACGCGGATTGACCGCCTTGACCGGCGCCGGCGCGCGGGCACGGTGGCCCAGACGGGTCAGCTGCACACCGCGGATATGCTCGAGCGGCAGGTTCGGCACGTTGACGTTGAGCACGGTACGCGGCGGCAGGTCGAGCTGCGCGTGCGCCTCGACCAGCTTGCGGGCGAAATAGGCGGCCGTCGGCAGGTTGTCGGGCAGGCGCGACAGCAGCGAGAAGGCAAACGCCGTCTTGTCCAGGAAACGCCCTTCCAGCGCAGCGGCGACGGTGCCGGAATAGAGCACGTCATCACCCAGGTTCGCCCCCAGGTTGATACCGGAGACGACCATCTCCGGCGTCTGCTCGAGCAGGCCGTTGATGCCCAGGTGCACGCAGTCGGTCGGGGTGCCATTGAGGCTGATGAAGCCGTTGGGAAGTGCCACCGGATGCAGCGGACGGTCGAGTGTCAGCGCACTGCTGGCACCACTCTTGTCTTCGGCCGGCGCAACCACCACGCACTCGGCGTAATCGGCCAGCGCCTGGTGCAACGCGGCGATACCGGGTGCGTTCACCCCGTCGTCGTTGGAAATCAGAATTCGCATGGAGTATCCGTCTGCCCTGTCGGCATGAGGTCGACGAGTTCGCGCACCACGACGGTGGCGAAACTCCCGGCCGGCAGGACGAATGCAAGTTGCAGAATATCGGGTTCCGGATAATGCCACGTAAGGCTCTGAATGGGGAGGCGCAGAATGCGTCGTTCGTGAGCCATGCCCGCCTTGCTCAACCAGGCGAGCAGCGCCGGCTCCTCACTGCCGACCGCCTGTTCCAGCTCGTTCACCGCCTGCGCGGTCGGGAGCAGCCCTTCGCCCCAGAGCGGCCCGGTGGGGTGCAGATCGAGGATCGCCAGACGCGGATCCTGGCACTCGGCCTCCCCGGCCATGAAGAAGCTGCGGCTGGTGGTGAAGGCCAGCAGATCGCCGACGCACGCCTGGTTCCAGCTCCCTGCGGCGACCCGCTCGGCCAGCACGCGGTTGAACAGGTAGCTGCGTGCCGAAGACAGCAGCCGCGAACGCAGGTTGCGCTGCACCGGCAGTTCTTCGCGCTCGGCATGGCGCCGCGCCTCCAGCAGGTTGCCGCCGTCGAAGCCGAAACGCTGCAGCCCGTAATAGTTGGGCACGCCCTGTTCGGCGATCTGCCGCAAGCGCTGCTCCAGCACCTCGCGGTCAGCCTGCAGCGCGGTCAGGCGCAGGATGAAGCCGTTGGCCGAATGGGCACCGCGCTGCAGCTTGCGATTGTGTCGCTCGCGCTTGAGGATGCTCAGCGCCGGGCTTTCGGCGGCCGCCAGATCGGGGTCGGCCTTGCCTGGCAGGTGCAGGCTGAACCATTGCCGGGTGAGTGCCTGGCGATCCTTGAGGCCGGCGTAGCTGACCGCCTTGAGGGGCAGCCCCGCAGCGCGGGCGATGCGACGGGCGGCATCCTCGGTGTTCAGGCCGCGCTTCTCCACCCATAGCCAGAGGTGTTCACCCTGGCCGGTGAGCGGAATGTCCAGCACCTCATCGACCTGGAAGTCCTCGGCCGTGGCCTTGAGCACGGCGCGCCCGCAGGCCTCGCCATGGGCGCGCGGGCCCAGCAACTGCTGCTCGTTCATGCCTTGACCAGCAAGGCCACGGCATGCACCGCGATCCCTTCCTCACGCCCGGTGAAGCCCAGCTTCTCGGTGGTGGTGGCCTTGACGTTGACCTGGTCCAGCTGCACGCCGAGATCCGCAGCGATGCACGCGCGCATGGCCTCGATGTGCGGCGCCATCTTCGGCGCCTGGGCGACGATGGTGGCGTCGACATTGCCCACCGCGAAGCCCTTGACCCGCACCAGCCCCATCACGTGACGCAGCAGCGCGCGGCTATCGGCGCCCTTGAAGGTCGGATCGGTATCGGGAAAGTGCTTGCCGATGTCACCCAGCGCCACCGCGCCGAGCAGGGCGTCGCTCAGTGCGTGCAACAGCACATCACCGTCGGAATGAGCGACGAGACCGAACCTGTGGGGAATCCGCACGCCACCGAGGGTGATGAAATCGCCATCGCCGAAGCGGTGTACGTCATAGCCATGACCGATACGCATAAAGAACAACGCCCTGAAAAAGTCAGGGCGCAATTCTAACCGGTTTGCCGGCTCGCTCGGATGAAATCCGCTCGATTCAGGCCTGAGCCAGTGCCTGCGCATGGTGGCGCAGGTGATCCTCGATGAAGCTGGCGATGAAGTAGTAGCTGTGGTCATAGCCAGGCTGCAAACGCAGGGTCAGCGGATGGCCGACCGCCCTGGCAGCCGCCTCCAGCGCCTCGGGCTTGAGCTGGTTCTCGAGGAAGTCGTCACGATCGCCCTGATCCACCAGAATCGGCAGACGTTCGCTGGCCTCGGCCAGCAGCGCACAGGCATCCCACTCTTTCCAGCGCGAACGGTCTTCGCCGAGGTAGCGCGACAGTGCCTTCTCGCCCCAGGGGCAGTGCATCGGATTGCTGATCGGCGAGAACGCCGACAGCGAGCGATAGCGCCCCGGGTTGCGCAGCGCACAGACCAGCGCACCATGCCCGCCCATCGAGTGGCCGGCGATGCCACGGCGATCGGATACCGGGAAGTTGGCCTCGATCAGCGCGGGCAACTCCTGCACCACGTAGTCGTGCATGCGGTAGTTGCGCGCCCAGGGCTCCTGGGTAGCGTTGACGTAGAAGCCCGCGCCCTTGCCGAAGTCCCAGGCGTTGTCCGGGTCACCCGGCACATCGTCGCCACGCGGACTGGTATCCGGCGCCACGATCACCAGCCCCAGCTCGGCGGCCAGGCGCTGCGCCCCGGCCTTCTGCATGAAGTTCTCGTCGGTGCAGGTCAGGCCGCTCAGCCAGTACAGCACCGGCAGCCTGCCGCCCTGCTCGGCCTGCGGCGGCAGGTAGACGGCGAACACCATGTCGCAACCCAGGGTGGTGGAACGGTGGCGATAGCGCTTGTGCCAGCCACCGAAACTCTTCTGGCAGGAAATGTTTTCCATAAGCCCCTCCGGACAGCGCCAGGCCACAAGCGCCAGGCCATTGATCGCTTGTAGCTCGTCGCTTGCTGCTATCAGAAATGGATGACGGTACGGATGCTCTTGCCTTCGTGCATCAGCTCGAACGCCTCGTTGATCTCGTCCAGGCCCATGTTGTGGGTGATGAAGGTGTCCAGCGGGATTTCACCCTTCTGCGACTTCTCCACATAGCCCGGCAGCTCGCTGCGGCCCTTGACGCCACCGAAGGCGCTGCCGCGCCAGACACGCCCGGTGACCAGCTGGAACGGACGGGTGCTGATCTCGGCACCGGCCGGTGCCACGCCGATGATGGTCGACTCGCCCCAGCCCTTGTGGCAGCACTCCAGCGCGGCACGCATCAGTTGCACGTTGCCGATGCACTCGAAGCTGTAGTCGACGCCGCCGTCGGTCATTTCGACGATGACGTCCTGGATCGGCTTGCTGTGCTCCTTCGGGTTGACGAAGTCGGTCAGGCCCAGCTCGCGGGCGACCGCTTCCTTGGCCGGGTTGATGTCGATACCGATGATGCGCGAGGCCTTGGCCATCTTGGCGCCGATGATCGCCGCCAGGCCGATGCCGCCGAGACCGAAGATGGCCACGGTAGCGCCCTCTTCCACCTTGGCGGTGTTGAGTACGGCACCGATGCCGGTGGTCACGCCGCAACCGAGCAGGCAGACCTTGTCCAGCGGCGCTTCCTTGGGGATCACGGCAACCGAGACTTCCGGCAACACGGTGTACTCGGAGAAGGTCGAGCAGCCCATGTAGTGATAGATCGGCTCGCCGTTGTAGCTGAAGCGGGTGGTGCCGTCCGGCATCAGGCCCTTGCCCTGGGTAGCACGCACCGAGCTGCACAGGTTGGTCTTCTGCGATTTGCAGAATTTGCACTCGCCGCATTCGGCGGTGTACAGCGGGATCACATGGTCACCGACCTTGACCGAGGTCACGCCCTCACCGACCGCCTCGACGATACCGCCACCCTCGTGCCCCAGCACGCAGGGGAAGACGCCCTCGGAATCCTGGCCAGACAGGGTGTAGGCATCGGTGTGGCAGACGCCGGTGGCGACGATGCGCACCAGCACTTCACCGGCCTTCGGCGGCTCGACATCGATCTCGACGATCTTCAGCGGCTCGTTGGGGCCGAATGCGACGGCAGCGCGGGACTTGATCATGGAAGCTCTCCTGAGCGTGAGTGAACGTGGCGAGCAGTCTAGATCAAGCCAATAAAGAGATAATCAGAGAAATATCAAAACATTATTGCTACACAGGGATAATATGCCGCCTGCTGCTGACAGCTGCTTGCGGATCACCCGCCAGCCGGCACCCGCAGCCCGATGGAGAACACATGAATCGCTGGGAAGGACTCGACGAGTTCGTCGCCGTTGCCGAATGCGGCCAGTTCAGCGCCGCCGCCGAGCGCCTGGGCCTGTCCACCTCGCAGGTCAGTCGCCAGGTGGCGCGCCTGGAAGACCGGCTGCAAAGCCGCCTGTTCTACCGCAGCACCCGGCGCGTGGCGCTGACCGAGGCCGGCCAGCTGTTCCTGCAGCATTGCCAGCGCCTGCAGGATGCTCGCGAGGAGGCCCTGCGCGCGGTTGGCGACCTGGGGGCGGAACCCAAGGGCCTGCTGCGCCTGACCTGCGCCGTCGCCTATGGCGAGCGCTTCATCGTGCCACTGGTGAACGACTTCATGGCCCGCCACCCCCAGCTGCGCGTGGAAATCGAGCTGAGCAACCGCCAGCTCGACCTGCTCCACGAGGGCCTGGACCTGGCCATCCGCCTGGGACGGCTGCAGGACTCGCGCCTGATGGCCGCGCGCCTGGCTCCTCGCGAGATGTACCTGTGCGCGGCGCCGGACTACCTGCAGCGCTATGGACGCCCGCATTCGCTGTCGGAACTGGCGCGGCACAACTGCCTGATCGGCAGCAGCGACCACTGGGGCTTTGCGGAGAACGGCCGAGAAACCCAGGTTCGCGTGCAGGGCAACTGGCGCTGCAACAGCGGTCAGTCGGTACTCGACGCCGCACTACGCGGTTTCGGCCTCTGCCAGCTGCCGGACTACTACGTACTCGAGCACCTGCGCAGCGGGCGCCTGGTGTCGCTGCTGGAGCAGCACCGTCCGCCGAACACCGCGGTGTGGGCCCTCTATCCGCAGCAGCGTCACCTCTCCCCCAAGGTCCGCCAGCTGATCGATACCCTGCGCTCCGGCCTCAGCCAGCGCGCCGAATACCGTGTGCCGAGCTGACGCCACGCTGAACGGTCATGGAATGTCACAAGCCGGCGGGAAACTCGGACGCGGCAACAGCGTCGTAACCAGGAGCCCCGCCGACGGGGCTTCGCCACTCATCAGCATGAGGACATGGTTATGCAGGTTCTGGTCAACAGCGGTAAGCACGTTGCCTCCTCGATGGCCCTGAAGGACGATATTCGCAGTCGCGTGCAGGCCAAGCTGCAACGCTACGAAGACCATCTCACCCGGATCGAACTCCACCTCTCCGACGAAAATGCGCTCAAGAACGGCCCACAGGACAAGCGCTGCAAGGTGGAAGCGCGGATGAAGGGCCGTGACCCGCTGACGGTTTCCCACGATGCGGCCGAGTTGCAGCAGGCCATCGACGGTGCGGTGAACAAGCTGACCCATGCACTGGAACGCAACCTCGGCAAGGATGCCAAGCGCTGGGCTCACTGAGACTCAGCGCGGCTCCGACCACAGGACCTGCAGATACTGCAGGTCTTCCGGGCGGGTCACCTTGAGGTTGTCCGCCCGCCCCTCGACCAGACGCGGCGCCAGTCCGGCCCACTCCATGGCCGACGCCTCATCGGTGATCGCCACCTGCGCCCGCAAGGCCTGCGCCAGTGCCTGGCGCAAGGCGCCGAGGCGAAACATCTGTGGCGTATAGGCTTGCCAGATCACGCTGCGATCGACGGTTTCCTGCACCCGTCCGTCGGCGCCGGCACGCTTGAGGGTATCGCGGGCGGGCACCGCCAGCAGACCACCGACCGGGTCGTCGGCCAGGCTGTCCAGCAGGCGTTGCAGGTCTTCCAGAGCCAGATTGGGACGGGCAGCGTCATGCACCAGCACCCAGTCGTCGTCGGCCGCGCCTTCGTTCTTCAGGGTTTCGAGGCCGGCCAGCACCGAATCGGCGCGCTCACGCCCACCGGCAGCCCGGCGGATGCGCGGATCGCTGGCGACGGCCAGCGCGGGCCAGTACGGATCGTCGGCCGCCAGGCTCACCACCACCCCACGCAGAGCGGGATGATCGAGAAAGCGCTGCAGCGTATGCTCGAGAATGCTGCGACCGGCCACCTGCAGGTACTGCTTGGGACGATCTGCGGCCATGCGCGCGCCGATACCGGCGGCTGGAATCACCAGCCAGAATCTCGCGCTCATTCGGTCAGCAGGTAGAGGGTCTCGCCCTCTTTGAGCATGCCCAGCTCCTGGCGTGCACGCTCTTCGACGGTCTCCATGCCGCGCTTGAGCTCCATCACCTCGGCCTCGAGGATACGGTTGCGCTCCAGCAGGCGCTCGTTCTCGCCGCGCTGCTCGGCAATCTGCTGCTGCAGACGACTGACCTGGGCAAGACTGCCCTCGCCGACCCACAGGCGATACTGCAGACCGGCCAGCAACAGGATCAGCACGATGAACAGCCAGTACGGACTACGCATGGAGCGGCGGCTCGCGAAATGAGTCATCGGCATGGTAGGGGCTGCGTTCATGCTTGAAAAGAAGCGGACTGATGAGTGACATGGGTTTTAAGGTCCTGCATCCGTGCAATGGTTCCCTGATGGCGACGAGGCGCCCACGAAAAAGGGCGACTTGCGTCGCCCTTTTCCAAAGCCAAACGATCTTGCGAGTCAGCGTCCTGCCAGGAAAAACAGGTGCGGAAGCGGAGTTTACTGAAGCCAATGAGCATGAGTCACTCCACTCCCCCTTCGGGCCGCGCTGAGGCGGCTTGCCGAACCTGTTCCTGACGCTGCAGGAGCGACGCGCAACAGGCCGTTGTCAGCCGCGGAACTCGGCGCGGCCGTTGTACGCGGCCTTGCCACCCAGCTGCTCTTCGATGCGCAGCAGCTGGTTGTACTTGGACACGCGATCGGAGCGGCACAGCGAACCGGTCTTGATCTGGCCTGCGGCAGTGCCCACGGCCAGGTCGGCGATGGTGCTGTCTTCGGTTTCGCCGCTGCGGTGCGAGATCACGGCGGTGAAGCCGGCGGCCTTGGCCATCTGGATGGCTTCCAGGGTCTCGGTCAGCGAGCCGATCTGGTTGAACTTGATCAGGATCGAGTTACCGATCTTCTCGTCGATACCACGCTTGAGAATCTTGGTATTGGTGACGAACAGGTCGTCACCGACCAGCTGCACCTTGGCGCCGATCTTGTCGGTCAGCACTTTCCAGCCGGCCCAGTCGGACTCGTCCATGCCGTCTTCGATGGAGATGATCGGGTAGCGCTGGGTCAGACCGGCCAGGTAGTCGGCGAAGCCTGCGGCGTCGAACACCTTGCCTTCACCTTCCAGGTCGTACTTGCCGTCCTTGAAGAATTCGCTGGAGGCGCAGTCCAGGGCCAGGGTCACGTCGTCACCCAGCTTGTAGCCGGCGTTGGCCACGGCTTCGGCGATGGCGGCCAGCGCGTCTTCGTTGGACGCCAGGTTCGGCGCGAAGCCACCCTCGTCGCCCACGGCGGTGTTCAGGCCACGGGCCTTGAGCACGGCCTTGAGGTGATGGAAGATCTCGGCGCCCATGCGCAGGGCATCGGCGAAGTTCTTGGCGCCGACCGGCTGGACCATGAATTCCTGGATGTCGACGTTGTTGTCGGCGTGCTCGCCGCCATTGATGATGTTCATCATCGGCACCGGCATGGAGTAGACGCCCGGCGTACCGTTGAGGTCGGCGATGTGCGCGTACAGCGGCACGCCCTTGGCCTGGGCAGCGGCCTTGGCGGCAGCCAGGGACACGGCGAGGATGGCGTTGGCGCCCAGCGAAGCCTTGTTCTCGGTGCCGTCGAGTTCGATCATCGCACGGTCCAGCGCCTGCTGATCGGTCGCGTCCTTGCCCAGCAGCAGGTCGCGGATCGGGCCGTTGATGTTGGCCACGGCCTTCAGTACGCCCTTGCCCAGGTAGCGGCTCTTGTCACCGTCACGCAGCTCCAGCGCTTCGCGCGAGCCGGTGGAGGCGCCGGAGGGTGCGCAAGCGCTACCGACGATGCCGCCTTCGAGGATGACGTCGGCTTCCACGGTGGGATTGCCACGGGAGTCGAGAACCTCACGACCCTTGATGTCGACGATCTTTGCCATTCTTGTTAACACTCCAATAGTTGACGGTAAGACGGCAGCAGCGGGCTGCGCGAGACCGCCGCTGCCCACGGGCAGGTCGGCGGCACACTCTGACTCACGGGTCAGGGGGATTTTCTGGGGCGGCACTTTACCGGATTGCGACCGGTTCAGGCAGTCTCGATCGGCGGAAAACTCTTCACCAGGTCGTCCAGCTGCTTGAGCTGAGCGAGGAAGGGCTCCAGCTTGCTCAGGCGCAGCGCACAGGGACCGTCGCACTTGGCGTTTTCCGGCTCCGGATGCGCCTCGAGGAACAGACCGGCCAGGCCCTGGCTGATACCGGCCTTGGCCAGGTCGGTGACCTGGGCACGGCGGCCGCCGGCGGAATCGGCACGACCGCCCGGCATCTGCAGGGCATGGGTCACGTCGAAGAACACCGGGTACTCGAACTGCTTCATGATGCCGAAGCCGAGCATGTCCACCACCAGGTTGTTGTAGCCGAAGCTCGAACCACGCTCGCAGAGGATCAGCTGATCGTTACCGGCTTCCTCGCACTTGTGCAGGATGTGCTTCATCTCCTGCGGCGCGAGGAACTGCGCCTTCTTGATATTGATCACCGCGCCGGTCTTGGCCATGGCCACCACCAGGTCGGTCTGCCGGGAAAGGAAGGCCGGCAGCTGGATGATGTCGCACACTTCGGCCACGGCAGCCGCCTGATGCGGCTCGTGAACGTCGGTGATCACCGGCACGCCGAAGGTCTTCTTCACTTCCTCGAAGATCTTCATGCCCTCTTCCAGGCCGGGGCCACGGAAGGAGGTGACGGAGGAGCGGTTGGCCTTGTCGAAGCTGGCCTTGAACACGTAGGGGATACCGAGCTTCTCGGTGACCCGCACATACTCCTCGCACGCCTGCATGGCCAGGTCGCGCGATTCGAGTACGTTGATACCCCCGAACAGCACGAACGGCTTGTCGTTGGCGATCTCGATGTTGCGAACCTTGATGATCTTCTGAGCCATGCCTTAGACCTTCTTCCCTTTCTGTGCCAGCGCGGCGTTGACGAAACCGCTGAACAGCGGGTGGCCGTCACGCGGCGTGGAGGTGAATTCCGGGTGGAACTGGCACGCGACGAACCACGGGTGATCCGGCGCCTCGACCACTTCGACCAGCGCGCCGTCACCGGAACGGCCAGTGACCTTCAGGCCGGCGTCGGTCAGTTGCGGCAGCAGGTTGTTGTTCACCTCGTAGCGGTGACGATGACGCTCGACGATCACGTCCTTGCCGTAGCAATCATGCACCAGCGAACCGGCCTGCAGCTGGCAGTCCTGCGCGCCAAGGCGCATGGTGCCGCCCAGGTCGGAGCTTTCGCTGCGCTGCTCGACGCTGCCTGCGGCGTCCTGCCATTCGGTGATCAGACCCACCACCGGATGCTGGCTGGCCATGTCGAACTCGGTGGAGTTGGCGTCGCTCCAGCCCACCACGTTACGGGCGTACTCGATGACCGCCACCTGCATGCCGAGGCAGATACCCAGGTAGGGAATCTTGTTCTCGCGGGCATACTGCACGGTCTTGATCTTGCCTTCCACGCCACGCAGACCGAAGCCGCCCGGCACCAGGATGGCGTCCACGCCTTCGAGCAGCGCGGTGCCCTGGTTCTCGATATCTTCGGAATCGATATAGCGCAGGTTGACCTTGGTCCGGTTCTGGATGCCGGCGTGGCTCATCGCTTCGATCAGCGATTTGTACGCGTCCAGCAGCTCCATGTACTTGCCGACCATGGCGATGGTGACTTCTTTTTCCGGGTTGAGCTTGGCATCGACCACACGGTCCCACTCGGAGAGGTCGGCAGTGCCGCACTCCAGACCGAAACGCTCGACGACGAAGTCATCCAGACCCTGCGCGTGCAGCACGCCCGGGATCTTGTAGATGGTGTCGACGTCTTCCAGGCTGATCACCGCACGCTCTTCGACGTTGGTGAACAGGGCGATCTTGCGCCGCGAGGACACATCGATCGGGTGATCGGAGCGGCATACCAGCACGTCGGGCTGCAGGCCGATGGAACGCAGTTCCTTGACCGAATGCTGGGTCGGCTTGGTCTTGGTCTCGCCGGCGGTGGCGATGTACGGCACCAGGGTCAGGTGCATGAGCATCGCGCGCTTGGCGCCGACTTCGACGCGCAGCTGACGGATCGCCTCGAGGAACGGCTGCGACTCGATGTCACCCACGGTGCCACCGATCTCCACCAGGGCCACGTCGGCATCGCCGGCGCCCTTGATGATGCGGCGCTTGATCTCGTCGGTGATGTGCGGGATGACCTGGATGGTCGCACCCAGGTAGTCACCACGGCGCTCCTTGCGCAGTACGTCTTCGTACACGCGGCCGGTGGTGAAGTTGTTGTTCTGGGTCATGGTGGTGCGGATGAACCGCTCGTAGTGGCCCAGGTCGAGGTCGGTCTCGGCGCCGTCCTGCGTGACGAACACCTCACCGTGCTGGAACGGGCTCATGGTGCCCGGATCGACGTTGATGTAGGGGTCCAGCTTGAGCATGGTGACCTTCAGGCCCCGCGCCTCCAGGATGGCCGCCAGTGAAGCCGAGGCAATGCCTTTCCCCAATGAAGAAACAACACCACCCGTGACGAAGATGTAGCGCGTCATGAAAAACCCTAGAAGTCTGCGTTTAAGCGGTCAGTGCCGCCGGGGAAAGCGAAGGAGCGCCATTACTCGCAACAAACAATGGCAAGCCCGCCAAGCTCCCTGGGGGAGTCGGCAAAAGCTGTATTAAGACGGGAGCGTAGTCTACCCGAAACGCCTTACCAGCTCAAACCTTGCGCGCCGATCGGCGGCGACCAGTGAAGACGCACGCCGCACGCCTGTAACGACGCTGATTGCGCCAGATTTGCCACGGCCATCAGCTCGTCGCCATCGAACAACAATGGCAGTCGCGGACGCACGAACGCCGGCACACGCCACTCGTTGAGCAGGCGCTTGAGGTCGCGCCTGCCACGCTCCGGCAGGTGCAGCGATTCGCCGCCCAGGCGGTAGCGCAGGTGCCAGCGCCCCGCAGGCAACTCCCCCCGTATCTGCACCTGGCCGTTGCCAGGCAGCTCGGATGTGCCCTGCACGCGCGCAACGGCAGGATCGGGCAGCACGGGCGGCGCCAGCCAGTCAGCGCTGAGCCAGTACAGACGGCCATCCGCGCGGTGCAGCTCGCCATCCGCCAGCTTCCAGACGGGCGACGCATCCCCGGCCGCTTCGCGCAGGTCCCGCCAACCGGCCCAGTGATCGCTGTCGGGCATGCGACTCAACGGCGCCAGCCAATGACGCAGCAGATTGCGCTGCCGCGCATCGCTCAGTTGCGTTACCAGCGACAGCTCGAGTGACGGCAGCGCCAGCCAGGGAAAGAGCGGTTCGCCCTGCGCAGCCCGCAGATCCATGCGGGCCAGCTCGCCCAACAGCTGCTCGGCCTCGCTCAGGTGCGCCGCGCTGCGCGCGAGAGCGACGCTAGCCTGGGGCCAGCGCTCGGCCAGCAACGGCATCACCCGCTGGCGCAGGAAGTTGCGGCTGAATCGTGTGTCGGCGTTGCTCGGGTCTTCGATCCAGCTCAGCCCGTGCGCCTCGGCGTAGCCCTGCAGTTCGGCCCGCGAGCAATCGAGCAGCGGCCGCAGCAGCGTCCCCCGCCCCAGCGGGCGCTGCTCTGGCATCGCAGCCAGGCCTCGCACACCGGCGCCGCGCAGCAGGCGAAACAGCAGCGTCTCCGCCTGGTCATCACGGTGCTGGGCGCTGAACAGCACCGCATCCGGCTGCAGATGCTCGGCAAAGGCCGCGTAGCGCGCCTGCCGCGCCGCCTGCTCGACACTGGCCTGCGCCGCCACCTGCACGGCAACCACCTGCAAAGGGATGCCCAGCGCTGCGCAGAACTGCCGACAATGCTCAGGCCAGGCCGCAGCGACCGGTTGCAGGCCGTGCTGCACATGAATGGCCGAGAGCGCTGGCACAGCCTCCCGCCGAGCCAACTCAGCGAGCAGATGCAGCAGCACACTGGAATCCAGGCCGCCAGAGAAGGCAACGCACCAGGCCGAGGCGGTGCGCCAGGGCGCCAGTGCCTGGCGCAGGCGATTATCGAGAGCAGTCATCGACGCAGCTTAAAACAACAACGGGCCCGAAGGCCCGTTGTGATTTGCACAGGATGGATCAGGCGATGCCGTAGCTCATCAGGCGGTCATAACGACGCTTGAGCAGCGCCTCGGTGTCGTGCTCCTGCAGGCTGGCCAGTTGCTTGGTCAGTTCCTGGCGGATCGACTCGGAGGCGGCGGCAGGATCACGATGCGCGCCACCCAGCGGCTCAGCGATGACCTGGTCGACGATGCCCAGGTCCTTCAGGCGCTCGGCGGTGATGCCCATGGCTTCGGCAGCGTCCGGCGCCTTCTCGGCCGTGCGCCAGAGAATGGAGGCGCAACCTTCCGGCGAGATCACCGAGTAGGTGGAGTACTGCAGCATGTTCAGCTGATCGCAGACGCCGATGGCCAGTGCGCCGCCGGAGCCACCCTCACCGATCACGGTGGCGATGATCGGGGTCTTCAGGCGCGCCATGACGCGCAGGTTCCAGGCGATCGCCTCGCTCTGCCCACGCTCCTCGGCGTCGATGCCCGGGTAGGCACCGGGGGTGTCGATGAAGGTCAGGATCGGCATCTTGAAGCGCTCGGCCATTTCCATCAGGCGGCAGGCCTTGCGGTAGCCTTCCGGGCGCGGCATGCCGAAGTTGCGGCGCACCTTCTCGCGCACTTCACGGCCTTTCTGGTGGCCGATGATCATCACCGGCTGGTCACCCAGACGCGCCACACCACCGACGATGGCGGCATCGTCGGAGAAGTGACGATCGCCGTGCAGCTCGTCGAACTCGGTGAAGATGTGCTGGATGTAGTCCAGGGTGTAGGGGCGGCGCGGATGACGGGCGAGCTGGGCGATCTGCCAGCTGCTCAGGTTGCCGAAGATGCTTTCGGTCAGGGCGCTGCTCTTGTCCTGCAGTCGGGCAATCTCGTCGCCGATGTTCAGCGAGTTGTCATTACCGACCAGGCGGAGCTCTTCGATCTTGGCTTGCAGGTCGGCGATCGGCTGTTCGAAGTCGAGGAAATTCGGGTTCATAGTCATCCGTCTTGCGTCGACGGCCAAGTGGCCGGGGAGCTGTATCCATTAGGCGCCCTACCTTAAGGGATAGGACGCAGCGGGTCGACACCCGCAGGTGCCTTTGCCGATGCCAGGGGGAATTTCCCCTCTCGCAATCAGCGGTAGTGCAAAAAGACGTTGTCGCGCCCGAACTGGTCACGCAATGCCTGAATCAAAGTGTCAGCCGGGTCGATTCGCCAGGCGTCGCCGAACTGAAGCAAGGCGCGTGCCTCTTCACCACTGTAGTCCAGCGTGACCGGGCAGGCGCCCTTGTGCTTGCTGCACAGTTCCGCCAGCCAGCGCAGGCGATCGCCCTTCAACGCGGCGCTGGCGACCTTCAGGCGCAGGCTGTCGGCCAGGCCGGTGCGCGCCTCCTCCAGGCTCATCACGCGCTTGGCGCGCAGGCGCAGGCCACCGGAGAAATCGTCGTTGCTGACCTCCCCCTCGACCACCACCAGTGCATCGTTCTGCAGCAGCGCCTGGTTGCTGGCGAAGGCATCGGCGAACAGCGAGGCCTCGATGCGCCCGGAGCGGTCGTCGAGGGTGATGAAGCCCATCTTGTCGCCCTTCTTGTTCTTCATCACCCGCAGGTTGACGATCATCCCGGCGATGGTCTGGGTATCACGGGCCGGCTTCAGCTCGACGATGCGCTGACGGGCGAAGCGG
This sequence comes from Pseudomonas sp. THAF187a, assembly GCF_009363395.1. Classification (NCBI taxonomy): domain Bacteria; kingdom Pseudomonadati; phylum Pseudomonadota; class Gammaproteobacteria; order Pseudomonadales; family Pseudomonadaceae; genus Pseudomonas; species Pseudomonas sp. THAF187a. The sequence goes on from NZ_CP045349.1 coordinate 3,540,209, forward strand.
CGAATCTCGCCCTCGTACTCATCGATGGGGTGACCGGACAGGTAGATGCCCAGGGTGTCCTTCTCACCCTTGAGGCGCTCCTTGATCGGCAGCTCGCGCGCCTTGCGGTGGTTGGCGTACATGTCCGCCTCGGGCTCGCCGAATAGGCCGCCGAACAGGTCCATGTGACCGCTCTCGGCGCTGCGTGCGGTCTGCTCGGCCGACTGCACCGCCTCCTCCATGGAGGCCAGCAGCACGGCGCGGTTCTTGTCGACGCTGGCCTGGTAGGCCTTGAGTTCGTCCTGGTAGTAAGGGCCGAGACGATCCAGGGCGCCACTGCGGATCAGCGCCTCCAGGGTGCGCTTGTTGATGCGCTTGAGGTCGACGCGATTGCAGAAGTCGAACAGGTCCTTGAACGGCCCGCCTTCGCTGCGGCATTCGACGATGGCCTCCACCGGCCCCTCGCCGACGCCCTTGACCGCACCCAGGCCATAGACGATGCGACCGTCGTCGTTGACGGTGAACTTGAACTCGGAGACGTTCACATCCGGCGGGTCGATGCGCAACTTCATGTTGCGGCACTCTTCCACCAGGATCACCACCTTGTCGGTGTTGTGCATATCCGCCGAGAGCACCGCCGCCATGAACGGCGCCGGGTAGTGCGCCTTGAGCCAGGCGGTCTGGTAGGACACCAGGCCATAGGCTGCGGAGTGCGACTTGTTGAAGCCGTAACCGGCGAACTTTTCCACCAGGTCGAAGATGTTACCGGCCAGTTCCGCATCGATGTTGTTGTTGGCACAACCTTCGATGAAGCCGCCGCGCTGCTTGGCCATCTCCTCGGGCTTCTTCTTGCCCATGGCACGGCGCAGCATGTCCGCCTGACCCAGGGTATAGCCACCCATGACCTGGGCGATCTGCATCACCTGTTCCTGGTACAGGATGATACCGTAGGTCGGCTTGAGCACCGGCTCCAGGCCTGCGTACTGGTAGTCGGGGTGCGGATAGGACAGCTCGGCACGGCCATGCTTGCGGTTGATGAAGTCGTCCACCATGCCGGACTGCAGCGGCCCCGGGCGGAACAGCGCCACCAGTGCGATCATGTCTTCCAGGCAGTCGGGCTTGAGCTTCTTGATCAGCTCCTTCATGCCGCGCGATTCGAGCTGGAAGACCGCGGTGGTCTCCGCCTTCTGCAGCATGTCGTAGGTTTTCTTGTCGTCCAGCGGGATGAAGTCGATGTTGACCAGTTCCTCGTCGGAGGCACCGTCGCGCTTCTGCACGCGATGGATGGTTTCCATCGCCCACTTGATGATGGTCAGGGTACGCAGGCCGAGGAAGTCGAACTTGACCAGGCCGGCCTGCTCGACGTCGTCCTTGTCGAACTGGGTCACCAGGCCGCCGCCCTCCTCGTCACAGGCGATCGGCGAGAAGTCGGTGAGCTTGGTCGGCGCGATGACCACCCCCCCGGCGTGCTTGCCGGTACCACGCACCACACCCTCGAGTTTGAGCGACATGTCCCAGATTTCCTGGGCTTCCTCGTCGTTCTTGAGGAAGTCGCGTAGCGGCTCCTCCATCTCGTAGGCCTTCTCCAGGGTCATGCCCACTTCGAAGGGGATCATCTTCGACAGACGATCGGCCAGGCCGTAGGACTTGCCCTGAGCGCGCGCGACGTCGCGCACCACCGCCTTGGCCGCCATGGAACCGAAGGTGATGATCTGGCTCACCGCGTTGCGCCCGTACTTCTCGGCCACGTAGTCGATCACCCGGTCACGGCCATCCATGCAGAAGTCGACGTCGAAGTCGGGCATGGAGATCCGCTCGGGGTTGAGGAAACGTTCGAACAGCAGGTCATAGGCCAGCGGGTCGAGGTCGGTGATCTTCAGCACGTATGCGACCAGGGAGCCCGCACCCGAACCACGGCCCGGACCGACCGGCACGCCGTTGTTCTTCGCCCACTGGATGAAGTCCATCACGATGAGGAAGTAACCGGGGAAACCCATCTGGATGATGATGTCGAGCTCGAAGTTGAGGCGGTCGATGTAGACCTGCTTCTTCGCCTCGTAGTCCGGCGTGTCCTTGGGCAGCAGCACCTCGAGGCGCTCTTCCAGGCCCTCGAAGGACGCATGCCGCAGGTAGTCGTCGATGCCCATGCCGCCCGGCGTGGGGAAGTCCGGCAGGAAGTACTTGCCGAGCTGTACCTCGATGTTGCAGCGCTTGGCGATCTCGACGGTGTTTTCCAGCGCCTCGGGCAAGTCGGAGAACAGCTCCCACATTTCAGCCGGGCTCTTCAGGTACTGCTGGTCGGAGTAGTGCCGTGGCCGGCGCGGATCGTCCAGGGTGCGGCCTTCGCCAATGCAGACGCGGGTTTCGTGGGCCTCGAAGTCGTCCTGCTTGATGAAACGCACGTCGTTGGTGGCCACCAGCGGCGCCTCGACACGATCGGCCAGCGCCACCGCCGCGTGCAGGTACTCTTCGTCACCGACACGGCTGGTGCGCTGCACTTCCAGGTAGAAGCGCTCCGGGAACACCTGCATCCACTCGCGCAGGCGCGCCTCGGCCTGGGCCTCGTCACCAGCCAGCAAGGCCATGCCGACTTCGCCCTCGCGCGCGCCGGACAGGGCGATGAGCCCATCGGCAGAGGCCTTGACCCAGTCGCGCTGGATGATCACCAGGTCGTTGCTCTGCCCTTCGGACCAGCCCCGCGAGATCAGCTCGGTTAGATTGCGATAGCCTTTGGCGTTCATCGCCAGCAGGGTCAGGCGGCTCAGCGGGCCATCTTCCTCGGCGCTGGCCATCCAGATGTCGGCGCCGCAGATCGGCTTGACCCCAGCGCCCATGGCGGTCTTGTAGAACTTCACCAGCGAGCACATGTTGCTCATGTCGGTGACTGCCACTGCCGGCATACCGCTCCCGGCAACGGCTTTGATCAGCGGTTTGACCCGCACCAGGCCATCGACCAGGGAATATTCGGTGTGCAGACGCAGATGGACGAAAGCTTGGGTCATGGGCGGCCTTGCAGGTGAAAACGACAAAGCGCGGATTGTAGCAGCAAGAGTGCGCTGCAAGTTGCAAGCTACAAGCTCGTCGCCCATGCCCCGGATTGCATCCGGGCTACGCTGCCTTTGCTCTTAACCTGGAGCCTGAAGCTGGCCGCTTGCAGCTGCCTCTCTCACCGGAGCGAAGGAGCGCCGGTGGATGGGCGTCGGCCCCAGGCGCTTGAGCGCCTCGAGATGCACCGGCGTGGGATAGCCCTTGTGCCCGGCGATGCCATAGCCGGGGTAGAGACGATCCATCTCGAGCATCTCGCGATCACGGCTGACCTTGGCCAGGATCGAGGCAGCGGCGATCGCCGGCACCCGACTGTCCCCCTTGACCACCGGGGCGCTGGGCACGGCCAGTTTCGGGCAGCGATTGCCATCGATCAGCGCCAGCTTCGGCGTCACCGCCAAGCCTTCCACGGCACGCTGCATGGCCAGCATGGTGGCATGCAGGATATTCAGGCGGTCGATCTCTTCCACCTCGGCACGGGCGATGCACCAGGCCAGGGCCTTCTCGCGGATCTCGTCGAACAGTGCCTCGCGGCGGGCCTCGGTGAGCTTCTTCGAATCGTTCAGGCCCAGGATCGGACGAGCCGGATCGAGAATCACCGCCGCCGTCACCACCGCGCCGCAGAGCGGGCCACGGCCAACTTCATCGACGCCGGCGACCAGTTCCTCGACCAGGGTAAAGTCCAGGCCCAGCTGCATCAGCCGCGCCCTGCCAGCTTGAGCACGGCATCGGCTGCCGACACCGAAGCATCGCGCCGCAGTGCACGGTGGATCACATCGAACCCCTCGGTCTGCACCTGACCGCCATCGATCAATGGCGCCACGGTCTGCGCCAACGCCTCGGCGGTCGCCGCATCCTGGATCAGCTCCGGCACCAGCAGACGCTCGGCCAGCAGGTTGGGCAGCGAGATATAGGGGCTTTTCACCAGGCGCTTGAGAATGCGATAGGTCATCGGCGCCACACGATAGGCCACCACCATCGGCCGCTTGTACAGCAGGGCCTCCAGGGTTGCCGTGCCGGAAGCGATCAGCACCGCGTCGCAGGCGGCCAGCACCTCGTGCGAGCGACCATCGAGCAGGGTCAGCGGCAGGTCGCGCCCGGCCAGCATCTGCTCGAGCTGCTCACGGCGCTCCGGGGTGGCGCATGGCAGCAGAAAACGGATGCCAGGGCGCAGCGCACGCAGACGAATCGCCGCGTCGAGAAAGAGTTCGCCAAGACGCGCCACTTCGCCGCCCCGACTGCCTGGCATCAGCGCGACGACGGCCTCGTCATGCGGCAGATCCAGCGCGTCGCGTGCCGCTGCGCGGTCGGCGTGCTGCGGTATGGCATCGGCCAGGGGGTGACCGACGAAGCGCACCGGCACCTGATGCGCATCGTAGAACTGCGCCTCGAACGGAAACAGGGTCAGCATCAGATCGCAGGCTTCACGGATCTTCAACACGCGCTTCTGCCGCCAGGCCCACACCGACGGGCTGACGTAGTGCACGGTCCTGATCCCGGCACGGCGCAGCTTGAGCTCCAGGCCCAGGTTGAAATCCGGCGCATCGATGCCGATGAACACGTCGGGCTGCGCCGCGATGAGGTCGCGTGCCAGCTGGCGTCGACGCCCCAGCAGCTCGAACAGGCGACCGAGCACCTCGACCAGCCCCATCACGGCCAGGCGTTCCATCGGGAAATAGGATGTCAGGCCCTCGGCTTCCATGCGCGCACCGCCCACGCCGATGAACTCGACGTCCGGATGGCGCAACTTGATGGCCTGCATCAGGCCCGCTCCGAGAATATCGCCGGACGCCTCACCGGCGACCAGTGCGACGCGAAGAGGTCTAGTCATGGGATTCAGCGAGTGATGCCGCGTGTGGACGCCTGAATGGAGTCGCGGAATATCGCGACTTCCGGGAACTGGGCTGCGGACTCGGCCAACTCGGCGAGCGCCTGCTCGACGGTCAGGCCCTGGCGGTAGACCAGCTTGTAACCCTTGCGCAGCGCGGAGATGGCTTCGGCGGAGAAACCACGACGGCGCATGCCTTCGAAATTCATGCTGCGCGCTTCGGCCGGGTTGCCGAATACGGTGACGAACGCCGGCACGTCCTTGCCGATGGCGGTACCCATGCCGGAAAAGCTGTGCGCGCCAATGCGGCAGAACTGATGCACCAGGGTGTAACCGGACAGAATCGCCCAGTCGTCGACCCATACATGCCCCGCCAGCGCGGTGTTGTTGACCAGGATGCAGTGATTGCCGATGACGCTGTCATGACCGATATGGGCATAGGCCATGATCAGGTTATGGTCACCGATGGTGGTTTCGCTGCGGTCCTGCACGGTGCCACGGTGAATGGTGACGCCTTCGCGAATCACGTTGTGATCACCGATCACCAGGCGCGTGGGCTCGCCCTTGTACTTCAGATCGGGGGTATCTTCGCCAACCGAGGAAAACTGGTAGATGCGGTTGTGCTTGCCAATCACGGTCGGTCCCTTGAGCACCACGTGCGGACCGATCACGCTCCCCTCGCCGATTTCCACATCGGGCCCGACAATGCTCCAGGGGCCGACGACGACGTCGTCGGCCAACCTGGCACTGGGGTCGATGATCGCGCGAGGGTCAATCGAACTCATAGCTTGCGTTCCGCACAGATGATTTCAGCGGAGCAGACTTCCTTGCCATCGACAGTGGCGCGGCACTCGAATTTCCAGATGCTGCGACGGTCGCTCAGGTACTTGGCTTCCAGTACCAGCTGATCGCCCGGCGTGACGGGAGAGCGGAAACGCAGCTTGTCGGAGCCGACGAAGTAGTACAGGGTGCCATCGGCCGGTTTCACGCCCATCATCTTGAAGCCGAGAATCCCGGCAGCCTGGGCCATGGCCTCGATGATCAGCACGCCCGGCATGATCGGATGCTCGGGGAAGTGGCCATTGAAGAACGGCTCATTGATGCTGACATTCTTGTAGGCGCGAACAGTCTTGCCTTCGACGTCCAGGTCCACCACACGATCCACCAGCAGGAAAGGATAGCGGTGCGGCAAATATTCACGAATTTCGTTGATGTCCATCATGTCCGGTTAAGCCTGTAAGAAAAGAAAAGAGCACGGCAGCACGCCATGCTCAGGCATCAGATGAGACATTCGCCGTCTGGGTCACGGCGGCCAGCTGCTTTTCCAGCTCTCGCAGACGCTTGGCCATCTCGTCCAACTGACGAATGCGTGCCGCACTCTTCTTCCACTCGCCTGCCGGTTGCATGGCGGTTCCGGAAGAATAGGCACCCGCTTCGGTGATCGAACGCGTCACCATGGTCATACCGGTGACGAACACGTTGTCGCACACCTCGATATGACCCACCATGCCGACACCACCCGCGATCATGCAGTTGCGGCCGATCTTGGTGCTGCCGGAAATCCCGCAACAGCCCGCCATCGCGGTGTTGTCGCCGATCTGCACGTTGTGCGCGATCATGATCTGGTTATCCAGCTTCACGCCGTTGCCGATCAGGGTGTCGGACAGCGCGCCACGGTCCACGGTGGTGTTGGCGCCGATCTCGACGTCATCGCCGATGGTCACCCCACCGATCTGCGCGATCTTCTGCCACACGCCCTTCTCGTTGGCGAAACCGAATCCTTCGCCACCGATCACCGCCCCGGACTGAATCACCACGCGCTTGCCGATCCGCACGTCGTGGTACAGCGTCACGCGCGGTGCCAGCCAGCCGCCGTCACCGATCACGCTGCGCGCACCGACCACGCAATGCGCGCCGATGCTGACGTCCGCGCCGATACGCGCGCCACTTTCGATCACGGCAAAGGCCCCGATACTGGCACTCGGATCGACCTGCGCATCCGCTGCAACCTGGGCAGTGGCATGCACGCCGGCCGCTGCCACGGGCTTGCGATCGAACAGATGGGACAGCTGGGCGTAGGCGAGATAGGGGTTGGCGACGATCAGCGCATCACCCGTGTAGCCTTCCGCATCGGCAGCCGTCAGCAGCACCGCACCGGCCTGGCTCTCGGCCAGGAACTTGCGGTACTGGGCGTTGGCCAGGAAGCTCAACTGTTCGGGCCCGGCCTCCTGCAAGGTGGCCAGGCCCGAGATGACCTTGCCTTCGGCGCCACGCAGGGTGGCGCCCAGGCGCTCGGCCAACTGGCCGAGGGTAACTGTCACGGCCATGCTCAACGCATCTGATTCATGCGCTCGATGACCTGGCGAGTGATGTCGTACTGAGGTTTGACATCGATCACCGCACCGCGCTCGAGAACCAGGTCGAAGTTGCCGTTCTTGATGACTTCTTCGACCGCCTTGTCCAGGTTCGGCTTGAGCTTGGCCAGCATCTCGCGGTCAGCGATGGCCTTGGCTTCGTTCAGTTCCTTGGACTGGAACTGGAAATCACGGGCCTTCTGCTTGAACTCGAGCTCGAGACGCTCGCGCTCGGCCTGCTGCATCTTCTCGCCTTCCTTGACCATGCGGTCCTGGATGCGCTTGGCGTCGCTTTCCAGGGTCTTGAGCTTGTTCAACTGCGGGCCGAATTTCTTCTCGGCATCGACGGCATAACGCTTGGCCGCATCCGACTCGAGCAGCGCCATCTGATAGTTCAGTACGGCCACCTTCATTTCAGCGAACGCCGGAGTGGCGATCAGGGCGGCGGTGAACAGAACCAGTTGAGTCAACTTACGCACAATGCACTCCTGCAACAAAACTGTTGGCTTTCGGTGAAACAGATTAGAAGGTTTGACCCAGGGAGAACTGGAACACCTGAGTATCGGCATCATCCGGCTTCTTGATCGGCATGGCCAGGCTGAAGCTCAGCGGACCGAGCGCGGTGATCCAGGTCACGCCGACACCCACGGAGCTGGCCAGGTTGCTGAAGTCGATATCGCAGCTGTCGCTGATCTTCTTCTGGCTCGACGAGCAATTGGTGTCGAACACGTTACCCACGTCCCAGAACAGCGCGGTACGCAGCGAACGCTGGTCCTTGACGAACGGCAGCGGGAACAGCATCTCCACGCCACCTTGCACCAGCACGTTACCACCGAACGGCAGCGGATCCTGGTCCGGATCGCGCAACGTGCCAGGCTTGGTACCGGTACTCGGCGTGCTGCGCGGGCCCAGGCTGCTGTCCTCGAAGCCACGTACCGAGTTGAAGCCACCGGCGTAGTAGTGCTCGTAGAACGGCAGTTCCGCCGTGCTGCCATAGCTGTCGCCATAACCCAGCTGGGTATGGAAGCGCAGCGTGTAGTTGTCACTGAGCGGCGTGAACACCTGGCCGCGATAGTCGAGCTTGTAGAACGACAGGTCGCTGCCCGGCAGGGTGGTTTCCAGCACCAGGCTCTGCGAATGACCACGGTTGGCCAGCACGCCACGGTTGAGGGTCGACTCGGACCAGCCGATGGAGCCCTTGAAGTTCAGGTAGTTGTCGCCCTCGGCGTCGATGAAGTCGAAGATCTCGTCGACGGTGTAACGACCGGTATCGATGCTGTCCTGCTGCATGGTCAGGCCGTAGGTCAGGCGCGACGTCTCGCTGATCGGGTAGCCGATGTTGACGCCTGCACCGAGGCTGTCCACCGAGTAGCTGGACACGTCGACATCGAGCTCATCGTAGTCGGTGGTGCGGTAGAAGGCGTTGTAACCCAGGCTGACGCCGTCGACGGTCCAGTAGGGGTCAACGAAGCCGAAGCTGTAGCGGGTCTGGTATTCGCTGCGGGTCAGGCCGATGCTGACCTTGTTACCGGTACCTAGGAAGTTGTTCTGGCTGATCGAGCCACCCAGGATCAGACCGGCGTTCTGGGCGAAACCGACGCTGGCGGTGATCGAGCCGGAAGGCTGTTCCTCGACGCTGTAGTTGACGTCGATCTGGTCGTCGGTGCCCGGTACCTGCGGCGTTTCGACGTTGACTTCCTTGAAGAAGCCGAGGCGCTCCAGGCGCACCTTGGATTGATCGATCAGGTAGGTCGAGGCCCAGCCACCTTCCATCTGGCGCATCTCGCGGCGCAGCACTTCGTCCTCGGACTTGGTGTTGCCACGGAAGTTGATGCGGTTGACGTAGGCGCGCTTGCCCGGATCGACGAAGAAGGTGATCGAGACGCTGTTGTCTTCGTCATGCGCTTCCGGCACGCCGTTGACGTTGGCGAAGGTGTAGCCCTCGTTGCCCAGGCGGCGGGTGATCAGCTCGCTGGTGGTGGTCATGATCTTGCGCGAGAAGACCTGACCTTCTTTGACCAGCAGCAGCGCACGCACGTCCTCTTCCGGCACCTTGAGGTCACCGGACAGCTTCACGTCGCGGACGCTGTACTTCTCGCCCTCTTCGACGTTGACGGTGATGTAGACGTGCTTCTTGTCCGGGGTGATGGATACCTGGGTGGAGCTGATGTCCATGTTGATGTAGCCGCGGTCCAGGTAGTACGAGCGCAGGCGCTCGAGGTCACCGGAGAGTTTCTCGCGGGCGTACTTGTCGTCGTTCTTGAAGAACGACAGCCAGTTGGTGGTCTTCAGCTCGAACAGGTCGCTCAGGTCTTCGTCGGAGAAGACGGTGTTGCCGACCACGTTGATGTGGGAGATCGCCGCAACGGTGCCTTCGTTGATGGTGATCTTCAGCGCCACGCGGTTACGCGGCTGCGGAATCACTTCGGCCTCGATCTCGGCCGAGTAGCGGCCCTGGGCCACGTACTGACGCTGCAGTTCGTTACGCACGCCTTCGAGGGTCGCGCGCTGGAAGATCTCGCCTTCCGCCAGGCCGGACTGGTTCAGGCCCTTGAGCAGGTCTTCGGTGGTGATGGCCTTGTTGCCCTCGATCTCGATGCCGGAGATGGAAGGACGCTCGACCACGGTGACGACCAGCACATCGCCATCGCGACCGAGCTGGATGTCCTGGAAGAAGCCGGTACGGAACAGGGAACGGGTGGCGTCGACCAACTGGCGGTCGTCGACCTGCTCGCCCACGTTCAACGGCAGCGCGCCGAACACGCTGCCGGCGGAGACCCGCTGCAGACCGTTGACGCGTATATCGGAGATGGTGAAGGACTCGGCGTGAACTTCGGCGATCATCAATGCGGACAGTACCGCAGGTAGCAGCAGACGTTTCATGAAGTCCTTTCTTATTCCAACTGACGATAAAAGCTGCCGCTCGAGGCGACACTTCTTGTAAATCTCAAGAACGCAATCCAGCAATGCTTACAGACGGCTGAGATCGTTGACCAACGCCAACAACATGACCCCGATGACCAGACTGATGCCGATCTGCATCCCCCAACCCTGAACCCGCTCGGACAAGGGGCGACCACGCACCCACTCGACCAGATAGAACAGCAGATGCCCACCATCCAGTACGGGAATGGGCAAAAGATTGAGAACCCCCAGGCTAATACTCAGATATGCAAGGAATTTCAGGAAATCCCCCAGCCCTGACTCAGCCGAAGCGCCCGCCACTTTAGCAATGGTTATCGGCCCGCTCAAGTTTTTTACCGAGAGCTCTCCGAAGAGCATTTTCTTCAGCGAATCAAGGGTCAGCAGGCTCATCGCCCAGGTCTGGCGGACACCTTCGGCAACGCCTTCGAGCGGCCCGTAGCGCACCTCGCGCAGCATTTCCGGCGGCCATTCGACACCCTGCACGCCAGCCCCCAGGTAGCCGCTGCGCGCCTCACCCTCGCCCCGCGCAGCCAGGGTCAGGCGCACGTCCTGCGCCTGACCGGCGCGCTCGTAGCGCAGGGTCACATCGGCGCCGGGAAGCTTGCGCACGCGATCGACCAGGTCCTGCCAGTCGGCCAGCGGCTCGCCGTCGAGCGCCAGCAGGCGGTCGCCCGGCTTCAGGCCGGCAGCATAGGCCGGCCCCTTGGAATCGACCTCGGCCAGAACCGGCTCGAGCAGCGGGCGCCAGGGGCGAATGCCGAGCGAGCCGATCGGGTCCGGCTCATCGACACCGCGCAGCCAGTTGTCCAGCGGCACCTGCCTGGAGGTCTCCACGGTGGAACCGGGTTCGAGCACGCGCAGATTCAGGGTACCGCTCTCCCCCAGGCGCCGAACCAGCTGCAGGTTGACTGCCGCCCAACCCGTGGTGGCCTCGCCATTGACCGCGACGATTTCCTGCCCGGCCTGCAGGCCGGCCGTTTCCGCCAGGCTGTCGGGCTGCACCGCGCCAATGACCGGGCGCACCTGCTGACTGCCGAGCATGGCGACGAACCAGAAGAACAGCAGTGCCAGCAGGAAATTGGCCACCGGCCCGGCTGCGACGATGGCGATGCGCTGACGCACGCTCTTGCGGTTGAACGCCTGATCGAGCTGCTCGTCCGGCACGCTGCCCTCGCGCTCGTCGAGCATCTTCACGTAGCCGCCCAGGGGAATGGCGGCCACCACGAATTCGGTGCCCTGACGGTCATGCCAGCGCAGCAGCGGCGTGCCGAAGCCGACGGAGAAACGCAGCACCTTGACCCCACAGCGACGGGCCACCCAGAAATGCCCGAACTCATGAAAGGTCACCAGCACACCCAGCGCGATCAGGGTGCCAACCAGCATGTACAGCCCACTCATTTCACTTCTCCAGCCCTACGCGCCGCTCATGGCCTGGCGCACGTCGGGTCAACACAGGCTCGCTCAATGACCGGCAAGCCATTCTCCAGCCAGCGCGCGCGCCTGCGCGTCGGCCTCGAATACCGCGTCGAGCGCTTCGACAGCCTGCACCGGTTGCGCGTTCAACACGGACTCAATCATACGCGCGATATCGATGAAACGTATGCGCCCCTGCAGGAAGGCCTCGACGGCCACCTCGTTGGCGGCATTGAGCATCGCCGGCGCACTGCCGCCGGCCTGCACGGCCTCGCGGGCAAGACGCAGGCAAGGGAAACGCTGCTCGTCGGGGCGCTCGAAATCGAGGCGACCGACCGTGAACAGGTCCAGCGGCGACACGCCCGAGTCGATGCGCTCCGGCCAGGCCAGCGCATGCGCGATCGGCGTGCGCATGTCCGGATTGCCCAGCTGGGCCAGCACCGAGCCATCGACGTAATCGACCAGCGAATGAATCACGCTCTGCCGATGGATCACCACCTCGATCTGCTCGGGGCGCGCATCGAACAGCCAGCACGCCTCGATCAGCTCCAGGCCCTTGTTCATCATGCTCGCCGAGTCGACGGAGATCTTGCGCCCCATGGACCAGTTCGGGTGAGCGCAGGCCTGCTCGGGGGTCACGTGTTCCAGCGCCGCCAGCGGCGTTTCACGGAACGGCCCGCCAGATGCGGTCAGCAGGACGCGGCGAACCCCGACCTGCTGCAGGCCCCGGGCATAGTCACCGGGCAGGCACTGGAAAATCGCATTGTGTTCGCTGTCGATCGGCAGCAGCACGGCGCCGCTGCTCCTGACCGCCTGCATGAACAGGGCGCCGGACATCACCAGCGCCTCCTTGTTGGCCAGCAACACCTTCTTGCCGGCCTGCACGGCCGCCAGCGTCGGACGCAGGCCCGCCGCCCCGACGATCGCCGCCATCACGCAGTCGACCTCGGCATCCGCGGCGACGGCGCACAGCCCCTCCTCGCCACACAGCACCTGGGTATCCAGCCCGTCGGCCTGCAGGCTGCCCTGCAGGGTACGCGCAGCCTGGGCATCGGGCACCACGGCGTAGCGCGGACGATGCTTGAGGCACAGCACCCGCAACTCCGCCAGGCGCGAGAAGCCGCTGAGGGCGAAGACCCTGTAGCGCTCGGGGTGACGCGCGATCACGTCCAGCGTGCTCAGCCCGATCGACCCGGTGGCGCCGAGCACCGTGATGCGCTGCACTGCACTCACAGCGCGCCCCACCCTGCCAGCCAGAGCAGCGCGGCGAACAATGGAATGGCCGCCGTTAGACTGTCGATGCGATCGAGCACGCCACCATGCCCAGGCAACAGGTTACTGCTGTCCTTGATCCCGGACTGGCGCTTGAACATGCTTTCGGTCAGGTCGCCGATCACCGAAATGAACACCACCAGGGCAGCGCCGACCAGGGCCAGCACCAGCCCCTTGAATGACCAGCCCTGCTGCAGCCCGACCAGCAGGGTGATCAGCAGGCTGGCGGCCAGACCGCCATACACCCCTTCCCAACTCTTGCCCGGGCTGACCTTGGGCGCCAGCTTGCGCTTGCCGAAGGCCTTGCCGGAGAAATAGGCACCGATATCCGCGCCCCACACCAGCACCATCACCGCAATGATCAGCCCGTTGGCCTGCGGCCACTGCTTGAGCAGCACCAATCCCTGCCAGGCCGGCAGCAGGATCAGCAGGCCGATCAGCAGGCGCCGGGGCACGTCACCCCAGAAGCGACTGCTGTAGGGGTACGTCAGTACCAGGAAGGTCGCGGCCAGCCACCAGAGTACAGCCACCACCAGCAGCCAGGGGGCCACGACCGGCGTCAGGTACAGCACGCCAAGCAACGCCGCGACCACGGCAGCATAGCCCACCCGCTGCGCCTGCGCCTCGAGACCAGCCAGACGCGCCCATTCCCAGGCACCCAGGGAGACGACCACGCCGATGAACAATGCGAAGGCAGCGCCGTCGAGCAGGAAGAATCCGCCCAGGGCAATGGGCAACAGCACCAGTGCCGTGATGATTCGTTGTTTGAGCATCAGGAACGCGCCTCAGCCTCTACCTGCTCGCTGGTCTTGCCGAAGCGACGCTGGCGGTTGGCGAAATCGGCCAGCGCCTTGCGCATGGCCTCGTGCTTGAAATCCGGCCAGTACAGGTCGGAGAAGTACAGCTCGCTGTAGGCCAGCTGCCAGAGGAGGAAATTGCTGATGCGATGCTCGCCACCGGTGCGGATGCACAGATCGGGCAACGGCAGATCGCCGGTGGCCAGACAGCCCTGCAGCAGCTCGGGAGTAATGTCCTCGGGCTGCAGGTGGCCGGCTTGCACCTCTCGCGCCAGGCGCTGAGCGGCCTGGGCGATGTCCCACTGGCCGCCATAGTTGGCAGCGATCTGCAGGATGAAACGACGACTGCCCGCCGTCTGCAGTTCGGCCTCGCGCATCGCCGCCTGCAACTCGGGATGAAAGCGCGAGCGATCACCGATGATGCGCAGGCTGATGTCGTTGTCCTGCAGACGCCGGGCCTCGCGGCGCAGCGCACTGAGGAACAGCTCCATCAGCGCGCCGACCTCTTCGGCCGGGCGCTGCCAGTTCTCACTGGAGAAGGCGAACAGGGTGAGCACCTCGACACCCGACTCGGCACAGACCTCGATCACCGCGCGAACCGCGTCGACTCCGGCCTTGTGCCCTGCCACTCCCGGCAACAGGCGCTTCTTCGCCCAGCGGTTGTTGCCGTCCATGATGATGGCGACATGCCGCGGCACCGCCTGCTTGTTCTTGTCCATGTCAGGGCGCTCAGCCGTCAAACGGCCATCAGGTCCGCTTCCTTGACCTCCAGGGCCTTGTCGATGTCAGCGACGAACTTGTCGGTGATCTTCTGCAGCTCGTCAGCGGCGCGACGCTCTTCGTCTTCGCTGATTTCCTTGGCCTTGGATAGTTTCTTCAGCTCGGCCAGGGCATCGCGACGCACGTTGCGCACGGCAACCTTGGCATCTTCCGCCACACCACGCGCCTGCTTGGTGTAACCCTTGCGGGTCTCTTCGGTCAGGGCCGGCATCGGCACGCGAATGGTGGTACCGGCACTGCTCGGGTTCAGGCCGAGGTCGGAGGTCAGGATGGCCTTCTCGATGGCGGCGCCGAGGTTCTTGTCGTGCGCGACGATCTTCAGGGTACGGGCGTCCTCGACGGTGATCGCGGCCACCTGGTTCAGCGGCATGTCGCTACCCCAGGCCGGCACCTTGACGCTATCGAGAATGCTCGGGTGGGCACGGCCGGTACGAATGGAAGCCAGGTTGCGACCCAGCGCATCCAGGGACTTGCTCATACGCTCCTGGGCGTCTTTCTTGATGTCGTTGATCATTGTGCTTCCTCCTCGATCAGGGTTCCTTCGGCGCCGCCCACCACCACATTGAGCAGGGCACCTGGTTTGTTCATGTTGAAGACACGCAGCGGCATGGCGTGATCGCGGCACAGGCAGATGGCCGTCAGGTCCATGACGCCCAGCTTGCGATCGAGCACTTCGTCGTAGGTCAGACGCTCGAATTTCTCGGCATGCGGGTCCTTGAACGGGTCGGCAGTGTACACGCCATCCACCTTGGTCGCCTTCAGCACCACGTCGGCATCGATCTCGATGGCGCGCAGGCAGGCGGCGGAGTCGGTGGTGAAGAACGGATTGCCGGTACCGGCAGCGAAGATCACCACTTCACCGGTCTTGAGGTGGCGCATGGCCTTGCGGCGGTCGTAGTGGTCGGTGACGCCGACCATGGAAATGGCCGACATGACGATGGCCGGGATGTTCGAGCGCTCCAGCGCGTCACGCATGGACAGCGCGTTCATCACCGTCGCCAGCATGCCCATGTGGTCACCGGTGACCCGGTCCATGCCGGCTGCGGACAGTGCGGCGCCGCGGAACAGGTTGCCGCCACCGATCACCAGGCCGACCTGCACGCCGATACCGACCAGTTGGCCGACTTCCAGCGCCATGCGATCGAGCACCTTTGGATCGATGCCGAAGTCTTCCGAGCCCATCAGGGCTTCGCCGCTAAGTTTGAGCAGAATGCGTTTGTAACGAGGTTGGCGACCAGTCGTCTGCTGAGCCATTGCAAGTCTCTCCTGCGGCGATTTGAATGCTGTATGCAGCACGGGGCTGCAATTGTCCGACACCCCCAGGGCGTCGATGGTCACCTTTCACGGCAACCCTACTACTTTGCTGCCCCCTAGTCGGCAAAGAGGCCGCACGCGCAAGCGGGCAGCCTCTTTGGGGCACTCACCGAAACCGCTGATTACTGCTTGCTGGCAGCAACCTGGGCGGCAACTTCGGCAGCGAAGTCGGTCTCGGCCTTCTCGATGCCTTCGCCCACTTCGTAACGTACGAAGGAAACGACTTCAGCACCGGCTTTCTTCACCAGGTCACCGACCTTGACTTCCGGGTCCATGATGAAGGCTTGCTCGACCAGGCTGGCTTCGGCCAGGAACTTGGCGATACGGCCTTTGACCATGTTCTCGACGATGTTCTCCGGCTTGCCGGCGATTTTCTCGGCGTTCAGCTGCAGGAAGATTTCCTTTTCCTTGGCAACCAGCTCTTCGGAAACCTGGTCCGGCGAAACGACGGCCGGGTTGGAAGCAGCAACGTGCATGGCAACGTGTTTGGCCAGTTCGTCGTTGCCGCCTTTCAGGACAACCAGAACACCGATGCGGTGGCCGTGCAGGTAGGCACCAACGGTGTCACCGGAGACAGCGGTCAGACGACGGATGTTGACGTTTTCGCCGCACTTGGCGACCAGCGCTTCACGAGCGGATTCGCGGGAAGCGATCAGCGGAGCGGCTTCAGTCAGGTTCTGTGCGAAGGCTTCGTCCAGGCTGTCCTTGACGAAGGCCTTGAAGTCGTCCTGCAGAGCCAGGAAGTCGGTCTGCGAGTTGACTTCGATGATCAGGCCACGGCCGCCTTCGACGCGAACGGCGATGGAACCTTCGGCGGCGATGTTGCCAGCCTTCTTGGCAGCCTTGATGGCACCGGAAGCGCGCATGTCGTCAATGGCCTTCTCGATATCGCCACCAGCGGCAACCAGCGCCTTCTTGCACTCCATCATGCCTTGGCCGGTACGCTCGCGCAGTTCTTTAACCAGGGCTGCAGTAATTTCTGCCATCTTGAAAATCCTCTCGGTAGGTCTTCAACCATTCACCTGCCAGGCAGGCGATCAAATCTTTGAGTGGCAAAAAGGGGGCCTAGCCCCCTTCTTGCACAGCGCATAACGCTAGATGCTTTGCGTTACCGCTTAGCCTTCGGCGCTCTCGGCAGCCGCTTCTTCGACGAACTCTTCGGTTGCGCCGCCAGCGTTGCTGCGACCACGGATCACGGCGTCGGCCATGGCACCCATGTACAGCTGGATGGCGCGGATGGCGTCGTCGTTACCCGGGATGATGTAGTCAACGCCTTCCGGGCTGCTGTTGGTATCGACAACGCCGATGACCGGAATGCCCAGCTTGTTGGCTTCGGTGATGGCGATGCGCTCGTGATCGACGTCGATCACGAACAGAGCGTCCGGCAGACCGCCCATGTCCTTGATACCACCCAGGCTGCGATCCAGTTTTTCCAGATCACGGGAACGCATCAGGGCTTCTTTCTTGGTCAGCTTGGCGAAGGTGCCGTCCTGGGACTGGGTTTCCAGCTCGCGCAGGCGCTTGATCGAAGCACGGATGGTCTTGTAGTTGGTCAGCATGCCGCCCAGCCAGCGGTGATCGACGAACGGCGAGCCGCAACGAGCAGCTTCTTCGCGAACGATCTTGCCAGCGGAACGCTTGGTGCCAACGAACAGAATCTTGTTCTTGCCAGCAGCCAGCTTTTCAACGAACGACAGCGCGTCGTTGAACATCGGCAGGGTTTTTTCGAGGTTGATGATGTGAATCTTGTTACGCGCGCCGAAAATGTACTTGCCCATTTTCGGGTTCCAGTAACGGGTCTGGTGGCCGAAGTGCACACCGGCCTTCAGCATATCGCGCATGTTGACTTGGGACATGATAGTTCCTTGATAAGTCGGGTTAGGCCTCCACGCATCCCAGTTCCCAACCCTTGCGGGCACCCAGGAAACCGTGTCGATACGTGTGTGGGTTTGAGCTTTCGGACTCAGTGCCCGTAAAGCGGCGCGTTTTATACCACACAAAGCAGCCGCAAGCTACAAGCTTGGAGCAGCAAGCTGCCTTTTGGGGCTTGCGGCCCGTAGCTGTTAATATAGCCGCCTTTATCTGTATGCCTTCCGAGAGCCTGCCATGACCGTCACCATCAAATCCGCCGAAGAAATCGAGAAAATGCGCGTGGCCGGCCGCCTGGCCGCCGAAGTGCTGGAAATGATCGGCGAGCACGTCAAGCCCGGCGTCACCACCGACGAACTGGATCGCCTGTGCCACGACTATATCGTCAACGTGCAGAAGGCCATCCCCGCCCCGCTCAACTACAAGGGCTTCCCCAAGTCGATCTGCACCTCGATCAACCACGTGGTGTGCCACGGCATCCCCAACGACAAGCCGCTGAAGGACGGCGACGTGCTGAACATCGACGTCACCGTGATCAAGGACGGCTACCACGGCGATACCAGCAAGATGTTCATGGTCGGCAAGGTTCCCGAGTGGGCCGAGCGCCTGGCCAAGATCACCCAGGAGTGCATGTATAAAGGCATCGAACTGGTCAAGCCGGGCACCCGCCTGGGCGATATCGGCGAAGTGATCCAGAAGCATGCCGAGAAGAACGGTTTTTCCGTGGTTCGCGAATACTGCGGCCATGGCATCGGTGCCGTGTTCCACGAAGAGCCGCAGGTGCTGCACTACGGCAAGGCCGGCACCGGCATGGAACTCAAGGAAGGCATGACCTTCACCATCGAGCCGATGATCAACCAGGGCCGCCCGGAAACCCGCCTGCTCGGCGACGGCTGGACCGCCATCACCAAGGACCGCAAGCTGTCCGCGCAGTGGGAACACACCATACTGGTCACCGCCGACGGCTACGAGATCTTCACCCTGCGCGCTGACGACACCATCGCCCGCACCTCGGCCTGAGCCCGAGTACGCCCCGAGCGCAATGGCGCGCGGGGCGCACCCCACCACTCGTATTTTAAGGAAGGCACTGCATGCCGCAGATGGACCCCGAACTGTTTGACCGTGGTCAGTTCCAGGCCGAGCTGGCGCTCAAGTCCAGCCCCATCGCCGCATTCAAGAAAGCCATCCGCCGCGCGCATGAAGTACTGGATGCGCGCTTCCATGCCGGCCGCGACATCCGCCGCCTGGTCGAAGACCGTGCCTGGTTCGTCGACCAGATCCTCCAGGAAGCCTGGAAACGCTTCGCCTGGAGCGACGAAGCCGACATCGCCCTGCTCGCCGTGGGCGGCTACGGCCGTGGCGAGCTGCACCCCTACTCGGACATCGACCTGCTGATCCTGCTCGACAGCAGCGATCACGAGATCTTTCGCGAGTCGATCGAAGGCTTCCTCACCCTGCTCTGGGACATCGGCCTGGAAGTCGGCCAGAGCGTGCGCTCGGTCGATGAATGCGCCGAGGAGGCGCGCGCCGACCTGACGGTGATCACCAACCTGATGGAAAGCCGCACCATCGCCGGCCCCGAGCACCTGCGCCAGCGCATGCAGCAGGTCACCAGCACGGACGAGATGTGGCCGAGCAAGCACTTCTATCTGGCCAAGCGTGAAGAGCGCAAGGCGCGTCACGGCAAGTACAACGACACCGAATACAACCTGGAGCCCAACGTCAAGGGTTCGCCCGGCGGCCTGCGCGATATCCAGACGGTGCTCTGGGTCGCCCGCCGCCAGTTCGGCACGCTCAACCTGCAGGCGCTGGTCGGCCAGGGCTTCCTGCTGGAGAGCGAATACGCCCTGCTCTCCTCCAGCCAGGAATTCCTCTGGAAGGTGCGCTATGCCCTGCACATGTTCGCGGGCCGCGCCGAAGACCGCCTGCTGTTCGACTACCAGGCGCGCATCGCGGTGCTGTTCGGCTACAAGGACGGCGACGGCAAGCGCAGCATCGAACACTTCATGCAGAAGTACTACCGGGTGGTCATGGCCATTTCCGAGCTGTCGGACCTGATCAACCAGCACTTCGAGGAAGTCATCCTGCGTGCCGGCGAGACCAGCCAGGCCACGCCGCTGAACAGTCGCTTCCAGGTGCGTGACCGCTATATCGAGGTCACCCACCCCAACGTCTTCAAGCGCACCCCCTTCGCCATCATCGAGATCTTCGTGCTGATGGCCCAGCACCCCGAGATCAAGGGCGTGCGCGCCGACAGCATTCGCCTGCTGCGCGACAGCAGGCACCTGATCGACGACGACTTCCGTAAGGACATCCGCAACACCAGCCTGTTCATCGAGCTGTTCAAGTGCCGCGAGGGCATCCACCGCAACCTGCGGCGCATGAACCGCTACGGCATTCTCGGCCGCTACCTGCCGGAGTTCGGCCATATCGTCGGGCAGATGCAGCATGACCTGTTCCACATCTATACGGTCGACGCGCACACCCTCAACCTGATCAAGCACCTGCGCAAGTTCCGCTGGCCGGAGCTGGCGGAGAAATTCCCGCTGGCCAGCAAGCTCATCGAGCGCCTGCCCAAGCCGGAGCTGATCTACCTCGCCGGCCTCTACCACGACATCGGCAAGGGCCGTGGCGGCGACCACTCGGAGCTGGGCGCGGTGGATGCCGAAGCCTTCGCCCGTCGCCACCACCTACCCGCCTGGGACAGTGCCCTGATCGTCTGGCTGGTGCAACACCACCTGGTGATGTCCACCACCGCCCAGCGCAAGGACCTTTCCGACCCGCAGGTGATCCACGACTTCGCCCAGTTCGTCGGCGACCAGACCCACCTGGAATACCTCTACGTGCTGACCGTGGCCGACATCAACGCCACCAACCCCAGCCTGTGGAACTCCTGGCGCGCCAGCCTGCTGCGCCAGCTCTACACCGAGACCAAGCGCGCCCTGCGCCGCGGCCTGGAGAACCCGCTGGACCGCGAAGAGCAGATTCGCCAGACGCAGAGCGCGGCCCTGGACCTGCTGGTGCGCAGCGGCATCGACCCGGACGACGCCGAGCAGCTGTGGAGCCAGTTGGGGGATGACTACTTCCTGCGGCATACCGCCAGCGACGTGGCCTGGCACACCGACGCCATCCTCCAGCACCCCGACGATGGCGGGCCGCTGGTGCTGATGAAGGAAACCACCCAGCGCGAGTTCGAAGGTGGCACGCAGATCTTCATCTACGCGCCGGACCAGCACGACTTCTTCGCCGTGACCGTGGCCGCGATGAGCCAGCTCAACCTGAACATTCACGATGCGCGGA
This sequence comes from Pseudomonas sp. THAF187a, assembly GCF_009363395.1. Classification (NCBI taxonomy): domain Bacteria; kingdom Pseudomonadati; phylum Pseudomonadota; class Gammaproteobacteria; order Pseudomonadales; family Pseudomonadaceae; genus Pseudomonas; species Pseudomonas sp. THAF187a. The sequence continues at coordinate 3,561,085 of NZ_CP045349.1, forward strand.
TCATCACCTCCACCAGCCAGTTCACCCTCGACACCTATGTGGTGCTGGACGCCGACGGCGGCTCGATCGGCAACAACCCGGCGCGCATCCAGCAGATCCGCGAGGGCCTGATCGAGGCCCTGAAGAACCCCGACGACTACCCGACCATCATCCAGCGCCGGGTACCGCGCCAGCTCAAGCACTTCGCCTTCGCGCCGCAGGTGACCATCCACAACGACGCGCAGCGCCCGGTGACCATCCTCGAGCTGACCGCCCCGGATCGCCCCGGCCTGCTGGCACGTATCGGGCGCATCTTCCTCGAATACGACCTATCGCTGCAGAACGCCAAGATCGCCACGCTCGGCGAGCGCGTCGAGGACGTGTTCTTCGTCACCGACGCCAACAACCAGCCGCTGTCCGACCCGGAGCTCTGCGCACGCCTGCAGGAGACCATCGTCCGCCGTCTGTCCGAGCCCAGCAGCCCTACCCCGGCGCAGATCACCTTCTGACCCCGGCTCATGATGTGGCGCCGGACGCCACATCATGAACCAGGATCAGATTCTGAAGCTGTCCACCAGCTGCTTGAGCCGGCCGACCTGCTGATCCAGCTCGGTACAGGCGCTCAGGCTGGCCTGCAGGTTGCGCACGCCGTCCTGGTTGAGCATGTTGATCTCGGTAATGTCCATGTTCAGGCTCTCGATCACCGAGGTCTGTTCCTCGGTGGCAGTGGCCACCGACTGGTTCATGCCGTCGATTTCGCCGATGCGGCGAGTCACGCCATCCAGCTTCTCGCCCGCCTGACCACCAATGCGCACGCTGTCATCACTGAAGCGACGACTCTCGCCCATGGTCGCCACCGCATCACGCGCACCGGCTTGCAGCTGCTCGATCATCTGCTGGATTTCCAGGGCCGAACTCTGCGTGCGCTGCGCCAGGTTGCGCACCTCATCGGCCACCACGGCGAAGCCTCGCCCGGCCTCGCCGGCACGCGCCGCCTCGATGGCGGCGTTGAGCGCCAGCAGGTTGGTCTGCTCGGAGATACCCTTGATCACGTCGAGGATCTGGCCGATGTCGCTGCTCTTCTCGCTGAGCACCTCGATATGCCGACCGGAAGCCTGAATCTTCTCCGACAGTTCGCTCATCGAGCCCAGCGTGCGGTCGACCATGCCCTGCCCCTCCTCGGCATCGCGGCGCGCATCGCTGGCCTGCACGGAGGCGTCGGCGGCATTGCGCGCGATCTCCTGGGCTGCGGCGCCCAGTTCGTTGATCGCCGCCGCGACGCTGTCGGTGCGCGATGCCTGCTCGCTGGAGTTATCCATGGACGCGTTGGACGCCTGCACCACCGTGCTCACCCGGGCATGCACTTCACGAGTGGCCGAGGCCACCTCGCGGATCGACTCGTGGATGCGCTCGACGAAGCGATTGAAGGCGCCAGCCAGCTCACCGAACTCGTCGCCGGAGGCGATCGTGAGGCGCTGCGTCAGGTCCCCCTCGCCCTCGGCGATGCCGCCCATGGCATGGCTCATCACGTGCAGCGGGCGCAGCAGGATGCGGATCAGTGCGCCCAGCAGCAGCAGAATGGCCACCACACCGATGATCGTCACCATCAGCGCAGAGACGCGGAACTCGCTGAGCGCAGCGAAGGCCTTGCCTTCGTCGACCGACAGGCCGACGTACCAGCGCACGCCGGCCAGCCCCTGCACCGGCAGGAAGGTGACCAGGCGGGCGCTGCCATCGACCGCCGACGCGCTCTGCAGGGTGGACTCCAGGCGAGGCGCTCCGCCCGGGAACAACTCCGCCAGGGTCTTGAGCACCCGACTCTTGTCAGGGTGCACCAGCACCGTGCCCTGTTCGTCGACCAGGAAGGCATAGCCCATCCCGCCCAGGTCGAAGGAGTTGAGAATGTCATCGACCGTCTGCAGTTTCAGGTCGCCACCGACCACCCCCAGCAGGTTGCCGCCCGCGCTGACCGGACGCGTGATGGTGATCAGCAGGCCGTCACGCGGGTCGGCCGCCAGATAGGGCGCGGTCAGCCCTGGCCCTCCGTTGCCCTGCGCGCTCTTGTACCAGGGCCGCTGGCGAGGATCGTAACCGGCGGGTAGCTCGCTGGCGGGGAACTGGGTGTAGGTGCCATCAGCCTGGCCAAAATAGGCATAGAGGAAGGCGGAAGCGATGCTGCGATGCTGCAGGCTCCTGCGCAGGGACGCCGGCGAGCTGTCGTCCTGCACCGATTCGGCGAGGTTGTCCAGCAACTGCATGCGTCCATCCAGCCAGTGCTGGATGTTGCCGGTTGAGACCAGACCGACATCATTGAGGTAGTTGGACAGGCTTTCGCGGATCGCCGTGCGCTGCAGGTAATCGTTGTACAGCGCGAACGATGCGAAGGCCGCGATGACCACAAGGGAAGCAGCCAGCATGATCTTGTGACTGAATTTCAGGGTGCGCATGGGCTGAGTTCGCCATGAAAAGGGGGAGAGAACGGGTTAGGCCGACGCTATCGGCGCGCGACGCCGGGCCTTGAGCGCTGCGTGCGTCGCAGACGCGACCTAAACGGACGAAAATCGGACGGACGAAGGGAATTTCCCCGCAAGGCCTGCCGTGCTAGTGTCGCCAGCTTTGTCACCGCCTCACAAAGGACCCGTCGGATCATCATGAACCACGCCCTCGCCCAGCTGCAGCCCTACCCGTTCGAGAAGCTCCGCGCCCTGCTCGCCGACGTGCAGCCTGCCAGCGACCGCTCGCCCATCGCGCTGTCCATCGGTGAGCCCAAGCACCGCTCGCCCGACTTCGTCGCCCAGGCGCTGACCGCCAACCTCGACAAGCTCGCCGTCTATCCGACCACCCTGGGCCTGCCGGAGCTGCGCCAGAGCATCGCCAACTGGTGCGAACGGCGCTTCGCCGTGCCGGCTGGCTGGCTGGATGCCGCGCGCCACGTGCTGCCGGTCAATGGCACCCGCGAGGCCCTGTTCGCCTTCACCCAGGCCGTGGTCGACCGCAACGCCAAGGGCCTGGTGGTCAGCCCCAACCCCTTCTACCAGATCTACGAAGGCGCGGCGTTTCTCGCCGGCGCAGAGCCGCACTACCTGCCCTGCCTGGAGGCCCACGGCTTCAACCCGGACTTCGATGCGGTGCCGGCCGAGGTCTGGCAACGCTGCCAGATCCTCTTCCTCTGCTCGCCGGGCAACCCCACCGGCGCACTGATCCCGGTCGAGACCCTGAAGAAGCTGATCGCCCTGGCCGACCAGCATGACTTCGTGATTGCCGCCGACGAATGCTACAGCGAGCTGTACTTCGACGAGGCCGCGCCGCCGCCCGGCCTGCTCAGCGCCTGTGCCGAGCTGGGCCGCAGTGATTTCGCGCGCTGCGTGGTGTTCCACAGCCTGTCCAAGCGCTCCAACCTGCCCGGCCTGCGCTCCGGCTTCGTGGCCGGCGACGCCAGCATCCTCAAGCACTTCCTGCTGTACCGCACCTACCATGGCTGCGCCATGCCGGTACAGACCCAGCTGGCCAGCGTTGCCGCCTGGAACGACGAGGCCCACGTGCGCACCAACCGCGACATGTACCGCGAGAAGTTCGCCGCCGTGCTGGAGATCCTCGCCCCGGTGATGGACGTGCAGCGCCCGGACGGCGGCTTCTACCTGTGGGCACGCACGCCGGGTGACGACGCCACCTTCACCCGCGACCTGTTCGCCAGCGAACACGTCACCGTGGTGCCGGGTTCCTACCTGTCGCGCGAAGTGAACGGCGTCAATCCCGGCGCCGGCCGCGTGCGCATGGCCCTGGTCGCGCCACTGGCCGAATGCATCGAGGCCGCCGAGCGTATCGCCCGCTTCATTCGCGGCGCCTGAACGACTTCAAAAGCAGTCGCGGCTGAAGCCCCTCCCACAGCTGCTTGGTTTGTAGGAGGGGCTTTAGCCGCGAGCCTCTGACTCCGTAGCCCGGATGCAATCCGGGCTACGCCTATCCGTGACTCAGCTCTTGTGCAGGCGCGCCTCCGCGATATCCAGATCGCGCAGGATCTCGGCCAGCATGTCGTCATCCAGCTCGTTGTCCTTGCGCATGCGGTACAGCTCCAGGCGCTGGGTACGCAGCGCCTGCAGGCGCAGGCGGTACTCCAGGCGATCGACCTCGCGCTGATGCTCACGCGCCTCCTCGCCACCACGGGCACGCTCGAGCAGATCGCGGTACTCACTCATCAGCCTCGCCTTCACCTCGACCGAGGCGATTGCGCCCTCGGCATCGGCGGCGCGCTCGTCCTCGGACTCCAGGTAGCGAATGGCCGACTCCAGCATCAGCGCGCGATGGCGATTGAGCTCACGCTCATGCACGGCGGCGTTGTCCTGCGGCAGGCGCGGCAGGATGCGTGGCAAGGCGACGCTGGCGACCAGCAATGACAACAGGATCACCCCGGCAGCGATCAGGATCAGCAGGTCACGCTCGGGGAAGGCCTCGCCGCTGTTGAGCAGCAACGGCAACGACATCACGCCGGCCAGGGTCACCGCCCCACGCACACCACCGAGCGTCAGCACCGCGCTGAGGGCGATGCGTGACTGCCCGGCGAACCGCGTGGGCTCGCCACGCAACCGGCGCAGCGCCCCGGACATGCGCCAGTAGCTGTAGACCCAGACGAAGCGCAGCAGCATCAGCACGGCGTAGATCACCGCCACCATGGCCAGGGCCTGCAGCGCGAAACGCCAGGGCGTCGCGTGTTCGCCCAGCGCGGCGCCGAGAATGTCCGGCAGCTGCAAGCCGAGCAGCAGGAAGATCAGGCCGTTGAAGGTGAACTCCAGCAGCGCCCAGACGCTGCGGTTGAGCATCCGCGTCGAGGTCTGCCTGGGCAGCAGATCGAGGCGGCTCTGCATCATCCCCGCCGCGACGGCGGAGAGAATCCCGGAGAGCCCCAGGTGCTCGGCGGCGACGTAGGCGGCGAATGGCAACAGCAGCAGGAGCAGCACATGCGGGGCGGGGTCTTCCCAGCCCCGGCCGATCATCCAGGCGCGCAGCCGCCCCAGCAGGTAGCTGAGCGCCACGCCGATGGCCAGCCCGCCAAAGGCCACCAGGAGAAACTGCAGGCCGGCATCGGTGATCGAGAACACTCCGGTAAGCGTCGCTGCCACGGCGAACTTGAACGCCACCAGGCCGGAGGCGTCGTTCATCAGCGCCTCGCCCTGCAGCAGGTTGTTCAGGGTGTTGGGCAAACGCCCATGGGTGATCGCCGAGACGGCCACCGCATCGGTCGGCGAGAGCACTGCGGCCAGGGCGAAGCAGGCCGCCAGCGGCACCTGCGGCAACAGCCAGTGGATGACCTGCCCGGCCCCCAGGATGGTGAAGAACACCAGGGCGAACGCCAGCAGCAGGATCGGCGTGCGCAGCTCCCGGAACTGCCCCTTGGGCATGCGCCAGCCGTCGACGAACAGCAAGGGCGGGATGAACAGCAGCAGGAACAGCTCGGGATCGAGGCGCACGTGCATGCCCAGGACCGGAATGGCCAGCAGCGCACCGATCAGGATCTGCAGCAACGGCAGCGGCAAGGGGATGAACTGGGCGGTAATACGGGTGCCGCTGACCACCAGCAACATGGTCAGGATGGTGTAGAGCAATTGCATGGCGCAAAACCGGCGGGAACGGGCGGGAGGCTGCGATTCTAGCGCCGTAACACTTCGCAGCGACAGCCACCGCCCAGCCGCGACATGACGTGGCATAATGGCCCGCCGTATTTCCCGGAGCTTCCGGCACGCCACTCATCAGAGGAAGATCAATGAGTTACGTCCTGTATGGCATCAAGGCCTGTGACACGATGAAAAAGGCCAGAACCTGGCTCGAAGAGCACCAGGTCGACTATGCCTTTCATGACTACAAGAGCGCCGGAATCGACCGTGCGAGCCTGGAGAAATGGTGCAACGAGCATGGCTGGCAAACCATCCTCAACCGCGCCGGCACCACCTTCCGCAAGCTGGACGACATCCAGAAAAGCGACCTCGACCAGGCCAGGGCCATCGACCTGATGCTGGCCCAGCCCTCGATGATCAAGCGCCCGGTGCTCGACCTGGGCGACAAGACCCTGGTCGGCTTCAAACCGGATAACTACCAAGCCGCGTTGGCCTGATACCTCACCCGATTTCGTTGCAAGGAACCCATATCATGAGCACCACCCTCTTCAGCATCGCCTTTGGCGTCGGTACCCAGAATCGCCAGGGCAACTGGCTGGAAGTCTTCTACGCGCAGCCCCTGCTCAACCCGGCTGCCGAGCTGGTCGCCAAGGCCGCCGAGAAACTCGGCTACCAGGGCGGCAACCAGGCCATCGCCTTCACCACTGCCCAGGCGGCCGACCTGGCCGAGGCCCTGAAAGGCGTGGACAGCGCCCAGGCCGCGCTGCTGACCCGCCTGGCCGAAAGCCACAACCCGCTGGTCGCCACCTTCCTCGCCGAAGACGGCGCACCGAGCAGCACGCCGGAGGCCTACCTCAAGCTGCACCTGCTGTCGCACCGCCTGGTCAAGCCGCACGGCCTGAGCCTGGCCGGCATCTTCCCGCTGCTGCCCAACGTGGCCTGGACCAGCCAGGGCGCCGTCGACCTCGGCGAGCTGGCCGAGCGTCAGCTGGAAGCACGCCTGAAGGGCGAGCTGCTGGAAGTGTTCTCCGTGGACAAGTTCCCGAAAATGACCGACTACGTGGTACCGGCCGGCGTGCGTATCGCCGACAGCGCCCGCGTGCGCCTGGGCGCCTACATCGGCGAAGGCACCACCGTGATGCACGAAGGCTTCGTCAACTTCAACGCCGGCACCGAAGGCCCGGGCATGATCGAAGGCCGCGTCTCCGCGGGCGTATTCGTCGGCAAGGGTTCGGACCTGGGCGGAGGCTGCTCGACCATGGGCACCCTGTCCGGTGGCGGCAACATCATCATCAGCGTCGGCGAAGGCTGCCTGATCGGTGCCAACGCCGGTATCGGCATCCCGCTGGGTGACCGCAACACCGTGGAAGCCGGCCTGTACATCACCGCCGGGACCAAGGTGAACCTGCTCGACGAGGGCAATGCACTGGTCAAGGTGGTCAAGGCGCGCGAGCTGGCCGGCCAGGCCGACCTGCTGTTCCGCCGCAACTCGCTGACCGGCGCCGTGGAGTGCAAGACCCACAAGTCGGCCATCGAGCTGAACGAAGCCCTGCACGCTCACAACTGAAAAGTTGGTTTAACGCTGCTGCGCTAGCCCATACTGCGTTGCAATAAGGCTCGAACGCTCATTTACACCAGTAAACTCCGCGTCCGAGCCTTATCGCGCCTTGTCTGGCCGTCGCTCGCAACACGTTAAACCCAACTTTTAACTGCCAGATGATCTCTGGAAGCATCCATGTCACTCATCTCCCCCTGGCGCGCCGACTTCCCCGGCATTCTTGCCCTCGAAGCCGAAGGCCAGACCTACCTCGACAGCGCCGCTACCGCGCAGAAGCCGCAGGTACTGCTCGACGCCCTGCTCGGCTACTACGCCACAGGCGCAGCTAACGTGCACCGTGCCCAGCACCTGCCCGGCGAACGCGCCACCCGCGCCTTCGAGGCCAGCCGCCAGGACGCCGCGCAGTGGCTCAACGCCGCCAGCGCGGAGCAGATCATTTTCACCCGCGGCACCACCGAATCACTCAACCTGCTCGCCTATGGCCTCGAGTCGCAGTTGCCGGGCGACGGGCAGATCGTCATCAGCGCCGCCGAACACCACGCCAATCTGCTGCCCTGGCAACAACTGGCCCGGCGTCGCAACCTGGAGCTGGTCGTGCTGCCGCTGGACGCCAGTGGCAACGTCGACCTGGAACAGGCTGCCGCGTGCATCGGCCCGCGCACCCGCCTGCTGGCCGTGACCCAGCTGTCCAACGTGCTCGGCCGCTGGCAACCGCTGCCGCAGCTGCTGGCCATGGCCCGCGCCCAGGGCGCGCTGAGCGTGGTGGACGGCGCCCAGGGCGCGGTGCATCAGCGCCCCGACGTGCAGGCGCTGGGCTGCGACTTCTATGTCTGCTCGGCGCACAAGCTGTACGGCCCGGATGGCGTCGGCCTGCTCTACGGCCGCGGCGAGGCCCTGGCCCGGCTGCAGCACTGGCAGTTCGGCGGCGAGATGGTGCAGGACGCCGACTACCAGCAGGCCAGCTTCCGTCCGGCGCCGCTGGGTTTCGAAGCCGGCACCCCGGCGGTCAGCGCGGTGATCGCCTTCGGCGCCGTGCTGCGCTGGCTTGGCGCCCTGGATACGAATGCCGTGGCGGCCCATGAGAACGCCCTGCACAGCGCCCTGCTGAGCGGCCTGCAGGCACGCTCCGGCATGCGCCTGCTCGGCGCGCCGCAGACGGCCCTGGCCAGCTTCTGCATCGACGGCGTGCACAACGCCGACCTGGCTCACCTGCTCAGCGAACAAGGCATCGCCGTACGCGCCGGCCATCACTGCGCCATGCCGCTGATGAAACAGCTCGGCCTCGGCGGCGCGATCCGCGTATCGCTCGGCCTGTACAGCGACGGCGACGACCTGCAGCGTTTCTTCGCCGCACTGGACAACGCCCTGGAGCTGTTGCGATGAGCATGCCCCGGTTTTCCGCAGGAGCGGCTGGGCGGCACGCCGTTGCAGCCGCGATCGCGGCTGAAGCCGCTCCTACGGGTTCAGGGGGAGATCGGGAATGAGCCTGCCCAATGCCGCTCAGGAAGCTTTCGACGCCTTTACCACCTGCCACGGCTGGGAACAGCGCGCCCGCCTGCTGATGCAATGGGGCGAGCGTCTGGCGCCGCTGAGCGACGCCGAGCGCAGCGAGGCCAACCGCGTGCACGGCTGCGAGAGCCTGGTCTGGCTGCTCGCCGAGCAGCATGAAGGCCGCTGGCGCTTCCGCGCGACCAGCGATGCACGTCTGCTGCGCGGCTTGCTGGCCGTGCTGCTGGTGCGCGTCGAAGGCTTGAGCAGCAACGAGTTGTCGCAGCTCGATCTGAACGACTGGTTCAGCCAGCTGGGCCTGCAGCGCCAGCTGTCGCCCTCGCGCAGCAACGGCCTGCATGCCGTGTTGCGGCGCATGGCCGAACTGACGGGCTGAGCCTGTTGCCCCGGATTGCATCCGGGCTACGAACTGCTTGCCCCCTGCCAGGCCAGCCCTGGCTCAGGCCTGAGCGCGTTCGCGCTGGGTCAGCCCACGCAGGAAGTTACGCAGGATCTGGTCGCCACACTCGCGGTAGTGCCGGTGCCCCGGTGCACGAAACAGCGCCCCGAGCTCGGCCTTGGTCATCGGCAGGTCGGCGGCCTGCAGGATGGCCTGGATGTCGTCGTCACGCAGCTCGAAGGCGACGCGCAGTTTCTTCAGCACGATGTTGTTGCTCAGGCGCTTCTCCACCGGCAGGCGCGGACGACTGTCGTCCCGGCCCCGCTTGTGGAACACCAGCCCTTCGAGGACATGGGCGAGCAGCACGTCGCTGCAGGCGCGATACCCGGCTTCGTCCTCGCGCAGCAGGCAGGCCGAGATCAGGCCGGGCTCCACCGGGTAATCGGCCAGGCGGCACAAGGCCTCCAGCTTGCTGTCGTTGACGTTCAGCAGATAGCGCAAGCTGCGCAGCACATCGTTGTTGAGCATGAAAATCCTTGGCAGGCGCAGGACGAGCGTCGCTCAGTCCTGCGCAACGTGATGTGAGGTACTGGGCTGCCAGCTGTCGGCATTGCCCGAGTTCAGGGCCTGCTGCAGACGCTTCAGGTCACCGCGCTTGGCAAAAGCTTGCAGCCCGGCGTTGAACAGGCGCAACAGCTCCGCCGCTTCGGCGTCATCCTTGCGGAACAGCAGGCGCAGCGGCTCCTTGTTCAGGTAGCGCGGATGGTGCGTAATATGACTGGCGTCCTTGGGGAACAGCTGGCGCAACATGGCATAGCCTACCGCACGATCCTGCGGGTGCAGGTCGATGCGCCCCAGCTCCAGCAGGCGGAAGCTGGTGTCTTCCTTGCCGCTCTGCTGCACCATCAGGCGACCGCCGGCCAGCGCCTCGTCGAACTCCGGCCCGTAGGAGTAACCCAGGGTCGTGCCGATGCGATAGTTGAACAGGTCGTCGACCTTCTGCCAGTCGAACGCCTGGTCGGCGCGATGGAACAGGACCACCTCGCCGCGCACCAGCGGATCGCTGCAAACGCCGTAATTGAGACGGCTGGGGCTGCAGCTGTAGGGCATGATCGCGCTCAGTTGCCCCTGCTGCAGCATCAGCACATTGCGGTCCCAGGGATGAAAGATGTATTCGACCCGATAGCCGGCCTCGGCGAACACCGCACTGACCAGCCGCGCCAGGGCCCCGCCATCGGCGCGCTGCTGATCGACATAGGGCGCCCAGTCACCAGTGCCGATGCGCAGGGTCTGCGGCTCGGCCTGCACCGGGGCCAGCAGCAGGAGCCAGACAGGCAGCGTCAGGGAGGCGAGCATCCGTGCCCTGCGCCCTGTGCGAAAGACGCGCTCAAACCGGTAAGACACAAAATCACCTCTACTACGAATGACGTTCGATGCTTCCCTGTGTTCGTTTGCTGCACCTTTTCCGTTTATCCAGCATAGTCAAATGCGCAACGCGCAACGCCCTCAACCAGCAGCCTTGCGCTCTGCCGGGCGCCGGGCGCCGGCGACCAGCTTGTCCACCAGCCTGGCGGCGGCGGCCATGCCGAAACTGGCGGTGACCATCATCACCGCACCGAAACCGCCCGCGCAGTCCAGCCTCACCCCCTCACCGACGAAGCCCTTGGCCTGGCAGACGCTGCCGTCCGGCTTGGGATAGCGCAGCTGCTCGGTGGAGAACACGCACGGCACGCTGTAGGTGCGCCCCGGCGTGCGGGAGAAGCCGTAGTCACGACGCAGCATGCTGCGCACCTTGGCCGCCAGCGGGTCGTTGAAGGTCTTGTTCAGGTCGGTGACCTGGATCTGCGTCGGGTCGACCTGGCCACCCGCACCGCCGGTGGTGACGATCTGGATCTTGCGCCGCTTGCACCAGGCGATCAGCGCGGCCTTGGCCGGCACGCTGTCGATGCAGTCGATCACGCCATCGAGCTGTTCGGTGATGTACTCGGCCATGGTCTCGCGGGTGACGAAGTCGGCCACCGCATGCACCACGCACGCCGGATTGATGGCACGGATGCGCGCGGCCATCTCGTCGACCTTGGCCTTGCCCACCGCGCCCTCGAGGGCGTGCACCTGACGATTGGTGTTGGTGATGCACACATCATCCAGGTCGAACAGGGAAATCTCGCCCACGCCGGAGCGCGCCAGGGCTTCCGCAGCCCAGGAGCCGACGCCACCGATGCCGACCACGGCCACATGCGCCGCAGCCAGGCGCTGGTAACCCTCTAGGCCATAAAGCCGGGCTATTCCGCCAAAGCGCTGATCGTCTGTATTCATCTATCCCCCTGCTGGACGGCGCGCATTATAGAGATAGCACCTTGCCCACCCAACCCCGAAAGGCAGGTCAGCCGTCGGTCGGCGCCATGCCGCCGGTGCGTGAATGCATCCGCCCAGGCGCCGGATGACCTGATTGGTAACGACTTTTGCTTTAAGATGGCCAGCCTTCACGCCAGCCGCCGCATCGGAGCCGCAATGACCGCCCCTCTCACCCCGACTCTGGAACTCGCCTTCGACCTGATCCGCCGTCCGTCCGTCACCCCGGTCGACGAAGGCTGCCAGGAACTGATGATGCGTCGCCTCGCCGCCTGCGGCTTCGAGGTGGAGCGCATGCGCATCGAAGAGGTGGAGAACTTCTGGGCCCGGCGTGGTGGCGACGGCCCCGTGCTGTGCTTCGCCGGGCATACCGACGTGGTGCCCACCGGCCCGCTGGACGCCTGGCAGTACCAGCCGTTCGACGTGCGCGTGGATGAGGACGGCATGCTCTGCGGCCGTGGCGCCGCCGACATGAAGGGCAGCCTGGCCAGCATGATCATCGCCGTCGAGCGTTTCGTCACCGACCATCCGCAACACAAGGGCGCCATCAGCTTCCTCATCACCAGCGACGAGGAAGGCCCGGCGCAGCACGGCACCAAGGCGGTGGTCGAGCGTCTGCGCGAGCGCGGCGAGCGTCTGGACTGGTGCATCGTCGGTGAACCCTCGAGCACCACCCTGCTCGGCGACGTGGTCAAGAATGGCCGTCGCGGCTCGCTCGGCTGCACCCTCACCGTGTACGGCAAGCAGGGCCACGTGGCCTACCCGCACCTGGCGAAGAACCCGATTCACCTGGCCGCCCCGGCCCTGGCCGAGCTGGCTGCCGAGCACTGGGACCACGGCAACGACTACTTCCCGCCGACCAGCTTCCAGGTCTCCAACCTCAACGCCGGCACCGGTGCCACCAACGTCATTCCGGGGGAGCTGAAGGCGGTGTTCAACTTCCGCTTCTCCACCGAATCCAGCGTCGAAGACCTGCAGCAGCGCGTCAGCGCCATCCTCGACAAGCATGGCCTGGACTACCACCTGGAGTGGGCGCTGTCCGGCCTGCCGTTCCTCACCCAGCCCGGGGACCTGCTCGACGCCGTGGCCGCCAGCATCCGCAGCGTGACCGGTCGTGAGACCACCCCGTCGACCAGCGGCGGTACCTCGGACGGGCGCTTCATCGCCACCCTCGGCACCCAGGTGGTCGAGCTCGGCCCGGTCAACGCCACCATTCACCAGATCAACGAACGCGTACTGGCCAGTGATCTGGACCTGCTCACCGAGGTCTACTACCAGACCATGGTCAAGCTCCTCGCATGCTGATCTGCCCCCTCTGCCAGACCGCGCTCGAACCCAGCGCCAGCGGCCTGGCCTGCGCCAACCGGCACAGCTTCGACCGCGCCCGCCAGGGCTACTTCAACCTGTTGCCGGTGCAGCACAAGAACAGCCGCGATCCGGGCGACAACCAGGCCATGGTCGAGGCACGCCGGCGCTTTCTCGACGGCGGCCACTACGCGCCGCTGGCCGCACGCCTGGCCCAGCTCGCGGCCGAACGCGCGCCGGCTCGCTGGCTGGATATCGGCTGCGGCGAGGGCTACTACACGCAGCAGATCGGCCACGCCCTGCCGGATGCCGACGGCTACGCCCTGGACATCTCCCGCGAGGCGGTCAAGCGCGCCTGCAAGCGTGCCCCGCAGCTGAGCTGGCTGGTGGCGAGCATGGCCCGCGTGCCGCTGGCCGACGCCAGCTGCAACCTGCTGGCCAGCGTGTTCAGCCCGCTCGACTGGAGCGAGGCTGAACGCCTGCTCGCCCCCGGCGGCGGCCTGCTGCGCATGGGCCCGACCCGCGGCCACCTGATGGAGCTGCGGCAGAAGCTGTATGACGAAGTGCGCGACTACGACGACGAGAAACACCTGGCGCTGATCCCGGCGGGCATGCACCTGGCGCACAGCGAGACCCTGCAGTTCCCGCTGCACCTGGCCGAGGCCCAGGCCCGCGCCGATCTGCTGGCCATGACCCCGCACGGTTGGCGCGCCAGTGCCGAACGCCGCGAAGCAGTGATCGCCACGCCCTTCGAAGTGACCGTCTCCATCCGCTACGATTGGATCGTCAAAACCCCGAGCATCAGCTCTCAGGACTAGAAGCCATGCGCCAACCCGATATCGAGATCTACCTGAAAGACGCCGAGCGCGACGCCGTGGCCCAGTGGCTGGGTGCAGCCCTGGGGCCTTGCAGCGACTGGCAGCAGAAAGGCCAGACCTTCAAGTGCAAGGCCGGCGAGGTACCGGTGACCTGGCTGCCCAAGGCGGTGGGCAAATGGCACAGCCTGTACCTGGAAAGCGACGCCACGCCCTGGGCCGACGACCTCGCCTGCGCCCGCGCCGCCTACGCCGCCCTTGGCGTGCAGGTTCGCTGCGCACCCGGCACCTGGGTCGAAGATGAAAGCGATGAAGAGGCCGACCGCTGGATCAAGGTCGATGCCGATGGCGAGACCGAGATCGTCTGGCGCACCGAATGAACGCGGCCGCCCGGCGGCCTGCTGATGACCCTCGCCCATTCATGAGAGAAGGTGCCCGAAGTGCGGTATAGGCTCAGGCGCCCCACATCACGGGCTCCTGCATCGCCCCCGTAGCCCGGATGCAATCCGGGACCAGAGCGACGCATTCACAAAGCGCATATACAGCGTTCAAGTTCCGCTGCGGCCACGATAAAGATCAAAGGGTTAGATTCGGCTAGCCCTTTGTCGTTTCGCAGTGACCACGCAGGTGCTTGCTGTAGCGCACCACGCAACTCGTTCCCGACGAACCATCCCCGCCACGACTATTACTACGTAGTCAGCGGACCGCCCCCCATAGCGAGGCCACTTACAAGCGGTTGGCGGCGCGGCCATAAACCTTGCTGCGCTCTCGCTTGCCCACAGCGATCACCGTCACAACCAAGCGGCTGTCGATCACTTCATAGACCAGGCGATAACCGATGGAGCGCAGCTTGATCTTGTAGCAGTTGGGCATATCCCGCAGCTTGTCCGCCTCGACTCGGGGATTCTCAAGGCGCTCCTTGAGCTTCCTGGCGAACTGCAATTGGATGGTGCTGCCCAGCTTGCCCCACTCCTTCAGTGCCTGGGCGTTGAACTCCAGGGCGTACTCAGTCGGCTCCGCCGGCTTGCGCGATGAGGTCATCGATATCTACTCGCACAGTGGGTTCACCACGTCGCTCGCGCACCACTTCGGCCAGGCGGGCATCGTCGATCATCTCCAGCATGGCTTCGTATAGCGCTGGAGGCACGGCATAGAAGGCCGGTTCATTGCGATTGAGGATCACGACGGTTTCACCACCGCCTTCGCGGATGGTGCCCATCGGGTCTTTCTTGAGGTCGGTCACCGATGCTGCAACATCGGCCAATACGGCATAGGTCATGGGTCTCTCCCTGCTTTCCTGGAAAGCACGGCAGAGCATAGCTCTTTTCAGAGTGCTTTTAAAAGCACTCTTATGGCTGACCCACCCTGCAAAAAGTCGCGATCCCCAGATGAGGCACTTCTTACGATTGGCCATGACAGGCCGCTGGCGTGTGGCACTGGAACCCTCGTATCTACTGGCTTCCAGTCTCGACCAAGGGAGGTGGTGCTATTTCCCGAGTCGAGCTCAGGCTGGCGGGAATCCGGCCTACCCCAGAAACGAAAAGGCCCGTCGATGACGGGCCTTTTCATTGGAGTCTGGGGCTCAGACCGCAGAGACGTCTTCCGCTTGCAGGCCTTTCTGGCCCTGGGTCACACCGAATTCGACCTTCTGGCCTTCGACCAGGGTACGGTGACCTTCGCCACGGATGGCGCGGTAGTGAACGAACACGTCCGGGCCGCTTTCGCGCTGAATGAACCCGTAACCCTTGGAATCATTGAACCATTTGACGGTTCCGGTCTCACGATCTGCCATTACCAACTTCTCCAAACTCGCTATGTTTTTATTGTCCCGAAGGCGCTTTGACGGCTCGGTAAAAACGTTCTTCTCAGCGCTCGCCAACCCCGGCAATTCGAGCATGGAGCAGGTCAAGCGAGTAGCGTTCTTGCTGCAGCCGAAGGCCGAGTATAAAGCATGAATTGTGACTGAAAAGTACTTTTTTGGAGCCGTCCTGCCTCCTGGAAAAATGCGCTGTTCAGAGCGTTTTTGTCAGCTTTTGGCGAGCAGATCGCGCAATTTCTTCATCAACCGCTGCGCCTGTTCGACGTCGAGGCGATAGGCCCAGTCAGGGCGCGCGCTGACTTCCTCCACCTTGAAACCTTCCCGCGCCCCCAGCGTCAGCCAGTACTGTTCTCCCTGCCGGTACAGGGCGCCGGCAAGCTTCTGCCCACCGAAACCACTGAGGCTGAAACGCAGCACCGGCGGCTGTTTGAAGCCCACCTGGTCGAGCGGTGCGGCATCAGCGAACTGCAGGCTGGAGAACAGCGTCGCCACGCTGTTGGCCGCGCCCTCGAAAGCGAGCTTCTGCGTTCCGGCCAGTTGCTCGACGGCAAAGTTGTACTGCTTGGCATCGGCCCGGTTCAGGGTGAGCACCTCACCGTCGGCATGGCGCAGCTCGATGCGCTGGATATCGGTGTAGGGAATGTCACTGATGCGCCGATCCAGCCAGTCCAGCTCGCGCGGCGGTACGTTCAACTGACGATCGATCAACCAGACCTGGTCCTCTCCAGCCAGGCGCACCAGTTGCCCGGCGCCTTGCTGGGATGCCTTGCCCAGGCGCAGGCCGAGGTCGGGGTGGCCGTCGAACTGCAGTTTCAGGCGCACTGCCTGCTCACCCTCCGCGCCTTGCTCGGCCAGCCCCAGGCGCGCGTGCCACTGCGCATTGGCGGTCTTGGCCTCCACCTTCCGCGCCTCGCGCAGCGCCCGCAGCAGGTCGGCCAGTACCTGCCTTGCCGCCGGGTAGTCGGCCTTCGCCGGCACCACCCAGTCCTCGCCGTGACGCTCGATACGCACCGGAGGCTGGCCCGGCGCCTCGATGTCCAGCGCCTGCAGGCTACCCAGGTAGTCCTGCTGCGCGGCCAGCCATGGTGCCTGTTCGACCGGCGCGGCGGCCTGCTGCTGGTCATGCCGCAGGGTCAGATAGCCCAGCGCACAGAGCAGCGCGATGACGAGCAATGCGCTCAGACCTTTCTTGCCCATGAAACCCTTCCCCCTTGAATGAGATGGAGCCGCGTGGAGCGCACCGATGCCTCAGAGGCGGCGCGCCCTTGCGGAAAACCTGTCGTTTGCTGGCGGCGCTGCTACCCCCGGATCGCAGACGCACCACGAAACCCTCGACGTAGGGTGGATGCCGCTTCCTGCATCCACCACAGCGGTGGATCGGTGAAGCGTGATCCACCCTACTCACCACCCTGGATCGCAGCCGGGCCACGAAACCCTCGGTGTAGGGTGGATGCCGCTTCTTGCATCCACCACAGCGGTGGATCGGTGAAGCGTGATCCACCCTACGCATCACCCCGGATCGCAGCCGGGATACGAAACCCTCGACGTAGGGTGGATGCCGCTTCTTGCATCCACCACAGCGGTGGATCGGTAAAGCGTGATCCACCCTACTCACCACCCTGGATCGCAGCCGGGATACGAAACCCTCGACGTAGGGTGGATGCCGCTTCCTGCATCCACCACAGCGGTGGATCGGTGAAGCGTGATCCACCCTACGCATGACCCCGGATCGCAGCCGGGCTACGAAACCCTACGCACACGCGTTGCAGCGCCTAGGGTCGCGCTGGCCGTCAGGCCTGACGACGCCGGCGCCACAGCCACAGGGCCAGCACCAGCAAGGTCAGCAGCGCCGGCACCAGGGCGATGTTGAGCACCTTCAGGGTGCGTCCCAGCGCCTCGATATCGGCGTTGAGCTGATAGCGCACGTCGCGCAGCTCCTTGCGCAGCTCCAGCTTCTGCTGGATGAAGCGCTGCAGCGCGGTCTGCTGCTCCGGGGTCAGCTCCAGCGCCTTGTTCGGATCATCGCTGCGTTGCAGCGCGGCCAGTTGCTGCTCGGTCTCGGTCAGGCGCGCCTGCAGTGCCTGCTCCTTGTCACGCAAGCGCTGCTCGGCCGCCCGCTGCAGCTCTTCCACCACCACGAACGGACGGCTGAAGCGGCCACGCGAACGCACGCTGATCAGCGCCTCGGAACCGCTCAGGTTGTCCAGCGCGTTGATGACGAAGCTGCCGTTGTCAGCCCAGGGTTGCGGCATGCGCTGGCCGAAGAAGTCCTGCACCTGCACCCACAGGCGATCGCTGAGGATGTCGGTATCGGCCACCGCGATGACGTTGATGTTGTCGGCCTGCTTGAGGCCATCCTTGCGCCCCTCGATACCGTCGGGGAAGGCACTCTGCGCCGGGCCATCGACCCGCGCCGCAATGGTGTAGCGCTCACCGGTCGGCTCCAGCTCACGGATCAGCTCCTCCGGGTTGCTGAGCATGGCGAAACGCTGGGCATCGAAGGGCATGGCGTACTCGGAGCTCTGCATCAGCGGCGTGAAGTGGCTCTTCGCCCCCTCCAGCGGTTCGAGGATGCCGGCCGTGGCGACGGTGATGCTCTCCAGCCCGGCCGTGGCGATATCGGTCTGGTCCAGCGCCTTGCGCGGCAGGCTCAGCCAGGCGGCATGACGCACCGGGCGCTGGCCCTGGCCCATGTTCACCGACATGGCATAGGCACCATCGCCCAGCACCTTGTCCGGGACCATGCGCAGGCCCCAGGCCTTGAACAGCGGCTCAAGGTTCGACGCCTTGTCCACCGCCACCTCACCGGGCATCTCGCCGCTGTCGGCCTCCGCGTAGGGGTCGACGAACACCATCAGCTTGCCGCCGCGCAGCACGAACTGGTCGATGGCATAGAGGGTCTGTTGCGGCAGGTTCTTCGGATGCACCAGCCAGAGCACCGAGACCTGCTCGGGAATCTGGTCGACATCGGCCTTGAGGTTCTCGATCTTGAACAACTGGCGCACCTGCTCCAGCACCATCCATGGCGGCGTCGGCTGGCGCGCCATCATGTCGAAGCCACCGGTCATCGGCAGCCCGGACAGCACCCCGACCACCGGCAGCTCGGGTTTCGCCAGGGTCTGCACCAGGCGGCTCAGCTCGTACTCCAGGTGCTCCTCCTGATCCAGGGCGAAGAACGGAATGACCTGGGTGTCATCCAGCGAATTGGTGCCCGCCAGGCCGAAGTAGACCGAGTCGCCACCCTGCTGCAGCGGAATCCCCTGCAGACCGTACTCGGCCGCCTTGTCCTCGTCCTCGGAGAAGGGCTGGGGGTCGATGATGTGCAGGCGGATCTTGCCGTTCGCCTGCGCCTGGTAGGCCTTGAGCATCTCCTCCACGCGCTGTGCGTAGGTACGCAGCGCCGGCAGGTCCTTGGCCACCTTGTCCGAGTAGAAGAAGTACAGGTTGATCGGCTCGTCCAGCTCACCGAGGATCTGCCGGGTGCCGTCGGAGATGGTGTAGAGCTTCTGCTCGGTGAAGTCCAGGCGCGCACCGCCTAGGCCGATACCGGCCAGCAGATTGAAGGCAACGAACGCCACCGCGATCAGCAGCAGCCCGGCGCCGGAATAGATCAGCTTTTTCATGGGCGCTCCTCAGTCGGCTTTCTTCAGATCGATGACCACGGCAGTGGCGGTCAGCCAGGCAGCGATCAGCGAGAGGAAATACAGCAGGTCGCGCAGGTCGATCACACCCTTGCTGATGGCATCGAAGCGCACCAGGAAACTCAGCGAGGCGACGGCGTCCACCCACCATTGCGGCGCCCAGGCGAAGGCATCGAGCACCATCGGAAAGCCGCTGACGATGAACAGGAAGCAGGCGCTGACCGCGAGGATGAAGGCGATCACCTGGTTCTTGCTCAGCGCCGACATGCACGAGCCGATGGCCAGGTAGGCCCCGGCCAGCAGCCAGCTGCCGAGGTAGCCGGTGATGATCGCGCCGTTGTCCGGCTCGCCCAGGTAGTTGACGGTGATGATCATCGGGAAGGTCAGCAGCAGCGCGATGCCGGCGAATACCCAGGCCGCCAGGAACTTGCCGGTGACCGCCTCGAAGCGGGTGATCGGCAGGGTCATCAGCAGCTCGATGGAGCCGGACTTGCGCTCCTCCGCCCACAGGCGCATGGCGATCGCCGGCACCAGGAACAGGTACAGCCAGGGGTGGAAGTTGAAGAAGGCCGAGAGGTTGGCCTGGCCGCTCTCGAAGAAACCGCCCAGGTAGAAGGTGAACACCCCGGACAGCACCAGGAAGATCACGATAAACACATAGGCCAGCGGCGTGGCGAAGTAGCTCGCCAGCTCGCGCTTGAAGATCACGGGCAACTGGGTCATGGCTGATCTCCTCGGGTCAGGCTGCGGAATACTTCATCGAGCCGACCGCGTTCCACGTTGAGCTCCCTGACCCTCCAGCCGCGCTGGGCGATCAGTGCATTGACCTGCGGGAAGATCACCTCGCCCGGCTGCGCCAGCACGCTCAGGCTGTGCTCGCGCGGGTTCTCCTCGACCCCGGCGACACCGGGCAGCGCCGCCAGCGCGGCCAGGTCCAGGGCCTCATCGGCCACCAGCGTCACCGCCTGGTGGTAGCGCGAGCGGCTCTCCAGTTCCAGCGGCGTGCCATCGGCCAGCAGGCGGCCCTGGGCGATGACCACGGCGCGGGTGCAGAGCGCCGTGACTTCTTCGAGGATGTGGGTGGAAATGATCACGATCTTGTCGCGGGCCAGGCCCTGGATGAGCTGGCGCACCTGATGCTTCTGGTTCGGATCGAGGCCGTCGGTGGGCTCGTCGAGAATCAGCACGCGCGGATCGTGCAGGATCGCCTGGGCCAGGCCGACACGGCGCTTGAAGCCCTTGGACAGCGTTTCGATGCTCTGCTCCAGCACCGCCTGCAACTCCACCTGGGCCACGGCATGCTCGACCCGCAGCGCCTTCTCGGCACCACGAAAACCGCGCACCTCGGCGATGAAGGAGAGGAAACCGCGCACACTCATATCGCCGTAGCACGGCGCGCCTTCGGGGAGGTAGCCGATCTGCCGCTGGGCCTTGAGCGTCTGCGTCTGGATATCGCAGCCGAGAATGCTCGCCGTGCCGGAGGTCGGCGCGAGAAACCCTGTGAGCATCTTCATCGTGGTGGATTTGCCAGCCCCGTTGGGGCCGAGAAAGCCCAGCACTTCCCCTGGCTGGACACTGAACGACAGGTCATCGACTGCCGTGTACTGCGCAAAACGCCTGGTCAGGTTTCTTATTTCGATCATGGCCTCTCACCGTCGCGAAAACGCCCGAGTCCCGCGTAACCACCGCGAGAACGCAGGCCGCAAGAATGCCGGGCAAAAGCGCACGCCCGGACGAAGGCATGACAACCCTCGTCCGGAAAAGTTCAGCGGCCCCGCACACCTCGGCAAAATGCGTCAGGCGAGGTTCAGCCGGCTCGCCCGACAAGGCCCGGGCGAGTGCTCGTGACGGTCGTTGCAGCCGTTCCGAAGCCTGCCTGCGAGCGGCCCAGCACCGTCATGCCGGGCAGACGCAACGCCCCACCCCATCCCCCTGCGCAGAGAACCTGCTAGGCTCAGCGCCCAGACCAACCTTGGAAAGCATTCACGGATGAATAATCAGACGCCTCGTTCGAAAGGGCTGCGAGCCTTCAATGCCCTGTGCGCCACCTGCCTGATCGGCGCGCTGATCTATCTGCTGACGATGGGCGTGCACGCCGTTGCCGTGGCCGCCATGCTGGTTTCCATCGCCGCAGTGGCTGTCCCGCTCACCTGGGGCGACGGCGGCATCCTGGAGGTGGTAACCGGGACGGTGGAGGCGATCATCGATGGACTTCTGGCCCTCATCGAGGGGATGATCAGCGTCATCTCCGGCCTGTTCAGCTAGCGCCCCGGAGCACGACCGGAATCACCCGCCGCGCCGGAACCCGGCAAGGCAACTCCCTTCCAGCGCATCAGCGCTACTGAATGGACAGGCGTCAGTCCGTAAAACGCCAGACATGCCCGTAACCGTCGACGTGACATCCGCTGACTCACTGGAAGTTGTACTCGCAAGGCTGAATCGCAAGGTAGGCGCCGAACTGGGCCGCCGCTGGTACAAACGGCGGTTCGGCTACTTCGAGAAGCCTTCGGCGCTGCGCCGCAAGCGCAAGCAGATGGACAAACTGGCCATCGCCTCCGGCGGCGGCCTGTGGCTGAAAATCGGGCTGAAGGAGCAGTTCTGCAGACATGCTGGCAGTGGCGTCGGCCGCTGACGTCGGTGCAGGCGTACTCGCTCAACCCGGTGACTTGGCCTAACCTCGATAGCGCACGCTCGCTTACCCCCAAGGAAGCCACATGAACGTCAAACGGATCATTGCCAATCTTCACGCAGCGCAACCAGCGGAGGTGGATGAGTTCTATCGGCTGATCCTGGGCCTCGAACTGGTCATGGACCATGGCTGGATTCGCACCTATGCCGGTTCCGAGAGGATGGCGGTGCAGGTCAGCTTCGCCAGCGAGGGCGGCTCGGGCACGCCAGTGCCCGACCTGTCCATCGAGGTGGATGATCTCGACGAGGCGTTGCGACGTGTCGCGGAACAGCGGATTCCCATCGAGTACGGGCCGTCGCATGAGCCCTGGGGCGTTCGCCGTTTCTACGTCAGGGACCCGCTCGGCAACCTGATCAACATCCTCCAGCATGTCTGAAGCGCTCTGCGCGCGTCGACGATCGAGACCCTGAACATGTTCATACCCCTAGCCACTGCGGTACTGCTCGGCCTGGCGACGCCCCTGGCCCATGCTGACGACTCGAACCCGCCTGACGGGCTGCTCAGACCCAATGCCGAGGAAGCCGCGGACGTGATCGCGGCGCTGACCGGCCTCGAGCAGATGCGTGCGGAGATGACCGTGACGCTCGGCACCTGCGTGCCTGCACTCGAGGCGCAACACCCTGGGCAGATCGCCTGCACCTTCGCCCTGAAAGTCGGCGCAGGCAGCTCGGAATCACAAGCGGACTTCTACAAGATCGACGACGAATGGCAGGCTCAGCCAAGCGTCTCCCAGGACCTGCTTCCATTTCCTGATCCGGCCCTCTAATGTGGCTGCTCGCGGCCCTGGCGGAGCCTCTGCGGATTCGCCGGGCGGCCACGTAGACAGCCACGTTCCAGCCAATCAGCAGGCACCCCATGAATCTCGAAACAGCCGTTGCCTTTTCCGCCGTGGCCGGCATCGCAGTCGTCAGCCCCGGACCGGCGATCCTGCTGGCGTTGCGCAATGGGCTGAGCTTCGGCGTGCGGGCGGTGGTGTGGTCGTCGCTGGGCAACATCATGGGCCTGTTCTGCCTGTCCGCCGCGGCGATGCTGGGCCTGGGGCTGCTGCTCAAGTCCTCGGCCCTGCTGTTCAGTGTCGTCAAGGTGCTGGGCGCCATGTACCTGTTCTACATCGGCCTGCGCCATCTGCTGGGGCGTGCCTCGCTGCTCCAGGTGGAGGCCAGCCAAGCCGCCGAGCGCCGCGCCTACAGGCCCTTTCGGCTCTATCGCGAGGCGCTGTTCATCGCCGCGTTCAACCCCAAGCCGATCCTGTTCTTCACGGCGCTGTTTCCACAGTTCGTCGACACCCGTGAGCCCTTGCTGCCGCAGTTCTTCATCCTCACCGGGATTTTCATGCTGCTGTCGTTCATCACCCTGGTCGCCTATGCCTCGCTGGCGGCACGGGCCAGGCAGGCGCTGCAGCGCCCCTCGTTCGTGACCTGGGTGAACCGGGTATTCGGCAGCGTGTTCATTGCCTTCGGCGCAGCGCTCCTTGCGCTGCGGCGTTAGGACCAGGGCCCTGAGCGCATTGGGCAGGCACATCCTCTGGCTGGACTGCACCGCCGCCGCACTCGCCGGCCTGCTCGTGCTGCTGTTCGCCACCTGGCTGAGCGCCTGGTACGCACTGCCGCCGGCACTGCTGCACAGCATCGGCGTGGTCAACATCGCCTATGCCTGCTTTTCCTTCTCCCTGGCCATCCGTACCCGGCGCCGCGAAGGCCTGATCAAGTTGCTGGCGCTGGCCAACGGCGCATGGGCAGCGCTCTGCCTGGGCATCACGGCCGCCCTTGCCCAGAGCATGGCGCTACCGGGCGTCGTCCACCTGCTCGGCGAGGCCGTGTTCGTCGGTGGTCTGGGCCTGCTGGAGTGGCGCTGGCGTCGGCAGCTTCTGGTGGCCGACGGCCCCAGGCCCTCGACGTCTTCCAGCACCGGGCAGTAGCGCCCTACTCCGGCGCGCAGTGAAAGCGGTTCTTGCCGGCGTGCTTGGCCACGTACATGGCCTGGTCCGCCTGTTTCAGCAGGTCCGCGCCATTATAGGCCTGCAGGGGATACAGGGCGGCGCCCACGCTCGCCGATATGCGTGCCGGATGGCCGTCCAGGTCGAACGGCTGCGCCAGGACATCCAGCACCTTGAGCGCCACCGCCGCGCAATCCTGGCGGCTGTGCAGGCTGGCGAGCAGGATGCCGAATTCGTCACCGCCGAAGCGCGCGACCATATCGCTGCTGCGCACACAGCCTTCCAGGCGCCTGGCGGCCATCTGCAACAGGCAGTCGCCTGCCGTATGACCGTGGCGGTCGTTGATCGCCTTGAAGCCGTCCAGATCGATATACAGCACGGCGCACAGCTGCTCCTGATCGCGCACCGCGTCGAGCGCCTGGTCGAGCCGCTGGCGGAAGCGGACCCGGTTGGCCAGGCCGGTCAGCGCATCGTGCTGCGCCTCGTGGGACAGACGTGCCTCCAGGCGCTTGCGCTCGGTGACGTCCTGCGCGACCAGCACCAGGAACGCCGGGTGGCCCTGGCGCTTGCGCACGACGCTCACGGCCTCGCACACCCAGAGCAGCGAGCCATCCTCGCGGCGGTAGGTCTTCTCGATCTCCGGGGAAAGCGCGCCGCCGTCGCTGGCCAGCTGCTCGCGCAGGAAAGTCCGGGCGGCGCTGGCCACCTCGGGGTCGCTCAGGTCGAAGATGTTGCCGCCCTGCAAGCGCTCGGGCGGGCGTCCGAGCATGCGCGAGAAGGTCTCGTTGACACGCAGGATCCGGCCTTCGGGGCTGATATGGGCAATGCCCATGGCCGCCTGGTGGAAGGTCGCGCGAAACAGCGCCTCGCTGCCTTGCAGGGCATCGGTCGCCGCGCGCTGGCGGACCAGCATCAGCGCCAGCACGCCGACGAACAGCATCACTACCAGGGAGACACCGACGGCCGCCAGCAGATAGGTGGTGCGGCGCTGCAGGGCCGTGGCCATTTCCTCGTCGTAGGCCGTGGCCACGGTGACCATCAGCGGATAGTCGGCCATGCTGCGGTAGCTGACGATACGGGCGACGCCATCGAGCCCCTGGCCGCTGTCGTAGAAGTCATCGGTGCGGCGCTGTTTCTGCCGCTGAAACCAGGCCAGCGACTCGCCGCTCAGGCCGAACTCGCTGCGTGCGCCGATCTTGCGCGCGCGCACCACGCCATCCAGACCGCCGAGTTCGAGCAGCCCCTGCGCGCCCAGGTCGACCTGTTGAAAAAACTGCGTGACGTCCTGCGGACTGATGGCCATCACCACCACCCCGGCGAAACGGCCGTCCGCGTGCTCGATACGCAGCGACATGGGGATCAGCCAGCGCTTGGACACACGCCCGAAGACCGGCTGGCTGATGAACAGGTGGTCGATGCGCGCAGCGCGTTGCGCAGTGAAGAATTCGCGATCGGCGTAGTTGACCGGGCCGGTGCTCCGGCTGCTGCTGACGATGTCGCCATGCTCGTCCACCACGCTGATGATGGTGAACATCTCCTCGCGGATCACTCCCTCCTCGACCCAGCGCCGCAGGTCGATCGCCCTGCCCTGCAGACGGTACTGCTCGCGCACGAACGCCGCCACCTGCTCGGCCGCCTTCAGCGCGCGGGACACCTGCTGCTCGAAGGCGATGGCCAGACTGGCATTGGCCTTCATTTCCGCCGCCAGTGCCTGCTCACGCTCGAAGGCGATGCGCTGCAGGGTGATCAGCCAGACAACCAGAATGAAAACGCTCGCCAGCACCACCAGCAGGTTCAGGGGCGTTGCGGTTCGGGGGCCTCTGGCGACGCGCTCAGGTGCGTCACTCGGCTGTCTGGGCGGGGTCATCGCCTTGTTCTCCAGGGCATCCACGGGCTGTATCCTGCTAGTCGTTGGGCGAGGAGCACGCCCCTGAAACCCGCTATCGTTCAGCGTCACGGGGCTTGATCCAGCGCCTTGCGTTGAATCATAGGCACTGCCGCGCCACTGTGCTGCCATCAGTCTGCAACGGATTTTGCCCGATAATGCGGCATGCGGCAGACTGACACCCCTGCTTGACCCATCATGGCAAGCCGAGCGACATCGGCGCCGATCCTGCTGATTTTCTTCGACAATCGCTACCCTCGAGGCCCGTCTTGGACACCACGGTCTTTCTCGCCGTCATCGCCGCCGCTGCCCTGCATGCCGGCTGGAACGCCCTGCTCAAGATCGGTCTCGACCGCTTCCTGACCGCCACCCTGATCCAGGTCGGCGCCGGCCTGGTGGCGCTCTGCGCACTGCCGCTGGTCGCCGTACCGCAGGCCGCAGCCTGGCCCTGGATCGCGCTGTCGGCCGTGCTGCACATCGGCTACAACTTCTTCCTGGCCCGCGCCTACCAGTACGGCGACCTGGGCCAGGTCTACCCCATCGCGCGCG
The DNA here is from genome assembly GCF_009363395.1 of Pseudomonas sp. THAF187a. Classification (NCBI taxonomy): domain Bacteria; kingdom Pseudomonadati; phylum Pseudomonadota; class Gammaproteobacteria; order Pseudomonadales; family Pseudomonadaceae; genus Pseudomonas; species Pseudomonas sp. THAF187a. Next base: position 3,587,110 of record NZ_CP045349.1, read on the forward strand.
GCAGCTCGCCGCTGATGGTCGCCCTGCTCTCGCTGCTGCTGTTGCATGACGGGCTGGGCACCCAGCAGCTGCTGGGCCTGCTGGTGCTGGTGATCGGCATCTGGTTGATGGCGCTGCGCGGCGGCCACCACCAGGCCCCGCAGCGGGCGATGCTGTTCTGCGCCCTGATGACTGCCCTGTTCATCGCCGGCTACACCCTCAGCGATGCCATGGGCGCCCGCGCCAACGGCGATGCGCTGAGTTATTCGCTGTGGCTGTTCAGCGTCAACGGCGCGGTGATGGCGGCGGTGCTCGCCGTCAGCCGCGGGCCGCGCGCCTTTCTCCAGCTGGGCCCGCACTGGCGCGGCGGGCTGGCCGGCGGGGCGATGTCGATGGCGGCCTACACCATCGTCATCTGGGCCATGACTCAGGCACCGGTGGCCCTGGTGTCGGCGTTGCGCGAAACCAGCGTGGTGTTTGCCGTGCTGCTCGGGGTGCTGTTGCTCAAGGAACCCATGCGACCGATCCGGCTCCTGGCGTGCGGGGTGATCGCGCTCGGCGTGGTGCTGATGAAGCTGGCGTAGCCGATTCGAGGACCGACATGGCCGATACCCCTCGCGCGACACGCTGCAGAGGCTGACCCGGCATTCCGCTCGGGAACCCGAAGCCGCCTTTGTGGTTCTGTTGAACAACGGGGGCCGAAGCGTCGACCGTTTTTCCGTCATGTGCCGGCGGCATGCTGGCCAGGCTGACTGCACGGACACCCACGTGGTGCCAGCCCTGTCGACCGTGGCAACCCCGTCAGGCTGCGGCGCCAGCGGCTGGTCCCGGAAGTTTTTTGCCCGCCAGGCAGGCTTGCGGCACACTAGCGCCCTTCCCGAGCATCCGCTCGTTTATCTGCTCAAGAGTCCGTATGACCCGTTCTCCCTTCCGCCGCATGGCCTTCAGCGCGCTGCGCCGCCTGCTGTACCTCTGGGTACGCTCGGAAACCATCAACCAGTCCGCCTTCACCCTCAAGCTCGATCGCAGCAAGCCGGTGTTCTACGTGCTGCAGCAGCCCTCGGTGAGCGACCTGGCCGTGGTCGACCGCGAGTGCACCAAGGCCGGCCTGCCGCGCCCGGTGCTGCCGGTGGCCGTCGGGGAACATGTCGAGCCAGCGGCGTTCTTCTACCTGACCCCGGAGCCGGACTGGTTCGGCCGCCAGGACAAACGCGGGATTTCGCCCACCCTGGATCGCGTCGTCAGCGCCCTCGGCCAGCATGCCGTGGATGACGCGCAGATCGTCCCGGTCAGCGTGTTCTGGGGACAGTCGCCGGATCGCGAGACCAGCGCCTGGAAACTGCTGTTTGCCGACAGCTGGGCCGTTACCGGCCGCCTGCGCCGCCTGGTCAGCATCCTGATCCTCGGGCGCAAGACCCGCGTGCAGTTCTCCACGCCGATCCACCTGCGCGAACTGGTCGAGCAGGACAAGGGCCAGGAGCGCACCCTGCGCATGGTGCACCGCATCCTGCGCGTGCACTTCCGCAACCAGAAGGCCGCCGTGATCGGCCCGGACGTGTCGCACCGGCGCAACCTGGTCAAGGGCCTGGTCCACGACCCGCTGGTACGCCAGGCCATCGTCGACGAGGCCGAGCGCGAGAAGATCAGCCTGGAAAAGGCAGAAGCCCAGGCGCTGCGCTACGGCAACGAGATCGCCTCGGACTACACCTATACGGTGATCCGCTTCCTCGAGCTGGTGCTGTCCTGGTTCTGGAACAAGATCTACGACGGCATCAAGGTGCACAACATCGAGGGCGTGCGTGACATCGCCCAGGGCCACGAGGTGATCTACGTGCCCTGCCACCGCAGCCACATCGACTACCTGCTGCTCTCCTACCTGCTGTTCCGCAACGGCCTGACGCCGCCGCACATCGCAGCCGGCATCAACCTCAACATGCCGGTGATCGGCGGCCTGCTGCGCCGTGGCGGCGCCTTCTTCATGCGCCGCACCTTCAAGGGCAACCCGCTGTACACCGCAGTGTTCAACGAGTACCTGCACACCCTGTTCAGCAAGGGCTTCCCGGTGGAGTACTTCGTCGAGGGCGGCCGTTCGCGTACCGGGCGCATGCTGCGACCGAAGACCGGCATGCTGGCCATCACCCTGCGCAGTTTCCTCCGTTCGCATCGCCTGCCCATCGTCTTCGTGCCGGTGTACATCGGCTACGAGCGCGTGCTCGAAGGCCGCACCTACCTGGGCGAGCTGCGCGGCGCGAGCAAGAAGAAGGAATCGATCTTCGACCTGTTCAAGGTGCTCGGCGCGCTCAAGCAGCGCTTCGGCCAGGTGTCGGTCAACTTCGGCGAGCCGATCAAGCTCGGCGAATTCCTCGACCAGCAGCAACCCGGCTGGCGCCAGCAGGAGCTGGGCCCGCAATACCGGCCGAGCTGGCTCAACGAAACCACCAACCGCCTGGGCGAACACGTGGCGCGCCACCTCAACGAGGCGGCGGCGATCAACCCGGTCAACCTCGTCGCCCTGGCACTGCTCTCCACCAGCAAGCTGGCGCTGGACGACCGCGCCCTGGCGCGCGTGCTCGACCTGTACCTGGCGCTGCTGCGGGCCGTGCCCTACTCGCCCCACACCACCCTGCCGGAAGGCGACGGCGCGGCGCTGATCGAGCACGCCAAGGGCATGGACCTGCTGGCCGAGCAAAAGGACGCCCTGGGCAAGATTCTCTACCTGGACGAGCAGAACGCCGTCCTGATGACCTACTACCGCAACAACGTGCTGCACATCTTCGCCCTGCCGGCACTGCTGGCGAGCTTCTTCCAGAGCAGCGCACGCATCAGCCGCGAGCAGATCCTGCGCTTCACCGGCGCACTCTATCCCTACCTGCAGTCCGAACTGTTCATCCGCTGGGAGCAGAGCGAACTGGAAGGCGTGGTCGACCAGTGGCTGGCCGCGTTCGTCGAGCAGGGCCTGCTCAAGGTCGAGGGCGACGTCTACGTGCGTCCGGCACCCAGCTCCCGCCAGTTCGTCCTGCTGACGCTGCTGTCGCGCTCGGTGGCGCAGACCCTGCAACGCTTCTACATGGCCATCGCCCTGCTGCTCAATGCCGGGCAGAACGCGATCAGCGCCGAGGAGCTGGAAGACCTGTGCACGGTGATGGCCCAGCGCCTGTCGATCCTGCACGGCCTGAATGCGCCGGAGTTCTTCGACAAGAGCCTGTTCCGCCACTTCATCCAGAGCCTGCTGGACCAGGGCGTGCTGCGCCAGGACGAGGCCGGCAAGCTCAGCCACCACCCGCTGCTCAGCGAGCTGGCCGAAGGCGCCGCCAAGCGCGTGCTGCCGGCCGAGATTCGCCTGTCGATCCGCCAGGTGGCGCTGGACCGCAACGAAGACGAGCCGGCCAGCGTCTGACGCCGCTGCCGCACCGGGTGGATGTCGTTTTCCCCATCCACCCGCATGGCTCGATGCGCCAGGCGTGAACCAAGGCGAACCTGGCAGGCGTCTGGCAGTCAGTCGTCAAGCCACACACCGGCAGGAGGCCCGGCCATGATCGACTCCCTGATGTTGAGCGCTGCACGCATCACCACCCTGGCGGCCGGGCAGATACTGACCAACGCCAGTGGTTTCTTCTTCCGCCGCGAGCAGCGGCTGTTTCTCGTCACCAGCCGCCACGTCGTGCTCGACGAACCCAGTGGCCATCAACCCGACAGCCTGCAGATCGAACTGCATACCGACGCCAGCAATCTGGCCAGCACCGTCAGTTTCTCCATCCCGTTGTATGACGGCGAGCAGCATCTGTGGCGGCAAGGCATGGACAGCGCCGGCGAGATCGATGTGGCGGTGATCGAACTGGATCAGGCAGCCCTTCCCCATGACGGCGCCTACCACGCCTTCACCCCGCAACACCTGCTGCAGCCTGACGAAGATGTCGAAATCGGCTCGACGCTGCTGGTGGTGGGCTTCCCGCTCGGCTTCCAGGACAGCCTGCACCGCATGCCAGTCGCCCGGCATGCCGGCCTGGCCTCCTCGTTCGGCCTGCGCTTTCAGGGGCTCGGCTACTTCCTCACCGATGGCCGCACCCATCGCGGCATCAGCGGCGCACCGGTGGTCAAGCGCGCCGAGCTGGACAGCGAACTGCCCTGGCACCTGCTCGGCATCCACTCCACGCGCCTGCTCGGCAACCGCGACGAGGACCAGGACGAAGCCCTGGGCCTCAACTGCACCTGGTATGCCGATATCCTGTTGACGCTGACCGAATCACCCGTCCCGTAGGAGCGGCTTCAGCCGCGAGCGCTTCGCTGCAGCGCGGCGGCCTCAGGCCAGCAGCAGCGGCAGGAGCAACGCGGTGCCGATACCCAGCAGGCTCATGCCCAGGGCGGCGAACGCGCCGCACTCCTCGCCCTCCTGCAAGGCATGGGCGGTGCCGATGGCGTGGGCGTTGATGCCATAGCTCAGGCCGCGCGCCGCCGGATGATCGACACCGGCCCAGCGCAACAGCAACGGCCCCAGCGCCGTGCCGATCACCCCGGTGAGCATCACCATGACCGCGGCCAGCGACGCGACCCCGCCGATCTGCTCGGCCACCGGCATGGCGATCGGCATGGTCACCGACTTCGGCGCCAGGCTCATCACCACGCTCCAGTCGGCGCCCAGGGCCCAGCCGATGGCCAGGGTCAGGCTGACCGAGAGCACGCCCCCGGCGAACAGGGTGATCATGATCGGCCAGAACAGCTGGCGGATACGCTTGATGTTGTGTTGCAGGGGGACCGCCAGCGCCACGGTGGCCGGACCGAGCAGCCAGGCCACCGGCTCCGCACCGGCGCGGTAGGTCGCGTAGTCCACCCCACAGAGCAGCAGGGTGGTGACGATCAGCGTCACCGAGACCAGTACCGGCTGCAACACCAGCCAGCCACTGCGGCGATACAGCCAGGCAGCGATCAGGAAAGCGGCGAGCGTCAGGGCGATGGCAAACAGCGGGTGGTGAGTCAGCAGCGTCATCCCTTGCGCTCCTGGCGGCGAATCAGCGTCTGCAGCAACCAGCCGCAGAATGGCACCGTGACCAGCAGCGACAGCACCAGCGCCGTGGCGATCACCGGCAGCTCGCCGAGCAGCAAGTCAGTGCTGGTCATGATCCCCGAGGCCGGTACCGCGAGCAGCAACGGCAGGTAGGGCAGCAGGCCGCCGGCGGCCTGTTGCAGGGGCTCGGGCACGGCGCCGCGCCACATCAGCCAGACCGAGAGCAGCAGCAGGCCGATGATGGACGCCGGCAGCATCGGCAACAGCCAGTGGTTGAGGGCCACGCCAAACAGTTGCAGCAGGACCAGCCAGAACAGGCCACGCACCATCATGATCTCGATTCCTCCTTATGGCGCCCGCGACGGAACAGCGGGCGCGGTTCAATGACCGAGCGACCATACAACACACTGAGCCCGTCGAGGCCCTTGAGTGCATCGGCCAGCGACTTGTCGGCACGCACGGCGAAGGCATCGAAGCCACACTGGCGCATGTGCGCCAACTGATCGCGCAGCACGTCGCCCACGGCCCGCAGCTCCCCACGCCAGCCCAGGCGCGTGCGCAACAGGTAGGCCTGGCTGTAGCCACGGCCATCGCGGAAGCTGGGAAAGTCGATGGCGATCAGCGTCAGGCTGGCGAGCAACGGCTGCAGCGCTTCCGGCTCGTCATCCACCTGCAGCAACAGGCCATCGGCGCTCATCGCCCTGCCCTCCAGCACCGCCGCAGGCTGCCGTGCGCGCCAGGCCGCCAGCGGCAGGATCAGCGGCGCCGACGGGGCGTCGTCGCCGTCGTGCAGCTGCCAGGGATCGTCATCGACGATACGGGCCTGGCCCTCGACCAGGCGGATCAGGTTGTTCATGCCGCCACCTCCCGGCTGTACACGCGCTCCTTGAAGGGCTCCAGGCCGATGCGCTGGAAGGTGTCGAGAAAGCCTTCGTTGACCTCGCGGTAGTCCACGTAGGTGCGCACGATGCGCTCGATCACCTCGGGCACCTGTTCGGCGGCGAAGGACGGGCCGATCACCTTGCCCAGCGCCGCCTGCCGGCCCTGGCTGCCGCCGAGGGTGAGCTGGTACCACTCGCTGCCGTTCTTGTCGACGCCGAGGATGCCGATGTTGCCGATATGGTGGTGACCGCAGGCGTTCATGCAGCCGGAGATGTTCAGGCTGATCTCGCCCAGGTCATGCAGGTAGTCGAGGTCATCGAAGCGCTGCTGGATGGCCTGTGCAACGGGAATCGACTTGGCGTTGGCCAGCGCGCAGAAGTCGCCCCCCGGACAGGCGATGATGTCGGTGAGCAGGCCGGCGTTGGCGGTCCCCAGGCCGGCCGCCTGGGCCTGCGTCCACAGCGCGTGGAGGTCGGTCTTGCGCACGTCGGGCAGCACCAGGTTCTGCTCATGGGCGACGCGAATCTCGCCGAAACCGTAGCGTTCGCTCCAGTCGGCCAGGGCCTCCATCTGCTCGGCGCTGACATCGCCGGGCGGTGCGCTGATGCCGGGTTTGGTCGACAGCAGCACGCTGACGTAGCCGGGAACCTGATGCGCCATGACATTGCGCGAGACCCAGCGGGCGAAGGCCTCGTCGTGTGCCAGGTGGGTGCCGAAGTCGAGATCGATGGCATCCAGCGGCACGTAGGCCGGCTTGCGGAAGGAGGCCGCAACGCGCTGGTACTCATCGTCGGTGAGCTGCGCCGGGCCATCCTTGATCATCTGCCATTCGCGCTCCACCTCGGCGGCGAACGCCTCGATGCCCAGCGCCTTGACCAGGATCTTGATGCGCGCCTTGTACTTGTTGTCGCGCCGGCCATGGCGGTTGTACACGCGCAGGATGGCCTCGACGTAGGACAGCAGGTCACGCCAGGCCAGGCCCTCGCGCAGCACCTGGGCGATGATCGGCGTACGCCCCAGGCCACCGCCGACCAGCACGCGCAGGCGCAGCTCGCCGGCCTCGTCGCGGTAGAGCTGCAGGCCGATGTCATGCACCTGCACCGCCGCGCGATCCTCCTCGGCAGCGCACAGGGCGATCTTGAACTTGCGCGGCAGGAACAGGAATTCCGGGTTGACCGTCGACCACTGGCGCAGGATTTCGGCCAGCGGGCGCGGGTCGAGGTACTCGTCGGCAGCGACTCCGGCGAAGGCCTCGGTGGTGATATTGCGCACGCAGTTGCCGGAGGTCTGGATGGCGTGCATGTCGTGCTCGGCCAGCCAGTCGAGGATGTCCGCCACGCGCTCCAGCTCGATCCAGTTGAACTGGATGTTCTGCCGCGTGGTGAAGTGCCCGTAGCCCCGGTCGTACTCGCGGGCGATATGCGCCAGGGCGCGCATCTGCCGTGCCGACAGGGTGCCGTAGGGAATCGCCACGCGCAGCATGTAGGCATGCTTCTGCAGGTACAGGCCATTCTGCAGGCGCAGCGGCAGGAACTCCTCCTCGCTCAGCTCGCCACTCAGGCGCCGCTGAATCTGGTCGCGGAACTGGGCGACGCGCTCGCGCACCAGCGCGCGGTCGTAGTCGTCGTATTGGTACATGCCGGCTGCCTCCTGATCACGGGGTGTCGACTATGCCTGCCGGCCGTGCACCGAAAACAGCGCCAGAAAAGCCTAAAAAAACCGGATCAGACGGACCGGGGAGCGACCGGCAACCGGCTCTGATCAGCGCGGCGCGATGTCGCAGGGGGCACGCCGCTGGGCGCCTGACTGCAACGCTGGACGCCTTGATCGACGCGACCTGCAGCCAGCCGAAGGCGTTTCCGGGGCGCCGACCGGGCGCATCTGATCTGCTTTTTTAACGAAAACCTGAGCCTGTTTTGCGAACAGCCCCGCTCGGATCATGGCGCCAGCCTGATAAACGCCTGATGAGGGCAACGCACATGACCGACCTGATTCCCGCGCGGAACCTCGACACCGCCAAACCCATCCGCCTGACCCCGGCCCAGGCCGGCGGCCCGATTCACACCCGCAGTTTCAGCGGGCGCTACCGCAACCTGCGCCTGCTCGGTGCCGGGCTGCTGTTCCTGCTGTTCTTCGGTACCGCCTGGATCAACTGGAACGGCCGCCAGGCCGTGCTCTGGGACCTGGACAACCGCCAGTTCCACATCTTCGGCGCGACCTTCTGGCCGCAGGATTTCATCCTCCTCTCGGCCATCCTGATCATCGCCGCCTTCGGCCTGTTCTTCATCACCGTGCTGGCCGGCCGCGTCTGGTGCGGCTACGCCTGCCCGCAGAGCGTGTGGACCTGGATCTTCATGCGCGTGGAACAGATCACCGAGGGCGATCGCGGCCAGCGCATCAAGCTCGACGCCGCGCCCTGGTCGCTGCAGAAGCTGGCACGCCGTGGCGCCAAGCATGCCCTGTGGCTGGCAGTAAGCCTGGCCACCGCACTGGCCTTCATCGGCTACTTCACGCCGATCCGCACGCTGACCCTGGAGCTGGCGACGCTGCAGGTCGGCGCCACCACCGCGTTCTGGGTGCTGTTCTTCACCGCCGCCACCTACATCAACGCCGGCTGGCTGCGCGAGAAGGTGTGCCGCGACATGTGCCCCTACTCGCGCTTCCAGAGCGTGATGTTCGACAGCGATACGCTGGTCATCTCCTACGACGCCGCCCGTGGCGAGAACCGCGGCCCGCGCCGCAAGGACGCCGACTACAAGGCCGAAGGCCTGGGCGATTGCATCGACTGCACGATGTGCGTGCAGGTCTGCCCCACCGGCATCGACATCCGCGATGGCCTGCAGCTGGAATGCATCGGCTGCGGCGCCTGCATCGACGCCTGCGACAGCGTGATGGACAAGCTCGGCTATGCCCGTGGCCTGGTGCGCTACAGCTCCGAACACGAACTGGCCGGCGGCAAGACCCACTGGCTGCGCCCGCGCCTGGTCGGCTACGCGGCGATGCTGGCGGTGATGATCGGCGCCTTCGTCTGGGCGCTGAACGAGCGGCCGCTGATCTCCCTGGACGTGACCCGCGACCGGGGGCTGTTCCGCGAGAACGCCCTGGGCCAGATCGAGAACATCTACAGCCTGAAGATCATCAACAAGACCCAGCAACCACGCAGCTATGCCATCGCCCTGGTCGAACCCGGCGACTTCGAACTGCACGGCCCGCGCACGCTGAACCTGGCGCCGGGGGAAATTCGTGACCTGCCGCTGAACGTGGCACTCACCTCCTCCGAAAACGCTGCCAGCACACGCACCCTGGAGTTCGAGGTCCGCGACCAGGCCAACCCGGACAGTCGCGTCAGCACCCAGAGCACCTTCCTCGCGCCGCTGCGTTGAGGCCTGGCACGGCGTGCTGTCTGCTCAACCGGAGCGCCCCTCTCTCCCCACGGGGAGAGGGTGCAGGCACGCCTGGCGACAGCACGCTCGCACCCGCGCCCCCTCTTCACCGATTCACGAGGCACTGCCATGTCTGCCGCTCACCCCGTAAAGTGTTCGCCCATACCCTTTGCTGCGGTGAACCAGGACAGGATGAAGCGCTACGAAAAATTCGCCGACGAGATCGCCGAACTGATCCGCACCGGCGTGCTAGGCCCCGGCGAGAAGGTGCCCTCGGTGCGCCACGCCAGCCGGACCTACGGGGTCAGCCCCTCGACTGTGTTCCAGGCCTACTACCTGCTGGAGGATCGCGGCCTGATCCAGGCGCGGGCGCGCTCCGGCTACTTCGTTCGCGAACACGCCAAGCGCCCCCTGCACGAACCCGAGCTGACCAGCCACGCGGCCCACACCACCGACGTGGACGTCAGCGAGTTGGTGTTCTCCGTGCTGGCCTCGCTGAAGGACCCGCACACCGTGCCCTTCGGCTCGGCCTTCCCCAGCCCCGACCTGTTCCCCCTGCCGCGCCTGGCCAAGAGCATGGCGCATGCCCTGCGCATGCTCTCGCCGCACGAGATCATCGCCGACATGACCGCCGGCAACGCCGACCTGCGCCGGCAGATCGCCCTGCGCTACATGGTCAGCGGCGTGATGCTGCCGATGGAGGAGCTGGTGATCGGCAACGGCGCCATGGAGGCGCTCAACCTCTGCCTGCAGTGCGTGACCCAGCCCGGCGATCTGGTGGCCATCGAATCGCCGACCTTCTACGCCTGCCTGCAGGTGCTGGAACGGCTGCAGCTCAAGGCCGTGGAGATTCCCGTGCACCCGCGCGAGGGCATCGACCTGAGCGCCCTCGAACAGAGCCTGGAGCAGTTGCCGATCAAGGCCTGCTGGTTCATGAGCAGCCTGCAGAACCCGCTCGGCGCCAGCATGAGCGAAGCCAAGAAGCAGGCGCTGTACGAACTGCTGGTCAAGCATCAGGTGCCGCTGATCGAGGACGATGTGTACGCCGAGCTGTATTTCGGCAGCCACCCGCCCAAGCCGGTGAAGAGCTTCGACCGCGAAGGCCTGGTGATGCACTGCAGCTCCTTCTCCAAGAGCCTGGCGCCGGGTTACCGCATCGGCTGGGTCGCCGGCGGGCGCTATGCCGAACAGATCGCCCGGCTCAAGCTGATGACCACCATCTCGCCCTCGGTGCCGGCCCAGGCGGCGCTGGCCGACTACCTGCAGCACGGTGGTTACGACCGCCACCTGCGCAAGCTGCGCCATGCCCTGGAGATGCAGCAGAGCGCGATGCTCGCCTCGGCCGCCCGGCACTTTCCCGCCAGCACACGGGTCACCCGCCCGGCCGGTGGCTACTTCCTCTGGTTCGAGTTTCCCGAACGGCTGGATTCGCTGCAGCTGCTGCGCCTGGCCCTGGCCCAGGGCATCAGCCTGGCACCGGGACCGATCTTCTCCGCCAGCCAGGGCTTCCGCCACTGCGCACGACTCAACTACGGCCATGCCTGGAACGCACGCAGCGAGCAGGCCATGGAAGTGCTCGGACGCCTGGTGGCGGGACTGCTCTGACGCCGCGCACGTGCCCCGTAGGGTGGATGACGCTCTTTTCATCCACCGAGCAGGCAACCACGGTGGATCGATGAAGCGCGATCCACCCTACGCCTCGCCACCCACCCATGCCGTAGGGTGGATGACGTCTTTTTCATCCACCACCCAGGCCACCACGGTGGATCGGTGAAGCGCGATCCACCCTACGCCTCGCCATCCAGCCATCCATGCCCGTAGGGTGGATGACGCCTTTTTCATCCACCACACAGGCAGCCACGGTGGATCGATGAAGCGCGATCCACCCTACGCCTCGCCATCCACCCATCCGTACCCGTAGGGTGGATGACGCTCTTTTCATCCACCAAGCAGGCAACCACGGTGGATCGGTGAAGCGCGATCCACCCTACGCCTCGCCGTCCGGCCCCATCCATACCCCGTAGGGTGGATGACGCTCTTTTCATCCACCGAGCAGGCAACCAGGGGGCAGGCCCTACTTCCACCAGTACTCCACCTGCACCCCGAAGTTGGAACCGTTGCGGGCGCTGCCGAAGGCGCCGTTCTCGGACAGAGCCGAGCCGTCGGCCAGCAGGTTGGCGGCCCGTTGCGCCGCCTTGTTCCAGCTGGCGTAGGTGTAGTACAGGCGAATTTCCGGACGCTGCCAGAAGCCCGGGCCGGCCGGCGACCAGGTCGGCGCGATGGTGAATTTGGTCAGTTTGCGCGTACCACCGGGAGCCTCGACCTGATCGCGGCCGAGCTCGCCCACCAGCTTGAACTGCTCGGTGAAGGCATAGCTGGTGCGGCCACCGACGGACAGCCAGTTCTGGTCCGCGCCATCCGGGCGCTTGTCCTTCTGATACACCAGCTGCACCTGGCCACCGAGACGCGGGGTCACCTGGAAGTCGAAGAACTCCACCAGCCGCCAGCTGCTACTGCTGTTGTCCAGGGTCGGGTCGCCGGTGTATCCCAGGCCGGTGCCCGGCCCACGCCCGTACTGCAGGGCGAAGGTGTTGACGCCGCCGAGGACGTCCTGCTGCTTGTGCTGCGCGGTCACCGCCCAGCCGCTGTGGCCGTCGGTGCTGTCCGGCTTGTCGATGTAGCTGACGCCGACTTCCAGCTCGCCACCCGGATTGACCTTGAAACCACCGACGTTGAAGTCGTGGCGGTTGATGTAGGGCTCCTGATCGTAGTTGTCCTTGCGCGAGAACACGTAGCTGTACTTGAGATCACCGATGACCATCTCGTCGATACCGAAGCCGGTGGCGCTCTGGTTCCAGTAGTAGAAGTCGGAGATGTGGATGTCGTTACGCTTGTAGAAACGTCGCCCGGCCCACAGCGAACCGCCATTGAGGGCCGGCATGTTGCTCCATTCCGCGTACATCTGATTCATCCGCGCGAAGCCGTAGTCACCGGTGAACTTGGGCGTGTGCCCGTACTGGTTGTAGAGCTGCGCCATGCCCTCGACGCTGATCACCGAACCATCATCGAGTCGCAGCAGGTCCTGGCGCAGGTCCAGCTCGGCGTACTGCTCGCACTCGTTGCCCAGGCGGTACTTCGATTGCGCCCCCGGCAGCTGGAAGCATTGCTGGGTGCCGCCGGTATCCGCGCCACCGATGCCGCTGCGCACGTAACCGCTGAATTCGACGGCCTGCACCTGCGGCGTGGTCATGGCCAGCGCCAGCACGCAGGGGACGCCGAGTGAACAGGTGAGGCGTTGCTGTGTGGTCTTCATCGTTGCTCCTGATTGTTGTTATTGAGCGATGCTGCGGATTACCGCCGCAGCGGCGGTTTCGTTGCCCTGCTGCAGCGTGGCCCGGATGCACTCCCGGGCGGCTGGGCAGCCCCGGATTGCGTCCGGGCTGGACGATCAACCTCTCTTCAATTGCGCGACCTTGCCGTCACCGGCCTGGCGCTTCTTTGCCAGCAGGCGCTCGCCGCTCTGCGCGTCGAACAGCAGCACCCGGCTCGGCTCGAAGCGCAGCGCCAGGCTGGCGCCGACCTGCGGCACCTGGTCCGGCGCGAGACGGCAGCAGACCTTGGTCTGGTTGAGGTTGACGAACACCAGGGTGTCCGGCCCGGTGGGCTCGGTCACCTCCACCTCGGCGCAGATGCTGGGTGCCTCGGCGGCGCCGTCAGCAGCCAGCTGGATCTGCTCGGGGCGAATGCCGAGGATCAGGTCGCGGTTCTCCAGACCCTGCGCCAGATCCCCCAGCGGCAGTTCGCAGCGCGCCTGGCCGGCGACCCCGAGCGCCGAGTCGAGTGCGGCCCAGCACTGGCCATCGCGACGTTGCAGGCGCACAGGGATGAAGTTCATCGGCGGCGAGCCGATGAAGCTGGCGACGAACAGGTTGGCCGGGTCGTTGTAGATCTGCTGCGGCGTGCCGAACTGCTGGATGATGCCGTCCTTCATCACCGCCACCTTGTCACCCAGGGTCATGGCCTCGATCTGGTCATGGGTGACGTACACCGTGGTGGTCTTCAGGCGCTGGTGCATCAGCTTGATTTCGGTGCGCATCTCCACGCGCAGCTTGGCGTCGAGGTTCGACAGCGGCTCGTCGAACAGGTAGATCTTCGGCCGCCGCGCCAGCGCCCGGCCCATGGCCACGCGCTGCTGCTGGCCGCCGGAAAGCTGGCCGGGCTTGCGCTGCAGCAGATGTTCGATCTGCAGCAGCCGGGCCACCCGGGCCACCTCCTCGTCGATGGCGGCCGGCGCCAGCTTGCGCATCTTCAGGCCGAAGGCGATGTTGTCGCGCACGCTCATGGTCGGGTACAGCGCGTAGGACTGGAACACCATGGCGATGTCGCGATCCTTCGGGCTCATGCCGCTGATATCGGCGCCATCGACCTCGATCGCGCCGCCGCTGATGTCCTCCAGCCCGGCGATGCAGTTCATCAGGGTGGATTTGCCGCAGCCGGACGGGCCGACCAGAATCAGGAACTCACCGGAGTCGATCGACAGCTCGATGTTCCTCAGGGTGTCCGGCAGACCGCTGCCGTATGACTTGTTGACGTTGCGCAGTTCGAGGGTAGCCATTTCATTTCTCCAATCGCCGAGGCGTCAGCCCTTCACCGCGCCGGCCGTCAGGCCGCGCAGGAAATACTTTCCGGCCACGATGTAAACCAGCAGCGTCGGCAGCCCGGCGATCATCGCCGCGGCCATGTCGACGTTGTATTCCTTGGCGCCCGTACTGGTGTTGACCAGGTTGTTGAGGGCCACGGTGATCGGCTGCGCGTCACCGCTGGCGAACACCACGCCGAAGAGGAAGTCGTTCCAGATCTGGGTGAACTGCCAGATCATGCAGACCATGATGATCGGCACCGACATGGGCAGCAGGATGCGCCCGAAGATGGTGAAGAAGCCGGCGCCATCGAGCCGCGCCGCACGCACCAGGGCGTCGGGCACGGTGACGTAGTAGTTGCGGAAGAACAGCGTGGTGAAGGCGATGCCGTAGACCACGTGGACCAGCACCAGGCCCGCGGTGGTGTTGGCCAGGCCCAGCTTGCCGAGGGTGAACGAGGCCGGCAGCAGCACGGTCTGGAACGGCAGGAAGCAACCGAACAGCAGCAGGCCGAAGAACAGCTGCGAGCCACGGAAGCGCCACATCGACAGCACGTAGCCGTTCAGCGCACCGATCGCGGTGGAGATCAGCACGCCTGGCACGGCGATCTTCACCGAATTCCAGAAGTAACCGTCGACCACGCCCCAGGCCTTGACCCAGCCGATGAACGTCAGGGTCTCGGGCCAGGACAGCAGGTTGCCGCTGCGGATGTCCTCGGGCGTCTTGAGGCTGGTCAGCAGCATCACCACCAGCGGCACCAGGTACAGCGCGGCGGCGAACAGCAGGGTGGCGTGGATGGCCAGACGGCTGGGGCTGAGCGCCCGCGTCCGGCGCTTCGTCCCCAGGCGGTCATTAGTGGTGGGTCGCGGCGCGACGCTCGCATCAGTCATGGCGTTTGCCCCGCAGTTCGGAATAGAGATAGGGCACCAGCAGCGAGAGGATCGCGGCCAGCATCAGCATCGCGCTGGCCGAACCGATGCCCATCTGGCCGCGGCTGAAGGTGAAGGAGTACATGAACATCGCCGGCAGATCGGAGGAGTAGCCCGGCCCGCCCGCGGTCATCGCCGCCACCAGGTCGAAACTCTTGATGGCGATGTGCGCGAGGATCATCACCGCGCTGAAGAACACCGGGCGCAGGCTCGGCAGGACGATGCGCAGGTAGATGGTCGGCAATCCCGCGCCGTCCACCTGGGCAGCGCGGATGATCGACTGGTCGACGCTGCGCAGGCCGGCCAGGAACAGCGCCATGACGAAGCCCGAGGCCTGCCATACGGCGGCGATCACCAGGCAGTAGATGACCCGGTCCTGATCCACCAGCCAGTCCAGGCGAAAGCCTTCCCAGCCCCAGTCACGCAGCATCTTGTCGAGGCCCAGACCGGGGTTGAGCAGCCACTTCCAGGCGGTGCCGGTGACGATCATCGACAGCGCCATGGGATACAGGTAGATGGTGCGGATGAAGCCTTCGCGGCGGATGCGCTGGTCCAGCAGCACCGCGAGGAACACGCCGATCAGCAGGCTGATGCCGATGAACAGGCCACCGAACACCAGCAGGTTCTGGCTCGCCACCCACCAGCGGTCGTTGTCCATCAGGCGCATGTATTGCTGCAGCCCGACCCACTTGTAGCTGGGCATGAAGCTGGAGTTGCTGAACGACAACACCAGGGTCCAGAGGATGTAGCCGTAGAAACCGACCAGCACCACCAGCATGCTGGGCGCCAGCACCAGCTTGGGCAGCCAGCGTTGCAGCATGTCGAGGGGCGAGGCCTTGGTCATTACCGGGGTGAGACTCATCGGGCAGTACCAGTCAGCGCAGTGAAATTCGGGCCGAACGCTGCCCCGACCAGGCCAGGGCGCGGTCGTGCGAGGCAGGGTTCAGGAGAGGGGCCGGACGTGCCGGCCCGCTGGTGCTACTGGGCGGCCTTGATCGCCGCGTAGATCTGCGCGCCGGCCTTGCTCGGGTCGGCGTCCTTCTCGCTCATGAAGTTGGTCACCACATCGAAGATGGCGCCCTGCACGGCGAGGTTGGTGGCCATGCTGTGGGCCATGCTCGGCTCCAGCTTGCCGTGCTTGTCCGCGTCGAGGAAATCCTTCATCGAGGCCTGGGCGCAGCTGTCGAACTGGCTCATGTCCAGGTCGGCACGCACCGGGATCGAGCCCTTGTTCTGGTTGAACACGTACTGGAACTCGGGCTCCAGGGCGATGCGCGCCAGGGCGTGCTGGGCGGCGATGTCGCCTGCGTCCTTGAGCCGGAACATGGCCATGGAGTCGATGTTGTAGGTGTAGCTGCCGGCCGTGCCAGGCATCGGCACGCACTGGTAGTCCTTGCCCGCCACCTTGCCGGCGGCGGTCCACTCGCTCTTCGCCCAGTCGCCCATGATCTGCATGCCGGCCTTGCCGTCGATCACCTCGGCGGTGGCCAGGTTCCAGTCACGTCCGGCGCGGTTCTCGTCCATGTAGGTGGAGAGTTTCTTCAGCGCGGTGAACACCTCGGTCATCTGCGGGCTGGTCAGGGTCGCCTCGTCGTTCTCGACGAACGCCTTGTGGAAACCGTCGGCGCCCATGATGCTCAGCACCAGGCCTTCGAACACGGTGCTGTCCTGCCAGGGCTGGCCACCGTGGGCCAGGGCGACGAAACCGGCGGCCTTGAGCTTGTCACCGGCGGCGTAGAGTTCGTCGAGGGTGGTCGGCGCCTTGTCGATGCCGGCCTTGGCGAACACCTGCGGGTTGATCCACAGCCAGTTGACCCGGTGGATGTTCACCGGCACCGCGACGTAGTGGCCGTCGTACTGCATGGTGTTGGCAACGGTCTTCGACAGCAGGCCATCCCAGTCGTTGGCCTTGGCCACCTCGTCCAGCGGCGCGAGCAGGTCCAGCGCCCCCCACTCCTGCAGGTCGGGCCCCTTGATCTGCGCCGCACCCGGCGGGTTGCCGGAGACCACGCGGGTCTTCAGCACGGTCATGGCGGCGGAGCCGGCGCCCCCGGCCACTGCGCCGTCCTTCCAGGTGAAACCATCCTTCTCGACCAGGTCACGCAGGACCTTCACCGCGGCGGCCTCGCCACCGGACGTCCACCAGTGCACCACTTCCACCGTACCTTTGGAGTCGGCGGCCAGGGCGGCGAAAGGGAGCAGGGACGCGAGAGAGACGGCAGTGGCGATGCGAGTAATAGCGTTCATCGGAATTCCTTTCTTGTTGTTATCGGGCAAGTCGTGGTGCTTGCGTTGTCAGGGAGTGTACTCAGGGTCGCCGGCGGCTCGGGTAACGAAAGGATGCATGAATGTCACTGCCTCGTTACATCGGCGGCGAGCGCCGTGGCCAGGCTCGGAGCCAGCGCCAGACGCGGCAGCAGCAGCGCCTGGTAGGCGTGGTAGAGGTCGGGTTTGCCCGGCCAGATGCTGGCAGCCGGCCGGTTGTCGCTGTCGAGTTCGTGGTGCCAGCTGCCACCGCGCAGGTCGATGAAGTGCGCGTCGATGAAGGCCCAGAACTGCCGGTACCACTGTTCGTAGAGTGCCTCGCCGGTGCGCTGCAACAGTGCCGCCGCTGCCGCGACGGCCTCGGCGTGCACCCAGTGCAGGCGTGCGCGAACCACCGGCTGCTGCCTCCAGTCGAGGCTGTAGACCAGCCCCGGCGCGCCGTCGGCCTGCCAGGCCTGCTCACAGGCGCGGGCGAACAGGCTCCGGGCGTCGGCCAGCAGCCAGTCCGGGGCAGCGCACCCGGCCTGTGTCAGCGCCGCCTGCAGATGCAGCAACAGGCGCGCCCACTCGAAGGCGTGGCCAGGCGTACTGCCGTAGGGGCGAAACGGGTCGGCGCGGCGCTCGGCGTTGTACTCCGGCAGCGCCTGCCACTGCGCATCGAAATGCTCGAGCACCACGTGCCCGCGCGCGGCAGCGTGCCGATGGATCAGGCGTTCGGCGATGCGCAGCGCACGCTGCAACCAGCGCGTATCGCCGCTGACATCGGCCAGGGCGAGAAAGGCCTCGGTGGCGTGCATGTTGCTGTTCGCCCCGCGGTAGGCCTCCTCGTCACGCCAGTCAGCACTGAAGCTTTCGCGCAGTGCGCCCTCCTCTTCGCTCCAGAAGTGCCGTTCGATGATCCCGATGGCGTCATCGAGCAGCGCCTGCGCGGCGGGGCGCCCCGCGACCCTGGCGGAGCTGGCCGCCAGCGCGACGAAGGCATGCAGGTACGCGGACTTGCCGCCGCTGCGCGTCGCATCGCTGAACCAGCCGCCATGCGTCTCGTCCCACAGCGCGCCGCGCAACGCGGCGAGGCCATGGTCGACCAGCGCGGCATAGCCGGGCAGGCCCTGGATGTGAGCCAGGGCGAAACAGTGGGTCATGCGCGTGGTGTGGATCAGTTCGGCCACCGCCCCTTCGGCGATGCGCCCCTCGGCATCGAGTGCGGCGAAGCCCTGCTCGACCTGCGCCCGCCGCGCGAACGGCAACAGGCGCAGGCCTTCGTCGGCCAGCCAGGTGAGGTGGGCGGGCTGGCTCAGCCAGCTGTCTGGATTCAATGCGGCTCCGCTCATTGTTCTGGTTCCCTGCAGATGGGGGGCCGAGCGCCGCACAGCGGCGCGGCAACGGCGACGAGACAGGACAGACGACGGCGCATTCGGCCCGCGCGGCCCCGGCTCGATGAACAGCCGGATGCCGCTTCACCCATCCCCCCGAAAGGCGCGCTGCGAAACGCCCAGCAGCCACTCGTCCCCGCAGCGGATTCTAACGAGCGCCCCATCAGCGCCAGGTAACGAACGGGTCTGCCTTTGTCACCGAACGGTGACATTCAGTCCGGCGTGCGCGGCAGGCGCAGGGTGACGCGCAGGCCGCCCTCCCGCAGGTTGCGCAGGCTCACTTCGCCGCCATGGCTATGGGCGATGTTGCGGGCGATACCCAGGCCCAGGCCATAGCCCTGCTGCTGGCCGGCCAGACGGAAGTGCGGTTCGAACACCTGCTCCAGACGCTGCTCGGGCACCCCCGGCCCTTCGTCATCGACATGCAGGACGAAGGCCACGCCGTCGTCCTCGATGTGCAGGTGGGCATTGCTGCCGTACTTGCGGGCATTGTCGATCAGGTTGCCGATGCAGCGCCGCAGCGCCAGAGGCTTGCCCGGATAGGCGCTGCTGGCCTGGCCATCGAGGGTCACGCTGCCGTTGCCCGCCGGCGCCAGGTAAGGCTCCACCAGGCAGTGCAGCAGGTGGTTGAGATCCACCGGTTCGATGTTCTCGTGAATGTCGGTGTCCTTCACGCATTGCAGCGCGCCTTTGACCAGCAGCTCCAGGTCGTCCAGGTCGCGGCCGAACTTGGTCTGCAGGCTCTCGTCGTCGAGCAGTTCGACACGCAGGCGCAGGCGCGTGATCGGCGTGCGCAGGTCATGGGAAATGGCGCTGAACAGCTGGCTGCGTTCGGTCAGGTAACGGCTGATGCGCTCGCGCATGGCATTGAACGCACGGGCCACTTCCACCACCTCGCGCCCACCGCCTTCGGCCACCGGCTCCACCTCCGCGCCCAGCGACATGTGCCGCGCGGTGCGGGCCAGGCGCTTGAGCGGACGACTCTGCAGGTGCACCAGCAAGCCGATGAACAGCAGCAGGAAGACGCTGGTCAGCAGGATGAACCACAGCTGCTGCGCGGGCAGGATGGGTTCTTCCAGGCTGGTGTAGGGTTCGGGCAGCAGCGAGGCGATGTACAGCCACTCGCCGGGCGCCAGCTGGATCTGGGTCACCAGCACCGGCGGATTGACCGGTTCCAGGGTCAGGGCGTAGTGCGCCCAGGAGCGCGGCAGTTCGTCGAGCTTGAGGCCGCCATTGAAGATGCGCAGGTCCTCCGGGCTGACGAAGGTCACCGAGATGTCCGCGGTGCTACCCAGGGACTTGTGCAGCACTGCGGTCACCGCCTCGGTCACCGCCTGCGTGCGTGGCGTGTTCGGCAGCAGCTTCATCTGCAAGGGGCGGTCGTTGAGGCTGACCACGAAGCGCGTGCCGCCCATGCTGCGCAGCTGGTCGAGAACCAGTGGCCGGTAGGCGACCGGCAACGAGCGGAAGTAGCGCACGCTGGCGGACATCGAATGGCCCAGGCTGCGGGCCGTGGTGACCAGCCCTTCGAGCTGGGTGGCGCGCAACTGCGACAGCCAGATGACGCTGGACAAGGTCTGCGCCGCGAGTATCGCCAGCAGCGTGAGCAGCAGCATGCGCCCCAGCAGCGAGCGTGGCAGCGGCAACCAGCGCCGTGAGTCAGCGCCCATCGCCGGCCTGCACGCTGACCATCGCCGCCAGCTGATAGCCGCTGCCGCGCACGGTGCGGATCAGCCGTGGCGGCTTGTCGGTATCACGCAGGCGCTGACGCAGGCGGCTGACGGCCATGTCGACGATGCGCTCCAGCGGCATCACCTCACGGCCACGGGTGGCGTTGCCGATGGTGTCGCGGTCGAGAATCTGCTGCGGGTGATCGAGGAACAGCTTGAGCAGGGCGAAATCGGCACCGGAGAGAATCACCTCCTCGCCGTCGCGGTGGAACAGCCGATGGCTGACCATGTCCAGGCGCCAGTCCTCGAATGCCAGCACCTCGCCGCTGCGCTCCTGGGTGAACTGCGCGCGGCGCAACAGCGCCTTGATCCGCGCCAGCAGCTCGCGCGGGCTGAACGGCTTGCCGAGGTAGTCGTCCGCCCCCAGTTCGAGGCCGATCACGCGGTCGGCCTCGTCGGAGCTGGCGGTCAGCATGATGATCGGCACCTGGGCGAAGCGCTGGTGGCCACGCACCCAGCGACACAGGCTGAAGCCGTCCTCGTCGGGCAGCATCACGTCGAAGATGACCAGGTCGGCCGGCTGCGCGCACAGGCTCTGGCGGAATGCGCTGCCGTCGGGCACGGCGCGCACCGCGAAGCCGACACGGCTCAGGTAGGTTTCGAGCAGTTCGCGAATTTCCTGGTCGTCGTCGACCAGCAGTATCGACTTGCCGGGCTGGCTCATGGTCCACCCTCCTTGTTGTATTCATGCCGCCACGCGCCGCACTAGTCGGCGCCGTACGCCTGCTGCAAGGCCACGCCGGCACCGGTCAGCCCCGGGTACTCGGCCGTCACCAGCCACACCGGAATGCCGTCAAGGTAATGGCTCATGCAGCCCTTGTCGCTGAAACTCTTGGCAAATCCACTGGCGAGAAAACGCTCGGCGAAACGCGGCACGACGCCGCCGACGATGTACACGCCGCCACGCGCGCCAAGGGTCAGCACGTTGTTGCCGGCAACCCGTCCCAGCCAGCGGCTGAACTGCTCCAGTACCTGGCCGGCGAGCGGCTCGCCCGCCAGGCCGGCGGCGCTGATCGCGGCAGGCGTCGAATGCACCTGCGGCTGCCCGTCCAGCGTGCAGATCGCCCGGTACAGCGCCAGCAGGCCGTTGCCGCTGAGCACGTCCTCGGCGCGCACGTGGCCCAGTTGCTGGTGCAGGACCTGCCACAGCTCGGCCTCGCGCGGGCTGCCGACGGGCAGGTCGACATGGCCGCCCTCCCCCGGCAACACCAGCCAGCGACCGTCCTCCAGCCCCAGCAGGGTGCCGACGCCAAGCCCGGTGCCAGCGCCGATCACCAGCGCCGGACGTCCGGCCTGGGCTTCGCCAGGGCAGACCTGCAGGCGCTCGCCGTCACGCAGGCGGGTCATGCCCAGGGCCATGGCGGAGAAATCGTTGATCATCAGCAGGTGCTCGATCTGCAGCGCCGCGCAGAACGCGGCTCGCTCGATGCGCCAGTGATTGTTGGTGAAGCGGAACAGATCACCGCTGACCGGCCCGGCACAGGCCAGGCACACGGCATCCACGGCGCCCAGGGGCAGGCCCTGGGCATGCAGGTAGGCGGCAATGGCCTGTTCGGGCCCGGGAAAATCGGCGGTGGCCAGGACCTGCACCGCCTGCAGTTGCTCGTCACGCCACAGGGCAAAGCGTGCATTGGTGCCGCCGATATCACCGACCAGCGCCAGCTTCACGGGCGCAACTCCCGCAACAGGGCGCTGCACAGAAGGGCTACCTCAGGGGCACGAGGGGGCATGCTTTTGACTCCAAACCGGAATTATTTTTGTAGTTCAGACAACGCACGACACAGTAAACCGGAAAATCATGCCCTTCAATCGGATTAAAGTAGTGATAACAACAATATTTCACAGAACACGTGACGCACGTCCCGAGCCCCTGCGGCAGCGTACGGGTCGCCGCCGCATTCACGCCTCGGCATGACCCCGGACAATATCCGCAGCATGGCCGCCCCCTAGACTCGCACTGTCCATGGGCGCACGGCGGGCGCGATCCGCCGCCCTTCCGGTAATCCGCACGGAGAAGCAACATGTCACCCGATATCGTCATCGTCGGCGCCGGCCCAGCCGGCCTGTGCCTGGCCAGGGCCCTGTCCGGGCACGGTCTGTCGATCATGCTGCTGGAGCGTCAGGCCAAGCAAGCCCTGGCCGACCCCGCTTTCGACGGCCGCGAGATCGCCCTCACCCATGGCTCGCAGGCACTGCTCGACCGTCTCGGGTTGTGGTCGCGGCTGCCCGCCGAGGATGTCGCCGTGCTGCGCGATGCCCAGGTATTCAACGGCCCTTCGCTGTTCGCCCTGAAGATCCGCGCCGAACAGGCCGGCGCCGAGCGGCTCGGCCACCTGGTGGCCAACCAGGCCATTCGCCGCGCCGCCTATGAGGCCGTCCGTGCATGCAGCGACGTGCACCTGCTGTGCGACACCCAGGTGCGCGCCATCCAGTCGGGCGAACACGAGATCAAGCTGGTCCTGCAGGACGGCCAGGTGCTGCAGCCGCGCCTGCTGGTCGCCGCCGACAGCCGCTTCTCGGACACCCGGCGCCAGCTCGGCATCGGTGCGCAGCTCAAGGACTTCGGCAAGAGCATGCTGGTGTGCCGCATGCAGCACGAGCTGGAGCACCAGCAGGTGGCCTGGGAGTGGTTCGGCTACGGCCAGACCCTCGCCCTGCTGCCGCTCAACGGACGGCAATCGTCGACGGTGCTGACCTTGCCGCCACGCGAGATCGAACGCCTGCTGGCGCTCGACGAGTCCACCTTCGCTCGCGAGATGGAGCAGCGCTTCGACCACCGCCTGGGCGCCATGCAACTGCTCGGCAGCCGCCACGCCTACCCGCTGGTGGGGGCCTACGCGCGGCGCATGGTCGGCAAGCGCTGCGCGCTGCTCGGCGATGCCGCGGTGGGCATGCACCCGGTCACCGCGCATGGCTTCAACTTCGGCCTGATCGGCGTGCAGTTGCTGAGCGAGGCCCTGCTGGCGGCCCACGCCAGGCACCAGGACATCGCTGCACCAGCCACGCTGAGCCGTTACGAGCGCCAGCTGCGCCTGGCCACCTGGCCGCTGTACCAGGCCACCAACCTGCTGGTGGAGCTGTACACCAACGACCATCTGCCCGCCCGCCTGCTGCGTGGGGCCGGCCTGCGCATGGCCCAGGGCCTGCTGCCACTGAAGAAGGGCATCGCCCGCCATCTCACGGCCCGCGCCTGAGCCGGCCCGAGGGCGCGCCGCACCCGGCGCGCCCTCGACCGGCTCATCTGATACGCATCAGACAGCACTTTCTGAGTCTGTTTTGTTTTCCCCGGCCTCCCTACAGTTTCGCCATTCGCGCGGCTGCGCGCGCATTACTGTATGGAAGGTTACCGCGATGCAATCTGCTGCTTCCCACCCGGCCTACAACTACAAGGTCGTCCGCCAGTTCACCCTGATGACCATCGTCTGGGGTGTCGTGGGCATGTGCACCGGCGTGCTCATCGCCGCCCAACTGGTGTGGCCGGAACTCAACTTCGACACCCCCTGGCTCAGCTTCGGCCGCCTGCGCCCCCTGCACACCAGCCTGGTGATCTTCGGCTTCGCCGGTAGCGCACAGTTCGCCGCGAGCTACTACGCGCTGCAACGCACCTGCCAGACGCGCCTGTTCTCCGACGGCCTCGCCGCCTTCACCTTCTGGGGCTGGCAGCTGACCATCCTGATCATGCTGGTGACGCTGCCCATGGGCCTGACCACCACCAAGGAATACGCCGAGATCGAGTTCACCGGCGCGCTGTGGATGGCCGTGGTCTGGGTCGCCTACGGCATCGTGTTCTTCACCACCCTGACCCGCCGCAGGACGCCTCACATCTATGTCGGCAACTGGTTCTTCGGTGCCTTCATCCTGGTCATCGCCATCCTCCACGTGGTCAACCACCTGTCGATCCCGGTAAGCTGGTTCAAGTCCTATTCGGTGTATTCCGGCGCCACCGACGCCATGGTGCAGTGGTGGTACGGGCACAACGCGGTGGGCTTCTTCCTCACCACCGGCTTCCTCGGCATGATGTATTACTTCGTGCCCAAGCAGGTGAACCGGCCGGTGTACTCGTACCGCCTGTCCATCGTGCACTTCTGGGCGCTGATCACCCTGTACATCTGGGCCGGCCCGCACCACCTGCACTACACCGCCCTGCCGGACTGGGCGCAGAGCCTGGGCATGGTGATGTCGATCATCCTCCTGGCGCCGAGCTGGGGCGGCATGGTCAACGGCATGATGACGCTGTCCGGCGCCTGGCACCTGCTGCGCACCGACCCGATCCTGCGCTTCCTGGTGGTGTCCCTGGCCTTCTACGGCATGAGCACCTTCGAAGGCCCGATGATGGCCATCAAGACCGTCAACGCCCTGTCCCACTACACCGACTGGACCATCGGCCACGTGCACGCCGGGGCCCTCGGCTGGGTGGCGATGATCACCTTCGGCTCGCTCTACCACCTGATCCCGAAGGTGTTCGACCGCGAGCGCATGTACAGCATCGGCCTGATCAACGCGCACTTCTGGCTGGCCACCATCGGCACCGTGCTGTACATCGCCTCGATGTGGGTCAACGGCATCACCCAGGGCCTGATGTGGCGCGCGGTCAACGAGGACGGCACCCTCACCTACTCCTTCGTCGAAGCGCTGGAGGCCAGCCACCCCGGCTTCGTGGTGCGCCTGGTCGGCGGCCTGTGCTTCCTCAGCGGCATGCTGCTGATGGCCTTCAACACCTGGCTGACCCTGCGCGCCGGCGAACGGGCCACGCAGCCTGCGCCGGAGGTCGCTCATGCCCGCTGAGGCCTGGGGGATACTCGCGCTGCTGCTGTTCTACCTCGGCGTGCAGATCAGCCTCGGCCGGACGACGCAGCGCGAGCTCGACGAAGCGACCATGCTGCCCTTCGTCGACGACCCCGAAGTGGCGCGCCGGGTGGAACGCGACACCGGGCGCAGCACCAGCGGCTGCGCCTGCCCGGGGGCCTGCGACGGACGTTGCGAGCACCTCGGGGAGCGCCTGCTGTAGCGCCTCAGACCCACTGATCGTTGCGCTTGCGGCGCACGCGCAGCATGGTCGGCAGGATCAGGCCGAGCAGCAGCCCGGCACCGGCGATGCTGCCGCCGTAGGCCATGTAGCGCATCAACGCCTGCTGCTGTTCGTTGCCCAGTTGCGCCTGGGCATCGCGCAGTTGCGAGCGTGTGGTGGTCAGTTCGGCATCCAGCGCGCTGCGTGCGGCCTGCAGTTCCTCGATGAGCTTCTTGCGCGAGTCGAGGGTCTCCTGCATGCCCTGCACGCGCGCCTTCCAGGCATCGTCGATGCCCTTGAGCTCGGCGCTCAGGTCGGCGACCTTCTGCTCCAGCTGCGGCAGGCGCTCGGCCTGGCCGGGCACCGACTGCAGGTCACGACTGGGAATCCACACCGCATTGCCGCTGGCGCCGCGCACCTGGCTGTAGTCGCCCTGGGTACGCAGCAGCTCCACCTTCTCCCCGGACGTCAGCGTGCCGACGATGCGGTAGCCGTCGGTGGGGCCACTGCGCACATAGGTGTTGAGGCTGTCGCTGACCCAGCGCTGATTGCCGGCGGTCTCTTCGGCGTGCAGCAGGGTACTGCCGAGCAGCCCCCCGAGCAGCAGGCAGGCGCCCAGGGCACGGGTGTGGAGCGGAGCGATGCGACAGGAGAAATGACGGGATAAAAGCATGGGAGGATCTTCACGTGGCAGTCAGACGGACCCGGCGAGCGGGATGGGCGATGACGGCGAGCACGGCAAACGCGCTGCAACACGATACGAGCAGAATCTGCGACGAAGACGCCACACTAGCGGCAATTAGCCATCTACCCCTCCCCGTTCGGGCCGACAGCAGACAGACATTGGCGGACGGCTTCGAGTTCACTCGCCGCTGACGATGAACGATGGACGCAGCGGCGCTTCAGCCATTGTGGCGCTGGACGAAGGCGCGAAAATCCGCCAGCGGCATCGGCCGCCCGAGCAGATATCCCTGGAACTGGTTGCAGCCGTTGCTCGCCAGAAAGTGGCGCTGCGCCTCGGTTTCCACGCCTTCGGCGATCACCGTCATGCCCATGCTCTGGCCGAGGGCGATGACGCTGCGCACGATGGCTTCGCTGTTGGCATCGCTGAGCACGTCGCAGATGAACGAGCGGTCGATCTTCAGCTTGCTCAGCGGCAAGCGCTTGAGATGGCTGAGGGAGGAGAAGCCGGTGCCGAAGTCATCCAGAGAGAAGCGCACGCCACGCTCCACCAGTGCCGTCATCTTGCGCGTGAGGTCCTCCATGTCGTGCACGATCAGCGTCTCGGTCAGCTCCAGTTCCAGGCGCTGCGCGTCGATCCGATGCCGCTCGATCAGCCCGGCGATCTCGGCAACGAAGCTGTTCTGCGAGAACTGCTTCTGGCTGATGTTCACCGCCAGGTCGATGTCGCGGTACAGCGGCTCGTCCTGCCACTGGTGCAGCTGCTCGGCGGTCTGTTCCAGCACCCAGTGGCCGATGGGGATGATCAGCCCGGTGTTCTCGGCGTGGTCGATGAACTCCCCCGGCGCCAGCAGGCCGCGCTGCGGATGCAGCCAGCGAATCAGCACCTCGGCGCCGATCACCCGGTTGGCGCCGTTCAGTTGCGGCTGGTAGTGCAGGACGAACTGACGCTCGCGCACGGCAGCGCGCAGGTCCCGGTCCAGCTCGGAGCGCTCGGCGGTGTCGGTCTGCAGGATGTGCAGCAGGAAGAAGAACATCAGCATGGCCACCAGCGCCTGCACCCAGGAGCCGACCACGCGCACCCCGTCCGGCAGCGCATGCAGGTCGGTCGGCCGCCAGGTGGAGGCCGCCAGCGCGACGAACAGCAGCAGGCAGAACAGGGAGATGCCGTAGCGCAAGCCCATGGGCTCGTCGCGAAACGCCATCAGCGCCGCCACGGCCATCGGCAGCAGGTACAGGTGAGTGGCGCGCGGCGCGGCGAGCGTGGGCGGGTCGAGCAGCAGGGTCGAGGCGACCACGACCACCAGCAGTGCGCCGAACAGCACCAGGTTGGCGCTGAGCGCCCGGTTGCGCAGGGTCAGGAGGAAGACCGCCACACCACTGAGAATGATCGCCAGGTCCATCAGGGCGATGGCCGTGTAGCCGTGCGAGAGAAAGAACAGCCCCCAGAGCACACCCATCCCGACCATGACCAGGCTGGCCAGCATGCGCATGCGCCGCTCGCGGCGCTGACCGACCAGCGCCAGGTCCGCGCCATGCCAGAGCTGGCGGACACGTTTGCCGAAGATCGAGAGTGATGGCATGGGAAAGTCCTTGAGCGATCACTCTCATTCTTGAAGCTGCTGGGCCGAATGCAAGTTTCGGCTCCGCTTCAGTAGCGCCAGTGCGCCTTGCTGGCCAGGCGCTCGGCAAGAAAGTCAAGCAGCAGACGCATGGCCGGCAGCATCTGCCGGCGACTACCGTAGAGCGCATGGATGCCCAGTTCCGGCGAGCGATAGTCGGGCAGCAGCTGCACCAGCCGGCCCTCGCGCAGCAGCGCCTCCACCGAATACAGCGGCTGCAGGCTGACGCCAGCGCCGGCCAGCGTCGCCTCCAGCAGCACCATCGACTCGTTGGCGCTGAGGCTGCCGGAGACCGACACCGCAGTCGCCTCGCCCTGGTGCGCGAACTCCCACAGGCTGCGGCCGAAATAGGCGTAGGCCAGGCAGTTGTGCCGGGTCAGGTCCTGCGGATGCTGCGGCGTGCCCTGGCGCGCCAGGTACGCCGGGGCGGCACACACTACCGAACGACATACCGCCAGGTGCCGGGCGATCAGGTTGGGGTCGAGCTGGTTGGTGATGCGCAGCGCCAGGTCGATGCGCGCCTCGACCAGGTTGACGGCCTCGCTGCCGATCAGCAGGTCGATGTTGACCTGCGGGTAGCGGCTGGTGAAGTCGTGCAACGCATGCACCAGCCAGGCCTGGGCGAAGGACTGGCTGCTGGTGATGCGCAGCGTGCCGCGCGGCACGGCGTCCACGCCCTGCCCCAGGGCCTGCATGCGCTCGGCCAGCGCCAGCATCTCGCGGCACTGCGGCAACATCTGCTCGCCGGCCGCCGTCAGGCTCAGCTTGCGCGTGCTGCGGTGCAACAGACGCACCCCGGCCCAGCCTTCCAGCTCGGCCAGGTAGCGCGAGACCATGGCCCGCGACATGTCCAGCGCCTCGGCCGCAGCCGTCTGGCTACCGCGCTCCAGTACTTCGACGAAAACCCGTGCCGCTGTCAGTCGATCCATAATTCGCTCGATTCATGCAACAAACATGACCAGCTTACGGGGCTTTTCGCTCGCCAGGTAGCGCATAAGATGCGCCCCTCACCTGCCTGGAGACCACCATGTCCCTCACTTCCCGTTTCTTCGCCGGCCTCGGCCTGCTCGCCGTGGCGGCTGGCGCCCTCGCCCAGCCACTGACCCTGGACATCTACAACCCGCGCGAAAATGCCGTGTTCCCGGTCAGTTCGACCCTGATCAGCGGTGAGAAGGACGCCATCCTGGTGGACGCGCAGTTCTCCAACACCGAGGCCCAGGCCCTGGTCGAACGCATCCGCGCCAGCGGCAAGCGCCTGACCACCATCTTCATCAGCCATGGCGATCCCGATTTCTACTTCGGCCTCGATACCCTGACCCGCGCCTACCCCGACGCCAAGGTACTGGCCACCCCGGCTACCGTCGCCTACATCGAGAAGACCCGCGCCCCCAAACTGGCCTACTGGGGCCCGATCCTGAAGGACAGCGCCCCGGCCCGCACCCAGGTGCCCGAGCCCCTGCAAGGCAATGCGCTGGAACTCGAAGGGCAGCGCATCGAAGTGGTCGGCCACGACCCACAGCACACCAGCCTGTGGATTCCCGCCATCAAGGCCGTGGTCGGCGGCGTGCTGACCAGCGCCAACATCCACCTCTGGGTGGCCGATGCGCAGAGCGCCGAAGCGCGCCAGCGCTGGCTGAAATCCCTGGATGAACTCGAAGCGCTGCAGCCGACCACCCTGGTGCCCGGTCACTACCTCGGCAAGCCGGCGATGGGCCTCGACGACCTGCGTTTCACCCGCGAATACCTGCTGACGCTGGAGCAGCAACTGCCCAAGGCCAAGAACAGCCAGGCGCTGATCGCCGCCATGCAGGCGCGTTATCCCCAGCTGCAGGATGACAGCAGCCTGGAGCTGAGCGCCAAGGTGCTCAAGGGCGAAATGCAGTGGCCATGAGTGGCCGCATCCTGATCTGTGGCGCCTCGCGCGGACTGGGCCTCGGCCTGGTCCGCGCGTTCGTCGAGGCGGGCTGGGAGGTGCTGGCGGTGGTGCGCGAGCTGCGCCCGGCCAGCCCGCTGGATGCCCTGCGCACCCGCCACCCACAGGCGCTGCAGGTGATCGCCTGCGACCTCGCTCGCCTCGACGCGGCCAGCACCATCGAAGCCGCCCTGCACGGCCGGCGCCTCGACTGCGCACTGTTCAATGCGGGGGTCTATGGCCCGGGCCACCAGGACCCGCGCCAGGCCCTGTTCGATGATGTCGGCCAACTGTTTCTGGCCAACGCGGTGGCCCCGATCCGCCTGGCCCAGTGCCTGGCCGAGCAGGTGGCCGACGGTGGCGTGATCGCCTTCATGAGCTCGCAGATGGCCAGCCTGACGCTGGCACGTGCCGCCGACATGCCGCTGTATGGCGCCAGCAAGGCCGCGCTGAACAGCCTGCTGCGCAGTTGGCAGGCGCAACTGCCACGCCTGCCCTGGAGCCTGCTGGCGCTGCACCCCGGCTGGGTGCGCACCGACATGGGCGGTGACGCCGCCCCACTGAGCGTGGAGCAGAGCGCCAGTGACCTGCGCCAGGTGATCCTCGATCAACTCGGGCGTCGCCAGTGCGCCTTCCTCGATCATCAGGGCCAGTCACTGCCCTGGTGACACCCCGCCACACGCCTGCCCGTGCCTCGCCCGAACGAGGCACAGGGTCTTCGACGCTCCCGTCCCGCCGCCCGCACAACCTCACTGCATTCGACGCAGCTATACAATTCTTTTACAAAACTAGATTTTGTACATATATTGGATAGCAACATGCCTCATGGACGCCGTACCGGGCGCCCGTGAACGCTCGAACTCGACACGCTGCGCAATCCGGCAACCCTCTTCTCCCCCCTTTCCTGGTTGCCGGATTTTTTTATTCATCGCCCGTTGCCGCCGGGCCACTCGCTGCACGGCTGGACGCGGCCACCGCCAGCCCAGGAGGAAGCGCCCATGGCGACCTCGCTTCGACCGCTGCCAGCAGCCCTCCTGGCGCTGCTCCTGCTGGCCTGCGTCACCGCGCCGGCCTGCGCCCAGGGCAGCTGGCGTGCCCAGGTGCCACAGGCGACCCTGATCGGCAGCGGCGACTTCAGCTGGTTCGGTTTCTCGGTATACAACGCCAAGCTGTGGAGCCCGGTGGCGCAGGTGGACTTCTCGCAGCCCTTTGCCCTGGAGCTGACCTACCGGCGCCGCATCAGCCGCGACACCCTGGTGGACACCAGCCTCGACGAAATCCGCCGCCTCAACGGCGAGCCGCTCGATCGCGAGCAGCAGGCAGACTGGGTCCGGCAGATGCAGCAGGCCTTCGTCGACGTCGAGGACGGCACGCGCATCACCGGCGTGTTCCTCCCCGGCCGGGGCTGTCGCTTCTACGTCAACGGCCAGTTGCAGCACGTCATCGAGGATGACGAGTTCGCCCGCGCCTTCTTCGCCATCTGGCTCGACCCGCAGACCCGCAGCCCGAAACTGCGTGCCGCGCTGCTCGGCCTCAACCGATGAGGAGTGCCATGAGAACGCCTGCCATCCTGCTCGCCTGCCTGCTGCTGGTCAGCTGCGGCCAGGTTCCCGTCGAGCGCTACGCCGACCAACGTCCCGTACTGGACCTGCCCACCTTCTTCAGCGGTCCGGTACAGGCCTGGGGCATGTTCCAGGATCGTTCCGGCGAAGTGATCAAGCGCTTCCACGTCGACATCGACAGTCGCCGCGACGGCGACAGGCTGATTCTCGACGAGCGCTTCCTGTACAGCGACGGCACGCGCCAGCGCCGGGTCTGGACCCTCACCCCGGACGGCACCGGGCGCTGGCTCGGCAGCGCCGACGACGTGGTCGGCCAGGCCGTCGGCGAAGTCGCCGGCAACGCCCTGCGCTGGCGCTATCACCTCAACCTGCCGGTGGATGGCAGCACCTACGTCGTCTACTTCGACGACTGGATGTACCTGATGGACGACGACACCCTGATCAACCGTTCCAGCATGAGCAAGTTCGGCATCGAGCTGGGCCAGGTCACGCTGTTCTTCCGCCGCGCGGCGGCCACACCATGAACACGCCACTGCTCGGCAGCCTGGGGACGCGCTACAAGGCGCTGGTCATAGGCGCCAGCAGCACCCTCGGCCAGGCCTTCTGCCAGCTGCTGCGCGCCGACGCCCACTGCGCCAGCGTGCGCGAGCTGAGCCGTGGCAGCTCACCGGCGCTGGACCTGGAAGCCCCGTCCAGCATCGCCGAGGCCGCCGCTGCGCTGGCCGATGAAGGGCCCTATCAGCTGATCGTGCATGCGGCCGGGCTCCTGCATCGCGCCGGCATCGCCCCGGAAAAGAGCCTGGCCGCCATCGAGGCCGAGGCGTTGCAGGCGGTGTTCCAGGTCAACGCCCTGGGGCCCGCGCTGGTGCTGCGGCACTTTCTGCCGCTGCTCGACGCGCAGGGCGCCATGGCCATGCTCTCGGCCAAGGTCGGCAGCATCGGCGACAACCGCCTGGGCGGCTGGTATGCCTACCGTTCGTCCAAGGCGGCGCTGAACATGCTGATCAAGACCGCGGCCATCGAACTGGCGCGCAGCAAACCCAGGGCGCGCCTGCTCAGCCTGCATCCCGGCACGGTGATCTCCCCTCTGTCGCAGCCCTTCCGTGGCGCGCTGGCGGCACGCCCGGCCGAGCAGGCCGCCAGGGAGCTGCTGCAGGTGATCGACAGCCTGGGAGCGGAGCACAGCGGCAGCTTCCATGCCTACGACGGTCAGCCGCTGCCCTGGTAGGGCAAACTACGAGCCACCGAACAGATCGAAGGAGTCGAGCAGGCGCCAGGCGATTTCCGGCGTCTTCTCCATGGCCCGGCGAATCGCGGCGGGGATGCTCTGCCGGGTCTTGCGGCACAGCCCCGGATGCGCCTCGAAGTGCATGTGGATGCCACGCATGCTGCGCACCTCGCCATGGCTGGGCTCGATCTGCAGGCGAATGCCCAGCTGTTCGTACATGCGCTGCTGCATGCGCTGCAGGTCCTCCAGACTCTGCAGGCTCTCCAGGCGCTCGAGCAGGCGCTGCTCCTCCTGCCGGGTCAGCAGCAGCACACGCGTATCGGCGCCCGGCAACGCCAGCAGCTCATCGCGCTGACAGTCACAGGCACCCGGCGGACAGGGGTTACGCAGAGGCAGGGGTGAATTCATGCCCCTGATCATAGCCATAGCCAGGCGCGCTGCCCATCCACGCCCATCGGCCGGCTTGCCAGCGTGGCAGACTTCGTTAAGCTCACAGCATTCCCCCTCGATGCAAGGATGAACACCATGTTGCGCTTCACCACGTTCGCCGCTGGCCTGCTGCTCTCGGCCAACGTCTTCGCCCTGTCCCTCTCCGACCTGAGCCAGCAGGACGCCAGCGGCGGCCTGAAGGACGCCCTGATCCAGGGCGCCCAGGTGGCGGTCAAGCAACTGGGCACGCCCGGTGGCTTCAGCAACAACCCCGACGTGCGTATCGAACTGCCGGGCAAGCTCGGCAAAGCCGCCAAGACCATGAAGATGATGGGCATGGGTGCCCAGGTCGAACAGCTGGAAAGCAGCATGAACAAGGCCGCCGAGGCGGCCGTACCGCAAGCCCAGGCGCTGCTGGTCGATGCCGTGAAGAAGATGACCGTGGCCGACGCCAAGGCGATCCTCAGCGGCCCGCAGGACTCGGCCACGCAGTACCTGAACAAGAGCAGCCGCGAGCAGATTCGCGCCAAGTTCCTTCCCATCGTCAAGCAGGCCACCGACCAGGTCGGCCTGGCCCAGCAGTACAACGCCTTTGCCGGCCAGGCCGCCAGCTTCGGCGTGGTCGACGCCAAGAGCAGCACGGTGGAAGGCTACGTCACCGAGCAGGCGCTCGATGGCCTGTTCGAGATGATCGCCAAGCAGGAAGCCAGCATCCGCGAAAACCCGGCCGCCGCCGCCACCAGCCTGGCGAAGAAGGTCTTCGGCGCACTCTGAGCCTAGCCAGCGCCTGCGACACCCCGCAACGGGACGTCGCAGGCCCTCAGCCCACGGCGCGCAGCCAGGCGAGCAGCTCGCTCGCCAGTGAATCCTCTGCCGGGGCGGCCGGCAGGTACAGGCAGTAGCGCGAGCCATCGCCGAAGAACCCCGACGGCGCCGCCAGAACGCCACTGCGAATGTCATCCTGCACCAGGTGCCAGGGGCCGATGGCGACCCCCAGCCCGGCGACCGCCGCCTGCAGGCTGAAGTAGAAGTGCTCGAACACCTGCCCGCCCTGCGCCTTGACGGACTGTCCGGCAGCCTGCGCCCAGGCACTCCAGGCCGTGGGCCGGGTGCGCGTATGCAGCAGCGGCGCCGACGGGCGCAACTGGCCCTCGGCGGTGAACCATTGCTCGACCTTGTCCGCGCGGCACACCGCCGCCACCTGCTCCTCGAACAGCGGTTCGCGGTGGTAGTGCGCCGGGCAGGGAAAATCGTCGCGGCGAATGGCCAGGTCGATCCCCTGCTCGAAGGAAAAACCACCGCCGCCCGCCACCAGATGCATGGGCAGCTGTGGATGGCGCGCCTGGAACTCGCTCCAGCGCGGGATCAGCCAGCGCATCAGCAGGGTCGGCTCGCAGGAGATCACCAGTTGGCGTCCGCGCCGGGCCCTGGCGCGCAGTTCAGCGACCGCCTGCGCCATCACCGCCAGCCCCTCCTCCACGGCCCGGGCCAGCTGCCGCCCCTCGTCGGTGAGAAACACACGCTGCCGACGCCGCTCGAACAGCGTCACCTCCAGCTCGGCCTCGAGCAGGCGCACCGCGCGGCTGATGGCGCCGGGGGTCACGTGCAACGCCTCGGCCGCACGGGCGAAGTGCTCCTCGCGCGCCGCTGCCGCAAAGCAGCGCAGGGCCGTCAGCGAGGGCAGGCGGGCGCCAGAAGATGACGACTCAAACTCACGATATGCATCAGAAATCATCGTTACAGGCCCATGCAGCAAACGAGGAAAATATAGGCGTTAACTAACCGAGAGACACCATACCTCATGAGCGAATGGATAGTTGTAATCACCATCACCCTACTCGCCTGCAT
Source organism: Pseudomonas sp. THAF187a (assembly GCF_009363395.1). Lineage (NCBI taxonomy): Bacteria > Pseudomonadati > Pseudomonadota > Gammaproteobacteria > Pseudomonadales > Pseudomonadaceae > Pseudomonas > Pseudomonas sp. THAF187a. Next base: position 3,621,583 of record NZ_CP045349.1, read on the forward strand.
CAGCCCCGGCCCGGACTTCGCGCTGGTCTGCCGGCAATCGCTGATGCTGTCCCGGCGCGCCGGCCTGTTCACCGCTGTCGGCATCGGCCTGGGCGTGCTCGTGCACGTGGCCTACACCCTGCTCGGCCTCGGCCTGCTGCTGCAGCAGTCCGCCTGGCTGTTCACCCTGTGCAAGTTCGCAGGCGCCGGCTACCTGCTCTACCTGGGGCTGCGCATGCTGCGTAGCCGCCCCGAGGAACAGCAGACGAACAGCCCGGCGCTGGCCGTCGACGCCTTCGCCGCCCTGCGCATGGGCTTCCTCGGCAATGCACTGAACCCCAAGACATCGCTGTTCATCGTCAGCCTGTTCATGGGCGTGGTCAGCCCGCAGACCTCGCTGGCCAGCCAGCTGGGTTATGGCGCATTCATCGCCATCGCCCATGTCGCCTGGTTCGCCCTGGTCGCCCTGGGCCTGTCGGCGCAGGCCGTGCGGCTGCGACTGCTGGCCATGCGGCAGCGCATCGAGCAACTGTTCGGCACCTTGCTGGTCGGCTTTGCCCTGTGGCTGGCCACGACCTCGCAACCACGCTGAGCGCCATGAAAAAGCCCCGCCGGGCTTGTGGCCGGGCGGGGCTTTCGTTTGCCGTTGCCGGTCAGGCGCAGGCGGCTTGCATCTGGCGATGCGTATCGATGAGGTGCTGCACCACGCCAGGATCGGCCAGCGTGGAGATGTCGCCGAGTGCAGCGTATTCGGCGGTAGCGATCTTGCGCAGGATACGGCGCATGATCTTGCCCGAGCGGGTCTTCGGCAGACCTGGCGCCCACTGGATGACATCCGGCGTGGCGATCGGGCCGATTTCCTTGCGCACCCAGTTCTTCAGTTCCTGACGCAGCTGCTCGGACGGTTCCTCGCCCGCGTTCAGGGTCACGTAGACGTAGATGCCCTGGCCCTTGATGTCGTGCGGTACGCCGACCACCGCGGCCTCGGCCACCTTGTTGTGGGCGACCATGGCGCTCTCGATCTCGGCGGTGCCCATGCGGTGGCCGGAGACGTTGAGCACGTCGTCGACACGCCCGGTGATCCACCAGTAGCCATCCTCGTCGCGACGGGCGCCGTCGCCGGTGAAGTACATGCCCTTGAAGGTCTTGAAGTAGGTGTCGACGAAACGGTCGTGGTCACCGAACAGGGTACGCGCCTGGCCCGGCCAGGAGTCGATGATCACCAGGTTGCCTTCGGCCGGCCCGTCGATGATGTTGCCCAGGTTGTCCACCAGCGCCGGCTGCACGCCGAAGAACGGACGCGCGGCGGAACCTGGCTTCATGGCGTGGGCACCCGGCAGCGGCGTCATCAGGCAGGCGCCGGTCTCGGTCTGCCACCAGGTGTCGACGATCGGGCAACGGCTCTGGCCGACGTTCTCGTAGTACCACTGCCAGGCTTCCGGGTTGATCGGCTCACCGACCGAACCGAGCAGGCGCAGGCTGGAACCGTCGGCGCCTTCCACGGCAGCCTTGCCCTCGGCCATCATGGCGCGGATGGCGGTCGGCGCGGTGTAGAGGATGTTGACCTTGTGCTTGTCGACGATCTTGGCGACACGGGTCACGTCCGGGTAGTTCGGGATGCCCTCGAACATCACGGTGGTGGCGCCATTGGCCAGCGGTCCGTAGACCAGGTAGCTGTGGCCGGTGACCCAGCCGATGTCGGCGGTGCACCAGAAGACCTCGCCCGGACGGTAGTCGAACACGCGTTCGTGGGTCAGCGAGGCGTACACCAAGTAGCCGCCGGTGGTGTGCAGCACGCCCTTGGGCTTGCCGGTGGAACCGGAGGTGTAGAGGATGAACAGCGCTTCCTCGGCGCCCATTTCCTTCGGCGCGCAGACGCTGCCGGCGACCTTCATCAGGTCTTCGTACCAGATGTCGCGGTGCTGGTTCCACTTGATGCTGCCGCCGGTGCGGTTGACCACGATGATCTTCTGCACGCTGTTGGTTTCCGGGTTGGTCAGCGCGTCATCGACGTTGGCCTTCAGCGGCACCTTCTTGCCACCGCGCACGCCCTCGTCGGCGGTGATCACCACCTTGGACTTGCAGTCGATGATGCGACCGGCCAGCGCCTCGGGCGAGAAGCCACCGAACACCACGGAGTGGATGGCACCGATACGGGCGCACGCCAGCATGGCCACCACGGCTTCCGGGATCATCGGCATGTAGATGGTCACCACGTCGCCGCGGTGGATGTCCTGGCCGCGCAGGGCGTTGGCCAGCTTGCACACCTGCTCGTGCAGCTCGCGGTAGGTGATTTCCTTGTGCTCGGACGGGTCGTCGCCTTCCCAGATGATCGCGATCTGGTCGCCGCGCTCTTCCAGGTGACGGTCGAGGCAGTTGTAGGACACGTTCAGGGTGCCATCGGCGTACCACTTGATATCGACATGGTGGTCGTCGAAAGAGGTCTGCTTGACCTTGGTGTAGGGCTTGATCCAGTCGATGCGCTGGCCCTGCTCGCGCCAGAAACCCTCGGGGTTGACCACCGACTGTTGGTACATGGCCTTGTAGGTGGCCTCGTCGGTCAGTGTCCGCGCGGCCACTTCGGGGCGCACAGGGTAAAGAGACGCAGCACTCATGGAATCACCTCGGTGGGTAGTTGTTTTTGTATGCTGCCTTTTGTATCTCCCGACCCTTCGTGAGGCCATTCGACCATGGTCTTACCGCTCTAAGACCATGGTCTCGAGGTCCTGCCCGGCAGGTGTCGAGCCCATGCGGCAGCGTCATGCACCGTTCGACACGACGCGCATCGACAGCGTTCCTCGCGTTTCGTCAGGCGCATGCCCCCCCGCGCCGGCGGGTCCACCGAGCGCTGCCCTTGCGCACGGCACGCCCGCCGAAAAAAAGCCCGGCACAGGGCCGGGCGCAGAGGTAGACGCGGTATCGTCGGTGGTCCTAGTTCATGCCCAGCCAGTTCGGCAGGGCCATGGACACGGCCGGGATGTAGGTGATCACCAGCAGGAAGCTGATCAGCATCATCAGCCACGGCAGCGCGGCGCGGATCACTGCGGTCAGCGGCATGCCGGTCACCGCCGAGGTGACGAACAGGTTCAGCCCCACCGGCGGGGTGATCAGGCCGATCTCCATGTTCACCACCATGATGATGCCCAGGTGGATCGGGTCGATGCCCAGCTGCACGGCGATCGGGAACAGGATCGGCGCGAGGATCAGGATGATCGCCGACGGCTCCATGAAGGCACCGGCGATCAGCAGCACGATGTTCACCACCAGCAGGAACTGCCACGGCTGCAGGCCCAGCTCCACCACCCAGGCGGTGATCTGCTGCGGGATCTGCTCGGTGGTCAGCACGTGGGCGAAGAGCATGGCGTTGGCGATGATGAACATCAGCATGATGGTCAGCTTGCCGGACTCCAGCAGCACCTTCGGGCACTCGCGCAGGGTCAGGTCCTTGTACACGAACAGGGCGACGAAGCCGGCGTACACGGCGGCCACGGCAGCGGCCTCGGTCGGGGTGAACATACCGGTGTAGATGCCGCCGAGGATGATCACCATCAGCAGCAGGCCCCAGAACGCCTCGCGCGCCGAGCGCAGCCATTCGCGCAAGCTGGCACGCGGCAGGGCCGGCAGCTTCTTGATCCGCGCCACCACGTAGATCGCGACCATCAGCACCAGGCCGAGCAGCACGCCCGGGATCACCCCGGCCATGAACAGCTTGCCCACCGACTGCTCGGTGGCGGCGGCGTACACCACCATGACGATCGACGGCGGAATCAGGATGCCCAGGGTCCCGGCGTTGCACACGATGCCGGCGCCGAAGGCCTGCGGGTAGCCGGAGCGGACCATGCCGGCGATGGCGATGGAGCCCACTGCCGCCACGGTGGCCGGCGACGAACCGGACAGCGCGGCGAACAGCATGCACGCCAGCACCGCGCCGATGGCCAGGCCGCCCCGGATGTGGCCGACGCAGGCGTTGGCGAAGTCGATCAGGCGGCGGGCCACGCCACCGGTGGTCATGAAGGCACCGGAGAGCAGGAAGAACGGAATCGCCAGCAGGGTGTAGTGCTCGGAGGTCTCGAACAGCTTGATCGCCAGCGAGCGCACCGAGTCGGGGCTGAACAGCATGATGGTGATCGAGCCGGCGAGGCCGAGCGAGGCGGCGATCGGCACGCCGATGAACATCAGCAGGAACAGCAGCAGGAAGAGGAACAGGACGGTCATTATTTGCTCTCCTCGTGCTCATTGACCTTCAGGGCGTCGGCGGCTTCGTCAGCCAGGCCGAGGCCGGTCTGCTGGTTGCGCAGGATGCGCACGAGAATTTCCAGGAAGCGGATGAACACCATGGCGTAGCCGAACGGCACGATCATGCCGATGTGCCATTGCTGGATGCCGTAGTGGCCGAGGTCTTCGGCGCCGATGCCGGCGCTGAACAGGGTGTGCACCCAGTCGAAGCTGCCGACCGCGATCAGGCCGGCGTAGCCCAGGCAGCACAGGCAGGCGATGACGCCGATGACGCGCTGGATGCCGCGTGGCGCGAGCTTGACCAGCGCATCCACGCCGATGTGGCCGGCGGTGCGCACGCCGTAGGCCAGGCCGAAGAAGATCAGCCAGCCGAACAGTGCCTTGGTCAGGGCGTTGCTCCAGGTCATGGCCTGGGCCATGTCGAGGATGGCGTCACCGATACCCAGCAGGGTTTCGTTGCCGCCGAAATGGTCACCCAGCCAGTAGAACAGGGTGTAGAAGTTGTTGAGGATCACGTAGACGAAGGTGATCAGGGTCATGGCAGCGAGAAGAAAGGCGATGAAGCCTTCCTCGAAGTGCTCCCAGGCGCGCCGCAAGGCGTTCATGGCATCTCCGCGAGGTTGTTGTGATTGTCAGGAGTCGGACGAATCTAACCGAGCCGGGCGCCCGCGGGATATTCGTCATTGGCAAACACCGCCTTAGGCGGTGCTGAATGGCGAACCACCCCGGGTGCGTGGGCCCGGGGTGGCTCTGGGGGGAAATTAATGGTTGGCGGCTTGCGCGGCCTCGATCACGTCCACACCGATGTCGGCTTCGAACTTCTTCCACGCCGGGCGCACGGCGTCACGCCACTGGGCACGCTGCTCGGGGGTCAGGGTGATGATCTCGCTCTTGCCGGTATCCAGGATGCCCTGGCGCGCCTTGGCATTGAGCGCCTCGGCCTGCTTGTTCACCTCGACGGTGACCTCGTCGACGATCGCCTCCAGCTCGCCGCGGATATCCGCCGGCAGACCGCTCCAGAACTTGGTGTTGGTGATCAGCACGTAGTTGCCGATCGCATGGTTGGACTCGGTCATGTACTTCTGCACCTCGAAGTATTTCTGCGAGTAGATGTTCGACCAGGGGTTGTCCTGGGCATTGACCACGCCGGTCTGCAGGCCCTGGTAGATCTCGGCGAAGGCCATCTTGCGCGGCACTGCGCGCAGGGCGCTGTACTGCGCCGCCTGCAGGTCGGACGGCTGCACGCGGAACTTCTGCCCACGGGCGTCAGCGGGCTCGACCAGCGGCTTGTTGGCGGTCAGCTGGCGCATGCCGTTGAGCCAGTAGGCGAGGCCGGTGATGCCCTTGTCTTCCATCGACTTGAGCAGCGCCTTGCCCTTGTCCGAAGCCTGGAAACGCTGCGCCGCTGCCACGTCATCGAACAGGAACATCAGATCGAACAGCTGCAGTTGCTTGGTGTACTGCTCCAGCTTGGACGGTGCCGGCGCCAGCATCTGCACTTCGTTGAGCAACAGGGCTTCCATCTCCTTGCCGTCGCCATAGAGCGAGGAGTTGGCGTAGACCTCGACCTTGACCTTGCCGGCCAGGCGCTCGTCCACCAGCTTCTTGAACAGCAGCGCGCCCTGCCCCTTCGGCGTGCTGTCGGCAGTGATGTGGGAGAACTTGATCAAGATCGGATCGGCAGCCTGGGCCGACAGTGCGCCAAGCAGGGCGCAGCCGGCGAGTACGCCAGCCAGGCCACGACGAACGAATGAAAACTTCATGGAAAGCTCCTGTTGTTTTTGTCTGAGCGTCGAGGGCGAAAACCCTTCGATTGGCCCGGACTCTACCCCGCCCTCCTCTGCGCTGAAATTCACATTTGAACAACCGAGCCTTCGGCATTCACGAAGGCAACGCGAGATCATCCCCTGCCGATCCACTGTTGCGCAGGTGGTCGAGCATCTGCTTCGCGGTCAGCGAAAGGTTGTCCTGATTGCGTACCGCCACCTTCAGCTCACGCCTGGCCCAGGGATCGTGCAGCGGGATCACCCGCACATCGAGCGCCGGCAGATAGGTGCGTACCGCCAGGTCCGGCAGGACGCCAACGCCCATGCCGGTGTGGATCATCCGGCAGATGGCCTCGAAGCTGCGCACCTGAATGCGCAGGCGCAATGCCATGCCCTGGTTGTGCGCCGAGTGCTGCAGCAGGCTGTGCAGCGAGGCGTCCTGCTGCAGGCCGATGAAGTCGTAGCCCACCGCTTCGCGCAGATGGATGCCGTCACGCCCGGCCAGCGGATGGTCGCGCGGGGTGACCAGCACCAGCTGGTCGTGGCGGTAGGTGAACACCTGCAGGTCATCGGCCGGTACATGCCCGGCGAAGATGCCGATGTCGGTGAGGCCCTCGCGCACCGCACGCAGGGTCTCGCTGCTGACCCGCTCCTCCAGGTCGATCTTCACCTGCGGGTGGCGGCGACTGAAGCTGGCCAGGTCCTCGGGCAGGAACTCGATCACCGCCGAGGTATTGGCATGGATGCGCACGTGGCCCTTCACCCCCTCGCTGAACTCGCTGAGGTCGGCGTTGAGCTGCTCGAGGTTGTCCATCATGTTGCGTGCGTGGTGCAGCAGGGCGTGGCCGGCCGGCGTCAGCTCGACGCCCTTGGGCTGGCGATAGAGCAGCGCGATGCCGAGCTGGCTCTCCAGGTCGCTGACGCGCTTGCTCACCGCCGCCAGCGCCAGGTGCTCGCGCTCGGCGGCGCGGGTCAGGCTGCGCTCGTCGGCGATGGCCACGAACAGCTTGAGGGTGACGAAATCGATACGCCGCATGAGGATTCTCCGTTTCGTGCCTGGCGAAGCAGCCAGGCCATATCGCCATGGCAAAGCCGGTTTACAGCATGACACTTCGTCAGCCGCGAAGCCTAGCTTGGCCATTGAGCAATTGTCCGAGTCGCCTCACTGCGCCATTCTGCGCACCACAAGAAACGCACAGGCAAATCAGGTGCAGCCATGACTCAAAGCAACAACGGCAACATGGCCCTGCAGGGGCTCAAGGTGATCGAGATGGGCCAGCTCATCGCCGGTCCCTTCGCCAGCAAGCTGCTCGGCGAATTCGGCGCCGACGTGATCAAGATCGAGCCGCCAGGCATCGGTGACCCGCTGCGCAAGTGGCGCAAGATCAAGGATGGCACCTCGCTCTGGTGGCACGTGCAGTCGCGCAACAAGCGCTCGCTGACGCTGAACCTGAAGGAAGCCGAGGCACAGGACATCGTCCGCCAACTGGTGAGTGAAGCCGATGTGCTGGTGGAGAACTTCCGCCCCGGCACGCTGGAAGGCTGGGGCCTGGGCTACGACGAACTGAAGGCCATCAACCCGAAACTGATCATGCTGCGCATTTCCGGCTACGGGCAGACCGGGCCCTACCGCGACCTGCCCGGCTTCGGCGTGATCGGCGAGGCCATGGGCGGCCTGCGCCACCTTTCCGGCTATCCCGGCCAGGCGCCCGTGCGCGTCGGCATCAGCATCGGCGATTCGCTGTCCTCGCTGTACGGCGTGATCGGCGTGCTGCTGGCCCTGCAGGAGCGTGCGCGCAGCGGCCAGGGCCAGGAGATCGACGTGGCGCTGTACGAATCGGTGTTCGCCATGATGGAAAGCCTGATCCCCGAATACGACGCCTTCGGCTACATCCGCGAGCCGGCCGGCAGCGCCCTGCCCGGCATCACGCCGTCCAACTCCTACCCGTGCAACGACGGCAGCTACGTGCTGATCGCCGGCAACGGCGACAGCATCTACAAGCGCCTGATGAGCCTGATCGGCCGCGACGACCTGGGCAACGACCCGCGCCTGGCGCAGAACGATGGGCGCAGCCAGCACGCCGAACTGATCGACAACGCCATCGCCGAATGGACCGCCCGGCGTGGCCGTGACGAAGTGATCGAAGCGCTCAAGGGGGCCCGCGTACCGGCCGGCTACCCCTACACCGCCGCCGACATCGTGCAGGACCCGCACTACCTGGCGCGGCAGATGATCGAGCAGGTGCAGACCAGCGTCGGCCCGCTGCGGGTGCCGGGGGTGCTGCCCAAGCTCAGCCGCACGCCAGGGCGCATCGGCAATGGTGGCCCACAGCTGGGCGAGCACACCGATGACGTCCTCGCCGGCCTCGGCCTCAGCGAGACCCAGGTCGCCGGCCTGCGCGAACGCGGGATCATCTGAGCACCCAAAAGCCGCGATCACGGCCCCCGTAGGGTGGACAACGCGAAGCTTGTCCACACAAACCCACGCCAACACCGGACACCGCAGTGGTGGATGGAAAAAGCGCCATCCACCCTACGCAGGCGCGGCTCATCGCAATGACGAAGCCCCGTAGGGTGGACAACGCGAAGCTTGTCCAGCAAAACCACGACACCGCCGGGTACCGCAGCGGTGGATGGAAAAAGCGCCATCCACCCTACGCAGGCGCGGCTCATTGCAATGACGAAGCCCCGTAGGGTGGACAAGAAGCTTGTCCACCAGAACCACGACACCGCCGGTCAGCGCCGCAATGGATGGAAAGCGCGCCTCCCAGCCAGCCAATACCGCAAGGATCTACCCATGAGCAAACGCCTCTACATCCAGGACGTCGCCACCCGTGACGGCTTCCAGATCGAAGCCTCCTTCGTCCCGACCGAAGACAAGATCGCCCTGATCGACCGCCTCTCCCACACCGGCCTGGCCAAGGTCGAAGTCACCTCCTTCACCTCGCCCAAGGCCATTCCCAACCTGCGCGACGCCGAAGAAGTGATGCGCGGCATCCAGCGCGTGGCCGGTGTCGAATACACCGTGCTGGTGCCCAACGTGAAGGGCTGCGAACGCGCGCTGTCGTGCGCGGTGGACGAGATCAACCTGGTCATGTCGGCCAGTGACACCCACGGCCTGGCCAACCTGCGCATGACGCCGGAACAATCGCTGCAACAGTTCGCCGAGATCATCGAAGTCACCCGTGGCAGCGGCGTGTTCATCAACGCCTCGCTGTCGACCACCTTCGGTTGCCCGTTCGAAGGCGAGGTGGCGGAGAGCCGCGTACAGACGCTGATCCAGCGCCTGCTGGACATCGGCGTACAGGGCGTGACCCTGTGCGACACCACCGGCATGGCCGACCCGGCGCAGGTCGAGCGCATCTGCCGCGCGGCACTGCAACGCTGGCCCGAGGCCGTGTTCACCGCGCACTTCCACAACACCCGAGGCATGGGCCTGGCCAACGCACTGGCAGCGCTGAACGCCGGCATCGACCGCTTCGACGCCTCGCTCGGCGGCCTCGGCGGCTGCCCTTACGCACCGGGCGCCAGCGGCAACATCTGCACCGAGGACCTGGTGCACATGTTCCAGCGTATGGGCCTGGACACCGGCGTGAACCTCGACGCACTGCTCGAAGCCGCCGCCACCCTGCCCGACCTGATCGGCCACGACGTACCCGGCGCCATCCTCAAGGCAGGCAAGTCGGACCGCCGCTATCCCAAGCCGAAGTGGATGCAGGAAGCCGGGCGCTGAATAATGTGCCAGGGGCTTTAGCCGCGACCGTCTGCTCCAACACGAAAACGCCCGGTGCAAGCACCGGGCGTTTTCATGTGCAGCGCAGCATCAACCCTGGTTGGATTTCTCCGCCGCCTCGATCAGCTCGGCACCGATTTCCTTCTCGAACTTTTTCCACACCGGGCGCATCGCTTCACGCCATTCGGCGCGCTGCTGCGGGGTCAGCTCGATGATCTCGGTGGTGCCGGCCTTGGCGATGTCCTGCTTGGCACTCTGGTTGAGCGCATCGGCCTGCTTGTTCACCTCGACGGACACTTCGGCCATGACCTTCTCCAGCTCGCTGCGCACATCGGCCGGCAGCCCTTTCCAGAACTGGGTGTTGGTGATCACCATGTAGTCGATCAGGCCGTGATCGGACTCGGTCATGTACTTCTGCACCTCGTGCACCTTCTGGCTGTAGTAGTTCGACCAGGTGTTCTCGGTGCCGTTGACCACGCCGGTCTGCAGGCCCTGGTAGACCTCGGCGAAGCTCATCTTGCGCGGGTTGGCGCGCACGGCCTTGAACTGCTCTTCCAGTACGGCGGAAGCCTGCACGCGGAACTTCAGGCCACGGGCGTCGGCCGGGTCACGCAGCGGCTTGTTGGCGGACATCACCTTCAGGCCGTTGTGCCAGTAGGCCAGGCCGGTGATGTTCTTGCTCTCCATGGAGGTCAGCAGCGCACGCCCCTGCGGGCTGGCCTGGAAGCGGTCCACCGCCGCCATGTCATCGAACAGGAACGGCAGGTCGAACAGCTGCACCGGCTTGGCGTACTGCTCGAACTTGGCCAGCGACGGCGCCAGCATCTGCACGTCGCCGAGCAGCAGCGCCTCCATTTCCTTGCCATCGCCGAACAGCGAGGAGTTGGGGTAGACCTCTACCTTCACCCGCCCAGGCAGACGCTCCTCGGCCAGTTTCTTGAACAGCAGCGCACCCTGTCCCTTGGGCGTGTTGTCCGCCACCACGTGGGCGAACTTGATGATGATGGGCTCCTCGGCAGCCTGGACCAGGCCGGCACAGGAAAGGATCGCGGCACAGGCGAGTGCCTTGGCGGTGAATCTGAACATGACGTTACCTCGTTGTTGTTGTTTGCTTGGTACGTGGAAAGAGCCGGCTGCCTCGGGGCAACCGTGCGGTTACATCACTGGAAAACCTCAGGTTCCTCTCAGGGGCAGAGCAACACGGCAAGCCTGTCAGTCGCAGGCCTCCCCTGCACGTTGCAGCAGGAGCCGGGCGCGGCCGAGCACGGGGGCGTCGACCATCTGCCCGTCGACCACGAACACCCCTGCACCACTGCTGGCAGCGGCCATCACCCGCCGCGCCCAGGCCAGCTCCTCGTCGGCCGGGCACAGCGCGCGGTGAACGATCTCGACCTGGGTGGGGTGGATGCACAGCAGTCCGTCGAAGCCCATGTCGCGTGCATCACGCGCCGTGCGGGCGAGCCCTTCACGGTCTTCGATGGCCGGGAAGACGCTGTCCAGCGGCGCGCCCAGACCGGCCACGCGCGACTGCAGGAGCAAGGCGTAGCGGGCCTGGTCGAGGATGCGTTCGGCGGCGGCAGAACCGCTGCTCAGGCCCAGGTCCAGGCCCAGGTCGAGCGCGCCGAAGGACAGGCGCTCGACACCGTCGGCATGGGCGATTTCCGCCAGCGCCAGCAGCCCCGCCGCGCTCTCGATGATCGGCCAGACCGGTTTGGCACAGGCCGCGACACGTGAGACATGGGCGGCAGACTCCACCTTGGGCAGCAGCACGCCGACCACCCCGGCATGCCGGGCGCACAGAGCGATGTCGGCCGCATGCCCGGCATGCTCGGGGGCATTGATGCGCACCAGCAGGCGCGCCTCGGGGTTGGCGCTGAGGAAGGCATCGAGATTGGCCCGGGCCTCGACCTTCAGGCTCTCCTGCACGGCGTCTTCCAGGTCGACGATCACGGCATCGGCGCCGACGGCGAGTGCCTTGGGGATACGCTCGGGACGGCTGGCCGGCACGAACAGGGCGCTGCGGATGATTGGCGTGTTCATGCTCGCACCTCTGTGCGGTTGGCAGGCGTGTGCTGGACGCAACGTGCGTCGGCCACCCTGCGCAATGAATGGCGGCACTCGGCCGGGAAGCGCTTGTCGGTCATACGGCCCCCTGCTGGTGCAGGCGCTGGATATCGCCGGCGGCATAGCCCAGCTCGGCGAGCAGCGCGTCGGTGTGCTGGCCCAGCGCGGGGATGGCGTCCATGCGTGGCTCGAAGGCGCTGTTGCGCCCCGGCGGCAGCAGGGCCGGCAGGCTGCCGCTGGGGCTGTCGACCTGACGCCAGCGCTGCCGCGCCTGCAGTTGCGGATGGGCCCAGACACCGGCCATGTCGTTGACCTGGGCGTTGGCGATCTGCGCCTGCTCCAGGCGCTCGATCACCTGCGCCGCAGTCATGCGTGCAAAGGCCTCGAGGATGATCGCGCGCAGCTCGCTGCGGTTGGCCGAGCGCCGCGAGTTGGCGCTGAAGCGCTCGTCGCCGGCCAGCGCGGGCTGCTCCAGTACCTTGTCGCAGAACGCCGCCCATTCGCGCTCGTTCTGCAGGCCGAGCATCACCGTGCCGCCATCGCCGGCCGGGAACGGGCCATAGGGGTAGATGGTCGAGTGCGCTGCGCCCGCGCGTGGCGGCGGCGTGGCCCCCTCGTAGGCGTAGTACAGCGGATAGCCCATCCACTCCACGAGGCTCTCCAGCATCGACACGTCGACGCGGCTGCCGACGCCGGTGCGGCCACGCAGCATCAGTGCCGAGAGCACGCCGGTGTAGGCATACATGCCGGCCGCGATGTCGGCGATGGAGCAACCGGCCTTGGCCATCTCCTCCTCGCCCGGCCCGCCGGTGACGGAGAGAAAGCCGCCCTCGCTCTGGATCAGCAGGTCGTAGGCCTTTTTCTGCTCATAGGGGCCGCCCTCGCCGTAGCCGGAAATATCGCAGACGATCAGCCTGGGGAAGCGCTCGTGCAGGGCCTCGAACGACAGGCCCATGCGCGCGGCGGCGCCGGGCGCGAGGTTCTGAACCAGCACGTCGGCCTTGGCCAGCAGGCTGTCGAGCACCTGAGAGGCATCGCCCTGCTTGAGGTCGAGGGTCAGGCTCTCCTTGGAGCGGTTGGTCCAGACGAAGTGCGAGGCCAGGCCGCTGACGCGCTCGTCGTAGCCACGGGCGAAATCGCCACTGCCCGGACGCTCCACCTTGATCACACGCGCGCCGAGGTCGGCGAGCTGGCGGGTACAGAACGGCGCGGCAATGGCATGTTCCAGGCTGACCACGGTGATGCCATCCAGTGGCCGGGGTTGTTGTGCGTTGTTCATGTGCGGTTCCCTAATCCGTAGGGTGGATCGCGCCTCACCGATCCACCGGAAATTCGAAGTGAGCCGTCAGGCCAGGTTGCTCAGGTCAGCGCTGTCGCGCAGGCCCCAGACCCGCTCGATCAGCACGTCGGCCTCATCGCCACTGCGCTTGCCGGCGAAGGCCAGCAGGCGGCGGAACTTGTCTTCCAGCTCGGCGCGGCTGAGGGTGTTGCCGGGGTCGCCCTTGGGCTCGTCGATGGCGCTGAACAGCGTGCGGCCATCGCAGGTGAGCACTTCGACGCGGCCCAGCCAGCGCTGCGGATAGGCGATGTCCACCTCGGGGTCCAGGCGCATCTGCACCTTGTCGCGAAACGCCGCCACGGCCGGGTCCTGCAGCGCCAGCTCGGCGAACTCGGTGAGCTGCGCCTTGCCATGCACGGCGATCAGGCCCAGCACGGTGCCCATGGAGAACTTGGCCTGGTGCACGCTCTGCGGCACCTTCACGCGGCCGAGCACGTCGATCGCGCCCTGGTGCACGCGGGCCGTCACCCGCTGGATGTCCTCGTGACGCAGGCGTTCGCGCTGCATCAGCGCCAGCAGGGCATCGGCAGCCGGATGGGTATGCCGGCAGGAGGCGTGGAACTTGAACGAGGTCTCCACCAGCGCCCAGCGCCGCCCGAGGCGATCGGACAGCTTGCGCGGGTCGGCATCGCGGGACATTCCCGCCGCCATGCCCTGCTCGCCTTCGAGGATGTTCTGCGCGCCGGTCAAACCCTGCTCGGTGAGGTAGGCGGCGAGCAGGCCATCGGCCGCTGCCTTGGCCGTGTGCAGCTGCTTGGAATCGGCAGCGTCGCGCAGGAACTCCCAGAGACCGGCGGCCTGGGTGCCGGCGTTGCCCAGCAGATGGATGAACTGCTGCTGGTCGAAATCCAGCAGCTTGCCCACGGCCACGGCGGCCGCCAGGGTGCCGACGGTGGCCGTGGTGTGGAAGATGCGGTAATGCGAACGGCCGAGGAACTCGCCAATGCGGATGCCCGCCTCGTAGCCGGCCACCGAGGCCAGCAGCAGTTCGCGGCCGGACTTGCCGAGGTCCTGCGCCGCCGCCAGCGCGGCCGGGAAGACCACAGTAGCCGGATGCAGTACCGAGCTGTTGTGCAGGTCGTCCTGCTCCACCAGGTGCGAGGACGCGGCATTCACCAGGGCAGCGAAGTACGCCGAGGTACCCCGGCCGTTGACCAGGATGCGCGCCGGGCCGTTGGCCGGGCCCATCTTCTGCGCGTAGGCCTCGAACAGCGGAATCGGTCGTGCGCCTTCGCTGGCCAGGGCCGAGCCCAGCCAGTCGAGCAGCAGGTCCTCGGTGCGCTCCAGCACATGTTCGGGCAGGTCGTCGTAACGCAGCTCGGCGAGGAAGGCGGCGAGCTTCTGGGTGTCCGTGCTCATGGTCGGTTCCTCAGAAACTGCGTGGCAGCTCGAGCAGGTGCTCGGCCACATAGGACATGATCAGGTTGGTGGAGATCGGCGCCACCTGGTACAGACGGGTCTCGCGGAACTTGCGCTCGACGTCGTATTCGTTGGCGAAGCCGAAACCGCCGTGGGTCTGCAGGCAGGCGTTGGCCGCCGCCCAGGACGCTTCCGCCGCCAGGTACTTGGCCATGTTGGCGCTGGCCCCGGCGTTCTCGCCACGGTCGTACTGCTCGCAGGCGCGCCAGCGCATCAGGTCGGCCGCCTCCACTTCGATGTGTGCCTTGGCGATGGGGAACTGCACGCCCTGGTTCTGGCCGATGGGGCGACCGAACACCACGCGGTCGCGGGCATACTGGCTGGCCTTCTCGATGAACCAGCGGCCATCGCCGATGCACTCGGCGGCGATCAGCGTACGCTCGGCATTGAGGCCGTCGAGGATGTAGCGAAAACCCTTGCCCTCCTCGCCGATCAGGCTGCTGGCGGGAATCTCCAGGTTGTCGAAGAACAGCTCGTTGGTCTCGTGGTTGACCATGTTGGCGATCGGCTGCACGGTCAGGCCGTTGCCGATGGCTTCGCGCAGGTCGACCAGGAAGATCGACATGCCTTCGGACTTGCGCTGCACCTCGGCCAGCGGCGTGGTGCGCGCCAGCAGGATCATCAGGTCGGAGTGCTGGATGCGCGAGATCCACACCTTCTGCCCGTTGATCACGTACGTGTCGCCCTTGCGCACGGCGGTGGTCTTGATCTTGGTGGTGTCGGTGCCGGTGGTCGGCTCGGTCACGCCCATCGACTGCAGGCGCAGCTCGCCACTGGCCAGCTTCGGCAGGTAGTAGCGCTTCTGCTCGTCACTGCCGTTACGCAGCAGGGTGAACATGTTGTACATCTGCCCGTGGATGGTCCCGGAGTTGCCGCCGCAGCGGTTGACCTCCTCGAGGATCACCGACGCCTCGGCCAGGCCCAGGCCCGAGCCGCCGTACTCTTCCGGGATCATCGCCGACAGCCAGCCGGCCTCGGTCATGGCGCTGACGAAGGCTTCCGGGAAGCCCTTCTCCTCATCGATCTTGCGCCAGTATTCGGCGGGAAACTCCGCACACAGGGCGCGCACGCCTTCGCGGATGGCATTGAGTTCTTCGTTGTTGCTGGCGTTCATCACAGTTCCTCAGTGAGCCGTAGCCCGGATGCAATCCGGGGCGATTTCCCGGATTGCATCCGGGCTACGAACAATCAGTCGAATTGCACCTCGGCGCGCTGCGCCAGGCCGGCCTCGTTGCCCGCCCACAGTTCGGCATGGCCGACCTCGCTGATACGCCCGCCGACTTCGAACGGCTGCGGTGCGATCAGCGGACGCAGGCCGCGGTAGGCGATGCGGCGCAGACGCGCCTGCGGGTTGGCGCGGCAGAAGGCGCGCAGGCTCAGCGTGGCGATCAGAGGGCCGTGCACGACCAGGCCGCTGTAGCCTTCGGTTTCAGTGACATAGGGCCAGTCGTAGTGGATGCGATGGCCGTTGAAGGTCACCGCGCTGTAGCGAAACAGCAGCGTGCTGCTCGGCGTCACCGCCTCGCGCCAGTCCCCGGCGACCAGTGGCTCACCGCTGCTGGCCTTGGGTGGGCTGGGCTCGCGGTAGACGATGTCCTGCTCTTCGCGGATGGCCAGCTGGCCGTCCTGCAGGTAGTCGTGCTGCACGGTGACGAACAGCAGCGCGCCGGTGCGGCCGTGCTTTTCCTCGATGTGCGTGATGGTCGACACACGACTGGCCTCGCCGCCGACACGCAGCGCCTGGAAGAACTCGATGCGGCCACCGGCCCACATGCGGTTGCGGTCGTCGGCCGGCGGCAGGAAGCCACCGCGCGCCGGATGACCATCCGTACCCAGGCCGTTCTCGGCCACGGGCTCCTGGAAGAACGCCCAGTGCCAGAGAGGGGGAAGTGCCTCGCCGTGGGCAGGCGTGGCGTCGCCCAGGGTGGCGGCGATGCGCTTGACCAGATTACGGCTGATCTGGTCGTGGACTTCTTCGCTACGACCAATCCAGGCAGAGAAAGCAGAGTCGCTCATGGTGCAGGGTTCCGGCTCGTTCTTGTGTGGAGCAGAGCATGCAACCCGGCCTGCGTTCAGAGAATCTCCATTTATTTAATCCAGCGTTCGGATATGCTTAACGCCTTCACCACGCAGGGGCGACTTCTAGCCGCGATCCCCGGCCGATCGCTCCCAGTGGACCTTTGCGCCGTCACCGAGGCCACCATGCATTTCGACCTAGCCGACCTGCGCCTGTTCATCCATATCGCCGAGTCGCCCAGCCTGACCCAGGGCGCGCGCCGGGCCTTTCTCTCGCCGGCGGCGGCCAGCGCACGGATCAAGGCCCTGGAGGGCCAGCTCGGCAGCCGCCTGCTGTACCGCGACAGCCGTGGCGTTGAGCTGACCCCGGCAGGCCAGCGCCTGCTGCAGCATGCGCGGCTGATCATGCGCCAGGTGGACTACCTGAAAAGCGAGTTCACCGAATACGGCACCGACGCCGCCGGGCACATCCGCATCTTCGCCAACACCACGGCGGTCACCGAATTCCTCCCCGAGGTGCTGGCCGGCTTCCTCGCCGAGCGCCCGGGGGTCACGGTCGATCTGCAGGAGCGCCTGAGCCGCGACATCGTGCGCGGCGTGCTGGATGGCGCCGCCGACCTCGGCATCATCGCCGGCCCGGTGCAGGCAACGGGCTTGCAGGTGCTGCACTTCAGCACCGACCGCCTGGTACTGGCGGTGCCCCTGGGCCATGCCCTGGCGCAACGGCAGTCGGTCAGTTTCAGCGACACCCTCGCCTATCAGCACATCGGCCTGCACGAGGGCAGCACCTTGCAGAGTTTCCTGCGCGAACAGGTGGAGAAACTCGGCGGCATGCTCGCCCTGCGCATCCAGGTGTCGAGCTTCGAGGCCATCTGCCGGATGATCGAGGGCGGCGTGGGTATCGGCATCATTCCCGAGTCCGCCGCACGTCGGCACAGCCGCACCATGCAACTGGCCGTCCTGCAACTGGACGAGGACTGGGCGGTACGCGAGCGCAGCATGCTGGTGCGCGAGCTGGATGCGCTGCCGGGCAGCGTCCGTGCGCTGATCGAGAGACTGGCGGGCGCTACTCCACTGGCACGGACGCGTTAGCCTGAACTGACAGCGAGCCGCAAGCCTGTTCATGCCCAGGTGTGCGAGCTAGCGCCCTGGTTCGCATCGCGGCCCGCTCACCGCCGTGCTAGCTGCGAAACACGTCCTCGACCTTGACGATCAGGGATGCTGCGCGGGCGAAACCGGTTGCCAGTTGAACAAAACCGCTATCGGTTCTGGCCAGCAGCGTCGGAAACGCCCGCACCTGCAAACTGTGGCTCAGCTCGAAATCGCCACGCGTCCATTGGCGAGCGCTGTCACCCTCATACAATTCGGTGAAGCGCGCGAAGTCCAGCCCCGCGCCCTCGATGATGCTTTCATAGAAGCCCAGCTGGGTCGGATCAGCGTTGGCGACATAGAACTTGCGCTGAATTGCCGAGAATATGGCGTACAGCTTGCGCGAAGAGGCCCCCGCGAGCATGTGTCTGGCCGTCACGACAGCACGGCAGGCGGGTTCGGTATCGTAGGAAAAGTGTGCGCGCTCGAGGATGTCAAAGGAAAAGGGCTGCCCGGTCGCCTCGCCGATCTCCTCCCAGTGCTGGCGCAGGAACGCCTTGAACTCCGAATTCCATGGATCCCCCCCGCCCGGCCGGAGCCCGCCGAGGACAATGGAGAAAGACAATCCCCGTAGCTCGCAATGGTCATGCAGCTCTCGCAGTGCCGGTTCGATACCCCAGCACCAGGAGCACATGGGATCACCGATATAGATGATCTGCGTGTCGGTCAGGGGTGCCTCGTCGGTCGCCGCAGCGTCGTCCAGGGCGGACGGGAAGCAGATTCCGGATTTGTCGTCGCACGATAGGGTTTTCATGATGGCTCGCGGTCGCTCTCAAGGGTTCTCAAGTGAATGCACGGGTGGCCAGCGGTGAGCGGGACGGTCAATCGGGCAAGAAGACCATCTCGAAGCTGTCCTGAGCGGCAGCGGCCAGTTCGACAGGCGTGTCCATGATCGGGCCGTCTGCCTGAAGCAGTGCACCACCGAGCAACCCGAGCGAATCCCAGTTCGCGGCAAGCCCCCTGGCGCTATCGCTGCCGAAGAATTGCGCCACCAGGGCGACGGTGCTCATATGAGCCGTGCCGCCGCCAGCAGACGTGAAGATCCTGTTCTCTGCGTCCACGTGCCAGGCAAGGCGGGGGGAAAGCACGTCAGCGCCAAGCGTCGGCAGGCGGCGTGCCAGGGCGACAGAACAGGTGATCGTCTTGCCGTCGAGAATGCCGGAACGGAACAGAACACCCACGCCGGAGCAGTTGGATGCCACCCAGCGGCCCTCGGCGTGGTGCTTGCGAACCAGCTCCAGAATCTCGGGGTTGCTGGAAGCGGCACCACAGCCCAGGCCTCCAGGCACATAGAGCACATCGAAGCGGTCGTCGGCCTCGAGCACTCGATTGGTTTTGATTTCCGTGCCCATGTGCGTCGCTACCGGGCCCGGCTCGAAGCCGCCAATCGACACGTCCAGGTGCCGACCTTCATGTGCGAAGCCCCAGGCCAGTGCCTGGAACAACTCCCAGGGCACCAGCAGATCCTGCTCGCTGACGTTCGGAAAGGTGAGGAAGTGAATGGATGTGATATCACTCATGATTGCTGACTCCTGCTTGGCTGGGCGGTTCCAGGCACCCTGGACAGGAGGCAATGTAGCCGTCCACTATTCGCCCTCATAGACACGAAAAATGGATGCGGGCGTCCCGAAAAATGAACACCCTGCCTTACTCGCTCGACGATCTCTATTGGTTTGCCCTGATCGCGGACGCTGGCAGCCTGTCGCGCGCCTCGCGTCAGTACGATGTCGCCAAGTCGACGCTCTCGCGCCGACTGGCGCGGCTCGAGGAGATGACGGGGTTGGCACTCGTCCAACGCAACTCGGCGGCCTTCAGCCTGACCGACGCTGGACAGCAACTCCTGGAAGAGGCCTGGCCACTGGTCCGCCGGATGGAAATGCTTTCCACCGAGCTCATCGGCCGTGAGGCGGAACCGCGCGGCCTGGTCCGGCTCTCCGCCTCGGGCGCCTTCGGCAAGCTCGTCGTCCTGCCAATCGTGCTGGAGTTCATGTGCCGTTACCCACGGGTCGATGTCGAGATGGAGATCACGGATCAGCGGGCCGATGTCGTCGCCAATGCGATCGACATTGCAGTGCGGATCGGTGCGATGACCGACTCGGATCTCTTCGCGCGCAAGGTGGCGACTGTGTGCCGCATCCTCTGTGCCAGCGCCGGCTATGCACAGGCGCGGGGCTTACCGGCGCACCCGGACGAGATGGAGCACTACGACTTTCTCGTCCAGTCACGCAGCGCTGCAGAGCTCGAGCTGCGCTGCAACGGCAGGACACGGACACTCACCACACCCAGGCGACTCACCCTCTCGCCCTCGGACCAGTTGCTCGCACCAGTACGGGCCGGACTGGGGATCGCCCATCTGGGTGAAATTCAATGCGCCCAGCACCTGGCGACCGGCGAACTCGTGCGTGTCCTGCCGGAATGGGAGATTCCTGAATTCGATGTCTACCTGGTCAGCCCAAACAGACGCTATCGCCCACCAGCCGTACGGATGCTCATGGACGAACTGGCTCAGCGCATCCCTACGGCCATCTCCAGTCTGATAGAGACCGATCAGCACGGCGCCTGAAAGGCTCACAGCCGGATGCCCCGGCACCAGGTCATCCAGCGAACTCCGCCCTGGCTGCGTCTGGCGCCTCTTCCTGAGCCCGAAAAAAAAAGGGCGACCATCAGGTCGCCCGCCCATTCAAGGCATTCCTGAAAAGGAATGCGGAAACGCTTGCACCCAAATCACGCAGGATGATCGGTACGGGCCCAGTGTCGCCCTCACCCGCCCGCCTGCCTATTGCACCATGGTCGTATGCAGGCGAACTCGTGGACGCGAGCCATACTGTTGGCAATCCGTAGTGGTGGATGAGGACACCTTCATGAGCCCCGAGCATCTCGCCCTCCTGCAACAGGCGCCGGCCAGCAACAACACCGAGGACATCTGGGGCCGGATGTGTTGCGAGCAGGCCCTGCTGGCGCTGGAGGAAGGTTGCTACGCCGTCGGCGCGGTGCTGGTCAACGAGCGCCAGGAGCTGCTGTGCAGCGGCCGCAACCAGGTGTTCGCCAACGGCTTCGACAGCGCCGCCCATGCCGAGATGAAGGTCATCGACCAGCTCGAACGCCTGCACCCCGAGGTCGACCGCGACGGCCTGACCCTCTACGTCAGCCTGGAACCCTGCCTGATGTGCTACGGCCGCATCCTGCTCGCCGGCATACCGCGCGTGCGCTACCTGGCGCGTGACCAGGACGGTGGCTTCGCCGTGGGCCACGGCCAGCTGCCGCCCGTCTGGGAAAGCCTGGCCTCACGCCTGTCAGTGGCCCAGGCCGAGGTCGCGCCCTACTGGCCCGAGCTGTCCGAACTGGCGATTCATCGCCTGCAGAACCGCCAGGCGCTGCGCCAGCGGGTGGCCCGGGCCTGGCGCGGCCAGCCATGAGCACTGCCTAGTCCTTGCCCAGGCCATGCTGACGCAGCTTGTTGGCGATGGTGGTGTGGGACACCCCGAGGCGCTTGCCCAGTTGCCGACTGCTCGGGTGATCGCGGAACAGACGCTCCAGCACCGCCTTCTCGAAGCGACCGAGAATGTCCTCGAGGCTGCCGTCCACCGAGAACTCGCCCAGCGGCTGCGGCGCGCCATAGTCCGGCAGGCGGATGTGCTCGGCCTTCACCGTGCCACCGTCGCACAGCGATACCGCCTGGAACAGCACGTTCTCCAGCTGCCGCACGTTGCCCGGCCAGTGGTAGTGCGCCATGCGTTCGAGGGCCGGCGGCGCCAGCCTGGGCAGCGCGCAACCGATCTGCCGGCTGGCCGAGTCGAGGAAGTGCTCCACCAGCGGCGCCAGGCCATCGAGGCATTCGCGCAGCGGCGGGATGTGCAGGCTGAGCACGTTGAGGCGGTGGTAGAGGTCCTGGCGAAACTCACCACGCGCGCACAGCTCGGAGAGATCGACCTGAGTGGCGCAGATCACCCGCACATCCAGGTACACCTCCTCGTCGCTGCCGACCCGGCGGAAACAGCCATCCTGGAGAAAGCGCAGCAACTTGGCCTGCAAGCGCGGGCTCATCTCGCCGACACCATCGAGAAACAGCGTACCGCCGGCCGTCAGTTCCAGCAGACCGAGCTTGCCTTCCGGCCGCGCCCCCTCGAAGGCGCCGGGGCCATAACCGAACAGCTCGGTCTCGGCCATGGATTCGGGCAGGCCGGCGCAGTTGAGGGCCATGAACGGCGACTGGCCGCGCGGGCTGGCCAGGTGGCAGGCGCGCGCCAGCAGTTCCTTGCCGGTGCCGGTCTCGCCCTCGATCAGCAGCGGCGCATCCAGTGGCGCCATGCGCCGCGCCTCCTTGACCACCGCCGCCATCACCTTCGAGCTCTGGAAGATCGAGTCGAACCCGCGCAGCTCCTGCTTGCGCACGTGGTAGATGCGCTCGCCGACGCGATCGGCGCGGTGCAGGGTCAGCACGGCGCCGGCCAGCGCCTCGCTGTCGTCGTGTTCGTTCTGCAGCGGCGCGATGTCGGCGAGAAACACATCCCCCCTGATCTTCACGCGCAGGCCGTTGATCCGCGTCTTGTTGGCGCGCACCAGCTCGGGCAGGTCGAAGTCCTCGGCGTAACGCGACAGCGCCATGCCGGGCACCTCGTCCACCCGCACGCCGAGCAACTGCGCGGCACTGCGGTTGGCGGCGACGATGCTGCCGCCCATATCGATCGACAGCACCGGAAAATCCAGAGCGCCGAGCAGTGCGTTGAGTTCCAGATGGCGCCGCTCGCTGGGCATCAGGCCGACGCGCTTGACGCCGAACACGCCGGGAATCGCCTCGAACTTGGGGCGCAGCGACTGGAATTGCAGGTTGATCAGGTTCGGGCAGTGCAGGTAGATGGCGTTGCCCTGCTCGCCGCCGACTTCACCACGGGCGACGTTGATGCCGTAGTCGACCAGCAGGTTGAGGATGTCACGCAGGATGCCGACACGGTTCTGGCAATGGACCTTGATACGCATGGCGCAGGCTCTTGTGGGTCTTGTTATGGGCCGTCACGCCTGGAAATTCGCCGCGACGGCATATTTTCCCGTCAAGAATATGTGACAGTTTCGCGTGACAGCAAGCTGAAAGCCGGCCACCCCACCAAAGTCGTAATCAAAACTTTACGATTTAACCCCCTGTCCGCACATATCCCGCCTGGACTGCCCCCTGTTCGGCGGAGCGATCGCAGGCATGCTCTGGTCAAGACAAGAACAACAGCCCCCTGAAGGAGGCAGCGATGAAGAGCACGCAGTACCTGGCCCGAGAACCGGACGACAGTGGCTTTATCCACTACCCCGAGGCCGAGCATCAGGTGTGGAACACCCTGATCACCCGCCAACTGAAGGTGATCGAGAACCGTGCCTGCCAGGAATACCTGGACGGCATCGAACAGCTCGGCCTGCCGCTGGAGCGCATCCCGCAGCTGGGCGAGATCAACCGGGTGCTCGAAGCCAGCACCGGCTGGCGCGTGGCACGGGTACCGGCGCTGATTCCGTTCCAGACCTTCTTCGAGCTGCTGGCCAGCAAGCAGTTTCCCGTCGCCACCTTCATCCGCACGCCCGAAGAACTGGACTACCTGCAGGAGCCGGACATCTTCCACGAGATCTTCGGCCACTGCCCGCTGCTGACCAACCCCTGGTTCGCCGAATTCACCCACACCTACGGCAAGCTCGGCCTGCAGGCCACGAAAGAGCAGCGCGTCTACCTGGCGCGCCTGTACTGGCTGACCATCGAGTTCGGCCTGCTCGACACCCCGGCAGGCCGACGCATCTACGGCGGCGGCATCCTGTCCTCGCCGAAGGAAACCCTCTACGCCCTGTCCGACGTACCCGAGCACCAGGCCTTCGATCCGCTGGAAGCGATGCGCACGCCGTATCGCATCGATATCCTGCAACCGGTGTACTTCGTCCTGCCGGAGCTCAAGCGCCTGTTCGAGCTGGCCCAGCAGGACATCATGGCGCTGGTGCAACAGGCCATGAGCCTGGGCCTGCATGCCCCGAAGTTTCCGCCGAAAGCCGCGTAGGGTGGACATGCCGCCAGGCTTGTCCACCATCGCTATAGCAGTAGCCCGGATGAAATCCGGGATGGCCCTCAGACATCGCCCCGGATTGCATCCGGGCCACGAACAATCAGGAGAACCCCAATGAGTCTTGCCCAAGCCCAGTGCGAAGCCTGCCGCGCCGATGCGCCGAAAGTGTCCGATGAGGAGCTGGCCGAGCTGATCCGCGAGATTCCCGACTGGAACATCGAGGTGCGCGGCGACCACATGGAGCTGGAACGCGTCTACCTGTTCAGGAACTTCCGCCACGCCCTGGCCTTCACCAACGCCGTCGGCGCCATCGCCGAGGAAGTCGGTCACCACCCTGCCCTGCTCACCGAATGGGGCAAGGTCACCGTCACCTGGTGGAGCCACGAGATGCGCGGCCTGCACCGCAACGACTTCATCATGGCGGCCCGCACCGATGTACTCGCCGCCAGTGCCGAGGGCCGCAAGTGAGCCATTTCGCCACTGTCGCCCGCGTGCCCGGCGACCCGATCCTCAGCCTGATGGAGGCGTATCGCCTGGACAGCAACCCGGCGCGCCTGGACCTGGGGGTCGGCGTGTACAAGGATGCCCAGGGCCTGACGCCGATCCCGCGTGCGGTGAAGCTGGCCGAGCAGCAGCTGATCGACAGTGAGCGCACCAAGACCTACGTCGGCGGCCACGGTGACGCGGCGTTCGGCGCCCTGCTCAGCGAGCTGGTCCTGGGCGCGGGTTCCGCCCTGCTCGCCGAGCAGCGTGCCGGGGCGACGCAGACCCCCGGCGGCACCGGCGCCCTGCGCCTGGCCGGCGACTTCATCCGCCACTGCCTGCCGGGACGCGGCATCTGGCTGAGCGACCCGACCTGGCCGATCCACGAGACGCTGTTCGCCGAGGCCGGGCTCAAGGTCGGCCACTACCCCTACGTCGGCGCCGACAATCGCCTCGACGTGGAGGCCATGATCGCGGCACTCACCCACCTGCCCAAGGGCGATGTGGTCCTGCTGCATGCCTGCTGCCACAACCCCACCGGCTTCGACCTCGCTCCGCGTGACTGGAAGCGCGTGCTGGAAGTGGTCAAAGCGCGCGAACTGCTGCCGCTTATCGACTTCGCCTACCAGGGCTTCGGCGATGGCCTGGAAGACGATGCCTGGGCAGTGCGCCTGTTCGCCGCCGAGCTGCCCGAACTGCTGATCACCAGTTCCTGCTCGAAGAACTTCGGCCTCTATCGCGAGCGCACCGGTGCCCTGATCGTCTGCGCCGCCGATGCCGAGAAGT
This sequence comes from Pseudomonas sp. THAF187a, assembly GCF_009363395.1. Lineage (NCBI taxonomy): Bacteria > Pseudomonadati > Pseudomonadota > Gammaproteobacteria > Pseudomonadales > Pseudomonadaceae > Pseudomonas > Pseudomonas sp. THAF187a. Next base: position 3,646,582 of record NZ_CP045349.1, read on the forward strand.
TGCTCGACATCCGCAGCCAGCTGGCGTCCATCGCACGCAACCTGTGGTCTACACCGCCCGCCCATGGCGCCGCCGTGGTCGCGCAGGTGCTGGGCGACGAGGCGCTCAAGCGCCTGTGGCTGGACGAACTGGAAGGTATGCGTCAGCGCGTCGCCAGCCTGCGCCGCGGCCTGGTCGAAGCCCTGGCACCGCACGGTCTGAGCGAGCGCTTCGCGCACATCGCCGAGCAGCGCGGCATGTTCTCCTACACCGGCCTGACAGCGGTGCAGGTGCAACGCCTGCGCGAGGAGTTCAGCGTGTACATGGTCGGCAGCGGCCGCGCCAACGTCGCCGGGCTGGATGCCACGCGCCTGGAGCAGCTGGCCAGCGCCATCGCCCGGGTCTGCGTGAACTGAGTCGGCGGGCGGCGGTCACTATGGCCTGCCGCCTGCCCGCTTCACGGCTATAGTGCGGTCAACGCCATCCACGACGGATTCGCCAATGGCCGTACCCAGCAACATCCTCTTTCGCGCCTACCAGCGCATCATCCACAGCCTGGCCTTCTACCCGACGCTGATCGCCATCGGCTTCTTCCTGCTGTGCGTGCTGACCATGGCCATCGAATATCGCCCCTGGATGATGGCGCTCAAGGAGAATTTCGACATCGGCCTGGTGCGCAACGCGGACAACGCCAGGCTGATCCTCGGCACCCTGGTGGCCGGCATCCTCTCGCTGATGGTGTTCAGCTTCTCGATGGTCATGGTGGTGCTCAACAACGCCGCGGCCTCGCTCTCGCCACGGGTGATTCCGGGCCTGATCAGCAGCAAGGGGCACCAGAAGACCCTCGGCGTCTACCTGGGCAGCATCCTCTATGCGCTGCTGCTGATCACCACCATCGAACAGGGCGACAGCGAGCGGGTGCCGAGCCTCGGCGTGCTGATCACCCTGGCCCTGGGCATCACCTGCCTGGGCCTGTTCGTGCACTTCATCCGTTCCATCTCGCAGTCCATCCAGGTCGAGCACATTCTCAGCAATCTCTACGGTGCCAGCCTGGAAAAGCTCGACGCCTGCCAGGCGAACCTGGCCGACCGGGAGCAGCAACCCGAGTGGCCGGACGACAGCGCCTGGGTGACGATCAATGCGCAGCGCAACGGCTACTTCAAGGCCCTCAACGTCAGCGAAGCCAACGCCTTGCTGCGCCGCCACCAGGTGCGCATGACGGTCCTCGCCCACCGCGGTTTCTTCGTCACCGAGGGCCATCCACTGCTGCGCCTGGAGCGCCCGCTGGACGAAGACGTCTGCCAGCAACTGCTCGACTGCTTCGACTTCTTCATCGAGGAGTACGCCAGCACCCACTACTTCTTCGGCTGCCGGCAGATGGCGGAGATCGCCGTGAAGGCGCTCAGCCCCGGCATCAACGATCCGGGTACCGCGATCAAGACCGTCGACCTGCTCAGCGTGCTGCTGAGCAGACGCCTGGCACTCGGCGACCGCGACTTCGTGCCGCTGCCCGACGAACCGCCACGGCTGTCCTACCACGAACTCTCGCTGGACCAGTTGCTGCTGCAACTGCTGGGGCCGATTCGGGCCTACGGCGCGGCGGACGTCAGCGTGCTGAGCAGCCTCCTGCAGGCGTTCAAGAACCTGCTGCACCGCCCCTGCAGCCCGGCGCAGCGTGAGGTGCTGCTGCGCCATGCGCGCAGCGTGCGGGACACCGCCGAGCGCCACCTGCTCGAGCGTCGCGAGCGCGAGGAAATAAACGCGTTCATCGCGCGCCTCAACCACACGCTGCCTGCGGAACAGCGCCCGCTGCTGCCCCTGCCGGATGCCAGCGACGCCCCATGACGGGGCACCAGGCACCACCGAAAAATTGATCGACCGTTTATCAGTAAAAATACTTCATATATATCAATAGCTTGTAAACACATCAGGAAAACCATGGCGTGCTTCATGCTTGCCATCGAGGGCACAGTTCCCTAGGGTAGTTCGCATGTGGTCCCTGATTGCCCCCATCAGTTCGTTGCTGAGCGGGGTCGCGTTACTCCTGCTCGGCAATGGTCTGCTCAACACCCTACTGACCCTGCGTGGCGTCGCCGAAGGCTACTCCACCACGATGCTCGGACTGATCATGTCCGGGTACTTCGTCGGGTTCCTCCTCGGCACCTGGCTGGCGACTCCGCTGGTCCGGCGCATCGGGCATATCCGTGCATTCGCCTGTTGCGCGGCGCTGGCCGCCATCGCCGCCCTGCTCCACCTGCTGCTGATCGACCCGTGGATCTGGCTGGGCCTGCGCGTGCTCTACGGCCTGGCCCTGGTGACGCTGTACATGGTCATCGAAAGCTGGCTCAACGCCCAGGCGGCGAACGAGAAACGCGGCCAGGTGTTCGCCGTGTACATGGCGGTCAACCTCGGTGCCCTGGCCCTGGCCCAGCAACTGCTGCACCTGGCCGACCCGGTGCAGTTCACCCTGTTCGCCATCGCCGCGATTCTGATCAGCGCCGCGCTGATGCCCATCACCCTGACCCGCCAGGCGCAACCGAGCCTGCCGGAAACGCCACCGAGCAACCTGCGCCAGCTGTGGAGCATCGCGCCGCTGGCCATCGTCGCCGCCGGCCTGTCCGGCCTGGCCCTCGGTGCCTTCTGGGGCATGGCGCCGGTATACGCCAGCCTGGCCGGCTTCGACACCCCCGGCGTCGGCCTGCTGATGACCGCGACCATTCTCGGCGGCGCCCTGCTGCAATGGCCGATCGGCATCTACTCGGACCGTCACGACCGCCGCCAGGTGCTGCTCTGGGTCGTGCTGCTGGCCGTCGGCCTGGCGCTGGTCATGAGCCTGCTGCCCGCCGGACCGCTGCTGCTCGGCGCCATCTTCATCTGGGGCGGCCTGGCCTTCGCCATCTACCCCATCGCCGTGGCGCAGCTGATCGACCAGTTGCACAGCGACGAGATCCTTTCCGGCTCCGCCAGCCTGCTGATGGTCAATGGCATCGGCTCGGTCTGCGGGCCGCTGCTGGCCGGCGTGTTGATGGAGCAGCTGGGCGCCACAGCACTACCGCTGTACTTCGCCAGCACCCTCGGCCTGCTGGCCGCCTACACCCTCTACCGGCTGCGCCATGTCAGCGATCTGGTCAGCGGCGACGCCGCCCACTTCGTGCCCATGCTGCGCACCAGCCCCACGGTGCTGGAGCTGATGCCCGATGCGCCGCCACATGAACACGACCCCATGGAGGACACCCCGAACCCCGTGTCCTGAAGACGTCAACCGGCTGTTTCGGCAAGGCCCCGAGCCTACCCCAAGCAGCCAGAACCCGGCCTGCTGGCCGCTCGCCAACGAGCGGCGCCGCACTGGCCACTTCTGGAGAAACAACGATGCTATTAGCCACCGACCTGGATGGAACCTTTCTCGCCGGCGATCCCGAGGATCGCCTGAGCCTCTATCAGACCATCGCCGCCCACCCCGAGATCAAGCTCGCCTACGTCACCGGGCGCAGCCTGGAGGCGGTGCTGCCGCTGCTGGCCGACCCGACACTGCCGCAGCCGGATTACATCATCGCCGACGTCGGGGCGACCCTGGTGCACGGTGACAGCCTGCAGCCGATCCAGCCGTTGCAGAGCCTGGTCGATGCCTACTGGCCCGGTGAGAGCCAGGTCGCCAGCGCCATCGAATCCTTCGGCCTGGAACGCCAGGACGTGCCGCAGGCGCGCCGCTGCTCCTACTTCTGCACGCCCGAGCAGGCGGCCAACCCGGCCCTGCGCGAAGCAGCGGAGCAGCTGGGCTGCGACCTGCTGTACTCCGCCGAGCTGTACCTGGACTTCCTGCCCCGAGGCGTGAACAAGGGCAGCAGCCTCAAGGCCCTGGCCGACTGGCTGGAGCTGAACCATGACCAGGTGCTGGCCGCGGGCGACACGCTCAACGACCTGTCCATGCTCAGCGCCAGCTTCCATGGCGTGTGCGTCGGCCAGTCCGAGGGCGCGCTGCTGGAAGCCACCCGTCATCATTCGCGGACCCTGCACGCCAACCGCCCCGGCTGTGGCGGCATCCTCGAGGCCTTCGCCCACTTCGGCTTCCTCGGCGAGCACGGCATCGCCGCCGAACGTCGCCAGGCGGCACAACCTGGCAAGTCCGAGCTGGTGATGGTCTATCACCGCCTGCCCTACGAGGAATACCGCAACGCCGCCGGCAAGCTGCAGCGCCGCCGTCCCACCTCGCCCAACGGCATCATCCCGACCCTGCTGAGCTTCTTCGGCGACGGCCGCCCCGGCTCCTGGGTCGCCTGGGCCGTGCACGAGGACGACGACGAGCCGTTCGACAGCCACACCACGGTGGATGCCGAGCGCTATCCCAAGCTCACCGCAGCGCGGGTCAAGCTGAGCAAGGAAGAGGTCGACATCTTCTACAAGCGCTTCTCCAAGGAGGCCTTCTGGCCGACCCTGCACACCTTCTGGGAGCGCGCCACCTTCAACGAGGACGACTGGCAGATCTTCCTCAAGGTCAACCGCGCCTTCGCCGAGCGCACCGCGCTGGAAGCCGCCGAAGGCGCCATCGTCTGGCTGCACGACTACAACCTGTGGATGGTCCCGGCCTACCTGCGCGAGCTGCGTCCGGACCTGCGCATCGCCTTCTTCCACCACACCTACTTCCCCTCGGCGGACGTGTTCAACGTGCTGCCCTGGCGCCGGCAGATCGTCGGCAGCCTGCTGCAATGCGATTACATCGGCTTCCACATTCCGCGCCAGGTGGAGAACTTCGTCGACGTCGCCCGTGGCGTGTTCCCGCTCAAGACCCTGGAACGGCAGAACTGCGCGCCGCGCTTCATCACCTACGGTTGCGCCGTGGGCCTGGAGCGCATGACCACCGCCCTCGACACCGGCACCCGCCAGGTCAAGCTCGGCGCCCATCCGGTCGGGCTGGACATCGACCGCGTGCGCAGCGCCCTGGAGGCGCCGAAGATCAAGGAGCTGATGGGCCAGCTGCGTGAGGAGATGAAGGGCGTCAAGCTGATCCTCTCGGTGGAACGCCTCGACTACACCAAGGGTATCCTGGAAAAGCTCAATGCCTACGAGCGCTTGCTTGCGGACAATCCCGAGCTGATCGGCAAGGTCACCCTGGTCACCGTGTGCGTACCGGCAGCCAAGGAAATGACCATCTACGACGAGCTGCAGACGCAGATCGAACAGGCCGTGGGGCGCATCAACGGCCGCTTCGCACGAATCGGCTGGACGCCGCTGCAGTTCTTCTTCCGTAGCCTGCCGTTCGAGGAAGTCAGCGCCTGGTACGCCATGGCCGACGTGATGTGGATCACCCCGCTGCGTGACGGCCTCAACCTGGTGGCCAAGGAGTTCGTCGCCGCCCAGGGCCTGCTCGACGGACGTGGCGTGCTGGTGCTGTCGGAGTTCGCCGGCGCGGCAGCCGAACTCAAGGGGGCGCTGCTGACCAACCCGCATGACCCGGCCGACCTGGCGCAGACCTGCTACCTGGCCCTCAACCTGCCGAAGAGCGAGGCGCAGGCGCGCCTGCGCGAGCTGTTCGATATCGTCTGCTACAACGACATCCGCCGCTGGGGCGAGGAATTCCTCGCTGGCGTGCAGCTCCAGCAGGAGCCCGAGCCGCTGACGCTGGTGAGCTAGCAGCGCTCACAGGCGGAGGCTGCGCCTTGCGGCAGGCGCTTCAGCGGCGAGCGTCCAGCCTGGTCGCGGCTGAAGCCCCTCCCACCGAGCACCGTCGGATAGCTGCTCGTGCAGGAGCCGCCTCAGTTTTTCTCGGCTCAAGCGCAATGCCGCGCAGGGTGCAATCCCGCGTTCCCGGATTGCACCCTGTCGCCGTCAGCCCTGCTGGCTATCGACCACGCAGTTGATCATCCACGGCACACCGAAACGGTCGGTGAGCATGGCGAAGCGGGTCGCCCAGAAGGTGGCCTGCAGCGCCATCTGCACCTCGCCACCCGCCGAGAGTGCCGCGTACAGCCGTTCGGCCTCGGGCACGTTGTCCACCTGCAGGGAAATCGAGCAGCCCTTGATGCCCTCGTGCGGGTACTGCGGAATGGTGTCGGATGCCATCAGCACCTGGTCGCCCGCCGTCAGGCACACGTGCATCACCCGGTCATGGAACTGCGCCGGCACCTCGCCGGCCTCCGGGCTGTCAGCGAAGCGCATCAGCTCCAGCTTGCCGCCCAGCAGCTCGGCGTAGAAGTTGAAGGCCGCTTCGCACTGGCCGTCGAAGATCAGATAGGCATGGATTTTCATCGATTCTCTCCTCAGTCTTCAGCGCACATGCGTGCGCGAATGCGTTCTTCCTGCTCACGCAATTCGGGGGTGAACTCGGCGCCGAAATCCTCGGCATCGAAGATCTGCCGAATCTCGATGTCGGACTCGCCAGGCATGGGATTGGGGCAACGCTTGACCCAGTCGATGCAGGCCTGCAGCGACTCGACCTGGAAGATCCAGAAACCGGCCACCAGCTCCTTGGTTTCCATGAACGGGCCATCGATCACCGTGCGCTGCGCGCCGGAAAAGCGCACCCGCGCGCCCTTCGAGCTGGGGTGCAGGCCTTCGGCGGCCTGGATCACACCGGCCGCCGCCAGTTCCTCGTTGTACTGACCCATGGCCGTCAGCAGCTCCTCGCTGGGCATCATGCCGGCCTCGGAATCTGCGGTTGCTTTGACAATCACCATGAAACGCATCGCCTTTCTCCTTGTTCGAGTCGAATCGCGCGCAGGGCGTCTCCCTACGGCTGACAGTGAACCCTGGGCGGGGTTCTATGCAGTAGTCGAACGGGCAACGGAAGAATCGACAGGCGCCGGAAAAAAAATTCAGCGCACGTTCGACGCTGCGAACCGGCGTCGCCGCCCACGCCCGGCGACAGCACGCGCTGCACGCCGGACCCAGGCCACTCTAGTACAGGGTTGAGCGATTGGGCGCCCAATTGCCGGGCGCCGCACGGGAGAGGTCGATGAACCAGGGTGCGCCTGGCGCACCGACAACGGCTCGGCTCAGACGCGGAAGCGGCTGACCAGCACCTGCAGATGGTTGCCCAGTCGCGCCAGTTCCACCGAGCTGGCGGCCGTTTCCTCGCTGGCAGCAGCGGTCTGTTCGGCGACATCGCGCACGTTGAGCACGCTGCGGCCGATCTCCTCGGCAACCGCGCCCTGCTGCTCGGCAGCCGCAGCGATCTGCTGGTTCATCGACTGGATGTTGGAGACCTTCTGGTTGATCACCCCCAGCGCCGAGCCGGCCTTGCGCGCCAGCTCGACACTGCCTTCGGTCAGGCCACGGCTTTCCGCCAGCACGCCCGCCACCTGCTGGGTACCACGCTGCAAGGCGCCGATCAGCGCCTCGATCTCCTCGGTGGACTGCTGCGTGCGCCGCGCCAGACCGCGCACCTCGTCGGCCACCACGGCGAAACCGCGCCCGGCCTCACCGGCGCGGGCGGCTTCGATGGCAGCGTTGAGCGCCAGCAGGTTGGTCTGGTCGGCAACGGCCTTGATCACGTCCATCACGCTGCCGATCTTCTCGCTTTCCTTCTGCAACAGGTTCATCGCATCGGTAGAGCGCACCATCTCGCCGGCCAGCACCTCGATCTGCTCGATCGCCTCGTTCACCACCTGGTCGCCCTGGTGCGCCTCGGCGTCGGCATCGGCGGCCGCGAGCGACGCCTGCTCGGCATTGCGCGCCACCTCGTTCACCGTCGCGGACATCTCCTGCATGGCGGTCGCGACCTGATCGGTCTCCTGCTTCTGGCTGTTGACCCCGGCGCTGGTCTGCTCGGTCACCGCCGACAGTTCTTCGGCGGCACTGGCGATCTGGCTCACGCTGTCACGAATGCCACCGATGAGCTCGCGCAGGGATTGGCCCATGCGCTGGACGCCTTGCTGCAGCACGCCGATCTCGTCGCGGCGCGTGCTCGGCGGCAAATCGGTGAGGTCGCCGGAGGCGATGCGCTCCACCACCGCCAGCGTGTCGCCCAGCGGTCGGGTGATCTGCCGGGTGATCAGGATCGCCGAACCGATGCCGATGACCAGTGCCACCAGCGTGGTGATCAGCTGCAGGGACTTGGCGGCGGCCGTGTCGCTGTCACGCTGCAGCACCTGGTTGTGGATGAGCTGATCGCTCAGTTTGACGATTTCGTTGCCGGTCCGGTCCAGTTCGTCACGCGCCGCGATCGCCGCCGTGTTGGCCTGCTGGAAGACCGTCACCACCGCCCGGTAGCTGTCGAAGCCACGCTGAATGGCCTCGACCTGCGCCGCACTCTCGCTGCCCATCGACACCTCGAGCTGAGCCAGGCTGTCGGCGGTTCGCTGCACCTGGCGAACCACCGCGGCTTCGCTGTCGGCATTGACCTTGGCGGTGTAGCCACGCACCTCGTAGCGCATCAGCTGGATGCCTTCCTTGGCATCACGCATGGCCCGGTAGCGCACCTGCCGCTGCGGGTCGTACTCCGGCATGCGCGCGATCACCGCGTCGAGGGCCTCGATCTCGGCGAAGACCTCACGGGCCAGGCGGCCCATCTCCTGGCGCGTCGCAGCGGCGTCGGCGAAGGCGCTGCGCATGGTCGTCAGGGCCTCCTGATAATGGGCGATCTGGCCGTTCTGCTGCTTGAGCAGGCGGATGTTATCGGCCGACCTGAAGTTGCCCATGATGCGCTCATGCGATGCGCGGTAGAGGTCGAGCGCACGCTGCATCTCGTCCCCCAGCGCCTTGTCGCCGTTGCTCATCACGTAACGCACGCGGTTGACTCTCAGGTCATCGAGCAGGTTGTTGACCTCATTGATCTCGATGACCCGCTGGCCGCGCTCGATGAGACGGCCGATACCGTCCCAGCCGGTGATCGCCAGAAGCAGGGTAAGCAGAAGCACGAGGCCGAAACTGATAGCGAGCTTGAGGGTGACACTGACATTGCCGAGCCATTTGCTCATGAAATTCTCCGTCCAAGGAATGGGGATTGGATATCCGCTGGAGAATTGTTCTTGTTGCCAGCACGCTAACCACGGCACTCGGAAGTGACTGATCGGTCGACGATATCATGGTGCCACTATTAAGTCATCATTCAACTAGATGACCATATAAGTGGCCTTGGACGGAAATTGATCGGGCGCCCTGCCTCAGCTCAACAGCTGCAGGGCCTCGGCGCTGCACTGCTGGATCCGCGCCCAGTCGCCGTTCTCCACCCACTCGCGCTGGAACATCCAGGTACCGCCCACGCACATGACGTTGGGCTGCTCCATGTAGCGCTGCAGGTTGTCCGGATTGACGCCGCCGGTAGGACAGAAGCGCACGCCGCCGAAAGGCCCGGACAGCGCCTTGAGCGCCGCGACGCCGCCGCACAGCTCCGCCGGGAACAGCTTGAAGCGGCGGTAGCCGAGGGCGTAGCCGACCATCAGCTCCGAGGCGCTGCTCACCCCCGGCAGCAAGGGCAAGGGATTGTCCAGCGCCGCCAGCAGCAGCTCACGCGTGCTCCCCGGCGTGACGATGAACTGCGCGCCAGCGGCGGTGGCCGCCTCCAGCATCTGCTCATCCAGCACGGTGCCGGCACCGACGCAGAGCTCGGGCCGCTCGGCGCGCAGGCGACGGATCGCCTCCAGGCCATGCTCCGAGCGCAGGGTCACTTCCAGCACGCGCAGACCACCTGCCGCCAGGGCATCGGCCAGCGGCAGGATGTCCGCCTCGCGGGCGATGGTGATCACCGGCATGATTCGCGCCTGGGCACAGATGCGGTCGATCTCGGCGATTTTTTCGGCCATGCGCGCGCGCTGGTCTTGGTCGAGGCTGGTCATGTCAGGGGCACCAATGAATTTCGAGAGGGGAATGCAGGAAAGCGCGGATCGGCAGCTCGGCGATCTCACCCGGCAGCAGCGCCGCGCTCAGTGTGTTCAGTTTCGCCTGGCCCTGGATCGCCAGCAGCGGCAGGCGCGCACGGGCCAGTACCGGCAGGGTCAGGGTCAGGCGTTGCGTCGGCTCGCTCGGCGCGAGCATCGCCAGGACGCGACGCGGGCAATCCGCCTGCAGCGCCTGCCGCAGGTGGGCGCTGCCGGGGAACAGCGAGGCGGTATGGCCATCGTCGCCCATGCCCAGCACCAGCACATCGATGACGGCCAGCTCGGCGACGGCGGCATCGGCCAGCTCGGCGGCCTGCTCATGGCTGCCGGCGACCTGATAGAGGCTGAGAAAGCGCGCCTCGGCGGCCGACCCGCGCAACAGATGACGGCGCACCAGGGCTTCGTTGCTGGCGGCATGATTGACCGGCACCCAGCGCTCGTCGGCCAGGCTCACCAGCACCTGCGCCCAGGGCAGCGCCTGCTGCGCCAGCGCCTCGAAGAACGCCACCGGGCTGCGCCCTCCGGACACCACCAGGGTCGCCTGGCCACGCTCGGCAAGCGCCTGGCGCAGTGCAGCGGCAACGCGCTGCGCCAGTGCCTCGGCCAGCTGCCCGGCATCGCCGTGCGCGCAGCCGTTGACGCCCGCCGGCAACTGCAGCTCAGAGATCGCCATACCAGCTCCTCCCGTCGCGGGTGATCAGCGCCACCGCGGCCATCGGCCCCCAGCTGCCTGCCGTGTAGGGTTTCGGCGCTTCGCCCAGACGCTGCCAGCCGTCGATCAGTTGGTCGCACCACTGCCAGGCATACTCGATCTCGTCCTTGCGCACGAACAGGTTCTGGTTGCCGCGCATCACCTCCAGCAGCAACCGCTCGTAGGCGTCGGGGATGCGGGCGCTGCGATAGGTATCGGAGAAGCTCAGCTGCAGCGGGCCGCTGCGCAGCTGCATGCCCTTGTCCAGGCCCTGGTCCTTGGTCAGCACCTGCAGGGCGATGCCCTCGTCCGGCTGCAGGCGGATGATCAGCTTGTTGCCGATCAGCTGGCGCTGCTCCGGGGCGAAGATGTAGTGCGGCGGCGCCTTGAAGTGAATGACGATCTGCGACAGCTTCTGCGGCATGCGCTTGCCGGTGCGCAGGTAGAACGGCACGCCGGCCCAGCGCCAGTTGCGGATGTCCGCACGCAGGGCGACGAAGGTCTCGGTATCGCTCTGCGTGTTGGAGTTCTCTTCCTCCAGGTAGCCGGGCACCGGCCGCCCGTCGCTGCTGCCGGCGACGTACTGGCCGCGCACCACGCGCTGGCCGAGCTGCTCGACGCTGATCGGCTCCAGCGCCTTGAGCACCTTGACCTTCTCGTCACGGATGCTGTCGGCGGAGAGGTCGCTGGGAGGGTCCATGGCGATCAGGCAGAGCAGCTGCAGCAGGTGATTCTGGATCATGTCGCGCAACTGCCCGGCCTGGTCGAAGTAGCCCCAGCGCCCTTCGATCCCCACCTTCTCGGCCACGGTGATTTCCACGTGGGAGATATGGTTCTGGTTCCACTGGGTCTCGAACAGGCTGTTGGCGAAACGCAGGGCGATCAGGTTCTGCACCGTCTCCTTGCCCAGGTAATGGTCGATGCGATAGACGCGGTTCTCGGGGAACACCCGGGCCACCGCATCGTTGACCGCGCGCGAGGATGCCAGGTCGTGACCGATGGGCTTCTCCAGCACCACCCGCGTGCCCTCGGCCAGGCCGACGGCCGCCAGGTTGCTGCAGATGCCGCCATAGACGGAGGCCGGCGTGGCGAAGTAGGCGATCAGCTGATCCTGCGGGCTGACGTGCTCGAGCAGCGCCGCGTAGTCCTCGGCCTTGAGAAAATCCATGCTCAGGTAGTTCAGCCGCGCCAGGAAACGCGAGAGGTCGACGTCCGTCAGTTCCTTGGCCGGCACGTGCAGGCGCAGCGCCTGCTCGATGGCACCCAGGTGGCTGTCCGGCGTCCCGGCCTCGCGGGCCAGCGCCAGGATGCGCGTGCCATCGTGCAGCAAACCGGCACGATCGAGTTGGTAAAGCGCGGGAAACAGCTTGCGCAAGGCGAGATCACCCAGGGCACCGAACAGGGCGAAGGTACAGGATTCAAGCTTGATTGCGGCCATGAGATTGTTCTTTTATCAAGATGCGTTAGAAATACCGGTTGATAAGGGTTTTATCAAGGGGAAATATTGTTATAGCAACAACATTATTTTCTAGAACAGAGAAGTCGGTGGAGACCATCGAGCGTCATCAGTAGGATAGGCCGGCTGTCTTACCGCCCGTCGCGATGCCGCCACCCCCGTTCAACCGCCTGTTAGGAGCCCCTATGGACCGCGTGCGCAACCTGCTGGAAAAGATCCAGAGCCGCCTGGACGACCTGAACAAGGCTGAACGCAAAGTCGCCGAGGTGATCCTCTACGACCCCCAGCAGGCCACCCGTTTCAGCATTGCCGCTCTCGCCCAGGCTGCCGGGGTCAGCGAGCCGACGGTCAACCGCTTCTGCCGCTCCTTCGGCGCCAACGGCTACCCGGAACTGAAGATGCAGCTGGCGCAGAGCCTGGCCAGTGGCGCCGCCTACGTCAGCCGTGCGGTGTCCGCCGACGACGGCCCCGAGGCCTACACCCGGAAGATCTTCGGCAGCACCATCGCCTCGCTCGACGCCGCCTGCCAGAGCCTCGACGCACAGCACGTCAGCCGCGCCGTCGACCTGCTGATCCAGGCGCGGCAGATCCACTTCTTCGGCCTCGGCGCCTCGTCCTCGGTGGCGCTGGACGCACAGCACAAGTTCTTCCGCTTCAACCTGGCGGTGTCGGCCCACTCCGACGTGCTGATGCAGCGCATGATCGCCTCGGTGGCGCACACCGGCGACCTGTTCGTGATCATTTCCTACACCGGGCGCACCCGCGAACTGGTGGAGGTCGCCCGCCTGGCGCGCGAGAACGGCGCCTCGGTGCTCGGCCTCACCGCCGCCGGCTCGCCGCTGGCCAAGGCCAGTACCCTGAGCCTGGACATTCCGCTGCCGGAAGACACCGACATCTACATGCCGATGACCTCGCGCATCATCCAGCTCACCGTGCTCGACGTGCTCGCCACCGGCGTCACCCTGCGCCGTGGCGTGGACTTCCAGCCACACCTGCGCAAGATCAAGGAGAGCCTCAGCGCCAGCCGCTACCCGGCGGACGAGGAACCGCTGTAAGGCGGTTGCAGGAGCGGGCTGGCACGCGATCCGTGCCCTCCTGGAAAAAGCATCGCCGGCAAGCCGGCTCCTACGACCCGGGTGCGCAGCGGCTGCGCACCTGACCCGGCCAGCAGCGCTTCTGCTAGGCTGGCCGACTTTTCCGAACCTGCCAGGAAACACACCATGCAAGCCCTGATCACCCTCAGCCGCTTCATCGGCAACACCTTCGCCGTCTGGGTGCTGCTGTTCGCCATCGCGGCCTTCTTCCAGCCCAGCTGGTTCCTGCCGCTGACCGCCTGGATCGTCCCGCTGCTCGGGCTGATCATGTTCGGCATGGGCCTGACCCTCAAGGCTGCCGACTTCCAGGAGGTCGCGCGCCGGCCACTGGCGGTGCTGCTCGGCGTGGTGGCGCAATTCAGCATCATGCCGCTGCTGGCCTGGGCGCTGTGCCAGGCCTTCGCGCTGCCGGCGGAAATCGCCGTCGGCGTGATACTGGTGGGCTGCTGCCCGGGCGGCACGGCCTCCAACGTCATCACCTGGTTCGCCCGTGGCGACCTGGCGCTGTCGGTCTCGATCACCGCCGTGACCACCCTGCTCGCCCCGCTGGTGACGCCCGCGTTGATCTGGCTGCTGGCCTCGGAATGGCTGCCAGTGTCCTTCAGCGCCATGTTCATTTCCATCCTCAAGATGGTGCTGCTGCCCATCGTGCTCGGCCTGGTCGCCCAGCGCCTGCTGGGTGAGCGGGTGAAGACCGCCGTCGAGGTGCTGCCGCTGATATCGGTGGTGAGCATCGTCGCCATCGTCGCGGCAGTGGTGGCCGCCAGCCAGGGCAAGATCGCCGAATCCGGCCTGCTGATCATGGCCGTGGTGATCCTGCACAACGGCATCGGCCTGGGCCTGGGCTACCTGGCCGGACGCCTGTTCGGCATGTCGCTGGCGCAACGCAAGACGCTGTCCATCGAGGTCGGCATGCAGAACTCCGGCCTCGGCGCCGCACTGGCCAGCGCCCACTTCAGCCCGCTGGCCGCCGTGCCCAGCGCCCTGTTCAGCGTCTGGCACAACCTCTCCGGGCCACTGCTGGCGACCCTCTACCGGCGCATGGGCCAGGGCACAGACACGCACAGCGACTGAGCCCAGCACTCGCACCAATCCGGGGCGCCTTGCCCCGGACGCGCCGATATGCACAATAATGGCGCGCGCGAGGACGACCTCCACACCCTGAGCCCAGGGTGGCTCATCCGGGGACGGCCCCTTCAGTCACCCCTGGAGGCTACATGTCCTGGATCATCCTGCTGCTCGCCGGCCTGTTCGAAGTCGGCTGGGCCATCGGCCTGAAATACACCGACGGCTTCACCCGCCCCCTGCCCACCGCCCTGACCGTCTGCGCGATGCTGATCAGCCTTGGCCTGCTCGGCCTGGCCATGAAGGAACTGCCGCTGGGCACGGCCTACGCCATCTGGACCGGCGTCGGCGCCGTGGGCACGGTGATCGCCGGCATCATCCTGTTCGGTGAGTCGATGGCACTGCTGCGCCTGGCCAGCGTGGCGCTGATCGTCTGCGGGCTGATCGGGCTCAAGCTGAGCCATTGAGCAAGCCGAGGCCAGCCCGGCGGGAGGTGCTTCAGCAGCGCGGCGCCGCCTGCATGACTGCAGCCCCTCCCCCTGGGTTCAGATCAACGCCAGTCCCCGCGCAGCTCCGCCACCTGCGCCTGCAGCACCTCGCGCCTGGCGTCCTGCGCGGCGACGGGCTGGCCCGCCACCAGGCACACCCGCGACCACAGGCGCTTGAACAAGCCCTTGTGCGGGTCGCGGCTGAAGAAGCTGCCCCACAGGCCCTGCAGGGCCATGGGGATCACCGGCACCGGGTTCTCGTCGAGAATGCGCTCGACCCCGGCCTTGAACTCGTCAATCTCGCCATCGGTGGTCAGCTTGCCCTCGGGGAAGATGCACACCAGCTCGCCATTGCGCAGGTACTCGGCGATCTTCTTGAACGCCGCGTCGTAGATCAGCAGGTCCTCGTTGCGCCCGGCGATCGGCACGGTGCCGGCCGTGCGGAAGACGAAGTTGAGCACCGGCAGGTCGTAGATCCGGTAGTACATGACGAACCGAATCGGCCGCCGCACCGCACCACCGATCAGCAGCGCATCGACGAAGGACACGTGGTTGCACACCAGCACCGCAGCGCCTTCGTCAGGGATCGCCTCGAGCCCCTTGTGCTCGACCCGGTACATCGAATGCCCGAGCAGCCAGATGAGAAAGCGCATGCTGAACTCGGGGACGATCTTGAAGATGTAGCTGTTGACCGCGATGTTCATCAGCGACACCACCAGGAACAGCTGCGGAATCGACAGCCCGGCGACGCTGAGGAAGAGAATCGCGACGATGGCCGACACCACCATGAACAGCGCATTGAGGATGTTGTTGGCAGCGATCACCCGCGCCCGCTCGTGCTCCGCCGTGCGCGACTGGATCAGCGCGTACAGCGGCACGATGTAGAAGCCGCCGAACAGGCCGATGCCGAGGATGCAACCGAGGATCCACCAGGCCTGGCCATGCCCCAGCAGCGCCAGCCAGTCGTGCGGCGCGGCGCCCTGCGGAAAGCCGCCGGAGAACCACCAGAGCAGGATGCCGAACAGGGTCAGGCCGATGGAGCCGAACGGCACCAGGCCGATCTCCACCTTGTGCCCGCTCATCCGCTCGCACAGCATCGAACCCAAGCCGATGCCCAGCGAGAACACGGTGAGGATCAGCGTCACCACGCTCTCGTCGCCGTACAGCCACTCCTTGGAGTAGGCCGGAATCTGCGTCAGGTAGATCGCGCCGAGAAACCAGAACCAGGAGTTGCCCACCAGCGAGCGCGACACCGCCGGGCGCTGGCCCAGGCCGAGTTTCATGATCACCCAGGACTGGCGGAAGATATTCCAGTCCAGCTGCAACTCCGGCATGGCCGCCGAGGCCCTGGGAATGCCCTGGCTGGCCAGGTAGCCGAGCACCGCCACCCCCACCACCGAAGCGGCGACGATGGTCGCGTAGCTGCTGCTGGCCATCATCACCCCGGCCCCGATGGTGCCCGCGAGGATCGCCAGGAAGGTGCCCATTTCCACCAGCGCGTTGCCCCCCACCAGCTCCTGCTCCTGCAGGTGCTGCGGCAGGATCGAATACTTCACCGGGCCGAACAGCGCCGACTGCGTGCCCATGGCGAACAGCACGCCGAGCATCAGCGGCAGGCTGTCGAGCAGCACCCCGGCAGCCCCGGCGAGCATGATGAAGATCTCGGCGAGCTTGATCTTGCGGATCAGCGCGTCCTTGGCGAACTTCTCGCCGAACTGGCCGCCCAGCGCGGAAAACAGAAAGAACGGCAGGATGAACAGCAGGGCGCAGAGATTGACCAGCAGATCGCGGTCGACGCCTGTGTTGAGCTTGAAGAGGATGGCGAGAATCAGCGACTGCTTGAAGATGTTGTCGTTGAAGGCGCCGAGCAATTGCGTCATGAAGAACGGCAGGAAGCGCTTCTTGCCGAGCAGGGCGAATTGCGATTGTTGGGTCATCGTCCATGGTCCTCGCGGGGGTTGGTTTGCCCGCACAGGCATTTGACTGCAAATACCCTCCAGAAAGCCACAGCGCAAATGCGAACGCCTTGGCGATCACGCGGAGCCGCAGGGCGAATGCCGTCTCTCACATCCACCAGCACCGTAGGGTGGATGTCGCTCTTTACATCCACCAAAGCGGTGATCGCTGATGCGTGATCCCCCATCCGTGCCCGGCCCCGAAGCGGACGACACGGTCGCAAGCGCTTTCGACTCGGGCAATCCGCTTCGCCCTGCCTCCTGCATCCACGCAGTCTCAACCGCGACAGCGCCGTAGGGTGAATGTCGCCCTTTACATCCACCAGAGCGGTGGATCGCTGAAGCGCGCCCCATCCGTGCACAGCCCCGAAGCGGACGACACGGTCACAAGCGTTTTCGACTAGGGCATCCCACTCCGCCCTACCTCCTGCATCCACGCAGTCACAACCGCGACAGCGCCGTAGGGTGGATGTCGCTCTTTACATCCACCAGAGCGGTGGATCGCTGAAACGTGATCCCCCATCCGTGCCCGGCCCGAAAAACGGGCAAAAAAAACGGCAGCCCAATCGGGCTACCGTTCTCGAACTCGGAGAAAACGTCAGCGCCTCGCACTGACTACAACCTCACCTGCATTCCCTGAGGAATGCAGGCGCAGTCTGACAAAAGCCCGGGGCAACGTCCGTTTAGCTTTGTTAACTGCCTGCAAAGAAATGTAAACGATGGATGACTGGGCGGTCCGCCGCGCGGCACAATCGCGGCCATGAATGCCTACCACCCCGCCTGCTGCAGCCCGCTTGACGACCACGACCCACTGCCCCGCCCGCTGGCCGGTGCGCAGCTGATCAGCACGCGCTTCGACCCCACGCAGCTGGCCGCCGACGACTTCCCTCGCTGCGCCATCGCGCCGGTGCGCGGCGTGGCCAAGCGCCAGGCCGAATACCTGGCCGGGCGTCTCTGCGCCCGCGAAGCCCTGCGCCGCGTGACCGGCAACGCCCAGGTACCGGCCGTCGGTGACGATCGTGCACCGCAATGGCCGCCAGGCGTCGCCGGCTCGATCACCCACGGTGACAACTGGGCCGCCGCGCTGGTCGCCCCGCGCAACCATTGGCGCGCCCTGGGCCTGGACGTGGAACGCCTGCTGCCGACGGAGCGCGCCCTGCGCCTGCAGGGAGAGATTCTCACCGAGGCCGAGCTGCAGCGCCTGCAACATCTGGACGACGCGGCCCGCGCCCTGCGCATCAGCCTGACCTTCTCGCTGAAGGAAAGCCTGTTCAAGGCGCTCTACCCGCTGACGCTGACGCGCTTCTATTTCCACGACGCCGAGCTGCTCGAGGCCGATCACGACAGCGCCCGCCTGCGCCTGCTGATCGACCTGCACCCGGACTGGCGCACAGGCGCCGAGCTGGAGGGCCAGTTCGCCCGGTTCGACGACAGGCTGCTGAGCCTGGTCGCCGTGGCGGCCTGAGCGCCCTACTCCCCCTGACGCCGTGGCCACACCAGGCTGAAGCGCGCACCGCCGAGGCTGTCGCTGCAACCGATCTGCGCCCGACCGCCATGCCAGTAGATGATCCGCCGCACGATGGACAGGCCGAGGCCGTGCCCACCGGAGGCCCGCGTGCGACTGTCGTCGAGACGCAGGAAGGGACTGAACAGACGCTCCCAGGCCTCTTCCGGCACGCCCGGACCGTCGTCCTCGACATCGATCCGGCAGCGTTTGTAGCCCACCTGGCAACTGATCAGCACACGCCCCTCGGCATGGCGCATGGCGTTGCTCACCAGGTTCTGCAGGGCACGGTGCAGGTAGCGCGGTTCGGCTTCGACCCAGCACACCCCGCCCGCCTGCACGCTGAGCACCGCGCCGCACTCCACGCGCACCCGATTGCTCAGCGGCGCCAGCTCGTCGATCACCTGGTCGATCAGCGCCTTGAGCTCCACCTGCTGGAAGTTCAGCGCCGGCGAGCCCTGCTCCAGGCGCGCGTAGGTGAGCATCTCGTCGACCAGCTTGTCGAGGTCCTGGATGTCGCTGTCCATGCCCTCCATGTACGTGCTGCGCGCCGCCTCGTTCGGCGCATCGGCGATCATCTCCAGGCCGAAGCGCAAGCGCGCCACCGGCGTGCGCAGCTCGTGGGACACCGCCCGCACCAGCTCGCGCTGGGTACTCAGCGAAGTCTGCAGGTGCTCGGCCATGGCGTTGAAGCTGCTCGCCAGGCGCCCCACCGAGTCGGCACCACGCGCCGGCACACGGGCATCCAGGCGGCCACTGGCAATCCGCGTGGCGGCACCCTCGAGCCCGCGCAGGCGCTGCTCCAGGGAGCGCACCAGCAGGTAGACGATCAGGCCGATCAGGCTCAGCCCCAGCGCGCCGATCAGCACCAGCAGCTGCGGCGGATAGGGATTCATCTGGTACAGCGGGCCGATCTCCAGCACCCAGGGCGTGTCGACGATGCCGGAGAAGACATAGATCGAGTCACCGCCCTTGCCCAGCGCCATCACCGTGTCGCCCTCGTCGATCCGCCGACGCTGGTCGAGGTCGATGCTGGCATCCTCCAGCTGCACCAGTTGCAGGTCGAAGCCAAACTGCTTGTCTTCCTTCAGCTCGGCCAGGCGGCGCGGCTGCTCGTCCACCGGATAGCGCACCAGCTCGTCGATCAACAGGTAGTTGGTAGCCCGCGCCAGCTGCTCGCTGACCTGCTGGATCTCGCCGGTCAGCAGCAACGGCTGCTTGCCGTCGAGCAGGCCGTATACCCTGGCCGAGTGCGGCCCGGTCTGCTGCACCAGCACATGGCCGCGCTGCAGGCGATTGCGCTCGCGGCTCTCCAACGCCACGTCGCTCATCGCCTGCAGCTCCAGGGGAATGCCGAGCAGCCGCGACCACACCACCAGGGCGCGCCGGCGCTCCACCTGGCTCATCGGCAGCAGGTTGTCCGCCATCAGGCGAAAGGTGCCGCGCGCCAGGCTTTCACGGTACTGGTCGGCGCGCACCTCGTTGACCAGGTGCAGCGCGCCGACGCCGAGCAGCGCCACCAGCACCAGCGCGGCGAGCATGCCGCCGTAGATACGCAGGAAGATCGAATTCATGGGCGCCCGGTCAGTTGCGCACGACGGGCGCCGCGTCGCCGTGCGGCAGCGCCTCGGCGGCTTCGGCGACGAACAGGTAGCCCTTGCTGCGCACCGTCTTGATCAGGCGCGGGTGCATGGGGTCGTCGCCGATCTTCGGGCGGATGCGCGAGATGCGCACGTCGATGGAACGGTCCTGGCCGTCGTACTCGATGCCGCGCAGGGCGTTGAAGATCTCCTCGCGCGAGAGGATGCGCCCGGCGTTGACCGCCAGCAGCCAGAGCAGGTCGAACTCGGCGCTGGTCAGCTCGATGCCCTGCTCGCCGAGCCAGGCCTCGCGCATGGCGCTGTCGATGGCCAGCGGGCCGAACTGCAGGCGTCGTGGCTGGCCTTCGTCGCGCTCGCCCTCCGCGCCTTCGCGCCTTCGCAGCAGCGCCCGGATGCGCGCCAGCAACACACGCGGGCGTACCGGCTTGCACACATAGTCGTCGGCGCCCATCTCCAGGCCCAGCACCTGGTCCATGTCGTCGGTGCGGGCGGTGAGCATCAGGATCGGCCCCTTGTAGCCCGCACGCACCTTGCGGCAGATGCTCAGGCCGTCTTCGCCCGGCAGCATCAGGTCGAGGATCACCAGGTCCGGCTGCTCGGCGAGAATGCGCGCGGCAGCACGGGCGCCATCGGCCTCGATGGCCACGCGCAAACCGTTGCCTTCCAGATACTCGCGGGTCAACTGCGCCAGGCGTTGGTCATCCTCGACGATCAGAATCTGCCACGCTTCTTGTTCCACACCCTATCCCCTTTCGCATGCCGGCCAGTGCCGCAACCACAGCGGCCATTCTAGGGGTTGTCAGCACCTCGGTGCGAGCGGCAAACCAGGCTCCTTCGCCGCACGCCAGGCGCCAGGCGCCAGGCGCCAGCACAGCACATGCCAAGATCACTACATATAGTGTTAGTCTGTGCGGCACCGGGCAGCTTCGCCAACGCGTGCAAATCCTTCCGTCAGGGGCGACGAACGGTCATCGGCAGCCAGAGCCAGAGAACACGGGCGCTTGGCCCGGCACACCCACAAGGCACTCACATCTTATCCACAGGTTGTTCTTTTCCCGGCGCCTTGCAATGCCTCAAACAGCGCACTATCTTGTATCCCCATCGCGCGACACCCACCAGATGTTGGGTCACAACGAAAAACTGGACACTACAAGAACGCATCGCGCAAGCCCTTTTCACAGGGTTTTCCAGGTATTTCGTTCAAACGTTTTGCACGACCCGGGCCTGACCCGGGTCATGGCCACGCCGCATCGCTCGACGATACGCGTGAGCAGGTCAGACGGTGAACAGATTCAGCTGTCGACCACTATATGTAGTAGGTGAGGTGCCGTAATGCCTCACCAGACTTATGCGCCAGGACGGCACTTCAAGTCGTGCCCACCCTGCCAGCTCTTGCGACACCCCGTGCCCGGCCTCGCCTGCCGCGTGCGGAACAGTTGTTAATGGAATGAACGGCGGACAAGGCGCGGCATCTACTGTCGTGACGTCCAACCAGAAAATTACAGAACACGGAGATCTCCATGCATACCGACACCACTCGCGAGAACCCGCAGGCCGTGGCGCCGCAGGCCGCCGATTCCTCCCAGGATCTGGCAGCCACCGCGCCCGGCCAACTGCGCGTGATCAAGCGCAACGGCACCGTCGTCCCCTACACCGATGACAAGATCACCGTTGCCATCACCAAGGCGTTCCTCGCTGTGGAAGGTGGCACCGCCGCCGCCTCGTCGCGTATCCATGACACCGTCGCGCGCCTGACCGAGCAGGTCACCGCCACCTTCAAGCGCCGCATGCCGTCCGGCGGCACCATCCACATCGAAGAGATCCAGGACCAGGTCGAACTGGCCCTGATGCGCGCCGGCGAGCAGAAGGTCGCCCGCGACTACGTGATCTACCGCGAAGCCCAGGCCAACAAGCGCAAGAGCGCCAACGCCGGCAGCGACATCGCACAGCCGCACCCGAGCATCCGCATCACCACCGCCAGCGGTGAACTGCAGCCGCTGGACATGGGCCGCCTGCAGACCATCATCCGCGAAGCCTGCGAAGGCCTGGCCGAGGTCGACGGTTCGCTGATCGAGCGCGAAACCCTGAAGAACCTGTACGACGGCGTGGCCGAGAAGGACGTCAACACCGCCCTGGTGATGACCGCCCGTACCCTGGTCGAGCGTGAGCCGAACTACAGCTACGTCACCGCCCGCCTGCTGATGGACAACATCCGCGCCGAGGCCCTGAGCTTCCTCGACATCACCACCAGCGCCACTCACCACGAGATGGCCGACCTGTACGCCAAGGCCCTGCCGGCCTACGTCGACAAAGGCGCCGAGTTCGAGCTGCTCGACCCGAAACTGAAAGAGTACGACCTGGAGAAACTGGGCCGCGCGCTGAACCACGAGCGTGACCAGCAGTTCACCTACCTCGGCCTGCAGACCCTGTACGACCGCTACTTCATCCACAAGGACGGCATCCGCTTCGAACTGCCGCAGGTGTTCTTCATGCGCGTGGCCATGGGCCTGGCCATCGAAGAGCCGAAGAACCGCGAAGAGCGTGCCATCGAGTTCTACAACCTGCTGTCCTCGTTCGACTACATGGCGTCGACCCCGACCCTGTTCAACGCCGGTACCCTGCGTCCGCAGCTGTCCTCGTGCTACCTGACCACCGTGCCGGACGACCTGTCGGGCATCTACGGCGCCATCCACGACAACGCCATGCTGTCCAAATTCGCCGGCGGCCTGGGCAACGACTGGACCCCGGTGCGCGCGCTGGGCTCCTACATCAAGGGCACCAACGGCAAGTCCCAGGGCGTCGTGCCCTTCCTCAAGGTGGTCAACGACACCGCCGTCGCCGTCAACCAGGGTGGCAAGCGCAAGGGCGCGGTCTGCGCCTACCTGGAAACCTGGCACATGGACATCGAGGAATTCCTCGAGCTGCGCAAGAACACCGGTGACGACCGTCGTCGTACCCACGACATGAACACCGCCAACTGGATTCCGGACCTGTTCATGAAGCGCGTCTTCGAAGACGGCAAGTGGACCCTGTTCTCCCCGAGCGAAGTACCGGACCTGCACGACCTGACCGGCAAGGCCTTCGAAGAGCGCTACGAGTACTACGAAGCCCTGATCGAGTACGGCAAGATCAAGCTGTACAAGACCATCCAGGCCAAGGACCTGTGGCGCAAGATGCTCTCGATGCTGTTCGAGACCGGCCACCCGTGGCTGACCTTCAAGGACCCGTGCAACCTGCGCAGCCCGCAGCAGCACGTCGGCGTGGTACACAGCTCCAACCTGTGCACCGAGATCACCCTGAACACCAACAAGGACGAGATCGCCGTCTGCAACCTGGGTTCGGTCAACCTGGTCAACCACATCGTCGACGGCAAGCTGGACATCGAGAAACTCGGCCGCACCGTCAAGACCGCTGTACGCATGCTCGATAACGTCATCGACATCAACTACTACAGCGTCGACCAGGCACGTAACTCCAACTTCAAGCACCGTCCGGTCGGCCTCGGCCTGATGGGCTTCCAGGACGCCCTGTACCTGCAGCACATCGCCTACGGTTCCGATGCCGCCATCGAGTTCGCCGACAAGTCGATGGAAGCCATCAGCTACTACGCCATCCAGGCTTCCTGTGACCTGGCCGACGAGCGCGGCAGCTACAGCAGCTTCGAAGGTTCGCTGTGGAGCAAGGGCATCCTGCCGCTGGACTCCCAGCAACTGCTGATCGAAGCCCGTGGCCAGAAGTACATCGACGTCGACCTCTCCGAGTCGCTGGACTGGGCGCCGGTGCGCGAGCGCGTGAAGAAAGGCATTCGCAACTCGAACATCATGGCCATCGCGCCGACCGCGACCATCTCCAACATCATTGGCGTGTCGCAGTCCATCGAGCCGACCTACCAGAACCTGTACGTGAAATCGAACCTCTCCGGCGAATTCACCGTGATCAACCCCTACCTGGTACGCGACTTGAAGAACCGCGGCCTGTGGGACCCGGTCATGGTCAACGACCTGAAGTACTACGACGGCTCCGTGCAGCAGATCGAGCGCATCCCGCAGGATCTGAAAGACCTCTACGCCACCGCGTTCGAAGTGGAAACCAAGTGGATCGTCGACGCCGCCAGCCGCCGCCAGAAGTGGATCGACCAGGCGCAGTCGCTGAACCTGTACATCGCCGGCGCTTCGGGCAAGAAGCTGGACGTGACCTACCGCATGGCCTGGTACCGTGGTCTGAAAACCACCTACTACCTCCGTGCCCTGGCCGCCACCAGCACCGAGAAGTCCACCATCAACACCGGCAAGCTCAACGCGGTATCCGCCGGTGGTGACGACGGCTTCTCGGCCAAGGCCCAGGCCCCTGCCCAGCAGGCCGCCCCGGCCCCGGCGCCAGTACCGAAAGCCTGCGCCATCGACGAACCCGACTGCGAGGCGTGCCAATAAGCGCGCGTATCTGAGCGGCGCCCGCGTCGTTGCCTGGCAGGCCGGCCCCCATCACGTACTGAAGTACGCTCAGGGGCTCCGACCTACCAGGCGCCTAGCGCTCACTCGCTCAGCTACACGCTCGAAGGCCTGCTGCAGTTCTAAAGCAAATCAGCGGTAAATCCCCTCTCCCGCTTGCGGGAGAGGGTCAGGGAGAGGGCAAGGCTCTTCCGTAGGAGCGGCTTCAGCCGCGAAAATCGCGGATAAATCCGCTCCTACCCAAACCTTGCCCCTCTCACAATTTCCCGCCCTCCTCCTTCGGGTCGAGCGGCAACGGTCAGCCAGCAATCCACCGCCTGCTGACCAGCGGTACCCGATCACCCTTGCGCGCACCACGCAACGGAACATAATTCAAATTATCTGTATATCCATACAGGCCGGTACATTCGCCGGCCCTCACGCAGGAGCCAAGCCATGCTGAGCTGGGATGAATTCGACAAGGAAGACGGCGCCGAAGCAGTCGCCGCAAGCAAAGCCACCGCACAGAGCGCCAGCACCAACTTCGACAAGCTCGACAGCGAAGCTGCCGGCTCGGTCGAAGAAGCACGTGCCGTTGACGCCAACGACTCCGACGCCGTCGCCCGCGCCAAGAAGGCCCTGAACGACCTCGACATCCAGGAAGGCCTGGACGACCTCGAAGGCGCCGCCGCGCGCGTACAGGTCGGCGACAAGCAGATGATCAATGCCCGCGCCGACCTCAACCAGCTCGTACCCTTCAAGTACGACTGGGCCTGGCAGAAGTATCTGGATGGTTGCGCCAACCACTGGATGCCGCAGGAAGTGAACATGAACGCCGACATCGCGCTGTGGAAATCCACGGACGGTCTCAGCGAAGACGAGCGCCGCATCGTCATGCGCAACCTCGGCTTCTTCTCCACCGCCGACAGCCTGGTGGCCAACAACCTGGTCCTGGCCGTGTACCGCCTGATCACCAACCCCGAGTGCCGCCAGTACATCCTGCGCCAGGCCTTCGAGGAAGCGATCCACACCCACGCCTACCAGTACTGCATCGAGTCGCTGGGCATGGATGAAGGCGAAATCTTCAACATGTACCACGAGATCCCGAGCGTCGCGAAGAAAGCCTCCTGGGGCCTCAAGTACACCCGCTCGATCTCCGATCCCAAGTTCCAGACCGGCACCCCGGAAACCGACCGCCAGTTCCTGCGCAACCTGATCGCCTACTACTGCGTACTGGAAGGCATCTTCTTCTACTGCGGCTTCACCCAGATCCTGTCCATGGGCCGCCGCAACAAGATGACCGGCACCGCCGAGCAGTTCCAGTACATCCTGCG
Source organism: Pseudomonas sp. THAF187a (assembly GCF_009363395.1). Taxonomy (NCBI): domain Bacteria; kingdom Pseudomonadati; phylum Pseudomonadota; class Gammaproteobacteria; order Pseudomonadales; family Pseudomonadaceae; genus Pseudomonas; species Pseudomonas sp. THAF187a. The sequence goes on from NZ_CP045349.1 coordinate 3,671,988, forward strand.
CGACGAATCCATGCACCTGAACTTCGGCATCGACGTGATCAACCAGATCAAGATCGAGAACCCGCACCTGTGGGATGCCCAGATGAAGGACGAAGCGACCCAGATGATCCTGCAGGGCACCCAGCTGGAGATCGAATACGCGCGTGACACCATGCCGCGCGGCGTACTGGGCATGAACGCGGCCATGATGGAGGACTACCTCAAATTCATCGCCAACCGCCGCCTGACCCAGATCGGCCTGAAGGAAGAGTACCCGGGCACCACCAACCCCTTCCCGTGGATGAGCGAGATCATGGACCTGAAGAAGGAGAAGAACTTCTTCGAAACACGCGTGATCGAGTATCAGACTGGTGGGGCGTTGAGCTGGGATTGATTGAAGTCATGAAGCGCAAGGACGCGCTTACTATCGACAGATAGTGATTTATAGAGGATGTAGAAACAAGAAACCCACGGAAGCCCTCCTACAGGCTGCCGTGGGTCTTGACCGTGTTTGAAAGCGAAGCCTGCAAGCACGGGCCGCGACTGAGGATTGACCCTCTATCACGTAGCATTTGGACAAATGCGCTGGGTGATTATGGTCATTCAACGGGTGGTGTCAACGACTTCGGACAAGAGGTATTCGCCATGAGCGGAACCCCAAATCCACCGCCAGGCTACAGAGCCGTGTTCTGTATGACCTTCAAGCATTGGCGGAGCGGCAAAGATGTACGCCGCAAAGACGGGCGCCCTTTCTGCTTTTTTGTAAAGCAGTAGCCCAATCAGGTAGGTGGTGGAAGCCACCTACCTCAACCATAGTCACACATAGGTATCGATCATGACAGGCAAAAACCAACATGTAGTTCCACATGGTGAGAACTGGGCTGTACGAGGCGCTGGCAACGAAAGAGTCACCAAACAGTTTGACACCCAGCGAGAAGCCATCGAACACGCGCGCAGCATTGCGATCAACCAGCAAAGCGAGGTTTTGATACACAACCAGCAAGGTCAAATTCGCGAGCGAAACAGCTACGGAAACGACCCTTACCCTCCCAAGGGATAACCTAAGTAAGCGGCCGAAAGGTCGCTACGAGCTCGAAAGGCACGTCGCTCCTGGCACAAGTCCAGGAGCAGACGTCACAGCTACATAGGTAAGCCTTGAGACTGCCGGTTACGAAAAAAGGGGACCGAAAAAAGGGGACAGATTTATTTTCTAAGTCACCCTCTTCTACTGATTTCGCCCTTACGGCGAGTCACTTTCTCTTTGCTCGCGCGAAAGAGAAAGTAACCAAAGAGAAAGCGCGCCCGATATCCGGGTTTCGCTACGCTCAACTCCCCTCGCTCCGGCGCTGCTCCGAGGGTCGTCACGGTGGGCCATCCCTGGCCCATCGTTCCTCGTTTGGCATCCATGCCAAACGCCCCTCTCCACAGCACCTCCGCTCGGCCTCCTGACGGGATTCGGAAACCGAGTCGCCTGAGCTGTCTGTGTAGCCTGTAGGGTGGACAACGCGAAGCTTGTCCACCAAGGTTCATGCCATCGTCAAAGCAAGCAGCCCGGACCATCGCTGATGGTGGATGAAAAAAGCGTCATCCACCCTACACCAGCAGGCTACGCAGAGCGTCACAGGCGGGCCACCACACCGAGGCGCTGAAGCTATCGGGCTGCCATGGTTGTTGATAGAGCGAGTAGCCCGGACAACCATCGCAAACGGTGGATGAAAAGCATCATCCACCCTACGCCGAAATGCCCAACGCGTAGGGTGGACAACGCGAAGCTTGTCCACCATGGTTCAGGCACCACCACCGCTCAAGGATGAGCCGCCATGTCCAATTACCGACGCGCCCGCGTTCCTGGCGCCACTTACTTTTTCACCGTCAACCTGCGCGATCGCACAAGCGGTCTGCTGATCCGTGAAATCGACTTGCTGCGCGAGACGGTACGCGCCACCAAAGCACGCCATCCTTTCCATATCGATGCATGGGTGGTGTTGCCCGAACATATGCACTGCCTGTGGACACTACCGCCTGATGATGCCGACTTCGCCCTGCGCTGGAAGGTCATCAAGTTCGCCTTCAGCAAGCGCCTGCCCGTCAGCGAAGCGCTCAGTGCCAGCCAAAAGCACCGCCGCGAGCGGGGCATCTGGCAAAGGCGCTACTGGGAACACCTGATTCGGGACGAGCGCGATTACCAGCGCCACTTCGATTACATCCACTACAACCCGCTCAAACACGGCCATGTGCAGCGGCTGGCGGATTGGCCTTACTCAAGCTTCCATCGGGCCGTGGCGATGGGCATTTATGCACCGGATTGGTGTGGAGTGCCGGAACAGAGCGATGGTGGTTATGGTGAGTAAGTTACCGGGCAGGACGCCAGGCGGTGGATGAAAAGAGCGTCATCCACCCTACGTATCTTCGTAGTGTTTCTGGAGCACCAATCTCGCAGGCGACGCCAAACGCCCCGTCAGGAGGCCGAGTGGAATCGTTGTGAAACGAAGCGCAGCGAAGTAACAGCGGCAGGCTGGTCCGCAGGGTGAGCGAAGCGAATCAACCCGACGAAGTCGGGCCGGATGTCAGGGGCAAAGACCTCTTGGTTACTTTTGGCGGGGCCGGCCATCCGGGCGTTTGCCAGAAGTGACCCGCCGTAAGGGCGGAACCAGCCTGTAGGGTGGACAACGCGAAGCTTGTCCACCAAGGTTCATGCCATCGTCAAAGCAAGCAGCCCGGACCATCGCTGATGGTGGATGAAAAAAGCGTCATCCACCCTACGCCAGCCGGCAACGCTAAAGCTATCGAGCTGCCATGGTTGTTGATAGAAAAACACTGCAGCACACTGCGCTTTCATCGTAAGGAGACGACACCAAATGCCGGACATGCCCAGCCCAATCCCCTTGATCATTCTCGACGTTCAGGACGCCATCGATCAGCCCGTCTGGAATGACAAAAGTCATCCCGGTTACCTGGCCGTCATCCAACGTCTCCTGCAATTCTGGCGATCAAACGGCTGGCCCGTCCTTCACATAAAACACGATGAAAAGACACCCACTTCCAGCTATTACCTTCACGGCCCCTGGAATGGCATCAAACAGGAAGTCGCGCCGATAGAGGGCGAAGCCGTCATCATCAAGAACGAAAACTGCGCGTTCATAGGCACCCAACTGGATGCCGCACTGAAGGGAATGAATGCAAATCGCCTCGTGCTGACGGGCGTTGTGATTCACAACAGCATGGATGCCACCATCCGCGCAGGCAAAGCGCTCGGGTACAGCATCATCCTCCCTTCTGATGCCACGACTGCCGTGCCTGTAACAGGGCCAGGTGGAACCCGCTGGGAAGCCTCGACCGTATACGAGCTGACCCTTGCCATACTGGGCGCTGAATATGCTGAGGTCATGTCATCAGAAGATGTGATTGCACGGTTTAGTAAGTAGCCCGGACAACCGCTGATGGTGGATGAAAAAGCGTCATCCACCCTACTGACTTTTACCCTTCTTCCTGGCAACCACCTTCATCCGCGCCGTGGCCTTCTGCACGCAGGCCATCTTCTCGGGGCGTTTCATGCCCCGCCACTTGCGGATTTCTTCGCGCGTGCGCCCACAGCTGACGCACAATTCGCTGTTGAGCTGGCACAGCGACACGCAGGGGTTTTCAATGTCCTTGGCCACGCTTGCCCCTTGCCGTTCGCTCGACCGAGAACGCGACGTGATCGTCGATGCGGGATACGCTGATGCCCACCTCCTCGAAAGCCGCCAGCGTCAGCGCCTGCATTCTCGCCTTGTCCGCACTGGCCAGCGCCCGTGCCCGGCTCGCCTCGCTATCGAACACCCAGGTCACCACAAGGCTCTGCGGAAACTGCGCGTAGTCCACATCATGGGTCAGCCACTGGAAGCCGAGGATCTCGCTTTTCGCCGTTTCGCAGGCGTCGGTCAGGGTGCGGATCAGCTCGCGCTCCACAGCTGAGTATTTTCGTTTCGGCGATGGCATAAGGCTCTTCTGCAGACGGGGTCGGTGCGCCGCAATCTTACCCGAGCGGCCTGCCCGCAAAGGGAACGGATTCATGTTCACCCAGGCGCTTTCGATTTATGCTCGCGCCTCGGCGGCTCGATGTCGTAGCGGCAGGCAACCACACCCCAGGCAAGTTGCAGGGGTCGCCGGCCAGCGCGCCGACGATACAGGAGGGAATGAGCAGCCCCCTTCGGCAGTGTTGCCGTCCATCTGCTCGAGCCGCAGCAGCGACTCGCCGAATCTGGCTGAAAGGACTCCCATGCTGCGAAAGTCATTGCTGATTGCATCCATCCCGCTGCTGCTCACAGGCTGCGAAACGCTGCTGCAAGGCGCCATGAGCATGGGCTGTGCGCTGAATACCGGGCCGGTGTTGCACCCTGAAAGCCTGCCGGCAGGTCGAATGGGCGAGGCCTACAGCGTCAGGCTCGCGGTCAGCGACGCTCCGGCGCCGGTGCTTGGCATCTACGTGAACGATTCACAGCCCCTGCCGCCGGGCCTGCGCATCGAGCACCAGGAGCGTGACGACCATGGCTGGATCAGCGGCACACCGACCCGGCCGGGCAGCTACGAGGTTCATCTCGTCGCCCTCACCTATGGCACGCAGTGCGCCGGCCGACGCGCCGAGCGCACCTACAGGCTGCAGATCGCCGAGTAACGCCGCTCACCGCCACGTGAGCGGCCGTAGCCGGAGACGATTACCGCAGCCCATCGACCGAATCCGCCTGCACGGCCTCTTTTCAGGGAAGCACGCCAGGTTCGGCCTCATACGCTTCGTGCAACAACGCCATGAAGGGCCGTGCCACTGCGAATGTATGCGAGCCGATGGCGCTAACGGCAATTCCCGGTGTCCATGAGTTCATCACGGCCGCCGCGCGGAAATCCTGCAACCGCTCAAGGCTGATGAACTCCTGGCGCTGCGCTATTCCGAGCGCATCGAGCTGACGCTGAACGACGCCCATCATGCTGCCCTGCAGTATCTCGGCCCTGGGCCAGACCACTGCGTCGCCGTCCCAGAACACCAGATTCCAGATCGTGGCCTCGCTCAGATGGCCATGCCCGTCGATGAAGGCCGCATCGTCAAAGCCCTCGCGTATGGCCTGATGCAGAAAGTAGGTCTTGCCGACCTCACCGACATGCTTGACCGCAGCCAGGGGCCTCTGGTGCTCGATGGCGCTCAGGCGCAACGGCCCCTCGGGCCCGGAGGATGGCGGCGCCGTTCGCACGAAGACGGCCGGCTCGACATCCATGCTCGCAGAGGTGAACTCTCCATTAAGCGAGAAAACGGTGACGGTCAGCGACTGATCGCTGCCGCCCTGCTCGACCGCGGAGCGAATGTACGAGCGTATCAACGCCTCGGCGGGTGCCCGGCCAAAGAGCTGCAGAGAGGCGTCATGCAGGCGCTTGAGATGGAGATCGAGCCCCCTGACGCTGCCGCTTCTGACCTGCATGGCCGTGAAATGCGCGAAACCTGCGAAAGCCAGAGGACTGAGCCGCGAGACAGAGACAGGCTGACCATCGATGAACGATGGGTAGGAAGTGGACGGGGTCGGCATGGAACGTGCTCCTGATGGTGCTCGATTGATCGAGCTTCTATCATCAGCCCTGACAGCACTGTCAGGGTCAAGGCGCAAGAACGATGAGAATAGGTGAGCTTTCCAGGCGCTCCGGAGTCAGCATCCGCATGCTCCGTTACTACGAAGCCGAAGGGCTGCTGAAACCGGATCGCACGGCCAGCGGCTATCGCGACTACGCCATGGCGGAATTGCGCACCGTCGAGCGCATCAGGCTGCTGGGTGCGGCGGGCATGACCCTGGCGACCATCCTGAAGTTTCTGCCATGCGTGCGAGGCGAAGGACTCGCGTTCGAGCCCTGCGATGAACTGCGCGACGTCCTGCGCGAGCAGCTGCGCATGGCCGACCAGAAAGCGCTGGAGCTTGCGCAGAGCAGGCAGATTCTGCAGGGGTTTCTGCGCGAAGTTGAACAAGCGTAAGGCTGATGCTGCCTGCGGGTTACAATCCCCAACCCACGCCATTGTCCAGTGGAGCCCCGCGCCGATGTTCACCCTCTCCCACCTCAGCAGCCCGCCGCCCGAGTCCCTGAAGAGCCAGGTGCTGCAGATGGTGGTGGACTGCTTCGGCGATGTCAGCGCGGTGCCGCTGCTGCCGAGCAACCCGCTGTATCAGCTGTACCAGTACGTGATCGGCTACGAGGTGCACCTGCACCTGCAGACCATGAACGGCGAAGCCGAAGGCCCGGTGCAGTTGCTGCTGGCCCTGGACGATGAAGACCCGGCCCGCGTGCTGGGTTTTGCCCTGTACCTGCCCAGCCCCGATGATGCTGCCGCCTGCACCCTCGCCTACCTGGCGGTGCAGACCGAGTACCGTCGCCAGGGTATCGGCCGGGCGCTGCTGCAGCGTGTGCTGGCGCACCGTCCGCACCTGGAGCTGGCCTGCGTGGCGGACAAGGTGCCGCTGTTCGAACCCCTGGGCCTCCAGGTGCTGGCCGCCCGGGGCGCACAGGTGCTGATGAACAGCCGCGACTACCGCTCCGGCGGCATGGTGGCGGTCGCCGACCTGGCGCCGGTGTTCGCCTCCACGGAGGTCAGGCAGATTCACGCCTACCTGCTCAAGCAGCACGGCCAGCGCGCCATGCAGCAGGCAGAAAAACAACGCGATGCGCACCTCGACAGCCTTGCCCTGCAAGCACAACGACTGGTCGACGAGCGCCTGCCTTCACGCGCGCTGCATTGAGGCGCTGCCCCACGCCGGACGCGGGGCTCCATCAGGCGCCGAACGCCATCGACAGCGGCGCTCAGCTGGCATCGCGCATGCACACGCGCAGCCGGTGGCCGTCCGGGTCGAGCGCGACGAAGGTCGGCCCGAACACCGCACGGGCCAATGGCTGCTCGATCTCCACGCCCAGCGCCCGCCAGCGCGCGTAGAGCATTTCGACATCCGCCTCCCGCTCGACCAGGTAGCCGAACTCGCTGCGATGGCCGCTGCCGGAGGAGTGGAAATTGTCCGCCTGCTCCGACCACAGCCCAAGGTGCAGCTGGTCGTTCAGCGCGAAGGACACGTAACTGGGAAACTCGCTGCTGGGCGCCTGTTGCAGCAGTTGCCGGTAGAAGGCGCTGCTGCGCAGTGGGTCGGCGACGTAGAGGACAAGCAGATTGGGACGGTTCATGGTGGACCTCCTGACAATGGGAGGGTCACGTTAGTCGACCCTACTGACAGTTCCTGTCAGCATGGCGCGATGACACGCACCGAACGATTGTTGAAGCTCCTGCAGATCCTGCGCAGCCACCGCCTGCCCGTCAGCGGCCAGACGCTCGCCGCTGAGCTGGGCGTGAGCCTGCGCACGCTGTACCGGGACATCGCCACCCTGCAGGGCCAGGGCGCCGATATTCACGGCGAGCCGGGCATCGGCTACCTGCTGAAGCCGGGTTATCTGCTGCCAACGCTGATGTTCACCCAGGAAGAGCTGGCGGCGTTGCTGCTCGGCCTGCGCTGGGTCGAGCGCCGGACGGACCCAGCGCTGCGCCAGGCGGCGCAGAACGTGCAGGGCAAGCTGCGTGCGGTGCTTGGCGCCGAGGCACAGGCGCAGCTGGAGAAGACCCCGCTGTTTGCCGGGCCCGCCCCTTCCACGAGCGATGACGGCGCCACGGCACACGCCCTGCGTGAGGCCATTGGCGATGAATGCAAGGTGCTGATCGACTACACGGACGAAGCGGGCACGCTGAGCCAACGTACCTTGCGGCCGATTGCCCTGGGCTATTTCGACGGTTTTCAGATGCTCGCCGCCTGGTGCGAGCTGCGCAATGACTTCCGGCACTTCCGCCTGGAGCGGATCAGCGCCTGCACACGCTCGAGCGAGCGTTTCAGCGGTCAGGGCGGCTGGTTGCTGGCGCAGTGGCAGGCGTACAACCGCCAGCGCGGCATCGTCGTCCAGCCCACGCAGTAGCCGGACGGGCAGCGTGGACGAATGTCCGTCTCCGTTGCTGCCGCCAGGTCGCTAAACGCAGCACCCGAGGCGTTTCTGGACAGGTCCTGACGGCGCACCGAGGCCATCATCGGCGCAGCGTCTGGCATGCACCTCATCGAGGCCGCGCCAGGCAAGAACGGAATGCCCGCCAGCGACACGTCGAGGACACACGGATGAAGGATTCAGCACGCGGCCTGCTGCTCGTCACCAGCGGCATCGCCCTGCTCAGTTTCGATGGCCTGCTGGTGCGCCTGGCCCAGGCCGATGGCTGGAGCATCGCGTTCTGGCGCGGGCTGCTGATGTGCCTGGCACTGGGGGTGTTCTCGCTGTCGGCCAGAAAGCGCAGCAGCGTGCTGGCGCAGCCACTGGCGAGCGCCGGCTCGGCCCTGCTGCTGGCGTTGACCTCGATCTTCTTCGTCCTGGCGATCGTCCACACCCAGGTCGCCAACGTGGTGGTCATCCTCTGCACCGCGCCGCTGTTCGCGGCGCTGCTCAGCCGTTGCTTTCTGGGGGAACGGGTGGCGCTGCGCACCTGGCTGGCGATCGGCGTGGCGGCACTGGGGATAGTCCTGGTATTTGCCGGCGCCTTCAGCACCAGCGACCTGGCCGGCAATGGCTATGCCCTGCTGTCGTCGGCGGCCGTGGGCGCCAACCTGACGCTGCTGCGCCGCTACCCGGCGCTGGAGCGCATGCCGCTGATCGCCCTGGGCGGGCTGCTGGCCGCGCTGATCGCCTGGCCCAACGCCAGGCCCTTCGACCTGGACGCCCCGAGCTACTGGGCACTGGCGCTGATGGGAATGCTGCAGATGCCGCTCGCCACACTGCTGATCAACAACGCGACACGCTATCTGCCTTCCGCCGAGGTGGCGCTGTTCTATCTGCTGGAAAGCGTGCTGGGCACGCTGTGGGTCTGGTACTTCCTGCAGGAAACGCCAGCCAGCGCGACGCTCTACGGCGGCGCGCTGGTGCTCGTCACGCTGCTGCTGCATGCCGGCCTGACCTTGCGTACCCGCCCGCCACTGCCGGCCTGAAGCGCCGTCGCTACAGCGAGCACAACCCACCAGGCACCGCCATGATCCAGTCCCGCACCGCGAGGATGGCCGGGTCGTGGCGGCGGCTTTCCGGGTAGACCAGAAAGAACGGCTTGCCCTCCAGCACCGGGCCGAAGGGCTGCACCAGGCGCCCTTCGCGCAGCTCGTCCTCGATCAGTTGCCGGCTCATCAGCGCCACGCCCTGGGCGCCGACGGCAGCGGAGACGGCATGAGTCTCATCGGAGAAGACCAGCCCGGCGCTGACATCCAGGCCGGGAACCTGCGCCTGCTTCTGCCACACCACCCAGTCGACGGGCGATGACACGGCCAGCTGGTTGCGGAAGTGGATCAGCGAATGCCGCGGCAGCTCGGCGGCATCGTGCAGGTTGAGCAAGGGGCTGCAGGCCGGGACGAAGGTGTTGTCGAACAGCTTCTCGGCCACCAGCCCCGGCCAGCGCCCGTCGCCATAGCGAATGGCGATATCCGCCGTGACGCCGTCCAGCGCCACCGGCTCATGCGATGCATGGATGCGCAGGTCGATGTCCGGGTGGGCGTCGCGCAGCATGCACACCCAGGACAGCAGCCAGCGCACCGCCACCGCGGGCGTGGTGCTGAGGGTGATGGCCTGGCGGCTCGGCACGGCGCTGAGCCGCTCGACTGCGGCGCCGATGCTGTCGAAGGCGCTTTCCAGCACCTGCTGCAGCTCCCGTCCGGCAGCCGTCAGCTCCAGCTGGCGCGGCTTGCGCAGGAACAGGGCGACACCGAGGGTCTCCTCCAGCGCCCGAATCTGGTGGCTGATCGCCGTCGCGGTGACGGACAGCTCTTCGGCTGCCTGCTTGGCGCTCTCGTGACGGGCAGCGGCCTCGAACGCCCGCAGGGCAGAGAGCGAAGGCAGTCGGCGTCGACTCATGGCTGAATTTTCCTCATCCGTAGCGCAAAACAATGATCGTTTGTCGCCAACCAGGGCTGAAATTAGCCTGAGTCTGCGGTTAATCACAGATGAATTCAAATTCGATCAGGAGACTCGACATGACATCCATCCTGCACCTCGATGCCAGTGCCCGTCCCGGCCTTGCCGGCAAGGACGAGCACGGCTCGCACAGCCGTAACCTCAGCCAGCGCTTCGTCAGCCAGTGGCGTGCGCGCCGCCCGCAGGACCCGATCACCTACCGTGACATCGGCCAGACCCCGCCGTCGATCATCAGCCACGACTGGATCGCCTCCTCCTTCACCCCGGAGGCCAGGCGCGAGCCCTGGATGCGCGACACCCTGGCCGAAAGCGATCGCCTGGTCGACGAGCTGATCGCGGCGGACGTGCTGGTGATTGGCACGCCGCTGTACAACTTCGGCATGCCGGCAGCGCTCAAGGCGTGGATCGATCAGGTGGTGCGCCCCGGCCGCACCGTGGACATCGACGAGAGCAACCTGCTCGATCCCTACATCCCCAGGCTGGCCGACCGGCCACGCCATGTGGTGATCCTCACTGCCAGGGGCGGCATCGGTTTCGATGCGGGCGGCGAGATGGCGCACATGAACCACCTGGAGCCCAACCTGATCACCGCACTGGGTTTCATCGGCATCACCCGCGTCCACCAGATCGCTATCGAGGGCCAGGAATTCGGCGGTGAACTGCTGGCCGCATCGGTCGCGCAGGCGCTGGACAAGGTCGACGCGCTGGTGACCGAGCTGCAGCATTCACTGCAGGTCGAGCGTGCCGCAGAGCCGGCCTGAACGCCCTGCCCGCCGAGTGACCGTCAGCGCTTGCTGCAGGCGAACAGCGCGTTGCCGGCGTGGCCATCCCAGGGCAGCAGCCGCTGGTAGTCATGCTCCAGCACCTGCACCTCGAAGTACGGCGCCAGCAGGGCCTGCAGCTCGGCGAAGCTCACCGCGACCATGGGATGTTCGTCGTCCCAGACCTCGCTCTGCTCGCCCAGCTGGCGTTCGATGCGCAAGCGCAGCAGCTGCTGTTCACCTTCGCCGCGGTAATGCCAGCCGGAGCTGAAGCGGAACCGGCCATCGGCCTGGCAGACGCTGTGGGAAACGAACGATGCGTTGTCGATGCGCTGCTTGTCCACGGCGTTGAAACAGAACACTCCGCCCTCGGCCAGGGCCGCATGCACGCTGGCGATGCAGGCTTCGAGACGCGCGAGGCTGGCGCTGTAGTGGATGGAGTAGAGAAAGCAGGTGATCAGGTCCTGCGGTTCGTCGACCTGGAACGCGCACATGTCCTGCTGGACGAAGCGCGCCTCGGGGCAGCGCAGGGCCGCACGGTCGAGCATCGGCTGGTTGATGTCCAGGCCGCCGCTGGCGTAGCCGGCATCGAGAAAGTGGCGCACGTGCGGGCCGGTGCCGCAGGCCAGGTCGAGATGGCGCCGGCCACCGTTGCCGAACAGTTGCTGCAGGCGCTGCACGCAATGACTCTGCGCCGCGTAATCGATATCCGCGCACATCAGGTCGTAATAACCCGACAGGTCGGTGTAGAGGGCATTGCCGGACATGATGACCTGAAGGGAGCGGGATGTCGGGGGCGCGCATCATATCCCAAGCGTCGCCGCCACAGCCGTCGCGGCGACGAAAATATCGCCCCCTTCGCGCCACGCCCGAGCAACGTGCCGGACGCCCGCCAACGGCGGCCTGCAGCCCACGGACAGGGCAACCCCCGTGCTCGCCTTCACACCCGCGCAACTCTGGCTAAACTCCCGTGATTCGCAGCCGAAACAATGGCGTCAACGTTCAGCGGGATGGCTCTCATGTTCAACGGTCGACAGAAGCAAGAGTTGCAGGCACTGCGTGAAGACCTTTCTTCCGTGGAACAGGTATGCACCAGCCTGGAAGAGGAGATGCTGGTACTGATCCTCGACCCCCAGGGGCGTATCGAACGTGCCAACGAGAATTTCCTCAAGGAAATGGGCTACACGGCGGATCGGTTGCGCGGCGAGCAGTTGCTGAAGCTGATTCCCGAACACGTGCGCAATCTCGACTTTCACCACCGTGTGCGCCAGGCGCTGGAGCGTGGCGAACACCTGGCCGGGGTCATCCGCCTGCTGCGCGGCAGTGGCGAGGAAGCCTGGCTGCGCTCCATCCTGCAGCCGGTGCGCGACAGTGCCGGGCGCATCCGTTTCTTTTCCATCCACGCCAGCGACCTGACCCGCACCATCGAGAGTTCGCGCGAGCACGAGAACCTGATCAAGGCCCTGCAGCGCTCCACGGCGGTGATCGAGTTCAACCTCGACGGCGAGGTCCTGACGGCCAACCAGCGCTTCCTCGACGCCATGGGCTACAGCCTGCAGCAGATCCAGGGCAAGCATCACCGCATCTTCTGCGATCCGAGCGAAGTCAATTCGCCTGCGTACGCGCAGTTCTGGGACAAGCTGCGTCGTGGCGACTTCGTCGTCGACCGTTTCAAGCGCCTGGACAGTCACGGGCGTGACGTGTGGCTGGAGGCTTCCTACAACCCCATTACCGACGCCCACGACCGGCTGTACAAGGTGGTCAAGTTCGCCACGGTGATCACCGACCAGGTACAGCGCGAGGAAGCCGTGGCCCAGGCGGCCGGTATCGCCTTCGAGACCTCCAAGGGCACCGACAGCAGCGCACGCAATGGCGCCGAAGTGGTGCAGCAGATGCTCGACGCGATGAACGACCTGGCCGAGCGCATGCAGGAGGCCGTTCAGGGCATCGAGGCGCTGGACAAGCAGTCCCAGCTGATCGGCTCCATCGTCAAGAACATCAGCAGCATCGCCGATCAGACCAACCTGCTGGCCCTGAACGCGGCCATCGAGGCGGCGCGGGCAGGCGACCAGGGGCGTGGTTTCGCCGTGGTGGCCGACGAAGTTCGGCAACTGGCCTCGCGCACCAGCGCCGCCACCGTGGAGATCACCTCGGTGGTCGGGCAGAACCAGCAACTGGCTGAACGCGCCGTGGAGATCATCGACCGCGGCAAGGCCCAGGCCGAGCGCGGCCTCGAACTGTCCAGCCAGGCCGGGCAGGTGATCGAGGAAATCCAGGATGCCGCACAACGTGTGGTCAAGGCGGTGGAAAGCTTCGCCACCCAGTTGTGAGGCAAGGGCACGCGGTGAATGGGCTCGGCACCGGCATCTCACCCAAGTCATCACACAACCTCATTCGACCGCCCCATTCCCCTGACGGGACAATCCCCTTTCAGCACTTGAATTGCGCGGAATGACCGCGCAAATCGAGTGACAGCATTTTCAAAGTTGTCATACATCGTATAAGTTTGCCGATGTCGCATCCGCGATCAACAAGAACAACAAGGACCCTGACGATGAATGACGAACAACGCCCGGACGGCTCGCGCCGCCACTTTCTCAAGCAGTCCCTCGCCTACTCGGTCGCCGCCGCCGGTGTGGGCACGCTCCTGCCGCAACTGGCCCGTGCGGGGGAACCGCTGAACCCGCGCTATCCCGATCCGGCGGTCGAGATCCTCGACGACAGCTTCCTCGACCTGCGCCTGTTCAATGCCAGCGTGGAAAAGGTCGCCACCGGCCTGCGCTGGGCCGAAGGCCCGGTATGGGTGGGCGATGGCCGCTACCTGCTGGTCAGTGACATTCCCAACAACCGCATCATGCGCTGGGACGAGATCAGCCAGTCCCTGGGCGTCTATCGCGCATCCTCGAACTACTCCAACGGCCTGACCCGCGACAACCAGGGCCGCCTGATCGCCTGCGAGGGCTCGACCAACGAGGGCCTGGGCCGGCGCATCACCCGGACCGAGCACGACGGCAGCATCACCGTGCTGGCCGACAACTTCGAGGGCAAGCGCTTCAACTCGCCCAACGACATCGTGGTCAAGCGCGACGGCTCCGTCTGGTTCAGCGACCCGCCCTTCCAGGCCGGCAACGAATACGAAGGGCACAAGGTGCAGATCGAGCTGCCGCATGGCGTGTACCGCATCGACGGGCAGACGCTGAAGGTCACCCGGGTGATCGACGAGCTCGCCGGCCCCAACGGCCTGTGCTTCTCCCCGGACGAGAAGACCCTCTACGTGGTCGAGGGCCGCGCCAAGCCCAATCGCCTGGTCTGGGCCTATGCGGTGAACGCCGACGGCAGCCTGGGCGCGCGCCGCAAGCACATCGACGGCGGAGCCACGGGCGCGCTGGACGGCATCAAATGCGACGAAGCCGGCAACCTCTGGTGTGGCTGGGGCAGCAACGGCTCACCGAAGGGCAAGCCGGAAGAGCTGGACGGCGTGCGCGTGTTCAATACCGAGGGCAAGGCCATCGGCCACGTCTACCTGCCGGAACGCTGCGCCAACCTGTGCTTCGGCGGCGCCCAGGGCAACCGCCTGTTCATGGCCAGCAGCCACTCCATCTACTCGCTGTACGTGAACACTCGCGGCGCCACCTTCAGCAAATGAGGCATGGGCCACGGCCGCCAGCGCCGTGGCCTGGACCGCCAGCCAAGCTCGCCAGACGGCGCCAGCAGCACCTCCAACCGCTCTGGGACGGGCATTGCGGCAAGCATCAGTGGCATCGATGTTCACCATCATGCCAATGAAGTTCTCTGAAAAATTTCAATGCGTACCATCTGCTCCATACCCAACCACAACACCCCTGGAGCACCACATCATGAAACGCCAACTCATCCTCAGCTTCGCTCTCTCCGTACTGGCCGCCAACGTATTCGCCGCCTCTTCCGTGCAACCCACCGTCGCTGAAGGGGGTTCCGACCGCCTGATCGAAAGCCGTATCGCCGAAGGTGGTTCTGATCGCCTGATCGAGAATCGCGTCGCTGAAGGTGGCTCCGATCGCCTGATCGAGAACCGCGTTGCCGAAGGTGGCTCCGACCGTCTGATCAAGAATCGCGTCGCCGAAGGTGGCTCCGACCGTCTGATCGAGAACCGCGTCGCCGAAGGTGGCTCCGACCGTCTGATCGAGAACCGCGTCGCCGAAGGTGGCTCCGACCGTCTGATCGAGAACCGCGTCGCCGAAGGTGGCTCCGACCGTCTGATCGAGAACCGCGTCGCCGAAGGTGGCTCCGATCGTCTGATCGAGAACCGCGTCGCCGAAGGTGGCTCCGACCGTCTGATCCAGAACCGCGTTGCCGAAGGTGGTTCCGACCGCCTGATCCAGAACCGCGTTGCCGAAGGTGGCTCCGACCGTCTGATCGAGAACCGCGTTGCCGAAGGTGGCTCCGACCGTCTGATCGAGAACCGCGTCGTCTGAACCCCTTCCACGAACGGATCGAGAACCTCGTATGACTCGATGCTATGCGCCACACCGCAAGGCCGGCCCGAAACGCCGGCCTTCGCTTTTTCCGGGCCGCAACGGCATCTGCACTGCGCGAATGAACAGCCTCATGTCGACCCCAGGCAACTGACCGCCGCCCGCGCCCTCTATGGTGAACGCCCCTTTGATCCTTCACCGGAGCGCTCCATGGCCAACCAACCGATCACCGTTCTGCGCGATACCCAGCCGATGCCCGTCGTCGACGCCTGCAAATGGGAGCGCATCGAAGGCGACCCGCATACCGTCAACCTCAACGCCTACACCTCCGAAGACGGCAGCAAGATCATGGGCACCTGGATCTGCACGCCCGGCAAGTGGCGCGTGGAGTACGTGAAGTGGGAGTACTGCCACTTCCAGGAAGGCTACTGCATCATCACCCCGGACGGCATGCAGCCGATCCACCTCAAGGCCGGCGACATTTTCGTGGTCGAGCCCGGCATGAAGGGCACCTGGGAAGTGGTCGAAACCGTACGCAAATATTTCGTCTTCGCCTGATCACGCCTCTGTCGGCGGGCGCCCCGGCGTGGCACCCGCCCACTCGCCCCACCTTGCTTGAAAAACAGGGGAACCTGGCCTATTTCAGATGGTCAGTGTTGCTCCGCCGACCTGGCGGCCCCTCATAACGGACGGCCCACAAGGCCTTTCAGCAAGGAATCATCATGACCCGAAGCAAACTGCCCCTGCTGGCCCTCGCCTGCGCCCTGCCCCTGAGCGCCTGCGCCGCCACGCCAGAAGCCCTCAAGCCCTACCCTGCCGCCGCTGACGGCTACAACCGCCACGTGATCGAACTGCCGGCCCAGGCCAACGAGGCCGAACACAAGGTCGAGATCATCGCCGGCAAGACCCTGGAAGTGGACTGCAACCAGCAGCGCCTGGGCGGCCAGTGGCAGGAGAAGAACGTCGAAGGCTGGGGTTACAGCTATTACGAACTGAGCAAGGTCGGCCCGGCCATGAGCACCCTGATGGCCTGCCCGGACGGCAGTCGCAAGCAGGCGTTCGTGCGTGTCGGCGGCGAGCCGCAACTGGTGCGCTACAACAGCAAGCTGCCGCTGGTGATCTACGCGCCAGCCGATGTCGAGGTGCGTTACCGGGTGTGGTCCGCCGCCGCGCAGACCAGCACGGCGCCGCGCCAGTAAGGCTGTAGGCAGAAGCACCAGCCCCCTTCCCGGCTGGTGCTTCTGCGTGCCTGTTCGAGGCCAACGGCACGACGAAAAGGCTCTAACCAGCGGCTGCGCGACTGGCCGCGAGCGCAGGCGCGGCTATGCTCAAAGAGCACTTTGTCACCGAGCGCCAGCGCCGCGCCCGTATCTATCGGAGCCACCATGGATATAGAAAGCCTCTTCGACCAGCTGCACACCCTGCCCAGCATTCCGAAAGTCGCGCAGGAACTCATCCAACAGTTCGACAACCCCTCCTCCAGCCTGGAGAGCGTGGCCCGCAACATCGAGCGGGACCCGGTGATCGCGGCCAAGGTGCTGCGCCTGGCCAACTCCCCGCGCTTTCGTGGTGCGCGCGAGGCGGTCAGCGTCGAGGACGCCGCCATGCGCCTGGGCTTCAACACCCTGCGCACGCTGGTGCTGGCTTCGGCCATGACGGGTGCGTTCCAGGCCGATACCGGCTTCGACCTCAAGGGCTTCTGGATTCGCAGCTTCCGCGTGGCCAGCATCGCCCGCTGCCTGGCCAAGCAGCGCAAGCTGGACACCGATGCCGCCTTTACCTGCGGCATGATGCACAACATCGGCGAACTGCTGATCCAGACCGGCGCACCGGACTTCGCCCGGCGCATGAACCGCCACCCGAAGCGCGAAGCCGCCGCCCATGCCGCCGAGGAAAACCTGCAACTGGGCTTCGGCTACCCGGAAGTCGGCGCCGAGCTGGCGCGCCGCTGGCAACTGCCGGAGCTGATCCAGCACGCCATCGCCTACCAGGCCCGCCCGACCCAGGCCCCCGGCGACAGCCAGTACGCACGGCTGGTCGCGCAGTCGGTGCTCGTCGCCGAAACCATCGAGCTCGATGGCGTCAGCGAGCAGGCGCAGCAGAGCCTGGAAGGTCCGCTGTTCGAGGAAGTGGCGCTGGACACGCTGTTCGCTGCGCTGCCGGAGGTGCTCGAAGCGGACAAGGCCTTTGCCGAACTGCTGGGCTGAGGCCTGACCCGGCGGCGCGCCTGCGCCGCCTTTGCCCGCCTCAGCGACAGCGCCTACAGCCGTGAGGCCGCCTGATGCGCTTTCTGCTGGATGAACTGAGCAGCCTGCCCGTGCTGCAGGTGGCGCTGCAGCACGGCTACGACAGCCAGAGCGCCTTCGCCGCCGCGTTCCGCCGGCAGTTCGGCGTGACGCCCTCGGCCTTCTATCGGTGACGCCGCCGCCCCGTCAACGCTCGCCTTCGCCGTTGGCCTTGGCCGCCAGGGCCAGGGCCATCACCACCTCACGCACCACCTTGCGCTGCTGCGCAGGCAGGCCGAGAAAGGTCTCGATGACTTCGCGCTCCTGGTAGAACTTGGGGTCCTCCCAGCGCCCGCGCTGCTCGCGCACCGTCACCCCGGCCCGCTCACCGAAGCGCAGCACCTGCGGCTCGATACGCAGCCACTCGGCCAGGACCTGCAGCTTGTCCTGGGAGGGGATCGACTCGCCACGCAGCCAGCGCGAAACAGCCTGAAACGTCACCGAACGTCCCCAATAGCGCGAGTTGAACTCGCGTTCGAGCACGGCTGGGCGGTCTGGATATCCAGCTGCGAGCATGGCGCTACGCAGCCGCTGGGCGAATTCGGATTTCTCGGTCATGGACGCGGACGTTAAATTCCGCCCCCACGCTAGATTGAACAGTCTGTTGTATTTTATATGAAATTCATGATTTCATCGCATTTCACCGATCGCTGTTTCGTGCACAAGGAGAGCGCCATGATCAGCCCACTCCACCCCAGCTTCGAAGACATCCGCTTCACGGTCCAGCGCACGCCCGACGGACACTTCTGGTTCGCCGCCGGCCCCGTTTGCCAGGCACTGGAGATGGATGACTGGAACGCCTCGCTGCTGCGCCTGTGCCGCCCGGAAGGCATCCTGTTCGGCAACGAGGAAACGCCCCAGGCCATGATCGACCTGGAGAACCTGCTGCGCCTCAGCCTGAACGACGCCAGCCCGCGCGCACGCCGCCTGCGCACCTGGCTGTACCAGACCCTGCTGCCGCACCTGTTCAGCAGCGTGGGGCTGCCCAGCTACCGGCAGCTGAACACCGCCGACAAACGCCTGCGCGTGCTGAAATGGCATGACGACTGGTGGATGTCGCTGGGCGACGTCATGCAGGTCTTCGGCACACGCCCGGAGTTGCAGGGCCTGGACGGCAGCACGGAGCGCCGTTGATCACGCCCAGGTGCCGCAGGGTCATCAGGCCGCTACAATGCGCACCTTGCCCGTGTGCCCAGCCTGATAAAAGAAATCACCATGTCCCTGCCCAAGAACCACCTGGAACTGCTCAGCCCTGCGCGTGATGTCGAGATCGCCCGCGAGGCCATCCTGCATGGCGCCGATGCCATCTACATCGGCGGCCCGAGCTTCGGTGCGCGGCACAACGCCTGCAACGAGGTGAGCGAGATCGCCAAGCTGGTGGAGTTCGCTCGCCGCTATCACGCCCGGGTGTTCACCACCCTCAACACCATCCTGCATGACGATGAACTGGAACCGGCCCGTGCGCTGATCCACCAGCTCTACGACGCGGGCGTGGATGCGCTGATCGTGCAGGACATGGGCGTCATGGACCTGGACATCCCCCCCATCGAACTGCACGCCAGCACCCAGACCGATATCCGCACCCTGGAACGCGCCAGGTTCCTCGACCAGGCCGGCTTCTCCCAGCTGGTGCTGGCGCGCGAGCTGAACCTGCAGGAGATCCGCGCGATCAGCGATGCTACCGACGCCGCCATCGAGTTCTTCATCCATGGCGCGCTGTGCGTGGCCTTCTCCGGCCAGTGCAACATTTCCCACGCGCAGACCGGGCGCAGCGCCAACCGTGGCGACTGCTCGCAGGCCTGCCGCCTGCCCTACACCCTCAAGGATGAGAAAGGCGGCGTGATCGCCTACGAGAAACACCTGCTGTCGATGAAGGACAACAACCAGAGCGCCAACCTGCGCGCCCTGGTGGAAGCCGGCGTGCGCTCGTTCAAGATCGAGGGCCGCTACAAGGACGTGGCCTATGTGAAGAACATCACCGCCCACTACCGCCGCGAGCTGGACGCGATTCTCGAGGATCGCCCGGACCTGGCACGCGCCTCCAGCGGGCGGACTGCGCACTTCTTCGTGCCCGATCCGGACAAGACTTTCCATCGTGGCAGCACCGATTACTTCGTCACCGAACGCAAGGTGGATATCGGCGCCTTCGACTCGCCGACCTTCACCGGGCTCGCCGTCGGCCATGTCGAGAAGGTGAACAAGCGCGACCTGATCGCCGTCACCCACGCGCCGCTGTCCAACGGCGACGGCCTCAACGTGCTGGTCAAGCGCGAGGTGGTGGGCTTTCGCGCCAACATCGCCGAGCTCAAGGGCGAGTTCGAGGAGGACGGCGAGAAGCGCTACCGCTACCGCGTCGAACCCAACGAGATGCCCGATGGCCTGCTGCGCCTGCGTCCCAACCATCCGCTCTCGCGCAACCTCGACCACAACTGGCAGCAAGCGCTGCAGCGCACCAGCGCCGAGCGCCGCATCGGCGTGAACTGGAAGGTCGAGCTGCGTGAAGACGCGCTGAAGCTCACCGCGACCAGCGAAGAAGGCATCAGCGTCGAGGTCGCCCTGCCCGGCCCGTTCGGCGCCGCCAACAAGCCCGAGCAGGCGCTGGATGGCCTGCGCGACCTGCTCACCCAGCTCGGCACCACCATCTACCACGCCCAGGGCGTCAGCCTCGACGCGCCGCAGGCGTTCTTCGTGCCCAACTCGCAGCTCAAGGCGCTGCGGCGCGAGGCCATCGAGGCGCTGACCGAGGCCCGCGTCGCCGCCCACCCGCGCGGCCAGCGCAAGGCCGAGAGCGATCCGGCGCCGGTCTACCCCGAGTCGCACCTGTCGTTCCTCTACAACGTCTACAACCAGAAGGCCCGCGACTTCTACCATCGCCATGGCGTGCAACTGATCGACGCGGCCTACGAGGCCCACGAAGAAGAAGGCGAAGTGCCGGTGATGATCACCAAGCACTGCCTGCGCTTCTCCTTCAACCTGTGCCCGAAGCAGGCCAAGGGCGTGACCGGCGTGCGCACCAAGGTCGCGCCGATGCAGCTGGTGCACGGCGACGAAGTGCTGACCCTGAAGTTCGACTGCAAGCCGTGCGAGATGCACGTGATCGGCAAAATGAAGGGGCACATCCTCGACCTGCCACAACCCGGCAGTGCCGCCACCCAGGTGGTCGGCCACATCACCCCGGATGACCTGCTCAAGACCATCCGCAAGCCCGAGGGCTATTCGCACTGAGTCACAGCCTGCGCCCGCGCGCTTGAAGCGCCGGGCGCATGGCGCTTGAATAGGCGCCCTCGAATCCCTGACTGCCGGAGGTCCGCGAGTGACCGCGATGATCGTGCTGACGCTGCTGCTGGTGGCCGCCCTGCTGTTCTGGCCGCGCGTCGCCAAGGCACCGATGTGGCGCGCCACCG
Organism: Pseudomonas sp. THAF187a; assembly: GCF_009363395.1. Taxonomy (NCBI): domain Bacteria; kingdom Pseudomonadati; phylum Pseudomonadota; class Gammaproteobacteria; order Pseudomonadales; family Pseudomonadaceae; genus Pseudomonas; species Pseudomonas sp. THAF187a. The sequence goes on from NZ_CP045349.1 coordinate 3,692,852, forward strand.
TGACCCCGCTGGCCTCGATCATCGGCAGCGGCTTCCTCATCCTCGGCCCGGTGATGCTGGTCAACTTCGGCAGCTGGGCGCCGCTGGCCATGCTCGTCCTGTGCGCTCTGGGCTATGCCTTCGGCAGCGCCATGCGCTTCAACATCCGCTACCTGGGCGACTCGCCCCAGGGCCGGGGCACGCCGCTGCAGGACCTTGGCGAACGGCTGTCGTCCTGGGTGCTGGCCTTCGCCTACTTCATCTCCGTGGCCTACTACCTCAACCTCTTCGGTGCGTTCGCCGGGCGCATCGTCGACGTGCGGGGCGGCACGCTGCCCAAAGTCATCACCACGCTGATCTACCTGCTCATCCTCGCCGCCGGCTACCTGCGCGGCTTCAGCGTGATGGAGCGCCTGGAGAAATTCTCCGTGAGCCTGAAGCTGGCGATCATCGCCAGCCTGCTCGCCGGCCTCGCCGTGCATACCGCGCAGCAGGACATGGCGAGCGTGCTGGCCTACAGCCCGGCCAGCACGCAGGGCACGCTGGCGTTGCAGCTGCTGCTGGGGCTGATCGTCACCGTGCAGGGCTTCGAGACCTCGCGTTACCTCGGTCAGCACTACGACGCGGCCACGCGCGTGCGCTCGATGCGCCATGCGCAGTGGCTCGCCAGCGCCATCTACCTGGTCTATGCAGCCCTGCTGACGCTGAGTTTCCACCAGCAGACGATGACCCTGGACGAGACCGCGATCATCGACCTGATGGGCGTGGTCGCCCTGGTGCTGCCGCCCCTGCTGATCGCCGCCGCCCTCAGCGCCCAGTTCAGCGCCGCGGTGGCCGACACCAGCGCCTCGGGCGGGCTGATCAACGAACTCAGCGGCCAGCGCCTGCGCGCGCGCCACGGCTACGTGCTGCTGACCCTCACCGGCCTGCTGCTGACCTGGCTGTTCGATGTCTTCGAGATCATCAGCCACGCCTCGCGGGCCTTCGCCCTGTACTACGGCGTGCAGTCGCTGCTGGCCGCCGTACGCGCCGCGCAGCAGCCGGCCAGCCTGCGTCGCCACCTGCAGATCGCCGGTTTCACCCTGCTCGGCCTGGTCGGCCTGGCGGCGGTGCTGTTCAGCATCCCGGTCGAGGGCTGAACCAGGCGTCAGCCCAGCCAGGCCAGCGCCGCCCCGCTCAGGTACAGGCCCAGGCCGAACACCAGGTGCGTCAGCAACGCACGCTGCCGCACCAGCCAGGGTTTGGGCGTGCGCCTCGCGGCCATCCCCATGCCGAAGGCCGGCTGCATCACCAGCAGCGGCGCGGCCACCGTGACCACGCCGAAGAGCAGCGCGGGCAGCAGCGCCGGACGCTGCAGCCAGGCCTGACCGCCCCAGGCCAGGAAAGCGGCGGCGAACAACAGCCCGGTCAGGTAATGGAAGCCCCAGCCGAGCAGACGCTCGCCCCGCAGCGGCGCCGCCTTGGCGATCGCCGCGTGGCGGAACTGGCCGTGGCGCATGTGCCCCAGCCAGCGCCCGACCCAGCCATAGTCCAGCGACGCCACGCCGAACCAGCGCCGCCGCAGCAACGCCCACAGGTCCATCGACAGCGTCGCACCGACGCCCAGCACCATGATTTCGACTACCATGACCACCTCCATTCAACCTTGCTGAAATGCCTGTGATAGAAGGCTGCCAGTTGAAGTCGACTTGAGGTCAAGCATGAAAGAGCTGGATATCGGCACCGTCGCCCGCTGGTCGGGACTACCGGCCTCGACCCTGCGCTACTACGAAGAAAAGGGGCTGATCCGCTCGATCGGCCGCAACGGCCTGAGGCGGGTGTTCGCCGAGTCGGTGCTGCAACGCCTGTCGCTGATCGCGCTGGGGCGTACCGCCGGCTTCTCGCTGGAAGACATCGCCGGGATGCTCGCCAGCGAAGGGGGCCCGGCCATCGACCGCGAGCGCCTGGAGCGCAAGGCCGAGCAGCTGGACCAGACCATCCGCCGTCTCAGCGCCATTCGCGACGGCCTGCGCCATGCGGCGGCATGCCCGGCCGAGAACCACCTGGCCTGCCCCACCTTCCAGCGCCTGATGACCCTGGCCAGCCGGCAGACCAGCAGAAGCCGGGCTACTGCGCGATGAGCGCGGCGGGCAGGAGCACCTCGACCCGGCGAACCTCGAGATCGCGACGCAGGTAGTCCATGCGCCGGGCATGGAACGCCTGCATGTGCGGCAGCGCCATGTGCGCGTCCAGGGCGGCCTGCGACGCCCAAACCTCGTAGAAGATGAACAGCGTCGGGTCCTGCGCGTCGCGCAGCATGTGGTACTCGATGCAGCCCGGCTCGGCACGGCTGGGCTCGACGTAAGCACGGAACAGGCGTTCGAAGGCGGCGGCCTGCTCGGGCCGGGTGTGGGCGTGAAGGATGAACGCGTGCATGAGGGCTCCTGGGCAGGTGAGGAAAACCCCAGGTTAGCGCATGCCAAACGCTCAATTTCATGACTTTCAGTCAACAATCATTTGAGCATGCCTGGGTGTTTCGCACGCGCGGGGCTGGTTAACCTGCCGCCACATTTTCTGGAGACACCCGATGAAAAAGATCCTCCTGCTCAACGGCGGCAAGGCCTTCGCCCATTCCCACGGCCAGTACAACAGCACCCTGCACGACGCGGCGCTGGCCTTCCTCGATCGCGCCGGCTGCGACGTGAAGACCACCTTCATCGACGGCGGCTACGACGTCGACGAGGAAGTCGCGAAAATCCTCTGGGCCGATGTGGTCATCTACCAGATGCCCGGCTGGTGGATGGGCGCGCCCTGGACGGTGAAGCGCTACCTCGACGAGGTGTTCACCGCCGGCCATGGCAGCCTCTACGCCAACGACGGCCGCACCCGCTCCGATGCCTCGCAGAAGTACGGCAGCGGCGGCCTGATTCAGGGCAAGCAGTACATGCTGTCGCTGACCTGGAACGCGCCGGTGCAGGCATTCGAAGACCCCAGCGACTTCTTCGAGGGCAAGGGTGTGGACGCGGTGTACTTCCCGTTCCACAAGGCCAACGAGTTTCTTGGCATGAGCGCCCTGCCCACCTTCATCTGCAACGACGTGATGAAAGTGCCGGACATCGAGCGCGACGTGGCGCGCTATGAACAGCACCTGGCCACGCTGTTCGCCCGCGACTGAGGCGGCGGCTCACTGCCCGCCGAACAGCGCCGTCCAGTAGATGCCGGCATCGCTCTGCGGGTCGCTGGCGTAGGCGGCGCCCAGTTCGCTGTACTCGGGGTTCATGATGTTGGCGCAATGTCCGGGGCTGGCCAGCCAGCCCTCGACGACCTTGGCCGGCGTATCCAGCGCCGCGGCGATGTTCTCGCCAACGCGTCCCCCGCCATAGCCGGCCAGCTCGGCGCGATCACCCGGAGTGCGTCCGTCGCGCCCCTGGTGGGCGAAGAAGTTGTCGTTGGCCATGGCCCGGCTGTGGCTTTCGGCCGCACTGCCCAGCGGCGCATTCCAGGCCAGCGGGTCGGCTGCGCCGAAGGCCTGGGCACCACAATGGCGCGCCTGGGCCCGCGCCCGGTTGATCGCCATCAGCAACTTCTCGCCCTCGGCCTGCCAGGGTTGCAGGCGACCGCTGAGCAATGGCCGCGCCAGCACGATGCGCCAGTCACGCCCCTGCTGGCTGACCCCGACGTCGATGAACTGCGGGTCGAGCAGCACCCGACAGAAACTCTCGCTCAGCGCCTGCATGGCCGAGCGCGCATCACGCGGCCCGGAAAGCGTGATGGCCTTGACGTTGACCAGCGGATAGCCGGCGGCGCCGAGCGCGTCCTGCAGGTCCGCCGTGCCATTGGCCGGCAGCACCAGGCGCGAGTCGTCCGCCAGCGGTGGCAATGGCTCCGAGGCCTGCACGCCGCAGCGTTGTATTTCGCCCCGATAGGCGTTGATCGCGTCGATCAATGCCACATCTTCGCTCGCCTGTACCGAGGTGACGGCGGCCACCATCAGCAGCGCCAGCAGCCCTGATCCGCGTCCCCACCTCTTGCCTGCCGTTGTCATACCGCTCTCTCTCCACTAACGTCGTGATTCTGTCGCCATCTCCAGCACAGCATCATGATCAGCGCCGACCTGCGCGAAACCCTCAGTAATTGTGGGTTTGCCGCGCAGACGGCAGGGTTCCTGCATAAGCCCCAGGTGTCATCTCGAACCACCCAGACGATTGCCCGATCCTGCCAGAGAACAGCCAATGCCCGATCACTTCGCCAAGAACGAACAACATCGACGCCTGGTCCTCAAAGCCCTGCTCTGGATCACCCTGGTCGGCGGCCTGTTCTTCTTCGTGGTCAACCTGCTGCGCGACAACTGGCTGCTGGCCACGCTCGAGATCGGCTACGCCGGCGTGTCGCTGTACATGCTGATGATCATCGATCGAACGCGCAATCTGCAGCTATTGACCACGATTTACCTGTTGCCGTTCTTCAGCATCATGATCGTGGCGCTGTCGCGCCCACATACCACCTTCGCCGTGTTCGCCTGGATTCAGACCATTCCGATCATCTGCTACATGCTACTCGGGCTGCGCCTGGGCCTGTACGGCTCGATCCTGTTCGTCGGCATCGGCCTGTTCACCTTCAACCAGCGCCTGCCGGCGGAGCAGCAGCTGGTCAACACCGTGATACTCGCCAACCTCGGCCTGGCCAGCCTGGCGGTAATGATCTTCGCCCATATCTACGAACGCAGCCGGGTGCTCAACGAGAAGCGCCTGATCGAGCAGGCCACCACGGACGCGCTGACCGGCCTGGCGAACCGCATGAAGCTGAGCGAAGTGTTCGAGCGCGAACGCGCGCACGCCCTGCGCAACGACACGGCGCTGTCACTGGTGTTCGTCGATATCGATCACTTCAAGCAGATCAACGACCGTTTCGGTCATGAGGTCGGCGACCGCGCCCTGGCCCACTTCGCCACGGTGCTGACGCAGCGGTTGCGCATCACCGACCTGTTCTGCCGGATGGGTGGCGAGGAATTCGCCGTGCTGCTGCCCGGCACCCCGCCGGGGCGCGCACGGGAGATCGCGGAAAGCCTGCGCCAGCGCCTGGCGGACAAACCGCTCGAGGTGGCCGGCAGCGCCGTGCCCATGACGCTCAGCGCGGGCGTGGCCAGCCTGGGCAGCGACGGCCAGTCTCTGGACGAGCTGATGCGGGCCGCCGACAGGCGCACCTACGCCGCCAAGCGCGCCGGGCGCAATCAGGTGGTCGCGGACGAAGACGAGGCCAGCGCGATCGACGCGGTCCCCGGCTGAGCCAGCGGCATCAGGCGTAGACGCTCAGCCCGCCCTTTTCCTGCAGCCACTGGCGGTAGGTTTCCAGCGAGTCGGTCTGCTGCTCGCCGTTGCGGCCGGCGATCAGCACACTGCCGTCCATGCCGGCATCCACCATCTTCTGCACCTGTTCCAGCAGCTTGGCCGCATCGTCGCGGTCGAGGTCCTCGACATCCGGCAGCTGGATCGCCGAAGACCCCGCCGCCTTGCTCTCGCCAAGGCCCTGCAGGCCAGTGGCCGCCTGCGCCGTGCCGCCCTGCATCGCGCGCAGCAAGCCACCCTCGCTGCGCGCCACCACCTGCTTGGCGAAACGGCGCAGATCGGCCAGCGGGTCCTGGCTGCTCGAGGTGTCGCTGTCGCCGCTGGCGGCGCTGGAACGGTTGTTGAGCTGGCTACCGTAGTAGCTGAGCATGGCAGGCATGCTGTTGTTGATACTGGTCATGGGGCCTCCGCGAAAAGCGTTCAGCCTCTGATAAAGCAGATTACGGGCCAGCTCTGAAAGCCAGTATCCACGGGGCTTCCAGGCCCGCGTCGGCAGCACGTTGCCGACGCGAGGCAATCCGTTGCCAGGCGAAGCGGAAAGACACTGCAGCTCGCCATTCCAATGATGGCATTTTGACGCTAATATCCCGCCGCGCCGAAGGATGGCAGAGGGACAGCGCTCAGGCGGAAATCCAGATACCACCGACGGATACCTGCCCTTTCAGCAATACGCCAAGGATGCTTCATCGATGTTCAAAGCACGCTTTCTCGCGGCCGGCCTTGCCGGCATGACCCTGACCGGCTGCATGTCGTTCACCCCGGCAGGTCCGATCTACCCTCCCAGCCAGATCATCGAGCACTCCCTGCCGGGCAGCGCGATGATCAAGGACGTCAAGGTCACGGACACGCGTATCGATGAAAACACCCGTCGCAACATCGGCAACCAGCTGACCGCACAGATCAGCCAGCACATCGAGAAGGGCGAGTACTTCAAGCGCGTCATCAGCTTCCCCGCCAAGCTGAATGAACAGGACGTCCAGCTGCAGTTCGACTTCTCCTCGCTGAAAGGCAAACGCACGCCGCACCCGGGTTACGTCCCCGGCGCACTGCTGACGCTGACGATCTGGATCTGGGTGAACGGACCGATCTACGTCGACAAGTACGACCTGGCGGCCGAGCTGCAGATCCTCGACAACCAGGGCCGGCAACTGGCGCTGTCGCAGAAGAACCTGGTGGTGGACAAGAACACCGGCCTCTGGGACTACGACTACATGTTCCCGTCTGGCGGACAGCAGCTGACCGAGCTGGTCGAGCAGCTGCTGCATGACGGCACCCGACAACTGACCCACTGAAAAGGATTTCCCCATGAAGAAACTCTTTGCACTGATCCTGCTGATCGCCTCGGCCAGCCTGCAGGGTTGCATGACCTACTCCCATCACTCGCTGCAGACGGTCGACCAATGGCCGCTCGCCTCGCCCGAACAGGAGAAACCGAGCGTCTACCTCAAGGTCTTCGGCGAATACCAGGTCAATGACAACCCGCGCGTCAGCACGGCCGACGTCGCCAAGCTGGAACAAGTGATCTCGCAGACGCTCTCCGAAAGCGGTCGCTTTTCGCGCGTGACCACCGCCCAGGAGGAGTCCGACCTGTACCTGACCGTCACCCTGCACAACCACGAGACGGGCAACATGGGCCTGGCCGTATTGACCGGGGCGACCTTCTTCCTGATTCCCGGCGCCTTCGACAACACGCTGACGATGAGCATGGCCGTACGCGACGGCAATGGAGAGAAACTCGGCACCGCCCAGCAGCAGGAGTCGCTGACGACCTGGATGCACCTGTTCCTGATCTTTGCCGTGCCCTTCCAGGACCGCAGCGACAACCTGCTCCGGCAGTTGACGCAGAGCACCCTGCAACAGGCCGTCGACAAGGACCTGCTGTAATCGCCCTGGCGCAGCCAAGCGTGAAGCCGACCGTTTGCTTGTCGGGTCGATTGCGCTAGGCTCTGCCGCTCAATTCATAGGAGGTATCCCATGGCCCGCGCCACTGCCCGCCACATCCTGGTTGCCAGCGAAGACAAGTGCAACGAACTGAAAACCGCCATCGAAGGTGGCGCCGACTTTGCCCAACTGGCCAGAGACAACTCCAGCTGCCCCTCCGGCCGCAATGGCGGCGACCTGGGCTCGTTCGGCCCGGGCCAGATGGTCAAGGAATTCGACACCGTGGTATTCAGCGCGCCGGTCGGCGTGGTGCAGGGCCCGGTGAAGACCCAGTTCGGCTACCACCTGCTGGAAGTCACCAGCCGCCAGGACTGACCTGCCGCCAGCGAAGGGCCGTCGACACGGCCCTTCGCGCCCTTCTCCGCGCTGTCCCCGGTGACAGCGGCGCGCATCCGGTTCAGCATCTCGCCATCCCCTCACGCGAGCTGCGCCCGATGAATACCCCGCACCCTCTGCAACAACTCGCCCAGCACCTGCTCGGCAAAGCCCTGCACGAGCTCGAGCCGGAAGAAACCCACGTCCTGGAAACCATTCGCCAGCGCCGCCCGATCAGCCGCGACGTAGCCGATGCCTCGGATGCCGAATCGACCTTCGGCGAACGCCTGTCGGACCGGGTCGCCTCGGTGGGCGGGTCCTGGACCTTCATCATCTGCTTCTCACTGACCATGCTCGGCTGGATGCTGCTCAACAGCGATGTGCTGGCGCACTTCGGCCTGGCGTTCGATCCGTACCCCTACATCTTTCTCAACCTGATGCTGTCGACCCTGGCCGCGATCCAGGCGCCGATCATCATGATGAGCCAGAACCGCCAGGCGGCGAAGGACCGCGTGGCCGCGCGCCTGGATTTCGAGGTGAACCTGCGGGCCGAACTGGAGATCATGCGCCTGCACGAGAAGATCGACCAGCGCATCCAGCAACGCCTGGATCAGATCCTCGAGCGCCTGCCGGAGAAGCGCCCGGAGGCCTGATCCACGGCAGCGCGCCGGTTCAGATCGCGCCGGGTGCGCGCTGGCGCCAGCTGTCGAGCAGGCGCCCGCCCCAGACGTTGATCAGCAGCCCGGCCATGACCAGCAACGCGCCGACCATCTGCAGGCTGCCCAGGCGCTCGCCCAGCAGCAGCGCCGAGGAGCTGATCCCCACCACCGGCACCAGCAGCGAGAACGGTGCCACCTGGCTGGCCGGGTAACGCGACAGCAGGCGACTCCACAGGCCATAGCCGAGGATGGTGGCGCCAAAGGCCAGGTAGGCCAGCACCAGGATCGAGTCGAGGCTGATGCTCTGCAGCGAATGCAGGATCAACTCGGGGCCTTCCAGCCAGAACGACAGGGCCAGGAACGGCAGCGGCGGTATCAGGCTGCCCCATACCACCAGGCCGACCAGGTTGACCTTGCCCAGCCTGCGCGTGACGACGTTGCCCAGCGCCCACATCGACGCTGCCGCGATGGTCAGGGCGAAGCCGGCCAGGGTCATCGCCTGGCCGCCCTGCAGGCCGATCAGCGCCAGGCCGCTGGCCGCCACCAGCAAACCGAACAGGTTGCTGCCACGCAGGCGCTCACCGAGAAACAGCGCGGCGAAGAACAGGGTGAAGAAGGCCTGCGACTGCAGCACCAGCGACGCCAGGCCCGCCGGCATGCCGACGTACATGGCGTAGAACAGAAAGGCGAACTGGCCCAGCGAGATGGTCATGCCGTAGGCCAGCATCCAGCGCAGGGGCACCTGCGGGCGCCGCACGAAGAGGATCGCCGGAAAGGCGGCGAGCATGAAGCGCAGCGCCCCCATCAGCATCGGCGGCATGCCGTGCAGGCCGACCTTGATGACCACGAAATTCAGACCCCAGACGACGATCACCAGCAACGCCAGTAGCAGATCCTTGGGCGACATGGAGACAGTCCTCGAATGTAAGGGAGCGGCCATTAGAGCAGCGCAGGCGACAGGCCGGCAGACACAGAACGCAGCGAAAAACACCACACAGTGCGTGGCACGCCGTCCTCGACCTCGCGCCGGCAACGCAGCCAGCCGCTCGCCAGCCTGCTAACCTGCGCCCTCGTCTCCTGCCCGTGGCCCGCCATGACCCTGCACGATTTCCTGCTGTTCGCCCTGCCGGCGATCTTCCTCACCGGGCTGTCCAAGGGCGGTTTCGGCGGTGCGCTGGGCGGTCTCGCCGTGCCGCTGCTGGCCCTGGCGACGTCGCCGAAGCAGGCCGTCGCCGTCATGCTGCCGATCCTCTGCCTGGCCGACGTGGTCGGCCTCAAGGCCTATTGGCGCAAGTGGGACACGGCCAACCTCAGGGTCATGCTGCCCGGCGCGGCGCTGGGCATCGCCATCGGTTCGCTGACCTTCGGCTTCTTCGACGAGCGCGCCATCGGCCTGCTGATCGGGGTGATCGCCATCCTGTTCGTCGGCCTCGGCCTGATCGCCAGCCACCCGGCCCCACGACCGCTGCACAAGGGTCGCGGCACGCTGCTGTCGACGCTGGCCGGCTTCACCAGTTTCGTCGCCCATGCCGGCGGCCCGCCGGTGATGATGCACCTGATGCCGCAGCAGCTGGACAAGGTGCGTTTCGTCGCCACCGTCAACCTGTTCTTCCTGCTGACCAACGCGGCGAAGCTACTCCCCTACGCCGCGCTGGGCCAGTTCAGCCGGGACAACCTGCTGCTGAGCCTGATGCTCGCGCCCATCGTGCCGCTGGGGGTCTGGAGCGGCCTGTGGCTGCAATCGCGGATCAACCACCTGTGGTTCTACCGCATCGCCCGGCTGGGCATCCTACTGGCGGGCGTGCAACTGATCTGGCGTTACCTCTAGTTGGGCTCGGCCACTCGCCACAGCACGGGCCATTCGCCGGGATTGCGCCCGGCGCAGCGCCCCAGATAGCTGAACGAGGCCAGCTGAAAGCGCGCGCCATCGAAGCGCCAACTGCCGGCCTCGCCGCAGTCGGCAATGCCGCGCCCCTTGTACAGGTAGGCCAGCTCGCCGCTGTCGCTGTCGTAGCTGACCCACCCGGACAGCCCGTCATGCCCCAGTGGCAGCGGGTCGAGCTGCAGATCGCGCTGCGCATGCGGCGCCTGACGGTCGACGCGGTACACCGCGAAATCGCAGTTGTAGGCCGCGCACCAGGTCTGGATCAGCACCAGGGCTTCGCGCTCGTTGAGCGCGTAAGCCTCGGCCTCGGGCTCGCCGCCCATGTCCTCTTCGGCCCATTGGTCACGGGTTTGCGCCATCACCGCAGCGGCGATGGCCTGGCTTTCGTGCTCGCTCAGCGGCGTGACGCCGGGATGGGCGCGCAGCTCAGGTGCCGGCGGCGCAGCCGGCACCCCGCTGTCCGGGCGCGAACCCGGGCGGTACAGGGCACCCTGGGTATCCACCCGCCCCTGCACGGCATCCATCAGCAGCAGGACGGCGGAAAGGCCGCTGAGCGAGACCACCGCCTCGTACTCGCGTTCCCCGTCCATGCGCAACTGACTGGCGTTGCGCAACTCGGCCAGCACGGCCTGGGCATCGGCGCCCTCGGCCAGCAACGCGGCCCCGTCGTCCTCTTCCGTCAGGCGCAGGCGCCCGGCACTCGCCAGGGGCCGCCCATCGAGTTGCAGCGGCGCGTAACCGCCCGCTTCGGCATAGTGCAAGGACAGCTGCAACGGTGCCCGGGGCCCCGCAGCGCGCTGCAGGTTCAGGCTCAGGGGCCGGTAGTCGAAGCCGTCGGCAGCGCTGATGGCCTCGCAGCCGCGCAGGTTGTCGCAGGCGACCACCCAATCCTTGATCTCACGGTACAGCGGCACCTGTTCGGGCGCGGCCTGCGCCGTGGCGGCGACCCACAAGACCATGAACGGACTCCAACGCGGCATGAGCAACTCCTTCTGACGATTGCGCGGGGCCGCCATGTTCTGCCGCCATGCCGGCCCAGGCAAGCGTCACGGCGCCGCAACGCGAACGCCGGCACGACAGCCAGGCGAAATTGCAGGTGCCCTGAGGCGCGCAAGGCACTAGAATCCGCAGCCTATCCGATCGTCAGGCCGCGCTTACGTGCCGACGCCTTTTCACCTATCGGCCAGGAGACCCCAGATGGGCGCCCAGTGGAAAGCCAAACCCAAAGAAGCCGCCGCCAATGCCCGAGGCAAGATCTTCGGCAAGCTGGTGAAGGAAATCATGATCGCTGCGCGCAACGGCGCCGACCCGGACATGAACCCCAAGCTGCGCCTTGCCATCCACCAGGCCAAGAAGGCCTCGATGCCCAAGGACACCCTGGACCGCGCCATCAAGAAAGGCGCCGGTCTGTCCGGTGAGGTGGTCAACTACGAGCGCACCCTCTACGAAGGCTTCGCGCCGCACCAGGTGCCGCTGATCGTCGAGTGCCTGACCGACAACGTCAACCGCACCGTCGCCGAAATCCGCGTGCTGTTCCGCAAGGGCCAGCTCGGCGCTTCCGGTTCGGTGAGCTGGGATTTCGAGCATGTCGGCCTGATCGAGGCCAGCAGCGACGACGGCGCGGACCCGGAGCTGGCCGCCATCGAAGCCGGTGCCCAGGACTTCGTGCCCGATGACGAGGGCGCGACCCTGTTCATCACCGACCCCACCGACCTCGACGCGGTGTGCAAGGCGCTGCCGGAGCAAGGTTTCACCGTCAACTCGGCCAAGCTCGGCTACCGTCCGAAGAACCCGGTCACCAGCCTGACGCCGGAGCAGATGGAAGAAGTCGAAGCCTTCCTCGAGGCCATCGACGCTCACGACGACGTGCAGAACGTCTACGTCGGCCTCGCCGGCTGATGCCTGGCGGGCGTCCCCGGACGCCCGCTGCCTGACTCATGACCACCACCCTGCACATCGCCGCCGCCTGCCTGTTCGACGAACGCGGCCACCTGCTGCTGGTACGCAAGCGCAACACGCGCTTCTTCATGCTGCCCGGCGGCAAGCGCGAAGCCGGTGAGGACGCGCTGGCGGCACTCGGCCGCGAGCTGTTCGAGGAGCTGGAACTGCGCCTGGACGCCGATGCGCTGCACGCGCTTGGCCAATTCCAGGCGGCGGCTGCCAACGAAGCCGACACCTGGCTGCAGGCGGACATTTACCGCGCCAGCCTGCCCCACCCCGTGCAACCGGCTGCCGAGTTGGAAGAACTGCGCTGGCTGGCCCTCGATGCGCCCCTGCCCGACGACCTCGCGCCGCTGCTGCGCGAACAGGTGCTGCCGGCCCTGCAACGCCTGCCTGGCAACCCGCACACCCTGTAAGGCCACCCTCGACGCCCGGCGGTTTCTTGATCCACGGCAACGCGGGCGTCAGCCCCGGCGGTTAGGCTGCGCCGATAAACAGAACCATTCGCCTTGCCTGCAAACCCCACAGGAAACGAGGTTTGCCATGAGTATCACGTCCACCCAGATCTGCCAGGCCGCCGACCAGTTGCAGGGTTTCGTCGGCTACAACGCCAAGACCGGGCAGTACCTGCTGCGTTTCTCCGAAGACAGCTTCGGCCTCGATGTCCCCGCCGAGACCATCACCCCCACCTGCGAATACGTCTGGCACGAAGCCGAGGGCGAGCTGATGCGCCTGGACCGCCAGCGCCTGGCCTGGCTGCAGGAGCAGCGCATCGATGACCGGGTCAATCTCAGCGAGCCGCTGCGGGTCTATCTGCGCCGCAGCGACCTGCCGGAAATCCATGCCGAACGCCGGCGCCTGGCCTCGGCCTGAATCGTCGCGCCTGGCGGTCTAGCCGAGCAGACTCATCGACAGCGCGCCAAGGACCAGGCCGAGCACCAGCATCAGCGCGCCGCCCAGCCACAGCCGAGCGCTGCCGGGCGCAGCAGGCGTGGCCTCGGCAACGGCCTTTGCCTGGGCGGCGGCGCGCAGGGGATTGGCCGCTGCGGGTGCCGCGCCCGGCTGGCGGCGCGCGGCCTGCGTGGCCGTGCCAGCACCCTTGCCCGCCAGTGCCTTGGGCAGGTCGGCGACGCGCATGAACTGGGTGGCGTCCTCGTCGGGCTCCTCGCTGACGTCGACCTTGGGGCCGATCACCAGCAACGTCACCGAGCCCATCTTCAGCTGGTCCCCCGGTTGCAGCATGGCGGTCCTGACCTTCTGCTGGTTGACCAGCACACCGTTGGCCGAGGCCAGGTCCTTGATCTCCAGCACGTCGTCCTTGAGGAAGAACTCGCAGTGCCGGCGTGACAGTTCCAGGTCGCTGAAGCACAACTCGCACTTGCTCGAACGGCCGAAGGTCATCGAGCCGTGGATGTGGAACTTGCGCCCCTGGTGCTCGCCCTGGATGACCTGGAGAAACCAGCGCGGCGCCGGAGCATCCGTCCTGACGTTCGCCTTGGCGGGGTCGACCAGCTGCAGCTCCACGCTGCCCAGGCGCAGGCGATCGCCGTCACGCAGCTGAAAACGGCTGCCGATGCGCTGCTCGTTGACCCAGGTGGCCCCCTGGCTGGCATCGCTCAGGTAGTAGTAGCCCTGGTGCTGGCGAATCTCGGCATGAAAGCTGGTGATGCCCGCATCGCCCAGCACCAGCTGGTTGCGGCTGTCCTGGCCGATGGTCAGGCGCTCGTCGCTCAACCAGACCGGCGCTTGGCGGTTATCCAGGAACTGCAGTCTGAGCATCGTCAATGCCTCGGTTCAGTCGAAAAGGTTGTTCAGCAGGCGCTTGATCGGGTTCTGCGAGGAACGCTGCGCCGGTCGTGCAGCCGGTTGCGTGGCCTGGCGCACACGCTCCTGATGGCCGTCGTACAGCGCCAGCAGCCGCTCGTTGTCGGGTTCGGCCTCGAGCCCCTGCTTGATCTGCTCCAGGGCCAGGTTGTACTCGCGCCGCGCGTAGGCCGCCTCGGTCTGATCGATGAAGCGCTGCGCCACGCGGTTGATCCCGGCCAGCGCCAGCAGGTTGTCCGGTTCCCAGCCCAGTACCTGGCGGAAGTAGTGCACCGCGCTGTCGTCCTCGGGCAGGATCAGCAGGCCCTCGGCCAGGCGCTCCTCGGCCAGTTGCAGATAGCCCTGGATGCGCGCCTGCAGCACGCGCTGCAAGCCATCGCTGGCCTGGGCGTTGTCGGCATCCAGCAGCAGCGCCTGGCGGAAGTAGTAGTCGGCGTTGTCCTGCGCCGGGGTCAGCAGCTGCCCGCCGGCCAGACGCGCCTCGCCCAGCACGAGCAAGCCGGCGATGCGCTGCTGCAGTTGCCAGTAGTAGCCACCGGCGCCCGCCCCCGCCAGCAGCAGCACGCCCAGTAGCGCCCAGGGCAACCAGCGCCGGCGGGCCTGGCGTGGCGGCGCCTTGACTGCCGGCGTCATGCGCGTCAGTTCCTGCTCGGCATCCTGCAGCTCATCCAGGCTGGCCAGCAGCACGTGGCAGTCGGCGAAGCGTTCGTCCGGCGCCTTGGCCAGCATGCGTTCGAGCAGCCACTGCAGCTCGCGCAACGGCTCGGGCAGTTGCGGTGGCTCCAGCTGCAGCTGGTTCATCAGTGTCTGGGTGTAGTTCTCGCCACGGAAGGGGTTATGCCCGGTGAGCATCTCCAGCAGGATCACGCCCAGGCTGTAGATGTCGCTGCGCGCATCCAGCGCCTGGCACTGCGCCTGCTCCGGGCTACTGTAGGCCGGGCTGCCGACGGCGATCCCCGACTGGGTCAGGTCGCTGTCGAGTTGCAGCGCCTTGGCCACACCAAAATCGGTGAGCACCGCCGTGCCGTCGTCGCGGAACAGGATGTTGCCGGGCTTGATGTCGCGGTGTACCAGCCCCTTGTCGTGCACCACGACCAGGGCGCTGGCGATCTGCCGGACGATGCCCAAGGCCCGCGCGGGCTCCAGGCGCTGCCCCTTGTACTGGGCCAGGTCGCCACCGGCCAGGTACTCCATGGCGAGGAAGTGGCGGCCATCGGCCAGCTGGTCGATGCGGTAGATGGTGATGATCGACGGATGCTGCAAGGAGGCGACGATGTGGCCTTCCTTGATGAAACGCTGGGTGAATTCCTCATCCTCGCGATGCAGCAGCACCTTCAGCGCCACCTGGCGCTGCAGCGCCTCTTCGGTGGCCAGGTAGACCTCCGCCATGCCTCCCTTGCCCAGGCGACCATGAATGCTGTAACCGGGTACGTTGATCGAAGGCTGGTTCATACGACTCGACTGGCACTCAGGATTGACGGAATTTGAACAGTTTGCTCAGCAGGCTGCGCGCCGGCGCCTCGCAGGGCGAGGCAGGCGCAGCGAGGCCGAGGACGATGCAGCTGATATTGTCTCTACCGCCATGGCCATTTGCCAGCCCCAGCAACTGTTCGACCATCGCCTCCAGGGTGGCCGACTCGGCGCAGCAGTGCTGGATGGCCGGGTCATCCAGCTCGCAGGTCAGGCCATCGCTGCACAGCAGCAACAGTTCATCGGCCGCCAGGTGACCATGCAGCAGGCCGACGTCGAGCACCGGTTCACCCTGGCCGAGGCATTGCAGGATCAGGTTGCGCCGTGGATGCTCGCGCGCCTCCTCGACGCTCAGCTGGCCGGCGTCGATCATCACCTGCACCCAGCTGTGATCGTGGCTGAGCTGCTCGATGCGGTCAGCGGCGATGCGATAGGCGCGGCTGTCGCCGATCCAGGCCAGCTCGAAGGCATCGCCCTGCATGCGGACCGCCACCAGGGTGCTGCCCATGTCCGCCGCGCCATCGCTGGACGCGGCGGCAGCCAGCACGGCCTGGTGGGCAGCCTGCACCGCCGCCTCCAGTGTCTGCCCCTGCTCCAAGGCGGCGATCAGCCCATCGAGCGCCCTGGCGCTGGCCACCTCGCCACTGGCGTGCCCGCCCATGCCATCGGCAACGGCCCAGAGGCCAAGTTCAGGCCGACAGGCCAGCGCATCTTCGTTGTGCGTACGCACCCGTCCGGCCGAACTCTGTGCGGCGAACACGATGGTAGGGGGCGACGGTCGGGACACGCGGAGAATCCTTGAGCGATGGACGAGCGCGCTCATGATGCGGTGCTGCCGGTGAGCTGTCACGAACCGACAGGGCGCAAATGCGCAGTCGTTAACCAAAATCTGCGGTTAAATGGCAGGCCCTGTCCTCACCCGTGCCGGTCGATGTCCACCCCCCACTACCGTTGCCTGCCCTCCGAGCTGCAGCCGCTGCTCAACAAGTTCTATCGCAGCCATCGCTCGCCCATGCGCGGCCAGGCAGGCGATGAGGTGTGGGTCGCCCAGAGCAGTGGGGACATCGTCGCGGCCCTCAGCCTGCGCCCGGTCAGCGCCGGACAGTGGCTGACCGGCCTGTTCGTCGCGCCCGCGCTGCGGCGTCAGGGCGTGGCCGGCGAACTGCTGCGCGCCTGTCTGGCGCAGCATCCCGAAGCCATCTGGCTGTTCTGCCATCCGCAGCTACGCTGCTTCTATCAGCGCCAGGGATTCGTCGACTGCGACCCGCTGCCGGCCGAACTAGCCGAACGGCTGGCCCGCTATCGACGCAACAAGCCGTTAGTATCGCTGCGCGCTCACTGAGCCACCTTTCGCCGAGGGCAGGAATACTGGCACTTTGCTCAGGAATGCCCCTTGCCATGAGCGGTCGAAGCTCTGCATGCTTGGTCCACAACAATGAAAAGAAACGCTATGGCTACCCAGACCGCTCGCCTGCTGAAGCGCCTGCGCAATGATTTTCAGCTTTCGATCATCACCCTGATGGGGCTGTTCGGCATCATCGGCATCTCCCCGTATGCCGTCTATCGCCTGCTGCACGGCAACTACCTGGTCGGCATCGCGGACACGGTCATCGTCCTGTCCACCCTCTTCGCCGTGCTCTACGCCTGGGCCACGCGGGACACGGTCAAGCCCGGCATCTACCTGGCGGGCGTGTTCTCCCTCGGCGCCACGCTGATCGCCATCAACCTGGGGGTCAACGGCCTGTTCTGGATCTACCCGCTGATTCTCTTCAACTTCTTCATGGTCACGCCCGGCAAGGCGCTGCTGGCGACCAGCGTGGTGCTGGTCAGCCTGGTCACTTACGCATTGCTGGTGCCTGGCAGCGTGTTCGAGAGTCACTACCAGATGATCTCGTTCCTGGTCACCTGCATGATGGCCAGCGTGCTCAGCTTCATCTTCGCCTTCCGCACCCGCAATCAGCGCGACCGCCTGCAGCTGCTGGCCATCCACGACCCGCTGACCGGCGCGCGCAACCGGCGCGCCATGAACGAAGAGCTGAAGATCGCCATGGCCAGCCATCGCCGCCACAGCGACAGCTACGGCCTGCTGGTGATGGACCTGGACCACTTCAAGCAGATCAACGACCGCTTCGGCCATCACGTGGGCGATCAGGTACTGGTGGCCTTCGTCGAGCTGATCAAGCGCTGCTCGCGCAAGGAGGACCGCCTGTTCCGCTTCGGTGGCGAGGAATTCCTCCTGCTGCTGCCCAACACCGGCCTCGAAGGCCTGCATACGGCCGCGCAGAACCTGCTGCGCAGCGTGCAGCAGGAGCTGGAAAGCCCCGGTGGCGGTGTGACGGTGTCCATCGGCGGGGCCATCCTGCACAGCGGCGAGCATTGGGAAAGCTGGCTACAGCGCGCCGACGAATGCCTGTACCGGGCCAAGAGCGAGGGGCGCAACCGCGCAGTGATCGCCGACGCGCCGGGCCACCCCGACAAGCTCGCCGCCAACCGCTGATGCGTCAGCGGCTACGCTGCTGCTGATAGCTGCCACTGCCTGGCTGACGCTCGATGATCAGCCCACCGGGGTACTCGGTGCTCTGCCGAATGCCGCCGCGCGTCTCGCTGGACTGGCTGCCGTAGCGGCTCTCCTGCCTCACGCTGCCCTGCGGCAGGCGCTGCCCGCCATAGAGATTGTGCTGCTCGTAGCGCACCGAGCCGGAAACGCTGCCACTGGCGCCCGGGCTGATGTAGCTCTTGGGGATGACGCGAATGGTCTGCGGCTCGTCGGCCAGCACAACACCGGCGCAGGCCGCAGCCAGGATCAGGACGAGCGAACGTGCGAACATGAGCAACTCCCATCAGGGCAGGCCCGGCGCCAGGCCGGCAACCCGCAAGCCATCGTCACAGCTGCTTGGACAGCAACGCCAGGGATTTTGCAGCGCCACAACGAAAAAGGGTTGGCCGAAGCCAACCCTTTGCTGGAAATGGTGCCGGAGATAGGAATCGAACGTCAATCAGCTATAGCCCGTACAACCTAAAGCCCTCCTATTTCAAAACTAAAAAAGGCACTCGAAAAGGCACTCAGCATTAGCTCCGTCCACGCAGCCGCAGAACACTAAGTAGTCCGTTGGCGACACAGCGCGTCAACCCTAGCTCACTGATATTCTGATCTGGAAGCGTACCTCGGCCACTAAGTAAACTGTGGCGCTCTGACCGCTGACTCAGAGTTACCCGTGGAAGATAATCGCGCAATCGAGCTATTCACCGCGTTCCGTCGCAACTACCGGGAGGCGCTGGTAACTAGCATCGTGCAGCCTCCTGAGCTGTGCAGCGAGCACAGCATGCCCGCCTACCCTGCCGGCTTTTTCTATCAGGCCGCGACAGACTACCTTCGCGAAATATCAAACAGCGCGAACCAGTTCCGCAGCTGGATCAATATTTTGGCTGCCTGGGAACCTGTCTACAACGACTGCAACCTCGACGACCAGTTCGACCTGCTGCTACACCACATCACGCCAGTTTCAACCCTTGCCCTGAGTGCCCCACAGGCCTTACGTGGGAGAATGATGTTCGCGGCATCGACGGGAAGCAGCATTGCCAATCACCACTTCAACCGCGATGACCCGCAATTGCAATGGAATCATGACCGCCACCTCACGATGACCATCGCATCTCGGATCGGACAGCCATGGACCGGTTGGCAACGACTGGCAGCATTGCTGGGTACAATAAACCCGGAAGAATGGGCGATGCGAACAAGTGACTTCCGCAACCAGCGAGAGCATGGCCACCCACGCAACATCGGCATGGGGATTATCACGAAAATTGCAGTTCGTGACACCGATCTCGGCAGAGAGATTGGCTTTGGGACGCAAGCCCCTATCCCGATTCGCACCGTAATCGAGTGCAGCGTGGAAAGGCATGCAGCAGTTATAGAAGCCTATGGAGCTCTCGCCGACCTTCTGCTTGAGCAGTTCCAAGCACTACTCGATAGCGCCTAGCTCACCAGACTGAATTTCGGAGTCAGTAGCCATGTACGTCCGGGGAACTGCTGGGACAACGCCGCGATGGAGAGGTTCTCTCGTTCGCTGAAGACCGAGCGGCCGTACCTGACGCGCTATGCCCGCTACCACGAGGCGAAAACAGACCTGCTCGACTACACCGCTTTTACAATCACAGCCGTCGCCACTCGATGTTGGGCTACATCAATCCGATGGAGTTTGAGCGGAGAAATTCGAGCAGTAGCTCTTAACTGCCTGCCCACCAGCTCCAGGGCAGGCCAGATTGCCATGAAGCGCGAAGCCAGGCGGCTCTATGTGCTCGTCGCTCCGACTTGCACTGACCATAGGCCGGCCGTAGCCTGAGGTCTTTCCCTATCGAGACACCCCCATGTCTAACCCTGTCAGCATCCAACTCACCGTCCACGCCGACACAAATGCAGACCTCAACGAGCTGCTCAAGCTCGCCCTACACAACATCGCCAAGCTCCGCTCTGAGAACTGGCATGTGCCTGTTGGGGCGGTAGTGAGCTGCAAAATGGAAGGCGGCCTTGGCTCTTACGAGGTGGCGTTTTCTAACGGCTCTCCGGCCCTGGTTGAGCTGCACCGGGAGTTGCTCGACAGTGGGTACCAATGTCATAGCATGCTGAGCTGCGACAGCTATGGGGTCTACTTGGCTGAGGGTAAGCCTGACAAGAAGCTGGTCTTCACTCCGCCGAGCATCGAAGATCACGACAGCTCGCGCCTATGAAGGGGCGCTGACCTAAAGCGACAGATGCACTCTGTGATAGCAGTTCGACCCTACTAATGAGAGACACTTACCGAATCAGTTGGCCGTCGCAAGACTTGGCTAGGGAGCGGCAATGAGCGATACGGAGAATGGGCAGACTTTAGATATCGAAGGATTTGATCCTCGCGAATGGCTCGCGCAAGGGGTCGCTTTTGGGACAGCAGACCTAATCCAGGGAGGCTCGTTTGAAGAGGTCATCGGACGAATGGTGGTCTCATTACTTCTGTATATGAGAGATCCGGAAGGTAAAAATCCGTTCGCTGGAGTTGTCGTCGCGCTGCCACCCGCCTCGACAACAACCTTAACAGCTGAAAGCGTCCATGAAGCGTTGGCATCGGGGTTCCTTGCTATGACAGGTAAATCTCCGAACGACAGGCAGTTAGAGTTTCTCCAGCGCAAGACGCGCGTAGTAACGAGCCCAACCCTTGAGATAACTGACCTTGATGCCACCATCGCGGCGCAAGGGCAGCACAAACTTGTGGCGATTGCTGAGGCCAGCCTCTACCGAGACGAAAACCTTGAGGAGCCCGCAGCATTCGGAGTATCGGCGGTTCGTACATCCGAGGACTTATGGTCACCGCATGTGGCCCGCCTCTGCCAACTTGCCGTCTCTACAGTTCAGGCAACCATGGGTTATGCGGTTGTTCACGTCAACGAGACTCCGGCGAAGCAGGCACGCAATGTGGATCTGCTGACCGGCGTCGACAGCTGCTATGTGATGGCGCTGATTAGCGAACCAGATGCCAAAGATAAGGTGGAACAAAATGCGCAGCGTTGGGTATCGCTCGTACTCCGAGGAGACGTCGCGGCGGTAGTGGCAGAGATAGAGGAAATGCAGCTACCCGAGATCAATCGACTGCATCTTTTAGCGCAGTTGTTTTCTAGGACAGGAAAGACCGACGAAACGCTTAATGCCCTCACCCTTCTTACCTCGCACTCTTCGTCGATGGATCCGGCCAACTCAATCCAGGCTT
Organism: Pseudomonas sp. THAF187a; assembly: GCF_009363395.1. Classification (NCBI taxonomy): domain Bacteria; kingdom Pseudomonadati; phylum Pseudomonadota; class Gammaproteobacteria; order Pseudomonadales; family Pseudomonadaceae; genus Pseudomonas; species Pseudomonas sp. THAF187a. Next base: position 3,713,934 of record NZ_CP045349.1, read on the forward strand.
CATGGCTAGCACATAAGGCTGGAGACAACTCTCTCGCACTCGCATTACTACCGAAAGATCCGACTGTTGCGCGCAACGTGATGTGGATCGAGCAAGGACTTGAGCTTGTAACCCTTCTGCAGGAAAACTCACTGATTGAGCGTTACGATGAACGGCTGGCACAGCTTTGCCCGAGCTCGCTACGCCTGAGAGAGAATCGTGATCGTCGTCTATTAATGAATTGCCAAGATGCGACACCTGATTCGCAAGGCGCGCTCACTACGGCGGGATTCACTGATAGGCACTTGAAGATACTGGATGGAGTGCTATCACCGCAGCAGGATTACGGCCTCGTGATTGAGAGCGCGCAAAATTGGAGTAACGAGTGGTTCGAGCTGGCCGTGATTTGCTGTGCTATGCATGCCTGGCATTCAGGGCAGTACAGAGATGCGGCTGACGCCGCTAGCCAGATCACGAAATCCGAAACATACGGAAGACAGGCGACCCAGCTTACGCTGTCGTCAGTGCGAGCAATGATGCTGAGGGAAGAACTCGGCCGAGATGATGGCGAGTACTACCGGGAGCGGCTGCAGTCTGTATTCCGTTATCTTGCCCGGCACCCTGAAGACAGCTCAATCCGTACAGGAATTTCTCGACTGCTATCTGTGGAGTCGTGCGGTGACATCGGCGTGCCAATTGCTGCCTTCATCATGCTTGATCTTACGAGTGAGGGTGTGCGTCTTGCCAACCTACGTAACGACACTACTGAGGGCGAGCGGCAGGGAGACCGGGCTGACGGGCTCGCCCCCACTGAAGACGCTATCAAGGCTGTGGTAGCGCAGTGCCTCAAATGGCTTAGTGATCAGGGGGCAGGGGAACATGGGGTAACCATCCTACCCAAAGAACTGGCAGCCCACCCCGATCACACCATTCGCCTCGTGACTCGATTAATTTTGATGAGCGCGCCAAAAGGTGAGGATGTTGACATCGACTTCCTGGAGACTCTTGTGCTTTTGGTGTGTGCCATGGCACCGCACGCTACCGCCGAACGCAACACAGATCTTCGAGTACTGCGGCTTCTAGCTGGCCAATGCGCCACGGTGGGACAGTATCAGCGTGCTCGGAACCTAACCGAACAAAGTCTGTTAATCGGACAGGGAGACGCAGGGCGTGCTCGCTTAGCTTGGCATGCTTTCGCAGACACCTACCATCGCTGCCGGAATCTAACCGAAGCTCTGGTTGGACTTGTGTCCGCAATGGCAACGGACGCTCCAGTGGAGAAGCCTGATCTTTGGAATGAGATTCATACCGCAATTCGTATTCTGCGAGATTTGGGTCTTTTCGACCTCGCGAACGATTTCCTACCAATCCTGAAGCAACTGACTGCGGACCTAGGCCACGATGCGGACAATGACGCCCGCATTGTAGCCTTAGATCTGAGCTTGCGATTAATGAAAGTCGAGAACGACTCACCAGAGATCGGGGCGATCGTAGAGGAACTAAGCAGCAGCTTTAAGAGCGCAGTGCATGACCGCAGCTTTCTTTTCCCTCTCGTAGTTTTAATGGGACAGGCTATTCAGAGGGCAGATGCCGGAAATGTGGAGGTCAGTGAGCAAGCACGCGAACAGCTACGTATAGGCCTTGGGCTAGTGGGAGAGCAAGCCGCCCATCTGGTGCAAACGCTTTCCACAGCTGCTCCATCGGCATCCGATGTCGCAGAAATGTTCAACCGCGTTCAGAAAGGTTTGTACGCCAGTGACGCTCCTGGTGACTTCGCATTCGTGGGCGTTGCTGCACGCCGGCTTCTAGATGACCCAGCTGGGAATATAGCTTCTGAGGAGAGCAAGGCATTCGGAGTCGAACTGCTAGCCGACCACGCGATTAGCTTGCCTGAAACGCCCCCGGAACTGGAATGTGGCTGGCCTGTTCGCTATTCACAGTTCTTGAACAAGGCAGGATTGGACGTTGCATTTATCGGAGTGGATCGGAGTGGCGAGCTGGTCGTGACATACGTGTCGAACGGCGAAACTCGATGCATCGAGCAGCCTACACATCCTCAACCGTTTAAGCTGCGGCTACTCGCATGGCTACAGAAATACCCGTGGAGCTACGGTTACATCGATTCTGCCGAAGGCTCCAACGAGTTTTACACCACCATGGAAGCACTGGATGTACGCCTTCCCTCATCGAATGCATTGCTTGTGATAGCAGAGCCGCTACTGCAGCAGATGACCTATAACCTGAGCATCGCCGAACCGAGCGAAGCTGGCGGTTTCAGCCAGTTTCACGGTGTTGCATCTGCAATAGGGATGGCGCCATCGCTTACGTGGTTCTCGATGATCCGAAATCAAGCACGCAGCGGTCAGACCGCATACAAAGCCTGGATATCTGCTGAAGATGGCCCAGAGCTAGGAGGCCCATTAGACCTGGCACTTGACCGGCTGAGAAGTACTTTTGATGACTTCGAATTTACGGTGGATACGAGTAGGAAATTACCACACGGCATGTTTGATGCCGGCCTAGCGGTGGTGACAGCTCATGGAGGATTGACCGCTGGTGGACGCTATATTCATAGCATTAGGGACGAAGACAGCCTGTTCGAGTCACCTTCCGCACTTGCGTCAACTCTCGCAGGCATTGAGGTTGTCATCCTCTTTGTCTGTAGCGGAGGACGAATCGACAAACATCCACTCGACAATACAGTTGTCGGTCTTCCAAAACTGCTTCTGGATAAAGGGTGCCGAGTAGTAATTGCATCACCCTGGCCGTTAGATGTGAAAGTAACGTACCGCTGGCTGGAGCCCTTCCTGCGGGAGTGGGAGGCTGGCACGACAGTACTTCAGGCAACGAAGAAGGCCAACGAGGCGGTGGCACAGGCCTTAGGCGATGCACCTCAATACTCGTTAGCCATGACGGTTTACGGCGACGTATTGCTAACCAAGCGAGAGAATGAAAATTGACGCTCGTGACAGGCAGTCGGTCTGGCCAGAGGAGACAGGAAAACTCAGCGCAACGCTCTCACTGCCTGGCTTGGGCTGGGCTGGGCTGGGCTGGCAAACCCTTATTTAAATATCAATGAAAGACACCAGAAAACTATTCACACGAAATTTTTTAAGGGTATAATCCATATAAACGAAACTTAGGCACCCCTCTATGATAGACATTCGCAAGGCCTCAATCGGCGATTTGTTGCGCCATAACATTCCGAGAAACCTTGTCATGGGGGTTGAGGATGCTTTTGACGCAGGCGCACTTCACGCTCACCTGGTTACGAAGGAAATGGACGACAGTCACCGTAAGAATGCCTTGGGGCAGATGCGGGCTTTTCATATGAATGAGAGGTTCTACGACCTCCTACAAGCCGCTGAAGCAGTGCACACTCCACTACGAGGCAACAGTGTTGTAGTAGGCAGAGCAGGTATCTTCAAGTTTAGTCGCCTCAACATGTCATCTACCAACTGGAACAACTGCAGGCGTAGCGTTATCCGTCGTGAGCTTGCAGAAGTGAACAAGGTATTGGCTCAGTTGGTTCAGCCGTCTCTGTTTGCTCCGGAACCCATCACCACCGGCACCTTTTTCTTCGTAGCCTGCTTCAGTGGCTCGCTTAAGAACCAGCCCGAGAGGCCATTGGAGATTCATATTGCCGTTCCAGCCGCCGAAATGGATGGCTGGCTGTTTCGTGAACCTCTTCATCGGTTTCTAGCTCGCTACGAAGAAGCGCCGCTGCAGCAGGCGGACTTGGCGAAACCGAGGCTCAAAACGGGTCTTATCGAAACGGGACAAATCACAGCATCATGAGTCGTGGAATTATAGGGTTCGAGCCGGGACGGCTGTTACAGGCACTCGCGGCCCGTGGCCTCTCTCAGGTCTCCTTAGCTAGCATGGTGGGCGTATCGCCTGCCACAGTTAGTAAGTGGAAAAACGGCCAGCAATCCCCTGAAGCCGAAGCACTCATAAACCTTTCCAAAGTCATCAATGTGACACCTGAGTGGTTCACTCGGCCTTTGCCAGAAAAGTGCTCCCTCCCTCTATTCCGTAGTAATGCGTCAGCGCACGCCAACGCTCGCACGATGTTGGAAGCACGACTCGAATGGGCTCAGGACATCGCCCTGGCCCTGAGCGAGTTTGTGGATTTTCCGGAGGTAAATCTGCCAAAGCGATCTTTCACGGATCCTGAGCAAATCACCAATGGCGATATCGAGGATGCAGCTGACGAATGTCGAGAACTTTGGGGCCTTGGACGTCGCGCAATACCTGATCTCGCCTTAGCAGTTGAAGGTGCGGGAGTGATCTTGGTGCGGGAAGAAACTGGCGTGGCAAGCATCGAAGGTTTGTCGGCATGGAGCCAAGCATTGAACCGCCCTCTCGTTTTACTCTCAGCTGACAAGCAAAATGGCTTTCGCAGCCGCTTCGATCTGGCCCATGAATTGGGCCATCTGATTCTGCACAAGGGTATTGATCGCTCAACTGATCCTGCTCGACACAAGCTCATGGAAGACCAAGCCCACCGATTTGCAGGGGCATTTTTGCTTCCAGCTGAAACGTTCGCCGCAGAAGTGAAAAGCCCTGTCACCCTCGATAGCCTTCTGCTTCTTAAGCAGCGCTGGGGAGTATCTGTGGCAGCTATGGTGATGCGCCTGTGGGCACTGAAAGTTATTGATAGCGATACCAAAGGGGTGCTCTTCAAGCGTCGCTCAACACGCTGGGGGGTAAAAGCGGAACCTGGAGACGATGATCGTGCGCCGGAGCAAGCACGCTTGCTTAAGCGAACGATCGAACTGCTTGCCTCTTCGGGGGTCATGCCGGTGGACGCGGTGAGCGCCTACATCGGTCTTGCAGCCAATGACATCGAAGCGCTGACTGGTTTGCCTGAGCACTACCTTAGCGGGGGGGCGGCTGTCACTCATCTGGCCAAGCTGAAGAATCTTAAGAAGTCAGTTAGCTCCGTTTCGAAGCCCTTGAACGAGCCTGGGGTTGTTTTACCCTTCGATCGTAGTCGCTAACGCGCTACATCTGCCGCCGCCAGGGGTATCAGAACGACATAGAGGCACGGTCTAGGCTTTACCTGTCTAGCTCAATAAGTGCCTCCTTTGCTGATGGTCTGCTGCTAGATCTAACTCAACCAGCAGACGATCCCTGACTAATGCAAATTCCGCCTGCATTTTCCCATCGTCATTGGCAATCGTCAGCCCAGCCCGCGCAACAATCACCATTGCGCGTTCTCGGAACTCATCACTGCCAGTGAGGGTAACACCACGCTCAGCCACCTCCGGCCGGGAGGCCAGAAGAATCGACAGGCCGTCCTCGATGTCTGCTGAAACCTCGCTGTGAACATGCACTCGCTCGCCGTCATCGACGATGACCGTGGAGCCGCTTCTTTGATACTCAACCCCCTGATCTGTGCTCGTAGCATGCAATCCGGGCAGTTGTACGATGAACAGCTGCACCTGGATACCCACGACCAAAAGTGCCGGCGCGCCGGCACGCGGAATACGCGGCACTAAGTCGCTATCGACGGCGTTGGGGTCTAGCCGCGACAGCTGCAAAGGCGTGCGCCGCCTCGCTGCATAAAGACGTTCTGCCGCGTCCAGGGCTTCGCGGCACTTGCGCCGATCCTCCTCCAACTCGCGCCGCCTGCGCTGGGCAAACTCCCGCTCTATGCGGCGTCGATCTGCCCCGCTATCGGCGGATAGTAGGGCTCGCTCGAACTCGGCCTGGATCGTGGTCAGGCGATTGGTCTGGCGTACCTCTCCAGTTACGGTGACGCGCGCGCGCGTGTCCCTCCGCGCCTGTTGAATCGTCGTGCTGGCCACGGAGGGCGTGACCGCCGCACCGCCTGGCTTGTATTTGCTCGGTGCTACGCCCGCGAGCGTGCGCAGCGCCTGCATTGCACCTGGTGCTCGCAGTTGCTGCCATGGGCCCAAAAGCGACTCCAAGCGTGGGGCAGAGAGCCCCCCGAAACTAGCCTTCGCATTCACCTCTGACCCGCTCAGATTCGTGATCACCAGCCCCGCCCCATGACGGCGCAGGCCAATCCCGAGTCGCGCTGCTAGCAGACGATGTAGCGCGTTCCAATCTCGCGAATCGTTCAGCGCCTGCTCGATCTCATGGCGTGATTCGCGCACGTATCGCTCGAACGATGGTTTGAGGTTCCTCGACTCAAAGGTGGCGGCCTGCGCACTCAGCTGCGCTCGCTGGAATCGCTTATCGACGACGGTCTTTGCACCATCAATTTCAACCACAACTGCATTGCCATTGTCGTGACTAAATCCCATCTCTATCTCGACCTGCCTGGTAGCTCGGTGTAGAGCGTCGAGCCAGCGCGTGGCCGACCACACACGATCGTAGGCCGGGCGATAGCGCGACAGAATAGCGTGGACATGCACATTGTCAGTATCGCGGTGAACAGCCAGTACACGTGGGCAATCAAGTGGAACACCGGACAGCGTCAATAAGTGATTAGCCGAGTACAGTAACTGCTCGTCTGTCGGTTGCTCATGCGCTGGCCAGCTCACGACGAGATGATCAATCGGGTGGCCGCCACGCTTCGTCGAGGCTGCAAATCGTGCCATCTCTCGGTCGGCACTCTGGGGGGAGGTTACCCCTGCAAAAAAACAGTCGCCCGTCGACCACCCGGCAATTCCGCCTATATCGCTCCAGGTGGCTCCAGTCACCCTGCTCTCGCGCACAGCGTAGCGCGCTAGTGCAGTGGCACGTCCGGTGGACGCGGCCATACCGCTTATTAGGCGCTCACGCATTTCTTCAAGCGCAGCAATATGCCGTAGAGTGAGCATGACCTCGCCGCCATCGCTGGCGGTGAGAGATTCGGCGTGACGTTTCAGCGCGGCGATCTCATTTGCAAGAAATCCGGCCTCGCCCGCCTTTGAGGTCGCGTAGCTAACAGCCGATTTTGCGCGCGTAGGCGTTGGTGCATGCTTCGGCTTGATGCGCTTGACGATCATTCGATTGCACCTGACTCGGCTAGCCGCATCAGGCTCGCAAGGTCTTCGGCAATCCTGTCTAGATTCAGTGATTTCCCGCCGAGACGTGCGTTCTCCAGCAGTAGCGCATTGAGCCTCTGTAGCTCGATAACGAGCTGCGAGCCTCGCTGCTCTCGACGCTGAAGGGCGGCCATACGTAGATACGTGCCTACAGAAACTCCGCGTGCCGACGCCTTGCGAGCAATAAAGCCCCGCTCGGCGTCATTAACGCGTGTTTTTAGGATCGTGGTTCGTGCTGCAAACTCTGCGGCTGACACCATCGACACCCCCAAAAGTTAATACCTATGTTTGAACTCTAGTTCAAACTAATTAGCGTTAATTGCTTTAAGCCAGTGCCCGACAGGGCGCGTGGCGCTTAGGTTTGGGGCCGCGCTTTTGGGCCACGAACCCTTATCCTGTGCAACTTTCAGCCTGACACGATATTGACGAATACTAGACGGGCCGAGGCCGCCATAGCAACAATCGCTGACCGCAAAACAAATAACTTGCGTAACCTATACACGTTATAATGATACTTTATCGTATATATGTGCTTTCGCATTAGGCATGGTATAAATCGCTGCCGTTATATATCTGTGAGGGCACATTCATGCCGTTTAATGCCGACCATCTCAGCGCACTGCTAGAGCAGCTAGAAAGGTCCGATCCGCCGAAGCTGGCACCGGCCGGCATATTCGAATTCACCCGCGAAAATGCGCAGCGCATCCGACAGTTGGTTGATCGTGGATGGCCGCTAGATGTCCTGCTACAGCGATTTCTAGACGGCTGCTCCGACGATAAAAAACCGGCGCTTCGGACTCTGCGCACTCATTACAAAAAAGCCACTTGCGATCAGCCTGGCGGCACCAAAAAACGCGGCAGGCCGAGAGGCAGCAATAAAAAAGCTCAGGTCACGGTTGAGCCATCACCGGTTCGAGAATCTCTTCGGGAGTTCCTAAAGTGAAGGCGCTACTCGAATACATCGCTGAAAAATTTCTGCAGTCACTGTTGCGCGAACATGCTCGTGAGCTAGCTAATTATGACGACTTGGCAGCGCTTGCCAAATTGGCTCGATGGGCGCGGTTGTTTTCTAGTGCATGTAGCGTTATCGCAGTCATGGGGCTTGGCATGATAGCGCTAATTCCATATCTGACGATCAGCACTTTTATCAATCAGGCAATACCCGCTGCGATGGTCTCTGTCCTGCTAATTTTTATTAGCGCATATCTCAATGCAGTTAGTGCTATAGCTGTTCAGATTATTGATAGGAGATCGCTAGGAGGCTCAAGCAATGGCTACCTTAAAGCGTGAGTCAGCGCCTGGATTTATCAGAAAATCAGCGTCAACAATCCTTGCCACAAGAACAATAAGGGCAAACATAGCAGCCGGTAAAGAGCGCTTAAGCTTCCGGCTTCTGCGCCAGGTCGTACAAAATAAGCTAAACCAAGAAAAATTCAAACCGTTCACTGACGTTGATTCAGAGGTATTAAGACGTTCTGCACGAAATCACCTTATGATGATTCTCTTAATGTTCCCCATCCTACTCTGGTCTACGATAATTCTTGCTCGCGGCCTTGGTGCGCTCGTGCGGTTCTCGGAAATTACTACGTGGCTGCTATATGGAGCACTCCTAGTTGTAGTTTGCGTTAGTCATCTATTCAAAAGTTATATTTCACGCTGGAACGCTCTGGCGGAGCTGGCGCGTCGCAACCCAAAATAGCGAGGCCCGTCATGAATAAATTCCTGCATATAGTCCTGCTAATGTTCGCCAGTCTCGCCGCATATGCTAACGAAGGGCAGCCATTGCTGGATTTGAACAATCAGCCTGTAAGCAGGCTCGACTTCGGGCAGCAAATTATTGAGTTCATTGCTGCCTCCGGCGGGAATGGAGTCACAGGCCTTTCTCTCGCTAGCGTGCTCAGCAAGAGCATCAACTTGATCGGTCTTACCATAATGTCAGCCCTGGCGGTCGTTGGCGCGGCGACCTTCGTCATCCAGACCGGGAACAAAGGGACGCCAGGTGGCCAGGTGGTTTCGAGCTTTTGGGCTCCGATCAGAATTACGGCCGCGACAATCCTCCTGATTCCACTCGGCAGCGGATACTCGACGATTCAGTACGGCGTGATAACGATTGCTGAGAAGTCGAACGGCCTGGCTAATTACGTAATGGGAAAAGGCCTTGACTACATTTACACAAATGGAAACTACACACCTCCTGCGCTAGAAGACTCCTCACAGGTAATCCTGGGGTGGATCGGTTCTGAGGTTTGCATGAAATACGTAAACTCGGTGACGGAGACCGAGTGGATTTCACGCCAGGCAAGAACCGAAGATCGCTGGTCTGCAAAAACCTTTGTCTACAGCTACGATGTAAATGAAAATCCACAGAGTTCGACGAAATCTGATCCACGGCGCGGATATTGTGGGGCAGTGTCAGTTCAGGCTGTATCAGAGGAAATCATCCCTGACAAAAAGAGCTATCAATTCGCCGGGCCAGAAATAGTTAGGGACAAATTTCGCGCCGTTATATCCGAGACCCAAAAAGAGGTTTCAGAGATTGCTGACCTGATCCTCAGCGACCAAACGTCATTGGCAGCCATGCAGAAAAACGGGGCCTCGGCCCAGAGCCAGTTTGAAAACGACTATCTTAAGTCTGATGGCTCCGTTCAGGCTGCGGCAGAGCGATACGTGGCGCTCACCAGAGAGTTCAACAGCAAGATGGCATCTATTCTCGCCACTACGGTCAATCAGATTTCTACTGATAACGCTGGTGTGAGCTGGGTTGAGGAGACGAAGGACAGCGGCTGGCCTGCGCTCGGGACGGTCTTCTGGCAGAACATAGTTACTCAACAACGGATTAACGGTCTGGCAAAAAGCCTAAGCATCTCCTATCAACAGCCAGAAGTAGATAACGACTTTGACAAGGACGAGCGCTTTATAGAGATGTCCATGCGTGTGCGGGGGCTAAGCAAATTTGCTAATAGCATCCCAAGACCACTGCAAAACATGGAGGGTGCCAATCTTGTAGCAATATCTAACGCTGGCCAGGATGGAACCGCAGATGGTCTTAAAAAATTAATTGTCAATGCATCACAGGCAATTGGAAGATCGCTTGTAATCGGTGATCTCAACTCGGACTTAGTAGTGACGCTGCAGAATAGCGGGTCACAGATCACCACCTTCAGCGAAGCTGCGTGGGCAGCAATTGTTTTCGCACAGGCGAATGCACAGGCTATCGCTAAGGCTGCTGATAGAGTATTTGAGGGCGTCAAGAACGGCGTATCCCGTATACCAATCGTAGGCTCTATATTCTCAAGTGCCGCATCTGTAATAGGTGGCGCGGGGACGTATGCGACAGAGGTTGCGTCTGGAACAGTCAAGGGCATGGGCGATCTAATAAAGCTCCTGTTAGTGCCGATCATGATAGCCGGTGTTACTCTTGCAGTTGTTCTCCCAGCAATCCCGCTGATGCTGTGGTTTTTCGGTGTGGTGTCTTGGATGCTATTTTTTATTGAGTGCTTAATTGTTAGCCCAATTTGGCTATCGGCACATGGCGCAGCAGAGCGTGACGGGTGGGGCTCTGAACACACTAGGCAGGGATACATGCTCATGATAGGCCTGTTTATAGGTCCAGCTTTCCGTGTAGTAGGTTTCCTGCTGATAATTCTGGCCCTCAGGCCAATCAACTTGTTAGTTGGGTGGTTCTTTAGTTACGTCCACGGGGTCTTAATTACCAGCTGGATAAGCCCCCTGATAATAGCGGCATCTCTACTTCTTTGTTGCACATTCGCGTACACCATCCTTGTTCGTGCGTTCTCCCTCCCGAACGAACTGTTTGAGAAGTGCCTGCGGTGGGTGAATGGTGGTCAAGAAGTGACGGGCGAGAAAGACTCGACAACCGGGACAAAGCAAACGACAGCTGTCGCGTTCAGCAAGACCGAAGTAGCTGGAGAGCGTGCGCTGTCGACGGTGGGAGTGAAGGCTACGAACTCCACGCCCACGATGCCTGGGGCCCAGCCTGGAGGGTCATTGTCCTAGCTAGTAGGCCAGATACACACCGTACCCGAGTAGCGCTGCGGCGGCGTAAACACACAGCGCTACTAAGGGAACGTTGCGGGTGCGCATCAAGGCGTGGCCCTTGTGCGTCACCCCAGCCGCTTGCATCCACTCTGCGGCTCCTCCGGCAAACGTGCTCACAGACAGTGCCAGCCCAACAATGGCCGGTGCCAGCAAAGTGCCAATGATCATCATGATTTCGCTCATGTCCCTCTCCCTTCCTCAACCAAATAGACGGCTTGCAAAACCGGCGACCGACGCAAGCCCCACTAGGCCAGACACGAAGTTCACGCCGAGCCTCGTGAACTCAGCGAAGTGGGCGGAGCGACCCATACCAAAAGCGAAAAGCCAGGCATGTTTCCAAGCGGCCAGGCCGTGGGTCCAGAAGTAGGCCCCGCCGAGGATGCCCAGGACGAGCCCCGCCCAGTTAGAGCCGGTATGGGCATGTGCGTGCAGGTAGTACAGCCCGTACAGAAAGAGGCTCGCCATGATGCACACGAGCCATACATTCAGCAGTCGCATGGCCGGATTTCCAGCATGCTGGCGGCCCAGGTAGAGCCTGATCTTTCCACTGCTGATGTCCTGTGTGGCCCCTAACACGCCCAGACGGATTAGGGTCGCGGCTGCGGCCTGCGCGTCGTCGTCATATGCCTCCTTGTTCCAGGGGCACATCACCGAGACGCCGGCTGGTGCAGCCATTACTGACTCCGCGAACTTATCCAGCAGGTTGTTTGCGTTCTGCATCACCCCCCTCCCCTTCTATGCCTGGATCAATTCTACCGGCACTCGGCCGCTAATCAGACCGGGAAAAACGACCGAGTCTGCCACGTGGCCATCGCTGATGACCTCTATCAGCAGGGAGGTCTGCCCCCTGAATTGGCAGCGACTGATCGTGATCGATTCACCCTCGTCCAATATCGGCAGCTCGCGCGATATGACGATCCCTGCATCCAGCGTGTATTCAGCAACAACCATGATGAGCCTCCTAGCAGTCAGGGTTCGGCGTGCGCCGGGGAAGCGACTTCTCGCCTTACAGCAACATCATATGTAACTTAACCAAATTACGCAACTTACGTAAGTTTAATTTTTCTCTCCCCACCTTTCTAAGATTTCCCGCAACTCACGCTCCTCTGCCCCTCGAAACCCGTCATCGCAGATCACCAACCGCCAAAGTGAAGTCCAGCAGGGAGCACAATCATCTAGAGCAACCCACTCCTCACCTGGTGCATGCGCGTCCAGCCAGGCCAGCGCCTCTATCTCGCGGCCACCTGGATATCGCGCCTCATCGAGGACTGGGGTCACGCCCACAACGCGGTGCTGAAGGTCTTCTGGAAAAAGGACGCGTAACTGATCAAGCGTACGGGTTACACGCCAGGTGCTGCTGATCACGATCTGGACCTCGGGATACTGAGAGAGGACTTTGGCCAATCGAGGCAAATAAGAAAGCTGGCCAGCTTCCGACTGAGGCCGATCTCGTCGCGGCATCAGAGGATGCAGCACACCGTCGATATCAAGGAACAGGATCATGCGACATCCCTACGCGAACAATCATAACTTACGTAACCACACTAAGTTATTCGCTCTGCACAGCTTCCAGCAACGCTACAACTTGCTCCTCGCTCATCGCAGAAAGGGCAGCGACACCTGCTCGAACCACATCCGAGCGAGTAGCGCGGAAGCCTCTCGGGATCAAGCTAAGCCGATCGATCTCCTCACTGATCTGATCTGTGAGTGAGAAAGTCACCCGCTTGAACACAGCTCTACTCTCCCCCTGTACCGCAGAGTTCGACTTAACCTTTGCGCCGCTGATAAAAGACTCCAGCGCCTCCTCTTTGCGAGGCTGCTGCCCTTTACTCAACCCCTTAAGACCGGCCATTACACATCCTCCAAAAACAGTCCGTTGGCAATCAGCTCGATCTCCTCGACAGCCTTAGTATCGGTTCCAGCCTCTAGCACCGAGCTGCCATTTTCATCCGCGTCGTCGTATACATTCCTGGCCGTCGTGAAGGCTTGCAGGGTCTGAATCCCAAACGACGCACATGCATCCTTAGAATCGAGTATCCGCTGCCCCTGACTTGGTAGTGCTGGAGCCTGGGTGATAACCGCTCGCACAGTAAGCTCAGGATTGACCGCCCTCGCCAAACGCACCAGGTTTTCTACATTAGGGAGCGTTTTAAGGTCTCTCCGCTTGGGGCGAAACGGAATCAACATGTGCGTCGCGACCGTCATCGCAGATCGTAACGCCTCAGAATCAGCACCGCCGGCATCAACGACAATCTCCTCATAGCGCTTTTGGAGATCAAGCAGTGTCTGCCTAATATTTCCGTGAGCCTCCACCACAGGCAGAGCTGGTAAGACGCCTACTTGCTCCCGCTCTCGCGCCCAATCAACCGTCGTTCCTTGAGGATCTGCATCCAGCAGCAAAACGTCACGGCCTTTGCGCTGGAGCCATACCGCCAAGTTCTGGGCCAAGCAGCTTTTTCCAGAGCCGCCTTTCTCGCCACCTAGAAGAACAATCATTAAGAATCTCATGCCAGTTATTTAATGCGAGTAACTTACTTAAGCTCGGTAAGAAAAACAACGCACTGAAGAAATATCTCGATTGGTGACAGCGAAAGCCACAAGAAGCCACGAAAAACCATTTACGCCAGAAATGGCAGAAAAAGCCACGCGATGAATTTGGCCTGATCTGCCACTGCCGGCCCGAATGGCTTCAGGTGGCTTTTTCTGCCATTTTGGCAGTGCTCTCTAATTACCGATAAAATACGTTATCGTTAATTTATGGAGAAACGAGGAGGTGCGCGGCCATGACCTGGACGGTGAAGATCGAGCAGGATGAAGACGGCAATCTAGTCGTACCGCTGCCTGACGAGCTGCTTACCCAGCTTGGTGTTGGGATTGGCGACTCCCTCTACCTATCTGAGGAGTACGTAGTCACTACTCGCTGCCTCGTGCTGAGCAAAACGCCGCAGGTTCCAGATCGAGTCGACGTGCTGGTTGAGCATTGGAACAACGAAGACTCGGGTACGAACGAAGATCCAGGTACGCGGCATGAATGACGTCACTGCCCTGATCGAACGCCGCCTGACCGCCGCCGAGTTCCAGAGTCTGACCGAGGTGCCGGCAGCGGCCGAGTGGTTCGCTAACCTGGACAACCCGCGCACCCGTCGCGCCTATCAGGGAGACATCGCGGATTTCTGCGCCTTCCTCGGCCTTCACGCCCCGGACCAGTTCCGTGCGGTCACGCGCGCTCATGTCCTCGCCTGGCGCGGCCAACTGGAACAACGCGGCCTTTCGGGTTCCACCATCCGTCGCAAGCTGGCGGCGCTGGCCAGCCTGTTCGACTACCTGCTGGATCGCAATGCGATCACTGGCGGCAACCCGGTGCAGGGCGTGAAGCGCCCCCGGATCGAGAGCAACGAAGGCAAGACGCCGGCCCTTGGCGATCACCAGGCCAAAGCGCTCCTTGATGCTCCCGACCCAGCCACCCTCCAGGGGCTGCGCGACCGCGCCGTGCTGGCGGTGCTGTTGTACCTAGGACTTCGACGCGAGGAGGCCGCTCGCTTGACCGTCCAGGACATCCAGGAGCGCCGAGGTATCAAGCACCTGCGCGTGCACGGCAAGGGCGGCAAGCTGCGCTACCTGCCGCTGCATCCGGTGGTTCAGGAGCGCATTCACGCCTACCTAGAGGTATCCGGCCACCACCTAGATACGGGGCGACCGTTATTCCTGCCGTTGCGCGGCCGGGTCACGGGCACCGGCCTCAGTGCCGACGGTATCTACGCCCTGGTCGGACGCTACGCGCGCACGGCCGGCGTCGAGGTAGACGGCCTCGGTGTGCATGGCCTGCGCGCCACCGCCGCCACCAACGCCCTAGAGCACGAGGCCGATATCGCCAAGGTCCAGCAGTGGCTAGGACACGCCAACATTAGCACCACCCGTATCTACGACCGGCGCGAGTCTCGGCCGGAGGACTCGCCGACCTTCCGAGTGCGCTATTGATGCGAGAAGCCCAGCCCAGAAACAGAACGGCCCCGCAATGCGGGGCCGTGGTCGTACCTAGCGTCATCACCGGCATGCTGCGTGGGCTCCCGGGAGAGGGCGGATTAGGGCTGCGCTATCATTGTACTGCCGCCTCGGACCTAACAGGTAGCCCTGCATTCCTCCTCCCCGTCCCGGCGCAAAGCGCCGCCCTTGTAGGCTCCGACAGCTAGATGAACCACCGTATCTCAGGCGTCAATCCATTCGATTTCTCGTTGCTGAGGCCAGACAACCCTGAGGCACTCTCGCCCGCCCGATCCTATTCACTTGATCTGGTGAAGTGGCTGGCTCTCCTGACCATGCTCTTGGACCATCTTCGATTTGTATGGCCACAGCTATCAGGATTATTGGTACCTGGTCGCTTAGCATTTCCATTGTTTTGCCTTGCTATCGCAGCGAATGTTCGCCGTTCGCAGCGAGGAGAAGTGTTCACTTCGACTAACCAGCGCTACGCAGTTTCGTTGTTGGTATTTGCGCTGATCAGCGAACTGCCCCATCGCCTGCTGGTCGGCGTGGATAGCCCGACGGTGAATGTGCTCCCCTCCCTGCTGCTTGGGTTGATGGTCGCCTGGGGAGTCCACCACCGAACCTTCAGCAGCATCGCACTTGCGATAGTTGCTTTGGTCGTCAGCATCGCACTGCAACCATGGATCATGTACGGCATGCCGGGCGTCCTGCTGCCGGCCACACTGTTGATGGTGATGGGAAAACCTCATACGACTTGGCTGATACCTGCCACACTTTTCCTGCTGGCAAACATATCGATGGACGTGCTGGCCGCAGCGTTAACCGGGGAGCTGTACCCAGTCATACTGGCGGGAACACTGCTCGGTGCGCCTTTGATAGCCCTATGGCTGGAGGGAACGAAAGTTAGGTTCGCAATTCCTTCCGTAGGCCGATGGGCATACTGGTTCTACCCATCGCATATGCTGGTTCTGGGTGTTGCTCGCTGGCTGTACAACTAGAACCAGTTCGCCAGGGACCTCCAGCCAAACGAGGGCGAAATGCATGATCCAAAACGGCATATCCGGAAGCCTGGAAAGAATAGCTGCCGCCTCCCGGCTAGCCGAGAAGGTATTCGAAAGTAGACCGGCGGCTGCTCAGTGGATGGCAAAGCCAAACAAGGCCCTCGGCGGCAGTGCGCCAGTTATGCTTTGCGAGACGGAGATTGGTGCCAGGCAGGTTCGCAGTGCTCTCCTTGCTCTGGAATGGGGTGGTACCGTCTGAACAAGAGCGACTCAAGGCTAAAGCAGCATAAGCGCAGCGCCGTCCGGCCGGGCTCAACCCCCGAATGCGCCCTCATTCGAGTGCCGTCACATGAAGCCCTAGCAGCGCAAAGCGAACGAGATGGCGTGGGTATTCGCAGAAGATTAGAAAATGATTAAAGACAGATTAGCGCTTCGCACGTCCCCCGCTGTATAGCCCGTATTTACTGGTCTCAAGGCAGATATCCACACCCGCTTCCAAGGGTGCTGGAACGGTATCTGCAGGGGCGTCAGAACGGTATTCGTCGGGGTGCTGGAACGGTAGCCTAGGGTGCTAGAACGGTATCGTCAGGGGTGCTGGAACGGTAGGCCTCTCGCTACTGTGTAATTGCAGTCACTTGACCGCCCGTGTGCATTTGATCTGACCATTCCAGATTTCAGCTGAGAGGGAGCAAATCAGTTTACTTTGGGAGGCATGTGGCTGAGGTCGACAGATAGTCGGTAAATGTGAAGATCCTTGCCCTTCGAACCCTGTCGATTGGGTTTCTCGGGTGCCCATGCACAGCCTAAACTCAAACGCTCAGGGGAATTCCGGGGAGACGCGCATGCAGTACCAGCGAGCGGAAGAGCTGGAAAGGGAGTTCGGCGTCCTGATTGGACTGATGGCTGAGATGATCACGGCCCAGGCAGAGCAGCACGACCCGACAGCCGATATCCCGATGTGGATGTTCAGTCAGCATGACTTGTCCAAGAAGCTTTTTCGGCACATGTGCTCGGTGCGTACGCTTCTAGAGCCCTCGCCATTTAGTAACGAGACGATCCCGCCTTACAGCTTCATCGATCACTCATCGATGGCAGTGCTGACTCGCTCTGCGCTTGAAAACTACCTGGTGATGACGTGGCTTCTCAGCGGTAGCAACGAGTCGTTGCGAGCGTTCAGGCATAACGTGTGGGAGTACTGCGGCTGGAAGAAACGAAGCAAGATGGCTGCGACCACAGATGAAGCACGGGAGGCCCGCCAGAAGGCTGAGGCGGATGCAGCGGCGCTTTGGCCAGCAATCTATGGCTCGCCGCACTACCAAGAATACACAGCCCCACAGCAAGATCGCCTCCGCAAAGGAAGTTGGGATGTAGGATGGCATTGGAACGATCTAGCCGTGGAAGCTGGGCTGCACAAGACTTACTTCACCTCCTACTACCCCTTCCTTAGCGGTCATGTACACAGCGATTTCATTGGTGTATTGCAGAATGGCCAAGCTATCCACCTCGCTGATCAGTACATGCTAGGGTCGGGAAGCTTGCAGGTGATCCTGATGTTGATCGGGCACTTCGCTCACCATTACGCGAGCCTCTTCCCACCTGCCAATGAGGTTTTACACAACGCCGGAATCGCCCAGGAAACCGCTGAAAAGTGGAATTTCCGGGCAGAAGATATGGACTTTTTCTATCGGTCTGAAAGCTGATCATTCACGCACAAGGCCCTGGCCAAGCAGGTAAATCTTCAAGTTGCTCAATGTGGCTGTACCGAATGACACAGCCATACCGAAATTCTCTCCGCACCCCACACGTATTTCTGGTCAGATCAAAAGCAATTGACTGGCCACATCCTATGCAAACAGTGGTCAAATGGGGGGGCAATTTCCCAGTTACCCGGAGACATCGTCACAGTTGACTGGTCAAGTCAGGATGTGTGGGCGATGTCTTCTTCCAGTTCCCGAACAGCCTTGCTTACTTTGATTGCAAAGCGCCGTTCGACTTCTGCGTCAGATAATATTCCGGCTTCAGCGCCGAGCCATATAGCCAGGACTTCACGCTTTTGTTCGACATCGAGCTCGTCTAAATTTGGTATGTAACGGTGGCTACCTGAGGTTCCACGCTGTAGCTCATAAAAGGTTTTGATTAGAGATTTCGGACGAACCTCACCTCTCGGGCAGAATCGATCATTCAGTTTCCTAATGGTGTGGTTAACCGCGCGTAACTGCGCTGTTGTGGTGATTTGCGAAAAGTAAGCAACCCAGCCAAGTCGTTTACCCTCGAAGATACATCCGGTAATTCGGAGATTTAGCTTCCACTGACAGTACGCCTCGGCACGCTCCCTGTCGGCGCGGCCTCGAGCACTCATGAGCTTGTGCTTGTAGGCAGTGAATATTTTGGCGATAGATGCCTCAAACCTCAAAATGCTCTCACGGCGAATGAGGATACTGCTTCCGTCAATTTGATACCCCAAAAAGCTGAAAGGCTCCACTAGGCTCGCTACCTTGGATTTTGAATCCGGACCAAAGTCGTGAGGATTTAGCTGTAGCTTTTTCAGTCCCGAGATCAACTCCCTCGCTGTAGACATGGCTTGTCCCGCCGGCGCGAGAATCAGGATGTCATCGACATAACGCTTGTACCAGATGCCTGGTCGAGCCTTGAATTCTGAGTCAATGTCCTGCAATGCGATCTCAGCAAGCAAGTTGGAAATCGCCAAGCCCTGAGGCACTCCAATAATCGAATTAGGAGTATCTTTTCTACCTTTAGATTCGGGTACGGTTGGAGTACTAACTGCGTCTCCGATGAGGCGCTTGAGTTCAGGTTTCCGAATCTTCTTGTTTATAGCAGTGTTGATCAGCTCATGGGGAATGGAAGGGTAGAAACTCTTCAGATCAATCTTGGCATACTCAACATAATCTTCAGAAGCCAGAGCAGCTTTTAGCGAGTCGATGACTATCTGAGGCAGGGTGAGCTTAGCCCTGGGGAATATGTCCGCTAGACACTCACACAAAGCACGCAGGACGATTCTGTCT
The DNA here is from genome assembly GCF_009363395.1 of Pseudomonas sp. THAF187a. Classification (NCBI taxonomy): domain Bacteria; kingdom Pseudomonadati; phylum Pseudomonadota; class Gammaproteobacteria; order Pseudomonadales; family Pseudomonadaceae; genus Pseudomonas; species Pseudomonas sp. THAF187a. Next base: position 3,732,981 of record NZ_CP045349.1, read on the forward strand.
CTGGCAGTTGGAATGGAGATCTGCCTTGGGCAGGAGTCGGCTCCTTTAAGGATCAACTTCTCTTTGTAGGCCGTGAACCGGTATCGGCCTTGCTGAACCGTCTGGATGATATGGTTAAGCTCATCGTTCAGCCTGCTATCCAGGCTTGCAGGTCTTGTTCGATCAAGCCCTATCGCACCCGAGTGCTTGATCTTTTCAGCGTAGATCCGGAGCAGGCTTTTTCTGGCAAAGTGTTTCTTAAAACTACGAGCCGCACTCATTTCGTAATCCAGGCGTATAGCCCAACGATTACGGGAAGCACGTAGAGCCCGGCGGTGATAACAAAACGCATAGTGAGCCAAAGGACAGCGTAGCAGCTCTCAAAGGCTGTCGGCTCTCTGCTAGTTAGCCCCTGAGCGAAGACGCGTGCAATACGGTCGTCGATTTCCCGATGGTTTTCCGACTCAGCCAACAGCTCATCGTATTTGTTGGCTTGCTCTGTAGTAGGCGCGGAGTCAGCTGGAAGCTCGCGGTGCAGCTTCTGCAATTTTAGGTAATTGTTGCGCATGAGCATGGCTCTAACGCGGAAGTCGCGGTTTGTTACCGCGAGAGAAACCCCAAGCAGAGCTACCGAGAGTATGGTGGCCATTACATCAGTATCGGGACCGAGCAGTCCGCTGTGACGGATTGTCAGTACACCTAGTGTCGCGCTAAGGATCGCGTACCACACCAAAAGTAACTGTGAGTGAAAATCCAACCACTCCAGGCGCTTATGGGCTCGAATACGTGCCTTATAGGTGAACCAGACGTTGTCCTTCACTGACACCTCTCCTTGAAATTAGGGAAGGGGCAGGAGGATTTGAGTACCGTTGAACATCCCTGCAGCGGGATCAGCGGGCGTGAGCCCAACAGCCGAAACTGTTATTTATCAGAACCGCCCTCGCTCACGCGAGAGGAGAAACCTGCCCCTTCAGGCTTGATCTTACAATGCCACCATGAAGAGTGGAAGCGAGGAGGCTTGCGTTGAGGTTCACGCAAATAGACTGATCATGCTACTACGATACATGCAATGCGGCCGCCTAGTTAGATAAGTGCCTCGCGCATCCTGGCTAGATGTCGCCGCTGAGAACAGCTTGGGGTAGTTTTGACCCGCACCAGAGCCCCCTGAGTCTCGTAGCTAAAGGACTGCCCCTTTGCAGCGCTCACACCTGACAGAGAGTCGAAGGCACGGCGCAAATCCTTTTTATAATCTGACAGAGAGCTGGCTCGGCTCCCGCATAGCCGATGCAGCGTCTCAATTTTCAATGGGAAAGGGGCAGCATGGCTGGCATAGAAGCCATGTAGCCACTGCGCGAGCGGCTTTCCATGCAGCGCTTGACGAACAGACCAATCCACTTCCGTGAACTGATCACCAACAAATAGCGTCTGCAGCTTTGGGTTCAGTCGAATGACATAGCTCCGGGTTCTATCCTCGCAGTGCTCACGATATACCTCTTGGAGCAAGCTCCCCTCATATGAATGCTCGCCAAATCGCAGCTGCAAAGCGGTCGCCTTTAGTCTGCTCAGATGTCTATCTAGTATCTGGCGGTTCTTGCCTGTATCGGTTCTGCCAAGCACCTTCAGGAGTCGATAAGCCGTCACCCTACACTCAGCGCCCAACGCCTGAGCTCTAGCCATGTGCAGTACGGTCACCCATACGTCGAGATCCCCCTGATCAAGCATGACACCGGTATAAATAACGCTGTTTCCACCCTGCGCATGAATCTCCGAACGCTCAAGATACGGGCGGCGACCTTTGCTAATTGCGCCAAAAAGTGCTGAGCGCAAGGCTATATTCGGCACACGCCGCACAGAGTCCGACCACTGAGGCAAACGGTTCGATGCCCATGAATCCGGAGACAGCTCTAATCCGAGCTGCGCGCTTGCACTCTTACATCGCGCTTCCAGCAAAGCACGCTGTCGCGCAGGAATCGGCATGGCGATTACTGCACGGAGGCGTTGATTTTATCTGCAACCCATGCATGAACGCGTTCAGCCGGCCATGCCACAGAGTTAGCGCCGAGCTGGATGGCAGCAGGAAACTCGCCCGCCTTAATAAGCCGGTATACCTGTGACTTACTAAGGCCCACTAGGGCGCAGACACTTGGAAGGCGGAGCAGTGCTGGTGAAATAGCTTGTGTAGCCATCTAGTCGGATCTCCCTGGAACCGGATTGGATGGCTATGGATTTAATGGCACGTCAGGCAGACTGTCCTGGCAATTGCAAACATCGAAAGCAAATGCCAAAAAATCGAAAAACACGCCTATAGACACGTTACCGATGACCGCATCAAGCAAAGCAAAGCCTCGCATTCAGCGCACCTTCGGTGACATTTCCCAAGAGGGATATGCGGATATTGAGCAAGCATCGGTGCTTGCACGGATGAGGTGGTCAGGCGCAATCGGCTGGGACAAGCTACTTGAGTCGCAACGTATCCTTATCATTTCGGAAGCAGGTGCCGGCAAGACCTATGAATGCCGCACCCAACAGCAAACACTGTGGTCCCGAGGCGATCCTGCGTTCTATCTAGAACTGGCGCAGCTCGCGGTAAATAACCTGCGAGATTTATTGCTAGTAGACGAGGAGGCAAGGTTTGACGCATGGCTGACCGCACAGTCTGGTGTTGCTACTTTTTTTCTCGACTCAATTGATGAGCTCAAACTAACCCTTGGCTCCTTTGAGATAGCGCTCAAGCGCCTGAGCAAGGCTATTACCGGCCAGCTTGGCAGGGTTCGGATCGTTATCACGACACGTCCGATAGCTATCGATCAGCAACTGATCCAGAAGTATTTCCCTGTACCCGATCCGATTGAGCTGACAGCGAGCGGCAAAGTATTTGCTGACATCGCAATGGGCAAAGAGTACAGGAAGACTGCCCGGGAAAAGGAAGCAATCGCTCCTATATGGCGTAACGTCGCCTTGATGCCTCTTTCAGACGATCAAATCCGAGAGATGGCGGTAATCCAGGGTGTCGAGGATGCCGGCGCACTGCTTACTGACATCCGCGCACGCAACGCCGAGGATTTCGCACGTCGGCCACAAGATCTGGTGGAGCTTTGCGCAGACTGGCGGGAACACCACCGAGTCCGCCTTCACAGCGAGCAGGTGGCGCACAATATCGGCGTCAAACTAAAACCCCGCACCGACCGGCAGGAGTCGGCGCAGTTATCACCCGATAAGGCGTTCGAGGGAGCAAGTAGACTGGCGCTTGCCGTACTACTGACCCGCAAGCTAACTATTCAGCTCGGTGCGGAGGCGAACCAAGGAGGGGAACCTGGTACTTCCCTCGACCCCTCGTTGGTATTACATGACTGGACGACAGAGGAGCTAAAGACTCTGCTTGAGCGCGCCCTGTTCGGATTCGCAAGCTACGGCCGGGTTCGGTTCCATCATCGATCTGTGGTCGAATTTCTTGCGGCGCAGCGTCTTAGAGAGCTCCTAGGACAAGGCATGCCTATCAAAGCAGTGAAGCGACTGCTGTTTGCCGAATCCTCGCAGAACATTAAAGTCGTCCGACCGACAATGCGTCCGGTTGCGGCCTGGCTGGCCACATTGCAACCGAGCATCTTTTCTGAGCTATGCATACGCGAACCCCAGGTGTTGTTAAACCATGCTGACCCGGAGTCGCTACCACTCCCGCAAAAAATCGACGCATTACGGTGCTATGTACAACACCACGGTCAAGGTGGGTGGCGTGGATTACGAGCTCCACGCGTGCAGGTACATCGTTTCGCCACTCCTGATTTGGCCCCCGTCGTACAGAGCCTGTGGCGGGCAGGGATCGAGAATCAAGAAATTCGTGAGCTACTGCTCCAACTAATCGGTGCCGGACCGATGCCCACATGTGCTGATATTGCTTATGACGTCGCGAACGACATGACAGCAACGCACAGCGAGCGTCTCGACGCGACCATTGCACTGCTACACCTAGACGATCCAAGAGTTGAAGCGCTTACCAGGTCGATAACAGACGTGCCGGAACGCTGGCCAGATGGTCTTGTGCGGAGCGCGGTCGTTCAAATGTTCCCACAGCACATAACACCTGAGTCGTTCTGCAGAATAGTGGGACGCGTTCAGGAGACGGAAAATACGGTGGATCAACTTAGGTGGATGTTACCGCATAGCATTGGCGAGCTAGAGTTCACGACAGGTTATCTGGAGGCACTGTGCACGGGCCTGACAGATTTGATTACTGAAGGGCTCGTCTGGGGCAGCAAATGGCCTCATCTCGTGAGCAACCGTTCACACCTAATCCCAATGTTGGCTGCTGTCTGCCACAGGCTCATTCATAACGGCAAAGCAGAAATCGAAACATTGCGCTCTTCGGTGATCGCACTGCGCCTCGGATGCGATGATTACGACCACAAAGAACCTATGCAAAAGCTACGCGCGGCGTTTAGCGAGCTGCCGACGCCACTACGCGAGAAAATCTTCTGGACCGACGACACATTTGTGGAAAGCCTGCATTCAGAGACTGATCCTTGGTCGAGATTGTGCCGAACATTCTACCGTGGTCCGCTAAATCTCAACGTTATGAAAGATGGCGCCTGGATGCAGCGTGCTCTTGCCGACACTGATCGTCCGCTCTCAGAACGAGCCATGATGCTTCATGCCTTGCTGCGTGAAATCAGCGATGGCGACTGGAGCCCCCATATAAAGCGCCTCAAGATACACGCCGCTGATCAACCAGAACTACTCGCCTTGATTGATCGCGACATCGCTCCGAAAGAATCTGATCCCGAAACGACCCGCCTTAAAGCGAAGATGGAGCGAGACCGTCAAGCCAGAGAAAAACTTGAGGCTAGAAGGCATGCCGATTGGAGAGCATTCTGGCATGAAGTCGCAGAACACCCCGAGACAGCTTTCAGCCCCGACAGTGAAGCTGGCACGGCCTGGGATCTATGGCAGGTAATGCGGCGCTCTGGCAGCGAAAGTCGCGTCTCGGGATGGGATCGCCCTTTCATTGAGAAATCGTTCAGCAAAGAAATAGCTGACCGGCTACGTACGAGCATGCTCACAATCTGGCGCAATGATCGTCCAACGCTTCGCTATGAAAGACCAGCTAATGAAAAGGGAACATTCCTTGTTCGTTGGCAACTTGGGCTAGCTGCAATCTATGCAGAAGCTGAGGACATCGATTGGGCACGCAAACTCTCTTCAGAGGAAGCCGAGCTTGCGGCACGGTACGCACCACTTGAGCCAAACGGATTCCCCGCGTGGCTTGAGGCACTCGCTCGCGAGCATCCTGCCGCAGTCGAACAAACACTAGGGCTAGAGCTGACCACAGAGCTCAACGAGATAGCAGCATCTCACTCGCTTGCGATCTGCCTCCAAAATATTAGCTATGCGCCAACAGCGGTAACAGAAGTATTCCTGGCACGCTTGCGCGCTTGGCTTGATGGCCACTCAGGCAGCTTGCGCGAGGCTGAAGACGAGGTAGCCGCATTCGAGCGAATTGAACGCGTGATCGACATCCTCCTTGAATCCGGCGATGAAGATGCCCGAAAGCACATTCTCAAGATGGCTGAAGATCACCTCCAGGTGACCGAAATTGGATTGTTTACTCAGGCTTGGCTGACAACTCTGATGCGTCTTGATCCAGCAAAAGGAGTCGATACCCTCGACTACTTGTTAGCACCAATTGAGCCCGCAGCGACTAGCGCCGCTGTAAACATATTCGGCACCATGTTCGGCGACCGTCACAGCAAGCTACGCATTGACTTGGGAAGCTCTGGCTTCACTCCTGCGCTACTTCTACGCTTATCCCGACTAGCCTATCTACATGTCCGGCCCTCAGATGACATCACCCATGAGGGAGTCTACTCACCAGGGTTCCGCGACCACGCCCAGAGCGGGCGAAGTGCTTTATTCAATGCGCTTCTCAACACCAAGGGCGCCGAGGCTTGGGCAGTCAAACTTGAAATGGCTGCAGATCCTCTCTTCATCCACTTCCGTGACCGACTCATTCTGCTTGCTCGAGAGAAGGCGGCTGAAGAAAACGATAATGCCGTTCTAACAGAGTCTGAAGTGGCCATTCTCAACCGCTACGGTGAGGCACCGCCAACAACCCGAGAGGATATGTTTGCGGTGCTTGTTGATCGACTCGACGACCTAGAAGACTTGCTTCTTCAGGATATCTCGCCTCGTGATGCATGGGCCCTGATAAAAGACGAAAAAATAATGCGCCGAGAAATCGCCCGCGAGCTGAAGAACTCCTCCAACGAGGTCTACACGGTCGACCAAGAGTCAGTTACCGCTGACGAGAAGGAAACAGACATCCGGCTGCGCGCATTGTCGGGCCAGCAAGGAACCATCGAGCTCAAGCTCGGCGAAAACTGGTCAGGTCGCGTCCTACGCGACACGATCAAAAATCAACTCGTTACCAGATACATGGCGGCTGAAAGCTGCCGATCTGGCTGCCTTCTCATCACTGTAGCTAGTAATCGCAAATGGGAGCACCCAGATACCGCAGAGATGCTTGATATTCAGGGGTTGCGAGCAATGCTCGAAGCCGAGGCCGCCCGAGTCGTTCATGAAATGGGTGATTGCTTGCGCCTAGCGGTCAAAGTGCTTGATCTCAGGCCACGCTGCGTAATTGCACGGACTTGACCACCCATTTGCATTCGACCTGACCAGTCATTTGCATTGGATTTGACCAGCACACTGGTAGCCTTGACGGACAAACAGTCGACCCAAGGCGGGCAGCTATTGCACCTTAGGTCAACTCCTTGGACGGCGGCCGGGTAATGTGCACAGCGAAAGCATAATCACAGGTCAGCGGGTCTGCTAAGACAGCTAACCAAGGTTGGTTGCCGCAATGGTGCGGATGGACTTTCCGATAATTGTTATCACACGTCGCGTAAAATGGGCATTTTGCGGTTGCGTTCTTCGTGCTCCGCAACCTCCCTCCACTAAAGTGTGCGCCGACAAATTTATATGCAGCATGCATTAGACGCCAGCCGTCGGACATAGGTTGTAGGGAGGCATCCTGATTAGCGAAGTCGTACATCACATCTCGGCAGAAATCGCGATCTGTTCCGTCATCTCTATCATGTCCATCGCGCTCTTGGATCAGAATTGGAGCGCCATAGGTGCGTATGGCTTCTTCAAGACTGGCTGGACCATTACGGAGTTGCTCGATAATATCTAGCTCGAAGAATAATTCGGTTCTTCGACGCAGCATATTGGCTCGCATGCGCGAAGCTGTCAGCTTCACAACCTGCCCCATTGGTTCATCAAGAGGGAACAACCCTTCGATCAGCTGAAGCGTTTCCTCAGCTGAGTCCCAAAACTCATCAAGCATCCGCATACCCAACTCTCGGATTGCCTGCTTGGGGTCGAGGTCGTGTTTACTGGCGTTTTCTCCGGATTCAAGGAGTTTCTTTAGCGCGCTGGGAGGGTCGGGATGCTGAAGTGACGCAAGGGCCGCCATTAGCACTTCCTCACGGTCGAGGCTTGGCGCGATATAGCGTGCCACCCCTATCACAAGGAGATATGGGTCAAGACTGGGAGGCGGCGACAAAGCTCCTAGGGCGATCAAGGCACGTTCCTCAAGCAAGAAGGCCGCACACTCCAAAATCTCGTGGGTTCCGATCGTGGCCTCATATACCTCAAATTCAACTCCAGCCGGATTGCCGTACTTTACGCTGCACTTGATTTTACTTAGGGCAATTGGATGGCTGGTATCGACTAGCTGCAAGTCGGCTCCAGTAAAGCAGGAAAGCCCCAGCTCTGCGTTGGTCGGCAGCGAACTGATACTCCTCCCGCGTAGCGTCTGCATGATCTGGTATTGATGTTCAATATCCTGGGCAGTAACTTCGTCCAGCACTATCTCGCTTTCACTCCACCCACTTGGGCCGAAGGACCAACGAAAATTTGACCAAATCATCGTCAGGTTGCAGAAGGTAGTTAGTCCGAGCAGCGTCGAGATATTATGTAGGTAATGAACCCATTCATGGGTAAACATCGCAACCTGCTCGGGGGTCGTGAAACCGGCTAGATTTTCAGGGTCAGAGAATGCAGGGAATTCCCGCTTTAGTGTTATGACCTGCATTTCGGGACTATAGGTTGCTGCTGTGACTCTTGCCATATTGTTCTCCTTAGTATGGCAGCTTACCTAGCTTGTACTGGTTCGCCTTTATCAGTAACCGTGCACTCAGGCTCAAAGCTATAATGCATCGAATCCGCACAAATAATGCCCAGCATATCAACCTTAAGCTGACGGCTGCTCTCACGGAGGGTCGCTTTGGGTCGGCTTATGCCGGTCATCGCAACGAACCGAGTTGCGTACCAGGTACAGATGCTCTGCAGATCGGCTGTGGAAAACTGGGCAATTGCAATGAAACGCTTGGTCAACTCGAATGCAATTGACTGGTCAGTGGCAATGCAAACAAGTGACTAGTGGGGGGGGGCAATTTCCCACACGCCTCGGTGGTGGGTTAAAACCTTAGGTACTTCAGCCCTTCCCTTCCATGTACTTCTCGATCGTCTTGTGACTTCTAGGCAAGTCGACCCCAGCGGCCTCGGCTAGACGTATCAGGGCAAAGTACGGGTTTGAATTAGAGCGCCGTGGTGTCCTGAGATCAGATGCACGGCGTTTTATTGTCTCAGCTCGCTTGAGGGCTTCAGCTACCTCTTTCTCTGATAACGTCGCTCGATTTGGTATCGGGTCGACATGAGCGCGATCAACCTCTTCGATTAACTTTGCCAATCCTTGAGTCAATGCCTGAACAGAGCTCAGTTCCTTGCCCAAGATACCTTCTAAGTCATCATTTTCAGGTATTTCTGCTGTCTCTTCGAGCAGGAACCCTGGGCATTCATGGCCCGCATTCAAAATCCATTCAGCCATTGATGTTTTAGAGAAATAAACGCAGCTTGCAGGATTTGCAGTGTAATTTCGCTCTGACTCGGAATAGCACTCAAAGAGAGGGCTTCTCGCCGTAGGTGAATTGTCCCAGCTACCGAAGTAATTGAGCAAACTCTCGAAGTCAATCATGTGGTTCTTGGCTGATCGACGAGAAGAGGTTGCCCCCCCTACCCAGCAAACCTGCTCAGGTAGCTCCCCACCGTGGGATTCAAAATAATAATCAGACAACGCCTGTACCAGCTCTCGCAGATCATACGCGGCCTCCTGCAACCCAATTCCATGGTGGCTAGCATGCTCGGGAACAAATTGGGAGAGACGAACCAGACCAGTATTCATGCGCGCTTCTCCATTACAGCAAGAGAGTGGAATTCGATACTGCTTCTGGCTAAAGAGTCCAAATAATCGGCATACCACTGAATCATCTCTCGCCTCCCATCCAGGTACTGAGCATGGTTATAGGTGCCGCGAATGCTGTTCTTGTCCACGTGCGCTAACTGAGTCTCGACCCACTCGCTGGGATATCCCTGCTCGTGCAGGGTGGTGGACATCGTGTGACGGAAGCCATGACCAGTGGCGCGCCCGTCGTAGCCGGAGCGCTTCAGCAACTGATTGATAGCGGCTTCGCTCATTGGCTTAGCCGGATCGTTACGGCCAGGGAACGCAAGCGTGTAGCCGCCAGTGATGCTTTGCAGTTCACGCAATGCGGCGAGCGCCTGCTTGGAGAGCGGTACGAGATGAGCACGGCGCATCTTCATGCGCGCAGCGGGGATCAGCCAGAGCCCATTCTCGAGGTCAAACTCAGACCAAGGAGCCCCTCTCAACTCCGCCGTTCGAACCCCTGTCAGAATCAGCAGCCGAGTAGCGATCTTCACTACGTCGTGCCCCGGACACGCCTGAATGCTGTTGATCAGCTCCGGGATTTCAGCAATAGGGAGGAAGGGGTAGTGTCGAGAGGTTGGGGTCTGCAGCGCACCTCCAATATCTGCGATGGGGTTGTACTCGGCGCGCCCCGTGGCAATCGCGAAACGGTAAACCTCTTGGCAGCGTTGACGAACCTTGCGCAGCTTCTCCAGGGCTCCACGCGCCTCGATGCGGCGGAAAACCTGTAACCAGTGCATAGGCTTGATGTCGGTTAGCGGCAAATTCCCCACCTGGGGAAAAATATCCAACTCGAAAGCCTCCATAACATCACCGGCATAGCCTGCAGACCAGCGCGGCGACTTATGCTGATGCCACTCCAACGCAAGGCTCTTGAACGTATTAGCGCGAGATATCGCCGCCTGGGCACGCGCAACCTTCCTTTCAAGCCCCGGATGCCGCCCCTGCGCAACAAACTGGCGAGCGTCAAAAGCAAGCTGCCTTGCCTGTGCGAGCGTTACCTTGTCGAGAGTGCCAAGGGAAATGTGCGACTGCTTGCCATCCAGGCGGAATCGGAAGCGCCAGGATTTGCCACCTGCCGCACGTATCCAGAGGAACAGACCGCCGCCATCGGCAAGGCCATAGTCCTTCTCGCGTGGCGCAGCATTCTTCACCTGCAGAGCCGTCAACGGCATGCCGAGTACCCATAGATTATTGAACAATCTAAAGGTACTCGCAGAGGCACTCAGAAGACAAGCGCTTGGATGAGACTGGATGGCACCGCATAAAACAAGAAGCCCGCACTAGGCGGGCTTCTTGATGGATTCATGACACTGCTTGGCACTGCATGAAACTGTTTAATGGTGCCGGAGATAGGAATCGAACCTACGACCTTCGCGTTACGAGTGCGCTGCTCTACCGACTGAGCTACACCGGCTACAAGACGCCGGCATTATGCGAGTTGCCGCGCCCGCGCTCAAGTCGCCACGCGCTCAATTGTCGAGCAATTCGATACGGTCGTCGTGGATGCGGATCAGGCCCTGCTTGTAGAGCCCGCCGATGGCCTTCTTGAAGTTGCCCTTGCTGACGCGAAACTGCTCGGCGATCAGCTCGGGCGGGCTCTTGTCGCCCAGCGCCAGCACACCGCCCTGCTCGCGCAGGCGCGCGACGATCTGCTCGGCGAGGCCACTGGCGGCCTCACGGCCGATCGGTTGCAGGCTCAGGCTGATCTTGCCGTCGGCGCGCAGTTCCTTGATGTAGCCCTTCTCGCGCATGCCGCTGCGGATGAACTTGAACAGTTCGTTCTTGTGGATCAGGCCCCAGTGCTTGCCGTCGATGATGGCCTTGAAGCCCAGGTCGGTGCGCTCGACCACCAGCAGGTCGACCTCCTGGCCCACCTGATAGTCGGCGGGCACCTGGTCCAGATGGCGGTCCAGCCGCGCAGTCGCGGTGAGACGGCGGGTGCGCTTGTCCAGATAGAGGTAGATCACGCAGTAGTCGCCGATCTGCAGCGGGCGCTTCTCTTCCGAGTGCGGCAGCAGCAGGTCCTTGGGCAGGCCCCAGTCGAAGAACAGGCCGACCCGGTTGATGTCCACCACCTTGAGGCTGGCGAACTGGCCGAGCTGGATCTTCGGCTTCAGGGTGGTGGCGATCAGCTTGTCTTCGCTGTCGAGGTAGATGAACACGTTGAGCCAGTCCTCGACTTCGCTCGGCGTGTCCTTGGGGATGTAGCGCTTGGGCAGGAGGATTTCACCATCCGCACCACCGTCCAGGTACAGCCCGAAGTCGGTGTGCTTGACCACCTGTAGAGAATTCATCCGCCCGATTACGGCCATCGTGTTCCACCTCGCTAAAACAGCCGGCCATTCTACCCGAGTTCGCGGCTCTCCGGGCCTGCCGTGCAGTCATTCGACAGCCGGTCACCGTGTGGCCTAAGTCGCTGGAAAACAAGCCATTAAAGGCGGTGAACAGGGGCCTGCAAGGGCCTTGCACAGGTGACTGATTGGCGATTAACCCAGCAGAATGGGGCTGATTGAGGCATAATGGCCGGCCGCCCATCGAAAAGAGATCAAGGTCATGGCCACCCTTCGCGTCAAGTCGTCCGCCAGCAAAGTCAGCAAGCCGGCTCCAGCAGTGGAAACCCGCGAGTCCATCGAGGCGCAGATTGCCGCCTTCCTGCAGGGCGGTGGCGAGATCCAGCAGATCGCCAAGGGTGTAAGCGGTCAGACCTACGGCGGCACTCGCCAGATCACCATCAGCAAGAAGTGATCGTTCGCGGGTGCGCCTCGCGCACCCGACACCCTTCCCCCGCCTTATTCGCTCGCCAGCCCCAGGCGCAGCAGACGCCCCTGCGGCGCATCCGTCAGCACGTAGAGATAGCCGTCCGGCCCTTGCCGCACGTCGCGTATCCGTGCGTTGAGTGACTCCAGCAAGCGCTCCTCGCGCACGACCCTGTTGCCATCGAGATGCAGGCGAATCAGCGCCTGGCCGGACAGCGCGCCAATGAACAGGCTGTGCTGCCACGCCGCGAAGCGCTCGCCCGAATAGAACGCCATGCCGCTGATGGCCGGCGACTTCTCCCAGACATGCAGGGGTGGTTCGGTGCCTTCCAGGGTTTTGCCCCGGGCCTCGGGAATCGGCAGCATCGAGTAGTTGATGCCATGCGTCGCCAGTGGCCAGCCATAGTTCTTGCCGGCCTCGGGGATGTTGATCTCGTCGCCGCCGCGCGGGCCGTGCTCGTGGGTCCACACGCGGCCGCTCCAGGGGTTGAGCGCCGCCCCCTGCTGGTTGCGATGGCCATAGGACCAGATCTCGCCGCGGGCGCCGGCACGCTCGACGAAGGGGTTGTCCTCGGGGATGCGTCCGTCCGGGTAGATGCGCACCAGCTTGCCCTGCAGCTTGTCCAGCGCCTGCGCAGTGGGGCGGTCGTTGTTGTCGCCCAGGGCGATGAACAGGTGGCCCTGCTGGTCGAACACCAGGCGCGAGCCGAAGTGCATGCCAGTGGACAGCTTGGGCTGCTGGCGGAAGATCACCGTGAAGTTCTCCAGCGCGCGGCTGTCGGCGGACAGCCGTCCGCGCCCGACCGCGGTGCCCGCCGCACCGTCACCGGCTTCGGCGTAGGACAGGTAGACGAGGCGATCCTCGGCGAAGTCGGGTGACAGCACCACATCGAGCAGCCCGCCCTGGCCCACGGCGAACACGCCGGGCACCCCACGCAGCGGCGGCGACAGCTCCCCCGTGGCGCTGACTCGCCGCAGCATCCCCGGCCGCTCGCTGACCAGGAACCCCTGGCCATCCGGGAGCACGGCGACGGCCCAGGGATTGCGCAGGCCCTCGGCGACGGTAACGACATTCACGGGCCCCAGTTCTGAGGGCAGCTGGCGCTCCTCGGCAAGGCCGGGCTGGCTGCCGAACAGGGCGAGCAAGGCGAAGGTGGCGAGCGACTTGAGCGGCATCCTGGCGTCTCCATGCAGGTGGCGAGCGAGGCGTCATAGTGCAACAGCCCCTGTCCGCCGGCAGCCGCGCAACAGTTTCCTCAGATTTCAGTCCGCCAGGTAGCGCTGCTCGATGCGCTGGTATTCGCCGGACTCGCGCAGTTTGCGCAGGCCCTCGTCGAAGCGCTGGCGCTGTCGATCCAGGCGGAAGCCGACCCGGTACGGCGTGGGTGGGAATATCTCGAACCAGGACAGCGCCTGCGTCACATCGACCTGGTCGGCCACCTCGCGATTGAAGTAGCGGAGGATGCGCTTGTCGCCCACCACCACGTCCACACGGCCGCTGTAGAGCAGGCGGTTGCGGTTGATCTGCAGGGCCTCCTCGCGGTAGCGCGGGTTGTTCAGGGCCATGCGCTCGAACTCGGGGCCCAGCAGCAGCCGCGCACGCTGGAAGGCGCTGACCGAGTAGTTGCCGAGGTCGGCGATGTGCTCGATGCGATAGCCGCGCCTGGCCAGGGCCACCGCCACGTTGTGGTAATAGATGTAGGTCTGCGAATAGTAGGCCTTCACGCCACTGCGCTGGTGGGTGGTGGCGATCGCGTCGATCTCGCCACGGCGCAGCATCAGGTGCAGGCGCTCCATCGGCGCATAGTAGACGGTGACCTCGAAGCCGGCGTTCTGCGCCGCGCGCTCGATCAACTCGTACTCCAGTCCACGCCGCTCGCCCTCGTAGATGTAAGGCGGCTTGTGCGTTCCGAAGCCAACGTGCAGCACGTCTGCCGGCGCCGTCAGGCTCAGGCATGCCAGTGCCGCTGCTACCCACCATCTGAACATCACGGTCCCCGCTGTCGGTCCAGCTGAGCATAGACGGCTCGCGGGAGTCATCACCAGAGTGGATGCAGGTCGATTCACTCCGTTGTGCACTATCGCGACTAGACTGGCTCCACGCATTTCTGCGCCTGCCTTCTGGAGACCCTGACCATGCTCAAAGCCGAATACCAACAGCGCGGCCCGGTGCCGCAAGACGTCATCAGCGCGGTTGCCCTGCAACTGCCGGAGCCTGCTGCCGGGCAGGTGCGCGTCAAGGTGCTGGCGGCGCCGATCAACCCCTCCGACGTGCTCACGCTGACCGGCGCCTACGGCATGCTGCCGCCGCTGCCTGCTGTCGGCGGCAACGAAGGGGTCGGCAAGGTCGAGGCACTCGGCGCCGGCGTCAGCCAGTTCAAGGTTGGCCAGACCGTGCTCCTGCCGGTCGGCAGCGGCACCTGGGTCAGCGCCATGAATGCCCCGGCGGACAAGCTGATCCCCCTGCCGGACGCCGATCCGCTGCAACTGGCCATGCTCACCGTCAACCCGCCGACCGCCTCGCTGCTGCTCAGCGAGTTCGTCGACCTCAAGCCGGGTGACTGGGTCATCCAGAACGCCGCCAACTCCGGCGTTGGCAGCTACCTGATCCAGCTGGCCAAGCTGCGCGACTTCAAGACCATCAACGTGGTGCGCCGCGAGTCGGCGGTCGCCGGCGTGGAGGCCGAAGGCGCCGATCTGGTGCTGGTGGACGGGCCGGACCTGGCCAAGCGCGTGCGTGCGGCCACCGGCGGTGCCGAGGTGCGCCTGGGTATCGATGCGGTCGGCGGCGTCAGCACCGACAACCTGGCTGCCGTCCTGGCCAACGGTGGCGTGCTGGTGAACTACGGCATGATGAGCGGCCAGGCCTGCCAGGTGTCGCCGGCCTCGTTCGTGTTCCGTGACGTGACGTTGCGCGGCTTCTGGCTGGCCAAGTGGTTCCAGCAGGCCAGCCCGGCGCAGCAGATGAAGGTGTTCGGCGAACTGGTGCAGCTGATCGCCAGCGGCAAGCTGAAGACCCGTGTCGCGGCGACCTACGACCTTGAACACATCAAGGATGCCGTGGCCGCAGCCGCCAGCGGCGAGCGGGACGGCAAGATCCTCCTGGTGCCCTGAGGCATCCGGCGACAGCCCTGCATGGCGCATCCACGGATGCGCCAGTCTGCCGGGTGCGCTGCGCGCAGCTTCTGCCTCAGGCCGGCACCGCCCCGCCCAGGCCCTCGCGCATGCGCACGGCGTCCGTCTGGAAGCAGCGCGCAGCCTGCAGCAATGCCAGCAGCGTCAGCAGCAGCGCCACCGGGATCAGCAACATCGCATCATGCAGGCCGACGGCCTTGAAGGCCTCGGTCATCTCGCTGGCGCCAGCGGCCTGCATCGCCGCCTGCGCGTAGTGATCCGACAGCCAGCCCACCGCCAGTGGCCCCAGCCCCCCGCCCAGCAGGTACAGGCCGGCGAAGAACAGCGCCATGGCCGTGGCACGCAGACGCGGCTCGATCACATCCTGGATCGCCGTGTAGACGCAGGTGTAGAAGTTGTAGGAAAACAGCCAGCCGAGGCTGAACACCGCGACGAACAGCGCCGTATCGATGCGTCCCGCAGTCAGCGCCCACGCGCTGCAGAGGCAGGCCACCAGCATGCTCAGCGCGGCGAACAACAGACGGCCATTGGCCCAGCGCTGGTGCACCTTGTCCGCCACCCAGCCGCCCAGTGTCAGGCCGACCAGCCCGGTCAGCCCGACGATCACCCCGGTGGCCATTGCCGCCTGCTGCAGGCCCAGGCCGAAATAGCGCTGCAGCATCGGCACCATGAAGGCATTGCAGGCATAGGCGGCGAAATTGAACGCCAGCCCCGCCAGCACCAGCCACCAGAAGGTGCGGATCGCCAGCACCTTGCGCAGCGGTTGCTGCACCGCGGCGCTGCTGACCGGCATGCTTTCCGCAGCGCCCCGCGCCGGCTCGCGGATGAAGAACAGGAACAGCGCGAGAATCAGCCCCGGCAGCGCCGCGATGAGAAACGGCGCCCGCCAGCTGCCGAACGCCTGCACCATCGCGCCGATGCTGAAGAACGCCAGCAGCAGGCCCAGTGGCAGGCCGAGCATGAAGATGCCCATGGCCCGTGCGCGCTTGTGCGCGGGGAACAGATCGCCGATCAGCGAGTTGGCCGCCGGGGCGTAGCTGGCCTCGCCGATGCCGACGCCCATGCGGATCAGCAGGAAGCTCCAGAAATTCCAGGCCATGCCGTTGAGCGCCGTCAGGCCGCTCCAGGCCGCCAGGCCCCAGCCCATGATCTTGCGCCGGGCGCCGGTGTCGGCCATGCGTCCGAGCGGGACGCCGGCCAGCGCGTAGACGATGGTGAAGGCGGTACCGATCAGGCCGAGCTGCAGGTCGCTCAGGCCCCACTCCAGGCGGATCGGCTCGATGATGATGGCGGGAATGGTGCGATCGAAGAAGTTGAACAGGTTGGCCAGGAAGAGCAGGAACAGAATGCGCCAGGCATTCGCGGCTTGCGGATTGGGCTGCACGGCAAGGTCTCCATGTTGTTGTCCGCGTGCGGCCTACTGCGGTGGCGCCTACCTTGGCAGCACCGACCGAACGCTGAGTGATGCGCAATCTAGAGGCTTTGCCTGGCTTTGTCTGCGACCATTCGCTTGATTTATGCAGATCGATGGGGGCGACGGCCAACCAGCGCCAATATCCGGCCGAACAACGCAAAGTGTTTTTTTCCGTGCTAGAACCAATGGGACTGGTCATTTCATGGCCAATGGCCAACATCCCACTGACTCGCCGGACTGTCGCTGATGAAAACTAAAAAAGACGCCGTAGCCCCCGCCAAGGAAGCCACCCTGGCCGATCTCGCCGACACCCTGCTGGCGCCATCCGCGCTGGCGGTGCAAAGCGACACTGGCGAGCAGTACCTGTACTTCACCGAACGCGACATCGAGCGCATCCTCGACAACCTCGATGGCCTGCGCAACATGGTGTTCCCCTTGGGCGAGCCACTGGACGACAGCGAGTCGAGTCGCATCCAGCAGTTCCCCTCGGTGTGCCTGATCGGCCTGGGGCGCTGCGGCTCGAACATCGCCCTGGACGTCGCCTCGCTGGTCTACAACGCCCGCCAGTTCTACCTGGAGGAGTTTCACAGCGAAGCCACGGCGGCCATCGAGCAGGCCTCCCGTCCCAGCCGCTGGATTCGCAGCAACCTGCTGCGCGCGCCGAGCAAGAGCAGCAAGCCGGTGTTCCTGATCGAGCCGCTGGTGATGCTCGGCGACCTGGACAAGGACATCGCCGGGCGCATCCGTTTCTCGCGCAAGGGCGAGATGAGCGGCTTTCTCGACGACTACAGCAAGATGAAGATCATGGACCTGTCCGAGGTGCATGCCGGTGGGGCCGGCAACGCGCCGATCCTCGGCCAGTACCTGGCCAAGATCATCCTCAACAAGGACACCCAGCGTTTCTCCAACGAAGACTGGAAGTTCATCCACAGCTACCTGATCGACTCCTGCGGCATCAAGGCCAACCAGTCGCGGCTGTACTTCTATATCTTCAGCGCCGGCGGCGGTACCGGCTCCGGCATGGCCTCGGAGTTCGGCCTGGCGCAGCAGTTCGCCTACATGAGCAAGACCTTCGACAGCAAGGCACCGGAGGACGCCGAGACGGAGCGCGATCGTGGCTTCGTCTTCGAGCCGATCTTCACCAGCGGCATCTGCATCCTGCCGAACATCTCCGACCAGCGCAGCGAGATGTCCGAGGCCCTGCACATCAACGCCGGGCGCCTGCTCTGCAAGTACCTGGCCGAGGAGTGGGACTTCTCCTACAACTTCGACAACGAGCAGAACAGCGCCGAGAGCGTGATGCGCCGCATCCGTCCGTGGAACGCCATGATGCTGATTTCCAACGACATCATGCGCTACGCCGAGGAAAGCGGTGACGGCAGCATCCACAACATCGACGTGACCGCCATGGAGCGCCACGCCAACCAGTACATCTCGCAGCAGATCTTCAACATCCTCACCGCCCAGGCGGTGACCAGCGACTACGACCAGAACTACTTCCGCCGCGCCGGCATCGACATCGGCGAGACCATCCGCCTCGATGCCAACGACCTGTTCATGAGCCTGGCAGGCCCGGTGGCCGTGGCCTACGCAGAATCCGTGGTGCCCGAGCAGCACGCCCAGCTATCGGAGAAATTCCGCGTGCTGGACAAGGAGCAGCACCCACCCCGGCTGAACATCGACGACCTGTTCTTCCGCTCCATCGACCTGCCGCATTTCAACAAGGTCACCCAGGCCATCGAGGGCATCAGCCTGCTGCCGATCGAATCCAAGCGCTACCGCCAGGCCCTCGAGCAGTACAAGGCCAGCGGCTACGACGCGGCGCAACTGAGTGACCTGCACTTCTTCAAGAACTGCTCGTCGGTGGTGTCCATCGTCTCCCTGCCCAAGGACTACAAGCTGTCCTACATGGACCTGAACCGGCTCAAGACCCACCTCAACAACCTCTTCCCCAACACCACGCTCAAGCGCTATGCGCTGGTGATCGGCGCCTCGGCCAACCTCTCGCTGACCACCCTGATCGTCAAGAGCCCCTGCCTGTCGGACGATTTCCTGACCCTGATCGTCGCCTACATCAAGCGCTGCTTCGCCCGCGACCAGTACCGCTTCGACGACAGCCTGGACGACGCCATGCTCGACTTCATCGTCGCCGAGCGCTTCAACGAGGCGCAGCTCGACGCCATGCTCAACGAACACGAGGACCCGGCGAAGATCCTCGACACCAACTGGTACGCGATCAAGCCGATGTACGAGAAGAAGTACCGCGAGCTGATCCACGATGCCGAGAAGTTCGTCTCGATCAACGACATCCGCCTGTCGCGCGAGAGCGTCAAGCAGGCGATCAAGTACCTGCGCGAGATCTACCGCCATCGCATCGGCAAGACCCGGGTGATCTCGCTCAACGACTACGGCAAGTAGGCCGTAACGGCGAGCCTGTGCTTCACTGAACCGGGCACGCATACCGCAGGCAAGCGGGGGTGGTAATGGAAGGACTCTCGATCAGGTTCCTCAGTGACCTGCCCGTTCAGGGGCAGCTCCTGCTGGACTGCAGCCATGACCCCTGGCTGGTGCTGCTGTCGTACGTCATCGCCACCATCGGCAGCCTCAGCACGCTGACCATCACCAAGCACCTGGAGCAGGTTCACAGGCGCAGCATGCGCCTGATCTGGGGCCTGGTCGGCGGGCTGTGCCTGGCGGGCGGCATCTGGTCCATGCATTTCATCGGCATGCTGGCGTTCCAGGCCCCGGTGGTCATCCACTACCACCTGGCCACCACCGCACTGTCGCTGCTGGTGGCGCTGGCCGCCGCCCTGCTCGCGCTCTACTGCATGAGCATGGCGCAGGCCGGCCTGGGCCGGCAGTTGCTGGCGGCCCTGATCATCGGCCTGGGCATCACTGCCATGCACTACAGCGGCATGGCCGCCATCCGCTCGCCGGCGCACGCCTACTACCATGGCGGCCTGTTCAGCCTGTCCATCCTCATCGCCATCAGCGCCAGCTTCGCGGCGCTGCTGATCGACCGCTACGTGCGTGTCGGCTCGCCCAGACAACAGCGCTGGATGCGCTGCTGTGCAGCCCTGGTGATGGGCGCGGCCATCGCCGCCATGCACTACACCGGCATGGCGGCGCTCAACCTCGTGGTGCCGGATGGCACGCCCCTGCAGTTGCGCAGTGCCGACAACAGCCTGCAGCTGGGGCTGATCGTCGCCTCGATCACCCTGCTGATCCTGGGCCTGAGCCTGGCGGCCGCGTGGATCGGGCACAAGCTGGATGACAAGGACCGCGACCTGCAACGGGTGAACAGCCTGCTGGTGCAGCTCGACCAGGCCAAGGCTTCGCTGGAACAGGTGGCGCACTACGACCCCCTGACCGAGCTGCTCAACCGCCGAGGCTTCAACCGGGTCTTCGCCGCCGCCCTCGAGGAGCATGCGGTGACCAACCGCAGCCTGGCGGTGATGTTCCTCGACGTCGATCACTTCAAGCGCATCAACGACAGCCTCGGCCACGATGCCGGTGACGAGCTGCTGCGCATGGTCGCGCAGCGCATCCGCCTGGCGCTGCGCGAGCGTGACATCATCGCCCGCTTCGGTGGCGACGAGTTCTGCGTGGTCGCCAGCCTCGACAGCAATGCCGACCCGCGTGCCCTGGCCAATCGCATGCTGGAGCAGATGAAAGAGCCGATCAGCCTGGCCGGGCGCAAGATCGTGATGACCACCAGCGTCGGCATCAGCCTGTTCCCGCAGGACGGCAGCAATGCCGACGAGCTGCTCAAGCATGCCGACCTGGCGCTGTACCAGTCCAAGGGCAGCGGCCGCAACGTGGTGCACTTCTTCAACCCGCACCTCAAGCAGAAGGCCTCCTTCGAGCTGCAACTGGAGGAAGACCTGCGCCTGGCCCTGCAGCAGGACAGCGGCCTGCTGCTCTACTACCAGCCGATCATCGACCTGCGCAGTGGCGCGCTGAGCAAGCTGGAAGCGCTGGTGCGCTGGCACCACCCGCAGCACGGCCTGCTCACGCCGGACCGCTTCATCGCCATCGCCGAAGCCAATGGCTTCATCGACCTGCTCGACCACTGGGTGCTGCGCAGCGCCTGCCTGGACCTCAACAACCTCGAGCACATGGGGTATTCCGGCCTGAAGATCGCGGTCAACTGCTCGGCACTCAACCTGGGCACCGACCAGTTGCCTGGCCGCATCGAACAGCTGCTGCGTTCGACTCACTGCCCGGCCCATTGCCTGGAACTGGAGGTCACCGAGAGCGCGCTGCTGAGCAACATCAACCGGGCCATCGGCCTGCTGGAAAGCATCCGGGCGCTGGGCTTGAGCCTGTCCATCGACGACTTCGGCACCGGCTATTCATCCCTTGCCTACCTGCGCCGCCTGCCGCTGGACACGCTGAAGATCGATCGCTCGTTCATCCAGGACGTGGTCAACTCCAGTCCGGACCGCGAGATAGTCCACGCCATCATCGCCATGGCCCACGCCCTGCACCTGAAGGTGGTCGCCGAAGGCGTGGAAACCGTCGAACAACTGGCCTTCCTGCAGGAACGCGGCTGCGATCAGGTGCAGGGCTACCTGTTCAGCAAACCGGTGCCCCTGGCCGAGATCATCTCGCTGTTCCCGCCGCACTATCGGCCGCTGGAGCGGGTAGCGAGCGGCTCCTGAGCCCTCACGCCCAGGGCCAACGCTCGCCGCTGAAGCGCCTCCCACAAGCAGCCATGCAAACCCGTAGGAGCGGCTTCAGCCGCGATCCGGCCACCTCGCCCTCAAGCCCTGAACACCTGCAACCCGCTCATACCGGCCTCGCATCGGCCAACGCTCGCCGCTGCAGCGCCTCCCACAAGCAGCTGTGCCCCCCGTAGGAGCGGCTTCAGCCGCGAAACGTACACCTCACGCCAGCGAACGTAGGGTGGATCACGCTTCACCGATCCACCGTTGCGGTGGACGTGAAAAGCGACGTCCACCCTACATTCCCGGATTTCATCTGGGCTACGGGGCGGGTCGTAGGAGCGGCTTCAGCCGCGATCCAGCCACCTCGCCCTCAAGCCCTGAACGCCGGCAACCAACCCAGGCTGGCCTGCGTACCCGCTTCTCCCGGCTTGTACTCGGCGCCCAGCCAGCCGTCATAGCCGCTGTCACGCAGCGCGCTCAGCAACGGCGGGAAGGCCAGTTCCCCGCTACCCGGCGCCCCCCGCCCCGGCACATCGGCGAACTGCACATGGCCGATACGCCCGGCCAGCAGGCGCACGCCGGCGGCGACGTCCAGCCCCTGCCGGGCCATGTGGTAAAGGTCGTACTGCGCCGCCAGATTGGGGTGATCCACCGCGCGCAGCAGCTCGTCCAGGTGCTCCGGCGTGTTGATCAGGAAGCCCGGCATGTCGATGGGGTTGATCGCCTCCACCAGCACCCGGATGCCCAGCACGGCGAATGCCTCGGCACTCTTGCGCAGGTTGGCGGCCAGGCAGTCCAGCGCCTGCTCGCGGCTCACGCCCTCGGCCAGGCGCCCCGGCAGCACGTTGACGCACGCCGGGCGGACCATGGCCGCGTAGCTCAGCGCCTCCTGCAGGGCGGCGTCGAACTCGGCCTGGCGCGCAGGCACGCCGGCCAGGCCCGGGCCGCCGCTCATCAGGTCGCCTGCCGGAACGTTGATCAGCAGCAGCGGCAAGCCGCTGAGCGCCAGCACCTCTTTCAGGGCGATGGCCGGCAGTTCGTAGGGGAACTGGATTTCCACGCCGTCGAACCCTTCACGCATCGCCGCCAGCACACGCTCGCGCAGCGGCAACTCGGTGAACAGCATGGACAGGTTGGCGGCGATCTTCATGGGCATTGCTCCCGCAGCAGCTCCACCAGCGTGGCCGGGTCGCGCTCGAGAAAGCCCTGGCTGCCGTGCAGGCGCATCAGTTGCGCCGCCAGGCCGCTCATGGGCGTGGCGCCGCCCTGCTCGCGCGACAGCTTCACCGCCGTGTCGAGATCCTTGAGCAGCGTGCGCACGTGCCACTTGATCGGTTCGAACTGGCTGGCCGCCATCTGCGGCGCCAGGATCTGCAGCGGCTTGGAATCGGCGAAACCGCCCGCCAGGGCCGGCGCGATCTGGCTGGCATCGACCCCGGAGCGTTCGGCCAGCGCCACCACCTCGGCGATCACCAGCGCGTTGCAGGCCACGATCATCTGGTTGCACACCTTGGTCACCTGCCCGGCACCGACGTCGCCCATGCGCGTCAGGCGCTGGCCCAGGTGCGCCAGGATCGGCCGCACCCGCTCCACGTCCTCGTCGCGACCGCCGGCCATGATCGCCAGGCTACCGGCCTCGGCGCCAGGCGTGCCGCCGGACACCGGCGCGTCGACCCAACGCATGCCGCTGCGCGCTTCCAGCTCGGCGGCCATCTCCCGCGTGGCGGCCGGGTCCAGGCTGGAGAAGTCCACCAGCAGCTGGCCCGGGCGCGCGCCCTCGACTATCCCGCCGGGGCCGAACACCACCTCGCGCACCACCTCGGTATTGGCCAGGCAGAGCATCACCACGCTGGCATCGCGGCACAGCTCCGCCGGGTTCTCCACCCGATGCGCCCCCAGCTCCAGCAGCGGCGCGCATTTGTCCGGCGAGCGGTTCCACAGGGTCAGCGGGTAGCCGGCAGCGAGCAGGCGGCGGGTCATCGGCAGGCCCATCAGGCCAATGCCGGCAAAAGCCAGGGCGGGCAGCGTTGCAGTCATCGATCAACTCCAGGCAGTTCGTATCCAGCGCGCATCTTAACCCCGCAGTCAGCGCGCGCGTGCTGCAAGCGCGTCGTTCGGCCACTATACTGCGCACGCCTTCCCCGCTATTGAACCGGAGAATCCGTCATGTTCAAGCAAACCCTGGCGCTCGCCGCCGGCATCGCCCTGTCCGTATCTGCAGTATTCGCGCACGCCGCCGACGTCCTCAAGGTCTCGGCCATCCCCGACGAAGCCCCCACCGAGCTGCTGCGCAAGTTCAAGCCGCTGGGTGCCTACCTGGAGCAGGAACTGGGCATGAAGGTGGAGTTCGTGCCGGTGGCCGACTACGCCGCCGTGGTCGAAGCGCTGGCGGCCGACCGCATCGACATGGCCTGGCTGGGTGGCTTCACCTTCGTCCAGGCGCGCCTGAAAACCGGGAACGCTGTGCCGCTGGTACAGCGTGAACAGGATGCCGAGTTCACCAGCAAGTTCATCACCTCCGACCCGGCGGTGAAGTCGCTGCAGGACCTCAAGGGCAAGACCTTCGCCTTCGGTTCCGTGTCCTCCACCTCCGGCAGCCTGATGCCGCGCTACTTCATGCTGCAGGACGGCATCAAGCCGGAAGACTTCTTCAGCCGCGTGGCCTACTCCGGCGCCCACGACGCCACCGCTGCCTGGGTCCAGGCCGGCAAGGCCGACGCGGGCGTGCTCAACGCCTCGGTGTGGCAGAAGCTGGTCGACGCCGGCAAGGTCGACACCGACAAGGTCAAGGTCTTCGCCACCACCCCGACCTACTACGACTACAACTGGACCGTGCGCGGCAACCTCGACGCCGACCTGCAGGCGAAGATCAAGGCCGCCTTCCTCGCCCTCGACCCGGCCAAGCCGGAGCAGAAGGCGATTCTCGACCTGCAGGCCGCCAGCCGCTTCATCGAGACCCAGCCCGCCAACTACGAAGGCATCGAAGAGGCCGCTCGCGCCGCCGGCCTGTTGAAGTGAGTGTCACGCTGCGTGGCGTGGGCCTGGCCCACGCCAACGGCAAGGTCGCGCTCGAGGCCATCGATCTGCACATCGCCCCCGGCGAGCGGGTGGCCATCATCGGTCCCTCCGGGGCCGGCAAGACCACTCTGCTGCGCCTGCTGGCCACCAGCCTGCAACCCACGCGCGGCACGCTCGACCTGCTGCAACACGATCCCTGGCGCCTGGCTGCCGGCCAGCGCCAGCGCCTGCGCGCGCGCATCGGTCTGATCCACCAGGCGCCGCCGTTGCCACCGCGCCAGCGCGTGGTCACCGCCGTACTGGCCGGCAAGCTCGGCCAGTGGCCCCTGGCCAAGGGCCTGCTCAACCTGCTCTACCCGCTGGATGCCTCCGGCGCCCAGGCGGCCCTGGCGCGCCTGGACATCGCCGACAAGCTCTACCAGCGCTGCGACCAGCTCTCCGGTGGCCAGCTGCAGCGCGTCGGCATCGCCCGCGTGCTGTACCAGGCGCCGGAGCTGATCCTCGCCGACGAGCCCGTCTCGGCCATGGACCCGGTGCTGGCCGGGCACACCCTGGCCGTGCTCAACCGCGAGGCCGCCGAGCGCGGCATGACCCTGCTCGCCAGCCTGCATGCCGTCGACCTGGCCCTGGCGCACTTCCCACGGGTGATCGGCATTCGCGACGGACGCATCGCCTTCGACCTGCCGGCCGCCGACGTGCAGCCCGCACAGCTGCAGGCGCTGTACGCCAACGAGCAGCTGCAGGCCTCGCCCAGCCTGCCCGTGCAGGCGCAGCCGGTGCACATCCCGCGATGCTGACAACCGCCCCACGCGACCCTGCCGCCCTGCCACGGCTGCTGATCACGCTACTGGCGCTGCTCCTGCTGTGGCCGGGCATCGACCTCAGCGAGCTGAACCTGGCCGTGCTGGTGGAGGGCGACAACACCCGCGCCATGGGCAACTTCCTCGCCGGCTTCTGGCCGCCCGCGCATGATGCCGAGTTCCTCGCCCTGCTCGGCCGCGCCACCCTGGAAACCCTGGCCATCGCCACCGCCGGCATGAGCCTGGCGCTGCTGATCGCCATTCCCGCCTCGCTGCTGGCCAGCCGCGCGCTGTCGCTGTCGGCGCTGCACCGAGGCGGCCGCCCGGCCTGGTGGGCCCGCCTGGCGCGCTGGCCGGTGCGCGGTTTGCTGATCTTCCTGCGCAGCGTGCCGGAGATCGTCTGGGCGCTGCTGTTCGTGCGCGCCGTCGGCCTCGGCCCCACCGCCGGGGTGCTGGCCATCGCCATCACCTACGCCGGCATGCTCGGCAAGGTCTACGCGGAAATCTTCGAGTCGGTCGATGCCCGCCCCGCCCGCGCCCTGCTCGGCGCCGGCAGCAGCCGCCTGGCAGCCTTCGCCTATGGCGTGCTGCCCAATGCCGCTGGCGAGATGCTCTCCTACACCGTGTACCGCTGGGAGTGCGCGATTCGCGCCTCGGTGGTGATGGGCTTCGTCGGCGCCGGCGGCCTGGGCCAGCAGATCGACCTGTCGCTGCGCATGTTCGCGGGCGGCGAAGTAGCCAGCATGCTGCTCACCTTCCTGCTGCTGGTGCTGCTCGCCGACCAGCTCAGCCGCCTGCTGCGCGCGAGGCTGACATGAGAAGCGGCAACCTGATCCTGCTCCTCGCTCTTCTCGGCGCGGTGGTTGCCTCATTCATCTACCTGGGCATCGACCTCGGCGCGCTGGTGGCCGGCGACAGCCTGGCGCAGATGGGCCAGTACGCCAGTGGCTTCCTGCATCCGGACTTCTCCGCCGCGCACCTGCAGGCCATTGGCCGTGGCGCGCTGGAAACCCTGGCCATGTCCGCCATCGGCACCCTGCTCGCCGCCCTGCTCGGCCTGGCCCTGGCCCTACCGGCTGCCGGCCGCTTCGGTGGCCTTGCCCTGCACGCCACGCGCCTGCTGCTCAACGCCCTGCGTGCCATTCCCGAGCTGGTGTGGGCGGCGCTGATGGTGCTGGCCGCCGGCCTCGGCCCCAATGCCGGCACCCTGGCCCTGGCCCTGCACACCGCCGGCGTGCTTGGCCGGCTGTTCGCCGAAGCGCTGGAAAACACCCCGCGCGAGCCCGCCGACGCCATCCGCGAGAACGGCGGCGGCCGCCTGCTCGCCTTCTGCTACGGCACCCTGCCGGGGGTCTGGCCGCAACTGGTGGCCTACAGCCTGTACCGCTGGGAGAACAACATCCGCATGGCCAGCGTGCTCGGCTTCGTCGGCGCCGGTGGCCTGGGGCAGATGCTCTACATGTCCCTCAGCCTGTTCCAGGAGGCCCAGGCGGCCACGGTGATTCTCGCCATGCTGCTGCTGGTGCTGGCGGTCGATGCGCTGAGCGGCTGGGCACGCCAGCGCTGGGTCAGTGCCTGAACGCCACATCGCGCACATGGCCGAATGCCACTGGACGTACGACGAGCGGCCTCGTAATGTGGCCCGGCACGGCGACGGCGTCGCCGCGCTGACCCGACGCCTGTGCGCCGGGCGCTCCAGCAACGGCCAGGAAGCCTTCAGCGATGCCCTCAGACAACCCTCATAAACGCGAGGCCCGCCCCGAGTTCTGGCAACTGTCCATGCGCTGCTGCCAGTTGGCCGCCTGCGTGGACGTCGCCTTCCTGTTCATCTTCCTCGGCCTCGGCTCCCCGATCCTCGGCTGGGTGAACGTGATCAGCGTGGCCATGTACGTCTACGCCTATCGCGCCTTCAAGCAGCGGCGCAATCGCCTGGCGGTGATGCTGATCCGCATCGAAGTGCTGGTGCACGCGGGGCTGGGCACGCTGATGGTCGGCTGGGAGAGTGGCTTTCACTACTACCTGCTGATGTTCATCCCGGCGCTGTTCGTCAGCATGCGGGCACGCAGCGCCTGGATACTCGCCATCTGCCTGTGGGCCTACTACGTCGGGCTGGACGTCCTGATGTGGTACCTGCCACCGCTGCAGCCGATCTCGTCGAACGCCCTGCTGGCCGTGCATGTCTTCAACCTGACGGTGGTGTTCTGCATGTTCAGCTACCTGGCGCTGTTCTACGTGGTCACCGTGACCCGCGCGCACAAGAAGCTGGCACGCATGGCCACCACCGACCCGCTGACCGGGCTGTTCAACCGCCGCCACCTGATCAGCCTGGCCGAGAAGGTGCAGCAGCCGGCCGAGATGACCCTGATGCTGATGGACATCGACCACTTCAAGGCGATCAACGACGCCTACGGGCACGACATGGGCGACCAGGTACTCAAAGCCGTGAGCCGCGTGCTCAAGGACTCGATGCGCGAGCAGGACTTCATCGGTCGCTGGGGAGGCGAGGAATTCCTCGCGCTGCTGCCGCACACCGACCTGGACCAGGCAGCGGCCAGCGCCGAGCGCATTCGCGAGGCCGTCCAGGCGCTGCGGATCGACGGCAACGGCAGCCACATCGGCGTGACCCTGTCGATCGGCATCAGCCAGCACCACGCCGGACAATCGCTCAGCCACAGCATCGCCCGCGCGGATGCCGCGCTCTACGAAGGCAAATCGGCCGGACGTAACCGGGTCGAGCGGGCGCCCTCCTGAGTCCGCGAGCGGCGCCCCCGGGCAGCGAGCTGCACGCTTCATCGCCCGCGACTTGACCCTGGCCAGCCGGAAGCAAATACTGTTCATACATACAGTATTCTTGGTGCATTACCCGCATGTCATCCGTGGTCGCTCTCGATCGCCTGCTCGATGCCCGCCGTGTCTGGCGCGGGCAGGTCGTCTCCGCCCCTTCACCGTCCAATCCGTCGACGGGTCATGCCGTGCTGGATGCCGCACTCCCGGGTGGCGGCTGGCCGGCTGCGGCGCTCAGCGAAGTGCTGACGGCCGCCACCGGCATCGGCGAACTGCGCCTGCTGTGGCCGACCCTGGCGCGCCTCACCCAGGCGAATGAGCGCGTGGTGCTGGTGGCTCCGCCCCACCTGCCCTATCCCCAGGCCTGGCAGGATGCCGGCATCGACCTGCGCCACCTGAGCATCATCCGCGCCCAGGCACGCGATGCCCTCTGGGCCGCCGAGCAGTGCCTGCGCTCGGGCAGTTGCGGCGCCGTGCTGTGCTGGCTGCGTCAGGCCGACGACCGCGCGCTGCGCCGCCTGCAGGTGGCCGCCGCGACCGGGCAGACCCTGGCCTTTGCCTATCGCCCGCTCGAGGAAGCCGCAAACCCTTCGCCAGCGGCGCTGCGCCTGGCCGTGGAGAGCCAGCCGGCGCGCATTCGCGTGCTCAAGTGCCGTGGCGGCCTCGCCCCTGCACGCCCCATCGCCGCCCCCTGGCACTGAGGCGCACATGCTCTGGGCCTGCATCCTGCTGCCGCAACTGGCCATGGACGGCGTGCTGCGCCAGCGCAGCGACAGCGAGACGCCACTGGCGCTGCTCAGCGGTTCGCCTCAGCGCCGCGTGCTGCAGGCCGTCAACCCGGCCGCACGTGCGCTCGGCCTGAAACCGGGCCTGTCGCTGACCGCCGCGCAGGCCCTGACGCACGACTTCGCCACCTGCGAATACGACGCCGGGCAGATCGAACGCTGGCACCGCTTCCTGGCGGCCTGGGCCTATGGTTTCAGCGCCCAGGTCAGCCTGCACTACCCACGCTGCCTGCTGCTGGAGGTGCAATCCAGCCTGGGTCTGTTCGGCCCCTGGCCATCCTTCGAGGCGCGCCTGCGCACGGAGCTCGCCGCCCTGGGTTTTCAGCACCGCATCGCCGCCGCTCCCAACCCGGCGGCGGCACGCGTGCTGGTCAACGTCGGCGACGGCCTGCTGGCCAGTGATGCGCATGGCCTGCAGCAGCTGCTTGCCCCGCTGCCGGTGGATCGCCTCGGCCTGAGCGCCACCGCGAGCAGCGCCTTCAACCGCATGGGCCTGAGACAGCTGCGGCAACTCTGGGAACTGCCGCGCGCCAGCGTGGCCAGGCGCTTCCCGGCCGAAGTGCTGGCGCAGCTCGACACCCTGCTCGGACAGCGCCCCCTGGCCCTGGAGTTCTACACACCGCCGGATGTCTTCGACACCCGCATCGAACTGAACTTCGAAGTGGCATCGCACCAGGCCCTGCTCTTCCCGTTACGCCGCCTGACCGCTGACCTCGCCGCCTACCTGGCGGGCCGCGACAGTGGCGTGCAACGCTTCGCCCTGCACCTGGAACACCGCACCGGCAACGAAACCCGGGTGCAGATCGGCCTGCTCAGCGCCGAGCGCGACGCCGGCATGCTCTTCGAACTGACCCGTGGCCGGCTGGAACACCAGCAACTGCCCGCGCCGGTCCTGGCGGTGCGCCTGGTCGCGCGCGAACTGCCCGCCTTCGCCCCGCAACATCATCAGCTGTTCACTGAACGCCCGCAGCAGAACCAACCCTGGGAACAGCTGCGCGAACGCCTGCGTGCCCGCCTCGGTGACGAGGCCGTACATGGCCTCGGCGCGCGTGCCGATCACCGCCCCGAACGCGCCTGGACGCAGGAACCAACCGCTGCAGCGCTGCCCGCCAGTGCGCCGCGCCCCGGCTGGCTGCTCGCCGAACCACAGGCGCTGCAGGAGGCATCGCTGCGCATCCTCTGCGGCCCGGAGCGCATCGAATCCGGCTGGTGGGACGGCGACGACATACGCCGCGACTACTACGTCGTGGAGACCCGCAGCGGCCAGCGCGGCTGGGCCTTCCGCCCGGTCGGCAGCAGTGGCCCCCTGCAGTTGCACGGCTGGTTCGCATGAACGGCTACGCCGAACTGCATTGCCTGTCGAACTTCAGTTTCCAGCGCGGCGCCTCCAGCGCCCAGGAGCTGTTCGAGCGTGCTGCCCGCCTCGGCTACCGAGCCCTGGCGATCACCGACGAATGCACCCTGGCCGGCATCGTGCGCGCCTGGCAGGCGGCCAAGAAACAGGACGTGGCCTTGATCGTCGGCAGTGAAGTGCTGATCGAGGGCGGCCCCAAGCTGGTGCTGCTGGCCGAGAACCTGGCGGGCTACCAGGCCCTCTGCGGCTTGATCACCCGTGCCCGACGGCGGGCCGCGAAAGGCACCTACCGCCTGTTGCGCGAAGACTTCGAGGCCCCGCTCGATGGGCTGCTGGCGATCTGGCTGGAAGCCCAGGATGCCCAGCCCCTGCCCTGGCTGCGCAGCTGCTTCCGCGAGCGCCTGTGGCTCGGCGTCGAACTGCACCGGGGCGCGGACGACAACGCTCGCCTGCAGCGACTGCTCGACCTGGCCCGTACCTGCTCCCTGCCTGCCGTGGCCTGCGGCGACGTGCACATGCACGCCCGTGGCCGCCGTGCCCTGCAGGACTGCATGAGCGCCATCCGCCAGCACCTGCCCGTGGCCGACGCGGGCGCCTACCTGTTCGCCAACGGAGAACGCCACCTGCGCCGGTACGAGGAACTGGCCGAGCTGTACCCGGGCGCCCTGCTCGACGAGACCCTGCGCATCGCCGAACGCTGCCGCTTCGAGCTCGGCCAACTGCAGTATCGCTACCCCCGCGAACTGGTGCCTGCGGGCCATGACGCCACCTCCTGGCTGCGCCATCTGGTCGAACGCGGTGCCTGCTGGCGCTGGCCAAAGGCCGTGCCCGAACGGGCGCGCGCCCAGCTGGAACACGAACTGAGCCTGATCGCCGAGCTGCAGTACGAGAGCTACTTCCTCACCGTCCACGACATCGTCCAGTTCGCCCGCGAGCACAGCATCCTCTGCCAGGGACGCGGCTCGGCGGCCAACTCGGCAGTGTGCTTCGTGCTCGGCATCACCGAACTCGACCCCACCTGCAACCGGCTGCTGTTCGAGCGCTTTCTCTCACGCGAGCGCAACGAGCCGCCGGACATCGACGTGGACTTCGAGCACGAGCGCCGCGAGGAAGTCATCCAGTACGTGTTCCGCCGCTACGGCCGCACCCGCGCGGCACTGACCGCCGTGGTCAACACCTATCACGGCGCCGGCGCGGTGCGCGACGTCGCCAAGGCGCTCGGCCTGCCACCCGACCAGGTCAACGCGCTGGCCGACTGCTGCGGTCGCTGGAGCAACGAACCACCCTCGGCCGAGCGCCTGCAGGAGGCCGGATTCGACCCGCACAACCCGCTGCTGCGCCGGGTGCTGGTGCTGACCGGTGAGCTGATCGGCTTTCCTCGCCACCTGTCACAGCACCCCGGCGGTTTCGTGGTCTCCGAACACGCCCTCGACACCCTGGTACCGGTGGAGAACGCCAGCATGGCCGAGCGCACCGTCATCCAGTGGGACAAGGACGACCTGGACCTGGTCGGCCTGCTCAAGGTCGACGTGCTCGCCCTCGGCATGCTCAGCGCCCTGCGCCGCTGCTTCGCCCTGATCGAGCACTACCGTGGCACGCTCTGGACCCTGGCCACCCTGCCCGCCAACGACCCGGCCACCTACGCCATGATCAGCCGTGCAGACACCATCGGTGCCTTCCAGATCGAATCCCGCGCGCAGATGGCCATGCTCCCGCGCCTGCGCCCGCAGACCTTCTACGACCTGGTGATCCAGGTCGCCATCGTCCGCCCCGGGCCGATCCAGGGCGACATGGTGCATCCCTACCTGCGCCGCCGGAATGGCGAAGAGCCCGTCGACTTCCCCTCGGCGGAATTGAAGCCGGTGTTCGAGCGCACCCTGGGCGTGCCGCTGTTCCAGGAACAGGTGATGGAACTGGCCATCGTCGCCGCCGACTACACGCCCGGCGAGGCCGACGAACTGCGCCGCAGCATGGCCGCCTGGAAGCGCCATGGCGGGCTCGAACCACACCGCCAGCGCCTGACCTCGCGCATGCTGGAAAAGGGCTACACGGTGGCATTCACCGAGCGCATCTTCAGGCAGATCGAAGGCTTCGGCAGCTATGGTTTTCCCGAATCCCACGCCGCCAGCTTCGCCCTCCTCGCCTACGCCAGCTGCTGGCTGAAATGCCACGAACCCGCCGCCTACGCCTGCGCTCTGGTCAACAGCTGGCCCATGGGCTTCTACAGCCCCGACCAGATACTGCAGGATGCTCGGCGCCACGGTATTCAGGTACGCCCGGTCGACGTCCGCCACAGCGACTGGGACTGCAGCCTCGAAGCCAGCGACGGCACGCAGCCGGCCATCCGCCTGGGGCTGCGGATGATTCGCGGCATGCGTGAAGAGGAAGCCCGACGGATCGAGACGGCCCGCCAGGCCGCCGCGTTCAGCGGCGTGGAAGACCTCTGCCGCCGCGCCCGCCTGGATGCCAGCGCCAGCGAACGCCTGGCCGATGCCGGCGCCCTGAGCGGCCTGGTCGGGCACCGCTACCAGGCCCGCTGGGCCGTCGCCGGCGTCGAGGAACAACTACCGCTGTTCGCCCGCATCGCCGCCCCCCAGGAAAGCGCGCTGAGCCTGCCCGAACCCACGGTGGGCGAGAACCTGCTCACCGACTACGACACCCTCGGCACCACCCTCGGCCCCCATCCCCTGGCTCTGCTGCGCGAAACGCTGCGCGCCGAGCGCTGCAAAAGCTCGCACGACCTGCAGGCGGTCGAACACGGCCGCGCCGTCAGCGTCGCCGGCCTGGTGATCGGCCGGCAACGACCGCAAACCGCCAGCGGCGTCATCTTCGTCACCCTCGAAGACGAGTTCGGCATGATCAACGTGGTCGTCTGGCACGACCTCGCCGAACGCCAACGCCGCGTACTCGTGCAGTCACAACTGCTGCGCATCGACGGCCACCTGGAAACGGTGGACGGCGTACGCCACCTCATCGCCGGCCGCCTGATCGACCTGACCCAGCTGCTGACCGGGCTGGATATACGGAGCCGGGATTTCAGGTAGTTGCAGTGGTTAGGAGGTTGGCTGCTTTCGGCCAAAAGCGGACGATCGCTCAGGACTTAGCCTGCATCAATTGAAACCTTTTGATGCCTACAAAACCCGGTTCGTTTCAGATCGCTGATACCTTCTGGTCTCTGGGAGAGATCAGCTTTGCAGCTCTCTCTCAGCTTGGGACTGCTCGTGGTGCCAGCGCTGCCAGAATGCCTGCTCGTTCTTATGAGTGGCCGCGCAGACCCGCCTAGGTCGTATCAAGTGGATATCACTAAGTTCATTGGAGAACACATAGCGATCCGCGTGCTCGATGATGATCTTCCTCATCAGATGAGCTGTCGCTACGTCCACCTTGCTACCCCGCAATACGGGCCGGCTGCCGATGCAGGTATAAAGGAGGTGCTTCGGGCTCAGAGGGAGCAAAATGATCCCACCCCTATTGCCCCATCCCCCATTGAAGTCGTATCTCCCTGAGTCATGGAGATTTAGGCGGATGAGTGGATCATCAGATGTGGGCCAAGACACACCTACAGGGGCATCCAAGATCGTCCAGTTCTCAATCGGCAAACGGCTTAGAGTTGTCGAAAGGGAGTGCTTCATCTGCCAAATCCAGAGCTGCCTCCCAACAACAGTCTCTGCCCTTATTTGCCCACCTCCCTCTGGCAGCTCCTCGATGGATACTTTGAAGATCGAAGGCGCGTCATCGTGGGCATCATCAGCTAGGCGCGGTATCGACTCCCCTCGCGCGACTGTGTTCTCCAGTTCCTGTATGGAGCGCTGCAGGGTCGTATCAATTAACTCCTGTAGCGTTACTTTCTGACGGATAATGAACCGCCTGAGTTGGGCTGGTGTACGAACATCCAATGCTCCTGCGAAACGCACCAACCTCCTCCAGTGCTCTGGCTCCAATCGCTCCTCGTGAACAACTCGCCGGATCGCCTCTTCCGCAGGGTTCTCAAACTCACTGTCGAGCCAGCGCTCAAACTTATCCGTCTCCTCTTGCCCAACAAGGTAGGTATAGAGGTGCTGGCGGTAAGCGATTCCCTTCAAGGATTGCCTTTTCCACAGGGGGACCTTCTCGTTTGGAACCAACAGGCGGTAGGTGGGAATCAGCCCTTCATGCGACCACTGCTTCAGGTACAGCTTGGGTACGTAGTGGTTGTCTTTGCGCAATTGGTGCATGGTCAAGCCTTGTCAGTTGGAGGATCAGATACCCCCGGAACCCTAGCTCAGCTGCTGAAGCGTCTCGCGTAGTCTATTCGGTGAGATCAAACGACGGCATTGATACTCACTGAGGTAGGATTGTCCGCAAACACTCGCAAACGCTCAACGATAAGCACCGCCCCAAGGAGGGAACCATGCCCGAACAAACGCGTCATCTATCGCTGTTCGAGGAGGACTACCTCTTACGGGAACTTGGGCCAGTTGCCCATGTACCTCAAGTCGCTCTTACCGAATTGGTCGCAAATGCTTGGGACGCGGGAGCGAGTAAGGTCGAGCTATTCCTCCCCTCCGAGCTCGGCGGCACGCTCACTATTCTTGATGACGGCCATGGCATGACGCCGGAGCAGTTCAGCAATCGCTGGATGATGCTCCGATACAACAGGCTGAAGCATCAAAGCTGGAAAGTAGAATTCCCGAAAGGCAGGAGTGCAAAGCTTCGGAAAGCCTATGGCCGCAATGGTGTAGGGCGCCATGGTCTTCTTTGCTTCGGTGATGAGTATCTTGTCGAAACCTGGCGCGACGGAACACTGAGCAAATTCGTCGTAGGCACTGAATCTGGCCCAAGCCCGTTTGTCGTTCGATCAGAGGAGTTCAATAAGCAGGAGGGCTCTGGTACTAGGCTCCGCGTGACAGTCGTTCGCAAGCTTCCTGATGCAGCGGAGATCTCGACTGTCCTAGCAGCACGCTTCATCCATGACCCCAGCTTCCAGATTCTCGTGAACGGCACCCCGCTGACACTTGCCAAGCTTGAAAAATACGCGAAGGAACAGACCATTTCTTTGAGTGAGGGTCGATCTGCGCGGGTGATTGTCATTGACTCAACACAGCAGAACCACTCGTCTATCCATCAAGGTGTAGCGTTTTGGGTAGACCACCGTCTTGTAGGAAATCCATCTTGGGCGATTGGCCAAGTAGCGAACTTCGATGGCCGCACTCGATTTGCTAAGCGGTACAAGGTCATCGTGGACACCCATGGCTTTGATGACCATGTCCATGCGGATTGGACAGGGTTTAAGACGACACCAGCTGTGGAAGAGCTTTTCAAGGCCGCCTCACTACACATCACTCAGGTCGCCGATGAGCTCGCCGCAGAGGTGGTTGAAGCAACATCGGAAGACGCCCTTGTTCAGAATCGCTCTGAACTTAAAACCCTCGGGCAAGGTGCGCAACTTGAGGTGACCGAATTCACGAAGGCGGTTGCCCAAGCCCACCCGTTGATTTCCCCTGATTTCCTGGCGACGGCGGTCAAAGCCGTGATCAATCTGGAGAAATCCAAAAGCGGTGCGTCGCTCCTTCAAAAGCTTGCCAAGCTATCAGCGACAGACGTGGAGGGACTTGATTCCCTGCTGGCCGATTGGTCGGTCAAAGACGCTCTGCGTGTCCTGGATGAAATTGATGGCAGGCTCAGCGTCATTGAGGTCATTGCAAGGCTCGCTGATGACCCCGATACCGATGAGCTCCATACCCTTCACCCGCTGATCCTGAGATCTCGATGGCTCTTCGGCCCAGAATTCGAGTCGATGGAATACTGCTCGAACATGACCCTGCGGAGCGTAGCTAAGCAACTTTGGGGTAACACAGGCGCTTCATTTATCAATGAGAAGAAGCGGCCTGATGTCGTTGTTCTTCCAGATCAAAGCACCCTCCAACTGGTCGGCATTGAGGGGTTTCAAACTCAAGATCCAACTGTCGCTCAGATGCAAAATATATTGCTGATTGAGCTCAAAAAGGGCGGTTTCAAAATCAATCGTAAGGAGGTGAATCAGGCTGACGAATACGTTCAAGACATTGCGAACTCAGGCTTTGTACACGGCGCGCCGTATGTGACCGCTTGGGTGGTGGGTCAATCCATTGCGCCTGGTGTGGGGACGGACAAAACAGTCGGCGACGAGAATCGCCGTTATGGCCAAGTCAGAGCTACAACATACGGAGCGTTGGTAAGCACCGCCAATCTCAGACTGATGCGATTGCGTAAGACTTTGGAGAATCGCTACGACAACCTCCAAACCGACGCGCTTCTCGCCAAGGTGCTGTCGGTGCAGGAGCAGGGAGATCTCGATCTAGGCGAGGCGGTAAACGCCTAAACTGAACATGTGGAAGTTCATAGCGTATTCAGTGACAGAGAGAGGAGCTTTTGATGCATCCTCTCACCGCTGAAGAGCACACGCATGCCGTCGCCCCTTCCTTGTGACCAATACAGACGTTATTCAACACCTGAACCGGCACTTAAGACTGTCCGCTTTTGGCCGATAGCAGTCGCTGGTGACAGGCCGCTTTCGGCCACAAGCGAACAGCCACACAGTAAATAAATTTGTCCCCTTTTCCGGTCCGGCGGCCACCGTCTCTCACGGATACAGGATGTGCACTCGCTTCAGCTTGATCACCGCATTATCAATTTCGCCAGATTTACCATAGAGGTCCCAGAATAACTGCGATTTTCCGTTGACCTTTTGATATTTCATCAAACTGAAATTACGCCCCGGAAATACGTCGCCGAGCCGCTCATAGTCAATATCCATATCCGAATTGGAAAGTTTTCCGCGATTCTTGACGATAAGCTTCAGTAACCCCCCAGGTGTCTTGGCATAAGTTATGGCACTCGATGTAATTTGATAGAGACGCGCGCCCGGATACTGTCGACAGAACAGCGAGAACGATGCGCCGACATGGACATCACCACTGAGAAAGACCACTGGTTTTCCGGTGTTCTGTGACAATGTGAAGCACTCTTTCAGCAAGCGGTTCCGCTCATGCTGGTTGCTGTAGTGATCCCACTCGTCCCGAAGGTCGTCAGCCAGGCCCAAGGCGTTGATATCAGCGACATTGACGATATAGTCGTTGGCATGAATGACAGGTACCGGTGATACTAGGAAGAAGGCATCCTCGTTATTGTCAGGTGCGCTTAACCAACTCGTGAGACGTGCCCACTGGTCATCACCAAGAACAGGGTTATAGGCAGGATTGGCTTTCTGTGCCGGGTCGTATCGACGATGCCCGCGCATGTCCATGACAAAGAAAGACAGCGGCCCCCAACGAAACGTGTAGTCCCATTGGCAGTCTTCTGCCTTGGGACCGAATGGCGTGTGTGGATTGTGGGAATGCTGGTACTCGTAATAGACCTGCCGCGCGCAATAGAACATGTTACGGGCCAGGGTCAGATTGGTGGCTGTGTTCTGCCACTGAAATATCGTGTCCAGCTTGTCTGCTAATTCAGCATCAGTGTAAGAGCCCCATCCATCCATGATCTCGTGATCATCCCAAATCATGTAGTTGGGGTAGGAGCGATACACCTGCTTGGTCGAGTTAGCGCCCCAATATGAGCGATAGATGTCACGGTACCAGGAGAGCATGACATCTCGCTGTTTGCTATCACTCAGTTGAGCTACCTCTTTGAGGTGCTTGACGAGCCAGCGCCAGATGTCAATGCTCTTGTCTCCATCGGTATAGACTTGGTCTCCGCCGCCAATCAGAAAGTCCGAGTCGTTGTCCTCTAGGACATCCGCAAACATGGACCACATGTCCATGTTGTAAGCATTGCCACCCTTAAAGGGCATGTGACAACTGTAGAAGCCAAAAACACAGCGCTCGACGTCGGCAGGCTGCGTGCAGAAGGATAGTTGTGCGTCCCGGCCAACCTCCCAACGCTCAGAGCGTTTTTTGAGCAGACTGAAAAGCCCGTAGTAATAGCGTGTCCCGGCCTTCAAGTTGTCGAGGTCTATCACACCGGTTACATCGGTACTGTATTTCAGTGAGATCTCATGCAACTCACCAATCACAGTCGTCAAACCTGTACTGTCCTCCACGCGTAATTGCTGGCCATGTATGTCGTAGGGTTGGCCGCTTTCTGGCAATGGATTGGTGGAGACAATCAGGTAGTAATCTCCCGGTGTATGGGCGCGCACCCAGATACGAGCAGTGTTGGTCGTGGTGTGGCCAACAATGGCCCCAGCAAACAATCTCGGCAACGCAGAAGCGCGATCTTCCTTGTCATAGAACTTGAGATGATCATTGCTCATGAAAACCCTCCTGGTTTTTTGGGTAGCTGAGCGAACAGGGAGACAGGTTCATTTATCGGGATGACTGCGCACTTCTCGCTGCAAACGACCGGCTATAAAAGGCTGGTCCAGGCCGATAGCTAATCGTATTGCGCACTTTTACAACATCGTAGGAGGCCAGATGACTGCAGATAAATGCCTGGTCCCAAGAAGCGAGCGCTCGGGTACTGAGCGTAGCCCAGCCACCGTCCGGGCACACAAGTCCAGGGAACACCGCTCATTCCGTACTGTATCCCTCGCTACTCAGACCTGCCTGGCGACGACCATCTGCTCGACATCCATCGCGCGTTCGTATTCGTCGTGCAGCCAGGTCAGGGCCGATTCGAAGCGGCCGAAGTGGACTTCATCGACCACCCCGCTCTGCATGTTGGCCTGGATGGTTTCGCCAAGCACCCAGTCTTCCATGAGGATCTTGTTCACCAGGTTGTGGTTGGTCTCGTGCCTGCGCAGTTCGTCAGCCGACCATTCGCTGCCGCCGTCTTGCGGGCGATCGACCAGCAGCACTTCTTCGATGCGGGTTTCCCCGACCGCCAGCGGCACCATGCGGATCAGCGAGATGTTGTCCGGCTGGGCGAGCAGCAGCACGGTGGGCGACAGGGTGTAGATGATGTTGGCCATCCGGCGCATGTCCCATTGCGTCTCGGGCAGGTCGGGCGCCTCGAGCAGCGGCTTCTTCGGCAGGATCATGCGCATGTACAGGCCGCCCCAGCTCTCCCAGGTGGACAGGTTGCCCAGGAAGAACGGCGCCAGGGTGTGCTTGTGCGCCACGTTGAAGTGGTAGGCCTCGATCCCTCCCTCGAGCAGGACCTTCCAGTTGGCCTTGATCACATAGCTGCGGCGCTTGTAGACCTGCTGGTTCTCGATATCCAGGTAGCGCATGCCGGACAGCATCTCTGCGCCGAGCAGGTCTTCAGGTACCTGCCGGTTGCGGTCCGGATGGACGAAGACGATGCCACCGATGACCCGGCTGGGGAACTCGATCAGACCCAGCCGGCCCTTATCCAACCCGACGAAACCACGCTCGAAATCCGGCGCGCCAGCCAGCTGGCCTTGGCTGTCGTAGGTCCAGGCGTGGTAGGGGCAGACGAACCTGTTCCTGCAGCCGCTTTCGCCATTGGCCACCAACCGTGCATTGCGGTGCCGGCAGGTATTGGCGAACACGCGCACCTGACCGTCCGCGCCACGCACCATCAGCAGCGACACGCCGTCGAGCCAGTCCAGAGCCAGGTAGTCGCCCGGGTTGGGCACCTCGTTGGCGGCACCGACGGCCAACGGCTGGTTGCGAAAGATCCGCTCTTTCTCGCGGGCAAACCACTGCGCGCTGGTGTAGCGCTCGGTGGCGTGGCTCCGGGTCGTCTCGTGGTACTGGGTTTCGCCGCGTGCGTGGAGTTCCAGCAGTTGCGCGATCAGGCGAATCTCGGTGGCTCTGTCCATGCTCGGTCCTCTCTGGGCGGCCTTTGTGGATGACTCGCGGCACCGGGTCGGGCCGATGGCGTTCACTCTAGCAAGGCAAAATCGACCAAATTCGACCTCTGCGGACGTATTCTCGACGCAAATGGACAACCCTTCGCGCGGGCCACTTCGCGCGCAGCACCGCCGAGAGCAACACAAGATCGCCCGGCGCCTGCTGCAGTCCACCGACCTGCAGATACAGCAGGTCGCCGAGCAGGCGGGCTTCGCCTCGGCCACCGTGTTTGGCCGTTGCTTCAAGCGCGCCTTCGCGCAAACGCCACGCGCCTACCGGCAATCGCTGCCCACCACCCGCCAGTGAGGCCCGTCAGGCTGACGCGCGCAGTTGCCTCACGACGGGCCGTGTCAGCCTGCTCCCCTGCCCCCCGATGCCGCCCCTTCACGGCTGAATGCCTCCTGTCGCAATGTTTCCCCTGGGGATAAAAAAATTCCCAAGAGGCATGGACAGCGCACGTTCATTCACTTATAAAAATCACCAGCACGAAAAATAGATTCGTCACAGTAAATTTTATTCATAGACGAACAGCGCTTTCACTCATGAAGATTTTCCTGCCGCCGCCCCCAGCAGAGGATTCGCCATGCAGCCCGCCAAGCACCCGTACGTGATCAAGATCAGTTGCCCGGCCACGTCCGGCATCGTCGCCGCCGTGACTTCCTACCTCGCCGACCATGGTTGCTACATCAGCGAGATGGCGCAGTTCGACGACGAGATCAGCGGCGCGTTCTTCATGCGTGCGGTGTTTCGTTTCAACAGTGATTTCGCCGGCGATATCCGGCAGATCCACGACGGTTTCGTCGATGTCGCCGAACGCTTCGAGATGACCTGGGAGCTGCACGACAGCACCGAGCCGATGCGCGTGCTGCTGATGGTCAGCAAGTACGACCACTGCCTGGCCGACCTGCTCTATCGCCACCAGAAGGGCGAGCTGCAGATGAAGATCACCGCCATCGTCTCCAACCACCTCGACCTGCGGCCGATGGCCGAGCGCGAAGGCATCCGCTTCATCTACCTGCCGGTGACCCGCGAGACCAAGGCCCAGCAGGAGGCCGAGCTGCTGAGGATCGTCGAGGAGACCCAGACCGAACTGGTGGTGCTGGCGCGCTACATGCAGATCCTCTCCGATGACCTGTGCCAGCAGCTGTCCGGCCGCGCCATCAACATCCACCACTCGTTCCTGCCCGGTTTCAAGGGGGCCAAGCCCTACCACCAGGCCTTCGACCGTGGCGTGAAGCTGATCGGCGCCACCGCGCACTACGTCACCTCGGACCTCGATGAAGGCCCGATCATCGAGCAGGAAGTGCAGCGCGTGGACCACAACTACACCCCCGATGCCCTGGTGGCGGTGGGCCGCGATACCGAGACGGTGGCGCTGTCCAAGGCGGTCAAGTACCACCTCGAACACCGCGTGTTCCTCAACCACGACAAGACGGTGATCTTCCGATGAGCGCACGACTGATCGACGGCAAGGCGACCGCCGCCCGCGTGCTCGCCGAAGTCGCCGGCGACGTGGCCGCGCTCAAGGCGCGCGGCATCGAGCCGGCGCTGGCGGTGGTGCTGGTCGGCAGTGACCCGGCCAGCCAGGTCTACGTGCGCAACAAGGTGCTACGCGCCGGTGAGGTGGGCATCCGCTCGCTGGAATACCGCCTGGGCGCCGAAGCCAGCGCAGCGGAGGTGCTGGAGGTGGTCGAAGGGCTCAATGCCGATGCCTCGGTGCACGGCATCCTGGTGCAGCTGCCGCTGCCGGCGCACATCAGCGAGACACAGGTGCTGCAGGCCATCGACCCGGCCAAGGATGTCGATGGCTTTCACAGCGAGAACGTCGGCGGCCTCAGCCAGGGGCGCCCGGTGCTCACGCCCTGCACACCAGCGGGTTGCATGCGCCTGCTGCGCGACACCCTGGGCGACCTGGCCGGCAAGCACGCCGTGGTGGTCGGGCGCTCGAACATCGTCGGCAAGCCGATGGCGGCGCTGCTGCTGGCCGCCGACTGCAGCGTCACCGTGCTGCACTCGCGCAGCGTCAAGCCGCAACGCCTCTGCGGTCAGGCCGACATCGTGGTCGCCGCCGTCGGCCGCCCGCGCATGATCGACGCCGACTGGATCAAGCCGGGCGCGGTGGTGATCGACGTCGGCATCAACCGCATCGAGGACGACGGCCGCTCGCGCCTGGTCGGCGACGTCGACTTCGACGCCGTGCAGCCGGTGGCCTCGGCCATCACCCCGGTGCCCGGCGGAGTCGGCCCGATGACCATCGCCATGCTGATGCACAACACCGTCACCGCTGCCCGCCAGCAACATGCGCCGAGCGCCCAGGAGTAACCGCCATGCCCCTTGCCCTGCTCAAGTACGGCCTGTCCTCGGAGTACCCCGTGGAGGTCGACCTGCCTGCGCCAAAGGACCTCAAGCCGGCCTATGACGTGGTCATCATCGGCGGTGGCGGCCATGGACTGGCCACCGCCTACTACCTGGCCAAGTACCACGGCGTGACCAACGTCGCGGTGCTGGAGAAGTCCTACCTGGGGAGCGGCAACACCGCGCGCAACACGGCGGTGATCCGCTCCAACTACCTGACCAGCGAGGGCGTGCGCTTCTACGCCGAGTCGGTGCGGATGTTCAAGGCGCTGTCCAACGAGTTCGACTTCAACATCATGTATTCCGAGCGCGGCCAGCTCACCCTGGCCCACACCGACGCCACGGTACGCGCCTTCCGCCAGCGCGCCGAAGTGAACAAGCACTTCGGTGGCCGCACCGAGATGATCGACCGTCAGCAGATCCGC
Source organism: Pseudomonas sp. THAF187a (assembly GCF_009363395.1). Lineage (NCBI taxonomy): Bacteria > Pseudomonadati > Pseudomonadota > Gammaproteobacteria > Pseudomonadales > Pseudomonadaceae > Pseudomonas > Pseudomonas sp. THAF187a. The sequence continues at coordinate 3,775,518 of NZ_CP045349.1, forward strand.
GAGCTGGTGCCGATGCTCAACCTCGACCCCGGCCACCTCCCCGTGCTCGCCGGGCTCTGGCACATCGACGGCGCCACGGCGCGCCACGATGCCGTGGCCTGGGGCTACGCCAAGCAGGCGGCCAAGCGCGGCGTGGAGATCCACCAGCTCACCGAGGTGCAGGACTTCATCGTCGAGAACGGCAAGGTCACCACCCTGCGCACCAATCGCGGCGACGTGCGCTGCGGCTGCGTGGTGCAGGCGGTGGCCGGTGCCAGCTCGCTGCTGATGAACAAGCTGGGGATCAGGGCGCCGATCCACACCTACCCGCTGCAGGCCATGGTCACCCAGCCGTTCAAGCCGTTCCTCGACCCGCTGGTGAGCTCCAGCGCGCTGCACTGCTACGTGCAGCAGACCAGCCGTGGCGAGATCGTCTTCGGCGGCGGCTCCGACCCGTACCCGCTGTACAACACGCGCTCGACCCTGGACCTGAAGGAAAGCCTGCTGGCCCATGCCATCGAGATGTTCCCCTTCATGGCCGGCGCCAAGCTGATGCGCCAGTGGACCGGCAGCACCGACATGACCCCGGACTACAGCCCGATCATGGGTCGCTCGCCGCTGGACAACTACTACCTGGACGCCGGCTGGGGCACCTGGGGCTTCAAGGCCACGCCGATCTGCGGCTGGACCATGGCCGAGCTGGTCGCCAGCGGCGGCAGGACGCCCGCGCTGATCCAGCCCTTCGCCCTGGAGCGCTTCGCCAGCTTCCGCCAGGTCAACGAGATGGGCGCCACGGCGGCGAGCCACTGAAGACACGCACGACATGTGCCGCAGGAGCCCGCTTGCGGGCGACCCATTCGGCAGACCGTGATGATCGCCGGCAAGGCCAGGCGCCCCCCGCGGTTCCTCCAACGATCAGCTCAACCTTGCTCGCCAAGGAGTCACGCGCAATGAAGATCATGCCCTGCCCGCTCAACGGGCCCCGCAACATCAACGAATTCACCTACGGCGGCGAACTCAGGCACATGCCCGATCCAGGCACCTGCTCGGACGCCGAATGGGCCGACTACGTGTTCAACTGCGACAACCGCGCCGGGGTCGTCACCGAGTGGTGGCTGCACAACGCCTCCAGCTACTGGTTCCTCGCCGAGCGCCACACCGTCAGCGACGAGATCCTGCGCACCTTCGACCCGAAGGAGCTGTTCGACCAGCGCGTCGACTTCACCCTCCCCGCCAAGCAGCCTGAAGAGGTGAGCGCATGAGCGCCGACGTCCGCCTGCCGGCCCCGCTGGGCCTGCTGATCGACCGCAACCAGCCACTCAGCTTCGACTTCGAGGGCCGCACCTACCAGGGCCTGGCTGGCGACAGCATCGCCAGCGCGCTGCTGGCCAACCGGCGCTGGCTGCTGTCGCGTTCGTTCAAGTACCACCGCCCACGCGGCCCGCTGTCGATGGCCGGGCAGGACGCCAATACCCTGGTGCAGCTGCCGGACGAACCCAATGTGCTGGCCGACCTGCAGCCGCTGGCCGCCGACCTCCAGGTCAGCGCGCAGAACTACAGCGGCAGCCTGGACAGGGACCGCGACGCCCTGCTCGGGCATTTCTCCAGGTTCATGCCGGTGGGTTTCTACTACCGCGCCTTCTACAAGCCGAAAGGCATGTGGAAGGTCTGGGAGCCACTGGTGCGCAAGAAAGCCGGCCTCGGCGTGCTGAACCTGGCGTTGCAGCCGCAGTACCACGACAAGGCCTTCCTGTTCACCGACCTCGCGGTGATCGGCGCCGGCCCTGCCGGCCTGAGCGCCGCGCTGACCGCTGCCAATGCCGGCGCCAAGGTACTGCTGATCGAGCAGCACAGCTACCTCGGCGGCGCACTGGCCTGGGCCCGTTTCGACGTCGAGGGCAAGCGCGCGGGCGAGCTGCGCAGCGAACTGCTGGCCGCCGTCGAGGGCCACGCCAATATCCGCGTGCTCAGGCAGGCCACCTGCAACGCCTGGTTCACCGACCACTACCTGCCGGTGATCCAGGGCAATCGCCTGTACAAGGTGCGCGCCCGCCAGTGCATCGTCGCCGCCGGCGCGTTCGAGCAGCCGGTGGTGTTCCGCAACAACGACCTGCCCGGGGTGATGCTGACCAGCGCCGCCCAGCGCCTGATCCGCCTCTATGCGGTCAAGCCGGGCACCCGTGCCGTGCTGCTGACCGGCAACGACGACGGCTACCTGGCCGCCCTCGACCTGCTCGATGCCGGGGTCGAGGTCGCCGCTCTGGTGGACCTGCGCGAGCGCGCCAGCGACGGCAGCCTGGTCACCGCCCTGCAGACCCGGGGCGTTGCCTGCCATGTCGGCAGCACCGTGTACGAGGCACTCGGCGACAACCACCTGAACGCCGTCGACGTGCGCCGCATCACCGCCCAGGGCGAGGTCGCGAGCAGCGGCCTGCGCATCGACTGCGACCTGCTGTGCATGTCCGCCGGTTACATGCCGGCATACCAGTTGCCGTGCCAGGCCGGCGGCAAGCTGGCCTACGACGACGCCAGCGCCGCCTTCAGTCTGTCCGGCCTGCCTGCCGGGCTGCAGGTGGTCGGCTCGGTGAACGGGCGCAATGCCCTCGACACGCTGCTGGCCGACGCCGGTAATGGCGCCCTGCGTGCCCTGCAGGCGCTGGGCCTGGACAGCGGCCAGCCCCTGCGCGAGCTGGCGGGCGAGGCGCGGGTCAACTTCCCCTGGCCGATTTTCCCCCACCCCAAGGGCAAGGAGTTCGTCGACTTCGACGAAGACCTGCAGGTGCGCGATATCGTCAACGCCACCCGCCACGGCTACCGCGACGTGCAACTGGTCAAGCGCTTCTCCACCGTCGGCATGGGCCCTTCGCAGGGGCGCCACTCGGCGCTGCCCACCGCGCGCCTGGTGGCCCAGGCCACCGGGCGCAGCGTCAGTGAAACCGGGGTGACCACGGCGCGCCCGCCGTTCTGCCCGGAAACCCTGGCACAGGTCGCCGGACGTGGCTTCGACCCGTATCGGCAGACCGCCATGCACGCCCGCCACCTGGAGCTGGGGGCGAAGATGATGCCCGCCGGCATCTGGCAGCGCCCGGCCTACTACGGCGCGCCCGAGCAACGCGAGGCCTGCATGCAGGCCGAGGCGCGCCACGTGCGCGAGAAGGTCGGGCTGATCGACGTGTCCACCCTCGGCGGCCTGGACGTGCGTGGCCCGGACGCCGCCGAACTGCTCAACCGCCTCTACACCTTCGCCTTCGCCAAGCAGCCGGTGGGCCGTTCGCGCTACGCGCTGATGACCAACGAACAGGGCGTGGTGATCGACGATGGCGTCTGCGCGCGCCTCAAAGAGCAGCACTTCTATGTCAGCGCCACCACCAGCGGCGTCGACCGTGTCTACCAGCAGATGCTCAAGTGGAATGCGCAGTGGCGCCTGAACGTCGACATCACCAACGTCAGCGCCGCCCTGGCCGCCGTCAACCTGGCCGGGCCGGAGTCACGCCAGGTGCTGGCCCGGCTGTGCCACGACGTCGACCTGTCCGCCGAGGGTTTTCCCTACCTGGCAGTGCGCCAGGGCAGCCTGCTCACCCTCTGCGGCACACGTATTCCGGTGCGCCTGCTACGGGTGGGTTTCGTCGGCGAACTGGGGTACGAGATCCACGCACCGGCGCGCTACGGCGAGGCGTTGTGGGACGCGCTGATGGAGGCCGGCAAGGCGCATGACATTCGTCCGTTCGGGGTCGAGACCCAGCGCCTGCTGCGCCTGGAAAAGGGCCACGTGATCATCGGCCAGGACACCGACGGCATGACCAGCCCGGCCGAGATCGACATGCACTGGGCCATCGCCCGCAGCAAGCCGTTCTTCGTCGGCAAGCGCGCCGTGGAGATCCTCGAGGCGCAGGCGCCGATCCGCAAACTGGTCGGTTTCACCCTGCCCCGGGGCAGCAGCCAGCCGCTGGAAGGCCATCTGGTGCTCAAGGGCGCGGATATCAGCGGCAACGTCACCTCCTGCGAATACTCGCAGACCCTCGGCCAGATCATCGGCCTGGCCTACTGCGCCCCCGAGCAGGCCACACCCGGCCAGCTGTTGCCGATCCGCGTCGAAGGCGGCGAGATGGTCCAGGCCACGGTGGTGCAGCTGCCCTTCTACGACCCCGAAAACCAACGCCAGGAGCTGTGAGCATGAGCATGAGCATCGGAGCCGAACACTTCAGCGAGCGCAGCCCGCTGTACCGGTTGCACGCCGAGGCCCGCCTGGGCCGGATTGGCGACAGCTGCATCGCCACCGCGCATGGCGACCAGGACGAGCGCGCCAGCGCCGCCCGCTGCGCGCTGCTGGACCTGAGCAATCTGCCACGGGTCGGGTTTCGCGGCGTCGCCAGCGCGGCCTGCCTGCAGGCGCAGGGCTTCGTCCTGCCGGGCGCGCCCAACCAGGCGCTCGCCCAGGCCGACGGGAGTGCCGTGCTGCGCTTGTCGCAGAACGAATACCTGCTGCTGGGCAGCCTGCTCGACGCCGGCGCGCGCGTACGTCAGCAGGAGCAGGACTGGCAGTTCGACGGCAGCCCCAACTATCTGCTGCCGCGCCAGGACAGCCATGCCTGGTTGCTGCTGAGCGGGCGCCACGGCAGCGAGGTGATGGCCAAGCTGTGCGGCGTCGACCTGCGCGCCGAGGCCTTCCCGCCCGGCAGCGTGGCGCAGACCTCGGCGGCACGGGTCAACGTCATCGTCGCCAACCTGCCCCAGGGCGAACTGCCTGGCCTGCACATTCTCTGCGACCGCGCCTCGGCGCATTACTTCTGGGGCGCGCTGCTCGATGCCATGCAGGAATTCGATGGACACCCCGTGGGCATCGACGCCCTGCCCTGACACCACGTGATCCACCCTGCGCGGCCACGACCGAGCGCAGGGTGGATGGCGCTTCATCCTCCAGGAGGCCAACGCCATGGGCATCCACGAAGACGAGCTGGACTACCGCGTGCCGGCGCTGCAACGCGGCCTGAGCATCCTGCAGATGTTCAACGCCGAGGTGCGCAGCCTGAGCAGCAACGCCATCGCCGAGCGCCTGGGCGTCAGCGTCTCGGCCATCTACCGCATCCTCATCACGCTCACCGACATGGGCTACCTGCGCAAGCTCGGCAAGAACAGCTACGAGCTGGGCCCGCAGGTGCTCTGCGACGGCTTCGCCTACCTGGCCAGCCGCGACCTGGTGGACATCGCCATGCCGCACCTCAATGCGCTGCGCGATCGCACCTCGCTGTCCTGCCACCTGTCCATCCGCGAGCACACCGACAGTCTCTACGTCGGCCGCGCCTTCGCCGCCCAGCGGCTGTCGGTGAATATCCCCATCGGCACCCGCATCCCCTGCCACTGCACGGCCATGGGGCGCATGCTGCTGTGTGCGCTGACGCCCATGGAGCTGGACAAGCTCTACCAGCACGTGCGCCTCGACGACTATCCGCCGCCTGCGCCGAAGACCCTGCCCGAGCTGCAGCAGCTGATCGAGCGTGACCGCGAGCGTGGCTGGGTCATGCACCGCTCCGACTACTCCACCGCCATCGCCTGCGCCGTGCGCAACCACCGGGGCGAGGTGGTCGCGGCGATCAACCTGTCCGGCCCGGAGGCGGTGATGGACAGCCCGGTGGCGCGCGAACGCTACCGCGAGAGCCTGCAGCAGTGCGCCGACGAGATCGCCGCCGAACTGGGGGCCTCGCCCCGGCGCTGACCCCGGCGTTCAGGCAGCCGCCTGCAACGCCGCGCGGCCCCGTCTCGCGCAACTGACATCAAATTGTCATCACCCTTTCGCCTGCTATTCTGCCTTGTGAACAGGGCAGCGCTGCTTTCCTGGCAGGAACACGCAGCAAGCCGCATGGACGCCGGGGCACGCCATACCCTGCCGGCGTCCCTCGGCGGCAACGACCCGTTCGCCACAGCCGATCCATCAGGCCAGTTCGAGGTTGTCAGCCGCCACACAGCACAGGGAATCGTCATGAAAACTGTCACTCGCATGCTTCTTGACCTTAGTGTTCGTAAAAAACTGCTCGGCGGCTTCGGCCTGATCCTGTTCATCACCCTGGCCACGGCCTGGATCGGCAACACCAGCCTGGACAGCACCCTCGATCGCATCGACAGCCTGCTGGGCGTCAGCGAGATCGACGCCAACCTGATGCGCGCGCGCCAGCAGGAAAAGAACTACCTGCTGCGCGACGATCAAACCGCCATGCAGCAGGCCCTGAGCCTGTCGCAGCAGATACAGGAGCAGGCCGCCGCGAAGGAAGCGGAGCTGGCGCGCCCTGAGAACAAGGCGCTGATGCGCCAGATCCAGGAAGACGCCAGCGGCTACCGCGACGAGCTGGCGCAGTTGCAGGCCGCCGGCAAGGCCAGCAGCGAGGCGCAGCAAGCCATGGAAGAGTCTGCCCGTGCAGCGCTCAAGCGCTTCACCGACCTGGAGGCCAAGCTGCGCCAGCTGGCCGTCGAACAGATCCGCCTGAGCGGCGCGCAGAGCAGCATCGACACCCTGGACCGCGCCAACCAGGCCAGCCAACTGGCACGCGAGCTGCTGGAAGCGCGGCGCCGCGAGAAGGACTTCCTGCTGCGCCGCGACGACCAGTACGCGCAGCTCCTCGATGGCCACTTCCAGTCGCTCGACGACAAGAGCCGGCAACTGCTCAATACGCTGCAGGACGACGCCGCGCGCGCCGAGATGGAAGCTGCGTTGCAGCAACTGGCTGCCTACCGCAGCCACTTCGCCCAGTTGAAGAACAACCTGGGCGAGCTGGACCAGAGCGAAGAAGACATGACCTCCCGCGCGCGCGAGGTCACGGCCGCGTCGAGCCAGTCGCTCAAGCTGCAGCGCGAGCTGCTGGCGAGCGACTCCAGCCACGCCAAGCAGACCCTGCTGATCGCCGCCGCGATCGCCTTCGTGCTCGGCGTGCTCTGTGCACTGTTCATCACCCAGGCCATCGTCACCCCGCTGCAGCGCGTGGTCGGCATCGCCCGGCAGGTCGCCGGCGGCGACCTGACCACCAACATCGAGAGCGACCGCCGCGACGAACTGGGCCAGCTGATGCAGGCCATGCAGGCCATGACCCTGAGCCTGCGGGACCTGATCGGCCAGCTCGGCGCGGGCATCACCCAGCTCGCCACGGCGGCGGAAGAGCTCTCGGCGGTGACCGAGCAGACCAGCGCCGGCGTCACCCAGCAGCGCATGGAGACCGACCAGGTCGCCACCGCCATGAACCAGATGGCGGCCACCGTGCAGGATGTCGCGCACAATGCCGAGAACGCCGCCAGCTCGGCCAGCGACGCGGAAGACCAGACCCGCGAGGGCGACAAGGTGGTGCAGCAGGCCATCACCCGCATCGAACAGCTGGCCAGCACCGTGGAAGCCTCCGCCGAGGCCATCGGCCGGCTCAAGGGCGACAGCGCCAACATCGGCACGGTGCTGGACGTGATCAAGAGCATCGCCGAGCAGACCAACCTGCTGGCACTCAACGCCGCCATCGAGGCCGCGCGCGCTGGCGAAGCCGGCCGTGGCTTCGCCGTGGTCGCCGACGAGGTGCGCGCCCTGGCGCGCCGCACGCAGGAGTCCACCCAGCAGATCGAACAGCTGGTCGCCGCGCTGCAGAACGGCGCCGAGAGCGCAGTGAGCGTCATGGCGCAGAGCCGCAGCATGGCTGGCGAGACCGTGGAGGCGGCGCGCCACGCCGGTACCGCCCTGACGCGGATCGACGAAGCGGTGTCGCGCATCCAGCAGATGAACCAGCAGATCGCCACGGCCTCCGAGGAGCAGAGTTCGGTCGCCGAGGAGATCAACCGGAGCATCGCCAATATCCGCGATATCGCCGAGCAATCGGCCGCCGCGACCGAGGAGACCTCCACCGCCAGCGTCGACCTGGCGCGCCTGGGCAGCGACCTGCAGCAACAGATCAATCGCTTCCGGGTCAGCTGAGCCCGCCAGGCACGGCGTTGGCGTCCTGCCCGCTTGCGCGCCACTCGCGCTGCAACGGGCACATGCCGCTGACGCGCGACCTTTTGCCCCGGCAGATAACGCTAATTGATCTTATTTAAATTCCGTTAGCCTGCTAATCTTGGCGCCCCGTTCCCCTGCCCGCCCGGATAGCTCTCCCGATGTCGCCGCTCCAGCGCTGTTTGCTGCCTCTTCTGGTCCTGCCCCTGATCGCTTGCGAACAGCACGCGAACTTCACCGCAGCGGAGCCCGGTGAAGCGCTGTCCGCCGGTGCGGCCACCGTGCGCAAGTTCGACCACAACGCCTTCTCCCTGCCATCGGCGAACCTGGCGCCGAGCCGGCGCCTGGACTTCTCGGTGGGCAACAGCTTCTTCCGCAACCCCTGGGTCACGGCCCCCGCCACCACCACCGCGCGTGACGGCCTGGGCCCGCTGTTCAACACCAACGCCTGCCAGAACTGCCACATCAAGGACGGCCGCGGCCATCCCCCGGCGGCGGATGCGCTGAGCGCCGCGTCGATGCTGGTGCGCCTGTCCCTGCCGGCGCGCCCGGAGGATGCCGAGCGCCTGCTACAACAGGGGGTGATCGCCGAGCCGACCTATGGCACCCAGCTGCAGGACATGGCCAACCCTGGGGTGGCGCCCGAGGGCAAGGTGCGCGTCAGTTACAGCAGCGTGCCGGTGAGTTTCGCCGACGGCACCGAGGTGGAACTGCGCAAGCCGCGCCTGGAAATCAGCCAGCTGGGCTACGGTGCCATGCACCCGGATACCCTGTTCTCGGTGCGCATCGCCCCGCCGATGATCGGCCTGGGCCTGCTCGAAGCCATCGCCGAAGCCGACATCCTCGCCGCCGCCGACCCGGACGACGCCGATGGCGATGGCATCTCCGGACGCGCCAACCGCGTCTGGGATCGCCAGCAGCAGCGCAGCGCACTGGGCCGTTTCGGCTGGAAGGCCGGCCAGCCCAGCCTCAACCAGCAGAACGCGGATGCCTTCGCCAACGACATGGGCCTGACCAGTTCGCTGATCCCCCACGACAACTGCACCTCCGCGCAAGCCGACTGCCTCGCCGCAGCGCACGGCGGTGAGCCGGAGGTCAGCGACACCATCCTCGCCAGCGTCCTGTTCTACAGCCGCAACCTCGGCGTGCCGGCGCGGCGCGATGTCGATGCGCCCGAAGTGCTCAAGGGCAAGAGCCTGTTCCACCAGGCCGGCTGCCAGAAATGCCATACCCCGAGCTTCACCACCTCGGCCGAAGCCGCCGAGCCGGAGCTGGCCAACCAGGTGATCCGCCCCTATACCGACCTGCTGCTGCACGACATGGGCGAAGGCCTGGCCGATGGCCGCGAGGAATTTCTCGCCAGCGGTCGCGAGTGGCGTACCCCGCCGCTGTGGGGCATCGGCCTGACCGAGGCGGTCAACGGCCATACCCAGTTCCTGCATGACGGACGCGCGCGCAACCTGCTGGAGGCGATTCTCTGGCATGGCGGCGAGGCCGAGGTGGCCCGGCAGCGCGTGCTGCAGTTCGACAGCGATGAGCGGGCCGCGCTGCTCGCCTTCCTCAACTCCCTCTAGGAGGACGCCGCCAACATGCCTGCATTCGACCACACGGCCTTGAAATTGCCCCCGGACTGCGTGTTCGGCGCAGTAAACTGCGCATCCTCAAACCGCTTCGTCCCGTCTTCGCTCGTCGATCGTGTGAACACCCTCTAAGGAGCCTGCGATGTTGCCCAAAACCCTGATCGCCTCCCTGCTCGGCCTGGCCCTGGTCGGCTGCGGCCAGCAGGACCCCAAAGCCAAGGTCAGCGCCGCGCTGGCCGACGGCGTACTGCTGCCGGCCTACACCAGCTGGCAGGAAGCCGATCGCCAGCTGGCCACCAGCTCCGCCGCATTCTGCGCCGGCAGTGCCGACCTGACGGCCGCCCGCCAGGCCTTTCTCGGCGCGCAGAGCGCCTGGGCCGGCCTGCAGCCGCTGCTGATCGGCCCGCTGGCCGAAGGCAACCGCGCCTGGCAGATCCAGTTCTGGCCGGACAAGAAGAACCTGGTGCAGCGGCAGGTCGAAGCCCTGCTGAAGAACAAGCCGCAGCTGACCCCGGACGACCTGGCGAACGCCAGCGTGGTGGTACAGGGCCTGACCGCCTACGAGTACATCCTCTTCGACCCCGAGCTGGACCTGTCCCAGCCCGAGCAGAAAACCCGCTACTGCGCGCTGCTGCAGGCGATCGGCGTGCACCAGCAGGAGCTGGCCGGCAACATCGTCGGCGAGTGGCAGGGCAAGTCGGGCATGGCCGAGCAGCTGAAGACCTTCCCCAACGACCGCTACGCCGATGCCAACGAGGCCATCGCCGAACTGCTGCGCGTGCAGATCAGCGGCATCGACGGCCTGAAGAAGAAGCTCGGCGCCCCGCTCGGCCGCCAGACCAAGGGCATCCCCCAGCCGTACCAGGCCGAGGCCTGGCGCAGCACCGCCAGCCTGGCCAACCTCGGCGCGGCGCTGGCCAGCGCCGAACTGCTGTGGCATGGCGGCAATCGCGACGGCATCCAGGCGCTGCTCGGCGCTGACCAGGCCGAGCTGGCCCAACGTATCGACGCGGCCTACCAGGAGACCCGTCAGCGCCTCGCCGCGCTGGAGCGCCCGCTGGGTGAACTGCTCGCCGACGAGGCCGGCCGCGCCAGCCTGAACGAGCTGTACGACAGTCTCAACCGCCTGCACCGCCTGCAGGAAAGCGACCTGGCCAAGGCCCTGGGCGTGCAGATCGGCTTCAACGCCCACGACGGAGACTGAGCATGCAACGCAGAACCTTCCTCGGCCTGGGCGCCGTCGCGGCGAGCCTGGCCGCCGCTGGCGCCTTCGGCAGCTGGACCCTGTTCGGCCCGTCCGGCCAGCCTCTGCTGCTGTCGGCCCGCGACGATGCCGACGGCAAGCACTATGCCGTGGGCTATCACCTCGATGGGCAGCAGGCCTTCGCCACCGCCGTGACCGAGCGCTGCCACGACGTGGTGCCGCACCCGAGCCTGCCGCTGGCGCTGTTCGTCGGCCGCCGGCCGAGCACCGAGAGCTACCTGATCGACACCCGCGACGGCCGTCTGCTGCAGACCCTGGTCGCTGCCGAAGGCCGCCACTACAACGGCCACGCGGTGTTTCACCAGGACGGCGACTGGCTCTACGCCACCGAGAACGACACCACGGAGCCAGGGCGCGGCGTGCTGGGCGTCTATCGCCTGAACGGCGAACGCCTCGAGCGCAGCGGCGAACACAGCACCCACGGCGTGGGCCCTCACCAGCTGCTGTGGATGCCCGACGGCGAGACCCTGGTGGTCGCCAACGGCGGCATCCGCACCGAGGCGGAAAGCCGCGTGGAGATGAACCTCGACGCCATGGACTCCAGCCTGGTGCTGATGCGCCGCGATGGCAGCCTGGTCAGCCAGGAGAAGCTGGCCGACCAGCAGAACAGCGTCCGTCACCTCGCCGTGGCCCGCGACGGCACCGTGGTCAGCGGCCAGCAGTACATGGGCGACCTGCATGACGCCGTGCCGCTGCTCGCCATCAAGCGTCCCGGCCAGGCCTTCCAGGCGTTCCCGCTGGGCGAGGCGCAACGGGCGATGATGACCCAGTACACCGCCAGCCTGGCGATCCATGACGACCTGCGCCTGCTGGCGATGACCGCACCGCGCGGCAATCGCTTCTTCGTCTGGGACCTGGACAGCGCCGAGGTGCGCCTGGACGTGCCGCTGCCGGACTGTGCCGGGGTGGGCGCCGTCACCGACGGTTTCGTCGTGACCTCGGGCCAGGGCCGCTGCCGCCTGTACGACTGCCGCGGCGAGCGCATCGTGGCCAAGGCCCTGGACCTGCCGGCCGGGCTCTGGGACAACCACCTGCGCCTGGGCTAGGCGCTGCAGCAAGCGGTCGGCAATGCGCAGCAGGCTCAGGCACTGCTGCGCTCGATGAGTTCGAAGCCCACGTCCAGGCGCAGCGGCTGGCGTCCGCTGGCCGGCTCGGCAATGCGCGCCAGCAGGGCCTCGGCGATGGCACGGCCGATGCGCGCCCCGTCCACCCGCACCGTGGACAGGGGCGGATGGGTGTGCGCCGCACTGGACAGGTCGCCAAAGCCCATCACCGCCAGGTCCTCGGGCACGCGCAAGCCACGGCTGGCCGCCTCGGCCATCACCCCCTGCGCCAGGGTGTCGGAACTGCACACCACCACCTCTCCGGCCGCGCCGGCCTGCAGCAGTCGCGCCAGGCCTTCGCGACCGACCGCCAGGGTCGCCGGCGCCGGCAACAGCTGCGCGCTGACGGGTGCCTCCAGACGTCCCTCCAGGGCCGCCACCAGGCTGCGATAACGGCGCAGGCCGCGCGGGTCGTCGATGCCCACCACCGACACACGGCGGTAGCCCTTGCCGAGCAGGTAGGTCGCCACTGCCTGGCCAACCGCCTCGTGAGAGAAGCCGACCAGCATGTCCAGCGGCCGCTCGCACAGGTCCCATGCCTCGACCAGCGGAATGCCGACCCGCGCCAGGCGCTCGCGGCTGGCCTGGGTGTGCTCGGTGCCGGTCAGGACGATGCCGTCGGGGCGCCGCCCCAGCACCGCCTCGAGCAGCGCCTCCTCCTGCTCCGGGCGGTAGCCGGTCAGCCCCAGCAGGGTCTGGTAGCCCGCCGCCGCCAGGTGGTCGGTCAGTGCCTGCACGGTGTCGGCGAAGATCGAGTTGGCGATGGTCGGCAGGAAGATCGCCACCAGCCGGCTGCGACTGGAGGCCAGCGAGCCCGCCGCCAGGTTGGGCACGTAGCCGGTAGCCCGCACCGCCTCCAGCACCCGCTTGCGCGTGGCATCGGTAACCACCTCCGGCCGCCCCAGGGCGCGCGACACGGTGATCGGCGATACCCCCGCGACCTTGGCCACGTCGATCAGCGTGGGCGCTGTGCTGCTGCGTATCCCGGCAGGTCTCCGGCTCATCTCACGGCTCCATCATGCACGGTTTCACCCCCGGCTCGCGTCATTCCCTCGAGCCGCAGTCATCATACAACTTTAGTCGAACGGCCAGCGCTGGCCGATATCCGCCACGCCATCGTTCGGCACCTAGAACAGGCCTCGCGCCATCGCCTGGAATGCGGAGAACACGGCAGCAATGCAGATGGCATGCGGCTTCATCCGTTCCAGGCCGACTATAGAGGCATACCCGTGCGCAGAGCAAAGCCTGAGGAAAAGCCTCGATTATCACGTTGACAGCGCATCGGGTGCTGCTGATAATCGATCCATGTCATACGACAACGTATGACACCAAAACAACAACAAGAGTCCAGGCCCCAGCATGAGCAGCACGTCCCCAGAGCTACGCCCCTTCGACCGCATTCTCCTGACCGGCGCCGCTGGCGGACTGGGCAAGGTACTGCGTGAACGCCTGCGCCCCTACGCCAACATCCTGCGCCTGTCCGACATCGGCGAGATGGCCCCCGCCGCCGGCCCGCACGAAGAAGTGGTGCACTGCGACCTGGCCGACAAGGCCGAGGTCCATCGCCTGGTCGAAGGCGTGGATGCCATCCTGCATTTCGGCGGTGTCTCGGTCGAACGCCCCTTCGAGGAAATTCTCGGCGCCAACATCTGCGGCGTGTTCCACATCTACGAAGCGGCGCGCCGCCATGGCGTGAAGCGCGTGGTGTTCGCCAGCTCCAACCACGTCATCGGTTTCTACCAGCAGGACGAACGGCTCGACGCCCGCTCGGCGCGGCGCCCGGACGGCTACTACGGCCTCTCCAAGTCCTATGGCGAGGACATGGCCAGCTTCTACTTCGACCGCTACGGCATCGAGACCGTCAGCATCCGCATCGGCTCGTCGTTTCCCGAGCCGGCCAATCGCCGCATGATGAGCACCTGGCTGAGCTATGACGACCTCACCCAGCTGATCGAACGCTGCCTGTACACGGCCAACGTCGGCCATACCGTGGTCTACGGCATGTCGGACAATCGCGACGTCTGGTGGGACAACCACCTGGCCGCCCACCTCGATTTCCAGGCCAGGGACAGCTCCGAAGTGTTCCGCGACAAGGTCGAGGCGCAACCGCTGCCAGCCGCCGACGATCCCGCGCGCATCTACCAGGGCGGCGCCTTCGTGGCCGCCGGCCCGTTCGGCGACGACTGACGCCCGCACGCCCCGCTCCTGCCCCGACAACAACCAGAGCACACCACGGCCATGTCAGCAGAACTGATTGTCGACGCACGCAACGCGACCGGAGAAAGCCCGGTATGGAACGCCGCGGAACAGGCACTGTACTGGGTCGACATTCCCGCAGGCCGGCTGCATCGCTGGTCCATGGCCGATGGCCAGACGCAGAGCTGGCAGGCCGATGAAATGCTCGCCTGCCTGGCCATGCACCCGTCCGGTGGCTGGCTCGCCGGCATGCAGAGCGGCCTCTTCCACCTGCGCCCGCAGGACGATGGCGGCATCCGCAGCGAGTGCCTGGCACGCGTCGAACACCCTCGCCCGCAGATGCGCTTCAACGACGGTCGCTGCGACCGCCAGGGACGTTTCTGGGCCGGCACGATGCTGCTGGACATGGCCGCCGGTGCCCGCGTCGGCGCGCTGTATCGCTACGACGGCCAACTGCAGGAACGGCTCGACGACCTCATCGTGCCCAATGGCCTGGCCTTCAGCCCCGATGGCCGGATCATGTACCTGTCCGACTCGCACCCGACGGTGCAGGCGGTCTGGGCCTTCGACTACGACACGGACAGCGGCACGCCGCACAACCGCCGCCTGTTCATCGACATGACGCGCCACCCCGGCCGCCCGGACGGCGCGGCGGTGGACGTCGACGGTTGCTACTGGATCTGCGGCAACGACGCCGGGCTGGTCCATCGCTTCACCCCCGACGGCCGCCTGGACCGCTCGCTCGCGGTTCCGGTGCAGAAACCCGCCATGTGCGCCTTCGGCGGGCCGCAGCTGGACACCCTGTTCGTCACCTCGATCCGCCCCGCCGGCGACGTTTCCGAGCAGCCGCTGGCCGGCGGTGTGTTCGCCCTGAGCCCTGGCGTGCGCGGCATGGCCGAACCGGCCTTGCGCCCCTGACCCGATTCACCCCGGGCCACCTCGTGGTACCGGTCTCGCGCTGCTGTTCACCAACAACAACAAGACGGAGCTTTCCGCATGAACCTCAAACGCAAGTTGCTACTCGCCACACTTCCTCTGGCTCTCGGCCTGTCCACCTTCGCCCAGGCCGAGATGACCCTGAAGATCGCTGAAATCCACCCGGCCGGCTACCCGACCGTGGTGGCCATGGACAACCTCGGCAAGAAGCTGGACGCAGCGACCGCTGGCGAGATCAAGTCGCGCATGTTCGCTGGCGGCGTACTCGGCTCGGAGAAGGAAGTGATCGAGCAGACCCAGATCGGCGCCGTGCAGCTGACCCGCGTCAGCCTCGGCTCGGTCGGCCCGGTCGTCCCCGCCACCAACGTCTTCAACATGCCCTTCGTGTTCCGCGACATCGAGCACATGCGCAAGGTGATCGACGGCGAGATCGGCCAGGAAATCCTCGATGCCATCACCAACTCCGACTTCAACATGGTCGGCCTGGCGTGGATGGAAGCCGGCAGCCGCAGCCTCTACACCAAGAAGCCGGTGCGCAAGCTGGAAGACCTCAAGGGCATGAAGATCCGCGTGATCGGCAACCCGCTGTTCATCGACACCCTCAACGCCATGGGCGCCAACGGCATCGCCATGGACACCGGAGAAATCTTCAGCGCCCTGCAGAGCGGCGTGATCGACGGTGCCGAGAACAACTCGCCGACTCTGCTCGAACACAACCACTTCCGCGCGGCCAAGTACTACACCCAGACCCACCACCTGATCCTCCCCGAGCCGCTGCTGATGTCCAAGACCACCTGGAACAAGCTGACGCCGGAGCAGCAGGCGCTGGTCAAGAAGCTGGCCAAGGAAGCACAGCTGGAAGAGCGCGAGCTGTGGGTCGCCAAGGAAAAGGCCAGCGACGAGAAGCTCAAGGCCGAGGGCGTCGAGTACATCGAGGTCGACACCAAGCCCTTCTACGACGCCACCGCCCCGGTTCGTGAGAAGTACGGCGCGCAGTTCGCCGACCTGATCAAGCGCATCGAAGCCGTTCAGTAATCCACGCGCAGCACGCGGCGTGCGCCCCGGCCACGTCGCGTCACCGGTGAAGTCTCATGAAAAACCTGGTTCTGGGCGTCAACGACGCCATCTACCGCGCCTGTATCGCGACCGCCGGACTGGCGATCGTGATCATGGCTTTGATCATCCCCTGGGGCGTGTTCAGCCGCTACGCACTCGGCCAGGGCCTCGGCTGGCCCGAGCCTGTCGCCATCCTGCTGATGGTGCTGTTCACCTTCATCGGCGCCGCCGCCAGCTACCGCGCCGGCGCGCACATGGCGGTGCAGGTGCTGAGCGATCGCCTGCCGGACATGGCGCAACCCTTTCTCACCCTGTTCGTGCGCCTGGCCATGGGAGCGATCAGCCTGTTCATGCTGATCTGGGGCTACAAGCTGTGCGTCGCCACCTGGAATCAGTACCTCAGCACGCTGACTTGGATGCGCGTCGGCATCAGCTACGCGCCGATTCCGCTGGGCGGCTTCGTCACCCTGCTGTTCGTCATCGAACAACTGCTCTACGGCGACCAGCACAAGCGCCGTGTCGTCGATTACGAGAACTGCGAAGATTCCAAGGAGTCCGTGTAATGGATGCCGCCATCCTGCTGGGCAGCTTCATTGCCCTGATCCTGCTGCGCGTCCCGGTCGCCTACGCCCTTGGCCTGGCGACCCTGATCGGCGCCTGGTGGATCGAGATTCCGCTGCACGCCGTGATGATCCAGATCGCCGGCGGCGTGAACAAATTCTCCCTGCTGGCCATCCCCTTCTTCGTCCTGGCCGGCGCGATCATGGCCGAAGGCGGCATGGCGCGGCGCCTGGTGGCGTTCGCCGGGGTGCTGGTGGGCTTCGTCCGTGGCGGCCTGTCGCTGGTCAACATCACCGCCTCGACCTTCTTCGGCGCCATCTCCGGCTCGTCGCTGGCCGATACCGCCTCGGTCGGCTCGGTGCTGATCCCGGAAATGGAGAAGAAAGGCTACCCGCGCGAGTTCTCCACCGCCGTCACCGTCTCCGGTTCGGTGCAGGCGCTGCTGACCCCGCCCAGCCACAACTCGGTGATCTACTCGCTGGCCGCCGGCGGCACGGTGTCGATCGCCGCGCTGTTCGTCGCCGGCATCGGCCCCGGCCTGCTGCTCAGCGCCACCATGGCCACGCTCTGCCTGCTGTTCGCCAGAAAGCGCAACTACCCCAAGGGCGAAGTGATCCCACTGCGCCAGGCGCTGCAGATCTGCGTGGAAGCGCTGTGGGGCCTGATGACCATGGTGATCATCCTCGGCGGCATTCTCAGCGGCGTGTTCACCGCCACCGAGTCGGCAGCCGTGGCGGTGGTCTGGGCCTTCTTCGTGACCATGTTCATCTACCGCGACTACAAGTGGAGCGAGCTGCCGAAGATGCTGCACCGCACGGTGCGTACGCTGTCGATCGTGATGATCCTCATCGCCTTCGCCGCCAGCTTCGGCTACATCATGACGCTGATGCAGATTCCGTCGAAGATCACCACCGCGTTCCTGACCCTGTCGGACAACCGCTACGTGATCCTGATGTGCGTGAACTTCATGCTGCTGGTGCTCGGCACCCTGATGGACATGGCCCCGCTGATCCTGATCCTCACCCCGATCCTGCTGCCCGTGGTCACCTCGTTCGGCGTCGACCCGGTGCACTTCGGCATGATCATGCTGGTCAATCTGGGGATCGGCCTGATCACACCACCGGTAGGTGCGGTACTCTTCGTCGGTGCCGCCATCGGCAAGGTCAGCATCGAGAACACCGTGAAGGCCCTGCTGCCGTTCTACATCGCGCTGTTCGCGGTGCTGATGGCCGTGACCTACATCCCTGCCATCTCCCTCTGGCTGCCCAGCGTGGTGCTGTAAGTCATCGGCCGCAGGTCGTCGATCCATCCCGAGCCGCCTTCCGGCGGCTCCCTGCTGTATGAGGACATTCCGCTCCGCCATGTCTGCCGCCCTCTTCCCCCGGCACATCGCCGCCCTGATTCTCGCGACGCTGGCCTGCTCGTTCGCCGGCAACCACATCGCCGCACGCATCGCCTTCGACCATGAAGCCGGCCTGCTGCTGGCGATCCTCTGCCGCTCCGGGGTGACCCTGCTGGTGCTCAGTGCGCTGGTGCTCTGGCAGCGCGACTCGCTACGCCTGAAGCGCGAGACCTGGGGCTGGCAACTGCTGCTGGGCACGCTGATCGCGGTGCAGAGCTTCTGCATCTATTCGGCGGTGGCGCGCATTCCGGTCGGCCTGGCCCTGCTGGTGGTCAACCTGTCGCCGATCCTGCTCGCCCTGCTGACCTGGATACTCGGCGGCCCGGCACCAACCCGCCGGGCCGCGGTGATCATGGGCGTGATCCTGATCGGCCTGATGCTGGTGCTGGATGTACCGGCACGCCTGGCCAACCAAGGCGCCATCGACGAGCGCTGGGTCGAGGGCGTGCTGTTCAGCCTGACCGCCGCCGGCGTCTTCGCCGTGGCGCTGTGGGTCACCGAGCACCGCCTCTCGGCCATGCCCGGCCGGGTCCGCAGCATGCTGACCATGGCGGTGGTGTTCAGCCTCTCGGCCATGGTCGGCGCCAGCGGCGCCCTGCCCGGTGGCGTGGGCCTGCCCAACGCGCTCGCCGGCTGGATCGCCCTGGGCGTGCTGGTGACGCTCTACGGAACGGCGTTCTCGCTGCTGTTCATCCTCATGCCGCGCCTGGATATCGCGCGCAATGCACCGGTGATGAACATGGAGCCGGTCGCCGGCATGCTGTTCGGCTGGCTGATCCTCGGCCAGCTGCTCGGCGCCCTGCAGGTGCTCGGTGGCCTGATCGTGGTCGGCGGCATCATCGCCCTGGCCTACCGCCGCTAGGCGACGCGCATGGACAGCACGCGTACCGCCGCCGAATCAGCCGTGCAGCGCTTCGGCCTCGGCCGCCTCGTGCGCCTGCCGCAGGCGCTCACGGCTGTTGGTCAGGTGCAGGCGCATCGCCGCCCGCGCGGCCTCGGCATCCTGGCGGGCGATGGCTTCGAAGATCTGCTCGTGCTCACGCTCCAGGCGCGCCATGTAGTGGGTCTGATCGTCACGCGCCAGGCTGGCGGAATTGACCCGGGTACGCGGGATGATGCTGGTCCCCAGGTGGCTGAGGATATCGGTGAAGTAACGGTTGCCCGTGGCCTCGGCGATGCTCAGGTGGAACTGGAAATCCGAGGAGACCGCGTCACTGGCATGCGCCACGCTCTCGTTGATGGCATCCAGCGCCTCGCGAATGGCTTTCAGCTGGGCATCGCTGCGCCGCTGCGCCGCCATCCCGGCGGACTCCACTTCGAGGCTGATGCGCAGCTCGAGAATGGCCAGCACGTCACGCAGCGTGACGATGGTCGCCGGGTCGATACGAAAACCACTGGCGCTGGGGGTATCGAGCACGAAGGTGCCGATCCCGTGGCGCGTCTCCACCAGCCCGGCGGCCTGCAGACGCGACAGGGCCTCGCGTACCACGGTACGGCTGACACCCTGTTCTTCCATGATGGCCGACTCGGTGGGCAACTTCTCACCACGCTTGATCTGGCCGTCACGAATGCGCTGCGACAGCTCCGCCACCAGCTCCTGGGCCAGGCTGCGGTGCTTGCGACGAGCACGAGGTTGAGCGTTGTGCATTTCCATGATGGATGAGCTCTCGACTTGATACTGTGCGGCAATGATAGCCCAGCGGTTGTACGATGACACTATGAATTCCCGACAAATCCAGGCTCAGGGGCGGCACATGGCGACGACCTTGCTGACGTTAGGCGACGATCTCACCCAGTTGACCCTGGCCCCGGAGCTGGGCGCCAGCCTGGTCAACTGGAGTCGGCGCAGCGATGGCCGCCCGCTGCTGCGCCACAGCGACGACCTCGCCCTGGCCGCCGGCAATCCCAGACGCCTGGCCTGCTACCCGTTGCTACCATGGTCCAACCGCATCGGCGGTGGCGGCTTCGACACCCCGGCTGGCTGGCAGGCGCTCGTGGCCAATACCGAGCATGAGGCACTGCCCATACACGGCAGTGCCTGGCTGCAGCCCTGGCAGGTGGTCAACGTGACATCCGACAGCGCCCGGCTGCAGCTGCACAGCCAGCACCCCTTCCCCTACCACGCGGACCTGCAGGTGCGGCTCGATGCGGGGCGCCTGCAGCTGAGCCTGCAAGCCACCCATGGGGGGAGCCAGCCCACCTGGTATGGCCTCGGCCTGCATCCCTACCTGCCACGCAACGCCCACACACAGTTGCAGGTGCATGCCAGCGGTGTCTGGCTAAGTGATGAAAACAAGTTGTCCAGTCGCTGGATCGAGTTGCCCGAAGTCTGGAACTTCGACGCCCCCGCTGCATTACCGGCGCAAGTTGTCGACCATGCCTTCAGCGGGTGGCCCGGTCATGCGCGAATCATTCAGCACGATGGCGGCTACCAACTTCTCTGCGAAGCACAGGGCACGGAAGTATTTCTATTGTTCTGCCCGCAGGACCAGCCCTTCTTCTGTTTCGAGCCGGTCAGCCACCCGGTCAACGCCCACCATCTGCCGGGGCGTCCGGGGCTGCACTTGCTGCACCCCGGACAAACTTGCCAGTTGACTGTCACCCTGCACTACCAGGCGCTGGCCAACTGATCACTGGACATTCATCGGACGTCGGCGATAATACCTGTCCGTTGCACCACGCAACTTTTCTCGACGAATAGTTACAGATACTCGTAACAACCGAGACAGGAGAACGATGCCGGCATGTCATGCCGCATTGCACGCTCCCCCGCCAGTCGACGCGAACTTTCCATGCACGCCAGGCCGAAACTGATCGACCTGGTATTGCGCGTGTCATCTGGATCGATCAGGAACCTACAGGTAAACCCCGTGACGAAAGACGAACTGCGCGCAGAACTAGAGCGCCAGGCGCAGCGTTACAAGGATGTATACGGCGGTGAGGTCATCACCTACGCCGCTCAACCGGACCCCGACCGCAAACCCTGGCGCAAGAAACCCAGCCTGCTCGACCAGGCCTTCGACAAAGAAATCGAGAAGATCGAGAAGGAACGCCAGGACAAGCAGGACGCCGCCGACGAAGCCGCCGGCTAGCGCCCTTCCGCTCAGCGCTTCTTGCTGCCGAGCAGCGACCCCATGAGCCCACGCACCAGCTGCCGGCCAATCTGGTTGGCGGCCTGGCGCAGCGCGCTCTTCATCGCACTGCCAATCAGCTCGCCGGCCATGTCGCCCAGCCCGGGCTCGGCCTTCTGCGGCTTCTGCGCGGTCTTGGCCGGCGCCTCCTGGCGCGCTTCGGCACGGGCGGTCAGCAGCTCGTAGGCCGACTCGCGGTCGATGGGCTTGTCGTAGCGCCCTGCCAACGGCGACTGGCGCACCAGCGCCGCGCGCTCGGCCTCGCTCAGCGGCCCGATGCGTGACTGCGGCGGCGCGATTGCCACGCGCTGCACCATGGCCGGCGTGCCCTTGTCCTCCAGCGTGCCGACCAGCGCCTCGCCGATCCCCAGTTCGGTGAGCACGCTCAGGCTGTCGAACGCCGGATTGGGGCGAAAGCCGTCGGCAACCGCGCGCAGCGCCTTCTGTTCCTTGGTGGTGAACGCCCGCAGGCCATGCTGGATACGCAGGCCGAGCTGGGCCAGCACGTCATCGGGCAGGTCGCTGGGCGACTGGGTGACGAAATACACCCCGACGCCTTTCGAACGGATCAGTCGCACCACCTGCTCCAGACGCTCCTGCAACGCCTTCGGCGTGCCCTCGAAGAGCAGATGCGCTTCGTCGAAGAACAGCGCCAGTACCGGCTTGTCGGCATCGCCCCGTTCCGGCAACTGCTCGAACAGCTCGGCCAGCAGCCAGAGCAGGAAGGTCGCGTAGACCTTCGGCGCCTCGTGCACCAGGCGACTGGCATCGAGCAGATGGATGCGGCCACGGCCGTCACGATCCGGATGCAGGAGATCCTCCAGTTGCAGCGCCGGCTCGCCGAACAGGGCTTCGGCGCCCTGCTGTTCCAGGCCCGCCAGGCGACGCAACAGCGCCTGCGCCGAGGTGCTGGTGAACAGCGCGGCATCCTCGCCGAGTACCGCAGGGTTGTCCTTGAGATGGCCGAGCAGCGCCTTCAGGTCCTTCATGTCGAGCAGCAGCAGGCCTTCGCGATCCGCCACCTTGAACGCCGCATACAGGGCGGCCTGCTGACTGTCGGTCAGCTCCAGCAGGGCGCCCAGCAACAGCGGGCCCATCTCGCTGAGCGTGGTGCGCAACGGGTGACCGCTGCGACCATGCACATCCCACAGGGTCACGGGGTACGCCTGCGGCTGGTGATTCAGCCACGGTATGCTGGCGATGCGTTCGGCGACCTTGCCCTGCGGCGTGCCAGCGGCGCCGAGACCGCAGAGGTCACCCTTGACGTCCGCGGCGAACACCGCCACCCCGGCATCACTGAAGGTCTCGATCAAGCGTTGCAAGGTCACGGTCTTGCCGGTACCGGTCGCCCCGGCAATCAGGCCGTGACGGTTGGCCAGACGCAACGGCTGGCCGACGGCCTGACCGTCGCTACCCGCCCCCAATACGAACTGCGAATTCACAGGCATCTTGCCATCCCCTGGGTTAAAGCTTTACTGCAACTATGACGATACAGGCTTGAAAGCAACAGCGGCGCGCACGTGCCACGGCAGCTACGCGGCGCAGCGCATTGTGCCGCAGTGGAATACAAGACTGGTTCCAGAGGCCTCCGGAAGCAAGACGATATGACTAAAAACCTGCAGTTCAGCCACAAGATCCTGCTCGCCGCGTCGTTGGTGGTGATCGTCGCCTTTTCCCTGTTCACCCTCTACAACGACTACCTGCAGCGCAACGCCATTCGCGACGACCTGGAAAACTACCTGCATGAGATGGGCGACGTCACGGCCAGCAACATCCAGAACTGGCTGTCCGGGCGCATCCTGCTGGTGGAAAGTGCCGCGCAATCGATCAGCAACGACAGCTCGCCCGAGCGCGTGACCAAGCTGCTGGAGCAGAAGGCCCTGACCTCGTCCTTCGCCTTCACCTACCTCGGCACCGAGAACGGCGAGTTCACCATGCGCCCCGACGAGGAAATGCCCGCCGACTACGACCCTCGCGTGCGCCCCTGGTACAAGGACGCCAAGGCCGCTGGCGGCACCACCCTGACCGAACCCTACGTCGATGCCGCGACCGGCGAGCTGATCATCACGATCGCCACGCCAGCGCAGTCGGCAGGCGTGGTAGGCGGCGACCTGAGCCTGCAGACCCTGGTCGACATCATCAACGCGCTGGACTTCGACGGCATCGGGTATGCCTTCCTGGTCAGCTCCGACGGCAAGATTCTCGTGCACCCGGACAAGAGCCTGGTGATGAAGAACCTCAAGGACGTCTATCCACAGAACACCCCCGTGATCAGCAACGCCTTCAGCGAAGCCACGCTGGACGGCAGCGAGCGCATCCTGACCTTCACGCCGGTCAAGGGATTGCCCTCGGTCAGCTGGCACATCGGCCTGTCCGTGGACAAGGCCAAGGCCTACTCGATGCTCACCGAATTCCGTGCCTCGGCGATCATCGTCACGGTCATCGCCGTGGTGCTGATCATCGGCCTGCTGGGCCTGCTCATTCGCGTGCTGATGCGACCGCTGATCACCATGGGCAAGGCCATGGAGGACATCGCCCAGGGCGAGGGTGACCTGACCAAGCGCCTCGACATCGAGTCCGGTGATGAATTCGGTGCCCTGGCCAGCTCCTTCAACCGCTTCGTCGAACGTATCCATTCGTCGATCCGCGAGGTGTCGTCGGCCACCGTGCAGGTCAACGAAGTGGCCAAGCTGGTGGTCAATGCCTCCAACTCGTCGATGGCCAACTCCGATGAACAGGCCAGCCGCACCAACAGCGTCGCGGCGGCGATCAACCAGCTCGGCGCCGCTGCCCAGGAGATCGCGCGCAACGCCGCGGACGCCTCCAACCAGGCGTCCGATGCCCGTCACCAGGCCGAGGACGGCGGCAAGGTGGTGCAACAGGCGATCCGCTCGATGAGCGAGCTGTCGGACAAGATCAGCGACGCCTGCGCCAAGATCGAGATGCTCAACAGCAAGACCGTGGACATTGGCCAGATTCTCGAGGTGATCAAGAGCATTTCCCAGCAGACCAACCTGCTCGCCCTCAACGCGGCGATCGAGGCCGCTCGCGCAGGCGAGGCCGGTCGCGGCTTCGCGGTGGTGGCGGACGAGGTGCGCAACCTGGCGCACCGCACCCAGGAGTCGGCGCAGGAGATCGAGAAGATGATCGAAGAGCTGCAGGTCGGCTCACGCGAATCGGTCACCACCATGACCGAGAGCCAGCGCTACAGCGAAGACAGCGTGGAAATCGCCAACCAGGCCGGCGAACGGCTGGGCACGGTCACCGCACGCATCGGCGAGATCGATGGCATGAACCAGTCGGTGGCTACCGCCACGGAAGAACAGACCTCGGTGATCGAGTCGCTGAACATGGACATCATCGAAATCAACACCCTCAACCAGGAGGGCGTGGAGAACCTCCAGGCCACCCTGCGTGCCTGCGGCGACCTGGAGCAGCAGGCTGTGCGCCTCAAGCACCTGGTCGACAGCTTCCGCATCTGAGGCACATCCGGCTCATGAGAAAGGGCGCCGTGGCGCCCTTTCTTCATTCCTGCTCGGGGGTTCGTTCCTGCCGCTCCTGCAGCTGCCGCCAGAGCTCCGCAGCGTCGGGGAAATCGGTGCCATCCTCGTCGCCGAGTGCATCCGGGTCGTAGCGCCGCACGCAGCCTTCACCGAGCGTCGGCGGCGCCTTGGACGTGGCCTTATCCAACGGATCGCTCATTGCCACTCCCCTCGCCGGCACCGCGTTCATGTTGGGCGAATTCCTTGACCGCCCTGAGCACGTCGTGCCGGCTGATCTGTCCGACCAGGCGACCGTCCTCGATCACCGGCATGCGCCGACGCCGCCCGCGCAGGAAACGCTCCGACAACTCGATGATGTCCGCTTCGGGGGTCACCGTCTCGACCTGGGTGGTCATGTACGAGCTGACGGTGCCGCCGATGGCTTCGTAGTAGGCGCCGGAGAGGATGCCACGCAGGCAGTCGCTCTCCGACAACAGCCCGATCAGGTGCCCTTGCGAATCGACCACCGGCGCCCCGGAAATACGGTGCTCCAGCAGCCGGTTGATGGCGGTGAACAGATCGGTATCCGACCTGAAGGTCACCAGCCGCCGAGTCATATAGTCACGAACCTTGATGGACTTGAGCATGGCCGTTCTCCTCTGACATGCACCGGGCCGGCCCATGCGACAAGATCAGTCGAAAACCACCGTCTTGTTGTCGTGAACCAGCACTCGGTCTTCCAAGTGATAGCGTAGCCCACGCGACAGCACCATCTTCTCCACGTCCTTGCCCAGACGCACCATTTCCTCGATATCGTCGCGGTGGCTGACGCGCACGACGTCCTGCTCGATGATCGGCCCGGCATCCAGTTCTTCGGTCACGTAGTGGGACGTCGCGCCGATCAGCTTCACGCCACGCAGCGAGGCCTGGTGGTAGGGCTTGGCGCCGACGAAGGACGGCAGGAAGCTGTGGTGGATGTTGATCACGCGCTGCGCGTACTCGGTGCACAGTGCCGGCGGCAGGATCTGCATGTAGCGCGCCAGGACGATGACGTCGGCCTGATGCTCCTTGACCAGACGCTCCACCTCGGCGAAGGCCGGCGCCTTGTCCTTGGCATCGACCGGCACATGGAAATAGGGAATGCCGTGCCACTCGACCATGCTGCGCAGGTCGTCATGGTTGGCGATCACGCAGGGGATGTCGCAATCCAGTTCGTTGCTGTGCCAACGGTGCAGCAGGTCGGCCAGGCAATGCGATTCGCGGCTGGCCATCAGCACCACGCGCTTCTTCTGCGCCGAATCGGTGACACGCCACTCCATGGAGAACTCGCGTGCGATGGGCGCGAAGGCCTGCTTGAAACCCTCCAGGTCGAACGGCAGGGAGTCGGCACGAATCTCGTGGCGCATGAAGAACCAGCCACTCTGCGTATCGGAGTGATGGCTCGCTTCGGTAATCCAGCCGTTGTAGGTCGCGAGGAAATTACTGACTTTGGCAACGATGCCGACGCGGTCAGGGCAGGAAATGATCAATCTGAAGGTACGCATAACTAAAACCCCAAGGACGGCGCAAAAGGCGGCCATTCTAACGGCAAGCCTGAAAAACTGCAGTAGCAGCGCGGCTGACGGCGCATTGAATACAGGCGCTGCAAGCGCGCAAGAATCGGCGCACTGCCAAGCGGGAAACTTGGAAAACTCCGGAAATAGGCAAACTGAACTAAGCGCGACGACACGGGGAGTTTCAGCACAACTCGGTTATTTCACCCCCCGCTGTTTACTTGCTATAAGTGCACGCCTATTATTCACTCACTGTTGACCCTTACAGATAATTCACGCCAAGGTAATGCCCATGTCGCTGATCAACGAATACCGCAACATCGAAGAAAACATCAAAGAGCTGCAAGAACGCCTGAAGAACATGTCGCAAGACGACAAGCTGAAGAAAGAGCTGGAGTTCGAAGGCAAGCTGCGCACCCTGATGGGCGAATACCAGAAGTCGCTGCGCGACATCATTGCTCTGCTCGACCCGGAAGCCAAAGTTGGCAAGAGCACGCGTGCGGCCAAACCTGTAGCCACCAAGCGTGCGCGCAAGGTCAAGCAGTACAAGAACCCGCACAGCGGCGAAGTGATCGAAACCAAAGGCGGCAACCACAAGACCCTGAAAGAGTGGAAAGCCAAGTGGGGCGCTGACGTCGTGGAAGGTTGGGCCACCCTGCTGGGTTGATGCTTTCCCGCAGCGCAAAACGCCAGCCATGCTGGCGTTTTTTATTGCCACCTGTTTGTAGAAACTGACCGGGCAAACAGCTTTAGGCAATTATCGCCGGCCGGCGAAAAGTTCCCGCAACATGAGCGCCGGCACAGCCACCGCGTATACCTCCGCGTAATAAACCGCCCGCTGCCAGCCGATAACTGGCGCCCCGGTTCAACAGCTCCCAGGCACTTGCATGGCCTCACGCCAGGCGCGCCTGCACCGCCTGCGCATGAGCCTGCCACTGCTGCAAAAGTTGCAGTTGCTGCGCATTGCAATCTTGACTCAGCTGTTCGAGCGCGGCGTGAAACTGCGCCAGGGTATTGGGGGCACCGAATTGTGGATCGGTCAGACGCTGCCTGCAGAACTCCAGCCAACGCTGCTGTTCGGCGGAACTCAGGCTACCGGGGAAGTTGCGCGCGCGATAACGAAACAGCAGTTCCGGCAGGCGTATATCGTCGAATGGCCATTTATCGCTGGCCAGTGCCTCGGGCGATGCATTACGCACCTGTTCGCACAAACGACGATCACGGTCGCCAATGAAGCCATCGTACAGCTGTTGTTCAGGATCGGAACTGCCGGCAAAGGCTTCTTCGCGATAGACATGGGCAAGTTTCGCCTGCCATGAAGCCTGTGCGTCCTTCAATGTCTGCACGTTACGCTCGCAGGCGGACCAGTCCAGCTGCAGCCGCTGCCGGTCCGACTCACGCAGTACCGACAGCGGCGCCACCACCGGACAGCGGTTGATGTGCAACAACTTCAAGGGCACCGGCGCCTCACCCTCTGCCAGGTCCTCACGGCGCGTATACAGGCGCTCGCGCAGCGTATCGGCGTCCAGCTCGAGCAAGGGTGCAGGGTCGGTCTGCAGGTCGCAGACGATCAGCGCGTTGCGGTTGCGCGGGTGCCAGGCCAGCGGCAGCACCGGCGCCAGGTAGTGACGCGCGGCGGAAAAACGCCCGGAGACATGCACCAGCGGCTGCAACAGGCGCACCTGATCCAGCACCCGCTGCTTGCTGCGCAACTGGTACAGGAAGTCATACAGGCGTGGCTGGCGCTCGCGCAGCAGGCGCGCCAGGCCGATGGTCGCGCGCACGTCGGAGAGCGCGTCGTGGGCCTGGCCATGGTCGATACCGTTGGCCTGGGTCAGCCTCTCCAGCTTGAGCGACACGCGCCCGGCCTCCTCCGGCCACTCGATCCCCTCGGGACGCAACGCATAGGCGGTGCGCACCAGATCGATCAGGTCCCAGCGGCTGTTGCCGCCCTGCCACTCCCGCGCATAGGGGTCGAAGAAGTTGCGGTAGAGACTGTAGCGCGTCACCTCGTCGTCGAAGCGCAGGCTGTTGTAGCCGGCGCCACAGGTGCCCGGCGCCGCGAGCGCGGCATGCACCCGCGTCATGAACTCGCCTTCGTCGAGCCCCAGCTGCTGCAGGCGTTGCGGATCGATGCCGGTGACCAGGCAGGCCGCCGGATGCGGCAGGATGTCATCGCTGGGCCGACAGTAGATGTTCAGCGGTTCGCCGATCTCGTTGAGCGCTTCATCGGTACGAATGCCCGCCACCTGCAACGGGCGGTCGCAACGCGGATTGATCCCGGTGGTTTCGTAGTCGTACCAGAAGATGCTGGCAGTCATGGGCGGCTTCCCTCCGAGGCAAATGTGCCGGGAGTCTACCATTCGCGTCCGGGCGCACCGAGCCGGGCGAAGCATGAACCAGCGCACAGCCATCGCATCCGCGTGCGCCTACCTCTTGTAAGGCGCGCGCCCTTGCCACTAGGATTACCGCCCCCTTCCCACTCAACGACAAGGATGCTGACATGAGTGAAGCAACCACCCCCAATCCCTATGCCGCTCCGGCCAGTGACCTGCAGCCATCCACCCAGGGTGGTACGCCAAGCATCGAAGAGGCGCTGGCGCGCGGTTACGACTTCAGCATCGGCGACCTGCTGAGCGAATCCTGGAACCGGGTCAAAGGCACCAAGGGCATCATCATCGGCGGCTTCGTGGTGTTCTACGTGGTCCTGCTGGCAGCGACCTTCATCCTCGGTGGCGTGGTCGGCATCTTCACCGCCCTGAGCGAGAACATGCTGGTGATGATCGTCGGCGAAATCCTCATCTCGCTGCTGGCCTCGGCGCTGGCCTATCCGTTCATGGCCGGCATCAACATGGTCGGCATCCGCCGCGCCGCCGACCAGCCGCTGAGCTTCAACGAAATCTTCAGCCACTTCGGCCGCACCGTGCCGCTGATCATCACCGCCGTGGTGATGATGCTGATGGTCTACCTCGGCATGTTCCTGCTGCTGATCCCGGGCATCTACCTGGCGGTGGCCTACCTGCTGGCGATCCCGCTGGTGGTCGAGCGTGGCCTGTCCCCGTGGCAAGCGCTGGAAACCTCGCGCAAGGCCATCACGCAACACTGGTTCAAGGTCTTCGGCCTGTTCATCGTGCTCGGCCTGATCGTCATGGTCAGCGCCATCCCGCTGGGCATCGGCCTGATCTGGAGCATCCCGCTGATGGTGGTCGCCATGGGCGTGCTGTACCGCACCATTTTCGGCGTGCTGCCTGCCGCCCAGTAAATCGATGCCCCGGACCCGCCACGCGGGTCCGGTTGCGTTCGTGGCCCGCTGCTCGCTAGCATCGGGCTTTCCCTGATACCCTCCGCCGATGCCCTTACGCTCAAGCGCAAGCCTTCCGACTGACCAGCCTCCCCTGGACACCCGCTATCAGGTCGAAACGCCGGAAGGCATCGATCTGCATCTGCGTCCGGCCGGGCTGGTGCCTCGCGCCCTGGCATTCGCCATCGACCTGGCCATCCGCGGCCTGATCCTGGGCGTGACGTTCATCGTGCTGGGGCTGCTCGGCCAGTTCGGCATGGGCCTGGGCACCATCCTGCTGTTCCTGGTCACCTGGTGGTACATGGTGCTGTTCGAGGTGCTCAACCAGGGCCGCTCGCCCGGCAAGCAGATGTTCGGTCTGCGCGTGGTACACGATGACGGCACGCCGATCGGCTGGGCCGCCTCACTGACCCGCAACCTGCTGCGCTTCGTCGACCTGCTGCCGTTCGGCTACACCCTGGGCATTCTCAGCTGCCTGAATCACCCGGCCTTCAAGCGTCTCGGCGACATCGCCGCCGGCACCCTGGTGGTCTACCGTGACGCGCCGCTGAGCAAGCCGCAGCTGCCCGAGGTGGAGCCGCTGCCGGCACCGTTCCCGCTGACGCTCAACGAGCAACGTGCACTGCTCGGCTTCGCCGAGCGTGGTGAGCAGTTGTCCGCGGCGCGCCGGGCCGAACTCGCGACGCTGCTGGCCGAGCCGTTGCAGGTGCCCGCCGAGCAGGCGGAGCCGCAGCTGAATGGCATCGCCCGTGGTTTGCTGGGGAGCGCGCCATGAAACAGAGCCTGTTCGAGAACCGCCACCAGAGCGACTGGGAGGCTTTCGCCGGCCAGCTCGACGCGCTCGAGCGTGGCAAGGCCGAGGCTCAGGCCTGCACCCGCTTCGCCGCCGACTACCGGCAGCTCTGCCAGCACCTGGCCCTGGCCCAGGCGCGTGGCTACAGCAGCCACCTGATCGATCAGTTGCAGCAACTGGCCATGCGCGGCCACCAGCAGTTCTATCGCCACCGCAGCCACCTGGGCGCGCAGATCATCCGCTTCCTGTTCGGCGGCTTTCCGCGCCTGGTACGCAGCGAATGGCGCAGCGTGTGCGTGGCCAGCCTGCTGTTCTTCGGCAGCCTGGGGCTGATGGGGCTGCTGACCTACCTCTACCCGGAGCTGATCTACAGCCTGGTCAGCCCCGATCAGGTCAGCAACATGGAACACATGTACGACCCCGATGCACGTCGCCTCGGCCGCTTCAGCGAGCGTGGCTCCGGCGACGACTGGATGATGTTCGGCTTCTACATCATGAACAACATCGGCATCGCCTTTCAGACCTTCGCCAGCGGCCTGCTGCTTGGCCTGGGCAGCCTGTTCTTCCTGCTCTTCAACGGCCTGATGATCGGCGGCGTGGCCGGCCACCTGACCCGTATCGGCTACGGCGAGCCGTTCTGGTCGTTCGTCATCGGCCATGGCGCGTTCGAGCTGACCGCCATCGCCCTGGCCGGAGCCGCCGGCCTCAAGCTCGGCTGGGCCCTGCTGGCCCCCGGGCGCCTGCCCCGTGGCGAGGCACTTCGCCTGGCGGCCGGCAAGGCGATACAGCTGGTCTGCGGGGTGATCCTGTTTCTCCTGGTGGCCGCCTTCATCGAGGCCTTCTGGTCGTCCACCACCTTCGCCAGCCCCGACATCAAGTACGCCGTCGGCAGCGGCCTGTGGCTGCTGGTGCTGAGTTACCTGCTGCTGGGCGGACGGAGACAGCATGCGCCTGACTGAAGCCAGCGTCGCCATCCGCCCACGCAGCGCCTGGGAGGCCATGGACCTCGGCGTGCTGCTCGCGCGCCGCCACGCCGGCCTGCTGATGGCCAGCTGGGCGCTGGTCACCCTGCCCCTGTTCGCCCTGCTCTGCGCCGTGCTGTGGCAGTACCCGGGCTGGGCGGTATTCCTGTTCTGGTGGCTCAAGCCCGCCTATGAGCGCCTGCCGCTGTACATCCTCTCGCACGCCCTGTTCGGTAATACCCCCTCGCTGAAACAGGCCCTGCGCGCCCTGCCCGGACTGCTGCGCCCGCAACTGCTGGCCAGCCTGACCTGGCGCCGGCTGAGCCCGACGCGCAGCTTCGACCTGCCGGTGCTGCAACTCGAAGGGCTGTCCGGCAAGGCGCGCGGCCAGCGTCTGGTGGTCCTTGGCCAGCGCGACAGCGCCGCGGCCACCTGGCTGACCCTGGTCGGCATGCACCTGGAGCTTGCCCTGTGGATGGGGCTGATCGTGCTGTTCTACATGATGCTGCCGCAGCAGGTGGAGCTGAACTGGAGCTGGGAAAGCGTCATCGCCGCCAGCAGCGGTGAGTGGCTGTGGCTCGAGCACCTCTCCAACCTGCTCTATGTCCTGCTGCTGATCGTCTGGGAGCCGGTGTACGTGGCCTGTGGTTTCACCCTCTACCTCAATCGCCGCACGGCACTGGAAGCCTGGGACATCGAACTGACCTTCCGCCGCCTGCGCCAGCGCCTGACCGGCAGCGCCTATGCCGTGCTGCTGGGTTGCGCGCTGCTGCTGACGCAACTGCCGGGCAACGCCTGGGCCGACACGCCGCCCGCCGCCAGCGAAACGGTCGATGCCCAGGGCCCCGACGCGCCACGCCTGCTGCACCAGCCGCTGACCAGCCAGGCGGCTCGCGACGACATCGAAGCGCTGCTCGACGAACCGCCGTTCCAGCATCGCGAGACCGTCACCCGCTGGCGCCTGGGTGAGGAAAAGTCCGCCGAGGAGGCCGACCCGGAAGACGCGAAAGCCCTACTGCAGATGATCGAGAACCTGTTCAAGCTGAGCGAATGGTGGAAGAGCCTGGATATCGTCGCGCAGGTATTCGAAGTGCTGCTGTGGGCGGCCCTGGCGGGCCTGCTGGCCTACATCCTGTGGCGTTACCGCGAATGGCTGCAGGCCTTCGGTGAACGCCTGGGCCTGCCCAGCCGTCGCAAGGTGGAGGTGCCGAGGCAGCTGTTCGGCCTGGAACTGGCCCCGGAGAGCCTGCCCGACGACGTCGCCAGCGAGGCCGAACGCCTCTGGGCCGAGCAGCCACGAGCTGCCCTCGGCCTGCTCTACCGCGCCCTGCTCAGCCGCCTGCTGCATCAACACCGCCTGCCCTTGAAGCAGTCGCATACCGAGGGTGAAGTGCTGCAACTGGTCGTCGCGCTCCAGCAGCAGGAACTGGAAGCCTACAGCCGCCTGCTGACCCTGCACTGGCAGGCGCTGGCCTACGGCCATCGCACGCCTGCCGAGGCGCTGCGACCGAACCTCTGCCAGGGCTGGCGCGACCTGTTCGGCACGGAGCAACCCGCATGAGCCGGCGCGTCGGTTTCGCCCTCGGCGCGAGCCTGCTGCTGGTGGTCGGCCTGCTGGCCATCTACCTGCTGGGCAAGCTGGAATCCTACGAGGAAGTGGTCGAGCACGGGCCAGCGCCGGAAGTGGCCAGCAGCCCCTACCTCGCCGCCGAGCACTTCCTGCGCCGACGGGGCATCGCGGTCGTGCGCGCCGACGGCCTGGACGTGCTCAACGGACTGCCCAGCGAAGGCCAGACCCTGATGCTGCTGACCGACCGCAACGACATGACGCCACGCCAGGTCGAGCATCTGCTGCAGTGGACGGCCAACGGCGGTCACCTGCTGTTCATCGCCGAACGCCTGTGGGACGAAGAGGAAGGCAAGAGCGGCGACCTGCTGCTCGACCTGCTCGGTATCCAGCAATACATGAGCGACGAGCTGGATGAGGAAGAGGAAGAAGCCGGCGATGCGGACGAGGAACACGACGACAGCGATGCCTATCCCGAGCTGACCAAGCTCTACCTGGAGAACGAAGAGGCGCCGGCCTACATCGCCTTCGACACCGACTACCACCTGTACGACGCACAGAACCGCGCCCACGCCTGGGCCAACAGCGACGCGGCCACGCACCTGCTGCAGCTGTATCACGGCGACGGCCTGATCACCGTGCTCAGTGATCCGTGGATCTGGCAGAACCGCAACATCGACGAATACGACCACGCCTGGCTGCTCTGGTACCTCAGCCAGGACAGCGCGGTGACCCTGGTCTACCACGCCGACAGCGATGGCCTGGCCAGGCTCCTGCTGCGCCACTTCCCCCTGGCCCTGGTCCTGCTCACCCTGCTGATCGCAGCCGGGCTCTGGCACGTGGGCATGCGCCACGGGCCGCTGCAGGCACCTGCCAGCCGCGCGCGGCGCCAGCTCGAAGAGCACCTGCGCGGCAGCGCCGACTTCCTCCTGCGCCACGGCGGCCAGCAGAGCCTGCTCAAGCACCTGCAACAGGACATCAATCGCCGAGCCCGACGCCGCTACCCCGGCTTCGAGAAACTCGCCGTCGCCGAACAGTGGCAGGTGCTCGGTCGCCTGACCCGGCTGCCCGCCAGGGAAATCAGCCAGGCCATGCGCCCGCTGCCACCACAACGCCTTTCCGCCAGCGACTTCACCCGCCAGGTCGCCCACCTGCAAACCCTCAGGAATGCCCTATGAGTGAACAGACGCCCGATACCGACAACCTTCCGCCGCAGGCCGCCGCTCCCGCCGCGCCGGCCGCCGCCCCAGGCAACCCGCAGGTGCAGCAGCGCCAGCGTGCCAGCCAGCTGGCCCAGGCCCTGCGCGCCGAGTTGCGCAAGGCGGTGATCGGCCAGAGCGCGGTGATCGACGATGTGCTCACGGCGCTGATCGCGGGCGGTCACGTGCTGGTCGAAGGCGTCCCCGGCCTGGGCAAGACCCTGCTGGTGCGGGCCCTGGCCCGCTGCTTCGGTGGCGAGTTCGCGCGCATCCAGTTCACCCCGGACCTGATGCCCAGCGACGTCACCGGCCACGCCGTGTATGACATGCAGAGCGAGCAGTTCAAGCTGCGCAAGGGCCCGGTGTTCACCAACCTGCTGCTGGCCGACGAGATCAACCGGGCACCGGCCAAGACCCAGGCCGCCCTGCTCGAAGTGATGCAGGAGCGCCAGGTGACCCTCGAAGGGCGCGCCCTGCCCGTGCAGCTGCCGTTCATGGTGCTGGCGACCATGAACCCGATCGAGCAGGAAGGCACCTACCCGCTGCCGGAAGCCGAGCTCGACCGCTTCATGCTCAAGCTGCGCATGGACTATCCGGAGCAGGACGAAGAGCTGAACATGGTGCGCCAGGTGACCCGCTCGGCCAAGGCCGACATGCTCGAGGTCAGCCCGCTGCGTACGCTGCTGCAGGCCAAGGACGTGCAGGCCCTGCAGAAGATCGCCAGCGACCTGCCACTCGACGATCAGGTCCTCGACTACGCCGTGCGCCTGGCGCGGGCCACCCGCAGCTGGCCCGGCCTGGCCATGGGCGCCGGGCCACGCGCGTCGATCGCCCTGGTACGCGGCGCCCGCGCCCGTGCCCTGCTGCGTGGCGGCGACTTCGTCCTGCCCGATGACATCAAGGGCTGTGCGCTGGCCGTGCTGCGCCATCGCGTGCGCCTGGCCCCGGAGCTGGACATCGAGGGGCTGTCGGTGGACCAGGTGCTACAACAACTGCTCGATCAGGTGCCGGCTCCTCGCCTATGAAACCTTCGCGCCTGCTCCTCGGGCTACTCGCCGGCCTGTTCGCCGCCGCGGTACTCCTCGGCGCCTTGCCCCTGCTCGGCGTCGACCTC
This sequence comes from Pseudomonas sp. THAF187a, assembly GCF_009363395.1. Lineage (NCBI taxonomy): Bacteria > Pseudomonadati > Pseudomonadota > Gammaproteobacteria > Pseudomonadales > Pseudomonadaceae > Pseudomonas > Pseudomonas sp. THAF187a. The sequence continues at coordinate 3,810,654 of NZ_CP045349.1, forward strand.
GCGCAGAGCCTGCTCCCCATGGCCTGGGGCCTGGCGCTGGCGCTGTCGGCGATCGCGATCATCGACGGCTTCTGGCTGCGTCAGCGCCCCTCGCCGCGACTGCAGCGCGAACTGCCGGGCAACCTGCCGCTCGGCCGCTGGAGCGAGGTGCAGCTGACCGCTCACCACGACTTCACCCAGGCGCTGGAGATCGAGGTGTTCGATCACGTCCCCGAGGGCATGGCATTCGAGCACCTGCCGCAGCGCATCAGCCTGCATCCCGGCCAGCAGACGCGCGTCAGCTACCGTCTCAAGCCGCTGGTACGCGGTCACTTCCACTTCGCCCGCTGCGAGCTGCTGCTGCCCAGCCCGCTGCGCCTGTGGCAGGCCAGGCGCGTGCTGCAACTCGAGGGTGAAAGCCGCGTCTACCCCGACTTCGCCCGCCTCTACGGCGCGCAACTCAAGGCGGTGGACGACTGGCTCAGCCAGCTCGGCGTGCGCCAGCGTCCCCGTCGCGGCCTGGGCCTGGAGTTCCATCAGCTGCGCGAGTTTCGCGACGGCGACACCCTGCGCCAGATCGACTGGAAGGCCACCGCACGCAAGCGCACCCCCATCGCCCGCGAGTATCAGGACGAACGTGATCAGCAGATCGTCTTCCTGCTCGACTGCGGCCGCCGCATGCGCAGCCAGGACGACGAGCTGTCGCACTTCGACCATGCCCTCAATGCCTGCCTGCTGCTGAGCTACGTGGCCCTGCGCCAGGGTGACGCCGTCGGCCTGGCGACCTTCGCCAGCCAGCAGCCGCGCTACCTGGCCCCGGTCAAGGGACCGGCGCAGCTGAACGTGCTGCTCAACGCCGTCTACGACCTGGAAACCAGCCAGTTGCCGGCCGACTTCAGCGCGGCGGCCGACCTGCTGCTGGCCCGCCAGCGTCGTCGCTCGCTGGTGGTGGTGGTGACCAACCTGCGCGACGAAGACGACCACGAACTGCTCGCCGCCGTGCGTCGCCTGTCGCGCCAGCACCGGGTGCTGATCGCCAGCCTGCGCGAGGAAGCGCTGGACCGCCTGCGCCAGACGCCGGTGGAGCAGTTCGACCAGGCCATCGCCTACTGCGGCACGCTGGACTACCTCAACGCCCGCGCCGACCTGCACGAGCGCCTCGCCGCGCACGACGTGCCGGTGCTCGACGCCCGTCCGGGAGAACTGGGTCCGGAGCTGGTCAGCAGCTACCTGGCCTGGAAGAAAGCCGGCGCACTTTAGTCGCCCGGGACAGTCCAACGCGCTGACGCAAAGGCCCTGGCATCGGCTTTCCCACACAGATGTTGCGTGGTTATGGCCGAGACCGGGTGCTATCATCGCGAGTCTGCGGCGCAAGGAGTACAGACTCCACGCCGCTTACGGGCCGCCCGTGATCGGCCTTGCGCATACCGCACACGACCTGAGTAGGAGATAGACCATGGCTTTTGAATTGCCGCCGCTGCCTTACGAAAAGAATGCTCTCGAGCCGCACATTTCCGCCGAGACCCTGGAATTCCACCACGGCAAGCACCACAACACCTACGTGGTAAACCTGAACAACCTGGTGCCGGGCACCGAGTTCGAAGGCAAGAGCCTGGAAGAAATCGTCAAGACCTCCTCGGGCGGCATCTTCAACAACGCCGCGCAGATCTGGAACCACACCTTCTACTGGAACTGCCTGTCGCCGAACGGCGGTGGTCAGCCGACCGGCGCCCTGGCTGATGCCATCAACGCCGCCTTCGGTTCCTTCGACAAGTTCAAGGAAGAATTCAGCAAGGTCTCCATCGGCACCTTCGGCTCCGGCTGGGGCTGGCTGGTGAAGAAGGCCGACGGCTCCCTGGCCCTGGCCAGCACCATCGGCGCCGGCTGCCCGCTGACCAGCGGCGACACCCCGCTGCTGACCTGCGACGTCTGGGAACACGCCTACTACATCGACTACCGCAACCTGCGCCCGAAGTACGTCGAGGCGTTCTGGAACCTGGTCAACTGGGACTTCGTCGCCCAGAACTACGCGGCCTGAGTTCAAGCCCCGTAATCCGAAGAACCCGGCCTCGATGGCCGGGTTTTTCGTATCTGCCGCCTGCATTCACAGCAGGCGCCTCGGCGAGAACGCCGCCCCGCGCTCCTCCACGCGACTGACCGCCTGGCTCAGCACACGGTCGGCGCGCACCGGCCCGAGAAACTCGCACAAGCCGATATAGAGCAGATTGAGCAGCTTGCGCAGTTGCTCCAGGCCCAGTGCGGCGATGCCATCGGCACTGCCCTGCTCGAACCAGGTGCGTAGCTGCGTGGTCAGTTCCGGCCCCACTTCCATGCCAGCCAGGTTGCCGGCGGCGAACCCGCGCAAGGCCGCCTGCTGCGCCGCATCGAGCTGCTCCAGCAAGGCCTGGCCCAGGGCCAGGAAGGTCGCCTGCGCCGCCGCATCGGGTGTTGCCACCCGCCTCACCGCCTCGTTGCGCCCCTGGCGCCATGCGGCCAGCTGCTCCTCCGGGTCCGGCAGCAGCTGTGAAGGTGGACCGGTCAACGCCCCCACCAGCTCCCGGTACAGGCGGGCGCGCTCCAGCTTGCGCTCGGTGCGCAGCACCACCTCGGCGAGGAACTCGTTCAGGGCGAAAGGTGGTTGCTCCGCGTACTTGTTTTCCCAGAGCGCCAGCAACGGCCATACCTCTTCCTCCGAGAAGTGCCCGACCAGCCCGGTGTAGATCGCCCGACGCCGCAGACTCAGTCTCATCCTCAGCCCCTCCTCGACCACTGCTCGCTATCGAAGGTCTGCGTCTGGTTGAATTCCGGGTAGCCGACCTCGGCATGCTCGGCGAAATCCAGCCCACGCTGTTCGTGCTGCGTGGAGACACGCAGGCCGATGGTCTTGGCCAACAGCAGGTAGACCAGCAGGGACAGCGGGAACGCCCAGAGAAAGGCCGCCACGATCCCCAGAGCCTGCACGCCGACCCGCGCCCAGTTGAACAGGTCGCCCTGGTAGAACAAACCGGCGGCCAGCGTGCCCCAGATACCGGCAAAGCCGTGCACCGGCACCGCGCCGACCACATCGTCGAGTTGCAGGCGGTCGAGCAGGCGCATGCCGTAGACCACCACGAAGCCGGCGACCAGGCCACTGAGCAGCGCGAACCCCGGAGCCATGCTGGCACACCCCGCCGTGATGCCGACCAGCCCCCCGATGGAGCCGTTGACCGTCGTGGTCAGCAGTATCGGGCTGGCGGTGCTGCGTTGTGCCAGCAACGCACCGAGCGCCCCGGCGGCGGCGGCGAGATGGGTGTTCAGGGCGATCAGCCCCAGGCTGCTGCTGACCGCCAGGTTGCTGCCGGCATTGAAGCCGAACCAGCCCACCCAGAGAATGAAGCCACCCAGCGCCACCAGCCCGAGGTTATGCCCGGGAATCATGCGCGGCGTGCCATCGGCGGCGAAACGCCCCAGGCGCGGCCCGAGCACCAGGGCTCCGGCCAGCGCGCACCAGGCGCCAATGCTGTGCACCACGGTGGACCCGGCGAAGTCGACGAACCCCAGCTTGGCCAGCCAGCCCTGGCCACCGTACATCCCGCCCCATACCCAGCTGCCGAATATCGGGTAGATGACGCCACTGATCAGCAACGCACCGACCAGGTAGGCGCCATAGCGCGTACGCTCGGCCATCGCACCGCTGGCGATGGTGGCGGCGGTCGCGGCGAACATCATCTGGAACAGCAGGAAGGTGTAATCCCAGGGTTCGGCCTGGTTCAGCGCGAAGTGACTCATGCCGAACCAGCCGGTGAGGTTGGCGCCGAACATCAGGCCGAAGCCCAGCAGCCAGAACACGATGCCGCCGACGCAGCAGTCCATGTAGTTCTTCATCATCACGTTGACTGCGTTCTTGGCCCGCGACATGCCGCTCTCCAGCAACGCGAAGCCCGCCTGCATGAAGAACACCAGCACGCTGGCCAGCACCAGCCAGGCCGTATTGGCCGCCTCCTCCGAGGCGGCATGGGCCTGAGGGGCGAAGCCGACGGCGACGAGCAACAGCACGAGTGTTTTCATCACGAACCCCCTTCCGATCGATGCCCGGACTTCGCAACTCTTGTGCCAGCATCCGGTGCCAAGGGATGTCGCGCTTCAGCCGGCACGGGGCCGACGAACGGCCAAGGCGACCAAGGGCCTCAAGTCCGGCAGAATCGCACCGACATAAAGCAGGGAGTGATGCCGATGGCATCGATTCGCACCAGGACCGTTCCTTATGGAATAAAAAGTGCCACCAGGCATGATGGCCCTTTGACGGCTAGAACGAGATTGCCAATACTCTCGTCTGACTGACGCTGTAAGCATCGACATAAGGAATTGCCTTTGAAGCTGGAATTGAAAAACAGCTTGTCGCTCAAGTTGCTCCGCGTAGTGCTGCTTTCGGCACTGGTGGTCGGGGTGGTATTGAGCTGCGCGCAGATCGTGTTCGATGCCTACAAGACGCGCCAGGCAGTATCCAACGACGCCCAGCGCATCCTCGGCATGTTCCGGGACCCCTCGACCCAGGCGGTGTACAGCCTGGACCGGGAAATGGGCATGCAGGTCATCGAGGGGCTGTTCCAGCACGAGTCGGTGCGCTACGCCGCCATCGGCCATCCCAACGAACCCATGCTCGCCGAGCGCAGCCGGGATCTGGCGCAGATACCGACACGCTGGCTGACCGACCCGATCCTCGGCCAGGAACAGCAGTTCTCCACCAAGCTGGTGGGGCGCGGTCCCTATAGCGAGTACTACGGCGACCTCAACATCACCCTCGACACCGCCGCCTATGGCGAGAGCTTCGTCACAAACTCGGTGATCATCTTCGTCTCCGGCGTGTTGCGGGCCATGGCCATGGGCCTGGTGCTCTATCTGGTCTATCACTGGCTGCTGACCAAGCCGCTGTCGAAGATCATCGAGCACCTGACCAACATCAACCCCGACCGCCCCAGCGAACACAAGCTGCCCATGCTCAAGGGCAACGAGCAGAACGAGCTGGGGCTGTGGATCAATACCGCCAACCAGTTGCTGGCCTCCATCGAGCGCAATACCCACCTGCGCCGCGAGGCCGAGAACAGCCTGTTGCGCATGGCCCAGTACGACTTCCTCACCGGCCTGCCCAATCGCCAGCAACTGCAGCAGCAACTCGACCAGATCCTCGAAGACGCCGGCCGTCTGCAACGCCGCGTCGCCGTGCTCTGCGTCGGCCTGGACGACTTCAAGGGCATCAACGAGCAATTCAGCTACCAGAGCGGTGACCAGCTGCTGCTCGCCCTCTCCGACCGCCTGCGCAGCCACAGCGGGCGCCTCGGCGCACTGGCGCGCCTCGGCGGTGACCAGTTCGCCCTGGTTCAGGCCGACATCGAGCAACCCTACGAGGCCGCCGAGCTGGCGCAGAGCGTGCTCGACGACCTAGAGCTGCCCTTCCTGCTCGACCAGCACGAAGTGCGCCTGCGCGCCACCATCGGCATCACCCTGTTCCCCGAAGACGGCGACAGCACCGAGAAGCTGCTGCAGAAAGCCGAACAGACCATGACCCTGGCCAAGAGCCGCTCGCGCAACCGCTACCAGTTCTACATCGCCAGCGTGGACAGCGAGATGCGTCGCCGTCGCGAGCTGGAGAAGGACCTGCGCGACGCACTGGCGCAGAACCAGCTGCACCTGGTCTACCAGCCGCAGGTGGACTACCGTGACCATCGCGTCGTCGGCGTCGAAGCCCTGCTGCGCTGGCAGCATCCGCAGCACGGGTTCGTCCCGCCCGACCTGTTCATCCCGCTGGCGGAGCAGAACGGCACCATCATCCCCATCGGCGAGTGGATTCTCGATCAGACCTGCCGCCAGCTGCGTGAATGGCACGACCAGGGTTTCAGCGATCTGCGCATGGCGGTCAACCTGTCCACGGTGCAGCTGCACCATGCCGAGCTGCCCCGGGTGGTGAACAACCTGATGCAGGTCTATCGCCTGCCGCCGAAGAGCCTGGAGCTGGAGGTGACCGAGACCGGTCTGATGGAAGACATCAGCACCGCCGCCCAGCACCTGCTGAGCCTGCGCCGCTCCGGCGCGCTGATCGCCATCGACGACTTCGGTACCGGCTACTCCTCGCTGAGCTACCTGAAGAGCCTGCCGCTGGACAAGATCAAGATCGACAAGAGCTTCGTGCAGGACCTGCTGGAAGACGAGGATGACGCCACCATCGTTCGCGCCATCATCCAGCTCGGCAAGAGCCTGGGCATGCAGGTCATCGCCGAGGGCGTGGAAACCGCCGAGCAGGAGGCCTACATCATCGCCCAGGGTTGCCACGAAGGTCAGGGCTACCTGTACAGCAAGCCGCTGCCAGCACGCGACCTGACCCTCTTCCTCAAGCAGGCCAGACGCCTGAGCTCCGCCGCCACGCTCTGAGCGCGTACAGACCCGCAAACGAAAACGCCGCGCCCCTCTGCAGGGACGCGGCGTTTTCATGTGCGCCAGTCGGTATGCCAGGCGCTACCAGCTCTGCACGCCGAACAGCCAGGCCGTCGCCAGCGCGCCGACCAGGCACAGCACGGCGCCAGCCGCTGCCTGCCAGTAGAAGCCACGGGCCAGCTCGTCCTCGCCGCTGTTGGAAAGGATGAAGGGCTGGCGCTCTCCGGGCTTGGCCATCTGGTTCTGCGCCGGTTCCGCCGCCTTGAGTCGATGGCGGTCCTCGGCCTCCAGCTGCGCGGCCAGGCGCACGCGGTTCCACTCCTGCTCATCGAGCTGGCCATTGCCGTCGCTGTCGAAACGCCGCAGCAGGCCGACGTAGTCGCCCTTCCACTCGCGGATCACCTCGCCCTGCGCCGACTGCATGTCGAAGCCCTGCTGCGCGGCGCCATGCGTACTGAAGTCGCCGATGGCGTACAGCGGCTGGCCGACGTGGAAGCGCTCCTCGCTGTAGCGGTAACGCTGGCCGCTGCTGAGGAAACCGAGCAGGCCGGTCTTGGCCGGCCCCAGCGGATGGCGCAGGTTGCCCTCCCAGACCTCGCGTACCACCGCGCGGATCTCCGCACCGCGCGGGTCGATCAGGCACTCGCCGGTGCCATCGACCAGGCGCAGCCAGGCATCGCTGGCCCCGCTCTCGACGACCCGCCAGCTGCGCTTGCTGCCACTGGAGCGGTACTCCTCGATACGAAAGCGCCACCACAGGCACGGTTTGCCGGTCAGCGGCCCGCTCAGCTGCATGTCCGGCAGCGCCTCGAGCACACCGTAGAGTTCGACGTAGCCCTGCGCCGCCGAACGAATCTTCGAGGTCGGCGTATCGAGCAGATGACGCGCCTGCGACCAGCGCCGCAGGCACCACCAGGCCCCACCCAGAAAAGCACCGAGGGCGAAGGCCAGCGTTAGGAAGAAACCGAAAGGATCACCCTGCATCACCGGCGGATGCTCAACCGAACAGCGATTTCATGTCGACGTCGGCCTTCTCGGCATCGCTGAACACCAGCAGCTCGGCCTCGCGGAAGTTGAACATGCGCGCGACGATCACGTCCGGGAACTGCTCGATGCGCACGTTGTTGAGGTTGACCGCTTCGTTGTACAGCTCGCGGCGGTCGGCGATACCGTTCTCCAGGCCGCTGATGCGCTGCTGCAGGTGCTGGAAGCTGTCGTTGGCCTTGAGCTCGGGGTAGTTCTCGGCCAGGGCGAACAACTGGCCGAGGCCGGCGCGCAAGCCGCTCTCGGCCTTGCCCAGGGCGCTGACATCGTGCTGCTCGCGCGCGCTGGCCACGGCACTGCGCGCAGCGATGACGCGCTCCAGCGTGGCGCTTTCGTACTGCATGTACTGCTTGCAGGTCTCGACCAGCTTGGGCAGCTCGTCATGGCGCTGCTTGAGCAGCACGTCGATGTTCGACCAGGCCTTGCTGACGCCATGCTTGAGGCGCACCAGGCCGTTGTACAACGACACCGCGTAGGCGCCCAGCAGAACGAGGACAACGATCACGATCACGGTGGTCAGGCTCATGCAGTTTTCTCCATGCAGAACTGCGAATCAGGTGCTGGCATTCTAGCGGCAGCCGCGCCTCTCGACAGCGATATCCTGCACAGCGACGCATAATGGCCTTTACACATAATGCGAAACATTTGCATTATGTCGCAGTTTTTCAGGTACCACCGAGTATCAGGCCCATTTCGTTAACGCAAAGGACCCCGCCATGATTCGTATGCCCCTGGCCTCCGCCAGCCTGCTGGCCATCGCCATTTCCCTCGCTGGCTGCGGCGAAGACAAAGCCCCCGCTCCCCAGGCCGCCGCACCTGCTGCCGCCACCGAGAGCGCGGCCCCTGCGCCTGCCGCGAAGGTCGACGAGGCTGCTGCGAAGGCTGTGGTCAATCATTACGCCGACCTGGCCTTCGCGGTCTTCAGCGACGCCGCCAGCACCGGCAAGGCGCTGCAGAGCGCGGTCGACGCCCTGCTCGCCGAGCCCAGCGAAGCCAACCTGAAAGCCGCGCGTGAAGCCTGGCTGGCGGCCCGTGTGCCTTACATGCAGAGCGAAGTGTTCCGCTTCGGAAACCCGGTGGTGGACGAGTGGGAAGGTCAGCTCAACGCCTGGCCGCTGGACGAAGGCCTGATCGACTACGTGGCCGACGACTACCAGCACGCACTGGGCAACCCGGGCGCGCAAGCCAACATCATCGCCAACACCGAGATCCAGGTCGGCGAAGACAAGCTCGACGTCACCGAGATCAACGGTGAGCTGCTGGCCAGCCTGAACGAGCTGGGCGGTTCCGAGGCCAACGTCGCCACCGGTTACCACGCCATCGAATTCCTGCTCTGGGGCCAGGACCTGAACGGCACCAACCCGGGTGCCGGCGAGCGTCCGTACACCGACTACCTGGTTGGCGATGGTGCCACCGGTGGCCACAACGAGCGTCGCCGTGCCTTCCTCAAGGCCGCGACCGATCTGCTGGTCAGCGACCTGAATGACATGGTCGAGCAGTGGAAGGACGGCGTCGAAGGCAACTACCGCAGCGAGCTGGTCGCCGACTCGGGCGAGAACGGCCTGCGCAAGATGCTGTTCGGCATGGGCAGCCTGTCGCTGGGCGAGCTGGCCGGCGAGCGCATGAAGGTCGCGCTGGAAGCCAACTCCACCGAAGACGAGCACGACTGCTTCAGCGACAACACGCACAACTCGCACTTCTACAACGGCAAGGGCATTCGCAACGTTTACCTGGGCGAGTACAAGAAGGTCGACGGCAGCACCCTGACCGGCCCGAGCCTGGCCGACCTGGTGGCCAAGGCCGACGCCCAGGCCGACACCACGCTCAAGGCCGACCTGCAGGACACCGAAGCCAAGCTGCAGGCCCTGGTCGACAGTGCCGAGAAGAACAACGTGCACTTCGATCAGCTGATCGCCGCCGACAACGCCGAAGGCCAGCAACTGGTACGCGACGCCATCGCCGCCCTGGTCAAGCAGACCGGCGCCATCGAGCAGGCAGCCGGCAAGCTGGGCATCAGCGACCTGAACCCGGACACCGCCGATCACGAATTCTGATCGACCCTGCCCGTGAAAAAACCGGCGTACCCGTGAGGGGCGCCGGTTTTTTTATGTCTGGATGCCGGTAACACAACGGCTCTGCAGGCTGACCAGGGTTCAGCTCAGACAGGCCTTGCGGTACTCACCGGGGCTGACGCCATAGACCTGCTTGAACTGCCGCGACAGGTGGCTCTGGTCGGCGAAGCCCAGCTGCGTGGCCACGCCGATCGCGGAGCAACCGCTCCTGAGCAGCGCCCGCGCCTGTTCGAGACGCCGCTGCTTGAGCCAGGCATGGGGGGGCAAGCCCGTCGCACGGCGGAACACCCGGGCGAAGTGGAAGGGGGACAGATTGACCGCGGCGGCGAGTTCTTCCAGCGATGGCGGCTCAAGCAACTGCTCGGCGAGCATCTGCTTGGCGCAGGACACCGCCCAGGGTTCGCGCCCCGGCGCGGCCGCCTCGCCGACCCGCCCGTGGTGCTGGAACAACAGCAGAATCGCCTCGCGCCAGGCCAGTTGCTGCTGCAGGGCCTCGGCGCCGTCCTCCAGCAGGCGATGCAGCTGCAGGAAGGCCGTGTGCAGACGCGGGTCATCCAGCACGCTGACGGCGAACGAGGGCATGCCGGACCTGGCCAGCCCGAGCTCCTGCAACGCCCCCAGCACCTGGGCGTTGTCGGGATAGAAGCCACGGTAGCGCCAACCGTCGTCGTGCGCCTTGGAGCCGGTGTGCACCTCGTCCGGGTTGATCAGCACCATGCTGCCCTGCGGCGCCAGGTGGTCGCTGCCACGGTGGCGGAAACGCTGGGCGCCGTGCTCGATCACGGTGAAGACGAACCCCTCGTGCACGTGCGGGGCGAAGCGTTGCTGGAGATAGCGCGCCTGTAGCAGCTCGACGCCACACAGCGCCGAGGCCTGCCAGAAACGGGTCTGCTCGCGACTCTCCATCAGGGCTCAGGCGCCGAAGCGTGCCTCCAGGGCTTCCCGCACGGCCGGCCATTCCAGGTCGGTCATGCTGTAGAGAACGGTATCGTCGAGGCGGCCATCGGCCAGCCGGCGGTGGTTGCGCAGCAGCCCTTCACGCACGGCGCCGAGCTTCTCGATGGCGCGTTGCGAGCGCAGGTTGCTGCCGGCGGTCTTCAACTGCACGCGCACCATGCCCCAGTTGTCGAAGGCATGCCTGAGCATCAGGTACTTGATCGTGCCGTTCAGGCCGGTGCCGTGCTGGCTGCGGTCGAGCCAGGTCCAGCCGATCTCGCAGGCCGGCAGGGTGTTCATGAATTCGGCGAAGCGCGTGGTGCCGACCAGTTCGTCACCGAGACGCACGACGAACGGCAACGCGCGCTGCTCACGCAGATCGGCCAGCGCACTGCGGTACCAGTCCAGGCGCTGAGTGCCGCTCATGTACAGCAGTTCGTCGCGATTGCTTTCGGCCAGCGCCACCAGCGCCGGGATGTCGGCATCGGACAGCGGTTCCAGGCGCAGGGCGCCCCGTTGCAACGTCACCAGTTGCGGCTTGAACATAGGGTCCTTCCTCGGACAGAGTCGCAAACCCGGCACGCTATCAGGCCAATGCCTGCGGCACAATCAAGTCCTGTCGCAAAGTGCGCCGGGCAGCCTGCGACCTTGGTCGCAGCCGACGAACTGCCGCTTTGTGCAACACTGATCATCATCAGCCTCGCCTCGGGTGCCAGGCTCACCTCATTCCACCCTGCGTTCCGGAGCCTGCATGTCGCTGTCCCCCGGGCTGATCGCCGCGGTCGCCCTCCTCTACATGGCCATCCTGTTCTCCATCGCCTTCTATGGAGACCGCCGCAGCACGCCCATGCCGCCGAAGATTCGCGCCTGGGTCTACTCGCTGTCGCTGGCCGTGTACTGCACCAGCTGGACCTTCTTCGGCGCCGTGGGCCAGGCCGCCGAGCAGCTGTGGTCGTTCCTGCCCATCTACCTCGGGCCGATCATCCTCATGCTGAGCATGCCCTGGGTGCTGCAGAAGATGGTGATGATCAGCAAGCAGGAGAACATCACCTCCATCGCCGACTTCATCGCCGCGCGCTACGGCAAGTCGCAGTCGCTGGCCATCGTCGTGGCGCTGATCTGCCTGGTCGGCGTGCTGCCCTACATCGCCCTGCAGCTCAAGGGCATCGTGCTCGGGGTCAACCTGCTGATCGGCGAGCATGCGCTGGACACCGGCACCAGCGCGCAGGACACCGCGCTGATCGTGTCCCTGGTACTGGCCCTGTTCACCATCCTGTTCGGCACGCGCAACCTCGACGTCACCGAACACCACCGGGGCATGGTGCTGGCGATTGCCTTCGAGTCGCTGGTCAAGCTGCTGGCCTTCCTCGCCGTGGGCGCCTTCGTCACCTTCGGCCTGTACAACGGCTTCAACGACCTGCTCGCCCAGGCCCACAGCACCCCCGAGCTGGACAGCTTCTGGAACGAGGCGGTGAACTGGCCAGCCATGCTGGTACAGACCGGCATGGCGATGATCGCCATCGTCTGCCTGCCACGGCAGTTCCACGTCACCGTGGTCGAGAACATCGAGCCCAAGGACCTGCGCCTGGCACGCTGGGTGTTTCCGGCCTACCTGGTGCTGGCCGTGCTGTTCGTCGTGCCCATCGCCCTGGCCGGGCAGATGCTGCTGCCGGCCGGCGTCACCCCCGACTCCTTCGTCATCAGCCTGCCCCTGGCCGAAGCGCATCCGGGCCTGGCGGTGCTGGCCTTCATTGGTGGGGCCTCGGCCGCCACCGGCATGGTGATCGTCGCCTCGGTGGCGCTGTCGACCATGATCTCCAACGACATGCTGCTGCCCTGGCTGCTGCGCCGGCAGAGCACCGAGCGCCCGTTCGAGGCCTTCCGCCACTGGATGCTCACTGCCCGCCGGGTCAGCATCGTGCTGATCCTGCTGCTGGCCTACGTCTGCTATCGCCTGCTCGGTGAAGGCACCAGCCTGGCCACCATCGGCCAGGTGTCCTTCGCCGCCATCGGCCAGCTGGCCCCGGCCATGTTCGGCGCCCTGGTGTGGAAACAGGCCAACCGTCGCGGCGTCTTCGCCGGCCTGATCGTCGGCGCGCTGCTGTGGTTCTACACCCTGGTGCTGCCGTTGGCCGCCCGTGGCATGGGCTGGTCGCTGCACGGTTTCCCCGGGCTGACCACCCTGCTGTACGCCCCCATCGGCCTGCACGTCGACCCGCTGACCCGTGGCGTGGTGCTGTCGCTGGCCGGCAACATGCTGCTGTTCGCCTGGGTCTCCTGGTTCTCCCGCACGCGCGTTTCCGAGCACTGGCAAGCCGGTCGCTTCATCGGCCATGACCTGGGCACCAAGCCGAGCGGGCGCAGCCTGCTGGCCGTGCAGGTAGCGGACCTGCTGATGCTGTCCAGCCGCTTCGTCGGCGAAGAGCGGGCGCGGCAGAGCTTCACCCGCTTCGCCCTGCGCCAGGGCAAAGGCAAGGACTTCGATCCCAACCAGCCGGCCAACAGCGAATGGATCGCGCATACCGAGCGCCTGCTCGCCGGGGTCCTGGGGGCCTCCTCGACCCGCGCCGTGGTCAAGGCCGCGATCGAAGGCCGGGAAATGCAGGTCGAGGACGTGGTGCGCATCGTCGACGAGGCCAGCGAGGTGCTGCAGTTCAACCGCGCCCTGCTGCAGGGGGCGATCGAGAACATCACCCAGGGCATCAGCGTGGTCGACCAGAACCTGCGCCTGGTGGCCTGGAACCATCGCTACCTGGAACTGTTCGAGTACCCCGAAGGGCTGATCTACGTCGGCCGACCGATTGCCGAGATCATCCGCTTCAACGCCCAGCGCGGCATGCTCGGCGGCGGCGATGTCGAGGAGAACGTGGCCAAGCGCCTGTACTGGATGCGCCAGGGCACCGCGCACAGCTACGAACGGGTGTTCCCCAACGGCCGGGTGATCGAGCTGATCGGCAACCCCATGCCCGGCGGCGGCTTCGTCATGAGCTTCACCGACATCACCGAATTCCGCGAAGCCGAGCGCGCCCTCAAGGATGCCAACGAGAGCCTGGAGCGGCGTGTCGCCGAACGTACCCACGAGCTGTCGAAACTGAACCAGGCGCTGACCGAGGCCAAGGCGCACGCCGAGGCCGCCAACCAGTCGAAGACGCGCTTCCTCGCGGCGGTCAGCCATGACCTGATGCAGCCGCTGAATGCCGCGCGCCTGTTCTCCGCGGCGCTGGCCCACCAGGACGATGCACTGCCCGGCGAGGCCCAGGAGCTGGTCAGGCACCTGGACAGCTCGCTGCGCTCGGCCGAGGACCTGATCACCGACCTGCTGGACATCTCGCGCCTGGAGAACGGCCGCATCACCCCGGATCGCCATCCGTTCGCCCTCTCCAACCTGTTCGATACCCTCGCCGCCGAATTCGGCGTACTGGCCGCGGAACAGGGCATCGACCTGCGCGTGCACGGTAGTCGCGAATGGGTCGACAGCGACATCAAGCTGCTGCGCCGGGTACTGCAGAACTTCCTCACCAACGCTTTCCGCTACGCCAAGGGCCGTGTCGTGCTCGGCGTGCGCCGCGAGGGTGGGCAGCTGCGCCTGGAGGTCTGGGACCGGGGCGCGGGGATTCCCGAGGACAAGCGCAAGGTGATCTTCGAGGAGTTCAAGCGCCTGGACAGCCACCAGACGCGCGCCGAGAAAGGCCTGGGCCTGGGCCTGGCGATTGCCGACGGGCTCTGCCGGGTGCTATCACACCGCCTCGAAGTGCGCTCCTGGCCGGGCAAGGGCAGCGTGTTCAGCGTCAGCGTGCCACTGGCCAGAAAACCCGCAGCGAAGCCCCAGGGCCCCGCCGTGTCCGCGACGGACGGCCAGCCGCTGCAGGGCATCCAGGTGATCTGCATCGACAACGAGGACAGCATCCTCACCGGCATGTACAGCCTGCTGTCGCGCTGGGGCTGCCAGGTGTGGACGGCGCGCAACCGCCTGGAGTGCGAGCACCTGCTCAGCGAGGAAGTGCATCCGCAGCTGGCCCTGGTCGACTACCACCTGGACGAGGGAGAGACCGGCACCGAACTGATGGCCTGGCTGCGCACCCGCCTGGGCGAGCCGGTGCCCGGCGTGGTGATCAGTGCCGACGGCCGCGCCGAGCTGGTCGCCGCCGTGCATGCCGCGGGCCTCGACTACCTGCCCAAGCCGGTCAAGCCCGCCGCCCTGCGCGCCCTGCTCAGCCGTCATCTGGTCCTGCGCGGCTGATCGGGCGGGCGGCGGACGACTAGCTGCGCTGCAGGAAGCCCTGCAGCAGCTGATGCACGCGCTCGCTGAGTTCGCGGTTGGCGGCCACCGGCAGACCACGCGCCAGCTCGGCCTCGACCACCTGCTCGACGAGCGGACGCAGCTGCAGCAGCTGGGCGCTGAGGCCCTCGAGCTGGTCGGCATGCGGCAGCGAGGTCTGCAACAGCGGGTTGACCAGATGACCGGCGATCATCTGCACGATGCCGGTGGAGACCTGCTCGACATGCCGCCGGATCGACTCCAGCTCATCGAGCAGCGCCGGCAGGGGAATGCCGGCGCGATACAGCTGCACCCCGGCCGAGAACAATCGCGGGCTCGGCACGCTGAGGTGATCGCCGGCGAACTGCAGCAGGCCCATGGCCTGCGCCCGCTCGATCAGCGCGTCATCCAGGTCGTCAGCGAAGATCGCCTGCAACTCGGCGAACTCCAGCCGCCCCGGCTGCTCCGGTTCCCCTGGGCCACGGATGGCCTGCTCGAGCCCCAGCACGTGGGCCAGATCGCGCCCCTGGGACCAGGCGTCGAACAGCTCGCGAATGCTGGCGATGCTGTAGCCGCGCTCCAGCAACTGGCCGATCAGGCGCAGCCGCGCCAGGTGCTCGCCACTGTAGATGCCGACACGCCCACGCCGCTCCGGCGGCGACAGCAGCCCGCGATCCTGATAGGCGCGCACGTTGCGCACGGTGGTCTGCGCGGCCTGGGCCAGCTCGTCGACCGTGTATTCGGCGACGACCGCCGCCGACGCAGGCGCGGCGCTGCCGAGCAGGCGCTGAAAGAACAGGGAAACCTCAGTCATGCGCCGATCATAGTCTGGCGCCGAGGCCGTCGCCAACCGTTGCCGGCGCCCCAACCAAGGGCTGGACTTGCTCACCATTGCCCCGGCCGAAAACCGCCGTTGCTGGCGCTGTCCCCCGTTGCAGAGCGCTTCGACACACGCCGGTAACGCCGTAACGCTTGCGCTCGAACGCTGGCGCAACGACTAGGCAAAGGCCACCTGGCGCTCAACAATGACAGTTACATCAAACAATGTAATTGTCATTGCCCGGAGCCTGCCATGTTCCCGCTCACCCTGCTCGTCGGTCCTAGCCGATGAACGCGCCCCTGCAACGCCACGACCTGCCGCCGCAGCAACTGGACGTTCACAGCGACGGCCTGCGCCTGCGCAGTTACATCTGGGACAAGGCCGATGCCCCGACCCTGCTGCTGGTGCATGGCTATCCGGACAACCACGAGGTCTGGCTGCCGCTGATCCACGAGCTGGCCAACGACTACCGCATCGTCGCCTACGACGTGCGTGGCTGCGGCGCGTCGCAGGTGCCGCGACGCGTGCAGGACTACCGCCTGCCACAGCTGGCGCGCGACCTCGAAGCGGTCATCCACGCCACCAGCGCAGGTCGCCGGGTGCACCTGGTCGCCCACGACTGGGGCTCGATCCAGAGCTGGGAAGCGGTGACCGAACCGCGCATCCAGCCGCTGCTGACGTCCTACACCAGCCTCTCCGGACCGTGCCTCGACCATGTCGGCCACTGGCTGCGCGAACGCCTGAGCCTGCGCCGCCCCAGGGCACTGCTGCAGGCGCTGGGTCAGCTGCTCAGCTCCTGGTACATCGCCTTCTTCCACACCCCGCTGCTGCCGGAGCTGTGCTGGCGCCTGGGTCTGGATCGCGCCTGGCCCTGGTTGCTGAGCCGCCTGGAGGGCGTCAGCGAGCTGCCCCCCAGCAGCACGCAACGCGCCGACGGCATGCGCGGCGTGCAGCTGTATCGCGCCAACTTCATCCGCAGCCTGCTGCATCCGCGTACGCGCAGTACCCGGGTGCCCCTGCAGCTGATCGTGGCGCTGAACGACCGCTTCGTGCGCCCGCAGCTGTTCGACGACCTGCAGCACTGGGCGCCGTTGCTGACGCGCCGCGAAGTGCGCGCCGGCCACTGGCAGCTGCTGGCCAAACCGGCCAGGCTAGCCGGCTGGCTGCGCGATTACGTCAACGAACTGGAACGAGC
This sequence comes from Pseudomonas sp. THAF187a, assembly GCF_009363395.1. Taxonomy (NCBI): domain Bacteria; kingdom Pseudomonadati; phylum Pseudomonadota; class Gammaproteobacteria; order Pseudomonadales; family Pseudomonadaceae; genus Pseudomonas; species Pseudomonas sp. THAF187a. The sequence goes on from NZ_CP045349.1 coordinate 3,827,366, forward strand.
GCAACCATGAGCCCAGGCAAGCAACCTGCCCTGCAACAGCGCAAGGTGCGCTTCGATTTCAGCGACACGCCCCTGCACTGGGTGCCGAACGAGCCGGAGGCCTCGCACATCATGAACGGCCTGCACCTGTTGCTGCCGGCCGGCGAGTTCTGGTTCTGCAAGGTGTACAACAAGGCGCTGCCGCAGGTCAGCGACCCCGGGCTGCGCGAGGACGTGCGCGGGTTCGTGCTGCAGGAGGCGCAGCACGCCCGTGCCCACGGCAGCGCGCTGACCCCTTACCTGCGCCGCCACGGCATCGATCCGCGCCCCTTCACACGCAAGGTCGACTGGCTGTTCGACAAGCTGCTGTGCGACTACCCCCTGGGAGAAAACCGCCTGAGCCGGCGCCTGCAAACCTGGTGGTTGCGCCAGCGCGTCGGCCTGATCGCGGCGGTGGAACACTTCACCTGCGTGCTGGGAGACTGGGTGGTCAACAGCCGTGGGCTCGATCATGCCGACCCGGTGATGCTCGACCTGCTGCGCTGGCACGGCGCCGAGGAAGTGGAGCACCGCTGCGTCGCCCACGACCTGCACGTCCACCTGGGCGGCAGCCTGGCGATGCGCTGGCTGTTCATGCTGATCGCCTCTCCGGCGCTGCTCTACCTGTTCAGCGATGCGATGAAGGTGATGATGCGCCAGGACCCGGCCACGCGTTATCGCCCGGGGTTCCTGCGCATGTGGCACGACCTGGGCAAGCGCGGCCTGCTGCCGAGCACCGCCAGCGTCGGACGTTCCGTGCTGCGCTACTTCGATCCGCGCTTTCACCCGCGCATCGAGGGCGACCTGCAGGCCGCGCTGGACTATCTGGCCAGCTCGCCGGCGGCCCTGCGCGCAGCTGCGGAGAAAGACGCCGCGTGAACGCCTGGGCAGTGCGAGTGCAACGGTGCGGCGGCCTGGATCAGCGCCGAACGCCGCTCACTCGCCCAGCTCATCCAGCGCCGGCAGATCGGCGGAACGCTCGAGCAGTTCGCCCGGCAGGCTCTTGCTGGCGCGTGCGCCCAGCAGCTTGAGGTTCTCCACCCGGCCAACCAGGTTGCCACGCCCTTCGACCAGCTTGTTGCGGGCGCTGGCGTAGGCCTTGTCCAACTGCTGGAGGCGACTGCCCATCTCGTCCAGATCGGCGACGAAGGCCACGAACTTGTCGTACAGCTGGCCGGCGCGCTCGGCGATCTCGCGGGCGTTCTGGCCCTGGCGCTCCTGGCGCCAGAGGCTGTCGATGACCCGCAGGGTGGCCAGCAGGGTGGTCGGGCTGACGATCACCACCTGTTGCTCGAACGCCTCCTGAAACAGGTCCGGCTCGGCCTGCAAGGCAGCCGCGAAGGCCGCCTCGATCGGCACGAAGAGCAGGACGAAGTCCAGGCTGTGCAGGCCTTCGAGACGCTGGTAGTCCTTGCCGGAAAGGCCCTTCAGGTGACTGCGCAAAGAGACGAGATGCTGCTTGAGCGCCTGCTGGCGTACCGCCTCGTCAGCGGCTGCGACATAGTGCTGGTAGGCGCTGAGGCTGACCTTGGCATCGACCACCACCTGCCTGTCGCCCGGCAGGCGAATCAGCACATCGGGCTGGAAACGCTCGCCACCGGCGCCCTTGAGGCTGACCTGGGTCTGGTACTCGCGGCCCTTCTCCAGGCCGGCATGCTCCAGCACACGTTCGAGCACCAGCTCGCCCCAGTTGCCCTGGGTCTTCTGCCCTTTCAGCGCTCGCGTCAGGTTGGTCGCCTCGTCGCCCAGGCGCTGGTTGAGCTGCTGCAGGCGCTCCAGCTCCTTGCCCAGGGAGAAGCGCTCGCGCGCCTCCTGCTGATAGCTCTCGTCGACACGCTTCTCGAACGCCTGGATGCGCTCCTTGAGCGGATCGAGCAACTGCCCGAGGCGTTGCTGGCTAGTCTCGGCAAAGCGCTGCTCACGCTCGTCGAAGATCGCCGTGGCCAGCTCGGCGAACTGCGCGCGCAGCTCGTTGCGTGCGCCCTGCAGGTCATCGAGCCGCTGCTGCTGGTTGTCGCGATTCTCCTGCAGCTCGGCGGCCAGCGCCGCGCACTCGGCGGTCAGCCGGCGCAGTTCGGCTTCGTTGCGCTCACGTTGCTGGTTCCAGGATTGTGCGGCCTCGCGCGAGATCTGCCGCTCCTGCTGCAGCAACTCGTTCTCGCGACGCAGGCCAGCCAGTTCGGTCTGCTGGTCGACCTTGATCTCACTGACCTCGGCCAGCTCGGCCCGGCAGGCATCGAGCTGCGCGAGCACACCGGCCTGGCCGAGTTGTGCGTGTTCCAGGCGCTCCTGCAACAGCGCCTGTTCACTCTGTTCGCGGGCCAGCCGGCGTTGCAGTGACCAGATGCCGGCCAGGAGCGGCACCAGCGCCGCGACGGCACCGATGGCAAGAGAGAGGGGATCGATTGGCATAGACGCTCCATGTTTGACCGCCGAGCAGTATACCCAGCGGACGATTCACACGGGGCCAGTACGCGGTCAGCGCGACAGACGCTGCAGTTCCTGCTGGGCACCGCGATCACCCGCGCGGGCGGCCTGGCGCAGCAGCTCGTAGCCGATGCGGCGGTCACGGGTGTTGCCGCAGTCACGGCAGAGCAGCTGACCCAGGCGACTCTGCGCCTGCACGCAGCCTTTGCGAGCAGGCTGCTTGAGCAGGTTGCCGGCGATGCGCTTGACGCTGGGCGTCTTGCCCAGACGCGGATTGTCGAGCAGCCACAGCGCGACGCGCATGGGCAGACGAGAAGAGCTTGGACGGGCTGCGGAGGATGACGACGGTAAAGCGCGAGGCATAAGAAAAACGGGGGTAACTGCCGGGGCGCGCCACTCTACTCCTTTTTTTGCCAAGGTAAAGTCCCGCCAGGCGATTGTTTCGGGCGACTCTGCCAGCCCCGCCACACAATCCACAGAACCTGTGGATAACTCCGTGCACAACTTGGGAGAAAGCGCCGTCAGGCCCGATGCCATGGGCGCTCCGGTCAAACTGACGATTTTTTCACCAATGAAAAAAATGCATATTTTTCATTGACTTAAAAATCAACTACGAAAAATCAAACGTTTAGCGGCGGTTCTGACAGTGAGATGACAGGCTGCCTCAGCATTGTGCACAACTCCGTGCGACATATCCGCGCAGCGCTCTGTTTCGGGGCATCGCCAGCGCTGCGGCAGCATTCATGCGGGGTGTGGCAACTGCCCTTGCACCAGAAACTGCTCCCAGCGAAACAGTCGCGGCTGTCCGGGAACCTGAGCGGGCTTGAACGCCACGTAATCACCCGTGGTTTCGCACAACCAGGCCGTGAGGTTGCGTGGCCGTTTCTCGGCGAACGCCTGCGGCACATAGAGCGCGACATTGCTGCCACCTGCGGGGCAACGCGCCGAGCGGTACTCGAACGCCTGGATATCCGCCGCGCGCATCGCCGCGCCCAGCCGCTGGGCGACGCTGTAGTCGCTGGGATGTGCGAGCTGCGCGGCATGCGCATCGAAGGGCGGCAACTGCAACTGGATACCGCGCTCGACGCGATAACGCGCCTCGAAGGTCGAGTGCTCGGAGAGGATGCGCCCACTGGGCGGCGGGCTGAGCATGCCGTTCCACAACACGAAACGGTAGTACGCCGCCTCGGCCATCGCCGTCTGCAGGTGCTGCGCGGCGTAGAACAGACTCGGCTCGTGCACCGTGCCGAAGCGCGAGCCCCAGCGCAGCGGCGGATAACGGAACGGCGTCTTGAGCAGATAGTGCAGCGGCTCGGCAGCCTCGGGCAGCGGCGGCTTGCTGTTCTCCAACAGGTCTTCGAGCAGCGCCTGCTCCGCCAGGTTGTCCACCAGTTGCGAGGTGGCCACCTGCGCCTGGCTTTCCACCATGCGCAGCAGCTTGCCGCGTAGCGGGCGAACCTGCCGTTCGCCCGCGCATTGTTGCCAGATGTCCATGGCGATCACTCCCGAGAGTAGAGCCTGTACTCGACGCGGCACGGCCGGCGCGCAGCAGGCTGCGAGTGGCGGCTCAGACCTTGCCGCGAATGGCGTCCAGGTACTCGACGACACGCACCAGGCCCTGTACCTGCCCCATCTGCTGCAGTGGCACGCCAGCCAGGTGACGGTTCTCGGTACGCAGGAAGTGCCGCATGTCCTGCAGGTTGCCGCCAAACAGGGCGAACAACGCACGGTAGGCGCGGATCAGCAACAACGCCAGCTCACCGGTCTTGCTCTGCGGACGCAAGCCGCCCTGCTCCCCCCAGCGACTGATGGCGCTGCGGTGCACACCGACGATATCGGCCAGCTCCTGCTGGGTCAGGCCCAGCTGCTCACGGGTATTGAGCAACGCCTTGGCCAGCACCGCATCGGCATCAGGCTGGCTGCGAATCAATGCACTCATCACATCCTCCCTTCAGCTTGTTTTCAACAAAACATATGTGAAAAGCCATGAACACACCATAGCACGGAAAGCGGCTTGGCACCCAGGGGAGCATCGGGTAACGTCGGCGACAGTGCATCGAGCAAGGAGAACTCATGAGCCGCCGGCGTTTCTGGGCGAGCACCTGCGCAGCGATACTGGCGCTGCTGTCGCTACTGGCCTGCTACGCCGGCTACCGCGTGCAGCAACTGCTCGCGGAGCAGCACGTCGAGCTCGACTGGCAGCGCCTGAGCCTGTCCTGGCGCGGGGTACGCTTCAGCGACGTCAGCCTGACCCGGCGCCAGGACAGCGAACTCCAGCTGCTGGCCGATCAGGTGCAGCTCGACTGGCTGGCCAGCGAGGCGCCGCGCTACCGCCTGCTGGTGCAGGGGCTGCAGGCCGACTGGCAGGCGCCACAGGCGCAGCAGGACAGCCCGGACACTGACGACCCCGCCCGCCCGCTGCGCGACCTGCTCGACGCCCTGCCCTGGCTACCGCGCCAGATCAGCGTGCGCGAGATGACGGCGCAGCTGCCCTGCGCAAGCGGTCGCTGCACCCTGAACGGGCATCTCACCCTGCAACGGCTGGACGATGCGCTACAGGTGCAACTGCAACTGCTGCGGGCAGGCCACAGCGCCACGCTGCTGGCACAGTTGCAGGGGCTGGGCAGCGCGCCGGACAGCAGCCGCCAACTGCAGATGAGCATGCGCCTGGACGATCAGCCGCAACTGGATCTGCGCAGCGACCTCAGGCCCCAGGCCGATGCCGCCATGCGCTGGAGCGGCGACCTGGAGGTCGCGCCCCTGCCCGACCTGGCCTGGGTCAGCACCTGGCTGAGCGAGTGGCTGCCAGCCGCCAGCCCGCAGCTGCCGAGCACGCCACAGCAGGCCGGCGTCAGCGCGCAATGGCAACTGCAGTTGCCTGACGAGGCCCGGCAGCTCGACGCACTGCTGACAGCCCCCGGCTGGCTGCGGATCGATGCGCGCCTGCCGCAGCCCTGGCCGCTCCCCGGCGTGGGCCTGATCAGCGGTACGCTGGCGCTCGACCTGCGCAATACCGGCGGCCGCTGGCAGGCGTATCAGGCGCACGGCGAGCTGCAGCTGGACAGCCGCGACGCGGCCTGGCTGCAGAACGTCCCGGCCGGCCTGCGCCCCGAGCAGCTACAGCTGGGGATAGCGCCCATGAACAGCGCCACGGACGATGAACTGGCGCTGCGTCTGACGCTCGCCGCCCAGGGGCCCCTCGAACTGCAGGCCGACGCCACGCTCGGCCTGCGCCAGGCCGCAGAGGACTGGGCGCTCGACGTCGGCCAGCTGCAGCTCGATGCGCGCAGCAAGCGCCTGACGCTGACCGGCAGCCGCCTCGATGACCTGCACCTGCAGCTGAACCTGAGCGGCCATGCCACGGCGCAGCAATGGCAGTTCACCCTCGGCAGGAACACGGGGCTGGCTATCCAGCGCCTGCGCGTGGACGAACTCGACCTGCAGCACGTCCAGGCCACGCTCGACGGCATCGACCTGAGTGGCACGCCAGGCTCCACACGCCTGTCCGGGCCGCTGGCACTGCGCGCACGACGCCTGCAATACCCGCCACTGCAGGCGCAGGGTTGGCAGTGGCAAGGCCGCCTCGACGCCAGCGAGGCGAGCCAGGCGCTCGACGGTGCGCTGCTGGCGGACTCGGGCCTGAGCATGGCGCTGAACCTGCGCAACCTGGCCGATGAACTGAGCCTCGCGGCCAAACTCGATGAACTCTTCCTGCGCGCCGGCAATCCGCTGGCCCAGACCCTGGCCAACTGGCCGGGCCTGCTGACGCTCGACAACGGTCGTATCCAGGGCGACGCCACACTGCGCCTGGCCAAGGGCAAGCCGCTGGCGCTGCTGGCCAATCTGAACGGCCGCAACCTGGCCGGCATCTATGACCGCAGCACGTTCGGCGGCGTCGATGCACAGGTGCAGCTGCGCGTGAACGGCGACCGCCTGAGGCTGGAGCTGGCCAACCTCAGCGCCAAACAGATCGACCCTGGCATCCCTCTCGGCCCGCTGCACCTGCAAGCCAGCTACCAGGCCAGCCTCCGCCAGCCGCTGGCCGGCACCCTGGAACATCGCCGCGCCGAACTGGGCATTCTTGGCGGCAGCCTGAGCCTGGCGCCGGCGAGCTGGGCGCTGGACAAGCCAAGCCAGCTGCTGCCGCTGCGCCTCGAAGGCCTGGACCTGCAGGCGCTGTTTCGCGTGTACCCGGCGGAGGGCCTGGAGGGCAACGGCCTGATCGACGGCAGCCTGCCGTTGCGCATTGGCCAGGGCATCAGCGTGGAGCAAGGCAGGATCGAGGCGCGCGCGCCGGGCGGGCAGCTACGCTTTCACTCGCCGCGCATCCGCGCCATGGGGCAGGCCAACCCGGGCATGAAGCTGGTCACCGACGCGCTGGAAGACTTCCACTACGATCTGCTCGACGGTAGCGTCGACTACACGACCTCCGGCACACTGCAGCTGGGTCTGCGTCTGCACGGGCAGAACCCGGCCATCGAGCAGGGCCGGCCGATCAATTTCAACATCAACCTGCAGGAAGACGTTCCCAGCCTGCTGGCCAGCTTGCAGCTGACCGACAAGGTCAACGACATCATCCAGCAACGAATTCAGCGATGGATGCGCCAGCGTGTCCCTCAAGAGCCCAAGGAGTAGCGCCATGCCCCTATACCGCCTCCTCGCAGTCCTGAGCCTGGGGCTGTTGTGCCAGGCCTGCACGCCGACGGTGCAGCTGGCCATGCCCAACGAGCCGATCAACATCAACCTGAACGTCAAGGTCGAGCACGAAATCTATATCAAGGTGGACAAGGCACTGGACAACGTCTTCAACGAAGACAGCGGCCTGTTCTGAGGCTGTCCACGCGTACCCGAGACACCGGGATAGCCGCCCGAGCGGAAATGACGGAAACCCGATAGCGCAGCGTTTCCTCAAGGAGAAACATGATGATCCGATACCTTTCGACCCTGCTGCTGGCGTTGACCCTGAGCCTGCCGGCCTATGCCCTGACCCTGAACCAGGCGATGAGCGCCCTGGGTGACGCCAAGGCCAGCGGCCAGCTGGGCGAGCAACCCAACGGCTACCTGGGCGTGGTCCAACCCGGCGGCCAGGCCGACGAGATCGCCCGCCTGATCAACCAGGCGCGCCGCGCCGAATACCAGAAGGTGGCGCAGGACAACGGCATCAGCCTGAGCGACGTGGAAGCGATCGCCGGCAAGAAGGCCATCGATCGCACGCCCGCAGGCCAGTTCATCCAGCTTGGCGGACAGTGGGTGAAGAAGTAGAGGCGCCTGCCGCACGCCGAAAAGCAAAGAACCCGCCGAGGCGGGTTCTTTTTTGTCTGCCGGAGCAGCGATCAGGCGTCGGCTTTGCCCACGGCATCCTTGATCAGGGTCTGCAGCTCGCCCTTCTCGAACATCTCGGTGAGGATGTCGCTGCCGCCGACCAGCTCGCCACCGACCCACAGCTGCGGGAAAGTCGGCCAGTTGGCGTACTTCGGCAGGTTCGCGCGGATTTCCGGATTCTGCAGGATGTCGACGTAGGCGAACTTCTCGCCGCAGCCCATCACGACCTGGGCAGCACGGGCGGAGAAGCCACACTGCGGGGCGTTGGGCGAGCCTTTCATGTACAGCAGAACGGTGTTGTTGGCGATCTGCTCTTTGATGGTTTCGATGATATCCATGGGGCACCTCAGCATAGACTTCGCGACCCGACGGTCGCCACGGTGGCGCGATTGTAGCGAAAAGCCGAGCACAATGCTCGGCCTTGCCATCACCGCCTGGCCAGCAGGCCATTCGGCGGCGCATTCGGTACGACCCCGCGTCGCATCCGCGCTACGCGGCCACCACCTCCACCGGCACACCATTGAGCACGGCATTGCCTGACAGCGCATCGAGCTGGCGCTCGTCGGTCAGGTCGTTGGCACTGGCCCCGGGCTGGGCACGGGCAATGTCCATCTGCACACCGGGGCGAGCATGCCCCCAGCCGTGCGGCAGGCTGACCACGCCGGCCATGACCTCGTCGCTGGCCGCCACCTCCACTTCGATGCTGCCGACGCGCGAGCGTACCTGCACCCGCTGACCGTCGGCCAGGCCACGACTGGCCAGGTCCTGCGGGTTCATCAGCAGCTGGTGACGCGGCTTGCCCTTCACCAGGCGGTGGTAGTTGTGCATCCAGGAATTGTTGCTGCGCACATGGCGCCGGCCGATCAGCAGCAACTGGTCCGCCGGTTGCGCCTGCTCGGCGAAGCGCGTCAGATCCGCCAGCAGTTGCGCAGGTGCGGCCTGCACTGTCTTGTCCGGGGTCTTCAGGCGCGCCGCCAGGTTCGGCTGCAGCGGCCCCAGGTCGATACCGTGCGGCTGGTCGCGCAGCGCCGCCAGGCTGAGCTTGCGCTCGCTGCGATCGCCGTAGGGGCCGAAGCGCAGGCCCATGTCGATCATCTGCTCCGGCGCCATGCTCGGCTTCAGCTCCAGGCCGTTGCGCGCCGCGAACGCCTTGGCCAGGCCAACGAAGATTTCCCAGTCGTGCAGCGCGCCTTCCGGCTTGGCCAGGATCGCCTCGTTGAAGCGCGTGACGTTGCGCACGGCGAAGACGTTGAAGGTGGTGTCGTAGTGATCGTGCTCCAGCGGCGCCGTGGGCGGCAGGATGAGGTCAGCGTAACGGGTGGTCTCGTTGATGTAGAAATCCACCGCGAGCATGAAGTCCAGGCCTTCCAGCGCCTGCTCCAGCTGCCGGCCATTGGGCGTGGACAACACCGGGTTGCCGGCCACGGTCACCAGCGCACGCACCTGGCCTTCGCCCGGAGTAAGCATCTCCTCCGCCAGGGCCGAGACCGGCAGCTCGCCGCCGTACTCCGGCAGCCCGGACACCCGACTCTGCCAGCGGTCGAAATGGCCGCCCGAGGTGCTCGCCACCAGGTCCACCGCAGGCGTGGTGCAGAGCACGCCACCGCTGCGATCGAGATTGCCGGTAACCAGATTGATCAGCTGCACCAGCCACTGACACAGGGTGCCGAATGCCTGGGTGGACACGCCCATGCGGCCGTAGCACACCGCCGTGTCGGCTGCGGCGAAGTCCCGCGCCAGCTGGCGAATGGTCGGCGCCGGCACACCGCAGCGGGCGCTCATGCGCTCGGCATCGAAACCGGCAATGGCGGCACGCACCGGCTCCAGCCCCTCGACCGCCAGGTGGCTGGTGCGGGTCAGGCCCTCCTCGAACAGGGTGTTGAGCAGTGCCAGCAGCAGCGCCGCGTCACTGCCCGGACGCACGAACAGGTGCTGGTCGGCAATCGCCGCGGTTTCACTGCGCCGTGGGTCGACTACCACCAGCCTGCCGCCACGCGCCTGGATGGCCTTGAGGCGCTTCTCCACATCCGGCACGGTCATGATGCTGCCGTTGGACGCCAGCGGGTTGCCGCCGAGAATCAGCATGAAGTCGGTGTGATCGATATCGGGAATCGGGATCAGCAGACCATGGCCGTACATCAGGTGGCTGGTCAGGTGATGCGGCAACTGGTCCACCGAGGTGGCGGAGAAGCGGTTGCGGGTCTTCAGCAGACCGAGGAAGTAATTGCTGTGCGTCATCAACCCGTAGTTGTGCACGCTGGGATTGCCCTGGTACACGGCCACGGCATTCTGCCCGTGGGCAGCCTGGATCGCGCTCAGGCGTTCGGCCACCAGCTCGAACGCTTCGTCCCAGGCAATGGCCTGCCACTGCTCGCCGATACGGCGCATGGGCTGACGAATGCGGTCGGGGTCGTTCTGGATGTCCTGCAGCGCCACGGCCTTGGGGCAGATATGGCCACGGCTGAAGCTGTCCTGGGCGTCGCCCTTGATCGAGCGAATCTGCGTGCTGCCGTCGGGCTGGGTTTCGGTTTCGATGGCGAGACCACAGATGGCTTCGCACAGGTGGCATGCACGGTAATGGAGGGACTTGGTCATGGCCTGGCCTCTTGTTCTGATCCGAGACGACCGGTCAGGTCGCAGGAGGGAACTATGGGCCGGGAGGGAGGACGACGCCAGCAGCGTTCGTCTCATGAATCGGCAGGCATCAAGCCTGCCGATTCAGGCGCGTACCGATCCGATTAACGGATGGAGGTAACGGTGCCTTTCTTGCCGGTAACGCTGACGTTAACGGTCTTGAATACGAAGTAATCCTGAACGTTCACTTCGTAACGCGGGGCGACGATCACGTCAGCACCCGAGGCCTTGACTGCTTTGTAAGCAGCTGCGGACTTGGCGGAAGCGACCGGGTCCAGGCCCAGTGCGAAACCACCTTCGCCACCACCGTAGGTCACGCCGTCGGCGAACTGAGTGTCACCACCCAGCTTCAGAACACCGAACAGGATGTTCACCGAAGATTGACCCGAGATGGACTCGCCGACCTTGACGTCTGCCTTCAGGTTAGTCTCGACACCACCACCCAGTGGCAGAGTCGGTTGGCTAACGTTCTGGCTGGCACAGCCAGTCAGCAGGGCGAGAGCGGAGAAGGCTGCGGCGTAGGCTACGTGTTTCATGCAAAACTCCTTTGCACAATTTTCCATGGGTACCCCAATTACGGGGGCAATGCATTGCCTTGGAAAGGCGGCGGCATCCTAGGTCCCCGATCTAGAGCGGCGCAAGCGCCGATGTCAGTTTTGTGACATCTCGCACGTAGCTTTGGGAAAAGGCTTACAAAACATGAATTTGTCAGTTATCCGGGCGCAATTTGCGCCTGCTCGTCATTTCCTTATAAGATCGCGCCTTCCCCCTGTTTCGTCGCACCCTGCGGCCTCCTGCCGCAAGCACTGCTGTTTTTGCCGGAATCAGTACCGGCAGCGGGCTTGCGAACTGTAGTGAAAAGGTAGTTAACGATGAGCGTCAGACACTTTATCTCGATGATGGATTACACACCGGACGAACTGGTGGGGCTGGTCCGCCGAGGCATCGAGCTGAAGGACCTGCGCAATCGCGGCGTACTCTTCGAGCCGCTGAAGAATCGCGTACTGGGCATGATCTTCGAGAAGGCCTCGACCCGTACCCGCCTCTCGTTCGAAGCCGGCATGATCCAGCTCGGCGGCCAGGCCATCTTCCTCTCCCCGCGCGACACCCAGCTGGGCCGTGGCGAGCCGATCGGCGATGCCGCCATCGTCATGTCGAGCATGCTCGACGCGGTGATGATCCGCACCTTCGCCCACAGCAACCTGATCGAATTCGCCGCCAAGTCGAAGGTGCCGGTGATCAACGGCCTGTCCGATGACCTGCACCCCTGCCAGCTGCTCGCCGACATGCAGACCTACCTCGAGCATCGCGGCAGCATCGCCGGCAAGACGGTGGCCTGGATCGGCGACGGCAACAACATGTGCAACTCCTATATCGAGGCGGCGATCCAGTTCGACTTCCAGTTGCGGGTCGCCTGCCCGCAGGGCTACGAACCGGAGGCCCGCTTCCTCGCCCTGGCCGGCGACCGCGTGCAGGTCGTGCGTGACCCGCATGAAGCCGTGGCCGGCGCTCACCTGGTCAGCACCGACGTGTGGGCCTCGATGGGCCAGGAAGACGAGGCCGAGCAGCGCATGGCGCTGTTCCGCCCCTTCCAGGTCACCCCTGCCCTGCTCGACGGCGCGGCCGACAACGTGCTGTTCATGCACTGCCTGCCGGCGCACCGCGGCGAGGAAATCAGCATCGACATGCTCGACGACAAGCGTTCGGTCGCCTGGGACCAGGCCGAGAACCGCCTGCATGCGCAGAAGGCGCTGCTGGAAATGCTGGTCGAACCGGCCTATCACCACGCATGAGCCAGCCTCTGCTGCAGCTGCGCGGGCTGAACTGCGGCTACCACGCCCACAAGGTGGTGCAGGACCTCGACCTGCATCTCAATGCCGGTGACATCGGCTGCCTGCTAGGCCCCTCCGGCTGCGGCAAGACCACCACCCTGCGCGCCATCGCCGGATTCGAACCGGTGCTCGAAGGTGAGATCGAGCTGGCCGGCACCGTGATCTCGCGCGCCGGCTTTACCCTGGCACCGGAAAAACGCCGCATCGGCATGGTGTTCCAGGACTACGCCTTGTTCCCGCACCTGAGCGTCGCGGAGAACATCGCCTTCGGCATCCGCAAGCAACCCGACGCCGAGCGCGTGACGCACGAGCTGCTGGAACTGGTCAAGCTCGGCCACCTGGCCAGGCGCTACCCGCACGAGCTGTCCGGCGGCCAGCAGCAACGCGTCGCACTGGCCCGCGCCCTGGCGCCGGAGCCGCAGCTGCTGCTACTCGACGAACCCTTCTCCAACCTCGACGGTGAACTGCGCCGGCGCCTCAGCCATGAGGTCCGCGAGATTCTCAAGGCCCGTGGTACCAGCGCGATTCTGGTGACCCACGATCAGGAGGAAGCCTTCGCCGTCAGCGACCACGTCGGCGTGTTCAAGGATGGCCGCCTGGAACAGTGGGATACGCCCTTCAACCTCTACCACGAGCCGCTGACCCCCTTCGTGGCCAGCTTCATCGGTCAGGGTTACTTCATCCGTGGCCAGTTGCTCAGCCCCGAGGCGGTGCAGACCGAACTGGGCCTGATCCGTGGCAATCGTGCCTATACCTGGGCCAAGGGCAGCGCGGTGGATGTGCTGCTGCGTCCCGACGACATCGTGCCGGACGAGGGCAGCGAGCTGAAGGCGCGCATCGTCGGCAAGACCTTCCTCGGCGCCGCCACCCTGTATCGCCTGCAACTGCCGACCGGCAGCCAGCTGGAGTCGATATTCCCCAGCCACGCCGATCACCAGCAGGGCGACGAGGTGGGTATCCGCATCGCCGCCGACCACCTGGTGGCCTTCCCCGCTCTGGGCAGTGTCGCGGCGCAGTTGCAGCTGAGCGACTCGCCGGGCGTGCGCCGGGTCAGCAGCGACTGAGTCAGAGCAGCAGCTGACCGCTGGCGATGTGCCGGGCGTGGCCGGCGATCTTCACCCGCTCGCCGTCCAGGCGACAGAGCAGCTCTCCGCCCCGCGCCGAACACTGGAAGGCGTTCAGCGTCGTGCGCCCCAGGCGTTCGACCCAGTAGGGCATGAGGATGCAGTGCGTCGAACCGGTCACCGGGTCCTCGTCGATACCGATGCTCGGCGCGAAGTAGCGCGAGACGAAATCATGCTGCTGCCCACCGGCGGTGACCAGCACGCCAAGCCCCGGCAGCGTGGCCAGGGCCCGCAGATCCGGCTGCAACGCACGCACATCGGCCTCCGAGGCCAGCACCACCATCAGCTCCTGCACACTGCCGTCGGCGTTGAACAAGGCCAGCACCTGCTCCACCTCGAGCCCCAGGGCCCGCGCAGCCTCGTCGCGCAGCACCGGCATGACGGACTCGGCACGACGCACCGGGAAATCCAGCTCCAGGCGCCCGCCCCGCCTCGCCACCTGCAGGTCGCCGGACAGGCAGGTGAAGTGCAACACCTCGGCGGGTTCCTGGTAGATATCGAACAGCACCTTGGCGGCGGCCAGCGTGGCGTGGCCACAAAGCGGCACCTCGCTGGCAGGCGTGAACCAGCGGATGTGCCAGGCACTCCCCTGCCTCACCATGAAGGCGGTTTCCGCCAGGTTGTGCTCGGCGGCGATGCGCTGCATCAGGCCGTCGTCGAGCCAGGCATCGAGGCGATAGACCATGGCCGGATTGCCGGCGAAGGGTTGGTCGGTAAAGGCGTCGACCTGATGAAACGCGAGGGGCATGAGGATCTTCCTGACCGTACGGGAGCGGCCAGCATGCCTGCATGCCACGCTGCGCAACAGGTACAGTTGGCGTTTTCCAGATGCTCATTCCCTGCCGGCAGGAGCGGCTTCAGCCGCGAAGCCTGAGTGAGTTGCGGCTGAAGCCGCCCCTACCAATCTGGCTCGACGTTCAGCCCTCGCTGCGCACCCGCTTCACCGCATCCAGCCAGCCGGCATAGAGGCGTGCACGCTGCTCCTCGCTCATGCGCGGCTCGAAGCGCTGCTGACGGTGCCAGTGACTGGCGATGGCCTGCAGGTCGCTGTAGATACCCAGTTTCAGGCCGGCCAGGTAGGCCACCCCCAGCGCCGTGGTCTCGGTCACTTCGGGACGCTCGACGCTGACCCCGAGGATGTCGGCAAGGAACTGCATGACCCAGTTGTTCTCCACCATGCCCCCGTCGACGCGCAGCGCACTGGGCGCCGCAGCACCGTCCTGGCGCATGGCTTCGAGCAGGTCGCAGGTTTGATAGCACACCGACTGCAGGCCGGCGGTGACGATCTCCTTGATCCCGGTATCGCGGGTCAGGCCGAAGATGGCACCACGCGCCTTCGGGTCCCAGTAAGGCGCGCCCAGGCCGGTGAACGCCGGCACCAGATAGACGCCGCAGGCATCGCCGGTGGCCTCGGCGAGAGCCTCGCTGTCGCGCGCATGGCTGATCAGCTTGATGCCATCGCGCAGCCACTGCACGGCGGCCCCCGCGACGAAGATGCTGCCCTCCACCGCGTAGGTCACCTTGCCATCGAGGCGGTAGCCCACCGTGGTGAGCAGGCGATTCTTCGAGCTGACCGGCTGCTCGCCGGTGTTCTGGATCATGAAGCAGCCGGTGCCATAGGTGCTCTTGACCATACCGGGCTCGAAGCAGGCCTGGCCGATCAACGCCGCCTGCTGGTCGCCGGCCATGCCCAGTACCGGAATGCTGGCACCGAGCAGCTGGCTGTCGGTGTGGCCAAAGTCAGCGGCGCAGTCGAGCACTTCCGGCAGCAGGCTGGCGGGGATATCGAACAGCGCGAGCAGTTCCTCGTCCCAGCACTGCTGGTGAATGTTGAACATCAGCGTGCGCGAGGCGTTGCTGGCGTCGGTACGGTGCACCTTGCCGCCAGTCAGGTGCCACAGCAGGTAGCTGTCGACGGTGCCGAAGCGCAGTTCGCCGCGCTGTGCCCGCTCACGGGCGCCGGGCACGTTGTGCAGAATCCAGCGCAACTTGGTGGCCGAGAAATACGGATCGATCAACAGGCCGGTCTTGGCCGCGACCATCGCCTCATGCCCCTCGCCCTTGAGCCCCGCACAGTAGTCGGCGGTGCGCCGGTCCTGCCAGACGATGGCCGGATGGATCGGCTTGCCGGTCTCGGCCTCCCACACCAGGGTGGTCTCGCGCTGGTTGGTGATGCCGATGGCGGCGATCTCCGCACTGTCCAGACCACTTTCGGCGATGGCCTTGCGGCAGACGTCGAGGGTGGACGACCAGATTTCCTCGCCGTCATGCTCGACCCAGCCGTCCTGCGGAAAGTACTGCCTGAACTCCTGCTGGGCACGCGCAACCGGCAACCCCTCGGCACGGAAGATGATGGCGCGAGAGCTGGTGGTACCCTGGTCGATGGCTAGCAGGTACTGGGGCATGCAAGATTCCTTGTTGTTATCGTGAATGGTGTCGCTGTTGACCACAGCGGGGGCGTCCGGCGCGCTCAAGCCTTGCCGATGACCGCGAACTGCCCTTGCGTGTGCTGTGCCAGGGTATCAGCCGATAGCTCCAGCTCCAGCCCGCGCCGACCGGCGCTGACGTGAACGGTGGCGTGCTGCCGGGCCGACTCGTCGATGAAGGTGCGCAGGCGCTTCTTCTGTCCCAGCGGGCTGATCCCGCCCACCAGGTAGCCCGTGGCGCGCTGCGCGGCAGCCGGGTCGGCCATGTCGGCCTTCTTCGCCCCCGCCGCAGCGGCCAGCGCCTTGAGATCCAGGCTGCCAGCCACTGGCACCACGGCGACCAGCAACTCACCCTTCTCGGTGGCGGCGAGCAGCGTCTTGAACACCCGCGCCGGGGCCAGGCCAAGCTTCTCTGCCGCCTCCAGGCCGTAGGACGGCGCCTTGGGATCATGCTGATAGCTGTGCACCTGGTGCTCGGCCTTGGCTTTTTTCAACAGGTCGATTGCTGGAGTCATGTTCGAATGTGAAAACGCAATGTGAAGATGCCCTACATTAACAGGCCCAAAACCCCCATAGCTACAGCCTATAATGAGTGACCCTCAAAGGAAGCGCTCATGAATCTCGCTCCCCGCCAGCACGACATCCTCAACCTCGCCCGCGAACGCGGCTACGTCAGCATCGACGAACTGGCCCAGGCGTTCGCCGTCACCCCGCAGACCATTCGCCGCGATATCAACCAGCTGGCCGAGCATGGCCTGTTGCGTCGCACGCATGGCGGCGCGGCCTGCGAGTCCTCGAGCATCCAGAACACCGCCTACGGCATGCGCGCCGGGCAGATGCGCGACGAGAAGCAACGCATCGCCGAAGCCGTGGCAGCGCAGATCCCGGACCACGCCTCGCTGTTCATCAACATCGGCACCACCACCGAAGCCATCGCCCGTGAACTGCAGAACCACAAGGGCCTGAAGATCATCACCAACAACCTGCATGTCGCCACCCTGCTCAGCGCCAAGGCCGACTTCGAGGTGCTGGTGACCGGCGGCACGGTACGCAGCGACGGCGGCATCGTCGGCCAGGCGGCGGTGGATTTCATCCAGCAGTTCAAGGTCGACTACGCCATCGTCGGCATCAGCGGCATCGACGACGACGGCAGCCTGCTCGACTTCGACTACCAGGAAGTCCGCGTCTCCCAGGCCATCATCGACAACGCGCGGCAGGTCCTGCTCGCCGTCGACTCCAGCAAGTTCGGGCGTAACGCCGTGGTGCGCCTGGGCTCGATCGCCCTGGTCGACCGCGTCTTCACCGACAGCGCGCCCTCGGCCGCCATCACCCGCCTGCTGCACAGCCACAAGGTCCAGCTCGACCTGGTCTGATGGCCACGCCCCGGCGTTGACCTGCCCGCCCGGCCACCTGGTGGATCCTGCATGACCACTCGGCGCGTGATCGCGCGCCGGGGTAGCGGAACTGCACATCTTCGTCTAGCATATTTTCGAAAGTGAACATTCACACATTCGAATCCAGTAGCCGAGCGTGCCAGATGCCCCACGACCAGTTCGCCAGCCCCGTAGCGGAAGTCTATGACCTCGCCATCGTTGGCGGTGGTATCAATGGTGTAGGCATCGCCGCCGATGCCGCCGGTCGAGGCCTGTCCGTGTTCCTTTGCGAAAAGGACGACCTGGCCAGCCACACCTCCTCGGCCAGCAGCAAGCTCATCCACGGCGGCCTGCGCTACCTGGAGCACTACGAATTTCGCCTGGTGCGCGAAGCCCTGGCCGAGCGCGAAGTGCTGCTGGCCAAGGCCCCGCACATCGTCAAACCGATGCGCTTCGTCCTGCCGCATCGCCCGCACCTGCGCCCGGCCTGGATGATCCGTGCCGGCCTGTTCCTCTATGACCACCTGGGCAAGCGCGAGCGCCTGCCGGCGTCGCGTGGCCTGCGCTTCGGCGCCGGCAGCCCGCTCAAACAGGAAATCACCCGCGGTTTCGAATACTCCGACTGCTGGGTGGACGATGCCCGCCTGGTGGTGCTCAACGCCATGGCTGCACGGGAGAACGGCGCGCACGTTCATCCGCGCACCCGCTGCGTCAGCGCCCGGCGCAGCAAGGGACTGTGGCACATCCACCTGGAACGGGCCGATGGCAGCCTGTTCTCGATTCGCGCCCGTGGCCTGGTCAACGCCGCCGGCCCCTGGGTCGCGCGCTTCATCCGCGAGGACCTCAAGCAGCAGTCGCCCTATGGCATCCGCCTGATCCAGGGCAGCCATATCGTCGTGCCAAGGCTCTATGACGGCGAGCAGGCCTATATCCTGCAGAACGAAGACCGCCGCATCGTCTTCGCCATCCCCTACCTGGAGCGTTTCACCCTGATCGGCACCACCGACCGCGAATACCAGGGCGACCCCGCCCAGGTCGCGATCAGCGCCGAGGAAACCGATTACCTGCTCAAGGTGGTCAACGATCACTTCAAGCAGCCGCTGAGCCGCAGCGACGTGCTGCACAGCTTCGCGGGCGTGCGCCCGCTGTGCGATGACGAATCCGACGAGCCGTCGGCGATCACCCGCGACTACACCCTGTCGTTGTCCGGCGCGCCAGGCGAGGCGCCGCTGCTCTCGGTGTTCGGCGGCAAGCTGACCACCTATCGCAAACTGGCGGAATCCGCCATGCAGCAACTGGCCCCCTTCTTCGCCAACCTCGGCAGCGCCTGGACCGCGAACGCGCCACTGCCCGGTGGTGAAGACATGGACAACCTCGAGGCCCTGGTCGACGCGCTATGCGCCCGCTATGGCTGGCTCCCCACCAGCCTGGCGCGACGCTGGGCCTGCAGCTACGGCAGCCGCACCTGGCGCCTGCTCGACGGCGTGCACAACCTGACCGATCTCGGTGACCACCTCGGCGCCGGGCTCTACACCCGCGAAGTGGATTACCTGCGCCGCGAAGAGTGGGCACGCAGCAGTGCCGACATTCTCTGGCGCCGCAGCAAGCTCGGCCTGTTCATGACCCCGGCGCAACAGACCCGCCTGCAGGAGTACCTGCACAGCCACGACCCGCATTCGGCCAACGCCGCCTGAGATTCTGCGTGCCTCATGCCCCGCTCCGCGGGGCTTTTTATTGGGCGAGAAAAAATATCTTCCGCTCGTTACCCGGTGTACTAACAACGCGACAACTTGGCGCAACTTTTTTATTGCGTTAATTCAATAACTTGGCGCCATGATGCGGAATGAAAACATTCGTATTCAGTTTTATTTTTACTTATGTTTCAAGAACTTAGGTTTGACAGACATGGAAACGCGGCAGAAAATTCGAGGCTGTCACGGTCATTGAAACAGCAGGAGCGAACATGAAAGGCGACAAGAAGGTCATTCAACACCTGAACAAGATTCTCGGTAACGAACTGGTCGCCATCAACCAGTACTTCCTGCATGCCCGCATGTATGAGGATTGGGGCTTGAAGAAGCTCGGCGAGCACGAGTATCACGAGTCCATCGACGAGATGAAGCACGCCGACAAGCTGATCAAGCGCATCCTGTTCCTCGAGGGCATTCCCAACCTGCAGGACCTGGGTAAGATCCTGATCGGCGAGAACACCAAGGAAATGCTCGAATGCGACCTGAAGATCGAGCACAAGGCGCACGGTGACCTCAAGGCCGCCATCGCCTACTGCGAGAGCATCGGCGACTACGCCAGCCGTGAACTGCTGGAAGAGATTCTCTGCTCCGAGGAAGATCACATCGACTGGCTGGAAACCCAGCTCAGCCTGATCGACGCAGTCGGTCTGCAGAACTACCTGCAATCGCAGATGGACGAATAAGCCTCATCGGCAAGACAGAAACGGGAGCCAAGGCTCCCGTTTTTTGTGGCCGCTCGCCCGTGATAGAACGGTCTCGCAGGGGGCGCGGCAGCGCTGCCCGAAGATCAGCGCGCCTCGCTTTCCTTGACCCGGAACCAGGCCGCGTAGAGTGCCGGCAGAAACAGCAGGGTCAGCGCGGTGGCCACCACCAGACCGCCCATGATGGCCACGGCCATCGGCCCGAAGAACACGCTGCGCGACAGCGGGATCATCGCCAACACCGCCGCCAGGGCCGTCAGCACGATGGGGCGGAAGCGCCTCACCGTCGCCTCGATGATGGCGTGCCAGCGATCCAGGCCATGCTCGACGTCCTGCTCGATCTGATCCACCAGAATCACCGAGTTGCGCATGATCATCCCGGCCAGGGCAATGGTGCCGAGCATGGCGACGAAGCCGAACGGCTGCTGGAAGATCAGCAGGAACAGGGTCACCCCGATCAGCCCCAGCGGCGCAGTGAGGAACACCATCGCCGAGCGCGAGAAGCTCTTCAGCTGCAGCATCAGCAGGGTCAGCACCACCACGATGAACAGCGGCACGCCGGCGTTCACCGACTTCTGCCCACGCTGCGAATCCTCCACCGTTCCGCCGACCTCCAGCAGGTAGCCGTCGGGCAGCTCGGCGCGGATCGGCTCCAGGGTCGGCAGAATCTGCTGGGTCAGGGTCGCCGGTTGCTGCTTGCCATAGATGTCGGCGCGCACGGTGACGTTGGGCAGGCGGTTGCGGTGCCAGATGATGCCTTCCTCGAAGCCATACTCCAGGGTGGCGACCTGCGACAGGGCCACGCTGCGGCCACTGTCGGTGGGAACCGCCAGGCTCGGCAGCAGGCTCAGGGCCTTGCGCTCCTGCGGCGTGCCACGCTGGAGAATCTCGATCAGCTCATTGTCCTCACGGTACTGGCTGACGCTGGTACCCGACAGCGAGCCCTGCAGGAAACGCGACAGCTCGGCAGTGTTGACCCCCAGCGCCCGAGCGCGGTCCTGGTCGATGTTGAGGATCACCACCTTGCTCGGCTCTTCCCAATCCAGGTGCACGTTGACCACATGCGGGTTCTCGCGCACCTTGTCCGCGACCTGACGGGCCAGGGCGCGTACCTCGTCGATGTGCTCGCCACTGACGCGGAACTGGATCGGATAGCCGACCGGCGGGCCGTTCTCCAGGCGGCTGACCCGGCTGCGCAGGGTCGGGAACTCGTCGTTCATCACCTGGATCAGCCAGGTGCGCAGGCGCTCGCGCTCCTCGATGCTCGATGCCAGCACCACGAACTGGGCGAAGCTGGCGGCCGGCAACTGCTGGTCCAGCGGCAGGTAGAAGCGCGGGGAACCGGTGCCGACATAGGCGACGTAGTTGTCGATGCCGGTCTGCTGCTTGAGCAGTTTCTCCAGGCGGTGCACCTCGGCCTCGGTGGCGCTGAGAGACGCCCCCTCCTCCAGCTTGATGTCGACCATCAGCTCCAGGCGACCGGACGCCGGGAAGAACTGCTGCGGCACGAAGCGGAATATCACCACCGAGCCGACGAACAGGGCGATGGTCAGCATGATCACCGTGATGCGGTGACGCACGCACCACTGCACCGTGGCCCGTACGCGACGATAGAACGGCGTCGCGTAGGGATCGTGGCCGGCAGCGCTGCCGCCATGCTTCGCCGCATGCAGCTTGGCCAGGTCGGGCAGCAGCTTGTCACCCAGGTAGGGCACGAACATCACGGCGGCGATCCACGAGGCGATCAGCGAGATGGCCACCACCTGGAAGATCGAGCGGGTGTACTCGCCGGTGCCGGACTGGGCAGTGGCGATGGGCAGGAAGCCGGCAGCGGTGATCAGAGTGCCGGTCAGCATCGGGAACGCCGTGCTGGTCCAGGCGAAACTGGCCGCCTTGAGCCGGTCGAAGCCCTGCTCCATCTTGATCGCCATCATCTCCACGGCGATGATCGCATCGTCCACCAGCAGACCGAGGCCCAGCACCAGCGCCCCCAGGGAAATCTTGTGCAGGCCGATGCCCAGGTAGTACATGGCGGCGAAGGTCATCGCCAGCACCAGCGGAATCACCAGCGCCACCACCAGACCGGTGCGCAGGCCCAGCGAGAAGAAGCTGACCGCCAGCACGATCACCAGCGCTTCCACCAGCACCTTGACGAACTCGCCCACGCCGGTCTTCACCGCGGCCGGCTGGTCCGACACCTTGCTCAGCTCCATGCCCAGCGGCAGGGTCTGCTGCAGGCGGGCGAACTCGGTTTCCAGCGCCTTGCCGAGGACCAGGATGTCGCCGCCGTCCTTCATCGACACGGCGATGCCGATGGCGTCCTCGCCCATGAAACGCATGCGCGGTGCGGGTGGGTCGTTGAAACCGCGCTTGACCTCGGCCACATCGGAGATGCGGAAGGTACGGTCAGCGACGCGAATGGGGAAGTCGCGGATCTCCTGCACCGACTCGAAGCGCCCGGTCACGCGCAGCTGGATGCGCTCGCTGGCGGTTTCGAAGAAACCGGCGGCCGTCACCGCGTTCTGCGCCTCGAGGGCCTGCTGCACGGCGGACAGCGGCAGGCCCAGCGTCGCCAGCTTGGTGTTGGACAGCTCGATCCAGATCTTCTCGTCCTGCAGGCCGACCAGTTCGACCTTGCCGACATCCTTGACCCGCTGCAGTTGCAGCTGGATGCGGTCGGCATAGTCCTTGAGCACGGCGTAGTCGAACCCGCTGCCGGTCAGGGCATAGATATTGCCGAAGGTGGTACCGAACTCATCGTTGAAGAACGGCCCCTGGATGCCTGGCGGCAGCGTGTGGCGGATATCGCTGACCTTCTTGCGCACCTGGTACCAGAGGTCCGGAATCTCCGCGCTGTGCATGGAGTCACGCGCCATGAAGGTGACCTGGGACTCCCCCGGACGGGAGAAGCTGGTGATGCGCTCGTACTCGCCGGTCTCCATCAGCTTCTTTTCGATGCGTTCGGTGACCTGACGGGAAACCTCTTCCGCCGTGGCACCCGGCCAGATGGTGCGGATCACCATGGCCTTGAAGGTGAACGGCGGGTCCTCGCTCTGCCCCAGCTTGGTGTAGGAAATCGCCCCGACGATGGCGAACAGCAACATGATGTAGAGGACGATCTGACGATGACGCAGCGCCCAGGCCGACAGGTTGAAGCTCATGCGGCTTACTCCTTGGCGGCCAGTTCGACGTTGCGATTGTCACGGTCCACCGGGCGCACCCTGAGCCCCTCGCGCAGAACCTGAACACCGGCGGCCACGATCCAATCGGAAGCGTTCAGCCCCTCCAGCACCGGCACGCGCTCGTCGCCATAGGCGCCGATCCGCACCGGGCGACGCTGCAGCTTGTGCTCCTTGGGATCGACGACCCAGACGAAGGGCTGGTCCTGCTCGGCACTGAGCGCCGACAGCGGCACCGACAGCGGCACTACGCCGTTGCTGGCGATGAACACCCGCGCACTCTGGCCCAGCTCGGCCGGCACCTTGCCCTCGACGAAGGCGACGCGCGCGGCGAAGGTCCGCGACTGCGGATCGGCGGCCGGCGCCATCTCACGGATACGCCCCGGGAAACGCTGATCGGGCTGCGACCACAGCTCCACTTCCACCGCCTGGCCGATCGCGAAACGGCCGAAGCTCTGTTCCGGCAGGCTGATCGACACCTCGCGTTCACCGTCGGCAGCCAGGGTGAAGACCGTCTGGCCGGCTGCGACCACCTGCCCGACCTCGACCGAACGACGCGCGATCACGCCGTCCTGCGAGGCACGCAGCACGGCGTAGTCGGTCTGGTTGCGGGCCACGTCATATTCGGCCTTGACCTGATTCAGCCGCGCGGCACCGGCGCGGTACTGGTTCTCGACGCTGTCGAACTGCGAACGGCTGACCAGGTTGCGCTCGAGCAACGCCTTGTAGCGCTCGCGCTCGGCACGCACGGTCTGCAGGTTGGCCTCGGCCGCCGCCACCTGGGCGCGCGTGGCCTCCAGCTGCAGGCGGACGTCCTGTGGGTCGAGCTCGGCCAGGGGCTGGTCCTTCTTCACCCGGTCGCCGACGTCGACCATGCGCTTGGCCACCTTGCCGGCGATGCGGAAGGCCAGTTCCGGTTCGTAGCGCGCCCGCACCTCGCCCGGGTAGCTGTCGACCAGGGCAGTCGCTGGCTGCGGCTGAACGACCATGGCAGGACGAATGGGCTGTTCGACCTGCTGACCATTGCCACAGGCAGACAACAGCAAGACCAGACCCAGAGACGAAACGAGAGGAACGACGTGGCGGGACATGTGCAAGACCTTTCGGAGAAGGTTTGAGGGCTGCCCCCCTGGAGTGGCCAGCAGCGCCAGTGCGACGCGGTGGCAGACTGGAAGCGCGTTCAGCGCCGCGGCGTCATCTGCCCTCGCCCCGCCCTGATCGCCTCGTCGACGCGCCAGGAGGAGTCCTTTGGAATATTTGTACTGCCGGGTATAGTAAAAATAGCAAACTCGCCGGTCCAGTATTAAAATCAGCCAATGCCTGACAAGTTGTTACAACCTTCCGGTCCCGGTCGACCCAAGGATCCCGCCAAACGCCGCGCCATTCTCGACGCGGCGAAGAACCTGTTCCTGCGCAACGGCTACGATGGCAGCAGCATGGACACCATCGCCGCCGAGGCCGGCGTGTCCAAGCTCACGGTGTACAGCCACTTCACCGACAAGGAGACGCTGTTCTCTGCCGCGATCAAGGCCAAGTGCGAGGAGCAGTTGCCCGAGCTGCTGTTCGAACTCCCGGATGACGTGCCGCTGGAAAGCCAGTTGCTGGGCATCGCCCGTGGCTTCCTGGCCCTGATCAACAGCAGCGAGTCCGTCGAGATGCACCGCATGATGGTCAGCCTGGCCAGCCAGGGCTCGAAGCTGTCGCGGATGTTCTACGAAGCCGGACCGCAGCGGGTCCAGGAGGAGATGGAGCTGCTGCTGCGCAAGGCCTCCGAGCGCGGCCTGCTGCAGCTGGACGACCCGCACCGGGCCGCCGATCACTTCTTCAGCCTGCTCAAGGGCGGCGCGCACTTCCGTCTGCTTATCGGCTGTGGCGACCCGCTGCAGGGGGCAGCGGCAGAGCACCACGTGCAGGACTCGGTTCAGCTGTTCCTGCGCGCCTATCGCGCCGACCGCTAGACAGGTCCGGGGCTCAGGCTTCCAGCTTCTTCTTCGGGTAGATGTCGTAGCGGCTGGACTTGCCCTCGAGCACGTAGCCGGGCTTGCTGCCCTCGATCGCTGGCGCCTTGCGCGGTCGCTTGACCACCACCCGGTGACTGGCCAGCGCCAGCGCCGCCTGCAGCAACGCCGGTGCGTCCAGGTCGTCGCCGACGAAGGGGCGGAACAGCCGCATCTCCTTCTTCACCAGCGCGCTCTTGTCGCGATGCGGGAACATCGGGTCGAGGTAGATCACCTGCGGGGCCTCGCCCTGCCAGTGCTGCATCAGCTCGATGGCATTGCCGTTGAGCAGGCGCATCCGCGCGGCGATAGGGGCGACATCCAGATTCAGCGCGGCGCGCTGCAGGCCGTCTTCCAGCAACGCGGCGACCAGCGGCTGACGCTCGATCAGCGTCATCTCGCAGCCCAGGCTGGCCAGCACGAAGGCGTCGCGCCCCAGGCCAGCGGTTGCATCGAGGATTCGCGGGCGAATTCCCGACTGCACGCCCACCGCCTTGGCGATCATCTGCCCGCTGCCACCCCCGAACTGGCGCCGATGCGCCGCCGCCCCCTCGACGAAGTCCACCCGCACCGGCCCGGGCGCCTTGTCGCCCAGCTCGACCAGCTGCAGCCCGTCATCGCCAAGCTGCAGGGCGAACTCGGTGTCCCCCTGCTGCGCCAGGCCAAGGCGCGCGGCCCACCGGGCGGCCGCTTCGGCGTACTGGGGATGCAAGGCTTGCATGTGGATACTGGCGTTGTGCCGCTCGTCGGTCATTGGTTCTGTCTGCTCAGAAATCACTCAAGTCTTCGACCCGCAGGCCGATAGCGAAGAAGCGGCATTCTGCCAGACCCGGCCGCCGACAGCCGCATCGAGTGTGATCATGTTCGACGCTCTATCCGCTCCACGCCCGCTCAGCAGTCCGGCGAGCCCACGCCCGCACGACGATGACCTGGACAAGGCGGCGCGCGAATCCCTCGATTACCAGATTCTGCGCCGTACCCTGGGCATCGAGGACAAACAGAAGCCCGGCGAGATCGCCCGCGAGCTGAACGACACCGTCGAGCCGCCGGCGGTATCCGCCAGCGCCGCCTCCGTCAGCCAGGCGGTGGTCGACCAGCGCTCGCTGGAACTCGACGTCACGCTCGAACAGACGCCTCAGCAGGTCGATCCCCTGGTGCTGGACCTGGCCGGCAACGGCTTCTCCACCAGTGGCCTGCTCCGCCCGACACGCTTCGACCTGGATGCCGATGGCCGCACGGACTCGGTCAGCATGCCCAGCGGCGACGATGCGCTGCTGGCGCTGGATCGCAACGGCAATGGCCGCATCGACGACGGCCGCGAACTGTTCGGCGACCAGCATGGCGCCGCCAACGGTTTCGCCGAGCTGGCGCGCTTCGACGATAACGGCGATGGCCGTATCGACGCGGCCGATGCCGTGTTCGACCAGTTGCGCCTGCTGCGCTTCGACGCCCAGGGCCGCCAGCACCTGCAGACACTCGACGAAGCGGGCGTCAGCGCCATCGACCTGCAGGCGCGCGACGTCAGCATCGCCCTGGGTGCCTACGACCAGATCGCCCAGCTGGGACGGTTCGAGTTCAGCGACGGACGCAACGGGCAGGCGGCCGACCTGCTGCTGGCCAAGCGCTAACGGTGTAGACCCAGCCCTGCAGCAGCCAGACGCGACGCCCTAGCGGCACATCCGCCACATGCCCATGTCCAGGTGGAAGTGGTCACGGTGCGCCGCGTTGTAGTCCGGCCCCAGGGTGATGTTGAAGCGCTCGCAGGCGGCGTCCTGTACCAGGCGCAGGAAACGCGCGTTGTCGCCCTCCCCCGACCAGTCGTGCAGCACACTGATGCGCCGGCCATCGCGCAGACGAAAACCGACCAGGTCCAGGGCATTGGCATAGGAATGCTGGCTCGGTCGCTGGCTGCCGGCGATGCTGCGACAGGCGAAGCTGCCGACATGCTCGACACGGCTTACCGGCTGGCCGAACACGCGTTGCGCCGCTGGCTGCAGACCATGGCGCTCGAACAGCGCGAAGCTCACCGCCAGCGGACAGGTGGCCATGAAGCTGCTGCTCAGGCCGACGCGGCCGCCCTGGACGCGCACGGCATTGCGTAGCGGACAACCGGGTTGCGGCGTGCTGTCAGGCAGGCGGGTGAAACGCAGGTCGGCGGTCGCCAGGGCCAGATCGCACAGCGCGCGATCCTCACTCAGACGCCAGACCTTGAAAGCGGTCAGCAGGTTCGGCGCGTCCCGCACATCCAGCGGTGCCCAGGGGTTGAAACGCGGCGCGACATCCAGCCAGCCGCGCCACAGGGCAAGCAGCAGCGCCGCGCCCAGCAGCACGAACACGAGCGACAGCCAGCCAACCTTGCGTATCAGCATCGACATTCTCCGTCAGAGCAGGCCGAGCTGTTCCAGCTCCGGCTCCACCTGCAACACCGGCAGTTCGGGCAACCCGGGCAGGCGCTGCATCAACTGCTGGTGGAAACGCCGGGCCAGTTCGGGGGCCAGGCGGTTGTCCGACGTATGCGCGAACACGTAGGGGCGCAGCCCCTGTTCGATCCAGCCGGCGACCTTGTCCAGCCAGGGAGTCATGAAAGGATCATTGGCCAGCAGCTCGGGGTGGCCGATGAAACGCAGCTGCGGGCTCTGGCTGAAGGCCGTCGGTCGAGTGGGCAGGCGCGGCTTCTTGGCCTGGGCATGCAACACCGCAGGCGCCTGCGACTCACAGCTGAACAGCGCACGCGAATCCAGGCAGACGCGCTCGATGCCACGCTCGTGCAGCAGGCGATTGAGCAGCCGTTCGGCATCGCCCTTGGCGAAGAACTCCGGGTGACGCACCTCGATCGCCAGCGGCAGGTCCCCCCAGTGCTCGATGAACGACGCCAGCTCCGCCAGTCGCGAAGGAGCAAAGCTGGCTGGCAGCTGCAGCCAGTAGGGCTGCACCCGTGCGCCGAGCGGCGCCAGCAATTGGCGAAACTGCGCCACCTCATCCAGCTGCTGGCAGAGGTCGTCGCTGTGGCTGATCTCTCGCGGCAGCTTGGCACAGAAGCGGAAATGCTCCGGCATCTGCTGCGCCCAACGCGCCACCGTCTGCTCACTGGGCCGGGCATAGAAGGTGGTATTGCCCTCCACCGCATTGAACACCTGGACATAGCGCGCGAGAAACTCGGCCGGCCGCGTGTCGTCAGGATAGAGCGTGGCGCGCCAGGACGCTTCGCTCCAGGACGGGCAACCGAGGTAGTAAGGAAGCGCAGCAGTCATCAGTCGATGCAAGCCACCTGGCAGAGGCGCGGAAACGCGGTGAAACGGAGTTACGCGTAGAGGTCGAGACCGAGTACTTCCTGCGCATCGGACTCGCTCGCGTAGGCGGCGGTGGTGCTGTAGCTGGCCAGCGCCTGAGCGGCACGACCACTCAGCGCAGGTTGTTGATAACCCAGGTCCTGGGAGCGCACGGGCAAGCTGTCGCCGTTGCTGCTGCTGGCCTGGACCCGGCGAATCTGCGGGGTCTGCTCCAGCCCCTGGCTGCTGGCCGGAGCAGCCGGCTGCTCGCGCTGAGCCTCGACTTCCCGCTGCGCCTCGCGATAGGGCGTGACCGCAGTCCCCGAACGGGGGCCGCGATCTGGCGAGTAGGAAGGTAGGTAACCGTCGATCCGCATCTAGGACTGCTCGGTAGGCTCGGCTGAACAAGGCATTGTGTTGGCAATGTAGCGGCGTGTATCGACCTTGGCAAATACCATCCGCCCGTCGACGCCGCGCATCCGACCGGCTGTCACGCCGGCGGCGCCTTGGGTGTGGCGACCTGGTCGCGCAGGTACACCGGCTGCGCCTGATCGGCAGGCAGCGCCTCGCCACGACTCCAGGCAAAGCGGGCCAGCGCGAGCAGGTCCTCGGCATGCGGCAACAGGCTGCCATCCATGCCACTCGGTTGCAGCGCGATGCGCGCGGCGAAGGTGCCCCAGCCGGTGCCGGCGCCGAACCACTCGCCAGCGCTGCCACGCGGCGCCTCGGCCTGCTCCGGCGGTAGCACGGCTTCCTGGCCAAGCAGACGCATCTCGCCTTCCTGCGCCTGGTAGCAGCCCCAGTAGACCTCGTCCATCCGCGCATCGATGGCCGCCGCGACCTGTGTCACCCCACGCTCACGCAGGGCGCGCTGAGCCAGCACGGCCAGGTTGGACACCGGTACGACCGGGCGCTCGAGCGCGAAGGCCAGCCCCTGCACCACGCCGATGGCGATACGCACGCCGGTGAAGGCGCCGGGGCCACGACCGAAGGCAATGGCATCCAGTGCCGCGGCGCTGATGCCGGCGTCTCCCAGCAGTTGCTGGATCATCGGCAGCAGGCGCTGGGCATGCAGGCGCGGAGCGACTTCGTAGTGGCTGAGCACGCGACCGTCGTGCAGCAGCGCGACGGAACAGGCTTCGGTGGCGGTATCCAGGGCCAGGAGAGTGGTCATTGGGTTCGGACGGCTGAAGAAAAAGAGCCGGCATTAGACCGGCTCGAGGATTTTTTTTCCAGTTTCATGACGGTGCCCGGCCTGCGCCGGGCGACCGACGGGAGCCTTACCAGGGCTCGATGACTGTCTCGGCGTCCCACCCCTGGAGCGGCGCCTTGGACCAGGTGCCGTAACCGGCGTTGGGGAAGACGATCCACTCGGTGCCCCACTTGCCCGCCTCTTCGGCGACGGTCTTGCGTTGCGCATCGAGCGGGGTCTTGCGGAAACGGGCATCGAAGTCATGCAGGGTATCGCCGAGCAGCAGCACGATCTGGTGATCGGCGCTGACGATGGCGCGACGCTCGACCTTGGGCGGCCCCAGCAGCAGCACGCTGTCCGCCGAGACCTGCGGCAGCCCCAGCTTGCTCAGGGTGGCCAGGGTGTACTTCTTCTGCTCCTCGGAGCGGTCGGACACGTAGCGAATGGTCACCCCGAGCTTGTCGGCGTGTTCGAGGAATTTCTTCGCGCCAGGGATCAGCGCCGGTGTGCCGTCACGCTCCCAGGGCAGCCAGGTGTCCCAGGCGTCGTACTGATGACAGTTGGCCAGGTCCCGCGCCAGCAGCGCGCTGTTGTCGATCACCGTTTCGTCGAGGTCGGTGACGATGGCCAGCTTGGCGGGGTCTTTCGCAGCAGCCACGGCCTTGTCGAGTTTCTCCGTGGCGATGTTGTAGGCCTGCAACTGCAGCGCCTGGATTTCCGCCGACTGCTGCTGGAAGCGCAGGCCCATGCGGAACTCGGCAACGGAACATTCGGTCTTGCTCGGTGCTGCGGAATCGGCGAATGCCAGCGGAGCGGCCAGCAGCGATGCGGCAAGGCCCAGCCAGATACGTTTATCGGTCATTGAATACCCTCTTCCTTATTGGTTCACCTGTCGACACGCCCCAGGCGCCCGCCCGAGGCTTGCACGGTCGATACTAGTCGGCCCTGTAGTGCGGGCCATGCTTGAGAGCGACCCGAACATACCATGTTGCAGAAACGACCAAGGCCCCTTTCGGGGCCTTGGCAGGAGGACGACTGGCGGGGTGGACTCAGTCCAGCGCGGCCAGGGTCTTCGCGGTGATCTGCTCGACGCTGCCGACACCCGGAATGTGGGTGTACTTCGGCGTGCCGGTCTCGGCAGAGAGGTTCTGGTAGAAGTCCACCAGCGGCTTGGTCTGCGAATGGTAGACGGACAGGCGATGACGCACGGTCTCTTCCTTGTCGTCTTCGCGCTGCACCAGCTCCTCACCGGTGAGGTCGTCCTTGCCGGCCTCTTTCGGCGGGTTGTATTCGGTGTGGTAGACGCGGCCGGAAGCCGGGTGTACGCGACGACCGGACAGACGCTTGACGATTTCCTCGTCGTCCACAGCGATTTCCACCACGTGGTCCAGCGCTACGCCGGCATCACGCAGGGCTTCGGCCTGCGGAATGGTGCGCGGGAAGCCGTCGAACAGGAAGCCGTTGGCGCAATCGGCCTGAGCGATGCGCTCCTTGACCAGGTTGATGATCAGGTCGTCGGAGACCAGACCGCCGGCGTCCATCACACTCTTGGCCTTCAGGCCGAGCTCGGTGCCGGCCTTGACCGCAGCACGCAGCATGTCGCCAGTGGAGATTTGCGGAATACCGAACTTCTCGGTGATGTAGCGAGCCTGGGTACCTTTGCCGGCACCGGGCGCCCCCAGCAGAATCACGCGCATCGATGTGCTCCTCAAGATTTATCTAGTAATCGGTCGGACTCGCCTCGTGGGGCCAATCTCTTGAATGGTGTGCGGCAGCTGTAGCGGCCAAAAGGCTGCTCAAGATACACAGCACTCCCCAGGCGCACAAGCCGCCTAAAGTCGGATAAAAACCCTCCGCCCGATGCAGTGCCGACAGCCGGCAGGGGCGGCGCGACACGCGCCTCATGCCCCTGCGACGGCCTCAGCCGGTGTTGCGCAGACCCGCCGCGATACCCGCCACGCTGACCAGCAACGCCTGCTCGAGAGGGCTCTCCGGCGCCTGCTCGCGGAGCCGGCAGCGGGCCAGCAACTCGGCCTGCAACAGGTGCAGCGGATCGAGATAGGTATTGCGCACGCTGATCGACTCCAGCGTCTCGGGACTGTGCGCGAGCAGGCGAGACTGGCCGGTCAGTTCCAGCACGGCGGAGCACGCCTGCGACAATAGGTCGCGTAATTGCCCACCCAGCGGCTGCAAGGCCGGCTCGACCAGCCGCTCGTCGTACAGTGCCGCGATGCTGGCGTCGGCCTTGCTCAGGACCATCTCCAGCATGTCGATGCGCGTGCGGAAGAACGGCCAGTGCTCGCGCATGTGCTTGAGCAGCTCGCCATCGCCCCCCGCCAGGGCCTGCCCCAGCGCCTGCTCCCAGCCCAGCCAGGCCGGCAGCATCAGGCGCGTCTGGGTCCAGGCGAAGATCCACGGAATCGCCCGCAGGCTCTCCACGCCGCCCGCGCGCCGCTTGGCCGGCCGGCTGCCCAGCGGCAACCGGCCCAGCTCCTGCTCCGGCGTGGCCTGGCGGAAGTACTCGACGAACTGCGGGTGCTCGCGCACCACACCACGGTAAGCCTGCACACCGGCACTGGCGAGACGCTCCATCATCGCCCGCCAGCTGGGCTCGGGCGCCGGCGGCGGCAGCAGCGTGGCTTCCAGCACCGCCGCCAGGTAAAGGTTGAGGTTCTGCTCGGCGATGTCCGGCAGGCCGAACTTGAAACGAATCATCTCGCCCTGTTCGGTGGTGCGGAAACGCCCGGCCACCGAGCCCGGCGGTTGCGACAGGATCGCCGCATGCGCAGGGCCACCGCCACGACCCACGGTGCCACCGCGACCATGGAACAGCAGCAACTCGACCTGATGCGCCTGGCACAGGCGCACCAGTTCTTCCTGGGCGCGGTACTGCGCCCAGGCCGCCGCGGTAGTACCGGCATCCTTGGCCGAGTCGGAATAGCCGATCATCACCTCCTGCGGCCCGTGCAGGCGCGCCCGGTAGCCTGGCAGGCCCAGCAGGCGGTCGATCGCCGGGCCGGCGTGATCGAGGTCGGCCAGGGTTTCGAAAAGTGGCACCACACGCATCGGCCGGCGCAACCCGGCCTCCTTGAGCAGCAACTGCACGGCGAGGACATCGGAAGCCGCACCGGCCATGGAGATCACGTAGGAGCCCAGCGATGCCGCCGGTGCGGCCGCCACCTCGCGGCAGGTGGCGAGCACCTCGGCGGTGTCCGCCGCCGGGCGATAGTCGACGGGCAGCAACGGCCGGCGGTTTTCCAGCTCGCGCTGGAGGAACGCCAGGCGCGCCTCCTCGTCCCATTCGGCGTACTTGCCCAGCCCCAGGTAGTCGGTGATCTCCGATAGCGCCGCAGCGTGGCGCGCGGCATCCTGGCGCACGTCCAGGCGCACCAGGAACAGGCCGAAGGTCGCCGCCCGGCGCAGGCAATCGAGCAACGGTCCGTCGGCGATCACGCCCATGCCACAGGCATGCAGCGACTGGTAGCACAGTTGCAGCGGCGCCAGCAGATCATGATTGTCGCGCAGCACTGCGCTGTTCGGCGCGATGTCGGCGTCGAGCGCCTGCTGCGCCCAGCGGCGTGTCTCGCGCAGGCGCTCGCGCAACTGCTTGAGCAACGCGCGATACGGCTCGGCGCTGTCGCCGACCTGAGCACGCAGCTCGGCGCTGGCCTGCTGCATGGACAACTCGGCGGCCAGCTGGTCGATATCGCGCAGGTACAGGTCAGCGGCCATCCAGCGCGCCAGCAGCAGCACCTCGCGCGTTACCCGCGCGGTGACATTGGGGTTGCCGTCGCGGTCACCGCCCATCCAGGACGCGAAGCGAACCGGCGCGGCCTCCAGCGGCAGGCGCAGGCCGGTCGCGGCGCGCAGGCTGTTGTCGGCGCGTCGCAGAAACTGCGGTACCGCCTGCCACAGCGAATGCTCGATCACGGCGAAGCCCCACTTGGCTTCATCCACCGGGCTGGGGCGGCTGCGGCGAATCTCCTCGGTATGCCAGGCCTCGGCGATCAGCCGCTGCAGGCGCTCGACGATAGCCTGGCGCTCCGCCGGCAGCAGATCGCTGTGATCCAGCGCCGTCAGCTGCGCGGCGATGGCGTCGTACTTCTGGATCAGGGTGCGCCGCGCCACCTCGGTGGGGTGGGCGGTGAGCACCAGTTCGATGTCCAGGCGGCCGAGCTGGCGCGCCAGCTCCTCCGCGCCCTGCCCGCTGGCGAGCAGACGTTCGAGCAGCTCGTCGAGCACGCGCAGCTCGAAGGGTTCGGGCTCGTCGGCACGACGCCGGCGCACGCGGTGCTGCTGCTCGGCGATATTGGCCAGGTTGAGGAACTGGTTGAAGGCGCGCGCCACCGGCAGCAGCTCATCGTCACCGAGCTGACCGAGGGTGCTGGCCAGCTGTTCGGTGTCGGTGGCGGTTCCGCGACGACCGGCCTTGGCGCCCTTGCG
Organism: Pseudomonas sp. THAF187a; assembly: GCF_009363395.1. Classification (NCBI taxonomy): domain Bacteria; kingdom Pseudomonadati; phylum Pseudomonadota; class Gammaproteobacteria; order Pseudomonadales; family Pseudomonadaceae; genus Pseudomonas; species Pseudomonas sp. THAF187a. Next base: position 3,861,054 of record NZ_CP045349.1, read on the forward strand.
AATGCGTTCGATCTTGTCGAGGAACTCGTCGCCCAGCTGGGTGCTGATGGTCTTGCCCAGCAGCTCGCCAAGCAGGTGCACTTCCTCACGCAGACGCGCATCGATTTCTGCCATGTCGCACTCCTTCTCCTGACCGATGTCAACAGAGTGCCCAGCGCGCCAACTTCTTACAAGGGTGCGACGCGCAGCAGGGCGCGCGACAGCGCTGGGTCTAGGCTTGTACACAGGGGTCGCCTGCCCCGTTCGCGAGGAGTGACAGCATGAGAATCCGAGAGCTGGCAGAACATTGGGAACAGAATGCCCAGGGCCGCCTGACGACGACCCGCTACCAGATTCACCTGGATGTCGAAGCGGCCGCCCGCCTGGCCGCGCTCACCGAGATGTACCCCAAACACCACAGCGAAGAACTGCTTGGCGAGCTGATCGGCGCGGCCCTGGAGGAACTGGAAGCCAGCCTGCCCTACGTGCGCGGCAGCAAGGTCGTGGCCCTGGACGAACAGGGCGATCCGCTCTACGAGGACGTCGGCCCGACACCGCGCTTCCTGGCGCTGTCGCGCAAGTACCTGCGCGAGATCACGGAGATGGACGAGCAGAACCCGCAGGCCCGCCACGGCACCTGAGCGTTCGATATATCGCTCACTTCGCCGGTCATCTCGCATCCCTCGAGGCGTCTTTCTATTACGCCGCCTCAACTGACACCGCGCAAAAAAATCCACGGTTCCACGTCAAGCCAGCACAGCCTTCCTCAGCAACCCAGTAGAAACGGCCTCCGCGCAGTACTGACGGGGGTTGCAGCGCGCCGCCCCGGCGCCCGAAACCGCTGCTGAAAGCTGGCCAAATGACGCCCCCGCATCAGGCGAATCGTGAGCAAACTGTCATTTTTTCTGAACCATTCAAAAAACACGCGGGTCCCAATTTCAGGTCATCGAGGCACGCCAGCCTCCCGCGAGACGGCTCTTCGATGCGCCACTTGTCACGGATATCGTCATTCATAGGAGTGTTTCAAATGGAGTTAGCCGCCATGAAGACCCATACCGAGAAGCGTCCAAACACCAGCCTGCGCGGAATCAAACTGGCTGCCCTGGTCCTGGGCAGTAGCCTCGTGCTCGCTGGTTGCGCCGGCAACCCGCCCAGTGAGCAGTACGCCGTCACGGAGTCCGCCGTGAACTCGGCGATCAGCGCCGGCGGTACCGAGTTCGCCCCGGTGGAAATGAAAGCCGCGCAGGACAAGCTCAAGCAAGCCGAATTCGCCATGCACGAGGAAGAGTACGAGAAAGCCCGTCGCCTGGCCGAGCAGGCCGAATGGGACGCTCGCCTCGCCGAGCGCAAGGCCCAGGCCGCCAAGGCCGAACGTGCTGTGCAGGATGCCCGCCAGGGTGTTCAGGAACTACGCGAGGAAGGCATGCGCAACGCTCAGTGAGCACCCGCACCTCGCCCATTCGCTGACAGATATAAGGATGAATCGCCATGCGTAAACACGTGATGATCCCCGCCCTCCTGGCCATGAGCGTCGGCCTCGCCGCCTGCTCGCACCAGCCCAACGCCAACCTCGAGTCGGCCCGCAGCAATTTCTCTTCGCTGCAGAGCGACCCGCAGGCCAACAAGGTCGCGGCGCTGGAAACCAAGGAAGCCCAGGAATGGCTGAACAAGGCCGACAAGGCCTATATGGAGAAGGAAGACGAGAAGAAGGTCGACCAGCTGGCCTACCTGACCAATCAGCGCGTCGAGGTGGCCAAGCAGACCATCGTCCTGCGCAGCGCCGAAGCCGAACTGAAGAACGCATCGGCACGCCGCGCCCAGGCGTTGCTGGACGCTCGCGACGCGCAGATTCGCAAGCTGCAGAACAGCCTCGATGCCAAGCAGACCGAACGCGGCACCCTGGTGACCTTCGGTGACGTCCTGTTCGACTTCAACAAGGCCGAGCTGAAGAGCAGTGCCCTGCCCAACGTCACCGAGCTGGCACGCTTCCTTCAGAAGAACCCGGAACGCCAGGTGATCGTCGAGGGCTACACCGACAGCGTCGGCTCCGCCAGCTACAACCAGGGCCTGTCGGAACGACGCGCCGAGTCGGTCCGTCGCGCGCTGATCCGCGCCGGCGTCGCACCGTCGCACATCGTCGCCCAGGGCTACGGCAAGGAGTACCCCGTCGCGGACAACGGCAGCGACTCAGGCCGTGCGCAGAACCGCCGTGTGGAGGTGACCATCTCCAACGACAACCAGCCGGTCGCGCCCCGCTCCTCCAGCGACACCTGATCGCCGAGCGCCATGAAGAAACCCGCCTGTTGGCGGGTTTCTTGTTTTCCGGGGTTCGCTTGTCGCAGGGCTCTGCCAGCCCTTACTGCTGCAGCGCGGGCGTTTCCTCGCCCATGCAGCGTACGGCCTGCTTCTTGTTGTCCACCAGCACGCCGGTCAGGCCCTTCTGCTCCAGATCGAACAGCACCAGCACCCCGTCGATGCACTGCGCGACCTGGTTGGCCGGCTTCAGCGATACCTTGTAGTCCTCGCCGGGGATGGTCTTGAGCATGGTGAAGTCGGACAGCAACAGGGCATCTTCGGGTTTGGCGAAGTGCACATAGCCGTAGTACCAGAGCACGGCGACGGTGCCGACGATGCTGCCGATGGCGGTGATGATCAGCGGGATGGGGTTGCGTTCGGTCATTGCGGACTCTCTGTTGCGGATTCGGTAGCCGTGTCCAGGCGTTCGAGCGTGGCCAGCGGCGTCTCGAAGAACGCCAGCAACGACTCGCGCCAGGCCGGTTCGGCGAAGGTTTGCACGTGCGCGCCGCGGGTCGCCTGGAAAGCACGTGGCGGGCGCGCAGCTTGATACAAACGCCGGCCATTGGAAAGCGGCACGATGGTGTCGTCAACACTGTGGTAGATCAGCAGCGGCAAACCCTCGAGCTTGTCGATGCCATGAATGGCGCTGTCGGCATCCGGCACCAGCCAGGACAGCGGCACCTGCAGTGGCCAGGTCAGCCAGGACGTGCTCAGCGCATGGCGCGCGACATCGCGATAGCTCGCCGGCACGCCATCGAGGGCCATGGCCCGCACGGCTGACCGGCGCTCGGGGTGCGCAGCCAGATAGTGCACGGCCAACGCCCCGCCGAGGCTCTGCCCCAGTACGAACAGGGGCCGGCCCTGGACTTCTGGCGCCTGCTCGAGCCAGGCGAACGCCGCGTCGATATCCTGGTACACCGCAGGCAGGCTGGGCTTGCCTGCGGAAAGCCCGTAGCCACGGTAATCCAGCATCAGCACCTGATAGCCCTGCTCCGGCAGCCAGTGCACGCCGCCCAGGTGCCTGGCCAGGTTGCCGCCGTTGCCATGCAGATGCAGCACCGTGCCCTTGACCGGCGTGCCCGCCTTGGCCGGCAACCACCAGGCGTGCAGGCGGGTGCCATCGGCGGCCTGCAGTTCGATGTCGCGATACGCCAGGCCGGCGCGCTCGGGCGTGATCGGCAATCCCGGCTCGGGATAGAACAGCAACCCGCTGCAACCGGCCAGCCACAGGCTGACCAGCAGCAGGGCCCAGCGCCCGAGTCTACTTGCCACCCGCGCGAACCTCCTCGCGGGCTTGCACGGTGGCCGTGTAGACGCGCTCGGCCAGGCGCGAGAACGGCAGGCTCTGGATCCACACGCTGCCCGTACCCTTGAGGGTGGTCAGGAGGATGCCCTCGCCACCGAACAGCATGCTCTTGAGGCCGCCGGCCAGGCCGATGTCGTAGTCGATACCGTCGCTGAAGGCCACCAGGCAGCCGGTGTCGAGACGCAGGGTTTCGTTGTTCAGCTCCTTGCGGATCACCGTGCCGCCCGCATGCACGAAGGCCAGGCCATCACCTTCGAGTTTCTGCAGGATGAAGCCCTCGCCGCCGAAGAAGCCCGCGCCGATGCGCTTGGCAAAGCTGATGCCGACGCGGGTGCCATGGGCGGCGCACAGAAAGGCGTCCTTCTGGCAGATCAGCGTGCCGCCGATCCGCGCCAGCTCGATCGGCACCACGGTACCGGGGTAAGGAGCGGCGAAGGCGACCCGTGCCTGCCCCTTGCCGGCATTGCTGAAGTGGGTCATGAACAGCGACTCACCGGTGAGCATGCGCTTGCCGGCGCTCCACAGCTTGCCCAGCAGGCCGCTGGACGAGCCGTCGCCCATGCGGGTGTCGAAGCGCACGCCCTCGGTCATGTAGTTCATCGCCCCGGCCTCGGCGATCACCGTTTCCCCCGGATCGAGGATGATCTCCACCGACTGTGCGGAACTGCCGAGGATTTCGTAGTCGAGTTGATGGCTGGGCATTACTGGACCTCTGGATCGTTCGTATCAAGGCGGGTGACGGACGCAGGACAACCGCCAGGCACGGCACCCTTCATTTGCGTCCCAGGATTCGCAGAATGCGCAGGAACAGGTTGATGATGTCCATGTACAGCGCGGCTGCACTGTCTATCGCGTTGTCCAGCGTCTTGGGAATCTGATTGGCGCGGCCCCAGTCGTAGCCGATGTAGCCGCAGAAGATCAGCACCACGATCCAGTCGAGGATGCCATGACGGATACCGAACACCAGGACTTCCACCAGTTCCACGACGATCACCAGCAGCAGCGCGATCGTCAGCGCTGAGGCAATGCGCTGGAAGAATGCGGGAAACAAGGTGCCCAGGGCCATCATGCCCACGGTGACCAGGGCCGTCAGACGAATCGCCTGCTGAACGAGGTTCGCGTCGTAACGGCTGACGACCAGGTTGATGATCAGGCCGAACGGCACCACGACCAGGTTGTAGCCGACGAAACTCACCAGGGGATTGCTGGAGCTGGAGAACAGGTAGACGCCCAGCATGCAGGACGCGAAGTATCCGCCGAAGAAGACCCAGATATTGATGCTGCGTATCCACTCGACGCTGATCGCGTCCACCATCCACCAGTTGACCGCGAAGCCCCAGAGCAGGGTCAAGCCGATAACCAGGTTGTAGACCGCAGGACTGATGGTGCGATCCGTGAGCTGCACTTGCCGCTCGAAAACCGAATGTTCCATGTTGTACTCCCTGTACAGAGAAATGCGGCGCCCGTCCGGCGCCTAGAGGATGTTGGCGTAGTCCGCTTCGATGCGGTCCATGCTCAGGTGATTGAGGAAGTTGGAGAAGCACATCCAGGCCGACAGTGCATTCATGTCCTGGAACTGCTGCGGCAGGTACTTGGGCGGCAGCACCAGGCCCTCGTCGACCAGCTTGCGCAGGGTGCGCATGTCTTCCAGGGTGGTCTTGCCGCAGAACAACAGCGGGATCTGCTCCAGCTTGCCCTTGCGCACCGCCAACTGGATGTAGTTGTAGATGAGGATGAAGCCCTTCAGGTAGGACAGGTCCTTGGTGAACGGCAGGCCGCTCGGCAGGGAGCCACGAAACACCCGGCTGGCGTTGCTGTAGCTGCCTTCCAGGCCGTAGCCCTGCTCGCGGAAGAATTCGAAGACCTGGAGGAAATCCGCGCCCTCCTCCGCCATGTGAATGGCGCGGGTGCGGTTGGTCAGCTTGCGCAGGCGGGTCGGGTAGGAGGCGAAGGCGATCACCTCCATGAGAATCGCCAGGCCTTCCTGCGTCACCGTCGACGAGGGCGGCCCTTTGGCCAGGAAGGTGCAGATCGGCTGGTTCAGGCCGTTGAGGGTGGTGCCTACGTGCACCAGCCCTTCGTGCACCTCCAGCGCCTTGACGTCACGCTCGTTGAAGCGCGCATCGCTGCGGATCTTGATGTAGTCGGCGCCGGCGGCGGCGTCGGCGAGAATCCCGTCGGACTCCAGCACCCGCACGGTGTCGTCACCGAACACCTCGGCCAGGCGCTGCTGCAGCATGTTCACCGCATCACCAGCGCCCAGCGTCTTGGCTTCGTCTTCCAGGTCGCCACGGGCGTCGATGTTGTTGAGGTAGTCGGAGAGCATCAGGCCGAGGTCGGCCAGCGTCGGATCGCCGGCGTGGAAGGCATCGGAGGCCGAACCATAGAGCTCCTGGCTGATCAGGCCGAAATCCTCGGTGCCACGCGCCTCGAGCATGCGGATGACCATGCGGTACTCGCGACACATGCGCCGCATGATCTGCCCCACCGGGCTGAACTGACCCAGCTGGCGGGTGATGTCACGCTCGATGTTCTGGAACTCCAGGCGCTTGGCCGCGGCATCGAAGCCCAGCGGACGGCCCAGGTAATAGGCACGATCGATGGCCGGCGGCTGCTTGCCCTTGGCCTTGAGGAAACCGTCGCGGATGCCGTCGTCCCACTTCACCGCGTCGAGTACGCGGATCGGTGTCTGCGCCTCGACGATGCGGTCGCTCAGGGCGCGGATACCGAGTTGATAGTCGTCCAGTTTCTGCTGGCTGTTCATTGCACTCCCTACTCGGCAACCCGCTGATAGCGCGCGATCTCGACGAACAGATCGGCATTGGCCGGATCGTCGAGGTAAGCGAACACCCGGTCCAGCGGGCTGGTGATCAAGGCACCATCGGCTTCGGGCATGGAGACCGTCTGGCCTTCCAGCAGGCCCTTGTCCATGTCCTGAAGAATACGGTCGGTGTCGAGGTTATACACCACCAGCTCGTTGTCCCTGGTCAGCTCGAAGCCGGCGATGGCGAAATTGGCGCCCAGGCTCTTCGGCAGACCGGCCGAAAGGTACCAGCGGCGGCCGTGGTGGGCGACGGTGAAGCCGAACTCCTCGAGACTGTCGAGGTTGTCCGGGCTGCCTTCGTAGATGCGCGCCTCGTACAGGTTGGAGCCGGCCCGGGTGATCTCCAGGAACAGCTGATCGCCCCACTCGTCCTCGCGGCTCCATTCGCCCAGCAGCGGCATGGGCGCCGCCTCGTTGGCCGGAATCGGGTCCTTGAAGGTGACCAGGCAGCCACTCAACAGCAGGAAGGACAGGGCGACCAGTGCGCGCCAGGCTTTCATTTCGCTCTCCTTGTGAAAAACCCTCGACCGCGAGATCGAGGACTTACAACCCCAGAACCAGGTTCATGTAGCGCTTAAGGATGGCCAGCATTCCTTGGCTGTCCAGATGCTCGACACCGTCCAGCAAGCCCTGATACTCCATCCGCATGATGGTGGCCGTCAACAGCACGGCATCCTGCTCAGGCTGGCGCGAACCGAGCACCTCGAAGAAGTGGGTGACGCCCTGCTGGAGAATCTGCCGATGCGCCCGCACCAGGTCGCTCAGACGCGGGTTGAGCAAGGCTTCCTGCTGGAACGCCTGCTCGGCGATCAGGTGGTCACGCCGATCACGCAGCTGGCGCTGGACGTACTGCACCGCCAGCTCGGCGATCTCGTCGGCCAGTTGCCGGCGCGCCCGCTCGCTGCCGTCGAGACGCCCGACCAGCTCCTGCAGCACGCCCTGGGTACCGGCCCAGAATGCCGCCATCTGCGCGGCGCTGCGCTCGACGAACTGGGCGAAGGTATCGGTGATCAGGTCATCGATGTCCTTGAAGTAGTAGGTCGTGGCGGACAGCGGCACCTGAGCCTCGGCCGCCACCGCGCGATGGCGCACCGAGCGCACGCCGTCACGCACGATGATGCGCATGGCCGCGTCGAGAATCGCCTGGCGCCGCTGCTCGCTGCCCTGGCGGCTGGCCTTGCGTCCTTGATACTGGACACTTTCGACGACGGCGCTGGCCGCCTGACTGGCATTCGGGGACGCAGGCACAGGACTCACGGCGGGAAGACCTCTACGTTCTGATTATGAGGGGCAGAGTACTGGGTTCGCCGATCAACCAAAAGGCCGGATGCGCCTGCCTGTCGCACCGTCAACGAACCGCGGGCAGAAAACAGATAGCAAGAAGCCGCCCTTGGGCGGCTTCTTGCTGGAACATCAGGCCTGCGGGCGCATGTGCGGGAACAGGATGACGTCGCGAATCGACGGCGAGTTGGTCAGCAGCATCACCAGGCGGTCGATGCCGATGCCCTCACCGGCGGTCGGCGGCATGCCGTATTCCAGCGCGCGAACGAAGTCGGCATCGTAGTGCATGGCCTCGTCGTCGCCGGCGTCCTTCTCGGCCACCTGGGCGAGGAAGCGTTCGGCCTGGTCTTCGGCGTCGTTGAGCTCGGAGTAGGCGTTGGCGATCTCGCGGCCACCGATGAACAGTTCGAAACGGTCGGTGACGCTGGGGTTGTCATCGTTGCGACGGGCCAGCGGCGAGACCTCGAACGGGTACTCGGTGATGAAGTGCGGCTGCTCCAGCTTGCTCTCCACCAGTTCCTCGAAAATCATCACCTGCAGCTTGCCCAGGCCTTCGTGGCCGAGCACCTTGGCGCCGGCCTTCTTGGCGATGGCACGGGCCTTGTCGACGTCATTGAGGTCGGCCTCGGTGATGTCCGGGTTGTACTTGAGGATCGAGTCGTACACCGACAGGCGCACGAACGGCTCGCCGAAGTGGAACACCTTGTCGCCGTACGGCACGTCGGTGCTGCCCAGCACGGCCAGGGCCAGCTCGCGGAACAGTTCCTCGGTGAGGTCCATGTTGTCGCGGTAGTCGGCGTAGGCCTGGTAGAACTCGAGCATGGTGAACTCGGGGTTGTGCCGGGTCGACACGCCCTCGTTACGGAAGTTGCGGTTGATCTCGAACACTTTCTCGAAGCCGCCAACAACAAGGCGCTTGAGGTACAGCTCCGGGGCGATACGCAGGAACATGGCCATGTCCAGCGCGTTGTGATGGGTCTCGAACGGCTTGGCCGCGGCGCCACCGGGAATGGTCTGCAGCATCGGGGTTTCGACTTCGAGGAAGCCGCGCTCGTTGAGGAAGCGACGGATGTGCGCGATCACCTGCGAACGCACGCGGAAGGTGTGGCGGGTTTCCTCGTTGACGATCAGGTCGACGTAGCGCTGGCGGTAGCGCTGCTCGGTGTCGGTCAGGCCGTGGTGCTTGTCCGGCAGCGGGCGCAGCGACTTGGTCAGCAGGCGCACGTCGGTCATGTGCACGTACAGGTCACCCTTGCCGGAGCGCGCCAGGGTGCCTTCGGCGGCGATGATGTCGCCCAGGTCCCAGCTCTTGATCGCTTCCAGGGTCTCGGCCGGCAGGCCCTTGCGGTCGACGTAGACCTGCAGACGACCGGAAGTGTCCTGCAGCACCATGAAGGCGCCACGGTTGAGCATGATGCGCCCGGCGATCTTCACCGGGATGGCAGCGGCCTCCAACTCTTCCTTGCTCTTGCCCTCGTACTGTTTCTGCAGCTCGGCGCACAGGCTGTCGCGGCGGAAATCGTTGGGGAAGGCAATGCCCTGCTCACGGACGGCAGCAAGCTTTTCCTTGCGCTGGGCAATCAGCTTGTTTTCTTCCTGTTGCAGTTCGTTCTGGTCGAGTTGTTGGTCGCTCATGGTCGCTTTATCTGCCTGGCGTCTAGATCAAATGGGGTTTGGTAGGAGCCAGCTTGCTGGAGATCACGCTCCCGAAGAGCATCGCCAGCAAGCTGGCTCCTACAGGGTAAGGCTTACAGGCCCTGTTTGAGGCTGGCCTCGAGGTAACCGTCGAGATCGCCATCGAGCACCTTCTGGCAGTCGCTACGCTCGACGCCGGTACGCAGGTCCTTGATCCGCGAATCGTCGAGCACGTAGGAGCGGATCTGGTGACCCCAGCCGATGTCCGACTTGCTGTCTTCCAGTGCCTGAGAAGCGGCGTTGCGCTTCTGCATCTCCAGCTCGTACAACTTGGCCCGCAGCATTTTCATGGCGGTGTCCTTGTTGGCGTGCTGCGAACGTTCGTTCTGGCAGGCCACCACGGTGTTGGTCGGCACGTGGGTGATCCGCACCGCCGAGTCGGTGGTGTTGACGTGCTGACCACCGGCCCCGGAGGAGCGGTAGGTGTCGATGCGCAGGTCGGACGGGTTGATCTCGATGTCCACCTTGTCGTCGATCTCCGGCGAGACGAACACCGCCGAGAACGAGGTGTGGCGGCGCGCGCCGGAGTCGAACGGGCTCTTGCGCACCAGACGGTGCACGCCGATCTCGGTGCGCAGCCAGCCGAAGGCGTACTCGCCCTTGATGTGCACGGTGGCGCCCTTGATACCGGCGACTTCACCCTCGGACAGCTCGACGATCTCGGCACTGAAGCCGCGCTTGTCGGCCCAGCGCAGGTACATGCGCAGGAGGATGTTGGCCCAGTCCTGGGCCTCGGTGCCGCCGGAGCCGGCCTGGATGTCCAGGTAGCAGTTGTTCGGGTCCATCTCGCCGCTGAACATGCGGCGGAATTCCAGCTTCTCGAGAATCTCGCGCAGGCGCTCGACTTCGGCGGCGATATCGCTCACCGCGCCTTCGTCGTTCTCTTCGGCGGCCATTTCCAGCAGGTCCCTGGAGTCGGCCAGGCTGCCGGTGAGGTCATCGATGGTTTCGACGATCTGCGCCAGCATGGCGCGCTCACGGCCCAGGCTCTGCGCGTACTCGGGCTTGTTCCAGACGCTGGCGTCTTCCAGCTCGCGGTTTACTTCGACCAGGCGATCATGCTTGTGATCGTAGTCAAAGATACCCCCGAATCGACTGGGTTCGCTCGGACAGGTCCTTGATGGCGTTGAGGATCGGATTGATTTCCATGGTGGTCGGCGCTCGCGGCAAATCGGACGGAAAAGCCGGCGATTATACCCGAGCCGGCCCAGGCTGGCAGCCCACTATCGGCAGTCAATCGCAACTCTCTGGATCAACGGTGCATATACTGAGCTGACGACCTCAGACGAGCCCCACCCCATGCTCCCATCACACAGCATGCGCAGCCACATCGCCCTGTTCATCGCCATTCTGGTCAGCCTGCTCTGCGCCCTGCTGGGGTCGTTGATCAGCCAGCACAGCAGCCAGCAGATTCGCCAGAACGTCGGCGGCGACCTGGCGGAGGTGTCGTTCGCCATGGTCGGTCGCCTCGACCGCGACATGGCCTCGCGGGCCTCCGTACTGCGCCTCCTTGGCAACCAGCAGGCGCTGCTCGCGCCGAACGACTCGCGCGAGATACGCCGCCTGCTGGACAGCCTGCAGCAGGAAATGCCGAGCATGTCCTGGATCGGCTTCACCGACCCGCAAGGCCTGGTCCTGGCCTCCAGCAACGGCGTGCTCGAGGGTGTCAGCATCGCCCAGCGGCCCGTCTACCTCCAGGGCCGCGACGGCCTGTTCATCGGCGATGTGCATGACGCGGTGCTGCTCGCCAACCTGCTGCCCAACCCGACGGGCGAGGCGATGAAATTCGTCGATATCAGCCTGCCGATTCATGGGAGCGACGGCAATCTGGTCGGCGTGCTGGCCAGCCACCTGTCCTGGGCCTGGGCCGACGAGGTGCGCCGGTCGATCCTGGCGCCGAGCCAGGACCACCACCTGGTCGAGTTCTTCGTGATCGGCCAGGATCACAGCATCCTTCTCGGCCCGCGCGCCATGATCGGCCAGAAGCTGGAGTTGCCCGTTCTCGGCGAACTGCAGCCTGGCCAGAGCCGCTGGAGGATTCAGCGCTGGCCCGATGGCAAGGAATACCTGACTGGCCTCACCCTGAGCCAGGGTTATCAGGACTACCCCGGCCTGGGCTGGACGGTGGTCGCGCGCCAGTCGCTGGAGCAGGCCTATGCCCCGGCCCATGAGCTGCGCACCAACGTCCTGTTCATCGGTGGCGGACTGGCGCTGATCTTCGCCTTTCTCGGCTGGCTGATCAGCGGCTACTTCACGCGCCCGCTGCAGGACATCGCCAGCGCAGCGGATCGCCTCAGCGCCGGCGAGGCGACGGAAATCCCCGAATTGCAGGGCAGCCGCGAAGTACGCCAGCTGAGCCATTCGATCCGCCACCTGGTGGAAAGCCTGACCCAGCAGCAGACGGCCCTCGGCGTGATGGAAAGCCTGGCTCACCACGATGCGCTCACCGGGTTGCCCAACCGCATCGCCCTGGAGAAATTCCTGCCCCTGGCACAGCAGCGCAGCCGCCTGCTGCAGGGCTGCCTGGCCCTGCTGTACCTCGACCTGGACGGTTTCAAACCGATCAACGACACCCACGGCCACGCGGCTGGCGACCAACTGCTGGCCGAAGTCGCACAGCGCCTGCGCCACTGCCTGCGCGAGGGCGACATGGTCGCGCGCCTGGGTGGCGACGAGTTCGTGATGGTGCTGCTGGTGCCCGAGCAGGACGCCCAGCGTCATGCTCAGCTGGTGGCCGAACGCACCATCGCCGCGCTCGGCATGCCCATCACGCTGGAGGCGGGAGAGGTCAACATCGGCTGCAGTGTCGGCGGCGCGATCTGGCCACAGGATCACGACAACCTGGGCAATGTCCTGCAACTGGCCGACCTGGCGCTCTACCAGGCCAAGCACGGGGGGCGCAACTGCGCCCGCTTCCATCAGCCAGCGGCTGACTTCAGCTGAGCGCGACGGCCTGGGGCGCAACGACGCTCGCCGGGTGCTGCGCATCCTCGGCGATCATCTGCGCGGCCTTCTCAGCGATCATCAGTACCGGCGAGCAGGTGTTGCCGGAGGTGATGCTCGGCATGATCGACGCATCGACCACGCGCAGCCCGGCAACGCCGTGCACGCGCAGACGCGCATCGACCACGGCGTCGCGCCCCTGGCCCATCGCACAGGTGCCGACAGGGTGGAAGATGGTGGTGCCGATCTCCCCCGCCGCCTGCCGCAGGTCCGCGTCGCTGCGATAGTCCGGCCCCGGCTTGTATTCCTGCGGGTGGTAGGGGACCAGTGCCGGGGCCGCAGCAATCTCGCGGGTCAGGCGAATCGCATCGGCGGCCACCTGCAGATCGCGCTCGTCACTCAGGTAATTGGGGCGGATCGCCGGCGCGACACTGGCGTCCACCGAGCGGATTTCGACGCAGCCACGGCTCTCCGGGCGCAGGTTGCAGACCGACGCGGTGAACGCGGGGAAGTCATGCAATGGCTCGCCAAAGCGCTCCAGCGACAACGGCTGCACGTGGTATTGCAGGTTGGCGCGCGCCTGGCCGGGGTCGGATTTGGCGAAGGCGCCGAGCTGGCTGGGCGCCATCGACAGCGGCCCGCTGCGCTTGAGCAGGTACTCCAGCCCCATGCCCAGTTTGCCCCAGGGCGTGGCGGCGATGCGGTTCAGCGTCTTCACCCCCTCGATGCGGTAGATCAGGCGCAGTTGCAGGTGGTCCTGCAGGTTCGCGCCCACCCCTGGCAGTTCGTGGCGCACACCGATCCCCAGCCGTTCCAGCAGCGGTCGCGGGCCGATACCCGAGCGCTGCAGCAAGGCCGGCGAGCCAATGGCGCCGGCGCACAGAAGCACTTCGCGGCGCGCGGCGATGCGCAGCGCCCGCCCCTGCCAGCGCAGCTGCACGGCGCTGGCGCGGCCCTGCTCCAGCTCCAGGCGCTCGGCCTCGGCACCGGTCAGCACCTGCAGATTGGGGCGCTGGCCGATATCGCGCAGGAAGGCTTTCGAGGCGTTCCAGCGCACGCCGTGTCGCTGATTGACCTGGAAGTAACCGCACCCTTCGTTGTCGCCGCCATTGAAGTCGTCGATGCTGGCGATGCCGCGCTGCGCCGCCGCGTGGCGGAAGGCCTCGAGAATCTCCCAGGACAGGCGCTGGCGCTCGACCCGCCACTCGCCATCAGCGCCGTGCAGCTCGCTGGCTCCGGCGAAATGGTTCTCCGAGCGCTTGAACAGGGGCAGCACGTCGCGCCAGGCCCAGCCCGGGTTGCCCGCCGCCGCCCAGCCGTCATAGTCGGCAGCCTGCCCGCGCATGTAGATCATGCCGTTGATCGAGGAGCTGCCGCCGAGCACCCGGCCACGCGGGTACTTCAGCGAACGACCGTGCAGGCCGGGGTCCGCCTCGGTGCTGTAGCACCAGTCGGTACGCGGGTTGCCGATGCAGTAGAGGTAACCGACCGGGATGTGGATCCAGGGGTAGTTGTCCGGGCCGCCGGCCTCGATCAGCAACACGCTGACGGAGGGATCTGCGGACAGACGATTGGCCAGCAGGCAACCGGCCGGGCCGGCACCGACGATCAGGTAGTCGTAACTCTCCAGGGGCAACTGCGCCATGAGCATCCTCGCGAGGCGGCGGATCGGAACCCCGAGCCTAACGGGCATCGCGTCGCAACAGTATGATCTTTTGGTCTGACATGCAGCGCGTGAATATCCCTGCAGAACCTCTGCGGAAACACCGGCAAGACAGCGCAACGCCGCCAGGCTGGTGAGGCGCCCCTACTCTGCGCTTTACTAGACAGATGTCTCCCGAGCGCCACGCGATGCCCGCCCCTCACTACAAATCGCTTCCCGTCATCGTGCAGCAACGCGGCTGGCGACGCTGGCTCCCAGGTCTGCACACGCTGCTCCACTATCGCCTGGGCTGGCTGCCCAGGGACATCGCCGCCGGCCTGGTGCTGACCAGCATGCTGGTGCCAGTGGGCATCGCCTATGCCGAAGCCTCGGGCGTCGCCGGCATCTACGGCCTGTACGCCACCATCGTGCCGCTGCTGGCCTACGCCCTGTTCGGCCCCAGCCGCATCCTGGTGCTCGGCCCCGACTCGGCCCTGACCGCAGTGATTCTCGCCGTGGTCCTGCCGCTGTCGGGAGGTGACCCGCTGCGGGCGATCACCCTGGCCAGCATGATGGCCGTGGTGGCCGGCCTGACCTGCATCGTCGCCGGCCTGCTGCGCCTGGGCTTCGTCACCGAGTTGCTGTCCAAGCCGATTCGCTACGGCTACATGAACGGCATCGCCCTGAGCGTGGTGATCAGCCAGACGCCCAAGCTGCTCGGCTTCTCCATCGACAGCCAGGGACCGGTACAGGACATCCGGGCCATCGTCGGCGGCGTGCTGGACGCGCAATTTAACTGGGCCAGCCTGGCCATCGGCGGCGGCACGCTGGCGCTGATCCTGCTGCTGCGGCGCTTCAAGCGCCTGCCCGGCATCCTCATCGCCGTCACCCTCGCCACCCTGGCGGTGGAGCTGCTGGACCTCGCCCGCCACGGCGCCAGCGTCCTCGGCGAACTGCCGCAGGGGCTGCCGGGCTTCAGCCTGCCCTGGCTCAGCGGAGTCGACCTGTCCGCCGTCGTGCTCGGCGGTGTGGCGGCGGCATTGGTCGCCTTCGCCGACACCAGCGTGCTGTCGCGCACCTATGCCGCGCGCAGTGGCCGTCATGTCGACCCCAACCAGGAGATGGTCGGCCTGGGGGCCGCCAACCTGATCGGCGGTTTCTTCCAGGGGTTCCCGATCAGCAGCAGCTCGTCACGCACACCAGTAGCCGAGGCCGCCGGGGCACAGACGCAGATGGCCGGCGTGGTCGGCGCCCTAGCGGTCGCCCTGCTGCTGGTCGCCGCCCCCAACCTGATGCAGCACCTGCCCACCAGCGCCCTGGCGGCAGTGGTGATCGCTGCCGTGATCGGCCTGTTCGAGGTGCGAGACCTGATCCGCATCTATCGCGTGCAACAGTGGGAGTTCTGGCTGTCGATGGCCTGCTTCGCCGGCGTCGCCACCTTCGGCGCCATCCCCGGCATCGGCATTGCCGTGCTGCTGGCGGTGATCGAGTTTCTCTGGGATGGCTGGCGTCCGCACTACGCGGTGCTGGGCCAGGTCGACGGCGTACGGGGCTTTCACGATATCCAGCGCCACCCGGAGGCCCGCCTGATACCTGGTCTGCTGCTGTTGCGCTGGGATGCGCCGCTGTTCTTCGCCAATGCCGAACAGTTCCAGCAGTGCGTGCTGCAGGCGATCACCCGCTCGCCGACGCCGGTGCGTCGCCTGGTCATCGCCGCCGAGCCGGTGACCAGCATCGATGTCACCTCCGCCGACATGCTCGCCGAACTGGAGCAGATGCTGGCCGAGGCCGGTATCGAGCTGCATTTCGCCGAGGTCAAGGGGCCGGTCAAGGACAAGTTCAGACGCTTCGGGCTCCTGCGGGAGAACCGCGAACAGCGTATCCAGCCCACGGTAGGCGCCGCAGTCGACGCCTACCTGGCCGATCATGACGTCGACTGGCAGGCCGAGAACAGAGTGCCGGGCCGCGCCTGGCACAGGGACTGATGCGCACGCCGCATCAGCGGACGCCGGACAGCTCCTGACGCACCTGCGCCTCCAGCTCGGTCTTCAGCGCAGGCGCCAGTTGCAGCTGGCGCGCCAGCTCCTCGAGGTAGGCACGCTCCATGAAGTGCTCCTCATCCACCATCAGCACGCTGGCCAGGTACATCTCGGCGGCCATTTCCGGCGTGGTCGCGGCGCGGGCGACATCGGCGGGGTCGAGCGGCTTGTTCAGCTCGGTGTGCAGCCAGCCCTGCAGCTCGGCGTCCTGCGCCAGCTTGCCGAGTTCCTCCTCGATCAACTGACGCTCGCGGGCGTCCACATGGCCGTCGGCCTTGGCCGCTGCCACCAGCGCCTTGAGAATTGCCCGGCTGTGCTGCTCGGCCTGCGGCGCCGGCAGACGGTCCAGGGTCTGCGGCTCGAACGGCTGCGCACCACCCTGCTGGGCCTGCTGCGCCTGCCAGTTGCCGTAGGCCTTGTAGGCCAGCACGCCAAGCGCAGCCAGGCCACCGTAGACCGCCACCTTGCCGCCCACCTTACGCACCCGCTTGTTGCCCAGCAGCATGGCCAGCGCCGCACCGCCACCAGCGCCCTTGAGCATGGCGCCGAGATCGCTGCCGCCCTTGCTGCCGGAACCTGCGCCACCACCGAGCAACCCACCGAGCGCGCCGCCCAGCCCCGACGACGCACCGCCCGCCCCTTTCTGTTGCAGCAGGTCCTGACCGGATTTGAGCAGTTGATCGAGCAAGCCACGGGTATTCATTGAGCATCCTCCTGAGGAAATCCGCTCGAGTGTAGGCCTCGTCCCCTGGCCGGGCAGCCTGCGGAATGCTTCCAGATATTACCGTCGCTCGCGCTTGACAGCCGCGCGCCGGGCCAAGCACCATCGGCGAACGATTGATGCAACGGGCCTCCCATGTACGCCACCTTCGACCACAGCTCACTGCTCCCAGGCTTCCGTGCCTGCCAGTGCGCGTGCGTCGTCGTTGCCAAGAAATCCAAGAAACAGTCGCTCATTTGACCGGGGCGCGCTGTCCCGTCAGATGGGCTGACAGGACACCAGGCGCCAGGTTCATACCCTCCAGCACCTCTCCCGCACCCTCCCTGACGGCGACCAGACGGTCAGTCGCAAGGAGAGTTTCACATGTCCAGTTTCAGTGGTATCTGGGTCGCCCTGGCCACCCCGTTGCGCAACGGTGAGATCGACTTCGCCAGCCTCGATCGGCTGGTGCAGCGGTTGCTCGCCGATGGCGCGGCCGGCCTGGTGGTGTGCGGCACCACGGGCGAAGCCGCGGCCTTGAGCGAGGACGAACAGCTCGCCGTGCTCGACGCCGTGTTGCGCCAGGCCGCGCCGCACCAGGTGATCATGGGCCTGGCCGGCAACCAGCTGAATGCCCTGCTCGATCGGCAGCGGGAGATCCAGCGCCGCCCGCTGGCCGGGCTGCTGGTGCCGGCGCCTTACTACATTCGCCCCTCCCAGGCGGGGCTGGAGCACTTCTTCACCACCCTGGCCGATGCCGCCAGCGTCCCGCTGGTGCTCTACGACATCCCCTACCGGACCGGCGTGCGGATCGAACGCGACACGCTGCGCCGCATCGTGCGCCACGCCAATATCGCCGCCATCAAGGACTGTGCAGGCGATGCGGAAACCACCATGGCCCTGATCGCGGACGCGCAGGTGCAGGTGCTTGCCGGTGAGGATACGCAGATATTCAGTACCCTGTGCCTGGGCGGCCATGGCGCCATCTCGGCCTCGGCGCATGTCCGCACCGACCTCTATGCCCGCATGCACGCGTGCGTCATGCAGGGTGATCTGCGCGGCGCCCGGCAATTGCACTATCGCCTGTTGCCCTGGATGCAGGCGGCCTTCTGCGAAGCCAACCCGGCTGCGCTGAAAGCGGCCCTGGCCCTGCTGGGGTTGAGCAGCGACGAGGTGCGCGCACCAATCCTGCCCTGCTCGCCGGCCAACCGCGAACAGCTGCGCCAGGTACTCGAAGGCCTGGCGAATTAGCTCGCGCGCTGCCCCGCCTCAGCGCGGGGCGATATGCGCCACCATCAGCTGCACGCTCTCGTTGCCGCGAAACTCGTTGAGGTCGAGCTTGTAGGCCACCTCGGCCCAGCGCAGCGTGGGGTTGGGCCAGATGTCGCGGTCGATGTTGAAGGCGATGCCGTCGAGTTGCACGCTACCGCACTCGGTCTTGAGCACCAGCTTCAGGTGACGCTCGCCGACGATGCGCTGGCCCACGATCTGGAACACGCCGTGGAACAGCGGCTCGGGGAAGTGCTGGCCCCAGGGCCCGGCATTGCGCAGCGCACGAGCCAGCTCGAGGTGAAACTCGGTGGCGTCGAGCTGGCCGTCGGAAAGCAGCCTGCCGGTGAGGTCGTCCTCGCTGAGCTGACGGCGCACCTCGGCATCGAAGGCCGCGGCGAAGGCACCGAAATGTTCTTGTCGCAGGGACAACCCGGCGGCCATGGCGTGCCCGCCGAACTTGCTGATCAGCCCCGGATGTCGCGCCGCCACCGCGTCCAGCGCGTCGCGGATATGCAACCCTGGCACCGAGCGCGCCGAGCCCTTGAGCATGCCATCGCCAGCATCGGCGAAGGCGATGGCCGGACGGTGGTAGCGCTCTTTCAGGCGCGAGGCGAGGATGCCGATCACCCCCTGGTGCCAGTCCGGCTCGAACAGGCACAGGCCGAACGGCATGTCCGCCACGGGCAGGTCCTTGAGCTGGGCCAGCGCCTCGCGTTGCATGCCCTGCTCGATGGCCTTGCGGTCCTGGTTGAGCTGGTCGAGCTGCACCGCCATGTCGCGAGCCAGCGCTTCGTCGTCGCAGAGCAGGCACTCGATCCCCAGGCTCATGTCGTCCAGGCGCCCCGCCGCATTCAGTCGCGGGCCAAGGATGAACCCCAGGTCGGTGGAGGTGATGCGCCGATGATCGCGCCCGGCCACTTCGAGAATCGCCCGCAGCCCGGGCCGCGCACGGCCGGCACGGATACGCGCCAGCCCCTGATGGACCAGGATGCGGTTGTTGGCATCCAGCGGCACCACGTCGGCCACGCTGCCGAGCGCCACCAGGTCGAGCAGCTCGCCCAGGTTCGGCTCCTGGCGAGTGGCGAACCAGCCGCTTTCACGCAGGCGTGCACGCAGCGCCAGCAACACGTAGAACATCACCCCGACCCCGGCCATGGCCTTGCTCGGGAACTCGCAGCCGGGCTGGTTGGGATTGACGATGGCGTCGGCCTGCGGCAATTCGGGCCCCGGCAGGTGGTGGTCGGTCACCAGCACCTTGAGCCCGGCCTCCTTGGCCGCAGCCACGCCTTCGACGCTGGAAATGCCGTTGTCCACGGTCAGCAGCAGGTCGGGCTGGCGCTGCAGCGCCACGGCGACGATCTCCGGGGTCAGGCCGTAGCCGTATTCGAAGCGGTTGGGCACCAGGTAGTCGACATGCGCCGCGCCGAGCAGACGCAGGCCGAGCACGCCGACACTGCTGGCGGTGGCGCCATCGGCATCGAAGTCACCGACGATGAGGATGCGCTGGCGCTGCTCGAGCGCCTCGACCAGCAGCTCCACCGCCGCCGTCATGCCCTTGAGCTGCTGATACGGAATCAGCCGCGCCAGGCCCTTGTCCAGCTCCTCGGCGGACTGCACGCCACGGGCGGCGTACAGGCGGGTCAGCAAGGGCGGCAGGTTGCCCAGGTCGGGCAACTGAGCAGGCAAGGGACGGGCTTCGATACGCATGAACAAAAGGTCGCTTTTCAGATGTGGCCCGGATGCAGTCCGGACATTGGGTAGGGGCGGCCCCGGATCGCATCCGGGCTACGGCTCGACACTCGCCGGGCTGATGCGCAGGGTGGGCGACACGGCATCCATCCACCCCGCACACGCGTTGTGCTGGACGAAAAGACCGTCGTCCACCCTACAGCGCTCAGCGCTGGCCGGCCAACCACTCCAGCGGAATCTCGTGCTGGCCGCGTTCATCGGTGACGAACAGCTCGCCATCGCTGATCATCACGCTCCAGCTGAGCGAGCGCGGCAGGTCCAGCGACAGCTCGGCCAGCGCCTCCTGCCCCAGGGCCACGACGTTGATGTTCTTCAGGCTGCGCACCGGGTCGAGGCACTTGCCCTGCCACACGCGCAGGTTGCCGTAGGCCACCAGGCTGAACTTCTCGGTACGCCGCGAGCACCAGGTGATGCGCTCGCTGTCCGGTTGCCCCACCTCGATCCAGTGCAGCACGCGATCATCCAGGCTCTTCTCCCACAGCGCCGGCTCGTCGACGTCCGACAGACCACGGCCGAAGGCCAGTTGCTCGTCGTAGAACAGCGCATAGGCGATCAACCGCGCGGCCAGACGCTCCTCGGTCTCCGAAGGATGGCGGGCGACGGTGAAACGCAGGGTCTGGTAGACGCTGCGATCCATGTCGGTGAGGTTCAGGTCGATCTTGTAGGTGGTCGATGGCAGGGCCATGGCGGGCTTCTTGGCTGGTCGAAAGAGCGCAAGTCTACCGCGAAAGCATGGCCCCCGCCGACCTTCAGCAGGTCATGTGGCAGATCCCCCGCTGCTCGTCGCTGTACTCGATGTTCGCCTGCAGGCTGCTCAGGTCCAGGTGCAGGCGGCAGTAATGCTCGCCATGGCGCCAGGCCAGCAGCAGCTGGTCATCCGCCGAATAGTTCTGCTCGAAACGCCCCTCGAAGGCCGGGTGCCGGCAGCGGAAACGCATCAGCGCCAGCAGGCGCTGCACCAGCGGTTGCTGCAAGGCCTGCTCGGCCTCCTCGACGCTGTAGTAATGGCGGTTGACGTCGCGGGCCTCGCCGGTTCGCTCGAGCAGATCGAAATCGTTGCAGCCGGCGAGCAGGCCAACGTAGTACACCTGCGGGATGCCGGGGGTGAAGAACTGCATGGCCCGTGCGGCAATGTAGGCCTCGTCGTTGCGCATCAGCGCCTCGTAGAAGGTGCAGGTCAGCTGATAGATGGCGCCCACGCTGTGCACGTTCACCGCCGAGCGGCGCAGGATCGGGTCGGCGCTGCGCGTCGAGATCTCGTCGACCAGGTACTGGATCTGCGCCTCGGGCAACATGCCCTCGACATCCGGAATGCAGATGCCGTCATGGGTATCGAGCACGGTGATCTGGTTGCGCGGACACATGCGCAGCCAGTGCTTGAGGTAGCGGCTGCTCCCCGTGAGCAAGGCATGCAGCACCAGCGGCGGCAAGGCGAAGGCATAGGGGCGCATCTGCCGGCGCGAGATGGCGTACTGGTAGCTGATATGGTCGTGCACCTCCGGGAGCATCTCGGTCTCGTACTTGGCCCCGGTTTCGCGAAACCATTCGAGGATGCGATAGACGTTCGGCTCCACCAGGAAGCAGCTGGTGCCGATGCGCTTGGTGGTGTAGCCGAAGGCGTCCAGACGGAACAGCTTGACCCCGCGCGCGGCGAGGAAGGCCATGTACTGCTCCATCAGCTGGTAGGTCTGCGGCGAATCGTAGTTCAGGTCGATCTGCCGTTCGGTGAAGGTGCACCAGACCCGGCAGGTCTCGCCGTTGGCCAGCCGCACCTCGCGAAATGGCTCCTTCTCCTTGCGGATATGGATCTTGGCCAGGTCGTCATGGCTGATCTCGCCGAGGCTGTCGACCTGCACGAACAGCTCCGCGTAGGGCGAGTCCTGGCCGCGCGCAACGAAGTCGAGGAACTCCGGTGACTCGTCGGCGATATGGCTGATCACCAGGTCGACGCACAGGTCGAAACGCGCGGAGATGCGTTCGACATCCGCCCAGTCGCCGTAGCGCGGGTCCACCTCCATGTGGGTGAGCGGCGAGAAGCCACCGTCGGCATTGGACGGATACAGCGGCAGGATATGCACACCGCCCAAGGCATCGCCCAGGTGCCGGTCGAGCAACTGGTAGAGCTCGCCCAGGTTGCGCCCCAGGCGGTCGGGATAGGTGATCAGTTGAACAGCATTGCGCAGTGTCATGAGCCCCCCGGCACAGTGTTGGTCTACCAAAGGCCTAGGCCACGATCGCCGCACGCGTCAAGCGACGCCGCGACGACGCATCCGCGAAGCGGCGCCTCAGAGCCGCGCCAGCACCGCCTGCACGGCCTGGTCCGGCGCCTCCTGCCAGAGACCGTAGCTCAGCGGCAGGGTTTCCAGACCGGCGCGGGCCAGCACCAGGTAGCGCTCCAGTTCGAGAAAGCCTTCGCCCTCGCCAGGGAAACCGATCAGGTCGATGGCCAGGCATCTGTCACCGCGGCGGCAGAACAGATCCAGCACCTGCCCGGCCAGCGGGTAGTGGCTCCACACCCCGACGCCCTGCGCTTCGAGCGCCTGGCACAGATCCTGGCGGGCGACATCGATGGCCCCTGCCTGCAAACTGACCGCCGGTTGCTGCTGAAATTCCAGGTAACGGCGCAGCAGATGGGTGGCCGGCAACTGGCGTTCGTCACCACTGAACAGCAGCACCTGGCGCTCACGAGCGCGGGTGATGGCCACGTTGAACAGGTCGGCGCGGTTCAGGTAGTGGGCCGCCTGGGTGGACTCGACGTCGATGGCGAAGCTGAGAATCATCAGGTCGCGCTCCTCGCCCTGGAAGCCGTAGGGCGTGTCCACCAGCAGGCGAAACGCGCGCAACTGCTCCAGCGGCATGCTCTCGCCAATGCGCTCGCGGATACGCTCGACCTGGTCGCGAAACGGCGACAGCACGCCAACGCTGGGCTTGAGCGGGCTGTCCCGGTAGGTATCGAAGTGCTCGCGCAGCAACTCCAGCACCCGCTCGACCTCCGCCTCGTTGACCCCGTTGCGACCACGTGCGCCCTCGACGCGCAGCAGTTGCAGGCTGTCGCAGGTGTCGCCACCGGGACGTTCCTTCATCACCCGCAGGCGCTGGTCGTAGAACAGTTCGTTGCTGAAACGGATCAGCGCCGGGCGGCTGCGGAAGTGCTCGTCGAGGAACACCACCGCGTCCTGGCTGGCCAGTTGCAGGCCGACCAGGTCCAGCACGCTGTTGTCGCGGTAGCTCCAGGCTTCGCGCTCGTCCGCCTGCAGCCCGGCGCGTTGCAGCAGCTGCGCCTCGCGCACGCGGGAGAGAAAGGAGATATGCCGCAGCTGGCGTGCGTCGCCGGTCACCACCGCGCGCTTGCAGCGCTGGAAGGCCGGTAGCGCCGAGGCGATGTCGCACTGGGTCGCCTCGTCCATCACCATCACGTCGAACAACCCGGCGCGCAACGGCAGCAGGCGGTGCAGCTCGTCCAGCGTCACCACCCAGATCGGGAACGCGGCCAGCAGGCGCGCCGGATCGATGTCCTCGAACAGCGCCAGCTGGCGCTGCGAATTGCGCGCACGGATGGCCTGGTTGTAGCGCACGAACAGGCTGCGGTCGGTCATCAGCAGGCGCTTGAGCGCCAGGCTGTGATGGCTGTTGAGGTGCTCGCGGCTGAGCTGCTGGCGACGCCGCTGACATTCACGCAGCTCGTCCAGCAACGCCCAGGGACGCACACTGCTGCCGACCCGCCTGCGTACCCAGGGCACCTGCAGCCAGCGACGCCAGAAGGCCAGGCTGCCGCGCTCGGCGCGCAGCAGCAGACGGCTCCAGCGCACGGCCTGCTCACAGCGGGCCACGAAGTCGCCGGAAAGGCGGCGCTCGGCCTGGGTCAGCACCTCCAGTTCACTGCGCTGGCGCGCCTCGAGCTGGTCGCTGACATCGGAAATCTCGCCCTGCAGCATGCGCTGCAGGCGGTCGCGCAGAGCCTGGCGCAGGCTCTGCCCATCGCCCTCCAGGATACCCTCGCGCAGGCCGAAGTCCTCACGCAGCTTCTGCGCGATGACCCGCACGGCCTGGGCACTGCGGCTGACCAGCAGCACGCTCTCGCCCTGCAGGTAACGATCCAGCGCCAGCGCCGCCAGGCTGTAGCTCTTGCCGGTACCGGGCGGGCCGGATATCTGGCTCAGGCAATGGCGCGCGGCATTGTCCAACGCGCGGCATTGCGCCAGGCTGAGCTGGGCCGGCAGGCGCTGCGGCGTGCTCGCGGCCACGGACAACGGCGCGTCCGGCGCCTCGCCGAGCAGTTGCAACAGGGCCGGCGACAACTGCTGCGCCTCCTGCAGCAACTGCAGCTCATGGGCGATGCCACGGCTGCCACTGCCACGCGGCACCAGAGCGACGAAGGCGCCCGCCTGCAACGACAGGCTGCGCCGGCGCTGGGCCTTGGCCAGCGCCTCGCCGTCGACCAGCCGGGGAAAGCCCGCCGCCTCGCTGACCTCACGCACCTGCGTATGGCGCGTCACCCAGGCGAGCAACTGGCCCAGTGCCGCGGCATCCAGTACCCCGCTGGGCAACGGCAGGCCGTCCAGGCTGTCCGCGCCACTTTCGTCGAACAGGCTGCGCAGCAGACGCCAGTTGCCACGCACCTGCTGCGGATCGATGACCAGCAACTGGGCCTGGCCATCGGCAGTCGGCTGCAGGCTGGCCTCGTAATACATCAGGGGACCGCAGATGGCCCGCGATGCGCCGCCATCCAGCTGCTGGCGACCACAGATCGGCAGCACGCCGTAGATCAGTTGCAGCTCACGCTGGTACAGCGTCTGCGCCTCGGCCAGCTCCCGGCCCAGCTCGGCCGACAGCGGCAGCAGCGGCACACCGCCGCTGGCCAGTTCCTCGTCCCCGTCGAGCCAGGCCCAGCGCTTGCCGGGCAGCCTGGCAATGTTGTCCAGGTCCAGGTCGCGGCTGTCGGCCAGGTAGCAGCTGCGGTAGAAACCGAGAAGCCGTTGGGCGTGAGGCTGAGTCATCAGTTGTCTGCGTAACGCGTCCAGAGCATCTCGAACTCGCGGCTGTAGGCCGCCACCAGTTGCGGATGGTCGATCACCAGCAGATTTTCCTCGTTGCTGGTACTGGCGCTGCGGGTCCAGTTGAAGCTGCCGTTGAGCAGCAGGCGACCGTCGAACAGGGCGAACTTGTGGTGCATGTGGAAGGGACCGGCATCGATGCGCAGCGGCACGCCCTTGTCACGCAGGCGCTGGATGTCGCTGCCGGCATCGAACTGCTTTTCGTTGTCGCTGATCACCCGCACCGCGATGCCGCGCTCATGGCAGGCGAGCACCTCTTCGCTGAGCTGATCGTCGGAGATGGTGTAGACGCAGATCTCCACGCTCTTGCGCGCCTGGCGGCAGAGGTCGCGGATCTTGCGCCGGCAGCTCTCGCCCGGGCTGAAGTGCGCCGTAGCATGCTCCACGCGCGGAGCGCTGCCGACGCTGTCGAGGGTCTTGATCACCTGCTCCAGCCACTTCAGCACCGGCTCGACATTGGTCGGCTCGCGCATCAGCTCACGGGCCAGGGCGAAGGCGCGGTTGCGCATGAAGCGCACCTGGTCGCTGCTCAGCTCGCTGCCCAGCTGGCGCAGTTCGTCGCGCTCCTCGTTGCTCAGACGCAGGTCGGCGAGGCTGTCACGCAGTTGCTGATCGAGATGGTTGAAGTCCATGCAAAGTCCTTTTCATCGAGTGAGACGGCGGCGGCTCAGGGCGGCGTAAAACACGCCGCAGAACGCTCCCGCCAGGTGATATTCGAAAGAAACGCCGGCACGCGGCAACAAGCCGAAGAACCAGCCGCCATAGAGAAAGAACACCAGCACCGCCAGCAGCAGATCGAGCAGGCTGCGCTCGAACCAGGCGCGCGCCAGCAACAGGCCCCAGAAGCCGAACAGCCAGCCGCTGGCACCGATGTGCAGGCCGGTACGGCCGAACACCCAGACCAGCAGGCCACTGCCGATGATGATGAAGGCGCTGGAGAACAGAAAGTCGCGCCGTGAGCGCAACAGCACCAGGCTGCCCAGCACCAGCAAACCGCTGAGGTTGCTGAGCAGGTGTGCCCAGCTGCCGTGCAGCCAGGGCGCAAAGAGAATGCCCGGCAATGCCTCGACATGCCGGGGCACCAGGCCCCAGACGTTCAGGGCGCCGCCAAGGGCGCTGTTGGCCAGTTGCAGCAGCAGCATCGCACCACTGATCAGCAGCAGCGGACGCAGCTCAACCAGCCAGCCTCGCCTCACGGCGCCTCGTCATCCGCGGCGTCGCTGCGCTGCTCGTGTCCGAGCAGCGTGCCGAGGTCGCGCAGTTGGGTGGATATTTCCAGCATGCGGTTGTGCGTACGCAAATCGATGTCGATCTTCTTGTCCATCGCCTTGATCAGCGGCAGGAAGCTGTTTTCCAGGCTGTCGGCCAGGTTCTCGAGCAATTTTTGCGTGCCCGGCTGCGCAGGTGCAACCACTTCCACCTGTGGCCGCAGCTTGCCAAGGTTGTCCAACCCCGCCAGCAGCTGCTCCCAGGGCACGCTGGGCGCCTCGGCCGCCGGCTTGCCGGCGCCCAGGCCACGCACGCTTTCCACCAGGTCGTTGAGCTGCGCCACCACGCGGCCACCGACATCGCTGTCGCTGCCGCCCATGGCCTTGTTGCGCATGAAGTCGCGCTTGATCTGCGCCCAGCGCTCGGCCTGTTCGGGCGTCTGATTGCCACGCAGCTCGGCGAGCTTGAGCAGGTTCTCTTCGGCACCGGTGGTGAGCAGTTGCGACTCGCCCTGGTAGTGGTCGGCGATCAGCTGCAGCAGCTCGCCATCGTTCATCACCGAGCTGATTTTCTCCGCCATCTTGTTCATGTTGCGGTAGCTGCCCTGCAGCTTGAACGGCGGCTCGGTGCGGTACTGGTCGGCCTGCGCGGCGCTGACGATGTACTGCTGGTTGACCCGGCCGACCACGTCGCGCACCTGCATCAGGCGTTGCAGAGTCGAGGAAATCTCGTTGATCTCGGCGGCGCTGTAGGTGTGGCTCAGTTCATTGGCAGAGAACGGCTTGCCCTCGGCCTTGGCGACGAAACGGTAGACGTCGGCCATGTCGCGGGTGGCCAGCGGCGCCAGCACCGGGTTGGAGGTCAGGCTGTTCTCGATGTAGGACAGCGCGAAGGCCTCCTGCATGCCGCCCAGGGTGTCGCCCAGGTTGTAGATGTCGGCACGGTTGGCGAGCATGTCCGGAATCTTGAAGACTTCGCCGGACTCGGTGTAGGGGTTGCCGCTCATCACCACGCAGAACTTCTTGCCGCGCATGTCGTAGGTCTTGGTCTTGCCCTTCCACACGCCTTCGATGCGCCGGGTGCCGTCGCACAGCGAGATGAACTTCTGCAGGAACTCGGGGTGGGTGTGCTGGATGTCGTCGACGTAGAGCATGACGTTGTTGCCCATCTCCAGCGCCAGGTTGAGCTTTTCCAGCTCCTGGCGCGAGGTGGCGTCCGGCGCCTGCGCCGGATCGATGGAGCGCACCTCGTGGCCCAGCGCCGGGCCGTTGACCTTCATGAAGATCAGCCCCAGGCGGTGCGCCACATACTCCATCAAGGTGGTCTTGCCATAACCCGGCGGCGAGATGAGCATCAGCAGGCCCATCAGGTCGGTCCGCTTGTTCTCGCCGGCGGTGCCCATCTGCTTGGCCAGGTTGTCGCCAATGAAGCCCAGGTAGACGTCGTTGATCAGCTTGTTGCGCACGAACGACGACAGCGGCCGTGGCTTGAACTCGGCCAGGCGCAGCGCCTCACGCTCGCGGTTGATGACCTCCTGACGCAGCGTCTGGTAGCGCTGCAGCTGCGGCACGAAGTGCTCCAGATGCTGTTGCAGGCGGGCGAAGTAATCGTCGATGGCCAGCACCAGGGTCGCATCCTGCAGACGCGGATGGTCACCGAGCAGGCCGCTGACGCTGAAGCGCAGGTCGACCTCGGTGAAGCGCCGGGGGAAATCGTCATCGAGCAGGCTGATGGCGATCGCCTCGGGCACGTAGTCGAGCAGCTCGCGCAGGGCCTCGTCCTGCGCGCACAGGCCATCGAGCCAGGTCTGCACCAGCGACCAGCGCTGCTGCGGGCGGCCGCGCAGGTTGTCGAGGGCAGCGCGGTAGTCGTCCCACACGTGGCTGGCCTGCATGCGCTGCTGCAGGGTGTCGAGCAGCTGGCGGGCGTACTTGCTGAAGGTGAACTCGATGGGCTTGGCCGCCAGTTCCTCGATCAGATAGGCCGCAGCCTGCTGACGCTGCGCGGCATCGACCGGTAGCGGATGCTGGGCGAGAAAGCGCTGCATCGCCGCATCGAT
Source organism: Pseudomonas sp. THAF187a (assembly GCF_009363395.1). NCBI lineage: Bacteria > Pseudomonadati > Pseudomonadota > Gammaproteobacteria > Pseudomonadales > Pseudomonadaceae > Pseudomonas > Pseudomonas sp. THAF187a. The sequence continues at coordinate 3,889,104 of NZ_CP045349.1, forward strand.
TTCGTCCTGCAGGCGGCGGACACCATCGCTGCTGCCGAACAGCTGACGCAGGTGCAGGCTGCTGCGTGCACGCTCCGGCCACAGTTCGGCCTCGATATCCGCCCCCCAGCGGTTCCAGAACAGCGCGGCGAACCCCCGCGCGGTGGGCGCGAAGCGTAGCAGGCCGGCGCTTTCGCGCAGCGGCAGCAGCTGGCCGAGGATCAGCGCCGCATCGTGGTCGTGGATGCCCTTCTCGTAGGCATCCTTGTAGCGCGGGGCGGCGAAGTCGCGGATCACCCGGGTCAGGCTCTCCGGCTGCGCCAGGTGAGTCTTGAGCAGGTCCAGGCTGAGCCCTTCACGGCCAGCCACGGCGGCGTCGAGCACCAGCCCGGCGAGGTATTCGGCGCGGTACAGCGACGGCGACTCGGACTCCAGCGACACCTGCCAGTAGTCACGCAGGCCTTCCAGCGTCTCGTCGCGCAGCGGCTCGAGAAAATCGGTGCCGGTCAGATGCAGGTACAGGCCATCGCCACGCGGCATCAGGGTCAGGTCGAGTTCCTGGGTGTTGACGCTGAAACGGTGGCGCGGGCCGAGCTTGATGACGTTGCCGCCCTCCTCGAACAGCTCGCTCTTGTCGCGCAGGGCACGCACGGCCTGGTCGCGGGCGCCCTTGAGGCGCGCCTCGACGTCATCGGCCTTGACGCTGTCCTTGAGCTCGCGCAGGCGCTCCGCCATCTCGCGCAGCTTGAGAATCAGCGGGTCGGCGGCGAAGAAGGCGTTGAGCTCCTCCATCTGGGTCAGGCGCGCGGTGCGCCGGCCCAGGCTGTCGAGGATGCGCTGGGCGGCGTCGAGCACGCCCTGGGCGCGGCGCTGACGGTCGTCGAGCAGGCTCTGCTTGTGCGACTCGAAGGTTTCCAGCAGTTCTTCGCGCTTGCCCAGGATGTCGCTGAGGAATTCCTCGTGATCGCCGAACTGGCTTTCCAGCTCTTCCAGCTGCACCAGCAGGCGGGACAGCTGCTCGTCGCACTTCTCCGGGTCCTGCGCCAGCGCCAGGGCGTTGGTGATGCCCTGGCTGAACAGCTTGAACTGAGCACCGAACTGCGCCACGGTCTCGGCCGAGCCCAGCCCCTTGCGCCGCTGTTCGGCGCGCGCCTTGGCCTGGTTGAGGTGGGCATAGACCTCGGAGATCGACTCGACGATGCGGGTGCGCTGGGTGGCATCGTCGATCTTCAGCGACGCCATCAGGCTCGACAGCATGTCCAGGTTGCCGGCCATGGCCTGCATCTCGACCAGCGGCTCGTTCAGCTGGGTGACGCTCTCGGCCTTCTGCGCCTGGCCATCGAGTTCACCCAGGCGCTGCACATAGGGTTGCAGGGCCGCGTCGCTGGCGAGGAAGTTCGAAGTGGCCGCCGCCACGCGCTCCTGCGCTTCGAGCAACTCGGCTTCCATGGCGTCGATGCGCGCCACGTCGATATAGCGGTAGTCACGGATAGTCAGCAGCTGGCCGCGCTGCGCGGTGATGGCATTCAGCGCCTCGACGAAATGCTGCACCTCGTCCCAGCTGTCGACCAGCAAGCCGGCGAGCAGGCTCTTCTGCCGCGTCTCGGCCTCGGTCATGGCACGGGCCGATTGCTGGCGAATGCTCTCGACCTTCTCGAACTCGTCGAGCACCAGTTCGGAGGTCGCGGCCACCTCGCGCAGCAGCGGCGCCAGTTCGGCGCACTGGGCGTCACCCAGCCAGTGGTAGACGTCGAACAGGCGACGGGTGTTCTGGCACAGCTGGGTGTAGCGCGCCACCGACACTTCGCGACTGTCGATCTCGCGGCTCAGGTTGAGCAGGTCGGACACGCCGCGCACCAGCTCGGCATTGCCGATACGACCGAAGAAACCGCTGCGCGCCGGCTGGCGAGCCGCGTAGTCGTCGCTCTCGAACGGCGTCTGCCAGATCTGCATCGGATGGATGCGGGTCGGCTCGCTGCCCTCGGCAGAGAAGATCACCATACGCCCGTCCTCCAGGCGCGCGTAGCCGTGGCCGAAGATCGGGTTGTGCAGCTGACGCTTGATCATGTTGTAGGTGAACAGCGCCGAACGACCTTCCTCCGGGTGGTAGAAGATGTACTGCACGTCCTCGCCGTTGGGCGAGCGGACCGAGCGCTTGAAGCGCATGCCGTCCATGGGCTGCTCGAAGGTCTTGTACTCGCCGCTCTGCAGGTAGTAGCCGCCGGGGAAGATGATGCCGTGATCTTCCGGCAGCTGTACGCAGGCCAGGCCGATGGCGTCGATGCGTTCGACCTGGTTGGTCAGGCTGTTGAACACCAGGTAGCGCCACTGCTCCTCGCGGTAAGGCAGCACCTTGAGCAGGATCAGGCTGCCCAGGCGGGCGTATTCGATCTGCGCGTCGTCGAGCGACTGGGTCTTGTCCACCACGGCTTCGCGGTAGATGCCCAGGCCGTCCTGGGTGTTGTTCTCGACCTTGATCGTGAGGTCGCCACCGACGGTTTCGACGAACACCGTGTCGAGGATGTTCATGTGCGGATGGCGGCCGGTGACCGCCATCTCGCGGGACGTCTTCTGCCATTCGAAATCGAACGGCGCCGGCAGGGCGATATCGCGCTCGCCACGGTTATCGATGTAGCGAACTTCCTTGCCGTCGGTGGAGATCGACCAGCGGAACACACGGATGTCGCTGACCCGTTCGCCGATCTGGAAGCTCGCCAGCAGCTTGCCATCGCGAATCGCCAGTTGCAGCAGACGGGTGTTCTTGTAGTAGGTGTACAGCTCGTTGAAGTCGGCAACGAAGCTGGCCTGCGCCAGGAAGGAGCCCTCCAGGGACACCGGCTCGGCATCGAAGCCTTCCGCGCCCTGCACCAGCCGGTAGAGGGAGAACACGTCGGAGATCGTGGTTTCCTTTTTCAGGCCGAGGAACACGTTGTAGCCGAACAGCAGGCACTCGCCGACCTGGACGATATCGCGGGCGATGCAGTTGTTCTCGGTGCGGATGCGGACTCGGCCGATGGCCTCCATCGCACTGCTGCCGAACTCGGCCAGGCGCTGGCCATTGAGCGCCTCGGTCAACCCGCGCAGGCGCTGCCCCTGCTCCTGCAGGCGCTTGTGCAGCACCTCGTAGGCGCCGCCCTCGGCGACGGCCTTGTCCAATACGTCCTGTGTCTGTACGTCCGACATCGTGTTCTTCCTGGATATGCGGCATCGAGCACCCTCGCCCGATCAACAGAGCGAGGGGTCTGGAAAAAGCGTGGGAGGCTCGCGGCTAAAGCCCCTCCCACAAGGCTCGGCATGCTGTAGCCGGTAGGGAGACAACGCTCTTCTTGTCCGCCGATGGCGACGCAGAGCGGTGGACAAGCTACGCGTTGTCCACCCTACACTGTTCAGGCCTGACTCAGGCCTGCTCCGAACCGGCGTTCGGGGCGACGACCGGCGCGGTGGATGCGGCCTTGCCGGCCAGCAGGCGGGAAATCACGTCCTGCACCACCGGGCTCTTGCCGACCACACCTTCGATGGCCTTGCCCACCGACAGCGACTTGGCGAAGGAGTTGAAGAAGTCGCCCTCGCCGCCGACGATCTCGATCTTCGCCTTGGCCATGGCTGCGGCCAGCACTTCGGCCTGGTCCTTGGCGATGTCCTTGTTGGCGTCGATGGCGGCCATGGCCTCTTCGAAGCTCTTCTCCAGCTGCATGCGGAACTCTTCGTGAGCGCGTGCCGCGTCGCTGAGCGAATCCAGCGCACCGAACTTCTTGCCCAGACCTTCGGCTTCGGCGCTGAGGCGCTCCAGCAGGATCGCGGCTTCGGCCGAACCCTGTTCCTTGGTCGCCTTGGCCTTGGCCAGACCCAGTTGCTCCTCGCCGCGTGCCTGGGCGGAGAGTTTCTCCTCCAGCACCTTGGCTTCGGCCAGACCGTCCTTCTCCTTCGCCGAGGCTTGCGCCTCCAGCACACGGGCTTCGGCCAGACCTTTTTCCTGCTCGCCCTTGGCATCGGCGATCAGGCGCTCAGCCTGCACGCGAGCCTCGGCCAGGCCTTCCTTCTCTTTCGCGGCGGCGGTGACTTCGCGCACCTTGGCATCGGCCAGGCCGGGCGCGGCACGCTCGGCTTCGACCCCTTCGGCCAGCTTCTTCTTGGCCTCGGCGCTCTTGGAGGCCGCTTCCAGTTCGGCCTGGGCCAGGGTGTTGATCTCGACCGCCTTGTGCTTGGAACGTGCCTCGTCGGCTTCGGCCTGCTTGACCTGACGCACCAGCTCCTGCTCGGCCTCGGCCTGGGCATTGAGTACGGTGACCTGCTTGAGGCGCTCGGCCTCGGACACTTCGCGCACTTCCTTGATGCGTTCTTCTTCCTGGGCCACGGTCTTCTCGACCGCCACGCGCTCGCGGATCACACCGGCGATGTTCTTGCGCTCTTCTTCCAGAGCCTTTTCCTTCTCGATGCGCTGCAGTTCGACTTCGCGCTCGCGGGCAACCACTTCCAGGTCCTTGGCACGGGTGACTTTCTCCACCTCGATGACCACGGCACGCTGGCGGTTCTGCTGCGCCACTTCCACTTCGCGCTGATGGTTCTCGGCGCGGATGTCCAGCTCCTGCTGGGTCTGGATGCGCGCCTGCTCGGCCTTCAGGCGCTCTTCTTCACGGACCTTGAGGGTCTCGGCTTCCTCACGGGCGCGGATGGTTTCGATCTCGCGCTTCTGCCGCGCCTCGGCATCGGCCTGCTGACGCTCGAGCGACAGGGTCGCTTCACGGGTTTCGACGTTCTTCTTCTTGATCGCCAGCTCTTCGTTGCGCTCGAGTTCGTTGGTGATGACGTTCTGCGCAGCGGTCAGCTCGGTGATCTTGCGAATACCCTCGGCGTCGAGGATGTTGCTCGGGTCCAGCGACACCTTGGAGGTCTGCTCCAGGTAGTCGATGGCCACGTCTTCCAGCACGTAACCGTTGAGGTCGTTGCCGATCACCTCGACGATGCGGTCGCGGAAATCCTGGCGGTTCTCGAACAGCTGGACGAAGTCAAACTGCTTGCCGACGGTCTTCAGCGCCTCGGAGAACTTGGCATTGAACAGCTCGTTGACCGCGCCACGATCGGAGGCACGGTCGACACCGATGGCCTTGGCCACCTTGAGCACGTCTTCCTGGGTCTCGTTGACGCGCAGGTAGAAGGCCACGGTGATGTCGGCACGCAGGTTGTCACGGCAGATCAGACCGTCCTTGGCGCGACGGTCCACTTCCAGGGTGATCAGGGAGATCTTCATGAACTCCTTGAGGTGGATCACCGGGTACACCAGGGAACCGGTGAAGTGCACCTTGGGCGTCGAGCTCATGTCGTTGACGATCAGCGCGGTGCCCTGCGGAACCTTGATGTAGAACGCCTTGAACAGCGCGATCAGGGCGATCACGAAGAGAACGACCAGCCCCGCCCCGACGATGAAGGGAATGAGGTTTTCCATTACAGCTGTACTCCTTTGCTAATTGTGCAGACAGGTTCGGCGATGCCCTACCCTGCCAGCCCTGTGTGACGTACGGATTGTCGGCAGACGCTATACGCCTCGAAACTCTTCTTCGGTGATGACCCGATAGGCATGTTCGGCAACCAGGTACTCCAGCAGCACCACGCGGTCGCCGCGCTTGAAGCCCAGTGCCTCGTCGGCGCGCACACGCAGGATCAGCCCCGCGCCGCCGTCTTCCAGCACCGCCTCGCCGTGGCGCTCGGTGACCTTGCCGCTGCGGACCACCGCCACCTGACCCAGCACCGACTTGCTGCTGATCGCCTCGACTTTCTGGAACAGCGGGCGCAGCGGCCGGCAGATGGCCGCGCAGAGCGGCGCCGCCAGGAGGAAAGAGGCGACGATCACCACCAGGCCGAGCGGGTAGCGCAGGATGCCCAGCGGCAGGTGACGCAGCAGCCACAGTTCGATGAAGTAGCAGGCGAACCAGGCGAAAAAGAACAGCAGGGTCAGCACCAGCGTGGCGGGCACGCCGTCGAGCTTGAGTTTGTACAGCAGCCCCGCCAGGCCTTCGGTCTGTGCGCCGCCCTCCATCACCGAGTCGGCCTCGATGTCGAGCAGGTCGATATCGAGCAGGCCGGCCGCGACCACCAGCCAATAGATGACCGCCACGCACAGCAGGAAGCTGTAGATGGCAGTGGGAAACGACAGCGCGGTCTGCAGGAAGAGTTCCATGGTTTTCCTTGTCCTGAATCCATACGGCAGGGACGGTCACTCGCCCCTGCCGGTTCATGCAGCCTCGATCAGGCCTTGGACTTGTCCTTCAGGCGCGCCAGCACGCTGTCGGCACTGGCGCTGTCCGCCTTGATGCCCGCAGCTCGCAGCTTGGCTTCCAGCGAGTCGTCCGGTGCGCTGGTGGCAGCGAGTTCCGCCGAGGCTTCCATCTTCGCGCCACGCTCGGCCTGCTTCTGCTTGATGCGCTCGAGCGACTCGACCGCCGTCTGCAGCTTGGCCTGGGAACCGCCGTAGCGCTGGGCCACGGCCATCTGCGCCTTCTGCACGCTTTCGGTGGCCTTGACCGTATCCACCTGCTGCTTGAGGCGCTTGATGTTGCCCTCGGCCTGACTCACGGCCTTGCGCAGTTGCGCGACGCTGGCGGCGAAGCCTTCGGCCTGCTCACGCTCGCTGGCCTGTTCGACCTCCAGGTTGGCGATCTTCTCGGCCACTTCCTTGGCCAGGGTCTCGTTGCCCGCTTCCAGCGCCTTGAGAGCGTACTGCTCGTACTCGGCGATGCTGGTTGCGCTCTTGCTCACCTTGTCGCTGGCCAGCTTGTGCTTGGCCATGATCTCGGCGAGGGCTTCCTTGGACTTGCGCAGCTCGCTGTCGGCGTCGCGGATTTCCTGGTCGAGAATGCGCAGGGCCTGGCTATCGACCACGGCCTCGCCCATCTCGTTGGCGCCGCCACGCAGCGCGGTCAGCAATTTGCTCCAGACGTTCATGGATACTCTCCTCTCAGGCGCCGGTCTTGAGGAAGCCTTCATAGGCTTCGGTGGCCTTGATCACGTTGTCCGCCAGCAGCTCGATCTCGAACACCACATCGGACAGCGTGGAATAGGAGCTCAGTGCGCCGAACATGGTGTAGCAGTCGCGCCCGTCGACCATCTTCTCCAGGCCGATGGACGACAGCGGGAACAGCTTGTGGGTGCGCAGCACTTCCTCGTTGAAAGCAGCGGCGTCCTTCACGTCCGCCGCCGGCCAGAGCAGCGCCTCGACGATGATCTGTTCGCCGAACACGGCAACGAACAGCGGCAGGTCGCCATATTCGCGCATGGTGATGTGCAGACTGGCGTCGGCGCCCTGAATCAGCTCGATGCCGGCCTGCCCGCTCTGGAACAACTCCGTTGCCGCCAGCGCTTCATGCAGCGCCTTGGCGGTCCAAACCTGAGGCATGCTCATATCCTCCTCCTTCTCCATCGGAACCAGCGTCGACTGCGGCTGGCGTAGTTTGCGCTCGAACGCAACCAGCAGCGGTGCGTGCTCGGGCAAGATCCAGACTTCCTTCTTCACCAGCCCCTGCTCGCGCAGACGCTGACGATAAAGACGCTGGTAATGGGCTGATGATTTGCTTTCCATGAACAACAGCCTAGACCCTTACATGTGAGTCGTAAAGTAATTACATGTGATAAATGTGATACCGTTCGTCAGACGAGCGCGCAGGCGTCATCCTCGGCACGAAACGAGCCGATCAGCAGACGGGAACAAAAAGAAAAGAGGCAGGGGCCAGGGCTCATCCATGATCGGGCTAGAACGCATCCATTCGCGACGTGTCGAATTAAACCTCAGCCACACGCAGGGCGCACGGGAAAAAGCGCTAACCCGGTCGCAGTTATGACCCCAACCGACCCGCACAGGAGAGCGGCAGCAGCATGAACGAACTGCCACCCGCCGTACGCCAGCTGCTGCATGCCGAGCAGCGCCATGCCGCCATCGACCTGCTCAGCGAATACCTGGCGACCGACCAGAAGGAGGCCGAACGCCGCATCGACCAGTATCTGGAGGACAACCCTCCCGTCCACCTGCGCGGCGCCGCCATCCTCCGCGCCAGCCGCCTCAATGCCCTGATCTGGCTGACGCTGATCACCCTGACGGCGCTGCTGGTGCTGATCTTCAGCCTCTGAGCCAGGCCCAAACGAAACCGGCGCCACTGGGGCGCCGGTTGCATGCTGACAGACGACTCAGAGCGGCTTGCCGCGATTGCCATGCGCCGCGACGAACTGCTGCACGACCTTCAGGTCGTTGGCCAGCACGGTGCAACGCTCATCGCGCTGGAACAGGTCGGCCAGGTGCGCCGGCAACGCAGGAACCGCATCGATACCCGCCTTCTCCACCGCCTCGGGGAACTTGACCGGGTGCGCGGTACCCAGCACCACCATCGGCGTGGCCAGGCTGCGACGGCACTCACGCGCTGCGCGCACGCCGATGGCCGTGTGCGGATCGAGCAGCTCGCCGCACTCCTTGTACACCTCGGTGATGGTTTCACAGGTCTGCTCGTCATTCACCGCCAGCGAGTCGAACAGCTTGCGCGCCTCGACCCAGCGATCTTCCTCGACACTGAAGCCGCCACCCTGCTTGAAGCTGTCCATCAGACCGGCGATGGCGGCGCCATTGCGACCGTGCAGGTCGAACAGCAGCCGCTCGAAGTTGGACGAGACCATGATGTCCATCGACGGCGACAGGGTCGGATGCAGGGTTTCCTTGACGTACTGATTGCCGCTCATGAAGCGGTGCAGGATGTCGTTGCGGTTGGTGGCGACGATCAGCTGACTGACCGGCAGGCCCATGTTGCGCGCCAGGTAACCGGCGAAGATGTCGCCGAAGTTGCCGGTCGGCACCGAGAAGGCCACCGAACGCGCCGGCGCACCGAGCTGCAGCGCGGCGTGGAAGTAGTAGACGATCTGGGCCATGATCCGCGCCCAGTTGATCGAGTTGACCGCCACCAGACGGGTGCCCTTGAGGAAGCCCTGGTCGGCGAAGCTGGCCTTGACCATCTCCTGGCAGTCGTCGAAGTTGCCTTCGATGGCGATGTTGTGGATGTTCTCGCCGAGGATGGTGGTCATCTGCCGACGCTGCACTTCGGACACCCGGTTGTGCGGGTGCATGATGAAGATGTCGACATTGTCGCAGGCCTTGCAGCCTTCGATGGCAGCGGAACCGGTATCACCACTGGTCGCTCCCATGATCACCACGCGCTCGCCACGCTTGGCCAGCACGTGGTCGAGCAGGCGACCGAGCAGTTGCAGGGCGAAGTCCTTGAACGCCAGGGTCGGACCGTGGAACAGCTCCATGACCCACTCGTTGCCGTTCAGCTGGCGCAGCGGCGCCACGGCGTTGTGCGCGAAGACACCGTAGGTCTCTTCGAGGATCTTCTTGAAATCGGCATCGGCGATGGAACCCGCCACGAACGGGCGCATCACGCGGAACGCCAGCTCGTGGTACGGCAAGCCCGCCCAGGAGGCGATTTCCTCTACGGTGAAGCGCGGCAGGTTCTCCGGCACGTAGAGACCACCATCACTAGCCAGGCCGGCCAGCAGCACGTCTTCGAAATTCAGGGCCGGCGCCTGGCCGCGAGTACTGATATAGCGCATGGGATAGACCTTCGTTTGCTGCACCTGCGGGCCCGCAGCCCGCAGGTGGACACGGAATTAGTTGAGCTGCTCGACACGCAGGCGCATGACCGGCGAAGTTACGCCGTCCAGCGCCTCCATGGCGGCGATGGCGTCGATGATGCGCGCCTCGATCACACGGTGAGTTACCAGGATCATCGGCACCAGGCCGTCCTGCTCCTCGGCTTCCTTCTGCATGATCGACTCGATGTTGATGCCACGCTCGGAGAGGATGCTCGCCACCTGCGCCAGCACACCCGGGTGATCCTTGGCCTGGATACGCAGGTAGTAGGCGCTCTCGCACTGCTCGATGGGCAGGATCGGGTGATCGGACAGCGAGTCAGGCTGGAACGCCAGGTGCGGCACGCGATTGGTCGGGTCGGTGGTCAGGGCACGCACCACGTCCACCAGGTCCGCCACCACCGCCGAGGCGGTCGGCTCCATGCCCGCGCCGGCACCGTAATACAGGGTGCTACCGACGGCATCGCCATTGACCATCACCGCGTTCATCACGCCGTTGACGTTGGCGATCAGGCGGTCCGCCGGGATCAACGTCGGGTGCACGCGCAGCTCGATGCCGGCCTCGGTGCGACGGGCGACACCCAGGTGCTTGATGCGATAGCCCAATGCCTCGGCATAGTTCACGTCGGCAGTGGTCAGCCGGGTGATGCCTTCGGTATAGGCCTTGTCGAACTGCAGCGGCACGCCGAAGGCGATGGAGGCCAGGATGGTCAGCTTGTGCGCGGCGTCGATGCCTTCGACGTCGAAGGTCGGATCGGCCTCGGCATAACCCAGCGCCTGCGCTTCCTTGAGCACGTCTTCGAAGGCACGCCCCTTCTCACGCATCTCGGTGAGGATGAAGTTGCCGGTGCCGTTGATGATGCCGGCCAGCCAATTGATGCGGTTGGCCGCCAAGCCTTCGCGAATCGCCTTGATCACCGGAATGCCACCGGCAACCGCCGCCTCGAACGCGACGATCACGCCCTTCTCGCGGGCACGGGCGAAGATCTCGTTGCCGTGTACGGCGATCAGCGCCTTGTTCGCGGTGACCACGTGCTTGCCGTTGTCGATGGCCTTGAGCACCAGCTCGCGGGCCAGGGTGTAGCCGCCGATCAGCTCGACGACCACATCGATGTCCGGGTTGTTGACCAGCTCGAAGACGTCACGGGTGATCTGGATGCCGGTCGTGTCGTATTGCGGCTTGGGCGAACGAATGGCGATCTGGGCAATCTCGATGCCGCGACCGGCACGCCGGGTAATTTCCTCGGCGTTGCGCTTGAGTACATTCAGAGTACCGCCACCTACGGTCCCCAGCCCACAGATACCCACTTTGACCGGCTTCACGCTCTATATCCCCATCAGCACTGCATAAAACGGCCGGAGCAAGCCCCGGCCGCCGAAAAGAGCCGCACATTACGAAGCGGCTGTTTGTTAGTCAATCCGCACTCAATCGTTCGACTCCAGGGCGATCCTGGCCAGCTGCGGCGCCGGCTGGTAACCCGGAATCATCTTGCCGTTGGCCAGCACGATGGCCGGCGTACCGTTGACACCGATCATCTGGCCCAACTGATACTGCTTGGCCACCGGGTTGTCGCAGTCCGCCTCCGGCACCGCCTGGCGAGTCTTGGCCAGGTTCATCGCCGCCTGGCGATCCTTGCTGCACCAGACGCTGGCCAGTTCCTTGGCTGCCGGGCTGTTCAGGCCCTGGCGCGGGAAGGCCACGTAGCGCACTTCGACGCCCAGGCGATTGAGCTCCGGCACTTCACTGTGCAGCTTCTGGCAGTAGCCACAATCGGTGTCGGTGAACACGGTGATATGGGTTTTCGGCGCCTTGGGCGCGAACACCACCATTTCCTTGGCCGGAATGGCATTGATCTGCTTGGCCACCGCACGGCTCTCTTCGATCTCGGTGAGGTTGACCGCCTTGCCATCCTTGACCTGGAACAGATAGCCCTGGATCAGGAACTGGCCGTCCGCACTGGTGTAGAGCTGCCGCCCACCCTCCAGCTGAACCTGATAGATGCCCGACATCGGGCTCTCGGCAATGGCTTCGATCGGCAAGTTGGCGTCGAGCGACTTCAGCGCCTGACGAATGGCCTGGTCAGGTTCTGCAGCCATCGAGACGCCAGCGCCCAGCATGAGCGCCAGGGCAGCGGAAATACGGGTCAGGGACATGAACACTCCTGTCGAACGACGGACCGGTGAAAATCGCAACAGCCTACCACAGATGGCGTCGCAGACAGCCGAACAGCTAACAGACGGCACACGCGTCAGCAGCACACGGGCATTTTACGCGCGCACCCTCCACCCCCTCTTCGCTCCTTATTCCTGCGCAACATATCCATATAGCGAAATACTCGATAAACTTATCTTGCGCACAAATCTTTTGCGCAATACAGTTCGCCCCATGGAAACGGTTAGCGCACAAATCATTGGCGAACCACTCCATCCAACCCCAACCCAAGAGGATTACCGCCATGACCATCGAAAACGTTCTCTACCGTGCAACCGCCGAAGCCTTTGGTGGCCGTGAAGGCCGCGCCGTCTCTTCCGACGGCATCCTGGACATCGCCCTGACCACCCCGAAGGAACTCGGCGGCGCAGGCGGCAACGGCACCAACCCCGAGCAACTGTTCGCAGCCGGCTATTCCGCCTGCTTCCTCGGCGCGCTGAAGTTCGTCGCAGCTCGCGACAAGCTGAGCATTCCGGCTGACACCTTCATCGAAGGCACCGTAGGCATCGGCGCCATCCCCACCGGCTTCGGCATCGAGGTCGAGCTGCGGATCAGCCTGCCCGGCCTCGCCCCTGAAGCGGCACAGACCCTGGTGGATCGCGCGCACATCGTCTGCCCGTACTCCAACGCCACCCGCGGCAACATCGACGTCACCCTGACCATCGTCTGACAGACAGCAGCCAGCGCTCGCGGCCAGGACCCGAGCGCTGCCCGAGAGGAGAAGCAGCATGAAAACCCGCCCCCTGTTCGCCATCGCCCTGACGACTCTCTCGCTTGGCGCCTCGCTGACCAGCGTCGCCCACGGCGCGCAAGCCACGCCCTATCGCTACGGGCAGGACCTGGATATCGCCAAGGTGATCGCCATCGAGGTGCCGAATAGCCCGCAGTGCGAGGTCGTGACGGCGAAGATGACCTACCGCAACAGCGCGGGCGAGGTGCACGTCCTCGACTACGAACAGCTGTCCAGCGTGTGCAGCAACCAGAACTGAACCCAGCAGCCCTACCTAACGACAGGAGTTTGACCATGAACATCTCTCGCACGCTGACCGCCGGGCTGCTCGCCCTGGCCATCGGCAACAGCTTCGCCGCCGGCAGCCCCGGCGTGGAACGCAACACCCAGGGTTTCCTCGACGCACTGGCCGCAGGTGCTGGCCAGCCCCTGGAAACGCTCGCCCCGAAAGACGCCCGCGGCGTGCTGGTGGGCGCCCAGGCCAGCGTCAAGGTGGACCTGTCCGGCATCACCGTGGAGACCAGGACGATCGATGTGGACGGCCAGGCCATCACCCTCAAGGTGGTACGTCCCGAAGGCGCTCGCGGCGTACTGCCCGGCTTCATGTTCTTCCACGGTGGCGGCTGGGTACTGGGTGACTATCCGACCCACGAGCGGCTGATCCGTGACCTGGTGGTGGGCTCCGGCGCCGCGGCGATCTACGTCGACTACACGCCGTCGCCGGAAGCCAGGTACCCGACCGCGATCAACCAGGCCTATGCAGCGACCAAATGGGTCGCGGACAACGGCAGCAAGATCGGTGTCGACGGCTCGCGCCTGGCCGTGGCCGGTAACAGCGTCGGCGGCAACATGGCGGCCGTGGTCGCCCTCAAGGCGAAGGCCGCCGGCACACCGAAGCTGCGCTTCCAGTTGCTGCTGTGGCCGGTCACCGATGCCAACTTCAACAACGCGTCCTACAACCAGTTCGCCGAAGGCCACTTCCTGACCCGCGGCATGATGGAATGGTTCTGGGACAACTACACCAGCGACCCGAAGCAGCGTAACGAGATCTACGCCTCGCCGCTGCGCGCCAGCCTGGAACAGCTGCAGGGCCTGCCGCCGGCACTGGTGCAGACCGCCGAGATGGACGTGCTGCGTGATGAAGGCGAAGCCTACGCCCGCCGCCTGAACGCCGCCGGCGTCGCGGTCACCTCGGTGCGCTACAACGGCATGATCCATGACTACGGGCTGCTCAACGTGGTCGCGGAGGTCCCAGCGGTACGCAGTGCCATGGACCAGGCCGCCCAGGCGCTGAAGAACAGCCTGAAATAAACCACCGGCAGAACGCACCCCGCCCTCGGCAACGACGGCGGGGTTTCGTTCATCCGCGATCAGCCGCGCGGATGATGCTGGGCGTGCAGTTCCTGCAGACGCGCGCGGGCGATGTGGGTATAGATCTGCGTGGTGGACAGGTCGCTGTGCCCCAGCAGCATCTGCACCACGCGCAGATCGGCACCATGGTTGAGCAGGTGGGTAGCGAAGGCATGCCGCAGGGTATGCGGCGACAGTGCCTTGGCGATCCCCGCGACACGGGCCTGGTGCTTGATCCGGTGCCAGAAGGTCTGCCGGGTCATCTGCTCACCCCGCAGACTGGGAAACAGCACATCACTGGGCTTGCCACCGAGCAACAGCGGGCGCGCCTCGCGCGTGTAGCGCTCGATCCAGGCGATGGCCTCCTCGCCCAGCGGCACCAGGCGTTCCTTGCTGCCCTTGCCGAACACCCGCAACACCCCCTGGCGCAGATTGACCTGCTCAAGCGTCAGGCCCACCAGCTCGCTGACCCGCAACCCGCAGGCGTAGAGCACCTCGAGCATGGCGCGATCGCGCAGGCCGATGGGGTCGTCCAGATCGGGCGCCTGCAACAGGGCCTCGACATCGGCCTCCGACAGCGACTTGGGCAGCGGCCGACCGATCTGCGGCAGGTCGACCTGCAACGTCGGGTCTTCGCCGATCAGGGTCTCGCGCAGCAGGAAACGGTAGAACCCCCGCAGCCCGGACAGGAAGCGCGCCGTCGAGCGCGCCTGGTAGCCCTGTTCGAGGCGCCAGGCCAGGTGATCGAGAATCGCGTCGCGACCGATGTGCTGCAACGCCAGGCCACGCGCATCCAGCCAGGCGTTGAAGTGCTCCAGGTCGCTGCGATAGGCGGCCTGCGTATGGGCGGAGAGCCCCTTTTCCAACCACAACGCCTCGAGGAAGCGCTCGATCAGGGGATGAGTTAACGTTGACATCGACGACCCATGACAAAATGTGCCGCTAGTTTTCCACAGCCTCACCGCGATAGGGCAACTCTACAGCCGTGGGCGAGGCAACCAGCGCAAGGCAAGAACAGGCGAAGACGTGCAGTCTACCCGCTATGCAATGAGCACTTTGCGCCTGTTTTCGACGCTGTGATGGCCACGCAGGCAGTTTCCAGAAATACCAGATAGGGAGATTCGATGAGCGAAACACAGATCCTGCTGAGCCTGGGCGGCATCGGCCTGCTGGCACTGGCCAGCCAATGGCTGGCCTGGCGACTGCGCCTGCCGGCCATTCTGTTCCTGCTGTTCGGCGGTATTCTCGCCGGCCCCCTGCTGGGTCTGCTCGACCCACAGGAGCTGTTCGGCCCGTTGCTGTTTCCCTTCATCTCGCTGGCCGTCGCCCTGATCCTGTTCGAAGGCAGCCTGACCCTGCACCTCTCCGAATGGCGCGAGATCGGCAAGGTCGTGCATCGCCTGGTGACCCTCGGCGCCCTGCTCACCTGGGCCGTGATCAGCCTGGCCAGCCACTACCTGCTGGGCTTCGCCTGGGACCTCGCCCTGCTGTTCGGCACCCTGACGCTGGTGACCGGCCCCACGGTGATCGCCCCGATGCTGCGCGTGGTTCGCCCCACGTCGGCAGTCGCCAACATCCTGCGCTGGGAAGGCATCGTCATCGACCCCATCGGCGCCCTGCTGGCGGTGGTGACCTTCGCCTTCATCGTCAGCTACGGCGAGGGCAATGCGCTGAGCGAGAGCCTCAGCACCTTCGCCGCGGTGATCGCCTGCGGCAGCCTGCTCGGCGCCGCCGCCGGCTGGGCCTTCGGTATCGTCCTGCGCCGTCGCTGGCTGCCGGAGTACCTGCACAACTTCGCCTCGCTGGCCGCCGTGCTGGGCATCTTCATCGCCGCCAACCTGCTGGTGCACGAGTCCGGCCTGCTGGCGGTGACGATCATGGGCATGTGGCTGGCCAACATGCGCGGCGTGGACATCCGCCCGATCCTGCATTTCAAGGAGAACCTCAGCGTGCTGCTGATCTCCGGCCTGTTCATCATCCTCGCCGCCCGGCTGGACCTCTACGCCCTGCTGGCCCTGGGGCCGGCGACGCTGGTGCTGCTCGCCGTGATCCAGCTGATCGCCCGGCCGCTGAACATCCTCGCCTGCACACTGGGCTCGAGCCTGAACTGGCGTGAACGCGCCCTGCTGGCCTGGATCGCCCCGCGCGGCATCGTCGCCGCAGCGGTCTCGGCGATCTTCGCCCTGCGCCTGGAGCAGCAGGGGAACGAACAGGCCCAGCTGCTGGTGCCACTGACCTTCCTGGTCATCATCGGCACCGTGGTGCTGCAAAGCGCCACGGCACGCCCGCTGGCGCGCCTGCTGAAGGTGACGGAACCCTCGCCGAGCGGCTTCCTGATCGTCGGTGCCAACCCGGTCGCCCGGGCAGTGGGCAAGGCCATCCAGGGGCTCGGCAGCCAGGTCCTGCTGACCGACTCGAGCTGGGAGAACATCCGCGCCGCGCGCATGGCCGGATTGCCCACCTACTTCGGCAACCCGACCTCGCAACACGCCGAAGCGCACCTGGACCTGGTCGGCCTCGGCCACCTGCTGGCACTGGCGCCGTCGGCGGAGCTGAACGCCCTGGCCTGCATGCATTTCCGCCATGACTTCCCGAGGAACCGGCGCTTCACCCTGCCCACCAGCGCCGACGGCAGGCGCAGCGACAAGCATCGCAGCAGCGATGAAGTACGGGGCACGGCGATCGGCAGCCAGGCGCTGAGCTATCCTCAATTCGCCAGCCGGCTGGCGCGTGGCGACGAGGTCCGCAGCACCACCCTGAGCGAGACCTTCGACTGGGATGCCTACACCGCGCTGTACGGCAAACGCGCGACCCTGCTGCTGGCCCGCGCACCCAACGGCTGGCTGCACATCGCCACCCAGCCGCTGACCTTCACACCCGGCACGGGCTGGACGCTGATGGCACTTATCGAAACAGAGGAAACAGCACCTGCCGCACCCGTAGAGGAACAACCCGCGGCCACGGGACCGACTGCGGGGTAGCCTATCTTTGGTTGGGTGACAGACAGGGATGTCACACCCATGATTCCACCATGCCATCACACACTTGGTAGCCCGTCATGTCCCAGCACGTCAACTCTCGACTCGGCCAGATACTGATCAACAAGGGACTGATCAGCAGCGCGCAGCTGGATGCTGCCATCAAGGTACAGCTGACCAGCCACAAGCGCCTCGGCGAGGTGCTGGTGGAACAAGGTCTGCTGACCCAGAAGCAACTGGGCAAGGCGCTGAAGAAGCAGAGCAACCTGCGCCTCGCCGCCACCCTGGTGGCCGCGCTGATGACCCCCTTTCAGATGGCCAGCGCCGACATCCAGCGCCTGCAGCCCCCCAGCAGCATCAGCCAGGAAGAAACGCCGCGAGGCATGCAGTCACTGAGCGACAGCGAGATGAGCGAGGTCAGCGCGCAGGGCCTGGACGACGCGCTGCAGGGGCTGCTGCTGCGTGCGGAAAGCGGCGACGGACTGGGCACGGTCAAGCAGCTGGCCAAGCTGGTGATGCCGGTACTCGACAACCTGGACGCCGAAACCCGTCTGAGCGACGTGCGCTACGACACCGGCAAGCTGCGCTCGACGCTGAACAACGACGGTTCGTTCAACGTCAACCTGCCCAGCTCGATCGGTGAGCTGCGCTTCGACAACATCCGGGTCAAGGACGCCCCTGCCGGGCAGAGCTTCGGCAACCTGAGCCTGCACAACATCGACCTGTCGCAGGCCAGCCTGAAAGTCAGCCTGCGCCCCTGAGCCGCTGCACGCCTACTGCGCGAAGCCCGGCAGCACCGGCACCGGCTTCTGCTGCTCGTCGACGGCGACGAAGCTGAAGCTGCCGCTGATGGCCCGCTCGCGCCCCTCCTGGTAAAGGCCCTCGACGAACACCTCGACCTCCACCTTGAGGCTGGTGTTGCCAACCTTGACCACCCGACCGATCAACTCGACGATCGACCCCGCCGGGATCGCATGCTTGAAATCGATACGATCGCTGGACACGGTCACCAGCGGCAGGCGGCAGAAACGCGTGGCGGCGATGAACGACACCTCGTCCATCCAGGCCAGCGCCGTGCCGCCGAACAGGGTGTTGTGATGGTTGGTGGTCGGCGGGAACACCGCCTTGGTCACGCGGGTTTCCGACAACTGGGTACGCCGCTGGATTTCCTGCTCTCTCGGGGTCATGCCACGACTGCTCATTCTATGGATGGACCTGGCCACGAAACCCATCGGTCAACGCGGCCCAGAAACGAAAAAAGCAGCCCGTAGGCTGCTTTTTTCAGAGAAGCGTCCGAACTTAGGACAGCTTTTCCTTGATGCGCGCGGCTTTGCCGGACAGGTCGCGCAGGTAGTACAGCTTGGCCTTGCGCACGTCACCGCGACGCTTGACGCTCAGGCTGTCGACCAGCGGGGAGTAGGTCTGGAAGGTACGCTCGACGCCTACACCGCTGGAGATCTTGCGCACGGTGAAAGCGCTGTTCAGGCCACGGTTACGCTTGGCGATAACGACGCCTTCGAAGGCCTGCAGACGCTGACGGTCGCCTTCCTTCACTTTCACTTGCACGACAACGGTGTCGCCCGGTGCGAAAGTCGGGATTTCTTTGTTCATCTGCTCGGCTTCGAGCATCTGGATAATCTTGTTGGTCATGCTGCGCTCCTAAGACAAGCCTCCCGGCCTGCCATCGATACGTTAACTATCGTCCCGCTGGCGGATGTATTCCTCCAGCAGCTTCTTCTCTTCTCCAGAAAGCGAGCGGCTATCCAGAAGATCAGCGCGACGTTCCCAGGTCCGACCAAGGGACTGCTGCAAACGCCAGCGCCGGATGTGTTCGTGGTTGCCACTAAGCAACACGTCAGGAACACGTTTATCCGCATACACCTCCGGTCGGGTGTAGTGCGGGCAGTCGAGCAGGCCATCCGTAAAGGAGTCCTCCTCGGCCGAATCGGCATGACCCAATGCACCAGGCAAAAGGCGCGTCACCGCATCGATCAGCACCATGGCCGGCAGCTCACCGCCGGACAGGACGTAGTCGCCAATCGACCATTCCTCATCGACATGCGTCTCGATGAAACGCTCGTCGATGCCTTCATAACGACCGGCGATCAGGATCAGTGCATCCTCCTGCGCCAGCTCGCGGACCGCCGCCTGATTCAGACGACGCCCCTGCGGCGACAGGTAAATCACCTTCGCCGTCTCCCCCGCGGCTTGCCTGGCGCTGGCCAGGGCATCCTCGAGAGGCTTGATCTTCATCACCATCCCCGGGCCACCGCCGAAGGGACGGTCATCCACCGTATGGTGGCGATCCGTTGTGTAGTCCCGCGGATTCCAGCAGTTGAGCTTGAGCAGCTCCTGCCTCACCGCACGACTGGTGATGCCGTACTCGCCAATGGCGGCGAACATCTCCGGGAACAGCGTGATGACTTCTACGCGCATGAGCCTTAGAAATCCGCATCCCAGTCGACCCGCATCTCGCCAGCGGCCAGGTCGATCGACAGCACGCATTGCTCCGTATAGGGCAACAGCCGCTCGCGATCATCCAGGCTGCCCGCACAGGCCTTGACCACCATCACATCGTTGGCACCGGTCTCGAACAAGTGGTCGATCACACCGAGCAACTGCCCTGCCTGATCGATGACCTTCAAGCCCTGCAACTGGTACCAGTAGAACTCACCTTCCTCCAGATCCGGCAGCTCGCTACGCGGCACGCAGATCTCGAAACCGGCGTAGCTACGCGCGACTTCGCGATCATCCAGACCCTTCAACTTGGCTACCAGCACCTTGCCTTGCAGGCGGCCGCTGGCCAGTTCCACTTTCTTTACCTCACCGTCACGCTTGAGCGTCCAGTTTCGGTAATCGAGCACGTTATCGATGGGATCGGTAAAGGAGTACACCTTCACTTCACCCCTGACGCCGTGCACCGAGACAATCTTGCCGAGAACGATCAGGTCCTCGGCGACGGCCGGCGTCGTACTCATAAAGATGCTTAGGCAGCAGCCTTGGCAGCTTCCTTGAGCAGCTGAGCAACACGCTCAGACGGCTGAGCGCCCTGGCCCAGCCAGTAGGTCGCACGCTCCTGGTCGACGGACAGACGCACTTCGCCACCGGCAGCGATCGGGTTGAAGAAACCGATACGCTCAACGAAACGACCATCGCGCGCATTGCGGCTGTTGGTCACGGTCAGGTGGTAGAAGGGGCGCTTTTTGGAGCCGCCACGAGCAAGACGGATGGTTACCATGTGAACATCGTTCCTATAGTCGGTGCTAACTTGAGGCACACATTAAAAATGGGCCTGGGCCCGAAAGGCCGCATATTTTAAGGATTATGCGGCGGTTTGCAAATCTCTTTTTCCAGCCGGCCATCGACCGGGCTGCAGAGATCAGAATTTCGGCATGCCGCCGCCGGGCAACATGCCGCCCATGCCGCGCATCATCTTGGCCATGCCGCCCTTGGCGGTGAATTTCTTCATCATCTTCTGCATCTGCTTGTGCTGCTTGATCAGACGCCCGATGTCCTGCACCTGGGTGCCGGAACCCTGCGCGATACGGCGCTTGCGCGAACCGCTGATCATCTCCGGGTCACGTCGCTCGGCAGGCGTCATCGAGTTGATGATCGCCTCCATCTGCTTGAATTGCTTCTCGGCTGCGCCCTGGGCGTTGCCCATCTGCGACAGGTTGACGCCGCCGATGGACGGCAGCTTGTCCATCAGGCCGCCAAGGCCGCCCATGTTCTTCATCTGCTGCAGCTGGTCGCGGAAGTCTTCGAGATCGAAGCCCTTGCCCTTCTTCAGCTTCTTGGTGAGTTTCTCGGCCTTCTCGCGGTCGAGGGTCTGCTCGGCCTGCTCGATGAGGCTGAGCACGTCGCCCATGCCGAGGATGCGCGAGGCGATACGATCAGGGTGGAAAGGCTCGAGCGCATCGCTCTTCTCGCCCATACCGATGAACTTGATCGGCTTGCCGGTGATATGTCGCACCGACAGCGCGGCACCGCCACGGGCGTCGCCGTCGACCTTGGTCAGCACCACGCCGGTCAGCGGCAGCGCGTCGCTGAACGCCTTGGCCGTGTTGGCGGCATCCTGGCCGGTCATGGCATCGACCACGAACAGCGTCTCCACCGGCTTGACCGCCGCGTGCAGCGCCTGGATCTCGGCCATCATCTCGGCGTCGACGGCCAGGCGACCGGCGGTATCGAGGATGACCACG
Source organism: Pseudomonas sp. THAF187a (assembly GCF_009363395.1). Taxonomy (NCBI): domain Bacteria; kingdom Pseudomonadati; phylum Pseudomonadota; class Gammaproteobacteria; order Pseudomonadales; family Pseudomonadaceae; genus Pseudomonas; species Pseudomonas sp. THAF187a. Next base: position 3,910,179 of record NZ_CP045349.1, read on the forward strand.
TCGATGAACTTGAGCTTGGCCTCGCGGATCGCCGCGTTGGCGATGTCCACCGGCTTCTGGCTGGCATCGGAGGGGAAGAAGGTGACGTCGAGGTCGCCAGCCAGGGTTTCCAGCTGCTTGATCGCCGCCGGACGATAGACGTCGGCAGAGACCAGCAACACCGACTTCTTCTTGCGCTCCTTGAGGAACTTGGCCAGCTTGCCGGCGGTGGTGGTCTTGCCCGCACCCTGCAGACCAGCCATCAGCACCACGGCAGGCGGCGCGGCATTCAGCGCCAGGTCCTCGTTGGCCGCGCCCATCAGCTCTTCCAGCTCGGCGCGGACGATCTTCACGAAGGCCTGGCCCGGGGTCAGGCTCTTGGACACCTCGGTGCCGACGGCGCGTTCCTTGACCTTGCCGACGAACTCCTTGACCACCGGCAAAGCCACGTCGGCTTCGAGCAGCGCCATGCGCACTTCGCGCAGGGTGTCCTTGATGTTGTCTTCGGTCAGCTTGGCCTTGCCCGTGACGTTACGCAGCGTCTGGGACAGGCGATCGGTAAGATTTTCGAACATGCGCGTTCCTTGAATAGGGTGCGACCCGGCGTACCGGATGTGCGACAAGCGGCGGATTATAGCGAAGTCGCCGAGCGGCCGACACCGCCGCCAGTCTTTCGTGCCGATACCCTTCTGTGCCACACTCAGCGCCTTTCGGGCTCGCCTTACACGGATTTATGCACCCTCTGTTGCCCAGTCTTGCCGCCGCCTTCCTTTATGCCGGCGCCACTGCTTATCAAGGGCTGCGCCTGACCAAGCGCAGCATCCCGGACAAACGCCTGCTGGTAGCGCTCGGTACGCTTGCCCTGTGCCTGCATGTCGTCAGCCTGTTCTTCCAGCTGTATGACGCCCACGGCCTGAACCTGGACTTCTTCAACGCCGCCAGCCTCATCGCCTGCGCCGTCATCGCCCTGATCCTCCTGGCCTGCGCACGCATTCCGGTGGAGAACCTGCTGTTGCTGCTGTTTCCGCTCGGCACCCTGACGGTGCTGGCGGCGGAGTTCATTCCCAGCGGCACCATCAATCCGATCGACGAACACCCCGGCATCCTCGCCCACATCCTGTTCTCGATCCTGGCCTACGGCATGCTGACCATCGCCGTGTTCCAGTCGGTCCTGCTGCTGCTGCAGGACTACCAGCTCAAGCACAAGCATCCATCTGGGCTCATCCGCAACTTCCCGCCGCTGCAGACCATGGAGAGCCTGCTGTTCGGCTTCCTCTTCGCGGGCTGGCTGCTGCTGTCGCTGTCGCTGCTGTCCGGCGCGCTGTACATCGACGACCTGTTCGCCCAGCACCTGGCGCACAAGACCATCCTGTCCTGCTTCGCCTGGGTGGTGTTCGCCGTTCTGCTCTGGGGTCGCCACCAGCTCGGCTGGCGCGGCCACAAGGCCATTCGCTGGACCCTCGCAGGGTTCTGCCTGCTGATGCTGGCCTACTTCGGCAGCAAGCTGGTACGCGAATTCATCCTGCATATCTGAGGCAGCCGTCGTGGACGACCTTCATTCGAGCTATCTGCTCGGCCTGCTGATTTTCCTCATCCTCTGCTCGGCGTTCTTCTCCAGCTCCGAGACCGGCATGCTCAGCCTCAACCGCTACCGGCTCAAGCACCTGGCCAAGGAAGGACACAGTGGCGCCCGCCGTGTCACCCGCCTGCTCGACCGGCCCGACCGCATGCTCGGCACCATCCTGGTCGGCAACAACGTGGTGAACATCCTCGCGGCCTCCATCGCCACCGTACTGGCCGTGGACATGTGGGGCGAAGCCGGGATCGCCATCGCGACGGCCGGCCTGACCATCGTCGTACTGATTTTCGGCGAGATCACCCCCAAGACCCTGGCGGCGCTGCGCCCCGAGCTGGTGGCCTTCCCCGCCAGCCGCGTACTGAGCCTGCTGCAACGCGTGCTCTATCCCGTGGTCTGGCTGACAGGCGTGATCAGCAACGGCCTGCTGCGCCTGTTCGGCGTCGACCCGGCGCAGCGCGCCAGTGACAGCCTGTCCACCGAGGAACTGCGCAGCGTGGTGCGCGAGTCCGGTTCCGAGCTGCCGAAGAATCGCCAGAACATGCTGCTGGGCATCCTCGATCTGGAGCGGGTCACGGTCGACGACATCATGATCCCGCGCAACGAAGTCGCCGGCATCGACCTCGACGACGACCTGGAAAGCATCGTCGGCCAGCTGCGCAGCACACCGCACACCCGGCTGCCGGTATTCCGCGGCGACATCAACCAGATCGAGGGCGTGGTGCACATGCGCCAGATCGCCCGCCTGCTGAGCCACAACCAGCTGACCAAGGAAGCCCTGCTCGCGGCCTGCCACGAACCCTACTTCGTGCCGGAGAACACGCCGCTGTCGACCCAGCTGATCAACTTCCAGAAGCAGAAGCGCCGCATCGGCATCGTCGTCGACGAGTACGGCGACGTGATCGGCATCGTCACTCTGGAGGACATCCTCGAGGAAATCGTCGGTGACTTCAGTAACCAGGACAGCCTGCGCAGCCCGGATATCCACCCGCAGGAAGACGGCACCCTGGTCATCGATGGCGCCGCCTACATCCGCGAAGTGAACAAGACCCTCGGCTGGCACCTGCCCAGCGACGGCCCCAAGACCCTCAACGGCCTGATCACCGAAGCGCTGGAGAGCATCCCCGACAGCAGCGTCTGCCTGAAGATCGGCCCCTACCGCCTGGAAATCCTCCAGGCGGCGGAAAACCGCGTGAAGAGCGTGCGTGTCTGGCAGGTGGAAAAGGTCAAGACGGACGCTGCAGCAGCGGACTGAGTCGCCTGGCGAGGCCCTCGCCCCATACCCGATAGCCCAATGCCGAGGGGTGGTAACCATCCTCGGCCAGGTAGCGCGCCTCGAACGGCAGATCCAGTGCGCAATGCAGCGCCCCAGAACGCTGCGTCAGCGCTTGCAGCTCACGGTCCAGCAGACTCGCCCGCCAGCCCATCAACTGACGCAACAGCCAGGGCAACGCCGTGAAGTGCCGCAGGGGCGGCACGGCGCTGAACGCCACGTGACAGCCCTGCGCCCGGAAAGCCTCGGCCATCTCGATCAGCGCCTGGTGCCAGCGCCTGGCCGGAGTGAGATGTGTGGTGTCGTTGACTCCGAAGACCAGCAGTACCAGATCAGCCGGCTCGGCCAATGCCTGCGGCAACAGGCGCTCACACGCCTGGCGCGCGGTGATGCCGTTCTCGCCACAGGCACGCCACTGCACCGGTCGCCCGAGGTGCTCGGCCAGCGCGGCAGCCAGGCAGCTTGCCAGCGCCTGATCGAAACCTCGCACACCGACGCCCGCCACGGTCGACTCGCCGATCAGCAGCAGGCGTAGCGGTTCACCCGGCCGATCGGCGGCCGCCAGTCCGCAAGGTTCACCCTGCGCCACGGGCAGGCGCAGGGCCGTGCGCCGCGTATGCACGGCCAACGGCAACGCGATGGGCAGCAATGGCAGAGTCGCCAGCCACCACAACGCGTGCCGGCTCACAGCTGGACGCGAACCGCTTGCGCGCTGCGCAGGGCCTTGGCCCGGGCAGCTTCGATGGACTCGTCGCGAGCCAGCGCCACGCCCATGCGGCGCTGCCCCTTGACCTCGGGCTTGCCGAACAGACGCAGCGCCGTGTCCTCTTCGCTCAGGGCGGCACCGAGGTTGGCGAAGCTGGCCTGCTGCGAGCTGCCCTCGACCAGGATCACCGCCGAAGCCGACGGCCCCATCTGGCGAATGAGCGGAATCGGCAGGCCGAGAATGGCCCGTGCATGCAGGGCGAACTCGGACAGCTCCTGGGAGATCAGGGTCACCAGGCCGGTGTCGTGCGGACGCGGTGACACCTCGCTGAACCAGACCTGGTCGCCCTTGACGAACAACTCGACGCCGAACAGGCCACGCCCACCGAGCGCCTCGGTCACCGCCAGCGCCACGCGCTCGGACTCGGCCAGTGCCTTCGGGCTCATCGGCTGCGGCTGCCAGGACTCCTGATAGTCACCACCCTCCTGGCGATGGCCGATCGGCGCGCAGAAGCTGGTGCCACCGGCATGACGCACGGTGAGCAGGGTGATCTCGTAGTCGAAATCGATGAAGCCCTCGACGATCACCCGGCCCTTGCCCGCACGCCCGCCTTCCTGGGCGTAGTCCCAGGATTTCTGCAGGTCGGCATCGCTGCGCAGCACGCTCTGGCCCTTGCCGGAGGAACTCATGATCGGCTTGACCACGCAGGGATAGCCGACGGACTTCACCGCAGCGGCGTAGTCCTCGTAGGTGTCGGAGAAATGATAGGGCGAGGTCGGCAGCCCCAGCTCTTCGGCCGCCAGGCGACGGATGCCTTCACGGTTCATGGTCAGTTGCGCCGCACGCGCGGTGGGCACCACGTTGAACCCCTCGGCCTCCAGCTCGACCAGCGTGGCGGTGGCGATGGCCTCGATTTCCGGGACGATGTAGTGCGGCTGCTCCTTCTCGATCACGGCACGCAGGGCGGCACCGTCGAGCATGTCGATCACGTGGGCGCGATGGGCGACCTGCATCGCCGGGGCGTTGGCGTAGCGGTCGACACCGATCACTTCACAACCCAGACGCTGCAGTTCGATGACCACTTCCTTGCCGAGCTCACCGCAACCACACAGCAGTACACGGGTCGCACTCGGCGATAGAGGGGTTCCAATACGGGGCATGAATGTTCCTCGAACAGTGAATCAGGAGGGGATCAGTAAATGGCCCGAAGCGCGGGCGCGCTCCAGGCAGCGTTGCAGCACCTCGCGGCGCTCGGCATTGTCCATGCGGCCCCAGCGGGTGATTTCGGCGGCCGTGCGCTGACAGCCGATGCAGATGTCCTGCTCGTCCAGCGCGCAGACATGCACGCAGGGAGAGCGCACGGGTTTCTCGTCATTCATCGTCAACGACCAGCTCTCGGGCATAGCGCTGGGCATTATGAACGTAATGGGCGGCACTGGCCTCCAGCATCTTCTTCTGCTGCTCGGTGAGCTCGCGCACCACCTTGCCCGGGCTGCCCATGACCAGGCTGCCATCGGGAATGACCTTGCCCTCGGGAATCAGGCTGTTGGCGCCGATGATGCAGTTCTTGCCAATCTTCGCGCCGTTGAGGATGACCGCATTGATGCCGATCAGGCTGTAATCGTCCACCGTGCAGCCGTGCATCATCACGTTGTGGCCTACGGTGACGCCCTTGCCCAGGGTCAGCGGAAAGCCCATGTCGGTGTGCATGACGGTGCCATCCTGCACGTTGCTGTTCTCACCGATGTGGATCAGCTCGTTGTCGCCACGCAGCACGGCGCCGAACCAGACGCTGGCCCCCGCGTCCAGACGAACCTTGCCGATCAGGTCGGCGCTGGGCGCGACCCAGCTTTCGGGATGGGCGTCGACACGGGAGCCTCCCAGGCGATATTTCATGCTCGTCAGTCCTCAGCGCAGGTGTATGAAGTGTTCGGGCGGCTGGTGCAGGGCAATCCCGGCGTCGTAGAGCAGGTTGACCAGCTCCACGACCATGATCGCCGTCAGCCCCCAGATGCGATATTGGTCATAGGTGTAGGACGGCACGTACCAGCTCTGCCCGAGGTAATCGATACGGTGAGTGACTTCACGCGGGTCGTTGCGGAAGAACTCCAGCGGCACGGAGAACACCGAGGCGATTTCCGCATCGTTGGCCTTGTACTCGACGTAATCGGGCACCAGCCCGACATAGGGCGTGACGCGAATGCCGTGACGCGACACCAGCGGGCTGAGCGGTCCGAGCACCTCCACGAGCCCCGGTGGCAGTCCCACCTCCTCCTCGGCCTCGCGCAGCGCGGTATGCACCAGGTCACGATCCTCCGGATCACGACGCCCACCGGGGAAGGCGACTTCACCGCCGTGGGTCGACAGCCCACTGGCGCGCAGGGTCAACACCAGTTCAGGTTCGTCGCTACGGGTGATGGGGACCAGCACTGCCGCCTCGGGGAAGCTGTGCCCGGCCTCCAGAGGGCGCGGTCGATAATCGCGCACGCGATGGAGCAACTCGTCCAGCATGGCCATACTCGGAGTCTTGTTTTGCCCGGCATCATGGCATGAAAGCGGCCGCACGCCCAACCCCGACGAAAGGGCTGGCCGGCCAGAATCGCGGGCTTGCCGGCCCGAACCAGGACCGCCAAGATAACGCCATGAACGAGGATCAGGCATGAAATTCTGCAGCCAGTGCGGCAACCCGGTCACCCGCATGATCCCAGCGGGCGACAACCGCATGCGCCACGTGTGCAGCCAGTGCACCACCGTGCATTACGAGAACCCGCGCATCGTCGCGGGCTGCCTGCCGGTGTGGGGCGAGCAGGTCCTGCTGTGCCGGCGCGCCATCGAGCCGCGCCGTGGCTACTGGACCCTGCCGGCCGGTTTCATGGAGAACGGCGAGACCATCGAACAGGCCGCGGCCCGCGAGACCCTGGAAGAGGCCTGCGCACGGGTACGCGACCTCAGTCTCTATACCCTCTTCGACCTGCCGCACATCAGCCAGGTGTACATGATGTTTCGCGCGGAGCTGGTCGACCTCGACTTCGCCGTGGGCGAGGAAAGCCTGGAGGTGCGCCTGTTCGACGAAGCGCAGATCCCCTGGTCAGAGCTGGCTTTCCCCACCATAGGCCGTACCTTAGAATGCTTCTTCGCCGACCGTCGGCAGAATCTCTTTCCGGTACGCAACGAACCCCTCGAAGCGCTGCGCGCCCACTACACACCCCGTTGACCCTTGCGGACGATCCCGATGCGCTGGTTGCTGCCCCTGCTTTGCCTGACCCTCAGCCTCAATGCCTTCGCCAGCACCACGCCGGCGAGCGGCACGCGCACCGTCGACAAGGTGCTCATCCTCAAGTCTGAGCGCCAGCTGCACCTGCAGCAGCGCGGCGAGACCATCAGGTCCTACCGCATCTCCCTGGGCAAGCAACCCACCGGCGCCAAGCAGCGCGAGGGCGACCTGCGTACGCCGGAGGGCTTCTACTGGATCGACTGGCGCAAGCCGAGCGACAAGTACCAGTTGTCGCTGCACATCTCCTACCCCAATGCCCGTGACCTGGCACACGCGAAGAACGCCGGTGTGCCACCGGGCGGCATGATCATGATCCACGGCACGCCGCTGGACGAGGAGTACCCCGAGTGGTTCTTCCACACCCTCGACTGGACCGAGGGCTGCATCGCCATGAAGAACGACGACATGCGCGAGGTGTGGAGCCTGGTCAAGGACGGGACGCTGATCGAGATTCGCCCCTGAGGTCACGCCACGAAAAAGGCGCCATCGGCGCCTTTCTCAGAACTGCAGATCGGACAGTCGCCAGACGTCGAAGGCCGGCGTCTCGTACGGGTGGTGTTTTTTCAGGGCCTTGACCGCATCGTGGATCAGCTCGTCCGCGACGACCATCTCCACCTTCCACTCGGCAACCTGTTCGATCTCGCCGACCTGCCCCAGGAACGGCTGACTGCCCTCCAGAGCGCGAAACTGGCCCTGGCCGAGTACCTGCCAGCAGCAACTGTCATAGAGGCCGATACGCCCGCCCCCGGCAGCGAACACCGCTTTTTTCACCGGCTCCAGATGGGCTTCCGGCACGTAGAAACACAGTTTGTACATCAAGTTCTCCGCAGATGGGCAACCGAACAGCAGACAAGTCATGACGCCAATATAGTGTCATTTCGCCATGACTTTGTCTTGCGGTCGCCCGCACAAATCCGCCCGAGGCGGGAAACGATTCGCTGCGTTCGACTCGAATGATCGGCGCGACGTTCTCAGCTGCCGGCGAAAAAACGCCGCCACTTGTCGGCCAGGCCGGGGGCCGGTGGGCTGTGGCTGCCATCGCAATGAGGCATGCTCCGTGAGCGTCCGCAGCGGCAGAGCAACAGCCGCTGCTCGCGCTCGGGACGCAGGATCAGGGATTGCGGGCAACCGGCGTGGCAGTCCGGCAACTGCGCAGACTGGCCGCAGCGGCACAGGCGATGGGCTTCACCGGGACTGACCAGGCGAACTTCGGGGAGAATGGGGAGAGGATCATCGGCCATGCACAAGGCCTGCGTAGTCGGATGAAATCCAGGGAAGGTATGCCACAGGTTTTCCCGGATTGCACCCGGGCTACGAACGCCGGAACCGGCCCCTCTCCCAATAACGGGAGAGGGGCGGCAGAGGGCCGCTACGCGGCCGCTGTCAGTCCACCCAGACGCGGGCGTTGCGGAACATGCGCATCCAGCCGCCGTCTTCCTGCCACTCATCCGGGCGCCAGGAGTTCTGCACGGCGCGGAACACCCGCTCCGGGTGCGGCATCATGATGGTCACGCGGCCGTCACGGCTGGTCAGGCCGGTGATGCCACGCGGCGAACCGTTGGGGTTGGCCGGGTAGGCTTCGGTGACCTTGCCATGGTTGTCGACGTAACGCAGGGCCACGGTGCCGGACAGGTCGGCCTCCAGCAGCGCCTCTTCGCTCTCGAACTCGGCATGACCCTCGCCGTGGGCGATGGCGATCGGCATGCGCGAACCGGCCATGCCCTGCAGGAAGATCGACGCCGACTCCTGCACCTGGACCATGGCCACGCGCGCCTCGAACTGCTCGGAGCGGTTGCGCACGAAGTGCGGCCAGAACTCGGTGCCCGGAATCAGCTCGTGCAGGTTGCTCATCATCTGGCAGCCGTTGCACACGCCGAGGGCGAAGCTGTCGCGACGCTCGAAGAAGCCCTGGAAGGCATCGCGGGCGCGGGCATTGAACAGCACCGACTTGGCCCAGCCCTCACCGGCGCCGAGCACGTCACCGTAGGAGAAGCCACCGCAGGCCACCAGGCCCTTGAACTCTTCCAGGCTGACACGACCGGCGAGGATATCGCTCATGTGCACGTCGATGGCCGAGAAACCGGCGCGGTCGAACGCGGCGGCCATTTCCACCTGGCCGTTGACGCCCTGCTCGCGCAGGATCGCCACTTGCGGACGCACGCCCTTCTTGATGTAGGGCGCGGCGATGTCCTGGTTGACGTCGAAGCCGAGCTTGACCGACAGACCGGGGTTGTCTTCTTCCAGCAGCAGGTCGAATTCCTGGTCGGCACCCTGGGCGTTGTCGCGCAGGCGCTGGATGCGATAGCTGGTTTCCGCCCACTGACGCTGCAGCAGACGACGCTCGCCGGCGAACACCGACTCGCCGTTGAAGCTGATGTTGACGTCGCCGTTGTTCACCGCCTGGCCGATCACCGCCACGCAGTCATCCAGGCCTGCGGCGCTGAACTGCGCCAGCACTTCAGGGGTGGCATCCTGGCGCACCTGGATCACCGCGCCCAGCTCTTCGTTGAACAGCACCGCCGGCAGCTCGGAGGCATCGCCCGCCAGTGCGTCGAGGTTCAGCGACAGCCCGCAATGACCGGCGAAGGCCATTTCCAGCACGGTGGTCAGCAGGCCGCCGTCGGAGCGATCGTGGTAGGCCAGCAGGTGGCCGTCGGCGTTCAGGCCCTGGATCACGGCGAAGAAGGCCTTGAGGTCTTCGGCGTCGTCGAGGTCCGGTGCCTGCTGGCCGATCTGCGCATAGACCTGCGCCAGGATCGACGCACCCATGCGGTTCTGGCCACGGCCCAGATCGATCAGGATCAGATCGGTTTCACCCTTGTCCATGCGCAGTTGCGGGGTCAGGGTCTGGCGGATGTCCTGCACCGGCGCGAAGCCGGAGATGACCAGCGACAGCGGCGCGGTGACGCTCTTGTCGACGCCCTCGTCCTGCCAGCGGGTCTTCATCGACATGGAGTCCTTGCCCACCGGGATGGTGATACCCAGTGCCGGGCACAGTTCCATGCCGACGGCCTTGACGGTGTCGTACAGACGCGCGTCTTCACCCGGGTGGCCGGCAGCGGCCATCCAGTTGGCCGACAGTTTGATGTCGGACAGCTTGCCGATTCGCGCAGCCGCCAGGTTGGTGATGGTTTCACCGACCGCCATACGCCCGGAAGCCGGGGCATCGAGCAGTGCCAGCGGCGTGCGCTCGCCCATCGCCATGGCTTCACCGGTGTAGACGTCGAAGCTGGTGGCGGTGACGGCGCAATCGGCCACCGGCACCTGCCACGGGCCGACCATCTGGTCGCGCGCGACGAGGCCAGTGATGCTGCGGTCGCCGATGGTGATCAGGAAGCTCTTGCTGGCCACGGCCGGGTGGCGCAGCACGCGCTCGATGGCATCATCGATGGCCACTGCGCTGGCGGCGAAGTCGTCGCCCTGCTCGGCTTCACGCTGCACGCTGCGGTGCATGCGCGGCGGCTTGCCCAGCAGCACTTCCAGCGGCATGTCCACCGGGGTGTTGCTGAAATGGCTGTCGGTCACGGTCAGGTGCGGTTCGGCCGTGGCCTCGCCGACCACGGCGAACGGGCAGCGCTCGCGTTCGCAGATGGCTTGGAAGCGCTCGAAGTCGGCAGCATCCACGCTCATCACGTAGCGTTCCTGCGACTCGTTGCACCAGATCTCGTGCGGGGCCATGCCCGGCTCGTCGTTGGGCACCTTGCGCAGCTCGAAGCGACCGCCACGGCCGCCATCGTTGATCAGCTCCGGCAGGGCGTTGGAGATACCACCGGCGCCGACGTCGTGGATGAACTTGATCGGGTTGGCTTCGCCCAGCTGCCAGCAGCGGTCGATGACCTCCTGGCAGCGGCGTTCCATTTCCGGGTTCTCGCGCTGCACCGAGGCGAAGTCCAGGTCGGCCGAGCTGGCGCCAGTGGCCATCGACGACGCGGCGCCACCACCCAGACCGATGAGCATGGCCGGGCCACCGAGCACGATCAGTTTGGCCCCGACCGAAATCTCGCCCTTCTGTACGTGGTTCTCACGGATGTTGCCCAGGCCGCCGGCGAGCATGATCGGCTTGTGGTAGCCGCGTACCTCCTCGCCACGCGGGCTGCTGACCGCCTGCTCGAAGGTACGGAAGTAGCCGTTGAGCGCCGGACGACCGAATTCGTTGTTGAACGCGGCGCCGCCGAGCGGGCCTTCGATCATGATGTCCAGCGCGCTGACGATGCGCTCGGGCTTGCCGTACGGCTTTTCCCAGGGCTGGAGGAAATCGGGGATGTTCAGGTTGGACACCGAGAAACCGGTCAGGCCCGCCTTGGGCTTGGCGCCACGACCGGTCGCGCCTTCGTCGCGGATCTCGCCACCGGAGCCGGTGGAGGCACCAGGGAACGGCGCGATGGCGGTCGGGTGGTTGTGCGTCTCCACCTTCATCAGGATGTGCACCGGCTCCTGCACCGCGCCGTACTGGCGGCTTTCCGGGTTGGGGAAGAAGCGCCCGGCGCTGAAGCCCTCGATGACCGAGGCGTTGTCCTTGTAGGCGGACAGCACGCCGTCGCTGTGCATCTGGTAGGTGTTCTTGATCATGCCGAACAGCGACTTGTCCTGGCTCTCGCCGTCGATGTCCCAGCTGGCATTGAAGATCTTGTGGCGGCAGTGCTCGGAGTTGGCCTGGGCGAACATCATCAGTTCGATGTCGTGCGGGTTGCGCCCCAGCTCGTTGAAGCTCTTGACCAGGTAGTCGATCTCGTCCTCGGCCAGTGCCAGACCGAGGTCCTGGTTGGCCTGCTCCAGCGCCGCACGGCCACCACCGAGGATGTCCACGGCGGTCAGCGGCTTGGGCTGGGCATGACTGAACAGAGCCGCCGCGTCCTCGAGGGTGCTCAGCACCAGCTGGGTCATGCGGTCATGCAGCAGCGCGGCGACGGCAGCGCTGTCGGCCTCGCTCAGTTCACCGCTGACGTAATAGGCGATGCCGCGCTCCAGGCGCTGGATCTTGGCCAGGCCACAGTTGCGGGCGATATCGCTGGCCTTGCTCGACCAGGGCGAGATGGTGCCGAAACGCGGAATGGTCAGGAACAACTTGCCGCTGGGCTCCTGCACCGCAACGCTCGGGCCGTACTTGAGCAGGCGCGCCAGCACCTGTTCTTCATCGGTGTTGAGTACGCCAGTGACATCGGCGAAATGCGCGAACTCGGCGTACAGCCCGGTCACGGCCGGCACCTTGCTGGTCAGTTGCTCGAGCAATTTGCCATGGCGGAAAGCGGAAAGGGCGGGAGCGCCGCGCAGGATCAACATCGTCGGTACAGCCTCTGGAGAAGGGGTGTGCTTAGAGGCCGTGCATTCTAGCCTAAAGCCGCGTTCACAGCACCCGTGCCGGGCGCTTTCGAGACGGGCGATCGCTAGCAGAGAAGCGCGTCGCTGTCGAGATATGGCAGCGACGATGCTTTGCGTATACTGCGCCGATGTTTGCACGACCTGCGATACGCATGCGTTGCGCCACAGGGCTGTTGGCGATTGGAACCCTCCTGATGCTCACTGGCTGTGGCGAAGAACCCAAGCCCAGCGTACTCGAGCAGGTAAAGGCGGAGGGTGAGCTGCGCGTGGTCACTCGTAACAGCCCCGCCACCTACTTCCAGGACCGCAACGGCGCTACCGGTTTCGAATACGAACTGGCCAAGCGTTTCGCCGCCGACCTCGGCCTCGAACTGAAGATCGAGACGGCAGACAATCTCGACAGCCTGTTCTCCAGCCTCGCCCGCCCCGACGGCCCGGTGATGGCGGCAGCCGGCCTGGTGGATACGCCGCAGCGTCAGCGCCAGGCACGCTTCTCCATCCCTTATCTGGAGGTCACGCCGCAGGTCATCTACCGCAACGGCGAGTCTCGCCCGACCAAGCCGGAAGACCTGGTCGGCAAGCGTATCCTGGTGCTGGCCGGCAGTAGCCATGCCGAGCAGCTGGAAGCCCTGAAACAGCAGTTCCCCGAACTCAAGTTCGAAGTCTCCGACGCCGTCGAGGTGGTCGACCTGCTGCGCATGGTCGACGAAGGGCAGATCGACCTGACCCTGGTCGACTCCAACGAGCTGGCGATGAACCAGGTGTATTTCCCCAACGTACGCGTCGCGTTCGACCTGGACGACACCAACACCATGCGCTGGGCCGTGGCCGCCGGCGACGACGAGAGCCTGTTGCTGGAGATCGACGCCTTCCTCGAGCGCGCCCAGGCCAACGGCACCCTGCAGCGCCTGAAGGAACGCTACTACGGCCATGTCGACGTGCTCGGCTACGTGGGCGCCTACACCTTCGCCCAGCACCTGCAGAAACGCCTGCCGCGCTACGAGAAGATGTTCCGCCAGGCCGGCCAGGCCAACCAGATCGACTGGCGCCTGCTGGCCGCGATGGGCTACCAGGAATCGCTGTGGCAACCCAATGCCACCTCCAAGACCGGCGTGCGCGGCCTGATGATGCTCACCCAGCGCACCGCGCAGTCGGTAGGCGTCTCCAACCGGCTCGACCCCAAGCAGAGCATCGATGGCGGCGCCCGCTACTTCATCCAGGTTCATCAGCAACTGCCGGAAGGCATCGCCGAGCCGGACCGCACCTGGTTCGCCCTGGCAGCCTACAACGTCGGCGGCGGTCACCTGGAAGATGCGCGCAAGCTGACCGAAGCCGAAGGCCTGGACCCGAACAAGTGGGCCGATGTGCAGAAGATCCTGCCGCGCCTGGCGCAGAAGCAGTGGTACAGCAAGACGCGCTACGGCTATGCCCGTGGCGGTGAGCCGGTGCACTTCGTGCGCAACATCCGCCGCTATTACGACATCCTCACCTGGGTGACCCAGCCGCAGCTGGAAGGCACGCAGGTCGCCGAGAGTGGCGTCCATGTGCCGGGCATCGACAAACGCAAGCCCGAAGAAGAAACCCCGCCGCTGTAAGCCCTTACAGCAGGTTCTGGTTGCCCACCGAGCAGCGACTGATCGCTCGCTGTGCCTGTGACAGCCCCTTCAGACGCGTGGCGCACTGAGCCTGGCTCGACATGCGCTCGACCTGCAGATTGGCCTGCTCGTCGATGCTGATCAGGTAGGGCTGGTTGTAGCGCGCCCGGTCGTTCCAGCCACTGAAGCGCTGGGCACTGAACACGCAACGGTAATCCAGGTGGCCGGTGAAGCCCTGGAAACGGTCACGCATGAAGATATGGTGATAACGCTGCCAGTCGCGGTCACGCTGACCGACTCGCACGGCCTCCTGGCAATCCTCGAGCGTGGTGATCTGCGGCTCGTGCAGGAAGATGCTCTGCGCCAGATTGGAGCCGCCCAACTGCACCGTGGCCAGCAGGTACACCTCCTGCTCCTCGGCCGCCACCGGCAACGCCAACAGTGCCAGCAGACCCAATATCCCTTTGTTCATGATGATGTCCTTTGACGATGCTCAGCCACGCCGAGCCTTGAAGAATTGTTTCAGCAGCGCCCCGCTCTCGTCGGCCAGCAGACCGCCCTCAACCAGTACGCGATGATTGAGAAAGCCCTGGTCGAAGAACTGCCCCTGACTGATCGCCACCCCTGCACGCGGCTCGCTGGCGGCGAATACCACCCGCGCGATCCGGGCGTGCACGATCAGACCGGCGCACATACTGCAGGGCTCCAGCGTGACGTACAAGGTGCTGCCCGGCAGCCGATAGTTCTGCACCGACAGCGCGGCAGCACGGATTGCCACCATCTCGGCATGGGCACTGGGGTCGTGGCGCAGGATCGGGCAGTTGTAGCCCTGCCCCACCACCTCGCCGTCCTGCACCAGCACCGCACCGACCGGCACCTCGCCCTGTTCCGCGCCCAGGCGTGCCTGGTCGAGCGCCAGGCGCATGAAGTGCTCGTCGTGCGAGCGGTCGATGATCTGCGGTCGTTTCATTGCATCAATCCGTAGGGTGGCCGGCCACCGAGGCCGGCCTGAAAACGGCGCCCACCCTACACCACTTCGATGGCCGCCATCAGCCCCGTTTCCATATGGTCGATCACATGGCAATGGAACATCCATACCCCGGGGTTATCGGCGACGAAGGCGATGCGCGCCGTCTCGTTCTTGCCCAGCAGATAGGTATCGGTGAAGTACGGCACGATCTTGCGCCGGTCGGAACCCAGCACCTTGAACGTCATGCCGTGCAGGTGGATCGGGTGCTGGTACTGCGCCATGTTGCGCAGCACGAAGATGTAGTGACCATCCTTCTTCAGCGTGGCGATGGGCCGGTCGGCACAGGTCTTGTCGTTGATGTCCCAGGCCTGGCCGTTGATCTGCCAGTACTTGTAGCGCCCGGCCGCTTCGTCGGCCGGCGATGCCAGGGCGGCCGCCCACTCGAAGTTGAAGCGCAGGGTCTCGGCACGCGCCAGGTCAGGCTCGGCGATGGGGTTGGCCGGCAGCGCCGGTGGCCAGTCGCCCGCTGCCTCCGTGCTGGCGACACCCTCGAGGGTCGCCAGACGCAATGGCCCATTGCGCAGCGACAGCGTCTCGCCGGCGGCCGGCACCCTGAGCGCCAGGTCGATGCGCATGCCCGGACCGAGCCAGTACTCCTTGCCCAATGGCCGGGGCTGCACGGGGTTGCCGTCCAGGGCATAGATACGCGCCTCACCACCCGGCAGGTTGAGGCGGTAGGTGACGGTGTTGTCGAGGTTGATCAGGCGCAGACGCACCACCTGCCCCGCCGGCAGCTCCAGCGTCGGGTTGGGCGTGCCGTTGATGGTCGTCAGCCGTCCACGGGTGCCTTCACGCGCCGCCTGGCGCGGCACCATGAACGGCGTGAACGCGCCCTGCTCATCGATATGCCAGGTCTTCAGGCTCAGCGTGCGCTCATGGCGAAAGCCGGTCGGCTCGCGCTCCTCGACGATCAGCGGCCCGACCAGGCCGCGCCCCAGTTGCTCGGCGCTGGTGGTATGCGGGTGATACCAGAAGCTGCCGGCGTCGTGGCAGATGAAGTCGTAGTCGAAGTACTCGCCCGGCAACACCGGCGCCTGCGAGACATAGGGCACGCCATCCATTTCCAGCGGCAGCCTGATGCCATGCCAGTGGATGGTGCTCTGCTGCTCCAGCTTGTTGATGAAGCGCACCCGCAGCCGCTCGCCCTGGCGGCACCGCAGCTCCAGCCCAGGCGCCTGACCACCGTACCCCCAGGCCGGCGTCACATGCCCCGGCACCAGCTCCATATCGACCGGCGCAGCGATCAGCTCGTAATCATGGGTCGCGACGTTCTCCGGACGCCCCAGCCAGTAGCGCACGCCGCCAGCGCCAAGGCCGACCACACCGAGACCGGCCAGGCCGGCGAGCACTTGTCTGCGAGTAAACGACATCTTCATCCTCGGCAATCTGTGAGCAGACTCAATTGCGGTATCTTCTCATTTTCATGCAGTGGCAGACGAGCATCTGCAAAGACAAATTGCCGCGGCCGCCATTGAGAGGCAACGCCAGGAAAGGAACACACTTAGCGAGATAGAATCGCCCGGTAATCTCAGGAAAACGCTCCCCCGGACATGGACAGTTTCTTTTTCGACGCCCCCTTGGCGATCATGCTCGCCGCAATGACGCCCCTGATCCTGCTCGCGTGGATCGGGCTCATGGCCGCATTCGGCGAAGTGATCTGGTCTGACTGCTACCGACTAAGCCGCGCGCATGAAATCGTTAAAGCAGCGATCATCGATCAGAAGCTTGTCAAAGCCCGCATCAGCGCTGGCAAAGCCACAATGGTCAGCTTCAAGTATGTCTATCGCCTGCGCTACGAGTACGAACAACGCACCTACGAAGTGGAGCATCTGGTACTCGATAACGATCATGTGGAACTCAACCCGCAAGCAGGGACCATTCTGCTCTACGTTCCCAAGGCAAACCCGGCCAATGCCACTCCCGAGTCCCCAAGCGCCGCCTCCCCTATCGCCGCAATGGCATTGATGTTCATGGGATATGCGGTCTGGGCAGCCGCACCGGCACTGCTGACAGGCTTCTGAGCATGATCGTGGTCTTCGTCATACTCGGCGGCCTGCTGTGGTTGATCAGTTTGCTGCTGCTCGCCTTCTCCGCTTGGGCCTTTTACAAACTCGCGCGACTGCTCTGGGCAAAGATCCTTAGCGCGTTGCTGCGTCCAGGCACAGCGCAAATCACAGCCTATGAAATTTCCACACCCGATCCCGATAACCAAGACGCTCAGGATAGCCGCCCGCAAATCCGCCTCGAACTGGATTGCGAGCGCCATGGACAGCACTTTCAGATATCTCTGGGGCCGCTGACCTGCGAGGAGCTGTTCCCCGCACTGGACCTACCTGCACACCACGTCGCCTGCTGGCTGAGTGAAGAGGATTGGCAACAACTGCTGGATAAACGATGGATCACGATCGCCTGCGACTGGCGCCAGCACAAAGCGATACTCACCAGCCAGATTCGCAAGGACAGACGCCTGCTCCTTGTCAGTTTTCTGAGCCTGAGCCTGTTCGCACTCATCGTCACGCTGTCTCTACTGCAACACTGAAAGCATGCAGCCATGAAAAAACCGGCCTAAGCCGGTTTCCTCATGCAACGCTGCGGGATCACTCCCACTCGATGGTCGCTGGCGGTTTGCTCGACACGTCGTAGGTGACGCGGGAGATGCCCTCGATCTCGTTGATGATGCGGCCGCTGACGGTCTCCAGCAGCTCGTAGGGCAGGTGCGCCCAGCGAGCGGTCATGAAGTCCACGGTTTCCACGGCGCGCAGGGCGACGACCCAGGCGTAGCGACGGCCGTCACCGACCACGCCGACCGATTTCACCGGCTGGAACACCACGAACGCCTGGCTGGTCTTGTGGTACCAGTCGGCCTTGCGCAGCTCTTCGATGAAGATGTGGTCGGCACGACGCAGCAGGTCGGCGTACTCCTTCTTCACTTCACCGAGGATGCGCACGCCCAGGCCCGGGCCCGGGAACGGGTGGCGGTAGACCATGTCGTAGGGCAGGCCCAGTTCCAGGCCGATCTTGCGCACTTCGTCCTTGAACAGTTCACGTAGCGGCTCGACCAGCTTGAGGTTCATTTCCTCCGGCAGGCCACCGACGTTGTGGTGGCTCTTGATCACGTGGGCCTTGCCGCTCTTGGCGCCAGCCGACTCGATCACGTCCGGGTAGATGGTGCCCTGGGCGAGGAAGCGGATGTTGTCCAGCTTGCTGGCCTCGGCATCGAACACGTCGATGAAGGTGCGGCCGATGATCTTGCGCTTCTTCTCCGGCTCGGCTTCGCCGGCCAGGTTGCCGAGGAACTGCTCTTCGGCGTTGGCGCGGATCACCTTGACGCCCATGTTCTCGGCGAACATGGCCATCACCTGGTCGCCTTCGTGCAGGCGCAGCAGGCCGTTGTCGACGAACACGCAGGTCAGCTGGTCGCCGATGGCCTTGTGCAGCAGCGCGGCGACCACCGAGGAGTCCACGCCGCCGGACAGGCCGAGCAGGACGTTGGCATCGCCAACCTGGGCGCGTACTGCAGCAACGGCGTCATCGACGATGTTGGCCGGGGTCCACAGGGCTTCGCAGCCGCTGATCTCCAGGACGAAGCGCGACAGGATGCGACCACCCTGCTTGGTGTGGGTCACTTCCGGGTGGAACTGCACGCCGTAGTAGTGGCGGGCGTCGTCGCACATGGCGGCGATCGGGCAGCTCGGGGTGGCAGCCAGTACGTGGAAGCCTTCCGGCAGGCGGGTGACCTTGTCACCGTGGCTCATCCACACATCCAGACCGAGCACGCCGTCGGCGTCGACATGGTCTTCGATGCCGGTGAGCAGCTCGCTCTTGCCGACCACGTCGACACGGGCGTAGCCGAATTCGCGCAGGTCGGAGCCTTCCACCTTGCCACCGAGCTGCTCGGCCATGGTCTGCATGCCGTAGCAGATGCCCAGCACCGGCACATTCAGGTCGAACACCGCCTGCGGTGCACGCGGGCTGTTGGCTTCGTGCACCGACTCCGGACCACCGGCGAGAATGATGCCGCGCGGGGCGAAGGCGCGGATGTCCTCGTCGCTCATGTCCCAGGGGTGCAGTTCGCAATAGACGCCGATCTCGCGCACGCGACGGGCGATCAGTTGGGTGTACTGGGAACCGAAGTCCAGAATCAGGATGCGGTGGGCGTGAATGTCTTGGGCCATGGCCGTCTCTCGTAGGTATTCACAAATGACACGGGGCTGATCGAACAGCCCCGTTATTCATAACATTGCAGCGGATCAACCAACCCGGTAGTTCGGGGCTTCCTTGGTGATCTGCACGTCGTGGACATGCGATTCGGCCATGCCGGCGCCCGTGATGCGCACGAACTCTGGCTTGGTGCGCATTTCCTCGACGGTGGCGCAGCCGGTGTAGCCCATGGATGCACGCAGGCCACCCATCAGCTGGTGAACGATGGCAGCCATGGCGCCCTTGTAGGGTACGCGGCCTTCGATGCCTTCCGGCACCAGCTTCTCGGCACCGGCCGAGGAGTCCTGGAAGTAGCGGTCGCTCGAACCTTGCGCCTGTGCCATGGCACCCAGCGAACCCATGCCACGGTAAGCCTTGTAGGAACGGCCCTGGAACAGTTCGACTTCGCCCGGCGCCTCTTCGGTACCGGCCAGCATGGAACCGATCATCACGGCGGAGGCGCCAGCGACGATGGCCTTGGACAGGTCACCGGAGAAGCGGATGCCACCATCGGCGACCAGCGGCACACCGGTACCGGCCAGGGCGGCAGCCACATTGGCCACGGCGGAAATCTGCGGGACGCCGACGCCGGCAACGATACGGGTGGTGCAGATCGAGCCTGGGCCGATACCGACCTTGACACCGTCGGCGCCCGCTTCGACCAGCGCCTTGGCAGCCGCGCCAGTGGCGATGTTGCCACCGATGACCTGGACTTCCGGGAAGTTCTGCTTGACCCAGCGTACGCGGTCGATCACGCCCTTGGAGTGACCGTGAGCGGTGTCGACGATGATCACGTCCACCCCGGCGTTGACCAGTGCAGCCACGCGATCACCGGTATCGGCACCGGTGCCGACGGCAGCACCGACACGCAGACGACCCTGGTCGTCCTTGCTGGCCAGCGGGTAGGCCTTGGCCTTCTCGATGTCCTTGACGGTCATCATGCCCTTGAGGGTGAAGGCGTCGTCGACGATCAGGACCTTCTCGATGCGGTGCTTGTGCAGCAGCTCACGCACGGTTTCCTTGTCGGCGCCTTCCTTGACGGTGACCAGGCGCTCTTTCGGCGTCATCACGTCACGTACCAGGGCATCCAGGCGATTCTCGAAGCGCACGTCGCGGGAGGTGACGATACCCACCAAGTCGCCGCCGGAGAGCACCGGTACACCCGAGATGTTGTTCTGGCGGGTCAGCTCGAACAGGTCGCGCACGGTGGCGTCAGCTTCGATGGTGATCGGGTCCTTGACCACGCCGGCCTCGAACTTCTTGACCTTGCGGACTTCCGCCGCCTGCTGCTCGATGGTCATGTTCTTGTGGATGATGCCGATGCCGCCTTCCTGGGCCATGGCGATGGCCAGGCGCGCTTCGGTGACGGTGTCCATGGCAGCGGACAGCAGCGGGATGTTCAGTTCGATGCCGCGGGTCAGGCGGGTCTTCAGGCTGACGTCCTTGGGCAGTACCTCGGAGTATCCGGGGATGAGCAGGACGTCGTCGAAAGTGAGTGCTTCTTGGCTGATGCGCAGCATGGGCGGGCTCCCGAGCGGGAAAATAAGAAGCGCGGCATTATACCCAGCCACCGCGATGCACTCAATGCAAAGTGTGACGCTAGGCAGCGATGGCAGAGAGATCATAAAATAATGATTCTCAAAAACATCCGCATCCGAGTAACAAATGAAACTCACCCGCCTATCCCGGTGCTGCCCGCGCGCAGCGCTGCTGAGCCTTTGCCTGCTCCCGACCTCCCAGCTGCTGGCGCAGGAACTGGAACTGCCCAGCCAGGACATCGTCGCCACCCCCGTCGTCGACGATGACGGTTACCAGGCCAGGCGCAGCAGCACGGCCAGCAAAACCTCCGTTGCACTCAAGGATGAGGCTCAATCGGTCCAGGTGGTGACACCGCAGACCATCGAAGACTTTCAGGTCCGCTCGCTGGACGACGCGATGAAGTTCGTCAGCGGTGTCAGCCAGAGCAACACCCTGGGCAGTACCAAGGATGCCTTCATCAAGCGCGGCTTCGGCACCAACTCCGACGGCTCGATCCTGCGTGACGGCATCCGCTCGAACCTGTCGAAGAACTTCACCGCTACCAGCGAACGGGTGGAGGTACTCAAGGGGCCTGCCGCACTGCTCTATGGCGCGATGGACCCGGGCGGGCTGATCAACGTCATCAGCAAGCTGCCGCAGTACCAGCAGCGCACGACCCTGAGCGGCTCCCTGTTCAGCGAGGGCGGCGGCTCGCTGTCGCTGGACACCACCGGCCCGCTGGGTGACAGCGGCCTGGCCTACCGCCTCATCACCGAGCGCCAGCACGAAGACTACTGGCGCAACTACGGTAGCCACGAGCAGGTGCTGATCGCCCCGTCGCTGACCTGGACCGGCGAGCGTGCCAGCCTGACGCTGGCGTACGAATACAACGATTACTCCGCACCGTTCGACCGGGGCACCGTGTTCAGCGACGGCCACCCTGCCGCTGACGACTACGCCAAGCGCCTGGATGAGCGCTGGGCCGAAACCCGGGGCATCGCCGAGAGCGCCCGCGCGGTATTCGAGTATCAGTTGAACGACGACTGGAAGACCCGTTTCACCCACGCCTGGAACAATGACACCTACGGCCTCTCCATCGCCCAGCCGGTGGCCAACTCGCTGAATGCCACGACCGGCACGTTCAGGCGCGTCGGCAACGGCGCGCACTACGACGATGAAACCCGCTACAGCAGCCTGGACTTCATCGGCCAGCAGCGCCTGTTCGGCCAGCGGCATGACCTGCTGATCGGTGTCGAGCACGAACTCAATGACCAGTACCGCGGCAAGACCTACCGCAACCTCGCCAGCATGCGGCGCGACATCAGCATCCACGACCCGGTCTACGGCAACCTGCCCGAACCCAGCGTGGTCAGCGCCACGCAGAGCAACCGTCGCAACGAGCTGACGTCGACCTCGCTCTACCTCAAGGACAACTGGCACCTCGACGAGCGCTGGATTCTGGTACTGGGCGGCCGCTATCAGCACTACGACCAGTACATCGCCCAGGGGCTGGGCGCCAGTCGCAGCGAGCTGTACAGCAAGAATGACCAGACCCTGATTCCCTTCACCGGGCTGGTCTACAAGGCCAGCGAGGCACTCTCGCTGTATGGCAACTACAGCCGTTCGTTCGTGCCCAACACCAGCGTCACCGACAGCGGCCAGACCTTCGACCCCGAAGAAGGACGCAGCTACGAAGTGGGCGCGAAATACGACCTGCGACCGGGCCTGAGCCTGAACCTGGCGCTGTTCGACATCGTCAAGGAGAACGTCGTGGTGGGCTCTGGCGATGACATCGAAGCCGCCGGCAAGGTCGGCTCGCGCGGCGTGGAGCTGGATCTCGCCGGGCAGATCGCCGAGCGCTGGGCGCTGATCGCCACCTACGCCTACACCCACACGGAAGTTCTCGACGACCCCGCCAACGAAGGCAACCGGCTCGCCCAGGCGCCACGCCACACCGGCAGCCTCTACCTGACCCACGAGCTGCCCATCGACGAACAGCTGGGCCATTGGCGCATCGGCGGCGGCGCTCGCTATGTCGGCGAACGCACCGGCGACAATGCCGACAGCTTCCGCCTCGACAGCTATACGCTGGCCGATGCGTTCATTCGCTGGGAGTATCCGCTGCTGGGCCAGCAGACCGCATTGCAGCTGAACCTGGACAACATCTTCGACAAGCACTACTACCCCTCCACCACGGGTAGCGAGCTCAACGTCAGCGTCGGCCAGCCACGCACCGCCCGCCTGTCGGCCAGCATCACCTTCTGAGGCGATGTGCCAGCAACGACCGCCGCTGGCTGGTGTCGCGGTCGCCGCCCGGCTCAGGCCGGGTCGTCGACCCGCACCTGGCGGAGGGCGAAGCCCAGGCGTTCGCCGAACTCCTCGACGAACGCCAGGCGCAGTCCGGCCTCCACCCAGCCGTTGAAGATGAAGCCCAGGTTGGAGAAGCCGCAGGGCTGCAGGAACAGGAAACCGTTGATGTCATCCTCATGCCCGCATTCCGGGCAGGTGAAATTGTCGGTTTCCCCTGGCCACCAGACCTCCAGACTGTCGAACAGCGGCACCCCCACCTCCCGCCGACACTCGGCACACCCCGCTTCTTCGAGAAAGCCGCGCGTCGGCACATAGATGCAGCGGTGGGTGATGATCTCCAGGCCATTGTGGGGCTGACCGTACGGCAACAGCTCGGGGCGCTCGGCGACCTGCCGCGCGCCCGGACCGATGGCATAGGCCATGCCGTTGCCGCCCTGGCCACAGGTGGTCGGCAGCGCCTCGACGATGCGCCGCTTGACCAACCAGCGCAGCAGCGCCCTCGCCTTCTGCTCATGCGCGGGAAGCGTGGATATCTGTGGAACGAGAACGAGTTGTGCGGTCATGAGGCTTGGGCTGGCAGCGAACAGAGGCGGCAGCTTAGGCCCTGCCGCGGGCAAATCAAGCCCCCCGGCAGATCGCCAGCTCGCGCCGGGCCAGGACCCGCTCCCGCAGCAGGTCGTAGCCCCAGTTGAAGCCCAGGGTATAGGGCAGGAAGAACAGCAGCAGGCCGATATCCAGCAGCAATGCCTGCAGCAGACCGATCGACAGCCACCAGGCAGCCAGCGGCACCAGCACCACCACCAGACCGAGTTCGAACAGCAAGGCGTGACTGACGCGCGCGCCCAGGCCGCGCGCGAAGCCCATGCGCCGCTGCGCACGGTCGAACAGGTAGTTGAACAGCATGTTCCAGAGCATGGCCACCGTGGAGAACATCAGCGTCAGCACGCCCAGATGCAGCAGCGGCTTACCCATCAGCCAGGCCAGGGTTGGCGCGCAGATGAGTACGGCGATGACTTCGAACGCCAGGGCATGGACGATGCGTTCGCGCAGGGTGCGTGGCAGTGGCTGGCTCATGACTGAAACCTCGTGACAGGAAGCGATGGGCGCTATGATCATCGGCAAACCTGCCATGACGAAGTGAGTTGCCATCGGCGAAACCGATATGAACATATCTCCCGAATCCCTTCAGGCCTTCGCCCAGGCCGCTCACAGTGGCTCACTAAGTGCGGCGGCACGGCGCCTGGGCAAGAGCCAGTCGACGATCAGCGAAGCCGTCGCTCGACTGGAAATCGACCTGGGCGTGGCGCTGTTCGAGCGCGGCCCTCGTCGCCTGCAGCTCACCGAGGCCGGCGCCAGCCTGCTGGCCCACGCCGACGAGGTGCTGGCGGCCGCAGACCGCCTGGCCCGCCACGCCGCCGGACTGGCCAGCGGTCAGGAAGCGCGCCTGACCCTGGCCCTCTCCGACGCCTACCAGCCGAAGCAGTACGAAGCCCGCCTGCAGGAACTGGACGAACGCTTTCCCGACCTGCAGTTCGAAAGCCTGATCGCCGAGCAGGCCGACGTGCTCGACCTGGTCAACCAGGGGCGGGCCCAGATCGGCCTGCTGGCGGCGCAGGATCGCTACCCGCCGCACATCGCCCATGCCCGCCTGGAGATGAGCAGCGAATTCGGCCTGTTCGTCGCCAGGGAGCACCCGCTGGCCGAGCGCTCGCATGTGCGCCCGGAAGACCTCTCGCACTGGCGCCTGCTGCGCCTGAGCAGCGTGGCCGACGACGACGCCAACCGCGATGACCTGCCCGGCAGCGGTGGACGCTGCTGGGCGGCACCGGATTACCTGATGCTGCTGGAGATGGCGCGCCTGGGCTTCGGCTGGGCCGAGCTGCCACGGCAACTGGTCGAGACCTATGGCTTCGATGCCCTGCATGAACTGCCCTGCAGCGGCTGGCCACGGCGCATGCCGGTCGATGCCATCTGGTCGCGCCAGCGCACGCTCGGGCCGGTTGCCGCGTGGTTGCTGCAGCGCCTGCAAGGCGGTACCTGACGGAGGTCGCGCCCGCTGCCCGCTGCGCTTATCATGCCGCCCCATGATCAACGATCCCTTTGCACGGCTGAACCTCGACCGCGAGGTGCTCAGCGTCAGTCAGCTCAACAACCGCGCCCGCCTGCTGCTGGAGGATGTGTTTTCCGGCATCTGGGTCGAGGGGGAAATCTCCAACCTGGCGCGCCCGGCGTCCGGGCACATCTACTTCACCCTGAAGGATGGCCAGGCCCAGGTGCGTTGCGCGCTGTTCCGGCAGAACGCCGCACGGGTGCGCCAGGCGCTGCGCGACGGGCTGGCGGTGAAGGTCCGTGGCAAGGTGTCGCTGTTCGAGGGCCGGGGTGACTACCAGCTGATTCTCGATGCCGTCGAACCCGCCGGCGATGGCGCCCTGCGCCTGGCCTTCGAAGCGCTGAAGGAAAAACTCGGCGCCGAGGGGCTGTTCGCCAGCACCGGCAAGATCGCCCTGCCCGCCCATCCGAGGCGCATCGGCATCGTCACCTCGCCGACCGGCGCGGTGATCCGCGACATCATCAGCGTGTTCCGCCGCCGTGCGCCGCAGGTCGAACTGAACCTGATCCCCACCGCCGTCCAGGGGCGCGAGGCCACCGCGCAGATCGTCCGTGCCCTGCAACGAGCCGACGCGCTGGGCTTCGACGCACTGATCCTGGCCCGTGGCGGTGGCTCGCTGGAAGACCTCTGGTGCTTCAACGAAGAGGCCGTGGCCCGCGCCGTGGCGGCCTGCAGCACGCCCATCGTCAGCGCCGTGGGCCATGAGACGGACGTTTCCATCGCCGACTTCGTCGCCGACGTGCGTGCCCCGACGCCCTCCGCTGCCGCCGAACTGCTGGCTCCGGACAGCAGCGAACTGCTGCAGCGTCTGCACAACCTGCAACGTCGCCTGGTCCTGCACATGCAGGGTCGCCTGGCCCGCGAGCGCCTGCGCCTGGACGGCGTGAGCAAGCGCCTGCGCCACCCCGGCGAGCGTTTGCGCCAGCAGGCGCAGCGCCTGGATGACCTGGACATGCGCCTGCGCCGCGCCTTCAACCAGCAGCTGGCCAGCCAGCGCGAGCGCCTGGCCCGTCTCGACGCCCGCCTCGCGGCCCAGCATCCGGGACGCAGTCTGGCCCTGCTGCGCCAGCGCCTCGACGGCCTGGCCGAACGCCTGCCACGCGCCATGCAGGGTCAGCTGCGCAACCAGCGCCAGCGCCTCGGCGCGCTGGCCGGGCAACTGCAGATCGTCAGCCCGCTGGCCACCCTTGGTCGCGGCTACAGCATCCTCCTCGACGAACGCGGTCAGGCCGTGCGCAGCGCCGCCCAGACGCAGCCGGGCCAGCGCCTCAAGGCACGCCTGAGCGAGGGCGAACTGGACGTACGCGTCGAAGACAACCACATCCAACCCGCGACCCTGTCGCTGCTGGACTGAGCCCGCCGATGTCCCGCCTGAACCCGCGCGCCCTGGCCTACCTCAACGAGGTCATCCACTTTCGCTCGCTGCGCAAGGCCGCGCAGCACCTGAACGTCGACCCCTCGGCCATCAGCCGCCAGCTCAGCGCACTGGAGGAAGAGCTGCAGATCCGTCTGCTGGAACGCACCTCGCAAGGCGTCAGCCCGACCGAGGCCGGTGACATGCTGGTCGCCCACTACCGCCAGCAGCGGGCCAACGAACAGGGCGTGCTGTCGCGCCTGAGCGACCTTCAGGGCCTGCGCCAGGGCAGCGTACGTATCGCGGTCGGCGAGGGTTTCATCACCGACCTGATCGCCCAGCCGCTGCAGAGCTTCATCCTGCGCTACCCCGGCATCGACCTGGAGGTGCGCATGGCCGGCGCCAACGAGGCGCTCGGCCTGCTCAAGGAAGATGCCGTGGATCTGGCGCTGGTCTATGCCCCTGTCGAGGACGAGGCGCTGCAGGTTCACGTCGACACGCGCCAGCCACTGGACCTGATCACCCCGCCGCACCATCCACTGCTCGAACACCCGGGGCCGATCCCCATGACCGCCCTGCGCGGCGAGGCCCTGGCGCTGATCCATAGCAGCACGGGCATGGGCCAGCTGGCGGTGATGGTCGCCCAGCTGGAACACGTCGAACTGCGCCCGAAGCTGCGCACCAACTCGGTGGCGGTGCTCACCAACTTCGTCAAATCCGGCATCGGCGTGGCCTTCATGCCCGAGCTGACGGTCAGCGACGAACTCAAGGCCGGCAGCATCCGCCGTCTGCCCCTGGCCAACCTGGCCCTGCACGATGCCCGCGCGCGCATCCTCAGCCACAAGGGCCGCGAACTCACGGTTGCCGGGCAGGCCTGTCTGCAACACCTGCGCCAGAGCATGCGCTTCTTCAGCGGCGACGCGCCGAGCCTGTCGCGCACACGCTGAGCCGAGCCCGCTCGCGTTGCATTTTTTGCATCACAAGCCTTCTTGAACAGTCAACACAACAACAGCTAGCGTACCGCTGCTGACGCGCTCTAGGTTCGAACAACAACAGCATCCGCGCGGCTTTCCCACCATCGTTCTGCCATAAGGAAAACAATATGCAATCGACTCTGTTCGGTCAGTTCGGCCGCCGTTTCTGTGCGGCGCTGCTGGTCAGTGCCATGGGCCTGGGCGCATCGCTGAGCCAGGCCGCTACCAGCATCAACATGAGCTACAACGGCGCGGCCGACCTGGAAAAGAACCCGGTGCACCTGTTCGCCAGCAACTTCAAGCGCCTGGTGGAGCAGAAGAGTGACGGCGAGCTGCAGATCAAGCTCTACCCCAACAGCATGCTCGGTGAAGAAGAGCAGCGCATGGAGCAGGTCATCAGCGGCCCGGGGCTGAACATCGCCTCCTTCGCCGGCATCGCCCCACTGTTCCCGGAGATCTACGTCAGCGCCATCCCCTTCATGTTCGAGGACGCCAAGGCCGCCCACCGCTTCTTCGACGACGGCCGCTACTGGCAGGCCGCGCGGGAGGAGTTCCGCTCGCGTACCGGCACCGAGATGCTGGCGGTGGTCGAGGAAGGTGGCTTTCTCAACTTCACCAACAACAAGAAGCCGATCAAGTCGCCACAGGACTTCCAGGGCCTGCGCTTTCGCGCGATGGACCCCAGCCAGGTAGCGCTCTACGAATCGTTCGGCGCTTCCGGCACGCCGATCCCCTGGACCGAGCTGTACATGGGCCTGCGCTCGGGCGTGGCCGACGGCCAGATGAACCCCACCTCGTACATCATCCTCGGCAGCCTGTACCAGGTGCAGAAGTACCTGACCCTGGCCAACATCCAGTACTCCGACCAGTTCCTGGTGGCCAACGCCGAGCTGCTCGAATCGCTGCCGGCCGAAGCGCGCCAGGCTCTGCTCGATGCCGCCCGCGAGGCCACGCTGCTCAACCGCGAAGCCATCGCCACCCAGCAGGAGAAGGAGCTGGCATTTCTGCAGGACAAGGGCATGCAGATCATCCGCCCCTCCGCCGAGGACCTGCAGGCCTTCCGCAGCCAGGGCCAGCCGGCCTATCTGAAGTGGCTGGGTGAGCAGGACATCGATGCGCAATGGGTCGAAACAGCCCTGCAGGATGTCGGTCTGAAGCCCGCCCAATAGTCCCCGCCTGACCCATAGCGCCCTGACTGACAGGGCGCTGCTTCTCTTGCCCGGAGTCCTTATGTCCTCCTTTATCGAGCGCCTGCGCGCCATGGTGCTCAACCTGGGTGCGGCGCTGCTGTTGCTGGACCTGTTGCTACTCATCTACGGGGTGTTCGCCCGCTACCTGATCGGCAGCTCGCCGATCTGGATGGACGAAATGGCCCGCTACCTGATCATCGGCAGTGTGATGCTGCTGCTCGGCGCACTGTGGAGCGAGGGCGGGCACATGCGCATCAACCTGCTCGAACAGCGCCTGCCGGCACGCCTGGCGCGCTGGCTGCAGCTGTACCAGTGGCTGGCGGCCTGCGCCTTCTTCACGTTCGCCACCTGGGTCAGCCTGCGCTATGCACTCGAGGCCGGACGCTTTCGCAGCCTGGGCCTGGGCATCAGCCGCACGTGGCCACTGCTGGCGCTGCCGCTGGGCTTTGGCCTGCTGGTGCTGATGGTGCTGCTGCGCGGCCCCTGGCCGAACTCGCAACAGGTGGAGGTGCAGCCATGATGGGTCTGGCCATGCTGCTGACCTTCGCCGTCAACCTGGTGCTGGGTCTGCCGCTGTTTTTCTGCCTGCTGCTCACCGCGATGGTCGGCTTCCTGTTCGTCGACATCGGGCTGTTCGTCAACATCCTGCCGCAGCGCTTCTTCGGCGGCATGGACATTTTTTCGCTGATGGCCATCCCGCTGTTCATCCTGGCCGGCAACCTGATGAACAACTCGGGCATGACCCCGCGCCTGATCCGCCTGGCCAATGCCATGGTCGGCCACCTGCGCGGCGGCCTCGGCCACGTCAACGTGGTCGCCGGCGTGTTCTTCGCCGGGGTCAACGGCTCGGCCGCCGCCGACGCCTCGGCTCTCAGCTCGCTACTGGTGCCGGCCATGGAAAAAGAAGGCTACTCACGCAAGTTCGCCGCAGGCCTGACTGCCGGCAGCTCGCTGATCGGCCCGATCATTCCGCCAAGCATCTTCATGATCCTGTACTCGTCGCTGACCAATACCTCGATCGGCGAACTGTTCCTGGCCGGCGTGGTGCCCGGCTTGCTGCTGGCGCTGGCGTTCATGGGCATGAACGCCCTGTATGCGCGCAAGGCCGGGCTGCAGGCGCGGCACCAGGCTCCGAGCTGGGGCGAGGTGCTGGCTGCGTTTTCCGGCGCAGCCACCGCACTGGTCGCTCCGGTGCTGATCGTCGCCGGCATCGTCATGGGCCTGGTCACGCCAACCGAATCAGGCGCGCTGATCGTGCTCTACGTGGCCGTGATCGGCATGCTGCAGGGACAGCTGTCGCTGCGCGGATTGTGGGATGGGCTGCGCGACACCGTGCGCCTGACCGGCAGCATCTACGCGATCATCGCAGCGGCCTCGGTGGTCAACTGGCTGCTCAATTACACCCAGGTGGCGGCGGCGTTCGCCGAACTGCTGGGGCCGTTCAGCGACTCGCCAACGCTGATCCTGCTGGTGATCAGCGCGATCATCTTCATCTGCGGCATGGTCATGGAAGAGGTCTCGGTGCTGATGCTGCTGACGCCCATCATCGTCCCGGTGGCGCTAGCGGCCGGCGTCGACCCGGTGCACCTGGGGCTGATCTTCACCCTGAACATCACCATCGCGATGATCACGCCGCCCATGGGCGCCTGCCTGTTCATCGTCGCCGCCGTCAGCAAGCTGAACATCATGGAGATGTTCAAGGGTATCTGGCCATTCGTGCTGACCGCCCTGGGCGTACTCTACCTGCTGATCCTGTTCCCCTCGCTGACCCTCTGGTTGCCGCGCCTGCTGAGCTGATGCCATGACCGACCTGACCACCCCCATCCCCTACCGAGCAGAACCCGACTGGCAGGCGGTCGCAGCGATCCCCATCGTCGAGTGCGATGAGCCGCTGCACCCGCTGAGCCTGAGCCGCACGCTGCGCGTGTACCCGGCATACGCCCGCATGGGCGTGTGCCACGCCATGGCTGAATGCCACTCGCGCAGCGCGGTGTTCGAACGCCTGCTGCAAGTGGCCAAGAGCCTGCCGGCAGGCCTGCACCTGGTGGTGCTCGACGCCTGGCGTCCGTTCGCCGTGCAGCAATACCTCTACGACAGCCTCTACGACGCGCTCAAAGAGTACTACCCCGACGCTGACGAGGCGCACCTCGAGCATCTGACGCGCCAGTTCGTCTCGCCGCCCAACAGCAGCCGTGGCAATCCCAGCCCGCATCTGACCGGTGGCGCCGTCGATGTCACCCTGTGCGACGATGACGGCCACTGGCTGGACATGGGCACCGCCTTCGACGAGGCCAGCCCGCGCTCGGCCAGCGCCCACTTCGAAGGCCCCGACGGTGAAGCGGCGGGCCAGCAGGTACGCGCCAACCGGCGCACGCTGTACAACGCCATGCTCGCCCAGGGCTTCAGCAACCTGCCCAGCGAGTGGTGGCACTACGACTACGGCGACCAGCTGTGGGCCTGGCACCAGGGCGAGCCTCAGGCGCTGTACGGCCCCGTGCAGCTGCAGACCCTCGACAGCCTCTGGCGCCAGCAGCTCGAACAGCAACTCGGCCTGAACGGCCGCTGAGGCGCTGCCACAGGCTTTTCCGATGCCGGCATTTACGCCAGCATAGGCGCCCCTGCCCTCGCCCGGACCGCCTCGCATGCCCCGTCCCCTGCCACTGCTCGCCACATTCCTGCTGCTCGCACTGAGCCTCGCCGCGCCGGCCCACGCCGAGGGTTTCATCACCCGCCTGCTGAACAAGCCGGTACCCGGCGGCGTGGCCGTGCTCGATCTGGGTGGCCAGGCCCAGGCGCCGAAGGTTCGCTACCAGGGCAAGCCGGTGCTGACCATTCGTGAGGACGGGCAGCGCTGGATCGCCATCGTCGGCATCCCGCTGAGCGTCAAGCCGGGCACGCAACAGGTGCAGATCGAGGGAGGCCAGTCGCTCGCCTTCGAAGTCGGCGCGAAGCACTACACCGAGCAGCGCATCACCCTCAAGAATCAGCAGCAGGTCAACCCCAACGCCAAGAACCTTGCCCGTATCGAGCGCGAGCTGGCCGAACAGACCCGCGCCTACCGCCAGTTCAGCGCCCGCCAGCCGAGCAACCTGCTGTTCGACAAACCCGTCGACGGCCCGCTCTCCAGCCCCTTCGGCCTGCGCCGCTTCTTCAATGGCGAGGAACGCAACCCGCATTCGGGCCTGGACTTCGCCGCCAGCCGTGGCACCTCGATCAAGGCGCCGGCTGCCGGCAAGGTGATCCTGATCGGCGACTACTTCTTCAATGGCAGGACGGTATTCCTCGACCATGGCCAGGGCCTGATCAGCATGTTCTGCCACCTGTCGGCGATCGACGTGAAACTCGGCGACGAGATCCCTCGCGGCGGTCACCTCGGCAAGGTCGGCGCCACCGGGCGCGCCACCGGCCCGCACCTGCACTGGAACGTCAGCCTCAACGATGCACGGGTCGACCCGGCAATCTTCATCGGCGCGTTCAAACCCTGAACTGGACGCAGCCTGCAACACCTGAGCGCTGGGTTGGCGCGCCGATTTTTGCTAGGGTACGGCGGCTCAAACGGTCGGCCCCGCAAGGCCGGCCTGCCTCATGCCCGCAGCGGAGCCGGATATGCCGAATGAGCTCAACACCTGGATGGACTGGCTGAAGCAACAGCCGGAACTGCTGACCCTCAGCGCCACACTCGCCCTGATCGCGGCGGCCTGGCTGTCGAACTGGGTGGTCAAGCACATCCTGGTGCGCGCCATCTATCGTGTGATCGGCGCCACGACCGTGGGTCGCCACGGCCAGATCAAGGAAAGCGGCATCATCAAGCGGCTCTCCAACGTCGTGCCGGCGCTGGTGCTGTCCAGCGGCGTGATGCTGGTACCGGACATGCCCGAGGCCGTGGTCGAGGTGACGCGCAACGTCTGCAGCGCCTTCATCGTGCTGACCATCGCCATGGCCATCGGCGCCTTTCTGGACATCCTCAACACCCTCTACCAGCGACGCCCGAATGCCCACCTGAAGCCGATCAAGGGCTACCTGCAGGTGATCAAGATCGCCATCTACGCGATCGCCGCGATCCTCATGGTGGCCGCGCTGATCGACCGCTCGCCGCTGATCCTGCTGTCCGGCCTTGGCGCCATGGCCGCCGTGCTGATGTTGATCTTCCAGGACACCCTGCTGTCGCTGGTGGCCAGCGTGCAGATCTCGTCGAGCGACATCATTCGCGTCGGTGACTGGGTGGAGATGCCCAACCTGAACGCCGATGGCGACGTGATCGACATCGCCCTGCACACGGTCAAGGTGCAGAACTGGGACAAGACCATCACCACCATCCCGACCCGGCGCTTCATCACCGACCCGTTCAAGAACTGGCGCGGCATGCAGGAATCCGGCGGCCGACGGATCAAGCGCGCACTCTACCTCGACCAGACCAGCGTGCACTTCCTGAGCAACGAGGAAATCGCCCGCCTGCGCCGCTTCATGCTGCTCGACGACTACCTCGACCACAAGGACCAGGAGCTGCTCGACTGGAACACCAGGCTTGCCGAACACAGCAAGGAAGCGGTCAACACCCGCCGCATCACCAACATCGGCAGCTTCCGTGCCTACGTCGAGCATTACCTGCGCCATCACCCGCACATCCACCAGCACATGACCCTGCTGGTGCGCCAGCTCAGCCCGACCGCCGATGGCCTGCCGCTGGAGATCTACTGCTTCACCAACACCACGGCCTGGAATGCCTACGAGGGCATCCAGTCGGACATCTTCGACCATCTGCTGGCCATCCTCCCGGAGTTCGGCCTGCGCGTGTTCCAGCATCCGAGCGGGGCCGATTTCCAGGCGCTGCGAGAGAAGGCCCCCGCCGCTCGTCGCCTCAACAGCGAAATGGCTTAAGTCCAGCAGCATCGCGCCGATCTCTCGGTAGAGCCGGGTAATCGCCCGGCGGCTACCAGTGAGCCGATGATGCTGACGGTCAATACCAACATCGCCTCGTCGTTCACGCGTCGCCAACTGGAGAGCAACAACACCGGCCTCGACATCTCGTTGCAGCGCCTGTCCACCGGGCAGCGCATCAACAGTGCCAAGGATGACGCTGCCGGGCTGCAGATCTCCAACCGCCTCAACTCGCAGGCACGCGGGCTGGGCGTGGCGATACGTAACGCCAACGACGGTATTTCGCTGCTGCAGGTCGCAGAGGGCGCGCTACAAAGCGTGACCGACGCCCTGCAGCGCATCCGTTCGCTCGGCCTGCAGGCAATGAATGGTTCCAACGGCGCCAGCGAGCGCCAGGCGCTCGACCAGGAAGCGCAGCAGCTGCTGCAGGAGATCGACCGGGTCAACGAGACCACCACCTTCGCCGGCCGCAAGGTCTTCGCCCAGGGCCAGTCCTCTGCCCTCGGCGACCTGGACCAGCGCGCCGTGCTCAACTCGCTCAAGGGCTTCTGGATCAGCGAAGGAGAACAGCGCGTCTTCGACGCCTTCGGTCTGCGCGCCGACGGCGCCGAGCTGAAAATCACCTTCAGCAACGACGCCAGCAGCCAGGCCCTGGCGTCGGTCTCCTCCAGCGGCGCGGATGGCAACGGTCGCGTGCTCAATCAGGTGCTCAACGTCAACCTCGCGTACTTCGACGCCAGCTCGCTACCCGACGGCGGCAGTTACCCGCAGTACACCGACCGCGTGATTGCCCACGAGATGACCCACGCGGTGATGGGCCGCACCATGAACTTCGCCGCCGGCCTGCCCGCCTGGTTCATCGAGGGCGCCGCAGAAGCCGTACAGGGTGCGGACGAGCGCCTGGCCGCCGACACCGCCGGCGGTACCAATACCACGGCGATCGTCAGCGCCTTCAATGCCGACGACGTCAGCGGCTCCGCAGGCTACTCCGGCGGCTATGCGGCGGTGCGCTACATGCATGCCAGCATCAAGGCCGAGGGTGGCAAGGGCATCAAGGACATCATGGGCTACCTGAACAGCAATCCCGGTTCCACGCTGGACCAGGCGCTGAGCAATGCCAGCCATGGCGCGTTCACCGGGCTCGCAGATTTCCAGAGCCAGTTCAGCAGCGACGCGGCTGCCTACGTGGCGGGCCTCGACCTGAGCAACGCCGACACCGGCGCCATCGGCGGCCTGGACGCGGACGGCGGGCCGACGCTGACGGCCGAGAACGTGCTGCTCAATCAGGGTACCGGGGTCCCAGGCTCGCAGGGGTTCCGCCTCGTCGAACCGACCCTGTTCAACGACACGGCGGTCGGCGGCAGCGCCCTGACGCAGTTCCAGGTCGGCGCCGAGGCCTACGAAACCATTCAGATCGGCCTGGGCGCGTTCAATGTCGACACCCTGGCGCTCGGCCGCCTCAGCTTGCAGGACACCCCCGGCCTGGCGGTGATGGACATCGACGACGCCCTGGCCTACATCGACCGCCAGCGAGGCTACATGGGCGCGGTGCAGAATCGCCTGGAGTCGACGATCAGCAACCTGCAGAACATCGCCGAGAACACCGCAGCCAGTCGCTCGCGCATCCTCGACACCGACTTCGCCAACGAGACCGCCAACCTCGCCTCGCGGCAGATCATCCAGCAAGCCGCGCAGAGCATCCTCGCCCAGGCCAACCAGCGCCCGCAGGCGGTACTCGAGTTGCTGGCCTGAGCCCTGCGCAATCCGTCGCAAGCCTTGCGCCAAGAAGCGCAATTAATCGCCCGCATACACGACAGCGCGAAATTTTCAGGCGTTTTTTCCGTAAGTATTGCCATCATTCCCTACCGAACGTAGGGTTAGCGACATGAACACTGCACATACCCTCATTCTGATGCGGCAACACCGCTGCCTGCGCCTGGTCAGCCCACGACTGCGTGGCTGAATCCTCGTCTCGCCCCAAGCCTCCGTGTTGCCCCCGGCCCAGCGCCGAACCAAGGATTAGCCTCATGACCATGCTCAAAGATCCATCGAAGAAGTACCGCCCGTTCACCCAGATCCAGATCCCGGACCGCACCTGGCCGGACCAGATCATCGACAAGGCACCGATCTGGCTGTCGACCGACCTGCGTGATGGCAACCAGTCGCTGATCGAGCCGATGGACGCCGAGAAGAAGATGCGTTTCTTCAAGTGCCTGGTCGCCGTGGGCCTGAAGGAAATCGAAGTGGGCTTCCCGTCCGCCTCGCAAACCGACTTCGACTTCGTCCGCGAGCTGATCGAAGGCGGCCACATTCCCGATGACGTCACCATCCAGGTACTGACCCAGGCCCGTGACGACCTCATCGAACGCACCTTCGAGTCGCTCAAGGGCGCCAAGAAGGCCATCGTCCACTACTACAACGCCTGCGCGCCGAGCTTCCGCAAGATCGTCTTCAACCAGGACAAGGCGGGGGTGAAAGCCATCGCCGTCGCAGCCGGCAGCACCATCAAGCGCCTGGCCGACGCCGCGCCGGAAACCCAGTGGGGCTTCGAGTACTCGCCGGAGGTGTTCAGCAGCACCGAGATCGACTTCGCCGTCGAGGTGTGCAACGCGGTGATCGGCGTGTTCCAGCCGACTCCAGCGAACAAGCTGATCCTCAACCTGCCGGCCACCATCGAGTGCGCCACGCCGAACAACTACGCCGACCAGATCGAATGGTTCGGCCGCCACGTCGACCGCCGCGACAGCGTGTTGATCAGCGTGCACACGCACAATGACCGTGGCACCGGCGTCGCCGCCTCGGAGCTGGCCGTCATGGCCGGCGCCGACCGCGTCGAAGGCTGCCTGTTCGGCAACGGCGAGCGGACCGGCAACGTCTGCCTGGTGACCCTGGCCCTGAACCTCTACACCCAGGGCATCGACCCTGA
Source organism: Pseudomonas sp. THAF187a (assembly GCF_009363395.1). Lineage (NCBI taxonomy): Bacteria > Pseudomonadati > Pseudomonadota > Gammaproteobacteria > Pseudomonadales > Pseudomonadaceae > Pseudomonas > Pseudomonas sp. THAF187a. The sequence goes on from NZ_CP045349.1 coordinate 3,946,391, forward strand.
GCTGGACTTCTCCGACATCGACGCCGTGCGCAAGGTGGTGGAAGACTGCAACCAGATTCCGGTGCACCCGCGTCATCCGTACGTCGGCGACCTGGTGCACACCGCGTTCTCCGGCTCGCACCAGGACGCCATCCGCAAGGGCTTCGCCCAGCAGGACCCGGAAGCCGTCTGGGAAGTGCCGTACCTGCCGATCGACCCGGCCGACATCGGCCGCGACTACGAGGCGGTGATTCGCGTCAACAGTCAGTCCGGCAAGGGTGGTATCACCTTCCTGCTGGAGCAGGAATACGGCATCAACCTGCCGCGCCGCATGCAGATCGAGTTCAGCCAGGTGGTACAGCGCGAGACCGATCGCCTGGGCCTGGAGATGACCGCGTCGCAGATCCACCAGCTGCTCGAGAGCGAGTACCTCAAGGCGACGTCGCCCTACGAGCTCAAGGGTCATCGCCTGCAGGAAGAGAATGGCGACAGCAGCGTCGAGCTGAAGGTCCAGGTCGACGGCCAGGAGCAGCGCTGGAGCGGCTCGGGCAAGGGCCCGCTGGAAGCCCTGGTGTCGAGCCTGCCGCTGTCCGTGGAAATCATGGATTACCACGAGCACGCCATCGGTGCCGGAGCCAGTGCCAAGGCGGCCTCGTACATCGAGATTCGCCTGGACGGCCAGCGCCCGCTGCATGGCATCGGCATCGACGAGAACATCACCACCGCCAGCTTCCGTGCACTGTTCAGCGCACTCAACCGCGCGGTCAAGCAGGCTGAACTGAAGACCGAAGCGGCCTGAAAGGCAGCAGGCTGAAAAAAGAACCCCGCCGCTCGGCGGGGTTCTTCGTTTCAGCTGGGGCTCAGTAGCTGACCACCGGCGAGACGCGCTGGTAGCGGCCGTCGATATAGGCCTTCAGCCAGGAGCGGTAGCGTTTGCCCGCGCTGTAGGCGAAGTAGCGATAGCTCTGTTCGTTCTCCGCCAGGCGCTGCAGAACGATGCTGCCATCCTGCTCGATCACCCAGGTCAGCATGGCGTGTACGCCCCCGGTGCGCGTCAGGGTCTGGTTGGCGTCCACCGTCAGCTGGTAGAGCGGCAGGTAGTCCTCGGCGGCCCGGCCATAACGCACCACGTTGGACACCCGCTGGTAGTAGCCATTCTGGAAGCGCTTCAGCCATACGCGGTAGCGTTTGGCGGGATCGAAGCGGTAGTAGGTGTAGGCCAGCTCGTTGGCCGCGTTACGCTCCAGAACGATATTGCCCTCCTCCTCGATCACCCAGGTCAGGGCATCACCGATGTTGCCGCTGCGGCTGACCTGGCGATTGTCGCCGATGCTCAACTGATAGAGGTCCGTCAGCCCCGGCGAGAAGTACTCGGCATCGGAGACCTGCACCATCTCGCCGCCAACGGCCTGCTCGATCCAGACCTTGTAGGCACGGCCCTGCTGGAACGGGTAGCGCAGTTCCGCGGTACCGCCGGTGGGCTGGCGCAGCACCTCGACACCGTCCTCGCGAATGACCCAGTTCAGGGGCTTGTCGGCAGGACCGTCATGCCGCAGCTGGAAGTCCGCCTCGACCTCCAGGTCGATGTAGCGAGCGGGAAAGCCCTCGCGGAAGGCGAGCGGAACCGAGATGGCCTCGTCCTTGCCGTTCACGCTGGCTTCGGCCCAGACCTGGTAACGCTCGCCATGGTTGAAGGCGAACTGCAGCGGAACACCGGCCTGCGCTGGCTGACGCAGCGTCTCGCCGCCCTGTGCGGCGATCACCCAGTTGCCCTGGAACGCGGCCGACGAACTGATGCTGCCCTGATCGGCATTGCGGCTCAGCGCAACACGGTCAGTGACGCCGGGCTGGTAGGCCACGACATTCGAGACGGTCTTGTAGCCGCCGTCGATGAAGCTCTCCAGCCAGATCCGGTAGTGTTTGCCGGCAGCATTGTTCCAATAGTGATCACGCAGGTTGCCGGCCGCGTTGCGCCCGAGGACGCGCTTGCCGTCCTCTTCGACCACCAGCGTCAGCCTGTCGCCCAGATCGCCGCTGCGGGACACCCAGAAACCGGGCTCCAGCGTGAGGCTGTAGGGCAGCGTCGGTTGCCCTGCGCCGTCTGGCAGCTTGACCAGGTAATCCTCGGTTTCGCCGTAGCCATAGGCCCCGCACGGCTGCGCGGTGGCGCCCCAGCGCATCTGTACCCGCATGCGGGTGGTACCGGCGCTGCCGGAAGGCACCGCGATGGGTGCGGAGACGACGGTGCTGCCCTGAGCGACCAGCACCTTCTCGCTCGCCTCGAAACTGCCGTTCTGGTCGAAGTCGATCCAGGCCCCCCAGTTCTCGACGTACTGGGTGTTGCGGAAACCGGGACGGAGCTCCAGCCGGTCACCTTGCCCCGTCAGCTGGAAGGGAGGCTGACCCGTGGCGTTCAGGTAACCGCCATCGCTGCCGGACGTCTGGCTCGCGCCATTGACGCTGACTCCGGCGATCCATTCACTGCCACTGTTACCCCGGCTGTCGCAGTACGTGGCTGCCATCAGCGGGCTCATCGCCAGGCAGGTGCCCAGCGCCATGAGTGTCTTGTGCATTGTTTTCGCTCCTTGCGTTCATGTTGGGCAGGGAGCGACAGAGCTATCAGGGCCAAGCCTGTGCCCACTTCCATCGACGCGTCCCTGCGCCAGCAATGCTAGAGGCAAAGCGAGCGGCCGTCCGGAATTTATTGGCGAATCGCCGCCATCCGCGATCGATCCACGTGCTGCAGAGGCGAACGCCCCCGCACGGCACGGGGCGGACACGGATCAGACGTCCAGGATCATCAGCACGGCGAACAGCAGCACCATCACGGCGATCGAGAAGAGCACGGCAATGCCTGCCGCCCGCCAGTTGGAGAGAAAGGTGCCACCAGCAGCGGCGTGCTGCTGGATATCGGCCTCGGTCAGGTGTTTGGCCAGCATCACCATGCCCAGCAGTTGCCCGATGGCGAACGGCAGCGTGGGTACTTCTTCCGGCAAGACGAAGGCCAGGGCCAGGGTCAGCGCCAGCAGGCACACGGCAACGCCCCAGACCATCGCGACACGGTCGGCCTTGCCCAGCAGCTGCAGGTTGTGCGCGAGCATCCAGGCACCAGCCAGCGGTGTGCCGAGAAAGGTGCCCAGCCCCACCGCGGCAATCCTGTACAGCGGCAGCGTCGAGGCAGAAGCCTGCTGCAGGTCCGCCTGCGGGGTCTGGAAGGGGTTTTCCTGCTGTACGTCCATGTCGTGTCGCTCCTGATTCAGTTCATGGTGAAGGCATCGGCATCCAGGTGCGCCGGGAAACGCTCGCGATAGGCCGCCAGCGGCTCGGCCGCCAGGCGCTGGCGGAACACGCCATCGGCGGCGTTCGCCTGCAGCAGCGGCTCGCCCTGGAAGTCCAGCACCTGGGAGTCGCCAGTATATCCATGCCCCTTGCCATCCTCGCCGATCCGGTTCACAGCCGCGACATAGCACAGGTTTTCGATGGCCCGCGCCGGCAACAGGCGGTTCCAGTGCTGGCGGCGGGCAGCGGGCCAGTTGGCGGTGTAGAGCAGCAGATCGGTGCCACCCGCGTCGCGGCTCCAGACCGGGAAGCGCAGGTCATAACAGACCAGCGGGCGGACACGCCAGCCCTTGAGCTCGAGCACGACCTGCTCGTCTCCGGCCTGGAAATGCTTGTGCTCGCCGGCCATGCGGAACAGGTGGCGCTTGTCGTAATGCGCCAGCGAACCATCCGCACGCGCCCAGAGCAGGCGATTGCGATAGCTGCCGTCGTCGGCCTGGATGATCAGGCTGCCGCAGATCACCGTATCGAGACGCTGCGCCTGCTCGCGCAGCCATGTGCTGCTGGGGCCATCCTCCGGTTCGGCCAGCGTTGCCGACTCCATCGAGAAGCCGGTGGTGAACATCTCCGGCAGGATCACCAGATCGGCGCCGCGCGCCTGCTCCAGCAGGGTCTGAAAGTGCTCGCGGTTGGCGGCCGGATCGTGCCAGGCCAGAGAAGTCTGGATCAGCGCCAGTTCGAGATCGGTTTTGTCGGTCATATCAGGGCCTCGGGGAAATCGGTAGCGCGCAGGGCGGATGTCGCGTTTCACACCCACCCCGCCCTGCTGGATCACGCGTCGCGGTGATCAGCCTGCATCACACCGCGCAGAGTTTCTCCGCCGCCTGGCGCAGGGTGTCCTCGCGCTTGGCGAAGCAGAAGCGCACCAGACGCAGATCCTGCGGTGCGGACTGGTAGAACACCGAGACAGGGATCGCCGCCACGCCATGCTCACGGGTCAGCCACTCGGCCATGGCGACGTCGTCCAGATCAGGACGGATCGCCCGGTAGTCGGCCAGCTGGAAGTAGGTGCCCGGTGCGCGGGTGAAGGTGAAACGCGAGCCGGCCAGCAGGTCGCAGAACAGGTCGCGCTTGGTCTGGTAGAACGCAGGCAGCTCCTCGACGTGCTCGGGGTGACTGGCCATGAAGTCGGCAAGGCCATGCTGCAACGGCGTGACGCCACAGAAATTCACGTACTGGTGGATCTTGCGCAGCTCGGCGCTCAACGCAGGCGGCGCCACCACGTAGCCGGTCTTCCAGCCGGTGACGTGGTAGATCTTGCCGAACGAGCTGACCACGAAGGCGCGCGCGTACAGCTCGTCGTGCGCCAGCACGCTGGCGTGCTGCACGCCGTCGAAGATCAGGTGCTCATAGACTTCGTCGCTGATCACATGGATATCGCGCTCGCGGATCAGCGCGGCCAAGCGGTCCAGGTCGCCGCGCGACAGCAGCGCGCCGCTGGGATTGTGCGGCGAGTTGAGGAAGATCAGCCGGGTACGCGGGGTGATCGCATCGGCCAGGCGCTGCCAGTCCACGGCGAAATCCGCCAGGGCCAGCGGCACGTGCACGCAGCGACCGCCCGCCAGCTCCACGGAGGGCTCATAGCTGTCATAGCAGGGATCGAGGACGATGGCCTCGTCGCCCGGACGGATCAGCGCCTGCACCGCGCAGAAGATCGCCTCGGTGGCACCGGGGGTGATGGTGATCTCGCTGTCGGCGTCCCGCTGCACGCCGTAGTTGCGTGCAATCTTCGCTGCCACCTGCTGGCGCAGGGCGGGCAGACCGGTCATCGGCGAATACTGATTGCGCCCTTCCAGGACATGGCGCGCCACTGCTTCACGCAGCGCCTGCGGCCCGTCGAAATCGGGAAAGCCCTGGGACAGGTTGATCGCCCCGGTATCCAGAGCGAGCTGAGACATGCGCGTGAAGATGGTGGTGCCGACGTTGGGCAGTTTGCTGGCGAGCATCGCGACTTCCTCGGGGAAAGCTGCAAGCTACAAGCTTCGGGCCGCAAGCAAAAGCGGCTCGGCTCCTCTTGTAGCTTGAGGCTTGCCGCTTATGACTATCGTCTCTTGTCCTTGCGCTTCTTCTCGGCCTTCTTGTGGTGGCTCATCAGGCGCCGCTTCTTGTTCACCTGGCGGTCGGTGAGCTTGTTCTTGTTGCCTTCGTACGGGTTGTCGCCGCCCTTGTACTCGATACGGATCGGCGTGCCGACCAGCTTGAGCACGCGGCGGAAGGTGTTCTCCAGGTAACGGGAGTAGGCGCGCGGGACCGCGTCGACCTGGTTACCGTGGATGACGATCAGCGGCGGGTTGGCACCACCCAGGTGGGCATAGCGCAGCTTGATCCGGCGACCGTTGACCAGGGGCGGCGCGTGGTCGCTGACGGCATCCTCGAGGATCTGCGTCAGGCGGCTGGTCGGCCAGCGGGTGATGGCCGACTTGAACGACGCCTGCACCGACTTGTACAGATGGCCGACGCCAGTGCCGTGCAGTGCGGAAATGAAGTGAATGTCGGCGAAGTCGACGAAAAACAGCCGGCGCTCCAGCTCGGTCTTCACGTAGTCCTTCTGGCCCTGGTCCATGCCGTCCCATTTGTTCAGGGCGATGACCAGCGCACGACCGCTCTCCAGCACGAAGCCGAGCAGGTTGAGGTCGTGGTCGACCACCCCTTCGCGGGCGTCCATGACGAAGACCACGACGTTGGAGTCCTGGATCGCCTGCAGGGTCTTGACCACGGAGAACTTCTCCACGGCCTCGAAGATCTTGCCGCGACGACGCACGCCGGCGGTGTCGATCAGCGTGTACTTCTCGTCGTCACGCTCGAAGGGGATGTAGATGCTGTCGCGCGTGGTGCCGGCCTGGTCATAGACGATGACCCGCTCTTCGCCGAGCATGCGGTTGACCAGGGTCGACTTGCCGACGTTGGGTCGACCGATGATGGCCAGCTTGATGCCGTCCTTCTCGCTCGGGCCGGGGATGCGCTTGGCTTCCTGGCCTTCCAGCACTTCTTCCTCTTCTTCGGCGCCCTCTTCCGGCTCGCCGGCATCCTTGGGGAAGGCACCGAGCACCACTTCCAGCATCTGGGTGATGCCGCGTCCATGGGCACCGGCGATCGCCAGCGGCTCGCCCAGGCCCATGGGACTGAACTCGGCGCGGGCCAGGTCGACGTCGAGATTGTCGACCTTGTTCACCACCAGGAAGCTCTGCTTGTTACGCCGGCGCAGGTGCTCGCCGATCATCTGGTCGGAGGCGGTCATGCCAGCACGCGCGTCCACCAGGAACAGCACGGCATCGGCTTCTTCGATCGCCTGCAGCGACTGCTCGGCCATCTTCGCGTCGATGCCTTCCTCGTCGCCGGAGATACCGCCGGTATCGATCACGATATAGGTGCGCCCCTGCCACTTCGCCTCGCCGTACTGGCGGTCGCGGGTCAGACCGGACAGGTCGCCGACGATGGCGTCGCGACTGCGGGTCAGGCGGTTGAAGAGTGTGGACTTGCCGACATTGGGCCGGCCCACCAGGGCAATTACGGGAACCATCAGGCTCTCCACTACGTTATTTCAGAAAATGCAAAGGCCGCTGCACGGGCAGCGGCCGGAATCTTTTGCGCTGCTGCGTCCAGGCCCGGGCCTGGATGCAGCATAGTTGGTCACTTGATGGTCAGCGCCACCAATTTGCCGCTGTTGCCGAAGACATACAGCCAGTCACCCACCACCAGCGGACGCGTGCGCAGACCGTCGCTGTCGATACGGGTACGACCCACGAAGCGACCATCGACCTGGCTCAGCAGGTGCAGATAGCCTTCGAAATCGCCCACCGCCACGTAGCTGGAAAACACCTGCGGCGCGGACAGCTCGCGGCGTGCCAGGGAATCGTTGCTCCACAGCGCCGAGGCACTGCGCTCGTCGATGCCTTCGACGGTGCCGTTGGCCAGGCTGACGTAGACGTTGCCGAAGCCCTGGGCGACACCGACCGAACTGGAGGCCTCGCGCTGCCACAGCACACGGCCGGAATCCAGGTCCATCGCCGCGACGCGGCCCTGATAGCTCACCGCGTACACAGTGCCACCGGACAGCAGCAGGCCGCCGTCGATATCCACCACGCGCTCCAGCTCGGAACGACCTTGCGGGATGGCCACGCGCTGCTCCCAAACGGGCAGGCCACGCTGGGCGTCGACCGCCACCACCTTGCCGCTGGACAGACCCGCGACCACCAGGCGGTTGGTCACCAGCGGCGCGCCGGTGCCACGCAGCGTCAGCACGGCCGGGGTGTTCTCGACGATCCAGCGCTGATTGCCGGTGCTGGCATCGAACGCGATCAGGCGGTCATCCTGGGTCTGCACCACGACGATATCGCCGTTGCTCGCCGGGGCGGCCAGCACTTCGCTGGTCACACGCGAGCGCCACTGCTCCTCGCCGTCGCTGGAGTCCAGGGCGATCACCTCACCCTTGAGCGTGCCCAGCAGTACCTGGCCGTAACCGGCACCGATGGCACCGGAGACCGGGATGTCGAGCTTCTTGCGCCAGATGACCTTGCCACTGGTGCGGTCCATGGCCATGACCAGGCCTTCGACGTCGGCTGCGTAGATCACGTCGCCATCGATGGCCGGTACCAGCATGTTGAAGGTTTCGCCCTGGCCGTCACCGACGGAGCGGCTCCATTCGGTACGCAGTTCGACCTCGGTATCGAACTTGGTCAGCTCGGCGGGTGGCAGTTCCTTCTTGCTATTGCTGCTGCAACCCACGGCCAGAACGGCCAGAGCCAGCAGTGCGGCATTCTTCCAACGCATCACGTCACGCATCCCCTTTTGCCAGGTCGTCCAGCTTCATCTGCAGACCGCCAACGGCGGCGTCCTCGGCCAGCGCATCCTTGGCCTTCTGGTAGGCCGCGTGCGCGTCGTCGCTGCGGCCCAGCTGGACCAGCAGATCACCCTTGAGCTCCTCGCGGCTGGCCAGGAACGCCTCGTCGACCTTGGCGTCGAGCAGCTTCAGCGCCTCGTCGACCTTGTCCTGGGCAGCCAGGACGCGTGCCATGCGCTGACGCGCCAGCTCGTCGAGGGTGGCGTCGGCCGGCTTGTCGAGCACGCGTTGCAGGGCAACGGCGGCGTCATCGAGACGATCGGCCTCGACCGCGACCTTGGCGACGAACAGGCTGCCGTACTGCGCGTAATGGCTACCGCCGAACTCGCTGTCGAGCTTGCCGGACAGTTCGGCCACCTTGCCTGCATCAGGCTTGCCGGCCGGATCCAGCGCGGTTTCCAGCAGTTGCTGATACAGCGCGGAGGCACTCTGCGCCTGGTTGGTCTGGTACTTCTGCCAACCCTGCCAGCCGAGCACGGCTACCAGCGCGAGTACGCCGCCGGTCAGCAACGGTTTGCCGTTGCGATTCCACCAGTCCTTGATTTGCGCGATCTGTTCGTCTTCGGTCTGCATGTCTAACCCCGTACTCCTAATCGAGAGCCTGCTCAGGCCTGTTGCTGGCAGGCAGCCAGATGCTCGGCCAGAGCATCCCAGGCAACGCTTTGTTGTTCACTGTCGTCGCGCAGCGGCTTGCAACCTACCACGCGCCCTGCCAATTCGTCGTCCCCCAGAATCAGCGCATAGCGTGCGCCGCTCTTGTCAGCCTTCTTGAACTGGCTCTTGAAGCTGCCGCCGCCACTGTTGAGCAGCAGGCGCAGCGCCGGCAATTCATCGCGCAGGCGCTCGACCAGGGTCAGTGCAGCCAGCTCGGCCGCCTCGCCAAAGGCGCAGACGTAGACGTCGGCGGCACGGTTCAGCTCGGCCGGCAACAATTCGAGGGTTTCCAGCAGCAGCACCAGGCGCTCGACGCCCATGGCGAAGCCGACCCCCGGCGTCGCCTTGCCACCCAATTGGGAAACCAGGCCGTCATAACGACCACCGGCGCACACCGTGCCCTGGGCACCGAGCTTGTCGGTCACCCACTCGAACACGGTGCGGTTGTAGTAATCCAGGCCGCGGACCAGCTTGTGATTGATCTCGTAGCGGATGCCGGCGGCATCCAGGCGCGCCCTGACGCCGTCGAAGTGCAGGCGCGAGTCCTCGTCGAGGTAGTCGCCCAGGGTCGGCGCACCGACCAGAACGGCCTGGGTCGCCTCGTTCTTGCTGTCGAGGATGCGCAGCGGGTTGGTAGTCAGACGGCGCTGGCTGTCTTCGTCCAGTTGCTCGAAACGCTCCTGCAGGTAAGCGACCAGCGCATCGCGGTAGGCCGCACGCGCCTCGCTGGAACCCAGGCTGTTGAGCTGCAGGGTCACCGCATCGGCCAGGCCGAGTTTCTTCCACAGGCGCCAGGTCAGCACGATCAGTTCGGCATCGACGTCCGGCCCCGGCAGGTTGAAGGCCTCTACGCCAACCTGGTGGAACTGGCGATAACGGCCCTTCTGCGGCTTCTCGTAACGGAACATCGGGCCGGCGTACCACAGTTTCTGCACCTGGCCGCCACCGGACAGACCATGCTCGAGCACAGCACGCACACAACCGGCAGTGCCCTCCGGACGCAGGGTCAGGGACTCCTCGTTGCGGTCACGGAAGGTGTACATCTCCTTGTCGACCACATCGGTGCCCTCGCCGATACCGCGCGCGAACAGCTCGGTGTACTCGACGATGGGCAGGCGAATTTCCTTGTAGCCGTAGCCGTCGAGCAGGTCGACCAGGGTGTTTTCCAGGTAGCGCCAGGCAGGCGTCTGCTCCGGCAGGATGTCGTTCATGCCACGAATGGCTTGCAGAGATTTGCTCACAAATAATCCTTAAACCTGCTCTCGACACTGCTGTGCTTGCTGATGCAGCGTCAAAAACAGGCTCAAAATGCTCATTTACAGTCGTAAACTGCGCTTCTTCGCCCGTATTTTCCTTGCCTGGCCCGCGCTCGCGATGTGCTCGACGCGCAGGCTGGCCGGTTTCAGCCGCGAACGATCACGGCAGCATCGGCGGCGACCTTCTCGGCCGCCTTGTCGCGGATGAGCTTTTCCAGCTCATCCACCAGATTCTCGTTGGTCAGCTTCGACGCCGGCTTGCCGTCGATGTAGACCAGGTTGTTCGGGCTGCCACCAGTGAGGCCGATATGCGCCTCCTTGGCTTCGCCTGGACCATTGACCACGCAACCGATCACGGCAACGTCAAGCGGCACCAGCAGGTCCTCGACGCGGCTTTCCAGCTCGTTCATGGTCTTGACCACATCGAAGTTCTGCCGCGAGCAACTCGGGCAGGCGATGAAGTTGATGCCACGCGAACGCAGGCGCAGGGACTTGAGGATATCGAAACCGACCTTGATCTCTTCCACCGGATCGGCGGCCAGAGAAATGCGGATGGTATCGCCAATGCCATCGGCCAGCAGCATGCCCAGGCCGACGGCCGACTTCACGGTACCGGAGCGCAGGCCACCGGCTTCGGTGATGCCCAGGTGCAGCGGCTGCTCGATCTGCTTGGCCAGCAAGCGATAGGCCTCGACCGCCATGAACACGTCGGACGCCTTCACGCTGACCTTGAAGTCGGGGAAGTTGAGGCGGTCCAGGTGTTCGACATGGCGCAGCGCCGACTCGACCAGCGCTTCCGGGGTCGGCTCGCCGTACTTCTTCTGCAGGTCCTTTTCCAGCGAACCGGCGTTGACGCCGATGCGGATCGGAATGCCCTTGTCGCGCGCCGCCTCGACCACCGCCTTGACGCGGTCCTCGCGGCCGATGTTGCCGGGGTTGATACGCAGGCAGTCGACGCCCAGCTCGGCCACGCGCAGGGCGATCTGGTAGTCGAAGTGAATGTCGGCCACCAGCGGTACGCGCACCTGCTGCTTGATCAGGCCGAAGGCCTCGGCAGCGTCCATGTCAGGCACGGAAACCCGCACGATGTCGGCGCCGGCATCTTCCAGGCGACGAATCTGCGCCACGGTGGCGGCGACATCATTGGTGTCGGTATTGGTCATGCTCTGCACCGCGATCGGCGCATCGCCGCCCACCGGTACCGAGCCCACCCAGATCTTGCGTGACAGACGACGCTTGATCGGCGATTCGCAATGCATGCTTTACAACCCCAGTTTCAGGCGCGCGGTTTCGCCAGTCATGTGCGGCGCAACGTCCACGCTTTCGCCGTTGTAGGTCACCTGGGCTCCGCGAGCGAAACCCAGACGCAGCTCCATCGGAGCCTTGCCGGTCAGTTCGATGCGCTCGCCGCTGCGCTTCAGCGCGCTGACCAGCACCTTGCCGTCGGCATCGGTCACCTGCGCCCAGCAGTCGGCGGTGAAGCGCACGTTGAGCGCACCCTGCCCGGCGGATACGGCAATCGGAGCAGCGGGTTCAACGGCGGCAGGCGCCTGCGCCTCGCTGCTTGCCAGCGGTGCATCGCCCGCGCCTGCAACGCTCGGTGTTTCGGCGACGACCGCGCTCGCTGCGCCTGTCTCGTTGGTGGATTGATCAGTGGCACCGGCGCTTTCCGGCTCATCGCCCGGCTCGACCGGCAACAGCAGCGGGCTGCTCTGCTGGTCGCCCTGGGCCAGGATCACGGCCTGGTCTTCCGGCTCGGCCAGAGAATGCACCTGGGTGGTGCCATCGGCCCCCTCCACCTCGACATGCTCGATGCCGACGTCAGCCAGGCTGGCGACCGGACGCCCCTGATCCTGCCACCAGAGGAAACCGGCGCCGATCAGCGCCAGCAGCAGCAGGAAGCTCACCAGGCGCAGGATGCTCTGCGAATAACGCACCGGTTCCTCGATACGCCCCAGGGCATGCACGCTGCTGCCCGTGGCATCGGTTCCGGTGAACTGGTCGAACTCGAGCACCAGACGGTTCTGGTCGAGTTCCAGCAGCTTGGCGTAGGCACGAATGTAACCACGGGCAAACGTGGTGCCGGGCAGCTTGTCGAAGGCACCCGCTTCGATCTGGGCGAGACGCTGCTGGGTCAGGTTGAGCTGGGAAGCCACCTCGGCAACGCTCCAGCCCTTGACCTCACGGGCCTGGCGCAGGCTTTCGCCCGGATTGTTCGACATGGACTGGGTCACTTCGCTATGGGCCGCTTTCATCGTTGCCCCGAAACATATTGCTGGTATTCCTTGGACGCCGGATACAGGCGGCGCAACTGCAGGCCCAGGCTGGCGGCCCGGTCACGGTCCTCGAACACTTCGGCCAGACGAGCACCGAGCAGCAGGCTCCGCGCGTTCTGCGGCGCCATTGCGCTGTAGCTGTCGTAGTAGCTACGGGCCGGGACATACTCCTTGTCCTCGTAGGACATCGCGGCCATCTCCAGCAGCGAGCGCGGCTGACGGCTGCTCAGGCGCAACGAACGCTGGAAGTATTTCTTGGCCTCGTCTCGCCGCCCCAGTTGCAGGGCGGTCAGGCCGAGGTTCTCGAAGACCCTGGAGCGTTCCGGGTAGAGATTGTCCTCGGTGGCCTTGAGATAGGTGTCCATGGCTTCCTGATAGCGCTTCTGCTCGAACAGGAAACCACCGTAGTTGTTCAGCAGGCGAGCATCCTTCGGACGCTGGGACAGCGCCTTGCGATAGTGCTCGTCCGCCAGCTTGGGTTCCATTTCCAGCTGGAACGCCATGCCCAGCGCCGCATGCGCATCGGCATCCGACGGGTTGATTTCCAGTGCGTTCTTCAGCGGCACCTTGGCCAGCTGGGTGTCACCCTGCTGGATATAGGCGACGCCCAGCTGCACATAGGCGGCTCGCGCCTCTTCACGCCCTTTTGTCGTACTCATGGGGTCAACGTGGCCGGTGGTCACGCAACCACCCAGCAGACTGACGACTAGCAACAACAGCGCAGGGCGCAAGGTCATGGACATCCTCTCTTCAATTTCGATTGGCGGCATTGCGCGGCTCTTGAGCCTCGCTGCCCAGCTGGCGCACGGCGATATAACGCTCGCTGCGCCGAGTACGGTCCATGACCTGGCCCACCAGCTGGCCGCAGGCGGCATCGATATCGTCACCACGGGTGGTGCGTACCGTGACGTTATGGCCAGCCTTGTGCAACAGGTCCTGGAAGCGGCGAATGGCGTTATTGCTCGGCCGCTCGTACCCCGAGAAGGGGAAGGGATTAAACGGAATCAGGTTGATCTTGCAAGGGACATCGGCAAGAAGTGCGATCATCTGCTCAGCATGCTCAGGCTGATCGTTGACACCCTTGAGCAGGGTGTACTCGATGGTCAGCACGCGCTTCTCGCCCAGCTTGGAGATGTAACGCTTGCACGCGGCAAGCAGCATTTCCAGAGGGTACTTCTTGTTGATCGGCACCAGCTGGTTGCGCAGTTCGTCGTTCGGCGCGTGCAGCGACAGCGCCAGCGACACGTCGATCACTTCGGCCAGCTTGTCGATCATCGGCACCACGCCGGAGGTGGACAACGTCACCTTGCGCTTGGAGATACCGTAGCCGAGGTCATCCATCATGATCTGCATGGCGGAGACGACGTTGTCGAAGTTCAGCAGCGGCTCGCCCATGCCCATCATCACCACGTTGGTGATGGCACGGTCGATCTTGGCCGGCACGCTGCCGAAGGATTTGCTGGCGATCCACACCTGGCCGATGATCTCGGCGCTGGTCAGGTCGCTGTTGAAACCTTGCTTGCCGGTGGAGCAGAAGCTGCAATCCAGGGCACAGCCGGCCTGCGACGACACGCACAGGGTGCCGCGGCCATTCTGCGGGATGTACACGGTTTCCACGCAGCTGCCCGACGCCACACGCACCACCCACTTGCGCGTGCCATCGGCGGAAATATTTTCGCTGACCACTTCAGGGCCGCGAATCTCGGCAGAGGCCTCGAGCTTTTCGCGCAAGGCCTTGCCGACATTGGTCATGGCGGCGAAATCATCGACGCCAAAGTGGTGAATCCACTTCATCACCTGGCCGGCACGAAAGCGCTTCTCGCCGATGGACTCGAAGAACTGTTCCATTTCCGGCTGGGTCAGGCCCAGCAGGTTGATCTTGCCGGTGGTATTGGTCATGGCTTCACCCTCGCATCATTCGCTTCGATCAGCGAATGCGCGCGCACTGCTCGGTAGCGGAGAAGAAGTAAGCAATCTCGCGAGCGGCAGAAGCTTCGGAATCCGAACCGTGAACAGCGTTCTCGTCGATGGAAACGGCGAAGTCAGCACGGATGGTGCCGGCAGCCGCTTCTTTCGGGTTGGTGGCGCCCATCAGCTCGCGGTTCTTCAGGACGGCGTCTTCGCCTTCCAGAACCTGGACGATGACCGGACCGGAGGTCATGAAGGCAACCAGATCCTTGAAGAAGCCGCGCTCGCTGTGCTCAGCGTAGAAACCGGCAGCTTCGCGCTCGGACAGTTGCAGCATCTTCGAAGCGACAACGCGCAGGCCGGCCTTTTCGAAACGGGTGGTGATCTCACCGATGACGTTCTTGGCAACGGCGTCAGGCTTGATGATGGAGAAAGTACGTTGAACAGCCATGTGAAGCTCCAGAAACTTTAGGGTTAAAGCGAAAAATTAAACCCGCGAATTATACGCGGGTTCTGAGATGGCAGCCACAGGCGACTCGCCTCCAGCTGCAAGTAAACGCTACGAGATGAAGCTCCACGACCGGCAGACGACCGGGAACTGCGGTTTCACGCCCCGCAGGCGAGCGGCGTCGCGCTACTCGGCCTCTTCGATCCAGGCAGCCTGGATCGCCTCGAGGACCTTCTCGCCGCCCCGTTGCGGATCATCGGAGAACTGCGGCAACTCCACGACCCAGCGGTGCAGATCGACGAAGTTCACGTAACGCGGATCGACATCCGGCTTCTGCTCGCTCAGCTCGATGGCGATATCCAGCACATCAACCCATTTCAGACTCATGCTTGTGCTTCCTGGGTCAATGCGGCGCTTCGGCCGCGTGGTTCAGCGAATACTTGGGAATCTCGACGGTGAGGTCTTCCTCGCCGACGATGGCCTGACAGGCCAGACGCGACTGAGCCTCGAGCCCCCAGGCCTTGTCCAGATAATCCTCTTCCAGCTCGTCAGCCTCGTTCAACGAGTCGAAACCTTCGCGCACGATGCAGTGGCAGGTGGTGCAGGCACACACGCCGCCACAGGCGCTTTCCATTTCGATGTGGTGCTCGTGGGCCAGTTCGAGGATGGAGACGCCAGGCTCGGCCTCGACCACCAGGCCATCCGGGCAGAACCTTTCATGGGGCAGAAAAATCACCTGCGGCATCAGTTATTCCTCGATCTCATTCAAATTGCGCCCGGCCAGCGCGGCTTTAACCGTTGAATCCAGGCGCCGCGCGGCGAACGCATCCGTAACCTGCGACAGGCGCTTGGTCTGCCGCTCGATGGCCGGACCATCGCTACCCGCGAGCAGATCGCGCAGTTCCTGCACCTGCAATTCGATGACCTCGCGCTCCTCGGCATCCAGCAGACGCTCGCCGTCGGCCTCCAGCGCAGCTTCCACGGCCTCGATCAGGCGCTGGGCGTCGACCTGCTGCTCGCGCAGCGCACGCGCAGCCTTGTCATCCCCGGCATTCTGAAAGGAATCCTGCAGCATGCGTGCGATCTCGCCATCGGTCAGGCCATAGGACGGCTTGACCTGAATGCTCGCCTCGACGCCCGAGCCCAGCTCACGCGCCGCGACACTGAGCAGACCATCGGCATCGACCTGGAAGGTCACGCGGATCTTGGCCGCCCCGGCCACCATCGGCGGGATGCCACGCAACTCGAAACGCGCCAGGGAGCGGCAATCGGCGATCAGCTCGCGCTCACCCTGCAGCACGTGAATCATCATGGCCGTCTGGCCATCCTTGTAGGTGGTGAAGTCCTGCGCCCGCGCCACCGGGATGGTGGTGTTGCGCGGAATCAGCTTCTCCATCAGACCGCCCATGGTCTCCAGACCGAGCGACAGCGGAATCACATCGAGCAGCAGCAGCTCTTCGCCATCGCCACGCTGATTGCCGGCCAACGTGTCGGCCTGAATGGCGGCACCGATGGCCACCACCTGATCCGGATCGATATTGGTCAGCGGCGTGCGCCCGAACAGCTCACCAACCGCTTCGCGCACCCGTGGCACACGGGTGGAGCCACCGACCATCACCACCGCGCTGACGTCCTCCAACTCGACGCCGGAATCACGCAGCGCACGCCGGCAGGCCTTGAGGCTGCGCGCGACCATGGGCTCGATCAGCGCTTCGAACTGCGCCCGCGACAGCGAGCCACGCCATTCGGCGAAGCTCAGCTCGACCGTCTCAGCGTCGGTCAGCGCCTCTTTCGCCGCACAGGCGGCCTGCAGCAGACCGCGCTGCGTGGCCGGGTCGAGATCACTGGACAGCCCGGCCTGCTGAATGATCCAGTCAGCCAGGGCGTGGTCGAAATCATCGCCGCCCAGGGCACTGTCACCGCCCGTGGCCAGCACCTCGAACACCCCACCGGTGAGGCGCAGAATCGAAACATCGAACGTGCCGCCACCCAGGTCATAGATGGCGACCACGCCCTCGGCCTTCTGATCCAGGCCGTAGGCAACCGCAGCGGCAGTCGGCTCGTTGAGCAGGCGCAGGACGTTGAGACCGGCGACTCGCGCCGCATCCTTGGTCGCCTGACGCTGGGCATCATCGAAATAGGCCGGCACGGTGATCACCGCGCCGACCAGTTCGCCACCCAGGGTCTGCTCCGCGCGCAGGCGCAGGGTCTTGAGAATTTCGGCCGAGACTTCGACGGGGCTCTTCGCACCCTGCACCGTTTCGATGAAGGGCATGTGCGACTCGCCCGCAGCGAAGCGGTACGGCAGCTGCTCGCCGAGCTGGTGCACATCGGCGACGCCACGCCCCATCAGGCGCTTGACCGACAGCACGGTGTTGAGGGGATCACTGGCAGCCGCCTGCTTGGCTGATTCGCCCACCTCGACATGATCCGGGTGGTAGCGCACCGCCGAAGGCAGGATGACCCTGCCCTCATCGTCCGCCAGAGGCTCGGCCAGACCACTGCGTACAGCGGCGACCAGCGAATTGGTGGTGCCCAGGTCGATGCCCACCGCCAGCCTGCGCTGGTGCGGTTGCGGGCTCTGTCCTGGCTCGGCGATCTGCAATAAGGCCATGGTCTTCTTGAAATCATCAGGCGGATTGCCGAGGCAACCCACAGGTTAATCGTCGAGGCGCTCTTCTAGTTGGCGCACTTCATGAGAGAGCTTGTCGAGAAACTGCATCCGACGCATCAGACGCTCGGCTTCCTCGCGGCGAGCCTCATCGTCCCAGCATTCGGCGAAGCGCTCGTTGAGCTGCTCCTGCGCAGTTTTCAGGCGCCGCTTGAAGACGGCGACACCGACAAGGTCGGCGTCGTCCTGCAACTCTTCCAGCTCTTCGCGCAGCTGCATCTGCTGCAGCAGGAAGTCCGGATCCTGCACCGTCACTTCCAGCGGCAGCTCGGGGCCACGCATGGCCAGCAGGTAGCGCGCACGCTGCGAGGGCGTCTTGAGGACCTGATAGGCCTCGTTGAGGCAGGCGGAACGCTCAAGCGCCAGGCGCTGCTCACGCTCGCCAGCGTCGGCGAATCGATCGGGATGCACCTGGCGCGCCAGCTCGCGGTAACGCGCAGCCAGCTGCTCCAGGTCGAGGCGAAAGCTCGGCTGCAGGTCGAACAGGGCGAAATGACAAGGATTACCCACGCGAGCGCCTCAAACGTTGAAGCTCTCGCCGCAGCCACACTCGCCGCGCACGTTGGGGTTGTTGAACTTGAAGCCCTCGTTGAGGCCTTCCTTGACGAAGTCCAGTTCGGTGCCGTCGAGATAGACCAGGCTCTTGGGGTCGATGATCACCTTGACGCCGTGACTCTCGAATACCTGATCCTCGGCCGCCAGCTCATCGACGAACTCGAGAACATAGGCCAGGCCGGAACACCCGGTAGTGCGCACACCGAGGCGAATGCCCTCGCCCTTGCCGCGCCCATCCAGGGAGCGCTGCACGTGGCGGGCAGCTGCTTCAGACATGGTGATGGCCATTGCAAACCTCGTATCAGAGCAAGCCTTTCTTCTGCTTGTAATCGCGCACGGCCGCCTTGATGGCGTCCTCGGCGAGCACGGAGCAGTGGATCTTCACCGGCGGCAGCGCCAGTTCTTCGGCCAGCTGGGTATTCTTGATGCTTTCCGCTTCGTCGAGGGTCTTGCCCTTCATCCACTCGGTGGCGAGGGAGCTGGAAGCGATCGCCGAGCCGCAGCCGTAGGTCTTGAACTTGGCGTCTTCGATGACGCCGCTCTCGCTGACCTTGATCTGCAGGCGCATCACGTCGCCGCAGGCCGGCGCACCGACCATGCCGGTACCGACGTCCGGGTCCTCGGCATTCAGCTTGCCGACGTTGCGCGGGTTTTCGTAGTGGTCGATGACCTTGTCACTGTATGCCATGTTGTACTTCCTCTCTCATCAGGTACCGCTCTCCGGCGGAGCGCTCTGCGAACGATCCGCCTCGGCAGCTATCAGTGTGCTGCCCATTCCACGGAGGAAAGGTCGACACCTTCTTTGAACATATCCCACAGGGGCGACAGCTCGCGCAGCTTGTCCACGGCTTCGCGGACCTTGGCGGCGGCATAGTCGACTTCTTCCTCGGTCGTGAAACGGCCGAAGGTGAAGCGAATCGAACTGTGCGCCAGCTCGTCGTTACGACCCAGGGCACGCAGCACGTAGGAAGGCTCCAGCGAAGCCGAGGTGCAGGCCGAGCCGGACGATACGGCCAGGTCCTTGAGCGCCATGATCAGCGACTCGCCCTCGACGTAGTTGAAACTCAGGTTCAGGTTGTGCGGCACGCGCTCGGTCAGGCTGCCGTTGACGTACAGCTCTTCCATGTCTTCGAGCTGGCTGTAGAAGCGGTCGCGCAAGGCGGTGATGCGCTGATTCTCGGCAGCCATCTCCTGCTTGGCGATACGGAAGGCTTCGCCCATGCCGACGCACTGGTGCGTGGCCAGGGTGCCGGAGCGCATGCCGCGCTCGTGGCCACCGCCATGGGTCTGCGCTTCCAGACGCACACGCGGCTTGCGGCGCACGTACAGGGCACCGACGCCTTTCGGGCCGTAGGTCTTGTGCGCGGAGAAGGACATCAGGTCGACCTTCATCTTCTCCAGATCGATATCCACCTTGCCGGTGGACTGCGCCGCATCGACGTGCAGCAGCACGCCACGGGAGCGGGTCAGTTCGCCGATGGCCGCGATGTCGTTGATGGTGCCGATCTCGTTGTTGACGTGCATCAGGGAAACCAGGGTGGTGTCCTCGCGCAGCACGGCCTCGACCATCGCCGGCGTGATCAGGCCATCTTCACCCGGCTCCAGGTAGGTCACTTCGAAACCCTCGCGCTCGAGCTGGCGGGTGGTGTCCAGCACCGCCTTGTGCTCGATCTTCGAGGTGATGATGTGCTTGCCCTTGCTGCTGTAGAAGTGCGCGACGCCCTTGATGGCAAGGTTGTCGGACTCGGTGGCACCACTGGTCCAGACGATCTCGCGCGGGTCGGCATTGACCAGCTCGGCGACCTGGCGACGAGCGTTTTCCACGGCTTCCTCGGCTTTCCAGCCGAACACGTGAGAGCGCGAAGCCGGGTTACCGAAGTTACCGTCGACCAGCAGACACTCGCTCATCTTCTGCGCAACGCGCGGATCGACCGGCGTAGTAGCGGAATAATCGAGGTAGATCGGCAATTTCATTGGGTTTCTCCTATCAGGCAAACGCCCTGCTCACTCGATGGCAGACGCTTCAATCTTATCCAGATGCGGTGCAGTGCCCCTGCCGGAGCAGCGACGCTGATCCTGACGCAACGCGACTTCCTGCACCTCATGGCGCGCGACCAGATCAGCCAGGCTGATGCCGCTGAGGAATTCGTGAA
Source organism: Pseudomonas sp. THAF187a (assembly GCF_009363395.1). Taxonomy (NCBI): domain Bacteria; kingdom Pseudomonadati; phylum Pseudomonadota; class Gammaproteobacteria; order Pseudomonadales; family Pseudomonadaceae; genus Pseudomonas; species Pseudomonas sp. THAF187a. The sequence goes on from NZ_CP045349.1 coordinate 3,966,470, forward strand.
TCTGCTGACTGAGATCGCACCACAGATGGTGAGTCAGGCAGGTATCACCGGCATGGCAGTCGCCCTGCCCCTGGCAACGCGTCGCGTCGACGGACTCGTTGACCGCGTCGATAACCTGCGCCACCTGAATGCCACGCATGTCGCGCGACAACTGGTAGCCACCGCCCGGCCCGCGCACGCTGGACACCAGGCTGCCACGGCGCAGCTTGGCGAACAGTTGCTCGAGATAGGACAGGGAGATGCCCTGCCGCTCGGAGATGTCGGCCAGGGAAACGGGACCGTGCTGTGCGTGCAACGCCAGGTCAAGCATGGCGGTAACGGCGTAACGGCCTTTGGTGGTCAGTCGCATGGCTCTACCACGAATCACTGAATTGCGGCGAAGTATGCGATTCCCGAGTATTTAAGTCAACTATAAGACCTATTGATTTACTCGGAATTGACCGCAAAAAGAGGCGGCATGATAGCAAATGCCGCCCCCTCGTGCATCACGCAGCGGGCTTGTCGCTTGCCTGCTGGTCCTTGCAGACATCGGCGAAGTCTTCATCGCGCAGCGTCGGCAGGTCCTTGCCGCAATAATCGCTGCCAAGCGCCGTCAGGGCCTTGCACATGCCCTCGAGACGCCCGTCGACGGCGTGCAGGTGGTCGAGCAGCTGGCCGATGGCACGCGCCACCGGGTCCGGCATGTCCTGCCCCACACCGTAGGCATCGAAGCCGATTTTCTCGGCCATGGCCTGGCGCTTGGCCTCCTGCTCGCCGTCGGACTTGACGATGATCTTGCCCGGAATGCCGACCGCCGTGGCACCGGCAGGCACCGCCTTGGTCACCACCGCGTTGGAGCCGATCTTGGCACCGGCACCGACAGTGAAGGGGCCGAGCACCTTGGCCCCCGCACCGACCACGACACCATCTTCCAGGGTCGGATGGCGCTTGCCCTTGTTCCAGCTGGTGCCACCCAGGGTCACGCCCTGATACAGCGTCACGTCGTTACCGATCTCGGCAGTCTCGCCGATGACGATGCCCATGCCGTGGTCGATGAAGAAGCGCCGACCGATCCTGGCCCCGGGATGAATCTCGATGCCGGTCAACCAGCGCCCGAAGTTGGACACCACGCGCGCCGGCCACTTCCACCCCGAACGCCAGAGCGAATGCGCGGCACGGTGCAGCCAGACGGCATGCAGCCCGGGGTAGCAGGTCACGACCTCGAAGGTATTGCGCGCGGCCGGATCACGGTGAAATACGCTCTGGATATCTTCTCGCATGCGTTCAAACATCAGATTTCCCCTGCTTGTGAGGCTCTCCGCGCACGGCTTTCTCGGTCTCGGTGAGAATGCCGCGCAGGATATTCATTTCCAACTTGCTCACCGCACTGCGCCCATAGAGGCGACGCAGGCGAGTCATCAGGTGCCGGGGCTTCTGCGGATCGAGGAAGCCGATCATCACCAGCACGCGACGCAGATGACCGTAGAAGGACTCCAGTTCATCCGCAGTCGCCGCCTGGGAGTTGAGCACCGCCGTGGTCTCCAGCTTCTCCACCTTGGTCGGTAGATTCTGCGCCGTGAGCCAGGCCATCCGCACTTCGTAGACCAGCACCTGAACCGCCGCCGCCAGGTTCAGCGAGCTGAACTCCGGGTTCGACGGGATATGCACGTGATATTGACATCGCTGCAGTTCTTCGTTGGTCAGCCCGGCATATTCGCGACCGAACACCAACGCGACTTCGCCACCGCCAGCCGCCTGCTCGCAACTGGTCACACCGCACTCGCGCGGATCGAGCAGCGGCCAGGGAATGCGCCGATCGCGCGCACTGGTGCCAATCACCAGGCTGCAGCCGACCAACGCCTCTTCCAGCGTACCAACCACCTGCGCCGCATCGAGCACATCGGTGGCACCGGAGGCACGCGCGACAGCATCACCGCTGGGAAAATCCACGGGATCGACCAGCACCAGACGCGACAGGCCCATGTTTTTCATCGCCCGCGCAGCGCCGCCGATGTTGCCCGGATGACTGGTGTTGACCAAAACCACGCGAATATTTTCCAGCAACGCAGGCACTCTCAGTGAAGACAAGGGGGCAACGATCTTACCCAAGCCCTCAGATTAATGCCATGCAGCATACAGACGGCGCTTCATCGGCAAAGGTTTTCTGCTAACATGGCGGGCTTTCTTTAACGCCCCAGGTGAACCTCCCATGCAGCCCATGCTGAATATCGCCCTGCGCGCCGCTCGCAGCGCCGGTGAAATGATCTTTCGCTCCATCGAGCGCCTGGATGTCATCTCGGTCGACGAGAAGGATGCCAAGGATTACGTCACCGAGGTCGACAAGGCCGCTGAACTGATGATCGTTCAGGCCATTCGCAAGGCCTACCCGACCCACGGTTTCCTGGGCGAGGAAGGCGGCGTGCTGGAAGGTAGCGGCGAAGGCGCCGACTATCAGTGGATCATCGACCCGCTGGACGGCACCACCAACTTCATCCGTGGCGTGCCGCACTTCGCCATCAGCATCGCCTGCAAATACCGCGGCCGCCTCGAGCACGCCATCGTCCTCGACCCGGTACGCCAGGAAGAATTCACCGCCAGCCGTGGCCGTGGCGCCGCCCTCAACGGCCGCCGCCTGCGCGTCAGCAACCGCAAGAGCCTCGACGGCGCCCTGCTCGGCACCGGCTTCCCGTTCCGCGATGGCCAGCTGGACCACCTGGACAACTATCTGAACATGTTCCGCAGCCTGACCGGCCAGACCGCCGGCATCCGCCGCGCCGGCGCCGCCAGCCTGGACCTGGCCTACGTCGCCGCCGGCCGCTTCGATGCGTTCTGGGAATTCGGCCTGTCCGAGTGGGACATGGCTGCAGGCGCCCTGCTGATCCAGGAAGCAGGCGGCCTGGTCAGCGACTTCAGCGGCGGCCACGATTTCCTCGAGAAGGGCCAGATCGTCGCCGGCAACACCAAGTGCTTCAAGGCCGTGCTGACCGCCATTCAGCCGCACCTGGCGCCCTCGATGAAGCGCTGAGTTTCAGCTGCGTGTCTAGTCCTGAAATAGGTTTACACCTGCTCAGGTAGGCCGATAGGCCTCAAAACGCCCGATGCACCGCATCGGGCGTTTTGTTTTTCAGGGCCATGTGAGGCCGCTCCGTGTTGTAGATCTGCACCGTCTCATCAACCATCGTTCTCGCCTGCTCTAGATTTTCTGGACTGCTCAGCAGCAGCTCTGTTTTGAGTATTCCATTGATCCGTTCGGCCAGCGCGTTCTGGTAGCAGTCATATCCGTCAGTCATCGAGCATTGCACCCCGTTCCGTGCATGCAGTGACTGGTACAGCGCTGAGCAGTATTGAATACCTCGGTCTGAGTGATGGACTAACGGCTGACGCCGCCGCCGTTTGCGCAGTGCCTGTCTAAAGGCTTGCGCAACCGACTCGGCATGCAGGCTCTCATGCACATGATGGCCAACAATCTTTCTGGAGTAAGCATCTGTTACCAGGCTTAGGTATAGCGGGCCGCTTCTGGCAGGCAGGTAAGTGATGTCCGCCACCCAAACGTGCTCTGGCCTTGATGGGACAATTTGATTCGGGCCTGGCTTCAGTCGGTTGGGATGACGATAGAAGCGGTGAAAGCTCTGAGTTGTCTTGTGATACGCCCGCTTGGGTAGCACCAGCAAACGGCGCTCTCCCAAGACTTCAAACAGCCGGTCTCGGCCAACTTGGACCTGCCTATCAGGCTGGCAGCGCAGCAGATAGTGCAGCTTCCGTGTGCCTAGCCGTGGCTGACGCATCCGGATTTGTTGAACAAACTCGACAATCCGATCTGCTTGGCGTGCTTTGCTATCAGCCACTCGGTTGCGCTTGTAGTAAGCCTGCCGACTGATGCCGAGAAACTGACAAGCCCTGGCAATGCTCAGCCCTGCGACTTGACCTTGCGAGAGGACTTGCCGGATCGCTTTTTTACGACCGATACACCGTAGTCCTTTTTCAGGACATCAACGACGGTCTCGAAGAAATGAGCTTTCTGGCTCATCAACTCAAGCTGCTGCTCAAGCTCTTTGATCCGCTGCTCTGGAGTGAGCGTTTTGGGGGCGGACATCGCGCAACTCCTCTCGGCCCGGATCGACGCCCCTTGGCTCCAATCTTGCCGACCATGCTTACGCAACCATACCAGAACCGTTGATCGACCCTGGATGCCATACCGTACCTGGGCCTGCTTGTAGGTCAGCTCGCCTTTTTCAATCTGATCAACGACGGCCAATTTAAAAGACAGCGAGTAATCTCGCTGCGTGCGCTTTACACCTTGCTCCATCTAGCTCTCCGGAAAATCGGGATGGGAGGTGTAAACCTTATTCAGGACGGGACAGCGCAATAAAAAACGCCCCGAGGGGCGTTTTTTATTGGCGGCCATTTCTCACTGGGTCTGCTGCACCAGGACCAACTCGCCCTTGTCGTTGAGCGGAATGCGACTGCCAGGATCACGATCCATGCGCACGCTGCCGACCTTCTCGCCCAGCTGGTACTTCACGTCGTAACCCACCAGCTTCTGGCTGGTATCGGTCACGGTATTGCAGCGCGTTTCTGTGGTGGTGTAGGTGTCACGCTGCTGCATCCCTTCCTGAATCTTGTTGCCGGCGTAGCCGCCGCCAACCGCACCCGCCACCGTGGCGATCTTCTTGCCGTTGCCGCCACCGATCTGGTTGCCCAGCAGACCGCCGGCGATAGCGCCAATGGCAGTACCGGCGATCTGATGCTGATCCTGCACCGGACGCTGACGCGTGACGGTCACGTCCTTGCACACTTCCCGCGGGGTCTTCACGGTTTCATTGACCGGCGTGACAGCCAGCACCTCGGCATAGTCCGGGCCACGATCAACCAGACTGTAGGTGGCCACGGCACCACCAGCGGTCACACCCACAGCACCCAGTACGGCACCTACCAACATTGACTTGTTCATTTTATGTGTCTCCCAGGCTCGGCGACTCGCGCCTCTCTCCTTGCCTAGGACAGCAAAAAGCCGCGGCAAGTTCGACTTGCTGCGGCTTTCGCTGACTTTCTAGACGCCCGTCACAACATCAGGGACGCCCGTCGTCGGCCTCTGCATCGACCGCCGGAGGAATCAGATCCTCGACGCTGAGCTTCAGCCACACCAGCACCGTGGCGCCGATATAGACCGACGAGTAGGTACCCACCACCACACCGACCAGCAGGGTCAGCGCGAAGGCCGCCAGCACGTCGCCACCGAAAAACAGCAGCGCCAGCAGCGCCAGTGCCGTGGACAACGAGGTAGCGATGGTACGCAGCAGGGTCTGGGTGATCGAGATGTCGACGTTCTCGATCAGCGACGTCTTGCGCAGCACGCGGAAGTTCTCGCGGATACGGTCATAGATGATGATGGTGTCGTTGAGCGAGTAACCGATCATCGCCAGCACCGCAGCCAGCACGGTCAGATCGAACGGGATCTGGAAGAACGCCAGCACCCCCAGGGTGATGACCACGTCGTGCACCAGCGAGGCGATGGCACCGACGCCGAACTTCCACTGGAAGCGGAATGCCAGGTACAGCAGGATGCCGCCCAGGGCCAGGAGCATGGCGATGCCACCCTGGTCGCGCAGCTCCTCACCCACCTGCGGACCGACGAACTCGACGCGCTTGACCTCGAACTGCGTCGCCGCGTCCACCTTGCGCAGCGCCGCCGCGACCTGGTTGCCCAGGTCCGCGTCGTCACCGGCGAGGCGCACCAGCACATCGGTGCTGGCGCCAAAGCTCTGCACCACGGCATCAACGTAGCCTGCCTGGCCCAGTTCGTTCTTGATCAGATCCAGGTCGGCCGGCTGCTCGTACTGCAGCTCGATCAGGGTACCGCCGGTGAAGTCCAGACCGAAGTTCAGACCCTTGGTGAACAGCGCACCCAGGCCGACGATGGTCAGCACGACGGTCATTGCGAAGGCGATGTTGCGGATCGCCATGAAACGAATGGTTGACTTGATCATGGCTGCACCTCAGATCCACAGCTTCTTGACGTTGCGACCACCGAAGATCAGGTTGACCAGACCTCGGGTGAACATGATGGCTGTGAACATCGAGGTAACGATCCCCAGCGACAGCGTCACCGCGAAGCCCTTGACCGGGCCGGTGCCCATCGCGAACAGGATGCCGCCCACCAGCAGGGTGGTCAGGTTACTGTCGAGAATCGCCGAGTAGGCACGATCGAAACCTTCATGAATCGCCCGCTGCACATGCAGCCCCTTGGCCAGCTCCTCGCGTATGCGCGAGAAGATCAGCACGTTGGCGTCCACCGCCATACCCAGGGTCAGCACGATACCGGCGATACCCGGCAAGGTCAGGGTCGCGCCGATCGCCGACATCAGACCGACCAGCAGCACCAGGTTGAACGCCAGCGCCACGGTCGCCAGCACACCGAAGAAGCGATAGATGGCGATGATGAACAGCGCCACGAAGATCATCGCCCATTCGGTGGACTCGATACCCTTGGCGATGTTCTCCGCACCCAGGCTCGGGCCGATGGTGCGTTCTTCAGCGAAGTACATCGGTGCAGCCAGGCCACCGGCGCGCAGCAGCAGCGCAAGCTCGGAAGACTCGCCCTGGCCGTTCAGACCGGTGATGCGGAACTGGCTACCCAGCGCCGACTGGATGGTCGCCAGGCTGATGATCTTCTTCTCTTCGACGAAGGTCGGCACGGCGACCTCCTGCTCGACACCGTCGACGGTCTGACGCACGTAGCGGGTGACCGGCTTCTGTTCGATGAAGATCACCGCCATGCTGCGCCCGACGTTGTTGCGGGTGGCGCGGTTCATCAAGTCGCCGCCATGGCCGTCGAGACGAATGTTCACCTGCGGGCGACCGTTCTCGTCGAAGCTGGCCTGCGCGTCGGTGACCTGGTCACCGGTGATGATCAGCTCACGCTCGAGCTGTACCGGCGGACGACCGGCCTCGCGGAATTCGAAGTCCTCGGTCGCACCACGCGGCGCGTCCAGCTCGGCCTGCAGACGGAACTCCAGGTTGGCGGTCTTGCCGAGAATACGCTTGGCCTCGGCAGTGTCCTGCACGCCCGGCAGCTCGACCACGATGCGGTTGGCACCCTGGCGCTGGACCAGCGGCTCGGCGACGCCCAGCTCGTTGACCCGGTTACGCACGGTGGTGAGGTTCTGCTTGATCGAGTACTCGCGAATCTCGGCGATCTTGGCCTGGGTCAGTGCCAGTTGCAGGACCTGCTGACCACCACGCTCGACGCTGGTCAGTTCGAAGTCCTTGTAGTCCTTGCGGATCAGGCGCTCGGCATTATCCAGCGTCTCGCTGTCGGCGAAGCCCAGCTGAATGCGGCCATTGCTTTCCGGCATGCTGCGGTAGCGCACGCGCTCCTTGCGCAGCAGGCTCTTGATCTCGCCTTCATAGACCTTGCGACGCACATCCAGCGCCTTGTCCATGTCGACTTCCAGCAGGAAGTGCACACCGCCGGAGAGGTCCAGGCCGAGCTTCATCGGGCTCGCGCCCAGGCTGCGCAGCCAGTCGGGTGTGGTCTGCGCCAGGTTCAGCGCCACCACGTAGTCATCACCCAGCGCACGGCGGACGATGTCCTTGGCCGGCAACTGGTCATCCTGCTTGGCCAGACGAATCAGGCCACCGCGACCACGCTCGTCGATGCTGGCGGCCTTGACCTGGATGCCCGCATCCTGCAGCGCCTTGCTGGCACGGTCGACATCCGCCTGCTCGATGGCCAGCGCCGAACTGGCGCCACTGACCTGGATCGCAGGATCGTCCGGATAGAGGTTGGGGATGGAGTAGACCAGACCGATCGCCAGCACGGCCAGGATCAGCAGGTACTTCCACAGAGGGTATTTATTGAGCATGAACGAGCCACCCGCTTATGACGCGGGGCGCTTAAAGCGCCCCGTCGAATGGAAACTATGAACTGAATCAGATGGCTTTCAGCGTGCCCTTGGGCAGGGTGGCGGCAATGGCCTGCTTCTGGAACTTCAGCTCGACGGTGTCGGACACCTCGATCACCACGAAATCATCGGTGACCTTGGAGACCTTGCCGGCGATGCCGCCGCTGGTGACCACTTCGTCGCCCTTCTGCAGACCGCCGAGCAGGTTCTTGTGCTCTTTGGCGCGCTTGGCCTGCGGACGCCAGATCATCAGATAGAAGATGACCAGGAAGCCGATCAGGAAGACCCACTCGAAACCGCTCCCTGCAGGGGCAGCAGCCGCGGTGTCAGCGTAGGCGGCGGGAATGAAAAAGCTCATGTAGCACTCCTAATGGAAAGGATCTTGAATCGTTCGGGAATCAGTCCAGCGGCGGCACAGGCAGGCCGCGCTTGGCATAGAAGGTTTCGACAAAGGCGGCCAATGTACCCTGTCCGATAGCCTCGCGCAAACCAGCCATAACCCGCTGATAATGCCGCAAGTTATGGATGGTATTGAGCATGCTGCCGAGCATTTCGCCGCATTTGTCCAGATGATGCAGGTAGGCGCGGGAGAAGTTTGTGCAGGTGTAGCAGTCGCAGGTCGGGTCCAGCGGCGAATCGTCGTGCTTGTGCACCGCATTGCGGATCTTCACCACGCCGGTATCGACGAACAGGTGACCGTTGCGGGCGTTGCGCGTCGGCATCACGCAGTCGAACATGTCGACGCCGCGACGCACGCCCTCGACCAGGTCCTCGGGCTTGCCGACGCCCATCAGGTAGCGCGGCTTGTCGGCCGGCATCTGCGGCGGCAGGTAGTCGAGCACGCGGATCATCTCCTCCTTCGGCTCACCCACCGACAGGCCGCCAATGGCCAGGCCGTCGAAGCCGATTTCGCAGAGGCCGTCGAGCGAGCGCTTGCGCAGCTCCTCGTGCATGCCGCCCTGGACGATGCCGAACAGCGCCGCCGTGTTCTCGCCATGCGCGTCCTTGGAGCGCTTGGCCCAACGCAGCGACAGCTCCATGGAGCGCTTGGCCACGTCGAACTCGGCCGGATACGGCGTGCACTCGTCGAAGATCATCACGATGTCCGAACCGAGGTCACGCTGCACCTGCATCGACTCTTCCGGCCCCATGAACACCTTGGCGCCATCGACGGGCGAGGCGAAGTACACGCCCTCTTCCTTGATCTTGCGCATGGCGCCCAGGCTGAACACCTGGAAGCCACCGGAGTCGGTGAGGATCGGCCCCTGCCACTGCATGAAGTCGTGCAGATCGCCATGTTTCTTGATCACCTCCATCCCCGGGCGCAGCCACAGGTGGAAGGTGTTGCCGAGAATGATCTGCGCGCCGATCCCCTCGACGTCACGCGGCAGCATGCCCTTGACCGTGCCATAGGTACCCACCGGCATGAAGGCCGGGGTCTCGACCACGCCACGCGGGAAGGTCAGGCGACCACGACGGGCCTTGCCGTCGGTGGCCAGCAACTCGAAGGACATGCGACAGGTGCGCGACATACTCAAACCTCGGGCCCGCGCGCGGCGGGATTGCGGGTGATGAACATGGCATCACCATAACTGAAGAAGCGATAACCCTGCGCCACGGCCTCGCGATAGGCCGCCATGGTCTCGGCATAACCGGCGAACGCCGACACCAGCATCAGCAGCGTCGACTCGGGCAGGTGGAAGTTGGTCACCAGGGCGTCGACCACGTGGAACGGCCGGCCGGGGTAGATGAAGATGTCGGTGTCACCGCTGAAGGGCTTCAGCTCGCCATCGCGGGCAGCGGTTTCCAGGGAACGCACGCTGGTGGTGCCCACCGCCACGACACGACCGCCGCGCGCGCGGCAGGCGGCGACCGCATCGACCACATCCTGGCCGACCTCCAGCCACTCGCTGTGCATGTGGTGGTCCTCGATACGCTCGACGCGCACCGGCTGGAAGGTGCCCGCACCCACATGCAGGGTCACGAAGGCTGTCTCCACGCCCTTGCCTCGAATGGCCGCCAGCAGCTCGTCATCGAAATGCAGCCCGGCGGTCGGCGCCGCCACCGCTCCGGCCTTCTGCGCATAGACGGTCTGATAGCGCTCGCGATCCGCCTCGTCATCCGGACGGTCGATATAGGGCGGCAACGGCATGTGTCCGACGCGCTCGAGCAGCGGCAGCACCGGCTCGGCGAAGCGCAGCTCGAACAGGGCGTCGTGGCGCGCGACCATCTCGGCCTCGCCACCACCATCGATGAGAATCTGCGAGCCAGGCTTGGGCGACTTGCTCGAACGAACGTGCGCCAGCACGCGATACTGATCGAGCACACGCTCCACCAGCACCTCCAGCTTGCCGCCGGAGGCCTTCTGGCCGAAAAGGCGCGCAGGGATCACGCGGGTGTTGTTGAACACCATGAGATCGCCGGGGCGCAACTGCTCCAGCACATCGGTGAACTGGCCATGACGCAGCTCGCCACTCGGGCCATCGAGCTGCAGCAAACGGCTGGCGCGACGCTCGGCCAGAGGATGGCGGGCGATCAGCGACTCGGGGAGATCGAAGTGAAAATCGGCAACACGCATGATTCGGCGGGGGTATTTCAGCAGGGCCGCAAAGCTTACCGGATTTCCCCTTGTCCGGCCACGTGAGCCTGCGGCGCGTACTCTGCAACGATACGCGCCAGGGTACCGTCCTCCTGCAGGGCCCCTATCGCCTCGTTGATCGCCGCCAGGTGCCCGGCATGGTCACGATGCAGGCGTAGACGCAACTGCGAGCGATTGATCACGGCACCCTCCTCCACCTGCCAGCTTGGCGCCTGCAGTTGAGGATCGCGGCTTCTCAGGTAGCGCCACTCCAGCCGGTCGAGAATACCGGCCTCGCTGTGCCCCTGGGCGACCCGGAAGATCAGCGCATGAGCATCGGCACCATCGTTGCGCTGGAAATACTCGCTGCCCACATAGCCGTAGCCCCGCACCGTGGCGATGGAGCGGCCACGCAGGTCTTCGAGGTGCCGGAAGGGAAATCCCTTGCCCGGCGCGAAGAGCAGCATCTCTTCGGCATCCAGTACCGGAATGCTCCAGAGCGAAACCTCGGCCTGCCCGGCAGCGCGCCGCCAACTCCGGCTCACGCAACATTCGATCTGCACCTGCCCCTCGCGGAACAGCTTCTGCGTGCGCAGCGGCGGCAGCGGGTGGCTGGCCTGCAGGTCGTCCGGCAGGCGCGCATCCAGCGCGATCATGAAATCGTGCAGGATGCCGCTGATCCGCTCGCCGTCAACAATCCAGTACGGCGCCCAGCTCTCATCGGTGACGGCATAGACCAGCACCTCCGCCCGCGCCACGGGCACGAGCGCCAGCCACAGCAGAATTGCCCGGCACAAGACTCTGACCACACTCCCCCTCCATGACCGGACTGCCCAAAGCCACCTATATAAGCACTCACCTCGGTGCGCTTGATGACAGACGTGATTCTAAGCACCGACGCAACAAAAAGTCAGATGCAGCGCTGCTACACAGTGTCCCAACCATAGCGTTGCCACGACAGCTGCGCCGATTGACCAGCGCAAGACGCGTCCCTATACTGCGCCGCCATCGTGCCCCGGTGGCGGAATCGGTAGACGCGGCGGATTCAAAATCCGTTTTCGAAAGGAGTGGGAGTTCGAGTCTCCCCCGGGGCACCACGATATGTTCCCAGGCAGTGCCAAAAAGCACCGCCAGACTAGAAAAACCGGCCCATTGGCCGGTTTTTTATTGCCTAAAGTTCCCACCTATTCCCTTGCAAGCCCAAAGTTTTAGGGGCATGTTTAGGGGCATATCCAGTTAGGTCATGTTTCATGCCCCTACGCAGGTGCCCCTATGCCCCGCAAAGCCACGCCGCTGACTGACTCGGCCATCAAGGTCGCCAAGCCCAAGGACAAGCCCTACAAACTCGCCGACGGCCAGGGCCTGTACCTGGAAGTGATGCCTGGCGGCTCCAAACTCTGGCGCCTGAAGTACAGCTACGCCGGCAAGGAAAAGCGCCTGGCGTTAGGGGCATATCCGACCGTGCCCCTACAGCAAGCCCGGCGACGCCGAGAAGAAGCGCGGCAGCAGTTGGTCGAGGGCATCGACCCCGGCGAACAGAAGAAGGCCGACAGGCTGGCGCAGTTGGCCGAGGTGCTGACTTTCGAGGCTCTGGCTAGGGAGTGGCACCGGTACCGCACACCCCGCTGGGCGCCGGCGACCGCGGCCAAGGCGTTGGCCTACCTTGAGTCGGACCTACTACCCGCGCTGGGCAGGAAACCCTTCGAGTCGGTGGCTAGGCCCGACCTGGTGGAATTGATCCGCAAGATCGAGAGCCGCGGCGCGCACAACGTCGCCAAGAAAACCCGCCAGTGGCTGAATCAGATCTTCCGCTACGGTCTGGCTAAGGGCGCCATCGATCACAACCCTGCCACCGATCTGGATGTGATCGCTGCTCAGCCGCCAGCGACCAAACATCACCCACACGTCACCTTCGCCGAGCTCCCCGAACTCCTCGACAAGGTCGAGACGGCCAAGATCCACGTCCTAACCCGCAGCGCTATCCAACTGCTGGCCCTGACTGCCGTTCGCCCGGGCGAGCTGCGCGCCGCGCCCTGGGCCGAGTTCGATCTCGACGCCGCGACATGGACAATACCCAAGGAGCGGATGAAAGCGCGCCGCCCGCACATCGTCCCTCTTCCCCGCCAGGTCGTGGCTATTCTGCGGCAGCTCCACCAGATCACCGGCAAGTACCCGCTGGTGTTCGCCGGCAGGCACGACATCAGCCGCCCCATGAGCGAGAACACCGTGAACCTGGCGCTGCAGGCACTCGGCTACAAGAATCGCCAGACCGGCCATGGCTTCCGCCACCTGCTCAGCACCGAGCTGAACGGGCGCGGTTACAACCGCGATTGGATCGAGCGTCAGCTCGCTCATGGAGATCAGGACGAGATCCGCGACACCTACAACCACGCCACCTACCTCGAGCAGCGCCGTGAGATGATGCAAGCCTGGGCCGATTCGATAGATGCCCTGCGCGCTGGCGCCAACGTGGTGAGCATCAAGCGCAAGACATAGTCGCTCGACATTACCCATGGATGGCGGTGCGATCCTATGAATGCTAGATATAAAAACCTGGACATTCAGCCCTTATTCTCTCCGTTCGACTATCTTTTCTCGTTCAGCGCCAAGCGTAACGGCAGGTTGCCCCGCGATAACTCGAATGCCCTGCTAGGCTGGCAGTACAGCCAAATAATTGGCATCAGGGAGGATTTATGAAACGCCGAGTAAAGCGCTTCGACGAGTTTGACGAGGACATCATTCTCTATATCGGTGATATCTCTCGCTCTGGATACGAGCAGGTCACCCATGTCTGCCAGCAGCAAAAGCTGAGCCAATCGGCCTATTTAGTCCTCATCACACACGGCGGCGATCCTCACGCTGGGTATCGAATTGCTCGATGCTTACGGCATCACTACGGCGACTTTAAGCTCCTTGTGCCTGACATCTGCAAATCCGCTGGCACGCTCATTGCTATCGGAGCACATGAGCTGGTGATTGCTGACAGAGGAGAGCTTGGGCCTCTGGATATCCAGATGACTAAGCCGGATGAATTGATGGAGCGTTCCTCAGGCATGGATATTCAACAAGGCTTGGAACTACTCCGAAAACAGACCTACTCAGCCTTTGAAGACTTCATGTACAGCACAAGGGCTCGAACGGGCATCTCAACGAAAATGGCTGCTGAGATTTCTGCAAAGCTTGCAGGAAGCGTCTTCCAGCCAGTCTATGGGCAGATCGACCCCATCAGGCTTGGGGAGATTTTCCGAGCCAACACGGTTGGATTTGAGTACGGCAAACGCCTTGAGGCTGACAGCCGGAACTTGAAGCAGAACGCACTACTTAACTTGATTACTGGCTATCCTGCCCATAGCTTTGTGATCGATAGGAAAGAAGCAGGAACCTTGTTCGACCGCGTCAGAGCACCTGACGAACGAGAGCTACAACTGCTGTCAAAACTGTATACTCTGCTCCCCCAACTGAACGACCTAATCTTCAATTGGAACTCTCAAGAGATCGAGGTTCAACATGCAGACCAACAGCCAGAAGCAAACGCAGAAGCCGGTCACCAGCTACCAGTTGCCGAAGGAGCTGGCGGAGGGCATGAAGCGGGCGAGCGATAGCTGGCAAGCACTGGCCGACGCAATGGTGAACGCACCTCGCAGCCATAGCCAGAGCCCAACGGCATCAATGGATCGCTGATCATAATCTTTGTAAAAGCCCCGCATCAGTGGGGCTTTTCATTTCAGGTGCAATCGTTTGCACCAACATGCCAGACCTCATATCTCAGCCATCTTTCAGCAGCAAAGCCAGAGTCAAATGCCCCCTAGCCGGACAATAAGCCGCCAATAGCTCACGCAGCCTAGCGGCTTGCGCGCTCTCGGACCAAGGCTATGCAGCTATAGCGATATCCCTCCCCTCGACGCACTCCACATAGAAAGTCGTCAGGAATTGCCGCCATACGAATCTCGCATGGCCGTCCCTGAACGGTTCCACGGTAGTAGATCCAGAGGTGGTCGCTATGGGTGTAACACCCTACTCTGACCGGGCCAGCCACCTCATCGAGGTATCGCTCGCCAGGACGGCATACCCCGTGTACAGCTTTGATTCTTGGCATGGTGAATCTCTCCTGTGTGAAAGGCTTCAGAGTGCAAGCTGTCAATCGATAGATCGAACCCTGCAGGGGGTCAGCCACATTCCAAGTAACTCACAGCCAACTGCCAGACGGCGACGAGCTGTAGAGCGACACCGCCGAGCCGTACACCGTCGCATTCGTCTGGTACCGCAACGAGAAAACCGGGCCCCAGAAGAAAGTCACCGCCGGCGACCAGACTAACCCCAAGCGGCTCACGCACCTGTATGCCAGCAAGGCCAGTGCTGAGCAGGCGGCTGGGCGTATACAGCACGGCGAGCAAGCATGATCAAGACGCTATTGGCTAGATAGCAGCGAAATACCGGCACCAAGCACTTGGGAGACCAGCGAGCGCAATCCTTCCCGTCCTTCGGTCGCCGCAGCCTCGCGCAGTCGCTCACCGAACGAGTCGCCCAGACTATCCGGTATCGCCTTCAACAACTCCAGCCCCTTGGCCGTCAGTACAGCACCGGTAAAGCCATTCACCTTGGTCGGGTCGAGCCCCTGATAACGCAGATATCCCGCATCAGCCAGCCAATCCACCGTCGCAGTGAAGAACTCAGTATCTGCGCTGGCAGCCAAGGCGCCGGTGAACGCATCCACGACCCAAGACGTCTCCACGAACTTGTCTGGCATCAGCCGGATTGGCAGCGGGAACTCTGCATAAAGCCTGGCCAACACCCGGCCAGTTAACTCATCAAACCGCTCAATATTGGAAACTGTCATGACTACTCCAGATCTACAGGAACAAGAGGCGTTAGAAGAGAAACGCCGGGAGATCATCCGCAAGGGCATCGACATGCAACTGAACGGTGCAGTCTCCAGATTAGAGGCCAAGCGCCATTGGCCTGGCCACCTGCCAAACCTACCGGCCGAGGTAGTAGCGAAAGTGCTGGCACACCACCTCCCGAGTGTCCAGGGCATCAAACATACTTTAATGAGGTAGCTCATAATAGAATATCGAAAAACAAAACATTAAAGACAGCAAGCATGCACGCTTTAATATTTCGCCCCCTTCTTATTTATTAGGAACCAACACCAAGTCACCGCTCTCCAGCGCTTTTGGAATAGAGCACTTCACTAGGTATAACGCCGCCTCACCCAGAAAGCTTAAAGCGGAGATACTAAAGTCAATCCGTGCCCCACCCGCTCCATATTTGAATTTTCTCCCATCGGCAAATTCAATGCCCCTTTCCTTTATTGCTAAAAATCTAGGATTAAGCTCAGCCATCTGATCTACAAATCGCTGCATATTTTGCACATCTCCCAAATCAAGCTTCCCGGTTCCCCTATGGGCAAAGTCGTTACGAATACGATTGATGTGATGTAGAACCTGAAGAATACAAGCTGGCATCCCCATGGCAGTCGCAACGGCCATCTTGACCCCGAAATCGCGCATCTGACCTAGATATTTCTCGGTCTCGCTTGATTTCTTCAGCTCAATAAAATTTATAAGTATCTGCTCTGCCATAAGGTGGACCCTCAGCACACAGCCCACCTCATCTTCGGTTTCGATTGCATCAATCATCATCGAGAGGTCAAAAATCTTGCCTAGATCTACTGCCATGCTCACTGCCTCTTTGTGACTCAATTTAGTCTTTCCGAACTACTCACTAGAGCCTCGATCGCTCGGCGAGTAAACGCCTGTTCCCGTGCATCGAGTTGGCGGTAAAACCGCAGCAACAGCCGGTCCTCTGGCATCAACCATTCCCCAGCCGGCTGTGCAACTCGCTCCGCCAGTTGCTCCCCCCACAGCCGCGTTCACATCACTACTCATCTGCATACTCCATCATTGGCAGTTGTCCGTAGACCTTACCACTAGGCTGAAATATGCAAGCCGGCTAACGCCTTGGCAGCCTAACCCGCAGCGGGCAAACTGCCGTCTTTTCAATGGACGTTGCCCTCAAATGGATCTGCTTCAACAAGCTCAAGCTCTAATCGGCAGCCAGTACGCGCCGCTATTCACGGCAACAGTAACGGTGCTGTCTCTCGTCCCCAAGCTGATTGCACCACTCCTTAGCGCCTTCGAAGCGCATGACAAACACTTCGTGCGTAAGCCGCTAGAGCGGCTGAAGGCGCTACGCTCCAGCGTCGCAAAAAACCCGGACTTATCCCACTACCTGGAAACGTCCATCGAGCTGGAGGCATTCCGCATCGCGTCTGGCGTCACCACCAGCCGATCAAAAATGGATTTCTTGCTAGCGCTGGATAAAGACGGCAACTGGACAAAGTCACAGCTTCGCAGCCTATGCCGACACTTGGAGGTGCCGGACGGGCGCGATAAGCCTGAGATCGTCATCGGCGCCTTCGAGAAATTCGCCGCGATCTGGAGTGCCGTTGCCGCAATGACCATCGGTATAATGGGCGCGTTGTACTTCACCGTCTCGGTGTATCAATTCGACCTCTACGACTTCACCCTCGGAGCGAGCGCGTTTGCCGCATCCATCGCGTTTGGCCGCTTCGTCGTAAGCGATTTCATCAGCTATCGGCTCGCCCTCCGTGCCCAGGCAACCCTTGCTCGCCGACAGCGCCCTAGTTAAAGCGGATCGCCCAACAGCACCGCCTTGCGGTATCGCCCTGGCACTCGCCCTCACCAGGGCGCCATTCCAGCGTAGCGCCCTCGCCTACCAGGTCCACGCTCAGAGTGCGGTCAAGGCACTCGCCCATGCCGTCCTTGTCGACGGCCACCAAGCGCTGGTCATCTCAGGTGGTCACTTCGTAGTCGTAGGCGTGCGCTTCAAGATCCTCACCGCTGCCGTGGTACAGCAGCTCGGCATAGGCCTCTCGACAGGTTCGCCGCTCGCGGCTGCAGATAATCTCCACGGCATTTGTGGTGACGTGGTCGTAGCCCTCCACAGTGCGCCAATCGCCCAAAATCAGCAGGCCGTCGCCCTGGTCGATTCGCAGCGGGAGAATAGTGGCGGTGCGCTCCAGCGGCGCAGGGCTGACGATCCAGACGGCCGCATAAGCGGCCACTAGGGCGGAAGCGGGGGCAACGCAGAGGTAGCGAAGAATGGGTATGGTCGAACTCCTTTTCGGGGGTGGTGCCATCCTAGTTGTCTACTTCATATCAAGAAAGACATCCTCAATGAGAACTTCCTTGACCTCGTAAGCTTTCTTAGAGGGGACATAACGCTCAATAACAGAGATATCCGCAATAGCATTGGTTCGCCCATGAAGTAACGCCGGATCAACCATTTCATCAAGCACAAACTTTACTCGACTCTGGAACAAAGACGGCACCACTCCGCCCCAACCAGTGCCATGCTTATGCCTATCGCTGGCGTCAATAACAATCTTTTGCCGCTCATAGCGCGTACTTCTTTCTGTCGGCAACGGCGGCTCATAGCTCTCTGGAAAGACAGCTACCAGTTTCCTGTCGATAGTCAATGCAGACAGATCGCCGATCTCAATAGACGACTCCGGATCATTTTTTGCTGGCTTGACTACTTTGACAGCGTCACGCGCAAGGCTTTTCTTGTCCGTAATACCCTTCAAAACGGCCTCAATGTCCTGGGCCTTCATCTCGATATCGCCGCCGATATTGATGATTTGGTTGTTGTACGCGGTGATAGCCGGAGGTGCAGTAGGTGATTCGGTGTTGCTAAGCAAGCTCCCCCCATAAACCAAGGTAGCGCCAACGCCCATAGCAACAAGATATTTAATCACCTCGTTATCCTCTAGAATCTTGCCAGCCAACTCTTTGGCTTGGTCATAATTATCCTTTGTCCTGAACAAATACTTTATCAATAACTCTTCCCGCAGAGAGCCGGCCTGAATCGTCTCAACATAAACCTGCGTCTCGGTAATAATTATACCTTCGTAATATTTTTCAATAAATGCAGGCGTGCGCTTAATGATTCGCTCGAGCGCTTGTAGAGCATCTACAATCTCAGGAATAGGAATTGGCTTCTTTGTTGTATAGTTTATAGTGTAAGAAGTTTCAAGAACATACACAGCCATATAGCCCTTCCTCAAGTTCCAAGTTATTTATTCCGCCAACTGTTATTCCTGCCAACCGTCAAGCGCTTGAAAAATCCAACAATGGACAGTCTCTCTAGTAACGACGCTGTTTACCTTCTTGACCTCTATAAAGAGTGGATCAACGCTAGCGCGCAGTGCACGACACAGGTCCCGGTCGAGTTGAAGCTTGTACGGTGACGCACTGATAATTTGCCTGAACTGAGGGAGGTTTATCGCTAGCAGCCCTCGGCCTCTGGCGTGGTTGATCTGCAGCCCTTGTGCCTGCAACACACGCACTGCCGCCCAGAAAGCACTGAGCAGACTCGCCTGCTCGTCGGCGCTTGAAGGCGAAGGCACATAAAATTCAATAGGTTCAAGGTTCGCCAGCTCAGGGGGTAAGCGGCTCGTAAAAAACTGCAATTGCCTATAGAGGTCCGCTTGCGCCCGCTGATCACGCTCCTTGCTCAACAGCCGTATCCGCTTTTGGCGGCACAGGAGCAAAGCATCAATTGCGTGAACCTCGTCAGCCGTCAAAGGCACATCTGCCAAATCCGGAGCCCCCATGAGGATCGGGTAATATTGGTTGTCAGCCATCACAGAGCGTCCGTAGCCCTTGCGGCGCAGGGTTTACAGCCAAAACCCCCAAGCTGATCCGCGGGTAAGTGCACGGTAATTCTTGGGTAATTTTGGGTAAGAAACCTGGCCTGTCTGTTCTCAATGGGAACAGACTATGCCAGCCTTCTGCCATCCTCGACAACGGCGCCCCCCCAAACACAGTGTTCGAGGGTATGCAGGCGTTCTTTTCCTCAGCAGCTCGCTGTGCTTATCGTTGGGCACCATAGGGTTATCAGCGCCCGTTCACGTCCAGTGAGACCGCTGCCTTAACCATCCCCAATTCCCAAGGAGAGGATGAAAGCCCGCAGCCCGCACATCGTCCCCCGCGAGGCCGCGGCCATCCTGCGCCAGCTCCACCAGCTCACCGGCAAGTACCCGGGCGTTCGCAGGCCGGCACGACACCAGCCGGCCCATGAGCGAAAATACCGTGAACCTGGCCCTGCAGTCGATCGGCTACAAGGATCGCCAGACCGGCCATGGCTTCCGCCACCTGCTCAGCACCGAGCTGAACGGGCGTGGCTACAACCGTGATTGGATCGAGCGTCAGCTCGCGCATGGAGATCAGGACGAGATCCGCGACACCTACGACCACGCCACCTACCTCGAGCAGCGCCGCGAGATGATGCAAGCCTGGGCCGATTCGATAGATGCCCTGCGCGCTGGCGCCAACGTGGTGAGCCTCAAGCGCAAGGCGTAGCTGAGGTTCCCTCAGTTCCCTGGAAACTCACGAAAGTGTAAGTCGCGAGCGACCCTTTCGGCTTCTGCCCTATGGGGTCGGGCTTTCGTCGACCCAACGCCGTGCATGTGCAATTTACAGGGGAACCGGGGGAACTGGTGGAACCGTCTAGTGCGACGCGGCTTTAAGCGGTTCCCCCGGTGAGGGAGCTATAGGGAACCGGGGGAACCAAGGCGTTCGCCCGCACTTGGCACCTCCGCCCCGAAGGCATGGTGCATGAGTTGTACTCAATTCCGCGCGCCACGAATTGGCGAGCGGTGAAAACGTGGCGCGCGCCCAGCGCCAGAGCCTCCCGGATTATTTTTTTCATGTTCCTCAGTGTTCCCCAAAACACTTAAAAGCCCTGTTACTATCGGGCCGCCTACTGTATGAACAAACAGGGATGGCGGAATTGCCAAACCAACCACCACAGCCCTTTGGGCGCGTCCGACTGACTCAAGTTGTGGAGTCGTGGGCCGCAGAGCACCCTCTTAACCCGCGCCTGCTGGCCAGCGAGCTGGCCGATGTTCTGCGCACCATCGGCCCAAGCACTCAAGTCCTGGACCACACCGCCGCCAGTGTGACCCTGTACGACCCCACCACCGGAGCCGGAGGCATAACCATTGAGGCCCTGGCTGATTACTTCGACAGATACAGCGTAGGGGCGCCAGCGGACACGATTGAAACAACCAACGGGGCAGCTCAGGCCGGCGCGGTATTGCTCTCCAAGCAGTGGATAGGACGCGTCGAAAGCGAGGCCGAGGCCCGCGCCACCATCGCCGCTGGCTTGCAGCAGGTGGCGCCAGCACCAGCTCCCAACGGAGGAGCACTACCGACCGAACAGCACCAGTCACCGCTATCTGGAAGCACCCCGGAATGCCTCGCCCTGCGCCAGGCACAGCAGCGCCAGGAAGGCGAGCAAAGCGCAAGCGAAAGGCTAGAAGCAGCAGAACAACAAGCCGCAACCCTCCGAAAGGAGATTGAGCGTCGTAACGCGCGAGAGCAGACTCTGGAGCAAGCGCTACAGCAAGCCAGGGAGGAAGCAGAGCGTTATAGACGGGCTGCGGCGGAGGATTGCCGGAAACTCACCTTGGCAGAAGATCAACTACGCGAACACGCGGGAATCATCGAGTTCATGAACCCCAACAACCATTTATCACCCGTAGAAGGCCGGCGGAGTGTGATGGTTTGGTGCGAGATGACTGAGAACGGCCAGACAGACCCAACAACCGCCGGCATAGGCGTAGGCCCGCTGGCGGGGCGTTTATGGCAACAGCATTTCGGCAAACCTAAAGAAATAGTGGTGAAGCGCCTGCAGTGGTTTCTGACCTGGCCGGCCCGCAAGCTGGGCGGGGCCGTAGCCAAGAAAGCACCGAAAAAGGGGTGACCGGTTACACCCCCTGTCCTGCCTGATATTCGGCCAGTTATCCACAGTACAGCCCCGAACCTGTCACCCCTTTACTGCAACCTGTCACCTGTTACAGCGCCAGCCACCTGGCCAGCATTGAAAGCGTTGATTCCCGATAACGCTTTGCAATGCCCAGGAGGGCTAACACGATGCCAAGTAAAACCACCCCTAGCCAGTTCGACCGCCAATTCATCAAGCGCCAGGCTGTGGAGCAAATCACCAGCCTCTCGCGCTCCGAGATCTACCGCCGTATTGCGGCCGGTACCTTCCCCAAGCAAATCAACCTGGGCCCCAAATCCGTAGTGTGGAACGAGGCAGAGGTGCAGGCCTGGTGCGATGAGCGCATCGCCGCCAGTCGAGGGGAGGCCGCCTAAATGACGGACAAAGAAAAGGCCGACCAACAGGCCAGCCCCAAGAAAACGCGCCTTGATGATACCAGCACCAGCGCCCAGCGCGCTCGACTTCTGGAGAAACTGCACCAGGGCCCCGTGGACACCATTACTGCTCGCAGCTTGCTGAATATCATGATGCCTGCGGCTCGCATCAAGGAATTGCGCGAGGCAGGACACCCGATCAAAACGCACCGTCTCACCCTCACCGACGAACATGGGCGCACTCACCACGGCGTTGCGCTGTACTACCTGGGTACCCTGCCTACGCTGGAGGTAGCGGCATGATTGGCCTTGCGCTTCAGCCAGCACGGCGTTATGGTCTGCCCGTCGCGGTCAATCCCGCGGCCGGGTTTGGCGACCCGAACACCACACGGCGCACAAGCGCCCACCATTCCATTGCAGGCGCTTTTTTTGTGCCTGCAATGCCGTGTTATGGCGGCTGTGCGTGGGAGACCCTCGGGTCTGCCGGGTTCCGTGTGTCCCGGTTCGCCAACCTGCGCACAGCTGCCACCCTTACTCGTTTGGCGACGATCCGTGGCAGCTCCAACAACACACACGGAGCTACACCCATGCACACTGTCCGCAATTTGTCCGCATCGCATGCGGACGCCTGGAAGGCCCGCGCCCTTTCAGCACTCCACAGCAACTCCTCCCTGTCCGTACGCCTGGCTCGCTACAACGAAGCCATGGCCAAGGCTCGCGCCCTGGAATCTCAGGAGGTGCGCCATGCGTAAGCAGGTAGCTCACGAGAGGCAGGCCCAGGTCAAGGAATTGGGCGACGCCCTCGAAATGAAGATCGATACCGCAACGGTGCTGGCCGAAATCACGCTGGACAACGCGGTTAGCGCTGAATGTGCCGGGGGCGCTTACCTCAACAGCCGTCGCGCCGGCTCGCTGATGCAGATCCAGATCTACCTCTCGCAATCCATCTCCGACGACTTTTCCAAGCTCATGGAGCTGGTGGAGGTGGTGGAGGTGGCGGATGCCTAAAGCAACTGAACTCAGCCAACTGGCGGCCGCTGCGGATGATGCTGTTCAGCAGATCAGTTGCCGCGTCCAGTACGCCAAGTGGTTGGATGCCTTGGCCAACTCCATCCATTGCGCGCTCGAGGGCGGGAAAGCCTGCGTGGAGAGCCGTATTGAGCGCGCCATGTTGCTGGCCAGCCTGGCGCAGTTCCTGGCCCACGATTTGACTCAAGATCTGCAGCGGGACGCCTCCGACCTGCAGGCCGCGGTCGACTCCGCCCAAGCCAAGGAGTAACCACCATGACTCAGAAAAACGGCGCCTGTGCGCCGACGGCCTCGCTCGGCCTTGAGAAAGTGGAGCTAGCTTTCCGCGATGCCCTGCAATCCAGCTATGGCCGGCTTGAGTGGGTGCCCGTGGCTGACGGTGCCCTGCACCGTTTCCATGTGCCTGGCGACAAAGCTGGCACCTGTAACGGCTGGTATGTGCTCCATCTGGATGGCATCGCCGCTGGCGCCTATGGCAGTTGGAAGGACGCCGGCACTTGGCGCCAGTGGAGCAGCCGCGCGCCAGCCAACGCGAGGGAGCATGAACAACTGCGCCAGCGCATCGAGCATGCCAGGCGCCAGCGCGAGGCCGAGCAGCACCAGCGCCAACAGGCCGCGGCCGAGTACGCAGCCCGCCTGTGGCGCGATGCTCACCGCGCCGATCCGGGCCACCCCTACCTGGTCGGTAAGGGCTGCCGCTCGCACACCCTGCGCCAGCGGGGTGATGTGCTGCTAGTGCCGCTGAGCCGTGACGGGGTGCTGGTCAACCTGCAGCGCATACAACTGGACGGGGGCAAGCGCTTCTTGAGCGGCGGCATGGTCAAGGGCTGCTGTTCGAGCCTGGGCACCATCGCTGCCGGCCAACCGCTGTACATCTGCGAGGGCTGGGCAACGGGCGCAACAATCCACGAGGAGACCGGCGCCGCTGTCGCCTGCGCCATGAACGCCGGCAACCTGCTGGACGTGGGCCGCCGCCTGCAACGCCGACACCCCGACGCGGTGTTGATCGTGGCCGGCGACGACGACCGCCAGACCGAAGGCAACCCAGGCCGCACCGCCGCTATCAAGAGCGCAGCCACCCTTGGCTGTGGGCTGGTGTTGCCCGAGTGGCCGCCGAGCGCACCCGTGAACCTCTCCGACTTCAACGACTTGCGCCAATGGCGGGAGGCTCAAGCATGAGCGCGCCAAAGGAAAAAGCCACCGTGCTGCAACTGGTGAGCGAAGCCACCACGCCGGATATCGAGCGCCCAGCCTTTCGCGTGTACGACCACCCCATCACCACCAGCACCGGCCAGAAGCTACGCGCTGGCGTCTACTGGCACGGCCAGCGCCCCGGGAAAGGAGACGCCGCGCCCGTGCCGTTCGACCAGTGGGTTTGCTCGCCTCTGCACGTCGAGGCCATCACCAGCAGCAATGGCGGCCAGTTCGGGCGGCTGCTGAGGTTCCGTAACACCTTGGGCCAGTGGCGGGAATGGGCCATGCCTATGGCCATGCTGCGCGGTAGCGGGGAGGACTTGCGCGGGGAACTGCTGAGCATGGGCGTGGAGATTGACCCGGACGGCTTCAAGCAGTTGAACCGCTACATCCAGAGCCAGCGTCCGGGCCGGCAAGTCACCGCAACCAGCACCACTGGCTGGCACGGTTCCACCTTGTTCATCATGCCCGGCGAGAATATCGGCCAGGGTGACGCCATCCTGCAAAGCGAGGCGGCCAGCTTGGACGACTTCCCTCGGGCCGGCGACCTGGACGGCTGGCGCGATAGCGTGGCGCGCTTCTCCGATGGCAACCCGTTGTTGATCCTGGGCATCTGTGCCGCCCTGGCTGGCCCCCTGCTGCACCCAGCGCGCCAGCAGAGCGGCGGGGTCAACCTGTATGGCAAGAGCAGTACTGGGAAAAGCAGCATCGCCCAGGCCGCCGCCTCGGTATGGGGCCACGGCGAGGAGCTGTTGCGCACTTGGAACGCCACCGGCAATGGCCTGGAGGGGATCGCCAGCCAGCGCAATGACGCCTTGCTGGTGTTGGATGAGCTGGGCGAGGCCGACCCGACCAAGGTCGGCGATATCGTCTACGCCTTGGCCAACGGTACCGGGCGCGCTCGAGCAACCCGCACCGGGGGCGCACGCACAACCAACCGCTGGCGCGTGTCGCTGCTGTCGTCCGGGGAACTGACGCTGCCCGCCAAGATGGCCGAGGCGGGAAAGCGCAGCAAAGCCGGCCAGGAGGTGCGGCTGCTGGACTTGAGCGCCACCCGCCGCTTCGGCTGCTGGGATCACCTGCACGACCACACCGATGGCGCCAGCCTGTCCAAGGCCATCAAGCGCGCCAGCGTCACCCACTACGGCCACGCCGGCCCCGCCTTTGTCCGCTACCTGCTGGACGGTGAGGGCCTGGATAGCATGCCCGATGCGCTGACACTGCTGCGCAGTCAGTACCAGCCCCGCAACAACCTGGAAGGGCGCGCAGCGGATCGCTTCGCCCTACTGGCGCTGGCGGGAGAGCTAGCTATCAGCTGCGGACTTCTGCCGCTGGCGCCAGAGGCCGCACGCCTGGCCATGCTGGAGCTGTTCGCCAGTTGGCAGAGCGAGCGCAGCGCGGACACCAGCGAAGATGCCGCCATCAAGGCGCTAGTGCTGGAGTTCATCACCCGCCATGGAGAAGCCCATTTTTCCGAACTGGGCAGGGACTGCCCGCCGATCCGAGATCGGGCGGGCTGGTGGCGAGAGAGCTGCGGACAGCGCATCTGGTTGTTCACCAGCGAAGGGCTGCGGCGCGCCGTGCCCGGTTTCGAACAGCGCACGGTGCTGGATGTGTTGGACGCGGCCGGGTGGATCGCTGAGCGAGGCGAAGCCGGCAAGCGCGCAAAACAGGTAAAGGCCGACGGTCAGAGCCGCCGCCTGTACCACCTACACCTCTTGGAGGGCTGACGCCATGTTCACAGCCATCCACTTGAATGCCCTGCTACTTGCTAGCTCGGTTCCCCTGGTTCCATCGGTTCCCCCACGAACGGCTGAGCTTCAACCGCCCTATCAACAAGCCAACCCCACTGACACACCAACCCACAAGAGGAACAAACAATGACCGCGAACATCACCAACAGCAAAGAGCTGCAACTCGGCAACATCTCGGTAACCGTGCGCGAACTGAGCGTGCTGCAGGTACGCAACTGGCTGGCCGAACTACTTGCCCCGCAGGCCCAACGCGATCTGGTGGACGAAGCTCTTTTTACCGAGTGCTCCATCGGTGACCTGCTGCGAATGACCAGTTTGACGCGCGAGCAGTTCGATGGACTACGCCCCTCCCAGATCCGGGAAGTGATCGAGCTCTGCAAGGAGCTGAACCCCGATTTTTTCGGGTTCATGGGGCGCCTGGTCAAGCAGGCGGCGCCCACAGCTTGAGAGAGCTGGACCGTTGTATTTCGGCCATGGTGCAACTGGGGCACGCCAGCGCCCCTTGCTATCCGTGGTCGTTCTTTCTCGCATCACTGAATGCCACAGGAGGCACTAATGACAGACGTTGAGCTCAAGTTAACCGCCGACGTCGGCCAAGCCACGAAAGAGGTGGCCGGCTTTCGCCGCGAGTATGCAGAACTGGTGCGCAGCATTGAGAAGCCGCTACGCCAGATTGATGCCCTGAAGGAAACACAACAGAACGCCAAGGCAGCGAGTAGCGCTTACTTCGAGGCAAAGCGCCGAGTTGACGAACTGAAACGGGCTATAGAGCAGGCTGGTCAGCCGGTGCGCCAGCTCGATCGCGCCTATGCGCAGGCGCAGCGCACTCTGGCTAACGCTACCCGTGAGTTTGATCGGCAGAAAGCCAAGGTGCGTGAGCAGCGCGCCGAACTGCAAGCCGCGGGGGTTGATACCCGGAACCTGGCCGCCGAGCAGCAAAGGCTCCAAAGCACGCTGGCCAAGGGGCTTGCCTCTGGCCGCAACGATCAGGCCATCAGGACGGCGGCTCAGGATTTGGGCGTTGGCCGCTATCGTGCTGCGCAAGTTGAGGTTGAGCGTCTGCGGGGTCAGTACCAGCTGCTGCGCACGAGCGGCAACCTTACGGCCCGTGAGCTGGCAGTAGCCCAGCAGGCGCTGACTCAGCGGGTACGCGAAACACAGCAGGCGATTCGCGGCGTCAATACCGAACAGCAGCGCTCGCGCATCGGTGGCGGTGCTGCCGCCCTCGCGGCACAGGCCGGCGGAGCATATGGTGCGTTTCGGGGCCTACAGGGCGTTATCCGCATTGCAGACAACTGGGTCGAGTTGACCGACCGTATCAAGCTCGCCAGTGGCAGTCAGGAAGAGTATGCGCAGGGTATGGAGCGGTTGCGTGATATCAGCGACCGCACCTTCACGGACATGCGGGGCAACGCTGAAAACTTCGTGAACTCCCTAGCGCCCCTGCGTGATCGCGGCTTCAGCAATGATGAGGTGCTGAGCTTCGTCGAGGCGGTCGGTCTGGGAATGGTGGCCAGCGCAGCGCGTGGCGAGCGGGCGGCCGCCGCACTGCAACAATTCAGCAACGCTCTACAGGACGGCAAGCTGCAGGGCGATGCGTTCACGGCCATGATTCGCACGACCCCAGCCTTGGCCGATGCTCTGACCCGGTCACTCGGCCTGACCCGTGAAGAGCTGGCGAAGATGGCCACCGAAGGGCAGCTCACCACGGACGTGTGGGTGCCAGCAGTGATCAGCCAGCTCGATTCACTCGGCGGCGCAGTCGATGGCATGAACATCCTGGTGAGCGATGCACTAACCCGCCTCAACAATGCATGGGAAGATGCCATCGGCAAGGCCGACACGAAGCCCTTGGTTGCAGCAATCGAGGATCTGACCAAGACCATCGGTGATCCGCTGATCGTCGAGAACCTGGTCAAGATCGCTTCCGCCATGGTGTACCTGGCGAGCGTTGCGGTATCGGCTGCGAGCGGCTTCGCCGAACTGGGCGACAACATCGGCTATGCGGCAGCCAAGGCCAGCGGCAACGTCGACAAGCTGACCAAGCTGGAAAAGACCCTGAAAGAGGTCAACAACGCGATCACCGGCGATAGCTTCATCGGCTCCAATACAGTGGCCGTGCTCATGAAGCAATTCGCCCCGGAAGGGTTGGTACGGTGGCGCAAAGAGCTGGAAGAGGAAATCGCCAAGGTCGGCGCCGAGCTTTCCGGTATGAGCCTGGAGGCCTACAAGGCGCAACAGGAAACAGCCCGCCAGCAGCGCGAGGCCGAACGCCAGGCGCTTGATGAGCAGAAGAAACTTGACCAGCAGGAGGTGGCCGCCAAGCGCGAGAAGTTCAGCGAGCTGGCTAAACTGCGTGACGCCGAAGTGAAGGCCTCGGCCGATGCGGTGAAGGCGCGGGCGAAGGCGGAGCGGGAAGCGCTCAAGGAACTGGACAAGGCCAAGCAGGCGCAGCTCGACACCGAAACTCGCTACAAGGAAGCACTCGATCGCCTGCGCTCTGATGGCGCCGGTGGTGAAGCCAGCTTCGGCAACGCTATGAGCTTGCGCGTAGCTGCACGCCAGGCCCTGGAGGCTAACGACTTCGAGCGCGCCAAGAAGAACGCCCAGGCGGCGCTGAAAATGTTGCTGGACCTGGCCGATGCCGGCGAGAACACCTACGGCTTCGAGGGCTTCATCAAGAGCCTGAAAGATATCGAGGATCAGGCCGACAAGGTGAGTCTCGACAAAGCCAAGAGCAGCTTCGAGCAAGCCCAGAAGCAAACGGCCGACTTGAAAACACTGCTCGATGAGCTGAAAGACACCACCATCACCGTCACGATGGATCAGACGGCGCTGGACAAGGTATATGCTCAGCTTGCGCAGTTAGCCCAGGCCACCGGGCGTGCCTTGGAGCTGCCCGATCTGCCTGCCGCAAATACCCAACCAACGCCAGCTGGCAACATCAAGCCGCCAGTCAGTAAGCCGAGCAGTCCCGCTGCTGCACCAGCACAAACACAGATCAGGCAAACTGGCCCGAACAGCTTCACCAACGTCCCCGCCGTGGATGCTGAGGTGAGGGTTACTGGCATCCGCCAGGACGGCCCCAACAGCTGGACGAACTTGCCCCCGGTCGATGTTGCAGTGACGCCGCAAGGCATCCGCCAGGACGGTGCGAATAGCTGGACGAACCTGCCGCCAGTTGAGGTCGGCGTGCTGCCCAAAGGCATCCGCCAGGATGGCGAAAACAGCTTCACCAACTTGCCGCCTGTAGACGTGGAGCTGCAGGTTGACCAGGAGGCCGCTACCCAGGCGCAACAGCAGGTTGCCGAGTTGGCGCAACGCTTCAAACGGGAGCTGGTCATTCCGGTTACGCCGGTGGCCGGGCAAGCCGGAGCCACCTCTGCCGGTCAGGTCGATGGCTACGCCGACGGCGGGCTGATCCGTGGGCCGGGCACCGGCACCAGCGATAGCATTCTGGCCAGGCTTTCCAATGGGGAGTTTGTCATGCGCGCTGATGCCGTGAGGCACTACGGCTCCGCGCTGCTGCAGCGACTCAACAGCCGCCAATTGCCACGGTTCGCCGATGGCGGCCTGGTGAGCAGCGCCCTGGCACCCAGCGTGCCGATGGCAGCCCAACAGCTAGAGCGTACAGTCGAGGCCTCGCGCGGGCCGGATCTTAGCGACTACGGTTATCTTGGGCTCGACTTGGGTGGAGGACAGACTCATGAGGTACTTGTCCATAAGACAACAGAGATGAACTTACGCCGATTAGCTAACAAGTTCGGCCCCTCAATGAAGAGGAGATAGCTCATGCCAAATGAATGGAACCGCCATGGTGGGCGGCTGCTTTGCTACTACCTGTCTACACACCATCCGGTGTTCAAGTTCCCCAGCGGACTCGGCCCTTTTCCCACTGCGGCAGAGGCCGGCGAGGCCATGGACATGCTCCTGGCGCGTTACCCGGATTTGCGCATTCGGTTGGATCGGTTGCCCAACAGCTCTGAGCTTATGAGCCTCCCCGATGAGACTCTGGATGAGCGGCTTGGCACCTCCCAATGGTGGCTCGAAAGGCTACTGCTGGCGCCCTTCAACGTTGTTGAAACGGTAGAGTCATCCCCTAATGAAGTGACCGCCGAGCATGCCAGGCAGATCGCTGCTCGGCTCGGCTGCTCGCCTTCAGACATCGCCGTGTTTCAAGGTGCTACAACTGCCGATCTCCAGGAGCCGCTCTGGATCGTTTTTCGCCTTCACCTGCAAACCGAAGACACTGCAAAGGCCAAAACCAAAGTGCTTTGGCTGAGGCGTGAGCGCGAGCAAAAAGACCTTGATACCGCAGGCGTGATAGCTACCACGCTCGCGCTCTACTACCCAGCCACAGACCTGGTTTGATCATCACAGCCCCAGCGTCACGCGCGCGGGGCTACTCCTCTCCCAGCCCGTCGAAGCTTTGTGTGGTGGCACAACGATGGTAAATTGCCAAAGCAAGCCGCAGGGAGGGAACCCCATGATCAGATCAGTTTTCTTGATGTGCCTGCTCGCTGGAGCCATGCCAGCTGCTCAAGCTGCGACCGTATTCAAATGCGTCGATGCCAAGGGCAAGGTGACATTCACCCAGCAAAACTGCCCCGATAACCATGCTCTCGATGATGTGATTTCGGCGCGCAATCAAGCCCCAAGTGGCTCCAGCGCACCAACCAAAATGGCGGAGCCGGTTAACCGGACACAAGCGCAGCACTACCCCTCAACCCAACGCTATGCACAGCAACCAGCCCAACAAGCCGGAGGCGGAACGTCAGTGACCGTGGTTGGAGGGTCTGCAGAGCGATCGCCATGCAGTACCGGTCTGTCTGATCGCGACTTACGTACCGCCAAAGTGCGCGGAGAGATCGTGCCTGGCATGTCCCGCAAGGACGTTGAATCGATGTATGGCACGCCCAATCGTGACGGCCATGCTCGAGGTGCCGGGGCGAGCACGTACTGGAACGACAAGTATCTGGATCAAACCTCTGTCGGCTATGACAGTAACGGCTGCGTGCGCGGCAGCTACCAGTCGGGGCACCGGAACTGACGAGAAGGGCGAGCAGCACGCCCAGCCAGATCGATAGCAGCAGATTCCCTGCATTGCAGGCTTTCTCGTGCATGGCGCAAATCTGCGCCATCGTCGGGGTGAACGTGGGATTTCCTCACTTTGAGGAAATCCGAGCTCATCCCCCCACTGGGGGTCACCCTCAACTCCAGGATGAACCCGGCATGTGGCGGGTTATGGGGGAAACCTCCCCGAAACCTCGAATGCCCTGCTCCTGCACTTCTGCGTAAAGAGCGCAGACCAGTAATGGCGGGCGTTTCCGCTGATTCTTGAATTTCTATGTGGAGAGGGTGAAGGAACACAAATGATGGGATGCTCCCGCCTTTTGGCCCCACCCCACAGAGCAAAGAGATGATGCTACTCACACCTGAAGAGGTCGCCGACCTCACTGGCTACCGAAAGCCTTCGGCGCAAGCCCGTTGGCTCGATGCTCAACAGATCCCTTATCTAGTCGGCGGAGACGGCCGGCCCAAGGTGTTGCGTGCACCGTTGCTCGAGCGCCTAGGCGGGGGCCCTGCTCGGCAGCCCACCAAGCCGGGGCCTCAGCTCCGGCTTGATCGGATGCAACCTAGAAAGCGCTGAAGGGTGGCCGCGGCTCATCCGGTTCCCTCAGTTCCCCCTCAACCACTCTAGGGGGAACCTCTGAAAGCCTCGCCATTGCTGGAGGTTCCCCCGGTTCCCTTGGTTCCCTCGCATCTAAACGTTACTCAGAATCACCTTTAGCACCTCGCCCCCCTGCTTTGGGTCCTCCCGGACGGGGGCGCCTCGAGGGTAATTCGGGCCCCGGCGCCGCGCTATGTATGAGAATTTTTAGGGGGTTGGTTGTTGTGTTGTTGTTACCCATCAGGCCGCACCGGCCGGTGCCCAGGGCCGCGGGCATACACCAACCTGGCCCGCGCCCAGGTAGGCCGAACGACGACACAGCGCCGGGCATTCCGACCAACCCCGTCGGCGACAGGTAGGCGGGGGCCCTGGCCTACCCCCGCCCCCACGGGGAAGGCGTTGAGCCGCGCGGTAGTCGACAGTTTTTCGACCTTCCAATGCTCCACCACACGTCACGCCATGATCTGCCGCAAGCCGCGCAGGGCCTGAGCTACGTCTGTACTAGGGGCCTGTACGCCTTGTACATTTGCCGCCCATGTAGCCAGAACCAAATGCGCAAGGTGGATCGGGTAGGTGCTAGATCATGAGCTGTTACCGAAGTCGCGGCCGGCCCGTCTTCAGCGCTTGGTGTTCGCCGGCCTCATATTCGCGGAGAAACGTCCGAACGCTCTCCAAGCGCCAGCAGATGCGCGCTCCCTGCTTGAAGAACGGCGGTAGCCAATTGGGGCGCGACTGGATTGCGCTCCTGATAGATGACTCAGTGCGCCCTAAGAGCTTTGCCAGCTCCGGCACATGGATGATTTCAGGCTCCATAATCCAGACCTACATCCTCTCCACATCCCGCAGCACCATCGCCACAAGTTCGTTACGACTCCCTGCCTGGTAGGCGATCCAGTCCACATACCACAACTTCCCGATCTGCTCCCCTGGGATGGTACCGTTCCTGATGTAGTTACGAATTGCCTGGCTGCATGGAGGGGTGCCGTTCTCGCCCCAGCGCCGGCGCTGAAACTCGCTGATTTTGATGAGCTCACGCTTCGCCATGCCAACCTCCTGATGAAAATGCTGCGATCAACAGTAGTAGACCACCGGGGCAATCACCCGCGCGGCAGAGTCAACTCCAACCTGATGGCACTTTTCGTTTTAGGGGCAGATTTAGGGGCATCCTCATCAGCCAAAACAAGCTTGCACCATAGGGGCAAGCCTTACAGCGCAAACTTCGAGTCTCCCCCGGGCACCACGACATGGCCCGCAAGACATTGGTCTTGCGGGCTTTTTCATTTCTGCACGAACAATCCATGCAATTGTTGCAATCCTGCTGTCGCTGCACTTTCCCAGCGCCTCGGCAGGCCCCGTAAAACCTGGCTGGCGACGTACCTGGCAGGGGTTGGCAATTGCGCAAAAGTTAGCGTAGAGTGATCGAACTGTTTGCATGGGTCGCTGTGAATCGTGACTCTGGTGCAGCAGATCATCTAGATCCGCTACATCCCGCTCGACTTCTATTACTCCTTGCAACCAGTCTCAGCCCTCTATACTCGGAGGCTGTCATCAACTCTAGTTTCAAGGAAAAAGACATGTCGAATCGTCAGAACGGTACCGTCAAGTGGTTTAACGACGAGAAAGGTTTTGGTTTTATCACTCCCGAGAGCGGTCCGGATCTGTTCGTGCACTTCCGCGCGATCGAAGGCAACGGCTTCAAGAGCCTGAAAGAAGGCCAGAAAGTCAGCTTCGTCGCTGTGCAAGGTCAAAAAGGCATGCAGGCCGACCAGGTTCAGATCCTGGGCTGATTGCCGCAGCTTTGAAAAACCCCTGATCTTCATCAGGGGTTTTTTATGCCTGTCGTTCGGGCCCACGCCCTGCAGCGCCAGGTAACAGATCAGCGAGACGCTTTTTTATCCCCTCCGCCCGCTCGCGGTTAGAATGGCGCGCACTTTCGTCACAGCGAGCCCATCATGCCGAAACACACGCTACGCCCGCAGGGAGACTTCCCCACTGCCGGGCTGATTCGTCGCCTGGCGGCCATCTTCTACGACTTCCTGCTTTGCGTCGCCCTGGTCATGGTCGTGACCCTGGCCTACCAGCAGGGCATCCTGCGCATGATCCACGGCGGCGATACGCTGAGAGCCATGGCCGAAGCCGGCGCACTGGACCATGACCCGGTGCTCGCCAGCCTGGCACTGCTGTCGCTGTTCGCCTTCTTCGCCAAGTTCTGGACCCACAATGGCCAGACCCTGGGCATGCAGGCCTGGGGCCTGCGCATCCAGAATGCCGATGGCAGTGCCATCGACCTGTGGCAGGCCCTGCTGCGCTTCGTGGTCGCGATCGGCTCCTGGCTGTTCGCCGGGCTCGGCTTTCTCTGGCTGCTGTGGGACAAGCAGGGCCGTACCTGGCACGACATCTATTCGGGCAGCCGCGTCGTGCAGCTACCCAAGAACGTCCACAAGAAATAACCAATGGCAGACATGAAAAAGCCGGTTCAATGAACCGGCTTTTTTGTGGATCTGACTCAGCCTGCGCGCCGCAACAACCAGACGCCGGCCAACGCACAGACACCGGCAGGCACCAGCACCGCCAGCAACGGCGAGAAGCCGAACACCAGGCTGGATGGGCCGAGCAGGTCCTGGGCGATGCGGAACACGAACCCTACCAGCACACCGGTGAACACGCGCTGACCCAGGGTCACCGAACGCAGCGGGCCGAAGATGAACGAGATGGCCATCAGCACCAGCGCCCCGGTCACCAGCGGCTGCAGCAGCTTGGTCCAGAAGGCCAGCCAGTAACGCGCGTTGTTCAGGCCCTGCTCCGCCAGGTAGTGGATGTACTGCCACAGGCCGGTGACCGACAGCGACTCGGGCTGCATCACCACGGTGTTCAGCAGTTCCGGATTGAGCTCGATATCCCAGCGCTCCTGGTCCTGCTTGACCACTTCGGAGCGGTCTTCGTGCAGCAGAGTGGTCTGCACGTTGCGCAGCATCCAGTGGCTGTCGCGATACTCGGCGCGACGGGCGAAGCTGGCCGACAGCAACCGACGCTCATCATCGAAGCGATAACGGGTCACCCCGAGCAGGACACCATTGGGCTGCACGGCATTGATGTGCACGTACTCCTGCCCCTGGCGATGCCACATGCCGCGCTTGGAACTCTGCGCAGCGCCGCCGCCCTGGGCCAGGGCACGATCGGCCTGGGCCTGGTTCTCGGTGAGCGGCGCAACGTACTCGCCGATCAGAATGCCGACCAGCATCAGTGCCAGCATGGGCTTCATCACGGCCCAGACGATGCGCCCGATGGACACGCCAGCGGCACGCATGATGGTCAGTTCGCTGTTGCTGGCCAGCGTGCCGAGGCCGATCAGGCAGCCGATCAGCGCGGCCATCGGCAGCATCTCGTAGGCGCGGCGCGGCGCGGTCAGCAGCACGTACCAGAGAGCCTGGCCGAGACCGTAGTCGCCCTTGTTCAGGTCACCCAGCTCATCGATGAAGGCGAACAGCAGCGCGAGGCCGAGAATGATGCCCAGCACCGCGAGAATGGCGATGAATACCTGCGCCCCGATGTAACGATCCAGCTTAGCCATGGGCCACCTCCGACACCGCCGCACGACGGCTGGCCCACCACAGACTCAGACGCTCCCAGTACAGCAACAACAAACCGATGGCCAGGAAGATGCCATGCACCCACCACAGCCCGAGCCCCGTTGGCAGGCGGCCCTTGTCCAGCGCGCCACGGGCGGCGATCAGCAGCCCCAGGTACGCCATATAGAGGAAGATCGCCGGCAGCAGCTTGAGAAAGCGCCCCTGGCGCGGGTTGACCTTCGACAGCGGCACGGCCAGCAGGGTGACCACGAACACCAGCAGCGGCAGGGACAGGCGCCACTGCAGCTCGGCCTGCAGCACCGGGTCGTCGCTGCCGAACAGATCGCGGGTCGGAATCGCCTCACGTTCGTTGGCCTCGATGGCGACCTCGGGCTTGGGCAGCAGCACGCCGTAGGTGTCGTACTGGATGGCGCGGTAGTCGGCCTCACCCGGTTCGCCGTCGTAGCGGTAGCCGTTCTCCAGAATCAGGTAGCGGCTGCCATCGCCCTGGATTTCCTGGCGCCCGCTCTCGGCGACCAGCACGGTGATGCCGCGCTCGGAGGTGCCGTCGGTGGAGAAGCGCTTCTCCGACATGAACACACCACGCAGCTCGCTGCGGTCGGCGGAGAGTTCCTGCGAATAGGTCACCCGCGAGCCGTCGCGGATCGACTGGAAGCGCCCCGGCACCAGGGTGTCGAGTTCGGTCAGGGCGTCCTGCTGGTTGAGAATGCGCGCCACGCCGGCAACGCCTTGCGGCGCCAGGCCGAGGCTGAGCCAGCCCACCAGCAGGGCGACGATCAGGGCCGGCGCCAGGCTGTAGGCCGTCAGACGCTGCTGGCTGACACCGGTGGCGGACAGCACCGTCATCTCGCTGTCCAGGTACAGGCGACCGTAAGCCAGCAGAAAACCGAGGAACAGGCCCAGCGGCAGAATCAGCTGGAGGAAGCCTGGTATCCGGTAGCCCATGATCATGAACAGCACGCCGGGGTCGAGAACCCCCTGCGCTGCCTGGGCCAGGTATTTGATGAAACGACCACTCATGATGATCACCAGCAGTACGGCACTTACCGCACTGAGAGTTACCAGCACTTCGCGGGATAGATAACGGAAGACGATCAAACCGGACGCTCCAGGGTTGTCAGGCTCAGGCGCGAGCGCTCAAACTAGCCGCACCTACTTGCCGGCCCACCGCAGGGTGAGCCCTCGAAAAATGGCGGACATTATCCGTCAAACCTGACTCTTTGTCTTGGGGACAGCTCATTATGGAATTCCTCGTCAAAAGTACACGCCCGGAAACCCTGAAGACCGCTACCCTGGTCGTCGCCATCGGCGAAGGCCGCAAACTGAGTGAAACCGCCAAGGCGGTGGACCTGGCCAGCAAAGGCGCACTGAGCGCCGTGCTCAAGCGTGGCGACATCACCGGCAAACCGGGGCAGACCCTGCTGCTGCACAGCCTGCCGGGCCTCAAGGCCGAGCGCGTGCTGCTGGTGGGCTGCGGCAAGGGCGATCTGTCCGACCGTCAGCTGCGCAAACTGATTGCCAGCGTGCACGGCGTACTCAAGGGCCTGGGCGGCAGCGACGCCCTGCTCGCCCTCGGCGAACTCAAGGTCAAGGGCCGTGATGCCTACGGCAAGGCGCGCCTGATCGTGGAAACCCTGGCCGACGGCAGCTACCTGTTCGAGCAGTTCAAGAGCAAGAAAGCCGATCCTCGCGCACTGAAGAAAGTCACCCTGGCCGTCGACAAGGCCGAGCTGGCCGATGCCGAGCGCGCCCTGCAGCACGCCCGCGCCATCGCCGCCGGCGTGGCCTTCACCAAGGACCTGGGCAACCTGCCGCCGAACCTCTGCCACCCCAGCTACCTGGCCGAAGAGGCCAAGGCCCTGGGCAAGGCGTACAAGAACCTCAAGGTGGAAATCCTCGACGAGAAGAAGCTCAAGGAACTCGGCGCCGGCGCCTTCCTCGCCGTGGCCCAGGGCAGCGAGCAGCCGCCGCGGATGATCGTCATGCACTACCAGGGCGGCAAGAAGGACGAGAAACCCTTTGCCCTGGTCGGCAAGGGCATCACCTTCGACACCGGCGGCATCAGCATCAAACCGGCCGCCGGCATGGATGAGATGAAGTACGACATGTGCGGCGCCGCCAGTGTGTTCGGCACCCTGAAAGCCGTGTTGGAACTGCAGCTGCCGATCAACCTGGTGTGCCTGCTGGCCTGCGCCGAGAACATGCCCAGCGGCCGCGCCACCCGCCCTGGCGACATCGTCACCACCATGAGCGGGCAGACCGTGGAAATCCTCAACACCGACGCGGAAGGCCGCCTGGTGCTGTGCGATACCCTGACCTACGCCGAGCGCTTCAAGCCGCAGGCGGTGATCGACATCGCCACCCTCACCGGCGCCTGCATCGTCGCCCTGGGCAGCAACGTCTCCGGCCTGATGGGCAACAACGACGCCCTGATCAGGCAGATCCTCAAGGCCGGCGAAAGCGCCGACGACCGCGCCTGGCAGCTGCCGCTGCACGACGAGTACCAGGAACAGCTCGACAGCCCGTTCGCCGACATCGCCAACATTGGCGGGCCGAAGGCCGGCACCATCACTGCCGGCTGCTTCCTGTCGCGCTTCGCCAAGAACTTCCACTGGGCGCACCTGGATATCGCCGGCACCGCCTGGATCAGTGGCGGCAAGGACAAGGGCGGCACCGGCCGACCGGTCCCGATGCTGACCCAGTACCTGCTGGATCGCGCCAAGGCCTGATGCCACTCCGTAGCCCGGATGCAATCCGCGGACATACAGCTGTCCCGGATTGCATCCGGGCTACGTCTGCCCTTTATCACCGCCGAAGAAATCATGCCCAGAATCGAGTTCTACGTCCTTTCCTCCAGCGACGCCCCCGGGCGCCTGCGGGCCGCCTGCCAGCTGGCACTGAAGGCCTGGAACGCCGGCCTGCCGGTGTTCCTGCGCGGCAGCGACGAGGCGCAGTGTGGCGAGCTCGATGACCTGCTCTGGCAGTTCAAGGCCGAGCGCTTCGTGCCCCACGACCTGCACCGCGATGCGCCGCTGTCGCCTGTGGTACTGGGCACCGACGAGGTCCCCAGCGCCGAGCAGGGCGTGCTGATCAACCTCGGCAGCAGCCTGTCGCCGCATGTCGAGCGCTTTGCCCGCATCATCGAGATCGTCAACCAGCAACCGGAACTGCTGAACGCCTGTCGCGAGAATTTCCGCGCCTACCGCCAGCGCGGGTATGATCCGCAACGTGTCGAACTTTAGGGTCCGGCAACGCTCACACCCTTTGTCACACTGCCTTTTCCTATCGCTGCGCTGACCGTCATGGACACCCCCAAGCCTCCGCAAAAACCCGTTCAGTTGCTGCATGATCTGGAGTCGATCCGCGAGCTCCTGGGTGATGACAGCCACGAGCCACCGCTGCTGATCGACTCGCTCGATCCGGACAGCATCCCCGTGCTGTCCGACATCGTCAGCGCCCCGCCCGGCCCGCCTCCGCCGTTCCACGCCACGCCGGCCGCCCAGGCGAAACCGGCAGCGCAGCCGGCGACGCCCAGCGAAGCGGCGCCCAGCCCGATACGCGAACGCCTGGAGCCGCGCCTGCACGACAGCGCCCGCGACCTGCAGCACCTCAATGGCGAGCTGCGCGCCGCAGCGCAACTGATTCTGCAGGATGTGATCGACGACTTCGTGCCGCAGATCGAAGCCGAACTCAAGCGTCGCCTGGAAGCCCGCCTGCCGCGCCTGCTGCCCCCGCGCAAACCCTGACGCGCCCCATGCCGGGCGGGCGCTACCCGCCAGGCTGCCGGCTGGCGGGTTCCCCGGCCCTGCGACTGCAGCGTTGCGTCGACCGACGCGCCGCCCTTACGCCGCCCGCTTGATCCCCGTTATACTTGTCGGCTTTTCCGATCAGCCGTCACAAGGGTCCCGCCGCGCATGGACAAGACCTACCAGCCGCACGCCATCGAATCCAACTGGTACCAGACCTGGGAGCAGAACGACTACTTCGCCCCACAAGGTAGCGGTGAGCCGTACACCATCATGATCCCGCCGCCGAACGTCACCGGCAGCCTGCACATGGGGCACGGCTTCAACAACGCCATCATGGATGCGCTGATCCGCTTCCGCCGCATGCAGGGCCGCAACACCCTGTGGCAGCCGGGCACCGACCACGCCGGTATCGCCACCCAGATGGTGGTGGAGCGCCAGCTGGCCGCCGATGGCATCGGCCGCCACGACCTGGGCCGCGAGAAGTTCCTGGAGAAGGTCTGGGAGTGGAAGAACCAGTCCGGCGGCACCATCACCCGGCAGATTCGCCGCCTGGGCTCGTCGGTCGACTGGTCGCGCGAGCGCTTCACCATGGACGACGGCCTGTCCGAAGCGGTCAAGGAAGCCTTCGTCCGCCTGCACGACGATGGCCTGATCTACCGTGGCAAGCGTCTGGTCAACTGGGACACCAAGTTCCACACCGCCATCTCCGACCTGGAAGTGGAAAACCACGACGAGAAAGGCTCGCTGTGGAACCTGCGCTACCCGCTGGCCGACGGCAAGAAGACCGCCGAAGGCAATGACTACCTGATCGTCGCCACCACCCGTCCGGAAACCATGCTCGGCGACAGCGCCGTGGCCGTGCACCCGGAAGACGAACGCTACAAGGCACTGATCGGCAGCTATGTCGATCTGCCGCTGGTAGGCCGCCGCATCCCGATCATCGCCGACGACTACTGCGACCCCGAGTTCGGTACCGGCTGCGTGAAAATCACCCCGGCGCACGACTTCAACGACTATGAAGTGGGCAAACGCCACAACCTGCCGCTGATCAACATCTTCGACAAGAACGCTGCCGTGCTGGCCACCGCCCAGGTGTTCAACCTCGACGGCAGCGTCAACGAACAGGTCGACGCGGGCATTCCGGCGCAGTTCGCCGGCCTCGACCGCTTCGAGGCGCGCAAGCAGATCGTCGCAGCCTTCGAGGCGGCCGGCCTGCTGGAGAAGATCGAAGACCACGCGCTGAAAGTACCGAAGGGCGACCGCTCCGGCACCGTCATCGAGCCGTGGCTGACCGACCAGTGGTACGTCTCCACCAAGCCGCTGGCGGAACAAGCCATCGCCGTGGTCGAGAGTGGCGAGATCCAGTTCGTGCCCAAGCAGTACGAGAACATGTACTTCAGCTGGATGCGTGACATCCAGGACTGGTGCATCAGCCGTCAGCTGTGGTGGGGCCACCGCATCCCGGCCTGGTACGACGAAGCCGGCAACGTCTACGTCGGTCGCGACGAGGCGGAAGTACGCGCCAAGTACAACCTCGAAGGCGCCACCCTGCGCCAGGACGAAGACGTGCTGGACACCTGGTTCAGCTCCGGCCTGTGGACCTTCTCCACCCTCGGCTGGCCCGAGCAGACCGACTTCCTCAAGACCTTCCACCCCACCGACGTGCTGGTCACCGGCTTCGACATCATCTTCTTCTGGGTCGCCCGGATGATCATGCTGTCGACCCACCTCACCGGGCAGATTCCGTTCAAGACCGTCTACGTGCACGGCCTGGTGCGCGACGGCCAGGGGCAGAAGATGTCCAAGTCCAAGGGCAACGTGCTCGACCCGCTGGACATCGTCGATGGCATCACCCTCGACGAGCTGCTGGAAAAACGCACCAGCGGCATGATGCAGCCCAAGCTGGCCGAGAAGATCGCCAAGCAGACCAGGGCCGAGTTCCCCGAAGGCATCGCCAGCTACGGCACCGACGCCCTGCGCTTCACCTTCTGCTCGCTGGCCACCACCGGCCGCGACGTGAAGTTCGACATGGGCCGCGTCGAGGGCTACCGCAACTTCTGCAACAAGCTGTGGAACGCCGCCAACTTCGTCATCGAGAACACCGATGGCCAGGACACTGGCGTGAATGGCGAAGAGGTCGAACTGTCCTCGGTCGACCGCTGGATCATCAGCCAGCTGCAGCGCACCGAAGCCGAAGTCACCCGCCAGCTCGATGCCTTCCGCTTCGACCTGGCCACCCAGGCGCTCTACGAGTTCGTCTGGGACCAGTACTGCGCCTGGTACCTGGAGCTGGTCAAGCCGGTGCTGTGGGACGAGAACGCGCCGCTCGAGCGTCAGCGCGGCACCCGCCGCACCCTGGTGCGCGTGCTGGAAGTCATCCTGCGCCTGGCTCACCCGTTCATGCCGTTCATCACCGAAGAAATCTGGCAGCGCATCAAGGGCCAGGCCGCTGTGCAGGGCGACACCCTGATGCTGCAGCCGTGGCCGGTGGCCAACGAGACCCGCATCAACGCCGCC
The DNA here is from genome assembly GCF_009363395.1 of Pseudomonas sp. THAF187a. Taxonomy (NCBI): domain Bacteria; kingdom Pseudomonadati; phylum Pseudomonadota; class Gammaproteobacteria; order Pseudomonadales; family Pseudomonadaceae; genus Pseudomonas; species Pseudomonas sp. THAF187a. The sequence goes on from NZ_CP045349.1 coordinate 4,007,621, forward strand.
GCCGAAGGCGATATCGAGTGGGTCAAGCAGCTGATGCTCGGCGTGCGCCAGATCCGTGGCGAGATGAAGATCTCCATGGCCAAGCGCATCGACATCATCGTGGCCAACGCCAGCGCCGAGGATCAGCGCCGCCTGGCCGATTTCGAGCCGCTGCTGAACAAGCTGGCCAAGCTGGAATCGGTACGCGTGCTGGCTGCCGGTGAAGAAGCGCCGATGTCCGCCACCACCCTGGTCGGCGAGATGGAAGTGCTGGTGCCGATGGCCGGGCTGATCGACAAGGACGCCGAACTGGCGCGCCTGGACAAGGAGATCGGCCGCCTGGAAGGCGAGGTCAAGCGTGTCGGCGGCAAGCTGAGCAACGAAGGCTTCGTCGCCAAGGCCCCTGCCGAAGTGCTGGAGAAGGAGCGCGCCAAACTGGCCGAGGCCGAGCAGGCCCTGGCCAAGATGGTCGAGCAGCGCGGCAAGATCGCCGCACTCTGATCCCCCGGCGACACCCACAGGCCCGCGCCCTAACCGGCGCGGGCCTGTTTTTTCCAGGAGGGGCTTTCGGCCCTGACATCCCGCTGCGCGCCAGCGCCTGCCTCCATGCAGTCACCGCCACGAGCCCTGACAGCGCAGTCGCGGCCACCAGCCCGCCCCAAGGTTCATCTGATTTTCCGGTATACCCATGACAGCCCGTTCCCCTTCCCTGCTCGATGCACTGCTGCCTATCGGCGTGCTCGTCGTTCTCCTCAGCCTCTCCGTCTACCTGTTCGGTGACGGTTCCTCCAGCGGCCCGAACCAGATCGCCCTGATGAGCGCCGCCTTCGTCGCCGGCCTGGTCGGGCTGAAGAACGGCCTGCGCTGGAGCGAGATCGAGGAAGGCATACTCGCTGGCATTCACATGGCCATGAAGGCCAACCTGATCCTGCTGGCCGTCGGCGCGCTGATCGGTACCTGGATTCTCGCCGGCACCGTGCCGACCATGATCTGGTTCGGCCTGAAGCTGATCAGCGCCGAGTACTTCTACGTCACCAGTTGCCTGATCTGCGCGCTCACCGCGCTGTCCATCGGCAGCTCATGGACGGTGGCCGGCACCCTCGGCATCGGTCTGATGGGTGTGGCGGCCGGCCTCGGCCTGGACCCGGCGATCACCGCCGGGGCGATCATCTCCGGCGCCTACTTCGGCGACAAGTTGTCGCCGCTGTCCGACACCACCAACCTGGCGCCAGCCGCCGCCGGCGCCGACCTGTTCGCGCATATCCGCAACATGCTGCGTACCACAGTGCCGGCGCTGCTGATTGCCCTGGCGATCTTCTTCACCCTCGGCCAGCAGGCCAGCGCCGAACACGACACGGGGCGCATCAGCGAGGTCCTCGCCGCGCTGGAAGCCCAGTTCCGCCTGGGCTGGCACCTGCTGCTGCCGGTGGCCTTCCTGCTGCTGCTCGCGGTGCGTCAGTGGGCGGCCTTTCCTGCCGTGTTCCTCGCCGCGCTGGTCGGTGCGCTGTTCGCCATCGCCTTTCAGCCCGACGTGATGGCGCGCCTGGCCGATCCCTCGGCCGGGGCCCTGGCGCCGTTGAAGACGGTCTGGAACGCGCTGTTCGCCGGCTACGAGTCGGCCAGCGGCAATGCCGAACTCGATGGTCTGCTGTCCAAGGGTGGCATGGCCAGCATGCTCACCACGGTGTGGCTGATCATCTGCGCCATGTGCTTCGGTGGCGTGCTCGAGCGCCTCGGCCTGTTGCAGCGCCTGCTGCAGAGCGCCCTGCGCCTGGTGCGCAGCGACAGCGGCCTGGTCGCCAGCACCATCACCACCACCATCGGCACCAACCTCATCACCGCCGACCAGTACATCGCCCTGGTGCTGCCGGGGCGCATGTACCGCGCCGAGTACGAGGCCCGCGACCTGCCGCCAACCAGCCTGTCCCGCGCCCTGGAAGACGGCGGCACCCTGACCTCGGTGCTGGTGCCCTGGAACACCTGCGGTGCCTACATGGCCGCCACGCTCGGTGTGGCCACTCTGAGCTACCTGCCGTACTGTTTCTTCAACCTGATCATGCCGGTGCTGGCCATCGCCCTGGCCTACCTGCTGCCGCCACGCCGCACCGCTGCGCTGCAATAACGCCTGACTACCTGCGCGCGAGCGGCATGGATCGCCCTCGCAGCGCCGCTGCGGCATTAAGTCCTTTCCTTTTGCAAGTTGTTTCAGGCATCTTCCCCCGCCTACCGACCTTCAATATCAACAGAAGAAAACAGGCGGACCCTCCATGTATGCGTTGATGGCCCTCGTATTCGTCCTCGGTTACCTGTGCATCGCACTCGAGCACCCGTTAAAGATCGACAAGGCAGCCTCCGCCCTGCTCACCGCCGTGATCGCCTGGACCCTCCTGGTCCTCGGCGCGGACAGCATCCTGCCGCTGCTCGGCACCGGCACCGCCGGCTCCAGCACCAACACCCATCACGTCGTCGAAGAGCTGCGCCATCACCTGGGGGAAATTTCCGAGATCCTGTTCTTCCTGATGGGGGCGATGACCATCGTCGAGCTGATCGACGCCCACGAAGGCTTCAAGGTCATCACCGACCGCATCCGCACCACCAAGCGTGTCCACCTGCTGTGGCTGGTGGGGCTGATCACCTTCTTCCTCTCCGCCGCCCTGGACAACCTGGCCACCACCATCGTGATGATCTCGCTGCTGCGCAAGCTGATCGCCGACCGGCACGAGCGCTGGTTCTACGCCGGCATCGTGGTCATCGCGGCCAACGCCGGGGGCGCCTGGTCGCCGATCGGCGACGTCACCACCACCATGCTGTGGATCGGTGACCAGGTCACCGCCACCGGCATCATCGCCAAGCTGTTCCTGCCCAGCCTGGTCTGCCTGCTGGCTCCGCTGCTGATCATGAGCTTCGTCCTCAAGGGCGAAGTCTCCGAGCCGCGCATCAAGGAAAGCGCCGAGAGCCGCCGCGACCCGACCACGCCGTTCGAGCGCAATCTGGTCTTCGGCCTGGGCCTCGGCGCGCTGATCTTCGTGCCGATCTTCAAGACCATCACTCACCTGCCGCCGTACATGGGCATCCTCTTCGGCCTCAGCCTGCTGTGGATCACCACCGAGATCATCCACCGCAGCAAGAACAGCGAAGAGAAGGACCCGCTGTCCGTGGTCGGCGTCCTGCGTCGGATCGACATCACCAGCGTGCTGTTCTTCCTCGGCATCCTCCTGGCGGTCTCCGCGCTGTCCAGTGCCGGCCACCTGATCCAGGTCGCCACCCTGCTCAAGGACGGTCTCGGCAACGTCTACAGCATCGCCATCTCCATCGGCATCCTGTCGGCCGTCGTGGACAACGTGCCGATGGTCGCCGGGGCGATGAAGATGTACCCGCTGGTCAGCCCGGAGATGCTCGCCACCGCCGCCGCCGAGGAGCTGCCGTGGCTGAGCAACTTCGTGGTCAACGGCAACTTCTGGGAAATGCTCGCCTACTGCGCCGGCACCGGCGGCAGCTGCCTGATCATCGGCTCCGCCGCCGGTGTGGCAGCCATGGGCATGGAGAAGATCAACTTCATCTGGTACCTGAAGAAGATCAGCGGCCTGGCCTTCATCGGCTACCTGGCCGGCGCGGCCACCTACATGGCGCTCGCCGCCGTGCTCGGCTGAGCGGTGCGTCCCGCGCTGGCACGCAGTACCTGCAATGCCAGCGCCGCGACCCAGAGCACCGATATCCCGTAGTTCAGGCGCTGGTACAGGCCGAACAGCTGGCCACTGGCAACCGCCGTGGCCATCAGCCACACCGTGACGATCGCCAGCACCAGGCACAATGCCGAGAACAGCGCCAGCCCGGGCGACTGCAACAGCCGCCGTGCCAGCACGATCCACAGGGCGCAGGCCAGCGTCAGCGAGACAAACATCAGCAGCCCCGCCAGGTTGTGCAACTGCTGCGACAGCGACGGTTGCGCTGGCGCACAGCCCTGGTCGCAGGCGAAATAGCCGGTGCCCAGGCTGCCCAGGCCATGCAGGCCGATCATCAGCGCACTGAGCAATGCCAGCTTCGAACCAGGAAAGCGGCGCGCCACGCCCAGGCCGAAGAGAATGAACAGCAGCCCCAGCGGCAGGTTGTTGACCCAGGCGGAAAAACCATGGGTCGGTGCCCCCTGCGCGCCCAGCTCGCTCATGGCCTGCTGCAGGTGGCTGTAGCCGGGGTAGGCCAGCGCCGTCAGCGCCACGCCGAGCAACAGCCAGCAAGGAATCAGTACACCACTGCCCAGCAACACCCGATCACTCGTCTTCAGCACGACACGCTCCTTCACTCCGTCGATGACAGCGCCACCAGCAACGGTGGCAACCCGGCGACATGCTAGGCAGGCCTGGGCGCGGGCGTTACCGATTTTTTTGCAAGGCAGCTTGCACATGCGTCATCCTGTCGCGCCTCGCACACGGACGGCCAGAATGAGCAGACGCCTACCCAGCACCGCCGCACTACTGGCCCTGGAAGCCGCCGCTCGCCACCAGAGCTTCGCCCGCGCCGCCCAGGAGCTGTCGCTGAGCGAAGGCGCGATCAGCCGGCAGATCGCCAAGCTGGAAGACTTCCTCGGCGTGCGCCTGTTCCACCGCGTCGGCAACCGCGTCGAGCTGTCCACTGCCGGTGCCGGCTACGCCACGCAGATGCGCACGCTGCTGGCCGACATCGAGCGCCACACCCGGCAACTGACCCAGCGCGCCAGCGCCGACAGTGCCCTGGAGATCGGTGTCCTGCCGACGCTGGCCAGCCGCTGGCTGATCCCGCGCCTGGTGCACTTTCGCCAGTTGCACCCGGATATCCAGATCAACCTGCGCGAGCGCACGCAGCCGTTTTCCCTGGCGGACAGCGAGTTGCACGCGGCGATCCATCATGCCCACCTCGACTGGCCGGGGATGCAGGTCCAGGCCCTGTTCGAGGAACCGCTGATCGCCGTCTGCCACCCGCAGCTGGCGGCCCGGCCGGCCAGGCAGATGCCGCTGCTGCACAAGCACGAGAGCCCCTTCGGCTGGGCACGCTATGCCGAGCTGAGCGCCTTGGCACTGGCCCACACGGACCAGGGCCCGGTGTACGACCGCTATGCCCTGCTCATCGAGGCCGCCAAGGCGGGCATCGGCATGGCCCTGGTGCCGCGCCGCTATGTCGAGCAGGACCTGGCCGATGGGCGCCTCAGCGCGCCCTGGCCGGTGCTGGCAGAACTGGCCGAGCGCTACGTGCTGGTCACCCGCCCCAACGCCGAGTCACCACCTGCGCTGGCGCTGTTCCAGGCCTGGCTGCTGGAGCAGAGCGCCACACGCTAATCGGCACGCCGCGAAGTGATCCAGGCGCCCCAGAACAGACTGGAGAAGAACCGCTGCGCCGGGCCGAAGCCGCTGTCGCCGGGCAATAATAAAAATTCATATTTATCATCCAGTGCATTCCCATGAGGAATCCACCTGCCACCCTCTGTGCCACGAGCAGCGCCACGCTGATATAGTCCCCCGATCAATCCCGGCCCGACGTGGACACCCAGCGCATGGACGTGAGCAAGACCAAGACCAGTTTCTACCGCCGCCTCTACGTCGCCTGGCTGATCGACAGCGGCGCCGCGACCAGCGTGCCGGCGCTGATGGAGGCCACCGGCATGCCGCGACGCACGGCGCAGGACACCCTCTCGGCGCTGGTCGAACTGGACATCGACTGCCAGTTCGCCCAGGGCCAGGGCGAACGCAACAATGCCGGGCAGTACCTGATCCGCGACTGGGGGCCGATCGACAAGCGCTGGATCGCCGGCAACCTGCAGCAGATCAAGACCACGCTCGGTTATCCCTGAAACAATCGCTCCGTGCTTTCTGGAGCTGCGATGAATCCCGATCTTCTCTGGGTGCTTGGCCTGCTGGCCGGCGCCATTTCCCTGTTCGTCATCGGCAAGCCACGCATGGACGTGGTCGCCCTGCTGGTGCTGGTCGCCCTGCCGCTTACCGGTGTACTCGACCTGCAGCAGACCCTGGCCGGCTTCAGCGATGCCAACGTGATCCTCATCGCCGCGCTGTTCGTCATCGGCGACGGCCTGGTGCGTACCGGCATCGCCTATCGCCTCGGTGACTGGCTGGTGGCCAGGGCCGGCAGCAGCGAGACGCGCCTGCTGATCCTGCTGATGCTGGCCGTGGCCGGCCTCGGTTCGGTGATGAGTTCCACCGGCGTGGTCGCCATCTTCATTCCCGTGGTACTCGGCGTCGCCGCTCGCCTGCGCCTGGCGCCGGGGCGCCTGATGATGCCGCTGGCCTTCGCCGGGCTGATCAGCGGCATGCTGACCCTGGTGGCGACGCCGCCGAACCTGGTGGTGCACGCCGAACTGCGACGCGCCGGCCTCGCGGGCTTCGACTTCTTCACCTTCACCCCGATCGGCCTGGCCATCCTCCTGCTCGGCATCGGCTACATGCTGCTGGCCCGTCGCTGGCTGGTGCGCACCGAGGCCGGCGGCAATGCCGAACCGCCGCGCCTGACCCTGGCCGACCTGGCCGAGCGCTATCGCCTCGGCGAGCGCGAGCGGCGCCTGCGTGTACGGGCGGACTCGCCGCTGGCCAACCAGGTGCTCAACGAACTGCAACTGCGCCGCGAGCACGGCATCAACGTCATCGCCATCGAGCGCCGGCAACGCCTGCGTACCCTGCTGCTGATGGCCAGCGGCAACACCCTGCTGGAGCCCGGCGATGTGTTGCTGGTGGATATCGCCAGCCCCGCCATCGGCCTGCTTGGCAGCTACCAGGCCCTCGGCCTGGAGCCCATGCCGCTGCCGCACTCGTACTTCAGCCTGCACGCGCATGAGCTGGGCCTGGCCGAGGTGGCGCTGCCGCCGGAGTCGCAGCTACCGGGCAAGACCATCCAGGAGCTGGGCTTTCGCTCGCGGCACAAGCTCAACGTGGTCGGCCTGCGTCGCCAGGGTGGCGCCCTGGAGGGGCTGCTGGTCGACGAGAAGCTCAAGGCCTCCGATACCCTGCTGGTGGCGGGCGCCTGGCGCGATATCCACCGCCTGCAGGGGCTGAGCCGCGATTTTCTGGTGCTCAGCCTGCCAGCCGAGGTCGCCGAGGTGGCACCGGCGGCGCGCAAGGCGCCCTATGCCCTGCTCAGCCTGGCGGTGATGGTGCTGCTGATGGTCAGCGGCCTGGTGCCCAACGTGCAGGCCGCGCTGATTGCCTGCCTGCTGCTCGGGGCGTTTCGCTGCATCGATCTGGACAGTGCCTACCGCGCGATCCACTGGCCGACGCTGATCCTCATCGTCGGCATGCTGCCCTTCGCCCAGGCGCTGCAACAGACCGGTGGCGTCGAACTGGCAGTACAGGGGCTGGTGGGTGGCCTGGGCGATGCCGGGCCGCGCCTGATCCTGGCCAGCCTGTTCGTGCTGACCGCCGTCATCGGCCTGTTCATCTCCAATACCGCCACGGCGGTGCTGATGGCGCCCGTGGCGATCGCCACCGCGCAGGCGCTCGATGCCTCGCCCCTGCCGTTCGCCATGACCGTGGCCCTGGCCGCCTCGGCCGCGTTCATGACGCCGATCTCCTCACCGGTGAACACCCTGGTACTGGGCCCCGGGCAATACCGCTTCGGCGATTTCGTGCGCATCGGCGTGCCCTTCACCCTGCTGGTGATGATCGTCAGCGTGGGGCTGGTGCCGCTGATCTTCCCGCTGTAGGCGAGCGCTGGAAACTGCTGCGCCCGAACGGCTCATTCAGCGCAGGTGAAGTCGGGCGCGACTCCGAGCGTTCTTCGCTCGTTCCTGCCTGGTGCTGACCGCCTCGTCCGGGTTTCCAGAGGCGCCCTGCGGATGCCACCAGGCGATGCCCCGGCTGCACGGCCAGCCCGACTGTGGGAAAATCGCCGCCCGCCTGCCCGAAGCTCGTCCATGCCACAGCCACCGAAACGCCCACGCAAGCCCGCCCCCGCCGCCGTGAAGACGGCGCCGAGCAAGGGCGAACTGCATCCGCGCAATCGCCACCAGGGACATTACGACTTCCCGGCGCTGATCAAGGCCAGCCCGGAACTCGGCCAGTTCGTCATCAGCAACCCCCATGGCAAGCCGAGCATCGACTTCGCCAATCCGCAGGCGGTGAAGGTCTTCAACCGTGCGCTGCTGGCGCAGTACTACGGCATCCGCCACTGGGACATTCCCGATGGTTACCTGTGCCCGCCGATTCCCGGCCGCGCCGACTACCTGCACAACCTCGCCGACCTGCTGGCGACCGACAACGCGGGGCAGATTCCCCGTGGCGCGGTGATTCAGGCGCTGGACGTCGGCGTCGGCGCCAACGCCATTTACCCGCTGATCGGCCACTGCGAATACGGCTGGCACTTCATCGGCGCCGATATCGCGCCGGCGGCACTGGCCTCGGCACGCGCCATCGTGCAGGCCAACCGCGCGCTGCAGGGTGCCATCGAGCTGCGCCAGCAAAGCGATGCGGCGCATGTCTTTGTCGGCCTGCTGCAAGCGGACGAGCGCATCGACCTGACCCTGTGCAACCCACCCTTCCACGCCAGAGCCGAGGACGCCACCCGTGGCAGCACGCGCAAATGGCGCAACCTCGGCAAGCTCGACCCGAAACGCAAGCTGCCGGTGCTCAACTTCGGCGGCCAGGCTGCCGAACTGTGGTGCCCCGGTGGCGAGGCGGCGTTCCTCAAGCGCATGGCCAGCGAGAGCGCGCAGGTCGCCGAGCAGGTGCTGTGGTTCAGCAGCCTGGTGTCCAAGGGCGGCAACGTGGAACTGCTGCAGGGCTGGCTGGCCAGGGCCGGCGCCAGCGAAGTGCGCATTCTCGGCATGTCCCAGGGGCAGAAGCAGAGCCGTCTGGTGGCCTGGACGTTCAAGGACGCCGCCCAGCGCGAGGCCTGGCGCCAGAACCGCTGGCGTTAGGCTCTGTACGAGAAGTCGTCGAGCGAAGGTCAGGCCAGGCGAAATCGCTCGAAGAAGCGCAGTTTACGTGCTGTAAATGAGCATTCTGAGAGCGATTTCAACGCAGCATCACCGAGCGCAGGCACTTTTCGTACAAAGCCTAGGGCTTCGCCAGGTAGGCGGCTCTCCGCTCCTGGTAGACGGCCGACTCACGCTGGCGCTGCACCTCGGCCCAGATCCGTTCGGCCAGATCCGGCTCGTGCGCCAGCAGCGCATTGGACAGCATCAGGTAGTAGGGTTTTTCCTCGAGCAGCTGCGGCAGCTTCTCGATCGACTGCGCGAGCTGGGGATTGGCCTGCAGCACGAAATCACCGCGCTGGGTCTGCAAGGCAGCGGCCTCGATACGGCCATGCTCGAGCATCTGCAACAGCGCCAGCGGGTCACGGCTGGACTCGTCCACCTCCAGGCCATGGGCCAGCAGCAGGTCGCGAATGGAGAAGCCGCTGAGCGAGCCCACGCGGCCGTTCAGATGGCTGAAGCGCCGGCCGTCCCAGGACACCGCGCTGCCGGCGCGCCGATAGAGGGTGTAGCGCGACGAATGCAGGCGCCTGAGGGTATCCGGCCGGCCCTCCGCATCGAGGGGATAACGACCCATCCGCTGGCGTTCGGGCTTGAAACTGGCGGCGAAAGCGCCGTCATACAGCCCATGCTGCAAGCCGGCCAAGCAGCGCTTCCAGGGCACCGCCACATAGGTGAACTGCAGGCCGAGCTGCTGCTGGACGAGATCGAGCAGTTCCTTGTTGAGGCCGCTGCCATCGCTCATGACCCAGGGGTACGAATCCTGGTCCTCATGGCAGAACCGTAGCGCTGACTCGGCGGCAACGCTGGCCCCCAGCAGCAACCCCAACACGCAACACTGCAGCGTTCTGAACAATGACCGCACTCCAACGTATCACCGCCCGGCAGGCAGGCCGTGGCGAATGACCGACTGATGATCCCGTGCCTAAGCATAGGCGCAGTTGGCCACCCCAGCCTGCGGAGGCAGGCGCGCGTCAGCGAATGAAGGTGCGGCTGATCTCGCGGAACTGCTCGGTGCCGGCCTGCTCCAGCCATTCGAAGGCGACCATCTCGCGCGAGACGATCAGCGCTCCGGCGTGCTCCATGCGCGCCAGGCCCAATGCCTTGTCACGCGGGCGGCGCGACCCCACCGCCTCGTCGACCACGAACACCTCGCGCCCGGCGGCCAGCAGGCCGAGTACCGTCTGCAGCACGCAGACATGGGTCTCCGCACCGCACACCACGAACTGGCGGCGCTCGCCTCCCGGCAGGTCGAACAGCCCGGCGCCCGCCGTGGCGGAAAAATGGATCTTCTCGCGCAGCCCGTGCGCCGGCAGCAGTTCGCGCAGGCCGGGGTCGGTTGCACCCAGCCCCTTGGGGTACTGCTCGGTGGCGATCACCGGCACGTCGAGGCGCTGCGCCACACGCACCAGCCAGGTGGCCTGCTCGACCAGCGCCGCGCCCGCGTCGATGGCTGGCAACAGCCGTGCCTGCAGGTCGATCACCAGCAGGGTGGAATCCTTCGCTCGCATCAACATCGCTACGCTCCTTCCTTCACCGCGAAACGCGCATCGAGCCGGCTGTAGCCGAGGCCGACGCCCTTGTGTACCCGCAGCTGCACGGGAATACGCTCCTTCATCGCCTCGACGTGACTGATCACGCCGATGGTCTTGCCGCTGGCGTTGAGGTTGTCCAGGGCGTCCAGCGCCACCTCCAGGGTCTCGCCATCCAGCGTGCCGAAGCCTTCATCGAGGAACAGCGAATCGATACTGGTCTTGTGGCTGACCAGATCGGACAGCGCCAGGGCCAGGGCCAGGCTGACCAGGAAACTCTCGCCGCCGGACAGCGTGCGGCAATCACGGGCCACGTCGGCCTGCCAGGTGTCACGCACCTCCAGCTCCAGCTCGCCGCTGCTCTTGCGCGCCAGCTGGTAGCGGCCGTGCAGGCGGGTCAGCTGGCGGTTCGCCAGGTGGATCAGGTGATCGAGGGTCAGGCCCTGGGCGAACTTGCGGAACTTGGCGCCATCGGCCGAACCGATCAGGCCGTTGAGTTGCTGCCAGAGGGCATGCTCGCCCTCCTGTGCGGCGATTTCGGCGAACAGCGCCTGCTGGCTGCTGCGCCGTGCCGCGTCGGCCTGAAGCTGGGCCCGCACCTCACCCTGGCGCTCGCTCAATGCACGCAGGCGATCCTGCAGCGCCTGGATCTGTTCGCCCAGCTCGGCCAGGCTCAGGGCGCTCTGCGCCTCGCCCTGGAGGCGCTGTACCTCGGCCTGCGCCGCCGCTTGCAAGGTCGCCGCCTGGGTGTGTGCGCGCTCCAGATCGGCCTTCAGCTGCAGCAGGCGCTGACGTTCCTCATCGCCCAGCAGCGCCGCTTCGAACGCCGCCTGGTCGGCGAACGGGCTGCCGGCCAACGCCTGCTGCCAGGCCTGCTGGCAGTCATCCAGGCGCGCCTGCAGGCGTGCCTGCAACGCCACCTGGGCCTGCTCGCTGCCGGCCAGGCCATCACGTTCACGCTGCGCGGCGGCCAAGCGCTCGGCGGCCTCGCGCCAGGCCTGCCGTGAATCGCTGACGGGTGCAGGCTCAGCCAGGTCAGCCACGCCAGTGGCCTGCCAGCGCTGCAACCACTGCGCGGCCTGTGCCTGGTCCTCGTCCAGCTGCCGCTGCGCCTCGTGCTTCTGCTCGAGCAACTGCTGCTCGCGTGCCTGCGTGTCGCGCCAGGCCTGCCAGGCGGCCTTCTGCTGCGCCAACCAGCCCTCGCCGTCAGCCGGCAGTTCGCTGGCGAAACCCTCCAGGCTGGCCAGCAATGCCTCGGTCTGCTGTGCTTGCCCGGCCTGCAGATCGTTCAGGTCGGCCTGTTGCTCGGCCAGACGCGCCTGGGTGTTGTCCAGATCGCGCTCGAGCAGGGCCTGCTGCCGCTGTGCTTCGCTCTGCTCACGCTCGGCCGTCTCGCGCAGCTCGCGCAGACGCTGCAGTTCGGCCTGCTGCTGTTGCACGCTCTGCAGACGCGCCTGCAGCGCCGCCAGCGCCTGCTCGTGCTGCTGTTGCATCGGGCCCAGCTCGGCGGCATCGTGCAGGCGGATGTCGTGCTCGCTCAGTTGCTGCTGCCATTGCTGATCCAGCGGCTGCAACTGCGCCTGGGCCTCGGCCTGCTGCGCGTGCAACTGCTCGATCTGCGCGGCCAGGCGGGTCAGTTCATCACGCAGGCTGGCCCCCTGGCTCTCCAGTTCGCCCAGGTCACTGCGGCACTGCGCCAGCGCCTGTTCGGTGGCGGAGACATTCAGCGCCTGATACTGCTCGATCGCCGGATGCTCATGCGAGCCGCACAGCGGGCAGGCCTCGCCCGGCTGCAGGCGGGCGCGATGGGCCTCCAGGTCGTGGATGCGCTGTTCCTGCTCCAGCAGCTTTTCCTTGTCGGCGCACTGCTGCTTGAGCGCCTTGTAGCGCTCGCGCAGCGCGCCGATCTCGGCATTCTTGTCCCTCTGCAGACGCTGCAGTTCGGCCAGGCGCGGCGGCAGCCCGGCGAGTTGCCCGCCCAGCGCCTCACGGCGTTGCGCCAGTTGCTGCAAGCGGTCGAACACGCGGCTGCGCGCCTGCTGGCCCTGCACCTCCTGCCACAGCCCCGCCTCTCCCGCCGCGCCCAGCAGGTCCTGCACGCTGGCCTGCTGCTGCGCCTCGGCAGCGCGCGCCTGCTCCAGCTGCTGTTGCAGCGTGGTCAGACGCGCCCCCTGCGCCTCACGCTGGCGCTGCAGCGCGGCGAGCTGCGTGGCGGATTCGCTCAGCCGCGCCTGCGCCGCCTGCACGCCCTGCTCGCCCCTGGAGCGCTGGGTGAAGCGCTCGTCCCAGCCGCTGAGCAGCTCGCCCAGACGCGCATGCTGTCTGCGTTCGCCCAGCCAGGCCTGCACCTCGGCATACTGCTGCTGCAGCTGCGTCAGCGCGGCCTGACGCTGGGCACAACCGTGCGCGGCATAACGGCTGGCCTGCCACAGCGCCAGCCGCTCACGTTCGGTGCAGGCCTGCATCCGTTCGCGCAGCGCGATCAGGTCGTGCTCGGCCTGCTCGCGCTCCTGCCGCGCCTGCTGCCAGGCCTGGTGCAGGGGCAGCAGGCGCGAGGCCGGCTCGCTGGCGGCCAGGCGCTGCAGCTCATCACCCGCGTCCGCCTGGCGCTGCCGGGCCTGTTGCACGGTTTGTGCTGCCTCGGCGGCCTGCTGCTCGGCACGCTGCAAGGCTTCTCGCCAGCGCTGCTGCCCTTGCAGCGCCTGTTGCTCGGCGAGCAGCGGCGCCTGCTCCTGCGCCAGGCGCTCGGCTTCATCCTGCAGCTCCGTGCGCCGCGTTTCATCCAGCAGTTCCATGCCCTGGGCGCGGCTTTTCAGCAGGCCCAGCGCCTGCTCGGCAGCCTTGGTGCGTTCGTAGACCTGCTGGGAAATCCGCCCGTAGACCTCGGTGCCGGTCAGTTCTTCCAGCAGTTCGGCACGCTGGTTGGCGTTGGCCTCGAGGAACGCGGCGAAACCGCCCTGGGCCAGCAGCATGGATTTGGTGAAGCGCTCGAAGTCCAGGCCGGTCAGTTCGGCGGTCAGGCTCTCCTTCTCGCGGATCTTGTCGGTGAGGATTTCGCCACCCTCGATGCGCGCCAGCTCCACCTTGGGTGCCTGCAACGCGCCGTCGACCTTGTCCCGCGCTCGGCGCTGGCTCCAGAACGCACGGTAGCCCTGCCCCCTGACCTCGAACTCGACCTCGGCCAGGCAGTCGGCGGTGTGCCGGGTCATCAGCTCGTTGCCGCTGGCCGACAGCGTGCTCATGCGCGGCGTGCGGTGATAGAGCGCGAGGCAGATGGCATCGAGCAAGGTGGTCTTGCCGGCACCGGTCGGCCCGGTGATGGCGAACAGGCCGCTGTCGGCGAAGGGCTCGGCGGCGAAGTCGATCTTCCACTCCCCCTTCAGGGAGTTGAGGTTCTTGAGGCGCAGGCTGAGGATTTTCATGCACAGGTCGGAAGCCGTTGGAGGCGGCCATTCTGGCATTCTCCGCCGCGCGCTGCAGGCCCGAATGCCGCTACAGCGCCTCGACGCGGTCGCGGCCGCTGGCCTTGGCCCGATACATCGCCTTGTCGGCCCGGGCCATCAGTGCCTCCAGGGTTTCGCCTGGGCGGTATTCGGCGATACCGAAGCTGGCGGTCTTGCGCTCGACGGTGTCGAAGGCGAACGCCTGGATACGCCGCCGCAGCGCCTGCACGGCTGCCACGGCCTGATGCGAGCCGATCTCCGGCAGGACGATGAGAAACTCCTCGCCCCCGAAGCGGCCGACCTTGTCCACCGCGCGCACGCTCTCGCGCAGCAGCGTGGCGAACTGGCGCAGCACGCTGTCGCCCACCGCATGACCGAAGGTGTCGTTGACGTGCTTGAAATGGTCGATGTCGATCAGCACCACCGAGAACGGCGTGCCGTAGCGGTTGGCCCTGGCCTGCTCGTCGGCGAGGAACGCCTCGGTGCGCGAGCGGTTCCACAGCCCGGTCAGGCCGTCGAGGCTGGCGCTCAGTTCCAGGCTGTCCTGCTGCAGGAACATGCGTTTGTGCGCCTTCTCCAGCAGGAAGGCGCTGAGCAGCCCGAAGGAGAACGAGGCGAGAATCCAGATCAGGTGCAGGCGCTGCGGCCCCGGGGTGAGCGAGTGTTCGAGGGTGACCAGGAGAATCGCCGACAGCGAGACCAGTGCCGTGGCCATCGCGCGCTTCAGGGTCAGGCCCGAGATGGCGAACGTCCACATCAGGTTCAGGTAGATTTCCGGCGCGTAGAGCGCGAAACGTGACGAGCCGAAGTTGAAGTAGAGATTCGACAGCACCGACACGATGGGCGCACATGACAACAGGCCGAGCATCAGCGTCTGCCGGCCGGGTCGAAAGCTGAGCAGTCCGGTGGCCAGCAGGGCGCCCGGCACCATCAGCGCATGCACGATGAAGCGTGCGAAGGGCTGATCGGTTTCGACATTCTGCTCGATGGCGGCGTAGATCAGGTACAGCCCCATGGTCAGGAAGGCGACATAGCGAATCTGTGGAATCGCCGCCTGGCGATACCAGTCCTCGAAACGCTGTCGGGTCGCATCCGGCACCCCATGCAGCGGGTCCAGCAACCGGGCCAGTGTCGTCAGCACCCTAGCACCCCTGTCCATTTGCCATCATCGACAGCATAGATCGCTATTGCCGGATCGGCGTCGTCACGCGCAGTCCAGACTCCAGTGTCGGCCGCGAGATTCGTTGCTAGCCATGCAGATAGCGCTGCAGCACCAACGCCCAGAGCCCGAGCGCGGCCAGGAAGTTGAGGGTGAACACCAGGCCGCGCAGGCGCACGTTGCCGGTGCCGATCTGTACCAGGCTGTGTGCCAGGCGCCCGCCGATGAACCCCCACGCCAGCCAGGTCGCGAGCGGCGACTGCACGCCGGCCTGGATCAGCAGCAGGCAGGCGACGTAGAACAGCAGCGGCCATTCGAACTGGTTGGACAGGTTGGCGCTGATGCGCGGCTCGACCTCGGCCCAGGGGTTCGAGCCATCGGCGCGCCGCCCGATGCCCCAGATACTGGGCGCACGCGCCAGGGTCAGGAGCACATAGAGAAAGCCGGCCAGACCGACATGGGCCAGCATCGGCGCGATCAAGGCATGGCTCATGACGGCAGCTCATGCAGGCGCTGCCCAGCGGCGGACAACGCGGTCGATGACAGTCGGCGGCTCATCGCGCGGCGCCCTCGGCCTGCAGATTTTCCAACGGCACCCAGCCCGACGCGTCGCCACTGCTGCGCTGGCACCAGGCCCAGCCATTCAGTTGTCGCCCCGCCAGCACCCGCTCGCCCACCACGACGTCCAGCTCGCGGGCGCTATAGTCCTCGCGCGCCCGGCCCCGGTCGCCGGCGATCACCTCGATGATCTGCTGCGGAACCCAGCCGCCGGCCTGGCCCGGCGTGTGGCAGAAGCGCCAGTCCTGCCAGTCCTCCGGCCCCTCGTAGACTTCCCCCAGCGTCAGCGGGGCGCCGGCCTCGAACTGGATCGGCTCGGGGTACTCGCTGGTGTGCGCCGTGACGACGCGGTATTCCGTCAGTTGCATGCTCGACCTCTGTATTCCTTGTGGTTTGGCGAACGCTACATGCCCGCCGCTCTCCGCTCTGTCGAAGCGCCTAGGCGGCCTGCCAGACCTGGGCCAGGCCGACGCCGTGCAGCACCGCCAGCCCCAGGCAGAGCAATGAACTCAGGTGCCAGAAGCGCTCGCTGTTGCCGATGATCACCCGCTTGAGCCAGGGAAAGGCCAGGGCCCGGCCGAGGTAGACCAGGGTGATCAGCAGCACCGCCCATTTCGCCAGCGCCAGCTGCGGGCCGAGGCCGGCGGCAGACAGCGTCAGCAGCGCCCACAGCAACAGCACGCAGCCAATGGCGCAGGCTACCACCGGCGGATACCAGTGGCGCCGTGCGGCCATCGCCACCAGCTGTTCACCGGCGCCAAGCACCTGGAAACCCCGCGCCCCCCAGAAAATGCAGGCAAAGTGCAGCACGCCGGCCAGCGCCGTCAGCAGCGCCCCCAGCAGCAAGAACCCATTGGCCTGTAGCAACATCACGACTCTCCTTGCCAGGCGCCGGCATCACGGCCGGCGCATCACGTCCGCGCGCTCAGAAACGCGCCCTGATCTTCCTCACGAAGGCGTCGACGCGCGCACGGTCGGCCTTCTCACTGCGGTAGAACGACAACATCCGGAAGCTGCAGCCCCGGGTACAGGCCCCCAGCAGGGCGAGCTTGAGCACCCGCCTGACGGGCCGGCGCAAGACGAACAGGTCGACCCACCAGGGCGAACCCAGCGTGGTAACCACCCGCACCTCCTGCAACTGCAACAGGCCCGGGGTGATCGCACCGAGATCGGCGGCATGCTGGTAGGCATGGCCCGGCGCCCAGACGCGGTCGAACCAGCCTTTGAGAATGGCCGGGAAGCCGAACCACCAGGTGGGGAAGACCAGCACCAGCGACTGCGCCGCCTGCAACTGACGCAGCTGGGCCTGCAGCTGCCCGGCGTCGAACGCGCCGGCGTAGTAGCTCTGCCGCTCGGCCTCGCTGAGCCGTGGGTCGAAGGCACTGGCGTAGAGGTCCAGCAACTCGATGTCGTAGCCCTTGCCCGCCAGGTGCGCAACGGTTTCATCGCACAGGTGGCGACAGAGGCTGTCCTGCAGCGGATGGGCGAATACCACCAGACACTTCACACACTGATCCTTCAGTTGCGGCGGCTACGGCAGGACAGCGGCCAGCGAGCCTGCGCCCGCATTCGGCACCACCCTCGCAGCACGGGTAGATCGAAAGAGCGTGCACTATAGCGACTTTGCCCCGTGCGGCCAGCGCTGTCGGGCAAAATGCCGCGCCACGCGCCTAGCGCTCCTGGCGTTCCTGCACGGCCTCCAGCACCTGGCGATACCGCTCGAGCAGGCGCTGGCTGTCCGCCTCGTCCAGTACCTCCTGTTGCAGGCGCCTGGCGAAGACATCCTCGACGGACAATTCGTCCAGCGTCTCCCGTGCGGCGCTGGCCAGGCTGGCACTGGCGTTGCCACGCTCGCGACGGATGCGCAGCACTTCCACGGCATGCCCCTCGCAGAGGGCGCTGATGCGGCCTTGCAGGTCGCTGAGGTAGTCGTCGGTACTGACCTGCACCTCCAGCCACACCGGCCGCTCGCCCGTGCCCTGGGCAGCGACCTCGGCGATGGCACCGGCCAGTTCCTTGAGCGAGCCGCGCAGGCTGGCCATGGGTTGAAACACCGGCACGGCCAGCGGCGTGATCGACTGCAGGCTGGCCTCGCCGAATTCCAGCAGCAGCACTTCCTTCTGCTGGCGCGTTTCATCGAACGACAGGGCGATCGGCGAACCGCTGTAGCGCACATGCTCCAGGCCACCGACCTTCTGCGGCCGATGGATATGACCCAGGGCGATGTAGTCGGCGGGCGGGAAAGCACTGGTGGGAAAGGCCTCCAGGCTGCCGACGTAGATCTCGCGCACCGACTCACTGGCACTGGCGCCGACCGTGGTCAGGTGGCCGGTGGCGATGATCGGCAGGGGCTGCCCGATCTCGTTGCGCCGCTCCAGTGCCAGCGCGTGCAGGGCCTGGTAGTGCGCGGCAATGGCCTGTTGCAGCGACTGCTGCTTGTCCTGCGCGCTCTGCCCGGCCTGGCTGGCCAGCACGTCACGCGGACGAATGAAGGGGATGGCGCAGAGGATGGCGCCCGGCTGGCCGCGGCGATCATTCAGCACCAGCACCTGCTCGGCCAGGTCGAGGCCCACCGCCGGCACCACCTGGGTGCCCAGCTGCGCCAGCAGGCTGCGGCTTTCGCCAAGCATGGCCGGCGAGTCGTGGTTGCCACCCAGGACCACCAGCGCGCAGCCGGCGTCGCGCAGCTCGACCACCAGGCGGTAGTACTGCTCGCGGGCGTAGCTGGGCGGCGCACCGGTGTCGAATACGTCACCGGCGATCAGCAGCACATCCACGGCATGCGTCCGCACCTGCTCCAGCAGCCAGGCGCAGAAGGCCTGGTGCTCGGCCTGGCGGGTCTTGCCCATGAAGTGCTGGCCCAGGTGCCAGTCGGAGCTGTGCAGCACGCGCAGGCTCATAGCGGCCAGTCCTGCACGACGATGTGGGTCTTGACCCGCTGCATCTGCGGGAAGGCCTCGATGGCCGCGCGGACCTCGCTCAGGCGCGCCATGCTCGGCGCCTCGACCAGCACCAGCATGTCGGTTTCCCCGCTGATGCCGCTGCAGTGGCGAATTTCCGGGTATTCACGCATGCGCTCGACGTAATCCTGGCAACGGGCGTTCTGGTAGAACAGTTCGAGGAAGGCCTTGACCCCACCCTCACCCGGCGCCGCGACCTGGGCGTGATAGCCGCGAATGACGCCGCTCTGTTCCAGATGGCGAATGCGCTCGCTGACAGCCGAGCGGGAAAGACTGACCTCGCGGGCGACCTGGCTGACGGAGGTGCGCGCGTCGCTGCGCAGCAGAGCGAGGATCTGGCGATCGAACTTGTCCACGGTGTTTCTCGAGCGGCAATCAGGTTGACGGGAAGAACCGCCATTTCGTCGGTGAAAGGCGGCAGCCTGTAATCAGGCGGCGGCCTACCATAGCGGGATCTGCAAAGGCGTGAGCATACCCCATGAGTCGACTCAACAAGGAGCTGGGCCTGCTGCAGGGCATTGCCCTGCTCAGCACATCGCTGCTCGGCACCGGCATCTTCGTGGTGCCGGCACTGGCGGCCACCGCCGCTGGCGAGGCGTCGCTGTGGGCCTGGCTGATGCTCATCGCTCTGGTGCTGCCGGTGGCATTCACCTTCGCCCAGCTGGGCAAGCGCTTCCCCCACGCGGGCGGGGCACCGCACCTGATCGGCCGCGCCTTCGGCCTGCGCATGGAGAGCGTCAGCGCCCTGCTGTTTCTCGCCGTGCTGCCCGTGGGCCTGCCGGCGGCCCTGCATATCGCCAGTGGCTTCTGGCTGGCCCTGTTCGACCTCGACCGCAGCGACCTGCTGATCATCGAGCTGGCGACCCTGGGCGCCATCCTCCTGCTCGGCCAGCGCCCGCCCAGGGCCTCGGGCCTGCTGCAGGGGCTGATCGCCGTGGCCATCGTCGCCAGCGTGGCGCTGATCTGGTGGATGGGCGACCTGCCCCATGCCGACCAGCCGCTGTTGCCGGCGCTGGACGGCCAGTGGCACCTGCTGCCGACGGCGCTGGGGGTGATGTTCTGGTGCTTCGTCGGCATCGAGGCCTTCACCCATCTGGGCGAGGAGTTCAAACACCCGCAGCGGGACTTCCCGCTGGCCTTGCTGCTCGGCGTGCTGCTCGCCGGCCTGGTGTACTGGGCCTGTTCGGTGGCGGTCCTGAGCTTCGCCACCTACGGCGACGTGCACAGTGACACCACCGCCCTGCCCCGGCTGTTCGAGCAGCTGCTCGGCGAGCGCGCCCGCGTGCTGGTGGCGGTGCTCGGCTACCTGGCCTGCTTCGCCTCGATGAACGTGTATATCCAGGGCTTCGCCCGCCTGATCTGGAGCCTGGCCGACGAGGGCCGCCTGCCTGCCCGGCTGGCGGTGCGCAACGCCCATGGCGTTCCCGGCCGGGCCTTGCTGCTGGTCGTGATCAGTTGCGCGCTGTGTGCGCTGCTCTCGGCCGTGCTGCAACTGTCGGTGGACGACCTGATCCGCTACGCCAACGGCAACTTCGTGCTGATCTACCTGCTCAGCATGGCCGCAGGCTGGAGCCTGCTGCATGGCATCTGGCGCCTGCTGGCCGGGCTCAGCGCAGTGCTGTGCAGCGCGGTGCTGGTGATGCTCAGCAGCGACGCCCTGTATGCCGTGGCGCTGTTTGCCGTCCTGCTGCTGTTGAGCCACCTGCGCGACAGGCACAAGGCGCTGGCGCAGGGTGGATAACGCTCTTTTCACGCAAGGCGCTGTCGGTGGACGGGTGAAGCGTCGTCCACCCTACGCCCGTCAGCCGCATTGCTACCGGCCAGCGGCGCTACAGATGACCTCGGGGCGCATGGGGTTCTATCCTTACCCTGAACCCAGCCCCAAGGAAGCCCCATGCGCCGCGTACTCAACGACCTGAAGATCATGATCCTGGCCAACCTGTGGATCGTCCCGGTGGTGGCCGGCCTGGTCTGGGCGCTGTTCCAGTTCGTCGCGCCGCCACCGCCGATGAGCGCCAGCATGGCCACCGGTACCCAGGGCGGGGCCTACCAGCAGTTCGCCGAACGCCTCAAGGAAGAACTGGCCAAGGAGGGTTTCGAACTCAGCCTGGTGCCGACCTCGGGTTCGCGCGACAACCTGCAGCGCCTGCTGGCCGATGACCCGGCCGTGCAGATCGGCCTGGTGCAAAGCGGCCTGGAGCGGCAACTGTCGCCGGACGAGCAGACCCGCCTGCAGAGCCTGGGGGCGATCTATCAGGAGCCGCTCTGGCTGTTCTATCGCCGTGAAACCGGCCTGGACCGCATCGCCGACCTGTTGCCGCTGAAGCTCGGCCTGGGTGGCGAGGGCAGCGGCACCCGCGCTGCCAGCGACGCCATCCTCGGCGCCAACGCGATCCTGCCCGAGCAGTATCCCGACACCTGGCAGAACATCGGCGGCGGCAAGGCCGCACGCGCACTGCTGGCCGGCGAGCTGGACGCGGCGTTCTTCGTCGGCCCGGCGGAGAATGCCCTGGTGCAGCAACTGGCCGCCAACCCCGATATCGCCCTGGCGCACTTTCGTCGCGCAGCGGCCTACGAGGCGCGCCTGCCGTTCTTCAACCAGGTGACGGTCGGCGAGGGCCTGCTCGACCTGGCCAGCAACGCACCGGACCGCGACATCGTCACCCTGGCCCCGGTGGCCACCCTGGTGGTCAACGACGACTTCAACCCCGGGCTGGTGCCGCTGTTTCTCGAGGCCAGCCGCGAGGTGATGAGGAACGGCACCCTGCTCGATACCGCCGGTGCCTATCCCAGCGCCGAACCACGCACCTTCGAGCTGCACAAGGATGCCGAACACTACTACGCCAAGGGCCTGCCGATCCTGCAGCGCTACCTGCCGTTTCGCATCGCCTCGCTGGCCGACCGCTACATCATCCTGCTGATCCCGCTGATCGTGGTGATGATCCCGCTGTTCAAGGCCGTCGGGCCGATCTACCAGTGGCGTATCCGGGCGCGCATCTATCGCTGGTACAAGTACCTGCGCGAGATCGACCGCAAGCTCCACGCCGGTTCGCTGCCGGACGAGCTGGACAGCGAGATCGAACGCCTGGAGAAGCTGGAGGACGAGCTGGCGGCGGTGGAAGTGCCGCTGTCCTACTCCAACCAGCTGTACGAGCTGCACCTGCACGTGCGCTACGTGGTCGAGCGCCTGAAGACCCTGCAACAACGCCGCCAACCGTAGGGTGGATCGCGCTTCATCGATCCACCATGCCCGGCAATGCCTGACGGACAGCCCGGCATCCACCGCGTCGACTCACCCATGGTGGATGTAAAAAGCGACATCCACCCTACACCGACCGTAGGGTGGATCGCGCTTCATCGATCCACCATGCCCGGCAACGCCGGGCGAACAGCCCGGCATCCACCGCGTCGACTCGCCCTGCGGTGGATGTAAAAGGCGACATCCACCCTACGCCGACCGTAGGGTGGATCGCGCTCCATCGATCCACCATGCCCGGCAACGTCGGACGAACAACCCGGCATCCACCGCGTCGACTCACCCTGCGGTGGATGTAAAAGACGACATCCACCCCACGCGGCTGCACCGTGCACCGATGCATCCGCACCAGAATCCGTCACCCGCTTCGGGTAAACTGCGCGCCTGTTTCATTTGCCCATCGAGACCGCCATGCCGATCCGTCACTGCATCGTCCACCTGATCGACAAGAAGCCCGACGGCAGCCCCGCCGCGCTGCATGCCCGCGACAGCGAGCTGGCCACGTCGCAAGCCATGGAGAACCTCCTGGCCGACCTCAACGAGAGCTACAACGCCAAGCAGGGCAAGGCCTGGGGCCTGTTCCACGAGGAATCCGGCGCCTACCCCTTCAGCGGCTGGCTCAAGGCCTACCTCGATGGCGAGCAGGACTTCACCGCCTTCAGCCGCCAGGCCGTGGAACAGCTGCAGAAGCTGATGGAAGAGTCCAACCTGTCCACCGGCGGCCACGTGCTGTTCGCCCATTACCAGCAGGGCATGACCGACTACCTGGCCATCGCCCTGCTGCATCACAGCGAGGGCGTGGCCGTCACCGACGCACTGGACGTGACCCCGGCCAAGCACCTGGACCTCGGCCAGCTGCACCTGGCCGCGCGCATCAACATCAGCGAGTGGCAGAACAACAAGCAGTCCAAGCAGTACATCTCGTTCATCAAGGGCAAGAACGGCAAGAAGGTCTCGGACTACTTCCGCGACTTCATCGGCTGCCAGGAAGGCGTCGACGGCCCCGGCGAGACGCGCACCCTGCTCAAGGCCTTCAGCGACTACGTGGAAAGCGAGGACCTGCCCGAAGAGCAGGCCCGCGAGAAGACCAAGACACTGGTCGGCTACGCCAGCGGCCAGGCCAAGATGGGCGAGCCGATCACCCTGGAAGAGCTCTCCGGGCTGATCGATGAAGAGCGTCCCAAGGCCTTCTACGAGCACATCCGCAACAAGGATTACGGCATGGCCCCGGAGTTTCCGGCGGACAAGCGCACCCTCAGCCAGTTCCAGCGCTTCACCGGCCGCGCCGAAGGCCTGTCGATCAGCTTCGAGGCGCACCTGCTGGGCTCGAAGGTGGAGTACGACGAAGGCCGCGACATGCTGATCATCCGCCAGCTGCCGACCCAGCTGAAGGATCAGCTCAAGCGCCGCCAGGACTGAGATGGACCTGCGCCTAGGCGACGCGCTACTGGCGAGCTGCCGCTGCCAGGTTGCGGCGCCGCTGGCAGGCGACCCGGCGCGTACCTTCGGCCTCGACAAGCATACGGCCAAGGCCCGCCTGGCAAGACTCCGGCCCTGGCTGCAGGACCAACAGACACGCCTCTGGGCTAATCGCCGCCAGGCGCTGCTGCTGGTGCTGCAAGGGCCTGACTGCAGTGGCAAGGACGGCGTGATTCGCCGGGTCCTGAGCGCCTGCAACCCACAGGGCCTGAGCATTCACGGCTTCCAGGCGCCGAGCGCGCAGGAGCGCCAGGCACACTTCCTCGAGCGCTATCGCCAGCGCCTGCCGGCACCGGGCATGCTCGGGGTGTTCAACCGCAGCCACTACGAAGCGCTGATCTGCGACCCGCTCGACGGTTTGTGCGGCGAGGACGAGCTGCCCACGCGTCTGGCCGAGTTGCTGGCGTTCGAGCGCCAGCTGCCTGCCCGCGGCATCCATGTGCTCAAGTGCTACCTGCAGATCGACGCGGACGAGCAGTACCAGCGCCTGCGCCAACGCCTGGAAAAACCGGAGAAACGCTGGAAGCTCAAGCGCAGCGACCTGCAGTCGCATCGCCAGTTCGCAGAGCGCCAGCGCCGCTGGAGCGACCTGCTCAGTGCCAGCCACAGCGCTGATGCGCCCTGGTACGTGATCCCCGCGCACAAGCGCTGGCTACGCGACCTGCTGCTGGCCAGCCTGCTGGCGCGTGAGCTGGAGCGCCTGCAATTGCAGTGGCCGGATCGCCCGCCACCCTTTACTCTGGCGCAATTGCAAGCCGCCACCCCGCACAAGGACGTGTCCCGATGAAGAAGATCCTGCTGATTCTCGCCGCCCTGGCCCTGTTCCAGCACTGGGACAAGCTCGAGCGCTGGCTCAATCCGCCACAGGCCAGCACCGCCAGCGGCGAGATCGTGCTCTATGCCACCAGCTGGTGCGGCTACTGCGCCAAGACCCGCGAACTGTTCGCCGCCGATGGCATCGCCTATCGCGAAGTGGATATCGAGAAGGACAGCGCCGGCCGCGCCACCTACCAGGCCCTGGGCGGACGCGGCGTGCCGGTGATCGACATGCGCGGGCAGGTCATCCACGGCTACGACGTGCGCGCCATCCGCGCGGCCTACTGAGCCTCAGACACCTTCACGCCGCCACTGCCGCGGGCTGATGCCGAACCAGCGGCGGAAGGCCCGCGAGAACGCGCTGGTTTCCGAATAGCCGAGCAACAGGGCCAGCTGCGAGATCGGCAGCTGCGGCTCACGCAGATAACGGTTGGCCAGTTCGCGGCGCACGTTGTCCACCAGTTGCGAGAAACTCAGGCCCTGCTCGCGCAGGCGCCGCTGCAGGGACCAGCTGGTCATGCCCAGCAGCTCGGCCACCTCATCCAGCGCCGGCTCGCCGTACAGCAGGCGCTGACGGATCTGCTCGCGTACATCGTTGACCATGTCCCGCTCGCCACGGCCGCACAGGCTGCTGATCTGGTTCAGCGAATCCTGCATCACCATCAGCAGCACCGAATCGCTGTCCGGCATGGCACGGTTCAGGCCGCGCTTGGGAATCAGCAGCGAGTTGAATGGCTGCTCGAAGTACACCGGCGCATCGAACACCTTACAGTGCTCGTGCCAGCACTCCGGTCGCGGGTGCTCGAAATGCACGGCGCGCGGCGCCCATTGGCTGCCGAGCACATGACGCACCAGGTTGAGCACCATGCCCAGGGTCAACTCGGCGTCCTGCCGCCGACTGAGAATGGCGCCATGGCGCACCTGATAGTCGAAGCGGTAGCACTCGCCCTCGTCGACCAGGCGAATCAGGCTGTTGCGCTGATGCAGCGGGAAGGCCCGCGCGAAGTTGATCAGCGCCTGTTCGAGCGTGGCCGAGCACAGCCCGATGTAGCCCAGCAGGCCGAGGGCCTGGGGCTTGAACTGCTGACCGTAGTACAGACCGAAGTTGTCGCAGCCGGACTGGTGCGCGGCCTCCTCCAGCACCTGGCAGTAGTTGGGCAGCGCCAGGCTCAGGGTCGGGTGGCGCAGGCACTCGGGGTCGATGCCGGATACGCCGAGAATGCGATCCGGATCACCGCCGTGCTTTTCGATGAATCCACACAGGCCGCTCGCCGCCGCTGCCAGCACACCGGCATTGGCCGGGGCACCGGACAAGAGCGAGGCACCGAGCGTAGCGCCGGCCTGAGAGAGAAAGGAACTCATCAGGTCCTCCTTCGTGACAATGGCTGTTCGAAAGCAAGAAACACGCCGCACCACCCTGAGGCAGCCAGCCAGGCGTTTCCAGCCTCGACGCGACATCAAAGGGCAGCGCCATGCCTGGCGAGTGAGTCGTTTTGAAACACTCGCACCAAAACAAGGCGGCCGAGTTGACCCATTGCGACACGCCCCGCCAGCGGCAGACGAAGTTGACTTTGCACGACAGCACCTCGCCCTTGCGGTCAAGTTGCGCAGATGAAATCGGCTCATGATCGGTCCGAGCCCCAGGGTTCGCTGTCGCTCGATCCGAGCCGCACCCCTGGCTGGACATCCCAGCTCACCTGCTACGCACAACTAGAACAACATCGTTTCGGAGAACGCTCATGCTCTATGCCAAACCCGGTACCCCAGGCGCCGTCGTCACCCTCAAGCCGCGCTACGGCAACTACATCGGTGGTGAATTCGTCGCCCCGCTCAGCGGCCAGTACTTCAGCAACACCAGCCCGGTCGACGGCTCGGTGATCGCCGAATTCCCCCGCTCCAACGCCGCCGACATCGACAAGGCGCTGGACGCCGCCCATGCCGCCGCCGATGCCTGGGGCCGCACCAGCGTGCAGGAGCGTTCGCACATCCTGCTGAAGATCGCCGACCGCATCGAAGCCAACCTCGAACTGCTGGCCGTGGCCGAGACCTGGGACAACGGCAAGGCCGTGCGCGAAACCCTCAACGCCGACGTGCCGCTGGCTGCCGACCACTTCCGCTACTTCGCCGGCTGCATCCGCGCCCAGGAAGGCAGCACCGCCGAGATCAACGACGGCACCGTGGCCTATCACTTCCACGAGCCGCTGGGCGTGGTCGGGCAGATCATCCCGTGGAACTTCCCGCTGCTGATGGCCGCCTGGAAGCTGGCACCGGCCCTGGCCGCCGGCAACGCCATCGTGCTCAAGCCGGCCGAGCAGACCCCGCTGTCGATCACCCTGCTGGCCGAACTCGTCGGCGACCTGCTGCCGCCCGGCGTGCTCAACATCGTCCAGGGCTTCGGCCGCGAAGCCGGTGAAGCGCTGGCCACCAGCAAGCGCATCGCCAAGATCGCCTTCACCGGCTCCACCCCGGTCGGCTCGCACATCCTCAAGTGCGCGGCCGAGAACATCATCCCGTCCACCGTCGAGTTGGGCGGCAAGTCGCCGAACATCTTCTTCGCCGACATCATGAACGCCGAGCCGGCCTTCATCGAGAAGGCCGCCGAGGGCCTGGTGCTGGGCTTCTTCAACCAGGGCGAGGTGTGCACCTGCCCGTCGCGCGCGCTGGTGCAGGAGTCGATCTACGAGCCGTTCATGGCCGAGGTGATGAAGAAGGTCAAGCAGATCAAGCGCGGCAACCCGCTGGACACCGACACCATGGTCGGCGCCCAGGCCTCGCAGCAGCAGTTCGACAAGATCCTCAGCTACCTGGAGATCGCCCAGCAGGAGGGCGCCCAGGTGCTCACCGGCGGGGCGGCCGAGCGCCTGGAGGGCGACCTGGCCAGCGGCTATTACATCCAGCCGACGCTGCTCAAGGGCAGCAACGAGATGCGCGTGTTCCAGGAGGAGATCTTCGGCCCGGTGATCGGCGTCACCACCTTCAAGGACGAGGCCGAGGCGCTGGCCATCGCCAACGACACCGAGTTCGGCCTGGGCGCCGGCGTGTGGAGCCGCGACATGAACGTCGCCTACCGCATGGGTCGCGCGATCAAGGCGGGCCGCGTATGGACCAACTGCTACCACCTGTACCCGGCGCATGCTGCCTTCGGCGGCTACAAGAAGTCCGGGGTCGGGCGTGAGACCCACAAGATGATGCTCGATCACTACCAGCAGACCAAGAACCTGCTGGTCAGCTACGACATCAATCCGCTGGGGTTCTTCTGATCTGCCATTCCCCCGACAACCTCACCCCGTGACCGCGTCACGGGGTGCCAAGGAGTTACCTCAATGAGCAAAGAAACCCTTGCCACGCCTGCCTCGGCAGGCGGCGTGGAAACGGAAGCGGTCAGCGCCGACTACTTCGCCAGCCGCCAGCTGAAACAGGGCGCCGCCGGCTGGATCCTGCTGATCGGCCTGGGCGTGGCCTACGTGATCTCCGGCGACTACGCCGGCTGGAACTTCGGCCTGGCCCAGGGCGGCTGGGGCGGCATGTTCGTCGCCACGCTGCTGATGGCGACCATGTACCTGTGCATGTGCTTCTCGCTGGCCGAGCTGTCGTCGATGATCCCCACGGCCGGCGGCGGCTACGGTTTCACCCGTACCGCGTTCGGTCCCTGGGGTGGTTTTCTCACCGGCACGGCGATTCTCATCGAGTACGCCATCGCCCCCGCTGCCATCGCCTGCTTCATCGGTGCCTACTGCGAGTCGCTGTTCGGCATCGGCGGCTGGGTGGTCTACCTGGCCTTCTACGTGGTCTTCATCGGCATCCATGTGCTCGGTGCCGGCGAGGCGCTGAAGCTGATGTTCGTCATCACCGCCGTGGCGGCCATCGCCCTGGGTGTGTTCATCGTCGCCATGGTGCCGCACTTCCAGCTGGCCAACCTGTTCGACATCCCCGCCACCGAGGCGACCGGCGCCAGCACCTTCCTGCCGTTCGGCTACCTGGGCATCTGGGCCGCCCTGCCCTACGCCATCTGGTTCTTCCTCGCGGTCGAGGGCGTGCCGCTGGCCGCCGAGGAAACCAAGAACCCGAAACGCGACCTGCCGCGTGGCCTGATCGGCGCCATGCTGGTGCTGCTGGCCTTCGCCGGCCTGATCCTGCTGGTCGGCCCGGGCGGTGCTGGTGCCCAGGCGCTGATGGCCTCGGGCAACCCGCTGGTCGAGGCGCTGGAGAAGGTCTACGGCGGTTCCACCTGGATGAGCCAGTTCGTCAACCTGGTCGGCCTGGCCGGTCTGGTCGCCAGCTTCTTCTCGATCATCTACGCCTACTCGCGGCAGATCTTCGCCCTCTCCCGTGCGGGCTACCTGCCACGCAGCCTGTCGCTGACCAACCGCAACAAGGCGCCGGTGTTGGCACTGATCGTGCCTGGAATTATCGGCTTTGGTTTGTCATTGAGCGGCCAGGGCGACCTGCTGATCCTGGTAGCGGTGTTCGGCGCGACCATCTCCTACGTGCTGATGATGGCTGCGCACATCACCCTGCGCATCCGCCGCCCGGACATGCCGCGTCCGTACCGTACGCCCGGTGGAGTGCTGACTTCATCGGTCGCGCTGGTACTGGCGGCGGTGGCACTGGTCGCCGGTTTCCTGGTCGATCCACGGGTCGTGATCGGTGCGGCAGTCATCTACGCTCTGTTCATCGCCTATTTCGCCTTGTACAGCCGTCATCATCTGGTGTCCGGCACACCGGAGGAAGAGTTCGCCGCCATCCAGGCCGCCGAACGTTCGCTGCGCTGACAGGCTCAAGCGGCCGCCCACGGGCGGCCGCGACAGGAGGATTTGCATGGCCCGCTTCACCTATACCATCGCCAGCATGACCTGGAGCTTCGACAGCCTTCGCGAGCTGATGGCCAAGGCCACCCCGGCGCGCTCCGGCGACTACCTGGCCGGCGTCGCCGCCAGCAGCGACGCCGAGCGCGCCGCCGCACAGATGACCCTGGCCGAGGTGCCGCTCAAGCATTTCCTGCAGGAGGCGCTGATTCCCTACGAGCAGGACGAGGTCACCCGGCTGATCATCGACAGCCACGACAGCGCAGCCTTCGCCCCGGTCAGCCACCTCACGGTCGGCGGTCTGCGTGACTGGCTGCTCAGCGACGCCGCCGACGAAGCCGCCCTCACCGCCCTGGCAACAGGGCTGACGCCGGAGATGGTCGCCGCGGTATCGAAGATCATGCGCGTGCAGGACCTGGTGCTGGTGGCGCAGAAGACCCGCGTGGTCACCCGTTTTCGCAACACCCAGGGGCTGCGCGGGCGCATGTCCACGCGCCTGCAGCCCAACCACCCGACCGACGACCCGGCCGGCATCGCCGCCAGCGTGGTCGACGGCCTGCTCTACGGCAACGGCGATGCCATGATCGGCATCAACCCGGCCACCGATAGCATGAGCGCGGTGTGCACCCTGCTGGAGATGCTCGATGCGGTCATCCAGCGCTACGAGATTCCCACCCAGTCCTGCGTGCTGACCCACGTCACCAGCTCCATCGCCGCCATCGAGCGCGGTGCGCCGCTGGACCTGGTATTCCAGTCCATCGCCGGCACCGAGGCGGCCAACGCCAGCTTCGGCGTCAGCCTCAAGGTGCTGCAGGAAGGCTACGAAGCCGGCCTGAGCCTCAAGCGCGGCACCCTGGGCAACAACCTGATGTACTTCGAGACCGGCCAGGGCAGCGCGCTGTCGGCCAACGCCAACCATGGCGTCGACCAGCAGACCTGCGAGACCCGTGCCTATGCGGTGGCCCGTCACTTCAATCCGTTCCTGGTCAACACCGTGGTCGGCTTCATCGGCCCGGAGTACCTGTACAACGGCAAACAGATCATCCGCGCCGGGCTGGAGGATCACTTCTGCGGCAAGCTGCTCGGCGTGCCGATGGGTTGCGACATCTGCTACACCAACCATGCCGAGGCCGACCAGGACGACATGGACATGCTGCTGACCCTGCTCGGCGCGGCCGGCATCAACTTCATCATGGGCATTCCCGGCTCCGACGACGTGATGCTCAACTACCAGACCACCTCGTTCCACGACGCGCTCTACGCGCGCAAGGTCCTCGGCCTGCACGCCGCGCCGGAGTTCGAGGCGTGGCTGGCACGCATGGGCATCTTCCAGCAACAGGGCGGGCAGCTGCGCATGGGCGACGAGTTGCCCCCGGCGTTCCGCAAGGCCCTGGCCCAGCTGGCCTGATCATTCGAGGTTGTCATGAGCGAAAAGTCCCCCGCTACCGAAAACCCCTGGCAGCAGCTGCGCCAGCTGACACCGGCGCGCATTGCCCTGGGCCGGGCCGGCACCAGCCTGCCGACCAGCGCCCAGCTGGATTTCCAGTTCGCCCACGCCCAGGCGCGTGACGCCGTGCACCTGCCGTTCGACCACACGGCCCTGCGCGAAGCGCTGCACGACCGCCAGCTGCCGACCCTGCTGCTGCACAGCGCCGCCGCCGACCGCCACACCTACCTGCAGCGCCCGGACCTCGGCAGGCGCCTGCACGAAGACGCGGCCCAGCTGCTGGTCGACTATGCCGAAGAGCACGGCCGGGGCTACGACCTGGCCATCGTCATCGCCGACGGCCTGTCGTCGCTGGCGGTGCAGCGGCACAGCCTGCCGTTTCTCGATCGTCTGCAGGAGCAGATACTGGAAGAAGGCTGGTCGCTGGCGCCGATCACCCTGGTCGAACAAGGCCGGGTCGCGGTGGCGGACGAGATCGGCGAACGCCTCGGGGCGAAGATGACGGTGATCCTCATCGGCGAACGGCCGGGGCTGAGCTCCCCGGACAGCCTGGGGCTGTACTTCACCTACGGGCCGAAAGTCGGCCTCAACGACGCCTACCGCAACTGCATCTCCAACGTGCGTCTGGAGGGCCTGAGCTACGGCATGGCCACCTTCCGCCTGATGTACCTGATGCGCGAAGCCTGCCGGCGCCAGCTCTCGGGGGTCGACCTCAAGGACGAGGCCGAGGTGCCGACGCTCGAAGACAGCGGGCCGGGCAACTTCCTGTTGCCCGATCAGCGCTGAGGGAGGGCAAGGACCGCAGCTGTCGCGGCTAAAGCCCCTCCCACGGCAGTGGCAGGGGCTTCTGCGGGAGCGGCTTAGCCGCGATCCTTGCGACCGATCAGCGTGCTTCGATACGGAAGCCCAGGCGCGGGAAATGCACATGAACGGTGCCTGCGCGCTCCTCCTCACGACGCAGGATCAGCTCATCGCGCCCGGCGAAGACCAGCTCGCCCTGCACCGGATCGACGCCATAGTCCACCGCCGCGATACTCACCGCCTGACCGGGCACGAAGCCGTTGGGGTCGCTGAACGCCTCGTCCGGCAGCGCCGCCGGGCTCGCCTCGCTGGCGATGGCGATGGCCTGCTCGCTGCTCATCTCGCTCAACGAGCCATGCCCGAAGCCCAGCACACGGCCGAGCCAGGCGGCGACTTCCGGGTAGTCGTCGACCAGCGGCGAGGTCACCGGGGTACCACGCAGGAACCACAGGCAGTGGGCCACGGCGAAGTCGGCATGCGAGGGTTCGCCGAAGAGGAAGTCGCCCTGTTCGCGCTGCAGCTGTTGCTGCAACAGCCCCATCAGAGCCGGCCACTGGTGCCTGGCCTGCTCCAGCGGCACGCGGGTGGCCGTGCCACCGGAGAACAGCGCGCTGCGGTCGGCCGCGAAGGCCTTGGCGAATTCCGGCGGCACCTTGGCGAAACGCAGGGCCATGGACTCGGGCTGGAACACCAGCGCCACGGCATGCTGGAACAGGACCGAGTCGGCCCACTGGGCCAGCAGGCCGACATTGAACTCCTGCCCTTCGGGAAACAGCGCCGGTGCGGCTTTCTCGGCCTCGAGGCGACGGGCAATCAGCGCGGTATCGCAGTAGATGTCGGCACCGACCTGCAGCACCGGGGTCTTGCGGTAGCCGCCGGTCAGCGCGGTGAGATCGGGCTTGGGCATCAGCGGAGGGATCATCACCGAGCGCCAGGACAGCTGTTTGAAGCCCAGCATCAGGCGGGCTTTCTCGGCGAACGGCGAAGTGGGGTAATGGTGAAGAATCAACTCGTGCATGAGGCGCTCCGTATCAGGTCCGAATGCCCGTTCAAGGTCTGCGCTCTCTCCGCCATGTGACGCGGGCAGCGACTCAGGCTCGCAGACGTTGAAAAGACTCCAAGCCGTCAGCTTACCCGCGACAGGGGGTCGCGCACACCGTATTGGGCTGATGCGTCGCCATCAATGGCCAGAATGAGCGATTCCTTGGCCGCCTTGCTCAGGCGCTTGATCGCCCGCTCGCGACGCAGGGCATCGCCCTTGCCGGCACAGGCCTCGACGTAGGCCAGCGCCAGCGCCGGGCTGGTATGGAAGAAACGCGCACCCTTGCCGGCCTGGTGCTGGGCGAAACGCCGCTGCGGGTCATCGCTGATGCCGCAATACAGGGCACCGTTGGCGGCGCGTACCAGGTAGACGAACCAGGCCTTGTCCGTCGCGGCACTCATGCGCGCCGCGGCAACCATTCGCGCGCCGAGCGCCACAGGCACATGCCGACGAAATAGGTCGAGGCGGCGAACCACAGGCCCAGTACCCACACCGAGTTGTGCGGATACTGCAGGATCAGCAGCGCGCTGGAAAGCATCCAGACGAAGGTCACGAAGATGTTCAGCGGCATGAACTGGCGCACCCGGAAGGGGTGCAGGAACTTCATCTTGGTCAGGGTCAGGGCGGCCAGCAGCACGATCATGCCCAGGGTGATCCAGGGGTGCACATCGAGGATGTAGAAGTACAGCACCACCACGTTCCAGGCCGCCGGGAAACCCACGAAGTAGTTGTCCTGGCTCTTCATGTTCAGGTTGCAGAAACAGAACAGCGACGACAGCAGGATCAGCCCGACCGCGAACAGCGGGGTGTAGTCGGGCAACGGGATGAAGCGGTAGAGGAAGATCGCCGGAATGAACACGTACGTCAGGTAGTCGATCACCAGGTCCAGGGTCGAACCATCGAAGTGTGGCAGTACGCTCTTGACGTCATAACGCCGCGCCAGCGAACCATCCAGGCCGTCGACCAGCAGGGCCAGGCCCAGCCACAACAGGCATTGCTTGGGCTGGCCATCGAGTACGGAGAGCAGGGCCAGCAGGGCGAGGATCACGCCACTGGCAGTGACGGCATGAACCCCCCAGGCCTTGGCCTGTTTAACGGCAACGATCAGTTCGGTCACGGCAGGTCTCGATGGGCAGTGGTGGTGCAGCACACCGTGTGCGCACGCTTTATTGGCAATTGAGACCGGCTAGCCTACCACTGCGTTCCTTCGCCCGCCTCAGCGCGACGCGCGAAACTGCTCCAGACCACGTGCCGCCTGTCGTCTGATGGCCGCCTGGACCGGCGCCGCCCAGCCCAGCAGCAGGCCCTTGAGGCCGAGCGCCTGGCGCGACCAGCGCCAGAGATCGAAGTGGTCGTGGTGCTCGACGATCAGGCCATCGCGGAACACGAAGCGCGCCTGGATACGGTTGACCACCTGTCGCCCCGTGGCGCTGAAGCGGTAGCTGGCCACCCAGCGCGCGCGGCCGCCATGCTCGTCGGCCTCCACCCCGTCGAAGGCCAGCGAGAAGCCCTCGGCTCGGCTGCACAGCATGCGCCACATGTCCCCCGCCTGCGCACCTCGCAGATCGGTGAACACGGGGTCGGAGAAGTGCACGTCCTCGGCGTAGCAGCCGGCCATGCTCTCGGCGTCGAGACGCTGGAAGGCGCTGTAGAAGCGCTGGATCAGTTCGGCATTGGGGTGGCTCATGGGCGTTCCTGCGAATCGCTGATGAATGCAGCCTAGTCTGTGCGTCGCCCGCTCTGAAGACGATTGGCGATCAGGACAACTTTGTGTCAATAATCGCCAACCTTTTCATCGGATACCGCCATGCTGCGCATCGCGCTGTACGTCTGCCCCCAGACCATCTGCTCCAGCCTGAGCATGGCGCAGGACGCCTTCGCCCTGGCCAACCGCCTGGCAGCCGCGCCCTGCTTCAGGCTCCAGCGCTTCAGCCTCGATGCCCGTCCCGTGCAGCTGGAGTTCGCCCAGATCCAGGTCGATGGCGGACTGGAGCTGGCGGAACAGGCCGACCTGCTGATCGTGCCGGCCACCGGCAGCGCGGTCGGCCTGACCCTGGAAAGCAACGCCAGGCTGCTGCCCTGGCTGGCACGCCGCGACCGCCAGCAAGTCGCCAGCCTGTGCAGCAGCGCCTTCCTGCTGGCCGCCGCCGGCCTGCTCGACGGGCGCCAGGCGACCACGCACTGGGCGCTGGCGGATGCCTTCGCCAGACACTACCCCCAGGTGCACCTGCGCAGCGATCTGCTGCTGACCGAGGATGGCCCGCTGTTCTGCTCGGGCGGCGCCCAGGCGGGACTCGACCTGTGCCTGCACATGATCGCCCTGCACGCCGGTGAATGGCTGGCCCAGCAGGTGGCCGCCGCCATGGTGATCGAACGCCAGCGCGGCACGCAGACCCGCTTCGCCCCGCTGCTGCCGCACAGCGAAGACCGAACGCTGGCGCCGCTGCTGCAGTGGCTGCGCGAACACCATGCCGAGGCACTCGACCTGCCCCGCCTCGCCCGGCAGGCGCACTGCTCCTCGCGCACCCTGCTGCGCCGCTTCCGCCTGGCCACCGGGATGACCCCGGGCGAATACCTGCAACGCCTGCGCATCAGCCAGGCGCAGCAGGCACTGGCCGAGTCGACGCAGTCGCTGGAGCAGGTCGCCTGTCAGGTCGGTTTCAGTGATCGCGCGACCTTCGCCAAGCGCTTCAAGCAACTGTGCGGCGAAACGCCCGGCGCGTTCCGCAAACGCCTGCGGCGCAGCAGCTGACCCGCCCGCCGGGCGACCACGAAAAAGGGAGCCCGCAGGCTCCCTGATGAATCGCGTGGCGCTGGCTCAGTGCAGGATCTGGCTGAGGAACAGCTGGGTACGCTCGTTCTGCGGGTTGGTGAAGAAGGTATCCGGATCGGCCTGTTCGACGATCTCGCCCTTGTCCATGAAGATCACCCGGTTGGCCACGGTACGGGCGAAGCCCATCTCGTGGGTCACGCAGAGCATGGTCATGCCGTCTTCGGCCAGACCGATCATGGTGTCGAGCACTTCCTTGACCATTTCCGGGTCCAGCGCCGAGGTGGGTTCGTCGAACAGCATGATCTTCGGCTTCATGCACAGCGCACGGGCGATCGCCACACGCTGCTGCTGGCCGCCGGAGAGCTGTCCCGGGTACTTGCCCGCCTGCTCGGGGATACGCACGCGCTCGAGGAAGTGCATGGCGACGTCCTCGGCCTGGCGCTTGGGCATCTTGCGCACCCACATCGGCGCCAGGGTGCAGTTCTGCAGCACGGTCAGGTGCGGGAACAGGTTGAAGTGCTGGAACACCATGCCCACCTCGCGACGAATCGCCTCGATGTGCTTGAGGTCACCGGTCAGCTCGGTGCCATCGACCACGATGCGCCCCTGCTGGTGCTCCTCCAGGCGGTTGATGCAGCGGATGGTGGTCGACTTGCCCGAGCCGGAAGGCCCGCACAGCACGATACGCTCACCCGCCTGCACGCTCAGGTTGATGTCCTTGAGCACGTGGAACTGGCCGTACCACTTGTTCACGCCCTGCAGCAGGATCATCGGCTCGGCGCTGGGTTGCTTGACTGCTTCACTCATAATTCACTCCTCTCGAGGGACCGATTCAGGATTTGGCGCTGCAGCCAGGCAAGGCGAAAACAGGTGAGGACGCGCAGCGTACTGGTGTACCTGAGCATTCCGGGACCGTTTTCAACGCCGCCTGACCGACGCGCAGCAGATACTGATCAGCTCCTAACGCTTGTGGCCGGTATCCAGCTTCCTCTCCAGTCGCTGGGAGTAGCGGGACATGCCGAAACAGAAAATCCAGAAAATCAGTGCGGCGAACACATAGCCTTCGGTGGCCATGCCTAGCCAGGCCGGATCGGTGGTCGCCTGCTTGATGCTGTTGAGCAGGTCGAACAGGCCGATGATGATCACCAGGCTGGTGTCCTTGAACAGGGCGATGAACACGTTGACGATGCCCGGTATCACCAGCTTGAGCGCCTGCGGCAGAATCACCAGGCCCATCATCCGCCAGTAGCCCAGGCCCATGGCCGCAGCGGCCTCGTACTGGCCCTTGGGAATGGCCTGCAGACCGCCACGCACCACTTCGGCGATGTAGGCGGACTGGAACAGGATCACCCCGATCAGGGCGCGCATCAGCTTGTCGAAGTGCATGCCCTCGGGCAGGAACAGCGGCAGCATCACCGAGGACATGAACAGCACGGTAATCAGCGGCACACCGCGCCAGAACTCGATGAAGGTGACGCAGATGACCTTGATCGCCGGCAGGTTGGAGCGTCGCCCCAGCGCCAGCAGGATGCCCAGCGGCAACGCCCCGGTGATGCCGACGGAGGCGATCACCAGCGTCAGCATCAGGCCGCCCCACTGGCTGGTGGCGACCACGCTCAGGCCGAACACGCCGCCATGCAGCAGGCTCCAGGCGATGAGCGGATAGAGCACCAGGAACGCCAGGCCGTACAGCGCCTTGCGCGGCATCTGCGGAACGAACAGCGGCGCCGCGCCGACGATTGCCAGCCACAGGGTGGTGTCCACGCGCCAGCGCAGTTCGCTGGGGTAGAAGCCGTACATGAACTGGCCGAAGCGCTGCTGGATGAACACCCAGCAGGCGCCCTCCTGGGTGCAATCGGCGCGGGTGCTGCCGACCCAGTTGGCATCGATGATCGCCCACTGCAGCAGCGGCGGCACCACCAGCCAGATCAGGTAGATCGCGAAGACGGTCAACAGGCTGTTGAACCAGTTGGAGAACAGGTTCGCCTTGAGCCAGCCCAGCACGCCAACGCTCATGCGCGGCGGCGGCAGGTCCGGTTTGAAAGTATGGGATTGCATGGCTGCTCCTTACCGCTCGGTCAGCGCGATGCGCTTGTTGTACCAGTTCATCAGCAGGGAAATGCTGATGCTGATGGCGAGGTAGACGCTCATGGTGATGGCGATCACCTCGATGGCCTGGCCGGTCTGATTGAGCACCGTGCCGGCGAACAGCGAGACCATGTCCGGATAGCCGATACCGGCGGCCAGCGACGAGTTCTTCGCCAGGTTCAGGTACTGGCTGGTCAGCGGCGGGACGATCACCCGCAGGGCCTGCGGGATGATCACCAGGCGCAGGGTGATGCCCGGACGCAGCCCCAGCGAGCGGGCGGCCTCGGTCTGGCCATGGCTGACGGCCATGATCCCGGAGCGCACGTTCTCGGCGATGAAGGCGGCGGTGTAGATGGTCAGTGCCAGGGTCAACGCCATCAGCTCGGGGATCATCACCCAGCCGCCACGGAAGTTGAAACCAGCCAGCTGCGGCACGCTCCATTGCAGCGGATTGCCGCCGACGAGCACGGCCAGGCCGGGAAGCACCACGATCAGCGCCAGCGAGGTCCACAGCAGCGGGAATATCTGGCCGGTGGCCTCACGCCGCTTCTTGGCCCAGCGGCCGAGAGCGACGATGCCGACGATGGTCGCCAGCAGCACCACGGCGAACAGCCCGAAGTTCTCCGACGGGCTCGGCGCAGGCAGGTAGAGGCCACGGCTGTTGAGAAAGAAGGTTTCACCCAGATCCAGACTCTGCCGGGGACCAGGCAGGGCGAGGAACACGGCGAAATACCAGAAGAGGATCTGCAGCAACGGCGGGATGTTGCGGAATATCTCGATGTAGACAGTGGCCAGCTTGTTGATCAGCCAGTTCGGCGACAGGCGCGCCACGCCAAGCAGGAACCCGAGAATGGAGGCCAGCACGATACCGATGACCGAGACCAGCAAGGTGTTGAGCAGCCCGATCACGAAGACGCGGACGTAGCTGTCGCTCTCGGTGTAATCGATCAGGTGCTGGGCGATGCCGAAGCCGGCACTGTTGTTGAGGAAAGCGAAGCCGGAAATGATCCCGCGCTTCTCCAGGTTGGCCTGGGTGTTCTGGAAGAGAAACCAGCCGAGCGCCACGACAGCGACAACGGCGATGATCTGGAACAGCCACGCGCGCACCTGCGGATCGTTCAGGAACGATCCTCGCGGGCGCGGGGCATTAGCAGTCGTTTGCATAACAACCCTCTTGGAAGCCCCGGCCGCACGCAAGCCGGCCGGAGTTCACATCAGCGGAAACGACAGCGGCAGACCCCGAGAACCGGTCCATAGGCTGCTGCGCGCGAGCCTATGAACAGATTCCCGCCTGCCGCTGTGGACGGTCAACGCACCGGCGGTGCGTACTGCAGACCACCCTTGTTCCAAAGGGCGTTGAGACCACGCTCGATCTTCAGCTCGCTACCGGCACCCACGTTGCGGTCGAAGGACTCGCCGTAGTTACCGACCTGCTTGACGATCTGCACGGCCCAGTCTTTCGGCAGCTTGAGGTCCTTGCCGAACTCACCCTCGGCACCCAGCAGACGAGCGACGTCCGGGTTCTTGGTGGTCTTGGCGGTTTCTTCGACGTTGGCCGAGGTCACGCCCAGTTCTTCGGCGTTGAGCATGGCGAACAGGGTCCAGCGCACGATGTCGAACCACTCCTCGTCACCCTGGCGCACGACCGGGCCCAGCGGTTCCTTGGAGATGACTTCCGGCAGTACCACGTACTCGTCCGGGTTGGCCAGCTTGATGCGCTGCGCGTACAGCTGCGACTGGTCGGAGGTCAGCACGTCGCAACGGCCGGCTTCGACCGACTTGGCGCTCTCGTCGGAGGTATCGTAGGTGATGGGGGTGTACTTCATGCCGTTGGCACGGAAGTAGTCGGAGAGGTTCAGTTCGGTGGTGGTACC
Organism: Pseudomonas sp. THAF187a; assembly: GCF_009363395.1. Taxonomy (NCBI): domain Bacteria; kingdom Pseudomonadati; phylum Pseudomonadota; class Gammaproteobacteria; order Pseudomonadales; family Pseudomonadaceae; genus Pseudomonas; species Pseudomonas sp. THAF187a. The sequence continues at coordinate 4,046,583 of NZ_CP045349.1, forward strand.
GGCCTGGATGCAGACGGTAGCGCCGTCCAGTTCCTTGGCACTGGAAACGCCCAGCTTCTTGTTCACCAGGAAGCCCTGGCCGTCGTAGTAGTTGGTGCCAGTGAAGTTCAGGCCCAGCGCCGAGTCGCGCGAGCTGGTCCAGGTGGTGTTGCGCGACAGGATGTCGACCTCGCCCGACTGCAGCGCGGTGAAGCGCTCCTTGGCGGTCAGCGGGCTGTACTTGACCTTGGTAGCGTCACCGAAGACCGCGGCAGCAACAGCGCGGCAGACGTCGACGTCCAGACCCAGGTAGTTGCCTTTCTCATCTGCATAGGAGAAGCCCGGCAGACCGTCGCTGATACCGCACTGCACGAAGCCTTTCTTCTGTACGGCGTCCAGGGTGGCGCCCGCCTGAGCGAAGCCACTGACGCCAAGCACCGCAGCGGTGGTCAGCATAGCCAGGGTGGATTTCACCATCTTCATCAAAAACCTCCAGTTGCTCTTGTTGTGTTGGAGTCTCAGTCCGGCTTCCCAACCCTTTTGAGGTGCACGCCCCGCTGGCAGCAACGAGGTCGGCGAGAAACTCGGACGTCAGGCGGGAGTCTAGTCGGCAATGCCCTCTGCTGGCCAACTGCCCCTGCCCTGCCCATTGGTTGAACGGGCCAGAGACGGATCGTCATCCGCCTGGGCGGCGTGCCACCCGGACGGTCTACTAAGGAACCCCACACAGCAGATTCCTGCCTGTTGAGCAGTCGGCAATGGCACAGTGTTACCTTTGCCGCACTGCATCGTCAGTCCACATCTGCCTTAGCAAGCCCCGTACCAGCAGCCTGCAAAATGCAGGATGAACAAGGGTCAAGAGCAAAATGTTCACCCTTGCGACAACTTATTCACAGATTAGTCGAGACTGGCACATAGCGCCGCCCCAACATCGGGCACTCGCACCACACTGGAGCTACCAATGACCGCACCCATGATTCTGCAGCCCCCACAAACCGCCGACGCCAGTGTGATCTGGCTGCACGGGCTGGGGGCCGATCGCTACGATTTCCTGCCGGTCGCGGAGATGCTGCAGGAGCGGCTGGCAACCACCCGTTTCATCCTGCCGCAGGCCCCCACACGCCCGGTGACCATCAATGGCGGCTGGAGCATGCCCAGCTGGTACGACATCCTCGCCATGAGCCCGGCCCGCGCCATCGATCAGGCGCAACTGGAGGCCTCCGCCGACCAGGTCATCGCCCTGATCGAAGCCGAGCGGGACAGCGGCATCGCCGCCGAGCGCATCGTCCTGGCCGGCTTCTCCCAGGGCGGAGCGGTGGTGCTGCATACCGCCTTCCTGCGCTACGCCGAAACCCTCGGCGGCGTGCTGGCGCTGTCGACCTACGCCCCGACCTTCAGCGATGAAATGCAGCTGACGGATACAAAAAGACAACTGCCGGTGCTGTGTTTGCATGGCAAATTCGATGACGTGGTGACGCCCGACATGGGACGCGCCGCGCATGATCGCCTGCACGCCTGCGGGGTGCCGGTGCAATGGCGCGACTATCCGATGGCGCACGAGGTACTGCCGGAGGAGATTCGCGATATCGCCGACTGGTTGAGCCAGCTGCAAGCCGGCTGACCGAACCGAAGAGATGCACAATAAATGAGCACAGCGCCCCTGATTCGCACCCTGCAGGACATCGAGCAGATCGAGGCCGTCGCACTGAGCGAACGCGACCTGCCGCCGAGCACCTTCGAGCTGATCCGCCGGACGGCCAGTGCGCAACCCGATGCCCCGGCGCTGTCGTTCATTCTCCAGGGCAATGGTGAGGAAACCCCGCTGCGCCTGAGCTACGCCGAGCTGCTGGGCAAGCTCACCCAGACCGCCAACGCCTTCCACCGCCTGGGCCTGCGCCCGGGCAAGGCCGTGTCGTTCCTCCTGCCGAACCTGCCGCAGACCCACTACACCATCTGGGGCGGCGAAGCGGCCGGGATCGTCAACGCGATCAACCCGCTGCTCGATCCCGAGCATATCGCCGAGCTGATCCACGCCTCGGACTCCGAACTGCTGGTGACCCTCGCCCCCTTCCCCGGCACCGACCTGTGGGACAAGGTGCAGGCCCTGCGCGGGCAACTGCCCGAGTTGAAGGCGATACTCTGCGTGGACATGGCCAACCTGCTGCCCGAGCCACAACGCAGTGCGCTCAAGGCCCAGCGCGGCGCCTGGCCGGAAGGTGTGCTGGACTTCGACGAGACCATCGCCGCCTGCCCGAACGACCACCTGGAAAGCGGTCGCATCATCGCCGCGGACGACGTCGCCAGCTACTTCCACACCGGCGGCACCACCGGCACGCCCAAGCTCGCCCCGCACAGCCACGGCAACGAAGTGGCGATGGCCTACAGCATGAACCTGGTCACCCGCTTCGGCCCGGGCGACGTGACGCTCTGCGGCCTGCCGCTGTTCCACGTCAACGGCGTGGTGGTTACCGGCCTGGCTGCCTTCATCGGCGGTGCCGAGGTGCTGCTGGCGACGCCACAGGGCTATCGCAACACCACGCTGATCGGCAACTTCTGGAAAGTCATCGAGCGCCACCGGGTCAGCTTCTTCAGTGGCGTACCGACCATCTATGCCGGGCTGCTGCAGGTGCCCAGCGAAGGCCATGACCTGTCCTCGCTGAAATACGCGCTGTGCGGTGCGGCGCCGATGCCGGTCGAGCTGATCCGTCAGTTCGAGGCCAAGACCGGCCTGACCCTGATCGAAGGCTACGGCCTGACCGAAGGCACCTGCGGCAGCTGCGCCAACCCGCCGGCCGGAGAACGGCGCCCGGGCTCCATCGGCCTGCGCATGCCCTACTGCGAGGTGAGCATCAAGGTCCTCGACGACCAGGGCCGCTACATGCGTGACGCCGCGCAGAACGAGATCGGCAACCTGTGCATCCGTGGCGCGACGGTGTTCAAGGGCTACCTGCAGACGAGCAAGAATGCCGGTATCTGGGTCGACGGTGACTGGTTCAACACCGGCGACCTCGGCCGCGTCGATGCCGATGGCTACATCTGGCTGACCGGCCGCAGCAAGGACCTGATCATCCGAGGCGGACACAACATCGACCCGCAGATGATCGAGGAAGCGCTGCACAAGCACCCCGCTGTGGCCATGGCCGCAGCCGTCGGCAAACCGGACGAGAAAGCCGGCGAGCTGCCGGTGGTCTACGTGCAACTGAAACCCGGCAACCAGGCCAGCGAGGCGGAACTGCTGGAGCACGCGGCGGCGCACATCCCCGAGCGCGCGGCCATCCCCAAGAACGGATCGTCGACGCCATCCCGTTGACCGCGGTGGGCAAGACGTTCAAGCCGGCACTGCGCTTCGACGCCATCGCCCGCGTCTACCAGAGTGACCTCGCCGAGCTGCATCCCGCCATCCGCGTCGAGGTGCTGAGCGATGACCAGGCCGGGCAGCTGGCCCACGTCCATGTGCCGAACCAGGACGAGGCGCTGGCATCGGCCATCGGCGAGCGGTTGGCCGGCTACGCCGTCGGCCACCGCATTCATTTCGCGCCGTGATCTCGAGCACACACGAACAGGCATCAGTTAACAGCTTCGCACCGAGGTACAACCATTGGTCGGTGAGGCTTTGCCCGAGCATTGCCAGGTCTGCGACCCGAGAATAATGTCGAAGATTATTCGTGGACATGACAGGGAGCGTTGGTTTTGCCTTCCGGCCTTATTGCCCGGTCTGGCACGACGAGATCGCGATGAAATCGGCGCACTGGCAGGCAGACCTGCAGCAAGTTCAGCAACTGCGGCTGTTTCACAATGTCGCGGCCAGCAGCCTCGATCAGCTGCTGCGGGAGTTTCGTGCCTGTGAGCTGGAAGCAGGCGAAGTCCTGCTCTCCCCCTTCAATCGCAACCAACACCTCTACCTGCTGATTTCAGGCCAGTTGCGCGTCTACCTAGGCTCACTGGACAACCAGGCCGTGAGCACCCTGGAAGTGGGCGACTGCGCAGGCGAGATCAGCTTCATCGACAACGAGCACCCTTCCGCCTATGTGGTGGCCGAGCGTCCCTCGGTCGTCCTGCGCCTGCACCGTGAGTCGCTGATCGCCCTGTTCCAGCAATCGCCGCAGCTGATGCAGAACCTGCTGGAGCTGCTCTGCGAACGGGTTCGCCAGGGCAACCGGCAGATTCTCGACAGCGAGCAAAATGCCAATATCGACACCCTCACCGGCTGCTTCAACAGGCGCTGGCTGGAGCATGTGTTCGAGCGCGAGAGCACCCGCTGCGCCTTCAACGACGAGCCGATGTCGCTGCTGATGCTGGATGTCGACCACTTCAAGGCCTACAACGACCAGCATGGCCACCTGGCCGGCGACTACGCCCTGTGCCTGGTCGCCCACACCCTGCGCAACCAGCTCCGCCCCAAGGACAGCCTGATTCGCTTCGGCGGCGAGGAATTCGTCATCCTGCTGCCGGAGATCGCCGATCAGGATGCCCGCACCATCGGCGAGCGACTGCGTGCCAGCCTGGAGCAGATCGACTCGTTCTACTCGCCGGTCGGCGTGCTACCGGGTGTCACCATCTCCATCGGCCTGGCGCAGATGCGGCACAGCGACAGCCTGTCGGGGCTCATCGCCCGCGCCGACGCCGCGCTGTACCAGGCCAAGCAGCAGGGGCGCAACTGCCTCTGCGGCTGAATCGCCCCCGCACACGCCCGCGCCAGAACTTCCCTGCTAGAGTGCCCGGCATAACAACACGCCTGGATGGCTACTCATGCGCAAACTCCTGCTCGCCCTGTTGCTCCTCGTTCCCCTCTCCGCCCTGGCCGTTCTCGGCCTGCCGTCGCTGCTCGACGCGAAGATGAACAGCGTCGCCAGCCCGCCGCCCTACAGCACCAGCGCCAGCGCGCAGGAACTGCACCAGGGCCTGTTCGTCGCCGACCTGCACGACGACGCCCTGCTCTGGGAGCGCGACCTGCTCAAGCGCTACGACTACGGGCACTCGGACCTGCCGCGCATGCTCGAGGGGCGTCTCGGCCTGCAGGTGTTCTCCACCGTGACCAAGACCCCACGCGGGCTGAACATGGAGAGCAATGGCGCCGACAGCGACAACATCACCCTGCTGGCGATGGCCCAGCGCTGGCCACGGGAAACCTGGAGCAGCCTGCTGCAGCGCGCCTTGTACCAGGCGCAGAAACTGCGCGACGCCGCGGCCGGCAGCGACGGGCGCCTGGTACTGATTCGCAGCCGCGAGGACCTCGCCGGCTTCATCGCCGCCTGGCAGCAGGACCCTCGCCGCGTCGCCGGGCTGCTGGCCACCGAGGGCCTGCAACCCATCGAGGGCAAGCTGGAGAACATCGGCGTGCTGTACGACGCCGGCTTTCGCATCGCCGGCCTCACGCACTTCTTCGACAACGAAGTCGGCGGCTCGGCCCATGGCCTGAACAAGGGCGGCCTGACGCCGCTGGGGCGCCAGGTGATCGCACGCCTGGAAGAAAAGGCCATGCTGGTGGACCTGGCCCACGCCTCGCGCCCACTGATCGATGACGTGCTGGCCATGTCCACACGCCCGGTGCTGGTGTCGCATACCGGTGTCGAAGGCACCTGCCCCGGCACCCGCAACCTCAGCGACAAGCATATCCAGGCCATTGCCGCCAAAGGCGGGGTCATCGGCATCGGCTACTGGAGCACCGCCGTGTGCGACACCTCGGTCGCGGCCATCGTCAAGGCCATCCGCTACACCGTCGACCAGGTCGGGGTCGAGCATGTCGCCCTCGGCTCGGACTTCAACGGCACCGTGCATACGCCGTTCGACGTGACCGGCCTGGCGCAGATCACCGAAGGCCTGCAGCAGGCCGGCTTCGATGACAGCGCCATCGCCGCGATCATGGGCGGCAACGTGCAGCGCCTGCTGCTGGCCAGCCTGCCGGAGCAATGAGGCACTGACCACTCGGTCCCCTTGACAGACGCGAGCGAAGCACTTCGCCACGCTCGCGTCTTGCATTACACTGGCGAGCGTTCACTCCTTAACCAGTCGATGAGAAGCCCGTGCTCAAAGCACTCAAGAAAATGTTCGGCAAGGCCGAAGACGAGCAGCCACAAGCGTCCCCCGTAGCAGCGCCCAGCCCGGCCCGCGGCACAGACGACCAGCGCTCCCGCAAGAACAAACCCGCCCGTGCCGCCAGCGACAACGCCGGCACGCCCAGCCCGCAGCAGCAACCACGCCCCGCCAAGGCCGACAAGCCCCGTCGCGAACGCCCGGCCAAGCCGGTGGACACCTGGAAGCTGGAAGACTTCGTGGTCGAGCCTGCCGAAGGCAAGGTGCGCTTCCATGACTTCAGGCTCGCGCCCGAGCTGATGCATGCCATCCACGACCTGGGCTTCCCCTACTGCACACCGATCCAGGCCGGCGTCCTCGGTTACACCCTCAAGGGCCAGGATGCTATCGGCCGCGCCCAGACCGGCACCGGCAAGACCGCCGCGTTCCTCATCTCGATCATCACCCAGCTGCTGCAGACCCCGGCGCCGAAAGAGCGCTACATGGGCGAGCCGCGCGCGCTGATCATCGCGCCGACCCGCGAGCTGGTGGTACAAATCGCCAAGGACGCCGCCGAGCTGACCAAGTACACCGGGCTCAACGTCATGAGCTTCGTCGGCGGCATGGACTTCGACAAGCAGCTCAAGCAGCTGGAGTCGCGCTTCTGCGACATCCTCGTGGCCACCCCGGGCCGTCTGCTGGACTTCAACCAGCGCGGCGAGGTGCACCTGGACATGGTCGAGGTGATGGTCCTCGACGAAGCCGACCGCATGCTCGACATGGGCTTCATCCCGCAGGTGCGCCAGATCATCCGCCAGACGCCGATGAAGGGTGACCGCCAGACCCTGCTGTTCTCCGCCACCTTCACCGAAGACGTGATGAACCTGGCCAAGCAGTGGACGGTCAACCCGGCCATCGTCGAGATCGAGCCGGAGAACGTCGCCAGCGACACCGTCGAGCAGCACGTCTACGCCGTCGCCTCCAGCGACAAGTACAAGCTGCTGTACAACCTGGTCACGCAGAACGCCTGGGACCGGGTGATGGTCTTCGCCAACCGCAAGGACGAAGTGCGCCGCATCGAGGAACGCCTGACCCGCGACGGCGTCAGCGCCGCGCAGATGTCCGGTGACGTGCCGCAGCACAAGCGCATCAAGGTGCTCGAAGGCTTCCGTGCCGGACACATCCGCGTACTGGTCGCCACTGACGTGGCCGGTCGCGGCATCCACGTCGACGGCATCAGCCACGTGATCAACTTCACCCTGCCGGAAGACCCGGACGACTACGTGCACCGCATCGGTCGTACCGGCCGCGCCGGCACCAGCGGCACCTCGATCAGCTTCGCCGGCGAGGACGACGCCTTCGCCCTGCCGCCCATCGAAGAACTGATCGGGCGCAAGATCCAGTGCGAGATGCCGCCGGACGAGCTGCTCAAGGCCGTGCCGCGCAAGCACTGAAGCGACGGCGAGCGAACAAAGGCGAAGCCTGTGGCTTCGCCTTTTTCATTTGACCCCATCGAACGACACGACATGCAGCACTGCGACTACCTCATCATCGGCGGCGGTATCGCCGGCGCCTCCACCGGCTACTTTCTCGCCGGCCACGGCAAGACCATCGTCCTGGAGCGCGAGGCGCAACCGGGCTACCACTCCACCGGTCGCTCGGCCGCGCTCTACACCGTGGCCTACGGCACGCCTCAGGTGCGCGCGCTGACCGCCGCCAGCCGCACCTTCTACGACGCGCCACCCGCTGGCTTCAGCGACCACCCGCTGCTCACCCCGCGTGGCGAACTGGTGGTGGATTTCAGCGGCGATGTGGCCGAGCTGCAGCGCCAGTTCGAGCAGGCGCGCCAACAGGTCGCCGAGGCGCGCCTGCTCAGCGCCGAGCAGGCCTGCGCCATGGTGCCGGTGCTGCGTCGCGAACGGGTCCGGGGGGCGCTGTACGACCCCAGCGCCGCCGACATCGATACCGCCGCCCTGCACCAGGGCTACCTGCGCGGCATCCGTCAGCAGGGTGGCGAAATACACTGCGACCGCGAGGTGCTGGCCATCAGCCGCAGCGCCGAGGGCTGGCAGGTGGATTGTGCGGGGCAACGCTACAGCGCCACGCTGCTGATCAACGCCGCCGGCGCCTGGTGCGACCAGATCGCCCAGCTGGCCGGGTTGCCCGGCATCGGCCTGCAACCCAAACGACGCGCCGCCTTCACCTTCCAAGCCGGCGCGGGCATCGACTGCCAGAACTGGCCGGCGCTGGTCAGCCTGGACGAATCCTTCTACTTCAAGCCCGATGCCGGTCTGCTGCTAGGTTCACCGGCCAATGCCGACCCGGTGGCAGCCCACGACGTGCAGCCGGAAGAGCTGGACATCGCCCTCGGCATCCACCAGATCGAAACCCATACCAGCCTGCAGATTCGCCGCCCGGAGCACACCTGGGCCGGCCTGCGCAGCTTCGTTGCCGACGGCGACCTGGTCGGCGGTTTCGATGCGCAGGCGGCGGGCTTCTTCTGGGTCGCCGCACAGGGCGGCTACGGCATCCAGACCAGCGCGGCCATGGGCCAGGCCTGCGCCGCGCTGATCCGCAAGCAGCCGCTGCCGGAACAGCTGATCGCCGCCGGCCTGACCGCCGCCATGCTCAGCCCGCAGCGGCTGCTCGGCTGACGCCTCATCAGGTTTCCACGCCTGGCTCGACGGGACGTTCGGCGGATGGTTCGTCGTGCGGCCTGTCGCTGCCCTCCTCCTCGGCCTCGGTCTCGGCCTTGCCCAGGGCGCGGTTGGTGGAGTCCTGCAAGGCGTCCACCTGGCGGTTGACCTCGTCCACCACCTCTCCGACCGAGCCCTCGATCAACGCCTGCGCTTCCTTCTTCGCCTCGTCGGCCAGTTTCTGCGCCGACTGCTCGGCGGCCTCGCAGCCGGCCAGGGTGAACACAATGGCGCCCAAGGCAGCGAATGCCAGGGGACGTTTGCGGCAGCTATTCATCAGTGATTCTCCAGTTTCGGGCTGCCTCCGACCACGCCAGCGGCGGGGCCGGGGCGAGCATCAATGTTCGTGTGGCTGCGATTGGCTACGGGTCTTGTACAGCGACAGCACCACGCCACCGACCAGCAGGCCGAGGGTCACGCTGAGGGATACGGCCGCCGGGATCTTGCCGATGATGCCCACCAGGAAGATCTTCGTGCCGATGAACACCAGCACCAGGGCCAGTGCGTACTTGAGATAGGCAAAGCGGTGGATCAGCGCGGCCAGGGCGAAGTACAGGGCGCGCAGGCCGAGGATGGCGAAGATGTTCGAGGTGTAGACGATGAACGGATCCTGGGTGATGGCGAAGATCGCCGGCACGCTGTCGATGGCGAACACCAGGTCGGCACACTCGATCAGGATCAGCGCGAGGAACAGCGGCGTCACCCACAGCACGCGGCGTCCGTTGCCATCGTCCTGGCGCACGAAGAAACGCTGGCCGTGCAGGTCGTCGGTCACGCGCAGGTGCTTGCGCAGGAACCTGACCAGCAGGTTGTTCTGCAGGTCCGGTGCGTCGTCCAGCCTGGAGAACAGCATCTTCACCCCGGTGAAGAACAGGAACGCACCGAACAGGTAGAGCACCCAGCTGAATTCATGGATCAGCGCCGCACCCAGGCCGATCATGATCGCGCGCAGCACCAGCACCCCCATGATTCCCCAGAACAGCACCTTGTGCTGGTACTGCCGCGGGATCGCCAGGAAGCTGAAGATCATGGCCATGAGGAACACGTTGTCCATCGACAACGATTTCTCGATCAGGAAGCCGGTGAGGTAATCCATGCTGGCGTCGCCGCCCTTCTGGAAGAACACCCAGACGCCGAACAGCAGGCCGGCGCTGATGTAGCCGGCGGACAGCAACAGGCTCTCGCGCACGCCGATCTCGCGATTGTCGCGATGCAGCACGCCAAGGTCGAAGGCCAGCAGGGAGATGACGACAGCGATGAAGACCAGCCACAACCAGGTGGCCGTACCGAGGAAGTCGGCGAAGAGGAACGGTTCGAGGGCAGTCATGAGCCCCTCCTACAGTCAGATTGAACAGACTGTGATTCCGACATCGCGGTGTTAACCGCCAGAGGGGCCCGGCATCACGGGCGCCAATATATTCAGGCCGTGAACGCCGCTCAACGGGACGAGCTTTGCAAATTATTTCCTGCCAGCGGCATCCGCGTCACGCGCGGGAGACGCCCGCCAGCAGCACTCAGAACAGCCTGTACTGCCCGTCCAGCAGGCGCTCGAAGTCGCCACCGACGAACGGCAGGATGGCATCGGCCACCGGCTTCAGCTGGCGGCTGATGTAATGCTCGTAGTCGACGGGTGACAGCAGGCGCTCCAGCGGTTGCGGCCCGCCCCTGGTGATCAGGTAGCTGATCCAGCCGCCGCGCTGGTACTGCAGCGGCCTGCCCAGGTGCTGGTTGTGCTCGTCGGCCAGGCGCGCGGCGCGCACGTGCGGCGGCACGTTGCGCTGGTAGTCGTCGAGGCGCCGGCGCAGGCGCTTGCGATAGACCAGCAGTTCATCCAGCTCACCGCCCAGGGTGCGCTCGACGTAGTCGCGCACGTACGCCTCGTAGGGCTCGCCGGCGAAGACCAGGCGGTACAGCTCCTGCTGGAAGCGCTGCGCCAGCGGCGACCAGTCGGTACGCACCGTTTCCAGGCCCTTGAACACCATGCGCTCGGCGCCAGCGGCGTCGCGCACCAGGCCGGCATAGCGCTTCTTGCTGCCCTCTTCGGTGCCACGGATGGTGGGCATCAGAAAGCGCCGGTAGTGGGTCTCGAACTGCAGTTCCAGCGCACTGCCCAGCCCGTACGCGTGCTGCAGGTGCTCGCGCCACCAGGCATTCACGCGAGCCACCAGCGCGCGGCCGATGCGCGCCGCCTCGTCCTCGTCATGCGCCCGACCGAGCCAGACGAAGGTGGAGTCGGTATCGCCATAGATCACCGCGTGCCCCTCGGCCTCGATCAGCTCGCGGGTACGTTTCATGATCTGGTGCCCGCGCAGGGTGATGGACGACGCCAGGCGCGGGTCGAAGAAGCGGCAACCACTGGAGCCAAGCACACCGTAGAAGGCGTTCATGATGATCTTCAGCGCCTGCGACAGCGCCGCATTGCCGTCGCGCTTGGCCGTCTCGCGCCCCTGCCACACGCGTTCGACGATGCTCGGCAGGCAGTGCTGCGTGCGCGAGAAGCGCGCGCCGCGAAAGCCTTCCACCGAATGCGCGTCGTCCGGGCGCTGCAGGCCTTCGACCAGCCCCACCGGGTCGATCAGGAAGCTGCGGATGATCGACGGATACAGGCTCTTGTAATCCAGCACCAGCACCGAGTCGTAGAGCCCCGGACGCGAATCCATGACGAAACCGCCCGGGCTGTTCTCGCCACGGATGTCACCAAGGTTGGGCGCGACGAAGCCGAGGCGATGCATCGGCGGCAGGTACAGATGGGTGAACGCCGCGACCGAGCCACCACTGCGATCGGCGGCCAGGCCGGTGACGCTGGAGCGTTCCAGCAGGAAGGCGAGCAGCTCGGTGTGGGCGAAGATGCGCGTGACCAGCTCGCAGTCCTTGAGGTTGTAGTGCGCCAGCGCCGGCCGGTCCTCGTCGAACATGCGCTGGATCTCGTCCATGCGTGCATAGGGTGTGTCGATCGCCTTGCCTTCGCCCAGCAGGGTCTGCGCCACCGACTCCAGGCTGAACGAAGGGAAGCTCCAGGTGGCCGAGCGCAAGGCTTCGATGCCATCGATGATCAGCCGCCCGGCCGCCTCGGCGAAGTAGTGCTGGCTGCTGTTGTGCTGACGCCAGCCGAGCACGTCGCCACCACGCCCCAGGCGCAGCGGCACCTTGAGCTGCTCGGCGTGCTCGCGCAGCACGCGCAGGTCGAACTGCACCAGATTCCAGCCGATGATCGCGTCGGGGTCATGCCGCTCCAGCCAGGCGTTCAGGCACTCGAGCAGCGCCTTGCGGCTGTCGCAGTAGACGAGGTCGAAGTCGACGCTGCTGGCGTCACCGTTGGCCGGGCCGAGCATGTAGACCTGACGCTGGCCACAGCCCTCCAGGGCGATGGAGTACAGCTCGCCACGGGCGCTGGTCTCGATATCCAGCGAGACCAGGCGCAGGCGCGGGCGGTAGTCGGCGGCCGGCCTGAGCGACTTGCACAGCAGGCTGCCGTCCGCCTGTTCGACACCCTCGAAGGCGACGCTGGCGGTGATGAAGCGTTCCATCAGGTAACGCTCCGGCGGACGGATATCGGCCTCGTAGACATCCACACCGACCTGGCGCAGCTTCTTCTCCAGTTGCAGCAACTGGCGGTACTGACGGCAATACAGGCCCAGCACCGGGCGCTGGCGGAAATCACGCAGGGCCAGCTCGCGCAACTCGGCGCCCTGTTCATTGCGCAGCAACGGCTCGGCCCAGGCGCGTTGCTCGAGCGGAATGAACGCCACCGACTCCTGCAACGGCAGGCGCACCTGTAGCGGGCCGGCATCGGTGGCCAGCCAGAACGCCACCTCGGTGCCTTGCGGCGTATCGCGCCAATGGCGGCTGAGCACGAAGCCTTGCTGGGGTTGGGTCATCGGGAATGGGCTGCGGATTCAAACTCGGTGCTTACGTGCTACGTGTGGGAGGGGCTTGAGCCGCGACCGTCGCCGCTAAAGCGCCTCCCACAGGGCGTGCACTTCAAATGGCCGGCCATTCTACGCCAGCGGTTACAATGGCGCCTTTTTCAGGAGGCGCGCATGAGCGACACCCTGCCCTACGGCACTCTCGACGCGTCCTACCAGGCTGCCGGCGGTATCGACGGCCTGCGCCGGCTGGTCGACGACTTCTACCGGTTGATGGACGAACGTCCCGAGGCCGCTGCCCTGCGCGCCCTGCATCCGGCCGACCTGAGCGCGTCGCGGGACAAGCTGGCGTGCTTTCTCAGCGGCTGGCTGGGCGGGCCGCGCCTGTTCGCCGAGAAATACGGCAGCATCAGCATTCCGGCCTTCCATTCGCAGTGGCCGATCGACCAGGCCCTGGCCGAGAGCTGGCTGAGCTGCATGGCCGGCGCCATCGCCCTGCAGGGCTATGCGCCGGCATTCGCCGACTACCTGCTGAGGCAACTTCGCGTGCCTGCCGAACGCTCGGTGCAGGCCAGTCAGAATCGTCATCGCAAGGAAACCCCGACATGAGCAACGAACTGATCATCGAAGACCTGCAACCCGGCGACGGCAAGGCCGTGGTCAAGGGCGCCCTGATCACCACCCAGTACCGTGGCTGGCTGGCCGACGGCAGCGAGTTCGACTCGTCCTTCTCGCGCGGCAAGCCGTTCCAGTGCGTGATCGGCACCGGACGGGTGATCAAGGGCTGGGACCAGGGCCTGATGGGCATGCAGGTCGGTGGCAAGCGCAAGCTGCAGGTACCGGCACACCTGGGTTACGGCGAACGCAGCGTCGGCTCGATTCCTGCCAACGCCGACCTGACCTTCGAGATCGAACTGCTGGAAGTGCTGACCCGCGATGACTGACGCGCCCCTCGCCACCCTGCGCCAGCACCTGTTGCAGGCGCTGCACAACCCGCCCGGCGACGAGACCCGGCGGCTGTTCCATGGCCGTGGCCGTTGCTGGCCGGGGTTGGAGCAGATCACCGTCGACTGGCTGTCGGGCATCGTCCTGGTCATGCTGTTCCGCGAGCCGGATGCCGCCCTGCGCCCGTTGCTGCTGGAACTGCTGGACACGCCAGAGTGGCAGGCCAGCGGCGCCCGTGGCCTGCTGCTGCAGCATCGCTACGTGCACGGCAGCGAGAGCGAATGGCTGGCCGGCGAGGAGCAGGCGCAGTGGACGATCCGCGAGGACGGCCTGCGCTACCTGCTCGACCTGGGCAGCAAACAGAACAGCGGCCTGTTCCTCGACATGCGCCTGGGCCGCCAGTGGGTGCGCCAGCAGGCGGCCGGCAAGCGCGTGCTCAACCTGTTCGCCTACACCTGCGGCTTCTCCGTGGCAGCCATTGCCGGCGGTGCGACGCGGGTGGTCAACCTGGACATGGCGCGTGCCGCCCTGACCCGTGGACGCGACAATCACCGCCTCAACCAGCACGACCTGAGCCAGGTGGAGTTTCTCGGCCACGAGCTGTTCAAGTCCTGGGGCAAGGTGCGCAAGAGCGGGCCTTACGACCTGATCATCATCGACCCGCCGAGCTTCCAGAAAGGCAGCTTCGCCCTCACCCAGGACTACGCCCGCATCCTCCGTCGCCTGCCGGAGCTGCTCGGCGAACAGGGTACGGTACTGGCCTGCGTCAATGACCCGGACACCGGCCCGGACTTCCTCATCGCCGGCATGGCCGCCGAGGCGCCACAGCTGCGTTTCGTCGAGCGCCTGGACAACCCGCCGGAGTTTCCCGACATCTCGCCGGAAAGCGGCCTGAAGGCGCTGGTGTTCGAGCTTTAGCCAGGCGCAACCCGGCGCCCTGCCCCCGGAAGCATCCGGGCCACGCCGAGCATCGGCCCCGACTTAGCAGCCTGCTAGCGAATGCCCAGGCGCTTGGCCAGGCGGCTGAGGTTGGCTCGATCCACCCCCAGCTCACGCGCCGCATCGGCCCACTTGCCGTGATGACGCGCCAGGCACTGTTCGATCAGCTGGCGCTGGAAGGCATCCACCGCCGTGCGCAGCTCCAGGCCTGCCGGCACCGGCTCTGCACTGGCCAGCGTCGCCTCCACGGCGCTGTTCGCCGCCCCGGTCGGCAGGTCCAGGTCCTGCACCTCCAGGCTGAGAATGCGCGGCCGCTCGTCATGCCGCGCCAGCGCCTTGATCGCGGCACGGCCCACCAGATGCTCCAGCTCGCGCACGTTGCCCGGCCAGTCATGCGCCAGCAGCGCCTTCTGCGCCTCGGCCGCCAGGCGCAGGCTGCGCAAGCCGAGACGCGCGCGATTCTCTTCGAGGAAGTACCCCGCCAGCAGCAGCACGTCACGGCCGCGCTCACGCAGCGGCGGCACAGGCAGCGGGTAGACACTCAGGCGGTGGTACAGATCGGCGCGGAAACGCCCGGCGCGCACCTCGGCAGCGAGGTCACGGTTGGTGGCGGCGATCACCCGCACGTCGACACGATGCTCGCGGTCCGAGCCGACCCGCTGCAGTTGCCCGCTCTGCAACACGCGCAGCAGCTTGGCCTGCACCGCCAGTGGCAGCTCGCCGACCTCGTCGAGGAACAGGCTGCCGCCGTCGGCCAGCTCGAACTTGCCACTGCGCTCGTTCACCGCGCCGGAGAAGGCGCCACGCACGTGGCCGAACAACTCGCTTTCCACCAGCGAATCGGGCAGCGCAGCGCAGTTGAGGCTGACCAGCGGCCGCCGCGCACGCGGTGACGCGGCATGAATGGCCTCGGCCACCAGCTCCTTGCCGACGCCGGTTTCGCCGGTGATCAGCACGGTGAGCGGGCTGTCGCCCACCAGGCGAATCTCATCCTGCAGCTTGCGCAACGCCGCACTCTGCCCCACCAGCTCGCGCGGTTGCTGACGTGCCTGCTTGTACAGCTCGGTGAGCTGGCGCTCGGTCTCGACGCGCTGGGCCAAGCCGCTGATGCGCTCGCTGGCCTTGACCGTGGCGGCCGCCAGGCTGGCGAACGCATCCAGGCTGTCCAGGTCGACGCGCGCGAAACTCGAAGGGTCGAGCGCGTCCAGCGTCAGCAGGCCCCACAGCTGATCATCCAGGTACAGCGGACAGCCCAGGCAGTCGTGCACCTCCAGGTGACCGTGCAGGCCGTCGACCAGCCCATCGTAGGGGTCGGGCAAGCCACAGTCGGCGGCGAACCGGGTCGGGCCACGATGCTCCACCAGTGCCGCCAGGCGGGGATGTTCACTGATCCTGAAACGCCGCCCCAGGGTATCGGCACTCAGCCCCTCCACCGCCACCGGCAACAGCAGTTCGCCATCGAACTTGAGCAGCGCCACCGCATCGCAGGGGAACAGCCGGCGCAACGCGGCCAGCAAGCGCCGGTAGCGCTCGCCATCGTCCAGTTCGCGGGACAGGTCGGCGACCAGGGGGATCAGCGTTTCGAGCAAGGGATTAGTGGTCATATCGACTACCAGAAGTCTTTATGACACAAGAAGAGTTGCTGTCATAAATACCGCAAAACATATAAGCCATTGATTTGTAAGAACAAAATAAATGGCACGCTTAATGGAACGAATAGAGCGCTAACGCTAGCACGTCGGCAATGGCCAGACGAGCCACCCCGGCGCCTTTATTTGCCTTGCGGAGACCCTCCCCATGCTCACCACCACCCAACGCGACCTGATCAAAGCCACCGTCCCGCTTCTGGAAAGCGGCGGCGAAGCGCTGACCACTCACTTCTACCGGATGATGCTCAGCGAGTTTCCGCAGGTGCGCCCGCTGTTCAATCAGGCCCACCAGGCCAGCGGCGATCAGCCCCGCGCCCTGGCCAACGGCGTGCTCATGTACGCCCGTCACATCGACCGCCTCGAGGCCCTGGGACCGCTGGTCAAGCAGGTGGTGAACAAGCACGTTGCCCTGCAGATCCTGCCGGAGCATTACCCCATCGTCGGTGGCTGCCTGCTGCGCGCCATCCGCGAAGTGCTGGGCGCCGAAGTCGCCACCGATGCGGTGATCGACGCCTGGGCCGTGGCCTACCAGCAACTGGCCGACATCTTCATCGGCGCCGAGGAACAGCTGTACCAGCAGAACGCCGCAGCCCCCGGCGGCTGGCGTGGCGCGCGCCGCTTCCGGGTGGCTCGCAAGGTCGGCGAGAGCGACGAGATCACCTCCTTCCACCTGGTACCGGTCGATGGCGGGCCCCTGCTCGACTATCTGCCGGGCCAGTACATCGGCATGCGCCTGCTGCTGGACGGAGAGGAGGTCCGCCGCAACTATTCGCTGTCGGCCCTGGCCAACGGCCGCGAGTACCGCATCAGCGTCAAGCGCGAGCTGGGCGGGCGCGTTTCCAACCACCTGCACGACAACGTCCAGGAAGGCGATGAGCTGGACCTGTTCCCACCTGCCGGCGACTTCTCCCTGAGCGAGTCGGACAAACCGCTGGCACTGATCACTGCAGGCGTGGGCATCACGCCGGCGCTGGCGATGCTCGACGCGGCGCGCCACTCCGGGCGGCCCATCCATTTCATCCACTGCGCGCGCAATGCGGACGTGCATGCCTTCCGCGACTGGGTCGACGCACAGGTCGCCGAGCACCCGCAGATCCGCCACTACGTCTGCTACAGCGAGCCAGGCGCCGCTGACCAGGCCGATGCCACCGGCTACCTCAGCCAGGAGCTGCTCGAGCAGTGGCTGCCCGCCGAACGCGACCTGGACGCCTACTTCCTCGGCCCCAAACCCTTCATGGCCCAGGTCAAGCGCCATCTGCAGGCACTGGGCGTACCGGATGAACAGAGCCGCTACGAGTTCTTCGGCCCGGCTTCGGCACTGGACAGCTGATCGATCAGGAGGTGAATCATGTACCCGCTCAATCTTCCACCCGTACAGATCCTGCTGCTGTCCACCCGCCTGCTCTGGGCCGGCCTGCTGCTTCTGATCCTGGGCCTGGTCGCGGCCTACGGCCTGGACAAGCAGCTGAACCTCGCCGCGCTGGTACTGGCACACAGCCTGACGCTGATCGGCCCGAGCGTGCTGAAGATCGGCTACGTGCTGCGCCTGATCGCCCAGGCGCGGCTGGCAGAAGGAGCGGGTACGCATGCAGTTGCTTGATCGCAAACAGGCGCTGGCGGTACTGCCGCTCTGGCGCCTGGGCTTTCGCGCCTTCTTCCTCGCCGGAGCCGTCTTCGCCCTGCTCGCCATCGCCCTCTGGGCCCTGGCCTTGCAGGGTGCGGTGAGCCTCGTGACGGTGCCCGGCGGCATGCTGGCCTGGCACCGCCACGAGATGCCGTTCGGCTTCGCCCTGGCGATCATCGCCGGCTTCCTGCTCACGGCCGTACAGAACTGGACGGGACGCCCCGGCCTCAGCGGACGGCCACTGATCGCCCTGTTCGGGCTGTGGCTGGCTGCACGCCTGGCCTGGTTCGTGCCCGTGCCGCCGGGTGTCCTGATCGGCCTGCAACTGGCCTTCGTCGGTCTGTTCATCGTGCAGATGGCGCGCCAGCTGATCAGCGCCAGGCAGCGCAACAACTACCCGATCCTGCTGGTGCTGGCCCTGCTCGCCCTGTGCCAGTCACTGACCCTCGCCGGCCTGGCGCAGGGCGACGACGACCTGCAACGTCGCGGGGCACTGGCCGCCCTGTGGCTGATCGCCGTGCTGCTGAGCCTGATCGGCGGGCGGGTGATCCCCTTCTTCACCCAGCGCGGCCTGGGCCGCAGCGAAGCCTTCGCCTCCCATCCCTGGCAGGACCGCGCGCTGCTGCTCGGTGGCGTGCTGGCCGCCGCGCTGAATGCCAGCGGATACGGCCTGCAGGCGCAGCCCTGGCTGGCCACGCTGTTCGTCGGCCTGGCCACGCTGCACGGCCTGCGCCTGTGGCGCTGGTACCTGCCCGGCATCTGGCGCGTGCCGTTGCTCTGGTCGCTGCACCTGGCCTATGCCTGGCTGCTGCTGGCCGCCCTCGGCATGGCAGCCTGGCACCTGGGCTGGCTGCCCCAGGCCAGCCTGGCCAGCCACGCACTGGCAGTGGGGGCGATGGGTGGGTTGATCCTGGCGATGATGGCGCGGGTCAGCCTCGGGCATACCGGGCGTCCGCTGCAGCCTCCCAGGGCCATGGCCTGGGCCTTCGCCCTGATCAACCTGGGTGCACTGCTCCGGGTCGCGGCCGGCGGCGACTGGCTGTGGCTGGCGGCGCTGTGCTGGGGGATGGCGTTCGCCCTGTTCAGCCTGAACTACGCGCCCATGCTGTGCCGGGCGCGGCTGGACGGGCATCCCGGCTGAACGCCGACGCCGAAACGTCTCACTCGACCAGGGTGCAGGCCATCACCAGGGCGTCTTCGCGACCACCCACGGCCGGGTAGTAGTCGCGGCGGCGCCCCACTTCGTTGAAGCCGAAACGCTCGTACAGGCGGTAGGCCCCCTGGTTGCTGGCACGCACTTCGAGGAAACACTCGCGCCCGCCCAGCTCGTGGGCCTCCTTCATCAGGTGCTCGAGCAGGCACAGGCCCAGGCCACGGCCCTGGCTTTCGGGCTTGACGGTGATGTTGAGCAGGTGCGCTTCATCGAGGATCAGGTTGATCACGCCATGACCGACCTGCTGACCGCCTTCGAACATCAACCAGCAGTTGTAGGACTTCAGCGCGTCGCTGAAGATGCCGCGCGTCCACGGGTGGCTGAAGGCGGCGTACTCCACTTTCAGCACGGCATCGAGATCCGCCTCGGTCATCGGGCGGAAGGAAATCGCATCGCTCATGGGGCGTCACTCGGGCGCAAAGGTGGGATTCTCAGGAACGAGCAGCTGCCAGCCAGCGCTGCCGGACACGCCGCATGGCCTGCCACAGTTCGCGCTTGCGCGTGGGCTCTTCCATCAGCAGTTCCAGGCCCGGCAACGCCCAGCAGGCGCCAAGGCCATCGATCTGCAACTCGCGGTTGTAGCTGTGCTCGTCAGCTTCACCGGCGAAGCGAATGGCCGGCAGGCCGACCAGCCAGAGGCAGACGCTTGGCTGCTCTTCCAGGCGTGCAGCAACGAAGCTCTGCACGAACTCCAGCGCCGCCTGCGGGCCCTGGTCCATGTTGCCGCGCACCAGCAGCGGCCAGCGCACCGGCTCGCCCAGCAGCTGCGGGCTGTCCGGCAGGCCGGCGGCACGCAGCAGGTCCTTGAGCAGAATGTAGGCCGGGTCACGGCTCTGGAAGGGCTCGCCAGTGGGCAGCTCCACCAGCAGCGCGCAGTCGCCGGCACGCAGCAGCTGCAGGGCGAAGCGCGGCGGCAGGACGTTGACCCGCGCCGGCTTCTCCTCGACCGCCTCCGGCGCGGCGACGGGCGTCTCGACAGCCGCCTGACGCGGCTGAGCAGCTGGTCGTGGAATCTCGATCCTGGGGCGCTCGGCAGGCGCCTCGCGTACCGTTTCGACGGCCGCCAGCGGTGCCTCGGCCTGCGCCGGCTGCGGTTCTTCAGCGGGCGGCGGCGCGAGCAGTTCCTGACGCGACGGCGCGGCGAAAGGCAGCTCGGTACGCGGCAGCCAGGTGGCCACCTGCATGGCATCGAGGTAGGCGCGACGGCGCAGCTCGGTGTTCAAACCAGCGGTATCCAGTGCAGTCAGTTGAAAGAGGTGGGATTGTCGCGTGAATCGACGCCTGCGGATAGTCCCTGAGCACCCCGCGTCAGTTGCTGCAGCAGCGTGACGAAGGCCTGCGCCGGCGGACTCAGGTAGCAGGGCTTGCGCTGCAGCAGGCCGATGCTGCGCACGGGCGCCTCGGCCAGAACGTGCACGGCGAGGCTGCCATCGCCGTTGAAGGTATCGGCGACACTCGCCGGCAGCAGCGCATAGCCCAGCCCGGAGCGTGCCAGCGCCGCGGCGCTGCTCATGTAGGCCACCTCCCACGCCGGCTCGCGCAGCAGGCCCATGCGCTGCAACGTGGCATCGGCCATGCCGCGCAGGCTGGTGTCACGGGTGGTGGCGATGTAGTCCTGCTCGCGCAGCGCAGCCAGCAGGGCCTTGCCGTGCAGGCGAGCCGAACCACGTACCAGCAGCACCAGGCTGTCGTCGTACAGCGGCCGGAAATCCAGCGCCCCGAGATCGTCCGCCGCCGAGGTGATGGCGAAATCCACCTCGGCGGCGCTCACCCATTGGCGGATCTCTCCGGCACGGCCATCGCACAGGCTGATGTCGATGCCGGGATAGCGCCGTCGGTACTCCTGCAACACCCGTGGCAACGGCTCGATCGCCACCGACGGCAACACGGCGATGCGCAGCGAACCGCTCTCGAGATGCAACTGCTCGCGGGCATCGTGCACGGCGTTGTCCATGTCGCGCAGCAGGCGCCGCGCCTGCTCGAGAAAACGCAGGCCGGCATCGGTCAGCTCCACGCTGCGCGTGTTGCGCGCCAGCAACGACAGGCCGAGGGCGTCCTCGAGCTTGCGCAGGCTGTAGCTCAACGCAGGTTGCGACAGGTGAATCTGTTCGGCGGCGCGGCTGAAACTGCGCTGTTCGGCGATCAGGACGAACGCCTGAAGCTGACGGAAGCTGATATCCATGACGAGGCAACTTATAAAACACGCTTATTAATTCATATCACATTTCGAATTCACAACTAAATCGCCACAGGTCAACCTTGCCCCAGACCTGACCGTTAAATGGATCGACAATGACCACAACAGTCCATATCGGGTGCGGGGCGGGCTTCGCCAACGACCGTCCCGATGCCGCGCTGGCCCTGGCCAACGACCTCGCCGCTCGCGATGGCCGGCGCTTTCTGTTCTTCGAGCTGCTGGCCGAACGCACCCTGGCCGAATCCCAGCTGCGCCGCCTCAACGACGCCCAGAGCGGCTACGCCCTGCGCCTGTTCGACTTCCTCGAGCCGGTGCTGGAGACCTGCCTGGACGCCGGCATCCCCATCATCACCAACGGCGGCGCCGCCAACCCGGTTGCCGCAGCCCGCCGCCTGCGCCAGCGCCTGGACGCCACGCGCCACGCAGCGGCACGCATCGCCTGCGTACTGGGCGACGACCTGCTGGACGCCGGCATCGAGCTGCAACGCTGGCTGCCCGCGTCGCTCGATGGCGAGGTGGTCTCGGTCAACGTCTACAGCGGGGCCGATGGCATCACCGAGGCACTGGACCAGGGGGCCGACATCGTGCTCTGCGGCCGTGTCGCCGACCCCAGCCTGGCGGTCGGCCCGCTGCGTCATGCCTTCGGCTGGGCGGCCGATGACTGGCAACGCATCGCCCAGGCCACGGCGGTCGGCCATCTGCTCGAATGCTGCACCCAGGTCAGCGGCGGCTACTTCGCCCATCCGGGTGTGAAGGACGTGCCGGACCTGGCCAACGTCGGCTGCCCCATCGCCACGGTCGCGGCCGATGGCCGCGTGGTCATCGGCAAGGCGGCCGGCACCGGCGGCTGCGTCACCGAGCGCACGGTCAAGGAACAGCTGCTCTACGAAGTGCATGACCCGGCCGCCTACCTGACGCCGGACGTGGTCATGGACCTGAGCCAGGTGCGCGTGCGCCAGGTCGCCATCGATCAGGTCGAGGTGAGCGGCGTACAGGGCAAACCACGCCCCACGCAGCTCAAGGGGCTGATCGGCCTGCGCGGCAAGTGGTTCGCCGAGGCGGAGATTTCCTACGCCGGCCCAGGCGCGGCCGCCCGCGCCGCACTGGCACGCGACATCCTGCTGCAACGCTGCGCCAGGCTGGCCCCTCGAGTCACGCCATGGATCGATGTCATCGGCGTCGCCAGCCTGTTCAACGATGCCGCCGGCCAGTGGCTGCAGCAGCGCCTGGCACAGGCATCCGACTGCCAGGACGCGCGCCTGCGCATCAGCTTCCTGGATCACGACAAGGCGCTGCTGGAGCGCCTGCTGCTCGATGCCGAATCGCTCTACACCAACGGCCCTGCCGGCGGTGGCGGGGTGCGCCGGCATATCGGCGAGTCGCTCGCTACGGCCAGCTTCCTTATCGAACGCACAGCGGTGCAACAACGACTGGAGTGGTTCTGATGATCGACGTCCTGCTGTGCGACTACGCCCATGCCCGCGCGGGCGACAAGGGCAACACCCTCAGCGTGGCGGTATTCGCCTTCGCCGCCGAGCACTACGCCTGGCTGGAGCGCGAGCTGACCTGCGAGCGCGTGGCGGCCTGCCTGGGCCATCGCGCCATCGGCGCGGTGACACGCTACGCGCTGCCCAACCTGAGCGGCTTCAACTTCGTCGTGGAGAACGCCCTGGAAGGTGGCGTCAATGCCAGTCCCGGCCTGGACCGTCACGGCAAGAGCCTGAGTTACGCCCTGCTCGGCCTGAGGCTGCCGCCTCCCGACTGAGCGCTCACTCTCACCCTGTCTCCAACAATAACAACACCGGAGAGATCATCATGATCACCGCCCTGGGCTTCGGCCTGATGTTCCTCATCGTCACCCTGATTCTGCTGCGCCGCATCAGCCCGCTGGTGGCCTTCGTCACCCTGCCGGTGATCGCCTGCGCCATGGCCGGTTTCACCCCGAGCGAGATCGGCAAGTTCGCCACCGACGGGCTCAAGGCCGTGGCGCCCACGGCCACCCTGTTCATCTTCGCCATCCTCTACTTCGGGGTCATGCGCGAGCGTGGCCTGTTCGCCCCGCTGGTCAACTTCCTGCTGCGCAGCACGGGCGGCAAGCCGCTGGCCGTGGCACTGGTCACCGTCGCGGTGACGGCAGTGACCCACCTCGATGGCATCGGCGCCGCCACCTTCCTGCTGGTGATTCCCGCCTTGCTGCCGCTGTACCTGCGCCTGGGCATGCCGCGCGAGATGCTCCTGTGCCTGGTCGTGCTCAGCGCCGGGGTGATGAACATGGTGCCCTGGGGCGGCACCACTGCACGCGCGTCGGCGGTGACCGGCATCGACGCCTCGCAGCTGTGGATCGCGCTGATTCCGGTACAAGCGGTGGGTCTGGCCCTGGTACTGGCGCTGGCGGCGTTTCTCGGCCTGCGTGCCCAGCGCAGCATTAGCGGCGATAGCCGGGTGGCCGGCGGGCCGCTGCCGGAGACCGCGCAACAGCCCGACGACAGCCGCCAGCTGAGCCTCGGCCACTGGCGCTACTGGGCCAACCTGGCGCTGACCCTGATCATCCTCGCCTGCCTGTTCACCGGCGCCTTCCCGCTGTTCGCCTGCTTCATGGTCGGCCTCGGTATCGCGCTGCTGCTCAACTACCCGAGCCTGGCAGAGCAGAACCAGGCCGTGCTGCGTCACGCCAGCGACGCCATGCAGATGGCCCTGGTGATGCTCGCGGCCGGCATTCTGCTCGGCGTGCTGGCCGGCGCCGGGATGTCCGACGGCATGGCGCACTGGATGATCAACATCCTGCCAGACGGCTCGGCGAACTGGCTGCACCTGATCATCGGCGCCTTCGGCGTACCGCTGGGCATGCTGTTCTCCCCGGACGCCTACTACTTCGCCCTGCTGCCAGTGATCCGCGACGTCGCCGTGGCTGCCGGGGTCGACCCGGCTGCGGTGGCCAAGGCGCTGCTGATCGGCGAGAACACCGGCTTCGGCATCAGCCCGGTGGTGCCCAGCGTGTACCTGGCCATCGGCCTGGCGGGGGTCGAACTGTACCGGCACATTCGCTACACCCTGCTGTGGGCCTGGGGAATCAGCCTGGTGATGCTGGCCGCCGCCGTGCTGCTGGGCGTGGTCACGCTCTGAGCCCGGCCTGAAACGAAAAAGGATCGCCGAGGCGATCCTTTTTTCATGCTGGGGACGGGCTCAGATGGCCTGGTCCCACGGACGATCGCCGTGCTCGTCCTTGATGCGGGTGGGCAGGCCCATCACATCCAGGAGCTTGAGGAACGGCTCGGCCGGCAGCTCTTCGACGTTGACCATGCGCGACACGTCCCACTCGCCACGCGCCACCAGCAGGGCGGCGGCAACCGGCGGTACACCGGCGGTGTAGGAAATGCCCTGGCTGTCGGTCTCGACGTAGGCTTCCTTGTGGTCGGCTACGTTGTAGATGAACAGCTCGCGCGGCTGGCCATCCTTGGTGCCCTTGACCAGGTCGCCGATGCAGGTCTTGCCGCTGTAGCCCGGCGCCAGCGAGGACGGATCCGGCAGCACGGCCTTGACCACCTTCAGCGGCACCACTTCAAGACCTTCGGCAGTCTTGACCGGTTGCTCGGAGAGCAGGCCGAGGTTCTTAAGCACGGTGAAGACGTTGATGTAGTGGTCGCCGAAGCTCATCCAGAAACGGACGTTCGGCACGTCGAGGTGCTTGGACAGCGAGTGCACCTCGTCATGG
This sequence comes from Pseudomonas sp. THAF187a, assembly GCF_009363395.1. NCBI lineage: Bacteria > Pseudomonadati > Pseudomonadota > Gammaproteobacteria > Pseudomonadales > Pseudomonadaceae > Pseudomonas > Pseudomonas sp. THAF187a. The sequence continues at coordinate 4,071,415 of NZ_CP045349.1, forward strand.
CCGGTCAGGTACAGGTTCTGCACGCCAACCACCGGCAGATCGTCGGTGCGTTTGACTTCGAACATGCTGTTGCTGGTCCATTGGCTGTTCTGCCAGCTGTAGACCGTGCCAGTGAATTCGCGGAAATTGATTTCCGGGTCGAAATTGGTGGCGAAGTACTTGCCGTGCGAGCCGGCGTTGACGTCGAGGATGTCGATCGACTCGATCTTGTCGAAGTACTGCTGTTGCGCCAGTGCGGCATAGGAATTGACCACGCCCGGGTCGAAGCCGACACCGAGGATGGCGGTCACGCCCTTGTCCTGGCATTCGGCCAGGTGCTTCCACTCGTAGTTGCCATACCACGGCGGGGTTTCACAGATCTTGCTCGGGTCTTCGTGGATCGCGGTGTCCAGATAGGCCACGCCGGTATCGATACAGGCGCGCAGCACGGACATGTTGAGGAAGGCGGAGCCCACGTTGATGACGATCTGCGACTCGGTTTCACGAATCAGCGCCTTGGTCGCTTCCACGTCCAGGGCGTTCAGTGCATAGGCCTTGATCTCACCGGGCTGCTTGAGGCTGCCCTTGGCCTGTACGCTGTCGATGATGGCCTGGCATTTGGAGATGTTCCGTGACGCGATGGCAATACGACCCAGCTCGTCGTTATGCTGCGCGCACTTGTGGGCCACCACCTTGGCGACACCTCCTGCACCAATGATAAGAACGTTCTTCTTCAATTGTTTCACCTCCTGAGTACTGCGTTTCTAGATAGGTATTGCGTTGCAAGGGAAGTGCGAGCCGTTGGGTGGACGACGCTTCAGCGTCCACCTCACCGCCGCACCGGGGTGGACGAGCAAAGCCTCATCCACCCCAGGGGATATCACGACAGGCTGGATAGGTAGTCGTCGAACTCGAACTGGCGAGCCACCTCGACGCTACCGTCGAGTTGTTTCACCACGATGGACGGCATTTTCAGGCCGTTGAACCAGTTCTTCTTGACCATGGTGTAACCGGCGGCGTCGATGAACGACAGGCGATCACCGATCTGCAGCGGCTTGTCGAACTGGTATTCACCGAAGATGTCGCCAGCCAGGCAGGACTTGCCGCACACCATGTAGGTGTGTTCGCCATCGTTGGGCGCCATCTTGGCGTTGAGGCGGTAGATCAGCAGATCGAGCATGTGCGCCTCGATGGAGCTGTCGACCACTGCGAGGTTCTTGCCGTTGTACAGCGTGTCGAGCACGGTCACTTCCAGCGAGGCGCTGAGGGTGATCGCCGCTTCGCCCGGCTCCAGGTAGACCTGCACGCCGTACTTCTCGGAGAAGGCCTTCAGTCGCGCACAGAAGGCATCGATCGGGTAGCCCTCGCCGGTGAAGTGGATGCCGCCACCGAGGCTGACCCACTCGACCTGCGCGAGCAGATGACCGAAGCGCTCCTCGATGGTGCCCAGCATCTTGTCGAACAACTCGAAACTGCCGTTCTCGCAGTTGTTGTGGAACATGAAGCCGGAAATCTGCCCCATGACCGTTTCGATCTTGGCCGGGTCCCACTCGCCCAGGCGGCTGAACGGACGCGCCGGGTCGGCCAGCAGATAGTCGGAGCTGCTCACCTGCGGGTTGACGCGCAGGCCACGGATGGTGCCCGAGGTCCGCTCGGCGAAACGCTCCAACTGGCCAATGGAGTTGAAGATGATCTTGTCGCAGTTGGCGACCATCTCTTCGATCTCGTCGTCGGCCCACGCGACGCTGTAGGCATGGGTCTCGCCCGCGAACTTCTGCCGCCCCAGTTTCAGCTCGTACAGCGAAGACGACGTGGTGCCATCCATGTACTGCTGCATCAGGTCGAAGACCGACCAGGTGGCGAAGCATTTCAGCGCCAGCAGCGCCTTGGCACCGGAGTTTTCACGCACGTAGGCGATCTTCTCCAGGTTGACCAGCAGCTTCTGTTTGTCGATGAGGTAGTACGGCGTCTGGATCATCTCGTCGCCCCAGCAAGGTCAGCCAGTGAGGGACATTCTGCCCCCCGGAAAAAAGTGGACGCGAATTGTGCCGATAACCGGCGCATATCGAAAGGGCATTGGAGATTTTTTGTACAACCGGTGATGACCGGAAGCTGGCCCGCCTGGACGAGCACGCTAGGACAGCGCGGTTACAGCGGTATGACGGGGCGCCCGGTTGACCCGTGCGAGTGGCTTCGGCCGCGACAGCCGCCGCGACGAGCGCCTGGCGGCAGGGGCCATGCGTTGCAGGCTCCGCTTCAGTTCATGGGGGTGGCGGTGAGGTTGGCGCGGATATCGGCGTTCTGCAGCTTGATGCCGTACATGGAGGTGACCGCCCCGCCGCTCGGGTGGACGTTCTGGATACGGTCGATGTTGATTTCCTTGAAATGCACCCGTCCGTTGACGGCGAAGCCCAACGGATCCGGCGACACCGGGGGGCAGCCGCTGGTGCTCTTGTCGCAGACGCTGGTCGGCGCCACGTCCAGGTTGAGGTCGACCCGTACCCCATAGCTGTTGGCATTGGCATCGCCGGGGTTGGCATCGGAGGTGTAGAAGTTGTCCACCACCAGTTGCGCGCCGGTGCCGTCGACGCCGTTCACCCGGTCCGTCTCGATGATCAGCTGGTTGCGCTTCTCGCTGTTCGACACGCTCCCCGCCGGGTTGCCCGAAGCATCGCGGACGAAGACGTTCCTCAGCCCGGCGGTGAGGCCTTCGTTGCCGCGATCCTCCCAGCGCCCGCCGCTGGCGGCACACGCCGAAGCGTTGCTGCCACTGCCGCCGACGCACAGCGCGCCGGCGCCACCTGAACTGAGGCTGAGGGTGGAGCCCTGCTCGTAGCGGCGCAGCACGATGCGACCGAGGCTCTGTCCAGCGGCTCGGTCGCCCCAGCGTACATCGTGCACATCCAGGGTCGACCAGTAGGTGCCCTTGCTCAATTGCACACCGGCCTGGGTCACGTCCAGCGACCCATCGCGAAAGTGCATGTCGTAGCGCGTACCCGCCAGCCACAGACCGCGACCGGTCTCATCGACGGTGATCGCCGCGTTGGCATCGGTGACGAAGAAGTCGGCGTTGTAGCGCACACCGTCGCCACTGGCGCCGCCGGGACGCAGCGTAAGCTGGCCATTGAGGGTGAAATCGTAGGCCGGGAAGATCTCCAGCAGGACCAGCAGTTCGGTGCCACCCTGCAACGGTGCGTCGGCCCCGCCGACCCGCAGGCCATCGAAGCTGTAGCCACCGCTGACGTTCTTCAGCCCCAGGCGCAGGCCGTCGAAGTGTCCGTCATAGCCGCCACTCCCGGGTTGCGTGTCGACACTGCCGGCGTAGCAGCCGGCGCTGACGCCGCCGGCACAGCTACGGGTCAAGTCGAGCGTGAGCTGACCGACACCATGGGTGCGCAGGCCGCTGAACCACATGCTGTTGCCGTTATCGGTGAGCGAGACCGAGCTGCTGACCATGTTCCACGACACATCGGCGCTGATGCCCTGCAAGCCGGAATTGGGGTCACCGCCGGGGCGCAGCTTGAACCAGTTCTGCCGCGCGCCCTGATCCTGGAAGTTGAGGTCCAGGGCCAGGCTGCCGATCTTCTGATTGCTCGGGTTACCGATGATCAACCCGCCAAGGCTGGCGTTCAGCTTGAGGTCCTGGAAAGCCAACTGGGCATAGCGCCCGCTGCCGTCCTCACCCAGGTCGAGGGTGACGCCATTCTGGCTGCTGAGCACTCCGGCGAAATTCTCGGCGCGCAGCACGCCATCATCCTTGTACTGGAACAGGCTGTTGGCGATGGTGATCTGGGGAATCAGGCGTACGCCCTGGCCACTCGCGCCGCCGCCAGCGATGCGGACACTGCCGCCCAGGCGCAGATCCATGTCCAACTGACCGAAGCTGCGCGCATGGTCGACATGACGGGTGTCCGGCGCATCCGGTGTCACCGCGACACCCGGATCAGGGTCGCCATGGGCGAGATCCAGACCGATGCCGCCAATCTGCGCGACGAAGCGCGTGTCCCCCAGATCGAGCCGCACCGCCGAGCCGTTGCCGCCGCTGACGATGTCCATATAGGCGTTGTTCAGGTAGGCATCGAACGAAGCGTTGCGCACGATCAGGTCGAAGCCGTTGTCGCGGTAGTAGAAGGTCACTGCATCCAGGCTCAGGCGGCTGTCATCGACGCTGAACCCAGCGACGCCGCTGGCGCCGCCACCGCGTAGCTGGAGGCTGGCCCCCAGGGTATAGAAGGCCCGGAAGGCGCCAAAGCTCCTGTCGCTGCCGGCAAAACCGATGCCGTTCACCGCCAGTTCGTTCGCTCGGCCCTGGTGCTCGACATGCAAGCGGTCATCGACCACGTCGATCTGCGTCGTGGAGCGGCTGCCAGCCTGCTGTGCACGACTGGAGATGCCTTCGACACGCAGGCTCTGGCCGTCCTCGCGGTACTCCAGGCTATCGGCGGACCAGCCGCCACCGCTCGTTTCGATGCTGATGCCGCCACGGCCACTGACACTGGCCAGGCCGGCATCGTCCAGCGCCTGCATCGACCAGACCGGCGTGCTGCCGAGCAGCAGCGCAGATAGCCATCCGTAACGCTGCATAACGGCCTCCTCAGTTGGTCGGGAACACCAGCACGCTGCCTTGCATGCGGATGCTGCCATCGATCTTGGCGGAGAAGATCGTGGTCTGCTGGTAGCTCGGGTCACCGCCATTGGCGGCGCTCAGCGCCTTGTTCTTCCAACCGCCCTGGCTGGCCACGGCAAAGGCGAAGTTGCCGTCCTTGAAGCGAATCTCGTTGGGCAGCCCCAACGCCAGCACCTCACGCTCACCGCCGGCACTGGTGAGGGTGCGGGTATCCAGGGTCAGGCCCTCGAAACTGAAGATGCCCTTGATGTTGTCCAGCACATACCAGCCGGCATTGGCACCGGAGCGCACCGCCACCCGCATGCCGCAACTCTCCGGGCTGCTGGCACCGACCAGGGCACAGCTGCGCTGGTTGGCCGTCCACTGCGCGGGGTTGTTGCTGACGGGGGTATCCCAGAGCACGCCCCCGTTCTTGTTGATGCTGAACTCGCCGGAGAGGTAGACGCCACCCTGGCCGCTCAGCTCGCTCAGGGTGTCGTCATCCAGAGCCTGCATTTCCGCCAGCGCCAGACCTGGGAGCAGCGCCAGCATGGCAATCGCTCGGCTAACGCAGGTCATAGCTGCTCACCTTCAGGTAGTTGAAGCTCAACCCGGAGATCTCGTTGCGGCCAAAGTTGTAGCCGCCGGTGGGAACCGCCGTGGGGCTGCTGCGCGTGCCGCCCATGGTGAGGTTCTCGAACACCAGGTTGGTCCGCGGCGCATTGGCATAGAAGTCGCTGGCCAGGGCCTGGCGCTGTGCCGCCGTGGTGCCGGTCGCCGTCGGGTTCTGCAACTCCAGCACGAACTGGCCGTCAGCGCTCGCCCGCAACCGCAGCGGCTGCGACTTGCCGTAGCCCAGGGCAATGTTGGCGTAACCGTTGGTGATATAGAGGGTGCGCGCGCCGCGCTGCGCAGCGGTTTCGCCAGCGGTATCGCAGTTGGCCTGGGCGCAGGACATCACCTCCAGGGTCTTGGCGAAGATATTGATCCGCGCCTCGCCAACCAGCTCGCCATTGCCATTCTGCCCTGGGTCACCCCACAGCCGCAGGTAGGAGCCGTCCATCACCAACTGGTGGATGTCCAGCGCCAGCATCTCGGTACGTCCGGCCGATACCTGAAAATCGAAACGCATGCCCAGGTCAGCACGCCCGCTGGGGCCGGTCGAGCAGTTGGAGCCGGCACCGGCATAGCTGGCGATGCAGGGATTGCCGCCCGAAACGAGACGCTCAGGGAACTTCAGTGACAGCACGGTGATGTCGTTCGGTGTGGTCTGCACCCACTGCCCGTCGTCGCGCAGGCTGCGCAGCTCCTCACCCTTGGCCAGCTCCAGTTCGAAGGGATGGTCCAGACTGCCGATGGTCACCGGATTGAGATTGCTGCCCTTGTCACTGCCGGCGGCCCCCAGATAGAGGTTCTTCAGGGAGATGGGCACGTTGCGCCCCTGACCGTCGGTGATGTCGTTGATCACGATCTGCGCACCGGAACCATCCAGCAGCACCTGATCCAGCACGAAGCCCAGGCCGGCGCCCTGCACGTCGGACATTTCCGCGTCGCTCAGCGGCTCCATCGCCAGCGTGGTTCCGGCGTGGAGCAGCGCCATCAGCAGCACCCCGTTACGCATGTTCAGCACCCCGCAGTGGCGCTACCGACGCAGGTATCCTGCCGGGGAATACCGTTGAAGGCCTGGTCGAAGTCGATATTGATCGGCGACACCAGATTGCCGTTGGTGTCACGGTACTTGGGCAGGTTCATGAACGCGCCCTGCAGCGCGGTGATGAAGGCATTGCTGTCCATGTCTCGCCAGGCGACGTCCTGGGTCTGCAGAGAGATGAAGAAGCCCTTGGCGGCGTTCTGCATGTTGCTCATGTCGCTGGTGTTACCCACCGGCAGCGACTGGAACTGGGACAGATTGAAGCAGGTCTGGATGCCGAGGATGCTGCAATTGCCCGAGGCGAAGACCCCCAGCAGGGCATCGGTCCAGCCGCCGGCACAGCCGGAGGTGCAGGTCAGACCATCGCCATTCTTGATACCGGCCATGGTGCCCCTGACCGGGTCTGCCGTGCCACCGGAGTTGACCAGTATGGCGTCGGCCTCGACGGTACTGCTGCGATACACCCCCGCAAGCACCAGCGCGGCGCGCTGGGCGAAGGTCGCCTTGTCGTAGATGGCATCGCCGGTACCCTTGATGTGCACCGGGATGTTGCCCGTCAGGCTCTGGATATCCCCGGACAGCGTACCCTTAGCCTCGCCGAAGCCGATGCGCACCCCGACGACGCGATCGCCTTCGTAAGCCAGTTCGAGAAAGGGATTGGAGATCTTGAACGGGTTGATAGTGTCGTTCGGCCCCACTGTCCCCAGTGCGAAGTTGTTTATCAGGATGTCGGACGAACCGGCGGCCTCCCCCGGACGGGTGTACTGGCCGAGCTGCAGCTTCTTGACGTTCAGCTGGGTGTCGATGTTCAGGCCGAGATTGACGCGGGTGTAGTTGATGCCGGCATTGCTGTCGGTGGTCAGGTTGATGAAGGCCTGCCCGGTGATGTCCGACAGCTCGCTGTCCTCGAGCTCGACCATCTTGGCCTGGACCTGGGCACTCAGGACTCCAGCACAAACCACCGCCAGGGCATGTCTGGCGAAGCGAAAGGACCGGCGCATGGCAAAACCCCTTTTCTTATAGTGGCATCGAGCGCTCCGACTCGATTTCTTGAAGCCACTATAGAAGCGCACCGGCAAAAGCGGCCCGACCCATAGTCGAGAAAAGGCTGGCAAACGGCCTGCAGCGGGAGAATGACCGCAAGACGGGTGTTACCAGCAGTCACATCGGCGTAACACCACTGCCGGTCAACGCTGGCGGAACAGGCTCAGCAGGTGCTCGGCGATCGCGCTGCGAATGGCGTCGATGCTCAGCCGGGAGCAGTGCCCGAGCTTGCTCGGGTTGATGCGGTGCAGGTGTAACGACGGCATGCGCGCCTCGTACTCGCGCAGATCCCCCTTCACCAGCACGGGCAGGAAATGCTCGCCGCGCTGGCGGTAGCGCTCGATCAGCAGGCGCAATCCTTCCTGGAACGGCAGCTCGCGCGAGGCCACCAGCCGCGACTCCCCCGGAACCTTGATGTACAGCCCGTCACAACCGATGGCCTCGCCCGGCAGGACGTGCACGCCGGTAGGCTCCACCGCGTCGGCGGGGATGTCATGGAAGATGTCGTGCCAAGCCATCTCGTCGGGCAGGATGGTGATGCCGCCCTGCTCGTCCTGCGGCACCACGAAGCTGTAGTTGCTGTAGAGCTTCTCGACGTAGCTGGAGTAGATGCACAGGCGGTTTTCGAAACGCCGCAGGAACGCGATCGCCTGGGCGCGGTCGGTGATGGCGTGAAGGTCCCAATCCAGGTCGCGCTGATGCTGCAACTCGTGCCAACGGGCATCGACATTAAGGGCAAGGGCGGACATGGTGACTCCACTGGCAGGTTCTCCTCAGGAACATGGCAGAAAGCGTGCCATCCGTCAGAGTGCCGATTTCTGCGGCATTTCAAGGGTTTGCAGCTACCAGCGAACCACAGCCCGTCCCAATGTGCCGAATAACGTCACCTGCAACTGATCGATTCGGGCTCAAAACAGGCATCCGCCTTGCAGTACAATCGCTCCTTTTCACTTGCCTGGAACCCGGCGCCTCGATGATCGATCCCAAGCGCGTATTGCGCGCCCTCGCCGAACACTGGACGTTGCTCGAACCGCTGTGCGAGCGCTTCGACACCGGCACCCTGAGTCTGGTAGAACTGCGCGGCCAGCTCGCGGCCCAGTTGCCCGACGCCACGCCCGGTGACACCACTGCCCTGCTCGACACCTGGATTCGCCTGGACATCCTCGTGCCGGTGGCCAAGAGCCCCAACCGTTTCGAGCTCAACGCACAGATCCACGACTTCCTCGCCTACCTGCGCCGCGAACACCGCCTGGGCCTGTGCCTGGAGATCGAGGCCTACCTACGCCATCTGGAGCGTCTGGCCGGTTATATCCAAGATGCCTTCGAGGTACGCGACGCCAACGACCTAGCGCGTCAGTTACGCCTGCTCGACATGCGCGTGCGCGACGTACTGAAGAAGCTGGCTAACGACGAACAGGCGCTGGCCAGCGTGGCCGACCGGGCCAAGACCAGCGACCGGCAGATTCCCCTGCGCCAACGTTACGCCGAGGTGCTGGCGACCTGGGACGAATACGTCGAGCCGATGATCCAACTGGTCGCCGCCGATGGCGCCTTCGAGCAGGGCGTGCGCCGCGTCGAACAGGTGCTGCTGCGCCTGCTCGGCGATCAGCAACGCCTTGGCCAACTGGTCGACGACGACCTGCTGCTGCGAACCCATGCACGCATCCTGGAAATGCAAACCACCGCCCAGTTGACCCTGCGCAAGGCCCGCGAGCTGCTGCTGCCGCTGCGCGAAGAGGCGCGCCGGCACAACGCCGTGACCCGCGGCGCCGCCCTGGCCCTGTCAGTGGTTCGTAAAAAAGGCATCGACGCCGTGCCCCAGGCGGCCCTACCGCTGTTCACCCGACCGCAGAGCAACTTCCTCGGTTCGGCCAGTCAGGTCGAGGCCTATGTTTACGCCCTGGCCCGCTTCGAAGCCAAGCCAGCGCACTTCCCTAAAGCCAGTAGCAGCCGAAAGGGCGGCGCGCCCAAGGCGCCGAAGACCGCGCGAGAGATGATCGAACGCTGCGAACAGGCCCTGCCACTGCCGGATCTGATGACCTGGCTACTGGAGCAGGAGCCGGAAGGCGCCACCGACGAACTGCTCTACTGGTTCTCGCGCCTGTCGCGCGAAGGCCGCTTCCAGCGCGACCGCCTGCAGCGCCAGACCTACCTGACCCGCGAGCATGAAATCAGCATCAGCTCCTACGCCCTGGTGGGTCGCCCCGATGTATGAGCAACCCGTAGGGTGGGCAACGCTCTGCTTGTCCGCCTCGCCGATGGCCGGGCGGTGGACGGATCAAGCGTCGTCCACCCTGCGCCTGCCCGCCATCGGCCACCCCGAACTCTCAGGTGGAGCGCGCTCAGGCGCACTCGACCCAATGCTTGCCCGTGAGCACCATCTATGAATATCGACCTGAAAGAAATGACCCAGTTGGCAGCCGCGTTTCGCGACCTGTTCAAGGGCTACCACATCTCCCGCAGCGAGCCGGAGTGCTACGCCCAGCTGTCGAGCATGCAGGACCAGTACCGCGCCCTGTTCCGCGCCCTCGGTTTCGAGCTGGTCTGCGACCCGCGCGGCTTCTACTACTTCGTCCCCGAGCAGGTCGCACCACAGGTGAACAAGACCGCCCAGCGCCTGGCGCTGTTCACCTTCATCCTGGTCGAGCACCTGGCCGACCAGGGCCGCGACCCGCTCTCCGTACTCGACGGCGGCAGCATTGGCCGTGACGAACTGCCAGCTCTGCTGGAGAAGTACCGCGACCTGTTCCTGCAGGCCGAGGTGACCACCTTCGAGGAGCTGGAAGACAAGATCATCCGCCGCCTGACCCAGCTCGGCTTCGCCGAGGACAGTAACGGCGTGTACCGTTTCCTGCCGCCGATGCACCGTTTCCTCGACGTCTGCCTGTCGGTGCAGCACGACCGTGACCTGGCCGCCAGCCTGCACAGCAGCGACCTGCCGCTGCCGGCACCGGTGCTGCTGGACGATGACGGTGACGCCGCAGTGGCCGACGCCAGCGGCACCGAGGAATCCGAGGAAGACGCCCTGGCCCGCGCCATGGCCGAAGAACGCGCTGCACAGGAGATGGACGCATGAGCCAGGAACGCTACGGCATCCGCCGCTTCGCCCTGCTGAACACCGCCGGCTACAGCCTCGGCCTGTTCCCGCTGGAAAACCCGCTGTCGGTGTACGGCGCCAACAACCTGGGCAAGTCCGCTTCGATCAACGCCCTGCAGTTCCCCATCCTGGCACGCATGTCGGACATGAGCTTCGGCAAGTACAGCTTGGAAGCCTCGCGCAAGTTCTACTTCGCCAGCGACACCAGCTACATCCTCGTCGAAGTCTCGCTGCCCCACGGCCCGCACGTGATCGGCGTGGCCGGTCGCGGCCCAGGCGGCGGCTTCGGCCACCAGTTTTTCGCCTACGCCGGCGAGCTGGATCTGGAGCACTACCAGAGCAACGGCACTTGCCTGCGTCAGCGCGAACTGTTCAAGAACCTCGGCCAGGCGGGCATCACCGCCTACGAACTGAAGCCCGACGAGCTGCGTCGCCTGCTGGTCGGCGGCCACACCAGCATCCCGCTGGACCTGACTCTGATTCCGCTACGCTCGACCAGCGAGCAGAGCCTGAAGACCTTCCGCGCGCTGTTCATCAACCTGCTGCACATGCGCGAAATCACTGCGGCCAAGCTCAAGCAGCTGTTCCTCGATGCCTTCGAGCACAGCCTGCGCTCGGGCAGCGTCGACTACATTGCCGCCACCGAGGAGGCCTTCCGCGACGTGCGCCGCATGGAGCAGGACTACCAGGCACTGGTCACTGCCGGCCCGCTGATCGAAGCGCTGGCCACCGGCGTCGACCAGCGCGAGATCCTGCGCGGCAAGCTGCATCGCCTGTCGCCACTGCTCGACAACCTGCTGGGCACCTGGCACGACTACGCCGATGCGCGTAAGGAAGAGCTGGTGATCCAGGCCGAGCATTACCGCAACGAGCAGGATGGCCTGCAGAACGAACAGCGTGGAGGCACCGCCGAGCTGATGCGCCTGGAGCGCGAGATCAGCGAGATCCAGCGCTGGCTGGGCGAACTGGCGGTGCTGAAGAACCGCTTCGCCTTGGTGGAAAACGCCAAGGTGTTGGAGGAACAACTGCTCGCCGCCAAAGACGCCCACGACGAACTGGCTGGCGCCCTGGCGCAGTCGCGGCAGTTCTCCAGCGAGGACCTCGACGAGCGTCTGCGCGATCTGGAGAAACGCCTCAAATCGATCAAGCAGCAACTCGACCACGCCGACAACAACAGCTACTCGCGCCTGCGTGAAGAATTCAGCCAGCAGGACGTCGACCGCCTGATGCGACTGTTCAACGGTCAACTGTTCAGCCTGCCACTGGGCGAGAAAGGCATCCAGGCCGACGGCGACGATTGGGTCAAGGCGGTCGAAGCCGTGCTCGACCGCTTCAAGGGCGACACCTTCGCCGTGCCCGGCCTGTCCATCGACCTCAGCCATATCGAGCCGCCGGCCCTGCAGGCACTGGCTGACCGCGCCGCCCTGCGCGACCAGAAGGATCGCCTGGAGCGCGAGCTGAAACAGCTCAAGACTCAGCAATCAGTCGCCGCCGATCGCGCCGCCAGCAAAGCGCAGGCCGAAACCCTGTACCAAGCCGTGCTGGATGCGCAGAAGGCCCTGGAGGACTTCCGCAAGAGCCAGACCCTGGCCGCCGAGGAACCACAGAGACTGGAGCGTCTGGCCGAGCTGGAAGGTGCTCAGGACGAGCTCAAGCGGGCCAGCGATGCCTTCGCCGAACGCGTGCAACAGCTCTCTGCCAAGCTGCAACTGATCAGCCGACAAATTGGTGATCTTGAATCCAAGGAACGCACTCTGGAAGATGCCCTGCGCCGTCGCCAGTTGCTACCGGCCGACCTACCGTTCGGCACGCCGTTCATGGAACCTGTGGACGACTCGCTGGACAACCTGCTGCCGCTACTCAACGACTATCAGGACACCTGGCAGGCGCTGCAACGCATCGACGGCCAGATCGAGGCACTGTACGCCCAGGTACGCCTCAAGGGCGTGGCCAAGTTCGACAGCGAAGACGATGTCGAGCGCCGCCTGCAACTGCTGGTCAACGCCTACGCCCACCGCCAGGACGAAGCCCTCACGCTGGCCAAGGCCAGACGCGCGGCGGTCACCGATATCGCCCGTACCCTGCGCAATATCCGCAGCGACTACGACAACCTGGAACACCAGCTGGCCCTGTTCAACCGCGAGATCAACAAGCGCCAGGTCTCCAACCTGCAGAGCTTCCGTATCGTCCTCGCGCCGAACAAGGAAGCCCTGCGCCACATCGACCAGATCATCCACAGCGCCGGCCAGTACGAGGAAGGCGAGACTCTGTCGGTGTTCGACCTGTCGCAGTCGGCCGAGCAGGACGCCAGAAACGAAGAAGCCAAGGACTACCTGTCGCGCCTGGTGGCCGCCAACGGCAACCAGTTGGGCCTGAAGGATCTGTTCGAACTGGCCTTCGAGATCACCAAGGTGCATGGCCAGCCGGTGATTCACACCGACATCGATGGCGCAGCCAGCAACGGCACCACCATGACCATCAAGGCGCTGACCAACATGTACCTGCTGCTGCACCTGATGGATCGCGAGCAGGCCGGGCGCGTGCGCCTGCCCTACTACCTCGACGAGGCGGCGGACATCGATGAACGCAACCAGCAGGCGCTGATCGAGACCAGCCTGCAGCTGGGCTTCGTGCCTATCCTGGCCTCGGTCAAGCCGCAGGTTTCGGCCCACGTGGCCATCGACCTGGAAGGCGGCAGCGGCCCCAACGGCATCTACATTGACGAGGCGGACTGGAAGTTCATCAAGCCCCGCGAGAATGCCAAGGCGCAGGCGCCCGAGCAGGCAGAAACGGCCGAGCCGGCCTGACTCGTCGCGGCCGAAGACGCTCCCACGGCTCGGGACATGAGCGTAGGAGCGGCTTCAGCCGCGAGCTTGTCTCTACCAGCCGGCTGGATGCCGCTGTTCACATCCCCCAAAAGAAAGGGCCGCACAATGCGGCCCTTCCTGTTACTGCGCAGGGAGGATGTCGTTCTTACATCCCTCCCGGCAACCGCCGCGCGCCCCGTCCTACTCCAGGACGATCTTCGGCGCCCACTGCATCCAGGCATCCTGCGGCTCATCGAACAACGCGAAAGTCTGCCCCGGCTGCGCCGGACCGCCCATCTCCGGATTGTTCGGCGTGGCGAAGGCGATACCGCCTTCGATCAGCGCCTCCAGCGACTCGGTACGTACCTTCACGCCCTTGAACAGCCCCGCATCCACACCGATGCCGCTGGCGTTCCAGAAGCGGCTGCCCGAACGCACCAACGGCGCGTAGCGCGGCTCGATCAGCACGTGAATCAGCACCCGATCCGAGGTCGGCCCCAGCTCGAAATCCACCACCTTGCCCACCGGTACCTCACGGTAGCTGACCACCACCCCCGGCTTGATCGAACCGCGTCGTGGCGCACTCAGCACCAGACGCAGGCCCTGCTCACGTACCGCCTGGTTGGGCGGGCCATCCAGTGCCGTGAACTGCAGGCGCTGGGCACCGCCCTGCAACGCCGGCAGCACCTCCAGGTACTGGCCGCTGACCAGCGTGCCGAGGTTGGCGGCGCGGGTCAGACTCAGTTCGGGCTTGACCACCCAGAAGCACGAGCCTTCGCGGGCGATCTGCCCTGCCGCCTGGGTGAGACGCACATCGAGCATCACCGCCTGCAGGTCATCGGTCAGGGCCAGGCTTTCCACCTTGCCGACTTCCAGCCCCTTGTAGCGGATCAGGGTCCCCGGCTGCAGGCCATCGCCATCGTTCACCCGGATGCGAATCTGCGTGCCGGGCTGCAGGGCACTGTTCCGGTCCGCGTGCAACGCAAAGCGCTGCACCTGGCGCCCCGAAGCAGGGGCCTCGGGGTTCGGGGTCTCGAAGGCGATACCGCCGGCCAACAGCGTCTGCAGGGATTCGCTCTTCACCTCCACCCCGGAGAGCCCGCCCTTGAGGGTGATGCCACTGGCGTTCCAGAAGCGTGTCGAGGTGTTGACCAGATGCACGTAGTCCGGCTCGACATGCACGCCGAGCACCACCTGGCTATTGTCCCTGGACAGCTGATAACTCTGTACCGAGCCCACCTTGATCTGGCGATAGAGCACCGGGCTGCCAACCTCGATGGAGCCCAGCTGATCGCTGAACAGCACCAGATGCAGCCCCGGTGCGCCGAGGTCCAGGGGCGGCGCCTTGCTCCGCGCGACGAAGTTGCGAGCGGGCGGGCTGCCCTTCTCACCCGGCCTTACCGCGATGTAGTTGCCCTTGACCAGTGCCTCCAGCCCGGTGATGCCCGCCAGCGAGATGGAAGGCTTGACCACCCAGAACTCGGAACCTTCGACCAGATAGTCCTCGGCCAAGGGGTTGATGGTCAGTTCGGCAGTGGCGCTGGCGAGGTCGCGGTCGATCTTCATGGTCTTCAGGGTGCCGACCTCGATTCCCTTGTACATGACCGGCGTTCTGCCTTCCTGCAGACCATCGAAGTCGGTGAGCTTGACCACCACCTTGATGCCGGCCTGTGCGGCGTCGTAGCTCTCGTACAGGCGGAAAGGCAGCGACGGATCGGTCGGCGGACTGTCCTTGCGATGTTCCGGCGTGGCGAAGGCGATGCCACCGGCGACGATGCTGGCAAGCGACTCGCTGCGCAGCTTGAAGCCGGACAGGTCGGCATCGATGCTGATGCCGCTGGCGTTCCAGAAACGCGTGTGCTTGCGCACCAGGCTGGCGTACTCGGGCTCGATGAAGACCTTGACCTCGACGGTGCTCTCATCGTCCCCCAGGGTGTAGCTCTTCACCCGGCCGACCTGAATCTGCTTGTAGAACACCGGGCTGTCACGGTTGAGCGACCCCAGCCGATCGGCCTTCAGGGTCAGGTGCAAGCCCGGCACGTCGTCGCTCATCGGCGGTTCTTGCGTCAGCGCGGTGAAGGTACGGCTTGCCTCGCCGTCACCCGGGTTGAAGGTGATGTAGTTGCCGGACACCAGCGTCTCCAGGCCGCTGATCCCGGCCAGGCTGACATTGGGTTTGACCAGCCAGAAGCTCGTGCCCTTGCGCAGGTACTGCTCCAGATCCTTGTTGACCTCGAGCTGCGCCACCACGCCACGATTCTTGCCGGTCTGATCGAGGCTGATCGAGACCACCTTGCCCACGGCCATGCCCTTGTACATCAACTCGGTCTTGCCGGCCTGGATCCCTTCCCCGCTGGCAAAGATCAGCTCGACCTGAATGCCGGCCTCGCTGTAGGCGCGCCAGGCCAGCCAACCACCGATCAGCAGGGCGATGAGGGGCAGGACCCAGATGGCCGACCAGTTGGAAGCAGGACGCGTCTTGGCCATAGGAAGATCAGTCATGGTTGGTTTCCGTGTTGTCCCAGATGAGGCGGGGATCGAAAGTAAGTGCAGCCAGCATGGTGAGGATCACCACACTGGCGAAGGCAGCCGCGCCGGCACCGGCCTCGATACTGGCCAGGCTGCCGAAGTTGACCAGGGCCACGAGGATGGCGATGACGAAGATGTCGAGCATCGACCAGCGCCCGATCCACTCGATGAAGCGATACATCAGAATACGCTGCCGGGCCGACATCGGCTGGTGCCGTTGCACCGAATACAGCAGCAAGGCGATACCGACCAGCTTGAAGGTCGGCACCAGGATGCTGGCGATGAAGACCACTGCAGCGATCGGCAGCATGCCGTGCTGGAGCAGCTCGACCACCCCTTCCATGATCGTCGCCGGTGCGCCCTTGCCCAGGCTGTTGATCGTCATGATCGGCAGCACGTTGGCCGGGATGTACAGCAACGCCGAGGTCAGCAGCAGTGCCCAGGTCCGTACCAGGCTGTTGGGCCTGCGCGCATGCACCAAACCACCACAGCGGCTGCAGTGCTGGTGCTCGACTTCGGGCTCGATCGGATTGAGCTGGTGACACTCGTGACAGACCAGCAGGCCGGCATCAATCGCACGCATGAACGTCTTCCCCGGACAGCGCCTGCCAGATCTGCTGTGGCGACATCGTCACCTCCAGCCAGATCTGTATCAACAGGAGCGCAGTGAAGCAGAACAGGCCCAGGCCCAGGCTGAGATCTGCCAGGTCCATCAGCTTGACCATCGCCACCAGGATGCCCATCAGGTAGACCTCGAGCATGCCCCACTCGCGCAGGTGGTGGTAAATCCGATACAGCAGCAGACCATAGCTGCGCCCGAAGTCCAGGCGAATGCTCAGCAACACCAGCAACTGGCACAGCAGCTTGAGCAGCGGCACCGCCATGCTGCAAAGAAACACCACCACGGCGATCGCCTGCATGCCACTGTCGTACAGCCCGAGCACACCGCTCCAGACGGTATCCTGAGAGGTCTGGCCCAGCAGATTGAGCTGCATGATCGGCAGGAAATTCGCCGGGATGTACAGCAGCAACGCCGCCATCACCAGAGCCAGGCTGCGGCGCACTACCTGATGGCGGTGACTGAACAGCTCGTAGCCGCAGCGCGGGCATTGAGCGCTCTCGCCATCGGCAAGCTGTGGCTTGCGCATGAGCAGGTCGCACTCATGGCAGGCAACCAGCTCATGCACAGGCAAGGAGGATAACGGAGCAGACATGAAGGTCCCCTGAATGCATGCGCGCATTCTAACCGAGCCATTTGCCATGAGACCGTCCGTATCCGGCAAGGTTGTAACTTTCCGCCCCTGTAGGAGCCGGCTTGCCGGCGACTACCGCATCGCCCGCAAGCGGGCTCCTACGGGAACTTCGCCAGGCCGCGTACCGTAGGAGCCGGCTTGCCGGCGATCACGTCCTGCAGGTTACCCCGCCAGGCGACGCTGCCCACACCCGACTTTCTGCCGCACAAAGAAGAAACCCCAGACCTCGTTAGAGATCTGGGGTTTCGTATAGGAGCTTGACGATGACCTACTCTCACATGGTGAAGCACCACACTACCATCGGCGATGCGTCGTTTCACTACTGAGTTCGGGATGGGATCAGGTGGTTCCAACGCTCTATGGTCGTCAAGCAATTCGGTTGGGATCTCGCGGTAAGGCGCGATCCCTTGGATACGTGATAGAGGCTTGTAGCTCTCGCAAATTTTCGGCTTTCTGTCGACTTCACCATCGACACCCTCTGCTGTCAGAGCAGATTGTTTGGGTGTTATATGGTCAAGCCTCACGGGCAATTAGTACAGGTTAGCTCAACGCCTCACAGCGCTTACACACCCTGCCTATCAACGTCGTAGTCTTCGACGGCCCTTTAGGGGAATCAAGTTCCCAGTGAGATCTCATCTTGAGGCAAGTTTCCCGCTTAGATGCTTTCAGCGGTTATCTTTTCCGAACATAGCTACCCGGCAATGCCACTGGCGTGACAACCGGAACACCAGAGGTTCGTCCAACCCGGTCCTCTCGTACTAAGGTCAGCCCCTCTCAAATCTCAAACGTCCACGGCAGATAGGGACCGAACTGTCTCACGACGTTCTAAACCCAGCTCGCGTACCACTTTAAATGGCGAACAGCCATACCCTTGGGACCGGCTTCAGCCCCAGGATGTGATGAGCCGACATCGAGGTGCCAAACACCGCCGTCGATATGAACTCTTGGGCGGTATCAGCCTGTTATCCCCGGAGTACCTTTTATCCGTTGAGCGATGGCCCTTCCATACAGAACCACCGGATCACTAAGACCTACTTTCGTACCTGCTCGACGTGTCTGTCTCGCAGTCAAGCGCGCTTTTGCCTTTATACTCTACGACCGATTTCCGACCGGTCTGAGCGCACCTTCGTACTCCTCCGTTACTCTTTGGGAGGAGACCGCCCCAGTCAAACTACCCACCATACACTGTCCTCGATCCGGATAACGGACCAGAGTTAGAACCTCAAGGTTGCCAGGGTGGTATTTCAAGGATGGCTCCATGAGAACTGGCGTCCCCACTTCAAAGCCTCCCACCTATCCTACACAAGCAAGCTCAAAGTCCAGTGCAAAGCTATAGTAAAGGTTCACGGGGTCTTTCCGTCTAGCCGCGGATACACTGCATCTTCACAGCGATTTCAATTTCACTGAGTCTCGGGTGGAGACAGCGCCGCCATCGTTACGCCATTCGTGCAGGTCGGAACTTACCCGACAAGGAATTTCGCTACCTTAGGACCGTTATAGTTACGGCCGCCGTTTACCGGGGCTTCGATCAAGAGCTTCGCTTGCGCTAACCCCATCAATTAACCTTCCGGCACCGGGCAGGCGTCACACCCTATACGTCCACTTTCGTGTTTGCAGAGTGCTGTGTTTTTAATAAACAGTCGCAGCGGCCTGGTATCTTCGACCGGCATGGGCTTACGTAGTAAATACTTCACCCTCACCGGCGCACCTTCTCCCGAAGTTACGGTGCCATTTTGCCTAGTTCCTTCACCCGAGTTCTCTCAAGCGCCTTGGTATTCTCTACCTAACCACCTGTGTCGGTTTGGGGTACGGTTCCTAGTTACCTGAAGCTTAGAAGCTTTTCCTGGAAGCATGGCATCAACCACTTCGCATTCTAAAAGAACGCTCGTCATCAGTTCTCGGCCTTGATCTCCCGGATTTACCTAAGAAACCAGCCTACAACCTTAAACACGGACAACCAACGCCGTGCTGGCCTAGCCTTCTCCGTCCCTCCATCGCAGTAACTAGAAGTACGGGAATATTAACCCGTTTCCCATCGACTACGCATTTCTGCCTCGCCTTAGGGGCCGACTAACCCTGCGTCGATTAACGTTGCGCAGGAAACCTTGGTCTTTCGGCGTGCGAGTTTTTCACTCGCATTGTCGTTACTCATGTCAGCATTCGCACTTCTGATACCTCCAGCAAGCTTCTCAACTCACCTTCACAGGCTTACAGAACGCTCCTCTACCGCTCATCCAAAGGATGAACCCGTAGCTTCGGTGTATGGTTTGAGCCCCGTTACATCTTCCGCGCAGGCCGACTCGACTAGTGAGCTATTACGCTTTCTTTAAAGGATGGCTGCTTCTAAGCCAACCTCCTAGCTGTCTAAGCCTTCCCACATCGTTTCCCACTTAACCATAACTTTGGGACCTTAGCTGACGGTCTGGGTTGTTTCCCTTTTCACGACGGACGTTAGCACCCGCCGTGTGTCTCCCGTGCTGACACTTGCTGGTATTCGGAGTTTGCATCGGTTTGGTAAGTCGGGATGACCCCCTAGCCGAAACAGTGCTCTACCCCCAGCAGTGATACACGAGGCGCTACCTAAATAGCTTTCGAGGAGAACCAGCTATCTCCGAGCTTGATTAGCCTTTCACTCCGATCCACAGGTCATCCGCTAACTTTTCAACGGTAGTCGGTTCGGTCCTCCAGTCAGTGTTACCTAACCTTCAACCTGCCCATGGATAGATCGCCCGGTTTCGGGTCTATACCCAGCGACTAAAGCGCCCTATTAAGACTCGCTTTCGCTACGCCTCCCCTATTCGGTTAAGCTCGCCACTGAATATAAGTCGCTGACCCATTATACAAAAGGTACGCAGTCACCCAACAAAGTAGGCTCCCACTGCTTGTACGCATACGGTTTCAGGTTCTATTTCACTCCCCTCTCCGGGGTTCTTTTCGCCTTTCCCTCACGGTACTGGTTCACTATCGGTCAGTCAGTAGTATTTAGCCTTGGAGGATGGTCCCCCCATGTTCAGACAAGGTTTCTCGTGCCCCGTCCTACTCGATTTCATTGATAAGAGCGTTTCGTGTACGGGGCTATCACCCACTACGGCGGCACTTTCCAGAGCCTTCCACTACACTCAAATCAACTTAAGGGCTAGTCCCCGTTCGCTCGCCACTACTTAGGGAATCTCGGTTGATTTCTTTTCCTCAGGGTACTTAGATGTTTCAGTTCCCCTGGTTCGCCTCTTGCACCTATGGATTCAGTACAAGATACCCGGCTTATGCCGGGTGGGTTCCCCCATTCAGAGATCTCTGGATCACAGTCTGTTTGCCGACTCCCCAAAGCTTTTCGCAGGCTACCACGTCTTTCATCGCCTCTGACTGCCAAGGCATCCACCGTATGCGCTTCTTCACTTGACCATATAACCCCAAGCAATCTGGTTACTGTCTCAATCGTGAAGACGACATCGCCGAAAATTTGCGTCTTGAGAACTACAAATTTTGCCTTGATTAACAATGTGCAGTGAAACACATCGTTAGTCACTTCTATCACATATCCAAATTTTTAAAGAACGATTTGTACCGGTCAAAAGACCAGAAATCAGCACTCAACAGGTCATCACCTGAAGCGCTCATTTCTGAACTCTCTAACGATCATGCTGTAATGGTGGAGCCAAGCGGGATCGAACCGCTGACCTCCTGCGTGCAAAGCAGGCGCTCTCCCAGCTGAGCTATGGCCCCGTAAGCATCTGCACCTGAATTGGTAGGTCTGGGCAGATTTGAACTGCCGACCTCACCCTTATCAGGGGTGCGCTCTAACCAACTGAGCTACAGACCTATAACAGGGTCGCCGCGTTACAGCATCGTCTTCTACAGTGAATCAAGCAATTCGTGTGGGAGCTTATGAGAAAGCTGAAGTCTTCGATTAAGGAGGTGATCCAGCCGCAGGTTCCCCTACGGCTACCTTGTTACGACTTCACCCCAGTCATGAATCACTCCGTGGTAACCGTCCCCCCGAAGGTTAGACTAGCTACTTCTGGAGCAACCCACTCCCATGGTGTGACGGGCGGTGTGTACAAGGCCCGGGAACGTATTCACCGTGACATTCTGATTCACGATTACTAGCGATTCCGACTTCACGCAGTCGAGTTGCAGACTGCGATCCGGACTACGATCGGTTTTATGGGATTAGCTCCACCTCGCGGCTTGGCAACCCTTTGTACCGACCATTGTAGCACGTGTGTAGCCCTGGCCGTAAGGGCCATGATGACTTGACGTCATCCCCACCTTCCTCCGGTTTGTCACCGGCAGTCTCCTTAGAGTGCCCACCATAACGTGCTGGTAACTAAGGACAAGGGTTGCGCTCGTTACGGGACTTAACCCAACATCTCACGACACGAGCTGACGACAGCCATGCAGCACCTGTGTCTGAGTTCCCGAAGGCACCAATCCATCTCTGGAAAGTTCTCAGCATGTCAAGGCCAGGTAAGGTTCTTCGCGTTGCTTCGAATTAAACCACATGCTCCACCGCTTGTGCGGGCCCCCGTCAATTCATTTGAGTTTTAACCTTGCGGCCGTACTCCCCAGGCGGTCAACTTAATGCGTTAGCTGCGCCACTAAAATCTCAAGGATTCCAACGGCTAGTTGACATCGTTTACGGCGTGGACTACCAGGGTATCTAATCCTGTTTGCTCCCCACGCTTTCGCACCTCAGTGTCAGTATCAGTCCAGGTAGTCGCCTTCGCCACTGGTGTTCCTTCCTATATCTACGCATTTCACCGCTACACAGGAAATTCCACTACCCTCTACCGTACTCTAGCTCGCCAGTTTTGGATGCAGTTCCCAGGTTGAGCCCGGGGCTTTCACATCCAACTTAACGAACCACCTACGCGCGCTTTACGCCCAGTAATTCCGATTAACGCTTGCACCCTTCGTATTACCGCGGCTGCTGGCACGAAGTTAGCCGGTGCTTATTCTGTTGGTAACGTCAAAACCGCAGGATATTAGCCTACAGCCCTTCCTCCCAACTTAAAGTGCTTTACAATCCGAAGACCTTCTTCACACACGCGGCATGGCTGGATCAGGCTTTCGCCCATTGTCCAATATTCCCCACTGCTGCCTCCCGTAGGAGTCTGGACCGTGTCTCAGTTCCAGTGTGACTGATCATCCTCTCAGACCAGTTACGGATCGTCGCCTTGGTGAGCCATTACCTCACCAACTAGCTAATCCGACCTAGGCTCATCTGATAGCGCAAGGCCCTAAGGTCCCCTGCTTTCTCCCGTAGGACGTATGCGGTATTAGCGTTCCTTTCGGAACGTTATCCCCCACTACCAGGCAGATTCCTAGGCATTACTCACCCGTCCGCCGCTGAATCCAGGAGCAAGCTCCCTTCATCCGCTCGACTTGCATGTGTTAGGCCTGCCGCCAGCGTTCAATCTGAGCCATGATCAAACTCTTCAGTTCAATACTACTTGGGTTTTGAGAAAACCCTAAACTTGGCTCAGCAATCGCAAATAAACTCTCGAATTCACGAGTGTTACTTGTGATGCTGATAATCAGTTGACTACCAGTCTTACCTCACAAGCACCCACACGAATTGCTTGATTCAGTTGTTAAAGAACAGTTGGTTAAGTCTTTCGTCTCAACCGAGGCCGCGCATTCTACAGCAGCCTTTGTTTCTGTCAAGCTGTTTTTCGAAGAATTTTTTCTTTCTACTCAACCACTTGCGCTTTCGATCAGAGCTTCTTCTCTCCAGCGGGAGGCGCATTCTACAGCGTTCAAAACCGCTGTCAACCACCTCTTTTCTACCGCTTTCGATCCACTTGACCGAATCACCAACAGGGCTCAACCACCACCCTGTCGACCGGCGCGCATTCTACACGCCAGATCCAGCTTTGCAACCCCTCTTTTAAACTTAACTTATTGATTAACAAGAAGTTTTCGAAGAGCTTCATCGCTGAAGTGGCGCGCATTCTACAACCCACAGAACGCGCGTCAAGCTTAAATTGCAACTTTCTTCGGATTTTCACGCAGGCTGGTCCCTGCACGCTGCAATGCCTTCGCCACGACACTGAAGCGCATCGCCAGCAGCGCCCCACCGATGAGGGCATAGGCCAGCCACTCTCCCAGGTCCGCCCGGACGACCCAGAGCATATGCAACAGTGCCAACAGCAGAATGCCGTAGACCAGACGATGCAGCGCCTTCCACCTGCGCCCCAACTTTCTGATGCTGAAACGGTTGGAGGTCACGGCCAGTGCCAGCAAGCCAAGAAACGCCAGCGCACCGACAATGATGTACGGGCGCTCGTAGAGATCGCGCAGTACCAGATCCAGACGCAACCCGGCAATGAACAAGACGTACCCCAAAAGATGCAGGGTGACATAAGTGAAGCACCACAACCCGAGCTGGCGGCGCACGGCGATCCATCCCCCCCAGCGGCTGAGCTGCTGCAGGGGGGTCATGGCCAGTGTGATCAGCAGCAGAATCAGAGCACCTAGCCCCAGGTTGTCCACCAGGGTCTTGCCGGGATCAGGCCCAAGCTGGCCGAACAGCGCCAGATACAACCAGTACAGCGGCGGTGCCGAGGCGGCCAGGAACACGCCGACACGCCAGAATCGATAACGCATCAGTAGTACCTCGCCAGGTCCATCCCGGCATACAGCCCGGCCACTTCGTCATAGCCGTTGAACATCCGGGTATCGATCACGTTCGGACTGAACAGCCCACTGGGCAGCCTGCGCTCGGTGGCCTGCGACCAGCGCGGGTGATCGACCTGCGGATTGACGTTGGCATAGAAGCCGTACTCGTTCGGCGCGATGCCCTCCCAGGTAGTCGCGGGCGCCTCGGCCACCAGGCTGATGCGCACGATCGACTTGATGCTCTTGAAGCCATATTTCCAGGGCACCACCAGACGCAGCGGCGCACCGTTCTGATGGGGCAGCACCCGCCCATACATGCCGACGGCCATGAAGGCCAGCGGCTGCATGGCCTCGTCCATGCGCAAGCCTTCTACATAAGGCCAGTCGATCAGGGAAAAGCCCGAGCGCTGCCCCGGCATGTGCTCATGGTCCACCAGCGTTTCGAAACGCACGTAACGCGCCGAGGAGGTCGGCTCGACCTGCTTGAGCAGATCGGCCAGAGGGAAACCCAGCCAGGGAATGACCATGGACCAGGCCTCGACACAGCGCAGCCGGTAGATGCGCTCTTCGAATGCATGAGGCTTGACCAGGTCTTCTATGGCATAACGCCCCGGCTTGCCCACCTCGCCATCGACCGTCACGCTCCAGGGCTCGACCTGCAGCGAGCCTGCCCTGGCGGCAGGATCGCCCTTGCCGGTCCCGAACTCGTAGAAGTTGTTGTAGTGGGTCGCGTCCCTGAAGGGCGTGATGCTCTCCCCTTCGACGGTCATCGCCTGCCAGCGCGTGGCCGACAGTTTCTCATCGAACCAGCCGGGCGCCTTCGCCGGCTCGACATCGGCATAGACGCCCTGCGGCTCGGCGCTTGCCCAGCCCGGCATCGCAGCCATGGCCGCCAGCGCCAGCGAGCCCTGCATCAGCTTGCGACGGGACAGGTAAACGGACTCGGGCGTGACTTCGGACTCGAGAGCCCGAGAGGAAGAAGGAACTCGGATGAGCATGGCAACCCCGCGACTACAGTTCGAGAAACGAACTGTAGACCACGGAGTAGAGGAGAAATTACACCGTCAGACGGATTTGCGACGACGCAACTGCAACAGGTACTGGATCGGCCCGGACACCGCATAGGCGAGGAAGATCAGCAGCAGGATACGCGGCGGGTCGCTGAACACCACGGCGAACACCAAAACCACCGCCAGGATGGCCACGAACGGCACACGCCCTTTCAGGTCGAGATCCTTGAAGCTGTAGTACTTGATGTTGCTGACCATCAGGCAGCCGGCGGCAGCCACCAGCAACGCGACGGCGAAGGACATGTTCGAGCCCTTGATACCGAAATCGCTGAAGGCCCAGACGGTGCCGGCAACCACACCCGCCGCAGCCGGACTGGCCAGGCCGATGAAGTAGCGCTTGTCGACGCTGCCGATCTGCGTGTTGAAGCGCGCCAGGCGCAGCGCCGCACCGGCGACATAGATGAAGGCGACCATCCAGCCGACCTTGCCCATGCTGCCCAGGGCCCACTCGAACGCCAGCAGTGCGGGAGCGACGCCGAAGGCGACCATGTCCGAGAGCGAGTCGTACTCGGCGCCGAAGGCGCTCTGCGTGTTGGTCAGTCGTGCGACTCGGCCATCCAGGCTGTCGAGCACCATGGCGACGAACACCGTGGCGGCAGCGACGTAGAAGTTGCCGTTCATCGCGTTGATGATGGAGTAGAAACCGGCGAACAGGTTTGCCGTGGTGAACAGATTGGGCAGCAGGTAGATGCCGCGGTGACGAACTTTGCGCCCTTCGGCGTCCTGCCCTTCCTCTATGTGCTCGTCGATCGGCAGCAGGCTTTCCAGATTGTCGCCGGCCGGCTTTTGATCCTCGGGACCTTCACTCATGAACAGCACCTTGCAACGGGTTTGACGAATTTCAACCGGGGCGACTGGACTCAGTTCGCCACCAAGCGAGCAGGCTTTATACCAGAAGCCTCGCCGCAGAACGAAAAAACGCGGCATAAAGCCGCGTTCTTTCGCACATCGCAGACCTTAGTTCTTGGTCTTGTCGACGATCTTGTTGGCAGCGATCCACGGCATCATGCCGCGCAGTTGCTCACCGATCACTTCGATGCCGTGCGCAGCGTTGTTACGACGCTTGGCAGTCATCGACGGGTAGCCAGTGGCACCTTCGCTGATGAACATCTTGGCGTACTCGCCGTCCTGGATGCGCTTCAGGGCGTTGCGCATGGCCTGGCGGGACTCGGCGTTGATCACTTCCGGACCGGTGACGTACTCGCCGTACTCGGCGTTGTTGGAGATCGAGTAGTTCATGTTGGCGATGCCGCCTTCGTACATGAGGTCAACGATCAGCTTCAGTTCGTGCAGGCACTCGAAATAGGCCATTTCCGGCGCATAACCGGCTTCGACCAGGGTTTCGAAACCGGCCTTGACCAGTTCGACGGTGCCGCCACAGAGAACGGCCTGCTCACCGAACAGGTCGGTTTCGGTCTCGTCCTTGAAGGTGGTTTCGATGATGCCGGTACGGCCGCCACCAACGCCCGAAGCGTAGGACAGGGCAACATTCTTGGCGTTGCCGGAAGCGTCCTGGTAAACGGCGATCAGATCAGGGATGCCGCCGCCCTTGACGAACTCGGTGCGTACAGTGTGACCCGGAGCCTTCGGCGCGATCATGATCACGTCGAGGTCGGCACGCGGTACGACCTGGTTGTAGTGGATGGCAAAGCCGTGGGAGAAGGCCAGGGTAGCGCCCTGCTTGATGTTCGGCTCGATCTCGTTCTTGTACAGCTGGCCCTGGAACTCGTCCGGGGTCAGGATCATGACCAGATCGGCAGCGGCAACGGCGCTGGCGACGTCGGTCACTTTCAGGCCGTGGGCTTCGGCCTTGGCCACAGTCGCGGAGCCTTTGCGCAGACCGATGGTGACGTCGACACCGGAGTCCTTCAGGTTGCAGGCCTGAGCGTGGCCCTGGGAGCCGTAACCGATGATGGCGACTTTCTTGCCCTGGATGATGGAGAGGTCGCAATCTTTGTCGTAATAAACTTTCATGTTCTTGGCTCTTCTGAATCGAAAGGGATGGGGTGCAAGCACCGCGACAGAGAAACCTTATGTGATCTATCCCGTTGCGTAAAATGATATATTTGCAACACAACGTGCCGATATCTGAAACACACATGGACAGTCACTCCCTCAGGCTCTTTCTTTCCCTGGCCGACAACCTGCACTTCGGCAAGACCAGCCGTGAACAGCACGTCAGCCCGTCCGCGCTAAGCCGCAGCATCAAGCAGCTGGAGGAAGAACTGGGCGCGACGCTGTTCGTGCGCGACAACCGCTCCGTACGCCTGACACGCGAGGGGCAACAGTTTCGCGAGTACGCCAGCGATGTCATGAATGGCTGGCAGGCCATCCGCCAGACCTTCATGCAGGACCAGCAGAGCCTGCACGGCGAGCTGTCCCTGTACTGCTCGGTCACTGCGAGCTACAGCTTCCTCTACGACATTCTCAGCAGCTTCCGTCAGGACTACCCTCGCATCGAGATGAAGCTGCACACCGGCGATCCGGCGAAAGCCGTGGAACGGGTGCAACAAGGGCTCGAGGACCTCGCCATCGGCGCGCGCCCGAACAACCTGCCGGCGGGGGTCGACTTCCAGTCGATCACCCGCTCGGAACTGCGCTTCATCGGCCCGCAATCACCGCAGTTGCTGAGCGACGAGCAACTCAGGCAGCCCACGGCGGACAGCTGGAAGGACGTGCCGATGATTCTCTCGGAGGAAGGGCTGGCCCGTACGCGCACGGATCGCTGGCTGAAAAGCCATAACATCAAGCCGCGTATCTATGCCCAGGTGAGCGGCAACGAGGCCATCGTCAGCATGGTCAGCCTGGGCTTCGGCATCGGCGTGGTGCCGCAGATCGTGCTCGACAACAGCCCGCTGACCGCACGCATCCGCATCTACGACATCCAGCCGCCGCTGGCCGCGTATGACATCGGCCTGTTCGCCCTGGAGAAGCGCCTCAAGGACCCGTTGATCGCCGCGTTCTGGAACCGCCAGCGCTGAATTCGGGCAGACACCTTGCCGGGCATGTCGCTGGCAAGCATACCTCTGACCATGAAAAAGCCCCGCACGAGGCGGGGCTTCTGCTCAGCAGGACACTCAGGCTACTTCAGATACTCAGTACCTTGTCGCCACGCGAGATACCCGTGACACCACTGCGTACCGTCTCCAGGATCGACGCGGTGCCGATGGCCTGGATGAAGCTGTCCAGCTTGTCGCTGGTGCCGGTCAGCTGCACGGTGTAGACGCTGCTGGTCACATCCACGATCTGGCCGCGGAAGATGTCGGTGGTGCGCTTGACCTCGGCGCGCTGGGCGCCGGTGGCCTTGATCTTGACCAGCATCAGTTCGCGCTCGATATGGGCGCTTTCCGACAGATTGACCAGCTTCACCACCTCGACCAGCTTGTTGAGGTTCTTGGTGATCTGCTCGATGACCTCGTCATGCCCCACCGTGGTCAGGGTCAGGCGCGACAGCGTCGGATCCTCGGTGGGCGCCACGGTAAGGCTTTCGATGTTGTAGTTGCGCTGCGAGAACAGACCGACCACGCGGGACAGTGCGCCCGGTTCGTTTTCCAGCAACAGGGAAATGATATGTCGCATCTTAGGTCCGCTCCGTCTTGCTCAGCCACATGTCACGCATCGCACCGTCTCTGATCTGCATCGGATAGACGTGCTCGCTGTCGTCCACGGCAATGTCGAGGAACACCAGGCGATCCTTCATGGCGAAGGCTTCTTCCAGACCGGACTTGAGGTCCTTGAGCTGGGTGATGCGCATGCCGACGTGGCCATAGGCCTCGGCCAGCTTGACGAAGTCGGGCAGCGACTCCATGTAGGAGTGCGAATAACGGCTGTTGTACTGCATGTCCTGCCATTGGCGAACCATGCCCAGCGCACCGTTGTTCAGATTGACGATCTTCACCGGCAGGTCGTACTGCAGGCAGGTCGACAGCTCCTGAATGTTCATCTGGATACTGCCTTCGCCGGTCACGCACGCCACGTCGGCGTCCGGGAAGTTCAGCTTGATGCCCATGGCGGCAGGGAAACCGAAGCCCATGGTGCCCAGGCCACCGGAGTTGATCCAGCGATTGGGCTTGTTGAAGCGGTAGTACTGCGCCGCGAACATCTGGTGCTGACCAACATCGGAGGTGACGTAGGCATCGCCACGGGTCACTTCGCACAGGGTTTCGATCACGCTCTGCGGCTTGATGATCGAGCCATCACCCTCGTTGTAGGGGAACAGACGGCCGCTACCGCGCCACTCGTCGATCTGCTTCCACCAGCTGGCCACGGTGTCCTTGTTCGGGGTCTCACCGATTTCCTTGAGGATGGCGACCATCTCGGTCAGCACGCTGTCCACCGGGCCCACGATCGGGATGTCGGCCTTGATGGTCTTGGAGATCGAAGCCGGGTCGATATCGATGTGGATGATCTTGGCGTTCGGGCAGAACTTGGCCGCGCCGTTGATCACGCGGTCATCGAAGCGTGCACCCACGGCGAGGATCACGTCGGCGTGGTGCATGGCCAGGTTGGCGGTGTAGCTGCCGTGCATGCCGAGCATGCCGAGGAACTGGCGGTCGGTGCCCGGGTAGCCGCCCAGGCCCATCAGGGTATTGGTCACCGGCAGGTTGAGCATCTGTGCCAGTTCGGTCAGCGGCGCGGAGGCGCCCCCCATGATCACGCCACCACCGGAGTACATCACCGGGCGCTTGGCCGCCAGCAGCATCTCGGCCGCCTTGCGGATCTGCCCGGAGTGACCGCGAACGGCCGGGCTGTACGAACGCAGCTTGACCTTCTTCGGGTACACGTATTCGAACTTCTGGGTGGGATCGCCCATGTCTTTGGGGATGTCCACCACCACCGGTCCCGGACGGCCGGACTCGGCGAGATAGAAAGCCTTCTTCAGCACCTCGGGGATTTCCGACGGGTGCTTGATGATGAAGCTGTGCTTCACGATCGGACGGGAAATACCGACCATGTCGGTTTCCTGGAAGGCATCGGTGCCGACCATGGCGCTCGGCACCTGGCCGGAGATCACCACCATCGGGATGGAGTCCATATAGGCAGTGGCAATGCCGGTAATCGCATTGGTCGCGCCCGGGCCGGAAGTCACCAGCACCACGCCGGCCTTGCCGGTCGCACGGGCATAGCCGTCAGCCATGTGGGTCGCAGCCTGTTCGTGACGCACCAGGATATGGGTCACTTCCGGTTCTTTGAACAGGGCATCGTAGATATGCAGGAGAGCACCGCCAGGGTACCCATAGATGTGCTTAACGCCTTCGTCACGCAGGAAGCGGACGACCATTTCAGCGCCGGATAAAAGCTCCACGTTGTTCACCTCTTGAACGCCAGTATGCCACCCGCCAACGGGTAGCCCTAAGTAGGTTCTTACTGTCAGCGGACACGCACGACGGTGATCGTGGATTCGGAACATCAGCTTGACGAGTAACGGAGCAGCCCATGGTCTTGCGGGGCTGGCCCTCCCAGCGCGAGGTAACGCGTTGCGGGTGTCACGGTTCGGCGCGGGTAGCGCCTCTTTCCCCCGAGCTGGAGGACGCTTGCGGCGGACTCCACTACGGGGAAGGCTGGATTGTTCGGGTTCGACGCAGGCAAGTCAAGAGATGCTTGACCTAT
The DNA here is from genome assembly GCF_009363395.1 of Pseudomonas sp. THAF187a. Taxonomy (NCBI): domain Bacteria; kingdom Pseudomonadati; phylum Pseudomonadota; class Gammaproteobacteria; order Pseudomonadales; family Pseudomonadaceae; genus Pseudomonas; species Pseudomonas sp. THAF187a. The sequence continues at coordinate 4,101,682 of NZ_CP045349.1, forward strand.
TATTCGAAGTGCGGCTGTGACGCAGCGCAGGATGAAGATCCCTGGCTTTTGGTTATAGTAACCAGCAGTACCGCAGCTCTCGACAAAGGAAACAGCATGCGCCACATGATTCTAACGGGCAGTCTGATGCTCGCCCTGAGCGCAACCGCCATGGCCAGCCAGGTCTACAAGTGGGTGGACGACAACGGCGTGACCCACTTCGGCGCACAACCGCCTCAGGGCCAGCAGTCCACCACCATCAATACCTCTGCACCGCCACCGGCCCCGGCGCCCAGCGTGCCGGCACCGGCCGTCGAGCAAGCCGACCCCGAGCAGGCGGCCATCGACAAGAAGGTCAAGCAGGACGTGGCGAAGCGGGAAGCGGAGCGCAAGAAGTACTGTGAAGAGGCCCGCACCAGCCTGGCCCAGCTGGAAAACAATCCGCGCGTGCGGGTCGAGGTGGAAGGCGAGCTGCGCCGTATCGACGAGGACGAACGTCAGGAACGCATCAGCGAACTGAAGAAGTCCATCACCGAAACCTGCAAGTGACGCCGGACGCGCGCGTCCTCAGGACGTGCGCGTCAACAGGCGATCGAACTCGCCAAGCAGCTCCAGCAAGCGACGGGCGACACCCGACTGCTCGCGGTACACCATCTCGGCCATCGGCTGGATACCCGACACCGATGGCAAGGCCGCACCCGCCTCCAGCAACTGCTTCATCCGCGGCAGGAAGATCCACTGCAACCACTGCTCGAAGGTCAGGGTGTCGACACAGAACGGCTCCTGGCTGGCCAGCGCTTCTGCGCTGGGCGCCTGCTCCTGCCACCAGCCCAGTACGCGCAACTCACGCTCGATGAGCAGCAGATGCTCGGCCAGCTCATTCACTCGTGCATCCATCAGAGGCTCACCCGCGCGCGCTCACGGGCCTGCGCCGCGCCAGCGGAGTCGCCCTGCCGCTCACGCGCCTGGGCAATCAGGTTCCACAAACTGGCCTGCAGGGCAGGACGGCCACTGGCATAGGTCAGGCCGCGACGGGCGAACTGTTCGGCCTGAGCCGCATCGCCCTGCGCCAGGCGCACCTCGGCCAGGCGGTAGAGCACCTGCGGCTCACGCGGCGCGATACGCTGGGCGCGCTCGAGACTTGAGGCGGCGCCATTGAGATCACCACCGCCCTGCTGCTGCTGCGCGGTGGTCAGCAGCGCCAGGACCGGCCCATCCAGCTGCTCGTCGGCCGCCAGGCCACCACCGCTGGGAATGCCGCTGGGCGCACTCGGCACGGAGGACGAGTCGAAGCCGCCCTGCCCCATGCTCACCGGCGGCTCGTCGAAGGTCAGCCCACCGTTGGCGGGAGCGCCCTGCGGCCCGGTCTGCAACGGCGCGGAAGCGGCGCCCTGAGGCACCATCACCACCACGCCGGAATCCTCTTCGAACGGCTGCGACTGCGCACCGGCAGGCGCGGAGGCGGCGTTATCGGAGACACGACCAGCCGACAGCGGCGTGCCCGCATCGACGACGGGAATCGAGCCACGCGGCACCGTACTACAGCCTGCCAGGGTCGTCGTTGCCAGCAAGGCCACAAGCCACTTCTTGTTCACATCCAATCCTCTTCAGCTCACGCCGGGGAACGCGCCCCGGCCGTCAATCCAACCAGCCCCGCACCCAGTCCATCACCGACTCCACGGGCGCCTGAATACCGCAGGCGGAGCCAGGACTGGGTTCGCTGCCGCGAATATAAGGCATCTGCACCGCATCCGGGCAGCCCGACGCCGAGCCGAGACCGGTCTGGCGATCCACCCAGGCCAGGGTGACGTTATCCGGCATGGGCATGTCCAGCGGCAACGGATCGGCCTTGCGCATGAATCCCGTCCAGACCTGCAGCGCACCGGTTGCACCGGTCAGCGGGGTGGGACCGTTGTCATCGCGCCCCAGCCAGACGACAGAGAGCAGGTCCTGACTGAAGCCGGCGAACCAGCTGTCACGCGAGTCGTTGCTGGTACCGGTCTTGCCGGCCAGGTTCAACGAGCGGGGCAGCTGGCTGTACACCGAGCGCCCCGTGCCCTCGCGCATGGTGCGCTGCATGGCGTTCTGCACCAGGTAGATGGCCCCAGGATCGAAGCGCTGCTGGATCTTGAACGGGTAACGCCCGAGTGGCTCGCCTTCGGCGGTGAGCACGCTGCGGATACCGCGCAACGGGGTGTTGAAGCCACCGTTGGCCAGGGTCTGATACATCCCCGCGACTTCCATCGGCGTCAACGCTCCGGCCCCGAGGAGCATCGAAGGATAAGCCGGCCACTTGCGCTCGACACCCAGTCGCTCCAGGGTCTTGAGCACGTTCGGCACGCCGATCTCCAGGCCGAGCTTGGCCGTGGACAGGTTGTAGGAATGCGCCAGCCCCTGGTACAGGTAGATCGTGCCGTGTGCCTTGCGGTCGTAGTTCTGCGGCGTCCAGACCTGACCATCCTGGCCCTTGATGGAGAACGGCTCGTCCTCCAGCCAGCTGGTCAGCGTGTACTGGCTGGGACGCTCCAGCGCGGACAGGTAGATGGCGGGCTTGATCAGCGAGCCGATGGGGCGCACGGCATCCATTGCCCGGTTGAACCCGGCGAAGCGTGGCTGGCGGCTGCCGATCAGCGCCTGCACCTCCCCCGTCTCGGGGTTGGTCACCACCATGCCGGCCTGCACCTGGTCGACCCCCTTGCGCCCGGCCAGGCGCTTCAGCGTTTCGGCCAGGGCCTCTTCGGCCTTGAGCTGCAGGATCGGGTCGAAGCTGGTGAAGATGCGCAGCCCTTCTTCGGTCAGGTCCTGCTCGCGGTAATCCTCGCGCAGCTGGCGCTTGACCAGGTCGAGGAAGGCCGGGAACGAGCTGTCGGCCATGCTGCCACGGGTGGTGACGCCCAGCGGCTTCTGTTTGACGGCGGCGGCTTCCTCGGCGGTGATCGTGCCCTGCTCGGCCAGCAGGTCGAGCACCAGGTTGCGCCGGGTCATCGCACGCTCGGGGTTGCGCCGGGGGTTGTAGTAGGTCGGCCCCTTGACCATGCCCACCAGCAACGCCACCTGCTCCAGCTTCAGCTCGGAAATCGGCTGGCTGAAGAAGTACTGACTGGCCAGGCCGAAACCGTGTACGGCGCGCTGGCCATCCTGACCGAGAAACACCTCGTTCATGTAGGCTTCGAGGATCTCGCGCTTGTCGTAGTGCAGCTCGAGCAGCACCGCCATCATGGCTTCGGTGGCCTTGCGCGCCAGGGTACGCTCGTTGTTCAGGTAGAAGTTCTTCACCAGCTGCTGGGTCAGGGTACTACCGCCCTGCACCAGGCGCCCGGAGGTGGCGTTGATCCACAGCGCACGGGCGATCCCCTTGGGGGAGACACCGAAGTGATCGAAGTAGTCGCGGTCTTCCACCGCCACCAGCGCGTCGATCAGATAGGCCGGAACCTGATCCAGCTTGATCAGGATGCGATCCTCCTGATGCGCCGGGTACAGACCACCGATCAGCAGCGGTTCGAGCCGCGCCACGGCCAGATCGCCACCGTCGCCCTTGTTCAGGCCGGCGACATAGTCCCCGGAAAAGCGCACCCGGACTCGTTGCGACGGCTCGGCGCCTTCGTAGAACTGAAAACCACGACTGTGCAGTTCGATGTTGTTGCCGGCGACCGACACCGCCCCCGGACCGTTGACCACGCTTTCACGGCGATAGCCCAACGCATCGAGCTCGCGCAGGAAGTCGTTCTTGGCCAGTTTCTGCCCGACGAACAGCTCCAGCGGTCGGGCATAGACCTTCGCCGGCACCGTCCAGCGCTTGCCGGAGAACTTCTCCTGCACGACGGCATCGAGATAGACGGCAAAACCGGCCAGGATGACCAGACCGACCAAGCCGAGCTTGACGCCCCAGGCAAACCAGGGACGCAGAGCGGATGAGCGGGACTTTTTCTTTGAGCGGGGAGAGCGTTTTCGAGTCATGGCGGAATTATACGCACTTTAGATAGGGGCCAGCAGCGTCGCCCGGACAGTTTGCAGAGCAGCTCACAGCGGCCATAATGCCCAGCTCGAACAGCGTCTAGAACAAGGATCGAACGTGAGCCAAGCCCTGATTGCCGCATTGCAGAACCCGGCCCTGTATCCGCATCCCGTGGAAGGGTTTCAGGTGATTGAGACCCACATTTCCTGGGTTTTGCTCACTGGCAAGCATGCCTACAAGATCAAAAAGCCGGTCAACTTCGGTTTTCTCGACTTCACAGCGCTCGACGCACGTCGACATTTCTGTGAAGAAGAGCTGCGCCTCAACCAGCGCCTGACCCAGGACCTGTACCTGGAAGTCGTGGCCATCGGTGGCAGCGAAGACGCTCCCAGCCTCGACGGCAGCACACCGGCCATCGAATACGCGCTGAAGATGCGCCAGTTCCCCCAGGAGCAACTGCTCAGCGCCATCCAGGCACGCGGCGAGCTGGGCGACGCCCACATCGACGCCCTTGCCGAGCAGATCGCCAGATTCCACATGGACGCCCCCGTCGTGCCTCAGGATCACCCACTGGGCAGCGCCGAGGCGGTGATGGCACCGGTACAGCAGAACTTCGAGCAGATTCGCCCGATGCTCAGCGATGCGAACGACCTGCAGCAGCTCGACGCACTCGAGGCCTGGGCGCAGTCGAGCTACGACCGCCTGCAACCGCTGCTGGCGGAGCGCAAGGCACAGGGTTTCATCCGTGAGTGCCATGGCGACATCCACCTGGGCAACGCGGCACAGATCGATGGCCGCGTGGTGCTGTTCGACTGCATCGAATTCAACGAACCCTTCCGCATGACCGACGTCACCGCGGACATCGGCTTCCTGGCGATGGACCTCGAGGACCGTGGTCTCAAGTGCCTGGCACGCCGCTTCATCAGTGGCTGGCTGGAACACACGGGTGACTACGCTGCCCTGCACCTGCTGAATTTCTACAAGGCCTATCGCGCCATGGTGCGCGGCAAGGTCGCCCTGTTCCGCCTGGGCCAGGAGCAGGACCCGGTGCAGCGCGCCGTCATTCTCCGCCAGTACCGCGGCTATGCTGCCCTGGCCGAGAGCTACAGCGCCATCCCCTCGCCATTCCTGGCCATCACCCACGGCGTGTCGGCCGTTGGCAAGAGCCACGTGGCCATGCGCCTGGTCGAAGCGCTGGGCACCATTCGCCTGCGTTCCGACGTCGAGCGCAAGCGCCTGTTCGGCGAGCAGAACGCCGCAGCCAAGGACAAGCTGGCTGCCGGCATCTACAGCGAGGACGCCAGCCAGGCGACCTACACCCGCCTGCACCAGTTGGCCCGCCAGATCCTGCAGGCCGGCTTCCCGGTGGTGATCGATGCCACCTACCTCAAGGCGGCTCAGCGCGAGGCAGCTAGCGAAGTCGCCGAGGAGCTTGGCGCGCCGTTCCTGATTCTCGACTGCCATGCGCCCGAGGCAGTGATCGCCGGCTGGCTGGAGCAACGGCAAAGCGAGGGCACGGACCCTTCCGATGCGACCCTGGACGTCATCAAGGCCCAGCAGGCCGGTCGCGAAGCGCTCAGCAGCGAAGAGCTGAGCCACAGCAAGCGCGTCGACACGCACGACAGCGCCAGCCTCGACGGCCTGGTCGAGCAGATTCGCCAGCGCCTGCCCGGCATCTGACCCCATCAGAGGTTGGCCACACCCTGCCGGGCAAAGCCTGGCAGGGCTTCTATACTGCCGGTGACACCACCACCGGTATCTGCCATGAGTCAGCCACGCCAGCTCGATCATCCGCTCTACCACCTCCTGCATAACGACGACGTGCAAGGCTTCAATGCGCAGAAGCCCAAGGGCGTCGAAGTCGACCTGTCCGGCGGCGACTTTCGTGGCCTGGACCTGCGCAACCTGGACACCGAAAGCATCAACTTCACCGACGCCTACTTCCGTGGCGCCGACCTGCGCGGCCTGGACCTGCGCAACGCCAGGATAGAAGGCGCGAGCCTGGCGCACGCGCAGATTTCCGGCGCCTACTTTCCCGTCGAACTGACTGCGGACGAGATCCTCATGTCGGTGAACTTCGGCACACGCTTGCGCTATCGCACGAAGTGACTGCGCAGATGTAGCGACGCAAAAAACACCAAGGCAATTGGCCGCTACACTGAGTAGCAGGCATGCCAACGTGATTTTCAGCCGCACGCATGGAGGCCTGATGAACGACGAACTGCAACACCTGAAGAACCTGGGCAAGACCTCGGCGCAATGGCTTCACGCTGTGGGCATCCACAGCGCCAACGACCTGCGTCGCTACGGTGCCGTCGGGGCCTACCGGGCCGTTCGGGCCCGTGGGTTTCGTGCCTCCAAGGTGCTGCTCTACGCCATCGAGGGCGCCCTGCTCGACGTGCACTGGAATGAACTTCCGCCTGCGCACAAGGCAGAACTGAATGGCAAGCTGGACGAAGCCCAGACCTGCAACAAGAGCTAGCTCACAACACGAGCGCAAGGTGATTTACTCGAACGCCGCCGCAGCCTATTGTTTCAGGGACCTTCGTGTGGTCAGCCAGCCCAGCCAGTTCAAGGAATTACGGTTATGTATTTACTCGGGGAGCAACCGGCCTACGCCGATCAGTTGATCAATCGCCTGCAGAGTATCCCCACTCACTTGCTGGAAGGGCTGCAACCCGCAGGCGAAGCGCTTCGCCTGGAGCGAGTCGACGATCTGGCGCGGGTGCTGCCGGGCAACCAGCTGTTCATCATCGAGAGCGGCCTGCTCCACGCGGTGGTCGACGAGCGCCCGCTGTTCTACCTGCAGGAAGGTGATCTGGTCGGCCTGCGCCAGGGGATCGACCTGCCCAGCTGCCGCTACAGCAGCGAGGAGCCCATCAGCCTGATTCCCTTCTCGCGCAGCGAAGTGTTCCAGCACATTCACGCCGACGAGCAACGCCAGGAACAGTTCATCCACTACCTGATCGGTCACACGGCGCTGCTGTCCGACGCCTTGGCGCGCCTCAAGCAGCCGGAAATCCGTCCGGCCACCGGCTTCCAGCACTTCGCCGCTGGCGAGGAACTGATCCATCAGGGCGATGAAGCCGACCACGTGTTCATCATCATCGAAGGCCACGCCGAAGCCTATGTCGACGGCCAGCGGGTCGGCGATGTGCAGAAGGACGAGATATTCGGAGCCATGGCGGTGTTCACCCGCGAGAAACGCAGCGCCACGGTCATCGCCAGCGAACCCTGCACGGTGATGGTGATCCCCAAGGAGCAGTTCCTCAGCCTGATGCAGAGCAACCCGCGCATCGCCCATAGCCTGATCGAGAGCATGGCGCGCCGCATCGACCTGCTGAACAAGGAAATCACCCAGCTGCGCCAGCCTGGCGAATCCTGATCATCGCCTCCCGACAGAAAACCCCGGCCAGATGCCGGGGTTTTGCGTTCATGGGCAGGCTCATCGCGGCCGTCGTCCGTTTTTGAGAAAAATTCTCAAAAGGCATTGACATGAAAATGAGAATTGTTATTATTACCTCAACTGGTCGCGAGATCAGCCGATAAGCTAAAGAGACCATTCAGTCGGACTCTTCAGATTATCTCCTCATCAGGCTAATCACGGTTATTGACCCGGCTCTTTGCCGGGTCTTTTTTTGCCTGCGCGGCAGGTTTCTCCACCACCAGCGTTTCATGAGAAAAATTCTCAAAAAGGTGTTGACCGATAAATGATAATTGTTATTATTACCCCATCTGGTCGCGAGATCAGTCGATAAGCTAAAGAGACCATTCAGTCGGACTCTTCAGATTATCTCCTCATCAGGCTAATCACGGTTATTGACCCGGCTCTTTGCCGGGTCTTTTTTTGCCCGCACGAAACACGCTGCGGCCGCTTCAGTCGTCGACCTGCGCCAGCCAGTCCGGCAGATTGAAATGCAGGCTGATACGGCTGATCAGCCCCTCGCGAATCTCGAAGAACGCCCCTACCCGCAGCGCGTAGCGTTGCCCGCACGCCTCCGGCAGCCCATCGTCGGTTGCCAGGTACTCCCCGGCGACGTGGTACTCGCAGGCCGCATGGGCGCCCTGCGGATCGGTCAGGATCACCAGTTGTTCGAGGGTTTCGCGGTAACACTGCATGTGCCGCTCGAGGTAGTCCGCGAACGCTGCGCGGCCATGCTCGGCGAACCCCTGGTTGGGCTCCAGGATCAGGTCATCGCTGACCAGCGCCAGACAGGCACGGACATCGCGGTCATTGAGTGCATTGAAGTAACGGTGCAGCAGGTCGCGAACAGCGGCGGGCATGGCGCAGGCTCCAGATCGGCAAAGCGCCGAGGATACCCCGCCGCCATCCCGGGAAAGGCGGCTAGGGTCGCAGTTTGGCGCAGTGCTCCTGCTCCGGCTGCGCCGCGGTGAACCAGACGTAGTCCGCCATCGATGCATCCACCTGACGTCCGACTTCGGCCAGCATCAGCACGGCATTGCCCTGCCCCGCTCCAAGGTCTGCCAGGTGCAACGGCACCCCAAGGTCCTTGCGCGCATGAAAGGCACCTGCCAGCAGCAGGCTCGGTCGCGGCGCAGCCAGCAATGCCTCGGCCATGCGCCGATCACGTTGCTGCTGCACGGCCAGCATCGCCGGCACCTGGCTTTCCGGGAGCAGGCCGCAGTGCGACTCGCGGATATCGCGTTGCAGCCGCTGCTGCACCGCCGCAGCGGTAGAGGCCTGCCCCTGCAGCGCCGGACGCTGCTGGTAGATGCGCATGATCTCTTCCCGGTCCAGATTGGCCGCCAGCAATGGATAGGGCTGGCGCAGCTGGTAGCGAACCAGCGCACCGTACATCGCCCAGTCCCATCCGGGCTGCCAGGCCAGGGCCCGGATGGCGTCGAGCGGAGGGCGCCCCGCACGCGTCTCGGCCCGGACCTGATCGACCCTGGTCTGCTGGCTCGGGTTGAGCATTTCCAGCAGCACACTGCCCTGCGGACGCTGGGCCGCCAGCTCACGTGACAGCCACAGTTGCAGGGCGTGGTGATCCGGGTTGTCGTGCTGCTCGCCGACCACGACCCGCGACGCCCGCGCCAGGCGCTCGACCAGTCGCTGCGGCGTGATGCGCTCACCGCTGCGCAGGTCGAGTATCACCCCCAGGTCGCCGTGGTCGCGCCCCTCGCTGGCGATAGGAGCCGGCGGTGGCAGTACGCCTCGGGACTGGCAGGCGACCAGCAGGGACAGGCAACACAGCAACAGTATTCGCATGGCAAGCTCCTGCATCGAGTCAACGCGCCACGATCAGTGGATGGCCGCGCTCCGGGTGTCGCTGTATCAGCACGTCCAGACCGAACACCGCACGCAGGGGCTCGGCCCGCAGCACCTCGTCGGGGCTGCCGAAGGCGTGGGGGCGTCCCGCCTGGAGCAGGAGGATACGGTCGCAGTATCGCGCCGCCAGGTTCAGGTCATGCAGGATCACCAGCACCGCGGCACCCTGGCTGGCGAAGTCACGTACCGCCTGCAACGTGGTGTGCTGGTGCAGCGGATCGAGCGCCGAGGTCGGCTCGTCGAGCAGCAACACCTGCCCCTCTCCGCCCGGCCAGAGCTGCGCCAGCACGCGCGCCAGGTGCACACGCTGGCGCTCGCCACCGGACAGCGCCAGGTAACTGCGCCCACGCAGGTGCTCGGCATCGGCCGCGCGCAGCGCCATGGCGACGATCTCGGCGTCACGCACACGCCCGCTGGCATGCGGCAGACGCCCCATGCCGACCACCTCTTCCACCGGGAAGGCGAAGCTCAGCGTCGAACTCTGCGGCAACACCGCCAGCCGCCGGGCCCGCTGACGCCCATCCCAGTCACTCAGGGTGCGCGCATCCAGGGTCACCCGCCCGGCGCTCGCCTCGAATTCCCCGCACAGGGCCCCCAGCAGGGTGCTCTTGCCGGCACCATTGGGGCCGAGCACGCCCAGCACGTCGCCAGGCTGCAACGTCAGGTCGATATCCCCCAGGACGGTTTTGCCGCCCCGGCGCACGCTCAGCTGTTCTGCGCGCAACATCAGGTTCGCCCCCGCACCAGCAGATAAAGGAAGAACGGCGCCCCGATCAACGCCGTGACGATGCCGATCGGCAATTCCGCCGGCGCCAGCAGCAGGCGCGCCAGCAGATCGGCCAGCAGCAGCAGACTGGCGCCGGCCAGCAGCGATGCCGGCAGCAGCACCCGGTGATCGGGGCCGACCAGCAGACGCATCAGGTGCGGGACCACCAGGCCGATGAAACCGATCAGGCCGGCCGCCGCCACCGCAGCGCCGACGCCCAGCGCCGTGCACAGCACCAGCTCCAGCTTGATCCGCTCGACATCGAATCCCAGATGGCGCGCTTCGGACTCGCCCAGCAGCAGCGCGTTGAGCGCCGCGGCGCGGCGCGGCAGCCACAAGGCGATGGCCAGGGTCACCAGCAGCAACGGCCACAGCCGTGGATAGCTGGCGCCGTTGAGGCTGCCCAGATTCCAGAAGGTCAGGCTGCGCAGGGTGGCGTCATCGGCCAGGTAGGTGAACAGGCCGACACCGGCGCCGGACATCGCGGTCAGCGCGACCCCGGCCAGGAGCATGGTGGCGACGTGGGTCTGCCCGTCGCGACGCCCGAAGCGATACACCACGGCGGTCACGATCAGACCGCCGCTGAACGCGCAGAGCGACAGCAGATAAGGGGCGATGGCTGACGGCAGACCGCCGATCATGCTGCCGCCGACGATGGCGACAGCCGCACCCAACGCGGCGCCACCGGCGACCCCGACCAGGCCGGGGTCAGCCAGCGGGTTGCGGAACAGCCCCTGCATGGCCACACCGGACAGCGCCAGCACGATACCCACGCACAGCCCCAGCAGGCTGCGCGGCAGGCGTATCTGACCGAGGATCAGCTCGGCCTGCTGCAGGCCCTCCCCGTCGATGGGCAGGCCCAGCAAGCGCAGCGCGGCCAGCAGGGTATCGCCCAGCGGCAGGCTGACGGGCCCCAGGGCCAGCGACAGCCAGAACGAAAACAGCAGGAGGACGCCCATCGCCAGCAGCAATGGGCGGGGACGAAAAACAGGATTCATCGGTCGAGTTCGGCCGTCAGAGCTGGCTCGGAAGGATAGAACGCCGCCGACAACTCGACCAGCCCCTCGGGCAGGCGCGGACCGAGCCCGCCCACCAGCAGCGTCGGATCGAGGCTCAGCACACGGCCGTCACGCACGGCGCTGGTCTGCGCCAGCAGCGGATTCTGCCGCAGCACCGCCTGACGCGCCTCCTCCCCCTGCAGACTGCGGTCGGCAACGATCAGCACCTGTGGGTCCATCGCCAGCAAGGCCTCGCTGGAGATCGGCTTATAGCCGCTGTGCTCGGTGCGACTCTCGCCACCAGCCCGCTCGATCAACCACACCGCCAGGCTGTCCTTGCCGGCCGCCATGAGGTTGCTGCCAGCATGACCGAGCAACATCAGCACGCGCGGTGCCGGCTGCTGCTCGCGCGCCTTGGCGACCCAGGCCGCCTGATGCTGCAGAGCCTCGCGATAGGCCGCGATCTCTTCATGCGCCTGCTGCGGCCTGCCGAGCAGTTCACCCAGGCGCAGCACATTGCTTTCGAGCGCATCCAGATCGGGCCTGGCCGACAGGCTCTCGATACGAATGCCGGCTGCCTTGATCTGCGCGAGCACCGGAGGCGGCCCCATTTCTTCGCTACCGATCAGCACGTCCGGGTGCAGCGACAGCACCCCCTCAGCCGACAAGGCCCGCTGATAACCGACGCTCGGCAACTGCTGCAGCGATTGTGGATGCAGGCTGGTGGTATCCACGCCGACCAGCTTGCTCTCGCCCCCCAGGCGCACTACCCACTCGCTGAGCGAGCCACCGGAGCTGACCCAGCGTTGCGGCAGCTCGCCCGCACCGGCCAGGGGAGCAAACAGCAGGGCGCTGCACAGCGCCAAGGTTCCACTCAAGCGCATGTCAGACCTCCAGTGCCGCGATGGACTCGGCCAGCTCGCGCCAGTCGTCACGCTCAGCCATGCCCGGCTTGCGGGCCCCGAACAGCTGGACCACCAGTTCACCCTCTTCGTCATAGGCCTCCAGGCTGGTGATCACGCCATCCACGCTGGGTTTGCGCACGCGCCAGAGCTCGACCACGCCAGGGGTTCTCAGGTGCAAGTTGAACTCGGCATCGAGCACGTTGAACCAGTTATCCAGCCAACGCAGATTGTGCACCGGCCCCGTGTGAATCTGGATGCAGTGACGGTTACCGACGAACACCATGATCGGCACCTCACGCGCTGCTGCCGCCTCGATCAGCCTGGGCAGTTCGGCGGTGGCCAGCGGCTCGGCCCACTCATGGCCGGCCAGGCGCAGGGCCTGAGTACGGGCCAGGTCATGGCGCTTGAGCATGGCGAAGAAGTGATGCGTGTCCTTCAGCGCGGCCCAGTCGGCACGCAGTGCCCCCACATCGACCTGATCGTCGGCACGCGGCGCCTTGCGCTCGGCCGGCGGCAGCAGCTCCAGCTCGGCACTCTGCACCTCGGCCCGGAAGCGCTCGACCAGCGGCGCCCAGGCCGCGTCGTCGCTCCTCTCGGTCAGGTGGACCTTGTGAACCGCAACTCCCTGGCGGTCGAAGATCTGGATGCTGCGCTGCACGCCACGCTCGCCGTTCTCGGCGACGGCGAACACGCTGGCCCACTGCGCCATGAACAGGCGCAGGTCGATGTCGGCGGAGACCACCAGCCCCATCGCCGCATTGGCGCTGACGGAAACCTCGCGGTAATGCCCCTTGCGCTCGTGCACGCAGTGCTCGTTGCGGGTCAGCGCCATGATGTAACCCAGCGTCCCCAGCGCAGGCAGCAACTCGGACCAGTCACAGCGCAGGCGCACGGCATCCACGCCGAGGCGGCTGGCGGTCAGTTCAGCCTCACTGACACCCAGTACGGCAGCCGCATCACGGGCCCGCAGACGGGGCTGTTCGAGACGCAGGGCCTGCCAGGCCCGGTACAGATCGATGGCCGGCAAGGCGGCGGGATTCACACTATTCATCGGGACAACTCCTCTCACGGCAAGACGTGCCCGCTGTTTCTGCACAGCGACGGCAATCTACAAACGATAATCTATATGAGAATTATTTGCATCAGATAAATAATCTGGTTAACGTCTTGCGCCGTCGCCAACCAGGCAGTCGCAGAACTGCCCAGCACGCACGGAGCCATTGCCATGCCCCTTCACCCGCCCTATGCCCGCCGCCCATGGCTGGCGTTACTGATGCTGTGCCCCTCCCTCGCCCTGGCCGATACACCGGCCGAGCTCCCCGATGTCGAAGTCACCGCCAGCGTGGTCGAGCAGCCGTTGCCGACCACCACCCGGACCGACGCCGAGACCCTCGAACGTCGTCAGATACGCAGTTTCGATGACTTGTCGCGACGCGCCGAACCGGGGGTGAACTACAACCGCAGCAACAACAGCATCAACATCCGCGGCCTGGATCGCGATCGCGTGCTGACCACCATCGACGGCATCCGCATGCCCTGGCTGAATGACGCGGTGCGCGAAGTCAACGGCGGCCTGGACAGCATCGACTTCCAGAGCCTGTCATCGATCGACGTGGTTCGCGGTGCCAACTCCAGCCAGCTCGGCTCGGGGGCCCTCGGCGGCGCCCTGCAACTACGGACCCTGAGTCCGGATGACCTGCTGGGTAACGACGACAACTTCGCCGGCCTGGTGAAGAGCGACTACGACAGTGCCGACCAGAGCTGGGGGTTGAATGCGGCCCTGGCCGGCCGGATCAACGACACGGCCTGGCTGCTCCAGGCCGGCGGCCGCCAGGGCCACGAGCTCGACAGCCAGGGCAACGACAACCTGCTCGGCACGCAGCGCACCACCGCCAACCCCAGCGATAGCGAACAGCAGAGCCTGCTGCTGAAGATCCAGCAGAAGCTCGCCGCAGGCCACCGCATCGGTATGACGGCCGAGCTGTTCGAACGCGTCGAGGACATGGACAGCCGCATCAACCAGGGCACGGTCAACTACCCGCGGCACTACGACACCCGCGAGACCAACGAGCGCAAGCGACTCTCGTTCGACCATCAGTACCGCGCCACAGGCAGCGACAACCTGCTGGACTGGGCCGACACGGTGGTCTACTGGCAAAAGCTCTATCGCGAGGACGAAGTCGACGCCACCCGCGCCGGAACGCTGGCCGGCCCCTTCGGCCGCGCCAACGAGATCGAGAAGAGCCAGTACGGCATCAGCAGCAGCCTGGGCAAACAACTGGGCCGCCACGACCTGACCCTGGGCATGGAGTGGAGCCGCCTGGAAGCCGAGCAGTACAGCAGCGGCTACGATGCCTGCCCCAGCGTGCTGGTGCCTCCCTTCCCGCCGCAACCGGACAGCACGCCAGCCGGCATCTACTTCTCCTGCGTCAACCTGCACACCAACCAGGCCGAAATGCCGAAGACGCCCGGTACGCTGCAGGGCCTCTACCTGAAGGATGAGATTGCCCTCAGCGACACCCTGACCCTGACGCCGGGCGTGCGCTATGACCACTACGCGTACAAGCCGAGCAGTTCCACCAGCGGCTACGTGCTCGCCGGCGACAGCGTGATGCTCAGCGAGAACAAGGACGCCAAGTGGTCCGGCAGCCTGCTCCTGACCTGGCAGGCGCACGAGCTGGCGACCCTCTATGCGCAATGGGCACAGGGCTTCAAGGCGCCGGACGTCAACGAGCTGTACAGCACCTTCACCAACGCCGGCATGGGCTACGCACGAGTAGGCAACCCCAACCTCAAGCCCGAGGAAAGCACCGGCTACGAAGTCGGCGCCCGCCTCGGCGACAGCCGGCTGGGGGGCTCGGTCAGCCTGTTCGACAACCACTACAAGAACTTCATCGATAGCATCAGCGCCGACGAAGAGGACTATGGTTTCCAGGCGGGCGAATTCCCCACCTTCTTCGAAGTCATGGCCAACCGCGACAAAGTGCGCATCTACGGCGCCGAAGGCAGCGCGCACTGGCAGTTCATGCCGTCCTGGCAGCTCTGGTCCTCGATCGCCTGGGCCGTGGGCAAGGACCGCGAAACCAGGCAGCACCTGAACTCGGTCGCGCCGCTGAGCGGCACCCTAGGCCTGAGCTACACCCGCCAGCGCCATGGCGCGGACCTGATGCTGACCGCCGCGCGCCGTCGCGACAAGGTCGAGAATGACAGTGACTTCAAGGCCCCGGGCTATGCGGTGGTCAACCTGACGGGCTACTGGCAGCCCGCGGCCCTGGACGGCGTCAAGCTGCAGGCCGGCCTGTTCAACCTGTTCGACAGGAAGTACTGGAATGCGCTCAACGTGCCCAGTGCCGCCGGCCGCAGCACGCCTCAGCCGGTCGACTACTACAGCGAGCCGGGCCGCACGTTCCGCGTATCGGCCTCCTGGCAATTCTGAGTTCCACTTGGCGCATGGATGCGCCCTCCTCCTTCCTGCGGGATAATCGGCCTCGCTGACGGCGCCACGCGCCACCTTCTACCCATGGCAGAAGGGCACACACGAGAGAACACGATGATCCGCTTATGCAGCCCACAGGAACTGGCCGAAGGTCAGAGCCGGGGCTTTCTGATCGAGCAACTGAACCTGTTCGCCATACGCCGCGACGGCCAGGTGCACGCCTACCTCAACCGCTGCCCGCATCGCGGCGTTGCCCTGGAATGGCAGAAGGACGGATTTCTCGATGACAGCGGCAGCCTGATCCGCTGCGCCACCCATGGCGCGCTGTTCCTGATCGAGAGCGGCGAATGCGTGGCCGGCCCCTGCGAGGGACAGGCGCTGCAAGCGCTGGAATGCCAGGAAGACGCCGACGGAATCTGGATCGTGCCCTAGGCCAGCACGTCCAGACGACGAACCAGCGCGATGCCCTCGGGGCTGAGCTCGGCGCCGTAGGCCAGCACTTCGACCCCGGCCGTCTTGGCCTCGCGCAGCCCCGCCGCGTAGACCGGGTCGATTTCCTCGGCGGCGCGCACGGCGGCGATACCGGAGAGATTCACGCAATACAGCTGCACCGTGCGCACGCCGGCACGTGCCAGCGCTGCCAGTTCACGCAGGTGCTTGGCGCCGCGCTGCGTCACCGCATCGGGAAAGGCCGCAACATCGCTGCCGTCGAAGCCCAGGGTGACGCTC
This sequence comes from Pseudomonas sp. THAF187a, assembly GCF_009363395.1. Classification (NCBI taxonomy): domain Bacteria; kingdom Pseudomonadati; phylum Pseudomonadota; class Gammaproteobacteria; order Pseudomonadales; family Pseudomonadaceae; genus Pseudomonas; species Pseudomonas sp. THAF187a. The sequence goes on from NZ_CP045349.1 coordinate 4,117,740, forward strand.
TTGACCTCGACGAAGGTCGGCCCCTGGGGGAAATCCAGGCGAAAGTCGGCGCGGCTGTTCTCCACCCCGTAGGGCACCTCGCGCTTGAGCGCGGTGAAACCGTTCAGCTCGCTGATCAGCCCGGCGCGCAGCGCCTCCTCCACCAGTGCATTGGCCCGCGCCGTATTGATGCAGGCCAGGCGGCCTTGCGGCGTCTCGCTGATTTCCCAGCTCCCCGGCAGCTTGCGCTTGGGATCGTTGCTGCGGCTGAACCACACCCGGCAGCCTTCGCTCATGCAGTTGAGCATCGACCCGGTATTGGCGCAGTGGATGGTCAGCGCCTCGCCGCCGGCCGTCTCGATATCGGCCAGAAAGCGCTTGTAGCGGCGCAGCAGGCGCCCTTCTTCCAGGGGCGGATCAAAGCGCATCGGGATTCCAGCTCTTCAGGCCACGGGCGATGCGTTCGACCGCCTGCTGCAGGCGCTCGACGTTCTGCGTGTAGGCGAAACGCACATGATGCCCGGCCTGATAACGGCCGAAATCCAACCCCGGGGTGAACGCCACGTGCTCGGTTTCGATGAAGTGGCGGCAGAAGGCGAAGGCATCGCCACCGAAGGCGCTGATGTCCGCATATAAATAGAAGGCGCCTTCAGGCGTGGCGGCGATGCCGAAGCCCAGCTCGCGCAGCGCCGGCAGCAAGTAGTCGCGGCGGCGCTGGAACTCGTGGCGGCGTTCTTCGAGGATGGCCAGGGTATCAGCCTCGAAACAGGCCAGCGCAGCGTGCTGAGCCATGCTCGGCGCACTGATGTAGAGGTTCTGCGCCAGCTTCTCCAGCTCTGGCACCGCCGCCTCGGGCGCGACCAGCCAGCCCAGGCGCCAGCCGGTCATGCCGAAATATTTGGAGAAACTATTGAGCACGAAGGCCTCGTCATCCACCTCCAGCACGCTGCTCGCATCGCAACCGTAGGTCAGCCCGTGGTAGATCTCGTCCACCACCAGATGGCCGCCGCGCTGCTTGATGCTCGCCGCCAGGGCCGACAGCTCGTCCTTGTGCAGCAGGGTGCCGGTGGGGTTGGCCGGCGAGGCGACCAGGGCGCCGACGCTGTCGGAGTCCCAGTGCCGCTCGACCAGCTGCGGAGTCAGCTGGTAGCGCACGTCCGGGCCAACCGGCACCAGTTGCGCAGCCCCTTCGACCAGACGCAGGAAGTGGCGGTTGCACGGATAGCCGGGGTCGGCCAACAGCCAGTGCTTGCCGGGATCGACCAGCAGGCTGGCGGCCAGCAGCAGGGCGCCGGAACCGCCCGGCGTGATCAGGATGCGCTGCGGGTCGACGTTCAGCCGATAGCGCTCGGCGTAGAACGCGGCGATCGCCTCGCGCAGCTGCGGCAAGCCCCGCGCGGCGGTGTAACGGGTATGCCCGGCTACCAGGGCGGCCTGGCCCGCGCGGATGATCGGCTCGGCGGTGGTGAAATCCGGCTCGCCGATCTCCAGGTGGATGACGTCGTGACCGGCTGCCTGCAGCTCGTTGGCCCGCGCCAGCAGGGCCATCACATGAAAGGGTTCGATGGCGCGACTGCGCCCACTGTAGAGCTGAGCCATGGGCCTGCCTTCACGGTTGCGAGCGGCGGATTCTAGCAGGGCTGCTCGGGCAAGCGGCAAGGACGCCGGGCACCGCTACACTTGCCGATCAGGCCCATGCAGATTTCATTCACACCCCGGAGGGGCAGAGACAACCGGGAGTAGCGCGCCCCGATTCGATCTGGTAAGTTCGCCGGCTTGCAGTCGCAGGGCCGGAAAACCGTCTGGCAATGGAATAACCTGCGCGATGGATTCGAAAGAGTGAGAGGCGTCATCCATGCCCACAAAAGAAAAAGCCAAAAGCACCAGCCAGCTGATTCGTGGTTTCGAGCCCTATCAAGAGAAGAAGGGCGAGGAATACATGAGCGAGCCGATGCGCGCTCACTTCACCAGCATCCTCAATAAGTGGAAGCTGGAGCTGATGCAGGAAGTCGACCGCACCGTGCACCACATGCAGGACGAAGCGGCCAACTTCCCCGATCCGGCGGATCGCGCCAGCCAGGAAGAAGAGTTCAGCCTGGAGCTGCGTGCCCGTGATCGCGAGCGCAAACTGATCAAAAAGATCGACGAGACCCTGCAGCTGATCGAAGACAACGATTACGGCTGGTGTGACTCCTGCGGCGTCGAGATTGGCATTCGCCGACTGGAAGCCCGCCCCACCGCGACCCTGTGCATCGATTGCAAGACGCTGGCGGAAATCAAGGAAAAGCAGATCGGTTCCTGATCCGACGACGGGGCGCTCAGGCGCCCCGTTGCATTTCTGGGGAGAGGATGATTCAGCGCATGCCCTCTCCCCCGGCCCCTTGCCCATGAATGGGAGAGGGGAGAAGACAACCCCTTCGACCCAGCCTCGCCTCGATGAACAGCTCCTACGTCGGGCGCTTTGCCCCCACGCCCAGTGGCTACCTGCATTTCGGTTCGCTGGTCGCCGCCCTCGCCTCCTACCTCGATGCGCGCGCCGTTGGCGGCCGCTGGCTGCTGCGCATGGAGGACCTCGACCCGCCCCGTGAAGTCCCGGGCGCCCAGGACGCGATCCTGCGCACCCTGGAAACCTATGGCTTCGAATGGGATGGCGAGCTGGAGCGCCAGAGCGAGCGACACGCGCAGTACGCGGCGGTGACCGAGCGCCTGCTCAGCCAGGGCCTGGCCTACGCCTGCGTCTGCTCGCGCAAGCAGCTGGAAGGCTATGCCGGGATCTATCCCGGCTTCTGCCGCAATGCCTGCCATGCCGAACAGAATGCGGCCATCCGCATACGCGTACCGGAGCTGGACTACCACTTCACCGACCGCGTGCAAGGCGAATTCCATCAGCACCTGGGCCGCGAAGTCGGTGACTTCGTCATTCGTCGCCGCGACGGCCTGTTCGCCTATCAGCTCGCGGTGGTGCTGGACGACGCCTGGCAAGGCATCACCGATGTGGTACGCGGCGCCGACCTGCTCGACTCGACACCGCGCCAGCTCTACCTGCAGGAACTGCTGGGGCTGCCGCAACCGCGCTACCTGCACGTGCCGCTGATCATCCAGCCGGACGGCCACAAGCTGGGCAAGAGCTATCGCTCACCACCACTGCCCGCCGACCAGGCCGGGCCACTGCTGCTACGCGCCCTGCGCGCGCTCGGCCAGCCAGCCCCCGCCGACCTGCGGGACGCCGCCCCCCGGCAGCTGCTGGAATGGGGCATCGCCCACTGGGATGCCACGCGCATCCCGCGCAGCCGCACCCTGGCCGAAGCGCAACTGCGCTGACGAGCGCAACCCGCGCCACGCCTGCCCCACAGCGGCCAGCCCTCAAGCAGGTGGCCTGAAACGCGCCGCTTCCTTTACCATCGCGGCATCTTTCGACGAGATGCCACATGTATATCTACCGACTGGTTCTGATCCTGGTTGTAGGGATCTACCTGTTCTCACCGGCCATCATGGACTGGTGGATCGACCCCAATGGTGCCTGGTACCGCCCCTACCTGCTGTGGCTGATCCTGATCGTCGTGACCTTCATTCTCCAGAGCCAACGCGATGCTGACGAGCTTTAGCCTGAGCGAACTGATCCTGATCAGCGCCGGCTATCTGCTGGTGCTGTTCGGAGTTGCCTGGGTCAGCGAACACGGCCTGATCCCACGCTGGATCATCCGCCACCCGCTGACCTACACCCTGTCCCTGGGCGTCTATGCCAGCGCCTGGGCCTTCTACGGCACGGTCGGGCTGGCCTATCAGTACGGCTACGGCTTCCTCGCCAGCTACCTGGGCGTCTCCGGTGCCTTCCTGCTAGCCCCGGTGCTGCTCTACCCGATCCTGCGCATCACCCGCACCTACCAGCTGTCATCGCTGGCCGACCTGTTCGCCTTCCGCTTCCGCAGCACCTGGGCCGGCGTGCTGACCACCCTGTTCATGCTGATCGGCCTGCTGCCACTGCTGGCCCTGCAGATCCAGGCGGTGGCCGACTCCATCGGCATCCTCAGTCGCGAGCCGCTGCAGGAAAAGGTGGCGCTGAGCTACTGCGGCCTGATCATCCTCTTCACCATCCTGTTCGGTGCCCGGCATATCGCCACCCGAGAAAAGCACGAGGGCCTGGTGTTCGCCATCGCCTTCGAATCGCTGGTCAAGCTGGTGGCGCTGGGAGTGATCGGCTGGTACGCGCTCTACCAGGTGTTCGGTGGTCCCCACGAACTGGAACTGTGGCTGGTGCAGAACCAGGCGGCGCTGTCCACGCTGCACACGCCGCTGCAGGAAGGTCCCTGGCGCACCCTGCTGCTGGTGTTCTTCGCCTCGGCCATCGTCATGCCGCACATGTACCACATGACCTTCACCGAGAACCTCAACCCGCGCGCGATGGTCAGCGCCAGCTGGGGTCTGCCGCTGTTCCTGCTGCTGATGAGCCTGGCGGTGCCGCTGATACTCTGGGCCGGCCTCAAGCTGGGGGCGACCACCAACCCGGAATACTTCACCCTCGGCCTGGGCATCGCGGTGAACAGCGAGGCGCTGGCCCTGCTCGCCTACGTCGGCGGCCTGTCGGCCTCCAGCGGACTGATCATCGTCTCCACCCTGGCCCTGTCGGGCATGGCGCTCAACCACCTGGTGCTGCCGCTGTACCAGCCACCGGCCGAGGGCAACATCTATCGCTGGCTGAAGTGGACACGCCGCGCGCTGATCGCCTTCATCATCATGGCCGGCTATGGCTTCTATCTGCTGCTCGGCGCGCAGCAGGACCTGGCCAACCTCGGCATCGTCGCCTTCGTCGCCACCCTGCAGTTCCTCCCGGGCGTGCTCTCGGTGCTGTACTGGCAGACCGCCAACCGCCGCGGCTTCCTCGCCGGCTTGCTGGCCGGTATCTGCGTCTGGGCCCTGACCATGCTGCTGCCGCTGCTGGGCAACCTGGACGGCTTCTACCTGCCGCTGTTCAACGTCATCTACGTGCTCGACGATGCCAGCTGGCACCTGGCGGCCATCGCCTCGCTGGCCGCCAACGTGCTGGTGTTCACCCTGGTGTCGCTGTTCACCGAAGCCAGCCCCGAGGAGAAGAGCGCCGCAGAGGCCTGCGCGGTAGACAACGTGCGCCGCCCGCAACGACGCGAACTGGTCGCCGCGACTCCGCAGGAATTCGCCGCGCAGTTGGCCAAGCCGCTGGGCGCCAAGACGGCCCAGCGTGAGGTGGAACAAGCGCTGCGCGACCTGCACCTGCCCTTCGACGAAGGCCGCCCCTATGCCTTGCGCCGCCTGCGCGACCGCATCGAAGCCAACCTGTCCGGCCTGATGGGCCCCAGCGTCGCACAGGACATCGTCGAAACCTTCCTGCCCTACAAGTCCGGCAGCGAAGGCTACGTCACCGAGGATATCCACTTCATCGAGAGCCGCCTGGAGGATTACCAGTCGCGCCTTACCGGCCTGGCCGCCGAACTCGACGCCCTGCGCCGCTACCACCGGCAGACCTTGCAGGAACTGCCCATGGGCGTCTGCTCGCTGGCCAAGGATCAGGAAATCCTGATGTGGAACCGCGCCATGGAGGAGCTCACCGAGATTCCCGCCCAGCGCATCGTCGGCTCGCGCCTCAGCGCCTTGGCCGAGCCCTGGCAGAGCCTGCTGCAGGACTTCATCGAACGCCCCGACCAGCACCTGCACAAGCAGCACCTGGCCCTGGACGGGCAGATCCGCTGGCTGAACCTGCACAAGGCCGCCATCGACGAGCCGCTGGCACCGGGCAACAGTGGCCTGGTGTTGCTGGTCGAGGACCAGACCGAAACCCAGTTGCTGGAAGACAAGCTGGTGCACTCCGAGCGCCTGGCCTCCATCGGCCGTCTGGCGGCCGGTGTCGCCCACGAGATCGGCAATCCGATCACCGGTATCGCCTGCCTGGCGCAGAACCTGCGCGAGGAGCGCGAGAACGACGGCGAACTGACGGAGATCAGCGGGCAGATTCTCGAACAGACCAAGCGCGTGTCGCGCATCGTCCAGTCGTTGATGAGCTTCGCCCACTCCGGCAGCCATCAGCGCAGCGACGAACCCGTGTGCCTGGCCGACGTGGCCCAGGACGCCATCGGCCTGCTATCACTGAACAAGCGCAACTTCGACATCCAGTTCTACAACCTCTGCGACCCGGAGCACTGGGCCGAGGGTGACCCGCAACGCCTGGCCCAGGTGCTGATCAACCTGCTGTCCAACGCCCGTGACGCCTCCCCTCCCGGCGGCGCGATCCGCGTGCGCAGCGAAGTCAGCGAGCATACCGTCGACCTGATCGTCGAGGATGAAGGCAGCGGCATTCCCAAAGCCATCATCGACCGCCTGTTCGAACCGTTTTTCACCACCAAGGACCCCGGCGAAGGGACCGGCCTGGGCCTCGCGCTGGTCTATTCGATCGTGGAAGAGCATTATGGACAGATAACAATCGACAGCCCGGCCGACCCCGAGCGCCAACTGGGCACCCGAATCCGGGTCACCCTGCCAAGGCATGTCGAGGCGACGTCCGTAGCGATGTAAACAGCGACAGCAGGTGCCGACCGCACCTCCGTGACCGCCGAGAGAACGAATTGATGCCACATATTCTTATCGTCGAAGACGAAACCATTATCCGCTCTGCCTTGCGCCGTCTGCTCGAACGTAACCAGTACCAGGTCAGCGAAGCGGGCTCGGTACAGGAAGCCCAGGAACGCTACAGCATTCCCGGCTTCGACCTGATCGTCAGCGACCTGCGCCTGCCCGGTGCACCGGGTACCGAACTGATCAAACTGGCCGAAGGCACCCCGGTGCTGATCATGACCAGCTACGCCAGCCTGCGCTCGGCGGTGGACTCGATGAAGATGGGTGCGGTCGACTACATCGCCAAGCCCTTCGACCACGACGAGATGCTGCAGGCCGTCGCCCGCATCCTGCGGGACCGCCAGGAAGCCCGCAACGCCCCGGCAGCCGCTGCCGCAAGTAGCGTGCGGGGTGGTGGCGCGGAGAAAACCGCGGAAAGCGCCAACGGCGAGATCGGCATCATCGGCTCCTGCGCCGCCATGCAGGACCTCTACAGCAAGATTCGCAAGGTCGCGCCCACCGATTCCAATGTACTGGTCCAGGGCGAGTCCGGCACCGGCAAGGAACTGGTCGCACGCGCCCTGCACAACCTGTCCAGGCGTGCCAAGGCTCCCCTGATCTCGGTGAACTGCGCGGCCATCCCGGAGACCCTGATCGAGTCCGAGCTGTTCGGCCACGAGAAAGGCGCCTTCACCGGCGCCAGCGCCGGGCGTGCCGGCCTGGTCGAAGCGGCGGACGGCGGCACGCTGTTCCTCGACGAGATCGGCGAGCTGCCACTGGAAGCCCAGGCACGACTGCTGCGCGTCCTCCAGGAAGGCGAGATTCGCCGGGTCGGCTCGGTGCAATCGCAGAAGGTCGACGTGCGTCTGATTGCGGCGACCCACCGCGACCTGAAGACCCTGGCCAAGACCGGCCAGTTCCGCGAAGACCTCTATTACCGCCTGCACGTCATCGCCCTCAAACTGCCGGCGCTGCGCGAACGCGGCAACGATGTGCTCGAGATCGCCCAGGCCTTCCTGGTTCGTCAGTACAGCCGCATGGGGCGCGAGCCGTTGCGCTTTGCCCACGACGCCGAGCAGGCGATTCGCCACTACCCCTGGCCCGGCAACGTGCGCGAACTGGAAAACGCCATCGAGCGTGCGGTGATCCTCTGCGAGGGTGCGGAAATATCCGCCGACCTGCTGGGCATCGACATCGAGCTGGACGACCTGGAAGACGACGACTTCGGCCTGCCTGGCAGCAGCCAGAGCAGTAGCGGCAGCCATGAACCGACCGAGGACCTGTCGCTGGAAGACTATTTCCAGCACTTCGTTCTCGAACACCAGGACCACATGACCGAAACCGAGCTGGCCCGCAAGCTGGGTATCAGCCGCAAATGCCTGTGGGAACGTCGTCAACGCCTGGGCATCCCACGGCGCAAATCCGGCGTGACCAGCAGCCCTTGACAGCGCGACGACGGTGACAACCACCCCGCACACAGGTTCCACAGGTTGTTACCGTTTCAATATCTCGTAACAAAGGCCGGGTCTATCGGTAACGAAAACCCGGCTTTTTTGTCCCCCACCGGACCGCCTCATTTGCCTCAAGCCATTGATTTTAAAGGATTCTCAAAAACTGGCACGGCATCTGCTTTATCTCTGGCACAACAACAATAACAAGCAATGCCCTACACAATAAGAACAAGACGTAACGACTCCAGAACAACAAAAACAATAAGGTACGGAGGCGCAGCTAACTGATTCTTTTGGAGAGGAGTTGCCGCAAGGGGTTCGCCCCAGCGACCAGACCGAGAACAACAAAACTGTCTCGAGACAGCGCCAGAACTGGTTGATCAAGGCAACATCAGCGTCCAAAGAAATCCGTTTGCTATTGGCTCCCCATTCTAGGGAGCACCCGGTAAGCCACGGCGAACCGGGAAGGGTCGACAACAAAAACAACAGGCCCTCAATAACAATAAAAACAGAGCACGCACCAACTTGGGGGGGAGCTTCGGCTCCCCCAGTAGCTTCCGGTTCCCGGATCCCCGCCTGCCGCCCTTCTACACACCTTCTTCCGACACGATGCTAGAATCCGCAGCAATCATGCGGTCATCGTTTCGCATACCGTTGAAAACCTTGCCGAGGCAGGCTGCCTTTAACGCCACCAAGCCTGAGCAGGTCGTTCTTCAACAGCATGCGGGGCTGGCCGGTCACTTATCCAAACAGTGCCTCCCATGCTGAAAAAGCTGTTCAAGTCTTTCCGCTCACCTCTGCGCCGTGCTCCACGCCCACGCAGCACGCCCGAAGTGCTGAGCAGTAGCCAACATCCACTCAAGCGCAACGAGATCAGTCGGCACGCCATCAGCGTGGTCGAGCGCCTGCAGCGAGCCGGCTACCAGGCCTACCTGGTCGGTGGTTGCGTGCGCGACCTGCTGCTGGATATCGACCCCAAGGATTTCGACGTAGCGACCAGCGCCACACCCGAACAGGTGCGTGCGGAGTTCCGCAACGCCCGGGTGATCGGCCGTCGCTTCAAGCTGGTACACGTGCACTTCGGCCGCGAGATCATCGAGGTCGCGACCTTCCGCGCCAATCACCCACAAGGTGAGGAAGAGGAAAACAGCAACCTCGCCGCGCGCCACGAGAGCGGTCGCATCCTGCGCGACAACGTCTACGGCACCCTGGAAGACGACGCCCAGCGCCGTGACTTCACCATCAACGCGCTGTACTACGACCCGACCCAGGAGCACATCCTCGACTACGCCCGTGGCATGCACGATGTACGCAACCACCTGGTGCGCCTGATCGGCGATCCCGAACAACGCTACCTGGAAGACCCGGTGCGCATGCTGCGTGCGGTGCGCTTCGCCGCCAAGCTCGACTTCGACATCGAGAAGCACAGCGCCGCGCCGATCCGCCGGCTGGCGCCGATGCTGCGCGACATTCCAGCCGCCCGCCTGTTCGACGAGGTCCTCAAGCTGTTCCTCGCCGGCTACGCCGAATACACCTTCGACCTGCTGCTGGAGCATGACCTGTTCGCCCAGCTCTTCCCGGCCAGTGGCGAGGCGCTCAAGCGCAACCCCGAATACACCGAGAAGCTGATCCGCCAGGCGCTGATCAACACCGACGAGCGCATCCATGACGGCAAGTCGGTCACCCCGGCATTCCTCTTCGCCGCCCTGCTCTGGCCGGCGCTGCCAGCCCGTGTCCTGCACCTGCAGGACAAAGGCATGCCGCCGATTCCGGCGATGCAGGAAGCCGCTCACACGCTGATCGCCGAGCAGTGCCAGCGCATCGCCGTGCCCAAGCGCTTCACCATCCCGATTCGCGAGATCTGGGACATGCAGGAGCGCCTGCCGCGCCGCAGCGGCAAGCGTGCCGACCTGCTGCTGGAGAACCCGCGCTTCCGTGCCGGTTACGATTTCCTCCTGCTGCGCGAACTGGCCGGCGAGAACACCGGCGGCCTGGGCGAGTGGTGGACGGACTATCAGGACGCCAACGACAGCGAGCGCCGGCAGATGATCCGCGACCTTGCAGGCAAGGGCGAAAGCACCGCCAGCGCCGCGCCGCGCAAACGCCGCCGCAACAACAACCGGCGCAAGCGCGGTAACGAAGGCAGCGGCGAGTGATGGAGCGGGTCTACATCGGCCTGGGCAGCAACCTGGCCGAACCGCTGCAACAACTGCGCGCGGCGCTGAACGCCATCGCCCAGTTGCCGCACAGCAGGCTGGCGGCGCGCTCTTCGTTCTATGTCAGCGACCCGCTCGGCCCGGCCGACCAGCCGCGCTACGTCAACGCGGTGGCGGCGCTGGATACCGAGCTGCAGCCCTGGGCACTGCTCGATGGCCTGCAGCGCATCGAGCTGGAACAGGGCCGCGTGCGCAAGGAAGAGCGCTGGGGGCCGCGCACCCTGGACCTGGATGTGCTGCTGTTCGGCGACCGCCTGATCGATGACGAGCGCCTCACCGTTCCGCACTACCACATGCATGCCCGCCCGTTCGTGCTCTACCCGCTGGCCGAACTCGCCGCCGAGTTGCAGTTGCCGGACGGACGCAGCCTCGCCGCGCTGCTCGATGCCTGCCCCTTCGCCGGCCTGGAACGCCTGCCGGAGTAGCGCACAATGGCGCGCGCCGCCCCTTCCCGGCGCACGCCCTGTTACCCGCCGCAAGCCCGCACCGCCTCTGGCCCAACCCTCTGCCGCTCGGATTGGCAGTAACGCCAGTAACAGGGCGGTAACACCTGCAATTGACTTCATGCCCCCCCATCAGGACTATAGGCGTCCCGTCGCCCCGCGCCGGGCGCACCTTTGATGCCAATCCAGGCCGGATTGCAGCCAGATAGAAGCGGTATACCGAGCCTGAGCGAGGACCCTTGAAATGCCTGACGTTACCCTGACCACACTGCAAAGCTTCAAGCAGAACGGCGAGAAGATCGCCATGCTGACCTGCTATGACGCCACCTTTGCCCACGCGGCCTGCCAGGCTGGCGTGGACGTGCTGCTGGTCGGCGACTCCCTGGGCATGGTTCTGCAGGGCCACGACAGCACCCTGCCGGTCAGCGTCGAGGAAATGGCCTATCACACCGCCTGCGTCAAACGCGGCAACCAGGGCGCACTGATCGTCACCGATCTGCCGTTCATGGCCTACGCCACCACTGAACAGACCCTGCTCAACAGCGCCAGGCTGATGCAAGCCGGCGCGCACATGGTCAAGCTGGAGGGCGCCGGCTGGCTGGCCGAGCCGATTCGCCTGCTGGCCGAGCGTGGCGTGCCGGTCTGTGCCCACCTGGGCCTGACCCCGCAGGCAGTGAACATCCTTGGCGGCTACAAGGTCCAGGGCCGCCAGGAAGCGCAAGCGCGGCAGATGCGCGCCGACGCCATGGCGCTGGAGCAGGCGGGTGCCGCCATGCTGCTGCTCGAGTGCGTGCCCAGCGAGCTGGCTGCGGAAATCGCCCAGGCCGTGAAGATTCCGGTGATCGGCATCGGTGCCGGCGCGGCGACCGACGGCCAGGTGCTGGTCCTGCACGACATGCTCGGGCTGTCGCTGTCGGGTCGCGCCCCCAAGTTCGTACGTAACTTCATGGAGGGCCAGAGCAGCATTCAGGGCGCATTCGGCGCCTACGTGCAGGCGGTCAAGGACGGCAGCTTCCCTGCTGCCGAACATGGTTTCTCCGCATGAACACGGTCAAGACGCTGCGAGAGCTGCGCGCGGTCATCGCCCAGGCACGTGCCGATGGCAAGCAGATCGGTTTCGTGCCGACCATGGGCAACCTGCACGCCGGCCATGTCTCGCTGGTGGAAACCGCAGCCCAGCGCGCCGACTTCGTGGTGGCCAGCATCTTCGTCAACCCGCTACAGTTCGGTGCGGGCGAAGACCTGGACACCTACCCGCGCACCCTGCCCGCCGATCAGGAGAAGCTGCTGGCCGCCGGCTGCCACCTGCTGTTTCACCCTGACGTGACGGAGGTCTATCCGCACGGCATGGGCGACCAGACGCGGGTCAGCGTGCCCGGGGTTTCCGAAGGTCTCTGCGGCGCCAGCCGTCCGGGCCACTTCGAGGGGGTCGCCACCGTGGTGACCAAGCTGTTCAACATGGTCCAGCCGGACCTGGCCGTGTTCGGCGAGAAGGACTACCAGCAACTGGCGGTGATCCGCGCGCTGGTGCAGGACCTGAACATGCCGATCCAGATCATCGGCGCGCCGACTCGCCGTGCCGACGACGGCCTGGCCCTGTCCTCGCGCAACGGTTACCTCAGCGCCGAGCAGCGCAATGTCGCTCCCGCCCTGTATCGCGGCCTGCAGGCGGTCGCCGAGCAGTTGCAACGCGGCGCCCGCGACTATATGCGGCTGATCGACGAGGCCCAGGCCCGGCAACGCGAGGCGGGCTTCGCCCCCGACTACCTGGAGATCCGCAACGCGCTGACCCTGCGCCCTGCGCAGGTCGACGACCGCCATCTGGTGGTGCTCACCGCCGCGCACCTGGGCAGCACCCGCCTGATCGACAATCTGCTGGTGGAACTGCCTGCGCAGTAGCTGCCTGCGAAGGCAGCCGGTTACACTCTGAAAGGCCCGGATCACGTCCGGGCCTTTTGCTTTTGCGGATCAGGAGCCCCGATGGCCTACTACCAGCAGCCCCACGACGTCACCACTCTGCCCGCCTGGCAGGCCCTGCAGCAGCACCGTGCCGAGATGGCCGGCTTCAGCATGCGCGAGGCCTTCACTGCCGATACAAGGCGCTTCCAGCGCTTCTCGCTGGATGCCTGTGGCCTGCTGCTGGACTACTCGAAGAACCTGATCGACGAACACAGCCTCGAACTGCTGATGCAACTGGCCGAGCAGGCCGGCCTGCACGAAGCCATCACGGCGATGTTCGGTGGCGAGCACGTCAACGCCTCCGAGGGACGCGCTGCCCTGCATACGGCGCTGCGCAGCCCGGTCGGCCACCGCCTGGTGGTGGACGGCACTGACATCATCCCCGAGGTGCATCGGGTGCTGAACCAGGTCACCGAGCTGGTCAGCCGCATTCACAGCGGCCTGTGGCGCGGCTACAGCGAGAAGCCGATCAAGGAAGTGGTCAACATCGGCATCGGCGGCTCGTTCCTCGGTCCGCAACTGGTCTCCGAGGCGCTGCGCCCGTTCACCCAGCGCGGCGTACGCTGCCACTACCTGGCCAATATCGATGGCAGCGAGTTCCGCGAGCTGACCGCCCGCCTCGACCCGGAAACCACCCTGTTCATCGTGTCCAGCAAGTCCTTCGGCACCCTGGAGACCCTGAAGAACACCCTGGCGGCCCGTGACTGGTACCTGGCCATGGGCGGCCCGGAAGAAGAGCTGCACCGCCACTTCATCGCCGTGACCAGCAACCGTGAGGCCGCCATCGAGTTCGGTATCGGCGAGGAGAACATCTTCCCCATGTGGGACTGGGTCGGCGGGCGCTACTCGCTGTGGTCGGCCATCGGCCTGCCCATCGCCCTGGCCATCGGCGTGTCCAACTTCAAGGAGCTGCTGGCCGGGGCCTACGCCATGGATCAGCACTTCACCCAGGCGCCCCTGGCCGAGAACATGCCAGTGCTGATGGCCCTGCTGGGCATCTGGTACAGCAACTTCTGGGGCGCACAGAGCCACGCGATCCTGCCCTACGACCACTACCTGCGTAATTTCACCAAGCACCTGCAGCAGCTCGACATGGAGTCCAACGGCAAGAGCGTGCGCCAGGACGGCAGCGCCCTGGACATCAGCACCGGGCCCGTCATCTGGGGCGGGGTCGGCTGCAACGGCCAGCACGCCTACCACCAGTTGCTGCACCAGGGCCGCCTGCTGGTACCGGCGGACTTCATCGTTCCGGTCAACAGCTACAACCCGCTGTCCGACCACCATCAGTGGCTGTTCGCCAACTGCCTGTCGCAGGCCCAGGCGCTGATGCAGGGCAAGACCCGCGAAGAGGCCGAGGCCGAACTGCGCGGCAAGGGCCTGGCGGAAGACGAGGTACAGCGCCTGGCGCCGCACAAGGTCATCCCCGGCAACCGCCCGAGCAACATTCTGGTGATGAACCGCATCGCGCCGTTCGAGCTCGGCGCGCTGGTCGCCCTGTACGAGCACAAGGTGTTCGTGCAGAGCGCGATCTGGGGCATCAACGCCTTCGACCAGTGGGGCGTGGAGCTGGGCAAGGAAATGGGCAAGGACGTCTACCAGCGCCTGACCGGCCAACTCGACAACAACGCCTCGGACGCCTCGACCCAGGGCCTGATCGCCCATTTCCGCGAGCGTCATCGCGGCTGACCCTCCGCCAACCCGGCCCGGCACGCCTGCCGGGCCGGGCTCCACCGCGCAAGCGCTGCGCCATGAACATCGCCCCTTGAAGCCGGCGCCCGCTTGGGTGCACCCTTGTGCCTGTTGCGGACAAACAATTACAAGGACCCCGCCATGTTCGAAATCACCCGTCACCCCGTGGCCGACGCGGTGCGCCAGCGTGCACACCTGGACAACGACGCCTACCTGCGCCTGTACCGGCAGTCCGTCGAGCAGCCCGACACCTTCTGGGCCGAGCAGGCCAAGGCCTTCCTGGACTGGTTCAAACCCTGGGACAAGGTCCACGACAGCGACCTGAAACAGGGCCGCGCCGAGTGGTTCAAGGGTGGCCAGCTCAACGTCGCCTACAACTGCATCGACCGCCACCTGGAGCAACGTGGCGAACAGGTCGCCATCATCTGGGAGGGCGACAACCCCAGCGAATCCGCGCACATCACCTACAACGAGCTGCACCAGCAGGTCAGCCGCCTGGCCAACGTGTTGAAGAGCCGTGGCGTGAAGAAAGGCGACCGGGTGTGCATCTACATGCCGATGATTCCCGAGGCGGCCTACGCCATGCTCGCCTGCACGCGCATCGGCGCCGTGCATTCGGTGGTGTTCGGCGGCTTCTCCCCCGACGCGTTGCGTGACCGTATCCTCGATGCCGACTGCCGTACCGTGATCACCGCCGACGAAGGCGTGCGCGGCGGCAAGTACGTGCCGCTGAAGAACAACGTCGACAAGGCCCTGCAGAGCTGCCCGAACGTCTCCACCGTGGTGGTGGTCGAGCGTACCCAGGGCGACGTGGCCTGGGTGGAAGGCCGCGACATCTGGTATCACCAGGCGCTCAAGGAAGTCAGTGCGGACTGCCCGGCCGAGCCGATGGATGCCGAAGACCCGCTGTTCATCCTCTACACCTCGGGGTCCACCGGCAAACCCAAGGGCGTGCTGCACACCACCGGCGGCTACCTGCTCGGCGCGGCGATGACCCACAAGTACGTGTTCGACTACCACGAAGGCGACATCTACTGGTGCACCGCCGATGTCGGCTGGGTGACCGGGCACAGCTATATCGTCTACGGCCCGCTGGCCAACGCCGCCACCACGCTGATCTTCGAAGGCGTGCCCAACTACCCGGACGCCTCGCGTTTCTGGCAGGTGATCGACAAGCACCGGGTCAACACCTTCTACACCGCGCCCACCGCCCTGCGCGCGCTGATGCGCGAAGGCGAAGCCCCGGTGAAGGCCACCTCACGGGAAAGCCTGCGCCTGCTTGGCAGCGTCGGTGAACCGATCAACCCGGAAGCCTGGGAATGGTACTTCCACGTGGTCGGCGACACCCGTTGCCCCATCGTCGACACCTGGTGGCAGACCGAGACCGGCTCGATCCTGATCACGCCGCTGCCGGGCGCCACCGACCTCAAGCCGGGATCGGCGACCCGTCCGTTCTTCGGCGTGCAGCCGGTGCTGCTCGACGAGCAAGGCAAGGAAATCGACGGCCCCGGCGCGGGCGTGCTGGCCATCAGGGCCAGCTGGCCGAGCCAGATCCGCAGTGTCTACGGCGATCATCAGCGCATGATCGACACCTACTTCAAGCCCTACCCCGGCTACTACTTCACCGGCGACGGTGCGCGCCGTGACGAGGACGGCTACTACTGGATCACCGGTCGTGTCGATGACGTGATCAACGTCTCCGGCCATCGCATCGGCACCGCCGAGGTGGAAAGCGCCCTGGTGCTGCACGACGCCGTCGCCGAGGCCGCCGTGGTCGGTTACCCGCACGACGTGAAGGGCCAGGGCATCTATGCCTACGTCACCCTGATGAGTGGCCAGGAGCCGTCCGAGGACTTGAAGAAGGACCTGCTGACCCTGGTCGGCAAGGAGATCGGCAGCTTCGCCAAGCCGGAGCTGATCCAATGGGCGCCAGGCCTGCCCAAGACCCGCTCGGGCAAGATCATGCGCCGCATCCTGCGCAAGATCGCCTGCAACGAGCTGGAGAACATGGGTGACACCTCCACCCTGGCCGACCCCAGCGTCGTCGACAGCCTCACCGAACAACGGCTGAACCGTTGACCCCCAGCCCGGCCCGAAAGGGCCGGGCTGATCTTGCCGTGGGCCGGCCAAGCGCCGAGAATGCGCGCCATGGATAGCCTACGTCGCCAGATCGAAAAACAGGTACACAGCCTCACCGGCGCCGCCCTGGGGGTGCTCGACCTCGACCAGCCACGCGGCGACGTCGGCCTGTTCGGCCCGCAGTCGATGGTCTGGGAGGTGCACGCCGACTTCACTTCGATGATGGTCGGCGGCGTCTCCGCCCTGCTCCTGCAGATGCTGCACCCGCTGGCCCTGGCTGGCGTCTGGGACCACTCCACCTTCCGCCAGGACATGATCGGGCGCCTGCGCCGCACCAGCCTGTTCATTGCGGGCACCACCTACGGCGGCCGCCAGGATGCCGAGCAGCTGATCGAAAAGGTCCGCACCATTCATCTGCAAGTGGTCGGCAACGCGCCGGATGGCCGCCCCTATGCCGCCAGCGACCCGCAGTTGCTGACCTGGGTGCATGTCTCCGAGGTCAGTCAGTTTCTGGAGGGTTATCTGCGCTACGTCGACCCGCAGCTGCCGCTGGCCGAGCAGGACCGTTACTACCGCGAAGTGGCATTGACCGCCGAACGCCTGGGGGCGCAGGACGTTCCCACGTCCCGCCAGGCGATCGCCGACTACCTCGAACGCATGCGCCCGCAACTGCTCTGCGATGAACGCACCCGGGAAGTGGTGCGGCTGCTGTACGCCGCCCCGGTACCCAGCATGCTCGCCAAGCCCTTCGGCAAGCTGATGATGCAGGCCGGCGTCGACCTGTTGCCGGACTGGGCCAGCGACCTGCTTGGCGAGCGGCAGCCCGACTGGCGTCGCCCGCTGATTCGCGCCAGCGTGAGGCGTACCGCCACGCTACTGCGCTGGGCGGTGAGCAACAGCGCGGCGCAACGTGCCCGACGGCGCCTGACGTAACGCCCCTGAGCCGCAGCGGCACGACCCCGCGCGGAAGCCAGGCGGATTTCTTGCTAGACTGCCGCCCTTTCACCGTCCCGAGATGCCGCGCATGTCCGCTCTTGACCAGGCGCTGCGCGCCGCCCTCGCCGCCCGCGAACACCTTCTGCCCGAACTGCACGCCCAGGGCACCACCTGTTACCGCCTGTTCCATGGCAGCCAGGAAGGGGCTCCGGGCCTGACCGTCGACCGCTACGGCCCACAGCTGCTGGTGCAGAGCTTCCACCAGCCGTTGCCGGCAGATGACCTGCAGCGCCTCGCCGACATCGTCGAGCGTCACCTGGGCCTGCCCCTGCTGCTGGTCTACAACGACCGCAGCAGAGGCAACTCGCGCATCGACCGCGACCCCACGCTGTTCCAGCCCACGGAGGCGGCGCTGGAAGATCTGCTCGGCCAGGAATGGGGGCTCAACTACCGGGTCCGCGGCCGTCACGCGGGGCAGGACCCACTGCTATTCCTCGACCTGCGCAACGCACGCGGCTGGATCAAGGCCAACAGTGCCGGCAAGTCCGTACTCAACCTGTTCGCCTACACCTGCGGGGTCGGCCTGAGCGCGGCAGCCGGCGGCGCCCAGGACGTGACCAACCTCGACTTCGCCCAGGGCAACCTCGCCGTGGGCCGCGAGAACGGTGCCCTCAACCCCGGGTTGCCAGGCATGCACTTCATCCAGTCCGACTACTTCCCGGCGATTCGCCAGTTCGCCGGCCTGCCGATCACCAGTCGTCGCGGACAGAAACTGCCGAGCTATCCGCGCCTGCAACCGCGCCAGTTCGACCTGGTGTTTCTCGACCCACCGGCCTGGGCCAAGAGCGCCTTCGGCACCGTCGACCTGCTGCGCGACTACCAGAGCCTGCTCAAGCCGGCGCTGCTGGCCACCGCTGACGGTGGCACCCTGGTGTGCTGCAACAACCTGGCGAAGGTGGAAATGGACGATTGGCGCCAGCAGGTGCTGCGCTGCGCCGAGAAACTCGGCCGCCCGGTGCGCGAGTGCCAGGTGATCGCACCGGCGGGCGATTTCCCCTCGCATGACGGCAAGCCACCGCTGAAAACGCTGATCCTGCATCTCTGATCGCCGAGCAGGACGCAAGCACGACCGGAACTGAACCGCCGTGCCATACTCCAAGTCGTCTCCCCGTCTGGATAGATGTCGCCAAGCCATGCCCAAAGGACTGAAGCGCGCGCTGAGCGCACTCTTGATCACCGTATTCCTCTACAGCCTGATCGGCTTCCTGATCGTGCCGGGCATCGCCCTGCGCGTCGTCAACCAGCAATTGGCCAACTATGCCAGCGTGCCCGCCACGCTGGAGCGCGTGCAGCTCAACCCGTTCAGCCTCGAACTCAGCCTCTGGGGGCTGCGTATCGGCGACAGCGGCGAGGAACAGCTGAGCTTCCGGCGCCTTTACGCCAACCTGCAGAGTGACAGCCTGTGGACGAGGGCGCTGCACCTGAGCGAGGTGCAACTCGATGGCGCGCGCACCGAGGTCCTGTTCGCGAAGGACGGCACGCTGAACCTGACCCAACTGTTCAAGCTGCCGGCAAGCGAGCCGCAGCCGGAGTCCGCCAGCAGCGAACCGTTCCCGCTGCGCATCGATGGCATCCGCCTGCGCGAGAATGCTCTGCGCTTCCAGGACCTGCGCCCCAGCGAACCAGTAGAGTTCGCCTACGACAAGCTCGACCTCGAGCTGCATAACCTCAGCACGCTGGCCGGTGACAACGCGCAGATGACGCTCGCTGCCAGCGGCCCGAACGGTGCGCAGATCGACTGGCGCGGGCAGATCAGCCTGACGCCGATCACTTCCAGCGGCAGCCTGAGCGTCAGCGACGGCCACCTGAGCACCTTCTGGCCCTACGTCCGTGACGCCGTGCCGCTGGTGCTCAAGGACGGCCAGGTCGATGTCAGCGCTGACTACCACCTCGACCTCTCCGACGGCACCGAGTTGCAGCTGAGCAAGCTCAAGCTGCAGCTGGCCCCTTTCGCCATCGACGACCCCGCCGGCAAACCGCTGGTCAGGCTGCAGCGCCTGGATGTCGACGACAGCACGCTGGACCTGGCCAAGCAGCAGGTGGTGATCGGCCAGGTGCGCAGCCAGGGCCTGGAAGCCTGGGCGGCGCGCGAAGCCGACGGCCAACTGGACTGGCAGAAGCTGTTCGCCAAACCGGCATCCGCGCAACCAGCAGCCGCCGAACAGGCGGAGCCCGAGGGCAGCGACGAGAGCAAGCCCTGGCAGGTGCTGCTGCAGGATGTGCAACTGCGTGACTACAAGGCTCATCTGGCGGATCGCGTTCCCGAGCAGGACGTCGCCGTCGAAGTCGGGCCGCTGAACCTCGACCTGAAGAACTTCGACAGCCTGGGCGACAAGCCCTTCGACCTCCGCCTCGATACCGGCCTGGGCAAGCAAGGCAAGCTGCAGGCCTCGGGTGATGTGCAACTGAGCCCCACCAGCGCTCGCCTCAAGGTCACCACGGAAGACATCGACCTGCGCCTCGCCCAAGCCTACCTGAGCCCCTTCATCCGCCTGGAACTGCGCAGCGGGATGCTCGGCAGCGACCTCGACGTGCAGCTCAAGAGCACCGAGCCGCTGGCCCTCAGCGTGACCGGCAACGCCAGGATCGACCAGCTGCACACCCTCGACACCCTGCGCGAGCGCGACTTCGTGCGCTGGAAGCAGGTACGGGTCAATGGCCTCGACTACCGTCATGGCGAAAGCCTGGCCATCGAGCGGGTCGAACTGGACCAGCCCTACGCGCGCTTCGTGATCAACGAGAACCTGAGCACCAACGTGAGTGAGCTGATCGTGCCGCAACCGGCGGCGGCCGGGGACAAGGTCGAGGATGGCAAGCCGCTGGCGATCCATATCGGTGGCGTGGCCATCAACGACGGCTCGGCCAACTTCGCCGACTTCAGCCTGACCCCGAGCTTCGCCACCGCCATCCAGCAGATGAATGGCCGCATCGGCGTGCTCGACAACCAGAAACCGCAGGCCGCCAGCGTCGATATCAAGGGTAAGGTCGATCGCTACGCGCCGATGAGCATCAAGGGCAAGCTGACGCCGTTCGATCCACTCAACAGCCTGGATATCGCCACCAGCTTCAAGAACGTCGAACTGACCACCATCACCCCCTACTCCGGCAAGTTCGCCGGCTATCGCATCCGCAAGGGCCGCCTCAACCTCGACCTGCACTACCGCATCGAGCAGGGCCAACTCAATGCCGAGAACAAGGTGCTGGTGGAAAACCTGCAGCTGGGCGAAAAGGTCGACAGCCCGGATGCCGTGGACCTGCCGATTCGCCTGGCAGTCGCGCTGCTCAAGGACACCCAAGGCCGCATCACCATCGAGCTGCCGGTCCAGGGCGACCTCAACAACCCGCAGTTCAGCGTCATGCCCATCGTCTGGCAGACCCTGCGCAACCTGGTGCTGCGCGCCGCCCAGGCGCCGTTCAAGTTCGTTGCCGGGCTGGTCAGTGGCGGCGGCGATACCGACCTGAGCACGGTGCCCTTCGACGCCGGCTCCGCCGACCTGGACGCGGACGCCCGCCAGGCACTGGATACCCTCGCCAAGGCCCTGCAGGAACGTCCGGCGCTGCGCCTGGAAGTCGAAGGCCAGAGCGCGGCGAAAGCGGATGGCCCGCTCCTGGCCGAACAGCGCTTGCAACGCGAATTCCAGGACACCTGGTACAAGGTGCTGCAACGCCGCGGTGACAAGGTCCCGGCGAGTGCGGATGAGCTCGAGGTGGGCGAGGACGAACAGGCGGCGCTGCTCGAAGGCATCTACCGCACCCGCCTGAAACAGCAGCCACCCGCCGAGTGGGCCGAGCTGGATGCGCAACAACGCACCCAGAATATGCGCCAGGCCGTGCTGGACTCCTGGGCCCAGAGCAAGCTGCTGCTGCGCCAGCTGGCGCAGCAACGGGCGGCGGCGATCAAGGCCTATCTGGTCGAGCAAGGGAAACTGGACGACGAACGGGTCTACCTGATCGATGTCAATCTGGGAGAACCCGAGTCCAATGGACGTGTACTGACGCCCCTGCACCTGGATAGCGAATGATGAAACACCCTCGACTGCTGGTACTGGCAACGCTGCTGGCGAGCCTCGGCAGCCCTCTCGTACATGCGGAAACGATGCGCTGCGGCAGCCAGCTGGTCAGCCTGGGAGATCGCGCCTTCGAGGTGGAGCGCAAGTGCGGGACGCCGGTGTACCGTGACCCCATAGGCTATACGCTGGGCAGCTACGACCGGCGCGAGTACCGGATCGAGGAGTGGGTGTACGGCCCTACTAACGGCATGCTCAGCATCCTGCGTTTCGAGGGCAACCGCCTGGTGGAAATCGAACGCCGCCGAGAGCACTGAAAAGGAGTTCACCGTGCCCAAACGCAACCATCTGCTCTGGCTACTGCTGCTGCCCGTCCTGGCGCAGGCGTCTTCCACCTACCGTTGCGGCAGCGCGCTGGTGAGCAAGGATGCGCCGACCAGCGAGGTCCAGCACAAGTGCGGCGAGCCCGTCAGCCGGGACTTTCTCGGCTACAAGGAAGTCACCGATGCCTACGGCTTTCGCAACGAGGTGAACGTGGAAGAGTGGATCTACGGCCCCAGGAACGGCATGTACCACTTCCTGCGTTTCGAGGGCGGTCGCCTGACCGATATCCGCAGCAAGCGCGGAGATTGATACCGCCGCCCCGCCGGACGAGCTGGTGAATCCCGGATACGGAAAGGCCCCGCCAGATTCACCGGCGAGGCCTTTCGACATCCGTGCCCGTCGCTATCCGTGCGACCCGGCATCCTTGCCCACGGCTATCCCTGCCTAGAGCTTGTCGCTGAAATCGCGCAGCTCCTGCTGGGCCTTTTCCTTGGTCCAGCCGTAACGCTCCTGCAGCTTGCCGGCCAGGTATTCGCTGTGGCCCTCGGCGACGTCCACGTCGTCATCGGTCAGGTTGCCCCAACGCTCCTTGATGCGACCGTTGAGCTGCTTCCATTTGCCTTTGATGATGTCGCTATTCATGGTGGTTCTCCCAGAACTCAAGAGGGGGCCGGGTGTGGACCCGGCCGGCTCGGGTATCAGTCGGCGGTCTTCAGGGCATCGGCGGATACATCACGCACACCCTCGATTTCCTTGGTCTTGGCGATGGCCAGATCACGTTCGGCATCGGTGGCCACTACACCGGAAAGGGAAACCACGCCCTGGTTGGTCTCGACCTTGATGTCCAGCGCGCTCAGGTCCTTGTCGGCAACGAAGGTGGATTTGACCTTGCTGGTGATCCAGGTGTCGGATACCGCCTGCTCAGCTTTGTCCACGGTGTCATTGGCCGCCAGCATGGTCGGCTGAGCGAAGGCTGCCGAGGCGAGCGGCAGGCTCAGCGCAGCGGCGGTCAGGGTGGCGGCGGCAAAACGGGTGATTGGCTGTTTCATGGTTGACTCCTGTACATTCCAGACAATCTGCAAACCAACTCCTGGCTGCAGGTTCACCAGTACTATCGCAAGCGCTGTGCCAGCTTTTCAGAAAACAAAAAATCCTTTAATAACAACAAGTTAATTAAACCTGTCGATACGACGCGAATTGCATTTCGCCGAGTCCGGAAAAAACCCTCGGGCAATTTGCATGATCTCTGGCAAGGCAACGGCGAACACGCGCACAGCCACGCAGCCGACCCGCGTAACGCTGGTACAGGCTGCCGGCGAGGCCCGCTAAAAGCCCGGACGCCAGGCGCAGGAAATTGCCGGGAGCGCTTGCTGCAGTCCCCTGGCGACGTCCCGCCGGGTGGCCGCGAGGAATCGCAGGCAATAAAAAAGGGCCCCCGCAGGAGCCCTTCTGTTCAAGCCAGCGAAGGATCGCTTAGACGCCGGAGGCCTCGGCGGCCGCTACGTCCTTGATCGACAGCTTGATACGGCCGCGGTTGTCCACGTCCAGAACCAGTACCTTCACTTCCTGGCCTTCCTTCAGTACGTCGGTGACCTTCTCCACGCGCTGATCGCTCAGCATGGAGATGTGCACCAGACCGTCCTTGCCCGGCAGGATGTTGACGAAGGCACCGAAGTCGACGATGCGCTCGACCTTGCCGACGTAGATCTTGCCGATCTCGGCTTCCGCGGTGATGGCCAGAACACGCTGCTTGGCAGCCTCGGCCGCTTCCTTGGTTTCGCCGAAGATCTTGATCGAGCCGTCGTCTTCGATGTCGATCGAAGCCTTGGTCTCTTCGCAGATACCACGGATGGTGGCGCCACCCTTGCCGATCACGTCGCGGATCTTGTCCTGGTCGATCTTCATCGCCAGCATGGTCGGGGCGTTGGCCGACAGCTCGGTGCGCGACTGGGCGATGACCTGGTTCATCTGGCCGAGGATGTTCAGACGGGCTTCCAGCGCCTGCTCCAGCGCCTGCTCCATGATCTCTTCGGTGATGCCCTGGATCTTGATGTCCATCTGCAGCGCGGTGACGCCCTTGGCGGTACCGGCTACCTTGAAGTCCATGTCGCCCAGGTGGTCTTCGTCACCGAGGATGTCGGTCAGAACGGCGAACTTCTCGCCTTCCAGTACCAGGCCCATGGCGATACCGGCAACCGGCGCCTTCATCGGCACACCGGCGTCCATCAGCGCCAGGGAAGCGCCGCAGACCGAAGCCATGGAGGACGAACCGTTGGACTCGGTGATTTCCGATACCACACGGATGGTGTACGGGAACTCGTCGTCCTTCGGCAGCATGGCAGCGACGCCACGACGGGCCAGGCGGCCATGACCGATTTCGCGGCGGCCAGCGCCACCCATGCGACCACACTCACCGACCGAGAACGGCGGGAAGTTGTAGTGCAGCATGAAGGGGTCTTTCTTCTCGCCTTCCAGGGTATCCAGCAGCTGTGCGTCGCGGGCGGTGCCCAGGGTGGCGACGACCAGCGCCTGAGTTTCACCACGGGTGAACAGCGCCGAACCGTGGGTCTTGTCCAGCACGCCGACTTCGATCTTCAGCGGACGCACGGTGCGGGTGTCGCGACCGTCGATACGCGGCTTGCCATCGACGATGTTCTGGCGAACGGTGCGGTACTCGATCTCGCCGAAAGCGGCTTTGACTTCGTCAGCCGGGAACTGACCTTCGCCTTCGCCGGCCAGGGCCGCGACGACTTCATCACGCAGCTCGCCCAGACGGTTGTAGCGGTCCTGCTTGATGGTGATGGTGTAGGCCTGGCTGATGGCGGCGCCGAACTGGCTGCGGATGGCGTCCAGCAGCGGAGTGTTGGCGGCCGGAGCCTGCCAGTTCCAGGTCGGCTTGCCTGCTTCGGCAGCGAATTCCTTGACGGCCTGGATCACGGCCTGGAATTCCTGGTGGGCGAACAGTACGGCACCGAGCATCTGGTCTTCGGTCAGCTCCTGGGCTTCCGACTCGACCATCAGTACGGCGGTTTCGGTACCGGCCACGACCATGTCCAGGCTGGACGCCTTGAGCTGCTCGTAGTTGGGGTTCAGCAGGTAGCCGGTATCCGGGTGGAAGGCTACGCGCGCGGCACCGATCGGGCCGTTGAACGGAATGCCGGAAACGGCCAGGGCAGCGGAGGTACCGATCATGGCGGCAACGTCCGGATCGGTCTTCTTGCTGGTGGAAACGACGGTGCAGACGACCTGCACTTCGTTCATGAAGCCTTCGGGGAACAGCGGACGGATCGGACGGTCGATCAGGCGCGAGGTCAGGGTTTCCTTCTCGCTCGGACGGCCTTCACGCTTGAAGAAGCCGCCAGGAATCTTGCCGGCTGCGTAGGTCTTCTCCTGGTAGTGCACGGACAGCGGGAAGAAGCCTTTGCTCGGGTCGGCGCTCTTGGCACCCACGACGGTCACCAGCACGGTCACGTCGTTGTCGACGGTCACCAGCACGGCACCGCTGGCTTGACGGGCAATACGGCCAGTCTCGAGGGTTACGGTCGACTGACCGAACTTGAATTGCTTGATTACCGGGTTCACGGTGTTTTCCTTCTCTCTGTTGCCTTGGGGGAAATCTGAAAGCGGCACGGGAGTCGGACCCGATGCATCCTTCGAAAAGCCAAAAGCTGGAAGCCCGGAGCCGCAGGTCGGGGATCATGCCCCGACTTGCCGCTCCGAACTCCCAGCTTCCAACTTGTGCAGCTCGCGTCTATTAACGACGCAGGCCCAGGCGACCGATCAGGGCGCTGTAACGACTGGTGTCCTTGGCCTTCAGGTAGTCCAGCAGCTTACGACGCTGGTTAACCATACGGATCAGACCACGACGGCTGTGGTGATCCTTGCCGTTGGCCTTGAAGTGACCTTGCAGCTTGTTGATGTTGGCGGTCAGCAGGGCTACCTGCACTTCCGGGCTACCGGTATCGCCTTCAGCTTGCTTGTAGTCGTTAACGATCTGGGCTTTTTCTTCAACGCTGAGTGCCATGTTGGCTTCCTCTCATCTGGAAACTGCCGAAGCAGTCTCAATAGGCCGGGAATCGCTCCCCGTGTTTTAAAAAGAGGTATGACCGTGCCTACTGACAGCCACCCTCGCAGTACCGGATGACAACTTCGCTATCACCCCGGCTTCGACCTCGCGGCCGAACCATTCGGTGCCATGCACCGCTATCTCTCAACCCGGCCCTTGAGGACCGAGCCTGCACCCGTGCTACGCACCGGTGTAAATCAGTCGACGCGGCGCGATGCGCCCGTCGTCGCTCACCTCACCGATGCCGATGAAGCGACCGTTGTGGTCCTGCACGCGGACCATGCCGAACTTCGGCGCTTCCGGCGCCCGCACCGGCTGCCCTTGCAACCAGTAGAACGCACTGTGCTCGGAGAACTGCAGCAGCGGCCAGTCCTGCAGGCCGCTGTCGACCGGCTGCAGGAAGCGATCGAGCGCTGCATTGCCGCCTTCGGCATGCGCCGCTTCCAGCTCTTCCAGGGTCACGGTGCGTGACAGGTCGAACGGGCCGGCCTTGGTGCGCCGCAGTTCGGCGACGTGTGCGCCGCAACCGAGCAGTTGGCCAAGATCCTCGACCAGGGTCCGAATATAGGTGCCCTTGCTGCAGTCCACCGACAAACGCGCCTGCTCACCCTCGAGGGCCAGCAATTCCAGGCGCGCAATAGTAACAGAACGCGCCTCGCGCTCCACTACTTCACCTGCGCGCGCCAGCTTGTAAAGCGGCTGGCCGTCCTTCTTCAGGGCCGAGTACATCGGAGGTATCTGTTTGATTTCTCCGCGAAAACGCGGCAGCAGTGCCTCGATTTCGCTGCGACCAACGGTCACCGGGAGGCGCGCGATCACCTCACCTTCGGCATCGCCGGTGGTGGTGGTGACGCCAAGCTGGGCGACCGTCTCGTAGCCCTTGTCAGCATCGAGCAGGTACTGGGAGAACTTGGTCGCCTCGCCGAAGCACAGCGGCAGCACGCCGGTGGCCAGCGGGTCGAGGCTACCGGTGTGCCCGGCCTTCTCGGCATTGAGCAACCAGCGCACCTTCTGCAGGGCCGCGTTGGAGGTGAAGCCGCGTGGCTTGTCCAGCAGGATGATGCCGTCGACCTTGCGACGAATACGTTTGACCTGGGCCACGCTTATTCCTCGCCGCCGTCCTGGTGCTTGCGGTCTTCCGCCACGGCACGTTCGATCAGCGCCGACAGCTCGGCACCGCGACGGATGCTGGCGTCGTACTGGAAGTGCAGTTGCGGGACGGTGCGCACCTTCATCGACTTGCCCAGCAACATGCGCAGATAGCCGGCTGCCTCGGAGAGGATCTCCAGGTTGAGCTTGATCTGCTCGGCATCGTCGTCCTTGCCCATCACGGTGATGAACACTTTGGAATGGGACAGGTCGCGACTGACGTCCACGGCGGTGATGGTGACCAGGCCCAGACGCGGGTCCTTGATCTCACGCTGGATCAACAAGGCCAGCTCACGCTGCATCTGGTCGCCGATACGTTGGGTACGGCTGTAATCTTTCGCCATTTCTTACTTACCTTTCCTTCGTCCTGGCGCCTCGCCGGCACCGGACGTAAAAGCGGCAAACGCCCGGCCGCGCATGAGCGGGGCCGGGCGTTGCATGATCAAGGGGTTGCGCTTACAGACTGCGCGCGACCTGGACCTTCTCGAACACTTCGATCTTGTCGCCGACCTTGACGTCGTTGTAGCTCTTCACGCCGATACCGCACTCCATGCCATTACGCACTTCGGCGACGTCGTCCTTGAAGCGACGCAGCGATTCCAGCTCGCCTTCGAAGATCACCACGTCCTCGCGCAGTACGCGGATCGGACGGTTACGGAACACGGTACCTTCGATGACCATGCAGCCCGCGACGGCGCCGAACTTCGGCGAACGGAACACGTCACGCACTTCCGCGGTGCCCAGGATGTTCTCGCGAACATCGCTGCCGAGCATACCGGTGAGCGCCTTCTTGACGTCCTCGATGATGTCGTAGATGACGTTGTAGTAGCGCATGTCGAGGCCTTCGGACTCGACGATCTTGCGCGCACCGGCGTCAGCACGGACGTTGAAGCCGAACAGCACGGCATTGGAAGCCAGCGCCAGGTTGGCATCGGATTCGGTGATACCACCGACGCCGCCACCGACCACACGCACTTGCACTTCGTCGTTGCCGAGGGTGCTGAGCGAACCTTGCAGAGCTTCCAGAGAACCACGCACATCGGCCTTGAGGACGATGTTGAGGGTCTTCTTCTCTTCCTGGCCCATGCTCTCGAAGATGTTTTCCAGCTTGCCGGCGTGGGCACGAGCCAGCTTGACCTCGCGGAACTTGCCCTGACGGAACAATGCAACTTCGCGGGCCTTCTTCTCGTCGGCCACCACCATCATCTCGTCACCGGCATCCGGGGTGCCGTCCAGGCCGAGGATCTCGACCGGAATCGACGGACCGGCTTCCTTGATCGGCTTGCCGTTCTCGTCGAGCATGGCACGCACGCGGCCGTAGTTGACGCCGACCAGGACCATGTCGCCCTGGCGCAGGGTACCGTCCTGAACCAGCACGGTAGCCACCGGGCCACGGCCCTTGTCCAGACGCGACTCGACCACCACACCACGACCCGGAGCGGTCGGAGTGGCTTTCAGCTCGAGTACTTCAGCCTGCAGCAGTACGGCTTCGAGCAGCTCGTCGATACCGGTACCGGCCTTGGCGGAAACCGGTACGTAAGGTGCGTCGCCGCCCCACTCTTCCGGGATCACATCCAGCGCGGCCAGGCCGTTCTTGATGTTGTCCGGGTTGGCTTCCGGCTTGTCCATCTTGTTCACCGCGACCACGATCGGCACGCCAGCGGCTTTCGCGTGCTGCACGGCTTCCTGGGTCTGCGGCATCACGCCGTCGTCAGCAGCGACGACGAGGATGACGATGTCGGTGGCCTTGGCACCACGGGCACGCATCTGGGTGAACGCGGCGTGACCGGGGGTGTCGAGGAAGGTGACCATGCCACGCTCGGTTTCCACGTGGTAGGCACCGATGTGCTGGGTGATGCCACCGGCTTCGCCGGACGCTACCTTGGCACGACGGATGTAGTCGAGCAGGGAGGTCTTGCCGTGGTCGACGTGACCCATGACGGTCACGACCGGCGCACGGGACAGCGCCTCGCCTTCGAACTTCAGCGATTCGGCCAGGGAATCTTCCAGGGCGTTGTCACTGACCAGCTTGACCTTGTGGCCCAGCTCTTCGGCGACCAGCTGGGCAGTTTCCTGATCCAGCACCTGGTTGATGGTGGCAGGCGAACCCATCTTGAACATGAACTTGATGACTTCAGCAGCCTTCACCGACATCTGCTGGGCCAGTTCGCCCACGGTGATGGTCTCGCCGATCGACACCTCGCGCACCACCGGGCCGGCCGGAGCCTGGAAGCCGTGCTGGTTGCGCTTCTTCATCTTGGCCTTGCCACGGCCGCCACGACGGAAGCCATCGCTTTCCTCGTCGACGCTGCGCGGGGCGCTGCGCGGAGCCGGAGCCTTTTCCTTGACGGTCGGGCGATGCTGCGTGTGCTTGCGATCGCGGCGCTCGTCTTCATCACGCGCCTTTTCAGGACGACGGACTTCTTCTTTCTTGCGCTCGACCTCGGCAACCGGAGCGGCTACGGCCGGCTCGCTGACAGCTGCCGGCGCGGCTGCAGCAGCAGGTGCCGAAGCGGCTTCGCTGACAGCAGTGGCTGCCTGGCGCTTGGCCTCTTCTTCGGCCTTGCGCTTGGCTTCTTCCTCGGCCTTCAGACGCTCGGCCTCGGCAGCAGCCTGCTGAGCTTCCAGCTCACGCTGCTTCTCGGCTTCGAGCTCTTCCGGGCTGCGCTTGACGAAGGTCTTCTTCTTGCGCACTTCAACACTGATGGTCTTGCTGCCAGCAACCTTGAGGGTGCTGGTGGTCTTGCGCTGCAAGGTAATCTTGCGCGGCTCTTCGACCTTGTCGCCGTGACTGCCCTTGAGATGGGCCAGCAGGGCCTGCTTCTCACTGTCGGTCACTACTTGTTCGGCGCTGCTGTGGGACAGGCCGGCTTCACGCATCTGCTGCAGCAGGCGCTCTACCGGAGTGTCGACCACTGTGGCCAGTTCTTTCACCGTGACTTGCGTCATGCATCTTTCTCCTCAGGCCGCAACCGCTTATTCGAACCAGTGGGCTCGAGCGGCCATGATCAGCTTGCCGGCACGCTCTTCGTCGATGCCGTCGATGTCGAGCAGGTCGTCAATCGACTGCTCGGCCAGGTCTTCACGGGTAATCACGCCGCGCAGCGCAAGCTCCAGAGCCAGCGCCTTGTCCATGCCTTCCAGTTCCAGCAAATCATCTGCCGGATGGGCATCGGCCAACTTCTCCTCGTTGGCGATCGCCTTGGTCAGCAGACGATCCTTGGCCCGTGCACGCAGCTCGTTGACGATGTCCTCGTCAAAGCCATCGATGCTGAGCATTTCTTCCATGGGTACGTAGGCAATCTCTTCGAGACTGGTGAAACCCTCTTCGACCAGGACTTGAGCCAGTTCTTCGTCGACTTCCAGCTCGTCGATGAAGGACTGCATGATGTCGCCGGTTTCCGCCTGCTGCTTGGCCTGGATGTCCGCCTCGGTCATCACGTTCAGCGTCCAGCCGGTCAGCTGACTGGCCAGGCGCACGTTCTGGCCACCACGACCGATGGCCTGAGCCAGGTTGTCCTCGCCAACGGCGATGTCCATGGCATGGGCATCTTCATCGACGATGATCGCTGCCACTTCGGCCGGCGACATGGCGTTGATCACGAACTGCGCAGGATTGTCATCCCACAGCACGATATCCACGCGCTCGCCGCCCAGCTCGCCGGACACGGCCTGCACGCGCGAACCGCGCATGCCGATGCAGGCGCCCTGCGGGTCGATACGCTTGTCCTTGGAGCGCACGGCGATCTTGGCGCGCGAACCCGGATCACGGGAGGCGGCCTTGACGTCGATCAGCCCTTCGGCGATCTCCGGCACTTCGATACGGAACAGCTCGATCAGCATTTCCGGCGCGGTGCGCGACAGGATCAGCTGCGGGCCGCGGTTCTCGGTACGGATTTCCTTGAGCAGGGCACGCAGACGCACACCGACGCGGAAGGTTTCGCGCGGGATGATGTCTTCACGAGCCAGCAGCGCCTCGGCATTGTTGCCGAGGTCGACGATGACGTTGTCGCGGGTGACCTTCTTCACGGTACCGGAGATGATCTCGCCCAGACGCTCGCGATAGGCATCGACCACTTGCGCACGTTCGGCTTCGCGCACTTTCTGCACGATGACCTGCTTGGCGGTTTGCGCGGCGATACGACCGAACTCGATGGAATCGACCTTCTCTTCGAGCACGTCACCGATCTTGGCATTGGCCTCGACCGCCTGCGGCATGTCGTCGGTCAACTGGTAGGCCGGGTCCTCGAACTCGGACTCGTCGACCACCGTCCAGCGACGGAAAGTCTCGTAGCTGCCATTGTGTCGGTTGATCGACACACGCAGATCGACTTCGTCTTCGAAACGTTTCTTGGTGGCGGTCGCCAGAGCCAGCTCCAGCGCCTCGAAAATCACGCCGGCCGGTACACCCTTTTCATTGGATACCGACTCAACAACCAGCAGTACTTCTTTGCTCATCGTACGCCTCGCCTCTCGCAATCCATTGGTTCTGCGCAATCTGCGTCACGTTCACGCCAGTGGCGCTACATTCGTGCACGGCCGCGCTACCTTCGCGTCATCTGCGCCCCGTGCTGCGAACCATCGCGGAGCACGGCAACGACACAGACAGCGCGTCTCAATCAAATCGGGGGATGATATTGGCCTTGTCGATCAAGTCGATCGGCAACAGGTACTCGTGGTCATCCACCTGCACCACCACGTCCTGCTCCTCCACACCACGGAGAAGGCCCTGGAAGTTGCGCCGCCCGTCGAAAGGCGAGCGCAGCTTGATCTTCACCTGCTCACCGACATGTGTCGCGAACTGTTCAAGGGTGAACAACGGGCGATCCATGCCAGGAGAAGAAACTTCCAGCGTGTACTCCGAGGAAATCGGGTCCTCGACGTCGAGCACACCACTTAGCTGACGGCTGACGATCTCGCAATCGTCGATCAGGATGCCATCTGCCTTATCGATATAGACACGCAGCAGCGAATGACGCCCCTGCGACAGGAACTCGATGCCCCAACATTGATAACCGAGCGCCTCGATTACCGGGGCCAACAAGGCCTGCAACTGTTCTAGCTTGCTCGACACTTAACGGCCCTCGTGCATGCTGTGCAAATAAAAAATGGGCGAAACGCCCATCCCTTCAATCCGCAAAAATCGCTGCGGACACTGTCTTTCAGCTAACAAAAAGCCCCTGAAAAGGGGCCTGCTGAAACTGGTTGCGGGGGCTGGATTTGAACCAACGACCTTCGGGTTATGAGCCCGACGAGCTACCAGACTGCTCCACCCCGCGTCAAAGCTGGGCCGGAATTATACGGCCACCCCCTGGCGAGGGTCAACCAACACTCCAGCAACAAGAAAGCCCGCTAACAGCGGGCTTTCTTGAGTATGGTACCGAGGAGGGGACTCGAACCCCTACAGCCTATGGCCACTACCACCTCAAGGTAGCGTGTCTACCAATTCCACCACCTCGGCAAAACGGTTACTGCTCTGGAGCCTCCGGCACATCCGAAGCTTCGGATGCTGGGGCTTGCTCCTCGAGCACCGGCACGTCTTCGACCGCCGGCTTTTGCTGAACTTCCAGAACCGCTGGATCAGGAAGACCAACCTGTGTCAGTGCATCAGCTTTTTCTTTAGCAAAGTACGCTAAACCCAAGCTGGTAATGAAAAAAGCTGCGGCGAGTATACCAGTAAACTTACTCAGAAAGGTAGAGGAACCTTGGCTTCCGAATACAGTTGCCGAAGCACCCGAACCGAACGACGCACCGGCGTCAGCACCTTTACCCTGCTGCAACAACACCAGCACCACAATCCCGATCGCACCCAGCAGGTGCAGAACAACAATGACTGTTTCCAGCATTCTTCAGTTTCCTGCAGCGCGACAGATCGCACCGAATTCATCCGCATTCAGAGAGGCTCCACCCACGAGCCCCCCATCGATATCCTGCATGCCGAACAACTCGGCTGCACTGGCGGCCTTGACACTACCGCCATAAAGAATTCTCAGCCCGTTTGCCACCTCAGCATCCAGCTGCGCAACCTGCGCGCGGATCGCTGCGTGCACTTCCTGAGCCTGCTCAGGCGTAGCGGTCAAACCGGTGCCGATGGCCCATACAGGCTCATAAGCCACAACAGCCTGCTTCAGAGACTCGACACCCAGGGCATCGATCACTGCGGCCAACTGACCTCCCACCACACCCAGCGTTGCATTCGCCTCACGCTGCTCACGGGTCTCACCGAGGCAGAGCACGGGAATCAAGCCCGCTTTCTGAACGGCCGCAAACTTGCCGACCACCACCTCATCGCTCTCGCCCAGAATCAGACGACGCTCGGAGTGACCGACCAGCACAAGCTCGCAACCGCCATCGACCAGCTGGCTCGTCGCCAACTCACCGGTCAGGGCACCCTGCTCCACCTGCGCCGCGCAATCCTGCGCTCCGACCTTCACTGCACCATCCGCCAGACCGTGAACGACCTGGGCGATATGCAGACTGGAGGGAAACACCGCGACATCAATCCCGACAGGCAACTCCTGCCGGCACAGCCCTTCGATCAGCTCTGCGACGCTGGCGCGGGTACCGTGCATTTTCCAGTTACCGGCGACCAAGGGGCGACGCATGTTTTACCTCGTCGATCAAAGAGGGCGCAGATGTTACCCAAGAGCACCCTCGGTAGCAAGCTCAATCAAGCACAGACTTCGGCAACAATCTTAGCTAATTCATCAGCATAGCCACGGACGCTGCTTTCCTCGTCGCCCTCGACCATCACCCGCACCAGCGGCTCGGTACCGGACTTGCGCAGCAACACGCGACCGCGACCGGCCATCTGCTCGGTCACACGGGCACACGCATCCTTCACCGACGGGTGCTCCAGCGGATCGACAGCCCCCGACAGACGCACGTTGACCAGCACCTGCGGGCACTTCTTCAGGTCGCTGCGCGCCTCGACCAGGGTCTGCTGGCGTCGTTTCAGCGCCATGAGAACCTGCAGAGCGGCGATGATGGCATCACCCGTGGTGGTGTGCTGGAAGCAGACCAGGTGTCCCGAGTTCTCGCCACCCAGCAGCCAGTTGCGCTCCAGCAGCTCGGCGATCACGTAGCGATCCCCCACCTTGGCGCGCACGAAAGGAATGTTCAGCTGCTCAAGCGCCAGCTCGAGGCCCAGATTGCTCATCAGCGTACCGACCACGCCACCGCGCAGACGCCCACGCTCCTGCATGTCGCGCGCGATGATGAACAGCAGTTCGTCGCCGTCGACGACCGCACCGTACTGATCGACCATCAGCACGCGGTCGGCATCACCGTCGAAGGCGATGCCGAGATCGGCCTGCTGTGCCACGACCTCGGCCTGCAACGCCGCGATATGGGTGGAGCCGCAGCCATCGTTGATGTTGAGGCCATCGGGCTGCGCCGAGATGACCCGCACTTCGGCACCCAGCTCGCGGAACACGCTGGGCGCCACCTTGTAGGCAGCGCCATGGGCGCAATCGATGACGATCTTCAGGCCCTTGAAGCTGGTACCACTGGGCACGCTGCCCTTGCAGAACTCGATGTAGCGACCCGAGGCGTCGTTGATCCGCGAAGCCTTGCCGATGCCGGCAGACTCGACCACGGTCATCGGCTGATCGAGCAACTCCTCGATCATCATCTCGACATCGTCCGGCAGCTTGGTGCCTTCGCTGGAGAAGAACTTGATGCCATTGTCGTCATGCGGATTGTGCGAGGCGCTGATGACGATACCGGCATCAGCCTGGAAGGTCCGCGTGAGGTAAGCGATGGCCGGCGTCGGCATCGGACCGAGCAGCTGTACGTCGGCACCGGCAGCCGCCAGACCTGCCTCGAGGGCGGACTCGAACATGTAGCCGGAGATACGCGTGTCCTTGCCGATCAGGATGCGGCATTTGCCCTGCTTGCGAAATGCCATGCCTGCAGCCCAGCCGAGCTTGAGCATGAAATCAGGGGTTATCGGAAACTGCCCGACATGGCCACGGATGCCATCGGTGCCGAAATATTTTCTAGCCATCAGTCTTTCCTTGTTATTGCGCTGCTTCAACCGCAGCGACCATGCGCACCACGTCCACCGTTTCGGCGACATCGTGCACACGCAGAATATGTGCGCCCTTGGTCAGCGCCAGGGCAGCCAGCGCCAGGCTGCCGTAGAGCCGCCCGCCAACCTCATGGCCAAGCACCTTGCCGATCATGCTCTTGCGCGAGACGCCCACCAGCAGCGGCCGGCCCAGCGCGGAGAGCTCGCCCATGTGCCTGAACAAGGCCAGATTATGCTCCAGCGTCTTGGCAAAACCGAAGCCCGGATCGAGCACGATCCGCTCAGCGGGGATACCGGCAGCCGCGCATGCCGCCATGCGCTCGACGAGAAAGTCCCGCACTTCGGCGACGATATCCGGGTACTGCGGGTTGTCCTGCATGTTGCCCGGCTCGCCGCGCATGTGCATCAGGCACACCGGCAGGCCACTGTCGGCGGCGGCGTCCAGCGCACCATCGCGCTGCAGCGAGCGCACATCATTGATCAACCCCGCCCCCAGCCTCGCACTCTCGCGCATGACCGCGGGCGTCGAGGTGTCGACCGAGATGATGACGTCCAGCTCACGCGCGATGGCCTCGACCACCGGCGCGACTCGCTCCAGCTCCTCGGTCGGCGACACGGCCCGGGCGCCAGGACGGGTGGATTCACCACCGACATCGATCAGCGTGGCACCGGCATTGACCATCGCCTCGGCATGCCGCAACGCAGCATCGCGCGCCGTGAAGCGACCGCCATCGGAGAAGGAATCAGGGGTGACATTGAGGATGCCCATCACGTGCGGACGGGACAAATCAAGAAGCCGGCTGCCACAGGGCAGCCGGCTCGGGTGTTGCGCAAAGGACATAGGCGACCTTAGTGCTCGGCAGCAGGACCGCCGATTGGCTTCTCGGGACGACTGGGCTCATCGACCTTGGCCTGCGGCGCACCGGAGTCGCCACCACCATCCCAACCACGTGGCTCGCGGGGCTCGCGGCCATTCATGATGTCGTCGATCTGCTCGGAGTCGATGGTTTCGTACTTCATCAGCGCTTCGGCCATGGCGTCGAGCTTGTCGCGGTTTTCCACCAGCAGGCGCTTGGCCGTGTCGTAGCACTCGTCGATGATGCGACGCACTTCCTCGTCGATTAGCTTGGCGGTTTCACCGGACACGTTGCTGTGCTGGCTGCCCATGCTGCGTCCCAGGAACACTTCGCCTTCTTCCTCGGCGTACATCAGCGGACCCAGCTTCTCGGACAGCCCCCACTTGGTGACCATGTTCTTGGCCAGCTGAGTGGCGCGCATGATGTCGTTGGAAGCACCGGTGGTGACGCCATCGAAACCCAGGGTCATCTCCTCGGCGATACGGCCGCCGAACAGCGAGCAGATCTGGCTGATCAGGGCGCGCTTGCTCAGGCTGTAACGATCCTCTTCCGGCAGGAACATGGTCACGCCCAGGGCACGACCGCGCGGAATGATGGACACCTTGTAGACCGGATCATGCTCGGGCACCAGACGACCGACGATGGCGTGACCCGCCTCGTGGTAGGCCGTGTTGAGCTTCTCCTTGTCGGACATGACCATGGTCTTGCGCTCGGCGCCCATCATGATCTTGTCCTTGGCCAGCTCGAACTCCTTCATTTCCACCAGACGCTTGCCTGCACGGGCAGCGAACAGGGACGCCTCGTTGACCAGGTTGGCCAGATCGGCACCGGAGAAGCCCGGGGTACCCCGCGCGATGACTGCCGCATTGACGTCGTCGCCCATCGGCACCTTGCGCATGTGCACTTTCAGAATCTGTTCGCGACCACGGATGTCGGGCAGGCCCACCACCACCTGGCGGTCGAAGCGGCCGGGACGCAGCAGCGCCGGGTCGAGCACGTCGGGGCGGTTGGTGGCCGCGATGACGATGATGCCATCGTTCATCTCGAAGCCATCCATCTCCACCAGCAGCTGGTTGAGCGTCTGCTCGCGCTCGTCATGACCGCCGCCCATGCCGGCGCCACGGTGGCGACCCACGGCGTCGATCTCGTCGATGAAGATGATGCACGGCGCGTGCTTCTTGGCCTGGTCGAACATGTCGCGGACACGGGAAGCGCCGACACCGACGAACATTTCCACGAAATCGGAACCGGAGATGGTGAAGAACGGCACCTTGGCCTCGCCCGCCACGGCCTTGGCCAGCAGCGTCTTACCGGTACCGGGGGAACCGACCATCAGCACGCCACGCGGGATGCGCCCACCGAGACGCTGGAACTTGCCCGGGTCACGCAGGAACTCCACCAGCTCGCTGACTTCTTCCTTGGCCTCGTCGCAACCGGCGACATCGGCGAAGGTGGTCTTGACCTGGTCCTCGGAGAGCAGGCGCGCCTTGGACTTGCCGAAGCTCATCGGCCCGCCCTTGCCGCCCGCACCGCCCTGCATCTGGCGCATGAAGAACATGAACACGGCGATGATCACCAGGATCGGGAAGCTCGCTACCAGCAGCTGGGTCCAGATGCTCTGCTGCTCAGGCTGCTTGCCCTCGATGACCACGTTGTTGTCGATCAGGTCACCGATCAGGCCGCCGTCCTGGATCGCCGGGCGAATGGTCTTGAAGCCTTCGCCGTCGGTGCGCTTGCCGGTGATCACGTAGCCGTCGACGGTCACGCGCTCGACGCGCCCTTCCTTGACCTGCTCGATGAACTGCGAGTAGCTCAGGGTCTGCGGCTCGCTCGGGCTGGAGAAATTGTTCATCACGGTGACCAGCACCGCCGCGATGATCAGCCACAGGATGAGATTCTTTGCCATGTCGTTCAATTAGCTACCCTCTGAAGCAGGCCTCGTGGCGAAGCGCGCTTCCCATGACGACCAATGATATACCGGCCTAACTTACACCAAACGCCCACATCCCGCAGGCACCGTCTGTAACCCTTTATGAGGGTTGTACTACCTGAGACCAGCAGGTCAGGCCGTCGTTGCAACTCACAACCCGCGAAAGCCCCGCGCCAGCAGGTACTGCTCACGAGAGCGATCGCGCGACGACAACGGCTTGCGCATCTGCACCTTGTCGAAGGTGTCGCGCACCTGCCGGTGATAGGTATCGAACCCCTCACCTTGGAAAATCTTGATCAGGAAGTCCCCGCCCGGACGCAGCACGCGCCCGGCCAGGTCCAGCGCCAGCTCGCACAGATACATCGCGCGCGCCTGATCCGCCGTCCTCACCCCACTCATATTGGGGGCCATATCGGAAATAACAAGGTCAACCGGGTTTTCCCCGATGGCGGCGAGGATCTGCTCGAACACGGCATCATCGGTGAAGTCGCCCTGGATGAAGGTCACATCCGGAATGCTGTCCATCTCCAGGATGTCGGAGGCGATCAGACGCCCCTTGTCACCGATCACCCGGCTGGTGACCTGCGACCAGCCACCCGGCGCGGCGCCGAGGTCGACCACGGTCATGCCGGGACGCAGGATGCGATCCTTCTCCTGGATTTCCAGCAGCTTGTAGCTGGCGCGCGAACGATAGCCGTCCTTCTGCGCCATCTTCACGTAAGGATCGTCGAAATGTTCTTTCAGCCAACGCTGGCTGGTCTTGGAACGTGCCACTGAAACCTCGGACTCAACGGGTCATGAATAACTGCGCGGGCTCGGGTAAGATAGGCGCCGTTTTCCAGACCGAATTAGGTACTAACGATTATGCCGCTCACTCAAGAGCAGAAGAAACAATTCAAATCTATCGGCCACCACCTGAAACCTGTATTGATCGTGGCCGACAATGGTTTGACCGAGGGCGTGCTGGCAGAGCTGGACCGTGCCCTGAACGATCACGAGCTGATCAAGGTACAGCTGCGCCTCGCCGAACGCGAGGACCGCCAGGCCGCCATCGCGGCCCTGTGCGAAAGCGGCCGCGCTGAACTGGTCCAGTCGATCGGCAAGGTCGCCCTGCTCTATCGCAAGAACCCCAAGCCGAATCGCAACCTGTCCAACGTCATTCGCTACCAGGGCTGAACCAGCTGCAAGCTGCAAGCTGCAAGCTGCAAGCTGCAAGCTGCAAGCTGCAAGCTGCAAGCTGCAAGCTGCAAGCAAATCAGGATAAACGTCCTGCCACTCAAGTACGCCAGGCGCTTCGCGCTGCTTTTACTCGAGGCTTGTCGCTTGCGGCTTATGGCCGCTCTTTCCCCGGCACGGGTTGCAGCACCAGCAGCAACCCGCAGAATGCCATGACCAGATAGCTGAAGCGTAGCCAGTACTCGGCCCCAGGCCAGTAGTGCAGCGCGGCGAAATGACTCAGCGCCATCGCCGCGACGGTCAGCAGCAGCTGCCCGCGCACATCCCGCAGCAAGCTGGCCAGCCCTTCGACACGCAGCAGCGCCAGTGCCTGCAGGGCAACGCCCACTGCCGCCAGGCCCACCAGCAGCGGCATCAGGCGCGCCGCGATCTCCTGCACCAGCAAAGGCGCCAGGCCGGCCTGTTCAATGGCCGGCAGGACGATGAACTGCAACACCCAGATGCCGCCGACCCAGAGGGTCTGGGCCAGCTGCCAGCTGACAGCGGAGGCCCGTGACGACTGGCGCGGCTTATACGTGGCGGACTTCGACAATCTCGTACTCGACCAGGCCACTGGGGGTCTGCACGCCGACGACATCGCCTTCGCTCTTGCCCACCAGGGCGCGCGCGATGGGAGATGCAACGGAGATCTTGCCCTGCTTGATGTCGGCTTCGTCTTCACCGACGATCCGATAGGTCACGCTCTCGTCGGTCTCGACGTTGGCGATTTCCACGGTGGAACCGAAGATCACCTTGCCGGTGTGCTCGATGGTGGTGACATCGATGATCACCGCATTCTGCAAACGACCTTCGATATCACGCACGCGCGCCTCGACCATGCCCTGCTCCTCGCGGGCGGCATGGTATTCGGCGTTTTCCTTGAGGTCACCCAGCTCACGCGCCTCGGCGATCGCCTGGCTCAGGGCCGGACGACGCACCTTGGTCAGGTGCGCCAGTTCTTCTTCCAGGGCGCGAGCGCCCTGGACGGTCATGGGGTACTTGTTCATGCCTTGATTCCTGCATGCAGATCCTGCAGCCGACGCACGGTCTTCTCCGGACCGAACTTGAGCGCCTCACAGACCGCCTGACCCGCCGCGATGGTGGTGGTGCAGTAGATCTTGTGCTGCAGGGCGTTACGACGGATCGAGTAGGAGTCAGCAATGGACTGACGCCCCTCGGTGGTATTGATGATCAGGGTGACCTCGTCGTTCTTGATCATGTCGACCACGTGCGGACGACCTTCGGTCACCTTGTTCACACGGCGTACCGGCAGGCCGGCGGCCTCGATCACCTTGGCGGTACCGGCAGTGGCGACGACTTCAAAGCCCAGGCTGACCAGGTCGCGAGCGACCTGCACGGCCTCGGCCTTGTCATCCTCGCGCACGCTGATGAAGGCACAGCCGGTGTTCGGCAGGATTTCGCTGGCACCGACCTGGGCCTTGGCGAAGGCTTCACCGAAGCTGTCGCCGACACCCATCACCTCACCGGTGGATTTCATCTCCGGGCCGAGGATCGGGTCGACACCCGGGAACTTGGCGAAGGGGAACACCGCTTCCTTGACGCTGAAGAACGGCGGAATGATTTCCTTGGTGTAGCCCACTTCGGCCAGGCTCTTGCCTGCCATGACGCGCGCCGCCACCTTGGCCAGCGACTCGCCGACGCACTTGGAGACGAACGGCACGGTACGCGAGGCGCGCGGGTTCACCTCGATGACGTAGATGTCTTCGCCCTGTACGGCCATCTGCACGTTCATCAGACCGACCACGCCGAGTTCCAGGGCCATTTTCTTGACCTGCTCGCGGATCTCGTCCTGGATGTGTGCCGGCAGCGAGTACGGCGGCAGCGAGCAGGCGGAGTCACCGGAGTGCACGCCGGCCTGTTCGATGTGCTGCATGATCGCGCCGATGACCACAGTCTCGCCGTCGCTGACCGCATCCACGTCCACCTCGATGGCGCAGTTGAGGAAGCGATCCAGCAGCACCGGGCTGTCGTTGGAGACCTTCACCGCTTCGCGCATGTAGCGCTTGAGCTCTTCTTCCTGGTAGACGATTTCCATCGCCCGGCCGCCCAGTACATAGGACGGACGCACCACCATCGGGTAGCCGATGTTCTTCGACAGGGCCAGGGCCTCGTCTTCGCTGCGCGCGGTGGCGTTGGCCGGCTGACGCAGGTTCAGGCGCTGCACCATCTGCTGGAAGCGCTCACGGTCTTCGGCACGGTCGATGGCCTCGGGGCTGGTACCGATGATCGGTACACCGGCTTCTTCCAGGGCGCGGCAGATCTTCAGCGGAGTCTGGCCGCCGTACTGGACGATGACGCCCTTGGGCTGCTCGACACGGACGATTTCCAGCACGTCTTCCAGGGTCACCGGCTCGAAGTACAGGCGATCGGAAGTGTCGTAGTCGGTGGAGACGGTTTCCGGGTTGCAGTTGACCATGATGGTCTCGTAACCGTCTTCACGCATGGCCAGCGCCGCATGCACGCAGCAGTAGTCGAACTCGATGCCCTGGCCGATACGGTTGGGACCGCCGCCGAGGATCATGATCTTGTCGCGGCCGCTCGGCTTGGCCTCGCACTCTTCCTCGTAGGTGGAGTACATGTAGGCGGTGTCGGTGGCGAACTCGGCAGCGCAGGTATCCACGCGCTTGTACACCGGCAGCACTTTCAGCTTGTGGCGATGGGCACGCAGGCTCTTCTCGGAAACGCCGAGCAGCTTGGCCAGACGCGCATCGGAGAAGCCCTTGCGCTTGAGCTTGAACATCAGGTCGTAGTCGATGGCCGACAGACCCAGGGTCTGCACGGTGGCTTCGTCCTTGATCAGATCCTCGATCTGCACCAGGAACCACTCGTCGATACGGGTCAGGTCGAACACTTCGGCGACGCTCTTGCCGGCGCGGAAGGCATCGGCCACGTACCAGATGCGGTCGGCGCTGGGCACGGTCAGCTCACGACGCAGGGTGCTCTCGGCTTCCGGGTCGTTCAGGTCGAGCTTCGGATCGAAACCGGCAACGCCGACTTCCAGACCGCGCAGGGCTTTCTGCACCGACTCCTGGAAGGTGCGGCCGATGGCCATGACCTCGCCCACGGATTTCATCTGGGTGGTCAGGCGGGCGTCGGCCTTGGGGAATTTCTCGAAGGCGAAGCGCGGAACCTTGGTCACCACGTAGTCGATCGACGGCTCGAACGAGGCAGGGGTACGCCCGCCGGTGATGTCGTTCTGCAGCTCGTCCAGGGTGTAGCCGACGGCCAGCTTGGCGGCGATCTTGGCGATCGGGAAGCCGGTGGCCTTGGAGGCCAGCGCCGAGGAACGCGATACGCGCGGGTTCATCTCGATCACGACCATGCGCCCGGTGTTCGGGCAGATGCCGAACTGCACGTTGGAGCCACCGGTTTCCACGCCGATCTCACGCAGCACCGCCAGCGAGGCGTTGCGCATGATCTGGTATTCCTTGTCGGTCAGGGTCTGCGCCGGCGCGACGGTGATCGAGTCGCCGGTGTGCACGCCCATCGGATCGAAGTTCTCGATGGAGCAGACGATGATGCAGTTGTCCTTCTTGTCGCGGACCACCTCCATCTCGTATTCCTTCCAGCCGATCAGCGATTCGTCGATCAGCAGCTCGTTGGTCGGCGACAGGTCCAGACCACGGGCGCAGATTTCCTCGAATTCTTCACGGTTGTAGGCGATGCCGCCGCCGGTGCCGCCCATGGTGAAGCTCGGACGGATGATGCAGGGGAAACCCACCATCTCCAGCACGCCGTAGGCTTCTTCCATGCTGTGGGCGATACCCGAGCGCGGGCAGGCCAGGCCGATGTCCTTCATCGCCTTGTCGAAGCGCGAACGGTCTTCGGCCTTGTCGATGGTGTCGGCGTTGGCACCGATCATCTCGACACCGAACTTTTCCAGCACGCCGTGGCGCTCCAGATCCAGCGCGCAGTTCAGCGCGGTCTGGCCACCCATGGTCGGCAGCAGTGCGTCCGGACGCTCCTTCTCGATGATCTTGGCCACGGTGGCCCACTTGATCGGCTCGATGTAGGTGGCGTCGGCCATGGCCGGGTCGGTCATGATGGTGGCCGGGTTGGAGTTCACCAGAATGACGCGGAAACCTTCTTCCTTCAGCGCCTTGCACGCCTGGGCGCCGGAGTAGTCGAACTCGCAGGCCTGGCCGATGACGATGGGGCCGGCACCGAGGATCAGGATGCTTTTGATGTCTGTACGTTTTGGCATGATCGTTACTCGAATCCTTAGGTCAGTCGGCGGGGCTTAGCGGCGCTTGGCCATGGCTTCGATGAAGCGGTCGAACAGCGGGGCCACGTCGTGCGGGCCCGGGCTCGCCTCGGGGTGACCCTGGAAGCTGAAGGCGTCCTTGTCGGTACGCTCGATGCCCTGCAGGGTGCCGTCGAACAGCGACTTGTGGATCGGGCGCACGTTGCCCGGCAGGCTGCTTTCGTCCACGGCGAAACCGTGGTTCTGGCTGGTGATCATCACCACGCCGCTGTCGAGGTCCTGTACCGGGTGGTTGGCACCGTGGTGGCCGTGGCCCATCTTCAGGGTCTTGGCGCCGGAGGCCAGCGCCAGCAACTGGTGGCCGAGGCAGATGCCGAATACCGGAATGTCGGTTTCCAGCACGTCCTTGATCGCCTTGATCGCGTAGTCGCAGGGCTCGGGGTCGCCTGGGCCGTTGGACAGGAACACGCCATCGGGATTCAGCGCCAGCACTTCGCTGGCCGGTGTCTGGGCCGGCACCACGGTGAGGCGGCAGCCGCGCGCGACCAGCATGCGCAGGATGTTCAGCTTGACCCCGTAGTCGTAGGCGACCACGTGATACGGCAGGTCGGCAGCGGCGATCTGCGGATGGCTGTCGCTCTCCAGGCTCCACACGCTGGAGCGCCACTCGTAGGGCTTGTCGCAGGTGACTTCCTTGGCCAGGTCCATGCCCTTGAGGCCCGGGAAGCTGCGTGCCAGCTCCAGCGCCTTCTCTTCGGTGGCCTCAGCGCCAACCAGAATGCAGCCGTTCTGCGAGCCTTTCTCGCGCAGGATGCGGGTCAGGCGACGGGTATCGATACCGGCGATGGCGACCGTACCGTTCTCTTTCAGGTACTCGTCCAGCGGCTGCTTGTCGCGCCAGTTGCTGGAGATCAGCGGAAGGTCGCGAATGATCAGGCCGGCGGCCCATACACGGTTGGACTCGGCATCTTCCGGCGTGGTGCCGGTGTTGCCGATGTGCGGGTAGGTCAGGGTAACGATCTGCTGGGCGTAGGATGGATCGGTAAGGATTTCCTGATAGCCGGTCATGGCGGTGTTGAACACCACCTCTCCGATGGTCTGGCCATCGGCCCCGATAGATTCGCCGCGAAAAATACTGCCGTCAGCAAGGGCTAAAATGGCAGGTTTGGGGGCTGGCTTAGTCAAGAAGACCTCCGTCACGATCAAGGCTTGAAGCAAACGCAGGTTGTAAAAAAGCGGGATGACGTGTGAAGGTCATCCCGCTTTTTTATTTGAGCCATTCTGCGTAACTTTTAGTGGACACACTAAAACAGGAAGCTTACAGGAAAACCCTTTTTCGGTCCACCCGCCAGGACGCTTCCGTCACACATTTCTCAACGCAGCCCCAGCACGTCCTGCATGTCGTACAGCGCTGGCGAACGCGACTGCAGCCAGAGCGCCGAACGCACCGCGCCCTTGGCGAAGGTCATGCGGCTGGAGGCCTTGTGGGTGATCTCCACGCGCTCGCCCTCGGCAGCGAACAGCACGGTGTGATCACCGACCACATCGCCGGCACGCACGGTGGCGAAACCGATGGTCTCGCGCTCACGCGCCCCGGTCTGCCCTTCACGGCCATACACGGCGACCTTCTGCAGATCACGCCCCAGGGCATCCGCGACCACCTCGCCCATGCGCAGCGCCGTGCCCGACGGGGCATCGACCTTGTGGCGGTGATGGGCTTCGATGATCTCGATGTCCACATCGTCACCCAGCACGCGCGCGG
This sequence comes from Pseudomonas sp. THAF187a, assembly GCF_009363395.1. Lineage (NCBI taxonomy): Bacteria > Pseudomonadati > Pseudomonadota > Gammaproteobacteria > Pseudomonadales > Pseudomonadaceae > Pseudomonas > Pseudomonas sp. THAF187a. The sequence goes on from NZ_CP045349.1 coordinate 4,162,701, forward strand.
CGGTGTCGAGCAGCTTCAGGCACAGGTTGACACCAACGCTGAAGTTGGCGGCGAAGACGATGGGAATCTGCTTGGCCGCCTCGCTCAGCAGCTGTTTCTCCTCCGGGGTGAAGCCGGTGGTGCCGATGACCATGGCCTTGCCGGCCTGACGGCAGACTTCCAGGTTCTTCAGCGTCACCGAGGGATGGGTGAAGTCGATCAGCACGTCGAAATCATCGACCACCGCCGCCAGCTCACCGGCCAGCGTCACACCGATCTTGCCCAGCCCGACCAGCTCGCCTGCGTCGGCACCGATCAGGCTGCTGTCGGCACGGTCGATGGCCGCGCTGAGCTTCGCGCCCTCGGCCTGGCTCACGGCTTCGATCAGGGTCTTGCCCATGCGCCCGGCGGCGCCCATCACTGCAATACGTTGCATAACATCAGCTCCAAGCTGCTGGCTTCAAGCCACAGGCCAAGTGCAAGAGTCTCTTGCAGCCTGTCGCCTGTGGCTTGCCGCTCAATTAAACGTCGCCGAAGAAGCGCTTGACGCCTTCGAACCAGCCACTGGCCTTGGGCGAGTGGGAATCATCGCCCTGCAGCGACTTGCGGAACTCCTCGAGCAGCTCGCGCTGACGCTTGGTCAGGTTGACCGGCGTCTCCACCGCGACACGGCACATCAGGTCACCGGCCGCACCACCGCGCACCGGGGCCACGCCCTTGCCGCGCAGGCGGAACAGCTTGCCGGTCTGGGTGCCTTCCGGAATCTTCAGCTTGACCCGGCCGTCTAGGGTCGGCACTTCCAGCTCGCCACCCAGCGCCGCGTCGGCGAAGCTGATCGGCACTTCGCAGTACAGATGTTTGCCATCGCGCTGGAAGATCGCATGTTCACGGACGTTGACCACCACATAGAGGTCACCGGCCGGGCCGCCATGCGCGCCGGCCTCGCCTTCGCCGGACAGGCGGATGCGATCACCGGTATCGACACCTGGCGGCACCTTGACCGACAGCGTCTTGCTCTCTTCCACGCGCCCCTGACCATGGCAGCTGCCACAGGGGTCGGTGATCATCTTGCCGCTGCCGTGGCAACGCGGGCAGGTCTGCTGCACCGAGAAGAAGCCCTGCTGCATGCGCACCTGGCCGATACCACCGCAGGTGGTACAGGTCACCGGGCTGGTGCCCTTCTTGGCGCCGGAGCCATCGCAGGTCTTGCAACCCACCAGGGTCGGCACGCGAATGGTCACGGTGGTGCCGCGCACGGCTTCTTCCAGGTCCAGCTCCAGGGTGTAGCGCAGGTCACTGCCACGCTGGGCGCCGCCGCGCGAACCGCCGCGACCGCCACCGCCGAAGAAATCGCTGAACACGTCGCCGAAGATGTCGGAGAAGTTGGCGCCACCGAAACCGGCGCCGGCGCCACCGCCCATCTGCGGATCGACCCCGGCATGCCCGTACTGGTCATAGGCCGAGCGCTTACTGGCGTCGGAGAGCACCTCGTAGGCCTCGTTGGCCTCCTTGAACTTCTCCTCCGCCTCCTTGTCGTCCGGGTTGCGGTCCGGGTGGAACTTCATCGCCAGACGCCGATAGGCCTTCTTCAGCTCGGCCTCACTGGCGCCGCGCTCGACCCCCAGAACCTCGTAATAGTCTCGTTTTGCCATAGTTGTGCTGCACTCTCAGATTCGTGAGCTCCAGATACGCCGACGCGGGAGAAGGCTCCCGCGCGGCGTATCCTGACCGCCAGATGCGACGGCGGAGCGAAAAGCAGAGGGCGACACGCCCTTCGCTCCCGGAGGGGCGAAAGGCGTGCGCGCATCCCTTACTTGTTCTCCTTGACCTCTTCGAACTCAGCGTCGACCACGTCGTCACCGGCATCCTTGGCGTCACCGGCGTCCGCCTGGGCGGCACCGGCTTGCGGCTGCTCGGCGTACATCTTCTGCGCCAGCGGCGTGGTGGCCTCGGACAGGGCGTTCATCTTGGCCTCGATGGCTTCCTTGTCGTCACCCTTCAGTGCGACTTCCAGTTCACCGATGGCTTTCTCGATGGCGGCCTTCTCGTCGGCAGTCGCCTTGTCGCCCGCCTCGGTGAGCATCTTGCGGGTGGCGTGCACCAGCTGGTCGCCCTGGTTGCGCGCAGTGGCCAGCTCTTCGAACTTGCGGTCTTCCTCGGCGTTGGCCTCGGCGTCACGCACCATCTGCTCGATCTCTTCCTCGGACAGACCGGAGTTGGCCTTGATCACGATGGACTGCTGCTTGCCAGTGGCCTTGTCCTTGGCGGACACGTGCAGGATGCCGTTGGCATCGATATCGAAGGTCACTTCGATCTGCGGCACGCCACGCGGAGCCGGCGGAATCTCGGCCAGGTCGAACTTGCCGAGGGACTTGTTCTGCGCCGCCTGCTTGCGCTCGCCCTGCAGCACGTGAATGGTCACGGCGCTCTGGTTGTCGTCGGCGGTGGAGAACACCTGCGACTTCTTGGTCGGGATGGTGGTGTTCTTCTCGATCAGCGCGGTCATCACGCCACCCATGGTTTCGATACCCAGGGTCAGCGGGGAAACGTCCAGCAGCAGCACGTCCTTGACGTCACCGGCCAGTACCGCGCCCTGAATGGCAGCGCCCATGGCCACGGCTTCGTCCGGGTTGACGTCCTTGCGCGGCTCCTTGCCGAAGAACTCGGCAACGGTCTTCTGCACCAGCGGCATGCGAGTCTGACCACCGACCAGGATCACGTCGTCGATCTTGCTGACGTCGATGCCGGCATCCTTCAGCGCGGTGCGGCACGGCTCGATGGTGCGCTGCACCAGGTCCTCGACCAGCGACTCCAGCTTGGAGCGGGAGATCTTCACGTTCAGGTGCTTCGGACCGCTGGCATCCGCAGTGATGTACGGCAGGTTGACGTCGGTCTGCTGGCTCGAGGACAGCTCGATCTTGGCCTTCTCGGCAGCTTCCTTCAGGCGCTGCATCGCCAGCGGGTCACCCTTGAGGTTCATGCCGGTTTCTTTCTTGAACTCGTCGACGAGGTAGTCGATCAGACGAATGTCGAAGTCCTCACCACCGAGGAAGGTGTCGCCGTTGGTGGCCAGCACTTCGAACTGGTGCTCACCGTCGACTTCGGCGATCTCGATCACCGACACGTCGAAGGTACCGCCACCCAGGTCATAGACGATCACGGTGTGGTCGCCCTTGGCCTTGTCCATGCCATAGGCCAGCGCAGCCGCGGTCGGCTCGTTGATGATGCGCTTGACGTCCAGACCGGCGATGCGACCGGCATCCTTGGTGGCCTGACGCTGGCTGTCGTTGAAGTAGGCCGGAACGGTGATCACCGCTTCGGTGACCGGCTCGCCGAGGTAGTCCTCAGCGGTCTTCTTCATCTTCTTCAGCACTTCGGCGCTGATCTGCGGCGGGGCCATCTTCTGGCCGTTGACCTCGACCCAGGCGTCGTTGTTGTCAGCCTTGACGATCTTGTACGGAACCATCTGGATGTCTTTCTGCACGACATCCTCGTCGAAACGACGACCGATCAGACGCTTCACCGCATACAGGGTGTTGTGCGGGTTGGTCACGGCCTGGCGCTTGGCCGACTGGCCAACCAGGGTTTCGCCGTCGTTGGCGTAAGCGATGATGGACGGCGTGGTGCGAGCGCCTTCGGCGTTCTCCAGCACCTTGACGTTGCCGTTTTCCAGAATGGAGACGCAGGAGTTGGTGGTCCCCAGGTCGATACCGATGATTTTGCCCATGAAAATTCTCCCGAAACTTTGATTTTTCCGTCGCCTCGCTTCGCAGGCGCCGGTAGCACTAAAACGCTTGACTCAGAAATGGGGTCGCCCCCGAAAATTTCAAGCCTGCTCGTCGATGGACGGCGGCGGCGTGGTCGGCGCCTTGCTCACCACGACCATGGCCGGGCGCAGCAGGCGGCCATTGAGCAGGTAGCCCTTCTGGAACACCTTGAGCACCGAGTTCGGCTCGACGTTGACACTCTCTTCCATCGCCATGGCCTGGTGATGCTCCGGGTTGAACGGAGCGCCATGCGGGTCCAGCGTTTCCAGCTGATGACGCGCCAGGGTGTCGATGAACAGTTTGAGGGTCAGTTGCATGCCCTCGCGCACGCCCTTGATCGCTTCGTCGTCCGGGCTGGACAGCTCCAGACCACGTTCCAGGCTGTCGACGACCGGCAGCAGGTCGTTGGCGAATTTTTCCAGGGCGAACTTGTGCGCCTTCTCCACGTCCTGCTCGGCGCGACGACGCACATTCTGCAGCTCGGCCGCCATGCGCAGCGACTGGTCCTGCGCTGCAGCCAGCTGCTCTTCCAGTGCCTGCACGCGAGCCGCCAGGTCATCGCTCGGCGCGACATTCTCGGCCGCCTGAGCCTCGGGGTTCTGCGTATCCAGGTTCTGTTCGTCAGCCATGCCTATCTCCTCTCGAATGAATCGGCGCGAGTCCGGCCCGCGCACCTGCCCGCCTATATGGAGTCAAATCCACAGCTTTCAAGGGGCGATAGAGGAGGATTGTCAGGGAAAGAAAAAACACTGTATAAATAACCAGACATCAAATTCGGGAGCGTTCGCCATGCTGGTGCACCTGTCCATACACAACTACGCCATCGTCGACCACCTGGACCTCGAGCTGGATGCCGGCATGAGTGCCATCAGCGGCGAGACCGGTGCCGGCAAGTCGATCATGCTCGATGCCCTCGGCCTGTGCCTGGGCGACCGTGCCGACAGCGGCGTGGTGCGCCCCGGCGCGGACAAGGCCGACATCCTCGCCAGCTTCGACCTGGCGGAGATCCCCGAAGCCCGCAGCTGGCTCGCCGAGCGCGACCTGGACAGCGACGGCCCGTGCATCCTGCGCCGGGTGATCACCGCCGAGGGGCGCTCGCGCGGCTACATCAACGGCAGCCCCTGCCCGCAAGCCGACCTCAAGGCGCTCGGCGAGCTGATCATCGACATCCACAGCCAACATGAACACCAGTCGCTGCTCAAGAGCGACACCCACCGCCGCCTGCTCGACGAGTACGCCGGCAGCCAGGAGTTGGCGCGCCAGGTGCAGCTGGCCGCACAGCGCTGGAAGCAGACGCGCAACGACCTGCAGCGCATTTCCAGCCAGGGTGACGAGCAGCGCGCCCGCCACCAGCTGCTCAGCTACCAGCTGGAAGAACTGGAAAACCTGGCCCTGGGCGAGAACGAACTGGACGAGCTGGAGCGCGAACACAAGGCTCTGAGCAATGCCGAAGCGCTGCTCGGTGCCTGTCGCCAGGTACTCGAGCTGTGCAGCGAAAGCGATGCCGGCAACGTGCTGTCGGCGCTGACCGCCAGCCTCAACCGGCTTGGCGCCTTTGGCGGCCAGGGCGGCGCGCTGGGCGAAGCGAGCAACCTGCTGGCCAGCGCGCAGATCCAGGTCGAGGAGGCCGTGGGCGAACTGAACCGCTTCGTCGATCACTTCGATGCCGACCCGCAGCGCCAGCAGTACCTCGAAGAACGCCTGGACACCATCTACACCCTGGCCCGCAAGCACCGCATCCAGCCCACCGAGCTGGCCGCCCTCCAGCAACGACTGTTCGAGGAACTGGAGAGCCTCAATGCCGACGACCAGGCCAGCGAGCGCTTGGCCGAGGAACTGGCCGCCTACGCCCGCCATTACCAGGAGAAGGCCGCCGAACTCAGCGCACTGCGCGGCAGCGCCGCCGAGCGCCTGGCCGCAGCCGTCGAGCAGGAGATGCAGGCACTGGGCATGCCCGGCGGGCGTTTCAGCATCCAGCTGCAGAGCATGAACAGCGAAGAGCCGCAGGCCAATGGCCTGGAAACCGTGGAATTCCTGGTCAGCGCCAACCCCGGCCAACCGTTGCGCGGCCTGGCCAAGGTGGCCTCGGGCGGCGAGCTGTCACGTATCAGCCTGGCAATCCAGGTGATCACCGCACAGACCTCGCGCGTCCCGACGCTGGTCTTCGACGAAGTGGATGTCGGCATTGGCGGCCCGACCGCCGAGGTCGTCGGGCAACTGCTGCGCCGCCTGGGCGAGCGCGGCCAGGTCCTCTGCGTGACCCACCTGCCGCAGGTGGCTGCACAGGGCCATCAGCACCTGTTCGTCCACAAGCGCCGCGGCGAAGAGGCCACGTCCACGGCCGTGAGCAGACTGGACGAGAACGGCCGCGTCGAGGAAATCGCGCGCATGCTCGGCGGCGTCGACCTGACCGAAGAATCCCTTGCGCACGCGCGCAAGATGGTCACCAGCGCGCAGGCCGCCTGAGACAACCATCGCCGCAGCCGGGTGTAGCAGGCCCGGCGTCACGGCCTGCAATCGGGCACGACTCCCGAGCCCAATAAATAAAAAGGCGACCCGAGGGTCGCCTTTTTCATCGCAGCAGAAGCATCAGCTCTTCTTGCGTACGTACAACACCAAGTTGTGATCGACCAGTTCGAAGCCATGCTCACGCACGATTTCCTTCTGGCGCTTCTCGATCTCGGCATCGAAGAACTCGATCACCTCACCGGAATCCACACAGACCATATGGTCGTGATGGCCGCTGTCGGCCAGTTCGAATACCGCATGGCCACCGTCGAAGTTGTGGCGAACCACCAGGCCCGCCGCCTCGAACTGGGTCAGTACGCGGTAGACGGTCGCCAGGCCGACGTCCTCGCCTGCCTCCATCAGTGCCTTGTAGACATCTTCCGCACTCATGTGACGGTGCTCGGCGTTGTCGAGCATCTGCAGGATCTTGACCCGTGGCAGAGTCACCTTCAGTCCAGCTTTGCGCAGTTCGTTATTTTCAACCATGGTCTGCTTTCTCATGGATGCTGTTTCGCAGCACCCTTCAATACGGGTATGATCCGGGGTTCAAGTTGCCCAAGATAGTGGAAGTCACCCTCCGATGCAAAAAACCAAGCTCTTGCTGACCAGCCTGTCGCTGACCGGGCTCTTCGCACTCGCCGGTTGTTCATTCCCCGGGGTTTACAAGATCGACATTCAACAGGGCAATGTCGTGACACAGGACATGATAGACCAGCTGCGTCCCGGAATGACCCGACGCCAAGTGCGGTTTATCATGGGCAACCCGCTGATCACCGACACCTTCCATGCCGATCGCTGGGATTATCTCTACAGCATCCAGCCAGGTGGCGGTCAGCGCCTGCAGGAACGCGTCAGCCTGGTCTTCGACGGCAGCGACCAGCTGGTCGGCCTGGCCGGCGACTTCATGCCCGGCGTAAGCCGCGACCAGGCCATCCTTGGCCAGGACAGCGATACCACCAGTACGCAGCCGCAGGCCAAGCCGCAGGACGACACGCCGCCAGCACCAGGCTCGCTGCTCGAGCAGATCCAGCGCGAAGTCGACCAGGTGGAAACCGTACCGGTACCAACGCCGGAGCCGCTGGACACCGAACCGCAGTAACACCCAGACATGAAAAAGCCCGGACTCGCTCCGGGCTTTTTCATGTCCGCTCGCCACGTGCAGCAAACGCTGTACCTCAGGCCGACTCGTCGCCCTCTTCCCGGGCCTTGGCCTTGGCCGCCCGCTGCTTGCGCACCTCTTTCGGGTCGGCGATCAGCGGGCGGTAGATCTCCACGCGCTCCCCCTCGACCAGCTCGCGTTCCTCCGGCTTGCTGACCGTCTTGCCGAAGATGCCCAGCGGCGCCTGCTGCAGATCCAGCTCGGGAAAGAACTGCTGCATGCCGGAGCGCAGCGCCGCCTCACGCACCGTGGTGCCGACCGGCACCGACAGGCGCAGCAGCTTCTGCCGTTCGGCCAGCGCGTAGACCACTTCGATCGCAATGCTCGGCTTATCCATAGAGTTGCTTGGCTCGCTGACAGAAGGCATCAACCATGGTGTTGGTCGCCTGGTTGAACAGGGGCCCGAGGGTAGCGCGCACCAGCGGCCCGGCGTAGTCGAAGGTCAGATCGAGGCTGATCTTGCAGGCCTTGTCGCCCAGCGCCTTGAACTCCCAGACACCGTTCAGGCTGGTGAACGGTCCTTCCTGCAGGTTCATCTCGATGCGCTGCCCGGGCTGCAGCACATTGCGCGTGACGAAACGCTGGCTGATGCTGCCCTTGGCCACCTCGAGACTGGCCAGCATGTGCGTCTCGCTGACCTCTAGCACTTCACTGGCGCGGCACCACGGCAGGAACTGCGGGTAGCTGGCGACATCGTTGACGAGGTCAAACAGCGCCTGCGCCGGATAAGGCAGCAACGCCGAGCGCTGGATTCGAGTAGTCATTTACTTGCTCAGCTCCGCGATGAAAACGATCAGAACGCCGATCGGCGCCACGACGCGAATCAGCCAGAGGGCGAGATTGAACAGCAACGGGCTCTTGATCGCCAACTCGTCACGCACCGAATCACGGCTGAGCACCCAACCGGCGAACAGGGCGAACGCCAGGCCACCCAGCGGCAGCAGGATGCGGCTGGTCAGGTAGTCGATGCTATCGAAGAAGGTCTTGCCGCCCTCGGCGCCCCACTGCAGCAGGTGGAAGCCATCCTCGGCGAAGACGAAGAATTTGGCCTCGGCCCAGACGTTGAACGACAGCACGGTGCCCATGCCGACCAGCCAGCACAGCAGCGCCAGCACCGCTGTGACCAGGGCACGGCTGCGTCCGCTCTTCTCGACGAAGTAGGCGACTGCCGGCTCGAGCATGGAGATCGACGAACTCCACGCCGCCACGGCCACCAGGACGAAGAAGATCAGTCCCATCACCTGGCCGAAGGCGATGTTGCCAAAGGCGATCGGCAGGGTGACAAACATCAGCCCCGGACCACCGCCCGGCTCCAGGCCGGCGGCGAAGACGATGGGAAACAGGGCCAGACCGGCGGTCAGCGCGACCAGGGTATCGAGCAGGCCGACGGTCAGCACCGTGGCGCCGATCGATGCCTTCTTCGGCATGTAGGCGCCGTACACCATGATCGAGCCAACCCCGACGCTCAGGGTGAAGAAGGCATGTCCCATGGCGGCGAGAATGCCACCCTGCACCTTGCTGGCGTCGAAATGGAAGAGGAAGTCGAAGCCTTCACGGAAGTGCCCGGTGGTAAAGCTGTAGCCCAGCAGCACCAGGAGCAGCACGAACAGCAGCGGCATCATGATGCGCAGGCTGCGCTCCAGCCCTGCGACCACGCCCTTGGCGATGACGAACGCGGTGATCAGCATGAACAGGCTGTGCCACAGGGTCAGCCGCCAGGGGTCCGCAGTCAGCCCGCCGAACGCCGCACCGGCGCCTTCGGCGGTGATGCCGGTGAAGTCGCCACGCCCCATGCTGAGGATGTAGTCCAGCGACCAGCCGGCCACCACGCTATAGAAGGACAGGATCAGCAGGGCTGCGACCATGCCGCCCAGCGCCGCCAGCGACCAGCCTTTCGACGCGCCCGCCTCGATGGCGAGGCTCTTCATCGAATTGACTGGGCTCTGCCGGCCACGCCGGCCGATCAGGGTTTCCGCCAGCATGATCGGCACGCCCACCAGGGCGATGCAGAACAGGTACATGACGACGAATGCACCGCCGCCATAGACCCCTGTCATGTAGGGGAACTTCCAGATATTGCCGAGGCCTACTGCCGAGCCGGTAGCCGCCAGAATGAATACCCAACGACTGGCCCAGGCGCCATGAATCGAAACGTTGTCGCTCGCCATTACGGCCAACACCCCATCACTACGGGAAAAAGATCGCGCATTGTCGAAGATTAGCCGGACAGGCTCAAGCTTGGCTCGGTAAAGCCCCATGGCGCAGGCGCGGGCGACTCCCTATAATGCGCGCCCTATGGCTAAGCAAAAGAAACATCCACAAGGCACCATCGCGCTGAACAAAAAGGCGCTGCACGATTATTTCGTCGAACAGAAGTTCGAGGCGGGCGTCGCCCTGGCTGGCTGGGAAGTGAAGAGCCTGCGCGCCGGCAAGGCCCAGCTGGTGGACAGCTACGTACTGCTCAAGGACGACGAAGCCTGGCTGATGGGGGCGCATATCACCCCGTTGAAAACCGCCAGCACCCACGTCATCGCCGACCCGATCCGCACGCGCAAGCTGCTGCTGAACAAGCGCGAGCTGGACAAGCTGTTCGGTGCCGTGCAGCAGAAGGGCTACACCTGCGTCGCCCTGTCGCTGTACTGGAAACAGCACCTGGTCAAATGCGAGATCGCCCTGGCCAAGGGCAAGAAGGACTTCGACAAGCGTCACGTCGAGAAAGAGCGCGACGCCAACCGTGAAGTCCAGCGCGCCATGCGCAGCAAGGGCAAGGACGACTGACAGCGGCTGCGAGCCATGAGCGCTTTCACAGCGACTCTGGCTCCAGCTTGTAGCTTGTAGCTTGTAGCTTGTAGCTTGTAGCCGCCTATAGTCCCTGCCGACGCTGCGCTCGCGCCACGCGCCGAGCCTCCAGCTGAACTTCCGCCAGCACTTCCTGCACATAGTCGATGTGCCGGTTGGACAGGTCGCGCGCGTCCTCCGCACGCCCTTCGATGATCGCCTCGAACAGCGCCCGGTGCTGACTGATCAGCATGTCGCGGGTTTCTTCGCGCTGGGCATACATGCCACCAATGTTGGTCACCACGTTGCGCTTGAGCAGATCGAACAGCCCGCGGATGGTGTGCAGCAGCACGGCATTGTGGCTGGCTTCGGCAATCGCCAGATGGAAGCGCGCATCGGCCGCGCCCTCCTCGGCCCGCGTGACCTTGCCAGCGCGCGAGTAGCAGTCCTGCAAGGCCTCGAACGCCTCGCTCAGCCGTTGCCGGTCGATATCGGTGGCTCGCCGGGCCGCGTAGTAGGCACAGGAACCTTCCAGCGTATGGCGGAACTCCAGCAGGTCGCGCTGGGCATCCTCCTTGTTCTCCAGCAGGTGCAACAGCGGGTCGCTGAAGGTCGAGCCCAGTGATTCGGCCACATAGTTGCCGCCGCCCTGACGGCTGACCAGCAACCCCTTGGCCACCAGTTTCTGAATCGCCTCGCGCAGGGACGGACGTGACACGCCGAACTGCTCAGCCAGTGCGCGCTCGGCAGGCAGCCGCTCGCCGGCACGCAGGGTGCCTTCGAGAATCATGGTTTCCAGTTGCGCGACGATGTCGTCCGAGAGACGACGCTGTCGCACCAGACCTACTTCCATTGCGCGCTTCTCCATTGGTTTGACCAGGCCATATGCAGCATGGCGCAAGCCTATAGCGCCGCCCCGCGACGAACAAGACAGCATTCTACGACCAAAGTCTTAGCCCTGCGATTTGACAGCGCATTGATCGACTTTTAACCTGAGCCGGCTGTTTTGTAAATTGGTCTTACCAATTAACCCGATTCAATAACAAGAACGAGTCGTCGAGGTCACGCCATGAAGCCCCATAGCGCTGCACGTCTGCCGAATACCGCATCCCCCCTGCTACTGCGCCGCGTGCGCCTTGCCGCGGAGTAAGCCCCATGTCCAACGGAATTCTCGCCCTGCTGGCGTTCTCGCCGATCCTGCTCGCCGCCATCCTGCTGATCGGCCTGCGCTGGCCGGCCAAGCGCGCCATGCCGCTGGTCTATCTGGTCACCGCCGCCGTCGGCCTGTTCGCCTGGGACATGAGCCTCAACCGCGTGCTGGCCTCCACCCTGCAAGGCCTGCTGATCACCCTCGGCCTGCTGTGGATCATCTTCGGCGCGATCCTGCTGCTGAACACCCTCAAGCATTCCGGCGGCATCACCGCCATTCGTGCCGGTTTCACCACCATCAGCCCTGACCGTCGCATCCAGGCCATCATCATCGCCTGGCTGTTCGGCTGCTTCATCGAGGGCGCCTCGGGTTTCGGTACCCCAGCCGCCATCGCCGCCCCGCTGCTGGTGGCCATCGGCTTCCCGGCCATGGCCGCAGTGCTGATGGGCATGCTGGTTCAGAGCACGCCGGTATCCTTCGGCGCGGTCGGCACGCCCATCATCGTCGGCGTCAACACCGGCCTGGATACCGCGACCATCGGCGCCCACCTGGTGGAGCAAGGTTCCTCCTGGGCGCAGTTCCTGCAACTGATCACCAGTGAAGTGGCGATCATCCACGCCACCGTCGGCGTCCTGATGCCCACCATCATGGCGATGATGCTGACCCGTTTCTTCGGTGCCGAGAAAAGCTGGAAAGCCGGCCTGGCAGTCCTGCCGTTCGCCATCTTCGCCGGTTTCGCCTTCGTCATCCCCTACGTCTTCACCGGCGTGTTCCTCGGCCCGGAATTCCCCTCCCTGCTGGGCGGCCTGATCGGCCTGGCCATCGTCACCAGCGCCGCACGCGTCGGCTTCCTGGTACCGAAGCAGACCTGGGACTTCGCCCCGGCGGACAAGTGGCCGAGCGAATGGCTGGGCAGCGTCGAGATGAAACTGGACGAGCTGACCGCCAAGCCGATGAGCGCACTGCGCGCCTGGCTGCCCTACGTGCTGGTCGGTGCCCTGCTGGTGATCAGCCGCGTGTTCCCGCAGGTGGGCAACGCCCTGAAAGCCGTGGTGGTGAACTTCCCCGACCTGCTCGGCGAAGCCGGCGTCAGCGCCAGCTTCCAGCCGCTGTACCTGCCAGGCGGCATTCTGGTCGCCGTGGTACTGGCCACCTTCTTCCTGCACGGCATGAAAGCGCGTGACCTGGGCAAGGCCGTCAAGGAATCCTCCAGCGTGCTGCTCAGCGCCGGCTTCGTGCTGCTGTTCACCGTGCCGATGGTGCGCATCCTGATCAACTCCGGCGTCAACGGTGCCGAACTGGCCAGCATGCCGATCCTGATGGCGCGCTGGGTCGCTGACAGCGTCGGCGGCATCTACCCGCTGCTGGCCCCAAGCATCGGCGCCCTGGGCGCGTTCATCGCCGGTTCCAACACCGTCAGCAACATGATGTTCAGCCAGTTCCAGTTCGGCGTGGCCAGCAGCCTGGGCATTTCCAGCGCCCTGATCGTCGCGGTGCAGGCCGTGGGCGCCGCCGCCGGCAACATGGTGGCGATCCACAACGTGGTCGCCGCATCGGCCACCGTTGGCCTGCTGGGTCGCGAAGGCAGTACCCTGCGCAAGACCATCTGGCCGACGCTGTACTACGTGCTGTTCACCGGCATCATCGCGCTGGTCGCGATCTACGTACTGGGCATCAGCGACCCGCTGGTCGCCCGCTGAGCACAAGGTTCCACTGCGCCCCGGCCATGCCGGGGCTCTTGCCGTCAGGCTACGCTTCCCCTTTTTCAGCAACAGGATGAGCCCATGATCATTTCTGCCTCTACCGACTATCGCGCCGCCGCTCAGCGCAAGCTGCCGCCCTTCCTGTTCCACTACGTCGATGGCGGTGCCTATGCCGAGCACACCTTGCGCCGCAACGTCGCCGACCTGTCGGACATCGAGCTGCGGCAGCGGGTGCTGAAGAACATGTCCGAACTGGACCTGTCCACCGAGCTGTTCGGCGAGAAGATGTCGATGCCGGTCGGTCTGGCGCCAGTCGGCCTCACCGGCATGTTCGCCCGCCGCGGCGAAGTGCAGGCGGCCAAGGCGGCGGCGGCCAAGGGCCTGCCCTTCACCCTGTCCACCGTGTCGGTGTGCCCGATCGAGGAAGTGGCGCCGGCGATCGACCGGCCCATGTGGTTCCAGCTCTACGTTCTGAAGGACCGCGGCTTCATGAAGAACGCCCTGGAGCGGGCCAAGGCCGCTGGCTGCTCGACCCTGGTGTTCACCGTGGACATGCCCGTGCCCGGCGCCCGCTACCGCGACGCCCACTCCGGCATGAGCGGCCCGAACGCAGCCATGCGTCGCGTGCTGCAGGCCATGACTCACCCGCAGTGGGCCTGGGACGTCGGTCTGCTGGGCAAGCCGCATGACCTGGGCAACATCTCCGCCTACCGTGGCAACCCCACGGGTCTGGCCGATTACATCGGCTGGCTGGGCGCCAACTTCGACCCGTCGATCTCCTGGAAGGACCTGGAGTGGATCCGCGACTTCTGGGATGGCCCGATGGTCATCAAGGGCATCCTCGACCCGGAAGACGCCCGCGACGCCGTCAGCTTCGGTGCCGACGGCATCATCGTCTCCAACCACGGCGGTCGTCAGCTCGACGGCGTGCTGTCCAGCGCCCGTGCCCTGCCGGCCATCGCCGACGCGGTCAAGGGTGACCTGAAGATTCTCGCCGACTCCGGCATCCGTACCGGCCTGGACGTGGTGCGCATGCTCGCCCTCGGCGCCGATACCGTGCTGCTCGGTCGCGCCTTCATCTACGCCCTGGCTGCCGCCGGTGGCGCCGGCGTGAGCAACCTGCTCGACCTGATCGAGAAGGAGATGCGCGTGGCCATGGTGCTGACGGGAGCCAAGTCCATCGCCGAGATCTCCTCGGACCTGCTGGTAAAGGAGCGCTGAGTCGATGACCGCTGCCGCCAACACCCCGAGCCGTGAAGACCTGCTGGCGCAGATGCGCCAGATCGTCGGTGCCAGCCATGTGCTGACCGACGAGCAAGGCACACGACGCTTCCGCAAGGGCCACCGTACCGGCGAGGGCAACGTCCTGGCGGTGGTGCGCCCGGGCTCCCTGCTGGAGCAATGGCGCATTCTCCAGGCGGCGGTCGCGGCTGATCGCATCGTCATCATGCAGGCCGCCAACACCGGCCTGACCGGCGGTTCCACCCCCGACGGCGACGACTACGACCGTGAGATCGTGCTGATCAGCACCCTGCGCGTCAGCGGCGTGCAACTGATCAACGATGGCCAGCAGGTGGTGTGCCTGCCTGGTGCCACCCTCGACCGCCTGGAACAGGCGTTGGCACCGCTGAATCGCGAACCGCACTCGGTGATCGGCTCCTCGTGCATCGGCGCTTCGGTGCTCGGCGGCATCTGCAACAACTCCGGCGGCGCCCTGGTACGCCGTGGCCCGGCCTACACCGAACTGGCGCTGTATGCGCAGGTGAAGGACGACGGCTCGCTGGAACTGGTCAATCACCTGGGGATCGAGCTGGGCGACAGCCCCGAGGAAATCCTCACCCGCCTGCAGCAGGGCGACTACAGCCCGCAACAGGTGCACAACGAGGCCACCGCCAAGGCCTCCGACGCACGCTATGGCGAGCACGTGCGCGATGTCGACGCCGACACCCCGGCGCGCTTCAATGCCGACCCGTCACGCCTGTTCGAGGCCTCCGGTTCGGCCGGCAAGCTGTGCCTGTTCGCGGTGCGCCTGGACACCTTCCCGAAGGAACCGAGCACGGTGTTCTACATCGGCAGCAACGACCCGCACGACCTGACCGAGGTGCGCCGCCACCTGCTGGCCAGGCTGCCGCGCCTGCCGATCGCGGGGGAATACATCCACCGCACCGCCTTCGACATCGGCGAGAAGTACGGCAAGGACACCTTTCTGGTGATCGACAAGTTCGGCACTTCCAGGGTGCCGGCGGCCTTCGCCATGAAGAGCCGGGTCGACGGGTTCTTCGAGCGCTTCGGCCTGCGTGGCGTGACCGATAAAGTGATCCAGGCGCTGATGAACCTGCTGCCCAGCCACCTGCCCGCGCGCATGCGCGAGTACCGCGACCGCTTCGAGCATCACCTGCTGGTGCGGGTATCCAACGACACCCTGGAGCAGACCCGCGCCTTCCTCGCCGAGTTCTTCGCTGGCAGCGACAGCGGCGCCTACTTCGAATGCGACGCCGAGGAAGGCCGCAAGGCGTTCCTGCATCGCTTCGCCGTCGCCGGTGCCGCGATCCGCTACCGCGAGGCGCACCGCAGCAGCGTCGAGGACATCCTCGCCCTGGACATCGCCCTGCGCCGCAACGATCGCGACTGGGTCGAGACACTGCCGGACGAGATGGAGGAGCAGATCATCCACAAGCTCTACTACGGGCACTTCTTCTGCCACGTGTTCCACCAGGACTACATCGTCAAGAAAGGCAACGACCCGATCGCGATGGAACACCGTATGTGGGCGCTGCTCGACGAGCGCCGCGCCGAATATCCGGCCGAGCACAACGTCGGCCACCTGTACGTGGCCAAGCCGGCGCTGGCGGGCTTCTATCGCGAACTCGACCCGACCAACAGCTTCAACCCCGGTATCGGCCACACCTCGAAGAAGAAACACTGGGGCGATTGCTGCTGATACGTTACGCAGCAGCGGCTTCAGAGCTTCGCGGCTGAAGCCGCTCCTACGGATTAGCACACAGCCGGATACAGTCCGGGGCCGACCCTGTAGCCCGGATGCAATCCGGGGCAACCTGACTGCCATTTTGCGGATTTCATCCGGCTACAAAAAACAAAGGCCCGCCAATTGGCGGGCCTTGTCGTTTGCCGCTGCGACCGATCAGGCGAAGACGATCTCGTCGCCCTCCACCTTGGCCTTGACCTGCACACCCGGAGCGAAGTCGCCTGCCAGGATGCGCTGCGCCAGCGGGTTCTCGATCCAGCGCTGGATCGCACGCTTGAGCGGGCGCGCGCCATACACCGGGTCGTAACCGACGGCGATCAGCTTGTCGAGCGCCTCCGGCGTCAGTTCCAGGCTCAGCTCACGCTCGGCCAGGCGGCCACGCAGGCGCTGCAGCTGAATCTCGGCGATGCCGGCGATCTGCTCGCGGCCCAGCGGCTCGAATACCACCACCTCGTCGATCCGGTTGATGAACTCGGGGCGGAAGTGGCTGCTCACCGCGTCCATCACCGCCGCGCGCTGCGCTTCCCTGTCGCCGACCAGTTCCTGGATCTGCGCCGAGCCCAGGTTGGAGGTCATCACGATCACGGTGTTCTTGAAGTCCACGGTACGCCCGTGGCTGTCGGTCAGCCGGCCATCCTCGAGCACCTGCAGCAGCACGTTGAACACATCCGGGTGCGCCTTCTCGACTTCGTCCATCAGCACCACCGAGTAGGGTTTGCGGCGTACCGCCTCGGTCAGGTAACCGCCCTCCTCGTAGCCGACGTAACCGGGCGGCGCACCGATCAGGCGCGCCACGCTGTGCTTCTCCATGAACTCGGACATGTCGATGCGCACCAGCGCCTCCTCGGTGTCGAAGAGAAACTCGGCCAGCGCCTTGCACAGCTCGGTCTTACCCACCCCGGTCGGGCCGAGGAAGAGGAACGAGCCGCTCGGTCGGTTCGGGTCCGCCAGCCCCGCGCGTGAACGGCGCACGGCATTGGCCACGGCGACTACCGCTTCGTCCTGGCCGATCACCCGCTGGTGCAGCAGGCCTTCCATCTTCAGCAGCTTCTCGCGCTCACCCTCGAGCATCTTGCTCACCGGGATGCCGGTCCACTTGGAAACGACCTCGGCGATTTCCTCGTCGGTGACCTTGTTGCGCAGCAGCTGGTTCTCGCTCTTGCCGTGCTGGTCGACCATCTGCAGGCTGCGTTCCAGATCGGGGATCACGCCGTACTGCAGCTCGGCCATGCGGTTGAGGTCACCCTTGCGCCGTGCGGCCTCCAGCTCGGTCTTGGCCTGTTCGATCTTCTGCTGGATCTGCGCCGAACCCTGCACCTCGGCCTTTTCCGACTTCCAGATCTCGTCGAGGTCGGCGTACTCCTTCTCCAGCTTGGCGATGTCGTCTTCGAGCTTGATCAAGCGTTTCTTGGTCGCCTCGTCGTCTTCCTTCTTCAGCGCCTCACGCTCGATCTTCAGCTGGATCAGGCGGCGATCCAGGCGATCCAGCTCCTCGGGCTTGGAGTCGATCTCCATGCGAATGCGGCTGGCGGCCTCGTCGATCAGGTCGATGGCCTTGTCCGGCAGCTGACGGTCGGTGATGTAGCGATGGCTGAGCTTGGCCGCGGCGATGATCGCGCCATCGGTGATGGTCACCCCGTGGTGCACCTCATAGCGCTCTTTCAGGCCACGGAGGATGGCAATGGTGTCCTCCTCGCTCGGCTCGTCCACCAGCACCTTCTGGAAGCGGCGCTCCAGCGCGGCGTCCTTCTCGATGAACTGGCGGTATTCGTCCAGCGTGGTGGCGCCAACGCAATGCAACTCGCCCCGCGCCAGCGCCGGCTTGAGCATGTTGCCGGCATCCATCGCGCCTTCGGCCTTGCCGGCGCCAACCATGGTATGCAGTTCGTCGATGAACAGGATCACCCGGCCTTCCTGCTTGGCCAGCTCGTTGAGCACCGCCTTGAGGCGCTCCTCGAACTCGCCACGGAACTTGGCGCCGGCGATCAGCGAGCCCATGTCCAGCGACAGCAGGCGCTTGTCCTTCAGGCCATCGGGCACCTCACCGTTGATGATGCGCTGCGCCAGCCCCTCGGCGATGGCGGTCTTGCCGACACCGGGTTCACCGATCAGCACCGGGTTGTTCTTGGTACGCCGTTGCAGGACCTGGATGGTGCGGCGGATCTCGTCGTCACGCCCGATCACCGGGTCGAGCTTGCCGTCCTCGGCACGCTTGGTCAGGTCGACGGTGTACTTGTCCAGCGCCTGGCGCGACTCCTCGACATTGGGGTCGTTGACGGCCTGGCCGCCACGCAGGTTGGCGATGGCATTTTCCAGGGCCTTCTTCGATACGCCCTGGCCGAGCAGCAGCTTGCCCAGCCTGGTGTTCTCGTCCATGGCGGCGAGCAGCACCAGCTCGCTGGAAATGAACTGGTCGCCCTTCTGCTGGGCCAGGCGGTCGGCCTGGTTGAGCAGGCGTGCCAGGTCCTGCGACAGATTGATGTCGCCGGTGGGGTTCTGCAGCTTGCCGAGCTGGTCCAGCTCGCGGGTCAGGCCCTGGCGCAGGCTGTTGATGTCGAAGCCCACCTGCATCAGCAGGGGCTTGATCGAACCGCCCTGCTGCTCGAGCAGGGCCTGCATCAGGTGCAACGGTTCGATAGCCGCGTGGTCCATGCCCACGGCCAGGGATTGGGCGTCGGAGAGTGCAAGTTGCAGCTTGCTGGTCAAACGATCGATACGCATAAATGTCCTTCCTCCAGAAGAGCGGGCCGGGACAACATCCCCGAAAACCGATACCCGCCGAGATGAAGACTAGATAAGGACGATTACGCCGTATTCAAGATCAGGCGATTTGATCCAGGTCAAGCGCGGCTACAGCCAGGTGACCTGTTGCTCCAGCGGGAAGCGCAAGCGCGGGTTGTACACGCCCTTCTCGCCCTGGCGGCCAACGGCCAGGAGCATGATCGGTATGGCCTGGCGCGGAATCTCCAGCACGCGGCGCAGGCGCACTTCATCGAAGCCTTCCATCGGGCAGGTCGCGTAACCGTGGCTGTGGAAAGCCAGCATCAGGTTCTCGGCCGCCAGCGCAGTGGACTTCACGGCCCACAGGCGCATGTCCGCCCGGCTGTTGGGCGTTCGCATCAGGGCCTTGCGCAGCCCCAGCAGACGTACCAGCTGGCGCTTGAACAGCCCGAGCAGTCCCAGCGGCCCCTGGTTGTACTGAAACGGCGCGGTCTTGCTGTAGAAACTGCGGATTCGGGCCGGCACCTCGGCTTCCGGCCAGTAGTCGATGACGTTGCGGCACGCCTGACGCCAGGTGTCCGGACGGGCCAGCACGGCGATGATCAGTGGCGCCCGAGCAGCATTCTGGCCCATGCAGACCGGGTGCAGGCGGGCCAGCAGGGCCGGGTCGCGAATGACCTGGAAGCTCCAGGGCTGCAGGTTGCAGGAATTCGGCGCCAGCACGGCCAGCTCCAGGCAGTCGCGGATCACATCGTCCGCCACCGGTTCGGGCGTGAAGCGGCGCACGGCACGGCGCCCTTCGATCAGCGCGCGCAACTCGGCCGGCGACGCCATGGCAGGCAATTGCTCGTTGGGAAAGCTGGTCATGGTTGCACTCCTCGGCAAGTCGTCCGATTAAGCAAGCGGACGACCGCATGAACAAGGGTGCATGAGGAAATGGCCGTGGTTTTGGCCGATTCGCCACGCCTGCCGGCTCGTTCGAGCAGGCAGGCCCATGGCTCAGAGGCCGAGCGCTTTCTCGACGGCCTGGATGAGCGCCGGGTCGTCCGGCGTGGTGCGTGGGGAGAAACGCGCCAGCACACGACCGTCCTGGCCAACCAGGAACTTCTCGAAGTTCCAGGTGATGTCGCCCGGAAACTCGGCGCCCTCACCGGCGAGCAGGCGATACAACGGATGGCGCCCTGGGCCGTTGACCTCCAGCTTGCTGCCCAGCGGAAAGCTCACCCCGTAGTTGAGGCTGCAGAACTCACGGATTTCCTCCTCGCTGCCAGGTTCCTGGCCGGCGAACTGGTTGCAGGGCACACCGAGCACGGTGAAGCCATTGCCCTTGTACTGCTGGTAGAGCTTCTCCAGCCCGGCGTACTGAGGGGTCAGGCCGCACTTGGAGGCGACGTTGACCACCAGTACCACCTGGCCCTTGTAGGGCGCCAGCGGCAGTTCCTGGCCGTCCAGCGCGCGTAGATTGAGATCGTGAAAGGCACTCATGACGAACTTCCTCAGCGAATTCAGTGCAGCGGGCGCGAGGCCCTGAAACGGCTGGCCCGAAGACCAACGGGCATGCATGAAAAAGGCGCCCTGAGGCGCCTTTATCGCAAACTTCAGCTTAGCAGTGGTTCCGCCAAGGGGAACGACCGCAAGTCGCCCGACAGGCAACTCAGTGGTGGTGACCACCTTCGCCATGGATGTGACCGTGGGCCACTTCTTCGGCACTGGCTTCACGCACATCGACGACCTTGACCTTGAAGTTCAGGCGCTGGCCAGCCAGCGGGTGGTTGCCGTCGACGGTCACGTCGTCGCCGTCGATATCACGGATGGTGACGATCTGCATGCTGCCGTCCGGGCCGGACGCATGGAACTGCATGCCCACTTCCAGGGTGTCGACGCCTTCGAACATGGCGCGGCTCAGGGTCGCGACCAGCTCGGCGCTGTATTCGCCGTAGGCTTCTTCCGGCTCGACGGAGACTTCGACTTCGTCACCCGCCTGCTTGCCCACCAGGGCCTTCTCCAGGCCGACGATGATGTTGCCGGCGCCATGCAGGTACACCAGCGGCGCGCCGCCAGCGGAGCTGTCGATCACCTCGCCGGCATCGTTGGTCAGGGTATAGTCGATGGAGACGGCCTTGTTGGCGGCGATCAGCATGTGGAGACCTTTTGCGAAAGAGAAATGAACGGTCAAGTCTAACCAAGGCTGGCCGCGATTGCGACCCGACCCCGGACAAACGGGCCGCATGGATCGTTGATTTTCGTCAGGATGAACATGGCGATTGGCTGGCAGTCTTGTCTTGTGGTCATACTCAGCATGTACGCCACCGACCGCCCTGGCAGAATCGGCCCTGGGTACTCGATCCCGAACAGCGCCAGGCCAGGCTGGGCAGCCCATTCGCCTGTGGCTGGTGCGCCAAGGATCGGTCGCACGAACCCTCCAAGGAAGCTTAAATGTCGGCACGCAACATTCTGGTGATCAACTGCGGCAGTTCGTCGATCAAGTTCGCGCTGGTCAACGAGGCACAAGAAACCTTCATCCTCAGCGGCCTGGCCGAGCGTCTGGGCAGCCCCGAGGCGGTCCTGCACTGGCGGCTGAGTGAACACAAGGACAGCCTGGCGCTGCCAGGCGCGGACCACCGTCAGGCGCTGTCCCATCTGCTACCGATCGTGCAGCAGGCCGCAGCCGGCGCCCTGCACGGCATTGGCCACCGCGTGGTGCACGGCGGTGAGCACTTCTCCGGCGCCAGCCGCCTGGACGCCTCCAGCCTGCACAGCATCCGCCAGATCGCACCACTGGCGCCGCTGCACAACCCCGCCAATCTGCAGGGCATCGAAGCGGCGATGAAACTGTTCCCGGACCTGGTCCAGGTGGCGGTCTTCGACACCGCCTTCCACCAGACCCTGCCCGAACACGCCTTCCGCTACGCCGTCCCGCAGGCGCTGTACGCCGAACATGGCGTGCGCCGCTACGGTTTCCACGGCACCAGCCACCGCTACGTCAGCCAGAAGGCCGCGCAGATGAGCGGTCTGGCGGTCGAGGCCAGCAGTTGGCTGGTAGCCCACCTGGGCAACGGCAGCTCCACTTGCGCCGTGGAGAACGGCCTCAGCCGTGACACCAGCATGGGGCTGACCCCGCTGGAAGGCCTGGTGATGGGCACACGCAGCGGTGACGTCGACCCCAACCTGCACAGCCACCTGGCGCGAACCCTGGGCTGGAGCCTGGAACAGATCGACGCCATGCTCAACCACGACAGCGGCCTGCTCGGCCTTTCCGGGCTGTCCAACGACATGCGCACGCTGGAGCAGGCGCGCGAGCAGGGCCATCCCGGCGCCACCCTGGCCATCGAGGTGTTCTGCTACCGCCTGGCCAAGTCGCTGGCCGCCATGAGCTGCGCCCTGCAGCGTCTCGACGGTGTGGTCTTCACCGGCGGCATCGGCGAGAACTCGGCGCTGATCCGGCGCAAGACCCTCGACCATCTCGGCCTGCTCGGGCTGAAGCTCGACGAGCAGGCCAACGCCCGCTGCATACGCGGCATCGCCGGCGCGATTCATGCGCCAGGCCACCCGCGCGTGCTGGTGGTGCCCACCAATGAAGAGCGGCAGATCGCCCTCGACACCCTTGCCCTGCTCGACTGAGGCTTTTTCATGCACACATTCTTCATCGCCCCCACCGGTTTCGGTGTCGGTCTCACGTCCATCAGCCTCGGCCTGGTCGGTGCCCTGGAGCGCAGCGGCCTGAAGGTCGGCTTCTTCAAGCCCATCGCCCAGCCGCATGCCGGTGACCTCGGGCCGGAGCGCTCCAGTGAACTGATCGCCCGCACCCATGGCCTGCACTCGCCCAAGCCGCTGCCACTCAGCCATGTCGAGCGCATGCTCGGCGACGGCCAGCTGGACGAGCTGCTGGAGGAAATCATCAGCCTCTATCAGCAGGCAGCCGCCGGCAAGGACGTGGTCATCGTCGAAGGCATGGTGCCGACACGCCACGCCAGCTACGCCGCGCGCGTCAACTTCCACCTGGCCAAGAGCCTGGACGCCGACGTGATTCTGGTCAGCGCCCCGGAGGACGAGAGCCTCACCGAACTGTCCGACCGCGTCGAGATCCAGGCCCAGCTGTTCGGTGGGCCGAAAGACCCGAAGGTACTCGGGGTGATCCTCAACAAGGTACGCAGCGAGGACGGCATCGATGCCTTCGCCGAGCGCCTGGAAGACCTGTCGCCGCTGCTCAAGAGCGGCGACTTCCGCCTGCTCGGCTGCATCCCCTGGCAGGACGAACTGAACGCGCCGCGCACCAAGGACGTCGCCGAGCTGCTCGGCGCCCGCATCCTCAATGCCGGTGACTACGAGCAGCGGCGCATGATGAAGATCGTGCTCTGCGCCCGCGCCGTGGCCAACAGCGTGCAGCTGCTCAAGCCCGGCACCCTGGTAGTGACGCCCGGCGACCGTGACGACATCATTCTCTCGGCCTGCCTGGCCGCGATGAACGGCGTGCCGCTGGCCGGCCTGCTGCTGTGCAGCGATTTCGCCCCCGACCCGCGCATCATGGAGCTGTGCCAGGGAGCCCTGGCCAGCGGCCTGCCGGTGATGACGGTAAGCACTGGTTCCTATGACACCGCCACCCACCTCAACCGCCTGAACAAGGAAATCCCGCTGGATGACCGCGAGCGCTCGGAGAAGGTCTCCGACTTCGTCGCCGGGCACATCGACCATGACTGGCTGCGCACCCGCTGCGGCACGCCGCGCGAACTGCGCATGTCGCCACCGGCATTCCGCTATCAGCTGGTGCAGCGGGCCAAGGCCGCTGCCAAGCGGATCGTCCTGCCCGAGGGCAGCGAACCGCGTACCGTGCAGGCTGCCGCCATCTGCCAGGCGCGCGGCATCGCCCGCTGCGTGTTGCTGGCCAAGCCGGAAGACGTGCAGGCCATGGCGCGTGCGCAGGGCATCGAGCTGCCGGACGGGCTGGAAATCCTCGACCCGGACCTGATTCGTGGTCGCTATGTCGAGCCGATGGTCGAGCTGCGCAAGGGCAAGGGCCTGAATGCGCCGATGGCCGAGGCACAACTGGAAGACACCGTGGTGCTGGGCACCATGATGCTGGCGCTGGATGAGGTCGACGGCCTGGTGTCCGGCGCCATCCACACCACCGCCAACACCATTCGCCCGGCCCTGCAGCTGATCAAGACCGCTCCTGGTTACAACTTGGTGTCCTCGGTGTTCTTCATGCTGCTGCCGGACCAGGTGCTGGTCTATGGCGACTGCGCGGTGAACCCCGATCCAAACGCCGAGCAACTGGCCGAGATCGCCCTGCAGAGCGCCGCCTCCGCGCAGGCCTTCGGCATTGCGCCGAGAGTGGCGATGCTCAGCTACTCCACCGGCGACTCCGGCAGTGGCGAGGAAGTGGAGAAGGTCCGCGCAGCGACCCGCCTGGCTCGCGAGAAACGCCCGGAGCTGCCACTCGACGGCCCGTTGCAGTACGATGCCGCCGCCATTGAAAGCGTCGGCCGGCAGAAGGCGCCGAACAGCCCGGTCGCCGGGCGTGCCACGGTGTTCGTGTTCCCCGACCTGAACACCGGCAACACCACCTACAAGGCCGTGCAGCGCAGCGCCGACTGCATCAGCGTCGGCCCCATGCTGCAGGGCCTGCGCAAGCCGGTGAACGACCTGTCGCGCGGTGCGCTGGTCGATGACATCGTCTATACCATCGCGCTGACGGCGATTCAGGCGGCGGACCTGCCGAGCTGACTCCGGGAATGCGCCATGTACCGCAACGAACCGGGCGCATCGACGGCCGGCGTGCATGGCGCAAGCCCGAGGCCGGCGAAACCCTCTGGTCATGGCTGGCACTTGCAGGTCAGTGCACAGCCGTTAACCTTGGCGCCGAACCAGCTCGCCGCACGCAATGCCGCAGCTCTTTCAACCGCAACGGGGCTCAGCGAAAGCCCCATTCTCAGGCTGCCCGCCGGGCGTGCAGCCTGCCTACGGAGGCGTTCGCCCGATGCTGCACTTTCTCCCTGCGCCACTGCGCGGCCTGATCGCCGGGCTGCTGCTGGCACTCAACACGCTGTTCTGGTGCTGGCCGCTGTTCATCGTCGCCCTGCTGAAACTGCTGCTGCCGTTCGCCCCCATCCAGCGCGCGCTGCGCTTCGTCATGCACGGCATCGCGGAAAGCTGGATCGGCGTCAACAAGTTCTGGATGCGCCTGGTCGGCACCATCGAATGGAACGTCCAGGGCCTGGAGCACTTCGATACCCGGCACTCCTACCTGGTGACCAGCAACCACCAGAGCTGGGTCGACATCCTCGTGCTGCAGTACCTGCTCAACCGGCGCATGCCGCTGCTGAAGTTCTTCCTCAAGCAGGAGCTGATCTGGGTCCCTGTGATCGGCCTGTGCTGGTGGGCGCTGGAGTTTCCGTTCATGAAGCGCTTCAGCAAGGAGTACCTGGCCAAGTACCCGGAGAAACGCGGCCAGGACCTGGCCACCACTCGCAAGGCGTGCGCCCGCTACAAGACCAACCCGGTGGCGGTGTTCAACTTCCTCGAAGGCACCCGCCTGACCCCGGCCAAGCACGCCCAGCAGCAATCGCCGTTCAGGCATCTGCTCAAGCCCAAGGCTGGCGGCATCGCCTTCGTGCTGGACGCCATGGGCGAGCAACTGCACGCCATCGTCAACGTCACCATTCACTACCCGCACGGCGTGCCGGGCTTCTGGGACCTGCTCTGCGGTCGCCTGGACGCCGTCCAGGTGCGTTTCCGGCAGGTCGACATCCCGCGTGAATTCATCGGCCGCAACTACGACCAGGACGAGGACTACCGTCGGGCCTTCCAGCAGTGGGTCAACCGTCTGTGGGAAGAGAAGGACGCGGAGCTCGCCAGCCTGCACCAGCAGGCCTGAGCGACGCCGCCGGGGTCAGTCCTCGCGCGGCAGCGGCAACGTACTCCAGTCCAGCTGGGCCGGCACCCGCAAGGCAGTGCCGGCCGGCACCCCCGGCGCCACCAGAAAGCCCTGCATGAAGTTGCAGTGATGCTGCACCAGCCACTCGCGCTGGGCCTGGGTCTCGACCCCTTCGGCAATCACCTCCAGGCCCAGATGGCGGCCGAGATCGATGATGGTGCTGACCACTGCGGCATCGCGCGGTGAATCGAGCATGTTGGCGATGAACAGGCGGTCGATCTTCAGCGTATCCAGTTCGAAGTGGCGCAAATAGGCCAGCGAAGAATAGCCGGTGCCGAAATCGTCGATGGCGATCTTCACCCCCAGTTCCCGCAGGTGACGCAGCTGCGCCTGGGTCAGCTCCAGGTCCTGCATCAGGGCGCTCTCGGTCACCTCGACCTCCAGCTGGCTGGGCTTGAGGCCATGGGAGTCGAGGACACGCTGCAGGTCGGTGACCAGCTGTGGCATGCCGAACTGCACCGGGCTGACGTTCAGGCTCAGCACCATGTCCTCGCCGAACTGGCGCTTGAAGATCGCCAGCTGCCTGGCCCCTTCCCGGAATATCCACTCGCCCAGGCGATTGATCAGCCGCGTTTCCTCCAGCAAGGGGATGAACACGTTGGGCGCCACCGTTCCGGCGACCCGATGCTGCCAGCGCAGCAAGGCCTCGAAGCCGCGCAGGCGTCCGCTCGCCAGTTCGAACTGCGGCTGGTAGACCAGCACGAAATCGTCGTTCTCGATGGCATGGCGCAGGCTTTCCTCGAGCATCAGCCGAGAGCGCGCACGCCCGTTCATCTCCGGCGAGAAGAAGCGGTACTGCTGGCGCCCGGCACGCTTGGCCTCGTACATCGCCATGTCGGCGGAACGCAGCAGGCCCTCGACGTTCTGCCCGCATTCGGGGAAGCAGGCGATGCCGACGCTGGCGCCCAGGGTGACATCGACACCGTCGAGGGTGTGGCGCACCGACACCAGCTCGATCAGCTTCTCCGCCACCCGCGCGGCGTCTTCCGGGTGGCCGAGGTTGTCCAGCAATGCGGTGAACTCATCGCCACCGATGCGTGCCAGGCTGTCGTATGGCCGCAGGCAGGCCTTGAGCTGCTCGCCGACCCGGCGCAGCAACTGGTCGCCGACATCATGACCGAGCGAATCGTTGATGCGCTTGAAGCCGTCCAGATCCAGATAGAGCACCGCGAGCCGCTGGCCACTGCGCTCGATGCGCGCCAGCGACGACTCCAGGGCCTGGTGAAAACCGCGCCGATTGAGCAGGCCGGTCAGGGAGTCGGTCACGGCCTGCGATTCCAGCTGTGCGTGAAGATTGCGCACCACCGACATGTCCAGGGCGATGACCACCATGGCCCGTTGCAGCCTGGGCAGTGGCGAACAGGACAGCGCCACCGGCAGGCAACCGCCATCGAGCGTGCGCATCATCGCCTCGTGCACGCGGTAGGTCGCCTCGCGCTTGAAGTGCAGATAGAACTCGGACTGCTGCCAGCCACCCTCGCAGGCAGGATTCTTGAGAAACGACAGCAGGTCGACGCCCTCCAGGTCCCCCACCTCGCCGCCGAGCATCTGCGCCATGGCCGGGTTGGCGAACTGGATACGCCCGTCCTCCCCGACCACCAGGATGCCTTCGGCGGCATTGGCCAGGACCGACGCATTGAAGGCGCGAGCACGGTCGAGCTGCAGCGACAGGTGTTGCAGCTCCATACGGTTGCTTTCGTGCTCCAGCAGGCTCTGAATCTTGTGCCGCAACACGCTGGGATCGAAGGGTTTGAGGACGAAGTCCACGGCACCGGTGCTGTACCCGCGCAGCACCGCTTCATGGGTCTGGGCGATGGCCGAGACGAAGATGATGGGCGTCAGCCGGGTGCGCGGGTTGCCGCGCATCAGGCGGGCGACCTCGAAGCCGTCCATGCCCGGCATCTGCACATCCAGCAGGACCAGGCCGACATCGTCCTCGAGCAGATAACGCAGGGCCTCCTCGCCCGACTTGGCACAGCGCAGCTGCCACTCGCCATCCTCGAGCAGCGCCTGCATGGCCTCGAGGTTCTCTATACGGTCGTCCACCACCAGCAGCGTCTGTTTGGCGGGTATGGCAGCGGTCTTGCTCTGCGCCTGGGCCATCACTACTCCTCTATCCTTCGCCCTTGCATCAGTTGCTCCTGAGATCAGGGTAGATCATTGCCGGTCGATGGCACGGCTGACATGCCCAGCCAGTGCTCCAGCATGGCCAGCAGCTCATCGCGCTTGACCGGCTTGGCCATGTAGTCGTCGGCGCCCGCGGTGATGCACTTCTCGCGATCGCCCTTCATGGCGTGCGCGGTGAGGGCGATGATCGGGATCACGCAGCCATGTTCCTGCTTGAGCAGGCGTGTCGCGGTATAGCCATCCATGTTGGGCATCGCCATGTCCATCAGGATCAGGTCGAAGGGCTCACGCTGGTAGCTGGCGATGGCCTCGACCCCATCGGTGGCCGAGCTGACCTGCAACCCGGCCTCGTCGAGCAGCGCGGTCAGCGCATAGACGTTACGCACGTCGTCATCGACCAGCAGGATGCGTCGCCCCTGCAGGCTGCCGGCCTGAGGATCGGCCTGCTGCGGCGCCCGCACGTCGCCCAGGAAGCCCTGCACCGCCTGGCACAGCGCCTGGGTATCGTCGCCATGCTTGCGCACCACCACGGCACTGTAGCGACGCAGGCGCTGCAGGGTCTGCTGGGTCACGTCCACCCCGGTATTGATGACGATGCGCGTCCCCTGCAGCGAGCGCATCTGGTTGAGGCTGTCGAGCAGGGCGAAGCCGTCCTGGTCGGGCAGGTCCAGGTCGATCACCAGCGCGCAGAACTGCCCCTGCGCATACGCCAGGCGCGCCTGCTCGCCGTCGGCGCACGCGCAGACCTTGAACCCCAGCGCGGTCAGTTGCTCACGGTAGTGCTCGCGCTCCACATCCACGTCCTCGACCAGTAGCAGCGCGGCCTCCTGCGCCGCACCATGCTGCAGTTCGATGAAGACCTGTTCCAGCTCGTCGGTGCCGATCGGCTTGACCAGATAGCGCGTGCCGTCGTCGTTCCAGCCCGCCGGCTGCGGTACGCAGGAGATGATGTGCACCGGTGTATGACGATGCGTCGGCTGGGCACGCAGCCGCCGGAACAGCTGCCAGCCGCTGAGATCCGGCAGGAGGATGTCGAGGATCACCGCATTGAACGACTCCTGCTGCAACACCCCCAGCGCCTGCAGGCCGGTGCGGCAGTGGACGCTGGAGAAGCCGTGGGAATGGGCCTCCTCAGCGATCACTGCGGCGAAATTGGCGTCATCCTCGACGATCAGCAACGGCGGCCCCTCGCCGGCGCGTTGCGGCCCCTCGACAGGCGCCTCGACATTCATCGGCGCGACCTGCACCGGCAACCTGACGGTGAAGGTGGAACCCTGCCCCGGTGCGCTCTGCAGGCTGATGTCGCCATCCAGCGCCAGGACCAGCTGGCGGGTGATCGCCAGCCCCAGGCCGGTACCGCCGAAACGGCGGCTGGTGGAACCGTCGATCTGCTGGAAGGCCTGGAAGATCTGCTCGTGCTGCGCCGGATCGATGCCGATCCCGCTGTCCCGCACGCTGAAGCACAGCAGCTCGCGCTCGTCATCCTGGCGTCCCTCGCTGCTGACAGTCAGGGTGACCTCGCCGTGGTCGGTGAACTTCAACGCGTTGGACAGCAGGTTGCGCAGGATCTGGTGCAGACGCACGCGGTCGGTATGGATCACGCGCGGTACGCCGGCGTCGAGCTGCGTATGCAGACGCAGCCCCTTGAGTTCGGCCATCGGCCGCAGGCTGGCATCCAGCTCCACCAGCACATCCTGCATGTTGATCGGCTCGAGCTTGAGCTGCATGCGCCCGGATTCGACCTTGGCCAGGTCGAGCACATCGTTGATCAGCTGCAACAGGTCGCTGCCGGCACGGTGCACGATGTCGGCATGCTTGCTCTGCTTCTCCGTCAGGTTGCCCGCCAGGTTCTGCCGCAACTGGTCGCTGAGGATCAGAATGCTGTTGAGCGGCGTGCGCAGCTCATGCGACATGTTGGCGAGGAACTCGGACTTGTAGCGGTTGGCCAGCAGCAGCTGCTCGGCCTGCTCGCGCAGCTTCTGTTCGGCGGCCTTGCGCTCGCTGATGTCGATGATCACTGCCTGCACCAGGCTCTCGTCCCCGCTGCGAATGGGCGAAAGGCCCACCTCCAGGGGGATCATCCGCCCCTCGCGATGCAGGCCGAACAGCTCGCGATTACCGCCCATGCGCCGTTGCTCGGGCATGGCCTGGTAGCCACGGCGCATCGCCACATGGCTGCCGCGTTGCGCCGCCGGCAGCAGCATCTCGACCGGCTCACCCAGCAGCATCTGCCGCTCGTAGCCGAACAGCAGCTCGGTCTGGCGGTTGACCATGGCGATACGACCGAGCCCGTCAACCAGCAGGATGGCGTTGGGTGACGCCTCCACCACCAGACGGAAGCGCTCCTCCGCCACCTTGCGCGCACGCAGGTCGACCAGGTTGATCAGGTAGCTGCTGCCCTCGTGCAACGGATTCAGGCTGATGCTGACCGGAATCGATTCGCCACGCAGCGTGCGCACCGTGCGTTCGTCGCTCTCGGCCAGCTGTTGCTGCAGGTCCTTGGGCGATTCGATATTGGCCAGCATGCGCAGGACCGATTCGCCGTGCAGCGCGTTCAGCGGGCAGTCGAACAGCTCCGCCGCGCTGCGGTTGGCCATCTCGATCCGCCCCTCGGCGTCGCAGAGCAGCGTGGCGACCGGCAGGCGCTCGACCAGCAGGCGGAAGCGTTCCTCGCGCTCCTGCAGGGCCTGCCCTGCCATCTCGCTGATCTTCAGCTTGCGTTCGCGCTGATAGAGGAAACCGCCGACCAGCAGCGACAGCATCAGGGCCGCGGCAAGCCCCGCCCAGAGCCCCAGTGTGCCGGTTCGATCGATCAGCCCGCGCTCGTACTCCGGCGTGCCGAACACCTCCAGTTGCCAGGTGCGGCCATACAACGACAGTTCCTGCTGATAGCTGAACAGCGGTGACCAGTCATTGCCACCGACCTCCTGGCTGAGCAGTTGCAGGTCGCTGGCGCCGGGGTCCTTGAGCTGGATGTCGAACAGCCGCGTCTGCCGTCCGAGAATCCCCTCGATGAGGTCCTGGCTGCGAAATGCGCCGTGGACGAGCCCCAGCAAGGCGGCCTGGCGTTGCTCGGCGGAGTTGACCGGCACCCCCGGACGATACACGGGCAGGTAGAGCAGCACGCCGGACTGGACGTTGACATCCACCTCCTGGCGCAGCACCAGCGGCCCGCTCAGACTCGCCTCGCCGGTATCGACACTGCGTGCGATGGCGGTGCGGCGAACCGTCTCGCTGAGCATGTCGTAGCCGAGCACGCGCCTGTTGCGCCAATCCAGCGGGCTGACGTAGTCGATCGGCAGGTAGTGCTCGCGATCACCGCTGGGGAAGATCTGGTAGTCGAGGCGCCCGTCGCCCTTCACCTCCGCGGCGAAGTCGGGCAGTTGCTCGGGCGTCAGGTAGCGTGACCAGGCGACAGCCTGGATACCGGGATAGCGGTCCTGCAGTTGCAGCTGGTCCACGGCTCGCTCCCACTCCGCGAGCGTGACCTGGTCAC
Organism: Pseudomonas sp. THAF187a; assembly: GCF_009363395.1. Lineage (NCBI taxonomy): Bacteria > Pseudomonadati > Pseudomonadota > Gammaproteobacteria > Pseudomonadales > Pseudomonadaceae > Pseudomonas > Pseudomonas sp. THAF187a. Next base: position 4,194,009 of record NZ_CP045349.1, read on the forward strand.
TGCCGATCATCAGGCCTGCGATGCCCCGCAACACCATCTCGTAGGCCTGCATGCGCGCCAGCACACGCTGGCCGATGTCCTGGGCTTCCTGCTGGAAGCGCCTCTGGCTCTCCTCCCGCTCGCGCTCCTGCAGGGTATTCCACTGCCAGAAGATCAGACCACTCAGCCCCAGCATGAGACCGAGCGCCACCAGCAACGGTGTCCAGGGCCGTGGCGGCCGCTTGACAGCTCTGTCGTCCATTCACACTCCTTCGGTCATCCAGAACCAACACCGGCAGCTGAGCTGCCCGCGGGCTTTACAGAACCACAAAAAGCATTCTAGTCAGGTTTTGAATGACTGGCCTTTTGCCAGGGGAGATACGACAGGCGGTCAGAAAACGCGACGACAAGCGCCAGCCCGGCGGCGGGTGGCCCGCGCGGCGGACACAAAAAAGCCCCCGGAGCGGGGGCTTTCCTCAGCCTGGCGACGCCTCAGAGCGGGCGCAGGTTGATCTCGACACGGCGGTTCTGCGCGCGCCCTGCCTCGCTGGCGTTGCTCGCGATCGGCTGGCTCGGGCCCGCGCCGTACGCGGAGATGCGCTGGCCGGGTACACCGTTGGCCGTCAGGTAGTTGGCCACGCTCTGCGCGCGACGCTGCGACAGGCTCTGGTTGAGCTCCTGCGAACCGGTGCTGTCGGTGTGACCGACGATGTTCACACCGTTCTTGTCGAACTCCTTGAACACCAGCACCAGCGAGTTGAGCGTCGGGTAGAAGCCGCTGGAGATGTCGGCGGAATTGCTGGCGAAGGTGATGTTGCCCGGCATGATCAGCTTCAGGTCGTCGCCATTGCGCTGGACCTGCACGCCGGTCCCCTGCAGGGTCTGGCGCAGCTTGGCCTCCTGGGTGTCGACGTAGTAGCCGTAGCCACCGCCCGCCGCGCCACCGACGGCTGCGCCGATCAGCGCGCCCTTGGCACGATCCTTCTTGCTCGAGGTCGCCGCACCGATCACCGCGCCGGTCACCGCGCCGACACCGCCATAGATACCGGCTTTACCAGCCTGCTGCTCACCGGTGTAGGGGTTGGTGGTGCAGCCAGCCAACATGGCCATGAGCGCAGTGGCTGCGATCAGATTACGCCTAGTTTTCATAAGGTTTCCTTTGAGATTTCTTCTGGTATCGGGCAGACATGCCGCAGTCTTCGAGCGCCTCGAGGGCCGCGAAGTTCAACCCTAGCTTAGCAGCCGGCGCATGGCAGGACTGCGACACAGGGCCAATCCGGCCACTCGTTGCGCGGGTGTCACTGCACGCCCGGCAGCGGCCGCAGGGTCACTTCGACACGCCGGTTCTGTGCCCGGCCCTCGGCCGTGGCATTGCTTGCCAGCGGTTGGTCCGGCCCCATGCCCCGCGTGCTCAGGCGACCCGGATCGACGCCCTGCGCCAGCAGGTAGTCCGCGACGCTCTGCGCCCGGCGCTGCGACAGGTCCATGTTGTAGGCGTGCGAACCCGTGCTGTCGGTGTGGCCGACGATCTCGATACTGTTCTGGTTGTACTGGCGAAACGAGTTGGCCAGGTTGTTCAGCGGCTGATAGAAGCTGCTGGATATCTGTGCCGAGTCGGTGGCAAAGGTGATGTTGCCGGGCATGACCAGCTGGATCACGTCGCCCTGGCGCTGCACCTCCACACCAGTGCCCTGCATGCTGCGGCGCAGCTCTTCTTCCTGCTTGTCGGCGTAGTAGCCGTAGCCCGCCGCAGCGGCACCGGCGACGGCGGCGCCGATCAGCGCACCCTTGCCGCGGTTGTCGTGGTTGATCAAGGCGCCGGCCGCGGCGCCCGCAAGCGCCCCGATACCGCCATAGGTGGCGGCCCGGTTGGGGCTGGGGGCGCTCTGGTCATAGGGATTCTGCGAAGCGCAGCCGCCCAGCAGCAGCGCGGAGGAACACAGGGCAATCAGCGTCGAGCGGAACATGAAGGCATCTCCATGAACGGGGGATGATGGCCTTTTGATCGGCATTCGCTCGATTAGTGCCCCGTCAGGCGCGAATAAAGGGGTTCTCGCGCATCTCGTCACCCAGTCGCGTGTCGGGACCATGGCCGGTCACCACCGTGGCCTCTTCATCCAGGCGGTACAGGCGCTGTTTGATCGAGCGCTCGATGGTGGCGTAGTCACCTCCCCACAGGTCGGTACGCCCGATGCCCCGGCGGAACAGCGTGTCCCCCGCGATCAGCAGCTTGGCCTCCTCGAACCAGAAGCTCATCGAGCCGGGCGTGTGCCCGGGTGTATGCAGGGCCACGCCACAGCCGCAGGCCAGCTCCTCGTCGTCATCCAGCCAGCGGTCCGGCGCCGGCACCGGCGTGTAGGGCACGCCGAACATGCTGCACTGCATCTCCAGGTTGTCCCAGAGGAACTGATCCTCCTTGTGCAGGTGCAGCGTCGCTCCGGTCTTCTCCTTCATCTGCCCGGACGCGAGGAAGTGATCGAGGTGGGCATGGGTGTGGATGATGCTCACGACCTTGAGCCCGTGGGCATCCAGGCGCGCCATGATCAGATCGGGGTTGCCACCCGGATCGACCACGATGGCCTTCTTCGTCAGCGGGTCACCGATGATGGTGCAGTTGCACTGCAGCGGGCCGACGGGAAAGGTTTCGCGGATCAGGGCTGGGCGTTCGGCGGTGCTCATCAGGGGGCCTCGTTGCGGTAGTCGACGGGCAGTTTACCGGTCCACTTGCGGAATGCACGACGGAAGTTGGACGGGTCGCTGAAGCCCAGCAGCTGCGCGATTTCATACAGCGGCAGGTGCGTGGTGGTCAGGTACTGCACAGCCAGGCGCCGGCGCACATCATCCAGCACCTGCTGATAACTGGTGCCCATCTGTGCCAGGTGCCGGCGCAGGCTGCGACCGCTGGTGTGCAGGGCGCTTGCCGCGCTGTCCAGATCGGGAAAGTCGCCAGGGCGGGCGAGCAACAACCGGCGCACGCGCGTGAGCAGGCCATCCTGCACATCGAGGCTGGCCAGCAGCGCCTCGCACTGCTGCTCGCACATCTGCACCGTGGCCGGGTTGGCCAGCGCCATCGGGCGCTGCAGGTAGTGCCGCGGCAGACGCAGCCAGTGGCAGGGCTGCTCGAACTGCGCAGCGACGCCGAACACCTCGGCATAACGCCCGGCATAGTCCGGCGCGGCATGGGCGAAGCCGACCGCGAGGCCCTGCAGCGCTTCGCCCAGGAGAAAACGCGCGATGGTGTGGATGCTGGTCAGCAGCCCCTCGGCGGCGAAACGCGACTGCGGCCCCATGGGGAACGACTCGACCGCACGCAGCTCCATGGCATCGCCCTGCTCCACCAGTTCCAGGTCGAAGGCCAGGCCCAGCACGCGGTAATACTTCAAGGCGAACTGCAGCGCCTTGCCCAGATCCGCGCTGGACAGCACGGCATAGCCGAGGATGCCATGGGTGGAAACGTTGAGCCGCTGCCCCAGCACCAGGCCGAGCGCCGGTTCTCCACAGCGCTCCAGTGCGGCCTGGGTGAGCAGGTGGAAATCGAGGAAGGACAGGCGGCCATTGGGGCTGCCCAGTACTTCGGGGCGGACCCGTGCGGCGGCGAACAGCTCGCCGCGTGCCTGGCCCAGTTCTTCGGCCAGCGCCAGCAATGCCTCGGCGTAGGCCACGGGCACCAGTTCGGCGGTGAGGTTGAGGGCGTGCTTCATTGAGGGGTTGTTCCGGCGACTGGCCGTAAATGACCGTCCTGAACGCAGACCTTAACCCAGCACATCGCTGTTCGCGGTCGCACTGCCCCCCTAACTTTCTGCTGGAAAAACGAGCTGGCCAGATATGACTGTCACCTTGGCTGTTACGAACCTGTGACGAGCCGCGCATGGCGCTCATAGTGGACGCCAGTCAAACAGCGCAATGGAGCCCTCATGGCCAGCACCACACCGGAAGGATTGCAGATTCGCCCCAGACACATGGACTTCGATCTGCCCAACCCGCTGCCGCGCCACTGGAACGGCGGCGACGCCTTCAAGACCCACCTGTTCGATGCCATGTCGGTGTTGTTTCCCGACGGCGAACGCTTCTTCATCGATTCGGTGCGCCACTTCCGCGACCGCATCGACGACCCGGTGCTCAAGGAGCAGATTCGCGGCTTCATCGGCCAGGAAGGCCATCACAGCCGCGAGCATCTCGAGTACAGCCAGCGCCTGCGTGACCTGGGTTACAACGTCGAGCGCATCGAGAAGCGTGCCCGCGCGCGCATCCGCTATACGCAGAAGAAGTTCTCGCCGCAGCGGCAACTGGCGGCGACCGCCGCACTGGAACACATCACCGCGATCATGGCCGACGGCCTGCTGAGAAACGACGTGCAGATGGCCGACGCGCATCCGACCCTGGCCCGCCTCTGGCGCTGGCATGCGCTGGAGGAGACCGAGCACAAGGCAGTCGCCTTCGACGTCTACAACCAGGTGTGTGGCAGTCGCAAGCTGCTGCGCCGGGCAATGCTCATGGGCACCTTCTTCTTCGTGCTCGATACCACCCGTGGCCTGGCGCACATGCTCAAGGTCGACGGCCTGCTGTGGAACTGGCGCGTATGGCGCGACGGCATCCGCTGGATGTGGGGCAAGGAAGGTGTTTTCCGCCCGTTGATCGGCACCTATCTGGACTTCTTCAAGGACGGTTTCCACCCCTGGGAGCATGACAATCTCAACCTACTGCACGCCACCCGCGAAGAGTTCGACGGCAGCCCGCAGGTCCAGGCCAGCGCCGCCTGAGGCGCTGCCGCAGCCAGGCGAAGCATGAAAAAGCCCGGCTCTGGCCGGGCTTTTTCATGCCCAGTGCGCGCTCAGCCCTTGAGGAACCTCATGGCATCGGCGGCGCTCTGCTCGGGGATTTCCTCCATGGGGATATGCCCGACGCCGGCATAGACCTTGACCTCGATCCCCGGCAGATCACGCTGCCACAGCGGCACGTGACGGGGCGAAATCCAGCGGTCGCGTTCGCCCCACATCAGCAAGGTCGGGGCCTGGATCTGCGCGACCCGCTCGGGCGTCGCGTGCAACTCCTCCTTGTTGACCTTCAGCAGCACACGGAAGATATCCATCATGCCGCGGCGATTGCCCGGCCTGCGTGACAGGTCGTAGTAGCGATCGACCACACCGGGCTTGATACGCCCCGGCTCGCCATAGACCTCCTTGATGCCCTGGGCGATCAGCGCGCGCGGCATCCACATCGGCATGGCCAGGGTGGCGCCAGGCAACGCCGCGGCGGCAATCATCCAGGGCACCTTGCGCATGGGGTAGCCGGCCGGATCGATGAGCACCAGCTTGCCCACACGCTGCGGCTGGGCCAGGGCGAAGTTCCAGGCGATGTAGCCGCCCAGGGAGTTGCCGGCGATATCGGCCTTCTCCACCTGCAGGTAATCGAGCAACAGGCCCAGCACGTGGATCATGCGCTCGGCCGAGTAGCGGCCATCACGCGCGGGGCCGGTCAGGCCGAAGCCCGGCACGTCGAAGCGGATGATGCGGTAGTCGGGCGCGAATGCCTGCACCCAGGCATCCCAGGTATGCAGCGAGGCGACCACGCCATGGATCATCACCAGCGCCGGTTTGCCACGACTGCCCTCGTCCCGGTAATGGATGTTGAAGCCGTCGAGTTCGATGTAGCGTGAGCCCTGCTGCGCATTGCCGTAACGCTCCTTGAGGCGTTCCAGGGGCAAGGCGCCGAAGCCCAGGCGGGCGAAACCGGCAGCGAGCGGCGGTTGCAGGGACAGGCTGTTGGCGGTCATGCACGGTACCTCGATCTTGTTGTAGGTAACGTGCATCAGAGCATGAGTCGCGCTGCGTTAGTGCCCAACCTTGGGACTGTTCCCGCTCAGCATGGGCACAGCGACGCGATCAGCAGATCCCCCAGGACGGTCTTGGCCTGCTCGATCTCCACGCGGCTGGCGTTGCGCCCGAGCAGGTCGAGGGAGGCCGCCTCGAGCGCCCAGATCAGCGCCTGGTAAACCAGCGGATCGCGCGGTGCGAGCTCGGGCTCCAGACGCTCGACCAGCAGTCGCAGCATCTCCTGGTGCGCTCGCTGGCGATGGACCGCCAGCGGTGACTGCGCACGCAAGGCTTCCTCCTGCATCAGGCGAATGATCGGCCCGACCGCCAGGTGATAGTCGAAGAAGCGCCCGACCATCGCCCGCAACCACTCCTGCGGGCTCCCGGCGACCTGCTGCATCTCGCGAAAACGCGCGAGCAACAGCTGCACCGAAGTCTGGTAGATGCCTTCGAGCACCTGTGCCTTGTTGGCGAAGTACTTGTAGAAGGTTCGACGCGACACCTGCGCAGCGTCCAGCAGGTCGTTGACCGTCGCCTGCTCCACCCCCTTGCGGGCGAACACGCCGATGGCCGCCAGCTGGATATTGGTACGCTGCAGATGGCCGACCAGCGGCCCCTCGCCGCCTTCGCCCTGCTGCAAGGCTAGCGCGCCGTAACCGCCCAGGTCCTCGAATACCGCCCGTATCGCACCGTGCCCGGCCAACTCGTCCATGCCCCGTCCCAACCAAGGCGCGGGTGACGTGACCGCGCCAGCTGAGTACTCTGGAGCTGCCTTCAACCGCGGAAATCGAATGTGTCCCCGACCCTAGCACGTCGCCTGTCCTGGCCGCTGGCCATCCTTTTGCTGGTCTGGTTGTCGCCGGTTACGGCGGCCGAGCTGTTCTACCTCGGCCAGCGCATCCCGGATATCCACACCCCCTGGCGCAGTGGCGACTACCGGCAACTGCGCGAGGCGCTGGAGAAGATCGACGGGACACAGGCCAATGCCTTGCCGCGTCGCAGTGGCGAATTTACCGGACCGATCTACCAGCGCATGGTTTCCCCGGAAAATTTTCGCCCGCAACTGAACATCTACGCGCCTCTGGAACTGCGCCAGAACGAGGCACGCGAGGTGCTGTTCGAACTCAAGGAGCTGATGCGCCTGTACTTCGACTTCCGCGCCCGGCAACAACCCTACGCCGCCGAAGCGCTGGGCCTGATGACCTACTCGCTGCGCCAGCAGGCCATTCTCTTCACCCTCACCACCGAGTTCTGGATGACCCTGTCGCAGGGCGAGCAAAGCAACCCGGTGCGCCTGCAGGGCCTGCAGGAAACCAAGGCCGCAGCGGCCATGCTTAGCGGCAGCGCCCTGGACTACCTGGAGCTGACCCAGGCCTTCGGCCGCGACGAGCTGTTGCTGTACAGCGCCGAGCTGAGCCAGCAGCTACCCGAGCTGTTCGTGCATCTGCCGGTCGAGGTGCAGGCACAACTGCTGGCCCGCCTCGAAGGCCTGGCCAGCGGGCATCGCTACCCGCAGGTACGGCAGGACATGAGCACCTTGCTACCGGTCCTGCAGATGATCCACCAGGACGTGCAGACCCAGCTGGCGCAACCGGCAAAACCGGCGAAGAAGGCGCCCAGCCTGGACCTGTCGGCGCCGGACTCAGTGCAGTAGGCCAAGGCCCTTGGCGCGGGCGACCGCCTGGGTACGCCGCTCGACCCCGAGCTTGCTGTTGATGTGGCGGGCGTGCGTCTTGACGGTGTGCAGGGAGATGAACAGCCGCTCGCTGATTTCCTGGTTCGAGCAACCACGCGCGATCAGCTGCAGCACGGCCAGCTCGCGGCTGCTGAGCTTTTCCGCCAACGGCTCCTGTTCCAGCTCGGGCTCGACGACGAACTGCGCCGCCACCGGCAACTGGGCCAGCAGCTCGTCACGCAGCGGGCTGGACGGACGCGCCAGCAAGCGCTCGCGCAACCAGTGCGGCTGATGCTGCAGTAGCTCGACGAACGGCAGCAACGCCCCGCCCTGAGCGGCATCCAGGCAGCTATCGAGCTGTTGCTGCGCCTCGCGCTCACGCCCGGTCTGCTTCAACAGTTGCGCCAGCTGCGCCTGCGCCATCAGGCCAACCAGTTGCCCGCCCAGCCCCTGGGCACGCTGCGGCAACGCTCGCAAGCGCCGCTCGGCGTTGTCCACGGCGCCCTGCAGACGCTCCAGCGCGGCGTGCTGCAGGTCGATGTGCATGGCGAGTTGCGGGTGGAACTCCGGCGCCAACGCCCGCCCCTGATCGCCGTAGGTCTCCGCCAGTTGAGGCAGCCAGGCTGCAGCCAGTTCGACCTGGCCCTGACGCAGCCACAGCTCGCACTTGATCAGCGTGATCATCGCCAGGTAGTAGATCGCAGGCACATCCCAGACATGCATCAGACGCTCGGCCTCGCCGAGCAGGGCAAATGCCTCGGCAGGACGTTCCTCGCGCCCTTCCAGGCAGGCCAGCACGCAATAGCCAATCAGCACGCCAACATCGCGACAGGCACGGGCCTCGGCGATGCCCGCACGCAGATGCTCGGCCGCCCGTGCATCCAGACGCAGGCTGAGCAGATAGCCCTCGTACAGGGTCAGCCGCGCACGCACAGAATAGCTGCGCTGGGTTGGCAGCCGCTGCACCAGCAGCAAGCCCTGATGCACTTCGTCCTGCGCTCGCAACACCTCACCACGGGCCTGCAGTACGCGGGCACGCTCGTAATGCGCGAGGGCCTCGAACAACGGGTTGCCGATACGCTGCGCCAGCTCCAGCGCATCGCGATTCAGCCCCCGCGCACGCCACAGGTCGCCGTGCACCATGGCCAGGTTGGACAGCGCCGACAGGCACAGGAAATGCGGACCGTAGCGTTCGCCAGGCAGACAGGCCAGGGCTTCGCTGCACTGCCGCTCGGCCCGTGCCCCATCGCCACGGCCACGGGCGATCACGCCATCGAGGGCCTGCCACTGCGCCAGCAGGCTGCACTGGCTGGCCGCATCGGCAGCGGGCAGGAATCGCCCGAGCTGCTCGAGCAACTCCTGCGCCGCATCCAGCTGACAGGCCAGCGCCAGGGCCCAGCCATAGAGCATGATCAGTCGTGGGGTACTGGCCAGTAGGTCGTCCGGCAGGTTGGTTTTCCAGCGCAGCAGCATGGCGACGTTCTGCTCGGCGAGCATCTTCTCTTCCGAGAGGTTCTGCACCAGGCTGGCCGCCACATCGGCCTGACCGGCCACCAGGGCCTGCTCGATGGCAGAGTCCAGCATGCCCTGTGCGGCGAACCAGCGGCAGGCACGCAGATGCGCACCGCCACGCGAAGCATTCGAGCCATCCGCGGCACGCGCATTGAGCAGGTCGGAGAACAGGTGGTGGTAGCGAAACCAGTTGCCCTGCTCGTCGAGCGGCACCAGGAACACCTGATCGGCCTGCAGCTGGCGGATGATCGCAGCGCTGTCGTGGCTGTCACGCACCGCATCGCACAGATCGGCGCAGAAGCGCTCGAGGCACGCGGTGTCGTAAAGGAACTGCTGCACCTCGGCGGGCTGACGCTCGATCACCTCTTCGAGCAGGTATTCGCGGATCAGCCCCTCACCGCCGTGCAGCTGCAGACAGGCTCCCGCCCCCAGCTCCTCGGAAGCCAGCAGCCAGAGGCGCAGGCCGGCGATCCAGCCCTCGCTGCGCTGCAGGATACCGGCAACCTGCTGCCGTTCCAGGCGCGTGCCCTGGCTCGCCAGCAATGCATCCAGCTCCGCGGCGGTCAGGCGCAGGTCCTGCTCGTTGAGTTCGAGCAACTGCCGCGACAGGCGCAGGCGCGCCAGGTGCCAGTCGGGTCGCTGACGACTGGTGACCAGCAGCAGCACACCGGGCGGCAGGTGATTGAGGAAGAACTGCAGGCAGCGATCGAGAACCGGCCCTTGCGCCAGGTGGTAATCGTCCAGCACCAGCAGCAGCGGCTGGCCATCGTCCAGTTGCCGAGTCAGTTCATCGAGCAGGCCGTCGAGCCACTGTTCGAAGGCGAAGGGCTGATGGCGCTGGCGCATTTTCAGCAGGCCAAGGGCGTCCTCGCCCAGGCCCGGGTACGACTGCTGCAGGCCTTGCAACAACCGTTCGAGGAAGCGCCCGGGATCACGATCCCGCTCGCTCAGGCCCAGCCAGAGGCTGCGCCAGTGATTTGGCAGGCGTTCGCAGAATTCGATCGCCAGCGAGCTCTTGCCAAAGCCGGCAGGCGCGCTGACCAGCAGGAGGCGTCCTTGCAGTCCTTCCTCGAGGCGCTCGCACAGCCTGGGCCTGGGCATGTGCCCGGCCGGCAGCGGTGGCCGATAGAAACGCGCCTCCGCCGGCGTAGCCGGTGCATAGGGGAAGGCTGGGGAGCGGGAAAGGTCTGTCATCGGCCGATTCTTGGAAGTCTTCTGTCTGGGGCTCGATCTGAGCTCAGCCTAGCGACTTGCAGTGGCCTTTAGAAGCGCTTGCTACAGTCCGTAACGAAAAAGCCGGCACAAGGCCGGCTTTTTCGTGGTGCGTGCAACTGTCAGCGAACGCCCGCCTGGCGCAGGGCCGCCGGCGTGTAGTCGCTGCTGGAGGCCTTGTAGTTGAAGTCGTAGGCCTGCTTCTCCTCGTTCTTCATACCCAGGGCCAGGTAGCGACCGGACAGCAGGTCATACAGCGCTTCCAGCGTGTACCACGGCACTTGCTTGTCGTAGTAGTACTGGGCATGCGCCTCGGCCACGCGCCACAGGGTGCCACGACCGTCGTAGTGGTCGATCAGCGCCGCTTGCCAGGTATCCTCGTCGAGGTAGAAGTCGCGCTTGGCATAGATGTGGCGCTCACCCTGCTTGAGGGTCGCGGTCACATGCCATACGCGGTGCAGCTCGTAGCGAGTCAGGTCCTGGTTGATGTGGCCAGCCTTGATGATGTCCTCGTACTTCAGGCTCGGCGAGTCCAGCTTGTAGGCGTTGTAGGGGATGTAGATCTCCTTCTTGCCTTCGAGCTTCCAGTCGTAACGGTCCGGCGCACCGTTGTACATGTCGAAGTTGTCGGAGGTACGCAGGCCGTCAGCTGCAGTACCCGGACCATCGTAAGACACCTGCGGGGCACGACGCACACGACGCTGACCGGCGTTGTACAGCCACGCCAGACGCGGCTCCTTCACCTGGTTGAGGGTTTCGTGCACCAGCAGCACGTTACCCGCCAGGCGCGACGGAGCGGTCACGCGCTGCTTGAAGTAGAACAGGACGTTGCTTTCCTTGCTCGGGTCGAAGTCGGTCAGCGCATCACGGAAGGTGAACTCGTCCTGGAAATAGACCAGCGAGTAGGAACCGTTGGCCTGCGGAGTCGCCTGAGTGACCAGACGGCGCACGCTGCCACCGCGGTAGCGGGTGATGTGGTTCCAGATCGCTTCCAGGCCGTTCTGCGGAATCGGGAAGGGGTTGGCGGTCTGGAAGTTCTCCAGGCCGTTGCCACCCTCGACCATCTTGGTGTTGACCGCATTCTGCTTGGCCGCCTCGATCACCGCTGGCGGCAGGCTCGCCGAACGGTGGCTCGGGTAGACCGGCATCTTGTAGCTGTCGGGGTAGCGCTTGAACATGGCCAACTGGCCAGGCGTCAGCTTGTCCTTGTACTGGTCGACGTTCTGCGCGGTGATGGTGAACAGCGGCTGCTCGTTGGCGAACGGGTCGGACAGGAAGCCCTTGCCGTCGACAGTGCCGGCATTGGCCGGCAGACCGCCAGTCCAGGCCGGAATCGAGCCATCGGCATTGCCGGCCATCTCGGCACCAACCGGGGTCAGCGTGTTACCCAGCTTCGCCGCTTCGTCCGGCGACACCGCCGCCATCACGCTGGTGGCCAGCAGAGACAGGGTCAGGATGCCGCTTTGCCACAGTTTTTTTGTTGTTTTCGTTTGCATCTTCATTCCTCGAAATTCCTGGCCGCTTAGAAGTTCACGCCGAAGCTGAGCGCGACGAAGTCACGGTCAACGGCGGTGTTGTACTTGCCGTCAAAGAAACTGGTGTACGAAAGGTCAGCGGTATAGGTGTTCTGGTACTCGGCGTTGAGGCCGAGACTCACCGCCTTGGCTCCTTCGGTGAACATGCCGTTGGGGCCATAGCCTTCGACATCATGCGACCAGGCGACACTGGGACGCAGGTTCACACCCGCGAAGGCATTCGGATAGTCCCAGATTGCCCGAGCGCGATAGCCCCAGGAGGTGCTGGTAGCGAAGCCATCGTCCTCACAATAACGACGCACGTTCTTGCCCGAGTTTCCGTTGAGAATCTGCGAGCATGTTTCAAAGCTGCCAGTCGCAGGCAAGGGGCCTGGTCCGTACACCGGATCACGGCCGTAACGAACCTTGTCGCTGCTTTCCAGACCACCGATGTGAACCACCCCGATCTCACCCACCAACGTCAGACGCGAAGCGCCCATGACTTGATCGAAGAAATGGGTGAAGGTGGTCTGGAACTGGGTGATTTCCTTACGGTTGTAGCCGTGGAGATCCTGACCGCGAGCACCATTTGCCAGCGAGGCATTGGCAAATGTTCCGCCCAGCAATTTCACGCCACCGTAGAGAATATCGGTGGTGTTGATCTGCACCGGCGCATTCGGTCGATAGCTCAACTCACCCGACCATGCAGTACCGGTAGGCAGCGTGGTAGAGAAGCTCAGCCCGTAAAGACGAATATCCTCCGGATACTCCATGAAATAGCTTGAGTTCGCAGCGATAAGCAGCGGTGCCGCAGTACCGGCCCCTGGAGCAACTGCATAGACGCTGGTCGGCGCAGCCGTCGCACTGAAGATAGGCGTGCGACTGTGATAGTTGATGAAATAGGCACCGAATTCGGTATCCAGAGGCTCGAGGAAATAGCGGAACGCCATGCCCCACTGGCCACTGTCTCGGGCATCCCGGTCACCACTACGCGGCACGATGATCCCCTCGCTGGTTCCGGTGATGGGCTTGTAGCCCGGAACGGCGCCAAAGGTCGAGTTCAGGAACCCCAGAGTCGCTGCGCCTGGATTGGTCAGAACGGCCAGGTTGTTATCACAACCATCGGCAGCGACATCTGCCTGGGCGAAGAACGTGCCGCAGTTGTCGATGACCGTCTGGTCCCACTCCAGCTGATAGAAGGCCTCCATCGAGAGGTTGTCAGTCAGGCTCTGAGCCACATAGAACATGTTGACCGGAATCAGGCCTTCCTTGATTTCCGCCCCTGGCCGGCGGAACGCTGCAGCATCGATAGGGTTGATGGCGTTGATACTGTTCTGGATGAAGGTGCTTTCACCCCAGCTGACGACTTGTTTACCCAGGCGCACCGAGCCAGGCTGACTCCCGATAGAGTAGTTGTGATAGACGAATGCATCGAGTATCTCGGCGCCCGAAGCCTGTGCGGCGGTCTTCCGGTTGCTGTCGTCGATATCCTTGAACAGGCGGCTCTCGTCCTTCAGTTCGAAGTCATACCAGTACTTGCCCCGAACGAATACGCCAGTATCTCCGTACTTCAGCTCGAGGTCATGAATACCCTTGAATATCTTGGAGAACGTCTCGCCACGCTTGAAATTCAGGTGAGCATCATCCGAAGTCTGCGAAAGCCCATCGCCCCCGTTGTTCTTGCCAATCAGGTTCTTGTCAGCCTTGGAGACCGACCAGCTGGCACCCACAGACAGCGACGAATCGAACTGACCTTCGATCTCACCGATATTGAAAGTGACGCCGAATGCCGGAGCGGCAAGGGTGGAAGCGAGGCTGACGGCCAGCGGAAGTTTCGCCAAACGCCAGTAGGGTTTTGTTCTTGTTGTCATCGACGCTACTCCATGTGTTTTTTGTTATGGATGCTTGGACTATAGCCAGCGGGTAGTACTGCTTGATCCCTCGAAAGTGTGATTTGCAGTCCCCAGGCACTCTGGCTCGCAGGTTTCACGTCCTGCGCCTAGCCAAGCATGGACGCGAAACAGCAATTAGCAAGCCAAACGCTTGTTTGACCGAGCGGTCACTTTCACCGCCCAGCCAGTGCGCCACTCACAGCGTGGAGAGAAATGCGCTGCCTGCCTCCTGCCACTGGGCGATTTCGACGCGAATACGCTTCTTGTCCAGTTTGCCGACGCTGGTCTTGGGAATTTCGGTAACAAGGGCGATCTGCGAAGGAATGGCCCACTTGTTGATGTGCCCCTGCTCGACGAAAGGCTTGAGGTGCTCCTTCAGCCCCTTGGCATCCAGCGCCTCGCCGTCACGCACCACCAGCAGGGCGAACGGCCGCTCGCCCCACTGCGGATCGGGTACACCCACCACCGCCACTTCGCGCACGGCAGCGTGACGGCTGATCAGGTCTTCCAGCTCGAGCGAGGAAATCCACTCGCCACCGGTCTTGATCACGTCCTTGATGCGGTCGCGAATCTCGATGAAGCCCATGCCGTCGATGGTCGCCACATCCCCCGTGTGCAGCCAGCCGTGGGCCCAGAGCTCCTCGCCTTTCTCCGGCTCGCGGAAGTAGCCCTGGGTCAGCCACGGAGCACGCAGCACCAGCTCACCCTGCGCCTCGCCGTCGCTCGGCAACAGCTTGCCCTCATCGTCCATGATCGCGGCTTCCACCAGCGGTACCGGGATACCGGCCTTGATGCGGTACGCCGTGCGCTCGTCCTCGCTGCCCGCACGCAGCTCCTCGTTGAGGTAGGCGCAAGAGATCAGCGGGCAGGTCTCCGACATGCCATAGGCGGCCGTCAGCTGGATGCCGCGCGCCTTGGCCGCCTCGTACAGCGAACGGTTGAGCGCACTGCCACCGATGATCATCTTCATGCCACCGAAGTCGTGCCCTTGCGCCCCCGGTGCACCCAGCACCATCTGCAGAATGGTCGGCACGCAATGGGAGAAGCTGACCTTCTCTTCCTTGATCAGGCGGCAGAGCATGTCCGGCTCGTAGCGGCCGGGGTACACCTGCTTGACCCCGAGCATGGTCGCCACGTAGGGCACACCCCAGGCATGCACGTGGAACATGGGCGTGATCGGCATGTAGACGTCGTCATTGCCCAGCAGGCGGATGCTGTCCAGCCCCCCCATGGTGGCGGCCATGGACAGGGTGTGCAGCACCAGTTGGCGGTGGGTGAAGTACACCCCCTTGGGGTTGCCGGTGGTGCCGGTGGTGTAGAAGGTCGTGGCCACCGAGTTCTCGTCGAAGTCGGCGAAGTCGTAGCGGGGGCTGGCGGCGGACAACAGGCTTTCGTACTCGCCGACGAGCCCTGGCAGCTCGGCACTGCGCTCATCGCCATCGGTCAGCAGCAAGGTCTTCTCGACGGTGGTCAGCTGCCCGGCAATACCGTTGTAGAGGGCGACGAATTCGCTGTTGACCAGCACGAAGCGGTCTTCGGCATGGTTCATGGTGTAGAGGATCTGGTCCGGCGACAGGCGGATATTGATGGTGTGCAGCACCGCGCCGAGCATGGGGATGGCGAACATGCATTCCAGGTAACGGTGGCTGTCCCAGTCCATCACCGCCACGGTGTCACCGGGCTTGACCCCTGCCTCGCTGAGCACGTTGGCCAGACGCGCGACCCGCTCGTTGAAGGTCGCGTAGCTGTAGCGCAGCTTGTCGCGATAGACGATCTCGCGGGTTTTCTCGTAGCGGCTGCCGGACAACAGCAGGCGCTTGATCAGCAGCGGATAGGCGTGAGCGTTTTCAGCGGGAGGGATCAGTCGAGTCTGCAGCATGAAGTCACCTTGAGGCACGCTAGGGTTTGGTATGCAGCGACTCTAGAGCGGTGCCTGTACAGGGAAATCAGCCCAAAGAATGATTTGCCGCGTGACCCTATTTTGAATCCTGGTCACGAGTTAGAATCCACGCCACGCAAACGTATCAAAACAGACTTTACCAAGCCCCATCTTCGTTCGAGGTAACACCATGTCCGATATCGTCATCGTCAGCGGCGCCCGCACCCCAATGGGCGGTTTCCAAGGCAGCCTGGCCAGCGTAGCAGCCGTCGACCTGGGCGCAGCCGCCATTCGCGAAGCGGTCAAACGCGCCGGGATCGAGGCGGCCGACGTGCAGGAAGTGATCATGGGTTGCGTCCTGCCTGCCGGTCTCAAGCAGGGCCCGGCGCGCCAGGCGTCGCTCAATGCCGGTCTGCCGGCGGCCACCGGCTGCACCACCATCAACAAGCTGTGCGGCTCGGGCATGAAGGCCGTGATGATGGCGTTCGACTCGCTGAAGGCCGGCAGCAACCAGGTGATGATCGCCGGCGGCATGGAGAGCATGTCCAACGCACCGTACGTCCTGGAGAAGGCCCGCACCGGCCTGCGCATGGGCCATGGCGAGATCAAGGATCACATGTTCCTCGATGGCCTGGAGGACGCCCGTACCGGCCGCCTGATGGGTTCCTTCGCCCAGGAGACCGCAGACCAGTACGGCATCACCCGCGAGGAGATGGACGCCTACGCCATCGAATCGCTGCGCCGTGCCCAGGCCGCGATCCACGACGGTTCGCTGGCGAACGAGATCGTGCCGGTCACCGTGACCTCGCGCAAAGGCGAGGTGATCGTGAAGGACGACGAACAGCCGCTGACCGCCAACCTGGACAAGATCCCCGCGCTGAAGCCCGCCTTCAAGAAGGACGGCACCATCACCGCGGCCAACGCCAGCTCGATCTCCGACGGCGCCAGCGCGCTGCTGCTGATGACTGCCGAAGAAGCGGCCAGACGCGGCCTCAAGCCGCTGGCCAGGGTCGTGGCCCACGCCACCCAGAGCCAGGACCCGAGCGAGTTCACCCTGGCCCCTATCGGTGCGATGAGCAACCTGCTGAAGAAGACCGGCTGGAACAAGGACGAAATCGATCTGTTCGAGATCAACGAAGCCTTCGCCATGGTGACCATGCTGGCGATGCGCGAACACGGCCTGGATCACGCCAAGGTCAACGTCTTCGGCGGTGCCTGCGCCCAGGGACACCCCGTCGGCTCGACCGGCTCGCGCATCATCCTCACCCTGATCAACGCCCTGCAGGCGAAGGGCGGCAAGCGCGGCGTCGCCTCGCTGTGCATCGGCGGCGGCGAGGCCACAGCCGTCGCCATCGAACTGCTGTAACCCCGCCCCTCAAGAAAAAGCCCCGCTCTTGCGGGGCTTTTTCGTTCAGCGCATCTCGGTGAACGCCAGCTTCACGCCGATACCGACCAGCACCGCGCCCATCAGTCGATCGAACCAGTGGCCCATGCGCGCGAACCCCGCGCGCACACGCTGCTGACTGAACAGCCAGGCCACCAGGCAGAACCAGAACGCCGTCGCCAGCGCCAGGTAGAGGCCATAGCCCGCCTGCACGGCGATCGGGGTATGCGGGTTGATCACCACGGTGAACAGCGAGAGGAAGAACAGCGTCGCCTTGGGGTTAAGCCCGTTGGTGACGAAGCCGGTGACGAACGCACCGCGCCCGCTGCGCTCGCCGGCGGCCAGGTTCAGTTCGGCACTACCCGGTTCAGCCGGGCGGGCACGCAGAGCCTTGACCCCGATATACAGCAGGTAGGCCGCCGCCAGCCACTTCAGCGCGTTGAACAGAACGATGGACTGCGACACGATCAGGCCGATGCCGAGCAGCGAATAGGTCACGTGCACCAGAATGCCGGTGCCCACGCCAAATGCCGTGAACAGCCCGGCACGGCGACCATAGCCGACGCTCTCGCGCACTACGATGGCGAAATCGGGGCCCGGGCTGGCCACCGCCAGCAGGTGGATCAGGGCGACGGTGAGAAATTCACTCCAGTACATGGCGGCTCCGCATCGGTGATGAAGGTCTGGTAGGCTCGCCAATCTACTCTTGCGACCCTCCTGCGAAAAGGTACAGCTGATGAGCAACAGCCCACGCGCCGTCTTCCTCGACCATGCTTCCCTCGACCTCGGCGACCTCGACATGCAGCCGATGCAACAGGCCTTCGCCGAGCTGACCCTGCATGCCCATACGGCGCCGGATCAGGTCGCCGAACGCCTGCAAGGTGCACAGGTCGCCATCAGCAACAAGGTGCCGCTGGACGCCGCCACATTCGACGCCTGCCCGGATCTGCGACTGGTCCTGGTCACCGCCACCGGTACCAACAACATCGACCTGAGCGCCGCCAAGGCCCATGGCGTGACCGTCTGCAACTGCCAGGGCTACGGCACCCCCTCGGTGGCCCAGCACACGCTGATGCTGCTCCTGGCACTGGCCACGCGCCTGCCCGATTACCAGCGCGATATCGCGGCGGGTCGCTGGCAGCAGGCCAGCCAGTTCTGCCTGCTGGATCACCCCATCGTCGAACTCGAAGGCAAGACCCTGGGCATGCTTGGCCACGGCGAACTGGGGGGCGCGGTCGCCCGCCTGGCCGAAGCATTCGGCATGCGTGTGGTGCTCGGCCAGCTACCCGGTCGCCCTCCGCGCGCCGACCGCCTGCCGCTGCACGAACTGCTGCCGCAGGTCGATGCACTGACCCTGCACTGCCCCCTCAACGAACAGACACGCAACCTGATCGGCGCAGCCGAACTGGCGCTGATGAAACCACGCGCCTTCCTGGTCAACACCGCACGCGGCGGCCTGGTGGATGAACAGGCACTGGCCGACGCACTGCGGCGCGGCCACCTGGGCGGCGCGGCGACCGACGTCCTGCTGCAGGAACCGCCGAAGGATGGCAACCCGCTGCTGGCCATGGACATTCCCCGCCTGATCATCACCCCGCACAGTGCCTGGGGCAGCCAGGAAGCACGCCAGCGTATCGTCGCCCAGGTGGTGGAGAACGCCGCCGGCTTCTTCGCCGGTGCGCCGCTGCGAGTCGTCGGGTAACAGGCCGCTGAAAACGCGGGCGAGACGACAAGACAAGGCCCATGGCAGCCCCGCAAAAGCGGCCGAAACACGGCGCAGCGGATTAGCCGCCACGGGCTGGCCCGAAGGCCGAACGTAGGGAGTGAGGAGCATTGGCTGCGCTTCATTCGCCCCTTCCGGGCTGCGCTGATGCCGGTTCGGCCTCTGGCTATGAGGCTGATTTCAACGCAGCAGTACCAACGTAGGTAGTTTTTCAACGAACTGGTAAGCT
This sequence comes from Pseudomonas sp. THAF187a, assembly GCF_009363395.1. Classification (NCBI taxonomy): domain Bacteria; kingdom Pseudomonadati; phylum Pseudomonadota; class Gammaproteobacteria; order Pseudomonadales; family Pseudomonadaceae; genus Pseudomonas; species Pseudomonas sp. THAF187a. The sequence goes on from NZ_CP045349.1 coordinate 4,212,821, forward strand.
GCGCAGCTTTTTCAGGCAGGTGCCCCCATGGATCCGCGAAGCGAAGTTCTCCTGCGCCAGGCCGAGCTGTTCGATGGCCAGGTACTGCTGGCAGGCCTGCCGGCCGATGACCTGCTCGGCGCACTACCGCAGGCCCGTGGCTGGAACTGGCACGCCGGTGACCAGGCGCTGCTCGCGGCACGCTTTCCAGGGCGCAGCCAGTTCGACACGCAGATGCCGGCGGGTGACTACCGCGCTGCGGTGCTGTTCCTGCCGAAGTCGCGAGAACTCACGGACTACCTGCTACAGGCCCTGGCCGCACGCCTGGCCGGCAAACCGCTGTACCTGGTGGGAGAGAAACGCGGCGGCATCGAACGCGCCGCGAAACAGCTGGCCGTCTTCGGCAAGCCGCGCAAGCTCGACAGCGCCCGTCACTGCCAGCTGTGGTGCGCCACTGTCGAACAGGCGCCACAGCAGCCGGACCTGCAGGCGCTGGCACAGCGTTACCCGTTGCAACTGAGTAATGGCACCCTGGAGATCGTCACCCTGCCGGGGGTCTTCGCCCACGGTCGCCTCGACCGCGGCAGCGCCCTGCTGCTGGAGCACCTGCAGGACCTGCCCAGCGGCCACCTGCTGGACTTCGGTTGTGGCGCGGGCGTGCTGGGCGCCGCACTCAAGCGCCGTTACCCATCGAGCCAAGTGACCCTGCTCGATGTCGACGCCTTCGCCCTGGCCAGCAGCCGGCTGACGCTGGCGCACAACGGTCTCGAGGCCGAGGTCATTGCCGGCAGCGGGATCGAGTCCGCCCCCGAGGCACTGAGCGCCATCATCAGCAACCCGCCTTTCCACCAGGGCGTGCACACCGACTACCAGGCCAGCGAGAACCTGCTGGTCCAGGCCGGCCGGCACCTCGTCAAGGGTGGAGAGCTGCGCCTGGTCGCCAACAGCTTTCTCAAGTATCCGCCGTTGATCGAGCGCCACCTAGGTCCCTGCCGCACCCTGGCCGAGGCCGATGGTTTCCGCATCTACAGCGCACACCGCTGAACGGAGTTGCTTCGAACGCGGCGCGCGGGCACAATGGCGCCCGTCCTAGGGGAGTAGTCTCCCGCGAGCGCCCTGCTCGCCCGGTATGCGTCAACACACTTGCTCCGCAGAGCATGGCGCATGCGACCCAAGGTCTGCTCAGACAGACCTGCGGTTTGACAAGACCTATGACACGCACAACCTCACCCGGGGCGGGAAGGTCGTTCGTGTCATAAGCCGTGTTGACCCGCCCCTTTAGGAAACCTGATGCTGGAATCCCTGTTCGTACCCACCCTGATCGTTGCCCTCGCCGAAATCGGCGACAAGACGCAGCTGCTCGCCTTGCTGCTGGCGGCACGCTTTCGCAAACCCTGGCCGATCATCTGGGGCATCGTCGTCGCCACCCTGGCCAATCACTTCGCGGCGGGCGCCATCGGCAACTGGGTAGCCAGCTTCTTCTCCCCGGCAACCCTGAGCTGGATCCTTGCTGCGAGCTTCGTCGCGGTGGCGGCCTGGACGCTGGTTCCGGACAAGCTGGACGACGACGAAGAGTCCGGCCTGAAGAAATACGGCCCCTTCCTCACCACCCTGATCGCCTTCTTCCTCGCCGAAATGGGGGACAAGACCCAGGTCGCCACGGTGATGCTGGCGGCACAATATCCGCACTTCATCCTGGTGGTCGCTGGCACGACCCTGGGCATGCTGCTGGCCAACGTGCCCGTGGTGCTGGCCGGCAACTTCGCCGCCGAGCGCCTGCCGCTGACGCTCATCCGTCGCCTGGCAGCCTGCGCGTTCGCCGCCCTGGCCATCTATGCCGGCTACCAGGCCCTGAAGCTCAGCGGGCTGATCTGACGCTTCCATGACGCCAGCGAACCGGCATTTCGGCCAATCCCATCGCCCCCTGGCCTGCTGCTAAAGTGCGCACCACGTCACGTAAAACAGCAGGCCGCTGAACCCGTGCGCGACCGGCGCACGCCAGGTGCGGAGCCGCCATGGGCGCCCCGGTCACCTGTTCAGCGGCCTGCGGCGCCAGCAGCCGGGAGGGCAACATGTCATTGGATGATCGCAAGAAGGTGGTGTGCCAGCACATCGACCTGGTCTGGAACAGAGGCCGCCTGGCGCTGGCCGAGCAACTGCACTCGCGCGACTTTCTCTACAAGAGTTCGTTCGTCGGTCATCCGCTCGACAGCGCCGGCTTCATCCAGATGGTGCAGGACATTCGCCACGCCATGCCGGACCTGCAGGTGGTCATCGAGGAGTGCATCGCCGAGGGCTGCAAGGTGGTGACCTGGAGCACGCTGATCGGCACCATCCAGAAACCGGCACTGGGCTACCCGCCCAGCGACAAGGTACTGAGCATCTCAGCCATGGCGTTCTGGACCCTGAGCCCGGGCAACGAAATCCAGGAAATCTGCACCATGTTCGACATGGAAAGCTTCCGCTCCCAACTGGGCCTGCAGACCCGCTCCTTCGCCGAAAAAGCCCTCCCCTGAGAAGACCCGCGGCGTGCCATGCACGCCGCAGCAGCCCTGTCAGCGCTTGGCCCGGGCCTGCTCGTACAGCGGCATCACCTTGGGAATGGCCGCCTGCAGCGACGCGATACGGCTACTGGACGACGGGTGCGTGCTCATGAACTCGGGGGGCGCACCACCGCCGGCAGCCGCCATCTTCTGCCACAGGCTGATGGCCGCGTTCGGGTCATAGCCCGCACGGGCAGCCAACTCCAGGCCGATCAGGTCGGCCTCGTTCTCGTTGCCCCGACTGTTGGGCAGGGTGAGGCTGTACTGCACCACCGTATCGGCCATCGCCAGACTGCTTTCACCCAGCCCCAGCAGAGCGCCGGCGCCCTGCTTGGCCAGCTCGATACCGTAGGCCTTGGACATGGCTTCGCGGCTGTGCTCGCGCAGCGCGTGCGCCATCTCGTGGCCCATGATCGCAGCGATCTCGTCGTCGCTCAGCTTGAGCTGCTCGATGATGCCGCTGTAGAAGATGATCTTGCCGCCCGGCCCGCAGTTGGCGTTGAGCTCGGGGCTCTTGATCAGATTGACCTCCCACTGCCAACTGGCCGCATCCGGGCGGAAACGCGGCGCTTGCGGAATCAGGCGGTTGGCGATGGTCTGCAGGCGCCTGGCATTGGCGCTGTTCTTGTCCAGCGCGCCCTTGCTCGAAGCTTCGCTCAGCGTCTGCTGATAGGACTGCGCATACATCTGATTGACTTCATCAGCTGACAGCATGCTGAACATGTATTGCTTGCGCTCGACGCCGACGGCACCCGCGCTGGTGGTATTGACCGCCTGGCACGCGGAAATCAGCAACGCGGCTGCCAGGCCACTCAGGTGAAGAACCTTGCTCATCGAGCCATCTCCTTGCATGGGCCGCCTATGCTAGGCCGCCCCGGATACTCGGGCAACCGCCGCACTTGCGTGATGGCCAAGGGCAATCTTTGCTGAATGCAGCACTGACGCAAAGGATCATGCCAGGTCACTAAGGTTTTGCCCTGTCACGGCCGATACAACGTGACAGCCGCACATTGCGCTCGGGAGCTCTCATGAAGTTCAAGTCGATCCAGTTTTCCGTCGCCTTTCTGGCCGGCACCAGCGTGCTGGCGGTCGTCGTGGCCCTGGTGCTCTATGCCCTGTTCGCCGGTGACCGTACCCAGACGCTGGTCCAGCAGCGTACCCAGACCCTGCTCGAGCGGGTCATCGAACAGCGCCTTGGTGCCCTGGCGCAAGCGCAGGTCAGTGAGATTCAGCGCGAACTGGAAGTGCCCTTGCAGATCACCGCCGACCTGGCGCGGGTCAACGCCATGCTTGGCATGACCGACAGCAATGGCAGCCCCCTGCTCAGCATCAGCCGCGAGGAGCTGGCCAGCCTGGTGCATGAGACCACTGCCGCCAATCCGAAGCTGCTGGGCAGCTACATCGGCTGGGAACCGAACGCCTTCGATGCCAGCGACGACCTCTACGCCGGCAGCAAGGAGAACGGCTACGACGGCAGCGGACGCTTCCTGCCCTGGTGGTACCGCAACGCCGACGGCAGCCTCGGCGTCGATGCCATCGGCTCGACCGAGAGCGAAGAACTCCTGCCCACCGGCGTGCGAGCCGGCGAGTACTACCTCTGCCCCAAGGAACGCAAGCGTCCCTGCGTGATCGATCCAGCCCCCTACGACGTGGGCGGCAAGATGACCATGCTTGCCTCGTTCACCTCGCCGATCCTGGTCAATGGCGAGTTTCGCGGAATCGCCGGTGCAGACCTGGCGGTCAACTTCATTCAGGAACTGCTGGTCAAGGCCGACTCGCAGCTCTATGACGGCGCCGGGGACATGGCACTGATCGCCAGCAACGGCCGTCTGGTCGCCTCGACCAAAGCGCCGGACAAACTCGGCGAACCGGCCACCGCGCTGCTCGATGCCAACGAGGTCAGCAACCTGGGCAAACTGCAACCCGGTCAGCCGCTCTACGCCATCGACGCCAAGGACGACCCGGACCACAGCCATATCGAACTGTTCCTCAGTTTCAACATCGGTCAGAGCGATGCGCGCTGGGTGATGATGGTGGTGCTGCCGCTGAAAGCGGTCATGGCCGACCTCTATCAACTGCAGGACGACCTGGCGAGCCAGCGCGACAGCGACACCCTGGGCATGACCCTGGTGGGCCTGCTGATCGCCGGCCTCGGCCTGCTGGTCATCTGGTTCGTGGGCTACGGCATTGCCCGCCCGCTGCGGCAGATGGTCGGCATGCTGGACGACATGGCCAAGGGCGACGGCGACCTGACGGTACGCCTGCAGGTGGAGCGTACCGACGAACTCGGCCAGATCGCCCAGGGCTTCAACGCCTTCCTGACCAAGCTGCAGGCGATGATCGCCTCCGTGGTGACCTCGGTGCAGCAGGTCAGCGACTCCTCCGAGCACACCGCCGATATCGCCATCCGCACCAACCAGGGCGTGCAGAAGCAGCTCGCCGAGATCGAGCTCGTGGCCACCGCCGTGCACGAGATGACCGCCACCGCGCAGGACGTCGCACGCAATGCCACCCACGCTGCCGAAGCGGCCAACCATGCCGACCGCGCGGCCAACCAGGGCAAGCAGGTCGTGCAGGAAACCTCGGCCGCCATCGCCGCGCTGGCCAGCGAAATCGGTCGCGCCGTGGGCGTGGTACAGAACCTGGCCAAGGACAGCGAGAACATCAACGCCATCCTGGTCGCCATCCGTGGCATTGCCGAACAGACCAACCTGCTCGCGCTCAACGCCGCCATCGAGGCCGCCCGCGCAGGTGAGCAAGGTCGCGGCTTCGCCGTGGTCGCCGATGAGGTGCGCAACCTGGCGCAGAAGACCCAGCAGGCCACCGAAGAAATCCAGACCATGATCCAACAGTTGCAGCAGGGCACCCGCGAAGTGGTCAAGGTGATGGAGCAGAGCCAGAGCAAGACCGACGACAGCGTGGAACACGCCAACCAGGCGGCCAGCTCGCTGGAAGACATCACCCAGGCGGTCTCGGTGATCAACGACATGAACACGCAGATCGCCAGCGCCGCCGAAGAACAGAGCGCCGTCGCCGAGGACATCAACCGCAACGTCACCAATATCGGTCAGGTCGCCAACGAAGTCGCCGGCGGGGCCGACGAAGCCAGCCAGGCCAGCGCCCAGCTGACCAGGCTGGCCGAGCAACAGCGCCGCCTGATCAATCAGTTCAGGGTCTAGTCGAGATTATCGGCAGGGGCACGTGCCCCTGCCGAGACGGCGCCTCAGGCCGGCGTCAGGCACTCCGGCGCATCCAGCTGCGGGTCGTTGACCAGCGTCGCCAGCGGGCGCTCTCGCAACGCCACAGGGGATTTGGCCAGCAGCGCGACCAACTGCTCGGCCGAGGCCTCGTCGCTCAACCACAGGGCCTGCTCGTGTTCATCGAGAATCAGCGGGCGCCGCAGTGATGCAGCGGCCTGGGTCACCAGCGCCACGCTCAGGTACTCGTGCCCGCCCACCGGGTAGATTTCCCACAGCGCCGCGAAGTACATCAGCGGCTCACCATTGGTCATCCAGTACGGGCGCTTGCGCGCCGCACCACGCCACTCGAAGAAGCCATTGGCCGGCAACAGGCCGCGACGCTGACGAAAGGGCTCGCGGAACATCGGTTGCTCGGTCAGGGTTTCGGCCCGCGCATGCGCCGGCGTCTTCGACAGGTCCTTGAGCCAGGCCGGCGTCAGCCCCCAACGCGCCGGCGCCAGCACCCGGCCGCCCTCGCCGGCATGCATCAGCAGCACCTGAGCGTTTGGCGCGAAGTTCCAGTGCGGCTGCTGATCAGCGGGAAATCCTGGCAGCGCCGCGAAAGCGGGCGACCAGCGAAACAGGGCATAACGTCCACACATGAAACGGCTCGACAGGCAACGGGCGACTCAACACAGCAGTTCGCCCTGGAAGGACTCCGGTTCGTCACCGGGCACGGGTTGCGCCGCATTGTACTCGGCGATCAGCGCCCGCGCCTGCTCGGCATCCTCGTTGCCGACCATCAGCCCGAGCAGACCGCACGCCGGCAGCTCACCCACCGCCCCCACCAGGTGCTGCCCCTGCAGATGCGCGCCGATGCCCTCGCTGGCCAGCATGTCCACCAGCAACTGGCCTTCCAGCATGTTCTCCGGTTCGTAGATTCGCTGCATCAGTCGTTTTCTCCCCGCACATCCAGCTGCCAGTCTTCGCCATCGGTGCGCAGCTCGAACTCGATGGGCCGGCAACACACCGGACAATCCTCGATATAGGACTGATCCCCCGCCGACAGGTCGAGCACGGCTTCCACCGGCTCCCCGCAATAGGGGCAGATATAGGCCTCGGTTTCCAGCATCGCGGCCTCCTTGTGACTTGGCGGTATAATCACCGGTCTATTGCTGAGCCTGCCAGACAGGCTGTCGCTTTTAACCTTAGTCGTTCTAGATCAAGAGAGCATGATGGGCGCATTCGATGCCATCCGACCTTATGCCGACACAGAAGTGCGCCCCGTACTGGCGCGCCTGCTCGCCGACCCGGCGTTTCTCGGCACCCTCACCCGCTTTCGCTTTCCGCGATTGGCCGGTCCACTCGGCTGGCTGCTCAAGCCGCTGATCGCCGCGCGCCTGCGCAGCGAATTCGCCAGCGTCGACTCGGTGGCCAGGCTTCAGGAGAAGATCGAACCCTACATCGATCGCACCATTGAACATGCCAGCGACGGTATCAGCTACTCCGGCCTGGAGCACCTGCAGTCCGGCAAGCCCTACCTGTACCTGGCCAACCATCGCGACATCGTCATGGACCCGGCGTTCGTCAACTACGCCGTCTACCATGCTGGCCTGCAGACGCCGCGTATCGCCATCGGTGACAACCTGCTGCAGCGGCCCTTCGTCAGCGACCTGATGCGCCTGAACAAGAGCTTCATCGTGCACCGCTCGATCAGCGGACGCCGCGAGAAGCTGGCGGCGTATCAACTGCTCTCGGCCTACATCAACCACTCGATCCGCGAGGATGGCGAGTCGATCTGGATCGCCCAGGCCGAGGGGCGCGCCAAGGACGGTGACGACCGCACCGATTCGGCAATCCTCAAGATGTTCCACATGAGCCGCAAGGACGAGCCGTTCGCCGAGGTGATCGACTCGCTCAACCTGATCCCGGTCTCGATCAGCTACGAGTACGACCCCTGTGACCAGGCCAAGGCCCGCGAGCTGAGCATTCGTGCAGCTACCGGCGGCTACACCAAGGCCCCCGGCGAAGATGACAGCAGCATCGCGCTGGGCATCACCGGGTACAAGGGGCGGGTGCACCTGCACTTCGGCCCGCCGGTCGGCGGCCTGGAGGATACCAAGCAACTGGCCCAGGCGCTGGACCGCCACATCCTCGGCCAGTACCGCCTCTTCCCGGTGCACTACCTGGCATACGCCATGTGGGAAGGCCGCGAAGCCGAGCTGAACGTGCCGTCAGCCAGCGAGCTGTTTGCCAGCGCCGACCTGGCCAAGGCCGAAGCCGAGTGGAACAGGCGCCTTGCCGGCTGCAGCGAGGAGGAAAAACCCTACCTCATCCTGCAATACGCCAACCCGGTGCGGAACCAGTACCGGATCAAGGCCGGCCTGCCGCTCTAGGCCTGCAGAAATGCAAACGGCAGCCCGATGGCTGCCGTTCGCGTCTATCGCATGCCCCTCAGAGGCGCGTGCTGAGCCAGGACAGCAGCAGGGCCGAGCCCAGGCAGGCTGCCCCGAAGCGATAGAAGAAGCGGTTGATGCGCAGCGTGCGCTCATCCTGATCCTGGACATCCAGCTCGCCGTCGGCGAGCACACGCGCCAGCCCCCGCTGCTCACGCACACGCGTCACCAGGCACAACCAGGCGCCCGCCACGGCGAAGAACAACGCCAGCGAATTCACCGCCCCGGCCGGATGAGCGAGAAACAGCGACCACAACACCTGCAGCGACATGCAACACCTCGAGTTCAGCATGGTGCAGCAACCCCGCCACCGCACCAGAATGGGGATTCGCGGCTGAGCACGGGCGCATTCCAGCCAATCAAAATCGTCGCGCAGTGTACTGAACTCGCGCTTTTATAAGGTTCGTTTCCGACGAACGCAGCGTGCTATCCCGAAATCGTCTGAAAACTGTCATCCGCCTGGCCTAAGGTTTGTATCTCTCAAGATGACCAAACAGTCACAGCTGTTCTTGGAGACTACCCCACGTCCTAGGAGGACCTGTCATGCTCAATCCCCAACCGCTGGATCGCGATTATCTGATCGACTCGCTGGATGAAGTGGATGCCGTGGTCGACGAACTTTCCTTCAACGTACAGGACCAGCACTGGCTGGTTTACTGCGCCCTCGGCGGTCACGAGCATTACGACCTGCCGGACATCGACAATCGCACCGGCATGAGCCTGCCGGAGCTTTACGACCAGGCGGCATGAACGCCCAGGACAAATGAAAACGCCCCGCAATGCGGGGCGTTTTCGTTGCAGGGGCCGTGCTTACTGCAGCAGCACCTGGCCGATGGTCGGGTCCTTGAAGGCCCGCGTCAGCGCATCGCTGAGCACATCGCTGACCAGCTTGGTGTTGGTCTGCTGGTTCGGCGCGGTGCCGAAGCGCTGGTTCAGCGAAGCGCCATAACGGCCGGTGTAGCGACGGCTGCCGCCTTGCACATCGGCACGGATGGAGGCGGAGATGTCTGCCTCGGTCACGTACATGCCTTCCTTCGGCGACTGGTACTTCAGGTCCGCCAGGGTGATGGTCAGCTGCGGCGCGTTATAGGCGTTGGCGGACGGGGTGAAACCAAGCAGGCGCACCGCCGCCTCGGCCTCGGCCTGCAGCTTGGGCAACAGGTTCTCGCCGCTGACGCTGATGGCGCTGGTTTCCGGGTACAGGCCACCACGCGTCCCCAGTACCGGCGAGGACCGACCATCGACCACGCGCACGACCACCGGCTGGCCCTGACCCACCGGGGTCAGCGAGCTGGTGAGCTTGGGTTGCGGGGTGAGTTGCTGAGGGCTGAGGGCGCAACCCGCCAGCGTCAGGCTGGTGGCAGCAAGCAAGGCGATCAACGCACGGTGCAGCATGCTCATCTCTCCGAGTGAGGTAAAAGTGGCCAGCAGTATACTCAGCGCGGCCGGAGGCCAACAGTACTGAGACCCGAGCAGCGGCGCCGGGGTTCCTGTCATCAGGCTGTCACCGCGTCAGGGCATAAAGGCTGCAGTCACCACGCTGGAGCCTTCGCCATGCTTTTGCACCGCCTGTTCGGCCGTTCCCGCCCGATGCGCCACTTCGCCCTGCTCGATGCCCAGGGCTGCTGCCGTGCGCTGCGACAGGTGCAGGACCACCCAAGCCAACCCGGCTGGGTGGAAGTGAGTGAACCCAACGCCTCGTGGCTGGGCGCCCCCCTGCCTGCCGGCGCCAGGGTCATGCCGGTCGTCAGCCATACGCGAGCGGCCCGCCCGTTGGCGGCCTGACCGGCGGAAGAATAAAAGTCACGCAAGACCGATCAATTTCCCCTCATTCACCGTTATAATCGCGCCCCGATTATAAGGACGTCTCCTGATCGGGCCGCACGACCTCGCCGATGCAACGTCATCGCCCCGCCCCAGAGAGTCGCCCACTTCGAGCTGCCGTATCCGGCCAGCCGCTTTTCGCCCATATGCAGAGCCGATGGCAGCCATGCATTGCATGACGTGCACGGGCAAAAGCGCGCCGAGGCAGTCGAGCTTTTGAGGTTCACAGCTCCAAAAGAGCGTGAAAAGAACGGTTTTTACAAACTTCACAAGAGTGTGGCGAACAGATGAACAGTTTTGCGTCCGCAATTCCCAGCCTTGACCCTCCCCGCCGAACGGCATGGCCTTACGTCTGAGTCTGTCGGTATCGCCCTGAAAGGCCGCATGGCCGTCCATCTGGTGCAGATTTTCCTGGAGAGAGGTTAATGGCGCATAACGATTACCAAAGCGTAGATGTGGTGCTGGTGGGTGCCGGCATCATGAGCGCGACCCTGGGCGTGCTGCTCAAGGAACTCAACCCCGGCATCACGCTGGAAGTGGTAGAGCTGCGCGAGTCTGGCGCAGTGGAAAGCTCCAACCCCTGGAACAACGCCGGTACCGGCCATGCCGCACTGTGCGAACTGAACTACACCCCGGAAGGCGCGGACGGCAGCATCGACATCAAAAAGTCGGTGAGCATCAATGCCCAGTTCGAGGAGTCCAAGCAGTTCTGGGCCTACCTGATCGGCAAGGGCGCGATCCAGTCGCCGAAGACGTTCATCAATCCCGTCCCGCACATGAGCTTCGTGCGCGGCGATACCGGCAAGGCCTTCCTCAAGAAGCGCTTCGAGGCGCTGCGCCAGCATCATGCCTTCACCGACATGGAGTACACCGAGGACCGCGCCACCATCGCCGAATGGGCGCCGCTGCTGATCCCCGGCCGTGACAGCAACGAGCCGCTGGCGATGACCCGCGTGCAGGCCGGTACCGACGTCAACTTCGGTGCGGTCACCGAACAGATGCTCGGCTACCTGACCACGCAGCCGAACGCCACGGTCACCTGCAACCAGAAGGTCACCGACCTCCAGCGTGACGGCGAAGGCTGGCTGGTGGACATCAAGGACACCCGCTCGGGCGCCACGCGCAAGCTCAAGAGCAAGTTCGTCTTCCTCGGTGCCGGTGGTGGCGCACTCCCGCTGCTGCAACTCTCCGGCATTCCCGAAGGCAAAGGCTTCGGCGGCTTCCCGGTCAGCGGCCAGTGGCTGCGCTGCGACAACCCCGAGATCGTCAAGCAGCACCAGGCCAAGGTCTACAGCCAGGCCGCCGTGGGCTCGCCGCCCATGTCCGTGCCGCACCTGGACACCCGCGTGGTGGACGGCAAGAAATCCCTGCTGTTCGGCCCGTACGCCGGCTTCACCACCAAGTTCCTCAAGCACGGTTCGTTCCTCGACCTGCCGCTGTCGGTACGCCCCAACAACATCGGCCCGATGCTGGCGGTGGCGCGCGACAACATGGACCTGACCCGCTACCTGATCAAGGAAGTGATGCAGTCCGAGGCGCAGCGCCTGGAGACCCTGCGTGGTTTCTACCCGGAAGCCAAGCCCGAGGACTGGCGCCTGGAAGTGGCCGGCCAGCGCGTGCAGATCATCAAGAAGGACGCCAAGAACGGCGGCATCCTGCAGTTTGGCACCGAGCTGGTGGCAGCAGAGGACGGCACCATCGCCGCCCTGCTCGGCGCCTCCCCGGGCGCCTCGGTGACCGTGTCGATCATGCTCGACCTGATCCGTCGCTGCTTCCCCGAGCAGGCCGACAGCGCCGAATGGCGCAGCAAGCTGGACGAGATCTTCCCGGCCATGGCCGACGTCCTGGCCAAGGACGCCGAGCGCTACCGTGAAGTGCAGACGCAGTCGAATCAGCGCCTGCAGCTGGACCAGCCCAGCGCCTGATCCGTCCGACAAAAAAACCGCCCCTCGGGGCGGTTTTTTCATGGCTTGCGGCAACGTATCGGTGCAGTGCCGGTGCGATCCCTCAGGGCTTGCCCCAGGGCAGGATCGGGATGGCGGTCACCGCATTCTGCGGGCTGCCCTCGATCACCCGGTCGCTGTAGACCAGGTACACCAGGGTATTGCGCTGCTCATCGAAGAAACGCACCACCTGCATGGTCTTGAACACCAGCGAGGTGCGCTCCTTGAACACCTCCTCGCCGTCCTCGAGCTTGCCCTTGAAGGTGATCGGTCCGACCTGACGGCAGGCCAGGGACGCCTCGGCACGGTCCTCGGCCAGTCCGAGCCCGCCCTTCACGCCGCCGGTCTTGGCCCGAGACAGGTAGCAGGTCACGCCCTCCACCTTGGGATCATCGAACGCCTCGACGACGATCTTGTCATTCGGGCCGAGCCACTTGAACACCGTGGACACCTCGCCGATGGTCTCGGCCAGTGCCAGCCCCGGCAGCAACATGACACTCAACGCAATTCCCTTGAACAGACGCATGCCTCGCTCCCTCTTTCACTAGACCAGGATCAGGTTGTCCCGGTGCACCAACTCGGGTTCATCGACGTAACCCAGCAGCTTTTCGATGGCGTCGGTGGGCTGGCCAATGATCTTCTGCGCCTCCAGCGCGCTGTAGTTGACCAGACCACGGGCAATCTCGCGACCATCAGGTGCCACGCAGACCACCATCTCACCGCGGCGGAAACTCCCCTGCACCGCCTTCACACCCACGGGCAGCAGGCTCTTGTGGTCCTGCTTGAGCGCCTTGACCGCGCCGGCATCGAGCACCAGGGTACCGCGTGTCTGCAGATGCCCGGCCAGCCACTGCTTGCGTGCCGCCAGCAGGCCGCGCTCGGGGGCCAGCAGGGTGCCCAGGCGCTCGCCAGCCTGCAGGCGGGCCAGTACCTGCTCGATGGCGCCACCGACGATCACGGTATGCGCGCCGGAGCGTGCCGCCAGGCGCGAGGCGCGCAGTTTGGTCTGCATGCCGCCGCGCCCCAGCGCGCCGCCCACGCCACCGGCCACGGCGTCCAGCGCCGGGTCGTCGGCACGCGCTTCGGAAATCAGCTCGGCATCGGGGTTGTGGCGGGGATCGGCGTTGTACATGCCGTCGCGGTCGGTGAGGATCACCAGCAGATCGGCCTCCACCAGGTTGGCCACCAGCGCGGCCAGGGTATCGTTGTCGCCGAAGCGGATCTCGTCGGTGACCACCGTGTCGTTCTCGTTGATCACCGGCACCACGTCCAGGCCCACCAGCGTACGCAGGGTGCTGCGTGCGTTGAGGTAGCGCTTGCGGTCGGAAAGATCGTCGTGGGTCAGCAGGATCTGCGCGGTGCGTCGGTTGTGCTCGGCAAAGCTCGACTCCCAGGCCTGCACCAGCGCCATCTGGCCGATGGCGGCGGCGGCCTGCAGCTCGTGCATCGCACTCGGTCGGCTGGTCCAGCCCAGGCGGCTCATGCCGGCAGCCACGGCGCCGGAAGACACCAGCACCAGTTCCACGCCCTGCTCACGCAGCGCGACCATCTGCTTGACCCATACCGCCATGGCCGCACGATCCAGGCCACGCCCGTCGGCGGTCAGCAACGCACTGCCGATCTTCACCACCCAGCGCTTCGCGCCGGTCACCTTGTCACGCATGATCTTCCAGCCTTAGTCAGACACGATGGGTTCCAGCCCACCTACAAAAACGCCGCAATTAAGCGGCGTTGGAAAATTTGCTTAATCCCGGACGTAGATGATTTCCGGGCCGTCGTCGTCTTCATCGTCGAAGAAGTCATCGTCTTCGTCGATATCATCGACACTGCGTACCCCAGCCTTGCGCAGCGCACGCTGGTCATCCAGCGCCTGCAGACGGGCACGCGCCTCGTCCTCGATGCGCTGATCCAGCTCGGCCACCTCTTCGGCGAACACCGGGTCCTCGGCGATGCGCTCACCGCGCACTTCCAGGTAATGCATGATGTCGCGACTGATGCGCTCGGTGCCGTCGCGGCTGATGGCGGAAACCACGTAGACCGGGCCCTGCCAGTTGAGGCGGGCAACGATGTCGGCCTTGCGCGCTTCGCGCTCTTCTTCCGGGATCTGGTCCATCTTGTTCAGCACCAGCCAGCGGTCACGCTCGGCCAGCGCAGGGCTGAAGCGGCCCAGTTCGTCGATGATCACCTGCGCCGCCTCGGCCGGATCGCTCTCGTCCAGCGGCGCCATGTCCACCAGGTGCAGCAGCAGGCGGGTACGCGCCAGGTGCTTGAGGAAGCGAATACCCAGGCCAGCGCCTTCCGACGCGCCTTCGATCAGCCCCGGAATATCGGCGACGACGAAGCTCTTGAAGCGGTCGACACTGACCACCCCCAGGTTCGGCACCAGGGTGGTGAAGGGATAGTCGGCGACCTTCGGCTTCGCGGCGGAAACGGCGCGGATGAAGGTACTCTTGCCGGCATTGGGCAGGCCCAGCAGGCCGACGTCCGCGAGGACCTTCAGCTCCAGCTTGAGATCGCGCGAGTCCCCCGGCTTGCCCGGTGTAGTCTGGCGCGGCGCACGGTTGGTGCTGGACTTGAAGCGCGTGTTGCCCAGGCCATGCCAGCCACCCTGAGCGACCATCAGACGCTGGCCGGCCTTGACCAGGTCGCCGATCACTTCCTGCGTCGCCACGTCGATCACCGTGGTGCCGACCGGCACCGGCAGGATCAGGTCCTCGCCCTTGGCGCCGGTGCAGTCGGTGCTGCCACCCTTCTCGCCGTTCTGGGCGTGGAATTTGCGCGTGTAGCGGTAATCGATCAGGGTGTTGAGGTTCTCGTCGGCCTGCAGGAATACCGAGCCACCGTCACCACCGTCACCCCCGTTGGGGCCACCCTTCTCGATGAACTTCTCGCGGCGGAAGCTCATCATGCCGTTACCGCCGTCACCGGCTTTTACAAATATCGATACTTCGTCGACGAATTTCATCAGTCTGCCTCCCGCTTCATCTGCGGGCTGGGGGAACGCTTGCCAAATCATCCAGAACTAGCGGATTGGGCAAGCGCACCAAAGATACACAAACAAAAAAGCCCCGTCCTACGGACAGGGCTTTTCCAGCGCGTAGGCGATTAGGCCTGAACAACGCTCACGTAGCGACGGCCGAAAGCGCCCTTCACTTCGAACTTGACCACGCCTTCGACTTTAGCGAAGAGGGTGTGGTCCTTGCCGATGCCCACGCCGAAACCGGGGTGGAACTGGGTGCCGCGCTGACGCACGATGATGTTGCCGGCCTTGATGACCTGGCCACCGTACATTTTCACGCCAAGGCGTTTACTTTCGGAATCGCGGCCGTTACGGGTAGAACCGCCAGCTTTTTTGTGTGCCATGAGTCAATACTCCTATAAAGGGATCGGGGCCGACGAATCAGGCCTGGATACCGGTGATTTTGATCTCAGTGAACCACTGACGGTGGCCCTGACGCTTCATGTGGTGCTTACGA
This sequence comes from Pseudomonas sp. THAF187a, assembly GCF_009363395.1. Classification (NCBI taxonomy): domain Bacteria; kingdom Pseudomonadati; phylum Pseudomonadota; class Gammaproteobacteria; order Pseudomonadales; family Pseudomonadaceae; genus Pseudomonas; species Pseudomonas sp. THAF187a. The sequence continues at coordinate 4,228,221 of NZ_CP045349.1, forward strand.
CGGCGGAACTTGATGATGCGCACTTTGTCGTGACGGCCTTGCGAAACGACTTCGGCAACCACTTTGGCACCGTCTACGACCGGGGCGCCGATTTTAACGTCGTCGCCATTGCCGATCAGCAGAACGCGATCGAAAGTCACGGCGTCGCCAGTAGCGAGCTCGAGTTTCTCGATCTTGAGGAATTCGCCTTCGGTGACTTTGTATTGCTTGCCACCAGTAACAATTACTGCGTACATGGTAAATCTCCGTTGATCCTGCTCACCCAGCGCTTTAGAAAAGTCGTTATTGGCTGGCATGGCTGCTCGGGGCCGGAAGTGACACCCTTGCAATTGCGTAAGGCAGGGAAATGCCCAGGGGGAAGTTCAGGGTGCGCGATTGTACGCAAGCGCCGAACGCTGCGCAAGGGCCGCAAGTGCTTGCCTTGACAGCCCCTACCCTGCCACCTAGCATGCCGCGCAGTTTAGAAGGAGCGCCCTTTGTCGATGCAACCCCAGGCTTTCTACCGCGTGGTGGCGGACGATTTCACCGCCGTCGACGGCATCATCCGCCAACAGGTGGTTTCTCGCGTGCCGCTGGTGGAAAAGATCGGCGACTATATCATCTCTGCCGGTGGCAAACGCCTGCGCCCGCTGCTGGTCTTGCTCAGCGGTCGTGCGCTGGGTTACCAGGCCAACGACCTGCGCCTGCTGGCCGCGACCATCGAGTTCCTGCACACCGCGACACTGCTGCATGACGACGTCGTCGACATGTCCGACATGCGCCGTGGCCGCAGCACCGCCAACGCCCAGTGGGGCAACGCGCCAAGCGTGCTGGTGGGCGACTTCCTTTATTCCCGCTCCTTCGAAATGATGGTCGAACTCGGCTCCATGCCGGTGATGAAGATCCTCTCCCACGCCACCCGCGTGATCGCCGAGGGCGAAGTGCTGCAGCTGTCCAAGGTCCGTGACGCCAGCACCACGGAAGAGACCTACATGGAGGTCATCCGCGGCAAGACCGCGATGCTCTTCGAGGCCTCCACCCATGCCGCAGCCGCCCTGGCCAATGCCGACGAGACGCAGCGCGAGGCCCTGCGCACCTTCGGTGATCACCTGGGCATCGCCTTCCAACTGGTCGACGATCTGCTCGACTACAAGGGCGACGCCGCCAGCCTGGGCAAGAACGTCGGTGACGACCTGGCCGAGGGCAAGCCGACCCTGCCGCTGATCTACACCATGCGCGAAGGCACCGAAGAGCAGGCTGCCCTGGTACGCCGTGCGATCCAGAAGGGTGGCATCGAGGACCTGGAGAGCATCCGCGCCGCCGTGGAAGCTGCCGGCGCCCTGGACTACACCGCCAGGCTCGCGCGCGACTACGCCGAGCGCGCCATCGCCTGCCTGGAAGTCCTGCCGCAGGGTGAATACCGCGACGCCCTGATCGAGCTGAGCCGCTTCGCCGTGGCGCGCACCCACTGACCATATCGCACCCTAATCGCCCGTAGCCCGGATGCAATCCGGGATTCTCTGCACCTGGCCATTCCCCGGATTGCATCCGGGCTACAGTATCCAGGCGCAAACGAAAACGCCCCGAACCAGTCGGGGCGTTTTCGTTATCGCGGCGCGAATTACAGACGCAGGCCGCCGTCCAGCTCCAGGATACGACCGGTGTAGTAGTCGTTCTCCAGGATATAGGCCACCGAGTGAGCGATCTCGGCCGGTTTGCCCATGCGCTTGAGCGGGATGCCCGCCGTCATCTTCTCCAGGGCTTCCGGCTTCATGCTGCCGGTCATCTCGGTTTCGATGAAGCCCGGCGCCACGCCGGCGACACGAATGCCGTAACGCGCCAGCTCCTTGGCCCAGACCACGGTATCGGCAGCGACACCGGCCTTGGCGGCGGAGTAGTTGGCCTGGCCCATGTTGCCGGCACGGGAGATCGAGGAGATGTTGACGATCGCACCCTCGTTCTTCAGCTCGATCATCTTCGCCGCCACTTCACGGGTGCAGAGGAACACGCCGGTCAGGTTGACGTCGATCACCGCCTGCCATTGCGCCAGGCTCATCTTGGTCATTTCGCCATCCTTCACACGGATGGTCAGACCATCGCGCAGGATGCCGGCATTGTTGACCAGGCCATTGATGGCGCCGAAGTCGTCGGCGACCTGGGCGACCATGTGGGTGACCTGCTCTTCATCGGCGACGTTGCACAGGTAGGCACGCGCATCGCCACCGGCCGCCTTGCAGGCCGCCACGGCTTCGTCGAGTTTCTCCTGGTTCAGATCGACCAGCGCCAGCTTGGCGCCCTTGGCCGCCAGGTACTCACCCATGGCGCGGCCCAGTCCCTGGCAACCGCCAGTGATGATGATGACTTTGTCTTTCAGTTGCATCGCTTTATCCCCTCAAGGTGCAGCATTTACCGACCCCGCTGATGCCCTTGAAGCGCTATGCTAGGGCGTCTGTCCGTTGATGACGGATTCTTTGCGAGGAGTCATAAGGTGAGCGTGAAAGCCGGCAAGCATGCACGAGAATTGCTGCTCAAGGAATACCGTGGCGTGCTCAGCACCCACTCCAAGGCCATGCCGGGCTTCCCTTTCGGATCGGTAGTGCCCTACTGCCTGGACGCCGAGGGCCGGCCACTGATCCTGATCAGCCGCATCGCCCAGCACACCCATAACCTCGGGCAGGACGCCAAGTGCTCGCTATTGGTCGGCGAGCGCGGCGCAGAGGATGTGCAGGCGGTCGGTCGCCTTACTTTGCTCGCCGAAGCACGACAGTTGCATGACGAAGACGAAATAGAGGCAGCCGCCCAGCGTTATTACCGCTTTTTCCCCCAGTCGCGCGACTACCATCGGGCGCATGACTTCGATTTCTGGCGGCTGGAGCCGGTGCGCTGGCGCTTCATTGGCGGTTTTGGCGCCATTCACTGGCTCGACCAGGTCGCACTGGCCAACCCCTTCACGACGGACGGCAGTGAAACGAGCATGGTCGAGCACATGAACGAGGACCATGCCACGGCCATTGCCCACTACGTCGAAATGGCCGAGCTGCCGCAGCATGAACCGGCGCAGATGGCCGGTGTCGACAGCGAAGGTTTCCACCTGCGCATCGGCCAGAGCCTGCACTGGCTGCCCTTCCCAACATCCTGCAACAACCCCGGACAGGTGCGCGCAGCCCTGGTGGCGCTGGCCCGCGCCGACAAATGGCCCGAGCCTGGCATCGCTTAAGCTTGAATTCAGGCCAAAGCCCCATACTTACTCCCTATTGGAAGTTCGCTTCCGCCAAGGATTCTCCGATCATGCGTGCGTTTCTGTTTCTGTTCCTGCTGTTCCCGATCATCGAGCTGGCCGTCCTGATCAAGGTCGGCGGTGCCATCGGCGTGCTGCCGACGGTCCTGCTGGTGATCGGGACCGCCATTCTTGGCAGCGTCCTGCTCCGCGTGGCCGGTGTCGCCACGGCCTGGCGCGCCCGTGAGAAGCTGGCCCGCGGCGAGATGCCCGAGCAGGAAATGCTCGAAGGCCTGCTGATCGCGGTCGGCGGTGGCCTGCTGCTGCTGCCGGGCTTCATCAGCGATATCTTCGGCGTGCTCTGCCTGCTTCCCTTCACCCGCCGCCTGCTGGTCGGCAAGATCCGTCGCCGCGCCGAGGAGCAGGCCCTGCGCCAACGCGCGTTCTTCGACGATGCCGCCGCCCGCGCCGGCAAGACGCACCCCAATGTGCTCGAAGGCGAATACGAACGCCGCGACTGATTCACGCCACAGGCACTCGCCTGCAGCGATCCCCCGGCAGACCTGCTGTTGAGCGCAGCAGGCTGCTGCGACAAGCGCATCGGCCGCCAATCCTCGGTCTTACCCAAATAACGCCGACCGCACACGCAAAAAAATTCTCCACCTCCCCTTGAAATGTCTCCGCCCGCCCACATGTAGCAGTCACCGCAAGGTGCCTGCCCTACGAGGCAGTCCGACTTTCGCGGTGCGCACAGCGCGCCGCACCCGGCCCCGCCGGATTTTACAAACCCGCCGACCAGACAAGAGTCGGCAAGTTGGCCATTCAATTGTTAGGAGAGATCGACAATGAAGCTTCGTCCTCTGCATGACCGCGTCGTGATCCGTCGCAGCGAAGAAGAGACCAAAACCGCAGGCGGCATCGTGCTGCCGGGCTCGGCCGCCGAGAAGCCGAACCAGGGTGAAGTCGTTGCCGTCGGTACCGGCAAGGTTCTGGATAACGGCGAAGTCCGTCCGCTGGCCGTCAAGGTCGGTGACAAGGTGGTATTCGGCCCTTACTCCGGCAGCAACACCGTCAAAGTCGACGGCGAAGACCTGCTGGTGATGGGCGAGAGCGAAATCCTCGCTGTCGTCGAAGCCTGATTCCGACGAATCTCCGTTTAACCTTCAAGAATTTGAGGACTGATCAAGATGGCTGCTAAAGAAGTCAAGTTTGGCGATTCCGCCCGCAAGAAAATGCTCGTTGGCGTCAACGTACTGGCCGACGCCGTCAAAGCCACCCTCGGCCCGAAAGGTCGTAACGTGGTTCTGGCCAAATCCTTCGGCGCCCCGACCATCACCAAAGACGGTGTTTCGGTTGCCAAGGAAATCGAACTGAAGGACGCCTTCGAGAACATGGGCGCCCAGCTGGTCAAGGACGTTGCGTCCAAGGCCAACGACGCTGCCGGTGACGGCACCACCACCGCTACCGTTCTGGCTCAAGCCATCGTCAACGAAGGCCTGAAGTCCGTCGCTGCCGGCATGAACCCGATGGACCTGAAGCGCGGCATCGACAAGGCCACCGCGGCCATCGTTGCCCAGCTGAAAGACCTGGCCAAGCCGTGCGCCGACTCCAAGGCCATCGCCCAGGTAGGCACCATCTCCGCCAACTCCGACAACTCCATCGGTGACATCATCGCCGAAGCCATGGACAAGGTCGGCAAAGAAGGCGTCATCACCGTTGAAGAAGGCTCGGGCCTGGAAAACGAACTGTCCGTCGTGGAAGGCATGCAGTTCGACCGTGGCTACCTGTCCCCCTACTTCATCAACAAGCCGGACACCATGGTTGCCGAGCTGGAAAGCCCGCTGCTGCTGCTGGTCGACAAGAAGATCAGCAACATCCGCGAACTGCTGCCGGTTCTGGAAGCCGTTGCCAAGGCTGGCCGTCCGCTGCTGATCGTTGCCGAAGACGTGGAAGGCGAAGCCCTGGCCACTCTGGTGGTCAACAACATGCGCGGCATCGTCAAGGTTGCTGCCGTCAAGGCTCCGGGCTTCGGCGACCGCCGCAAGGCCATGCTGCAGGACATCGCCATCCTGACCGGCGGCACCGTGATCTCCGAAGAAGTCGGCCTGTCCCTGGAAGGCGCCACTCTGGAGCACCTGGGTAACGCCAAGCGCGTCGTCCTGAACAAGGACAACACCACCATCATCGACGGTGCTGGTGCTCAGGTCGACATCGAAGCCCGCGTTGCGCAGATCCGCAAGCAGGTCGAAGAAACCTCCTCCGACTACGACAAAGAGAAGCTGCAAGAGCGTCTGGCCAAACTGGCTGGCGGTGTTGCCGTGATCAAGGTTGGCGCTGCCACCGAAGTCGAGATGAAAGAGAAGAAAGCCCGCGTTGAAGACGCCCTGCACGCCACCCGCGCTGCAGTGGAAGAAGGCGTGGTGCCTGGCGGTGGCGTTGCCCTGGTGCGCGCTCTGCTGGCCATCGAAGGTCTGAAAGGCGACAACGAAGACCAGAACGTCGGTATCGCTCTGCTGCGTCGCGCTGTCGAAGCACCGCTGCGTCAGATCGTTTCCAACGCCGGTGGCGAGCCGAGCGTCGTGGTCGACAAGGTCAAGCAGGGTTCGGGCAACTTCGGCTTCAACGCCGCGACCGACACCTACGGCGACATGATCGAGATGGGTATTCTCGACCCGGCCAAGGTCACCCGTTCGGCGCTGCAGGCTGCTGCGTCCATCGGCGGCCTGATGATCACCACCGAAGCCATGGTCGCCGAATCGGCTGACGACAAGGCTCCGGCCATGCCTGACATGGGTGGCATGGGCGGCATGGGTGGCATGGGCGGCATGATGTAAGCCAGTCGGCCCTCAGCTGTACCAGGAACCCCGCGCCAGTCGCGGGGTTTTTTATTGCCCGAAAAAAGTTCCCCCGTCGTTCTAAGACGAAAATGCGACATAGGGTCATTTATCGTGGACCTCGGAACGCTGTTTGCTTATGTTTCGTTACAACCCTGAACGACGTAGTAACCGTTCACGAGGCGGACGCTGCGCAAACCTCCAACAGAAGAAGAACAACATGCCTCTATGCAGCACGACTGAACCTTCCCGGCAGGCCTTTCAACACTGGTGGCAGAAAAACGGTGACTGGGTAGAAGAACCCAACGTTCGGCGCGGTGGAGAGAGTGGCGTACAGCGCCTGCTGGATCAGAGCGGCGTGCTCTACGCCAAGAAGCAGGTGGGCCACATCTACCGCAGCCTGCTGTATCCGCAGGGACGTCCTACCGTACTGCGCGAGCGCAGAGCCCTGCAGGCACTACCCGCCCTGGGCGTGCTGGTGCCGAAGATGATCTACTGCGGCATCAACTACGACGCCCAGCAAGGCTGGTGCGGCCTGCTGGTGACCGAAGAGCTGGAAGGCTTCGAGAACATCGAAGTGTGGTACGAGAATGGCGGCCGCGAGGCCTGCGGCGAGGCCGTGCATGCTCAGCTGCTGCAACTTGTTGGTGCAACCCTGGCGCGCATGCACCTGGGGCGCTGGCAGCACGGTTGCCTGTACGCCAAGCACATCTTCGTCCGTATCGACGGCGAAACGCCGCAGGTCGCCCTGCTGGACCTGGAAAAGAGCCGTCGCCGCCTGACGCGAGTCCAGGCCGCCCAGCACGACCTGCCGCAACTGCGCCGCCACAGCCCCTGGTCCGATGCGGACTGGCAGCTGGTGCTGACCGGCTACCGTGAAATTTTCGCCGAGGGCGCACGAGGTCTCGGCACACCTCTTGCGTAACCATCCGGCTGCCGGTCCGTGCCGGCAGTCTCGCTTTGGCTGCAACCCGCTTCACCCGCAACTCCCCCCACCAGGACGTGGCTCTACCTCGCACCTTTGCGCCAGGTAGTGACAGGCATCGCCAAGACGCCAACTGCCAGGGCCGGCTGTTACAGGTGCCCAGTACGGGCACCAAAGGTTACGCCCAAGCGTTACCCAGCACAGGATTGAACCATCCGCGGCGGAGCATGTCTCAGCTCAGCCCCTGGAGGGTGCCAGCCATACGCAATGACCGCTCGTCGCGCAGATCGGCGACGAGGCGGTGGGTGATCTAGGTTTAGCGAACAGCGTTTGGCAGCGCTATCAAGGGGTTAGCAAAATGAAATTAGAAGTAGCTCGAGGTTTGTTCCTTGGCCTCGCCCTCAGCGTAACGGCAATCGCCGCCGCAGCCTGGCAGGAGCCCGGTCCGCGCGTACTGGACGCGCACGACTGCACGGCCCAGGCCCCCTGCCCCACCGCCCCGTTGCGCAAGCACGTGCAACCTGCCGTGAAACCGGATGCCAACCTGCTGGTATTGATGTTCGGCCTGAGCGGCGCGATGAAAGGCGAACAATAGCCCCGTCACCCCGTCACCCCGTCACCGGGAGACCCGCGCACCCGCTTGTGCAAATGTTCGCTGCATCACTGATCCAGCCTGAGCCTGGGGCTATCATCGCCGCCCCAACGGAAGCGACTCACAAGGAAGTCACCATGCTCAAGCGCTGGATCTACGCACTCGCCGCTACATTGCTGCTCACTGGCTGCGGCGGCCCGAACAACACCCCCGAAGGCATTGCCGAAGCCTTCCTGCAGGCGGCCTACGGCAACGACGTCGACGCACTGTTCGAGTACATCGACGTTCCTGAAGGCACCGGCGACGAAGAAGTCGCGCTGGTTCGCGGCAAGCTCAGCGCCCAGCTGGCCCGCACCGAGAAGTACACCGAAAGCCAGGGTGGCCTGGATCGTATCGAGGTGCAGGCGCCAACCCTGTCGAACGACGACAGCCAGGCCCGCATCGAGGCCATCGTTCACTTCAACAACAGCGATGCCAAACCCAAGACCGAGCGACTGCGCCTGAACAAGGTCGACGGCGACTGGAAGATCAAGATCTGAGCCGCCTGCGTCTCGGGCTGTGCCTGAGCCTGCTGCTGGCCGGCGCCACCGTGGCGCTGGCCAGCCTCCAGCCACAACCCTCCGTCAGCGCCCCAGAACGCAGCCTGCCGCCCGTGCAGAACGGCGACTGGGTGTTTCGCCTCGGCCCGTCGCGCGAGAGCCGCCTGATCCAGCAGGTCGGCGGTGGCGACTACTCGCACATCGGCATGATCGTGAGCACCTCGCCCCAGGCGCTGGTGGCACACGCCACCACCGATGACGATCCCGAACGCCCCGACCAGGTCCTGCTCAGCCCCCTGACCGAGTTCGTCGACCCACGCCACGCGCGCGCCTTCGCCATCGCCAGGCCGGACTTTCTCGATGCCGAGCAACGCCTGCAGGTCAGCGCCGCCGTGCGTGACGAGGTCGGCCAGCCGTTCCTGCTGGAGCCACGCAACCTGGCGCATCGCTACTGCACCACCCTGCTCGCCGATGCGATCCGCATGCAGCACCCCGGGTTCGCTCCGCAGTGGCAACGGCTGGACCTGCCGGTGTTTCATGGCGAATATCTGTTCCCTCGCGCATTCGCCGAATATCCAGGCATTACCTGGCTATATCGCTACTCGATCGTCGAGTAATGGCACTTCGGACGGCGCCATTCAGCTTCACTTAAGTCAGCCTCCCTATCGTCTGGCCGAAGCGTGACCGTATGGTCACGCCCTTGCTCGCAACGAGCGATCCAGTCACGCCAGACCAGGAGAGGTCCCCATGCTCCGCACCACCCCCGCCAACCGGACGCCACGCCCAGTGGCCCGCGCCATCGATGACACGGGCGTGGCCAGCCCTACCCGCAACACGGGCAAGGAGGACGCCCGATGAACGCACTTCGCGCACTGCCACGGGACGCACTGGCATCCGTGGTGGTCTTTCTCGTCGCCCTGCCGCTGTGCATGGGCATCGCCATCGCCTCCGGCATGCCGCCGGCCAAGGGCCTGATCACCGGCATCATCGGTGGCCTGGTGGTCGGTTTTCTCGCGGGCGCGCCGCTGCAGGTCAGTGGCCCGGCGGCGGGGCTCGCCGTCCTCGTGTTCGAGCTGGTGCGCACCCAGGGCATGGCCGCGCTCGGCCCGGTACTGCTGCTCGCCGGCCTGATCCAGCTGGTCGCCGGCTCGTTGCGTCTGGGCGGCTGGTTTCGTGTAACGGCGCCCGCCGTGGTCTACGGCATGCTCGCCGGTATCGGCATCCTCATCGTGCTGTCGCAGGTGCACGTGATGATCGATGCCGCGCCCAGGGCTTCCGGCCTGGACAACCTGCTGGCCTTCCCCGGCGCCGTGGGCGATGCGCTGAGCCTGTTCGGTGGCAACGCGATGATCGCCGGTGCAGTCGGCCTCGGCACCCTTGTCAGCATGGGGCTGTGGGAGCGCTACCGCCCCGCGTCCCTGCGTTTTCTGCCCGGCGCCCTGGTCGGCGTGACCCTCGCCACACTGGTCAGCCTGTGGCTGGCCTTGCCGGTCAAACGCGTGGAACTGCCGGCCAATCTCGGCGACGCCATCGACTGGATTACTCCGCAGGGGCTGGCCAGCCTGGCCGATCCGCAGCTGCTGATCGCTGCCCTGGCGATGGCCTTCATCGCCAGCGCCGAGACCCTGCTCTCCGCCGCAGCGGTAGACCGCATGCACGATGGCCCGCGCGCCCGCTTCAACCGCGAACTGTCCGCCCAGGGCATCGGCAACATGCTCTGCGGCGCTGTCGGTGCCTTGCCGATGACCGGGGTGATCGTACGCAGCTCGGCCAACGTCCAGGCCGGCGCCCGCAGCCGCGCCTCGACCATCCTCCACGGGGCCTGGCTGCTGGCCCTGGTCGCCCTCCTCCCCGGCCTGCTGCAGAGCATCCCGGTGGCCAGCCTCGGCGCGGTACTGGTGTACACCGGCTGCAAGCTGGTCGACCCCAGGGCCATGCGCAACCTCGGCCAGTACGGACGCATCCCGGTAATCATCTACGCCGCCACGGCGCTGTGCATCGTCTTCACCGACCTGCTGAGCGGCGTACTGCTGGGCTTTGCCCTGACCCTGGCCAAGCTGCTGTGGAGCGCCTCCCGGCTGCGCATCCGGCTCGTCGAAACTGCCCCCGGCAAGGCAGAACTGCGCATGCGCGGCGCCGCCACCTTCCTCCGCGTTCCCCAACTGGCCGAACACCTCGCTCGTGTCGAACCCGGCACGCGCCTGCACCTGAACCTGGCGCGCGTCAGCTACATCGACCACGCCTGCATGGAACTGCTGCAGGACTGGGACCGCTCCGCCCGCGCCCAGGGCGGCGGGCTGGTGATCGTCGAAGGGGCGGCACTGAAACGCCGGGTCGAGGGCCGGCAGCGCACGGCGCTGGCCTGATCGCTCCGTGGCTCACTCGTGCCCTCGGGTGAGCCAGGTCAATGGATGGACGGATGGACTATGGTGCGATGCAATCATTCGCAGTAAGGTCGGCCCATCGCCCAGCCAGGACGCACCATGGCCAGCAAGCCCAGCACCTCCCGCCAGCACAAGCACTTCGCCGTACTGATCGACGCCGACAACGCCCCCGCCGCCATTGTCGAAGGCCTCTTCGAAGAGATCGCCAAGTACGGCGTCGCCAGCGTCAAGCGCATCTATGGCGACTGGACACAACCCAACCTGGGCAGCTGGAAGAAAGTGCTGCTTGACCATTCCATCCAGCCGATCCAGCAGTTCGCCTACACCAAGGGCAAGAACGCCACTGACAGCTCGCTGATCATCGATGCAATGGACCTTCTCTACACTCGGCGCTTCGAAGGCTTCTGCCTGGTATCCAGTGACAGCGACTTCACCCGTCTGGCAGCGCGGATACGCGAAGAAGGACTGGAAGTGATCGGCTTCGGTGAGCAGAAGACGCCCAAGCCTTTCGTCTCGGCCTGCGACAAGTTCATCTACACCGAATTGCTGCGTAACGACGCCCCCTCGGCAGAATCGGAAGCCCCCACCAACGATGTGTCGGCGGCGCCATCACCGTCTGCCACCACACCGGAAAGCAAACCTGCAGCGCAACCGGCACCAAGCAAGGTTAAACCGCTGAAAGTGCCAGTGGACTTCATTGCCAAAGTGATCGACGACAACTCCGATGAGGATGGTTGGTGCCACTTGGGTCTGCTCGGTTCGAATATCAGCAAGCTGCGCTCGGACTTCGACTCGCGGATGTACGGATTCAAGAAGCTGAGCGATCTGATCAAGGCGCAGAATGGACGCTTCGAACTGCAGGTCCTGGGTGCGACCACTACGGGTGGCCAATCTCTTGCCGTGAGAAATCGAAAGCAGAGCAAATGATCAGACGCATGCGCCAGGTTGGGATGGGGACTTCCTGCCAGGACGATATGTGGCGCTGAGGTGATAGAGAGGCGGTGCATAGCGCATCCTTTTTGCTTCGCCACTCCAGCTTGCGCTGGTATACGGAAGCCGATCGCAGTTTGTCGCTGAGATCAGCTGACATCCCAGGGTTATCGCGGCTGAAGCCGCTCCTACAGGAGCGTGGCGATACCAGCGGCCTTGCCTTCACACTCCCGCGATCAAGCCTCCGATGATTTGCCGAAGCTCGGGATGTTCGGGCGGTCGAATCCCGAATTCGTCGCGCAGCACCCTCAGCACCTCATCGACACTGTCCAACTGCACCCGCTCGCTCGCCTGGCCCAGGCGGTGGATCGCGAAGCTGCCGTTGTTGAGTGTCTTGCGCAGCCCCGGCCCGGTGCGCGCGGCGATCATCTGGCCGAGAAACGGCGAGTCCGGGTGGGTGCACACGTACCAGTTGCCCACCACGTAGTCGATATCCGCCACCGCCTGCAGATCGAACACGTACATCGCCCGCCAACTGTCGGCCACCCGCGCGCGCAGGGTGTAGGTGCCATCCACGTGCGACAGTCGATAGGCCTCATGCGGCGTGGCCTGTTCGGCCTCGCTGTCGAGCAGCAAGGGACCGGTCGGCACCATGCCACCGAAACCGACGTCGGTGATGTAGCACACGCCTTCGAGCGTCACCAGCACCAGCATGTGGGTACGCGCCGGCAGGGCGTCTTCCGGACCGCCCATCACCACGCGCCCGGTCAGGCCGCGCGCGTCGAAACCCAGCGCCTGCAACAGCAGCAGGAACAGGCGATTGAGTTCGAAGCAGTAACCCCCACGGCCCTGATGCAGCAGCTTGTCCTGGATCGCAGCGGGCTCGACCTCCACCGGCACACGCAGCATGGTCGACAGCGTTTCGAAGGCGAACTCGGCGGTGTGCCGCCTCTGCAGCTCGCGCAGATTGTCGAGGGTCGCTGCCGGCGCCGAGGCATAGCCCAGGCGCTCCAGGTACCGTTGCAGTTCCAGCATGAAGGGTTCGCTCATCGCGCATCGTCCTCGTCGTCCGGTGGACGGTTTGTAGCAGAGAAGCGGAACGAGCGATATACGAATCACCCTGATCGATTTGCGCCAGCCAGCCCCCAAGCGCCAGTGAGCAGAGTGGGCAACGCCAAGCTCGTCCACCCTCGCGGGTTCCGCGTGCAGCCTCCTCACCCGCAAGAGGGAACTGATGGTGTCCACTCTGCTGTAGCTGAAGCCGCTCCTGCAGGAGCCTGCGACGGGGCAGTGGGTATGGTTTGCGGCGGCCGGCACATACAAGATGGCCAAAATGCGCCAAGCTGTTGCCATCCCATCCGCTCGCCCGAGGACTTCATCATGCGTCTGCCTCTTTTCTGCTCCCTGGCCCTGCTGCTCTGCCTCGGCGGCTGTGGCGCCGGCGAAACAGCCACCACGGCCACGCTGCAGGCAGAGCAGGCCAAGCAGGCGCAGCAGCAGATGGAGCAGCTCAAGCAGCAGATCGATCAGGCCAATGCGCTGAACAATCAGCGCCTGGAACAGGCCATCGACCAGGCGCAGTGAACGCTGCCTCGCTGCGCGCGAGGCAGTCACGCGATACCCGGAAACAGAAAGGCCGGTCACAAGACCGGCCTTTCTGTTTATCGCCCGATGCTCACTCAGCCATTGCTGGGGAAGGCGAACTGCGCAGCCTCGTGGCTCTTGCGCGCCGGCCAGCGCTGGGTGATGGCCTTCTTGCGGGTGTAGAAGCGCACACCGTCCGGACCATAGGCGTGCAGGTCGCCGAACAGCGAACGCTTCCAGCCGCCGAAGCTGTGGTAGCTCACCGGCACCGGCAGCGGCACGTTGACGCCGACCATGCCCACTTCGATTTCGTCGCAGAACAGACGCGCGGCTTCACCGTCACGGGTGAAGATGCAGGTGCCGTTGCCGTACTCGTGATCGTTGATCAGTTGCATAGCTTCTTCCAGGCTGCCGACGCGGACGATGCACAGCACCGGACCGAAGATTTCGTCGGTGTAGATGGTCATCTCCGGAGTCACCTTGTCGAACAGGGTGCCACCGACGAAGTAGCCATTCTCGTTGCCCGCGACCACCAGATCACGGCCATCGACCACCAGCTTGGCGCCCTGCTCGACGCCCGCATCGATATAGCCCTTGACCTTGTCACGCGCAGCCGCAGTGACCAGCGGGCCCATGTCCAGGCCGCAGGAGGTGCCGGCACCGATCTTCAGCGCCTGGATCTGCGGGACGATCTTGTCGACCAGCGCGTCGGCGATCTGGTCGCCCACGCACACCGCCACCGAGATGGCCATGCAGCGCTCGCCACAGGAGCCGTAGGCCGCGCCCATCAGTGCGCTGACGGCGTTGTCGAGGTCGGCATCGGGCATCAGCACGGCGTGGTTCTTGGCACCGCCGAGGGCCTGCACGCGCTTGCCGCGCTTGGTGCCTTCGCTGTAGATGTACTCGGCGATCGGGGTCGAGCCGACGAAGCTCAGGGCCTTGACCTCGGGGGCCTCGATCAGCGCGTCGACGGCATCCTTGTCACCGTTGACCACGTTGAGCACGCCCTTGGGCAGGCCGGCCTGGTTCAGCAGCTCGGCGATGAACAGGGTGGAGCTCGGGTCGCGCTCGGACGGCTTGAGGATGAAGCAGTTGCCGCAGACGATGGCCAGCGGGTACATCCACAGCGGCACCATGGCCGGGAAGTTGAACGGGGTGATGCCCGCGACCACGCCGACGGGCTGCAGGTCGGTCCAGGCGTCGATGTTCGGGCCAACGTTACGGCTGTATTCGCCCTTGAGGATTTCCGGGGCGGCGCAGGCGAACTCGACGTTCTCGATGCCGCGCTTGAGCTCACCCACGGCGTCTTCGATGGTCTTGCCGTGCTCGGCGCTGATCAGCGCGGCGATCTGTTGCTCGTTCTGCTCCAGCAGTTGCTTGAAGCGGAACATGATCTGCGCGCGCTTGGCCGGCGGCGTGTTGCGCCAGGCCGGATAGGCGGCCTTGGCCGCATCGATGGCCAGTTGCATGGTGGCGCGATCGGCCAGGCCGACCTGGCTGGTGGAATCGCCAGTGGAGGGGTTGAACACCGGGGCACTGCGACCGTTGCCGGCAACGCGCTCGCCGTTGATCAGGTGAGGGATATGGCTCATGGGGACTCCTCAGTAGAAATCTTGTGTAGGGTGGATGATGCTCTTCTCATCCACCGTGGCAGATTCGGAAATCTGGTGGATGAAAAAGGCGTCATCCACCCTGCGGTTGTCGGTATTCGCTTAGTCCAGCTGGTTCAGCACGTCGCCGACGGCGTTGAACACGCGGTCGAGGTCTTCGACCTTGGCGTTGAAGGTCGGGCCGAACTGCAGGGTATCGCCACCGAAGCGAACGTAGAAACCGGCTTTCCACAGGGCCATGCCGGCCTCGAACGGGCGGATCACCGCATCGCCGTCACGCGGGGCGATCTGCAGGGCACCGGCCAGGCCGCAGTTGCGGATGTCGATGATGTGCTTGGTGCCTTTCAGGCCATGCAGGGCCGCTTCGAACTTCGGCGCCAGCTCGGCGGACTGCTGGATCAGGTTCTCGCGCTTGAGCAGGTCCAGGGTGGCCAGACCGGCCGCACAGGCGACCGGATGCGCCGAGTAGGTGTAGCCGTGGGTGAACTCGATCATGTGCTCCGGCGACGGCTGCTGCATGAAGGTGTTGTAGATCTCGCTGGAGGCGATCACCGCGCCCAGCGGGATGGCGCCGTTGGTGATCTGCTTGGCGACGTTCATCAGGTCCGGGGTGACGCCGAAGAACTCCGCACCGCTCCACTTGCCCATGCGGCCGAAACCGGTGATCACTTCGTCGAAGATCAGCAGGATGTTGTGCTGCGTGCAGATCTCGCGCAGGCGCTGCAGGTAGCCGACCGGCGGCACGATGGCACCGGCCGAGCCGGACATCGGCTCGACGATCACCGCCGCGATGTTGGACGCGTCGTGCAGTTCGATCAGCTTGAGCAGTTCGTTGGCCAGCTCGACACCGCCGGTTTCGGCCATGCCACGGGTGAAGGCCATGCCCGGCTGCAGGGTGTGCGGCAGGTGGTCGGCGTCCATCAGTTGGCCGTACATCTTGCGGTTGCCACCGATGCCGCCCAGTGCGGTACCGGCGATGTTGACGCCGTGGTAGCCACGGGCACGACCGATGAAGCGGGTCTTGCTCGCCTGGCCTTTCAGACGCCAGTAGGCCTTGGCCATCTTCACCGCGGTGTCGGCACACTCGGAGCCCGAGCCGGTGAAGAACACGTGATTGAGGTCGCCCGGCATCAGGTCGGCGACCTGCTCGGCCAGCTTGAACGACAGCGGATGGCCGTACTGGAAGCCCGGGGAGTAGTCGAGGGTGCCGAGCTGCTTGGCCACGGCTTCCTGGATTTCCTTGCGCGAGTGACCGGCGCCGCAGGTCCACAGGCCGGACAGGCTGTCGTACACCTTGCGTCCCTGGTCGTCGACCAGCCAGCTGCCCTCGGCACCGACGATCAGGCGCGGGTCACGCTGGAAGTTGCGGTTGGCGGAAAACGGCATCCAGTGAGCATCCAGCTTGAGCTGGCTGGCCAGGGACGGGGTTTCGGTCTGCGGCATGTTCATCGGCGTAGCCTCACTCGGCAGGCAATTGAACGCAGGAGTCCGCTTGCGGGCGATCAGCGCCGACGAACCGGCTCCTGCAGGGTAGTTGCCAGTGAATGTGCCATGGGCATAGAGTCAGTAAAACAACACTCTTTGCAACTTCAGTTCAAGGTCTACTAAACATATGAGCAGTCGTCGTCCCGATCCGCTGGCCCAGGTCAGCGACTTTGAAATTCGCCTGCTCAAACTGTTTCGCAGCGTGGTGGAATGCGGCGGCTTTTCCGCTGCGGAAAGTGCCCTGGGCATCGGCCGCTCGGCCATCAGCCAGCAGATGAGCGACCTCGAGCAGCGCCTGGGCCTGCGCCTGTGCCAGCGCGGCCGCGCCGGCTTCGCCCTGACCGAGGAAGGCCGCGAGGTGTACCAGAGCACCTTGCAGCTGCTCGCCGCGCTGGAGAGCTTTCGCACCGAGGTCAACGGCCTGCACCGGCATCTGCGGGGTGAACTGAACATCGGCCTGACCGACAACCTGGTGACCATCTCGCACATGCGCATCACCCACGCCCTGGCGCGCCTCAAGGTGCAGGGGCCGGACGTACGCATCCACATCCGCATGACGCCGCCCTCGGAGGTGGAACAGGGCGTGCTCGACGGGCGCCTGCACATCGGCGTGGTGCCACAGGTCAGTGCCCTCTCCGGCCTGGAGTACCAGCCGCTGTACGACGAGCGCTCGCTGCTCTACTGCGCGGTCGGCCACCCGTTGTTCTACGTCGACGACCAGCAGCTCGAAGACCAGCGGCTCAACACCCAGGAGGCCATCGCCCCGACCTTCCGCGTGCCCCCCGAGGTGCAGAGCCACTACCAGGCCCTGAACTGCACGGCCAGCGCCTCGGACCGCGAGGGCATGGCCTTTCTCATCCTCACCGGGCGCTACATCGGCTACCTGCCCGACCACTATGCCCAGGCCTGGGTGCAGCAGGGCCGGCTGCGTGCGCTCAAGCCCGACAGTCGCTTCTACGACATCAACCTGGCGGCGGTCACGCGCAAAGGCCGCCGCGCACACCTGGTGCTGGAGAGCTTTCTCGAAGCCCTGGCCAGCAGCTGAGCCACGCCTGCCCTAAGCTCCACTTGAGTGCAGCACGCCCCATCGCGGGGCGCGTACGCGCTCGTCCGCAGAATCGAAAACTGAATACCAAGTCAGGAATATTCGTATGCAGTTGATGGGACAAGGCTTTCCGCAACACTGCACACAATTCACCAGCAAGCTGATCAGTTGGACAGCTTTTTGCAACAGGGCGCTCGCCTGACCAGATGGACAGGAAAAAAGAATAACGATGATCCTCAGGAGCCAAGATGAACGCCAGTCGCACCATGATGCTCGCCGCCTGCGGCCTGCTGCTGACCACCCAGGCACACGCCGATAGCCCGCTGCTGTGGCAGAACAACAGCCTCACCTACCTGTACGGCAAGAACTTCAAGGTAGAGCCGGCCATTCAGCAGACGATCACCTTCGAACATGCCAGCGGCTGGAACTGGGGCGACCTGTTCCTGTTCGTCGACCAGAAGTTCTTCAACGGCGCGGAGAACGGTGCGGGGGATACACGCAGCTTCTATGGCGAGTTCAGCCCACGCCTGTCGTTCGGCAAGCTGCTGGGCAAGGATCTGTCGTTCGGCCCGGTCAAGGACGTGCTGCTGGCGGCCACCTACGAATTCGGCGAGGACGAGACCGAAGCCTACCTGCTCGGCCCCGGCTTCGACCTGGACGTTCCGGGCTTCAACTTCTTCAAGCTCAACTTCTACTATCGCCAGCCCGATGGTGACCGCGTCGACCGCAACGGCGATGGCAAGCCGGATGGCAGTGGCGTCTGGCAGGTGACCCCGGCCTGGTCCTACACCCTGCCGCTGGGCAAGTCGGACCTGCTCATCGACGGCTACATCGACTGGGTGGTGGACAACGACGCCAGCTACCACAGCAACTACCACATCAACCCGCAGATCAAGTACGACCTGGGCAAGGCCATGGACTGGGGCGACAAGCAGGTCTACGTCGGCGTGGAGTACAGCTACTGGAAGGACAAGTTCGGCATCCAGGACAGCGCCGCCTTCACCACCACGCAGAACACCGCCAGCCTGCTGCTGAAAGTTCACTTCTGATGCGCCTCACCGACCCGCACCGAGGGTCGGTTTCTGCCGCCTGATTCCGACTTGCCACGAGAACGCTCATGACCACTGAATCGCCCTCTTCGTCCGACCTGATCTACGCCCTGGACGACCGCCCCGCGCCCCTGCCGGCCTTCTTCGCCGCGCTGCAGCATGTCCTGGCCTGCTTCGTCGGCATCGTCACGCCGACGCTGATCATCGGCGGCGTGCTCGGCCTGCATGAGCAACTGCCCTATCTGATCAGCATGGGCCTGATGGTGTCCGGTGTCGGCACCCTGATCCAGGCCCGCCGCCCCTTCGGCATCGGCGCCGGGATGATCTGCGTGCAGGGCACCAGCTTCGCCTTTCTCAGCGCCGTGCTGGCCGCCGGCCTGATGGTCAAGGCGCGCGGCGGCAGCCCGGACGAGATTCTCGCGATGATCTTCGGCGTGTGTTTCTTCGGCGCCTTCATCGAGATGGTGCTGAGCCGCTTCATCGGCCGCCTGCAACGCATCGTCACGCCACTGGTCACCGGTATCGTCATCACCATCATCGGCATCAGCCTCATCAAGGTCGGCATCACCGACGTCGGCGGCGGCGTGAAGGCGGAGAACTTCGGCGCGCCGATCAACCTGGCCCTCGGCGCCCTGGTGCTGCTGACCATCATTGTCCTCAATCGCCTGAGCAATCCCTGGCTGCGCCTGTCGGCGATCATCATCGGCCTGCTGATCGGTTCGCTGGCCGCCTGGTTCACCGGCGTGCTGGTGCCCAAGGCGCTGCCGGCACTGCCCCTGGTCAGCCTGCCGCTGCCCTTCCGCTACGGCTTCGACTTCGACTGGATGGCCTTCATTCCGGTCGCGCTGATCTACCTGATCACGGCCATCGAGACCACCGGCGACCTGACCGCCAACTGCATGATCTCGCGCCAGCCGATCAAGGGCCCGCAGTACCTGCAACGCATCAAGGGCGGCGTGTTCGGCGATGGCGTCAGCTCCCTGATCGCCGCCGTGTTCAACACCTTTCCCAACACCACCTTCAGCCAGAACAACGGCGTCATCCAGCTCTCCGGCGTCGCCAGCCGGCACGTCGGCTACTACATCGGCGCGCTGCTCATCGTGCTGGGTCTGTTCCCCGTGCTTGGCGCGATCCTCCAGCAGATTCCCAAGCCGGTGCTGGGTGGCGCCACGCTGGTGATGTTCGGCACCGTCGCCGCAGCCGGTATCCGCATCCTCGCGCAAGCCCCGCTGGACCGCCGCAGCCTGCTGATCATGGCCACCAGCTTCGGCATCGGCCTCGGCGTGTCGAGCCAGCCGGACCTGCTGAGCCAGATGCCCAGGCTGGTGCAGAACGTGTTCGGCTCGGCGATCACCAGTGGTGGCCTGACGGCGATCCTGATGAACCTGCTGCTGCCACTGGAAGCGCCTCAGACACAGGACTGACGCACGCAGGCGCAACAGCGGCGACGGCAGCCGAATGCCAAGCAGCCGTCGCCGGTTTGATGACGGCAGGATTCTTGCTGGCAATTCGCCAGATGGCAGCGCACGAACTGCTCTATCTCGGGCAGTTCCGTGCCGATGTCGCCACGTCTTCCACCGCAAGGGGTCATGATGTTCTTCTTCAAACCGGTTCTGGCGTTGATGAACCGCGCCCGCTACGCCCACAAATTCCTGCTGATCCTTACCCTGTTCATGCTGCCCTACTGCTGGCTTTCGCTGAGCAAGCTGCTGGACGTCAACGCGAACCTCGAACAGTCGCGCCACGAGCTGCAGGGCCTGCTCACCCTGGAGCGCTACCTGCCGGTCTATCGCCAGGCCCTGGGCCAGGCCGGCCTGCACGTGATCGGCTATGCCCGTAACAAGGACGACGCCAGGCAGGAAATCGAGCGCCGCAGCCAGGACCTGGTCAGCGCCATCGGCACGCTCAACGCCTGGCTGGACGGTGGCCAGTTCAGCGCCATGCAGCTCGCCGAGAGCGACCCCGGCTACAGCCTGGACAAGAAGCTCTCGGTACAGGGCCTGAGCTCGCAGATGATCGAGCATGTCAGCCCGGTACACGCACTGAGTGCCAACATGCGTGAGATTGCCGCGCTGTCGAAGCTGAGCCAGGACAGCGATCCACGCATCTACCGCAACGTCGACCTGCTGCTCAACCAGTTGCTGCCGCTGTACGAAGTGCTCAACCAGACCCGCACCTTCGCCGGCTACATGACCGCGTACGGGTTTCTCGAATCGTCGTCGCGCGCGGCCATCAGCAATCAGTTCGGCACCCTGCAGCGCTACGCCGATGGCGCCGAGGGCAAGGGCAACGCCCAGGCCCGGCAACTGATGAGCGACGCCGCGCGCGAAGCGGCCGCGCTGTACAAGCGCGAGATCGTCGACACCTACACGCAGAGCGGCTACTTCGACCAGAACGCCGTCGAGCACTGGCTGCAACGCTACGCGGCCTACGCGCCCCTTGTCGCCAGCCTGGACCAGGCCGCCGGGCTGCTGCTGGAGGAAACGGCGACGCTGTTGCAGGCACGCGCCGATGCCAATCTCCGTGCACTGCTGCTCTGGGCCCTGTGCCTGTCGCTGGCCGTGGCCCTGCTGGTCTACCTGTTCGTCGGCTTCTATCTGTCCGTGCATGGCGCCATTGCCACGCTCAGCAGCGCCACACGGCGCATGGCCGAAGGTGACCTGCGCACCCGCGTCGAGACCGCCGCACGCGACGAGCTGGGCGACCTGGCCCAGGACTTCAAGGACATGCAGGCCCGCATGAGCCAGTTGATCGCGCAGGTCTCGCAGTTCTCCGAGAGCACCCTGGGCAAGGCGCAGAACGTCAGCGACAGCGCCTCTACCAGCCAGCTCAGCGTCCAGCGCCAGGCAGGCGAACTCGAGCTCATCGCCACCTCGATGAGCCAGCTGGTGAGCAACGTCCAGGAGGTCAGCCAGAACTCTCACGTCACGGCCGAGAAAGCCAACAGTGCCGGCGACAAGTGCCGCGAGGGCCGTGTGCAGGTGGATCACGCCGTGTCGCGCATCAACCAGCTGTTCAGCGAAATGGACGACTCCATCGGCGCCATCACCGCCGTGGAGAAGGAAAGCAGCGAGATCGCCAAGGCCGTCGACCTGATCAAGAGCGTCGCCGAGCAGACCAACCTGCTGGCCCTCAACGCGGCCATCGAGGCCGCCCGGGCCGGCGAACAGGGGCGCGATTTCGCGGTGGTCGCGGACGAAGTGCGCAGCCTGGCCATCCGCTCGCGCGAGCTGACCGGCGAGATCGACCAGACCATCGAACGCCTGCGCCAACAGGTCGGCAGCGCAGTGAAGATCATTCGCGGCAGCCACCAGAGCGCGGCGCAGAGTGTCGAGCAGGTGACCCTGACGGCGAGCATCTTCGAGGCCATCACCGACAGCATGGGGCAGATCATCGACCACAACGTGCAGATCGCCTCGGCTGCCGAGCAGCAGGCCGCCGTGGTCCAGGGCGTGGAACAGAACACCCTGGAGATCAAATACCTCAGCGAGAGCAACGCGCAGGAAGCGCAGAGCACCGTACAGGTCAGCGGCGAGCTGACCGGCATGACCCGTGACCTGCACGGGCTGATCGCCAACTTCAGGGTATGAGCGCTCGTCGACGCCACGCGCCGCGCCATTCTGGTGCGCGGCGCACCCTCTCCGTGCAGCGCATGGTGGACCGGGGCGCTGCAGGCAACTTTTCTGGCCATGGAGCTTGTCACCCAGCCAGCGCTGGGGTATCAGTGCAATCGCTCCGCTCCCTGATTCAGTTCGGAATTGCCCATGACCTTCGAAGTCCCCGCCCATAGCAGTAACGGCAAACCCGCCGGGCGCATCCGCCAGAAGAACGAAGAAGCCATCATCAAAGCCGCCGAGGAAGAGTTCGCCCGCCATGGCTTCAAGGGCACCAGCATGAACACCATCGCGCAGAACGTCGGCCTGCCCAAGGCCAACCTGCACTACTACTTCAGCAACAAGCTGGGCCTGTACCTGGCGGTGCTGAGCAACATCCTCGAACTGTGGGACAGCACCTTCAACCACCTGACCGTGGACGACGACCCGGCCGAGGCCCTGGATCGCTACATCCGCGCCAAGATGGAGTTCTCCCGCCGCCACCCGAAGGCCTCGCGCATCTTCGCCATGGAAGTCATCAGCGGCGGCGACTGCCTGTCGCAGTACTTCAACCAGAACTACCTGGAGTGGTTCCGTGGCCGCGCCGCCGTGTTCGAAGCCTGGATCGCCGCTGGCAAGATGGACCCGGTCGAGCCGATCAACCTGATTTTCCTGCTCTGGAGCAGCACCCAGCACTATGCCGACTTCGCCTCGCAGATCTGCCGGGTGAAGCAGTGCTCGCGCCTGACCAAGCAGGACTTCGAGGAAGCCTCGGACCAGCTGGTGCAGATCATCCTCAAGGGCTGCGGCCTGCAAGCCACGCCACGGTAACCTCGTCGTCACAAACCCGCTCTAGTCTGCCGGCCACCAACTGACGAAGAGTGGCCAAACATGCACGACAACGAATCGACCGACCTGCAGCGCCTGGCGATCAGCCGCCGTCGCTTCATCGGCACCGGCGCCCTGGCCGGCGCCGCACTGTTTCTCGCCGGCAGCCCACTAGGCCGCAGCGCCCTGGCTGCCGGCATCGCCGAAGCCAACTCGACGTTTGGCTTCGCCAACCTGGCCGCCACCCGTGCCGACACCATCACCCTGCCGGCCGGCTACCGCTTCGATCCGCTGATCAGCTGGGGCCAGCCGCTGCATGACGACTCCGCCGCCTACCGCGGTGACGGCAGCCACAGCGCCGCCGAGCAGCTCGGTCAGTTCGGCGAGAACAACGACGGCATGAGCTTCTTCCCCTGGCCGGGCGACAGCGACCGCGCGCTGATGGCCATCAACAACGAATACTGCAACTACCAGTACCTGCTGCAGCACGGCAAGCCGCCGCAGTCGCTGGCGGACGTGCGCAAGGCTCAGGCGGCCGTGGGCGTCACCATCATCGAGGTGCGTCGTGACGCCGCCGGCGCCTGGCAGTTCGTCCAGGGCTCGCCCTACAACCGCCGTATCCACGCCAACCTGCCGATGGAGTTCGCGGGCCCGGCGCGTGGCCACGACCTGCTGAAGACCGCTGCCGACCCGGCGGGTATCGCCCCGCACGGCACCTTCCAGAACTGCTCCAGCGGCATGACCCCGTGGGGCACCTACCTGACCTGCGAGGAAAACTTCACCGACTGCTTCGGCAGCAGCGACGCCACGCTGGCCCTGACGCCCGCGCAGAAGCGCTACAGCGTCAAGCTCGAAGGCGCCAGCGACAACCGCTGGCACCTGTACGACGAGCGCTTCGACATCAGCCGTCATCCCAACGAAGTGAACCGCCACGGCTGGGTCACCGAGATCGATCCGTTCGATCCGCAGTCCAGGCCAATCAAGCGCACCGCGCTGGGCCGCTTCAAGCACGAGAACGCCGCGATCACCACCAGCCGCGACGGCCACGTGGTGGTGTACATGGGCGACGACGAGCGCGGCGAGTTCATCTACAAGTTCGTCAGCCGTGATCGCTTCAAGGCCGAAGACCCTGCCGCCAACCGCCACCTGCTGGACCACGGCGACCTTTATGTCGCGCGTCTCGGCGGTCAGGAAGGCGAGCAGCGCGGCAGCGGCCAGTGGCTCAAGCTGGCCTTCGGTCACAACGGCCTGACCCGCGAGAACGGCTTCAGCGACCATGGCGACGTGCTGATCCGCGCCCGTGCCGCCGGCAGCCAGGTCGGCGCCACGCGCATGGACCGCCCGGAATGGATCGCCGTCAGCCCGAAAGACGGCCAGGTCTACTGCACCCTGACCAACAACGTCCAGCGCGGCACGGAAGGCCAGCCGGTAGACGCGGCCAACCCACGCGCCAACAACGTCTACGGGCAGATCCTGCGCTGGCGTGAAGCCGGTGGTGATGCGGCTGCCGAGCGCTTCGAGTGGGACCTGTTCGTGGTCGCCGGCAATCCGCAGGCACATCCCGGCAGCGCCAATGCCGGCTCGGCCAACGTCAATGCCGACAACATGTTCAACAGCCCCGATGGCCTGGCCTTCGACAAGGACGGCCGGCTGTGGATCCAGACCGACGGCAACTACAGCGACGCGGGTGACTTCGCCGGCATGGGCAACAACCAGATGCTCTGCGCCGACCCGCTCAGCGGTGAGATCCGCCGCTTCCTGGTCGGCCCGCGCGGCTGCGAGATCACCGGCGTGGCCTTCGCCCCGGACCAGCGCGCCCTGTTCGTCGGCGTGCAGCACCCCGGCGAAGACGGCCAGTCGAGCTTCCCGGACCACCGCGACGGCATGCGCCCGCGCTCCACGGTGGTGGTGATCCGCCGCGAGGACGGCGGCGTGATCGGCGCCTGACGCCAGGCCGCGCAGCATGACGCCCGCCAGGCTTATACTGGCGGGCGTTTTTCATTGTCCGGCCAACCGATATGCCCAGTACCCTGCTCGGCCCCAGCGAATACCGCGAGGAGATCCGCAAGAGCCGCTTTCTCGCGCTCGCGGCGCCGGTCGCCAGCGCTGCCGAGGCCCAGGCCTTCATCGACCGCCACAGTGACCTGGCCGCCTCGCACAACTGCTGGGCGTGGAAGGTCGGCAACCAGTACCGCTTCAACGACGACGGCGAACCCGGCGGCACCGCCGGCCGACCGATCCTCGCCGCCATCGAAGGACAGGACTGCGACCAGGTGGCCGTGCTGGTGATCCGCTGGTACGGCGGCATCCAGCTCGGCACCGGTGGCCTCGCACGGGCCTACGGCGGCAGCGCGGCCAGATGCCTGCAGCTGGGCGAGCGCGAGGAACTGGTGACGCGCCTGGCGCTCAGCTGTCACCTGCAGTTCGCCGAGCTGCCGCTGTTCAAGGCACGCCTGGGCGAGTTCGACGCCCTGCTCGCCAGCGAAGAGTACGATGCCAGTGGTGCGCGCCTGCAACTGGCCGTGCCGGCCGAACGCCAGGACGCCCTGGCCCGCCTGCTGGCCGACATCAGCCGTGGCCGCGAGCAGTTGCACAAACCATGAAGCGCCTGCGTCCGCTCCTGCTGCTGGGCATGAGCCTGAGCGCACAGGCGCAGGTGGAAGAACAGCTGCAGTACCAGTACTACGACGTGACCATCGCCACCGGCGAGTCCTTGCGCCAGGCACTCAGCCAGGCCTCGACGATTCGCCAGAACGGGCAGGTCTACCATGCCTACACGCGCTGGGACGTGACGTGGAACTACTGGTGGCAGGAGGCGCGCGACGGACGCTGCCGCCTGACCCTGAGCCGCACCCGGCTGAGCGCACAGGTGACCCTGCCGCGCCTCGGCGGTGGCGACGCCCGGCAACGCCAGCGCTTCGCGCAGTACCTGCAGGCGCTGCGCGAACATGAGCTGGGGCACTACCGCATCGGCCAGGCGGCCGCCGCCGACATCGATGCCGCGTTGCTGGCCACAGCTGAGTCCCCCAGCTGCAGCGAGCTGCAACGGCACGCCAACCAGCGCGCCAGTGCCGTGCTGCAACGGCATGTCGAACGGGAGCGTGGCTACGACCGCGACACCGGCCATGGTCGCAGCCAGGGTGCCTGGCTGGCGGAGTAACTGCGCTATGCTGAGCCGTCCCTCTCATCCCTCATGGAGCCTGATATGACCGCGCCCCGATCCATCCTGATCATCGGAGCCTCACGCGGCCTCGGCCTCGGCCTGGCCAGTGAATTCGTCGCCCAGGGCTGGGCCGTTACCGCCACCGTGCGCAGCGCCGCACAGCAGGCGCCGCTGCTGGCACTGCCCGGCGTGCGTGTGGAGCAGCTGGAGATGACCGACCCGGCCAGCCTCGAACAGCTGGCCCAGCGCCTGAGCGGTCAGCAGTTCGACGTCATTTTCGTCAACGCCGGGGTCGCCGGCCCGTCGCACCACAGCACCGCACAGGCCAATGCCGAGGAAATGGGCCAGCTGTTCCTGACCAACGCCGTCGCCCCGCTGCGCGTGGCCGAGCGCCTGCTGGCGAACCTGGCCAGCGGGCACGGGCTGATCGTGCTGATGAGCTCGATCCTCGGCAGCATCGAGGCCGGTGCCGGTCTCGGCATGCCGCTGTACGGCGCCAGCAAGGCTGCGCTCAACCACCTTGCGCAGTGCTTCGTGCGGACCCAGGACAACCCCGGCCTCGGGGTCCTGCTGATGCATCCGGGCTGGGTGCGCACCGACATGGGCGGCGCCGATGCCCCGCTGGATATCGCCAGCAGTTGCAAGGGCATGGTCGCGCAGGTCAGCGCCGCCGTAGGCCAGGCCGGGCTGCGCTACCAGGACCACGAGGGCAACCCGCTGCCCTGGTAACGCCTCCCCTTCGCGCGTGCAGCATCAGGGGCGGGCAACGCCTGCCCGCCCCGGTCTTTTAGCCGAACGAAGCACTTTCGCGCCCGAGCGCACAACCCGGGGCGCGTGATCGTTGTACCTTACCGGCCTTGAACACACTCGCAGGATGCGAGCCTCGCCAACCACGACCTGGATCTAGGTAAATGGACAACCTGTATCAGCCCCCGAAAGCCGAACTGCTGGACGAACAATCCCCTTCCCGTAGCGCCTTCTTCGTCACCTCCAGGGACAAGCTCCATCTGCTGTATTTCGCCACCTTCGGCCTGTACGCCATCTACTGGTTCTACAAGCAGTGGGACAGCCAACGCGCCGCGATGCTGCCCAGGAAGATCGCGCCGGCGGCACGCTCGATCTTCCAGATATTTTTCACCCACTCGCTGTGCCGTCTGATCAGCGAACACAAGCAGCGCCAGGGCCTGGCGTCGTGGGATTACTCGGGCACCGCCTGGCTCTACGTCGCCCTGGCCGTGGCCAACAATGGCTTGTCACGCGTGGACATGCAGAACGGTGTTCTCGACCTGCTGCTGTTGATCGGTTGCGTGGCGGTACCCGCCCTTCCCCTGGCGCAGATCCAGCAGCATGCCAACCAGGCCAGCGGCGATGACACCGGCAAGAGCAACGCCCGAATCAGCGGCTACAACCTGCTGTTCATCATCCCCGGAGCCCTGCTCTGGATGCTCGTACTGGTTGGCGTTTTTCTCTGAACTCGAACCGTTGCAGGTCGGGCAGCGTCACGCTCGCACCGAGCCCGCCCCTGGGTGGACAGGCTTCGCGCTATCCACCCTACGCCCTGATCTCGCTGACCAGCAGCTTGAACGCGGCGCAACCGGAGAACGCGGCAAACACCCCCTCGAACAGGGCCCTGGCCTTCATGTACAGGCGCCAGTCTCCTGAGCGAGGGTAGATGCCGGACATGCACCCAGACTGCCAGCAAGTCGCAGTCGCGGCCAAGGCCCGTCCCACGGATTCGTGACAGGTCATCGTGACGCCCGCCGAGGTACGCGCAAATACAGTGCGCGGGATGCCCACGGTGGATCGGCGCGCACCAATGCCGGGCATGGGCATCCGCCACTCCAGGCGGCAAGCCCCCTGCCAGGCTTTTCTGACTCTCTGGCCAAGTTTTTGCTTTAGCCCCGCTCAGTTACTTCCATGAGCGCTTTCCATGTCCGCCTCACCCGATTTCCCGCGCCTGCAGCTGACGTCCATCAGCAAGCAGTACCCCGGCTGCCTGGCCAACGACCGCGTCGACCTGAGCATCGCCCCCGGCGAGATACGCGCCCTGCTCGGCGAGAATGGTGCCGGCAAGAGCACCCTGATGAAGATCATCTACGGCGTCACCCAGCCCAGCAGCGGCGAGATCCGCTGGCAGGGTGAAGCCTTGACCATGCGCGACCCGGCCATGGCGCGCCGCCTGGGCATCGGCATGGTGTTCCAGCACTTCTCGCTGTTCGAGACCCTGAGCGTGGCCGAGAACATCGCCCTGGCGATGGGCGCGGGCGCCGGTACGCCGAAGCAGCTGGAGCCAAGGATTCGCGAGGTATCGCAGCGCTACGGCATGGCGCTGGAACCGACGCGCCTGGTACACAGCCTGTCCATTGGCGAGCGCCAGCGGGTGGAAATCGTCCGCTGCCTGATGCAGGACATCAAGCTGCTGATCCTCGATGAGCCGACGTCGGTGCTCACCCCACAGGAGGCCGACGAGCTGTTCGTCACCTTGCGCCGCCTGGCCGCCGAAGGCTGCAGCATCCTCTTCATCAGCCACAAGCTCGGCGAGGTGCGCGCGCTGTGCCAGAGCGCCACGGTACTGCGCGGTGGGCGCGTATCCGGTCATTGCGTGCCGGCCGAGTGCAGCGATCTGCAACTGGCGCGGCTGATGGTCGGCGATGCCGAGGGCCTGGAGAGCAGCTACCCGAAAGTCAGCGGCGGCCTGCCACGTCTGCGCGTGGATGACCTCAGCTGGCACAACCCCGACCCGTTCGGCTGCTCGCTGCAGAACATTCGCCTGGAGGTACGCTGCGGCGAGATCGTCGGTATCGCCGGGGTGGCTGGCAATGGCCAGGATGAGCTGCTTGCCCTGCTCAGCGGTGAAAGCCGCCTGCCCCGTGCCGAGCGCGAACGCATCAGCCTCGATGCGGCGCCTGTGGCCAACCTGTACCCGGACGCACGGCGCCAGCTGGGCCAGGCCTTCGTCCCCGCCGAACGCCTCGGCCACGGCGCGGTGCCGGAGATGAGCCTGGTCGACAACGCGCTGCTCACCGCCTTCGGCCAGGGTCTGGTCAAGGCCGGCCTGGTGCAGCGGGGCAAGGTGCGTGCACTGACCGAAGAGATCATCCGCCGCTTCGCGGTGAAGACCCCGGATGCCGACACGGCCGCGCGCAGCCTGTCCGGCGGCAACCTGCAGAAGTTCATCCTTGGCCGGGAAATCCTGCAACAGCCCAGGCTGCTGATCGCCGCGCACCCGACCTGGGGCGTGGACGTCGGCGCGGCCGCCGCCATCCATCGCGCGCTGATCGCCCTGCGCGATGCCGGCGCGGCGATCCTGGTGATCTCCGAAGACCTCGACGAGCTGTTCCAGATCAGCGACCGCATCGGTGCGCTGTGCAGCGGGCGCCTGTCGCCGCTGAGCGAAACCGCGCAGGTCAGTACCGTGGAAGTCGGCCGCTGGATGGCCGGTGAATTCGATCAACCCGCCGCTGCCGCGGCCTGCTGACGGAGCCGTCATGCTGTTATCCCTGGAACCCCGCGGCCAGGCGTCGCGCCTCATGCTCTGGCTGTCGCCCCTGCTCGCCGCCGTGCTGACCCTGCTCAGCGGCGTGCTGCTGTTCACCCTGCTCGGGCATGACCCGCTGGAGACCCTGCACACCCTGCTGATCGCCCCGCTCAGCGACTGGTATGGCGTGTCCGAGCTGCTGGTCAAGGCGCTGCCGATCCTGCTCTGCGCCCTCGGCCTGGCCGTGGCCTATCAGGCGCGCATCTGGAACATCGGCGCCGAAGGCCAACTGCTGATGGGCGCACTGGCCGGCAGCGCCATGGCCCTGCAACTGATCGACTGGGACAGCCGCTGGGCCCTGGCCTGGGTGGTGCTCGCCGGCACCTGCGCCGGCGCGGCCTGGGCCGGGCTCACCGCGTGGCTGCGCACGCAGTTCAACGCCAACGAGATCCTCACCAGCATCATGCTCAACTACATCGCGTTGAACCTGCTGCTGTTCTTCGTCCACGGCCCGCTGAAGGACCCGGCCGGGTTCAACTTTCCCGAGTCGGCCATGTTCGGCGATGCCAGCCGCCTGCCGCTGCTCAGCGAGGACGGTCGCCTGCACGGCGGCCTGTACCTGGCGCTGCTGGCCCTGGTGGCGGTGTGGGTGCTGCTGCACAGGAGTTTTCTCGGCTTCCAGATCAAGGTGCTCGGCCTCGACAGCCGTGCCGCCGGCTTCGTCGGCTTTCGCGAGAAACGCCTGGTGTGGTTCGCCCTGCTGGTCAGTGGCGCGCTGGCCGGTGTGGCTGGCGTCGGTGAAGTGGCCGGCCCCATTGGCCAACTGGTACCGCAGGTTTCCCCCGGCTACGGCTATGCGGCGATCACCGTGGCCTTTCTCGGCCGCCTCAACCCACTCGGCATCGTCGTCGCCAGCCTGCTGATGGCGCTGCTCTACCTGGGCGGCGAGAACGCGCAGATGAACCTCAACCTACCGCAGGCGATCACCCAGCTGTTCCAGGGGATGATGCTGTTCTACCTGCTGGCCTGCGACGTGTTGATCCTCTACCGACCACGGCTGAAGTGGAAATGGGCGAAGCGCGACGCAAAAAACAACGCCGAGGCCATGGCCTGACAATACCTGTAGGAGCGAGCTTGCTCGCGATCCCAGGCGACACTGATCGCGAGCAAGAACTGGGCGTCCCCCTCGCTCCGACAAAAGTTATACGCAAAGGAAATCCCCATGGATCTCGATCTGTTGACCAATATCTTCTACGCCATGGTGCGCACCGGCACGCCGCTGCTGCTGGTGGCCCTCGGCGAGCTGGTGTGCGAGAAGAGCGGCGTGCTCAACCTCGGCCAGGAAGGCATGATGCTGTTCGGCGCGGTGATCGGTTTCATCGTCGCGCTGAGCACCGGCAGCCTGTGGCTGGGCGTGCTGCTGGCGATCGCCGCCGGTATGCTGCTGTCACTGCTGTTCGCCGCCGTGGCGCTGGGCTTCAACGCCAACCAGGTGGCCACCGGCCTGGCGCTGACCATCTTCGGCGTCGGCCTGTCCACCTTCGTCGGCGCCGCCTGGGTCGGCAAGCCGCTGTCCGGTTTCGAGCCCATCGTCATCCCGCTGCTGGCGGACATTCCGCTGGTCGGGCGCATGCTGTTCGCCCAGGACGTGCTGATCTACCTGTCGTTCGCCCTCTTCGCCCTGGTCACCTGGGTGCTGCTGAAAAGCCGCATCGGTCTGATCATCCAGGCTGTCGGCGAAAAACCGGACGCCGCCAGTGCCATGGGCCTGCCGGTGCTGCGCGTGCGCACCCTGGCGGTGCTGTTCGGCGGCGCCATGGCTGGCCTGGCGGGCGGCTACCTGTCGTTGGCCTACACGCCGATGTGGGCGGAGAACATGACCGCCGGCCGTGGCTGGATCGCCCTGGCGCTGGTGGTGTTCGCCAGCTGGCGGGTCCTGCGCGTACTGCTCGGCGCCTACCTGTTCGGCCTGGCCAGCATCCTCCACCTGGTGGCACAGGGCATCGGCCTGTCGATCCCCTCCAACCTGCTGGCCATGCTGCCCTACGTCGCCACCATCGTGGTGCTGGTGCTGCTCTCGCGCGATGCGATCAAGACCCGGCTGTACGCACCGGTATCGCTGGGCCAGCCCTGGCAGCCAGGGCATTGAAACCGATGAATCGCGGCTGAAGCCGCTCCAGCACGAACAGCGCATGCCTCTGTAGGAGCGGCTTCAGCCGCGATGCGCTCACAGCCACACCGCGTCCCAGAGCGGGTAATCGACAATCCGCCTAATCAGGCTTGCCCACCCTGCCGCGCTCCATTCGTACCGCGTCCAGGCTCCTGCGGTAGCAGCGGTATCGTCGCTCCGGCCCCAGGAGCTGGGCATTGAAACCGATGAATCGCGGCTGAAGCCGCTCCTGCACGAACAACACATGCCTCTGTAGGAGCGGCTTCAGCCGCGATGCGCTCACAGCCACACCGCGTCCCAGAGCGGGTAATCAGCCACCCGCCTCACCAATCCGGCCCGAATGGGATTGGCAATCACATAACGCGCGACCGCCCGCACATCCTCTTCTTGCCGCAGAGCCCGATCATGGAAACCGTGCTGCCACAGCGCACCGTTTCGCGACAGACGCTGATTGATCTGCCGCGCGCTGCGGCCTTTAACCCGACGCATCAGCTCATTCAGTGGCGTGCGCTCGAGTTGCACCAGCCAGTGCAGGTGATCAGGCATCACGACCCAGGCTAGTGAATGCACCAGACCGAGTTCATGAGCCTCACGTAGTTCAGCGACCAGCAGCCGCCCAAGGGTAAGGTCCTTGAACAGGGCTTCGCGCCCCAGCAGCACACTCGTCAGCAAGTAGATGCGAGCCGGTTCGGAGAATCGCCCACGGCGCAGTGCATCCGCATGCGGTTTACCGGAAAGAAGCATTCCCTTGCCTCCTGAGCTTGACCGACTCTGTATAGCAGCAATCATCGATCGCGGCTGAAGCCGCTCCTACACGAACAGCGCATGCCTCTGTAGGAGCGGCTTCAGCCGCGATGCACTCACAGCCACACCGCGCCCCATGGCGGGTAATCGACAAGCCGCCGCATCAGGCTTGCCCACCCTGCCGCGCTCCATTCGTACCGCGTCCAGGCTCCTGCGGTAGCAACGGTATCGTCGCTCCGGCCCCGGGAGCTGGGCATTGAAACCGATGAATCGCGGCTGAAGCCGCTCCTACACAAACAGCGCATGTCTGTAGGAGCGGCTTCAGCCGCGATGCGCTCACAGCCACACCGCGCCCCATGGCGGGTAATCGACAAGCCGCCGCATCAGGCCTGCTGCGACCTGACCGGCCACAGCTGTGCGACCGCCCAGGCCAGCTCGAAGAACAGGAAGATCGCGATCAATGGTGTAGCGCCGTGCATCAGCGCGTAGATCTGCCAGGTGGAGAACAGCACGCGCCCCGCCCCGTCGTAGCGGCCGAATACCGCCTGCGGGTCACGGATGCGCAGCACCGACCAGACGCAGACGATCGAGCCCATGAGGTTGGCCAGCAACAGGTGCATCGGCTCGAACGGCGGCAGCGCGCCAGGCAGGCCAAGCCCCTGATGCAGGGTCTGCAGCAGGCCGTGCAGGGCCATGAAGCTCCAGGGCGTGACGAAGGCGGCGGTCACCAGCAGGTCGTACCAGCCACCGGCGCGTACCAGCCGGCGATAGTTTTCGGGCGTCCACATGGGTAATGCTCCAATCATTCAGGGAGCACTCAGGCTAAAGCCTGGAGTATGCTCCAAGGTCAACCCCCACCGAGTGCCGAGCATGCGTATCGGAGAATTGGCCGCAGCCTGCGAAGTGAGCCGTGACACGCTGCGTTTCTACGAACAGCGCGGGCTGATCGCCGCACGCCGCAATGACAACGGTTACCGCGACTACCCGGCCGAGACGGCGCAGCTGGTCACCTATATCCGCACGGCCCAGCGCCTGGGATTCAGCCTCGGCGAGATCGGCAGCCACATCGGCGAGCTGTGGCAGGCCAGTGACCCGGACCAGGCCGTCACCCGGCTGCTGCAGGACAAGCTGGCGTTGATCGAGCAGCGCATCGAGGAGTTGCAGCACCTGCGCGGCGAGCTCCAGCAGCGCCTGGCCACCACCTGCCCGTTGCGCCGCTGACAGGCGGGACGCATTGCATGCTGACCCGAAAGTCAGCTATCGTCGCCGCACGTCGCGCGCGACGCACCTGGATCAGCAGACAGGGTCAACACTGAGCTGGCTTACCTGAAATCAACCTCAGAGGAGCCACTCAATGGCTGCTACCCGTATCTGGATCAAGACTCCCCTCGCCATCTTCACCGCCAACGACCTGGACGCCAGTGGCGGCCTGGTGGTCGAAAACGGTCGCATCGTCGAACTGCTCGGCGCCGGCCAGCAGCCCGCAGCACCCTGCCAGCAGGTGTTCGATGCGCGCGAGCACGTCGTGCTGCCCGGCCTGGTCAACACCCACCATCACTTCTACCAGACCCTCACGCGCGCCTGGGCGCCGGTGGTCAACCAGCCGCTGTTTCCCTGGCTGAAGACGCTCTACCCGGTGTGGGCACGCCTCACCCCGGAGAAGCTCGCCCTGGCCAGCAAGGTGGCCCTGGCCGAACTGCTGCTGTCGGGCTGCAGCACGGCGGCCGATCACCACTACCTGTTCCCCGGTGGCCTGGAGAACGCCATCGACGTGCAGGTCGAAGCCGTGCGCGAGCTGGGCATGCGCGCCATGCTCACCCGTGGCTCGATGAGCCTGGGCGAGGCCGATGGCGGCCTGCCGCCGCAGCAGACGGTGCAGCAGGGCGAGGTGATCCTGGCGGACAGCCAGCGCCTGATCGGCCAGTACCACGAGCGCGGCGATGGCGCGCAGATCCAGATCGCCCTGGCGCCCTGCTCGCCCTTCTCGGTGACCCAGGACATCATGCGCCAGAGTGCCCAGCTCGCCGATGAGCTGGACGTGCGCCTGCACACCCACCTGGCGGAAACCCTCGACGAGGAAGACTTCTGCCTGCAGCGCTTCGGCCTGCGCACCGTGGACTACCTGGACAGCGTCGGCTGGCTCGGCCCGCGCACCTGGCTGGCCCATGGCATCCACTTCAACCCGGACGAGATCGCCCGCCTCGGCGCCGCCGGTACCGGTATCTGCCATTGCCCCAGCTCCAACATGCGCCTGGCCTCGGGCATCTGCCCCAGCGTGGAACTGGAGGCCGCTGGCGCGCCGCTGGGCCTGGGCGTCGACGGCTCGGCCTCCAACGATGCCTCGAACATGATCCTCGAAGCGCGCCAGGCGCTGTATATCCAGCGCCTGCGCTACGGGGCCGAGCAGATCACCCCGCAGCGCGTGCTCGGCTGGGCCAGCAAGGGTTCGGCGCAACTGCTGGGACGCAGCGACATCGGCGAACTGGCAGTGGGCAAGCAGGCCGACCTGGCGCTGTTCAAGCTCGACGAGCTGCGCTTCTCCGGCAGCCATGACCCGCTCTCCGCCCTGCTGCTGTGCGGCGCCGACCGCGCCGACCGGATGATGATCGGCGGCACCTGGCGGGTTGTCGACGGGCAGATCGAAGGCCTGGACGTGGCACAACTGATCGCCGACCACCGCCAGGCGGCGCGCGAGCTGATCGCCGGCTGACGTCGTCTTCACAGGCGGGGCCGCAGCCAGCGATACCCGGCCCTCAGGCCATGGGGCCAGTCGCGGCTGAAACCCTTCCCACGCGGCCCCTCCCACAAGAACAGCGCCACCCTGTGGGAGGGGCGTTAGCCACGACCATCGTGTCCGCCATGCGAGGCTGGCGCGACGCACCACAACACGACATGCACGCCTGCCACGCACCAATACGGCTCCGGCGTCGGGCCAGGCGCGCAGGGGAAACGCCACCACCTCCGCTATTTGTCCTGTTGGTCAGCTTTTTGCAGTCATGGGATCAGCCAACCAACGGCCATCCCAATACCAAGACTGGAGCTCCACCCACCATGTTCGAGAAGAGCAAGAAACCGCTGCTGCGCACCCTCGTCGCCGCCCTCGGCTTTGGCGCCATGCTCAGTGCCTCCGCCGCCGATCCACTGAAGGTCGGCTTCGTCTACATCGGCCCTATCGGCGACCATGGCTGGACCTATCAGCACGAGCAGGGCCGGCAGATGCTGATCAAGGAACTCGGCGACAAGGTCACCACCAGCTTCGTCGAGAACGTACCGGAAGGCGCCGACGCCGAGCGCGTGATTCGCAACATGGCCAAGGGTGGCTTCGACCTGATCTTCACCACCTCCTTCGGCTACATGAACCCGACGATCAAGGTGGCCAAGCAATTCCCCAAGGTGACCTTCGAACATGCCACCGGCTACAAGCAGGACAAGAACGTCGGCACCTATCTGTCGCGTTCCTATGAAGGCCGCTACGTCGGCGGCTTCCTCGCGGCGAAGATGACCAAGACCAAGAAGGTCGGCTATATCGCCTCCTTCCCGATTCCCGAGGTGATCCGCGACATCAACGCCATTCAGCTGGCCCTGGACAAGTACAACCCGGGCACCGAGATCAAGGTGGTGTGGGTCAACACCTGGTTCGATCCGGGCAAGGAATCCGATGCCGCCAACGCGCTGATCGATCAGGGCGTGGACGTGCTGTTCCAGCACACCGACAGCCCGGCGCCGATCCAGACCGCCGAGCGCCGTGGGGTCTACTCCGTGGGCTACGCCTCGGACATGGCTCACTTCGGACCCAAGGCCGTGCTCACCTCCATCGTCAACGACTGGGGCCCGCACTACGTGAAATCCGCCCAGGCGGTGATCGACGGCACCTGGCAGCCCCAGGACTTCTGGGGCGGCCTGGCCGAGGACACCATCGAGCTTCCTATCAGTGACCTGGTGCCGGCCGACGTGAAGAGCGAAGCCGAGCAGATCATCGCCGACATCCGCAGCGGCGCGTTCCACCCCTTCACCGGCCCGATCAAGGACCAGAGCGGCGCGGTGCGCATCGCCGAAGGCGTGAGTGCGAGCAACGCCGAGCTGGCGTCGATGAACTACTACGTGGAAAACGTGAAGGCCGAACTGCCCAAGTAAGCACTCGCCACGGCCTGCGGCACCCGCCGCAGGCATCGCGGCCGAGGCAGACACCTCAGCCACGACGACTCGACCATCACCGATGCCGTCCCTGCCGATCTTCTGCAGAACCGCATCCAGGGGATCTCGTACGAGGTCCTTTTTCGCTGCCCTGGGTACGAGAAGACTCGCAGCAACTCCCCGGAGCCTTTATGAACAGCCTGCCCATCATCGATATCGCCCCCCTGTACAGCGACGACGCCTCCGCCTGGCCCGCCGTGGCCGAGGCCATCGACCGCGCCTGCCGCGACCGGGGCTTCTTCTACATCGTCGGCCACCCCATCGGCGGCGCGCGCATCGACGCCCTGCTGAGCGCGGCGAAGACCTTCTTTGCCCTGCCTGCCGAAGAGAAACTCAGGATCGACATCACCCAGACCGCTCATCACCGTGGCTACGGCGCGATCGCCACGGAACAGCTCGACCCGAACCAGCCGAGCGACCTGAAGGAAACCTTCGACATGGGCTTCCACATGCCTGCCGACCACCCCGAGGTGCTGGCCGGCAAACCGCTGCGCGGGCCGAACCGTCACCCGGATCTGCCGGGCTGGGCCGCACTGCTGGAACAGCACTACGAGGACATGCAGGACCTGGCCAGAACCCTGCTGCGCGCCATGGCCATGGCCCTGGACATCGACCGGGACTTCTTCGATGCGCGCTTCCACGAGCCGATCAGCGTACTGCGCATGATCCACTACCCACCGCGCCACACCGCCACCAGTGCCGATCAGCAAGGTGCCGGCGCGCACACCGACTACGGCTGCATCACCCTGCTCTACCAGGACGATGCCGGCGGCCTGCAGGTCCGCGCACGCGATGGCGAGTGGATCGACGCCCCGCCGATCGCCGGCAGCTTCGTGGTCAACATCGGCGACATGATGGCGCGCTGGAGCAACGACCGTTACACCTCCACGCCACATCGCGTGATCAGCCCGCTGGGAGTGGACCGCTACTCCATGCCGTTCTTCGCCGAACCGCATCCCGACACACTGATCGACTGCCTGCCGAACTGCTCCAGCGCGGACAACCCGCCCAGGTATTCACCGGTGACCAGCGCCGAATACCTGCTGTCGCGCTTCGCCGATACCTATGCCTACCGGCGGGAAGAGGCATAGGGCTGGTTACATCGTTGGGTGGATGACGTTCTTCTCATCCACCGTTGCGGCAGCGGAACCTGCGCATCGGTGGACATGCAGAGCGATGTCCACCCTACGTATGGAGGGCCTGTGGGAGGTAATGCTGTTCACATAAGAAGTGGTCGGACGCGATAAGTCCCCTCGCCCCCCCCTTGGGGGAGAGGGTTAGGGAGAGGGGGAAACTGGCAGTTCTGTGGAATTCTCAGCCCTCTCCCCCAGCCCCTCTCCCATAAATGGGAGAGGGGAGCCAAACCTGTGCAACCTTAAATGAACAGCATTAGGCCTGTGGGAGGGGCTTTAGCCGCGACAGCAAGCGGTCGGTCTGTCGCAGCTAAAGCGGATCGCCGCCCGGCCCTCCACACAGCAAATTCCTGTCCCTGCGGTTAAACTTTACGCCTACCTCAAGCCTGACCACGAGATCCGACCATGCCCGAATGGCTCAATGCCCTGCCCAAGGCCGAACTGCACCTGCACCTGGAGGGCTCGCTGGAGCCGGAACTGCTGTTCGCCCTGGCCGAACGCAACCAGATCGCCCTGCCCTGGAGCGATGTCGAGGCCCTGCGTGCGGCCTACGCGTTCAACAACCTGCAGGAGTTTCTCGATCTGTATTACGCCGGCGCCAACGTCCTGCGTACCGAGCAGGACTTCTACGACCTGACCTGGGCCTACCTGCAACGCTGCAAGGCGCAGAACGTCATCCATGTCGAACCCTTCTTCGATCCGCAGACCCACACCGACCGGGGCATTCCCTTCGAAGTGGTGTTGCGCGGCATCCAGCAGGCGCTGCGCGACGGCGAGCAGCAACTGGGCATCAGCCACGGCCTGATCCTCAGTTTCCTGCGCCACCTGCCCGAGGACGAAGCGTTCAAGACTCTGGAACAGGCGATGCCGTTCCGCGACGCCTTCATCGGTGTCGGCCTCGACAGTTCGGAAAAGGGCTTCCCGCCGCGCCTGTTCGAGCGGGTGTTCGCCAAGGCACGCAGCGAGGGCCTGCATGCGGTGGCACATGCCGGCGAGGAAGGGCCGCCCGAGTACATCTGGGAGGCGCTGGACCTGCTCAAGATCAAGCGAATCGACCACGGCGTACGCGCCATCGAGGACGAACGCCTGATGCAGCGCATCATCGACGAGCAGATCCCGCTGACCGTCTGCCCGCTGTCCAACATCAAGCTGTGCGTGTTCGAGCACATGAGCCAGCACAACATCCTCGAGATGCTCGAGCGCGGCGTGAAGGTGACGGTCAACTCGGATGATCCCGCCTATTTCGGCGGCTATGTCGGCGAGAACTTCGCCGCCCTGCATGAACACCTGGGCATGACCGAAGCGCAGGCCCGGCGCCTGGCGCAGAACAGCCTCGACGCGCGCCTGGCCTGAGCAAGAGCGTCGCCGCTGAAGCGCCTCCCACAACCGTGGGAGGGGCTTCAGCCGCGACCATAGACTCAGTGCTCGTCCAGCTTGCGGCGCCTGCCGGTCACCATCGACAACGGCAGGTTGTCGCGCAACCGGTAGCTCTCGAACAGCGCGGCGGCGACATGCAATCCAACCAGTGCCATCAGGGCATTGGCACAGAATTCGTGGATTTCCAGCGGCAGGTCGGCGCCCCAGAAGTAGTCGACCTCTTCCATCAGAAAGCCGGTCACACCCAGGCCGAGCATCAGCGCCATCATCAAGATCATCACCAGCGCCCCCAGCGGCGAATGCCCCAGGCGGTGATACGCTCGCCCGGACAGCAGCGCCCGCAGGTGCTCGCCCAGACGCGCAGGGGTTGGCCAGAAATCCGCCCAGCGCGCCGCCGGCGTACCGACGAAGCCCCACACCAGGCGGATCACCAGCCAGGCCACGGCGTAGTAACCGAACCAGCGGTGCCAGTTCTCGCCTTCCTCGGTGAAGAAGTAGTTGGCCAGGAACGCGCCGGCCAGGGACCAGTGGAACAGGCGCACCACCGGGTCCCACAGGCGTACGGTCGCGCGGTTCATCAGCCTTCCACGTTGCTCTTGACCGGCTTGCCGCTGACCGGGTCGAAGTAGATTTCGACCTTCTTGCCGGCCTTGTCGAAGCCATAGATCTCGTAGCAGTTGCCGCTGGTGACCTTGAATTTCTTGATCTGGTAGCCCTCGGCCTTCAGCTCGCTCTGGAACTTGTCCTGGTCCTGCCACTGCGCCTGGTCAACGTTGGTGCATTGCGTGGCGGCGAAGCTTGCCGGGGCGGCCAGCAGCAGGGAAAGCAGAAACATCTGGTTCATCGTGTCGTCCTCGAAGCAGTGGAAAGTTGTTTGCTGCGGGGAGGCACTATCACGCCTGAACCTTAAGGCTGTATTAGCGCGCAGCGGGCTGTGCACACGATTCGTGGAGGCTGGCTCCACGGCGAGGCGGTTGATGACGAACGCCCCTCGGCCAATTCTTGGCCTGGGCGCTCGCCCCTTCTTCCACAACACGAGCCGTGACCATGAGCCAGCCAAGAACCCTGTACGACAAACACATCGACTCCCACACCGTCTGTACCCTGGATGATGCCGGGCATGTGCTGCTGTACATCGACCGCCAGGTGCTCAACGAGTACACCAGCCCGCAGGCATTCAGCGGGCTGCGCGAATCGGGCCGGCCCGTCTGGCGCCCCGGCGCGCACCTGGCCGTGGTCGATCACGTCAACCCGACCGCTGCCAGCCGCACGAGCGAGATCGCCGACGCCGGTGGCGCGCGCCAGGTTGCCTATCTGGCGGAGAACTGCCGCGACTTCGCCATCGAACTGTTCGACCTGCTCGACCGCCGCCAGGGCATCGAACATGTGGTGGCCCCCGAGCAGGGCTTCATCCTGCCCGGCATGGTGGTCGCCGCCGGCGACAGCCACACCACCACCTACGGCGCCCTCGGTGCTTTCGGCTTCGGCATCGGCACGTCGCAGATCGAACATCTGCTGGCCTCGCAGACCCTGGTCTACAAACGCCTGCGGAGCATGCGCGTCCGCGTCGACGGCAAACTGCGACCCGGTGTGGTCTCCAAGGACATCATCATGGCGCTGATCGCGCGAATCGGCGCCTCCGGCGCCACCGGCTATGCCGTGGAGTTCTGCGGCGAGGCCATCGATGCCCTGAGCGTCGAGGCACGCATGACAGTGTGCAACATGGCCGTCGAAGCAGGGGCGCGCGGCGCGTTCATGGCACCGGACCAGAAGGTCTTCGACTATCTGGCGAACAGGCCGATGGCCCCCAAGGGCGAACGCTGGCAACAGGCACTGAGCCACTGGCGCCAGTTGCAGAGCGACCCCGGCGCGCAGTTCGACCGTGAAGTCCACATCGACGCATCGCAGCTGCAGCCCATGGTCACCTGGGGCACCAGCCCGGATCAGGCACTCGCCATCGACGGCCGCATACCGGCGCCAAGCGAGCAGACGGACCCCATCCTGCGCCAGGACATGCAGCGCGCCCTCGATTACATGGGACTGCAAGCCGGGCAGGCGCTGCAGGGCATCCGCATCGACCATGCGTTCATCGGCTCCTGCACCAACGCGCGCATCGAGGACCTGCGCCAGGTCGCCGAGGTGATCGGCAGGCGCCAGGTCGCCAGCCATGTACGCGCGATGATCGTTCCTGGCTCCACCGCCGTACGCGAGCAGGCCGAAGCCGAAGGCCTGGCCAGGCAATTCATCGAAGCCGGCTTCGAGTGGCGGCAATCCG
Organism: Pseudomonas sp. THAF187a; assembly: GCF_009363395.1. Lineage (NCBI taxonomy): Bacteria > Pseudomonadati > Pseudomonadota > Gammaproteobacteria > Pseudomonadales > Pseudomonadaceae > Pseudomonas > Pseudomonas sp. THAF187a. The sequence continues at coordinate 4,269,349 of NZ_CP045349.1, forward strand.
GCTGCTCCATGTGCCTGGCGATGAACGACGACGTGCTGCCAGCAGGCGCACGCTGTGCGTCCAGCACCAACCGCAATTTCGAGGGACGCCAGGGAGCGGGAGCCCGCACCCACCTGATGAGTCCGGCCATGGTCGCAGCCGCTGCGATTGCCGGACACCTGACCGATATCCGTTCACTCTGACCTGCGAGGTTCGCATGCAAGCCTTCACTCTCGTCAGCGGCAAGGCCGCTGCGCTGCCAGCAGCCAACATCGACACCGACGTGATCATGCCCAAGCAGTTCCTCAAGGGCATCGACCGCAGCGGCCTGGATCGCGGTCTGTTCTTCGACCTGCGTTTCCTTGCCGATGGCCGCCCCAATCCGGCATTCATCCTCAACCATCCGCAGTGGCAAGGCGCCTGCTTCCTGGTCGTGGGGCCGAACTTCGGCTGCGGCTCCAGCCGCGAGCATGCCGTGTGGGGGCTCAGGCAACTGGGGATTCGCGCCCTGATCGGCAGCAGCTTCGCCGGCATCTTCCATGACAACTGCCAGCGCAACGGCGTGCTGACCATCAGCCTGCCGGTGCCGCAGGTGAACGAACTGAGCCGCCGGGTCAGCCAGGCCGAGTACAACCACCTCGACATCGACCTGGCCAGCCAGACCATCGCGCTCGGCGATGGCCGAGCCCTCGCGTTCGACATCGACCCGCTGCGCAAGCAGGCCTTGCTGCTGGGCCTGGACGCCATTGGCAGCACCCTGCAGCGCGCCGAACGGATTCGTCAGTTCGAACGCGATCATCTGCAGGCAAATCCCTGGCTGGCCTGAGCGCAAGCCAGGGGCAGGACCCTACGACGCTCGCGTCGTAGGGGGGCAGGTCAGGAATAGAGAAACGCCAGCACTTCCTCGAGCAGCACCTGCGGCACTTCTTCGGCGATGTAGTGCCCGCAGGGCAGCGCCTTGCCATGGACGTCCGCCGCGACCCGGCGCCACTCCTGCAACGGGTCGAAGCAGCGGCCAACGGTGCCTTCCGCGCCCCACAAGGCCAGCAGCGGCACACTCAGCTTGCGCCCGGCCTGCACATCGGCGCGATCATGTTCCAGGTCGATGCCAGCACTGGCGCGGTAGTCCTCGCACAGACCATGGGCAGTCCCCGGCAGGCTCAGGCAACGCAGATACTCGGCCAGCGCCTCGTCGGTGAAGGGTTTCATCCCGGCGCTACGCGCGCCCATCACGCTGCGCAGGTACAGTTCCGGGTTGGCTTCGATCAGGGTTTCCGGCAACGGCGCCGGGCGGATCAGGAAGAACCAGTGCCAGTAGGCACGCGCGAACGCCTCGCTGGTCTGTTCGTACATCGCCAGCGTCGGGGCGATATCCAGCGTGATCAGATGCTTCACCGCCTCGGGATGATCCTGTGCCAGGCGATGAGCGACGCGTGCGCCGCGATCATGTGCCAGGACATCGAAGCGAGAGAAACCGAGCGCCTTCATCAGCTCCAGCATGTCCAGCGCCATCTGCCGCTTGCTGTAGGCTTCGTGCCGTTCGCCACCGGCCGGCTTCGCACTGTCGCCATAGCCACGCAGGTCCGCTGCCACCACCGTGAAGTGCCTGGCCAGCGGTTCGGCTACCTTGTGCCACATCGCGTGAGTCTGGGGATGACCATGCAGCAGCAACAACGCCTGCCCGCTGCCCCCTTTGCGATAGTGGATGCGTATGCCATTGACCTGGCACTGGCCTGTCTCGAAGGACGCGAACATGAGGCGAGTCTCCTTAACTGAACTGGGGAGCCTACATGCTAGGCCGCACGGCTCGGGCCACTAAGGTGCAAAGCGTGGCGGCGCCCTTCATGAATCGTGGCCAAATACCGGCAGTGCAGCCAGGTACTGCTCGAGAAACTCCACGCAGGCACGCAACCTGGCCGAATGGGCCAAGCGGGTCGGATACACGGCCCAGACATTGGCGCTCTGACGGTACTCCGGCAACACCTGCACCAGTGCGCCACTGGCCAGCAGCGGCTGCACTTCCCACTGCGAGCGCAGCATGATGCCGCGATCGGCCAGGGCCCAGGCCAGCACCACCTCACCACTGTTGGAGGACAGCGGCCCGTCGACCCGCACCGAATGCGCCTGCCCATGCCGCTCCAGGTGCCAGATGCCGAATGGATAGTCGCGCTCCTTGATCACCAGACAGTCGTGGGACTGCAGATCCTCCAGTTCCTGCGGACAGCCCTGGCGCTGCAGGTACGCCGGAGAGGCGCACAACACGCGGCCGTTGTCCGCCAGGCGTCGTCCGATGCACTGTCCCGGCAGGTCGTCACCGACGAGGATCTCCAGGTCGATGCCCTCGGCGACGATGTCCACCACCCGGTCGAACAGTTCGAGGCGAACGTTCAACTCGGGGTAGAGCTCGACCAGTCGCGCCAGCGCCGGCGCCAGGTGACTGCGGCCAAAGCCGAGGCTGCTGCTGATGCGCAACAGCCCTCGCGGCGTCTGCCGGGCCACGGACAGCTCATCGAACAACTCGTCCACATCGGCGAGGATACGCAGCGCCCAGCGCTGGGTACGCTCGCCATCCTCGGTCAGCGCAACGCGCCGGGTGGTGCGATGCAGCAGGCGGGTGCCGAGGGTGGTTTCGAGGATCTGGATGCGCTTGCTGACGTATGCGGGCGACAAGCCGAGCTCCTCGGCCGCAGCCGCGAAGCTCTTCTTGCGAATGACGGTGAGAAAGACCCGCAGGTCCTCCGGCAAAGGGAAAGCGTCTCGTGCGCCACTCATGCAGCCTATCCACGGCAGGACAAAGTGGCAGGATACGGCGGCCAGGCAGCGAGGGTAACCCCATCCGGCCGCCGCCGTACGAGCAACTCAGAAGTCGTAATCGACCTTGGCCCAGAAGGTACGCCCCGGCTCGTCGATACGGGTGTCGCCGGGGAAGCCGAATCCGGCGTTGCCAGCCAGGTTGAGGTGCTCGGCGTAGCGCTTGTCGAACAGGTTGTCGACGCCGGCACTGAGCTTGACCTCGGAGGTCAGGCGATAGGCGCCGTTGAGCGAGAACACGCCGAAGCCGGCGCTCTCGTCGAGGTCCTGCCCCACCACATTGCCCCGCCCCTCGGCGATGCGCCCCTGGCCATCGACCACGCGCCACAGTGCGCCGACGCTCCAGTCGTCGCGCTGGTAGCTCAGTCCCAGGCGCGCCTCCAGCGGCGGCATCTGCGGAAGCGCCTCGTCGTCACCGCTGTTCTTGCCCCAGGCATAGGCCAGGGTCGCGTCAGCCTTCCAGTTGCTCGCGAAGCTGTAGGCCACGCCCAGCTCGCCACCCATGATGCGTGCATCGACGTTGTCGGCACGGGTGTTCATGCCCCGGTAGTCGAACAGGATGTAGTCGCGAACCTGCCCGGCATAGGCCGAGGCCCAGGCTTGCAGCGCGTCGCTCTGGTACTGGATGCCGACATCCAGCTGGGTGGTCTTCTCCGGCTTGATGCCATCGAAGGCGTTGTCCGCACCGGCCGGACCATTGAGCCCGGCGGAGAACAGTTCCCAGTAATCGGGGAACCGCTGCACGTGGCCGATGCCGGCATAGACGGTGGTCGGTGAACCGGCCAGGTCATGCTCGTAACGCACGAAACCGCTGGGCAGGGTGTCGGCCCGGGTCTCCCCCGCCGTCGGGTTGGCCGTGCTCATGCCCATCATGCTGCTGAAGCGCTGGCGGAAATCCTTCGCCGAGGCGCGGTCGAGGCGGGCGCCGGAGATCAGCCGATCACGCTCGGCCAGGCTCCAGGTGGCTTCCGCGAACACGCCGTAGTTGTGCATCAGCGCATCCTTGTTCCACGGGTAGCGATCGGTATCGGTGTAGCCGCTCATCATGCTGTAGCTGGAACGACGCGCGCGGTGCTCGCTGCGCTGGGCGTCGACGCCGGTGATCAGCTCGAGCTCGTCCCAGCGCCAGGTGGCGGCCAGGCGCGCACCGAGGGTGCGGCGATCGACCTGCGAGGCCATCGGCATGGCCATCATGCTGCTCGGGTCCGGCACGCGCAGGCGAAAGTTGTCCATGATGTGGTCGGCATAGTTGTAGTAGACCTTGGCCTCCACCTTGTCCAGCACGTCACCGAGGTTGCTGCGTTCGATACGCAGGCCGAGGCTTTCGCGCTTGAACTGGGTGCCATCCATGCCACGCCCGGCGTAGCGCGCCTCGCCATCGCCACGCCCGGCAGTGAGTTCGATCAGGCTGTCGTCATCCGGCGTCCAGCCCAGTGCCACATCGCCGTTCCACTTGTCCCAGCGCGAGGGGATGGTGTCGCCATTGCCGTTGTCGTAATCGTCCGAATGCGAGCGGTTGCCGGTGAACCGCAGGTAGCCCTGTGCGCCACCAACGGCGCCGTCGAGCGCCTGGTCGAAACGACCGTTGGAGCCGGCCAGCACGCTGGCATGCAGGCGCGCGCCCAGCTCGCCGAAACGCTCCGGCTCACGGTCGAAACGCACCACGCCCGCCGATGCACCGGGGCCCCAGATCACGGTCTGCGGGCCCTTGGTCACGGTCAGCAGGTCGAAGGTTTCCGGGGCGATGTAGGAACTGGGTGCATCCATCCGCCCCGGACAGGCTCCGATCATCTGCCCACCGTCGGTGAGCAGCAGCAGACGCGAACCGAACAGCCCGCGCAGCACCGGATCACTGTTGCTGCCGCCGCTGCGGATGGCGGAGAAACCGGGAATGGTCTTGAGATAGTCGGCGGCATCGCTGGCCGGCACCGGCTGGCGCGGGTCCTTGGGATCGGCCACGACGGTGAGAGGCGAGCTTTGCTGGATCGCCGTGATCACGCTGGGCGGCAGTTCATGCACAGCCTCCTCGGCATGAGCGGCAGCGATGGAACACAGGCCACAGGCGATGGCCAGGGCGGACAGGGGAAAACGAACGCGCACGGAGACGGCGCCCGGAACGAAGGAAGCGGACATGCGGATACCTGAAAGTCGGTTTGCGAAGAGACCCGGCAAGGGTCTCGATAGCCAATGGATGACCTCAGATCGGCATCGGCGGCGCGCGTGACAACGCATCAGGGAAGTGCGCACTGGCCCGTGGCGGAGCCGGCCACTTGACGGTGGCCGGTTGCGCCAGCGGCAATCGCCCGAGCAGCGGCCAGGCGCCATCGGCCAGCACCGGGCAGTGCGAGAACAGCGAACAGTAGCCACAGGCATCGGCCTGCAGGACGGGCCGATGAGCCTCGACGGTCGCCGGCGCGCTGCCGGCTCCGTCATGACAGGCGAGTTCGTTCAGCCAGCGCCAGTCGGCCGGCTCGGCACGCAGTTGCGACGCCACGGGCGCCAGAACGATGAGGACGAACGCCAGCAGCCCGAGCCGGGCGGCGAGGTTTCGTCTGCGTGCCGTGAACAGCATCAGTGCTGGTGTTCGCCTTCGCCATGACCCGCAGCGTGGTCATGGGCGGCCGGTGCATCCTTCTGCACCGCGACTTCGACTTCGACATCGCCGGCCTTCTCGAAGGTCAGGGTCAGCGGGAAGCGTTCACCGTCCTTGGCCTGCTGCTGCAGGTTGAACAGCATGACGTGGTAGCCCATGGGCTCGAACTTCACCTCGCCACCGGCGGGGATGGCCACGTCCTGCACCTGCTGCATCTTCATCACGCCATCGGCATGCAGGTGTTCATGCAGCTCGGCCTTGCCGGCGACCGGGGTGCTGACGCGGATCAGGCGGTCGGCTTCGCTGCCCTTGTTGTGCACCACGAAGTACGCTGCGGCGGTCGGTGCCACCGGCGGCATTTCGCGCGACCAGGGGTGGTCGATATGCAGTTGGCCGACCTCGTACTCGTGAGCTTGAGCGAATAGCGCCGGCAGCAACAGCGTCAGGCCGAGCAGGGTTTTCTTCAGGGTCATGGTATTACCTCCGGGTTTGAAATCGAATCATGGGTCAAGGGTACAACGTGTCACGGCGGCCAGCGCTGCGCGCAGGCCGAGCCCTGCTCGGCGACGGTCGCGGACGACGACGCAGGCGACGCCAGCCCAGCAGCGTGCCGCTGAGACAGATGAGCAGGCCGCCCAGGCTCGCCAGCCACATCCAGCCATCCCACAGCGGCCGGTTCTGCAACAGCGGCAACCAGTCCCAGCTGTGCAACAGGGCGAACAACCAGCGCGACGTGCGCTGACCTGCGTCGAGCCGGCCCACTACCGATCCCGTGCGCGGATCGAGGTGCAGCCAGGTCTGTGCCGGGTCGTCGAAACGTACCCGCAGGACCGGCAACGGTCGCTCCAGATGACCGAGCATGCTGTGCTCAGCGCGGGCGTAGTAGTAGAAGTCGTAGGCGTTCAGGCGCTCGACCTGCAACCGCTCCTGCGGGCGAATCGCCTGCGCGGCGCGCAGCAGTTCCACGTCCGTCAGGCCGTGCAGCAGCGTGCCGTCGCCCTCCGCCGGCAGCAGCGCCGTGGCGCCACTGGCATCGACACCCTGCAGATAGGCGCGCCCACCGACCAGACGCCAGTGCAGCTCACGTGCGCTCAGCCCCGCTTCGCGCAGGCGCACGATGGCCTGCTGCGCAGGTAGCGGGAACGCCTCGGCACGCAGCTCCGCGCCCTGGTAAGCGGCCATGTCGAGCGGCGTGGGCGTCGTGAACAGGCGCCAGGGGTTCATGGACATCAGGCCACTGAATATCCAGGTCAACACCAGCGCGCCGAATGCCAGGCCGCCGATATGGTGCCAGCGGGCCAGCCCCCGATAGGGGCTGCGTGCGCCACTGCGATAGGGCTTGGCGAAACGCCAGCGCAGCAGGCCCACGACGATGCCCAGCAGGGTCATCAGCGTGGCTGCCAGCGACAGGTAGATGACGATGTCGCCCCACCAGCGATCCAGCGTCCCGCCACGCAGCGGATACAGCCAGTGCAGCCAGGCACCCAGCCAGTTCCAGCTGCGTTCGCTGGCCGTCGCATCACGCACCACCTCACCGCTGTGGCTGGAAACGTAGAGCAACGTGCCATCGTCCAGTTCGACACGATGCAATGGACGGTCCGCATCCAGCGCACGGGAGTGGGTCCAGGCGTCCTCGTCCACCAGCCCCTGGTAGGAGGCGCCACGTCCGGGGGCGAACTGCCGCGCCGCAGCCCGTGCAGCCTGTTCGTCGACGCCCGCCAGGCGCTGGCCGCTGCGCGCATCGACAGCCAGCACGCGCTGGCCATAGCGCAGCAGGTAACGGGGCTGGCCAGCGACGGTGGTCAGGCGCACGGCCGCCGGTGCCTGCCGTTCATCGGCGGCTGCCAGCACCTGCGCCAGGGGCACGCAGCAGTCCTCGGCGGACAACGCCGGCAGCTGCGCCAGGTGCTCGCGCGGGGTCAGCTTGGGATAGCCCACGTACATCATCACCAGCCCGGAGACGAACCACAGCGCCATCAGCAGGCACAGACCGATGCCCAGCCAGCGATGCCACAGGTAGAAGTAGCGTTTCATGGCTGCTCTCGTCAGAACCGCGACTGCAAGGCCAGCTCGAACGAGCGCGGCGCCCCGAGGAACAGCATGTCGCTGCTGGCCCAGCTGGCGTACACCTCATCGGTGAGGTTGCGCGCGCGCAGCGTCAGACGGCTGTCGGCGTCGACCCGATAGCTGACGAAGGCGCCGAACAAGGTATAGGCAGGCGCCTTCAACTGGTTCGCCGCATCGGCATACACGGAGGCGACGTGGCGGCTGTCGACGCCGACCTGCCAGCGTGGCGCCAGGTCATAGGTCAGCCACAGGTTGGCCACCTGGTCCGGCACGTTGGTCGGCGTATTGCCCTTGCGTGATACCGACTGACCGGCGACGTTCTCGTTGAACGCGTCGTACTGGGCATCGAGCCAGGCCAGGTTGGCCTCGGCCAGCAGGCGCGGGGTGACCCGCAGCGCCGCGGCGATTTCCAGCCCGAGGGTCGATTGCTTGCCGACCGCCAGTGTCTGCCCGGGGTTCGCGGGGTCGCGCGTGGCCAGGTTCTCCCGCTCGATCCGGTAGGCCGCCAGCGTTGCCGACCCTCGTCCGGCGAGAAAGTCGAACTTGCTGCCCACCTCCAGCTGCCGCCCTTTGGTCAGGTCGAAATCCTGCACCTGGCTGAGGCTCGCCGTGGTCAGGATGCCAGCGGGCGGGTCGGCCGCCGTGCTGTATTGCACGTAGACGTTGGCCGCCGGGGTGAGCGCGTAGATCAAGCCCACTCGCCCGGTGGTCGGCTCGTATTCGCGGGAGAAGAACGCCGGGTTGCTCGCCGTGGCGGCCTGGTGGTTGGTGACTTCCAGATCGATGCGGTCGTGACGCAGCCCGGTGAGCAGCGACAGGCGCTCCGTCAGTTGCAGGCGGTTCTCGACGAACAGTGTCCAGGTATCGACCTGATTGGTGCGCTGCCGGGCATAACCGGGGCTCATCCCCGGCAGGTCGAAGAAATTCCCCGGAGTGAAGTGCTCGGCATCGACCACGCCGAAGGGGCCGGACACCGAGCGGGGGTAGCGCGTCTGCACATTGTGGCTGTAGTCGACACCCACCGCCCATTCGCTCGACAGCCCGAACAGCCCGTGCTGATGGCGCAGTTCCAGGCGGTTGCCGTTGAGCTCCTGATCATGACGTTGCAGCAGGGCATTGCTGCGCTGCACCTGGCTGTTGCTGGCATCGGTATAGGCGTAAGTCTCGAGGTTGCGGTACTCACGCCGGGCGTTGTAGTGGTACAGCGTATTGAGCACGCGGGTCGCGTCGCTGAAGCGGTACTCGGTCATGGAGCGCAACCAGCGCACGCGTTGCTCGTAGCGCCCGTCCTCCACGTTGTAGTTCTCGAAACGCCGACTCTCGTCCACCTTGAGATCGCCCGTGCGCCCCTTCAGCACCGGGCTGCCCCAGTACGGGCTGTCGACTTTCTCTTCCTGGTATTCCAGCGCCAGGGTGTGAGACAGCTGCTCGGTGAAATCCGTCAGCAGCGAGAACGCACTGGTCCAGGCCTCGCGCTGTTCCCGGTCGACATAGCCGTTGCTGGCGCTGCGGCTGACATCCAGACGCACGTGGTTGTAGTCGCCCAACGGCTGATTGAAGCCGTAGGCCAGTTCGTTGCTGTCGAACGAGCCATAGCGGATTCGCCCCTCGCTGAAGGCTTCGTCACGGCTGGCCAGCTTGGTCACGTAGTTGAGCGAGCCACCCACCGCGCCAGCGCCATTGAGAAAGCCGGACGCACCACCCACGGCCTCGACACGCTCATAGATCCAGCCATCCACGGGACGCGCGGCAATCGCGTCGTACTGCACGGTGATGCCATTGAACATCTGCGTCACCTGGCTTCCGCTGAAGCCACGCCAGGAAACCGCCCCCGCGAAGCCAGGTGGAGCCGCGGCAACCACACCCGGCACGCCCATGAGCATCTGCTGCGTGTTCTCGGCGCCGCGCCGCTCGATCTGCTCGCGGGTCACCACGCTGACCGAAGCCGGCGTCTCCCGCGGTGTGAGGCCGAGACGCGAGGCACTCTCGGCCGTTACGTCGAGGGAAAGCGCCGAGGCGGGCGCGGCGGCGGCACGGACCTCGGTGTCGGGGAGCGTGACGGCCTGCTCGGCCCACAGCATGGGGGAACACGTGCACAACAATACCGCGCTCGATGCGCGGGAGAACGACTTGGACATAGCCTGTTGTTTTCCTGAAAACCAGAACGACAGCGCCGGCCAGACAAGGCCGCAGCGCATGCAACGCAGGAGTGGCGCGGATCAGGAAAGGGGTGAGGCGCGGGGGTTGGCCGATGGCCAGAGGTAGCGGATGGTGCGGGGGATGTGCAGTGTCAGCAGCGGCCTTGCGCGGTCGCTGGCGAGCAGCCCCAGCAAGCCGAAGAAGGCGGCGAGAATGATCGCCGTGAACAGGCTGCCCAGCGCACAGCCCGTGCCGGTCGCGGGGTTCGGCGGGACGATGCCGGAGCCGTCGAGGTCGGCGCCCGCACCGAAGTTGCCATCGAAGGAGCAGTACTGGCCATCCAGGCCACTGAGCTGCATGCCGGCCATCTGACCGTGACTGATCGCGCAGACGAACGCACCGAACAGAATGCTGAAGTACAGCACCCAGGCGGTCAGTGAGCGGTCTTTGCGAGCCAGTTTCATGGGGCGCGACTCTAAACAGAGGATGTCAGCACGACACTGCGGTGCGTTGCCGCAGGCATTTGCTGCGGGAGTCTAGCAGAGGCCGCCGCGACTATCGCGCGCGTCCTCAACACGCTTGCCAGGGCGCTGCGTCCAGCAACCGCCGGCAACGCAACTGCACGAACTCGCGCAGCAGGTGCACGGCCTTGCTCAGCTGTGCGCGATGGGCACACACGAGATACAGCGGCGTCGCCTCGCCGAGCCAGCCTGGCAGCAACACCTGCAGCCGGCCCTCGCGCACATCCTCGGCGACGTCCAGCCAGGACTTGTACACCACGCCCTGCCCGGCAATGGCCCAGCGGCGGGTGACATCGGCATCGTCGCAGACCCGGTCGCCGCTGACGTGCAGGACGCTTTCGCGCTTGCCGTCGTGAAAGCGCCAGCGGTCGTGCACACGGCCGTGCAGCATGTACAGCAGGCAGTTGTGCTGATGCAGCTCCTCCACCGTCCGTGGCGCCCCGTGACGGGCCAGATAGGCCGGTGAGGCGCAGAGCACCCGGCGGTTGTCGGGGGCCACGGGCAGCGCCACCAGGCTGGAGTCTTCCGGCGCGCCATAGCGCAGGGCGATGTCCACGGGCTCGCGAAACAGGTCGGCCACGCGGTCGGCCAGCAGCAGACGCAGTTGCAGCTGCGGGTGCTCGCCCTGGAACTCGTCGAGCCAGGGCAGCAACGTGTTGCGCCCGAGGTCGGACGGAGCCGACAGCTGCAGCACACCGCGAATGCCCTCCTGGCTGCCGGCCAGCTGCTGGCGTCCCTCCTCCAGGCTCTGCAGCGCCAGGCGCGCATGCACCAGGTACAGCTCGCCCTCGGGCGTCAGGCGCAGGCTGCGTGTGGAGCGCGCCAGCAGGCGCACCTGCAGTTGCTGCTCCAGGCGTTTCAGCGCGGCGCTGGCGACCGCCGGCGATACGTCCAGCACACGGGCGGCGGCGGACAGGCTGCCGGTCTCGGCAGTGCGAACGAACAGGTGCAGATCATCGAGACGCAGCATGGCAGCCCAACTTTCAAAAAAATAATGAAAGAGACTCTACTAGCAGCTTCTTTTTCTCGCCACACCAATAAACGAGCATGCACCTGTACCGCCAACGGAGCGCCCCGATGCCCACCCCAGTCACCCTCATCGCCACGATCAACAGCCTGCCGGGCCACGCCGAGGCCGTAGCCGCCGGCCTGCAGGCGCTGGCCGTCGCCAGCAACGCCGAAGCCGGCTGCCAGCGCTATGAACTGCACGCAAACCCGGCCAACCCGCAGCAGTTCGTGATGCTCGAACAATGGCGCGATGACGCCGCCCTCGAGCTGCACCGCAATGCGCCGCACTTCCAGCATTTCACCCAGACCTTCGCTGCACGGCTCGCCAGCATCGAGCTGCTGCCCCTGCAGCGTCTTGCCTGAACCACCGAGAGGCCCCTCATGAAAGCCGTCGCCTACTACCAACCCCTCCCCGCCGAACACCCCGAAGCCCTGCAGGACGTGCAACTGGCCGAGCCGGTACCCGGCCCGCGCGACCTGCTGGTCGAGGTCCGCGCCATTTCGGTCAACCCGGTCGACACCAAGATCCGTCAGGGCGTCACGCCAGCGGACGGCGCCGCCAGGGTGCTCGGCTGGGACGCCAGCGGCGTGGTCAAGGCCGTGGGCAGCGAGGTCAGCCTGTTCCAGCCGGGCGACCGGGTGTTCTACGCCGGCGCCATCGACCGGGCCGGCGCCAACAGCGAGCTGCATGTGGTCGACGAGCGCATCGTCGGTCATATGCCCAGCAGCCTGTCCTTCGCCGACGCGGCGGCCCTGCCGCTGACCGCGATCACCGCCTGGGAACTGCTGTTCGAACGCCTGCAGATCAGCGAAGGCTCGGCCAACCAGAACCAGACCCTGCTGATCGTCGGTGCCGCCGGAGGCGTCGGCTCGATCCTCACCCAGCTGGCTCGCCGCCTGACCGGCCTGACCGTGATCGGCACCGCATCGCGCGCGCAGACCCAGGCCTGGGTGCGCGAACTGGGTGCCCACCACGTGATCGACCACAGCAAGCCGCTGAGCGAGGAACTGGCGCGCATCGGCGTCGGCCAGGTGACCCATGTCGCCAGCCTGACCCAGACCGAGCAGCACTACGAGCAACTGATCGAGGCGCTGGAGCCCCAGGGCCGCCTGGCGCTGATCGACGACCCCGTGCAGCCGCTGGACGTGATGAAGCTCAAGCGCAAGAGCCTGTCGCTGCACTGGGAGCTGATGTTCACCCGCTCGCTGTACCAGACCGAGGACATGATCGAGCAGCACCGCCTGCTGGAGCGCGTGTCCAGCCTGGTCGACAGTGGCGTGCTGCGCACCACCCTGGGCGAGCACTTCGGCCGCATCGACGCCGCCAACCTGCGCCGCGCCCATGCCCTGCTGGAGAGTGGCAAGGCCAGGGGCAAGATCGTCCTCGAAGGTTTCTGAGCGACGCCAGACAACCGCCCCGGTGCGCCTGGCGCGACCGGGCAGCGGTTATTCAGCCGGGCACGGCCAAGCCTTGATCCACGTCAGCAAACAGTCATGTGATGGGACTAGCATGACCTCTCCTGCCACAAGCCTCAGCTCAGGAGATGGTCAGCATGAACATTCTCGTTCAACCGCACGCTCAAGGCGGCGCCTGCCTCTGGCAGGTACGCCTGGACCAGCATTGCGTGAGTTTTCGCAGTGAAGAGGAAGCACGCCAGTTCGTCGCCAAGCTGGAAGCCCGGCTGCGCGCACCACACAAGCTGCCGGACCTGCCCGCATACCGCCAGGCGAGCTGAGCCTCAGCTGCGCCGCAGGGCCGGGCTGAGCAGCATGTGCATCAGCGTGTCGATCAGCGCAGGGGCCTGCACGACCAGGTCGAAGTTGGGGACCAGCAGCCAGTTGGCCTCGATGCCTTCCATATAGGCATGCAGGCAAACGGCCGCACGTTCGCAGTCTAGGTCCTCCGGTAGCTGGCCCTTGTTCACGGCATTGCTCAGGGCCTTGGCGATGCGCTGGTCGCATTCGATGCTGAGCGCCTGCAGGCGTTCGCGCAGGTCGACCAGCTCTCCGGTGTACTCGCATTTGTAACGCAGGATGTCATGGGCACGGCGTGTCTGCTCATCCTCGGCCAGGCGGGTAAGGGCCTTTATCAGCAGTTCGCGCATGCATCCGAGGGGGTCCGGTTCGTCCTCGCTCTCGGTGGCGCGAGCCAATTCCTCGAGCGGTAGACGCAGGCGCTCGAGCATGGCCTGAAACAGGTCTATCTTGTTCTCGAAGTGCCAGTAGATGGCGCCACGACTGACTCCAGCCTCCTTGGCCACCTCCGCCAGGGACGCACGGGAAACGCCCTGGGCATGGAACACCCGCTCGGCCGCGTCGAGTATCTGGACGCGTGTCGCCTGCGCTTCCTCTTTGGTTCTTCTGGCCATCTGTCTACCTGCATTTCTGTTGCCATTACCCCCGACTCAGGGAGGACAAACGAGAGTATGCAGGCAGGTTTAGGCATTTACAAACATTCACGTATGTAAGTATATTCTCGGCCTACCCCCTTGCCTTCGCCCCTCTTTGCCCTCCGGGTACTGATTTCAATTAAAACGAGGTTTCTTCAGATGCACACGAAGCCAGCCTTCGCCGCCTTGGTTTCCGCCGTCGCTTTGGCTCTGCTCAGCCTCACCGGCTGTCAGGAAGACAGCGCACCACAAGCTCAGCAAGCCCCTCAGGTCGGTGTGGTTACCCTGCAACCCCAACCATTTGCGCTGACCACCGAAGTGCCGGGCCGCACCTCGGCCTATCGCATCGCCGAAGTCCGCCCGCAGGTCAACGGCATCATCCAGAAACGCCTGTTCACCGAAGGCAGTGAAGTCAAGGCCGGCCAGCAGCTGTACCAGATCGACCCGGCCATGTACGAGGCCGCGTACAAGAGCGCCCAGGCCACGCAGATTTCCGCCAAGTCGCTGGCCGATCGCTACAAGCTGCTGGTCGCCGACAAGGCCGTCAGCCAGCAGGCCTATGACGAGGCTCGCGCCGCCGGCCTGCAGGCCGACGCCGCGCTGGAACAGGCACGCATCGACCTGCGCTACACCAAGGTACTGGCACCGATCAGCGGCCGCATCGGCCGTTCCGGCGTGACCGAAGGCGCGCTGGTCACCAGCGGCCAGACCATGGCCATGGCCACCATCCAGCAACTCGACCCGATCTACGTCGACGTCACCCAGTCGAGCAAGGACCTGCTCGCCCTGCGCGCCGACCTCGCCGAGGGCCGCCTGCAGAAAGCCGGCGACAACTCGGCTAAGGTGCAGCTGGTACTGGAAGACGGCAGCCACTACGCCCACGAAGGCACCCTGGAGTTTTCCGAAGTGGCCGTCGACGAAGGCACCGGCTCGGTGACCCTGCGTGCGGTGTTCCCCAACCCCGACCATCTGCTGCTGCCGGGCATGTTCGTGCACGCCGAACTGCTGGCGGGCGTCAAGCAGCAGGCGATTCTCGCTCCGCAGCAAGGCATCACCCGTAACCAGCGCGGCGAACCGACCGCCCTGGTGGTCAACGCCGAGAACAAGGTCGAGCAGCGCGTACTCAAGGCCAGCCGCACCGTCGGCAGCGCCTGGTTGGTCGAGGATGGCCTCGACGAAGGCGACCGTCTGATCACCGAGGGCCTGCAGTTCGTGCAGCCTGGCGTCGAGGTCAAGGCCGTGCCGGCGGGCAACGTCAAGACCGAGCAGAAGGCAGACGATGCCAAGCCAGGCAACGGCCAGGGCTGAACGGAGAACTACTGAATGTCCAAATTCTTCATCGACCGGCCCATCTTCGCCTGGGTGATCGCCCTGGTGATCATGCTCGCCGGTGGCCTGTCCATCCTCAAGCTGCCGATCAACCAGTACCCGAGCATCGCGCCGCCTGCGGTGTCGATCGCCGTCAGCTACCCGGGTGCCTCGGCGCAGACCGTGCAGGACACCGTGGTGCAGGTCATCGAGCAGCAGCTCAACGGCCTGGATGGTTTGCGCTATGTCAGCTCGTCGAGCAACTCCGACGGCAGCATGGAAATCATCGTGACCTTCGAACAGGGGGTCGACCCGGACATCGCCCAGGTTCAGGTGCAGAACAAGCTGCAGCTGGCCACGCCGATGCTGCCACAGGAAGTGCAGCAGCAAGGTATCCGGGTGACCAAGTCGGTACGTAACTTCCTGATGGTCATCGGGGTGGTTTCGAACAACGACAGCATGACCCGCGAAGACCTGTCGAACTACATCGTTTCCAACCTGCAGGACCCGATCTCGCGGACCAAGGGCGTCGGCGACTTCCAGGTGTTCGGTGCCCAGTACGCCATGCGTATCTGGCTCGACCCGGCCAAGCTCAACAGCTTCCAGCTGACACCGACCGACGTGCGCAGCGCCATCCAGGCGCAGAACGTGCAGATTTCCTCCGGCCAGCTCGGCGGCCTGCCAGCGGCTCCCGGAACTCAGCTGAACGCCACCATCATCGGCAAGACCCGTCTGCAGACCCCGGACGAGTTCCGCAAGATCCTTCTCAAGGTCGAGCGCGACGGTTCCCAGGTACGCCTGGGTGACGTGGCCAAGGTCGAGCTGGGCGGCGAGAACTACGCCATCAACGCCCAGTTCAACGGCAAGCCGGCCTCCGGTCTGGCCATTCGCCTGGCCACCGGCGCCAACGCCCTGGATACCGCCAAGGCAGTGCGCGAGACCATCGACAACCTCAAGCCGTTCTTCCCGGCCGGCATGGAAGTGGTGTTCCCCTACGACACCACGCCGGTGATCTCGGCCTCCATCGAGGGGGTCGTGCAGACCCTGTTCGAAGCCATCGTGCTGGTGTTCCTGGTGATGTTCCTGTTCCTGCAGAACCTGCGGGCGACGATCATCCCGACCATGGCGGTGCCGGTGGTCCTGCTGGGCACCTTCGGCGTGCTGGCGGCATTCGGCTTCTCGATCAACACCCTGACCATGTTCGCCATGGTCCTGGCCATCGGCCTGCTGGTGGACGACGCCATCGTGGTGGTGGAGAACGTCGAGCGGGTGATGCGCGAGGACGGCCTGTCCCCCAGGGAAGCCACGCGCAAATCCATGGGGCAGATCCAGGGCGCGCTGGTCGGTATTGCCCTGGTGCTGTCGGCGGTGTTCCTGCCGATGGCCTTCTTCGGCGGCTCCACCGGGGTGATCTACCGGCAGTTCTCCATCACCATCGTCTCGGCCATGACCCTGTCGGTGCTGGTGGCGCTGATCTTCACCCCGGCGCTGTGCGCCACCCTGCTCAAGCCCATCGACGGTGATCACCACGAGGCCAAGGGCGGCTTCTTCGGCTGGTTCAACCGCACCTTCGAGCGCGGCACCGAGACCTACCAGCGCGGCGTGGCGGCGATGCTCAAGCGCAAGCTGCCGTACCTGCTGCTGTATCTGGTGATCGTCGCCATCATGGCGTGGATGTTCTCGCGCATCCCCACCGCCTTCCTTCCGGAAGAAGACCAGGGCGTGCTGTTCGCCCAGGTGCAGACCCCGGCCGGTTCCAGTGCCGAGCGCACCCAGGTGGTGGTCGATGACATGCGCAAGTACCTGCTCGAGGACGAAGACGCCGTGGTCAAATCGGTGTTCACCGTGACCGGCTTCAACTTCGCTGGCCGTGGTCAGAGCTCGGGTATGGCCTTCATCATGCTCAAGCCCTGGGGCGAACGTCCCGGCGCGGAGAATGGCGTCGCCGCCCTGGCGCATCGCGCGCAGATGCACTTCTTCAGCTTCCGCGATGCCCTGGTGTTCGCCTTCGCCCCTCCGGCGGTGATGGAGATGGGTAACGCCACCGGCTTCAACCTGTTCCTTCAGGACCAGGCGGGCGTCGGTCACGAAGTGCTCAACCAGGCCCGCGACAAGTTCATCCAGCTGGCCAGCAAGCATCCGGTGCTCAGCAGCGTGCGGGCCAACGGCCTGCGTGACGAGCCGCAGTACCAGCTGCTGATCGACGACGAACGCGCCAGCGCGCTGGGTCTGTCGCTGGCGGACATCAACAGCACCCTGTCGATTGCCTGGGGCGCCAGCTACGTCAACGACTTCATCGACCGCGGTCGCGTGAAGAAGGTGTACCTGCAGGGCACCGCCGAGTCGCGCATGAGCCCGGAAGACCTGAAGAAGTGGTACGTGCGCAACGATCAGGGACAGATGGTGCCGTTCAGCGCGTTCGCCAGTGGCGAGTGGACCTACGGTCCGCCCAAGCTGGCGCGCTACAACGGTGTTTCCGCAGTGGAGATCCTCGGTGCGCCGGCCCCCGGCTACAGCACCGGTGACGCCATGGCTGCGGTCGAGGAGATCGCCTCGCAACTGCCGGAGGGTGTCGGCTTCGCCTGGACCGGCCTGTCCTACGAGGAGCGCCTGGCCGGTTCGCAGACCACCGCGCTGTTCGTGATTTCGGCGATCGTGGTGTTCCTCTGCCTGGCCGCGCTGTACGAGAGCTGGTCGATCCCGTTCTCGGTGATGCTGGTGGTGCCGCTGGGAATCATCGGTGCGCTGCTGTTCACCGAGCTGCGCGACCTGTCCAACGACGTGTTCTTCAAGGTCGGCCTGCTCACCACCATCGGTCTGTCGGCGCGTAACGCGATCCTCATCGTCGAGTTCGCCAAGGCACAGTACGAGCAGGGCATGGGCCTCGCCGAGGCGGCCATCGAAGCCTGCCGGATGCGTCTGCGCCCGATCGTGATGACCTCGCTGGCGTTCATCCTCGGCTGTCTGCCGCTGGCCATCGCCAGTGGCGCCGGTGCCGGCAGCAAGCACGCCATCGGTACCGGGGTGATCGGCGGGATGATCAGCGCCCTGGTACTGGCGATCTTCTGGATTCCGCTGTTCTACGTCGTGGTCTGCTCGCTGTTCGAGAAGAAAAAGCAGCCGGCCGATAACAACGAGAAGGAGGTACTGCAATGAGGCAGTCCCTGTTGTCCCTGGCCGTCGCCACTGCCCTGCTCAGTGGCTGCAGCCTGATTCCCGACTATGAGCGCCCGGACGCCCCGGTCGCGGCCGACTGGCCGCAGGGCGAGGCCTACGGCAGCGCGGCCAGCGAAGGCAGCCGCGCCGCCGCCGACCTGCAGTGGCGCGAGTTCTTCCGTGACCCGGCCCTGCAGCGGCTGGTGCAACTGGCACTGGAGAACAATCGTGACCTGCGTGTCGCGGCGCTGAACGTCGAAGCCTACCGCGCGCTGTATCGCATCCAGCGCGCCGACCTGCTGCCCTCGGTGTCCGCCGACGGCAGCGGCACGCGCCAGCGCCTGCCGGGTGACCTGAGCCAGACCGGCGAGGCCCGCACCTCCGGGCAGTACAGCGCGACACTGGGCGTCAATGCCTGGGAACTGGACTTCTTCGGGCGTATCCGCAGCCTCAGCGAGCAGGCCCTGCAGCAGTACCTGGCCACCGAGCAGGCCGCGCGCAGCACGCAGATCAGCCTGGTCGCCAGCGTCGCCACCGCCTACCTGCAGTGGCAGGCCGACCAGGCCCTGCTGCAACTGACCCAGGACACCCTGAAGACCTACGAAGACAGCTACCGCCTGACGCAGCGCAGCTTCGACGTCGGTGTCGCCGACGCCCTGGCCCTGAGCCAGGCACGCAGCGCGGTGGACAGCGCCCGTGTCAGCCTGGCGCAATACCAGCGCCTGGTCGCCCAGGACCGCAACGCCCTGACCCAGCTGCTCGGCACCGGTCTGCCTGAGGAGCTGCCACAAGGGCTGGCGCTGGACGCCGATCTGCTGGAGCAGGTGCCTGCGGGCCTGCCTGCCGACCTGCTGCAACGTCGACCCGACCTGCTGCAGGCCGAGTACCAGCTCAAGGCTGCCAATGCCAACATCGGCGCAGCGCGTGCGGCGTTCTTCCCGAGCATCAGCCTGACCGCCAACGCCGGCACGGCCAGCAGCCAGCTGTCCGGCCTGTTCGACGGTGGTTCGGGCACCTGGCTGTTCCAGCCGCAGATCAGCCTGCCGATCTTCAACGCCGGCCGTCTGCGCGCCAACCTCGACTACGCCGAGCTGCAGAGCGACATCAGCGTCGCGCAGTACGAGAAAGCCATCCAGGTGGCCTTCCAGGAGGTCGCCGACCGCCTGGCGGCGCGGACCACCTACCGCCAGCAACTGGACGCCCAGCGCGCCCTGCTGGAAACCACCGAGACCTACTACGAGCTGGCCGAACGTCGCTACCGCACCGGTGTGGACAGCTACCTGACCCTGCTCGACGCCCAGCGCCAGCTGTTCGCCGTGCGCCAGCAGCTGATCGGTGACCGCCTGGCCCAGCTGAGCAGCGAAGTGGAGCTGTACAAGGCCCTGGGTGGTGGCTGGAGCCCCGCCGCACAAGATTGATCGCGCGTCACCCGCATCAAGGACGACCTTATCCAACGCGCCGCCCCCGCAGTCTTTGCGGGGGCGTTTTTTTGCCGAAGCGCTTGGGGCTCAGCGCAACTGCGCCAGCAGCTGCGCGCAATCCTGCGCATGCAGCTCGGTCAGCTCCGGCCAGGGGTTGTCCGGCAGGTTGACCAGCACACCGCGAGCACCTGCAGCCTGGGCGCACTCCAGGTCGAAGCGGTAATCCCCCACCATCACCAGTTCCTGCGCGGCCACGGCCCAGCGCTGCGCCAGGTGCAGCAGGCCACCCGGGTGCGGCTTGGGCGGGGCTTCGTCACGGCCGAGAATGTCCGCCCTGGCAAAGCAGTCATCGAGACCGATGGCCTGCAGCGTCAGCAAGGCCAGCTCATGGGCATTGCGGGTGAGGATGCCCAGCTGGCAACCCCGCTCGCTCAACTCACGCACCAGTTCGATGGCACCCGGCGCCGGTCGTGACGCCACGGCCAGCTCACGCTCGTGCTCGAGCAGCCAGGCATGCTTGGCCGCCGCCTCGTCCGCCGGCAGGGCCGCCAGGTGATGGAGGATGTCGTCCTCCTCGGGAATGCCCAGCGCCCGCTTGATCGCCGGGAAATCATGCACCGCCAGGGTCAGGGTGCCGTCCATGTCGAATACCCAGTAGCGGGCCTCGCGCAGCGCCTTCACGAGCGGATCTCCCGGCTCATTTCCAGTCCTCGCGCACACGGGTCAGGCCTTCCTGCGCGGCCGAGGCCACCAGCTCGCCCTGGCGGTTGTAGATGCTGGCGCGGGAGAAACCGCGCGCATTGCCGGCCCAGGGGCTGTCCATGGCGTACAGCAGCCAGTCGTCCATGCGCAGGTCGCGATGGAACCACAGCGAGTGGTCGAGGCTGGCCACCTGCATGAACTTCTGGAACACCGACACGCCGTGGGGCTGCATGGACGTGGTGAGCAGGTTGAAGTCGCTGGCGTAGGACAGCAGGTACTTGTGCAACTGCGGGTCGGCCGGCAATTCGCCAGCGGCGCGGAACCACACGTACTTGACCGGTTCGCAGGGCTGCGGGGCAAAGGGGTTGATCAGGGTGACCGGGCGAATCTCGATGGGCTTGTCGCTGATCGCCCGTTCACGCAGGCGCTCGGGAATCATCGAGGCCACCATGCGCGCCAGTTCGGTCTCCGACTTCAGGTCTTCCGGGCCCGGCACATCGGGCATCTGGCTCTGGTGGTGAAAGCCTTCCTCGTCGTACTGGAAGGAGGCACTGCAGAAGAAGATCGGCTTGCCCTTCTGCACCGCCACCACGCGCCGGGTGCTGAAACTGCCGCCGTCACGGGTGCGTTCGACCTGGTAGACCACCGGCAGGCTGGCATCCCCGGGGCGCAGGAAATAGCCGTGCATGGAATGCACGTGGCGCGCTTCCTCGACCGTCTGGCTGGCAGCGGAAATGCACTGGCCGAGCACCTGGCCACCGAACAGCTGGCGGAATCCCAGATCCTGGCTGCGGCCACGGAACAGGTTTTCCTCGATCTGCTCCAGGCTGAGCAGCGCGACCAGATCGTCGAGCACCTGGGTCATGGAGTGTCTCCTCATGCAGGGGGGTTACGGACCATTGCAAAACTACCTGCGTTGGCAATACGGCGTTGAAAACACCCAGAAAATGCTCGTTCAGTCCAACCAAACTGCGCTTTTCAGCCGTTTCTGCCTTGTCTTGCCCAGGTTTTTCAATGGTCTGCTAGTCGCGGTTGAGAATAGGCCGGCAGGGACGTCAGGCGTTCATCCCACACGGCGCGGCCGAGGGTGAAATGGTAAAGGCTTTGCCAGCCGTTGTCGGTATCTCCGAGCAATTCGCGAAGAGCGTCGTCGAAATAGCAGCCAATCCCCGTCCCGGAAAGCCCCGCCGCCTCGGCCTCCAGATAGAGCAACTGGCCGATCAGACCACATTCCCAGTAGAGCCTGGGATAACGCCAGTTGCCATTGGCAACGGCGCGCTCCACCCGCGCCAGCATGGCCAAGGCCACGCAGCCGTCGGCGGCGATGTCCTGGCCGCAACTGAGAAAGCCCGCCAGGCCACGGGCGTCGCCTTCGAGCAGGCGGTACAGCGGCAGTTCGTCATCGACCCGCTGCCACAGGTAGTCCTGGCGCAGCGGCTGCACCCCGCTGCCGCTGCGATCCAGCCAGTACAGACCGGGGGCCAGCCCCTGCACGCGATGGACGAACAGCAGCAGGTCGACCTCGCTCGGCTCGCCGGTCACGGCGAACGGCACCGGCGATTGCGCAGGCATCAGGCGGCGCAGCCAGGCCAGCAGCAACCCGGCCTGGATGCCGCTACGCCCATCCATGCTCTGCGCACTGCGCCGACGGTGCAGGATCGGCCGCAGAGGCAACCCCGGATTCTCGCCATGCACACTGGCCGGCGCCGAACTCCACGAGGCGCGCGGACGCGCCGGTGCCCGGCAGAGTCCCTGCACCCGCTGCAATTCGGGCCAGTGGCGGTAGTCGCGTGACAGGCGGTTGGGCGTGCCACAACGCTGCAGGTGCGCCAGCGCGCTCAGCAAGGCCTCGGGCAGGGCGAACTCCCGCGTCTGCGCCGGGCCGATCCACAACAGGCAATCGCCGTGCTCGGCCTCGTGAAAGCCTTCGTCATCCAGCCCCAGCAGCGCATCCAGGCGCGCTTCGGCCACGCCATGCAGCAGGCGCACCTGCCAGCCCTGCACGCTGGCGGCGATGGCCAGCGCCGCCAGGGCATGGCCGAGATCATGCTGGCAGTAGCGATAGGCGCGCTCGCCATACTTCCAGGCCTCGCGCCAGGCGATGCTGCTCAGGCCGAGGAGAAAGCCGCCGGCCGGCAGGCTGCTGGCCAGTTGCTCGGCAACCGCCGCTGGCAGCTCGCTGCGCACCTCCAGCGCGTGCTGGTCGGGCGCGTAGTGCGCCAGCACAGCGTGCGCATCGACGGCACCGGCCGGCAGCAGCAAGTAGGCCTCGGTCGGGTGCAGGTTGCCGGACGACGGGTTGACCCGCAGCGCCCAGCGATTGCCGCCGGCCTCCTTCCAGGCGGAAATGGCCAGGCTGTCGTACAGCAGCTGCGAGACGCTGGCGCGATCCAGCGGCGCGGGCGGCGCCTGCACGCCGGCGAATGCCAGGTCGTACGCCGGGCTCTCCTCCAGCGGACGGTGGTACAGCGCGATCAGCCGGGCACCGTCATAGCGGCGAAACGGCGCCGGCTGGGTGGCCCAGTCCAGCTGTCCCGGACCGGGTGCGAAACGCTCCGGGGCATGCTTGCTGAGCTGGTGATAGGCGAGCACATCGTTCATCGCTGCGCCTCCCACTGCGCACGGCGGATGCGATAGAGCACATGGGGCTGCAGCGGGTGGCCATCCGGCAGCTTCGGATGGAGGAAGTCCCCGGCCTCGTCACGCTGCATGCCGATCGAGCGCATCACCGCCTGCGACGGCAGATTGGCCGGCACGGTAAAGCTCACCACCTGGTCCAGCCCCAGCTGTTCGAAGGCCACGGCCAGCGCGGCACAGGCCGCCTCGCGGGCATAGCCCTGGCGCCAGTGCGCCCGCGCCAGGCGCCAGCCGATCTCGACGGCCGGCACGAACGGCGCGGCGAAGCTGACCCGCGCCAGGCCGGTAACCCCGATCAGCTCCCCGCTGTCACGCCGCTGCAGCGCCCAGAAGCCGAACCCATGCTCATCGAGGTGCTCGCGCATGCGCGCCAGCATCTGGGCGCTCTGCTCGGCATCCAGCGGCGAAGGGAAATGGCGCATCACCTCGGCATCGGCATTGAGTGCGGCCAGCGCCGGCAGGTCACTGTCGCGCCAGGCGCGCAGCAGCAGGCGTTCGGTAGCGGTTTCGATCAGGGGCATGACAGTTTCTCGATTGGCGGCGAGCAGATAGCGTCGACTCGCTGGACACTCATTGTATGCCGCCTGGATCACACCCTTCGCGCCAGGCATTGTCTGCCCATGGAGAAATGCCGCCGGCACGATCGCCGGGTGGCGGCGTCGCGGACAGTCTCCAGCGCAGTCCCTCGCCCTGCGGCCGCCGCACGTGCTGCATGTCGTGGTGATGCGGTTCTGCGTGGCGTGACGACTTTCTCGCGCAGATTGAAAGAGGTTCAACGCAGCCCGTCTTTTTCGCCTTTGCCGATAAAGCCAGACTGATCCTCACTGCCTGCCGGCTTCAGGGCGAACATTCGTCGCCATCGATCAGCGGGGCAGCCGCAACGACGGATAACGCTCGTGTAGCGCATTCGCCTGTCCCAGCGCACAACAGGAAACCTGTAATGACCTCTCTTTCTCGCCCCATCCGCCGGGCCGCCAGCGCCTCCCTGCTGGCGCTTTCCATAGCCTTCGCCAACTCGGCCCTTGCCGCCCAGGTCGGCGACCTGGAAGTGGTCGCCGAACTGCCGATCCGCCCCGGCAACGTCGCCCCCAGCGCGGACGACCGGGTGTTTGCCACGGTCCATCCCCTGGGCGCGCCGGCTGCCGCTCAACTGATCGAAATCACCGGCCGCGACAGCTACAAGCCCTGGCCCAGCAGCACGCTGCAACGCGGTACCGCCGCTGCCAACGATGCGCAGATCGATACGCCGCTGGGCATCGCCATCGATGGCAAGAACCGCCTGTGGATAACGGACATGGGCCTGAACCTGGGCAAGACACGTCTGTGGGGCTTCGATGTCGCCACGGGCAGCGAGCTGTATCGCATCGAACTGCCCGCCGATGTCGCCCCCAAAGGCAGCTTCATCCAGGACCTGGCCGTCGACGACGACGCTGGCTGGATCTACCTGGCGGACATCGCCAACCCCGGCCTGATCGCCGTCGAAATCAGCAGCGGCAAGGCGCGGCGCTTCAGCGGCCATGCTGCGTTGCAGGCCGAGCCCGACGCCAGGATGGTCATCGGCGGCGTGCCGATCCAGTTCCAGGGCAAGCCCGCCAACGTGGCGGTCAACCCAATCACCCTGTCGGCCGACCACGCCACCCTGTACTTCGGCGCCATGAACGGCAAGACCTGGTACTCGCTGCCCAGCGAGCTGCTGCGTGACGGCGCCAGCGACGAGCAGATCGCGGCGGCCATCCAGCGAGTCGGAGCCAAGCCCGTTTCCGATGGCGCCGCTACCGACGCCAAGGGCCGGCACTTCTTCACCAACCTCAACGACAATGGCATCGACCGGCTCGATAGCGATGGCACACTCGAGCCACTGGTGCGCGACGCGCGACTGGACTGGCCGGACAGCGTGCATGTAGGTCACGACGGCTGGCTGTACATCTCGGTCAATCAGCTGTACAGAACCCCGGCCTTCAGCGGGGGCAGCGATAGCGGCAAACCGCCGTATCGCGTGATGCGCGTGTGGCCGGGGAAATAAGCCGCCGCCGAATCATCCACGCCCTGGCAGCGGTCCTCCGCAGCCGCTGTCAAACAGGGGCATGGCGATCGCCTCGATTGGCTGCGACCATATGCCATCGATTCGATGAGCACTGAGCCTATGCCGCTGCCGCTGGTCTACCACGAGGACTACAGCCCGCCCTTCCCGGCCGGGCACCGCTTCCCCATGGAGAAATTCCGCCTGCTGCGCGATCACCTGGTCGCCAGCGGCCTGACCACGGATGCCGAACTGCTGCGCCCCGAGCTGTGCCCGGCGGAGATCCTGGCCCTGGTGCACTGCCCGGACTACATCGCCCGCTACATGGCCGGCGAGCTGGCGCCGGAGGATCAGCGCCGCCTCGGCCTGCCCTGGAGCGACGCCCTGGCGCGGCGTACCGTGCGCGCCGTGGGCGGCTCGCTGCTGACCGCCGAACTGGCACTGCGGCATGGCCTGGCCTGCCACCTGGCCGGAGGCACGCACCACGCGCACTACGACTTCCCCTCGGGCTTCTGCATCTTCAACGACCTGGCGGTGATCGCCCGCTACCTGCTCGCGGCAGGACGCGTGCAGCGGGTGCTGATCTTCGACTGCGACGTGCATCAGGGCGACGGCACCGCGCGCCTGCTGGAAGACGAGCCGGAGGCGATCACCGTGTCCCTGCACTGCGAGCAGAACTTCCCGGCACGCAAGGCACGCAGCGACTGGGACATCCCCCTGCCACGCGGCATGGGCGACGCCGACTACCTCAAGGTGGTCGACGACACGCTCAACTACCTGCTGCCGATCTACCAGCCGGACCTGGTGCTCTACGACGCCGGTGTCGACGTGCACAAGGACGACGCCCTGGGCTACCTGCACCTCACCGACGCCGGCCTGGCGGCCCGTGACGAAGCCGTGCTGGATCATTGCCTGGGCCGTGACATCCCGGTGCTGGGGGTGATCGGCGGCGGCTACTCGAAGGACCTGCCCGCCCTCGCCCGCCGCCATGGCGTCCTCCACCACAGCGCGGCGCACGTGTGGGCCGCGCGCGGGCTGGGCTGAGCGACAAACGCGAACAGCGCTATCGATTCGGCCATGGCATCGGCATAATCCGCCGTTGCCCTCAAGGAGAACACCTCATGGATGATTCATTCGCGCTGAACAAGGCCAACTGGAACGGCCGCGCCGCCCTGCATGCGGCCTCCCCCGAGTACCAGGCGCAGCAGTTCATCGACACGGCCGAGCACCTGTCCGACGTGGTGCGCTTCGACCGTCCTCGCCTCGGCGATATCAGCGGGCTGCAGGCGGTTCACCTGCAATGCCACATCGGCACCGACACCCTGTCACTGGCGCGCCTGGGCGCCGAGCTTACCGGCCTGGATTTTTCCGATGCGTCGCTGGCGCAGGCACGGCAGCTGGCCAGCGCCTGCAACCAGCCTATCCGCTTCGTCGAGGCCCCGGTCTACGACGCCGCGCAGGTGCTCGGCGAGCAGCGCTACGACCTGGTCTACACGGGCATCGGCGCGCTCAACTGGCTGCCACGCATCGACGACTGGGCCGCCAACGTGGCCGCGCTGCTCAAGCCGGGTGGGCGACTCTTCCTGCGCGAGGCGCACCCCGTTCTGCTGAGCCTCGACGAGACCTGCGAAGGTGAGTTGCGCATCGTCCATCCGTACTTCGAACACCGTGAGCCGCTGGTCTGGGACGACGCGCAGACCTATGTGCAGACCACGGCGCCGCTGACGGCGACCGTGACCCACGAGTGGAACCACGGCCTGGGCGAGATCATCTCGGCCCTGCTGCGCCACGGCATGCTGCTGAGCGCACTGCAAGAGCACGACAGTGTGCCCTGGGAGGCGCTGCCAGGGCAGATGGTGCGCGGCGCTGACGGTGAGTGGCGCCTGCAGACGCGGCCGGAGCGCCTGCCGATGAGCTACACGCTGCAGGCGGTGAAACGCTCCTGAGCGTGCTTCAGGGCGCCAGCACCTTGTCCAGCGCCTGTTCCAGGGTTGCCACGCTGCGCTCGACGTTGCCCAGCTTGTCCAGCCCGAACAGGCCCAGGCGGAAGGTCTGGAAGTCCGCCGGCTCATCGCATTGCAGTGGCACGCCCGCGGCGATCTGCAGGCCGACGGCAGCGAACTTGGCGCCGTTCTTGATCTGCGCATCGTCGGTGTAGCAGACCACCACGCCGGGCGCCTCGAAGCCCTTGGCCGCGACACTCTTGAAACCACGCCCGGCGAGCATGGCGCGCACGCGGTCACCGAGTGCCTGTTGCTGCTCGCGCACGCTGGCGAAACCGATGGCCTTGGCCTCCAGCATGGCATCACGGAAGCGCGCCAGGGCGTCGCTGGGCATGGTGGCGTGGTAGGCGTGACCGCCCTGCTCGTAGGCCTGCATGATCTGCAGCCACTTCTTCAGGTCACAGGCGAAACTCGTGCTCTGGGTGGCCTCGACGCGCGCCTGGGCGGCCTCGCTGAGCATCACCAGGGCGCAGCACGGCGACGCGCTCCAGCCCTTCTGCGGGGCGCTGATCAGCACGTCGATGCCACAGGCCTGCATGTCCACCCAGAGGGTGCCGGAGGCGATGCAGTCGAGCACGAACAGGCCGCCGACGGCGTGCACGGCATCACTCACCGCGCGCAGGTAGTCGTCCGGCAGGATCATCCCCGAGGAGGTTTCCACGTGCGGAGCGAACACCACCTGCGGTTTATCCGCGGCGATGGTCGCCAGCACCTCGTCCAGCGGCGCCGGGGCGAAGGCGGCCTGCGGGCCGTCGGCAACCGGGCGCGCCTTGAGCACCAGCGCCTCGGCGGGAATGCGGCCCATGTCGAAGATCTGCGTCCAGCGGTAGCTGAACCAACCGTTGCGCAGCACCAGGCACTTCTGCTCCGTCGCCAGCTGCCGTGCCACGGCCTCCATGCCGAAGGTGCCACTGCCGGGCACCACCGCCACCGCATGTGCGTTGTAGACCTGCTTCAGGGTGCTGGAGATGTCGCGCATCACGCCCTGGAACGACTGCGACATGTGGTTCAGCGAGCGGTCGGTGTAGACCACCGAATATTCGATCAGGCCATCGGGATCGATGTCGGGGCAGATATGGGACATAACGGACTCCAGCCGAAAAGGTTCGAGCAGAACCTGCCCTAAGCCTGGGCAAATGACAAGGCCGGGGAGCTCTCGGGTAGAATGCGCAGCCACCTGCCGATCGTCCTTGTGCCATGACCACCGCCATTGCCCCTACCGCTCACCACGTCGCCATCATCGGCGGCGGCCCTGCCGGGCTGATGGCCGCCGAAGTGCTGGCCCAGGGCGGCGTGCGCGTGGAGCTGTTCGACGCCATGCCCTCGGTGGGACGCAAGTTCCTCCTGGCTGGAGTGGGTGGCATGAACATCACCCATTCCGAGCCCAGGGACGCCTTCATCGGCCGTTACGGCGAGCGCCAGGCCGAGGTCGCGACGCTGCTCGCCGACTTCGACGCCGACGCCCTGCGCGAGTGGATTCACGGCCTGGGCATCGACACCTTCGTCGGCACCTCCGGCCGCGTGTTCCCCAGCGACATGAAGGCGGCGCCGCTGCTGCGCGCCTGGCTGCGCCGCCTGCGCGACCTGGGCGTGAGCATCCATACGCGCAGCCGCTGGCTGGGCTGGAACGATGATGGCAGCCTGCGCATCGCCGGAGCGGATGGCGAGCGCGCGCTGGCCGCCGCTGCCTGCCTGCTCGCCCTCGGCGGCGGCAGCTGGGCACGCCTGGGTTCCGACGGCGCCTGGACCCGCCTGCTGCAGGCGCGTGGCATCGAGGTGGCGGCACTCAAGCCGAGCAATTGCGGTTTCGAGGTCGCGGCCTGGAGCGAGCACCTGCGGACCCGCTTCGCCGGCGCGCCGCTGAAGAACGTAGCCCTCGGCCTGACTGGCGAAGACGCGCGCATCGGTGAGTTCGTGCTCACCGCCGGTGGCATCGAGGGCAGCCTGGTGTATGCCTTCTCCGCCGCGATCCGCCGCGCCATCGAAACCGACGGCCAGGCCGTGGTCCACCTCGACCTGCTGCCGCAGATGCCCCTGGCCAGGCTGCAACAGGCGCTGGGCAAGCCCCGCGGCAAGCATTCCATGGCCAAGCACCTGCACCGCCAGGCCGGGCTGGACGGCGTCAAGGCCGCGCTGCTGCGTGAGCTGGCGCCCGCCGCAGCCTTCGCAGAGCCCGCTGCGCTGGCGCCGTGGATCAAGGCGCTGCCGATCACCCTGCTGCGCACCCGACCGCTGGACGAGGCGATCAGCAGCGCCGGTGGCGTGCCGTTCGAGGCACTGGACGCCGGCCTGATGCTCAAGGCCATGCCCGGCGTGTTCTGCGCCGGTGAAATGCTCGACTGGGAAGCCCCCACCGGCGGCTACCTGCTCACTGCCTGCTTCGCCAGCGGCCGGGTGGCCGCGCACGGCCTGCTGAACTGGCTGAAACCCTAGTGGCGGGAGCACGCCTGCCCTGTCCGGGCGGCGGGTTGCACCCGCTCTACGCACGTCGGCGAACGAATTCGCCCGTCAAGCTGGCAATGCCGGGGCATGCGCAACGGCATGCGTCTATGCTGAGTGTCAGCGCTCCCCACACAGGTAATCCCCCGCCGTGATCCCTTTGCTGGTCTGCGACGACTCCAACATGGCGCGCAAGCAGCTGATCCGCGCCCTGCCGGCGGAATGGCCGGTCACCCTCAGCCAGGCCGCCAATGGCGAGGAAGCCCTGGCGCTGATCCGTCAGGGCCAGGGGCAGGTCATGCTGCTCGACCTGACCATGCCCGTGCTCGATGGCTACCAGACGCTGGCGGCGCTGCGGGCCGAAGGCCTGACCAGCCAGGTCATCGTGGTGTCCGGCGACGTGCAGGAAGAGGCGCTGCGCCGCGTCCGCGAGCTGGGCGCCCTGGCCTTCATCAAGAAGCCCGCCGACCCCGCGATCCTGCGCCAGACGCTGATCGAGCTGGGCCTGTTCGACCCTCGGGGCAGTGCGACGGCGCAGGCCCAGGCGGCGGCCCTGTCGGAGCTGAAAGTCAGCTTCCGCGACGCCCTGCGCGAGGTGAGCAACGTCGCCATGGGCCGCGCCGCCGCCCTGCTGGCCAAGGTGCTCGGGGTGTTCGTGCAGCTGCCAGTGCCGCAGGTGAACATCTTCGAGGTCAGCGAACTGCACATGACCCTGCTCGACGCCCAGCGCGGCGAACGCTTCAGCGCCATCTGCCAGGGCTTCATCGGCGAAGCGATCGCCGGCGAGGCGCTGCTGCTGTTCCATGATTCGGAAGTGGACGACATGGCGCGCCTGCTCGGCTGGCAGCCGGAGAACGAGGCGCAGACCTCGGAGATGCTGCTGGACCTGGCCAGCATCCTGACCGGTGCCTGCCTCGCCGGCATCGCCGAACAGCTCGACCTGCGCTTCTCCCAGGGCCATCCGCAACTGCTCGGCCAGCACGCCAGCCTCGACCAGCTCATCCAGATCAACCGCCAGCGCTGGCGCAAGACCCTGGCCGTGGAAATCAGCTACAGCCTGGAGGGCCATGCCATCCATTTCGACCTGCTGCTGTTGTTCACCGAAGACTCGATCAAACGCCTGACCGGCAAGATCGGCTACCTGATGGAGTGAAGCGATGCCTGCGCAGATCGATATCAAGGAAGTTCACTGGCTGCTCGACATCGTGCAGTGCATCGACGTCGGCGTGGTGGTGCTCGACCGCCAGTACCATGTGGAGGTGTGGAACGCCTTCATGGAGAACCACTCCGGGCTGGGGCCGGACCAGGTGCAGGGGCGCTCGCTGTTCGAGCTGTTCCCCGACATCGACCGCGCCTGGCTGGAACGCAAGGTGGAAAGCGTGGTGCAGCTCGGCACCCGCGCCTTCAGCCTGTGGCAGCAACGCCCCTACCTGATGCGTTTCAAGAGCTACCAGCCGATCACCGGCCAGGCCGACTTCATGTACCAGAACGTCACCGTGCTGCCGTTGGCCGGACAGCCGGTGGAGCATGTGTGCCTGGTGATCTACGACATGACCGCAGCGGCCGTGGCGGCCCAGGCGCAAGCCAGCCCTGCCCAGCCCGGGTAGAATGCAGCCAGGCCTGGCCCGCCAGCGGTGCACAGGCTTCGCCTCGCCCGCCCCTCACCCACGCGAAGAGACTGGCATGCTACGCAGCGTCGAACTGAAGACCTTCGTCCCGGCACGGGACTTCGCCCTCAGCCTGGACTTCTACCAGGCCCTGGGCTTTCGGCTGGCCTGGTCGGACGAGCAGATGGCCTACTTCAGCCATGGCGACCACTGTGCCTTCCTGCTGCAGAACTTCTACGTGAAGGAGCAGGCGGAGAACTTCGTCATGCACCTGCTGGTGGAGGACGTCGATGCCTGGTGGCAGCAGATCCAGGCCGCGCGCCTGGACACCCGTTTCGACACGCGGCTGATTGCGCCTCAGGACCAGCCCTGGGGCATCCGCGAGTTCATGCTCTTCGACCCCAGCGGCGTGCTCTGGCGCATCGGCCAGAACATCTGAGCGCCATTGCGCTTCAGCCGCGAGCGCGTCTCGCGGATTTCGTCCGGGCTACGTCGAGCGCTACTTCTTGCCGCCTTTGGGCTTGCTGCCGAAGCTCGGCACCTTGCGCACGGCCTTGGCCTTCGGCTTGGCGTCTTCTTCCTCGAACCAGCGGCCGAGGTGGATATTGCCCTTGCCGCCGCTCTTGGCCGCGCCGCCCGCACCCGGGATCAGCTTCTGCTTGGGCTTCTTCGGCTTTTTCAGCACCTGGCCATCGATGGTGGTCTGCGGCACCCGGTGGTCGGGGATGAAATCCGCCTCCTCGCGACGCGGCAGCACCTGGCGGATCAGCCGTTCGATGGCGGCGAGCAGCTCCACCTCGTCGGCACAGACCAGGGAAATGGCTTCGCCGCTGCTGCCGGCGCGGCCGGTACGGCCGATGCGGTGCACGTAATCCTCGGCATTGATCGGCAGGTCGAGGTTGACCACCAGCGGCAGGTCATCGATATCCAGGCCCCGTGCAGCCACGTCGGTGGCCACCAGAATCTGCACCTCGCCGGCCTTGAAGCGCTCCAGTGCGCGCAGGCGGCTCGGTTGCGGCTTGTCGCCATGGATCGAGTCGGCCGCCACGCCCATGGCCAGCAGCTCCTGCTCCAGCTGATCGACCCCCTTGCGGGTCTTGGCGAACACCAGCACCTGGCCCCAGCGCTTCTGCTCGAGCAGGTGCAGGAACAGCTCGCTCTTGCGCTTCTTGTCCACCGGGATCAGCCACTGCTTGACGCTCTTGGCCGCGGCGTTGCGCGGGCTGACCTCCACCGACAGCGGGTCGCGCAGCAACTCGCCGGCCATCTGCCGGATGGCGTCGGAGAAGGTGGCGGAGAACAGCAGGGTCTGGCGCTTCTTCGGCAGCGCACTGAACAGCTCGTCCAGCTCGCGGGCGAAGCCGAGGTCGAGCATGCGGTCGGCCTCATCCAGCACCAGGGTCTGCAACTGGGTGAATTTCAGCGCGTTCTGCCGGTACAGGTCGAGCAGTCGCCCCGGCGTGGCCACCAGCACATCGACGCCCTTGCGCAGCTTCATCATCTGCGGGTTGATGCTGACCCCGCCGTACACCGCATAGCTGCTCAGCGGCAGATGCTGGCCGTAGGCCTGGAAGCTCTGCAGCACCTGCTCGGCCAGCTCGCGGGTCGGCGTCAGCACCAGTGCGCGTACCGAGTTGCTGGCCACCTGCGGGCCCTCCAGGGTCAGGCGCTGCAGCAACGGCAGGGCGAAGCCGGCGGTCTTGCCGGTGCCGGTCTGCGCCGCCGCCATCAGGTCGCGCCCCTTGAGCACGGCGGGAATGGCCTGGCTCTGCACCGGCGTCGGGGTCTGGTAGTCGAGTTCGGTGAGGGTACGCAGCAGCGGCTCGATCAAACCGAGGGAGGCGAAGGTCATGGGGCAACCAGCGAGGCAATGGGAACAGGCGCGCAGTTTACCCTGTCCCCCACCCGTGGAGCGCTCTCCGCCATGAAAAAGCTCGCCGCTGCAGCGCCCAGCCGCGCCGCAGGCAGTGGCAAGGGCGTCTGCTCGCCGTGACGGCACGCATGGAGGCATAGCGCATGACCTCACGTAGCCCGGATGAAATCCGCGGCATGGCCGCCGTCGCCCCGGATTGCATCCGGGCTACCACCCCGCAAGGGCGGCTTCAGCCTTCGGCGTAGCACTCAGCAATGAAGCCTGGGCCTCCGTGGGAGGGGCTTTAGCCGCGACAAGCGCTCGCGGCTGAAGCCGCTCCTGCAGATACGAGGCAAGCTCAGCTGGCAGTCGCCAGCAGCGTGCGCACCTTGGCTGCCGACAGGCTCTGCAGCTGGCAGAGGAAGGCATGATCGGCCTGGTGCCGGCCATGCCGGTCACGCAGCAGGTCGAACAGGTGCAGGGTCAGGTTGGCGGCCATCTCGGCATCGGCCAGGGCCCGGTGGGCACGTCCGGTATCCGGCAGGCCGGCCCAGCTGTTGAGGTTGCCCAGCTTGTGGCTTGGCGCTTCCGGCAGCAGGCGCCGCGAGAGCAGCAGCGAACAGGCGAACGGCTGCGCGCGTCGCCGGCTCACGCGGGCCAGTTCGGCATCCCAGAACTTCTGGTCGAAGGCCGCGTTGTGCGCCAGCAGCGGCCGCTCGCCGATGAAGTCGGCCACCTCGTTCATCACCTGCTCGGAAGGCGGCGCCTGGCGCAGCATGGCATTGCTGATGCCGGTGAGCTGCTCGATGAAGGGCGGCACCCAGGCGCCGCTGTTCATCAGGCTCTGATAGCGGTCGACGATGCGCCCGTCCTCGATGATCGCCACGCCGATCTCGGTGGCACGCGCCTGGGCAGGTGAAACCCCGGTGGTTTCGAAGTCGATGACAGCAATGGATTCCAACGTGAGACCTCAGTGATTGCGCAACAACAGATCGCCCTCGACGGGCACGTACAGGCTGGCCGCTCGGATCAGCGATTGCGCGGTCAGCCCCGGGACGCCGAAGGCGATGGCAGCGACGCCCTGGCTGCGTACGCGTTCGAGCAGCAGGTCGAAGTCGCCGTCCCCCGAGGCCAGGACCACTTCGTCGACCCGCGAGGCGGCGTCGAGCACATCGATGGTGATGCCCACGTCCCAGTCGCCCTTGGCCGAGCCATCGCTGCGCTGGATGTAGGGCTTGAGCTTCACGGTGAAACCGAGCTTGCGCAGGATCTGCTGAAACTGCTGCTGCTTGGCATCGCCACGGTCGATGGCATAGGCATAGGCCTCGACGATCACGCCACGGCGGCTGACCTCGGCCCACAGCACGCTGTAGTCGAAATGGCAGCCGTACACCTGGCGCACCGTGTAATAGAGGTTCTGCACATCGGCGAATACGGCGATCTTCTTCACCGGGAGTCCTCGTACGGGCAACGAAGGCGCCAGTATGCCAGAGCCGACCGTCCGACGCGCCGGGGACTGGCCGGAGCACCGCTCCTGCCCCTATCCTTGACGCATGACACCGCTAGAAAGCCTCTGCCAACGCAACCTCGACCTGCTGCGACGCCTGGACATTGCTCATCGCCTGGTCGAGCACGAAGCCGTTCTCGACTACCCCACCGCCCACGCCGTGCGCCGGCGTTTCGCGCTGCGCGGGGTGGAGAGCAAGAGCCTGTTCCTGCGCGTTGCCAGTCAGCGGCATGCCATGCTGGTCAGCGTCGAAGGGGCGCGTGCCGACTGGGCACGGCTCAAGGCGCTGCTCGGCAGCCGCCCGCGTATCGCCAGCGACGAGGAACTGACCGCGCTCACCGGCTGCGTGCCGATGTGTGCCTGCCCGTTCGGCCACGACGCTGGCATCACCCTGCTGATCGACCGCGCCGTGCTCGCCTGCGACTTTCTGCTGTACTCGCCCGGCCCGCCCGAGCTGACCCTGGAGGTGCCAGGCAGCGAGCTGCCGCGTCTGCTCGCCGCGTTGCCCAATGCGCAACTGGAGTACCCTTGAATCCTCTGCGGCCAAGCGCCGGCGTGACGTGGCCGAACGCGGCTCGCGATGCAACCTCAACAGCCCCCTACATCTGGTAGCCTGCCGATGAATCCACTTTCCGTCCTCCGCGATGCCTGGTTCTTCTCCAGCCACAACCTGGCGGCCATCGCCCGGCTGACCCTGCCCCTGCTGGTGCTCGAGGCCATCGCCCAGGCCGTGCTGGCCGCGCAGCTCGGCGAAGACGCCAACCCGGCCTACGGGGTGCTGCTTGGCATCCTCTTCTATCCGCTGTATGCCGCGCCGCTGATCCTCTTCCTGCATGCACGCAGCAACGGGCAGACGCCGGGCAACGCCCAGCTGTTCGCCGCCGGCCTGCAGCTCTGGCCGAGCTTCGCCCTGATGACCGGCCTGAGCACGCTGGCGATCATGCTCGGCCTGTCGCTGTTCATCGTGCCGGGCATCTGGATCATGATGCGCCTGGCCTTCTCCGAGCTGATCCTGGTGCTGCGCCAGGAGCCGCCACTGCGCGCCCTGCAGAGCAGCTTCAGCATGACCGAGGGGCGCTTCTGGCCGGTATTCGCCTGCCTGGCCAACGTCCTGCTCCCGCTGTGGCTGCTCGACTGGTGGACGCAGCCGAGCCAGGCCGACACCCTGCTCTGGGTGCTGCACCAGGCAGGCAACGGCTTCCTCCAGCTGTTCGCCATCGTGGTGCTGTTCCGCCTGTTCATGCTGCTCGAACCCAGGCAACCGGCAGCATCGCAGAACAACGACTAGGCTTGCTGCTTTGCCCAAGAGGAGCACGCCATGAGCGACAGCAACCCGAGCATCCTGTCCCACATTTCCATCGGTACCAACGACTTCGACGCCGCCAGCGCCTTCTACGCCAAGGTGCTGGCGACCCTGGGCTGCCGCGAGATCATGCGCCATCCGGGGGCAGTGGCCTTCGGGCGCGAATACCCGGAGTTCTGGGTGCAGACACCGATCAACGGCCAGCCGGCCACGCTCGGCAACGGCAGCCACTTCGGCTTCGTCGCCCCGGACAAGGCCTCGGTGCACGCCTTTCATCAGGCGGCGCTGGAGGCCGGTGGTCGCGACGAAGGCCAGCCCGGGCCACGCCCGGACTATGGCGAGCCGTACTACGGTTGCTTCATCAGGGATCTCGACGGCCACAAGATCGAGGCGGCCTTCTGGGACATGGCGCTGATGCTGGCGAGCGGCGCGCAGCACGAGCATGGCTGACGGCATGCCCCGCTACTGGTGCGCGACCACCGGCTGATAGCGCAGGGCGGCATTGGCGACCCACCCCTCGCGCAACAGGCTCTCGAGCGCAGCCGCCAGCTGCGGCATGCGCTCCAGGCGCTTGCGCGAGAAGCCGATGTAGAGTTCGGTACGCGCCTCGGGCTGATAGGCCGCCTTGACGATGCGGCCGGCCAACCTGGGGTCGAGCAGCGCATAGTCGACCTGGCAGTCGGTACCGACCAGCGCGTCGATACGGCCACGGGTCAGCATCCCCAGCAACTGGCTTTCATTGCTGACCCCGACCTTCTTCAGCCCCTGGTCATCGTCGAATGGCTGAAAGTACACCGACTCCAGCACGTAGCCGATGCGCAGCTCGTGCAGCGCCGCATAGTCCCTGAGGCGCATGGCCAGCGCCGGGCTGGCGTAGAAGCGCGGCGAGCAGGCGTAGTAAGGCGCATCCAGGTACTGGATGTAGCGTTCGCGCTCCGGCGTTCTGGCCAGGCCGGTCATCATGTCCGCCGTGCCCTGTTCGAGCGCCGCCAGCCCCCTCGCCCAGGGCGCGCGATGCACCTCGAAGCGCAGTCCGGTGCGACGTGAGAGTTCGTCGAGCAGATCGATATCCAGCCCCTGCAGCTGCCCATCCTCCTTGAGCATGCGAAACGGCGGCCAGAGATCGGTCATCACCTGCAGCGGACGGGGCTCTTCGGCCCGGCACACCACAGAGGCCAGCAGCAGGATGAGCAGCAGCCAGGCACGCATCGGACACCTCCTAGCTTCGCGGCTTCAAGCCGGAAAGCCGTGGCAACAGCACACGCTCGAACAGCCGCGGGAAGAAACGCGCCAGCACCCGCGCCCGCCAGTCGACGTTGGACAGTACCAACAGCCGCCGGCGCTTGAGCGCACCGTGATAAATGGCCTCGGCGACATCCTGCGGCGAAGCGACCTTGCCCATTGCCAGCGGTGGCTGCGCTGCCACCGAGCCGTCACCGACCAGCGCGTTCTTGCGCAGGTCGGTCGCGGTGAAGCCCGGGCATACCAGCATGACGTTGACTCCCGAACCCTTGAGTTCGAAGCGTAGGGTCTCGAACAGGCCGTGCAGGGCATGCTTGCTGGCGTTGTAGGCACTGCGATAGAGCAACGGCGCGATGCCCGACAGCGAGCTGAGCACGATGATCTGCCCGCGCCGGGCGATCAGGCTGGGCAGCGCGGCCTGGGTACAGTGCAACGCGCCGAAGTAGTTCACCGCCATGACCCGCTGGAACACGTCCAGGCTGGTCTCGGCGAACGTGCTGCGGTGGGTGATGCCGGCATTGTTGACCAGCACGTCGATGCCACCGAAGCGCTCGCAGGCCAGGGCCACGGCACGCTGCACCGCATCGGCATCGGCGACGTCACACACCAGGCCCAGCGCCTCGGCGTTGTGATGGTCGGCCAGGTGCTGCACCAGGCCATCCAGCGCCGCCTGGTGCAGGTCGAGAATCACCAGGCGCGCGCCAGCCTGCGCCAGGCGCACGGCCAGGGCGCGGCCGATGCCGGCGCAACCGCCGGTGATCAGCACCACCTTGCGGTCGAAAACCTTGTTGGCGAACACCTTGCGATACATGTGCGGCTCCCGGAATCCACGCTCACCGATATCAACTGCCGCCCTTCGCCAGGGCGACCCACACAACAGTCTTTCGCATGCTACTGCAGCTCATGCCATCTGTCCCTGGGGCCGAACGACCGTGCGAACTCGGCAGATACTCGACAATCGCCCAGCAATGCCTGGGCCGATCCGGTGCACTCGGGTATCCTCGCCTCCTTCCAGCATAGTCGCTCATGCCGCCATGTCTCTGCCCCGCCCGCTTCGCCTGCTGTTGCTCGTCGCCCTGCTGCCCGTCATTCTGCTGGCGCTGGTCCATGTCCTGGCCTGGAACCCCGCGGCGCGCGAGGAGGCGGACGTGTCCTGCACGGGCCAGGTGGCACAGCTGCAGCCAGGGCAGGCGCTGAAGGTCATGACCTGGAACGTGCAGTACCTGGCCGGCAAGCGCCACGTGTTCTGGTACGACCTGCCCGGCGGCGACGGCCCGGACGAGCGCCCGAGCAGCGCCGACCTGGTGCGGACGCTGGACGAGGTGGTGCGCATCCTGCGCGATGAGCAACCGGACGTCGTGCTGCTGCAGGAGCTGCACGACAACGCCAAGGCCACCGACTACCAGGACCAGCTGGCCCTGCTGCAGGCGCGCCTGGCAGACCTCTACCCGTGCAGCAGCCAGGCGTTCTACTGGAAATCCGCCTTCGTGCCGCACCCGCGCATTCTCGGCAGCGTCGGCATGAAGCTGGGCACCCTCAGCCGCTTCCAGATCGCCCGCGCCGAGCGCCTGCAACTGCCGATGCTCGCCAGCAACCTGCTGAGCCGCCCCTTCCAGCTCAAGCGCGCCCTGCTGGTCAGCTACCTGCCGATCCGCGGTGGCGGCGAGCTGGCGGCGATCAACACCCATTTCGATGCCTTCGCCCAGGGCGAGGACACCATGCAACGCCAGGTCGAGATGACCGATGGCCTGTTGCGCCAACTGCAGCAGGCCGGCCAGCCGTGGGTCCTGGGCGGCGACCTCAACCTGCTGCCGCCTGGTCAGTTCGAGCACCTGCCCGACGACCAGCGCAGCTGGTATGCCGCCGACAGCGAGCTGCAGGACCTGGCCAGGCGCTACCCGATGATCCCCAGCCTGCTGCAGGCCAGCGGCGCGGACCAGGCGCAGTGGTACACCCATTATCCCAACGACCCTGCCGCCAGCGGCCCGGATCGCACCCTCGACTACCTGTTCTACAGCCCGCGCCTGACGCCGCTGGCCAGCCAGGTGCGCCAGGACGACACGCTGGCCATCTCCGACCACCTGCCGGTGATCGGACGTTTCTTCATCCCCAGCCAGGAATAGGCACGACAGGGCTGGACAACGCCACCGCCTGTTGTCCATGCTCGACCGGCACCGCCCCAAGAATGACAAGACGGCAAACAGCCGCGACACCTCGATGCCAAGACGCTTCTGCCTGATACTCATCGCCCTGCTGTGGTTGCCGGTCGCCTGTGCGGCCGGCAGCGAGCGACGCATTCATGTCGGCTACTACGAATTCCCTCCCTACTCCTACACCGACGACCAGGGCCACCCCAGTGGCGTCGGCCTCGAACTGACCGCGCGCCTGCTCGACGAGGCCGGCTACCAGGCGGAGTTCCGCTCCTACCCCGGCGCACGCCTGTACAACGGCCTGATCGACGGCAGCATCGCGCTCTGGTTCGGCGCCCCGGGCAAGCCCGAACTGGCCGAACACACCCTGGAGAGCCGTTACCTGCTCGGGCAGATCGCCCTCAACCTGTACTACCGACCGGGCACCGCGCCGCCCAGGTTGCCCGACGACCTGCAGGGCCGTGGCGTGATCCTGATCACCGGCTACAGCTACTGGCAGGGCATCAACCAGTGGCTGCAAGACCCGGCGCGGCACATCACCCTGCATCGCACCTCGCGGCACACCGCGGCGCTGGAGATGCTGCTGCGCCGACGTGGTGACCTCCTGCTCGACTACCAGATGCCGGTGGAGCAGGCCCGGCGCAGCCTCGGCATCGGCGAGCTGCCGTTCGTCGAGGTGCAGCGCCTGCAGCTCAAGCTGATCGTCTCCCGCCACGCGGCGAATGCCGTACAGCTGCGCGACGCGCTCGACCATGCCTACCAGCGCCTGCAGGCCAGGGGCGAAGACCTGCAACTGCCCTGAGTCGCCCGGCCCCTATTCGATGCGGTAGCTGAAGGTGTTCTTCACGTTGGCCACCGCCACCGCCTGGCCGTTGACCACGCGCGGTTGGTAGCGAAAGGTCCTGGCCGCGGCCAGTGACGGTTTGACGAAGAACGGATGGCAATTGCCGATCACCTGCGGGTCTTCCACGCGCCCGGCAGCGTTCACCGTATAGGCCACCGTGCATTCGCCCTCGATCTTGCGTTCCAGCGCCTTGGCCGGATAGTCCGGCGCCTGCTTGGCGATGGGCAGGTACTGGCGGCTGGCCGCCTGCGCCTCGGCACGCGCCGCAGCGGCTGCGGCATTCGCCGCCGCCACGCGCTCGGCTTCGAGCCGGCGGGCCTCGGCCAACTGCTGCGCTTCCAGCTGCGCCTGACGCGCCGCCTCTTCGCGCGCCAGACGCTCCTGGCGCTGCGCCTCGGCACGCCGCTGCTGACGTTCACGCTGCAAGCGCAGCGCCTGTTCCTCACGCGCCTGCTCGGCCCTCTTGAAGGCCAGGTCCGCCTGTTCGGGTGCTGGCGCCTCGACCGGCGCTTGCGCCGGCGGCGGCGCCACTGCCGGTTCGGCGACGACGGGCGCCGGCGGTTGAACCACAGGGGCCGGCAGGCTGATCAGCTCGGTGGTGAGTACCGTGGCAAGCGGTGTCGACAGCGGCGCCTGGTGAGCCAGGTGCAGCAGCACATAGGCCAGGCCGGCATGCAGGGCGATGGCGACGCCAATGGCGAGGCCATGCTCGCGCCAGGCCGGCCAGGCCAGACGCGGCGCGGGCATTTCCAGGGTCATGCTGCTCATGTCAGGGCGCCTCGGTGATCAGGCCCAGGCGGCTGACACCGCCACGCTGCAACTCGGCGATGCCGGCGATCACCGACGCATAGTCGGCATGCTGGTCGGCGCGCACGTAGACCTGAGTCTGCGGGTTGGCGGCGACGATGGCGGCGATCTTCTCGCGCATCGCCTCCTTGCTCGGCGCACTGTCGGTCTGCGACTCGATATCCACTTCGCTGCCCAGGTTCCAGTAGAAGCTGCCGTCGTCCTTCACCGACAGGGTGACGATGCGCTGCTCGCCCGGTGCCGGCAGCGCTTCGGCCGCCACCTTGGGCAGTTCGATCTGCACGCCCTGCACCAGCATCGGTGCGGTCACCATGAAGATCACCAGCAGCACCAGCATCACGTCGATATAGGGCACCACGTTCATTTCGGCCTTCAGGCCATGCTTGTGCGTCGGTCGAACCAGCATCGCGTCATCCTCCTCAAGCGGCAGCGGCCATGCCCGCACCAACGCCATTGAGGCGACGGTGCAGACGGCCCTGCAGCTCGTTGGCGAAGGCGTAGTAACGCGCGATCAGGGTCTGGCTGCGCGCCGAGAAGCGGTTGTAGGCCATCACCGCCGGGATCGCCGCGAACAGGCCGATGGCCGTGGCGATCAGCGCTTCGGCAATGCCCGGCGCCACCGTCGACAGCGTGGCCTGCTGCACCTGGGACAGGCCGAGGAAGGAATTCATGATCCCCCACACGGTGCCGAACAGACCGATGTAGGGGCTCACCGACCCCACCGTGGCGAGGAACGGCAGGCCCTTCTCCAGGCGTTCTTCCTGTTCGGCAATCGCCACCGCCAGGCTGCGCTCGACGCCGTCGAGCACGGTCTCCGTGCTGTTGCCGGCATGCGCCTGCAGCTGGCTGAAGCTCTGATAACCCGCCAGGAAGATACGCTGCAGGGCGGCATCGGCGGGCAGCTCCTGCTGCACGCCTGCGCGGTACAGGGCGCCTGTTTCATCGCTGCGAAAGCGCTTGAGGAAGTCTTTCGCCAGCGCCTCGGTGCGGCGCAGCACGCCGCCACGCTGGACGATCAGGTACCAGCTGATCAGCGAGGCCAGCACCAGGCAGAGCATCACCGCCTGCACGACGAGACTGGCCTCGCTGACCAGCCCCCAGACGGTCATGTGTTCGAGATGGGCTTGGTTTTGCATCATGCTTTCCTTCAATGGCTCGAGCCCCATGGCTCACATTTCAAGACACTGGCGTTACACCGGGATGACAGGCGTGACGCCAGCCGTCTCATTCCAGGCCCAGCGCGGCGGCGATCGCCGTCCAGGGCACGTACTTGTAGTTCTGGTTACCCTCGGGCATGCGCTTGCGGCCGTCCTGCACCACCAGCAGGCCAGCGCTCCAGGGGCCGCCGAGGTTGGCTGAAGTCACCTCCAGGCCATCGGTCTCCGAAGCCCCGTCGATGCCGCGTTCGGCGTTCAGGCCGATGCGCAGGCTGCCACGCAGCCTGTAGGGCGCCTGCGCCTCGACCACCACATAGCTGTCGTTGCCCTGGCTGGAGATCAGCAGGTAGTCACGCTGCCGCCCCTGATAGAGGGCCAAGCCCTCGATGTCGTCTTCGAGCAGGCCGCCCACGGCGATGACCCGCTCCAGCTCGGCCGGGGCGTCGGCACGGGCATCGAGCGTCCACACCGCCACGTCCTCCTCGCCGATGTACAGGCGCTCGTTGCGGTCGTCCGCCACGCAGCCTTCCGGCTGGGTCGCGGTGCGGAAGCGGCGCACCAGTTGACCGCTGGCCTTGCCGCCGGCGCCGCTCAGGCGGTACTGCAGGAAGCTGCCGTCCTTGTCGTTGACGATGGCGTGAATGGTCTCCTGGCGATCCTTGAACAGACACAGGCCATAAATCTCCCGCAGTGGCGTGGGGATCTGGCCAATCTCGCCGAGTTCACCGCTGGCGGGGTCGATGGCGAACAGCTGCAGGCTGTTGTGATCGCGGTTGCTGGCCACCGCCAGGTCGACCCGGCGCGCGCCCAGCTGGAAGCCGTTGCGCACGTCGACGTTGTTCAGCCGGCCGACGCGCAGGTCCTGCAGTTGCCTGCCGGCCAGGTCATAGACCAGCAGACCGCCCTGCTTGTCGGTGCCCAGCACGCGGCTGCGCTCGGGCTGTGCGTGATTGACCCAGATCGCCGGGTCGTCCGCCGCATCGCCCAGGCTCGGCGCGACCTCGCTCTGCACCAGGGGGGTAACCACCGGCACCACCGGCGGCGCTTCAGCGCTCTCGGGCTGCCAGTTCAGCGCGGCGCGACGGGCGCCATCGTCGGCCACCAGCAGCAGCTCGAGCCCCTGCGCCGTGCGCCGGGCACTGACCTGCTCCGGCTCGTCCAGCCCGGCCAGGTTCAGCACAGCGGCACGCTGCCACTGTGCGGCGTGGCGCTGGAACAGGTGGAGGTTGGCGGCGGCCGGATCCAGCAGCAGCAAGGCATCGGGCAGCACCGCCATGCCGCCGGCGTCCTGCAGCTCGCCGAAGGGCGCGACCAGCTCCACCGGCTCACGCAGCAGCGGCGCCTCGGCAGCGGCGGCGTAGCGCCACAGGCCCACGCCTTCCTCGTTGACGTAGAGGCTGGCGGAGCTGTCATCGACCTGGCAGAAGCTGCTCTGCGGCGGCAGGCTCAGCGCCCGCACCCGCTGTGCCTGCGCCAGCGGCCGGCCGTGCTCGGCCACCAGCCACTGTTCGCCGATACCCTCCTCGCCGACCAGGAAGAGGAAGTCGTTGCGCGCTTCGTCGCGATACAGGCACAGCCCTTCGATGGCGAAGCGGGTCTTCGGCAGATAGTGCGGCGCGCTCCACTGCTGCGCGTCGTCGAGGCGCGCCAGCAGGGCCTGCTGACGCCGCTTGTCGAGCGTGGCAACCAGCACGCCACGCTCGTCGGCACGCTGGTCGAGGGTAGCGAAACGCCCCGCCAGCTCGCTCAGCACCTGGCCGTCGGCGTCGACGACCTGCAGGCTGCGGGCGCCGACCTGCAGGCGCTCGGCCCCCGGCAGAAAGGGCAGCGGCGCCAGCCACTGGGTGTTTTCGCTGGCGATCAGCGCATCGCTGAGCACGACGTTCGGCACGGCCGAGACGTCCTCTTGCGGGCCATGGCTCTGGCAAGCGGCCAGGGTGATGCAGAGCCCCAGCAGGGACAGGTTGGAAAAACGCATGAAGAGTTCCTGGTAACGGTGGCCCGGCCCGCTGCCGCCGAGTGGCGACGGGCCAGGCCATTGAAGATGTCGATGTGGCGAGCGCCTTTCGGTGGACGAGAACGCGTTGTCCACCCTGAAACACGCAGCGCTCAGAAATGGGTCAGGGTCAGGCCGATCTTGTAGGTCGGGCCGTACTCCTCGTACTGGGCGTTGTAGCGGCGGCTGCCGGTGTAGACGTAGTAGGACTCGTCGGTGATGTTCTGCGCCTCGAGCGTCAGTTGCAGTTCGGGAGTGATGAAGTAGCCGGCCTTGATGTCGACGAACACCTGGTCGTCGACGTACAGGTCGTGGCGCTTGTCCTCCACCGCACCGATCTCGTACAGGTAGCTGGACTTGTAGTTGGCGGCCAGGCGCAGGTTGAAGCGCT
Source organism: Pseudomonas sp. THAF187a (assembly GCF_009363395.1). NCBI lineage: Bacteria > Pseudomonadati > Pseudomonadota > Gammaproteobacteria > Pseudomonadales > Pseudomonadaceae > Pseudomonas > Pseudomonas sp. THAF187a. Next base: position 4,313,399 of record NZ_CP045349.1, read on the forward strand.
CGTCCTCCCAGCCGAGCATGAAGTTGCCGACGGTGTCGGACTGGTTGGGCAGGTCGATGGAGCGCTTGGCGCCCTGGCCTTCGATGCTCGCGTCGGACTGGCTGAGGGTCAGGTTGGCGCCCAGCAGCAGGCCGTTCCACGGCGCCGGCAGCCAGTCGAACTTCTGCGAGTAGGCCAGCTCGACGCCATACAGCTTGGCGCTGCTGCCGTTGTCGAAGGTCAGCGCCTCGTCGAAGCCGATCCACTCGCCGTTGCCGGCCAGGTCGGTGTTGTAGATGAAGTTGTCGATGTCCTTGTAGAACAGGAAGCCCGAGACCACACCGGCACGGCCCATGTAATGCTCGATGCCGAGGTCGAGGTTCATCGACTCCAGCGGCTTGAGATCGGGGTTGCCGAAGGAGGCGTCCGCGCCGTCGATGGCGAAGCCCGGCGCCAGCTGGCCGAAGGTCGGGCGCACCACGCTGTTGGTCCAGGCGGCGCGGATCGCGGTGGACGGCGACAGCTGGTAGCGCGCATGCAGGCCCGGCAGCCAGTGGTCGTAGCGGTTGCGGCTCTGGCTGTCCTCGTACACGCCATCGCGCAGGCCGGTGCCCTTGGCCTCGAACTCGGTGCCCTCGTAGCGCAGGCCGGCGATGAAGCGCCAGTCGTCCACATCCAGGGTGTTCATCAGGTAGGCCGCGTTGATGTCCTCGCGCATGTCGAAGTCGTTGATGCGCGAGTTCTCCTCGTCGTAGAACTGGCTGCGATCCAGCCCGCCGATCAGGTTCTTGATGGCGCCGGCGCTGATGCCGTTGCCGAAGCGACCCAGCGAGTAGTCGACGCTGCCGCTCTGCAAGCCGTCGAGCCCGACGCCGGTGAAATCGTCGTAGACCCAGACCTCGGTATCGCTGGTCTTGTCGCGCCGGCTGAGCTTGCCGCCGAACTTCACCTGCGCGGCGTTGCCGGCCAGGTCGTAGTCACGGGCCAGGTCGAGGCGGATGTTCTTTTCCTTGTCCTTGCCGCTGACCTTCTCCCACTCCACCTCGTCGAGTTCGAAGGCGGTCGGATCGTAGAACGCGTCGCCGGCAACGAGGTGCGGCTTGCGCGTGCCATCGAAACCGATGCCGGTGAAGTCGCCGACGAACTTGGCGCCGGCGATGCCGCCCGGGTCCTTCTCGGTGGACTGGCTGTAGCCGGCCTGGCCGCTGATGGTCCACAGGTCGATCATGCGCTCGCCACCGAACACGTAGGACTGGATTTCCTGGGTGTCTTCACGCGACTTCAGCTCGCGCCAGCCTTCGCCATCGCCGCGCTCACCGGACAGCTGCGCATCGTCGAACTCGATGCCGGCGGCATTGCGCGTCTCGGTGTCCTTGAACTTGCTGTACAGGGTGCGCAGGTAATAGTTGGAATAGTCGTCCGGCTGATAGTCGAAGTTCAGGCCGAAGCCGGTGCGCTCGCGGGTGATCTGGTAGTCACGCTGCTCGACCTCCTCCAGCCGCGCACCATCGTCGAAATCCCAGGCGCCGCCGGTCTCCACGTTCTCCGAGCCGAACTTGCGCTTCTGCCAGCTGAATGCCGCGGCCACGCCAAAGTTGTCGGTGCCCTCACCTAGGCTGAAGCGATCGCTGATGGCGCCGGAGAACTTGGGGCTGGTCTTGTCCACGTTGGTATCGTGGCTGGCCTCGCCGGAGAGGGTGTAGAACAGGCCGTCGTGGTCGAAGGCCGAGAGGCTCTCCACCTCGATGGTGCCGCCCAGGGAGTTGGCGTCCATGTCCGGCGTCAGGCTCTTGACCACCGACAGCGACTGCACCAGCTCCGCCGGCAGCACGTCCAGCGCCACCGCACGGCGGTCGCCCTCCGGGGCCGGCACCAGGGTGCCGTTGATGGTCACGCTGTTGAGGTCCGGGGCGATGCCGCGCACGCTGACGAAACGCCCCTCGCCCTGGTCGCGCTCCACCGACAGCCCCGGAATACGTTGCAGGGCCTCGGCCGCGTTGTCGTCGGGCAACTGGCCGACGCCGTCAGCATGCACCACGCTCTTGATGCTGTCGGCGCTCTTCTGTTCCTGCAGCGCCTTGTCGATGCTCACCGCCTGGCCGATCACCTCGACGCGCTCGACCGCCTCCTCGGCCCAGACCGGTGCGGCACTGATGGCGATGGCCAGCAGGCTGACGTTGAATCCCGCAGTGCGGATATGACGAAATGGCTTTGCCACCTTGAATCCCTCGTTTCAATGGCCCCTGGCGACACCAGGCGATGGCAGCGAAAGCTAGGAATGCTTTGTGGCACTTGCGTGACAGCCCCTGCCGGAGCAGGCCCTGACAGCCTGTTTCGTGGCGGTTTCACGGGGGTTCTGAGCTGAAATGACCCGGCCATGCCGCGTTGCCCGAGGCTCTGCGCGGGAATCGGAGCGGCCAGCGCCGGGTGGACAGCGGCGCCACTGCGCCCACGACCCCGCACCGGCTTAATCCAGGCTGAAAAAATCGCCCTGCACGGCACCTTTCACCTGAGCCGAATCGACCCCCGGCGCGGTAACCGAACCGTCATGCGCCTTTGTTTCCTTGGCGCCGAACGCACTTCCGGATCAGCCAAGGAAACCGCACATGCATCGCCCCCTGCTGCTGGCCACGCTGCTGGCCACTGCCCTGAGCAGCCCCCTGACCCATGCCGAGCCGCCGCTGCCACGCTCGCCAGGCCAACCCTATGCCGCCGGCAACCTGGCGGACCGCATCGTGCTGACGCCCGGCGCCGACGCCGCCACGCAGATGGCCGTGAGCTTTCGTACCGACCTGCGCCAGGACAGAGCCGTGCTGGAGTTCGGTCCGGCCCTGGCCGGCCCGCAGGTGGTGGCCAAGGCCCGCCAGCTCAGTGGCAGCAGTCGCCGCCTGGACGCCGAGAACGGCCCGTCCCTCTACCATCAGGTGCGCCTGGACGGCCTGAGCCCGGATACCGCCTATGCCTACCGGGTGCAAGGCAGCGCGGGCTGGAGCGAGTGGCATCAGTTCCGCACCGCCAGCCGGAGCTTCGCTCCCTTCAGCTTCATCTACCTGGGCGATACCCAGAACGGCATCCTCGAGGTCGCCTCGCGCAGCATTCGCCAGGCCCTGCGCAGCGTCGCGCGCCCGGCGCTGGTGGTGCATGCCGGTGACCTGGTGGCCTCGCGCGACGACCTCGCCCATGACGACGAATGGGGTGAGTGGAACCAGGCGGGCGCTTGGGCCTACGCCGCCATCCCGCAACTGGTCGCCGTCGGCAATCACGAATACCTCGACGACCTGCTGCCCGACGGCAGCGAGAGTCGCACGCTCGGCGCGCACTTCCCCGCCCAGTTCGCCCTGCCACGCAACGGCGCCGAGGGCGTGACCGAGACCAGCTACGTCAGCGACTACCAGGGCGTACGCTTCGTGGTGCTGGACGGCACCTCGGCACTCGACCTCGGCACCCTGGAGGCCCAGACCCGCTTGCTGGAGAACGCACTGCAGAGCAGCCAGGCGCGCTGGAACATCGTGGTCATGCACCAACCGATCTACACCTGCGCCCGCCCCGAGGACAGCGAACCACTCAAGGCCGCCTGGCAGCCCCTGTTCGAACGCCATGGCGTCGATCTGGTGCTGCAGGGCCACGACCACTGCTACAGCCGCCTGACCCATGTCGCCGGCCGTGCCGCCACGCGCCAGGCCCTGCGCAACCAACAGGCCATCGGCCCGGTGTACATGGTCTCGGTGACCGGCTCGAAGATGTACGGCCTCAACGATCGCGCCCACAGCCAGCCGGACCGCAGCGCCGAGGACACCCAGCTGTACCAGACCATCAGCGTGGCGCAGAACCGCCTCAGCGTCAGGGCCTACAGCGCCGACGACCGGCTCTACGACGCCTTCGACATCCAGCGCGACGCCAGCGGCCACAAGACCCTGCACGAGCCCGACCTGGCTCCCCCGGCCGAGCGCTACTGCACCCGGAACGCAGGCCCGGACGGCCTGCCCTGCAGCGCGAGGGACAAATGACTGTCATCGAAATGAGACCTGCCTCCGGCATGCTCGGCCACGGACGGACATTGCCGGGAGAATCGACCATGAAAGCATTGCTGAAACTGCATGGCCTGACCCTGGCCGGCCTGCTGCTGGCGGCCAACGCCGGGCTGCTGCTCTACCTCGGTGCGGGCGAGATCAAGTCCTGGGCCGAGATCAACTGGATGGACGTGGCCGGCGAAGGCGGCACCTGCCTGATCCTCTGCGGCTGGCTGATCATGCTGCTGAGTGGCCGCCCGGCCGGCTGGGTCACCCGCCTGCTGTCGCTGGGCCTGTGCTGCATCGCCTTCTCGATGTGGATGGACAGCCTCGACGAGTTCATCCGCCTGCCGCAGGAGACGGTCTGGGACAACTGGCTGGAGACCGCGCCGATGCCGCTCGGCATGCTGCTGCTGACACTCGGCATGTACCACCTGCAGCAGGAACAGCGCGCCATCAGCGCACAGATGCGCAAGCGCGAACACCTGCAGCGCGACCATCGCCTGTTCGACAAGCTCACCCCGCTGTCCGGCGCCCAGTACCTGCGCCAGCATCTGCAGCAGGCGCTGCAACAGGCGCGCGCGGAGCATCAGCCGCTGTCGCTGGTGGCCATCGACCTCGACGACTTCAGCCTGGTCAACCAGCGCTACGGCCAGGCCGAAGGCGACCAGGTGCTGCAGGTGGTGGCCCAGTTGCTGCTGTTCAACCTGCGCCAGCAGGACATGCTCTGCCGCCTGGCCGGCGACCGTTTCGTCGCCGTGCTGCCGAACACCGGCGAACAGCAGGCACTGAGCATCGCCGCCGAGTTGCGCCAGAGCATCGCCAGCCTCGCCCATCGCAGCCAGCGCCATGGCGAACGCCTGCAACTGCGGGCCACCGTGGCCGCGGTCATGGCCCTCGACGATGACGAGGAGCAACTGCTCAAGCGCCTCAACCTGACGCTGGCGCGGGCCAAGCCGCGTCTGGCACACAGTGCGTGAGCGCCATGGGCTACGAGTGCGACAGTCGCTTCATCGCCGCTCATGACCTGCCCGCCGTGCTGATCGACCTGGCACGTTCGCGGGGCATCGACACCCATCACCTGCTGCGGGGCTGCGAGCTGTTCTACGAGGACATCGTCACCGGCCGGGCACGGGTCAGCCCCGCGCAGTTCCTGCGCCTGATCGCCAACGCCAGGCGCCTGCTGGACGCGCCGGACAGCAGCTTCCTGTTCGGCCAGCGCCTGTGGCCCGGCCACTATGGCGCCGCCAGCCAGTTGCTGGAGCAGGCCGACAACCTGCTGCAGGCGCTGCAGGACCTCGGCCGCTACCGTGCCCTGCTCTCGCCCCTGCTGACGCCGGTGCTGCACCTCGACGAGCAGTACCTGCACCTGTACTGGCGCGACAGCTGCGGCGCCGCCGAGCAGCTGCCCTTTCTGCTGGAGGCGAGCATGACCGCGGTGGTCGCCCTGGCCCGCCGCCAGCAACACGAACGCCTGCCCTGGCGCCTGCAGTTCGCCTACGCCGAACCACGCCATGTCGAGCAGTACTGGGTGCATCTCAGCGACGAGCTGAGCTTTGATCGCCCATCGACAGTCATGAGCCTGCCTCGCGAATACCTGCTGCGCCCCTGGCCGCACGCCGGTGCCACCGGCGCGCACATCGCCCGCCAGCAGTGCGACCAGCAGCTCGCGCAATGGGGCTGGCAGGGCAGCCTGCTCGACGAGCTGCACGCCCACCTCAGCGCCCGTATCCACCAGCCGCTGAGCCTGGAGCGAGTGGCCGAGGCCTTCGCCACCAGCCCGGCGACCCTCAAACGCAAGCTGAGCAAGCACGGCAGTCATTTCCAGGAGCGGCTCGACCGGGCCCGCTGCGAGCTGGCGCTGTACCTCTACCAGGTCAAGGGCTGCAGCAACGACGAGGTGGCGCAGCGCCTGGGCTTCAACGACATCACCAACTTCCGCCGCTCGTTCAAGCGCTGGACCGGCCGCGTGCCGAGCGAGCTGGGTGGCCTGCTGTGCCGCTGACCGCGGCCACTGCGCCCGCGCCTCAGGGTTTCGCCGAGCCCATGATGGCTTCCAGGCTGTCCGGGCGTGGCGCCCCCTTGTGCTGCTGCAGGCGGCCCCGCTCGTCGAGGTAGTAGATGGCCGGCGTCGCCTCGCCGCCCATCTCGCCCATCAGCGCCAGGTTGGCGTCGAGCTGGGCCGCGATCGTGCCGGGAATCTTCGCCACTGCCTGCAGCTTGCTCTCGCGCCCGGCCGCCTCATGCTCGCCGAGCGCCTGACGCGGATCCTGCGCCGCGAGCAGCGCCGCAGCCTTGCCCGGACTATCGGCACGCAGCATGCCGACCATGACATGGCGCAACTGCACCCGCCCGGCCTCGACCCAGGGCCGCGCCTGGCGCCAGAACAGGTTGCAGTACGGGCAGTTGGGGTCGGAGAACACGTAGACCACCCGGCTGGCCTTGTCGTCGCCATCGGCGATCCAGGTGCTGCTCTGCAAGCGCTGCCACATTTCCTCGCCCAGCGGCTTGTAGACCAGGCGTTCCAGCGGCTCCGCCGTCAGGTCGGCGCCCTTGGCATCGAGCAGCGTGCCGATCAGCACGTGCTCGCCATCCGGCGTCAGGTACAGCGCCAGCCCCTGGCCGTTGTAGCGGGCGGCATAACCCTGCAGCCCGCCGGGGGCCTCGAAGGTGCCGACCACCTTGGCCCCACGGCCTTCGACAGCCTTGATCGCGGCAGGCAGCTCGGCGGCCTGCGCCAACGGCGCCAGCAGCGTGGCGAGCAGAACTAGAGACTTGATTGGTTGCATGATCATTCGTCCGTTTTCAGGGTTTCCAGTGCCCGCGCCAGGCTGGCGCTGGACAGTTCGCCGAGATGGCTGCCGACCTGGCGGCCCTCGGCGTCGTAGAACAGGGTGGTGGGCAACGCTCGCGAACCGACCAGTTGCCCCAGACGCCCGCCGCTGTCGAGCAGCACGTTGTCCAGTTGCAGCGTCTGGCTGGCGAGAAAGGTGCGGACCTCGCCAGCACCCTCGCCCTGGTTGGCGAACACGAAGGTCACCCGCGGATACAGGCGCTGCGCTTCGGCCAGCACCGGCATCTCGCGGCGGCAGGGCGGGCACCAGGTGGCCCAGAGATTGATCACCATTGGCTGCCCCAGATGCTCGCGCAGCATCACCGAGCGGCCCTGGACATCGCGCAGGGCCAGGTCCGGCAGACGGGTGCCACGCTCCAGGGTATGCAGCACCAGGCTGCCCATGCCCCACACCAGCAGCCCGGTGGCCATGCCGGCGCCCAGCGCGGTGCGCAGCTCGGGCCGGCGCCACAGGTACCACCCTCCGAGCAGGGCGGCGGCCAGCAGACCGCCCCAGGCGATGAAGCCGCCGTCGCGGATATCGAGCACCCGCCAGGGCGCATCCCGGTAGTGCCCGGCATACAGGGCGACGAACGCCAGGCGTGCGCCCAGCAGGGCCGCCAGCAGCAAACGGAAGATCAGCGCCTCCGGGTTGACCTGGCGCTTGCGCCCCAGCCACCAGCCGACCAGCGTGGCCAGCAGCAGGCTGACCAGCAGCAACACATGGCCGACGCCGAGCGCCAGCGGTCCTACATCCATCGTCAACATCAGCCACGCTCCATCGCACTGTCCCATACCTGGATGAACTGCCGGGCATCGACCTCGCCGGTGATGCGCTGCTGGCGTCGCTCCGCGCCGTCCGGGCCGATCAGCAGCAACGTCGGCGGCCCCAGCACGCGATAGCGGCCGAGCAGCTGATTGCTCGCGGCGCCCGGCGCGGTGACGTCCAGTCGCAGTTTACGCGCCTGCGCCAGGCGCGCCTGAACCTCGGCATTGCCGAAGACCTCGCGCTCCATGACCTTGCACGACACGCACCAGTCGGCGTAGTAGTCCACCAGCACCCACTGCCCACTGGCCTTCGCCGCCTCCAGTTCGCGCTGCAGATGCTCGGGCTCGCGCACATCGACAAAACCCGCGCTGCGCGCCTCGGTCTGCGGCGCCGCCACGGCGCTGAACACCCCAAGCGGTCGCATCGGGTCATGCCCACCACCCGCTGCCCCGAGCACCATCGCCACGCCCCACAGGCCCAGCAGCGCGGCGCCGGCGTGGGCCAGCGCACGCTGCCGCTGCAGTTGCCCCGCCAGGTGCAACAGGCTGCTGGCCGCCAGCACCAGCCAGGCACCACTCAGCGCCAGCCAGGTGGATTCGCCCAGCAGCGGTTGCAGCAGGTACAGCGCGGTGCCCAGGAAAAGAAACCCGAACACCGCCTTGACCCGCTCCATCCAGGGCCCGGGACGGGGCAGGAAACGCTGGCCGAGCGTCACCAGCAACACCAGCGGCGTACCGATACCCAGGCCGAGGGCGAACAGCACCAGGCCGCCCTGCAGCAGATCGCCGCTCTGCCCGATGAACAGCAGTGCAGCCGCCAGTGGCGCGGTCATGCACGGCCCGACCAGCAGCCCGGAAAGCACCCCGAGCAACCCGGCGCCAAGCAGGCTGCCGCCCTCGCGTCCACGCCCGGCCCGCTCCAGGCGGTCACGCAGCGCGGCAGGCAGCTGCAGCTCGAAGAAGCCGAACATCGGCAACGCCAGCACCACGAACAGCGCCGCGAACGAGGCGATCAGCCAGGGCTGTTGCAACAGGCTCTGCAGGTTCGCCCCGAGCAGCGCGGCGACGACGCCAAGCAGGGCGTAGACCAGCGCCATGCTCAGCGCATAGCTGCCTGCCAGGGCGAAACCACGCGCCGGCGAAGCCCGGCTGCCCACCACGATGCCGGCCAGAATCGGCAGCATCGGCAATGAACAGGGGGTGAACGCCAGCAACAGGCCGAGGCCGAAGAACACCGCCATGCTCAGCCACAGCGCCTGCTGCTGCAGGCCGTCGAGCAGGGCCAGGTCGTCGGCCTGGGCGACGTTGATGGCGCCGCCACCGCCAAGGTCGAGGGTGCGGCTCTGCGGCGGGTAGCACAGGCCGGCATCGGCACAGCCCTGCCACTGCACCTCGATACGCCCACGGGCCTCGGCCGGCAGGCTCAGTTGCAGACGGTCACGGTAGATCTGCGAGGCGCCGAAGTACTCGTCCTCATGCGCCAGCCCCACGGGCAGTTCAGGGGCATGCGCGTCCGCCAGACCGATGAACTTCAGGCGCTGCCGATACAGGTAATAGCCTGGCGCGATGTCCCAGCTCAGTGTCGTCGCGTCCCCGTCCTGCTGCTGCACATCGAACACGAACGCCTGATCGACAGGCAGGAATTCCTCGTCCGCGCGCGGGCCGTCGAACGGCAGTGCGGCGAACACGGAGGCGCAGAACAGGCTCAGCAGGAGGATGACGACACGCATGCGGGCACCTTGAAATCCAGGATGCGTCGAGCATGCCAGAGGGCAATTAACAGGCGATTAACAGTGCCCGGGGCAGCGCCGATAATCCTGTCTTAATCGGGATGAGCGATACTGTCGACTCGCCCTTCTCGCACCCTTTCGAACATGCACGTGCTCCTCACCGAAGACAACTCGCTGATCGCCAGTGGCCTGATCGCAGGCCTGCAGGCACAGGGCTTCACCGTCGCCCACACGGCCAGCGCGGCGGCGACGCAAAGCCTGTTGCAGCACAGTCACTTCGACCTGCTGATCCTCGATCTCGGCCTGCCCGACGAAGACGGCCTGAACCTGCTGCGCCGCCTGCGCCGTGACGGCCTGGCCCTGCCGGTGCTGGTCCTCACCGCGCGCGACGCCGTGGCCGAGCGTGTCGCCGGCCTGCAGGCGGGTGCCGACGACTACCTGACCAAGCCCTTCGACCTGCGCGAGCTGGCCGCACGCCTGCATGCCCTGCTGCGCCGCGCAGCCGGCAGGACCACGCACCTGATCGAGCATGGCCCGCTGCAGTACGACCCGACCCGCTGCACCGTCAGCCTCGCCGGCGTCCCCGTCGACCTGTCGCGGCGCGAGCAGGCGCTGTTGCAGGCGCTGCTGCAGAACCCGGGGCGGATTCTCAGCAGCGAGCACCTCAAGGACTCGGTGTACGGCCTGGACGATGACGTCGAGAGCAATGCCCTCAACGTGCACATCCATCACCTGCGCCGCAAGCTCGGCAACGGCATCGTCGAGACCGTGCGCGGCCTGGGCTACCGGCTCGGCACCGCCGGCCACGAGGAGCAGCCCCGATGAGCCTGCGCCTGCGTCTGACCCTCGGCCTCGGTGCCGCCTTTGTGCTGCTCTGGTCACTGGCCGCCACCTGGATGCTCTACGACCTGCGCAGCCAGTTGCTGCAGTCGCTCGACGAACGCCTGGCCGCCTCGGCCCGCATGGTCGCCGGCCTGCTGGTGCAGTTACCGCAGGCGCGCACCAGCCAGGACGGCAGCACCCGCCTGAGTGCGGAGCAGCTGGGCATTCCCAATGGCCTGGCCTGCCAGATCAGCTCGCTGCGCGGCGAGGTGCTGGCACGCAGCCACTCGACGCCGGAGAACATGCTCGATGCCAGCCAGCAGGGCTTCCACGATCAGGTCATCGGTGACCAGCTGTGGCGCAGCTTCACCCTGATCCAGGATGACCTGCGCATCACCACCGCCGACCGCCTGGATGAACGGGCCACGCTGCAACGCTCGATCCTGCTGGCCGCTGCGGTGCCAGTGGCGGTCGCCCTGCTCGGCAGCCTCGCCCTGCTCTGGGTCGGCCTGGGGCGGGGCCTGGCGCCGCTGGAGCGAATCCGGGCGGCGCTCGCCGGACGCAGCGCCAACGCCAGCGAACCGCTGCCATTGACCGACCTGCCCGCCGAACTGGCGCCGCTGGTGGAGGCACAGAACCAGCTGTTCCAGCGCATCGGCGCCACCCTGGAGCGCGAGCGGCGCCTGACCGACGATGCCGCCCACGAACTGCGCAGCCCGCTGACCGCGGTGAAAACCCACCTGCAGGTCGCGGCCATGACCGAGGGTGAGCCGGCACGGATCGCCATCGCCATGGCCGAACAAGGCGCCGACCATCTGCAGCGCATACTCGAACAGCTACTGATGCTCGCACGGGTCGAAGGCAACCTGCCCTTCGATGAAGGCCTGCCATGCCGCCCGCTGGAAATCGCGCAGCAGGCCATCGCCGATGCGACGCACAAGCCGGGCGCGGCCATAGAACTGAGTGTTGCCGACGACCTGTCCGAGCAGTGCCTGGCCATGCCCCCGGCCCTGGCCATCGCTGCCTTGCGCAACCTGCTGGAGAACGCCCGCCGGCACACGAGGCCAGGCACCCAGGTAGACCTGCACATCGCACGCGACGGCCAGGGTCGCGTGCGCTTCAGCATCCGCGACCAGGGCCCGGGCATCACCCCCGAGCGCCTGCAACGCGTCACCGAGCGCTTCTGGCGCAGCGCCGACAGCGACGGCAGCGGCCTGGGCCTGTCCATCGTCAAGGCCATCGCCGAACGCTGCGGCTGCAGCCTGCAGTTCATCGCCCACGCCGATGGCCTGGAGGTGTGCCTCGCGGCCCGGCTGCGCAACGAAGGCGGCTGAGCGACGCGCCCCTACTTGCGTGGCTTGGCGCGCGCCGTGGGCTCGGCGATCAGCGGGTCGTCCGGCCAGTAGTGTTTCGGATAGCGCCCCTTCAGGTCCTTCTTCACGTCCAGGTAGGTATTGGCCCAGAAGCTGGCCAGGTCCTGGGTCACCTGTACCGGCCGGCGCGCCGGCGACAGCAGGTGCAACTTGAGGCCCAGGCGACCGCCTGCGATGCGCGGCGTGGCCGCCAGGCCGAACAGCTCCTGCAGGCGCACCGCGAGTACCGGCGGGTTTTCCGTGTAATCGATGGCGATGCGCGAACCGGACGGCACGCTCAGCGCGCGCGGGGCCAGCTCGTCGAGGCGCTGCGGCAGCGGCCAGGGCAGCAGCGTCTGCAGGATCGCCGGCAGGTCGAGGCTGGCGAAGTGGCTGAGTCGGTTGACCTTGCCCAGGAACGGCGTCAGCCACTGATCGAGACTGGCCAGCAGAGCCGCATCGGCCAGGTCCGGCCATTCGCTCTGCCCCTGCGCCTGCAGGTCCAGCTCGCGCAGCAGCGCCACGCGCGCCTGCCATTGGCGCAGCTCGGGCGTCCAGGGCAGCAGCTCCAGGCCCTTGCGCCGCACCAGGCCGACCAGCGCCCGGCAGCGCGCCGACTCATCGAGCGAGGCCAGGGCCTGGCGCTCCAGCACCAGCTCGCCGACCTTGCGCTGGCGCTCGGCACGCAGCGCACCTTCGCGCTCGTCCCAGTCGAGCACCTCCTGTTCCTCGACCTGCTCGGCCAGCTCGCCGGCGAACAGCGCCGGGTCGAGATCGGCCGCCAGGTAGATGCGTTCCTCGCGCTGCCCCTGGCGGCTGCCGAGGTCGGCCACCGCCAGCCATTCGTGCTTCATCAGGGCATCGGCCTCGCCGAACTGCGCAGCGCGGCCATTGGCCAGACGGTAGTCGGCGCCACCGGCACGCCGCTGCTGGGCGATGCGATCGGGGTAGGCGAACGCCAGCAGGCAGCCAAGCCAGCGCGGCTGATCGGGGTCGCTCACCGCCTGCGTCACCGGCTTCCCCTTGAGCTGCCCGCGGAACTGCCGGGCCAGTTGCCGGGCGCGCTGCACGGCGCCCTGTGCGTTACGTGCGACGCGGCCTTCCCCGCCGAGCAGGGCCAGGCGGCTGTGCAGGTCGGCGCCGCCACCACGCAGGATGTCGCGTTCCGCCAGCAGCGCCGCCAGGTCACAGGCCAATGCGCCCAGCCCCAAGGCCTGGCCACGCAGCAGCAGATGGGCGATTCGCGGGTGGCTGGGCAACTCGGCCATGGCCTGCCCGTGGGCATTCAAGGCGCCGCGCGCATCCAGGGCGCCGAGCCGTCCCAGCAGATCGAGCGCCTGGGCATAGGTGGCCTGTGGCGGCATGTCGAGCCAGCTCAGCTCCTGTGGCGTCACGCCCCAGCGCAGCAGTTGCAGGGCCAGGCCGGCGAGATCGGCCTGGAGGATTTCCGCCGTGGAATAGGCGCTGAGCTGTTCGTGCTGGCTCTGCGACCACAGCCGGTAGCACACGCCGGGCTGCAAGCGCCCTGCGCGCCCCGCTCGCTGGGTGGCGGAGGCGCGGGAAATGCGCTGTGTGTCGAGGCGGGTCATGCCGCTGGCGGGGTCGAAGCGCGGGACGCGCGCCAGACCGGCGTCCACCACCACGCGCACACCGTCGATGGTCAGGCTGGTTTCGGCGATGTTGGTGGCCAGCACCACCTTGCGCTTGCCGGCAGGCGCCGGGTCGATGGCCGCGCGCTGGGCGTCGAGGTCCAGCTCGCCATGCAGCGGGCAGAGCAGGATGTCGTCGCGCCCCGCCAGGACCTCGCCCAGTTGCTCGGCCACCCGGCGAATCTCCGCCTGCCCGGGCAGGAACACCAGCAGGCTGCCGGGCTCGTCGGCCAGCGCCTGCTGGACGGTCTGCAGCACCCGGGGTTCGATCCACTCGCCAGCCTGGAACGGCGCCCCCCAGCGGATATCCACCGGGAACATGCGGCCCTCGCTGCGCAGCACCGGGGCATCGCCCAGCAGGCTGGCCAGGCGCTCGCCCTCCAGCGTGGCGGACATCAGCAGCACCTTGAGCGGCGCCTCGCCGGTGTCTTGCGCACGGAACATAGCGCGTCCGTTGAGCGTCAGCGCCAGAGCCAGATCGGCATCCAGGCTGCGTTCGTGGAACTCGTCGAAGATCACCAGGCCGACGCCTTCCAGCGCCGGATCGTCCTGCAGACGCCGGGCGAGAATACCTTCGGTGACCACCTCGATACGGGTGTTCGGCCCCACCTTGCTGTCCAGGCGGATGCGATAACCCACCGTCTCCCCAACGCGCTCGCCCAGCTCGCTGGCCAGACGCTCGGCAGCCGCCCGCGCGGCCAGGCGACGCGGTTCGAGCATGACGATGGTCTGCCCGGCCAACCAGGGTGCATCGAGCAGGACCAGGGGTACGCGGGTGGTCTTGCCAGCGCCGGGCGGGGCCTCCAGCACCACTTCGTGGCGTTCGCTCAGGGCCGCGCGCAAGGCAGGTAACAGGACGTCGATAGGCAGGGTGTTCATCATATCTCCACAGCGAGCCGGCGATTATAGAGCAGCTCGGCATGGCGAACCGCCGGCGCCCTGACCGGTCTCATTGGCAACCGCGTGCACGTCGCGGTTTTGCAATGGCGAACTGCTATAGTTGCGCCACTTTTTCTGGAGGTGCTCATGCGCACGAAATCCCGTGTCATCGCTGGCGTCGTCGCCGCGACCCTGCTGGCTCAACTGACGGCCTGCGGCTCGATCTTCTACCCGGATCGTCGCGGCCAGATCGAGGGCAAGATCGACCCGCTGATCGCCGGCGCCAACGCCATCGGCATCCTGTTCTACGTCATCCCCGGGCTGATCGCCTTCGCCGTGGACTTCGCCACCGGCGCCATCTACCTGCCGGAAGGGCAGACCGCTCAGGTCGACCCGCAACAGCTCAAGCAACTGGTCGGTGCTGACGGCCAGGTCGACCCGCTGGCGCTCAAGGCGCTGATCGAAACCAGCACCGGCCACCAGCTGCCGCTGGACGACCCGCGCCTGATCCAGCACAGCGGCAGCAGCGAACAGCTGGCCGCCTACGGCCTGCGCCCGGCGGCCTGAGGCCATGCACGATCCGCAGCATGCCAGGCTGATGCGCCTGGCCACCCGGGCCGCGCTCGCGGTGGCACTGACCCTGGTGCTGGCCAAGGCCGTCGCCTGGTGGCTGAGTGGCTCGGTCAGCCTGCTGGCCGGCCTCACCGACTCGCTGCTCGACAGCGCCGCCTCGCTGATCAACCTGGTCGCCGTGCATTTCGCCCTGCGTCCTGCCGACGAGGACCATCGCTACGGTCACGGCAAGGCCGAGGCACTGGCCGGGCTCGGCCAGGCGCTGTTCATCGGCGTCAGCGCCATCCTCATCGGCATGCAGGGCCTCGAGCGCCTGCAGACGCCGCAACCACTGGAAGCCGAAGGAGCCGGCATCGCCGTGATGCTGCTGGCCCTGGCGCTGACCATCGGCCTGCTGGCCTTCCAGCGCAAGGTGGTGCGCGAAACCGGCTCCACGGCGATCCACGCCGACTCCCTGCACTACCGCTCCGACATCCTGCTCAACGGCAGCATCCTCGTCGCCCTGCTCCTGACCCGCTTCGGCTGGCTGCAGATGGACGCCCTCTTCGCCATCGGCATCGCCCTCTACATCTTCTGGAGCGCCATCAGCATCGTTCGCGGCGCGGTGGCCGTGCTGATGGACGAGGAGCTGCCCGCCGACGTCAGCACGCAGATGCACGAACTGGCATGCGCCGTCCCCGGCGTACTCGGCGCGCATGACCTGCGCACCCGCGTTTCCGGCACGCGCTGGTTCGTCCAGCTGCACCTGGAGCTTCCCGGCGAGATGAGCCTGTCGCAGGCGCATGAGCATTGCGAAGCCGTGGAGAAGGCCATCCACGAGCGCTACCCACGTGCCGAAGTGCTGGTGCATGCCGACCCGCAGGAAGTGGTCAAGCACTGATCCCCCACCAGCCCCTGCCAGACAGCGGGCAATAAAAAAGGGGCCTCGCGGCCCCCTCGGGAAATCTGTCCGGTGCTGGCGGTGTTGTCGCCGCTTTCGTCGCCCGCCTGATTGGGCAGTGCGGACCCGGGTGCCGGTGCGATCCGGTAGGACCGTCGGCGCCGACTCACCTGGTTGGGCGATGCCGGTAGGACTTTTCGTCCGGGCCGTGAAACTGAGAGAAAGCTTACGCCCATCGCGCCGAAATAAGATTGCTAAGATTGCTTACAAACTTATCGATTGCGCAATTTACAGCTAAAGGAGCACTATTTATCGCAATCCAATAATGAGCCAGTAGAAAAATGGACAAACTCGACCGTTACGACCTGAACATTCTCGCCGAATTGCAGCGCAACGCTGCCCTGTCCAACCAGGAACTAGCCGAACGCATCGGCCTGTCGCCCTCCCCCTGCTCGCGCCGGGTCAAGCAGCTGGAAGACGATGGCTACATCACCGGCCAGGTCGCCCTGCTGGATCGCAAGAAACTCGGCCTGAGCCTGACCGCCTACGTGCTGATCGGCATGGACCGGCATACGCCGGAGCGCTTCGAGCATTTCCAGGAGGAGATCCGCAAGTGCCCCGAGGTGCTGGAGTGCTGCCTGGTCACCGGGATGGATGCCGACTACCAGCTCAAGGTGGTGGTGCCGGACATGGATCACTATCAGAAGCTGCTGCTAGGCACGCTGACCCGCATCGACGGGGTGTCCAGCGTGCGCTCGAGCTTCGTGCTGCAGCAGATTCTTTCCAGCACTCAGCTGCCGCTGCAACACCTGCGCGACTGAAGGTCGCAGGGAGTAAAGGATCACGACGCGCTCTGGATCAGGGCGCGTATAATGCCAGCCCCGCGTTTTCCATCCGAATCACGAGGCTCCATGGAAACCGAACAATTCGAAGCGCTGATGATGTACGTCCTGGTGGGCGGACTGATCCTGTTCATGTTCTTCATCATCTGGGACCTGGCCAAGAAGTCCAAGGCCGGCCGCCTGGGTACCGCCATCCTGTTCCTCGGCCTGGGACTGTGCCTGTTCGCCTTCCTGGCCAAGCCGATCATCACCTACATCATCGAGACCGCGCGCGGCATCCACGGCTGACGCCGGCGCCCGCCCCACACAATTTCTCACCGACCCCAAGCCGTCAGCAGAAACGGCCCGTTGTTAACAAGGAGTTCACATGAGCGCCGCCAATCTGGTGATGCAAAGCTATGGACGCTGCTGCGCCAGCCCAGATTTCTTCGACAGCTTCTACCGCCATTTCCTTGCGAGTTCACCACTGATCCGCGAGAAGTTCGTCGACACCGACATGACCGCGCAGAAACAGCTGTTGCGCCAGGGCATCCTCAACCTGGTGATGCACGCCCGTGGCATGCCCGACACCAAGTTGCGCGCCCTCGGCGAGTCGCACTCGCGCCAGCATCTGGACATCCGCCCCGAACTCTACGACCTGTGGCTCGACGCATTGCTGTTGACCATCAGCGAACACGACAAGGAATGCGACGCCGATGTGCGTCAGGCCTGGCGTGAAGTGCTGAACAAAGGTATCGCCGTGATCAAGGCCGGTTATTGACTCAGATCATGTTCGCCAGCACCCGGGCGCTGCGACAAAACGCCTGAGTGTCACTCCAGCCTGGCCGCGACCTCGCGCCACTGGCCAGGCTGCAGCCCTTCCAGACGCCAGGGGCCGATGGCCACGCGCACCAGCCGCAGCGTGGGCAGGCCGACAGCGGCAGTCATGCGTCGCACCTGGCGATTGCGCCCCTCGCGAATCACCAACTCCAGCCAGGTGGTCGGCACGCTCTTGCGAAAGCGTACCGGCGGGTTGCGCGGCCACAGCTCGGGCTCGGCCAGACGGCGGGCCTCGGCCGGCAGCGTCGGGCCATCGTTGAGCGTCACGCCGCTACGCAGCTGCTGCAGCTGCTCGTCACTCGGCTCACCCTCCACCTGAACCCAGTAGGTCTTCGGCAGCTTGTGCCTGGGATCGGCGATGCGCGCCTGCAGGCGACCGTCATTGGTCAGCAGCAGCAGGCCCTCGCTGTCTCGATCCAGGCGTCCGGCCGGATACACGCCGGGCAGGTCGACGAAATCCTTCAGCGTGGCGCGACCCTGGTCGTCGTTGAACTGGGTAAGCACGTCGAACGGCTTGTTCAGCAGCAGCAGGCGCGGTTGCGCGGGCGGCGCCTTGGCCACACGGCGTGGCGCAGCAGGACGAGACTTGGCAGGGGGACGAGGGCGCGACATGCAACGGGCTTCAGCGGAACAGGGTCGTGCAGTGTAACCCACGATAAGCGGCGCTGATGGTGCTTCCACAGCTCGACACAGCGACTAAGCTGCTGATTCACCTTCAGCACTCAGGAGCCGTCCATGAGCAGCAGCGCCGAACTCGCCACCTTCACCGGCTGGGCCGCCACCGCCCCAAAGGCGCCGCTGGAGCGCCTGAGCTACGACCCCGGGCCACTCGGCGCCGAAGAAGTCGAGGTCGCAGTGGAGTACTGCGGCATCTGCCATTCCGACCAGTCGATGATCGACAACGAATGGGGCAATGCCCGCTACCCCTTCATCCCCGGCCATGAAGTGGTCGGCCGCATCGTGCGCCTCGGCGAGCAGGTTCGCGGCCTCGAGCTGGGTCAGCGCGTCGGCATCGGCTGGTACAAGGGCAGCTGCATGCACTGCGGCTCCTGCATGGAGGGTTCGCACCAGCTCTGCCGCTCGGTGAAGCCGACCATCGTCGGCAGCCACGGCGGCTTCGCCGACCGCCTGCGGGCGCACTGGGCCTGGGCGGTGCCGCTGCCCGCCGGACTCGACCCGGCGCTGGTCGGGCCGCTGTTCTGCGCCGGCTCCACGGTGTTCAGCCCGCTGCTGGAGTTCGACATCAAGCCCACCGATCGCGTCGGTGTCGTTGGCATCGGTGGCCTCGGTCACCTGGCGCTGCGTTTCCTCAATGCCTGGGGCTGCGAAGTGACGGCCTTCACCTCGTCGCTGAACAAGCAGGACGAGGCCAAGCGCCTGGGCGCGCACAAGGTCGTGGCCTCGACCGACAGCGCGGCGATGAAGGCGATTGCCGGCAGCCTGGACTTTCTCCTGGTCACGGCCAGTGCCGACCTCGACTGGATCGCCCTGCTCGGCACCCTGCGCGGCAAGGGCCGCCTGCACTTCGTCGGCATCGTGCCGAGTGCGATCCCGGTGCATGTGTTCAACCTGATCCCGCAACAGAAGAGCCTGTCCGGCTCGCCGGTGGGCTCGCCATCGAGCATGGCGAGCATGCTCGAGTTCTGCGCCCGCCATCAGATCCTGCCGCAGGTCGAGCACTTCCCCATGAGCCAGGTGAACGCCGCCATCGATCACCTGCGCAGCGGCAAGGCGCGCTACCGCGTGGTACTGGACGCCAGCCGGTGACAGCACGGGCGCAGAGCCGGCATGCTCTGCGCCCTGTTTTTCCCGTGAGCGGCGATCGCCATGCCCCTGACTCTCGACACCCCCACGCCCGATGACCTGCCCACCCTGGTGGAGATCTGGGAGGCGGCGGTACGTGCCACCCATCACTTTCTCCCGGAAAGCGATCTGCAGGTGATCAAGCCGCTGCTGCGCGAGCAGTATTTCCCCGCCGTAGAGCTGACCTGCGCCCGCGATGAGGCCGGGCGGATACTCGGCTTCCTCGGTCATGCCGATGACAGGGTGGAGATGCTCTTCGTCGATCCGCATAGCCACGGCCAGGGCGTGGGCAGACGCCTGATGCAGCATGCCATCGACGAGCTGGGTGCGACCCGGGTCGACGTCAACGAGCAGAATCCGCAGGCCGTGGGCTTCTATCAGCACCTGGGATTCGTGATCACGGATCGCTCGCGCCTGGATGGCGGCGGCAGGCCGTTCCCGATCCTGCACATGGCCCTCAGCCGATAGGCCAGGCGGCCGAGATCCCCTCCAGCGCCTGCTTGAGCTGCGCCCGGCTGAGCGCAGCGGCAAGGCTCACGCGTACGGCGTGCCCCGGATTGGCCTCGACCGCGAACACCTCGGCGGGCACCACCTCCACGCCCTTCTGCCGACAGGCCTCGGCCAGCGCAACGGGCGGCTCGACGTCCAGCCACAGGTGCGGTGCCACCGCCCTGCCCTGCGGCATGCGCGCCCCCAGCACACGTGCGGCCAGGCGCCAGCGCTGCTGCATCTCGTCGATCTGCCAGGCCAGACGCTGTTCGGCGAGGCCGCTCTCGATCCATTCACAGGCCAGTGCCAGGCTCAGCGGCGCCACCGCCCAGCGCGTGGCCTGGGCTTCGCGATCGATACGCTCGAGCAACTGCGGCGCTCCGGCGATGAAGCCCAGACGCAGGCCCGGCGCCACGCTCTTGGACAGGCTGCTGATCAGCAGGCAGCGTTCGGGCAGTTGCACCGCCAGGGGCGCCTCACTGCCCAGCACGCCGTAGACATCATCCTCGACGAGCCACAGCCCACGCTGCCTGGCCACCTCAGCGATGGCGGCGCGGCGCTCGCCATCCAGGCTGGCACCGGTGGGATTCTGCAGGCAAGGGGTGAGCACCACCACGCGGGCACCCGTGGCACGCGCCTGGCGATCGAGGTCATCGGGCAGGACGCCATGCCGGTCCATCGCCACACCGTGCAGCGGCAGGCGCAGCTGGCGGGCGGCAGCCTTGATCCCCGGCGCGGTGTAGCGCTCCACCAGAATCGGCTCACCCGCCTCGCAGAGTGCCAGCAGAGCGGCCGACACCCCCTGCTGGGCACCGGCACACAGCAGCAGGCCACCGGGTGCCAGCTCCAGACCGCGTCGTCGCAGCCAGCTGGCGCCCGCCAGGTGCGCGCGTTCGACCAGTGCCGCCGAGGGATAGGACTGCAACATATCCAGCTCGCCACGGGCCGCCAGCGCCGCGAGGCTGGTGGAAAGGTCGCGGTTGTCCGGGTCGTGCACCGGGACGTTGGTCGACAGGTCGATCAGGTCCCCGGCTGCGGTCGGCTGCTTGAGACGGAACAGGCTGGCCTCGCGGCTACCAGTGAGTACGTAGGTGCCACGGCCGACCTCGCCGGAAACCAGGTGGCGCCGGGCCGCCTCGCGGTAAGCGAGCATCACCGTGCTCGGGTTGATGCCCAGCGTCCAGGCCAGGCGGCGCTGCGGCGGCAGACGTTCGCCAGGCTTGAGTTCGCCACGACCGATCGCCGTGGCGATGGCCTCGACCAATGCCAGGTAGGTGGGTAAGGCGCTGTCTTGCAGATCAGGGAGCCACATTGCTTGCCATGCAATATAAATATTTACCCATACAATGCGCCGCACTAGCATCCGAGTCAACGTCACCCGGAGCCCCTGCCATGTTCGACCTCACCCAACTGCGCCAGAGCGCCCAACTGGTCCACCGTCACATGACGCCCACGCCGCAGCTGAGCTGGCCGCTGCTGTGCGAGCGCAGCGGTTGCGAGGTGTGGGTCAAGCACGAGAACCATGCGCCGACCGCAGCCTTCAAGGTGCGCGGCGGCCTGGTCTACATCGACGCACTGCTGCGCCGCGAGCCACAGGTCCGTGGCCTGGTCACCGCCACCCGCGGCAACCATGGCCAGAGCCTGGCGCTGGCTGCACGCGCGGCGGGACTGGCGATCCGCATCCTGGTGCCGCACGGCAATGCCCGCGAGAAGAACGCCGCGATGCGCGCCCTCGGCGCAGAGGTGATCGAGCATGGCCGCGACTTCGATGAGGCACGCGCCGAGGCGGCACGCCTGGCCGAGCGCGACGGCCTGCACTGGGTGCCGTCACTGCACGAGGACCTGGTGCGCGGCGTCGCCACCTACGCCCTGGAATTGCTGGAGGCGGTGCCGGACCTGCGTCGGGTCTACGTACCCATCGGCCTCGGCTCGGGCATCTGCGGGATGATCCGCACCCGCGACCTGCTCGGCCTCGACACCGAGATCGTCGGCGTGGTCGCCACTGGCGCCGATGCCTACGCGCAGAGCTTCGAACAGGGCTGTCTGGTGCAGACCGAACGCGCCGAAACCCTGGCCGACGGCATGGCCTGTCGCCAGCCGCAGCAACTGGCGCTGGACATGATTCGTGCCGGCGCAGCGCGCATCGTGCGGGTCGACGACGACGAGATCCGCGACGCCATCCGCAGCTACCACGAAGACACCCACAACCTCGCCGAAGGCGCTGGTGCCGCCGCCCTGGCCGCGCTGATGCAGGAGCGCGAGCGCAACGCCGGGCAGCGCGTGGCCGTGGTGCTCAGCGGCGCCAACATCGACCGGGCGGTGCTCGCGGAGCTGCTCTGCGACGAGGCCGCCGCAGCCTGAGATCAGAGCTGCGCCAGCGGCTCGACCGGCTGGCGCGCAGGCAACTGACGCAGCCAGCGGGAGACGCCCCACTCCGCTGCGACCAGCACCAGCAACAGGCCAAGCTGGATCAGCAGGGCGATGTAGAACGGCTTGAAGACATGGCCGATCTGCCGCTTGAGAAGGCCGAGCAGGAAGTCGGCCTGGAACAGTTGCCCGATACGCGCATCCAGCACCTGCGTCAGCACTTTCTCGTCGAGCCCGCTGTAGCGGGCCGTCTTCTCCACGGCCAGCTCGCCAATGGCCTTGCCCAGCAGGCTGGCGCGCAGACGGTCGAGCAGGTCCAGGGCAATCCGCTCGGCGGTCGACGCGTCGGCACGCAGCGCCGCCTCCGCCTGGCGCTCGCTGCGCAGGTAGTCCATCGCCAGTTGATCGAGCAGCGCCTGCACGCTGACATCACGTACCGCCAGCTGGCCCTGCTCGTCCTGGGTTTCGACATAAGCCTGGAAGTCGCTCCAGACCTCGTCGGCCAAGGTCTGCACCAGTGGTGCATAACTGTCGAGATGGCGGTAGATCTGCTGCTGGCTGCCGTACAGCATCCCGCCCTGAAAACCGAGGAAGCCACCGGCCAGCGGCAACAGCAGGAAATAGAGCTTGAGCAGCCAGTGGTGCCAGCGCTTGTTGCGTGCCAGCCAGCCCAGGCGCTGCAGCTTGAATGCCAACAGCAGGCCGGCGCCCGCGCCGAACAACAAGGCCAGGCCGGTGTAGAGGAAAAGACTGAGAAAACTGAAGGGCTCCCACAACGCGGTGAGCAGCAGACGCGCCTGTTCCATGCGTATTGCCTCGTTCATCCATGATGCGCGTCAGTCTAAGGCAAAGCGCGATGCGGCGCCGCCGCTGCGTGGCCGGACTGTGCGCCAGGCCACGCAGGTACTCGTCAGCGGAACGGCGGCTCGTCGAAGCTGCGCAGCTTGCGCGAATGCAGCGAGTCGAGCTGGCTGCGCATCAGCTCCAGCGCGGCGATGCCGATGTGCAGGTGCTGGGTCACGGCGCGCTCGTAGAAGGCGCCAGCCGCGCCGGGCAGCTTGATCTCGCTGTGCAGGGGCTTGTCCGATACGCACAGCAGCGTGCCGTAAGGCACCCGCAGACGGTAGCCTTGCGCGGCGATGGTGCCGCTTTCCATGTCCACCGCCACCGCGCGCGACAGGTTGATCAGCGGTCGTTCCTGAGCCCAGCGCAGCTCCCAGTTGCGGTCGTCATAGGTCAGCACGGTGCCGGTGCGCAGGCGCTTCTTCAGCTCGTCACCCTGCTCGCCGGTCACCAGCTTGGCCGCCTCCTGCAGCGCCTGCTGCACCTCGGCCAGCGCCGGCAGCGGGATATGCGGCGGCAGCACGCGATCGAGAATGCCGTCGCGGCGCATGTAGGCGTGCGCCAGCACGTAGTCGCCGATGGTCTGCGACTGACGCAGGCCGCCACAGTGGCCGATCATCAGCCAGCAGTGCGGACGCAGCACGGCGAGGTGATCGGTGATGTTCTTGGCATTGGACGGGCCGACGCCGATGTTGACCAGGGTCACGCCGTGGCCATCCTCGGCCTGCAGGTGATAGGCCGGCATCTGGTAGCGGTGCCAGACCACGTTCTCGATGATCGCCTGCATCTCGCCTTCGGTCATGCCGCGACTGATCACCACGTTGCCCGGCAGCACCATGCGGCTGAAGCGCGAGTTGCCCACCAGCATGTCCAGGCCATGGCGGATGAACTGATCGACGTAGCGGTGATAGTTGGTCAGCAGGATCCACGGCTGCACATGGCGCCAGTCACTGCCGGTGTAGTGCTGGATGCGCTTGAGGGAAAAGTCGGTGCGCGCCGCATCGAACAGCGCCAACGGCAGCGGGTCGATGTTCTCCCAGTCGTACAGGCCGTCGGCCGTGCCATCGGTGGCGGCGGACAGATCGGTGCTGGGGAACACCCGCGCCAGTTCGGCGGCGGTCACGCCACTGCCGGCCAGCTCATCGCCGCCCTCGACCACGTAGGGATAGGGGATGTTCTGCTGGCTGCGGCCGACTTCCACGCGCAGGGTGAAATCGTTCATCAGCGGGCGCAGCTGCTCCAGCAGGTATTTGCGGAACGCTGCCGGCTGGGTCACGGTGATGGCGTAGGTTCCCGGCACCTGCACCTTGGCGTAGGCGCGCACGGTGGTCGGCACCTCGCCCTGGCACAGGTAGGTCAGGCGCAGCTCGGGGTAGCGGAACAGGCAGTGCTCGCTGGCGTCCGGACGGATGCGCTCCTTGAGATAACGCTTGAGCGCCTGGCTCAACGCACCAGTGGCCTCCTGGTGCAGGGCGGCGAGACGGTCCACCGCCTCCTCGGGGGTGTGAACAACGATGAAATCATCTGAGCAGGCTTTCACGATGCATCTTCCTGACTGAACGGACATCCCTATCTTGCCTGCATACGCCGACGAAAACATAGCGCGACGACGCTCGCGGCACGATGCCAGCAGCTAGGCTTGAAGCAATTGCCCAGAGGTCACCCCCATGCTTCGAGCACTCTGCCTGCTGCTGGCCGTCGCCGTGTGTCTCGGCGCCCGTGCCGGCGAACTCGATGGCCACTACCGGACGACGCTCGACGGTCAGCCGGCCGAGCTGATCCTGCACCAGCAGGGTGATCAGGTGGAGGGGCAATATGTGGAGAACCGCAGCCTGAGCCTGAGCCTCAGGGGCCACTACGACGGCCAGTTGCTGCGCGCCGAGATCAGCGATCCACGCTCCGGCCTGCTGCTGGCGAACATGAATGCCACCTACGCCAACGCGATGCTCAACGCCTCGATCGCCGCACGCGACCCGCGCAACGGGCAGGTGCTGGAGCGCCAGGCCCTGTTCCAGCGCGAAGCGGCGCAGGCCGAGCAGGCGCCTGCCGTCGCCGTCATTCACGACCCGGCGCTGATCGGCACCTGGGTGCATGAAAAGATCGTCAACAGCGGTGGCGCCAGCTTCGCCTCGTTCAACAGCGTGATGACGCTGCAGCTGAACCCGGACGGCAGCGTCACGCAGTGGAGCCGCTCCGCCGCAGGTGGCGCCGAGTGGAGCTACGACAGCCCGGGTGAAGTGCAGTACAGCGGTCACTGGCGCAGCCAGGACGGCCTGCTGATGGTGCGTCTGAGCGGCGCGCCCGACTATCGCCCGGCGGCCTACTACCGCTTCAGTGACCAGTACCTGGTCACCGAGAGCAATAGCGGCCAGATGATCTGGCAGCGCCGCCGCTGATCAGCGGAATCAGGCCGCCTGGTGCAGGCGCACGTTGAACAGTGGCCCCTGGCTGAAACGCGACAGCGTCTTGGCAGCTGCCAGCACGCCCAGGTCGATCAGCGGCTCGACCAGGATCACGCTCATGTAGGCCAGGCCGAAGCTGCCCACCGCCGCCAGGTTTTCGGCGGAGAAACCATGGCCATAGACGGCCCAGAATGCCACCCAGGCGACGATGCCACCCTGGTAGGCAGTCGACAGCGCCAGCGCCTGCTTGTAGGAAAGGTCCACGTAGGCTGTGCCCGGCGCGACGATGCGCTTGGCCAGCAGGCTGATGCCCCACAGCGGTACCAGCAGCGTGGTGACGTTCATCCCGTACTGCGGCAGGTCGAAGGGCGCGAAAAACAGCCCTTGCAGCAGCAGGCCGGCGGCCAGGCCGATGGCGGCGGCGCCGGCGCCGAACAGCAGCAACAGGGTCGAGCCGAGGATCAGGTGCACCTCGGACACGCCCACGGCGTGGTGCGGGAAGACCTCGAAGAAGCAGAACACCAGCGCAGTGGTCAGCAGGCTGCGCAGTGCCAGTGCGGCGACGCCGCCGTTGTTGCGGATGCTGTCCAGGGCGAGCTTGGCGGTGAGGCCGAGAGCGCTGACGGCGGTTGCGTAGCTGAGCAGGATCTTGGCGCCTTCGACGACACCGGGTTCGATATGCATTGGGGTTCCTTGGCCGCGCCCACCGCGCGACGATTCGGATGGGAGAAAGGGCAATACGCCCGTGAGCGATGGCAGGTCTCCTGGCTCACGGCTTGCCACTTCACCCGCCTTCCCGACCATCGTCAGTGGCACAAGGGGTGTCGTTCGCCGCTTACAGTTGCGGGGGCAGCCAGGGCCTTGGCGAGAGTCGCCGCACCCTGTTCCCTTTTCATCCGCGTGACGCGTGCGCACGCAGAACCATCGGCCGCCAGATTACTCGCCTGTTGCGCCAAAAAACAGCGCATCAGGCGATCAATGCCTGAACCTCAGGCCAGGTGTGGCGTGCTGCGCGCCAGCAGTGCCTCGACATCGACGCCGCGCGGCAAGGTCCCGTAGACCCGCCCTCGCCCTTCCAGACGGCTGGCGATGAAGGCATCGCTCACCAGGCTGTTGCCCGCCTCGAGCAGCAACTTGGCCTGCAGTGCCACGGCCATGTCCTCGGTGAGCTGGCGTGCGCGGTACTGGATGTCGGCGGTGTCACGGAAGTCCGCCTGCAGGCGCTGGATATGCGCCTTGAGGCGGGCATCACCATGGCCGTCACCCAGCTCGGTGAACAGCGCGTCGAGCACGCCGGGCTCCTTGGACAGCGCGCGCAGCACGTCCAGGCATTGCACGTTGCCCGAACCTTCCCAGATCGAGTTGACCGGTGCTTCGCGGTACAGGCGCGGCATGATGGTTTCCTCGACGTAGCCGGCACCGCCCATGCATTCGCTGGCCTCGTAGATCATTTCCGGGGAGCGCTTGCAGATCCAGTACTTGCCCACGGCGGTGACCAGGCGAGCGAACTTGTCCTCCTGCTCGTCATGCTGATGGTCGAGCGACCGGCCCATGCGCATGCACAGCGCCAGCGCCGCCTCGCTTTCCAGCGCCAGGTCGGCCAGCACGTTCTGCATCAGCGGCTGCTCGGCGAGCAGCTTGCCGCCGACCTGGCGATGCGCGCAGTGGTGCGCCGCATGGGTCAGGGCCTGGCGCATCAGGCTGCTGGAGCCGACCATGCAGTCGAAGCGGGTCATGGCCACCATCTCGATGATGGTCGGCACGCCGCGCCCCTCCTCACCCAGCATCCAGGCGAAGGCGCCACGGTATTCCACCTCGCTGGAGGCGTTGGCCCAGTTGCCCAGCTTGTTCTTCAGGCGCTGGACGTAGAACTCGTTGCGCGAGCCATCCGGGCGATGGCGCGGCAGGAGGAAGCAGGACAGGCCACGGTCGGTGTAGGCCAGGGTCAGGAAGGCGTCGCACATCGGCGCCGAGCAGAACCACTTGTGACCGACCAGCTCATAGCCCTGCCCTGGCCCGCCGAGGCCGATGGGATAGGCACGCGTGGTGTTGGCACGCACGTCGGTGCCGCCCTGTTTCTCGGTCATGGCCATGCCGATGGTGACGCCGCTCTTCTGCTCCATCGGCAGGTTGCGCGGGTCGTACTCGGTCGCGAGGATCTTCGGCAGCCACTGCTCGGCGACGTTGGCCTGCAGGCTGATGGCCGGCACGGCGGCGAAGGTCATGGTCAGCGGGCAACCGCTGGCGGCCTCGGCCTGGCTATGCAGATAGGTGAGACCGGCACGGGCGACATGGGCGCCAGCCCGGGGATCGGTCCAGGGCAGCGACGGCAGGCCATGCTCGATGGCCGTGCGCATCAGCTCGTGATAGGCCGGGTGGAACTCGATCAGGTCGATGCGGTTGCCATAGCGGTCATGGCTCTTGAACACCGGCTTGTTCTCGTTGGCGAGGAAGCCTGCCTGCATCAGCGCGCCACCGGCCAGGGCGCCGTAGGCGCTCAGGCGCTCGTCCGCCCAGCCGCCGTCGTAGCGCCGAATCCACTCCTGCAGCGGCAGGTCGAGGCGGTAGAGGTTGGCGCCGTCCAGGCTCGGTACCTGGTTGAACACCTCGTGGGTTTCCGCGTGCAGGCTGGGTTTCATCGCGTGGGTTCCTCGGCGCCGACGGCGCGCAGACAGAAGGTGGCAAGGCCGGCGCTGACCTGCGCCAGCTCCAGTGTGGGTTGTCCGGCTTCGCGGGCGGCGCGGGCTGGCGGGGACAGCGGTCCGACCAGGGCTTCGGCGATGGCGCCAACCAGGCAGGCTGCCACCAGGCCGATCCGTTCGACGCGAAACTCGCCGACGCGAACGCCCTCCTCGAGCAGCTCGATGAACAGCTCGGCATAGGCCTCGCGGTAGAGCAGGCGCTGCTCGTCGACTTCCGGGTCGACCGGTTCGGCGATCAGGGCAAAGGCCAGGCGCCGGCTGTGCCAGGCGCGGGCAGCGAACTGCTCGAGGCCGCCACGCAGGCGCTGCGCCGCGCTGCCCGTGCCGCGCAGGGCACCGGCCAGGGCATCGACCTCACGCTGGCTGGCGCTGGCGAAGACTTCCGCGGCCAGCTCGCCCTTGCTGCGGAAATGGCGGTACAGGCTGCCGGTGGCGATACCGACATCCTCGGCCAGCGCCTGCATGGTCAGCGCGGCAAAACCACCGGCGCTGACCCGCTGCTGGGCACAGGCGAGGATGAGCTGGCGCTGCGCCTGGTCGCGGTCCAGTCGGGCTTCGGTGGTGCGATAGGCCATGGTCTGAATCCTGATTCACTTTTTCCCAGTGAATCAGGATTCAGACCATGTCTAAAGGGGTGATCCGGCCAAATCTGCGGACGAACCGGGAAGCAAGTGGCGGCTCGTCAGCCCGGCAGACAGCAGGGCCTGCCGCGAGGAGAGGAACGGAGCGGGAGCACCCGCCTCACCAGGCGGCGCGGGTCAGGACGGCACCCGAGTGTCCCTCAGAGCGGCGCGGAGCCGCCGGAAACTGCCGCCGGGCGGCACAACACCCAGTCGTGCAGCAGCACGCGCAGTTCCTCGAACTTGACCGGCTTGGCCAGGTAGTCGCTCATGCCGGCGGCCAGGCAGCGTTCGCGATCGCCGCTGTGGCTGTGCGCGGTGATCGCCAGCACCGGTACCTCGGCGCAGCCAGGCAGGGCACGGATCGCCCGGCACGTGGCGAAGCCGTCCATGACCGGCATCTGGCAATCCAGCAGCACGGCATCCACGGACTCTTCGCGCAGCAGCGTCAAAGCCTCCGCGCCGTTGTCGGCCGTGCGCACGCGGTAGCCGAGCTTGAGCAGCATGCCGCGTGTCACCAGCTGGTTGATCGCGTTGTCCTCGACGATCAGCACCGTGCATTGCTGCGCCTGGCGCTGCACCGTACCACTCGACTGGCGCGGCAAACGGGCGACCGGCGTGACAGGCTGCTCGGGCAAGGTCAGCGGCACGTTGAGGCGAAAGCGGCTGCCAACGCCCGGTTGCGACTCGTGGCTGAGGCTGCCGCCGAGCAGGTCGACCAGGTGCCGGCAGATCGCCAGGCCAATGCCGAGTCCGCCATATTTGCGGGTCATGGAGCCGTCGAGTTGGTGGAAACGCTGGTAGAGGTCCCCCTCGACATGGGCGAAGCCGATCCCGCTGTCGCTGACCACCACGCTGAGCGGCAGGTTGCTGCCAATGCTGCCGGCCCGGCCGACTTCCAGGGTCACACCGCCCTCGCTGGTGAACTTGATGGCGTTGTCCAGCAGGTAGCCCAGCGCCTGCGCCAGCTTGGCGGCGTCCCCTTCGAGGGTGTCCGGCAGGCTGTCATCCAGCTCCAGGGTGAAACTCAGCCCCTTGTCCTCGGCGCGGGGGGCGTACTGGGCGCACAGCCCGTCGAGCAGCCCGCGCAGGCTGAAGGCGTCGCGCCGGGGGTAGAGCTTGCCGGCCTGCAGTTCGGTGAGGGCGAGGATGTCGTTGACCATGCGCATCATGTCGCGCGCCGAGGCGGCAGCCGTCTTCTGGTACTGCTCCAGTTCGACGTCCATCTTCACCGTCTGCATCAGCTCCAGCGAGCCGATCACGCCATTCATCGGGGTACGCAGCTCATGAGTGACGGTGGCGAGGAATTCGTCCTTGAAGCGGTTGCTGTCCGCCAGCTCCTGGTTCAGCGCCTCCAGCTTGCGCCCGGCCTCCTGCAGGATGCGCGTGCGCTCTTCCTTCATCGCGTTGATGCGGTCGGCCAGCGCCAGCGACAACAGGCCGACTTCCAGCGCAGAGCCGATCTGGCTGGCGTACATGGTGAGAAATACGTTGGGCACATGGCCCAGCACCATCAGGGTGTTGACGATGCCGCCGACGAGGAAGGCGGTCCAGGCGAAGATGAAGTAGCGCGCCACACGCATGCCGCGCAGCCAGGCCAGGATGCCGGCAGCGAAGATCACCACGGTGAACAGCAGGGCCAGGTAGGTGGCCAGGCGCAGGGCCGTGGCGTAGCTGATGCACAGCGCCAGGATCATGACTGCGGCACCACAGGCCATGAGCACCAGCAGCAGGCGGTCGACCCACGGGCTGTGCTCGGCGGTGTGCAGGAAACTGCGGGCGAACTGACAGCCGAACAGCGCGGCGGAGCCGATCAGAAATGGCGTCGCGGCATTCGCCCACCAGGGGCTGTCGGGCCAGAAGTACTCGATGCCGGCACCGTTGACCGAGATCTGGTACAGGCCGAACGAGGCGATGTAGAGGATGTAGTAGAGATAGCTGGTGTCGCGCACGCTGAGGAAGATGAACAGGTTGTACACCAGCATCACCAGCAGCACGCCGTAGATGATGCCGAGCACGTAGATGCGCCCTGGCTGCTCTTCCAGATAGGCGTTGGGCGACCACAGGGTCAGCGGCGCCTGGATCGAGCCCTGGCTCTCCAGGCGCAGGTAGATGCGCTTGGTCTGCCCCGGTTCGAGGCTCAGTTCGAACAGGTAGTTGTTCTGACGAATCTGCCGGCTGTCGAACGGCAGGGCGTCGCCGGTGCGCTGGGCCAGGGTGAAACTGCCGCTGTCGTCGGGCAGGTAGAGTTCCAGATGATCGAGCGGCGGGTAGGCCAGCTCCAGCAGCCAGCTGCGTGCGCCCTGCTCCTGCCGGGGCAGGTACTGCAGGTCCAAGCGCAACCAGAACACCGAGCGCGAATAACCGGCATTGAGCACCGGCTTGTCATGCAGGCGAAAGCTGCCCTGCACCGCCTGCGAGGAAACGTCGTCGATGCTGGCATCACCGCGCACATCTTCGAAGACGTACATGCTCTGCCCCAGCGGTAGGGCACGCACTTGTTCGTCGA
This sequence comes from Pseudomonas sp. THAF187a, assembly GCF_009363395.1. NCBI lineage: Bacteria > Pseudomonadati > Pseudomonadota > Gammaproteobacteria > Pseudomonadales > Pseudomonadaceae > Pseudomonas > Pseudomonas sp. THAF187a. Next base: position 4,344,270 of record NZ_CP045349.1, read on the forward strand.
AGGTGACAGCGCCCACGAGCGAGGAAAAAACGAGGCTCATGACGAGCGCGAGCAGCCGGGACATACGACTCCACTATCACCTGTCGAACGATATCGGACTCCCATCAGCCCATGATCGATATCGCCACGCAGGGCAGACTTATATTCGAATCGCCCTACTCTAGGGACTGTCGAGGCTATTTGCCAGATTCGGCAGGCAGTTTAAGCAATGCCCCACTGATGGATTCGGCCAGATACTGCAGGGAAAACACCCCACCGTAGGTCCAGGTCGAGGGCATCGCGGCGAAGCGTCCGCCGCGCACGAAAGGCATCGCCTGCCACAGCGGCGACGCGAACAGTTGCGCCTCCTGGGCGAAGGGCTCGATGTGCAGGACCACGCCGCGCTCGATATGCCCCAGCGTGGTGATGGGCACCTGGGTGATGCCCCAGGGGCTGGGCTCCAGCGGCAGCGCCGGCTGCAGGCCGAGCAGCGTCAGCGCATGCTGCGGCATGGAATTGGGACCGTTGATGAAGGCGGCTGTCGGCGAGGAGAAGCGAATCACCGTCACTGCCGGCAGTTGCCCCGCGAAATGTGTCTGCAGCCGCTCACGCAGCTGCACCAGCTCGGCATCCATCGTCTGCAGGCGACGCTTGGCCAGCGCCTCACGCCCAAGAGCACGCGCCAGATCGAGGAATGCTTCGCGCTGCGCCTGCAGGTTGTCGTGCTGCTGGCCGAAGCCCGGGTACAGCTGCACTGGCGCGATGCGTTCGAGCAACGGACGGATGTCTTCGAGCTGGGGCGCGATGACGATCAGCTGTGGCTGCAGCTCGGCCAGCAACTCGAGATTCGGTTCCAGACGCGAGCCGGCCGACGGCACGCCATCCGGCAGGGTCGGCCGTACCACCCAGGTGCGATAGTCGCCGGCATCGGCGACGGTCAGCGGCGTGACGTCGAGCATCAGCAGGTGCTCCGCCGCCTCCCAGCTCAGCGCCGCGACCCGCGGCGCATCCTGGGCCCACAGGGGCGTCAGCCAGAGCAGCAGCAGACCGAACAATCCGGCTCTCATGCCAGCCTCCCGCGAATCAGCAGGTACACGAAGTAAGCGCCGCACAGTACCGAGGCGACGATGCCCACCGGAATCTGCAACGGGAAGATCAGCGTGCGCCCGGCCCAGTCCGCCAGCAGCATCAGCACCGCGCCCAGCGCCGCCGCCAGCAGCAGTTGCGGCAGCACCCGCCGCGCCCCGAGCAGTACGGCGATGTGCGGCGCCAACAGGCCGAGAAAGGCCACCGGCCCGAGCAGGCTGGTGACCAGCGCGCAGAGCAGCGCCACCAGGACCAGCAGCGCCAGGCGCAGGCGCGGCACGTCCAGGCCACGGCTGGCCGCCACGCCGTCACCGATCCCGATCAGCGTCAAGGCACGCTGGAACACTGCGGCCAGGCCGCCCAGCAACAGCACACCGGCGCTCAGCCACAGCGCCTGCGCGGGCGTGGAGCGGTAGGTGGAGCCGGCCAGCCAGCCCAGCAGCGCGAAGGAGTCCCCCGAGCCCTTGGCCAGCACGAACTGCAGCGCGGCATTGAGCAGTGCACCGAGGGAGATGCCCAGCAGCGCCATCAACGCCGGGGAGTAGCGATGCCGTCGGCCAAGCAGCATCAGCACGATCAACACCGCCAGGCTGCCGAGGAAGGCCGCCAGCGGGGCCACGGCGCCGAGCACACCGCCGCCGAACAGCATCAGCGCCACCATCACTGCCAGGGTGGCGCCGGCCGACAGACCGAGGATGTCCGGGCTGGCCAGCGGGTTGCGCAGCAGGCGCTGCAGCAGCAGGCCGGATATCGCCAGGCCCGCCCCCGCCGACGCGGCGGTCAGCACACGCGGCCAGCGCAGCGACCAGACCAGCGCCGACGGCCACTGCAGACGCCAGCCGTCCAGACCACGGGCCAGCCCCAATGCCAGCGTCAGCGCCAGCAGGGCGAACGCCGCCACCCACAGCGCGCTGCGCCAGCCGAAGCGCTCGGCCCCGGCCGGCAACTGCAGGCCATGCGGGTCTTCGGCCGCCAGGTGCCGACGGGCCATCCACAGCAGCACCGGCGCCCCGATCAGCGCAGCCGCCGCGCCGCTGGGCACCAGTTGGCCGCCGATATGATTGGCCAGCAGCGCCAGTACGTCGGTGGCGAGCAGCAACAAGGCGCCGAGCAAGGTGCTGTAGAGCAGTTCGTCGCGCGCACTGCGGGCGCCGAGCAGGCGCGCCAGGTTGGGCGTGAGCAGGCCGATGAAGCCGATCAGACCGACCGCCGTGATCGACACCGAGCACAGCCACAGTGCCGCCAGGAACAGCGCCAGCATCACCGGCCACAGCGCCAGACCGCGCGCCTGGGCGGCGTCGCCACCCAGCTGCAGCAGGCTCAGCGGACGCGGCGCCAGGACCAGCACGGGCAGCGCCAGCAACAACTTGGGCCACAGCCATTGCACCCAGTGCCAGTCGATCTGCGCCAGGTCACCCGCGCCCCAGACGAACAGGCCCTGGGTGTACTGGTTGTTGATCAGCACCAGCCCCGCCGCCAGCGCCCCCAGCAGCAGGTTCATCGCCATGCCACCGAGCACCAGCGGCAGGCCGCCGATACCGCTGCGACCGGCGATCAGCAGCACCAGGCCGACGGCCACCAGGGCACCGCCGAGGGCCGCCCACTGCCCCTGCTCGGCGGCGAAGGCGGGCAGCAGCAGCGTGGCCAGGACCAGCCCCAGCCAGGCGCCGGACGAAGCGCCAATGGTCATCGGCGACACCAGGCGATTCTGCGTGATCTGCTGCAACAGGCTGCCGGACAGGCCCAGCGCGGCGCCCGTCAGCAACGCCATGCTCAGCCTGGGCAACGCCGACAGCTGCAGCTGGAGGAACGCGAAGCTCTGCGCCGGCGCGCCCAGCAGCGCCCACAGCTCCAGCGGCGCGACCTCGGCCGCCAGCCACAGGTGCACCAGCATCAGCGGCAGCAGCGCGAGCAGTGTCAGAACGTGGCGTGCCGGCGCCGAGACTGCCGCCACGTTCAGGCCACCACGGCAATCTTGCGGGCGCCGCCGGGCTGCTCGATCAGTTCGATGTCGATGTCGTAGAGCTGGCTGAGCAGCGGCCCGTCGAGCAGCTCGTCCGGGCTGCCATCGAAGAAGATGCGTCCCTGCTTCAGCGCGATCACCCGGTCGGCATGCCGTGCGGTGAGGTTGATGTCATGCAGGATAGCGACGATGCCACGACCGCTGTCGCGGTTGAGCTGGCGCAGCAGGCCCATCAGCTCGTACTGGTGGGCCAGGTCCAGCGCCGAGGTCGGCTCGTCGAGCAGCAGCAGCGGCGAATGCTGGGCCAGCAGCATGGCGATCCAGGCCCGCTGCCGCTCGCCACCGGACAGGCCGTCGGCCAGCTGCTCGGCGTAGTGGGCGACATCGGTCTGCGCCAGTGCCTGATCGACCGCCGCATGGTCCTCGGCGCGCCAGCGGCCGAGCAGGCCGCGCCAGGGGAAGCGTCCCAGGCGCACCAGCTCGCGTACGGTCAGCCCGGCGACGTCCGGCAGGTGTTGCGGCAGGAACGCCACCCGCCGGGCGAAGTCACGGGCGGAGAAACGCGACAGGGGCTGATCATCGAGCTGCAGGCTGCCACGCGTCGGCTCCAGCTGACGCGCCAGCAGGTTCATCAGGGTGGATTTGCCCGAGCCGTTGTGGCCGAGGATCACGGTAAAGCGATCACCCTCGAGATGCAGCTCGTCCAAGGCCAGGGTCACCCGCTCGCCACGGCGGACTTCGATATCACGCAGCTTCAGCACGACGAGGTCCCCGCCAGGCTGCGCACGGTCACATCGAACAGGGGGTGAAGGTCGTGCATCGCGACGAATCCGGGCGACATGAGATAAAGAGGGGCGAATTTAATCATCGATACGCATATGCATCAAATTATCATTCGCCACTGAAGTCTCACGCCGTGCCGGGCTTGCGCACCAGCAAGGGGAACAGCGCAGCCGTCAGCACCAGGCCGGCCGCCCCCACCCAGAACGGCACGACCTGGCCGTAATGACTGACCAGCAGGCCGGCACCGTAGGCCGAGCCCATGTTGCCCAGGCACTGGAAGATGTTGATCTTGCTGAAGTCCACCGCGTAGTGCTCCGGCGAGCTCAGCTCGAACAGCAGCGCATCGAGGCGCACCGTGACCTGATACAGCGCCCAGCCGAACAGCACCCGCCCGAGCAGGATCAGCCACTGGTCGGCGAAGCCCTGGATGAAGGTGGCGACAGCGCCCAGCAGCAGGCCGGCGAGGATGCCGTCACGGGTGTTGCCCTGCCGGGTCGCGCGACGCCCCCACCACAGTGCCAGCACGGCCACCGCTCCCGGCAGCGAATAGACGAAGCCGGCGGCCATCTCGCTGTTCCAGTGCGCCACCTGCTGCCAGTAGACGGCGAAGAACGGTCGGGTGATGTAACCCACGCAGTAGAACAGCAGCATCACCACGCACAGCCGGTAGATGGCCGGCAGGCTGCGCGCCGTGTTGCGCACCGGCGCTTCGTCGCTCGCAGGCTGCTCACCGGGCGCGGGCAGGTAGCCGCGCACCAGGTGCATGCAGATGGCCATCTGGATGAAATCGCCGGCCGCCATCACCAGGAACACGTCGCCGATGTTCATGACCTGCAGGACCAGGCCACCCAGCGCGGCACCGAGAATGGCACCGAAGTGCACCACCACCGACAGCGTGCCGATGGTCTGCGTGTGGTTGTCCTGCTGCTGCAGGCTCATCACGTAGGGGTACATCAGCAGGTAGCTGCCCTTGAACAGCACCATCACCAGCGACACCACCCAGAACAGCGGCAGCGAATCGATGAAGTAGCAGGCAGCGGTGAGGCTGCCGGCCATGAACTGCGCGCTGATCAGGATCCGCACCGGATGCACGCGCTTGGCCAGGCGCGCCCAGAGCGGAAACACCGCCATCACCACCAGGCTGACCACGGCCAGGTAGAGGCCGACGTACTGTTCCGGCGGATTGCCGAAGCGCTCGGCGAAATACTGTGGGTAGAACGGGATGATCAGGTTATCGGTGATCACCGCCAGGGCGGTCATCATGATCAGGCAGGTACGCAGAGGCATCGGCAGCAATCGGGCAAGGCGGCAGGACCGCGCATGATGCCACTTCCAGGCAGGCGAACGCCAATACAGACGAGAATCAGAAAGGCTAACACCAGGCATGCCGTGCAGCCGCCTGAGCCTGGTTAGTGATAAGCTCGCGCACCATGAAAACGCCAAACTCCCGCCCCGTAGTGCTCTGCATGTCCGGCCACGACCCCAGCGGTGGTGCCGGCCTGCAGGCCGACATCGAAGCCCTGCTCGCCCAGGGTTGCCACGCCGCCCCGACGGTAACCGCGCTGACCGTGCAGGACACGGTCAATGTCAGCGACTTCCGCGTGCTCGACCGCGACTGGGTGCTGGCCCAGGCCCGCACCGTGATCGCCGACCTGCCGGTCGCGGCGGTCAAGCTGGGCATGCTCGGTTCGGTGGAGATGGTCGATACCGTGCTCGAGGTGATGAGCCAGCTGCCCGGCGTACCGCTGGTCTGCGACCCGGTGCTGCGTGCCGGCGGCGGCGGTTCGCTGGGCAGGGACGACGTCGGCTACGCCATGCGCGAGCGGCTGTTCGCCGTGTCCACCATCGCCACACCGAACCTGCCGGAAGCCCGTATCCTCGCCGAACTGCCAGACGGCAGCGCCGACGCGTGCGCCGACAAGCTGCTGCCCTTCATCGAACACCTGCTGATCACCGGCGGCCACGGCGACGAAGCCGAGGTGCACAACCGCCTGTACAGCCGCGATGGCAGCCGCCACACCTTCACCTGCGCCCGCCTGCCCGGCAGCTACCACGGTTCCGGCTGCACCCTGGCCAGCACGCTCGCAGGCCGCCTGGCCCTGGGCGAGGAACTGGTCAGCGCCGTGCGCAGCGCCCTCGACTACACCTGGCGCACCCTGCGCGACGCCGAACAACCGGGTCACGGCCAGTACGTGCCGCGCCGCCTGCCCCTGGACTTCGGCGCATGACCTTGCGCGGCCTTTACGCCATCACCGACACCCCGCTGCTGGCCGGCGGCCAGCTGCTGCCCTACGCCGAGGCGGCCTTGCGCGGTGGCGCGCGCCTGCTGCAGTACCGCGACAAGTCCGGCGACGACGCCCGCCGTTTCGATGAGGCCCAGGCGCTGGCCGAGCTGTGCCAGCGCCACGGCGCCACGCTGATCATCAACGACGACCTGGAGCTGGCCGCACGCCTGGGCGTGGGCCTGCACCTGGGACAGGGCGACGGTTCGCTGGCCGCGGCCCGTGCCCGCCTGGGCGGCGACTGCGTGCTCGGCGGCACCTGCCATGCCCAACTGGAGCTGGCCGAGCGCGCCGTAGCCGAGGGCGCCAGCTACATCGCCTTCGGACGCTTCTTCAACTCCAACACCAAACCCGGCGCCCCTGCCGCCACCGTGGAGCTGCTGGATCAGGCCCGTGCGCGCTTCGACCGGCCCATCGTCGCCATTGGCGGCGTGAGCCTGGACACCGCCCCCGGCCTGATCGCCCATGGCGCCAGCATGGTCGCCGTGATCCACGCCCTGTTCGCTGCGGACTCCGCCTCCGAGGTGGAAGACCGCGCCCGCGCCTTCACGGCGCTGTTCGATTGACCCTTTTGCAGAGAGAACCCGTCATGTCCCGCTCCGAGATCCTCTTCGCCAACGCCCAGAAGCACATCCCCGGCGGCGTCAATTCGCCGGTACGCGCCTTCCGCAGCGTCGGCGGCACCCCGCTGTTCTTCAAGCATGCCGAAGGCGCGTACGTGGTCGATGAAGACGACAAGCGCTACGTCGACTACGTCGGCTCCTGGGGCCCGATGATCCTCGGCCACAGCCACCCTGAGGTGCTCGACTCGGTCCGTCGCCAGCTCGACCACGGCCTCTCCTACGGCGCACCGACCGCGCTCGAGACCGAGATGGCCGAGCTGGTCTGCGGCCTGGTGCCGTCGATGGAGATGGTGCGCATGGTCAGTTCCGGCACCGAGGCGACCATGAGCGCCATCCGCCTGGCCCGTGGCTACACCGGCCGCGACAGCATCATCAAGTTCGAGGGCTGCTACCACGGTCACTCCGACAGCCTGCTGGTCAAGGCCGGCTCCGGCGCCCTGACCCAGGGCGTGCCGAACTCCGCCGGCGTACCGGCGGCCTTCGCCAAGCACACCCTGACCCTGCCCTTCAACGACATCGACGCCGTGGCCGAGTGCCTGGCCCAGGTCGGCAATGAGGTAGCGTGCATCATCGTCGAGCCGGTGGCCGGCAACATGAACTGCGTACCGCCGGCGCCGGGCTTCCTCCAGGGCCTGCGCGAGCAGTGCGACAAGCACGGCGTGGTGCTGATCTTCGACGAAGTGATGACCGGCTTCCGCGTCGCCCTCGGCGGCGCCCAGGCGCACTACGGCGTCGACCCCGACCTGACCACCTTCGGCAAGATCATCGGCGGCGGCATGCCGGTCGGCTGCTTCGGCGGCAAGCGCGCGATCATGGAGTGCATCGCCCCGCTCGGCCCGGTCTACCAGGCTGGCACACTGTCGGGTAACCCGCTGGCCATGGCCGCCGGCCTGACCACCCTCAAGCTGATCAGCCGCCCGGGCTTCCACGCCGAGCTGAGCGACTACACCTCGCGCATGCTCACCGGCCTGCAGGAGCGCGCCGATGCCGCCGGCATTCCGTTCGTCACCACGCAGGCAGGCGCCATGTTCGGCCTGTACTTCAGCGGCGCCGACGACATCGTCACCTTCGCCGACGTGATGGCCAGCGACAGCGCGCGCTTCAACCGCTTCTTCCACCTCATGCTCGAGGGTGGCGTGTACCTGGCGCCAAGCGCCTTCGAAGCCGGCTTCACCTCGATCGCCCATGGCGACAAGGAACTGGAGATCACCTTCGCTGCGGCCGAACGCGCCTTCGCCGAACTGAAAAAAGCCTGATGCAGTACAGCACCACCTGCAGCGATGCCCTGCTGGCCATCGCCTGCGCCACGTGCGCCTGGCTCATCGGCCGGGCCCGCGGGCGTCATGGCGAAGGCGATCAGCCGGCACTGTTCTGTGCACTGCTGGGCTTCCTGTTGCCGGCGGCAGCCGCCAGCGTCGGCGTGGTGCGCTACGGCTTCGACCCGAGCTGGCAAGGCGCACACCTGTGGCTGAGCCAGGCCAGCGCCTTCCTCGGCCTGCCACTGCTGGGCGCTGCGGCACTGGCGCTGGGCCGTGGCTGGGCCTGGAGCCGAGCGAACTGGGGGCGCATCCTGCTCGGACTGTGCGCCTTCTTCGAGCTGTTCCGCCAGCTCGGCTACCTCGAGGACTACCGCCTGGCGCTGAATCTGCTCACCCTGGTGCTGATTCTCTATGCGGGCGCCATGCAATGGCCGCAGCGCCGCGCACTGTTCGCCGCCGTCGGTGTCGTGGGCCTGTTCCTGCTCGCCGGCATCGGAGTGGGCAGCACGGGCAAGATCGGCCCGCTGTTGCGCGTGGACCTGTTCCACGTGTTGCTCGCACTGGCCTATCCGCTGCTGGCCTGGTTGCTGCTGAGCCTGCCGGGAAGTGCGACGAAACAGGCTTTGTAACAAGCGGGCGGTTTATTCCATAATGCGCCGGTCGACACGCATCGCGTCGACCGGGCATGTCTCCCGCCCTGAACTGCCGAGGTCCCGTTATCCAGATGAACCGCACCGGCCGCACCCTGTCACTGGGCTGCCTGTTGCTTTTCCTCCCGCTGTTTGCATCCGCAGGCGGCAACTCCCTGCTGATCCCCGCAACCGGCAGTTGCGCCCTGAACGCCACCCCCGACGATATGCCCGATGCCCTGGCGAGCTGCCAGGAGATGGCGCGTGGCGGCGATATGCAGGCGGCCTTCGAGCTCGGCGAGTACTACTACGATGGCAAGCGCACCCCGCGTGACCTCAAGCAGGCGCTGACCTGGTTCGAGCGGGCGTCGCTGCAGGGCCACGCCGAAGCGCAACTGCGCCTGGGCACCATGTTCTTCCGTGGTGAAGGCGTACCGGCCAACAACGTGCAGGCCTATATCGTCCTGAAGATGGCGTCGGTCAATGGCTCGGACGAAGCCATGGACAGCGCCGACCTGGTATCGGCGCAGATGCGTCGCGACGAGCTGGAAATCGCCAGCCAGGTGCTGGGGCAGATCTTCCGTAGCTACCTGCTGGAACTGCAGACCGCCGAAGGTCGCTCGCCCTTCTCGCCGCTGCCCTAGAAACGCAGCCGCAGGCGGCAAGTCCCAGGTAACAGCCGCGCCTATACCGAACCCGCTTGCTGCCTTCTTGCCGTTATTTGTCCGGCATCGGCATGGGGAACGGCATCACGTTGCCGCCACCCTTGGCTTCGCTGATCTTCGCCGTGCCCAGGCGCTCCACCTCGTCGATGCGGATGATCGCGTGCATCGGCACGAAGCTGCGCACCACGCCCTCGAACTGCGCCTTGAGCTTCTCCTCGCTGGGGTCGACCACCAGTTGGCTACGCTCGCCGAAGACGAACTCCTCCACCTCCAGAAAGCCCCACAGATCGCTCTGAAAGATCTGCTTGGCATACATCTCGTACACCTGGCCCTGGTTGAGGAAAATCACCTTGTAGATGGGGTCACGCTTGCTCATGGAGACTCGAAGTCAGTAAAAACGGGGCGCAGAATAGCACAGCGCGGCTGCACAACACCGCGTTCACCCATTGGAATAACTTGGCACGCTGATCAAGGAAGAGTCACATGACACGCCATCTGACCGCCCATCTGTTACTGCTCGCCATAGCCCTGGCGCTTCCCGTCAGCGCGACAGCAGCCGACTGCTCTGCACAGGCCCTGAGTCGTCCGCTGGTCAACGACCTCTTCTCCCGAGGCGACTACGACGGCGCCATCGCTCGCCTGGAAAAGACCAGACAACGGCAGGATGCCTGCCACCCTGAAACCCTTGACGCCAATTGGTACTGGCTGCGCAGCGATCTATCGCTTGCCTACCTCAAGGCCGGCCGTGCACAAGACTGTCTCACCCTCCTCGGACGCCTGATCAACAATCCCGCCAGTACCCTGGATATTCAGCAGAACCTGGAAAATGAGGAGACACTCCAACACGCCTTGGAAACCAACCAACGGCGATGCGAGGCGGCTCACGAAAAGCACCTGAGCGCTTACGAGGCGAAGCCCTGCCCTCAAACCATAGACGGCGCTCTGGCCAGCGTTGCCAGCGCAGTCGACCGCTGCCTTGTACTTCGACCCGCAACAGAAGCAGGCAGCTGCCCCAGGCTGGAGGAGTGGCAACATGGCAAACTGCTGCGCCAGCTCAGCCCATCGACGGAAGATACCGACAGCCCGCTGGCCGATACGTCACGCTGCTGCAGCATTCAGACATTGCGTGTTGCCACAGAGAATGACCAATACCGTTTGCGTCTGCTCGGCGAAGGTCGAGACTGCTTCGGCGGCACAGCCTATGACCTGATCGACAGCCTGTATCTGCAGCAAGGCAATGAGCTGATGCCAACCCAGGATTTCTCGAGGACACGCTGAGCGGTAGCGTCGACCTTGGCACACGCCTATAATGCGCGGTCATTTTTTAACCACCTCAGACAGTGCCATGACCAAGAAGCTCTATATCGAAACCCACGGTTGCCAGATGAACGAGTACGACAGCTCGCGCATGGTCGACCTGCTGGGCGAGCATCAGGCCCTGGAGGTTACGGAAAAGCCCGAAGAAGCCGACGTGATCCTGCTCAATACCTGCTCGATCCGTGAGAAGGCCCAGGACAAGGTGTTCTCCCAGCTCGGCCGCTGGCGCGAACTGAAGCAGGCCAACCCGGACCTGGTGATCGGTGTCGGCGGCTGCGTCGCCAGCCAGGAAGGCGCCGCCATTCGCGACCGCGCGCCCTATGTCGACGTGGTGTTCGGCCCGCAGACCCTGCACCGCCTGCCGGAAATGATCGACGCCGCGCGCGTGACCAAGACCGCCCAGGTGGACATCAGCTTCCCCGAGATCGAGAAGTTCGACCGCCTGCCCGAGCCGCGCGTCGACGGCCCCAGCGCGTTCGTCTCGGTGATGGAAGGCTGCAGCAAGTACTGCACCTTCTGCGTGGTGCCCTACACCCGTGGCGAGGAAGTCAGCCGGCCACTGGCCGACGTGCTGCTGGAGATCACCCAGCTCACCGACAAGGGCGTCAAGGAAGTCACCCTGCTCGGGCAGAACGTCAACGGCTACCGTGGCGAGACGCCGGATGGTCGCATCGCCGACTTCGCCGAACTGCTGCACGCCGTGGCCGCCCTCGACGGCATCGAGCGCATCCGCTACACCACCAGCCACCCGCTGGAGTTCTCCGACGCGATCATCCAGGCCCACGCCGAGATTCCGCAGCTGGTCAAATACCTGCACCTGCCGGTGCAGTCCGGCTCCGACCGCATCCTCGCGGCGATGAAGCGCAACCACACCGCGCTGGAGTACAAGTCGCGCATCCGCAAGCTGCGCGCAGCGGTGCCGGACATCCTGATCAGCTCGGACTTCATCGTCGGCTTCCCCGGCGAGACCGAAAAGGATTTCGAGCAGACCATGAAGCTGATCGATGACGTCGGCTTCGACTTCTCCTTCTCCTTCATCTACAGCTCGCGCCCCGGCACGCCGGCCGCCGACCTGCTCGACGACACCCCGGACGAGGTGAAGAAACAGCGCCTGGCCCTGCTCCAGCACCGCATCAGCCAGAACGGCTTCGAGAACAGCCGGCGCATGGTCGGTACCGTGCAGCGCATCCTGGTCAGCGACTACTCGAAGAAGGACCCGGGCATGCTCCAGGGCCGTACCGAGCAGAATCGCATCGTCAACTTCCGCGCCAGCAACCCGCGCCTGATCGGCCAGTTCGTCGACGTACACATCGACGATGCCCTGCCGCACTCGCTGCGTGGCACCCTGCTGGACGCCGAGACCCTCCACTAACGTCGCGCTCGCCCACACTTTGCGTTGTGGGCAGCCAGCGTTATGCTGCCTTCAACTACCCAGCCAAGTGACGATCACGACATCACCTTGAACGCCTCTCTAGAACCCCATCGTTTCACCCTCGAGCCCTTCGAGGCCCGCCGTTTCGCCAATCTCTGCGGCCAGTTCGACGAGCACCTGCGCCTGATCGAGGAACGCCTCGGCCTGGAAATCCGCAACCGTGGCAACCAGTTCGAAATGCTCGGCAGCGCCGACAAGACCCTGGCCGCCGAAACCCTGCTGCGCAAGCTGTACCGCGAAACCAAGGCCACCGAGCTGTCGCCGGACCTGGTGCACCTGTACCTGCAGGAGTCCGGGGTCGAGGAGCTGGTCAACCCGAGCAACACCCCGCAGGTGACCCTGCGCACGCGCAAGGGCGTGATCAAGCCGCGCGGCGCCAACCAGCAGCGCTACGTCAAGGCGATCCTCGACAACGACATCAACTTCGGCATCGGCCCCGCCGGTACCGGCAAGACTTACCTGGCCGTGGCCTGCGCGGTGGACGCGCTGGAGCGCGAGCAGGTGCGGCGCATCCTGCTGGTACGCCCAGCGGTGGAGGCCGGTGAGAAGCTCGGCTTCCTGCCCGGCGATCTGGCGCAGAAGATCGACCCCTACCTGCGCCCGCTGTACGACGCCCTGTACGAGATGCTCGGCTTCGACCACGTGGCCAAGCTGATCGAAAAGCAGGTGATCGAGATCGCCCCGCTGGCCTACATGCGCGGGCGCACGCTCAACAATAGCTTCATCATTCTCGACGAAAGTCAGAACACCACCGTCGAGCAGATGAAGATGTTCCTCACCCGTATCGGTTTCGGCTCCACTGCCGTGATCACCGGCGACATCACCCAGGTCGACCTGCCGCGCGGCACCAGGAGCGGCCTGGCGCACGTGATCGAGGTGCTGCGCGACGTCCCCGGCATCAGCTTCACCCACTTCCTGCCCAAGGACGTGGTCCGTCACCCGCTGGTGCAGCGCATCGTCGAGGCCTACGAGCGCCACGATGCCCGCCAGCAGAGCAAGACCGAGGGCAAGGATGCTTGAGCTGGATCTGCAGCCGGCCACAGACGGCCAGCATCCTGACGCGGCCCTGCTGCGACGCTGGTGCGAACTGGCGCTGCGCCAGCGCACGGCCGACTCCGAGCTGACCATCCGCCTGGTCGACGAGGCCGAGGGCCGCGAACTCAACCACACCTGGCGACACAAGGACTACGCCACCAACGTATTGTCCTTCCCCGCCGACGTGCCGGAAGGCATTCTCGACATCCCGCTGCTGGGCGACCTGGTGATCTGCGTACCGGTGGTCGAGCGCGAAGCGGCCGAACAGGGCAAGACGCCGGAGGCACACTGGGCCCACCTGGTGATCCACGGCTGCCTGCACCTGCTGGGCTATGACCACATCGAGGAAGATGAAGCCCTCGAGATGGAAGATCTGGAACGACAATTGCTCGCCGAACTGGGTCATGCCGACCCGTATGCGGACGACGAATCTCCTATTGATAAGGATCCCGAGTAAAACGCCATGAGCGAAGACCGATCGAGCAACGAGCAGAAGTCCTGGTTCAACAAGCTGACCCAGGCTTTTGCTCATGAGCCGAGAAACCGCCAGGAACTGCTGGAAGTCCTGCGCGATGCCCACCAGAACAAATTGCTCGACAGCGAGGCGCTGACCATCGTCGAAGGCGCCATTCAGGTCGCCGACCTGCAGGTACGCGACATCATGGTGCCGCGCTCGCAGATGATCAGCATCAAGGCCAGCCAGACTCCCCGCGAATTCCTCCCCGCCATCATCGACGCCGCGCACTCGCGCTACCCGGTGATCGGCGAAAGCCTCGACGACGTCATCGGCATCCTGCTGGCCAAGGACCTGCTGCCGCTGATCCTGCAGGGCGAGCAGCCCAGTTTCAACATCAAGGACCTGCTGCGCCCGGCCACCTTCGTGCCCGAGTCCAAGCGCCTCAACGTGCTGCTGCGCGAGTTCCGCGCCAACCACAACCACATGGCCGTGGTGATCGACGAATACGGCGGCGTCGCCGGCCTGGTGACCATCGAGGACGTACTGGAACAGATCGTCGGCGACATCGAGGACGAGCATGACGTCGAAGAGGACGGCTACATCAAGCCGCTGCCGTCCGGCGATTACCTGATCAAGGCCCTGACGCCCATCGACAGTTTCAACGAAACCTTCGACAGCGAGTTCTCCGACGACGAGTACGACACCGTCGGCGGCCTGGTGATGAACGCCTTCGGCCACCTGCCCAAGCGCAACGAAGTGACCGAGATCGGCGAGTTCCGCTTCCGCGTGCTCAACGCCGACAGCCGGCGCATCCACCTGCTGCGCCTGACCCCGGTCAGTCGCTGACCCCTCGCCCTCTCCGCCGGGAGAGGGCGAACGCTTTCCCCCGCCTCGATTCCGCTCTACCCTTGCGCCACCCCGCATCCAAGGATCTGCTCATGTTGCAATGGATCACCCGTCCGGGCTGGCCCGGCCACCTGCTCGCCTGTGGCGCCGGCGCCCTGACCACCCTGGCTCTGGCGCCCTTCGATCTCTGGCCACTGGCCGTGCTGTCCATCGCCCTGTTCTACCTGGGGCTGCGCCAGCTGAGCCCGAAGCAGGCGGCGCTGCGCGGCTGGAGCTACGGCTTCGGCCTGTTCGCCTCCGGCACCAGCTGGGTGTACGTCAGCATCCATGACTACGGCGCCGCCTCGCCTGCCCTGGCCGGCATCCTCACCCTGGGTTTCGTCGCCGGCCTGGGCCTGTTCTTCGCCCTGACCGCCGCACTCTGGGCGCGCTGGCTACGGCGCAGCGAGGCGCCACTGGCCGATGCCCTGGCATTCGCCGCACTGTGGGTCCTCCAGGAAGTGTTTCGCGGCTGGTTCCTCACCGGTTTCCCCTGGCTCTACGCAGGCTACAGCCAGCTCGACGGCCCGCTGAACGGCCTGGTCCCGGTCGGCGGCGTGTGGCTGGCGTCCTTCCTAATCGCGCTCTCCGCCGCCCTGATCGTCAACCTCGAGCGACTGCGCCCGCACAAGCCACGCTACATCGCCGCCCTGGCGCTGCTCATCGCGCCCTGGGTGGCCGGCCTGTCACTGCAGGGGCACAGCTGGACCTACCCCTCCGGCAACAGCCTCAGCGTGGCGGCCGTGCAGGGCAACGTCGAGCAGAACATGAAGTGGGACCCTGCCCAGCTCAATGCACAGCTGGCGCTGTATCGCGACCTCAGCTTCAGCGCGGAGCAGGTGGACCTGCTGGTCTGGCCGGAAACCGCCATCCCGGTCCTCAAGGACCTGGCCCAGGGCTACATCGGCGTGATGGATCGCTTCGCCCGTGATCGCCAGAGCGCGCTGATCACCGGCGTGCCGGTGCGCCAGTCCAACGAACGCGGCGAACAGCGCTACTACAACGCGATCACCAGCCTGGGCGACGCCCAGGGCACCTACCTGAAACAGAAACTGGTGCCGTTCGGCGAATACGTGCCGCTGCAGGATCTGCTGCGCGGGCTGATCGCATTCTTCGACCTGCCCATGTCCGACTTCGCCCGCGGGCCGGCCGAGCAGCCGCCGCTGCTGGCCAAGGGGTACAGCATCGCGCCGTTCATCTGCTACGAGGTGGTCTACCCGGAATTCGCGGCGGCACTGGCGGCGGACAGCGACATCCTGCTGACGGTGAGCAACGACGCCTGGTTCGGCACCTCCATCGGCCCGCTGCAGCACCTGCAGATGGCACAGATGCGGGCGCTGGAGGCCGGGCGCTGGATGATCCGCGCCACCAACAACGGCATGACCGTGGTGATCGACCCGCAGGGCCGCATCCAGTTCAGCCTGCCGCAGTTCGAGCGCGGCGTGCTGTACGGCGAGGTCCTGCCGATGCGCGGGCTGACCCCGTACCTGCAATGGCGCATCTGGCCGCTAGCCATTCTCTGCGCCCTGCTGCTCGGCTGGGCGCTGCTGGCCAGCCGCATGGCCAAAACGCTGTAGAGACACCTCGCAGGAGCCCGCTTGCGGCGATCAGTGCGGCCGAGGTGCTCGCCAGATCGCTGGCAAGCCGGCGCCGGCACACTCAGTCACGACCATGAGCCAGCGGATAGGCGAACAGGCCGATGGCCTCGTTGAGCAGCTGACTGCTCTGCGAGATCACGCGTGACTCGGGTAACCAGCCGCCCATTGGCCGGGCGTAACCCGCGCTGAGATAGCCCATGGGCGCAGTGATCACCTCGAAGCCGGCCTGCTCGAAACACCAGCGCGCCCGTGGCATGTGCCAGGCCTGGGTCACCAGCACGACCCGGCGGATGCCCTGCGGCTGCAGCAGCTGCGCACTGAACAGCGCATTCTCCCAGGTGGTACGACTGCCCTCCTCCAGCCAGCGGATGGTCAGGCCGTAATCGCGCGCCATCGAATCGGCCATCAACGCCGCCTCGCTGGGCGGCTGGCCATAGTGCAGGCCACCGCTCGCAGCCAGTGGCAAGCCGGAGGCCCGGGCAAGGCGCGCGGCATAACGCAGGCGCTCCAGCGCCATCAATCCCGGCTGGTCGGTACCGCCCCAGCCGGGATCGTTCTGCTCGCGCCCGGCGCCCAGGATGACGATGGCATCGGCGCGCTGCGCCAAGCCTGGCCACTGCGCCTCGGCCAGCACAGGCTCACGTTCGAGCAGGCTGGCGCCCCACTGCATGACGGCGGGCAGGCTCATCAGCCAGAGCCCGCCAAAGCCGAACAGGAAACACAGCGTCGCCAGGCGCGGAAACCTGCGGCGCAGCCACCAGGCGAGCAGGATCGCCAGCAGCAGCACGCCTGGCGGCATCAGCAATTGTTTGAGGATGTAGCGAATCGGCATCAGGCACCTCCGGGGCGCCCAAGCCTAGCAGGTCACTGAGATGCCGAGTGAGACGCACAGCGCTTGCGCGGTCGCGCTCAGGCATCTGCTAGCGGGGGTTGCCGCTACGAAACAGCTTCGAACCACAGGCCTGACATGCCTGCGCATCCTGCCCCCGGTGCCAGCTCACCGGCGCACCGCAGAGCGCGCAGCACAGTGCCTGACGGCGTTTCGCCATGGGCTTGAGCCTGCCCAGCGGCCTGCCGCCTGCGGACTTGGCGCTGCGCATGGGTTGCCGCTGGATCAGGGCCAGTTCCTCGGCCGCCGCATGCCAGCCACGCAGCCAGTGCAGGTCGCGGTTGAGGTAGGCACGGATCAATTCCAGTTCGGCCGGACTGAGGCCATCGAGTTCCAGCTCGCGCATCGGCTCGGCATGCAGACGACTGGCCGTGTCGGCCTCCTCCAGCGCCAGGGCAAGACGCTGCAGCAACCGTTCATAGAGACCGGCGCCCCGCTCCGTTTGCCGTGGATCAGCCATCGAACACCTCGCGAGCCCCACCGATTGCGGGCCTTTAACAAAGCTTAGCGAAGGCCATGCAAGCGGCGCGGTGCCGCGACAAACGGCGAGCACGGGACAATCTGGGTTTCCCTCGATAGACGGCGCTCATGTATGCTACGACGTTTTCCGAAAGTCCCTTTCCTTCAGCGCCAGAGCCATGCACGAACAGTACTCGCCCCGTGAAATAGAAGCCGCCGCGCAGTCCCACTGGGACGCGCAGAATTCCTTCGTCGTCAGCGAACAACCCGGCAAGGACACCTTCTACTGCCTGTCGATGTTCCCTTACCCCAGCGGCAAGCTACACATGGGCCACGTGCGCAACTACACCATCGGTGACGTGATCGCCCGCTACCAGCGCATGCAGGGCAAGAACGTGCTGCAGCCGATGGGCTGGGACGCCTTCGGCATGCCGGCGGAAAACGCCGCGATGAAGAACCAGGTGGCACCGGCCAGATGGACCTACGAGAACATCGCCTACATGAAGTCCCAGCTCAAGTCGCTGGGCCTGGCCATCGACTGGACGCGCGAAGTCACCACCTGCAAGCCGGACTACTACCGCTGGGAGCAGTGGCTGTTCACCCGCCTGTTCGAGAAGGGCGTGATCTACCGCAAGAACGGCACCGTCAACTGGGACCCGGTCGACCAGACCGTGCTGGCCAACGAGCAGGTCATCGACGGCCGTGGCTGGCGTTCGGGCGCGCTGATCGAGAAGCGCGAAATCCCGATGTACTACTTCAAGATCACCGCTTACGCCGAAGAGCTGCTGAGCAGCCTGGATGAGCTCGATGGCTGGCCCGAACAGGTCAAGACCATGCAGCGCAACTGGATCGGCAAGAGCTTCGGTGCCGACATCGCCTTCGACTACGACGTCGACAGCATCGGCAGCGCTGGTCAGTTGAAAGTCTACTCGACCCGCCCCGACACCCTGATGGGCGCCACCTACGTGGCCGTGGCCGCCGAGCACCCGCTGGCGCAGCGCGCCGCCGAGAACAGTGCCGAACTGCAGGCCTTCATCGCCGAGTGCAAGGCCGGCTCCGTGGCCGAGGCCGACATGGCCACCATGGAGAAGAAGGGCCTGGCCACCGGCCAGTTCGTCATCCACCCGCTGACCGGCGACAAGCTGCCGGTGTTCGTCGCCAACTACGTGCTGTGGGGCTATGGCGAAGGCGCGGTCATGGCCGTGCCGGCACATGACGAGCGCGACTTCGAATTCGCCAACAAGTACGACCTGCCGATCCGTCAGGTGTACGCCGGCGAAGGCAAGGACTACGACGCCAGCACCTGGCAGGACTGGTACGGCGACAAGGCCGGCCTGACCACCATCAACTCCGGCAAGTACGACGGCAAGGATTTCAGCGCCGCCTTCGACGCCATCGTCGGCGACCTGGAAGCCAGCGCGCACGGTGCACGCAAGACCCAGTTCCGCCTGCGCGACTGGGGCATCAGCCGCCAGCGCTACTGGGGCTGCCCGATCCCGATCATCCACTGCGACGCCTGCGGTGACGTACCGGTGCCGGAAGACCAGCTGCCGGTCGTGCTGCCCGAAGACGTGGTGCCGGACGGCGCTGGTTCGCCTTTGGCGAAGATGCCCGAGTTCTACAGCTGCACCTGCCCGAAATGCGGTGCGCCGGCCAAGCGCGAAACCGACACCATGGACACCTTCGTGGAAAGCTCCTGGTACTTCGCCCGCTACGCCAGCCCGAACTACGAGGGCGGCATGGTCGACCCGGCCGCGGCCAATCACTGGCTGCCGGTGGATCAGTACATCGGCGGTATCGAACACGCCATTCTCCACCTGCTGTACGCGCGCTTCTTCCACAAGCTGATGCGCGACGAAGGCCTGGTCAGCTCCAACGAGCCGTTCAAGAACCTGCTGACCCAGGGCATGGTGGTCGCCGAGACCTACTACCGCACCCTGGAGAACGGCGGCAAGGACTGGTTCAACCCGGCCGATGTCGAGGTCGAGCGTGACGCCAAGGCCAAGGTCATCGGCGCCAAGCTGAAGAGCGACGGCCTGCCGGTGGAAATCGGCGGCACCGAGAAGATGTCCAAGTCGAAGAACAACGGTGTCGACCCGCAGGACATGATCGACCAGTACGGCGCCGACACCTGCCGCCTGTTCATGATGTTCGCCTCGCCGCCCGACCAGAGCTGCGAGTGGTCGGACGCCGGTGTCGAGGGTGCCAACCGCTTCCTGCGCCGCGTCTGGCGCCTGGCCCAGGCCCACGTCAGTGCCGGCTTGCCGGGCCCGCTGGATATCAGCGCCCTGAGCGACGAGCAGAAGGCCGTGCGCCGCGCCATTCACCTGGCGGTCAAGCAGGCTAGCAACGATATCGGCCAGCACCACAAGTTCAACACCGCCGTCGCCCAGGTGATGACCTTGATGAACGTGCTGGAAAAGGCCGCCACCGCGACCGAGCAGGATCGTGCCCTGGTGCAGGAAGGCCTGCAGGTCGTCACCCTGCTGCTGGCGCCGATCACCCCGCATATCAGCCACGAGCTGTGGCAGCGTCTCGGTCACGGCGATGCGGTGATCGATGCCCAGTGGCCGCAGGTCGACGAGGCTGCCCTGGTGCAGGACAGCCTGACCCTGGTGGTGCAGGTCAACGGCAAGCTGCGCGGACAGATCGAGGTACCGGCCAGCGCCAGCCGCGAGGAGGTCGAGGCTGCCGCACGTGCCAACGAGAACGTGCTGCGCTTCACCGAAGGCCTGAGCATCCGCAAGGTCATCGTGGTACCGGGCAAGCTGGTCAACATCGTCGCCAACTGATTAAGCTCGGCGCCAGACTTCGGCTGGCGCCCTGATCCGCCAAGGGGATATGAGAATGATGAAACGGAATCTGCTGATCATCGGCCTGGCCGGCCTGCTCAGCGCATGTGGCTTCCAGCTGCGCGGCACTGGCGATGCCCAGTTCGCTCTCAAGGAGCTCGACGTCAGCGCACGCAACGCCTACGGCGAGACCGTGCAGGAGCTGCGCGAAGTCCTGGAGAACAACGACGTCAACGTCCATCCGGGCGCACCTTACAAGCTGGTTCTCGTCAGAGAGTCCGAGAATCGTCGCACGGCCAGCTTCAGCGGCGGCGCCCGCAGTGCCGAGTACGAGCTGACCCTGACGCTGGACTATGAAATCCGTGGTACGCGCAACCTGCTGCTGAGCAACAGCCAGGTCGAAGTGCAGAACTACTACATGCAGGATGACAACAACCTGACCGGCTCGGACCAGGAAGCCCTGCAACTGCGCAACGAGCTGCGCCGCGAGCTGATCCAGCAACTCAGCCTGCGCCTGCAACAGATCACCCCGGCTCAGCTGGACCAGCTGCAGCAGGCCGCCGAAGCGCGCGCCAAGGCAGAAGCCGAGGCACTGGAAGCCGCGCGCAATGCCCGCGAAAGCCAGGTCGCGCCGCAGCAGTCGCCCATCGAACTGCCGGCTCAGTAACGGCCCCGGGGCTGCGCCTGCAGCCCCCTGCCCTCCTGCCTCGATGACCTCAGCGCGATGAAGCTTGCCCCCGCCCAACTCGGCAAACACCTGCAGGGTTCGCTCGCCCCTGTCTACGTGATCAGTGGCGACGAGCCGCTGCTCTGCCAGGAGGCTGCTGACGCCATCCGCCAGGCTTGCCGTCAGCAGGGTTTTGGCGAACGCCAGGTGTTCAACGCCGAAGCCAACTTCGACTGGGGTAACCTGCTGCAGGCTGGCGCCAGCCTGTCCCTGTTCGCGGAGAAGCGCCTGCTGGAACTGCGCCTGCCCTCGGGCAAGCCCGGCGACAAGGGCGCCTCAGCCCTGCTCGAATACCTCGCCCGCCCACCGGAAGACACCGTGCTGCTGCTGAGCCTGCCCAAGCTCGATGGCAGCACGCAGAAAAGCAAATGGGCCAAGGCGCTGATCGACGGCCCGGCCTGCCAGTTCATCCAGATCTGGCCGGTGGATGCCAACCAGCTACCGCAGTGGGTGCGCCAGCGTCTGGCTCAGGCCGGACTGAGCGCCAGTGCCGACGCGGTGGAAATGATCGCCGCGCGGGTGGAAGGCAACCTGCTGGCGGCTGCACAGGAAGTCGAGAAGCTCAAACTGCTTGCCGAAGGCAACCAGGTGGACGCCGAAACCGTCCAGGCCGCTGTCGCCGACAGCGCGCGCTTCGACGTCTTCGGCCTGATCGACTGCGCACTCGCCGGTGACGCCGCGCATGCCCTGCGCGTGCTCGAAGGGCTGCGCGGCGAAGGCGTCGAGCCCCCGGTGATTCTCTGGGCGCTGGCTCGCGAGATACGCCTGCTCGCCGGCATCGCCCACCAGCACAGCCAGGGCATCCCCCTGGACAAGGCCTTCTCCAGCGCCCGCCCACCGGTCTGGGACAAGCGCCGCCCGCTGGTTTCCAAGGCCCTGCAGCGCCACAGCAGCAAGCGCTGGGGCCTGCTGCTGCAACAGGCCCAGCAGATCGACGCGCAGATCAAGGGCCAGGCGCCCGGCGATCCCTGGAGCAACCTGGCGTTGCTGAGCCTGCAACTGGCTGGCCAGCGCCTGAGCCTGTAACCCGAGATACCGCCGTCCTCATCTGGACATTCTCTGTACAGCGGCGCATAGTCCGCGCCGTCTGCATCGGCGCAGACGAGCCAGGAGAAAGACAGCATGAGCAAGAAGAACGGCAAACGGCCGAACAAGGCCAAATCCATCGTCGCCCAGCCCCTGTTCCGCTCCCGTCAGGAACGACCATTGAAGGGCAAAGGCAGTTACCGCCGCGAAGCCTCCCAGAATTGGGAGGCTTCTTGCTTTATGGGGTTGTTCAGCTCATGGATAGCCCAGCCTGCGGCCTGAGCGTGCTAAGGTAGCGGCCTGCTTATATGCCCTGAGATAGACATGCCACACCAGCTTCCCCGTCGCGCCCTGGCCCTGCTTCCTCTCCTGCTACTGGCTGCCTGCGCTCAGGCTCCAGCCGAAAATCTCCCGACCGCCGTCACTCCAGCCGTCAATCAGGTCCATGCCGACAGCCTGGTGCCCAGCTTCGCCGATTGGCGCCAGGCACTGCGCAGCGAAGCGCTGGCCGCCGGCATCGATGCGGCCTTGTTCGACCGGGTGTTCGCGGACATCACGCCCGACCCGGCGGTACTCAAGGCCGACAGCAGCCAGCCGGAGTTCACCCGCCCGGTGTGGGAGTATCTCGATGGTGCCGTGTCCTCGAGCCGTATCGGTCGCGGCCGCGTCCTGCTGGCGCAACACAACCTGGTCCTGCAGCGCATCGAGCAACAGTACGGTGTCGACGCGCGGATACTGGTGGCCATCTGGGGCCTGGAAAGCAACTTCGGCAACAATATCGGCAGTCACAGCGTGATCCGCTCCCTGGCGACACTGGCCTATGACGGGCGACGCCAGGGCTTCTGGCGCGTCCAGTTGCTGGCCGCCCTGCAGATCCTGCAGAACGGCGACATCTCCGGCGAGCGCATGATCGGCTCCTGGGCCGGCGCCATGGGCCAGACCCAGTTCATGCCGACGACCTACAACCAGCACGCCGTGGACTTCGACAAGGACGGCAAGCGCGACCTGTGGAACTCCTCGACCGACGCCTTGGCCTCGGCCGCACATTACCTGCAGGCCTCCGGCTGGCAGCGCGGGCAGCCCTGGGGGTTCGAGGTCAACCTGCCGGCCGGCTTCGACTATGCCCTGGCCGATCCGGAGCAACGCCGTACCCTCGCCGAATGGGCCGAGCTGGGCGTACGCCCGCTGTCGGCCACCGGTGCCGCCGCCAACGCGCGTGCCAGCCTGCAACTGCCGGCCGGCCACAGCGGCCCGGCGTTCCTCCTGCTGGATAACTTCCGCAGCATTCTCAAGTACAACAACTCCACCTCCTATGCCCTGGCCATCGGCCTGCTCGCGGACAACCTGCTGCGCCCCAGCGACGTCCAGGGACAGTGGCCCCGAGGCGAACGCCAGCTCGGCCGCAGCGAACGCATCGAGCTGCAGGAACGGCTGGCCAAGGCCGGTTTCGATCCCGGGCCGGCGGACGGCATCATCGGCGCCAACACGCGCAAGGCGATTCGTGCCCTGCAGCTGCAGCTGAAATGGCCGGCCGACGGCTATCCCAACACCCAGCTGCTGCAACAGCTGCGCGCTCGCTGAGCGCAGCCCAGCCGTAGCGCGACAGGACACTTTGTCGACAGACGGCCCCGGCGTCTGCATACAGCTTCTGTGATAGACTGGCGGGCGGCCAAAAGCCACCCGCCCCACGGAGCCTCTACCGGAGCCCAGATTTCCGATGTCCGATACCTCCTCGCCCAAATCCGTCGCCAGCGGCGAAAAATTCCGCACTGCCCAAGGCATCACCGCGATCAAGGATGGTCAGAAGCGCCGTGCCTCGGCCGAACCCCAGGTCTTCGAGCCCAAGCCCAAGTGGCTGCGGGTCAAGGCGCCGGGCGGCAGCCGCTTCGAGGCGGTCAAGCGCAACGTCGGCGAACATCGCCTGAGCACCGTGTGCCAGGAATCGCACTGCCCGAACATGGGCGAGTGCTGGTCCAACGGCACCGCCACCATCATGCTGATGGGCTCGGTGTGCACCCGCGCCTGCCGCTTCTGCGCGGTGGATACCGGCAACCCCAACGGCTGGCTGGATCTGGAAGAACCCCAGAACACGGCCAAGTCGGTCGAGCTCATGGCACTGCGCTACATCGTCCTGACCTCGGTGGACCGTGACGACCTCGACGATGGCGGAGCCGGTCACTACGCGGCCTGCGTGCGGGCAATCAAGGCCAATACCCCGCAGGTCGTGGTCGAAGCCCTGACCCCGGACTTCGATGGCGATCACCAGGCCATCGAACGCGTCGTGGATTCCGGCCTGGAAGTGTTCGCGCAGAACGTCGAGACGGTCAAACGCCTGACGCATGTGGTGCGTGACCCGCGCGCCGGCTACGAGAAGACCCTCAAGGTCCTCGAGCACGCCAAGAAGCACCGCCCGGACGTACTGACCAAGACCAGCCTGATGCTCGGCCTGGGCGAGACCGACGAGGAAGTGCTGGAAACCATGGACGACCTGCGCGCCATCGGCGTGGACATCCTCACCCTCGGCCAGTACCTGCAGCCAACCCGCAACCACCTCAAGGTGCAGCGCTGGGTCAGCCCGGAGGAGTTCAATCGCCTGCGCGACATCGGCCTGGAGAAGGGCTTCATGGAAGTCGCCGCCGGCCCGCTGGTGCGTTCCAGCTACCGCGCCGACCGGGTGTTCGAGAAGAACAACCTGGGCCTGGCCGCCCCCGTTCCGGTACCGGGCCAGCAAGTCGACAGCAGCCTGATTCCGGCGCTCAATCTGAACTGAGCGATCCGCACGAAAGAAAAAGGGACGCTGCGGCGTCCCTTTTTCATGCCTGGCCGAGCGCTACGCGGCAGCGTAGCCCAGGCGCTTGCGCAGCACCTGTTCCAGTCGCTGCGCGACCTCGTCGAATGCCGGCGGGGTAGCCAGCAGATCGCGCATCTGCACCATCTTCAACCCGGCATAACCACAGGGGTTGATGCGCAGGAACGGCGTCATGTCCATGTCGACGTTCAGCGCCAGGCCGTGGAATGAACAACCACGACTGACCCGCAGGCCCAGTGAGGCGATCTTATCACCGGCGACGTAGACACCCGGGGCATCGGCCTTGGGCGCGGCCTCGATGGCGTAGCTGGCCAGCAGCTCGACCAGGCTCTGCTCCATCGCCGTGACCAGCTCGCGCACGCCCAGATCGAGACGGCGCAGGTCGAGCATCAGGTAGGCGACCAGTTGCCCCGGACCATGGTAGGTCACCTGCCCGCCGCGCTCGACCTGCAGCACCGGGATATCTCCCGGCGCCAGCAGATGCTCGGCCTTGCCGGCCTGGCCCTGGGTGAACACCTTGGGATGTTGCAGCAGCCAGATCTCATCCGCCGTGTGCTCATCGCGCTCACGGGTCAACTGGCGCATGGCCTCCAGCGTCGGCTGATACTCGACCAGCCCCAGGTGACGCACAACGAGTTCAGGCATGGAGGTCAGAGCACCATGTGCACACGACCGGTCGCACGCAGGTCGACATGGATCGCCTGCAACTGCTCGACACTGGTCGCGGTGATCAGCACCTGCACGGAGAGGAAATTGCCGTTGCGGCTGTCGCGCATCACCAGGGTGGACGCATCCAGGTCCGGGGCATGGCGCTGGATGACCTCGATCACCAGATCGGCGAAACCATCGCCTGCGGTGCCGATCACCTTGATCGGGTAGCGCTCGCAGGGGAATTCGATTTTTGGCGGTTGAACGTCGGTATCGGTCATGGCATCAGCGGGCTCGCGGCCCGTCCAGAAAAGGGCCGCCCATGGGGGCGGCCGGAGCTATCAGTTGAACAGGCCGAAGAAGAACAGGCGGATGCTGTCCCACAGGCGACCGAACAGGCCAGCCTCCTCGACCGACTGCAGAGCCACCAGGTCGGCGCTGTGCACGACCTCGTCACCCAGCTTGACCTCCACCTTGCCGATCACGTCGCCCTGCTGGATCGGGGCGATCAGCTGCGGGTTGAGGGTCATGCTGGCTTGCAGTTTCTCCAGCTGGCCCTTGGGCATGGTCAGCGCCAGGTCCTTGGCAAGACCGGCCTTGACCTGGCTGGCCTGGCCTTTCCAGACGGTGGCCTGGGCCAGCTCGGCACCCTTCTGGTAGAAGGTGCGGCTCTCGAAGAAGCGGAAACCGTAGGTCAGCAGCTTCTGGGTTTCGGCGGCACGCGCCTGCTCGCTGGTGGTGCCGAACACGGAGGTGATCATGCGCGCACCGTCACGCACGGCGGAGGACACCAGGCAGTAGCCGGCCTCGTTGGTGTGGCCGGTCTTCAGGCCGTCGACGGTCTTGTCGCGCCACAGCAGCAGGTTGCGGTTGGGCTGCTTGATGTTGTTCCAGAGGAATTCCTTCTGCGAGTAGATCGCATAGTGGTCGGCGTCCTCGTTGATGATCGCGCGGGCCAGGATCGCCATGTCGTGGGCACTGGAGTAGTGCTGCGGGTCCGGCAGGCCGGTGGCGTTCATGAAGTGGCTGTTCTTCATGCCCAGGCGCTCGGCGGTGGCGTTCATCATGTCGGCGAAGGCATCTTCGCTGCCGGCGATGTACTCGGCCAGGGCGATGCTGGCGTCGTTGCCGGACTGGATGATGATGCCGTGCAGCAGGTCGTCGACACTGGCCTGGCTGTTGACCGGCAGGAACATGGTCGAACCGCCCGAACCGGCACCGCCGGTACGCCAGGCGTGCTCGCTGATGGTGACCATGTCCTTCTCGCCGATCTTGCCGTTGCGAATTTCCAGAGTGGCGATGTAGGCGGTCATCAGTTTGGTCAGGCTGGCGGGCGGCAGGCGCTCGTCACCGTTCTCGCCCACCAGCACCTGGCCGGTGGCGGCATCCATCAGCACATAGGCGCTGGCCGCCAGTTGCGGCGGTGCAGGTACGACCTGCGGGCTGGCCCAGACCAGTGGCGAAACCAACAGGGTCATGAGGAGAAAGGCACGTTGCGCGAAGCTGGTGATGTTCATCCGTCTCTCGAAAATCGTTGCGTGGATTGTGAAACAGCCCCCGAAGGGGCCTTTCCCCAGCCGCCAATCATGACAGCACGTGGGTTAGTCCGGCCAATGCCGGTTTAGTGCCCCTGGGCCCGGAAAGAATTGCGCTTGCACCTGCCGTGGCCCTGCGGGGTCGAATCAGTCGCCGCGTACCAGCGTCGGTTGGCCGAGGTTGGCGACCCGGACGCTGCTCTGCAGCTGCTCAGCCTCGCCCTGGTTGCTGATCGGCCCCAGGCGAACCCGGTGCAGAATCTGCTGGTCGCGCACCACTGAGCTGATGAACACCGGCACACTGGTGGTCTGGCTCAGCTTGTCCTTGAGCAGCTCCGCAGCGTCCGGATTGGCGAAGGCTCCAACCTGGAGATACAGGCCAGAGGCTCCGAGTGAATCGTTTTTTTTTGCGTCGATCTGCACAGGCACCACGGCCGCTGCGTGCTGCGCAGGAGGCGGTGCGTACTGTTCGACGACCGGAGCGGGCTTGGACAGCGGCGGCGCGACGGCGGCCTTGGCCGGCTGGTTGTTGGCCAGCACCATCGGCACCGGACGGCCCTGCTGCGCCCACCACTCGTGCGGGTCGATCCCCTCGACCTTGACCCGCGCGGTGCCTTTCTCGGCATAACCGAGCTTCTTCGCCGCGGCAAAGGACAGGTCGATGATGCGGTCGGAGTAGAACGGCCCACGGTCGTTGACCCGCAGGATCACGCTCTTGCCATTCTCCAGGTTGGTGACGCGCACGTAGCTCGGCAGCGGCAGGGTCTTGTGCGCGGCGGTCATGCCGTACAGGTCGTAGGTCTCGCCGTTGGCGGTGGCCTGCCCATGGAACTTGGTGCCGTACCAGGAGGCCGGGCCGACGGCCTGGTAGCGGCGCGCGTCCTGGATCGGGTAGTACTGCTTGCCGAACACCGTATAGGGCGCCGCCTTGACCGGGCCGTAGTGCGGCATGGGGATCGCATCAGGAATACGCGAGACGTCGACGTCCCACCAAGGCGCGCCGTCCTTGTGCGGACGGTTGAAGTCGTCCGGCCCGGACAGGCCAGCCGATTGCCCCGGCGCGGTGCCTGGCTGCGGCGCTCGATTGGAAGAACAGCTGGCCAACAACAGGGCTGCGCTCATGCACGCAGCCAGTGGCAGCAGTTTGGACAGATTCATCAGTTACCCCGCGCTTCGACCAGCAACTCGGCCAATTGGTTGACCGCCATGGCGTACATCACGCTGCGATTGTAGCGGGTGATGGTGTAGAAGTTGGGCAAACCGAACCAGTATTCGTCGCCTTCGGCGCCTTCCAGACGAAATGCGGTGACCGGTACGTCCTCGGCAAGCGCGTCCTGGCTGGTCCAGCCCAGCTCGCGCAGCTCGGCGACGTTCTTCACCGGATCGAGCCCCTGGGTCATGCCCTCCTCGACGCGCTCACCCGAGACTTCGACGCGGCTGGCCACCTGGCCACCGGCCTGCCAGCCATGGCGCTTGAAGTAGCTGGCAACGCTGCCGATGGCATCGGTCGGATTGCTCCAGATGTTGATATGGCCGTCGCCGTCGAAATCCACCGCGTAGGCGCGGAAGCTGCTCGGCATGAACTGCGGCAGGCCCATGGCGCCGGCATAGGAACCTTTCAGCGAGATCGGATCGACCTGTTCCTCACGGGTCAGCATGAGGAACTCGCGCAGCTCCTTGCGGAAGAATGGCGCGCGCGGCGGGTAATCGAAGGCCAGGGTCGACAGCGCGTCCATCACCCGCCAGTTACCGGTGTTGCCGCCATAGAAGGTTTCCACGCCGATGATGGCGACGATGAACTGCGCCGGCACCCCGTATTCGGCCTCGGCTTTCTCCAGCGCGGCCTGGTTCTGCTTCCAGAAGGCCACGCCCTGGGCGATGCGCTTGTCGGTGATGAAGATCGGCCGGTATTCCTTCCACGGCTTGACCTTCTCGGCGGGCCGCGAGATCGCGTCGAGGATCGCCTGCTTGCGCTCGACCTCGGCGAACAGGCTCACCAGTTGCTCCCCGGCGAAGCCGTAATCGCGGGTCATTTCCTCGATGAACTCGGCCACCTGGGGCGAGCCGTCGTAATCGGCCGCGAGCACCTGAGACGTCGCGCCGAGCAGACCTACCATACCGGCCCCGATGAACGTCCGAGCTGCCCAACTGCGCAGTGAATGCATTGAATCCAAACTCCCAATCAAACCTGAGCGATCCACTTTCGATGCGTGTGAATCGCCATCAATATCCCGAAGCCTGACAACAAGGTGACCAGATGGGTTCCGCCGTAGCTAATGAAGGGCAGCGGCACCCCAACCACCGGCAGCAAGCCACTGACCATGCCGATGTTGACGAATACGTAGACGAAGAAAGTCATGGTCAGCGCCCCCGCCAGCAGCTTGCCGAACAGCGTCTGCGCCTGGGCGGTGATCACCAGGCCGCGCGCGAGCAGCAGCAGATACAACAGCAGCAGGATGCAGACGCCCACCAGACCGAACTCTTCGGCAAGCACGGCAATGATAAAGTCCGTGTGACTTTCCGGCAAAAAATCCAGGTGCGACTGGGTGCCCAGCAGCCAGCCCTTGCCCAGCACGCCACCGGAACCGATGGCGGCCTTGGACTGGATGATGTTCCAGCCCGAGCCCAGCGGGTCGCTCTCCGGATTGAGGAAGGTCAGCACGCGGCGCTTCTGGTAGTCGTGCATGAAGAAGAACCACATGCCTACCGCGATCGGCACCACCGCCGCTGCCGCGCCGATGATCCAGCGCCATTGCAGGCCGGCCATGAACACCACGAAGGCACCCGAGGCTAGGATCAGCAGCGAGGTGCCGAGGTCGGGCTGCTTGGCGATCAGCACCACCGGCACACCGATCATCGCCAGGCTGACGAGCAGATGCTTGAAGCGCGGCGGCAGGTTGTGGCGCGCCAGGTACCAGGCGATGGTCATCGGCATGATGATCTTCATCAGCTCCGACGGCTGGAAGCGAATCACCCCGGGGATGTTGATCCAGCGCGTGGCCCCCATCGCGGTATGCCCCATCAGTTCCACCACCAGCAGCAGGCCGACGCCCACCACGTAGGCCAGCGGTACCCAGCGCGCCATGAAGCGCGGGTCGAACTGGGCGATGACCACCACGGCGAGCATGCCGATGCCGAACGAGGACGCCTGCTTGATCAGCAGGTCGATGTTCTTGCCGCTGGCCGAATAGAGGATGAACAGGCTGCCGGTACCGAGGATCAGCAGCAGCAGCAACAGCCAGCCATCGATATGCAGGCGCTGCAGCAAGCTGGCGCGGCGGCGCAGCACGTCCTCGTCGGAAAGCGTACGGTCGAAGTTACCGATCATCGTTGACTGTGACCTCAGCACTCTGCGGCGATGCGAATTCGGCCTTGAGCTGGCCGGTCTGCGGGTCCAGCAACCAGGCATCCATGACCTGCTTGAGCACGGGGGCGGCCACGCCGGAACCCGACTCACCGTTCTCCACCATCACCGCGACGGCGATCTGCGGGTTCTCCACCGGCGCGAAACCGACGAACAGGGCGTGGTCGCGATGGCGCTCCTGGATCTTGTTGCGGTCGTAGCGCTCGCCCTGCTTGATCGCCACCACCTGCGCCGTGCCGCTCTTGCCGGCGATGCGGTAGACGGCACTGTCGCCGACCTTGCGCGCGGTCCCCCGGGCACCGTGCAGCACCTCTTCCATGCCATGGATGCTGTAGTCCCAGAACTTGGGGTCACGCAGCTGGATATCCGGCATCGGATTGGGGTCCATCGGCTGCCGTCCATCGATGCTCTTGGCCAGGTGCGGGCGAATCCACTTGCCGCGCGTGGCCATCAGCGTGGTGGCCTGGGCCAGCTGCAGCGGCGTAGTCTGCATGTAGCCCTGGCCGATGCCGAGGATCAGCGTCTCGCCGGGATACCAGGGCTGGCGGAAGCGCGCACGCTTCCAGTCGCGCGACGGCATCAGGCCCGCGGTTTCCTCGAACATGTCCAGCGCCACACGCTGACCGATACCGAAGCGGCTCATGTAGTCGTGCAGACGGTCGATGCCCATCTTGTGCGCCAGGTCGTAGAAGTAGGTGTCGTTGGAGCGGGCGATGGCCAGGTTGAGATCGATCCAGCCGTCGCCATTGCGGTTCCAGTTGCGGTACTTGTGGCTGTTGTTGGGCAACTGGTAGAAGCCCGGGTCGAACACCCGCGTGGTCGGCGTGATCACCCCGGCATCCAGCCCCGACACCGCGACCATCGGCTTGATGGTCGAGCCCGGCGGATAGAGGCCGCGCAACACCCGGTTGTACAGCGGCTGGTCGATGGAGTCGCGCAACTCGCCGTAGGCCTTGAAGCTGATCCCGGTGACGAAGGGGTTGGGGTCGAAGCTCGGCTGGCTGACCATCGCCAGGACCTCGCCGGTCTTCGGCTGGATCGCGACCACCGCCCCGCGCCGCCCGCCGAGGGCATTCTCGGCAGCTTCCTGCAGGCGCGAGTCGAGGCTCAGGACGATGTCCTTGCCCGGCTTCGGGTCGATACGGTTGAGCACCCGCAGCACGCGGCCACGGGCATTGGTCTCGACCTCTTCGTAGCCGACCTCGCCGTGCAGCTCCTCTTCGTAGAAGCGCTCGATACCGGTCTTGCCGATATGGTGGGTACCGGCATATTCGGTCGGGTCCAGGCGCTTGAGCTCCTGCTCGTTGATCCGCCCCACGTACCCCACCGAGTGGGCGAAGTGCTCCTGCAGGGGGTAGTGGCGCACCAGCTGCGCGGCGACCTCGACCCCGGGCAGGCGGAACTGGTTGACCGCCACGCGCGCGATCTGCTCCTCGCTCAGCTCGAACAGGATCGGCACCGGCTCGAACGGCCGCCGCCCCTGGCGCACACGACGCTCGAACAGCGCGCGGTCCTCGTCGCTCAGCTCGAGCACCTCCACCACCGTATCCAGCACCTGCAGCCAGTCGCCAGCGCGCTCGCGGGTCACCGTCAGGCTGAAGCTGGGCCGGTTGTCGGCGATGATCACGCCGTTGCGGTCATAGATCAGGCCACGGGTCGGCGGAATGGGCTGAACGTGGATGCGGTTGTTTTCCGCCAGGGTGCTGTGATGCTCGTACTGCACGACCTGCAGGTAGTACATGCGCATGACCAGCACGCAGGTCAGGAGGATGATGACCGCACCACCGACGAGCACGCGGCGCTTGACCAGGCGAGCGTCCTTTTCGTGATCCTTGAGGCGAATCGGCTGCGGCATCGGTTACGGCTGACTATTTGTGGTAGGGGTGGCCGGACAGCACGGTCCAGGCCCGATAGATCTGCTCGCCGAGCAGGATACGCACCAGCGGATGCGGCAGGGTCAACGGCGACAGCGACCAGCGCTGCTCGCTGCGCGCGCAGACCTCAGGGGCGAGGCCCTCGGGGCCACCGACCATGAGGTTGACGTTGCGCGCATCGAGGCGCCAGCGATCCAGCTCCGCCGCCAGCTGTTCGGTGCTCCACGGCCTGCCATGGACCTCGAGCGTGACGATACGTTCGCCGGGCTGCACCTTGCTCAGCATGGCCTCGCCCTCCTGACGGATCAGGCGCGCGACGTCGGCGTTCTTGCCACGGGTGTTGAGCGGAATCTCCACCAGCTCCAGCGGCAATTCGGCCGGCAGGCGCTTGACGTACTCCTGCCAGCCCTCCTCGACCCAGCGCGGCATGCGCGAACCGACGGCGATCAGCTTGATCCGCATTACTCGGCGCTATGCTGCGCGCGGCTCTGCTCGGCACCCTGCCACAGGCGCTCCAGATCGTAGAACTGACGCGCGGTCGGCAGCATGACGTGAACGACGATGTCGCCCAGGTCGAGCAGCGCCCACTCGCCGCCGTCCAGACCCTCGCTGCCGATCGGACGCACGCCCTGTTCCTTGACCTTCTCCAGCACGTTCTCCACCAGCGACTTGACCTGACGGCTGGAGCTACCGCTGGCGATCACCATGAAATCGGTGATGCTGGTCTTTTCCTTGACGTCGATCACGGTGATGTCGGTCGCCTTGATCTCTTCCAGCGCCGCCACGGCGATCTTGACCAGCTCGTCGCTGGGCATGTTCTGCTTGCTCATAAATGACTCGTTTGCCTCGTGTAATGGACGCCTGCGCAGGTGCACGGCGTATCAAGCATGCGGCGCACGGTACAGATCGTGCGCCTGGATATAGGCCAGTACCGCATCCGGCAAGAGAAAACGCGCGGAACGGCCGGTTGCCAACAAGTGGCGGATCTGCGTGGCGGAAATCGCCAGCGGAGTCTGCCAGATGAAACTGATTTGCCCGCCTGCGCCCTCCAGGCTCAGCGGGTCGCTGACACTGCGCGCCGCCAGCAGATCGCGCAGCGCCTCCGGCGCCTCGCTGTCGGCATCGGGGCGCTGCAGCACCAGCAGGTGGCTGTGCAGCAGCAACTCCTCCCAGCGGTGCCAGCTGGGCAGGCTGCAGAAGGCGTCCCAGCCCAGCAGCAGAAACAGCTGATCGCTCGGCGCCAGCTCGGCCCGTACCGACTCCAGCGTGTCCACCGTGTACGACGGCTTGTCGCGCTTCAGCTCGCGATCATCGACCTTGAGCCGCGCCTCGCCAGCCACCGCCAGCTCGACCATGGCCAGGCGCTGCTCCGCCGTCGCCTGTGGCGTATCACGATGCGGCGGCCTGGCACTGGGAATCAAGCGCAGCTCGTCCAGCGCCATGAATTCGGCCACTTCCAGCGCCGCACGCAGATGCCCGATGTGCACCGGGTTGAAGGTACCGCCGAGCAGGCCGATACGTCGGGCGCCGAGTCCGTTCATTTATGTGCGAATGTGTCCGTCGCCGAAGACCACGTACTTCTCGCTGGTCAGGCCTTCCAGGCCGACCGGGCCACGGGCGTGCAGCTTGTCGGTGGAGATGCCGATCTCCGCACCGAGGCCGTACTCGAAGCCATCGGCGAAACGCGTGGAGGCGTTGATCATCACCGAGGCGGAGTCCACCTCGGTGAGGAAGCGCCGCGCATCGCTGAAGTTCTCGGTGATGATCGAGTCGGTGTGCTGCGAGCCATAGTGATTGATGTGCTCGATCGCGGCGCCCAGCGAGTCGACGATGCGAATCGCCAGGATCGGCGCGTTGTACTCGGCGAACCAGTCGTCCTCGCTGGCCTCCAGCACGTCGCTGCCAAGCAGCGCACGCGTCGCGGCATCGCCACGCAGCTCCACGCCCTTGTCGCGGTAGATGGCGGCCAGCGGCGGCAGCACACGGGCAGCGATGCCCTCGTGCACCAGCAGGGTCTCCATGGCGTTGCACGGCGAGTAGCGCTGGGTCTTGGCGTTGTCGCAGACGCGGATGGCCTTGTCGAGATCGGCGGCGATGTCGACATAGACGTGGCAGACACCGTCCAGGTGCTTGATCACCGGCACCTTGGCGTCACGGCTGATGCGCTCGATCAGGCCCTTGCCACCACGCGGCACGATCACGTCGACGAACGCCGGCATGGTGATCAGCTCACCCACCGCCGCACGGTCAGTGGTCTCCACCACCTGCACGGCTGCCGCCGGCAGCTCGGCCTCGGCCAGGCCCTGCTGGATGCAGCGGGCAATCGCCTGGTTGGAGTGAATCGCCTCGGAGCCGCCGCGCAGGATGGTGGCGTTGCCGGACTTCAGGCACAGGCTGGCGGCATCGATGGTCACGTTCGGCCGCGATTCGTAGATGATGCCGATCACGCCCAGCGGCACGCGCATCTTGCCCACCTGGATGCCCGACGGCAGGTAGCGCATGCCCTGGATCTCGCCGATCGGGTCCGGCAGCGTGGCGACCTGGCGCAGGCCCTCGATCATGCTGTCGATCACCTTCGGGGTGAGCGCCAGGCGATCGACCATCGCCGGCTCCAGGCCGCTGGCACGGGCGGCGGCCAGGTCCAGTTCGTTGGCGGCGGTCAGTTCGGCGCGAGCGGCGTCGAGGGCATTGGCAGCAGCCTGCAGCGCGCGATTCTTCTGCGCGGTGCTGGCACGGGCAAGCACCCTGGATGCCTGGCGGGCGGCCTGGCCCAGGCGGGTCATGTAAGCGTGCACGGACTCGGTCATGGCGGCGGAGGTCTGGCAGTTGGAAAAAGGGGCTGATTATAGCGGGCTCGCGAGGCCACGCCCAGCGGCGTCTGGCAAGCGGTAGACAGCTCGTCCGCGCAGCCTCGGCGGTAACGGCCGCAAGCGCAGGGTACGGGCGCCGGCGGTGCAACGGTGACACCCGGCAGACGGCGCCGCCCGAAGGTTGGGTAAACAAATCGCCCCCCGATGTTTACCTTGCAATCGAGGTTTGCCAGCCCAGGCGAGGCGGCGCGAGTGCCGCCCCAGAAGAACAACAAGAGCCACTGGAGTGCCCCCATGCTGCGTTATCGCACCGACTACAGCGCCACCCTGCTGGCCAGCCCGCCCGACGTCATCGAGATCGCGGGCTGGCGCCTGCACTACCAGGCCTATTCGACCCGCCAGCGCGACACGCGAGCGCCGGTGCTCCTGCTGGGTGGCGCCTTCCAGAGCTTTCGCTCCTTCGCCGCGGAGGTGGACGAGCTGCTCGGCGAACATCCCGTGATACTGCTCGACCTGCCCAGCCAGGGCGGCAACCTGCAGCTGGCCCCCGAGCTGGAGCTGGAACAACTGGCCGACCTGATCGCCGCTTTCGCCGAACAGCTGCAACTGCCGGCCTTGATGCCCGTTGGCCTGTCCTATGGCTCGGCGCTGGCCGCGCTGTTCGCCGCCCGCCACCCACGGCGTTGCGCCCGCCTGTTGCTGGCCGGCATCACCGCTTTCGGCCGGCCGGGTGCACGGCGGATGCTGGAGGAAGGCCTGGCCCTGCTCGAAGAGGGTCGCCTGGGCGAATTCGCCCAGGGCGCCCTGACCGGTCTGCTCAATCCTCTGCACCTGCAGGAAACCGGTGTTTCACCGGTCTTTCGCAAGGCGTTGCTGCGGCAGATCCAGCGCCTCTCGCCTCTGGAGGTCGAGCGTTATCGGCAAAACAGCCTGCGCCTGCTGGCCTTCAGCGGCTTCGACAGCCATCCGCAATGCCCGACACTGGTGCTTGCCGGCGAACACGACCATTTCACCCAGCCCTGGGAGCACGCCCACTTCGCTGCGGCCTGCGGCATGGCCGAGTGCGCCGTGATTCACCAGGCCGACCACCTGGCCCAGTTCGAACGGCGTGAAGCCTGCGCCGCCCTGTATCGCCCCTTTCTCTGCGAACGCCCGCTGCCGGCACGCAGTCCCGGCAGCACGCGCCTGCACGCGGGCCAGCTGCTGAACCTGGAGAAGCGCTGCGAGCCGCGTCGCACGCCACGCCAGCAGCACGCCGTGCTGCTGCATGACGAGGGTCAGCGCTGGGCGGTCGAGCTGAGCGAACTGGGCTTCTTCGGCGGCCGCCTGCAGGGCGACCTGCCCGCCGACCTACCGCAGCGGGGCTGGCGACTGAGCCACGGCGACCTGCCTGAACAGCACCTGATACCGCTGCGCAACGACGAGCAGGGCCTGGCATTCGTGTTCGCGCATAGCGATGCCACGGCCAGCCAGGCGCTGGCCGAACGCTTCCAACCCGCACCACAGCCTGCTGCCGCCTGCGCCTGACTCGCGCAGGCAGGCGCCCGCCCTACACCTGCGCCTGAATCACCCGCACCAGCCCTGGCAAGCGCGCTGGTGGCAGGCCGAGGCTGCCGGCATCGGCACTGGGATCGAGCACCTGCACCCGGGCGAAACCGCAGCGCTGGAAGCCCGTGACGATCTCGGCGTGATCGCGGTAATGCAGCGGATAGCTGCCCCGGGTGAGCCGGCCGATCAGTTCGACGCCCCAGCGCAACTGGCGATAACGCGGATGCTCACGCAGGTCCGGGTAGAGTTCGGTGAGATAGGTGGCCTCGGGGAAATCGCTCAGCCCTGTCGTCAGGCGGCTCCAGAAGCCTTCGATCAGCTCCAGCGGGAAGTAGTTGACCAGACCCTCGGTGATCACCACCACCGGCTGACTGTGATCGAGACTGGCTAGCAGCGACGCCAGGGACTGATTGCCGCGCTCGGCCAGAATGTCCACCGCACGCACCTGATGCCGGCCATCCAGCCAGCCCTCACCGTGCAGCAACAAGCGCTTGCGCGCCGCCATCGCCGGCAGGTCCGCCTCGAGGTACTGCAACTCTGGGTAACGCGAGCAGAAGCGCCGGCCACGCGGTGAAAGGCCACAGGCGATCTCCACCACCTGACGCACGCCCCGCCGCTCTATCGCCTCGGTCAGCTGTGCATCGATCTGCAGATGGCGTTGCAACAGAAAGGCCTCGATATCCAGCCCGAAGCCGGCTCGCGCGCCCCAGGTCACCGGCCACAGCAGCTTGTGCACGAAACGCCCGAATGGCGTGACGAAGGCCGGATCGGCCAGGCGATGGCGATACCAGACGTATCCGGTGTAATGCGCCGAGGGACTGATATGGGCGCTGCTGGCGCGGACACGTTCAGGCATTTTTAAGGCTCTTGTTGTTATGCTCGCGGCCCCAGAGTAGAACGCCACGAGTCCCTGCGACAGATCATGCCCGCCGAACCCACCCTAAGTTTGCCCTGGCCTGGCGCCCGGCCACTGCCCGCTGCCTTCTTCGACCGCGACGCCCAGTTGCTGGCTCGCGAACTGCTCGGCAAGGTGATCCGTCACCGCGTCGGCGAGCAGTGGCTGAGTGCGCGCATCATCGAGACCGAGGCCTACTACCTGGTCGACAAGGGCAGCCACGCCTCGCTCGGCTACACCGAGAAGCGCAAGGCGCTGTTCGAAGGCGGCGGGCACATCTACATGTACTACGCCCGTGGTGGCGACTCGCTGAACTTCAGCGCCTGCGGCCCTGGCAATGCCGTGCTGATCAAGTCCGCACACCCCTGGTTCGACGCCATCAGCGACGCACAGACGCTCGCCACCATGCAGCGCAACAACCCTGACCGCCTCGGCCAGCCACGCCCGCCCGAACGCCTCTGCGCCGGACAGACCCTGCTGTGCAAAACGCTCGGCCTCAAGGTGCCGGAGTGGGATGCGCAGCGTTTCGATCCCCTGCGGCTGTTCGTCGAGGATGTCGGCGAGCGCCCGCAGGCGATCATCCAGTGCGCGCGCCTGGGCATCCCCCTGGGGCGTGACGAGCACCTGCCCTACCGCTTCGTCGATGCCGCCTTTGCCCGCCACTGCACACGCAACCCGTTGCGCCGGGGCCAGGTCGAAGGCCGCGACTATCGACTGCTGAACGCCGAGGGAGGGCAGCGATGAGCGCCTGGCTGGACAACCTGACCACCTGGCTGGGCGGCCACCCGCAGTGGCTGGGGCTGGCGATCTTCCTCATCGCCCTGCTCGAGTGCCTGGCCCTGGTCGGCATCCTCCTGCCCGGCGTGGTCCTGCTGTTCAGCGTCGCCCTGCTCGCGGGCAGCGGCGTCCTCGGCCTGTGGCAGACGCTGGCGCTGGCCTATGCCGGCGCAGTGTGCGGCGACCTGCTGTCGTACACGCTGGGCCGGCACTTCAAGCACAACATCGGGCGCCTGCCGATCCTGCGCCGCCACCCGCAATGGGTCCTCCACGCGGAGCTGTACTTCCAGCGCTATGGCGTGGCCAGCCTGCTGGTCGGTCGTTTCATCGGCCCGCTGCGACCGATGTTGCCGATGGTGGCCGGCATGCTCGACATGTCGCTGCTGCGCTTCGTGCTGGTCAGCCTCGTCGCCGCCGCTGGCTGGGCCGTGGCCTACCTGCTGCCGGGCTGGGCGACCGGCGCCGCGCTGCGCCTGCCGATGGCCGAGGGTTTCTGGAGCGAAGCCGCGTTGCTGCTGGCCGGCATCGGCGTGGTCCTGCTGGCGACGATTCACGCCAGCCTGACGGAGAAACCACGCGCCAGCCTGCTGGGCGGCGGCCTCAGCCTGCTGTTGCTGCTGGCCATGGTCATCGGCTGGCCGCATCTGGATGCCCTGGACCAGGGCTTGATGAGCCTGGTCCAGGAACAGCGTCAGGCACACCTGGACAAGTGGATCGGCACCCTGACACGGCTGGGGGACTTCCATACCCAGCTGGCGGCCGCCATTGTGTTGTGCGCCCTGCTGGTGCTGGCGCGGCGCTGGCGTCACCTGCTGTTCGCCGGCTCCACCCTGCTGCTGACGGCGCTGAGCAACACGGCGCTCAAGCATGGTTTCGCCCGGGCCCGCCCCGACGTGCTGAGCGAACCCCTGACCAGTTTCAGCTTCCCCAGCGGCCATAGTTCGGCGGCCTTCGCCTTCTTCCTGGTGCTCGGCGTGCTGGCCGGGCGCGGCCAATCGGCGCGCCTGCGGCTCGCCTGGCTGGTGGTGGCCAGCCTGCCGGCCGTGGCGATCGCCTTGTCGCGGGTCTACCTGGGTGTGCATTGGCCCAGCGATATCATCGCCGGCGCCCTGCTGGCCTCGACCGTCTGCGGCCTCAGCCTGGCCCTGTGCCAGCGCCAGCAGCCGCTGCCGGCACTCCCGGCGCGCCTGTGGTGGATCGTGCTGCCAGCCTGCCTGGCGGTACTCGGTGGCATGGCCACCTGGCAACTGTCGACGGCGTTGCTGCGCTACGCCTACTGAGGCTCAGGCATCGCCCTGAAGCAGCTCCAGCATGGCGTGCAGCTGCTCCAGGCGCAGGCCGGGATCGTCCAGCTGCAGCAGTTGCAGCTTCTGCCCCGGCTCCAGTGGCAGCAGGTAGGCCAGCTGGTTGGCCAGTTGCTGCTGGCCGCTGACCACCCCCGCCATCTCCAGCCCGGCGACCAGCGGATGCTCGGCTAGTGCCGCATGCAGGGCGGCGAGGTCGGCATGCTCGCCGTGCAACGGACTGTCCGGCTGTTCCTCCAGCCAGTGCACCTCGGCGACGGTCAGCTGATCAGGCAGGACCTGCGCCCGCTCGACACGAAAGCGCCGCCCGCCCTCGACCCGAATCCCCAGCAGGCCGTTGGTGCGCTGCTGAAAGTCGCGCACCAGCGCCTCGCAGCCGATGGCGGCGAAACGGCTGGCGGCCTCGCCCACCTCCTCGCCCTCGACGATGCAGACCACGCCAAAACCGCTGCCCTGCTTCATGCAGCGGCTGATCATGTCCAGGTAGCGCGCCTCGAATACCTGCAGGTCGAGCACGCAGCCCGGAAACAGCACGGTGTTGAGCGGAAACAGCGGGAGATTCATGGTTTCACAGCCTGTTTTCGACGCCGCGCAGGCGACGTGTGGTCGGTCGTGGGGCAGGCTCTCACAGGAACAGGGCAATCGCCAGCGGCAACAGCACCGCCGTGATCACCCCCATCAGGCTCATGGCCAGGGCCGCGAAAGCACCGCTCTCATCGCTGTCCTGCAGCGCTCGCGCCGTCCCCACCGCATGCGCGGTGATGCCCAGCGCCATGCCCTGCGCCGCCGGATGGTGGACCCGGCACAGGCGCAGGATCGACGGCCCGACGATGGCGCCGATGACTCCGGTGATCATCACGAACACCGCTGCCAGCGCCGCGATACCGCCGATCTGGTCGGCCACCAGCATGGCGATCGGCGAGGTCACCGACTTCGGCGCCATGCTCATCAGCATCAGGTGCTCGGCACCGAACAGCCAGGCCAGCCCCGCACCGAGCACGGTGGCGACGGTTCCGGCGAGCAGCAGGGTCAGGACGATCGGCCAGAACAGCTGGCGAATCCGCCGCAGGTTGAGATACAGCGGTACCGCCAGGGCCACGGTGGCCGGGCCGAGCAGCAGGGTCAGCGCGGCCACGCTGTTCCTGTACTCGGCGAAGCTCAGGCCACAGAGCAGGAGAATGCCGATCACCGTGAGCATGGACACCAGCACCGGCTGCAGGAACACCCAGCGGGTACGTTCGTAAGCCGCCATCGCCAGCTGGTAGGCGCCCAGGGTGATGCCGATGCCGAACAGCGGGTGATGCGTCAGCGCCTGCCAGGCGCCCTGCCAGTCCGGACTCATGCGTCCTCCCGGCGCTGCTGGCGCTCGATCAGCTTCTGCATCAGCCAGCCGGCAAACGCCACCGACAGCAGCAACGACAGCAGCAGCGCGCCGACCACGGCCCAGAAATCCGCAGCGATATCGCTGGCGTACGCCATCACGCCAACGGCCGGCGGCACCAGGATCAGTGGCAGGTACTTCAGCAGGCTGCTGGAGGCGACGCTGAGCGGCTCACCCACTTCGCCACGCAGCAGGAGAAAGACGAACAGCAACAGCATGCCGATGATCGGGCCGGGCAGCATCGGCAGCAGCAGAACGTTGAGGGCGGTGCCGAGCAGTTGACAGAGCACCAGCCAGGAGAGGCCGCGAAGCAGCATGGTTGAGGTCTCCAGAAGACGAGCGATGACCATCACCCCGACTGAACGAGGGGATTCCGGGCATCCTTTGAGGCATGTCGGCCATTATAGGCGTGATACGCCGTCACTGGCCTCCGTATTGCTTCGTCAGGCTGGCCTATGCCGCGTCATTCAGTGCGCCAAGGCAGGCTTGACCGACTGCTGCCCTCATGATGATCTAGGCCGCAACGGATTCACGCACACAAGAAAAACACCCGCGTCCTCAAGGAGGAACTATGCCGTTCGTACCCGTAGCAGAGCTCAAGGACCAGGTTGGCAAGGAACTCGGCAAATCCGAGTGGCTGACCATCGATCAAGAGCGCATCAACCAGTTCGCCGAGTGCACCGGCGATCACCAGTTCATCCACGTCGATCCGGAAAAAGCCAAGCTGACGCCCTTCGGCACCACCAT
Source organism: Pseudomonas sp. THAF187a (assembly GCF_009363395.1). Lineage (NCBI taxonomy): Bacteria > Pseudomonadati > Pseudomonadota > Gammaproteobacteria > Pseudomonadales > Pseudomonadaceae > Pseudomonas > Pseudomonas sp. THAF187a. Next base: position 4,385,848 of record NZ_CP045349.1, read on the forward strand.
CGCCCACGGCTTCCTCTCGTTGTCGCTGGTACCGATGCTGATGGAAAAGATCATGATCATGCCGCAAGGCCTGAAGATGGCGGTGAACTACGGCCTCGACAGCGTACGCTTCATCCAGCCGGTCAAGGTCGACTCCAGGGTACGCCTGGTGGTGACGCTGACCGACGCCACCGAGAAGAACCCCGGCCAGTGGCTGCTCAAGGCACGCGCCGTACTGGAGATCGAAGGCCAGGAGAAACCTGCCTACATCGCCGAACCGCTGACCCTCTGCTTCGTCTGAGCCCCCCGGGCATACCGAGTCGTTGTCGCTTCCGGCGTTCGCCGCCGGAAGCGGCAACCTTGCGACGGCAAAGCGTGCAGTGCAGCAGCGCAAGCATCCGGGCTTGCGGCATACTGCTCGCAACGTACCGACTTGGATGTCCGCGATGAATCCCCCTGCCCTGCGCCTGCTCCCTATCTGTCTGGCCCTGCTCCTCGCCGGTTGCGACGAAGCGCGTCCGCTGCTGCCCGCCAACGCCACCCTGCCGGATGGCGGCCAGTACCGTGGTGAAATCGTCGATGGCCTGCTGCAGGGCCCCGGGCGCCTGGACTACCGCAACGGCAGCTGGTTCGTCGGCCAGTTCCAGGACGGCATGCTCGAAGGCGACGGCGAATGGCAGGGACCGGGTGGCGAGCACTACCAGGGCGAGTTCCACCAGGGCATGTTCCATGGCCAGGGCACCCTCACCTATAGCGACGGCAGTCGCTATCAGGGCCAGTTCGAGCGCAACCGTTTCAGCGGCGAAGGCGTGTTCGAACAGCACGGGCAGCGCTACCAGGGCGAGTTCCGCAACGACCAGTTCCATGGCCTGGGCAAACTGGAGATGGCCGACGGCAGCAGCTTCCAGGGGCAATTCGTCGACGGCCAGCCCGAGGGCCAGGGCGTGCGCGACGATGCCTATGGCGACCAGTACAGCGGCGTGTTCAGCCAGGGGCAGCTCAATGGCCAGGGCAGCTATCGCAGCGCCGACGGCGACACCTACAGCGGTGGCTTCCACAACGGCGACTTCAACGGCAAGGGCCGCTACCAGAGCGCCAGCGGCGCAGTCTGGGCCGGCGAGTTCATCGATGGCGTGATGCAGGGCTCCGGCGAATACAACGATGGCGACGGCACCCGCTACCTCGGCGACTTCGAGGACTGGCAATACGCCGGTGAAGGCCTGCTCACCCTGGCCGACGGCAGTGTCTACCAGGGGCGCTTCGCCGCCGGGGAATACAATGGCAAGGGCACCCTGACCCAGGCCGATGGCAGCCGCCTGGTCGGCACCTGGCAGCGCGGGCGGTTGATCCGCGACGAGCAGGGCAAGGCGCTGCCGGACAGCCTCGAACTGGGCCTGCTGCTGCAGGGACGTCTGCTCGACGAGACCATCGCCGCCATCCCGGCATCCACGCCAGCGCGCGAGCTGTACGCCCTGAGCCTGGCCGGCGACGGCAAGCAGAGCGTGTTCATGCGCGAGGCCGACTACGTCAGCAGCCTGATGCGCGAACGCTTCGGCGCCTTCTCCAGCATCACCCTGGTCAACCACCGCGACCACCTCGCCGACCGACCGCTGGCCACCCGCGAGAACCTGACCCGGGTGGTGCGGACGCTGGCCGAGCGCACTGGCGAGGAAGACCTGATCTTCATCTACCTGACCAGCCACGGCTCGCGCCGTCACGAACTCAGCCTCGACCAGCCACGCCTGCAACTGGCCGACCTGCCGGCCAGCGAGCTCGCCGCGCTGCTGGCGCCGCTCAAGCAGCGCAACAAGGTGGTGGTGATCTCCGCCTGCTACTCCGGCGGCTTCATCCCGCCGCTGAAGGACGAGAAGACCCTGGTGATGACCGCGGCACGTGCCGACCGGGTGTCCTTCGGCTGCAGCGAAGAGAACGACTTCACCTATTTCGGCCGCGCCCTGTTCGCCGAGGCCCTGGGCGAGACCGACAATCTCGAACGAGCGTTTGAACTGGCCAAGGAAAGAGTTGCCGAACGTGAGCAGAGCGACGGTTTCGAACCCTCCGAACCGCAGATCTGGGCGCCGCGTGGTGTACTCCAGCACTGGCGCAACCTGCGCCAGAGCCAGGCCGAACGCGCACTCAGTGCCGTGGCCAGCCCTGCAGCGAACGACTAAGCTCAGTTGTAACGAACAAGAGACAAGTGCATGTATCTGACTCCGCAGCACATCCTCATCGCCGGAGCCACCGGGCTCACGGGCGAACACCTGCTCGATCGCCTGCTCAGCGAACCGACGGTAGCCCGCGTGCTGGCGCCAACCCGTCGCCCCCTGGCAGCCCACCCACACCTGGAAAACCCGGTTGGCGAACTGCAGGGCCTGTTGCCGCAACTGTCCGGCCAGGTCGACACCGCGTTCTGCTGCCTGGGCAGCACCATCAAGCAGGCAGGCTCGCAGGACGCCTTTCGCGCCATCGACCATGACCTGATCCTGGCCTTCGCCCGCCGGGCTCGCGAGCTGGGTGCGCGGCACCTGGTGGTGATCAGCGCACTCGGCGCCAACCCGAACTCGTCGGTGTTCTACAACCGCGTCAAGGGCGAGACCGAAGAAGCGCTGAAGGCCATGGGCTGGCCGCAACTGACCATCACCCGCCCGTCGCTGCTGCTCGGGGCGCGCCATGAATTCCGCCTTGGCGAGCGCCTCGCAGCCCCCCTGCTGCGCTGGCTGCCAGGCAAGTACCGCGGCATCGATGCCTGCGCCCTGGCCCGTGCCTTGTGGCGCCTGGCGCTGGAGGAAGAGGACGGTATCCGCGTGATAGAGTCCTCCGACCTGCGCCGTCTGGGGCGCTGATGCCGTGGATGAAACGATGAAACCGACGAGCCTGATCGAAGCCCTGCAAGACGCCGACATGCTGGAGATCGACGGCCTGTACGCCTGGCAGTTCGACCTCGACACCGAACTGCTGGCACAGATCAGCGCGGGCACGGCCGGTAGCGACAGTTCGGCCAAGCCCCTGCTGCAGGTGCACTGCATCGATGGCCGCGAACGGCGCCTGTGGAAGTTTTCCCTGGCCTCGGTCCAGGCCGCACGCCACAGCGAAGAGGACGACAGCTGGCACCTCGAGAGTGACGGTGTCAGCCATGGCCTCAAGTGCTTCGCCGCCTTTCGCGGTGACAACGACGACGATGAGGACGAAGCCTAGGCCATGGGCTTCTACGACCGTCATGTGCTGCCGCAGCTGATCGACTTCGCCTGCGGCATGGGGGCGGTGATGAAGGCCCGCTCGCAGATCGTGCCGCTGGCACGGGGCCGGGTGCTGGAGATCGGCATCGGCAGCGGTCTCAATCTGGCGTTCTACGATCCGCAGCGGGTCGAGGTCGTGGTCGGGGTCGATCCCTCTGCCGACATGCAGCGCCTGGCCCGCGAACGGGCCGCGCGCTGTCCTGTCGCGGTGGAGATGATCGCCCTGGAACTGGGGCAGATCCAGGCGGCGGATGCCAGCTTCGACGACATCGTCTGCACCTTCACCCTCTGCACCATTCCCGACGCCGTCGCCGCGCTCAGGGAGATGCGCCGCGTGCTCAAGCCGGAAGGTCGCCTGCTGTTCTGCGAACACGGCCTGGCACCCGACCTGCCAGTGGTGCGCTGGCAGCGACGCCTCACGCCGGTGTGGAAACCCCTGGCCGGCGGCTGCCACCTGGACCGTGACATACCGGCGCTGATCCAGGCCGGTGGTTTTCACATCCGCCAGCTGGACAGCGGCTACCTCAAGGGTCCACGGCCCATGACCCACGTCTATCGCGGCTGGGCAGACTGAGCGCTCAGCTCTCCAGGCGCGGCAGGACGATACTGAAACGGCTGCCCGTACCGACCTCGCTCTCGCAGACCAGATGCCCGGCATGCCGCTCGACCACGGCCCGCACCATGGTCAGCCCCAGGCCCAGCCCCTCGCTCGCCTCGACATCGCCCAGCCGCCGGTATGGCAGGGCCAGCTGGGACAGGTCCGCGGCCGCGATACCACGCCCCTGGTCGATGACGCTGCAGCAGATCCAGTCGCCTTCGAGCCGCAGCGCCAGTTCGACGCGCGTTCCGGACGGGCTGTACTTGATGGCATTTTCCAGCAGGTTGAACAGCGCGCGGCACAACAGCCCGTGGTCGGCGCTGACCAGCGTCTCGTCGTCGTCCAGCCGGTGTACCAGCTCGATGCCTTTGGCACGCCCCAGCGGCCAGGCCTGCTCGAAGGCGTCCAGCGCGATCGTCCCGATCAGGGTCGGTTCGAAGCGATAGTCCTCGGACTCGGCACGCGTCAGCTGAACGAAATCCTCGGTCAGGCCCAGCGCCCGCCGGACCTGTCCCTCGATCTGTTGCAGCACGCTGTCGTCACCCGGCGCCGCGCGTTTCTGCAGCTCGAGCAGGGCGAGAATCGCCGAGTGCGGCGCCCGCAGGTCATGCGACAGAAAGCGCAGCATGGTGCTGCGCTGCGCCTGCGCCTCGCGCTCGGCGCTCAGGTCGAGCAGGGCCACCAGCCAGCCCAGTGCCAGTGCTCCGCTGGCAGAGCGCATCGCTGCCACCTCCAGGCGCAGGTGCAGGCCGGACGGGCTGCGGAACTCCACGCCCCCCATGTCACGCAGGTCACCTGCGAGGCCCGGCGGATAGCCAAGCTCGACCAGCAGCTCGTTCACCTGCCCGCCCAGACGGGCATCGCCGACGATGTGCCGGGCCCTTGCGCTGCTCAGCAGGATCAGCCCCTGCGGATCGCACACCAGTGTCGCCACGGGCAGTTGCTCCAGCCCCTCGGTCATGAATCGGCGGGTGTCGCGAACCCGCGCCAGCGCACGCTCCAGCGCCATGATGCGTTGCTGCAGCACATCCCCCTCGGGGGCGGCCGCCACGCCCTGCTCGGGTAGCACGCGAGGCTCGGCGTCCAGGCGGGCCAGCTCCCAGCCGAAGTAGGCCAGGACCGCACTCTGCCGCCGCCAGTGCCACAGCAGGTAGGTCAGCAGCAGCCCCAGCAGACTCGCTGCGGGCGACCACCACCAGCCGCTGGACAGCAGCCCCCAGGACAGCGCCAGGCTCGCGGCGGCCATCAGCAGCGTCAGCGCCAGGGCATGACGCAAGCGCGCCAGCAGGAAGGCGATCAGCAGCAACGCCACCGGCAGGCAGGCCATCAGCGCCGTGACCCAGGCGGCGGGCTCGACGATGCTGCGCCGTTGCAGCAAGCCGTTGAGAATGCTGGCCTGGATCGCCACCCCCGGCGTCACGCCCGCACTACCGGCCACGGGAGTGACGTAGCGGTCGCCCAGCCCCGGCGCACTGGCGCCGACCAGCACCACGCGACCGCGCAACAGGCTGTCCGGCACTTCCCCGCGCAGCACGCTCAGATAGGGCACGACGGGGAACTGCTGCGAGAATGGAATGCGGATCCTGTTCTGCCGCTGCCAGCCGGCCAGCAGTTCCCCGTCCGGGCGCCCCGGCAACTCGGCGGCGGCATCCGGCTGCAGATGGGCGAAGGCCTGCAGCGCGAGCAGGGCGCGCGTTCGCCCCGGCGGGCCCTCGTGCAGGTAGACGGAGCGCACCACGCCGTCGCCATCCGCCTCGACATTGATGTGACCGAGGCCGAGCGCACACTCGCGCAGCGATGAAAAGGGCAGGATCTCACCCGGGGCCTGGCCCTGCCGGGTCCTGCTGTCACGCAGCAGCGGCAGGAGCAGATTGCCTGAGCGACAGACGGCCCTGGCCAGCGGCTCATCCTCTTCAGGACGGGCCGATTCGGTGAAGATCACGTCGAACAACACCAGTTCGGCCCCCGCCTGCTGCAGACGCTCGATCAGGTCGGCATGCACGCCTCTGGGCCAGGGCCAGCGCCCGATGGCCGCCAGGCTGCGGTCATCGATCTCCACCAGCAGCAAGCGCGAGTCCTGCGGCACCGCGGTCCAGCCGAGCAAGCGGTCGTAGATCAGGTTGTCGAGCGTGCTCAGTCGTCCCTGCGCGAGAAAGGCGACCAGCGGCAGCAGGATCAGCGCCAGCAACGCCCACTCACGGACGATGCGCCGGAACAGCCGCCCGGACATCGAGAAGGCGCCCGAGCGCCCCGGCTCATGGGGCATTGCGACGCCAGGCCGGCAGATAGAGGATCTGGTAGACCGAGGTCATGCCTTCCAGGCCATTGTCATCGAAGGCGGACAGGCGCACGTGGTAGGTGTCGACCGGCAGCCCGCTGAAGTTGACGCTCGGCGTCTCGGAAAACCGCTCCTGGCGAATACGCAGGAACTGTTCGTCGCTGGCCAGCTGCACGCGATAGCGGGTGGCGCCGGGCAGCGGCTGCAGCAGCAGTGTCCAGTTGCCCGAACTCATGTCGCGACCGCCCTGCCCCAGCAGACGCGGCGCCGGTAGCAGCTCGACCGGACGCAGCTCGCCCTGTGGCAGCAGGTTCAGCCCCTGACGGGCCCCGACCAGCACCGCAGACTGCTCGTCATCGACGCGACGCGCCGCGACACCCCCTTCGAGCACCTCGGACAGACTGCGCGTTTCCCCCTCCGCAATGCGCACGCGGAAGTGGGTACCACGCACCCCCAGCACCCCGACCGGGGTCAGCACCTGATAGTGCTCGTCGTCCTCCGCCTGCTTGCGCACGTAGGATTCGACCTGGCCCTGGCGCAGCATGATCTGCAGGCGTTCGTGCTCCTCTTCCCAGTGCAGTTCGACCTGGGAGCTGGACGGCAAGACGATGCGCGAACCGTCGCCACTGACCAGGCTGACGAACGTGGAGTCTTCGGTGCGAATACCTTCCTTGTCATCGACCAGCATGCCTTCGCGCAACGCCGTTTCCGCGCCGCGCGCGTCGACGATCCAGGCTCGCCCTTCCAGGTACTGGACATAGACGGGCAACTGCGGAGCCAGCGGGCCGACCAGCTCGCCGTCCTCGACAGGCTCGGCCAATGCGCCCACGCAGGCGCACGCCCCCACGACCAGCAATGCCCTGCAGAACCACGCGCCAGCGCTCAAGGCGCCACGCAACCCCAGCATCCCCATTTCCCTTGTCACTCAGTCCAACTCCAGGCGATTGCGGCCATTTCTCTTGGCTCTGTACAGGGCCTGATCGGCCCGGCGCAGGGTCTCCACGCCCGACTCGCCAGCCGAGAACGACGCCAGACCAGCCGAACAGGTGATACGCAGGCGCCGGCCACGCACATGAAAGGGCGCCGACTCGATGCTCTTGCACAGTTCCGAGAGCACCGCGTAGCCGGCTTCCCGGCCGGTATTGGGCAACAGGATAGCGAACTCCTCGCCACCATATCGCGCCAGAAAGTCGCTGTCGCGCAAACGCGACGCCAGCAACCGGGCGATCAGGCGCAATGCCTTGTCGCCCGCCGGATGACCGAAGTCATCGTTGATGCGCTTGAAGTGATCCACATCCAGGAATGCCAGTTGCAGCTCGCCGCCGTGGCGCCGGTGACAGGCCAGCGCTTCGTTCAGGCGCAGTTCCCAGGCCCGACGATTCGGCAGCTTCGTCAGTACATCGGTCAGCGCCTGGCGCTGTTGCTGGTGGGCCAGCCCGTTGAGGCGCTGCAGGCGCTTGCGGTATCCGTCGAGTTCGACCTGCAGGCTGACGATGCGCGCCTGCATGATCTGCTCGGTGTGCTGCTGGGCATGCAGCGCCTCCAGCAACTGGCGCAACCGGGCATGCGTCGGCCCATGCGGAGGTGATACGTCCGCACCATGGATCGATGTGATAGTTGCCATCGCCCACCTCCGTTGCGAATTCATTCACGCCCGATCAGGCGGTGACATCCGGCACCCAGGACCGCGCCCAGCAACGGCGCGAGCCAGAACAGCCAGAGTTGCTCGATGGCCCAGCCACCGACATAGAAGGCCACGGCGGTACTGCGCGCCGGGTTCACCGAGGTGTTGGTCACCGGAATGCTGATCAGGTGAATCAGCGTCAGCGCGAGGCCGATGGCCAGCGGCGCAAAGCCGGTGGGCGCTCGCCCGGAGGTGACGCCCAGGATGATCAGCAGGAACATCGCGGTCATCAGCACTTCGCAGATCAGCGCCGCCAGCAGCGGGTAGTCACCGGGAGAGTGCTCGCCATAGCCATTGGCAGCGAAGCCGGAGCCAACCAGGTCGAAGTCCGAGCTGGCGGCGGCGATCAGGTACAGCGCACCCCCGGCCAACAGGCCGCCAGCCACCTGCGCCAGCATGTAGGGCAGCACATCCCTCGACGGGAAACGCCCGGCGGCCCACACACCCAGCGTCACCGCCGGATTGAAGTGCGCACCGGAGACATGCCCCACCGCATAGGCCATGGTCAGCACGCTCAGGCCGAACGCCAGGGAGATACCCAGCAGGCCCACACCGAACCCCGACAGGATGGCCGTACCGCAGCCCCCCATCACCAGCCAGAACGTACCAAGCAGTTCGGCAGCGTATTTATTCATCATCATCACTCCAGCACACACGACATGAACGAGGGGCAGCGCCTCCCTGCGCCCCTCTGGCCAGCCGACGGCAGCCTCCATGGCACGCCGTCCACCGCCAGGAACCCCGACGGCCAGTCCCTGAGCCACGAGGCAAGGTCCATCCCGGACCGGTTCGATGCGGGCTCCCTGCCCGGACACCCAATCCGGATGCCCAAACTGTCCCTGGACAGGGTCTTCAGAAGACCCAGCGCGGCCTCACCACCTCCAGCGGGTAGTCGTCGCCGATCAGCAGCAGATGCTCCGGCACCGCAGGACGGGACCAGACCCTCTGCTCGAGATGGCCTACCGGCTGGCGTGGCAACGCCGCTTCTGCCTCGACGAACACCCGAGTACGCGTGGGCGTGACCGACAACAGAGCCAAGCACCCCAATGCCAACACGACTCCTGTACGCATCAACGCCCCTTTGCCTCCAGACATCCGCCCTCTCCCTGGCGGCCTGATACAGGCCCCACAGACAACACCGGGGCCCCTCCCTTTGACGCGGACTCTAGCAAGCACCCCGCGGGATTTGAGGGATCCGTCACATTTCTTCAGAATCAGCGAGAATTCATCGCCAGCCAGGCGATCAGAGCAGCGAAGTAACGGAGGACAGGCCATGCGCGTGGCGATACTGGACGATGAGACGGCTGAACTGCAGCGCCTCGAGCAGACCCTGCAGAGCATGAACGAGTCGCAGCGCGCGCCCTGGCTCACGCACTGTTTCTGTCGCGGTGAAGAGATGCTCCGGCGGCTCAAGCGCGAGCGCTACGACCTGCTCATCCTCGACTGGCAGGTGCTGGACATCAGTGGCCTGCAGATTCTCAAGTGGAGCCGTGAGCACCTGGAAGATTCGCCACCGGTGATCATGATCACCAGCCGCGACAGCGAGCAGGACGTGGTACGAGCCCTCAACGCCGGTGCCGACGACTACATCTGCAAGCCCTTTCGCCCGCACGAGCTGCGGGCGCGCATCCTCGCGGTGATGCGCCGTCGGGGCGGAGTCCGCCCGGCAGAGGCCGAACGCAACCAGTTCGGCGACCTGCTGTTCGACGACGCCGAGCTCTGCGTCAGCCGCGCCGGCCAGCCGGTGACGCTGACCGAGCGGGAGTACCGCATCGCGCGTTATCTGTTCAACAACCTCGGCCGCCCGCTATCACGCGAGTACTTCTACGAGCGCTTCTGGCCCCATGAAGAAGTGCATTCCTCGCGCCCGCTGGATACCCATATCTACCGTTTGCGCAACAAGCTGGGCCTGTCGCCCGAACATGGCTGGCAGTTGCTCACCATCTACGGCTATGGCTATCGGCTGGAGCGCGTCGGCGACGAGCAGGCCCACTAGCCCCGCAGCGCCAGCGCATCCACCAGCCCCGCAGCGATGGCCATGCCCACCAGCTCCGGCAGGGTTTCGGCCTGCATGCGCTTCATCACCCGCGAGCGGTACAGGTCGACGGTCTTCACGCTGATATGCAGTTGCTCGGCCACCTCACGGTTGGTGTAGCCGCGCACCAGCGGCAGCAGCACGTCACGCTCGCGCGGGGTGAGCTGCTCCAGACGCGCCTGCACCTCGGCCAGACGTGAATCGCGGCGCGGTACCGGCGCACGACGCTCCAGCGCCTGCTGCACACTGTCGAGCAGCAGCTGCTCGTTGTAGGGCTTCTCGATGAAATCCACCGCGCCGGCCTTGAACGCACGCACCACGATGGGAACATCGGCATGGCCACTGACGAAGATCACCGGCAGCTCGATGCCGCGCGCACGCATCTCGTCCTGCACATTCAGCCCGCCCATCCCCGGCATGCGCACATCCAGCAGCACGCAGGCATTGGCGTTCGCCTCGCAGGCTTCGAGAAAGGCGCGGCCACTGGTGAAGGGCACGCCTTTCAGGCCCACCGACTCCAGCAGCCAGAGCGTCGAGTCGAGCATGCCCTGGTCGTCATCGACCACATAAACCAGTTGTTGCATCCGCGTGCAGCTCCTCTTGTTGTTATGCATTTCATCGCTCGCGGCTAGAAGCCCCTCCCACAGCGTGCAGGCTTCGTGGGAGGGGCCCTAGCCGCGACTGTTCGACAACGACTCGTCGTCCCTGCCCAGCGGCAAGCGGCACTCCAGGCACAGGCCGCCCTCCAGCGGGAATGCCTCCAGCGCCCCGCCGAAGCCCTCGACGATGCTGCGACTCATGGACAGGCCGAGACCCAGGCCCTCCGCCTTGCTGGTGTAGAACGGCGTGAACAGCTTGACCAGTTGCTCGTCACTGACCCCCGGCCCCTGGTCGAGCACACGGATCGCCAGGCTGCCGTCCTGCTCGCAGGCCTCCAGACGAATCTGCGAAACCGCGCCGGCATGCACTTCACGATTGGCCTCGATGGCGTTGCGCAGCAGGTTGAGCAGCACCTGTTCGAGCAGCACCCGGTCGGCGAACACCGGCGGCAGATTGTCCGGCAAGGCGTCGCGCACCGCCACCTGCGCGGCACCGGCTTCCCAGTGACAGAGGCGCACCGCCTCGCGCGCCACCTCGGCCAGATCGAGCGCCTGCATGCGCCGCTGGCCCTTGCGCAGGAAGGCACGCAGGCGCTTGATCACCTCCGAGGCATGGTTGGCGTGCTCGGTGATGCGCGCCAGGCCCTGGGCCACCTTGTCCGTCGCCGCCGGGTCGCCGCCGACGCCCTGCAGGTAGCGCTGGCTGGCGCCGGCGTAGTTGACCACCGCTGCCAGCGGCTGGTTGATCTCATGGGCGATGCCCGAGGCCAGCTCGCCCAGGGTGACCAGCCGCGCGGTGTGCGCCAGCTCGTCCTGGTGGCGACGCTGCTGCGCCTCGCGCAGTTCGCGCTCGGTCATGTCCCGCGCCACCAGCGAGTAGTAGCGCTCGTCACCGGCGCCACGATGGGCCAGCAACACCAGCGACACCGGCAGCGAGCCCCCCGCCAGCGGCAGCAGGCGCGCCTCGCAGCTCCACACACCGCCGGCATCGGCGCGGGCCCAGCCCTCGCGTTCGAGCAGCGCCAGATCGGCCTCGGCCAGCAGTTGCGGCAAGGTCGGCAGCGGCTGTTCGGCGGCGATGCCCAGCGCCCGGCGTGCCGAGGGGTTGAGGTGAGTCAGGCGCCCGCCCGGCTCGATGAACAGCACCAGGTCGGTATTGGCCTCGACGACCTCCGCCAGACGCCGCTTGTTCTCTTCGGCCTGAATGCGTGCGGTGATGTCGCGCGAGACACTGACCACCTCCACCACTGCGCCGGTGTAGGTCTCGCGAATGGCGCGGCTGGCGGTCTCGAACCACAGGTAATGGCCGTCCCGATGGCGAATCCGATAGGTCATGGTGTGATAGCCATCCTGCTCCAGCGCCTCATAGGCCTGGCGCGCCTGCTGGGTCTGGTCCAGCGGATGCAGCAGGCTGTCCACGCTGCGCCCGCGCAGCTCCTCCGGCCAGTAGCCGAGCAGGGTCCAGCTGGCGGGCGAGGCATCGAGGAACACGCCTTCGGGCGTGTGGCGGGAAATCAGGTCCGTGGTGTTCTCGGTGATCAGCCGATACAGGCGACGCGCACGCGCGGCTTCCCGCTGATCACGCACCTCCTGGGTCGCCTCGCGGCAGCGCGCCAGCACCTGCCGCTCCGCCAGGTCGGGGATGAAACTCCAGATCAGGATGCGCTCGCCATCCTGTGCTTCGACCGCCTCGATGGCCCTGCGCTGCTCCAGGCAGGCACGCACCAGTGGCAAGTGATTGACCGGCAGCAGGGCCTCGACCTGCGCCAGCGAGCGCTCGCCAAGCAGCGCCTGCAAGGCCTGGTTGAACTCCAGCGGCCGCGCTCGTTCATCGAGCAGCAGCGCCGGCTGCGGATCGGCCGAGAGCAACGGCGCACTGCGACTCATGCCGCCGGCCAGGCCAACCAGCTGCACCAGCAACTGGCGCAGCCAGGGCAACCACTCCAGCCCGGCGCCTTCCTCCACCTGCAGCAGCAACAGCCCCGCGCCACCGTCCTCCAGGCTCAGCGCCAGCGCCTGGCCATGGTGGATGGCGGCGCGGCGCAAGCGTCCGGCCAGCCAGCACGGCAGCTGGCGCAATGTGTCCAGGCTCATGCTCGGCTGCGCCAGCAGCGCCTCGAACAGCACCTGGTCGCCAGCAGCCAGGGGGTCGCCCTGCCCCGGCGGCAGGCGCGGGCCGCCGCCCTCCTGCGCATAGGTCCCGCTGGCCGGCTGCCAGGCCAGGTACCAGGCCTGGCGCACCTGCGGGCAACCCAGCACGGCGCGGCGCAGAGCCGCCGCCCGTTCGTTGAGGGACGGCGCCTCGCGCTGAATGCGTAGCCAGGCCTGCAGCGGCACGGCCGCCTGATCACTCGAATGACTCATATAGTAATTATTCTATAAAACCTTGGTACAACTTCCATATAAATTAGAAATGCCCTATAAATTACCGCCAGAAAGATTCGGTAATGCCTGCATCATTACCGGAATAACCAGAGCTAACAATCAGCCAAAGGTGTATCCGCCATGTCGATCTACGAGCAGGGCCTCGGCCGCGCCGCCGTCAACCATGTCGCCCTCAGCCCCCTGAGCTTCATCGAACGTACGGCGGCGGTATACCCGCACTACCCGGCCGTGGTGCATGGCTCGATTCGACGTGACTGGGCCGAGACCTACGCGCGCTGCCGGCGCCTGGCCTCGGCACTGGCCGGACGCGGAATCGGCAAGGGCGACACGGTGGCGGTGATGCTGCCGAACATCCCGGCGATGCTCGAGGCGCACTTCGGCGTGCCGATGATCGGCGCGGTGCTAAACACCCTCAACGTGCGCCTGGACGCCGAAGCCATCTCCTTCATGCTGCAGCATGGCGAAGCCAAGGTGGTGATCGCCGACCGCGAGTTCTTCGATGTGATCCACGCGGCCATCGGCATGCTCGACCATCCGCCGCTGGTGATCGACGTCGACGACCCCGAGTACGGCGAAGGCCAGGCGGTCAGCGACCTGGACTACGAAGCCTTCCTCGCCGAGGGCGACCCGGAGTTCGCCTGGCAGTGGCCGACGGACGAGTGGCAGGCCATCAGCCTCAACTACACCTCCGGCACCACCGGCAACCCCAAGGGCGTGGTCTATCACCACCGCGGCGCGTTCCTCAACGCCATGGGCAACCAGATGACCTGGAACATGGGTAACCACCCGGTCTACCTGTGGACCCTGCCGATGTTCCACTGCAACGGCTGGTGCTACCCCTGGACCATCACCGCGCTGGCGGGCGTGCATGTGTTCCTGCGCCGCGTCGACCCGGCGAAGATCCTCACCCTGATCCGCGACGAGCAGGTCAGCCACCTGTGCGGCGCGCCCATCGTGCTCAACGCGCTGGTGAACATGCCGGCGGAGGCCAAGGCAGCCATCGATCATCCGGTCAAGGCCATGGTCGCCGGCGCCGCGCCACCGGCCAAGGTGATCGGCGCGGTGGAAGAGATGGGCATCTCCGTGACCCACGTCTATGGCCTGACCGAGGTCTACGGCCCGGTGACCCTGTGCGCCTGGCATGCCGAGTGGGACGACCTGCCGCTGGAGGAACGCGCCACCATCAAGGCGCGTCAGGGCGTGCGCTACCCGACCCTGGAAGGCGTCATGGTCGCCGACCCGAAAACCCTCGAGCCGGTCCCGCGTGACGGCCAGACCATCGGCGAGATCTTCATGCGCGGCAACACCGTGATGAAGGGCTACCTGAAGAATCCCAGCGCCACCTCCGAAGCCTTCGAGGGCGGCTGGTTCCACACCGGCGACCTGGGCGTGTGCCACGCCGATGGCTACGTGGAAATCCGCGACCGCCTCAAGGACATCATCATCTCCGGCGGCGAGAACATCTCCACCATCGAGGTCGAGGGCGTGCTCTATCGCCACCCTGCCGTGCTGGAGGCCGCCGTGGTCGCCCGCCCGGACGAGAAATGGGGCGAGACACCCTGTGCCTTCATCACCCTCAAGACCGGCCAGCAGGCCAGTGACAGCGACATCATGGCCTTCTGCCGCGAGCACCTGGCCGGCTTCAAGGTGCCGAAGACCGTGGTCTTCACGGCGCTGCCGAAGACCAGCACCGGGAAGATCCAGAAGTTCGTCCTGCGCGACATGGCCAAGGCGCTCTGACCCTTTGTGGGAGGGGCTTCAGCCGAAAGCGCCTCCCACAGACCGCAGCCTACCGTTTTCACAACAACAAGAACCGGCCCTGGCGGCCGACGGAGAACCCTCATGCAAATCTTCAAGCGCCGTGACGGCGACGAGCAACCGCACTGGCCTGTCGGCCCGTTCAAGGTGCGCCTGCCTTTCGTCCACTACCGCTGGGAAACCGCCGAGATGCTGCAGGCGCTGATCATGTTCGTGGTCAGCCTGGCGATGATCCCGCTGCTGGAAAAGTACCTCGGCCTGCCCTACGACGTGGCGCTGGCCTACGTGGTGGTATGCGGCATCGGCTTCATGCTGCCGGCACTGCTCGGCGTGCCCTTCGTGCCCGGCTGGATCACCCCCGGCATCCCCGTGGTGCTGCTGTTTCTCGGCAACTACGAACCGGGCCCGGAGGCCATCCGGGCGCTGTTCGCCCTGCAGTTCCTGGTGTTCGTGATTTTCCTCTTCCTCGGCGTCACGCGCCTGGGCAGCACGCTGGTGCGGCTGATCCCCAACTCGATGAAGGGCGGCATCATCATCGGCGCCGGCATCGCCGCCCTGATGGGCGAGATCAGTGCCGGCGGACGCCTGGCCAATACGCCGATATCGCTGGTACTCGGCAGCCTGATCTGCCTGTACCTGATGTTCTCGGTGTCGTTCAAGGGCCTGACCGAGCGCCTGCCGCTGGCGCGCAAGGTGGTCAACTACGGCATGGTGCCCGGGATGCTGATCGCCATCTTCATCGGCATCGCCGTGGGCGAGTACAAGATGCCGGACGTCAGGTGGGGCATCACCGCGCCGGCCTTCGGCGAGATGTGGAACTACCTGCCGTTCAGCGTCGGCTTCCCCGGCCTGGACGTGTTCATGCTGGCCGTTCCCACCGCAGTGATCGCCTACGTGATCGCCTTCGGCGACATCATCGTCGGCCAGTCGCTGATGCAGCGCGCCGATGAACTGCGCACCGATGAAGTGATCGAAAACAACGTCGACCGCGTGCACCTGGTCACCGCCATCCGCAACGCCCTGCACGCCTTCCTCGCGCCCTACCCTGGCCTCGCCGGGCCGTTGTGGACGGCCGTGGCGGCGACCATGGCCGAGCGCTACAAGTACGGACGCAAGGCGATGGACTCGATCTACAGCGGCGCCGGCACCTTCTGGATCACCGGCTTCGCCGCGCTGTTCATGCTGCCGCTGGTCAGCTTCTTCCAGCCGGTGCTGCCGATCGCCCTGTCGCTGACGCTGATCCTCACCGGCTACATCTGCCTGATGGTCGGTTTCGAGCAGTTGAACAACAACACCGAACGCGGTATCGCCGGCACCATGGGTGTGGTGCTCGCCGTCTACGGCGCGGGCTGGGGCCTGGCCGCAGGCGCTGCGCTGTACATTCTGGTCGAGCGCACCCATCTGCTTAAATTCACCAGCGTCAAGGATAAACCGAGCGAGACGGCCGAAGCCGACTAATCAGGCTGTTGAAAAACTATCTGCGTTGCCATTGCTGCGTTAAAAACAGGCTCAAAATGCTCATTTACAGTTCGTAAACTCCGCTTTCTCGCCTGTTTTTGCCTTGCACTGGCTGCCTCGCCTACGTTTTCAACGGCCTGCTAACGCTTTTTCGTTCCACACGCGCCGCGCTCGTCGCGGCGCCCCTGCTGTCGAGGTTGCACCATGCCCGAATTCAACGCCCCGCTGCGCGACATGCGCTTCGTCCTTCATGACGTGTTCCAGGCACCGAGCCTGTGGGCGCGCCTGCCGGCCCTGGCGGAAACCGTCGACGCCGACACCGCCGACGCCATCCTCGAAGAGGCGGCCAAGGTCACCGGCACCCTGATCGCCCCACTCAACCGCAGCGGCGACGAGGAAGGCGCGCAGTGGCACGCAGGCGAGGTACGCACCCCGGCAGGCTTTCGCGAAGCCTATGCCACCTACACCGAGGGCGGCTGGGTCGGCCTCTCCGGCAACCCCGAGTACGGCGGCATGGGCATGCCCAAGATGCTCGCCGTGGCCTTCGAGGAAATGCTCTACGCCGCCGGCTCCAGCTTCGCCCTGTACTCGGCGCTGAGCTCCGGCGCCTGCCTGGCCATCGACGCGCACGCCAGCGAGGAACTGAAGAGCACCTACCTGCCGCCGATGTACGAAGGCCGCTGGGCCGGCTCCATGTGCCTGACCGAGGCCCATGCCGGTACCGATCTGGGCATCATCCGCACCCGCGCCGAACCCCAGGCCGATGGCAGCTACAAGGTCACCGGCAGCAAGATCTTCATCACCGGCGGCGAGCAGGACCTGACCGAGAACATCATCCATCTGGTGCTGGCCAAGCTGCCGGACGCACCTGCAGGCCCGAAAGGCATCTCGCTGCTGCTGGTGCCCAAGGTGATGGTGAACGCCGACGGCAGCCTGGGCGCGCGCAATGCGGTGAGCTGCGGCTCCATCGAGCACAAGATGGGCATCAAGGCCTCGGCCACCTGCGTGATGAACTTCGACGGCGCCACCGGCTACCTGATCGGCGAGGTCAACAAGGGCCTGGCGGCGATGTTCACCATGATGAACTACGAACGCCTGTCTATCGGTATCCAGGGCATCGGCTGCGCCGAGGCCTCCTACCAGTCGGCGGTGGACTATGCCCGCGAGCGCATCCAGAGCCGCGCCGCCACCGGCCCGGTCAATCAGGACAAGGTCGCCGACCCGATCATCGTGCATGCCGACGTGCGCCGCATGCTGCTGACCATGAAGGCGCTCAACGAAGGCGGCCGCGCCTTTGCCTGTTACGTCGGCCAGCAGCTGGACCTGGCCAAGTTCGCCGAGGATGCCGGCGAGCGGCAGAACGCCGAAGCCCTGGTCGCGCTGCTCACACCGGTGGCCAAGGCCTTCTTCACCGACACCGGCCTGGAAAGCTGCGTGCATGGCCAGCAGGTGTTCGGCGGCCACGGTTACATCCGCGAGTGGGGCCAGGAACAGCTGGTGCGCGACGTGCGCATCGCGCAGATCTACGAAGGCACCAACGGTATCCAGGCCCTCGACCTGCTCGGGCGCAAGGTGGTGGCCAACGGCGGCGCCGCACTGCGCCTGTTCGCCAGTGAAGTGCGTGCTTTCGCCCACGCCAACGCGTCGCCCCATGGCGAGCGTCTGGTCGAAGCACTGGAGCGCCTGGAGGCGGTCAGTGGCTGGGTGCTGGAGCAGGCCAAGGCCGACCCCAACTCGGTGGGCGCCGCCTCGGTGGAGTATCTGCACCTGTTCGGCTACGTCGCCTACGCCTACATGTGGGCGCGCATGGCCGCCGTGGCGCAGCGCAAGCAGGACGGGGACGAAGCCTTCTGCAGCGCCAAGCTGGCCACTGCCGAATTCTTCTTCAGCCGCCTGCTGCCGCGCACCCTGAGTCTGGAAGCGAGCATTCGCGCCGGCAGCCAGCCGCTGTACAACCTGGCCGCCGAGCAATTCTGAAGGTTGAGCGTGTTGCGCGGCCTTGCGCCGCGCTTTTTTATTCAGCAGCGGAGGCAGCACAGGCCTCCGCCAAGGACTCCTTATGCGTGAAGTCGTGATAGTCGCTGCCTGCCGTACCGCCATCGGCAGTTTCCAGGGGGCGCTGAGCCGCATCCCGGCACCGGAGCTGGGTGCGATGGTGATCCGCGAGCTGCTGGCCCGCAGCGGCGTGGACGAGGCCCAGGTGGACGAGGTCATCCTGGGCCAGGTGCTCACTGCCGGCAGCGGGCAGAACCCCGCGCGGCAGAGCGCCCTGCTCGCCGGTCTGCCACACACGGTGCCGGCCATGACCCTGAACAAGGTCTGCGGCTCCGGCCTCAAGGCGGTGATCCTCGGTGCCCAGGCCATTCGTGGTGGCGACGCCGAGATCATCGTCGCTGGCGGCCAGGAGAACATGAGCCAGGCCCCCTACGTCATGCCCGGTGCGCGCACGGGCCTGCGCATGGGGCATGCGCAACTGCTCGACACGATGATCCAGGATGGCCTGTGGGACGCGTTCAACGACTATCACATGGGCATCACCGCCGAGAACCTGGCCGAGCAGTACGGCATCAGCCGCGCCGAACAGGACGCGTTCGCCCTGCGCTCGCAGCAACGCGCGCAGGCGGCCATCCAGGCCGGGCGCTTCAGCGCCGAGATCGTCCCGGTCGCCGTACCCCGCCGTGGTGCCGAAGCACTGATCGTCGAGCGTGATGAGCAGCCACGCGCCGACGCCAGCCTGGAGGGCCTGGGCAAGTTGCGGGCGGCCTTCAAGAGCGACGGCACGGTGACCGCCGGCAATGCCTCGACCCTCAACGACGGCGCCGCCGCGGTACTGCTGATGAGTGCCGAGAAAGCCGCCGAACTGCGCCTGCCGGTGCTGGCGCGCATCGCGGCCCACGCCAGCGCCGGGGTCGACCCGGCCGTGATGGGCATCGGCCCGGTGTTCGCCAGCTGCAAGGCGCTGGAGCGCGCCGGCTGGAGCCTGGAACAGCTCGACCTGATCGAGGCCAACGAAGCCTTCGCCGCCCAGGCCATCGCCGTGGGCCGCGAGCTGCACTGGGACAGCGCCAAGGTCAACGTCAACGGCGGCGCCATCGCCCTCGGCCACCCCATCGGCGCCTCGGGTTGCCGTATCCTGGTCAGCCTGGTCCACGAGATGCAGCGCCGCGAGGCACGCCGTGGCCTGGCCACCCTGTGCATCGGCGGCGGCCAGGGCGTGGCCCTGGCTCTCGAACGCTAGAACAAAGGGGCCGGTGGCGGTAAAAAGCGCCATCCACCCTGCGCCTGCATCGCTCGCAGGGTGGCTCAGGCAGCACCGCCCCACCCTGCAATCCCGGACAAGAACAAGAGAATCCCATGCGAACCCTGACGACCCTGACCGGCAACAGCCAGAAACTCGACGGTGGAGCCATGTTCGGCAACGCCCCCAAGGCCCTCTGGCAACGCTGGATGCCCGCCGACGAACTGAATCGCATCGACCTCGGCTGCCGCGCCCTGCTGGTGCAGGAAGAGGAGCGCAACATCCTGGTGGAAACCGGCATCGGCGCCTTCTTCAGCCCGGAGCTGAAACAGCGCTTCGGCGTGCAGGAAGATCGCCACGTGCTGCTCGACAGCCTGGCCGCGCTGGGCCTGAGCGACGCCGACATCGACATCGTGGTGCTCACCCACCTGCACTTCGACCACGCCGGCGGCCTCCTCGCCGCCTGGCAGGACGACCAGCCGCCGCGCCTGCTGTTCCCTCACGCGCAGTTCGTCACCGGTCGCCAGCAATGGCAGCGTGCGCGCCAGCCCCATGCGCGTGATCGTGCGTCGTACATCCCGGAGCTGCTGGACCTGCTCGAAGCCAGTGGCCGCCTGCAACTGATCGACGCAGGCGCGACCCACTGCGACCTGCTCGGCGCCGACTGGCGCCTGCACTGGAGCGATGGCCACACCCCGGGCCAGCTGCTGCCGGAGGTGGCCATGCCAGGTGGGCCGGTGGTGTTCCCCGGCGACCTGATTCCCGGCGCGCCCTGGGTTCACCTGCCGATCACCATGGGCTACGACCGCTTTCCCGAAGGCCTGATCGAAGAGAAGGAAGCCCTGCTCGCCGACCTGTTCGGCCGTGGCGGCCGGCTGGTGTTCACCCATGACCCGGACACCGCCATGGGCCGGGTAAGCCGCGATGAAAAAGGCCGTTATGGTCTCGATGAGGCGGTAAAAACGGTGCATCTGCTGGCAAACTGACGCCACCGGGCCTTGACGTAGCGGTCATGCAGCGCGAGCATGGCCGCTTGTTTTTCAGCCGTGGTCGCAACCACACCGGCGCCCCAGGGAGGGGTTCGCGCCTGGTCAGCGGAAGACTGGCCGTGGTGCCGTGTCCACCTCGACAGCCCTGGGGAACCGCTTCATGAGCCTGGCCTCTGTACGCGCCTTCTTCGCCGCCAAGGCGCCCGACATTTCGATCATCGAGCTGCAGTCCAGTACCGCCACCGTGGCACTGGCCGCCGAAGCCCATGGTGTTTCGCCGGGACAGATCGCCAAGACCCTGGCCTTCCGCATCGCCGAACGCGACCTGCTGATCGTCGCCCGTGGCGATGCGCGTATCGACAACCGCAAGATGAAGGAGTGCTTCGGCGCCAAGGCCAAGATGCTCGACGCACAGACCGTGATCGAGCTGACCAGCCATCCGGTCGGCGGCGTCTGTCCGTTCGGCCTGGCCACGCCACTGAGCGTCTATTGCGACCGCTCGCTGCTGGCTTTCGATGAAGTGCTGCCGGCGGCCGGCGCTACCCACAGCGCGGTGCGCATCGCGCCGCAGCGCATGGCCGAGCTGGTCGATGCCGAATGGGTCGATGTCTGCCAGGCAGTGGAAACCGAAGCCTGCTGAACGCCCGCGTAAGCTAGAGGCCGCCGCTGACACCCAGGCTCACGCCCAGCGCAGCGGCCAGGGAGAACGGCAGCAGCAGGGTGTCGAGCAGCGCACTGCCCGGCAGGTCCAGCCCCGGATAGCGTGGCGCCTCGGTGCCGAAGCGTTCCAGTGGGCAACAGCCACCGTTCAGCGCATACCAGTCCAGCCGCGTCCCCGCGTACACCACCGGCGCGTCGGCCTTGGCCGCATCCAGCGTACGCACCGTGGCGCAGCCTTGCATGGCCAGGATCACCAGCGCCAGGGCGGCGAGGCGCACGTCAGTCGTCCGAGACCATGTGATGTTCGCCCCAGCGCGGCAGCATGTCCTGGGGAATGCCCAGGCAGTTGAGGATGCGCGCGACAACGAAGTCCACCAGGTCATCCAGCGTCTGCGGCTGGTGATAGAAGCCCGGCGAGGCCGGCAGGATGGTCACCCCCAGGTTCGACAGCTTGAGCATGTTCTCCAGGTGGATGCTCGAATAGGGCGCCTCGCGCGGCACCAGGATCAACTGGCGGCGCTCCTTCAGCGCCACGTCGGCGGCGCGTTCGATCAGGTTGTTGCAGGCACCGCTGGCAATCGCTGACAGGGTCCCGGTGCTGCACGGCACCACCACCATGGCGGTCGGCGCCCCCGAACCGGATGCCGCCGGCGCCATCCAGTCTTCCTTGCCGTAGACCCGCACCTGCCCCGGCGCAGCACCGGTGTACTCGGTGAGGAACTGCGCCATGGCCTGCGGCTTGCTCGGCAGCGCGACGTCGGTTTCGGTCGCCATCACCAGTTGCGCCGCCTTGGAGATCAGGAAGTGCACTTCACGATCTTCCTGCACCAGGCAGTCGAGCAGGCGCAGGCCGTACTGCGCGCCGGAGGCGCCGGTCATGGCCAGAGTAATGCGTTCAGGACCGCTCATGGATGCTCCACTGGGCGGGTGTGCCCCGCCGGTTCATCTGGGTGGCGGGCTGCCCCGCCCTGTCACCGGGTTATGCGTCTCAGGCCAGGGCCTGCGCCAGCTTGCCGTGCAGGCCGCCAAAACCGCCATTGCTCATGATCACCACCTGGGTGCCCGGTCGCGCCAGCGCCTTCACCCCATCGATGATCGCCTCCAGCGAATCGCACACGCGGGTCGGGTTGCTCGCCCCGGCAACGGTGGCGGCCAGGTCCCAGCCGAGGTTCGCCGGCGCATACCAGAACACCGCGTCGGCCTGCACCGCCGATTCGGCCAGGCCATCACGGTGCGCGCCGAGCTTCATGGAATTGGAGCGTGGCTCGATCACCGCGATCACCTGCGTGTCGTCACCCACGCGCTTGCGCAGACCATCCAGGGTGGTGGCGATGGCCGTCGGGTGATGGGCGAAATCGTCGAAGACGGTGATGCCGTTCACCTCGGCGACCTTTTCCATGCGCCGCTTGGCATTGACGAAACGGCCCAGCGCCTCGATGCCGAGGGCCGGCACCACGCCGACATGGCGCGCCGCAGCCAGGACGGCCAGGGCATTGGCGACGTTGTGCTGGCCGGTCAGGTTCCACTCCACGGTGCCTTCGACCTTGCCCGCGAAGCTCACCTCGAAGCGCGAGCCGTCGGCAGCGAGCAGCCGCGCCTGCCACTGGCCGCCGTCGCCGGTGGTCTGCACGGGCGTCCAGCAGCCCATCTCGATCACCCGCGCCAGCGCCGTTTCACTGGCCGGATGGATCACCAGCCCCTCACCCGGCACGGTACGCACCAGATGATGGAACTGCCGCTCGATGGCCGCCAGGTCCGGGAAGATATCGGCGTGGTCGAACTCCAGGTTGTTGAGGATCGCCGTGCGCGGACGGTAATGCACGAACTTGCTGCGCTTGTCGAAGAAGGCGCTGTCGTACTCGTCGGCCTCGACCACGAAGAACGGCGTCCCGCCCAGGCGCGCGGAGATGCCGAAATTCTGCGGCACGCCACCGATCAGGAAGCCCGGGCTCATGCCGGCATGCTCCAGTACCCAGGCCAGCATGCTCGAACTGCTGGTCTTGCCGTGGGTGCCCGCCACCGCCAGCACCCAGCGCCCCTGCAGCACGTGGTCAGCCAGCCACTGCGGGCCGGAGACGTAAGGCAGGCCCTGGTTCAGCACATACTCGACGGCGGGGTTGCCCCGGCTCATGGCGTTGCCCACCACCACCAGATCGGGTGCTGGCTGCAGGTGCGCCGGATCATAGCCCTGCAGCAACTCGATGCCCTGGGCTTCGAGCTGGGTGCTCATGGGCGGATAGACATTGGCGTCGGAGCCGGTGACGCGGTGGCCAAGTTCCTTGGCCAGGACGGCCAGCGACCCCATGAAGGTGCCGCAGATGCCGAGAACGTGGATATGCATGGATGACCTCAAGAACGGGCCGCTTCAGCCCGGAAAGCTTGCCGCAGGTTAGCACAGCGCCCAGGCCAACCCCATGCCCGACGCAGCAGCCGTTTGACCCGCGCGCGCAGAAAAGATCACGGCACATCGCAGAATTCTGCGCACGGCATGCAGGACAAACGGCGCTTGCCAACCGGCAAGTCTTGGCAGTAGGCTCAACTGGTCTGACCGGTAATACCACAATAATGAATAGCGCTCGCCACCCATGCCGCCAGAGGCACCGCGAGCGCGCCGAACGGAGACCCCCGCCATGCTACTCAAGCTCTGCTCCCGCTCGATATTTCTGCAAGTCATCATCGGCCTGATTCTCGGCATCCTTGCCGGCGTTGCGCTGCCGGAACTGTCGGCGCAACTCAAGCCGCTCGGCGATGGCTTCATCAAACTGATCAAGATGCTCATCGCGCTGATCGTCTTCTGCGTCGTGGTCAACGGCATTTCCGGTGCGGGCGACCTGAAGAAGGTCGGCCGTATCGGCCTGAAATCGGTGATCTACTTCGAGGTACTGACCACGGTCGCCCTGGTCATCGGCCTGAGCGTCGCCTACGGCCTGGGTCTTGGCTCGGGCGCCAACATCGACCTGGCCAGCCTGTCCGGCAGCGAGGCAGCGGCCCTCAGCTCGGGAACCCACCTGCACGGCCCGGTGGAGTTCATCCTCGGCCTGATTCCCAGCTCGGTATTCAGTGCCTTCGCCGAAAACAACATCCTCCAGGTGCTGCTGTTCGCCGTGCTGTTCGGCAGCGCCCTGAACCTGGTGGGCGAGCAGGCGGCCGGGGTGTCGAAGCTGATCGGCGAGGTCAGCCACGTGATCTTCCGCATCATGGGCATGATCGTGCGCCTGGCCCCCATCGGGGTGTTCGGCGCGGTGGCCTTCACCACCAGCCGCTACGGCCTGGAATCCCTGAGCCACCTGGGCGCCCTGGTCGCCGTCTTCTACCTCACCTGCATCCTCTTCGTGGTGCTGGTGCTCGGTAGCGTCCTGCGTGTCTGCGGCCTGCCGCTGCTGCCGTTTCTGCGTTACTTCCGTGAAGAACTGGTGATCGTCTTCGGCACCGCCTCCTCCGATGCCGTGCTGCCTCAGGTGATGCGCAAGCTGGAACGCATGGGCATTCGCAGCTCCACCGTCGGCCTGGTGATCCCCACGGGCTACTCCTTCAACCTGGACGGTTTCTCGATCTATCTCACGCTGGCCGTGGTGTTCATCGCTCATGCCACGGGTACCGCGCTCTCGGCAGGTGATCTGCTGACCATTCTGCTGGTGTCGCTGGTCACCTCCAAGGGCGCCCATGGCATTCCCGGCTCGGCCCTGGTGATCCTCGCAGCCACCCTGACGGCCGTTCCCGCCATCCCCGCAGCCGGGCTGGTGCTGGTACTCTCGGTCGACTGGTTCATGGGCATCGGTCGGGCATTGACCAACCTGACCGGCAACTGCGTCGCGACCGTCGCCATCGCCCGCTGGGAGAACGACATGGACCTCACTCGGGCCCAGCACTGCATCGCCGAGCATGCACAAGCGCGCAACGCCGAGCCCTCCGGCAGCCCACACGCGCCACTGGCTCGCCCCGGCAAGACAGACGCCTGAGGGATGACGGCGGCCCACAGACGATTTCAACCATAGGGGAAGGCTCAATGTTCGCCTCATCCAAACGAGTCGATTCGATCGTTCAGAAGCTCCTTGAGCCCATAGAGCGCGGACAATGGGCCGTGGGCCAGATGCTGCCAGGACAACGAGAGCTGGCCGAGCAACTCCAGATCAGCCGCCCCAGCCTGCGTGAAGCCATCACCGTGCTGGAAACGCTGGGCGTCCTGCGCTCCCTGCCAGGTAAGGGCGTGCAGGTGCTGGACAGCTCGCCGCAGCAACGCGACGGCGCGGCCCGGCAAGCGATTCCTCGCTCGGCCACCCTGGAGAACGTGCTGCAGTTGCGCTATGCCCTGGAGCCATTCATCGCCGGCCTGGTGGCGCAGTCGATCGACGACAGCGCGCTAAGCCAACTGCGCCTGCTCGTTCTGGACATGCGCGAAGCGGTGGAGGAACGCAATCCGCAGGCGCTGGGCACGGCCTACTCGGCCTTCCATCGCAAGCTGGTGGCAATCACCTCCAACCCGATCTTCCTCAGCGTGTCCCAGCAGACCGCTGGCGCACTGGAGCAAAGCGACGGCCCGACCCTGCGCGAGCCTGAACACGCCGAGCAGGTTCTCGAAGAGCACGAAACCATCCTGCGCGCCATTCGCCGCCGTGACAGCGAGCTGGCCAGCCGCGCCATGCGCCAGCACATCCTCAACGAAGGCAGCCGTCTCGACCTGCAGCTGCAACTGCCAGAAACCTGAACGCGGCTCGTGCCCTCGGAGATCCTCAGCGATGCGAGTCATCACCCCCGGCCCAAGGCCCGCGCAGCAGCAGCCTCCGCAGGGCATGAGCAGACCACCGGAACAGACGCTCTACGAGGCACTGCAGGGCGCCATACTGCAACGCCGCCTGGCACCGGCGGCAGCGCTGGACAAGGCGACGCTCGGCCAATTGTTCGGCCTGAGCAGCAACGCCGTGCAGCGAGCGCTGCAACGTCTGGCGCAGGATGGCGCCGTGGAACTGCCAGCCAACCAACCCGCACGGGTGACGCGCCCCTGCGCAAAACGCGCCGGCAAGTTGCTGCAGGCCCGCCTGTCGCTCGAGACGCAGATCCTCAGGTTGCTCCCTGCCCGCCTGGAACAGGCCGAACTCGAAAGCCTCTGCGGGCAGGTACAACGCCAGCGTGACTGCCTGCAACGACGCGACCACGCGGGCCTGATCGAAGCCGTGAACGGCGTGCACCTTCAGCTGGCAACGCTGGCGGACAACCCCTGGCTCCGGGATTTTCTCGCCAGGCTCCTGCGCCAGACCGCCCTGCATGTCGCGCTCAGCCGCACCCAGCCCTACGATGCAAGCGCCTGCGATGAGCAGCAGCGACTGATCGAGCGGCTGACCGAAGGTGACAACGCCGGTGCTGAAACCCTGATGGAGCATCACCTGCGCAACCTGTTCGCCCGCCTGCGCTTCATCCCGCCGCCCACCACCGACCTGCACGCCGCCTTTGCCGGCAGGTTGGCAAGCAGAGCCACGGCACGAATCCGACGCTAGGTTCGCAGCCGAACAGAATCAAACGCTTGCTTGGATTGCGCTTTCAACTGGCTTTGAGGCAGCATCGTTCGGGCGACTGGCACAACAGCTGCATCGTCACGCCTGCCCCATCACAGACAGAAGCCGAGGCCCACCATGCGCATCGTCCAAGCCACCCTGGAGCACCTGGACCTGTTGAACCCGCTGTTCGTCAAATACCGCGAGTTCTATAACGAACTGCCGTACCCGGAGTCCTCGCGCAAGTTTCTCGAAAAACGCCTGCGCCGCAAGGAGTCGGTGATCTACCTCGCCCTGGCCGACGACGAAGACAAGCTGCTCGGATTCTGCCAGCTGTACCCCAGCTACTCCTCGCTGTCGCTCAAACGCGTGTGGATCCTCAACGACATCTATGTCGCCGAAGACGCTCGCCGCCAGCTGGTAGCCGACCGCCTGCTGCATACCGCCAAGCAGATGGCCAAGGACACCCACGCGGTGCGCATGCGCGTGGCCACCAGCCGTGACAATGAAGTCGCGCAGAAGGTCTACGAGTCCATCGGCTTCGTCGAAGACGAGCAGTTCAAGAACTACGTGCTGCCGATCAACAGCGACTGAGCCTCACCCGCCCAGGCTCAGCAGCAGGCCCAGCAACAGCGGCAGCACGAGCGCAGCCAGGGTCAGCAGCCGCGCAGGCTGCAGCGAAGGCCGCTGCAAGGCCCGGCTGCGGCGCTGCTGCAACGGCTGTTGCAAGGCCAGTTGAAACTCCGACAGCGCCTCGAAGCGCGCCTGCGGCTGCGGGGCCAGTGCCCGCGCCAGCACGCCATCCCAGCCCTGGGGGGCGCGCACGGCGAAGTTGGCCAGGGGCACGTAGCAATGTCCGGGACCGACATCCGCTCGCGCTGCCTCGGGCCATTGCCCACACAACAGCCAGTACGCCAGCGCCGCCAGCGCGAACTGGTCGGCGCGGCCATCCAGGGCACGCCCGCTGCGCAGTTCCGGCGCCAGCGGCAGCGCATGCTCGGGCAACGGCTGACGCGCTACGGCGGGCAGAATCGCTGCGGCGCCGGGCAGCAACAGCACCCGGCCGTCATCGCCCAGCAGGATCTGCCTCGGGTTGAGCCACAGCCCCTGCATGCCCCGGCGCTGCAACGAGCGCACGGCGCCGATCAGTTGCGCCAGCACGCTCAGCAGCGTTTGCGCATCGGGCGCCCCCTGAGCGGCCACCCAGTCGACCAGATTGCGCATGCCACGGGGCGGCGCGGCCAACACCAGGTAGGCCCGCGTGCGGGCACGCAGCGACGACAGCACCTGCGGCAACGCCTGGTGCGTGCTGCGCCGCAACGCCCACTCACGCTGCCAGAACGCCTCGTCGGCGGCCTCTTCGGCAAACCACAGCAGCGCGTCTCTTCCCGCCTCGTCACGGGCGAGGAACATCCGCCCGGCAGGCCCATAGGCGCAGTCGCGGCGCAGCGTCCAACCGTCGATCCGCTGACCGCACGCCACCTCGGCCAATGCCGGGCAGCTCGCCACGGGTGCCAGCACCGGCCACTCCTCGCCCGCTCCGGCACGCAGCAGCACCGCCGCCCCGGGGGCCTGCAGCAGAGGCTGGAGCAGCTCGCCTGGGGACGCGTCGAGCTGACCGCACAATGCCTGCAGATCGCTGACGTCGAGCAACGGCTGCGGCGCCAGCAACACCCGCTCGTCACGCTGCAACAGCAGACTGTGCTGCACCAGGGCCAGCTCCGCCTGCCCGCCCAGAGCCTGACCGTCACGCCCGACCAGGGTGCTCGACGCGCCGCAGCGAACCCGCGTCAGGCCGACGCTGCCCGCCTGCAGAAACTGCAGTTCCTCGCCCTGGATCAACAGCATGCCGGCATGCAGCTCGGCCACGCCCTGCCCGCTCTGGCGCCGGCGAAACAGCTGCAGGTTCAACGCCGCCAGCACCTGGCGCGCGGCCTGGGTCTCGCTCCAGCTTTGCGGGGTGCAGCGGAAATCGGCGAACAAGGCATCGAGGTGGCGCTCCAGGTACTGCACCACATCGGGGCAGTGGCGCGCCCAAAGGAGCATCACCAGCAGCAGCGGCGGGCGCTGCTGCCGGCCCGCCAGCCACATGGCCCGCGTGCGCGCAGCCTGCTGCGGCAAGTCCAGTCCCGCGCCGGACGCCAGACTGACGCCGGGATGTTCGAGCAGTTGCAACGCCATACCCCGCCCTCCTGTAGCAGCGATGTCACTGCCAGCGTTGCAGCCTTTGTGCCGACTTGTGGCAAAGGCCGCCCGCACTTATGGTGAACGGGTCTTTTCCATGAGCCTGTCTGCATGTGGTCCTTCAAGGCCTGGCGCCGCCGCCGCACCCTCGAACACAACCCCGTCGATCCCGCCCAGTGGGCCGAGGTGCGCAGGCACCTGCCCATTCTCGACGGCCTCGATGAAGAGGAAGAGCAACTGCTGCGCGAACGCGCGGTGCTGTTCCTGCACGACAAGCACCTGACCACGCTGTCCGGCCTCGCGCTCGGTCCGGTCGAGCGCCTGCTGCTGGCCGTGCAGGCGCAACTGCCGTTGCTGCACCTGGGCGAACTGGAGTGGTATCGCGGCTTTCACGAAATCGTGCTGTACCCGGATGATTTCCTCAGCCCGCAGCGCCATCGCGACGCCAGCGGCATCGAGCACGAGTGGGATGACGCCCGCAGCGGCGAGGCCTGGCAACAGGGTCCGGTGATCCTGGCCTGGCCCGGCGTCGTGGCCAGCGGCGGCTGGGAGGGCTACAACCTGGTCATCCACGAGCTGGCGCACAAGCTGGACATGCTCGATGGCACCGCCAACGGCCTGCCGCCCCTGCACCGGGACATGCGCGTGCTCGATTGGGCCAATGCCATGCAGACGGCCTATGAACGGATGAATGCCGAACTGGATGCCGACCCCGAGGCCCACACGGCCATCGACCCCTATGCCGCCGAAGACCCGGCGGAGTTCTTCGCCGTGACCAGCGAATACTTCTTCACCGCCCCGGACCTGCTGGCAGCGGCCTTTCCCGAGGTCTACCGGCAGCTGTCGCTGTTCTACCGCCAGGACACCCTGGCCAGGCTGCAGCGCCTGCAGGCGGAACACCCCGATTACAGGGAGGTCGAAAACGCGACCAATGGCTGAGTAGGCCAACGTAGTAACGCCATGCGAATACGCCTATAATGCGCCCCACTTTTTTGGCCCTCCCTGGGAGTTCCCCCATGAGCTACAGCAAGATCCCGGCTGGCAAAGACCTGCCGAACGACATCTACGTCGCCATCGAGATCCCGGCCAATCACGCGCCGATCAAATACGAAATCGACCACGACACCGATTGCCTGATGGTCGACCGTTTCATGGCCACCCCGATGTTCTACCCGGCCAACTACGGTTTCATCCCGCACACCCTGGCTGACGACGGCGACCCCCTCGACGTGCTGGTCGTGACCCCCTACCCGGTCGCTCCGGGTTCGGTGATCCGCGCGCGTCCGGTCGGCGTACTGCACATGAGCGACGAAGCCGGCGGCGACGCCAAGCTGGTTGCCGTACCGCACGACAAACTGACCGTTCTGTACAAGGACGTTCAGGAATACACCGACCTGCCCGCGCTGCTGATCGAACAGATCAAGCACTTCTTCGAGAACTACAAAGATCTCGAGAAGGGCAAGTGGGTCAAGGTAGAAGGCTGGGGCGGCGCTGAAGAAGCCCGCGGCCTGATCAACAAGGCAGTCGCGGCTTATCAAAAATAAGCCCTGACCACCTCCGAAAAGCCGGCCACAAGCCGGCTTTTTTATTGCCCGAAGAAATCCAGCAAGATCCTACAGCCCTAGCAAATACGCGCCTTACAGCTTAGCATCCGTCCCAAGACATCCCGTAGCCATCCATAAAATCCGCAACCAAGGTGTGGGTCAGAGTGTGGGTTGAGGGGTGTGGGTTGGAGTAGGAGCGAGTAATGGGCAAGCTGACCAGCAAGACCGTAGAGTCGATAGCCAAGGCTGCAACGCCAGGAAAAACCAATGATGGCGATGGCCTGTACTTCCAGGTATCCAAGAGCGGCGGCACCAGCTGGATCTTCCGCTACAAGCTGGATGGCCGCAGCCGCGAAATGGGGCTAGGCCCCTTCCCCGCCATCACACTCAGCCAAGCCCGGCAGTTGGCCGCCGACCAACGCAAGCTCCTCGCCTCCGGAAGCGACCCACTGGCAACCCGCGATGCGGCAAAGGAAGCCAAGCGCGAGGCCGAACGCCAGGCTGCAGCGCGTCGCACGACGTTCGAGGATCTCGCTCGCGAATACCAACAGGCACATGGCGGCAGTTGGTCTGAGAAGTGGCGAAAAGGCTGGCTGCGCAAACTGGAGCTCTACGCTTTCCCGACCATGGGCAAGTTGTCGGCTGACATCATCAGCACCGAGCATGTGCTTGCTGCATTGCAACCCATCTGGGTAACCAAGACCCGGACTGCTGATGAAATCAGAGGCCAGATCGAGCAAATACTGGATGCAGCCAAGGCCAGGCGCTTACGCGAAGGGGACAATCCTGCCCGCTGGCGCGGACACCTGGACAACTTGCTGAGCAAGGCAGAGAAAAAGAAGGCCAGGCAGCGCCAGCACTTTCCAGCACTGCAATGGAAAGACACCCCGAAGCTGATAGCCGCTCTAGCAAAAATCGATACACGTGACGCCATCGCAGCCAGGCTGCTGATTCTGACCGGCGCTCGTTACCACATGATCCAACATGCTCAATGGCCCGAGTTTGACCTCGAAGCTGGCACTTGGGCACTGCCGGCTGAGCGCATGAAGATGCGAAAACCTTTCGTCATTCCTCTATCGCCCCCGGTGGTCGAGATGCTGAAAAGCATGAATAAGACTCATTCAATATATCTTTTCCCTGGGCAAGGGAAGACTGGTGTCATGCATGGCAACGCCGTACGCAACCTGCTGCACAAGCTGGGGTATGCAGACATCACGAGACATGGCTTTCGATCCACCTTCCGGGACTGGGCAAACGAATGCACCAACTACCCGCGAGAGGTGTGCGAGCTTGCGCTTGCCCATGACGAACGCGACCAGACCGAGGCGGCCTATTCACGCTCGGACCTCTTGGAAAAACGCAGGGCACTAATGACTGACTGGGCCGAATTCTGCACGAGCCAACAGTGACCGTTTTCAATCACCCCTAAAGCAACACCCCTGAAACGACCTACTCTGTTAAGTGAGAGCCGATTCAGGGGTGGGCTTTCGCCCCCCATAGCGCAACGAAGTCCCATGGCTCATGACTCAAGGCCAGGTTAATCGTCAGCATGCGTAGCTTCTCAGCTACACATACTTTCAGCGTGACTTTTTCTTTGGCAGCACCAGCAATGAGTACAGCGTAAAGCTAATAAATCATGAGCACGCCAAGCATGACGCCTAACCGATATCCATGAAGCAATAGAACAAAAAACCAGCAAGGAGACCAATAATGAGAGCAGCCATATTAGTCTTGGCGACCCTGTATTCGACATCATCAATTGCAAATGGCTATTGTGAAAGCCGGGACACTCCCCGTGCAGTAATGCAGTGCTACGACGCTATAGCCCTTCCAGAAGTACAAAAGATGAAAGGCCTCTATGAAAAAATACGAAACCACCCAGCCACAACCCAAGAGGCACTACAGCAACTTGAATTCGACCATCAAAACTGGGCGGGGCTCATGGATGCGAGCTGCCGTGACTCACGCTGCGGCTATATAGCCCTGGTCAATCGTAACAATGCTCTGGCCACTCGCCTCGAAGCTCTAGGTCCTGTACAGGCAGGAAATCCAGCACCCGAAAGTTGCGTGGACGCCTGGATTGCTGCCTTTAGGAAAGAGGCGGGTGAAGAAGCACTAATCGTGAACGAACAACTCAATGAATGGAATGACTGGTGTGCAAGCGGGAAACACCCATAATCTGAGGGCGACGCCGGATCTGCACACCCATGGCCGGCTACAGCCTGAAGCAGCCAACCAAAACTAAATGCTGACTGGCTGACCGATAAAAGCTAGTGGCACCCTTGGTTTCGCAGCTGCAAAACAGCCATTCGATTCAAAAAAATCTCAGCCACACATTACTGCAATGACATCACACCAATGAGGTTCGCCCCATGTCATTGCAGTGCCCTCGCTGTCACTCCCCCAAAGTTGCTTCCTTTCATCACGCCATGAAAACTGGTGCCACCATCGGCACGGTAGGCGGTGTTGCGCGTGGCGTCAGCGCTGCCCTGGCTGGCGGCCAGGCTGGCGCAGTTATCGGCGCATTCGCCGGCCCGGTCGGCATTACCCTCGGTTCCGTATCAGGCGCCATCCTCGCCGGCCTGGCGGGAGGTGTCGCGGGCTGCGCTCTCGGTGCTCAGCTCGGTGAGTCACTCGACCGCCACGTTCTGGCCCACAACCTCTGCCTGCTCTGCGGTCATCGCTTCAACCTCCCGACCTGATCGCCCCCTCTTCTCTCATCTCAGTCGTCCGGACGGTGCTGCGCCTCGCGCGGCGCTTTATGCCGGCTTGCATCCAAAGGAATCCCTCACATGGCACATCTCGTCGAAACCATGGCCTACGCTGGCGCCACCCCGTGGCACGGCCTGGGCAATCAGCTCACTCAGAAACAACCCATCGAAGTCTGGCAGCGCGAAGCCGGTATGGACTGGCAGATCCTGGAAAGCCCCGTGCACTTCAAGTCGGACGCCATCGGCCACCTGGGCGCGATCCATTCTTTCCCCGAACAGAAGGTGCTCTATCGTTCGGACACCAAGGCACCGCTGTCGGTGGTCTCGCACCGCTACCACACCGTGCAGCCCAAGGATGTGCTGGAGTTCTACCGGGACCTGACCGAGGTCTCCGGCTACGAGCTGGAAACCGCTGGAGTGCTCAAGGGCGGTCGCAAGTTCTGGGCGCTGGCGCGAACCGGCCAAGGCGCTGCAATCAAGGGCAACGACCAAGTGAACGGCTATTTGCTGCTGGCCACTTCCTGTGACGGCACTCTGGCCACCACAGCAACGCCCACCACCATCCGCGTAGTTTGCAACAACACCCTGACCATCGCCCTGGACGGCACCAGCCGTGCGATCAAGGTGCCGCACAGCACACGCTTCGATGGCGATCTGGTGAAGAAGCAGCTCGGTATCGCCGTCTCGCAATGGGATGACTTCATGTACCGCATGCGCCACCTGGCTGAACGCAAGGTGCAGTGGCATGAGGCACTGGGCTTCTTTATGAACGTGATGTGCGACACAAGCCCGACTGGCGCACTGCCGGAGCAACTGCCCAACGAACGCGCTCTGCGCAAAGTGCAGGAGCTGTACGAAGGTCGTGGTCGCGGCAGCCAGCTGGACTCGGCACGCGGCACCGCCTGGGGCTTGCTCAATGCCGTGACCGAGTACGTCGATCACGAACGCCGGGCACGCAGCACGGAATACCGCCTCGACTCTGCCTGGTTCGGCCAAGGTGCCCAGATCAAGCAACGCGCTCTGGATACTGCCCTGCAACTGGTCGCCTGACCTTTTTACCTACTCCACCCCATAACGCCCGACCCGCTTCGTTGCAGGTCGGGCGTTTCTATTTCTGCAAGGTGAACGCTATGAAAGCCACTTCATTGAATCGCAGCACCAGCAAATCTCGTCCAGCTCTGCGCCTGGTCAGCACTAAGGAGCTGCCGCGCGAGGACTGGCTGCAGATCCGCAAGCAAGGTATCGGCAGTTCGGACGCAGCTGCGGCAGTAGGGCTGAACCCCTATAAGTCGCAGCTGGAACTCTGGATGGAGAAGACCGGTCGCGATGCCAGCATGCCCAAGGCTGATCCTCAGGATGAGGAAAGCCCGATGTACTGGGGCAACGTGCTGGAGCCCATCGTAGCCTGGCACTACAGCAAGCGTACAAAGAACAAGGTACGTCGCATCAACGCCGTGCTGCAGCATCCCAATCCCGAGCTGTCCTGGATGCTGGCCAACATCGACCGCGAGGTGATCGGGGCCGACGATGTGCAGATTCTCGAGTGCAAGACAGCCGGCATAAACGGGGCACGCCTCTGGAAAGAGGGCGTGCCGGAGTATGTGCAGCTGCAGGTGATGCACCAGCTCGCCGTCACCGGCAAGCAGGCGGCGGATGTGGCGGTACTGCTGGGTGGTCAGACGCTGGAGATCCACCGTATCGAGCGGGATGAGCAGATGATCGCTAGCCTGATCGAGCTGGAGCGCCAGTTCTGGCACTACGTGGAGACTGATACGCCACCCCCTGCCGATGGCTCGGCTTCGGCGGAAATGGCGCTACGCAGCCTGTACCCGGAGGACAACGGCCAAGTCGTCGACTTCAGCCAGCATGCCGGGCTCAGCGCGGCTTACGTCGAGCTGAAAGCCGTACGTCAGTCGATTGCCGACAAGGAAAAACGCGAGGCTGAGCTAAAGCAGATGCTGCAGCAGGCCATGGGCGATGCCAGCCGGGCGGAGTTCTCCAGCGGCTACATCAGCTGGCGCAAGGCCAAGGACAGCATCGGCTTCGATGTCGCTCAACTGCTCAAGGACAAGCCCTACCTGCAAGCCAAGTACCCACTGCTGAAACCAGGTGCACGACGCTTCCTGGTGGGCTGAAACCCAACTACTCCATCCCTCCCCTTGGCCAGTCCATGCAGTTAGCGCTGCGTGGCTGGCCTTTTTTCATTTCCAGGAGACACACCATGCTCAAAGGTCTGGCTATCACCCCGCCGGTGCTCGGGCGGATTTCCATCGGCAAGGTCATCGAGAAGAACGGCAAACGGCTGCCGGAGAAGGATGACCAATTCACCATCACGTCCCAGGTGCAGGGTAAGGACGGCTGGCTGCTGCACCCTCTCAATGACGAGCTACGTCAGGGCAAGGACGACAAGCTGCGCAGCATTCCGGTACGTCTGCTGTTCAACGAACCGGAGCTGAACTTCAGGGCTGACTACACACTGTTCGACCGGCAATCGGGGCGTCCGATCTGCGTCGGCAATGGCGAGACCTGCAAGCGGGTCACGCAGGACGGCATGCAGTCGCTGCCCTGCCCTTCACCGGATGCCTGCCCACTGGCCAAAGGCGGTGCCTGCAAGCCCTACGGTCGACTGAACGTGGTCATTGGCGATGAGGATCCGCTGGGAAGCTTTGTATTCCGCACCACCGGTTTCAACAGCATCCGCACCCTCGCAGCCCGCCTGCATTACTTCCAAGCCATCTCGGGTAATCGCCTGGCCTGTCTGCCGCTGGAGTTGCGCCTGCGAGGTAAGTCGACTCGCCAGAGTCATGGCACGCCGATCTTCTACGCCGACCTGACAGTACGCGGTGGCATGGACATGGCTGAAGCGCTGGTGACCGCCAGTGAACTCGATTCGCGGCGGCAAGCTGCAGGCTTCGATCAAGCCGCCTTGGATGAGGCAGCACGACGCGGCTTTGGCAACGGAGCATTCGAAGACAGCGAGGAGGATGTCAGCGCCATCGTGGAAGAGTTCTACCCCGAGGGTGAAGCCCCTGCTGCAGCAACAATTTCGCAACTCAACCCCACCAAACCCAGCCTGACTGAAAAGCTCGATGCACAAGCTGCTCGTCAAACCCCACCCACAGACCGAGACCAAGGAGGCCGCCATGCGCCTGCACAAGCTGAAAGCCAGTGACACGACCGGCACCTACCTGGTCGAGTCGCCGGTGACGGAAAACGACATCCTGCTGATGGCCAGGCAACTGGCCAGTCTGCGCCTACGCAAGGGACGTGCACTGACCTCGCCTAAGGAGGCGTTCAGTCACCTGCAGACGCTGCTGGCTGATTATGAGCACGAGGTTTTTGCACTGCTCATGCTCGACAGCCGACACCGGGTGATTGCGTTCGAGGAAGTGTTTCGCGGAACCCTGGATGGAGCCAGCGTCTACCCACGGGAAATCGTGAAGATCGCCTTGGAACACAACGCAGCGGCAATCATCCTGGTACACAACCACCCCTCAGGTGATCCCGAGCCCAGCCAGGCGGATCGCAATCTCACCACGAAACTGCAGGACGCACTGAATCTGGTCGGAGTCAGAACGCTCGATCACGTTGTGGTAGGCCAGGAGGATTGTGTGTCGTTGGCTGAGCGCGGCTACCTGTAAGGAGGTGCCAATGAAACTGCTGCTACGGACTGTTGCCTCGGCATTAATGTTTGCCGGGATCTTGGCCGGTTGTCTGGCGATATTGCTGCTGATGATTCTGATGGTGCGCTTTCCACCATTGCTGATTGCCGTGGTGTTGGCGTGCTGGATCTACCGGAAGCAGAAAGTAAGAATGAACCCTTGAAC
This sequence comes from Pseudomonas sp. THAF187a, assembly GCF_009363395.1. Taxonomy (NCBI): domain Bacteria; kingdom Pseudomonadati; phylum Pseudomonadota; class Gammaproteobacteria; order Pseudomonadales; family Pseudomonadaceae; genus Pseudomonas; species Pseudomonas sp. THAF187a. The sequence continues at coordinate 4,422,500 of NZ_CP045349.1, forward strand.
AGTGAGCCAGCGTGGGTAGTCGAAAGACTGCCTGCAATGGCTCCCTCTTTTTTCTTTTGCCCTGGTAGCTAACGCTTACCTGCTGCCTTGTAAGCTGCACTTCGTTCACGCTTGCCCACTGCGACCACAATCACAACCACCCGATCATCATCAATGGCTACCTGGGGGATCGCGGCCTGTCGCTGCGCCAGGGCACTATCGTCGATGCCACACTGATCCACGCGCCCAGCTCGACCAAGAACCAGGACGACAAGCGCGACCCGGAAATGCACCAGAGCAAGAAAGGGAACCAGTATTACTTTGGCATGAAGGCGCACATCGGCGTAGATGATGAGTCGGGGCTGGTACACAGCGTGGTAGGCACGGCAGCCAACGTGGCGGATATCACCCAGGTCGACAAACTGCTGCACGGTGACGAGAACGTCGTCTGCGCCGATGCCGGCTACACCGGCGTCGAAAAGCGCCCCGAACATGCTGGCCGCGAAGTGATCTGGCAGGTCGCAGCACGCCGCAGCACCTACAAGAAGCTCGATAAACGCAGCGCCCTGTACAAAGCCAAGCGCAAGATCGAGAAGGCCAAGTCACAAGTGCGAGCGAAGGTCGAGCACCCGTTTCGAGTGATCAAGCGCCAGTTCGGTTACGTGAAGGTGCGCTTCCGTGGCCTGGCCAAGAACACCGCTCAGCTGGTGACGCTGTTCGCGCTGTCGAACCTATGGATGGCGCGCCGACATTTGCTGACTACCGCAGGAAAGGTGCACCCGTAATGCGGAAAATGGCTGCTGCGAGGTGCTCGCGGCGGCCAAAAACGGAGAACTGAGCGGGTTACCTGGTCGATTTTGATCGACGGCCCGCTTTCAAAAGCAGCGAGGGCTGAAGTCGACCGGAAATACAGGGTTACTTCAGACCTTCCCTAGACACTCTATTTGATCCAAATCAACGAAGTGCTGTTATCGTCAAAAGGAGCATTCATGGCTCGGGGGCAATCTGCTATCGTTGGCCTATTGCCCCGCCTGGTGAATTGCTGTGCGTCGGATTGGATTGATCCTGCTAATGATTGCTAGCCTCGTGCTGCCGACCTTCGGCGGTGTGGCTTTCAGCATGCCGGCACAACCTTGCCCGATGCAGAGCGCCGATCATCAGGGCCATGCAATGGCCGATGCTCCGTGCTGCGAGCAAATGGACAAGTCTGATGGGGTGGCCAAGAAGTCCCCTTGCAAACCCGGCCAGGAATGCAAGACCGGAGGACTTCTCCAGACCACCGTGATCAAGAGCATATCCCCTCTCCCCTCACGCCCCGAGATATTGCTGACCCAGTCGGTGATTAAGCGAGAGCCCGCAGGACTCTGGCGCCCTCCTCGTTTCGTCTAATGCAGTGATCATCCCGCGCCTTACAGTCAGGCGCATCGTCGCGGTCACGTTTCGTAGTCGCGACTTCGATCAATCGCATTGGAGGCGAAAGCATGTCCGCTTTCCTTTTTCCACGCCGTGGCTTTCTCGGTGTGTTGGCTGCCGCATTCTGGGCAGCTCCCTGGCTTGCCGCGCAGGCGCAGCCCCTAACTTTCGAACGAGCCCAAGCTCTGGCCGAGCAGAGTGCCCCTGAGAACCTCGCGCGCCAGGCGCAGGTGGCATCGGCACAGCAGGCTGTCGAGCCCGCAGACGCCCTGCCCGATCCCAAGCTGATTCTAGGCATCGACAACCTGCCGATCGAAGGCCCTGACCGTTACACGCTTAATCGTGACTCCATGACCATGCGCCGCATTGGGTTCATGCAGGAAGTCCCCAACAGTGACAAGCGTCAGGCTCGGCGCCAGTTGGCCGAGGCTTCAGTAGGCCGAGCCGAGGCCGAGCAGCGTGCCATGCAGTTGGAGATCAAGCGCCAGACGGCAGTGAGCTGGCTGGATGTGTACTACGCCGAACGCAGTTTTGGCCTCTTCGATCAACTGGACCGTCAGATCGAGATGCTCCGCTCGACCGTGCAATCGCTGATTGCCGGCGGTAGTGCTCAGCCTGGCGAGCTGTTGCAGGCCGACCAGGAAGCTTTGGCGTTACAAGATCGGCGAGATGAACTGAATCGCGATGTGGCAGTAGCTCGTGCCAAGCTGCGCCGCTGGATAGGCAACGAGGCTGACCAGCCTTTGCAAGGAGGTGTTCCCAGTCTGAACCTGGTGGCACCGCACCTGCAGCAACGCATTGCCTCACACCCTGAGTTGCGCGCTGCCTCCGCCCGAGTCGGCGAGGCTAGCGCCGAGCTGAACGAGGCCATCGCCGAGAAGACCCCCGACTGGGGTGTTGAGTTTGCCTACAACAATCGCGACAACCAGTTCGGCGATATGGTGATGGTGCAATTTACCTTCGACCTGCCGTTGTTCGTAGGCACACGTCAGGGGCCCAAGATCAACGCCAGACAACAAAGCGTGTCGCAGATGGAAGCCGAGCAGGAAGCATTACTGCGCGCCCATCAGGCTGAGCTGGAAGGCGGTATTGCCGAGCTTGAGCAACTGCGCAGGACCTTGTCACGCACCGAAAAAACCTTGATCCCGCTTGCAAGCAAACGGGCCGATCTCGAACTGGCCGCCTACCAAGCCGGTAACAGCCAGCTCACATCCGTTATTACTGCCCAGCGCGACCTGATTGATGCGCAACTGCGGCAGATTGAACAACAGCGCAAGTTGAGCCAGCTCTCCGCAAGCCTGTACTACGCCTATGTGGAGGGCCTGAAATGAAGATATCGACATTTGGTTTTGCGGTCGCCGTGCTGACCGTGGGCATTGGCGCGGCGGGCGGTGGCTACTGGCTGGCCCAGCGGCAAGCCAAACACGAGCTACTGCCTAGCTCCGCACCGACGGACGAGCGCAAGGTGCTCTATTGGTACGACCCGATGCAGCCTGAGCAGCGCTTCGATAAACCGGGCAAGTCACCTTTCATGGATATGGAGCTTGTCCCTAAATACGCAGGATCCGAGCAAGATCCGTCTGTCCTGAGCGTCCCCGCTCAAGCCGTGCAGAACCTCGGAATGCGGACCTCGACGGTGATCCGCGGTGTACTGCCCTCGGATATCGAGGTGGTCGGCTCCCTGGCCTATAACCAGCGAGAGGTAGCGAACCTCCAGGCCCGCGCTGGCGGATTCGTCGAGCGGGTTTACGGGCGTGCCCCTGGCGATGTACTGCCAGCTGGAACACCCCTGGTCGACCTGCTGATTCCCGAGTGGTCCGCCGCGCAGTTGGAATTCCTCGCGGTACTGCGTACCGGTGACGCCCGCTTGATCACTGCGGCCCAAGAGCGCCTCCGCCTGCTCGGCATGCCACAAGCGTTGATAGAGCAGGTTCGCCGCAGCGGCAAACCGCGGGCAGTGCAAACCCTCACCACACCTATCAGCGGCGAGCTCCAAGCCTTGCAGGTACGCGCCGGGATGACCGTTGAAGCCGGGCAGGATCTAGCGTTGATCAACGGGCTGTCCAGTGTCTGGCTCGATGCGGCGATACCCGAGGCCATGGCCGGAAGTATCCAGGTCGGGGACGAGATCCGCGCCAACCTGACGGCCTTTCCTGATCGACCGCTGCTGGGCCGCGTCATAGCCTTGCTGCCGAGTGCCGATCCGCAAACGCGCACGCTCACGGTACGCAGCGAGCTACCCAACCCTGCCGGTAAGTTGCGCCCCGGCATGTTCGCCGCCGTACGCCTGAACAGTGCCGTCGAACAATCCACGCTTCTTGTGCCGAGTGAAGCCGTGATTCGCACCGGGAAGCGTGCATTGGTGATGCTGGCCGAAGGCGACGGACGCTACCGTCCCCAGGAAATCACCTTGGGCCGCGAGGCCGATGGGCGTCTGGAGGTGTTTTCCGGTCTTGAGGAAGGTCAGGCGGTCGTTACCTCCGGCCAGTTCCTCATCGATTCGGAAGCCAGCCTGCAGGGCATCCTGGCCGGCAATGCAGAACAGGACAGCACGGAGGGGCTGCATGTGTCTCACGGCGTTATTCGCGCACTGGACGGGAAACAAGTCACCCTGGAGCATGGCCCCTTCGAGAGCCTGAATATGCCAGGTATGACCATGGCTTTTCCTCTGGTCAGCTCCGAAGTAGCTGTGGGACTTAAGCCAGGAGATCACGTACGCATCGCCGCACGTCAGACAAACTCCGGCCTGCTGATCGAGCAGCTCCGCAAGGAAGGAGACCAGCCATGATCGCGCGCCTGATCCATTGGTCGATCGGCAACCGCTTCCTGGTACTGCTGGCCACCCTGTTCATCACCGCCCTGGGCCTCTGGTCGCTGCGCAACACGCCGTTGGATGCACTGCCGGACCTATCTGACACCCAGGTCATCATCAGAACCAGCTTTCCCGGACAGGCACCGCAGATCGTCGAGAACCAGGTGACCTACCCACTGGCCACAACCATGCTCTCGGTACCGGGGGCGAAGACGGTGCGCGGCTACTCGTTCTTCGGCGACTCCTTCGTCTACGTGCTGTTCGAGGACGACACCGACCTCTACTGGGCGCGCTCGCGGGTGCTGGAGTACCTCAACCAGGCGCAGGAACGCCTGCCCGAGGGTGTTACCACCACCCTTGGGCCGGATGCCACCGGCGTGGGCTGGATCTACCAGTACGCCTTGGTCGACCGCAGCGGCCAGCATGATCTTGCCCAGCTGCGGGCACTGCAGGACTGGTTCCTCAAGTACGAACTCAAGAGCCTGCCCAACGTAGCCGAAGTGGCCACCCTCGGCGGCATGGTCAAGCAATACCAAGTGCTGCTCGATCCGCAGAAGCTGGTGGCTTATGGGGTAACTCAGCAGGAGGTCGAAGCGGCGCTGAAGAGCGCCAATCAGGAAACCGGCGGCGCCATCCTGGAGCTGGCAGAGCGCGAGTACATGGTGCGGGCTTCAGGCTATCTAGAGAGCCTGGCGGATTTCCGCAATGTGCCGCTGCGGGCTTCGGCCAGCGGAGTTCCGGTGCTGCTGGGTCAGGTGGCCACCATTCAGCTGGGGCCAGAGATGCGTCGTGGCATTGCCGAGCTGGATGGCCAGGGTGAAGTGGTAGGCGGCGTGGTCATCTTGCGCTCCGGAAAGAATGCCCGCGATACCATCGCCGCGGTGAAGACCAAGCTGGACAGCCTGAAGGGCAGCTTGCCGGCCGGCGTCGAGGTGGTCACCACCTATGACCGTTCGCAATTGATCGACCGCGCCATCGATAACCTCAGCTACAAGCTGCTGGAAGAGTTCGCGGTGGTTGCCCTGGTTTGCCTGATCTTCCTCTGGCACCTGCGCTCGTCGCTGGTCGCGATCATCACCCTGCCCCTGGGCATCCTGATGGCCTTCATCGTCATGCGCTACCAGGGCGTCAATGCCAACATCATGTCGCTCGGCGGGATCGCAATCGCCATCGGCGCCATGGTCGATGCCGCCGTGGTGATGATCGAGAACGCGCACAAGCACATCGAGGCCTGGAAGGCTCGACACCCCGGTGAACCGCTTCAGGGCGAGGCGCACTGGCGGGTGATCGGCGAAGCTGCGGCCGAGGTCGGGCCGGCGCTGTTCTTCAGCCTTTTGATCATCACCCTGTCTTTCCTCCCGGTCTTCACCCTGGAGGCCCAGGAGGGTCGCCTGTTTGGCCCGCTGGCATTCACCAAGACCTATGCCATGGCTGCCGCTGCTGGCCTCTCGATCACCTTGGTACCGGTGCTGATGGGCTATTGGATTCGTGGGCATATCCCCAGCGAACAACAGAACCCCTTGAATCGTTGGCTGATCGGTGCATACCGGCCGGTGCTGGAGTGGGTGCTGGCTTGGCCTAAGGTGACCCTAGCGCTGGCCTTGCTAGTGTTTTTGTCCAGTCTCTGGCCCCTCAGCAGACTCGGAGGAGAGTTTCTACCGCCGATGGACGAGGGCGACTTGTTGTACATGCCATCAGCCCTGCCCGGCTTGCCGGCCAGCAAGGCCACCCAGCTGCTGCAGCAAACCAACCGGATGATCCTCACGGTGCCCGAAGTGGCACGGGTATTCGGCAAGGCCGGGCGAGCAGAGACCGCCACCGATCCAGCACCGCTGGAAATGTTCGAGACCACGGTGCAGTTCAAACCACGCGATCAATGGCGCGCGGGGATGACACCCGAAAAGCTGATCGAGGAACTGGATCGCGCGGTAAAAGTTCCGGGGCTGTCCAATATCTGGGTGCCGCCCATCCGCAACCGCATCGACATGCTGGCGACGGGGATCAAGAGCCCCATTGGGGTGAAAGTGTCCGGAACCTCCTTGGTCGACATCGAGCGCATAACGCGCGATATCGAGGCCGTGGCCAAAGAGGTGCCTGGGGTGAGTTCGGCCTTGGCAGAACGCCTTACTGGCGGCCGTTACGTGGACATCCAGATCGATCGACTGGCCGCGGCGCGCTATGGCCTGAGCATCGCCGATGTGCAGGCGGTGGTATCGGGCGCCATCGGCGGCAGCAATATTGGTGAGACGGTTGAAGGACTGGCCCGCTTCCCGATCAACCTGCGCTATCCCAAGGAGTGGCGAGACAGTCCGCAGGCACTACGGCGTATGCCGATCCTCACGCAAGCCGGCCAGCAGATCACCTTGGGCACCGTCGCCCAGGTTAGTCTGACCGAAGGGCCGCCAATGCTGCGCAGCGAGAACGGGCGTCTGTCCGGTTGGGTCTATGTCGATGTCCGTGGGCGCGACCTGGCATCGACCGTGCGCGAGTTGCAGCAACGCGTAGCTGAGCAGGTACAACTCGATGCTGGCATGACCGTCTCCTACTCCGGTCAGTTCGAGTTCCTGGAGCGCGCCAATGCACGGCTGGCCTGGGTGGTACCGGCGACCTTGTTGATCATCTTCGTGCTGCTTTACCTGACCTTCAGCCGCTTCGGTGAGGCCCTACTGATCATGGCAACCCTGCCCTTCGCCCTATCGGGCGGCATCTGGCTGCTCTACTGGTTCGGCTTCAACCTGTCGGTTGCCACTGGGGTCGGCTTTATCGCCTTGGCCGGCGTCTCGGCGGAATTTGGGGTGATCATGCTGCTGTACCTGAAGAATGCCTGGCATGCACGTATGGATGCCGGGCGCAGCGGTGACCCGGCACTACTGGAGGCAATTCGTGAAGGCGCAGTGCTGCGCGTGCGGCCCAAGGTGATGACGGTGGCCGTGATCATCGCCGGCCTGTTGCCAATCCTCTGGGGCGGAGGTGCCGGATCTGAAGTGATGAAGCGCATCGCCGCGCCCATGGTCGGCGGCATGATTACCGCGCCGCTGATGTCCATGCTGGTTTTGCCGGCCGCCTACTGGCTGATGCGAAGGCAGCGTACACAGAAGGTTCGCGCACCACAGGAGATATAGCTTTACAAACCCGGGCAAGCCACGCGCCAAGCTGACTCGCCCGGGTAACGCGGCAGGAAGCATTACGGCGATGTAACTTTGACTTCATTTTTATGACAGGTTGAGCGGATATATTTTAATCACCACCTTGAAGGAGTGATTAAATATGAAAAGCCTCAAAGTTATTGCAGCCCTTGCCGTTATGGTTGTTTCCTCTGCCGCTCTGGCAGAAGGCGGCGCTGATCGTGTTTATGGTCGGATGATTCAGGCCAATGAGCAGGCCATGCAAGAGTATGCTGCCGCTAACGGAAAGAATCCGCCTGAAGTTATTCATTACCGCTACGGCATGAAGCTCGATATCGCCAGGGTCGTGGCCACTACCTCAACGGACTCTAGCTGCAATGTGATGCCAGCCCAGATGACCTACGAGGACTCCAACGGCGATCTGAATATTCTTGAATACCGTGCAGCCGGAACAGGTTGCCGGAACCAAAACTAATAAATGACATCGCGCTGACTGAAAAGTAATTTTCAAGTCACCCTGACGTTATTTGGCATGTGGAAATATGGCCAAGGCGCGCCTGGTTATGCCCGGCGCGCTTGGCACATATATGCGACCACACAATGACAACTGCCAATAACATCAGGAGCATTTATGAATAACAGAACCCTGTTAGGACTTTCTCTACTCGCTCTGAGCATCAGTACCGGGCAAGCTGCAATGGCCGCCGACGAGAAAGGCGAGGGATTTATCGAAGGCAGCAGCCTGACCATCCTCAATCGAAATCTCTACTTCAACCGTGACTTCCGCAAAGGCCAGTCCAGCAGCTCGGGTAATGGCTATTCGGAAGAGTGGGCGCATGGCGTGATAGGCCGATTCGAGTCTGGCTTCACCGAGGGCACCATAGGCTTCGGTGTCGATGCCTTTGCCATGCTAGGACTCAAACTTGACACCGGCGACGGCCGTTCAGGAGCCGGTGGCTCAGTCGATGTGCTGCCTTACAACAGCCTCGGGCAGGCTGAGGATAACTACTCCAAACTGGGTGGCGCGGTGAAAGCTCGGTTCATGGATACCGAGATCAAGGCAGGCGACGTCTTTCCCGTCAGCCCGGTCGTCCAATACGGTGATGCACGGCTTTTACCGGAGAGTTTTCGAGGTGTCACCGTGGTCAACAGCAGCGTGGAAGGACTGTCGCTTCAGGGCGGTCGCCTCCACTCGATGAGCCAACCCAATACCAGCAGCATGCGCGACGGCTTCGCTACCTTCTACGCGGGCGAAGTGGACTCGCCATGGATCGCCTATTTCGGTGGTGATTACACGCTTAATGACAACGTCGGCTTTAGTCTCTACACCAGCCGCCTCAAGGATGCCTGGAATCAATATTACGCGGGCACCACGCTGAGCTACCCGCTTGCGGACGATGTCGCCTTGATCGGCGGGCTGAACTACTACAAGGCGGTCGATGAAGGGAGGCAGCTCCTCGGGAGCTTCGATAACAACATCTGGAGCGGCAAGGTCGGCATCCAATTCGGCGCTCATACAGTGCTGGTGGGTCTCCAGCGCAACAATGGCGATGATGACTTCGACTACTTGCGCCAATCGGACTCCATCTACCTCGACAACTCCATCCAGTACAGCGACTTCAACTCGCCGAAGGAGAAGTCATGGCAAGTGCGCTATGACCTGGATATGGAGCCTTTCGGTGTGCCTGGATTGAGCTTCATGACTCGATATGCCCAGGGCTGGGATGCCGACTACAGCAACGCCAACGAAGTCTATATGCGCCGTGATGACAACGGCGATCCGTTGACCAACCAGAAGCGCTGGGAGCGGGACATCGAGGCCAAGTACGTTGTGCAGTCTGGGTCGTTGAAGGACATGTCCTTTCGCATTCGACAAGCCACGACTCGCGCCACCGACTTCGAGTCGGATCTGGATGAGTTCCGCTTCATTGTCGAATACCCGCTGGAAGTTCTCTAACCTCGGTGCGCGAGCGGGTTGATTGCCCGCTCGCGCCGTGGTCCTGCTGTCCCCTCGTAGTGCTCCTTTGGTTTGGAGACAGCCCTTGGCGCCCTCGGGCGCCTTTTTTACTTAGGTATAGCTCGTCAATGCCCAGGATGCGGGGCGTCTCGAAGCGGTGCCAGCGCCCCAGGAACTCGGCGCGGGCGTTGAAGATGTCGCGCACCGTCTTCTCGTCCAGGCCGGTCTGTGCCGCCACAAAGGTGTAGGGGTGGTTGAAGGATTCCTTCTCCACGTACTCATGCAGCCGCAGTGTCATACGGAATCCGTCCACCATCTCCGGTAGCTGGGGCCTGAATGTTGTCTTGCAGGCCCGGCAGGTGTATCGGCGGCGGACCACCCAGAGAGTGACCCGCTTGCCGTGGATGGGCAGATCACGATAGGGAACGTCACGCTTGCCGAACCGTACGAACTCACCCTGCACGCCGCATTCCTCGCAGGCGATGGGATCGGGCCCGTCCACCTGGAAGTGCATTTCGTCGTCGGTTGATTTGCAGCCCAGTACTTGGTATTGCGGCAGGTGAAGGATGTTGTCGGGAAGTTCGGTCATGGTGTTGTATAAGCGTAGGTGTCAGTCAGATCCATCCGGCTCGGCATTGGTGTTTGCTTTTTTACCCAACAAGCTGCTGGAAACGAAAAGTAAGGCACCGAGGACAATTGCAATATCAGCCAGGTTGAAGGCCGGCCAATGCCAGTCTCGCCAATAGAAATCAAAGGAATCCACAACATAGCCGCGAAAGACCCGGTCAATCAGGTTGCCCATGGCGCCACCGAGGATAAGACTGTAAGCGATGGCTTCTCCTTTATGACGATTTTCAAGGATCAGCTTGATCAGAAAAATCGAGACCACTACCGCGATTCCGATAAAAAAGTAGCGCTGCCAGCCTCCACCATTCGCAAAAAGACTGAATGCGGCACCGGTGTTCCATAGGTGCACCCAGTTAAAGAACGGGGTCACCGAAACATACTCGCCATAGGCCATTGATTGCTGCACCAGCCACTTTACAGCCTGATCAGACGCTGCCAGCAGGCCCGATATGGACAATAGGGCATACGGCGAGAGCTTTTTGCCAATAATGAGCATTATTTAACCCTTCAACGCCAAAATGCGTCTGGCACCGTTAAGTACAATGCCCCCCGCGATGGTGCCGATAATCAGATCCGGATAATTGGAACCGGTCCACGCGACCAGGGCGCCGGCGGTGATGACCCCCAGGTTGATCACCACGTCGTTGGCCGAGAATATCCAGCTTGCCTTCATGTGCGCCCCGCCTTCCCGATGTTTGGATATGAGCAGCAGACAACTGGTATTGGCAATCAATGCGACGAATGCGATAGCCATCATCACCAGCGATTCAGGCTCACTACCGAATACAAAGCGTCTCACCACCTCTACGAGCACGCCCACAGCCAAGATCAGTTGCAGTACACCAGCAAGATGCGCGGCACGTACCTGCATTTTCACGCTATGTCCAACCGCATAAAGGGCAAGCCCGTACACCGCCGCATCGGCAAAATTGTCCAGGGATTCTCCAATCAGGCCGGTGGACTGGGCGATCAGACCGGCAGTCATTTCCACCACGAACAGAAGTGCATTGATGCCGAGCAACCAGCGCAGGGTCCCGGATTCTTGCTTAGCAGAAGCTGCCGAAAACTCGGCGGCCTTGATGGTCTCCGGATTTGCAGCGACGGTTTCCTGAAGCGAGGCGCCTAGCCCCAAGGTCTTCAGTTTCGAGGTGACGGGCTCGACCTCGCCGTCATGCACGACCTTCAGCCGGCGGTTCGACAAGTCGAAGGACAGCGCCCGAATCTCCTCAAAGCCGTTCAGGGCTAGGCGAATCATTCGTTCTTCTGATGGACAGTCCATCTTCGGCACGGCATAAACACTGACCCATCTCCCTGGCGCCTCGGAGGAGGCCTGTATATCGGTATCCGCTGCGGACGTTGCATCACCGCCACAGGCGCCACCACAGGATTTGCTCATGATACGACTCCACTTGAACAATGTTGTGGTACCACTTAAAACTATAAAGCTACTATAAGGTCAATAGAGTAAAGAATCCGTTGGGGAGGAGGCTGATGCGCATTGGTCAGTTGGCGCAGTTGGTAGGGGTCGAAACACAGACGATCCGCTTCTATGAACAGCAGGGCTTGTTGCCGCCGCCTGATCGGCAGGACAACGGTTACCGTGTCTATACCGAGAAGCATGGTGAGGGGCTGGCCTTCATCCGTCGCTGCAGAATCCTGGGCCTGTCACTGGCTGAGATTCACGAACTACAGAGCTATAAGGACGACCCTCATCAGCCTTGTACCGCCGTCAACGCCTTGCTCGATGATCACATCTCTCATGTGCGGTCGCAGATAACCGCTCTGCAAGCGCTTGAGAAACAACTCGTTTCACTGAGAGCGAGTTGCAACGATGACCGGGAAGTTGAGGCGTGTGGGGTTCTTGCTGGAATTAGCGAAGGAAACATGCACCAGCAGTAGGTGAAGCATCAACCAGATAATCCGATGAGATGCCGGTCTGTCTCACTCTCATGCAAAGGTAAGATCAACCATTTAATCCGCTTACCCGGTTAAAGGATGTATGAAAAAGAATCGGCCACTTTAGACGCAAGCAGCCGTGCGGGCAGGCAGTACTACTGGGTGGGATATTCTGCAACGACCTGATCGGCACCCGTCTTGGTCAAGCCAATGACCTGGTAGGCATGCTGTACACCATCGACTTCCATGCCGGGGGAGCCCGCCGGCATCCCGGGAACAGCGATGCCCACGAGATCATCGCGCTTGGTGAGTTCGATGACCTGGGCCGCCGGCACATGACCTTCGACGAACTTGCCGTCAATCACCGCGGTGTGGCAAGACGCCAATCGCGGCGCGACGCCCAGACTTTGCTTCACTGCTGTCATGTTGCTTTCGACATGGTCGACGACTTTGAAGCCATTCGCTTCGAGGTGTGAGATCCATTTTTTGCAACATCCGCAATTGGCATCACGATGGACATCAATCGTCAGGGCCTCAGCGGCTTGAACTGCAGATATGGCGGAGAGAGCGGCCAGCAGGGCCAGATACTTAGCTTTCATGTACGTGCTCTTTGCCATCGGCGTGGGTGTGGGTCTTGGGCGAGGCGTTCGGAGCCTGCTCGGCGTGATGATCACCTCCGTTGGACGACGCCTCATCTCCAGCATGGTGGTCATCGCCACTCATATCCGAATGGTGACCTGCCTTAGGTGCGGAGCCACCCTCGCTATCCGTAGCCGCGGCATCGTGATGACCAGGCTCTCCAGCATCACCTGATCCATGATGGTCATCGCCACCGCCACTATTGTCATGATGGCCAGGCTTGTTGTCGCCGTGCTGTCCTTCATGGTTATGCATCTGCGTTTCCCCACCACCGTGCTGATGGCCGCCACTGGATGCGACGAGTGTTTGGTATTGCTTGGCATCCATCGTCGGCAGTTGGTTGAGGAAGGCAACCATGCCCCAGATGTACTCGTCTCCCATGCTCTTGCCCCACGCAGGCATACCCGTTGCCTTGATGCCATGCTTGATCACCCAGAACGCTGCTGACGGATTGCCATCGACACCGATCTTGGCGAGGTTGGGGGGCGCAGGATAAAGCGATTGGCTTAGCTCGGTCTCCGCCACACCTGGCGCCAAATGACAGCCGATACACATGGAGTTGTAGTTGCCCGCACCGGCGCGAATAAGAGCTTGATCATCCAGGTTGGGAACCTCGATGTCCCGCGAACGGACTTCGATAGAGCGGTCACGGGCCATCGTGAGAAACGCATGCACTGCAGGAAAATGGGGATCGTCGGCCCCCACGTTGACCACGCCAAAGTAGGCGCCGGCCAGGACAGCTGTGCTACCGACCACGCCGGCCGCCACCAAAGTTTTAATTGTTCTTTTCATGTCAGGTTCTCAAAACCACATCCGGATACCGGCGACAAAACGCGCCTCGTCTACATCACCGCCCTCGTCGCGCACCATGTCTGCCGTGTTGCCATAGGAGCGGCTCCAGGAAACCCCGATATAGGGGGCAAACTGCCGGACAATCTCGTAACGCAGACGTAAACCGAGCTCGGTATTGGCCAACCCGGACCCCACACCTCGCTCAGGATCGTTCTTGCCGTAGAAGTTCATTTCGGCAGTTGGCTGGAGAATCAGCCGGTTGGTCAGCAGAATGTCGTACTCGCCCTCCAGTCGGGCAGCAGTTTGGCCATTCTCGCCGACGAAGGCCGTGGCTTCGGCCTCAAAGGCGTAAAGCGCCATGCCCTGGATACCGAAGGCGGCCCAAGTCTGCGGCGACTCCGGTTTGAAGTCCTGGCGAACGCCCGCGACGACATCCCACCAAGGGCCGATCGAGCGGCCGTACAGCAGCTGTAATTCAGCATCCTCGGTCACGCCGTTGGTACGCTCGCCTTCAGAGCGGAACCAGACCCGGTTGATATCACCGCCTACCCAGCCCGACGCATCCCAGGCCAGGGTGCTGCCCTCATCTGCGTCCTGGTATTCGAGCTGATCGAGCAGGAAAAAACTGTTGATGGCGCTATCGTGAACCTTGTGGCCAGGTAATGGTGGGAAAGCCGCTTGGCGATCAGCATCCGTCAGAACGGGAATCGGCGTACGGCTGGTGGTTCTTGGGGCTTCAGTGGAACCATGTTTCATCTTTGAATGATCCATGCCTTCCATCTGCCCTTGCATGGCGCCATGGTTCATCTTGCTGTGATCCATGCCCTCCATCGGCGCTTTGGTAGCGCCGTGGCTCATCTGGCTATGGTCCATCGACATGGTGCCGTGCCCCATTGCCGAATGATCCATTTCTTCCGCAGCCAAAGTAACGCCGCCGCTGAACGCACTCAGCGACACAGCCAGCGCCAAGAGAGATGGACGTGAAAACCTAGTGGTCATGGTTCGAACCTGCTTCGGCTTCGGTGCCGCCATGCTTATCCATCATCTTCTCGTGCCCCATATCGTCATGGTTCATACCCTCATGATCCATGGCGCCATGATCCATCTGATGGCCAGCGGCCTTGCCTTTCGATTGATCTGCAGGCTTGTCACTGGCGTCGGGCGCAGCCGACTCGGCAGCATGTTGTTCGTGCTCGCTGTGCCCCTCACCTGCCAATGACGTCGGCGCGTGCAGAACAGCCAAAAGACTGAACATCGCTGCGCTGCCAAACAGGGCATTACGCTTCATAAAAGTACTCATCAGAAATCTCCTTTACTCATCCACACGGACTTCACGGAACATGCCCGTTTCCATGTGGAGCAACAGGTGGCAGTGATAGGCCCAACGCCCCAACGCATCGGCGGTTACCCGATAGCTGCGCTTGGAACCTGGCGGCATGTCGATGGTGTGTTTACGCACCAGGAAATTGCCGTTCGCATCCTCCAGATCACTCCACATGCCATGAAGATGGATCGGGTGAGTCATCATGGTGTCGTTGACCAGCGTGATGCGAACACGCTCGCCGTACTTGAGGCGCAGAGGCTCGGCGTCAGAGAACTTGATTCCATCGAAGGACCAGGAGAATTTCTCCATATGCCCGGTGAGGTGCAGCTCGATGGTGCGACTTGGCTCACGCCCGTCCGGATCAGGGAAGGTGCTGCGCAGGTCAGAGTACGTGAGGACGCGTCGGCCGTTGTCTCGCAAACCAATACCTGGGTCGTCCAACTTATGCGTTGGTGTCATGGTTTGCATATCGACCAGCGGGTTGTTGGTCTCTGAGGCTGGGTGTGCCTGCATGGCACCTGCCATGCCTGCCATGCCTGCCATGCCTGCCATGCCCGAATGATCCATTCCCGCCATCTGGCTGTGATCCATGCCGGCCATGCCACCCTGCATGCTCCCATGATCCATGCCCGACATACTGCCGTGATCCATCCCGGCCATGCTCCCATGATCCATGCCGCCCATGCTGCCGTGGTCCATGCCCATGTCACCCATGGCAATCAGTGGGCGCGGGTCAGGGCTTGGTACCGGTGCACTCAACCCTTCCTGTACCGCAAGGGTGCCGCGCGCATAGCCAGTGCGGTCCATGGATTGGGCAAACACGGTATAGGCCTGTTCGCTGTCTGGTTCGATGATCACGTCGTAGGTCTCGGCCACGGCGATACGGAACTCGTCGACGCTGACCGGTTTGACGTGCAGACCATCGGCCGCAACCACAGTCATCTTCAGGCCTGGGATGCGCACATCGAAATAGGTCATCGCCGAGGCGTTGATGAAGCGCAGGCGGATCTTTTCGCCCGGTTTGAATATGCCGGTCCAGTTGCCATCAGGTGCCTGGCCATTCATCAGGTAGGTGTAGGTGTAGCCACTGACGTCAGCGAGATCCGTCGGGCTCATCTTCATCTCGGCCCACATCTTGCGATCGGCTACCGCAGCGGACCACCCCATCTCGCTCACGTCATTGATGAAATCACCAACGGTGCGCTTGTGGTAGTTGTAGTAGTCCGACTGCTTTTTGAGCTTGGCCAGTACCCGCGCTGGATTTTCATCGGTCCAGTCGCTCAGCAGCACGACATAATCACGGTCGTAACTGAAGGGCTCGGGTTCCTTGGCGTCGATGACCAGCGCGCCGTATACGCCGACTTGCTCCTGCAGCCCGGAGTGACTGTGGTACCAGTAGGTGCCGTTCTGGTTGACCTTGAACTTGTACTCATACATGCCATCGGGGGCGATGCCATGGAAGCTCAGGCCCGGAACACCGTCCATGTTCGCCGGCAGGATAATGCCGTGCCAGTGAATGGAGGTGTCCTCTTGGAGGCGGTTGCGCACGCGCAGTGTGACGGTATCGCCTTCGCGCCAGCGAAGAATCGGCCCCGGGAGCGAGCCGTTGATGGTCATGGCCGTGCGCGCTGCGCCGGTGATGTTCACCGGGGTTTCACCGATGAATAGGTCGAATTCGTTACCAGTCAGTACGTTGGGCTGGCCGGGGCTGTTCACCGCCCAGACCGGCGTGCGCCACATGCCCATGCCGCCGAGAATACCGACGGCGGCGAGGCCTTTGACGAAAGTACGTCTTGTGGATTTGCTTTGCATGCCGTTATGTCCAATCCGTCATATGAGCCGGTGATGTGCATCCGGTCTCGGGTTCATTGACTGCCAGTGTCAGGAGGTTGAATCTTCAAGCCTTGCGCGCTGCGCAAGTTCCCCCGACACCAAACAGTATGAAACTGCCATATCTCAACCATCCGAGTGATTACATTTCTGTAAGGTTGATAGGGCTCAGCAGTTGGCGTGTTCCGCCTGTTTGGTTTGGCTGCCGGCGACGGGAGCTTCATCCTTCTGCTGCTTGGCCAACTGATACGCTTCCAGCGAGACCTGACGGGCCTGCTCCATGCGTGCAAACGTGCGATCGGCACCGCCTTCGGCCATTGCCAGAGTGGAAGCACTCAGGGCAGCAACTACAAACAGGGTTTTGATCGATTTCATTTCGTGAATCCTCGTAAGTTTAGAAGCCCCCGTAACTAGTGGGGACGAGCCTTAAGCTCGCTCTTACGTTAACCACGAAGCCCTGTCAGCAACCTGATCTGAACATTACAGTTCCGTCAGGTTGCTATTTCTTTCTTGTAGGCCCTCCTGAAGGCTCGGTACTGTCCTCTTGCCCGAGAAGCCTTGCGGATTCCATGGGCCTGCTCGGTAGCAATGCCTGAGCTAACTCGCTCATTCGCACCGACGGATCGCGACCATCAAACAATCAAGAGAGATAGCCACTATGTCGAACAAATCCAACGTAGCTACCGGTGCCACCCTGGCTCTGGTAGCCGCCAGCCTGTTCTCCACCCTGCCCGTCCAGGCTGCTCAGGAAACCAAAGCAGCAGAAGTGAAGTGCTTCGGGATCAATGGTTGCAAAGGGCAGAACGACTGCATGACCGCGAAAAACGACTGCAAAGGCCAAGGCGAATGCAAAGGCCAAGGGTTCAAGTTGATGACCCAGACCAAATGTGACGAAGCCGGTGGCAAAACCAGCGAATAAGGCGGTTCAGGGGAGTGCATGCCACTCCCCTGCTGGAGTCTCGAATGAGTAAGCGCAAAACTCTGGGTTTCGGTCTTGGCCTTCGTAACGAGTATTACCGGCAGATCCTGGAGGAACGGCCTGCGGTCGACTGGTTCGAGATCATTTCCGAGAATTACCTGGTGGAGGGCGGCAAGGCTCTCTACTTCCTTGATGCGATCGGCGAGCACTACCCCCTGGTGATGCACGGAGTATCTCTTTCGATTGGCGGCTCACATGCCTTGGACATAGACTACCTACGACAGCTCAAGCAGCTGGCGGATCGGGTGCAGCCTCAGTGGGTGTCTGATCACCTGTGCTGGAGTCGAGGCAACGCCCATCAACTTCACGATCTGCTACCGCTGCCGTTTACCCAGGAGAGCCTGCTGCATGTCGCGGCCCGGGTGCGCTTGGTGCAGGATGTTTTGGAACGTCCCATCGTGCTGGAGAACGTTTCCTCCTACGTGCAGTGGACAACATCCAGCATGAGCGAGTCTCAGTTCCTCTCGGAGCTCAGTTACCTGACCGGGTGCGAGCTGCTTCTCGACGTGAACAACGTCTACGTCAGTTCGCGCAACCAGGGTTTCGACCCTTGGCAGTTCATCATGGAATTGCCGCACGAGCGGATTCGGCAAATTCACCTGGCCGGGCACAGCGATTACGGGCAGTACCTCATCGACACCCATGACCAGCCCATCGCTGATCCGGTTTGGTCTCTCTACAGCAAGACTTTGAGCTACTTGGGCCCGACATCGACCTTGATCGAGCGGGATGACCAGTTTCCGCCGCTGGAAGAGCTGTTGTCCGAATTAGCACATGCCCGTGCTATCGCCAAATCTGTGATATCGGGGGCCACCCCTTGAGCCTGATCGCCCTACAGACTGCATTTGAAACTTACCTGACAGGTGACAGTGCCCTGCCCTCCAACGAGCTTTTGGAGCAGATCCGAGGTAGCACAGCGCTGAGTGCTCTCGAAGGCCTGCAGATCTACCACAACGCTTACCGTTCGCGCCTGCTTGCGGTCTTGCGAGAAGACTTCCCTGCCCTGCTTCACTGGATCGGCAACGAATCATTCGAGCAGCTCGCACTGGCCTACTTGGCCGCCTGGCCACCACGACATTTCAGCATTCGCTGGCTGGGCGAGAAGCTGCCCGAGTTCATTAGCAGCTACGTCGAAGAACCCCAACTATCGCCGATGCGCGAACTCGCGGAACTGGAATGGGCCTTTACACTGGCCTTCGACGCTCAGGATGTCGAAGCGCTTTCGCTGGAGACCATGAGTGATTTTTCGGCTGAAGACTGGATTTCACTCAGGGTTTCCCTGACTGCATCTGCCCGGTGGTTGCAGCTGCAGTACAACACGCTGGAGTTGTGGAAAGCCGCCAAGTCCGGCAGCTTGCTGCCTGATGTTACCCGCCTGCCAACGAACCTAGCCTGTCTTGTTTGGCGTCATGAACTCGTCTGCCAGTACCGGAGCCTGGAGCCAGCGGAGGCTTCGGCATTGCAGTTTCTCATCGAGGGCGGATCGTTCGCTGAACTCTGCGAGTCGTTGAGCGCCACGCATGGCGAGCAAGCTCCCTTGCAAGCCGCGACCTGGTTGAAGTTGTGGGTCAACGACGGTTTGCTAAAGCGCGGCCAGCTATTACACGAATGACCCGGAACCTTTAGGCTAGCGCTCTCTCTTTGGCCACTCCGAGCGCTTCTATGACTCACCGCATCATTCATTTCAAACAGCAAGCCTTGCTTGACCCGGAGACCTATCAGGCAATGCTGGCCGACGGCGTTGGTCACTGGGAGCGGCTTGCAGGAGAAGTCGTCGGCATAGAAGACGAAAAAAGCCACGAGTTCGCTGCATTGAAAAGCCTGTTCAAGCGCAAGCGGTACTCCTATGACACGCTGGAAATGCGCGAGCCAGGCGATCACTCAAACTGGCTTCGCGGCCGAGATGGTTCAGAACGTATGACCAACGAGGTCACCAGTATCCCAGGGCTAAAAGAGCTCTCAGAACTGGGGATTTAGTGGGATAGCAGGTCAGCGCTCAAGCGCTGACCTGGGCCGAATAGCCAAGCTCCTGGATGAGTTCGCGGATCGATTCGGCACTTTCTGTGCTCTCAACGGTGACCTTGCCGGCCGCTCGATCCACTTCTACTCGTGCATCCTGATCCAGAGCTTGAATGGCCTTCGTGATTTTGCTCACGCAACTGCCACAGCCCATCCCCGCAACACTCAGACTAAACATGTCTTTCACCTCATTTCGTCCGCGGCTCAAGTTACCGCACGGACAGCATCGACCTTGACACGATGGCAAGGTCAAGCCCGTAAGCGCTACAAAAGGATCAGCCGTTTACCACGGGCGTAAGGATGGGGGTTGGTGAACACACCACGACATGCCTTGCGCCCCTCGTCAGTGCGACGTATAGATTCTGGGGGGTCATAAGCTCAGGATGCAGGACAACCGAGACATCCGCCTCCAGCCCCTTGAGAAGTAATGTGCTGCCTACAGAGCGTCTTGCGATCGGTCGGGCAAGGTGTCTATTGCGCTCTCGCGCTTGAATGGCTGCACTCAGAAAGTCGGCAGCACCTCCCACCACCGCTTGCATTGCAGACCGGCAGCAGTACAGAACCTCCGGTCGGTATACACGTGCCCCGTGCTGCTCAGCGAGCGTATCGATCACACGGAGCGCTTGCCCCAATGTTGGCGCTGCTACGAAATCGATCGCCGCAGCCTCGGCCGCGGTCGGAGGCGTTCGGGCCCTTCCTGCACGCAGCGACTCCACGCGCGTTCGCAGGTTTGCTGCACCTACCCCCGTCATTACGCTGGAAGCAAACTCCACAAGTTGTGCCAGAGCATTGGCACCCTGCAAGTCAAAGTTCCTGGCGAAGTTGACGAGATCTCTCAGGTCGACGGCTTCTACGGCCATGGCACCGGGTGTCTGGCTCGTGAGCTGATGGCGACCTTGCACGTTGATGGAGTCCCCGATGATGAGGACGCTACCCTGAGCGTTGGGAGCTTCGGTTCTCGCGGCCACCAGTCGCTGCTGAACTTCGGTTCCGGCGTTTAGCTGCACCCAACGCACTTCTGCTGGAGCCGTGCGCAGATCCACCGGCTGACCAGCTTGAAGTTGTTGCCTTATGGCGAGCAGCCACTGCCCGAGGTTCTCAGCTCCAGCCAGCCGCCAGCGCCACGGTATCCTCAACTCTCCCGCTGCGGGAAACAGGGGTTGCACCTCATTCGCCCAATGCACCAGTCGATTGCCACGGAAGCTGAATATGGCTTGCATCGGGTCACCGAGCACGCAGGTCGGAAGCACCTGGGCCAAACCAGACACGATGGCGTGCTGGACGACGTTGCAGTCTTGGTACTCGTCGACAAGCAACCGTGCATAGGTGGCGCGAAGGGGCTGAGCGAGGTGACCGGCCTGCAACAACTGCATGGCGGCCTCCCGAATTGCCGGATAGTCAGTATTGGGTTGATGCAGCTGTAGGATCTGCGGGTTATGGCCGCTTCGCGCTGGGAACTTAGCGATCAGGCGCATCGAGAATCCGTCAATGGTGGAGACTCGATATGCGGAGTTAGGAACACCGGCTCGTCTCAGGCGCGCCCGTAAGGCCGCAACGCCGGCGTTCGTATGTGTCAAGACGAGGATGGGTTTGCTCTGCGTATGCGCGATGAGCGTCTCGGCAATCAATTGCGTTTTTCCACAACCTGCGGGGGCCGTTATGGAGCCACGCTCGATAGCGAAAAGATCAATCTCAGGGGGCACTTGTAAACGTCCAGAGCTGATTCGTGACTGCCATGAAGCCCGGTTCGGCGTTCTGTAAAGACGGACCGACGATGTCCCTTGCAACCTCCTGATAGGTTGTCAGCGACTTGAACCAGCCGCTGTTGCGGATACGGGATGCGGTTCCCAGCAGCTCTCGTCTCTCAGGTGAGTACCCATCCACGAGTCGCTTGGCTCGGATATCGTTCAGCGTCACGCGGCCTTGGGACTTCGTCTGAATGTGTGCGTCCATCAGCTCTGCACCCACTATTGTTTCGGCTTTCGCCAGAAGTGCATCGAGTGCTTGCTCACTGAGATGGCGGAAGATCTCGTCCTCCAACGTGAGGCCTGGTCGCCATGTAAGAATTTGCCCGCCGGCGGCCAAGAATGCTTCAGCGAGCCCCGCGGTCGAAGGCTTGTCGGCATCTACAAAAACCATCACGCGGTAACCCAAGTTCAGAAGTGCTGTTCCCCGGATAAGACTGTTATCGGGGCTTCCCCCGCCGGCGTCCACATACGCGCCGCCATGGGCCAGGAATGAGGTAGCGCCAAGACTGACCCACCATTGGTCAAGGCCACGCGCGAAGCCAACCTCGCTGGCCCCCTCGCAAACGATGATGGATTTGGCGAGGAATGCTTCGGGGTCCTTCCGAAGGGTACTTTGTACCTCGTTGGCTTCCCCAGCTGGCATAACACTGTGGCGCTGAGGTGCTGACCGAACAACGAATAACTGGCTGCCGGACAGCTCGCGCAGCGCGACCGGCGAGTGCGTCGTCATGAACACTTGCAACGGAGCGGCAGCGTCCTTTGCACCCAGCGAGTCCAGGAATCGCATGAGCCGATGAGGTTCAAGCCCGTATTCCACCTCATCAACCAGGGCAATTGGCGCGGCGCTGGCCGCAGCCCTTTGAAGCCCTGCCACTAGCAAGCGTGACGAGCCCGTGCCAAGGGAGCGCAGCGGAATACCTGTTTCACTGTGCAGCGCGATCGCCCCCTCGCCAATCGACACAGAATGTGCGTCAAGGAGCGCCTGAGGCATAGCCCCGACCGAAACGCCAAGATGCTGTGCTGTGCGTTGCACGACCTCAAGCGTCTGGGTCAGATGTTCGGCTGCTTGATTGCCAAAGTTCGCTCTTGCTTGCCTAGCGGCGCGCGCCAGTTCAGCACCAAGCTCGGCGCGCTCATCGGTAAGTCGATTGAGCACTGAGCCACGACTCCACGACAAGTTCGAACTCGCAAAGCTGCCGATACGGGCGGGTGCTAGTGCCGCTCGTTCCTTCCAGGGAAGAGTGCGTTCGAGTTGCTGCTGCTCCGCACGCTCAGAAAAAAGTGTCCAGGTAGGTTCCAAATCGGCACCAACTTGCAGGAGCAAGGTGATAACGGTCTCCAGCCCCGCTCGCGGTTCGTCTTCGACTTCTCCCGTTCCTGGATTGAATCCACGCAAGAACTCGCCGTAAACATCGATATCCATCAGCGATACCGGCAAATCGCCAAGCGTCACACTGATGGTGATGGGTGTTTCGACGTTCAGAGCGAAGAAGTCCATGTCGCCGAACGTGCCGCCCCGGCGGGCACCGACGCAAAGGTCAATCGCATCTAGAATGCTGGACTTTCCACTATCGCCAGGACCTATGAGGCAGTTAATTCCTGGGGCCGGCACCCAGTCGAGCGCCTGGATAGATCGGAAGTTGCTGATAATCAGTCTGCGAATGCGGGCCACGGAGAGTCCTCATGGGTTAACGACGACCAGTCTCCTACCCGCAGCGGCAACAGTCCATCGAACGTCACCTCGTCACTATGTGTTGCGACAGATAGGTCGGACCGGAAACTACCGTACGGCATTTTCCGGTCAGATGCGCTTCTGAATAATCACCTGGTCGGTGGTATGGAAGCCTATCCGATGTCCGTTGATTTCAACCTCAGAGCATTGAAGACCACCGACGCCGAGCTGACACTCATCGCCAGCGCAGCAATCAAGGGCGACAGAAGATGCCCCGTCAGCGGGTACAGCAGCCCCGCTGCTAGCGGGATTCCCATCGCGTTGTAGAGGAACGCAAAGGCGAGGTTCTGCCTCATGTTTTTCACGGTTGCCACTGACAGGGTGCGCGCTCGCAGGATGCCCATCAGATCTCCCTTGACCAGCGTCACTTGGGCGCTGTTCATCGCCACATCGGTACCGGTGCCCATGGCGATACCTACGTCAGACCTGGCCAGGGCGGGCGCATCGTTGATGCCGTCACCCGCCATGGCGACACGACGGCCATAGCCCTGCAAATCGGCGACCAGTTTCTCCTTATCCTGCGGTTTGACCTCACCATGCACTTCCTCGATTCCGAGCTGCTTCGCCACGGCTCTTGCTGTGGTGAGGCCATCACCAGTGGCCATGATGACCTTTACGTCTTCGCTTTGAAGCTTGGAGACAGCCTGTTGAGAAGTAGGCTTGATCGGATCGGAAACGGCCAGGAGTCCCGCCAGGCGACCATCAACGGCCAAATAGATGATGCTGATGCCTTCCAGACGCAGTTGCTCGGCGCGATTGCGCAGCGGGGTAATATCGACGCCCGCCTCGTCCATCAGTGCGGTGTTGCCGAGCTGCAGCTGATGGTCATCGACCTGGCCGCGCACACCAATACCCGAGCCAGATTCGAAAGTGTCCGGTTTGACCAGTGCAATGCCCTGACCGCGCGCATGATCGACGATGGCATGAGCCAGCGGGTGCTCACTACCCTGGTCGAGACTAGCAGCCAGGCGCAGCACTTCATTGGAGTCGTAACCGCCTGTCCCTTCCGCACTATGAAATACGGGACGCCCCTCAGTCAGGGTTCCAGTCTTGTCGACGATGAGCGTGTCGATCTTGCATAGATTTTCGATGGCGCTGGCATCGCGGAACAACACACCGCTGCTAGCGGCCTTGCCAGTCGCAACCATGACGGACATCGGGGTTGCCAGACCCAGAGCGCAGGGACACGCAATGATCAGCACCGCCACCGCATTGATCAGGCCAAATACCCAGCCTGATTCCGGCCCTAATAGCCCCCAGCCGAAGAAGGTCAGAATCGCGATCAGGATCACCCCGACCACGAAATACCCTGCCACCGCATCAGCCATACGCTGCATGGGGGCCTTGGAACGTTGGGCTCTGGCCACCATCTGAACGATCTGCGACAGCATGGTCTCGGCACCGACCTTCTGCGCCTCCATCACCAGGCTGCCGTGGGTGTTCAGGGTGGCACCGATAAGGGCATCCCCTACCCGCTTGGTCACGGGTAACGGTTCTCCGGTAAGCATCGACTCGTCGACGGCGCTCTCCCCCTCTAGAACCGTACCGTCCACCGGGACTTTCTCTCCCGGCCGGACACGTAGGTGGTCGCCCTGATGGACATGTGTCAGCGGAATATCTTCTTCCTGGCCATCGGGCTTGATGCGACGCGCAGTCTTTGGTGCCAGCCTCAGCAGTGACTTGATGGCTGCCGAAGTCTGCGAGCGGGCCTTGAGTTCGAGCATTTGGCCCAACAGCGTGAGTGAGATAATCACCGCGGCTGCTTCAAAATAGACGCCGATACGTCCGTCCTGGGCAAAAGCCGCCGGAAACCACTGCGGAACCAAGGTAGCGGCCACGCTGTAGAGGTAGGCAGCGGCCGTTCCCAAACCGATCAGGGTCCACATGTTGGGGCTGCGGTGGCGGATGGAGTCAATGCCGCGGGTGAAGAATACCCAGCCACCCCATAGCGTCACGGGCGTCGCCAGAGCCAGCTCGACCCAGTTCTGGGTCGTGCCATGAAACAGTTGCAAGGAATGGCCGGCCATCGCCAATACGGTCACGATGACGGTCAACGGTAGGGTCCACCAGAACCGCAGCGAGAAGTCCTTCAGCTCTGGATTTTCCTCCTCTTCCAGCTCCGGGATGACAGGTTCCAGCGTCATCCCGCAGATCGGGCAGTTTCCGGGAGCCGGTTGACGGATTTCTGGATGCATCGGGCAGGTGTATTCAGCACCTACAGGTGTCGATGTGGGTGCTGGAGTCGCGTGCTGGTGATGCTCCCCATGAGACTGATGGCTCATGTACTGATGAGGATCTGCTTGGAATTTCTCTAGGCACTTCGCACTGCAGAAATGATAGGCCTTCCCTTCAAAGCTCCCGCGATAAGGGCCATCAGGTTTGACCTCCATGCCACACACCGGGTCGCGCTGGCTCTCGGAGTGGGCGTGCGAGTTATGTGAATGATCCTGGTCATGATGGCAGGAGGTCTTTTGCATGCGATCTATGTCCTTTCTTCGTCCTTGGAAACAGCGGTGCTGCTGGAGTGGGAGTGCCCGCCGTGATTGTGGCCAAACAGATGCATCAGCGGGCATAGCAGCAGGATGAGGTACGGCAGGGCCTGCGAAAGATGACCGTAATGCTCACGCGCTACATAGAAGATGCCGATTACGGCCAGCATGATCAGCGCAATGCCAATCTTGCTCTTCCAAAAAGGCGGCTCAGTGGTACTGGTGTGATGGGTATGGTCCATGACAATAGCCTCGTTTCAATGGCGGCCGGATCACTATAGGTGTCTCAGACTGGACGGAGTTGGCGAGTATCAATAAACGTCAGCGTACGGTCACCTTACCGACCATTCCCGACTGATAATGTCCTGGAATATTGCAGGCGAACTCCAGTTCGGTGGCGGCGGAGAAGGTCCAGATCAACTCTTCGCGTGCTCCAGGTTCGACAAGAACACTGTTGGGGTCATCGTGTTCCATACCGACCATCTTCATGCCGCCCATGGCATGGCCCATATTGCTCATGTCATGTGCACCTGTAGGGGACAGCGTGCCGTTCTGAAACATCGCGGCCATCTCTTTCTGGTGCGCGGCATGGGATGCCGCTTTGCCAAGATTGAATTCGTGTAGCAGTGCACCGTCATTTTTCAGGACGAAGCGAACTGTCTCGCCTGCTTTGATCTCCATTGCTTTGGGTTCGAAGAAGATGTCCCCCATCCGGACTTCGATGGTGCGATCTACTGCCTGACCGTCTCCCGGTTGCCCAATACTGTCTTTCTTGTGGCCCGGGCTGGCCAGCGCATTGGCAGCACTGAGCAGCAAGCCAAGGGTGGTGATTATGAAAGCGGGTCTGAGTTTCATGGTGTGCCTCTGAGGTGTTGAGGAGGGATGAGTCCCGATGCTAATGAGGTGCAGCTGGCGGTACGCTGACGTGAAAACTACATCGCAGTAAGGTTCGTCAGATCGGTGCTACCCAGCTCGCGGCCAACGGGTAGCACCGATGCCGGACTAACGCAGAGCAAACTCACCGACCATCCCCGCCTGGTAATGCCCAGGCAATGTACAGGCGAAGCTCAAACTGCCCGCCTTAGGGAAGGTCCACACGAACTCTTTGGTTGTGCCGGGCTCGACGAGAACCGCGTTCGGGTCGTCATGCTTGGCTTTGATGACTTCCGGATAGCCTGGAGGGTTGGAGTCTCCCATGCCATAACGCTCATGCCAGACAATGCGCTCGGCCATGCCGGTCGGGGTCAGTGTGCCGTCCTTGAACAAGGACGCCATCTTGCGCTGGTGCTCCAGCTGGGACGCTGCCTGCCCGATGTTGAACTCGTGCATCAACGCGCCCTCGTTCTTCAGAACGAAGCGCACGGTTTCACCTGGCTTCACATCGATCGTTTTCTGGCTGTAGTTGATGTCGTCCATCTTTACCAAGATGGTACGAGTCGCTGGCGTCGCCTGGGCCTGCTGCCCAATGCCATTGCTACTGCCGCCGACCTCGGCAAATGCCGGAAAGGTGGTGCTGATGAACAGAGTGCTGATCAGCAGTTTAAGGGGTAAGCGTTTCATGGTGAGACCTCGAGATGGGTGCTGGAAATCTCATGCTATTCCCCGCTTGCTGCCAGGCCGCTGACCCCAAAACTACAATTGCGTCAGCTGGGAAAAAGCACGGCGCCATAAAGGCGCCGCTAGGCCAAAGGAGCAATCACGGAAGGCCTGGAAGATGGGAAAATCCTTATCGATGGCACTCTTTGTCGGCCATCATTAGCTTGTGCTCGCGGATCATTTGAGCCAGCACGTCGTCTACCAGCTTGTCATGCTTTTCCATCCAGGCCAGATGCTCTTCGGCAGACATGTTTGGCGCGGGATGTTCGTTGTGCAGCTGGCTCATGATGTCTTCGAGCATGTTCATATGCTCCTTCATGTGCACATGCCGCTCGCCGACCGGGGCCTTCTCCGCCTGGATCAGCACGGCTTCTGCTTTGTCGCGCATCTGCTGGATGCGCTCGAATACACGGTCGCTGCCCCCTTCGGCCCAAGCCATGGAAGACAGCAGTAGCGAACCAACCAGAAGCAAAGGTTTCAGCGATTTCATGGGCAGTCTCCATCAGTGCAAACTATGGCCGGCACCTCTGCTTTTGGTCTGTCGAGGGCCGAGAGCACAACCTAGTACTCATGCTTGCACCCTAGACAAGCCACCCTGTCAGTGAGCTGAAGTCAGAATTACATTTTCGTAAGCTTCTGGTTGGGGCCGCGGTTTGCCTGCAAACTCAGGCCACCCGACTTTTGGAGTCTGCACACATGAAACTACTGGTAGCTGAAGACGAACCCAAAACCGGTACGTACCTCCAGCAAGGTCTCACCGAGGCTGGGTTCAATGTCGACCGGGTTATGACCGGTACAGATGCCCTTCAGCATGCACTTAGCGAAGCCTATGACCTGCTAATTCTGGATGTAATGATGCCTGGGCTGGACGGTTGGGAAGTGCTGCGCATGTTGCGCGCAGCAGGAAAAGACGTCCCCGTACTGTTCTTGACGGCACGCGATGGTGTGGAAGACCGCGTAAAAGGGTTGGAGCTGGGTGCGGACGACTACCTGATCAAGCCATTTGCTTTCTCAGAGCTTCTGGCCAGGGTCAGAACGCTGTTGCGCAGAGGTAATGGTTCGCCGACGCAGACCACCATGAAAATTGCCGATCTGGAAGTCGATCTGATGAAGCGGCGTGCGATCCGTGGCGGGAAAAGAATTGACCTGACCGCGAAGGAGTTTTCACTGCTGGAACTGCTACTGCGCCGGCGCGGCGAGGTGCTCCCGAAGTCGCTGATTGCCTCTCAGGTTTGGGACATGAATTTCGACAGCGACACCAATGTCATTGAGGTTGCGGTACGCCGGCTACGCGCAAAAATCGATGACGATTTCGATCTCAAGCTGATTCATACCGCCCGCGGCATGGGATACATGATGGATGCTCCGGAGTGAATATGAAGCACCTTTCGCTGACCGCACGCATGAGCCTGATGTTCATGTCCGCGGTAATTGCAGTCCTGACGGTAGCAGGGCTGAGTTTCAATATGCTCAGCCAGCACCACTTCAAGATGCTGGATCGGCAGGCCCTGGTGGAGAAACTCGAATCCGCCAAACATATCCTCAACAATGCTCGCGGTGAAGCGAGCCTTTCGGAAGAATTACCGCAGTTGCGAGCTTTGCTGGGAGCCCATCAGGATCTGGCCGCCACTATCCTGGCCAGTGACGGTTCTGTACTGTTTTCCGACCCCAGAGCAGTCGAAGTACCTGAGCGTTTCAGACGTGCAAATGAGCAGAGCATGTGGGAGTGGCAGAACGGCCAACACATGTACCGTGGCATGACGGAGCAAATCTCGGTAGCCGATCAGGCTGAGCCGCTCACTGCGTTGCTGATTCTTGACGTCACCAATCACACACACTTTTTCGACACGCTGCAACGATGGTTTTGGATTGGATTGGTCATCAGCGCCCTGTTCAGTGCCGCACTCGGCTGGGTGGTTGCTCGCAGCGGCCTTAGGCCTCTGCGGCAAGTCACTCATGTGGCCTCCGGGATGTCCGCTCGCTCGTTACAGGAGCGAATCCCTCTCGAACCAGTGCCGCGGGAACTTCAGCAACTGGTTCTCTCCTTCAATGCGATGTTGGCTCGGCTAGAGGATGCCTTCGTTAGGCTCTCCAATTTTTCGGCCGACATTGCCCACGAGCTACGAACTCCAGTCAGCAATCTGATGACCCACACCGAGGTCGTGCTGAGTAAAAAACGCGATATCAATGCCTATGAGGAGAATCTGTACTCCAACCTGGAGGACTTGAAGCGCATGTCTCGGATGATTGATGACATGCTGTTCTTGGCCAAGGCTGATAATGGCCTGATCATCCCCGAGCAGGCCAGGATCGAACTGGCTGACGTAGTCTTCAAGCTGTTTGACTACTACCACCTTCTGGCCGAAGAGCGCGGCATTGAGCTATCGCTCACAGGCAAAGGCCAAGTGCTGGGAGATCGGCTGATGCTTGATCGCGCGCTATCCAACTTGCTGTCCAATGCGCTGCGCTACACGCCGGCGGGACAGACAATTTCGGTTCTGATCCGCGAGACAGAGGACTCCACTACCTTCAGTATCGAGAACCCAGGGGACACAATCAGCTCAGAGCATCTAGAGAAGCTCTTCGACCGTTTTTACCGGGTTGACCCCGCTCGGCGGGAGGGCAGCCCGAGCAACGCCGGGCTCGGGCTTGCAATCACCCGATCCATCATTGAGGCTCACAAAGGCCGCATCTGGTGCACCTCAGCGGCTAGCCTCACGGGCTTTCACATCGAATTGCCCCATCCCAGATAATGCCGGTCTGGCGGTAAGTAGGCTACAGCTAACCGCTAGCCCAACTTGACAGGGTGGGTGCAGGTGCAACTCGACTGAGCGCAGATTGCATTCGCCATCCAGATAGGTAACGAGCGGTGAGCTGACACAAGAGGAAACTGCGGGTAGTCGCAGGCGACCGTCTCGCCGCTTTCCAGCTCCTCAGCTTCCAGCGTCTCGCCATCGGTAGCGAGCACATATTTAGCCTTGGCACGGGCCGTCGCGGGGCTGGCCTTCAGTGCCGCCAGGGTTTCGGTGACCTTGCCTGGCTCACACACAGCCAAATGGATATTGCTGGTCTGCAGTACGCCGCCCAGATCGGACTTATTGGTTGCACCCGAACGCAGGCGCTTGAGGGTGGTTTCCTTGTTACCGAAAGCCTGCAGGAAGGCATAAGGGAACTCGACCCGGTCTAACGGCTGGCTGGCCAGGTCGGTGATGGCTTGTTCGATTTCTACGGCGTTCATATAGGGCTGTTCCGATCACTGCTGCCAAGGCGGCACAGGGGGCCTTTAGGCCCACCATCCATGCAAAGTGCATGGATGATAAAGGAACGAGCATTGGCATGTGAAAATGATCCTGTGCCCCATGGAAGCTATCAAAAACTGCTGAGGACGTGGAACGCTGCAGCCAGGACGCATCGCCAAGCCAGTCGAGTGGGCTATGCGAAGAAAACTGCTATCCCCCGCCTACACCACTCGCTGGTCTGAGTTAATGGTCGCAAAGGCGAACTAGCCACTACCCTCGACTGGTACCGAATCCTCGCTGACGATCCCCGTAGGACTTGGTCGCTTTCTTACACAGGTAGCTGGCCCGGTGGAACAGATCCGGTAGCTCATCAACAAGAACCTTGTGTTCTGACCATGCAACCTTCCGCATACGGGGATGCCGATCTATCCGATACGTTGGATTGTCGGGGATATGTACCAGCCCGTCGACCTCATGCTTCGACAACCGCAGTGCACTGGCCCATGACTCTTCTATCCGGCTGATCATGTTGACCCTCTCTGAGCGCAGCAGCCCCAGGGTGTAATAGGCATCGCGGTTCAACAGGATCAGCAGGTGATAATGCTGCCGGCCTGCCTGACCTATTTCTCTCGACCAGACGTACCGTACTTTGCAGCCACGCGAATAGCCACGATCAGCCACTCGTTCCTGGTGGTACTGGATCTTCTTCGTAAACGATTCGAAGAATCGGCTGATGACCTGGTTCGTATAGGCGTAGTCAGGTAGCAGGACGCCTTGAGGCAAGTGGAGGTCAACTCTGAAGGCTAAGACCCTCGGATACTCAGCTAATGCCAGGTCTATGGTGCGCTTGAGATCGGACAGGTGCTCACGAATGAAAGGCCCCTTGTCACGCATCAAGCGGAAGCCCTCAAAGGTGTCGTCGTAGTGAAGATGCAGATTGGTATTGGCTGGATGACGAAGCGGGTAGCGTTGGATGGTGTCGGTATCGTTGAGCATGGTTATGACCTCTCGTTGGTGGAGTTTCATAACCTTTTGTCTACTGTGTACTTTTTAACCGCTACCTTGCTCGCCTGATCCGTTGGTTGGTCTCTCTGGACACGCTGTAGTGTTGGCCTCTCAGATGGTGGATCAGTGTCCGACTCCCTGTGTAGGTCAGTGAAGGTTGCTACTCGGTTAGGCGTGAACCCTTCGGGGGGTAATAGCTAGTAAAAGCATAATACCCGCACCGCAATTTCCTTCGCCGAGCTGCTCGGGCAAAGCCACCTCAATCGTCCCGCCATAGCGGCAATTTTTGCCGAGTTCGGATTTCGGAAATAAATCAAGCTGAAGAGGCCTGAGCCAGATATCGAAGAGGCTGTCGGGGCGGCGGGAGCGACACCGCCACGACTTGCCATGCGAGGCCGCACAGCCAGTGACTGAACGACGGCATAAGCGCCATGACCAGCCGAAGCTGATCATGGCGCAGGAGCGGTTCTAGCCGGCCATACTCAGGTGGCCAATCGGGCGCGTAGCAGCACCCTCAGCCTGGTCACGCTCCTCAATCCTGGCCAGGATCCAGTCGTGCACCTCGCTATCGACCCAGCCGACGCATCGGTCGCCCAACGATACCGGTTTCGGGAAGGTGCCTTCCGAGATGTACTTGTACAGGGTCGACCTAGACAGGCCAGTAGCAGTGATCACGTCTTGTAAGCGGAAAATTCGCATCAGCAGGGCTCCTCTGTATGTCCCAGAGGATCTGCGAGGGCCGTATAAAATGACCTGCCTGTTGCTCGCCTAGGGGGCCCTGGTCAAAAGCCTTACGTCATAGCGAAGGGCCGAGTCCAGCGCATCCTCACGGACATACGAGTCAACCCTCCCACCGCGTACGTCCCATACCCAAAGGCATATGTTGTTATCTCTCGGTGCGGGATGAACAACCAGCGACACAATGCTGAGGCCATCCTTTCTCACCGGAGCTGGAATGAGCCGAACCAGGTGGGGCTTGTATCCTGGCCAGACTTTCATACGGCGCAACCCCTTGTGGATGCTTTCCGCCCACCGGCAAGCCTCGGCCTGGAAACTTTCCCTCAAGCCTCCCCAACCAGCGTACGCAGTCCGATCAGAATTAACGGTCAACGGACCGCCCAGCTCTTCAGCAATCCTTTTGGAAATTTCCGCTTTCGCATCACCCAGGTCGCATTCTGGATCTGACCAAATAGCCGTCAGCAGATACGACGTATGGCTTGCCAGCTTGTGATAGAGCAGATCCAGCACATAAGGCTTTTGTCCTTGCTTTGGCTTCAGCGCATTTAGCGCCTCTGTCGTCGGCATTGCCGCGCCGAGTATGTCGTATCTGCCCGGCCCATGCGTTACGTATACCACTACCCCCCGTTCCCTCTGTCTCAAACGAAGCTGCGGGTGATCCAGGTTTAGGTAGTAGATGCTCGTTACCTTTGAGCCAACGAAGACCCCATGCGACAACCCCGGCATATAGCTCCTAACGAACCCCAAGCTCAAAAGACGCTTCAATTGATGCTTGATCGATAAGGTGTCGAGACCAGTCATAGCCCTGAGCCTAGGCCCTCCAAGCCCGGCCACTACACCGCACTCGTCAGCCTCACTGAGAAGGGCCGCTAATAAAACCCGGGTAGCAGCCCCCAACCGCCCCTTGGCACCAGGAGCTGCAGGCCGACCGTCTTTGCGTGTCGCAGTACGGGGTGGCTTTTCCTCATGCCCTGTCGATGCCGTCGTTTCACCGTCCCTAACTGCGTGAATCTCCGGTTCAAGAAAAAGACGAAGCATCAGCTCGCGATGAGTGAATTCTGGGTCTGCCTTGACGAGCACTCTAAGCAAGTTTTCTGAGGCTACGTAGCTGACATCAGGACGCCCAACCCTGCCGTCCTGCTTGCACTTCTTCAGAAGCCCAGCCCTGACCAGCTCTTGCGAAGCATCCCAGACAAACCTTTCCGTCAGACAGAGTTGCTTCGCTACAGGCTTGATTTTGTAAGGCACGTCCAGACTGACGTCATTCCGACAAACAAAAGCCTGCAAAAAAAACCGTGCCTCTGCATCTGCTTCTATATCTGATAGAGCTATCATGGCCGTAAAAATCTTAATCCAAAAATAGAAATTGAGATTTTATACCCTATTTTATCAGAACAGTTAATTCAGTTAACAAGACCGTTAACGATGCATTTAACATGCTAATTAACAAATCAGTTAACACCTCATAATTCACATCAGCTAACACATCAGTTATCTTTTCTGTTAACAGGCTTGGCATAGCGAGCGCCCACGGCATGGTGGTGGAGCTCAGTAAGAGGAGAGAGGTGGATGGCGAGGACTGAAGGCAAGCCGAGCTGGCTCAATGAGGATGATCATGAAGAGTGGCAGTGGGCCGCGAACTATCTGTCCAAACACTGCCCTGATCGACTCAAGGACAAGCTCAGCCTGATGGCCGCGACGATTTTCAGCTCGCTTGTCAGATCGATCCATGCCCTAGAAAAAGAGGCCGAAGGCGTAAAGCTCATTCAGCGACTGAGAAATGCCATCCGGCAACGGCGCTATCGAGCGACAGAGGGTGGCCGGCAGACGTGCTCCTTCACCCTCCCCAAAGCAACCAAGGCAAAGCTCAAGACCTTGGCAAAAAGACACAAAATTACTGAAACAGGCGTGATTGAAAGCCTGATCGAGGTAGCCTCTAAACAGGTTTCCATTAACAAAGAGGAAGCCAGGCACGAATCTCAGGCAATGAAAGCCATACGCAACGCACGCAAGCTTGAACAAGAGTTAGCCAAGATCCGCATTGATGAAACCTGGAAGCAGCTGCGCCATTGCATAAAACAGCTTGCGCAGTGGGAGGCCTACCTAAAGGAAACACTCCCTGCGCTATCCCCCGAGGAAGAAGCCGCTGCAACGCCTCTTGCAGAGGAACACCTGCGTGTAATCCAAGAGGCCATCGACGCCGCCGTATTCAAGCATAGAGAGATGAGCCCAAGAGCCATCTGAAATCATCGCCCCAGGGCAGCGACCCACCAGAGTGTGGGTCAAAGTGTGGGTCAAAGTAATTTATAAATATAAAATCTTATAAAATCAATGAGATACAACAATAATACACCGGCCACAAGCCGGCTTTTTTATTGCCTGGAACAATCCGACCGGGCCGCTGCCCCCTGGTGAGGTGTCTGTTGAGCAGGCAACGCAGCGCCTTTACCCCGGGCTGGAGCGAGCGCTCACCCGCGCGGCTGTTCGATCAGGACTACAGCCCCGGCGACGTAGCCTGTTTACCAGGGCCTGATGCACTGCGACTGAAACGGCCCTGATTCTGGAGGCTGCGCAGAGGACTAGAAATCTGCTGGCAAGTGGGCTGGCCGCTCGCAGGCAACCGTCTCCATCTTTGCCGGCACCGACATTTCGAACAGTTCCAGGTCAGGCGAGATGGCGGTTTCGTTGTGCTTGAGGCCTGGCGGGATGTACAGCGACTCGCCCGTCTCCACCCGGATCGTGCGCCCATCCTCAAATTGAAGTTCGATCCAGCCGCGCAGGGCATAGACAAAGTGCACGTCGCAGATGTGGTAGTGCCACCCTGTCTGCTCCATCACATCGGTAGCGCAAGTGACCTGGGCCCTTGCAAAACCTCCAGTGGCATCGGTCAGTCCCAGATCGCGGTACTTGAAGAATGCACGGCGTCCGGCAACCATCGCAGCATGCTCTGGAGTCACGTAGGTCAGTTTTCCAGCAAGTTCGTCAACGGACGCCGGTAGCTCCAGCGCCACGTCCAATTGGGTCTGTGCCATAACCTTCCTTACTTTCTCAATGATCAATCATGCGAGATCGAGTCCACCCTCTCCCCAGCCTTCAGGCCAGGTTGATGACTCACTCATTCCAGGTCCTGCATGCTTGCTTCGGCGCAGATCAAGCCGCCCCGACAGCCCCGTACGTCCAAGGAAGTACTGCCAAGGCATTCAACGCAGCTCGTCCCGAACCTGTCCTGGCGGCGCACCTACTTCAACGTCCCCGTCTTGCCGACACCGCTGGCGAGGTACCCTCCATCGACAGGCAAGTACGCACCGTTGATGTATGCAGCGCCATCAGAGAGAAGAAACAGAATTGTCGCCGTCATATCATCCAGTGCGCCAAGACGGCGGGCCGGAATCATTGACGTGTACGCCTCGACGGTCTCCGCCGTGTAACTCGCCTCGGTCATCGGCGTTACAACGGGGCCAGGGGCAATTGCATTAGCCGTGATGCCATGCGGCCCGAGCTCCATCGAGAGCTGCTTGGTCAGTCCGACCATCGCGGCCTTGGATGTACCGTAAGCCGTGCGGCCAATGCCGGCGCGCACTGCGCTGACCGATGCCACGTTGACGATACGACCATATCCGGCCTTGACCATGCTTCGTCCTGCGCGCTGGGCACACAGGAAGGTGCCGGTCACGTTCACCGCCATTACCTTGTTGAAAAGATCGACCGGATAGTCGATGAATGCATGAATACCCAGGATGCCGGCGCTGTTCAGCAACAGATGGGTCGTACTGCCGTACCAGTGTTCGGCAGCGTTGAAGGCCGAATCGACGGAGCTCGCATCCGACACATCGACCGGCACCGCCATCGCACTACCACCTTGGTCCTGAATCGACCTGGCCACTCGAGTAGCGTTTTCGATATTCACGTCGGCTACGACAACGCGAGCACCTCGAGCCGCAAGTGCAACCACCGCGGCTTCGCCAATTCCCGATCCGCCGCCAGTGACAAAGGCCGCCTTGTTCTCGAACCTCATGTCGCATACCTCACTTCTTATTGATGGGTTTTCAACGACAGCGCTTGGCAGCACTTTCTTTTCGACAGGTCATCAGGGCACGGCAATCGCACCTGTCTCCTGTCCACCCGTTATCGCCCAGCTTGCCGCAGCGCCATCAGCCGCTGCCATTCGTGCAACTACGTATAGGGATTGGTAGCCTGCGAGGAAATACTTCCTGGATCAGTTCATCTGCACGGTGAAAGGCCATGACGACCCCGACGCCTCGACAACTGCAGGACCTTGAGCGTCTGGCATTTCAGGTTTCGCCCGCACCTCAGATGATTACCGGGGATCGCTACATTCTTGAACTCAACGATGCCTTTGCAGCCCTGTTCGGGTACAGGCGCGAGGAAATGATAGGTGAGCTTCTGCTGAAGCTTTACCCATCGAGAGCGGACTATCAGGCCATCGGAGCTCGCAGCCTGAACTGGCTGCGGCACGCCGAGAACGGTGCCTATTCGGATGAGCGCTTCATGCAGCACCGCAGTGGCGAGGTTTTCTGGGCACGCGCCAGAGGCTACACATTGACGCCGGAGGATCCTTTCCACCTGATGGTCTGGCACTTCGAGCGCATCGACCAGGTCGTTCGTCCAACCGTCAACCTGACACCGAGAGAGCGTGAAATAGCGGCTCATATCGTCAACGGCCTCACCTGCAAAGAGATCGGGCGCAGGCTCGATATCTCGCACCGGACTGTCGAGGTGCATCGGGGTCGGCTGATGAAGAAACTGGCGGCAAAGAACAGCGCCGAGCTGGTCTCAAAGATCATCGTCCTGAAGTAGATTCCCCGCCCACCCGAGCGAAACCCGAGGCCGATCCACAATCTCGACAGCCCCTTCTGGCCCCGTCCGTCGAACGCGGCCCTCAAGGCGCCATGGGCAAAAAAGAGATCCCCGGTGACGTGACGACAAAGAACTCGCAACGCTGGCTTTATCCTCAACCCGTGGCAGAAGCAACGCCCGGACCAGACTCCTGAAAATCAGGCACTTATAATTCAGCAGCTCATGCGAGCCGAAAACCCGCCAGCACGCGTATGCTCATTGCCTTTCGCTCCTGGCCGACAGTGCGAATTCGCTTCCCTCGGACAAACCGGCCATGCGCCGATATGCTCTAATCGATCACCACACCTGACCCGCCAGGCCCAATGGACATGATGAACCTGACCGTACGCAATCGAATCATTGGCAGCTTCCTGCTGATCATCGCCATTCTGGCCCTGCTGGCAGGCGTCTCGTATATGCGCCTGGCGCAGATCGAGAAAGGCACGCAGAGCATGCTCGATGACTCCGTTCCGGGTGCCTACTACATCAACAAGACGCAGAACGAGTGGGCGCGGCACATGCTGGAAACCCGCCGCACCCTGGTCGACCTGGTGACACGCTCGAATTCGACGGTAATGACCGCCCACCAGGAGGAGTTCGCCAGAATCGAAAGCAGCCTGGTGGAGCTGCTCAAGCAGTACCAGCAGACGGTGCGCATGGCCAGCGACCGCGCCCTCATCGAACGCTTCGAGCAGCAGGCCCAGCAGTACCTGCGCCAGCATGTGCAGTTGCGGGAAATGCTGCAACAGGCCACGCCACAGGAGGCCAGCCAGTTCAGCATCCAGAACGTATTCCCGGCCTGGGACCAGGCGCAGCAGGTGCTCGACGAGCTGGTCGAGAACAATCGCGTGCAGTCTGACCACGCCGCGCGCTCGATCCGCGATGAAGTGCTCGGCCTGAAGATCGACCTGCTGCTGGCCGTGCTGCTGGCGATCATCGCCTCGGCAGTCTGTGGCTGGTTGCTGGTGCGCGCCATCACCCGCCCGGTCGACCTGATCGTCAACGGCCTGAAGGCGCTGGAAAGCGGCGACCTGTCGATGAAGCTGGAGCTGCATCGACGCGACGAGTTCAACGCCATCGAGCTGGGTTTCAACAGCATGGTGGGCGAGCTGAAGACCCTGGTCGGCAGCGCCCAGCGCTCGGCGGTGCAGATGACCACCTCGGTCACCGAGATCGCCGCCACCTCGCGTCAGCAGCAGGCAACCGCCACCGAGACCGCCGCCACCACCACCGAGATCGGCGCCACCTCACGCGAGATCGCCGCCACCTCGCGCGACCTGGTGCGGACCATGGGCGAGGTGTCCGACAACGCGGAGCAGACCTCGATCCTCGCCGGCACCGGCCAGCTGGGCCTGGCGCGCATGGAGGAAATCATGCACCAGGTGATGGGCGCGGCCGACGTGGTCAACGGCAAGCTGTCGATCCTCAACGAGAAGGCCGGCAACATCACCCAGGTGGTCACCACCATCGTCAAGGTGGCCGACCAGACCAACCTGCTCTCGCTGAATGCCGCCATCGAAGCGGAGAAGGCCGGCGAGTACGGCAAGGGCTTCGCCGTGGTGGCCATCGAGGTGCGCCGCCTGGCGGACCAGACGGCAGTGGCCACCTATGACATTGAGCAGATGGTGCGCGAGATCCAGTCCGCCGTCTCGGCCGGGGTCATGGGCATGGACAAGTTCTCCGAGGAAGTACGCCGTGGCATCGGCGAGATGACCCAGATGGGTGATCAGCTCAGCCAGATCATCCAGCAGGTCCAGGCCCTGGCACCACGCATCCAGATGGTCAACGAAGGCATGCAGGCGCAGTCCACCGGGGCCGAGCAGATCAACCAGGCGCTGGTGCAGCTCAGCGAGGCCAGCAGCCAGACCGTCGACTCGCTGCGCCAGGCCGGTGCCGCCATCGACGAGCTCAACCAGGTGGCCAACAACCTGCGTGTTGGCGTCAGTCGCTTCAAGGTCTGAACATGCCGGTTTCCAGCAAGGCCCAGGCCGGCGAACTGCACCTGCAGTTCCAGCTCGGCGACGACCGCTATGCCCTCCCGGCGCAGGAGGTGGTCGAAGTGCTGCCGCTGCGGCGCCTGAAGCAGGTGCCCGAGGCGCCGGCCTGGGTGGCCGGGGTGTTCGAGCATCGCGGCCGGGTCACCCCGGTGATCGACCTCAGTCGCCGGGTGCTGGGCCGCCCCGCCCAGCCCCGCAGCAGCACGCGCGTAGTGCTGGTGCGCTTCGATCCGCAGCTGGGTGAGCGCTCCCCGGTGCTCGGGCTGATACTGGAGCAGGCCACCGATACCCTGCGCCTGCCGGCCGAGGCCTTCAAGGCCAGCGGCCTGGAAGCCAGCCAGCCCGGTTACCTGGGCCCGCTGCAACGCGACGCCCGCGGCATGATCCAGCGCATCGAAGTCGGCGGCCTGCTCGACGACGAGATGCGCGCCCTGCTGTTCCAGCCGCCGGCACAGGGCTGACGCCATGATCGAGCATATCGAACGCCTGCTGAAGAGCCGCATCGGCCTGGACGCCGAATCGGTGGGGCGCAGCGTGATCGAACGTGCCGTGCGCCAGCGCATGAATCAGCTCGGCCAGGACGACCTGGAAGGCTACTGGACCACACTCGGCGGCTCGCCGCGCGAGCAGCAGGCCCTGGTCGAGGCGGTGGTGGTGCCGGAGACCTGGTTCTTCCGCTATCCGGAGTCGTTCAACGCACTCGCCAGCCTGGCCCTGGAGCGCCATGCGCAACTGCACGGCGCACGTCCGCTGCGCCTGATCAGCCTGCCCTGCTCCAGTGGCGAGGAACCCTGCTCGATCGCCATGACGCTGCTCGACAGCGGCCTCATGCCCCAGCAATTCCAGATCGACGCCCTGGACGTCAGTGACAAGGTGCTGGAGCAGGCCCGCGCCGGCCTCTACGGGCGCAATTCATTCCGCGGCGACGCCCTGGACTTTCGCCAACGCTACTTCCGCGAGCAGCCGGGTGGCGGTTTCCTCCTCGATGAGCGGGTGCGCAACTGCATCAGGCTGCGTACCGGCAACCTGCTCGACAGCAACCTGTTCGCGGGCGAGCCGGCCTATGACTTCATTTTCTGCCGCAACCTGCTGATCTATTTCGACCGTCCCACCCAGGTACGCGTGCTGGAGCTGCTCAAGCGCCAGCTGCAGGGCGACGGCATGCTGTTCATCGGCCCTGCCGAAGCCAGCCTGGCCAGCCAGAACGGCCTGCAGGCGCTGGGACGGCAACAGACCTTCGCCTTCCGCTTGGCCCCGGCCAAACCCGCCAGGAGCGTGCCCGGCCGGGGCGCCGTCAGCCGCGCGCGCCCGCTCCCGGCGCCGCAGATCCGCCCGCAGCCGCCGGCCAGGCCCCGCGCCACGCCCAAGGCCGTGGTCGCAGCCGTGCCCCAGGTCGCGGCGGTGGACATCTGGGCCGAAGTCGCCAGCCTGGCCAATGCCGGGCGCACCGACGAGGCGCGCCAGCGCAGCGAGCAGCACCTGCAACAGAGCGGCCCCAGCGCCACCGCCTATTACTGGCTGGGCCTGCTGAGCGACTCGGCAAGCCGCAGCGACCAGGCATGCGCCTACTACCGCAAGGCGATCTATCTCGAACCGCAGCACCGCGAAGCCCTGACGCACCTGGCCGCGCACCTGGAATCCCAGGGCGATCTGGCCGGCGCACAGCGCCTGTACCGACGCGCCCAGAACCCCGAGGTAGGCGAACGTGACTGACCACGACCTGCTCCAGAGCCAACCCGCCGTCGACGACTGCTGGAACCGTATCGGCGTGTTTGGCGACAAGCGCTGCGAGCGCTTGGAGCGCCACATCCACTGCCGCAACTGCGAGGTCTACGGGGCCGCCGCCATCGCCCTGCTCGACCGCTACGGCAGCAGCCTGGAGCGCGACGATGACGACTACGGCCAGGGCGAGGCGCAGGAACCCACTGGCGAGCAACGCTCACTGCTGATCTTCCGCCTCGGCGAACAATGGCTGGCCATCGCCACCCGCTGCCTGGCCGAGGTGATGCCGGTGTCGCCGATCCACAGCCTGCCGCACCGCAAGAGCGCCGGCCTGCTGGGCGTGACCAACGTGCGCGGCACGCTGGTCGCCTGCCTGTCGCTGAGCGAGCTGCTCGATCTCGAAACGGACGACAGCCGACAGGACGGCCAGCGCGTCATCCCGCGCATGCTGATCCTGGAAAGCGGCAGCGGGCCGCTGGTCGTGCCGGTCGACGAAGTCAGCGGCATCCAGAAAATCCCGCTGGCACGCATCAGCAATGCCAAGCAGGATGACAAGCGAACCATCAGCCGCTTCACTGCCGGTGTCCTGCAATGGCGGGGACAGAGCATCACCCTGCTGAACGACGAGCAGTTGCTGCAGAACATGATCGGGAGCCTCGCGTGACACCGGACCAGATGAGGGATGCATCGCTGCTCGACCTGTTCCGGCTGGAGGCCGAGGCGCAGAAGCAGGTACTCGATACCGGCCTGCTGATTCTCGAACGCGACCCGAGCAACGCCGGCCAGCTGGAAGCCTGCATGCGGGCCGCGCACTCGCTCAAGGGCGCCGCGCGCATCGTCGGCCTGGACCATGGCGTGCAGGTCGCGCATGCGATGGAGGACCTGCTGGTCGCCGCCCAGGAAGGCCTGCTGCGGTTGCTGCCGGAGCATATCGACGCCCTGCTGCAGGGGTCCGACCTGCTCCTGCGCATCGGCCAGGCGCAGCAGGATGCCGACCTGGAGGCGCGCATCGAGACCGTCACCAGCCGCTTGCAGGTGCTGCTTGGCAACGCCGTGCCGACGTTGCGCCTGCCGGCTACCAGCCCCGAGGCGCAGGAAACGCCTGCCGAGACGAGCGACGCCGCCGAGTCCGCCAGCGCACCGGCCAGCGCCACGCTCGAACCCGCCGTCCCGGAGGAGCGCACCAGCCGCGTGCTGCGGGTCTCGGCCGAGCGCTTCGACCACCTCATCGACCTCTCCGGCAAGTCGCTGGTGGAGTTCCAGCGCACCAAGCCGCTGAGCGAGTCGCTGCACCGCCTCAAGCGCCAGCAGGAGTCGGCCCGGCGCACCCTGGAAACCCTGCGCGAGCACCTGCTGGGCAGTGACCTGGACGCCACCGCCCAGGCGCTGTTCAACGAGAGCCGCAACCTGCTGATCGAGTGCCAGCAGCAGTTGCAGGGCCACCAGGAACTGTTCGACGACTTCGTCTGGCACGGTGGCCAGCGTACCCAGCAACTGTACGACCTGGCGCTGGCGTCGCGCATGCGCCCCTTCTCCGACGTGCTGACCGGACAGACGCGCATGCTGCGTGACCTGGGCCGCACGCTGGGCAAACAGATCCGCCTGGAGATCGAGGGCGAGAACACCCAGGTCGACCGCGACGTGCTGGAACGCCTGGAGGCGCCACTGACCCACCTGCTGCGCAACGCCGTCGACCATGGCATCGAGCCGCCCGCCTTGCGCTCGCGCAAAGGCAAGCCGGCAGAGGGCGTGGTGCAGCTGCGCGCACGTCACCATGCCGGCATGCTGGTGCTGGAGGTCAGCGATGACGGCGCCGGCATCGACCTGCAGCGCGTCGCCGAGGCCGTGGTCAAGCGGCGCTTCGCCTCCGCCGAGCAGGTCGAGCAGATGACCGAGGAAGAGCTGCTGGCCTTCCTCTTCCTGCCCGGGTTCAGCATGAGCCAGCAGGTCACCGAAGTGTCCGGTCGCGGTGTCGGCCTCGACGTGGTGCAGCACGAGATTCGCCGCATGCGTGGCAACGTGCGCCTGCTGCAGCAGCCGGACCAGGGCTGCCTGTTCCACCTCGAGCTGCCACTGACGCTGTCGGTGGTGCGCGCCCTGGTGGTGACCATCGGCGGCGAGGCCTACGCCTTCCCGCTGGCCCAGATCGAGCGCATGCTGCGTCTGCCGCGCAGCGCCATCGTCCAGCTCGAGGGCCGCCAGCACTTCTGGCTGGAGGACGAGCACGTCGGCCTGATCTCGGCGGCGCAGCTGCTGCAACGCCAGGAGAAACAGGACGATGACGACAGCATTCCCATCGTCCTGATTCGCGATCGCGAGCAGTACCACGGCCTGGCGGTGGAAGCCTTCCTCGGTGAATTCACCCTGGTGCTGATGCCGCTGGACGCGCGCCTGGGCAAGGTGCGTGACGTGGCCGCCGGCGCACTGCTGCACGATGGCACGCCGGTGCTGATCCTCGATGTCGATGACCTGCTCAACTCCGTGGGCAAGCTGCTCGGCACCGGCCATCTGGACCGCGTCGACCATGCCAGCAACGCCCGCCAGACGGTGAGCAAGCGCGTGCTGGTGGTGGACGATTCGCTGACCGTGCGCGAGCTGGAGCGCAAGCTGCTGCTCAGTCGCGGCTACCAGGTCTCGGTGGCGGTCGACGGCATGGACGGCTGGAACGCGTTGCGCGCCGAGCACTTCGACCTGCTGATCACCGATATCGACATGCCACGCATGGACGGCATCGAGCTGGTCACCCAGGTCCGTCAGGACCCTCGCCTGCGCACCCTGCCGGTGATGGTGGTGTCCTACAAGGACCGCGAAGAGGATCGCCGCCGCGGCCTGGAGGCCGGCGCCGATTACTACCTGGCCAAGGCGAGCTTCCACGACGAAGCCCTGCTGGACGCCGTGCAGACCCTGATCGGCGGAGCCCGCGAATGAGGATTGCCATCGCCAACGATATGCCGCTGGCCGTCGAGGCCCTGCGCCGCGCCCTGGCTGCGGAGCCGGAGTACGAGCTGATCTGGGTCGCCAGTGACGGCGAAGAAGCCGTGCGCCGCTGCCACGACGACCTGCCGGACCTGCTGCTGATGGACATGCTGATGCCGGGCATGGACGGCGTGGAAGCGACCCGGCGAATCATGCAGGACACGCCCTGCGCCATTCTCATCGTCACCTCCGATGTCGAGCGCAACATGGCGCGGGTGTTCGACGCCATGGGCGTCGGCGCACTCGATGTGGTCGCCGCCCCGTCACTCGGCCCGCAACTGGTGCTCGACGCCGCCAGCGTCCGGCGCAAGATCCACAACATCGCCTGGATGATCGGGCACAAGGCCTCGCGCACGGTCAAGCCGAGCGTCGTGCGCAAGAGCGACAACCGTGGCAAGCGCCTGGTCGCCATCGGCGCCTCGGCGGGTGGGCCGGCGTCGCTGGTGGAGCTGCTGCAACAGATTCCCGCCGACTTTCCCGCCAGCATCGTGCTGGTCCAGCACGTAGACGAGGTGTTCGCCGCTGGCATGGCCCAGTGGCTCGCCAGCGAGGCGCACATGCCGGTACGCCTGGCCCAGGAGGGCGAGGTCCTGCAACCGGGCGCGGTGCTGCTGGCCGGCACCAACAATCACCTGTACCTGGCCCCGGAAGGGCACCTGGTCTATCGACCGGAGCCGGTCGATCAGGTCTATCGGCCCTCTATCGATGTATTCTTCGAGAGCGTGGCCAGTCACTGGCGCGGCGAGGCCATCGGCGTGCTGCTGACCGGCATGGGCCGTGACGGCGCCCGAGGTCTGAAGCAGATGCGCGAACGCGGCTTTCACACCATCGCCCAGGACCAGGCCAGCAGCGCCGTCTATGGCATGCCCAAGGCCGCCGTGGCACTCGACGCAGCAACGGAAGTGCTGCCCCTGAAACGGATCGCGGCACGCCTGGTCGAGTGCCTGGGCTGAGAATGCCAATTGGCGGCCAGAGTCGCCGCCCCCTTAACGAACACACCGGCGGAGACGCATTTATGCAAGGGCCTCAAGACAATCCGATTCACCATCATGGCCTGCCCGACTATTCGATGATGGTGCTGCTGGTCG
Source organism: Pseudomonas sp. THAF187a (assembly GCF_009363395.1). Lineage (NCBI taxonomy): Bacteria > Pseudomonadati > Pseudomonadota > Gammaproteobacteria > Pseudomonadales > Pseudomonadaceae > Pseudomonas > Pseudomonas sp. THAF187a. The sequence continues at coordinate 4,467,079 of NZ_CP045349.1, forward strand.
ATGACCAGGCCATGATCGGCGAGGCCGTGCGGCGTGCGTTGAGCGAAGAGAGCGATATCGACTTCCACTTCTGCTCCGACCCGCAGCAGGCCCTGAGCGTGGCTCAGCAAATCAGGCCGACGGTGATCCTGCAGGACCTGATCATGCCTGGCGTCGACGGCCTCGAACTGCTCTCCCAGTACCGTACCGCTCCGGGCCTGCGCGACGTGCCGATCATCGTCCTGTCGACCAAGGAAGACCCCAAGGTCAAGAGCGCCGCCTTCGCCGCTGGCGCCAACGATTACCTGGTCAAGTTGCCGGACGTCATCGAGCTGCTGGCGCGCATTCGCTATCACTCGCGCTCCTACCTGACCCTGCTGCAACGCGACGAAGCCTACCGCGCCCTGCGCGAGAGCCAGCAGCAGCTGCTCGACACCAACCTGGTGCTGCAACGCCTGATCAAGTCCGATGGCCTCACCGCCCTGGCCAACCGCCGCTACTTCGACGAGTACCTGGAGATCGAGTGGAGCCGCGCGCAACGCGACCAGAGCGAGCTGTCGCTGCTGATGATCGACGTCGACTACTTCAAGGCCTACAACGACCAGCACGGCCACGTGGCCGGCGACGAAGTGCTGCGCCAGGTCGGCGAGACCCTGCGCAGCAGTTGCACCCGCGCCAGCGACCTGGCCGCGCGCTACGGTGGTGAGGAATTCGCCGTGATCATGCCGGGCACCGCCATGGGTGGCGCACGTCTGCAGGCGGAGAAGATCCGCCGTGCCGTCGAGGCCCTGGGCATCCCCCACGACCTGCCCAAGGCCGGCTCGTCGATCAGCATCAGCATCGGCGTCGCCACCATTCGCCCCTCGGCGGAGCGCGCCCCGCTGAGCCTGGTGATCAAGGCGGACGAAGGCCTGTACCTGGCCAAGCACAGCGGTCGCAACCAGGTGGCGCAGGCGAGCGACACGACTGAGCGCTGAGGCCTCAGCGGCGGCGGGTCTGCCAGGCTGCCGCCAGGCCGCTCAGGCAGATGATCAGAATGCCGATCAGGGTCGTGCTGTCGGGCGTGTGACCGAACACCAGCATGCCCAGCAGGCCGGCAAAGATGATCTGCGCGTAGCCGAAAGGGGCCAGCAATGCAGGCGCCGCATGCCGGAAGGCATGGGTCAGCAGCAGGTGCGCCGCCATGCCGAAACCGCCCAGCGCCAGCATCATCAGCCCATGGGTAAGACTAGGGACGTGCCAGAAGAACGGCACCAGCGCACTCATCACCAGGGTGTTGACCAGCCCGGCGAGAAAGTTGCTGGTGGTGGCGCTGTCCACCTCGCTCAGGCGCCGTGTCAGCAGCTGATAGAGGCTGAAACAAAAGGCAGCGCTGAACGGCAGCAGGACGGCGGGAGTGAACAGGTTGCCCCCCGGATGGACGATGACCAGCACGCCGACGAAGCCGACGCTGACCGCCAGCCACTGGCCCAGGCTGACGCGCTCACCGAGCAGCGGCACCGACAGCGCGGTGACCAGCAACGGCGCCAGGAAGATCACCGACGTCGCTTCCGCCAGGGGGATGAACATCAGCCCCGAGGTGAACAGCAGGCTGACGCCCAGCAGGCACAGCGCCCGGAGCACCTGCAGGCCGGGGCGCTTGGTGCGCAGCACGCGCAGCCCCGACTGCGGCAGGAAGATGCCCGCCATCAGCAGCGTATGCACCAGATAGCGCGCCCAGACGATCAGAATGATCGGGTAGAACCCCGAGAGGTACTTGGACATGGCGTCGTGGCTGGCGAACATGAACGTCGCCACGACCATGAGCGCGATCCCCTTGAAGGGGTGATTGGCGCCGGATAGCGGAAGGGAGGTCATTGGATACTCGACGCGCGGCGCGCCGCAAATGATTAGCAAGGCAACTAACTATAGGCCTGATGAAGGTCCCCGGCCAGCACCGTCGAGCACCTGTCCGCCCCGGCGCCACTTTGCGAGCGGACCTTGGTCGTACTTGGCTGACCGTACGGTCAGCCCTATGCTGCACTCTTTTTGTGCGAGCCTGCCCGATGTCCCTGTTCGATCTGCTGCTGTTGGCCCTCGCCGGTTTCGCCGCCGGCGGCATGAACGCCCTGGCGGGCGGTGGTACGTTCTTCTCCTTCCCCGCACTGCTCGCCGCCGGGCTGCCGCCGGTGACCGCCAACGCGACCAACGCGGTGGCGCTGTGGCCCGCCAGCCTGGCCGGCGCCTGGGCCGCGCGTGCCTCGCTGCGCCCGCTGGGCCGCTACCTGCTGCCGTTGCTGGGCGCAGGCCTGGCCGGGGGCCTGCTCGGCGGCCTGTTGCTGCTGGCCGGCGGCGACGATGTATTCCGCGTGCTGATCCCCTGGCTGCTGCTGGCCGCCACCGCACTGTTCGCCGCCAGCCCCTGGCTGGGGCGCGCACTGGCGGCGCGGCGCAAGGAGGCCGAGCATCCGCCCCACACGCCGCTGTCGCTGGGGGCGCATATCGGCGTGTCGATCTATGGCGGCTACTTCGGCGCCGGCATGGGCATCCTGCAACTGGCGGCCTTCTCCATCGAGGGGCATCCGCTGGCCCGTGCCAATGCACTGAAGAATCTGATTTCGGCCGTGATCTACAGCGTCGCCACCCTGACCTTCGTCATCGCCGGCCGCGTCAGCTGGTACGAGCTGGTCATCCTGCTCACCGGCGCCACCCTGGGTGGCTACGCAGGCGGCGCACTGGGCGAGAAACTGCCGCCCGCGCTGCTGCGCAGCTTCGTGATCCTGGTGGGCAGCGGCATGACCCTCTATTACTTCTGGAGCACCTACTTCTCCGCGTAATGAAGCGACTCCTTTGTAGGAGCGGCTTCAGCCGCGATGGCCGGTGGGTGCCTGGACAGCATCGCGGACAAAACAAAATGCCGCCCAGCCGCTCCTACAAGCGCCTATCGATCAGCCCCGCTGATTTGCCCGAGAGGCGCGGCTCTGCTAGTGTCGCGCCCGTTCCAGAATCAGCGAGAACCCGCGCCATGGCCCGCAAGAAAGCCGCTCCCGACTTCGAACACTCCCTTGCCGAACTGCAGACGCTGGTCGAGCGCCTGGAGAGCGGCGAGCTGTCGCTGGAGGATTCGCTGACCGCGTTCGAGCAAGGCATTGGCCTGACCCGCGAATGCCAGGCTTCGCTGGCCCAGGCCGAGCAGAAGGTGCAGATCCTCCTCGAACGCGATGGTGAATTGCAGGCCGCGCCGTTCGACACGGACGAACAGGCATGATCCCGAGCTACCAGAAGCGCTGCCAGAGCCGCGTCGACGCGGCGCTGGATGAACTGTTCCAGGCCCCGCGCGACGAACTCGAACGCCTCTACCAGGCCATGCGCTACAGCGTCATGAACGGCGGCAAGCGCGTGCGCCCGCTGCTGGTCTACGCCGCCTGCGAAGCCCTGCAAGGTGATATCGAACGAGCCGATGGTGCCGCCTGTGCGGTGGAGCTGATCCACGCCTATTCACTGGTCCACGACGACCTGCCGGCCATGGACGATGACGACCTGCGTCGCGGCCAGCCGACCACCCACAAGGCCTTCGACGAAGCCACCGCCATCCTCGCGGGCGACGGCCTGCAGAGCCTGGCCTTCGAGGTCCTCGCCGACCGCCGTCGCAACCCGCAGGACCCCGAGGTGCGCCTGCAGATGCTCAGTGCCCTGGGCGGTGCCGCCGGGCCGGCCGGTATGGTCGGCGGCCAGGCCATCGACCTCGGTTCGGTCGGGCAGAAGCTCGACCGCGAGGCGCTGGAGACCATGCACCGGCACAAGACCGGCGCCCTGATCGAAGCCAGCGTGCTGCTGGGTGCCCTGGCCAGCGGCAAGGCCGACGACCTCAGCCTCAAGGCCCTGCTGCAATATGCCCGCGCCATTGGCCTGGCCTTCCAGGTGCAGGACGACATCCTCGACGTGGAGAGCGACACCGCCACCCTGGGCAAGACCCAGGGCAAGGACGAGGCCCACGACAAGCCCACCTACCCGGCCCTGCTCGGCCTCGACGCCGCCAAGGTCTATGCCCTGGAGCTGCGCGACCAGGCGCTGCACGTGCTGCGCGCCTTCGGCAACAGCGCCGAACCGCTGCGCGAGCTGGCGCGCTACATCGTCGAGCGGCGCAGCTAGGCCGCTCTCGTGAAGGCGGCTGCCGCCGCGATCGCACCATCATTCTCATCTATGACCGCATGATCGCCGCATGAGGCTTGCTTTACCCCTGCGCCCAGCCTCCTAAGATGGCTCCATAACGACAAGACGTCTGGAGCCGCCATGCCCTTCCCCGCCCTGCTCATCGCCAACCGTGGCGAGATCGCCATCCGCATTGCCCAGGCCTGTGCCGATCTCGGCATCCGCTCGGTGGCGGTGTTCGCCGAGGACGACGCGGCCGGGCTGCATACGCGCAAGGCCGACCTCGCCGTGGCACTCGAGGGACGCGGGGTGGCCGCTTACCTGGACATGGACCAGCTGATCACCAGCGCCGTGGCGCACGGCTGCACGGCGATCCACCCCGGCTATGGTTTTCTCGCCGAGAATGCCGAGTTCGCCCGCCGCTGCCAGGCGGCAGGCCTGACCTTCATCGGCCCGACGGCGGAGACCCTGCAGCTGTTCGGCGACAAGGCGGCGGCCCGCGCGCTCGCCCAGCGCTGCGACGTGGCGCTGGTGCCCGGCCTCAACCACGCCGTCACCCTGGAGCAGGCCGAGGCCTTCTTGCGCGAGCACGGCAGCGTGATGCTCAAGGCCCTGGCCGGTGGCGGCGGGCGCGGCATGCGCGCGGTGGATGATCCGACGCAGCTGGCCGACGCCTTCGCCCGCTGCGCGTCGGAAGCCCTGGGCGCCTTCGGCAGCGGCGCGCTGTACGTGGAAAAACGCGTGTGCCGCGCCCGGCATATCGAGGTGCAGGTGCTCGGGGATGGCAGCGGTGCGGTCAGCCACCTGTGGGAGCGCGACTGCAGCCTGCAGCGGCGCCACCAGAAACTGGTGGAAATCGCTCCCAGCCCGGACCTGGACGCCAGCATCCGCGACGCCATCATCGCCAGTGCCCTGCGCCTGGCTGCCGAAGTGCGCTACCAGGGCATCGGCACCTTCGAGTTCCTCCTCGACCTCGACCAGCCGGGGCACTTCTACTTCATGGAAGCCAACCCGCGCGTGCAGGTGGAGCACACCGTCACCGAGCAGGTCACCGGCATCGACCTGCTGCACAGCCAACTGCACCTGGCCGCTGGCGCAAGCCTGGCCGAACTGGGCCTGCTCAGGCCGCCAGCAACAAACGGCTATGCCGTGCAGGTGCGCCTGAATCTGGAGTCGCTGCATGCCGATGGCAGCGCACGCCCGGCTGCCGGCGTGCTCAGCGCCTACCAGCCGCCGTCCGGTCCCGGCCTGCGCATCGACGGCTGCGGCTATGCCGGCTATGCCGTGAGCCCGGCCTACGATTCGCTGGTGGCCAAGCTGATCGCCAGCGCCAGCGACTACCCAGGCGCCCTGCGCCGCACCTATCGCGGGCTCTGCGAATTCCGCCTGGAAGGCGTGGCGAGCAACCTGCACCTGCTGCAGAACCTGCTGCAACGCGGCGAGGTACGCGCCAACCAGGTCGACACCACCTATGTCGAACGTCATCTGGACACGCTGCTGGCAGCCCGCGAGCAGGCCCATCCGCATCGCTACTTCACCGGCGCCCAGGCCGCCAGCGATACGCAACCGGAGGTCGATGCCCCGCCCGGCACCCTGGCGCTGCATGCATCCAGTGCTGGCGTGCTGGTCAGCCTCTCGGTGCGCGCCGGCGATGCCATCGCGGTGGGCCAGAACATCGCCGTGCTGGAGGCGATGAAGATGGAGTTCGAGGTCAAGGCCGAGCGCAGCGGCATCGTCCGCGCACTGGCCGTGACAGAGGGCAGCGCGGTGAGCGAGGGCCAGGCGTTGCTGTTCGTCGAACCGGCCGAGGTCGATGGCGGCGCGCTGCACGGCGAGCAGGCCATCGACCTGGCTCATGTCCGCGCCGACCTGGCCGAAGTGCTCGAACGCCATGCCCGCCTGACCGACGCCCGCCGCCCCGAGGCCGTGGCCAAGCGCCGCAGGACCGGCCAGCGCACCGTGCGCGAGAACCTGGCGGACCTGCTCGACGCCGACAGCTTCATCGAATACGGCGCCATGGCCCTCGCCGCCCAGCGCCGCCGACGCTCGCCCGAAGAACTGCTGGAACTGAGCCCGGCCGACGGCCTGGTTGCCGGCATCGGCACCGTGGGCGCAGAACGCTTCGGCAGCGAGGCGGCGCGCTGCATGGCCATCGCCTACGACTACACCGTGTTCGCCGGCACCCAGGGGGTGATGAATCACAAGAAGACCGACCGCATGCTGGCGCTGGCCGAACAATGGCGCCTGCCCGTGGTGCTGTTCGCCGAAGGCGGTGGCGGCCGGCCAGGCGATACCGATTTCGTCGGCGTGGCCGGGCTGGACTGCCACACCTTCGTCGCCATGGCCAAGCTCTCCGGCCTGGTGCCGACGGTAGGGGTCGTGTCGGGGCGCTGCTTCGCCGGCAACGCCGCGTTGCTCGGTTGCTGCGACGTGATCATCGCGACGCGCAATGCCAGCATCGGCATGGCCGGCCCGGCGATGATCGAAGGCGGCGGCCTGGGCAGTTTCAAACCCGAGCAGGTCGGCCCGAGCAGCGTGCAGGGTCCCAACGGGGTGATCGACGTGCTGGTGGAAGACGAAGCCGAGGCGGTCGCCGTGGCCAGGCAGTACCTGGGCTACTTCCAGGGAGCACTGAGCGACTGGCACGCCAGCGATAGCCGCGAACTGCGCCACGTGATCCCGGAAAACCGCCTGCGCGTGTACGACATGCGCCAGGTCATCGAACGGCTCGCCGACCAGCACAGCGTGCTGGAACTGCGCCGCCAGTTCGCCCCCGGGCTGATCACCGCGCTGATCCGCATCGAAGGCAAGCCCTTCGGCCTGATCGCCAACAACCCCGCGCACCTGGGCGGCGCCATCGATGCCGTGGCCGGTGACAAGGCCGCGCGCTTCCTGCAGCTGTGCGAGGCGCATGACCTGCCCGTAGTATCGCTGTGCGACACCCCCGGTTTCATGGTCGGCCCGGAAGCGGAGAAGCAGGCCACGGTGCGCCATGTCTCGCGCCTGTTCGTCACCGCCGCCAGCCTCACGGTGCCCTTCTTCACCCTGGTGCTGCGCAAGGGCTACGGCCTTGGTGCCCAGGCCATGGCAGCGGGCAGCTTCCACTCGCCGCTGTTCACCGCCGCCTGGCCCAGTGCCGAGTTCGGTGCCATGGGCCTGGAGGGAGCCGTGCGCCTGGGTTTCGCCAAGGAGCTGGCCGCCCAGCCGGACGAGGCCGCACGCCAGGCCCTGTTCGACAAGCTGGTGGCCAAGGCCTACGACAACGGCAAGGCCCTGAACATGGCCAGCTACCTGGAGATCGATGCCGTGATCGATCCGGCCGACAGCCGCGCCTGGCTGCTGCGTGGCCTCAATGCGGCGCCGCGCCCACCCCGGCGTGAGGGCAAGAAGCGTCCCTTCATCGACACCTGGTAAACACCCATGCACATCGAACATCGTCTGCTCGCCGTGAACGGCATCGAACTCAGCCTGTACAGCGCCGGTCCCGAGCACGGCCGGCCGGTGTGGCTGCTGCACGGCTTTCCCGAATGCTGGTACGCCTGGCACCCGCAGATCGAGGCGCTGGCCAGTGCCGGCTATCGCGTGTTCGCCCCGGAGATGCGCGGCTATGGCGCCAGCAGCGCGCCGAGCGATACCGCAGCCTACGACCTGCTCAGCCTGTGCGGCGACATCCAGGCGGCCATGGACCTGCTCGGCCAGTGCGAGGTCGCGGTGGTCGGCCATGACTGGGGCGCGCCGGTGGCCTGGCATCTGGCCCTGCTCGAGCCGCAACGGGTCAGGGCCCTGGGCGCACTGTCGGTGCCCTTCGGTGGCCGGCCGAAACGCCCGGCCATCGAGATGATGCGCGAGGCCTACGCCGGACGCTTCCACTACATCCTCTACTTCCAGCAGCCGGGGCTGGCCGAGGCCGAACTGGACGCGGACATCGGCCGCAGCCTGCGCCTGCTGCTCGGCGGCCTGGGCGATGCCCTGCTGGCAACGGAAAAACCGGCCGATGCGCGGCTGTTCGACGGCATGCCGGCCGACATCCCGCTGCCGCCCTGGTGCAGCGAGGCGACGTTCGCCCACTACCTGCGCACCTTCGAACGCCACGGGTTTCGTGGCGCGCTGAACTGGTACCGCAACTTCGAGCGCAACTGGCAACGCACCGAGCATCTGGCCGCACTTCAGGTGACGCAGCCAACGCTGTTCCTGCTCGGCGAGCACGACCCGGTCGGCCGTTTCGAGGCTCCGACGCTCAAGCGCATGGGCGACAAGGTGCCGCACCTGGAGCGCCACGACCTGCCGGGCGCCGGCCACTGGCTGCAGGCCGAGTGCGGCGAGCGGGTAAGCGAACTGCTGCTGGCGTTTCTCGCGCGGCACTACCGCTGACGGCGATCTGGTCAGCGGATTGGGCTGTTTTCCTGGCATCAGGTAAACTGCCGCATCTTTTACACCTATAACGATTCGCCTGATGCCGACCACTTTCCACGAGATCCCCCGCGAGCGCCCGCTGACGCCCTTGCTGGACAGCGCCAATACGCCGGACGAACTGCGTCGCCTGGCCGAAGCGGACCTGGAAACCCTCGCCGACGAGCTGCGCCAGTACCTGCTCTACAGCGTCGGCCAGAGTGGCGGTCACTTCGGTGCCGGCCTCGGCGTGATCGAACTGACCATCGCCCTGCACTACGTCTTCGATACGCCCGACGACCGCCTGGTGTGGGACGTCGGCCATCAGGCCTATCCGCACAAGATCCTCACCGGTCGCCGTGAGCGCATGGGCACGCTGCGCCAGCGTGACGGCCTGGCCGCCTTCCCGCGTCGCAGCGAGAGCGAGTACGACACCTTCGGCGTCGGCCACTCCAGCACCAGCATCAGTGCCGCCCTCGGCATGGCCATCGCCGCCCGCCTGAAGGGCGAGAAGCGCAAGAGCGTGGCGGTGATCGGCGATGGCGCGCTGACCGCCGGCATGGCCTTCGAAGCGCTCAACCATGCCACCGACGTCGGCGCCAACATGCTGGTGATCCTCAACGACAACGACATGTCGATCTCCAAGAACGTCGGCGGCCTGTCCAACTACCTGGCCAAGATCATCTCCAGCCGCACCTACGCCAGCATGCGCGAAGGCAGCAAGAAGATGCTCTCGCGCCTGCCCGGTGCCTGGGAAATCGCGCGCAAGGTCGAGGAGCACGCCAAGGGCATGCTGGTGCCCGGCACCCTGTTCGAGGAGCTGGGCTGGAACTACGTCGGCCCCATCGACGGCCACGACCTGCCGACCCTGCTGGCCACCCTGCGCAACATGCGCGACCTGGACGGCCCGCAGTTCCTCCACGTGGTGACCAAGAAGGGCAAGGGCTTCGCGCCGGCCGAGGCCGACCCGATCGGCTATCACGCCATCACCAAGCTGGAGCCGGTGACGCCGCCGGCCGCAGCGCTCTCCAGCCCGAAGCGGCCGAGCGGCCCGAAGTACTCCAACGTGTTCGGCCAGTGGCTGTGCGACATGGCCGAGGCCGATGAGCGCCTGGTCGGCATCACCCCGGCGATGAAGGAAGGCTCCGACCTGGTGGCCTTCAGCGAGCGTTTCCCCGAGCGCTACTTCGATGTCGCCATCGCCGAACAGCATGCCGTGACCCTGGCGGCCGGCATGGCCTGCGAGGGCGCCAAGCCGGTGGTGGCGATCTACTCCACCTTCCTCCAGCGCGCCTATGACCAGCTGATCCATGACGTGGCCGTGCAGCACCTCGACGTGCTGTTCGCCATCGACCGCGCCGGCCTGGTCGGCGAAGACGGCCCGACCCATGCCGGCAGCTTCGACCTGTCGTACCTGCGCTGCATCCCCGGCATGCTGGTGATGACGCCGAGCGACGAGAACGAGATGCGCCGCATGCTCACCACCGGCCACCTGTTCGACGGCCCGGCAGCCGTGCGCTACCCGCGTGGCACCGGCCCCAACGCCCCGCTCGATGCGGGCCTCGAACCGCTGGAAATCGGCAAGGCCGTGGTCCGCCGCCAGGGCAAGCGCGTCGCTCTGCTGGCCTTCGGCGTGCAACTGGCCGAAGCCCTGCGGGTTGGCGAAACGCTGGACGCCAGCGTGGTCGACATGCGCTTCGTCAAACCGCTGGACGAGGCCCTGCTGCGTGAGCTGGCCGACAGCCATGAGCTGCTGGTGACCCTCGAGGAAAACGCCGTGATGGGCGGTGCCGGCAGCGCGGTCAGTGAATTCTTCGCCGCCGAGAACCGCCAGGTGTCGATGCTGCACCTCGGCCTGCCGGACTACTACGTCGAGCATGCCAAGCCCAGCCAGATGCTCGCCGAGTGCGGCCTGGACGATGCCGGCATCGAACGCGCGGTGCGCGAACGCCTGAACCTGCTCTGAGCATGAGCCCCGCTCATCGCCGAATGAGCCGGGCTTGCTTGTCATGCCGCTGCGCGCGCACTAAGGTGCGCGCACTTCATGTTCCGCCAGGGTGCGCTGCGCAAGCGGCGTCAGCAAGCCGTTGAAAAAACGCCAACGCAGGTAGTTTTCAACGGTCTGCTGAACGGGAAGTCGGTGCGCTCTCCATGAGCAATCCCGACGCTGCCCCCGCAACGGTAATCGACTGCAAGCATCACGCTTGCCCCTATCCAACCGCCACTGGGAGCCCCCGGGAAGGCGGATAGGGGTCGAGAGCCCGGAGACCGGCCAAGGCGGATCGACTGGTGTTGCGGAGGGCAGCACGGTCAAGCGCCGCCCACGCGCTGGCTGCTGTCCTCCTCGAAAGTCTGCCGACCTTGAGGAAATCATCATGAGAGCGTCTCGCCTGGCCCTGGCCATTGCCGTCCTGCCTGGCCTGTCACTGGCCAGCGAACCCTACGTGGCCGAGCCCCTGGTCATCACCTCGGGCCGCATGCCCGAACCACAAGCCCAGGCCACGGCGGCCACCACCGTGTTCGAGCGAGCGGATATCGAGCGTTTGCAGGTCAGCAGCGTTGCAGAGCTGCTGCAGCGCGTTCCCGGTCTTAGCGTCGTCCGCACTGGCGGTACTGGCAGCCAGACGGGTGTGTTTCTGCGCGGCACCAGCACGGCACAAACGCTGGTGCTGGTCGATGGCCAACGCATCGCCGCGGCATCCAGTGGTACCAGCAGCCTGGAATTTCTCGCCCCCGAGCAGATCGAGCGTATCGAGGTCGTACGTGGCGCCCGTTCGGCACTCTACGGCTCCGACGCAATCGGTGGTGTGATACAGATTTTCACCCGCAAGGGCGATGATCAGGGGCTCGCCCCTTACGTGCGCCTGGCAGCCGGTAGCGACAGTACCTACCAGCGCAGCCTTGGTCTTTCCGGGGGCGATCAGCACACCCGCTTTCACCTGGGCGCTGCACTGGACGAGACAGCCGGTATCGATGCGACCCGCGACGGTTTCGGCGCCAATGGCGACGACGATGCCTACCGCAACCGCTCACTGAGCCTGAGTCTGTCGCACCGCTTCGATGACAGCCTGCAGATCGGCTTCAACCTGCTCGACCAGCGTGGCCAGGTGGAGTACGACGATGTCTTCAGCGGCTCGCTACCGACTACCGACTACCTGCTCAGCAGTGTTTCCGGCTTCATCGACGCACAGCTCAGCGATGGCTGGAGCAGTCGCCTGGAGCTGGGCCACAGCGAAGACAAACGCGATAGCGGCAATGATCAGCCGGGTGGCTCAGTCAGCCAGTTCAACACATACCGTGACGCCGCTAACTGGCTGAACACGCTGACACTCACCGAAAACCATCAGTTGCTGCTGGGCTTGGACTGGTACGAGGATCGAGCCCAGGGCACCACGGACTTCGTCGAGGATTCGCGCTGGAACCGCGCAGCCTTCATCCAGCATCGTTACAGCGGGGAAAACTTTTCCACCGAGATCGGCTTGCGCCATGACGACAACCAGCAGTTCGGCCACGAAAACACCTGGAATGCGGCACTGACTCTGCCGCTGGGCAACGCCAACGACCTGATTCTGTCGTATAGCGAAGGCTTCCGCGCGCCAACCTTCAATGACCTGTATTACCCGGACTTCTGCTTCGGCAGCATGTGTTTCCCCAGCGCTAACCCCGAGCTAACCCCGGAACGCTCCAGGAGCTACGAACTGCAATGGCGCAGCCGGTACAGCGACACAGGCTCGCTGCAGGCCTCCGTGTACCGAACCGAGATCGAAGATGCCATCGTTCTGGACGAGAACTTCATTCCGCAGAACGTTCAGACTGCCCGGATCAATGGCTTCGAGGCCTCAGTGCAGCAGGAACTGTTCGGCTGGCAAGGCAACCTGGCCCTGTCCCTGATCGACCCGCGCGATCGCGACAGCGGTCATACCCTGCAGCGTCGCGCCAAACGCACGCTGACGCTGGATATCGACCGCCGCTTCGGTGACGTGTCGATTGGCGCTGGCTGGCGTGCGCTCAGTGGTCGTTACGACGATGCCGAGAACCAGATCAGGATGAGCGGCTACGGCCTGCTCAGCCTGCGCGCAGCCTGGCAGGCCACCCAGGAACTGGGGCTGAGCCTGAAGCTGGATAACCTGCTGGACCGGGACTACGCAGAAGCCACGTACAGCACGCCCAACGGGCGCTTCGGCTACAACAGTGCCGGACGCACCGCACTGTTCGCCGTAACTTGGACGCCGCAGATCTGATGTCGATGCACAGCCCGCGTAGGGTGGGTTAGCGGCGCCGAACGCCAATCTGGCAAGCGCCGATGAACGGGAGCGCCGCGTAACCCAGCAGCGATGGAACGCATGGCAGCGGTGGTGGGTTAGCGCCACATCGAGCGCAGCCAAGTCTGCCTGCAGAAGCACTTTACATCCCGTGGCACTAACGCGCCCCGGCCATCCGCTCGCACAGCTGCTCGATCGCCCCGAGCATCTGCAGACTGGGCCGTTCCAGGCCCTTGTCCGGCACCGTCCATACCTGGCCCTGGCGCACAGCATGCAGTTGCGGCCAGGCCTGCCAGGCGCTCAGCTCGGCATTGCTGCCGCCCAGGATGATGTCCGGATCGCGCGCCAGCACGGCCTCCACGCTGACCTGTGGCGCCGGCTGCGGCAGCTCGGCGAAGAGGTTCCGTGCGCCGCACACCTGCAGCGCATCGCCGATCAACTGTTCGCCACCGATGGTGTACAGCGGCTGATGCCAGATCTGATAGAACACCGCCAGCGGTCGTTCGCGCCGATAGCGCTGACGCAGCGCCGCCAGCCGCTCGCGAAACTCTGCGGCCAGCCGTTCGCCCTGCTCCGCCCGGCCCACTCGCTGGCCAATCTGCACGAAGGCATCACCCAGCAGGTCGAGGCGGGCCGGTTCGATCACCAGCAGCGGGATGTCGAAACGCTGCAACTGCGCCTGCTGTGCCGGCGGCACGCTGCCCGGGGCAATCAGGATCAGGTCGGGGGCGAGCTGCAGCAGGCGTTCGAATTCGAGCTGACCATAACGGCCAACCGTCGGCAGATGGGCCACGCCGGCGGGCTGCTGCTCCCCTTCGAGCACACCGACCAGCCGGTCGCCAGCGCCCAGGTCGAGCATGATTTCGCTGAGCGAAGGCGCCAGACTGATCACCCGCTCGGCAGCCGGCAGTGGTAGCGCCAGCACGCACAGGGTCAGCAGCAGCGTGCGCATCAGCCCAGTTGGCGGGGAATGCGATAGAGGCAGTGCAGCACGATGGACGACAGCGCCAGCAGCATCAGGGGAATCGCCTCGAGCCCGGCGAGTACCGCCAGCGCCGCGATCCAGGCGGGCAACGCGGCAGCGAGCAGCGCCCGCAGGCGCACACGATCCAGCTCCAGCCAGGCAGCCGCTTCGTCATCGCTGTCGAGGGCCTTCTCGGTGGCCACCAGGGCGCGCTTGTAGGCGGCGAACAGCGGCAGGCTGACGAACATCGAAGCCAGGCCAGCGACGAACAGCGGCATGGTCAGCACCGTGGTGCTCCCGCCGCCGAACAGCAGGTTGAACACGACAAGCGGCGCCAGTGCGACGCCCAGCTGACGCCACCAGGCCAGCGCCAGGCGGCGCTTCACCTGGCCTCGGGTCACAGGCTTTCCTCAGTCTCGCCCTGGTGCTGGTTGCCCAGCATGTGGCCGAGCTTGCCGGCCTTGGTGGCGAGATAACGCTTGTTGTAGGGGTTGTGCGCGATCTGCAGCGGCACACGGTGATCCACGGCGATGCCCATGTCGCCCAGGGCTTTCACCTTGCGCGGGTTGTTGGTCATCAGCTTGAGGCTCTGGATGCCCAGGTGTTCGAGCATCGGCAGGCAGATCGCGTAGTCGCGCTGGTCGGCACCGAAGCCCAGGCGCTCGTTGGCCTCAACGGTATCGGCGCCACCGTCCTGCAGCTCATAGGCGCGAATCTTGTTCAGCAGGCCGATGCCACGGCCTTCCTGACGCAGATAGAGCAGCACGCCACGGCCTTCATTGGCGATGGCCTGCAATGCCGCCTGCAGCTGAGCCCCGCAGTCGCAGCGCAGGCTGAACAGGGCGTCACCGGTCAGGCATTCGGAATGCAGCCGCCCCAGCACCGGTGCGCCGTCGGCCACTTCGCCGAAGGTCAGAGCAACGTGCTCCTTGCCGGTCGCTTCATCGAGGAAGCCGTGCATGGTGAACACACCGAAGGGGGTGGGCAGTTGGGAGGCGGCGACAAACACGACGGACACCGGATACTCCTAGCAATGAGTACGAAACAGGGCCGGCATTGTATCAGCAGCCCCCGCTGGCAGGTCAGTCAGAATTGCCGATCATCAGTATCGAGAGAAATGATCGACTATCCCGGCGCTGGGCTCAGTGCTTCGACTCCAGCACCAGCATGCCCTGCTCCTCGCGCCAGCCAACCCGTCCGAGGAAGCTCATGCCCAGCAGGGCATCGCTGGGCGCGCTGCCCTCGAGCACCACGGCCTCGACGCCAAGCACCTCGAGATCGCCGACCTTGACCCGGTCGAGCGTCACCCGCCAGCCACGGGTGACGCCGCTGGCGGTGCTGACCTGCATGGGGCGCCCGGAAACCCGGTAGTCGATCCCCAGGCGCCTGGCATGCGCATCGTTGAGCGCGATGCTGGTGGCGCCGGTATCGACCAGAAACTGCACCGTCTGACCGTTGACCGACCCCGCGACCCAATAGTGGCCGCCAATGCCCTTGGCGATGCTCAGGCGCTTGCGCACCGGCTCGGCGAACCCGGCGCTGTATTCACGGCTGAGCGGATACATGCGCTCGACGCCGTCCACGCGCAGCAGCGCGCCCTGCTTGTCGACGTTGACCACCTGGACGCCGCCCGGGCCGGTCTGCCCGACGCGCACCATCTTGCGCTGGCCATCGACGTTGAGCACCGCCGCCCCCGGAAACAGGCCGACCACCTGCACCTGCGAAGCAGCCCAGGCAAGGCCCGAGCACGACAGCACGAGGGCGACAAGACAGTGGCGTAGCAGCATGAGCAGTGGTCTCCCGGCTCAGTCGAATGGGTAAGGTTGATGCCAGTGCGTGAAGATCGGCCGCAGCTCGCCACTGGCGATCAGCGCGGCCATGCGCCGGTCATACAGCTCGGCCAGGGCGTGACCACGCGGCGTGTCGGCAAAGCCGAGGAACAACGGCAGGCGGGTCAGCTCGGTCAGGCGATAACGCTCCGGATGGCTGGCAGCCTTGAGCACGTACTCGGCCTCGGGACGCGCATCGATGTAGAAGTCCGCATGCCCGAGGTCGAGCATGCCGAGAATACCGCCACGCCGCTGCACTTCCCGGTAATCGTGCACATTCGGCAGATATTCCTGATATTCGTAGCCACGCACCCAGACCAGCCGATACTGGCCGAGGCTCTCCAGCGTCGGTACCGGCTTGTCCTCGAGGCCCAGCGCGACGATACGGTCGGTGTCGTAATGGTGCTTGGGGTAGAACACCTTGTCCTCGACCTCATCCCGGTAGGAGCCGACCCAGGCATCGGCCTCGTTGCGTTGCACCAGTCCCACCGAACGGGTGTAGGGCACGCTGTGGATGGCCAGGCTCACGCCCTCCGGCTCGAAGACCTTGCGCATGATGTCCCAGCCCAGGCCCGTACCATCCGCCTCGGTGTACGCCTCCCAGACCTCGCTGGCCAGACGTATCTCGTGCGGCAGATCATCCCGAGCCTGGGCGCAGGTCATGCTGCCCAGCATCAGCAGCAGGCCCAGCCATCCGTGTCTAATCCGCATCGCAGCCCCTCAGAAACCCAGCACGGCCCCATACCTGTCCCAGCCCCAGACCAGCCCCTGCATGGCCAGCCAGGCGAACACCCCGGCGATGATGTCGTCGAGCATGATGCCCACACCACCGTGCACGTGGCGGTCGATCCAGCGGATCGGCCAGGGTTTGACGATGTCGAACAGGCGGAACATGAGAAAGCCTAGCAGCAACCAGAGCCAACCCTCGGGCACCAGCCAGAGGGTGATCCACATGCCGACCATTTCGTCCCAGACGATGCCCTCGTGGTCATGCACACGCAGGTCATCGGCGACCTTGCCGCACAGCCAGAAGCCGAACAGCATGGTCACCCCGAGCATCAGCCAGTAGCCCCAGTCGGGCAGCATCTGCCACAGCGGCACGAACGGCAGCGCCACCAGCGAGCCCCAGGTGCCGGGCGCCTTGGGCAGGGTTCCGGAGCCGAAGCCGAAGGCGATGAAATGCCAGGGATTGCGCCATACCGAGGGCGGCACGTATTCGGCGGGAACCTGGTTGGGGTGATCGGTCACGCGCACTCCGTCCTGTCAGAAATGTTGGTAGCCGCCACGTGGCGACTCGATGGGCTGGCCGTTCGCATCCAGCAACTGCACGCCACTGCCCGCCAGCACGCGGCCGATGGCCCGGACCTCGGGCCAGTCTGCCTGCAGCTCGTCGAACAAGGCTGGCGGTAGGGTAAAGGCCAGGCGGTAGTCGTCGCCACCACTGAGCGCGCAGACCCGCGCCTGCTCCTCGCCGGCGAAAGCACGCAGCGGCGCCGACAATGGCAGCCGCTCCAGCTCGATCTGCAAGGCGACCTGCGACGCGCTGGCGATGTGTCCGCAATCGGCGAGCAGGCCATCGGAAATATCCAGCGCCGCCGTGGCACGCCCGCGCAGCGCCTGGCCGAGGGCCAGCTGCGGCTGCGGTGACCAGTAGCGGGCCAGCAACGCTGCGCCACTGTCGCCCCCCGCCTCGCGCTGCCCGAGCACCAGCGGCAAGGCACCGGCGGCATCGCCCAGCTCACCGCCCACGCAGAGCAGGTCGCCGACCTGTGCGCCGCTGCGCAGTAGCGCCTGCCCGGCCGGCACGCGGCCGAACACGGTCAGTGTCAGGCTCAGCGGCCCGCGCGTGGTGTCGCCACCGACCAGCGCCAGCGCGCAGTCCTGCGCCATGACCTGCAGGCCACGGGCAAAGTCGGCCAGCCAGGCATCGCTGGCATCCGGCAGGGTGATGGCGAGGGTGAACGCCAGTGGCGTAGCGCCCATGGCGGCCAGGTCACTGGCAGACACGGCCAGCGCGCGCTGGCCGAGCAGGAAGGCATCGCAGGCCTCGGGGAAGTGCACCCCGGCAACCAGCGTGTCGGTGGAGATCGCCAGCTGTTCGCCGGCAGGCACGCTCAGCAGCGCGCAGTCATCACCGATGCCGCGCACCACGCCATCACCCTGTCGGGCACACAGGGCGCTGGCGAAGTAGCGGCGGATCAGCTCGAACTCACCCACAGTGCATTCCCCATGGGCGCGCCCGAGCTACTGCCAGCGTCATGATCAGCGCTTGTTGGCGTTGACTTCGGCGGCACGCAGCTTGGGTGCGAGCTTGTCGAGGATGCCGTTGACGAACTTGTGCCCGTCGGTGGCACCGAACACCTTGGCCAGCTCGATCCCCTCGTTGATCACCACCTTGTAGGGGACGTCAACGCGGTTCTTCAGCTCGTAGGTGGACAGCCGCAGGATGGCCAGTTCGACCGGATCGATGTCTTCCAGCGGGCGGTCGAGCAGGGGCGTGAAGGCCTCGTCCAGTTCGGTCTTCTGCCGCGGCACGCCGTGCAGGATCTCGTGGAAGTAGGCGCCATCGACCTTGCTGAAGTCGTTGTCGACGCGAAACTGCGCTTCGATCTCGTTCAGCGGCTGCCCGGCGATATGCCAGGAGTACAGGGCCTGCATGGCCAGGGTACGAGCCTCGCGACGCGCGAGGATCTTGCCGCTCGGCCCCTTCTTGGCCGGCTGGCCGTTACCGGAATTGCTCACTTGGCCTCCAACTGCGCCAGCAGGCTGACCATTTCCAGGGCAGACAGCGCAGCTTCGGCACCCTTGTTACCCGCCTTGGTGCCGGAACGTTCGATGGCTTGTTCGATGGAGTCGACGGTCAGCACGCCGAAGGCGACCGGCACGCCGTATTCCATGGAAACCTGGGCCAGACCCTTGGTGCACTCGCCGGCAACGTATTCGAAGTGCGGAGTACCGCCACGGATCACCGCGCCAAGGGCGATGATGGCCGCGTACTCGCCACGCTGGGCGACCTTCTGGGTGACCAGCGGGATCTCGAAGGCACCCGGTGCGCGGATGATGGTGATGTCGCTCTCGCTCACGCCGTGGCGGACCAGGGCATCGATGGCGCCGCTAACCAGGCTCTCGACGACGAAGCTGTTGAAACGGCCTACCACCAGGGCGTATTTGCCCTTGGGGGCGATGAAGGTACCTTCGATGGTCTTCAGGGTCATGACAGGTCTCACATGGGTTAAAGAGCCGGAGCGTCGTGCGCTCCGAAAACGAATTCGTTGATCAGCGTAGCCCGGATGCCATCCGGAGCCAGTGTGCCGATGTCCCCGGATTGCATCCGGGCTACCAGTCTTAGCTCCCCTCTCCACTCATGGGAGAGGGGCTGTGGGAGAGCACATGCTGTGCAGCCCTCTCCCGCCCTGCGGGCACCCTCCCCCCAGAGGGAGAGGTTCATCGGATGCGGCGCTGTCGAGCCGCTTCTTATTTAGCCGGCAGGTATTCTACAACCTCGAGATCGAAGCCGGATATCGCGTTGAACTTCATCGGTGAGCTCATCAGGCGCATCTTGCGCACACCGAGATCACGCAGGATCTGCGAACCGGCACCCACGGTGCTGTAGGTCGCCGGATTGGCAGGCTGCTGGCGGCTGATCAGCGCCAGCAGTTCCGGCCCGGTCATCGGGTTGCCCAGCAGCAGCACCACACCGCTACCAGCCTTGGCGACCTCGGCCATGGCCGCGCGCATGCTCCAGCGCCCCGGCTGATTGACCATGAACAGGTCACGCAGCGGGTCCATGTTGTGCACCCGCACCAGGGTCGGTTCCTCGGCACAGATGGTGCCCAGGGTCAGCGCCATGTGCGCGGTGTTCTCCACGCCATCGCGGTAGGTCACCAGGTTGAACTGACCCAGCTCGGTGTCCAGCGGTTGCTCGCTGATGCGCTCGACGGTGCGCTCGTGGATCAGGCGATAGTGGATCAGGTCGGCGATGGTGCCGATCTTGAGACCGTGCTCCTCGGCGAACTTCTCCAGCTCCGGACGACGCGCCATGGTGCCGTCTTCGTTCATGATTTCGCAGATCACGCCGCTCGGCTCGAACCCGCCCATGCGCGCCAGGTCGCAGGCCGCCTCGGTGTGGCCGGCACGCGCCAGCACCCCACCGGGCTGCGCCATCAGCGGGAAGATGTGACCGGGGCTGACGATGTCCTCGGCCACGGCGCTACGGGCCACCGCGGCCTGCACGGTGCGAGCGCGGTCGGCTGCGGAGATGCCGGTGGTCACGCCTTCGGCGGCCTCGATGGAGACGGTGAACTTGGTGCCGAAACCGGAACCGTTGCGCGGTGCCATCAGCGGCAGGTTGAGCAACTCGCAGCGCTCGCGGGTCATCGGCATGCAGATCAGGCCACGGGCGAAGCGGGCCATGAAGTTGATGTGCTCGGCCGTGACGCACTCGGAGGCGATGATGATGTCGCCTTCGTTCTCGCGGTCCTCGTCATCCATGAGGATGACCATCTTGCCGGCGCGGATGTCTTCGATCAGTTCTTCAGCGGTATTCAGGGCCATGGTGGCGCATCTCACTTGTTCAGGTAGCCGTGTTCGGCGAGAAAGCTTTCGGTCAGGCCCGAGGCCTTGGGTTCGGCGGCCTTGTCGCCGAGCAGCAGGCGCTCCAGGTAACGCGCCAGCAGGTCCACCTCGAGGTTGACCTTACGCCCGGCCTGGTAGTCGACCATGATGGTCTCGGCCAGGGTATGCGGGACGATGGTCAGCTCGAACTCGGCACCGTCGACCGCGTTGACGGTCAGGCTGGTGCCGTCGACGGTGATCGAGCCCTTGTGCGCGATGTACTTGGCCAGCTCGCGCGGCGCGCGCACCTTGAACTGCACGGCGCGGGCGTTATCGGCACGGGCAACGATCTCGCCGACACCGTCGACATGACCGCTGACCAGATGCCCGCCAAGGCGGCTGGTAGGCGTCAGCGCCTTTTCCAGGTTGACGGCGCTGCCGGGCTTCAGGTCGACGAAGGCGGTACGCGCCAGGGTCTCGCGGCTGACGTCGGCCCAGAAGCCGTCGCCAGGGAGTTCCACGGCGGTCAGGCAGACGCCGTTGACGGCGATGCTGTCGCCGAGCTTGACGTCGCCGAGGTCGAGCTTGCCGGTGGCCACGTAGACGCGCACGTCGCCGCCCTTGGGCGTCATGGCGCGGATGCTGCCGATGGCTTCGATTATGCCGGTGAACATGCGCCCTCCGGTTTCACGTTGAAGATGGTGCTGAACAGCATGGACGAACTCCTGTTTTGGTCAAAAACAGGGCAATGCCGATCGATAGGGATTTCGCGGACACGCACGAGGCGCCCGTGGAGGGAATCCCGCTCTCTCTTTATCCGGACTATACCGTCGGCCCCGGAATCGCACCGGGTCTGCTGGACCTCGCACGGCAGGTGCCGTGGCGAGCGCTCGCGGGCTAGGTTCTGCGAACCATTACCGCCGGTGGGGAATTGCGCCCCGCCCTGAGAACGTTGCGGCCAAGCGAATGGCCGCGTGGCGTTTTACCATAACGAAGCCGCTGCCGGCTACAGAGTGCCCGCTCGTGGACGCCCACGCGCTGCCCAGGCAGGCCCCACACAGGCGCCGAGCGCGCATTCCAGCCAGGCGTGGAACGGGCTCGCCGCCTAAGGCTGGCGCTCGGGAACAGCCGTGACCTGCCAGTCGTCGCCCACCGCGCGGATATCCAGGATCTTCAACTGCGGCGCCTCGGCCATACGGTTGAGCGGCAGCTCGAGCAGCGGGCGCGCACTGGAGCCCAGCAACTTGGGGGCCATGAAGATGCGGTACTCATCCACCAGCCCGGCCCGCGCGAAGGCGCCGGCGAGACGCGGCCCGGCCTCGACCAGGACCTCGTTGACACCGCGCGCCGCCAGCTCCAGCAACAGCTTGCGCAGGTCGACATGACCATTGCTGCCGGGCACGGCCAGCAGCTCATGCCCTTCGGCGAGATAACGATCGCGTGCGGTGGCGGCGGCGCAGGTCGCCACCAGCGCCGGGCCGACCTGGAAGAATGCCTTGCTCAGCGGCACCCGCAGACGCCCGTCGACCAGCACGCGCAGCGGCGGACGACGCTGCGCCAGCGCCGTCAGCTCCGCGCCCAGGCCCAGTTCGTCGGGGCGTACGGTCAGCCGCGCGTCATCGGCCAGCAGCGTATCGGCGCCGCTCAGCACCACGCTGGCCTGCGCGCGCAGGCGCTGCACCTCGGCGCGCGCCGACGGCCCGGTGATCCACTGGCTCTCGCCACTGGCCATGGCCGTGCGCCCGTCCAGACTCATCGCCAGCTTGACCCGAACGAACGGCAAGCCCTGCTCCATGCGTTTGATGAAGCCGGCATTCAGCGCCCGCGCCTCGCTCTCCAGCACACCGCAACTGACCGCGATACCCGCCTCGGCCAGACGCCGCAGACCGTTGCCTGCCACTTGCGGGTTGGGGTCCTGCATGGCCGCCACGACCCGGCCGACGCCAGCGGCGATCAGCCCGTCGGCGCAGGGCGGCGTGCGCCCATGGTGGCTGCAGGGTTCCAGGGTGACGTAGGCCGTGGCACCGCGCGCCTTGTCGCCGGCTTGGCGCAACGCGTGTACCTCGGCGTGGGGCTCACCGGCACGGGCATGCCAGCCCTCGCCGACGATCCGCCCGTCCTGCACGATGACGCAGCCGACCCGTGGGTTGGGATGAGTGGAGTAAAGCCCCTTGCGCGCCAGCTTCAGTGCCCGCGCCATGAACAGATGATCGCGCTCGCTCATCAGCTTTTCGACGGCTCACGAGCCAGACGCTCGATTTCTTCGCGGAACTCGTTGAGGTCCTGGAAGCGTCGATAGACCGACGCGAAGCGGATGTAGGCCACCTCGTCGAGCTTGCTCAGCTCGCTCATCACCAGCTCGCCGAGCACCAGCGACTTCACTTCGCGCTCGCCGGTGGCACGCAGCTGCTGCTTGATACGGGCGATGGCCTCTTCCAGCCGCTCGACGCTGACCGGACGCTTCTCCAGCGCACGCTGCATGCCGGCACGCAGCTTCTCCTCGTCGAACGGCTGCCGGCTGCCGTCCTGCTTGATCAGGCGCGGCATCACCAGTTCGGCGGTTTCGAAGGTGGTAAAGCGCTCACCGCAGGCCACGCATTCGCGACGGCGGCGAACCTGGTCGCCCTCGGCGACCAGACGGGAATCGATGACCTTGGTGTCGTTGGCATCACAGAACGGACAGTGCATGGCAGGCGCGGGCTGATGGCGGCAAAGGCGCCATGGTAGCGCATAGAGGCAGCAAGACAAATTAAGCTATAGGGGCGCCCGCACGAGATATCGAGGATGTGATGACCCGCTACCGCAACCCCTTTGTTCTGGCCCTGAGCGGCCTGCTGGTCGCTTGCGCCAGCGAGCAGCCGGCAGTGCCGGTCCCCGCCCCCGAGACGGACGCGCCTCCCGCCAGCGTCGCCACGCCAACACCCGCCCTGCGCGGGCAGCTGCTGGGCGTCGCTCAGGGTGCCGATGTGGAGCTGGCGCTGCTGGCCATCGACCTCAGCGGGCGGCCGAGCGCACTGCTCGGGCAGGCGCACCTGCGGGGCGACGGCCAGGCGCTGCCGTTCCACCTGCCGCTGAACGTCGTGCCGCCCAGCCAGACGCAGCGCGTGGAACTGCGTGGCCGCGTCAGCCAGGCCGGGCGCCTGGTGCAGCGCCTGCCGGCACGCGCCATCACCCACCTGCACGACCAGGACCTCGGCCCCCTGCACCTGGTACCGGCGCCATGAACGCCCCACAGGCTTTGCAACAGGCCCTCGGCGAACTGCTCGGCGACGCCCGCCTGGTCGCCGAAACGCTGCCCGGCAGCGAGATCGCCCTGTGGCTGATCGATGCCAGCAACATGGACCGAGCCTTCAACGCCGAAGAGACCCGGCGCATCCTCGAGGAACCGCCCTACTGGTGTTTCTGCTGGGCCAGCGGCCTGGTGCTGGCGCGCTGGCTGGCCGAACGCCCCGAGTGGGTGCGCGGCAAGCGCGTGCTGGACTTTGGCGCCGGCTCAGGCGTCGCCGCCATCGCGGCGGCCAAGGCCGGGGCTGAGGAGGTGGTGGCCTGCGACCTCCACCCGCTGGCGCTGGCCGCCTGCCGCGCCAACGCCGCGCTCAACGGGGTGACGCTCAGCTACTCGACGGACTTCTTCGCCGAAGCGGATCGCTTCGACCTGATCCTGGTCGCCGACGTACTCTACGACCGCGCCAACCTGCCACTGCTCGATCATTTCCTCAGTCGCGGGCACCAGGCCCTGGTGGCCGATTCACGGGTCAAGGACTTCCAGCACCCGCTCTATCGCCGCCTGGCGCTGCTCGATGGCTGTACCTGGCCGGATCTGGCCGAGCCCGCCGAGTTCCGCGAGGTCAGCCTGTACCACGCGACCCGCCCCTTGTAACCGGGCCTCACCGCCCGCATTAATAGACCATTGCCTGCCCTTGCGAGACCGAACATGAGCGACTCCCCTTACATCTTCGACATTTCCGGCGCTGCCAGCTTCGAGCAACTGGTCATCGAGAACTCCTTCCACAAGCCGGTGCTGGTGGACTTCTGGGCCGAGTGGTGCGCGCCCTGCAAGGCGCTGATGCCGATGCTGGCGAAGATCACCGAGGAATATGCCGGCGAGTTGCTGCTGGCCAAGGTCAACTGCGATATCGAGCAGGACATCGTCATGCGCTTCGGTATCCGCAGCCTGCCGACCGTGGTGCTGTTCAAGGACGGCCAGCCGGTGGACGGCTTCGCCGGTGCCCAGCCGGAAGCGGCGATTCGGGAAATGCTCAAGCCGCACGTGGCCGAGCCGGCGCCCGCCGCCGCCGACCCCATGGAGGCCGCCCAGGCGCTGTTCAGCGAGGGCCGTTTCGCCGAGACCGAGGCCCTGCTCAAGCAGGTGCTGACCGAGGACAACGAACATGCTGCCGCCCTGATTCTCTACGCCCGCTGCCTGGCCGAACGCGGTGAGCTGGGTGAAGCCGAAGCCGTGCTCAATGCCGTGAAAGGCGACGAGCACAAGCAGGCTCTGGCAGGCGCCAAGGCCCAGCTGACCTTCCTGCGCCAGGCTGCCGACCTGCCGGAAGTCGCCACCCTGAAGAGCCGCCTGGCACAGAACGCGGAGGACGACGAAGCGGTGTACCAGCTGGCGGTGCAGCAACTGGCCCGCCAGCAGTACGAGGCCGCGCTGGACGCCCTGCTCAGGCTGTTCGTGCGCAACCGCAGCTACCAGGACGGCCTGCCGCACAAGACCCTGCTACAGGTGTTCGACCTGCTCGGCGGCGACCATCCGCTGGTCACCGCCTACCGCCGCAAGCTGTACCAGGCGATCTACTGAGAGCAGCTGCAAGCGGCAAGTCTCAAGCTGCAAGCGGAATCAGGAGCCATACGTCTTCTTGCAGCTTGTAGCTTACCGCTGCTCCTGCCAGTGATAGATCGGCGCATCCGCGCCGGTCTCCATGCGAATCTGCTCGCAGTGGCGCAGGCGTACCAGCAAGCGCTTGCCCGCGGCCTCGCCCCCTGCCAGCGCCGCCAACTGCGCCAGCAACCTCGGTCCTTCGACCTGCCCGGCATCGCGCACCAGTTGCAATGCGGTCTGCCACAGGGCGTCCGCCGCTTCGACCGGGGCGGCTAACGGCCCCTCAGCGGCGACGGGCGCGACGGCGACACGCTGCGCCAGCTGCGCCCAGTCCTCGGCATCCAGCTCCAGCGTCAGGTCCACTGGCCAATCCCCGATCCGCCCACGGATACGCACCATACTCACCCTCCCATTCGAAGCCGCCATGCTCCCATGACGACGACAGGCTGGCCAGCCGAGCAATAAAGTTGTTATAACGTAACAACTTTATTGCCCTCACGCCGGAGACTCCCATGCGCCACCTGTTGCTCGCCCTGCCCTTCGCCCTGCTGCCCCTGGTCGCCGCCCAGGCCCACGAGCATGACCATGACGAACACGCCCATGACAGCCTGGGCGCCCATGAACATGGTGTCGCCAGTCTGAATGTGGCACTGGACGGCAACCTGCTGGAGCTGCAGCTGGAAAGCCCGGCCATGAACCTGGTCGGTTTCGAGCATGCCGCCAAGAGCGAGGCCGACAAAGCCAAGGTCGCGGCGACCAAGCGTGAGCTGGAACAGCCCATCGGCCTGTTCGCCCTGGCCAGCGGTGACTGCAAGACCCGCGAGGTGGAACTGGAAAGCCCGCTGTTCGGCGACGCGGACCACGAGCACGAGCACGAGCACGAGCACGAGCATCATGAGCATGAAGGCGAGCACAGCGATATCCAGGCCTTCTATCGCTTCGAATGCGCCAGCAGCGCCAAACTGCAGCAACTGGATCTCAGCGAACTGTTCAAGCGTTTCCCCGCGACCGAGAAGATTCAGGTACAACTGATCGGCCCGAACGGCCAGCAAGGGATGCAACTGACACCGGCACAACCGCGCCTGAGTTTCTGACGCCACGTCCCGTTGCAGGAGCGAGCCCTGTTCGCCGCGCCGTTGCCATTGGCCCGTTCGAGCGCACGGCTCGCTCCTCGCTGAGCGCATTTTCCCGACACGCAGCAGACCATGACCCAACCTCTGATCGAACTCGCCAACCTCGGCTTCGCCTGGCCCGGACAGGCGCAGTTGCTGGACATCCCCGACTTCACCCTGGCGCGCGGTGAAACCCTGTTCCTCAAAGGCCCGAGCGGCAGCGGCAAGACCACGCTGCTCGGCCTGCTCGGCGGCGTGCAGCGCGCCCAGAGCGGTCACATCCGCCTGCTGGGACAGGACCTCGCACAGCTCTCCGCGGCCGCGCGCGACCGTTTCCGCGTCGACCACACCGGCTACATCTTCCAGCAGTTCAACCTGCTGCCGTTTCTTTCGGTACGCGAAAACGTCGAGCTGCCCTGTCGCTTCTCGCGCCAGCGCGCCGAACGCGCGCAGCAGCGCCACGGCAGCATCGATGCGGCCGCCACGGCACTGCTCGAACACCTGGGCCTGCGCGCCGAGCTGCTCGGGCGTCGTGCTGACGAGCTGTCGATCGGCCAGCAGCAACGCGTCGCGGCGGCCCGTGCCCTGATCGGCCAGCCGGAGCTGGTCATCGCCGATGAACCCACCTCGGCGCTGGACTTCGACGCCCGCGAAGCCTTTCTCCAGCTGCTGTTCGCCGAATGCCGCGCCGCAGGCGCCAGCCTGTTGTTCGTCAGCCATGACCAGAGCCTGGCCGCGCTGTTCGACCGCAATGTCTCGCTGAGCGAGCTGAACCGCGCCGCCAAGCCCGTCGAGGTCTGAGATGCACCTGATTCGTATCGCCCTGGCCAGCCTGGCCAACCGCCGCTTCACCGCCCTGCTCACGGTGTTCGCCATCGCCCTGTCGGTCTGCCTGCTGCTGGCTGTCGAGCGCGTACGCACCGAGGCCCGCGCCAGCTTCGCCAGCACCATCAGCGGTACCGACCTGATCGTCGGCGCCCGTTCCGGCAGCGTGAACCTGCTGCTGTACTCGGTATTCCGCATCGGCAACGCCACCAACAACATCCGCTGGGACAGCTTCGAGCACTTCGCCAATCATCGCCAGGTGAAATGGGCCATCCCCATTTCCCTCGGCGACTCACACCGGGGCTACCGGGTGATGGGCACCAGCGGCGCCTATTTCGACCACTACCGCTATGCCCGCAGCCAGTCGTTGCGGCTGGCCCAGGGCCGCACCTTCGCCGACGATCCGTTCGAGGTGGTACTGGGCGCCGAAGTGGCACAAGCGCTGGGCTACGGCCTCGGCGAGAAGATCGTGCTGGCCCATGGCGTCGCCACCATCAGCCTGGTCAAGCACGATGACAAGCCCTTCACCGTGGTCGGCATCCTCGAGCGGACCGGCACCCCCGTCGACCGCACCCTGCACATCTCGCTGGCGGGCATGGAGGCCTTGCACGTCGACTGGCAGAACGGCATGCCGGCCCGTGGCGATGCGCGAGTGAGTGCCGATCAGGCACGCGCCATGGACCTGCAACCCAAGCAGATCACCGCCTTCATGCTCGGCCTCAACAGCAAGATCGCCACCTTCAGCCTGCAACGCGAGATCAACGAGTTCCGTGGCGAGCCGATGCTGGCGATCCTGCCCGGGGTGGCGCTGCAAGAGCTGTGGAGCCTGATGGGCACCGCCGAGCAGGCACTGTTCGTGGTGTCGCTGTTCGTCGTGCTGACCGGTCTGATCGGCATGCTCACGGCGATTCTCACCAGCCTCAACGAACGTCGCCGGGAGATGGCCATTCTGCGCTCGGTCGGCGCCCGCCCCTGGCATATCGCCAGCCTGCTGGTGCTGGAGGCCTTCGCCCTGGCCCTCGCCGGCGTGCTGTTCGGTCTCGCCCTGCTGTACCTGGGCATCGCCCTCGCTCAGGGCCATGTGCAGGCCAACTACGGCCTGTACCTGGCACTGAGCGCTCCAACGGGCTACGAATGGAAATTGCTCGGGGGCATCCTCCTCGCCGCCCTGCTGATGGGCAGCGTGCCCGCCTGGCGCGCCTACCGGCAGTCACTGGCCGACGGCCTGTCGATCAGGCTCTGAGGCCAAACAGGGGGCGTCTGGCGTACACTGCGCGGGCGCCCCTGAAACGAGGTTCTTCATGTCCCGCCCCCTGCTCGCCACCCTGCTGCTGACCCTGGCGCTGCCACTGGCCGCCGCCGAGGTGCGCGAACTCACCTGGTCCGAACTGATTCCGCCCAACGCCCCGCCGCAGATTGTCGACCCGGCGCCCATCCACGACCTCTCGCAGTTGGCGGATGCCCTGTCCGAGTCAGGCCCGGCCGCCACGCAGCAGGCACCGGCTGCACCGGTGGTGAAGGAGCTGAATGGGCAGAAGGTCAAGTTGCCAGGCTACATCGTGCCGCTCGACGTCACCGATGAAGGGCGGGTCGTGGAATTCCTGCTGGTGCCTTACTTCGGTGCCTGCATCCACGTACCGCCACCGCCGTCGAACCAGATCGTGCATGTCACCAGTGAGCTCGGCGTGCTGCTCGATGCGCTGTACCAGCCGTTCTGGATCGAGGGACCGATGAAGGTGGAGCACGTCACCAGCGAACTGGCCGAGGTCGGCTACCAGATGGAAGCGGACAAGATCTACGCCTACGAGCTGCCCGACAGTTGATTCGGAGCGGTTGTAGGAGCGGCTTCAGCCGCGATATGAACGGCGGACAGATCCCAGACATGAAAAAGCCAGACATCGCGTCTGGCTTTTTCATGTCCGTCAGCATCAGCCACGACTGGCGACGCGATTGTCTCGTTCGAAGCGCAGCTCGCTTTCTGCCCACTGCCGCCAGGAGCGCACCTTGGACCGCTCGGCGCCGTTGCGCTCGGCACGCGCCAGCGCCTCCAGGCCAGCCTGCCAGCGTGACTGCTCCAGTTCCAGCTGCGCCACGTACAGCCAGTGCTTGCCGTTGCCGCTGCGCTCGGCCAGCGGCCGCAACACACGCACGGCGGCGACGCGGTCACGCGCCTGCCACCAGAACAGCCCCAGGCGCTCCTGACGGGCAGCCGTGTTGGCCAGCAGGCCACTGTCGAGCATGCCCTTGAGCAGCTTCGCGCCCTGCCAGGGCTGGTCGGCAGCGCCTGCCAGCAGTACCAGGTTGTCCAGTTCCGACTCGCTGAAACGCAGGCCCTTGCTGTGCGCCGCACGCAGGGTGGCCAGGGCCTTGTCGTTGCTGCCAGCCATCTGCTGCAGACCAGCCAGCTGGCGCCAACCCTTGGCATCGTCCGGTTTGCGCGCCAGCAACTGGCGCTGCCAGCGCTCGGCCTGGGCATAACGCTTCAGATCGGCATTGGCGCCCACCAGGAACTGCAGCCAGATGTCCGCAGCACGCGGGTTGGCCTGCACGTAGCGCTCGGCCAGCGGCAGCGCCTTGGCTGGCTGGTTCATGCCCTGATAGGCCTGCACCAGCATCTGCAGCACTTCCTCGGAGGCACTGGCCTGGCCCGGCGCCAGCAGCTCGACGACCTTGGCGTAGCGCCGCTCGCCCAGGTTGAGCTTGGCCAGGTTGAGGCGTTCGACGACCAGCATCTCGTCGTCCAGCTTGCCGCTGCGTACCGCCTTGTCCAGCCAGTCGATGGCCTGCGCGTTGTTGCCCGCCGACCAGGCCACATAGGCCTTGCTGCGCCAGATCAGCGCCTCCTCGAGGCTGCCGCCAGACGCCTTGACCGCGTCCAGTGCCTTGCGGGCCGCCGCGTAGTCGCCTTTCTGCTGCGCGACCTGCGCGCTGTTCAGGGCACGGAAAACGGCCGGGTCGACGGTTTGCTGGGCCATGCCGGGCACGGCCGTAGCACTGAGCATCACGAGCAACAACCAACGGTACATGGTCAGCTCCTTTCCAGTCGGAAGTAGAGGGTTTTCACCGCCTCGCGATCCACCGCAAGACCGCCCTCGGTCCGAGGTGCGAAGCGCCAGCGTGCAGCAGCCCGACGCGCTTCGCGCTCGAACACGTTGCGGGGGCTGGCCTCCAGCACGCGGATGTTCTCCACGCTGCCGGCGCGATTGATGGTGAAAGCCAGTTTGACGAAACCTTCGATGCCACGGCGCAGGGCGTGATCCGGGTACTTGGGACGCACGTCGTTGAGCGGCATGACCTCGCTTTCCATACCGCCCATCTGCCCGCCCGACTCGCTGGCATTGCTCGGCGGGGTCGGTGCCGGCGCGCCCGGAGCCAGCCCGGACAGGCTCGGTGCCGGCGCGCTGTTGACGGCGATGCCGCTGGCCAGGCTGGGCAACTGGATGTCCAGTGCCGGCAGGTTGGCATTCGGCGTGGCCGTCTGCGGGGTCGGCGGCGTGGGCGGTTGCGGGGTCTGCGGTTGCGGTGGCTGGGGCGCCTGCTGGCGAGTGCGGCTGGCCGTCTCGCTGGCATTGCCATCCATGCGCACGAAGTTGGCCACGCTGACCGGGTCCTGGCTGACCTTCGCGCTGGGCGGTGCAACCATGTAGAGCATCAGGGCGAACAGCCCCAGGGCCATCAGGCAGGCACCGAGAAACGACAGCGGCAGGCGCATCAGTTGACTCCGCTACCGGCAGCCAGGGCGACGTCCTGCACACCGGCCAGACGCGCCTGATCCATCACCTGGACCACCAGGCCGGTGCGTGCGTCCTGGTCGGCCTGCACCACCACCGCGCCATCCGGCTGGTCGACGCGCATGCGCTCGACGTGCGCACGCACGCTGCGGATGTCCACGGATTGCTTGTCCATCCAGATCTGCCCGTCGGCCGTGACGGCGATGAGGATGTTGCCCTTGTCCTGCGGGCTGGCGGTTTCCGCCTGCGGGCGCTGGACCTCGACCCCGGACTCACGAATGAAGGAGCTGGTGACGATGAAGAAGATCAGCATGATGAAGACCACGTCGAGCATCGGCGTAAGGTCGATGCCGGTGTCTTCGTCCTGCTGGTGGTGGCGACGCATTCTCATGTTGGGCGATCTCAGTCGTGACGCAGCTGGTCGGCCAGCCGCTCGATGGCCTGGCTGGCTTCGCGCTCGAGGCGCGCCAGGCTGAACAATCCGGGAATGGCCAGGACCATGCCGGCCATGGTCGGCAGGGTCGCCTGCCAGACGCCTGCGGCCATGCCGCGCGGGTTACCGGTGCCGTTGAGGGCAAGCACGTCGAACACCGCGATCATGCCCAGCACGGTGCCGAGCAGGCCCAGCAGCGGATACAACGCAACCAGGGTCTTGCCCAGGCGCAATGGCGCCGCCAGCTGCTGGCGCGCCTGCGCCAGCCAGGCCAGGCGCACGGCGCGCTGCCAGTTGCCGTTGTCGTCCGCCAGCACCTGCTGCCAGGCCTCGCGGCGCTCGTGGACCCAGAGCGGGAAGATCCTGCGCATGTACCAGAAGCGCTCGAACACCAGGGTCCAGAACAGGATGCAGAGCACCGCCAGCGCCCACATCACCACGCCACCGGCGCTCATGAAGTCGAGCAGCGCATAGGCGCTGTCGACCGCACGCAGCCAGAAGGCGAACAGATCAGTCACGGCGCGACGCTCCCGACAGGTGCAGGGCGATCAGGCCCGCGCTCTGCTGCTCCAGAACCTGGATCAGCCCCTTGCTGCGGCTGGCCAGCAGGCTGTGCAGGAACAGCAGCGGGATCGCCACCACCAGGCCCAGCACGGTGGTTACCAGTGCCTGGGAAATACCATCGGCCATCAGGCGCGAGTCCCCGCCACCACTCTGGGTGATGGCCTGGAAGGTCACGATCATGCCGGTCACGGTGCCCAGCAGCCCCAGCAGCGGGGCGACGGCGGCCAGCAGCTTGAGCAGGCCCTGGCCTTTCTCCAGCGGCGGCGTTTCCTGGAGGATCGCCTCGTCCAGTTTCAGCTCCAGGGTTTCCAGGTCGGCCAGCTGCGGCTTGGCGCCCAGCACGCCGATCACCCGCCCGAGCGGATTGTCGTCACGCGGCGCGCTGAGGTCATGCATCTGCGCCTTGACGCCACTGCCCACGCGAGCCAGATAGACCATCCGCCACAGCGCCAGCAACAGGCCCAGGCCGCCCAGCACGACGATCACCCAACCCACCAGGCCGCCCTGCTGCAGGCGATCCCACAACGTCGGCTGCTGCTGCAGCTGTGCCAGCAGGCTGCCACGGCTCGGATCGACAGGCAGGGTCGCCAGCGCCTCGGTGCTGCTCAGATAATCCTCGACCTGTCCCAGACCCGATGGCTGACGTGGCGGAGCGACCAGTTGCCCAGCGTCGGCGTCGTAACGCAGGAAGGCATCCTCGCCATAGGCGCCGAAGGTGCCGACACGCAGCACCTGCTGCTCCTGGCGCGAGCCATCGACATTGACCACCGGCAGCGTCACGCGCTCAATGCGGCCACTGGCGGCCAGGTCTTCGAGCAGCAGCATCCAGTAGCTGTCGAGGTCATCGGCGGACGGCAGCGAACGGCTCTCGGCCAATGCCTTGAGACGCTTCAGGCGCTCCGGGTACTGCGCGTTGAGCAGGCTGTCCTGCCATTGACCGGCAACATCCCCGGCGCTCTGGCGAACCACGCCGAACAATTCACCCAGGTGGCCGACACGCTGTGCCAGCAGTTTCTCCTGCTCGGCCAGTTCGGCCTCCTGGCGGTCGAATTCGGCCTTCAGGCGTTCGCTCTCGGCCTTCTGCGCATTCAGCGCGGAACGAGCGCTCGCGAGCAGTTGCGCCTGCTCGCTGCGCTTGGCCAGAAAGGCCTGCTCGCGCTGTTGCATGGCGCTGGCTTCGGCCGCACGCTCGCTGCGAATGCGCTGCAGCAGTTGATCGGGACTCAGGGTTTCGGCCACGGCGGCCAATGCCGGCAACAGGCTGAGCGCCAGTACGGCTACAACACGACGACTCATTGTGCGGCCTCCTCGGCCAGGGTCTTGATCGGCAGGGACAGCACGGCGGGCGCCTGCTGCTGGCGGGCGATGGCGATGGCCTGGGTCAGCGGACGTCGAGCACCGCCGTCGAGCACCTGCCAGGCCTTGGCCTGCGGGTTCCACCAGCCGCTCTCGTGCGCATCCAGGGTCTGGTAATACAGCATGCTGCGGCCAAGACGGAGGAACTCGACGCTGCGCGAGCTGCCGTCGGCCTGGCTCAGCTCGCCGCGCCAGGCTTCCAGGGTGCGGCCATAGTCACTTTCGATCTGATAGGCCTCGAGGATGCGGCGGTACTTGTCGGCCAGGCTGACGTCGGCACGCGGCAGCAGGTCCTTGAGCTGGGCCAGGCGATCCTCACGCTCCTCCGGCAGGAACGGCAGGTCGGCGGCGATGAACTCGCCCAGTACCTCGACCATCCTGACCATCTGCGGGCTCACCGCCTCCTGGGTACGTTCGATGCCGTCGAGCTGCTTCTGGTAGCTGGCCAGCTCCTGGCGCTGGGCGTCGACCAGGTCGCGCAGCTGACTGTTATAACCTTTCAAAGCTTCAGCCTGCTGCAAGGCATTGCGGTACTCATTGAGCATCTCGCGGCTGGCATCATCCAGCTGCTCGACGCGGCCCTGGGAGGCCTTGGCCTCGGCGGCCAGACGCTGGCTTTCGTCCAGCGCGGCATCCAGCGGCGCAGCAGCCAGCGAGCCGCTCGCCAACAACAGGGCGACGGCCAGGGAACGGAGGGGGAAGCGATTCATGCGCAGGGGGTCCTCGACAGACAGGCTTGCTTCAAAAAGAGAAACATTATCATCTAGAGATGCATTCTAAGCAATGGGACAAAGCTCCGTGGCAGAGCCCACCGATCTATTGAGCCAGGTCAAAAAGCGAATTGTTGCTTGGCTTAGCATTGATTCCAGCCAAAGACACAACCGACTCGAACTGGAGCTCGCTATGTACAAGTCACTGTTCACTGCCTCACTGCTGGCCCTCGCCATCGCTGCCCCCGTCGCTCAGGCCCACCAGGCTGGCGACATCATCGTTCGTGCCGGTGCCATCACCGTCAATCCGGACGCTGACTCCTCCAGCGTCAAGGTCGACCGTGGCGGCCTCGCCGGTACCGACCTCGGCGGCAAGGCGACCATGAGCAGTGACACTCAGCTGGGTCTGAACTTCGCCTATATGCTCACCGACAACCTGGGCATTGAGCTGCTGGCGGCCACACCGTTCGAGCACGACGTGAAGATCAAGGGCACCGTCCTCGATGCCGCCAATGGCAAGCTGGGCACCCTCAAGCACCTGCCGCCGACCCTGAGCCTGGTGTACTACCCGCTTGACGCCAAGTCGGCCTTCCAGCCCTATCTCGGTGCCGGTATCAACTACACCTGGATCTTCGACGAACATGTCGGCAGCGACGCCAGCGCCAACGGCTTCGACAACTTCCGCGCCAAGAACTCCTGGGGCCTGGCCTGGCAGGTGGGCGCCGACTACATGCTGACCGACAGCCTGATGATCAACGCCCAGGTTCGCTACATCGATATCGACACCACCGCCTACGTCGATAACACCGCGCTTGGCGTACGGGCCAAGGTGGACGTGGACGTCGACCCCTTCGTCTACATGGTGGGTCTGGGTTACAAGTTCTGATAACCCCGGGCAAAAGAAAAAGCCGGCTTTCGCCGGCTTTTTCTTTTCCTCTGCTCAGAGCCCGAGCAACAGTCGCAGCCCTTCGCGCAAGGGCGTCTGCTCCGGCATGGCATAGTGCGCCTGCAGGCGCGAATTGTCGGCCCGCGAATGGCGGATATCGCCAGCCCGTGCCGGCAGGTGCGTCACCTGTGGCAGGCCGCCGTACAGCGTGCCGATCTCGGCCAGCAGCTGGTTGAGGCTGACCGCCTGGCTCCAGCCGACGTTGACCGGTTCGAGCACTGCCTGCTGGTTGAGCAGGCCCTGCATCAGCAACGCGACCAGATCGCCCACATAGAAGAAATCGCGCGTCTGCTCGCCATCGCCGAAGACGCTGATCGGCAGGCCCTGCTGCGCACGCTGGGTAAAGATGCTGATCACCCCGGAATACGGCGAGGACGGATCCTGGCGCGGTCCGAAGATATTGAAGAAACGAAACACCGCCGGCTCCAGGCCATGCTGGCGGCGATAGAAATCGAGGTAATGCTCGCCGGCCAGCTTGTCCGAGGCGTAGGGCGTCAACGGCGCCTTGGCGGTGGCTTCGTCGATCGCCACCCCCTCGCCATTGTTGCCGTAGATGGCCGCGCTGGAGGCGTAGACGACACGCCGCACGCCCTGCTGGCGCATGGCCTCGCAGACGTTCAGGGTACCGATGAAATTGCTCTGGTGCGTCGCGACAGGGTCATCCACCGAGGCCTGTACCGAGGCCACCGCCGCCAGGTGCGCAACACCTGCACAGCCGGCGACGGCTTCGGCGACGATCTGCGCGTCGGCCACGTCGCCCTCGATGAAGCGCAGGCGCGGGTTGTCCAGCGGCAGGTTGCTGCGCTTGCCCATGGACAGGTTGTCCAGCACGCGCACGTCATGACCGGCCGCGAGCAGTGCGTCGACCAGATTCGAGCCGATGAAGCCGGCCCCGCCCGTTACGAGAAATTCAGCCATGGCGATAGTAGCGATCCAGTAGGTTGGACAGACCCGCACGCCAGGCGCGCGGCTTGATACCGAAAGTGTGAAGAATCTTCTTGCAGGCCAGTACCGCATGCTGCGGTTCATCGGCGGCATCCGGGCGAGCGGCATGGGCTTGCGCCGATACGTCCTCGACCAGGTTGCTGCGGTAGTTGCGCGCCTCCGTCAGCACCGCCTGCCCCAGGCTCAGCGACGTGCTCGCCTCGTGCCCGCCATAGTGGTAGGTGCCCCACAGCGGCGACTCGCAATCGAGCTGCTTGAGCACGGCGAGAATCACCCGCGCGGCGTCGTCCACCGGCGTCGGGTTGCCGCGCCGATCATCGGCCAGGAACAAGGCGTCGTCACGCTCGGCACGCAGCAGGAAACGCCCCAGGCGGCCCTCGCGACTGTCATCGAGCAGCCAGCCGAAGCGCAGCAGCACATGCCGCGGGCAGATCGCCCGCACGCTCTGCTCCAGGCGCCACAGGGCCTGGCCGCGCACACCGAGGGGGATGGGTTCTTCCTTCTCGCTGTAGGCCGTCACCCGCGAGCCGTCGAACACCCTATAGCTGGAAGGCTGCAAGAGAACGATGGAATGGTGCTGGCACAGCTCGGCCAGACGCTCCACCGCACGCTCCTGGGTCGCCAGGCGCGACTCGGCGACCGACTCGGCCTGGAACCAGTCGAAGTAGTAAGCCAGGTTGATCAGCGCGTCAGGACGCGTGTCGTCGAGCAGGTCGGTCAGGCTCGCGGCATCCCAACCGTTCTCCGGCGGCCTGGGCGCGAGGAAGCCAATGTCCTCCTCGGCACCCAGACGGATCAGCGCTTGCCCCAGGGCACTGCCGCCGCCCAGCAGCATCAGGCGCATTCGCATAGGCTAGAGCCCGCTCCGCTTAGAACGGGATATCGTCGTCGAAGCTGTCGTAGTCAGGCGCCGGCTGGGCCTGCTGCGGAGCCGGACGCTCCTGACGCGGGGCCTGCTGCGGCTCACGCTGAGGTGCCGGACGCGACTGGCGCGGTGCGCCGCTGTCGTCACCGCTCGGACGACCGCCGAGCAGCTGCATGGTGCCCTGCATGTCGACGATGATTTCGGTGGTGTAACGCTTGATACCGTCCTTTTCCCACTCGCGGGTCTGCAGCTTGCCCTCGATGTACACCTGCGAACCCTTGCGCAGGTATTCGCCGGCGATCTCGGCGACCTTGCCGAACAGGGCAACGCGGTGCCACTCGGTCTTCTCGACCTTCTGACCGGTCTGCTTGTCGGTCCACTGCTCGCTGGTGGCCAGGCTCAGGTTGGTGACCGCATTGCCGCTGGGCAGGTAGCGTGTTTCCGGGTCCTGGCCGCAGGTGCCGACCAGAATGACTTTGTTAACCCCACGGGCCATAACGTTCTCCTAGACTCGGCACGCCACTGGTGCCGATGCGATCAGGCGCTCCAGAGACGTGCGATCCACTTGTTGGGTATCGACTTTGATATAGATGGCCGCTTCATCGGCCACCACCACGGCGTCCGCCACTCCCGGCGTCGCCTTGAGGCGTTCGACCAGTTCGACATCGGCCAGTGCCGCGGCATCGAGCGGCAGGCGCAAACTGGTCACGTACGGCGGTTCGCGCATAGTAACAGCAATGGCCAGCCAAATCGCACAGAGCACTGCACAGCCGATGAACACCCCGCCCAGGCCGACATGCTGGTACAGCCAGCCACCGAGAATGCCGCCCAGCGCCGCGCCGAGGAACTGGCTGGTGGAATAGACCCCCATCGCCGTCCCCTTGCCACCGGCCGGCGCCACCTTGCTGACCAGCGACGGCAGTGACGCCTCGAGCAGGTTGAACGCGGTGAAGAACACCATGATGCCCAGCACCAGCGCACGCAAGCTGTGGCCGAACAGGGCGAAATAGAGCTCGCAGGCCAGCAGGACGCTGACGGCGCCGAGCAGCACGCGTTTCATCTGGCGTTTCTTCTCGCCATAGATGATGAACGGCACCATGCCGAAGAAGCCGATCAGCAGCGCGGTCAGGTAGACCCACCAGTGCTCCTCCTTGACCAGCCCGCCCTCTTCCACCAGCGCCAGCGGCAGCGCGACGAAACTGGCCATGAGCACCGCATGCAGCGCCAGGATGGCGAAGTCCAGGCGCAGCAGGTCGCCATGCTTCAGGGTCGGCCATAGCGCCTGGGCGGCCACGCCGGACTCGCGATGCTGCAGCGGCCCGGCATCCCTGGGCACCACGCCGGCGACGATCAGGATGCCCAGCAACGCCATGCCCGCCGTCGCCCAGAACAAGCCGGACAGACCGAACGCGCGGGTCAGCAGCGGACCGACCACCATGGCCACGGCGAACGACAGACCGATGCTCATGCCGATCATGGCCATGGCCTTGGTGCGGTGCTGCTCGCGGGTCAGGTCGGACAGCAGCGCCATCACCGCCGCCGAAATGGCGCCCGCGCCCTGCAGCACGCGCCCGGCGATCACGCCCCAGATGGAATCGGCGTTGGCCGCCACCAGGCTGCCGGCGACGAAGATCAGCAGGCCCACATAGATCACCGGGCGCCGCCCGATGCGGTCGCTGATGATGCCGAACGGAATCTGCAGCACGGCCTGGGTCAGACCGTAGGCGCCAATCGCCAGCCCGATGAGTGCCGGTGTACTGCCGGCCAGATCCATGCCGTAGGTGGCCAGCACCGGCAACACCATGAACATGCCCAGCATACGAAACGCGAAGACCATCGCCAGGCCACCGGCCGCGCGGGTCTCGCTACTGCTCATGCGCTCGCTGTGCGGATCGTGCATCGAATCAATCCCGAGGAAATCAGCCGGCGATTCTAGCAGCCGCCGCCGTTTCGGCACAGGCACACACTTTGCCGCAGCCTAGGCGCAAGCCCTATACTTGACCGTTTTCCGCCCGCCCAGCGAGGCCGTTGTAAGTGGACAAAATCCTGATCCGTGGGGCCCGCACCCACAATCTGAAGAATATCGACCTGACCCTGCCGCGCGACAAGCTGATCGTGATCACCGGCCTGTCCGGCTCCGGCAAGTCCTCCCTGGCGTTCGACACGCTCTACGCCGAGGGCCAGCGCCGCTACGTCGAGTCGCTGTCGGCCTATGCCCGGCAGTTCCTGTCGATGATGGAGAAGCCTGACGTCGACACCATCGAGGGGTTGTCCCCGGCGATTTCCATCGAGCAGAAATCCACCTCGCACAACCCGCGTTCGACCGTCGGCACCATCACCGAGATCTACGACTACCTGCGCCTGCTCTACGCCCGCGTCGGCACCCCACGCTGCCCGGACCATGACGTGCCGCTGGAGGCGCAGACCGTCAGCCAGATGGTCGATCAGGTGCTGGCCCTGCCGGAAGGGCGCAAGCTGATGCTGCTGGCCCCGGTGATCCGCGAACGCAAGGGCGAGCACCTCTCGGTGTTCGAGGAGCTGCGCGCGCAGGGTTTCGTCCGCGCCCGGATCAACGGCAAGCTGCATGAGCTGGACGAGTTGCCCAAGCTGGACAAGCAGAAGAAGCACTCCATCGACGTGGTGGTCGACCGCTTCAAGGTGCGCGAAGACCTGCAGCAGCGCCTGGCGGAGTCCTTCGAGACCGCCCTCGGCCTGGCCGACGGCATCGCCCTGGTGGCGCCCCTCCCAGCCGAAGGCGACAAAGAGCAGGGCGAGGAAGGCGACGAGATCATCTTCTCCGCACGCTTCGCCTGCCCGCACTGCGGCCATTCGATCAGCGAGCTGG
This sequence comes from Pseudomonas sp. THAF187a, assembly GCF_009363395.1. NCBI lineage: Bacteria > Pseudomonadati > Pseudomonadota > Gammaproteobacteria > Pseudomonadales > Pseudomonadaceae > Pseudomonas > Pseudomonas sp. THAF187a. The sequence goes on from NZ_CP045349.1 coordinate 4,506,347, forward strand.
AACCCAAGCTGTTCTCCTTCAACAACCCCGCTGGCGCCTGCCCCACCTGCGACGGCCTGGGGGTGAAGCAGTTCTTCGACACCAAACGCCTGGTCAACGGCGAGCTGACCCTCGCCGAAGGCGCCATTCGCGGCTGGGACCGCCGCAACGTCTACTACTTCCAGATGCTCGGCTCGCTCTCGAGCCACTACGGCTTCAGCCTGGAAGAACCGTTCGACGAGCTGGCGGCCGAGCACCAGAAGGTGATCCTGTTCGGCAGCGGCACGCAGAGCGTCGACTTCAAGTACCTCAACGACCGTGGCGACATCGTCAAGCGCTCGCACCCCTTCGAGGGCATCATCCCCAACCTCGAACGCCGCTACCGCGAAACCGAGTCGGCCAGCGTGCGCGAAGAGCTGGCCAAGTTCCTCAGCACCCAGCCCTGCCCGGATTGCCGTGGCACCCGCCTGCGCCGCGAGGCACGCCACGTCTGGGTCGGCGAGAAGACCCTGCCGGCGGTCACCGGCCTGCCGGTGGGCGATGCCTGCGACTACTTCGGCGAGCTGCACCTGAGCGGACGACGCGGCGAGATCGCCGAGAAGATCCTCAAGGAGATTCGCGAGCGCCTGCAGTTCCTGGTCAATGTCGGCCTCGACTACCTGACCCTCGACCGCAGCGCCGACACCCTCTCCGGCGGCGAGGCGCAGCGCATCCGCCTGGCCAGCCAGATCGGCGCCGGCCTGGTCGGCGTCATGTACATCCTCGACGAGCCGTCCATCGGCCTGCACCAGCGCGACAACGAGCGCCTGCTGGCCACCCTCACCCACCTGCGCAACCTGGGCAACACGGTGATCGTGGTCGAACACGACGAGGACGCCATTCGCCTGGCCGACTACGTGGTGGACATCGGCCCGGGCGCCGGCGTGCACGGTGGGCGGATCGTCTCCCAGGGCACACCGGACCAGGTGATGGCCGACCCCGAGTCGCTGACCGGCAGCTACCTGTCCGGGCGCAAGAAGATCCAGTACCCGGCGACCCGCACCCCGCGCGACAAGAAGAAGTCGCTGAAACTCAAGGGGGCGCGCGGCAACAACCTGCGCAAGGTCGACCTGGAGATTCCGGTCGGCCTGCTCACCTGCGTCACCGGTGTCTCCGGCTCGGGCAAGTCGACGCTGATCAACAACACCCTGTTCCCGATCACCGCTACCGCGCTGAATGGCGCCACCAGCCTGGAAGCCGCGCCGCATGACTCGTTCGACGGCCTGCAGCACCTGGACAAGGTGGTGGACATCGACCAGAGCCCGATCGGCCGTACGCCACGCTCCAACCCGGCGACCTATACCGGCCTGTTCACGCCGATCCGCGAACTCTTCGCCGGCGTGCCGGAGTCGCGCTCGCGCGGCTACGGGCCGGGGCGCTTCTCCTTCAACGTCAAGGGCGGGCGCTGCGAAGCCTGCCAGGGCGACGGCGTGATCAAGGTGGAGATGCACTTCCTGCCGGATATCTACGTGCCGTGCGACGTATGCAAGGGCAAGCGCTACAACCGCGAAACCCTGGAAGTGAAGTACAAGGGCAAGAGCATCACCGAAGTGCTCGACATGACCATCGAGGACGCCCGCGCCTTCTTCGACGCCGTGCCGGCGATCGCCCGCAAGCTGCAGACCCTGATGGACGTCGGCCTCTCGTACATCAAGCTGGGCCAGAGCGCGACCACGCTGTCCGGCGGCGAGGCGCAGCGGGTCAAGCTGAGCCGCGAGTTGTCCAAGCGCGACACGGGCAAGACCCTGTACATCCTCGACGAGCCGACCACCGGCTTGCACTTCGCCGACATCCAGCAACTGCTGGACGTGCTGCATCGCCTGCGCGACCACGGCAACACCGTGGTGGTCATCGAACACAACCTGGACGTGATCAAGACCGCCGACTGGCTGGTCGATCTCGGTCCGGAGGGTGGCTCCAAGGGCGGCATGATCATCGCGACCGGCACCCCCGAAGAGGTGGCGGCGAACCCGGTATCGCATACCGGGCACTTCCTCAAGCCACTGCTGGAAAGAGACAGCGACAAGCGATAGGCCGCAAGCGGCAAGCCAGAGCGGAAACAAAAAGCCAGAGCATTAGCTCTGGCTTTTTCTTGTGGCTTGCAGCTTGTAGCTTGCCGCTCACATCTGGCTTTGCAGGTACTTCTCGAGCCCCAGCTTGTCGATCAGCTGCAGCTGGATTTCCAGCCAGTAGGCATGATCTTCCTCGGTATCCTTGAGCTGCGCCAGCAGGATGTCGCGGCTCGGGTAATCCTGATGCTGCTCGCACAGCTCGATGCCCTTGCTGAGGGCCGCACGCACTTCGTACTCCAGGGCCAGGTCCAGCTTCAGCGCCTCGGGCACCGTCTGCCCGTAGGTGAAGGGGTTCGGCGCCATGTCCGGCACGCCCTCCAGGAAGATGATGCGCTTGAGCAGGGCATCAGCGTGCTGGGTTTCCTCTTCCATTTCGTGGTTGATGCGCTCGTAGAGCTTGCTGAAGCCCCAGTCCTCATACAGCCGCGAATGGATGAAGTACTGGTCGCGGGCGGCCAGCTCACCCTTGAGCAGGTGCTTGAGGTAGTCGATGACTTCGGTGTGGCCTTTCATGCCGGGCAATCCTTGTAGCGTTCGTTGGCAGAGTGCAATGCTCCGCCTCACACCTGATTCGGTCAAGCAAAAGCACAACGCCTCCACGGGGGAGGCGTTGCGGTCTACTGACGCACGGCTGTGCGTCCTTCAGGCTCAGGCCAGGTCGAAACGATCCAGGTTCATCACCTTGATCCAGGCGGCGATGAAGTCCTTGACCAGCTTCTCCTTGCCGTCGCCACTGGCATAGACCTCGGCATAGGCACGCAGTACCGAGTTGGAGCCGAACACCAGGTCGTTACGGGTGGCGGTGTACTTCACCTGGCCATCCTTGCGAGCCCGCCCTTCGAACACCTCGCTGCTGCTGTCGGTGGCCTTCCACTCGGTGCCCATGTCCAGCAGGTTGACGAAGAAGTCATTGGACAGCACGCCGACCTTGTCGGTGAACACGCCATGCTGGCTGCCGTCATGGTTGGCACCCAGTACACGCAGGCCACCCACCAGCGCCGTCAGCTCGGGCGCTGTCAGGGTCAGCATCTGCGCCTTGTCGACCAGCATCGCTTCGGTCGGCACACCCAGATTGCCCTTGCTGTAGTTGCGGAAGCCATCGGCTGCCGGCTCCAGCACATCGAACGACTCGACATCGGTCTGGTCCTGACGTGCATCGACACGGCCAGCGGCGAACGGCACCTCAGCCGTGACGCCAGCAGCCTTGGCAGCCAGCTCCACGCCCACGTTACCGGCGAGCACGATCACATCCGCCAGCGACGCCTTGCCGGAGGCCTGCTGGATCTCCACCAGTTTCGGCAACACCTTGATCGCACGCTGGTTGACCGCCCAGTCCTTCTGCGGCGCCAGGGCCAGGCGTGCACCATTGGCGCCACCGCGCTTGTCACCACCACGGAAGGTCGAGGCCGAAGCCCAGGCCACGGACACCAGGTCACCGACCGACAGACCGGAGGCCGCGATCTTCGCCTTCAGGTCGGCGATATCGGCAGCGCTCGGGTTGTGCGTGGCGGCTGGCAGCGGGTCTTGCCAGATCAGGTCTTCCTTCGGCACTTCCGGGCCGAGGTAGCGCGCTTTCGGCCCCATGTCGCGGTGCGTCAGCTTGTACCAGGCACGGGCGAAGGCATCGGCGAACGCCTGCGGATCTTCGTAGAAGTGCTTGGAGATCTTGCCGAACTCAGGGTCAAAACGCAGGCTGAGGTCAGTGGTCAGCATGGTCGGCTTGTGGAATTTACCGGGCACGTGCGCATCGGGAATGATCTCCGGTGCATCCTTGGCCACCCACTGCTTGGCACCAGCCGGCGATTTGGTCAGCTCCCATTCGAACTTGAACAGGTTCTCGAAGAAGTTGTTGCTCCACAGCGCCGGGGTCTTCGTCCAGGTAACCTCGAGGCCGCTGGACACGGTGTCCTTGCCATGGCCAGTGCCGAAGTCGCTGGTCCAGCCAAGGCCCTGGGCCTCGATGGGTGCGCCTTCCGGCTCCGGCCCCTTGTGCGATTCAGGGGCTGCACCGTGGCACTTGCCGAAGGTGTGACCGCCCGCGATCAAGGCAACGATCTCTTCGTCATCCATGGCCATGCGGTTGAAGGTGGCGCGGATGTCCTTGGCGGCCTCCAGGTAGTCACCGCTGGCGTTCGGACCTTCCGGGTTCACGTAGATCAGGCCCATGTGGGTGGCACCGAACGGTGCGGCCAGCTCGCGCTCGTCGTTGACGCGCTTGGGATCGACACCCAGCCAGGCGATCTCGGCGCCCCAGTTGACGTCCTGATCCGGTTCCCAGACGTCCTCGCGACCACCGGCAAAGCCGAAGGTACGGAAGCCCATGGACTCGAGCGCCACGTTACCGGCGAGGATGTAGAGGTCGGCCCAGGAAATCGCCTGGCCATACTTCTGCTTGATCGGCCACAGCAGGCGGCGCGACTTGTCGATGTTGACGTTGTCCGGCCAGGAGTTGAGCGGAGCGAAGCGTTGCTGGCCACGACCACCGCCGCCACGGCCATCGGTGGTGCGATAGGTACCGGCCGAGTGCCAGGCCATACGGATGAACTGCGGACCATAGTGACCGAAGTCCGCCGGCCACCAGTCCTGGCTGTCGGTCATCAGCCTGACCAGATCGGCCTTCAGTGCCTTGTAATCGAGCTTCTTGAACGCTTCGGCGTAATTGAACGTCTCGCCGAGCGGGTTGGATCGGTCGGAATGCTGGTTCAGCAAGTCCACACGAAGCTGATTCGGCCACCAATCTCGATTGGTCGTGCCGCCACCTGCAACGTGGTTGAACGGACATTTACCTTGGTTCGACATGCTTCTCTCCTTCTCCTCATCGGGTCGATTGCAGCCTGTGCAATCAACAATGGGACAAGCCTAGACCCGCTTTGTCAGGCGAACCAATTCATGAAGTGTAACGAGCCGATAGCTATTTTCTTTCGCCTGTGGCGGCAGTGAATGCCGAGCGACTGGCAGCGCCACCCGCCGTGGGGCCGCAGAACGTCGCGAGGAACAGGCAGAAATGACGGGCAACAAAAAACCGGGCACTAGGCCCGGTTTCTCGTACAGCAAACGACTTACTCGGCAGCTTCTACCGAGCCGGCGACCGGACGGTCAACCAGTTCGACGTAAGCCATCGGGGCGTTGTCGCCAGCGCGGAAACCGCACTTGAGGATGCGCAGGTAGCCGCCGTTACGGGTGGCGTAGCGCTTGCCCAGATCGTTGAACAGTTTGCCAACGATGGCTTTCGAACGGGTACGGTCGAAGGCCAGACGACGGTTGGCAACGCTGTCTTCCTTGGCCAGGGTGATCAGCGGCTCGGCAACGCGACGCAGTTCCTTGGCTTTCGGCAGGGTAGTTTTGATCAGCTCGTGCTCAAACAGCGATACCGCCATGTTCTGGAACATGGCCTTGCGGTGAGCGCTGGTGCGGCTGAGGTGACGGCCACTTTTACGATGACGCATGGTTCAATTCCTTACCAAACTGTTTCGTTCGGTGATGATGACGATCAGGCAGTGGCCTTATCGTCTTTCTTCAGACTTGCCGGCGGCCAGTTGTCGAGGCGCATACCGAGGGACAGACCGCGAGAAGCCAGAACATCCTTGATTTCGGTCAGGGATTTCTTGCCCAGGTTCGGGGTTTTGAGCAGCTCTACTTCGGTACGCTGAATCAGGTCGCCGATGTAGTAGATGTTCTCTGCCTTGAGGCAGTTGGCCGAACGTACGGTCAGTTCCAGGTCATCGACAGGACGCAGCAGGATCGGATCGATCTCGTCTTCCTGCTCGACCACAACCGGCTCACTGTCACCCTTGAGGTCGACGAACGCGGCCAGCTGCTGCTGCAGGATGGTCGCGGCACGACGGATGGCCTCTTCAGGATCCAGGGTACCGTTGGTTTCCAGGTCGATAACCAGTTTGTCCAGGTTGGTGCGCTGCTCGACACGAGCGTTTTCCACCACGTAGGCAACACGACGTACCGGGCTGAACGAAGCATCCAGCTGCAAGCGACCAATGCTGCGGCTCTCATCTTCGTCGCTCTGGCGAGCGTCGGCTGGCTCATAGCCGCGACCACGAGCTACGGTGAGCTTCATGTTCAGCGAGCCATTGGAGGCCAGGTTGGCGATTACGTGGTCGCCGTTGACGATTTCGACATCGTGATCCAGCTGAATATCGGCAGCGGTAACGACGCCCGGGCCCTTCTTGGACAGAGTCAGGGTCACTTCGTCACGGCCGTGCAGTTTGATAGCCAGACCTTTCAGGTTGAGCAGGATCTCGATGACGTCTTCCTGCACACCTTCGATCGCGGAGTACTCGTGGAGTACGCCGTCGATCTCGGCCTCGACTACTGCACAGCCAGGCATGGAGGACAACAGGATGCGACGCAGCGCGTTGCCCAGGGTATGGCCGAAACCACGCTCGAGAGGCTCGAGGGTGATCTTGGCGCGGGTCGGACTGACCTCCTGCACATCGATGTGACGGGGGGTCAGGAACTCATTTACCGAAATCTGCATGGATGCACCTATTTTCTAGCCCTTACTTGGAGTAGAGCTCGACAATCAGGCTCTCGTTGATGTCAGCGGAGAGATCGCCACGAGCCGGTACGTTCTTGAACACACCAGACTTCTTCTCGGCGTCTACTTCTACCCACTCAACGCGGCCGCGCTGGGCGCAGAGCTCAAGAGCCTGAGCGATGCGCAGCTGGTTCTTCGATTTCTCGCGAACAGCAACTACGTCGCCAGCTTTAACCTGGTAGGACGGTACGTTTACGGTCTGACCGTTGACGCTGATTGCTTTGTGCGAAACCAGCTGACGGGATTCGGCACGGGTAGCGCCAAAGCCCATACGGTAAACCACGTTATCCAGACGGCACTCCAGCAGTTGCAGCAGGTTTTCGCCGGTGGCGCCCTTCTGGCTGGCAGCTTGCTTGTAGTAACCGCTGAACTGACGCTCCAGAACGCCGTAGATACGACGGACTTTCTGCTTCTCACGCAGCTGGGTACCGTAGTCGGATTGACGACCGCGGCGCTGACCGTGAATACCGGGAGCTGCTTCGATGTTGCACTTAGATTCAAGCGCGCGAACACCGCTCTTCAGGAAGAGATCGGTGCCTTCACGGCGAGACAGTTTGCACTTGGGACCAATGTAACGAGCCATTTCTCACTGTCTCCTGTTTACACGCGACGCTTCTTCGGCGGACGGCACCCGTTGTGCGGGATAGGCGTCACGTCGGTGATGCTGGCGATTTTGTAGCCGCAGGCGTTCAGAGCACGCACAGCGGATTCGCGACCTGGGCCTGGACCCTTGACGTTCACGTCGAGGTTCTTCAGACCGTACTCCAGTGCAGCCTGACCAGCGCGCTCGGCGGCGATCTGGGCGGCGAACGGAGTGGACTTACGCGAGCCGCGGAAGCCCGAACCACCGGAGGTAGCCCAGGACAGGGCGTTGCCCTGACGGTCGGTGATGGTCACGATAGTGTTGTTGAAAGACGCGTGGATGTGGGCGATGCCATCAACCACTGTCTTTTTGACTTTTTTACGAGTACGAGCAGCAGGTTTTGCCATGACTAAATTCCTGTCGATTCGCGAATGCGATTACTTGCGGATCGGCTTACGCGGGCCCTTACGGGTGCGAGCGTTGGTCTTGGTACGCTGACCGCGAACCGGCAGACCTTTACGATGACGCAGGCCGCGGTAGCAACCCAGATCCATCAAGCGCTTGATCTTCATATTCACTTCACGACGCAGGTCGCCTTCGGTATTCACCTTGGCTACTTCGCCACGCAGCTGTTCGATCTGCTCGTCAGTCAGATCCTTGATTTTCGCAGCCGGATTTACGCCGGTAGCGGCACAGATTTTCTGTGCAGTGGTGCGACCAACACCGAAGATGTAGGTCAGCGAGATAACAGTGTGCTTGTTATCCGGAATGTTAACGCCTGCAATACGGGCCATTCAGTGGAACTCCAATTGACAGCTACCTACGCCCCGGAAGCCAAGAAATAGGGCGCGAGATATTAACGCTGTAAAAACAAATAATCAACCCGGCAGCGCACTAGCTGCCGGGCTTATCACGCGTGGCTCACACTCAGCCTTGGCGCTGCTTGTGACGCGGCTCTGCGCTGCAGATCACCCGCACGACACCTTCGCGACGGATAATTTTGCAGTTACGGCACAGCTTTTTCACCGATGCACGAACTTTCATTACCAACTCCTCGAACCTTACGGGTGGATCAGCGGAGCATGCCGCTGCCATAACCCTTCAGGTTGGCTTTCTTCATCAGGGAATCGTACTGGTGAGACACGAGGTGAGATTGCACTTGGGACATGAAGTCCATGACAACCACGACCACGATCAGCAACGAGGTCCCGCCAAGGTAGAACGGAACGTTGGCCGCCACCACCAGGAACTGGGGCAACAGGCACACGGCCGTCATGTACAGAGCACCGAACATGGTCAAGCGGGTCAGTACGCCATCGATATAGCGTGCCGACTGCTCGCCCGGACGGATGCCCGGAATAAAGGCACCGGACTTCTTCAGGTTTTCCGCTACGTCTTTCGGGTTGAACATCAGCGCTGTGTAGAAGAAGCAGAAGAAAATGATCCCTGCACTAAACAGCAGAATGTTCAACGGCTGACCAGGAGCGATAGCCTGCGAAATGTCCTGCAGCCAGCCCAGACCTTCGGACTGACCGAACCAAGACCCCAGCGAGGCCGGGAACAGCAGAAGGCTGCTGGCGAAAATGGCCGGGATCACGCCCGCCATGTTCACCTTCAACGGCAAGTGGCTGGTCTGCGCAGCGAAGACCTTGCGGCCCTGCTGACGCTTGGCGTAGTGCACCGCAATGCGACGCTGACCACGCTCGATGAACACCACGAAACCGATGATCGCTACTGCCAGCAGGCCGATGGCAATCAGGGCGAAGATGTTGATATCGCCTTGACGGGCAGACTCGAAAGACTGCCCGATTGCCGCCGGCAGACCGGCCACGATGCCAGCAAAAATCAGCATCGAGATACCGTTGCCGACACCACGCTCGGTGATCTGCTCGCCCAGCCACATCATGAACATCGCGCCCGCCACAAAAGTGGTGACCGCCACGAAGTGGAAGCCGAAATCGACCGAGAACGCTACGCCCTGACTGGCCAGACCAACGGACATGCCGATGGCCTGGACGAATGCCAGGGCGAGAGTGCCGTAGCGGGTGTACTGGCTGATCTTGCGACGGCCAGCTTCACCTTCCTTCTTCAACTGCTCCAGCTGCGGGCTGACGGCGGTCATCAGCTGCATGATGATCGATGCCGAGATGTACGGCATGATCCCCAGTGCAAAGATGCTCATCCGCTCCAGCGCGCCGCCGGAAAACATGTTGAACAAGCTAAGAATGGTCCCCTCATTCTGCCGGAACAGATCCGCCAGTCGGTCTGGGTTGATGCCAGGAACCGGGATGTGCGCACCTATCCGGTAGACGATGATCGCCAGGAACAGGAAGCGCAGTCGAGCCCAGAGTTCGGACAACCCGCCACCTGCCAGCGCTGAGAGAGCACCTTGCTTAGCCATTTAGTCCTCGAACTTACCGCCAGCTGCTTCGATAGCCGCACGCGCACCCTTGGTGGCGGCGATACCTTTCAGGGTGACCGCACGGGTAACCTCACCGGACAGCATGACTTTGACGCGCTGTACGTGTTGGCCTACCAGGTTGGCATCCTTCAGAGCCTGCAGAGTAACGACATCGCCTTCAACCTTGTTCAGCTCGGAGGTACGCAGTTCAGCGCGATCCATAGCCTTCAGGGAAACGAAGCCGAACTTCGGCAGACGGCGGTGCAGCGGCTGCTGACCACCCTCGAAGCCCGGAGCGATGGAGCCACCGGAGCGGGAGGTCTGACCTTTGTGACCACGGCCACCAGTCTTGCCCAGACCGCTACCGATACCACGGCCCGGACGGTGCTTTTCGCGACGGGCACCCGGCGCGGAACGCAGATCGTTCAGTTGCATGATTAACCCTCCACCTTCAGCAGGTAGTAAGCCTTGTTGATCATGCCGCGGTTTTCCGGAGTATCCAGAACCTCTACGGTGTGACCGATGCGGCGCAGGCCCAGGCCCTTGACGCAAGCTTTGTGATTGGCCAGACGGCCATTGGTGCTCTTGATCAGAGTCACTTTGACGGTGTTAGCCATGGTTAGAGAATCTCCTCGACGCTCTTGCCACGCTTGGCCGCAACGGATTCCGGAGACTGCATGGTCTTCAGACCTTCGAAAGTGGCATGAACCACGTTCACCGGGTTGGTCGAGCCGTAGCACTTGGCCAGAACGTTCTGCACACCAGCCACTTCCAGCACGGCACGCATGGCGCCGCCGGCGATGATACCGGTACCTTCGGAAGCCGGCTGCATGAACACCTTGGAGGCGCCGTGAGCGGACTTGATCGGGTACTGCAGAGTGCTGCCGTTCAGATCCACCTGGATCATGTTGCGACGCGCAGCTTCCATCGCCTTCTGGATGGCAGCCGGTACTTCACGGGACTTGCCACGGCCGAAACCGACGCGACCCTTGCCATCACCCACTACGGTCAGTGCGGTGAAGGTGAAGATACGGCCACCTTTGACGGTCTTGGCAACGCGGTTAACCTGAACCAGCTTCTCGATGTAGCCTTCGTCGCGCTTTTGGTCGTTATTTGCCATAACTTAGAACTCCAGCCCGCCTTCACGAGCAGCATCAGCCAGCGCCTTGACGCGGCCGTGGTACTTGAAGCCAGAACGGTCGAATGCCACTTGAGTCACACCAGCGGCTTTCGCACGCTCAGCAACCAGCGCACCAACTTTCTTGGCTGCGTCGACGTTGCCGGTGGCGCCATCACGCAGAGCTTTGTCCAAGGTAGAGGCGCTGGCCAGAACCTTGCTGCCGTCGGCCGAGATGACCTGGGCATAGATGTGCTGCGAAGAGCGATACACGCACAGACGCACGGCTTCGAGCTCGTGCATTTTCAGGCGTGCTTTGCGAGCGCGACGCAGACGAGTAACTTTTTTGTCGGTCATTTCTCAGCCCCTTACTTCTTCTTGGCTTCTTTACGACGGACAACTTCATCCGCGTAACGAACGCCTTTGCCCTTGTACGGCTCAGGACGACGGAAGTCACGGATCTCCGCAGCCACCTGACCCACCAGTTGCTTGTCGATACCCTTGATCAGGATTTCGGTCTGGTTCGGGGTTTCGGCCACGACGCCTTCCGGCAGTTCGTAGTCGATCGGGTGGGAGAAGCCCAGAGCAAGGTTCAGCACCTGGCCTTTGGCTTGAGCTTTGTAGCCCACACCTACCAGTTGCAGCTTACGCTCGAAGCCTTGGCTGACACCGATGACCATGTTGTTCACCAGAGCGCGAGTAGTACCGGCCATGGCACGGTTCTGCTGGTCGCCGTTACGAGCAGCGAAACGCAGCTCGCTACCTTCCTGGATCACTTCCACGGACGAATGAACGTTCAGTTCCAGAGTGCCCTTGGCACCCTTCACCGAGAGCTGCTGACCGGCGAGTTTGATCTCGACACCAGCTGGCAGCGCGACGGGGTTCTTAGCAACGCGAGACATGCTTATCCCCCCTTAGAACACGGTGCAGAGCACTTCGCCGCCGACACCGGCAGCGCGCGCAGCGCGATCCGTCATCACACCTTTGTTGGTGGAGACGATGGAAACACCGAGACCGCCACGAACCTTCGGCAGGTCATCGACGGATTTGTATTGACGAAGGCCAGGACGGCTCACGCGCTTGACTTCCTCGATGACCGGACGGCCTTCGAAGTACTTCAGCTCGATGGACAGTTGTGGCTTGGCTTCGCCATTTACTTCGTAACCCGCAATGTAACCCTCGTCCTTCAGAACTTTGGCTACAGCCACCTTCAGAGTGGAAGACGGCATGCTTACGACGGACTTTTCAGCCATCTGGGCATTACGGATACGAGTTAGCATGTCCGCTAACGGGTCCTGCATACTCATGGGCTAGACGCTCCTGATACAAAAAGAACAGCCCGAGGGCTGTGGGATCATCCAAAAGCTCGGCACGTAAATACCAGGCTCAGGAGAGCCGGACATTCTAGAGACCGATCAAAAATGAAGCAAGCCCCAAAAGGGGCTTGTTCAACAAAAGGCAAAGCCGGCACAAGGCCGGCTCTGCTTTCAGCTACCGCTGATTACCAGCTGGCTTTCACCAGGCCCGGTACGTCACCGCGCATGGCGGCTTCGCGCAGCTTGTTACGCGACAGACCGAACTTGCGGTAAACGCCGTGCGGACGGCCGGTGATGCGGCAACGGTTACGCAGGCGCGAGGCGCTGGCGTCACGTGGCTGCTTCTGCAGGGCGACCTGCGCTTCCCAACGAGCTTCCGGAGTGGAGTTCGGGTTAACGATGATCGCTTTCAGCTCGGCACGCTTCTTGGCGTACTTGGCAACCGTTTGCTGACGCTTCAGCTCACGGTTCTTCATGCTCATTTTGGCCATTTTCCAGACTCCGATCAGTTGCGGAACGGGAAGTTGAAAGCACGCAGCAGAGCGCGGCCTTCATCATCGTTACGGGCAGTGGTAGTCAGGGTGATGTCCAGACCACGCAGCGCATCGATCTTGTCGTAATCGATTTCCGGGAAGATGATCTGCTCTTTCACGCCCATGCTGTAGTTGCCGCGGCCGTCGAAGGACTTGGCATTCAGGCCGCGGAAGTCACGCACGCGCGGCAGGGAGATGGACAGCAGACGATCCAGGAACTCGTACATACGCTCGCGACGCAGAGTGACCTTGACGCCAATCGGCCAGCCTTCACGAACCTTGAAACCTGCGATCGACTTGCGGGCATGAGTCACGACGACTTTCTGACCGGTGATCTTCTCGAGGTCGGCAACGGCGTTCTCGATGACCTTCTTGTCACCGATCGCTTCGCCCAAGCCCATGTTCAGGGTGATTTTGGTGATGCGCGGAACTTCCATCACGTTGGCCAGCTTCAGTTCTTCCTTCAGCTTGGGCGCGATTTCCTTCCGGTAAATCTCTTTCAGTCGTGCCATGGTGTTCTACCTATGATTCTCAAGCGCCAACCGGCTTTTGGGTGGACTTGAAGACACGAATTTTCTTGCCGTCTTCGACCTTGAAGCCAACGCGATCAGCCTTGTTGGTTTCAGAGTTGAAGATGGCAACGTTGGAAGCGTGCAGCGGCGCTTCTTTCTCGACGATACCGCCTTGAACGCCCGACATCGGGTTCGGCTTGGTGTGGCGCTTCACCAGGTTGATGCCGCCAACGACCAGACGGTCGTCAGCGAGAACCTTGAGCACCTTGCCACGCTTACCTTTGTCTTTGCCGGCGATCACGATGATCTCGTCGTCACGACGAATCTTTTGCATGTCGGATCTCCTTAAAGCACTTCAGGGGCGAGCGAGACGATCTTCATGAACTTCTCGGAACGAAGTTCACGGGTCACTGGCCCGAAAATACGGGTACCGATCGGCTCTTGCTTGTTGTTCAGCAGAACAGCAGCGTTGCCGTCGAAGCGGATGATCGAGCCGTCGGCACGGCGAACGCCGTGACGGGTACGAACGACCACTGCGGTCATGACCTGACCTTTCTTCACTTTGCCGCGCGGAATTGCTTCCTTGACGGTGACCTTGATGATGTCGCCGATGCCGGCGTAGCGACGATGCGAGCCGCCCAGCACCTTGATGCACATGACGCGACGTGCACCACTGTTGTCAGCCACATCGAGCATGGATTGAGTCTGAATCATAAAATTTCTCCGACCCTTAGCTCTTAGACTTCTACGGCGCGTTCAACGACTTCAACCAGAGCCCAGGACTTGGTCTTGGACTGCGGGCGGGTTTCGCGGATGGAAACCTTGTCGCCGATCTTGCACTGGTTGGATTCGTCGTGAGCGTGCAGCTTGGTCGAACGCTTGACGTATTTACCGTAGATCGGGTGCTTGACGCGACGCTCGATCAGAACGGTGATGGTCTTGTCCATCTTGTCGCTGACAACACGGCCGGTCAGCGTACGGACTGTTTTTTCAACTTCGGCCATGATCACTTACCTGCCTGCTGGCTGAGGACAGTCTTGACGCGAGCGATGTCGCGCTTCACTTGCGAGAGCAGGTGCGACTGCCCCAGCTGGCCAGTTGCCTTCTGCATACGCAGATTGAACTGGTCGCGCAGCAGCTCGAGCAGTTGCTCGTTCAGCTGCTGTGCGCTTTTTTCACGAAGTTCGGTCGCTTTCATCACATCACCGTCCGCTTAACAAAGGTGGTGGCGAGCGGCAGCTTTGCAGCAGCCAGGGCGAAGGCCTCGCGCGCCAGCTCTTCGGATACGCCTTCGATCTCGTACAGGACTTTGCCTGGCTGGATCTGGGCTACCCAGTATTCAACGCCACCCTTACCTTTACCCATACGCACTTCGAGAGGCTTCTTGGTAACCGGCTTGTCCGGGAAGACGCGGATCCAGATCTTGCCGCCACGTTTTACGTGACGAGTCAGAGCACGACGAGCGGACTCGATCTGACGAGCGGTGAGACGACCGCGGGCGACAGACTTCAGCGCGAACTCGCCGAAGCTGACTTTGCTACCGCGCTGAGCCAGACCACGGTTGTGGCCGGTCATCTGCTTGCGGAACTTCGTACGCTTTGGTTGCAACATGATGCGTACTCCTTATTTCTTAGCAGCTTTACGAGGAGCGGGCGCTTGCGGCTTCAGCTCTTCAGTGCGGCCACCAATGACCTCACCCTTGAAGATCCAAACCTTGACGCCGATCACACCGTAAGTGGTGTGCGCTTCGTAGGTGGCGTAATCGATGTCGGCACGCAGGGTGTGCAGGGGCACACGACCTTCGCGATACCACTCGGTACGAGCGATTTCAGCGCCGCCGAGACGACCACTCACCTGGATCTTGATGCCCTTGGCACCAATGCGCATGGCGTTCTGTACAGCGCGCTTCATGGCGCGACGGAACATAACGCGACGCTCCAGCTGCTGAGCTACGCTCTGCGCAACCAGCATACCGTCGAGCTCCGGCTTGCGGATCTCTTCGATGTTGATGTGCACCGGCACACCCATTTGCTTGGTCAGGTCCTGACGCAGCTTCTCAACATCTTCACCTTTCTTGCCGATCACGATGCCGGGACGAGCGGTGTGGATGGTGATGCGTGCGGTTTGAGCCGGACGAGCGATGTCGATACGGCTAACGGACGCGCTTTTTAGTTTGTCTTGCAGGTATGCACGAACCTTCAGATCGGCATTCAGATAGTCGGCGTAATTGCGACCGTCTGCGTACCAGACCGAGGTGTGATCCTTGACGATTCCCAGGCGGATGCCAACGGGATGTACTTTCTGACCCATCTGATCGACTCCGTTACTTGTCCGCAACCTTGACAGTGATATGGCAAGACCGCTTGACGATGCGATCAGCACGGCCTTTGGCACGCGGCATGATGCGCTTAAGCGAACGCCCTTCGTTGACGAAAACGGTGCTGACCTTCAGGTCATCAACGTCTGCGCCTTCGTTGTGCTCGGCGTTGGCAACGGCCGACTCCAGCACTTTCTTCATGATCTCGGCGGCTTTCTTGCTGCTGAAAGCCAGCAGGTTGAGCGCTTCGCCCACCTTCTTCCCGCGGATCTGGTCGGCGACCAGGCGAGCTTTCTGGGCGGAGATGCGAGCGCCCGACAACTTAGCGGCTACTTCCATTTCCAAACCCCTTAACGCTTGCCTTTCTTGTCGGCAACGTGACCACGATAGGTACGAGTGCCGGCAAATTCGCCCAGTTTGTGGCCGACCATGTCTTCGTTCACGAGAACCGGGACATGCTGACGACCGTTATGCACGGCGATGGTCAAACCGACCATCTGCGGCAGGATCATCGAACGACGCGACCAGGTTTTAACCGGCTTGCGATCATTCTTTTCCACCGCCGCTTCGACCTTCTTCAGTAGGTGAAGATCGATAAAAGGACCTTTTTTCAGAGAACGTGGCACTGTCGTATCCCTCTATTTACTTGCGACGACGGACGATCATGTTGTCGGTGCGCTTGTTAGCACGGGTCTTCGCGCCCTTGGTCGGGAAGCCCCATGGCGACACCGGATGACGACCACCGGAGGTACGACCTTCACCACCACCGTGCGGGTGATCAACCGGGTTCATGGCAACACCACGAACGGTCGGACGAACACCACGCCAGCGCTTGGCGCCAGCCTTACCCAGCGAACGCAGGCTGTGCTCGGAGTTCGAGACTTCGCCCAGGGTCGCACGGCACTCAGCCAGGACTTTGCGCATTTCGCCGGAGCGCAGACGCAGAGTCACATAAGCACCTTCACGCGCGATCAGCTGAGCGGAAGCACCAGCGGAACGAGCGATCTGCGCGCCTTTACCCGGCTTCAGCTCGATACCGTGAACGGTCGAACCCACCGGAATGTTGCGCAGCTGCAGGCTGTTACCGGCCTTGATCGGAGCCATGATGCCCGCGATCAGTTGGTCGCCAGCTACAACGCCTTTCGGGGCGATGATGTAGCGACGCTCACCGTCGGCGTACTTCAGCAGAGCGATGTGAGCAGTACGGTTCGGATCGTATTCCACGCGCTCGACAGTGGCAGGGATGCCATCTTTGTCGTTGCGACGGAAGTCGACCAGACGGTAATGCTGCTTGTGACCACCACCAACGTGACGCGTGGTGATACGGCCGTTGTTGTTACGACCACCGGACTTCGACTTCTTCTCGAGCAGCGGAGCGTACGGAGCGCCTTTGTGCAGCTCCTGATTGACCACCTTGACCACAAAACGGCGGCCAGCGGAAGTCGGTTTGCATTTAACGATTGCCATGATGCACCCCTTCCTTACTCAGCACTGCTGGTGAAATCGAGATCTTGGCCCGGCTGAAGGGAGATAACTGCCTTCTTCCAGTCGTTACGCTTGCCCAGACCGCGAGCGGTGCGCTTGCTCTTGCCCAGAACGTTCTGGGTAGTAACGCGCTCAACCTTCACGTTGAACAGGCTTTCGACGGCCTTCTTGATTTCCAGCTTGGTCGCATCGGTAGCGACTTTGAAAACGAACTGACCTTGCTTGTCAGCCAGAACCGTGGCCTTCTCGGAGATGTGCGGGCCAAGCAGCACTTTGAATACGCGTTCCTGGTTCATCCCAGCAGCTCCTCGAATTTCTTCACGGCCGAAACAGTGACCAGCACTTTTTCGTACGCGATCAGGCTGACCGGATCGGAACCCTGGACGTCACGTACATCGACGTGCGGCAGGTTGCGGGCAGCCAGGTACAGGTTCTGATCGACCGCGTCGGATACGATCAGCACATCGTTCAGACCCAGGCCGTTCAGCTTGCTCAGCAGAGCCTTGGTTTTCGGAGCTTCGACAGCAAAGTCTTCAACCACTACCAGACGGTCGGTACGAACCAGCTCAGCAAGGATGGAGCGCAGGGCTGCGCGGTACATCTTCTTGTTCAGCTTCTGATCATGGTTACGGGTGGACGCTGCGAAGGTCACACCACCGCCACGCCAGATCGGACCACGGGTGGTACCCGCACGAGCACGACCGGTACCCTTCTGACGCCACGGGCGCTTACCGCCACCGGAAACGTCGGAACGGGACTTCTGGCCTTTGGTGCCCTGACGGCCGCCGGCCATGTAGGCCACGACTGCTTGGTGAACCAGGGTCTCGTTGAACTCGCCACCGAAGGTCGCTTCGGACACTTCGATCGCCTGAGCGCCATTTACATTCAATTGCATCTCAGATTCTCCCCTTACGCCTTGACAGCCGGACGAACGATAACGTCGCCGCCAGTAGCGCCCGGAACGGCACCCTTGACCAGCAGCAGGTTACGCTCGGCGTCTACGCGAACAACTTCCAGGGACTGCACGGTCACGCGCTCGGCGCCCATATGACCGGACATCTTCTTGCCCTTGAATACACGACCCGGGGTCTGGCACTGACCGATGGAACCCGGTACACGGTGCGAAACGGAGTTACCGTGAGTGTTGTCCTGGCCGCGGAAGTTCCAACGCTTGATGGTACCGGCGAAGCCTTTACCTTTGGACTGACCGGTCACGTCGACCAGTTGACCAGCTTGGAAAATTTCAGCGTTGATCAGATCGCCAGCCTGGTAGTCGCCTTCTTCAAGACGGAATTCCAGAACGGTACGACCTGCCGCGACGTTCGCCTTGGCGAAGTGGCCAGCCTGAGCCTTGCTAACACGCGAAGCACGACGTTCACCGACAGTGACCTGCACTGCACGATAGCCATCGGACTCCTCGTTTTTGAACTGGGTGACGCGATTCGGTTCGATCTCGATGACCGTGACCGGAATGGAGACACCTTCTTCGGTGAAAATGCGGGTCATGCCGCACTTACGACCGACTACACCAATAGTCATGTTCTAAACCTCATGAGTGTACGGGGCTTTCACCCGCTATGGCCGCCCATTTCAGAGCGTTACACGACTAAAACCGCCAGGTTTTAGCCGAGGCTGATCTGCACTTCCACGCCTGCCGCAAGGTCGAGCTTCATCAGCGCATCAACGGTTTTATCCGTCGGCTGGACGATGTCCAGAACACGCTTATGAGTGCGGATTTCGTACTGATCACGCGCGTCTTTGTTGACGTGCGGGGAAATCAGAACGGTATACCGCTCCTTACGAGTAGGCAGAGGAATCGGACCACGCACCTGAGCACCAGTACGTTTCGCGGTTTCCACGATTTCCTGGGTAGATTGATCGATCAGGCGATGGTCAAAAGCCTTCAACCGAATACGGATTTGTTGGTTTTGCATTTTGACCTCAGATTCCAAGCTGCTAATCCCCACAGACGGACTACGCCCGTTCGAGGGAGGCGCAATTGTACGGATGCCCCCCAGGGGTGTCAACTTTTAACCAGCTCAAAAGAAAAGGGCCCCGAAGGGCCCCTTTCTTTCAAGCGGATCGTTGATTACTCGACGATCTTGGCAACCACGCCGGCGCCGACGGTACGACCGCCTTCGCGGATCGCGAAGCGCAGGCCGTCTTCCATGGCGATCGGCTTGATCAGGGTGACAACCATCTTGATGTTGTCGCCCGGCATTACCATCTCAACGCCTTCCGGCAGTTCGCACGAACCGGTCACGTCAGTGGTACGGAAGTAGAACTGCGGACGGTAGCCCTTGAAGAACGGGGTGTGACGACCACCTTCTTCCTTGGACAGAACGTACACTTCAGCTTCGAACTTGGTGTGCGGCTTGATGGTGCCCGGCTTGGCCAGAACCTGACCACGCTCGACTTCATCACGCTTGGTGCCGCGCAGCAGCACGCCGCAGTTCTCACCAGCACGACCTTCGTCCAGCAGCTTGCGGAACATCTCAACGCCGGTGCAGGTGGTCTTGGTGGTCGGACGCAGACCGACGATTTCGATTTCTTCCTGGATCTTGACGATACCGCGCTCTACACGACCGGTAACAACAGTACCGCGGCCGGAGATCGAGAATACGTCTTCGATCGGCATCAGGAACGGACGATCGATGGCACGAACCGGCTCAGGAATGTAGCTATCCAGAGTCTCGACCAGCTTCTTAACGGCAGTGGTGCCCAGCTCGTTGTCGTCTTCGCCGTTCAGGGCCATCAGAGCAGAACCGATGATGATCGGAGTGTCGTCGCCCGGGAAGTCGTAGGTGCTCAGCAGGTCGCGAACTTCCATCTCAACCAGTTCCAGCAGCTCGGCGTCGTCAACCATGTCGGCCTTGTTCAGGAACACGACGATGTACGGTACGCCAACCTGACGGGACAGCAGGATGTGCTCACGGGTTTGCGGCATCGGACCATCGGCAGCCGAGCAGACCAGGATCGCGCCGTCCATCTGGGCGGCACCGGTGATCATGTTCTTCACGTAGTCGGCGTGGCCCGGGCAGTCAACGTGCGCGTAGTGACGAATGGTGGAGTCGTACTCTACGTGCGCGGTGTTGATGGTGATACCACGAGCTTTTTCTTCCGGAGCGCTGTCGATCTTGTCGAAGTCGACCTTGGCCGAACCGAAAACTTCGGAGCAGACACGGGTCAGAGCAGCGGTCAGAGTGGTCTTACCGTGGTCAACGTGACCGATGGTGCCGACGTTGACGTGCGGTTTGTTACGTTCGAATTTTTCCTTAGCCACGACAGTAAACCTCTTACTTAAAGGGCGGGATTAGCCTTGTTTTTTAACCAGTGCTTCGACGATGTTCGCCGGAGCCTCTGCGTACTTGGAGAATTCCATGGAGTAGCTGGCGCGACCCTGGGACATGGAACGAACGTCGGTAGCGTAACCAAACATCTCGCCCAGCGGAACTTCGGCACGGATGACCTTGCCGGAGACCGAATCTTCCATACCCTGGATCAGACCACGACGACGGTTCAGGTCACCCATCACGTCACCCATGTAATCCTCAGGAGTCACCACTTCCACTTTCATGATCGGCTCGAGCACCTTGCCGCCACCCTTCTGGGCCAGCTGCTTGGTCGCCATGGAGGCAGCGATCTTGAACGCCATCTCGTTGGAGTCGACGTCGTGGTAGGAACCATCGAACACGGTAGCCTTCAGGCCGATCAGCGGATAGCCGGCAACGACGCCGTTCTTCATCTGCTCTTCGATACCCTTCTGGATAGCCGGGATGTATTCCTTCGGTACCACACCACCAACGACCTCGTTAGTGAACACCAGGCCTTCAGTGATGTTGCCCTTGTCGTCCACGTCCGGAGTCGAGAAGCGAATCCAGCAGTGACCGAACTGACCGCGACCACCGGACTGACGAACGAACTTGCCTTCGATCTCGACAGCGTCCTTGGTGATGGTTTCACGGTAGGAAACCTGCGGCTTACCGATGTTGGCTTCAACGTTGAACTCGCGCTTCATGCGGTCAACGAGAATGTCCAGGTGCAGCTCACCCATACCGGAGATGATGGTCTGACCGGTTTCCTCGTCAGTCTTGACGCGGAACGACGGGTCTTCCTGAGCGAGTTTGCCCAGAGCGATACCCATCTTCTCCTGGTCAGCCTTGGTTTTCGGCTCTACAGCTACCGAAATCACCGGCTCCGGGAAGTCCATACGTTCGAGGATGATCTGCTTCTCGGGATCGCACAGGGTTTCACCAGTGGTGACGTCCTTCATGCCGATCAGAGCAGCGATGTCACCAGCGCGTACTTCTTTGATCTCTTCACGCTGGTTGGCGTGCATCTGCACCATACGACCAACGCGCTCTTTCTTGCCCTTCACGGAGTTGATGACCGACTGGCCAGACTCCAGAACGCCCGAGTAGACGCGAACGAAGGTCAGGGTACCGACGAACGGGTCGGTCGCGATCTTGAACGCCAGAGCCGAGAACGGCTCGTTGTCGTCAGCGTGACGCTCGTCGTAGTCCGACTCTTCCATCTGCTCTTTCGGCTTCTCGGCCAGATCCGGGTGGATACCCTTGATCGCCGGGATCTCGGTCGGAGCAGGCAGGAAGTCGATGACGGCGTCCAGAACCAGGGGAACGCCCTTGTTCTTGAACGAAGAACCGCAGACAGCAGGAACGATCTCGCTCGCCAGAGTACGGGCGCGCAGACCAGCCTTGATGTCGTCGACGGACAGGTCACCTTCTTCGAGGTACTTGTTCATCAGCTCTTCGTTGGCCTCGGCAGCAGCCTCGACCATGTTGGAGCGCCATTCGTTGGCCAGGTCTACCAGCTCCGCAGGAATCTCTTCCTCGCGATAGGTAGTGCCCTTGTCGTCATCGTTCCAGTAGATGGCTTTCATCTTGATCAGGTCGACCTGACCCTGGAAGTTGTCCTCGGCACCGATGGCGATCTGGATTGGAACCGGGGTGTGACCCAGACGGTTCTTGATCTGACCGACGACGCGCAGGAAGTTGGCACCGGCACGGTCCATCTTGTTCACGTAGACGATACGCGGAACACCGTACTTGTTGGCCTGACGCCATACGGTTTCGGACTGCGGCTCAACGCCCGAAGTACCACAGAACACAACGACAGCACCGTCGAGTACACGCAGGGAGCGCTCTACTTCGATGGTGAAGTCAACGTGACCGGGGGTATCGATGACGTTTACGCGGTACTTGTCGTACTGACGACGAGAACCTTCCCAGAAGGTGGTGATCGCAGCAGAAGTAATGGTAATACCACGCTCCTGCTCCTGAACCATCCAGTCGGTGGTCGCGGCGCCATCATGCACCTCGCCCATCTTGTGGCTCAGGCCTGTGTAGAACAGGATCCGCTCGGTAGTGGTGGTCTTGCCCGCGTCAACGTGGGCACAGATACCGATGTTACGGTAGCGGTTAATTGCTGTATTACGAGCCATAAAGCCCTCGCAAGGTTAGTGGAGCCGGAATTAGAAGCGGTAGTGCGAGAAAGCCTTGTTGGCTTCAGCCATACGGTGCACGTCTTCACGCTTCTTGACAGCAGCGCCTTTGCCTTCAGCAGCATCCAGCAACTCACCAGCCAGACGCAGAGCCATGGACTTCTCACCACGCTTGCGCGCGTAGTCCACCAGCCAGCGCATGGCCAGAGCGTTACGACGGGACGGACGAACTTCGACCGGAACCTGGTAGGTAGCACCGCCTACACGGCGGGACTTGACTTCGACCAGCGGAGCGATGGCGTCGAGAGCTTTCTCGAAGATCTCCAGGGGATCGCTGTTCTTGCGTGCTTTGACAGTGTCCAGAGCACCGTAAACGATGCGCTCGGCCACGGCCTTCTTGCCGCTTTCCATCACGTGGTTCATGAATTTGGCGAGGATCTGGCTTCCGTATTTCGGATCGTCCAGGATCTCACGCTTGGCTGCTACACGACGTCTTGGCATTGATAAGCCCTCAAACGGTCTTCAGGTTAGCTCGGGACCAACGGCGAACGCCGCGCCCGACCTTACTCTTATCGACTCAACTAAATAAAAAGGATCAAGCGGCCTTATTTCGGACGCTTGGTACCGTACTTGGAACGACCCTGCTTACGGTCTTTGACGCCGGAGGTATCCAGCGAACCACGCACGGTGTGGTAGCGCACACCCGGAAGGTCTTTTACACGACCGCCACGGATCAGCACGACGCTGTGCTCTTGCAGGTTGTGGCCTTCACCGCCGATGTACGAAGACACTTCGTAGCCGTTGGTCAGACGCACGCGGCATACCTTACGCAGTGCCGAGTTAGGTTTCTTCGGCGTGGTGGTGTACACGCGGGTGCACACGCCACGACGCTGCGGGCAGTTCTGCAGCGCAGGCACGTCGGATTTCTCGACGATGCGCTTACGCGGCTGACGTACCAGCTGGTTGATAGTTGCCATCTACTAGCTCCACTGTTGTCTTTCGACGCTCACAAATAAAGATGGCAGAGCCAAACGCCCTGCCAAATTTAGGGGTGCATGAGTCTAAAGAGACTCACGTCCCCAGTCAAGGCAAAGCCCCGCCAGCGAACTGACGGGGCTTCGACTCAATTTCCGCTGGAGTTCAGCGCTTCGGTCAGTGCGGCTTCGACCTCACTGGCGCTGACGCGGACCGGCTTGTCGGCATCACGCTTGCGCTTGCGCTCGCTGTGATAGGCCAGGCCGGTACCAGCCGGGATCAGACGACCCACGACCACGTTCTCTTTCAGACCACGCAGGTAGTCGCGCTTGCCAGTAACCGCCGCCTCGGTGAGGACGCGGGTGGTTTCCTGGAAGGAAGCCGCCGAGATGAACGACTCGGTGGACAGCGACGCCTTGGTGATACCCAGCAGTACGCGGGTGTACTTGGCGATGAACTTGTCTTCCTCGGCCAGACGCTCGTTCTCGCCCAGAACCTGGGTGAGCT
Organism: Pseudomonas sp. THAF187a; assembly: GCF_009363395.1. Lineage (NCBI taxonomy): Bacteria > Pseudomonadati > Pseudomonadota > Gammaproteobacteria > Pseudomonadales > Pseudomonadaceae > Pseudomonas > Pseudomonas sp. THAF187a. The sequence goes on from NZ_CP045349.1 coordinate 4,530,196, forward strand.
CCATCTGGTCGCCCTTGATGAAGGACGAATCGCCGGACTCGCTGACTTCGACCTTGCGCAGCATCTGACGCAGGATGGTCTCGATGTGCTTGTCGTTGATCTTCACGCCCTGCAGACGGTAAACGTCCTGGATCTCGTTGACGATGTACTTGGCCAGCGCGCTGACGCCCAGCAGACGCAGGATGTCGTGCGGATCGCTCGGACCGTCGGAGATGACTTCACCCTTGTTGACCTGTTCACCTTCGAACACGTTCAGGTGACGCCACTTCGGAATCAGCTCCTCGTACGGATCGCTGCCATCGGTCGGAGTGATGACCAGACGGCGCTTGCCCTTGGTCTCCTTTCCGAACGAGATGGTGCCGCTGATTTCCGCCAGGATCGAAGCTTCCTTCGGACGACGGGCTTCGAACAGGTCGGCAACGCGCGGCAGACCACCGGTGATGTCGCGGGTCTTCGAGGTTTCCTGCGGGATACGGGCGATAACGTCACCGACCGCGATCTGCGCACCATCCGCCACACCGACCAGGGCGTTGGCAGGCAGGAAGTACTGGGCCGGTACGTCGGTACCCGGCAGCAGCAGTTCCTTGCCGTTGGCGTCGACCATCTTGATGGCCGGACGAATGTCCTTGCCAGCAGCCGGACGATCCTTCGGATCCATCACCTCGATGTTGGTCAGACCGGTCAGTTCGTCGGTCTGGCGCTTGATGGTGATGCCCTCCTCCATGCCGACGAAGGTCACGATACCCTTCATTTCGGTCACGATCGGGTGGGTGTGCGGGTCCCACTTGGCGACGATGGCGCCAGCGTCGACCTTGTCGCCTTCCTTCACGGAAATAACGGCACCGTACGGCAGCTTGTAGCGCTCGCGCTCACGACCGAACTCGTCGGCCACGGCCAGCTCACCGGAACGGGAAACCGCTACCAGGTTGCCGTCGACACGCTCGACGTGCTTCAGGTTGTGCAGACGGATCGCACCACCGTTCTTCACCTGGACGCTGTCGGCAGCCGAGGTACGGCTTGCAGCACCACCGATGTGGAAGGTACGCATGGTCAGCTGGGTACCCGGCTCACCGATCGACTGGGCAGCGATAACGCCGACCGCCTCACCGATGTTGACCTGGTGACCACGGGCCAGATCGCGGCCGTAGCACGCGGAGCAGATGCCGTAGCGGGTTTCGCAGGTGATCGGCGAACGCACGACCACTTCGTCGACGCTGTTCAGCTCGATGAACTCGACCCACTGCTCGTCGATCAGGGTACCGGCCGGCACGATGATCTCGTCGCTGCCCGGCTTCGGCACGTCCTTGGCAATGACACGACCCAGAACGCGCTCACCGAGCGGCTCGACCACGTCGCCGCCTTCGATGTGCGGAGTCATCAGCAGACCGTGTTCGGTACCGCAGTCGACCTCGGTCACCACCAGATCCTGGGCCACGTCGACCAGACGACGGGTCAGGTAACCGGAGTTCGCGGTCTTCAGTGCGGTATCCGCCAGACCTTTACGAGCACCGTGGGTGGAGATGAAGTACTGCAGAACCGACAGGCCTTCACGGAAGTTCGCCGTGATCGGCGTTTCGATGATGGAACCGTCCGGCTTGGCCATCAGACCACGCATACCGGCCAGCTGACGAATCTGGGCTGCGGAACCCCGCGCACCGGAGTCGGCCATCATGTACATGGAGTTGAAGGACTCCTGCTCGACGGTCTTGCCTTCGCGATCGACCACCGGCTCTTTCGAGAGGTTGGCCATCATCGCCTTGGAGACTTCGTCGTTGGCCTTCGACCACAGGTCGATCACCTTGTTGTACTTCTCGCCCTGGGTAACCAGGCCGGAGGCGTACTGCGATTCGATTTCCTTCACTTCCTCGGTGGCGGCATCGATAATGCGCGCTTTTTCATCCGGGATGACGAAGTCGTTCACGCCGATCGACACACCGGAGATGGTCGAGTAGGCGAAACCGGTGTACATCAGCTGGTCGGCGAAGATGACGGTGTCCTTCAGACCCACGGTGCGGTAGCACTGGTTGATCAGCTTGGAGATCGCCTTCTTCTTCATCGGCTGGTTGACCACGTCGTAGGACAGGCCGGCCGGTACCACCTGGAACAGCAGCGCGCGGCCGACGGTGGTGTCGACGATGCGGGTGTTCTTGCTGATCGAACCGTCTTTCTCTTTGACGGTTTCGTTGATACGCACTTTCACACGGGCGTGCAGGGACGCTTCGCCGGCGCGGAACACGCGGTCGACTTCCTGCAGATCGGCGAAGACGCGACCTTCACCCTTGGCGTTCACCGCTTCACGGGTCATGTAGTACAGACCCAGAACCACGTCCTGCGACGGTACGATGATCGGCTCGCCGTTGGCGGGCGAGAGGATGTTGTTGGTCGACATCATCAGCGCGCGCGCTTCCAGCTGGGCCTCGAGGGTCAGCGGCACGTGCACGGCCATCTGGTCACCGTCGAAGTCGGCGTTGTACGCGGCGCAGACCAGCGGGTGCAGCTGGATGGCCTTGCCTTCGATCAGAACCGGCTCGAACGCCTGGATACCCAGACGGTGCAGGGTCGGTGCACGGTTGAGCAGCACGGGATGTTCGCGGATGACTTCGGCGAGAACGTCCCAGACCTCGGGCAGCTCGCGCTCGACCATCTTCTTGGCCGCCTTGATGGTGGTCGCCAGACCACGGGCTTCCAGCTTGCCGAAGATGAACGGCTTGAACAGCTCCAGCGCCATCTTCTTCGGCAGACCGCACTGGTGCAGGCGCAGGGTCGGGCCCACGGTAATAACGGAGCGACCGGAGTAGTCCACGCGCTTACCGAGCAGGTTCTGACGGAAGCGACCTTGCTTACCCTTGATCATGTCGGCCAGCGACTTCAGCGGACGCTTGTTCGAGCCGGTGATGGCGCGACCGCGACGGCCGTTGTCGAGCAGGGCGTCGACCGCTTCCTGCAGCATGCGCTTTTCGTTGCGCACGATGATGTCCGGCGCCGACAGATCGAGCAGGCGCTTCAGACGGTTGTTACGGTTGATCACGCGGCGATACAGATCGTTCAGATCCGAAGTCGCGAAGCGGCCACCATCCAGCGGCACCAGCGGACGCAGGTCCGGCGGCAGAACCGGCAGAACGGTCAGGACCATCCACTCCGGCAGGTTACCGGAGTCCTTGAAGGCTTCCATCAGCTTCAGGCGCTTGGACAGCTTCTTGATCTTGGTCTCGGAGTTGGTCTGCGGAATCTCTTCACGCAGGCGGCCGATCTCGTGATCCAGGTCGATGGCGTGCAGCAGCTCGCGCACGGCTTCGGCGCCCATGCGCGCGTCGAAGTCGTCACCGAACTCTTCGAGGGCTTCGAAGTACTGCTCGTCGTTCAGCAGCTGCCCCTTCTCGAGGGTGGTCATGCCCGGATCGATCACCACGTAGCTCTCGAAGTAGAGCACGCGCTCGATGTCACGCAGGGTCATGTCCATCAGCAGGCCGATACGGGACGGCAGCGACTTCAGGAACCAGATGTGGGCAACCGGCGAGGCCAGTTCGATGTGCGCCATGCGCTCACGACGAACCTTGGCCAGCGCGACTTCAACGCCGCACTTCTCGCAGATCACACCGCGGTGCTTGAGGCGCTTGTACTTGCCGCACAGGCACTCGTAGTCCTTGACCGGGCCAAAGATCTTGGCGCAGAACAGGCCGTCGCGCTCTGGCTTGAAGGTACGGTAGTTGATGGTTTCCGGCTTTTTAACTTCACCGAACGACCACGAACGGATCATCTCAGGCGAGGCCAACCCGATGCGGATGGCGTCGAACTCTTCGATCTGACCCTGGTTTTTCAGCAAATTCAGTAGGTCTTTCAAGGCCTTTCCTCCTGGCGGAGCGGAGAGCGGGCTAACCGCCCCGCTCTCCTCGCGTCACGTGTTATTCGGTTTCCAGATCGATGTCGATGCCGAGCGAACGGATCTCTTTGATCAGCACGTTGAAGGACTCGGGCATGCCCGGCTCCATCCGGTGATCGCCATCCACGATGTTCTTGTACATCTTGGTACGGCCGTTCACGTCGTCCGACTTCACGGTCAGCATTTCCTGCAGGGTGTAGGCGGCACCGTAGGCTTCCAGCGCCCAGACCTCCATCTCCCCGAAACGCTGACCACCGAACTGCGCCTTACCACCCAGCGGCTGCTGGGTAACCAGGCTGTAGGAACCAGTGGAACGCGCGTGCATCTTGTCGTCCACCAAGTGGTTCAGTTTGAGCATGTACATGTAGCCGACGGTGGTCGGGCGCTCGAACTGGTTACCAGTACGACCGTCGAACAGACGCATCTGGCCGCTTTCCGGCAGATCGGCCAGCTTCAGCATGGCCTTGATCTCGGTTTCCTTGGCACCGTCGAACACGGCAGTCGCCATCGGCACGCCGCCTTTCAGGTTCTTCGCCAGCTCGAGGATCTCGTTGTCGGAGAACTCGTCGAGGTTTTCCTGACGACCACCGATCTCGTTGTAGATCTCGGCGAGGAACTTGCGCAGCTCAGCGATCTTGCGCTGCTCTTCGAGCATGCGGTTGATCTTCTCGCCCAGGCCCTTGGCCGCCAGGCCCAGGTGGGTTTCGAGGATCTGACCGACGTTCATACGCGACGGTACGCCCAGCGGGTTGAGGACGATGTCGACCGGCGTACCGTTGGCGTCGTGCGGCATGTCTTCGACCGGCATGATCACCGAGACCACACCCTTGTTACCGTGACGACCGGCCATCTTGTCACCCGGCTGGATGCGACGGCGGATGGCCAGGTAGACCTTGACGATCTTCAGTACGCCCGGAGCCAGGTCATCGCCCTGCTGCAGCTTGCGCTTCTTGTCTTCGAACTTGTCGTCGAGCAGCTGACGGCGGTCGGAGATGTAGGCCTGCGCCTTCTCCAGCTGCTCGTTCAGCGCGTCGTCGGCCATGCGCAGTTTGAACCACTGACCACGCTCGAGGCCGTCGAGGAACTCGTCGGTGACCGCGCTGCCTTTCTTCAGGCCGGCGCCGCCTTCGGCGATGGCACCCACCAGAGCGGAACGCAGACGCTCGAAGGTCGCGCCTTCGACGATGCGGAACTCTTCGTTCAGATCCTTGCGGATCTCGTCGAGCTGCTCTTTCTCGATGGCCAGGGCACGGCTGTCGCGCTCGACACCATCACGGGTGAAGACCTGTACGTCGATGACGGTACCCTTGGTGCCGGTCGGCACGCGCAGGGAGGTGTCCTTCACGTCGGACGCCTTCTCACCGAAGATCGCACGCAGCAGCTTCTCTTCCGGAGTCAGCTGGGTCTCGCCTTTCGGGGTGACCTTGCCGACCAGGATGTCGCCCGGGCCGACTTCGGCACCGACGTAGACGATACCGGCTTCGTCCAGCTTGTTCAGTGCAGCTTCACCAACGTTCGGGATATCCGAGGAGATTTCCTCTGGGCCGAGCTTGGTGTCACGCGCCACACAGGTCAGTTCCTGGATGTGGATGGTGGTGAAGCGGTCTTCCTGAACCACGCGCTCGGACAGGCAGATGGAGTCTTCGAAGTTGAAGCCGTTCCACGGCATGAACGCAACGCGCATGTTCTGACCCAGCGCCAGTTCACCCATGTCGGTGGACGGGCCGTCAGCCATGATGTCGCCACGCGCAACCTGATCACCCTTGCTCACCAGCGGACGCTGGTTGATGCAGGTGTTCTGGTTGGAGCGGGTGTACTTGGTCAGGTTGTAGATGTCGACACCGGCTTCGCCAGTTTCGACTTCGTCATCATTGACGCGAACCACGATACGGCTGGCGTCGACCGAGTCGATCACGCCACCGCGACGGGCCACGACGCAGACACCGGAGTCACGGGCGACGTTGCGCTCCATGCCGGTACCTACCAGCGGCTTGTCGGCGCGCAGGGTCGGTACAGCCTGACGCTGCATGTTCGAACCCATGAGTGCACGGTTGGCGTCGTCGTGCTCGAGGAACGGAATCAGCGAGGCAGCGACGGAAACAACCTGCTTCGGCGAAACGTCCATCAGGGTGACGTCTTCCGGCGCCTTCACGGTGAATTCGTTCAGGTGACGTACGGCAACCAGCTCGTCGATCAGCTCACCCTTGTCGTTCAGGGTGGCGGAGGCCTGGGCGATCACGTGATCGGCTTCTTCGATGGCCGACAGGAACACGATGTCGTTGGTGACCTTGCCTTCCTTGACCACGCGGTACGGGCTTTCCAGGAAGCCGTACTGGTTGGTGCGGGCGTAGGCAGCCAGCGAGTTGATCAGACCGATGTTCGGACCTTCAGGCGTCTCGATCGGGCACACACGGCCGTAGTGGGTCGGGTGTACGTCGCGGACTTCGAAGCCGGCGCGCTCACGGGTCAGACCACCTGGGCCGAGTGCGGAAACGCGGCGCTTGTGGGTGATCTCGGAGAGCGGGTTGTTCTGGTCCATGAACTGGGAAAGCTGGCTGGAACCGAAGAACTCCTTCACCGCCGCCGCAACCGGCTTGGCGTTGATCAGATCCTGCGGCATCAGGCCTTCGCTTTCGGCCATCGACAGACGTTCCTTGACCGCGCGCTCGACACGCACCAGGCCCACGCGGAACTGGTTCTCGGCCATCTCGCCGACGCAACGTACGCGACGGTTACCCAGGTGGTCGATGTCATCGACGATGCCTTTGCCGTTACGGATGTCGACCAGGGTCTTCAGTACGGCAACGATGTCTTCCTTGCTCAGCACGCCCGAACCTTCGATCTCGGTACGACCGATACGACGGTTGAACTTCATGCGGCCGACGGCAGACAGATCGTAACGCTCGGCGCTGAAGAACAGGTTGTTGAACAGGGTCTCGGCGGCATCCTTGGTTGGCGGCTCGCCCGGGCGCATCATGCGGTAGATCTCGACCAGCGCCTCCAGCTGATTGGTGGTGCTGTCGATCTTCAGGGTGTCGCTGATGAACGGACCACAGTCGATGTCGTTGGTGTACAGGGTCTCGAAGCGGACAACCTGTGCCTTGGACATCTTGACCAGCAGGTCGGCGGTCAGCTCGGTGTTGCACTCGGCGATGATTTCGCCGGTGGCCGGATGCACGACGGCCTTGGCAGTGGTGCGGCCAATGACGTACTCGAGCGGAACGTCCAGCTCTTTGATGCCAGCCTTGTCCAGCTGGTTGATGTGGCGGGCAGTGATACGACGGCCCTGCTCCACGATCACCTTGCCGCTGCTGTCCTTGATGTCCAGGACCGCGACTTCACCGCGCAGGCGCTGAGGCACGAGCTCCAGGCTCAGGCCTTCGCTCTTAACGTGGTAGACGTTGGTGTCGTAGAAGGCATCCAGCACTTCCTCGGTGCTGTAGCCGAGCGCGCGCAGCAGGACGGACGCCGGCAGTTTGCGGCGACGGTCGATACGCACGAATACCGCGTCCTTCGGGTCGAACTCGAAGTCCAGCCAGGAACCGCGGTAAGGGATGATGCGAGCGGAGTACAGCAGCTTGCCCGAGCTGTGGGTCTTGCCACGGTCGTGGTCGAAGAACACGCCCGGCGAACGGTGCAGCTGGGAAACGATCACACGCTCGGTACCGTTGATGACGAAGGTACCGTTCTCGGTCATGAGCGGGATTTCGCCCATGTACACTTCCTGCTCTTTGATGTCCTTGATCGCTTTGTTCGACGATTCTTTGTCGAAAATGATCAGACGCACCTTCACGCGCAGCGGCACGGCGAAGGTCACGCCACGCAGGACGCACTCCTTGACGTCGAACGCCGGATCGCCCAGGCGATAGCCGACGTACTCCAGAGCGGCGTTGCCGGAGTAGCTGATGATCGGGAATACCGATTTGAAGGCCGCATGCAGGCCGATGTCACGGAACTGTTCCTTGCTCGCCCCTTGCTGCAGGAATTCGCGATAGGAATCCAGCTGGATGGCCAGGAGGTAAGGCACATCCATGACATCCGGCAACTTGCTAAAGTCCTTGCGGATACGTTTTTTCTCAGTGTATGAGTAAGCCATCAGCGTTCCCCAGCTTGGTCACCTGCTTATTTGGCCAGCGCCGGCGGCGATGACCAGAAAATCGTGCAAACCCTCGGTTTGCGGCCGCCTCTCGGGCGGGATCTTCCCGATTCCAGGCTGACTGACGAACAGCCAACCTAGAACGGAAAAAGGCCGGTGGCAAAAGCCACCAGCCATCAGCCTTGTGCGAGTCGCTCGGGCTGTAGACGCAAGGTGCGAACTTACTTGAGCTCGACCTTGGCGCCTGCTTCTTCCAGGGCTTTCTTGGCAGCTTCGGCTTCTTCTTTCGAAGCGCCTTCCTTGACCACGCCCGGGGCGCCGTCAACGACAGCCTTGGCTTCTTTCAGGCCCAGACCGGTCAGCTCGCGAACAGCCTTGATCACGTTCACTTTCTTGTCGCCAGCTTCAGCCAGAACGATGGTGAACTCGGTTTGCTCTTCAGCAGCCGGAGCAGCAGCAGCCGGACCGGCAGCAACAGCAGCAGCAGCGGTAACGCCGAAGGTTTCTTCCATCGCTTTGATCAGCTCAACGATTTCCATAACGGATTTCTGGCCGATAGCTTCGATGATTTGCTCGTTAGTCAGGGACATGACTATCAATTCCTGTATTGGGGTGACGGCCTTACGCGACCATCAAATTAAACATGTGATTTCGAAAGTGCTTACGCGGCCTTAGGCAGCAGCAGCTTCTTTCTGGTCGCGAATAGCTGCCAGCGTGCGAGCGAGTTTGCTGGTGGCGCCTTGAATCACGCTCATCAGCTGGGCAATGCCCTCTTCGCGGGTCGGCAGGCTTGCCAGTACGTCGATCTGGTTTGCTGCGAGGAACTGGCCCTCGAACGCAGCTGCCTTGATCTCGAACTTGTCCTGACCCTTGGCGAAATCCTTGAAGATACGGGCAGCAGCGCCCGGATGTTCGTTGGAGAACGCGATCAGGGTCGGGCCTTTGAACACGTCGTTGAGCACGTCGAACTGAGTGCCTTCAACAGCGCGCTTGAGCAGGGTGTTACGTACGACTTTCACGTACACACCAGCCGCTCGGGCCTCTTTACGGAGTCCGGTCATTGCGCCGACGGTCACGCCACGGGCATCAGCCACGACAGCGGACAGACCGGCTTTGGCAGCCTCGTTGACTTCAGCGACGATGGCCTTCTTGTCTTCGAGTTTAATTGCCACGGGTTTACTCCTGGATGTTACCGTTTCGTCCGACATGGGCCGGACGGCGTTTTGGTGTCTGATTCGGTATGAATCGGGAGCACCATCTGCGTAGGCTCAGGGAGATCGCTCTCTCTGCTTTAAAGCTTGCGCCACCTACGGTCTTGGATAGCCCCCGCCAGGCAGGGACCCCAATTTTTTCAAAGCCGGCAGCACAAGGCTGCCGGCTCAATCACTTACGCGTCGAGCGAAGCCTGATCGATGATCAGACCAGGACCCATGGTGGTGCTCAGGGTCACGCGCTTGACGTAGATGCCTTTCGAAGTCGACGGCTTCAGACGCTTCAGGTCAGCCAGCAGGGCTTCCACGTTCTGCTTCAGCGCGGTGGCTTCGAAGCCGACCTTGCCAACGGAAGTGTGGATGATGCCGTTCTTGTCGGTACGGAAACGCACCTGACCAGCCTTGGCATTCTTGACCGCAGTAGCGACGTCCGGAGTCACGGTGCCGACTTTCGGGTTCGGCATCAGGCCGCGCGGGCCGAGAACCTGACCCAACTGGCCGACAACGCGCATGGCGTCCGGGGAAGCGATGACGACGTCGTAGTTCAGGTCGCCGGCTTTCATTTCGGCAGCCAGATCGTCCATACCTACCTTGTCGGCACCAGCAGCCAGAGCGGCTTCAGCGCCCGGACCCTGGGTGAACACGGCAACGCGAACGCTTTTACCGGTGCCGTTCGGCAGAACGGTGGCGCCACGAACGACCTGGTCGGATTTACGCGGGTCTACGCCCAGGTTCACTGCGACGTCGAAGGACTCGGTGAACTTGACAGCAGACAGCTCGGCCAGCAGGCCGGCAGCTTCTTCGAAGGTGTAGGCCTTGCCGGCTTCAACCTTGGCCGCAATGGCCTTTTGGCGCTTGGTCAACTTAGCCATTACACACCCTCCACGTTCAGGCCCATGCTACGAGCGGAGCCGGCGATGGTGCGCACGGCCGCATCCAGGTCAGCGGCAGTCAGATCGGCCTGCTTGGTCTTGGCGATCTCTTCCAGCTGAGCACGGGTAACGGTGCCTACTTTGACGGTGTTCGGGCGAGCGGAGCCGCTGCTCAGGCCAGCGGCCTTCTTCAGCAGTACCGATGCCGGGGTGCTCTTGGTTTCAAAGGTGAAGCTACGGTCGCTGTAAACGGTGATGATCACAGGAGTCGGCAGACCAGGTTCCATGCCCTGAGTCTTGGCGTTGAACGCCTTGCAGAATTCCATGATGTTGACACCGTGCTGACCCAGAGCCGGACCAACGGGTGGCGACGGGTTTGCCTGACCGGCTTTAACCTGCAGCTTGATATAAGCCTGAATTTTCTTAGCCATTAGCTACTCCAATTTCGGGTTCGAACGCCTGACGGCTCCCCGAGGTTACTTACGCATTTATCCCAGTGACGACAAAACCCCGCAGCCTAAGGCTGCGGGGTGTGGGATGCTTATGTCAGTTATGCCTTCTCGACCTGACTGAACTCCAGCTCGACCGGGGTGGAGCGACCGAAGATGGTCACTGCAACCTGGATACGGCTCTTCTCGTAATTCACTTCTTCGACCACGCCACCGAAATCGGCGAACGGGCCATCGACAACACGGACCATCTCGCCCGGCTCGAACAGCGTCTTCGGCTTGGGCTTGTCGCCGTTATCGGCAACACGACGGAGAATGGCTTCAGCTTCTTTCTCGGTGATCGGCGCCGGCTTGTCGGCAGTACCACCAATGAAGCCCATGACGCGCGGCGTATCCTTGATCAAGTGCCAAGTCGCCTCGTTCATTTCCATCTGGACCAGAACATAGCCAGGGAAGAACTTGCGCTCACTCTTGCGCTTCTGACCGTTGCGCATCTCGACCACTTCTTCAGTGGGCACGAGAATTTCGCCGAATTCATCTTCCATTCCAGCGAGTTTCACGCGCTCGATCAGCGAGCGCATCACATGCTTCTCGTAACCCGAGTAGGCATGCACGACGTACCAACGCTTAGCCACGAGACACCCTTAACCAACAATCAGGGAAACAAGCCAACCGAGCAGGGAATCGAGCCCCCACAACAGCAGCGCCATTACCAGGACAACAGCAACCACGATCAACGTGGTCTGCGTGGTTTCCTGACGGGTCGGCCAAACAACTTTACGAATCTCGACGCGAGCTTCTTTCAGCAGAACCGCGAACGCCTGGCCGCGAGCAGTCTGAAACGCCACGAAGGCAGCAACAGCACCCAGAGCAACCAGACCCAGAACACGATACAGAACCGGCTCAGCAGAGAAGTACTGATTACCTACGACACCCACAACAACCAGGGCAGCGACAACCAGCCACTTGACCAGATCAAAGCGAGAGTCTTTGGCTTCAGCCTTAACATTCATTCGAGAAGATCCTGTGAAAGACACGCCAGATTCGTTAGAAAATGGCAGGTCAGGAGGGAATCGAACCCCCAACCTGCGGTTTTGGAGACCGCCGCTCTGCCAATTGAGCTACTGACCTAAAGCAAAATCAGGCCGACCATTATGCCGGCCCGAGAGGAACAGATCAACCGATTACTCGACGATCTTGGCAACCACGCCGGCGCCGACGGTACGACCGCCTTCGCGGATCGCGAAGCGCAGGCCGTCTTCCATGGCGATCGGCTTGATCAGGGTGACAACCATTTTGATGTTGTCGCCCGGCATTACCATCTCAACGCCTTCCGGCAGTTCGCACGAACCGGTCACGTCAGTGGTACGGAAGTAGAACTGCGGACGGTAGCCCTTGAAGAACGGGGTGTGACGACCACCTTCTTCCTTGGACAGAACGTACACTTCAGCTTCGAACTTGGTGTGCGGCTTGATGGTGCCCGGCTTGGCCAGAACCTGACCACGCTCGACTTCATCACGCTTGGTGCCGCGCAGCAGCACGCCGCAGTTCTCACCAGCACGACCTTCGTCCAGCAGCTTGCGGAACATCTCAACGCCGGTGCAGGTAGTCTTGGTGGTCGGACGCAGACCGACGATTTCGATTTCTTCCTGGATCTTGACGATACCGCGCTCTACACGACCGGTAACAACAGTACCGCGGCCGGAGATCGAGAATACGTCTTCGATCGGCATCAGGAACGGACGATCGATGGCACGAACCGGCTCAGGAATGTAGCTATCCAGAGTCTCGACCAGCTTCTTAACGGCAGTGGTGCCCAGCTCGTTGTCGTCTTCGCCGTTCAGGGCCATCAGAGCAGAACCGATGATGATCGGAGTGTCGTCGCCCGGGAAGTCGTAGGTGCTCAGCAGGTCGCGAACTTCCATCTCAACCAGTTCCAGCAGCTCGGCGTCGTCAACCATGTCGGCCTTGTTCAGGAACACGACGATGTACGGTACGCCAACCTGACGGGACAGCAGGATGTGCTCACGGGTTTGCGGCATCGGACCATCGGCAGCCGAGCAGACCAGGATCGCGCCGTCCATCTGGGCGGCACCGGTGATCATGTTCTTCACGTAGTCGGCGTGGCCCGGGCAGTCAACGTGCGCGTAGTGACGAATGGTGGAGTCGTACTCTACGTGCGCGGTGTTGATGGTGATACCACGAGCTTTTTCTTCCGGAGCGCTGTCGATCTTGTCGAAGTCGACCTTGGCCGAACCGAAAACTTCGGAGCAGACACGGGTCAGAGCAGCGGTCAGAGTGGTCTTACCGTGGTCAACGTGACCGATGGTGCCGACGTTGACGTGCGGTTTGTTACGTTCGAATTTCTCTTTAGCCATCTTGACCGTCTCCTAACGAAGAATTGAGCAAGCCATGCCGCCATTAAAACAAAGGCAGATACTTTCATATCTGCCTTCATTAGATGGAGCTCATGAGCGGACTTGAACCGCTGACCTCACCCTTACCAAGGGTGTGCTCTACCAACTGAGCTACATGAGCCAAACTCTATTGCGCCAACCACAAACTGGAGCGGGCAGCGGGAATCGAACCCGCATCATCAGCTTGGAAGGCTGAGGTTCTACCACTGAACTATGCCCGCGGAGCCTGCAGCTCACGCTGAATCTGGTGGAGGGGGAAGGATTCGAACCTTCGAAGTCGATGACGTCAGATTTACAGTCTGATCCCTTTGGCCGCTCGGGAACCCCTCCAAAGTGAGGCGGCATTTTCTAGATCTGCCACCCTGCTGTCAAGCTTTTTCTCATTAAAATCTTGAGGTTAGCTACTTTGACAACATCTTCGTCGGGAACCAACTTTGACCACCCTGCGAAGCGGGCGCCATTCTATGCAAACTATTGGAGCAATGCAACGCCCTCGCACGGCATTAATTGATGTTGCAAACCAGCGAAGTCTCCAGCCAGTCGCCCCAGCAGAAATTCGTCGGCCAGACGCCTGCTTTCCGGGGCCACCCGCACCCAGAAACTGCGATGGGCGCGCGACAATTCGCGCATCTGCGGCTCGTAACCCACTTCGCGAAGGCGCTGCATGACACTGTCGGCCGAATCGCTGCGCGGGAAGATGCCCAGGGAGATGCCATTAGCCAACTCCCCCTGCGTGATGATGTAACTGTCGATGCGCCGCGCCTGCAGCTCTCGCAACTGACGCAACGACGCCTGCCGGGACGCCAGCGGAGGCAGGTACACCCAGTACTCCACGCCCGCAGCCGCATCGATGCTGTGAACCTCAGCCTGTATGTCCAGGCTCAGCAGGCGCTGCTCGACGACCCGGGCGCGAGATTCCGCCTCGAAGCTCCCCAGGAAAAGACACACCGCCGCCTCGGAGGCCGCCGCCTGCGGCTCGACCTCCGGCTGCCTTGCGGGCAGACGAGGCGACTCGGCCTCGCTGAGCAGGCGTATGTCCTTGCGCGCCCCCTGATAAGAACTGGCCGGCGCCACCTCCTTGGCCCGCAACGGCGCCTGCTGTTGGTGCCAGACGTAGTAGAACGCGTTAAGAAGTAGCAGCAGTAGCAGGAACCAGCGCATGCCTTGCCTCAATTCAGGGGGCAGGCGATCGCCAACCCGACAAATACCAGATCCGCGACGACCTGAGCGCCCGGCACGACATCACGCACCAGATCGGCATCCCCACCCGTCAGGAACACCTCGAAGCCATCCGAAAAACGCGCCGTCGCCTGTGCCAACTGCTCGGCGACGAACCCGCGCAGCATCAGCACGCAACCACGCTCGACCGCCTCCGCAGTGGAACGCCCAGGATCCAGCTCCTGCAATGCCGCGAGTGCCACCTGGCGGTCGTAACGAATACGCCGGGTGTGCGTGCTCAGCTGATCGCGCATCAACGGCAGCCCCGGACAGATGAAGCCGCCCAGGTGCGCACCATCGGCAGAGATGAAATCGGCTGTGACGGCCGTCCCCAGATCCACCACCAGACAGGCGCGCTGACCGAGATGGTAAGCCCCGAGCACGGCCAGCCAGCGGTCCAGGCCCAGGCGCTGGAAGTCAGCATAGCCATTGCGTACAGCGCCGACCTGACTGGCGGACTGAGCGCAAACCGCCTCCACGCCCAGAGACGCACGCAGACGGGCAACCAACTGCTCGGTCTCGGCATCGCTGCGCACACTGACCATGCGGCAATGCTCCACTTGCAGATCAGGGACAGCCGACAGCGCCTCGAACAGGCCGGCATCGTCGTTGACCACGCCAGCGGCAATACGCTGAGCAGCGTCGATGGAGATCACTCGCCATTTGATGAAGCTGTTACCGCAGTCGAGCTCAAGAATCATGCTGCAACCTCAGGCTCAACTCGCCACCGCTGAAGATTTGATCGACACCATCGACACTCAGCCGAATCGCCCCTCGTTCATCGACGCCCTGCACCACACCCAGGATTGCGTTGCTCCCCGCAGTCAACGCGACGGAGCGGCCTCGCCACACGTGCAACGCCTCCCACTCTTCTCGCAAGCCGGCAAAGCCCTGCTGCCAATGCGTGGAGAGGTGCACACGCAACTGCTTCAGGAGTTCAGCCGCCAACTGGTTGCGGTCGAGCGCGTGGCCGAGACACTGCCGCACCGACGTCCAGGGCTGATCGATCAACGCAGGCGTATCGACCAGCATGTTCACATTGATACCGATACCGATCACGACATGGCAGACATCGGCAGGATCGCCGGCAAGCTCGAGCAGTATTCCGGATATCTTGCGCCCATCGACCAACACGTCATTCGGCCACTTGAGCCCGGCCGCAGTCACGCCACACGCCCGCAGCGCTTTCGCCACCGCCAGGCCGACGGTCAGACTCAGGGCCTCGACCTGACTCATTCCACCATCAACGCGCAGGACAAGACTGCAATAGAGGTTCTCGGCAAACGGACTCGCCCACACCCGACCTCGCCGCCCGCGACCCGCGGTCTGACGTTCGGCAAGCAACACGAAAGGCGGACGAGCGCCGGCATCGAGGCGGCGGAAGATTTCCGCATTCGTCGAATCCAGGCTGGACTCGACAGCGATGGGCCAGTCCACCTCTCCCGCCGCTTGTGAAATCCGCTCGGCATCGAGCAGGACCAGGGGCGAAGAAAGCCGATAGCCTTTACCTGGGACCTTGAACACCTCGACCCCCAGTTCAGCCTCCAGGCCCTGCAACTGCTTCCAGATGGCACTCCGACTGATCCCGAGCCGAGCCCCAAGGGCTTCACCGGAATGGAAGCGACCATCCTGCAGAAGTTTCAACAATTCCAGCATGCGAGGCCCCGCTATGAACAAGGCTGGCATGATAACGACGAGGCTTGTACTTGCATAGAAAACGCAGTGTTCCACCGCCGATCCGGGGAGAAGATCCAAGCACTGCACCGCGCCGGCAAACACCCCGAAAGCGCTGCACAGGAACATCTTCAGCCGCGAACGCCCCGACCACCCAGGTGCGGCGATCACCGCGATCGCCCGCAAGCGGGCTCCTACAGGAACTTCGCCAGGCCGCGTACCGTAGGAGCCGGCTTGCCGGCGATGACGTCCTGCAGGTTACCCCGCCAGGCGGCGCTGCCCACGCCCGACTTTCTGCCGCGCAAAGAAGAAACCCCAGACCTCGTTAGAGATCTGGGGTTTCGTATAGGAGCTTGACGATGACCTACTCTCACATGGTGAAGCACCACACTACCATCGGCGATGCGTCGTTTCACTACTGAGTTCGGGATGGGATCAGGTGGTTCCAACGCTCTATGGTCGTCAAGCAATTCGGTTGGGATCTCGCGGTAAGGCGCGATCCCTTGGATACGTGATAGAGGCTTGTAGCTCTCGCAAATTTTCGGCTTTCTGTCGACTTCACCATCGACACCCTCTGCTGTCAGAGCAGATTGTTTGGGTGTTATATGGTCAAGCCTCACGGGCAATTAGTACAGGTTAGCTCAACGCCTCACAGCGCTTACACACCCTGCCTATCAACGTCGTAGTCTTCGACGGCCCTTTAGGGGAATCAAGTTCCCAGTGAGATCTCATCTTGAGGCAAGTTTCCCGCTTAGATGCTTTCAGCGGTTATCTTTTCCGAACATAGCTACCCGGCAATGCCACTGGCGTGACAACCGGAACACCAGAGGTTCGTCCAACCCGGTCCTCTCGTACTAAGGTCAGCCCCTCTCAAATCTCAAACGTCCACGGCAGATAGGGACCGAACTGTCTCACGACGTTCTAAACCCAGCTCGCGTACCACTTTAAATGGCGAACAGCCATACCCTTGGGACCGGCTTCAGCCCCAGGATGTGATGAGCCGACATCGAGGTGCCAAACACCGCCGTCGATATGAACTCTTGGGCGGTATCAGCCTGTTATCCCCGGAGTACCTTTTATCCGTTGAGCGATGGCCCTTCCATACAGAACCACCGGATCACTAAGACCTACTTTCGTACCTGCTCGACGTGTCTGTCTCGCAGTCAAGCGCGCTTTTGCCTTTATACTCTACGACCGATTTCCGACCGGTCTGAGCGCACCTTCGTACTCCTCCGTTACTCTTTGGGAGGAGACCGCCCCAGTCAAACTACCCACCATACACTGTCCTCGATCCGGATAACGGACCAGAGTTAGAACCTCAAGGTTGCCAGGGTGGTATTTCAAGGATGGCTCCATGAGAACTGGCGTCCCCACTTCAAAGCCTCCCACCTATCCTACACAAGCAAGCTCAAAGTCCAGTGCAAAGCTATAGTAAAGGTTCACGGGGTCTTTCCGTCTAGCCGCGGATACACTGCATCTTCACAGCGATTTCAATTTCACTGAGTCTCGGGTGGAGACAGCGCCGCCATCGTTACGCCATTCGTGCAGGTCGGAACTTACCCGACAAGGAATTTCGCTACCTTAGGACCGTTATAGTTACGGCCGCCGTTTACCGGGGCTTCGATCAAGAGCTTCGCTTGCGCTAACCCCATCAATTAACCTTCCGGCACCGGGCAGGCGTCACACCCTATACGTCCACTTTCGTGTTTGCAGAGTGCTGTGTTTTTAATAAACAGTCGCAGCGGCCTGGTATCTTCGACCGGCATGGGCTTACGTAGTAAATACTTCACCCTCACCGGCGCACCTTCTCCCGAAGTTACGGTGCCATTTTGCCTAGTTCCTTCACCCGAGTTCTCTCAAGCGCCTTGGTATTCTCTACCTAACCACCTGTGTCGGTTTGGGGTACGGTTCCTAGTTACCTGAAGCTTAGAAGCTTTTCCTGGAAGCATGGCATCAACCACTTCGCATTCTAAAAGAACGCTCGTCATCAGTTCTCGGCCTTGATCTCCCGGATTTACCTAAGAAACCAGCCTACAACCTTAAACACGGACAACCAACGCCGTGCTGGCCTAGCCTTCTCCGTCCCTCCATCGCAGTAACTAGAAGTACGGGAATATTAACCCGTTTCCCATCGACTACGCATTTCTGCCTCGCCTTAGGGGCCGACTAACCCTGCGTCGATTAACGTTGCGCAGGAAACCTTGGTCTTTCGGCGTGCGAGTTTTTCACTCGCATTGTCGTTACTCATGTCAGCATTCGCACTTCTGATACCTCCAGCAAGCTTCTCAACTCACCTTCACAGGCTTACAGAACGCTCCTCTACCGCTCATCCAAAGGATGAACCCGTAGCTTCGGTGTATGGTTTGAGCCCCGTTACATCTTCCGCGCAGGCCGACTCGACTAGTGAGCTATTACGCTTTCTTTAAAGGATGGCTGCTTCTAAGCCAACCTCCTAGCTGTCTAAGCCTTCCCACATCGTTTCCCACTTAACCATAACTTTGGGACCTTAGCTGACGGTCTGGGTTGTTTCCCTTTTCACGACGGACGTTAGCACCCGCCGTGTGTCTCCCGTGCTGACACTTGCTGGTATTCGGAGTTTGCATCGGTTTGGTAAGTCGGGATGACCCCCTAGCCGAAACAGTGCTCTACCCCCAGCAGTGATACACGAGGCGCTACCTAAATAGCTTTCGAGGAGAACCAGCTATCTCCGAGCTTGATTAGCCTTTCACTCCGATCCACAGGTCATCCGCTAACTTTTCAACGGTAGTCGGTTCGGTCCTCCAGTCAGTGTTACCTAACCTTCAACCTGCCCATGGATAGATCGCCCGGTTTCGGGTCTATACCCAGCGACTAAAGCGCCCTATTAAGACTCGCTTTCGCTACGCCTCCCCTATTCGGTTAAGCTCGCCACTGAATATAAGTCGCTGACCCATTATACAAAAGGTACGCAGTCACCCAACAAAGTAGGCTCCCACTGCTTGTACGCATACGGTTTCAGGTTCTATTTCACTCCCCTCTCCGGGGTTCTTTTCGCCTTTCCCTCACGGTACTGGTTCACTATCGGTCAGTCAGTAGTATTTAGCCTTGGAGGATGGTCCCCCCATGTTCAGACAAGGTTTCTCGTGCCCCGTCCTACTCGATTTCATTGATAAGAGCGTTTCGTGTACGGGGCTATCACCCACTACGGCGGCACTTTCCAGAGCCTTCCACTACACTCAAATCAACTTAAGGGCTAGTCCCCGTTCGCTCGCCACTACTTAGGGAATCTCGGTTGATTTCTTTTCCTCAGGGTACTTAGATGTTTCAGTTCCCCTGGTTCGCCTCTTGCACCTATGGATTCAGTACAAGATACCCGGCTTATGCCGGGTGGGTTCCCCCATTCAGAGATCTCTGGATCACAGTCTGTTTGCCGACTCCCCAAAGCTTTTCGCAGGCTACCACGTCTTTCATCGCCTCTGACTGCCAAGGCATCCACCGTATGCGCTTCTTCACTTGACCATATAACCCCAAGCAATCTGGTTACTGTCTCAATCGTGAAGACGACATCGCCGAAAATTTGCGTCTTGAGAACTACAAATTTTGCCTTGATTAACAATGTGCAGTGAAACACATCGTTAGTCACTTCTATCACATATCCAAATTTTTAAAGAACGATTTGTACCGGTCAAAAGACCAGAAATCAGCACTCAACAGGTCATCACCTGAAGCGCTCATTTCTGAACTCTCTAACGATCATGCTGTAATGGTGGAGCCAAGCGGGATCGAACCGCTGACCTCCTGCGTGCAAAGCAGGCGCTCTCCCAGCTGAGCTATGGCCCCGTAAGCATCTGCACCTGAATTGGTAGGTCTGGGCAGATTTGAACTGCCGACCTCACCCTTATCAGGGGTGCGCTCTAACCAACTGAGCTACAGACCTATAACAGGGTCGCCGCGTTACAGCATCGTCTTCTACAGTGAATCAAGCAATTCGTGTGGGAGCTTATGAGAAAGCTGAAGTCTTCGATTAAGGAGGTGATCCAGCCGCAGGTTCCCCTACGGCTACCTTGTTACGACTTCACCCCAGTCATGAATCACTCCGTGGTAACCGTCCCCCCGAAGGTTAGACTAGCTACTTCTGGAGCAACCCACTCCCATGGTGTGACGGGCGGTGTGTACAAGGCCCGGGAACGTATTCACCGTGACATTCTGATTCACGATTACTAGCGATTCCGACTTCACGCAGTCGAGTTGCAGACTGCGATCCGGACTACGATCGGTTTTATGGGATTAGCTCCACCTCGCGGCTTGGCAACCCTTTGTACCGACCATTGTAGCACGTGTGTAGCCCTGGCCGTAAGGGCCATGATGACTTGACGTCATCCCCACCTTCCTCCGGTTTGTCACCGGCAGTCTCCTTAGAGTGCCCACCATAACGTGCTGGTAACTAAGGACAAGGGTTGCGCTCGTTACGGGACTTAACCCAACATCTCACGACACGAGCTGACGACAGCCATGCAGCACCTGTGTCTGAGTTCCCGAAGGCACCAATCCATCTCTGGAAAGTTCTCAGCATGTCAAGGCCAGGTAAGGTTCTTCGCGTTGCTTCGAATTAAACCACATGCTCCACCGCTTGTGCGGGCCCCCGTCAATTCATTTGAGTTTTAACCTTGCGGCCGTACTCCCCAGGCGGTCAACTTAATGCGTTAGCTGCGCCACTAAAATCTCAAGGATTCCAACGGCTAGTTGACATCGTTTACGGCGTGGACTACCAGGGTATCTAATCCTGTTTGCTCCCCACGCTTTCGCACCTCAGTGTCAGTATCAGTCCAGGTAGTCGCCTTCGCCACTGGTGTTCCTTCCTATATCTACGCATTTCACCGCTACACAGGAAATTCCACTACCCTCTACCGTACTCTAGCTCGCCAGTTTTGGATGCAGTTCCCAGGTTGAGCCCGGGGCTTTCACATCCAACTTAACGAACCACCTACGCGCGCTTTACGCCCAGTAATTCCGATTAACGCTTGCACCCTTCGTATTACCGCGGCTGCTGGCACGAAGTTAGCCGGTGCTTATTCTGTTGGTAACGTCAAAACCGCAGGATATTAGCCTACAGCCCTTCCTCCCAACTTAAAGTGCTTTACAATCCGAAGACCTTCTTCACACACGCGGCATGGCTGGATCAGGCTTTCGCCCATTGTCCAATATTCCCCACTGCTGCCTCCCGTAGGAGTCTGGACCGTGTCTCAGTTCCAGTGTGACTGATCATCCTCTCAGACCAGTTACGGATCGTCGCCTTGGTGAGCCATTACCTCACCAACTAGCTAATCCGACCTAGGCTCATCTGATAGCGCAAGGCCCTAAGGTCCCCTGCTTTCTCCCGTAGGACGTATGCGGTATTAGCGTTCCTTTCGGAACGTTATCCCCCACTACCAGGCAGATTCCTAGGCATTACTCACCCGTCCGCCGCTGAATCCAGGAGCAAGCTCCCTTCATCCGCTCGACTTGCATGTGTTAGGCCTGCCGCCAGCGTTCAATCTGAGCCATGATCAAACTCTTCAGTTCAATACTACTTGGGTTTTGAGAAAACCCTAAACTTGGCTCAGCAATCGCAAATAAACTCTCGAATTCACGAGTGTTACTTGTGATGCTGATAATCAGTTGACTACCAGTCTTACCTCACAAGCACCCACACGAATTGCTTGATTCAGTTGTTAAAGAACAGTTGGTTAAGTCTTTCGTCTCAACCGAGGCCGCGCATTCTACAGCAGCCTTTGTTTCTGTCAAGCTGTTTTTCGAAGAATTTTTTCTTTCTACTCAACCACTTGCGCTTTCGATCAGAGCTTCTTCTCTCCAGCGGGAGGCGCATTCTACAGCGTTCAAAACCGCTGTCAACCACCTCTTTTCTACCGCTTTCGATCCACTTGACCGAATCACCAACAGGGCTCAACCACCACCCTGTCGACCGGCGCGCATTCTACACGCCAGATCCAGCTTTGCAACCCCTCTTTTAAACTTAACTTATTGATTAACAAGAAGTTTTCGAAGAGCTTCATCGCTGAAGTGGCGCGCATTCTACAACCCACAGAACGCGCGTCAAGCTTAAATTGCAATTTTATTACTCGGCCTTGAGCACGACCCGCGCAAAGGCTTTCTTGCCCGCCTGGCAGACATGGGCCTCGCCCACCTTGAACAGGAAGGAGCGATCGACCACCTCGCCATCGACCCGCACACCGCCGGAGCCCAGCAGATCACGTGCCACCGCAGCGTTCTTCACCAAGCCTGCCTTATTAAGGACGGACGAGATCGGCATATCTTCAGCCGAAACCAGCTCGACCTCGGGCAGGTCGTCCGGCAGCTCGCCATCCTTCATGCGGTTACCGGCCGAGCGATGCGCATTGGCAGCCGCCTCTTCACCGTGGAAACGCGCAACCAGTTCCTCGGCCAGCTTGATCTTGATGTCACGCGGGTTGGCACCCTGCTCGACATCGCGCCTGAACTGCTCGATCTCCTCCATGGAGCGGAAGCTGAGCAGCTCGAAGTAGCGCCACATCAATGCATCCGGCATGGACACCAGCTTGTTGTACATCACGCCTGGCGCTTCCTGGATACCCACGTAGTTGCCCAGGGACTTGGACATCTTCTTCACGCCATCGAGCCCTTCGAGCAGAGGCATGGTGACGATGCACTGCGACTCCTGACCGTAGGCACGCTGCAGCTCGCGCCCCATCAGCAGGTTGAACTTCTGGTCAGTACCGCCAAGCTCCACATCGGCCTTGAGCGCAACGGAGTCGTAGCCCTGCACCAGCGGGTAGAGGAACTCGTGAATGGCAATCGGCTGGTTGCTGCTGTAGCGCTTGTCGAAGTCATCGCGCTCGAGCATCCGCGCAACGGTGTACTGCGACGCCAGGCGAATGAAGTCGGCCGGCGTGAGCTGATCCATCCAGGTGGAGTTGAACGCCACTTCGGTCTTGGCCGGATCGAGTATCTTGAACACCTGCTGCTTGTAGGTCTCGGCGTTGTCCAGCACCTGCTCGCGGGTCAGCGGCGGACGAGTAGCGCTCTTGCCGCTGGGATCACCAATCATTCCGGTGAAGTCACCGATCAGGAAAATCACCTGATGCCCCAGCTCCTGGAACTGACGCAGCTTATTAATAAGCACGGTATGACCGAGGTGCAGATCCGGCGCGGTAGGATCGAACCCCGCCTTGATCCGCAGTGGCTGACCACGCTTGAGCTTTTCGACCAGCTCCGCTTCAACCAGAACCTCTTCCGCACCGCGCTTGATCAGCGCCAGCTGCTCTTCGACCGACTTCATGACAGAACCCGCAACCACTGGAAATTGAAAGGGAACCAACCATACAAGATCGCAAACTAATTACAAGTTTTGCCCATGGTTGGCCCGGCGGTCGCAGACAGGGCATGTCAAGGGTTGCCCCGAGCCGATTTTGGTTATATTTTATACAGTTAATGCACATTCCAAGAAAACGCCTCACGCCATGACGCAAAATATCCCTAAAGCCCCGCCCTACCCCAAGAGCCATATCCTGGCTGCGAGTGGTGTAGCTGCGCTGCTGAGCCTGGCTCTGCTGGTGTTTCCTTCGCGTGAAGTCGAAGCGCAGAAGACCTTTCTCGATCTGGACCTCGGCAGCGAAGCCGAGCTGGTGCTGCAGGAAAAGGACGACCTCCGAGCGGGACAGCCAGCCTCTGGCGCTGCCTCGCCGTTCGCCAAGATCGGACCGAGCGCAGATAGCGCCGAAAACAGCGTCGGAGATGGCGCTGATGAAAAGAATCCAGCAACAGCCGACACCACTCCTTCCGATCCCAACCAGCACAGCGTCACCGTCAGCAACGGCGATACGCTGTCCACGGTCTTTGCCAAGGTCGGGCTGAACGCGAACGACCTGCACGAGGCGCTCAACAGCAGCAAGGAAGCCAAGCAGTTCAGCCGCCTCAAGGTCGGCCAGGTACTCGACTTCCAGCTGGGTGACGACGGCAAGCTGAAAAGCCTGCAGAGCAAGCTCAGTGAGCTGGAAACCATTCGTCTGAGCCGTGACGCCGATGGCTTCGATTTCCAGCGTGACCAGGTCAAGCCGGAAGTCGTGACGGCCTACAGCCATGGCGTGATCAACAGCTCGCTGTTCCTCTCGGCCAAGCGTGCCGGACTGTCTCATGGCTTGACCATGGATCTGGCCAACGTCTTCGGTTACGACATCGACTTCGCCATGGATATTCGCGAAGGCGACGAGTTCGAGGTGATCTACGAGGAGAAGGTGGTCAACGGCAAGCGCGTCGGCACCGGCGACATCCTGTCCGCACGCTTCACCAACCGCGGCAAGACTTACACCGCCGTGCGCTACACCAACAAGCAGGGCGCGACCAGCTACTACAGCGCCAACGGCGAAAGCATGCGCAAGGCCTTCATCCGCACGCCGGTGGACTTTGCCCGCATCAGCTCGCGCTTCTCCACCGGACGCAAGCACCCGATCCTGAACAAGATTCGCGCGCACAAGGGTGTCGACTACGCGGCACCACGCGGTACGCCGATCAAGGCGGCCGGCGATGGCAAGATTGCCCTGGCCGGTCGTAACGGCGGTTATGGCAATACGGTGATCATCCAGCACGGACAGCGCTACCGGACGCTCTATGCGCACATGCAAGGCTTCGCCAAGGGCATTCGCAACGGCGTCAACGTCAAGCAAGGGCAGATCATCGGCTATATCGGTACCACCGGCCTGTCGACCGGCCCACACCTGCACTACGAGTTCCAGGTCAATGGCGTGCACGTCGACCCGCTGAGCCAGAAGCTGCCAATGGCCGACCCGATTGCTGCGAGCGAGAAGCAACGCTTCATGCAACTGAGCAAGCCGCTGATGGCACGCATGGATCAGGAAAAGGCCACCATGCTGGCCAGCAACAAGCAGTAATCCATGTCTCTTTATATAGGTGTGATGTCCGGTACCAGTCTGGACGGCCTGGACATCGCACTGATCGAGCAAGACCACTCCCCCCGCCTGCTCGCGACCCTCTACCGGCCAATGCCCGAGACGCTGCGCAGCGATCTGCTGGCACTCTGCGCACCTGGCGAGAATGAGCTGGCTCGCGCCGCCATTGCCGAACAACGCTGGGTCGAGCTCGCCGCACAGGGCATCGACGAGCTGCTGAACCGGCAGAACCTGACCGCACAACAGATTCGCGCCATTGGCAGCCATGGCCAGACCGTGCGCCATGAACCTGCCCGTGGTTTCACCATCCAGATCGGCAACCCCGCGCTACTCGCCGAGCTGACCGGCATCTGCGTGGTCGCGGACTTCCGCCGCCGCGACGTTGCGGCGGGTGGCCAGGGCGCGCCCCTGGTGCCTGCCTTCCATCAGAGCCTGTTTGCTGATGGCGAGCATCAGGTGGCCGTGCTCAACGTCGGCGGTTTCAGCAATCTCAGCCTGCTGGATCCGAATGGGGAGGTGCTGGGCTTCGACAGCGGCCCTGGAAACGTCCTGCTCGATGCCTGGATTCATCACTGCCAGGGGCTCAACTATGACCGCGACGGTGCCTGGGCTGCCACTGGCACCGTGCACCCCGGCCTGCTGAGCCGACTGCTGAGCGATCCGTTCTTCGCGACGGCCGGCCCCAAGAGTACCGGCCGCGAGCTGTTCAACCTCGACTGGCTGCTCGGCCACCTGCAGGCCTTGCCTGCGATAGCGGGCGAGGATGTGCAGGCGACGCTGGTCGAACTCACTGCCCGCAGCATCACCAGTGCCTTGCGCACTGCGCAGGCCCATACCGATGTCCTGCTGGTATGCGGCGGCGGCGCGCACAACACCTGCCTCATGCAGCGCCTGAGCGCGCTGACGCAAGGAGCCGACGTGCGGAGTACGGCCGCGCAGGGTATCGACCCGGACTGGGTCGAGGCCATGGCCTTCGCCTGGCTCGCCCACTGCGCCCTGGAGGGGATTCCGGGTAACCGGCCGAGCGTTACCGGAGCCGCAGGGCTGCGCATCCTCGGCGCGATCTATCCCGCCTGAACGAAAACGCCGCGCATCGAGCGCGGCGTTTTTCGTCTGGCCAGGTGCTCAGATCGAGAAGGACGAACCACAGCCACAGGTCGTGGTGGCATTGGGGTTCTTGATCACGAAGCGCGAACCCTCGAGCCCTTCCTGGTAATCGACCTCGGAGCCGACCAGATACTGGAAGCTCATGGCATCGACCACCAGGCTGACGCCCTCGCGCTCGACGATGGTGTCATCCTCGGCAACGTCTTCATCGAAGGTGAAGCCGTACTGAAAGCCCGAGCAGCCACCGCCCGTGACGAACACGCGCAACTTCAGACGCGGATTGCCTTCTTCATCGACCAGGGTCTTCACCTTGCTGGCCGCACCCTGGGTGAAGTGCAAAGGGGCAGGGGTGAAGGTTTCGACGCTCATGCTGAACTCCCGGCGCCATGCGCCATACTGCGTTGGGCATGCATTATCCGCTTGCCCTACAAAATCGGTCAACTATTGCTCGGCATCTACCAAGGCTGGCAGCTCAAGCGGCTTGTCGCCGTCCTTGAGATGGTGAAGGCGACCTTCGATCTGCGCCCCCATGGCCATTTCCATCAGGGCATAGTGCAGATTGCCACGCACACGCGAACGCGCACCCAGTTCGAGATGACCACTGGCGAACACGTCGCCGATCACTTCGCCGTCGATGACGATATGGGGGGCCCGCACCTCTCCTTCAACCAGCCCACCCACACTGACACGAACCAGCCCTTCGGTGGCCAGCAGGTTTCCGGTGACCTTGCCGTCCACCTGCACCGCGCCCTGAAAGCGCATGTCGCCCACCAGCTCGGCACCGGCAGCGATCAGGCTGGTCTTGCCGCTGAAACGCTGCAGGTCGGGTTTGGCCTTGTCTTTACTCCACATGGGGGGTCATAACTCCTGATTTGATCCATTCGAACGTACGGTTCAGCGGCTTGTCGCCTTCGACTTCCGCCTGAACCTTGACCTGAAGCGGCTCGAAGCCTTCAGGCAGCTGCAATTCACCGAAGCGGCCAGCCTCGGGAAAGGACTGGAAATGCTTGAAGGAAAATGGGATGGGGTTTTCACTCACGTCATCGGACAACGTCGACAGCGCCAGAGAGGCGGTTTTACCCCCCTGCCGACCCTCGACGGTGACACGCATTTTCCCCTGCAGCGCCTCGTCACTGGCGCCGACTCGGCTCATCAGCAATTTGTAGCGGAAACGCCGAGGTACGTCCGTGGCTTGCAGCTCAAACGTGCGAATGCGCAGGCCTTCGCGGCGACTGGCAGGCGCCAGCACGCCCTTGTAGAAGGCCAGGTCCTGCTGCTGCTTGAAGATCTGCTCCTCGAGCAGCTTGATGGTCAGGCGGTTCTGTTCGATCGCCTGCTGACTCACCTTGTCGCTGCTGCCCACCACCGCCAGGCGTTGGCGCAGCAGCTCCAGTTCCTGGTCCTGCTCGGCCAGGCGCGTCAGCAGCGCCTGCGTTTGCTCCGGGCTCTGCTGCGGCGCAGCCTGCGGCCAGTACCAGCCCAGGGCGAATGCCGCTGGCAGCGCGAGCACCAGCAGCAACAGCGACCAGCGACGTCGACGATCACGGCGCGGATCGCTGAGGCGAACTTCCCAACCCGCTGTCACGGCAACAGAGCCGCGTGCGACAGACCGAGGCGCTCGTCGAGGCCGAAGAGGATGTTCATGTTCTGCACTGCCTGGCCGGAAGCCCCCTTGACCAGGTTGTCGATGACCGACAGCACCACCACCAGGTCACCGCCCTGAGGCCGATGCAGCGCGATCCGGCAGACATTGCCGCCGCGCACGCTGCGGGTTTCCGGGTGGCTGCCGGCCGGCATCACGTCGACGAACGGCTCGCCCGCATAGCGCTTCTCGAACAGTGCCTGCAGATCCACCGAGGTGTCGGCCACGCGCGCATACAGGGTGGCGTGAATGCCACGGATCATCGGTGTCAGGTGCGGGACGAACGTCAGGCCGACGTCGCTGCCCGCAGCCAGGCGCAGCCCCTGGCGGATTTCCGGCAGGTGGCGATGGCCTTTGACCGAGTAGGCTTTCATGCTTTCGCCGGCCTCGCAGAACAGCGAGCCGACGCTGGCGCCACGCCCGGCGCCGCTGACACCACTCTTGCAGTCGGCAATCAGACTGCCGGTGTCTGCCAGCCCGGCCTCCAGCAACGGGATCAGGCCAAGCTGGGTGGCCGTCGGGTAGCAACCCGGCACGGCGATCAGACGCGCCGCCTTGATCGCCTCACGGTTGACCTCGGGCAGGCCATACACCGCCTCGCTCAGCAGCTCCGGCGCGCCGTGCGGCTGGCCGTACCACTTGGCCCACTCCTCGGCATCCTGCAGACGGAAGTCGGCGGACAGGTCGATCACTCGCGTGCCGGCAGCCAGCAGTTCACCGGCCAGGGCATGGGCCACACCGTGGGGCGTGGCGAAGAACACCACATCGCAGGCGCCCAGGGTGGCGACGTCCGGCACGCTGAATGCCAGGTCCGGGTAGTGGCCGCGCAGGTTGGGGTACATCTCGTCGACACGCAGGCCGGCTTCGGAACGGGAAGTGATGACGGTCACTTCAGCCTGCGGGTGTTGCGCCAGCAGACGCAGCAGTTCGACACCGGTGTAACCCGTGCCGCCGACGATACCGACCTTGATCATCACATGCCCCTTCACAAAAGCCATTGGAAAGTTGCCGATGATAAAGCCGCATCGGCCAAGCTCCAACCGCAGAGGTGACGTAAAGCGTTGCCTGCCTCTACTATCGGGGCAATTTTCAGCATGAGACACGCAAATGCTCTATCTCTGGCTCAAGGCCCTGCACATCATTGCCGTGGTCTGCTGGTTCGCCGGCCTGTTTTATCTGCCGCGCCTGTTCGTCTATCACGCGATGAGCGACGACAGCGCCAGCCATGAACGCTTCTGCGTGATGGAGCGCAAGCTCTACCGCGGCATCATGCTGCCGTCGATGATCGCGACACTGGGCCTGGGCATCTGGCTGCTGAGCCTCAACCCTTCCTACTATTTCTCCCAGGGCTGGATGCACGCCAAGCTGACACTGGTGGTCGCCCTGGTCATCTATCACCACCTGTGCGGCGCTCAGCTGAAGCGCTTCGCGCGGGGTGAGAACAGCCGCAGCCATGTGTTCTATCGCTGGTTCAACGAAGCGCCGGTGCTGGCTCTGCTGGGCATCGTCATTCTGGTCGTCGTCCGCCCCTTCTGAGGAAACCACCATGTCTCTGCCTACTCTGCTCGAGCAACGCCTGCGTCTGCCCCTGGTAGCCGCTCCGATGTTTCTGGTATCCAACCCGGCACTGGTCAGCGCCTGCTGCAACAGCGGCATCGTCGGCAGCTTTCCGGCGCTCAACCAGCGTGAAAGCAGCGGTTTCGCCGCCTGGCTCGACGAGATTAGCGCCAGCCTGCAGCCCGACGCCGCGCCCTTCGCCGTCAACCTGATCGTGCACCAGAGCAACCCACGACTGCAGACCGACCTGGCCATCTGCGTCGAGCGCCGCGTGCCGATCGTCATCACCAGCCTGGGCGCGGTGAAGGAAGTGGTCGACGCCGTGCATGGCTATGGCGGCCTGGTGTTCCATGACGTGACCACCCGCCGCCACGCCGAGAAGGCCGCAGAGGCCGGCGTCGACGGGCTGATCGCGGTAGCTGCGGGCGCAGGTGGCCATGCGGGCACCTGGAGCCCCTTCGCGCTGCTGGCCGAGATCCGTCAGTTCTTCGACAAGACCGTGCTGCTGTCCGGCTGCCTCAACCACGGCCACGAGATTCTCGCCGCCCAGTTGCTGGGCGCGGACCTGGCCTACATGGGCACACGCTTCATCGCCACCACGCAGAACGACGCCCCTGCCGCCTACCGGGACATGATCCTCGGCGCCCGCGCCGCCGACATCATCCACACACCCGCCGTCTCCGGCGTGCCGGCCAGCTTCATGCGCCAGAGCCTGGAACAGGCGGGTTACGACCTGAATCAGTTGCAGAACAAGGCCAGCATCAACTACGGCGAGAAACTCAAGCCGATGGATGACGAGGCCAAGGCGTGGAAAACCGTATGGTCAGCCGGCCAGGGGGTTGGCGCCATCGATGACCTGCCATCGGTACAGGAGCTGGTGGCACGACTCGACGGCGAGTACCGCGCGGCAGTCGCCCGCAGCCAGCAACTGGGGCAACGCTGGCCACGATGAAACGCCGTCACCTGCTCGGCCTGGGAGCGCTGGGCCTGCTCGGCGGCTGGGCACTGCGCCCGCATGACCGGGGGCAGGTGCATGACGCCTATTTCGCCGCGCTCAATCGGCAGCTGCAGCAGGATGGCGATGGCCTGCCCACTCTGCTGCTCGACCTCGACCGGCTGGACGCCAATGCCGACCTGCTCGCCGCCCGCCTGCCGGAGCGCCTCGCGTTGCGCCTGGTGACCAAGTCGCTGGCCAGCAGTGGCCTGCTGGAGTACCTGGGCAAGCGCCTGCAGACCCAGCGTTTCATGGTCTTTCAGCAACCTCAGCTGAATCGTCTGGCCAAGAGTTTCCCCCAGGCCGACCTGCTGCTGGGCAAGCCGCTGCCCGTCGAGGCGGCCCTGAACTTCCACCGCCAGTTGCCACAGCACCTGACTTTCGACGCGGCGCGCCAGGTGACCTGGCTGATCGACAGCGAACAGCGCCTGGTGCAGTACGCCGAGCTGGCCAAGGCGCTGAACCAGCCGTTGCGCATCGCGCTGGAAATCGATGTCGGCCTGCAGCGTGGCGGCTTCGCCAGCCCGCAGGCACTCAACCAGGCCGTGCAGCAACTTGCCCGCTACCCGCAGCTGCAGTGCCGCGGCCTGATGGGCTACGACGCCCATGTCGCCCACAGCCCGCCCTGGGTGCGCCAGCAGCAAGCCTTCGCCGACAGCGATGCGCGCTATCGCGCGTTCATCGACAGCGTACGCTCGCTCGACAAGCGGTGGCCGGCGCTGCCCCTGCTCAACGGCGGCGGCAGCCTGACCTACCCCCTCCACAGCCAGCAGGCCAGTGTACTCAATGAAGTCGCCGTCGGTTCCGCCCTGCTCAAGCCTGCGGACTTCGATACCGCGCTGCTACAGGCGCACCAGCCGGCCTTGTGGATCGCTGCGCCGGTACTCAAGGCGGTTGACGGCGCCCTGCCCTACCTGCAGCCGCTGCAGCCGGCGATCAGCGCCTGGAACCCGAACCGGCAGCGCGCCTACTACCTGTACGGTGGCCGCTGGCCAGCGCAACCCGTTTCGCCACAAGGCCTCGACTACGACCCCCTGTATGGCCGCAGCGCCAACCAGGAACGCCTGATCGGCAGCGCAGGCACGCAACTGGGCAGCGGGGACTGGGTGTTCCTGCGCCCCGCCGTCAGCGAGGGCCTGCTGGCCGACTTCAGCGAAATACGTCTACTACGCCGCGGCCAGCTGGTGGGCCGCTGGAGCACAATAGGCAACGCCTGAACATTGCCCGTCGCGTGCAGCTCAGGCCGCTTGTATATTGGCCTCGCGTCGCTCTAGGCTTAGCCCACTTCTACCTTCCAGCAGACAAGGAAGCTCGCATGAACCAACCGCGCTACAAGATAGTGTTCGATGGCCAACTGATGCCGGAGACCACACTGGAAACGGTCAAGGACAATCTGGCCCGCCTGTTCAAGAGCGATGCGGCCCGCATCGACAGCCTGTTCAGCGGCACCCCGGTGGCACTCAAGCGCGACCTCGAGGAACACGAGGCGAACCAGTACCTCAACGCCCTGCAGAAGGCCGGCGCCAACGTGCGCAAGGAACTGGACCAGAGCGCCAGCCTGAGCCTGGTGCCCACCGAAGAAGAATCCGAGGCGGAGCCGGTAGATAGCGCCCGCATGAACTGCCCCAAGTGTGGGCATGAACAGGCCAAGGCCAGCGAATGCTCCGCCTGCGGCATCATCATCGAGAAGTACCTCGCTCGCCAGGCCCAGCTGGCCGAAGCCGCCCCGGCGCAGGTTGCAGATGCCACTGGCGCCTCCCCTTATGCACCGCCGCAGGCCAATGTCGCGGAGGCACTGCCCGAGTATTCCGAACTCAAGGTATTCAGCGTCAACGGCCGTATCGGCCGCGTGCGCTACCTCGGCTGGACCATGGCCATGCTGCTCTGCTCCCTGCCGCTGATGGCGCTGTTCGCGGGCGCATCGGCCATTTCCGGCACTCTTGGCGGGCTGCTACTGGGTATCGCGGTCATTGCCATGATCGTGATCAGCGTGTTCATCGGCGTGCAGCGCCTGCATGACATGGGCTGGTCGGGCTGGCTCTGGCTGCTCAACTTCGTCCCCGTCGTCGGCAGCGTGTTTGCCCTGCTCATGTTGATCATTCCGGGTACTCAGGGCGTCAACCGCTACGGTCCGCCGCCACCGCCCAACAGCACCGGGGTCAAGGTCCTGGCCTGGCTGTTCCTGCTGGTACCGATCGCGGGCATCGTCGCGGCCATCGCCCTGCCTGCCTACCAGGGCTACCTCGGCTAGTGTCGGCCTACAGACGGGATCGTTGACGCCCCATCATGCGCAGCTATGCATTGGTTACCGGCGCATCCAGCGGCATCGGCCTGGCCATGGCCGAAGCCCTGGCGCGTCGTGGGCGCAACCTGATCCTGGTGGCGCGCCGGCGTGAAGCCCTGGAAAGCATCGCCTGCGAGCTGGCACAGCGCTTCGGCGTCGAAGTGCTGTTCCGGCTCTGCGACCTGAGCGAGCCACTGCAGCTGTCCGGGCTGCTGATCGAACTGGAACAGGGCCAGTGGCACATCGACCTGCTGGTGAACAACGCCGGCCTGGGCTGTGCCGGCCCGTTCCTCGAACAGGACTGGGGCCGCGAGCAGGAGCAGTTGGAAGTCAACGTCCTGGCCTTGACCCGCCTCTGCCATGCCCTCGGTCAGCGCATGGCCGAACAGGGCGGCGGACAGATTCTCAACGTGGCATCGGTCGCGGCGTTCCAGCCGGGCCCTTGGATGAGCAGCTACTACGCCAGCAAGGCCTATGTCCTGCACTTTTCCGAAGGCCTGCGCGAGGAGTTGCGCGCGCGTGGCGTCCGGGTTTCCGTCCTCTGCCCCGGGCCGACGCACAGTGCATTCTTCCGCTCGGCGCGGATGGACGTCAGCCGCCTCGCCGGCAGCAGGCTGATGATGAGCGCCGAGGAAGTGGCGCTGCTCACCGTGCGCTCCCTGCAGAAAGACCGCGCCCTGATCATTCCCGGTTGGCGCAACCGCCTGCTGGCAATGAGCCCGCGCCTGGCGCCGCGCTGGCTGGTGCGCAAGATCAGCGCACGCCTGACCCGCCCCTTCACTGGCGCCTGAGCCGTTCGCGACAGCCCGACGTCAGCCCGCGTTGACCGTTCTGCCGTCCGCCCAGTCACGCAGCGCCGCCAGCCGCTCGGCCATCACCACCGACAGCGGCGCCGTGCCCTGCAGCACACGCACCACCAGCGCCTGGTCGACCGACTGCTGTTGCGCCTGACCGGCGTACAGCGCACTGACCACCGCCTGCTCGATCTCCGCGCCGGAGTAACCCTCGCTGGCCGCCGCCAGTTGTGCCAGGTCGAACCCGGCAGGATCCAGCTCGCGGCGCTGCAGGTGGATGCGGAAGATCTCGGCGCGGACCTCGGCACTCGGCAGGTCGACGAAAAACAGCTCGTCGAAACGCCCCTTGCGCACCAGCTCGGGCGGCAGGCGGTCGATGGCATTGGCCGTGGCCACGACGAACACCGGTGCCTTGCGCTCGGACATCCAGGTCAGCAGGGTGCCGAGCACCCGCTGGCTGACCCCGCCATCATGGTCACCACTGGCCAGGCCCTTCTCCACCTCGTCCATCCACAGCACGCAGGGGGCCATCTGTTCAGCCAGGCGCAGCGCCTCACGCAGGTTGCGCTCGGTCTCGCCGAAGAACTTGTTGTACAGGCAGGCGAAGTCCAGGCGCAGCAACGGCAGCCCCCAGAGACCGGCCACCGCCTTGGCAGCGAGGCTCTTGCCGCCGCCCTGCACGCCGACCAGCATCACCCCCTTGGGCGCGTCGAGCTGCTTGCCCTCGAGGAAACCGGCCTGCCGCTCCGCCAGCCAGCGCTTGAGGTTGACCAGGCCACCGACTTCCGCGAAGCGTGCGGTGTCGTACTCGAAGCTGAGCACGCCTTCCAGATCGAGCAGCTGGAACTTGGTCTTGTTCAGCTCGGGGATATCTTCCTGGGTGATCGCCCCGTCGTCGCAGATCACGTTGCGTGCCAACGCACGCGCCTCGGCATGGCTGAGGCCGCGCAGGTTCTTGACCACCTGCTGCAGCGTGCGATTGTCGGTGCGCACCCGCGCCCCGCGGTTCCCTTCGCTCCAGCGCGTCGCCTCGTCACGCACGATGCCGAGCAGTTCGTCCTCGGACGGCAGCGCCAGGCTGAAGCGCGCAGCATAACGCTGCACCTCGGCCGGCAGCTTGAGCGCGTGCGACACCAGTACCAGCGTCGGCTTGTGCGCCCCCTCGCTCATGGCGATCTCCTTGAGCAAGCGCACCAGACGAGGGTTGTCATCGAGGAATGGGTGCAGATCGCACATCACGTACAGGTTGGGCTGCGGATCGACCTTGATCAGGCGCAACGCGGCATCCGGCTCCAGGGTGGGCGACTCGTCCACCGCCGCGCCACCGAAGCCGAGGCGCTGCAGGCCTTCGGTCACCGACCAGGTGTGCAAGCCCAGGCCGCGCTTGATCGCCAGCCCTGTCAGGGTCTCCAGAACGCGCAGCTCGTCCCAGGACTCGATGACGATCAGCTTGACCTTCGAGTCCAGCACCAGCCCCAGATCGTGAATATCGTTCTTCAACACCTGCTCCTTGTGAGGTTGGGTCTGCCCGGCGAGCAAGGTTAACATCCGCGATTTGGCAGAATCGGGAGCTCGCCGCATGGACCGTCTAAACACGCAGATCGTCGCCGCAGGCAACCTGCCATGCAAGTGCTGATCGCACGCGCTGTGACACGGCAGCTATCCCTCGGCCTCGCCGGCCTGGCGCTGCTGGCCCTGCCGGCGTTCGCCAGCGAGCCGATCAGCGATACACTGGCCAGCGGCGGCACAGGGCCCGAACTGGTGGTCATCCCCGCCGGGCAGTTCCAGCTGGGCGATGGCAGCGGCCGGGGCAACGACAACGAGCGCCCGCCACGCACCGTGACCTTCGCCGCGCCCTTCGCCATCGGCCGCTACGAGGTCACCTTCGCCGACTGGCAGCGCTATGCCGAAGCCGCCAACCTGCCCATGCCCGACAACGAGGGCTGGGGCCTCTCCGCACGGCGCCCGGTGATCCACGTGTCCTGGCGCGACGCGCATGCCTATACGCAATGGCTGTCGCGCCAGAGCGGCGCCCGCTACCGCCTGCCGACCGAGGCGGAGTGGGAATATGCCGCTCGCGGCGGTAGCCCGAGCTACTACTGGTGGGGCGATGAACTGGACAGCAGCGAGCAGGCGCCGCGCGCCCACTGCCGTGGCTGCGCGACATCACGCCTGTTGCGCAACAAGACCGCCGCCGTGGGCCAGTTCCCCGCCAACGGCTTCGGCCTGAGCGACACGGCGGGCAATGTCTGGGAATGGACCGCGTCGCGCTTCACCCAGCGCTTCGACGGCAGCGAAACGCAGAGTGCCGGCCTGCTCGACGACAGCCCGCGCGTGGTACGCGGCGGTGCCTGGAACAGCGGCCCGAGCTACCTGCGCAGCAGCATGCGCGACCTCAAGCAGCTGCACCACCGCGACTACGCCCTGGGCTTTCGCGTCCTGCGCGAGTTGCCCTGACCCCGGACGCCCCGGCCACTTTGCAGTAGACTAGGCGCGTTGTTCCTTCTGGAGGTGCCCCATGGCCAGCGAACGCCAGTATTCCCCCGTCGATCGCCTGCTGCTGCAGGCCGATGCCGCCCTGCGCACCCTACTGCCCTTCAGCGGCGCATCGGCTCGCCCCTCACCCGCCGTGGTGCAGAACGAGGCGGAGCTGAGCAGCGAGGAGTCGCGCCACGTCGCCGGGCTGATGCGCATCAACCACACCGGTGAAGTCTGCGCCCAGGCGCTGTATCAGGGACAGTCGCTGACGGCCAAGCTGCCGGAGGTGCGCAGCGCCATGGAGCACGCGGCCGATGAGGAAATCGACCACCTGGCCTGGTGCGAGCAGCGTATCCGCGAACTGGGTAGCCACCCGAGCGTGCTCAACCCGCTGTTCTACGGGCTGTCCTTCGGCGTGGGCGCCGTTGCCGGCCTGGTCAGCGACCGGGTCAGCCTGGGCTTCGTCGCCGCCACCGAGGATCAGGTCTGCAAGCACCTGGACGAACACCTGGAGCAGATTCCCGAACATGACGCCAAGTCGCGCGCCATTCTCGAGCAGATGCGCATCGACGAGCAGCAGCACGCCAACAGCGCGCTTGCAGCCGGCGGTGTACGCTTCCCGGCGCCGGTCAAGTTCGGCATGACCCTGCTATCGAAGGTCATGACCAAGAGCACCTACCGCATCTGAATGAACGAGGGCGCCCATGGGCGCCCTCGTCGTATCACGCGAAACCCGCTCAGCCCAGCTCGACGATTTCGTAGTCGTGGCTGATGTCGACACCGGCACGGCCCAGCATGATCGAAGCCGAGCAGTATTTCTCCGCCGACAGCTCTACGGCACGCTTGACCTGAGCCTCTTTCAAGCCACGCCCCTTGACCACGAAGTGCAGGTGAATCCTGGTGAACACCTTGGGCTCCTCGCCTGCGCGCTCGGCATCGAGGAACACCTCGCAGCTCTCCACCGGCTGGCGCCCCTTGCGCAGGATGCTGACGACATCGAAGTTGCTGCAGCCACCCAGGCCGATCAGCAGCATCTCCATCGGACGGATGCCCAGGTTGCGACCTCCGGCCTCGGGCGGGCCGTCCATGACCACGGCATGGCCACTACCGGATTCCCCGAGAAACAGGGCTTCGCCGGCCCACTGCACGCGCGCTTTCATCTATCCAGGCTCCGTTGCTTTGCAAAGGCACGCAGGTTAGCACAGCCCCGCGACATCCTGATGCACGCGCCAAGCGTCAAAGTTCCACTAGGCTGTGTTAGGCAGGTCACAAAAAACACCCTTCATTTTGTGCGTCTGTTAAGCTGGCGCCGGATTGCTGGCACACTTGGCCGGATAACTAATAAGAAATTGCCTGTTGGACAAAGGCCTACTTTTCTATATTCGGGACTCGGGCATGGTCGCTATTACCCTTACACCAAAAATCAAACATCTCGACAAGTTGCTCGCGCACTGTCATCGCCGTCGCTACACCGCGAAAAGCACCATCATCTACGCAGGTGATCGTTGCGAAACCCTGTTCTTCATCGTCAAAGGTTCGGTCACCATCCTCATCGAGGACGACGACGGCCGCGAGATGATCATCGCCTACCTCAATGCCGGCGACTTCTTCGGTGAAATGGGCCTGTTCGAGAAAGAAGGCACGGAGAAGGAGCGCAGTGCCTGGGTACGCGCCAAGACCGAATGCGAGGTCGCGGAAATCAGCTACACCAAGTTCCGCGAACTGACCCAGCAAGACCCGGACATTCTCTTCGCCCTCGGCAGCCAGATGGCCGAACGCCTGCGCAACACCACGCGCAAGGTCGGCGACCTGGCCTTCCTCGACGTGACCGGCCGTGTCGCGCGCACCCTGCTCGACCTGTGCAAGCAGCCGGACGCCATGACCCACCCGGACGGCATGCAGATCAAGATCACTCGCCAGGAAATCGGCCGCATCGTCGGCTGCTCCCGCGAGATGGTCGGTCGCGTGCTCAAGTCCCTGGAGGAACAGGGGCTGGTGCACGTCAAGGGCAAGACCATGGTGGTGTTCGGCACTCGCTGAGCACGCCACGCAATGAAAAAAGCCGGCTCTGAGCCGGCTTTTTCATGCGTCCTAGTCGGGATCCTTGCCGATCACCGTGGCCCGCCCGCGCTCGGGAAAGAACAGGCGCTGCAGCTCCACGCCCGGCTCCTGCGCGCGCATGAAGGCTTCGCCGACCAGGAAGGCGTACACCTCGCTGATCTCCATCAGCTCGACATCGGCCCGGTTGAGGATGCCGCTCTCGGTCACCACCAGGCGATCCCTTGGGATACGTGGCAGCAGGTCGAGCGTGGTTTCCAGGCTGACCTCGAAGGTGTGCAGGTTGCGGTTGTTGATACCGACCAGGGGCGTATCGAGGGTGGTCAGGGCGCGCTCAAGTTCGTCGCCGTCATGCACCTCCACCAGCACATCGAGACCAACATCCTTGGCCACCGAGGCCAGTTCGGCCATGCGCACGTCATCCAGGCAGGAGACGATCAACAGTACGCAGTCGGCGCCCAGGGCGCGGGCTTCGACGATCTGATACGGATCGACCATGAAGTCCTTGCGGATCACCGGCAGCGTGCAGGCCGCACGGGCCTGCTGCAGGTACTGGTCGGCACCCTGGAAGAAGTCGATATCGGTCAGCACCGACAGGCAGGTAGCGCCGCCGGCCTCGTAGCTGCGGGCGATGTCGGCCGGGATGAAGTCCTCGCGCAGGATGCCCTTGCTCGGCGATGCCTTCTTCACCTCGGCAATCACTGCCGGCTGCTTGCGCGCAGCCTGCTCCAGCAGTGCGCGGGCGAAACCGCGCGGTGCGTCGGCGCTGCGGGCTGCGACCTCGAGTTCGGCGAGGCTGACCTGCGCGCGGCGCGCCGCCACTTCCTCGAACTTACGGGCAACGATCTTCTCCAGTACGGTTGGTACGCTCACCCTTCGTTCTCCTGTCTGAATACCGCGGTAAAGGACACCAGCTCCTCCAGCTTCTCGCGCGCCAGTCCGGTGTGCAGGGCGTCATGCGCGAGCTGCATGCCTTCGTTCAGGGTACTGGCATGGTCGGCGGCGTACAGCGCCGCACCGGCATTGAGGACGATCATATCGGCCGCCTTCTGTCCATTCTCGGTCTTGCGTCGACCCAGCGCGTCGCGAATCAGCTCCAGCGACTGCTCGGCGTTGTCGACGGTCAGGCCGATCAGGCTCTGGCTCTTGATGCCGAAATCCTCTGGCTGGATGCGGTACTCGCTGACCGCCCCATCCTTCAGCTCGGCGACGAAGGTCGGTGCAGCCAGGCTGATCTCGTCCAGGCCGTCCTGCGCATGCACCACCAGTACGTGCTGGCTACCCAGACGCTGCAGCACCTCGGCCATCGGCCGGCACAGCGCCAGGCTGAACACGCCGATCACCTGATGCCGGGCACCCGCCGGGTTGGTCATCGGGCCGAGCATGTTGAAGATGGTCCGCAGCCCCAGTTCGCGACGGGGGCCGATGGCGTGCTTCATCGCCCCGTGATGGGCAGGGGCGAACATGAAGCCGACCCCGACGCTTTCCACGCAACGCGCCACCTGTTCGGGCTTGAGCCCCAGGTAGACCCCGGCTGCCTCGAGCAGATCGGCACTGCCGCTCTTGCCGGACACCGCGCGGTTGCCATGCTTGGCCACCTTGCCACCGGCAGCCGCGACGACGAATGCCGCAGCGGTGGAGACGTTGAACACGTTCATGCCGTCGCCGCCGGTGCCGCAGGTATCGACCATGCGCTCGGCGTCGATCACCACCGGGGAGGCCAGCTCACGCATCACACTGGCAGCACCGACGATCTCGTCGATGGTCTCGCTCTTCATGCGCATGCCCATGAGGAAGGCGCCGATCTGGGCGTCGGTGCACTGGCCGGTCATGATCTCGCGCATCACCGCCTGCATTTCCTCGGTGGTCAGATCGAGCTGGGCGACGATCCGGTTGAGGGCTTCCTTGATGTTCATGCGCGCACGCCTCCGGTCTGCTTGAGGAAGTTGGCGAACAGTTCGTGGCCCTGCTCGGTCAGGATGGACTCGGGGTGGAACTGCACGCCTTCGATGTTCAGGGTCTTGTGGCGCAGGCCCATGATCTCGTCGACCGAGCCGTCGTCGTGCTGGGTCCAGGCGGTGATTTCCAGGCAGTCAGGCAAGGTCTCGCGCTTGACCACCAGGGAATGATAGCGGGTCACGGTGAGCGGCTTGTTGAGGCCGGCGAACACCCCCTTGTCCTCGTGGAACACCGGGCTGGTCTTGCCGTGCATCACCTGGCGCGCACGCACCACGTCGCCGCCATAGGCCTGGCCGATGCTCTGGTGGCCCAGGCACACGCCCAGGATCGGCAGCTTGCCGGCGAAATGCAGGATGGCCTCGATGGACACCCCCGCTTCGCTGGGCGTGCACGGCCCCGGCGAGACCACGATGCGCTCGGGCTTGAGCGCCTCGATCTCGGCCACGCTGAGTTCGTCGTTGCGAATCACATGCACGTCGGCGCCCAGTTCACCCAGGTACTGCACGACGTTGTAGGTAAAGGAGTCGTAGTTGTCGATCATCAAAAGCATGGTGCGGCGCCTCTTATTCCTGAGCCTGGGGAGCGGTCTGTTCAGCCAGCGCAACGGCGCGGAACATCGCGCGGCGCTTGTTCAGGGTTTCTTCCCACTCCAGGGCAGGCACCGAATCGGCGACGATACCGGCGCCAGCCTGTACATGCAGCTCGCCATCCTTGATCACCGCGGTGCGGATGGCGATGGCAGTGTCCATGTTGCCGTTCCAGGCGTAGTAACCGACCGCACCGCCGTAGACGCCGCGCTTGACCGGCTCCAGCTCGTCGATGATTTCCATGGCGCGGATCTTCGGCGCCCCGGACAGGGTGCCCGCCGGCAGGATCGCGCGCAGCGCATCCACCGCCGACAGCTCGGGCTTGAGCTGGCCGGTGACGTTGGAGACGATGTGCATGACGTTGGAATAACGTTCGATGACCATCTTCTCGGTGAGCTTGACCGAGCCGATCTGCGACACACGGCCGGTATCGTTGCGGCCCAGGTCGATCAGCATCAGGTGTTCGGCGACCTCCTTGGCATCGCCGAGCAGGTCCTGCTCCAGCGCCAGGTCAGCCTCTTCGGTGGCACCACGCGGCCGGGTACCGGCGATCGGGCGCACGGTGACCAGGCCATCCTCGACCCGTACCAGCACTTCCGGCGAGCTGCCGACCACGTGGAAGTCGCCGAAGTTGAAGAAGTACATGTACGGCGTCGGGTTGATGCAACGCAGCGCGCGATACAGATCGATGGGCGCGGCCTGGAAGCCGATGGTCATGCGCTGGGAGATCACCACCTGCATGCAGTCGCCGGCCAGGATGTATTCCTTGATCGCACTGACCGCCGATTCGTAGTCACCCTTGCTGTAGCTGGAGCGGAACGCCGGCTCCTCGCCCTGTGGCGCAGCGAGGTCCACGCCGAGGCGCGGGGTGATCGGCTGACGCAGC
Organism: Pseudomonas sp. THAF187a; assembly: GCF_009363395.1. Classification (NCBI taxonomy): domain Bacteria; kingdom Pseudomonadati; phylum Pseudomonadota; class Gammaproteobacteria; order Pseudomonadales; family Pseudomonadaceae; genus Pseudomonas; species Pseudomonas sp. THAF187a. The sequence continues at coordinate 4,571,280 of NZ_CP045349.1, forward strand.
TTGTGCAGGATCTCGCGCAGGCGCGCATGGCCCTGCTCGAATGCATCCGCCTCATCGGGGTCGGCCAGGACGATGGCGTGCATCTTGCCCGCCAGGTTGTCGAACACCACCACGGCGTCGGACACCATCAGCAGGATATCCGGCGTACCCAGCGGGTCCGGATTCGGGCAGCTGGCCAGCTTCTGCTCGACATAGCGCACGCTGTCGTAGCCGAAGTAGCCCACCAGGCCACCGTTGAAACGCGGCAGGCCGGCGATGGTCGGCACCTTGTAGCGCGCCTTGAACTGCTCGACGAACGCCAACGGGTCGGCACTCTGCTGACGCTCGACCTCGACGCCGTCGGTGCTCACCACGACGTCATGGCCGTGCACGCGCAACACGGTACGCGCCGGCAGGCCGATGATCGAATAACGCCCCCACTTCTCGCCGCCCTGCACCGATTCGAGCAGGTAGGAGTTCGGCGCATCGGCCAGCTTCAGGTAGATGGACAGGGGCGTGTCGAAATCCACCAGGGTTTCGCAGGCCAGGGGAATGCGGTTGTAGCCTTCGCCGGCTAAACGCAGGAATTCTTCATGGGTCATGATCAGCCTCATGGCTCGGGGAAAACGGTCGGGTGCAAACGGGCCGCGCGCAGCGGCAGGAAAAAATCAGGCGCGCCAGCGCCAGCGGGCCAGAGCCTTGATGACTTTCATCCAGAGTTTGCAGCTAACCACCACGGTGCGATCTCGACAGGCGGGGGAATAAGGAGAGCGGCCAAGGTAGCAGCTACACACTACAGGCTGCAAGCCGGGTAAGGCGATAGCGTTGCAGGAGCGGACCTCTCCACGGAATCAGCGATGAATCCGCGCCTGCGCCAGCCGGACAGCCGCCTCACCCGCCACGGCCCGACCGCCCACCGGCAAGCTCACCGCAGTGGATCGATGCGGCGCCCCCCCTACAGCAGTTCGGCGAGGCTATCCACGACCAGGCTCGGCTGCTCCTCGTCGATGGGGCGCCCGTGGTTGTAGCCGTAGCTCACCGCCACGCACGGCACGCTGGCAGCACGCGCGGCCAGCACGTCGCTGCGCGAATCCCCGACGAACAACGACTGCCCGGCGTCGACACCCGCCAGGTGCATCACCTGCAGCAGCGCGGCCGGGTCGGGCTTCTGCTGCGGCAGGGTGTCGCCGCCGATGATCCAGCGGAAGTACCCCCCCAGACCGACCTGCTCCAGCAGCGGTGCAACGAAGCGCTCCGGCTTGTTGGTCACCACCGCCAGTTCCACGGCCGCCGTGCTCAGGGCCTCGAGCAGCTCGTGCACGCCGGGATAGAGCGCCGTCAGCTCATGGCAATCGGCGTAGATCTCGAGAAAGCGCGCCAGCGCCTCTTCCGTCGCGGCCTCTGTCACCGCCGCATGCTCCAGGCCATCGGCCAGGGCGCGTCGCACCAGCACACGGGCACCGTTGCCGACCCAGTCACGAACCTTCTCGATACCCGCCGGAGCACGCCCCTGCTCGACCAGCATGCGGTCGACGGCGGCGGCCAGGTCCGGCACCGAGTCGATCAGCGTGCCGTCCAGGTCGAACATCACCAGCCGCGGCAGCTCGCCGCCGCACAGCTCGCGCAGCGGTTTCATCCACGCACCTGGGCCAGCTCGGCACGCATGGCATCGATCACGGCCTTGTAGTCCGGCTGGTTGAAGATCGCCGAGCCGGCGACGAAGGTATCGGCGCCCGCCTCGGCGATTTCGCGAATGTTCTGCACGTTGACGCCGCCGTCGATCTCCAGGCGGATCTCACGACCGCTGGCGTCGATCAGCGCGCGCGCCTCGCGCAGCTTGTCGAGGGTGCCGGGGATGAACTTCTGCCCGCCGAAGCCCGGGTTGACGCTCATCAGCAGGATCATGTCGACCTTGTCCATCACGTACTTGAGCACGTCCAGCGGCGTGGCCGGGTTGAACACCAGGCCGGCCTTGGCGCCACCGGCCTTGATCAGTTGCAGCGAGCGGTCGATGTGCTCGCTGGCTTCCGGGTGGAAGGTGATGTACGAGGCGCCGGCCTCGATGAAGTCACCGATGATGCGATCCACCGGCTTGACCATCAGGTGGGCGTCGATCGGCGCGGTGATGCCGTACTTGCGCAGCGCCGAGCAGACCATCGGGCCGATGGTCAGGTTGGGTACGTAGTGATTGTCCATGACATCGAAGTGGACGATGTCCGCCCCGGCGGCGAGCACGTTATCCACTTCCTCGCCCAGGCGGGCGAAGTCGGCGGACAGGATCGACGGGGCGATGGCGAAGGGTTGCATGGCGCACCTCTGAGTGCTTGATCACGGTGGCGGGCATTGTAGCGGCTCGAGCCTCATCTGGCAGCGCCGCCCGAGGACGCCGCTGCCAGATAGTCACAAGCACTGCACGCCGGGAGGCGCTTCAGCGGCAAGCGCTGGACGTTCGGGCCGGTAGCCGCCGCGGCCGAAGCCCCTCCCACCTGCGCGCCCCGACTCAGATACCGCCGAGGCAGAGGTATTTGATTTCCAGGTACTCATCCAGCCCGTACCTGGAGCCTTCGCGGCCCAGCCCGGAGGCCTTCATGCCACCGAACGGCGCCACCTCGTTGGAGATCAGCCCGGTATTGATGCCGACCATGCCGTACTCCAGCGCCTCACCCACGCGGAAAGCGCGGCCCAGATCGCGGGTATAGAAGTAGCCGGCCAGGCCGAACTCGGTGTCGTTGGCCTGGCGCACCACCTCGGCTTCGTCGCTGAAGCGGAACAGCGGCGCCAGCGGACCGAAGGTTTCCTCGCGGGCCACGCGCATCTGCGGCGTCACGTCGACCAGCACGGTCGGCTCGAAGAAGTTGCCACCCAGCGCCTTGCCGCCCTGCACCACCCTGGCGCCCTTCTCCAGCGCATCCGCCAGGTGGCTCTGCACCTTGGCCACGGCGTTGCCATCGATCAGCGGCCCGGTGGTCACCCCTGCCTCGACGCCCTGTCCGACCTTGAGCCTGGCCACCGCCGCCGCCAGCTTCTCGGCGAAGGCGTCATACACGGCGTCCTGCACGTAGATGCGGTTGGCACAGACGCAGGTCTGCCCGGCATTGCGGTACTTGGCGACCATGGCACCCTCGACCGCCGCATCCAGGTCGGCATCGTCGAAGACGATGAACGGCGCGTTGCCCCCCAGCTCCAGCGACAGCTTCTTCAGCGTCGGCGCGCATTGCTCCATCAGCTTGATGCCGACGCCGGTCGAGCCGGTGAACGACAGCTTGCGCACGACCGGATTGGCGCACAGCTCGCCACCGACCTCGCGGGAGCGCTCGGCATCGGCCGGCAGCACGCTGAACAGGCCCGCCGGGATACCCGCGCGCTCGGCCAGCACGGCCAGGGCCAGGGCACTGAAGGGGGTCTGCGGCGCCGGCTTGAGCACCATGGCGCAACCGGCGGCCAGTGCCGGCCCGGCCTTGCGGGTGATCATCGCCGCCGGGAAGTTCCAGGGGGTGATCGCCGCCGCCACGCCGACCGGCTCCTTGGTCACGATCAGGCGCTTGTCCGGCTGGTGGCCGGGGATGGTGTCGCCATAGACACGCTTGGCCTCCTCGGCGAACCATTCGATGAAGGACGCGGCATACAGCACCTCGCCCCGCGCCTCGCCCAGCGGCTTGCCCTGCTCGGCGGTCATGATCTGCGCCAGGTCTTCCTGGTTGGCCAGCATCAGCTCGTACCAGGCGCGCAAACGCGCCGCGCGTTCCTTGGCGGTCAGTGCGCGCCAGGCCACCTGAGCGACCTGCGCCGCGTCGATGGCGCGACGGGTCTCGCCCGCGCCCATGTTGGGCACACGGCCCAGCGACGCGCCGTTGGCGGGATTGAAGATTTCCGTGGTCGCGCCCTCGTCGGCATCGCACCACTGGCCATCGACGTAGGCCTGGTGACGCAGCAAATCAGCATCGATCAGTTTCATGCATGGCTCCTGCAGCCGGAGGCGCACGGCCTCCGGCAGGTCGGTTAGGAAGGAATCACTCGGCCGGTGGCAGATCCTTGGTGAAGGTCTGGTCGTTCTCGCCACGGAACATCCGCGCGCCGTAGATCAGCGCGCAGAGGCCGACGCCGATGGCGAAGGCCCAGCCGGCGCCCTTGATCGCCAGCACCGCGCCGATCACCCCGGCGATCCCCAGGTCACGCTGGCTGCGGGCTTCCATGATGCCCAGGCGTACGCTGACGTAGCCCTGGATCAGCAGGGTCAGCGCCAGCGCCACACCGAGAATCGGCTGCAACAGGGTCACCACCGGCAGCAGCAGCAAGCCGGTGTTGGTGCCCCAGCGGAACCAGCCGACGCCACCGTAGATGGATTTCATGGCCTTGGCGCCGCCCTTGAAGCGCTCGGTGATCACCACCTGCATCGCCGACCACTGCGGGCCGCACATGGCCACGTCCGGGCCGAAGATGCTCATGAAGGCGTTGCGCCCGCCGAAGATCAGGTGCGAGCGGTCGGGGTTGAAATCGACCTTCTCGTCACGGCGCACATGGTCGGCCTCGGAGAGGATCGCCCTGGCCCCCAGCACGTCGCCGAACACCACCAGGTAGGCAGCCAGCACGGTGGGGATGGCAGTGACGAACATCATCAGCGGCGGCATGCCGAGACCGAACACGGTGTATTCGCGCCACAGCGTGGCGAAGTCCGGCTGGCTGATGCCCCACTCGATCTTCGGCCACGGTGCCTCGCCGAAGATCGGCGCAACGAACACCGCCAGCAGGATGATCGGGAAGATGCCCAGCTTGGCGAAGTTCCACCAGAAGCGGCTGCGCTTCTTCAGCTCCTGGAAGTGCATGGAGAACACCAGGTAGAAGGCGATGCCCACCGCGATGGAGATGGTCCAGGGGAAGCTGTCGAAGCGGCCGCCTTCCTTGAACACCGTGACCACCGCACTCAGGCCGGCGCCCATGATGATGCCGGCCTTGAGCGCCGAGGGCACCAGCGACACCACCTTGCGCGCCATGCCCGTCATCCCCAGGCCGATGGAGAACACCCCCAGCATCAACTGGAAGGCGATCAACGCGTGAACCCGCTCCGGCCCCTCCGGGAACTGGCTGCAATAGGCCATCAGCAGGGGAATCGCCGGGGTGATCCAGCCGGGCACCACCGGATCGCCGAGCAGGTGGTGCACGAGGTAGAGCAAGCCATTGAGCATGACCACCGCCAGCGCGACCTCGAACGGCATGCCGAGGAATTCGGTCATCAGCGGAATCGCCGCCAGGTCCACCGCACACATGAGCAGGCCCTGCATGTAGTCGGAGGCTTCGAAGCGGTAATGAATGAACGGCAGACGCACCTTGAATGGCCCCAGCGGCCAGTAAGGTGCTTCCGCGCCCAGTTCGGATTGATGCAGTTCGGACATGTGAGTCACCCAGCCTTATTAGAGTTGTAGTCAGCCGGCCCCAGCAGGCTGGGGCCTTTCAGCGGTTGTCGCGCAGCGCTCAGTAGGCGGCGCGGTAGATCTGCTCGATGTCGCCGGCAGTCAGGCGACGCGGGTTGTTGCGCATCAGGCGGTCGATCCGGCTGGCCTCTTCGGCCATGGCCGGGATGGCGTCTTCGGGCACACCGAAGCTGCGCATGCCCTTGGGAATGTCGACGCTGGCGCACAGCTCGGCCATGGTCTCGACCGCCAGATCGGCGGCCGCCTTGTCGCTCAGGCCGTGGGTCTGCACGCCCAGGGCGGTGGCGATTTCCGCCATGCGTTCGACGCAGGCCAGCTTGTTCCAGGCCATCACATAAGGCAGCAGCAAGGCATTGCTGACCCCGTGGGCGATGTTGAAACGCCCGCCCAGCGGATAGGCCAGGGCGTGCACCGCACCGACCCCCGCATTGCCGAAGGCCATGCCGGCCATCAGGCTGGCGGTGGCCATGTCCTCGCGCGCGGCCAGGTCGGCGGGGTTGGCGTAGGCCTTGGGCAGAGCCCTGGCGATCAGCTTGATGGCGCCAATGGCCAGCGCGTCGGTGATCGGCGAGGCATTGACCGACAGGTACGACTCCACCGCATGCACCAGTGCGTCGACACCGCTGGCCGCAGTGACGCCGCGCGGACAGGTCAGGGTCATCACCGGGCTGACCAGCGCCACGTCGGGCAGCAGGTAGTCGCTGACGATGCCCTTCTTCAGTTGCGCCTGCTTGTCGGACAGGATCGACACATTGGTCACTTCCGAGCCGGTGCCGGCGGTGGTCGGGATGGCGATCAGCGGCGGGCCCTTGCGCTTGACCTGGTCGACGCCGAACAGCTCTTCCAGCGCGCCGTCATGGCCCACATAGCCGGCCACGGCCTTGGCGATATCGATGGCGCTGCCACCGCCCACGCCGATCAGGCCGTCGTGGCCACCCTCGCGATAGACCTTGGCACAGGCCTCGACGATGGCGATCTCCGGCTCCGGTTCGACACCGTCGAAGATGCCATAGGCCATTTCCCCCAGTTGCCCGAGGACATGCTCGACCGTACCGGACTTGATCAGGATGGTGTCGGTGACGATCAGCGGGTTGCTGATCTTCAGGCGGGGCAGTTCGCTCGCCAGCTGTTCGACGGCGCCCTGGCCGGTCAGCAGCTTATTGGCGATCTTGAATGCAGCAATACTCATCAGCAGGCCCTTTATGCGTTGTTTTGCGAAACGGGGTCGGGCGCTGCAATAGCGATTCCTGTGCCACTTCGCGCAAAGCACCGCCGCAGAGGGCTTGCGTCGATTTGCCACAGTGTTTTTCAAGGCAGCATTGATCGGAAAACCAATCAAAAAGCCGCCTTACGATCCATTTTCCAATCAGCCCTGTTCCCAGCGCTTCATCTTCTGCACCAGGGTCGCCTGGCTCAGGCCCAGCACCCTGGCAGCCTCTCGCGTGGTCTTGTGCTGCACCAGCGCCTGGCGGATCAGGCGGCGCTCCAGCTGCTCGACCTGCTTGCGCAGCGGCAGCAGGTGCTCATCGTCACGCGCGCCACGGGCGGCGCGCATCTCCTCGGGCAGGTCGAACAGCTCCACGCTGCCGGCGCTGCAGGTGACCACCAGGCGTTCGACTAGGTTGATCAGCTCGCGGATATTGCCGGGCCAATCGTAGTCGGTGAGCGCATCGAGGGCCTCCAGCCCCCAGCTCAGCTCGCGGCCGTAGCGCTGGTTGAACTCGACCAGATAGAAATCCAGCAGCGGCTGGATCTCCTCGCGCCGCTCACGCAGCGCCGGCACATGAATCGGCACCACGTTGAGGCGGTAATAGAGGTCGGCGCGAAAACGCCCTTCGCCGACCATCGCGCGCAGGTCGTGGTGCGTGGCGGTGACGATGCGCACGTCCACTTCCTTGAGTTCCAGCCCGCCGACCGGAATGAAGCGGCTCTCCTCGATCACCTTGAGCAGCTTCACCTGCAGCGCCAGCGGCAGGTCGCCGATTTCGTCGAGGAACACCGTGCCCTGGTGCGCCAGCTCCAGCAGGCCGCGCTTGCCCTTGCTGCCGGCACCGGTGAAGGCCCCGGCGACGTAGCCGAACAGTTCGGCCTCGATCAGGTTCTCGGGAAGCGCGCCACAGTTGAGCGCCAGAAAGGGCTGTGCCGCCCGCGGGCTGCTCTTGTGGATGTACTGCGCGATGAGCGTCTTGCCCACACCGGTTTCGCCCTGCAGCAGCACCTTCACGTCGCTGGCGGCGACCTGACGGGCCAGGGCGAAGACCCTGCCCGAGGCGGGCAGATTGGCCACGGGCGAAGTGTCGAGCAGGTCATCGCGCTGGCCGGCATGCAGCCTGGCGGTGCTGCTGCGCAGCTTGCGCAGTTGCTGCAGCTCGTCGCGCTCGTGCTTCATGCGCAGCAGTTCGGTCATGTCACGCACGGTGCTGACCACATAACGCACGCGCCCGTCCTCGGCGAAGATCGGCGTACCGCTGACCAGCAGGCGCTTGCCCTGGCTGACGCTCTGCATCAGCGACAGCGCCTTGCCCTCCTTGAGCACGCGCAGGGAAACCGATTGCGAGATCACCCCCTGCTCCACCAGCGCCTGCATGTGCTGGCCGACCACGTCCTCGCTGCGCAGTCCGGTCAGGCGTTCGTAGGCGCTGTTGACCTTGAGGGTAATGCCGTCGGCATCGGTGATGTAGACACCGTCATGCAGGGCATCGAGCAGTTCGCGAAACCCCGGGGCATCGAAATCCATCAGGCATACTCGGCTGGCTTAAAGCACGAATTCTATCGCTGCCTGCCGCCGCCTGCCTCAGCGTGACGCCCACTGTTCGAAGCGCGCTTCCAGGTCGGCACCGTGTTCGATCCAGAATTCCACCCCCATCGGCAGTGCCTGCTCGAGGTTCTGCGGCGCGGTCGGCAGCCTGGCCAGGCGCTGCGCGTCGAGCCCCGCCTGGGCGTCCTGGCGGATCGGCCCGTAGGGAATCTGCTCGGAGAAGGCACGCTGGGCGTCGGCCTGGCTGGCGAAGCGGATGAACGCCTGCGCCTGTGGCGTGTTGAAGCTGCCCTTGGGAATCGCCCAGTAATCGAAGTCATAGACGCTGCCGGCCCAGATCAGCTGCAACGGGTCGCCCTGATCCTGCGCCGTGGCGATACGGCCGCTGTAGGCCGCACTCATCGCCACGGAGCCATCGCGCAGGCGCCGCACCGGCTCCTCCCCGGCTTCCCACCAGTGGATATCGGCCTTGATCTGATCGAGCTTGGCGAAGGCCTGGCGCACACCGGCCTCGCTGGCCAGGCGCGCATATATCTGCTGCGCCGGCACGCCATCGGCCAGCAGAGCGAATTCGAGGTTGTACTTGGCCCCCTTGCGCAGGCCGCGTTTGCCCGGGAATTTCTGCACGTCCCAGAAATCGGCCCAGCCGGTCGGTGCCTGGCCGAAGCGTTTGCTGTCGTAGGCCAGTGCCATGGACCAGACGAAGATGCCCACGCCGCAGGGCCGTATCGCCCCCGGCAGATAGCTGGAGGTATCGCCCAGCGCGCTGGCATCGATCGGCTGGAACAGCCCTTCCTCGCAGCCCCGCACCAGCTCGGGCGCCTCGACCTCGATCACGTCCCAGCTGACGTGCTGCATCGCTTGCATCTTGCGCAGCTTGCCGAAGTCGCCGTTGTAGGAGCCACTCACCACCACGACATCGGAGGCTTCTCGGAACGGGCGATAGAAGGCTTCGCGCTGGGCATCGCGCACCGAGCCACCGAATGAAACGACCCGCAACTGCGATACGGCCTGGGCCACATCGATCGAAGCCACGCAGCACAGGGCGAGCGCCCAAGGCCAATTACGTTTCCACAGCATCCTTGATTCTCCCTGTGAACGGCCGGCGCAGCCTCACGGGCCATGCCGGCACGCATTCGCTAATGATGACTCAGGCATGCGGCCCCTTGCGCCGCACGGGTGAACTCACTCCACTTGCTGGGTACGCAGGCGCTCGCTGCGGCCGCGCAGCCACTCCAGGGTCAGCAGGAGCAGCACGGAAAAGCCGATCAGCAAAGTGGCAGCAGCCGCGATGGTCGGCGACAGGTTCTCGCGAATGCCGCTGAACATCTGCCGGGGCAGAGTCGCCTGCTCGGGGCCGGCGAGGAACAGCGTCACCACCACTTCATCGAACGAGGTGGCGAAGGCGAACAGCGCACCGGAAATGACGCCAGGCGCGATCAGCGGCAGCGTCACGCGGCGGAAGGTGGTGATCGGCGAGGCACCGAGGCTGGCCGCGGCGCGCACCAGGTTGTGGTTGAAACCCTGCAGGGTCGCCGACACGGTGATGATGACGAAGGGCACGCCGAGCACCGCATGCACCAGGATCAGCGACAGGTAGCTGTTACCCAGGCCCAGGGGCGCGAAGAACAGGTAGCTGGCCACGCCGATGATCACCACCGGGACGATCATCGGGGAAATCAGCAGGCTCATGACCAGCGCCTTGCCACGAAACTCGCCACGGGTCAGGCCGATGGCCGCCAGGGTGCCGAAGCCCATCGCCAGCATCGTCGCCGCCGGGGCGATGATCAGGCTGTTCTTCAGCGAGCGCATCCAGTCGGCGGACATGAAGAAGTCCTCGTACCAGCGCAGCGAGAAGCCCTGCAGCGGGTAGACGAGGAAGGTGCCGGAGTTGAACGACAGCGGCACGATCACCAGCACCGGCAGGATCAGGAACAGCAGCACCAGGCCGCAGAGAATGCGCAGGCCGTAGTACCAGAGGCGCTCGACGGGTGACATGTAGGGGCTGAGCATGGCTGTGACTCCATTTAGCGTTTAGCTCCCCTCTCCCGCTGGCGGGAGAGGGTCTGGTGAACATCAGGGACGTAGAGCAGCGGTGCCGACACAAGCACCCTCTCCCGCCCTTCGGGCACCCTCGCCCATGAATGGGCGAAGGTCATCGGATGGCCTGCTACGCAGGCCGCTTTCAGCCAAGCCGCAGCTTGCTCGCGCCGACCAGCCAGCTGTACACCACGTAGAGCACCAGGGTCGCCGCCAGCAGCAGGCCGCCGAGGGCCGTGGCCATGCCCCAGTTGATGGTGGTGTTGGTGTAGAAGGCGACGAAGTAGCTGATCATCTGGTCGTTCGGGCTGCCCAGCAGCGCCGGGGTGATGTAGTAGCCGATCGACAGGATGAACACCAGCAGGCAGCCTGCGCCGACACCGGCCAGGGTCTGCGGGAAGTACACCCGCCAGAAACTGGCGAACGGGTGGCAGCCGAGCGACACCGCCGCGCGCATGTAGCTGGGCGAGATGCCCTTCATCACGCTGTAGATCGGCAGGATCATGAACGGCAGCATGATGTGCACCATCGCCACGTACACGCCGCTGCGGTTGAACACCAGTTGCAGCGGCTGCTCGATGATGCCCAGCGAGATCAGCGCACTGTTGATCAGGCCGCCCGACTGCAGCAGCACGATCCAGGCCGCGACCCGCACCAGGATCGAGGTCCAGAACGGCAACAGCACCAGGATCATCAGCAGGTTGCCGGAACGGGTCGGCAGGTTGGCCAGCAGGTACGCCAGCGGGTACGCCAGCACCAGGCAGATGGCGGTGATCACCAGGCTCATCCAGAAGGTACGGGCGAAGATGTCCAGGTAGATGGCCTGGTCCGGCGTGGCCTTGGCCAACTCACCGAGGTCGTCGATGCGGTGATCGAGCGCGGCCAGCAGGTAGTAAGGGGTGGCCGACGACGCGTTGCGGCGGATCACCTGCCAGTAGGCGGGGTCACCCCAACGCTCGTCCAGGTCGAGGAAGGCCGTCTGATAGGAGGCCGGCTCCTCACGTAGCGGCAGCTTGCGTGCGGTACTGCTGACCAGGCTGCGGAAGCCTGCCAGCTCCATGTTCAGGCGCTTGGACAGGTCACCCAGCTGCTGATTGCGACGGGCCTCGGCAAGATCCTCGGCGATCGCCCGATAGGCCGGCTCGGCGGGCAGGCCACGGCCATCCCAGGTGGCGAGCGCCTCGACGGTACGCGGCAGGCTGCCGACCACTTCCGGGTTGTCGACACTGCGCAGCAGCAGGGCGCCGATGGGCAACAGGAAGGTCAGCAGGAGAAACAGCAACAGCGGCAGGATCAGCGCCTTCGACTTCAGGCGATTGAAACGCTCGGCACGGGCCAGACGCTGTTTCAGGCTGGGCCCTGGCATATCGGTGGCAGGCAGTACGGCGGCCATGGACAACTCCGCAAGCAGGAAGAGAATTCAGACGGCCCCGCCAGCGGGCGGGGCCGGATAGGCGACTTAACGCGCGGCCCAGGCGTTGAAACGCTGCTCCAGCTGCTCGCCGTAGTCAGCCCAGAAGGTCACGTCGATGGCCACCTGGTTGGCGATGTTTTCCGGCGTGGTCGGCATCAGGTTCAGGCGCTCCGGCGCCAGCAGCTCGATGGCCTGCTTGTTGGCCGGGCCGTAGGCGATGTTTTCCGAGTAGGTCTTCTGCGCTTCGGGTTTGACCGCGTAGGCAATGAACTGCTTGGCCACTTCGGCGTTCTTCGCGCCACGCGGAATCGCCCAGGAGTCGAAGTCGTAGATACCACCGTTCCACACCACCTGCAGGTTGCTCTCGGCCTGCACGGCAGCAATGCGACCGTTGTACGCGGAGCTCATCACCACGTCGCCGGAGGCGAGGTACTGCGGCGGCTGGGCACCGGCTTCCCACCACTGGATGCTCGGCTTGAGCTCATCGAGCTTCTTGAACGCGCGATCCTGGCCATCCTTGGTGGCCAGCACCTTGTACACGTCCTTGACCGGCACGCCATCGGCCATCAGGGCAAATTCCAGGGTGTACTTGGCGCCCTTGCGCAGGCCGCGCTTGCCCGGGAATTTCTGCACGTCCCAGAAATCGGCCCAGCTGGTCGGAGCGCTGCTCAGCTTGTCGGCGTTGTAGGCCAGTACCGTCGACCAGACGAAGAAGCCCACGCCGCAGGGCTGGATGGCGCCGTCGATGAAATTGTCGGCACTGCCGAACTGCGCCGGATCGAGCTCCTCGAACAGGCCTTCGTCACAGCCGCGTGCCAGTTCCGGGGACTCCACCTCGACCAGGTCCCAGCTCACGCTGCGGGTGTCGACCATGGCCTTGACCTTGGCCATCTCACCGTTGTATTCGCCGCCCAGTACCTTGTTGCCGGTGTCCTTCTCGAAGGGTTCGTAGAAGGCCTTGACCTGCGCCGCCTTGTTCGCGCCGCCGAAGGACACCGCGGTCAGATCCACCGCCAGCGCCGGCATGGCACAGCTCACGCCCAGGGCCAATGCCGCGAGCTTCAGGGATTTCGTCATTCTTATCAGCTCCTCTGTGTTACGGGGTAAGGTGAAGCACTGCGCGCAACGCTCACTCCGCCAGGAGTGGGTCGAGCGCGCGGACATGCTCGACAGACCAGCCGAGCGGAACCAGGTCACCAACCTCCAGGCCCGGATCGAGCTCGGCCACGGGTTGCTTGACGTAGAAATCGGACTGGCCGCAGACCTCCATGCGGATGCGCACGTGGTCGCCCAGGTAGATGAACTCGGCGATGCGCCCGGAGAACCGGTTCGGGCAGGCCTCGCTGTGGCCGTTGAGGCGGATGCGCTCCGGGCGGATCGACAGGCTCACCGGCTCGCCGACGGCACCGACGTTCACCGCCGTGGCCTTCACCTGCTCGCCGCGCGCCAGGCGCACCACGCACTGCTCGCCGTCGCGGCTGACCAGCTGCCCGGCGAGGCGGTTGTTCTCACCGATGAACTGGGCGACGAAGGTGTTCTGCGGGGTTTCGTAGAGTTCGCGCGGCGGGGCGATCTGCTGGATCTCGCCCTGGTGGAACACCGCCACGCGGTCGGACATGGTCAGCGCCTCGCCCTGGTCGTGGGTCACGTAGACCACGGTCACGCCCAGGCGCTGGTGCAGGTGCTTGATCTCCATCTGCATGTGCTCGCGCAGCTGCTTGTCCAGCGCGCCGAGCGGTTCGTCCATCAGCACCAGCTGCGGCTCGAACACCAGCGCGCGGGCCAGCGCCACACGCTGCTGCTGGCCACCGGAAAGCTGCCCCGGATAACGGTTGCGGAAGCTGTCGAGCTGCACCATCGACAGAGCCCGCTTGACCCGCTCGCTGATGTCGGTGCGCGACATGCCGCGCACGCTCAGCGGGAAGGCCAGGTTCTCCGCCACGGTCATGTGCGGGAACAGCGCATAGTTCTGGAACACCATGCCGATGTCGCGCTTGTGTGGCGGCAGTTTGTTCAGCGAGCGGCCATCGAGGAGGATCTCGCCGGCGGTCGGCGTTTCGAAACCGGCCAGCATCATCAGGCTGGTGGTCTTGCCGGAACCGGACGGGCCGAGCAGGGTCAGAAACTCGCCCTTGCGGATATCCAGGTTGAGGTCTTTGACGATCAGCGTTTCGCCGTCGTAGCTCTTCTGCACGCCGCGGAAGCTCACCAGTACATCGTTTGCCATCACACCACACCCTTGTTCTTGTCTCAGGCCGATGGCCACAGAGTAGGGCGGCGAGAAAGGGCGAAAAATCGGGCGGGATGACAAGCTGATATCAGGCGCGGAGAGAATCTCGTGTAGGGATCGCCCTACAAATTCCGAGTGATCGTCTCGGCTATCGAAGGCGCAGGCCGCGCCTGCAGACGCGATCTATCCGCGATCAGCACTGCGCGCCAACAGCTGATCCACGGGTAGGGTGGACAGCACTTTTCATGTCCACCGATGCGAGCGCGTCGATCTCGAAACGGTGGATGAAAAGAGCGCCATCCACCCTGCTCCGGCGCGGCTGAGCGCTCAGACCAGACGGTGTTCCATGGCGTAGCGCACCAGGTCGGCCACCGAATGCGCGCCCAGCTTCTGCATCAGGCGCGCCTTGTGCGTGCTCACGGTCTTGTTGCTCACCGCCAGGTGCAGGGCGATGTCGTTGACGCCCTCGCCACGCACCAGGCGCTCGAACACCGAGAACTCGCGTTCGGACAGTTGCGCATGGGGCGGGCGCGAATCGGTCAGGCCGACCTCGAAGACCATGCGGTCGGCCAGCGCCGGGTCGATGTAGCGCCCGCCCGAAGCGACCTTGCGGATGGCGGTGATCAGCAGTGCCGGGTCGCTGTCCTTGGTGGCGTAGCCGGCGGCGCCGGCCTTGAGGGCGCGGGCAGCCATCTGCGCCTCGTCATGCATCGACAGCACCAGGATGGCCGGGGACGCGCTGAGCGCGCGAATCCGCGGGATGGCCTCCAGGCCGTTGACGCCGGGCATGGAGATATCCAGCAGGACCACATCGCAGGGCGTGCGTCGCAGCACGTCGAGCAGCTGCTCACCGTTGCTCGCCTCCCCCGCCACCTCGAGGTCGCGGGCCATGCCGATCAGTTGCTTGATGCCTTCCCGTACGATGGTGTGGTCTTCGGCCACGAGTACCCGGATCACGCCGTGACCTCCTCATCCAAAGTTATGCGCGCATAAAGGGTAGTGCCCTCGCCGGGCCTGCTGTCAATCTGCAACTGCCCGCCGAGCATGAGCATGCGCTCCTGCATGCCGACCAGACCGAAGGACTGTCCCGGCTTGCGCTGCGCCGGATCGAAGCCCTTGCCATCGTCCGCCACCGACAGGCACAAGGTGTCGCCCTCCTGCCACAGGTGCACCTCGACGCTGTGCGCGCCGGCATGGCGCATCACGTTGGTCAGGGCCTCCTGCAGGATGCGGAACAGGCCGATGGCCTGGGCATCCGGCAGTTGCATGAGATGCTCCGGCACCTCGACCAGGCAGGGGATCTGCGTCCGCTCCTCGAAACGACGTACCTGCCATTCGATGGCCGAGGCGATACCGGCATCGAGAATCGGCGGACGCAACGCCGTGGCCACGTCGCGTACCAGCTGGAACAGCTGTGCGATCAGGCGCTTCATGCTGGCCAGGCGCTCGTCCAGCGCCGGTATCTGCCCGGCACAGGCCAGCTCGCACATCGCCGTTTCCAGCTTGAGCACGGTCAGCACCTGGCCCAGCTCGTCATGCACCTCGCGGGCGATGCGCGCCTTTTCCTCTTCGCGCACGCTCTCCAGATGCGCCGACAGCTCACGCAGGCGCGCCCGCGAATCGGCCAGGGCCAGCTCCGCCAGCTTGTTCTCGGTGATGTCCCAGAGAATCCCGTCCCAGACCATGCGCCCGCCGCCCAAAGGCCGCGCGGTGGTGCGAATGTCGGCCCAGAGCACCTCGTCGTCGCGGGTCAGGATGCGCCCCTGCCAATACCAGTCGCTCTCGCCTTCCAGCGCCAGCGTCTGGCTGTTCAGGTAGCTGGCCAGGTCCTGCGGATGCACCAGGCTGCGGATGCCACGCTCCTCACGCTGCAGTTCACGGGCCGGCCAGCCGACCATCTCCTGGCTGGCCTCGCTGATATAGGCGAAGTTGACCACCTGCCCCGGGGCCGCGCGCTCCAGGCGGAACACCAGGCCCGGCACGTTGCCGGCGATGCCCTTGAAGCGCGCCTCGCTCTCCTCCAGTGCAGCCCGCGCGCGGCGGCGCTCGGTCACGTCGCTGAGGAAGACCACCAGGTACTCGGCCTGGCGATAGCGCAGAAAGCTCAACGACACATCCGCCGGCATGCGGCTGCCATCGGCGCGCAGGCAGTCGATCTCGAAACTCGACGAACCGTCTTCCTGCTCGCGTACGCGCTTCCACAGGCGCAGCCAGCGATCCATGTCGAGGCTCGGCTCCACCTGGCTCAGCGGCCTGTCCACCAACTCGCCGGGGCGATAGCCGAGCATGCGTTCGGCCGCGCCGTTGGCATAGCGCAAGTGGCTGTCCCAGTTGACCCAGAGAATGCCGACCGTGCTGTTGTCGATGGAGAACTGGCTCAGGCGCAGCGCCTCGGCGGCCTGCTGATGCGAGTCGAGCTGCGCCCGCGCGCCGAGCAGGCCGCGCTCCAGCAGGCGGGTCTGCTGGCGTTGCCGGTACAGCGCGGTCGCCACCAGGGTCAGCAGCAGAAAGAGGAACAGCGTGAGGGTCTTCCAGAAACCGACGAAATCCGTGGACTGCGGGTAGCGCAGCGGCAGCCAGGTGTCACGCAGCTCCTCCAGTTCGCGAGCCGGGAGCGCCTGCAGGGTGCGGTCGACGATGTCCGACAGCAGCGGCTGGTCGCGGCGCGTGGCCAGGCGCAACAGCTGCGGCAGCCCGATGTCACCGACGATGCTCAGGTTGGTGAAGCGCGATTCGCGCAGTTGCAGGCTCAGGCTGGCCTCGTCGAGCACCGCGTAGCTGACTTCCTGGTTCAGCACCTGCAGCAGCGCGGCGCGTTCGCTGCTGGTGGGCTTCAGGCGCAGGTTGGTATGGGTACGCTCCAGGTATTCGGCCGCCTGGCTCGGCACGCGCACCGCCACGATCTGCTCCAGCGGCAGCTGATCGAGGTCCACCGAGCCACTGCCGCTGCGTTCGCCGACGACCAGGTGCGGCACCCGCAGATAGGGCATGGAGTAGTGCCAGATGCGCAGCCCCGCCGGGGTCTGCTGCAGTCCGGGAGCGAGGTCCACCTCACCTGCTGCGGCCGCCCGCTCCAGCGCAGGCAAATCCGGGTACAGGTGCCAGTCGGGCGTGACGCCCATGCCTTCGAGCAGGCGCTTCATCAGGTCGATGTTGGCGCCGACCAGTTGCCGGTTCTGCACACGCTGGACCCAGGGTGCCTGCTGGATCAGCCCCACCCGCAACACCGGATGCGCCTTCAGCCAGGCGCGCTGTTCGGCATCGTAGGCCGGCCGCAACGGCAGGCGCGTCGCATCTGCCCAGGTGGTCGAGGCGCACAGCATCAGCAGCAGGCAGAGGGAGGAGAGAGCGGACTTCATGCGAGGGGACGATCCGATGACGCGATCCCCTACCTTACTCCAGTCTTGCAGCCGTCGCCTGACAAAAGCGGAGCCCGGCATTAGGCTCTGTAGCAGATCATCAGGAGCTCGAACGATGCGCCCTCTCTCCCTCTTTCTGCTCGGACTCTGCCTGTCTTGCAGCCCCGCGATCTGGGCAGAGGAAACCACCGATGCAGCGGCAAACGAAAATCCCGATGGCGCCGGGCCCGGCAACGAGCGCCCGGCCCTGCCGGAGCGCAGCGTCAGCGAAGCACTGGCCCTGGAACAACGCCTGGACAAGCGCGAGCAGCAGATGCTGCAGGCCGGCGACGAAAGTTTCCTGGCGCTGTGGCTCCCGGCCAACGTCGGCGAGCCCAGCGGCGTCGTGATCCTGGTGCCCGGTGACGTGGAGAACGCCGACGGCGCGGCCGCCGTCGGCCCGTTGCGGCGCAAGTTCCCCGATGCGGGCTGGCACAGCCTGAGCCTCACCCTGCCGGACCCGGATGGCGACCCCGTTCCCCTGCGCGATGAAGCCACTGAAACGCCCCCTCCTGCGGCAGACGGCACGGAAACGTCGCCGAGCACCGAGCCGGTCACCCCCGACAGCGTCCAGCCTGCGGAAGGTGCGGCAGCCCCCGAGATCAGCCCGGAGCAACGACGGCAGAAGCATGTCGAGCGCGTCATGGCGCGAATCGATGCCGCGATCGCCTTCGCCGAACAACGCCAGGCCAAGGAGATCGTGCTGCTCGGTCATGGCAGCGGGGCGTACTGGGCCGCGCGCTATCTCAACGAGCGCAAGCCGGCCAACGTGCACAACCTGCTGATGGTGGCAGCCGAGCTACCCGCCGGGTTCGCACCACCACTGGATGAACTGGTGCCGGAGCTGCCCGTGGCCACCGGCGACTTCTACTACAAGGACCAGGCCAGCGAACGCAGCGCCGCCCTGAAACGCCTGCAGGCCAGCAAGCGCGCCAAGCTGCCCACCTATATACAGGTGGCGATGAAGGCCCTGCCGGGCAACCTGGCCGTGCAGGACGAACAGCTGTACCGCCGCCTGCGCGGCTGGCTGCAACTGCACATCCGCGCCAGCGGCGGCTAGCGCAGGTCCCGGCGCTGACGAATCAGCGCATAGGCCTGATGCAGCTGGCGCGTGGTCTCGGTCGCTTCGCGAATCCGCTCGGGCGAGGCGCCGGAACC
The DNA here is from genome assembly GCF_009363395.1 of Pseudomonas sp. THAF187a. Lineage (NCBI taxonomy): Bacteria > Pseudomonadati > Pseudomonadota > Gammaproteobacteria > Pseudomonadales > Pseudomonadaceae > Pseudomonas > Pseudomonas sp. THAF187a. The sequence continues at coordinate 4,589,686 of NZ_CP045349.1, forward strand.
GGCTAGCTTGTCCGGGTGATGGCGACTGAGCAGACGACGATAGGCGCGCTTGATCTGCTCGGGCTCGCTGCTCTCGCTGACCCCGAGCAGGCGCAGCGCCTCCTGGTAGCTGCCACCCGCCGGGGCCGGCTGCTGGCTGCGGCGCGGCGCATACTCCTCGCCCAGGCGCTCCAGACGTGCACTGTCCCAGCCGAGCCACTTGCCCCACAGCAGGATCAGCTCGTGTTCGCTGGGCGAGACCCGCCCGTCGACCCAGGCCATGCGCCAGCAGGCCCGCAACAGCGCATCGGCCCGCTCGCGCTGACGCTGCAGTGGCGTGCGCAGGTTGTCGCGCCCGGTCTTGCCACGCGCGAAGGACTCGATGGCGCGGCGCTGGCCCGCCTCGTCCAGGCCCAGGCGCTGCATTTCCGAACGGGCCTGCTGGATGTGGCTCTGCACCACCCGCCCGTCACTCTTGGCCAGACGCCCGAGCATCAGGAACAACAGCTGGTCGTCGCCAGGCGCAGCCCGGCCAAGGCGCTCACGCAGGTTGTCCCACCCGTGCAGACGCAGGCGTCGGTCCAGCACCTGGCCAAGCAGGCCACCCAGCAATGCGCCGGGGATGCTGGCGAGGGCAAGCCCCGCTGCCGCACCAAGCAGAGTGGCCGGCCACAGCACTAGGGCGACTCCTGCAGCACACGCTCGACATCGGCCAGACGCTCATGCGTGCCGACATCGATCCAGCGCCCCGCATGTCGCTCGCCACTGACCAGCCCTCGCGCCATCGCCTGGCGTAGTAGCGGTGCCAACTTGAACGCCCCCGGCTCACAGCCCACGAACAGCTGTGGACTGAGCACCGCCAGCCCGCTGTAGGTGAGACGTTCGCCAACCCCCTGGCCGTCGGAGACCTGTCCGCCAGTCAGGAGGAAGTCGCCCTGCGGGTGATGCGCGGGGTTGTCCACCAGCACCAGATGAGCCAGCCCGGCCAGCGGCTTGCGCAACTGGGCGAAGGCGTAGTCGGTGAAGATATCGCCATTGACCACCAGGAACGGCTCATCACCCAGCAACGGCAGGGCCTTGAAGATGCCGCCGCCGGTCTCCAGCGGCTCGCCTTCCGGCGAATAGCGGATGCTCACGCCAAAGCGCGAGCCGTCGCCGAGATGGTCCTCGATCTGCTGGCCGAGCCAGGCGTGGTTGATCACCAGCTCGCTGAAACCGGCAGCCGCCAGCGCACGCAGGTGATACTCGATCAACGGCACGCCGGCCGCACGCACCAGCGGCTTCGGCGTGTGCAGCGTCAACGGGCGCAGTCGTTCCCCCTTGCCTGCGGCCAGAATCATCGCTTTCATGCGTCCACAGCCTCCACGGACTCCAGGCTGGCGAACAGCTCGCCGAGTTCGGCCAGCTCCGGCCGGCGTGCCAGCACCGCCTGGATATAAGCGAAGAAGCGCGGCACATCGGCGAGGTACTTGGGCTTGCCGTCGCGATGACAGATGCGCGCGAAGATACCGATGACCTTGAGGTGACGCTGCACCCCCATCAGGTCACTGGCACGCAGGAAATCCTCCAGCGACGCCTGCACCGGAATCCCGGCCGCCCGCGCACGCTCCCAGTAGCCCTCCAGCCAGGCCTGCACGCGCACCTCGGGCCAACTGAGAAAGGCATCCTTGAACAGGCAGGTGATGTCGTAGGTCACCGGACCGTAGACCGCATCCTGAAAATCCAGCACCCCGGGGTTGGGACTGCTCTGCATCAGGTTGCGCGGCATGAAGTCGCGGTGCACCAGCACCTTGGGCTGCGCCAGGGCACTGTCGATCAGGCAGCGGCTGATGCGCTGCCAGGCGGCCTCCTGCTCGGCCGTGAACTCGCGCCCCAGCTGCCGCTGCACGTACCACTCGGGAAACAGCTGCAGTTCCCGGCGCAACAAGGCCTCGTCGTAATGCGGCAGGTCCTGGTCGAGCGGCAGGCGCTGCTGCAGCAACAACGCCTCGATGGCATCGTCGAACAGCGCATCGGCGTTGTCCGGATCGATCACATCCAGATAGGTCTGCCGCCCCAGATCATCGAGAATCAGGAAGCCCTGCTCGATATCGGCCGCCAGTACCTGCGGCACATGGACGCCGGCGCTGGCCAGCAATCCGGCGATGCGCACGAAGGGCGTGCAGTTCTCCTGAGGGGGCGGCGCATCCATCAGGATCAGGCTGCGCTCGCCCGCCTGCCAGCGAAAGTAACGCCGGAAGCTGGCGTCGCTGCTGGCGGGGCTCAGCTCGGCGGGCGGTACCGCTCCCCAGCCGCGCTCGGCGAACAGCTTTGGCAGTTGCCCGGCGAGCCAGGCGTGCAGTTGTTGCAGACGTACATCGTGTTCAGACATCAAGGGGTCTCCGACGGCGCTAGCCGTTGCGCGGGTCATGCTTTATTATCCAGCATCTTTTTCAGCCCATCGAGAGGCGTGCGGCCCCCGGGCCGATAGCGCGCAGGAAGCCCGGACTAACAAGATGGCAGTAAAACACCCCGCGTTCCGCAAGAAATTTCCACTGCTGGTGACCGGCAGCTTTCTGGCCCTACAGCCCGTGTTCAGCCTACAGTCCTTTGCCGCCGAGCAATACGATTGCCAGGTGTCGCCCACGGGCGGCTGGGCCTGTGCGCCGAAGACAGCCACCAGTGCCCTGCCACCTCGCCCGCAGCACAGCCGCAATGCGGTCAGCACCACGGCTGGCACGACCGCTGAGGCCGTCGCCAAGCAGGACGCCGCGCCGGTGCTGGTCACCGAAAGCGGGGGCCGCGCACTCGCCTCGCGCAGTGCCGACTACAGCCACCTGGACTGGGTCCCGCGTGACAAGTTGACCGCCGCACAGCTGGCCGAAGCCGGTCCGTACTGCGCAGGCGCCTACGTCGAGCCCTTGCGCCCAGGCATGGATGACACCACGCCGCTGAGCGAGGCGCCGATGTACGTCTCGGCCAAGGCTTCGCGTTTCGAGCAGGAAAAGCAGATCGCCACCCTCGCTGGCGACGTGGTGCTGCGCCAGTCCGGCCTGCAGGTCGAAGCCGACGAGGCCAGCCTGCACCAGACGGAAAACCGCGGTGAACTGGTCGGCAACGTCCGTCTGCGCGACAAGGGTGCATTGGTCGTCGGTGACCGCGCCGAGCTGCAGCTCGACAACGGCGAAGCCAAGATCGACAACGCCGAGTACGTCATGCATCAGGCTCACGTACGCGGCAGCGCACTCTACGCCAAGCGCGAAGAGACCGCGATCATCCGCCTCAAGGACGGCACCTACACCCGCTGCGAGCCGGGTGACAATGCCTGGCACCTGAAAGGCAACAACATCACGCTGAACCCGGCGACCGGCTTCGGTACCGCGACCAACGTGACGCTGCGGGTCAAGGACATTCCGGTGTTCTACACGCCGTACATCTACTTCCCGATCGACGACCGTCGCCAGTCCGGCTTCCTGCCGCCTAGCCTCGGCAGCTCGAGCAGCAACGGTTTTGCGTTGCAGACGCCCTACTACTTCAACCTCGCGCCGAACTACGACGCCACCCTGTACCCCACCTACATGGCCAAGCGCGGCCTGTTGATGGAAGGCGAGTTCCGCTACCTGACGGAAAGCAGCGAGGGGCAGGTGGGCGGCGCCTGGCTGAACGACAGCGAAGACGAGCGCAAGCTGCAGTCCGAGTACGAAGACCAGCGCTGGATGTACAGCTGGCAGCACAAGCAGGGCCTGAATTCGCGCCTGCTGGCTGAAGTCGACTACACCGATATCAGCGACCCTTACTACTTCCAGGATCTGGATACCGACCTGGGTATCGACAAGCAGACCTACGTCAACCAGCGTGGCACCCTGACCTATCGCGGTGACAGCTACCGTGCACGCCTGAACCTGCATGCGTACGAGCTGGCCAACATTACCGACGTGACGCCGTACGACCGCCTGCCGCAGATCACCCTGGACGGCAAGCTGCCCTTCAACCCGGGCGGTCTCGACTTCACCTACGGCACCGAGTACGTACGCTTCGACCGCAACCTGCGTTCGGGCTACTTCATCGACAAGGACGGCTTGACCGGGCGACCGCAGGACCTCTGGTACGACGCACGCCTGACCGGCCTGAACCGTGCCGACGGCGAGCGCCTGCACCTGGAGCCAGGCGTCAGCCTGCCGCTGAACTGGAGCTGGGGCTTCCTCAAGCCTCAGGTCAAGTACCTGCAAACGCAGTACCAGGTGGACCTGGACAGCCGTGGCAAGGCCGAGCTCGCGACCAACGATCCCAACGATCAGTGGTTCGGCGTGGACTACAAGCGCTCGCCCAACCGCGGTGTCGGCCTGTTCAGCGTCGACAGCGGCCTGTACTTCGACCGCAACACCCAGCTGTTCGGCAAGGACTTCCGCCAGACCCTGGAGCCGCGTGCGTTCTACCTCTACGTACCGGAAGAAGACCAGACCGACATCCCGATCTTCGACACCAGCGAACCGACCTTCAGCTACGCCTCGCTGTGGCGCGAGAACCGCTTCAGCGGCAAGGACCGCATCGGTGACGAGAACAAGCTGTCGCTGGGCCTGACCAGCCGCTGGATCGAGCCGAACGGCTTCGAGCGCCAGCGTGTCAGCATCGGCCAGGCATTCTATTTCGAAGACCGCAAGGTACAGCTGGCCGGCATCGATTATCGCGACCGCGCCGAGTCGACCGCCGACGTCTCGCCGTACGCCCTGGAGTACCTGTATCGCTTCAACCGCGACTGGCGCTTCGCTTCGACCTTCAACTGGGACCCGGACCAGCACGCGACCCGCTCGGGCAGCGCGATGTTCCACTACCAGCCGGAAGCCAACCCGAACAAGGTGGTCAACTTCGGCTATCGCTATCGTAACGACACCGTGCGCTACGACCGTGACAGCGGCACCTGGACCACCAACCCGGACTACGGCAACCCGACCCTTGCCAATGGCACGCCGAACCCGAACTACATCAAGGACTACTACAAGATCGACCAGCATGACTTCTCCGTCATCTGGCCGCTGGCTCCGCAGTGGAGCCTGATCTCGCGCTGGCAGTACGACTACGGTCGCAACCGCACCCTCGAAGCCTTCGGTGGTTTCGAGTACGACAGTTGCTGCTGGAAGCTGCGCCTGATCAACCGCTACTGGATCGACTACGACGAAGTCAGCCTCGACCCCTCGCGCAACGACGAGGCGGACCGCGGCATCTTCCTGCAGATCGTCCTCAAGGGCCTCGGCGGTGTCGTAGGCAACAAGGTGGAATCTTTCCTCGACCAAGGCATTCAAGGTTACCGTGAACGTGAAGACCAAGCTTTCTGATTGCCTGCGCCCCCTGCTGTTGGGCGCAGCACTGCTGGCGGCAACGGCTCAGGCCCAGGTTCGCCCTCTGGATCGCGTCGTGGCCATCGTCGACAACGACGTGGTCATGCAGAGCCAGCTCGACGCGCGTCTGCGCGAAGTTCAGCAGACCATCGACAAGCGTGGCGGCACCCTGCCGCCCGAGCACGTGCTCAGCCAGCAGGTGCTCGAGCGCCTGATCATCGAGAACATTCAGCTGCAGATCGGCGAACGCTCCGGCATTCGCATCACCGACGAGGAGCTGAACCAGGCCATGGGCACCATCGCCCAGCGCAACGGCATGTCCCTGGAGCAGTTCCGCCAGGCACTGGCTCGCGACGGTCTGTCCTACGACGACGCCCGTGACCAGGTGCGCCGCGAGATGATCATCAGCCGTGTACGCCAGCGTCGCGTTGCCGAGCGCATCCAGGTCACCGACCAGGAAGTGCAGAACTTCCTCGCCTCCGACCTGGGCAAGATGCAGCTGTCGGAAGAGTTCCGCCTGGCCAACATCCTCATTCCGGTATCCGAAGGCGCATCGTCCAGCGAGATCCAGGCTGCCGACCGCCAGGCGCAGGAGCTGTATCAGCAACTGCAACAGGGCGCGGACTTCGCCCAGCTGGCCGTGGCTCGCTCGGCCAGCGAGAACGCCCTGGAAGGCGGCGAGATGGGCTGGCGCAAGGCCGGCCAGCTGCCGCCACCGTTCGACAGCATGGTCAGCGCCCTCAACCCGGGCGAAGTGACCGAGCCGGTACGTACGCCCGGCGGCTTCATCATTCTCAAACTGAGCGAGAAGCGTGGCGGCGACACCCAGGTACGTGACGAAGTGCATGTGCGCCACATCCTGATCAAGCCGAGCGAAATCCGCAGCGAAGCCGAGACCCGTCGCCTGGTCGAGCGTCTCTATCAGCGCATCCTCGCGGGCGAAGACTTCGCCGAACTGGCGAAGAACTTCTCGGAAGATCCGGGCTCCGCCCTCAACGGTGGCGACCTCAACTGGATCGACCCGAACGCGCTGGTGCCGGAGTTCCGCAAGGTCATGAACGACACGCCGAGCGGCGAGCTGTCCAAGCCGTTCAAAAGCCCCTACGGCTGGCACGTGCTGCAGGTGCTGGGCCGTCGCGCTACCGACACCAGCGAGCAGTTCCGTGAGCAACAGGCCGCCAACCTGCTGCGCAACCGCAAGTACGACGAAGAGCTGCAGGCCTGGCTGCGCCAGATCCGCGACGAAGCCTACGTCGAGACCAAGCTGTAACGGTGACGCTGTCTGAACGAGCCCGGCCCTGTGCCGGGCTTTTTCGTTATCGGCCCGGCGGCGTACACTGACGCCCCGTCGCCCGCACAGAGATCCGCCATGACGCTCCCCCGCTTTGCCCTCACCCCAGGCGAGCCAGCCGGCATCGGTCCCGACCTCTGCCTGCTGCTGGCACGCGAGGCGCAACCGGCGCCGCTGGTGGCGATCGCCAGCCGTGAACTGCTGGCCGAGCGCGCCAGGCAACTGGGCCTGTCCATCGAGCTGCTGGCGGTCGAGCCGCAGCGATGGCCGGACGCTCCCGCAGCGGCGGGCAGCCTGTATGTCTGGGACACGCCCCTGGCCGTCGCCGCAGAACCGGGCAAGCTGGCAGCCGCCAACGCCAGCTATGTCCTGCAGACCCTCACCCGCGCAGCCCGGGGCTGCCTGGATGGCACCTTCGCCGGGATGATCACGGCCCCCGTGCACAAGGGCGTGATCAACGAGGCGGGCATCGCCTTCTCCGGCCACACCGAGTTTCTCGCCGACCTCACCCAGACCTCGCAGGTGGTGATGATGCTGGCGACCCACGGCCTGCGCGTGGCCCTGGTCACCACCCACCTGCCGCTCAAGGATGTCGCGGCCGCGATCACCGCGGAGCGCCTGCAGCGTGTCACCCGCATCCTGCACGCCGACCTGTGCAGCAAGTTCGGCATCGCCGCGCCGCGCATCCTGGTCTGCGGGCTCAATCCGCACGCTGGCGAAGGCGGCCACCTGGGGCGCGAGGAGATCGACATCATCGAGCCGACGCTGCAGTGCCTGCGCGCCGAGGGCATGAACCTCATCGGCCCGCTGCCAGCCGACACCCTGTTCACCCCCAAGTACCTGGACCAGGCCGATGCGGTGCTGGCCATGTATCACGACCAGGGCCTGCCGGTGCTCAAGTTCAAGGGCTTCGGCGCCGCGCTGAACGTCACCCTGGGGCTGCCGATCATCCGCACCTCGGTGGACCATGGCACCGCGCTGGACCTGGCCGGCACTGGCAAGGTGGACATCGGCAGCCTGCAGGTCGCCCTGCAAACTGCCTACCAGATGGCCGCCAGCCGCACGGATTGAGCCACTGGGGCCAAGGCCCATACCCCTGGCGCCATTCGCTGGTAGACTGTGCGACTTCCCTTTTTGCATCCAGCCTCGGCCACCACGCGTCGAGCTGCTCGCGGAGCCGTACATGTCCGAATACCAACACCGCGCGCGCAAGCGCTTCGGCCAGAACTTCCTGCATGATGCCGGCGTGATCGACCGTATCCTGCGCGCCATCCGCGCCAAGGAAGGCGAGCGCCTGCTGGAGATCGGCCCGGGCCAGGGCGCTCTGACCGAAGGCCTGCTGGGCAGCGGCGCGCAACTCGATGTGATCGAGCTGGACCTCGACCTGATTCCCATCCTGCAGAACAAGTTCGGCGACAACCCGCGCTTTCGCCTGAATCAGGGCGATGCGCTGAAGTTCGACTTTTCCCGCCTCGAGGCCGCGCCGCACAGCCTGCGCGTGGTCGGCAACCTGCCCTACAACATCTCCACGCCGCTGATTTTCCACCTGCTGGACAACGCGCCACTGATTCGCGACATGCACTTCATGCTGCAGAAGGAAGTGGTCGAGCGCATGGCCGCCGGACCTGGCGGCGGTGACTGGGGCCGCCTGTCGATCATGGTGCAGTACCACTGCCGCGTGGAGCATCTGTTCAACGTCGGCCCCGGCGCCTTCAATCCGCCGCCGAAGGTCGACTCGGCCATCGTGCGCCTGGTCCCGCATGAGACCTTGCCGCACCCGGCCAAGGACCATCGCCTGCTGGAGCGCGTCGTCCGCGAGGCCTTCAACCAGCGCCGCAAGACCCTGCGCAACACGCTCAAGCAGCTGCTGCCGGCCGAGGCCATCGAGGCCGCCGGGGTGGACGGCAGCCTGCGCCCCGAACAGCTGGACCTGGCCGCCTTCGTCCGCCTGGCCGACCAGCTGGCCCTGCAGCCCGGCGCGGCTCAGGACTAAACTGCAATCACGCTCAACGGGTTTCCTGCATGTCCGACCCTCGTTATCAGATCGACGTCAGCGTCACCACTCGCTACCTGCCCGCGCAATCGCAGCCGGAGCAGAGCCGGTACGCGTTCTCCTACAAGGTGACCATCGTCAATAACGGCGAGTTGCCGGCGCAGCTGCTGTCGCGCCACTGGATCATCACCGACGGCGACGGCCGCGTGCAGGAAGTGCGCGGTGCGGGCGTCATCGGCCAGCAGCCGCACATCGCGCCGGGCGCCAGCCACACCTACAGCAGTGGCACGGTCATGGCCACCCAAGTGGGCACCATGCAGGGCAGCTACCAGATGCTCGCCGAGGACGGCAAACGCTTCGACGCCATCATCGCCCCCTTCCGCCTGGCAGTGCCGGGAGCCCTGCACTGATGGCCGTGTATGCCGTGGGTGATCTGCAGGGCTGCCTGAAACCGCTGCAATGCCTGCTCGAACGAGTCGCCTTCGACCCGACCAGGGACAGCCTCTGGCTGGTCGGCGACCTGGTCAACCGCGGCCCGCAGTCGCTGGAAACCCTGCGTTTCCTCTATAGCATCCGCCAGGCCGTGACCTGCGTCCTGGGCAACCATGACCTGCACCTGCTGGCCGTGGCGCACAATATCGAGCGCCTGAAGAAGGGCGACACCCTGCGCGAGATCCTCGACGCCCCGGACCGCGCCGATCTGCTCGACTGGCTGCGCCTGCAGAAACTGGTACACCACGACGCCGAACGCAAGGTCACCCTGGTGCATGCCGGCATTCCGCCGCAATGGACGCTGAGCAAGGCCTTGCGCCGCGCGGCCGAGGTCGAGGAAGTCCTGCGCGATGACGCGCGCCTGCCGCTGTTTCTAGACGGCATGTACGGAAACGAGCCGGCGAAGTGGAACCGGGAGCTGAGTGGCGTGACGCGCCTGCGGGTGATCACCAACTACTTCACCCGCATGCGCTTCTGCACCGCCGACGGCACCCTGGACCTGAAAACCAAGGAAGGCATCGGCAATGCCCCCCCCGGCTTCGCCCCCTGGTTCAGCCATCCACAGCGCAAGATGCGCGGCGAGAAGATCATCTTCGGCCACTGGGCCGCACTGGAAGGCAACTGCCGGGAACCCGGCCTGCATGCCCTCGACACCGGCTGCGTGTGGGGCGGTGCGATGACCCTGCTCGACGTCGACAGCGGCGAACTCCATCGCTGCACCTGCCCCAAGGCATGAGCGCCAGCAGCGCTCCCACGAATCACGCAAAGGCCCCGAACATGAGCGAATTCAAGCGAATCTCCCCGCAACAGGCACAAGAATTGCGCGCCCAGGGCGCCGTGGTGGTCGACATCCGCGACCCGCAGAGCTTCGCCAACGGCCACATCAGCGGCTCGCGTCACCTGGACAACCACTCGCTGCATGACTTCATCACCCATGCAGACCTCGATGCACCGCTGATCGTCTCCTGCTACCACGGCAACTCCAGCCAGGGCGCCGCCGCCTATCTGGTCGACCAGGGCTTCTCCGACGTCTACAGCCTCGACGGTGGTTTCGAGCTGTGGCGCGCCACCTACCCGGACGAAACCGCGCAAAGCGCCGAAGAATAAATTTCGCCCAGCGGCAAGCCCCGCCCGCTCTGGCCTGCCGCCATTTCCCGAGGCACGGTAACATTCAGTTATCGTTGTCCCGCCCTTGACCATTCGCAGAACGAACTATTCTGTTACTCAGGCCATCCCACTGAAGGTAGAGCCGGTCAACCGGCATCGGGCCATCGGTAACGACTTTTAGGTTTTGGGGGATTCTTCCCGACTTGTCTCTGAGCCGGGGTTACCCAGCACCTGTACGCACGACCGATCCCGAGCCAGCTTTCAGCATCGAGCGAGGTGAAGTCATGAGTATTTTCAGTCACTTCCAACAGCGTTTCGAGGCGACCCGCCAGGAGGAGTACTCGCTGCAGGAGTACCTCGAACTGTGCAAGCAGGATCGCAGCGCCTACGCCACTGCGGCCGAGCGCCTGCTGATGGCCATCGGCGAACCCGAGCTGCTCGACACCTCGAGCAACTCGCGACTGTCCAGAATCTTTTCCAACAAGGTCATCCGTCGTTACCCGGCCTTCGCCGACTTCCACGGCATGGAAGAGTGCATCGACCAGATCGTCTCCTACTTCCGCCACGCGGCACAGGGCCTGGAAGAGAAGAAACAGATCCTCTACCTGCTGGGCCCGGTTGGCGGCGGCAAGTCGTCGCTGGCCGAGAAGCTCAAGCAACTGATGGAGAAGGTGCCCTTCTACGCCATCAAGGGCTCGCCGGTGTTCGAATCGCCCCTGGGGCTGTTCAACGCCACCGAGGACGGTGCGATCCTCGAAGAGGACTACGGCATCCCGCGCCGCTACCTCAACTCGATCATGTCGCCCTGGGCGACCAAGCGCCTGCAGGAATTCGGCGGCGACATCAGCCAGTTCCGCGTGGTCAAGCTCTACCCGTCGATCCTCAACCAGATCGCCGTGGCCAAGACCGAGCCGGGTGACGAGAACAACCAGGACATCTCCGCACTGGTCGGCAAGGTGGACATCCGCAAGCTGGAGGACTTCCCGCAGAACGACGCCGACGCCTACAGCTACTCGGGCGCGCTGTGCCGGGCCAACCAGGGCCTGATGGAGTTCGTCGAGATGTTCAAGGCACCGATCAAGGTGCTGCACCCGCTGCTCACCGCCACCCAGGAGGGCAACTACAACAGCACCGAAGGCCTCGGCGCCATCCCCTACAGCGGCATCCTGCTGGCCCACTCCAACGAGTCCGAGTGGCACAGCTTCCGTAACAACAAGAACAACGAGGCCTTCATCGACCGCATCTACATCGTCAAGGTGCCGTACTGCCTGCGCGTCAGCGATGAGGTACGCATCTACGACAAGCTGCTGATCAACAGCTCGCTGGCCAAGGCCCACTGCGCGCCGGACACCCTGAAGATGCTGGCCCAGTTCTCCGTGCTCAGCCGCCTGAAGGAGCCGGAAAACTCCAACATCTACTCGAAGATGCGCGTCTACGACGGCGAGAACCTCAAGGACACCGACCCGAAAGCCAAGTCGATCCAGGAATACCGCGACGCCGCCGGTGTCGACGAGGGCATGAACGGCCTGTCGACGCGCTTCGCCTTCAAGATCCTTTCCAAGGTGTTCAACTTCGACCCGCACGAGGTAGCCGCCAACCCGGTGCACCTGCTCTACGTGCTGGAGCAGCAGATCGAGCAGGAGCAGTTCCCGGCCGAAGTGCGCGAGCGCTACCTGCGCTACATCAAGGAATACCTGGCGCCGCGCTACATCGAGTTCATCGGCAAGGAGATCCAGACCGCCTACCTGGAGTCCTACAGCGAGTACGGCCAGAACATCTTCGACCGCTACGTGCTGTACGCCGACTTCTGGATTCAGGACCAGGAGTACCGCGATCCGGAAACCGGCGAAATCCTCAATCGCGTGGCCCTCAACGAGGAGCTGGAGAAAATCGAGAAGCCGGCGGGCATCAGCAATCCGAAGGATTTCCGCAACGAAATCGTCAACTTCGTGCTGCGCGCCCGTGCCAACAACAACGGCAAGAACCCCACCTGGCTCAGCTACGAGAAGCTGCGTGTGGTCATCGAGAAGAAGATGTTCTCCAACACCGAGGACCTGCTCCCGGTCATCAGCTTCAACGCCAAGGGCAGCAAGGAGGAACAGCAGAAGCACAACGACTTCGTCAAACGCATGGTCGAGCGTGGCTACACCGAGAAGCAGGTGCGCCTGCTGTCGGAGTGGTACCTGCGGGTTCGCAAATCGCAATAACGGCAGCGGCAAGCGCCAGGCTTCGAGCTGGCGGAACGAACGCAAGCGCTGGTCGCCCGGCGCTTGCTTGCAGCTTGTGGCTTGCAGCTTGAAGCAGCCCCGGAGGGGCCTATGAGCTATGTGATCGACCGGCGCCTGAATGGCAAGAACAAGAGCACGGTGAACCGCCAGCGTTTCCTGCGGCGTTACCGTGAGCACATCAAGAAGGCGGTGGAGGAAGCCGTCAGCCGGCGCTCCATCACCGACATGGAGCATGGCGAGCAGATCAGCATTCCCGGCCGCGACATCGACGAGCCGGTGCTGCACCATGGGCGCGGTGGCAAGCAGACCATCGTCCACCCCGGCAACAAGGAATTCACCACCGGCGAACGCATCCCCCGGCCGCAGGGCGGTGGTGGTGGTCGTGGCAGCGGCAAGGCGAGCAACTCCGGCGAGGGCATGGACGAGTTCGTCTTCCAGATCACCCAGGAGGAGTTTCTCGACTTCATGTTCGAGGACCTGGAGCTGCCCAACCTGGTCAAGCGCCACCTGACCGGGGCCGAAACCTTCAAGACCGTCCGCGCTGGCATCAGCAACGAAGGCAATCCGTCGCGCATCAACATCGTGCGGACCCTGCGCTCGGCCCACGCCCGGCGCATCGCGCTATCCGGTTCCAGCCGCGCCAAGCTGCGCGAGGCCAAGGCCGAACTGGAGCGCCTGCGCCGCGAAGAACCGGACAACTTCGGCGACATCCAGGAAGTGGAGGCGGAGATCGAGCGCCTCAGCGCGCGCATCCACCGCGTGCCCTTCCTCGACACCTTCGACCTCAAGTACAACCTGCTGACCAAGCAGCCCAACCCCAGCTCCAAGGCCGTGATGTTCTGCCTGATGGACGTGTCCGGCTCCATGACCCAGGCCACCAAGGACATCGCCAAGCGCTTCTTCATCCTTCTGTACCTGTTCCTCAAGCGCAACTACGACAAGATCGACGTGGTGTTCATTCGCCACCACACCAGCGCCAAGGAAGTGGACGAGGAGGAGTTCTTCTATTCCCGCGAGACAGGCGGCACCATCGTCTCCAGCGCCCTGAAACTGATGCAGGAAGTGATGGCCGAGCGCTACCCGATCAACGAGTGGAACATCTACGCCGCCCAGGCGTCGGACGGCGACAACTGGAACGATGATTCGCCGATCTGCCGGGATATATTGATCAATCAGATCATGCCGTTCGTGCAGTACTTCACCTACGTCGAGATCACCCCACGCGAGCACCAGGCGCTGTGGTTCGAGTACGAGCAAGTGGCCGAGGCGTTCGCCGACAGCTTCGCCCAGCAGCAACTGGTTTCCGCAGCGGACATCTACCCGGTGTTCCGCGAACTCTTCCAGCGTCGTCTGGTGAGCTGAGGGCCGAGTCATGAGTGCCACTGCCAAGAAACGTGAACCGCTGTCCACCGGTTCGGAATGGACCTTCGAGCTGATTCGCGCCTATGACCGCGAAATCTCGCGCATCGCTGAACGCTATGCGCTGGACACCTACCCGAACCAGATCGAAGTCATCACCGCCGAACAGATGATGGATGCCTACGCCTCGGTCGGCATGCCGCTGGGCTACCACCACTGGTCCTACGGCAAGCACTTCCTCGCCACCGAGAAAGGCTACAAGCGCGGGCAGATGGGCCTGGCCTACGAGATCGTGATCAACTCCGACCCGTGCATCGCCTACCTGATGGAGGAGAACACCATCTGCATGCAGGCGCTGGTGATCGCCCATGCCTGCTACGGCCACAACAGCTTCTTCAAGGGCAACTACCTGTTCCGCACCTGGACCGATGCCAGCTCGATCATCGATTACCTGGTGTTCGCCAAGCAGTACATCATGCAGTGCGAGGAGCGCTACGGCATCGACGCGGTGGAGGAGCTGCTCGACTCCTGCCATGCCCTGATGAACTACGGCGTCGACCGCTACAAGCGGCCCTATCCGATCTCCGCCGAGGAGGAGCGCAAGCGCCAGAAGGACCGCGAAGAGCACCTGCAGAAACAGATCAACGACCTCTGGCGCACCATCCCGCGCAGCGCCGACAAAGGCGGCGAGAAAGACAGCAAGCGCTTCCCGGCCGAACCGCAGGAAAACATCCTCTACTTCCTGGAGAAACACGCGCCGCTGCTGGAGCCCTGGCAGCGCGAGGTGATCCGCATCGTGCGCAAGATCGCCCAGTACTTCTACCCGCAACGCCAGACCCAGGTGATGAACGAAGGCTGGGCCACCTTCTGGCACTACACGCTGATGAACGACCTGTACGACGAGGGCCTGGTCACCGACGGCTTCATGATGGAGTTCCTGCAGTCGCACACCAGCGTGGTCTACCAGCCGCCATTCGACAGCCCCTACTACAGTGGCATCAACCCCTATGCCCTGGGCTTCGCCATGTACCGTGACATTCGCCGCATCTGCGAGGAGCCCACCGACGAGGACAAGCACTGGTTCCCCGACATCGCCGGCAGCGACTGGCTGACCACCCTCAAGTTCGCCATGACCAGCTTCAAGGACGAGAGCTTCATCCTGCAGTTCCTCTCGCCCAAGGTGATCCGTGACTTCAAGCTGTTCGGCATCCTCGACGACGACCAGAAGGACGAGCTGCTGGTGCCGGCCATTCACGACGAGTCCGGCTACCGCACCATCCGCGAACTGCTCGCCGCGCAGTACAACCTGGGCAACCGCGAGCCCAACGTGCAGATCTGGAACATCGACCGGCGCGGCGACCGCTCGCTGACCCTGCGCCACCAGCAGCACGACCGCAAGCCACTGGGCGATTCCACCGAGGAAGTGCTCAAGCACCTACACAGGCTGTGGGGCTTCGATATCCACCTGGAGGTCTGCCAGGGCGACCAGCTGATCACCACCCAGCACGTGCCGCCACGCAGCAGCGCCGAGGGGGACAGCGAGTACCCACGTCTGGACCTGGTGATACCACCCATTTGATCGGTTGCCGAAGATCGCAGCAGATACCAGCATCGCAGGCAGACTCCGCGAGAGACAGCGCATGCGAATCTTTCTGGTGCTCCTGTTGTGCCTGGGGCTGGCCACCTGCGCCAGCCACGTGCCGCAGGCGCGCATCCTCAGCCCGGCCGATGCCTCGCTCGCCGGGCAACACAGCTACGAACTGATCGACCCACAGCGCAGCCTGGAGGGTGAGCCTCCCTTTCCCGAACGCTATCGCCAGTTACCTCAGCTGCTGCGTCACGGTCTGTCTGCCCGCGGCTATCACCAGAGCCGACCGCCGCAGCTGCGCGTCTACTACTGGCTGGCCGTGCAGGACAGCCCGCTGACGTTCAAGGTCGACACACCTGCGCCCAACCCCCTGGGCCCGTACCAGGCCATGCATCGCCTGCGGGACGAGACCGGCGTGCTGCGCCTGCGCCTGACCGACCTGGACGGTGACATCCTCTGGGAAGGCGTGATCAGCACCGGGCTGAGCCCGGCGCACGACAGCGCCGAGCTGCTGGAGCGTGCCACCCAGGCGCTGACCGAGCAGATCCCCCTGGCCACGCCATAGGCAGCGCCGCAAGCAGCAGCCAATCGACTCGGGCTCACGCAGCCTGGGCCAATCTTCGATATCCTCTGCGCTCAGTGGAGGATCAGACATGCAGATCTACAAAGTCGGCGGCGCCGTGCGCGACCGCCTGCTCGGGCGACCGGTCACCGATATCGACCGGGTGGTGGTCGGCGCCGATGCCGAGCAGATGCTCGCGCTCGGCTATCGCCCGGTCGGCGAGGACTTCCCGGTATTCCTCCACCCGCAGAGCGGGGAGGAATACGCCCTCGCCCGCACCGAGCGCAAGAGCGGGCGCGGCTACGGCGGTTTCACCTTTCATGCCAGCCCCGACGTCACCCTGGAAGAGGACCTGATCCGCCGCGACCTGACCATCAACGCCATGGCCGAGGACGATCAGGGTACGCTGTTCGACCCCTACGGCGGTCAGCGGGATCTTGCCGCGCGCGTACTGCGCCACGTTTCCCCGGCCTTCGCCGAAGATCCGCTGCGGGTCCTGCGCGTCGCCCGTTTCGCCGCACGCTATGCGCCACTGGGCTTCAGCGTGGCGGAGGAGACCCTGGCCCTGATGCGCCAGTTGGCCGAATCCGGCGAACTGGCACACCTCACCGCCGAGCGCAGCTGGAAGGAAATTTCCCGCGCCCTGATGGAGCCGCGCCCGGATGTATTCGTCCAGGTACTGCGTGACTGCGGCGCCCTAGCGGCCCTGCTGCCTGAGGTCGACGCCCTGTTCGGCGTGCCGCAACCAGCCGCGCACCACCCGGAGATCGACACCGGCGTGCACGTACTCAGCGTGCTGCAACAGTGTGCCGAGCACGAGCAGCCGCTGAGCGTGCGCTGGGCCAGCCTGCTGCACGATGTCGGCAAGGGCCTGACGCCGGCCGAGCAATGGCCACGGCATATCGCCCATGAGCACCTGGGGCTGCGCCTGATCCAGGCGATCAACGAACGCTGCAAGGTGCCGCGCGACTACGCCGAGCTGGCCTTGCTGGTTGGCGAGTTCCATACCCATGGCCACCGTGCGCGGGAACTGCGCGCCTCGACACTGCTGGAGCTGCTGCAACGCTTCGATGTGTTCCGCCGCCCGCAACGTTTCGCCGAATTCGTCGCGGCCTGCGAGATGGACGCACGCGGGCGCCTGGGCCTGGAGCAACGCGACTATCCGCAGGCCGCCTACCTGCTGGGCGCTGCCGAAGTCGCGCGCCAGGTAGCGGTGAAGCCGTTGCTGGAGAAGGGCTACAAGGGTGCGGAACTGGGTGAAGCGCTCAATCGCGAACGCCTGAACGCACTCAAGGCCTACAAGGAACGCGAGCAAGCCTAGCCCGGATGCAATCCGGGGCGGCATACGAGCAGGTCGCGGATTCCATTCGGCTACGACCGAACGCCCGCCGTAGCCTCAAGGCACGGCATCTCCAGGCACTTGCAGCCGGGCTCGGTGCTACGCGGACGCCAGCAGTTCGGCCGGTGTCAGCGCGCTGTCACGCCACTGGAAGGCGGCCGGCCAGAGCTGCTGGTCGATCTGCGCCGAGCCCCAGAGCTCGGCGAACGAGCGGCCGTCGAGCGGGTGGCAGGTCTCGGGAGCCAGCAGCGCCAGCGGCCAGAGCACGAAGGCATTCTTGAGAATCTCGGCACGCGGCAGGATCAGGCCGTTGAAGTTACCCACCTGCTCGCCATACAGCAGCACGTCGATATCCAGCGGCAAGCCCTTGCGGTCCGGGGCATAGCGACCGTTGTCGGCTTCGATGAACTTCAGCCGGCGGTCCAGCTCCAGCAGCGGCAGCTCGGTGTCCCCGACCACCACCAGGTTGAAGAAATTGCCGCTCTTGATGCCCACGGCATGGCTCTCGAACACGGGCGAGCAGCGCATGTCGCCGAGCATTGCGGCCAGCGCCTCGAGCCCGGCGACGAGATGCGTCTCGCGCTCGATATTGCTACCGAGACCGAGAAAGACCCGAGTCAGAGACATCCGCGCTCGATCTCCACACCCACGCCACCACGCGCCGCCGGCACGGCGCCGGGCTTGGTCAGCTTCAGGCGTATCCAGGGAATGTCGAACTCGGCCATCAGGGTCTGCACCAGACGCTCGGCGAAGGTTTCCACCAGGATGAACTGCGACTCGGCGGCGAACGCCTGGATACGCGCGGAAACGCTGGCGTAGTCGAGCGCCAGGTTGAGGTCGTCACCGGCCGCAGCTGGGCGGTTGTCCCAGGCCATGTGCAGATCCAGCAGCAGGCACTGGCGAATCTCGCGCTCCCAATCGTAGGCGCCGATCACCGTGTCGACCTCCAGCCCCTCGATAAATACTCTGTCCACCCACACTCTCCGCGCCACGACAAGGGCGCCGTACCTCGTTAGAATCGGCCCACCCCATGCCCTGGAATGGCCACCATGTTCTGGCTTCTGGCGATCCTCGCCTATCTGCTCGGCTCGTTGTCCTTCGCCATCCTGCTCAGTCGCCTCGCAGGCGGCCCTGACCCGCGCGCCAGCGGCTCGGGCAACCCCGGCGCCACCAACATGTTGCGGGTGGCCGGCAGGAAGCTCGCCGTCATGACCCTGATCGGCGACCTGCTCAAGGGCCTGCTGCCGATCCTGATCGCCAAGCTGCTGGGCCTCGGCCTGCACCAGCAAGCCTGGATCGGCCTGGCAGCCGTGGTCGGCCACCTGTACCCGCTGTACTTCCGTTTTCGCGGCGGCAAGGGCGTGGCCACTGCCGCCGGCATGTTACTCGGGCTCTATCCACCCGCGGCACTGCTCGCCCTGGCGGCCTGGGCCCTGGTGTTCCTGCTGACCCGCACCAGCTCGCTGGCCTCGCTGATCGCCACGCCGCTGACGCTGCCCCTGCTGGCCTGGCAACAACCTGC
Source organism: Pseudomonas sp. THAF187a (assembly GCF_009363395.1). Lineage (NCBI taxonomy): Bacteria > Pseudomonadati > Pseudomonadota > Gammaproteobacteria > Pseudomonadales > Pseudomonadaceae > Pseudomonas > Pseudomonas sp. THAF187a. Next base: position 4,608,461 of record NZ_CP045349.1, read on the forward strand.
CGCCCTGCTGCCCGCCTGCGTACTGACCGGCCTGATCGTCTGGCGCCATCGCAACAACCTGCGCGATCTGTTCGCCGGGCGCGAGCGCCGTTTCTGAACGACCGGCAGGAAAGAGTTCGCGGCTAACGCCGCGCCTGCAGGGCACACCCTCGGTCAGATCGCCGGCAGCGACTCCATCGGCCAACGCGCCTGCACCTTGATCGCCAGATCCTCGTGCTGCCCGGCCAGCAGACGCTGGCAACCGGCGTAGGCGATCATTGCGCCGTTATCGGTACAGAAGCGCGGGCGAGCATAGAACACCTTGCCTTTCATCTCGCCCAGCATGCGCTCCAGATGCTCACGCAAAGCCTTGTTCGCGCTCACGCCACCGGCGATCACCAGGCTGTTCAGCCCCGTCTGCTTGAGCGCACGCTTGCACTTGATGGTCAGAGTCTCGACGACTGCCTGCTGGAAGGCCAGCGCGATGTCGCGACGGGCTTGATCGAGGTCGTCATCGCCGTCACGGCACTGCTGCCAGGTATTCAGGGCGAAGGTCTTGAGGCCGCTGAAGCTGAAGTCCAGGCCCGGGCGATCGGTCATCGGCCGCGGGAAGACGAAACGCCCCGGCGTACCCTGCTCGGCCAGCTTGGCGATCTCCGGGCCGCCGGGGTAATTCAGCCCCATCAGCTTGGCCGTCTTGTCGAAGGCTTCACCTGCCGCGTCATCCAGCGACTCGCCGAGCAGCTGGTACTGGCCGATGCCATCGACACGCACCAGCTGCGTGTGGCCGCCCGACACCAGCAAGGCGACGAACGGAAACGCCGGCGGCTGCTCTTCGAGCATCGGCGCCAGCAGGTGACCTTCCATATGGTGCACACCGACCGCCGGGATGCCCCAGGCGAAGGCCAGCGCCTGCGCACAGGAGGCGCCCACCAGCAGCGCACCGACCAGGCCGGGCCCGGCGGTGTACGCCAGCGCGTCGATATCGCCCGGCGCGCGCCCGGCCTCGTCGAGCACCTGGCGAATCAGCGGCAGCATGCGCTTGACGTGGTCACGCGAGGCCAACTCGGGCACCACGCCGCCATATACACGGTGCAGATCGATCTGACTGAACAATGCATCGGCCAGCAGGCCGCGCTCACTGTCATAGAGCGCGACGCCGGTTTCATCGCAGGAGGTTTCCAATCCCAGTACGAGCATGGAGCTTGAGCCTTGGTTTGCCGCGTGGAACAAAGGCGCGCATGATAAGCGCCGCCCGGCGGAGCGGCCAGCGCTTTTCGATCAGAGGGCTTTGCATTCCTCGGCCCGAGGCGGTAACATCCGCAACCCTTAAAAACCGACGCACCCCGAGCCACATTGCCGGGTACGCGTTAACCCGGTAATTAAAGATAGGTACGACCTGGATGCCAGCCGTCAAAGTTAAAGAGAACGAACCCTTCGACGTAGCCCTGCGTCGTTTCAAGCGCTCCTGCGAAAAAGCCGGTGTACTGGCTGAAGTCCGTAGCCGCGAATTCTACGAAAAGCCGACCGCTGAGCGTAAGCGCAAGGCCGCTGCCGCTGTTAAGCGTCACGCCAAGAAAGTGCAGCGCGAGCAGCGCCGCAGCGTTCGCCTGTACTAATACCGTACACGCCACGCTCGAATGCCCGGCTCCGGCCGGGCATTGCATTTACAGAACTCCGCTTCGCCAACTGGCGAATGGCCGGAGTTTTTTGCATTTCTACCCACCGCTGTTCCGCGCCCGCGCCGGACAGTATGCTGAGCACCCATGGCCGGCCTGATCCCGCAATCCTTCATCGATGACCTGCTCAACCGCACCGACATCGTCGATGTGGTGAGTTCGCGCATCCAGCTGAAGAAGACCGGCAAGAACTACAGCGCCTGCTGCCCGTTCCACAAGGAGAAGACCCCCTCCTTCACCGTCAGCCCGGACAAGCAGTTCTACTACTGCTTCGGCTGCGGCGCCGGCGGCAATGCCCTCGGCTTCGTCATGGACCACGATCAACTGGAATTCCCCCAGGCGATCGAGGAACTGGCCAAGCGTGCCGGCATGGATGTGCCACGCGAGGAAAGCGGTCGCGGACACAAGCCCCGGCAACCGGTCGACTCGCCGCTCTACCCGCTGCTCAACGCCGCCGCCGAGCACTATCGCCAGGCACTGAAGAGCCATCCGCAGCGCAAGTACGCCGTGGAATACCTCAAGGGGCGCGGCCTGACCGGCGAAATCGCCCGCGACTTCGGCCTCGGCTTCGCCCCACCCGGCTGGGACAACCTGCTCAAGCAGCTGGGCGGCGACGCCCTGCAGCAGAAGGTCATGATCGACGCCGGCCTGCTGATCGAGAACGCCGAGAACGGCCGGCGCTACGACCGCTTCCGCGACCGCATCATGTTCCCCATCCGCGACAGCCGCGGACGGGTAATCGCCTTCGGTGGCCGGGTACTGGGCGACGACAAGCCCAAGTACCTCAACTCGCCGGAAACCCCGGTGTTCCACAAGGGCCAGGAGCTCTACGGCCTGTACGAGGCCCGCAAGCACAACCGCGACCTCGACGAGATCATGGTGGTCGAGGGCTACATGGACGTCATCGCCCTGGCCCAGCAGGGCCTGCGCAATGCCGTGGCGACCCTGGGCACGGCGACCAGCGAGGAGCATCTCAAGCGCCTGTTCCGCATCGTGCCCAGCGTGCTGTTCTGCTTCGATGGCGATGCCGCCGGGCGCAACGCCGCCTGGCGCGCCCTGGAGTCGACCCTGTCGAGCCTGCAGGACGGCCGCCGCGCGCGCTTCCTGTTCCTGCCCGACGGCGAGGACCCGGACACCCTGGTGCGCGCGGAAGGCACCGACGCCTTCCGCGCCCGCATCAACCAGCACGCACAACCGCTGGCCGACTACTTCTTCCAGCAACTGAGCGAGGAAGCCGACCCGCGCTCGCTGGAAGGCAAGGCGCATCTGGTGACCCTGGCCGCGCCGCTGATCGACAAGATTCCCGGCAACAACCTGCGCGCCCTGATGCGCCAGCGCCTGAGCGAGATCACCGGCCTGTCCGGCGAAGCCCTCAGCCAGGTCGCCAGCAGCCCGCGCAGCCCGGCGCCCAGCCCGGCCAGCCCAGCGCCCGGCAGCGACTACCCGGACTACGGCGACATCCCTGACAGCGCCTACTACGACAGCCTGCCGGATGTCGGCGGCTACGAGCAGCCGGCGCCGCCGCAACAGCAGTACTACGAACGCAGCAACGAAGGCGGCAAGGGCAACTGGAAGAAGGATGGCGGCAAGTGGAACAAGAAAGGCAAGGGTGACTTCGCGCCGCGTGCCCCACGCACCGCCGTCAGCGTCGAATCACCGCATCTGATCGCCCTGCGCACCCTGCTGCACCATCCGCAGCTGGCACAGAAGGTCGAGGATGTCAGCCACTTCGCCGATGAAGACGATACCTACGCCCAGTTGCTGGTGGCGCTGGTCGGCGCCCTGCAGAAGACGCCCAACCTGCGTTCGCTGCAGCTGATCGCCCGCTGGCACGGCACCGAACAGGGCCGCCTGCTGCGGGCACTGGCGGAGAAAGAATGGCTGATCAAAGGCGACAACCTTGAACAGCAGTTTTTCGACACCATTACTACACTTGCACACAACCAATCGCAGAGGCGGCGTGAAAAGGCGCTCCGCAGCATCATGCAGAAAAGCCCCAGCGAGCTCACCGACGAGGAGAAGACCTTGCTCAGAGAGCACTACAGCCTGACCTCCTCGCAGAGCAGCAAGTCCCCAACTGGCGCCTAAAGCCTGAACTGAGGTATAATCCTCGGCTTGTTTTCAGCCCGCCAAGACCTTCAGTGGATAGGGTGTTATGTCCGTAAAAGCGCAACAGCAATCTCGTTTGAAAGAATTGATCAGCCGTGGTCGCGAGCAGGGTTACCTGACGTACGCGGAGGTCAATGACCACCTGCCGGAAGACATTTCCGATCCGGAACAGGTGGAAGACATCATCCGCATGATCAACGACATGGGGATCAACGTATTCGAGAGTGCTCCGGATGCGGACGCCCTGTTGTTGGCCGAAGCCGACACCGACGAAGCCGCTGCCGAAGAAGCCGCTGCCGCCCTCGCTGCCGTTGAGACCGATATCGGCCGTACCACTGACCCGGTGCGCATGTACATGCGTGAAATGGGTACCGTGGAACTGCTGACCCGCGAAGGCGAGATCGAGATCGCCAAGCGCATCGAGGAAGGCATCCGCGAAGTCATGAGCGCCATCGCTCACTTCCCCGGCACCGTCGACGGCATCCTCGCCGAGTACAACCGTGTCACCACCGAAGGCGGCCGCCTGGCCGAAGTCCTCAGTGGCTACATCGACCCGGATGACGGCAGCGTGCCCGACGAAGCCGCCGCCCCCGTTCCCGTCAAGGAAGGCGCCGCCGCTGAAGAAAGCGACGACGAAGACGAGGAAGAAGACGGCGACGACGAGGAAGAAGAAGGCGATGGCGGCCCGGACCCGGAAGAAGCGGCGCGCCGTTTCAGCGCCGTGGCCGAGCAGCAGGACAAGGTCCAGAAGGCCCTGAAGAAGCATGGCCGTGGCAGCAAGCAGGTCACCGACGAGCTGGCCGCACTGGCCGAGCTGTTCATGCCGATCAAGCTGGTGCCCAAGCAGTACGACGCTCTGGTCATCCAGGTGCGCAGCGCCCTCGACCGTCTGCGTGCGCAAGAGCGCGCCATCATGCAGCTGTGCGTACGTGATGCGCGCATGCCGCGTGCCGACTTCCTGCGCCTGTTCCCGGGCAACGAAGTCGACATGGACTGGTCCGCCGACCTGGCCAAGGGCAAGGCCAAGTACGCCGAAGCCCTGGGCAACCTGCAGGCCGACATCCAGCGCTGCCAGCAGAAGCTCGCTGACCTGGAAGCCGAGTGCAGCCTGAGCCTGGCCGAGATCAAGGACATCAACCGTCGCATGTCCATCGGTGAGGCCAAGGCCCGCCGCGCCAAGAAGGAAATGGTCGAGGCGAACCTGCGTCTGGTGATCTCCATCGCCAAGAAGTACACCAACCGCGGCCTGCAGTTCCTCGACCTGATCCAGGAAGGCAACATCGGCCTGATGAAGGCGGTGGACAAGTTCGAATACCGTCGCGGCTACAAGTTCTCGACCTACGCCACCTGGTGGATTCGCCAGGCGATCACCCGCTCGATCGCCGACCAGGCGCGCACCATCCGTATCCCGGTGCACATGATCGAGACCATCAACAAGCTCAACCGCATCTCCCGTCAGATGCTTCAGGAAATGGGTCGCGAGCCCACTCCGGAAGAGCTGGGTGAGCGCATGGAAATGCCCGAGGACAAGATCCGCAAGGTATTGAAGATCGCCAAAGAGCCGATCTCTATGGAAACCCCGATCGGCGACGACGAAGATTCGCACCTGGGCGACTTCATCGAGGACAGCACCATGCAGTCCCCGATCGACGTAGCCACGGTCGAAAGCCTCAAGGAAGCCACGCGCGAAGTACTGGCCGGCCTCACCGCCCGTGAAGCCAAGGTCCTGCGCATGCGCTTCGGCATCGACATGAACACCGACCATACCCTCGAGGAAGTCGGCAAGCAGTTCGATGTCACCCGCGAGCGTATTCGTCAGATCGAAGCCAAGGCACTGCGCAAGCTGCGCCACCCGACGCGAAGCGAGCATCTGCGCTCCTTCCTCGACGAGTGATACCAGAACCCCCGGCCCAGGCCGGGGGTTTTGCTTTCCGGGCGCTCGCCCGCCTTCTTCCAATCACACGCCGACTGCGCAATCAAACTGCCATCTCGACGCCGGCGGTCTACACTGCGACCTTATTGATCCCGAAACGAGGCCGTTATGTTCCGCTTGCCGGCCATTGTGCTGTTGTGCCTGGCGTATTGGATGACCCCGGCCCACGCCCTGACACTCGACGAGGACGAGCGCGCCTGGCTGGCAGCCAACCCGGAGCTGCGCCTGGGCGTCGACGCGTCCTGGCCACCCTTCGAGTTTCGCGACGCCCAGGGCAACTACCTGGGCCTCACCGCCGACTATGTCCGCCTCATCGAAAGCCGCCTTGGCGTGAAGCTCGAACCCATCGAGCCGAGCGACTGGAGCGCGGTGCTGCAACAGGCGCGCAGCGGCCAGCTCGACCTGCTGCCCGGTGTCATGTCCACGCCCGAGCGCCAGGAGTACCTCACCTTCACCCGTCCGTACCTGGACTTCCCCATCATCATCCTGGCCCGCGACGGCGGCCCGCAACCGCAGAAGCTCGACGACCTGTATGGCCTGAAAGTCGCCGTGGTCGCCAACTACGCGCCCCACGAACTGCTGCGCCAGCGCCACCCCGACCTCAACCTGCTGCCGCTACCCAGCGTAGCCGCGGCCCTGCAGGCGCTGGCCACCAATCAGGCCGACGCCATGGTCGGCGACCTCGCATCCAGCGTCTGGAGCCTGCGCCAGCTCAAGCTGGACGGCCTGTACATCAGCGGCGAAACGCCCTACCGCTACCAGCTGGCCATGGCCGCGCCACGTGGCCATGGCCAGCTGGTCGGCATCCTCGACAAGCTGTTCGCCGAACTCAGCGCCGACGAAATCGAGGCGCTGCAGGAGCCCTGGGTCGGCAGCGTGCTCGACCGCCGCGCATTCTGGCATCAGGCCCTGCTCTACGGCCTGCCCGCCCTGCTTGCGCTGCTGGCCGTCATCGCCATCATCCTGCGCATCAACCATCGCCTGAAGCAGGAGATGCGCAACCGCGAGGCACTGGAGCAGGAACTGCACAGCAGCGAGCAGCACTTCCGCGACATGGTCGAAAGCCTCTCGGCCATCACCTGGGAGACCGAGGCAAACGGGCTGAACTACACCTACGTCTCGCCCCACGCGGAGACGCTGCTCGGCTACCCGCTGCACGAATGGCTGGAACCCGGTTTCTGGCAACGCCACCTGCACCCCGACGATCATCAGCGCGCCTTGCGCAGCTGCCTCGAGCAATGTGCCGCCGGCCAGGATCACGCCCTGGAGTACCGCCTGATCGCCGCCGACGGACGAACCGTCTGGGTGCGTGACATCGTCACCCTGCTGCAGCGCGACGACCGCCAGGTGGTGCGCGGGCTGATGGTCGACATCAGCGAAGCCAAGCAGACCGAGCATGCGCTGCGCCTCTCCGAACAGAAGTTCGCCTCGGTCTTCCAGCAGTGCCCGGACGCCCTGATCATCGCCCGCCGCGTCGATGGCGTGCTGCTCGAGGTCAACACCGCGTTCACCGAACAGACCGGTATCGGCATCGAGCAGGCCATCGGCAAGACCGCCACCGAACTCGACCTCTGGGGCACCCCGGGGATCGGCCCGAGCCTGCTGCTGCGCCTGCAGGAAAACAGCGTGCGCAACCTGGAGATGCCCTTTCGCCGGGCCGACGGCAGCCTCTTCACCGGGCTCATCTCGGCCAGCTCCTTCGTACTCGACAATACGCCGGCGCTGGTGGTCGTGGTGCGCGACATCAGCCAGCTGAAGAGCACCCAGCAACAGTTGCAGATATCCGAAGAGAAATTCGCCAAGGCCTTCCATGCCTCGCCCGACGGCCTGCTGATCACCCGCCTGCGGGACGGCCTGCTGGTGGAAGCCAACGAGGGCTTCAGCCGCATCACCGGCTACAGCTTCGATGAGATCGGCAAGCACAGCACCCTCAGCCTGGGCATCTGGGCCAACCCGCAGGACCGCGAACGCCTGGTCCGGCAGATTCGCGAACAGGGCAGCGTGCGCGAGATGATCGCCCCGGTGCGCAACAAGAACGGCCAGCTGCGCCTCTGCGAACTCTCCGCACAACCACTGCCTATCGGCGGTGACGAGTGTCTGCTGACCATCGCCCGCGACATCACCGAGCGCCAGCAGATGCAGGAAGAACTGCAGCAGGCCGCCACCGTCTTCGAGAGCACCGCCGAAGGCGTCATGATCACCGACCTCGAACAGCGCATCACCGCCGTCAACCGCGCCTTCACCCAGATCACCGGCTACAGCGAGGCCGAAGCCCTCGGCCAGCGCCCCAGCCTGCTGTCCTCCGGGCAGCACGACAACGCCTTCTACGCCGCCATGTGGCACAGCCTTGCCGCCAACGGCCACTGGCAGGGCGAGATCTGGAACCAGCGCAAGAATGGCGAGCTCTACCCCGAGTGGCTGACCATCAGCGCCGTGCGCAACGCCGACAACCAGATCACCCACTTCGTTGGCGTATTCGCCGACATCTCCAGCCTCAAGCATGCCCAGGCGCGACTCGACCACCAGGCCCACCACGACCCGCTGACCGGCCTGCCCAACCGTCTGCTGTTCGAGAATCGCCTGCGCAGCGCGCTGGACGGCTCGCGCGCCAACGACCAGCTGGGCGCCGTGCTGTTCCTCGACCTCGACCGCTTCAAGCAGATCAACGACAGCCTCGGCCACCCGGTCGGCGACCAGCTGCTCAAGGCCATCGCCGCACGCCTCAAGCAGCAGCTGCGCGATGTCGACACCGTGGCTCGTCTCGGCGGCGACGAGTTCATCATCCTGCTGCCCGGCCTGCACCAGGAGCAGGACGCCGAGCAGGTCGCGCAGAAACTGCTGGAATGCTTCCGCGCGCCCTTCGCCCTGGATCACCACGAGTTCTTCATCAGCGCCAGCATCGGCATCAGCCTCTATCCGAAGGACGGCATCGATGTCGCCACGCTGATCAAGAACGCCGACGCGGCCATGTACCAGTCCAAGGCCAAGGGCCGCAACCGCTGCGAGTTCTACACCCGCTCGCTGACCTTCCAGGTCAACGAACGCATGGCCATGGAGCAGGAGCTGCGTCGTGCCCTGGAGCGCGACGAACTGTGCCTTTACTACCAGCCCAAGTACTGCCTGCGCAGCCAGGCCCTGGTGGGCGCCGAAGCGCTGGTGCGCTGGCCGCACCCGGTGTTCGGTGACATCCCGCCGGATCGCTTCATCCCGGTGGCCGAAGAGAGCGGGCTGATCCTGCCGCTGGGCGACTGGGTGCTGGCGGAGGCCTGCCGCCAGTTGCAGGAATGGCAGGACAACGGCCACGTCTTCGGCCCCCTCTCGGTCAACCTGGCCGGCGCGCAGCTGCACCAGCCAAGCCTGTTGCCGCGCATCAGCGAGCTGCTGCAGCGCCACGACCTGCAGCCGGAGCTGCTGCAGCTGGAGATCACCGAGAACTTCATCATGAGCCAGTCCGGCGAAGCGCTGGACATCCTCCACCGCCTCAAGGACCTCGGCGTGCAGCTGGCCATCGACGACTTCGGCACCGGCTACTCCTCGCTCAGCTACCTCAAGCGCCTGCCGTTGGACGTGCTGAAGATCGACCAGTCATTCATTCGCGGCCTGCCGGACGACCCGCACGATCTGGCCATTACCCGCGCCATCATTGCCCTGGGCAACAGTATGCAACTGACGGTGATCGCCGAAGGCGTGGAAACCAAGGCGCAGGAACTCTGCCTGGCCGCCGAAGGTTGCCTGCAGATTCAGGGCTACGTGGTCAGCCGCCCGCTCTCCTCCGAAGCCTTCACCCGGAAATTTCTCTCGCCCGGTCAAGCGGTTGGCGCCGACGAGAGCGCGCCGGTATAATCCGCCGGCCTTCTGGGGGCCTATAGCTCAGTTGGTTAGAGCAGAGGACTCATAATCCTTTGGTCCACGGTTCGAGTCCGTGTGGGCCCACCACCTTCAAAGCCGCGCACTGCGCGGCTTTAAGCTTTTCAGGGTTGTGGCATCTGGATCAGCCTATGGTCCAAAGGTACAAAATCGGTACAGTACTGGTTAGCCAGTCTGCCTTTGGAGTCCTTATCTGATGGCAACAATCGTCAAAACCCCTGCCGGCACATGGAAAGCCGTAGTCCGAAAAACGGGCTGGCCGACCAACGCCAAAACCTTCCGCACCAAGCGCGACGCCGAAGACTGGGCACGCCGCACCGAAGACGAAATGGTGCGCGGCGTGTACATCCAGCGCAGCGGCTCCGAGCGCATGACGCTGGAGAAAGCTCTAGAGCGCTACCTGTCCGAGGTGACGCCCAGCAAGAAGCCCACTACGCGCAAAGCCGAAGCCACCAAGGCCAAGCAGTTGACCCAGCACCTGGGCAAATACTCCATGGCCGCCCTCTCCGCTGAGGTTATCGCCAAATACCGCGACACAAGGCTCGGCACCCTGAGCAAGCGCGGTCTTCCCACCAGCAACAATACCGTGCGACTTGAACTGGCCCTGCTCAGCCACCTTTTCACGGTTGCTATCCAGGAATGGGGCCTGGGCCTTACCTTCAACCCGGTGCTGAATATCCGCAAGCCGAGCCCTGGAGACGGCCGCGACCGCCGACTGTCCGCCGACGAAGAAAAGCGCCTGCTCACTGCGGTGAACAGCCACAGCAACCCCATGCTGGGCTGGATAGTCCGAATCGCCCTGGAAACGGGCATGAGGTCGTCGGAAATAACCGGCCTACGTTGCCATCAGGTAGACCTGAAAAAGCGCGTGGTGCGGCTCGCAGACACCAAGAACGATAGTGCTCGCACCGTCCCTCTCACCAAGTTGGCCACCGAAACATTTAGGGCCGCCCTGGAGAACCCCGTTCGCCCCAAAGACTGCAATCTGGTGTTTTTTGGTGAACCGGGAAAGGACGAAAAACGTCGCCCCTATGCCTTCACCAAGACCTGGGGGCTGCTGAAGAAGAAACTCGGGATGCCCGACCTGCGCTTCCACGATCTACGTCATGAGGCGGTCAGCCGCTTGGTCGAGGGCGGCTTATCTGATCAGGAGGTCTCGGCCATCAGCGGCCACAAGTCGATGCAGATGCTTAAGCGCTACACGCACCTGCGTGCTGAAGACCTTGTTGGCAAGCTTGATAAGCTCGAGAGGAAAACGACCAAACGCAGCAGGCAACAGGCTGACAACTGATCAGCAGCCATGCAGCCTGGATTTTTTCACCACGCTTACTGAGGGCTTTAACTGACCCAGCTTCGGTCACCAGCCCTCAGGCATCTTCGCTGTCAGGCTTGTAGAAAAGATCCCAACTGCTCTGGTGCGTGACGCGAGGGTCTTGTCCGTATACCGGGGCCGATGTGAGGCCGAGAGATTTTCCCTCCTCCAACTGCCGCTCCCAGGGCCGGTCAGTGCCTAGTACCCGACCAATATGCTCAGCACGAGACTCTTCTCGGCCCTCCCAAGCTCTGACAAGCTCCTGATACTCATCGCTGGTTGCCAGTCGATAAGCCACGTCAACTAGATCGCTTCCAACCCAATGCGCCAAGGGAAGCGTCCTCTCAACTGCCGCAAGGCGCGCTTCATCGCTCTCCAGATCGACCTCACCCTCTTCATACAGTCGCTTTGCCAGGGCAATGGCCTTGCTGAAATACGCATCCGCACCAGGCTGCTCCGCATGAAGAAACTCAGGGAAGGTCAACGCCGTTAATGGCGCCACATGACCATTGGCCGCATCGGTCACGCCAGTAACCAGCCAGAACGCATATTTCGGCCACAGGTGAGCAATCGACTCGATCATGGCTGAGGTCGGTTTCTGCTTGCGCGAGAACGCACTACGCCACCGGGCGGATGGAATACCTGTGAGCTGGGAGAGCTTTTCCCAGAAGCCGCGACCAGCGTACGGCGGCTGACTCCACAGGCTGAGCAGCGCTGAGAACGGCCCTTCGTGCCCCTTCAGGCTCTCAAGGTCAGCCGGAGACATCTGCTCCTTCAGAATCAGAATGACGCGGTCTTCAATCGTGCTTGACATCGTAAGCCTTCGATCATAAAAAGAACTAAATGTCTAAAATATGGACATTTAGTATTTTTTAAGGACTCTTACGCCTTTTTCGCGTAATGAGCGCAGTGTATCGCAAGCCATACAAGGAGTCGCAAGATGACAGTCGAAGAAACCCTGCTGAACCGTTACGGAGGCTCACCACTGCTTTCCCTTGAGCAGCTCGCAGAGGTGCTACATCGCAGCAAAAACGGCCTGAGGATCTCCCTGAGCGGCGACAACGAGCTGTCCGCGAAGCTGCGCTCTTGCAAGGTCAAGATCGGCCGACGGATCTATTTCAAAACCTCTGCAGTCGCTCGCGTCATCGAAGAAGCCTGATCGCCATGAGCATCAAAGCCATGAACTGGGCATGGGAGCAGCCGCTCCCGCCTGTGCCGAAGCTAGTCCTCATGGCGCTCGCTGATAACGCAGATGATCACGGCTACTGCTGGCCGAAGATGAAGACGATTGCAGCGAAGTGCAGCACTTCGGAGCGCACCGTCCAACGCACTATCAAAACCCTGCTGGCTGCCGGTCTGCTGAAGAAGGACGCTCGATTCGATGCCAGCGGCCGGCAGGTTTCTAACGGCTACACACTCGCTTTGACCTACCCCGACAAATTGTCACCCCCGGCCGATGACATCGCCAGGGAGGGTGACACCACTGTCACCCCCGGGGTGACACAGCTATGTCAGGGGGAGGGTGACATAGCTATGTCACCCCTAGAACCACCATATGAACCCTCAAATGAATCATCAGTAAGCCGCACGGCAAAACTGACGCGGCTGAGTGCATCGGAGAGTCAACAGGTCGCCCTGCTGATCAGCTCCGCTCCTGCTGATCAACAGGAAGCGATCACTTCCCAGCTTTTGAACGCGCTGGTCAAGGGAACCATCCGTACTTCCCCATCGCGCTGGTTGAGAGCTGTCATTCACCGGACAGGGAGCCTCGCGCATCCGAGGAACGCGCCAGAGCTGTCGGAAGCGGACTATGTGAAACGTCTGGTTCAAGGCGGAATATCGTCTGAGGACGCTCAGCGCATAGCCCAGAAGACCTTTAGTCGCCGTGGAGTCAGCCCCTCTGTGAAACGCTGGGGGAATCACCTCACCCACCAAACCGCCCAGGACTGCGGCTGAAAGGACAGCGTGAAGCTGACGAAGTACGCCCCTGCCAGTTCGCCCCGCAGTTCGTTATGTGTGTCCGCAGAAGCTGGCTACATCACGTGGCCACACACCTAGCGCAGACCGCCAAAACCCTCCTACGCCATAGTTGGTTGCCATACTGAAACCCTCGGGCTAGAGTGCGCCCGTCGTGGTAAATCCCACGACCGGGTGTGACAACCTGATTCGTTCGAGGCGCGGTAGCGCCATAGCTTAGGTAGCCAGCAATACGATTGCTTGGTTGCTTAACTTCTATGGCGGGCCGTGTGGGGCAGGCTTTTGCCTGGCCGGTTCCCTCGGACGCCGGTTTGTCACCCCCGCACGGTCCGCCACCCATATCCGAGTGACAACGGCGGGTGACGGCTCCTTAATCGTCTGAGGAGCACAAGGAAAATGCGCTACCCCTTTTTTACCCGAGAGCTCCGCCTTGGGCTTCAGGTCTTGCTGTCCACCTCTGACCCGGAGGTGCGCCATGGCTGAGTTCGAATCCTGCGTTGTACCTTTCCCACTGCAGCGAAGCCCGCTGCATGAATCCGAACGCTCTCCCCTACCCTCCGAAGCTGCAGCTGAACTACGCGGCGTCATGCTCGGCAATCTGCTTGATCAACTGGCTGAACCGGATGGGCTACAGCCGGAAGATCTGCGCGTACGGATCGCTGCTTACTCAGCTCTGGATCTGCTCGACGAGATGGTCGTGCTCTATCGCCGAGCCCTATCCGAGGCGCGAGGAGGTGCGAGATGAGCAAAGGCGTAATGACCTGCCTTCCACCTCACGACGGCCACCCAGGTGTGGAGATCACCTGGGCGGCAGACTGCAGAGAAGCGTTCAATCAAGGAGCCAAACTGGCCCAGAGCTGGCTTGATAATGCTCGCAGCGGCTGGCTCTGGGCGGTCATGATTGCAGAGCGCGATCTACTACCAGGCGCAATAGAACGGCGAGCCTTCGAAGTGGGGTTCCTCAGCCGCCTACATCAGCGCATATGCTCTCATAAGTGCAGCGGGCAGCCAGATCCCCCCTTCCCCTCGCGCTATAAAGAAGATGTTCGTGAGCCGATCTTGCCGGCTCACGAACCAAATATGCCAGCAAACTACAGGGGCGCCCCAACAGCGCGGACGTCCAGAAACAGGGTCAGAACGCCCAAAAAAAGCTGTAAGAAGTGAACTTCTGGTAGGTAGGCAAAACAGGTTTTCATGAAATCACAGCCTTGATCTACTCAGGCTATAGAGCGCTTGAGAGGCGAGGATGATCTTGTCACTCGGGCCTGATATTCGCGATCATTAGATCCGAGCGAATCGCTCATCGCGCAACGCCCCCTAAGCCCAATATACCGTTACGGCATCCTGGCTTAGTGCAAGCCATGTGCGTTGAGATTCCTGCCAACATACCTGATTGTTCAGTAAAGGGAGTTTCATGCCTGCAATTCTTGGTGTGCGAGTCGATGATCAATTTATTGAATTATCCTCCCCGGAACTTGATAGTTTTGGAAAGCTATTTGACATCGACAGTATTAACTTGCTTCTCGGCAAGAATGGTTCTGGCAAGACACGATTCTTAGTGGCACTGGCACGCGCCATCACATCACCAACAGATGAGGGAGCAAGAATATATTTCAGCAAAGAAGAAAGAAAACCGTTCTCCTATCGCACTCCAAAAGAAAAATCTTGCGCCATTTACTATTCAGCACTGCCCTATAGGCGAAAGCTTAAGCGACGTAGTGGGTTAATTGACGCCTCGCCTACCGCAAGAAATAAAAATGATGCCAGCCGCCTACTACGTATTGGAGAAGTGGCACGAGACCTAGGAATAGACACAAAACTTACTGCTTATTTTGGGTACTCGCGCAATGTATATCGCTCAATACTCATACCGAGACTGCATCAGGAAACTGAGATAATCGACAAAGACTTAAAAAAACTCATACATACGTATTACAATGACACCGACAGCAAGGAGCTTACATCAAATAGAAGCACAAGATTCATTGATCACGAAAAAGAGGAAACACTCCATGAAATTGAACAGCTTTTAGATAGAGAGATCGACTACAAGCTTGGGTCCTACGAGCGCATCCTTTTCTTGACATCACTTGAATATATGCATGGACGCACAAGAGAGTTTGACACCCCTAAAGCAGCCTCTGCGTTCCTAGATTACATCGGCCTAATTAGAGCCAACTCATCAAAATATAACTTTGAGGATCTTGAGCACATCGTCGAGCGAACTAGATCAGCATTAAATAACTACGCTCATCCTGAGGACTTCTACCTTGACGAACGAACCCAGCACTTTCAAATTGACTCAGTTCTGGGCCTGGAAGCGATTCACCGACATGAAACGCCAATAAAAATCGAGTGGTCAAACCTTAGCTCTGGCCTCCAAGCTTTGGTAGAGCAATTTTCATTAATCGACGAGGCAGTAGCTCAAGCGTCACAGCAAGGGCGTTCTTCTGTGCTACTTTTAATTGACGAGGGTGACGCATATCTACACCTAGATTGGCAGAGAAAATATATATCACTACTTAATAAGTACCTCGCCAATGTCAAGAAACGCCACAGACTAGAAAGCCTACAACTTATACTAGCCACTCACTCCCCATTGCTGGCCGCAGACATCCCCAGCGAATTTGTGACTAACCTCGACTCAACCACAAAGACAAAATCATTTGCCGCCCCCTTGGAGGAAGTAATAGCTGGATCATTTGAATCAAATTCGATTGGAGAATTTGCCGCAAGCAAAATAAATGAAGTTTACAAGCGAGCACAGAAATCCAAGCTAACCAAAGAAGACCGCAAACTAATATCTGCGATTGGAGACCCAGCAATACAGGCAGCGTTGAGCGGAGCAACAAAAGAATGATAATAAATATTTCAGACGTATGGGATGCAGCCGCAGACAACCACACCAAATATCTTGCAGAAGTAATTGAGAGCGGACTGAAGCTCTTAAGCAACTCAACACTGGATCGACAGATATATCAGTTTATTATAGACAACATAGAGACCATCAACGGAGGCACCGCCTCTGATTTGAAACTCTGCATCAACGACTATAACCTGAGATTTGGTAGTAGTTTGTTACGAGCATGCGCCGCAGAAAAACTAAAGATAATATTTGACTACTCTGACTTCTCAAAGAAATCTGGAAAGCCCTGGACCGCATACAATCTTTGCATGCTAGCGAAGTACCAAGTCTGCTCATATTGTCAATTAGTCTTCACTGGCACATGCTTACCTGATGAAGAAAATCAAGGATACAGGCCACCAATTGATCATTATTACGGAAAAGCAGAGTACCCATTTTTAGCTTTGACCCTTAGCAATTTCGTCCCCTGCTGTGAAAAATGCAATGGCAGTCAAATGAAAGGAATGATCGACTTCTCTGAGATTCCACATTTGAATCCTTTATTGGATGAAGAGACTATAGATTTCGTGCTCACACCCCAAAACCCAGACAATGACTCATTTACTGAGTTAATTTCTTTAAGCCTACCCAAGTCCAGCTATCTCCTCACGCTTAGAGTTAAGAAAAACGAAGCTCTATCGAAGGCATCGATCAGAACCTTTCAACTTAAAAGTCGCTATAAAGATTATTCTGGCCAAGCTTATCATTTAGCCAAAGTCATGCGCGGCATGTCTGCTCGCCTGGACATGCATCGAGAAATATTAGAATGCGAAACCTCTATTGAAGATTATTTGGAATTCGAACCAGAGGACTACAAGACTGTGCCTTATGGTAAGGCAAGAATCTGCATAGCAAAACAGTTCGGAGCACTTCCGGACTAGACGACTGACGGGAATACGGGGACAAATTAAGCCAACTCAATAGAATGAGTATTACGGTACAGTCTACTGCTGTCTCACGACAGGCATAACGTGATCACTTAATTGATGCGATCAGGCAGATATCAGCTGTACCTCGACTACAACTGGAGGCCACAGCGCTAACTGATGGCAACCAGCTAATAGACAAAGGTTGAGA
Organism: Pseudomonas sp. THAF187a; assembly: GCF_009363395.1. Lineage (NCBI taxonomy): Bacteria > Pseudomonadati > Pseudomonadota > Gammaproteobacteria > Pseudomonadales > Pseudomonadaceae > Pseudomonas > Pseudomonas sp. THAF187a. Next base: position 4,625,299 of record NZ_CP045349.1, read on the forward strand.
CCTTTCAATGTGCAGAAATTACCGAGCCATCCGCACAAAAAATTAAAGCATCACAAGGATAGAAGACCTATATACCTCAAACATATCGAGAATACGGCACTCGCTGACGGCTCTAAGCATTAACCGGAACTCGAACCGGCAAAGTATTATGCACCCAGTTCGTTGCCCCCAATGCGCGAAGGCCATCTGCGTGAACATTCGTGTCACCATCAAGCGAGCGTAACGTAACAATTACCGTAACTGGCAGTGCCTCTTCTAGGCGCGGCTCGAAAGCGCGCAGGAAAACGGATGCTTGCAGCGCCCAGATATCTCCCGCAGTCCCTTCAGGAAAACTCCTGCGGTGAACTTTAATGGGCGACCATTTCCCTCCCTGTTCGACCTGAGCAGTCTCATAGCCACTCTGTCCCGCTTCGCCCTCCATCGGGACGCGTCCCGATATCCGCTCGCCATTGAGCACACCAAAACTGAGCTCAATGTTGGCCCGTACGTACTCACTACCCCAATCTGGGTCGAGTGGAGGGGCGTAGGCGGCAGTGATGATGATTTCGCCCCGGAACTTGCCATCGTGCATTAGGGCTTTCGGGATGGGATAGGGGGACTTGCGCCATCTCATGCTCGGAGCAACCTTTGCCTGGAAGACCAGCGTGAAACTGTCGTCGCTGTCATAAAGCGTACGAATGACGTCGTCTGGTCGCCCGGCTCCAAGATACCGACGTTCACTACGGTCGTAGTCAGGCGAGGCGAGTTGCGCGGCATGGATCATCAACGCTTTGACCATCGAGGGATCGGCGCTCAGATGAGGGTGTCCCTCGACAGCCTGCCAGGCGTGAGCGGCCATGCTCGATGCAATTGGCGCCGCAAAGCTGGTGCCGAATCTCGCCGTGAGCTTGTCATCAGGAGTGACCACCTTGATGCTACTTGCTCCGCTCTTCCAAGGAAGATGTACGCCACCGCCAACATGAGTGATATCTGGCTTAGGGGTAAACACCGGCCCAGGCCCGCGTCGCGAATACGGGGTAGGTTGGCCTATCAAGGTATGCGCGTCGGTCGCATGAATATGAGTGATTGAGGCGACAGTCAGAGCCCGAACGGACTCGCTGGGTGTCGAGATGCGATCCTTTAGCGGGGCAGAGTTAGGCCAGCTCCGTCTTGGCTCAATGTCATAGTTGCCCGCGGCTACAACGAACAGCACGTTGTACTCGTCACTAAGCTTATCGAGTGTGTGCGCGAAGTCGCTGAATAGGTGCTCGTCGCATGGGTTTCCGCCAATCGATATGTTCCAGACCTTGATGTCGGGGCGCTTTTTAACTGCGCTGCGCAACCGCTCCTCCAGGTCGCTCATGTACGAGCCTCCGGTCTCTAAAGCACACACGTCGAAGACCTTGGTCTGTAGCGGCGGGAACCAATCGTGCCCGTCATTAAAATGGCGAGAATCGATTACGAGCGAGGCGACCATCGTGCCATGCTCGTAATTGGTATCCGGAGGAAGTACGTAGAGGTCTCTTCCCTCAATCCACCCAGATAGTGCTTTGGCACCGGCGCTAACACCGGAGTCGAAAACGGCGACAGTAGGAATAGAGGATGCCGCAGGAAGACCAGCTACTGCAGCGCTCGTGCTTTCAGCTGTGGAGGCTGCATGCGTTGTGAATGGCTTGAAAATCGGTTCCGCGATGATCTGACGTGCACCTGGGTAGTCGAGCAGCAAGCCGAAGGCTTCATCACTTACCTTGTCCAGATCCAACAATGAAAACAGCGGTAGTCCGCGGGACCGAAAAAGTTGGCGGTATGGAATGTTGAGCTTCTTGAGCATGGCAAGAACGCTCTCATAGTTATGCTGGGAAAAGGCTTCCTGGCCGTACCGGAATAAGCGCACGAGTGCGCGTCCCCTCTCTCGAAGGGTAGGCGCGCCCTCTGGAACCCTCCTGTCTCGCCCCCAAGGCTCGATCTTCTGGATAGCGCTGAGGTTAGCCTCAATAGCTTTAGTTGTTCTCGTCCTAATGACCCGATTCAACTCAGCGATGCGCGCTGCATCGACGCCAACCAGCATCTCGTCGATCTTTCCATGTCCAGCTGTCAGAAGACCAGCTTCCTCTGCCAGCGTGGTTGGGCGGTGGGACTTGGCAACTCCTGTTTCTCTCAGCTTGAAAACAAGAGTCGAAAGGTAGCCTGGATGTTTAACCCCCTCTGGGGCTAAAACTGCTGCCGCTGAGGTGATGTTCTCAATCAGTGACTGACGATACTCAGCGGTCACATCGACAAGAATCTTCCCTCCGCCGCCCCCGCTCCGGTCATACGAGCCAAGATCGCCCTCAGAAAAGGGGACATGCTGGAAGGGGTTGTTTACGCTTGCGCTAGCTATTTCTCGTGCTGCCAATCCCTTTTTCCGAGCCACTGAATTCCTTCTCCTTTGTAAGGTTCGATACGTACCGTGTAGAGACTTTATACGTCTTGGCGAGATTTCTCAGCGAAAATTGCTTGGGGTTCCACTTTCTCAACCAAGTAATTTCTGCTTCAGAGGTGCTTAAGAAAATACCATCAAGAAGTGCAATCAACAGACCCAATTTCCGGAACAATTGGGTCTCATCCACCTCAGCCGCACCAAGAATTACAGCGTGGCGCTTGGTGTCGATGCAGACCTGCTCAATCATTGCACCCGTGAGGCCCTCTGACGCTTGTACCAAAGAGGCAATATCCAGGCTTGCTGGGCGATAGCTGCCCAAGAATTGGTGCCAAAGCACTTCTCGCAACACTGCATCAGGAACCGGCATCGGGATCCTAAAGCTGAAGCGTCGCCAGATGGCTGGATCCAGCAACTGGTCATGATTTGTTGCTGCAATGAGAATCGTGCTTTCCGGTAAAGCATCTATATTTTGCAGAAGGGCAATTACCACACGCTGCAACTCTCCCACATCTCGTTCGTTGCCCCTTGCCCCGGCCAAGGCATCAAACTCATCTAGGAGCAGCACACACGGCATCTGCTGGGAATACTCAAAAACCCGGCGCAGATTGCGACTAGTCTGGCCAAGCAGGCTACTCACCAAGGTATCGCACCGAACTGTCAGCAACGGTAAGTCGAGTTTTGAAGCTATGTGCCTAGCAAGCATCGTTTTGCCGGTGCCCGGCGGCCCGTAAGTTAGGAGCCGGCTCGGTAACGCGGCTCCAACTTTGGCCAGAGCATCGTAGTGCTCAACGTTTTCCAGAAACTCAACAATACGCTCATGAAGAGCACTGGGAAGATGCAGAGAAAACTCGCTCGCGCTCGGTCGGCTCACATCGACGGTATGAAGTCTACTTTCACCGTCCACCGGAAGCTGAGTGAGGCTAACGCCACGGGAAGCATCTTGGGCTGTAGCCAAGGCCGCAGGGGCGCGCGCCAAACGCTCACGAATCATACGTGCTTGCCGCGATGCTCCATCGCTATCAAGCTTGTCGGCCAGCAAGCCGGCATAATTCGATGCCATGCTTGCGTTGGCTTTCAAGGCCCCATCTAGGATCTTCAGGATTTCAGATAAATATTCCACTTTGCCGATCCGGTTTTCTAAAACTCGTTTCATGATAGCTGCTTCCCGTAACGGATAACCATTAATCCGTGTCGGAAAAATGGGTATCTGTTCCGGTTTAAGCCTTCGTAGGTCACTCCTACAGATCATAGCTGTATATGCGTACAGCCTCCTAGCTAATGCACCAGCTATTGGACCAACGGCAAGCAAAGGCTTGCCAGACAGACCACTGACAAAGCCAGTCATCTGAAAGTCATCTGCATCGACGCTGATATCTATGGCGTACACAGTCGAATGCCACTGACCAGCCCTCGCGCAGCACACAGCGAAGGCGGCGTCCCTCACTTCCTCACCATGGTTACTCCATCCAGCAGTTCAGAATGCGCGGAAAAGGTGGAGGGCAAGATAAAAGGTGGCGGCACTTCGTTCACCTGAAAAGCAGTCTGCACGGGGGTTGGAGACGGCACCCAAGGCATGCATAGGCGTGCCGTGCACAGCGCAAACGCCCGCCAGTTCTGGCTTTGGCACGTGCCTAGCACTCCTCATTGCGATCAGCTTGGAACAGACATCGGCAACCGAACCTACAGCCGAAAACCGGCGCAGATACAGAGTCATGCCTGGAAGCTTGTAGCCCTTGAGCTACAAGACAGCTCGGACTGTGCCATTTTGTAGCCCGAGAGCTACAAATGACCTCTTTCAACGATGTTTCTGAAACGCTGAAAAAAACGCGCGAGCAAAAACCCTGATCAGACACGCTCAGCAACCTAGCAAGCCCGGCTTGAGAATTAGACAGTGAGCCGAATAGAAGGCATTATCGGCTCACTGAATGAGCCGAATAGGCTCGCCAATCGGCTCACAGATGCCCCCTTATGAATGAACCGCTCTGGATCTGGCAGCAGCCCAACTGGCCGCACTTCAGCTGGCAAGGCGAAACGCTTGCCCCGCTGCTGCGTGCTTGCAGTCAGGCTCAGGGGCGTTTGTTAGGAATGCTCGGTGCGGTGGGCAATGACACCGAAGTGCAGAGCAGCCTGGATGCCATGCTGCAAAACATCGTCACCTCTTCTGCCATCGAGGGTGAGCAGTTGAATGTCGGTTCGGTGCGTTCATCACTGGCGCGGCGCTTGGGGCTGAGCGAAGAAGGTCGAACCACCTCTCGCTCCGAAGGCCTGGCGGAACTGCTGCTCGATGCCACCCACGCACATCAAGAGCCGCTAGAAGAACAGCGACTGTTCACCTGGCACAGTTGGTTATTCCCCACCGATGACCAACTTCTGGCTCGACCACTACACATCGGCGCACTGCGCGGCGAAGAGCCCATGCAGGTAGTTTCGGGTCGGATAGACCGCCCTACCGTGCATTTCGAAGCCCCTCCCCGCGCAGGGTTGGAAGCGCAACTGGCGGACTTTCTCGCCTGGTTCGAAAGCAGCCGCAGCGATACCAGCCTCGACCCGTTTCTTCGCGCCGGTATCGCACATTTCTGGTTCGTGACCCTGCACCCCTTCGATGACGGCAACGGTCGCCTCACCCGCGCTATCACCGATCTGGCATTGGCTCAGGGCGAACAGCAGGCCATCCGCTTTTACGCGATGTCCGCGAGCATCCTCGAGGACCGCGCCGGCTACTACCGCATCCTCGAAGCCAGTCAGAAAGGTGGGCTGGATATCACTGCCTGGCTGCAGTGGTTTCTGAAGACACTGCTCAAGAGCTTGGAGCGGGCACTTGCTCGGATTGACCGTGTGCTGGTCAAGGCGCGCTTCTGGCAGGTACACCGCAGCCAAACGCTATCGGCGGAGCAGATCAAAGTGCTTAACCGTCTGCTCGATGGCGGTGAAAGGGGTTTCGAGAACGGTATCAGCGCGGCGCAATACCAAGCCGTGGCCAAGGTATCCAAAGCCACCGCCACCCGTCACCTGGGCGACCTGCTGCAAAAGGGCTGCATCGAGCGACTACCCGGTGGCGGGCGCAGCACGCGTTACCAAATAGCGCTGAGTAGCTAAACCGGGCTCACCAGCCCCTAGTGCGTCATCACGCCATAGGACAATAGTCGCGCCCCCTTGAGCCCTTGAAAGCAATTAGCCATTATCCGGATGTGCCAGGCACCTGGATTTCGGCACACCTGCTCGCCTCTCTAACAAGCAGCTCGGCTCAAGGAAGAAAATGGATTACAGCCCGATAGTCGCCCAGGTCTGGGGCATGCTGACCTGGTTCATCCCTGCAGCCCTGCTGATCGCCCTGCTCAAATCGCCGTGGGCCAAGGGGCAGATCGGCGAACTGCTGGTGCGCCTGTTCGCCCACTGGCAACTGGACAAGCAAACCTACCGCCGCCTGCACAACGTCACCCTGAACACGCTAGACGGCACTACACAGATCGACCACGTATTCCTCTCGCCCTACGGCATCTTCGTGCTGAAAACGAAGAATATGAGCGGCTGGATCTTCGGCAGCGAGAAACAGGCGCAGTGGACGCAGAAGCTCTACAAACGCACCTTCAAATTCCAGAGCCCGCTACGCCAGAACTACAAGCATCTCAAAGCCCTGGAAGCCACCCTTGGCGCTAGCCCCGAGCAACTGCACTCGGTGATCACCTTTGTCGGCGGTAGCACCTTCAAGACCGAAGTGCCGGCCAACGTGACCCAGGGCATTGGCTTTATCCGCTATATCCAGTCATTCCAGCAGGCGGTATTCAGCGAGGCCGAAGTCGACGCCATGCTGCACACCCTGCAAAGCGGCCGTCGCGTGCCGAGCCTCGCCACTCACCGCGAGCATGTGCAGAACCTCAAGCGCCGTAGCGATCCGACAGCCGAGCGGCAATGCCCGAAATGCAGCAGTGCGCTGCTGATTCGTACCGTGAAATCTGGGACGAAGGCGCTTCAGCAGCTCGGGGGTGTTCAGCATTCCCTCAGTGTCGAACGGTGCAGAGTTTTTGAAATGCATGTGAGAACAATAATCTGTGATCTGCTCCCAATTACCCCAGCAAGAGTACCGGCAGCAATTCTGGGCATACTCCGCCTTTCCGAATATTGTCACGCAACCTAATCTGCCAAGGAGCCAGTTAGGAAACGTGACTTGAGTCCAAAGACTCCCTTTACGCTTAGATTGGATGCGTCATGGCTAGGAATGATATCGAGGCTAGTTTACCTCACACCGCAGTAGCCACTTGGGGTGGATACATATACCAAGGCAAGGTTGCTCTTTATCACTGCTTGACTTTGATCCTTGACGACTTAGATCTCAGTGAAAACCTTTCCTTACAGCTAGATAGCATTGATGATTTTGCAGTACTTTTAGGTGACACTTGCCAGTCTATACATCAAGTTAAGGCTTACAAAAGCGAAGAGTTCTCTTCTTATGAGTCAGCAATTACAGAGCAGATAGAAAAAGCCACCAACCATCCTAATTGCAGCGCATTCCTTCATGTATCAAAAAAGATCAAGCTCCCCGATAACTTCATTTCAAACTACTTACCAGTTTCCTTGTATGAATACAAAAAAGGGTCAAATTCGGAAAGCTACTGCGCCCTTGCGGAAATAGACGCCCTTCTAGAAAACACCATAAAACAGATATATGCAAGATACCATACCAGCGCCCCCCACAAACTCTCTACTGAATACCTGGATTGGTCAAGAAACCTACTGGAAGATATCGTTGTAAAAAAAGTTATCGCAATGCATTCTGAGATACAGCTATCAAAGACTGCTATCCAGCGCCAAGTGGCCAATCGTGAAAAAATTGAATTTAAAAGATTCATCAGCGTTTTGGAGCAAAACCTAACCTCTTCGATTCTCAACGAAGAATATTTCTTCTCAGTCATCATTAAAGACCTAGGAATTTACTTTTCTGAGTTCTGTGATGACAACGACCTACAAGGAGAAGAACTTGAAAAGCTTAGCCGCTGCGTCGCGCAAATCAGCCAGCTAGATACCGAAGGACTAAAATCTTTTATCCGTTCAATACTACCAAACAAGAAAGGTCAATTTAGCTCGCTGGTAGAATACAAAGACGAAGCCTTCACATCAAATGACCTACAACTAGGGTTATTTAGAATATTTCACGAACTGGTCGAATCTACTTACGACCCGTCTCGCAAGGTTAAGAATTTCTTCTGGAGCCTCCCCAACGGGGATTTTTACCCTACAGCAATACACCAAGGACCTAGCAGCGCTGGTGCAATTTGCAAACGAATTGTTGAAGGAGCCATAAAACATGATGTGGAATTCTTATACGAAAGCGGGACACTAATAACATCCGACATCAATGCCGAGTCAATTTATTCGGTACTATGTGTCGGAGCTCGTAGTGAAAGCTATCAAGAGCACAGCAAGTTCAATAAGTTTAAAGAAATAGCTCTAGTCTCTATTGCTAACATTCCAGATGAGATAAAAAAGTGAGAGATTTAGTCGCCAGCCTGTTTTCTCAAAATGGATATAGACTTCTCATCGGAGAAGGATTTGATTTTTTTATCCCGGAAGACAAAGACAGCCAAACATACTGGCTGGTTGTAGAGACCGATCCGAAGCAAGTTATCAGTAGCCAGCACCTATGGCTCGAAAGATGCCAAGAGCTATATCGGCATGAGTCGATACAGAAGAACACCAACTTGATTTGCCTGTGGCAGGTAGCCGAAATTAGCCCATCTGTGATAAGCCAGGTTCACGAGGCAGAAGAGGATCTATTCTTCTTTAAGAAGCACGTTATTTACTACACCCCAATTGAACTTAACAACCTTCACGAAATGCTGGGCGAAGGCAATTTCTCAGAGACGATACATAGCGCACTGAATAGTTCGACTGTTTTTTCAGACTACAAAAAACTTTTGGGGACGGGAGCCTGGCAGGAACTTGTTTTCAGACTCGTTATAAAACTAGGCTTCATCGATATTGGCGACGGCGAACCGGCTGACATACAAGAACTATATTCCAAGCATAAGTCCAAGATCCAAAAAACAAAGCAACCAGAACTCTTGGCATTCATTGAGTCGGCCGTATTGGATTTAGACTTTGAAAGCACAAGTGATCCAGAGTTGGTTTTGGATGAGTTGGCCTCAAGGATTGTAGGAACTGGATATGAAATCAAATATTAAGAAGCTTACGCTTGAAAATTTTAAAGCATTTCATTTCTATGAATTCAAAATAAACTCCAACAATCTAACTGTACTGGATGGCCCCAACGGATTTGGGAAGACCTCTTTTTTTGACGCAGTGGAACTCCTATTAACAGGCAATATAACGCGTTACGCCTCATTAGAGGCTGACACTGTGGATGGCCGCTCAACCGTTAAAGGGAGCCCACTAACTTACGACTTGTCATTACCAGGGACAGAGGTTTCTATTTCAGCTGAAGTAGAGACAGGTAATGGTATATTTCACCTAAGAAGAAGCGCTATCAAAGCCGACCTTGATGAAGGAAAGGGCTTAGGCCTTAACCTATTCAAGCTTTATATTTCGTCAAACAATGGCGAGTGGCAAGAGGTTGCAAATGAAGCACAGATCCTTGAAAAAATTCTCGGCCCCGGCTACAAGCAGAACTATAGACTCTTCCATTATGTCGAGCAAGAAAATAATACCGCGGCACTAAAAAGCAAGGGTTCAACCAAACAAAAGAAAATTGATCATCTATTTGATGTTGGCGACTATAGAGAGAAGTGTAATAAAATAGCCGCGATTAAAAACGCAATAAGTAAGCTAAAAACAGCTGCCAAAAAAGAGGCCCTCGAACTCCATAAAAATGAGTTAAGCGAGCTGCGCCAATCTGTCAGTAACAACACACTTAATGCTGAAGACATTGTTTACGAACGACTGATCAGCGCCACGCTACAACCGTGGGATCTCGAAACCATTGACACAAAACCCTCAATCATATCCAGTTGGCTAGAAGCCGACGGAGTATTGAACAAGCTAAAAAAATTTCGCCAAAACGCCGTTATTTTTTTCAACTCCAAACATAACAATTCCATTGATAAAAGCTTAAGACCAAAACTGCAGGCCATTGAGAGCCTACTGAGATTTGGAGGTCAATTAGATGGTATTGCTGACTCTCGCAAAGAGGTGATGCGCTATGATTTCGCAAAGTCACTAACAAGCAAATTAGAAAACAGCCTACACCAACCTCTAAACTTGAATTTCGAAATCAACTCAGACATATTCAATGAATTTAATTTTGGACTTGACTACAAGGAGTTTATCTCAGCCGCAGCCTCAGTGCGCTCAATTGCAGAAAGCGCAGACCTTGTCGAGCTTGCCTATAATGAGCTCTTGAGCTCGCGCGATACATTCATAACGAAATTTTCTAATACCCACTTAAAACATAACAGCTCTGATTGTCCGGCGTGCGGGTATGAGTGGGGCACTAGGGAAAATCTGTTGCGGCAGTTGGACTTGCATAGAATCTCTTTAGAAGCTCTAGTTGAGTCAAACGGCAAGAACTTAAAAAATAGTGTCGATGAATTCAAGACCAAAATAGCCAGCCCCATTCTTAAGATCTTGGAGCACTATATTGCAACTCACTATCACACGATTGAATACAAGAGAAAGCTTATTGCTCTTAGCGAGGAGCAAATCTCGTACCTGCAACGACTTAAATACTCATATACATCTTATCGTATAGATCTGAGCAGGTTCTACTGCAAAGATTTTTCTTTAGAAGAGACGCTAAAAATAAAAGAACTCGAGGACGAAGTACGCCTATTGTACCGAGAAGTTAATTACGATTCTATTGAAGAATACTTTCAGGAATTTTTTGAACAGATTTTTCTTTCAGATGAAAAATCAGTCATGCAACTTGATATTGAGGCCATTAATAGAAAACACTCCTATTTAAAACTAGCTTATATCCGTGGCACACACATAGAAATCGCAAGCAAAGAAGCGGAAGTTTTAAAATTGGATGAGACATATCGAAAAGCTGTTTATTTAAGCAAGGCACTAGAAAAGCTGGTTGAAATTTACACAGACAATCTAAGCTCCTATATCTCCTCTGTCGCCAAAGGCATAGAGGTTCTCTTTCACGTGTACTCTGGCCGTCTTTTACAAAATTTTCAAAATGGACTCGGCATCTTTATTGAGACTGATGGAAAAAGCCTTTCTTTTCGTGAGCATCCTAATAAATTACATGACGCTATTTTCTCAATGAGCTCAGGCCAACTCTCCTCCTTGGTTCTGTCCTTTACACTTGCCCTAAATAAGCGATATGCAAAAAATTCCATACTTCTAATTGACGACCCTGCACAGAGCCTGGATGACATTAATGTTGCAGGCTTCATTGATTTATTGAGGAATGAGTTCTCTGAACGCCAAATTATTCTGTCAACACACGAAGATGAAATATCCTCTTACATGAAGTACAAATTCAAGAAACACAACTTAGAGGCAGAGTCTATTGATTTTAAAAGGACTCTTCATGTTTAACTTATGGTTATCGCGCACATCCCTCAAATAGCGCTCGGTTACTCTCATGGGTGCGTACTCCCAAGAAGCTAATAGCTGGCTGATCAAAGCCTCGCCTGACAAGCTATGCTGCTGGACAGAGTCCGCAACAATTGGCTGTCGGGCTGAAAAATCAGTACACTAGAGGTACAGTTCCGAGCTTCTACAGGTTTCGCAAAATTTCGCTGAAGCCCAGTAACGACGATGCTTCCAGCTTATTTTACTTGCGCTAAGCTGCCTACCGTTTTGCTGGGATTGAGGCATTTCTAGGCAACTCATAATCCTTTGTTCCACGATCCGAGTCTGCGTGGATCTGCCATCTTCAAAGCCGCGCATTGCGTGGCTTTTGCCTCCATAGAGTTGCCACAGCCGCTTCGCTCACTGGCGTGATTGGCGCCGCTTCCCAGCCCTCGCAAGGCCAATACCCACTGACCTCGGCGACCTGTCATCCGAACGTCATGCTTTTGCCGGAACCTTTGCCCTGTTCGCCCGGTCGGCTCTAAGAACCGTCGCCTCCGCGACGCCAGCAAAGGACGCGCGACATGCCAAACCGCGCCAGCAGGATCGACGCTGCACACCTTCACCTCGAACGCCTATGGCAGCGTTATCAGTGGGTGCGCGCCGCCAGCGAGCGACTCTGCGAGCCGCTGGAGCGCGAGGACTATGTGATCCAGAGCATGCCGGACGTCAGCCCGCCGAAGTGGCATCTGGCGCATGTCACCTGGTTCTTCGAAGCCTTCGTGCTGCGGCCCTTCCTGCCTAGCTATCGTCCGCTGGATGAGCGCTACGACCACCTGTTCAATTCCTACTACCAGACCCACGGCACGCCCTTCGAGCGGGCGCGGCGCGGGCTGTTGTCGCGGCCGACGGTGAGCGAGGTGTATGCCTACCGCAGCCATGTCGACCAGGCCATGGCGCAGTTGCTGACCCGGCAGAGCGGCCAGCTCGCCGACGAGATTCTGCAGCGTATCGAGCTGGGACTGGAGCACGAGCAGCAGCATCAGGAGCTGCTGCTGATGGACATCAAGCACATCCTGGCGCAGAACCCGCTGCGCCCGGCTTACCGCGACGACCTCAAGCCCGGCGCTGCCACAGCGGGCGAGCTGCAGTGGCTGCGCTTTCCCGCCGGGCTGCGGCATGTCGGGCATGCCGGCGAGGGCTTCGCCTTCGATTGCGAGCAGCCGCGCCATCGGGTGTTCGTCGACGACTTCCAGCTGGCCAGCCGGCCGGTGAGCAACGGCGAGTACCTCGAGTTCATCCGCGCCGGCGGGTATCGCAGCACCGCGCTGTGGCTGGCGGATGGCTGGGACCATATCCAGCGCGCCGGCTGGCAGGCGCCGCTGTACTGGCTGCGCGAGGGTGACGACTGGCTGGAGCTGACCCTGGGCGGCCCGCGCGAGCTGGACCTCGCCGCACCAGTCTGCCACCTGAGTTACTTCGAGGCCGAGGCCTTCGCCACCTGGGCGCAGGCGCGCCTGCCACGTGAAGAGGAATGGGAAGTCGCCGCGCAGGACGAGCCGCTGCGGGGCAACTTCGTCGAGAACGATCACTTGCAGCCGGTGGCCGCTGGCGCGGGCGAAGGCCTGCAGCAGCTCTACGGCGACGTCTGGGAATGGACCGCCAGCGCCTACCGGCCCTACCCCGGCTTTCGTCCGCTGGGCGGCAGCCTGGGTGAGTACAACGGCAAGTTCATGTCCGGGCAGATGGTGTTGCGCGGCGGCAGCTGCGCCACCCCCGAAGACCACGTTCGCCCCACCTATCGCAATTTCTTCTACCCCACGATGCGCTGGCAGTTCTCCGGCCTGCGCCTGGCCAAGGAGCTTTGAGCATGGCACTGGCACTGCGTAGCAACGAACGATCCCTGAGCCCGGAACAGGAGGCGTTGCGCGACGAGGCATTGCGCGGCTTCGCGGCCTGGCCGAAAACGATGTCGCCGAAGTTCTTCTACGATCACCGTGGCTCGCAGCTGTTCGAGCTGATCTGCCAACAGCCCGAGTACTACCCGACGCGCACCGAGGAGACCATCCTGCGCCTGGCCGCGCAGGACATCGCCGCGCTGGCCGGGCGCAACGCCAGCCTCGTCGAACTGGGCAGTGGCGCCAGCCGCAAGATCCGCCTGTTGCTCGAAGCCCTGCGCCCGGCGCGCTACCTGGGCATCGATATCTCCCGCGAGTTCCTGCAGGCCAGCACCCGCCGCCTGGCCACAGACTATCGCTGGCTCGACGTGCACGCCCTGTGCGCCGACTTCAGTCAACCGCTGAAGCTCCCCGGCGATGCGCTGGGACAACGCCCGCTGGCCTTCTTCCCGGGCTCCAGCATCGGCAACTTCGACCCGGACGAGGCGCGCGCCTTCCTGCGCAATCTGCACCAGGCGCTGCCGGCCGGCAGTGGTCTGCTGATCGGCGTGGATCTGGTCAAGGACCGTCAGGTGCTGGAGCGCGCCTACAACGACCATGCCGGGGTCACCGCGCTGTTCAACCTCAACCTGGTCGAGCGCATCCGCAACGAGCTGGACAGCGACATCGACCCGCGCAGTTTCCAGCACCGGGCGTTCTACAACGAGGCCGAATCGCGCATCGAGATGCACCTGATCAGCCGGCAGGCGCAACAGGTCAGGATCGAGGACCGGGTGTTCGACTTCGCCGCCGGCGAGACCCTGCACACGGAGAACTCCTACAAGTACACGCCGAGCGGGTTCCGCGATCTGGCCGGCAGCTGTGGCTTCGCCTCGGCGGCCATGTGGCGCGACCCGGCGCAGCTGTTCAGCGTGCATTTCTTGCGGCGGGAGTGAAACAACGAATGACGAGCCGCTTCGGAGAGCGGGCTGGGGGAACTGCGGCGTGATCGTCTCCCCTCTCCCGCTGGCGAGAGAGGGGCTCCGTTCCTTGCATCGCTGCGGGCGGGAACAGGCCCTCAGCGCTTGGCGATGATGTACACCGCATGCACGATGCCGGGGATGTAGCCCAGCAGGGTGAGCAGGATGTTCAGCCAGAACGCACCGCCGAAACCGACCTGGAGAAACACGCCCAGCGGCGGCAGCAGAATGGCGATGAGGATGCGGATAAGGTCCATGTACGACTCCTTGGCATTCCATGAGGTGTACTCACACAGACCCGGCGCGACGCTCTCCGGTTCAGTTCGGCGGCATGGCTGGAGAAAACATCCGCTGGCGCCGACCGGCATATGACTTTAGTCTGAGGGCCAGACGGAAGCGCCCACCATGTCCGAACCCTCACAACAAGAACGCATAATCGTGGCCGACGACCACCCTGTTTTCCGGGATGGCCTGTGCCGTATCGCCCAGCGAGTCTTCCCCCAGGCGGAGATCCTCGAGGCGGGCGACATGGACGAAGTGTTGAGCCTCGCACGCGACGGCAAGGCGCCGCGCCTGTTCATGCTCGACCTGCTGTTCCCCGGTCAGTCCCCGCATGCCATCAGTGCCTTGCGCCAGGAGTTCCAGCGCAGTTCCATCGTGATCGTGTCGATGGTCGATAACCGCGAGCTGATCGATGAGGTCATGGCCTCAGGTGCCGACGGGTTCATCGGCAAGGCGACCCCTCCCGAGGAAATCGCCGAGTCACTGCTGGCCGTCTGCGCCGGGGAATTCGTCATGGCGCTGGGGCCGTCCGGCGTACCGGACTTTGCCGAGAACCGCCACCTGCTGGAACAGCTGACGCCGCGCCAGCAGGATGTGCTGCGCCTGGTGGTGCGCGGGCTATCGAACAAGGAGATCGCCCGCGAGCTGGATATCTCCCCGTTCACCGTCCGCATCCATGTCTCCTCGCTGCTGCGCACGCTGGACGTCAGCACCCGTGCGGCAGCGGCGGGTATCGGCGCCAAGGCCGGGCTGGTGTAGCGCTCAGGCGGCCTTGAGCTTGAGCTTCAGCGCCACCAGCAGCGAACGCAGTTCGGCGGGCTGCACCGGCTTCGACAGGATCGGCGTGTTGCCATCGCCCACCTGCTCCTGCACACGGCGTACGTCGTGCCCGGTCATGATGATCGCCGGCACCTCGCGTCCGCTGTGCCGGCGCAGGTGACGAATGCAGTCGGCACCGGAGACTTCGGTGCCGAGGTCGAAGTCGGTCACCACCAGGTCGAAATGCATCGACGCATCGGGCAGCGCATCGAAGGTCGCCACCTCGCAACCCCACTTGCGCAACAGGGTCGCGGTCGCCAGCAGCACGTTCTGATCGTCCTCGATCAGGCACACGCGCAAGCCGTCCAGCATCCTCGGCGCCTGGGCGCTGCCCGCGTGGGTCGAGCGGCCTTCGCTCGGTGCCTCGACCCGCTGCAAGCCGTCGATCATCGCCCGCGTGCCTCGGCCCTCGACGGAGCGCATGCTCACCCGCAGGTCCATCAGCGTGCCCAGGCGCCTGACGATGGCGAGGCCCAGGCCCATGCCGTCGACGTCGCGGTCGCGCTCCTGACGCACGCGATAGAACTCGTTGAAGATGCTGTCGAGGTGGCCGACCGCGATGCCCCGCCCCCGGTCGTAGACCTCGATGGCGAGGCCCTGGCCGCGACGCCGACAGGCGATCAGCACCGGCTTGCCCGGCGCGTATTTCAGCGCGTTGGACAGCAGGTTCTGCAGCATGGTGGTGAGCAGCGCCGGGTCAGCGCGCACATACAGTGGTGGGCAATGCAGACGGATCTCGACCCCGGCCCAGCGCGTCGCCTCGGCATTCTGCTGGATGAGCTGCTGCAGCAGAGGACGCAGCTCCAGCGTCTCCATTCGCGGCACTACCTTGCCGCTGTCCAGCGAGTACATGTCGAGAATCGAGCGGAACAGGCGCGCGACGCTGTGCAGCGACTTGTCGATGTTTTCCACCAGGCGCCGCTGCTCGGCGCCCAGGTCGCTGTCGCGCAGGCAGGCGGTGAACAGGCTGATGGAGTGAACCGGTTGCCGCAGGTCATGGCTGGCCTGCGCGAGGAACTGCGACTTGGCGCGGTTCGCCGCCTGTTCGGCCTCGGCGGCTTCGCGGGCGCGCTTGAGCAGCGTGTGCAGGTAGGCAGGCGCCATCAGGGCCGTCAGCAGCAGCGTCGCCACCAGGTAAGGCTGCGACTGCCAGTACTCCGACATGCAAGCGGTCAGGATCAGGGACAGCAACGCCATCAGCGTCGCCCGCAACAGGTAGCCGAAGCCGTAGCGCAACCCGTAGCCGATCGTGACCCAGACCAGGATCGCATAGATCGGCAGCATCAACTGGCCACCGTTGACCAGCGTCAGGGTGATCCCCGTGTAGTCGTTGAGCATGGTGAGCATGCGCCGCCAGGGGCGGTTTCCCGGACGGCGCATGACGTCGCAGCGAATGATCATCGCCAGCACCAGCAACGCTGCGTACAGCGCCAGCGCCTTCCAGACCGGGCCAGGCTCCATCAGCGAATAGCGGTAGAGCAGCACGGTATAGCTGCTGACGATCGCCACGAAAATCAGCCGTACTCCGGCCTGGGCGAGCTCGGTGTCGTAGGAAACGGGACCCTTCCTGGGCATGCTGACACTCCCTGCTGAAACAGCTTTCGTCGTTACCCCGACACCTTAGGCCCTGGGCAGCGAACGCGGCAAGGACCATAGGCGGGCACTAGTACACCCGTACTATTCCTGGCCTGTCAGCCCCTTCCTAGAATCGCGGACAACGCTTCGGCACTGGGCCGAGGCCTGGTGATCGAAGGGAATGTCCGATGAATATCAATGGAAGCCTGGGCTTGGTCCTGGGTGCTGCCGTACTGACGGCGCTGACCGGCTGCCTGCCACAGAACACGCAGAGCCAGGGCCTGCAGAATGCCCAGATGGCCAATGACCCATGCGCCCCGAGTGCAACCAGCAGCCTGATCGAAACCGGGCGCAGCCTGCTGGACATGGCCAACACCGTGCTCGAGACGCAGCAGAGTTTCAACGGCAACTCCGCCACCTACACCCAGCGCATGCAGGTCGCGGAGAACGCCCAGCGGGTCAACCAGGGGCAGAACGTGCTGAACAACGTCGAGAAACTGGCCGGTGCCAACCAGCAACCCTGCGTAGCGCCCGCACCAACCAGCGCGACGCGCTGAGCGCGCTCGCTCACAGGCGCACGTCGAACTTGTCCAGCAGCAGTTCCCCCGGAACGTCCGCGCTGACCAGTTGATTGCGCCCGCGCTGCTTGCCCCGGTACAGGCGGCGGTCGGCGCTGCGGTAGAGCTCGGCGGCGCTGCGTCCGTCCGCTGGCCAGGCGGCCAGGCCGAAGGTGGCTGACAGCGCGATCAGCTGGCCGTCGTACTCAAGCGGCTGCTCGGCGACCTGCTCGCGGAGCAGCTCCACCAGCGGCTCGGCGCCCGCACTGTCGGTGTGCCGCAACAACAGGCCGAACTCCTCGCCGCCCAGGCGCCCGAGGAAATCCGTCACGCGCAGGCGATGCTGGAGTATCTGGCAGATGTGCTGCAGGGCCATGTCCCCCGCCTCGTGCCCCCACTGGTCGTTGACCTGCTTGAAGTGGTCGACGTCGAGCAGCGCCAGCACCAGGTGCCCGTTGCTGCGCTCGACCTCCTGGATGCTGCGCTGCAAGGCATGCTGGAAGCTGCCACGGCTGGCCACGCCGGTCAGCGAGTCGGTCTGCGCCAGGCGCTCCAGCTCCAGATGGGCCTGCATGCGCAAGCCATCGTAGATATGCACGAAGACCAGGATGAGGACACCGCACAGGGCCGCATTGCCCAGGTCGATCAGGCCACGGGTATCCAGGTTCAGGCGGTTGTCGGCAAAGTACAGCAACAGGCCGGCGAGCATGAACGGCGCGGTCAGCAGGAAGGCGCGCTGCTTGCCCAGCAGCAGGTAGGCCAACAGCGGGATCATGTACAGCCAGACGAACGCCGCCGCTGAGGCATCCGGCATGACGATGATGTAGAGGATGAAACAGAAGGTGGGGACCAGGTACAGGTAGATCCACAGGTTGAGGTGGCGCGCCCGCCCGATGCGACTGGCGCCGAACAGCAGCAGCGCGGTGCACAGCACTTCGAGGATGGCGAACGGATAGTTGCCGGCCAACGCCTGCAGCACGGCAAAGCCACCCAGGGTCAGCCCCGTTGCCAGCAGGATGGTGCGCATCAGCGCACGCTTGCCCGACTCACGCAGCCCTTCGCAGTGCTCCGTGCCTACATCCCTGTGCTCGTTATAGTCGCCATCGCCCATGTTCTTGCCCAGCGGTACCGCCCTCAGTGGTGCGCAGCCCCCCGCTGCGCACCATCTGCCAACTATAGACGCTGTCGCGCCTTTTACACCGCGTAGCCCAGCACTCGCGGCAACCACAGGGCGATTTCCGGGAAGATCGCCACCAGCAGCAGCGCACTGGACATCACCACCACGAACAACGCGGCCCAGCCCACGGTCTGCTCGAGGCGGATCTTGGCGACCTCGGCCGTGACCATCAGGTTGATCGCCACCGGAGGGGTGAACTGGCCGATGGCGATGTTCATCGCCAGCAGGATGCCGAACCACACTGGATTCCAGCCGAAGTGCTGCATCACCGGGATGAGGATCGGCATCAGGATCAGGTAGATGGAAATCGCATCGAGCAGCATGCCCGCCAGCAGCACGGCGAGCATCACCAGTGCCAGCAGTACCCAGCCGTTGTCCGACAGCGAGATCAGCCACTCGGCCAGGTGGCGGAAGGTGCCGAGCATGGTGCCGGCCCAGGCGAAGATGCCGGCCAGGGCGATGATCAGCATGACCACCCCGGAGATCACCGCCGCCTCGCCACACAGGCGCCAGAGGCCGCGCCAGTCCAGCTCGCGGGTGAGGAACAGGCCGACCAGCACGCCGTAGGTGACACCGGCCACCGCCGCTTCGGTCGGGGTGAACAGGCCGCTGCGCAGCCCACCGAGGATCAGCACCGGAGCGAACAGCGCCGGCAACGCCTGCTTGAAGCTTTCTCCCAGTGCCGGGCGCTCACCCTGCTCCGGGGACTCCCAGCCGTAGCGACGCGACAGCAGCCAGGCCGGCAGCAGCAGCACCAGGCCGGCGATGATGCCGGGGAACAGGCCGGCGGCGAATAGCGCGCGCAGGTCCACGCCGGGCACCACGATGGAGTAGAGGATCAGCGCGATCGACGGCGGGATCAGGATCGCCGTGGACGCCGAGGCGGCGATCAGGGTGGCCGAGAACGGCTTGGGATAGCCTGCCCGGGTCATGCTCGGCAGCATCACCATGGCCACCGCAGCGGCATCCGCCGGACCGGAGCCGCTCATGCCGCCCATGATCAGGCACACCAGCACCGCCACCAGCGCCAGGCCACCATGACGCGGGCCGATCAGCGCCTGGGCGAAACGCACCAGGCGCAAGGCCACGCCGGCCTTCTCGAACACCAGGCCGGTGAGGATGAACAGCGGAATGGCGATCAGCGGGTACTTGGCCACGCCGTTGTAGGTGTTGGTACCCAGGGTGGCGAGCATGTCCGGCGACAGCCCGGCGATGATGCCGATGGCGCCGGACAGCCCCAGGGCAAAGGCCACCGGCACACCGAGCGCCAGCAGCACGACGAAGCTGAGGATCAACCAGAGATCAGGGCTCATCGCTGATCCTCCCACGCAGGCGATCCAGGGTCATCTGGCTCAGCCGCACGAACACCAGCAGCGCCAGGATCGGCAGCCACACCACGTACCACCAGTTGGGCAGGCCGAGCCCCGGCGACTGCGACTCCCACTGGTATTCCTCCCAGGCGAACTGGCCACCGAACCAGCACACCAGCCCCAGTACCAGCACGCCGGCCAGCCACTGCAGCAGGATCAGCGGCGTGCGCAGGCGCGGGAACAGGCGCTCGAGCAGGCCGATACGGATGTGCCGATTGCTGCGCATGGCCACGCTGGCACCGGCGAAGGTCAGCACCACCAGCAGGAACACCGAGATTTCCTCGGTGAACGCGAAAGAAGCATCGGTGAAATAACGCACCACGACGTTGGCCAGGCTGATCAGACTGATGATCACCAGGGCCAGGGTGGCGAGCGCGCGCTCCAGTGGCGCGTCGACTTGCTTGCTCATAAGAACCTCGAACGACCGGCTTGGCGTGATCCAGCAGAAGAGCGGCCCTCTCCCCCAGCCCCTCTCCCATGAACGAGAGAGGGGAGCGGATCGGTGTCGCGCGACATATCTGCCGCACCACGCCGCAAAGCCCTTGGGCTTGCGGTCAGATGAAACGGATCAGGGCTGGGCCACGGCCTTGCGCGCGGCGTCCATCAGCGCATCGCCGATACGCGGTGCCCATTTCTCTTGCACGCTGGCAGTGGCCTCGACGAACGCGGCACGCTCGGCCTCGCTCAGTTCGATCACCTCTACGCCACGCTCGCGGATGTCTGCCAGACGCTGGTCCTGGGCATTGCGCGACAGCTCGATCTCCCACTTGCCGGCATCGCGTGCGGCCTGGCTGAGCAGCTCGCGGTCGGCTTCCGGCATGGCTTTCCAGACGCGCTGGTTGACCGCGAAGATCAGCGGGTCGGCCATGTAGTTCCACAGGGTCAGGTACTTCTGGCCTACCTGGTCGATCCGCGCCACGTCGAACACCGACAGCGGGTTTTCCTGGCCGTCCACCGCACCGGTGGTCAGCGCCGGCTTGGCGTCGGCCCAGCTCATCTGCGTGGGGTTGGCGCCGAGGGCGGTGAAGGTGTCCTGGAACAGCGGCGAGCCGACCACACGGATCTTCAGGCCCGCCAGATCGGCTGGGCTGCGTACCGGCTTGGCCGAATTCGACAGCTGACGAAAGCCGTTCTCGCCCCAGGCCAGCGGCACGATGCCGCGCTGCTCGATGGCGGCGAACGCCAGCTTGCCGCCTTCACCCTGGGTGATGGCGTCGAGGTCGGCGTCGTTCTGCATCAGGAACGGCAGGGAGAACAGGTTGAGTTCCGGGACCTGCGGCGACCAGTTGATGGTCGAACCCACGGCCATGTCGATCAGGCCGGAGCGCATGGCGGAGAACTCCTTGGTCTGGTCGCCAGCCACCAGTTGCGCATTGGGGTACACGCGCAGGGTGATGCGCCCTTCGGAGCGTTCGTTGACCAGGTCGGCCCACTTCTGTGCGGCCTGGCCCCAGGGGAAGGCATCCGACAGGACCGTGGACACGGAATATTCGCGTGCCTGCGCGGTGGCGCACAGGGCAGTCAGCGCAGCGCCGGCGGCGAGCGCGGAAAAGAGTCGCTTGAGTTTCATCGGGGCGTCCTTGTATGGATCTTGGTCGTTGTCGTTGTGGCACCGGGCAAGGGTGCGGATCCAGCGGCGAACGGGTGGCTCGCCTGGCGCGCCAGGTTGGCACGCGAGAGGGACACGGCAGGTGTCACGACTGCCGGGCTGGCCTTGTGGGCGATCGGCAGGTGCCAGCGGGTTACGCATAGCCGCCTAACTATTCCAGAAGCGCGCGCCGAATGCCATTGTCCGATGTCCGTCGACGTTGCCCGCTGGCAGCGCCGCCAACCATAATCAGCGGCTTGTGACTTCGGATATTCGCCCATGGCCATCTCTCGCGACGACCTCGACCAGCACGGCCTGATCATCGGTGTGTCGCCCGAGCGTTTTCGCGCGGTGGCCATGCCGCTGCTGTTCGACCACCTGAACGCCCAGTGCGAGGGCACCATCGCGGTCAATCGCCAGGCGCGCATCGTCTGGATCAACGACAAGTACGCGCAGAAGGTCGGCATCGCCGATCCGCGTACCGCACTGGGCAAGGAGATCGAGGAAGTGCTGCCGGCCAGCCGCCTGCGCGAGGTGGTCGAGAGCGGCCAGCCGAGCATGCTCGACCTGATGGCCTTCGGCAGCGAACACTTCGTGGTCACCCGCATCCCGCTGCGCGACGAGGACGGTACCCTGGTCGGTGCGCTGGGTTTCGTCCTGTTCGACCGCGCCCGCCATCTCAAGCCGCTGATGGCCAAGTACAACAACCTGCAGAGCCAGTTGCTCGCCACCCAGCACGAGCTGGCCAAGGCCCGTCGGGCGCGCTACACCATCGCCGGGTTCATCGGCGCCAGCGCCGCGGCCAGCGAGGTCAAGCGCCAGGCCCGGCGCGCCGCGCAACTGGACGCCACGGTGCTGATCAGGGGCGAGACCGGCACCGGCAAGGAGCTGCTGGCCCAGGGCATCCACAACCTGTCGCCACGGGCCAACGGCCCCTTCGTCGCGGTCAACGTCGCCGCGATACCGGAAACCCTGGTCGAGGCCGAGCTGTTCGGCACCGCACCGGGCGCCTTCACCGGCGCCGAGCGCAAGGGGCGCATCGGCAAGTTCGAGGTGGCCAACGGCGGCACGCTGTTCCTCGACGAGATCGGCGACCTGCCGCTGCCGTTGCAGGCCAAGCTGCTGCGTGTGCTGCAGGAACAGGAGGTCGAGCCGCTCGGCTCCAACCAGGTCAAACCGCTGAACGTGCGGGTGATCGCCGCCACCCATATCGACCTTGAGGCCAAGGTCGCCGCCGGGCAGTTCCGCGACGATCTCTACTACCGCCTCAACGTGCTGGCCCTGCGCGTGCCACCGCTGCGCGAACGGGCCAGTGACATCCCCGCACTGATCGAACACCTGCTCGATGACCTGGCCAACCGTTCCGGCCTGGCGCCGCTGGAACTGACGGACGACGCACTGGCCCTGCTCTGCGCCCAGCCCTGGCGCGGCAACGTGCGAGAGCTGCGCAACCTGCTGGAGCGGGCGCAACTGGCGCTGGATGGCCGCCTGGATGATGAAACCCTGCGTAGCCTGCTGGTGGACCCGGTAGCGCCGAGCGAGCCGGTGCCCGTTGCGCCGGTGGTGGCGAGCCCGGCGAGGACGCTGGCCGAACAGCTGGCGCAGGTCGAACGCCAGGCGCTGCAGGCGGCACTCACGGCCGCCGACGGCAACCGCCAGCAGGCCGCCGAACGCCTGGGAATATCCCGCGCCGGGTTCTACGCCAAGCTGGCGCAGCATGGGCTCGGACGCAGGGACTGAGCGGACCAGCTGTGGGGGCGGTCACTGGCGGGTTGCACCCGCCCTACGCATTTGGCGTATGCACCCGCCCGACACAGTCACCGTAGGAGCGGCTTCAGCCGCGATACTCTCTCGCAATCTTTCGCGGCTGAAGCCGCTCCTACAGATATCGTTGCCGACCGCAGGTGCGTAGCCCGGATGAAATCCGGGGAGCAGACACCACGATGACCCCGGATTGCATCCGGGCTACGGTACTTCAGAGAGTCGGCCGTTGGCGGGTTGCACCCGCCCTACGCATTTGGCGTATGCATTCACCGTAGGAGCGGCTTCAGCCGCGATGCTCTTTCGCCCCCCTTCGCGGCTGAAGCCGCTCCTACAGAGATCGTTGCCAACCGCAGGTACGTAGCCCGGATGAAATCCGGGGGCAGGCACCACGGCAGCCCCGGATTGCATCCGGGCTACGGAGCCACCAAGCATCCAGATTTCTGGAATACCCACCCGCAAAAGTCCATAAATCTGGACCAAATCCATAAATCTGGACACTCATTCACCAACATCCACCACGCCCCTGCCTGCCAAACCCGCCTGAAATCCCCCAGCTACAGGCCTCTGCGCCCTTTCGACCAAAGTCTCACCCGAGACTGGCACGACTCTGGCTCTATAGCCGTCAAGGGCGCACTGCCGCACACGCGCCTGCTCATACAACGGCCCAGCGCCGCTAGAACAACAACAAAAGGAATCACCCATGGGTACCCTCGGTATTCTGCTGTCGCTCGCATTGTTGATGTACCTCGCCTATCGCGGCATCAACGTCCTCATCCTCGCCCCGCTCCTGGCCCTGCTGGCACTGCTGTTCGCCGGCGACATCGGCCTGCTGCTGCCCACCTACACCCAGGTGTTCATGAAGGCCATGGGCGGCTACGTGATCCAGTTCTTCCCGTTGTTCCTGCTGGGCGCCCTGTTCGGCAAGTTGATGGACGACTCCGGCTCGGCGCGCGCCATCGCCCACGGCATCGTCGCCAAGGTCGGCAGCGAGCGTGCCATCCTGGCCATCGTGCTGGCCTGCGGCATCCTCACCTACGGCGGCGTGTCGCTGTTCGTGGTGGCCTTCGCCGTGTACCCGATCGGCGCCGCGCTGTTCCGTGAAGCGGGCATTCCCAAGCGCCTGATCCCCGGTGCCATTGCCCTCGGCTCGTTCACCTTCACCATGACCGCGCTGCCCGGTACGCCGGCGATCCAGAACGCCATCCCCAATCCCTTCTTCGGTACCGACGCTTTCGCGGCGCCGGGCCTGGGCGTGATTGCCGGGCTGATCATGTTTGGCCTCGGCACCTGGTGGCTCACCGCACAGTCGCGCAAGCTGATGGCGGCAGGCGAAGGCTACGGCGAACACCGTGACGATCCGGTCGTCGAGGAGCGCCGCGACATTCCCGGCTTCTGGCTGGCGCTGCTGCCGATCTTCGTGGTGATCGGCCTGAACTTCCTGATGGCCAAGCAGATTCTCCCGGCGGTGGACACCAGCTACCTGGCCAAACCGGAGTTCGGCGGTCTGCAGGATGCCAGGTCGCTGATCGGCATCTGGTCGATCATCGTCGCCCTCGGCGTGGCCATCGTGCTGCTCATCGGCCTGCACTGGAAGCGCTGGATGGACCTGAAGAAGAGCGTCAACGACGGCGCCTTCGGCTCCATGCTGCCGATCCTCAACACCGCCGCCGAGGTGGGCTACGGCACGGTGATCGCATCGCTGGCCGGCTTCGTCGTCATCCGTGACCTGGTGCTGGGCGTCTCGAGCAACCCGCTGATCTCCGAAGCGGTGGCGGTGAACATCCTCGCCGGCATCACCGGCTCGGCGTCCGGCGGCATGTCCATCGCGCTGAAGACCCTCGGCGAGCAATACCTGACCCTGGCCACCGCCGCCGGCATCAGCCCCGAGCTGCTGCACCGCGTCGCCGCCATGGCCTCCGGCTGCATGGACACCCTGCCGCACAACGGCGCGGTGATCTCGCTGCTGGCGATCTGCAAGCTCACGCACCGCGAGTCGTACAAGTTCATCTTCGTCAACACCGTGGCCTTCCCGATGATGGCCCTGGCCGTGGTGATCACCCTGGGCACCCTGTTCGGCAGTTTCTGACGAGGCAGGTGAAGCCTGCACTCAGGCACGGAGAGTTCGCGTACAGCGGTACGCAGCCCTCCCCGCCTGGGCGCAGGCAGCTCCCCGTAGCGCAATGTGTTCAATCGTTTTTCGAGTACCCGCCATGAGCAAGATCATGACCGCCGCCGCCGCCGTGGCGCGCATCCCGGACAACGCCAACCTGGCCACCGGTGGTTTCGTCGGCATCGGCTTCGCCGAGCAGATCGCCATCGCCCTGGAACAGCGTTTTATCGCCGAGCAGGCGCCACGCGACCTGACCCTGGTGTACGCCGCCGGGCAAGGCGACGGCAAGGGTCGCGGCCTCAACCACCTGGCCCACGAGGGCCTGGTGCGCCGTGTGATCGGTGGCCACTGGGGCCTGGTGCCGGGGCTGCAGAAGCTGGCCGTGGACAACCGCATCGAGGCCTACAACCTGCCGCAGGGGGTGATCTCCCAGCTGTTCCGCGACATCGCCGCCGGCAAGCCGGGGCAGCTGTCCCGTGTTGGCCTGGGCACCTACGTCGACCCGCGGCATGGTGGCGGCAAGCTCAACGCGCGCACCACCACCGACCTGGTGCGGCTGCTGCCCATCGACGGCGAGGACTACCTGTTCTACCCCAGCTTTCCGGTGCATGTCGGCGTGGTCCGCGCCACCAGTGCCGATGCCGACGGCAACCTCAGCTTCGAGCGCGAGGCGCTGACCATCGAGAGCCTGGCCATCGCGATGGCCGCGCGCAACAGCGGCGGCCTGGTCATCGCCCAGGTCGAGCGCGTGGTCGAACGTGGCTCGCTCAACCCGCGCCAGGTGAAGATTCCCGGCATCCTGGTGGACTGCGTGGTGGTGGCCGAACCCGCCAACCACCAGCAGACGTTCGCCACCGCCTACAACCCGGCCTTCGCCGCAGAAACCCGGGTACCGGTGAACAGCCTGGCGCCCATGCCGCTGGACGTGCGCAAGCTGATCGCCCGCCGTGCGGCGCTGGAGCTGCAGGCCGGGGCGGTGGTCAATCTCGGTATCGGCATGCCCGAGGGCGTCGCCGCTGTGGCCGCCGAAGAAGGTGTGATCGAGCGCCTGACGCTCACCGCCGAACCCGGCGTGATCGGTGGCGTGCCGGCCTCGGGCCTGGATTTCGGCGCCGCCAGCAACCACAGCGCGCTGCTCGACCAGCCCTACCAGTTCGACTTCTATGACGGCGGTGGCCTGGACATCGCCTTCCTCGGCCTGGCCCAGGCCGACGCGGCGGGCAACCTCAACGTGTCCAAGTTCGGTTCGCGCCTGGCCGGTGCCGGTGGCTTCATCAACATCAGCCAGAACGCCAAGCAGGTGGTGTTCGTCGGCACCTTCAGCGCCGGCAAACAGGACATCCGCATCGAGGATGGCCAGCTGCGCATCGTCGAGGATGGCGACGTGCGCAAGTTCGTCAGCGAAGTGGAACACCGCACCTTCGCCGGCCAGCTGGCCGCCGAGCGTGGCCAGCCGGTGCTCTACGTCACCGAACGCTGCGTGCTGCGCCTGACCCGTGCGGGCCTGGAACTGATCGAGGTGGCACCGGGCGTGGACATCGACCGCGACATACTCGCGCGCATGGACTTCGCCCCCATCGTGAACCAGCCCAGGCTGATGGATGCACGACTGTTCAGGCCCGAGCCCCTCGGGCTGGCCCACTCACTGGGCACTCTTTGAGCGTGAACTTGCGGGCCTGAACGGGCCCGTTTTTTTGCCCGGAGCTCACTGGCCGATCGCCATTGGCAACCCGAGTCACGCTGTTGAGACGTCGCGATTGCATGCTCGACTGCCCACTGGCATGGTTGCGCCTCCCTCATGAACAAGGACCGTTTCCGATGAGCCTGCCCGCCCCCACTCCGCTCGTATTTTGCACCAACCCTCTCGAAGACGATCTGCCATTCAAGGCCTGGTCCGATCTGTCGCTGGAGATCGACGGTCAGCCCGAGGACAACGAAAACCTGCTGAACCTGGCCGGTTATCTCGTTCGTCAGGCTCTGGCCGACCAGCACCCTGAACGCATCAAGCATCCACGCGACATCGATTCAGTGCTCTATGGCTTACGGGCCCACGTGCAACTGCATTCCGGTGGCAGCTTGGATTTGGGCGAAAGAAATCCGGATGCTGAAGTAAAGGCGCATCAGGTAACGCCGGGCCTGATCATCGGCAAGATGCTTATCGCGGCCAACGAACCTGGCTGCGTCGGGCTCGAGGAATTGCATGAACGCCTTAACCCCGTCAATGCGGCGGGCAACCTTCTGAGCAAACTGCAGGCGTCGGATCTGCCGCCCACGAGTCTGATCTGCGCACTACTGCCGGGTATGACCATCACCCTGACCCCCGCCTTTTCCGACAGTCAGACCCTGACGTACCCGAGCCATCTGGAGATCCATCAGGAACAGCTCAAGCAGGCAGAACTGGCTGGCCTGCCGCAGGAACGCTGTGAAATCGTCCTAGACGGCGAGTGCCTGGATGATACCCAACCGGCATACGGCATCGCCTATGAGACCCTCTCGCTCCTGTTGCTCCTGCTTCGCCAACGAGCACACGAAAGCGAGCAGCCCGATCTATCCGAGCGCCAGCAGGAATGGGAGCGGGTGCGCCTGGTCATCGGCAGCGACCTGCACTATGAGGCGAATTACGTGCTCGATCCCAAGACATACAAGCCAGCCTATGGGCACCCCGTACGCTGCCTGAAGCTGTCGGGCACACAACGACTGATGCTGCCAGCCAATCTCGACCTACCCGCTCTTGAGCAGATATGGGACGCACTGGTGCACGAATCGATGCACGTCGAGTGGCAGCGACTTCTGGCGAGCAAGGAGATCGAAGACCAAGCCGTGATGATCACCCTAGAGGTGGGCTGCAAGCTGGAGATACTCGCCAGAGACGCCAACCAGCAACTGCATGTTCTGGAGAGCTACCGCGACAACGAATTGCTACCCGCGAGCGTTGAGCAGACAACAGAAGAAATCACTACGGCCCCCGCTCTGGAACCCGAGCCGGATTCCGTGCAAGCGCAGCCATTGGTGACTGATGCGGCAAAGGTCGAACAACAGGCAACACCCGCTGTTGGCGAGCGAAAGCGTCCGCGCCAGTCCGGCAGCTACGGCCCTCTGGCACTGGCCGCCGTGGTCGTTGCAACGCTGGCAGCGATTCTGATCAGAGGCTGAGTGCAACACAGCCAGCCTGACATTCGTCGAGGCTGGCTGCTGGCGGCCTGTTGCGCCGCCTCGGCGAATGACCCCACACGCACCCGGCACCGCCTGAAACATCCGGGGTCTATAGTGGTGATTCCTTCCTCACCACGCCTTCTGGAGTACACATGAGCAAGACTTACAATGTCGCCGTACTGGTCGGTAGCCTGCGCAAGGCCTCCATCAACCGCAAACTGGCCCTGGCCCTGGCCGACCTGGCACCCGCCTCGCTGAACCTGGAGATCGTCGAGATCGGCGACCTGCCGCTGTACAACGAAGACGCCGATGGCGACAGCGCACCCGCTACCTACGCGCCTTTTCGCAGCAAGCTGAAGGCAGCCGACGCAGTGCTGTTCGTCACCCCCGAGTACAACCGTTCGATCCCTGGTGCGATGAAGAACGCCATCGACGTCGGTTCGCGCCCCTACGGCCAGAGCAGCTTCAGCGGCAAGCCCGGCGCCGTGCTCAGCGCCTCACCCGGTGCCATTGGCGGCTTCGGCGCCAACCATCATCTGCGCCAGTGCCTGGTGTTCCTCGACGTCCATGTGCTGCAGCAGCCGGAGGCCTACCTTGGTGGCGCCGGCAGCTTCTTCGATGACAACGGCAACCTCAGCGAAGGCATCAAGCCGTTCCTGCAGAAGTTCATCGACGCCTACGCGGCCTGGGTCGCGAAACAGGTCGGCTGACGGCAGAAGAAAACACGCCCCGGCGGTAGAACGGGGCGTCGCGACAGACTCGCAAAAGGGTGTTCAGGTCATGTGGGCATGAGCACCCGAGAGGTAATCGAGCACGCGAAACAGCGTGGCGTTGGCCGAGGCGGCGTGCGGCGCGCCGTCACGAATGGCGGCGATGTCCTGTGCAGTGGAGCGTCCCGGTTCGGCCGCGTCCTGCTGCAGGCGCTCGTCCAGGCTGGCGCCGTTGCACTCCAGCTGACACAGCAAACCGATGGCCCGCTCCTGCCAGACGAAGCCCTGCAGCTCGGCGACGGGCGAGCCGTACAAGGCGATGGCACCGTGCGGCAGGCTGCAGGTCTCGCGCTGCCAGTGCAGCGCCAGCAAACGCGGCGGCAGCATGCGCCCGAGCGGTGACTGGCGTGACGACGCGCATTTCTCCAGCTGCCACCAGCCGACCTGCACGTCCGTATCGGCATGCTGGATACGTGCGCCCAGCGCTTCGGCCAACAGCAGGGCTCCCAGACCACTGCCGAAGACCCGCTTGCGCGCCAGCAAGGCACGGTGGATCAGGCGCTTCTCGGCGGACATCCACAGGTGATGGCGCTCGTCGTGCACGCTCAGCGCACCGTCGAGCAGCATCAGCAGGTCGAACTCATCCAGCCCCGGCAGCGGGGCGCCAGCGTACAGCCGGCGCCAGCTGACCTGGTGCCCGTCCAGCCAGCGGTCCAGCGCCGCAGGGCCGGCACTGGGCGCGTGTTGCAGCAGCGCGATACGCATCAGGCGACCTCCTCACAGCGCTGTTCGACTCGTCGCAATGCCCGGCCCAGACGCCTGAGCATCTCCTCGACATTGCCATGGCTCACCGTCAGGGCCGGCGACAGGCGCAGGCACTCGTCACCCGCCATCCCCAGCAGCAGCCCCTGCTCCCGGGCCGCCTGCTGCACGACGCGCGCACGCTGTCCGATCAATGGCAGGCCGAGCATCAGCCCGTGCCCCCGCAGCGGCCCATGAGCATGACGCCGCGCCAGATGGGCCAGCCCCTCGCGCAGGTGTTCGGCCACCTCACGTGTCTGCGCGAAGAAGCTGCCATCGAGCACGGCACCCAGCACCGCGACACCGGCCACCGTCAGCAATGCCTCGCCCGGACAGGCCTGCGGCAGCGCATCGGCAGCCGCGTTGGCGATCCGCCCACGCGCCAGCACGGCCGCCAGCGGCAGGCCGCCCGCCAGGGCACTGCCCAGCGTGAATAGGTCGGCGCGCACGCCGTACAGTTCCTCGGCCAGCAGTGCGCCACAACGTCCCATACCACTGCTGCTTTCATCGAGGATCAGTACGGCGCCCTGCTCGCGGCATAGCCGCTGCGCGCCTTGCAGGTATTCCAGTGTCGCTGGCACCACGCCCCTGGCGAGCTGCAGCGGCTCGATCAGCACGGCGGCGCAGCGCAGGTCGACCACCGCCGCCAGGGCCTCGAGGTCATTGAAGGGGACGCGCAGCACACGCGTCGCCCCGAGCTGCGCGGGCAGCTCGACGTGGCTGCCGTCGAGCACTACCAGGGTGTCGGCGGCGGGGTTCTGTTCCGCCGCCCATTGCAGTGCCAGGCGCACCGCCAGCCCGTTGGCTTCGACCGGGCCGCTGCAGAACGCCACGCGTTCGCTGCCGGTCGCCTCGCACAGGCGCGCCGCCAGCTTGAGCTGACCACGGCTGCAGTACTGGCGACCGGGACTGACCAGCAGTTCGGCCTGCCGCCGCAGTGCATCGAGCAGCAACGTCGGGCTGTGCCCCAGGCTGTTGCCGCCCATGCCCTGCTCGAAATCCAGATAGGCCCTGCCTTCGGCATCCCACAGCCAGGAACCCTGGCCGCGCACGAACACCGGCGCGGCACGTTCACCCATCAACTGCAGGCGCGCCATGCTGTCACGCATAACGACGCCCACCCTCGGCCACCACACCCTCCAGCGGCACACCCTGCAGGCGTGCCGACCAGTCCTCCAGGCGCCCGCTGCGCAGGCGCTGCGCCGCGATCTCGCGCCAGCGTGCGGAGAGCGCCGGGCACAGTTGCAGCTGCTGCAGGCCGGCGCGCTCCATGGGGAAGTGGTAGAAATGCTGCAGCGCCTGCGCCACGCTGAGGCTCGGGTAGCTGCGCTGGACCAGCTCGAAGGGCATCTCGGCACTGACGAACCCTGGCCTGAGCACGCGGTAGAACCAGCCGCAGCGGCCACTGTCCTGTACCGCCCTGGCCAGTTCCGGGTTGGCTCCCGGGCGGTTGAGGCGATAGCAGGGCGAACGCGGCTGGCTCACCTGCAGCAGCACGTCACCCCAGCGGAAGATATCGCCGATGCACACCTGCTCCTCGCTCAGCCCGCGGCTGGAAAGGTTTTCCCCGAAACTCGACAGCGGCCACTGCAGCTCGGGGTGATGCGAGCGCCAGTAGGCATAGTGCTCGCTCGGCAAGTGGTGCAAGGCGCGCTCCGGCCCGCCATGGAAGCGTGCGTCGCCCTGTTCGTCCTGGCCCAGCCCCTGGGGCCACAGCCACAGACGGTGCTCAGCCCGCTGCTTGCAGCGCGCGGCACTGAGGCCACCGCCAATATCTTCAGCTTTACCTATGAATACACCCAGGATCTCGACCTGCTTCACCGACCGCTCCGGCCTTATCGGCTGTTGATCATGCCGCTAGACTAGGGAGCATCGGACCATTTTGACATTTCGATTTCCCTGCTTGATTCATAATTAGAACTTATGGATTTTCGCCAACTCCGCTATTTCGTCGCGCTCTACGAGGAAGGTCACGTCGGCCGTGCCGCCGAGCGCCTGAGCATTTCTCAACCGGCGCTGTCGCAGCAGATCCGCCAGCTGGAAGGCGATCTGGATGTCGGCCTGTTCCAGCGCAATGGCCGCCGCCTGCTGCCGACGCTCGCCGCGCATACGCTGTACAACCACGCGGTGCCGCTGCTGGACGGCATGGAGCGGGCCCGCGAGGCGTTGCGCAGCTTTCGTGGGCCGGGGCCGCGCAGTCTGTCCATCGGCGTGTTGCAGACGGTCAATGCCAGCCTGGTGCCGCTGCTGCTGGAGCGCCTGCAGCAGGCGCAGCCACAGCTGGTGGTGAAGCTCTTCGAGCTGTCCGGCGTGGACATCGAGCGGCGCCTGCTCAGCGGCGGTCTGGACATCGGCATCGGCTTCCTGCCGCCGCGCCAGCCGGGCCTGCACAGCCTGGCGTTGTATGAGGACGAACTACAGCTGGTGGTGCAGGACGATCATCCGCTGCGCGACTTCCGCAAGGTCTCGCTGAGCCAGGCGGCGGAACTGCCGATGCTGCTGCTCGGCGAAGAGTTTCGCGTACGCCAGATCTGGCAGGAACAGCTCGCCCTGCTCGGTCGCCGGCCCCAGGTGCAGGCCGAGCTGAACCACATGAACGGCATCCTCGACAGCCTGCCGCACACCACGCTGGCCAGCGTGCTGCCGGGCCGCGCGCGGCAGATGCACGCCCATCACGGGCTGCTCTGGAAGCCCCTCAGCGAGCCGCGCATCCCCCTGCAGGTGGGCCTGGTCTACCGCGACGCACAGCGCCAGCAGGCGATGATCGACCTGCTGCGCAGCGCACTGGACGGCGCCTGGGAAACACCCTGACCTCAAGCGTGATTGCCGATATGCCCTCACCCACGGCCTGAATGACACTCGCTACTAGACCGACCGGTCTACATAATTCAGCCATGAACAAGAGCACACGTGACAAGCTGATCGACGCCATGATCGACGCCCTGCAGCGCAAGGGCCTGCATGGTGTCGGCCTGAGCGAACTGCTGGCCAGCGCCGGCGCTCCCAAGGGCAGCCTCTACCACCACTTTCCGGGCGGCAAGAGCGAACTGGCGGTCGCCGCCATCGAACGCGTCGGCCAGCGCGCGGAGAAGGCCTTCGCCACGCTCTTCGAGCGCCAGCCCGACCCGCTCGATGCCCTGGCCACCTGGCTGCACGGCGCCCTCGACCAGTTGCAGGGCAGCGCTTTCGAGAGTGGCTGCCCGCTGGCCGCCGTGGCCCTGGAAAGCGGCCCGGCCGACAGCGAGATTCGTGCAGCCCTGGCCAACGCCTTCAGCGCCATTCGCCAAGCCCTGCAACAGCAGTTGCAACGCCACGGCTACCCGCAACCGGAGGGGCTCTCCGCCCTGTTCGTCGCACTCTACGAAGGCGGCCTGCTGCAAGCACGCGCCGCCGACAGCAGCGAGCCACTGAAACAGGCCGCTACCACCCTGCTCCACCTGACCCGCCAGCAGCACACGGAGGCCAGCCAGCATGACCGCTCCCATTCGCAGTGAAACCCTGTCCCTGCTCGCCCTCGACGACTACCCGTTGACGGCGACGCGCTACCACGCCGAACAGCCGCACGCGCAACTGCTGATCGCCGGTGCCACCGGCGTGCCGCAGGGTTTCTACCGGCGCTTCGCCGAGCATGCCGCGCGCCGCGGCTTCAATACCCTGACCCTGGACTACCGTGGCGTCGGCCAATCCAGGCCCGCTACTCTGCGCGGTTTCGAGATGGATTATCTGGACTGGGCGCACCTCGACCTGGCTGCGGCAGTCGACCAGCACCGGCATGCCGAACGGCCGCTGTACATGATCGGCCACTCGTTCGGCGGGCACGCCTTCGGCCTGCTGCCCAACCATGATCAGGTCGCCGGCTTCTACACCTTCGGCACCGGCGCCGGCTGGCATGGCTGGATGCCCAGGGCCGAGCAGGTGCGGGTGCTGGCCATGTGGCGGCTGATCGGCCCGCTGATGACGCGCTACAAGGGCTACCTGGCCTGGAGCAAGCTGGGCATGGGTGAAGACCTGCCAATGGGCGTCTACCGACAGTGGAAACGCTGGTGCCGCTACCCGCGCTATTTCTTCGACGACCCGCAGATGCCGGGCCTGGCCGAACGCTTCGCCCAGGTCGTCACCCCCGTGACGGCACTCAATACGCTCGATGACCTGTGGGCGCCACCGGCCTCACGCGACGCCTTCATGGCCGCCTACGTCAATGCGCCGTACCAGGCGCGCACGCTCGATTCCCAGGCCGAGGGGCTGGGCAATGTCGGTCACATGGGCTACTTCCGTCCGGCCGCGCAGCGCCTGTGGGACGAGACGCTGGACTGGTTCGAGCAATTGCAGGCCGAGCGGCAGGCGGCGTGAGCGCCACGCGACGGCGCTGTCGCTGCGTCAGCGCGCGACGATTGCCGTTGCGGAAAGTCGAAAGCCGGAAAAAAGAAAACCCCGCGATTGCGGGGCCTTGCAGACTGTTGTCCTGACATCCTTGATCTGCTCACCGTCCTGGTGGCTGTCCAGTGTGTCCCTGTTCGTTTGTGCGCTTCCTGCGCTGAATCCATGGAAGAAGAGTACGCCCGTACCTGAAACACCGACAGTGGTGATAATCGGGACATCATGTAAGCCATGACTTACACGCTTTC
Organism: Pseudomonas sp. THAF187a; assembly: GCF_009363395.1. Classification (NCBI taxonomy): domain Bacteria; kingdom Pseudomonadati; phylum Pseudomonadota; class Gammaproteobacteria; order Pseudomonadales; family Pseudomonadaceae; genus Pseudomonas; species Pseudomonas sp. THAF187a. The sequence goes on from NZ_CP045349.1 coordinate 4,659,566, forward strand.
ACCCCGCAGTTGAGGCCACGCTGCGGCGCCCGTTGCTACGCGCCCCAGGGTCCGTTGCGCACCTTGCAAGTGCTGGCGCAATGCCTCGTGCTTTTGTGACGCACGTCTTGCTAGACTTCACTTTGTCCTACAAGAAACCTCCCCCGGCAATGGCAGCCAAAGCATGCGTACGGTCATCCTGTTTCTGGGTTGCCTGGCAACCTGCGTCAGCGTTTCCGCTCTGGGCAGCGGGCAAAGTCAGTTGGGCAACGTCAAGCAAGCCATCGACCAGGCGTTCTGGCAGAGCCTCTATGGCAATGGCGGCACTACGCTGTATTGCGGCAAGGCGTTCGAGAGTGGCGGCGGCGCACTCACCGCCAGCCCGATCTACAGCAGCAAGCAGCTCAAGAGCGCCATGCGCTGCGTGACCGATCGTCAATGCACGATCATGAACCCGCGCTATCCCTACATCGCCGCCGACCTGCACAACCACTACCCGGCCCTGACCCGGGTGGAGCTGGTCAGACGCAATGCGCAGTTCGGCGAGCTGGGTGACGATGTATCGAGCAAGTTCGCCGATATCGGCTGCGACATGAAGAACAGCTTCCAGCTGGTCGAGCCGCGCGACGAAGCCAAGGGCAATATCGCCCGGGCGATCTTCTACATGCACGTGGAATACGATCTGCCCATCGTCGGTCTGATACCGATGTTCAAGGCCTGGCACCGCCTGGACCCGCCCGATGCCGACGAGAGGGCGCGCAACGACAGGATCGAGGTGCTGCAAGGCACGCGCAACCGCTTCATCGACGACCCGGACCTGGTGGATCAGTTGATCGGCGACTGAGCCGACGCAGTGGCAAGCGCCTTGAGCGCGACAGGACGGCTGCGGATCGCCTGGTCCGGCGCCTAGCTTCTGCGCTTGTGCAGCGAACGCAGCTTGTAGCGCTCGCCCGGATGGATCAGGCGCGCATAGCTGATCAGATGGTCACCCGACCAGGTTCGCCGAATCACGCTCAGGCAGGGCATGGCGGGGTCGATCTGCAACTGCTCGGCGGTACGCGCATCCACCAGCACGGCCTCGACCACATGCTCGACATCGGACATCGGGCTGCTCGCCACCAGCACCTCGTTGGGCGTGCGCTGGCTGAAGTCGGTCTGCAGGTAGTCCGGCACCCAGCGCGGATTGACGAAGCGATCCTCCAGCTGGATCGGCAGGCCATCCTGCAGGTGCACCAGCACGCTGTGAAACACCTCGGCCCCCAGGCGCACGCCCAGGCGCAAGGCGACCTCGTCGTCCGCCGCGATGGCCTCGCAGCGCAGCACCTGGTTGGAATAGGCATGGCCGCGACCACGCACTTCACTGGCGATGTTCATCACCTCGTGCAGCGGCGATTCGGCCTTGCGGTCGGTGACGAAGGTGCCCAGACCGGCCTGGCGTACCAGGTAGCCCTTCTGCACCAGATTCTGGATCGCCTTGTTGGCGGTCATGCGGCTGACGGAGAAATCGCGGGCCAGCTGCTCTTCCGGCGGAATCTGGTGATTGACCGGATAAGCACCGCCGTGAATGCGTTCGAGCAGAAAATCCTCGATGGCCTTGTAGCGCGGGGTGGTGGTCACGAAAGCTCCTTGGTGAATCCGGCTGCGCGGATGATAACGCGACAACCGCCGTTCGCTGTAGGAGCCGGCTCGCCGGCGCCAGGCGTGTGGGCCTGATCGCCTGCGAGCGGGCTCCTACAGGGCCTGGATCAGCCCACGGAAGGCAGCATCCCGGCCGGCAGCAGGGGCGTCAGCACGCGTTCGGCCAGCAGCTCGTTGGCCGCGGCGATGTCCGGCGCGAAGAAGCGATCCTCGACGTAGTACGGTACCTCGCCGCGCAGGATTTCCCGCGCCTGTTCCAGCGCCGGGGTGCTCTTCAGGCCTTCGCGGAAGTCCAGGCCCTGGCAGGCGCCCAGCCACTCGACGGCGAGCACGCCACGGGTGTTGGCGGCCATTTCCCACAGGCGCTTGCCGGCGCCGGGTGCCATCGACACATGGTCTTCCTGGTTGGCCGAGGTCGGCAGGCTGTCGACGCTGTGCGGATGGGCCAGGGCCTTGTTGTCGCTGGCCAGCGCGGCGGCGGTGACCTGGGCGATCATGAAGCCGGAGTTGACCCCGCCATTGGCCACCAGGAACGGCGGCAGCTGCGACATGTGCTTGTCCATCATCAGCGAGATACGACGCTCGGACAGCGAACCGATTTCGGCGATGGCCAGGGCGATGTTGTCGGCGGCCATGGCCACCGGCTCGGCGTGGAAGTTGCCACCGGAGATGACTTCGCCTTCGGCGGCGAACACCAGCGGGTTGTCCGATACCGCGTTGGCCTCGACGCCCAGCACCTCGGCCGCCTGGCGCAGCTGGGTCAGGCAGGCGCCCATGACCTGCGGCTGGCAGCGCAGCGAATACGGGTCCTGCACCTTGTCGCAGGCCTCGTGGGAGCGGCCGATCTCGCTGCTGTCGCCGAGCAGGTGACGGTAAGCCACGGCGGCATCGATCTGTCCGCGCTGGCCACGGGCAGCGTGAATGCGCGCATCGAACGGCGACCGCGAACCGAGCAGCGCCTCGACGCTGAGCGCGCCGCAGACGCTGGCAGCGGCGTACAGGTCTTCACCCTCGAACAGCCCGCGCAGGGCATAGGCGGTGGACACCTGGGTGCCATTGAGCAGGGCCAGGCCCTCCTTGGCGGCCAGGGTCATCGGCTCCAGGCCGGCCACGGCCAGCGCCTCGGTGGCCGACAGCCACTCGCCCTTGTGCCGTGCCTGGCTCTCGCCGAGCAGCACCAGGGACATGTGCGCCAGTGGCGCCAGATCGCCGGAGGCGCCTACCGAGCCCTTGAGCGGAATGTGCGGGTAGACCTCGGCGTTGACCAGGGCGATCAGCGCGTCGATCACCTTGCGCCGGATGCCGGAGAAACCGCGCGCCAGGCTGTTGATCTTCAGCACCATGATCAGGCGCACCATGGCGTCGCTGAGCGGCTCGCCGATACCGGCCGCGTGCGACAGCACCAGCGAGCGCTGCAGTTTTTCCAGGTCATGGCTGGCGATGCGGGTCGAGGCCAGCAGACCGAAGCCAGTGTTGATGCCATAGGCGGTGCGTCCCTCGGCGATGATGCTTTCGACGCAGGCGACGCTGGCGTCGATCGCCTGATGGGCGCTCGGGTCCAGGGTCAGGCGCACCGGAGCCTGGTAGACGGTGCGCAGGTCGGCCAGGGTCAGCTGGCCAGGGTTCAGGTTCAGGGCAGTCACGTTCATTCTCCTTTGCCGATCATCGGCAGGTTCATACCCTGCTCGCGGGCACAATCGATGGCGATCTGGTAACCGGCATCGGCGTGACGCATTACACCAGTACCGGGGTCGTTGGTCAGCACACGGGCGATACGGGCGGCGGCCTCGTCGGTACCGTCACAGACGATCACCACGCCGGAGTGCTGGGAAAAGCCCATGCCCACGCCGCCACCATGGTGCAGCGACACCCAGGTGGCACCGCTGGCGGTGTTGAGCAGGGCGTTGAGCAGCGGCCAGTCGGACACGGCATCGGAGCCGTCGGCCATCGCCTCGGTCTCGCGGTTGGGGCTGGCCACCGAACCGGAGTCGAGGTGGTCGCGGCCGATCACCACTGGCGCGGACAGCTCGCCACTGCGGACCATTTCGTTGAACGCCAGGCCGAGCTTGGCACGCAGGCCCAGGCCGACCCAGCAGATGCGCGCCGGCAGGCCCTGGAAGCTGATGCGCTCGCGGGCCATGTCCAGCCAGCGATGCAGGTGCTCGTCGTCCGGGATCAGTTCCTTGACCTTGGCGTCGGTCTTGTAGATGTCCTCGGGGTTGCCGGACAGCGCCGCCCAGCGGAACGGGCCGACACCACGGCAGAACAGCGGACGGATATAGGCCGGCACGAAGCCCGGGAAGTCGAAGGCGTTGGCCACGCCCTCTTCCTTGGCCATCTGGCGGATGTTGTTGCCGTAGTCGAAGGTCGGCACGCCCATCTTCTGGAAATCGAGCATGGCCTGCACGTGCACGGCCATCGACTGCTTGGCCGCCTTGACCACTGCGGCCGGGTCGGTGGCGGCGCGATCCTTGTACTGTTCCCAGGTCCAGCCGATCGGCAGATAGCCATTGAGCGGGTCGTGGGCGCTGGTCTGGTCGGTGACCATGTCCGGGCGCACGCCACGCTTGACCAGCTCCGGCAGGATCTCGGCGGCGTTGCCCAGCAGCGCGACGGAGATGGCCTTGCCTTCGGCGCAGTACTTGGCGATACGCGCCAGGGCGTCGTCGAGATCGCTGGCCTGCTCGTCGACGTAGCGGCTGCGCAGGCGGAAGTCGATGCTCGACTGCTGGCACTCGATGTTCAGCGAGCAGGCACCGGCCAGGGTCGCGGCCAGCGGCTGGGCGCCGCCCATGCCGCCGAGACCGGCGGTGAGTACCCAGCGGCCCTTGAGGTTGCCGTCGTAGTGCTGGCGACCGGCCTCGACGAAGGTCTCGAAGGTGCCCTGGACGATGCCCTGGCTGCCGATGTAGATCCAGCTGCCGGCGGTCATCTGGCCGTACATGGCCAGGCCCTTGGCATCCAGCTCGTTGAAGTGTTCCCAGGTGGCCCAGTGCGGCACCAGGTTGGAGTTGGCGATCAGCACCCGCGGCGCGTCCTTGTGGGTGCGGAACACGCCGACCGGCTTGCCCGACTGCACCAGCAGGGTTTCGTCGTCGTTCAGCTCCTTCAGGGTTTCGACGATCTTGTCGAAGCATTCCCAGTTGCGCGCGGCACGGCCGATGCCGCCGTACACCACCAGTTCCTTGGGATTCTCGGCCACGTCCGGGTCGAGGTTGTTCATCAGCATGCGCAGCGGCGCTTCGGTCAGCCAGCTCTTGGCATTCAGTTGGGTACCGCGCGGGGCGCGGATTTCGGTGTCGCGGAACTTGGTCATGTTGCGGGCTCCTGGGGAGAACGGGTTAGTCACGGGCGGTCAGAGCCAGCCCAGAAATTGTGCGAGGTACGCCAGGGGGATGGCGAACAGCAGGCTGAGCAGGGTGCGCTGCAGCCAGATCAGCAGCAGTTGCCCCAGGCTCAGGGGAATCCGCGTGGCCAACACGCAGGGAATCGAGGCGGAAAGGAACAGTACGCTGCTCACCGAGACGATGGCGGTGACGAACTTGACCAGCACATCGGCGTCCTTGAGCAGCATCGCCGGCAGGAACATTTCCGCGAGGCCGGAGGACAGGGCGCGGGCCACCTGCATCGGCTCGTCCAGACCGAACAGCCAGATCAGCGGGTAGAGCAGCACGCCGAGGGCATCGAACAGCGGCGTGTACTTGGCCGCGAGCAGCCCGAGCAGGCCGACGGCGAGGATGCTCGGCAGGATCGCGGCGGTCATGCGCAGGCCGTCGACGAAAGTCTCGCGCAGCGCGCAGAGCAACGATGGCGCGCTGCCCGCCTGCTCCAGGCCGGCCCGCCAGGCACTGCCCAGGCGGCTTTCACCGGCCTGCAGCTGCGCCTCGGGAATGGCCTCGGATGGCAACCGCGAGAGCGGGTAGATGCGCGCGCTGACCGCAGTCACGCTGAAGGTCACGGCCATGGCTCCCCAGAAATACAGGTTCCACTGCCCCATCAGGCCCAGGGTCTTGGCGATGATCACCATGAACGGCGCGGACACGGTGGAGAAGCCGGTGGCGATGATCGCCGCCTCACGCACGCTGTAGTGCCCCTGCTGATACATGCGGTCGGTGATCAGCAGGCCCACCGAGTAGCTGCCGACGAACGACGCCACGGCATCGATGGCCGACTTGCCGGGTGTCCGCCAGATCGGCCGCATCACCGGTTGCATCAGCACGCCGATCAGCTCGAGCAGGCCGAAGCCGATGAGGAACACCAGGGCCAGCGAGCCCAGCGGCACGATCAGTGCCAGGCTGAGCACCAGCTTGTCGAACAGAAACGGCAGCATGCCCGGCTGGTACAGCGCCTGCGGCCCGAGCTGCAGCAGGTAGGCCAGTCCGATCAACAGGCCGAATACCTTGAGGACGCTGAACGCGGTGTGGGTCAGGCTCCTGCGCCAGCTGCCGTCGAGCCAGGGCGCCAGCGCGCCGTAGAGCATGAACAGCAGGGCCAGGCCGATCACCAGCGGACGCGCGTGCAGTTGCAGGGCGCTGGCGGCGTGGTCGAGGAGGATGGTCGAGCGCCCGCCGATGTCGAACGGTACGAAGAACAGCAGCAGGCCGATCAGGCTGTAACCCAGCAGGCGCGCCAGGGCACGCGGGCGCGACACGCTGCCGCTCAGTGACAGGGGTTCAGACATGGCGCGGCTCCTGGCCGCTGCGGCGGGCGATGACGTACATGGGAGGTTCCTCGTAGTTGTTGTTGTGCGAGAAAGCGTCGGGGTGGCGCCTGCTCAGAGACTGAGCAGGTGAATCAGGCGCGCCGCCGCCTTGGCGGTACGGTTGTCGATGTCGTGGTTCGGGTTGAGCTCGGCGAAATCCACCAGGCGCAGCTTGCCGCTGCGCTTGAGGCCTTCGAGCAGCGGCTCGAGCAGCGCCAGCGGGACCCCGCGCGCGGCCGGTGCGCTGACGCCCGGCGCCTCGCAGGCGGGCAGCACGTCGATATCGATGGTCAGGTACAAGGCGTCGCAGTCGGCGAGGAAGGTCTCCAGCTCGGCTGCGATGGCGGCCAGGCCGGCCTCGCGCATCTCGTGGTCCTCGCGCACCAGCACGTTCAGCTCGGCGGCGCGGGAGAACAGCGCGCGGGTATTGCTGGCTCGGCTGACGCCCAGGCAGGCGTAGTGGAACGGCCAGCCACGGGCCTGGCACTGCTCGGCGATCTGCGCGAAGGGCGTACCCGAGGACTGCACATGCGCCGGATCGCGCAGGTCGAAATGCGCGTCGAAGTTGACGATGCCGATCTTCGGCGCCGTCTTCCGTCCGGCGAAATGCTCGGCCAGGCCGGACCAGCTGCCGAAGGCCACCTCATGGCCGCCACCGAGCACCAGCGGCAGGTGCCCGGCCTCCAGCAGCGCGCAGACGCCACGCGCCAGGCGCGCCTGGGCGGCGGCCAGGTCGCCGTCCTCGCAGATCACGTCGCCGGCGTCGAAGGCCGGCGCTTCACGGTGCCAGGCCAGGTTGGCCAGAGCCTTGCGCAGGGCCAGCGGCCCGCCGGCGGCGCCGACGCGACCATGATTGCGTCGCACGCCCTCGTCGCAGGCGAAGCCGAGCAGGGCCAGGCCTGGCTCGCGGGCCTCGGCCAGCGGCTGGATGCGCTGGTGCCAGCGCGGGCTGTCCGGCTCGGGGTCGATACGGCCGGTCCAGGCGTCGAGGGAGAAACGATCAGCGAGCATGGGTGATGACTCCGTTGAAAATGCGCTGGCGCAGGCGCCCGCTCTGCACCGCGTAGGCCAGCTCGGCCGGGTGCTGGATGTCCCACAGACACAGGTCCGCCGCTGCGCCGACGGCGATCCGTCCCAGCTCGGGCAGGCCGAGGGCGCGGGCAGCATGAGCGGTCATGCCGGCCAGGGCTTCACGCGGGGTCAGGCGGAACAGGGTGCAGGCCAGGTTGGCCATCAGACTCGGCATGCAGATCGGCGAGGTGCCGGGGTTGGCGTCGCTGGCCACGGCCATCGGCACCTGGTACTGGCGCAGCAGGTCGATGGGCGGTAACTGGGTTTCGCGCAACACGTGGAAGGCGCCGGGCAGCAGCACGGCAACGGTGCCGGCCTCGGCCATGGCTCGCACGCCGGCCTCGTCGAGGTATTCGATATGGTCGGCCGACAACGCGCCGTAGCGCGCGGCCAGGGCGCTGCCACCGAGGTTGGACAGCTGCTCGGCATGCGCCTTGATCGCCAGGCCGTGCGCCTGGGCGGCCTGGTAGATGCGCTCGCACTGCGCCGGGGAAAAACCGATGCCTTCGCAGAACACATCCACCGCGTCGGCCAGCCCTTCGCCAGCGGCGGCCGAGATCATCTCGTCGCAGACCAGGCTCACGTAATCATCGGCGCGCCCGGCGTATTCCGGAGGCAGCGCGTGGGCCCCCAGCAGCGTGGTGGTGACGCGCACCGGGCGCAGCTCGCCGAGACGACGGGCGACACGCAGCATCTTCAGCTCGTCGCTCAGGGTCAGGCCATAACCGGACTTGATCTCCACGGTGGTCACGCCATCGGCGAGCAGCGCGTCGAGACGCGGCAGGCTGGCGGCGAGCAGCGCCTCCTCGCTGGCTTCGCGAGTCGCGCGCACGGTGCTGAGGATGCCGCCGCCAGCCTTGGCGATCTCGGCGTAGCTGACCCCTTCCAGGCGCTGCTCGAATTCACCGGCGCGGTCGCCGGCGTAGACCAGGTGCGTGTGACAGTCGACCAGGCCCGGCGTCATCACCCCACCCAGCCCCGCTTCGACGGCGCCCTGGGCGTCCGCTTCGGCGAACGCCCGCGACGGCCACATGCCGGCCACGCGACCGTCGTCGACGCGCACGGTCATCGCCTCGTCCAGCAGCGCCTGGCCATCGAAGACCTGAACGTCGCGCCACAGCTGTTTCGAATTGGAATGCATCGGCCAGGTGCTCTTTGCGCTTTATTTGTATATACAATAGAAACGAATCGAATCGACGTCAAGCCGGCGACGCATGCCAAGATCATCCGCCTGTCGCTTGACCGTTGCAGTGATACGTTATGATTGTAGCCACCTCCGCGACACGCGGGGAATGACGAGGCGGGCGGTTGCCATGCCGACGACCCACCCAATATGTATATACATTAGAGAAGACCATGCCCTACACCCTGCTCGACCCCAGCAGCGCCATCGCCATGCCCTGGAAGAACGGAGGCGGCTCGACGCTGGAACTGGCCATCTGCCCGGCAGGTGCCAGCCTGGACGACTTCGACTGGCGCATCAGCAGCGCGAGCGTCGCCTCCAGCGGTGCCTTCTCCCGCTTCCCCGGCATCGACCGCAGCCTGGTCGTGCTGGCCGGCAAGGGCTTGCACCTGCAGCGGGAAAACGGCCGGCGCGAGACGCTGTCGGGCAACGGCACCATCGCGGTATTCGGCGGTGAGGAGGCGATCAGCGCGCAGCTGCAGGACGGCCCCATCACCGACCTCAACCTGATGACGCGACGCGGCGCCTGGACGCATGACCTGCAGGCGCTGAGGCTGCAGGGCGAACAGCTCGTGGAGAACGATGCCGAGGTACTGCTGTTGTGGAACGCGGCGCAGACTGCCGTCAGGGTCGATGCAGGTGGCGTGCTGCACGACATCGCGGCGGGCAACGGCCTGCTCGTGGAGAACGAGCCGGGGTCGTTGCACCTGCAGTCGCAGCGCCCTGCCCTGCTCTACCTGAGCAGGCTGAACGCGCGCTGCCGCTGAAATGAAAAACCCCGGCACAGGGGCCGGGGCTCATCCACCACGCAGCGGGACTCAGAACTGCGCGGCATCCAGCAGGTACAGCGATTCGCTACCGGCCTTGACCGAGGCGCTCAAGGAGTGAACGCGCGGCAACAGGCGGGCGAAGTAGAAGCGCGCCGTGCCCAGCTTGCTGGCGTAGAACTCGTCCTGACCTTCCTTGCCCAGCGCCGCGCGCGCCATCAACGCCCACATGTAGGCGTAGGCGGTGTAGCCGAACACATGTAGGTACTCCACCGACGCCGCGCCGATTTCGTTGGGATTGCTCTTGGCACGATCCAGGACCCAGGCGGTCAGCTCATCGAGGTTCTGCACCGCCGCGGTCAGCGGCTGGGTGAACTCGGCGAGGCCGGCATCGGCCGCGGCAACGAACGCCTTGATCTCGTCGGACAGGTGCTTGTAGAAGCTGCCACCGCTGCCCACGATCTTGCGCCCCATCAGGTCCAGCGACTGGATGCCGTTGGTGCCTTCGTAGATCTGGGTGATGCGACAATCCCGGACAAGCTGCTCCTGGCCCCACTCGCGAATGAAGCCATGGCCGCCGAAGATCTGCTGGCCATGCACGGTGGTTTCCAGCGCCATGTCGGTGAGGAAGGCCTTGGCCACCGGGGTCAGCAGGGCGACCAGTTCGTCGGCGCGCCTGGCGGTGTCCTTGTCCTCGCTGTACTTGGCGGTGTCCAGCTGCATGGCGACGTAGCTGGAGAAGGCACGACCGCCCTCGTTCAGCGCCTTCATGGTCAGCAGCATGCGACGCACGTCCGGATGCACGATGATCGGGTCGGCTGCTTTGTCTTTTGCCTGCGGGCCGGTCGGGGCACGGCTCTGGATGCGCTCGCGCGCATACTCGACGGCGCTCTGGTAGCTGCGCTCACCCAGTGCCAGGCCCTGGATACCAACGCCCAGGCGCTCGTAGTTCATCATGGTGAACATGGCGCTGAGGCCCTTGTTCACTTCGCCGACCAGGTAGCCGGTGGCGCCATCGAAGTTCATCACGCAGGTGGCCGAGGCCTTGATGCCCATCTTGTGTTCAATGGAGCCGCAGCCCAGGGCGTTCTTCTCACCCAGCGAGCCGTCGGCATTGACCATGACCTTGGGCACGATGAACAGCGAAATGCCTTTCGGGCCAGCCGGCGCATCCGGCAGCTTGGCCAGCACCAGGTGGATGATGTTCTCGGTCAGGTCGTGCTCACCACCGGTGATGAAGATCTTGGTGCCGGTGACCTTGTAGCTGCCATCGGCCTGGGGCTCGGCCTTGGTGCGGATGATGCCCAGGTCGGTGCCGGCATGCGGCTCGGTCAGGCACATGGAGCCGGCCCAGACGCCGGCATACATGTTCGGCAGGTACTGCGCCTTCAGCTCTTCGCTGGCGTGGTTGAGAATCGACAGACAGGCACCGGCGGTCAGCATCGGGTAGAGGCCGAAGGACAGGTTGGCCGAGTTGACCATTTCCTCGACCTGGGCGCCGATCACCTTGGGCATGCCCATGCCGCCGAACTCCGGCGAACCACCGACACCCACCCAGCCGCCTTCGGCGTAGGTCTGGTAGGCCTCGGGGAAACCTGCCGGCGTTTTCACCGCGCCGTCGTCCCAGGAGCAGCCTTCTTCATCGCCACTGCGGTTCAGCGGCGCGATGCTGCCTGCGGTGACCTTGCCGGCCTCCTCCAGAATGGCGCTGGCGGTATCGGCGTCGACCACTTCGGCCAGGGCCGGCAACTCGGCCCAGAGCTTGGAGACATCGAATACTTCATTGAGCACGAAGCGCATGTCGCGCAGGGGGGCTTTGTAATCGGCCATGACACATCCTCGAAAAGCGGACTTACGTATGTGGACCGAGTTTAATCCAACAACTTTTCAGACACATAGGGTCATGTTGTGACCATATATTCAGTCACCACTCATATGTCCATGAAATGAAAAGGCCCGCCAGAAGGCGGGCCGAACTGCCTCGACCAGCGGTCAGAAGGCGAAGTGTTCTTCCGCCAGCTGCATGGTGCTGGCGCTGCCCGCCGACATCGCCAGACGATGCGCCTCGGTGCGCGGCAGGATGCGCTGGAAGTAGAAGGCGCACGTCACCAGCTTGGCCTGATGGAAGCCATCGTCATCCCCTTGCGCGAGCTTTTCCTGGGCGACCACAGCCATGCGCAACCAGAAGTAGGCCAGGGTGACATAGCCCGAATACATCAGGTAATCGACCGACGCCGCGCCGACCTCGTCCGGATTCTTCATCGCTGCCATGCCGATGCTCTGCGTCAGCTCCCCCCACTGCCGGTTCAACGCCGCCAGCTGCGCCACCTGCGGGGCCAGTTGCGGATGCTCCTGCTGGGCCTCGCAGAACTTGTGCAGGACACGGGTGAAACCGCGCAGCAGCTTGCCCTGACTGCCCAGCACCTTGCGCCCGAGCAGGTCGAGGGCCTGGATGCCATTGGTGCCTTCATAGATCGGCGCGATGCGGCAATCGCGCACCAGTTGCTCCATGCCCCACTCACGGATGTAGCCATGCCCGCCGAAAACCTGCATGCCGTGGTTGGTGGCCTCGAGCCCGGTCTCGGTCATGAACGCCTTGCAGATCGGCGTGAGCAAGGCCAGCAGGTCCTCGGCCTCCTGGCGCGCTTCGGCCGTCTCCGCGCGGTGCGCGACATCGATCAGCTGCGCAGTGAAGTAGGCCAGCGCGCGGTTGCCCTCGTTGAACGCCTTCATGGTCAGCAACATGCGGCGGACATCGGGGTGCACGATGATCGGATCGGCCGCCTTGTCCGGCGCCTTCGGCCCCGTCAGTGCGCGCATCTGCAGGCGCTCCCTGGCGTAGCGCAGCGCGCCCTGATAGCTGGCCTCGCCCAGGCAGAGGCCCTGCATGCCGGTGCCCAGGCGGGCATGGTTCATCATGGTGAACATGCAGGCGAGGCCCTTGTTGGCCTCGCCGATCAGGTAACCGGTCGCCGCGTCGAAGTTGATCACGCAGGTCGCCGAAGCCTTGATGCCCATCTTGTGCTCGATGGAGCCGCAGCTCACCGCATTGCGCGCGCCGACGCTGTCGCCCTGGGGCAGGAACTTGGGCACGATGAACAGGGAAATGCCCCGGGTGCCCGCAGGCGCGTCGGGCAGCTTGGCCAGCACCAGGTGCACGATGTTCTCGCTCATGTCGTGCTCGCCCGCGGAGATGAAGATCTTCGTCCCGGAGATCGCATGGCTGCCGTCTGCCTGCGGCACGGCGCGCGTCTTGATGATGCCCAGATCGGTACCGCAATGCGGCTCGGTCAGGCACATGGTGCCGGTCCAGCGGCCTTCGGTGAGGCGCGTCAGGTAGGTCTGCTTCTGCTCTTCGCTGCCATGGGCGTGGATCGCGGACATGGCGCCATGGGTCAGCCCCGGGTACATGGCCCAGGACTGGTTGGCCGAGGCGACCATCTCGGCGACGATCAGGCCGAGAGACTCGGGCAGGCCCTGCCCGCCATGCAGCGGATCGGCGGCCAGGCCCATCCAGCCACCCTCGGCATACTGCGCGAAGGCCTCCTTGAAGCCCTTGGGCGTGGTCACCACGCCGTTGTCGAAATGGCAACCCTCCTCATCACCGCTGCGGTTCAGCGGGGCCAGCACCTGCTCGCAGAACTTGGCGCCCTCCTCGAGGATCGCCGCGACCATGTCCGGGCTCGCATCGTCGGCCCCCAGGCTTGCGTAGTGGGCGGGAAAGGCGAAGACATCGTCGATCAGAAAGCGCATGTCGCGCAGCGGGGCCTTGTACTCGGGCATGGTCGTTCTCCATTCGGGTAGCGGTCAGGTGCCCCACGCTACTGCCGCGAATGGAACGGCAACAATGATCGTTGGCCGCCTGAATGCGCCGCCATAAGCCGGCTCAGTCGGCCGGGGCGCTGACCTTCACTGCACCACGTCGCTGCCCGGCGCTGCGAATGCAGTTGCGCCCGGCGGCCTTGGCGCTGTAGAGCGCCTTGTCCGCTTCCTTGATCACTTCCTGCGGTGTGCGCTGCTCGGCCTGGCGCTCGGCCACGCCCATGCTGACCGTCACCGAAACCTCGCTGGCGGCCTTGCCGGCACGACGCTGCTTGCCCTCGCGATCATCACGCGGACGGCTCTGCTTGTCGCGCAGCTGCATGCGGTACTGCTCGATGGCCAGGCGCACGGCCTCCATGTGCGGCACGCATTGCTCCACGCTCTTGCCGGGAAACAGCAGGGTGAACTCCTCGCCGCCATAGCGGTAAGCCTTGCCGCCACCGCCGACCTTGCGCAGCTGGCTGGCGACCAGGCGCAACACCTGGTCGCCGACGTCATGGCCATGGGTATCGTTGAATTTCTTGAAGTGATCGACATCGACCATGGCGATCACATAGTCACGCCCGAGGCGCTGCAGACGCTCGTTGAGCGCACGCCGTCCGGGCAGGCCGGTCAGCTCGTCACGGAAGGCCATCTGGTAGGCCTCGTGCGCCACCGCCGCCACCAGCATGAGCATGACCATGCTACTCATCACCTGCAGCGCATGGGCCATGATGAACACCTGCGGCAGCATCCACAGTAGGCCGACAAGCCCGACCAGTTGCGCCGCGTGCAAGGGCCGCGGGCGTCGCAGGTACTGCACCAGCAGCGCGACGAAAGCGACCAGGAACACCAGGTAGGTCAGCTGCGCGAGGCTCATCCAGGCGCCGTGCAACGCCGGCCAGTGGATCTGCGCCAGCCAGTCGGCGATGCCCTGTGGATAGCGGCGTCCGAGCGCGAAGGCCACCGCACTCACCGCCAGCAGGACCAGCGCCCGCGCCAGCATGTCCTGGGCCAGGTGCGAACGCTCCTCCCAGCAGCCGTAGAGGGCATAGAGCATCGGCAACAGCACGCAGATCAGGTGAAAGACCAGGACGGCGTCGTCCCTGACCTGGCCGTTGTCACGGAAATGATCGACCTGGATATCGAGCATGAAGTAGCCGACGTACAGCACCAGCAGCAGGAAGACCTCGCGCTGGCGGCCATAGGCCAGGCAGAAGGCGCCGCCGAGCAGCAACAGCAGGGTCGGCAGGACATTGAACAGGGAGATGAAGAATTCGCTGAGCACCGGCAGCCGGGCAGCCACGAACGCGCCGACCAGCAACGGCAGCGAGGAGAGGAAATGGCTGAGGCGCAGATTGGCCGGACGGATCACGCGGACACCCTGAGCAAGAGATGAAGGCATTCTGCCTGCTTCGATGATTGAAAACAGCGACAGGATGCGACATTCCCTTCAGTACGACGCGCAAAAACGCAAACGCCGCCCCGAAGGGCGGCGTTTGCGTTCAACCGTGACGGAATCAGAAGCCGAGCGCGAAGTGCTCTTCATCCATGTCCATCAGGTTGCTGGCGCCAGACAGCATGGTCTCGACGTGCGCGCGAGTGCGCGGCAGGATGCGCGCGAAGTAGAAGCGGGCAGTCTGCAGCTTGGCCTTGTAGAAGGCCTCGTCACCCGCACCGGCAGCCAGTTTCTCGGCAGCCAGGCGCGCCATGTCGGCCCAGAAGTAGGCCAGGCAGGCGTAACCGGAGTACATCAGGTAGTCCACCGAAGCGGCACCGACTTCCTCGCGATCCTTCATCGCCGCCATGCCGATCTTCATGGTGATGTCGCCCCACTCCTTGTTCAGCTTGGCCAGCGGCTCGACGAATTCCTTGACGGCGTCGTTGCCTTCGTTGGCCTGGCAGAACTTGTGCACGATCTTGGTGAAGTTCTTCAGCGCGCCGCCCTGAGTCATCAGCACCTTGCGGCCCAGCAGGTCGAGCGCCTGAACGCCGGTGGTGCCTTCGTACATCATGGAGATGCGGCAGTCACGCAGGTTCTGCTCCATGCCCCACTCGCTGATGAAGCCATGGCCACCGTAGATCTGCATGCCGTGGGAAGCGGACTCGAAGCCCACTTCGGTCATGAAGGCCTTGGCGATCGGCGTCAGGAACGCCAGCAGCTCGTCGGCGACCTTCTTCTCTTCTTCGTTGTCGCTGTGCTGAACGATGTCCACCTGCTTGGCGGTGAAGTAGACCATGGCACGGTTGCCTTCGGCGAAGGCCTTCATGGTCAGCAGCATGCGGCGCACGTCCGGATGCACGATGATCGGGTCAGCGGCTTTTTCCGGCGCTTTCGGGCCAGTCAGCGAACGCATCTGCAGACGCTCACGGGCGTACTTGATGCCACCCTGGAAACCGACTTCGGCGTGGGCCAGGCCTTGCAGCGCGGTACCCAGACGAGCGGTGTTCATGAAGGTGAACATGCAGTTCAGGCCCTTGTTGGCCGGGCCGATCAGGAAGCCGGTGGCGCCGTCGAAGTTCATCACGCAAGTGGCGTTGCCGTGGATGCCCATCTTGTGCTCGATGGAGCCACAGGAAACGGCATTGCGCTCGCCTACGCCGCCATCGGCGTTGGGCATGAACTTCGGCACGATGAACAGCGAGATACCCTTGGTACCGGCCGGTGCATCGGGCAGGCGGGCCAGGACGATATGGACGATGTTGCCGGCCATGTCGTGCTCACCCGCGGAGATGAAGATCTTGGTGCCGGTGACCTTGTAGCTGCCGTCGGCCTGCGGTTCGGCCTTGGTGCGCAGCATGCCCAGGTCGGTACCGCAATGCGGCTCGGTCAGGCACATGGTGCCGGTCCACTCGCCGGATACCAGCTTGGTCAGGTAGGTGTGCTTCTGCTCGTCGGTACCGTGGGCGCTCAGGGTGTTCATCGCACCGTGGGAGAGGCCCGGGTACATGCCCCACGACCAGTTGGCCGAACCGACCATTTCGCTGATCGCCAGACCCAGCGACTCCGGCAGACCCTGACCGCCGTGCTCGACGTCATGGGCCAGGCTCGGCCAGCCGCCTTCGACGAACTGCTGATAGGCCTCCTTGAAGCCCGTCGGGGTTTTCACACCGGACTCGCTCCAGGTGCAGCCTTCGGTGTCACCCACGCGGTTCAGCGGCGACAGGACCTGCTCGCAGAACTTCGCGCCTTCCTCGAGGATGGCGTCGACCATGTCCGGAGTGGCGTCCTGGCAACCTGGCAGGCTCTGGTAGTGCGCTTCGTAGCCCAGCAGCTCGTCACGAACGAAACGAATGTCACGCAAGGGGGCCTTGTAGTCAGGCATAGCGGTAAACCTCTGCGGTGGATTCCTAGTAGTTGGGGTGACCGTCTTGGCGGTCGCTCTCGGGATCACTCCCGGCTGCCCGGCCACGAGGCTGCGGCCGAAGCAATCAAACAGGCGTTTGAAACATACGTTTACGCCAACCCCTTGTCAAGCGCTGCCAATCGACCCGTCACGCGACCAGATCGATGCCGGGCTCCGACGACGGCAACTCGCCCAGGCGCCGGTACAGGTCAAGGTCAGGTGCGGGCGGCACGGCCTGCTGGCCCTGCTCGTCAGACGCCTCCTGGGCTTGCCGTTCGTCGTCACGCCCCTTGCTCTCCTCGCTGGCGCTGGCGGCTTCGTCGCGACGCAGTTCGGCCAGCTCCACCCGCGCCTGCGCCGCCTTGGCCTGGGCCTGGGCAGCCACGCGCAGATCCTGTGCGGAGGGCTCGGCGGGCGCGAGGGCGGCCCGCAGCACGACTTCCATCTTGCGCAAGGTGGCTTCGGGGTCATTGGGGACAGCGGCCGTGTCGATGCCGACCTCGCCGGAGACGGCATAGCGCTGGCCGTCAGGGCCACGCTTGAAGCTGTAGGTCGGTGAACCGGCGTACTGCCCGCCGACAGCGGCATGGGCCTGTTCGTGGGTGCGCACTTCACGATCACGCTGAACCAGATCGGCGATCTCCAGCTGCTGCTGGCGCTGCTCCCGGGGGCTGGCTTCGGCGCTGTCGTCCGCCGTATCGGTGGAGGCACGGTCAGCCTCTTCGCGCCCGGAGGCGCTGGAATTCGCCTGCTGCTCCTGCGGCGCGGTCACGGGTGCCTGGTCGGCACGGGCGATATCGGGGGAAACGTCGGACGAGAGGGGCCGAGCCGAAGAGAAGGACGGCGCAGGGACGAAAGGTGGCACGCTGTTGCCGATCTGCATGTGCTCCCTCCTACCCCGTTGCAGGCCGCATCCACGGCCGGGGTGGAACTACTTACGCACGCGTGTCGATGAGCGTACCCAGCACCTCATCGGCGGTTTCCACGACACGTGAGCTGGCCCGCACCTCGTTCTCGCCAACGCGCAAGGCGACTAGGCTTTCCGCCAGGTCGGGGCGCGTCTGCTCGGCAGACTGTGGCGTGGGGTTCACCTGGTTCTGCGGTGGCGTCTGGCTGGGCTGCTGCGGCTCGGTCACCGCGTTGCTGGCGATGTCGCTGGCCGCCTGCTCGACACGGCGTTGCCCGGCCTGGATGCCGTTCAAGCCCGAACTGAATGCATTGCTGGAGATTTCCATCGACAGCTCCCAAGGGGAAATAAAACCTGATGCTGCGTATTGAAGCAGAAGTCGGCTAAAAAATGTACAGACAAAAGGCTATCGTCCGCCGGCTGTTTATTCCCAGTCGGCCAGGCGTTCCAGCGCCAGGTGCTGCGCCACCGCGGCGGCGCTCGCATCTTCCAGGTACGGCACCCGGCCCAGGCACGGAGCGGGCAATCGCTCGCCCAGGGTCGCCAGGTTCTCTTCCAGGCGCGAGGTCTGCGGGTCGACGATATTGGCGACCCAGCCGGCAAGCTTGAGACCGTCACGTTCGATGGCCTCGGCCGTCAGGACCGCGTGGTTGATGCAGCCCAGCCGCACACCCACGACCAGGATCACCGGTATCGCCAGCGCCTGGGCCAGGTCCGACAGGCTCTCGCGCCCGGCCAGGGGTACACGCCAGCCACCGGCACCTTCGACCAGGGAGAAGTCGGCGTTCCTTGCCAGGATCGCGCGCACCGGGCTGGCCAGGCTGGCGACAGTCAACTCGACGCCGACCTCGCGCGCCGCCAGGTGCGGCGCGATCGCCGGCTCGAACGCCAGCGGGTTGACCTCCTCGTAGCGCAGCGGCAGCGAACACTGCGCCAGCAGGGCCAGCGCATCGTCGTTGCGCAGCCCTTGCGGCGTTCGCTGGCAACCGGAGGCGACCGGCTTGGCCGCCGCAGTACTCAACCCGCGCAGGCGGGCAGCGTGCAGCAGGCCGGCAGCGATGGTGGTCTTGCCGATCTCGGTATCCGTCCCCGTGACGAAGTAGGCGTGCGTCATGACGATGTCTCCCGTCGCTGCTATCCGAAGGTGTCTTTCTGGCGGGCGATTGCGGACCGCCGCTAGGCGACGCCAGCAACGTCGCCCGGAAGTTTCTGCAACACGCCGTAGACCACCTGATAGGTAGCAGGCAGCCCGGCGGGCTGACGCCAGCGTTCGTAGGCCTCGACCAGCGCGCGAATACGCGCACGCCCGGTCAGGCCACCCGGCCGGCCAGGGTTGAGGTTGTGCGCGCCGAGGTCCTTGAGCGAAGTGGTCAGGCTGCGCAGGTCGCGGAAATGCAGCGTTTGCGCCTGGCGCTGCAGGCTCAGCACCTGCATGCCACTGGCGGCGCAGCACTGCTGGTAGTCCTCGAACCGGCGGAAGCGATTGACGTGGACGAAGCCGTCGACCGCCTGCCAGCTGTCGCGCAACTCCTGCAGGGTGCCGACGCACAGGCTGGAGAACGCCAGCACGCCGCCGGGGCGCAACACCCGCTGCGCTTCGCTCAGCACGCGCGGGAAATCGGCGCACCACTGCAGCGCCAGGCTGG
Organism: Pseudomonas sp. THAF187a; assembly: GCF_009363395.1. Classification (NCBI taxonomy): domain Bacteria; kingdom Pseudomonadati; phylum Pseudomonadota; class Gammaproteobacteria; order Pseudomonadales; family Pseudomonadaceae; genus Pseudomonas; species Pseudomonas sp. THAF187a. The sequence continues at coordinate 4,678,607 of NZ_CP045349.1, forward strand.
AGAACAGCAGGTCGACGCTGGCCGCCTGCAGCGGCAGGGCCTCGGCATCACCGGCGATGAAGTGCGCGGCGCCCCCCTGGGGCCTGGCATGGCGCAGCATGCCTTCGGCGATGTCCACGGCCAACCCCGTCCACTGCCCATAGCGCTCGCCAAGGGCGCGGGTGAAATAACCCGTGCCGCTGCCCAGGTCCAGCCAGCGATGCGGCTGCAGCGAAACCGGCAGACGCGCCAGCAGTTGCGTGCCGACATGGCGCTGCAGTTCGGCCACGGCATCGTAGCTCGTCGCCGCTCGCGAGAACGACGCCGCCACCTGGCGCTTGTCCAGCAGGGCCGCCGTGCTCACCTCGGCGTCGGTGCCCTGCGCGCGTTCGGAACACTCAGCCATCGTCGGACTCACGGATGAAATCCAGCATCAGCGCCGCCACGCTGTCAGCCTGCTCGTGCACGAAGGCATGACCACAGCCCTCCAGCACATCCACCTCGCCCGCCGACAACAACGCCAGCAGCGCGTCGCCCGCCGCAGCCGGGACCAGTGCGTCCAGCTCGGCCAGCAGATGCAGCTGCGCCCCGCCGAAGGCCGCCAGCGGCGCACGATTGTCGAGGCTCGCCAGAACCCGCAGGCCGGCGAGCAGTGCCGCCTCGTCCCCCGCGAGCAGGTGCGTCTGCAGCTGCCGCGACAGGCCGCGCGCATCTGCAGCGCCCTGGGCACAGAGCATGGCGAAGCGTTTCAGGGTCGCGCCGGCATTCGCCTGACAGCCCTGGTAGAACGCGCTGTAGGTGTCTTCGGCCAGCGCCTGCGGCCAGCGCTCGCTGGCCACGAAGCAGGCATTGCTGGCCAGGCTGATCAGGCCGCGGCAACGCGCGCCGCGCCGCGCCGCCAGGGCAGCGGCGAGCATGCCGCCCAGCGACCAGCCGGCCAGCCAGCAACCATCGGCCAGGCGCGCATCCAGCTCGTCGAGCCAGTCCCCGGCAGACGCGGAGGCCAACCTGGGCAGTGCGGCGACCTGCACCTGGCACTCGCCACCCAGTGCATCCGCAAGGGGTTGCAGCACGGCCGCATCGAAGCCCCAGCCGGGCAGCAGAATCAGTTTCTCAGTCATCGGTGTGCACCTGGGGCCAGCATTCGGCCAAGGCTTCGAGCAGCAGTTCGAGCTGCGCTGCGCTATGGGCGGCGGAGAGGGTCACGCGCAGACGCGCGCTGCCGGCCGGCACGGTCGGCGGACGAATGGCGCCGACCAGCATGCCGCGCGCCTTGAGCAGCGCCGAAAGCTTCAGGGCGCGGGCGCTGTCACCGACCAGGATCGGCTGAATCGGCGTCGGGCTGTCCATCAGGTCCAGGCCGATCTCGCTGGCGCCCTGACGGAAGCGGGCAATCAGCCCGGCCAGGTGCTCGCGGCGCCAGCTCTCGGTACGCAGCAGCTCCAGGCTCTTCAGCGTGGCGCAGGCCACGGCGGGCGGCTGGCTGGTGGTGTAGATGTAGGGGCGGGCGAACTGGATCAGCGTCTCGATCAGCTCTTCGCTGCCAGCGACGAAGGCACCGGCAGTACCAAAGGCCTTGCCCAGGGTGCCGACCAGCACCTGCACGTCATCCTGGCCCAGGCCGAAATGTTCGACGATGCCAGCGCCGGTCGCCCCCAACGGGCCAAAGCCATGGGCATCGTCGACCATCACCCAGGCATCCTTGAGCCGCGCCTCGGCGCACAGCGCCGGCAGGTCGGCCAGGTCGCCATCCATGCTGAACACCCCATCGGTGACCACCAGGCAGTTGCCGCTGGCCTTGCGCAGGCGATTGGCCAGGCTGACCGCATCGTTGTGCAGGTAGCGCGAGAAGCGCGCGCCGGACAGCAGGCCGGCGTCGAGCAGCGACGCGTGGTTGAGGCGATCCTCCAGCACGCTGTCACCCTGGCCGAGCAGCGCGGTGACGACAGCGAGGTTGGCCATGTAGCCCGTGGAGAACAGCAGCGCGCGCGGGCGTCCGGTGAACGCGGCGAGCGCCTCTTCCAACTCATGGTGAGGCGTGCTGTGGCCAATCACCAGGTGCGACGCGCCGCCACCGACGCCCCATTGCTCCGCGCCCTGCTGCAGCGCGCGAATCACCTCGGGGTGGTTGGCCAGGCCCAGGTAATCGTTGGAGCAGAAGGCCAGCAGCTCCTGGTCATCAGCACGCACCTGCGGACCCTGCGGGGTCTGCAGCAGAGGACGGCTGCGGAACAGGTCGGCTGCCTGGCGCTCGGCCAGGCGGGCAGCAAGATCGAAAGACATGGCAGGCACCGGAGAACGGTGGATAACCGCAAGCGGGTCAGCCACCCTGCGCATGGCATCGGGCTGCGCAGGGCGGATGACGCTTCATCCATCCACCTGGGAGATATCAGGCCGAGGCCGCGTTGTAGAACAGCTGGGAGTCGCGTTGCTCGACCAGGGCCTGCTCGATGGCCGCCTGGTGCACCTCGTCGGCATGTTCCTCGCGCTCTTCCGGCTTGATGCCGAGGCGCTTGAACAGGGCCATGTCCTTGTCGGCCTGCGGGTTGGCGGTGGTCAGCAGCTTCTCGCCGTAGAAGATCGAGTTGGCACCGGCCATGAAGGCCAGGGCCTGCATCTGCTCGTTCATCTGCTCGCGACCGGCGGACAGGCGCACATGGGACTGCGGCATCATGATGCGCGCCACCGCCAGGGTACGGATGAAGTCGAACGGATCGACGTCCTTCTCTTCGGCCAGCGGCGTGCCCTTGACCTTGACCAGCATGTTGATCGGTACGCTTTCCGGATGCTCGGGCAGGTTGGCCAGCTGGATCAGCAGCCCGGCGCGGTCGTCCACCGACTCGCCCATGCCGAGAATGCCGCCGGAGCAGATCTTCATGCCCGCCTCGCGCACGTAGGCCAGGGTCTGCAGGCGCTCGCCGTAGGTGCGCGTGGTGATGATGTTGCCGTAGAACTCCGGCGAGGTGTCGAGGTTGTGGTTGTAGTAGTCCAACCCCGCATCGGCCAGCGCCTGGGTCTGTTCCTGGTCCAGGCGACCGAGGGTCATGCAGGTTTCCAGGCCGAGCTTCTTCACGCCTTTGACCATTTCCAGCACGTAGGGCATGTCCTTGGCCGACGGATGCTTCCACGCCGCGCCCATGCAGAAGCGCGTCGAGCCGATGGCCTTGGCCTCGGCCGCCGCCTCCAGCACCTTCTGCACCTCCATCAGCTTTTCCTTGTCCAGGCCCGTGTTGTAGTGGCCGGACTGCGGGCAGTACTTGCAGTCCTCCGGGCAGGCACCGGTCTTGATCGACAGCAGGGTCGAGACCTGCACGCGGTTGGGATCGAAGTGCGCGCGGTGTACCGTCTGCGCCTGGAACAGCAGATCGTTGAAGGGCTGCTCGAACAGCGCACGAACTTCGGCGAGGGACCAATCGTGGCGGGCGGTGGTTGCTGCGGTTGCGCTCATCTGGGAAATCCTTCGACGCTTGGTGGCATCTGTTTGAGGGGGCATTCAGGCTCAGGCCATCATAAGTGGCAGTTGGATGCTGTCAACCGCAAGAAAGACACAGGTTTACCATTGATCACATATTGATCGATCGAACTTCCATCATGGCATCTTGCCCAATGCCTATCGCCAATACAGGACGCTTGCATGCAGGTAGAAGGTTTCTTCGAAGGACTCGGCCAGGTACTGGGTCGCGCCATCCGTTTCGTCGTGGACGTGCTGTCCGGTGCGCTGGGAGCCGTTGCCGATGCGTTCGACGATTTCCTCCGCGGCCTGGCCAGTGCCATCGGCATGGACGTCTCGATCTTCAGCATCATCCTGCTGATCATCGGCCTGCTGTTTCTCTACAACGGCGTGCGCGCGCTGCTGAGACGCTCGATCATCGGCGGGATCATCTGGCTGTTCCTCGGCCTGGTGGTGATGGGCTGGTTGATTCGCTGAGACCTGCTAGGCTCGGGGCTCCGTCGCTCAAGGATGAGCCGTCATGCCCGGATTCGACCTGTGTTCGCTGCAACGCCTCGGCTGGTTGCGCCTGCGGCGCCACTGCCAACTGTGCGACGACGCCAACGACCACCCCACGCACGGCATCTGCACGGCCTGTGAAGCCGAGCTGCCCTGGCTGGGCGCGCATTGCCTGGTCTGCGCCGTACCCTTGCCCGCGCAAGGACTGACCTGCGGCGCCTGCCAGAAGAAGGCGCCAGGCTTCACCCGCGTGGAAGCGCCGTGGCGCTATGCCTTCCCGGTAGACAGCCTGATCACCCGCTTCAAGCACCAGGGCCAGTGGCCGCACGGTCGCCTGCTCGCCGAGTTGCTGGCCGAGCACCTGCGCCACGCCTATGCCGAGGGCCTGCCCAGGCCACAGGTCTTGCTGCCGGTGCCATTGGCTCTGCGGCGGCAACGGCAGCGTGGCTTCAACCAGGCGCAGATGCTCGCCGACTGGCTGGGCGCCAGCCTGCAGTTGCCGGTTCACGGCGACTGGTTGCGGCGCCCGCTCGATACCCCTGCGCAGCAGGGGCTGAACGCCGCCACGCGCAAGCGCAACCTGCGCCAGGCCTTCGCCCTGGAGCCGCAGGCGCGGCTCCGTGGCGCTCATCTGGCGCTGATCGATGACGTGCTGACCACGGGCGCGACCGCCAGCAGCATCGCCCAACTGCTGCGCCGCGCCGGGGCGTCACGCATCGACGTCTACTGCCTGGCCCGCACGCCAGCACCGGGTGACGGCTGACTTGACGTGCCGGGCGCAGTCACGCACCGTGCCCGACATTCTTCTCGCCTGCCCGTCCGCCATGTCTCAGCTCGACCCTCTCGCGCAACTGCTCAGCCGCCGCCCCAAACGCCTGGCCCTGCTGGAGCGGATTGCCGAGCTGGGCTCCATCACCCGCGCGGCCAAGGCCGCCGGGCTGAGCTACAAGGCGGCCTGGGATGCCATCGACGAGCTGAACAATCTTTCCGAGCAGCCGCTGGTCAGCCGCAGCGTCGGCGGCAAGGGCGGTGGCGGCGCACGCCTGACGCCAGCCGGCGAGCGCCTTCTGGCCCTGCACCAGCGCGTGCAGGCGCTGCAGGCCCAGTTGCTGCTGGCCGCCGAGGACGACGCCGACCTGCAACTGCTCGGCCGGCTGATGCTGCGCACCAGCGCGCGCAACCAGCTCGCCGGTCGCGTGCGTGCGATTCATCCCTGCGGGCACAACGACCTGATCGATATCGAGCTGCCGGGCGGTGAGCGGCTGCAGGCGCAGATCACCCACGACAGTACGGACAACCTGCACCTGCAGCCGGGCAGCAACGTCGTCGCCCTGATCAAGGCCGGCTGGCTGGAGCTGCATCCGCTTCACGCACCTCGCGATGAACAGCGCAATGCCCTCGAAGGGCGCATCGAACAGATCATTCCGGCGCTCGACGGCCCCAGCGAAGTACGCATCGGCCTGGCCAGCGGCCAGACCCTGTGCGCCTTGATCGCCGCCGAGCAGCTGACGGCACTGGGCCTGAACCGCGACGACCCGGTCCGTGCCCAGTTCGCCGCCAGTCAGGTGCTGCTCGGCACCCAGCTGTAGCGCACCGGCGACGACCAGCCCCCTGCGCCTCGCGCAAGCCGGTAGACTGGGCGCCCACTTGTGCGGAGCCGTTCATGAGCCATCCTTTTTCGACCCTCACCCCGGACCTGGTACTCGACGCCGTGGAAAGCCTCGGCTACCTCAGTGACGCTCGCGTGCTGGCGCTGAACAGCTACGAGAACCGCGTCTATCAGGTCGGCATCGAGGGCGAGACGCCGCTGATCGCCAAGTTCTACCGCCCGGATCGCTGGAGCGACGCGGCGATCCGTGAAGAGCATGCCTTCAGCGCCGAGCTGGCCGAGAATGAGGTGCCGGTGGTGGCGCCGCTGTCACGCAACGGCGAGACGCTGTTCGCGCATGGCGGTTTTCGCTTCGCCCTGTTCCCGCGCCGTGGTGGCCGCGCCCCGGAGCCCGGCAATCTCGACCAGCTGTATCGTCTCGGCCAGTTGCTCGGGCGCATGCATGCCATCGGCGCCAGTCGTCCGTTCGCCCACCGCGAGACCCTGGCGGTGGACAACTTCGGCCATGCCGCCCTGGGCGCGCTGCTCGACGGCGGTTTCGTTCCGAAAAGCCTGCTGCCGGCCTACGAGTCGGTCGCCCGCGACCTGCTGGCGCGCCTCGACGAGCTGTTCTCCCGCGTGCGCTACCAGGCCATCCGCCTGCATGGTGACTGCCACCCCGGCAACCTGCTGTACCGCGATGACAGCTTCCATATGGTCGACCTGGATGACTGCCGCATGGGCCCGGCCGTGCAGGACCTGTGGATGATGCTGGCCGGCGAACGCCATGAGCGCCTCGGTCAGCTTGCAGAACTGGTCGATGGCTATCAGGAATTCCATGATTTCGCCGCCCGCGAACTGCCGCTGATCGAGGGCTTGCGCGCCCTGCGCCTGATGCACCACAGCGCCTGGATCGCACGGCGCTGGGACGACCCGGCCTTCCCCCTGGCCTTTCCCTGGTTCGCCGGCGAGCGCTACTGGGGCGACCAGATTCTCGCCCTGCGCGAGCAGCTGGCTGCGCTGGATGAGGAGCCGTTGCGGCTGTTCTGAAACCTGGCCTGGCGCGAGGTCATTGCGGCTATCCGAGAGATGGAGCCTTCGCGGCTGAAGCCGCTCCTACCGATGTTCGCCTGTGCCGTAGGAGCGGCTTCAGCCGCGATGCTTGCCGTTCCATCCCGCGGCCCCGGATCGCATCCGGGCTACCCAGCGGCTGCGCCGGCCCCGCATACCGATACAGTTGCACGCACCGCGTAAAGTTTGCCTTACGACTTTCCCCCAGGCCTGGGCAGCCAGGGAAACTGAACGGACAGACAAGTCCGGGGCCAGAAGACTAGAATTTGCCGGCCCCTCAAGCCGCCCCAGCAAGGATCATCGATGGCCACCGCCAACCCGCAGCGCGGGTACATTCTGGGCCTTACCGCCTACATCATCTGGGGCCTGTTCCCCCTCTACTTCAAAGCCCTGCAAAGCGTACCCGCGATGGAAATCATCGTTCATCGCGTGCTCTGGTCGGCGCTGTTCGGCGGCTTGCTGCTGTTCGTCTGGAAGCACCCGGGCTGGTGGCGCGAGCTGCGTGACAACCCCAGGCGCCTGGCGGTGCTCGCCGGCTGCGGCCTGCTGATCGCCACCAACTGGCTGGTGTACGTCTGGGCGGTGAACAACGGGCGCATGATCGAGGCCAGCCTGGGCTACTACATCAACCCGCTGATCAACGTTCTGCTCGGCCTGCTGATCCTCGGCGAACGCCTGCGCCGCCTGCAGTGGCTGGCCGTCGCGCTGGCCGCGCTGGGCGTGCTGCAACAGCTCTGGCAGGTGGGCAGCCTGCCCTGGGTCTCGCTGGTGCTGGCCCTGACCTTCGGTTTCTACGGGCTGATTCGCAAGCAGGCGCCAGTGGCGGCCCTGCCCGGCCTGGTGGTGGAAACCTGGCTGCTGCTGCCGTTGGCACTGGGCTGGTTGCTCCTGCACCCGGCGGCCACGAGCAGTCAGGCAAGCTTCTGGACCAGCAGCGAGGCCCTCTGGCTGGCGGCGGCAGGCCCGATCACCCTGGTGCCGCTGGTGTGCTTCAATGCGGCGGCGCGGCACCTGCCCTACACCACGCTGGGCTTTCTTCAGTACCTGGCGCCCACGCTGGTGCTGCTGCAGGCCATCCTGCTGTTCGACGAGCATTTCTCACCGAGCACCCTGCTCGCCTTTGCCTGCATCTGGGCCGCGCTGATTGTATACAGCATCGATATCTGGCTGAGCCTGCGCAAGCGCCCGCCCGCTCGATAGGCAGCAGGAGGCGGCGCCGAGGCGTTGCGCGCTGTGCTCGCTGCACAGAAAACGCTCAGCCGGCTGCAGGCCGCGTCGCTCCTGGCGCGGCCTCGTTCACCCCAGGCTTATCCACAGATCCATCCCCGGCATTTGTGCACAAGCCATTGATCCTGCTGATTTTTTAGCCAGACAACGAAAAGCCCCGGCGCACTAGGTGGTGCGTCGGGGCTCCCCAGTTTATCCACAGGCTGATCCACGCAGGCCGTGGATATCAGTCCTCGGCACGCAGGTTCAGCTCGACCATCAGGTCGTCGGCCAGGGTTTCCAGACGTGCCTGCAACTGCTCCAGCTCCAGCGACTCGGGCACCGCCAACATGGCTTCGGCGGTGAACAGCAGCTCACCGCTCATGGGCGCCGGCGCCACTTCCGTCAGCAGGTTTTCCAGGTTGACGCCCTGCTCGGCAAGCACACGGGTGATGTCGCGGACGATACCCGGACGGTCGTTACCCACCAGTTCCAGGCGAATCGAGGTGAAGCGTCCGCCGGGCTCGCTGCCACTGGCTGCCAGTTGCACGCGAATCCCCTGTGCGCTCAGGGCTTCGAGCTCCCGGATCAGCGCACCATGCGCCTCGCCCGGCACGTCCACCCGCACAATCCCGGCGAACTGCCCGGCCATGCGCGCCATGCGGCTCTCCAGCCAGTTGCCGCCGTGGGCCGCGACGCAGCCAGCCAGGCGCTCGACCAGGCCAGGTTGATCCGCGGCAATCACCGTCAATACCAGATGATCCATCTACTGCCCCTCTCTCATGTCATAGCCACAGGGTCAGCGCTTCAGCGCCAGCCAATAGGTAAGGAACTGTTCGTCACGCGCATAGCCGAGACGCTCGTAGAGACGCTGCCCGGCCAGGTTGCTCTTCGCCGTCTCCAGCTGCAGGCCACAGGCACCCGTGGCCTCGGCGTGGGCACGGGCCGCGTTCATCAGCGCCTCGCCGACACCTGCGCGGCGGGACGCTTCGTCCACATACAGATCGCTGAGCAGCCAGGCCGGTTCCAGCGCCAGCGAGGAGAACAACGGATAGAGCTGGACGAACCCCTGGGCAACGCCCTGCGCATCGCGGGCGATGAGCAGCTGCGCGTCGCCGCGTTGCAGGCGCTCGCCGAGGAAATCCGCGATGTCCGACTCTGCCCTCGGCACCTGGTAGAAACGCAGGTAGCCGGCGAACAGACGCACGAGATCGACCAGGTCATTGGCACTAGCAGCAGATACCGTCATGAGGCACTCCAGAATGCATGACAGGCAGTATAGGCGAGGCGGCGTAGGCCATATTCGCGTGCTTGTCAGTAGCTAGAACAATTAATCGTGTACGTTTTTACAATTTTTATGAAACAATGACACTCTTTTTTGCACACACAACGTATCGATAATGACCGAAAAGACCTTTTCGGTCGCGGACTGACGTATCCCCACTGCATTTCCCCCGAATCTTGATGTAGTATGCCGCGCCTTGGACTACAAGACGGCAAGGCCGTCTCCGACGAGCCTCTCCAAAGGCGTAGTCGATGGCAACGCAGGTAGTTTCAGAGGGGCCCGAAGTGGCTTTTGAGTAGAGCTCAGAGAGAGTGAGGCAAGTGATGACTGAACGCGTTCAAGTCGGTGGCCTGCAGGTCGCCAAAGCCCTGTACGACTTCGTGAACAACGAAGCCATCCCCGGTACCGGCATCGCTGCCGACAGCTTCTGGGCTGGCGCCGCCGCGGTCATCAAGGACCTGGCACCGAAGAACCGTGCCCTGCTGGCCAAGCGTGACGAGCTGCAGGCGCAGATCGATGCCTGGCACCAGGCGCGCCAGGGTCAGGCTCATGACGCCGCTGCCTACAAGGCCTTCCTGCAGGAGATCGGCTACCTGCTGCCAGAGCCGCAGGACTTCCAGGCCACCACGCAGAACGTCGACGAAGAGATCGCCCGCCTGGCCGGCCCGCAGCTGGTCGTGCCGGTCATGAACGCCCGCTTCGCCCTCAACGCCTCGAACGCCCGCTGGGGCTCGCTGTACGACGCACTGTACGGCACCGACGTGATCAGCGAAGAAGGTGGCGCCGAGAAGGGCAAGGGCTACAACAAGGTCCGTGGTGACAAGGTCATCGCCTTCGCTCGCGCCTTCCTCGACGAGGCCGCTCCGCTGGCCGCCGGCTCGCATGTCGACTCCAGCGCCTACAAGATCGTCGACGGCAAGCTGGTCGTCGGCCTCAAGGGCGGCAGCAACACAGGCCTGCGCGACGACGCGCAACTGATCGGCTTCCAGGGTGACGCCAGCGCACCGGTCGCGGTGCTGCTCAAGCACAACGGCCTGCACTTCGAAATCCAGATCGATGCCAGCAGCCCCATCGGCAGCACCGACGCCGCCGGCGTGAAAGACGTGCTGATGGAAGCGGCGCTGACCACAATCATGGACTGCGAAGACTCCGTCGCCGCCGTCGATGCCGACGACAAGGTCGTGGTCTACAAGAACTGGCTGGGCCTGATGAAGGGCGACCTGGCCGAGGAAGTGTCCAAGGGCGGCAGCACCTTCACCCGCACCATGAACCCGGACCGCGTCTACACCAAGGTCGACGGTGGCGAACTGACCCTGCACGGCCGCTCGCTGCTGTTCGTGCGCAACGTCGGTCACCTGATGACCAACCCGGCCATCCTCGATGCCGAGGGCAACGAGATTCCGGAAGGCATCCAGGACGCGCTGTTCACCAGCCTGATCGCGGTGCACAACCTGAACGGCAACACCAGCCGCAAGAACACCCGCACCGGCAGCGTCTACATCGTCAAGCCGAAGATGCACGGCCCGGAAGAAGTCGCCTTCACCAGCGAGATCTTCGCCCGCGTCGAGGATGTGCTGGGCCTGGCCCGCAACACCCTGAAAGTCGGCATCATGGACGAAGAGCGCCGCACCACCGTCAACCTCAAGGCCTGCATCAAGGCGGCCAGCGAGCGCGTGGTGTTCATCAACACCGGCTTCCTCGACCGTACCGGTGACGAGATCCACACCTCCATGGAAGCAGGCGCGGTCGTGCGCAAGGCCGCCATGAAGAGCGAGGCCTGGATCGGTGCCTACGAGAACAACAACGTCGACGTCGGCCTGGCCACCGGCCTGCAGGGCCGTGCGCAGATCGGCAAAGGCATGTGGGCGATGCCGGACCTGATGGCCGCCATGCTCGAGCAGAAAATCGCGCACCCGCTGTCCGGCGCCAACACCGCCTGGGTCCCGTCGCCGACCGCCGCCACCCTGCACGCCCTGCACTACCACAAGGTCGACGTGTTCGCCCGTCAGGCCGAGCTGGCCAAGCGCACCCCGGCGTCGGTGGATGACATCCTGACCATCCCGCTGGCCAAGGACACCAACTGGTCAGCGGAAGAAATCCGCAACGAGCTGGACAACAACGCGCAAGGCATCCTCGGCTACGTGGTGCGCTGGATCGACCAGGGCGTCGGCTGTTCCAAGGTGCCGGACATCAACGATGTCGGCCTGATGGAAGACCGCGCCACCCTGCGTATCTCCAGCCAGCTGCTGGCCAACTGGCTGCGCCACGGCATCGTCAGCGAGGCGCAGGTGGTCGAGAGCCTCAAGCGCATGGCACCGGTGGTCGACCGCCAGAACACGGCCGACCCGCTGTACCGCCCGATGGCCCCGGACTTCGACAGCAACGTCGCCTTCCAGGCCGCGCTGGAGCTGGTCGTCGAAGGCTGCAAGCAGCCCAACGGTTACACCGAGCCGGTCCTGCACCGCCGTCGCCGCGAGTACAAGGCCAAGAACGGCCTATGATACCCGCGCAGCAGGTATGAAAAAACCGCCCTTCGGGGCGGTTTTTTATTGGGCGGTCGCGGCAGGCCTGTGCAGCTAGCGCTTGGCCTGCGCCGTCTTGTCCAGCGAGACGCCGGTGGTATTGCCCAGCAGGCTGGCGGTCGCGGTCTGGACGAAGGCCGACAGCTTGCGCTCCAGGTCCGTACGCGCCTGGGCGTCATCGATCACCTCGGCGCCTGCGTCGTGGCCCAGCTGGTAGCGATACAGGCGCGCGTCACGGTCACGTGGCTTGACCAGGATGCGGTCACCGCTCACCAGGCCCACGGTCTGGTCGCTGCCGGACGGCTTGATCACCGCCACCCCCGCATCACCCGGAGGCAGCGCCAGCAGGTCGCGGCCCCAGCACTGCGCCTGCACCGGCAGGCCCAGGCGCCCAACGATGGTCGGCACCACGTCGATCTGGCTGCCGACGGTATCGCGGCTACTGCCGAAGGTCTCCTGCACGCCCGGACCGATCATCAGCAGCGGGATGCTAAAGCGCGAAAGATCCATCTCGGTGATCTGTTCATCGTTGCCGAAGCCGTGATCGCCCAGCACCACGAACAGGGTGTCCTTGAAATAGGGTTCCTGACGCGCCTTGGCGAAGAACTGCCCCAGCGCCCAGTCGGCGTAGCGCATGGCGGTCAGGTGCTCGTCGAGCGAACCGTGGCCGGTGACGCGCTCGACCGGCAGGTTTTCCGGCAAGGCGTAAGGGGTGTGATTGGAGAGCGTCTGCAGCAGCGCATAGAAGGGCTTGCCCTGGCGCCCCAGCCTGGCCAGCTCGTCGGCGCCACGGCTGAACATGTCCTGGTCGGAGACACCCCAGGTCGGGTCGATGAACACCGGGTCGACGAAGTCCTCGCGGCCGACGAAATTGCGCATGCCCTGGTTGGCGAAGAAGCCGGACTGGTTGTCCCAGGCGAAACTGCCGTTGTAGACGTAGACGTCATCGTAGCCACGGGCACTGAGCAGCTGCGGCAGCCCGGAGAACTGGTGGCTGCCCTCAGGCATGCGCATCAGGTACTCGAACGCCGGCAGGTTGGGGAAGCAGGCCATGGTGGCGAACATGCCCTGGTGGGTGTGGGTACCGTTGGAAAACACGTGCTGGAACAGCAGGCCCTGCTTGGCCAGCGCATCGAAGTTCGGCGTGATGCCGTCCTGGTTGCCCATCGCGCCGATGTAGCGCCCCGCCATGCTTTCCATGAGGATCACCACCACGTTGCGCACCTGCGGCAGCTGGCCTTCGGGCGGCGGCGTGTAGATGCGGCGCACGGCCGCCTGGTCGGCATCGATCAGGCGGTCACGCGGGGTCAGCAGCAGGTCGCGGGTCACCTGCCGGGCCTCGTCCGCCGGCAGGGTCGCCTTCCAGCTGTTGTCACGGTGATCGGAGAAGTAGTTGCTGGCGGCATTGGCCAGGGTCAGGGTGCCGTTGAGGCCCAGGTGGTTGGCGAACATCGAATCGGTGGTATAGGCGTCGCCCCAGCGCAGCGGCGGACCGGAGCGCAGGGTGCCACGCGCGGCCACGACGCAGATCAGCAGGAACATCACGAACACCGCACTGCGGGCCGCCCAGTGCGGCGCGCTGGCGTTCGCGCGTGCACGGGTGGCGCGTTCGATGCGGCGGAACAGCCAGGCCAGCAGCACGCTGGCCAGGGCCCAGACCAGCAGCAGGCGCAGCACCGGGAAGCCGTTCCAGATCATGCTGGCCACGGTGCCCAGGTCTTCCTGCATGTACTGGAACACCAGGCTGTTCAGGCGCTGGTGGAATTCGCGGTAGAAGTTCAGTTCGACCACGGCGAAGAACAGGCACAGGCTGGTGGCGAGGGTCAGCCAGGCCACCTGCAGGTGACGCGCACGCATCGCCCGCACGCTGAGCAGCGCCAGGGTCAGCGGGATGCACAGGTAGACGATCAGGCGCAGGTCGAACCGCGCGCCGTTGAAGAAGGCCTCGGCGAAGGTGCTGGCCGGCGTATCGGCGATCAGCGCATGGTTGTAGGCCAGCAGGCCCAGGCGCGCCAGCGCGAACAGCAGCAGCATGCACAGTGCGCTGCTCAGGATAAATGCCAGATGGCTGGCGATGCTGACCTGAGCCGGGGCTCGGGCGGCGGGTACGGATGGCTGCATGGAAAGGCCTGCTGGTTGCGGAACACGAGGGCTGGCGAAGTCTGCCCGGGGGGACGTAAAAATTTCGTCAAAACCCCGTGCGGCGCGTGTTGCCGCTGCCCCCTACTTAGGTGCAATGGGCAAAACGCCGTGCCGGGGCCACACTGCAAGCATCCCGAACGTGCGAGGCGCAAGCCCATGAGCAAGGCCGACGCGATGGCCGATGCGGGCAAGACCGCGGTGCTGCAGAACATCCACGGCACCATGGAGTTCCTGCAGAAGTTCCCCCCCTTCAACCAGATGGACACCGCCCACCTGGCGTTTCTGGTCGAGCATTGCCAGCTGCGCTTCTATGCCGAGGGCGACTCGATCATCAAACCCGCCGATGGCGTGGTCGAGCACTTCTACATCGTCAAGCAGGGCCGTGTGCACGGTGAGCGCCCGCACAGCGCACGCCGCGGCACCGAGACCACCTTCGAGATCACCGCTGGCGAATGCTTTCCGCTGGCCGCACTGATCGGCGAGCGCGCCACCCGCACCGAACACCTAGCCGCCGAAGACACCTTCTGCCTGCTGCTGGCCAAGCACGCCTTCATCAAGCTGTTCGCCGTCTCCAACCCGTTGCGCGACTTTGCCCTGCGCGGCGTCAGCAGCCTGCTCGACCAGGTCAACCAGCAGGTGCAGTTGCGCGCTGTGGAAACCCTCGGCGCGCAGTACTCGCTGGATACCCGCCTGGGTGAGCTGGCCATGCGCCAACCCATCGGCTGCGCGCCGCACACGCCCCTGCGCGAGGCCGTGCGGCTGATGCACGAGCAGCACGTGGGCAGCATCGTGGTGGTGGACCAAAGCGAGCGGCCCCTGGGCATCTTCACCCTGCGCGACCTGCGCCGGGTGGTCGCCGACGGCGTCGACCTGGCGCAGCCGATCGACCGGCTGATGACCCCCAACCCCTTCCATCTGCAACCGGACGCCAGTGCCTTCGACGCCGCCATCGCCATGACCGAGCGGCATATTGCCCACGTTTGCCTGGTACAGAACGAGAAGCTCTGCGGGGTCATTTCCGAGCGAGACCTGTTCAGCCTGCAGCGGGTCGACCTGGTCCACCTGGCGCGTACCATTCGCCATGCCGGCAAGGTCGAGACCCTGGCCGGGCTGCGCAGCGACATTCGCCTGCTGGTCGATCGCATGCTCGCCCACGGCGCCAGCTCGACGCAGATCACCCACATCGTCACCCTGCTCAACGACCACACCGTGTGCCGGGTGATCGAGCTGACCCTCGAGGACATGGGCGACCCGGGCATCGCATTTACCTGGCTGTGCTTCGGCAGCGAAGGCCGCCGCGAGCAGACCCTGCACACCGACCAGGACAACGGCATTCTCTTCGAGGCCGCCGACGCTGCCGAGGCCGCCGCCATCCGTGGCCGCCTGCTGCCGCTGGCCGTCGAGATCAACCAGCGTTTGGCGCAATGCGGCTTCACCCTGTGCAAGGGCAACATCATGGCCGGCAACCCGGAGCTGTGCCTGTCGCGGCAGGAGTGGTCGCGGCGTTTCGCCGGTTTCGTGGACGAAGCGACACCGGAGAACCTGCTGGGCTCGTCGATCTACTTCGACCTGCGCACCATCTGGGGCCCGGATGCCGGCTGCGAACAGCTGCGCGCCGCCTTGCTCGAACGCGTCGCCAGCAACAGCCTGTTCCAGAAGATGCTGGCCGAGAACGCCCTGCGCCAGCGTCCGCCGGTTGGCCGCTTCCGCGACTTCGTGGTGGCGCGCTCCGGCGCCGACAAGGACACCCTCGATCTCAAGGTGCAGGGCCTGACGCCCTTCGTCGATGGCGCCCGCCTGCTGGCGCTGGCCAACGGCATCAGCTCGGTCGGCACCCTGGAGCGCCTGCGCGCGCTGGTCGCCAAGGGCGTGATCGACGCGCTGGATGGCGCGGCCTACGAGGAGGCCTATCATTTCATCCAGCAAACCCGCATGCAGCAGCACCAGCTGCAGGCGCGCGACGAACTGCCCTACTCCAATCGGGTCGACCCCGATCACCTGAATCACCTGGACCGGCGTATCCTGCGCGAGTCCTTCCGCCAGGCTCAGCGACTGCAGAGCAGCCTGGCCATGAGGTATCAGCTATGAGCAAGTTCACCTGGTTCACCGGCCGTGGCCCGGCCCTGACCCAGCAGCAGTTGCAACGTCGCCAGGCCCTGAGTGCGCCCGCGCCGCTCGATGAGCGGCCGCTGCACCAGCAGCGCATCGTCGTGCTGGACCTGGAGACCACCGGCCTGAACATGCGCCGCGACCTGGTACTGGCGATTGGCGCGGTGGTAATCGATCACGGCGCCATCGACTTCGCCGAACAGTTCGAATGCACCCTGCGCCGGCCCGACCACCAGGCCAGCGCCAGCACCCTGATCCATGGCATCGCCCCCAGCGAGGTGGCACGCGGCGTCGACCCGGCCGAGGCCTTGCTGGACTTCATGGAGTTCGTCGGCAGCAGCCCGCTGCTGGCCTTCCATGCCGGTTTCGACCAGCGCATGCTGGGGCGTGCCCTGCGCCAGAGCCTGGACTATCGCCTGCAGCACAACTTCTTCGACGTTGCCGAGATCGCCCCCCTGCTCTGCCCGCAGGCACGCGTGCGTCAGGGCGGACTGGATGAGTGGGTCGCCGAGTTCGGCCTGCAGGTGCAACAGCGCCACAACGCCAGCGCCGACGCGCTGGTCACCGCCGAGCTGGCGCTGATGCTGTTCAGCAAGGCACGCCGCCAGGGCATCGACAGCCTCTGCGAACTGGAACGCCAGCTGGCCAGCCGACGCCGCCGCCAGCAGGCGATGTAGCGGCGCCCTGCGCATCGCCCGCAAGCGGGCTCCTACACACTGCCGAACGCGATGCCGCCCTGCTCGACCGCATCGCGACTGAATTCGCGCCTACAGGTAGGTCGCCAGATGCATCGGCTGACACGATCCGTAGGAGCCGGCTCGCCGGCGATCCACCCCTGCCCCTAGAGCCCCCGTAGGGTGGATGACGCTTCACCCATCCACCAGAAACGCCCCTCCGCCCTCGCGCCCTACAGATCGCGCATCAGCAGACCGTACTCCAGCTGCACCTGCGCCGGCAGCGGCAGATAGAGGACGTGGCCGTCCCCCGGTGCTACCGACTGCGCCTGGCCTTGTGCGTTCTGCAACTGCTCCAGGGTGAAGCGCAGGTTGCCCTGTGGCGTCATCAGTTCCAGGCCATCACCCACCGCGAAGCGGTTCTTCACCCGCACCTCGACCAGCTCGCCACGGCGCTCGCCGGTCAGCTCGCCAACGAACTGCTGACGCTCGGAAACCGAGCTGCCGCGCTCGTAGTTCTGGTATTCGTCGTGCACGTGGCGGCGCAGAAAACCCTCCGTATAGCCACGGTGGGCCAGCGATTCGAGGCTGCCCAGCAGGCTCGGATCGAAGGGCTTGCCGGCCAGCGCATCGTCGATGGCGCGGCGATAGACCTGGGCAGTGCGCGCCACGTAGAAGTGGCTCTTGGTGCGGCCCTCGATCTTCAGCGAATGCACGCCCATGCGCACCAGGCGCTCGACGTGCTGCACCGCTCGCAGGTCCTTGGAGTTCATGATGTAGGTGCCGTGCTCGTCCTCGAAGGCGCTCATTTCCTCCTCCGGGCGCCCCGCTTCCTGCAGCACGAACGCCTGAGAGGTCGGCGCCCCCTGGCCCAGGGTCGGGTCGACCACGCGCACGATCTCGCCCAGTTCGTTCTCGGCTGCCGGCGTGGCCTGGTACTGCCAGCGACAGGCATTGGTACAGGTGCCCTGGTTGGGATCGCGACGATTGATGTAGCCCGACAGCAGGCAGCGCCCGGAATAGGCCATGCACAGCGCGCCGTGGACGAATACCTCCAGCTCCATGCCCGGCACCTGGGCGCGGATTTCCCCGATCTCCTCCAGCGACAGCTCGCGCGACAGGATCACCCGCGTCAGCCCCTGCTGCCGCCAGAACTCGACGCTGGCCCAGTTCACCGCGTTGGCCTGCACCGACAGATGGATCGGCATCTGCGGATAATGCTGGCGCACCAGCATGATCAGGCCGGGGTCGGACATGATCAGCGCGTCGGGCGCCATCTCGATCACCGGCGCCAGGTCCTTGAGGAAGGTCTTGAGCTTGGCGTTGTGCGGGGCGATGTTGACCACCACGTAGAACTGCTTGCCCTGTGCGTGCGCCTCAGCGATGCCCAGCGCCAGGTTGGCGTGATCGAATTCGTTGTTGCGCACGCGCAGGCTGTAACGTGGCTGCCCGGCATACACCGCATCGGCGCCGTAGGCGAAGGCGTAGCGCATGTTCTTCAGGGTGCCGGCCGGCGACAGCAATTCGGGAAAACGGGGCATGACCGCGCGCTCGAAAAATCAGGGGCTGGCGATTCTATGCAGATGCACTGCGCGGGCATTGACCTGGGTCTATGCGCCGGCAGAAAGACCCGTGCCCCGCCGCGAGATGGGCGAGGCAGGTCACGCGCTGACCTACTGACAGGTCAGGCGGTAGAGGGTGTCACTCTTGTCGATACGCTTGAGCTGGGCCAGCTGCGGCTGTTTCTGCTCATCCAGCGGCAGCAGCTCGGCCGTTTCGCAGTTGAGCAGGTGTGCCTGGTGCGAGACGTGGTCGACATGCTGCTTCTCGAAGCGATAGAGCATGAATTCCGCCACCCGCGCATCCGCGACCTGCTGGCGCACGACGCTCTTGCTGTCGAGCACGGTGAAGGCCGTGGTGATGGGTACGAAGTAGCTCCAGGGACGCCAGAACACATGCCCCTGCTCGGTCGCGACCACGACCGATTCCTTCGGCTGGCGCTGCTGCTGGTGCTCGAACCAGGCGTACTCGTAGGACACCTGGTAACCCAGCATGCCCAGGCCACCGAACAGCGGAATGATCCACCTGGGCAACCTATTGCGCGTCAGTTTGCGCAGCAGCAGGGCAATACCGGCAGCGCCGAGCCCCGAAACCACGATGGCAAGCAAAGTCCACAACATACGACTGTTCCCGAAAAAAGACGGGCCTCCGTGGAGGCCCGTCTGTCAGACCCTGGACCATCGAACGATGGCGTCAGGCCAGGATTATGCTCAGTGGCTCAGAGCGGCACCAGCACCTTTGGGAGTACGCACGCTTTCCACCAGATCCTGGATTTCCTGCGGCGGCTCGGCGGTGACCATCGACACGGCGTAGGCCACGGCGAAGTTGATCAGCGCACCGACGGAACCGAAGGAAGCCGGGGAGATGCCCATGAACCAGTTGTCCGGGGTATTGGCCAGCATGTTGGTGCCCGGAATGAAGAACCAGCCCAGGTAGGTGAAGATGTACACCAGGGTGATGGCCAGACCGGCGACCATGCCGCAGATCGCGCCCTTGTCGTTCATGCGCTTGGAGAAGATCCCCATCATCAGCACCGGGAACAGCGAGGCTGCCGCGATACCGAAGGCCAACGCCACCACCTGCGCGGCGAACCCAGGCGGATTGAGCCCCAGATAGGTCGCCAGGAGGATCGCGCAGGCCATGGAGATCCGCGCGGCGAGCATCTCGTTCTTCTCGCTGATCTTCGGATTGATCAGGGTCTTGATCAGGTCATGACTGATCGCCGAGGAGATCGCCAGCAACAGCCCCGCCGCGGTGGACAGTGCAGCCGCGATGGCACCCGCCGCGATCAGACCCACGACCCAACCCGGAAGGTTGGCGATTTCCGGGTTGGCGAGAACCAGGATGTCGTTGTTGACGGTCAGCTCGTTGCCGTTCCAGCCACGCTCCTGAGCGGTCGCGGTGAAGGCCGGTGCGGCATCGTTGTACATCTGGATGCGGCCGTCGCCGTTCTTGTCTTCCCACTTGATCAGACCGGTGGTTTCCCAGGTCTTGACCCACTCCGGACGCTCTTCATAGGACAGCGCAGGCGCCGAGGTGCCTTCCGGGTAGATGGTGGTCATCAGGTTCAGGCGCGCCATGGAGGCCACGGCCGGAGCGGTGAGGTACAGCAGCGCGATGAAGATCAGCGTCCAGCCAGCGGACCAGCGGGCATCGGCCACGCGCGGTACGGTGAAGAAGCGGATGATCACGTGCGGCAGACCGGCAGTACCGATCATCAGCGACATGGTGAACAGCACCATGTTCAGCTTGTTGTCGACGTCAGCGGTGTAGGCGGCGAAGCCCAGGTCACGGACCACGGCATCGAGCTTCTGCAGCAGCGGCAGGCCGGACTCGGCATGGTCACCGAACAGGCCCAGCGGCGGAATCGGGTTACCGGTCAGCTGCAGGGAGATGAAGATGGCCGGAATGGTGTAGGCGATGATCAGCACCACGTACTGCGCCACCTGGGTGTAGGTGATGCCTTTCATGCCGCCGAATACGGCGTAGGCAAACACCACCGCTGCGGCGATCCAGATACCGGTCGAGTTGCTCACTTCGAGGAAGCGCGAGAACGCCACACCGGCACCGGCCATCTGGCCGATCACGTAGGTGACGGAGATGATCACCAGGCAGATCACCGCAGTCAGACGCGCACCGCGGCTGTAGAAGCGATCACCGATGAAGTCCGGCACGGTGAACTTGCCGAACTTGCGCAGGTAGGGCGCGAGCAGCATCGCCAGCAGCACGTAGCCACCGGTCCAGCCCATGAGGAAGGTGGAGTTGGCATAACCACCGGCGGCGATCAGGCCCGCCATGGAAATGAACGAGGCTGCGGACATCCAGTCAGCAGCCGTCGCCATGCCGTTGGTGACCGGATGGACGCCACCGCCCGCGACGTAGAATTCCTTGGTGGAACCGGCGCGCGCCCAGATGGCGATACCGATGTAGAGCGCGAAGGACGCCCCCACGAACAGCATGTTGATTACGAACTGGCTCATGACCTACTCCTCGACGCCGAATTCTTTATCGAGCTTGTTCAGTCTCCACGCGTAGTGAAAGATCAGCCCGATGAAGAAGAGGATGGAGCCCTGCTGCGCGAACCAGAATCCGAGGTCGGAACCGCCTACCGAGATACCCGCGACCATGGGGCGCAGAATCATGGCGAATCCGTAGGAAACCAGCGCCCAGATGATCAGGCTCCAGGTGATGAGCCGCACATTGGCCTTCCAGTAGGCCGCGGCATTTGCTTGTTCAGAAGTCATAGACGCCTCCGGTTATTGTTATTCTGATGCACCTTCAAACTAGCAGCTGGCCAGCAAAAGCCGACAGCTAGACATTGGTATTAGCCGAAGATCGTCATGACTGCCCGTCCATGTGCAGCATGCGGGCGCTGTTTTGCAAAACCTCGCGCAGATCGTGCGGGAGTGGGGTGGCCGCTCAGAGCGGCGACAGCTCGATCGGCAGCAGATAGCGCTCGTCGCCGTATTCGATGGTGTATCGGGAGCGCTGGGTGCTGCGCTCGACCGTCTGACAGTCGCCGGCGACCTCCGCGGAGCGGCTGTGGATAGCGCTCATCCTGAGCAGCAGGTCGCGATAGCCGGCATGCCCGACGCGCTCGGTGATGATCACCACGCCCGTGGATTCGCTGAACTCTCCGGCGCAGTGGGTATCCCACTCCCCTCCCGAGCGCTGCACCACCAGCTCGCTCAACACCGACCTGAGGTGCTGTCCATCCAGCTCGTACAGGTTGAGTTCGGTTTCGTGGAAGGGATTGGGGGCTGATCCGTTGCGCCGCTTGATGCGGACACCGAAGGCCAGGTCCTGCGCACGCAGACGATAAGGGGCGGTATCGAACTCGATGCCATCGACGAATATCGCATCCCAATCCAGCCGGTTGGGTTCGATCAGCCGCGCCACGACATCTTGCCTGGCACTATCGAGCAGCAGGACTTCGAGGTCGCTCTGGCCATGGTCGTCATGCTCCTCGCGCAGCAGCGGCACGGCGACCAGGGTCAGGTGCGGCCGCGCCGGCCAGACCTTGCAGATGCTCTGCCGGGCATCCACCCGATAGGCCCCGCGCTCATCCTGCAGCCAGATTCCGCCAGCCTGGCCCGGGTGCGCCTGTTCCAGCCAGCCAGGCAGTTGCGCCGAGCAGTCATCGGCCAGCGCCACGCTGGCTGTCAGCAGGCCGGCCAGGCCCACGGCGAGTCTGAATGTCATCCCTGAACACCTCCTGTTCATCCCGTCGCGAGTCTACGTCAGCGCAGCACCACCGCCCATGACGGGCATCGCGAAACAGCCAGGCGATGCGTCGTGCCAGCAGATGCCCGGCACGCGCCTCCTCACGCAAACCGATATGCCCGCTCATGCGCGGTACCACAGGCGCATGAAACCCAGCGCCAGGATCAGGCCGACCTGGCCCAGTGCGGCACACAGCGCCAGAAAGGAACGCAGCGAACTGTTGTTCGCGGCGTCCTGCACCCCCGTCAGCGAACTCCAGAAGCCCTCCGGCAACACCATCAGGCTCAGGCTGGCGAGGGGCTTGCCAGTCATCAGCAGACCATCGATGACGTCGAACCAGCCAACGAACATCAGACCGATCAGAATCATCACGGCCACCACCAGGCCAAGGCCCAGGCACGCGGAAAACTGCATGAGAAGACGCATGGGATCACCTCCAGAGAAGCGGCGCAGCCACTGCCGCGCCATATGATTCAGGCTTGCGGGGCCGCGCGGCCAACGCCATACCAGTCCAGTTTGCGGGTCAGTACCATCACGCTGCCGAGCACGCCGAAGACCAGCAGCGAGCCCATCAGCAGGGCGTAATCCTCGGCGCTGAGCAGGCCGTAGAGCATCCCGTAGAGCGCCGCCAGCAGGGCACCAAAGCCCATACCACGCTGCCAGCTGTGCAGCACGTGGCTGACGTAGAAGCCGATCAGGCCGACGCAGGCCGTGGCGGAAAGGCCATAGGCCAGTGCGAAAGGCAGGTGCTCGGAGAGCGACAGCAGCAACAGGTAGAACAGCGCCAGCGACAGCCCCACCAGGGCGTACTGCACCGGGTGCACGGCGAGGCGTTTGAGCACTTCGAAGAGGAAGAACGCCGCGAAGGTCAGGGCGATGAACAGCAGCGCGTATTTGATCGCCCGGTCGGTCTTCAGGTACTGGTCGACGGGGTCGACGAAGCTGACGCCGAAGTGGCGGCCGAACAGCGCCTGGCAACGCTCGCCCACCACGCAGTCACGCAGCGCCTCCTCCAGGTTGGTGGCGAAGAAGCTGGTCTGCCATTCGGCCGTGAAACCCTTGGCGTCGATGCTGCGACGGTTCGGCAGGTACTCGCCGACGAAGCTCGGGTGCGGCCAGTCGGAGCTCAGTTTGACCCGGCTGTCACGCCCGACCGGCACGATCGACAACTGCTCGGTGCCCTGCAGCTTGAGGTCGAAGGCGAACTCCAGGCTCTGCCCACCCTGCGGGTCGAGCGCGGGGATCGGTGCATGCACGCCCGCGCCGAAACTGTCGTCGCCGCTGCCGGGAGCGAAGCTCAGGGTCTGGCCATTGAGGCGCAGCTGCAGGTCATTGCTGATACCGCGAATGTCGCTGATGCCGACCGAGAGGAAAGGTTTCTCGAAGCGGTAGAAGCCGAGGTCGTCGCCCAGGCCCAGGCGCGCCGGCAGGCGGAACTGGCCACTGACCTGGCTGTCGCTGTGGTACAGGCGCGCCTGGTAGATGCCCCGCGCCCGCAGCTCGGTGCCGACCTGCCCTTCGAGCACGAAGCGCTCCGGCAGGAAGTACAGGCGCCCGCGTTGCTGACGCTCCTCGGTGTAGCGCTCGCCGGTGGTCTTGTTGGTTTTCCACTCGTGAGTGGTCTTGATGTAAGGCACGACCAGAATCGGCCCGGTGACCTGCTGGCGATAGCTGGAGCTGCGCGCGATGTCCTGCAGCACGTCATGGCGCAGGCCCTGGCGCTCGTCGACCAGGCCATCGATCATCAACAGGGGAATCATCAACAGCAGAATCAGCAGGGCGATGGCGCCCAGCTTGAAGCCCAGGGTACGGCTCATGGTACGGCTCTCCGTAGCGAGTGAAGGTACGGCAGAGTCTGGGCAACCTGGGTGGCGGGGGTATGGGGCGAGCGTGGAGATTGTGTGGAGAATGTGGGAAACAAGAAGGGCGCCGGTCGAGGGCGCCCTTGCTAACGGCTGTGCGGCATGAGACTGCTCCCGCGTGATGGATGACCGGATCAGCTGATACGGCTGGCACCTACGCGGTCGGCACCGTCTTCGGCGACACGGTTCGCACCGACGCGATCGGCACCATCTTCGGCGACGCGGAAACGCTCCAGCGTGCGCTCGGCACCACCTTCGGCCACAAGGTTCGCACCGACGCGATCGGCGCCATCTTCGGCTACGCGGAAACGCTCCAGCGTGCGCTCGGCGCCGCCTTCGGCGACACGGTTCGCGCCAACACGATCGGCGCCATCTTCAGCGACGACAGGGGCGGTGGATTGCGCGGCGGCTACCTGCGGCAGGGCGAAGGCACTGGCGGACAGGGCGGCGA
The DNA here is from genome assembly GCF_009363395.1 of Pseudomonas sp. THAF187a. Classification (NCBI taxonomy): domain Bacteria; kingdom Pseudomonadati; phylum Pseudomonadota; class Gammaproteobacteria; order Pseudomonadales; family Pseudomonadaceae; genus Pseudomonas; species Pseudomonas sp. THAF187a. The sequence continues at coordinate 4,702,728 of NZ_CP045349.1, forward strand.
GGACAAGGCTGGCGAGGATCTGCTTTTTCATGTTCGTTCTCCTGAGAAGGGGTGAGCAACTGGGTACGGTTGTCATGTTACGCACGCCCCGAAACGGCAAAAGGGACATCTCGGGATAGTGACAATCGACGCCATCGATAGCTGAAAAACCTCTTTCCGATCAGCTAGATAGGCTCACCTCTCAGGCACGACTCAGGCGCCCCGCCTTCCGTCTGCTCAGGCACTGCAGCGGGTGAACGGCACTGGCATCTGTATAAAAAACCAGTAAGACTTCGCACCATGCTCAACCTCGACGCCCCCGAACTCTATTACCTGGCCAACTTCCGCAAGGCCCTCGACTGGCTCGACACCCATCATCGCGACCTGATGGACGACGCCGAGCTGGCCTTCGTCGCGAACTTTGTCCAACTGCCGCTGCCATCCCAGGCGCTGCTGGTGCGCCTGGTCATGCGCAAGGGCGTGCACTTTCGCGCCGGCAAGCTGCGCTATGTGGAGATCGGCGACATCGCCACTGCGGCTGGCGCGCTGCTGGCGTCGGGCTGGCTGATCGAGCATGCAGCGCTGACCTTCGACGAGCTGGGCGCCCTGCTGCTCAAGGATGAGCTGGCCACGCACTTCGCCGACGACCTGCCCGGAGGCAGCCTGAAGAAGAGCGAATTGCTCGAACACCTGCGCGCCCTGCACACGGAACCGCGCAGCCTGGCCGATTGGTGCCCACGACTGGACGAGCGCCTGTTGAGCCTGGCCATCGGCCCGCTGTGCGACCGCCTGCGGCTGATGTTCTTCGGCAACCTGGCACAGGACTGGTCGGAGTTCGTGTTGGCCGACCTGGGGATATTCCGGTACGAGCAGGTGCCGATCACCCCCGGCTCACGCGGTTTTCGCAGCCGTCAGGACATCGACGACTACCTGCACCTGCGCCTCTGCCGCGAAGCCTTCGAAGCAGGCGTGACGGTGCCCGAGGTGCTGCAGCAGCTCGGCGACTTTGCCAGCGCCAGCGCGCACATCAACGAACGCCACCAGCGCCTGCTGCTGCAACTGGCGCAGCATCTGGAGCGCGCGGGCGAACTCGACTCGGCGCTGACGCTGTATCGCGACACCCGCGCGCTCGGCTCACGGCAACGGCAGATTCGCGTGCTGGAACGCCTGGGCCAGGATACCGAGGCGCTGGCCCTGGTCGAGCAGGTGCTAGAAGCGCCGCTCAACGCCGAGGAAGCGCAACTGGCCGAACGCGCACGCACCCGCCTGCGCAAGCGCCTCGACCTGCCGGCGGCGCCCAAGGCGGCGAAGCTCGTTGAGGATCGTCTCGACCTGCGCCTGCCGCGCGCCGCCAGCGTCGAGCTGGCCGTGGCCGCGCACCTGGCCGCGCCCGATGCGCCGGTGCATTACGTGGAGAACACGCTGATCTGCGGGCTGTTCGGCCTGCTCTGCTGGGAGGCGATCTTCGCCCCGCTGCCTGGTGCCTTCTTCCATCCCTTTCATACCGGCCCGGTCGATCTGCACCGCGCCGACTTCCACACCCGGCGCAGCGAGCTGTTCGCCGCCTGCCTGGCGCGCCTGGATGACGGCAGCTATCGCGACGCCATGCGCCGTACCCATGCCGAGAAATTCGGCATCCAGTCACCGTTCGTGTTCTGGGAGCTGCTCGATGCCGAGCGTCTGGAGCAGGCGCTGGCCTGCCTGCCGCCAGCGCACCTGGGCGCCTGGTTCCGCCGCCTGCTGGCCGATATTCGCGAGAACCGCGCCGGCATGCCCGACCTGATCCAGTTCTGGCCCCGCGAGGGACGCTACCGGATGATCGAGGTGAAGGGCCCCGGCGACCGCCTGCAGGACAACCAGAAGCGCTGGCTGGCGTTCTGCGCCGAGCACGGCATGCCGGTCAGCGTGTGCTACGTGGAGTGGCTCGATTGAACCTGCGCGTCGCCGTGCGCGAGCTGTGCGAGTTCACCGCCAAGGAAGGTGATCTCGACCTGCGTTTCACTCCCTCGCCGACGGCCCAGGAGGGCATGGCCGGGCACGCCACGGTGGTGGCCCGGCGCGGCCCGGATTACGTGTCCGAGTTGCCACTGATCGGCGAGTTCGAAGGGCTGACGGTCAGTGGTCGCGCCGACGGCTTCGACCCCGAGTTTCGTCTGCTGGAGGAGATCAAGACCCACCGAGGCGACATCTCGCGCATCCCCGCCAACCATCGCCTGCTGCACTGGGCGCAGGTGAAGATCTATGGCTGGCTGCTGTGCCAGGAGCTGGGCTGCGACGAGCTGGACCTGGCGGTGGTCTACTTCAACGTCATCACCCAGCAGGAGACGGTCTTCCGCGAGCGCCACAGCGCCGCGTCGCTGGGTGAGTTCTTCGCCCTGCACTGCCGCCGCTACATTACCTGGGCGCGGCAGGAGCAGGCCCACCAGCAGGCGCGCAACCAGGCGCTGGAGGCCTTGAGTTTCCCCTACGGCGAATTCCGCCACGGCCAGCGGCAACTGGCCGAGGCCGTGTACCGCGCGGCACGCGACGGCCACTACCTGCTGGCCCAGGCCACCACCGGCATCGGCAAGACCCTCGGCACCCTGTTCCCGCAGCTCAAGGCCATGCCCGGCCAGCAGCTTGACCGCCTGTTCTTCCTCAGTGCGAAGACACCGGGCCGGCGCCTGGCGCTGGATGCCCTGCAGCGCCTGCGCGAGCCGGACACGCCACTGCGCGTGCTGGAACACGTGGCCCGCGACAAGGCCTGCGAGCACCCGAGCAAGGCCTGCCACGGCGACTCCTGCCCATTGGCCAAGGGCTTCTACGACCGCCTGCCGGCAGCACGCAGCGCGGCGCTCAAGGAGCGCTGGCTGGATCAGCAGTCGGTGCGCAATATCGCCATCGCCCATGGCGTCTGCCCCTACTACCTGAGCCAGGAGCTGTGCCGCTGGAGCGATGTGGTGGTGTGCGACTACAACTACTACTTCGACCTCGGCGCCCTGCTGCACAGCCTCACCCTGGTCAACCAGTGGCGCGTCTGCCTACTGGTGGACGAGGCGCACAACCTGGTCGAACGCGGGCGCGGCATGTACAGCGCCGAGCTGGATCAGGCGCGCTTCAAGGCCATGTGCCGCGACGCACCGAAGCGCCTGAGGAGCGTGCTGGAACGCGTCGACCGCCACTGGGACCAGCTGCACCGTGAACAGCAGGTCCCCTACCAGGTCTATCCGCTGGCGCCGGACCTGCTGCTCGCCGCGCTGGGCAAGGCGGTCAGCGCCATCACCGACCTGCTCACCGACCAGCCCGAAGGCAATGCCGGTGAACTGCTCAGCTTCTACCTCGACGCCATGCTGTTCTGCCGCCTGGCGGAAAGCTTCGGCCCGCACTCACTGTTCGACATCAACCGCGAAGAGGCCGGCAACGGACGCAGCCATTCCACGCTGTGCATCCGCAATATCCTGCCGGCGCCCTTCCTCGGCCCGCGTTTCGAAGAGGCGCACAGCGCCACGCTGTTCTCCGCCACCCTCAGCCCCAGCCACTACTACCTCGACCTGCTCGGCCTGCCGATCGAGACCCAGTGCCTGGACGTCGCCTCGCCATTCAGCGCCGAACAGCTGCACGTGCAGGTGGTGCGCAACCTGTCGACCCGCTACCAGCACCGCGATGCCTCGCTGGCACCGATCTGCCAGCTGATGGCGCGCCAGTACAGCGAACGCCCCGGCAACTACCTGGCCTTCTTCAGCAGCTATCAGTACCTGGAGCAGGTGCTGCAGCAACTGCGCCGCGATCACCCGCAGATTCCGCTGTGGACGCAGTCACGGCAGATGGACGAAGCGGCGCGCCAGAGCTTCATCGAACGCTTCCAGGTCGGTGGTCGCGGTATCGGCTTCGCCGTGCTCGGCGGCGTCTTCGGCGAAGGGGTGGATCTGCCCGGCGAACGCCTGATCGGCGCCTTCGTCGCCACGCTCGGCCTCGCGCAGCTCAACCCGATCAACGAGGAAATCCGCCAGCGCATGGACGCCCTGTTCGGCAACGGCTACGACTACACCTACCTCTATCCCGGTTTGCAGAAGGTGGTGCAGGCCGCTGGCCGGGTGATCCGCACACCGCAAGACCAGGGTGTGCTCTACCTGATCGACGACCGCTTCGCCCGCCCGGAAGTCCGTCGCCTGCTGCCGACCTGGTGGCAGGTCGACCTGCTGCGTTTGCCGCGACAAGCCCATACGCTGGAGCCGCAAGCCGATCCGTAGCAGCGGATGCATCCGCGATCATGGCGGCGCGCTCCGGCGGGCGGACGCTCAGCGCGGGATCACGACCTCCCAACAGCTATCCGACATGCGGTATAACCTCCAGACACTCCAGCGCCTCGCCACAGACGGCGAACCAGAGAAGGATTTCCAGCATGACCCGGAAGGTCATCCATCGAGACCGCCCACAGCCTGTGCGCCATTGCGCGTCCATCCATGGCCAGGCGTACTGAACGGAGGGTTTGCCGTGACGACAGCCGATGTGAAATGCCGCTTCGAAGCAAGGCTTCTGCGCCCGGCAAAGCCTGCCGGCGACAGGTCATGGACGTTCGTGGTACTGCCGAGGGAGGCCAGCGAACAGCTGCCAAGACGCGGCAGGACGACCGTTGCCGGCAGGCTCAATGGCCACCCGTTCCAGGCGACCCTTGAGCCGGATGGCCAACTGAGCCATTGGCTGCAGGTCAGCAGCACCCTGCAGGAAGCCGCAGGCGCAGCCGCCGGGGATGTCGTGACACTGGAGCTCGCCCCTGTCGCCAGCGAACCCGAACCCGAGATCCCGGCGGATCTGCAGGCGGCACTGGCAGCCATCCCTCGAGCCTGTGAAGTGTGGAACGCCACGACGACCATCGCGCGCGTAGACTGGATACACTGGATCACGTCAGCCAAGCAGCTCAAGACGCGCGAAAAGCGCATTGCCGATGCTTGCGACATGCTGGCATCCGGCAAGAAACGGGTCTGCTGCTTCGATCAGTCGGGTTACTACAGCAAGGCTTTCCGAGCGCCCGAAGCGGAAGACTCCTGAATGACGAACGGCGTTGAAACGCCTGACACCTGAGTCGCTTCGCTCATCGAACCCTCCCCTTCCCCCAGACGCCATGGCCCTATGACCAATCCATACCAACCCCCTCAGTCGACCCTCGAAGGCGGATCGGCTCAGGGTGGCAGCGCCACCACGGCCACCCGCCTGATCGTGGGACTGATCTGTGCACTCATTGCGGCGGCGCTGCCGATGCTGGTCATCCCTTCGTTTCAGCAGGTCTTCGACAGTTTCGGGGCCCAACTACCGCTGATGACGCAGCTCGCCCTGAGCTACCACCTGTGGTTCTGGGTGCTGCCGATATTGGTGATCGCGGCGTTCCTGTTCTGGCCCAAGGCCGAACGCCGGCCATTGGCCGCCTGCCTGACGGGCGTCATCGGCCTGACGCTGACCAGCGTCGTCATGATCCTGGCGATGTACCTGCCTGTTTTCGCGCTGGGCCAGGCCATATGAAGGGATCGGCAGGCAGTTCAAGGTCACTCGCTACACTTACGCTCCATCGCAGAATGTTTATGGAGGTATGTGCAGTGCAGATCAAGCTGAGCCAGAACGACGCCTGGCCCGATAGCCTGACCACCGGATCACAGACAGCATGAAACTGACCTTTGTCCTCAGGGAAGACCTTCTGGAGCTGTGCGCCGCAGCGGCGTGCATCTATTCGGCGTACTTCGCATGGCGCCTTGAAGAGCCACTGGGCCTGGCATTCGCCCTACTGTTTGGTGCGGGGGGCGCCTATTTCTACCTGAAAAAGAACAGAGCGCGATGGTGCGCCCGGTGCAACAGGCTAATGACATACGGCACCGAACCAGCGCAATCGAGCAGCGACTTCGAAGTCACCTACACCTGCCCACAATGCGGAAGAAAGAACAAAGCCGGTATCGAGACGGAAAACCCAAGCCAATGACTGACCAGCGGGGTCACTCCCACCCTCGCGAGGAAATGTAGACCTCGGCCGCAGTAGCATCATCGGTAAACGACGAAGGCGCCCGGATAGGCGCCTTCAGTCGAAGCGGAGTGAAGCGTCGATCAGGCAGTGCGACTGGCGCCCACTCGCTCGGCACCACCCTCGGCGACACGGAAACGCTCGAGAGTACGTTCGGCCCCGCCTTCTGCAATGCGATTGACACCTACGCGCTCGGCACCGCCCTCGGCGACACGAAAGCGCTCGAGAGTACGTTCGGCCCCGCCTTCGGCCACTCGGTCCGCACCCACGCGGTCAGCGCCGTCTGCAGCGACGACAGGGGCAGCGACGGACTGAATGGCAACCTGCGGCGCGGCGAAAGCGCTGGCGGAAAGTGCGGCGATAACGAGGCTGGCGAGGATTTGCTTTTTCATGATCAGGCTCCTGGATGAGGCTGGAAAGTGAGTACGGAACCTATGCTACTCGCATTAAATCGATTAAATAGCGCAAATAAACGAAGAAATTAATCGAATAAATAGATATTCATTCAAACAAGCAAGGAAACATCAGCGGCGAACCGCGTCAGTCATCGGTCGTTGAACGAATCGCTCCACGCGTCATCCGGGGTCGAGGGGCGCGACACTGCAGCGCTGGCGGACCGGATGTAGTCAGTGGCGAAGCAGGTTGCATGCGGGCGCTGTCAGGCACCGTCCCGTGGGAGACGCTTCTGTCGCGTAGGGTGGACAACGCGAAGCTTGTCCACCCTGCCTGGCTTGAGCGCAGCGAAAATTGGAAACCAACAGATGATGGGTTTCGCGTTGCGCTACCCATCCTATGTGGGTAGCGTCAGGCGTACTTCTACGCCCCCCTCGACGTTACCGACCTGCAGCTCGCCGCCATGCAGTTCGGCCACTTCCTGGACGAAGTTGAGGCCAAGCCCCGTGCTCTTGCGCCCGCCATTGGGGCGCGGCAGGGAGTAGAAGCGTTCGGTCAGGCGTGCCAGCGCGTAATCGGGAATGGCTTCGCCCTGGTTGAACAGGCGCAGCACGACACCCTCGCCCCGGCGTTCGGCGGCGATACGGATGCGCCCGCCGGGTGGCGTGAAGTCCAGGGCATTGTCCAGCAGGTTGGCCAGCGCCTGACGCAGCAGGAAGCGCTCGCCCCGCAGGCTGAGGCCCGCTGGCAGCGCGTCTTCGACCTGCAGACCAGCGGCGGTGATGCGCGCCTGCTGCGCCTGCAGCAGCTCGTCGACCAGAGCCCCCAGCGCGACCGTCACGCGCTCTTCCAGCCCCTGGCGCTGCTCCACCTGGGCCAGATGCAGCAGGCGCTCGATGAGGTTCTGCAGGCGTGCGCTTTCCTGCTGGATATTGGCCACGAAGCGCTGGCGCTGCTCCACCGGCATGTCGCCCTCGAGCAGTTCGGCGGCGCCCCGGATGGCGGCCAGCGGGCTCTTCAGCTCATGCGTCAGGGTGTGCACGTAGCGCTCGACGTAGGCCTTGCCCTCCAGCTCGGTGCGCATGCGTTCGACTGCCACGGCCAGTTGCCCCAGCTCGCCACCCCGCACCTGCGGCGCCTCGGCGCGCTGACCCTCGCTGACCGCCTGGGCATAGCGCGTCAGCTTGCCCAGTGCGGCGCTGAGCCACCAGGACAGCGCCGCCCCGATCAGCAGGCCGAGGCCGATCAGGCCGGCGCCGAGCCAGGCCAGGCGGTTCTGCGAGCGCTCGATGTAGGGTTGCAGGGTGCGGTTGGGCTTGGCCACCGAGACCACGCCGATGATCCGCTCGCCATCCTTGATCGGCGCCGCCACGTACATGACCGACGAATCGGGGTCGTTCGGGTCTTCGCGGGTGGAACGGGCACCGTACTGGCCGCGCAGGGTCAGCAGCACATCGTTCCAGCGCGAGTAGTCCTGACCGACCGCCTGGCCGGCAGAGTCGAGCAGGACGATGCCCTGGCCGTCGGTGACGTAGATGCGGTGGTTGACCTCGGCCTTGGTCAGCCCCCAGATGGTCGCCTGCGGCTGGCGCCGGCCATAGGCCTCCAGTGCCTCCGGCAGGCGGCCCTGGCCGAGGGTACCGGCCTTGACCTCGTCCCGCAGGATCTCCGCCAGCAGGTTGGCGGTATCGACCAGGGTCTCCTCGGTACTCTGACGCACGCCAGGACGAATCTCGTCCATCACCGTGCTGAGCACGAACCAGCCCGCCAGGCCGACGAAGAGGAAGTAGACGAGGAAGATGCGAACGCCCAACGGCATGGTAGGAGCCTCTCTACGGTCTCGCGAACTGGAGGGAAAGGGTGGTGCAAACGCCCGAGGACGCGGAGTTTACAAGGGTGAACGAGTATTCCGAAGGTATCCGCAACGCCGCCCGACCGAGCCTGGCAGATCGAGGAAAGGCGCTAGGCCGCCGGCTCGAAACTGTAGCCCAGGCCACGATGGGTCTGGATCGGCTCCTCGGTGGCGGCAACGCTACGCAGCTTGGCCCGCAGGCTCTTGATGTGACTGTCGATGTTGCGCTCGTAACCGGCTTCGCTGGGCACGCCGAGCGCGTCGAGCAGCTGTTCGCGGGAGAACACTCGCCCCGGCTGGCCGAGCAAGGTGCGCAACAGGCGAAACTCGTGGCGGGTCAGGCTCAGCGCCTGGCCGTGGTAGTGGATGCGAAAGGCCGCGTCGTCGATCTGGAAAACGCCTGGCGCGACGCTCTCCGTGGTTTCGCGCGGCACCATGCGCCTGAGGATGACCTTGACCCTGGCGGCCACCTCGCGCGGGCTGAAGGGCTTGACCACATAGTCGTCGGCGCCGATCTCCAGGCCCACCACGCGATCGATCTCTTCACTGCGCGCGGTGAGGAAGATCACCGGTACCTCGGAAAAGCGCCGCAGGCGTTTGCACACCTCGAAACCACTGATATCCGGCAGGCCGACGTCGAGGATGGCCAGGTCGAAGCGACCGCTCTCCAGCAGGGTCAGCGCCTCGCTGCCGAGGCTCGACCAGTGAGTGGTGAAGCCTTCGGCCTGCAGGGCATAGACCAGGGTGTCGGCAATCGCGGCTTCGTCTTCGACTATGAGTATCTGCGGCATCGGGCGTCCTGCACCTGGGGTTCGACGGCAGGAGACTGCCGAGGGCGGCGGCGGGCGTCAAGCGCAGGCGGGGGCAACCCGCCGGGACGCCGTTGACGGGCTGCAACTGCCATGGGATGGGGGCACCGCGACGCGCTCGGGCAGGCTCAGTGCTCGCCGCGAATGTACTGTTCCAGCTGGCGAATCAGGTCGGCCTGTTCGGCGATGGTTTCCTTGACCAGGTCACCGATGGAGAGCAGGCCGATCAGCTCGCCCTCGGCCAGCACCGGCAAGTGGCGCAGACGGCGCTCGGTCATCAGCTCCATGCAGTGCTGCAGGCTGTCGCGCGGGCCGACGCTGATCACGTCGCGGGTCATGATTTCGCTGACCTTGGCCGCCAGCATGGAGCGCTCGGCCAGGGCCACCTTGCGCACGTAGTCGCGCTCGCTGACGATGCCCACCAGCCGCCCGCCAGACAGTACCACCAGGGCGCCGATGCCCTTCTCGGACATGATGCGCAGGCCATCGAGCAGGGAGTCGTCGGCATCGATGCTGTAAAGAAGGGCGTTCGACTTGGTTCTGAGGACTTCGGCGACCGTTTTCATGCTGGGGCTCCGTGTGGTTTGCATTGTTTTTAGCAGAGTTGGCCAGCCAGGTCAGCTCAGGAGCTGCACGAAAGATCGCCGAATGCCGTTCAGGCCGGCCAGAACAGGCGAGGAACGGGCCGGGCGGGCGCTCCGGCCCGGCTCCGGCGCCGCCTCAGCGCACCGCTGTTTTCGGCCGCAACCCCAACCTCAGTCGAGGCTGAAACGCCCGGTATTCTGCGCCAGCCCTTCGCTGCCACGGCGTAACTGCTCGGCCGCGCTGCTGACGGCCTGGGCGCCATCGAGCAACTGTCCTGCGGCCTGGTCGACCTGCTGGATGTTGCCGCTGACCTCATCGGCCGTGGCGGCCTGCTGCTCGGCCGCCGTGGCGATCTGCGCCAGGCGGTCGCTGACCCGCTGCACGGAATCGACGATGTTCTGCAGCTCGTCACCCATGGCCAGCACGCTGCCGATATCGCCGTCGGCCTGTGAGCAGGCGTCCTCCATCAGCGTGACCGACTGGCCTACCACGCGTTGCAGGTTGTCCACGGTCTGGGCGATCTCCTGGGTCGAGTCCTGGGTGCGCTTGGACAGCGAGCGAACCTCGTCCGCGACCACGGCGAACCCGCGCCCCGCCTCGCCGGCGCGGGCGGCCTCGATGGCGGCGTTGAGCGCCAGCAGGTTGGTCTGTTCGGCGATGCCCTTGATCACCTCGACCACCCGGTTGATCTGCTGCGTCTGCTCACGCAGTTGCTGCAACGCCGCGGCGCTGTCGCCCAGGCGGCTGCTGAGCTGGCGCATGCTGGCGCTGGTGCGCTCGCTGCGCTGGTTGCTGCTCAGCGCCACCTCGCGGGTCTGCTGCGCTTCCACGGCCGCCTGCTCGCAGCTTTGCGCCACGCTCTGCGCGGTGGCGGCCATCTGCGTGGCGGCGGTGGCGATCTGGCTCATCTGCGCCTGTTGCTGTTCGACGGCGTCCAGCGCGTGCTGGGCCTGGCCACCGAGCAGCTGCACCGTGCTGTCGAGCTGCTGACTCTCGCGGTTGACCCCTTGCAACGAGTCGCGCATCTGCTCGACGGCGATGTTCAATGCCTGGGCGATGGCCGCCAGATCGTCGCGTCCGTTCACCTCCATGCGCACGCGCAGGTCACCGTCACGCAGGCCATGCGCGGCCTCGATGATGTTGCCGGTGCTGATGCGAATCGAAGCGTTCAGGCACAGCAGCACGTACATCGCCAGCAGGGTGAGCAGAACGAACGCGCCGACCACCTCGATCATCGCGTTCAGCGCCCGTTGCCGATAGCCACCGAGGCTGACGGAGAACTGCTGATAGATCGCCTGCTGCAAGTCCTGCAGCTGCACTTGCAGGGTTTCGACACGCTGGATGAACTGCTCGGGCGTCAGCGCCATGGGGCTGGCCTCGAACATGTCGCGGTCGATCTGGGCAAGAAATTCGTCGAAGGCCTTGAGCGAGGCGTCGAAGGGCCCGCTCAGCTGGCGCATGGCCTGCGGGGCCTCGCGTGACAGGGTGGTCTGCGCCTTGACCAGCTGCGCCTGCTGCTCGTCCAGGCTGCGGCGCAGGTCGCGAATCAGCACCCGGCTCTGCAGGGTGAAATGCTGCGAGACCACGGCGCCATGCCCCTGCGCGGCGAAGGTGCCGAGCTGCTCGAGCAGGCGCGGCATGATGTAGGTGATCTGCTCCATCATCAGGTAGGTGTCGAGATTCGGATCGAGAATCAGGGCACTGTCGGTCGCCACCTGCTCGCGCAGTGCGATCAGATGCAGCAGGGTCTTCTGGTAGCGCTCCAGCGCATCGGGCAGCGCCACCTTCTTCAGCGCCTCCGCACGCAGGCTGTCGCGCTCGCCCTGCAGGGCCTGGAAATGCTCGCGCGCCTGGGCGCTGATCAACGCGCTCTGCAGCGGCTCGGCCGCCTGCTCCAGGGCTGCATCGAGCTGCGCTTCACGCTGGCGCAGCTGCCCTTCGGCAGCGTCTTCGGTGCCCTTCCAGCGGGCGAACAGGGTGCGCTGGGCGATCAGCTCCTGCTGCACCTTGGCCATGCGCTCGAGCGCCTGCGCACCCTCGACCTCGCGGTCGACGAAATCGAGGCGCGAGAGGGAATCGCTGCTGATCACCCAGAGCGCATAGCCCAACGGCAATGCGAACAACAGGAACACCAGCTGGAACTTGTGGGCAAAACTGAAACGCTGCAGCAGCCGTACACCCGGCTTGAGTACTCCCGTCATGACGACACCTCAGTGACCTAATGGGCCTACAGGCCTGGCAAACAATTGCAGTTAGCAAGAAGCAGGCCCGGCGCCCCATGGCGCGAGGAAGTCGTTACAGGGCACTCCGAATGAGTGTAATGGCCAATGGGAATCAGCCTTTGCCGAAATGCGACAATTAACTCAGCATTGGGGACGGTCGCGGGTGTATCGCTCGGCCGGGTCCACCGCTGCACCAAGATCGCGCATGGCGCTGGCGCCGATCAGCAGCGGGTAGCTGAAGGTACGTCGATCGGTCAGGTTGATCTCGATGGTGTGTTCCTCGTCGCCCAGGCAGATCGGCATCTCGATCACCGGGCGCTGCGAGTAGGCGACCTCCTGCGTACCGGCTTCGCCCCCTTCCTCGGCGCGCTTCTTGATCTCGGCGATGCGCACCAGCGGATGTTCGTACAGGGTGTCGTCGGCACCGTCCACGGCCAGACGGAAGCGCACCCAGTCCTGGCCGTCGCGGGTGAAGGGTTCGATGTCCTTGGCGGACAGCGAGGCAGTCATGGCGCCCGTGTCCATCTTGGCCTTGAGGGTCTTGCCCAGGTCCGGGAGCTTGATCAGTTCGTAGCGACCGTAGAGATCGGGTTGCTGGTTGGCCATGGCCGGCAGACTGATGGCAGCGGCCAGCAGGAGCAGAGCATATTTCAAGGATCGGTCCTCTCGTTTGCGGTGACCGAATCTACGACTGCCCTGCCCGGGCCATGTTCCCCGCCAAGCGTTACCGCATGCTACATCCTCAGGCGCTAGCGCCCACGGCCTTGCAGCTCCATCCCGGTCCACAGCTCGTCGAGGCGCTCGAAGCCCCACTCCTCGGCGGACTCACGCCCGACGATACGGTCCTGATCGGTGATCTTGCTCAGATCGACGACACTCTGCGGCAACGGCACGCGCGACTTGGCCGAGAAGAACACCTTGACCCTGGGCGCCAGCAACGCCTTGGGGTTCTGCTCCATGACCACGGCCAGACGGCCGCTCTGCAGGCGCACCAGCGCGCCGACCGGGTATATGCCGACGGTCTTGACGAAGGCCTGGAACACCAGCTCGTCGAAGTGGCCCTTCCACTCGGCCATCTTGCGGATCGACTCCGCCGGGTCCCAGCCCGCCTTGTACGGACGGTTCGAGGTGATGGCGTCGTATACGTCGCACACCGCGCCCATCTTCGCCAGCAGGCTGATCTGCTCGCCCTGCAGACGATGGGGGTAGCCACTGCCGTCGATCTTCTCGTGGTGGTGCAGGCAGACGTCCAGCACCAGCGCGCTGACCTGCTTGCTGGCGATGAGGATGTTGCCGCCCTCCTCCGGGTGCTTGCGCACGGCGGCGAACTCGCCGTCGGTGAGCTTGCCGGGCTTGTCCAGCAGGTCCTGCGGCACCGCCATCTTGCCGATGTCGTGCAGCAGGCCGGCCAGCCCCGCCTCGCGCACGGCCGCCTCGGGCAGGCCGAGCTGACGGGCCAGCGCGATCATCAGCGCGCACACCGCGACCGAGTGCATGTAGGTGTATTCGTTGCTGTGCTTGAGCCGCGCCAGGCTGATCAGCGCATTGGGGTGGCGCATCACCGACTGGGAGATCTCCTCCACCAGCGACTCGGCCTGATCGAACTGCAGCGCCTGGCCCATGCGTGCATCGCTGAACATGTCCACCACTGCCTGCTTGGAGCGGGCGCACAGCTTGACCGCCTGCTCCAGCTCCTGCTCCATCGACAGGTTCCTGACCTTGGGTGGCTCGATGGCGGCCAGCAGGCGGGCCTGTGCCTCGCATTCGACCTCGGCCTCGGTGGCGGCCTGCACACCGGCGGCGACGTCAGCTCCCTTGCTGACGTCGATCCACAGTTCGCTGATCGCGCTGTCGCGAATGCGTGCGAGATCCTTTTCGGAGTTGAGGACGAACTTGGATTTCCAGAAGGGGTGATCCATCCACGAACCACAGAATTCCTGGATGAACATTCCGACACGAAGATCGGTGACGGCGATCCGTTTGAGCATGGCATGTACCGAAAGATGAGAATGCCTTCCCTGACCAGGCTACTTCCGATGAGGCTCATGGGTATATAGCCTCTCAACTGGCAATAGGCCAGTCAGCAGCGCTTTGAGCAAAGCGCCGCGCTTGCATAAGATGGCCGCTCACCGCCTGCCATGGAGTCGACATGCGCCACCTGCTGACCGGCCTTGCGAACGTCGTTCTGCTACTCGCCAACACCCTGATCCTTATCGGCCCGTTGCTGCTGATCGCGCTGGGCAAATTCGTGCTGCCCGGCCAGGCCGCGCGCGACGCCTGCTCGCGCGGCGTGATGTGGGCCGCCGAATTCTGGGCCGAGAACTGCAAGCGCATCTTCGCCCTGCTGACCCCGACCCGCTGGGACATTCGCGGCAATGCCGAGTTGCGCCAGGACTGCTCCTACCTGGTGATCAGCAACCATCAGTCCTGGGTCGACATTCCCGCGCTGGTCCAGGCGTTCAACCGCAAGACGCCCTACTTCAAGTTCTTCCTCAAGCAGGAGCTGATCTGGGTGCCGTTCCTCGGCCTGGCCTTCTGGGCGCTGGATTACCCCTTCATGAAGCGCTATTCCAGGGCGTTCCTGGAGAAGAACCCGCACATGAAGGGCAAGGACCTGGAGATCACCAAGGCGGCCTGCGAGAAGTTCAAGCGCCTGCCCGTCACCGTGGTCAACTACCTGGAAGGCACCCGTTTCACCCCGGCCAAGCAGGCGCAGCAGCAGTCGCCGTACCGCTATCTGCTCAAGCCCAAGGCGGGTGGCGTGGCCTTCGTCCTCGCCGCTCTGGGCGAGCAGCTGGACGCCGTGCTGGACGTGACCCTGGTCTACCCCGACCAGCAGGTACCAGGCTTCTGGGACCTGCTCAGCGGCCAGGTCGCGAAGGTCATCGTCGACATCCGCACGCTGCCTCTCGACCCCACGCTGTGCCGCGGCGACTACGAGAACGACCCCGCCTTCCGCCAGCAGATGCAGGACTGGGTGTCCGCACTGTGGCAGGCCAAGGACGCGCGCATCGCCGACCTGCGCCACGACGCCCAGCCATGACCGGCTTGTCGTTCGGTTTTCCGAATGCCGCGCAGCGCGATGGTCGGAAGGTCGAACGAACAGGCATCTCGCTCTGCTCGGGAAATGAATTTAATCTCTTTAAAATCAATGAGTTGAAATAAATACAAGGTCCTCGAAAGCGCTGGCATGCAACCTGCTCAAGTCCCCCTCAGGAATGCGATAGACCTTCCGTGAGCAAAGTGGCGTGAGCACGCCATCACAACAACAATACCGAGGACTCGATTCATGCGTACCTTCCACCGTGTACTGAGCGTGGCCGTCGCTGCAGCCATTCTCTCCACTCCGGCCATCGCAGAGGAGCTGACCGGCACCCTGAAGAAGATCAAGGACACCGGCACCATCACCCTGGGCCACCGCGACTCCTCCATCCCCTTCTCCTACTTCGGCGACAACTCGCGCAAACCCATCGGCTACTCCCACGATCTGCAACTGAAAGTGGTCGAGGCGCTGAAACAGGAACTGGGCCTGCCTGACCTCAAGGTACGCTACAACCTGGTGACTTCGCAGACCCGTATTCCCCTGGTGCAGAACGGCACCGTCGACCTGGAATGCGGCTCCACCACCAACAACGTCGAGCGCCAGCAGCAGGTCGACTTCTCGGTCGGCATCTTCGAGGTCGGCACCCGCCTGCTGGCCAGGAACAGCAGCGGCATCAAGGATTTCGGCGACCTCAAGGGCAAGAACGTGGTGACCACCGCTGGTACCACCTCCGAGCGCCTGATCAAGTCGATGAATGCCGAGAAGCAGATGGGCATGAACGTGATTTCGGCCAAGGACCACGGGGAGTCCTTCCTGATGCTCGAGTCCAACCGCGCCGTGGCCTTCATGATGGACGACGCCCTGCTCGCCGGCGAGATGGCCAAGGCCAAGAAGCCTGACGACTGGAGCGTGGTCGGCACGCCGCAGTCCTTCGAGGTCTACGGCTGCATGCTGCGCAAGGGCGACGAGGCCTTCAAGAAGGTGGTCGACAAGGCCATCAGCGACACCTTCGCTTCCGGTGAGATCAACGAGATCTACGCCAAGTGGTTCCAGCAGCCCGTCCCACCGAAGGGCCTGAACCTGAATTTCCCCATGAGCGACGAGCTGAAGCAGCTGATCGCCAACCCGACCGACAAATCCGCAGAACAGATTTGACGGTGATGCGCCGCCACGCTCACGAGGCGTGACGGCGCGGGGACTCCGGGGAGGTCTGCGGCCTCCCCAACCTAATTCCTGACGAAGCCGAGACCATCCGCCCACGCGGATACGGGGAACTGTCGCCCGCTTTCGCGCTTCGCCAACGTATTCACGATCTCGCCAGCGAGCATCTGCCTTCGACACAGCAGAGCCGACGCGCAGCAGATCGTTTCCTCAGCAGAGGGGAAAGTTGCAATGAATTACAACTGGGACTGGGGCATCTACTTCAAGTCCACCGGCATCGGCAGCGAGACCTACCTGGACTGGTTCGTCACCGGCCTGGGCTGGACCATCGCCATCGCCCTGGCAGGCTGGCTGATCGCCCTGGCGCTCGGCGCGCTGCTCGGCGTCATGCGTACCCTGCCGAACCGCTGGCTGTCCGGCCTGGCCACCGCCTACGTGGAAATCTTCCGCAACGTGCCGCTGCTGGTGCAGCTGTTCCTCTGGTACTTCCTGGTGCCGGACCTGCTGCCGGAACCCCTGGAGCTGTGGTTCAAGCAGGACCTCAACCCGGCCACCTCGGCCTATCTCTCGGTCGTCGTGTGCCTCGGCCTGTTCACCGCGGCGCGGGTCTGCGAACAGGTGCGCACCGGTATCCAGGCATTGCCCAAGGGCCAGCTGGCCGCCGGCTACGCGCTGGGTTTCCGCCTGCCGCAGATCTACCGGGACGTGCTGCTGCCACAGGCGTTTCGCATCATCATCCCGCCGCTGACCAGTGAATTCCTCAACATCTTCAAGAACTCCTCGGTGGCCTCGCTGATCGGCCTGATGGAGCTGCTGGCGCAGACCAAGCAGACCGCCGAGTTCAGCGCCAACCTGTTCGAGGCCTTCACCCTGGCCACGCTGATCTACTTCACCCTGAACATGAGCCTGATGCTGCTGATGCGCCTGATCGAGAAGAAGGTCGCGGTGCCGGGCCTGATTTCCGTAGGAGGCAAGTGATGGACTTCAGCCAGATCGTTCCGGCGCTGCCGGGGCTGTGGGACGGCATGCTGATCACCCTGCAGCTGATGGTCCTCGGCGTGCTCGGCGGCGTGGTGCTGGGCACCCTGCTGGCCCTGATGCGCCTGTCGCACAGTCGGCTGCTGGCGAACATCGCCGCCACCTACGTCAACTACTTCCGCTCGATCCCGCTGCTGCTGGTGGTCACCTGGTTCTACTTCGCGGTGCCCTTCATCCTGCGCTGGATCACCGGCGAGGACACGCCGGTCGGGGCGTTCAGCTCCTGCCTGGTGGCCTTCGTGATGTTCGAGGCCGCCTACTTCTGCGAGATCGTCCGCGCCGGCATCCAGGCCATCCCCAAGGGCCAGATGGGCGCCGCCTCGGCGCTGGGCATGAGCTACGCGCAGAGCATGCGCCTGATCATCCTGCCGCAGGCCTTCCGCAAGATGACCCCGCTGCTGCTGCAGCAGAGCATCATCCTCTTCCAGGACACCTCGCTGGTGTACACCGTGGGCCTGATGGACTTCCTCAACGCCGCCCGCTCGCGTGGCGACATCATCGGCCAGCCCCACGAGTTTCTGATTTTCGCCGGCCTGGTCTACTTCACCGTCAGCTTCGCCGCCTCGCAACTGGTCAAGCTTCTGCAGAAAAGGTTAGCCGTATGATTGCCATCAAGAACGTCAACAAGTGGTACGGGGACTTCCAGGTGCTGACCGAGTGCAGCACAGAAGTGAAGAAGGGCGAAGTGGTCGTGGTCTGCGGCCCGTCGGGTTCGGGCAAGTCGACCCTGATCAAGTGCGTCAACGCGCTGGAGCCCTTCCAGCAGGGTGACATCGTGGTCGACGGCACCTCCATCGCCGACAAGAAGACCAACCTGCCCAGGCTGCGCTCGCGCGTCGGCATGGTGTTCCAGCACTTCGAGCTGTTCCCGCACCTGTCGATCACCGAGAACCTCACCATCGCCCAGGTCAAGGTGCTCGGCCGCAGCAAAGACGAGGCCACCGAGAAGGGCCTGGCCCTGCTCGACCGTGTCGGCCTCGCCGCCCACGCGCACAAGCACCCGGGCCAGCTATCCGGCGGCCAGCAGCAGCGCGTGGCGATCGCCCGTGCGCTGGCCATGGACCCGGTGGTGATGCTGTTCGACGAACCCACCTCGGCGCTCGACCCGGAGATGGTCAACGAGGTGCTCGACGTGATGGTGCAGCTGGCCCAGGAAGGCATGACCATGATGTGCGTGACCCACGAAATGGGCTTCGCACGCAAGGTCGCCGACCGAGTGATCTTCATGGACCGCGGGCAGATCGTCGAGGACTGCGCCAAGGAAGAGTTCTTCGGCGACATCAATGCCCGCTCCGAACGCGCGCAGCAGTTCCTGGCGAAGATTCTCCAGCACTGAGCGCCCACGGACGCCGCCGGGTGCGCACGCCGCACCCGGCGCGGCGCTCATCTGGCCAGACAGGGATGACTATGATGCAATGCCTGCCCGCCAGTACTCACGCCGACCTGATCGTGAAAACGCGCCTGCTTCGCCATCTCTCGCTGGCCTGCCTGCTCCTCCTGCTGGTGCTTGGCAGTGGCTATGCGGCCTACCTGCTGAGTGACCGCAGCGGTATCCAGACGCTGGCCGAAAGCGGCGAGCGCCAGCTCGAACTCAATGCCCGCGCGGTGGAAAGCGAGATCACCAAGTACACCTACCTGCCCAGCCTGCTGGAGCTGGAAGGCAACGTCTCGCGCCTGCTGCAGTTCCCCACGGCGTACCGCAGGCATCACGTCAACCAGTACCTGGCCGGACTGAACCAGCGCAGCGGCAGCCTGGCCATCTACGTGCTCGACCTGGACGGGCGGGTCATCGCCACCAGCAACTGGGACCGCGCCGACAGCTACCTCGGCGAGGACCTGTCGTTCCGTGCCTACTACCAGGATGCCGTGCAGGGCAAGGCCGGCCGCTTCTACGGCATCGGCAGCACCACCGGCGAGGCGGGCTACTACCTGTCTCACGGGTTGCGCGAAGACGGCAAGGTGATCGGCGTGGCGGTGGTCAAGGTGCGCCTGGACACCCTCGAAGAGCGCTGGCAGCGCGCCCACCTGGAAGCCTACGTCAGCGACGAGAACGGCATCATCATCCTCTCCAGCAAGCCCGAGCGCCGGCTCAAGGCCGTGCAGGCGCTGGACGACGCCAGCCGCGAGCGCCTGGCGCGCAGCCTGCAGTATCACTGGGCGGCGCTGGAGGAGCTGCAGTTCGCCGGGCGTGAAGCGCTCGGCGACGGCCTGGAACAGATCAGCCTCGACCACGACGGCAGCATCACCCGCTACCTGCTGCAGACTCGCCCGCTGGTCGACACGCCCTGGCACCTGACGCTGCTCAGCCCGCTGCAGGAGCAGCGCAGCGCCGCCCTGCTCAATGCCCTGCTGGCGGCGGTGGCCTGCGCGCTGCTGGCCTTCCTGCTGATCGCCTGGAACGAACGGCGCAAGGTCATCGCCACCCGCCTGGCCGCACGCGAAGCGCTGCAGGCGGCCAACGACGAACTGGAACGCAAGATCACCGAGCGCACCGCCGACCTGCAGGCCAGCAACGCGCGCCTGCTGGCGGAAGTGAGCGAGCGCGAGCAGGCCGAAACCACTCTGCGCCAGGCCCAGGACGAGCTGGTCCAGGCCGGCAAGCTGGCCGTGATCGGGCAGATGTCCACCAGCATCGCCCATGAGCTCAACCAGCCACTGGCGGCCCTGCGCACGCTGTCGGCCAACACCGTGCGCTTTCTCCAGCGCGGCGCGCTGGATGTCGCCAGCAGCAACCTGCAGAACATCGCCGAGCTGGTCGACCGCATGGGCAAGATCACCGCCAGCCTGCGCGCCTTCGCCCGCCGCGCCGGCGACCAGGGCGAAGCCTCGCTGCAGCAGGCGGTGGACGCCGCGCTGTTGCTGCTGCATCCGCGCCTGCAGCGCACCCGGGTGAAGATCCACCAGGAATTCGCCGAGGCGCGCCTGGCCATCGAGCAGATTCGCCTGGAACAGATCCTGGTCAACCTGATCAGCAACGCCGTCGACGCGCTGCAAGCGCAAGGCGACCGGCATATCTGGCTGAGCGGCAACGCCGAAGCCGAGCACTACCTGCTGGAAATCCGCGACAACGGTCCCGGCATCGCGCCGGAAACCCGCGCCCATCTGTTCGAACCCTTCTTCACCACCAAGCCGGGCGAACAGGGCCTGGGGCTCGGCCTGACCCTCTCGGCCAGCCTCGCCGCCGCCGCCGGTGGCAGCCTCACCGCGCGCCACCCGGAAGAAGGCGGCACCGCCTTCGTCCTCAGCCTGCCCTATCCGCGAGAGCCACAAGCATGAGCGACCGCCTCACCGTCCTGATCGTCGAAGACGACCCCCATGTGCTGCTCGGCTGCCAGCAGGCCCTGGCCCTGGAAGACATTCCCAGCATCGGCGTGAGCAGCGCCGAGGAAGCCCTGGCCCAGGTCGACAGCGACTTCGCCGGCATCGTCGTCAGCGATATCCGCCTGCCCGGCATCGATGGCCTGGAGCTGCTGACGCGCCTCAAGCAACGCGACGCCAGCCTGCCGGTGGTACTGATCACCGGCCACGGCGACATCGGCATGGCCGTGGGGGCGATGCGCGACGGCGCCTATGACTTCATGGAGAAGCCGTTCTCGCCGGAACGCCTGGTGGACGTCGCCCGCCGCGCCCTGGAGCAGCGCGCCCTGGCCCGCGAGGTCAGCGCCCTGCGCCGCCAGCTGGCCGGGCGCCAGGCACTGGAGCAGCGCATCATCGGCCGCTCGCCGGCCATGCAGCAGTTGCGCGAGCTGATCGCCAACGTCGCCGACACCAACGCCAACGTGCTGATCGAGGGCGAAACCGGCACCGGCAAGGAACTGGTCGCCCGCTGCCTCCACGACTTCAGCCGGCGGCAGAGCAAGCAGTTCGTCGCGCTCAATTGCGGCGGCCTGCCGGAAAGCCTGTTCGAGAGCGAGATATTCGGCCACGAGGCGCATGCCTTCACCGGCGCCGGCAAGCGCCGCATCGGCAAGATCGAGCACGCCGACGGCGGCAGCCTGTTCCTCGACGAAATCGAGAGCATGCCGCTCAACCTGCAGATCAAGCTGCTACGCGTCCTGCAGGAGCACAGCCTGGAGCGCCTCGGCTCGAACCAGTCGGTCGCCGTCGACTGCCGGGTGATCGCCGCGACCAAGTCCGACCTCGATGAACTGGGCAAACGTGGCGAGTTCCGCAGCGACCTGTACTACCGGCTGAACGTGGTGACCCTGGAACTGCCGCCGCTGCGCGAGCGCCGCGAGGACATCGCCCTGCTGTTCGAGCACTTCCTGCAGTTGGCAGCGCTGCGCTTCGACCGCGCCGTGCCCGAGCTGGACCGCCAGACCCTGGCCGCGCTCAGCGCCCACGACTGGCCAGGCAACGTGCGCGAACTGCGTAACGTCGCCGAGCGCTTTGCCCTCGGCCTGCCGGTGTTCAAGAAAAGCGGCCAGGCCGACAACAACACGCTGGGCTTCAACGAGGCCGTGGAAGCCTTCGAACGCAGCCTGCTCAGCGCTGCACTGGAGCGCCACGCCGGCAACCTCAGCCAGGCCGCTCAGACGCTGGGCATGGCCAAGACCACGCTGTTCGACAAGGTGAAGAAGTACGGCCTGTAGGTGCAACTTCAGCCGCGCAACGTCTCATGAATCTTGCAAAGGAAAAAAGGGAGCCCGCAGGCTCCCGAAAAAGGCGCGGACCAATGCGCCCAGGGCCGTGAAACTCAGGCTGCGCTGAAGGTCTTGTGCGGGTCGATGACGAATTTCTTCGGCACCCCGGCATCGAACTCGCCATAGCCGCGCGGCGCGTCGTCCAGGTTGATCACCTGCACGCCCACCACTTCGGCGATGTTGATGCGGTCCCACATGATGGCCTGCATCAGCGCACGGTTGTATTTCATCACCGGGGTCTGGCCGGTGTGGAAGCTGTGCGACTTGGCCCAGCCGAGGCCGAAGCGAATGCTCAGGCTGCCGATCTTGGCGGCGGCATCGACCGCGCCCGGATCTTCGGTCACGTACAGGCCGGGGATGCCGATCTTGCCGGCGACGCGGGTCACCTGCATCAGCGAGTTGAGCACGGTGGCCGGTGCCTCGTGCTTGGCCCCCTCGTGGCCATGACCACGGGCCTCGAAGCCCACGCAATCGATGGCGCAATCGACTTCCGGCTCGCCCAGCAGGTCGGCGATCTGCTCGTGCAGCGGGGTGTCCTTGGACAGGTCGGCGATCTCGAAGCCCTGGGCCTTGGCATGCGCCAGACGCGCCGGGTTGAGGTCGCCGACGATGACCACAGCGGCACCCAGCAGGCGCGCCGAGGCGGCGGCAGCCAGGCCGACGGGGCCGGCGCCAGCGACGTAGACGGTGCTGCCCGGACCGACACCGGCGGTCACGGCACCGTGGTAGCCGGTCGGCAGGATGTCGGACAGGCAGGTCAGGTCGCGGATCTTCTCCATGGCCTTGTCACGGTCCGGCAGCTTGAGCAGGTTGAAGTCGGCGTAGGGCACCAGCACGTATTCGGCCTGGCCACCGGTCCAGTCGCCCATGTCGACGTAACCGTAGGCGCCACCGGCACGCGCCGGGTTGACGGTCAGACAGACGCCGGTGTGCTGCTCCTTGCAGGAGCGGCAACGGCCACAGGCGACGTTGAACGGAACGGAAACCAGATCACCGATCTGCAGGCGCTCGACGTCGCGGCCCTTCTCGATCACCTCGCCGGTGATCTCGTGGCCCAGCACCAGGCCGACCTGAGCAGTGGTGCGGCCGCGCACCATGTGCTGGTCGGAGCCGCAGATGTTGGTGGAAACGACTTTCAGGATGACGCCGTGCTCGATCTTCTTGCCGCGCGGGTCCTGCATCTTCGGGTAGTCGATCTTCTGCACTTCGACCTTGCCCGCACCGAGATAAACCACACCACGATTACCAGACATGCGTAACTCTCCTTTCTTTTTGTGGATACAAGGCGCGACCGAAGGGCCACGCGGCCTTGCACTGGAGCTTCTTTCGTCTGTTGCCGGTCACCGCCGGTAAAGCCTGGCAGGGCGGTGAGCGAGAATTTCCCCGGTTTGCGTCCGGGTTACCGGTGATCCGCCCTCAGGCGTTGAGCACCACCGTGCGGTTGGCGTTGAGGAACACGCGGCGGTCGATGTGGTGACCGACCGCACGCGCCAGGGTCAGGCACTCGATGTCACGCCCCTTGGCGATCAGGTCCTCGGGGTAATGGGCGTGATCCACCGCCTCCACGCCCTGGGCGATGATCGGCCCCTCATCGAGGTCGTTGTTGATGTAGTGCGCCGTGGCGCCGACCAGCTTGACCCCCTTCTGGTAGGCCTGGTGATAGGGCTTGGCGCCCTTGAAGCCGGGCAGCAGCGAGTGATGGATATTGATCGCCCAGCCATCGAGCTTCTTGCACAGCTCGGGCGACAGCACCTGCATGTAGCGGGCGAGCACCACCAGTTCGGCGCCGGTATCCTCGATCACCTTGAGCACCTTGCGCTCCTGCGCCGGCTTGTCGGCCGGATCGAGCGGGAAATGGTGATAGGGAATGCCATGCCAGCGCGCCAGCGGCTCGAGGTCCGGGTGGTTGGAGACCACCGCCACCACGTCCATGGCCAGTTGGCCGATGCGCTGGCGATAGAGCAGGTCATTGAGGCAGTGATCGGCCTTGGAGACCATCAGCACCACCTTGGCGCGGTAGCCCGGCGGGGTCAGCTCGACCTGCATCTGGAACGGCGCCAGGCGCTCGGCCAGGCCGTCGCGGAAGGCCTGCTCGTCGAAACCGTCCGGCTGACGAAACTCCACGCGAATGAAGAAGCGCGACGACAGCCGATCATCGAAGCTGTGGTGCTCGGTGACGTAGCAGTGCTGCTCGAAGAGAAAGCGCGTCACCGCGTCCACGGTGCCGAGCACGCTCGGGCAGTGAGCGGTGAGAATCCAGGTATCGGGGGTGCGGCCCATAACAATCTCCGAGACAAACTCCGTTGCTGTTCACCCCTCTCCCATTCATGAGAGAGGGGTCGGGGAGAGGGCTATCCGAGTCAACGCGGTCTGCCCTTCCCGCCTCCCCAGAGGGAGCCGTTGGATATCAAGCCTCGACCGCCAACCCGTACTCGGCGCAGGCATCCTGCAGCCACAGCCAGAAGTAGTCGGCGAAGCTGCGCCGGATCACCAGCTCCCAGGTGTCCTCGCCGACATGGCGAATCACCAGTTGCGACTTGGCGAACACGGTGCCCACCGCCTTGCCGACCGGGAAGTTGCTCGGGTGCACGTCGTAGGACGTGGACTTCATCAGCATCTCGCGCACCTTGGGCCCGGAGAGCTGCAGCAGGGTCTGCCCGCCGCTGACGTTGACCACCGAGAACAGCTGGCCGTCCAGCGCCTCGCGCAGCTTGCGCTCGACGTCGAACTCGGTGCCGCCGGGCACGATCAGCAACCATTCGTCAGGGCCGAGCCACTGCAGCGAGGTGTCGCCATCAGCCACCAGGGTCAGCGCCACCGGCAGCTCCAGGCCGACGGCCTTGTGGATGCCACCGGAGAACGCCGCGTCCCTGGCGTCGCCACGGATCACCAGATGACCGCGCAGCTTCTTCTCGCGCAGGGTCACGCCGGCGCTCTTGCTGCCCTTGCCGGCCAGCTCGTGCAGGCCGGCGTGATGCAGTGGGGATTGCCCGGCGATGTCGGCGGGACGTTGTTGGAACAGGTTGACGTTAGACATTCTGGCGATCCCCTTTCGGGTCATAGAACACGGAGCTGCAGATTTCGGCTTCGATCACGCTGCCATCGACCAGCGGGGCGAACACCCGCTCACCCATACGCTTGAGCCCGCCCTTGACGACGGCCATGGCGAAGCTGTGGCCCATGGCCGCGCTCATGTAGCTGGAGGTGACGTGGCCGACCATCTGCATCGGGATGGACTGTTTCGGGTCGAACACCAGTTGCGCACCTTCCGGCAGCACCTTGTTCGGGTCGACCGGCTTCAGCCCGACCAGTTGCTTGCGGTCTTCGCGCAGGCAGTCGTCGCGGTTCATGCCACGCTTGCCGATCCAGGAGAACGGCTTGGTGCGGCCAACGCACCAGCCCATGTTGAGGTCATCCGGCGTCACCGAGGCATCGGTATCCTGGCCGACGATGATGAAACCCTTCTCGGCGCGCAGCACGTGCATGGTCTCGGTGCCGTAGGGGGTCAGGTCGAACTCCTTGCCCGCCGCGATGATCTGCTCCCACACGCCCAGGGCGTAGTCGGCCTGCACGTTCACCTCGTAGCTCAGCTCGCCGGTGAAGGAGATGCGGAACACCCGCGCCGGCACGCCGCCGACCAGGCCTTCCTTCCAACTCATGAACGGGAAGGCGTCCTTGTCCAGGTCGATGTCGGTGACCTTGGCCAGCAGCTTGCGGCTGTTCGGGCCGGACAGGGTCATGGTGGCCCAGTGGTCGGTGACCGAGGTGAAGAACACCTTCAGTTCCGGCCACTCGGTCTGGTGGTAGATCTCCAGCCACTCGAGCACGCGCGCCGCGCCGCCGGTGGTGGTGGTCATGACGAAATGGTTGTCGGCCAGGCAGGCGGTCACGCCGTCGTCGAAGACCATGCCGTCTTCCTTGCACATCAGGCCGTAGCGGGCCTTGCCCACGTCCAGCTTGGTCCAGGCGTTGGTGTAGACGCGGTTGAGGAACTCGCGCGCATCCGGGCCCTGGATGTCGATCTTGCCCAGGGTGGAGGCATCGAGAATGCCCACGCTGTTGCGCACCGCCAGGCACTCGCGGGCCACGGCGGCGTGCAGGTCCTCACCGTTCTTCGGGAAGTACCAGGGACGCTTCCACTGGCCGACGTCCTCGAACTCGGCGCCGTTGCTGACATGCCAGGCCTGCATCGCGGTGTAGCGCTTGGCATCGAACAGCGCACCACAGTGACGGCCGGCCACGGCGCCGAAGGTCACCGGGGTGTAGTTCGGGCGGAACATGGTGGTGCCCATCTGCGGGATGCTGATGCCCATGGAACGGGCCGCGATGGCCAGACCGTTGATGTTGCCCAGCTTGCCCTGGTCGGTACCGAAGCCCAGCGCGGTGTAGCGCTTGACGTGCTCGACCGACTCGAAGCCTTCACGGGTGGCCAGCTCGATGCCCGCGGCGGTGACGTCGTTCTGCAGATCGACGAACTGCTTCGGCGCACGCGCGGTGTTCTTCTCGTGCGGGACCTGGAACAGCGCCAGCATCGGGTCTTCGTTGAGGATGCTGGCCTTCGGCAGGCTGTCGCTGACGGCCTTGTAACCGGTATCCGCGGCGGCCTTGGCACCGGCCTCGAAGCCGTTGGCCAGCACGTCGCCGAGACCGAACACACCGTTCACCGCACCGGCATCGATGCGCTGCTGGATGCCATTGCCCGCACCGGGAACGAAGCCTAGGATGTCCTCGCGCCACTCGGGACGACCGCCCAGGTGGGAAGCCAGGTGCACCACCGGGCTGTAGCCGCCGGAGCTGACGATCAGGTCGCAGTCCACGACTTCGCCGGGGCTGGTGATCTTGTGGTTCTTGACGTCGATGGCGCAGACACGGGCACCGGTGACACGCTTGCTGCCGCGCGCCTCGATCACCGCACTGCCGGTGAGGATGCGCACGCCACGCGAGCGCGCCTCTTCGACCCAGGTACCACGCGGATTGCTGCGCACGTCGGCCACGGCCACCACCTGGCGACCGGCGTCGAGCCAGTCGAGCACCACGCGGTAGGCATAATCGTTGTTGGTCGACAACACCAGGGCCTTGCCCGGCGCCACGCCGTAGCGGCGCACGTAGGTCGACACGGCGCCGGCGAGCATGTTGCCCGGCGCGTCGTTGTTGGCGTACACCAGCGGCCGCTCGTGCGCACCACTGGCCAGGACCACGCGCTTGGCGCGCACGCGGTGCATGCGCTGGCGCGCCTGGCCCATGGGCGCGACTTCGCCGAGGTGATCGGTGAGGCGCTGATGGATGGTCAGGAAGTTGTGGTCGTGATAACCGTTGACCGTGGCACGCGGCAGCAGGGTCACTTCCGGCAGGCTCTCCAGCTCGGCGACCACCTTGGCCACCCAGTCGCTGGCCGGTTTGCCATCGAGGGTCTGCCGGGTGTCGAGCAGGCTGCCGCCGAACTCTTCCTGCTCATCGGCGAGGATCACACGGGCACCACTGCGACCCGCGGCCAGCGCGGCAGCCAGGCCGGCCGGGCCGGCGCCGACGATCAGCACGTCGCAGTGCTGGTTCAGCTGGTCGTAGATGTCCGGGTCGACCTCGGTGGGCGAACGGCCAAGGCCCGCCGCCTTGCGGATGTACTTCTCGTAGGTCAGCCACAGGTTCTGCGGGTACATGAAGGTCTTGTAGTAGAAGCCGGGCGGCATCATGCCCCCGCCGACCTTGCCGAGAATGCCCATCAGGTCGGTGTTGACGCTCGGCCAACCGTTGGTGCTGCTGGCCACCAGGCCGCCGTACAGGGCCTGCTGGGTGGCGCGCACGTTGGGGATCTGCGTGGCTTCGCGGGAGCCGATCTGCAGCACGGCATTGGGCTCTTCGCTGCCGGCCGCGACGATGCCCCGCGGACGCGAATACTTGAAGCTGCGACCGACGATGTCGACACCGTTGGCCAGCAGTGCGGCCGCCAGGCTGTCGCCCGCGTAGCCCTGATAGTTCTGGCCGTTGAAGCTGAAGCTCAGCGGCTGGCTGCGGTCGATACGACCACCCTTGGCAAGACGATTGACCTGGCTCATGCCGTTACTCCTTCTGCCACGGCTTTCTTCTCGGAGGCGCCGGCTGCGGTGACCGAGGGCTGCTCGCCGACCTTGTAGGTCTCGAGGATCTCGTAGGTCACGGTGTGGCGGGTGACGTTGAAATACTTGCGGCAACCGGCCGCGTGCACCCACAGCTCATGGTGGATACCGCGCGGGTTGTCGCGGAAGAACATGTACTCGCCCCACTCGGCATCGCTGCAGGCATCGGGGTCGAGCGGGCGGGCGATATGCGCCTGGCCCTTGGCATGGAACTCCTCTTCGGAGCGCTGTTCGCCACAGTAGGGGCAGAAGATGTGCAGCATGGTGGCCTCCTGAAACGCTCCCCGCTCGCAGATGCCGACGGGGTTTATCTGGTCTCCCCTCGCCCACCCGTGGGCGAGGGGTCGGGGGAGAGGGCGTGCGGTGTTGGCCGCGCCACCCTCTCCCGGCCCTTCGGGCCACCCTCTTCCGCGAGCGGGAGAGGGTCATCGGTTTTGCGCTACGCGCGTTTTAGTGAGCCACGGCAGCCGCGCCGTGCTCGTCGATCAGTGCACCGGTGTGGAAACGATCGATGGAGAACGGCTTGGCCAGCGGGTGCATCTCACCCTTGGCCAGGCTGGCGGCGAACACGTGGCCCGAGCCCGGCGTGGCCTTGAAGCCACCGGTACCCCAGCCGCAGTTGAAGAACAGGTTGTCCACCGGCGTCTTGGAGATGATCGGGCAGGCGTCCGGGCAGGTGTCCACGATGCCGCCCCACTGGCGGTTCATGCGCACCCGCGAAAGCACCGGGAACATCTCGACGATGGCCTGCAGGGTGTGTTCGATGGTCGGGTAGGAGCCACGCTGACCATAACCGTTGTAGCCGTCGATACCGGCACCGATGACCAGGTCGCCCTTGTCCGACTGGCTGATGTAGCCGTGCACGGCGTTGGACATGATCACGCTGTCGATGATCGGCTTGATCGGCTCGGATACCAGCGCCTGCAGCGGGTGGGATTCCAGCGGCAGGCGGAAACCGGCAAGCCCGGCCATGTGCCCGGAGTTACCGGCAGTGACCACGCCGACACGCTTGGCGCCGATGAAGCCCTTGTTGGTCTCCACGCCGATCACAGCGCCGTTCTGCTTGCGGAAACCGATCACCTCGGTGTTCTGGATCAGGTCGACACCGGCCGCATCGGCCGCACGGGCATAGCCCCAGGCCACGGCATCATGACGAGCAACGCCGCCGCGACGCTGCACGGTGGAGCCCATGATCGGGTAGCGGGTGTTCTTGCTGCAGTCCAGGTAGGGAATCTCCGCCTCGACCTGCCTGGCGTCGAGCAGCTCGCCATCCACGCCATTGAGGCGGTTGGCACTGACGCGACGCTCGGCATCACGCATGTCCTGCAGGGTATGGCACAGGTTGTAGACGCCGCGCTGGGAGAACATGACGTTGTAGTTCAGGTCCTGGGACAGGCCTTCCCACAGTTTCATCGCATGCTCGTAGAGATGCGCGGATTCGTCCCACAGGTAGTTGGAGCGCACGATGGTGGTGTTGCGCGCGGTGTTGCCGCCACCGAGCCAGCCTTTCTCGACCACCGCGACGTTCTTCACGCCAAACTCCTTGGCCAGGTAGTAGGCGGTGGCCAGGCCATGACCGCCACCGCCGACGATGACCACGTCGTACACCGGCTTGGGCGTCGGATTGCGCCACATGCGCTGCCAGTTCTCATGGTGGCTGAACGAGTGCTTGAACAGGCCGAAGCCGGAATAACGTTGCATGGGCATGCTCCAGTTTTTACTCCCCTCTCGCGCTTGCGGGAGAGGGGCCGGGGGAGAGGGTCACTTGAAGTGGATCGCGCCTCATCGATCCACCGATAGCGGGCGGAAGGAAACAGCGCCTTCCACCCTGCGAATTACCGATACACCGGATAATCCGCGCACAGTGCGGCCACCTGCTTGGCGACCTGCGCCTCGACGTCGGCATCGCCGAGGTGGTCGAGGATGTCGCAGATCCAGCCCGCCAGCGCCTGGCACTGCGCGACCTTGAAGCCACGGGTGGTCACCGCCGGCGTGCCGATACGGATGCCGGAAGTGACGAACGGCGACTGCGGGTCGTTCGGCACGGCGTTCTTGTTCACGGTGATGCCGGCACGACCCAGGGCCGCATCGGCCTCCTTGCCGGTCAGCCCCTGCTTGATCAGGCTGAGCAGGAACAGGTGGTTGTCGGTACCGCCGGAGACCACCTCGTAGCCACGCTCGACGAACACTTCGGCCATGGCCTGGGCGTTGTCGATCACCTGCTGCTGGTAGGCCTTGAAGCTCGGCTCCATGGCTTCCTTGAAGCACACCGCCTTGGCCGCGATGACGTGCATCAGCGGGCCACCCTGGGCACCGGGGAACACGGCGGAGTTGAGCTTCTTCTCGATCTCTTCGTTGGCCTTGGCCAGGATCAGGCCGCCACGCGGGCCGCGCAGGGTCTTGTGCGTGGTGGTGGTGACCACGTCGGCGAACGGAATCGGATTCGGGTACAGGCCGGCGGCCACCAGGCCGGCGACGTGGGCCATGTCGACGAACAGCAGGGCACCCACCTTGTCGGCGATGGCGCGAAAGCGCGGGAAGTCGAGGGTCTTGGAGTAGGCGGAGAAGCCGGCCACGATGATCTTCGGCTTGTGCTCCACGGCCAGGCGCTCGACCTCGTCGTAGTCGATCAGGCCGGTGGCCGGGTTCAGGCCGTACTGCACCGCGTTGTACAGCTTGCCCGAGGACGACACCTTGGCGCCGTGGGTCAGGTGACCGCCATGGGCCAGGCTCATGCCCAGGATGGTGTCACCGGCGTTGAGCAGTGCCAGGTAGACGGCGCTGTTGGCCGAGGAACCGGAGTGCGGCTGGACGTTGGCGTAATCGGCGCCGAACAGTTCCTTGGCACGGTCGATGGCGAGCTGCTCGACCTTGTCGACGTACTCGCAGCCACCGTAGTAGCGCTTGCCCGGATAGCCTTCGGCGTACTTGTTGGTCAGGCCGCTGCCCTGAGCTTCCATGACACGCTGGCTGCAGTAGTTCTCCGAGGCGATCAGCTCGATATGCTCTTCCTGACGGCGCTCTTCCTGATTGATGGCGGCGAGCAACGCGTCGTCGTAACCCTGGATCTGGTCCTGCTTGCTGAACATCTCGATTCTCCTGCGCGCCTGCTGGCGGCGGTCTTGGTCGGGCGGGCCGGCAGGCCCATTTGCAGCGATGGTAGGGCCGGCCCTGCCCCCTCAAATGCCTGCCAACGCCGCGAGAGCATTCGTTTGCGACATGCCTCTGTCGCAAACGGAAGCGCCACCCGGGCGGCGCCTCTTGCGCACAGAAAACGGGGATCGTTCGGTGGATAAGCGGTGCACAAGCGGGCGCAGGGCCGATGCCACGCGGGCTCCCGGAATCAGGTCATTTCCCGAGCAATATCAATAAGTTAATAACCAGAGACATACACAGAAGCGGTGGAGCAGGCTGTGGAAAAGCTGTCCATACCAGGCCAGGGGCCTCGCTGGGCCTGACGTACGCTGAACTGATCGATATCCACCCAGGGCTGCGCGCGGACGGAGTTGTCCACCTGCGACCGGGACGACAAGGGGAGGAACGCTGGGGATATGCACAGAATATGTGGATGAAGCTGTGCATAGACTGTTCGGTTAACGGCCCAGGCCAGTACTGACGGGGCTTACCGAGGCGAGAGTAAAAATCGAGCAGGATCAATAAGATAGCATCTGCTTGTGCACAAATACTGTGAGCAGTGCTGTGGGCTGTCTGTGGAAAACCGGCGCCAGGCCAGAGCCGATGCGGCTCCGGCGCAAGCGTGTGCTATTTGCTCAATGCGACTCAAGGCTTGAGCTTGCCGCTGCAGCTGCTGGATGCATTCACCAGACGCTGCTGCATGGCCTGATCAGGCGGCGACTGACGGCTCATGGCTTGCAGCTCGGCCTCGCTGAATTCCTGACTGACCTTGGTCGCGGCGCAGTCGCAATACGCCCTCAGCTGTGGCTCCTCGTAGCCTGCCGGAGCGCCAGCGATACACTGCTGAACGAACTCGGTCTTGGCATTGTCGGACCACTCGGCGGCGGAGGCGGGTACGGCCACGACCAGTGGCAGCGCGATGGCGAGCAGGTGACGATAGGTCATATGAAACTCCTTCTCTTGATTGCGGAAGACGGGCCAGATGCCGCCCTCTGTAGTGGGAACACCATCCGCCGACACGAGTTCCCTCCCTGCGGCGAACGGTCATTCAGGATCCGACCCGGCAGTACGCATCGACACAACAAGTCGTCGCCGCCACGGACGTCCATCCCACCAGCCACGGAGTAAAGTGGTGGCTTTGCCGGCACCCTCGCCGGCTGCGACTCAGAAGGAACGCGCCAATGCCCGACAATGCCCAGCAATTCGCCAGCGACAACTATTCCGGCATCTGTCCCGAAGCCTGGGCAGCCATGGCCGAAGCCAACCTGGGCCACCAGCGCGCCTACGGCGATGACGAGTGGACGGCGCGCGCCGCCGATCACTTCCGCCGTCTGTTCGAGACCGACTGCGAGGTGTTCTTCGCCTTCAACGGCACAGCGGCCAACTCCCTGGCCCTGGCCTCGCTGTGCCAGAGCTACCACAGCGTGATCTGCTCGGAGACCGCGCACGTCGAGACCGACGAATGCGGCGCACCGGAGTTCTTCTCCAACGGCTCCAAGCTGCTGCTGGCCCGGACCGACAACGGCAAGCTGACCCCGCAGGCGATTCGCGACGTGGCACTCAAGCGCCAGGACATCCACTACCCGAAACCGCGCGTGGTGACCCTCACCCAGGCCACCGAGGTCGGCACCGTTTACCGTCCCGAAGAGGTCCGCGCCATCAGCCAGACCTGCGAGGAACTCGGCCTGCACCTGCACATGGACGGTGCCCGCTTCTCCAACGCCTGCGCCTTCCTCGGCTGCAGCCCGGCGGAGCTGACCTGGAAGGCCGGCATCGATGTGCTGTGCTTCGGCGGCACCAAGAACGGCATGGCCGTGGGCGAAGCCATCATCTTCTTCGACAAGGCCCTCGCCGAGGACTTCGACTACCGCTGCAAGCAGGCTGGCCAACTGGCCTCGAAGATGCGCTACCTGTCGGCTCCCTGGGTCGGCATCCTGCAGGACGACGCCTGGCTGAAGTACGCCAACCACGCCAACCACTGCGCGCAACTGCTGGCCACGCTGGTCGCCGACGTACCGGGCGTCAGCCTGATGTTCCCGGTGGAGGCCAACGGTGTGTTCCTGCAGCTGTCGGAACCCGCCATCGCCGCCCTGACCGCCCGCGGCTGGCGCTTCTACACCTTCATCGGCGCCGGCGGCGCACGCTTCATGTGCAGCTGGGATACCGACGAAGCCCGCGTGCGCCAGCTGGCCGCCGATATCCGCGAAGTGATGGGTGCCTGAGCAATCTGCCCTGGCTGAGCATGGCAGCGGCGCAACGCGCCCTTCCATGCAGCCGAGCGGCCTGACCCGGGATGGTTGCTGCGTCACCTAAGCCTCGACTATTCCCTCGAATAGCGACACACGTCATGGAATGAGACCGATCACTCGGGGAACTATCAACCATGTAAAGACACCAAAGACACAGGCCGCCGGATCCAGGCCTGTCGGATACCATTGCAGGAAGCAAAGACATGTCCAAACCCGCAGCTCGCCAAAGTGACCAAGATGCTTGCCCCCTGCCGGGACACGCCGTCAACCCAACCGTCACCGGCTCCCCCGATGTTCTGATCAATGGCCTACCAACACTACGAATAGGCGATAACAGTGCTTGCGGCGATACCGTGGCCGAAGGCATGAGCAGTATTCTGGTCAATGGATTACCGATCGCCTTTCTCGGCAGCTCTACCAGTCACGGCGGCAGCATCATTACCGGCTCGGGAGATGTAGTAGTCGGGAACCAGCACGCGTCTGCCCCTTTCACCGCACCTACCTCCCTGCCGAGCGCCTTCAGTTGCCAGCTACAACTCTTGGCTAGCAACGGGCAGGCGTATTCGTGCTTGCCGTACAGGGTAACCCTGGCAGATGGCTCAATTCAGAAAGGAATTACAGATACATCCGGCACGACCCAGGCAATACGGACCTTCACGCAGATGGCTATCACCAACGTAGAGCTGCTGCCACCGACGGCCGCATCGAACTGCTGCGGCCGCCATGTACAGACTCAGGCAAGCGGTATATCGATCCCGTTGAGTGGAGTGCAAACAACGCAAAACGCCGGAACGAAAACAGCGCCTATACCGGTGAACAAGAGCGACAGGTTCAGAATGCTGACCAGTGGCGAACTCGCCATGGCGCAAAGCCTGTTCAAAGACTCGGTTGACTACACCAAGATAAAAATCCACAGCGAAGAATATCTGCCGTTCGGTCTACAACCGGACAATACGGCGATGACCCCAAATGGTGAGATGTACTTCAATCCGGATTACTACAAGGAAGACTTCTCCCTTCTCCCCAATGATCAACACTGGTTCATGCATGAGATGGTGCATGTATGGCAATACCAACTCGGGTATTGGGTCAGACTACATGGCCTGCTGCTGCACCCCGGCACGCTTTGGGGGCTTCTTGGCGATCCCTACCAGTACGAACTTAAGCCTGGCGACAAGCTGCAGGACTTCAACATGGAGCAACAGGGCGACATCATCGCCGACTACTATTGCTGGTCGACCAACAACGCCACGAGGAGTGCCAGTGGCAGGCGAGTGCCCAGCATAGACGCTTACAAGAACGTTCTCGGCGATTTTCTGAGCAATCCAAATGACCGCAAACTGCTTCCGTAGCGTTTTACTGCCGATCCTGGCCCTCGTCTGCGTGTGTGACGGCTATGCGATGTCTCGACACCATGATGGTGACGCACGTGCCTGGATACGTGACGAGGCGCTGTGCATCGGAGCCAGTGAAACCTATGAAGTGCCTGGCTTCTTTTCTCGCAACGCTCGCCTCGACCAGAATCAGGTGGAGCTGTATGCAGTACAGGTCAATCGACCGTCAGCGCAGGCATGGGAAGCCAGCCTGCCACCCGGCACCACGAGTTCCACCGTGCAGCTACGCCCCGACACCTGCATCGAGTATGGCCAGCCTGTTGCCTCCTTCGAGACCAGGGTCCCACCTCGTGCGCTTGAGCCGGGCATCTATGAGGTTCTGCTACAGGCTGGCGATCAGAAGCGTCGACGAGCGTGGTTCTACAAGCGCTTCTGCTTGGTCGGTAGCGCCGGCAACTGGTCGGTGAGGGATGCCGAACGCCTGGAGGGCACGCATGAGTGGCGTTGCAGCCCACCGCAGACACCATGACGCAGAGCCACTGAAACCCGATGCGCCATGCCGCCGGCAGCTGCGTCAGTAATCGATCGCCACGTCGCCCTTCGGCACGCTGCAGCAGGACAGGATGTAGCCCTCGGCGACGTCTTCGTCGGTGATGCCGCCATTGTGCTCCATCTCCACCTCGCCCGAGGTCTTCATGACCTTGCAGGTGCCGCAGATCCCCATGCCGCAGGCCTTGGGAATGTGCAGGCCGAGCTTGGCCGCCGCCGCATGCACGGTTTCCCCCGGCGCCACCCGGATGCTCTTGCCGGTACTGGAGAACTCCACCTGATTGAGCTCGCCGACCGGCACTTCCGGCGCGTCGGCCGCCTCGGCGGCCAGCTCCTTGACCTCGGCACGAATCTCCGGCGGCGTCGGCCCGAACGCCTCCTCGTGGTAACGGCTCATGTCGTAGCCCGCCGCCTCCAGCAGGCGCTTGACCGCCCCCATGTAGGGGGTCGGGCCGCAGCAGAAGATTTCCCGCTCCAGGTAGTCCGGCGCCATCAGCTCCAGCATCGCCTTGTTCAGGTAGCCGCGATAGCCCGCCCAGGACTCGCCCAGGCCATGCTTCTCGCAAATCACATGCAGGCTGAAGTTGTTGATGCGCGCGGCCATGTGCTCCAGCTCGCGCTGGTAGATGATGTCCTTCGGCGAGCGCG
Organism: Pseudomonas sp. THAF187a; assembly: GCF_009363395.1. Lineage (NCBI taxonomy): Bacteria > Pseudomonadati > Pseudomonadota > Gammaproteobacteria > Pseudomonadales > Pseudomonadaceae > Pseudomonas > Pseudomonas sp. THAF187a. Next base: position 4,738,467 of record NZ_CP045349.1, read on the forward strand.
CGCTGTGCACGAACACCATGTCGACATTGGCGTTGGTGTCGTAGAACCAGCGCGCCATCGACATCACCGGAGTGATGCCGACCCCACCGGACAGGAACAGCACCTTGTCCGCCGGGAAGTCGATGGCGTTGAACAGCCCCACCGGGCCGTGCACCGGCACCTCGTCGCCTTCCTTGAGGTTGTCGTGCAGCCAGTTGGAAACCCGGCCGCCCGGCACCCGCTTGATGGTGATGGAGAAGCTGTAGGGCACCGACGGCGAGCTGGAGATGGTATAGGAGCGCATGATCGGCTGCCCCTCGATCTCCAGTTCCAGGGTGACGAACTGCCCGGGTTTGAAGAAGAACAGCACCGGCTGATCGGCCATGAAGCAGAAGGTGCGCACATCCCAGGTTTCCTGAATGACCTTGACGCAGCGCACCACGTGGCGGCCATTGGTCCAGGTCTGGGTAGTCACCGGATTGAGGAAGGCGTTGGCGGTCATGAACGACTCTCCACACGGCCGGACATCGGCCTAATTGCAGCGGATTGTGCGAAAGGCTGGCGGACGTCATTTATCCACCAGCGACATCCGCATGCTTATCGCGACCTGCCCCATTGCACGGGGCTTGGCGCGTCGGAAACGCATCCGGCCATGTCGCCCATGGATAAGGATTCAGCGCGGGCCGGATCCACACTCCGCCTCACCAAGCATGCGTGCCCTTAGCAGGCAGCAGCGACCGCTCGACACCTTGCGGCACATACCGTAACAGCCACTATTTCCGGCAGGTGCCAGGCACCCGCCAATGAGGAGTCATCATGGACTGCACCCAAAACCTGAGCCTGGGCGACCCGCTGGAGCCCGTCCGCAAGGCGACCGCACAGATGCTCAACGAGCGCGACCACAGCTTCTCGCTGCCGCAGCCCTTCTACAACGACGAGCGCCTGTTCCAGGTCGACATGCAGGAGATCTTCCACAAGGAATGGCTGATCGCCGGCATGACCAGCGAAATCCCGACCAAGGGCAACTTCCTCACCCTGCAGATCGGCGACAACCCGGTCATCGTCCTGCGCGGCAACGACGGCCAGGTGCACGCCTTCCACAACGTCTGCCGCCATCGCGGCTCGCGCCTGTGCGTCAGCGACAAGGGCAAGGTCGCCAAGCTGGTCTGCCCCTACCACCAGTGGACCTACGAACTGGACGGCCGCCTGCTGTTCGCCGGCACCGAGATGGGCGAAGGCTTCAACCTTGCCGACTACAGCCTCAAGCCGGTCGCCTGCAAGACCGCCGGCGGCTACATCTTCATCTCCCTGGCGGAAAACCCGCCAGCCATCGACGAGTTCCTCGCGACCCTGACGCACTACATGGAACCCTACGACATGGAGAACACCAAGGTGGCCGTGCAGACCACCCTGATGGAGAAGGCCAACTGGAAGCTGGTGCTCGAGAACAACCGCGAGTGCTACCACTGCAACGGCTCGCACCCCGAACTGCTCAACACCCTGCTGGAGTGGGACGACGTCACCGATCCGCGCGCCAGCCAGGCGTTCAAGGATCAGGTCGCCGAGTGCACCACCCGCTGGGACAAGGACAACATCCCCTACGCTCACGCCAGCTTCGGCCTGCGCAACCGCATCGTGCGCATGCCGCTGCTCAAGGGCACCGTATCCATGACCATGGATGGCAAGCAGGGCTGCAGGAAGCTGATGGGCCGCATCACCGACCCGGACCTCGGCTCGATGCGCATCCTGCACCTGCCGCATTCGTGGAACCACTGCATGGGCGATCACATGATCGTCTTCACCGTGTGGCCGATCAGCGCCCAGGAAACCATGGTCACCACCAAGTGGCTGGTGCACAAGGATGCCGTGGAAGGCGTCGACTATGATGTCGCCCGCCTGCGCCAGGTATGGGACGCCACCAACGACCAGGACCGTCGCCTGGCCGAGGAAAACCAGCGCGGCATCAACTCCACCGCCTACCAGCCCGGCCCCTACTCGAAGACCTACGAGTTCGGCGTGATCAACTTCATCGACTGGTACAGCGAGCGCATGCTCAACAACCTCGGCGACACCCCGGCACAGTCGCTGCGCCAGGTGGCGGGCGAGTGATGACGCTCAGCCTGCTGCTGTTGATCGGACTGACGGCCTACGGGCTGCTGGCCTGTCGACCGCAGCGCGGCTGAGGCAGATACGCAAAACCCCGGCTCCGCATGGAGGCCGGGGTTTTCTTTTGCCGCACGGGGCGCGATGCCCGATGGGCACCACACAATGAAAAACCCCGCCAGATCGCTCTGGCGGGGCTTCTCATTTCAGCCTGGGGAGACTCAGACCTTGGCGCGTTCGAAGCGCTTGCGGTCGTTCTCGTTCAGGTACTTCTTGCGCAGACGGATCGACTTCGGCGTCACTTCCACCAGCTCGTCGTCGGCGATGAATTCCAGCGCCTGCTCGAGGGTGAACTTGATCGGCGGCACCAGAGCGATGACTTCGTCCTTGCCGGAAGCGCGCATGTTGTCGAGCTTCTTGCCCTTGGTGGGGTTGATCACCAGGTCGTTGTCACGGCTGTTGATACCGGCCAGCTGGCCCTCGTAGATTTCCTGGCCCGGCTCGAGGAACAGCTTGCCGCGCGCCTGCAGGGTTTCCAGCGAGTAGGTCAGCGCGGTGCCGGTGGCCATGGAGACCAGTACACCGTTCTGGCGGTTGGACACTTCACCGGCCTTGATCGCGCCATAGTGGCTGAAGGTCGAGGTCAGGATGCCGCTGCCCGAGGTCAGGGTCAGGAAGTTGTTACGGAAGCCGATCAGGCCACGTGCCGGGATGGTGTACTCCAGGCGGATACGACCCTTGCCGTCGGGGATCATGTTGGTCAGATCGCCCTTGCGCAGGCCCATCTGCTCCATCACCGAACCCTGATGCTGCTCTTCGATGTCGATGGTGACGTTCTCGTACGGCTCCTGCTTGTCGCCGGCCTCGTTCTCGATGATCACCACTTCCGGACGGCCAACGGCCAGTTCGAAGCCTTCACGGCGCATGGTTTCGATCAGTACCGACAGGTGCAGCTCGCCACGGCCGGAGACCTTGAACTTTTCAGGAGTCTCGCCCGGCTCGACACGCAGCGCCACGTTGTGCAGCAGCTCCTTGTCCAGACGGTCCTTGATGTTGCGGCTGGTGACGAACTTGCCTTCCTTGCCGGCGAATGGCGAGTCGTTGACCTGGAAGGTCATGCTCACGGTCGGCTGGTCGACGGTCAGCGGCGGCAGGGCCTCGACGTTGTTCTGGTCGCACAGGGTGTCGGAGATGAACAGCTCGTCCATGCCCGATACGCAGACGATGTCGCCCGCGGTGGCTTCCTGCACTTCGACGCGCTGCAGACCGGAGTGACCCATGATCTTCAGGATGCGGCCGTTGCGCTTCTTGCCGTCGGCGCCGATGGCGGTCACCGGGCTGTTGGCCTTGACGGTGCCGCGGGCGATGCGGCCGATACCGATCACGCCGAGGAAGCTGTTGTAGTCCAGCTGGGAGATCTGCATCTGGAACGGGCCGGTGGCATCGACGACCGGTGCCGGCACGTGGTCGACGATGGCCTGGAACAGGGCGTCCATGTTGTCGTCCATGTTCTCGTGATCCATGCCGGCGATGCCGTTCAGGGCCGAGGCGTAGACGATGGGGAAGTCCAGCTGCTCGTCGGTGGCGCCGAGGTTGTCGAACAGGTCGAAGATCTGGTCGATGACCCAGTCAGGACGCGCGCCCGGACGGTCGATCTTGTTGACCACGACGATCGGACGCAGGCCGGCCTTGAACGCCTTCTGGGTCACGAAGCGGGTCTGCGGCATCGGGCCGTCCTGGGCGTCGACCACCAGCAGCACGGAGTCGACCATGCTCATCACGCGCTCCACTTCACCGCCGAAGTCGGCGTGTCCGGGGGTGTCGACGATGTTGATGTTGTAGTCGCCCCACTTCAGTGCGGTGTTCTTCGCCAGAATGGTGATGCCGCGCTCTTTCTCCTGGTCGTTGGAGTCCATCACGCGCTCGTTTTCCGCTTCTTTGCGGTCGAGGGTGCCGGACAGACGCAGCAGTTTGTCGACGAGGGTGGTTTTGCCATGGTCAACGTGGGCGATGATGGCGATGTTGCGCAGATTTTCGATCACTGTTTTTTCCTAGAAAGAGAGCCGCGAGCCGCAAGCGGCAAGCTGCAAGATAAAGCCAAAGAAAAGCCTAAAAACATGACGGATTCAGGTGTCGCAGTCGGGAGGATGCCTGCGGCGCCGCGCACTGCGTCTGATATGTCCTTTCATGGTGACTGCACGCGCCCGTCTTGCGGCTGGTGGCTTGCAGCTTGCGGCTGCCCGAAGGGCCTGTACACGCGCACATTGGCATGCCCCTCGCTCAGCAGGTGGTGGGCATGCAGGCGACTCATCACGCCCTTGTCGCAATACAGCAGGTACTGGCGATTCTCATCCAGTTCCTTGAATTTGTTGTTCAGCGCATAGAAGGGCAGCGCCTGCACTTCGACGCCGGGCACCTCGAGCGGCTCGTCTTCGGCGGCATCGGGATGGCGGATGTCGATGACGATCTGTCCGGCCAGCGCCTCGAAAACGGTCTCGACCTGCACATCCTTGCCCAGCTCGTCGATCACCCGATCGATCGGCAGCTGGGTCGCACGCTCCAGGGCACGCTCGAGAATGGCCATGTCGAACTGCGCTTCTTCCTTCTCCACGCGGTAACCACGCGCCTTGGTGGTCGGGTTGACCGAGATCACCCCGCAGTACTCGGGCATGTTCTTGGCGAACTCGGCGGTGCCGATCTGCGTGGCGGTATCGATGATGTCCTGCTTGTGGCTGGCGATCAGCGGGCGCATCACCAGCATGTCGGTGGCCGAGTCGATCACCGCCAGGTTGGTCAGCGTCTGGCTGGACACCTGACTGATCGCCTCGCCGGTCACCAGCGCCTCGATATCCAGGCGCTCGGCCACGCGGGTCGCGGCACGCAGCATCATGCGCTTGAGGATCACGCCCATCTGGCTGTTGTCGACCTTGGAGAGAATCTCGCCGACCACCTCTTCGAACGGCACGCTGATGAACAGCACGCGCTGCGAGCGACCGAACTTCTGCCAGATATAGTGCGCAACCTCCATCACGCCCAGCTCATGGGCACGACCGCCGAGATTGAAGAAGCAGAAGTGGCTGACCAGGCCGCGGCGCATCATCTGATAAGCCGCCACGGTGGAGTCGAAGCCGCCACTCATCAGCACCAGGGTCTGCTCCAGCGAGCCCAGCGGATAGCCGCCCAGGCCTTCGTGACGATGGTGCACCACGAACAGGCGCTGGTCGCGGATCTCCATGCGCACTTCGACTTCCGGCTTCTTCAGGTCGATACCGGCAGCAGCGCACTCCTGACGCAGTCGGCTGCCGACATGGCGTTCGACATCGATGGAGCTGAACGCATGCTTGCCGCCGCGCTTGCAACGCACGGCGAAGATCTTGCCCGGCAGCTGGTCGGCGTAGTGGCGCTTGCAGTGCTCGGTGATCTCGTCGAGGTCACCCAGCGGGTACTCGTTGACTTCGAGGAACAGACCGATGCCCGGCGTGTTGCGCAGGCGTTCGGTCATCTCGGCGAGCAGGCGCGGATCGTCCAGGTCGGTCTCGACCTCCAGGTTGTCCCACACACCGGTCACCCGCAGTGCGGGGTCGAGGTCGCGCAGCACGGCACGGATGTTCTTCCCCAACTGGCGGATGAACTGCTTGCGCACCGGGCGACTCTTGATGGTGATTTCAGGGAAAACTTTGACGATCAGTTTCATGGATAAGGCGCCCGCTCGAGGCGACGAAAAAACAGGGGCGCGGATTATAGCGGAAATTGCTCAAGCTTTGACCAAAAATACTGCAACGAACACTGCGCGCACCAAAAGCGGGCATTGCCATAATTTACAGCCCCATATCAGTGCAAATATCCCCAGGGAAAATCCGCGCAGCCGGCGTCATGCCTGAGTTTCCAGGCTTCTGCCCAATACAGGGCACTGGCATGCAATTTGCTCCCTTGTGAGGCAGGTCGCCCTGACGGACTATCCCGCCGGGCTTCACCGTACATTCGAGGCTCATAGATAGGAGCCTTTTCCACCTGGAGGACAACATGTCTAAGGCTGTTCAACTGATCAAAGAACACGACGTGAAGTGGGTAGACCTGCGCTTCACCGACACCAAGGGCAAGCAGCACCACGTGACCATGCCGGCCCGTGACGCCCTGGACGAAGATTTCTTCGAGCACGGCAAGATGTTCGACGGCTCGTCCATCCATGGCTGGAAAGGCATCGAAGCCTCCGACATGATCCTGATGCCGGTCGACGAGACCGCCGTACTGGATCCGTTCACCGAAGAACCGACCCTGATCCTGGTCTGCGACATCATCGAGCCGAGCACCATGCAGGGCTATGACCGCGACCCGCGTTCCATCGCCAAGCGCGCCGAAGAGTTCCTGAAGTCCACCGGCATCGGCGACACCGTATTCGTCGGCCCGGAGCCCGAGTTCTTCATCTTCGATGAAGTCAAGTTCAAGTCCGACATCTCCGGCTCGATGTTCAAGATCTACTCCGAGCAAGGTTCCTGGATGACCGACGGCGACGTCGAAGGCGGCAACAAGGGGCACCGCCCGGCCGTCAAGGGCGGTTACTTCCCGGTTCCGCCGTGCGACCACGACCACGAAATCCGTACCGCCATGTGCAACGCCATGGAAGAGATGGGCCTGGTCGTCGAAGTGCACCACCACGAAGTGGCCACTGCCGGTCAGAACGAAATCGGCGTGAAGTTCAACACCCTGGTCAACAAGGCTGACGAAGTTCAGACCCTGAAGTACTGCGTGCACAACGTGGCCGACGCCTACGGCAAGACCGCCACCTTCATGCCGAAGCCGCTGTACGGCGACAACGGCTCGGGCATGCACGTGCACATGTCGATCTCCAAAGACGGCAAGAACACCTTCTCCGGTGAAGGCTATGCCGGTCTGTCCGAGACCGCCCTGTACTTCATCGGCGGCATCATCAAGCACGGTAAGGCCCTGAACGGCTTCACCAACCCGTCGACCAACTCCTACAAGCGTCTGGTTCCGGGCTTCGAAGCACCGGTCATGCTGGCCTACTCGGCTCGCAACCGCTCCGCCTCGATCCGTATCCCGTACGTCGCCAGCCCGAAAGCCCGCCGCATCGAAGCGCGCTTCCCGGACCCGGCTGCCAACCCGTACCTGGCCTTCGCCGCTCTGCTGATGGCCGGTCTGGACGGTATCCAGAACAAGATCCACCCGGGCGATGCCGCTGACAAGAACCTCTACGATCTGCCGCCGGAAGAAGGCAAGCTGATCCCGCAGGTTTGCGGCAGCCTGAAAGAAGCCCTGGAAGAGCTGGACAAGGGCCGCGCGTTCCTGACCAAGGGCGGCGTGTTCTCCGACGACTTCATCGATGCCTACATCGAGCTGAAGAGCGAAGAAGAAATCAAGGTACGTACCTTCGTACACCCGCTGGAATACGACCTGTACTACAGCGTCTAAGCCAGTGCCGCGCCGCCTTCGGGCGGCGCGTTCGAAAGCCCCGCCCGGCCCTGCCAGGCGGGGCTTTTTTCATTTAAGGGGCAGACGCGGTGCAGCTGATTTAGGGCCGGGCATCACAGCCACGACGCCCTGCGCTTGCCAGGAATCCTCAGCAGTGCAAGGCTTAGCGCATCATCCGCGGAAGGATCGGCCCATGCGCCCGTTACTCGCCTGCCTGTTGCTCGCCCTGGCCCTGCCGGCCAGCGCGCAGATCTACAAATACACCGACGCCAACGGCAACACGGTGTTCACCAATCAGCCACCGGAAGGCACGCCCAGCGAGAGCGTCACCCTGCCGCGCACCAACACGGTCGACATGAAGACGCCGAACGTCCCGGCCGACCAGAAGCACGACAGCGACACCAGCCAGAGCACAGCGCCCTACTCCGCGCTGAGCCTGCAGGGCATTCCTGACGAAGAGGCGATGCGCGCCAACAACGGCACCTTCATCGTCAGCGTGAACATCCAGCCACGCCTGCAAGCCGGCCACCGCCTGCGCCTGATTCTGGACGGCGAGCCCTACGGCCAGGCGAGCAATGTCCCGAGCCTGCAACTGACCAACGTCGACCGTGGCGAGCACAGCCTGGCCGTCGCGGTGATGGCCGGCGATCGCATCGTCCAGCAGAGCGCGACGGAGACCTTCACCGTGCAGCGCATCAGCGTCAACAGCCCGGCTCGTGGCGCGCCGTGAAGCACCCCATCACCATGCGTACGCTGTTGCTCGGCCTGCTGCTCATGACCCAGACCACCCTGGCCCAGGTGTACACCTACATCGACGCCGAGGGTAACCGCGTGTTCACGGACAAGCCGCGCAGCAGCAGCGCCGAACGGGTGATCCTCGCCCCGTCCAACAGCGCGCAGCTCAACGCGCCGGCACCGACCGTGCGCATGGCCCCGGCGCCCGCCGTGAGCAAACCGGTCATGCACTACCAGGTCCTGCGCATCCTCGTCCCCGAGCCCGACGCCTCGATTCACAACGGCTCCGGCGACATGATCGTCACCCTCACCAGCGAACCCGGCCTGCTGCCAGGGCACAGCTATCGACTGCTGCTCGATGGCGAGCTGCAGGGCGAGGCGAGCCGCAGCCCGGTATTCTCGCTGCAGCACGTCGACCGAGGCACCCATCAGCTGGCCGCGGAAATCATCGACGCCGCCGGGCTCATCGTCGAGCGCACACCGCCACAGCCGTTCCACATGCACCGGATGAGCCTGGCGCAGAAGCGCAAGGTCAACCCCTGCAAGAAGAACGACTACGGCGTACGTCCCGAGTGCCCGCTCAAGGACAAACCCAAGGAAGACGTGAGCATCCTGCCCTTCTTCTGACAGAGCGCACCTTTATGGTGCGCACTGACGCACCACCTCCTAAACTCTCCCTGTTTTGGGTCGTTTTTCCCCGCCCAGCCGCGCCGCCACACAACCAAAACCTGGCAGACCGCACAAAAAATGCGTCTTTTCGGGGCCTTGGTTTGCTTCTTGCATTTTCCTGCCCATTGCCGGAACGCGCTGCCTATGACCATCAACGACGCACTGCACCGCCTGCTACTCGACAACCTGACCACCGCCACCCTGTTGCTCAACAGCCAGCTGTGCCTTGAGTACATGAACCCGGCGGCGGAAATGCTCCTGGCCGTCAGCGGCCAGCGCAGCCATGGTCAGTTCATCAGCGACCTGTTCACCGAATCGCCTGAAGCGCTGACTTCGCTGCGCCAGGCGGTGGAACAGGCGCATCCGTTCAACAAGCGCGAAGCCGTGCTGACCTCGGTCACCGGCCAGACGCTGACCGTGGACTACGCGGTGACCCCGCTGTTCAGCAAGGGCGAAACCCTGCTGCTGCTGGAGGTGCACCCACGCGACCGCCTGTTGCGCATCACCAAGGAAGAGGCGCAGCTGTCCAAGCAGGAGACCACCAAGCTGCTGGTACGCGGCCTGGCTCACGAGATCAAGAACCCGCTCGGCGGCATTCGCGGCGCGGCTCAGTTGCTCTCGCGCGAACTGCCCAACGAAGACCTCAAGGACTACACCAACGTCATCATCGAGGAGGCCGACCGCCTGCGTAACCTGGTCGACCGCATGCTCGGCTCGAACAAGCTGCCGTCGCTGGCGATGACCAACGTGCATGAGGTGCTGGAGCGCGTCGCCAACCTGATCGAGGCGGAAAGCCAGGGCGGCATCACCCTGGTGCGCGACTACGACCCGAGCATTCCCGACCTGCTCATCGATCGTGAGCAGATGATCCAGGCCGTGCTCAACATCGTGCGCAACGCCATGCAGGCGATCGCCGGGCAGAAGCACGACATGAGACTTGGGCGCATCAGCCTGCGCACCCGCACCCTGCGCCAGTTCACCATCGGCCACACCCGCCACCGCCTGGTGGTCAAGGTGGAGATCATCGACAACGGCCCCGGCATCCCGCCGGAGCTGCAGGAAACCATCTTCTATCCCATGGTCAGTGGCCGTGCCGACGGCACCGGCCTGGGCCTGGCCATCACCCAGAACATCATCAGCCAGCATCAAGGCCTGATCGAATGCGAGAGCTATCCCGGCCACACCGTATTCTCGATCTTCCTGCCGCTGGAACAAGGAGCGCCCACGCCATGAGCCGCAGTGAAACCGTCTGGATTGTCGACGACGATCGTTCCATCCGCTGGGTACTGGAAAAGGCCCTGCAACAGGAAGGCATGACCACCCAGAGTTTCGACAGTGCCGACGGTGTCCTCGCCCGCCTGACCCGCCAGCAGCCGGACGTGATCATCTCCGACATCCGCATGCCCGGCGCCAGTGGCCTCGACCTGCTGGCGCGCATCCGCGAGCTGTATCCGCGCCTGCCGGTGATCATCATGACCGCGCACTCCGACCTGGACAGCGCAGTGGCCAGCTACCAGGGCGGCGCCTTCGAGTACCTGCCCAAGCCGTTCGACGTCGACGAGGCCGTGTCGCTGGTCAAGCGCGCCTTCCAGCATGCCCAGGAGCAGCAGAGCCTGGCCGCCCCTGCCGCCCAGGCACGCACGCCCGAGATCATCGGCGAGGCGCCGGCGATGCAGGAGGTGTTTCGCGCCATTGGCCGGCTGTCCCACTCCAACATCACCGTGCTGATCAACGGCGAGTCCGGGACCGGCAAGGAGCTGGTGGCACATGCCCTGCACCGCCACAGCCCGCGCGCCGCAGCGCCCTTCATCGCCCTGAACATGGCGGCGATCCCCAAGGACCTGATGGAGTCCGAGCTGTTCGGCCACGAGAAAGGCGCCTTCACCGGCGCGGCCAACCAGCGCCGCGGACGCTTCGAGCAGGCCGACGGCGGCACCCTGTTCCTCGACGAGATCGGCGACATGCCGGCCGACACCCAGACGCGCCTGTTGCGCGTACTGGCCGATGGCGAGTTCTACCGCGTCGGCGGCCACACCCCTGTGAAGGTGGACGTGCGCATCATCGCCGCCACCCACCAGAACCTGGAAACCCTGGTGCAGGCCGGCAAGTTCCGTGAAGACCTGTTCCACCGCCTCAACGTCATTCGCATCCACATCCCGCGTCTGGCCGACCGCCGCGAGGACATCCCGACCCTGGCCAACCACTTCCTCGCCCGCGCCGCGCAGGAACTGGCAGTGGAGCCCAAGCTGCTCAAGAGCGAAACCGAGGACTACCTCAAGCACCTGCCCTGGCCGGGCAACGTGCGCCAGCTGGAGAACACCTGCCGCTGGATCACGGTGATGGCCTCGGGCCGTGAGGTGCATGTCGACGACCTGCCTCCGGAGCTGCTGACCCAACCGCAGGATGCCGCGCCCGTCACCAACTGGGAGCAGGCGCTGCGCCTGTGGGCCGACCAGGCCCTGGCCCGTGGCCAGTCCAACCTGCTCGACACCGCGGTACCGGCCTTCGAGCGCATCATGATCGAGACAGCCCTCAAGCACACCGCCGGCCGCCGTCGGGATGCCGCACTGCTGCTGGGCTGGGGTCGCAACACCCTGACCCGCAAGATCAAGGAGCTGGGCATGAAGGTCGACGGCGGGGACGACGACGACAGCGACGACTGATCCCGCCGAGTCACGAAAAAAGGGCATCCCACAGGATGCCCTTTTCATTTCCCCGGATTGCATCCGGGCTACGGAACTGTCTCCCATCTGACGTTTGCTTGAGAGGGAGCAGACCGCGCATAGCGCCGGCCTCTGCCGCTCAAGCGCGCTGCGCGTTCTTCAGCGAGACCTGCGTGTTCAGCGTCCAGAAATCGTAGAGCACGCCGATCAGGAACAGACCGCCGGTGAACAGGTAGATGATCCCGGTGATCCACTTGCCCTGGTACATGCGATGCACGCCGAACACACCAAGGAAGGTCAGCAGGATCCAGGCCACGTTGTAGTCGGTGTCGCCGGCGGTAAAGCGCAGGTCGGCCTCGCGGTCCATCGAGGGGATCAGGAACAGGTCGATGATCCAGCCGATGAAGAACAGGCCGAGGGTGAAGAACCAGATGGTGCCGGTGACCGGCTTGCCGTAGTAGAAACGGTGCGAACCGAGGAAACCGAAGATCCACAGCAGGTAGCCGATCAGCTTGCTATGCGTGTCCTGTCGTTGCATGACGAACTCCTTGTGCGAGATACGATTCAGACGCTGCGCGCCAGGCGAAGGTTGCATGCCTGCCACGACAAGGCAACAGGACGAACTGCTTGATAGCTGTACGGCGCCCATATACTGTATAAACAAACAGTATCGATATCGCCCGCCATGCAACTGATCGAAAAACTCACCATCCTCGCCGACGCCGCCAAGTACGACGCCTCCTGCGCCAGCAGCGGCGCACCCAAGCGCAGTTCCAGGGGCAAGGACGGCATCGGCTCGACCAACGGCATGGGCATCTGCCACAGCTACACGCCGGATGGCCGCTGCGTGGCGCTGCTCAAGGTCCTGCTGACCAATTTCTGCCTGTACGACTGCCAGTACTGCATCAATCGCCGCTCCAGCGACGTGCCACGTGCGCGCTTCACCCCCGAGGAAGTGGTCACCCTGACCCTCGACTTCTACAAGCGCAACTGCATCAGCGGCCTGTTCCTCAGCTCCGGCATCATCCGCTCGGCCGACTACACCATGGAACAGCTGATCCGCGTCGCCAGGCTGCTGCGCGAACAGCACCAGTTCCGTGGCTACATCCACCTCAAGACCATTCCCGACGCCGCGCCGGAGCTGATCGCCGAGGCCGGCCTGTATGCCGACCGCCTCAGCGTCAACATCGAGCTACCCACCGAGACCAGCCTGGTCCGCCTGGCCCCGGAGAAGAATGTCGGCAGCATTCACCAGGCCATGCACAACATCCACCAGGGCGAACGCGAAGCACGGGAAGAACGGCGGGCGCCGCGCTTCGCCCCGGCCGGGCAGAGCACGCAGATGATCGTCGGCGCCGATGCCACCGACGACAGCACCATCCTGCACAACGCCCAGAGCCTGTACCAGGACTACCGCCTGCGCCGCGTCTACTACTCGGCCTTCAGCCCGATTCCGCAGAGCCCCAGGAGCGTGCCGTTCGAAGCCCCGCCACTGCTGCGCGAACACCGCCTGTACCAGGCCGACTTCCTCATGCGCGGCTACGGCTTCAGCGCCACCGAGCTGCTCGACGGCCCCGGCAACCTGGCGCTGGACATCGACCCCAAGCTGGCCTGGGCACTGGCCAACCGCGAGCAGTTTCCCGTCGACCTCAACCGCGCCGACGAAACCCTGATCGCCCGCGTTCCGGGTATCGGCGTGCTGAGTGCACGCCGCCTGGGGGCGCTGAGGCGGGAACGACGCATCCGCTTCGAAGACCTGACCCGCCTGCGCTGCGTGCTGGAGAAGGCCAAGCCGTTCATCGTCACCCAGGACTACCGGCCACCGCGTGGCGAACACGAGTCCGTGGTGCTGCGCCAGCAACTGCGCGATACCCCGGCGCAGATGGCGCTGTGGTGATGCACTGCCTGCGCTTCGACGGCACCTTCGCCACCTGGCGCCAGGTGGCGCGCCGTGCCCTGCTGCAAGGCCTGGCGCCGCATCAGCTGCAATGGCAGGACGACGAGGCGGCCCCCGGCCTGTTCGACCAGCCTGCCGAGCGGACGCAGGAACCCAGCGGACGTCTGCGCGTATCGCCCGAGCTGCTGGAACTGCTGGAGAGCGCCGCGCAGTATCGCGGCGATGAGCGCTGGAGCCTGCTCTACCGCGTGCTCTGGCGCTTCGTCCAGGGTGAGCGCAGCGCCGTGCTGGCCGGCGACCCCGACGGCAGCGAGCTGCACCGTCGCCTCAAGGCCGTGCGCCGCGAGGCCCATCACCTGCATGCCTTCGTGCGCTTCCAGCCATGCGTGGCCCCCGCTGCGCCAGACTTCGTCGCCTGGTTCGAGCCCGCTCACGACATCCTCGCCGCGGCCAGCGGCCATTTCGCCGAACGCCTGGGCAAGCACAGCTGGCTGATCACGACACCGCGCGACGGCGTGTACTGGGATGGCCAACGCCTGCAGCACGAACGGCACTGTCCGGCCCAGTGGCAGGATTGGGCACAGCAACCCGATGACAGTGGTCAGGCGCTGTGGCGCGCCTATTACGGCAGCACCTTCAACCCGGCGCGGCTCAATCGCACGGCCATGCAGCAGCACTTGCCGCTGAGGTTCTGGAAGAACCTGCCGGAAGGCCCACTGATCCCGCAATTGATGAGCGAGGCGCGCGCCGGTGCCCAGCGCGATGGCCAGGCACGGGTGCTGGCCGGCAGGAAGGGCAAACGCATTGCCCGGATGAACGAAGGGGACGCCTTGCGTCCCCTCTCAGGCATCAGCGGAAGCGACGCCCCGGATCTTCCTCGCTGACCTCCAGCTCCAGGCCCTTGGCCATGCTGGTGAGGTGGTCGCCATCGGTCTCCGAACCGAGCTTGATCATCAGGCGCAGGTCGTTCGCCGAGTCGGCGTAGAGCAAGGCATCCTCGTAGGTGATCTCGCCCTGGGTGTAGAGGTTGTACAGCGCCTGGTCGAAGGTCTGCATGCCCTGCTCGGTGGAGCGCTTCATCAGGCCCTTGAGCTCGTGCACCTCACCCTTGCGGATCAGGTCGGCAGCCAGCGGGGTGTTGATCAGCACCTCGATCACCGCACGGCGGCCCTTGCCATCCGGAGTCGGCACCAGCTGCTGGGCGACGATGGCCTTGAGGTTGAGCGACAGGTCCATCCACACCTGGTTCTGCCGGTCCGCCGGGAAGAAGTTGATGATGCGGTCCAGCGCCTGGTTGGCGTTGTTGGCGTGCAGGGTCGCCAGGCACAGGTGGCCGGTCTCGGCGAATGCCACGGCGTGGTCCATGGTCTCGCGGGTGCGCACCTCACCGATGAGGATCACGTCCGGCGCCTGACGCAGGGTGTTCTTCAGCGCCACCTCGAAGGACTCGGTGTCGATGCCGACCTCGCGCTGGGTGACGATGCAGTTCTGGTGCTGGTGGATGTACTCGATCGGGTCTTCGATGGAGATGATGTGGCCGCTGCTGTTCTTGTTGCGGTAGCCGATCATCGCCGCCAGCGAGGTGGACTTACCGGTACCGGTCGCACCGACGAACAGCACCAGGCCGCGCTTGGTCAGCGCCAGCTTCTTGAGGATTTCCGGCAGCTTGAGGTCATCGATGGTGGGGATGTTGGTCTCGATGCGACGCAGCACCATGCCCACCAGGTTGCGCTGGTAGAAGGCACTGACGCGGAAACGACCGATGCCGCGCGCGCTGATGGCGAAGTTGCACTCGTGGTTTTCGGCGAAATCGCGGCGCTGCGCCTCGTTCATCACGCCGAGCACGGTTTCGCGAGTCTGCTCCGGCGACATGGGGTTCTTGGTCACGGGCATGATCTTGCCGTTGACCTTCATCGACGGCGGCACACCGGCAGTGATGAACAGGTCGGAACCACCTTTTTCGACCATCAGGCGCAGCAGTTTTTCGAATTCCATCGTCGCTCTCGCAAATCCACACGCACTGTTCGGCACTCAGCGGCGCATGCGGGCGTGCTCCACACGCGCCGGCCGAACGGTTTAGAAGTTTTCCGGGGTCTTGGCCTTTTCCCGCGCACTGTCGCGGCTGACCAACCCCTTGCTGACCAGGGTCTTGAGGCAGGCATCGAGGGTCTGCATGCCCAGCGCACCACCGGTCTGGATCGCCGAGTACATCTGCGCGACCTTGTCCTCACGGATCAGGTTACGGATGGCCGGCGTACCGATCATGATTTCGTGAGCGGCCACACGACCACCGCCGATCTTCTTCAGCAGGGTCTGCGAGATCACCGCCTGCAGCGATTCGGAGAGCATCGAGCGAACCATCGACTTCTCCTCGGCCGGGAACACGTCGACCACCCGGTCGATGGTCTTGGCGGCGGAGGTGGTGTGCAGGGTGCCGAAGACCAGGTGACCGGTTTCCGCGGCGGTCAGCGCCAGGCGGATGGTCTCCAGGTCACGCATCTCACCGACCAGGATGATGTCCGGGTCTTCCCGCAGTGCCGAGCGCAGGGCTTCGGAGAAGCCGTGGGTATCGCGGTGCACCTCGCGCTGGTTGACCAGGCACTTCTTCGACTCGTGAACGAATTCGATCGGGTCTTCGATGGTGAGGATGTGGTGATACTTGTTGCTGTTGAGGTAGTCGAGCATCGCCGCCAGGGTGGTCGACTTGCCCGAACCGGTCGGGCCGGTGACCAGCACCAGGCCGCGCGGCACGTCGGTGATCTTGCGGAACACGTCGCCCATGCCGAGGTCTTCCATGGTCAGGACCTTGGACGGAATGGTACGGAACACCGCACCGGCGCCACGGTTCTGGTTGAAGGCGTTGACCCGGAAACGCGCGACGCCAGGTACTTCGAAGGAGAAGTCGGTCTCGAGGAACTCTTCGAAATCCTTGCGCTGCTTGTCATTCATGATGTCGTAGATCAGCGCATGCACCTGCTTGTGATCCAGCGGCGGCAGGTTGATGCGGCGAACATCGCCGTCTACGCGGATCATCGGCGGCAGACCGGCCGAGAGGTGCAAATCCGACGCGCCTTGCTTGGCGCTGAAGGCAAGCAGCTCAGTGATATCCATGGGACTCCCCAATTACAAGCAAGCAGGTAGAATGCCGCGACCCATTGGACGGTGTTCACACGGCAGCGCGCAGCGGTCAGGCGGGAGGCAATCAGGCGAAAAGTGGCACGTACGAGCCGTACATGAGCATTTTTCGGCTGATTCCAGCGCGGCATGGCCGGGCACAGCGACGTGTAGACACCCTCTCGAACGGCAGGGCTGATAGAGCGCAAGTAATGTCCACGATAGCAGAGAATATTGCAAAGGTCGGTGCGCGCATCCGTGAGGCGGCGCAAGCCTCGCAGCGCAATTTGCAGGATATCGGCCTGCTGGCGGTGAGCAAGACCAAGCCCGCGGACGCCGTTCGCGAGGCCCATGCCGCCGGCCTGCGCGATTTTGGCGAGAACTACCTGCAGGAAGCCCTGGAAAAACAGGCCGCTTTGAGCGACCTGCCCTTGATCTGGCACTTCATCGGCCCCATTCAGTCGAACAAGACCCGGCCCATCGCCGAGCATTTCGACTGGGTACATTCGGTGGATCGCCTGAAAATCGCCCAACGCCTGTCCGACCAGCGCCCGGCGCACCTGCCCGCGCTGAACATCTGCCTGCAGGTCAACGTCAGCCTCGAGGCCAGCAAATCCGGCTGCAGCCCCGAGGAACTGCCGGAGCTGGCCAGGGCCATCAGCGCCCTGCCCAACCTCAGGTTGCGCGGGCTGATGGCGATTCCCGAAGCCACCGATGATATCGCCGCGCAACACGCCGCCTTCGCTCGCCTGCGCCAGTTGCGCGACGACCTGGCGCTGAACCTCGACACCCTGTCCATGGGCATGAGCCATGACCTGGAGGCCGCCATCGCCGAAGGCGCCACCTGGGTACGCATCGGCACCGCCCTGTTCGGCGCCCGCGACTACGGCCAGCCCACTCACTGAATGAAGGAATTCCTGCAATGAGCAACCCGATCATCACCTTCGTCGGCGCCGGCAACATGGCCGCCAGCCTGATTGGCGGCCTGCGCGCCCAGGGAGTGGAGGCCAGCGCCATCCGTGCCAGCGAACCGGGCACCGAGCAGCGTGAGCGCCTGCAACAGGCACACGGCATCGCCACCTTCGGCAACAACGCCGAGGCCATCGCCGGCGCCGACCTGATCGTGCTGGCGGTCAAGCCACAGGTCATGAAAGCGGTCTGCCTGGACCTCGCGCCGCACCTCGCGCCCAACCAGGTGATCATCTCCATCGCCGCCGGCATCAGCTGCGCCAGCCTGGAAGGCTGGCTGGGCGAACGCCCGCTGGTGCGCTGCATGCCCAATACGCCGGCCCTGCTGCGTCAGGGCGTTTCCGGCCTGTTCGCCAACCCACGAGTCAGCAGCGCGCAGAAGGCGCAGGCGGAGCAGGTCCTGAGCGCCGTGGGCCTGGCCCTGTGGCTGGACGAGGAAAGCCAGCTCGACGCCGTGACCGCCGTTTCCGGCAGCGGACCGGCCTATTTCTTCCTGCTGATCGAGGCGATGACCACTGCCGGCGAGCAGCTCGGCCTGCCGCGCGAGACCGCCGCGCAGCTGAGCATCCAGACCGCACTGGGCGCCGCACGCATGGCCAGCGAGAGCGATGTCGACGCAGCCGAGCTGCGCCGCCGCGTCACCTCGCCGAACGGCACCACCGAAGCGGCGATCAAAACCTTCCAGGCCGGCGGCTTCGAAGCGCTGGTGCAACAGGCACTCAATGCCGCCGCCAACCGTTCCGCCGAACTGGCCGAACAGCTCGGTCAATAAGGAGACAGCATGTCCGGACTCATCGAAGCGCTGATCTACATCATCCAGACCCTCGGCAGCCTGTACCTGCTGATCGTGCTGCTGCGTTTCATCCTGCAGCTGGTCAGGGCCGACTTCTACAACCCGCTGAGCCAGTTCGTGGTCAAGGCCACCCAGCCGCTGCTGACGCCGCTGCGCCGGATCATCCCCGGCTTCTCCGGGCTGGACCTGGCCTCGCTGGTCCTGGCCATCCTGGTTCAGCTGGTCCTGATGGTGGTCACCCTGACCCTGATGGGCTACAACGTCGGCGGCTTCATCCTGCAGCTGCTGGTGTGGTCGGTGATCGGCGTGACCTCGCTGTTCCTCAAGGTGTTCTTCTTCGCCCTGATCGTCAGCGTGATCCTCTCCTGGGTCGCACCGGGCAGCTACAACCCCGGCGCCCAGCTGGTGAACCAGATCTGCGAGCCGCTGCTGGCGCCCTTCCGCCGCCTGCTGCCGAACCTCGGCGGCCTGGACATCTCGCCGATCTTCGCGTTCATCGCGATCAACCTCGCAGACCGCTTCATCATCGGCAGCCTGGCAGCCTACACCGGCCTGCCGCCGATGCTCAGCCCGTTCCTCTGAGGCGGTGAGCTACTTCCGCTGGGACGGCGAGGACCTGATCCTCGACTGTCACCTGCAGCCCAAGGCGAGCAAGGACGAGTTCGCCGGGCTGCATGGTGAGCGGCTGAAGATCCGCCTGACCGCGCCGCCGGTGGAGGGCAAGGCCAACGCGCAGCTGCAGGCGTTCCTGGCCAAGGCCTTCGGCGTTGCCAAGAGCCAGGTGAGCCTGGAAAGCGGCGAGCTCAACCGTCAGAAGCGCCTGCGTATCCATGCCCCGAAAAGCCTGCCACCCCTGCCGGGGCTGCAGCGCGCCTGAAAATGACCGCTCAGCCCCCATACCCGACCATAAGGCGGGACTGACAGGCAGGCAATTGACGCCAGCTTCGCGTCTCGCATAATGCAGAATATTCTTGCGAATGCCGTGCGTCCTGGCGGCCAACCCGCGCCCCGTCACGACGACGGTGAGCGCGTAGCCACTCAACCCCTTAACCGGCAAGCCGCTGCCCTTGCGACAGGAGAGCCAGGATGAGCATGGAACGTCTCAGCCAACAGGTCGACGCCTACGTTGCCTGGAAGCGCGAGTTGATGCGCGAGATCACGCGTTATCGCAGCTGGCTGGAACAGAACCGCCTCAACTCCGACGCCGTTCAGGCCAAGCTCGAGCGCGCGCTGAAGATCCTGCGCACCGATCACATCACCCTGGCCTTCGTCGGTGAGTTCTCCCGCGGCAAGACCGAGCTGATCAACAGCCTGTTCTTCTCCGAGTACGGCCAGCGCATGCTGCCCTCGCACGCCGGGCGCACCACCATGTGTCCCACCGAGCTGTTCTTCGACCCCCGTTCGGAACGCCCCTACATCCGCCTGCTGCCGATCGAAACGCGCACGGCCTCCGCCAGCGTCGCGCAGTTCAAACGCATTCCCCGGCACTGGGTGAACATCCCGCTGGACACCAGCGACCCAGCCAACATGGCCCTGGCCTTCAGCCAGGTGGCCAAGACCAAGTCCATGCCAGTGGAACAGGCGATCCAGCTCGGCTTCCACCCGGACATGCTCGAGGGCACCGGCAAGCGCGGCCAGGTGCTGGTGCCGGCCTGGCGTCACGCCATGGTCAACTTCGACCACCCGCTGCTGCGCCAGGGCCTGCGCATTCTCGACACCCCCGGCCTGAACGCCCTGGGCAGCGAGCCGGAACTGACCCTGTCGATGCTGCCCAACGCCCAGGCGATCATCTTCCTGCTGGCCGCCGACAGCGGCGTCACAGCCAGCGACATGAGCATCTGGCAGCAGCATATCCGCCAGCTCGACGAAGACACCCAGACCTGCCTGTTCGCCGTCCTGAACAAGATCGACGTGCTGTGGGACGACCTGGCCGGCGAGGCCTTCGTGCAGAACGCCATCAGCCAGATCCAGAGCGCAACCGCCAAGCAACTGGGCATCGCCCAGCAGGACGTGCTGCCGCTCTCGGCCAAGCAGGCGCTGCTGGCCAAGGTGCGCAAGGACGAGGAGCTGCTGGCCCGCAGCCAGATGACGCAGCTGGAGACCCTGCTCTGCGAGCGCATCGTGGCGCAGAAGGAGCGCCTGATCGAGGACCATGTGGTACGCCAGGTCCTGGCCCTGCTGAACAACAGCCAGCACGTGCTCAACCTGCGCCTGGAGAAGGTCAGCGAACAGCTCGCCCTGCTCGGCAACCACCAGCAGGACAATGGTCAGCTGCTGTTCGAGCTGACCGCCAAGACCAAGGAAGACCACACCCTGCATCACAAGCGCCTGCTCGGTCTGAAGACCAACCAGCGCCTGCTCAACCGCCAGGGCCAGCTGCTGCGCCACGCCGCGCGCAGCGAACGCCTGGACGAGCACCTCGGCGCGGTGCGCCGCAACCTTACCGGCAGTTGGACCACCCTGGGCATCAACCAGGCCATCCTGCACTTCTTCCGCAGCGTGGAGCACGACCTGCACAACCTGCAGCACGAGGCCGAGATGGCCAACAAGATGGTCGCCGCCATCTACCGCCGGCACAACGAAGACAACCCGCTGAACGGTGTCGATGCGCCGCAGTTCAAGATCCAGCGCTACCTGCGCGAGCTGAACAAGCTGCAGGCCAAGGGCGACCAGTTCCGCCTGCACCTCAAGACGCTGCTGACCGAGCAGCGCAGCCTCACCCGCCGCTTCTTCGCCACCCTGGCGCAGGAAGTGATCGGCCTGCACCAGCGCCTGCGCCGGGATGCCGAACATTGGGCGGCCGACGCCCTGATGCCGCTGATGCAGCACACGCTGGAACACAAGCAGATGCTGGAAAGCCACATGCTGCGGCTCAAGGCACTGGCCCAGGAAACCCAGCAGACGCGCAAGCGCAGCCAGCAACTGGCGCGCTACAAGGACGAGCTGGAACAGCAACTGGCCCAGGCTGCCGACATGCTGCGCATCCTGCGGCGTCCGGCGCCCGTGCAGCGCCAGGGCAAGGTGGTGAACCTGCCAACCGCAGTACGCCGCTGACCCGGCAAGCCACGACGACACGCGCTGGCCGTTCACCCCGCGCCCCCCTGAGCGCGGCGTGGCGCGCAGCTGGAGTGCCCGCTCGCTTGCCGCTGTCAGCCTCGCTCTTTAGACTGGCGCCCTCCTCCGATTCCTTAGCAGCGACTCCATGCCCACTGCCTTTCCCGAAGATTCCGTCGGCCTGGTCAGTCCCCAGGTGTTCAAGTTCAGCGAACCATTGGCCCTGGCCTGCGGCCGCAGCCTGACCGAGTACGAACTGGTCGTCGAAACCTATGGCGAACTCAACGCCGCACGCAGCAATGCCGTACTGATCTGCCATGCCCTGTCCGGCCACCACCACGCCGCCGGCTACCACAGCCCGGACGACCGCAAACCCGGCTGGTGGGACAGCTGCATCGGCCCCGGCAAGCCCATCGACACCCGCAAGTTCTTCGTCGTCAGCCTCAACAACCTCGGCGGCTGCAACGGTTCCACCGGCCCCGGCAGCGCCAACCCGGCCACCGGCAAGCCCTACGGCGCCGACTTCCCGGTGATGACCGTGGAAGACTGGGTGCACAGCCAGGCACGCCTGGCCGACCAGCTCGGTATCGAGCGCTGGGCCGCCGTGATCGGTGGCAGCCTCGGTGGCATGCAGGCCATGCAGTGGACCATCAGCTACCCGGAGCGCGTGCGTCACTGCCTGGCCATCGCCTCGGCACCCAAGCTGTCGGCGCAGAACATCGCCTTCAACGAAGTGGCGCGCCAGGCCATCCTCACCGACCCGGAGTTCCATGGCGGCCATTTCCAGGAGCAGGGCGTGATTCCCAAGCGCGGCCTGATGCTGGCACGCATGGTCGGCCACATCACCTACCTGTCCGATGACGCCATGGGCGAGAAATTCGGTCGTGGCCTGAAGAGCGAGAAGCTCAACTACGACTTCCACAGCGTCGAGTTCCAGGTCGAGAGCTACCTGCGCTACCAGGGCGAGGAGTTCTCCGGCCGCTTCGACGCCAACACCTACCTGCTGATGACCAAGGCGCTGGACTACTTCGACCCGGCCGCCGCACAGGATGGCGACCTGGCGCAGACCCTGGCCGTGGCCAAGGCGGATTTCTGCCTGATGTCCTTCACCACCGACTGGCGCTTCTCCCCCGCCCGCTCGCGGGAAATCGTCGACGCCCTGACGGCGGCGAAGAAAAACGTCTGCTACCTGGAGATCGACGCCCCGCAAGGCCATGACGCCTTCCTCATGCCGATCCCGCGCTACCTGCAGGCGTTCGGCAGTTACATGAAGCGAATCGAGGTATGAGCATGCGAGCGGATCTGGACATCATCCAGGAGTGGATCGCCCCGGGCAGCCGCGTGCTCGACCTAGGCTGCGGCGACGGCGAGCTGCTCGCCTGGCTGCGCGACAACAAGCAGGTTTCCGGCTACGGCCTGGAGATCGACCCGGACAAGATCGCCCTGTGCATCGAGCGCGGCGTCAACGTCATCGAGCAGAACCTCGACCTGGGGCTCGGCAACTTCGCCAGCAACAGCTTCGACGTGGTGGTGATGACCCAGTCGCTGCAGGCGCTGCACTACCCGGACAAGGTGCTGGCCGAGATGTTGCGCGTCGGCAAGACCTGCATCATCACCTTCCCCAACTTCGGCCACTGGCGCTGCCGCTGGTACCTGACGACAAAAGGTCGCATGCCGGTTTCGGACTTCCTGCCCTACACCTGGTACAACACACCGAACATTCACTTCTGCACCTTCGAAGACTTCGAGCGCCTGTGCCATGCTCAAGGAGCACGTGTGGAAGAACGCCTGGCGGTGGACCGCGAACACCGCCATGGCCTTGCAAGCCGCGCCTGGCCCAACCTGCTGGGCGAGATCGGCATCTATCGCATCAGCGGTGCGGAGCCTGCCGCCCGCCGCGTCGCGGTCTGAACGAGGAGAACACCATGCGCCGCATCATCCCCTTCCTGATCGCCCTGTGCCTGGCCTTGCCGGCTGCCGCAGAACGCAAGCAGAGCTTCGGCGATCTCGACGTCCACTACAGCGTCTTCAACTCCAGCTTCATCCAACCGGACATCGCCGCAGCCGCTGGCCTGACCCGCAGCAAGACCCAGGGCGTGATCAACGTCGCCGTGCTCAAGGCCGGCAAGGCCAGCACCGCCGTGGTCGCCGGCGAGGTGAAGGACCTGCTGGGCAAGAGCACCGCGCTGAGCTTCCGTCAGGTCAGCGAGGGCGATGCCATCTACTACCTGGCGCAGTTCCCGTTCAAGACGCGCGAAGTGCTGAGCTTCACCCTGAACGTGCGTCAGGGCGACGACGCACACCGCATCACCTTCAACCAGGAAATGTTCCCGGATGACTGACCCCGTGAATGGCTTCAAGGAACTGGTACTGGCCAGCCACAACGCCGGCAAGCTCAAGGAGCTGCAGGCCATGCTCGGCGACGCCGTGCGCGTGCGCTCGATCGGCGAATTCAGCCAGGTCGAGCCGGAGGAGACCGGTCTGTCGTTCGTCGAGAACGCCATCCTCAAGGCGCGCAACGCCGCACGCATCTCCGGCCTGCCGGCGCTGGCCGACGACTCCGGCCTGGCCGTGGACTACCTGGGGGGCGCGCCCGGCATCTACTCCGCGCGCTACGCCGATGGCAAGGGCGATGCGGCGAACAACGCCAAGCTGCTCGACGCCCTGAAAGACGTGCCGGATGCCCAGCGCGGCGCGCAGTTCGTCTGCGCCCTGGCCCTGGTGCGCCATGCCGATGACCCGCTGCCGATCCTCTGCGAAGGCCTGTGGCACGGCAGCATCCTGCACGAAGCGCGCGGCGAACACGGCTTCGGCTACGACCCGCTGTTCTGGGTGCCGGAAAGCGGCTGCTCCAGCGCCGAACTGCCAGCCGAACAGAAGAACCGCCTGAGCCACCGCGCCCGCGCCATGGCACTGTTCAAGCAGCGCCTGGGGCTGTAATCGCCTTGGTCAGACGCCTGATTCTCAGCAAGAAACCACGCGGTGTTGCTCGTCGACTAAAGGCGCTAGATCATTGGGCAGCACGCTTTGAGGACAACTTTCCGCAGAGCATTCCTGCCGGCGAGCGCTACTGGAACTGGAAAATTCCCGTGCTATTCAGCCTCGTCGAGGGACGGCACACCAATCCCCAGATTCAAGCTCGCTGCGCGCAGGCATTGATCAATGCCTGCCAGCATCTGATGCGTTCCAAACCACCAGAGGCAGAAAACTGGCGGGTGACGGCCGTAATCTGCCTACCTGATTTTTTCACCAGCGAAGTGTGCTTGTATCTGGATGAGGATTACTTCCAGGCTCACACCCGTGCCTCGGTGAGCGAGTATGGCAACAGCCGCCATCTGACACCACTGAGCCTATCCAAAGCCTGGTCACTGCAACTGGCAGATGGCTGTGGCGAGCTGGGCACCGAAATCGACTACCTCGACGAAGACCAACCTAATGGGCGCTTCATCGCCCAGCGTTGGTACTTCGGTGAAGTCATGCCACGATAGCCGCCCGTTACTGCCTCCCGTTGCCCTACTGTGCCCAACGTCTCTCACTTCCTGCTCCCGCCCCTCGCGCTCTACATCCACATCCCGTGGTGCGTGCGCAAATGCCCCTATTGCGACTTCAACTCCCACGCGGCCGGGCCGACCCTGCCGGAAGAGGAGTACGTCAACGCGCTGCTCGCCGATCTCGACAGCGATCTGCAGCATGCCCATGGCCGACCGCTGACCTCGATCTTCTTCGGCGGTGGCACGCCCAGCCTGTTCTCCGACCGGGCGCTGGGGCGCTTGCTGGAGGGCGTCGAGCGACGCATCGCCTTCGCCGACGACATCGAGATCACCCTGGAAGCCAATCCGGGCACCTTCGAGCAGGCCAAGTTCAAGGGCTACCGCAGCCTGGGCATCAATCGCCTGTCGATCGGCGTGCAGAGTTTCCAGGAGGCCAAGCTCAAGGCACTGGGCCGTATCCACAATGGCGACGAGGCGATTCGCGCCGCCGACATGGCGCGCGCCGCCGGCTTCGACAACTTCAACCTCGACCTGATGCACGGCCTGCCCGAGCAGAGCATCGAGGACGCCCTGTTCGACCTGCGCACGGCCATCGCCCAGGCCCCGACGCACCTGTCCTGGTACCAGCTGACCATGGAGCCGAACACGGTGTTCTGGAGCCAGCCGCCGCAGCTGCCCGAGGACGACCTGCTGTGGGACATTCAGGAAGCCGGCCAGGCCCTGCTGGCCGCCGAGGGCTACGCCCAGTACGAGGTCTCCGCCTATGCCCGTCCCGGGCGGCAGGCACGGCATAACCTCAACTACTGGACCTTCGGTGACTTTCTCGGCATCGGCGCCGGCGCCCACGCCAAACGGAGTACACCGGACGGGCGCATCCTGCGAACCTGGAAGACGCGCCTGCCCAAGGACTACCTCGACCCGAGCAAGGCCTACCAGGCCGGCGAACGCGTGCTGGATGCCGAGGAGCTGCCGTTCGAATTCCTGATGAACGTGCTGCGCCTGACCGAGGGCGCGCCTGTCGAGCTGTTCAGCCAGCGCACCGGCCTACCACTCGCACAGCTCGACGGCGCACGGCGCGAGGGCGAACGCCTGGGCCTGCTGCAGGCCGACGACAGGCGTCTGGTCGCCACGGCCAGGGGCCAGCTGTTTCTCAACGACCTGCTGCAGCTGTTCCTGGCCTAGATCGCCCACTGCAGGGCCGCAATCCGGTAGGCTTGTGCGCTTCGCTCGTGCAGCCACCGGCAGTGCTGCACCGACCGTTACCAAGGAGCCTGCATGGATCTGCTACTGGACCTGATCGTCACCCTGTCACGCTGGAGTCGCAGCCACCTCAGCGACATCTCCCTGGCCATCATGGCCACCCTGCTGGTGCTGTTCGGCCCGCTGATCAATGCCTGGGTCCAGCGCACCATCGGCAATCTCAATTTCGTCCTGCGTACCCTGCTGTTCGTGATCTTCTGCGCGGTCGGCTACGGCCTGGCGATCATCTTCCTCACGCCCTGGCTGACCAAGGGCCTGACGTACTTCAACAACTTCACCCTGGCACCGGTGCTGATTCTGATCTTCGTGGTCATCGGCATCCTCGCCGATCGCAACTAGCCCGGCTCACGCCAGTACCGGTGAGCGACCACCGGCGGCGGCGCCATACACAGAACTCGACCCGACAAGGACGTCATCATGATCCGCCCCTACCTGAACACTGACTGCGACGCGCTGCTCGACATCTGGCTGAGCGCCTCGCTACAGGCCCACGACTTCGTGCCCGAGGCATTCTGGCGCGATCAGCTCGGCGCGATGCGCGAGCACTATCTGCCCCTGGCCGAAACGCTGGTGCTGGAACAGGGCGGCACGCCCCTGGCCTTCGCATCCGTGCATGAAGGGCGCCTCGCGGCGCTGTTCGTCAGCCCGGAGCAGCAGGGCTGCGGCCTTGGCCTGCAGTTGCTGGAGGCCGTCATGGCCGAGCGCACGCGGCTCGAGCTGGATGTCTACCAGGCCAACGGGCGGGCAACCGCCTTCTACCGTCGCGCCGGCTTCGAGGTGATCGCTCAGGGGCACGACCCGCACACCGGCCAGGCGCAGCTGACGATGGCCTGGTCGCGCCCCTGAGGCGGCTTCAGTTGCCTTCGCGGCGCAGGGCCTGCGGGGTGAAGTCGCGCGGGCTCAACTTGGCGTTGAAGTCGTACATCGGCTCGTTGTTGTCGAGGCCGTCGGCGAAGTAGCGCCCACCCTTGAGGTCGTAGATGGTCTCCAGGGTCGAGCCGAACATCGGCACGTCGTAGTAGCTGATCGGGTGCGCCTCCTGCAGGCCGATCAACGCGCCGCTGCGGTCATACAGGTCGACGGCGAGAATCTGCCAGCTGTCCTCGTCCAGGTAGAAACGACGCTTGCCGTAGGGATGGCTGAAGCCCTTGCGCAGCTCGGCTTCCACCACCCAGACGCGGTGCAGCTCGTAGCGCAACAGCTCCGGGTTGACGTGTTTGGCCTGCAGGATGTCGGCGTAGGGAATACCGCGCTGGTGCACGGCATAGCTGTTGTAGGGCATCAGCATCTCGCGCTTGCCCAGCAACTGCCATTCGTAGCGATCCGGCGCACCGTTGTAAGAGTCCACCTGGTCGGCGGTGGCCATGCCGTTGGTGTCCGGTTGCAGGGTGTCGTAGGCGAGCATCGGCAGGCGCCGTACGCGGCGTTCGCCACGGTTGAAACGCCAGGCCTTGCGAATGGCCAGGACCTGGTCGAGTGTCTCCTGCACCACCAGGGCCGAGCCGGCCAGCTTGGCCGGCGCCACCACCTTGTACTTGTAGTAGAACAGGGTGTTGTCCAGGTCCTGCGGGGCAACGCCATCGCGCCCGTAGAGGAAGTAGATGTCACGCTCGAGCTTGAGCAGGTTGTAGCTGCCATTGGCGAGCACGGCGGCCTGGTTGGTGGCCATGCTGATCTGGTCGCCACGGTAGCGCATGATGTGATTCCAGATGGCTTCCTGACCGTTCTGCGGCAACGGGAAAGGCACGCCGGCCGCAGCGCCCTGCACACCGTTGCCACCGGAGATCAGTTCGGCGTTGAGCGCATTGAAACGCGTCGCGTCGTAGATCCGCTGGGGCGCCGCCGCGCTGCGGCGGGTCGGGAACACCCGCAGGTAGAAGCTGGGGTTCTGCTGCAGCAGCGTCTTCAGGCCAACCGGCAGCAGTTGCTCGTATTGCGCCAGGTTCTGGCTGTCGACGCGGTACAGCAGTTTGTCGTCGGCATAGGGATCAGGGTGATGCATGCCCGGCCGGTAGCCCGCAGGCGGCGTGGCCAGGCCACCGGTCCAGGCAGGGATGGTGCCGCTGGCATTGCCTGCGCGCTCGCCACCCAGCGGGGTCAGGTCCTGCCCCAGGCGGGCTGCCTGGCTGGCATCGATCTTGGCCTGCGCCTGAAATGCCAGGGCAGTCAGCAGAAGAAGGGAAACCGATCTCAACACAATGCTCTCCTCGCGACGCCATGACAGCGGCGTCGCCAATACCTGCACGCCCTCTGTGAGCGTGCTTATCGTTGTTGTGTTCTGAGGTGAGGCGCCATCCTGGCCGTCGGGTTGTCCCGATCTAATCGTGCATCCTGCCGGTCAATCGCATGCAGCGTGGTCTTACTCCTGACGCTGGAACTTGAGGTCCCACACGCCATGCCCGAGACGCTCGCCGCGGCGCTCGAACTTGGTCACCGGGCGCTCCTCGGGGCGCGGCACGTAGGTGCCGTCGGCGGCCAGGTTGCGATAACCAGGCGCGGCGTTCATCACCTCGAGCATGTGCTCAGCATAGTTCTCCCAGTCCGTGGCCATGTGCAGCACCCCGCCGACCTTCAACTTGCTGCGGACCAGTTCAGCGAAGGCCGGCTGGACG
This sequence comes from Pseudomonas sp. THAF187a, assembly GCF_009363395.1. Taxonomy (NCBI): domain Bacteria; kingdom Pseudomonadati; phylum Pseudomonadota; class Gammaproteobacteria; order Pseudomonadales; family Pseudomonadaceae; genus Pseudomonas; species Pseudomonas sp. THAF187a. Next base: position 4,767,236 of record NZ_CP045349.1, read on the forward strand.
ATGCGGCGCTTGTGGTGACGGGCCTTGTGCCACGGGTCGGGGAAGAACAGCAGCACGCGATCCAGGCTGGCATCGGCCACGCAGTCGCGCAGCACTTCCAGGGCATCGCAGCTGTAGACGCGCAGGTTGCCCAGGTTCTGCGTCATCACCCCGTTGAGCAGTGCGCCCACGCCCGGCTTGTGCACTTCGACGCCGATGAAGTCATGCTCCGGCGCAGCCGCAGCCATTTCCAGGGTGGAGTGGCCCATGCCGAAACCGATCTCGAAGGTGCGCGGCGCGCTGCGGCCGAAGACCTGGTCGAAATCGCGCAGGCCGTCTTCCAGCTCCAGGCCGAACAGCGGCCAGCCCTTGTCCAGGCCCCGCTGCTGGCCTTCGGTCATGCGCCCGGCACGCATCACGAAACTCTTGATGGTACGGCGCTGGCGACCGTCTTCGGTCAGTTCGGGCTGTTGGGTGTCAGTCATGCTGTGCTCTTCTAGAATGCTTTACGATTTCGCGGGCCGGAGCCATGCGAGGCCTGCACGGCCTTCGGCGGAACAGGCAAGGAACGCTCGGCGTCGCGGACGACGGTGCCGAAGCACATGAGCGATACTCGCTTCGCGGCCGCACTGGAAAGTGCATCAGCCGCAAGCGGCGTTCCGAGCCTGTTTTGACGCGGCGGGGCCGACGCGCAACCAATCGTCCTTACTTGATCAGGCCATCCAGCGGGGATGAGGCGCTGGCATAGAGTTTCTTCGGCATGCGCCCGGCCAGGTAGGCCAGACGACCGGCTTCGACCGCATGCTGCATGGCGCGCGCCATGAGGATCGGGTCCTGCGCGTGGGCGATGGCGCTGTTGAGCAGCACGCCCTCGCAGCCCAGCTCCATGGCAATGGCGGCATCGGAGGCCGTGCCCACACCGGCATCGACCAGCACCGGCACCTTGGCCTCCTCGAGGATGATGCGCAGGTTGTACGGGTTGCAGATGCCCAGGCCAGAGCCGATCAGACCGGCCAGCGGCATCACCGCGATGCAGCCGATCTCGGCCAGCTGGCGGGCGATGATCGGGTCGTCGCTGGTGTACACCATCACGTCGAAGCCGTCCTTGACCAGCACTTCGGCGGCCTTGATGGTTTCGATGACATTGGGGAACAGGGTCTTCTGGTCAGCCAGGACTTCCAGCTTCACCAGGTTGTGACCATCGAGCAGCTCGCGCGCCAGGCGGCAGGTGCGCACGGCCTCGACCGCATCAAAGCAGCCGGCGGTATTGGGCAGGATGGTGTACTTGTCGGGGCTGATCACGTCGAGCAGGTTCGGCTCACCCGGATTCTGGCCGATGTTGGTACGGCGCACCGCCACGGTGACGATCTCGGCGCCGGAAGCGGCGATGGCATCACGGGTTTCGTCCATATCCTTGTACTTGCCGGTGCCGACCAGCAGACGCGACTGGAAGGTACGACCGGCCAGTACGAAGGGCTTGTCGCTGCGAACTTGGCTCATGGGAAACTCCTCAGAGGGATCAACCGCCGCCGATGGCGTGCACCACTTCCACCTGGTCGCCTTCGGCGAGCGGCGTGCTGTCGTGCTGGCTGCGTGGAACGATGTCCAGGTTGAGCTCGACCGCCACGCGACGGCCGGTCAGATCGAGGCGAACCAACAGGTCGGCGACGCTCTGGTTTTCCGGCAGTTCGAAGGGTTCACCATTCAATTGAATGCGCATGACGGCTCGGTCATAACTAGAAAGAGGGCCGGCATTCTAGCCCGATAGCCAGCCGCTACCAAGGCTAAAAGGCGCCATTCGTCATAGGGTCTGTTGCCGCTTCGCACTCACCGAAACGGCAACAGACCCTGCCATCTGACGCCAGGGTCAGGTCATTTTCCAGGCGCTCAGGCCCAGACACAGCCAGCCGACGAGGAAGGCCACACCACCGAATGGGGTGATCATGCCGAGCTTGCCGATGCCACTGAGGGTGAGCCCGTAGAGGCTGCCCGAGAACAGCACGATGCCCACGGCGAACGCCGTGCCGGCCAGATTGACCAGGCGTCCCGGCACATGCAGGGCCAGCAGGCCGACACCGAACAGCGCCAGCGCATGCACCAGCTGGTAATGCGTCCCCGTCTGGAACACCGCCAGGTAGTCGGGCGTCAGCTTGTGTTTCAGGCCATGAGCCGCAAAGGCACCCAGGGCGACACCGGTAAAGCCGGCGAAAGCGGATAACAGCAACCAGAGGCGGGCCATGGAAACTCCTGATGAGGTCGACGTGGACGCAGTTTAACCACTGCGCCAGCGGGCGCAGTGGTTGTTATTGTCACACCCGCGGCCAACCTGTGCGCGCGCTGGGGTTCCTCCAGCGCTTTTTGGTGCCTGCCATCCCTGGCGGCAACCCTTCGGGCCGTCGCGAGGCGACGTCAAAAATCGCTCCCGGCGATTTTTTGTGGCCTGCCATCCCTGGCGGCGACCCTTCGGGCCGTCGCGGGGCGACGTCAAAAATCGCTCCAGGCGATTTTTTGTTTTAATAGCGGCTGATTTCATAACTGCGAAGCCTCATGCTCCGAGCACTGACCCGCCGCCTGCTGAAACTCCTGCTCTGGCTGATCCTGGCCAGCGTGCTGCTGGTGCTCGCCCTGCGCTGGGTGCCGCCACCCGGCACGGCCCTGATGATCGAACGCAAGATCGAGTCCTGGGGCAGCGAGCAGCCCCTCGAACTCAAGCGCCAGTGGCGACCCTGGAACGAGCTGCCGGACAGCCTGAAAATGGCGGTGATCGCCGCGGAAGACCAGAAGTTCGCCAACCACTGGGGCTTCGATCTCGGCGCCATCCAGGCCGCCCTGCAGCACAACCAGAATGGCGGCTCGTTGCGCGGCGCCAGCACGCTGAGTCAGCAGGTGGCGAAGAATCTGTTCCTCTGGTCCGGCCGCAGCTGGCTGCGCAAGGGCCTGGAAGCCTGGTTCACCGCACTGATCGAGCTGCTCTGGTCGAAAGAGCGCATTCTCGAGGTGTACCTCAATAGCGTGGAATGGGGTGACGGCGTCTTCGGCGCCGAGGCCGCCGCGCAGCAGCACTTCGGCGTCGGCGCGCCCTACCTGAATCGCCAGCAGGCCAGCCAACTGGCCGCCGTGCTGCCCAACCCGCTGCGCTGGAGCGCGGGCCGCCCGGATGGCTACATCCTGCGTCGCTCCGCCTGGATCCGCCAGCAGATGAACCAGCTGGGGGGCGGCCACTACCTCAACCAGCTCAAGCCCAGCTATCCGGACTGGTGGCCAGGCTGGCTGTAAAGCGCCCTAGCGGCTGCGAAAGGCCTTGCGCGGCAGCGCATGCAGCAGCGCGATGTCGTCACCACTCAGGTGCACCGTCAGCCCCCACTGCGGGTAGACCCAGGCTTGTCCCTCTGCCAGCTCCAGGCTGAGACGCGGCTGCCCCAGGCTGGCAGCCAGACGTTCGCTGGCCAGTGACGCCGGGGCGCCAAGGTTCAGACTGGCGATGGAGAAACGCGCCATCTGCTCGACGAGCACAGCGGGCAATACCTGCTCGGCGTCGCCCGGGCGCAACCCTTGCGCCGCCATCAGGCTGTCACGCTGGCTGTCGCTCAACGCCAGCACGGCCTGCAGCGACCATTCACCCTCCTCTCCCTGAAGCCGGGCACGGTAGCTCAGACGCGCACCATCCAGGCGCGGTTCCAGCCACAGCTCGCCGGGGGCCAGACGCAGCAGATCCGCCAGTTGCAGATGATCGTCCGCCAGAGGCTGCAGGAACGCGTCGCGCCAGGTCTGCAGGTTGGCAACCGGCTGGACCTCGGTGCCGCGCATCAGCCAGGCGCCCCAGGCGAAGAACAGCACGGCCACGACGATGAACAGGAGCCCGTGCTGTGCTCTCAGGGGTGGCTTGTTCACACGATGGCTCCAGGCAGAAAAAAGCCGCACCCAGGTGCGGCTTCTCGTTGGCTCGACAGGCTCAGGCGGCGATACAGCCCTTGAGCTTGTTCATGGCGTTCTTCTCCAGCTGGCGAATACGCTCGGCCGACACATTGTACTTGGCGGCCAGGTCATGCAGCGTCGCCTTCTCCTCGGCCAGCCAGCGCTGGTAGAGAATGTCGCGGCTGCGCTCGTCCAGGCTTTCCAGCGCTTCGTGCAGGTTGCTGCTGGAGCTGTCGCTCCAGTCGGCGTCCTCGAGCTGGCGGGCCGGGTCGTAGCGATGGTCTTCCAGATAGTGCGCGGGCGACTGGTAGGCGCTGTCGTCGTCGGCATCGGCGGCCGGATCGAAGGCCATGTCCTGACCGGTCAGGCGGCTTTCCATCTCGCGCACTTCGTGCGGCTCGACGCCCAGGCTCTCGGCCACGGCCGTCACTTCATCGTTGTTCAGCCAGGCCAGACGCTTCTTCTGGCTGCGCAGGTTGAAGAACAGCTTGCGCTGGGCCTTGGTGGTGGCCACTTTGACGATGCGCCAGTTCTTCAGGATGAACTCGTGGATTTCCGCACGGATCCAGTGCACGGCGAAGGACACCAGGCGCACGCCCATTTCCGGGTTGAAGCGCTTGACCGCCTTCATCAGGCCGACGTTGCCCTCCTGGATCAGGTCGGCCTGGGCCAGACCGTAGCCGGAGTAACTGCGCGCGATATGCACCACGAAACGCAGGTGGGCCAGCACCATCTGGCGGGCGGCCTCGAGATCCTGCTGGTAGTAGAGATTTTCGGCCAGTTCACGCTCCTGCTCGGGCGTCAGCAGCGGAATGCTGTTGACCGCATGCACGTACGCTTCCAGGTTGGCGCCTGGAACCAGAGCATGAACAGGTTGCAAGGAAGTGGACATTCGAATCCTCCGATTCACGAAACTCGTGCAGTGTAGCACTGCGCTATCTGATGCAGGGCCTGTGGATAAGTTCCCTGACAGATAGTCAATATCAACCAAAACAATGACTTGTCAGCTGGCGTTCAGCTTGCCGGACAAGCCCATCAACGCGGCGCCAGCTCGTTCAGATGCCGCGCTACCGCCAGCCAGGCGCCAATATAGCCCAACAGCACGGCGCCCAGCAGCAGCGAAAAGCCGTCGCCCGAAGGTACGCCACCCAGCGCGAAATCGCTACCGTAAAGGCCGGCCAAACGTACTACAGCATCGTTCAGCCAATCCAGCCCGAAGGCCAGCAGCAGCCAGGCGAAGACACCGGCACCGAAACCGTACAGCGCGCCCATGTAGAGGAAGGGGCGACGCACGTAACCGTCGGTGCCGCCGACCAGCTTGATCACTTCGATCTCGGCGCGGCGGTTCTCGATGTGCAGGCGGATGGTGTTGCCGATCACCAGCAGCAGCGCCAGGATCAGCAGCACGCTGAGGCCGAAGACGAAGCGGTCGCCCAGCTTGAGAATCGCGGTCAGGCGTTCGACCCAGACCAGGTCCAGCTGCGCCTGTTCCACCTTGGGCAGTTCGGCCAGGCGCTGGCGCAGGGCTTCCAGCTTGGCCTTGTCGACCTCCTTGGGCGTGACCAGCACCACACCCGGCAACGGGTTCTCCGGCAGTTCCTTGAGCGCCTGACCGAGGCCGGAAAGCTGCTGGAACTCTTCCAGCGCCTGCTCACGGCTGATCCACTCGACGTCGGCGACATCGTCCATCGCCTTGATCTGCTCGCGCAGCGCCTCGCCTTCACGCTCACTGGCGGACAGCTCGAGGAACAGGGAAATCTGCGCCGCACGCTGCCAGGAGCCGCCGAGTTTCTCGACGTTGTCCAGCAGCAGCGACAGGCCCATGGGCATGCTCAGCGCCACGGCCATCACCAGGCAGGTGAAGAAACTGCCGATGGGCTGGCGCGCCAGACGGCGCAGGCTGTCGACGATGCTGGCGCGGTGGCTTTCCAGCCAGGCGTGGAACAGGGTACGGAAATCCGGCTCGTCCGCCGGACGGGCCGCCACCTTGTTGCGCGGCGCCGCGCCGACGCGTTCGGCCGGTTGCGGCGTGGGCATCTTCGACGCGCTCATCAGGCTGCCTCCCCATCGCCGATCAGGCGGCCACGTTGCAGGGTGAGCATGCGCTGGCGCATGCGCGCGATCAACGCCAGGTCGTGGCTGGCGATCAGCACCGTGGTGCCCAGCTGATTGATGTCTTCGAACACGCCCATGATCTCGGCGGCCAGGCGCGGGTCGAGGTTGCCGGTGGGTTCGTCCGCCAGCAGCAGTGCCGGGCGATGGACGATGGCGCGGGCGATGCCGACGCGCTGCTGCTGACCGGTGGACAGGTCACCCGGAGCCTGGGCGGCCTTGTCGCTGAGGCTGACCCGCTCCAGCGCCGAACCGACGCGCCTGGCGATGTCGGGCTTGGACAGGCCGAGAATCTGCAGCGGCAGGGCGACGTTGTCGTACACCGTGCGGTCGAACAGCAGCTGGTGGTTCTGGAACACCACACCGATCTGTCGGCGCAGGAAGGGAATCTGCGCATTGGTGATGGTCGACAGGTCCTGCCCGGCCAGTAGCAGCTTGCCGCTGGTGGGCCGCTCCATTGCCAGCAGCAGGCGCAGCAGCGTGCTCTTGCCGGCGCCGGAGTGGCCGGTGACGAAGAGAAACTCGCCGGGGCGAACGCGGAAGGTCAGTTCGTGCAGCCCGACATGGCCATTGGGATAACGCTTGGCGACCTGCTCGAATCGGATCATCCGCGTTCACGCTCCTCGAAGAGTGCCTGGACGAAGTCCTGGGCCTGGAACGGGCGCAGGTCGTCGATGCCTTCACCCACGCCGATGTAGCGGATCGGCAGGCCGAACTGCTTGGCCAGGGCGAAGATGACCCCGCCCTTGGCGGTGCCGTCGAGCTTGGTCAACGCCAGACCGGTGAGGTTCACCGTCTGATTGAACTGCTTGGCCTGGCTGATGGCGTTCTGTCCGGTGCCGGCGTCGAGCACCAGCAGCACTTCGTGCGGCGCCGTGTCGTCCAGCTTGCCAATCACCCGACGGACCTTCTTCAGCTCTTCCATCAGGTTGTCCTTGGTGTGCAGGCGCCCGGCGGTGTCGGCGATCAGCACGTCGACGCCACGCGACTTGGCCGCCTGGACCGCGTCGAAGATCACCGAAGCCGAGTCGGCGCCGGTGTGCTGGGCGATCACCGCGATGTTGTTGCGCTCACCCCAGACCTGCAGCTGCTCCACGGCAGCGGCGCGGAAGGTATCGCCAGCGGCGAGCATGACCTTCTTGCCGTCGAGCTGCAGCTTCTTGGCCAGCTTGCCGATGGTGGTGGTCTTGCCGACACCGTTCACGCCGACCACGAGGATCACGTAGGGCTGCTTGGCACTGTCGATCTGCAGCGGCTGCTCGACCGGCTTGAGCAGGGTCACCAGCTCTTCCTGCAGCGCCTTGTACAGCGCGCCGCTGTCGGCCAGCTCCTTGCGCGCCACGCGCTTGGTCAGGTTGCCGATGATCGCGGTGGTCGCCTCGACACCGACGTCGGCGGTGAGCAGGCGGGTTTCCAGGTCGTCTAGCAGGTCATCATCAATGGCCTTCTTGCCAAGGAACAGGCTGGCCATGCCCTCGCCCAGACTGGCGCTGGTCTTGGAAAGGCCCTGCTTGAGGCGGGCGAAGAAGCCCGGCTTGTCCTGGGTGGCAGCAACCGGCGTGGCGGGAGCCTGAGGTACCGGGGCAGCCGGTTCGGCGACAGCGACCGGCTCGGGCACTGCAGCGACGGCCGGGCTCGGCGTGGGCTCGGCGACCGGGACAACAGCCGGGTTCGGCGCCGCCTCGACAACCGGGGCAGGTGCCGCAGCAGGGCTCGGCACCACCGGCGTGGCGTCGACGACAGGCGCCGGGGCCTCGGGCTGCGGCTGCGGCTGCGGCTGCGGCTGCGGCTGCGGCTGCGGCTCGGGGAGTGTGTCGAGGCGCGGCGCAGGCGTCTCCTGCACCTCGGCAGCAGGCGCATTCGCCGCCTCGTCAGCCACGCCCGGCACGGGCTCGGGCGCCGACTCAGGCGTCGACGCGGTGGGCTTCTTGCGCCACCAGCTGAACAGGGATTTCTTTTCTTCGGTCACAGGCGGGTTCTGCGCGCCGGCATCGGCCGGCGACTTCTTGTCGTCATTGGAACCAAACATGGGTCGCTTGCATCTCAAGGGAGCGTTCGCTCACAGGCTGCAAAGCCTTGCTGCGCCGCCCCGGAAAAGGATGGGGTATCCTAGCACCTCTTCGCCCGCTGGCGGTACGACCGCCCAGGCTATCCGACAGGTCAGACTCTCGATGAATGCCATTGCCCGCCGTTCCCTCGGCCTGCTGTTCGGCGCCCTTTGCGCGCCAATGGTGGCCTTCGCCTCACCCGCTCAACCCACCCACGAATTCAGTCTCGACAATGGCCTAAAGGTCATCGTGCGCGAAGACCACCGCGCCCCCGTGGTGGTCTCCCAGCTCTGGTACAAGGTCGGTTCCAGCTACGAGACACCCGGCTCCACCGGCCTGTCCCATGCCCTGGAGCACATGATGTTCAAGGGCAGCGCCAAGCTCGGCCCGGGCGAGGCCTCGCAGGTGCTGCGCGACCTGGGGGCGGAAGAGAACGCCTTCACCAGCGACGACTACACCGCCTACTACCAGGTCCTGGCCAGCGACCGTCTGGGCGTGGCGCTGGAGCTGGAGGCCGACCGTCTGGCCAGCCTGCAGCTGCCGGCCAACGAGTTCGACAAGGAAATCGAGGTGATCAAGGAGGAACGCCGCCTGCGCACCGACGACCGTCCCTCGTCCAAGGCCTTCGAGCTGTTCAAGGCCATGGCCTACCCGGCCAGCGGCTACAGCATCCCCACCATCGGCTGGATGGCCGACCTGGAGCGCATGCACATCGACGAACTGCGCGCCTGGTACCGCCAGTGGTACGCGCCGAACAACGCCACCCTGGTGGTGGTCGGCGACGTCAGCGTCGATCAGGTGAAGAGCCTGGCCCAGCGCTACTTCGCCGCCATCCCGCGCCGCGAGGTGCCCAAGGCCAAGCTGCCGCTGGAGCTACAGGCCGCCGGTGAACGACGCACCACGCTCTACCTCAAGACCCAGCTGCCGAACCTGATGATGGGCTTCAACGTGCCCAGCCTGGCCACCACCGCGACGCCGCGCCAGGTCTACGCCCTGCGCCTGGCGGCAGCCCTGCTCGACGGCGGTTACAGCGCGCGCCTGTCCACGCGCCTGGAACGTGGCGAGGAACTCGTCTCCGGCGCCAGTGCCTGGTACAACGCCTTCACCCGTGGCGACAGCCTGTTCGTCCTCACGGCCACGCCCAACGTGCAGAAAGGCAAGACCCTGGAGCAGGCCGAAGCGGGCCTGTGGCGCGAACTGGAAGCCCTGAAGAAGACGCCGCCATCCGCCGCCGAGCTGGCCCGGGTGCGCGCCCAGGTCATTGCCGGCCTGGTCTATGAGCGCGATTCGATCACCAGCCAGGCCACCAGCATCGGCCAGCTGGAGACCGTCGGCCTGTCCTGGAAGCTGATCGACCAGGAACTGGCCGAGCTGGAAGCCGTGACCCCGGCCGACATCCAGCAGGCTGCCCGCACCTTCTTCGTCCGCGACCGCCTGAGCGTCGCCCACGTCCTGCCCGAAGCGTCCCGTAACCAGGAGTCCCGTCATGAAGACTGAGCACCGCCGTCTGGGCCTGCTCGGCCTGGCCCTGTCCACCGCCCTGGCACTGGGCGCCTGCAGCGTCGTCGGCAAGCCGGCGGCCACCGGCGAAGGCGCCAAGCTGCAATCACTGGCGGCCCTCGACAACCAGGCACCGACCCGGCGCACGCTGGACATCCAAACCTGGAACACCGCGCAAGGCGCCAAGGTGCTGTTCGTCGAAGCCCATGAGCTGCCGATGTTCGACCTGCGCCTGACCTTCGCCGCTGGCAGCAGCCAGGATGGCGACGTACCGGGCCTGGCGGCCCTGACCAATGCCATGCTCAACGAGGGTGTGCCAGGCAAAGACGTCGGCGCCATCGCCTCCGGCTTCGAGGGCCTCGGTGCCGACTTCGGCAACGGCTCCTACCGCGACATGGCCGTGGCCAGCCTGCGCAGCCTCAGCGCCCGCGAGCAGCGCGAGCCGGCCCTGGCGCTGTTCAGCCAGGTGCTGGGCAAGCCGACCTTCCCGGCCGACTCGCTGGCGCGCATCAAGAACCAGCTGCTCGCCGGCTTCGAGTACCAGAAGCAGAACCCCGGCAAGCTGGCCAGCCTGGAACTGTTCGAGCACCTGTACGGCAAGCACCCCTATGCACACCCGAGCGATGGCACGCCGCAGTCGATCCCGGCGATCACCCGCCAGCAGCTGCAGGCCTTCCACGCCCGCGCATACACCCCTGGCAACGCGGTGATCGCTCTGGTCGGCGACCTGTCGCGCAGTGAGGCCGAGGCCATCGCCAGGCAGGTCTCCGCCGCCCTGCCGCAGGGTCCGGCGCTGGCCGCGATCGCCCAGCCGCAAACGCCCAAGCCCGGCAGCAGCCACATCGAGTACCCGTCCAACCAGACGCACCTGATGCTGGCCCAGCTCGGCATCGACCGCCGCGATCCGGACTACGCCGCCCTGTACCTGGGCAACCAGATCTTCGGCGGCGGCGGCTTCGGCACCCGCCTGATGAGCGAAGTGCGCGAGAAACGCGGCCTGACCTACGGCGTCTATTCCGGCTTCAGCGCCATGCAGGCGCGCGGGCCTTTCATGATCAACCTGCAGACCCGCGCCGAACTCAGCGAGGGCACCCTGGCGCTGGTCAAACAGCTGCTCGCCGACTACCTGCGCGAGGGCCCGACCCAGCAGGAACTGGACAACGCCAAGCGCGAGCTGGCCGGCAGCTTTCCGCTGTCCACCGCGAGCAACGCCGACATCGTCGGGCAACTGGCCTCGATGGGCTTCTATGACCTGCCGCTGAGCTACCTGGACGACTTCATGCGTGACGTGCAGGGCCTGACCACCGAGCAGGTGAAGGCCGCGATGGCCAGGCACCTCGACCCCGCGGCACTGGTGGTGGTCACTGCCGGCCCGACCGTAGCGCAGAAGGAACTGCCGCCGCCCACCGAGCGCCCCAGCGAGCTGCCCAGCACGGTGCCGCACTGATGCGCGGCCGTACCCCGCAGAAGGCGCCCGGCAAGGCCCATGGCGGCCAGGGCCAGTTGCGCATCATCGGCGGCGAGTGGCGCTCGCGGCGCTTCGCCTTTCCTGACGGGCCGGGCCTGCGCCCGACCCCGGACCGGGTGCGCGAGACCCTGTTCAACTGGCTGGCACCCCATGTCGAGGGCGCCCACGTGCTCGACCCCTTCGCCGGCAGCGGCGCCCTGCTGCTCGAAGCGCTGTCGCGTGGCGCCGCCAGCGGCCTGGCCTGCGATCTCAACCCGGCGTCGGTGAACGCCCTGCGCGGACACCTGACGACCCTGCAGTGCAGCGCCGGCGAGATCCAGCTGGGCGATGCCCTGCAGCTGCTGGCGCGCCCGGCCCCGCGATGCTTCGACATCGTCCTGCTCGACCCGCCGTTCCACAAGGACCTGCTGCAGGCTGCCTGCACGCTGCTGGAAACGCAGGGCTGGCTGGCCGCTGACGCCTGGGTCTATACCGAAAGCGAAACGCCGCCCTCGACCCTGGGCCTGCCCGGCAACTGGCGCCTGCACCGCGAGAAACACACCGGCCAGGTGCACTATGCGCTGTGGCAACGCAGCGCACAGTGACCTGCCTGGGGTGAGTGCTGGCGAGGCAAGCGCCATCCACCCGACCAGGCCACGCTGAACGCCATGTAGGGTGGATGTCGCCTTTTACATCCACCAACACGGCGGTATATGGGTAAAACACCATCCCCCGACAGGACAGTTCCATGACGCCCTTCCAGCCCGCCTGGTGGCTCCCCGGCCCGCACCTGCAGACGCTGTGGAACCCCTTCTGCCGCAAGCCGCCGCAATTGCAGCGCCGGCGTGAGCGTCTGTGGCTGGATGACGGCGACTTCCTCGACCTCGACTGGCATGGCCCGCACGACGCCCACGCGCCGCTGGTACTGGTGCTGCACGGCCTGACCGGCAGCTCCGACTCGCTGTACGTGCTGGGCCTGCAGCAGACCCTGGCTGCACGCGGCTGGGCCAGCGTGGCGCTGAACTGGCGCGGCTGCTCCGGCGAACCCAACCTGCTGCCACGCGGCTACCACTCCGGGGCCAGCGAGGACCTGGCCGCTACCGTGGCCCACCTGCGTGCGCAACGGCCGATGGCAGCGCTGTATGCGGTCGGCTACTCGCTGGGTGGCAACGTGCTGCTCAAGTACCTGGGGGAAAGCGGCGCGCAGAGCCAGTTGCGCGGCGCCGTGGCGGTCTCCGTGCCGTTTCGCCTGGACCAGTGCGCAGACCGCATCGGCCTGGGCTTCTCGCGGGTATACCAGGCGCACTTCATGCGCGAGATGGTTGCCTACGTGAATAACAAGCAGCGCCTGTTCGCCGAGCAGGGCCAGGGCGAGCGCCTGTCGGTACTGGAACGGCTGGGACCGCTGGACGGCATGCGCACCTTCTGGGACTTCGACGGCCGCATCACCGCGCCGCTGCATGGCTTCGCCGACGCCCACGACTACTACCGCCGCGCGTCGAGCCGTTTCTACCTCGGCGCGATCCGCACCCCTGCCCTGCTGATCCAGGCCGCGGACGACCCCTTCATCTTCCGCCACAGCCTGCCCGAAGCCAGCGAGCTGGCGCCCGGCACCGAGTTCGAACTGCACGCCAGGGGCGGCCATGTCGGCTTCGTCGAAGGCTGCCCGCGCAAGCCGGTGTATTACCTGGAGCGGCGTATCCCACAGTGGCTGGCGAGCCTCGAATAACCGCGACCGACGCCGTTCCTACGCGGCATGCGCTGGCGTAGCCCCTCCTGCCGAGACCGGAGACGAGAGGCAATCAGCCCAGCACCTGCTCCAGCGGCACATGCAGACGACCGTACAGCGCCTCGACCGCCTCGCGTGCGGAGGGCGCTATGTAGCCGCCTTCCAGCGCCAGCACCTGATAGATGCCACGGCGCAGCATGTCCTGACTGAGGTTGTCCGGGTTGGCGCCGGCGGTGCAGAGAAAGCGTACCCAGGAGGTCATGATGATCCAGCTGTTGAGCGTCAGCGCCTCGATCTGCGCCGGGGTCATCAGCAGAATGCCGGCGTCGACGAACCCCTGGTAGATGGACTGCGCGCCAACCAGGCAACGCCGGGCGAAGGCGCGGTAACGCTCGGCCAGCTCGGCGTCGGACTCCAGCAGGTGCTCCAGGTCGCGATGCAGGAAGCGGTAGTGCCACATCGCCGCCAGCAGCGCCTCCAGATAGAAGGTCTTGTCGTCCACCGTGAGCGCGCGCTGCTCGGGCAGGCGCAGAAAGCTGTCGACCTGGGTTTCGTACTGGGCGAACAGCTCGGCGATGATCACCTGCTTGTTGCGGAAGTGGTAATACAGATTGCCCGGCGAAATCCCCAGGTGCGCGGCGATGTGGTTGGTGGTGACATTGCGCTCGCCCTGGCTGTTGAACAGGGCCAGGCTCTCGGCAACGATGCGATCGCGGGTCTTGGGTGGCGCCATCTCGCAGCTCGGTCTCGACGTCGAAAAGAGGCAAAGGTACAGGCAGAAACCGGCGAAGTGTTACCCCCGGTGCAACCGGCAGGCTTTCGCTGACCTTTGGTTAGGGTGCAGCGGACAGCGTCGCACGGCATCCTATTTGACACATTAGAGTAATTGCTCTAAAAATCCAGTTCAGTCGAATCGGAGCGTGCAACCACGCCCAGCTGGAACGTCGAGGAGAATCCCCATGGTCGCCGACATCGCCTACCTGCAGCACAGCCAACAGCAGATCAACCAGCTGGAAAACACCTTCGCCCTGCAACGCTCTGCCTTCGGCGCCAACCCCATGCCGTCAGCCGAGCAGCGCATCCAGTGGCTCAAGGCCCTGCGCGAGCTGCTGGTCCAGCAGCAGGACGCCCTGGTCGCGGCGATCTCCGAAGACTTCAGCAACCGCTCCGCTGATGAGACCCTGCTCGCCGAACTGATGCCGAGCCTGCATGGCATCGACTACGCGACCCGGCGCATCCGCAAGTGGATGAAACCGTCGCGCCGCAGCGTCGGCATGCAGTTCATGCCGGCCTCGGCCAAGGTCATCTACCAGCCACTGGGCGTGGCCGGCATTATCGTGCCGTGGAACTACCCGCTGTTCCTGGCCATCGGCCCGTTGACCGCCGCCCTGGCCGCCGGCAACCGGGTGATGATCAAGATGAGCGAGTCCACCCCGGCCACGTCGCAACTGATCAAGGACCTGCTGGCGCGCATCTTCCCCGAGGACCTGGTCAGCGTCGCCCTGGGCGAGGCCGAGGTGGGCGTGGCCTTCTCCAGGTTGCCGTTCGACCACCTGCTGTTCACCGGCGCCACCAGCATCGGCAAGCACGTGATGCGTGCTGCCGCGGAAAACCTCACCCCGGTGACTCTGGAGCTGGGCGGCAAGTCGCCGGCCATCGTATCGGCCGAGGTGCCGCTGGCGGACGCCGCCGAACGCATCGCCTTCGGCAAGACCCTCAACGCCGGACAGACCTGCGTGGCCCCGGACTATGTGCTGGTACCGCGTGACCGCGTCGAAGGCTTCGTCAGCGCCTACCGCGAGGTGGTGCAGCGCTTCTACCCGCAACTGCAGGACAACCCGGACTACACGGCGATCATCAACGAGCGCCAGCTGGCACGCCTCAACGGCTACCTGCAGGACGCCGAGGCCAAGGGCGCACGCATCGTCCCGCTCTACCCCGAAGCCCAGGGCCGGCGCCTGCCGCAGAGTCTGGTACTGGACGTCAACGACGAGATGAAGCTGATGCAGGACGAGATCTTCGGCCCGCTGCTGCCGGTGGTGCCATACGACCGCCTGGAAGATGCCTTCGCCTACGTCAACGCGCGGCCGCGCCCGTTGGCGCTGTACTACTTCGGCTACGACAAGCACGAGCAGCAGCGCGTGCTGCACGAAACCCATTCCGGTGGCGTGTGCCTGAACGACACCCTGCTGCACGTGGCCCAGGACGACATGCCGTTCGGTGGCATCGGCCCGTCGGGCATGGGCCACTACCACGGCCACGAAGGGTTCCTGACGTTCAGCAAGGCCAAGGGGGTGTTCATCAAGCAACGCTTCAACGCGGCGCGACTGATCTACCCGCCCTATGGCAAGTCGATCCAGAAGCTGGTCTACAAACTGTTCGTGCGCTGATCAACGCGGGCCTGGCCCGCTCTACGCCTGGTGATAACAACAATGAACGACACCACTCCAGACGCGCCGCAGCTGTCGCGGCGCAGCCTGCTCAAGGTCGGCCTGATGGGCACGGCGCTGCTCGGCACGGCCGGACTCACCGCCACGCTCAGTGGTTGCTCGGCCGGCACGCCGGCCAGCGGCTACCTGATCCTGCGCAGCAGCGACCTGCCGTTTTTCAGAGCGCTGATCCCGGTCATGCTCGACGGCGCCGTCGCCAGCGAACGCATGCCGCAGGCCGTCGAGGGCACCTTGCGCAGCATCGACAACGGCCTGGCGCACTTCTCCCCGGAAATGCGGAAGCTCACCGTGCAGCTGTTCGACGTGCTGGCACTGACCATCACCCGCGGCCCGCTGACCGGGATCTGGGGCAGTTGGGAGAACGCCAGTGCCGACGATGTGCGGCACTTCCTCGATCGCTGGCAGAACAGCAGCCTGAGCCTGTTGCGCATGGGCCATGCCTCGCTGCTGCAACTGGTGATGATGGCCTGGTATGGCCGGCCGGAGTCCTGGGTGCACTGCGGCTATCCCGGCCCGCCCACCGTCTGAATTCAGCCAACCGCCATTATCAGAATGATGCCTCTGAAACCGCAGCGAGCGATTCGAGTGCAAGGAAGGCTCGCAGCACGTGGCGAGGCCGTACTGAAGTACGCCGAGTCACGGGCGAGGAGCTGACGCCGCACGCGGATCGCACAGCAGGTTTCGGTGACCCGAGGAAAAACGATGCCCGTACCCGATTTGTTCAAGCAAGGCCTGGCCAAAGGCTGGAAAACCCATGATGGCTCGCGTCTGGAAAACGACCTGACGCTGGAGGCTGATGTCGCCATCGTCGGCAGCGGTGCCGGCGGCGGGACCACGGCGGAGATCCTCAGCGCCGCCGGCTACAAGGTGCTGCTGATCGAAGAAGGCCCGCTGAAGACCAGCGATGACTTCAAGATGCAGGAAGCCGAGGCCTACCCGACGCTCTATCAGGAAGGCATCGGTCGCATGAGCAAGGATGGCGCCGTCACCATCCTGCAAGGCCGCGCCGTCGGGGGCACCACGCTGATCAACTGGACCAGCAGTTTCCGCACGCCCGCGCAGACCCTGGCGCACTGGGCCGAGGCCCATGGCGTGCAAGGCCATGACGTCGAGTCGATGGCGCCCTGGTTCGAGAAGATGGAGCAGCGCCTGGGGGTCGCGCCCTGGGTGGTACCGCCGAATGCCAACAACGAGGTGATCCGCACCGGTTGCGACAAGCTCGGCTATCACTGGGCGGTGATCCCGCGCAACGTGCGCGGCTGCTGGAACCTCGGCTACTGCGGCATGGGCTGCCCGACCAACGCCAAGCAGTCGATGCTGGTCACCACCATCCCCGCCACTCTCGAGGCAGGCGGCGAGCTGCTCTACCTGGCCCGCGCCGACAAGCTGGTGATCGAAGGCGATCAGGTGGTCGGCCTCGACTGCCTGGGCATGGATGCGCGCTGCGTGGCACCCAACGGCAAGCGCATCCGCGTCAAGGCGCGGCACTACGTGCTGGCCGGCGGCGGCATCAACACCCCCGGCATCCTGCTGCGTTCCGCAGCGCCGGACCCGCACCAGCGCATCGGCCGCCGGACCTACCTGCACCTGGTGAACTTCTCCGCCGCGCAGTTCGAGCAAGTGATCAACCCCTTCTACGGCGCACCCCAGTCGCTCTATTCCGATCACTTCCAGTGGGACGACGGCACCACCGGGCGCCTGTCCTACAAACTGGAAGTGCCGCCGCTGCAACCGGCGCTGACCAGCACCCTGCTCGGCGAATTCGGCCGCGAGAATGCCCTGCGCATGGAGCAGTTGCCCTACACCAACGTGATGCTCGCCCTGCTGCGTGACGGCTTCCACCCGGACAGCGCCGAAGGGCGCGTGGAGCTGCGCGGCGACGGCAGCCCGGTGCTCGACTACCAGATGACCGACTACACCTGGGACGGTGTGCGCCGGGCCTTCCTGACCATGGCCGAGATCCAGTTCGCCGCCGGCGCCAAGGCGGTGATGCCGACCCATGCCGATGCGCGCTTCGTCAGCACCTGGCGCGAGGCCCGGGAGATGATCGACAACCTCGACCTGGCGCTGTACCGCACGCGCCTGGGCAGCGCCCACGTGATGGGCGGCTGCGCCATGGGTGAAGACCCGCAGACGGCGGTGGTGGACAGCCTCGGCCGGCACCACCAGCTGGCCAACCTGTCGATCCATGACGGCTCGCTGTTCCCCACCAGCATCGGTGCCAACCCGCAGCTGTCGATCTACGGGCTCACGGCGAAACTGGCGACGCTCCTGGCCGAGCGCCTGAAAAGCCCGAGCTAGACGCACCGTCCCTGAGTCAGGAACAGACGGCGCATCCCTGCGGCTTGGCCGCCGGGATGCGCTGCGCTACCATCCGACTCCTTTTCGACCCGCCAGGACGTCCCGATGAATCGAGTGTTATACCCCGGCACCTTCGACCCCATCACCAAGGGCCACGGTGATCTGGTCGAACGCGCTGCGCGCCTGTTCGATCACGTCATCATCGCCGTCGCCGCCAGCCCCAAGAAGAACCCGCTGTTCCCGCTGGAACAACGCGTGGAGCTGGCCCGCGAGGTCACCAGCCACCTGCCCAACGTGGAAGTCGTGGGCTTCTCCAGCCTGCTTGCGCACTTCGTCAAGGAACAGGGCGCCAACGTGTTCCTGCGCGGCCTGCGCGCCGTGTCGGACTTCGAGTATGAGTTCCAGCTGGCCAACATGAACCGGCAACTGGCGCCGGATGTCGAGAGCCTGTTCCTGACCCCGTCGGAAAAGTACTCCTTCATCTCCTCGACCCTGGTCCGCGAGATCGCCGCGCTCGGTGGTGACATCAGCAAGTTCGTCCATCCGGCCGTCGCCGACGCCCTGAACGAGCGCTTCCGCAAGCAATAAGCGCCGGCCGTTCACGCCTGTCGGATGCCCCTCTCCCATTCATGAGAGAGGGGCAAAGCGGCGCCACGTTCCCTACCCTCTCCCCGCCCCCTCTCCTGTATTCGGGAGAGGGGCGCAAAGCGCCCAACCGGCCGAGCTAATGGCACAAGACGCAGCGATCCGGCACAATTCGCCTCATCGTTGTCTGCCAGTGTCGCGGCGTCGCCTCGACAGGAGTTGTTTTCATGTCCCTGATCATCACCGACGACTGCATCAACTGCGACGTCTGCGAACCCGAGTGCCCCAACGGCGCCATTTCCCAGGGTGAGGAGATCTACGTGATCGATCCCAACCTGTGCACCGAGTGCGTCGGTCACTACGACGAGCCCCAGTGCCAGCAGGTGTGCCCGGTCGACTGCATCCCGCTCGACGAGAACAACGTCGAGAGCAAGGATGAACTGATGCAGAAGTACCGCATCATCACCGGCAAGGCCTGATCCCTCCTCCCCGCCCGGGAGGCGACAGGCCGTCCGTGGCGGCTGCGCATCGCCCATCGCCAGGCCAGGGCTGCTAAGCTTGCAGCCTCCTTCAGCCGCCCCGGTAGATCGCATGTTGCGCAACCTCCTGCTATCGACCCTGCTGCTCGGCGCCAGCCTGCTGGCCCAGGCAGCACCGCACCAGCCCGCCATTGCCACCGCTCACCCGGCCGCCACTGCGGCCGCCAAGCAGATACTCGACGCTGGCGGCAACGCCTTCGATGCTGCCGTCGCCGCCAGCGCTGCGCTGGCCGTGGTCGAGCCCTACGGCTCCGGCCTGGGCGGCGGCGGTTTCTTCCTCCTGCGCACTGCAGGCGACACGCCCCGCTACGACTTCATCGATGCACGCGAACGGGCGCCGCTGGAGGCCAAGGCGGACCTCTACGTGCGCGACGGCAAGGTGCAGCGCGAGCTGTCGCTCAATGGCGCACTGGCCGCCGCCATTCCCGGCTTGCCGGCCGCCCTGGTGGAGCTGGCCGAGCATCACGGGCGCCTGCCGCTGAAAACCAGCCTGGCACCGGCCATTCGCCTGGCCAGGGAAGGCTTTGCCGTGGACCGTGTCTACCGCGAACGGGCCACCTGGCGCCTGGCCGCGCTGCGTGACGATGCGGAAAGCGCGAAGCTGTTCCTCGACCAGGGCGACGTGCCCGCCGAAGGCCAGTTGCTGCGCCAGGCGGACCTGGCCGTCACCCTGCAGGCCCTGGCCGATCACGGCCGCGCCGGTTTCTACCAGGGCCCGATTGCCGAGCGCCTCGCCGCAGGCGTACGCCAGGCCGGCGGTATCTGGACGCTCGACGACCTGCGCGAGTACCGCGTGGCGCGCCGCGAGCCGCTGCGCTTTCGCCTCGAGGACGGCCACGAGCTGATCAGCGCGCCGCCCCCCTCGGCAGGCGGCGTGGCGCTGGCCCAGAGCCTGGCGATACTCCAGCAACTGCCCTGGCAGGAGGCCGAACCGGTGCAGCGCGTGCACTATGTGGTCGAGGCCCTGCGCCGGGCGTACCGTGATCGCGCTCTGCTGGGCGACCCGGATTTCGTCAAGAATCCGCTGCAGGAGATGCTCTCGCCCGGCCACCTCGCCGTGCTGGCCGGCAGCATCGACCCTGAGCAGGCCACACCGAGCTCCGCCTTGCCACCGGCCGGCACCTGGCATGAAGGCGACCACACCACGCACTTCGCCGTACTCGACGCCCAGGGCAACTCGGTTGCCGCCACCCTGTCGGTCAACCTGCCGTTCGGCGCCGCCTTCACCGTGCCCGGCACGGGTGTGTTGCTCAACGATGAAATGGACGATTTCGCCGCCGACGTGCAGGGCTCGAATGCCTATGGCCTGGCCGGCAGCGAAGTCAACGCGATCGCCGGCGGCAAGCGCCCACTGTCCTCGATGAGCCCGAGCTTCCTCGAAAGCAACGACGAATTCACCGCCTTCGGCACCCCCGGCGGCAGCCGCATCCCCAGCATGGTGCTGCTGTCGATGCTGGAGTACCTGGACGATCAGCCCATCGAGCGCTGGCCGGCCGTGGCCCACTACCACCACCAGTTCCTGCCCGATGTGATCGAGCACGAGCCGGACACCTTCAGCGCCGAGCAGATCGCCGAGCTGCAGAAACGCGGCTACCAGCTCAAGCGCCTGGATCGGCAGTACGGCAACCAGCAGGTGCTGTTCTGGAACAAGGTGAGTGGCGACGTCCAGGCGGCCAGCGACCCGCGCGGGATCGGTGAGGCGCTGGTGCCGGCGAGCGAGTAAGCACAGGCGCCAGCGCGACTGAAGCCCCTCGCACGGAGCCCGTGCGCTGTACGAGGGGCGGGCCGCTACGAGAGCTTGATCAGGCTTTCCTGCTCGTCGCCGAACTGGCGCAGTTCGCGGAACAGCGCCTGCTCGCTGCCAAGCATGAGCACGTTGCGCAGGCTCTGGAAGATGCGGCTGGCGTAGCCCAGGTCGTTCATCAGCGAGCTGGTCTGCAGGCCGTCCAGACGTCCGCTACGCACATCGGCGAACAGCCGCTGGCGGAAGCCCGCATCGAAACCCGCCGCCTGCTCGTCGAGCCAGCGCAGGCGTGACTGCCAGACATCCTCGGGCAGATCGCTGCGCGCCAGTTCGCGCACCTCATGCAGGGTCGTCAGCAGGTGGCGCCGCAGTTCCACGTAGGCATCGCGCACCGCCGATGGCGGCGCATCGAGGTAGTGCCCCAGGTTCTTCTGCAGGTGCTTGGCATCCTTGACCGCATCCACCAGTTGCAACGCGGCCAGCTGACAGCTCACCCAGAACTGCTGGTGCGCCTCGTCCATCGGCAGTTCCATGCGCCCCATGAAGCTCAGCAGGTCGCCGTAAACGCCCTTGATATGAAACTGGTAGAGGTGTTCGGCATCGAAGCCGGCGTGCGAGGGCTTGGCCTGCAGCAGCTGCTCGTCGGCCCGCGAGCGCGCCAGCTGGTCCACGGGCAGGTAGAGGGCGTGGCAGATCACCTCCAGGCTCAGGCGCCCGAGGTGCCCCAGCTCCTGCACCACGGCCCCGGAAGCGGCCTCGACCGAGTCCAGTGCGCGCTCGCTGAGGTAGCGGGCCTGGGTGCGCTGGGGCTCGACGACCTGCTCGGGCAGCAGCTCGGTGATCAGTACCTGAGGTTCGGCGCGCTCCGGCAACCAGCGAATCAGGACGCGCGCCAGGCGCTCCTGCAATGGCCAGAACAGGGCGACGCCCATGGCGTTGAAGAGGGTGTGGAACATCGCCAGCTGGATCAGGCTGTTGTCGCCCAGCCCCAGCGGTTCGGCCAGGGCGTGCACCAGCCAGGTCAACGGCCCGAGCAGGCAGAAGGCCAGTGTCCCGGTGGTGATGTTGAACAGCACATGGGCCAGGGCCAGGCGCTGGCCGCTGCGGTTGCCGCCCAGGGAGCCGACGAACGCCGTGGTCACGCTGCTGCCGACGTTCGAGCCAATGGCGATGGCCAGGCTCTGTCCCAGCTCCAGCTGACCACTGGCCAGGGCCGCCAGCGTCAGCATCAGGGTCGCATGGCTGGACTGCAGCACCACGGTGATGGCCATGCCGATGGCCGTGAACAGCAGTGCGCCTGCCAGCCCGCCCGCCTGCATGCCGGTCATGTCCAGGTCACCGAAACTGGCGAAGCCGTCCTTGATCTGGTCGATACCGAGGAAGATGAAGGCAATGCCCAGCACGATGCGCCCTGCCGCCTTGCTCCGGGTGCCGAAGAAACCGGCCAGCACGCCGAAGACCAGCAGCGGCAGCGCCAGGGGACTGAGGCTGAGGTTCTGCCCGGCCAGCGCCAGCAGCCAGATGCCGCTGGTGGCGCCCAGGTTGGCGCCGAACAGGATGGCGATGCCGCCGGCCAGCTGGATCAGCCCGGTGCTGATGAAGGCGATGGTGAGCAGCGACACCAGGGTGCTGGACTGCAGCAGCAGCGTGCCACCGATGCCGAACAGCAGGCTCTTGAAGGACGTCGAGGTACTGCGCGCGAGGATCTGCTCCAGCTTGCTGCCGGCCAGTTGGCGCAGGCCCTCCTCCAGGCACTGCATGCCGAACAGGAACACCGCCAGGCCGGCGCACAACTGCAACCAACCCTGGCTGAACCAGAACGAGGCGATCAACCCCACGACCAGCAGACACAGCATCACCCAGCGCAGGTACTTCATCGGCACCGTTCCATCCTTTTAGCGGTGTACAAACGCAAACGGCCCCTCGCCTCGAAACCGAGGCGAGGGGCCGTATACAGGAGCCTACAGCGGATCAGTCCTGCTTGTAGCCACTGCTGGTGCAGCCGAGGCAGCGTACGAACGCCTCTTTGCCCGGCTCGACCACCAGGGATTGTGCGGCTTCACCGACGTTGCCGCCCAGTGCGGTGAACGGCAGGCTGACGATGAAGGCCGCAGCGCCGATGGCGGTCGCGCCGATCAGCAGCGGGCGGGCGATGACCAGGTCACCGACCATGGCGTAGCCCTTCGGGGCTTCCACGGAGTAGATCGGGTCGCCGCTGGCGTTCTGCTGAACCACTTCCGCCTGTGCCGGCAGCGCCAGCAGGCCAGAGGTCAGCGCCAGGACAGCAGCGGTTGTGCGGAACGCTTTCATGGATCGATCCTTCAGGTTTTTCGGGAAAGTGCCAGTAACTATAACAGCGCATTGGCAATTGTCAGCGTGACGGACGTCAATCGCCATGAAACGCGTACTCCGGCTTTTTCGGTACATAAGGCCGGAAGAACGCCAGCATGGCTGCCAGATCGGCCTTTTCGTCGCCGCTGGGCTGAAAGGTCGGGCCGATCACCACGCGGCGATGCTGGTAATCCAGCGCCGCCAGGACGATGGGTACGCCAGCCCCCTGGGCGATGTGGTAGAAGCCCATCTTCCAGCGTTCGACCTTCTTGCGCGTGCCCTCGGGCGAGAGCACCAGGATGAACTCGTCATGCTCGCGAAAGGCCTGTACGGCCTGCTCGACGGTGTTCAGCTGACGCTCGCGGCGGATGGCGATACCGCCCCAGGCGCGCATCAGGCCACCGAACGGCCAGCGAAAGATGCTGTGCTTGCCGAACCAGCGGGCGTTGAGGCGCAGCACGAATTTCAGTGCGATGAAGATCACGAAGTCCCAGTTGGACGTGTGGTGGGCACCGATGGCGACGAACTTGTCGAGTTTCGGCAGCGCCCCCTCGATACGCCAGCCCAGGAGTTTCAGCACGCTGCGTCCCAGCCATTCGGCAGCCGGGTTGGGCGGCAGGTAGTTAGCGGACATCGATCGACCTCTTGTTCTTGTTCTGGGTATCAGGCTACCCGCCGCAGGCTATCCGGCCAGCCGCCGTCAGCGTCTCAGCGCTGACACTTGGGGCAGTACACGCTGGCGCGCTGGCCCAGTTTCACCTCGCGCAGGGTGCTGCCACAGACCTTGCAGAACTCGCCAGCGCGCCCGTAGGCAAACAGTTCCTGCTGGAAGTAGCCAGGCTGGCCGTCGCCGCCGACGAAGTCACGCAGGGTGGTGCCGCCCCGCTCGATGGCGTGGGCGAGAATGCGTTTGATCTCCTCGGCCAGGCGCAGGTAGCGCGCCCGCGAGATCGCCCCGGCCTCGCGCCGTGGGTCGATACCGGCGGCGAACAGGGCCTCGGTGGCGTAGATGTTGCCCACCCCGACCACCACGGCGTTGTCCATGATAAAGGGCTTGACCGCCATGCTGCGCCCGCGAGAAAGCTGGAACAGGCGCTCACCGTCGAACAGACCGCCCAGCGGTTCGGGGCCGAGCTTGCTGAGCAGCTCGTGGCGCAACGGGTCGTCGCTCCACAGCAGCGCGCCGAAACGACGCGGGTCGGTGTAACGCAGGGCCAGGCCCGACTCCAGTTCGATATCCACGTGCTCGTGCTTGGCCGCGGCCAGGCCGCACTCGACCAGGCGCAAGCTGCCGGACATACCCAGGTGGCTGATCAGGCTGCCGACTTCGGCCTTGATCAGCAGGTACTTGGCGCGCCGCTCGACGCACTCGATGCGCTGGCCGGACAGGCGCACGTCCAGGTCTTCGGGGATGGGCCAGCGCAGACGGCGCTCGCGCACGATGACGCGCGTGACGCGCTGGCCTTCGAGGTACGGCGCAATGCCGCGACGGGTGGTTTCGACTTCTGGCAGTTCGGGCATGGCAGCAGGACAGGACAACGGCGGTGCGCCACCTTAGCAGGAGCGACAGGCAGAACGGTAGAGCGCCACGGCGAGCGGCGCTGCCCGCCCGCCATGGGGCGCCTGGCTACATCACCGCCAGATCGCGAATGCTCTCGCGCAGGTTCTCGAAGTCGTACTCGGACAGGCCCACGTATTCCAGGATTGGCTGCGAGATGTACTGCCACTCCAGGTCGACGGCCTGCCCGCCGAGCACACGGTGCGACTCGCAGATGTGCTCGGCCATCTTGAGGATGCCCAGCAGCGTCTTGAGCTGCGCATCGCGCGAGGATTCGTCGCTGAAGATCGACAGCGCGTTGTGGTGGTTGGCGATGACTTCGCAGAGGTGCTCCGGCAACCGCCAGGAGCGTGCGGTGAAGTAACCCACCACGGCATGGTTGGTGGTGAGCATGCGGTTCTCGGTATCCACCACCCGGCGTTCGTCGCTGGCACTGGCGTAGGCCTCCTCCAGCACTTCCATGTAGTTGGGGAAGCGCTTGAGCATCAGCGGGATACCGCAATCGTGGAACAGACCCAGGCTGTAGGCCTCGTCGGGCGACTGGTAGCCGAGGCGCTTGGCCAGCGTCAGGCAGGTCATGGCCACGTCCTGGGCGCTGTCCCAGAAGCGGTTGAGCACCAGAATCGCCTCATCGGTCAGCTCGCCCTTGATCGATTGCGCGTTGATCAGATTGATCACCGTGTTGCAACCGAGCAGGTTGACCGCCTGCTGGATCGAGGCGATGCGGTTGGACAGGCCAAAATGCGCCGAGTTGACGATCTTCAGCAGCGCACCGGACAGCCCCGGGTCCTGGCTGATCAGCTTGGCGATGGTGCGCAGATCGGGGTTGGGCATGATCTGCTCCATCTGCAGATCCACCATGATCTGCGGCTGCGGCGGCACACTGATGCCCTGCAGGGCTTGCTGGATCTGTTCGGCGGAGAGTTCGAAGGCCATGGCACGCACGTACGAAGTGAGAAGTACGCCACAGTTTAGCCAAAGCCCGACCCGGCCAGCAGCAGACTTTTGTAAACAGCGGGCGCAGGCGCAACCCGCTATAATTCCGCTCTTTTATCTGCGGAGCCCGAACTCATGCCCTCCCTGCCCAGCCTGCGCCTGAAAGCCAACGCCGACCGACGCCTGCGCGCCGGCCACCTGTGGGTCTACAGCAACGAGATCGACGTCGCCGCCACCCCGCTGCACGGCTTCGCCGCCGGCGACCAGGCCATCCTCGAAGCGGCCGGCGGCAAGCCGCTGGGCATCGTCGCGATGAGCCCGAACAACCTGATCTGCGCCCGCCTGCTGTCGCGCGACGTCAAGCACGTGCTGGACAAGTCGCTGCTGGTGCATCGCCTCAACGTCGCCCTGAGCCTGCGCGAGCGCCTGTTCGACAAGCCCTGCTACCGCCTGGTGTACGGCGACTCCGACCTGCTGCCGGGCCTGGTGGTCGACCGTTTCTTCGACATCCTCGTGGTGCAACTGGCCTCGGCGACCATGGAAGCGCATAAGGACGACGTCGTCGCCGCGCTGATCCAGGTGCTCAAGCCCAGCGGCATCCTGTTCAAGAACGACTCCAGCGCGCGTGACGCCGAAGGCCTGCAGCGCTACGTCGAGACCGTCTACGGCGAGGTGCCGGAGTGGGTCGCGCTGGAAGAGAACGGGGTGAAATTCGAAGCCCCGGTGATCGACGGGCAGAAAACCGGCTGGTTCTACGACCACCGCATGAACCGCGCGCGCCTGGCGCCCTACGTGAAGGGCAAGCGCGTGCTCGACCTGTTCAGCTACATCGGCGGCTGGGGCGTGCAGGCCGCCGCCTTCGGCGCCAGCGAAGTGTTCTGCGTCGACGCCTCGGGGTTCGCCCTCGACGGTGTCGAGCGCAACGCCGCACTCAACGGCGTGGGCGAGAACGTCACCTGCGTCGAGGGCGATGCCTTCGCCGCCCTGCGTGAACTGAAGGCCGCCGAAGAACGCTTCGACGTGGTGATCGCCGACCCGCCCGCCTTCATCAAGCGCAAGAAGGACATCAAGAACGGCGAGGCCGCCTATCGCCGCCTCAACGAAACGGCCATGCGCATGCTCAACAAGGACGGCATCCTGGTCAGCGCCAGCTGCTCGATGCACCTCGACGAAGACCACCTGCAGAACATCCTGCTGACCAGCGCACGCCACCTGGATCGCAATATCCAGCTGCTCGAGCGCGGCGCCCAGGGGCCCGACCACCCGGTGCACCTGGCCATCGCCGAGACCCGCTACATCAAGAGCCTGACCGTTCGCCTGCTGCCCAACAGTTGAGCAACCTGCACCTGCCGAGTGCGTTTCGGCAGGTGCCCCCGCCTCGCCACGCTGTTACCTCTCCCCACACCTTCCTCGCGTGTTGCGCTGCCTGAGCTAGTCTTCAACCTGCATGGCAGAGCGCTAGCAGATGACCGTTCATCGGCTGGCTTGCTTATTGCTTTTGGTTATCGACATAACGATCGCCCCACACGACAGGGACGAATCGACTCAGGTGTTGGAGCCTCGGTCACGAGCTGGCTCCATATTGCGGGCAATGGGGAGGACTATGACTGCGCAAGCTGGGAACGAAGCGTTCCTGCGATTCACCAACGTCAAGAAGACCTATGATCACAAGACCCTGGTGGTCAAGGACTTCAACCTCAACGTGGCCAAGGGCGAGTTCATCACCCTGCTCGGCCCTTCCGGATCGGGCAAGACCACCTGCCTGATGATGCTCGCCGGTTTCGAAGACGTGACCAGCGGCGAGATCCTGATCAACGGCCGCAACGTCACCAGCATCGCGCCCTACGACCGCAACATCGGCATGGTCTTCCAGCAGTACGCGCTGTTCCCGCACATGACCATCCGCGAGAACCTCGCCTACCCGCTGAAGATCCGCAAGCTGCCCAAGGACGAGATTCGCGCCAAGGTCGAGCAGTACCTGGCCCTGGTCGAGCTGCAGGCCTTCGGCGGCCGCTATCCTGGCCAGCTCTCCGGCGGCCAGCGCCAGCGCGTGGCGCTGGCCCGCGCGCTGATCTTCGCACCGGACATCGTGCTGATGGACGAGCCGCTCGGCGCGCTGGACAAGAAGCTGCGCGAGCAGATGCAGTACGAGATCAAGCGCCTGCATGAGCAGCTCGGTTTCACCGTGATCTACGTGACCCACGACCAGACCGAAGCACTGACCATGAGCGACCGCATCGCCGTGTTCAACAACGGCGTGGTGCAGCAGTGCGCAGCCCCCCACGTGCTGTACGAGCGCCCGGCCAACCTGTTCGTCGCCGACTTCATCGGCGAGAGCAACAAGCTGTCCGGAGTGATCGAGTCGGTCGCTGACGATCGCGTGCAGGTGCGCCTCGACGACGGCGGCCTGGTCAGCACGCTCAAGGCCAACTGCAGCGAGGTCGGCCAGGCCACCACGGTGTCCGTACGCCCGGAGAAGCTCAGCTTCATCGACCGCCTCGGCGGCGGGGGCAACCAGGTCAAGGCGCGCTTCATCACCCGCCACTACGTCGGCGAATACATCCGCTACCACTTCGAGACCGCCAGTGGCAGCGAGCTGGTGGTGAAGAACCTGAACGACAGTTCAGCCCCGCAACTGAGCACTCAGGAAGAGGTCGCCCTGACCTGGCTGCCGGAAGACAGCCAGGCGCTGGATCGATCTGCAGTCCCCACCCACAACTAGTAGAAGCAAATGGAGCACAGCAATGGCTAGATCACTGACTACCAGCGTTTCCACCTTCGCCCTGGTGGCGGCACTGGGGCTCACCGCCGGCAACGCCACCGCCCAGGACAGCCTCACCGTGGTGTCCTGGGGCGGTGCCTACGGGGCGGCGCAGAAGAAGCACGTCATCGATCCCTACCAGGCCGAGTCCGGGGTCAAGGTACTGTTCGAGGACTACTCCGGCGGTGTCGCCGAGATCAAGGCTCAGGTCGAGTCCGGCAACATCCAGTGGGATGTGGTCGACTTCGAGGTGATCGACCTCGAGCGCGCCTGCTCCGAAGGCCTGCTGGAGACCGTCGACCACAGCGTGCTGCCGGCCGGCATCGACGGCACCCCGGCCGACCAGGACTTCATCCCGGAAGCCCTCGCCAGCGAGTGCGCGGTGGGCAACATCGTCTGGTCGGTGGTGTTCGCCTACAACGACAACACCATCGGTGGCACCAAGGCCGCGAGCATCGGCGACTTCTTCGACACCGGCAAGATTCCCGGCAAGCGCGCCATGCGCAAACGCCCGCAGGTGAACATGGAGTGGGCGCTGATGGCGGATGGCGTGGCACCGAAGGACGTCTACGAAGTGCTGGCGACGCCGGAAGGCCAGCAACGCGCCTTCGCCAAGCTCGACAGCATCAAGAAGGACATCGTCTGGTTCGACTCCTGGTCGCAGGCGCCGCAACTGCTCAACGACGGCGGCGCGGTGCTGGTGCAGTCGGCCAACGGCCGCTTCTACGACGCCATCGTGCAGGAGAAGAAACCCTTCGAGATCGTCTGGGACGGCCACGTCTACGACCTCGACGCCTGGGCCATCGTCAAGGGTTCGAAGAAGAAGGACCTGGCCATGGAGTTCATCAAGTTCGCCACCGGCTCCAAACCGCTGGCCGGCATGCCGGACGTGGCCTATGGCCCGACCCGCAAGTCGTCCATGCCGCTGGCTGACCAGAGCGCCGCGCCGCACCTGCCGACCGCGCACCTGGACCAGGGCATCCAGGCCGGCTCCGAGTTCTGGGCCGACTACGGCGAGTCGCTGGGCGAGAAGTTCAACGAGTGGCTGCTGAAGTAAGCGCCAGACCCTGCTCTCCCCGGGCCTGCCGTGGGAGGGTTCCAGCCGCGTCGCTCGCGGCCGGGGCCCTCGCCACGGCGCCTCGCCGCAATGGGAGAGATGCTGAAATCGGAGTAATGCCTTGTCATCCCTGACCACCAGCGAAGCCGGCCAAGCCGCCAGCGCCCGTCGCCGGAAACGCCTCACCGCGTTCCTCTTCGTGGCGCCGCTGCTGCTGTTCATCATCGTCACCTTCGTCGCCCCGATCGGCACCATGCTGTGGCGCAGCGTGTACCACCCGACCGTGGCCGAACTGATTCCGCAGACCCTGACCGAACTGCAGCGCTGGGACGATCACCAGCAGTTGCCGGACGAGCAGACCCTGCAGGTCTTCGTCGGCGAACTGCACGCGCTCAACCAGCAGCGCCTGTCGGGCAAGCTCGCCGAAGAGTTCAACCGCGCCTACGCCGGCATGTCCAGCGTGGTCAAATCCAGTGCCCGCCGGGTCGGGCGCCTCGACGCCGACGCGCTGCCGAGCCAGGGCGTGAAGACCCTGATGCAGGCCCATCGCAACTGGGCCAAACCCGAGCTGTGGTACGCCATCGCGCGCGCCGGCAAGGTCTACACCTACGACTACTACCTGACGGCCCTCGACCTGGAGCTGGACCCGGAGACGGGCATCCAGGTGCGTCAGGACACGCAGATCTACCTGCAGCTGTACTCCAAGACCCTGAACATGGCGCTGGTGATCACCCTGCTCTGCGCCCTGCTCGGCTACCCGCTGGCCTACTACCTGGCGGGGCTGCCGTCGAACCGCGCCAACCTGCTGCTGGTGCTGGTGCTGCTGCCGTTCTGGACCTCGCTGCTGGTGCGCACCACCTCGTGGATAGCCCTGCTGCAGACCAACGGCGTGATCAACTCCTTCCTCGTGGGGCTCGGTCTGGTTGACCAGCCCATCGAGATGCTCTACACCTCGTTCGCCACGGTGGTGGCGATGACCCATATCCTGCTGCCGTTCATGATCCTGCCGCTGTACAGCGTCATGCGCGGCATCGACCCCAGCTACCTGCGCGCGGCCCTGAGCCTCGGCGACAAGCCGATCCCCGCGTTCGTGCGCATCTACTTCCCGATGACCCTGCCCGGCCTCAGCGCAGGCGCGCTGCTGGTGTTCATCATTTCGGTGGGCTACTACATCACCCCGGCCCTGGTCGGCGGCACCGACGGGCAGATGATCAGCAACATCATCGCCTTCCACATGCAGCGCTCGAACAACTGGGAGCTGGCGGCCGCGCTCGGCTCGCTGCTGCTCGGGCTGATCCTGCTGCTGTACTGGGTGTACGACCGTTTCGTCGGCGCCAGCAATATCAAGTTGGGATGAGGACGCGATGAAGACCCCCGCCTACTACGGCTTCTGGCACCACCTCGGCACCTGGCTGCTCAAGGCCGGCTCCTGGCTGGTGCTGCTGTTCCTGATCCTGCCGATCCTGGTGATCGTGCCGCTGTCGTTCAACGCCGAGCCGTTCTTCAGCTTCACCGAAGGCATGCTCACCCTCGACCCGGAGGCCTATTCGCTGCGCTGGTACCGGGAGATATTCAGCGATCCGAAATGGCTGCTGGCGATCAAGAACAGCTTCATCATCGGCATCTTCTCGACCCTCCTCGCCACGGTGTTGGGCACCTGTGCGGCGGTGGGCCTGGCGCGTGACGAGATGCCCTTCAGGCGCTTCGTCACCGCCCTGCTGCTGTCGCCGATGATCGTGCCGCTGATCATCACCGCAGCCGGCATGTTCTTCTTCTATTCCGACCTGGGGCTGGCAGGCGGCTACCTGGGCGTGATCCTGGCGCACGCGGCGCTGGGCACGCCCTTCGTCATCATCACCGTGACGGCCACGCTCACCGGCTTCGACTACAGCCTGGCGCGGGCGGCGCTGAACCTGGGCGCCCGGCCCGTGCGCGTGTTCTTCGACGTGATCATGCCGCTGATCCGCCCCGGCGTGATCAGTGGTGCGCTGTTCGCCTTCATCACCTCCTTCGACGAAGTGGTGGTGATCCTGTTCATGGCCGGCCCGCAGCAGCGCACCATCCCCCGGCAGATGTTCTCCGGCCTGCGCGAGCAGATCAATCCGAGCATCCTGGCCATCGCCACCCTGCTGATCCTGGTCTCCATCGCTCTGCTGGTCACCATCGAACTGCTGCGCCGGCGTGCGGAGCGCATGCGCGGCATCGAGATACCGCATTGAGCCCCGGCGAGCCACGCCAGGCTGCGCACATCCCGGGCTGAATGCCCCGGCCGCGCAGCCTGGCCCTGCCTGGCACACCTTCATCGAGAAACTGACCCATACTGGACAGGTCGCTCATTGGAGGAACGCCTTGAAGGACAAGCACTCGGAAGAGTCCCTGCTCAGCGCGGCCTGGCAGTCCGCCCCCCTCGGCCTGGGTCTGCTCGATGTCCGTGGCTGCCTGCAGTACAGCAACCCGGCGTTGCAGGCACTGGTCGGCGAGCACGGCAACAAGCCGCTGACGCAGTGGCTGCATCCACAGGACCGCGACACCTTCGACTACGCACTGGAGCGTGCCCGTCGCCAGCAGCTCGACATCGCCTGCGGCGAGCTGCGCCTGCACAGCCAGGAAGGCGCCTACAAGTGGCTGCACACCAGCGTCTGCTGGGTGTCGCAAGCGGACAGCGGCATCGATCACTTCCTGGTCCGCTTTACCCCGACGCGCTCCACGCAGGAGCGGGCCGAGCAGGCCTACCTGCTCAGTTTCGCCCTCGACTACACCACCGACGGTGCGCTGCTGCTCGATGACGGCCTGAACATCTGCTACCTCAACGATGCCGCCAGCCGCCTGCTCGGCCAGGGCCGCCAGTACCTGATGGGACAGAACATCGGCCAGGCGCTGGTGCCCCTGGCCCTGCACTCGAATGAAGACCTGCGCGAGCTGATGCAGGGCCAGGGCCCGGTGCAGCTGGAACTGAACCACCCCGTGGATGGCACCCGCGCCCACGTCTCGGTGAGGTTCAACCGTTTCTACTACGATCGCCGGGGCTACTGCCTGGCACTCCTGCATGACCTCACCGAACAGCAGCGCCTGGCCGACACCCTGCTGCACAACGAACGCCAGTTCCGCGCGCTGATCGAGAACACCCACGACGCCGTCGGCCGCCTGACCCCGGACTTCCGCCTGATCTACGCCAACCCGGCCCTCGAAGCCCTGTGCCGGCTGCCGCTGGTGGAGGCACGCGGGCGTCCCGCGCGCGATGCCTTCGGTGACAATTCCCAGGTCGACATCATGGCCGACCTGGTGCGCGAGGTCGCCCTCAGCGGCGACTCGCTCGAGGAGGAGCTGATTCACGGCATCGACGGCCCCGCCGACCTGCAACACCACTACCTGGTGCAACTGGTGCCCGAGCGCAACGCCTCAGGCGCCATCACCAGCGTGCTCTCGCTGGCCAGGGACATCACCAACATCCGCAAGGCCGAACGACGCCTGGCGCAGAGCAACCAGCAACTGCGCGACCTGACCACCCGACGAGAGTCGGCCCGGGAGGAAGAACGCAAGCTGATCGCCCAGGAAATCCATGACGAACTCGGCCAGCACCTGACGGCCTTGCGCATGGGCATTTCCATGCTGCACCTGCAGTTCGGCGCCAAGGCGCCCGGTCTCGACAATGCCGTCGACGGGCTGATGCAGCTCTGTGACCGAACCATTCAGGTGGTGCGCTCCATCGCCACCAGCCTGCGTCCGGCGGTGCTCAACATGGGCCTGTACCCGGCCCTGGAGTGGTTGACCAGCGAATTTCGCCAGCACACCCGGATCGAGTGCGAACTGACCACGCACAGCGACGAACCGGCCCTCAGCGACGATCAGGCGACCACCGCCTTCCGCATCGTGCAGGAAGCGCTGAACAACGTCGCCCGCCATTCCGGCGCGAGCCGGGCGGTGGTGAGCCTGGAACGGCTCGACGACGTCTACCAGCTGGATATCACCGACAACGGGCGCGGCTTCGACCCGTCGGCCGTCAACACGCGCTCCCTGGGCCTCGCCGGCATGCGCGAACGCGGCACCAGCCTCGGCGGCGAAGTGGTGATCTTCAGCCATCCCGGACAAGGCACCACGGTACAGGCCAGCCTGCCCATCACGCCGGCCAAGGAGGACTCATGACCCGCATCATGATCGCGGACGACCACACCATCATGCGCAACGGGCTCAAGCAGCTGATCGAATTCGACAGCCGCCTGCAGGTGGTCGCGGAAGCGGAGAGCGGCGGCCAGGTGCTCGAGCGCCTGCGCAGCACCGAGGTCGACCTGGTCCTGCTGGACATGAGCATGCCCGGCATCAGCGGCGAAGACCTCATCGCGCGGATCCACGGGCACTACACCAGGCTGCCTATCCTGGTGCTGAGCATGCACAACGAAGCGCAGATCGCCCAGCGCGCCCTGCGTGCCGGCGCCAGCGGCTACCTGACCAAGGACCACGACGCCGAAACCCTGCTCGCGGCCATCAACAAGGTGGCCAACGGCGGGCGCTATCTCGACCCGCGCATCGCCGAACAGCTGGCCTTCGCCAACGCCGAGGAGCGCAACAGTGGCCTGCACAGCCTGTCGGACCGGGAATTCCAGATCCTGCGCCTGCTCGCCGATGGCCTGGGCGTCAATCAGATCGCCGAACACCTGTCGATCAGCAACAAGACCGTCAGCACCCACAAGACCCGCCTGATGGAGAAGATGGGCTTCAGCTGCAATGCCGACATCATCCGCTTCGCCCTGACGGAGCAGCTGTCGAGGTAGGAAAATTCCTACAGAAAACCGGAATAGCCTTATGCCATCACCGGAATCAGACGATGCCCGGATAGCCCTTCACAGACCATCCTGACAGCCATGACCGGGTAGCCAATACCCGCTCCCGTTGCTCGATGGAGTGTGAACGTGAACGCTCAGACCACCACCCAAGCCAGCTGGATTCCCACCGTCCTCGTCAGTCTCTGCAGCCTGTCTCTGGTCTGGCTGGCGACGCAAGTACCCAGCCACTACTGGCTGGTCGCCGCCCTGCTACCGGGTGTCGTGGTGCATGTCAGCCTGCGCCGCCAGGCCAGCGCGCAGGCGCGGACCCTCTC
Organism: Pseudomonas sp. THAF187a; assembly: GCF_009363395.1. NCBI lineage: Bacteria > Pseudomonadati > Pseudomonadota > Gammaproteobacteria > Pseudomonadales > Pseudomonadaceae > Pseudomonas > Pseudomonas sp. THAF187a. The sequence continues at coordinate 4,801,323 of NZ_CP045349.1, forward strand.
TGAGGTCCAGGAGAGCGCCATCGCCGTCGGCCAGGCCCAGGAAGCCGAACGCCACGTGCATGGCCTGGCGGAGCTGTGCCGCAACATCGCGCCCATCTGGTCGCAGCAGATCGAAGCTGCCCGCCTCCACACCCAGACCGCCATCGAAGCCCTGAGCGAACGCTTCACCCACCTGGCGCAGCGCATCAGCGCCGTGGTCGGCGTAGATGCGCCGAGCGACGACGAAGCGCTGCTGAAGCTGCTGGCCGGTAGCGAACACGAACTGGAAGACATCGTCAGCCAGTTGCGCCAGGCCCTGGACAGCAAGGAAACCCTGCTCGCCGAAGTGGTCCGCCTCAGCGGCTACACTACCCAGCTGCGCACCATGGCCCAGGAAGTCGGCGACGTCGCCAAGCAGACCAACCTGCTGGCCCTCAACGCCGCCATCGAGGCCGCCCGCGCCGGCGAGGCCGGACGTGGCTTCGCCGTGGTCGCCGACGAGGTGCGCAAGCTCTCGACCCTCTCGGAGGAAACCGGCAAGCGCATCGGCGAGACCATCGAGAACGTCAGCACCGCCATCGAACACACCCTGCACGTTTCCAACGAACACGCCAGCCGCGACGCCAGCACCCTGGAAAGCGCCAGCCAGCTGATCCGCCAGGTCATCGAGGATTTCCGCCACGGCGCCACGCGCCTGGTCGAGCATGGCAACACCCTGCACAGCCAGAACCAGGCGGTCGGCGAGGAAATCTCCGAGGTGCTGGTCGCGCTGCAGTTCCAGGACCGCGTCAGCCAGATGCTCGGCCACATGCGCGACGACATCGAGAAGCTCGGCCTGCGCCTGGTCGATGCAAGCGGCCAGGTCGATGCCAGCGGCTGGCTGGACGACCTCTCGCACACCTACACCACGCCCGAACAGCACGCCATCCACAGCGGCCGTCACGGCACGTCCGCCGCCAGCGCTTCCGACATCACCTTCTTCTGAGGACTTCCCCATGGCCAAGACCATTCTCATCGTCGACGACTCCGCCTCGATCCGCCAGGTGGTCGGCATGACCCTGAAGAACGCCGGCTACGACATCATTGAAGGGGTCGATGGCAAGGATGCGCTGACCAAGCTCGACGGGCGCAAGGTGCACCTGATCATCAGCGACGTGAACATGCCGAACATGGACGGCATCACCTTCCTGAAGAACGTCAAGACGCTGGCCAGCTACAAGTTCACCCCGGTGATCATGCTCACCACCGAAGCCGGCGATGCCAAGAAGAGCGAAGGCCAGGCGGCCGGCGCCAAGGCCTGGGTGGTCAAGCCCTTCCAGCCGGCGCAGATGCTGACCGCCGTTTCCAAACTGATCCTGCCCTGAGTCAGGAGGTGCGCCATGCACGCCACGTCCCCAGCCACTGACACCCGCCAACTGGTACTCGACGGCGCCCTGAGCATCTACACCGCCGCCGACACCAAGCCCCGTCTCAGCTCGGCCCTGCAGGGCGCCATCGCCCTGGAGATCGACCTCAGCGGCGTCGAGGAATTCGACTGCGCCGGCCTGCAGCTGCTGCTGGCCACCCGCGAGCAGGCACGCCGCATGGACATCGACCTGCACTTCCGTGGCGTCAGCCCGGCCATCTCGGAACTGCTCCGCCTCAGCGGCCTGGGCACGACGCTGCTCGCAGAGGAGAACCACTGATGAACCTCGACAGCGTGATCGGCACCTTCATCGCCGAGAGCCAGGAGCTGCTGCAGCAGATGGAAGATGCCCTGCTGCAGATCGAGCAGACGCCGGACGACGCCGAACTGATCAATGCCATCTTCCGCGCCGCGCATACCATCAAGGGGTCCTCGGGGCTGTTCGGCTTCGACTCCATCGTCGCCTTCACCCACGTCGCCGAGAGCGTCCTCGACCGCGTCCGCGCCAGCGAGGTGCGCTTCGACGGCGAACTCATCGCCCTCATGCTGCAGGTCGGCGACCACCTGGCCGGGCTGATCGGTCACCTCGCCGAGGGCCGCGATCTGGCCGAGCTGGCGGCCGAACACCACGCCCGCGAGGCCGAACTGGTCCAGGCCCTGCGCCGCTACCTCGACAACCAGGCCGAGACGGCCCCCGCCGCCGCGCAGTCCCAGGACACCGTGGAGGCCAGCGGCAACGGCCTCTGGCACCTGTCGCTGCGCTTCGGCCAGGACACCCTGCGCAACGGCATGGATCCGCTGGCCTTCGTTCGCTACCTGGAGACCCTGGGCAGCATCGTGCATGTCGAGCCGGTGCTCGAGCATCTGCCGGTGCTGGACGAGATGGACCCGGAAAGCTGCTACCTGGGCCTGGAACTGGCCTTCTCCAGCGCCGCCGAGGCGCAAGCCATCGAGGGTGCCTTCGATTTCGTCCGCGAAGACGGCAGCATCCGTATCCTGCCGCCCGGCGCGCCGCTGACGGCGCTGCAAGAGCTGCTGGAACTACGCGCCGCCGAAGGCGCCCTGCAAGTTGAACGCCTGGTGCGTTGCACAAGCTTTGACGCTGCACTGCTGGAGCAGGCCAATGGCTCCAGCGCTGTGGCGCCGGCAACGCACCAAGCGGCCATTCCCGCGTCCGGCGCCGGCGAAAGCCGCGCCGTGGCCAGCAAGGAAGCCCCACGCGCAAACGGTGACACCAACCTGATCCGGGTCGACGCTGCCAAGCTGGACCAACTGATCAACCTGGTCGGCGAGCTGATCATCGCCGGCGCCAACACCCGCATGCTGGCCCAGCGCAGCGGCCTGGCCGGCATGTGCGAATCCGCCGAAACGCTGTCGCGGCTGGTCGAGGAAGTGCGCGACAGCGCGCTGACCCTGCGCATGGTGCAGATCGGCGCCACCTTCAATCGCTTCCAGCGCGTGGTCCGCGACGTTTCCAGGGAACTGGGCAAGGACATCGTCCTGCAGGTCAGCGGCGGCGACACCGAGCTGGACAAGACCGTGGTCGAGAAGATCGGCGACCCGCTCACCCACCTGGTGCGCAACGCCATGGACCACGGTATCGAACCGGCCGAGGTGCGCCAGGCCGCCGGCAAGCCGCTGCAAGGCGTGGTGCGCCTGAATGCCTACCACGAGGCCGGTGGCATCGTCATCGAGGTGTCCGACGACGGCGGCGGTCTCGACCCGCAGAAGATTCTCGCCAAGGCCAGCCAGCGCGGCCTGATCGGCGAAGGCCAGCAGCTCAGCGACAAGGAGATCTTCAACCTGATCTTCGAGCCGGGCTTCTCCACCGCCGAGCAGATCAGCAACCTCTCCGGGCGCGGCGTCGGCATGGACGTGGTCAAGCGCAACATCACCGCCCTGCGAGGCAGCGTCGAGCTCGACAGCGCGCTGGGCCAGGGCACCTGCGTGCGCATCCGCCTGCCGCTGACCCTGGCGATCATCGACGGCTTCCTCATCGGGGTCGGCCAGGCCAGCTACGTCATCCCGCTGGACATGGTCGAAGAATGCATCGAACTGCCCAGCGAACAGCTCGCCGGCCAGGAGCACCTCGACCTGCGTGGCGACGTCCTGCCCTTCATCCGCCTGCGCCAGCTGTTCGAGGACCAGAGCCAGCCGCCCCGGCGCGAGAACGTGGTGGTGATCAGCTACGCCGGGATTCGCGCCGGCCTGGTGGTGGACCAGTTGCTGGGCGAGTTCCAGACCGTGATCAAGCCGCTGGGCAAGGTGTTCTGCCAGGTCCCGGCGCTGAGCGGTTTCACCATCCTCGGCAGCGGCGCCGTGGCGCTGATCCTCGATATCCCCGGCCTGCTCTCGCAAGTCAGCCAAGGCGGCAGCAGCCGCACCCTTTCCCCCTCCGGCAACCTCAGGAGTACTGTGCTATGAACCTGGCAACCCGTATCGCGGCCCTGGTCGCAACAGCTCTGATCGCCCTGACCCTGCTGGCCCTGCCAGCGCTGAACGCCTACCTGGCCCTGGGCATTGCCCTGCTCGCAGGCGCCGCCCTGGCGCTCCAGGGCTGGCAGCTCAACCGTGCGCTGCAGCTGCAGCTCGGCGGCGAACCGCGTGCACTGCATGACCTCGCCGAGCAGCTGGCGCAGGGGGAACTGCCCCGCACGAACCAGCTCCAGGCAGCGCGTGGCTCGCTCTTGCACAGCCAGCAGCAGACCGGCGAACAGCTCGCCGCGCTGCTCGCGGAGCTGAGCCGCGTGACCGACGAGCATGCCCGCGGCGACATCGACGCCGTCCTCGACAGCCAGCAACCGGGGGTATACCGCGAGATCGCCGTGGCGATCAACGCGCTGGTCGCCAGCCATATCGACGTGAAGAAGAAGGCCATGGCCTGCGTCCGTGCCATCGCCGAGGGCGACCTGCGCGCACCGCTGGAGCAGTTCCCCGGCAAGAAAGCCTTCATCAACGACACCATCGAGACCCTGCGGCGCAACCTCACCGGCCTGATGAGCGAGATGCGGCACATGTCCGACGAGCACGACAAGGGCGACATCGACGTGGTCATCGATGCCTCGCGCTTCGCCGGCAGCTACGCCGAGATCGCCCAGGGCATCAACGCCATGGTCGCCGGCCACATCAGCGTGAAGAAGAAGGCCATGGCCTGCGTCCAGGCCTTCGCCGAGGGCGATCTGAGCGCATCGCTGGAGCAATTCCCCGGCAAGAAGGCCTTCATCAACGACACCATCGAGACCCTGCGCGGCAACCTCACCGGCCTGATGAGCGAGATGCGGCACATGTCCGACGAGCACGACAAGGGCGACATCGATGTGGTCATCGACGCCGCGCGCTTCGCCGGCAGCTACGCCGAGATCGCCCAGGGCATCAACGCCATGGTCGCCGGCCACATCAGTGTGAAGAAGAAGGCCATGGCCTGCATCAAGGCCTTCGGCGAAGGCGACCTGAGCGCGCCGCTGGAACAGTTCCCCGGCAAGAAAGCCTTCATCAACGACACCATCGAGACCCTGCGCGCCAATGTCCAGGCACTGATCGAAGACACCCAGATGCTCAGCCAGGCGGCTCAGCACGGCCAGCTCGACACCCGCGCCGACGCCAGCCGTCATCAGGGCGACTTCCGCCGCATCGTCGACGGCATCAACAGCACGCTGGAAGCGATCATCGTGCCGCTGAACGAAGCCATGCAGGTCATCGCCGGCCTCGCCGAAGGCGACCTGACCCGCACCATGCACGGCCAGTTCCAGGGCCATCTGCACGACCTGCAACATTCGCTCAACAGCACCGTGGAGAAACTCAGCGACATCATCGGCCAGGTGCACCTGTCCACCTCGACCCTCAGCGGCGCCGCCGAGGAAATCTCCGCCACCGCCCAGACTCTCAGCCACGCCGCCTCCAGCCAGGCTGCCTCGGTCGAGGAAACCAGCGCGGCGATGGAGCAGATGTCCGCCTCCATCGCGCAGAACACCGAGAACGCCAAGGTCACCGACGGCATGGCCGGCAAGGCCTCCTGCGAAGCCAGCGAGGGTGGCCAGGCGGTACGTGACACCGTGGCGGCGATGAAGACCATCGCCGAGAAGATCGGCATCGTCGACGACATCGCCTACCAGACCAACCTGCTGGCCCTCAACGCCGCCATCGAGGCCGCCCGTGCCGGCGAACACGGCAAGGGCTTCGCGGTGGTCGCCGCCGAGGTCCGCAAGCTGGCCGAGCGCAGCCAGGTGGCCGCGCAGGAAATCAGCGAAGTGGCCAAGAGCAGCGTGTCGCTGGCCGAACAGGCCGGTGACCTGCTCGACCAGATGCTGCCATCGATCGCCAAGACCTCCGACCTGGTCCAGGAAATCACCGCCGCCTCCGAGGAGCAGAGCACCGGGGTCAACCAGATCACCTCGGCGATGACCCAGCTCAGCGATATCACCCAGCAGAACGCCGCCGCCTCGGAAGAGCTGGCCGCCACGGCGGAGGAGATGAACGGCCAGTCCGTCCAGCTGCAGCAACTGATGCAGTTCTTCCACCTGGCCAGCCGCGCCAGCGCCGGGGTGACCACACTCGGTCGCCCGCTGATAGCCGCGCCGGCGCGCGCAGCGGTGGTGGCGGACGACGAAGAGAGCGGCTTCGTCCGCTACGGGAGCTGAGCCATGGGTGCCCTCGTCGATCTGCCTCTGGACACGCCTGACGGCTGCGCACAACAGCAGCGCCAGTACCTGACCTTCCGCGTACAGCAGGACATGTACGCGGTGGCCAGCCGCTACGTGCGCGAGATTCTCGAGTACGACCAGGTCACCCAGGTGCCGATGATGCCCAGCCTGGTGCGCGGCGTGATCAACCTGCGCGGCGCCATCGTGCCGATCATCGACCTCGCCGATCGCTTCGGCCATGGCCTGAGCCCGCTCGGCGCACGCACCTGCATCGTCATCGTGGAGATCCTCGACGAGGACGAGACCCACCTGATGGGCGCGCTGGTCGATGCCGTCAGCGCCGTGGTGGAGATCGAGGCCGACGCCCTGCGTCAGGCCCCGGCCTTCGGCAGCCGCGTGCGCAGCGAGTTCATCGAGGACATGGCGCGCCTGGACGAACGTTTCATCACCCTGCTGCGCATGGAACAGGTGCTCTCGGTCGAGCAGATCGCGGCCATGGCCGGCCTGCGCAACGAATCCCTTTCCCCCGCTGCAGACGTGCGCTAACGCGCAGGAGCCCTGCCATGACCATCAGCAAGAAAATGACCCTCCTGGTTCTCTCGGCCCTACTCGGCATCCTGCTGCTGTCGGGTGTGTCCTACCAGCAGATGAACCAGGTATTCAACGCCGCCAACTTCGGCAACGTCAACTCGGTGCCCGCCATTACCGCCCTGGCCAAGCTCGGCACGGCGGTGAACATGCAGGTGCAACTGGTCTACGAACATGTACTGAGCTCCAGCGAGCAGGACATGGCCAAGGTGGAGCAGTCCATCGCCGGCAATCGTGGCGACATCCAGGCCGCCCTCGACGACTACGCCGCGACCATCTCCAACGAGCAGGACCAGCAGCTCTTCGACACCGAGCATCAGGGCATCGACAACCTCCTCCAGGGCATCGACAAGGCGCTGGCCCTGTCGCGCCAGCACAAGGACGAGGCTGCGCGCGAATCCATGCTCGAATTGCAGCACGCGGTCATCGACCCGCTGCGCAGCGCCATCGGCAAGCACCGCGACTACAACATCGCCATGGCCAACGACGGCAGCCAACAGGCCCAGGCCAGCCTGCAGCACGCCACCTGGATCGCCATCGCCGTCTCGCTGGCCACCCTGCTGGTCATCGGTCTGTTCGGCGGTTTCATCACCCGCAACCTGCTGCGTCAGCTCGGCGGTGAACCGGCCTACGCGGTGGAAGTGGTCAGCCGCATCGCCGCTGGCGATCTCAACACCGAGGTCAGCACCCGGGACGGCGACACCAGCAGCATGCTGGCCGCGATCAAGGGCATGAGCGAGAAACTGGCGCAGATCATCGGCGAAGTGCGCAGCAATGCCGACGCCCTCACCAGTGCCTCCGAACAGATTTCCGCCACGGCCCAGAGCATGAGCCAGGGCGCTTCCGAACAGGCCGCATCGGTGGAGGAAACCAGCGCCTCGATGGAGCAGATGTCCGCCTCCATCGCGCAGAACACCGAGAACGCCAGGGTCACCGATGGCATGGCCGGCAAGGCCGCGCGCGAGGCCGACGAAGGTGGTCAGGCCGTGCGCGACACCGTGGCGGCGATGAAGACCATCGCCGAGAAGATCGGCATCGTCGATGACATCGCCTACCAGACCAATCTGCTGGCCCTCAACGCCGCCATCGAGGCCGCCCGCGCCGGCGAGCACGGCAAGGGCTTCGCGGTGGTCGCCGCCGAAGTGCGCAAGCTGGCCGAGCGCAGCCAGGTGGCCGCGCAGGAGATCAGCGAAGTGGCCAAGAGCAGCGTGTCGCTGGCCGAACGCGCCGGCAGCCTGCTCGACCAGATGCTGCCGTCGATCGGCAAGACCTCCGACCTGGTGCAGGAAATCGCCGCCGCCTCCGAGGAACAGAGCGCCGGCGTCGGCCAGATCAACTGCGCGATGACCCAGCTCAGCGACATCACCCAACAGTCGGCCTCCGCCGCCGAGGAACTGGCCGCCACCGCCGAGGAAATGAGTGGCCAGGCCGAACAGCTGCAGCAACTGATGGACTTCTTCAAGGTCTCGTCCGCCCGCGCCCCGCTCCTCGCCCCACGCCAGCCGGCGCGCAGCCGCAGCGCCAGCGAAGCCGGTAGCGAGCTGCTCGAGCAGATGATCCCCAGCGGCTTCATTCGCTTCCAGTCCTAGCCCCCCAGCCGGGCACCTGCGGGTGCCCGAGGAGCGACCCATGCCCAGTTTCAACCCGGCCACGGCGCCAGACACCACCCAGCAGTACCTGACCTTCAGCCTCGGCGAGGAACTCTTCGCCGTCGGCACGCGCAACGTCCGCGAGATCATCGAGTACGGCCGCCTGACCCCGGTGCCGCTGATGCCGGCGAGCATCCTCGGCGTGATCAACCTGCGTGGCGGCGTGGTGCCGATCATGGACCTGCGCCAGCGCTTCGGTCAGCAGCAGACCCAGATCGGACGACGCAGCTGCATCGTCATCCTCGAGGTGGTCCGCGAGCAGATGCAGCAGGTCATCGGCATCGTCGTCGAGGCGGTCAACGCGGTGCTGGAGATTCCCGAGCAGGATATCGAGCCCGCGCCCAGCTTCGGCAGCCATATCCCCACCGACTTCCTGCTCGGCATGGGCAAGCTCGACGAGCGCCTGGTGGTGCTGCTGGACATCGGCCGGATTCTCTCGCTCGCCGACCTGCGCCAGCTCGCCACTGCCGCCGCACAACCCGAACCGGCCTGACCCTGGAGCGGCGCCATGACAGCCCTGAGCCTGAACAACCGCGAATTCCAGCAGTTCCGCGACATGATCCACGAGATCGCCGGCATCGCCATGAGCGACGCCAAGCGCCAGCTGGTGGCCGGACGCCTGAGCAAGCGCCTGCGCCATTTCGAACTGAGCAGCTATGGTGACTACTTCCAGCTGCTGATGAAGGACAAGGCCGAGCTGCAAACCGCAGTCGACCTGCTGACCACCAACGAAACCTACTTCTTCCGCGAGCCGAAGCACTTCGAGTTCCTCCGCGAGCGCCTGCAGGACGACCTGCGCAGCAGCCAGCCGCTGCGCGTCTGGAGCGCCGCCTGCTCCAGCGGCGAGGAGCCCTACACCCTGGCCCTGCTGCTGGCCGACTGCCTGCCGTCGCGGCCCTGGGAGATACTCGCGTCGGACATCAGCACGCGCATCCTCGACAAGGCACGCACCGGCATCTATCCGGAAGAGGACGCCAGCGGCATCCCCCGCGAGCTGCTGCATCGCCACTGCCTGCGCGGCACCGGCAGCCACAGCGGCATGTTCACCCTGGAGCCGGCATTGAAGCGGCGCATCGGCTTCCGCCAGATCAACCTCAACAACGCCCTGCCGGACGTCGGTGTGTTCGATGTGATCTTCCTGCGCAACGTGATGATCTACTTCGACCCGCCGACCAAGCGCCAGGTGGTGCAACGTCTCTGCGCACGGCTGCGTCCCGGTGGCTACTTCTTCGTCAGCCACTCCGAAAGCCTGCACGGCATCAGCGACGAGTTGCAGTCGCTGCGCCCCTCGATCTATCGCAAGCCCCATGCATAACCCGGACGGCGTCATCGAAGTGCTCCTGCAGCCAGGTGACCTGTACTTCGGCGACCGTCGCACGCGCATCCGCACGCTGCTCGGTTCCTGTGTGTCGCTGGTGCTGTGGCACCGCGGCGAACGCATCGGCGGGATGTGCCACTACATGCTGCCCAGCCGCCGCCACCCCGGCAGCCGGCTCGATGGGCGCTACGCCGACGAGGCCCTGCACCTGCTGCTGGAGAAGATCCGCGCCAGCGGCAGCCAGCCGCAGGACTACCGGATCAGCCTGTTCGGCGGCGGCAACATGTTCGGCGAGCTTTGCCAGCGCCACATCGGCCAGAGCAACGTGCGCGCCGGCCTGGAGCTGCTCGCCGCCCACGGCCTGAAATGCCACTCACGGCACGCCGGTGGCGATGGCTACCGCAACCTGATTTTCGATGTCTGGAGCGGGCACATCGCACTGCGTTGCCCCACGTCCCAACAGATCGCCACCCGGCGCTACGAGGCCCCCACGCCATGAAGAACACCAAGGTGTTGATCGTCGACGACTCCGCAGTCGTCCGCCAGGTACTGAGCGCCGGCCTTGCCGAACACACGGGCATCGAAGTCATCGGTGCCGCCGCCGACCCCCTGTTCGCCATGGACAAGATGCAGCGCAACTGGCCCGACGTGATCGTGCTGGACGTGGAGATGCCGCGCATGGACGGCATCTCCTTCCTGAAGAAACTGATGGCCGAGCGCCCGACCCCGGTGGTGATCTGCTCCACCCTGACGGAGAAGGGTGCCGCCACCACCATGGAGGCCCTGGCCGCCGGCGCGGTGGCCATCGTCACCAAGCCGCAGGCCGGGCTGCGCCAGTTCCTCATCGAAGCCACCGAAGAGCTGGTCGGCGCCATCCGTGCGGCGGCCCAGGCCCGTCTCAAGCGCCTCGGCCCGGCAGCGCCGGCGGTGCAGCCCAAGCTCAACGCCGATGCCATCCTGCCTGCTGCCAGCAGCGGCGCCATGACCCGCACCACCGAGCGCATCATTGCCATCGGCACCTCGACCGGCGGCACCCAGGCACTGGAACACGTGCTCACGGCACTGCCACGGGTCTGCCCCGGCATCGTCATCGTCCAGCACATGCCCGAGCGTTTCACCGCCGCCTTCGCCGACCGCCTCAACGGCCTGTGCCAGATCGAGGTCCGCGAAGCCCGCAACGGCGACCGGGTCATGCCCGGCCGCGCCCTGATCGCCCCCGGCGGGCGCCACATGCTGCTCAAGCGCAGCGGCGCCCAGTACGTGGTCGAAGTGGTCGACGGCCCGCCCGTCAGCCGCCACAAGCCTTCGGTGGACGTGCTGTTCCGCTCCACCGCCCGCGCCGCCGGCGCCAACGCCACCGGCATCATCATGACCGGCATGGGCGACGACGGCGCCCGCGGCCTGCGCGAGATGCACGAGGCCGGCGCCATCACCTACGGCCAGGACGAAGCCACCTGCGTGGTCTACGGCATGCCCAAGGAAGCCAGGAAACTGGGGGCGGTCGACCGCGAAGTGGCCCTGGAGCAGATTCCCGCCTGCATCCTGCGCAACGAACGCGGCTGAGCGGCCTTTGCCCGTCTGCCTCGGCGGGCGTAGAATCGAGCGATTGCTCGCCGGCATCACCGGCGGGCCCGTGAGCCCCGGCCGCGCGAGAGGTGATCCCGTCTCGTCATGCAGCCCCCCTACATGCGGCGATCAGCTGCCCGACGACGCTCACCGCACACACCTCCGAATTAGCCGCAGGACCCGACCATGCCTGATTACCGCTCGAAGACCTCCACCCACGGCCGCAACATGGCCGGCGCCCGCGCCCTGTGGCGCGCCACCGGGATGAAGGACGAAGACTTCAAGAAACCGATCATCGCCATCGCCAACTCCTTTACCCAGTTCGTGCCCGGCCACGTGCACCTGAAGGACCTCGGCCAGTTGGTCGCCCGCGAGATCGAGAAAGCCGGCGGCGTGGCCAAGGAATTCAACACCATCGCCGTGGACGACGGCATCGCCATGGGCCACGACGGCATGCTCTATTCGCTGCCGAGCCGCGAGATCATCGCCGACTCCGTGGAGTACATGGTCAACGCCCACTGCGCCGACGCCATCGTCTGCATCAGCAACTGCGACAAGATCACCCCCGGCATGCTGATGGCCGCCCTGCGCCTGAACATCCCGGTGGTGTTCGTCTCCGGCGGCCCGATGGAAGCCGGCAAGACCAAGCTGGCCAGCCACGGCCTGGACCTGGTCGACGCCATGGTCATCGCCGCCGACTCCAGCGCGTCCGACGAGAAGGTCGCCGAGTACGAGCGCAGCGCCTGCCCGACCTGCGGCAGCTGCTCCGGCATGTTCACCGCCAACTCGATGAACTGCCTGACCGAAGCCCTGGGCCTGTCCCTGCCGGGCAACGGCTCCACCCTGGCCACCCACAGCGACCGCGAGCAGCTGTTCCTGCGCGCCGGGCGCCTGGCCGTCGAGCTGTGCCAGCGCTACTACGGCGAAGGCGACGAGTCGGTGCTGCCGCGCAACATCGCCAACTTCAAGGCGTTCGAGAACGCCATGATGCTCGACATCGCCATGGGCGGTTCGACCAACACCATCCTGCACCTGCTGGCCGCCGCCCAGGAAGGCGAAGTGGCCTTCGACCTGCGCGACATCGACCGTCTGTCGCGCAAGGTCCCGCAGCTGTGCAAGGTGGCGCCGAACATCCAGAAGTACCATATGGAAGACGTGCACCGTGCCGGTGGCATCTTCTCCATCCTCGGCGAGCTGGCCCGTGGCGGCCTGCTGCACACCGACGTGCACACCGTGCACAGCCCGAACATGGCCGAGGCCATCGCCCAGTGGGACATCACCCAGACCCAGGACGAGGCGGTGCACCACTTCTTCAAGGCGGGCCCGGCAGGCATCCCCACCCAGACCGCGTTCAGCCAGTCGACCCGCTGGGACAGCCTCGACGACGACCGTGCCGAAGGCTGCATTCGCAGTGTCGAGCACGCCTACTCGCAGGAAGGCGGCCTGGCCGTGCTGTACGGCAACATCGCCCTCGACGGCTGCGTGGTGAAGACCGCCGGCGTCGATGAGTCGATCCATGTCTTCGAAGGCACCGCCAAGGTGTTCGAGAGCCAGGACAGCGCGGTGAAAGGCATCCTCGCCGACGAGGTGAAGGCCGGCGACATCGTCATCATCCGCTACGAAGGCCCGAAAGGCGGCCCGGGCATGCAGGAAATGCTGTACCCGACCAGCTACCTGAAGTCCAAGGGCCTGGGCAAGGCCTGTGCCCTGCTCACCGACGGCCGTTTCTCCGGCGGCACCAGCGGCCTGTCCATCGGCCACGCCTCGCCGGAAGCGGCTTCGGGCGGCGCCATCGGCCTGGTGCAGGACGGCGACAAGATCCTCATCGACATCCCCAACCGCAGCATCAACCTGCTGGTATCCGACGAAGAGCTGGCATCGCGCCGCAGCGAACAGGACCAGAAAGGCTGGAAGCCGGCCGCACCCCGTGCGCGCAAGGTGACCACCGCCCTCAAGGCCTACGCCCTGCTCGCCACCAGCGCCGACAAGGGCGCGGTGCGCAACAAGGCGCTGCTCGACGGCTGACCCCGCGTTGCGACATGAAAAGCCCGGCCTTGCTGGCGCAGCGTTGTTCATTTGAGGTTGCACAGGTTTGGCTCCCCTCTCCCATTTATGGGAGAGGGGCTGGGGGAGAGGGCTGAAAATGCCGCAAAACTGCCAGTTTCCCCCTCTCCGAACGCGGCCCGCCCTAATCCTCTCCCCAAAGGGGCGAGGGGACTATCGCGCCCGACCAACTCTTAAAGGAACAGCACTACGACCTTGCTGCCGGGCTTTTTCTTGCCGAAGGTTTTGCATCTGCGCTCGTTCGCCAGCAAGCTGGTGCCTGCACCCTGCTCAGGAGCCCGTCATGCGCATCGGCCTGATCGCCGACACCCACAACCTGTTGCGCCCCGAGGTGCTGGCCGCGCTGCAGGGTGTCGACCATCTGCTGCACGCCGGCGATATCGGCGGGCCGCACATCCTGGCCGAACTGGAGCGCATCGCGCCGCTGTCGGTGGTGCGTGGCAACAACGATCAGGACGCCTGGGCCGACACCATCGCCGATCAGCTGACGCTGGACTTCGGTGGTGTCCGGCTGCACATGCTGCACGACCTCAAGCAACTGGATATCGACCCGGTCGCCCAGGGCATCGACGTGGTCATCGCCGGCCACTCGCACAAACCGCTGCACGAAGAGCGCGACGGCGTGCTCTACCTCAATCCGGGCAGCGCCGGGCCACGGCGCTTCAAGCTGCCCATTGGGGTGGGCATCCTGCATATCGAAGGCGGCCAGGCAAGGGTCGAGCTGATCACCCTGCAGGTCTGATACCCCCGCATGCCGGCGTAGGGTGGACGACGCTTCCCCCGTCCACCGTCCCACCGACCACCCAAAGGCCCCTTGAAAAACGCCGCCGCCGAGACCATCTAGGCAGGTACCGTTTTTCAATGTCTCGATGGAGATTTTCATGACCCTCGACGAGCTCAACGCCATCCCCGGCGTGACCGCCAAGCCCGACGCCGCCACCGCCGACTTCGTCTACAACCACACCATGATCCGCGTGAAGGACCTGCAGAAATCGCTGGACTTCTACACCCGTGTGCTGGGCTTCACCCTGCTGGAGAAGAAGGACTTCCCCGAAGCCGAATTCAGCCTGTACTTCCTCGCGCTGATTGCCGACAAGTCGCAGATCCCGGCCGACCCGGCCGCGCGCCACCAATGGCGCAAGTCCATCCCCGGCGTGCTGGAGCTGACCTACAACCACGGCACCGAGCAGGACCCGGAGTTCGCCTACCACAGCGGCAACAGCGACCCGCGCGGTTTCGGCCACCTGTGCGTGTCGGTACCGGACATCAAGGACGCCTGCCAGCGCTTCGAAGAGCTCGGCGTGGACTTCCAGAAACGCCTGACCGACGGCCGCATGCGCGACATCGCCTTCATCAAGGACCCGGACGGCTACTGGGTGGAAATCATCCAGTTCACCGACGTGCAGTGACCGTCGCGCCCGCGACACCCGACGAGGGGCTGCCTCCTGCGAGGCAGCCCCTCGTTCGTCGAGCCACTCAGCTCACGCCAACGTAGCGGTCGGCACGGTGATTGATCGCCAGCACCAGGTTGAGCATCACCGCGCCCAGCACCGACAGCAGCACCTTGTCCGGCGAGACCACGAAGATCGACGCCAGCACGATGCTGGCGTCGATGCCCATCTGCACCGCCCCTGCCCGCAGGCCGAAACGCTCCTGCAGGTACAGCGCGAGGATGTTCACCCCGCCCAGGCTGGCGCGGTGGCGGAACAGCATGAGCAGACCAAGGCCCATGGCGGCGCCACCGAACAGGGCGGCGTAGATGGCATCGAGCGCGGCGAAGGCGACCCAGTGCGGGGTCAGCTCCGCCAGCAGCGAAACCAGCAGCACTGCACAGCCGGTACGCAGGGTGAAGCCCCAGCCCATGCGCCAGATGCCCAGCAGGTAGAACGGCAGGTTCACCAGACAGAACACCAGGCCGAAGGGCCAGCCGGCCTGATAGTTGGCCAGGAAGGCGATGCCCACCGTCCCGCCGGTCAGCAAACCGGCGTGGGCGTAGAAGGTGATTCCCAGGGCCACCAGGGCGGTGCCGAACAGCAGCGCCAGGGCATCCTCCCACAGCGGGTGGCGAACGAAGAGTGCGGCGACAGCGCTCGAGCGCTCGTCGACGGGCGATTGCTCAGTCATCGAAAAACCTGCATCAGGGTGCACGAAAGAGGTGATGGCAGAGGCAAGGCGGTGGCCGTCGCGCTGCACGCGGGAAGCGGGCGGCAGGGACGGCCGGCAGTGTCGTTATTGTGTGTCGCGACGTTCCCACACCTCGAAGGCGTAGAAGGGTGTCTCGGCGCTGGCCGGGTGCTCCACACTGGAGCTCATGTGCCAGTGCGTCTGGTCAACCTCGGGGAAGAAGGCATCGCCCTCGGGATCGAGGCCGACCCGCGTCAGGTACAGGCGATCGGCCTGCGCCAGGCCCAGCTCGTAGAGCTGCGCGCCGCCGATCAGCATCAGCTCTTCGGCATCCTCTTCACGGGCCCAGGCGTCGGCACGGGTGATCGCCTCTTCCAGGGAGGCGAACACCTCGGCCCCTTCCAGACGCAGGCCCGGCTGGCGACTGACGACGATGTTGAGGCGCCCCGGCAAGGGCCGACCGAGCGAGTCCCAGGTCTTGCGACCCATGATGATCGGCTTGCCCAGGGTCAGTGCCTTGAAGTGCTTGAGGTCCGCCGGCAGGTGCCAGGGCAGTTGGTTGTCGCGGCCGATGACACGGTTGTGCGCGAGGGCGGCGATCAGCGAAAGGGGGAGTGTCTTGTTCATGACGGCGAGCATAGCAGAGCGACCAAGTGACGAGCAGCTCACAGCCCGAGCAACCGGCCATCGGTTTGTCGCCGAATCGTCATCGTCCATGCGCCAGGCTTTGCGCTCCCACCCGAGCAAGGAGATGCCGCGATGATATCGAACCTGTTGCGCACAGGACTGCTGTGCGCAGGACTGCTGAGCACTGCACTGCCGGTGCAGGCCGACACCGTGCAGAACGCCATCGACTGGGCCCAGCGCCAACCCGGCACACAGCCACAGCACGCGCATGCTGCGCGCAAGCCGCTGGTGATCGCGCACCGTGGCGCCAGTGGTTACGTGCCCGAACACACCCTGGCCGCCTACGCCCTGGCCGTGCTGCAAGGTGCCGATTATGTCGAGCCGGACCTGGTGATGACCCGCGACGGGCAACTGGTGGCGCGCCATGACAATGAGCTGGGCCTGACCACCGATGTCGCCCAGCGCCCCGAGTTCGCGGCACGCAAGCGCACCCAGACGGTCGACGGCGTCAGCCTGGAAGGCTGGTTCAGCGAGGACTTCACCCTGGCCGAGCTGAAGACGCTGCGCGCCATCGAGCGCATCCCGCAGGTCCGTCCAGGCAATACACGCTTCGACGGCCAGTTCGAAATCCCGACCCTGCAGGAAATCATCGACCTGGTGAAGAGCCTGCAGCTCAGCCAGCAACGGGTGATCGGCCTGTACCCGGAAACCAAGCACCCCACGCACTTCCAGCAACTCGGCCTGGCCATGGAGAAACCGCTGCTGGCCGTGCTCAAGCGCAACGGCTACGCCAGCGCCAAGGCGCCGGTGTACATCCAGTCCTTCGAGGTGGAGAACCTCAAGACCCTCAGCCGCATGACCTCGATCCGCCTGATCCAGCTGCTGTGGACGGACGGCCAGCCCTACGACCAGCAGGCACTCGGCACCGACCTCAGCTATGCGCAGATGATCACGCCCAAGGGCCTGAAAGCCATCGCCCGCTACGCCAGCGGCATCGGTCCGGAGAAAGGCATGATCATCCCGCGTGATGCAGCCGGCAACCTGACCACGCCGACCAGCCTGGTGAGCGACGCCCATGCCGCCAGGCTCAAGGTCCACCCCTATACCTTCCGCGCCGAGAACACCTTCCTGCCTGCGGAGCTGCGTAATGGCAGCGACCCGACCGCACGCGGCGACATCGACGCCGAACTGCGCACCTTCCTCGCCACCGGCATCGATGGCCTGTTCATCGACCAACCGGATATCGCCGTACGCCTGCGCGAACAGCGCTGATTCGCACGGGGGCGGATCAGGGGTTATCCTCAAGCCCTGATCCGCACGACGAGACGCCGCGTGACTGACGCCTCCTCCCCCACCGCCTTTCAACGCCTCTGGCTCAGCGAGACGATCCGCCTGCGCGAGGAACACGCCGGCCCGCTCGAAGATGCCGAGGCCAATCGCCTGGCCCACGCCGAGCACGGCGATCTGGCCACGCGTATCCAGCAGCGGGCCCTGCTCCTCGCCCGTCGCGATGGTCAGTGGCAAGCCCTTCTGCACTGGCTGCAGGGCGCACGCCTGGCGGGCCTGCTGCTGGCCCTGCTGGCCCTGTTCAGCGGAGCCGGCCTGGCCTTCGCGGCGCTGGGCGACGGACGCCAGCCGGTCAACGTGTTCTGGGCCCTGGGCAGCCTGCTCGGCCTCAACCTGCTGATGCTGCTCGGCTGGCTGCTCGGCCTGCTGCTGACCCGCGACCACCCCGGCGCCCTCGGCCGCCTGTGGCTCTGGCTCAGCGACAAGCTGGCCCGCGATGCCAGCGCTGCCCACCTGGCGCCTGCCCTGTTGCTGATGCTGCAGCGCCAGCGCCTGACCCGCTGGGGCCTGGGCCTGCTGAGCAACGGCCTGTGGACGCTGGCCATGCTCGCCGCCCTGGGCAGCGCACTGCTGCTGCTCGCCACACGGCGCTACGGCTTCGTCTGGGAAACCACCATCCTCGGCGGCGACAGCTTCATCGCCATGACCCAGGCCATCGGCGCGCTGCCGGCCCTGCTCGGCTTCAGCCTGCCCGACGTCGCACTGATTCGCGCCAGCGGCGACGCCGCCATCGCCAGCGAGGTCGCCCGGCAGAGCTGGGCCGGCTGGCTGGTCGGCGTGCTGCTGGTCTACGGCCTGTTGCCACGCCTGCTGCTGACGTTGCTGTGCCTGTGGCGCTGGCTCGGCGGCAAGGCAGCGCTGCGCCTGGCACTCGACCTGCCCGGCTACGACCTGCTGCGTCAACGCCTGCAGCCGGACAGCGAGCGCCTCGGCGTCTGTGACCTGGCGCCGGCCACCCTGCACCAGCCGCAAGCCGGCGCCAACCCGCAAGCCGGCAGTGGCGCGCTGCTGCTGGGCCTGGAGTTGGATGAGCGGCGCAGCTGGCCGCCCCTGCAACTGCCCAGTGGCGTCGCCGATGCCGGGGTGATCGACAGCCGCGAGCAGCGCCGCCAGTTGCTCGAACAGCTGACCCGCTTCCCGCCCGAGCGCCTGGTCATCGCCTGCGACCCGCAGCGCTCACCGGATCGCGGCAGCCTGGCGCTGCTCGGCGAACTGGCGCGCTGCGCGGCCGCCACGCGCATCTGGCTGCTCTCGCCCGCACCCGGCGCGAGCCTGGACAGCGCGCGCCTGGCCGACTGGCACCAGGCCCTCGACAGACTGGGCCTGCAGCATGGCGACAGCGCTCCACTGAACTGGCTGGAGAGCGGGCATGATTGAACAGGCTCGACGCAGGCTGGATGACGCCTTTTTCATCCACCAGTCACCGTGGTGGATGGGTGAAGCGTCATCCACCCTACAGCCCGTATCCGGGAATGAGCCACAGCCGCTTCCCGGATTGCATCCGGGCTACCCGACTGACCGGGCTGGAGAGCGGCCATGATTGAACAGGCTCGACGTAGGCTGGATGACGCCTTTTTCATCCACCAGTCGCCGTGGTGGATGGGTGAAGCGTCATCCACCCTACAGCCCGTATCCGGGAATGAGCCACAGCCGCTTCCCGGATTGCATCCGGACTACCCGACTGAACTGGCTGGAGAGCGGCCATGATTGAACAGGCTCGACGCAGGCTGGATGACGCCCTTTTCATCCACCAGTCGCCGTGGTGGATGGGTGAAGCGTCATCCACCCTACAGCCCACATCCCCGACCGAGGCCGCGCCATGAGCCCACCGCTGATACTCGCCCTGGTCGGCCACACCAACGTCGGCAAGACTTCGCTGCTGCGCACCCTGACCCGTGACGTCGACTTCGGCGAAGTCTCGCCACGCGCCAGCACCACGCGCCACGTCGAAGGCGCGCGCCTGTCGGTGGACGGCCAGGCCCTGCTGGAGCTGTACGACACCCCAGGCCTGGAAGATGCCATCGCCCTGCTCGACTACCTGGAACGTCTCGATCGCCCTGGCGAACGCCTCGACGGCCCGGCGCGCCTGAGCCGCTTCCTGGAGGGCAGCGAGGCGCGCCAGCGCTACGAGCAGGAAGCCAAGGTGCTGCGCCAGCTCATGGCCTGCGATGCCGGGCTGTACGTGATCGATGTGCGCGAACCGGTGCTGGCCAAGTACCGCGACGAACTGGCCGTGCTGACCATGTGCGGGCGCCCGCTGCTGCCCGTGCTCAATTTCGTCGCCAGCAGCCAGCACCGCGAAGGCGAGTGGCGCGAGGCCCTGGCGCGTCTCGGCCTGCATGCGCTGGTGGCCTTCGACAGCGTGGCGCCCCCCGAAGACGGCGAGCGCCGCCTGTACGAAAGCCTGGCCCTGCTGCTGGAGCGTTCGCGGGTGCAACTGCAGCGCCTGATCGAGGATCACCAGGTACAGCGCCAGGCCCGCCGCCAGGCCGGCAAGCGCGTGGTCGCCGAGTTGCTGATCGACTGCGCCGCCTGCCGGCGCAGCGTTGCCGCCCAGCCGCTGCTGGAGCAAGGCGCCATCGCCGACCTGCGTGACGCCATCCGCCAGCGTGAGCAGCGCTGTGTGGAGGCGCTGCTGCGCCTGTACGCCTTCCGCCGCGACGATGCCAAGGCCGCGGACCTGCCCCTGCTCGACGGCCGCTGGGGTGACGACCTGTTCAACCCGGAAACCCTCAGGCAGCTCGGCATCAAGGTCGGCGGCGGCATGGCCGCAGGCGCCGCTACCGGGGTCGGGGTCGACCTGCTGGTCGGTGGCCTGACCCTCGGCGCAGCGGCGGCACTGGGTGCGCTGATCGGTGGCAGTGCGCAGACCCTGCGCAACTACGGGCAACGCCTGAAAGGCAAGTTGCAGGGCCAGCGCGAACTGACCGTCGACGACGCCGTGCTGCGCCTGCTCGCCCTGCGCCAGCAACAGCTGCTGGCCGCGCTGGACCGGCGCGGCCACGCCGCCATGGACGCCATCACCCTCGGCGCCCCGCAGGAAAACCTCTGGCGCCAGGGCAAGCTGCCCACCCCGCTCAACGTCGCACGCGCCCACCCGCAGTGGTCGTCGCTCAACCCCGGCGCACGCCTGGAGGACGCCGAGCGCCAGGAGCAGGTGCAGCGACTGGCCGCGCAACTGGCCGAGGCATGAAGAGCCTGAACGTCCTCACCACGCTGCGTCGCTGGCTGCAGCGCAGACGGCTCGAGCGCACGCCGGTGGACACGGCCGATCACGTCTCGGTGGAGATGATCGACAGCGAACTCGGCGACCGCATTCTCGACAGCCTGAAGGCAGAGGGCTGGCGGCAGGTCGCGCAATACAGCCCGCTGGCCTTCGACAAGGGCATCGACTACGACAGCTACCGCCTGCGCCGGGGCCTGGATGAGCTGAGGCTGGAGTGGGACAACTGGCTGGAATGGAGGATCAGCGGACCGCGCGAAATCATCGACGAGATCGCGCGACGCTTCCCGCTGCAGAGCGAACCCCAGGCGACGCCTGAGGTGCCGCCTCAGAGTTCCTCGCCCAGGTAGTCGCTCACCGTTCGCGGCCATTGCGGATCATCCATGATGCCCAGCACCGCGCGGCTGATCGGCTCGCGCAGCGGGCTGCCACTGTGCACCAGGAAGCCGTAGCTCTGGTTCTCGAAGGTGCCGGGCAGCACTTGCAAGCGCGCACCGACCAGTTCGCGATTGCGGTATTGCAGGATGGGTTTGTCGTAGACGATGGCGTCGGCCTCGCCCTGCTGCACGGCCTGCAGCGCCTTGCCCAGGCTCGGGTAGTCGCTCTGGCGAATGCGCTGCTCCTGCAGCCAGTGCGAGCTGGCCGTGCGCTGCACGCTGGCGACATGCGCGCCTTGCAGGTCGCCAGGGCCCTGGATGGCGCCCTGCAGATTGCTCACGGTCAGGGCCGTGGTCATCGCCGCGGTGAAGGTCGAGACCATGATCAGCGCGGCGAACATCCACACCACCGCGACCAGCCGGCCGCCCAGCGTCACCGGTGACTTGTCGCCGTAGCCGACGGTGGTCATGGTCACGGCAGCCCACCAGAAGCCATCGCCCAGGCCGCGCACCGGCTCCTCGGGGAACTGCTCGCGGTTGCGCCGGCGCTCGAAGAACCAGATCAACGCCCCCACCAGCATCAGCACGGCGGCCAGGCCCAGCACCACGCTGATGAACCGCCAGGAGAACAGGCGTTTGAAGGTCGTCCACCAGCCCGCCGAGGCGGTGGCCGGCACCGCGATGGCGAGGCCGGTGAAGTAGAACGGATGGGTGAAGTCGAAGCGCGCCTCGCGCTCGGGGGTCATGGTCATCGCCCCGACCACGACATCGACCTTGCTCTGCTCGAGGCTGTCGAGCAGGCGATCGAAGGGCATCGCCTCGTACTGGAAGGCATAGCCGTTCTTTTCGGCGATGGCATTCCACAGATCGATGCTGATGCCACTCCAGCTGCCGTCGTCGTGCTTGATCACGAACGGCGGCACTTCGGTGATGCCGACCCGCAGCGGCGTGGTCTCGGCGTGACTCGTCAAACAACTGCAGATCAACAGCAGGGCCAGTGCGATGCGGCTCACGGGGGACTCCCTTTTCACTCGTTGAGGGAAAAGGGTAGCAAATTGCCCCCGCCTGCGGGCCTGCCTCAGACCGCGACCGGCGCCTTGATGTGCGGATGGGCCTCATAACCGACCAGCTCGAAGTCCTCGAACCTGAACGCCAGCAGGTCCCTGACCTCGGGGTTCAGCTTCATGCTCGGCAGCGGCAGCGGCTGACGGGTCAGCTGCAGGTCGGTCTGTTCGATGTGGTTGGCGTACAGGTGGCAGTCACCGCCGGTCCAGATGAACTCGCCCGGCTGCAGGCCGCAGACCTGCGCCACCATCAGCGTCAGCAGGGCGTAGCTGGCGATGTTGAAGGGCACGCCGAGGAAGATGTCCGCCGAGCGCTGGTAGAGCTGGCAGGACAGCTTGCCGTCGGCGACGTAGAACTGGAACAGCGCGTGGCAGGGCGGCAGCGCCATCTGCTCGACCAGCGCCGGGTTCCAGGCCGAGACGATCAGGCGGCGCGAGTCCGGGTTGCTGCGGATCATCTCGACCAGCTTGCTGATCTGGTCGATGGACTCGCCGTTGGGCGCCGGCCAGCTGCGCCACTGGTAGCCGTAGACCGGGCCGAGGTTGCCGTTCTCGTCGGCCCACTCGTCCCAGATGCTGACGCCGTTGTCCTTGAGGTACTTGATGTTGGTGTCGCCCTGGAGGAACCACAGCAGCTCGTGGATGATCGAGCGCAGGTGGCACTTCTTGGTGGTGACGACGGGGAAGCCGTCGGCCAGGTCGAAACGCATCTGGTAGCCGAACACGCTGTAGGTGCCCGTGCCGGTACGGTCTTCCTTGAAGGTGCCGTGCTCACGCACGTGGCGCATCAGGTCGAGGTACTGTTTCATCAGGCGGCTCCTTGTACGGGCTGGCGCTTGTAGGCGTAGGCGATCAGGCCGATGCCGCCGAGGATCATCGGCAGGCAGAGGATCTGGCCCATGGTCAGCCAGCCCCAGGCCAGGTAGCCGAGCTGGGCATCCGGCACGCGGACGAACTCGACGATGAAGCGGAACACCCCGTAGCAGGCGGCGAACATCCCGGATACGGCCATGGTAGGTCGCGGCTTGCGCGAGTAGAACCAGAGGATGACGAACAGCGCCACGCCTTCCAGGGCGAACTGGTACAGCTGCGACGGGTGGCGCGCCAACTGTTGCGGATCGGTGGGGAAGATCATCGCCCAGGGCACGTCACTGGCCTTGCCCCACAGCTCGGCGTTGATGAAGTTGCCGATGCGCCCGGCACCGAGGCCGATCGGCACCAGCGGCGCGATGAAGTCCATCAGCTCGAAGAAACTCTTGCCGTTGCGCTTGCCGAACCACCAGGTCGCCAGCATCACCCCGATCAGGCCGCCATGGAAGGACATGCCACCCTCCCAGACCCGCAGGATCTTCGCCGGCTCGGCGAGGTAGGCCGACAGGTCGTAGAACAGCACGTAGCCGAGGCGCCCGCCGAGGATCACCCCCATGGCCACCCAGAACACCAGGTCGGACAGCTTGTCCTTGTTCCAGCTCGTGTCGAAGCGTGCCAGACGACGCGAGGCCAGCCACCAGGCGCCACCGATGCCGATCAGGTACATCAGGCCGTACCAGTGGATTTTCAGGGGACCGAGGGCGATGGCCACCGGGTCGATCTGCGGATAAGGCAGCATCCAGGACTCCTTAGATGAGAAAACTCAGGCCCACGCTGAACAGCAGCAGGGCAAACAGTCGCTTGAGCAGACGCGGCGACAGGCGATGAGCCAGGCGCGCGCCGATACGGGCAAAAAACATGCTGGTCACGGCGATCCCCAGCAACGCCGGGAGATAGACGAAGCCCAGGCTCCACTGCGGCAGATCCGCTTCGTTCCAGCCGGTGTAGACGAAGCTCAGCGCCCCGGCGATGGCGATCGGCAGGCCGCAGGCCGCCGAAGTCGCCACGGCCTGCTGCATCGGCACGCTGCGCCAGACCAGGAACGGCACGGTCAGCGAACCACCGCCGATACCGAAGATCGCCGAAGCCCAGCCGATCACCCCGCCCGCCACCGTCAGCGTGGGCTTGCCTGGGACACCGCCGCTGGCCTTGGGTTTCAGGTCCAGCACCATCTGCACGGCGATGATGATGGCGAAGGTACCGATGATCTTCTGCAGCAGCGGCCCCTGGATCAGCGCGGCGGTCATGGCCCCCAGCGCCGCCCCCAGCAGAATGCCGCCGGTCAGCCAGCGAAACAGCGGCCAGCGCACGGCACCCATGCGGTGATGCGCCAGCAGCGAGTTGATCGAGGTGAAGACGATGGTCGCCAGGGACGTGCCGACCGCCAGGTGGGTGAGGATCTCCGGCGCCATGCCCTGCGAACTGAAGCTGAACACCAGTACCGGCACGATGATCAGGCCGCCGCCCACGCCGAACAGGCCGGCCAGCACACCGGCGGCCGCACCGAGCACCAGGTAGAGCAGCAGTTCCATCGAGACCCCCGAAAACAAAGCGGCATGGTAGCGGAAATGCCCACTCAGCGGCATACGGATCGACGGAACGGTTGCCGCTTTCCCCACGGCTCGCTAGCCTGCCAGGCTCTGCCATCAGAGGAACTCTCATGTGCCTGATCGTCTTCGCCTGGCAGCCGCAGGGCGCCATGCCCTTGCGCCTGGCAGCCAATCGCGACGAATTCTACGCGCGCCCCAGCGCCGCGCTGAGTGAATGGCAGGAGGCCCCGGGCGTATTCGCCGGGCGCGATCTGCAGGCCGGCGGGACCTGGCTGGGCGTCACCGCCGAGGGCCGCTTCGCCGCCCTGACCAATATCCGCGACCCAGGCCAGAAGATCGGCCCGCGCTCGCGCGGCGAACTGACCGCCGACTACCTGCGCGGCCAGGCTGCACCACAAGCCTACCTGGAAACCCTGATGGCGCGGGCAGCCGACTATGCCGGCTTCAACCTGCTGCTCGGAGATGCGACTCAGCTCTGGTACTTCAACTCCCAGGAAAGGCAGGCGCATCGCCTGCAAGCCGGCGTCTACGGCCTGTCCAACGCCGGGCTGGACACCCCCTGGCCCAAACTGCTGCTGGCCAGAAGCACCCTGCAGGCGCGCCTCGATGGCGCTGACGAGGAGCTGCTGGCGCTGCTGGCTGACCACAGCCAGCCAGCGGAGCACCTGCTACCGGATACCGGCATCGGCCTGGCCACGGAGCGCCTGCTGTCGAGCGTGTTCATCGCCAGCGCCGCCTACGGCACGCGCGCCAGCACCGTGCTGAACCTTAGCCAGGATGGGCACTGGAACATCGTCGAACGCAGTTTCGGGCCGCACGGCGCCGTGTTGGGCGACGTCAGGGTAAGCAGGTAGCCCGGAGGCGATCCGGGGAGCTTCCGTGCGCAGTGGCCCCGGATTGCATCAGGCCCAGGGATGACGCGCCGCGGGCGCGCCGTTCACGCCTGGATGTTGGACGCCGGGTTGATCACCCGACCCAGGCCGAGGTTGCGCAGCGCCAGATGCAGGGTGCTGTAGATCAGGTGCGGGTTGTCCATGCTCATCACCTGGCCCAGCAGTTCCCTGGCCTTGCTCTGGGTGATCTGGCGCAGCAGCCATTTCACCTTGGGCAGGTTGGTGGCGTTCATCGACAACGAGTCGAAGCCCATGGCCAGCAGCAGCACCGCCGCCGCCGGGTCACCGGCCATCTCGCCGCAGATGCTCACCGGCTTGCCCTCGGTATGCGCATCGTTGACCACCTTCTGCAGGGCCTGCAGCACCGCCGGGTGGAGGAAGTCGTAGAGATCGGCCACCCGCGGGTTGTTGCGGTCAACCGCCAGCAGGTACTGGGTCAGGTCGTTGGAGCCGACCGAGAGGAAGTCCACCTGGCGCGCCAGCTCGCGCGTCTGGTAGACGGCGGCGGGAATCTCGATCATCAGGCCGATGGGCGGCAACGGCACGTCGGTGCCCTCGTCACGGACCTCGCCCCAGGCACGGTGGATCAGGTGCAGGGCCTCTTCCAGCTCCTGCGTGCCGGAGATCATCGGCAGCAGGATGCGCAGGTTGTTCAGGCCCTCGCTGGCCTTGAGCATGGCACGCGTCTGCACCAGGAAGATTTCCGGGTGATCGAGGGTCACGCGGATGCCACGCCAGCCAAGGAAGGGGTTCTCTTCCTTGATCGGGAAATAGGACAGCGCCTTGTCCCCGCCGATATCCAGGGTGCGCATGGTCACCGGCAGCGGGTGGAAGGCCTGCAGTTGCTCGCGGTAAGTGGCCAGCTGCTCCTTCTCGCTGGGGAAGCGCTCGTTGATCATGAACGGCACTTCGGTGCGATACAGGCCCACACCCTCGGCCCCGCGCTGCTGGGCGCGGGCGACGTCGGCGAGCAGGCCGGTGTTGACCCACAGCGGCATGCGCTGGCCGTCGAGGGTTTCGCAGGGCAGCGCGCGCAGGGCATCGAGCCCTTCGGTGAGCTGGCGCTCCTCCTCGACCACATCGGCGTACTGCTTGCTCAGCAGCTCGCTGGGGTTGGTGAAGACTTCACCGTGGTAGCCATCGACGATCAGCTTGATGCCGTCGATCTTCGAATACGGCAGGTCGACCACGCCCATGACCGTGGGAATGCCCATGGCGCGAGCGAAGATGGCGACATGGGAGTTGCCCGAGCCGGTCACCGAGATCAGGCCGGCCAGCTTGCCTTCCGGCACTTCGCCGAGCATCGCCGGCGACAGCTCCTCGCTGACCAGAATGGTGTTGTCGGGGTAGACCAGCGAGGTCTTGCGCTCTTCCTGCAGGTAGGCGAGCAGGCGCCGGCCCAGGTCGCGCACGTCGGAGGCGCGCTCACGCAGGTAGGCGTCGTCCATCAGCTCGAAGCGCTTGACGTGGTCGAGCACCACCTGGCGCAGGGCGCCCTGCGCCCACTGGCCACTCTTGATGACCTTGCGCACCTCGTTACCCAGTGCGGCGTCATCGAGCATCATCAGGTAGACATCGAACAGCGCGCGTTCTTCCTTGCGCAACTGGGTCGCGAGCTTCTCGGACAGCTCCTGCATGTCCTCGCGCACCCAGCCCAGCGCCTTGTCGAACAAGGCCAGTTCGGCGTCGATATCATCGACGTTGCGGTCCGGTACTACATTCAGATCGGCCGGGGGCAGCACCACGACAGCGGTCCCCACCGCTGCCCCCGGCGCACCCGGCACGCCGACGAACTTGGCCTCCTGCACGCCCTTGCCCTGGCGCCCCAGGCCGCGAATCGAGCCGGTGGCCTCGGCGTGGGCGATCACGCCGGCGAGCTGGGCGCTCATGGTCACCAGGAAGGCTTCCTCGCCTTCGTCGAACTGGCGACGCTCCTTCTGCTGCACCACCAGAACACCCATGACCCGGCGATGGTGGATGATCGGCGCACCGAGGAAGGAGGCGAAGCGTTCCTCGCCGGTTTCGGCGAAGTAGCGATAACGCGGGTGGCTGGCGGCGTCTTCGAGGTTCAGCGGCTCCTCACGGGTACCGACGAGGCCGACCAGGCCTTCGTTGGGCGCCATGCTGACCTTGCCGATGGAGCGCTTGTTGAGGCCCTCGGTGGACATCAGGACGAAGCGATTGCTTTCCGGGTCGAGCAGATAGACCGAGCAGACCTGGCTGCCCATCGCTTCCTTGACCCGCTGCACGATGATCGACAACGCCGCCTTGAGATCCTTGGCGGCGTTCACTTCCTGGACGATCTTGCGCAGCGTATTGAGCATGCTCGATTGGGGTCCGTATCAGTCGCGCACTATCAGGCGCGGGGCGAGTTCCTTGAGCGCGCGGCGATAGACCTCGCGCTTGAATGTGACCACCTGGCCCAGCGGGTACCAGTAGCTGACCCAGCGCCAGCCATCGAATTCGGGCTTGCCGGTCAGGTCCATACGTACGCGCTCCTCGGCACCGGTCAGGCGCAGCAGGAACCACTTCTGCTTCTGCCCGATGCACAGGGGCTGGCTGTGCGTGCGCACCAGGCGCTGCGGTAGACGATAACGCAACCAGCCTCGGGTGCAGGCGAGGATCTTCACATCCTGCTCTTCGAGCCCGACTTCTTCATTGAGTTCGCGGTACAACGCCTCTTCGGGCGATTCGCGATCATTGATGCCGCCTTGCGGAAACTGCCAGGCATCCTGATTGATGCGCCTGGCCCAGAGCACCTGGCCGACATCATTGGTCAGGATGATGCCGACATTCGGGCGAAAACCATCAGAGTCGATCACGGCAAGCAACCTCGTACACGCAAGTTCCGGCATTGTTCCACAAAGCCGAGTCCAGCAGCAACGCGGGTTTGGCGGCAGTGGGAAAGCCCGGCCAAAGCGGCTATTCTGGCGCGCCCCACGCGGGTGTTCACGAGGCTGCGAGCGCCGTCAGGCATGGCGAAGCCCGTCGAAAAGAGGCTGTGTACCAGCGGTACATGCACATTTTTCGCCAGGTTCCGCCCCGACCGGGACGAGCGCCGCAGGCTGCAGACGCCCCTAATCCCTTTGCAGAACAGGTACAGAATCGTGCGTTTGGCCCTTTTCGATCTCGACAACACCCTGCTGGCCGGTGACAGCGACCATAGCTGGGGCGAATTCGTCTGCCAGCGCGGCCTGGTCGATGCAGCCGAGTACCTGGCACGCAACGACGCGTTCTACGCCGACTACTGTGCCGGCAAGCTGGACGTGGTGGCCTACCAGAACTTCAGCCAGGCGATTCTCGGTCGCAGCGACATGGCACAACTGGCGCAGTGGCACCGCGAGTTCATGGCCGAAGTGATCGAGCCGATCATCCTGGCCAAGGGCGAGGCATTGCTGGCCGAACACCGCGCCGCCGGTGACAAGCTGGTGATCATCACCGCCACCAACCGTTTCGTCACCGCGCCCATCGCCGAGCGCCTGGGCGTGGACACCCTGATCGCCACCGAATGCGGCATGCAGGACGGGCGCTACACCGGCCAGATCACCGGCACCCCCTGCTACCAGGGCGGCAAGGTGACCCGCTTGAACGCCTGGCTGAGCGAGACGGGCCACAGCCTGGACGGCGCCTATTTCTACAGCGATTCGCGCAACGACCTGCCGCTGCTGGAGGCCGTGGCCAACCCGGTGGCCGTTGACCCGGACGACATGCTGCGCGCCACCGCCAGCGAGCGTGGCTGGCCGGCGATCTCGCTGCGCTGAGTACGGGCTGAAGCTGGCTTCGCGGCTGCAGCCGCTCCTACGCAGGCCATCGCCAGCCGCAGCCGTGTAGCCCGGTGCAATCCGGGCCACTCTGCTCAGACGGGCTTGGCGCCCATCAGCGCCATGATGGCGATCAGCAGCACGAGAATCAGCCCGGCATAGATCAGGCACAGGCGCTTCAGCGAAGTGGGCGCCGGCGCATCGCCCAGCGCGCGCCAGACGGCCAGACGCCCGGCCAGCAGCAAGCCGAGCAGCATCATCACGCCATAGAGGATGCTGCCCAGCAGCAGCCAGGTCTGCCCCAGCGGCCAGCCGGCGGTGTCCACCAGCCAGTAGCCACTGAGCGGCAGGCTCAGCGCCAGCACGGCAAAGGCAGGCAGGCTGAACAGCAGGGTCACGCGCAGCTTGCGCGCCAGCACGGCGGCATCACCGCCGCGCTGCGCCTTGAACAGCATGAACGCGTGCGCGATCAGGCCGAGCAGCAGCAACACGCCAGGGGCGCTGTGAAGAATACGAACCAGCAGATAGTGCTCCATCGAGGCTTCCTTTTTAGGTAGGGCGGGTGCAACCCGCCAACGCGCTCCGGCGGGTTACCCCCGCCCTACGGGTTCGAAAGTATCAGCCGAGAAACAGGCGATAAGCGGGGTTTTCGCTCTCGTCCCAGTAGGGATAGCCGATGGCGTCCAGGGCTGCCGGAACCAGGTGCCGCTCATCGTCAGGCACCTGCAGGCCAGCCACCACGCGACCGTCGGCGGCACCATGGTTGCGATAGTGGAACATCGAGATGTTCCAGCGCCCACCCAGCTTCTGCAGGAAGTTGAACAGCGCGCCCGGCCGCTCGGGGAACTCGAAGCGCAGCACCATCTCGTTGCTCACCCCGGCCGAATGACCGCCGACCATGTGGCGGATGTGCAGCTTGGCCAGTTCGTTGTCGGTCAGGTCCAGCACCGGGAAGCCCTGCGCACGCAAGCCCTCGACCAGCGCCTGGCGCGGATCGTTCTCCGGATGGGTCTGCACGCCGACGAAGATGTGCGCCTCGCGGTCGGTGTGATAGCGGTAGTTGAACTCGGTGATCTGGCGCTTGCCCACCGCCTCGCAGAAGGCCTTGAAACTGCCCGGCTGCTCGGGGATGGTCACGGCGATGATCGCCTCGCGCTTCTCGCCCAGCTCGGCGCGCTCGGCGACGTGGCGCAGGCGGTCGAAGTTGACGTTGGCGCCGGAGTCGATGCCCACCAGCACCGCCCCCTTGGCGCCCTCGCGCTCGACGTACTTCTTGATCCCGGCCACGGCCAGCGCACCGGCAGGCTCGGTGATCGAGCGGGTATCGTCGTAGATGTCCTTGATCGCCGCACAGATCTCGTCGGTGCTGACGGTGATCACCTCATCGACGTGATCCTTGCAGATATCGAAGGTGTGCTGGCCGATCTGCGCCACCGCCACACCATCGGCGAACAGCCCGACCGTCGGCAGCACCACGCGCTCGCCGGCAGCCAGCGCCGCCTGCAGGCAGTTGGAGTCGTCCGGCTCGACGCCGATCACCTTGATCTCCGGGCGCAGGTACTTCACGTAGGCCGCGATACCGGCGATCAGACCGCCGCCGCCGACCGGTACGAAGATGGCATCGATATGCCCCTGGTGCTGACGCAGCACCTCCATGGCCACGGTGCCCTGCCCGGCGATCACCAGCGGGTCGTCGTAGGGATGGATGTAGGTGTAGCCCTTCTCCTCCACCAGCTTCAGCGAATGGGCCAGCGCCTCGGGGAAGGCGTCGCCGTGCAGCACCACCTTGCCGCCCCGCGAGCGCACGCCCTGCACCTTCAGCTCCGGCGTGGTGCGCGGCATGACGATGGTGGCCTTGACGCCCATGTGCTTGGCGGCCAGGGCCAGGCCCTGCGCGTGGTTACCTGCCGAGGCGGTGACCACGCCGCGTGCCAGCTCCTCCGGCGACAGCTGCGCCAGCTTGTTGTAGGCGCCACGAATCTTGAACGAGTACACCGGCTGCAGATCCTCGCGCTTGAGCAGAATCTGGCTACCCAGTCGCTCGCTGAGCTGACGGGCGGGTTGCAGCGGGGTTTCCACCGCGACGTCATAGACGCGCGAGGTGAGGGTCTTCTTCACGTACTGTTCGAGCATGGCGATTTCGCAGGCGTTCGGGCTTGGGAAGGGACTGCCGAGTCTACCCCAGCGCCGCGCCGGGCGACCATACGAAACACGCGGGTTTTGCCCCCGTCAGCGCAGCACTTGCGGCTATAATTCGCGCCTCAAGTCTCCCTCACTCCCAGGCACAGACCCGCGATGAACCAGGATCAGCTGAAACAGGCCGTGGCCCAGGCCGCCGTCGACCACATTCTTCCCCGCCTCGACAGCAAGAGCATCGTCGGCGTCGGCACCGGCTCCACCGCCAACTTCTTCATCGACGCACTGGCCAAGCACAAGATGGACTTCGACGGCGCCGTGGCCAGCTCAGAAGCCACCGCTGCCCGCCTGAAGGGTCACGGCATCCCGGTCTACGACCTCAACGCCGTCAGTGACCTGGAGTTCTACGTCGACGGTGCCGACGAGAGCGACGAGCACCTCAACCTGATCAAGGGCGGTGGCGCCGCCCTGACCCGCGAGAAGATCGTCGCGGCCGTGGCCAAGACCTTCATCTGCATCGCCGACGCCAGCAAGCTGGTGCCGGTGCTGGGCGCCTTCCCGCTGCCGGTGGAAGTCATCCCCATGGCGCGCAGCCACGTGGCCCGCGAACTGGTCAAGCTCGGCGGCGACCCGGTGTACCGCGAAGGCGTGCTGACCGACAACGGCAACATCATCCTCGACGTGCACAACATGTCGATCACCGATCCGGTGAAGCTGGAAGCCGATATCAACGCCATCGTCGGCGTGGTCACCAATGGCCTGTTCGCCGCCCGCCCGGCCGATCTGCTGCTGCTCGGCACCGCCGAAGGCGTGAAGACGCTCAAGCCCTGAGGCGCCAGCAGGTGCTTCGATCGTGGTCCGCATGACATCCGGGGCAGACGCATCGGACGCCCCCGGATTGCATCCGGGCTACGGCGTCGGCTGATCGAGCAGGCGGCGCAGCTCCGCGCTGAGCGGCATCGGCTTGAAGGCACTGACCCGCGCCCGCCTGCTGTTGCCGAGCGGTACCCAGAGGCGCGAGAACAGCAACGCCGCCAGGATGCGCGGCAGCTGCCCCAGCACCTCGCGCACATCACCCAGCTGCCAACCGGCGCGCAGCATCAGCCAGTGCGCACGGGCATGCAGCCAGGGACGACGCTGGGTGAGGATATGCGCACGCTCCAGCCAGGGCAGTGCCTCGGCAGCCTGCGCGCCGGCCAGGGCACCCTGGGCCTGGGCGAAGGCCTCGTCGACGGCCAGTTGCCAGTTCTCGTTCATCCTCGATGTCCTCATTTGCGCAGCAGGCGCAGGCCGTTGAACACCACCATCAGGCTCACCCCCATGTCGGCGAACACCGCCATCCACATGGTCGCCTCGCCCGCCAGGGTCATGCCCAGGAAGATCGCCTTGATACCCAGCGCCAGCACGATGTTCTGCAGCAGAATCGCATGAGTCTGCCGCGACAGGCGGACGAATGCGGGAATCTTGCGCAGATCGTCGTCCATCAGGGCGACATCTGCCGTCTCGATGGCGGTATCGGTTCCGGCGGCGCCCATGGCGAAGCCAATCTCCGCCCTGGCCAGCGCCGGTGCGTCGTTGATGCCGTCGCCGACCATGCCGACCAACTTGCCCTGCGCCTGCCGTGCCTCGACCCAGGCCAGCTTGTCCGCCGGCAGCAGGTCGCCACGCGCCTCATCGACACCGACCTGCTCGGCGATGGCGGCGGCAGTGTGGGCGTTGTCGCCGGTGAGCATGCAGGTACGCACGCCCAGTTCGTGCAGCTCACCGACCGCCTCGCGGCTGCTCTGGCGCACCGTATCGGCCACGGCGAAGAGCATCAGCGCGCGCTGCTCGTCGCACAGCACCACCACGCTCTTGCCCTGCCGTTCCAGGGTTTCCAGGCGCTCTTCCAGCTGCGCCGAGCAGAGCCCGAGGTCTTCGACCAGACGGTGATTGCCCAGGTACAGCAGGGTACCGTCGACCACCCCCTGGGTGCCCCGCCCCGGCAGTGCCGCGAACGCCTCGACCTCGCGCAGCACCCGGCCCTGCTCCTCGGCGTGCAGGGCCAGCGCCCGCGACACCGGGTGATCGGAACGTGCAGCCAGGCTCGCCGCCCACACGGCGTGCAGCGGCTGCTCCGCCTCCAGCAAGTGGAGGCTGTCGGTCTGCACCGGCTTGCCGTGGGTCAGGGTGCCGGTCTTGTCCAGCGCCAGCATGGCCAGATGACGGCCGTTCTCCAGGTACACGCCGCCCTTGACCAGGATGCCCTTGCGCGCGGCGGCGGCCAGACCGCTGACGATGGTCACCGGGGTGGAGATCACCAGCGCACAGGGGCAGGCCACCACCAGCAACACCAGGGCGCGGTAGATCCAGTCGAGCCAGGCGCCGCCGATGACCAGCGGCGGCAGCACCGCGACCGCCAGGGCGAAGGCGAAGACCGCCGGGGTGTAGATGCGCGAGAACTGGTCGACGAAGCGCTGGGTCGGTGCACGCGAGCCCTGCGCCTCCTCCACCGCATGGATGATGCGCGCCAGCGTGGTATCGCGCGCCGCTGCCGTTACGCGGAACTCCAGCGAACCGGCTTCGTTGATGGTGCCAGCGAACAGCGGATCGCCCACGCGCTTCTCCACCGGCAGGCTTTCTCCGGTGATCGGCGCCTGGTTGACCGTCGAGCTGCCGCCGACCACCTCGCCGTCAAGACTGATGCGCTCGCCGGGGCGCACGCGCACCAGCGCATCCACGGCGATGCCCTGCACATCCACCTCCTGCCAGCTACCGTCGGCCTGCCTGACCGTGGCGCGCGGCGGGGCCAGGTCCATCAGCCCGCGAATGGCGTTGCGCGCCCGGTCCAGCGAGCGCGCCTCGATCAGCTCGGCCAGGGTGAACAGCACCATCACCATTGCCGCCTCGGGCCATTGGCCGATGAGCACCGCACCGGTCACGGCGATGCTCATCAGCGCATTGATGTTGAGGTTGCGGTTTTTCAGGGCGATCCAGCCCTTCTTGTAGGTGGTCAGGCCACACAGGCCGATGGCGGTGATGGCCAGCAGCGCCACCAGCCAGTCAGGCCCCAGCGTCGCGAAGTGCACGCCCTCCGAGGCGGTCGCCGCGACAGCAGCCAGCAGCAGCGGCCAGGCGGACTTCTTCACGGGCTCGGCGGCCGCTGCCTGCGCGGCATCGTCCTCTTCCAGCTGCGGGGTGAAGCCCAGGCCGCGAATGGCCGGCAACACCTGGGCCAGCGCACCGTCGTCATGGCTGACGGTCAGCACCCGCTGCAGCAGGTTGAACTGCAGCCCCGCCACACCGGGCAGACGCCCCAGCGCATCGCGGATCAGGCGTTCTTCCGTGGGGCAATCCATCTGCTCGATGCGGATGCGCGTATTGACCGCCCCGGTCAGCGGCTCGTCGGCGAACGACGACTGCGCGGTGCCGTGCTCATGCCCGGCATGATCGTGATCGTGGTCGTGCTCGTGACGAACGGGTGACGGTTCGGGCGAATGGTCGCAACAACGACTCATGGCAACTCTCCTTCAAGTGAGTGTTGCCGAGTACACACCCTGTAGTCACTATAGGGTCAACCCCCAAAGGAGGCTTGCGCATGAAGATTGGCGAATTGGCGAAGAAGGCTGGCTGCCAGGTCGAGACGGTCCGCTACTACGAGCGCGAGGGCCTGTTGCCGGCACCCGCGCGGAGCGAAGGCAACTATCGCCTGTACGGCAGCGAGCACCTCGAGCGCCTGGTGTTCATCCGCAACTGCCGCACGCTGGACATGACGCTGGACGAGATCCAGCGCCTGCTGTCCCTGCGCGACCTGCCCCACGAGAGCTGCGCCGGCATCAACAGCCTGGTGGACGAGCACATCGAGCACGTGGAAGCGCGCATCAACAGCCTGCTCGCGTTGCGCGACCAGTTGAGCGAGCTGCGCGACCGCTGCAACGGCCCGCAGGAGGCCGAGGACTGCGGCATCCTGCGCCAGCTCAACGCCAGCGGCGGCGTACAGCCGCTGCCGGATGACGGCCACACCCACGTGGGCAAGAGCCACTCGCACTGAGCCCGTCGACCGCGAGCGATCCGCGCATATCGCGGGAACTGGGCTAGGCTTGCTCTGCACAGTGCAACACCCACGGTATGTCACCGTTTCCCAGAGGAAGATACGCATGTCTGGAAAGTTCGAACTGAAGAAGGCCAAAGACGGCCAGTTCTATTTCAATCTGCTGGCCGGCAATGGCCAGGTCATTCTCAGCAGCGAGATGTACAAGGCCAAGGACTCGGCACTCAACGGCATCGACTCGGTCAAGAAAAATGCCCAGCGCGAAGGGGCGTTCGAGACCAAGATCTCGAGTAACGACAAACACTATTTCGTGCTCAAGGCCACCAACGGCCAGGTCGTCGGGCAAAGCCAGATGTACAGCAGCGCCTCGGCCTGCAAAGGCGGCATCGAGTCCGTGCAGAACAACGCACCCGGCGCCGAGACGGACGACCAGAGCGCCTAGTCTGCCGGCTTCCTGAACAGGTAGAAGAGATTGGGCTCGCTGATCAGGTAGAGATTGCCCGCTTGGTCCGACGCGATGCCCTCGGCCTGCGGCACGCCGTGCTGCAGGCCATGCTGGCCACGCAGCAACGACAGGGTGCTGACCGGCTCACCTGCGGCATTCAGCTCGATCACCAGCCGCGATTCGTCGGACAGGGCCAGCAGGTGGCCGGTGGCCGAATCGAAATCCAGGCTCGACAGGTCACGGACGAACAGGCGCGCGTCGCGTTTCGGGTCGGTGTTGACCTGCAACGCCAGCGGCTTGCTCTCGTCGATGTGCGGGAAACCCAGCACCTCGAAGATCCGCACCGGGTCACGCTCCTTGGCCACCAGCAAACGCTGGCCCTGCGCGTCGTAGGCCAGCCCCTCGAAACCCTTGTTGCCGTTGCGCCCGATGCCCAGTGACAGCTGCTGGAAGTCGGCGGCGTCGAGCACAGCGGTGTCATCGTCGATCTGCACCTTGACCAGACGCTGCTCGCGCTCGTCGGCGATCACGTAGGTGCCAGGCCCCACGTACTCGATGGCCTCGGGATCGCCGAACCCCTGCAGATCGATCGTGCGCAGGAGCTCGCCCTGCAGGTTCAGCTCGATCACCCTGGCCGGCTTGTTGGTGACGCTGAACAGGCTGCGCCGGTCCGGATCGTAGGTCAGTGCCGAGACGTCGCGGATATCGGCGATGGGCCTGGCCTCGATCACCACCCGGTAGTCGCCGAGCCACAGCGACTGCTCGCGCCACTGCGCGCCATGCCGCCATTCCTGCACCGAGAACCAGGCGCGCTCGAACAGCCGGTACTGCTGGGCCAGCACGGCACCGCCCAGCAGGACGAACAGCAGCAGGTAGAGCCAGGGGTTGATGGAAAGCAGGCGGCGCATGGCGGTTTTCTCTTACGACCACGGAAAAGCCCGCCACAGCATTGCTGCGGCGGGCATGCAGAACGTCACGATCAGTTGATCAGTTGATCAGTTCGACCCGGTCGACATCGATCTCACGGCTGTTGAAGTCCTTGTCGACTTCACCGGTCAGGCGCACCTTGGCGGTTTCCGAGACCTTCTGGGCCGGCCAGTCTTCGTCGTCGATCTCGACCTGAATGGTGCCGGTGGCGTCCTTGAATTCATAGAGCTCGTCCTGCAGGCGCTTGACGATCTGGCCTTCCAGCACCACCTGGGTATCGTCGGCAGCCTGCAGCGCGGCGGATACGGTAGTGATCTGCGGCGTGGCGCCGGGGCCCGTGTAACCGGTGGCGAAAGCGGCAGTGCTGAGCAGCGGCAGGACCATCAGGGCGAGAGCGGTACGTTTCATGGCGTGAACCTCGTTGTTCGTAAGTGACGGGGTCAGATTAGTGCCGCTAGCTGAAGCCAGACTGAATCGGCGCTTAAGCCAAGCTTAATCCGTCACCCCGCTCGGCCAACCTTCGCGGCGGGCTTGCTGAACACGTAGAACAGGTTGGGTTCGGCGACGATATAGATGTTGCCGTCCTCGTCCATGGCCACGCCCTCGGCCTGCTCGATCCCGTCCTCCAGCCCGTTGAGGCCGCCATTGAGGCTGAGAAAGCTGACCGGCCTGCCGGCACGATCCACTTCCAGCAGCATGCGCGACTCGTCGGAGAGTACCAGCAGGTGGCCGGTCCGCCCGTCGACACTCAGCGAGGAGATGTCGCGCAACCCGAGATGTTGCGCCGTCAGAGGCTGCAGCGCCCCGACGCTGCCGTCCTCGCCCGGGAACGGCAGGCTGAACAGGCCCAGCGGCCCACGCTCCTTGCCCAGGATCACGCTGTGGCTGCGCGAATCCCAACCCAGCCCTTCGAAGCCCTTGTTGCCGGCATCGGCGAAGCCCAGGTCGAAGCCGGCAAGACCGGCGGCATCGAGCGCCAGATCATCGTCCTTCAGGGTAAAGGTGGTGAGCTGACGGCGACGTTCGTCGACGATGCCCATCAGGCCGTTGTCCATCACCTCGACACCTTCCGGGTTGGCGAAGCCTTTCAGCTCGATGCGCCGCAGAATCTCGCCCTGGAGCGACAGCTCCACCAGTAGGGGATGCTTGCCCGTGACGGTGAACAGGGTCCTGGTCGCCGGGTTGTAGGTCAGCCCGGAGGTCTCATCCTTGTCCAGGCCGCTCAGGGCCTTGGCCTGGATCACCGCGCGGTAGCCCGGCAGCCATACGCTGGCCAGGCGATCGACCAGGGGCGTGGAGCGCTCCTGCAGCCAGAGCCGGGCACGATCATCCCAGTGCTGGGTGAGTACCAGAGCGCCCAGCGCCACGAACGCCAGGGCCACCAGGCAAAGGCTCTGGCGGCGAATACGCGGGAAGGATGAGGACATCGGCGACTACTCGACTGCATGGGAACGATACGACGTCCACTGTCGCCAGAAGTTGCACCGACCAGGGCGCAACCTGCTCACGCACTGGCGAGCGGGCCGCAGCGGGCCCCTGCTCGACGGTGCGTGCCGAAGCCTTATAGCACGCGGCTGGTGAAACGACTGTGACCGACCAGCTCCAGCACCAGCTCGTCACCCTTGTTCAGTGCGCCGACACCAACCGGCGTACCGGTCAGGATCACATCGCCCGGCTGCAGGGAGAAGTGCCCGGCCATGTGCTGGATCATCGACAGGATGGGGTTGAGCATGTCACGGCTGTTGCCGTCCTGACGGGTCTCGCCGTTGATCTCCAGACGAATGCCGATGTCGGCCAGGTCCTCGATGGCATCGCCCGGCACGAACGGCGCCAGCACGCAGGCACCGTCGAAACTCTTGGCGATTTCCCAGGGGTAGCCTTTCTCCTTGAGCTTGGCCTGGACGTCACGCAGGGTCAGGTCCAGTGCCGGGGCGAAACCGCTGATCGCATCGCGCACTTCCTCGGTATCCGGCTTCTTCGACAGAGGCTTGCCGATCAGCACGGCGATCTCCGCCTCATAGTGCACCGAACCACGTTCCTCGGGGATGCTGAAGCCATCGTCGAGAGGAACCACGCAGGAGCCCGGTTTGATGAACAGCAGCGGTTCGCTGGGTACCGGGTTGTTCAGCTCCCTGGCGTGCTCCGCGTAGTTGCGGCCGATGCAGACGACCTTGCCAAGGGGAAAGTGGACGGTGGTTCCGTCGACGTACTGGTGCTGATAGCTCATCACCGACTCCTGTGTGTTGTTGTTCGTGGATGCCTGGCTTGTGGCCAGAGGTCGTACATTAACCAAGCTCGGGGCGGCCTGCACGGCATACGAAAACGCCCATCGTGTGGATGGGCGTTCGGGTCAGGCGAAGATCTTGCCGGGGTTCATGATTCCATTGGGATCGAACACCGCCTTGATCGCCTTCATGCAGGCGATTTCCGCCTCGGAACGGCTGTACTGCAGGTAATCGCGCTTGGTCATGCCGACGCCGTGCTCGGCGCTGATCGAGCCGTTGTACTTCTCGACGATCTCGAACACCCACTTGTTGACCACCGCGCACCTGGCGAAGAAGTCTTCCTTGCCCAGCGCCTCGGGCTTGAGGATGTTCAGGTGCAGGTTGCCGTCGCCGATATGGCCGTACCAGAGCACGTCGAAGTCCGGGTAGTTGGCCGAGACGATGTCGTCGATGTCCCTGAGGAACGACGGCACCTGGCCGACCGTGACGGAAATGTCGTTCTTGTACGGCGTGAAGTGGCTGATGGTCTCGGAGATGTACTCGCGCAGCTTCCACAGGTTTTCCAGCTGCTGCTGGCTCTGGCTCATCACGCCGTCGAGGACCCAGCCCTGCTCGACGCAATGCTCGAAGGTGGCCAGGGCCCCGTTGGCCACGTCCTCGTTGAGCGCCTCGAACTCCAGCAGGGCATAGAACGGCGTGCGGCTCTCGAACGGCGCCGGCACGTCGCCACGGGCGAGGATCTTGTCCAGACACTTGTCGGAGAAGAACTCGAACGCGGTCAGGTCGAGCTTGCCCTGGAAGGCATGCAGCACCGGCATGATCGAGTCGAAGTCGGGTGTGCCGAGGACCATCGCGGTGAGGTTCTTCGGCGCGCGCTCCAGGCGCATGGTGGCTTCGACGACGAAGCCCAGGGTGCCCTCGGCGCCGATGAACAGCTGGCGCAAGTCGTAACCGGTGGCGTTCTTGATCAGGTCACGGTTGAGTTCGAGCAGCTCGCCGCTGCCGGTGACGACCTTCAGGCCGGCGACCCAGTTGCGCGTCATGCCGTAGCGAATCACCTTGATACCGCCGGCATTGGTGCCGATGTTGCCGCCAATCTGGCTGGAACCCGAGGAGGCGAAGTCCACCGGGTAGTACAGGCCCTGCTCCTCGGCAAACAGCTGCAGTTGCTTGGTCACCACGCCCGGCTGGCAGACCACGGTGCGGTCGTACTCGTTGAATTCGACGATGCGGTTCATGTAGTCGAAGGACACCACCACTTCGCCATGGGCGGCCACGGCAGCGGCGGACAGGCCGGTACGGCCACCGGACGGGACCAGGGCGATCCTGTGCTGATTGGCCCAGCGCACGATGGCCTGGACCTGCTCGGTGGTCTTGGGAAACACGATGGCCGAAGGGGCTGGGGTGTACTGCTTGGTCCAGTCCTTGCCATAGGTCTGCAGCGCGTCGGCATCGGTCAGCACCTTGCCGGACTCGACCAGCGTCTTCAGTTCTTCGATCTGGGCCGCGGTAGTCATCACGTGAACTCTCAAAGGATTCATGGTCGCCCTGAGAACCATTCAGGTCGCAACCGAGCATTGAAAATGGCGAACATGCTAGCATACGCCCCCCGTGAATCGAGCGACGCAGCGATCCGCGGGCGTTGGCTGAGCCTCTCAGCCCTTCCCTGAAAACATCCCGTGGGACAACAGGTACTCCGATGAGCAAGACCTCTCTCGACAAGAGCAAGATCAAGTTCCTTCTTCTCGAAGGCGTTCACCAGAACGCCGTGGACACGTTGAAGGCCGCCGGCTACACCAACATCGAGTACCTCAAGACGGCCCTGTCGGGTGAGGAGCTGAAAGAGAAGATCGCCGACGCCCACTTCATCGGGATCCGTTCACGCACCCAGCTGACCGCCGAGGTCTTCGACTGTGCGAAGAAACTGGTCGCCGTCGGCTGCTTCTGCATCGGCACCAACCAGGTCGACCTGGACGCGGCCCGCGAGCGCGGTATCGCCGTGTTCAACGCCCCCTATTCCAACACCCGCTCGGTCGCCGAACTGGTGCTGGCCGAGGCCATCCTGCTGCTGCGCGGCATCCCCGAGAAGAATGCCTCCTGCCATCGCGGTGGCTGGATCAAATCGGCGGCCAACTCCTTCGAAATCCGTGGCAAGAAGCTGGGTATCGTCGGCTACGGCTCCATCGGCACCCAGCTCTCGGTCCTCGCCGAGGCACTGGGCATGCAGGTGTTCTTCTACGACACCGTGACCAAGCTGCCGCTGGGCAACGCCACGCAGATCGGCGATCTGTACGAGCTGCTGGGCCTGTGCGACATCGTCTCGCTGCACGTGCCGGAACTGCCCTCCACCCAGTGGATGATCGGCGAGAAGGAAATCCGCGCCATGAAGAAGGGCGGCATCCTGATCAACGCGGCACGCGGCACCGTGGTCGAGCTGGACCATCTGGCCAATGCCATCAAGGACGAGCACCTGATCGGCGCCGCCATCGACGTGTTCCCGGTCGAGCCCAAGTCCAACGACGAGGAGTTCGCCAGCCCGCTGCGTGGCCTGGACCGCGTGATCCTGACCCCGCACATCGGTGGTTCCACCGCCGAGGCGCAGGCCAACATCGGCCTGGAAGTCGCCGAGAAGCTGGTCAAGTACAGCGACAACGGCACCTCGGTGTCCTCGGTCAACTTCCCTGAGGTGGCCCTGCCGGCACACCCGGGCAAGCACCGTCTGCTGCACATCCACGAGAACGTCCCGGGCGTGATGAGCGAAATCAACAAGGTGTTCGCCGACAACGGCATCAACATCTCCGGCCAGTTCCTGCAGACCAACGAGAAGGTCGGCTACGTGGTGATCGACGTCGACGCCGAGTACTCCGACCTGGCGCTGGAAAAACTGCAGCACGTCAACGGCACCATCCGCAGCCGCGTACTGTTCTAAGCACGCTACTGCCAGCAAGAAGGGAGGCCTCGGCCTCCCTTTTTCATTGCGCGCACGCAACGCCGGCCCGGGCTAGCGGGACGCCTCCAGCTGCACCAGCTCGGCCCTCGCCTCGTCCAGCTGCGTTTCATTGAATACCTTCACCCCGGCGCGTTTCAGCAAGGCCGCCGTGACGCCTTCCCCCGCCACCCGCACGCCGCTGAAGCTGCCGTCATAGTTCTCCAGGTTGCCGCACGACGGGCTCCGCGCCTTGAGCAGGGCCAGGCGGATGCCATGCTCACGCACCAGCGCCAGCGCCTGCTCGGCCCCGTCGACGAACGCGGCGGTGACATCCTCACCCTCGACGGTCAGCACCGCCAGCTCACCGTCCAGCACCGCACCGCCA
The DNA here is from genome assembly GCF_009363395.1 of Pseudomonas sp. THAF187a. NCBI lineage: Bacteria > Pseudomonadati > Pseudomonadota > Gammaproteobacteria > Pseudomonadales > Pseudomonadaceae > Pseudomonas > Pseudomonas sp. THAF187a. The sequence continues at coordinate 4,843,445 of NZ_CP045349.1, forward strand.
CGACCGCCACGGATTTCCGCCGGTGCGCGCGGGGTCGGCAGACCACCCGCCACCTCCGGACACAATGCCACGACCCGCCCCTCGTCCAGCCATCGCTGCAACTGATCGAAGGGGCCATGGGCACCTCCGTCATAGCGCACGCGATGCCCGAGCAGGCAGCGACTGACCAGGATCTTCTGCATCGACTCTCTCCTTTGCTGCCGCCAGAGTAACCAGCGGTAACACCCTTGTCAGCCCAGGCCGAGGGGTTCGGCAAAGGACCTGTACGCCGCTGTTCACGCGACGCACGGACCTATCCTTCGGCGGGAAACGGCGTTCGCCCATGGCGCGGCAGGCGGCGCCACACCAGACTTGCGCGGCCAACCAGGGAGGTTCCCGTTCATGTCCATCGCACTTCGTACGCTTGTCCTGCCGCTGCTGTGTCACGCGGTATTGTTTGCCCCTTTCGCCCAGGCCGACCTGCGCGCACTGGAGGACGAGAGCCTGAGCCAGATCAGCGGCCAGGCCGGCATCACCATCCGCCTCGACCTGATGGCGCGCATCGACGAAGTACGCTGGCAGGACGACGGCGGCAACCTGTCGCTGCGCAACGTGAAGATCGACAACGGCTGCCTCACCCCTGTCGATTGCGACGGCTACGTCCTCGGCCCGGCCCAGCTTGGCGCCAGCATTCCGGCCCTGGGCATCGAGGTGCCGACCCTGGAAGTGGATGTGGTCAAGGGCAGCGGCGGCCAGAGCCAGCTACAGCTGAAGCTGCCCAACCTGACCGCGATCAACCAGCAACTCGGCCCGCTGGGCAAGCTGGTGATCCGCGCCCGCGTGGCCAGCGACCTGTACATCGGCGACAACAGCATCGGCAACGTCGCCGTGCGCGACCTGCGCGACATCAACGGCACCATCAAGGTCTGGGGGCACTGAACGCCCCGGCAAGCCGCTGCGCCCCGCCAGGGGAATCGCCTGGCGGCCCGTCGACTCAGAGCACGTCCGTGCTGCGGCGCCTGAACCAGCCGGTCAGCGACAGGCGTTCACGGCTGGCCGGCAGCACCTCATGGGGCATGTCACCGGACAGGAACAGCGCCAGGGTGCCGGCCTGCGGCATGACGTCATGCTCACGACCGTCATGCAGGTACAGGCGCAGCGCGCCACCCTGCTCGACCTGCCAGTCGTCATTGAGGTAGAACGCCGCCGACACCGTGCGCCGATCGTCGTCACGGAAGCGATCGAGATGGCGCAGGTAGAAAGCCCCCGGCTCATAACAGGCGAAGTGGCACTCGAAGTCCTCGAGCCCGAGGAACAACTCCCGGTTGAGGGTCAGGCGCAGCTCGTCCATCAGTTGCAGATACTGGTCGCACGCGGCGCTCTGCCCCGGCTCCAGCCACTGGATACGATCCCCGCGGATGCCTTCCTGCACCTGCTGGGCGTCACCACGACCGACGCTGGCAGCACTCAGCTCACCACGGCGCTCACGCTTACGGCACTCTGCGGCCAGTTCGCGGGTCAGAACCTCAGGGGCGAAAAGCTCCCGCAACGACCAGCCCTGGCTGGCGAGGTCGTCGATGAGGTTGGCAAAGCGGTCTTGCAGGTCGATGTCGTTCATGGCGGCGATTGTACAGTGCCGGATGGCCCGCCAGACATAGCTCGACAAGCCCCCGCCAGCCACCGAAAATAGCCGGCCGCAGGGCCATGCAGCCGGCCAGGATAGTTTGCCAAGGAGTTTCTCGATGCGCGTTTTGTTTGCCCTGTTGCTGATCGGCCTGGCTCTGCCGGCCCTGGCCGATGAACATCTGCGCCTGTACCAGGCCGCCGGCTGGCCGCAACAGCGTGAACACTTCAACCAGGCCCTCGATGCCGCCCAGCAACGCTACCGCAGCACCCTGCCGCCAGCGGTCTATCAGGCGCTGGTGGACAACAGCAACCGCCGCTTCGCCGCCACCGCCATCGATCAGCGCGCCCAGCATGCCCTGCGCATGGAGCTGGCCGACCCGCAACCGGCGCTGACCTTCTTCCAGGGCGAACTGGGGCGCAAAATCGTCGCCGCCGAACAACTGGCCACGCGCAGCGATCAACTGGCCAAGTACGCCAACGGCCTGCCGCGCACCGAGGCCGACGCCACCCGCCGCCTGCTGATCCGCCACCTGGCCCAGGCACTGCCGGCCAAGGAAGCCGGAGCCGAGGTCAGCCTGGCGCTCGCCGGCGTGGCGGCCGACAGTCTCAGCCAGATGATCCCCGGCCTGCTCGGCGGCGGTCAGGCGCAAGGCCTGCTCAACGGCCAGCGGGAACGGCTGATGGGGCAGATCGAGCAGGACCTGGACAACACCCTGCTGCACGTCTATCGCGACCTGAGCGATCCCGAACTGGAGCAGTTCGTCGAGTTCGCCCAGTCGGCAGCGGGCAAGGCCTACTACCAGGCCGCCCTCAAGGCCCTGCGCGCCGGCCTTGCCGTGGGCATGAGCAGCGCCGACCTGGAGCCGGCGCCACAGGGCATCTAGGCCAGGCGCTCGCGGAGAAAGTCGAAGTAGCGTTTCCGCAACGCCTCGCTCTCGTTGGCCAGGTGATGACGCGCTTCGGGCAGGCGCAGGATGCTCGGCTGCTGGAACTTGTCCTGCAGAATCCCGAGGTTGTAGTGCCAGTCCACCGTCATGTCCTGCTCGCCCTGCACGATCAGCGGGCTGTGCCGGCTGCGCCCGGCCGCCTCGATGCGCGGCACCCACTGGGTGAGCGCACCGACCCAGGAGGTCGGCAGGCTGCGCGGCTGCAAGGGGTCGAGGTTGTGCACGAAGTCGATGAAGGTCGCGTCGCTGGAGTTATCACTGAAGCGCCGCGGAATCTCGCGTACGAACGGGCTGAGCAGACGGTAGCTGAGCTTCGACCAGCCCCAGGCACGCGGCCGCACCAGCGGCGCGAGCAGAATGCTCTGGCCCAGTTCCGGCCGCTTGCCGTCGGCCAACAGGTAATCCAGCGCAATCGCCCCACCCGTGCTCTGCCCACACAGGTGCCAGGGTTGCGGCAGGTCCAGTTCGGCTGCCTGCCCGAACAGGCCGGCGAGCACCTGCTGGTACTCGGCGAAGTCGCCGATGCTGGCCCGCGCCCCGCTGGACAGGCCATGACCGGGCAGGTCGCAGGCCAGCACGGCGAAATTCATGGCCAGCGCCCAATCGATCACATGGCGATAGAGCCCCATGTGGTCGTAGTAGCCATGCAACAGCAGCACGGTCGCACGCGGCTCGGCCGGTGCCCAGAGTTGCACGGCAATCTGATAGCCGGCGGCATTGAAGCTGCCGAGCCGGCTGTCCAGCCCGGCGTAGCGACCGCCCAGATCCAGGCCATAGAAGCTGCGGTAGGCCTGCAGCGCCGGCAGGTCCAGGCGCGCTGCGGCCAAGGGTCGCAGCAGGGGGCGCAGTTGTTCGGGTTGAAACGGCTCAGACATGAGGCTTTCCGTAAGTTGCAGGTTGCCAGGGGCGATCCCGTCGACATCTCCTCGAATGCTGCGATATTCAGCTGCCCGGCGCATCGTGGCAAGCTACACGCCCTTTTTTCGTCGCGATCCGCACCATGCCTCGCCCGTCACGCAAGAACCTGCTCGTCGCCCTGTTCGTCCTGGCCTGCCTGGTCGGCCTGCTGCTGGCCTATCGCTGGTTCGAGACCCGCTACCTGCGCACCTTCGATGAGCGCGCGGCGGTGTTCTCCGGCGCCACACTGCAACTGCCCGCAGCGCTGTCCGGCCCTGGCGAGATTCGCCTGGTGCACTTCTGGGACCCGGCCTGCCCCTGCAACGTCGGCAACCAGCAGCACCTGGCCGAGCTGATCGAGCACTACGCCCCCAGAGGCGTACAGTTCCACGTGGTACAGAAGCCCGGCAGCCAGGGTCGCCTGCCCGCCGAACTGGCGGCGCTGCAACCGATCGACGAGATGCCAGGCAGCGCCGAGCTGCCCGCCAGCCCGGCGGTGGCGATCTGGGACCGCCAGGGCCAGCTGGCCTACTTCGGCCCCTACAGCGAAGGGCTGGTGTGCAACTCCAGCAACAGCTTCATCGAGCCCATACTCGAAGCCCTGGAGGCCGGGCGCAAGGTCGACGCCAGCAACACCCTGGCGGTCGGGTGCTTCTGCGAATGGGCCGAAGCAAGCAACGACTGACCCGCAGGGTGGGTTACGCCGCCACCAGAACGTCGACCGCCAAGCCAGCTTGCATCAGCGCCTCAAGCGCCCGTCATCAGCCTCGACCGCGTGGTGTGCCACCCTGCCAGCGGCGGAAGGCCCGGTAGAACGGCGACAGTTCGGCGAAGCCGCAGGCCCGTGCGACCTCTCGCACGCTCAGGCCCTGATCCAGCAGGCGCAACGCACACAACCGCCGCACTTCATCGTGCAGCAGCCGAAAGCTGCTGCCCTGCTCGCTCAGTGCTCGCTGCAAGGCACTGCGGTTGCTGCCCAGGGCCTGCGCGCACGCCTGCAGCGTGCAGGTCGTGGCGCCGATATTGAGCTCCAGCCAGTAGCGCACCCGTGCCAGCAGCTGGTTCTCCACCAACCCGGCCAGTTGCTTCTCGGCTTCCTCGCTGAGCACCTCGAACAAGCGTGGGCTGGCGCTGCGCGACGGTCGCGCGAGCAGCGCACGGGGCAGGATCAGCGCATCGTGCGCCTGCGCGAAGCGCGGTTCGACGCCGAGCAGGCGCCGATGCTCGCCCAGCCTGCGTGGCGCGCGGTGACGAAAGTCGACGCCGAGCAGCGGCAGTTCACCGCTGGCAGCGGCGAGCATCTTCATCAGCAGCACCGCCAGGCATTCCATCTGCTGACGCAACGAGCCAACCTCGCGGTAGTTGAGGTCGATCACCAGGCGCACCTGCTCGCCGTCCTCCTCCAGCCGCGCGGCGAAACCACCGGAGAGGATGTGCTGGAAACGCACGAAGGCCTGCAGCCCCTGGCGCAGATCACGGGCGGCCAGGAGCAGGTAGCCGACCACGTCCATCGGCCGTGGCTGCATCATTTCCCCCAGGTGCAGGCCGATGTCGGCATCGCCGGTGATACCCTCCAGCGCCTGCCAGAAGCGCGGCGCGTTGTCGTGGTCCTCACGCGCTTCCAGCAGCGGCGCGGCCAGGGCCACACCGGCATATGCCTGCCGATAGGTGTGGGTCGGGTCGAGCCCGAGTGCCGTCAGGGCCTCGTAGAGCAGGCGGCGCAACGTCGACGAATGGGTCAGGGCGACGAACTCGTGGGTGGCCATGCTGGCTCCTCGGCATGAATTGACCATAGACTTTCACCACTGCAGCATCTGGTCAATGCTGTCGCCACGGCTTCTGCGCAGAATGCAGCCCGACGCTCCCCCCATAACAACAAGGACCGCTCGATGAAACGCTCCCTGACCGCCCTTGCCCTGCTCGTTGCCGCCGCAGCGGGCGGCCTGACCTGGTACCTGCACGACAAGCAACCGCAGCGCGATGGCGAGCTGGTGCTCAGCGAGCTGCACGCCCCGGTCACGGTCAACTACGACGAACTGGGTGTCCCGCACATCCGTGCCGAGAACGAGGCCGACCTGTATCGCGCCCTGGGCTACGTGCACGCCCAGGACCGCCTGTTCCAGATGGAGCTGCTGCGGCGTCTGGCCCGTGGCGAACTGGCCGAAGTGCTGGGCGAGAAGCTTGTGCCTACCGACCGCCTGTTCCGCACCCTGGAGCTGGGTCGCCACGCCGATACCTATGCCACCCGCCTGGACGCCGACAGCCCGTCCGTGCAGGCCCTGCAGAACTACCTCGACGGCATCAACCAGTACCAGGCCAGCCGCCCGCTACCGGTGGAATTCGACCTGCTGGGCATCGAGCCGCGCCCCTTCACCGTCGCCGACACCCTGAGCGTCGCCGGCTACATGGCCTACAGCTTCGCCGCTGCGCTGCGTACCGAGCCCCTGATGAGCCACGTGCGCGACAGCCTGGGCGCGGATTACCTCAAGGTCTTTGATCTCGGCTGGCACCCGGACGGTGTAGTCGGCAACGCCCTGAGCGCCGGCGACTGGAAGGACCTCTCCGCTCTCGCCCAGCTCAGCGACACGGCCCTGGCCGACAGTGGCCTGCCGCAGTTCGAAGGCAGCAACGCCTGGGCCGTGTCCGGCAGCCGCACCGCCAGCGGCAAACCCCTGCTGGCCGGCGATCCGCACATTCGCTTCTCGCTGCCGGCGGTGTGGTACGAGGCGCATCTGCAGGCGCCCGGCTACGACCTCTACGGTTACCACCACGCGCTGATCCCCAGTGCCATGCTCGGCCACAACCGGGACTTCGCCTGGAGCCTGACCATGTTCCAGAACGACGACCTCGACCTGATCGCCGAGCGCGTCAACCCGGACAACCCCAACCAGGTCTGGTACCAGGGCCGCTGGGTCGACCTGGAGCAGCGCACGGAGACCATCCAGGTCAAGAATGCAGCGCCCGTGCAGCTCACCCTGCGCCGCTCGCCGCACGGACCGATCATCAACGATGCCCTGGGCCAGACCAGCGGCAGCACGCCGATCGCCATGTGGTGGGCCTTCCTGGAGACCGACAACCCGATCCTCGACGCCTTCTACCAGTTGAACCGTGCCAATACCCTGGACAAGGCCCGCGCCGCCGCCGAGAAGATCGAAGCGCCCGGCCTCAACGTGGTCTGGGCCAATGCCGCCGGTGACATCGGCTGGTGGGCGGCCGCCAAGCTGCCGCTGCGCCCGGCCGGGGTCAACCCGACCTTCATTCTCGACGGTGCCAGCGCCGAGGCGGACAAACTCGGCTACCACCCCTTCAGCGCCAACCCGCAGGAAGAGAACCCGGCACGCGGCTACATCGTCTCGGCCAACTACCAGCCGGTGCCGGCCAGCGGCATCGAGATTCCCGGTTACTACAACCTGCCCGACCGTGGCCAGCGCCTCAATCAGCGCCTGAGCGACGCCTCGGTGAAGTGGGACCTGCACAACAGCCAGGCCCTGCAGCTCGATACAGGCACCGATTACCCCATGCGCGTGCTGACGCCGATCCTCGACGAGCTGCGCGCCGCCGCCCAGGGCGAGCAGGAGCAGGCCATGGTGCAGGCCCTCGCCGACTGGAACGGCGAGCATCCGCTGGACTCGGTGAGCGCCACCCTGTTCAACCAGCTGCTCTATCAGCTGGCTCACGAAGCCATGGCCGATGAGCTGGGCGACGCCTTCTTCGACAGCCTGCTGCAAAGCCGCGTGCTCGACGTCGCCCTGCCGCGCCTGACCGCCGATGCGACGTCGCCCTGGTGGCATCGCCAGGGTGGCAGCGGCGAGGAAACCCGTGCGCAGATCGTCGCCGACGCCTGGCGCGCCAGCCTGGCACACCTGCGCGAGCAGTTCGGTGATGATCCTGCCGCCTGGCAATGGGGACGCGCCCATACCCTGACCCACACGCACCCGCTGGGCCAGCAGCAGCCACTGGCCTGGCTGCTGAATGCCGGCCCGTACGCGGCTCCGGGCAGCCACGAGGTGCCGAACAACCTCTCGCACAAGATCGGTCCGGCCCCCTGGCAGGTGGTCTACGGGCCCTCGACCCGCCGCCTGGTCGACCTGGCCGATGCCAGCACGGCACTCGGCAGCAACCCCGTGGGCCAGAGCGGCGTGCCGTTCGACCCGCACTACGCCGACCAGGCCGCCGGCCATGTACTCGGCGTCTACCGGCCGCAGCACCTGAGCGAAGCGGACGTGACGGCCAACAGCCAGGGCACGCTCAGGCTGCTGCCCCGCTGAGCACCACCCGGGCTGCGCCTGCTGCGTCGCAACGACCAGCCTCCCCCGCGCAGCCGGGCCTGCCTGCCCAACTCACAGCGTGGTGCGCCACCGGTGCATCACGCTGCACGCTGGTGCACAGCACCCGCAAAGACCGCCCTTCTGCGCTCCCCACTGCGCCGCAAACCCCAGGAAACAAGGGCTTCACGCCCATGTAAGAAAACTGGCACACGCCCTGCATAGGCTAAGGCAATCCAGGTTTTGGGGGCCTTGGTACAGGCAGGCCGGGGAATCCCCTTCTTTATTCGACGCGGACGCCGCGTCACCGCAGTACGCCGCCGCTGATCCACGGGCACGGCGTCACCCGTTTCGGGGACCTTGGTACAGGCAGGCCGGGGAATCCCCTCTTTATTCGACGCGAACGCCGCGTCATGGCAGTACGCCGCCGCTCATCCACGGGCACGGCGTTACCCGTTTCGGGGACCTTGGTACAGGCAGGCCGGGGAATCCCCTTCTTTATCTGGGACGCAGCGCCAGCTGCACGCGCCAGCGTCCATCCTCCTGCGCACCGCGCCACTCCCCGTCCAGCGGACGGGGCGACACCAGTACCAGCAGCAGGTCCCGCCCGTCACGCTCCACGCGCCAGTTCACCAAGCCCAGCGGCAAGCTCAGGCGCCCCTCGCGGACACGTCCGTAGGCATCCTCGAAGCGATACCTCAGCGCACCGTCGGCGTGCTCGGCCAGCGCCTGCGGCTCGCGGTTGAACCAGAGCTGCACCCCCTGCTCCCAGGGCTCGACCTGCTCGATACGCAAGCGGGGCGGGTCGAACGCGCGGCCGATCATGCTGCCGACGAGAAAGGCGATGAGCATCACCGAGGCCATGAAACGCCAGCGCAAACGCGGCCGTGGATCCTCAGGCGGCGTAGAATGGCGCTCATCCCAGTGCTCGGAGTGCTGCATGTTCCACGTCATCCTCTTTCAACCGGAAATCCCGCCCAATACCGGCAACATTATCAGGCTGTGCGCCAACAGCGGCTGTCGGTTGCACCTGATCGAACCACTGGGTTTCGAGCTGGACGACAAGCGCCTGCGCCGCGCCGGGCTGGATTACCACGAATACGCCACGCTCGAACGCCACGCCGATCTGCAGAGCTGCCTGGACAGCATCGGCCAGCCGCGCGTGTTCGCCTTCACCACCAAGGGCTCGCAGCCGTTCCACGAGGTCGCCTACCAGCCCGGCGACGCCTTCCTGTTCGGCCCGGAAAGCCGGGGCCTGCCGGAAGAGGTGCGTAACGCCCTGCCGGTGGAGCGACGCGTGCGCCTGCCGATGCGCGCCGGCTGCCGCAGCCTGAACCTGTCCAACACCGTGGCGGTGACCGTCTACGAGGCCTGGCGCCAGAACGGCTTCGCCGACAGCGAATGAAGCGGATAAAGAAAAAGCGCCCCTGAGGGCGCTTTTTTCATTCGAGCAGCTCGCCTCAGTGGGCAGTGGTCTCGGCCTGGCCTTCCTGCTGCATGCGCTGCAGTTCCTGGGCGTACAGGGCATCGAAGTTGACCGGAGAGAGCATCAGTGCCGGGAACGAACCACGGGTCACCAGGCTGTCCAGCGCTTCACGAGCGTAAGGGAACAGGATGTTCGGGCAGAAGGCGCCGAGGGTGTGGCTCATGGACGCGGCGTCCAGGCCCTTGATCAGGAAGATACCGGCCTGCTGCACTTCGGCGATGAAGGCCACTTCTTCACCGTTCTTGACGGTCACCGACAGGGTCAGCACCACTTCGTGGAAGTCACCTTCCAGGGCCTTCTGGCGCGTGTTCAGGTCCAGACCGACGCTCGGCGTCCACTCCTGGCGGAAGATTTCCGGGCTCTTCGGCGCTTCGAAGGACAGATCCTTGACGTAGATACGCTGCAGAGAGAATTGCGGGTTTTGCGACTCGGCAGCGGCGGCGCCGCTGTTGGCTTGCTCGGTCATGGCGTTTGCCTTCCTTAACGTTGCGGTTTCAAGCGGGGCTCTGCAGCAGGGCGTCGAGCTTGCCGGCGCGCTCCAGGGCATAGAGATCGTCACAGCCACCGACATGGGTGCTGCCGATCCAGATTTGCGGCACCGAAGTGCGTCCGGCCTTGCGGGTCATCTCCGCGCGCACGGCCGGCTGGCCGTCGACACGAATCTCGTCGAAATCCACCCCTTTGCTGGCCAGCAGTTGCTTGGCCCGCATGCAGTAGGGGCACCAGTCGCTGGAGTAGATGACCACCGTGCTCATGTCACTTCACCAGCGGCAGGTTGTCGGCACGCCAGGTCGCGATGCCGCCGGACAGCTTGGCAGCAGTGTAGCCGGCCTTCTGCAGCTCGCGGGCGATGGTGCCGGCGTGCTGGCCAGCGGCGTCGACGACGACGATGGTCCTGGCCTTGTGTTTTTCCAGCTCGGCGATGCGTGCAGTCACCTTGTCGTAAGGGATGTGCAGCGCGTCGACGATATGCCCGGCGGAGAACTCCTTCTGGGCCCGCACATCGAGCACCACGCCCTTGTCGGAGTTGACCAGCGCGGTCAGCTCGCGGCTCGACAGGCTCTGGCCGCCCTTGCGCATCTCGGTGACGATCAGCAGCACCAGCAGAACGGCGAACAATCCACTCAGTACATAGTGGTTAATGATGAATTCAATCAGGTTGGCGAACATCTGTAGGGCCCAGGACGGTAAAATGCCGGCCAGTATACACAGCCCCACAGGTCGGCCAAACCCCGTCCGGCAGTGACGCGCCAGGCGCTTGGCCGTAGAATGCCCGGCTTTGTTTCCCGTCCATCGACCCAGAGCGAGCCAGCTTAATGAGCGCCACGCCCAAACCCTTGGTTCTGATCATCCTCGACGGCTTCGGTCACAGCGACAACCCCGAGTACAACGCCATCCACGCCGCCAACACGCCGGTCTACGATCGCCTGCGCGCCACCTTCCCGCACGGTCTGATCTCGGGCAGCGGCATGGACGTCGGTCTGCCGGATGGGCAGATGGGCAACTCCGAGGTCGGCCACATGAACCTCGGCGCCGGGCGCGTGGTGTATCAGGACTTCACCCGCGTGACCAAGGCCATCCGTGACGGCGAGTTCTTCGACAACGCCACGATCAACCAGGCCGTGGACAAGGCCGTGGCCGCCGGCAAGGCCGTGCACATCCTCGGCCTGCTCTCCGATGGTGGCGTGCACAGCCATCAGGATCACATCGTCGCCATGGCCGAACTGGCCGCCAAGCGTGGCGCCGAGAAGATCTACCTGCACGCCTTCCTCGACGGTCGCGACACCCCGCCGAAGAGCGCGCAGCCGTCCATCGAGCTGCTCGACGCCGCGTTCGCCCGCCTCGGCAAGGGTCGTATCGCCAGCCTCACGGGCCGCTACTTCGCCATGGACCGCGACAACCGCTGGGACCGCGTGGAGCAGGCCTACAACCTGATCGTCGACGGTGCCGGCCAGTTCAACGCCGCCAATGCCGTGGCAGGCCTGCAGGCCGCCTATGCACGGGGCGAGAGCGATGAGTTCGTCAAGGCCACCACCATCGGCGACGCGGTACAGGTCGAAGACGGCGACGCCGTGGTGTTCATGAACTTCCGCGCCGACCGTGCGCGCGAGCTGACCCGTGCCTTCGTCGAGCCCGGCTTCAAGGAATTCGAGCGCAAGCGCGCGCCACAGGTCGGTTTCGTCATGCTCACCCAGTACGCGGCGAGCATCCCGGCACCTGCGGCATTCGCGCCGGAAGCACTGACCAACGTGCTCGGCGAGTACCTGGCGAAGAACGGCAAGACCCAACTGCGCATCGCCGAAACCGAGAAATACGCCCACGTCACCTTCTTCTTCTCCGGCGGCCGTGAAGAGCCGTTCGAGGGCGAAGAGCGCATCCTCATTCCCTCCCCTGACGTCGCCACCTACGACCTCAAGCCGGAAATGAGCGCGCCGGAAGTGACCGACAGGATCGTCGACGCCATCGAGAACCAGCGCTTCGACGTGATCATCGTCAACTACGCCAACGGCGACATGGTCGGCCATACCGGCGTGTTCGAGGCTGCGGTCAAGGCCGTGGAGACCCTGGACAGCTGCGTCGGCCGCATTGCCAAGGCGCTGGAGAAGGTCGGCGGCGAAGCGCTGATCACCGCCGACCACGGCAACGTCGAGCAGATGGAAGACGAGTGCACCGGCCAGGCGCACACGGCCCACACCTGCGAGCCCGTACCGTTCATCTACGTCGGCAAGCGCCCGGCGCGCATCCGCGAAGGCGGCGTGCTGGCTGACGTGGCGCCCACCCTGCTGAAGCTGATGGGCCTCGAGCAGCCGGCGGAGATGACCGGCAAGAGCATCGTCGAACTCGACTAGCACGCAGATCACAGGCCGCTGCACGTCACGCTCGTCGGCCAGGCGCAGACTGCGTGAAGCGGCGCTGATCGACAGAAAACAAGAAACGCCCCGCGCCATGAGGCCTGGGGCGTTTTTTTTGCCCGGCGGCGCGGGCATACTAGGCCTCAGCCTCAATCCACCTTCCGGTGCCGCCCCGCCCATGCTTCGCATTCTTGCCCTGATCCTGCTCAGCAGCCTGATCGCACCCGCCTTCGCCGATCAGCGCGCCGATACCCAGCGCCAGCTGGAAGCCGCGCGCCAGGATGTCGCCGAACTGAAGAAGATGCTGGAAAAACTGCAGCAGGAGAAATCCGGCGTCCAGCAGCAGTTGAAGAAGACCGAGACGGAGATGGGCGATCTGGAAAGCCAGGTCAAGGACCTGCAGCACGAGCTCAAGGACAGCGAGCAGGAAATCCAGCGCCTGGATCAGGAGAAAAAAAAACTCCAGAGCGCGCGCACTGAACAGCAGCGACTGATCGCCATCCAGGCGCGGGCCGCCTACCAGAGCGGGCGCCAGGAGTACGTCAAGCTGCTGCTCAACCAGCAGAACCCGGAAAAGTTCTCGCGCACCCTGACCTATTACGACTACCTCAGCCACGCCCGCCTCGAACAACTCTCGGCATTCAACGAGACCCTGCGCCAGCTGGCCAACGTCGAACAGGAAATCGCCAGCCACCAGGCTCAGCTGCAGACGCAGAAAGCCGGCCTGGATGAGCGCCACGCCAAGCTCGCCGACGTGCGCAAGCAGCGCCAGCAGGCGCTGGCCAAGCTCAACAGCGAGTTCGCCAACCGCGACCAGCGACTCAAGGCCCGCCAGCAGGAGCAGGCGGAGCTTGGCCGCGTGCTCAAGACCATCGAGGAAACCCTGGCGCGCCAGGCCCGCGAAGCGGAAGAGGCACGCAAGCGCGCCCTGGCCGCTCAGCAGACCCGGCCGAACAGCTCCGCCAGCGGCCCCGTGGTCACGTCCGGCGCCACCTACGGCGGCCCCTTTTCCAGCGCTCGCGGCAAACTGCCATGGCCCGTCGATGGCCGTTTGGTAGCACGCTACGGAACCCCACGCGGCGGCGACGCTCGTACTAAGTGGGACGGCGTGCTGATCGGCGCACCCGCCGGCAGCCAGGTACGTGCCGTGCATGGTGGCCGCGTGGTGTTCGCCGACTGGTTGCGTGGCGCCGGCCTGTTGGTCATTCTCGATCACGGCAATGGTTATCTGAGCCTGTACGGCCATAATCAGAGCCTGCTCAGGAATGCAGGGGACGTGGTCAAGGCCGGCGACCCCATCGCCACCGTTGGCAAGAGCGGTGGCCAGGAAACATCGGCGCTGTACTTCGCCATTCGCCAGAACGGTCGCCCGAGTGATCCGGCACAGTGGTGCCGCGCGCAGGGATAAGCGCTTCATCCATTTAGGAGTTGTCTTAATGTCTCATCGCTTTCGCCCCACCTGCCTGGCCCTGGCCCTTGGGCTGCTGCTCGGCGCTCCAGCCCTGCAGGCTGCCGAGCCTGCCCCCGCGCCGGCAGCGGCGGCGAGCAGCAAGGCGCCCCTGCCCCTGGATGAGCTGCGCACCTTCGCCGAGGTGATGGACCGCATCAAGGCCGCCTACGTCGAGCCGGTCAGCGACAAGACGCTGCTGGAGAACGCCATCAAGGGCATGCTCAGCAACCTCGACCCGCACTCGGCCTACCTCGAGCCCGAGGCATTCGCCGAGTTGCAGGAAAGCACCAGCGGCGAATTCGGCGGCCTGGGCATCGAGGTCGGCATGGAGGACGGCTTCGTCAAGGTGGTCTCGCCCATCGACGACACCCCGGCGTCCAAGGCCGGCATCGAGGCCGGCGACCTGATCGTCAAGATCGACGGCCAGCCGACCAAGGGCCTGTCGATGATGGAAGCGGTAGAGAAGATGCGCGGCAAGGCCGGCAGCAAGATCGAGCTGACCCTGGTACGCGACGGCGGCCGACCGTTCGAGCTGACCCTGACCCGCGCCGTGATCAAGGTACGCAGCGTGAAGAGCCAGATGCTCGAGGACGGCTACGGCTACCTGCGCATCTCGCAGTTCCAGGTCAACACCGGCGAGGAAGTCGGCAAGGCCCTGAACAAGCTGCGCAAGGAAAACGGCAACAAGAAGCTGCGCGGCCTGGTCATGGACCTGCGCAACAACCCCGGCGGCGTGCTGCAGGCGGCCGTGGAAGTGGCCGACCACTTCCTCAAGAGCGGGCTGATCGTCTACACCGAGGGCCGCCTGGCCAACTCCGAACTGCGCTTCAACGCCGATCCGGCCGATGCCAGCGAGGGCGTGCCGCTGGTGGTGCTGATCAACGGCGGCAGCGCCTCGGCATCGGAAATCGTCGCCGGCGCCCTGCAGGACCACAAGCGCGCCGTACTGATGGGCACCGACAGCTTCGGCAAGGGCTCGGTACAGACGGTGCTGCCGCTGAACAACGATCGCGCGCTGAAGCTCACCACCGCGCTGTACTTCACCCCGAACGGCCGCTCGATCCAGGCTCAGGGCATCATCCCGGACATCGAGGTGGCACGCGCCAAGCTCACCCGCGAGCAGGACAACGAGGGCGTCAAGGAAGCCGACCTGCAAGGCCACCTGGGCAACGGCAACGGTGGCGCGGACCGCCCGAGCCGGGGCGCACAGGCCGCACGCACGGACCGCCCGCAGGACCAGGACTACCAGCTGAGCCAGGCACTCAACCTGCTCAAGGGGCTGAGCGTCACCCGCGGCGACTGAAGCGGGTCGTGATGCAAGAACGCCGCAGTTTCGCGAGAAACTGCGGCGTTTTCATTGCTGCCGGAAACAGCGACCGCCAGGCGCAGGTAGCAGGCGGTGCGAACGACCGCCCGAGCCGGCCGGCTTACAGATAGCTGTTGGTGATATCGTCGATGAAGCCTTCGTTGCGCAGTTCGTCGAGCGCCTTCTGCAAGCGTTCGATGACCTCATCGGGCGTGTCCTTGTTCAGGGCCAGGTACAGCTCGGCATCGTTGAAGCGCAGCACGGTGTTGAGGCCGCTGACATCTTCCTGCTTGGCCAGGTAGCGGCCTACCGGATCGGTGGTGGCCCACAGGTCGATCTGCCCGCGCACCAGCTTCTTCACGTTCTCCTGATCACGCAGGGCGTTGATCGGCTGCAGGCCCTGGCTCTCCAGGTGCTGGCTGACCGCATCGTTCTTGTACGCGCCGACGCGGTACTTGGCGGCATCCTTGAGGCTCGACACCTTGATGTCGTTACCCGGCGCGGCGAGCAGTACCCAGCCGGTCTTGGCGATCGGGCCGACCCACTTGAACAGCGGCTGACGCTCGGCCGTGTAGGTGGTGGAGAACAGGCCGTAGTTGGGCTTGTCCAGGGTCAGGCGGTAGAGGCGGTCCCAGGGGAAGCGCAGGGTCAGGGTGTACTCGATGCCGGCGCGCTTGAACATCTCGCGCACGATGTCGGCGCTGATGCCGTCGATGCCGTCGTCACGGGCGAAGTTCTTGTCGTCCACCGCCATGTTGAAGGGCGGGAAATTCTCGGTCAGCAGCACCACCTTGTAATCCTGCGGGAGTTCCGCGTGCACGGAACCGCAAGCGAGAAACAGGGCGACAAACAGGCTTTTCTTCAGAGTTTTCAGCATAAGACGTACCGCTCGCATGATTTTTGGTTATGGCTAGCGGCATCCTTGCATGGGACCGAGCCCGGTCATTGGCACTCAGTGGCTCTGCCATCCATGGCGAGCGCCCGGCTCGTGGCCGGACGCATGTTCGGTGCTTACAGGTAACTGTTGAGAATGTCGTCGACGAAGCCTTCGGCGCGCATCTGATCCAGCGCAGCCTGCAGCTTGCTGACGATCTCGTCGGGAATATCCTTGTTCAGCGCCAGATACAGCTCGGCACTGTCGAAACGCAGGACAGTCCTCAGGCCGGAGATACCTTCCTGCTTGGCCAGGTAGCGCCCGGCGGGATCACCCGTGGCCCAGAGGTCGATCTGCCCGGCCATCAGCTTGCGAGCATTTTCCTGGTCACGCAACGAGGTGCTGTGCTCGACGCCCTTCTCGGTCAGGTACTCGGAGATGGCATCGCCCTTGTACGCACCGATGCGGTACTTCTTGGCCTGGTCCAGGCTGGTCAGGCTGATCGGGTTGTCGCCCTTGGCCAGCAGGACCCAATCGTCCGGGCCGATCGGCCCCACCCACTTGAACAGCTCCTCGCGCTCGGGCAGGCGGGCGGCGACGAACACACCGTAGCCCGGCTTTTCCAGCGCCAGGTTGTAGATCCGATCCCAGGGGAAGCGCAGCGTCAGGCTGTACTTGACGCCCGCACGCTTGAACATCTCCTTGATGATATCCACGGCGATACCGTCGATATTGTCTTCCTGAGCGAAGTTCTTGCCATTGATGGCCATGTTGTAGGGCGGGAAGTTCTCGGTCAGCAGAACCACGGTGTAGTCGGGGTCCACTTCGGCGCGCGCGGCGCCAGACAGCACCACAAGGGTGCCGGCCAGTGCGATCAGCAGGCGTTTGAGCATGGCGTTTCTCTTTCTGTGAATATGGCAGACTGCATCAGGATAACCGCCATGCCCTCCCCGGCCCAGCGATTACTGGCCGATTGCCTCAATAGCGCGCTTCGATGCTCTTCAGTGCACCTTCCGCACGCAGCGACTCCAATGCCTTCTGCAACTTCTGCACCAGCTCGTCCGACGTCTGCAGATTCAGCGCAAGGTAGAGGTCGACCGAGTTCAGGTGCTGAACCACCTTGAGGTTCTCGACGCCTTCCTGACGGGCGGTAAGCGGCCCGGCCTGGCTGGAAGCAATCCACAGATCGATCTGACCTTTGTCGAGCTTCCTGACGTTTTCCGCATCACGCAGCGCGGTCGTTACCTCCAGGCCCCTGTCCAGCAGGAACTGGGTCTTGGCATCGCCCTTGTAGCCCCCGATCCGATAACGCCGCGCGTCTTCGATGCTGGCCAGCTGGATCGGGCTATCGCCCTTGGCGAACAGCACCCAGTCGTACCTGGAGATGGGCCCAACCCATTTGAACAGCCCCTCACGCTCGGCGGTACGCGCGGTGGAAAAAACCCCGTAACCCGCATCGTCCAGTGTCTGCTGGTACACGCGCTGCCAAGGGAAGCGCAGGATCTGCTGGCACTCGACCTCGGCACGCTCGCATACCGCGCGCAGGATGTCGGAGCTGATACCCGTGATCCCGTCGTCACGGGCGTAGTTGGTGCCGGAGACCGACATGTTGAAGGGCGGCATGTTTTCCGTGAGCAGCACCAGCGGCTCGGCACGTGCAATGCTGAGACCACACGACAGGACGAAAATAGTCACGAATCGAAGAAGGAACATGAAGACTCCATGTCGAAGATGTTCGACAAAGGGCAACCCTCCACCAAGGGCAGAGAGTCAGGGTTTTAGAGATGATGATTAATGCTAGCTGGATCGCTGGCACTTTGCCGTCGACTCGCCCGCAGCTTTGCGCAGCGGGCAGGTCGAAGTGGCGGCAATCAGCGTACGACGATGCCGCGGCTGGCCAGATAGGCCTTGGCTTCCGGCACGGTGTACTCGCCGAAATGGAAGATGCTCGCGGCGAGCACGGCATCAGCCTTGCCTTCGAGGATGCCATCGGCCAGGTGCTGCAGGTTGCCGACACCGCCGGAGGCGATCACCGGCACGCGTACCGCTTCGCTGATGGCACGGGTCACGCCCAGGTCGTAACCGCTCTTCACGCCATCCTGGTCCATGCTGGTGAGGAGGATTTCCCCGGCGCCCAGCCCTTCCATCTTGCGCGCCCACTCCACGGCATCGAGGCCGGTCGGCTTGCGCCCGCCATGCGTGAAGATCTCCCAGCGCCCCGGCTCGCCCGGCGCCGATACACGCTTGGCGTCGATGGCGACGACGATGCACTGCGAACCGAAGCGCGCAGCCGCCTCACCGACGAACTCGGGGTTGAACACCGCGGCGGTGTTGATCGAGACCTTGTCGGCACCGGCATTGAGCAGGTTGCGGATGTCCTGCACGGTACGCACGCCACCGCCGACGGTCAGCGGAATGAAGACCTGGCTGGCCATGCGCTCGACGGTATGCAGCGTGGTATCGCGGTTGTCGACGCTGGCGGTGATGTCGAGAAAGGTGATCTCGTCGGCGCCCTGCTCGTCGTAGCGGCGAGCGATCTCCACCGGATCGCCGGCATCGCGGATGTTCTCGAACTTGACGCCCTTGACCACGCGGCCGTTGTCGACGTCGAGGCAGGGGATGATGCGTTTAGCCAGTGCCATACGGTGCTCCCGTAGGGTGGGTGCAACCCACCGATAAAGATTGCGTCAGTTGCGGCGGGTTTCACCCCGCCCTACGGTTCAGCCCTTGAAGCCGTCGCAGAAGCGCTGCGCCTCGGCCACGTCCAGGGTGCCTTCATAGATGGCACGCCCAGTGATAGCGCCGATGATGCCTGGCGAACGCGCCAGCAGCAGCTTCTCGATATCGCCGAGGTTGTGGATGCCGCCGGAGGCGATCACCGGGATCTTGCTGGCGGCAGCCAGTGCGGCAGTGGCTTCGACGTTGCAGCCCTGCATCATGCCGTCTTTGGCGATGTCGGTATAAACGATGGCGGACACGCCGTCTGCCTCGAAGCGCCTGGCCAGGTCGGTAGCCTGCACGCTGGAGACCTCGGCCCAGCCGTCGGTGGCGACGAAGCCGTCCTTGGCATCCAGGCCGACGATGACCTTGCCCGGGAAGGCCTTGCACGCTTCGCTGACGAACTCGGGCTCTTTGACTGCCTTGGTGCCGATGATCACGTAGCTGACGCCGGCGCGCACGTAGTGCTCGATGGTTTCCAGGGTACGGATGCCGCCGCCGATCTGGATCGGCAGATTGGGGTAGCGCTTGGCGATGGCGGTGACCACTTCGCCGTTGACCGGCTGACCTTCGAAGGCGCCGTTCAGGTCGACCAGGTGCAGACGGCGGCAGCCGCCCTCGACCCACTTGGCCGCCATGCTCACCGGGTCATCGGAGAACACCGTGGAGTCTTCCATGCGGCCCTGGCGCAGGCGCACGCAGGCGCCGTCCTTCAGATCGATAGCGGGGATAATCAGCATCGGTTGAACCTGCTCAAGTTTGAATTCGGTAAGGCGCTCAGTTCTTCTCGAGCGCCCAGAGGTCGCTCTCGATGCTCTCGAACCTGTCTTTCAGGTGCGCCTGCACATCGAGAATGGCCTTGTTGTAGTAGTGCGGTGCCAGCTCGCGGGTGATCAGGTCCAGCACTTCCTGAACCTCGAAGGTGCCCAGCTGCAGCTCGAAACGCTCATCGAGAAAACGCTGCAGCAGCAACAGCGCCGCCTGCTCCTGGGCAGGTTCGAGCGCCAGACTGGGAACCTTGGCCCGCGCCATTACCAGCGACCGTCCCAGGCGATGAAGTTCTGCAGCAACTGCAGGCCGTGGGTGTGGCTCTTCTCCGGGTGGAACTGCACGGCGAAGCGCGAACCCTCGGCCAGCGCGGCGGCGAAGTCCTTGCCATAGTGGCCACGGCCGACCACCTGCTGCGGCTTGCCGGCCTCGATGTAGTAGCTGTGCACGAAGTAGAAGCGCGCCTGGTCGGGAATGTCGTGCCACAGCGGATGCTTGACCGCCTGGCTGACTTCGTTCCAGCCCATGTGCGGCACCTTCAGGCGCTCGCCGTCTTCGGCCAGGTCCTTGCCGAAGAAACGCACCTGACCGGGGAACAGGCCGATGCAGTCCACACCGTCGTTCTCTTCGCTGCGTTCGAGCAGCGCCTGCATGCCGACGCAGATACCCAGGAACGGCCGGTCGGCGCTGACTTCACGCACCAGCGCATCGAAGCCCAGGCGTCTGATCTCGCCCATGCAATCGCGGATCGCCCCCACACCGGGGAACACCACGCGATCCGCCTCACGAATCACCTTGGCATCGCTGGTCACCAGTACGCGGCCAGCACCGACGTGTTCGAGCGCCTTGGCCACCGAGTGCAGGTTGCCCATGCCATAGTCGATTACGGCTACCGTCTGCATTTACAGGCAACCCTTGGTCGACGGCATCTGCCCGGCCATGCGCGGGTCCAGCTCGACGGCCATGCGCAGCGCGCGGCCGAAGGCCTTGAACACGGTCTCGATCTGGTGGTGGGTGTTGTGCCCACGCAGGTTGTCGATGTGCAGCGACACCAGCGCGTGGTTGACGAAGCCCTGGAAGAACTCCTGGAACAGGTCGACATCGAAGTTGCCGACCACCGCGCGGGTGAACGGCACGTGCATCTGCAGGCCGGGACGACCGGAGAAGTCGATCACCACGCGCGACAGCGCCTCGTCCAGCGGCACATAGGAATGGCCATAGCGGGTCATGCCCTTCTTGTCGCCGATGGCCTTGGTGAAGGCCTGGCCCAGGGTGATGCCGACGTCCTCGACGGTGTGGTGATCGTCGATGTGCAGATCGCCCTTGCACTCGATATCGAGGTCGATCAGACCATGACGGGCGATCTGGTCGAGCATGTGCTCGAGAAAAGGCACACCGATGTCGAAGCGCGCCTTGCCGGTGCCATCCAGGTTGATCGAGACCTTGACCTGGGTCTCGAGGGTGTTGCGCTCGACGAATGCCGTACGTTCGGCCATCACCAGCTCCACGAATTACCAACGGAAAAAGGCCGATATTATAGGCGTGCCGGGGGCGCAACGGCTACCGGCGATGGTCGGGCGGGTACAACCCGCAAACGAAAAAGCCCGCGCAGGTCGCAGACCGGCGCGGGCTTTTCGTTACCAGGACGGGTTACTGGAACAGCACGACCGTCTTCTGCAGGGTGATCCACACACCCCAGGCCAGCGGCACGCCGACCACCAGCCAGGCGAACACCGCCACCGGCTTGCTCGACGGATCAGCCGCCCACTCCAGCTCGCTCGCCGCCGGTGCCGACTTCTCGCCATGGGCGCGCTCGGCAGCCAGCTCGGCTTCGTTCATGAAGTACTTCGGCGCCACCGGACGCACCAGGGCGTTGCAGATGAAGCCCAGCACCAGCAGGCCGGAGAGGATATACAGGGTGATGTCGTAGGCTGCGGCCTTCTCCACACCGATGCTCAGCTGATACTCGCGCAGGTAGTTGACCAGCACCGGACCCAGCACGCCGGCCACGGCCCAGGCAGTCAGCAGGCGGCCATGGATGGCGCCGACGTTCTGCGTGCCGAACAGGTCGGCCAGGTAGGCCGGCACGGTGGCGAAGCCGCCGCCGTACATCGACAGGATCACGCAGAATGCCAGGACGAACAGCGCCAGACTGCCCAGGTGGCCGAGCATCGGCACCGAGGCGTAGAGCGCCAGCCCCAGGCCGAAGAACACGAAATAGGTGCCCTTGCGGCCGATGAAGTCCGAGCAGGATGCCCAGAAGAAGCGCCCACCGATGTTGAACAGGCTGAGCAGGCCGGTGAAACCCGCGGCGATGGCGGCGATCTCCGCCAGCTGCGCAGCGCTGAGTTCGTTGAAGGCCAGGTCGACACCGATCAGCCTGCCGGCGAAGACTTCCTGCAGCAGCGGCGAAGCCATGCCGATGATGCCGATGCCCGCCGAGACGTTCAGACACAGAACGGCCCAGACCAGCCAGAACTGCGGCGTTTTCCAGGCGGTATTAACGTGCACGTGACCCTTGGTGATCATGGCGTTGTTGGCCTTGGCCGCCGGAGCGGTCCAGCCAGCCGGTTTCCAGCCGGTCGGCGGTACGCGGTACGCCAGGGCGCCGCCCATCATGAAGACGAAGTAGATCGCCGCCATCACCACGAAGCTCTGCCAGACACCGACGCTGTCCGGCGTGGCGAAGTGGTTCATCAGCATCGCCGCCAGCGGCGCACCGACCATCGCACCACCGCCGAAGCCCATGATCGCCATGCCGGTGGCCATGCCGCGCTTGTCCGGGAACCACTTGATCAGGGTCGACACCGGAGAGATGTAGCCCAGCCCCAGGCCGATACCGCCGATGACCCCGGAGCCCAGCCACAACAGCCAGATCTGGTGGGTATAGATGCCCAGCGCGGAAATCAGCAGACCACCGCACCAGCACAGCGCGGACACGACGCCAGCCTTGCGCGGGCCGGCATGCTCCAGCCAGCCACCCCAGATGGCAGCCGAGCAACCGAGAAAGACGAAGAACAGGGTGTAGACCCAGCCGAGCATGGAGATCTGCCAGTCGCAGTTGCTGGCGAACACCTGCTCGAAGAAGCCCATGTCGGGCGCACAGGCCGTGGCAGCGGTGATGCCCACGGCCTTGGACAACGGCAGCCAGAAGACGGAGAAGCCGTAGGCCATCCCGATGCAGAGGTGGATGGCGAGGGCAGCAGGCGGAACCAGCCAGCGGTTGAAACCGGTTTTCGCGATGATGCGTTCCTTGGACAGAAATGCAGGCTTTGCCGCAACACCGTCCAATGCAAAGGCGTCAGTCATAGGGAGTTTCTCTTTTTATGTTGGCAAGCGAACCAAGGCAGGCGCGACAATGCACCGCAGCCAAAGTTTGCAGAGAGTAGCACCCAGGCGCGACAAATCGCCGCGCTGCTGAAGTTTTTTTAGCGTTTCACGCACTTTTCATGTGATTTCAGCAAAAAAGCAAAAGGCCGCATCTATCGACCGATAGATGGCGTCGATGCCCCTGCCGTTTCCGCCACGAACTCCAGGCCGATCACGCGACGACGACCTGGCCCACATGATCACCGGGAACCGCTTGCCGGGTTTTCGATCCAACACCCAGCCGAGCACCGCGACCCGCCCACTGCGAACGCCTCGCGACTGCACATGAGGCTATAATCGGCGACCGTCTGTTTCCCGCCATTCCAGCCATCGAAACCAAGGACCCCGCTCATGAAAGCGCTAGGCAAGATCCTGGGCCTTTTCTTTCTCGGCTTGCTACTGATCATAGTGGCGCTGCTGTTTGCCCTGACTCACCTGTTCGACCCCAACGACTACAAGGACGAGATTCGCCAGATCGCCCACGACAAGGCCAACCTCGACCTGCAACTCAAGGGTGACATCGGCTGGAGCCTGTTCCCCTGGCTGGGCCTGGAGCTGACCGACGCCACCCTGGCCAGCGCCGATACGCCGGACAAACCCTTCGCCGACCTGCGCCTGATCGGGCTCTCCGTGCGCGTGATGCCGCTGCTGCGCAAGGAAGTGCAGATGAGCGATATCCGCATCGACGGCCTCAACCTCAACCTGCAACGTGACGACAAGGGCCACGGCAACTGGGAAGGTGTCGGCCGCCCCGCCGAGACCACCGTGGCGCAGCAAGCGCCTGGCGAACCCGCCCCGAGCGAAGACACCCCCGCCGAGCAGCCTGGGGAAAAACCCGCTGGCCAACCGCTGAAGCTGGACATCGACAGCCTGAGCCTGAGCAATTCGCGCATCGACTACAGCGATGCACAGAAAGGCCAGCAGTTCACCCTGGAGAACATCGAACTGAAGACCGGCGCCATCCGTGAAGGCGCGAGCATTCCGCTCAAGCTCAGCGCCTTCTTCGGCACCAACCAACCGGTGCTGCGTGCGCGCAGCGAAGTGGAAGGCCAGCTGCGCTTCGACCGGGCCCTCAAGCGCTACCAGTTCGAAGACCTGAAGCTGGCCGGCGAAGTCTCGGGCGAACCGCTCAAGGGCAAGACCCTGAACTTCTCCGCACAAGGCCAGCTGCTGGTCGATCTGGCGGCCAACATCGCCGAATGGAACAGCCTGAAGCTCTCCGCCAACCAGCTGCGCGCCCTGGGCGAACTCAAGGCCCGCGAGCTGGACAAGGACGCCAAGCTGTCTGGCGGCCTGTCCATCGCGCCGCTCAACCTGCGCGAGTTCCTCGATGGCATCGGCGTGGAGCTGCCGAAGACCCGTGACGCCAACAGCCTCAACCAGTTCGAACTGGTCAGCCGCCTGAATGGTTCGAGCAACGGCATGATGCTCGAAGACCTCACCCTCAAGCTCGACGGCAGCACCTTCACCGGCAGCCTGGGCGTGGCCGACTTCGCCCGCCAGGCGCTGCGCGCCGACCTCAAGGGCGACACGCTCAACCTGGACGATTACCTGCCGCCGGAGACCAAGGACAAGGCCGCCGCAGCGCGCCAGGCCGAGGTCAAGGACAGCATCTCCAGCGCCGGCAAGGACGGCAGCACGCCACTGCCCAATGCGCCGACCCAGCAGGCCTGGAGCGACGACAAGGTCCTGCCGGTCGATCAGCTGCGCAAGCTCGACCTGCAGCTGGCCCTGAGCCTGGGGCAACTGACCTTCGACCAGCAACCCTTCACCGACGTGACCCTGAAAGCCAACGGTCGCGGCGGCCTGATCACCCTGCAGGACGTTCGCGGCAAGCTGCAGGGCGGCAGCTTCAGCGGCAATGGCCGCATCGACGTGCGCCAGGCCGACCCCATGCTCAGCGTGGAGAAACGCCTCAGCCGTATGCCCGTCGAACCCTTCCTGAAGAAGGACGGCCAGCCCGCGCCGATCCGTGGTCTGCTCGACCTCGACGCCAAGTTCAACACCCGTGGCAACAGCCAGAAGGCCTGGGTCGAAGCGCTCAACGGCACTGCCAGCTTCGTGCTCAACGATGGCGTGCTGGTCGATGCCAACCTCGAGCAGCAGCTCTGCCGTGGCATAGCCACCCTCAACCGCAAGGCCATGAGCAACCCGCCGACCGGCAAGGACACCCCCTTCCGCGAGCTCAAGGGCAGCCTGAGCGTGCGTAACGGCGTAGCGCACAACCCGGACATGAAGGCGCAGATCCCGGGCCTGGCGGTAAGCGGCAAGGGCGACCTCGACCTGCGCGTGCTCGGCATCGACTACCAGGTCGGCATCACCATCGAAGGCGACCAGCGCGAGATGCCCGACCCGGCCTGCCAGGTCAACGAACGCTATGTCGGCATCGAATGGCCGCTGCGCTGCCGTGGCCCGCTGGAGCTTGGCGCCAAGGCCTGTCGCCTCGACCAGGACGGCCTCGGCAAGATCGCTGCGCGCCTGGCCGGCAACAAGCTGACCGAGAAGCTCGAGGAGAAACTCGGCGACAAGGTCAGCCCGGAGCTGAAAGACGCACTCAAGGGCCTGTTCAACCGATGAGCCCCGAGCAGTTCAACGGCGCCGTGCTGGCCTGGTACGACCAGCACGGACGCAAGGACCTGCCCTGGCAGCAGGGCATCACGCCCTACCGTGTCTGGGTGTCGGAAATCATGCTGCAGCAGACCCAGGTCAGCACCGTGCTCGGCTACTTCGACCGCTTCATGGCCGCCCTGCCGACCGTGAAGGACCTGGCCGAGGCGGCGGAAGACGAAGTGCTGCACCTGTGGACCGGCCTGGGCTACTACACCCGTGCGCGCAACCTGCAGAAGACCGCGCAGATCATCATGCGCGAGCATGGCGGCGAGTTTCCGCGCAGCGTCGACGCCCTCAGCGAACTGCCCGGCATCGGCCGCTCCACCGCCGGCGCCATCGCCAGCCTGAGCATGGGCCTGCGCGCGCCGATCCTCGACGGCAACGTCAAACGGGTACTGGCACGCTACGTGGCGCAGGAGGGCTACCCCGGTGAGCCGAAGGTGGCCAGGCAACTGTGGGACGTGGCCGAGCGCCTGACCCCGCACGAGCGCGTCAACCATTACACCCAGGCCATGATGGACCTCGGCGCCACCCTGTGCACCCGCAGCAAGCCGACCTGCCTGCTGTGCCCGGTGCGCAGCGGCTGCCAGGCGCACCTGCTCGGCCTGGAAATCCGCTACCCGGTGGCCAAGCCGCGCAAGGCCCTGCCGCAGAAACGCACCCTGATGCCACTGCTGGTCAACGCTGACGGCGACATCCTGCTCTACCGCCGGCCGTCGACGGGGCTGTGGGGCGGGCTGTGGAGCCTGCCGGAGCTGGACGATCTCGAGCAGCTCGGCGCGCTCGGCCAGCAGCGCCAGCTCGACCTCGGCACACGCCGTGAACTGGAAGGCCTGACCCACACCTTCAGCCACTTCCAGCTGGCGATCGAACCCTGGCTGGTGCGGGTGACCGAGCAGCCGAGCCGCGTGGCCGAGGACGACTGGCTCTGGTATAACCTCGCCACCCCGCCGCGCCTGGGCCTTGCCGCCCCGGTGAAGAAGCTGCTGAAACGCGCGGCGCAAGCCATTACCGCTGGAGAACCGACATGACCCGCACCGTGCTGTGCCGCAAATACAAACAGGAACTGCCCGGCCTGGATCGCGCGCCCTACCCCGGCGCCAAAGGCGAAGACATCTTCAACAACGTCTCCAGGCAGGCCTGGGACGAGTGGCAGAAGCACCAGACCATGCTGATCAACGAGCGTCGCCTGAACATGATGAACGCCGAGGATCGCAAGTTCCTCCAGGCCGAGATGGACAAGTTCCTCTCCGGCGAGGAATACGCCCAAGCCGAAGGCTACGTGCCGCCCAGCGAATAAGCATGCTGAAGGGAGGGGCTTTGGCCACGGCAACCTTCGCACGTTGCCCACGCGCGACCCGGCCGGCCCTCCCCGCTTTTCTCGCTCACGAACCTAAGCGCCCGAAATATTTAAATATTTTTCCAACTCGCGCTTGACACTGATCCTGCAAATCCGTCTAATAGCGCCCCGTTGGCCCAGGTAGCTCAGTTGGTAGAGCAGGGGATTGAAAATCCCCGTGTCGGCGGTTCGATTCCGTCCCTGGGCACCACTGATACATGACAAAGAGCCTCAGCCACGTGCTGGGGCTTTTTGCTTTCTGCCTCCCGCAAATTTCTCGTGCCATTGTTTCGCCTGCGCGACAAGCAACTGTAACCAGGCGACACCTGCGACCCGGCAACCTGCTATCGCCCGGCAAACGGCTTGGCGGTCACGGAAACGCTATGCTAGCTTGGCCGCCAGCCAGGATGGCCCGCCGTACGCCGGAGCGCATTCGAAGAAGAAGAGGATCACACCCCATGGCCGAGGCGACGCCCGCGCTGGAAATCCGCAACCTGCACAAACGCTACGGCGATCTCGAAGTGCTCAAGGGCATTTCCCTGACGGCCAGGGACGGTGACGTCATCTCCATCCTCGGTTCTTCCGGCTCCGGCAAGTCCACCTTCCTGCGTTGCATCAACCTGCTAGAAAACCCGCACGAGGGTCAGATCTTCGTCGCTGGCGAGGAGCTCAAGCTCAAGGCCGCGAAGAACGGCGACCTGATCGCCGCCGACAACAAGCAGATCAACCGCCTGCGCAGCGAGATCGGCTTCGTCTTCCAGAATTTCAATCTGTGGCCGCACATGAGCGTGCTCGACAACATCATCGAGGCACCGCGCCGCGTACTGGGCCAGAGCAAGGCCGAAGCCACCGAGGTGGCCGAGGCGCTGCTGGCCAAGGTCGGCATCGCCGACAAGCGTCATGTCTATCCCAACCAGCTTTCCGGCGGCCAGCAGCAGCGTGCAGCCATCGCCCGCACCCTGGCCATGCAACCGAAGGTGATCCTCTTCGATGAACCGACTTCGGCCCTCGACCCGGAGATGGTACAAGAAGTGCTTAATGTGATTCGCGCGCTTGCCGACGAGGGTCGCACCATGCTGCTGGTTACCCACGAAATGAGTTTCGCTCGCCAGGTGTCCAGCGAGGTGGTGTTCCTCCACCAGGGCCTGGTCGAGGAGCAGGGGCCACCCGCCCAGGTGTTCGAAAACCCGCAATCGGCACGCTGTAAACAATTCATGTCCAGCAATCGCTAACACGGAGCAACATGCATGCAGAACTATAAGAAGATCCTGCTGGCCGCGGCCGCCACTCTGGCCTTCGGCACCAGCGCTGTCGCCGCTGACAAACTGAAACTCGGCACCGAAGGCGCCTACCCGCCCTTCAACCTGATCGACGCCAGCGGCAAGGTCACCGGCTTCGACGTGGAAATCGGCCAGGCACTGTGCGCCAAGATGAAAGCCGAGTGCGAAGTGGTTACCTCCGACTGGGACGGCATCATCCCGGCCCTGAACGCCAAGAAGTTCGACTTCCTGATCGCCTCCATGTCGATCACCGACGAGCGCAAGCAGGCCGTCGACTTCACCGATGCGTACTACACCAACAAGCTGCAGTTCATCGCACCCAAGTCCGCCGACTTCAAGACCGACGAAGCCAGCCTCAAGGGCAAGGTGATTGGTGCCCAGCGCGCCACCATCGCCGGCACCTGGCTGGAAGACAACCTCGGCAAGGTCGTCGACATCAAGCTGTATGACACCCAGGAAAACGCCTACCTCGACCTGGCCTCCGGCCGTCTCGATGGCGTGCTGGCCGACACCTTCGTCAACTGGGAATGGCTCAAGAGCGATGCCGGCAAGGACTTCGAGTTCAAGGGCGACCCGGTATTCGACAACGACAAGATCGGCATCGCCGTGCGCAAGGGCGACCCGCTGCGCGAGAAGCTGAACACCGCTCTGCAAGCCATCATCGAAGACGGCACCTACAAGCAGATCAACGACAAGTACTTCCCGTTCAGCATCTATTGATGACCTGAAGGCATTGCGCCGCCCACGCGGCGGCGCAACTGCCCGAGCCCTCCGATGATTTTCGAACTCCACGGATTCGGCCCCGCCCTGGCCGCCGGCACCCTGATGACCGTCAAACTGGCGCTGTCCGCGCTGTCGGTCGGTCTGGTGCTGGGCCTGCTGGGTGCGCTGGCCAAGACTTCGCCGTACAAGCCGCTGCAGTGGCTCGGCGGCAGCTATTCCACCATCGTGCGCGGCGTGCCCGAGCTGCTCTGGGTGCTGCTGATCTATTTCGGCACCGTCGGCCTGATGCGCAGCCTGGCCGACCTGCTTGGCGTCGAGAGCCTCGAGCTTTCCGCCTTCGCTGCGGGCACCATCGCCCTCGGCCTGTGTTTTGGTGCCTATGCCACCGAAGTGTTCCGCGGCGCCATCCTCGCCATTCCCAAAGGCCACCGCGAAGCGGGCCAGGCACTGGGCATGTCCAGCGGGCGGATTCTCTGGAAGCTGGTCCTGCCGCAGATGTGGCGCATCGCCCTGCCCGGCCTGGGCAACCTGTTCATGATCCTGATGAAGGACACCGCACTGGTCTCGGTGATCGGCCTGGAAGAGATCATGCGCCGCTCGCAGATCGCCGTGACCGCGAGCAAGGAGCCCTTCACCTTCTATATGGTCGCCGCCTTCATCTATCTGGGCCTGACCGTTCTCGCCATGATCGGCCTGCATTTCCTCGAGAAGCGCGCTAGCCGTGGCTTCGTCCGGAGCGCCTCATGAACTGGGAAGTCATCATCAAATGGCTGCCGCGCCTGTCCGAAGGCGCGCTGCTGACACTCGAACTGGTGGCCATTGCCGTCGTGGCCGGCCTGATCGTCGCATTGCCCATGGGCATCGCCCGCGCGTCCAAGCACTGGTACGTACGCGCCCTGCCCTACGGCTACATCTTCTTCTTCCGTGGCACGCCGCTGCTGGTGCAGCTGTTTCTGGTCTACTACGGCCTGGCGCAGTTCGATGCCGTGCGCCATGGCCCGCTGTGGCCCTACCTGCGTGACCCCTACTGGTGCGCAATCATCACCATGACCCTGCATACCGCGGCCTACATTGCCGAGATCCTGCGCGGCGCCATCCAGGCCGTGCCGCAGGGCGAGGTCGAGGCCGCCCGCGCACTGGGCATGTCACGGGCGCAGGCGATGTTCTACATCATCCTGCCGCGCGCCGCGCGCATCGGCTTGCCGGCCTACAGCAACGAAGTGATCCTGATGCTCAAGGCCAGCGCCCTGGCCAGCACCGTCACCCTGCTGGAACTGACCGGCATGGCGCGCACCATCATTGCCCGCACCTACCTGCCGGTCGAGATCTTCTTCGCGGCCGGCCTGTTCTACCTGGCCATCGCCTTTGTTCTGGTAAGGGCCTTCCGCCTGCTGGAACGCTGGCTGCGCGTCGACGCCTGCCAGGGTCGCTGAGCCATTCGGGCCGTCCCTTGCGGACGGCCCCTCGCCCGTCACGAGCATCATGTCAGAGCCTTTCCTCACCTCCGGCGATCTGCTCATCCGCTTCCAGGCGCTGGACGGCTTCCTCCTGCAGCACCAGGGCCTGTGGCGCCCCAGGCCGTTTCATCACCTGCAACTGCCCTGGGAGAGCCAGCTCCCCGAGCTCGCCAACTGGTTGCGCGGCCGCTCGCTGGAGCAGGCAGAGGCCGCCGACCACGCCCCCTACCAACTCGCAGCACCCGCGCCCTTCGCCGAGCTGGCACGCCAGGCGCACGAGCTGAGCGCCCTGGGCGAACTGCCGAACGCGGCCGGCACACAGCGCTCGCACGCGTTCGGCGTCGATGTCCCCGGGCGCAAGATGGCGCAGATCCAGGCCTTCGCCAGCCACCTGTCGTTCGGCCTGCGCCCGCGCCACTGGCTCGACTGGTGCTCGGGCAAGGGCCATCTCGGTCGCTGGCTGACCCAGGACGAGCAACGACTGACGTGCCTGGAGTACGACCCGGCGCTGGTGCAGGCCGGCGACCTGCTCAGCCGCCGCCTGGGCGTGCAGGCGGCGCATCTGCATCAGGATGTGCTCGGCGACGACGTCGCCGAGCGACTCAATGCCGGGCAGACGCTCGTCGCCCTGCATGCCTGCGGCGACCTCCACGTACGCCTGCTGCAACTGGCCAAGCAGAAAGGCTGTACACAGCTGGCGGTCGCGCCCTGCTGCTACAACCGCATTGCCGCCCCGCACTACCAGGCCCTGTCGCAGGTGGCGCAGGCATCGGCGCTGCGCCTGTCACGTGACGACCTCGGCCTGCCGCTCAGCGAAACCGTGACGGCGGGAGCGCGCGTACGTCGCCAGCGCAACCAGTCGATGGCCTGGCGCCTGGCCTTCGACCTGCTGCAACGCCAGCTCAGGGGCGTCGACGAGTACCTGCCGACCCCCTCGCTGCCCAGTAAGTGGTTCAGCAAGCCGTTCGCCAGCTTCTGCCAGGACCTGGCCGCACTGCGTGAGGTACCCGCTCCCGGCGAGCAGGACTGGCAGGCACTGGAGGCCCGCGGCTGGCAACGCCTGGCCGA
Organism: Pseudomonas sp. THAF187a; assembly: GCF_009363395.1. Classification (NCBI taxonomy): domain Bacteria; kingdom Pseudomonadati; phylum Pseudomonadota; class Gammaproteobacteria; order Pseudomonadales; family Pseudomonadaceae; genus Pseudomonas; species Pseudomonas sp. THAF187a. The sequence continues at coordinate 4,874,459 of NZ_CP045349.1, forward strand.
GGTGCGCAACCTCGAACTGCTGCGCAACCTGTTCCGTCGCCCGCTGGAGCTCTGGCTGCTGCTCGATCGCGCCCTGTACCTGCAGGAGCAGGGCTATGACGTGAAGCTGGGCAGCTTCTGCGACTACCAGCTGACCCCACGCAACCTGCTGCTGGTCGCCGAGCGCGCCCGAGTTGCACACAGAAGCTGTGGATAACTCTGTTGATGCTTTCTGGGCAAAAGCACCCAGCACCCGAGGGAATTGCCCTGCGGACATCTGGCTATTTTTCGACCACAAAAATAAGTTACAGAAAAACAAAGACTTGCGAAAAAACCGTGACGAAGCGCACAGCAGCGGTGCGTACTGCTCGGCGATGCCTTCTCTTTGTGCATAAAAGAACCGCTGCTGATAGCCAGGCCCGTAAACATGCGGCTTGAAGGTGGCTTTACTCGTGCCGACGAATGGATATAATGGCGCCCCCACTAAGCCGGTATAGCTCAGCTGGTAGAGCAACTGACTTGTAATCAGTAGGTCCCGGGTTCGACTCCTGGTGCCGGCACCATTTAGTATCAAAGGCCTGCTCTCATGCAGGCCTTTTTTGTTTTACAGCGACCAGTCTTCTATAGCGGCTTCGGCTCCACATGCAGCTGGCAGGAGCCACTGCAAGAGTATGAGGTAGATGTATGCGCATCCTGATCACCGGCGGTGCCGGTTTCATCGGCTCGGCCCTGATTCGCCACCTGATCCGGCAGACTGATCACGAGGTGCTCAACCTCGACAAGCTGACCTATGCCGGCAACCTGGAGTCGCTGGAGACAGTCGCCGTCAGCCCGCGCTACCGTTTCGTGCAGGCGGACATCGCCGATAGCGAACAGGTCGCCGCGACGCTGGCCGAATTCCAGCCGGATGCGGTGATGCACCTGGCCGCGGAATCGCATGTCGACCGCTCCATCGACGGCCCCGCCGCATTCATCCAGACCAACATCGTCGGCACCTACAGCCTGCTGGAAAGTGTCCGCAGCTACTGGCTCGGGCTCGCTGCCGAACGCCAGGCCGCTTTCCGCTTCCACCACATCTCCACCGACGAGGTGTACGGCGACCTGCACGGCGTCGACGACCTGTTCAGCGAGACCACGCCCTACGCACCCAGCTCCCCGTACTCGGCCAGCAAGGCGGCGTCCGACCACCTGGTGCGCGCCTGGCTGCGCACCTATGGCCTGCCGGTGCTGATCACCAACTGCTCGAACAACTACGGCCCGTACCACTTCCCCGAGAAGCTCATCCCGCTGATGATCCTCAACGCCCTGGCCGGCAAGCCACTGCCGGTCTACGGGAATGGCCAGCAGGTGCGCGACTGGCTCTATGTCGAAGACCACGCCCGCGCGCTGCTCAAGGTGGTCAGCGAGGGTCAGGTGGGCGAGACCTACAACATTGGCGGACACAACGAGCAGAAGAATCTCGACGTGGTGCATGCCATCTGCGCGCTGCTGGAAGAACTGGCACCGCAGAAACCGGCCGGCATTGCCCGCTACGAGGAGCTGATCACCTACGTGCAGGATCGCCCCGGTCATGACCTGCGCTACGCCATCGACGCCAGCAAGATCGAGCGCGAGCTGGGTTGGGTACCAGAGGAAACCTTCGCCAGCGGCCTGCGCAAGACGGTGCAGTGGTACCTGGACAACCTCGACTGGTGCCGCCGCGTGCAGGATGGCAGCTATCAGGGCCAGCGGCTCGGCGCACTTTAAGGAGTTTCAATGAAAGGCATCATCCTCGCCGGCGGCTCCGGCACGCGTCTGCACCCCATTACCCTCGGCGTGTCCAAGCAGCTGCTGCCGATCTACGACAAGCCGATGATCTACTACCCGCTGTCGGTGCTGATGCTCGCCGGCATTCGCGAGATCCTGATCATCTCCACCCCCGAAGACCTGCCGAACTTCAGCAAGATGCTCGGCGACGGCAGCCAGTTCGGCATCACCTTGCAGTACGCCGAACAACCCTCGCCCGATGGCCTGGCCCAGGCCTTCCTGATCGGCGAGTCGTTCATCGGCAGCGACTCGGTGTGCCTGATCCTCGGCGACAACATCTTCCACGGCCAGCACTTCACCGAGATGCTGCTGCGTGCCGCCAGCCACGACAGCGGCGCCACCGTGTTCGGCTACTGGGTCAGCGACCCCGAGCGCTTCGGCGTGGTGGAGTTCGATGCCGCTGGCAACGCCCTGTCGATCGAGGAGAAACCGGCCAAGCCGAAGTCGAGCTTCGCCGTGACCGGCCTGTACTTCTATGACAACGACGTGGTGCGCATCGCCAAGGCCGTCAAACCCTCGCCACGTGGCGAACTGGAGATCACCGACGTCAACAACGCGTACCTGGCCCGTGGCGATCTGCGCGTGGAGCGTTTCGGCCGTGGCTTCGCCTGGCTCGACACCGGCACCCACGACAGCCTGATCGACGCCTCGCAGTACGTGCAGACGGTGGAAAAGCGCCAGGGCCTGAAAGTCGCCTGCCTCGAGGAGATCGCCTACCAGCAGGGCTGGATCGACCGGGACCAGCTGCTGAGGTGCGCCAAGGCGCTGGGCAAGACCGGCTACGGCCAATACCTGTACAAACTGGCGGAGGAATCGCAGTGAAGGTGATCGAGACCGCACTGCCGGAAGTGCTGATCCTGGAGCCCCAGGTGTTCGGTGACGAACGCGGCTTCTTCTTCGAGAGTTTCAATGCCAAGCGCTTCGCCGAGGCCACCGGCCTGCAGCGCGACTTCGTGCAGGACAATCACTCGCGCTCGGCGCGCGGGGTGCTGCGCGGCCTGCACTATCAACTGCAACAGGCCCAGGGCAAGCTGGTGCGGGTCAGCGCCGGCGAGGTCTACGACGTGGCCGTGGACGTGCGCCGCAGCTCGGCGAACTTCGGCAAATGGGTCGGCGTACACCTGTCCGCCGAGAACAAGCGCCAGCTCTGGGTACCCGAAGGTTTCGCCCATGGCTTCCTGGTGCTGAGCGACTACGCCGAGTTCCTCTACAAGACCACTGACTACTACGCACCGGCCCACGAACGCTGCATCTACTGGGATGACGCGCAACTGGCCATCGACTGGCCGCTCGACGGCCTGACGCCACAGCTGTCGCTCAAGGACCAGCAGGGCGTGAGCCTGAGCGAGGCCGAGACCTTCGCATGAAGATTCTGATCAGCGGCCACACCGGCCAGGTTGCCCAAGCCCTGCAGCACGCACTCGCCGACCACCAGCTGCTGAGCCTGGGACGCCAGGCATTCGATCTGGAACAACCCGCCAGCCTGCGCGAGACGATCCTGCGTGAACGCCCGCAACTGCTGATCAATGCCGCCGCCTACACGGCCGTGGATCTCGCCGAGCAGGAGCCTGAACGCGCCTTCACCGTCAACGCCGAAGCCCCCGGCGCCATGGCCAAGGCCTGCGCAGAGCTGGGTATCCCGCTGATCCACTACTCCACCGATTACGTCTTCGATGGCAGCAAGGACGGCGCGTACCACGAAGACGACGCCAGCAATCCGCTCGGTGTATACGGCGCGAGCAAGCTGGCCGGCGAGCAGGCCGTGGCCGCCAGCGGCTGCGAGCACCTGATCCTGCGCACCAGCTGGGTCTACTCGCGCCACGGGCGCAACTTCCTGCTGACCATGCAGCGCCTGCTGCAGGAGCGCGAGGAGTTGAAGGTGGTCGACGACCAGATCGGCGCCCCGACCTGGGCCGGCAGCATCGCGGCAGCCAGCGCCGAGCTGATCCAGGCCTGGCAGCAGGGCAACCGCCACTGGGGCACCTATCACCTGACCAACCAGGGCCAGACCAGCTGGTTCGGCTTCGCTCAGGCCATCGCCGAGCACCTGCGCGCCGCCGGCAAGCCCTGCGCCAGGCTGCTGCCGATCCCCAGCAGCGACTACCCGACCCCGGCCCGCCGCCCGCTCAACTCGTGCCTGGACGGCACGCGCCTGGCGCACGACTGGAACCTGCGCCTGGCCGACTGGCGCCAGGCACTGCAACAGTGCCTGGGTGAAACGCCCTAGGCTTTCCGCACCGGATCACCCAGCCCCGCTTCTTTCATCCCTGCCCTAGGCGGTGAAGCGCTGAATCTGCTGCTGCAGACCACTGGCCAGTTGCGCGAGATCGCGGCTGGCCAGTGAGCTCTGCTCGGCACCGTTGACCACCTCGCCGATGCTGTCGTTGAGCCCGTTGATGTTCTGGCTGATCTCGCTGGCCACCGCCGTCTGCTCCTCGGTGGCGGCCGATATCTGCACGTTGCCGTCGGCGATGCCCTCGATGGCGAGCGCGATGTGATTGAGCACCTCGTCGGCCTCCCTGGCATGGCTGACGCTGTTCTGCGCCTGCTCGCGCGACTGCTGCATGGCGCTGACCGCACTGCGCGCGCCGCTCTGCAGGCCGTCGATCATGCTGCGGATCGACTCGGTGGCCTGCTGGGTGTTGCTGGCCAGCGCCCGCACCTCGTCGGCCACCACGGCGAAGCCGCGCCCGGCCTCCCCCGCGCGCGCCGCTTCGATGGCGGCGTTGAGCGCCAGCAGGTTGGTCTGCTCGGCGATGCTCTGGATCACGCCCAGCACCTTGCTGATCTCGTCGCTCTGGTTGTGCAGGCTGTCGATCACCTTGCCGGCCTCGTCCACCGATGAGGACAGGCCACGAATGGCATTCAGATTGGCCTGCACCAGATCGCGCCCCTGACGCGCCTCGCGGTTGGCATCGGCCGCGGCGCCGGCCATGTTCTGCGCATTCTGCGCCACCTCCTGCACCGCCACGCTCATCTCGTGCACCGCCGTGGCCACCATGTTGGTCTGGTCGCCCTGGCTGGTCGCGGCCTGGCTGGCCTGGGCGCTGATCGCGCTCATCTCCTCGGCAGCCGCAGCCAGCTGGGTGGCGGTCTCGGTCAGGTGACGGATCAACGCCTGTTGATGTTCGAGCAGGGTATTGAAGGCACGCGCCGTGTCGGCCACCTCGTCGCTGCCCTCGGCGTTGGCCCGCAGGGTCAGGTTGGCGTTCTCCTGCACCTCGCTGATCACACCGCGCAGGGCCGACAGCGGGCGGATGATCGACAGGCCGATCACCAGGGCCACCAGCAGCACCAGCAGCAGCGCGACCACACCGATGCCGATGAAGGTGTTGCGCATCGACTGGTACAGCTCGCCGGTACGAACCCCGAGTTTTTCCCCCTCGCTGAGCTGCAGGGCGATCAGCTGCTCAAGCTCGCTGCCGAGCGGATCGAAGGTGCCGTACAGCTCGCGGTTGAAGCTGCGCGGCTCGATCGCCCGCAGCAGGCCGCCATCGAGCTTGCCCATGTACTGGTCCACCAGCTGCTGCACCTGCTGCAGGTCGACGCGTACCCGTTCGACCCTGGCCTTTTCGTCCGCAGTCATGTTGGTCGCCAGGTAGGCCTTCCAGGCCTGGTCGCCGCGTTGGCGGGCCGAGGCCAGGGCCTCGCGCAGCTTGGCCTCGTCGAAGAGTTCGGCGCGGTATTTGTGCAGGGAGTCGACGATGGTCACCGCGTAGGCGTCGGCGAAGACCTTGAGCTGGCTGACCGGCTGCATCCGGTCCTTGAACAGTTCCTCGAAGCTCTGGTTCAGCCGGCTGGCGTTGTTCACCGCCATGCCGATCACCAACACCAGCACCACCAATGGCAGCAGCGCGAGGAACAACAAACGCATACGAACGGTGAGTCGTGACAGCATGGCTGTTCTCCTGCAGGACAACGCGCATGTATCGTCCCTGCGGAGCGCAACGGGTGGCCCATGGATCCCTGGCACCACCAGACAACAGGCATCCTCTCGGCAGCAGATGCACGCGACCCGACCTCGCCGGGCCACGAACACGCGCACTTACCGATGGCGCTAAGTTACAGTATCGACCATATCCTGAATTCTGCATCGGCCGTCGCCCGCCCACCTTCAACAGTCATCTTCCATGCCCAGGCCTCCCCATCCCCGTCGTCTCCGCTGGCGCAGCCTGCTGCTGCTGGCCCTGCTGCTGGCGCCCCTGCTGTGGCCGGTGCACTTTCTCGCCGAACGCTACTACCGCGGCGTGCTCACCGAGCAGAACCGCCAGACGCTGGACCTGTACGTGGCCAACCTGCTCGGCACCCTGCGCCGCTACGAGGTGCTGCCGCAGATCCTCGGTGACCTGCCGGGGCTGCGCGCCGCGCTCTATGCACCGCAGGACCCGGCCGCACTGGACGACGCCAACCGCCTGCTGGCGCGCATTCGCAAGCAGACCGGGGCCGACGTGATCTACCTGATGAATCCGCGCGGCGTCACTCTGGCGGCCTCCAACTGGGACCAGTCCGACAGCTTCGTCGCGGGCAACTTCGCCTTCCGCCCCTATTTTCGCGAGGCACTGGCCGGGCGCCTGGGGCGTTTCTTCGGCCTGGGCACCACCTCCGGCAAGCGCGGCTACTACTTCGCCTACCCGGTACGCGATGGCGAGCGCAACATCGGCGCACTGGTGGTCAAGGTCGACCTGGACCACACCGAAACGCTGTGGGGCAACACCCCGGAGCAGCTGATGGTGACCGACATCAATGGCGTGGTGATCCTCACTTCGCGCCCGGACTGGCGCTTTCACGCCAGCCGCCCGCTGGACCGCGCCGAGCAACTGGCGATCGCCGCCAACCAGCCCTACCCCACGCAGGCGCCGCCGGTGCTGGACCTCGACCCGGGCGCCTGGCTGACGCAGAGCCGTGCCCTCGATGAGACCGGCTGGACAGTGAGCATCCTCGCCCCGCACATCCTGCTCGACCGCCCGGTGCGTACTGCGGTGGCCGTCGGCGCCGCCGCGCTGCTGGCCCTGTTGCTGCTGCTCGGCCTGATGATGCAGCGCCGTCGCCACTACCTCGAACGCATCGCCTTCGACACCCAGACCAAGGCGGACCTGGAGCAACGGGTGACCGAACGCACCCAGGACCTGGAACTGCTCAACAGCCGCCTCAAGCAGGAAGTGCTGGAGCGCGAGCAGGCCCAGCAGGAGCTGGTACGCGCCCAGGACGAACTGGTGCAGGCCGGCAAGCTGTCCGCGCTCGGCACCATGAGCGCCAGCATCAGCCACGAACTCAATCAGCCGCTGGGCGCCATCCGCAGCTACGCCGAGAACGCCAGCACCCTGCTCGACCACCAGCGCAGTGACGACGCCCGCGCCAACCTCAGGCTGATCAGCGAACTGACCGAGCGCATGGCGTCGATCATCGCCCACCTGCGCGCCTTCGCCCGGCGCGACCGTCATGCGCCCGAGCGAGTCGCTCTGCAGCCCGCGCTGGACGATGCCCTGTCGCTGCTGGCCAAGCGGCGCAGAAGCATGGATGTCGAGCTGATACGCGACCTGCCGGACGCCACACTGTGGGTCCAGGCCGGCGAGACCCGGCTGCGCCAGGTGCTCGGCAACCTGCTGGGCAATGCCCTCGATGCCCTGGTCGACAAGGCGCCGCCACGGCGGATCTGGATCAGCGTCGAGCAGCAGGCCGATCACCTCGACCTGCTGCTGCGCGACAACGGTCCGGGGTTCTCCGCAGAATCCCTGGCGCGTGCCCGCGAACCCTTCTTCACCACCAAGACCAGCGCCCAGGGCCTGGGGCTCGGCCTGGCGATCTGCGAAAGCCTGGTACGCGCCCTGGACGGCGAGCTGCTGCTGGCCAATCATCCGGCTGGCGGCGCGCTGATCACCCTGCGCCTGCGCCTGGCCAGCCCAGGCGTCAACCTGCAACCTTCAGAGGACCCCTCGCCATGACCAGCGACAGCGCCATCGACAGCCGCATCCAGGTATTGCTGATCGACGACGACGCCCATCTGCGTCAGGCACTCAGCCAGACGCTGGATCTGGCCGGGTTCAAGGTCCTCAGCCTGGGCCATGCCCAGGGCCTGGCCGCGCGCATTCCGGCTGGCTGGCCGGGTGTGGTGGTCAGCGACATCCGCATGCCCGGCATCGACGGCCTGGAGCTGCTGCAGCAGCTGCGTGAACGCGATGCCGAACTGCCGGTGCTGCTGATCACCGGCCACGGTGACGTACCGCTGGCCGTGCAGGCGATGCGCGCGGGCGCCTATGACTTCCTGGAGAAGCCATTCGCCAACGATGACCTGCTCGACAGCGTGCGCCGGGCACTCGAGCTGCGCCGCCTGGTCCTGGATAACCGCAGCCTGCGCATGGCGCTGACCGACCGCCAGCAGCTGGCCAGCCGCCTGGTCGGCCAGTCGGCGGCCATGCACCGCCTGCGTGAGCAGATCGGCGCCCTCGCCGGCATCGCCACCGATGTGCTGATCCTCGGCGAGACGGGTGCCGGCAAGGAAGTGGTGGCGCGCGCCCTGCACGACCTGTCCAACCGCCGCAACGGCCCCTTCGTCGCCATCAACGCGGGGGCGCTGGCCGAATCGGTGGTCGAAAGCGAGCTGTTCGGCCATGAGGCCGGGGCCTTCACCGGGGCGCAGAAACGCCGCATAGGCAAGTTCGAGTTCGCCAACGGCGGCACCCTGTTCCTCGACGAGATCGAGAGCATGAGCCTGGACGTGCAGGTCAAGTTGCTGCGCCTGCTGCAGGAACGCGTGGTCGAACGCCTCGGCGGCAACCAGCTGATCCCGCTGGATATCCGCGTCATCGCCGCGACCAAGGAAGACCTGCGCCAGGCCGCCGATGCCGGGCGTTTCCGGGCCGACCTGTACTACCGCCTGAATGTCGCACCGCTGTCCATTCCGCCACTGCGCGAGCGCGGCGAAGACGCCCTGCTGCTGTTCCAGCACTTCGCCGATGGCGCCGCCGCACGCCACGCCCTGGCCTCGCGCGAGCTGCAGCCCGGGCAGCGCGCGCTGCTGCTGAGGCATCCATGGCCGGGCAACGTGCGCGAACTGCAGAATGCCGCCGAACGCTTCGCCCTCGGCCTGGAACTGGCGCTGGACAGCAACGCGCCGAACCTGCCACCGGTCAACGGCGGCCTCAGCGAACAGGTGGAAGCCTTCGAGCGCGCCCTGATCGCCGCCGAGCTGAGCCGCCCGCACGGTTCGCTGCGCAGCCTGGCCGAAGCCCTGGGTGTGCCGCGCAAGACCCTGCACGACAAACTGCGCAAGCACGGCCTGAATTTCTCCGGCGCTGGCGGAAGCTCGCCAGAGGATTTCGACTGACTGGCGGCAAACCGCCAGATTCATCCGCCCCGACAGCGCCGCAAGCGCCTCGAAAGCCCCCGGCCACGCTTGGCCAGAGGCCATCGAGGCCGCTGGCGATGGGCTTCTGCGCGCTTGTCATGCGCCTGCCACAGAGGCCTGGCACAAGGGTTGCTCTAGACTTGCCCCAAGCGAACCCACAAGTACAAGTCCAGGCCTCGCTGACGCCACCGGCGTTTTTCTCCAAGCCGCCTAGACTTGCTCTTGTCCGTTCGTCAGCAGCGCCCCGGCGCCAATGCGATAAACACAACAAGAGGAAGCATCCGCATGTTCAAACTGACTGCCAAGGCGCTGGTTTGCGCCCTGTCCCTGTCCATCGCTGGCGTCGTTCACGCCGCCGACCCGATCGTCATCAAGTTCTCCCACGTCGTTGCCGAGCACACCCCGAAGGGCCAGGGTGCCATGCTGTTCAAGCAACTGGCTGAAGAGCGCCTGGGCGACAAGGTCAAGGTCGAGGTCTACCCGAACTCCTCGCTGTTCGGCGACGGCAAGGAAATGGAAGCGCTGCTGCTCGGCGACGTGCAGATCATTGCTCCGTCCCTGGCCAAGTTCGAGCATTACACCAAGCAACTGCAGGTATTCGACCTGCCGTTCCTGTTCGACGACATGGCTGCGGTCGATCGCTTCCAGAAAGGTCCGGAAGGCCAGAAGCTGCTGACCTCCATGACCGACAAGGGCATCACCGGCCTGGCCTACTGGCACAACGGTCTCAAGCAGCTGTCGGCCAACAAGCCGCTGCGCGAGCCGAAGGACGCCCGTGGTCTGAAGTTCCGCGTACAGGCTTCCGCCGTACTGGAAGAGCAGTTCAAGGCCGTGCGCGCCAACCCGCGCAAGATGAGCTTCGCCGAGGTCTACCAGGGCCTGCAGACTGGCGTGGTCAACGGTGCCGAGAACCCCTACTCGAACATCTACAGCCAGAAGATGCACGAAGTACAGAAGTACATCACCGAGTCCAACCATGGCCTGCTGGACTACATGCTGATCACCAACACCAAGTTCTGGGACGGTCTGCCGGCTGACGTACGCGAAGAGCTGGACAAGATCATCGCCGAGGTCACCGTCGAGGTGAACAAGCAGGCTGACGCCCTCAACCAGGGTGACAAGCAGCGCATCCTGGACGCCGGCACCACCGAGATCCTGACCCTGACGCCCGAGCAACGTGGCCAATGGCGCGACGCCATGCAGCCGGTGTGGAAGAAGTTCGAAGGCGAAATCGGTGCCGACCTGATCAAGGCCGCCCAAGCCGCCAACCAGCAGTAAGGCCGGAGAGCCGTAGGGTGGGCAGTATCGCCAGATACTGACCCACCTCGGCGTCTTGTACGCCGACATGCTGCACATGGTGGGTCGGCCACGACCGCCCCACCCTACGCCCTTTCCATTCGGGAGACCCGACCATGAACGCCTTGCGGCGCGCCTGGGAGCACTTCGAGGAAGGCTTCATCGCCTTTCTTCTCGCTGCCATGACCCTGATCACCTTCGTCTACGTGATCCTCAACAACTTCTACACCCTGTTCTACTGGCTGGGTGACCATTTCGGCGGCAACGAAACCCTGCTGGGTATCGGTGACGCCATCCTCGATATGGCCCAGGCCATGACCTGGAGCAACGCCCTGACCAAGGCACTGTTCGGCTGGCTGATCTTCTTCGGCCTGGCCTACGGCGTGCGCACCGCCGGCCACATCGGCGTGGATGCGCTGGTCAAGCTCGCGCCACGCGGCATCCAGCGCGTCATCGGCGTCATCGCCTGCCTGTGCTGCCTGGGCTACGCCGGCCTGATCGCGGTCGGCAGCTTCGACTGGGTGCACACCCTGTTCAGCGCCGGCATCGGCGCCGAAGACCTCGGCCACTACGGCATCCAGCAATGGCACATCGGCATGATCGTGCCGTTCGGCTACGCCATGGTGTTCATCCGCTTCCTGGAAATTCTCGTGCGCATCCTGCGCAACCAGCAGACCGGCCTCGGCCTGGCTGACGAAGCCGCCGACGCCCTGAAGGTCAATGAGCACGAGGAGAGCAAATAATGACCGTCCTGTTCCTCTTCCTGCTGCTGTTCCTGCTGATGTTCATCGGCGTGCCGATCGCCGCCTCGCTCGGCCTCGCCGGCTCGATCACCATCATGCTGTTCAGCCCCGACTCGGTGCGCTCGCTGGCGATCAAGCTGTTCGAGACCTCCGAGCACTACACCCTGCTGGCGATTCCGTTCTTCCTGCTCTCCGGTGCCTTCATGACCACCGGTGGCGTGGCCCGCCGCCTGATCGACTTCGCCAACGCCTGCGTCGGCCACATCCGGGGCGGCCTGGCCATCGGCGCGGTGCTGGCGTGCATGCTGTTCGCCGCGCTGTCCGGTTCGTCGCCGGCCACCGTGGCGGCAGTGGGCTCCATCGCCATCGCCGGCATGGTCCGCTCCGGCTACCCGCAGGCCTTCGGCGCCGGCATCGTGTGCAACGCCGGGACCCTGGGCATCCTGATTCCGCCGTCGATCGTCATGGTGGTGTACGCCGCCGCCACCGAGCAGTCGGTGGGCAAGCTGTTCATGGCCGGGGTGATCCCGGGCGTGCTGCTCGGCCTGGTGCTGATGGTCGCGATCTACGTGGTGGCGCGGATCAAGAAGCTGCCGGCCCTGCCGCGTGCCAGCTTGCGCGAATGGCTGCGCTCGGCGCGCGAGGCGTTCTGGGGCCTGCTGCTGATGGTGATCATCCTCGGCGGCATCTACACCGGTATGTTCACCCCGACCGAGGCCGCTGCCGTGGCCGCCGTGTACGCCGGCTTCGTCGCCCTGTTCGTGTACAAGGACCTGACCCTGCGCGAGTGCCCGAAGGTGCTGCTGGAGTCCGGCAAGCTGACCATCATGCTGATGTTCATCATCGCCAACGCCATGCTCTTCGCCCACGTGCTGACCACCGAGCAGATCCCGCAGCAGATCACCGCCTGGGTGGTGGAGCTGGGCCTGCAGCCGTGGCAGTTCCTGCTGGTGGTGAACATCGTGCTGCTGATCGCCGGTGCCTTCATGGAGCCGTCGGCGATCATCCTGATCCTCGCGCCGATCCTGTTCCCGATCGCCGTGCAGCTGGGCATCGACCCGATCCACCTGGGCATCATCATGGTGGTGAACATGGAGATCGGCCTGATCACCCCGCCGGTGGGGCTGAACCTGTTCGTCACCTCGGCGGTGACCGGCATGCCGCTGACCGCAGTGATCCGCGCTGCGCTGCCGTGGCTGATGATGCTGATCAGCTTCCTGCTGGTGATCACCTACATCCCGGCCGTGTCCATGGCCCTGCCGAACTGGCTGGGCATGAGCTGAACCCGATAGAACGCTGCTACTTCGGTACCTCGTGTACCCACTCCGCCCGGCCCTAGTGCCGGGCTTTTTTTGGCCTATCATCGCCCGACACAGTCGCCGCGATTGCCACACGGCCTGCCTCCATCTCGCGTAAAGTCGCGACACCCCGACCAAGGAATCCCGAGCATGATCCGACGCAGCCTGAAATCCGTGGTGACCACCTGGCTCACCGGCCTGCTGGCGCTGCTGCCGCTGGTCCTGACCATGGCCCTGCTGGCCTGGATCTTCAGCCTGCTCAACCGTCTGGTCGGCCCGTCGACCATGATCGGCCAGCTGTTCGCCGCCCTTGGCCAGCCCTTCTCCAGCAATGGCTACATGGCCTGGCTACTCGGCAGCCTGGTCCTGCTGGCCAGCCTCTATCCGCTGGGGCTGGCCGTACAACTGGGCCTGCGCCGCCCCCTGGCGTGGCTGTTCGACCACACGCTGCGCCGTACCCCGCTGATCGGCAACTTCTACAACCTGGCCGACCGCTTCGTCGGCCTGCTGGACAAGAGCAAGAACCCGGACATCACCACCATGGCGCCGGTCTGGTGCTTCTTCGGGGGTGACGGCGTGGCGGTACTCGCCCTGCGCCCCAGCTCGGAAACGGTGGAGCTGGAAGGACGTGCCTACTGCGCGATCCTCGTGCCGACCGCACCGATTCCGGTGGGCGGCGGTCTGCTCTACGTGCCTCAGGAGTGGGTTCGCCCGGCGGACATGGGCGTCGAGCAGCTGACCAGCATCTATGTTTCCATGGGCCTCACGCCACCCGGCAAGCGCACGGCCGAGCCCGCCACGCCAGGCAGCCGCTAGACCAGAGGCAGGCTGGTGGTCGACTTGATCTCCGACAGGGCGACGATGGAGTTCACCTCCTGGATGCCCGGCACCAGCGACAGCTTCTCGAAGAAGAAGCGCTCGTAGGCCTCGATGTCGCGCGTGACGATACGCAGCATGAAGTCCACCGCCCCCATCAGCACGTGGCACTCCAGCACCTCGGGAAACTCGCGCATGGCTTCGGCGAACTCGGTGAGGTTGGAGCGGCCATGGGCATTCAGCTTGACCTGGGCGAACACCTGGGTGTGCAGGCCGATCAGCTTGCGATCCAGCAGGGTCACCTGCTTGCGAATCACCCCCTCTTCCTTGAGGCGCTGAATACGACGCCAGCACGGCGACTGCGACAGGCCGATACGCTCGGCGATCTCGGCCGTGGACAGGCCGGCATCCTCTTGCAGCAGCGCGAGAATGCGCTGATCGTAGGCATCCAGCTCGACGAACATAAAAATTCCCCAATCACTCAATACTGAGGAAACTCTATCCACATAACCGGCAAAATGACAGAAAACAAGGCAGAACTTTTGCCGCCGCAAGGGGGAAACTTAGGCAAAACCTGCCCCGAGTCGCTACCATGCCTGATACCACGCCGTTCCCCGCTGTCCACCATCGCCGCGATCCCTGGCAGGATCGCCCGGATGCCTGCGTCGAATACCAACTGCGCACCGACGCAGAAGCCGACGTGCTGTGCCGCCTGCTCGGCCTGTTCGCCCAGCTACAGCTGCTGCCCGAGGCGCTGCAGGTCCAGCGCCAGCAGGACGATCTGCATGTCAGCCTGCGCCTGCAAGGCCTCTCGCCCCATCGCGCGGGCGTCCTGGCGCAGAAGCTGCGGGGCCTGGTCTGCGTCTGGCAGGTGACCTGGCAGCACCTGGATCACAACCTGGTGACGGAGGTCGCCTGAAGCGGGCGCTCGATCACGCCTGGCCCTTCGCCCTTCTGCAGCTTTTCGGGCATCCTAGTTCGGCTAACCTTGTTCAGGTCGACCCCTAGGAGCCCTCATGTCCGCCTTCACTGCCACCGCCCCTGATCGCGTACTGGACCTTGGCGACCTGCTGCGCGAACTGGTCGCCCATGACCGGGTCGACCAGGACGTGGCCGAGCAGTGCCTGGCGATACGCCGCAGCTCGCTGAACAACAACCAGCACCCGCTGGAGTTCCTCGCCGCCCAGCAGGTCGACGACCTGACACGGCCGGGCAAGAAGCTCGACCTGGAAACCCTGACCGTGTGGCTGGCCAACTTCTCCGGGCAGCCCTATCTGCGCATCGACCCGCTGAAGATCGACGTGCCGGCGATCACCCCGCTGATGTCCTACGCGTTCGCCCAACGCCACAAGATTCTTGCCGTGGCGGTGGACAGCGAAAGCGTCACCATCGCCAGCAGCCAGCCGCTGGTGCACAGCTGGGAAGCCAACCTGGTGCACGTGCTCAAGCGCCCGATCAAGCGCGTGGTGGCCAACCCCGCCGACATCCAGCGCTTCACCACCGAGTTCTATCGCCTGGCCCGCTCGGTCAGCGGCGCCAATGCCACCGACCAGAAGGTCAGCGGCGTCGGCAACTTCGAACAGCTGCTCAGCCTCGGCGCCCAGGACCAGGAGCCGGACGCCAACGATGCGCACATCGTCAACATCGTCGACTGGCTGTTCCAGTACGCCTTCCAGCAGCGCGCCAGCGATATCCATATCGAGCCGCGCCGTGAACAGGGCACCGTGCGCTTTCGCATCGACGGCGTGCTGCACACCGTCTACCAGTTCCCTGCCCAGGTCACCATGGCGGTGGTCAGCCGCCTGAAGAACCTGGGGCGGATGAACATCGCCGAGAAGCGCAAGCCGCAGGACGGCCGGGTGAAGACCAAGACCCCGGACGGCAACGAGGTGGAACTGCGCCTGTCGACCCTGCCGACCGCCTTCGGCGAGAAGATGGTGATGCGTATCTTCGACCCCGACGTACTGCTGAAGAGCCCCGACCAGCTGGGCTTCTCGCCGGACGACCTGCGCCGCTGGGAGAGCATGACCTGCCAGCCCAACGGCATCATCCTGGTCACCGGCCCCACCGGTTCGGGCAAGACCACCACGCTGTACACCACGCTCAAGCAGCTGGCCACCGAAGAGGTGAACGTCTGCACCATCGAGGACCCGATCGAGATGATCGAGGGGGCCTTCAACCAGATGCAGGTGCAGCACAACATCGACCTGAGCTTCGCCAGCGGCGTGCGTGCCCTGATGCGTCAGGACCCGGACATCATCATGATCGGCGAGATCCGCGACCTGGAAACCGCCGAGATGGCCATCCAGGCCGCGCTCACCGGCCACCTGGTGCTCAGCACCCTGCACACCAACGATGCCCCCAGCGCCATTACCCGCCTGCTCGAACTGGGCGTGCCGCACTACCTGCTCAAGGCCACCGTGCTCGGCGTCATGGCCCAGCGCCTGGTGCGGACCCTGTGCCCGCACTGCAAGGCACCGGTGCAACTCGACGAAGACAGCTGGAGTGGCCTGACCAAGCCCTGGAGCTCACCGCTGCCGAGCCATGCGCAACGCGCCGTGGGCTGCCTGGAATGCCGCGAGACCGGCTACCGCGGGCGCGCCGGGGTGTACGAAATCATGCTGATCAACGATGCCATCCGCCCGCTGATCAATGCCGACACCGACCTCACCGCCCTGCGTCGCGCGGCGTTCAAGGACGGCATGCGCAGCCTGCGCCTGTCCGGCGCGCAGAAGGTCGCCGCCGGGCAGACCACGATCGAGGAAGTGCTGCGCGTGACGCCGCAGAGCGAGCAACGCTGAAGCCTCGAGCGCGTTCGCTGCACGCCCCGCGTCGTCACGTCGCACTGTGCGGCCGTTCACCTGGCAGCGCTCGCCAGCCAGGTGCTGCCGGGCACTGAGAAGGGGTCGGCGGCAATCTCGCAGCGGCTATGCTTAGATGCGGAATAGGCGCGGCGCAGCTTGCCTGCGCCTGCACAATGTATGCACGAGGGAGATCGCATCATGGAAATCGGTGGCGTCCTGCTGCTGTTCGTCGGCCTGGCTGTGGCCATCGTCTACATGGGCTTCAAGGTGGTGCCGCAGGGCTCGGAATGGACGGTGGAACGCTTCGGTCGCTACACCACGACGCTGAAGCCCGGCCTCAACATCATCGTGCCGGTGATGGACCGCATCGGTCGCAAGCTGAACGTCATGGAGAGCGTGCTGGATATTCCGCCGCAGGAAGTGATCAGCTCCGACAACGCCATCGTGCAGATCGACGCCGTGTGCTTCTTCCAGGTGATCAACGCCGCCCAGGCGGCCTACGAGGTCAACCACCTGGAGCACGCTATCCGCAACCTGGTGATGACCAACATCCGCACCGTGCTGGGCTCGCTGGAGCTCGATGCCATGCTCAGCCAGCGTGACGCCATCAACGAGCGCCTGCTCAAGACCGTGGACGAGGCCACCGCTCCCTGGGGCATCAAGATCACCCGCATCGAGATCAAGGACATCAGCCCGCCCGCCGACCTGGTGGAGGCTATGGCCAGCCAGATGAAGGCCGAGCGCCTCAAGCGCGCGCAGATTCTCGAGGCCGAGGGCGCCCGCTCGGCCGCCATCCTCACCGCCGAAGGGCACAAGCAGGCTGAGATTCTTCGCGCCGAAGGCGAGCGCCAGGCCGCGTTCCTCGAAGCCGAAGCCCGTGAGCGGGCCGCGCAGGCCGAAGCAGAGGCGACCCGCGTGGTGTCCCAGGCCATCGCCGCCGGCAACGTCCAGGCGGTGAACTACTTCGTGGCCCAGAAGTATGTCGAGGCCCTGGGCCAGCTCGCCTCCGCCAACAACAGCAAGGTGGTGCTGATGCCACTGGAGGCCAGCCAGGTGATCGGTGCCGTCGGCGGCATCGGCGAAATCGTCAAGGCCACCTTCGCCAGCGACGGCTCTGCAGAGAAGCGGAGCTGAGGCATGATCCAGTACCTGCAAAACCTGTCGTTCTGGGACTGGCTAGCCCTGGCTACCATCCTGCTGATCCTCGAAGTCTTCGGTGCCGGCGGCTACCTGCTGTGGATCGGCCTCGCGGCCGCCTGTGTCGGTGTGCTGACCTACCTGTTCCCGGCGCTGCCGTGGGTCTGGCAGTTTTTTCTGTTCGGCCTGCTGGCCATTCTCACCGCAGTGGTCTGGTGGCGCCGCCAGCGCAGCCCCCTGCCCCCCAGCGATCAACCCGGCCTGAACCGGCGCGGCAGCGAGCTGCTCGGGCGGCGCTTCGCCCTGCACGAGGCGATCATCGACGGACGCGGCAAGATCAAGGCCGGCGACAGCCTGTGGCTGGTCAGCGGCCCCGACCTGCCAGCCGGCAGCCCGGTCAAGGTCGTGGCCCAGGAGGGCGTGGTCCTGAAAGTGGAACAGGACGCAGCCCGCGAGGCCGTCCGCTAGCCAAGGCGGCCGGCCATCGCCACCACGGAACCTGTGGCTCCTGATGCCACTCTGAATGAGTGTGCCTAATTCACAGGAGCTTCATCATGCGAGCAATAAGCCGGGCCGCCATGGCATTGAGCGCCTTCCTGATTGCCCAGAGCGCAGCCGCGGATGGCCTGCTGCGTGACATTCTGTCCTCGGGCGCGACCACCGCGTCGACTTACCTGACGTTCAAGGACCGCAAGCTGGTCGCTGCCGCAGAGGAGGATGCCAGCAGCTTCGTCGCCAGTGCCGGCGAGATTCGCGGCCCGCACCTGGAGGCCGCGCTGCAGCAGTTGCGCGCAGGCAACCCCGAGCTGCAGGACGCCGACGACATGGCGCTGGCCAGTGCCATCCTGGCGTCCTCGGCGGCTCCGCGCGACACCCGCACGGCCATTCCCGCCGAGTAACTCGCGCCCATAAAAAATGCCCGTATCCGGAAGATACGGGCATTTTCTTGAGCGCGGCTCGGGACTACACAGCTGCAAGGCTTCCCGAGCGACTCAGACCTTACATCAGCGGCAGGGTGTAGCTGACGATCAGGCGGTTTTCATCGATGTCGTTCGCGAAGTTGGAGCGAACGGTGGCGTTACGCCAGCGAACACCCAGGTTCTTCAGCGCGCCTTCCTGGAAGACGTACATCAGCTCGGTGTTGCGCTCCCACTCACGACCTTCGGAAACGCCACGGCCGCGATCGACGTTGTCGCCGGTCAGGTAGCGGGTCATGAAGGTCAGGCCCGGGATACCGATCGAGGCGAAGTTGAAGTCATAGCGCGCCTGGTAGGACTTCTCGTCCTTGTTGGCGAAGTCGCTGATCTGCACGTAGTTGACCAGGAACGGGTCGGTACCGTTGATGTAGGCGAAACCGGTGTCGCCGCTCATCTTCTGGTAGCCCAGACCGAAGGCATGGCCGTCCAGCGAGTAGGTGACCATGGCGCCGAAGGCCTTGTTGTCAACGTTGCTGCGATTGCCGTCATCGGTCGAGCGGGCGAAGCGCACGTCGGTCTTCAGGCTCTGCTTGTCGCCCAGCGGCAGGACGTGCACGGCGCTGAAGGAGTGCTGCTTGTACAGCTCGTCCAGGTTGGAGTAGTAGTAGCCGGCCGTCAGTTCCTTGGTCAGCTTGTAGGTGCCGCCGACGAAGTCGAACGAGTCGGCGGTGGCGCCACCAGAGGTGGTGATACCACGGCGACCGCCGCTGGTGATGGCGATGTCTTCGTAGTCACCGGAGTTACGGTGGTTGACCTCACGCACGTGAGCGGCTTCCAGCATCAGGCCGTCGATTTCCTGGGAGACCAGGTGACCGGCTTCGAATACCTGGGGCAGCAGACGGCCGTCGCTGGAGGCGATGGCGGCGTTCTTGAACTGCATCTGGCCAACGCGCAGGGTGCTGTTGGAGACCTTGACCTTGGCGGCTACAGCCAGGTCCGAGTAGTTGTCCTGCGAACCACCCGAGCGGTCCGGAACCAGCAGACCGCTACCAGCGGTACCGTCACCGGAATCCAGCTTGAAGCCGAACATGCCGATCGCATCGGCACCGAAGCCTACGGTACCTTCGGTGAAACCGGAGTTCATGCGCAGAATGAAACCTTGGGCCCACTCGTCCTGCTTGGACTGGGTCTTGGCCGGAGTTTCACTGTTGCCCTGACGGAAATCGCGGTTGAAGTAGAAGTTGCGCGCTTCCAGGCTGACCTTGGTATCGCCGACCAGATCGGCGAAGGCCACTTGGCTCAGGCCCAGGGTGCTGGCGGCTACGGCCAGTGCCAGGGAGGTCTTTCTCATTATGTTTCTCTCCAGTGTGTTTTGAGTTGACGCATCGTCCGACGCAGGCTTCGGCACGAAGAGGCAGGTCGGAACGAATAGGGCAGACGCAACCGCGAGCCAGGGTGCGACAACGACCTGGCTCGAGCGGGTACGTGAAAAACTCAGGTAGTACAGAACAACGGCGAACGCAGGACAGCGGCCGAACTGAGGCAGGCAGAATGGTGCATGGTTGGCTTCTCTCGTCGTTGTTATTTTGCGCCGACATCCCGCCGGCATCTCGCGGGGCCTACGCAGATAGCGTGCCAGATCGTGAAAACACCTCAGCAAGCTATCTAGAACAGTAGGTTACATTTTTTCTGCAGGTCAGTGACCATTTAGTCACAGGGCTCTACAGGCAAGTTTCCGCTCACCACAACAGCCAATCAGGCGGAAAACCGCCAAGTCATCAACCGACCACGATCTGATTCTTGCCCTGGCGCTTGGCCAGGTACATGGCCGCATCGGCACGCGCATAGAGCGCGTCAAGGCTGGCATCGGCCGCCAGCAGGCTGGTCAGCCCCTGGCTGACCGTGATGCGGAAGCTCGTCCCTTCGTGCTGGAAGCCGAGGCGTTGCACCTCGCGTTGCAAGCGTTCGGCCACCTGCAGTGCGACATCCGGCTCACAGCCCGGGAACAGCGCGGCGAACTCCTCACCGCCGATGCGCCCGAACAGGTCGCCACGCCGCAACGCGTTGCTGCCACAGTGCGCCAGGCGCCGCAGGACATCGTCGCCGGTCTGATGGCCATAGTGGTCGTTGATCTTCTTGAAGTCGTCGAGATCGAGCAACAGAAAGGCCAGCGGGCTGCCGAACTTGCGGGCGTGTTCGAACTCACGGCGGGCACATTCGAAGAAATGCCGGCGGTTGCTGCTCTGGGTCAGCACGTCGGTGGTCGCCAGACGGTGCAGCTCGCCCTCCAGGCGCTTCTTCTCGGTGATGTCCTCGGCAATGCCGACGATCACCGGCCCCTGCTGCTGCCTTCCCCTGGGGCTGACGAAGCACTTGTCGCTGAGCCAGCGCAGCTGGCCATCGGCACGGATGATGCGGTACTCGCGACTCTCCACAGCCCCGGTTTCCAGCACCTTGGCCAGGCTCTCGGCCGCATAGTCGACATCGTCCGGGTAGATGCTGTTGCGCCACTCGCCGTAATCAGCCAGCAGCAGGGCGGCCGAGCGGCCGAAGATGCGTTCATAGGCCGGGCTGACGTAGATCATCCGCTGCTCGTTCCAGTCGAACGCCCAGAGCACGGCATTGACGCTGCCGAGCAGGCTGCTGAACAGCTGCTCGCGCTCGCCCAGGCGCTCGACCTCGGCGCGGCTATGCAGCAAGGCCAAGGTCAATTCTTCCAATTCGGAAACAGCGTTGCCTTCAGCATCCATTACAACAGCCATCCCTTCCCTCGCGTCGCATTGAAATGATCATAGTGCGAGTTCTTGGACAAAAACGAAGGCCCGCCGTTCGGCGGGCCTTCGTGTGTAACGAACGGCGCTCAGGCAGCCACGCCGGCCGGGCGCAGCGAGTAGGTCTTGAGCTGCTCGGCGAAGTCACGCAGCGACTGGATGCCACTGGCCTCGGCCTCGTGCACCCACTGCTTCATCGCCTCCAGCATGTCGTGGCCGTTGCTGCTGGTCTTCACCCAGATCTGCTGCAGGGCCAGGCGCTTCTCGTAGATCACCTTGAGCGCCTGACTCTGCGCCAGCATGTCGGCGATGCGCGCGTGGTGCTGCTCTTCCAGCAGGCTCGGCTCACGCGAGAGCAGGCGCTTGGCGCGACGGAACAGGTGACGAACGGACTCGTCGGCCTTGGCCACCTCCTGCTTGACCAGCGGCGCGATGACCAGCTTGCGGTACTGCGCCATGATCTGGAAGCGGTTGTTGAGGATGGCCATGGCGGTGTCCATGTCCAGACTCCCCTTGCCCTCGACCCGGTGGGCGATGGGCGCGACGCGCTGCACCTTGGCCAGCCCGAACAGACTGAACAGCCGGATCCAGGCCCAGCCCATGTCGAACTCCCAGGCCTTGACCGACAGCTTGGCGCTGTTCGGGTAGGTGTGGTGGTTGTTGTGCAGCTCCTCGCCGCCGATCAGGATGCCCCAGGGCAGCAAATTGGTGGCGGCATCGCGGCATTCGAAGTTGCGGTAGCCGACCGCGTGGCCCAGACCGTTGATCACGCCAGCGGCCCAGACCGGAATCCACATCATCTGCACCGCCCACACGGTCATGCCGAGCACGCCGAACAGGGCCAGGTCGATGATCGCCATCAGGGTCACGCCACCGATCGGGTAGCGGCTGTAGACATTGCGTTCGATCCAGTCATCCGGGCAGTTCTTGCCGTAGATACGCAGGGTTTCCTGGTTCTTCGCCTCTTCCTGGTAAAGCTCGGCGCCCTTGCGCAGCACGGTGCCCAGCCCCTTGATGACCGGGCTGTGCGGGTCATCGGCGGTCTCGCACTTGGCGTGATGCTTGCGGTGAATCGCAGTCCACTCGCGGGTGTTCTGGCCCGTGGTCAGCCACAGCCAGAAACGGAAGAAATGCTTGAGCGCGGGGTGCAGCTCCAGTGCACGATGCGCCGAATAGCGGTGCAGATAGACCGTGACGCTGACGATGGTCACGTGCGTCATCAGCAGGGTCACAGCCACCAACTGCCAGACCGAAAGGTCGAGTAAACCGTTGTACCACATGGATGCTGTTGCCTCTTGATAGGGAAACACGGTTTGTCCTACAAGAACGAACCTGATCGCATTATCCCTGACCCAGGCCAGAAAACCAGTTGGTCTTTTAGATAAGAATGTTTCAGCCCCACCCCATCTATACTGCCCACCATTTGAAGGGAGCTTGACCTGCACCCCATGCGTATCGACTTTGCCGCCCTGCGTCTGACCCTGGTCTACCTGCTGCTCGCAGGCGCCTGGGTTCTCCTGAGTGACCAGTTGCTGGCGGCACTGGGCCTGTCCGTGGCGCAGCAGGAGCGCCTGCAATCACTCAAGGGACTGTTCTTCGTCCTGCTGACCAGCGCCCTGCTCTACCTGGTGCTGTACCGCCACGCCCAGCGGCATCGCCGCGCACGGCTGGAGCTGGCGAGCAACGAGGAACGCCTGCGCCTGGCCCTCAATGCCACCCACGACGGCCTGTGGGACTGGGACGTGTCCAAGCGCCGGGTATTCTTCTCCGATGGCTACGCCGCGCTGCTCGGCCTGACGCCACAGGCTCTTGGCGATACCCGTGACGACTGGGCCGCGCGCCTGCACCCGGATGACCGTGAAGGTGCGATGCAGGCACTCAGTATCGAGTGGACCGATCAGCAGTACGAAAACATCTACCGCCTCCGGCATGCCGACGGCAGCTACCGCTGGATCCACTCGCGCGGGCGTTTGCTGCGCGACGAGGATGGCCAGCCACAGCGCTTTATCGGCATTGCCAGCGATGTCACCCAGCAACGTGCCAACGAGGACAGCCTGCGCCAGGCTGCTGCCGTGTTCGATGCCACTCAGGAAGGTGTGCTGGTCACCGACCCTGACCAGCGCATCGTCCATGTCAATCCGGCCTTCAGTCGCATCACCGGCTACAGCAGCGAGGAGATACTCGGGCAACGCCCCAATCTGCTCAACTCGGGGCACCACGACGCCAGCTTCTACCAGAGCATGTGGAACGCGCTGGAAAATCGCGGGGCCTGGAGCGGCGAAGTGTGGAACCGGCGCAAGAGCGGCGAGATCTATCCGCAGTGGCAGTGCATCCGCGTCATCCATGACGAACAGGGGCGCCTCAGTCACTACGTGGCGGTGTTCTCCGACATCAGTGCACTGAAGCGCTCGCAGCATGAGCTGGACTACCTGGCCCACCACGACCCGCTGAGCAACCTGCCCAACCGCCTGCTGTTCACCGAACGGGTCGCCCATGCACTGGAACGCAGCAAGAGCGAAGGGTTGCGCGGCGCCGTGCTGCTGATCGACCTGGATCATTTCAAGCACATCAACGAGAGCCTCGGGCACAACGTCGGCGATGCCCTGCTGAAGGGGGTCGGCGAACGCCTGCTGCAGGATATTCCCAACGGCTGCACCCTGGCCCGCCTGGGGGGCGACGAGTTCGGCCTGCTCTCCGAGAACTGTTCCGCCGCGCCGCAGGCTGCGGAGCTGGCACAACGCCTGCTGCGCTGCCTGGAAGCGCCCTTTCGTTTCGACGGGCATGAGCTGTATATCGGCGCCAGCATCGGTATCGGCCTGTTCCCGGGGGAAGCCGACAGCGTCGAGCAGATCATGCGCAATGCCGACTCGGCGTTGTTCAAGGCCAAGAGCAGCGGCCGCGAGGGCTATGCGTTCTATGTGCAGGAACTGACCGACTACGCGCGCCAGCGTGTCGAGTTGGCCAGCAGCCTGCGCCATGCTCTGGACAACCAGGAGCTGCGCGTTTACTACCAGCCCCTGCATGACCTGCGTGATGGTCACATGGTGGGCATGGAGGCACTGGTGCGCTGGCAGCACCCGCAGCGCGGCCTGGTGCCCCCGGCCGAGTTCATCCCGATGGCCGAAGAGAACGGCATGATCGCGGCCATCGACGCCTGGGTGCTGGAGCAGGCCTGCCGCCAGATGGTGAGCTGGAATGCCGAGGGCAGCTCGCTGCGTTTCGTCGCGGTGAACATCTCCAGCCGCCTGTTCAGCCGTGGCGAACTCGACCAGAAGGTGGCGCGGGTCCTGGCCGAAACCGGCCTTCCGGCTGGTCAGCTGGAACTGGAGGTGACCGAGAGCGCGATCATGGAAGACCCTGATGCAGCCCTGCGCTTCCTGACCCGCTTGCGTGCCCTGGGCGTACGCCTGGCCATCGACGACTTCGGCACCGGCTATAGTTCGCTTGCACGCCTGAAACGCCTGCCGGTGGACAAGCTGAAGATCGATCAGAGTTTCGTCCGCGGCCTGCCCGAAGATACCGACGATGCGGCCATCGCCCGCGCCGTCATTGCACTTGGACACAGCCTGGGCCTGAAGGTACTGGCCGAAGGCATCGAAGCACCTCGTCAGGTCGAGTTCCTCCGCGAGCTAGGCTGTGACTATGGTCAGGGTTACCACTACGGCAGACCGCTACCGGCACAGCGCCGGACAGGCGACCACCCGGAAGGGCCCTCACCACACGACAGCCCATTCACGCCGAGGGATTGAGCATGCGGGTGCTGATACTGGAAGACGATCCATGGATCGCCGATCTGCTCAAGCAGATCGTCCAAAACCTGCACCCCAGCACACAGATCGAAAGCGTCACGCGGCTGGCCGATGCGCTCGACGCCTGGAAGCGTCAACCGGCCCAGCTGGTCATCGCCGACTGGAACCTGCCCGACGGCCCCGGCACCAGCCTGCTCGAGGTCGCGCACCGCAGTGACGCCAGCGTCCCGCTGGTGATGATTACCGCGCGCTCCGACCGGGACAGCGTGCTGCTGGCACGCCGGCTGGGGATAAACGCCTTCATCAGCAAGCCCTTTCAGGTACCCAAGGTACTCGAGACCCTGCGCCCGCTGCTGTCACCGCAGCACGACGAACCCGCTGACGCCGCAGTGCCTGCCACAGGTGGCTTCCTGCCGTTTCTCGCGGGGCTGCCCAACAGCGCCCTGGACCTGCCCCTGCACGATGCCCTGTTCCAGCAGCTGCACAAGCCCGACCAGGCAACGCAGGCACTGCAGGAGCACTGGCAGAACGATCCGGCGGTGCATGCCCGGCTGATCGCTGCCGCCAACAACGCCAGCTACAACGCCAGCGGGCAACCCTGCATCAGCCTCCCGGAAGCGCTGCGCCGGCTCGGGCCAGGCACGGTGCTCAGCCTGGTTCAGGGGCTCGCGCTACGCCCCGTGGCGGCCCTGCAGGACGATGACCTCAAACGCCTGGGCGACGAGCAGTTCACCCAGGCCCGGTATCTGCGCCAGCGCATCGAGGAACTGTGCAAGAGCGCCAGGATCGACGCAGCGGCCATGAGCAGCGCTGCGTTGCTGCAACGCATGGGGGAGCTGGCGGTTCTGTACCAGGCACAGTGCTGGCGTCATGCCGGCCAGGCGCTGGATGACGAAACCCTGGGCAGCGCCCTGCAGCGCTGCAGTGCCGACCTGGCCAACCGGCTCAAGAGCCACTGGCGCCTGCCGACACCGCTGCGCGAACTGATCGGCGCCTGCTACGCCCTGCCACCTGGCAACAGCAAGCGCGACCCGGTGATCATGCGCCTGGCCTGCGCGGAGCTGCAGGGTGGCAGCGAGCAGGAACTGGACCGTCTGTTCCGGCTCGCCGGCATCGACAGGGGCACGGCCAGGTGAGGACGAACCCGCGACCGATCCGCTGGATCGTCATCGGTGGCAGCCTGTGCCTGGCGATCCTCTTCGCCCTGCTCGGCCGCCAGGCGATGGTCGAACGCGAGGCGCTGTGGCAACTGCAGATGAACAAGCAGGCGGAGGCGCTGCGACTGGCCCTGCACAGCTCGCAGAAAGGCCTGCACGAACGCGCCCAGCTGCTGGCCGAGGCGATGGCTGCCGATGCCTGGGTGGTGGAACTGGTCCGCCAGGCATACAGCCTCGGCGACGGCAGCCCGCAGCAACTGACCGACATCCGCAACCAGCTCTACACCCGCCTCGCACCGCGCTGGCGCAACCTGCAGCGCCAGCACAGTTTCCGCCTCTTCGTGCACCTGCCCCCAGGGGACAGGATTCTGCTGCGCGTGCATGACCCGCGGCACTTTGGCGACACCATCAGGCTCGTCCAGCCCCTGGTGGAAGACAGCCTGCGCGACGGCGACAGCGTGACCGGCGTCAGCTCCAACAACCTGGGCGACGTCAGCGTGCATGCCATGACCCCGCTGACCGTGGAGACCCAGGACGGACCGAAGCAGATCGGCGTGCTCGAGGTGGCCATGAGCGTGCTCGCCACCCCCAGGGAGTTCGACCAGGAACTGGGCGGCGGAGTCGCCCTGCTCCTGCGCTCGAGCCAGCTGACCCACCGCAGCGGTGAAGCCTTGCGTGGCCTGACCAGCGACCCGCAGCAGTGGCAGGTGATCAGCGCCTCGCGCCCCCAGGCCATGCACTGGCAACGCAATGGCCTGCTGCCGACACCGAGCCAGGCCGATAGCCACGGCCTGCAGGAAGACGAAGGCCACCACTTCCTGCTGAGTACCTATCCGCTGGTCGACCTCACGGCGCGCTCCGGCGGGCCGCTGAATGCCTCCCTGCTGGCCTGGCGGGACGTGAGCCCACTGTACGCGGTGCACGTTCGCGACAAGCACTGGCTGATCGGCAAATGGGTCCTGGCCTGGTTGAGCGCGGAAGTCCTGCTGCTGGTGCTGTTGCGCGCCACCCGCCACAGCACCCAGCGCCTGCTGCAACGCCAGCAACGCGCCCTGCATGCGCTCAACGAAATCTCCGCGCTTTCCAGCCTGAGCAGCAAGGAGCAGCTGCGCGAGGCGCTGCGCACGGGAGCGGACTACTTCGGCATGCAGATCGGGGTCATCGGTCTCATCGAGGACGAACGCTATCGGGTGCTGGTGCAGGTCGCCCCCGGCGACGAACTCCAGGACGAACAGACCTTCGCCCTCGACGAGACCTACAGCAGCCTGGCCTATGCCCAGGACGAAGTGCTGAGCATCGAACACATGGCCTCCTCCCCCTACCGCGCACATGCCTGCTACGGCAAGTTCGCCCTGGAGAGCTACATCGGCATCGCCATCTGGGTCGATGGACGCCGCGCCGGCACCCTGGCCTTCTGCGACCACACGGTACAGGAGCGCGCCTTCAACGACAGCGAGCGCGAGTTCATGCGCCTGTTCGCCCGCTGGGTCGGCGCCACCCTGGAACGCGACCAGCAGGAACAGGCGCGCCAGGCCCTGCTGGAGCGCCTGGCCAGCATCATCGAAGGCACCGACGTGGGCACCTGGGAATGGAACGTCCAGACCGGCGAGACCGTGTTCAACGAGCGCTGGGCGCAGATGTTCGGCTATCGCCTGGACGAGTTGCAGCCCACGCGGGTGGAAACCTGGCTGCGCCTCTGCCACCCGGATGACCGCGAGCCCAGCGAACGCCTGCTGCAACGTCATTTCGCCGGCGAGGTGGCGTACTACGACAGCCAGATCCGCATGCAGCACCGGGACGGCCACTGGCTGTGGATACAGGTACGCGGGCGCCTCTCCAGACGCGATGCACAGGGCCGCCCCCTGCTGATGTACGGCACCCACACCGACGTCAGCGAGGCGCGCCAGCGCGAAGAGGCGGTCACCGAGGCCCGCGTCTTCCTGCAGACGCTGCTGGACTCGGCCACCGGGGTCTCGATCATCGCCACCGACCTCGACGGCCTGATCACCCTGTTCAACTCCGGCGCCGAGCGCTTGCTGGGCTACAGCAGCGCCGAGGCCGTCGGGCAGATGACCCCCGAACGCTTCCACCTCGCCGAAGAGCTCGAGGCACGGGCCGAAGAGCTGAGCCGCAGCAGCGGCGAACGCATCGAAGGCTTCGAGGTGTTCGTCCACAATGCGCGCGGCGGCGAGCCGGAAACCCGCCAGTGGACCTACGTGCACCAGGATGGCAGCCAGTACCGGGTCAACCTCACCACCAGCGTCATCCTCGATGCCAGCGGCCAGGCCATCGGTTTCCTCGGCGTGGCCAGCGACATCAGCGCGTTGCAGCAGGCCACGCGCGCCCTGCAGCAGAGCGAAAGCCGCTTCCGTGGTCTGGTCGCCAACCTGCCTGGCGTGGTCTATCGCTGCGCCAACGACAGCAGCTGGAGCATGCGCTACATCAGCGACGAAGTGCTCAGCCTCACCGGCTACCCGTCCAGCGACTTCATCGACAACCGCGTGCGCAGCTTCTCCAGCGTCATCCACCCGGACGACCTGCCGATCACCTACCAGGCCGACCAAGCCATCGTCCTCAAGGAGACCTTCGAGCTGACCTACCGCCTGCGCCATGCCGACGGCCACAGTGTCTGGGTGCGCGAGAAGGGCCGCGGCGAGTACGACACGCACGGCCGGCTGCTCTGGGTCGATGGCTTCATCTGGGACATCAGCGAGCGCAAGGTCATCGAAGACCAGTTGCGCCTGAGCCAGCAGCGCTTTCGCAACGCCTTCAACACGGCGCCCCTGGGCATGGCCCTGGTCGCCCCGGATGGCCGCTGGCTGGAGGTCAACGACGAACTGTGCCGCATGTTCGGCTACAGCCGCGAAGAGCTGCTGAACAGCGATTTCATGGACCTCTCCCACCCCGACGACCTGGATGCCGACCTGCACAACCTCGAGGACCTGGTCGCCGGGCGGATCAGCGCCTACCAGATGGAAAAGCGCTACGTGGACAAGCAGGGCCGCGTGCTCTGGGGCCTGCTCAGCGTGTCCCTGGTCCGCGATGCGGAGGGCCAACCGGTGCACTTCGTCTCGCAGATCCAGGACTTCAGCGCGCGGGTCAGCGCCGAACGGGCCATCCGCGAGCGCGAGCACTACCTGAGCACTCTGCTCGACAACGTCATCGATGCCATCGTCACCATCGACGGCTCGGGCACGATCGAAACCTTCAACCACGCGGCCGAGCAGATGTTCGGCCACACCCAGGCCGACGTCGCCGGGCACAACGTCAGCCTCCTGATGCCCGAACCCCACCGCAGCGCGCACGATGGCTATCTCCTGCACTACCTGAACACCGGCGAAGCGCGGGTGATCAACCAGACCCGCGAGCTCGAGGGCTTGCGCCAGAGCGGCGAGCGCTTCCCCCTGGAGCTGGCGGTCTCGCAGATCAGCCACCAGGGCCAGGTTCGCTTCATCGCGGTGATCCGCGATATCGCCGAGCGCAAGCGCATCGAGCAGATGAAGAACGAGTTCGTCTCCACCGTGAGCCACG
This sequence comes from Pseudomonas sp. THAF187a, assembly GCF_009363395.1. NCBI lineage: Bacteria > Pseudomonadati > Pseudomonadota > Gammaproteobacteria > Pseudomonadales > Pseudomonadaceae > Pseudomonas > Pseudomonas sp. THAF187a. The sequence continues at coordinate 4,903,808 of NZ_CP045349.1, forward strand.
AACTGCGCACGCCATTGACGGCCATCGCCGGCTCGCTGGGGCTGATCAACGGCGGCGCGCTCGGTCCGGTACCGGAGGCCATGGCAGCGATGCTGAGCATCGCGCAGGCCAACAGCCAGCGCCTCAGCGAACTGATCAACGACCTGCTGGACATGGAGAAACTGGTCGCCGGCAAGATGCACTTCGACCTCAGGCCCTGGCCACTGCGAGCGCTGCTGGAGCAGGCGCGGCTGCACAACCAGCCCTACGCCGACCAGCATCAGGTGCGCCTGGTCCTGCACGCGCAAGGCGACGCCAGCGTGAGAGTCGATGCGCAGCGCCTGGGGCAGGTCATGGCCAACCTGCTGTCCAACGCCGCCAAGTTCTCGCCGCCCGGTGGCGAGGTGGACATCCGCCTGGAGGAGGTCGGCGACAGGCTGCGCGTCAGCGTCAGCGACCGGGGCCCCGGCATTCCCGCGGCCTTCCACTCGCGCATTTTCGCCAAGTTCTCCCAGGCCGACTCCGGCGACACCCGGCAGAAAGGCGGCACCGGCCTGGGCCTGGCGATCTGCAAGGAAATGATCGAGCGCATGCAGGGACGTATCGGCTTCGACTCGATACCCGGCCAGGGCGCCACCTTCTGGTTCGAACTGCCCCGTGCGGACCGCGCCGAAACATGAATCCATTCGCAGTGCTGGCCGAGATGGACCAAGCTGTACCACACTGCTGACAACAGCCAACCACCGGGTACCGCCGATGACCGAGCTCAAGCGCATCCTGCACGTCGAGGACGACCCCTCGATCCAGACCGTGGCCAAGGTAGCCCTGGAAGCCGTGGGCGGCTTTCAGGTGCTGACCTGCGCCAGCGGCCAGGACGCCCTCGACCAGGTACAGGGCTTTGCGCCCGACTTCATCCTGCTGGACGTGATGATGCCCGGCATGGACGGTCCGAAGACGCTGGAGCTGCTCGGTCAACTGGTCAACACCGAGCAGATCCCGGTCGCCTTCATGACCGCCAAGGTGCAGCCCGATGAAGTTGCCCACTACCGCAGCCTGGGCGCCCATGGGGTGATCATCAAACCCTTCGACCCCATGCAGCTCGCGGCCCAGGTCCGGGACATCTGGAACCAGCGCCATGGATAAACACGAGGGCAGCGCCGTACCCCAGGCCTTGCAGCAGCACCTGCAGCAGCTCAGCCAGCAGTTCAGCGAGCGCCTGCGCCAGGAGCTGCCGCACCTGGCGCAACTGGGCGGCCTGCTGCTGGAGGCCGACGACGTCGAGCGCAAGCGGGTGCTGCTGGAACTGCGCCACCAGTTGCACCGCCTGGCCGGCAGCGCCGGCACCTTCGGTTTCACCCAGCTCGGCCAGCAGGCGCGTGAGCTGGAACAACATGCCGAACGCTGGATGGAACGCCAGTCGCGCCAGCAACAGGGGCTCAACGACTTCATCAGCGCCCTGCAGGCGCTCGGCGAACAGCCCATCAACGCCAGCGCGAGCAGCGAGACGAGCGAGAGCGGACGCAAGCCCCCCCGCCACGAGGACGGCAGCCGCACCATCTACATCCTCGAGGGTGAAGCGGCCATTGGCGAGAGCATGCGCCAGACGCTGAACAACTTCGGCTACCAGGCCGAGCACTTCAATTCCATCGCCGGCCTCGACGCGGCCCTGCAGCAGCAGATGCCCGACGCCCTGATCATCGACGCCAAGCTGCCCGGCGAGGCCAGCTGCGGGCTGCACTACGCCAGCCAGCTGCGCGAGCGCCTGGAAGAACCGCTGCCGCTGCTGGTGCTCACCGACCAGCAGGACGACTTCGCCACCCAGCTGCAGGCCGTTCGCGCCGGAGCCATGGGGCTGTTCAGCAAGCCCGTGGACATACCCCAGCTGGAAAGCCGCCTGGAACGCTGTTTCTCCCAGCAGAGCGGCGAGCCATACCGCGTGCTGATCGCCGACGACGACCAGGACCTGGCCAGCCGCTACAGCCTGGTGCTGCGCGATGCGGGCATGCTGGTGGAGATCCTCAGCGAACCTGCGCAGATCTTCGCCCACCTGCGCGACTTCAACCCGGAAGTGGTGCTGCTCGACGTCAACATGCCGGACTGCAGCGGCCCCGAGCTGGCGCAGATCATCCGCTGCAACGACGACTGGCTGCGCATTCCGATCATCTACCTGTCGGCTGAGACCGACATCAGCAAGCAGATGAACGCCCTGATCAAGGCCGGTGACGACTTCATCACCAAGCCCATTTCCGACAACGCGCTGGTCGCCACGGTGTTTTCCCGTGCCCAGCGTGCGCGCCTGCTGTCCATCGCCCTGGCCCGCGACAGCCTGACCGGCCTGCTCAAGCACGCCGATATCAAGGAGCAGGTGGCCATCGAACTGGAACGCTCGCTGCGCAGCGGCGACCGCACCAGCGTGGTGATGCTCGACATCGACCACTTCAAGCGGGTCAACGACGACCACGGCCACGCCGCCGGCGACAACGTCATCCGCGCGCTGGCCAATCTGCTGCGCCAGCGTCTGCGGCGCATCGACAGCCTGGGACGCTACGGTGGCGAGGAGTTTCTCGCGGTACTGCCCGACTGCACGCCGGAGCAGGCGCGGCTGATCGTCGACGAGATTCGCCAGCGCTTTGCCGAACTGCGCTTCATCGCCGACGGCGGCGAGTTCTCCGTGACCCTGAGCGCCGGCATTGCCGGGACCGACGTCAACAGCGACGCCGAGCAACTGCGCGAGCGCGCGGACAAGGCGCTGTACGCCGCCAAGCATGGCGGGCGCAACCAGGTGCAGGTCGCCACGCCGGAAGAGCATCGCGGCTGAAGCCGCTCCTACAGGCAGCGTCGCCTGGCGCAAGACCTCGATCCGTAGGGTGGATGTCGCTCTTCACATCCACCAAAGGGATCAGCGCAACCGCAAGTGGCGGGCGTAATCGGCGCTGAGCGCAGCGCAAGAGCATCGCGGCTGAAGCCGCTCCTACAGGCAGCGTTGCCTGGCGCAAGACCTCGATCCGTAGGGTGGATGTCGCTCTTCACATCCACCAAAGGGATCAGCGCAACCGCATACGGCGGACGTAATCGGCGCCTGAGCGCAGCGCAAGTGCATCGCGGCTGAAGCCGCGCCTACAGGCAGCGTCGCCTGGCGCAAGACCTCGATCGTAGGGTGGATGTCGCTCTTCACATCCACCAAAGGGATCAGAGCAACCACAAATGGCGGACGAAATCGGCGCTGAACGCAGCGCAAGAGCATCGTGGGAGCGGCTTCAGCCGCGATTGAAGGCCAGGTGGACGCCGCGTTGCACATCCCCACAACGCCTCCCGCGATCAGGCCTCGGCGCGCTGCATCAGCTTGCGCTGCCGCCACTCCATGAAGGTCTTCAGCAGCAGGGTGAGCAGCGCCATGCACGCCAGCAGGCCCGCAGCGGTGAAGGCGGCGGCCGGCTTGTAGTCGTTGTTGAGCTGATCGACCAGCAACGGCAGGGTCAGGGTCTGGTTGATGATGGTGCCGGACACCACCGATACCGCACCGAACTCGCCCACCGCACGGGCGTTGGTCACCACCACGCCGTACAGCAGCGCCCACTTGATCTTGGGCAGGCTGATGCGCCGGAAGATCTGCCAGCCGCTGGCGCCCAGGCACATGGCGGCAGTTTCCTCGTCCTGGCCCTGCGCCTGCATCACCGGAATCAGGATGCGCGCCACGTATGGCGCGGTGACGAACACCGTGACCATGACGATGCCCGGCCAGGCGAACATCAGCTGCATGCCGTTATCGTAGAACCAGCGCCCGATGAAACTCTCCAGGCCGTACACCACCAGGTAGCAGAGGCCGGCGACCACCGGCGACACCGCATAGGGAATGTCGATCAGCGTGGTCAGCAGCTTGCGCCCACGGAAGTCGTAGTGCGTCACGCACCAGGCCAGGCAGATGCCGAAGCACAGGTTCAGTGGCACGGTGATGGCGGCGACGAACAGGGTCAGGCCGATGGCATGCAGCATGTAGTCTTCGCCCAGGTTGCTCCACAGCAACTCCAGGCCACCCGCCAGCGCCTTGGTGAAGATCAGCGCCAGCGGCACCAGCAGGATCAACGCCACCACGGCCAGGCCGGACAGCACCAGCGCCCACTGGCGCCAATCTTGAGGTTTTTTCATCGACCTTGCCGTTGCCATGCGAACAGACGTCCCTGCACGACCTGCAGGATGAACAGAAGCGTCAGCGACGCCAGCAGGATCACCGAGGCGATGGCTGCGGCCGCCGGGTAGTTGAACTCCTGCAGACGGACGAAAATCATCAGCGAACTGACCTCCGTCTTGTAGGGGATGTTGCCGGCGATCATGATCACCGCACCGAACTCGCCGAGGCTGCGAATGAAGGCCTGCGAGCCGCCGGTGACCAGCGCCGGCGTCAGCGTCGGCAGCACCACATGGCGGAAGGTCTGCAGGCGGTTGGCACCCAGGGTTCGCGCGGCCTCTTCGTACTCCGCGCCCAGGTCCTGCAGCACCGGCTGCACGGTGCGCACGACGAAGGGAATGCTGGTGAAGACCATCGCCACGATGATCCCCGCATAGGCATAGGCCACCTTGAAACCGAGCCACTGGCCGATCCAGCCGTTGGGCACCAGCAGCGTGGCCAGGGTCAGGCCGGCCACCGACGTGGGCAGGGCGAACGGCAGGTCGATCAGCGCGTCGACGATGCGGCGACCGGGAAAGTCGTAGCGGGTGATGATCCAGGCCAGCAGCAACCCGATCACCAGCACCGCCAGGGTCGAGAAGAAGGCCGCGGAAATGGTCACCTTGTAGGTCTGCACCACGCGCGGGTCGCTGATCGCGAACCAGTACTGCGCCCAGGTCATGTCGCTGACATACAGGAGCAACGCCGACAGCGGCAGCAGGATGACCAGGGAGAGGTACAGCACGCTGACGCCAAAGCTCAGGCCGAAGCCCGGCAACAGCGGAGTCTGCAGGAAGAACAGCGTCGATCTACTCACGAAGAAGCTCGGCTCTACAAATGCAGTTGGCCGCCAAGAAGGCGGCCAACGAACCTGAAAATCGGCTGTCGAGGGCGAGTATCAACGGCCCTCAGCCAGGAGTTGGTCAAGAATACCACCGTTGTCGAAGTGCTTGGCGGTGATGTCATCCCAGCTGCCCAGCACATCGTTGGGGTTGATCAGGCGTACCGGGGCGAACTGGGCCTTGGTCGCCTCGACCACTTCCGGGTTGTGCACACGGTAGTTGTAGGTGGTCAGCAGTTGCTGGATGTCCTTGCTGTACTGGAAGTCGAGGAAGGCCTTGGCCTGCTCGCGGGTGCCGCGCTCGTCAGCCACCTTGTCGACGATGGCCACCGGGAACTCGGCCAGCACGCTGACTTCCGGCACCACGATCTGCAGGTTGGCGGACTTGAACTCGTCGCCCTTGGCGATGTTGATCACTTCCGACTCGAAGGTCAGCAGCACGTCGCCCTGGCCGTTCTGGGCGAAGGCCACGGTGGCACCACGACCGCCGGTGGGGAAGTTCTCGACGTTGTGCAGCAGCTTGCCGACGAAGGCCTTGATCTTCGCCTCGTCACCCTTGAACTTCTCGTTGGCGAACAGCCAGGCCGCCAGGTAGCTGTAGCGGGCGTTGCCGGAAGTCTTCGGGTTGGGGAAAACCAGCTTGACGTCATCGCGGATCAGGTCGTCCCAGCCCTTGATGTTCTTCGGGTTGCCCTCACGGACCAGGAACGCGGTGGTGCTGTAGTAGGGCGAGCTGTTGTTGGGGAACTGCTCGGCCCAGTCCTTGCGCAGCAGACCACGCTTGGCCAGGATGTCCACGTCGGTCACCTGGTTGAAGGTCACCACGTCGACCTTCTTGCCCTGGATGATGTCCTGCGCCTGACGCGAGGTCCCGGCGAAGGACTGGATGATCTTCACGTCCTTGCCGGACTGTTCCTTCCAGTACTCGACGAACCTGGGGTTGATCTCGCCGAACAGCTCGCGGGCGATGTCGTAGGAAGCGTTGTGGAATGGCGTGTCGGCTGCGGCATGGCTCAGCGAGCCGGTCAGCAGGGTGGCGCTGGCCACGGTGGCCAGAACGATCTTCTTCAGCATCTAAGGCGTCCTTATCGAAAGAGGAACCTGCGGGCAGGCTATTTGATGGCACGATTCTGCAGAAAAATCTTATAGCTGAAAAATATCTTTTAATTCTCTGTTTATAACCAAAAGCTTCAGCCAATAGCCGGCCTCCAGACCCGAGGCCGGCTGGGGGCACCTCACAGTTTGGCGATGGACACCTCGGTGGATTTGACGAAGGCGATCACTTCGCTGCCGACCTGCAGCTCCAGTTCGCGCACGGAACGGGTGGTGATCACCGACGTGACGAGACCGGCAGCGGTCTGCACATCGATTTCCGAGAGCACGTCACCCAGGACGATCTCCTTGATGGTGCCCTTGAACTGGTTGCGCACATTGATGGCTTTGATGGTCATACGGGTTCTCCTGATGGTCGACTGATGCAACCCGGATTGCATCCGGGCTACGGCCTTAAAGCGCCCAGCGCAGTTGCGTGGGCAGGGGTGAAAGGGGCGGCGCCGGCACCGGCAACTCCGGTAGCGCCAGCACACGCTCGAGCACCTGTGCCTCCAGCGCCGCCAGCTGCGGCGAGCCATGCAGACGCGGGCGGGCCAGTTGCACGTCGAGATCGAGGCCGATCCGGCCGTCCTCGATCAGGATCACCCGATCCGCCATCGCCACGGCCTCGGCGACGTCATGGGTCACCAGCAGCACGGTGAAGCCGTGCTGCTGCCACAGACGCTCGATCAGGCGCTGCATCTCGATGCGGGTCAGTGCATCCAGCGCACCGAGCGGCTCGTCGAGCAGCAGCAGACGGGGACGATGGATCAGCGCCCGCGCCAGGGCCACGCGCTGCTTCTGCCCGCCGGACAGCGCCGCCGGCCATTCATTGCCGCGATCGGCCAGGCCGACCGCCGCCAGCGCCGCCTCGGCCTGCTCGCGCCAGGGACCGGAGAGGCCCAGGCCGACGTTGTCGATCACCCGCTTCCAGGGCAGCAGACGCGCGTCCTGAAACATCAGGCGAACATCCTGGCGCAGCGCGTCGAGCGCGCCTCCGTCGGCCCGCAGCTGGCCAGCGCCGGGCCGCTCCAGCCCCGCCAGCAGGCGCAGCAGCGTGCTCTTGCCACAGCCACTGCGGCCGACCACCGCAACGAACTGGCCAGCGGGAATCTGCAGGTCGATGTCCTTGAGTACCTGACGCCCGCTGAAGGATTTCTCGATCCGCTCGATGGCGAGGGCAATACCCTGGCGAATGGCATGCAGCGCCGTCATTGACCACCTGCCTTGGCCTGATAGGCCGGATGCCAGCGCAGCCACACGCGCTCGAGACCACGCGCGGCGACGTCGGCCAGCTTGCCGAGCACCGCATAGAGCAGGATCGCCAGCACCACCACATCGGTCTGCAGGAACTCGCGGGCATTCATCGCCAGGTAACCGATGCCGCTATTGGCCGAGATGGTTTCCGCGACAATCAGCGTCAGCCACATGAAGCCGAGGGCGAAGCGCACGCCGACCAGGATCGCCGGCAGCGCGCCAGGCAGGATCACCTGGCGGAACAGGGCGAAACCGGACAGGCCGTAGCTGCGCGCCATTTCCACCAGCGCCGGGTCGACGTTGCGGATCCCGTGGTAGGTATTCAGGTAGATGGGAAACAGCGTGCCCAGCGCGACCAGGAAGATCTTGGCCGCCTCGTCGATGCCGAACCAGAGGATCACCAGCGGAATCAGCGCCAGGTGCGGCACGTTGCGGATCATCTGCACCGAACTGTCGAGAAAGCGCTCGCCCCATTGCGACAGGCCGGTGACGAAGCCCAGCAGCAGGCCGATCGCACCGCCGATGAGGAAGCCGCTGGCCGCGCGCTGGCCGCTCACGGCCAGATGGCGCCAGATCTCGCCGCTAACCAGCAGTTGCCAGCCGGCCTCCAGCACGGCCCGAGGGGCCGGCAGGATGCGGCTGGATAGCAGGCCGTTGCCGGCCGCCAGCTGCCAGGCCGCCAGCAGCGCCAGCGGCAGGGCCCAGGGCGCGGCGCGCAGGGCCAGTTTGTGAAGGGTCGTGTTGCTCATTTTGTGCCTCGAGAACTTGTGTAGCCTCTGTATTCCCCGGATTGCATCCGGGCTACGGGATCAAAAAGCGCCCTCTCCCCAACCCTCTCCCATGAATGGGAGAGGGGGCTGATCGGCGCCGCTGGTTCGGCTGGAGCACGGCTCGGCTCCCCTCTCCCGCTTGCAGGGCGTAAGCGGAAAGAGCGAAGCACCGCTTCGCCCGCTGAAGCGCCCTGAACGCTGCGAAGGCCTGGGACGCAAAGCGGGGGTTGGGAGAGAGGGTCGATGTACTCCGGATGCAACCCGGGAAACCCTGTGCCTGCGCCACCCTCAGCTCGCCGAAGCGGCCTTCGGCAGGATGTCGCTGGAGATCATTTCGCCGAACGGGCTGACGTAACCGCGGCTTTCCGGACGCTCTGGCCGGGCCACGTCCAGATGCGGAAAGAGCAGCTCGGCCACCCGGTACGACTCCTCCAGATGCGGGTAGCCGGAGAAGATGAAGGTGTCGATGCCCAGCGCGGCGTACTCCTTGACTCTTGCCGCGACGGTCGGGCCATCGCCGACCAGGGCAGTGCCGGCGCCGCCGCGCACCAGGCCGACCCCGGCCCAGAGATTGGGCGAGACCTCCAGGTTGTCGCGACTGCCACCATGCAGCGCGGCCATGCGCTGCTGGCCCACCGAGTCGAAGCGCGCCAGCGAGGCCTGGGCACGGTCGATGGTGTCCTGGTCCAGATGGCTGATCAGGCGCTCCGCCGCCGCCCAGGCTTCTGCGCTGGTCTCGCGCACGATCACGTGCAGACGAATGCCGAAACGCACCTCGCGTCCGTGGGCAGCTGCCTTCGCACGCACCTGGGCGATCTTCTCGGCCACGGCCGCCGGCGGCTCGCCCCAGGTCAGGTACAGCTCGACCTGCTCGGCAGCCAGCTCCTGCGCGGCATCGGAAGAGCCGCCGAAGTACAGTGGCGGGCGCGGCTGCTGCAGCGGCGGGTAGAGCAACCTGGCGCCCGAGACCTGGATATGGGCGCCGTCGTAGTCGACGTTTTCACCCTCCAGCACACGGCGCCAGATGCGGGTGAACTCGACAGCCGCCTGGTAGCGCTCGGCGTGCGACAGGTGCAGGCCGTCTCCAGCCAGCTCGTCCGGGTCGCCGCCGGTCACCAGGTTGAACAGTGCACGACCGTTCGACAGGCGATCCAGGGTCGCCGCCTGCCGTGCCGCCACGGTGGGCGAGATGATCCCGGGGCGCAGCGCAACGAGAAATTTCAGTCGCTGCGTGAGCGGTATCAGGGATGCCGCCACCAGCCAGGAGTCCTCGCAGGAACGCCCGGTGGGAATCAGCACGCCGCCATAGCCGAGGCGATCGGCCGCCTGGGCAATCTGGCTGAGGTAGCCGTGATCGACGGCACGGGCACCTTCGGCGGTGCCCAGGTACTTGCCGTCACCATGGGTAGGCAGGAACCAGAAGATATCGAGGCTCATGCAATGGTCTCCTTGTAGGGAAGTCGTCGTAGCCCGGATGCAGTCCGGGCGGCGGGCCTAGCGGGCCTGGACCACCTTGGCGGGTGGATTCCAGATCACCGACCTGATGTTCAGTGGCCCGGGAATCAGCTTCAGCTCGGTGAAGGTGTCGGCGATCTTCTGCTGCGCCTCGACCACCTGCGGCGTGATGAACCGCGCCCCGTAGCCCTGGCGCTCGACAGCCTGGCGGGTAATTTCCGACGGCAGGCCGATCAGCGGCGCGACCTGCCGGGTCGCCTCCTCGGGGTGGTCCTGGACCCAGCCACCCACGCCGCGAATCTCCTCGACCAGGACGCTGAGTACCTGCGGGTGCTTTGTGGCGAAACCACGGGTCGCCAGGTAGAACTGGTGGTTGTCCACCAGGCCACTGCCATCGCGCAGCGCACGCGCCTGCAGTTGCTGTTCGGCGGCGGCCTGGAAGGGATCCCAGATCACCCAGGCGTCGACGCTGCCGCGCTCGAAGGCTGCCCGGGCATCGGCAGGGGACAGGTACACCGGGGTGATGTCGTGGATGCTCAGGCCGGCCTCCTGCAGCGCACGCACCAGCAGGTAGTGCACGTTGGAGCCCTTGTTCAGGGCGACTTTCCTGCCCTTGAGGTCGGCCACCGTCACGATCGGAGAATCCTGCCGCACGAGAATCGCCTCGCTGTGCGGAGCCGGCGGCTCGAACGCGACGTAGAGCAGGTCGGCACCAGCGGCCTGGGCGAATACCGGTGGGGTTTCGCCCGTGGTGCCGAAGTCGATGGAGCCCACGTTCAGCCCTTCGAGCAGTTGCGGCCCGGCGGGAAACTCCGTCCATTGCACGCTGACGCCCTGCTCGGCCAGGCGTTTCTCCAGCGCACCACTGGACTTGAGCAGCACCAGGGTGCCGTACTTCTGGTAACCGATACGCAGCGTCTCGGCCTGTACATGGATGGCGCCGAAGGTCAGGGTCGCGGCAAACAGGGCGACCAGACTCCGACGCAAAGTGTTGGCGCCCATGGCGACCTCCTTTGCAGATTGAGTGTGGGCCTGCTTGCCCGTTGGCGGGCGAGTGAGGCGGGGTGTTGCGGGTGATTCAGATGCTCCAGCGGGCATTCACCAGCCGGTCGTTCAACAGGTTCGGGTCAAGCGGTTGTGGCCGTCGCGCCAGGGCTGCCTGCAGCTGATCCAGGGCCTCATCGAGGCGCTCGCGCAGTTCATCGGCGATCTGCGCCGGCCGGCCCGCTTCCGGGTAGGCGATCTGTCGGTCCACGGCGTACACGCCGCTGAGCATCTCCTGAGCCTTCAACGCCGCCAGCACCGGCTTGAGCGCGTAATCCACCGCCAGTAGATGCGCCGGGCTGCCGCCACTGGCCAGAGGCAGCACCACCTTGTTCGCCAGGGCACGCTCGGGCAGCAGGTCCAGCACCACCTTCAACGCGCCGCTGAACGACGCCTTGTACACCGGCGTGCCAACCACCAGGCCGTCGGCACTGGCCACCAGCGCCTGCAGATGCCGGGCGGACGGGCCGTCGAAGTGCGCATGCAACAGCTCCTCGGCGGGAAAATCGCGTACCCGCAGCAGCGTGACCTCGACCCGCTGCGCGTGCAGACGCTGGCGCACATGATCCAGCAGCACCTCGGTGCGCGAACGCGCCGCAGGGCTGCCGGAGAGCAACACGACGTGCATGCTCGGCCCTCAGCGATTCGGTTGCGGGGTCAGGCGCAGATAGGGCTTCAGCGCGCGGTAACCTTTCGGGAAGCGCTGCCTGAGTTCGGCTTCGTCCTTCAGTGACGGCACGATCACCACCTCGTCACCGTCCTGCCAGTTGGCCGGAGTGGCCACCTTGTAGGTGTCGGTCAGCTGCAGCGAATCGACCACCCGCAGGATCTCGTTAAAGTTGCGCCCGGTGCTGGCCGGGTAGGTGATGGTCAGGCGCACCTTCTTGTCCGGGTCGATCACGAACAGCGAGCGCACCGTCAGGGTGTCGCTGGCGTTCGGGTGAATCAGGTCATAAAGGTCGGCGACCCTGCGGTCGGCATCGGCGATGATCGGGAAGTTGACGGTGGTGTGCTGCGTCTCGTTGATGTCGTCGATCCACTTCAGGTGCGAGTCAACCGGGTCGACCGACAGGGCGATGGCCTTGACGCCGCGCTTGGCGAATTCGTCCTCGAGCTTGGCAGTGAAGCCCAGCTCGGTGGTGCACACCGGGGTGAAGTCGGCCGGGTGGGAAAAGAGGATGCCCCAGCTGTCACCCAGCCACTGGTGGAAGCGGATACGGCCTGCGCTGGAATCCTGCTCGAAGTCGGGGGCGATATCGCCCAGGCGAATGCTCATGCTGATGCTCCTTGGTAGCGGCGTGCTGTGGCGCTCACTATTGCCCAGGAACAAACCAAAACAAAAAGAATAAATAATGATTTATTTATTCTTTTATGGAATTTAAAAAGACCCTCGCCGATCACCGGTCGATCCGTGTGACAGCGCAACGCAGCGCGGCTTTGTATCATCGCCGATACATTACCGACACGTTCCGGATACGCCGATCACCGAGACTCTCACGGGGCGTTGGCGCCCCGGTATCTTCCGTTGCCGATGGAGCCGTCCCTGGTGCATGACACGACCCAGACCGAAGCCACATCCCGTACCACGCGCGTGCTGCTCGTCGACGACAACGAAGAGCTGCGCGAGCTGCTTGGCGGCTACCTGACGCGCTTCAACATCGCCAGCGAGGCGGTTGGCAATGGCGCGGCCATGCGCCTGGCCCTGGCCGGCGGGCACTTCGACGCGGTGATTCTCGACCTGATGTTGCCCGGCGAAGATGGCCTGAGCCTGTGCCGCGAGCTGCGCGCCACGTCCGATATCCCGATCCTCATGCTCACCGCCCGCTGCGAACCGGCCGACCGCATCATCGGCCTGGAGCTGGGTGCCGACGATTACATGGCCAAGCCGTTCGAACCGCGCGAACTGGTGGCGCGCATCCAGAGCATCCTGCGCCGGGTGCGCGATGGCCGTGACACACCACGGGACGAGCCACCGTCGCAACTGCGCTTCGCCGACTGGACGCTGCACAGCGTACTACGCCAGCTGCAGGCGCCAAGCGGGCTGGTGGTGCCCCTGTCGAACGCCGAATTCCGCCTGCTCTGGGCCTTCCTCGAGCGCCCGAGGCGGGTGCTCAGCCGTGAGCAATTGCTCGACGCCGCCCGTGGCCGTGCCATCGAGGCCTTCGACCGCAGCATCGACCTGCTGGTCTCACGGCTGCGCCAGAAGCTCGGCGACGACTCGCGCAACCCCAACCTGATCAAGACCGTGCGCGGCGAAGGCTACCTGCTCGACGTTGCCGAGATCCGCTGATGGCGCGCCCCGACAGCCTGTTCGCACGCCTGCTCGGCGTGTTCCTGATCGCCATCGTGCTGGCTCATGCACTGGCCTTCGCCTGGTTCGGCCGTTACGGCGCCCCCCCGCCTCCACCCCCGCCTCCGCCGCACATGGCGCTGGACGGCCTGCCGCCGCCCGAGGCCGGCCCTCCCCCGTCACGACTCGATGGTCCGCTGATCGTCTTCGGCTTTCAGTTGATCACCCTGCTGCTCGCGGCCTGGTACTGCGCGCGCCTGCTCAGCCGGCCGATCCGCCACCTGGCCGAGGCAGCCGAACAGCTGGCCGACGACCTCGACAGCCCGCCGCTGCCACTGGCCGGGCCTCGCGAGACACGCCAGGCCGCCCAGGCCTTCAACCAGATGCAGCAGCGCATTCGCGGCCAGGTGCAGCAGCGCACGCGCATGCTGGCAGCGGTGTCGCATGACCTGCGCACGCCGCTGGCCCGCCTGAAACTGCGCCTGGAACAGATTCCCGACACGCAGGTGCGCGAGCGCATGGCCCTGGACCTGGCCGAGATGACCGAGATGCTCGATGCCACGCTCGGCTACCTGCGCCAGCTGCACAACGCCGAGCAAGCGCAGAACCTGGATATCCAGGCGCTGGTCGAAGCGCTGGCCGAAGACGCCTGCGAACGCGGCGAGGATGTCGGCGTCCGGGGCCAGTGCGCGCCCCTGCAGGCGCGCCCGGTGGCACTGCGCTCGTGCATCAACAACCTGGTGGAGAATGCCCTGCGCTACGCCGAGCATGCCGAGATCGAACTGCGCGACGGCCCCGAGTGGGTCGAGGTACGCGTCATCGACTACGGCCCGGGCATCGCGCCGGCCTTGCGGGAAAGCGTGTTCGAGGCGTTCTACCGCGTGGAAGGTTCGCGCAATCGCAACTCCGGCGGCGTGGGCCTGGGGCTGACCATCGCCCGCGAGGCGGCGCAACGCCAGGGCGGCGACATCCACCTGGAAGAAACCCCCGGTGGCGGCCTGACGGCCATACTGCGCCTGCCACGCGCGCTCACGTGTCCTGCCTGATACAAAGTCCACACACCCCGTACATAAGCGCCCCTGAACCTGCCATGGCTGAAGAAGCCTCTTCAGCCAGCCAACCATGGGAGCAACGCTCATGATCAGTGGTGTCAGCAGTTACTCGGGCTACGCCTACAGCTCGACTTACGCCAGCACCCAGCGCAGCACCGCCAGCAGCGGAAGCTGCGCCGGAGGCCCGGCCAACATGCAGGAAAAGCTGTTCAGCCTGCTCGACAGCGACGGCGACGGCAGCGTCGCCAAGGAAGAACTGAGCAGCGTGCTCAGCGCCGCACAGGAAAACGACAGCAGCCTGAGCATCGACATCGACGAGCTGTTCAGCCAACTCGATGGCAATGGCGATGGCAGCCTCGACAGCGACGAGATCGCCGCACTCGCACCGCCTCCTCCGCCGCCACCGGGCGGGCCCAACCCGGAGGACATGTTCGCCCAGCTCGACGCCAACGGTGACGGCCTCATCGATGCCGACGAACTCGCTGCACTGGCCAACGACAGCGCAGTGGACACCAGTGCCCTGCTCGCCAAGCTGGACAGCGACGGTGACGGCGGCCTCGACCTGGACGAACTGAGCGCACTCGCGCCACCCCCTCCGCCGTCTGGCGGCCCGTCATTCGAACTGGCGCAGGGTAGCGAAGGCGACGACGCGACGCTGGACAGCCTGCTCGAGGCCGTCGCCCAGCGCCCACCCAGGCCCGAGCTCGAACCACAGGTCTCGGAGATGATCGGCAAGCTGCTGCAGCACTACCAGAGCAGCCAGAACGACGCCGGCAGCCTGGGTAGCCAGCTCAGCCTCAGCGCCTGAGCGCGAGCCGCCGCTGGCCTCACTGGCGGCGGCGTCCAGCGCCGCTCAATCGCCCCTCAGGCGGTAGCCCACGCCCGCCTCGGTGATCAGGTAGCGGGGCGCGGCCGGATCGTCACCCAGCTTCTGCCGCAGATGACCGACCACCACGCGCAGGTAGTGGCTGTCGCCAACGTGGCTCGGCCCCCAGATGTCACGCAGCAGCTGCTGCTGCGTCACCACGCGTCCGAGGTGCTGGCCAAGCAGGGCGAGCACCGCATACTCCTTGGGTGTCAGGGCGACTTCGCCGCCCTCCACGCTGACCCGTCGATAGGCCAGGTCGATGTTCAGCCCGCCACAGACGATGTTCGCCGGCAGCGCTTCGCGTACCTGCCCCTGGCGCAGCAGCACGCGCACACGGGCCAGGAACTCCTGAATACCGAAGGGCTTGCTCACGTAGTCGTTGGCGCCGCCGTCCAGCGCCAGCACCTTCTCGCCCTCGCTGGCGCGCACCGACAGCACCAGCACCGGCACCTGGCTCCATTCGCGCAGGCGGCGCAGGACCTGCTGGCCGTCGAGATCGGGCAAACCAAGGTCGAGCACCACCACATCCGGGCTCTGCAAGGCCGCCTGGGCCAGACCGTCTTCGCCGTTCGCGGCCTCCAGCACCCGATAGCCCTGAGCACTGAGGGCGATGCGCAGAAATTTGCGAATCTGCGCCTCATCGTCGATCAGCAGAATGCTCGGTCCCTGGCTCATCAATCTTCCTCGGTGGCTTGTGGTTGCGCGGTCAATGGCAGGTGCAGGGTGAGGCTGGCACCACGGCCATCCAGCCCGTCGCCGACGCTGACGCGGCCACCGTGGGCACCGACCATGCCCTGGCAGATGGCCAGGCCCAGCCCCGTGCCCTGGCCACCACGGTCCCCGCGCGCGGCGGTGTAGAACATGTCGAAGATCTTCACCCGCTCCGCCTCGGGAATGCCAGGCCCCTGATCGGCGACGACGAAACGCAACGCCTGTTCATCGAACTCCAGCGACACACGCAGACGCCCATCAGGCGGCGAGAAACGCGCAGCGTTCTCCAGCACGTTGACCAGCGCCTGCTCGATCAGCGCCGCATGCACGTACAGCAACGGCGGCTCCGCCGGCAGCACACACTGCACCTGCAGCGGGGCAAGCACCGTGCGCAGGCGCTGCAGGGCGCTGGCGACGATATCGCTGGGCGCCACCCAGTCACGCGCCAGCTTGAGCCCGCCATGGCCCAGGCGGGTCATGTCGAGCAGGTTCTGGATATAGCGGTCGAGCCGTTCGGCCTCATCACGGGTGCCTTCCAGCAGCTCGCAGCGATCCGCTGCGGGAATCGCGTCGCCCAGCGCCAGCAGGGCGTCGATGGAACCGCGCATGGCCGTCAGCGGCGTACGCAGGTCGTGCGACACCGAGGCCAGCAGGGCACTGCGCAACTCTTCGGTCTGCCCATGCAGGCGCGCGGCTTCCAGCTCCTCGGCCAACTGCGCGCGCGCCAGGGCCTGTGCCAGCGGCTGAGCGAGCGCAGCGACCAGCCGCCGGCGCGTGTCCGTCAGCGGCGTGCCGGCGGCTGTCCGCAGGCCGAGCAGCAGCAAGGCGCCCTCCTCCCCGCACAGCGGCCACCACCACCAGCGGCTGCCCGGCAGGGTGTCGGTGCCGAGACCAGCGGGCTGCTCATGCTGCCAGGCCCAGTCCGCGGCAGCGCGCTCGGCGTCGGACAGCTCGATGCGCAGGCCACCCTCGTGCTGCCACGGTCCCTGCGCCGTGCGCGACAGCAGCGTCAGTTGCACCTCCGCCCAGCCGCCCAGTTGCTGCTCGGCCACCGCCAGCACGGCCTGGCGGTCAGCGGCGACGGTCAGCTTGCGCGACAGCTCCAGCAGTGCAGTGGTTTCACCCTGCATGTGGCGCAGCGCCTGCACCTGGCGCCGCTGACGGCTGGCCAGGTTACCGGTCAGGCCGGCCATGAGCAGGAAGAACAGCAGCGTCAGCACGTCCTCCTGACGCTGGATGTGCAGGGTCAGGGTCGGCGGGATGAACAGGAAGTTGTAGACCAGAAACGACAGCCCCGAACACAGCAGCGCCGGCCCCAGGCTGCTGCGTACGGCCACCAGCAGCACGGCGGCGAGAAACACCAGCGAGATGTTCGGCAACTCCAGTATCCGCGCCAGCCCGAGGGCGATCAGCGTGGCACCGGCGGTCGCCAGCAGCGCCAGCAGATAGTCGCGCCAGCGCGGCGCCGGTTGCCGGCCACGCCCGGCGTGCGGCTGCCCCGCCTCGGCATCCAGCACGCTCACTTCCAGTCCGGCCCCCGCCGCCAGCAGGCGCTCGCCAACACCACGGCCGAACCAGCGCCGTCGCAGGCGCCGTGCGCTGCTGCCAACCAGAATCAGGCTGGCGCGCCGCTCGCGGGCATGCTCGAGCAGCGTGCGCGCCACCGACTCGCCGTGCAGGATCACCACCTCGCCCCCCAGGCGCTCGGCCAGGCTCAAGGCCGCCTGCACCCGCCCACGCTGCACGTCGTCCATGGCCTGGCGGCTGTTGACGTGCACCACCGACCAGGGCAGATGACGCCGCTCGGCCACCCGGCAGGCGTGACGCACCAGGCGCTCGGCCTCGCCATCGCCGTCCACCCCCACCAGCAAGCGCCCAAGCACGCTGGGCGCGGCCTGGCCAAGCTGGCGATAGCGCCGGTCGAGATCGGCATCGACCCGTGCGGCAGCGGTCTGCATGGCCAGCTCACGCAGCGCGGTCAGGTTGGTCGGAGAGAAGAACGCGTCGATGGCTGCCCGCGCCTGCTCGGGCATGTACACCTTGCCGTCGCGCAGACGCTCCAGCAGCTCGCGCGGCGGCAGGTCGATCAACTGGATCTCGTCGGCCTCCTGCAGCACCCAGTCCGGGACGGTTTCACGCACCTGCACGCCGGTGATGTCGCGGATGCGGTCGTTGAGGCTCTCCAGGTGCTGGACGTTGACCGTGGTGTAGACGTCGATGCCGGCCGTGAGCAGCTCCTGCACGTCCTGCCAGCGCTTGGCGTGACGACTGCCAGGGGCGTTGCTGTGCGCCAGCTCGTCGACCAGTGCCAGCCTCGGCGGATCGAGCAGCAGACCGTCGAGGTCCATCTCGCAGATTTCCAGGCCACGGTAGGGCAGGCGCCGTGGCGGCTGTTGCGGCAAGCCCAGCAGCAGGGCCTCGGTGTCGCTGCGACCATGGCTTTCGACCACCCCCGCACGCAACGGCACGCCCATGCGCAGCTGCGCATGGGCGGCCTGCAGCATGGCGTAGGTCTTGCCCACGCCGGGCGCAGCACCGAGAAATACCTTGAGCCGCCCACGGCCTTCGCGGGGCAGGTCGGCAAGCAGCGCTTCGGCGCGCAGGCTGTCAGTCATGGCGGGATCATCAGCGGGCGTTGAGGGGCGGATTGTCGATCAGCGCCAGGTTCAGGGCCAGCACATTGACCACCGCAGGGCCAAACAACGGGCGTTCGGTGTGCGCCTCGATCAGCTGCGACAGCCACTCTGGCGCCAGGTTGCGCGCCTGCGCGATGCGTGGCACCTGCCAGGCAGCGGCCGCGGGTGACAGATGCGGGTCGAGGCCGCTGGCCGAGGTGGTCACCAGTTGCATCGGCACGGGCGCCTGAGCGTCGTGGCCGGCGCTGAGCCGTTCGACGCGCTCGTACAGGCGCGGATTGCTCGCCGCCAGGTTGCTGGCGGCGCTGGCCACGGTGGCGTAGTCACCCGCCGAGGGGCGTGGCTGGAACCACTGATCGCCGTCGAAAGCCTGGGCGATCAGGCGGCTGCCACGCACCTGCCCCGTTTCGTCTCGCACCAGGCTGCCGGCAGCCTGGTCGGGGAATGTCAGGTGCGCCATGGCAGTGACCGCAAGCGGGTAGGCGACGCCGGTCAGCAGGGTCATCAGCGCCAGGGTGGCGACGGCAGGGCGGATATGTTCGAGCATGATGGTTCTCCAGAAGGTCGCCCCGGATCAGCTCCGGGGCAGATCGAGCGCGGACTACACCCAGCCCAGCGCCACCAGCAGCAGGTCGAGCAGCTTGATGCCGACGAACGGGGCGAGCAGGCCGCCGAGGCCGTAGATCAGCAGGTTGCGCCGCAGCAGCTGGCCGGCATCCAGGGCCCGGATGCGCACACCGCGCAGCGCCAGCGGGATCAATCCGACGATGATCAGGGCGTTGAACACGATGGCTGAGAGAATCGCGCTTTGCGGGCTGTGCAGCTGCATCAGGTCGAGTGCGCCGAGCTGTGGATAGATACCGGCGAACAGCGCCGGCAGGATGGCGAAGTACTTCGCCACATCGTTGGCCAGCGAGAAGGTGGTCAACGCACCGCGCGTCACCAGCAGCTCCTTGCCGACCTGCACCACGTCGATCAACTTGGTCGGGTCGCTGTCCAGATCCACCAGGTTGGCGGCCTCGCGGGCGGCCTGAGTCCCATCGTTCATGGCCAGTCCGACATCGGCCTGGGCCAGAGCCGGTGCATCGTTGGCACCATCGCCACACATCGCCACCAGCTTGCCCTCGGCCTGCTCGGCGCGGATGCGCGCCAGCTTCTTCTGCGGCGTCGCCTCGGCGATCACGTCGTCTACCCCCGCCTCGGCGGCGATGGCCGCAGCGGTCAGCGGGTTGTCACCCGTCACCATGACGGTGCGGATACCCATGGCGCGCAGTTCGGCGAAGCGCTCACGGATACCCGGCTTGACCACGTCCTTGAGGTGAATGGCGCCGAGCAGTCGCCCGTCAGCGGCCACCAGCAGCGGTGTACCGCCGCTCTTGGCAATCTTCTCCACCTCGCTCGCCAGTGCCGCCGGCATGCCGTCACGCCCCAGCCCGAGGTAGGCCAGCACGGCGTCCACCGCGCCCTTGCGATAGGCCAGGCCATCCACGTCGACACCCGACAGGCGTGTCTCGGCGCTGAAGGCGATCAGCCTCATGCCATCAGGAGCGGGCAACGCCAGCGGCTGCAGCGACGCCAGGTACTCGACGATCGACTTGCCCTCCGGGGTGTCATCGCCCTGCGACGCCAGCAGCGCCGCCCTGGCCAGCTCCGCCGCAGCGACCCCGGGCGCCTGGAGCAGCGCGCTGCAGCGGCGGTTGCCAAAGGTGATGGTGCCGGTCTTGTCCAGCAACAGGGTATGCACGTCGCCGGCCGCCTCGACCGCGCGCCCCGACTTGGCGATGACGTTCAGGCGTACCAGGCGATCCATGCCGGCGATACCGATAGCCGAGAGCAGGCCGCCGATGGTGGTGGGGATCAGCGTCACCAGCAGCGCGGCAAGGTAGATCAGCGGCAGGTTGCCGTCGGCGAAGCGGGCGAAGGGCTGCAGGGTGGCCACCACCAGCAGGAAGATCAGGGTCAGGCCGATCAGCAGGATATCCAGCGCGACTTCATTGGGCGTCTTCTGCCGGCGCGCGCCCTCGACCAGGGCGATCATGCGGTCGAGCGTGGACTCGCCAGGATTGGCGGTGATCCTCACCAGCAGCCAGTCCGACACCAGGCGGGTATTGCCGGTGACTGCCGAGCGGTCCCCGCCGGACTCACGGATCACCGGCGCGGACTCACCGGTGATGGCCGCCTCGTTGACCGCCGCAATCCCTTCGATCACCTCGCCGTCGCCCGGTATCAGCTCGCCGGCCTCGACCCGCACCACATCGCCCATACGCAGGCTGGCGGCCGCTACCGAGTGGAACTGCGCACCGACCCGCTTGCGCGCCATCAGTCCCTGGCCGGCGGATTTGAGGCTGTCGGCACGCGCCTTGCCACGGCCCTCGGCCAGCGCTTCGGCGAAGTTGGCGAACAGTACGGTGAACCACAGCCACAGGGCGATCTGCACGCCCAGGGCAGTGCTTACCTGGCCATCCCCGGGCTGAGCGGAAGGCACGAAACACAGCACGCTGGTGACCAGCGCCGTCAGCTCGACCACCAGCATCACCGGTGAACGCACCAGCTGGCGCGGGTCGAGCTTGACGAAGGCCTGCCTGAGGGCCGGGCGCCACAGCGCATCGAGGTGGGTCTGCACCTTGCCGCTGGACGGGTTGGCGCTGCTTTGCGCCGATACATGGACATTCATCACGGGCGCTCCTTCACAGTGCCAGGTATTCGGCCAGCGGGCCCAGGGCCAACGCCGGCATGAAAGTCAGGCCACCCACCAGGAGGATGGTCAGAGTCAGCAACACGACGAACAGCGGGCCGTGGGTGGGGAAGCTGTTCCGCCCCAGCGGGGCCGTGCGCTTGGCCGCCAGGCTGCCAGAGATCGCCAGCACCGGCAGGATGTAGCCGAAGCGCCCGAGCAGCATGGCCAGGCCGAGCATGAGGTCGTGGTAGGGGGTGTCGGCGCTGAAGCCGGCGAAGGCCGATCCGTTGTTGCCGGTGGCCGAGCCATAGGCATACAGCGCCTGGGTGAAACCGTGCGGGCCGGGGTTGCCGATGGAGGCCGCAGGTCCGGCGAAGCTCACCGCCAGGGCAACGCAGACCAGCACGCCGAGCGGCATCACCATCAGCGTGGCGACCAGCAGGCGCACCTCGCGCGCCTCCAGCCGCTTGCCCAGGTAGGCCGGTGTGCGACCGATCATCAGGCCGGCGAGGAACACCGCGATCAGCACAAACAGCAGCATGCCGTAGAGACCGGCGCCGATGCCGCCGAAGATGATCTCGCCGAGCACCATGTTGAACAGCGGCACCAGCCCGCCGAGGGCGCTGAAGCTGTCGTGCATGGCGTTCACCGAGCCATTGGAGGCCGCCGTGGTGGTGGCGGCCCAGAGCGCCGAAGCGAAGCTGCCGAAGCGTGCTTCCTTGCCCTCCAGTGAGCCCACCTGCTCGACGGGCAGCCCCGCCAGCAGCGGATTCGGCTGCAACTCCGCCCAGGCACAGAGGCCCAGCCCCATGGCGAACAGCAACAGCATGCTGGCCAGGATCGCCCGGCTCTGACGCAGGTCCCGCACGTAGTGACCGAAGGCGAACACCAGCGCTGCCGGGACCAGCAGGATCGACGCCAGCTCCAGCAGGTTGCTCAGCGCCGTGGGGTTCTCGAAGGGGTGCGCCGAGTTGACCCCGAAGAATCCGCCGCCGTTGGTGCCCAGCTGCTTGATGGCAATTTGGCTGGCCGCCGGCCCCATCGGCAGGGTCTGCTCGCTGCCTTGCAGGGTGGTCGCCGCCACGTAGTCGCTGAAGGTCTGCGGTACGCCCTGCCACACCAGCAGCAACGCCAGCAGCAGACACAGCGGCAGCAGGCCGTAGAGCACGGCGCGGGTCAGGTCGACCCAGAAGTTGCCCAGGCGGTCGCTGGACTGCCGCGTCAACCCCCGGCACAGCACCACCAGCACCGCCAGCCCCACCGCCGGGCTGACGAAGTTCTGCACCCCCAGGCCAAGCATCTGACTGAAATAGCTGAGCTGTGCCTCACCGCTGTAGGCCTGCCAGTTGGTGTTGGTGACGAAGCTCACCGCCGTGTTGAAGGCCAGCGGCAGGCTCATCCCGGCCACCTGATGCGGATTGAGCGGCAAGGCGCCCTGCAACAGCAGGATGCCGGTCAGCACCAGCAGGCAGACCAGCGTGAAGGCCAGCAGTGCCAGGCTGTAGCCGCGCCAGCCCTGCTCCTGCTGCGGGTCGATGCCGGCGACACGATAACAGGCGCGCTCCAGGGGTTGCAGCAGAGGGCTCAGCCAGGTGCGCTGGCCTTCCATCACGCGATAGAAGTAGCGCCCCAGAAACGGCGCCGGTGCCAGCACCAGCAGGGAAAAAGCTGCCAGCAGCAGCCAGTCGTTGTCGTGCATGGCCACCTCCTCAGCCGCGCCCGGCGGTGAGCAGAGCCACCAGCAGGTAGGCGAAGAGGCCGATCACCAGGATCAGCGACACACCATCGATTGCGTTCATGTTCAAAGCTCCACGATGCGGGACGTCCGCTCGCGAGCATTGTCGGAAGGCCGACCGTAAAGATTCGATTGGCGGGCGGCTGGCGGGGCGTAAAGAAAGCGTATCGATGCAGCGGCACCGGGCCCGTGGCGGCGCGCCAGCTCAAGCGCCGCGCAACCCGTCAGGTATTGGCAAGCCCGCCACTCAGGCCAGCAACTGCACCGCCAGCCCCAGCAGCGCACAGGCCAGCAGCGTCTCGATCACGCCGCGCCGCAAGCCCAGCAGCGCCACACCCGCGCCCAGCGTGATCGCTGCCGACAGCCAGTCGAAGGTCCCGCCGAAGCCCTCTGGCCAGAGCACGTGATAGGCGAAGAACAGCGCCAGATTGACGATGACCCCGACCACCGCAGCGGTGATGCCGGTCAGCGGCGCGGTGAACTGCAAGCGGCCGTGGGTCGACTCCACCAGCGGCCCGCCGGCGAGGATGAACAGGAACGACGGCAGAAAGGTGAACCAGGTGACCAATGCAGCCGCCAGAGCACCACTGGCGAAGGCCGAGTCACCCGCGAACGGCGGCTGGCCGTAGGCACCGACGAAGGCCACGAAGGCGACGACCATGATCAGCGGCCCTGGCGTGGTCTCGCCGAGCGCCAGGCCGTCGATCATCTGCCTGGGCGTCAGCCAGCCATACTGCTCGATGGCGCCCTGATACACATAGGGCAGCACCGCGTAGGCGCCGCCAAAGGTCAGCAGCGCCGCCTTGGTGAAGAACCAGCCCATCTGCGTCAGCGTGCCCTGCCAGCCGAACGCCAGGGTCAGCAGGCCCATCGGCAGCAACCACAGCAACGCGCCCAGCAGCAGGATCAGCCCCAGGCGAGCGGGCCGGAAACGCGTATGCGCCAGGCGTGTGTCGTCATCGATCAGCGCCGCCACCGGGGCGGCGCCAACCTCGCCATGCGCAGCCGCGCCGGTGAAATGCTGCGGCGCCAGGCGCCCGCCGAGGTAGCCGATCAGCGCGGCAGCCAGCACGATCAGGGGAAAGGGCAGCTGCAACGCGAAGATCGCGACGAAGGCCGCCAGCGCGATGCCCCACAGCCAGGCGTTTCTCAGCACCCGCCCGCCGATGCGCCAGGCCGCCTGCGCCACGATGGCCGTCACCGCCGGCTTGAGGCCATAGAAGAGCCCCGCCACCAGGGGCACGTCGCCATAGGCCAGATAGACCCAGGACAGGCCGATGAGGATCAGCAGCGATGGCAGCACGAACAGCACGCCGGCGATCACCCCGCCCCAGCTGCGGTGCATCAGCCAGCCGATATAGGTGGCCAGTTGCTGCGCCTCCGGCCCGGGCAACAGCATGCAGTAGTTCAGCGCATGCAGAAATCGTCGCTCGGACAACCAGCGGCGCTTCTCCACCAGCTCCTGGTGCATGATCGAGATCTGCCCGGCCGGCCCGCCGAAGCTGATCAGCCCCAGTTTCAGCCAGAAACGCAACGCCTGCAGCAGGCTGACCGGGGCAGGACGCTCTGGCGAATCGGACATTGGGCAGGCTCCAGCACGACGAAAACCGACCGCCCACTATAGCCGCGAAACATGACAGCGAAGCGACAGCGCACGAAAAACGACCAGCCTCCCGCAGCCCTTGTACCACCTGGCCTGGAACGCTTTTCCCGCATCTTATCCACAGCGCTTTCCCCAGATTCTGTGCATGAGCCGGGCGCCTGCGGCCCGCCCCTGCCCCGCTGTGGGAAACTCAACGCAAGTCATTGATTGATCGAACGATGCGACCTGTCGATGACGCCAACAAGACGTCACTGGGCAAAAACTGAACGGCTCCGGACAGGCCGCGGGAATGCTAGGCAGGAAGGGCTTTTGCAAAGGTTATCCACAGGACTGCCAACAGAATCTGTGAAGCAATCGGGAGGCGTCAGCCGTTGTACAGATAGACCACCAGGCGCTTCTCGGGGCTGACGACGATCAGGCCGATCCGACCATAGGCGTAATAGCTGCCCGGGCTGTTGATAAGGCTGTCGACATCGCGTATCAGCGCGGCGGCCACCTCGATGCAGAAACCGTAACGGCAGAGGTAATCGAGGCTGCTCAGCGACTGCTGGCGACTGTCCACAGGCCAGTGCCGCTCGTCCGCAGCGATCGGCGTTTCTTTCCAGTCGCTGTAGGAGCCGCGCCAGCGCCGCCCTGCAGTGGCGCTGTTGCCCGGCATGTTTTCGAAGAACCCCAGCCCCGTACCGGCGAGCGCCGCGGTGGCTGCGGGCAGGCGATAGACGAGAATCCCGGTCTCGTTGCCGCCTGGGCCGAACCCCCAGGACTCCTCCATGGCATAGACGATGGAGGTGACCTGCAACGCGTCGGGCACCAGGCTCAGGCGGTGCTCGTTGAGCGCGTGCAGATAGGCCAGGCGGATCGCCAATGCACAGGCGAAGGTGCCGAAGACCAGCGTTGCGTAGATGAGCAGCTTGCGAGCGGTGGACATGCGCCGTTTCGTCCCTGAAGGTCAGTCGTCCTGCCAGCCCGGGGACAGGCTGGCCCGCCCTACTCTACACAGGCCGGGACCACAGACAATGGGGACGATGGTCAACCGGCCCGCACACCGGGAAACGCCCGACAGACAGCTCGGTAATGCTGTTCATCTGAGGTGCACACGTTTGGCTCCCCTCTCCCATTCATGGGAGAGGGGCTGGGGGAGAGGGGACTAGGCGCGTCCGACTACCTCTCCTGGGAACAGCATTACGACAGGTCGGGCGTTTTCCTCAGCGTGCCGGCCCCGGTTCAGTTGCCGGCGGCCTTCAGCAGCGGGTTGCCATTGGCGCCGGCCCCGCCGTTGGTCTTGTAGGCGTCGAGCAGTTTGCCGGCCTTGCTCCACTCGAACACGGTCGACTCGTTCTTGTTGTACGCACCCGGTAACGCGGTGATCAGGCTGTAGTCGTACTTCCACACTTCCTTGCCGCTCAGCTCGGACTTGGAGTTAGGGTGACCGACCTGCTTGACGACCTCATCCTGAGTGGCACCGGAGCTTTTCAGCTGCTGCAGCGTTTCCGGGGCGATGTACACGCCGGTCTCGTAGTCCAGCGGCGTACGAACGTTGCAGCCTGCCAGCAGGGTCAGAGAGAGGGCCGCCGCGGCGATGAGGGTTGTCTTGTTCATGCTGAATGTCCTTGTTTTGATCCGTCCATACCGCCCACGGGGCCTCGGCGCTGCGCGCGAGCAGCCACGCAAGGGCGGTAAGCAAGGAGCATAAGGACGGGCAGGCGGCCCAGCCATAACACAGATGACCTAATGGCCTTGTGCTGGCTGTGCCGCCCCGTACCAGGATCGCGGCAGCGACCGAACGCCGTCAGGCCGCCTTGCTCGGCGACGCATCCTCGAAGCGGTCGACCTTGCGCAGGCTCTTGAAGCCGAGCATCCAGCCGCCGGTCACCAGCAGGGTGCAGGCGCAACCGAGCAACGCCGCCGGCACCACGCCGAACCAGGCGGCACTGGTACCGGCGCGGAATTCGCCCAGCTCGTTGGAAGACCCGATGAACAGCATGTTCACCGCGTTGACCCGGCCACGCATGGCGTCCGGCGTGGAGAACTGCACCAGCGAGGAACGAATGTACATGCTCACCATGTCCGCGCCGCCGGCCACCATCAGCGCGGCGAAGGACAGCCAGAACAGGCTGGACAGGGCGAACACCAGGTTGGCCAGGCCGAACAGCGCCACCGCGCCGAACATCACCAGGCCGACATGACGGTTGAAGGGCCTCATGCTCAGGTACAGGCCCACGGTCACCTCGCCGATGGCCATGGCGCTGCGCAGCAGGCCCAGGCCCGTGGGGCCGACCTCCAGCACCTCCTGGGCGTAGATCGGCAGCAACGCCACCACGCCGCCGAGCAGCACGGCGAACAGGTCCAGCGAGATGGTGCCGAGAATGATCGGCCGCGTGCGGATGAAGTGGATACCCGCAGTGAAGCGCGCCCAGGCGGTCGACTCCAGCGCCTGCATCTTCTCCGCATAGCGCACCGGCACCAGCGGCAGCAGCGCCGTACCAACGAGGAAACACAGCAGGCACACCGAGTAGGTCAGGCCACCGCCGCCGATGGCGTACAGGCCACCGCCGAGCACCGGACCGGAGATGGTCGCGCCGCGCATGATCATGCTGTTGGCCGCGATGGCCGCCGCCAGGCGCTCGCGCGGCACGATCTGCGGCAACAGGCTCGACAGCGCCGGCCCGGTGAAGGCACGGCCACAGCCGTAGAGCACCAGCACGGCGTAGTACCAGCTGACCGGCGCCTCGCTCAGTGACAGCCAGAGCAGCGCCCCCGCGCACAGCGCCTCCACCAGCCAGCTGAGCATGAGGATCAGCTTGCGGTCGTAACGGTCGATCAGGTCGCCCGCCGGCATCAGCAGCACCAGCATGGGGATGAACTGGGCCAGGCCGACATAGGCCAGCGACAGGGGATCGCGCGTCAGGTCATAGACCTGCCAGGCCACCACGATGGCCTGAATCTGCACGGCGAAGACCACCACGATGCGCGCGATGAGAAAGGGCAGGAAACCGGGAAGCCGGTAAACGGAAACTGGGGCAGCGGACACGGAGGAAACCTCGAGGCATGACCGGCCGGTGCCGGTCGAGGTGAGCCGGCCAATCTACGGCAAAGCCCTGCCATGGGGCAAACCGGTGAACAGGTTGTTGCGCTGGTTGCTCCACAGGCAGATGGCAACCGAAATATTTTGGGCCGGATCGACGAATCTTGTGCAGTCGCGGCTGAAGCCCCTCCCACGCTCCGAGCGGTTGCGGGCGGTATGGTTCAGACCACAAACCCGTAGGAGGCGCTTTAGCGGCGAGCTGTTTCATCGCGGCTGAAGCCGCTCCTTGGGAATAGCGTGCAAGCGCAGAGGGCAAACGACTTTGGTAGCCTTGTCCGAACGTTTTTACGGAAGCCTCGCCATGCCGCTCACCCCCGACGAACTCGCCCAGATCAGCGCCCTGACCCTGAGCCACTATCAGGACAGCGCCGAGGATTTCCGCGCGGGCACCCGCGACCACGATGTCAGCCAGAACATCGCCGCCCTGCTGCGCCATATCGAGGCGCCGAGGCCCTGGCGCATCCTCGATCTCGGCTGCGGCCCCGGCCGCGACCTGCGCACCTTCAGCGCGCTCGGGCATCAGGCCGTCGGCCTGGATGGCTGCGCCGAATTCGTCGAGATGGCGCGCACCGACAGCGGCTGCGAGGTGTGGCAGCAGAACTTCCTCGCCCTGGACCTGCCCGAGGCGCAATTCGACGGTATCTTCGCCAACGCCAGCCTGTTCCATGTGCCGGACCAGGAGCTGCCGCGCGTGCTCGGCCAACTGCATGCGGCGCTGAAAACCGGCGGCGTGCTGTTCAGCTCCAACCCGCGCGGCGACAACCAGGAAGGCTGGAACGGCCCGCGCTACGGCAGCTACCACGACCTGGAGCGCTGGCGTGCACGGCTCGTCGCTGCCGGCTTCGTCGAGCTGGAGCACTACTACCGTCCAGACGGCCTGCCGCGTGAGCAACAACCCTGGCTGGCCAGCGTCTGGCGCGCCCGCTGAACACAGGCCGACCGCGACTCACAATGGGGCAGGGATTCGCGCCGTGCATTCTTTTGGGCTGCGCGCGCCACCCGCAACGCGCCTGAGCGCAGCGCCCGAGGCCCGGAACAGAGCGGCCTGGCGCATCTCGACAGGGATTGGCACAGCCACTGCATGACTCCGCACAAGCCCGGCCACCCGGGCAACCCACTCGGTCAACGGCGATCGAACAGCCAACGCAGGCAATTGGGTAGCGACGTGCCATAGAGCGGCACGCGACAGAACAGGCAAAGGCGCCTGGAACCGCAAGGTTTCAGGCGCTTTTTTTTGCCGCACGAAAACCTGATGAGCTTTCGCCGGGAACCACCATGAACAGCACAGAACGCCCCAGCAACAAGCAACGCCTGGTCATCATCGGCAACGGCATGGTCGGCCACCACTGCGTCGAGCAACTGCTCGCGGCCGGCGCGCTGGAACACTACCGGATCGACGTGTTCGGCGAGGAGGCGCAGCGCGCCTACGACCGCGTGCACCTCTCCGAATACTTCAGCGGGCGCGATGCCGAATCCCTGGCGATGAGCGCCGCCGAACTGTATGCACGAGCCGGCCTGTACCTGCACCTGGCTGCGCCGGTGCTGGAGATCGACCGCGCCACCCGCGAGGTGATCACCGCCAAGGGGCGCTTCACCTACGACAAGCTGGTGCTGGCCACCGGTTCCTACCCCTTCGTGCCGCCCATCGAAGGCGCCGAGGGCGATGCGCGCCTGGTCTACCGCACCCTCGACGATCTCGACGCCATCCGCGCCGCCGCCCAGGGCAAACGCCGCGGCGTGGTGGTCGGCGGCGGTCTGCTCGGCCTGGAGGCAGCCAACGCGCTGAAATCGCTGGGCCTGGAAGCACACGTGGTGGAATTCGCCCCGCGCCTGATGCCGGTGCAACTCGACGACTTCGGCGGCGCCGCGCTCAGGCAGCGCATCGAGGACCTCGGCGTCGGCGTGCACCTGGACAAGGCCACGCAATCGATCAGCGCCGGCAGCGACTACCGCTACCGGATGAACTTCGCCGGCGATGAGGCCCTGGAGACCGACCTGATCGTCTTCTCCGCCGGTATCCGCCCGCAGGACGCCCTGGCCCGCGCCTGCGCGCTGGAACTCGGCCCGCGCGGCGGCGTGGCGATCGATGACCAGTGCCTGAGCAGCGACCCGAACATCTACGCCATCGGCGAGTGCGCGGCCTGGAATGGCGGCATCTTCGGCCTGGTCGCGCCCGGCTACCAGATGGCCCGCGCCGTCGCTGCCCGGCTCTGTGGCGCCGAGGCGCAGCCGTTCCTCGGCGCCGACATGTCGACCAAGCTCAAGCTGCTCGGCGTCGATGTCGGCTCCATCGGCGACGCCCACGGCGCAACGGCCGGCGCGCGCAGCTACCGCTACATCGACGAGGCCAGCGCCAGCTACCGGCGCCTGGTGGTCTCCGCCGACGGCCGCCAGGTGCTCGGCGCCGTGCTGGTCGGCGACAACAGCTACTACGACACCCTGCTGCAGTACGCGCAGAACGGCATCAGGCTGCCGGACGACCCGGCCAGCCTGATCATGCCCGCCGGTGGCGGCGCCCCGGCGCTCGGCGCCGACGCCCTGCCGGACAGCGCCACCATCTGCTCCTGCCACAACGTCAGCAAGGGCTCGGTGTGCGCCGCCATCGACGCCGGCTGCTGCGATGTCGCCGGGGTCAAGGCCAGCACCAGAGCAGCCACCGGCTGCGGCGGCTGCGCGGCGCTGCTCAAGCAGGTGGTCGAGCACGAGCTGAGCGCCCGTGGCGTGGCCGTCGACACGAGCCTCTGCGAGCACTTCGCCCACACCCGCCAGGAGCTCTATCACTTCGTCCGCGTCGAGGGCATCGAGACGTTCGAGGACCTGCTGGCCAGGCATGGCAAGGGCCACCTCGGCTGCGACATCTGCAAGCCGGCGGTGGGCTCGATCCTCGCCTCCTGCTGGAACCGGCCGATCACCGAGCCGGCGCTGATTCCGCTGCAGGACACCAACGACACCTTCATGGCCAACATGCAGAAGAACGGCACCTACTCGGTGGTGCCGCGCATCCCCGGCGGCGAGATCACCCCCGAGGGGCTGATCGCCATCGGCGCGGTGGCGAAGAAATACGACCTCTACACCAAGATCACCGGCGGCCAGCGCATCGACCTGTTCGGCGCCCAGCTGCACGAACTGCCGGACATCTGGGGCGAACTGATCGCTGCCGGTTTCGAGACCGGCCACGCCTACGGCAAGTCGCTGCGCACGGTGAAAAGCTGCGTCGGCAGCACCTGGTGCCGCTACGGCGTGCAGGACAGCGTGGCCATGGCCCTGCACCTGGAGAATCGCTACAAGGGCCTGCGCTCGCCGCACAAGATCAAGTTCGCGGTCAGCGGCTGCACCCGCGAGTGCGCCGAGGCGCAGAGCAAGGACATCGGCGTGATCGCCACCGAGAACGGCTGGAACCTGTACGTCTGCGGCAACGGCGGCATGCGCCCACGGCATGCCGAACTGTTCGCCACCGACCTGGACGACGACAGCCTGGTACGCCTCATCGACCGCGTGCTGATGTTCTACATCCGCACCGCCGACAAGCTGCAGCGCACCTCGGTGTGGCGCGAATCGCTGGAAGGCGGCCTGGACTACCTCAAGCAAGTGATTCTGGAAGACAGCCTGGGCCTCGCCGCCGAACTGGAAGCGCAGATGCAGCTGGTGGTCGAGCGCTACGAATGCGAATGGGCGGGCGCGCTGAAGGACGAGGAGAAGCTCAAGCGCTTCCGCACCTTCGTCAACGAAAAGGGCGGCGACCCCGACATCCGCTTCGTCCGCGAACGCGGCCAGCGCCGTCCGGCGCGCGCCCATGAACTGGAACTGATCCCCGTCACCGAGGAGGCCGTCTGATGAGCCCGTCCAACACCGCACGCGATCCGCACGCCGACTGGCGCCCCCTGTGCCGCACCGCCGACCTGGTGGCCGGCTCCGGCATCGTCGCCCTGGCCGGCGGCCAGCAGGTGGCGCTGTTCTACCTGCCGGACAGCGAGCCGCAGGTATTCGCCATCGGCAACCGCGACCCGAAATCCGGCGCCAATGTCATCGGCCGCGGCCTGGTCGGTCACCTGGGAGGCGATCTGGTGATCGCCTCGCCGCTGTACAAGCAGCACTTTCGCCTGCGCGACGGTGCCTGCCTGGAGTACCCCGAGCAGCACCTGCCGGTCTGGCCCGTGCGCCTGTGTGGCGAGCGGGTGGAAATCAGCCTGGGCTGAGCCCCTGCCCCCTTCTTCAATAGCTAACGAGAGAGCGCAAACATGTCCTATCTGGTCCCGACAGAATTCGTCACCAAGATGGTGGATGCCGGTGAGTCGAAGATCTTCATGTCGACCCGCGACACCCTGATCCGCGCCTTCATGGCGGGCGCCATCCTGGCCCTGGCGGCGGTGTTCGCCATCACCGTGGGCGTGCAGACCGGCTCGCCGCTGGTGGGCGCCATGCTCTTCCCGGTCGGCTTCGTGATGCTCTACCTGATGGGCTTCGACCTGCTCACCGGCGTGTTCATGCTCACCCCGCTGGCCCTGCTCGACCGCCGCCCCGGCGTCACCCCGAGCGGCGTGCTGCGCAACTGGGGCCTGGTGTTCGTCGGCAACTTCGCCGGCGCGCTGACCGTGGCCTTCATGATGGCGTTCGTCTTCACCTACGGCTTCTCCACCGGCCCGGGCGCCATCGGCGAGAAGATCTCGCACATCGGCGAGGCGCGCACCCTGGGCTATGCCGAATACGGCCTGGCCGGCTGGGCGACCATCTTCCTGCGCGGCATGCTGTGCAACTGGATGGTGTCGATGGGCGTGGTCGGGGCGATGATCTCCACCACGGTGAGCGGCAAGACCATCGCCATGTGGATGCCGATCATGCTGTTCTTCTTCATGGGCTTCGAGCACTCGGTGGTGAACATGTTCCTGTTCCCCTCGGCGATGATCATGGGCGGCGACTTCTCGGTGATGGATTACATGATCTGGAACGAGATCCCCACCGCACTGGGCAACCTGGTCGGCGGCCTGGCCTTCACCGGCCTGACCCTCTACACCACCCACGTCAGAACCGCGCCCAAGCGCACCACCTACAACTGAGCCGTGCCGATGAGCCTGGCCGACGCCTCGCCGCGCAGCCGCCAGCCAGGGCGGCTGCGCGTCAGCGTCGGCCAGCATTCGGACAGGGGCAAGAAGCCACGCAACCAGGACTTCCATGGCCTGTGCGTGCCGCAGGCGGCCCAGCTCGACAGCAAGGGCATCGCCGTCGCCCTGGCCGATGGCATCAGCAGCAGCGAGGTCAGCCACATCGCCAGCGAGACGGCGGTGGCGGCCTTTCTCAGCGACTACTACAGCACCAGCGACGCCTGGTCGGTGAAGACCTCGGCGCTGCGCGTGCTCGCCGCCACCAATGCCTGGCTGCACGCGCAGAGCCGGCGCAGCCCGCACCGTTATGACCTGGATCGCGGCTACGTCTGCACCTTCAGCGCGCTGTTGCTGAAGTCGACCACCGCGCACCTGTTCCACATCGGCGACGCGCGCATCTACCGCCTGCGCGGCGACGTGCTGGAACCGCTGACCCAGGAACATCGCCTGCAGCTCGACGCCGACAGGAGCTACCTCAGCCGCGCGCTGGGCATGCAGGCGCATCTGGAAATCGACTATCAGGCCCTGCCCCTGGAGGTCGGCGACCTGTTCCTGCTGGCCACCGACGTCGTGCATGCCTTCCTCGACGACCGCAGCCTGCGCGCCTGCCTCGCCGGCAGCGCCGACGACCTGCAACACACCGCGCAACGGATCGTCGAGCGGGCGCTGGCCGGCGGCAGCGACGACAACCTGACCGTGCAGCTGCTGCGCATCGAGCAGTTGCCCGAAGGTGAGCCCGGCGAGTTGCAACGGCAGCTGGACGAGCTGCCCTGCCCACCCGTGCTGGAGGCACCGTGCGACTTCGACGGCTACCGCATCCTGCGCCGGCTGCACGCCAGCGCGCGCAGCCACCTGTACCTGGCGCGCGACCCGGCCAGCGGCGCCACGCTGGTGCTCAAGACCCCCTCCCAGGATCTGCAGCAGGACACGCAGTACCTGCAGCGCCTGCTGCTGGAGGAATGGATCGCCAGGCGCATCGACAGCCCCCACGTGCTCAAGGCCCATGTGCCATCGCGCCCGCGCCACTACCTGTACAGCAGCAGCGAATTCATCGACGGCCAGACGCTCGCGCAGTGGCTGCTCGACCACCCGCAACCGCCCCTGCAGGCGGTACGTGACATCGTCGAACAGATCGCACGCGGCCTGCGCGCCTTTCACCGCCTGGAAATGCTGCACCAGGACCTGCGCCCGGCCAACCTGATGATCGACGCCGAGGGTACGGTGAAGATCATCGATTTCGGCGCGACGCACGTGGCCGGGCTGCAGGAAAGCGACGCGCGGGAAACGCTTCGGCAGGCGCTCGGCACGGCCCAGTACAGCGCACCGGAATACTGGCTGGGACAGCCGGCCAGCGTCGGCTCGGAGGTGTTCTCGCTGGCAGTGATCACCTACCAGATGCTCACTGGCCGGCTGCCCTACGGCGCGGCCATGGCGCGGGCCCGGAGCCGGACGGCGCAGATGCGCCTGCGCTACCAGCCAGTGGGGCGCCAGGCGGACCTGCCGCCGTGGCTGGACGACGTGCTGCGCAAGGGTTGCCACCCGGACCCGAACCAGCGCTACCGGGACCCGGACGAATTCGCCCACGCCCTGCGCCATCCCGGCCAGGCGCTGCTCGCGCGCAGGCATCGGCCCCTGCTGGAGCGTGACCCGCTGCTGTTCTGGCAACTGCTCAGCCTGCTGCTGGCACTGTCCTTGCTAACCGCACTGCTGCACTAGGCGCGCCGTGCCTGGCTGGCAAAACGCCCGGCAGACGGGCAGAATTTCCCGCTGCCCGTTCCTGAACGGCCTGCCCTACGGTCGCACCCGACCCACATGGCACCCCGCAGGCCTGTCCCTGCGCCGTTATTTCCTGCGCAGGTATCGCTTCGATGTCACCGATCGACCTCAACTCCGACATGATGTATCGCCTGCTGGTGCAGAGCGTGGTGGATTACGCCATCTACCTGCTCAGCCCCGAGGGCGTGGTGACCAACTGGAATGCCGGTGCCCAGCGGGCCAAGGGCTACCGGGCGGCGGAAATCGTCGGCCAGCATTTCTCGGTGTTCTACAGCGCGCAGGAGCGTGACGCCGGCGTGCCGCAACGCGGCCTGCAGCAGGCCCGTGACACCGGGCGTTTCGAAGCCACCGGCTGGCGCCTGCGCAAGGACGGATCGTCGTTCTGGGCGCATGTGATCATCGATGCCGTGCGCGACGATGAGGGCCAGCTCATCGGCTTCGCCAAGATCACCCGGGACTGCACCGAGCAGCAGCGCCTGCAGAACGAACAGCGCGAGCAGGAGCGGCGTTTCCGCCTGCTGGTGCAGGGCGTCAAGGACTACGCCATCTACATGCTCGACCCGCAGGGCCATGTGCAGAACTGGAACGCCGGCGCGCAACGGGCCAAGGGCTACAGTGCCGGCGAAATCGTCGGGCAGCACTTCTCGCTGTTCTACACGCCGGAAGATCGCAGCACTGGCCTGCCGCAGCGGGGCCTGGAGACTGCCCACCGCGAGGGCCGCTTCGAGGCCGAGGGCATCCGCCTGCGCAAGGACGGTTCAGCGTTCTGGGCCCACGTGATCATCGATGCGGTGCGCGACGACGAGGGCCAGCTCATCGGCTTCGCCAAGATCACCCGCGACATCACCGAGCGCCGCCAGCACGAACAGGAGCTGCTCAAGGCCAAGGAACTGGCGGAAAGCTACAGCGAGGAGATGAGCAACCTGTCGCGCTTTCTCGACTCGGTGATCGGCAACATTCCCGCCAGCCTGATCGTCAGGAACCCGCAATCCGGGGAAATCCTGCTGGCCAACCCGCAGGCCGAGCGCCTGTTCGGCTGCAGCGCCCAGGCCATGGTCGGCCAGCATCCACAGGCCTGCCTGGCAGCGGGCATCGCCCGCTATATCGAAGAACAGACCGAACAGGGCATCCGCGCCAAAACCGGCTACCTGCGTGAACAGTCCCTGGAGACCCCGCTGGGCCTGCGCACGCTGCGTACCCGCGTGGCCCTGAGCAACGGCGGGGCCAACCAGGCCAGCTACGTGCTGATGATCGCCGAGGACGTCACCGACGAACTGGCCGCGCACGCGCAGATTCATCACATGGCGCACCACGATGCACTGACCGGGCTGGCCAACCGCACGCTGTTCGCCGAGCGTCTGCAGGAAGCCCTCGCCGAGAGCGCGGTCGAGCGCTCGCTGGTCGGCGTACTGTGCCTGGACCTGGACAACTTCAAGAACATCAACGACGCGCTCGGCCATGCCTTCGGCGACCGCTTGCTGCGCGCGCTGGCGACCCGCCTGAAAGGCACGCTGCGCGATCAGGACACCCTGGCCCGCCTCGGCGGCGACGAGTTCGCCATCGTCCTGCGCAACCTGGATTGCCCCGAGAGTGCCCATCGCACCGCCCAGCGCCTGATCGACGTGGTCGCGCCGAGCTTCATGATCGACGACCACAGTTTCAGCGTCGGCCTGAGCGTGGGGGTGGCCATCGCACCGAACGACCACCAGAGCGCCGACCAGCTGCTGCGCTACGCCGATCTGGCGCTGTACGAGGCCAAGCGCAACGGGCGCAATCGCTTCGAATACTTCCAGCCCGAACTGGATGCCGCCGCGCGCCGCCGCCGCACCATGGAGATGGACCTGCGCACCGCCCTGCACCTGGGCCAGTTGCAGCTGCACTACCAGCCGATCATCGACCAGCAGCACGGGCAGATCTCCGGCTACGAAGCGCTGATGCGCTGGCATCACCCGCTCAATGGCCTGGTGATGCCCATGGACTTCATTCCGCTGGCCGAGGAAACCGGGCTGATTCACGAGGTGGGCGCACGTGCGCTCAACCTCGCCTGCCAGGAAGCGGCCAGCTGGAATACCGAGCAGACCGTGGCGGTCAACCTGTCGCCCGTGCAGTTCAGGAACCCCGAGCTGGTCAGGATCGTCGCCCTGGCCCTGCAGGACTCGGCACTGGAGCCTCGGCGCCTGGAGCTGGAGATCACCGAGTCGGTGCTGCTCGACAACAGCGACGGCAATATCGAGACGCTCAAGCGCCTCAAGGCCCTGGGGGTGAACATCGCCCTCGACGACTTCGGCACCGGCTACTCCTCGCTGAGTTACCTACGCTCGTTCGCCTTCGACCGGATCAAGATCGACAAGTCGTTCATCAACGACATGGTCGACAGCCCCGAGGCGATGTCGATCGTGCGCGCCATCACCGGCATGAGCAGCAGCCTGCAGATCAAGACCACCGCCGAGGGCGTGGAAACCGAAGAACAGCTCGAACAACTCAAGGCCCAGGGCTGCTCGCACTTCCAGGGTTTCCTGTTCGGCCATCCGCAGCCGGCCAACGAGCGCAAGCGGCAGTGACCGCGGGCAGGCGCTGACGCCCGCCCGCCGCCCCGTTCAGCCGCGCAGGATCATCTCCGCAGCGCGCTCGCCGATCATGATGCACGGCGCGTTGGTGTTGCCGCTGATCAGCGTCGGCATGATCGAGGCATCGGCCACGCGCAGGTTGCTCAGGCCGCGCACCCTGAGCTGCGGCGAGACCACGGCGGCCTCGTCCGTGCCCATCTTGCAGGTGCCCACTGGGTGGAACACCGTGGCGGCGTTCTCGCGCAGGTGTGCCAGCAGCTGTTCGTCACTCTGCACCTGCGCGCCGGGCAACATCTCCTTGCCACGAATGGCGTCGAACTCCGGCTGGGCGAGGATGCTGCGCGCCAGCTTGACCCCCTCCACCAGCACCCGCGCGTCGGCCTCGTCACTGAGGAAGTTGAAGTCGATGCTCAGGCTGCGGCCCTCGCCCAGGCGCACCTCGCCGACGCTTTTCGGGCGCAGCACGCAGGTGTGGATGGCGTAGCCATGGCCCCACTCGAACAGGCGCCCGCGATGGCTGCGATAACCCGGCACGAAGTGCATCTGCACATCCGGCAGGTCACCCGCCAGCGGCGTGCGGGCGAAGCCGCCGGCCTCGACGTAGTTGGTGGTCAGCCAGCCCATCCTGCGCGCCAGGTACTGGAACGGCGAGGCCAGCACCTTGGGCAGCGAGCCGATGGAGAAGCCCAGCGACAGCGGGCTCTTCGAGCGCACGGTGAGCGTGCCGTCGATATGGTCCTGCAGGTTCTTGCCGACTCCGGGCAGGTCGACCTTGCTGGCCACGCCCGCCGCCTCCAGCTCGGCCCTGGGGCCGATGCCGGATTTCAGCAGGATGTGCGGCGAGCCCAGCGCACCGGCGCAGAGGATGGTCTCGCGGCTGCACTGCAAGGTGCGCCACTGGCCCTTCTCGCGCAGTTCCAGGCCGCTGACGCGCTCGCCGTCGAGCAGCAGGCGCTCCACCTCGCAGCCGGTCAGCACGGTGAGGTTGCTGCGCTGGCGCACCGGGGCGACGAAGGCGCGGTAGCTGGACAGACGCCTGGCGTCCTTCTGGGTGACGTTGTACAGGCCGACACCCTCCAGGCTGCCGCCGTTGAAATCGTCGTTGCGGCGCAGGCCGATATGGCTGGCGGCACTGATGTAA
This sequence comes from Pseudomonas sp. THAF187a, assembly GCF_009363395.1. Taxonomy (NCBI): domain Bacteria; kingdom Pseudomonadati; phylum Pseudomonadota; class Gammaproteobacteria; order Pseudomonadales; family Pseudomonadaceae; genus Pseudomonas; species Pseudomonas sp. THAF187a. Next base: position 4,941,651 of record NZ_CP045349.1, read on the forward strand.
CGCTCGGACAACGGGTTGGGGTCACGCGGCTTGTCCACCAGCAGTTCGCCCAGCGTGCCGTGGTAGTGCAGGGACTGGCCGAGGCGGTTGCCCTCGGACTTCTTGAAGTACGGCAGCACGTCGCGCCAGCCCCAGCCGGGGCAGCCGGCGGCTTCCCAGCGGTCGTAGTCGCTGGCGTCGCCACGGATGTAGATCATGCTGTTCATCGCACTGGAGCCGCCGAGAGCCTTGCCACGCGGGGTGTGCAGACGACGCCCGGCGAGGTGGCGCTGCGGCGCGGAGAAGTAGTTCCAGCTGAACACGCGGCTCTTGTACAGGGTGATGGTGCCAGCCGGCACCTGCACCCGCGGGCTAGCGTCGCTGCCGCCGGCCTCGATCAGACAGACGCGCACGGCCGGGTCCGCGCTCAGGCGGTTGGCCAGCACGCAGCCGGCCGAACCGGCCCCGACGATCAGGTAGTCGAAGCTGTCCGCCATCTCAGTGCACCTCTTCCATGTCGTCGTGCAGCAGGCCGAGGATGTGTCGCTTCATGCGGATGAACTCGGGCTCCATCACCACGTCGAGGTTGCGCGGACGCTCGATCGGCACGTCGAGGATTTCCTTGATCCGCCCCGGACGCGCGCCCATCACGTAGATACGGTCGGCGAGCAGGATGGCTTCATCGATGTCGTGGGTGACGAACACCACGGTCTTCTTGCTGTTGCCCCAGACCTGCAGCAGCAGTTGCTGCATCTGCAGACGGGTCTGGCTGTCGAGGGCGCCGAAGGGTTCGTCCATCAGCAGGATCTGCGGGTCGTTGGCCAATGCCCGGGCGATGGCCACGCGCTGCATCATGCCGCCGGAAAGCTGCTTGGGAAAATGCTCGGCGAACTTGTCCAGGCCGACTTCCTGCAGGTAGAACTCGACGATGGTGCGCATCTCGGTGGCCGGCAGCCCCCGGCGCTTGAGGCCGAACTCGATGTTCTGGCGCACCGTGAGCCAGGGGAACAGGGTGTAGCCCTGGAACACCATGCCACGGTCGGCACCGGGGCCATCGACCTTGCGCCCGCCGACGTAGATATCGCCCTCGGTCGGTTCGTTGAGGCCGGCGGTGAGGTACAGCAGGCTCGACTTGCCGCAGCCGGAGGGGCCGACGATGACCGCGAACTGCTGGTCCGGCACCTCGAAGGAGACCCGCTCCAGCGCGGTGAAGGTGTCCCCCGCAGGCGACTGGTAGCGCAGGCTGACGTTGTCCACCTTGAGCCGTGCGGCGACCTCGGCGTACTGACTGAGCGCCGGCATGATGTAGGGTTTCTTGGCTATTGCGCCCATGCGGCAATCCTCAGTCGAAGCAGACGGAACAGTTGATCGGTGATCAGCCCGAGCAGGCCGATGATGGCGATGGCGAGGAAGATCACATCCACCTGGAAGCCACGCATGGCCTTGAGGCTGATGTAACCGAGGCCGCTGGAGGCGGCGACCAGTTCGGCCACCACCAGGTAGGTCCAGGCCCAGCCCATGGTCACGCGCAGCGTGTCGAGGATGCCGGGCAGGGAAGCCGGCGCCAGCACGTGCAGCACCACGTCACGGCGGCTGGCGCCGAGGGTGTAGCTGGCGTTGAGCAGGTCCCGCGAGACGCCCTTGGAGACGTCGGCGATCATCACCAGCTGCTGGAAGAACACGCCGAAGATGATCACCGAGACGCGCTGTTCCAGACCGATGCCGATCCACAGGATGAACAGCGGCACGAAGCTGGTCACCGGCAGGTAGCGGATGAAGTTGACCAGCGGCTCGAGAAACGCCTGGACGATGCGGAAGCTGCCCATCAGCAGGCCCAGCGGCACCGCCACCAGGGAGGACACGACGAAGCCGATCAGCACCACTTCCAGGCTGGCCAACACATGCTTGCTCAGGGTGCCGTCGGCGGCCAGGCGCACGCCAGCGGCGACCACGTCGCCGGGGGTCGGCAGAAACATCGACGGCACCACGCCGCCATACGACAGGACGGCCCACAGGCCAAGCACCAGCAGCCAGCACAGGCCGCTGACACCGAGCACCAGACGGCCCGGCAGATCGACTTTCGGGGTCAGGCAGCGCTGCACCCAGGATTTTTGCGTGGCCATGAACCACCTCGTGTTGCGGGTATTGAAGAAGCTGAGCGCGCAGTCGGCCCCTCTGCCGCAGGGGCGGGCACCGTGGGGGCGCTTCAGCGGCGACGCTCGCGGCTGAAGCCCCTCCCACAGGGCCCCTTCTGCGCAGAAGGGTTACGGCGTGACGAACGAGGTATCCACCAGATCCTCGTAGCGCACCGCGTAGGGCTTGCCCTGCAGGCTGCTCCAGGTTTCGTTGGCCAGCTTGATGATCTCGGCGATGTCACCGGCCTTGCCGGGAGTACCGAGCAGCTTCTCGCTCATGGCCTGGTCGTAGAACTTCACGCCCTTGGCCGCTTCGGCCAGGTCCTTGGGATCGGACAGGTAGCCGCCAACGCCCTTGGCCATGATTTCGTGGGCCTTCTCCGGGTTGCTCCGGGTGAACTCGACCGCCTTGTACAGGCCGGCGACCAGCGCCTTGACGTCTTCCGGCTGCTTCTCGATGACGTCGCAGTCCAGTGCCACCACGTCGACGATCACGCCGGGCGTCTCGCCGCTGTCGACCAGCACCTTGCCGCTGCCCTTCTGCTTGACCATGGTCAGGTTCGGCTCCCAGGTCACCGCGGCGGGCACGTGACCGGCGATGAAGGCCGAGGCAGCGTCGTCGGCCGTCATGTTCTGCACCTCGATGTCGCTCATGCTCATGCCGGCCTTCTTCAGCAGGTAGCTCAGCCAGAACTGCGACACCGAACCCTCGTTGACCGCCACTGCCTTGCCCTTGAGGCCCTGCATGTCGGCGATGCCCTCCTGCACCACGATGCCGTCGCCGCCATGGGATTCGTCCAGCGCGGCCACGGCCTTGAAGCAGAAGTCCTTGGAGCGGTACTTGAGGATCTCGTCGATGGTCGAGGCCGAGCCGGACAGCTTGCCCGAGGCCTGAGCGGCCATGTACATCGAGGCTTCCTCGATGGTGGTCAGCTGCAGGTCGAGGCCGGCGTCCTTGAAGTAGCCCAGGTCACGGGCCAGGTACAGGGTGCCGTAGCCGACCCAGGTGGTGTGGCCGATGGACAGGGTCCCGGCCTGGGCGCTGGCGGCCATGCCGGCAGCCAGTGCGGTGCAGGCGAAGGTACGGACGAAACGGTGGCGCAAGGATGATTTCATGAAGCACTCCCACAGCCTGTTGGCTCGTTATTGGTTTACGTGGGGCAGGATTGGCCAGGGGCCGAATTGCATGTGCATGGGGCCAGCCTCGTCGGGCCGATCCTGGTTCTTGCCGCCCTCTGCGGGGCGGTTCCGGGTGATGCCTGTCGCTTTGTTCGCTTTCGCAGGAGCGGCTGGGCGGCATTCCGCTGCAGCCGCGATTCAGGTTTCTCGCGGCTGAAGCCGCTCCTACAGGTACATCTCGCCTGTTACAGCAGGTTCAGCTCGCGCCCGGTGCGATCCACCGCGCGCCGGGTCTTCTCCACCAGCTCGTCCAGCTCGGCGTGGGTGGCCACCAGGGCTGGCGCCATGATCATGCGACCGAGGGTGGAACGGATGATCAGGCCCTCGTCGAAGCCGACGGTGCGGCAGTGCCAGGCGATGTCGTTCTCGTTGGCGAAACGCTTGCGCGTGGCCCTGTCTTCGGCGAACTGCAACGCGGCGACCAGCCCGGTGCCCTGGACGTCGCCGATCAGCGGGTGATCCGCGAAGGTCTCGCGCAGCAGCTTCTGCAGGTAAGGGCCGGTGTCGGCCTTCACCCTCTCGACGATGCGTTCGTCACGCAGCGCGGTGAGGTTGGCGATCGCCACGGCCGCCGCCACCGGGTGGCCGGCATAGGTCAGGCCATGGGCGAACACGCCGCCTTCCTGCACCAGGGCATCGGCGATGCGCTTGCCCAGCACCAGGCCTCCCATGGGGATGTAGCCGGAGGTCAGGCCCTTGGCGATGGTCAGGGTGTCCGGCTCGAAGCCGAAGTGCTGGTGGGCGAACCATTCGCCGGTGCGGCCGAAGCCACCGATCACCTCGTCGGCGCACAGCAGCACGTCGTACTGGCGGCAGATGCGCTGCACCTCGGCCCAGTAGCTGGGCGGCGGGAAGATCATGCCGCCGGCGCCCTGGAACGGCTCGGCGACGAAGGCCGCGACGTTCTCGGCACCCAGCTCTAGGAGCTTCGCTTCCAGCTCGCGCGCCGCCTTGAGCCCGAAGGCCTCCTCGCTCAGCTCGCCGCCCTCGGCGAAGTAGTAGGGCTCGCCGATGTGGGCGAAGCCCGGCAGCATGCCGCCCATTTCATGCATGAAGCCCATGCCGCCGAGCGCGGTGCTGCCCAGGGTGGAGCCGTGATAGCCGTTCCAGCGGCCGATCATGATTGTCTTGCTCGGCTTGCCGACCACCTGCCAGTAGCGGCGCACGGTGCGGATCAGCACCTCGTTGGCCTCGGAGCCGGAGTTGGTGTAGATGGCGTGGCTGTAGTGCGCCGGCAACAGGCTGAAGAGCAGCTCGGACAGCTCCACCACGCGCGGATGCGTGGTGTGGAAGAACAGGTTGTAGTACGGCAGCTCCTCCAGCTGACGGCTGGCCGCGGCATTCAGGTCGGCACGGCCATAGCCCAGCGCGGTGCACCACAGCCCGGACATGCCGTCCAGATAGCGCTTGCCGTCGCTGTCCCAGAGGTTGAGGCCCTGGCCCTTGGCGATGACCAGCGCACCCTCCTCGTTGAGCGCTTTCTGATCGAGAAAGGCATGGATATGGTGCGCCGCATCCAGCGCCTGATATTCCTGAGTCGTGTGCTTCGGGGCAGTCATCGCAAGGCTCCTGGGTTATCCGGTCATCAGCTCAGCGGAGCTGGAACCATGTCGTTTTAAGTTGCGTGTACTTGTCGAACGAATGCAGCGACAGGTCGCGGCCGAAACCGGACTGCCGGCCACCGCCAAAGGGCGTGGCGACGTCCAGCGCATCGACGGTGTTGACCGAGACGGTGCCGGCCTTGAGGCGGCGGGCAACGCGGTGGGCGCGGTTGAGGTCGTCGCTCCACAGCGAGGCGGCCAGGCCGTAGACACTGTCGTTGGCCAGGGCCACGGCCTCGTCCTCGCTGTCGAACGGCAGCACCGCCAGCACCGGACCGAAGACTTCCTCGCGGGCCAGGCGGCTGTTCGGCGCCACGCCGGTGAAGATGGTCGGCTCGACGAAGTTGGCCGAGCCGCCGATCGTCAGTTGCCGGCCGCCGGAGACGAGGCGCGCACCCTCGGCCCGGGCGCCGTCGATAAAGTCCATGATCCGCGCCGTCTGCCGCGTCTCGACGATGGCGCCGGCGCGGCTGGCGGGATCCAGCGGATCGCCGGGCAGCCAGTCGCGCGCCTGGGCCTGCAGGCGTTCGACGAACTGGTCGTGGATCGAGCGCTGCACCAGCAGGCGCGAGTTGGCCGAGCACACTTCGCCCTGGTTGAAGAAGATGCCGAAGGCCGCCTTCTCGGCGGCCAGGTCGAGGTCCTGGCAATCGGCGAACAGCAGATTGGCGCTCTTGCCGCCGCACTCCAGCCACACCTGTTTGAGGTTGGACTGCGCCGAGTAAGCCATGAAGTATTTGCCCACCTCGGTGGAGCCGGTGAAGGCCAGGCAGTCGACGTCCATGTGCAGGCCAAGGGCCTTGCCGGCAGCCTCGCCGAGCCCCGGCACCACGTTCAGTACCCCTTCCGGCAGGCCGGCCTCAAGCGCCAGCTCAGCCAGGCGCAAGGCGGAGAACGGCGACTGCTCGGCAGGCTTGAGCACCACCGAGTTGCCGGCCGCCAGCGCCGGGGCGAGCTTCCAGGCAGCCATGTCCAGCGGGAAGTTCCACGGCACCACGGCGGCGACCACGCCCAGCGCCTCGCGCGTGATGGTGGCCAGCACGTTGGCCGCGCTGGGGGCGACTTCGTCGTAGCGCTTGTCGAGGCTTTCCGCGTACCAGCGGAACACGCCGGCGGCGCCGGGCACGTCGATGTTCCAGGCGTCCATCACCGGCTTGCCCATGTTCAGCGAGTCGAGCAGCGCCAGCTCATCGCGATTGGCCAGGATCAGCTCGGCCAGGCGCAGCAGCACCTGCTTGCGCTCGGCCGGCGTGCGTTGCGACCAGACACCCGCTTCGAACGCCTGGCGGGCACTGCGCACGGCCAGATCGACCTCGGCTTCAGCACAGGCGGCGACCTGCGCCAGCACCTGGCCGCTGGCCGGGTTGATGGCCGCGAAGGTGGCGCCGGACAGCGCCGCCACACGGCGCCCACCGATGATGGCCTGTTCGATGAAGCCTTGCTGCCGAGCGCGTTGCTGCCAGTCGCTGAGTTCGTACACCGCAGTCCCCTTAACCGTCTGGTGGTTGCGGAACTGATGGTGGCGCAAGCCCGAAGATAGGAAAAATATTAAAAATGTCGCCGGGACATACGAAAAAGCTCGTCACGCCAGCACCAAAGCAGTGCAGCTCGCCAGCTCCTTGTGCACGCGTCGCCAACGCCCCCGTGACGCCGCGGCATGCCTGCCGGCGCCGCGCCATGACGGGATTGGCGGGCGCACTCTTTCAGCGCATGCTCATCGGCACGGCGGCCCGTTCGCGGCGGTGGAATTCGCCACGCTGCGCGCCCAGGCCTGCCTGGCGAGCCGATCGCGGCGGCACCCTGGCGATCACCCCGGGCGTGTACGGCTTTTGCAGGCAGGCGTGCAGACGCCGCTGGCCAGCAAAAATATGGCCACTGGCAAAGAAGATGCTCACCTGCACGGCACCCGAGTGCGGGTATGGTGAACGTCGCAACGAACATCATCAGAGGTTTGCGTGGCTGCCTACACCCTGCGTCAACTCAAGTACTTCGTCACCACCGTCGAATGCGGCAGCGTCGCCGAGGCGTCACGCAAGCTGTACATCGCGCAGCCGTCGATCTCCACGGCGATCAAGGGCCTGGAAGAAAGCTTCGGTGTGCAGCTGTTCATCCGTCACCACGCCCAGGGGGTTTCGCTCACCCCGGGCGGGGCGCGCTTCTACCGCAAGGCGCAGGAACTGCTGCGCATGGCCCGTGAGTTCGAGCAGAACGCCCTGGCCGACAACGACGTGGTAGCCGGACAGATCGACATCGGCTGTTTCGAGACGGTCGCGCCGCTGTACCTGCCACGCCTGATCGCCGGCTTTCGCCAGCGCTACCCGGGCGTGGAGATTCGCCTGCATGACGGCGAGCAGCATGAACTGGTGCAGGGCCTGACAGCCGGCCGCTTCGACCTGGCGATCTTCTACGAGCATGACCTCGACGGCACCATCGAGACCGAACCGCTGATGCCGCCGCAGCGCCCCTACGCCCTGCTGCCCGAGGGCCACCGGTTCGCCGCCCAGGCCCAGGTATCGCTGCGCGACCTGGCGCTCGACCCGATGATCCTGCTCGACGTGCTGCCGAGCCGTAACTACTTCGTCAGCATCTTCGAGGAGCTGGGCTTGTCGCCCAACATCCTGTTCAGCTCGCCGTCGATCGAGATGGTGCGCGGCATGGTCGGCCAGGGCTTCGGTTTCTCCGTGCTGGTCACCCGCCCGCACAGCGACATCACCTACGACGGCAAGCGCGTGGCGTGCGTGAACATCGCCGAGGACGTCACCGGCTCCGGCCTGGTGGCCGCCTGGCTCAAGCGCGCCCAGCTGACCAAGCCGGCCCGGCTGTTCGTCGACTACTGCAAGGAAGAGCTGGGCGAGGCGGCACCGCTCTGAACGAGTTCCCGGATTGCATCCGGGCTACAGGCAGCGCTGCTCGTATCGCCTGGATGCAATCCGGGGCCGTCGCCTAGTCGAACACAGGACGGAAGAAGCTGCGCTCGTAACTCAGGATGCAGCGCGTGTCCTCGGCGTAGCGGAAGGCGGCCTGGCAGTCGGCGTCGGCCAGCGAATCCTGGCGATAGCGCTCGTATTCGGCCAGGCTGGGGAAGCTGAACAGCGCCAGGGCCACGTTGTTGGCGCCTTCCGATGGCAGGAAGTAGCCGTGGTGCGTACCGCCGAACTTCTCCACCAGGGGAATCCACAGCTTGGCGTAATGCTCGAATTCCTCGAGCTTGTAGGCATCGACGATGTAACGCAGGTAGCAGGTGACCATGGGTCGTCCTTGTCGCAGGTTGAAACGGGACTGGCGATGGAAGCACAAGGGCCGCCGCTCACGCCATCCTTCGGCTCAGTGAATCTCGATGGGCGTGCCGTTCGCCACGCGGAGCCAGATCTCGCGCATCTCGTCGTTGCTCACGGCGATGCAGCCATCGGTCCAGTCCCAGAGGTGGTGCAGCGGACCCAGCCAGCCCCAGCCATTGGGCAGGCCATGGATCATGATATTGCCGCCCGGCGCCTCGTCGCGCGCCGCAGCCGCGGCCTCGTCCCGGGCATTGGGGTAGGAGATGTGCAGGCTCAGGTAGGCCATCGACCTGGGGTTGCGCCAGTCGATCAGGTAGCGCCCCTCGGGGGTACGCTCATCCCCCTCGCGCTGCTTGTGCCCGGCATCGCCAGCCGCACCGAGGGCGATGCGGTACTCGCCCAGCACCTGGCCGTCACGCCACAGCTGCATGCGCCGCTGCGCCTTGTCCACGGTGATCAGGTCCGCCTGTTCGGCCGCCACCGGCGCGGGTTCCGGGCCGCCCGCCAGGCGCCCCATGATCTTGGTGTAACCCAGTGGCAGCGCCACCAGCAGTGCCATTCCCAGTAGCCATCCACGCTTCACCAGCGGCCTCCTGCCATTCCCTCGGTGTCTTCGCGCGCCACCTTAGCAGAAGGCAGGCGCAGCACCGTGCGCGGCCTCGCAAATGCAGCGCGGCGTGACGGGGCTAGCCCGTCACCAGCGCGCGCAGGCGCTCGCCGTCGATGGCCCGGCAGATGCCCTCGGGCTTCTGCATCGGGGCGTCCTCTGCAGCCAGCATGGCGTTGAGCACCGCCTCGTCGGTGGCCTGCACGGCGGCCAGGTAGAGGGCGTCGCAACATTCGTCGCTAAGGTAGTCGAGGCTCTGGCGGATGGCCGAGACCTGCGGCAGCGCCCGGGGGTTGGCCACGCTGAAGGCGAGGAAGATGTCGCCCGAGTTGTTGCCACCTGGCGTGCCGCCCTGGGCGATGCCGAGACCGGCGCGTTGCGCCAGGCGCTTGAGCTGGTGCGGCAGCAAGGGGGCGTCGGTGGCGAGGATGACGATGATCGAGCCGCGCTCACGCTCCAGCCCGGCCGGCAGTTCATCTTCCAGGCGCTTGCCGACTGCCACGCCACAGACCTTGAGCCAGGCGCGCTGGCCGTGGTTGGCCTGTACCAGGGCACCGAGGGTGTAGGTCTGGCCGTCGATTTCGACCAGCCGCGAAGCGCTGCCGGTGCCGCCCTTGTAGCCGTAGCAGATCATGCCGTTGCCACCGCCGACGTTGCCCTCGGCGATCGGCCCGCCAGCGGCGGCGTCCAGCGCGGCCAGGGCATCGGCCTCGCTGACGTGCTGGCCATTGATGTCGTTGATCACCCCGTCGTAGGTCTCGGCCACCACCGGCATGGCCCACAGGTGCTCGCGCTGCCAGGCCGCCGCGTAGTGGTCGATGGTCCAGCGCGTGGCGGCGTGGTGGACGATGCCGACACTGTGCGAGTTGGTGATGCACAGCGGGCCGACGAAATAGCCGCCATGCTCGATCCAGTGCGTGCCGGTCATCTCGCCGTTGCCATTGAGCGCATGGAAGCCCGCCCACACAGGCTGCGGCTCGGTTTCGCGACCACGCGGCAGGATGGCGGTGACGCCGGTCTGGATACGCCGGCCGTTGGCCGCCACACCGTTGAGCGTACGGTAACCCACCAGTACGCCTGGCACGTCGGTGATGGCGTTGTGCGGCCCGCTGATACCGGGCAGTGGCAGGCCGAGTTCACGGGCACGAGGTTTAGCCATGAGAGTCATCCTGAGAAGTGGCGGGCTTGCGGTTGCGCAGGTACAGGCCGACCGCCGCGATCAGCAGCGAGGCGAGCAGCAACAGGGTGGCGATGGCGTTGATCTCCGGCTTGATGCCGCGACGGATCATGCCGTAGATGAACACCGGCAAGGTGGTCGAGTCGACGCCGGCGATGAAGTAGGTGATCACCAGATCGTCCATCGAGATGATGAACGCCAGCAACGCACCACCGATCACCCCGGGCAGGATCTGCGGCAGGGTCACGCGGCGGAACGTGGTCCAGGGCGAGGCCCCCAGGTCGGACGAAGCCTCCTCCAGGCGCGTGTCCATGCCCGCCAGCCGCGCGCTGACGATGAGGAACACGTAGCTGATCAGGAAGGTGCAGTGGCCGATGATGATCGAGCCCTTGCCCAGCGGCATGCCGACTCCGACGAAGAAGATCAGCAGGGCGATGCCAAGCACGATGTCGGGCATCAGCATCGGCATGAACAGCAGCACCCGGTAGAACGTCCGCAGGCGGAAGCGATAGCGCGCCAGCGCCAATGCGGTGAGCGTACCGACCAGCGTGGATATCGCCGTGGTGCTCAGCGCGACCACCAGGCTGGTGCGTAGCGCGGCCAGCAGCTGGTCGGTGGACTCGATATACAACGCGTTCTCGCTGAGGCTGGTGGACAGCCCCAGCAGCGAGCGATACCAGTCCAGGCTGAAGCCGTCCCAGATCATCATGTTGATCGGGTTGCCGTTGAACGAGTAGGCGACGATCAGGCCGATCGGCAGGTACAGGAAGACGAAGAACGCCAGGCTGTAGCCGCCCAGCAGGCGGCGCCCGAGGCGGGCGATCAGTGCGTTCATCGGCTGGCCTCCTGCGCGGCGTTGCGCCCCTGGGCCAGCACGTAGAGCAGCAGACAGACCAGCACCGCCGCCATCAGCAGCATCGCCAGGGCAGCGCCGAACGGCCAGTTGCGCGCGGCGAGGAACTGTTGCTCGACCAGGCTGCCGATCATCAGCACGCGCGCGCCACCGAGCAGCGACGGCACGATGAAGTTACCCAGGCTGGGGATGAAGACGATGATCGAGCCGGCGGCGATGCCCGGCAGGGTCAGCGGGAAGATCACCTTCCAGAAGCTCTGCCAGCGGCTCGCACCGAGGTCCGCCGAGGCCTCCAGCAGGCGCTTGTCGAGTTTCTCCACGCTGGCATACACCGGCATGAACATGAACGGGATGAAGATGTAGGTCATGCCGATCAGCACCGCCGTCTCGGTGTAGATCAGCTCCAGCGGGTTGTGGATGCCCAGCGCCAGCAGCGTGGTGTTGATGAAGCCGCTGGGACGCAGGATCAGCAGCCAGGCGTAGAGGCGCACGATCAGGCTGGTGAAGAACGGCAGGGTGATCAGGAACAGACAGAAGTTGCGCATCCGCTCCGGCTGCCGCGCCACCCAGAAGGCCGCCGGGTAGCACAGCGCCAGGGTCGCCAGCACGGTGAACGCGGCCAGCTTGAACGAGCGCAGGATGATCTCCAGGTAGACCGGATCGAACTCCTCGTTGCTACCGTCGGCCCAGCCCAGCCCAGCACGCGACCGAAGTTGTCGGGATAGAAGCTCCACTCCACGCCGCCGTACAGCCCCGGCTCGAGCAGGCTGTAGAGCGCCATGATGGCCAGCGGCGTCAGGAAGAACACCCCGATGATCGCCGTCACCGGGCTCAGCAGCCCCAGCAGGCGCAAGCGCTCGCGCAACGGCATCAGGCACCTCCCGCGATCAGGTGCGCGGCCTCCAGGCCGTACCACAGTTGCACGCTGTCACCCGTGCGCAGGCGTTGCAGTTGCGGCTGCGCGACATCACGCAACACGGCCTTGACCTGCCGCCCATGGGCGGTGCGCAGCAGCAGTTCGAAATCCTTGCCGATGAACAGCAGTTGCTCCAGGCGGCCCTCCACGGCGGCGAAGCCCTCGCCAGGACAGTGCAGGGAAAACTGCTCGGGGCGCAGCATGAGCTGGACGTACTGGCCAACGCACAGCGCCGGGTGACGCGCGTGCAGCAAATCGCCCTGGCTATCGAGCAGGTAGGCGACACCAGCATCGATGGCGCTGACGTGCGCGTCGAACAGGTTGCTCTCGCCAATGAAACCGGCGACGAAGGCGTTGGCCGGACGGTGGTAGATCTCCGCCGGCGCACCGATCTGCTGGATATGCCCGCCGTTGAGCACGACGATGCGGTCGCTCATGGTCAGCGCTTCCTCCTGGTCATGGGTGACGAAGACGAAGGCGATGCCCAGCTCGTGCTGCAGGTTCTTCAGCTCGCGCTGCATGGCCTGGCGCAGCTGGCGGTCGAGGGCGGACAGCGGCTCGTCGAGCAGCAACAGCGCCGGCCGGTCGACGATGGCGCGGGCCAGCGCCACGCGCTGCTGCTGACCACCGGAAAGCTGGCCCGGCTCGCGCCGCTCCATGCCGGCGAGGCCTACCAGCTCCAGCGCCTCGCCGACACGCTGGCGTTTCTCGGCCTTGCCCACGCCGCGCACGTCCAGCGCGTAGCCGACGTTGTCGCCGATGCTCATGTGCGGAAACAGTGCGTAGCTCTGGAACACCGTGTGCACCGGGCGTCTGTGGGGCGGCACGCTGTTCATCGGCTGCCCCTGGATCAGCAGCTCACCACCGTCCAGCTGCTCGAAACCGCTGATGGTCCGCAGCAGGGTGGTCTTGCCGCAGCCCGATGGCCCCAGCAGGGTGACGAACTCGTTGCTGCCCACGGCCAGGTCGAGACCGTCGAGGGCACGCACCAGATGCCCTTCCGGTGCACGGTAGTGTTTCACCGCGCCACGGATCTCGACCACCGGCGCAGTTTGGGTGAAAGCGGTCATGGAGGACTCCACTGATATCGGAGTGATCGCGGCTGAAGCCCCTCCCACAGGGAACCTGCAATCCGTGGGAGGGGCTTCAGCCGCGAGCTGGCGGCACGGGCCGGCTCAGTTGGCGGTACGCACGCGTGTCCAGACCCGGTCGTACTGCTTCAGGCCCTTGCCCAGGTCGCCGAAGATCTGCAGCTTGGCCATCACCTCGGCCGGCGGGTTGACCTGCGGGTTGTCACGCAGCTCGGCCGGCAGCAGCTTGAGCGCTTCCCGGTTCGGCGTGCCATTCATCTGCTGCGCGGTGTTCAGCGCGGCGATTTCCGGTTGCAGCAGGAAGCTCATGAAGCGCTTGGCAGCCGCCTTGTTCGGCGCACTCTTGAGCACGCAGACGTCTTCCTGGTACATGGTCGCGCCTTCCTTGGGGATCACGTAGGCGAGGTTCTGCGGGTCCTGCTTCACGTACATCATGGCGCCGACGAAGTAGTGCGCGGCAGCGGCGTCGCCGGACTGCACCATTGGCACGCTGTCATAGGTGAAGGCGGAAACCAGTGGCTTGCGCTCGATCAGCCAGTCAGCGGCCTGCTTGAGCTCGGCGGCGTTGGTGGTGTTGACCGACTTGCCGTCCTTGATCAGGCCGACGCCGAGGGTCTCGCGCATGTCGTCGAGCAGGATCACCTTCTTGCCGGCCTGGGCCTCGGCAAAGAAGTCGTCCCAGCTCTCGATCGGCTTGGACACCTTGTTCTTGTTGTAGAAGATGCCCACCGTGCCCCAGGCGTAAGGCATGCAGTACTCACCCTTGGGATCGGACTTGGCACGCAGAAAGGCAGGGTCGATATTGGCGAACGCCGGGTCCTGATTGATGTCGGTCTTTTCCAGCAGACCGAGCACGGCCATGGTGTCGTGCATGTGTACCGAGGGAAAGACGATGTCATAGCCCTTGGCACCGGCCTGCAACTTGGCCAGCATCTCTTCGTTGCTGCCATAGGTATCGAGTGACACCTTGATGCCGGTTGCGGCGGAAAACCGAGTCAGTACCTCGGGGTTGATGTAGTCGCCCCAGTTGTAGAGGTGCAGTTCCTCGGCAGCCAGGGCGGCAGCGCTCGTGCCACCGAGGGCGACACACAGGGTGAGATGACGCAGCTTGAGCATGTTCCTGTTCTCCACTGTTCTGGTCGCGTCAGGGCGCGACATTTGCTTGTTGCGGCAGGAATTCGCGAGCGTCGACAACGAGGCGGAAAGACTTCTGCTGGCTTCCTCACCCGAACGGCGGTCAATCGACAGCTCTTTTGCGTTACGGATGCAGGGTAGAATATATTTCTTCCAAAGATCAACACTCTGACATTTAAATGTCAGAAGAATTTGGCATGGCAAAGGAAACGGACATGCTCGATGGCAAGATGCAACACCTGGAAGGCAAGCTGACGCCGGCCGAGCGCACCCTCTGGGCCTATATCCAGGCCAACCTGGAGACGCTGGCGTTCGAGAACGGCGCCAGCCTCGCGAGCAAGAGCGGCGTCAGCCCCAACACCGTCAGCCGCTTCCTGCGCCGGCTCGGCTACAAGGGCCTGAAGAGCCTGAAGGACGAACTCCGCGACGAAGTCCGCGTGCAGTCATTGCTCAACCCGACGCTGATCGAACGGGTCGAGCAGCCGGAAGATCTGGTCACCCACCTGAACGAGGAAATCGAAGCGCTGCGAGCCTTCGCCGAGCAACTCGGCAGCCAGCACTGGCGCGATATCGTGGCGCGTGTCAGCGAGGCCGAGCGCGTATTCGTCTGCGGCTTCCAGACCATTCGCGGGCTGGCCGAGGACTTCGCCAATCGCCTGGCCCTGGTGCGTTCCGGGGTGGAGTTTCTCGACCTCTACAGCGGCGTGCTGGGGCAATGGCTGGACAGCCACAACCAGCGTTGCTGCGTGATCCTGGTGGACATCGCGCCCTATGCCGACGCGGGTATCGCCTTCGCCAACAACTGCCTGCGACAGGGCACCGACCTGGTGGTGTTCACCGACGAATATGGCATCGCCCGCCACATCGAAACGCCCTACATCGTCACCATGAAAACCAAGACCGGGTTGATTCTCGAATCCACCGGCGGCCTGACCAGCGCGCTGAACGTGCTGCTGCACTGCGTCGCCACCCAGCACAAGGATCAGCTCAAGGAGCGTCTCGGCGCCTACCGGGAGCGGGTCGAGAGCCTCAAGCTGTATCGCGCCTGAGGACGTCACAGGGCGCCCCGGCCCAACCAGGCCGGGACGCCGCGCCTCAGTACACGGCGATATGCGAGTCGGCGCGCGGCTCGGTGCCGCCGCACAGTACGCCGGTCTGCGGGTCGCGCACGATGATCTGGCCGCGCCCGTAGTTGGTACGGTCGCAAGCCACCTCCACCTGATGCCCACAGCGGGCCAGGGCGAAGGTCAGGTCACGCGGAGTTTCCTGCTCGATACCGACCGTCTGCCCGCCCAGCCATTGCCAGCGTGGCGCGTCCAGCGCGGCCTGCGGGTTGAGGCCGAAGTCGACCAGGTTCATCACCATCTGCACGTGCCCCTGCGGCTGCATGTAGCCGCCCATCACGCCGAACGGGCCGACCACCACGCCGTCCTTGCTGAGGAAGCCCGGAATGATGGTGTGGAAGGTCTTCTTGCCCGGCATCAGGTAGTTGCAGTGGTTCGGGTCGAGGCTGAACTCGGAGCCGCGATTCTGCAGGGCGATGCCACTGTCCGGCAGCACCACGCCGGAGCCGAAGCCGTGGTACGCACTCTGGATGAAGGACACCATGTTGCCCTCGCCATCGGCGGTGGCGACGTACACCGTACCACTGGCCTGGGGGTCGCCATGCAGCGGCTCACGGGCACGCTCGCCGATCAGTGCACGGCGCCGGGCGCAGTAACCCTCGGCGAGTAGTTCCTCGGCTGCCACGCGCATGTGCTCGGGGTCGGTGACGTAGTGCAGGCCGTCGGCGTAGGCCAGCTTCATCGCCTCGATCTGGCGATGCCAGGTCTGCCGGCTGTCACGGTGGTCGAAATCGAAGCCTTCGAGGATCTTCAGGGTCATCAGGGCGATCAGGCCCTGGCCGGCCGGCGGAATCTCCCAGACATCGTAACCCCGGTAGTTGACCTTGATCGGCTCAACCCAGCGCGGCAGGTAGCCAGCCAGGTCGCTGGCCGCGAGCTTGCCGCCGGTGGCGGCGGCATGGCTGGCCAGGCGCTCGGCGATGGCGCCCCGGTAGAAGCTCTCGCACTGGGTCTCGGCCAGCTCGGCCAGGGTCTGCGCCTGCGCCGGATTGCGGAACAGTTGCCCGGCCTGCGGCGCCTGGCCATCGCTCAGGTAAGTGTCAAACCAGGCCTGCAGTTCGGGGAAAGTCTCACGGCTGGCCTGGTATTCATCCTGGGCGATACGCCACTGATGAGCGACCACCGGTGACACGGGGAAACCGTCGCGCGCCAGTTCGATGGCCGGCTGCAGCAGGTCGGCGAAGGGCAGCTTGCCGAAGCGCCGCGACAGCTCGGCCCAGGCCGAGGGGCAACCGGGCACGGTAACCGGCAGCCAGCCATGCACCGGCACGCGCTCGTGGCCGGCGGCCTTGACCGCCTCGCTGGACAGCGCTGCCGGCGCATGACCGCTAGCGTCCAGGCCATACAACCGGTCCTTGATCCAGACCAGGGCGAAGGCATCACCGCCGATGGCGCAGCCGGTGGGCTCGACCACCGTCAGCGCGGCGGCGGTGGCGATGGCGGCATCGATCGCGTTGCCGCCACGGCGCAGCATGACGATACCCGCCTCGGCCGCCAGCGGTTGCGAGGCGGCGACCATGCCCTTGCGGGCGAACACGCTCTGGCGCTGGGACGCGTAGGGATATTCGTGGGCAGAAAAATTGAGCATGGATGAAACTCGATCCGGAGATTGATTGAGGAGCTGCACGGCGGATCTGCGCCGCTCGCCCCGTCACAGAACGCGGCTGAGAAACTCCCGCGTACGCGGGTGGTGGGGATTGCCGAACACCTGGGCCGGCGGCCCCTCTTCGATGAGTTCGCCCTGGTGCAGCACCACCACGCGATCGGCCACCTCGCGTGCAAAGCCCATCTCGTGGGTGACCACCACCATGGTCATGCCCTCCTCCGCCAGTTCCTTCATCACCTGCAGCACCTCGCCCACGGTTTCCGGGTCCAGCGCGCTGGTGGGCTCGTCGAAGAGCATGGCCTGCGGCTTCATCGCCAGGGCGCGGGCGATCGCCACGCGCTGCTGCTGGCCGCCGGAAAGCTGACTGGGGTAGTGCTGGGCCTTGTCCGACAGGCGCACACGGGCAAGCAGTTGCCGCGCCTGCTCCTCGGCCTCGAGCCGGCCAACACCGAGCACCTGTGTCGGTGCCTCGATGATGTTCTCCAGCACGGTCATGTGCGGGAACAGGTTGAAGCGCTGGAACACCATGCCGATATCGCGGCGCATGCGTGCAATGTTGCGCTCGGCGTCACGCACACGCTTGCCATCGGCGCGCTCGATGTAGCCCATGGGCTTGCCATTGACCAGAATGCTGCCGCCCTGGATGTCCTCCAGGTAGTTGAGGCAACGGATGAAGGTGGTCTTGCCCGAGCCGGAGGCGCCGATCAGCACCACCACCTCGCCACGCCGCACGTTCAGCGACACGCCCTTGAGGATTTCCAGCTCACCGAAACGCTTGTGCACGCTCTGTGCCTGGATCACCAGACTCTCGTCCAATGCGCTCATCTCAACGCCCCCTCAGAAATTTCATGGCACCCATGCCGAACAGCCGGCTGCTCGCCGGCACATGGCCGTCGGTGCGCCCGAAGCGCAGCTCCAGCCAGCGCTGGAAGAAGCCCCAGAGCGTGGTCAGCAGCAGGAAGTAGATGGCCACCACCAGGTACAGCTCGAACACGCGGAAGGTGGCCGAGGTGATCATCTGCGTGCTGAGCAGCAGCTCCTGCACGCCGATCACGCTGACCAGGGTGGTGTTCTTGAGCATCACGTTGAACTCATTGCCCAGCGGCGGAACGATGACGCGAAAGGCCTGCGGCAGGACGATACGTCGCATCAGGCGCGGGTAGCTCATGCCCAGCGAACGTCCGGCCTCGTACTGGCCGCGATCCACCGCGTTGATGCCGGAGCGGATGATCTCCGCCATATAGGCGCCCTCGTTGAGGCCCAGGGCGATGATCGCCGCCTGGATGTTGCCCGGCAGGACGAAGACCCCGAGATTCACGTCCTCGAAGCGGAAGATGCCGCCGGCCGCCAGCGCGGTGTAGAGGAAGACGACCTGCACCAGCAGGGGCGTGCCCCGCATCAGCCAGATATAGAAACGCACCGGGTAGTTGAGCAGCGGATTGCTGGAGGCGCGCATCAGCGCCGCCAGCAGGCCCAGGATGCATCCCAGCAGCATCGCCATCACCGCGATCACGCAGGTCAGCCAGAGGCCGTAGAGATAGATGTCGCTGGGCTGCAGCAGGTATTGCCAGAAGATATCCCAATTGAAGTTCATGCGCCCCCCTCCATCGTCAGAGGGTTACCTTCGCCGGGCTGCAAGGCGTCACCTTCGACGTTCCATTTGCGGAACAACGCCTGGTAGCTGCCGTCGGTACGCATGTCCTGGATGACCTGCTGGACCGCCAGGCCCAGTTCGCGGTCATCCTTGCGTACGCCAATGCCGGTGAGGATCTTGGCGAAGGCTGGTACGGCGTCCTCGAACAGGCCCGGCGCCATCTGCTGGTAATAGGCCGAGAACTCCACGGTAGTGCCATAGGCGTCGACCTGGCGGATACGCAGGGCCTGGAAGGCATCGGTGTCGGTGTTGAATGGAAGAATCAACATGGGTGCCTTGCCGGCCTTGGCCAGCTTCTCGTTCTGCGCCTCCAACAGGTTCTTGATGGTCGAGCCGTTGAGTACCGCGACCTTTCTGCCGGAGAGGTCGTCGAGACGGTGTATGCCCTTGGGGTTTCCCTTCGGCACCGTCACGGTCTGGCTGGAATTCATGTAGTTGACCATGTCGATCACTTCACGCCGCTCGGGCTTGTCGAACAGTTGCGACATGCCCAGGTCACACTGCCTGGCGAGGATCGCCGGAATCAGGCCGGCGAAGGGCGTGACGCGCCATTCGACGCGCTTGCCCAGACGCTGGGCGATCTCGTTGCCAAGGTCGACGATCAGGCCGTCGGGTTGCTGTTGCTGGTTGAAGAAAGCCAGGGGCGCGCCGTCCAGGCCACTGCAATAGACCAGCTTGTCAACATTCTTCAGGCGCTCGGGGACCGTCACGTCAGCCAGCGCCGTGGGGGCAGCGCAGGCCAGAGCAAGCATCGCGAACAGGTTCTTTCTTGGGAACATGGGAGTTTCTCCAAAGCTGCGGTCGGGACGGCTCAGTCGAGCTTGTTGCCTTCGATGTGCCATTTGCTGAGCAGCGCCATGTAACTGCCGTCGGCCTTCATGTCCGCCAGGGCCTGGCTGACCGCCTCGCTCAGTTCGGTGTCCTCCTTGCGAATGCCGAAGCCGGTGAGAATCTTGTCGAACGCCGGCACACCGACCTCGAACAGGTCGGGCGCCGCACTCTGGTAGTAACCGGCGGTTTCCATGGTGGTGCCGTAGGCGTCGGCCTGACCGACGCGCAGCGCCTGGAAGGCATCGGTGTCGGAGTTGAACACCACCAGGGTCATCGGCGCCTTGCCGGCCTTGTTCAGAACTTCGTTATGCGCCTCGAGCAGGGTGCGAATGGTGGAGCCGTTGAGCACGGCAACGCGCTTGCCGGACAGATCGTCGAGGCTGTGGATATCGGCCGGGTTGCCCTTGAGGACCGTCACCGCCTGGCTGGAGTACATGTAGTTGACGATGTCGATGACCTCGCGCCTCTCCGGCTTGTCGAAAAGCTGGTCGACGATCATGTCGCAGTGTCGCGCCATCAGCGCCGGGATCAGGCCGGCGAACGGCGTTACCTGCCACTCCACGCGTTTGCCGCCCAGATGCCTGGCAATCTCGTCACCCAGCTCGACGACAATACCGACCGGCTTCTGCTTCTCGTCGAAGAAGCCCATGGGCGGGGAATCCATCCCACCGCAATAGACGATCTTGTCCGCCGTCTTCAGGCGTTCGGGAACCGTGACTTCGGCCTGAGCCAGACCGCTGAGGAGGGAAATGGCCAGCAGGGATGACGCAAGGGTAGGTTTCAACATGTTCGACTCCAGTGTTCTGTTGTAAGGCATGGCAGTACGAAATGGTGTGGAGCTCGGGTCTCAGGCGCCCGATTTTTCCAGGAATTCGAGCAGGCCGGGGACGGTACCCTCGATGTGCTCGCAGACGATCCGTTCGGCGTGCCTGGCATCGCCCGTGCGTACAGCGTCGAGGATGACCTGGTGCTCTTCACGGGCACTCAGGGGCTTGTCCACATGCTTGAGCCAGAGCCGCATGTAGGGTTCGATCATGGCGTAGAGGGCGCTGATCTGGCGCATCAGGCGCGGACGCTCGCTGAGGCTGCACAGGTATTCGTGGAAGATGCGGTGGCGCACGACCCACTCCGAGCTGTCCTCACGGCAGTCATCCATTTCATCCAGCAGACGTTCCAGGCGCGCCAGATGCCGTTCGTTGACCTTGGGCGTCGCCACGCGAATCGCCAGCCCCTCGAGGGCGCTGCGCATCTCGAAGACCTCGCGCATCTGATCGAGGTTGAGACCGCTGACCACTGCACCGCGGTTGGGGCGCAGCGTTACCAGCCCCTCCGCAGCCAGACGCTTGAAGGCTCCACGGATCGGCATGCGGCTCATCTCCAGCTCGCAGGCGATGTCCTCGGCGATCAGGCGGTCACCGGTGCGGAAACGCCCCTGGCAAATGGCGTCGAGCAGGTGCAGGTAGGCCTCGTCCTCGGCAGACAGGGCAGGCTGGGTGTTGTAGGTGACGGCGAAGGGCATAGATAAGGATTCCTGAATTTTTGGATCCAAAAACACAATCATCCAAAAGCACAGCCCATGCCAGAAAGCCCAAGCAATTGTTTTAAAAGGAAATGATCCGAACCGAAGGCGCTTGGACGGTTGGCGGTTGGCGGTTGCACCAAAAGCGTTACCAAGCGCCCCGTTTCAAGGCACGACTGAGTAGAAATCCGCACCTGAATACCCCGTGCAGACTGTCCGAGTGACGGGGCCGACTACTGCATCCAGCTCGCCAGCCGCGCCAGCATCGCGTCGCAACGGGCCAGCTGCTCGAGGCTGACGAATTCGTCCGGCTTGTGCCCCTGCTCCATACTGCCGGGGCCGCAGACCACGGTGGCCACGCCGGCCTCGTCGAACAGGCCGCCCTCGGTGCCAAAGGCGACGGTGGTGAAGTCCTCGCGTTCGGCGATCAGCGCCAGCAGGCGCGCGGCGTCGCTGGCCGCATCGGTCAGCAGGCCGGGATAACTCGACAGCTCGCTGAAGCGGATGTCGCTGTCCGCGCTCACCGCACGCATGCGCGGCAGCAGTTCACGCTCGGCGTAGGCACGCAGCTCACTGGCGACCTGCTGCGGATCATCGGCCGGCAAGGCGCGCATCTCGAAGTCGAAACGGCACTCGGCGGGCACGATGTTCAAGGCCCGGCCGCCCTGAATCACACCGGTCTGCAGCGTGGAGTAAGGCGGGTCGAAGCGCGGATCATGGTGCTCGGGCGCCGCCAGGCGCGTACCGATCTCGCCCAGCTGGCCGATCAGCCTGGCCGCGTACTCGATGGCGTTCACCCCTTGCGGCGCGTAGGCCGAATGGCAGGCGGCGCCGTGCACCTCGCAGCGCATCGCCAGCTTGCCCTTGTGCCCGAGGACCGGGCGCATCTCGGTGGGCTCGCCGATCAGGCAGATGGCCGGACGCTCGTGGCTGCCGCGCAGACGCTCGACCAGGCTGCGTACGCCGAGGCAACCGACCTCCTCGTCATAGGAAATGGCGATATGCAGCGGCAGCCGCAGCGGCTGGCGCAGAAAGCCCGGCACGGCCGCCAGCACGCAGGCGATGAAGCCTTTCATGTCCGCCGTACCTCGCCCGTACAGGCGTCCGTCGCGCTCGCTCATGGCAAAGGCCGGCACCGTCCAGTGCTGCCCGTCGATCGGCACCACGTCGCTGTGGCCGGACAGCATCACGCCCCCCGCGCCACTCGGACCGATGCGCGCATAGAGGTTGGCTTTGCTGCGTTCGGCATTGAACAGCAACTCGCTGGAGACTCCGTAGCCCGCCAGGTAATCACGCACGTAGTCGATCAGCGCGAGGTTGGATTCGCGGCTGGTGGTGTCGAAGGCGATCAGGTCGGCGAGCAGGTCGCGGCTGGCTGGCATGGGGCAGTTACCGGTACGTGGGTGGATGGACAAGGCAACGCATGCGCAGGGTGGATGGCGCTCTATCCCGCCACCCGCACGGGGCCACGCAGTGAACGAACAACGCGTCGTCCGCCCTCCTCGCGCGCATGCGGGCTGAGGGCGTGGTGTGTGGTTGTGGGAGGCGCTTCAGCGGCGACGCAGGGCACGCCCGGTCGCGGCCAAAACCCTGCCCGGAATCGGTGACGCAGGTGTGCAGCCGTATCCAGCCCCCTGGCGCGCGGCGGACAAGCAACGCGTCGTCCACCCTACTCGTCGCCCGGCACGCCGTAGCTGGGCGCAGCGGTCGGGTCGAGGGCGCGGGTAATGTAGTCGTGCAGTTGCGGCGCGTAGGCACGCCAGAGCCGGTCCAGCTCCGCGATGGGGTCCTGGTCGGCCCAGTCCACGCGCAGGTCGACCACCGGCCAGACCAGGTCGCCGACCACCGACAGTGCCGCCGAGTGCACCGGTCCGGCTTCGCCGCCGGCCGCCATGGCCGCATGCATCGCTGCCAGCAGGCGATCCGGCAGGCCGCCATCGGCCTGTTCGAAGGCCTCGACCATGGCCTCGATCACCGCCGTGCTCGCCAGCAGGTTGCCGGCCGCCACGCACTGCTCGCCCGCCCGCGCATGGTGGATGCCGAGGGCTTCGCGACCGGAGAAGTGCGCGCTGGCGCCATGGCTGTCGATCACCGTCACCTGGCGATACTGGCCATAGCCGTTGCTGCCCAGCGCCTTGTCCAGCGCCGCCTGGGGATCGAGCCCGCTTTCCAGCAGGTCGAGGATCTGCGGACCGAGCGCCGGCAGGGTGATGTTCTGCGTCGCCACCGCGCCGACCCCGGCACGCAGCCAGGGGCAACGCGCGCCGACGGCAATGCTGGAGGAGCTGATGGCAATGCCGAGGTGGCCGGTCTCCGGGCAGCGCCCGACGATGGAAAAAGTCATGTGCGCACTCCTCAGGCCTGCGTGCTGGGCCAGTCGTCCGGGATCACCGCGATCACGTCGATCTCCATCAGCCACTGCGGCTGGCCGAGGGCCGAGACCACCAGCCCGGTGGAGATCGGGAACACGCCCTTGAGCCACTTGCCGACTTCGCGGTAGACCGGCTCGCGGTAGCGCGGATCGATGATGTAGGTGGTGGTCTTGACGATGTGCGAGAGGTCGCTGCCGGCCTCTGCAAGCAGTTGTCTGACGTTCTTCATCGCCTGCTCGGCCTGCGCGGCCGGGTCACCCAGGCCGACCAGGTTGCCCTCGAAGTCGGTGCCGACCTGACCGCGCACGTACACGGTGTTGCCGGCGCGCACGGCCTGGCACAGGTCATTGTCCAGGGACTGGTTGGGGTACGTGTCCTTGGTGTTGAACATGCGGATGCGGGTATGCGTGGGCATCAGCGAACTCCTGTCAGGCTGGCGGG
Source organism: Pseudomonas sp. THAF187a (assembly GCF_009363395.1). Lineage (NCBI taxonomy): Bacteria > Pseudomonadati > Pseudomonadota > Gammaproteobacteria > Pseudomonadales > Pseudomonadaceae > Pseudomonas > Pseudomonas sp. THAF187a. Next base: position 4,965,148 of record NZ_CP045349.1, read on the forward strand.
TGCCGGGCTGCCGGCGGTGTCGGCCGCACGCTGCGCGGCATCGCGGTAGGCGCTGTACTTGCGCTGGGTGGCGATGTGATCGGCGACATGCTTGGCGTCGTGCCACACGCCCCAGATGAAGGTGGAGCCCCGCCGCGACAACCACGGCAGGCCGACGAAGTACACGCCCGGTTCGCTGGAGACGCCACGCTGGTGCTGCGGCTTGCCGCTGCCGTCGAAGGCATTGACCTGCAGCCAGCTGAAGTCCACGGCGAAGCCGGTGGCCCAGATGATCGTGCCGATACCGGCCGCGGCCAGATCGAGCTGCCGCAGCGGCTGGCTGACGCAGGCCGGCTCGGGGAAGCGCCGGCGGGCCTCGGGCTCTTCCGGCAGATCGAGTCCGTTGCGGGCGATATAGGCGTCGGCGGCATCGAGCAGCGACAGGTAGTTCTCGTCGCCACGGGCCAGGTTCTCCGCCAGGTCGTCGGCGAACTGCGCCACGCCCTGCTCGAAGGCGCGGGTCAGCCCGACCAGGGTGATGCCCTGCCCGGCCAGCTCGCGGAAGTCGATGGTGCGGCCGCCATGGGCGCCGCTGACGGCGATGGTCACGTGCTCCTTGCCCGGCTGCACGCTTTCCAGGTCCCACAGGCCGAGCACGCCCAGCCACCAGACGAAGTCGCGGCCACGGTAGCTGCGCGGCGGACGATCATGCGCGCCCACGGAGAGGTAGACCTGACGCCCGGCGCGGTTCAGCTCATCGGCGATCTGCACCCCGGAAGAGCCGGCGCCGATCACCAGCACGCCGCCTTCGGGCAGTTGCTGCGGGTTGCGGTAGTGCGCCGAGTGAATCTGCAGCAGCGCCTCGCTCTGCGGCGCGATGGCCGGAATGACCGGACGCTGGAACGGGCCGGTCGCGGCCACGACACGGTTGGCGCGGATCACGCCCTCCGAGGTTTCCACGGTGAAGCCGGGACGCTCGGCGTTGCGCCGCACCTGCTTCACCTCGACGCCGGTGCGGATCGGCGCGTCGATCATCCTGGCGTAGGCCTCGAAGTAATCGGCAACCTGATCCTTGTGGGCGAAGGCGTCCGGGTCGAGACCGGGAAATTCCATGCCCGGGAAGCGGTCATGCCACACCGGCCCGTTGGTCACCAGCGAATCCCAGCGCACCGTGCGCCAGGCTTCGGCGATGCGGTTCTTCTCCAGCACCAGGTGCGGCACGCCGAGGCGGCCCAGGTGCTCGCTCATGGCCACCCCGGCCTGGCCGGCGCCGACCACCAGGGTGTCGATCTCCTGCGGCAGGCAAGCCCGGCCTGCGGAGGTGGAAAAGGGGGTCTGCTTCAGCTCGGTCATGGGTACCTGCCCTGATTCTGCTCGTGACTGTTGCGCCGTGGCGGCTCGTTGCGGGCATTCTGTTCAGAGCGGGGCATTCGCGAAATTATGTTTTTTGTAGTCGCTGGCAAGGTAAAAACTGCCTGCATCCCCATTGGGTGCAAGCCCCGCCGTCATGCACGAAGAACGTGCACGGGAACGGCGCATGCATGCGCTATATACAAATAGATATAACGCTGTAGGATGGCCGCACCCGGCCTGCCCCCGGCGCCCCATCAACGCCCGTACACGACAAGGAATCCTCATGCTCAAGCCCCTCAAGCACAGCCTGCTCGTTCTTGGCCTGGTCTTCGCCGGCAGCACGCTGGCCGATGAGGTGAAGGTGGCCGTGGCCGCCAACTTCACCGCGCCGATGCAGGCCATCGCCCCCGGATTCGAGAAAGCCACCGGGCACAAGCTGGTCGCGGCCTTCGGCGCCACGGGCCAGTTCTACGCACAGATTCGCAACGGCGCACCGTTCGAGGTGTTCCTCGCCGCCGACGACAGCACCCCGGGCAAGCTGGAGAGCGAGGGCCTGACGGTCGAGGGCTCGCGTTTCACCTACGCCATCGGTGGCCTGGTGCTGTGGTCGGCCGCTGCCGACTACCTGGACGGCAGCGCCGCGGCGCTCAAGGCCGGGCAGTTCAAGCACCTGTCCATCGCCAACCCGAAGGCCGCTCCCTACGGCCTGGCTGCCACCCAGGTGCTGGACAAGCTGGGGCTGAGCGAGGCGCTCAGGGGCAAGCTGGTCGAAGGCCAGAACATCACCCAGGCGCACCAGTTCGTCTCCAGCGGCAACGCCGAGCTGGGCTTCGTCGCCCTGTCGCAGGTGTACAAGGACGGCAAGGTCAGCAGCGGTTCGGCGTGGATCGTGCCGGGTGACATGTACGAGCCGATCAAGCAGGATGCGGTGATCCTCAAGCCGGGCGCGAACAACCCTGCCGCCAGTGCCCTGGTCGACTACCTGAAAGGCCCGGAGGCGGCCAGGATCATCGAATCCTTCGGCTACACCCTGTAATGCCCGTGGCCGGAGCGCATCCGGCCAGGTTCGTCTTTCGGAATGAGCATGCCGCTGTCAACCAACGACCTCGACGCCATCCTGCTGACCCTGAAGCTGGCTTCGCTGACCACGCTGCTGCTGCTGATCATCGGCACGCCCATTGCCCTGTGGCTGACGCGCACCGAGTCCTGGCTGAAACGCCCGGTCGGTGCACTGGTGGCCTTGCCGCTGGTGCTGCCGCCGACGGTGATCGGCTTCTACCTGCTGGTGAGCATGGGGCCCAACGGTTTCTTCGGGCAACTGACGCAGAGCCTCGGCCTGGGCACCCTCACCTTCAGCTTCACCGGCCTGGTGATCGGCTCGGTGTTCTATTCGCTGCCCTTCGTCGTGCAGCCGTTGCAGAACGCCTTCGAAGCCATCGGCCGCGCACCGCTGGAGGCGGCCGCGACGCTGCGCGCCAATCCCTGGGATGCCTTCTTCAGCGTGGTGCTGCCCCTGGCGCGTCCCGGTTTCGTCACCGCCGCGATACTCGCCTTCGCCCACACCGTCGGTGAGTTCGGCGTGGTGCTGATGATCGGCGGCAACATTCCCGGCAAGACCCAGGTGGTCTCGGTGCAGATCTACAACCACGTGGAAACCATGAACTACGCCCAGGCGCACTGGCTGGCCGGCGGCATGGTGGCCTTCTCCTTCATCGTGCTGCTGGCGCTGTACAGCGGGCGCAGCGGCAAGACGAGGGCGCTGTGATGCTGGCCTCACTGTTCGGCAAACGCGGCGCCGGGACGCCGATCATCGATGACGGGCGCATTCGCGCACGCTTTCTGCTGCAACACCCCGGCTTTCGCCTGGACGTCGACCTCGACCTGCCCAGCCGTGGCGTCAGCGCCCTGTTCGGTCATTCCGGTTCGGGCAAGACCAGCTGCCTGCGCTGCTTCGCCGGGCTCGACCGCCCCCGTGAAGGCTACCTGCAGGTGGCCGGCGAACGCTGGCAGGACAGTGCCAGCGGGGACTTCCTGCCGGCCCACCGGCGCGCCATCGGCTACGTGTTCCAGGATGCCAACCTGTTCCCCCACCTCAGCGTGCGCGGCAACCTGGAGTTCGGCCAGCGGCGCATCGCCGCCCGCGAACGCAAGGTCGCCCTGGACCAGGCGCTGGAGCTGCTCGGCATCGGTCATCTGCTCGAACGCCTGCCGTCGGCCCTGTCCGGCGGCGAGCGGCAGCGCGTCGGCATCGCCCGCGCCCTGGTCACCAGCCCGCGCCTGCTGCTGATGGACGAACCCCTGGCGTCGCTCGATCTCAAGCGCAAGCAGGAGGTGCTGCCCTACCTCGAACGCCTGCACGAAGAACTGGATATCCCGGTGATTTACGTCAGCCACGCCCCGGATGAAGTGGCGCGCCTGGCCGACCATCTGGTGCTGCTCGAGGACGGCCAGGTACGCGCCAGCGGCCCGCTCAAGGAGTTGTTGCTGCGCACCGACCTGCCCTTCGCCAGCGACGACGACGCCGAGGCGGTGATCGACGGGCAGGCCAGCGCCTACGACGCACGCTACGGCCTGGTCGAACTCTGCCTGCCCGGCAGCGAGGCCCGCCTGCGCCTGCCGCACGCGGCGCTGCCGGCCCAGCAACGCGTACGGGTGAAGATCAAGGCGCGCGACGTCAGCCTCAGCCTGCAACGCGCCGAGGGCAGCAGCCTGCTCAACCTGCTGCCGGTCACGGTGGACAGCTGGCAGGTGCTGGATGCGCAGGTGCTGCTGACCCTGCGCCTGGGCGAACAACGCCTGCTGGCGCGGATCACCCGCTACTCCTTCGATCAGCTGGGCATCCATGCCGGCCAGGCGATCTGGGCGCAGATCAAGTCGGTGTCGCTGTTGGCGCCTTAAGCAGCACGGCCAACGAGGACGTCCAGCTCTTCTCACATTTACGGTGTCGCTGCAGTCGCGAGCAAAGCCTCAGAAGAGGGGATGGACAACAACTTGCAAACGCAAACAATTATCATCAGCATGGCGATCTATATCCAAAGAGCCTGCATCACCACTTCTGTCAGAAGCCAATCTCCTGATATCTGAAATAACGCCATGCTCAAGAAACCCCTATTGATCTTCCTGCTCGTTGGACTCACGAGCTTCATCGCCGCGTTCTCCATCCTGGCCCTCCCTACCATGCAGGAGCCGTCGCCGGTCAGAGCGCTCTGGTCTGCACAGACAGAGACCGCCGGACGGTTATCACCGCCTCCTGCCATCTCGCATCCAACCCAAGCTCAGCCCGAAAGCACACATCCCCCGCAACACCCCAGAACTGCCATAAACCAGAAGAAACTGGACTATGCCGATTGGCGATCCGAGCTGAGGTTCATACAGGGCCCAGTGAAGGAAACACTTGCCGAGCTTGATGCCAAAGCTTCGCCGGAGGGCGACTACATGGCGGCCAACCTGCTGCATATGTGTTATCTCCGGCAGCAGAATCCGCCCAGCGACGCTGCAACGGAGGGCTACCCTCCCCGAAGCGAATGCCTGGAGCTGGGTGTGCTCTCCCAAGAGAACTGGGTGGAGCGCATGAAAGCGGCGGCAGATGCCGGATTGGCAGCCGCCCAGGTAGCCATGGCCATCGCCGAGAACCCCAACCCACCGCTTTCCCCTGACGAACCAGACCCTTGGCTAGACATGCAGCGCGACTATATCGACAAAGCTGCAAGCCAATGCCACCCAGGCGCCTATGTCATCCGCGCCAACTACCGGTTCGATCCCGACAATCCACAGCTACAAAATCAAGCTGCCTACACCGACTTCTACACCGCCGAGCTGATCTACCGGCAGCGCTTCGAAGGTGCCCCGTCGCTTGAAAAACTACTGGAGCAGGAACGGCAGAAGCTGTACCAGCACCAGATCCTGGAAGCGGAAAACCAGGCGCTGATCAACTACCACAAAGCATGCACACAGTGATCACCCGAAAAGGACTTCTCACCACCGTCTTCCTGGCGCTCTTCACTGTGGCAATTGCCGCATCCTATGACCGCTGGTTCTGCTCGTACTGTTCTATGGACATGACTGCTCTGGATGAACTGAGCGGGCCGATCACCTTCATACGTTCCACGGTCAACAGCGTCGTCAACCAATGGCGGCCTGGCGATACAGTCACCATCACCAACGGGTCACAGTGGACTACATTCCGTTACAGCGGCTCTCCCACCCAGCTCTGGGTTCCGATCAACTTTGGCGATGGCGAAGGTCCGGGCACACTCAGAAACCCTGAAGATGCCCCGGCGCCAGGTAGTGGCAGCGGAGGAGGTGGCGGCGGAGCGAGTCGGCCTTTTTTCCCCGGCTTCGGCGGCGGTTCTCTACCCACAGGCCAGGTGGACATGGGCCCTATTCAGCTTGTGGGTGGCAGTGGTTCCTGCACTGGCTGCCACTAGCGACAACAGACCGCTGCAAAGTCAGCGCAAATCACCCTCCCCGCTATGTACTACGCCGGCACCACGCCGGCTGCACTCAGGTGATATATGCCAGGCCTATGCCTGGGCACCCGGCAACTCCAGATGTTCCGGCCGAATCTCCGCATGACCGGCCAGCAGCAACGCGAAGTGAATGACGTTCTCCAGCTCGCGGGTATTGCCCGGCCAGCGATGCGCCTCCAGCACGGCCTGGGCCTGCTCGCCGAGTGCGGGAATCGCCAGGCCCAGGCGCAGGGCATGGATGCCGAGAAAATATTCGGCCAGCGGCAGGATGTCGCCGACCCGCTCGCGTAGCGCGGGGAAATGCAGCTGGCCGTCGCACAGATACGCGTACAGGCCTTCGTCGAAGGTTCCTGCAGCCACTGCACGGGCCAGGTCGATGCTGCTCGCGGCCAGCAGGCGCACGTCCACCGGTGTCGCCTGGCTGGCACCGACGCGGTACACCTCGCGGGTCTCCAGCGCCGCCAGCAGCTTGCGCTGCAACGCGCGCGGCAGGTCGGCGATCTCGTCCAGATAGAGGGTGCCGCCATGGGCCGAACCGAACCAGCCGGCCCGGCTACCGGCACCACCGGCATGGGCACCGCCGACGTGGCCGAACAGTTCGGCTTCGCCCCACTGCGGGCTGATCGTCGCGGCGCTCAGGGCCACGAACAGGCCGCCGCGTTCGCTATGCCGGTGGATGTAGCGGGCCAGCAGCTCCTTGCCGGTGCCGGTCTCGCCACGGATCAGCAACGGCTGATGCCCCGGCGCCAGGGCGTCGGCCCGCTCGCGCAGCTGACGCGAACGCGGGTCGACGAACACCAGCGCCTTGGCCCGGATGCTCAGGGGGTTCTGCGGCGCATCGGCGAAGGTCAGCGGCGGCGCATTCAATGTAGGCGGCATGGCCAGGACTCCAGTACCGGGCGGCTTACCCGAGAAGAAAAAGGAAGCGGGCGGCTGCCCGGCCCCGCCCCGAAAACTCAGGCGCGCCGGCGTTGCTGCTGCTCGATGCGGTTCTGCAGGCGATAGAGATGAGCGAAGCCCTGCTCCCAGTGGTGATGCCCGGATTTCACGTTGATATGCCCCACCCCGCTGAGCACCACTGCGTCGCTGCCCCAGTGACGCGCCATCTCGACGGCGCGTGCGGCGCTGGCGGCAGGATCGTTGTCGGAGCCGATCAGCTGACTGGGAAACGGCAGCAGGTCACGCGGCAGCGGCGCGAAGTTCTGCAGCGGCTCAGGGCAGCCTGGGCGCTCCACGTCCGCCGGCGCCACCAGCAACGCACCGCGCACCCGGCGCAGCAGCTCCAGCGGCGCCTGCTGCGCCCAGTGGGCGACGGTCACGCAGCCCAGGCTGTGGGCGATGAGGATCGCGGGGCGTGGATCGGCGGCCACCGCCCGATTCAGTTCGGCGACCCAGTCGGCGCGCTGTGGGCTGGCCCAGTCCTGCTGCTCGACCCGCGTACTGTTCGGCAGGCTGCGCTGCCAGTGGCTCTGCCAGTGCTCGGCGGACGAGCCCTGCCAGCCTGGCAGGATCAGATAACGGATTGCTTCGCTGCGCATGGTCGGCGCCTCCTGAGTCGAATGGCCCCAGTCTAGGCAGAAGCTTGCAAGCACAAAAAGAATAAGAATTCATTTGCTTATGCAAAAAAACACCAAAGCAAACATCGTCACCTAATATTCTTTTTTGATCTATAAATGTTCTTAAACATTATTTTTAAGAATATTAGCGCCTCCCTACTATCCGCTCCACGCCAACGGCGGTCGCCGTCCACCGTCATGGCGCCCATCCACAAGGAGCCTGGAAATGACTGCGACGCTGAGACACCTCGAAGGCCAGGATGACGCCAGCATCCTGCGCGAGATCCAGACCGCCCTGCAGGGCCTGAAATTCGGCGCGGTGGAAATCACCGTGCACAACGGCCAGGTCGTGCAGATCGAGCGCAAGGAAAAGATCCGCCTGCAACAACCGCACACCAAGAACTGACCCATGATGCAGCCCGACCGGACCACCGGAGGGCTACCGCCAACACCCGCACCCAATCCGTGAGGAGCTGCACCATGTCCATTCGCCGTTTCGCCCTGGCCACGCTGGCCAGCAGCCTGATCGCCGGCCCGGCCGCCGCCGCGCCGCTGCTCAACGTGTCCTACGACCCGACCCGCGAGCTGTACGTCGAGTACAACGCCGCCTTCAACAAATTCTGGCAGGCCCAGGGCAATCCGGCCGTGACCATCCAGCAGTCCCACGGAGGCTCGGGCAAGCAGGCCCGCGCGGTGATCGACGGCCTGCGCGCCGACGTGGTGACCCTGGCGCTGTCCGGCGATATCGACGCGATCAACCACAACCAGACGCTGATCGAGCCGAACTGGCAGGCACGCCTGCCGGACAACAGCACGCCCTACACCTCGACCATCGTGTTCCTGGTGCGCAAGGGCAACCCGAAGCAGATCAGCGACTGGGACGACCTGGTCAAGGACGGCGTCGAAGTCATCACGCCGAACCCGAAGACCTCCGGCGGCGCGCGCTGGAACTTCCTCGCCGCCTGGGCCTACGCCCGCCAGCAATACGGCAGTGAAGAGCAGGCGCTGGCGTTCGTCACCGAGCTGTACCGTCACGCCCCGGTGCTGGATACCGGCGCCCGTGGCGCCACCATCAGCTTCGTCCAGCGTGGCCTGGGCGACGTACTGCTGGCCTGGGAAAACGAAGCCTACCTGTCGCTGGCCGAGGAAGGCGGCGAACAGCTGGAGATCGTCACCCCGTCGCTGTCGATCCTCGCCGAACCACCGGTGGCCGTGGTCGACGCCAACGTCGACCGCAAGGGCACCCGCGCCATCGCCGAAGCCTATCTGCAACACCTGTACAGCGAGGAAGGCCAGCGCATCGCGGCGAAGAACTTCTACCGGCCGCGCAACGAAAAGGTGGCGGCCGAGTTCAAGCACCAGTTCAAGGATCTGCACCTGGTCACCATCGACAAAGACTTCGGTGGCTGGAAACAGGCACAGCCGAAGTACTTCGACGATGGCGGCGTGTTCGACGACATCTTCCAGAAGATCAACCAGTGATCCGAGCGCCACGGCGCGCCACCGGATAGCCGGTGATACGCCGTGCCGTGGACCTGCACAAAAGGACTGACCATGTCTCGTCGAACTTCCCCGGTCATACCCGGCTTCGGGCTGACGCTGGGCTACAGCATCAGCTACCTGGCGTTGATCGTGCTGATCCCGCTGGGGGCGATGCTGCTCTTCTCGCTGCAGCTCAGCGCCGAACAGTGGTGGCGCCTGCTCGGCAACCGCCAGCTGCAGTTCTCGCTGCAGCTGTCGTTCGGCACCGCCCTGGCCGCCGCCCTGCTCAACGGCATTCTCGGCACTATCGTCGCCTGGGTGCTGGTGCGCTACAGCTTCCCCGGCAGGCGCATCATCGACGCCATGGTCGACATGCCCTTCGCCCTGCCCACCGCCGTGGCCGGCATCGCCCTGACCGCGCTGTACGCACCCAACGGCCTGCTCGGCTCGCTGCTCCCGTTCAAGATCGCCTACACCCCGCTGGGCATCACCCTGGCGCTGGTGTTCGTCACCCTGCCGTTCGTGGTGCGCACCCTGCAGCCGGTGCTGGCGGACATCCCCAGGGAGGTCGAGGAGGCCGCCGCCTGCCTCGGCGCCAGGCCGCTGCAGGTGTTCCGTCACGTGCTGCTGCCGAGCCTGCTGCCGGCCTGGCTGACCGGCTTCGCCCTGGCCTTCGCCCGTGGCGTCGGCGAGTACGGCTCGGTGGTGTTCATCGCCGGCAACATCCCGCTGCAGACCGAGATCCTGCCGCTGCTGATCGTCGCCAAGCTGGATCAGTACGACTATCCCGGCGCCACCGCCATCGGCGTGATCATGCTGCTGGTGTCATTCATCCTCCTGCTGCTGATCAACCTGCTGCAGCGCCGCATCCAGCCGCCCATCTGAGGAGCCGTCATGAGCCTTGCAACCCTTGGCCGGCAAGCCGCTACACGCCCCGCCAGTCGCTCGCCCGGCGCCATCGCGCTGATCGTCATCGCCTGGACGGTATTCGCCGTCATTCTCCTGTTGCCGCTGTACATGGTGCTGACCCAGGGCCTGAGTCGCGGCCTGGCGTTCTTCTGGGAGGCGATCCGCGAGCCGGACGCCATCGCCGCCCTGCAACTGACCCTGCTGGCCACCGCCATCTCGGTGCCGCTGAACCTGGTGTTCGGCGTCGCGGCCGCCTGGGCGGTGAGCAAGTTCGAGTTTCGCGGCAAGAGCCTGCTGGTCACCCTGATCGACATGCCGTTCTCGGTGTCGCCGGTGGTCGCCGGGCTGATCTACGTGCTGCTGTTCGGCTCGCAGAGCGTCTTCGCGCCGTACCTGGACAGGCACGACCTGCAGATCGTCTACGCCGTGCCGGGCATCGTCCTGGCCACCCTGTTCGTCACCTTTCCCTTCGTCGCCCGCGAGCTGATCCCGCTGATGGAGCAGCAGGGCAGCACCGAGGAAGAGGCTGCGCGCCTGCTCGGCGCCAGTGGCTGGCAGATGTTCTGGCATGTCACGCTGCCTAACGTAAAATGGGCGCTTATCTACGGCGTGGTCCTGTGTACCGCCCGTGCGATGGGCGAATTCGGTGCGGTATCGGTGGTCTCCGGGCATATCCGCGGTTACACCAACACTCTGCCGCTGCACATCGAGATTCTCTACAACGAGTACAACATCGTCGCCGCCTTCAGCGTCGCGATCCTGCTGCTCGTGATGGCCCTGGTGGTGCTGCTGCTTCGCCAGTGGAGCGAGGCGCGCCTGAGCCGCCAGCTACAGGCCAACCGAGAAGACTGACTGCCGTCACGCCGCCAGGAGCGGCATGGCCCACGGAACAACCAGGAACATCAGCCATGAGTATCGAAGTCAAAGGCGTCAACAAACGGTTCGGCCAGTTCACGGCGCTGAACGACATCAATCTGAACATCCAGAGCGGCGAGCTGGTGGCCCTGCTCGGCCCGTCCGGTTGCGGCAAAACCACCCTGCTGCGCATCATCGCCGGCCTGGAAACCCCGGACAGCGGCAGCATCGGCTTTCACGGCGAGGACGTATCCGACCACGACGTGCGTGATCGCAACGTCGGCTTCGTGTTCCAGCACTACGCCCTGTTCCGCCACATGACGGTGTTCGACAATGTCGCCTTCGGCCTGCGCATGAAGCCCAAGGGCGAGCGCCCGAGCGAGGCGAAGATCGCCGAGAAAGTGCATGAACTGCTCAATCTGGTGCAGCTCGACTGGCTCGGCGACCGCTATCCGGAGCAGCTCTCCGGTGGCCAGCGCCAGCGTATCGCCCTGGCCCGCGCACTGGCGGTGGAGCCCAAGGTGCTGCTGCTCGACGAACCCTTCGGCGCCCTCGATGCCAAGGTGCGCAAGGAGCTGCGCCGCTGGCTGGCGCGCCTGCACGAGGAAGTGCACCTGACCAGCGTGTTCGTCACCCATGACCAGGAAGAGGCGATGGAAGTGGCCGACCGCATCGTGGTGATGAACAAGGGCGTGATCGAGCAGATCGGCTCGCCTGCGGAGGTCTACGAGTACCCGGCCAGCGATTTCGTCTACCACTTCCTCGGCGATGCCAACCGCCTGTACGTGGGCAGCGATCACCATGTGCTGTTCCGCCCGCACGAAGTGGATCTGTGCAGCGAACCGGCCGCCGATCACCAGGCCGGTGAAGTGCGCGACATCCGCCTGCTCGGCGCCATCACCCGCATCACCCTCAAGGTGGAAGGCCAGGACGAGCTGATCGAGGCCGAGGTGGCCAAGGACCACGCCAGCCTGGACAACCTCGCGCGCGGCACCACGCTGTACTTCAAGCCCAAGGGTGGCAAACCGGTCAGCGCCCAGGCCTGAGCGCCGCGAACGGTTCCAGCGCCTACTCCAGGGCGATCGCCATGATCGCCCTGCGCCCCCCTGGCGAGACCTGCAGCGCACGCGAGCCCTGGCTGCGCCGCAGCCAGCCTTCAGCCTCGCACAGCGCCAGCAACGCAGCGCCCAGCGCCCCACCCAGATGCGGCTTGCGCTCGCTCCAGTCGGGGCAGGCGCAAAGCCGCTGACGGCGCTGCCGTTGCACCTGGGGCCAGTCGATGCCCAATGCCTGCAAGCGCTGCTCACCCGTCGCGGTGATGGCCAGTGTGCCGTCCTGCTGCGCCAGCCAGCCGGCCGCACACATGCGCGCGAAGACCCCCACCGCCAGCTCACCGGCCAGGTGGTCATAGCAGGTGCGCGCCTCACGCATCGCCTGCGGCGTACCCCGCGACGCCGGCACAGGACGCGACTGGCGCGGCTGTGCGGCGAGCGCCGCACTGGCCAGCGCCTCCACCAGCTGCCCCACTTCCGGGCCGGCCAGGCGGTAATAACGATTGCGCCCATGGCGCTGCTGCACCAGCAGGCCGCCTTCGACCAGCTTGGCCAGGTGCGCGCTGGTCGAGGATGGCGACAATCCGGCCAGCAGCGCCAGCTCGCCGGCAGGGCGTGCGCTGCCGTCCATCAGCGCCCAGACCATGCTGGCGCGTCCGGCATCGGCGAGCAGCGCGGCGATCGAACTGAAACCCGGTGCGTATTCCATAATTCACCTCATGACGAAACATGGCGTGCATGACACGTGAATACTGGCAGGCAACGTCAACCAGAGCCAGCCAGGGAGAAACCCGATGCTCGCCGTGATCTTCGAAGTACAGGCCCGACCAGGCCAGCAGCAGGACTATCTCGACCTCGCCGCCGGGCTGCGCCCGCTGCTCGCCAGGCAACCCGGCTTCATCTCCATCGAACGTTTCCAGAGCCTCAGCGAACCGGGCAAGATCCTCTCGCTGTCGTTCTGGCGGGACGCCGCCTCGGTCGAAGCCTGGCGCCAGCACCAGGAGCACCGCAAGGCGCAGACGGCGGGGCGCGAAAGCGTCTTCGCCGACTATCGCCTGCGCGTGGCCCAGGTACTGCGCGACTACGGTCTGCACGAGCGCGAGCAGGCCCCCGCCGACAGCCAGGCCATGCACCACAGGGGAGCCTCACGATGACCGAGTACCTGCCACTGATCCTCGCCACCTTCTTGCTCGCCGGCATGGTCAAGGGCGTGGTCGGCCTCGGCCTGCCCACCATCGCCGTGGGCCTGCTCGGCCTGCTGATGGCGCCCTTGCAGGCCGCCGCGCTACTGATCATCCCCTCGATGGTGAGCAACATCTGGCAGCTGTGCGACGGCCGCAGCCCGCTGCCGATGCTGCGCCGTCTGTGGCCCATGCTGCTGGGTATCGTCGCCGGCACGCTGCTGGTCGCCGCTGCGCTGCACAGCCTCGACCTGCCCGGCGCCAGCCGCTGGCTTGGCACGGCGCTGGTGCTCTATGCCGTGCTCGGCCTGGCCAGGGTGCAGGTGCGCGTCGCCGCGCGATACGAGCCCTGGCTGGCGCCGCTGATCGGCGCCGTCACCGGGGCGATCACCGCCGTCACCGGCGTCTTCGTCATCCCTGCGGTGCCCTACCTGCAGGCCATCGGCCTGGAAAAGGACGACCTGATCCAGGCCCTCGGGCTTTCGTTCAGCGTCTCCACCCTGGCCCTGGCGGCGGCGCTCGGGCACAGCGGCGAACTGTTGCAGCCGGCGGTGCTGGGCCTTTCGGCCCTGGCCCTGCTGCCCGCCCTGCTGGGCATGGCCGCCGGCCAGTGGCTGCGCAAGCGCATCAGCGCCGAGCGCTTCAAACGCTGGTTCTTCATCGGCCTGCTGCTGCTCGGCAGCGAACTGGCCCTGCGCGGCTTCTGAGCGCAAGCGTCAGATGGCGGCCGCCTGCGAGTGGCGGAGGCCGAACCACTGCAGCTCGGCCAGCAGCGCCACCGCCAGCGCCTGGGCGACGACGAAGGCGTAGCCGAACAGGTTCGGCGACAGCCAGCCGATCAGCAGCACCAGCAGGCTGTCGATCACCCACAGGGCATTGACCGCGATGACCGCCCAGACGACCTGGCGGCTGATCTGCTGGCGGTTGGACAACCACACCAGCAGCGCGGCGAATGGCAACAGGGCGCTGCCGGCGACCAGCAACAGCAGGCGCGGCAGTTCGAGGAAGGCGCCCAGCCAGCCGGCCGCCAGGACCAGCAGCAGGCCGGTGACGCCGCTGAGCAGGCCGTCGAGCAACAGCGCATCACGCAGCATGGGGTTGGGTTGCAGTACGTTCATGGCAAGTTCTCCACAGGGAGCACCGGGGTGGTGCCTGGCCTACAGACTTCGCCGAAACGCACGGGCCGTCGATTACCTATCAGGTAATGGCCGACATGACCTGGCTGGACTATCGTGCTGGCCATGACTACGAACTCCCAGACCGCCGGCGCCCTGTTGCGCCAATGGCGCCAGCGGCGCCGCCTGAGCCAGCTCGACCTCGCCTGCGAGGCGGAGATATCCACCCGCCACCTGAGCTTCGTCGAGACCGGCCGCGCACAACCCAGCCGCGACATGCTGCTGCACCTGGCCGAGCAGCTGGAGATTCCCCTGCGCGAGCGCAACCGCCTGCTCAGCGCCGCGGGCTTCGCCCCGCTGTACAGCCAGCACGACCTCGCCGACCCGGCGCTGGAGCCGGCGCGCCAGGCCATCGACCAGTTGCTCAAGGCCCATGAACCCTATCCCGCCCTGGCCATCGACCGGCAGTGGAACCTGCTCGCGGCCAACGCCTCGGTCGGCCCCTTTCTCGTCGGCGTGGCAGACGACCTGCTCGGCCCGCCGCTCAACGTGCTGCGCCTGTCCCTGCACCCCGAGGGGCTGGCCCCGCGCATCGTCAACCTGGCGCAGTGGCGCGCGCACCTGTTGCTGCGCCTGCACCGCGATGCCGAGATCAGCGGCGACCCGCAGCTCCTGGCCCTGCACGAGGAACTGCTGACCTACCCGGCGCCGGAGGATGAGGGCGAAGCCTCTGCAGAGACGGTCCTGATGCCGGTGCAACTGCGCACCGAAGCCGGCGTGCTGAGCATGATCAGCACCACCACCGTGTTCGGCACACCGAACGACGTGACCCTGGCCGAGCTGGCCCTGGAAACCTTCTTCCCGGCCGACGCCTTCAGTGCCGAGTACCTGCGCAACCTGGCAAAAGCCCCCGAACGGTAGCGATTTCCGACGAAATCACTCTTTCGGGTCATGCTCGCTCCGGCATGACGCAGTAGTCTTGACGCTGTGTCATTGACGCCGCCCCGCTCAAAACAATAACAAGGAGCACCCGGATGCGCTGTAAAGCACTGCTACGCCATGCCTTTCTCTGGTCGCTGGGCCTCTTCGTCGGGCTCTCGCCCATGGCCTTCGCCGAGGCCGTCAGTCCGCAGGAACAGATCCAGATTCACGCCTGCCGCGCGACCAGCAGCCTGATGCTGTTACGTGGCGAGGGCTTCCAGAAGGTCCATCGACAGCGCCTGGAGGCCGACCTGGCCGCTCTGGCCGGCGCCATGCAGAGCCTGCCGCAGGGCAGCAGCGAGCTCACCAGCGCCCACCACGCCCTCGTTACCCAACTGCGCAACGGTGTTTCCTATGGCCCCGGTGACGAGAACGTGCCCTGGCGCTTCCCGGAGGACCTCAGTCGCGCCTTGCGTGATTTTCTCGCGGCGGCCAGGGGGCTGCCGGGCGCGCCAGGGCAGAGCGAACTGGCGGCGAAGGTCGAGTACCTGGGGGTGCAGTACCTCGCCCGCTCCTACCTGGGCACCTTCGAGATCGCCCGCGAGCACCCCGACACCTACCTGGGCCAGGACGAACGCCTGCTGCTGCCGGCCATCGACCAGGAACTGCAGGCCCTGGATGCCAAGACGGACCCGCAGGTGAACAAGCTGCAGACCCGCTGGGGCTACCTGCGCGCCGCGCTGGCCGACATGAACAGCCAGAGCAACACGCTGGAGAGCGTGTCCGGCCGCCCCTTCGCACCGATCACCGTGGACCGCCACGCGCGCTCGCTGACCGCGCAGTGGATGGCGATGTTCTAGCCCAGCCGTGCCGGGTAGCCGCAGAAGCCGGCTCGCCGGCGCATGCGCCCGTCAGCCGGGCGACTCAGGCCAGGGCCTTCTTCTCGCGAATGCAGGTCGGCCCGGCGATTTCCACCACTGCGTGCTCGACCTCCTTGCGCAGGCCAAGCAGGAAGGCCAGCTCGGCCACCACGAACAGCGGGCCGACCATCAGCCCCATGACGTCATCGACGAACGCCGGCTTGCGCCCTTCGTAATAGTGGCCGACGAACTGGATGACCCAGCCGACCACGAACAGGCCGAGCCCCGCCGACAGCCACAGCGCCGTGCCGGCCACCGCCAGCCCGGCAGCAGCCCACAGGCACAGCGCCAGCAGCAGGCTCATGACCAGACCGAAGCGGGTATCCAGGCGCAGGTAGAACAGCGCGGCGGCCAGCGCCACCAGGGTGGCAGGCGCCAGCCACAGGCCGAACAGCGCGAAACCCGGGCGCGAGAGCAGCACGGCGACCGCCAGCACGATCATCGGGATGCCGATGAAATGGCTGGCGATGTTGCGTCGGTCGCGGTGGTAGGCGGCATACTGGGCCAGGTGATCGACGAGGGTTTTCATTGTTATCGTCCTCAGCAGGGGAACAGGCCCCGCCATGATCACCTCGTGCCGGCGCATCGCTCTGTCGCCTAGCCGACAATGACATCGACGGCCACAGCGCCCTACAGGAGCCGACATGCCCGACCCTCGCACCTACGCCAGCCTGCTCAACCAGGGCCACTGGTTCGCCGCGCTGCCTGCGGCGCTGAGCCAGACCCTGCTGGAGATGGCCAGGGTGCAGCGCCTGGATGCCGGCCAGCGGCTGTTTCGCCGTGGCGACAGACCCAGCGGCCTGTACGCGGTGGTCGAAGGCGCGGTGCGCGTCGGCGCCATCGGCGAGAACGGCAAGGAAGCCCTGCTGACCCTGGTCGAGCCGCCGTACTGGTTCGGCGAGATCTCCCTGTTCGACGGCCTGCCGCGCACCCACGATGCCTTCGCCGAAAGCGCCAGCACCCTGCTGTTGCTGCCCCAGGCCGAGCTGCTCGCCCTGCTCGAACGCCAGCCGCAGCACTGGCGCGATTTCGCCCTGCTGATGAGCCACAAGCTGCGCCTGGCCTTCATCGCCCTGGAAGACATGAGCCTGCTGCCGGCCGCGCCACGCCTGGCCAGGCGCCTGCTACTGATCGCCGAGAACTACGGCGAGAGCGAGCCGCGCCGGGTGCTGCACCTGGCCCAGGAACAACTGGCGCTGATGCTCTCGCTGTCGCGCCAGACCACCAACCAGATTCTCAAGGAGCTGGAGGCCCAGGGCGTCGTGCGCCTGACCTACGGCGAGATCGAGATTCTCGACTTCGAGCACCTGCGCCGCGCAGCGGACAGCTGATCGTCTATGCATCGGGCAAGACGCGCTACGCTGTCGCCATGTGTCCAGCCAATCTGAGGTGCTGCTCTCGTGTACCTTCACCGCGTAATCATCTTCAGCCCACAACCCGACGTACTTGCAGCGTTCTACTGCCGCGCATTCGGCATGCGGATCCTCTCGGTCGAAGGGTCGTTCGTGGACATTGGTCCCGCAGACTCGCCGACCTCACGCATTGCGTTCCACAAGGGCACACGCTCACCTGGCACGTCGATCAAGCTGTGCTTCCACAGCGCCGATGTAGCCGCTGAACGAGAGCGCCTGATGGACCTTGGCATACAGATGGGCAAGGTGCAGGGCAACGCCGAATCGCTGTGCTTTTGCGACGGCCAGGATGCAGAAGGCAACGCATTCCAGATCACCAATCGCGCCTGATCCGCTATGTGCCCCAGTGCTGAACAGGCTTTCGTTACTGATCGAGCACCTGCGCCAGCTGGCCTCCTGAACCGCTGGCGCCCTGCCACTGTCCAAGCCCTGTCTCTCATCCTGCAGGAAGCCTCATGCCCGACAACCTCCACACGCCACTGCCCGCGGTGCTGGCCGGCCCGCTGCTGCGCCGCCTGGAGCCCGGCCGCCTGGTACTGTGGCTGGTGGCCAGTCGCGAGCTGAGCCTGCAACTCTGGCTGCACCCCGACGGTGAGGAGCCGCGCACCCTGGCCCTCGACGCGCATTGCCAGCAGTTGCCGCTGGGCCGGCATGCGGTCCTGCATCTGCTCGATGTGCCCCTCGAGCGCGCCCTGCCCCAGGATGTGCGCATCGCCTATGACCTGCAGATCATCGCGGCTGACGGGACGCGCGGCATGGCCGACTGGGCGGCGCACCTGCTCCACGACGGCGCCGAGCACGCCGATTTCGTCCTGCGTGCACGGCTCGACCAGTTGCTCCACGGCTCCTGCCGCAAGCCGCACCATGCTGCCGACGATGGCCTGCTCTGCGCCGACCGCCTGCTGGCCGAGCCACACGACGCCACGCAGCGCCCGGCCCTGCTGCTGATGAGCGGCGACCAGGTGTACGTGGATGACGTCGCCGGGCCGATGCTGTGCGCCATCCACCAGCTGATCGCCCGCCTCGGCCTGTTCGACGAGCAGCTCGAAGGCGCCGTGGTCGAAGACAGCCAGGCGCTCTACGCCGATCCGGTAGGCTACTACCGGCGGGCCGAGCTGCTGCCCGAGATTACCAGCAACCAGACCCTGCGCGACAAGTTCTTCGGCGGCGTGAAGAAACCGATCTTCACCAGCAGCAGCGCCGACAACCACCTGGTGACCTTCGCCGAGATGATCGCCATGTACCTGCTGGTCTGGTCGCCCGTGCCCTGGACGCTGATCGAGGAAACGCCCCCGCCACTGGACGAGCAACGCCAGCAGCGCTACGCCGACGAACGTCAGCGCATCGCGGCATTCCGCCAGGGGCTAGGCCAGGCCGCCCGCGTGCTGGCCCACCTGCCGACGCTGATGATCTTCGACGACCATGACGTCACCGACGACTGGAACCTGTCCGCGCGCTGGGAACAGACCGCCTACGGCCATCCGTTCTCCCGGCGCATCATTGGCAACGCCCTGCTCGCCTACCTGCTGTGCCAGGGCTGGGGCAACGACCCGCAGGCGTTCGCCGAGCCGCTGCGGGCCTGCCGCGACCTGCTCCTGCAACGCCAGGCGAACGACCACCTGCAGGCCAAGGCGCAGGACGCGCTGATCGGGCAACTGCTGGAGTTCCAGCACTGGCACTACGTGCTGCCGACCACCCCGGCGCTGCTGGTGCTCGACACCCGCACGCGACGCTGGCGCAGCGAAGGTCATCTGTCGAAACCCTCCGGGCTGATGGACTGGGAAGCGCTGTGCGACTTCCAGCAGGCGCTGCTCGATCACCCCAGTTGCATCATCGTCTCCGCCGCGCCGATGTTCGGCGTCAAGCTGATCGAGGGCATCCAGAAGCTGTTCACCTACGCCGGCCATCCGCTGCTGGTCGATGCCGAGAACTGGATGGCCCATCGCGGCGCAGCCAGCGTGATGATGAACATCTTCCGCCACTCGCGCACGCCTGGGGACTTCGTCATCCTGTCCGGCGACGTGCACTATTCCTTCGTCTACCGGGTGAACATCCGCCTGCGCCGCAACAGTCCCACCATCTGGCAGATCACCAGCAGCGGCATCAAGAACGAATTCCCGCACAGGCTGCTGGACTGGTTCGACCGCCTCAACCGCTGGCTCTATGCCCCCTGGTCGCCACTCAACTGGCTGACCAAGCGCCGGCGCATGCGCGTCACCCCGCTGATCCCCGACCGCAGCCGCTCGGGCGAGCGGCTGTGGAACGGCGCCGGCCTCGGCCAGGTGTTCTTCGACGCGCAGGGCCGTCCCGAACGCATCCTGCACCTCAATGCCGACGGCTCGAAACCGGTGACCTTCGTCGCCGAGCGCGACGAAGGTCCGGCAACGGTGGCGCAGCTCAGCTCTGCGCGTCGAACTGCAGCTCCGGAGGACGGCGGCGAAAGCCTCCGGTGAGCCAGGTCAGGTACAGGCCACCGAGCACCAGCCAGCTGCAGCCGAGCATGATCGCCAGGCGATCCAGGCTGACCATCAGCCATAGTGTCGCCAGCAGACCGAGCAACGGGCACAGCAGGTAGCGCAGCACCTGCAGCGGCCCCCGCGCCTGCGGCTGGCGGGCGAAGTGGACGATCACCGAGAGGTTGACCAGGCTGAAGGCGAGAAAGGCGCCGAAGTTGATGAAGGAGGTCGAGGTGGTGACGTCCAGCTTCAGCGCCAGCAGGGCCACGACCGCGCACACCAGGATGGCGCCCACCGGGGTGCCGAAACGCGGGCTCAGGGTGCCCAGCAAGGCCCGCGGCAGCACGCCGTCACGGCCCATGGCGAACATCAGGCGCGAGGCGCTGGCCTGGGCCGACAGGCCCGAGGTGAACTGGCCGACGATCAGACCGATCAGGAACACCGACACGAACAGGTCGCCACCGATGTTGCGGGCGATCTCGTAGGCCGCCGCATCGCTGCTCTCGAACAGCGTCGAGGGATGCGCCAGCTGCACGCAGTAGGCGGTGACCACGAAGATCAGGCCACCGATCAGGGTGATCAGCAGGATCGCCCGCGGGATGGTGCGCTGCGGTTCGTGGGTCTCCTCGGTCAGGGTGCTGACCGCATCGAAGCCGAGGAAGGAGTAACAGGCGACCGCCGCGCCAGCCATGACCAGCGACAGGTTCATGCCCTCGCCCAGGAACGGCTCCAGCGACCACAGCGGCTTGCTCGCATCACCCAGCACGTAGTGCACGCACAGCGCGACGAAGGCCAGCAGGACGAGGAACTGCACCAGCATCAGCACGCCGTTGATGCCCTTGGCCAGGCGCAGGCCGACCACGTTGATCAGGCTGGTCAGCACAATGAAGGTCAGCACCCACAGCGCCTGTGGCAAGCCGGGGAAGGCCGAGTGCAGGTAGGCCGCACCGATCAGCCAGATGGCCATGGGCAGGAACAGGTAATCGAGCAGCACCGCCCAGCCGGCGATGAACCCCAGGTGATCGTTGATACTGCGGCGCACGTAGCTGTAGGCCGAACCGGCCACCGGGAACAACCCGGCCATGCGGGCATAGCTGAGTGCCGTGAAGACCATCGCCAGCGAGGCGGCGACATAGGCCGAGGGCACCGCACCACGGGTGATCTCGGCGAGGATGCCAAAGGTGCCGAGGACGATGATCGGTGTCATGTAGGCGATGCCGAACAGCACCACCGCTCCCAGTGAAAGGGATCGTTGCAGACGAGCCATTGCTTGCTACTCCCGTTTTTTTGAAATTGTTATGGCAGAGCCGAAGTCGGCGAAAGAAAGGCGCGGCGAGGCCGCACGGGCGCTTCTGCGGCGCCCGTTCAAGGGAAATCAGGGAATCAGCAGCTCACGCAGGCCGCTGTCATGCTCGACACGCTCGCCAGGCAGCGGCATGCGTCGCTCGTCCAGGTAGCGATAGTCGCGGCGGGCCTCGGCCAGGCGCTGCATGTCCAGTTCGATGACCTGCCGGCAGGGTTCGCGACCCGCCTCCAGCAGCAGGCCGCCGCCGGGCTCGACCACCGCGCTGCCGCCGGCGAACACCAGGTTGCCGTCACCCTCGCCGACGCGGTTGACCATCACCGCGTAGGTCTGGTTCTCCATCGCCCGCGCCATGATCGCGGTGCGATGGGTCGGCCCGTAGGGGTCCATGTTGCCGTTGGTGACGATCAGCAACTCGGCGCCCAGCTCACCCAGGGCCCGGGCGCTTTCCGGAAACTCGATGTCGAAGCACACCAGCAGGCCGACGCGCACACCGTCGAGCAGCGCCGTGGCGTAGCGGTCGCCCGGGGTGAACACGCCCCGGTCGGAGGCCCACAGATGGGTCTTGCGGTAAGTGAGGACGGTATCGTCGCCATCGATCAGCAGCGTGGTGTTGTAGAACACGCCGTTGTCGTTCTCGGCAATGCCGATGGCCACGGCCACCCCCCGCTCGGCGGCGGCGCGACGGACCGCCCGCAGGCTCGGGCCATCGAGTGGCTCGGCCAGGGCGGCGACGTTCTCCGCCGTGGGGAAGCCGGTCAGGTAGGTTTCCGGAAAGACCAGCAGGCGGGTTCCGGCCGCGCAGCCGGCGATGGCGCGCAGCGCGGCAGCGAGGTTGTGGGCGGTATCGCCATCACGGCCAGCGAGCTGGACGAGTTCGACTTGCATGACAGGGCTCCGATTCTTGTTGTTGCACGACGCGTGGTGGCTACCCAGAATGCCGGCAGCCATCCGCCAGGGTTCGAGTATGGAGACAGGGGTGCCCGGGCGAAATCACGCATGCGGGGTAACCCCCCGGGGGTAGAGGCATGACCATGACCTTGCACGACATCGCCTTCCATCGCAGCGTCGCCGAGCTGATCGACGCGCTGCCGGGCCCTCACTTCTGGCGCGCCCTGCAGCGCACCCTAGGCCAGTACGTGGCGCACGACAGCTGGGTGGCGCTGATCTTCAGCGAGGGCCGCCCGCAGGTGCTGGCCGAGTGCAGCGGCGATGATGGCGAGCCCGACCTGCTGTTCCAGGACTACCTGCGCGGCCTCTACCTGCTCGACCCCTTCTACATCGCCAGCCGCGAAGGCCGCCGCGACGGCCTGGTGCGCCTGGGCGAGGTGGCGCCGGAGTGC
This sequence comes from Pseudomonas sp. THAF187a, assembly GCF_009363395.1. Classification (NCBI taxonomy): domain Bacteria; kingdom Pseudomonadati; phylum Pseudomonadota; class Gammaproteobacteria; order Pseudomonadales; family Pseudomonadaceae; genus Pseudomonas; species Pseudomonas sp. THAF187a. Next base: position 4,987,454 of record NZ_CP045349.1, read on the forward strand.
TTCGAGCAGACCGATTATTACCAGCGCTACTTCCGCCTCAACGTGGTTGCCGACGAAGTGCAGATCAACCTGGCCCTGCCGGGCGAACGCACCCTGTGCCTGTCACTGGGCTCACGCCAGGTCTTCCGTCCCGAGCAGATCGCCCTGCTCGGCCTGGTGCAGCCCTGGGTCACGGCGCTGATGCGCCAGCGCCTGGCCTTCGAACCGGAGCCCGGCGAACCGAGCGCGCCCCCGCCCTGGCAGGAACGCCTGGAGCAGATGGCGCGGCACGTGGAGACCGCCCTGACCGGCCGCGAGCTGGAAGTCGTGCGGCTGATGCTCAGCGGCCACTCCAGCAAGGAAGTGGCGCGCAAGCTGGCGATCTCGGCGGAGACCGTGAAGGTGCACCGCAAGCATGTCTACAGCAAGCTGGGGATCAAGTCGCAGTCGGAACTGTTCGCCCTGTTCCTCCAGGCGCAGGGCGGCTGACGCCCCAGTCCCGGACCGCGCATGGGCGGCGGGGTCACGGGCTGGCCTCCGGTTCCGCCTGCTCTTCACGCCGGTACGCCCAGCGATACAAGGCCGGCAACACCAGCAGCGTCAACGCGGTGGACGACAGGATGCCGCCAATCACCACGGTCGCCAGCGGTCGCTGCACTTCGGCACCGGTACCGGTGGCCAGGGCCATCGGCACGAAGCCCAGCGACGCCACCAGGGCCGTCATCAGCACCGGGCGCAGACGCTGCAAGGCCCCTTCGGTGACGGCTCGCTGCAGGCCCATGCCCTCCTCACGCAAGTTGCGGATGAAGGAAATCATCACCAGGCCGTTGAGCACCGCCACCCCCGACAGGGCGATGAAGCCCACCCCGGCGGAGATCGACAGGGGAATGTCACGCAACCACAACGCCATGACACCCCCGGTCAGGGCGAAGGGGATGCCGGTGAACACCAGCAGGCCATCGCGCAGATTGTTGAACATCATGAACAGCAGCATGAAGACCAGCAGCAGCGCGACCGGCACCACCACCTGCAGGCGCCTGGCGGCGGACTGCAACTGTTCGAACTGCCCGCCCCAGTTGGTCCAGTAGCCGGCGGGCAGCTTCACGTCGCGGCGAATCTTCGCTTCGGCTTCCTCCACGAAGGAGCCGATATCGCGCCCACGCACGTTGGCGCTGACCACCACCAGGCGCTTGCCATTCTCGCGGCTGACCTGGTTGGGGCCGGGCGCCAGCTCCAGCCGGGCCACCTCCGCCAGGGCGATGAAGCCGACGCTGGTGGCGGCCCCGGCAGCCGGCACGGGGATCAGCAGACGCGACAGGCCGTCGATGTCGGTGCGCAGGTCTTCCGGCAGGCGCACCACCAGATCGAAGCGGCGATCGCCCTCGAACAACGTGCCCGCCCGACGGCCACCCACGGCAACGGCGACGGTGTCCTGAATGTCACCGACGTTCAGGCCATAGCGCGCGGCCTTGTCGCGGTCGATGGCCACGGTCAGCACCGGCAGGCCGCTGGTCTGCTCGGCCTTCACCTCGGATGCACCCGCGATGCTGCCCAGGGCCTGTGCCACGTCGGCAGCCATGCGGTTGAGCACGTCCCTGTCGTCACCGAAGATCTTCACCGCGACGTCGCTGCGCACGCCGGAAATCAGCTCGTTGAAACGCAGCTGGATCGGTTGCGACAGCTCGTAGTTGCTGCCCGGCACCAACTCGGCGGCGGCCTGCAGTTCGGCGATCAGGGTTTCCCGCGACTTGTCCGGATCAGGCCACTGCTCACGCGGCTTGAGCATCACGTAGCTGTCGGAAATGTTCGGCGGCATCGGATCGGAGGCGATCTCGGCCGTGCCGGTGCGGGCGAAGACGCGCTTCACCTCCGGCACCTGGGCCAGCAGGGTCTGCTCCAGGCGCATCTGCATCTCCACCGATTGGGTCAGGCTGGTGCCGGGCACGCGCAGCGCCTGCAGGGCGAAGTCACCCTCGCTCAGGCTGGGGACGAACTCGCTGCCCATGCGCGAGGCCAGGAAACCGGAGAACAGCACCAGCACCAGGGCGGCGCCGAAGGCCTGCAGGCGATAGCGCATGACCCACTGCAGCACCGGCTCGTAGGCACGCCGGGCGATGCGCATCAGCGCGTTTTCCTCTTCCTTCACCTTGCCGGTGACGAACAGGGCGATCGCCGCCGGGACGAAGGTCACCGAGAGAATCATGGCGCCGAACAGCGCAGTGACCACGGTGAAGGCCATGGGGTGGAACATTTTTCCCTCGACCCCGGTCAGGGCGAAGATCGGCAGGTACACCACCATGATGATCAGCTGGCCGAAGATCAGCGCGCGGCGCGCCTCCCTGGAGGCAGCGAACACTTCGTGCAGGCGCTCGCTGCGGGTCAGCTCGCGACCGTGCTTGTGCTGCGCGTGGGCCAGGCGGCGAATGGCGTTCTCGACGATCACCACCGCACCGTCGACGATGATGCCGAAGTCCAGTGCCCCGAGGCTCATCAGGTTGGCACTGACCTTGTTGCCGAACATGCCGGTGAAGGTGAACAGCATCGACAGCGGAATCACCATGGCCGTGATCAGGGCGGCACGGATGTTACCGAGGAACAGGAAGAGGATGACGATCACCAGGATCGCGCCCTCGATCAGGTTCTTCTTCACCGTGGCGATGGCCTTGTCCACCAGGTTGGTGCGGTCATACACCGTCACCGCCACCACCCCTTCGGGCAGCGAGCGGTTGATCTCCTCCAGCCGCGCGGCCACGGCCTGGGATACGCTGCGGCTGTTCTCGCCGATCAGCATGAACACCGTGCCCAGCACCACCTCGCGGCCGTTCTCGGTGGCGGCGCCGGAACGCAGCTCACGCCCGAGCATCACCTGCGCCACGTGACTGACGCGAATCGGCGTGCCATCGACGTTGGCCACCACGATGTTGGCGATATCCTCCAGCGTGCCCAGCTGGCCGGGGGCCCGCACCAGCAGTTGCTCGCCGTTGCGCTCGATGTAGCCGGCGCCGACGTTGGCATTGTTGCGTTCCAGCGCCAGCAGCAGTTCGCCCAGCGTCAGCTTGTAGGCGGCCAGGCGCTTGGGATCGGGGGCGATCTGGAACTCCTTGGCGAAGCCACCGATGCTGTTGATCTCGGCCACGCCAGGCACCGTGCGCAGTTGCGGCTTGATGATCCAGTCCTGGATCACCCGCAGATCGGTCGGCGTATAGGGCGTGCCGTCCTCCTTGAGGGCGCCCTCCTCGGCCTCCACCGTCCACAGGAAGATCTCGCCCAGGCCCGTGGAAATCGGCCCCATGGAGGCCTCCACCCCCTCGGGTAACTGCTCCTTGGCAGCCTGCAGGCGCTCGTTGACCAGCTGCCGGGCGAAGTAGAGGTCGGTGCCGTCCTCGAAGATCACCGTCACCTGCGACAGCCCCGAGCGCGACAGCGAGCGGGTCTGCTTCAGGTGCGGCAGGCCGGCCATGGCCGTCTCGATGGGAAAGGTGATGCGCTGCTCGGTTTCCAGCGGCGAGAAACCATCGGCAGCGGTGCTGATCTGCACCTGCACGTTGGTGATGTCGGGAACGGCGTCGATCGGCAGCTTCTGATAGCTGGCCACACCCACCCCGGCCATCGCCAGCACGGCCAGCAGCACCAGAAAGCGCTGCTCGATGGCGAATTGAATGATGCGCTCAAACATGAGGAATACTCGTCGGTGAGGGTCAGTGCGCGTGCTCGGCGCTGGCTTTGCCCAGTTCGGACTTGAGAATGAAGCTGCCGGCAGCCGCCACCCGCTCCCCGGCCTTCAGGCCCTCGCGCACCTCCACGAAGCCGTCGCTGCGGCTCCCCAGCGTCACTGCACGAACGTCGAAACCCTCGTCGGTGCGCACGAAGACACTGCTCTGCTGCTCGACCTCCTGCACGGCCGAAAGCGGGATCACCGCCTTGGCCGCATGGCGTTCGGTGGCCAGTGCGACGGAGACGAACAGGCCGGGGCGCCATACGCCATCGGCGTTGTCCAGGGTGATGCGGCCCGTGGCCGTGCGCGTCTGCTCACCCAGCAGGCGGCTGACATAGGCAACCTTGGCGGTCGTCTCGCGCCCCAGTTCAGGGGCAATGACGCGCACGTCCTGGCCAACCCGGACCCGTTCCAGGTCGCGCGGAGACACGCTGAAAGTGACCCACACGCGGTTCAGGTCGGCCACGGTGAAGGCCGCACTGCTTTCGCCCACGACCTCGCCCGGCACCAGGTGCTTTTCCACTACCACACCGGCAAAGGGGGCACGCAGCTCGTAGCGACTGCCGTCACCGGCATCGCCCTGGGGATCGAGGGTCCTGCCCTTCTGCCGGGCGTTGGCCAGGGCGATCTGCGCCTCCTGCAGCGCCTGCCTGGCCTGCAGGTAATCCTGTTCGGCGGAGATGCCGTCCTGCCACAGCTGGCGCTCACGCTCGAAGGTGGTGCGCGCCAGCTCGAGGCGCCGTGAGGCCGCCGCCAGTTCGCTGCGCAACTCGGAAACCTGCTGGCTGACGATCACCGCCAGCGCCTCGCCAGCCGCCACCTTCTGCCCCAGGCCGACCAGCACCCGCTCGACCACCCCGGCACTGGGCGGTACCACGTGCGCCGTGCGCTCCTCATCGAAATTCACTTCGCCAGGAAGCGAGATATAGGTGCTCATACTGCGTGCCTGCGCTTCGGCGAGCTCGATACCGGCAGCGGCGATCTGCACGTCGCTGAGCTGCAGCCCACCCTCCTCGGCATGCCCCTCTGCCGACTCATCGCCTTGTGCATGACCATCGCCGTCCTCGGCATGCTCTTCGTCGGCACTCGCGGCCTGCGCCGCGCCGAGCGGATTGACCCCGGTCGCGTAGCCATTGCCGCTTTCCGCCAGTCGATGGCCCATGTCCGCAGCGAACTGCCCACCGTTGTAGAACAGCGCCCCACCCACAAAACCCACGGCCATGGCGGCCGTGATGGCAACACCGAGTTTCTTCTGCATGAACAACCCCAAACAGTGATCAGCGCCGGCATCGCACCGGCCTTGGTGACAAGGATTCAGTACCCATCCGTGCTGGCGGAGAGATCGCCGTAGATGCGTTCGAGCCGGACCCAGGCGGCCAGCGCTTCGTCGAGCGCCAGCAGGTAGCGCGAGCGAACGTCGATCAGGGTGCGCTGGGCATCGAGCACATCGATGAAGGCGAACTTGCCCATCTGGAACCCCCGCGTGGTGCTCTCCAGCGCCTGGTCGGCGGCGCCCAGCAAGCCGTCCTCGAAACTGCGGATCGCCCCCTGCGCCGTGCGCCATTGCTGGTGAGCCTGCTGCACCTCGCTGCGCAGGCGCAGCTGCGCCGCATTGCGCAGGTCGCGCGCCTGCTCGGCCCGCCGCGAGGCGGCCAGCACGTTGCCCTGATTGCGGTCGAACAACGGCAGCGGCATGGACAGCCCGAGCAGATTCACCCGCTCGCGATCCTCACGGCTGTACTGGCTGCCGAGGCTGACCGTGAGATCGGCAATGCGCCGACTCTTCTCCACCGCGATGGCGGCCTCCTGGCGCTCGATCTCGATCTGCGCCAGACGCATCGGCGCGGCACTGTCCAGACGGCGCAACAGCTCTGTCACACCCGGTAGCGCGGGCAGGCTGGCGGCATCGCCGCTCAGCTCCAGCTCATCCGCGCTGGCCTGCGGGCCGATGACCGCCAGTAGCTGGCTCATGGCATTGCGCCGTTGATCGCGGGCACGCGCGGTTTCCAGGCGCACCTCGTCGAACTGCAGGCGGGCCCGTGCGACCTCCAGCGGGGACGCCTTGCCCGCCTTGACTCGCGCCTCGACCACCGCGACGCCACGCTCACTCAGCGCTTGTGCCTGTTCGGCCAGGGTCTGGCGCATCGTCGCCAGCAACGTCCCCTGAAATGCCGCCACCACCTCGGCACGCAGTTCGTTGCGCAGTTGCTCCTGGCCTATCGAGGCGCTGTCGATACCGCGCTCGGCCAGCTCGATACGGGCACCGCGCTTGCCCCCCAGTTCGATCGGCTGGCTGATCTGTACCGTGGTGGTTCGCGTCGCACTGCGCGTGTCCTCCACCTCCCAGGACAACTCCGGGTTGGGCAGCACCCCGGCCTGCCTGCGCTCGCCCTCGGCAATGCCGGCATTGCGTTCACCGGCCAGCAGCGACGGGTTGCCTTGCAGGGCTCGTTCCCACGCCTGGCTCAGCGTGATCGCTGTCGACGCATTGGCCTGGCCCAGGGTGAACACGAAAGCAGCGGCCAGGCCCCATACTTCAGCAACTTTCGAATATCGCCTCGACAAGTTCTTTCCTCCACACCGATATAAATCCGCAGACATGCGTGCACGTCTCGGCAAACTTCATTCGGTGCAGAATTTAGGGAGCCCCACCTATCGACGGAGTGACTGCAAAATTACAAATCCGTAATACTCAGCCACAGAATAATGCCCTGTATTAACATGCAACTCACACACGCAAAGTCATCTATCAAGTTATAACAAGACATATATCAACTTCACCAATCCACAACTAGAAGAAACCCTATAAGTTCATGTAACGCCCTGAAACAAATGGCCTTCCTTGACTCTGTAGCCACTTCAAGGTTCATCATTGCGTGTCTGGACATCGCGCACTGACGTTGCCGTATTCGATAACAACCGCGACTCGAAAAACTCCTTATCAATTTCACCAAGGTTATCCCGCGTATGCGAATCCTGATCGTTGAGGACGAGCTTAAAACTGCCGACTATCTCCACCAGGGCCTGAGCGAAAGTGGTTATATCGTCGATATTGCAACCAATGGTGTCGACGGCCTGCATATGGCAGCGCAGTCTGCCTACGAGTTGGTCATACTCGATGTCGACCTGCCGGAAATCGACGGCTGGGGAGTACTCGCCAGCATCCGCCGCAACAGCCGCACCCCGGTGATGATGCTGACCGCACGCGGCCGGCTGGCTGACAAGCTGAAAGGCTTCGACTCCGGCGCCGACGACTATCTGGTCAAGCCATTCGAGTTTCCCGAACTGCTGGCCAGGGTCCGCTCGCTGCTGCGGCGTGGCGAACAACCGAGCGTCCCTGACGTCCTCAAGGTCGACGACCTCGAACTGGACCCGGCCCGTCATCGCGCCTACCGCAGCGAACAGCGCATCGACCTGACCACCAAGGAGTTCGCCCTGCTGCACCTGCTGATGCGCCGCAGCGGTGAGGTGCTCTCGCGCACCCAGATCATTTCTCTGGTCTGGGACATGAATTTCGATTGCGACACCAATGTCGTGGAAGTCTCGATCCGGCGCCTGCGTGCGAAGATCGACGACCCCTTCGAGAACAAGCTCATCCACACCCTGCGCGGTGTCGGCTATGTGCTGGAAGCCCGTTCATGAGGCCCGTCCGGCTGTCGAGCCAGCTCAGCCTTTCCGTCGCCCTGCTGGGTTTGCTGCTGGTTGCGCTGCTCAGTGCCCTGGCCTACTTCTCGCTGAGCCGACAACTCGACGGCATCGCGACACAGAACCTCGAGGACAAGCTGCAGCAGGTTCGCCATGCCACCCGCGAAGTCGCCTTGCGTCCCGAAGTGGGCGACCAGATCCACAACATCAGGGACCTGATCAAGGGCCACGACAATCTCTCGCTCATCCTGTATGACGATGGCCCTGAGCCGCGTGTCCTGTTGCGCGTGGGCAACCTGGCGGACCTGCCACCCCTGTCGAAGAGTTCGAGCGAGGCCGTGCGTTTCGAGCGCTGGCAGGACGCCCTGGGCGATGAGCGGATGACGGCCTCGCAGCTGATGGTACGCAAGGATGGGACACGCATCCGAGCCGTGCTCACCCTCGACCGCGCCAGCGACCAGGCACTGCTGCGCGCCTATATCGAATCCACGCTGATCGCCCTGCCTTTCGTGCTGCTACTGATCGCCGCAGGCGCCGGATGGATAGCCCATCGCGGCCTCAGCTCGCTGCATCAGTTCCGCAGGATCGCCGAACGCATATCGACTCAGGACCTGAGCCACCGCCTGCCGCTGGAGAATCTGCCCCGCGAGCTTCGTGAACTGGCCAGTGGCATCAACTTCATGCTCCATCGCCTGGACAGCGGCGTGCAGCAGCTCTCGCAGTTCTCCGATGACCTGGCTCACGAGCTGCGCACCCCCATCACCAACCTCATCGGCAAGGCGCAGGTAACGCTATCGCGAGAGCGGCCGCCCGAGCAGTACAAGCTGGTACTGGAGAACTGCACCGAGGAGCTCGGCCGGGTCACGCGTATCGTGTCGGACATGCTGTTCCTGGCCCATGTCAGCCATCCCGCCGCGCTGATTCCTTTCGAAGAGATCGCCCTGCACGAAGAAGCCCGAAAGGTCGCGGAACTCTTCGCCCTCATGGCCGAAGAGAAGCGCATCCTGCTCGACGTCGCCGGCCAGGCAACGATCGAGGGTGACCGCCTGATGGTGCAACGGGCCATCTCCAACCTGCTGTCCAATGCCATTCGCCACAGCCCGGAAGGGGCGACGGTGAACATGAGGATCAGCGCAGGGCCCTCGGAGGTGACGCTGGTGGTGAGCAACCCGGGTCCCGGCATCCCGCCCGAGCACCTGCCCAGGCTGTTCGAGCGCTTCTACCGGGTCGACCGCGGACGCTCGCGTGCCGACGGCGGCACCGGCCTGGGCCTGGCCATCGTGCGTTCGATCATGAGCCTGCATCAGGGCCAGGTTAACGTCAGCAGCATCGTGCACGAGAGCACCATCTTCACCCTCTACTTCCCCACCGTGGCGCGCCCCTGAGGCAGCTCGCGCCACCAGCCTCATTGCGCCGACGGCAGGCGCGCGGCCCATGGACAGGCTGCATGCGTACGCACAAGCCCCGGAAGAACCTGGCACCACCGGACTGATTCGATGCGCGAAGACGCCCGCCTGATGAGCGCCATAAAAAAGCGCCCCGAAGGGGCGCCAAAAACCATCTCTCAACCAAAGGAGCGGGAGCTACCAAGAGATGGGGACTGAAGAGGGGGAACGACGTGCGTTCAGTCACGCACTGCGTCGTTGTCGCCACTCTGAACAGACGATGATGGCTGCTGCCCGGCGGCTCGATCGCCATGGATGCGCTGCTGGTTTTCACGGAACTGCTTGAGCGCATCGAGCGAGCGTTGCGAACCATCCTCCGCCGAGGCGAGCAGGCTGCTTGCACTCAGGAGAACGACGAACAGGAACTGGGTGAACACTTTCATGGGAACCTCGGCCTGACTGAGCAAACGTGGAAACGAACGCTTCGAAGACAGCCCCATGTTAGGTAGGCGCACCTAACGAGAGCATGAGGCCCGCATTACAATCCTGACAGTTAGGAGCGGCAGCGCCGCTCCTGTTCGGTGTTACAGCACCTGCAGCGGATACTCGACGATGACACGCACCTCATCGAGGTCGCTTTCATACGCGGTGGCACGGGTATTCATCTGCCGCACACGCACCGAGAGGTCCTTGAGCGAACCGTCGAGGAACACGTACTTGACCTCGATATTGCGCTCCCAGCGCTTCTGGTCGGTCAGCGGGTTGCCGGCGTCATCCCTGCGCATGTACGTGCTGTTGGCGTTGGAGTAGTCCGCGTCACGCCCCAGCGCGTAGCGCGCCATGAAGCTCAGCCCGGGGATGCCGAAGTCCGCCATGTCCAGGTCGTAGCGCAGCATCCAGGAACGCTCCTTCGGCGAGTTGAAATCGCTGTACTGCAGGGAGTTGTCCAGGAAGATGGAGTCGGACTGGCGCAGATAGTCGAAATCATCGTCGCCATTGTTGCGCTGGTGAGAGAGGGCGACGCGGTGGGCGCCGTAGCGCACGCCGATGCTGCCGCTGTAGATGTTGTTGCTCAGTTCGCCCAGGCGTTTCTTGCCTTCGTCCGTCGCGTTGTAATAGTTCAGCCCGCCGAACAGCGCCAGGTCGTCGGAGAGCGGATAGGTCCACCACATCCCGGCGTAATACTGATCCCAGACATCCTTCAGGCGGCTGCCGTAGAGGCTGAAGCCCAGGTTGTCGCTGACGGCATAGTCGCCACCGAAGTAGCCGACCCAGGGCGAGTCCACCTGCCCGGCGTAGAAGGTCGCGAACTCACCACGCGAGGTGCTTTCCTGTGGCTGACTCATGGCGTGCAGGCGGCCGCCCTGCAGGGTCAGCCCGTCCACGCTCTCGTTGACCAGGGTGACCCCCTTGAAGCTCTGCGGCAGCAAACGCGAATCGCCGTAATGCACGACAGGCGTGGTCGGAAACACATCACCGGCCTTGACCACGGTGTCGGCAAAGCGGGCTTTGACCGCCGCGCCCACTTTGGAATACGCATCCTCGGCCCGGTCATCGCTGTCGACCGGCAGCATGTCGACGCTACCACCCGGACCATAACGGCCGTCGCCGGTATCCAGTTTCAGGCCCAGCCCCGCGTGGAGGTCGACACCGAAGCCGACGGTACCCTGGGTGAAGCCAGACTCGAAGTTGGCGAGAATGCCGTGCGTCCAGGCCTCGGTGTAGCTGCTGCGCTCACCGTTGGGCAGCACCCTGGCCTCGCCCTTGCGGAAGTCGCGGTTGAAGTAGAAGTTGCGGTTGAGGATCTTCAGGCTGCTTCCCTCGACGAAACCGTCGCTGGCCTGTGTCTCGGACGCCTGCGTCATCGTGCTTGGACCGAATGCCAGTGCGGAGATGATCGCCAGGGTTAAAGGGCTTTTGTTCATACATGGCTCCTGATGCTTACCGGCAGTTTTGGGGTTGTCATAGGCCGACTCTTCTTGTGGTTATGGCCCTCACATCCTTGCAACCTGCGGATAACTCGGAGATGAGCGCCGCATTACAATTTCGTAATCGAAGAACTCGACGCCCCCTGCACGGTCCGCTCGCACGCCGGCACGGAAAGTCGTCGTGCGGCATCACTCATCGTCTGCAGCAAACCAGTCGCGGCGCTCCGCAAAGGCGTTGTGGATCAGCGCCTGCAGGCTCATGACATCCTCGCGCTGCGCCGAGAGCGGTGCGCAGGCCAGCCAGATCGACTGCCTCATCGGTCGGGCAAAGAGGCCGGGCAGCAGTTGCAGGTTCGCGTCGATGTGCGAGGTGTAGTGCGGCATCAGGCCAATACAGGCGGCGTGCCGAATCAGTTCCATCGTCCATTGCTGGGAGTGCGCACGTGTCACCGCACTGCCACGCGCGTCCACCAGGGCATTCCACGGCGCGAACACCGCCGATGCCGACGTGTCCGGGCGCTGCACCAGCATGTAGTCGTGCAGATCACACAGGCGCGCGGGTAGCCGTCGCTCACGGGCGTAGCGTTTGCCGATGCAGGCCTGGAACTCGACGCTGGCCAGACGCTGGGGCCGCGTCATGGCAAAACCGGGATCAGGCCGGGCCTGGTCGGGATCGGCCAGCCAGATCATGACCTCGCTCTGCAGCAGCGGCCCCTGGTCCTGGCGGAGCAGCTCCAGGCGCACGCCGGCATGCCTGCGCAGAAAGGCCACCAGATGCCGACCCAGCACATCGTCGAGCACCCATTCCGGCAGCGACAGACGCAGCTCGGGCCGTTCGGCGAAACCGACTTCGGGGCGCAGGTCTCGATGCCGGGATGCCAGCTCCGCCTGCAACGACAGGCCGCGTGACGTCAGTGCGAGTGCGCGATCCTGATAGACGAAGAGCGCTTCCCCCAGACTGGTTTCGAGCCGCCGCAACTGCTTGCGCAGCACCGTGGGGTGCATGTTCAGGCTGCGTGCCGCCTGTTTGAAACTGGCGCAGCGCGCGGTTGCCAGAAAGCTCCTGGCCACGAGTCGCTCGATCTCAGCCATGGCGACCGCCAGGCATGTGGCTCCGGACTCGATTCTGCATGTGCGCACTGGCAAGACGTGATGACATGGCCGGCAGCCTACCGAGCACCGCCTTTCGCCAGGCTTGCCGCAAGATTACTTATCTGTAATCCGGGTTCTGCAGCGTCGCTCACGGCGCCAGCGACTGGGTGCCACACGGCCGCTTTCACCTGATCGCCATCGAAGTGAAATCACCCCCCGGCATGCCCGTAAAAGCGCCAGCGCCCAGCGTTTCCGGGGTGCGCGCCCGCAACGAGCGAGCGTCATCGAATCGTCACCGAATTGCCCGCCAAGCGTCATCCGCCCCGCAAAGCATCCCGTCGCCAACCCCTGACATTCGGCGACAAGGAGCCATGCATGTTGATCAAACCCACACCATTTTCCCTCCTCGCACTCGGCATCCTGCTGAGTCTTCCTGCCATCCCGGCACACGCCGGGACGGTCACCACCGACGGCGCCGATATCGTCATCAGGACCAAAGGCGGGCTGGAGGTGGCCACCACCGACAAAGCCTTCAGCTTCAAGCTGGGCGGCCGCTTGCAGGCCGACTACTCGATGTTCGACGGTTACTACACGCGCAATGGCAACTCGGCCGATGCGGGCTATTTCCGACGCGCCTACCTGGAACTGGGCGGCACCGCCTACAGGGACTGGAAGTACCAGATCAACTATGACCTGTCGCGCAACACCGGCAACGACAGTGCCGGTTACTTCGACGAGGCCAGCGTCACCTATACCGGCTTCAGCCCGCTGAACATCAAGGCCGGTCGCTTCTACACCGACTTCGGCCTGGAGAAGGCCACCAGCTCGAAATGGACGACCGCGCTGGAACGCAACCTGTCCTACGAGCTGGCCGACTGGATAAACGACAACTCCGGCCTGGGGCTACAGGCGACCCGCGTCATCGCCGGCTCCGCATACCTTTCCGGCAGCGTCTTCAGCGAGAACAACAACGACAGCGATGGTGACAGCGTCAAACGCTACAACGCCCGCGCGGTGTTCGCGCCCCTCAACCAACCCGGCAATGTCCTGCATGTCGGCCTGCAGTACGCCTATCGCGACCTCGGCGGCAGCGCCGTGGACACACGCATTCGTCCACGCGTGGGGATGCGCGGTGTCAGCACCAACGGCGGCAGCAGCGCCGGCGACAACGGCAACCGCGTGGTCTTCGGTGGCGCTGCTGCCAGCGCCGATCTCTGGGACGACGATGCGGTATGGGGCGTGGAGGGTGCCTGGGCACTGGATGCCTTCTCGGTCCAGGGCGAGTATCTGCGCCGCACCCTCAAGGCCGACCAGGCGAGCAACGACGTCGAAGCGGACGGCTACTACGTCCAGGTCGCCTACACCCTCACCGGCGAGCCGCGTCTCTACCGACTCGATGGCGCCAGGTTCGACACCATCAAGGCGGACGACAAGGCACTGGGGGCCTGGGAGCTGTTCTACCGTTTCGACTCGATCAGGGTGGAAGATGACAACATCACCAGCAGCACGACCACACGCCAGGTCGGTGACGCTCGCGCCAGGACCCATACGCTTGGCGTCAACTGGTATGCCAACGAGGCCGTGAAGATCAGCGCCAACTACGTCACGGCGAGTACCGACAACGCCAGCAACACGGTTGGCGATGACACCGGCGATGGCGTCGTCATGCGCCTGCAGTACGTCTTCTGAGTGTGCCGCCGGCAGGTGCCAAGCCCCTGCCGGCGTCGGCTTTCGCGATTGTAATCCTGGCGCAATGCCTGGGTAAGCGACGGGTCGCTAGTGTCCGGCTCAACACCATCAGCCACAGGCCCAGCCATGAAAATCCTCAACCACCTCTTGCCTATCGCCCTTCTGCTGGTCGCCAGCAACGCCCTTGCGCAGTCCTTTCCAAAGGACAAGGTCAGGCAGATCGAACAGAACAGCATCGAAGTCGCCCAGCGATACGCCGAGCGCACGGGCAAGCCGATGCCGCAAATCCAGGACTACCGCTACAGCATGAAACTGGACATCGCCAAGGTCGTTTACCAGAGCCCGAGAATCGAATACTGCGGAGTCATCCCACAGATCATGGTCTTCGAAGACAGCAACGAAGAACTGCGCAGTATTCGCTACCGCAGCCAGGGCGAATGCCGCAGCCAGCGCTGAAACGCCACCGACACAGTTGCCCGTCTCAGCGCAGCTTCTCCAGCATCTGGTAGTACCACATGCCGGCCGCCAGCATCGGGTTGCCGAGCTGGTCACCCAGCGGCACCTTGATGTGCTTGCAGGCGGCGAAGGTGTCGTACTGCTCCAGGTCGCCGGTAATCGCCTTGGCCATGATCTCGCCCATGATGTGGGTGGTCGCCACGCCGTGACCGGAGTAGCCCTGGCAGTACCAGACATTGGACGACAGCTTGCCCAGCTGCGGGATGCGGTTCATCACGATGCCCATGGCGCAGCTCCACTGGAAGTCGATCTGCACGCCCTTGAGTTGCGGGAAGGTGCGCTCGATGCACGGGCGCAGCTCCCCGGCGATGTCCCGTGAATCACGCCCGGAATAGTTGGCACCACCGCCGAACAGCAGGCGGCCGTCGCCGGTCAGGCGGTAGTAGTCGAGCACGAAGCGGCAGTCGTAGACCGCCAGGTCCTGCGGGTTGATCTCTTTCGCCAGCTCGCCCAGCGGCGCGGTGGTGACGATGCCACCCATGGCCGGGAAGATCATGCCCTTGAGCTTGCGCCGCTCCAGCTTGTGGTAGACGTCGCCAGCCAGCAGCACCTGCTTGGCTTCGATGCGCCCGCCCGTGGTGACCACCGCCGGACGCGGGCCATGGACGATATCCAGCACTTCGGAATGCTCGAAGATCAGCGCGCCCAGGCTCGCCGCCGCCTGCGCTTCGCCGAGGCACAGGTTGAGCGGGTGCAGGTGCATGTTGCGGGTGTTCTTGATCGCCCCGCAGTACAGGTCGCTGCCCAGCTGGGCACGCACCTCGGCGCCGTCGAGCAGGCTCACCTCGCCGGCCATGCCGCGCCGCAGTGCCTCGTCGTAGGAGGCCCTGAGCTCGTCCATGTGGCTGGGCTTCATCGCCGCATGCAGATGGCCGTGCTTGAGGTCGCAGGCGATGCCGTACCTGGCCACACGGCTCTTGATGATCTCGTGGCCGCGCCAGCGCAGGTGCCAGATGAAGTCGTCGACGTCGCTGCCGAGGCTGTTGCGCATCTGCTTGCGCATGGCTTCGTCGCCGGACAGGCTGCCGGTGACCTGGCCACCATTGCGTCCGCTGGCCCCCCAGCCGACCTTGTTGGTTTCCACCACGGCGACCTTGAGGCCGCGCTCGGCCAGCTCCACGGCCGTGGCGATGCCGGTGAAGCCACCGCCGATGATGGCCACGTCCACGCTCACGCTGCCCTGCAGCGTCGGGTAGTCTGACTCGAAGTTGAGCGACGCCGAGTAGTAGGAAGGCGCACGCTCGGCGGCGGGTTTGACGGGTTGGTTGATCGCGTTCATTGCATATCCTTGGGGTGCGTTGGCACCGGTGAATCTGTGATCGCGGCTGAAGCGGAATGCCGCCCGGCCGCGCCTACATGGGATGCACACTTCGTAGGAGCGGCTGCAGCCGCGATGCTGTTCAGTCAGGCGTTACTCAGGTACCAGCGCCAGTCCTGCTCGCCGACCTCGCCCATGAACTGGCGATACTCGGCGCGCTTGACCGCCAGGAACACCTTGAGGAAGTCGCCACCGAAGGCGTCGCGGGCCCAGCTCGACTGCTCCAGCGCCTGGATCGCCGCCGACCATTGGCTCGGCAGGCGCTCCTTGGCCTGGGCATAGCCGTTGCCCTCGATCGGCGCCCCGGGGTCGAGGCGGTCGCGGATGCCGCGCTGGATACCGGCGAGAATCGCCGCTGCCGCGAGGTAGGGGTTGGCGTCGGCGCCGCAGATGCGGTGCTCGACGTGTCGGGTCCTGGCCGGGCCGCCCGGCACGCGCAGGCTCACGGTACGGTTATCCACACCCCAGGTCGGCGCCAGCGGCGCGTAGCTGTTGGCCTGGAAACGCCGGTAGGAGTTGGCGTTGGGGCAGAACAGCAGCAACGAGTCGTGCAGGCTGGCAAGCATGCCGCCGACCGCCTGACGCAACAGCGGCGTACCGGCCGGATCTTCGCTGGCGAACAGATTGTCACCCGCCGCATCGGCCAGGCTGACGTGCATGTGCATGCCGGTGCCGGCGATCTCGGCGAACGGCTTGGCCATGAAGCAGGCCTGCATGCCGTGGGCATGCGCCACCCCCTTGACCAGGCGCTTGTAGCGCACCGCCTGGTCCATCGCCGCCAGTACCGGACCGTGCTCCAGGGTGATCTCGACCTGGCCGGGGGCGTACTCGGAAATCGCCGTGCGTGCCGGAATCCCCTGGGCCTTGCAGGCGACGTAAAGGTCGCGGAGGAACGGCTCGATCTGCTCCAGTTCGCGCAGGCCGTAGACCTGGGTCTGTCGCGGACGGCCACCGTCGGCATCCAGCGCCGGCTGCGGGCGCCCTTGCGCGTCGCGCTTCTGGTCGAGCAGGTAGAACTCCAGCTCGCAGGCCATCACCGGGTGATAGCCGTCGGCTTCGAGTTGCTCGATCACCCGCACCAGCAACTGGCGCGGGTCGGCGGGGGTTGCCGGCAGGCCTTCGCTGGGGTGCATGGAAACCTGTACCGCAGCAGTGGGAATCTGCCGCCAGGGCAGGCGCACCAGGCTACCGGGCAACGGGTAGGCGCGGCAGTCGATATCGCCTACGTCCCAGACCAGGCCGGAGTCCTCGACATCCTCGCCGAGGATGGACAGGCCCAGCATGGTGCTCGGCAACGGCCGGCCACTCTCATACAGCGCCAGCAGTTCCTCGCGATGCAGCAGCTTGCCGCGCGGCACGCCGTTGGCGTCGAGGATGAACAGCTCGATCAGTTCGATGTCGGGGTTGTCGGTCAGGAAAGCCTGGGCTTCCTGCACAGCAGCGAAAGTCGTCATATCGCACTCGCTTGCGCCAGTCAGGCGCTCGGTGTCCGCACGGCCCGTTCGATTCTCGAACAGGTTGCACAGGCAGACAATTGGGCATCAGCGGCTGCGGGCATGGCGCAGCCATCGGAATTCAGCGGGTGGGGACGGCGTCCGGTGGGCGCGCGTGGCGGCAGTGCCACAGCGCCCAGAAGGCGAGGATGATCGTCAGCAGCGGGTTGAGCCGCTCCAACAGGCGCCGCCGCGCAGGCGCGCGGTACAGCGGAACATGGACTTGGCAGGCCGGGGAGATCATGGCTTGGCAGCGTCGCACAGGGTTTGACGTGCGTTAAATCGGGTTTTTCATACGCTTGGTTGTGCGCCGGCTAAACAATCAGACAGGCATTTTCCTGCCGGCAATGCCGTCGACGGGGCGCGCGGCGCGCCCTATGGCTCGGGTCTATAGCCCAGGCGCAAACCACCCCAATGCCGGCCCTGCACCATGATCGGCACCGACAGGTCGTGCATCAGTTCGCCGGTATCGCGCATGTAGGTCTGCAACAGCAGGGTCTGCTTGTGGCTGCCACAACGGATACCGGTGCGGTCGTTGAACAGGCGCTTGCCACGGCTGCGGGTTGCATCCACCGCCGGGTCGCCGCTGGGCGGATGGTTGAATGCGGCGTTGTGGGTGGGCACGTAGCCTTCCGGCGTGGTGGAGATGGCGAAGACCAGCCCCTCGTGGCGTTCGAGCAAGGGTTCCTGCAGAGCCGGCAGCACCTGGTCGGCGTACTGGTCGAAGCGCGTGCGGTACTTCTGCGGCTGGGTACCGGCAATCGGCTGGTAGCGGCGATCGAACAGGTCGTCGAGACCGATACGCCCGGCCTGCAGGTCCTGCTCGAACTGCGCGGCGATGGCAGCCGCGCCTTCGCGCGCCAGGTCATAGGCCCGCTGGTGATAGTCGTCCAGGCCCACCTCGGCGAGCTGCTCGCTGACCGTCTCGGCCTGGCCGACCAACTGTTCGGCGGCATCGGCCAGTTGCCGCGTCTGTCCCTCGCTGCCCTGCACGTCATCCTGCAGCTGCAACGCGGCGGCCGACAGGCTGGCCAGGCGCTGGTGATTGTCGGCGGTGCCGGCGCTGATCCGCGCCACCTGCTGCTCGACCTCCTCGGCCTGGTCGGCGATGCCGTGCAACCGACTGCCGGCGGTCTCGATCTGCTGCGCCGCCTGCTCCAGCTCGCCGCTCTGGCGCTGGATGTGCTCGACCACTGCCGTGCTCTGCTGGCGGATGTCGGCGACCATCTGGCTGACTTCCTCGGTGGCGCTGGCGGTGCGCGCCGCCAGGTTGCGCACCTCATCGGCGACCACGGCGAAACCACGGCCCATCTCACCGGCACGGGCCGCCTCGATGGCGGCGTTGAGTGCCAGCAGGTTGGTCTGGCTGGCGATGGACTGGATCACCTGGGTGACCTGCTCGATCTGTTCGGTGCGGCTGCCGAGGCCGTCGATCAGCTCGCGGCTGGCCAGGGTCTGGGCACTGAGCTGCTGCATGCGGCCGATGGCCTGGTTGAGTTCGGCCTGGCCATCGGCACTGGCCTCACGCACATGCCGGGCCGCCGTCAGGGTCTGCTCGGCACGTGCTGCGCTGTCCTGCTCGGTAAGGGTAATGGCCTCGGCGGCCTGGCTGACCTGCTGCACCGCCGCCAGCTGCGATTGCAGGCGTTCGGCCAGGTGCTTGACCGCGTGGGCGACCCTGGCTGCGGACAACGCGTTGTGACAGGTGTGGCGCGACAGCCCACGGCTCAGCTCGACGAAGTCACCGGTCGGCGCCTTGCGCACCACGGCGGCGGGTTCGTCGCGGCGCTGCCAGGGCCCCAGCCAGGGCCACAGTGCCAACAGCAGGAAGGACGGCACGCTGACATAAGCGGGCAGTTGCACCTGCTGATAGACCAGCATCAGGCCCGCAAGCCCGATGGCGTGCAGCAGACAGGCGACAGGTGTGCGGATGAAAGCAGCTTGCATGACCGACCTCAGAGTTCTTGTTCTGGTGCGCGGCGAGGCGCTGTAGGCGGACGAAGTCACGGCGGGTTCTCTCCTGGAATATCCCACGCAACCTGGGCAGCAGGCTACGAGGAAGGCAGGCCCGTCGACAAATCAGACGATGCAGACCGGGCACGATGACCGAATTCGAGCAGGTTGGCAGCGCCGGCACCATCGCACTTTGGTAGCACCATGCCATGAATTTAGCCTGCCCTACCCCACGACGCGATGGCGCTGGACGAAACGCCGGTCGAGCCAGTCCTTGCAGCGCCCGTAGAGCTGCCCGCCCGCACTCCAGTCGTGCCAGCCGAGCAGCGCGCCGCCATCGCCCGTGGCGAGCAGTGCCAGGCTCTGCCACTGCGCCCGGTACTGGCGCAGGGGCCGCCCCTGCAAGGCCGCCTGCAGGTTGGCAGCCAGCACGGGCGCCTGGCGCACCGCGAAACGCCCGCTGCGGCGCATGCCATCGAGGCTGGCGCTGTCGCCGACGGCGAACACCTGCGCGTGCGACTCGCACTGCAGGGTCGGCCGGATGGCGATGAAGCCGGCGCTGTCCGTGGCCAGCTGGCTGGCCGTCAGCCAGGGCCAGGGCCGCGCGCCACTGGCCAGCAACAGGCGGCGCCCGCGCCACACGGGCTCGTCGCCACTGAGCAGCCAGTCGTCCTCGATGCGCCCGATCGGACAGTGCTCACGCACCTGCACGCCACGCTGACGCAGATGGCCGAGGGCACGCAGGCGCAGCCCCGGCGACAGCCCGTCGAGCAGCGCGCCGCCGCAGAACAGCGCCAGCGCCGGCACCTTGTCGGCCAGCGCCAGGGACAGCTCCACGCCGCCCGCGCCGCCGCCGAGAATCGCCATGCGCCTGGGCTCGGCCTGCCATTGCTGCCAGCCCACCAGCAGCCGCTCGATGGGCCGCGCGGCCAGCACCTGCATGGCATCGCCCTGCTGCGGTGGTATGGCCATGCCGGCACCGACGTTGAGTGACAGCCATTCACCCTGCAGGTCACGGCCATCGGTGAGGCGCAGGCAGCGGCTGTCGGCGTCGAGCGAGGCGATCTCGCCCTCGATCAGCTCGACCTTGGCCGCCCGGCACAGCGGTTGCAGCTCCACCCGGCAGTCGGCGGCGCTGAAACGGCCGCTGATCAGCCCCGGCAACATGCCGGCGTACCAGGCCTCGGGGCCGGGGCTGAGCAGGCCGATCCGCCCTGGCGGGCGTTCCACCATGGCCCAACGGCGCAGCACACCAAGGTGGGCGTGACCGGCTCCGGCCAATATCAGGTCGTACTGGGTCATGCTTTTTTCAATCCGTCGCGGTACTGGCTCGGGGTCTGCCCGGTCCAGCGTTTGAAGGCTCGGCCGAAGCTGCTGCTGTCACTGAAGCCGAGCAGATAGGCAATCTCGCTGATCGAACAGCGCGGGTCACGCATGTGCTGCAGTGCCAGGGCCTGGCGCGTGTCACCGAGCAGCGCCTCGTAGCTGGTGCCCTCCTCGGCCAGGTGGCGCTGCAGGCTGCGCAGGCTCAGGTGCAGGGCCTGGGCGATGCGTTCGGCCGACGGCTCGCCATCTGGCAACTGCGCCTGCAGGAAGTTGCGTACCCGCTCGCTGCAACTGGCCGCCTGCAGTTGTTCCAGGCTGCGCCTGAGCACGGCTTCGTTGTGCTCGGCCAGCTCCGGGTTGCCATCGTCGAGGCGTTGCTCGAAGGCGTCCCGCGGAAAGCGCAACAGGCTTTCCTCGGCCTCGAACTGCACGGGAGCGCGAAACACCGCCTGCCACGGCTCGGGGTCGAGCGGACGCGGGCGCTGCAGCTGCACCAGCAGCGGGGCGAAGTCGCGGCTCAGGCGATTGCGACAACTGCGCACGTAGATCGCGGCGAAGGCGTCCAGCGCCTCCGGTGCCGGCGTCGGGCTGCCAGGCGGGACACGGAAACGAAACTCGTAGGCATCGTCCACCTGGCGCAGCTCCAGCTGCAGGGCATCGCTGACCACCCGGTGATAGCGCACGATGCGCTCGAACATCTCGCGCAGGCTGCTGCTGGCGATCAGCGCATAACCCAGGGCATGGAAGGTGGTCGGGCTGACGAACTGCGAGGTCTTCAGGCCCAGCGCCGGATCACCGCTGGCCGCCACCGCCAGTTGCCACAGACGGGTGGTCACCGACAGCGGGCAACGCGCGTTGGGATCGTCCAGCAGTGCAGGGTCGAGCCCGGCCTCGCGGCACAGCGCGCTGCTGTCCAGGCCAAGGGCATCGAGCTGCTTGCGCAGGGCGCGGGTCCAGCTGGCCAGGGTGGAGGGTTCGGCGGTCATGCAGATTGGCGTATCCGGTAGGCAGGTTGGCGTGCTCGGTCGGGCGCTCTGACGACCGTCACGGCACAGTGAAGTCACAGCCCAATAACAAGAGGATGTCGGCATGTCCCCCTCCCCCGCAAGCCTTAATGATCAGCAACGCGCCGCGCATATCCGCGAGCAGGTGATGGCCCACGGCAATGCACTGCGCCAGCGCTACCCGATCCTGCAGCACCAGGACGCGCTCGGCGCCGCTATTCTCGCCTTCGCCCTGCTCGGCATGCTCGGCTCGGCGGCCCTGTACATCGGTGGCCAGCTGCCCTGGTGGGGGTGCCTGCTGCTCAACGCCTTCTTCGCCTCGCTGACCCACGAGCTGGAGCACGACCTGATCCACTCGATGTACTTCCGCAAGCGACCCGTGCCGCACAACCTGATGATGGCGCTGGTCTGGCTGGCCCGGCCGAGCACCATCAACCCCTGGGTGCGCCGGCACCTGCACCTGAACCACCACAAGGTCTCCGGCAGCGAGGCGGATACCGAGGAACGTGCCATCACCAACGGCGAACCCTGGGGTATCGCCCGCCTGCTGATGGTCGGCGACAACATGATGAGCTCGCTGATCCGCTGGCTGCGGGCGAAGAATCCGGCGCACCGCCGGCTGATCCTCAGCCGCACGCTGAAGGTCTACGCGCCGCTGGGCCTGCTCAACTGGGCGACCTGGTACCTGTTCCTCGGCTTCCACCTGCTCGACTGGGCCAGCGCCGCCCTCGGTGCCCCCATTGCCTGGTCGGCCACGACCCTGGCGACCATGCAGGTGGTGAACGTCGCCGTGGTGGTGCTGGTCGGCCCCAACGTGCTGCGCACCTTCTGCCTGCACTTCGTCAGCTCCAACATGCACTACTACGGCGATGTCGAACCGGGCAACGTGATCCAGCAGACGCAGGTGCTCAACCCCTGGTGGCTGTGGCCGTTGCAGGCATTCTGCTTCAACTTCGGCAGCAGCCATGCGATCCACCACTTCGTGGTCAAGGAACCCTTCTACATCCGCCAGCTCAGCGTGCCCTTCGCCCACAGGGTGATGCGCGAGATGGGCGTACGCTTCAACGACTTCGGCACGTTCGCCCGCGCCAATCGCTGGACCCGCCGCGACCAGGCGCAAGCGCAACGCACGCAGGCCGCCTGATTCTCATGCGCGGCGCCCTGTGCGCCGCGACGGGCGGGGGCGTTCTTCCTGGCGGATGAGACTCGCCCCGCAATCATCATCCCGACAGTCGGCTAGAATCCCTCTGCGCCTGACCGTTACCGCACGACAGAACAACGTCCACCGGACTCCGGCGCCCTCGCAGTAGCCATGAGGCGCCCGGATGCTCCGCCCACTTCGTTCATTGATGACCCTGCTCTGCCTGGTCTGCATCCTGCCGACCTGGGCGGGCGGCGCGTTGCCGCTGCTCAAGCTCGAGGCGGGCGACCTGGACGAGCCGGTCAGCATCGAACGCAGCCTGCTGCTCGAGGACCCCGGCGCCCAGCTGACCGCAAGCGAGGTGCTGCAACGCATCGCCAGCCAGGGCCGCGAGGTCGAGGGCACACCGCGTATCGGCTACAGCCGCAGCGCCTGGTGGCTCGCCACGCAGGTGCAGGCCCCGGCGGCGGAGCGCCTGCAACTGATCATCGGACAGACCTTCCTCGACGACCTGGAAATCTGGCTGTACGACGGAGAACGGCCACTGGGGCCGCTCTACAGTGGTTCGAGCCGGGCATTCAGCGAACGTGGCGAACCCTATCCGCATTTCCTGCTCAACCTGCCGCGCCTGGACGCCGGTGTGCACACCCTGCTGCTGCGCGTGCAGAGCCATTCGGCGATCAACCTGCCGCTGCAGCTGGTCGGTGCCGAACAGGGGCAGCAGCTGATCGCCCACAGCTGGCTGCGCAGCGGCCTGCTGATCGGCGCGCTGCTGGCCCTGGCGCTGTTCTACCTGATCCGCTACAGCACGTTGCGCGAGTGGCCGCTGGCCTGTTTCGGCCTGACCTCGCTGAGTACCGCGCTGTACAACGCCAGTATCTACAACCTCGCCGGGCTGCTCTGGCCGCAGTGGCCGATGCTGCCCAAACTGCTGGTCAACCTGCCCACCGCCGGCATGATGATCTTCAGCTCGCTGTTCATCGCCAGCGCCCTCGGCCTGCGCCTGAAGCGCCTGCGCTGGCTGCGCGACGCGCTGTTCGCCGCCAGCCTGCTGGTCAGCGTCGGCGGCCTGCTGGTGGATCATCCGCGCGCCTATGAGGTGCTAAACCTGCTGATCCTGGCCACCGGCCTGTACCAGTTGCTGCTCCTGATCATCGGCGTCCGCCAGCGCCGCCCTTACGCGCCCGGCTACCTGCTGTGCTGGAGCGCGGCCCTGATGCTGATGCTGCTGGTGCCGCTGGGCCGCGCCGGGCTGGTCCCGCTGCCGGCGGGCTTCTACGCCATGTACGCCTACCTGCCGGCCCTGAGCATGCTGCTGTTCGGCGCCCTGCTGGACAAACAGCTGGAGCGCGTACGCCGCGTGCTGCTGAGCAGCCAGGCCCAGGCCATCGACAACCTGGAACAGTACCAGGCTCTGTTCCGCCACAGCGGCGAAGGCATCTTCCGCTGCCGCCGCGACGGCAGGCTGCTGGAAGCCAATCCGAGCCTGGCTCGCCTGCTGGGCCGCGAGGCACTGCCGGCCAACCTCGACGCACTCGCCCTGCCGAGCCTGGTGGGCGAGACGCAGTGGCACGAGCTGCTCTCGCAGCTGGACGCGCGAAGCGGCACCGCCAGCTGCGAATGCCAGCTGTACGACCTCGAACAGCGCCCGCGCTGGGTGTACCTGTCGCTGCACCTACGTCCGCATCAGGATTGCATCGAGGGCATCGTGGTCGACCTCAGCGAGCGCCGTGCGCTGGAAGAGCGCCTGCAGCAACTGGCCGCACATGACGCGCTGACCGGCCTGCTCAACCGCCGCGAACTGGAGCGGCTGCTCGCGGAAACCCTCGGCGGCACCGCCAAGCGCCGCTTCAGTCACCTGCTGTTGCTGGGGCTGGACCGCTTCAAGCAGGTCAACGACCTCTGCGGCCATTCCGCCGGCGATCAGTTGCTCAGGCAACTCGCCAGCCAACTGCTGCATCAGTTGCCACGGCATGCCGAGCTGGCCCGCGTTGGCGGCGACGAGTTCGCCGTCCTGCTGCGCGAGGTGGACGACGAAGCCGCGCTGGAGCAGGCCGAACAGTTGCGCCGCGGCGTCGAGCAGTTCGTCTTCACCTGGCAGGGACGGCCATTCCGCCTGCACGCCAGCATCGGCATGCTGGCACTCGGCTCCGGGGTGAGCGACTGGGAGACGGCGCTGAACTGGGCCACCAGCGCCAGCCAGCTGGCCAAGCACCAGGGGCGCAACCGCGTGCAGCAGTTCAACCCGGCCGATGGTGCCCTGCTCGAGCACCAACGCCAGCTGCAGTGGATAACCCGCCTGCGCGAGGCCACCGAGCGCGGTCATTTCGAGCTGTTCTTCCAGCCGGTACAGGCGCTGCAGCAGGCCTCCAGCGGCCTGCACTACGAAGTGCTGCTGCGCTACCGCGACCCGCACAACGGCGACTGGATCAGCCCCGCGCAGTTTCTCGACGCCGCGGCGCGCTATGACTTCCTCGGTGCCATCGATCGCTGGGTGATCCAGCACCTGTGCGCCTGGCTGGCGGCCAATCCACGCCATCTGGCGCAGCTGGCCCAGGTCAACGTCAACCTCAGTGCCAGTTCACTGCTCGACAGCGGCTTCCACCACCTGCTGCAGGACGAGCTGCAGCGTCACGGCCTGCCGCCCAGCAAGCTGTGCATCGAAGTCACGGAAATGGTCGCCCTGGGTGAACTGGGCGTTTCCGCGCAGTGGATCGAACAGCTGCGCGGCAAGGGTCTGAAGGTCGCCCTGGACGACTTCGGCAGCGGCTTCGCCTCCTACGCCTACCTGCGCCACCTGCCGCTGGACATCCTCAAGATCGACGGCAGCTTCATCAGCGGGATCGAGCGCGACCCGATCAACCAGGCCATGGTCGGCTCGATGCGCCAGATCGCCGGCCAGCTCGGCCTGCTCACCGTCGCCGAGTTCGTCGAGACCCAGGCCAGCCTGGACTGCCTGCGCCGCCTCGGCATCGACTATGCACAGGGCTATTTCGTCGGCCGCCCGCAACCGCTGCACCTGCTGGCCGACGATGTCCGCCATCACGACACTCAGGACGCCTGATAGAGCTCCACCGGCACCTGCTCCAGCAACGCCACGTTCAGGCGCAGCATGCGCACGCAACGGGCCTCGGCCAGGCTGGCCGGCAGGGCATTGGCCGGCAGCGCCAGCAGCAGGCCGCTGAGGTTGAGCACCAGCGCCTCGCGGGAGAACACGCCGCTGCCCAGGCCATAGAACGCCGCGATCAGCTCGCGCAGGCCGAACGGCAGGCGCCAGCGGATACGCAGGGCGGAGCCGAAACTCGCCGCACGGCGCTGCATGGCATCGTCGATCTGCGCGTTGCTCAGCTCGCCACCGGCCTCCTGCCAGTCCTGCAGGCTGCGCAGCAGGGCCAGCTCACCGAGGTTGTGCAGCAGGCCCGCCGTGTAGCACAGCTCGGCGTCCAGCTTCAGCTCGGTCGCCAGCCAGCGCGCCAGCTCGGCGCTGCGCCTGGCCCGTTGCCAGGTCTGCGCGGCCAGTTCGGCCAGGCGCGCATCGCGCAACTGGGCATTGCGCTGCAGCGCCAGTCCCAGCACCAGGTTGAGCGTGCGCGCCACGCCCAGGCGTTGCAGCGCCTGCGCCAGGGTGTGACAGGGCATGCCCTGGTGCTGCGCCGCCGTGCTGGCGGCAGCGATCAGCAGAGCGGTGATCTGCGGATCGGCGCCGAACACCGCCGCCAGCTCGCCCAGGTCCTGCTCACCCGCCTGCAGGCCCTGGCTGACCGCATTGCGCACATCGCTGAGCAACGGCGCCCCCTGGCCCTCCTCGCGCACCGTGTCGAGAAAGTCCCGCAGCTCGCTGAGCAGCAGCGGCTGCCGCGACTGCGGCTCGCCGCTGGCGACCGGCAACAACCCGCGCAGGCGCTGGCGCAGGCTTTCGGCATTGAAGGGCTTGGCCAGGTAGGCACTGGGCGCCAGCGGGCGCGCGGCGCGCACGCTGCTGGCATCGAGACGACCGCTGATCAGGACGAAGGGCAGTGCCGGCGTACGCGGATGGCGCCGCAGCTGACGCAGCAGCTCGACACCGTCGAGCCCGGGCAATTCACCGTCGGCGATCACCAGATCGGGCAGCCGCCGCTTGCAGCGGGCCAGAGCGGTCTGGCCGTCGCTGACCTGCAGCACGCGCGCATCGCCCCGGACATCGAGCACCAGTTGCTGCAGCAGGTTGGAAGTCCAGGGGTCGGCCTCGGCGATTAGAACTTCCACGGGATGTGCTGAGGCGGTCATGCGACTCTCTGGACGGGAACGAAGGGAGGTTGCCGGGCCGGAGAAAGCTGCACGATGCGTCAGTTTCAGGCCAGAGGCCGCAGTCTAAACCGCCACCTGGGCTGTCGTCAGCCGGCACGGGCCGGCACCCGCCGGGAATGCCTGAGACGTATTGCCGCACGCAGAAACGAAAAAGCCCGCCGGAAGGGCGGGCTTTTTCGACGGAAGGCCGATCAATTACTTGATCTTGGCTTCCTTGTAGATCACGTGCTTGCGTACGACCGGATCGAATTTCTTGATTTCGATCTTGTCGGGGGTGGTGCGCTTGTTCTTGTCGGTGGTGTAGAAGTGGCCGGTACCGGCGCTGGACACCAAACGGATCAGTTCACGCATGACTCTCTCCTTAAACCTTTTCGCCGCGAGCGCGCAGCTCAGCCAGCACTACGTCGATGCCACGCTTGTCGATGACACGCATGCCCTTGGCAGATACGCGCAGACGTACGAAGCGCTTCTCGGACTCGACCCAGAAGCGATGGTGCTGCAGGTTCGGCAGGAAACGACGACGGGTTTTGTTGTTTGCGTGGGAAATGTTGTTCCCGGTTACCGGACCCTTACCGGTAACTTGACAGACTCTCGACATGCCTCAGCCCTCTAAAACCACATGCCCAACCCGGCATGGGTTGGCCGCTTAAACTCAATGTCATTGGCGCTCAGCGCCGCGTTTCTCGAGGGTCTTACCGGGCGCACTGAATAGCGCAAGAACCGGGCCCCTAGAAAAGAGCGCTGCTTTATACCAGAAAGCCCTGGGGGCAACAAGGGAAAGCGCAGGATAAAAAGTCAGGGCGCACCCGCGAACGGCCCTGGGGCCGAGCCTTCGGGGCATTATCCACATTTGACCGCTCGTCGCCTCACCGAGGTATTCAGCACCCGGCAAATCGACTAGGGTTGCAAGCTTGTCATCCACGCTAGGAATGGAGCCAACCATGCGCCTGCTGCTCGCCACTCTGCTGTGCACCCCGATCCTTGCCCAGGCCGCGACCCTCAGCGTGTGCACCGAAGCCAGCCCGGAAGGTTTCGACGTGGTGCAGTACAACTCGCTGACCACCACCAATGCATCGGCCGACATGCTGATGAACCGCCTGGTGGAGTTCGACGCCGTGCAGGGCAAGCTGCTGCCGAGCCTGGCGCGCAGCTGGTCGATCTCGGCGGACGGACTGGTCTACGACTTCCAGTTGCGCGATGACGTGCATTTTCACCACAGCGCCGCCTTCACCCCCAGCCGCAACCTCGATGCCCGGGACGTGGTGTTCAGCTTCCAGCGCATGCTCGACGACCAGCATCCCTGGCACGCGGTCGCCGTCAGCGGCTATCCGCATGCGCAATCGATGCAGTGGCCGAGCCTGATCGCCAGGGTCG
The DNA here is from genome assembly GCF_009363395.1 of Pseudomonas sp. THAF187a. Classification (NCBI taxonomy): domain Bacteria; kingdom Pseudomonadati; phylum Pseudomonadota; class Gammaproteobacteria; order Pseudomonadales; family Pseudomonadaceae; genus Pseudomonas; species Pseudomonas sp. THAF187a. The sequence continues at coordinate 5,015,299 of NZ_CP045349.1, forward strand.
AGGCGCCGGACGCACACAGCGTGCGCATCACCCTGAGCCGCCGCGACGCCACCTTCCTGGCCACCCTGAGCATGGGCTTCGCCTCCATCTACCCGGCGGAATATGCCGAGCAACTGCTGGCGGCGGGCACACCGGAGAAGCTCAACAGCGCGCCCATCGGCACCGGCCCCTTCGTCTTCGAACGTTTCCAGAAGGACGCCGCCGTGCGCTACCGCGCCAACCCGGAATATTTTGCCGGCAAGCCCGCCATGGACCGGGTGATCTTCGCCATCACCCCGGACAGCAACGTGCGCCTGCAGAAGCTGCGCCGCGGCGAATGCCAGATCGCCCTGTCGCCGAAGCCTCAGGACGTCCAGGCCATCGCCGGCGACGCCAAGCTCAAGAGTGCCCAGACCGCTGCCTTCATGACCGCCTTCGTCGGTATCAACAGCCAGCACCCGCCGCTGGACAAGCCGCAGGTCCGCCAGGCGATCAACCTGGCGTTCGACAAGGCCAGCTACGTCAAGGCCGTGTTCGAAGGCAGCGCCGAGCCGGCCAACGGCCCCTACCCGCCGAACACCTGGAGCTACGCCCGCGAGCTGCCCGGCTACGCCCATGAGCCGGAGCGCGCCCGTGCCCTGCTGGCCGAAGCCGGCCTGGCGGACGGCTTCAAGACCACCATCTGGACCCGCCCGAGCGGCAGCCTGCTCAACCCCAACCCCAGCCTCGGCGCCCAGCTACTGCAGGCGGATCTGGCCAAGGTCGGCATCGACGCCGAGATTCGCGTGATCGAATGGGGCGAGCTGATCCGCCGTGCCAAGGCCGGCGAGCACGATCTGCTGTTCATGGGCTGGGCCGGCGACAACGGCGATCCGGACAACTTCCTCACCCCGCAATTCGCCTGCGCCTCGGTCGAGTCCGGCCTCAACTTCGCACGCTACTGCGACAAGGACCTGGACCAGCTGATCGCCGACGGCAAGACCCACAGCGACCAGGCCGAACGCAGCCGCCTCTATCACCAGGCGCAGGCGATCATCCAGCAGTAGGCGCTGTGGCTGCCGCTGGCCCACCCCACGGCCTTCGCCCTGCTCGACGCCAAGGTCGAGGGCTACCGGGTCAGCCCGTTCGGCCGGCAGGACTTCGCCAGAGTCAGCCTGGCCCGCTGACCGGCCGGGCTACATCCACCCCTGCTCGGCCATCGACAGCGGCTCGCCATCGCCGACGATGAAGTGGTCGAGCACCCGCACCTCCACCAGCGCCAGCGCGTCCTTGAGGCGCCGGGTCAGCACACGGTCGGCCTCGCTGGGATCGGAAACGCCAGACGGGTGATTGTGGGTGAGAATGACCGCCGCCGCGTTGTTGGCCAGCGCACGCCTGACCACCTGCCGGGGGTGGACGCTGGCGCTGTCGATGCCGCCACGGAACAGCACCTCGAACGCCAGCACGCGATGCTTGGCATCGAGGAACAGGCAGCCGAACACCTCGTGCAACTCGTGGCGCAACTGCGCCTTGAGGTAGTCGCGCACCACCTGCGGACTCTCCAGCGCCGAATCACGGCGTAGACGCTCGGCCAGATGCCGTCTGGCCATCTCCAGCACCGCCTGCAGCTGCGCGTACTTGGCCGGTCCCAGGCCGAGGTGCTGACTGAAGTCAGGCAACTCCGCCTCCAGCAAGGCCCGCAGGCTGCCGAACTCGGCAAGCAGGCGCCGCGCCAGGTCCACCGCACTGCAGCCGGCAACCCCCGTGCGCAGGAAGATCGCCAGCAGTTCGGCATCGGTCAGCGCAGCAGCGCCCTGCTCCAGCAATTTCTCCCGCGGACGCTCCGCCGCGGGCCAGTCGCGAATGCTCATCGAACACCTCCATGTCGAGCCAGGCGCCCGCTGTTCCGCTGCGGGCGCTGTGCTATCGTAGCCCATCTTTTTACACGGGACCGGCCTGGGGAGGCGTTGGTCACGTGGCGCACATCCACCGGTATATAAAAGGCAAGCCTATGCAGCGGCTGTATCGCAAACGCATCATCGTCGGCGTGGGGGGCGGTATTGCCGCCTACAAGAGCGCCGAGCTGGTTCGCCGACTCAAGGATCAGGGCGCCGAAGTCCGCGTGGTAATGACCCAGGGCGGCCGCGAGTTCATCACGCCGCTGACCCTGCAGGCGCTTTCCGGGCACCCCGTCCATCTCGACCTGCTCGACCCGGCCGCCGAAGCGGCGATGGGCCATATCGAACTGGCACGCTGGGCCGACCTGATCCTCATCGCCCCGGCCACCGCCGACCTCATGGCCCGCCTGGCCCAGGGCATCGCCAACGACCTGCTGACCACCCTGGTGCTGGCCACCGACGCCCCGATCGCCCTGGCGCCGGCGATGAATCAGGCGATGTGGCGCGACGCCGCCACCCAGGCCAATCTCGACCTGCTGCAACAGCGCGGCATGCGCCTGTTCGGCCCCGCATCCGGCAGCCAGGCCTGCGGCGACGTCGGCCTGGGCCGCATGCTCGAACCGAACGACCTCGCCAACCTGACCGCCGACTGCTTCGAGCGTCAGGCGCTGGACGGCCTGCACATCCTGATCACCGCCGGCCCGACCCAGGAAAACATCGACCCGGTGCGTTACATCACCAACCACAGCTCCGGCAAGATGGGCTTCGCCCTGGCCGAGGCCGCCGCCGAAGCCGGCGCCAGGGTCACCCTGGTCAGCGGCCCGGTGCACCTGCCGACGCCGGACCGGGTCAGCCGGATCGATGTGGTCAGTGCCCGCGACATGCTCGCCGCCTGCGAAGCTGCGATGCCCTGCGACGTGCTGATCGCCGCCGCCGCCGTGGCCGATTACCGCCCGGAAGTGGTCGCGCAGCACAAATTGAAGAAAGACCCCAGCAGTGGCGAGGGGATGCTCCTGCAAATGGTGCGCAACCCGGATATCCTCGCCACCATCGCGGGTCGCGAAGACCGCCCGTTCAGCGTGGGCTTCGCCGCGGAAACCGAGAACCTGCTCGAATACGCCTCGCGCAAGCTGCGCGACAAGAATCTCGACCTGATCGTCGCCAACGATGTGGCCAACCCCAGCATCGGCTTCAATAGTGAAGAGAACGCCATCACCGTGATCGACCGCGAGCTGCAGCAAACCAGCTTTGCCCAGACCAGCAAGGGCAAGATCGCCCGCCAGTTGATCACACTCATCGCCGACCGTTTGAACAAGAACTGACCATGCACGCTCTGCAAGCCAAGATCCTCGATCCTCGCCTCGGCCAGGAATTCCCCCTGCCGCAATACGCCACCCCGGGCTCCGCCGGCCTCGACCTGCGCGCCATGCTCAAGGAGGACATCGTCCTCGAGCCGGGCCAGACCGTCCTGATCCCGACCGGCCTGTCGATCTACATCGGCGACCCGGGCCTGGCCGCGATGATCCTGCCGCGCTCGGGCCTGGGCCACAAGCACGGCATCGTGCTGGGCAACCTGGTCGGCCTGATCGACTCGGACTACCAGGGCGAGCTGATGGTGTCGTGCTGGAACCGCGGCCAGACGCCGTTCACCATCGCGATCGGCGAGCGTATCGCGCAGCTGGTGCTGGTGCCTGTGGTGCAGGCGCACTTCGAGCTAGTCGAGCAGTTCGACGAAACCCAACGCGGCTCGGGCGGCTTCGGCCACTCTGGCAGCCACTGACCCTTTCCCACAGGACGATCCGCCGAGGAGCACCCACGTGAAACTCTTCAAGCGCAACGCCAAGGAAGCCGACACCTCCGCCGCCATCGTGCCGGAGAAGACCAGGAGCAAGGCGCCGGCGCCGGCCCTGGGCCCATTGCTGCCCGGCTTGCTGGCCACGCTGATCGGCGTGGGCGCCGGCGGCGCGCTGCTCTGGTTCGTCCAGAGCAGCGGTGACCAGGCCCGCCAGGCCGAGCTGACCCAGGCCATCGGCAGCAGCCAGGCCGCTGCGGTGCAGCAGGCACTCAAGCAGATGCAGGCCGACAGCCTGTCCGCTGCGCGCAACCCCGAACTGCTGCAGGCCCTGCAGAGCGGCGACAGCCTGCAGGTCAGCGAGGCCGAACGGCGCCTGGGCTACTGGGATGGCGTCATCGATGCCCATCTCAACCGGCGTGGCGAAGCCGTGCAAAACACCAGCCGCGCAGCCCCCATGAACTTCGCCGGGCTGGACATGCTGCGCCGCGCCGAGAGCGGCCAGCAACCCGCCATCGAAGCCTATCGGGTCGGCCAGCGCTGGCTGGCCTACAGCGCGGCAACCTTGCGCATGAGCGAGACCCAGCCGGCCCAGGGCACCCTGCTGCTGGCGTTCGATCTGCAACGCCTGCTCGCGGCACTACCGCCGCTGCCGGCCGAGTATGGCCAGTTGCAGCTGGTGCAGCAGTTCGCCAACACCCCGGCGCAGGTGCTGCTGCAGCGTGGCCAGCCGGGCAACGGCAACGCCCAGACCTTCGCCACCGGCAATCCCTACTGGAAAGTCACCTTCACCCCCGGCCCAGGCCTGGTGCAGGGCAGCATTCCTCCGCTGATGCTGGCCCTGGCCGCCCTGCTCGCCCTCGGCGGCGCGGTCATCGGCCTGATCCTGGTACGCGGCGGCCTGCAACGCCAGGTCAACGGCGACGCCAGGCAACTCGGGCAAATGCTCAAAGAACTCTCCGCCGGCAAAAACGTCAAAGCCTTCAGCCTCAGCGTGCCAGCACTCGATGCCCTGGCTCAGAGCCTGGCCCGGCTGCCGCGTCGCAGCAGCCCTGAAGGCAGTACCACACCCGCTAAAGGAACAGCTGCGGCTCCCGCCGCTCCGCCCGCTGCCAAGCCCGCAGAGTTGGTCGACCCGCTGTTCCAGGACACCGATATCCTCGATATCGACATTCTCGACGAAGACCAGGATCTCCTGGGACTGGAGCAGAACCCCGCAATGACGACTAGCCAAAGCGCCCCGAAACTCCCCGCCGACATCTTCCGCGCCTACGACATCCGCGGCGTGGTGGGTGACACCCTGACCGCCGAGTACGCCTACTGGATCGGCCGTGCCATCGGCTCGCAGAGCCTGGCCCAGGGCGAACCCAAGGTCATCGTCGGCCGTGACGGCCGCCTCTCCGGCCCGGAACTGCTGCAACAGCTGGTACAGGGCCTGCTCGACTGCGGTTGCGAAGTGACCGATATCGGCATGGTGCCGACCCCGGTGGTGTATTTCGCCGCCAACGTGCTGGAAGGGCGCTCGGCCGTGATGCTCACCGGCAGCCACAACCCGCCGGACTACAACGGCTTCAAGATCATCATCGCCGGCGACACCCTGGCCAACGAGCAGATCCAGGCGCTGAAGACCCGCCTGGACGACAACGACCTGGCCAGCGGCGTGGGCACCGTGCAGCAGGTCGACGTGCTGCAGCGCTACTTCAAGACCATCCGTGACGACATCGCCCTGGCCAAGCCGCTGCGCGTGGTGGTCGACTGCGGTAACGGCGCGGCCGGCGTGATCGCCCCGCAACTGATCGAAGCCCTCGGCTGCAGCGTGATCCCGCTGTACTGCGAAGTGGACGGCACCTTCCCCAACCACCACCCGGACCCGGGCAAGCCGGAGAACCTCAAGGACCTGATCGCCCGCGTGAAAGCGGAAAACGCCGATCTCGGCCTGGCCTTCGATGGCGATGGCGACCGCGTTGGCGTGGTCACCAATACCGGCAACATCGTCTACCCTGACCGCCTGCTGATGCTGTTCGCCAAGGACGTGGTATCGCGCAACCCGGGCGCCGACATCATCTTCGACGTCAAGTGCACCCGTCGCCTGACCCCGCTGATCAGCGGCTATGGCGGTCGTCCGGTGATGTGGAAAACCGGCCACTCGCTGATCAAGAAGAAGATGAAGGAAACCGGCGCCCTGCTCGCCGGCGAGATGAGCGGCCACATCTTCTTCAAGGAGCGCTGGTTCGGTTTCGACGACGGCATCTACAGCGCCGCGCGCCTGCTGGAAATCCTCAGCCTCGACAAGCGCGAAGCCGAGCTGGTGTTCAGCGCCTTCCCGAGCGACATCTCCACGCCGGAAATCAACATCCAGGTGACCGAGCAGAGCAAGTTCCCGCTGATCGAGCGCCTGCAGCGTGAAGGCCAGTGGGGCGAGGCCAATCTCACCAGCATCGATGGCGTGCGCGTCGACTATCCCAAGGGCTGGGGCCTGATCCGCGCCTCCAACACCACGCCGGTGCTGGTGCTACGCTTCGAGGCCGACACCCAGGAAGAGCTGGAGCGGATTCAGGATGTGTTCCGCAACCAGCTGCACAAGGTCGCCCCCGACCTGCAACTGCCCTTTTGATCGATTAGTTCCAGGAGCCCCCGCATGACCCTCGAGCGTGACGCCGCCGCCCAGGTTGCCAAGGTACTGTCCGAAGCCCTGCCCTATATCCGCCGCTTCGTCGGCAAGACCCTGGTGATCAAGTACGGCGGCAACGCCATGGAAAGCGAGGAGCTCAAGCAGGGGTTCGCCCGGGACATCGTGCTGATGAAGGCCGTCGGCATCAACCCGGTGGTCGTGCACGGCGGCGGCCCGCAGATCGGCGACCTGCTCAAGCGCCTGTCCATCGAGAGCCACTTCATCGACGGCATGCGCGTCACCGACACCGCGACCATGGACGTGGTGGAAATGGTCCTGGGCGGCCAGGTTAACAAGAGCATCGTCAACCTGATCAACCAGCATGGCGGCAGCGCCATCGGCCTGACCGGCAAGGACGCCTGCCTGATCCGCGCGCGCAAGCTCAAGGTCAGCCGCCAGACCCCGGAGATGACCCAGCCGGAGATCATCGATATCGGTCATGTCGGCGAGGTCACCGGGGTCAACACCGACCTGCTGAACATGCTGGTCAAGGGTGACTTCATCCCGGTCATCGCGCCCATCGGCGTCGGCCCGGACGGCGAGTCCTACAACATCAATGCCGACCTGGTGGCCGGCAAGGTGGCCGAGGCGCTGAAAGCCGAGAAACTGATGCTGCTGACCAACATCGCCGGCCTGATGAACAAGCAGGGCGACGTGCTTACCGGCCTGACCACCGAGCAGGTCAACGAACTGATTGCCGACGGCACCATCTACGGCGGCATGCTGCCGAAGATCAAGTGCGCCCTGGAGGCGGTGCAGGGTGGCGTGACCAGCTCGCACATCATCGATGGTCGCGTACCGAATGCCGTGTTGCTGGAGATCTTCACCGATATTGGCAACGGCACCATGATCAGCAACCGCAAGCGCCCCTGAAAGCCAGCCGCGCTCGCGGCTTGCTGATGCCCCTCTCCTGCCTGCGGGAGAGGGTGTCCATAGGTCGGGGACGGGTCAGGCAGGCACCACGCCCTGGCAGCCCTGAAGCGGCATCGCCACAGGTTCCGATTACCCCCACGGGGGCACGGGAAACCTCAGCGCCTACGGCTTGCTCTGCGGCTCGCCGAACAGCTCGGCCAGGCGTGCACGATCTGCGGCGAAACCGGCTTCGGCGCGGCCACGCGCCTCCTTGTAGCGGGCAATGTCGCGCTGCAGCCGCTGCTGCTCTTCCTTGAGGTTGTTGATCTGCGCCAGCAGGTTTTCCGGCACCTGCCGACCTGCACGCTCATGCTCGGCGGCCTGGCTCTGCAGGTTGGCCTGCTGCGTGCGCACCGACTGCAGATTGCCGCGCGCCACGTTGGTGACACTGTCGAGCTCCGCCAGCTTGCGCTCGCGGGCACGGTCGACGTCGTTGAGGTTGGTATAGAGACGCAGCAGCTTCGCGTCATTGCTGGCGCGCACCTTTTCGGCCTGCATGCGGGCGAACTCTTCGGCCGTCGGCGCCGGCGGAATCACCCGCACCACACGCCCCTGGTCGTTCAGCACCTCGTAGCCCTTGCCGATGAACTCGGGCGGCACGCCCTGACGGCTGAGCACCGTGACACCCTTGTCGTCGACGTAGCGGTAAAGCTCGGCAGCCACTCCGGACAGCGGCAGTAGCAAGCTCAACAGCAGCGTACAGCGGGTCAGGAGCGGTGCAGACATAGAACGACCTTGTGCTAGGGCTAGATTCCGTACTCGGCGCGATAGGCTTCGACAGCCGGGAGATATTGCTTCAGTTCAGCATCCCCTGCCAGATATTCCAGTACCTGTTGTAGTGACACGATGCTCACTACCGGCATGGCGAAGTCGCGTTCGACCTCCTGGATCGCAGAAAGCTCGCCCTGGCCACGCTCCTGGCGGTTCAGCGCGATCAGCGTACCGGCCGCCTGGGCGCCCTGGCCCTGGATGATCTGCATCACTTCGCGGATGGCGGTGCCGGCGGTGATCACATCGTCGACGATCAGCACCCGCCCTTCCAGCGGTGCACCGACCAGCGTGCCGCCCTCGCCATGATCCTTGGCTTCCTTGCGGTTGAAGCACCAGGGCAGATCACGGCCATGATGCTCGGCCAGCGCGACCGCCGTGGTCGCGGCCAGCGGAATACCCTTGTAGGCCGGGCCGAACAGCACGTCGAAGTCGATGCCGCTGTCGACGATGGCCGCCGCATAGAAGCGCCCGAGCTGGGCCAGGGCCAGGCCGCTGTCGAACAGGCCGGCATTGAAGAAATAAGGACTGGTGCGCCCGGATTTGAGAGTGAACTGGCCGAAACGCAGAACACCGCGTTCGATGGCAAAGCGAATGAAATCACGCTGGTACGTTTGCATGAAAAGTCCCGGACGGCACGGATTTAGCTAAATGAGGTGAGCTCGGGTATCATACACGCACGTGTTTTTGGGGGCCATTTATGCGGATCATCAGTGTGAACGTGAATGGTATTCAGGCTGCGGCCGAGCGTGGATTGCTCAGCTGGCTGCAAGCCCAGAATGCCGACGTGATCTGCCTGCAAGACACCCGTGCCTCCGCCTTTGAACTGGACGACCAAGCCTTCCAACTGGATGGTTATTTCCTCTATGCATGCGACGGTGAAGTGCCCAGCCAAGGTGGCGTGGCGCTTTATTCGCGGTTGCAACCCAAGGCGGTGATCAGCGGCCTCGGCTTTGAAATGGCCGATCGCTACGGGCGCTACCTGCAGGCCGATTTCGACAAGGTAAGTATTGCCACCCTGCTCCTGCCTTCGGGTCGGGACGGGGACGAGAGCTTGAATCAGAAATTCAAGTTCATGGACGACTTCACCCATTATCTGGACAAGCAACGCCGCAAGCGCCGCGAGTACATCTACTGCGGTTCGCTGCATGTCGCTCACCAGAAGCTGGACGTGAAGAACTGGCGCGACTGCCAGCAGACTCCTGGATTCCTTGCGCCCGAGCGCGCCTGGATGGACGAGGTGATCGGCACCATGGGCTACGTCGACGCCCTGCGTGAAGTCAGCCGCGAAGGCGATCAGTTCAGCTGGTGGCCGGACAACGAACAGGCGGAGATGCTCAACCTGGGCTATCGCTTCGACTACCAGCTGCTGACCCCGGGCATGCGTCGCAGCGTGCGCAGCGCGCGCCTGCCGCGCCAGCCGCGCTTTTCCCAGCATGCGCCGCTGATCGTCGACTACGACTGGATTCTCAGCGTCTGAGCGCAAGGCATGAAAAAGCCGGCATTTAGCCGGCTTTTTGCTGCGTGCTCGCCTACTTCACCAGGCGCCAGCTGAAGGGATAGCGGTAGGACTGCCCCTCGTTGGCCTTGATCCCGGCGATGATGGTCAGCACCAGAGCCGCCAGCCCCAGCAGCATGAGCAGCGGGAAGCCGATCACCACCACCATCAGGATGAAGCACACCACGGCGGCCAGGGCGACGCTGATCTGGAAGTTCAGCGCCTCCTTGCCCTGCTCATCGACGAACGGGTCCAGGTCCTTCTTCACCTGCCAGAGGATCAGCGGGCCGAGCAGATTGCCGAAGGGGAACACCAGCCCGAGAAATGCAGCGAAGTGACAGAACATCGCCCACTGACGGGCCTCCTGACTGGGGGTCGGAAGCGGATTCTGCAGTTCATCGTTCATCTGGGTGCTCCTTGCTCGGGAAGATCAGTCGGCCAGCGCGGCTTTCTGCAGCTCGAAGATTTCGTTCATGCCCTTCTGCGCCAGGGCCAGCATGGCATTGAACTCGTCCGGCTGGAAAGGCGCGCCTTCGGCGGTGCCCTGCACCTCGATGAAGCCGCCCGCGTCGGTCATCACCACGTTGAGGTCGGTCTCGGCGGCCGAGTCTTCCAGGTAGTCCAGGTCCAGCACCGGCTCGCCCTGGTAGATGCCGACCGACACTGCGGCGATCATCTGCTTGAGCGGCTCGCCCTTCAGCGAGCCACGCTTCTTCAGCACCTTCAGCGCATCGATCAGCGCCACCATGGAACCGGTGATCGAGGCGGTACGGGTACCACCGTCGGCCTGGATCACGTCGCAATCGACATACAGGGTGTTCTCACCCAGCTTGCTCATGTCCAGCGCGGCGCGCAGCGAGCGGCCGATCAGGCGCTGGATTTCCAGGGTACGGCCGCCCTGCTTGCCACGGCTGGCCTCGCGCTGGTTACGGTCGCCGGTGGCGCGTGGCAGCATGCCGTACTCGGCGGTCAGCCAGCCCTGGCCCTGCCCCTTGAGGAAGCGCGGCACGCCGGACTCGACGCTGACGGTGCAGATCACCTTGGTATCGCCGAACTCCACCAGGACCGAGCCTTCGGCGTGCTTGGTGTAGTTGCGGGTGATGCGAATCGAGCGCAACTGATCGGCGGCGCGGCCACTGGGACGTTTCATCGAGCGATACCTACTTCATTAAGTGAAAACAGCACGCATTATAGGGGGCCACAGAGCAGGACGACATGCCGAATTGGCAGCGGCAGCCGGCAGGCCCGCCCCGGCGGATCAGCCGGGCATGAAATGGGCACGCCCCCTGGGCTACAATCCTGCGTTTTTCGAGCCGAATCCCGCGAGGTACTCCCATGGTTCACAGCATGACGGCCTTTGCCCGCAACGAGCAGGCGACCGCCCACGGCACCCTGAGCTGGGAACTGCGCTCGGTCAATCATCGCTACCTGGAGCCGCACCTGCGCCTGCCGGAAGCCTTCCGCGACCTCGAAGGCGCCGTGCGCGACGCGCTGCGCCAGGGGCTGTCGCGCGGCAAGGTGGAATGCACCCTGCGCTTCGCCGAAGAGGCGACCGACAAGCAGCTGCAGGTCGACAGCGAGCGCGCACGCCAGCTGATCGCCGCCGCGGAGCAGGTCGCCGCGCTGATTCAGCAGCCCGCCCCGCTCAACCCGCTGGAAGTGCTGGCCTGGCCCGGCGTGCTGGTCGCCGACTCGGCCGACCCGCAGGCCCTCAACGCCGCCGCCCTCAGCCTGTTCGCCGAAGCCCTCGGCGACCTCAAGGCCGGCCGTGCCCGCGAGGGCGCCGAACTGGCCAAGCTGCTGGCTGATCGCCTCGACGCCATTCTCGACGAGGTCGCCGCCCTGCGCGAACTGGTCCCGCAGATGCTCGCCGGCCAGCGCACCAAGATCGAGACGCGCTTCGCCGAGATGCAGGCCGAGCTCGACCCGCAACGTCTGGAGCAGGAACTGGTGCTGCTGGCGCAAAAGAGCGACGTTGCCGAAGAGCTCGACCGTCTCAGCACCCACGTCAGCGAAGTGCGCCGCGTACTCAAGGCCGGCAGCGCTGCCGGGCGACGCCTGGACTTCCTGATGCAGGAACTCAACCGCGAAGCCAACACCCTCGGTTCCAAGGCCTTCGACCCGCGCAGCACGCAGGCTGCGGTGAACCTGAAGGTGCTCATCGAGCAGATGCGCGAGCAGGTGCAGAATATCGAGTAACGTCAGCCACACGGCTGCTATCTTTCGTTCAACGCTTTTCCCAGGATCGCTTTCATGGCCACCACCGGCACCCTCTACATCGTTTCCGCACCCTCCGGCGCCGGCAAGACCAGCCTGGTCAAGGCCCTGATCGACAGCGAGGTGCAGATTCGCGTCTCGGTTTCGCACACCACCCGCGCCATGCGCCCGGGCGAGCAGGACGGGGTGAACTATCACTTCGTCGAGCATGCCCAGTTCACCGCCATGATCGAGCGCAGCGAGTTTCTCGAACACGCACAGGTCTTCGACAACTTCTACGGCACCTCGCAGAAGTGGGTCGAGCAGACCCTGGCCGAGGGCTTCGACCTGATTCTGGAAATCGACTGGCAGGGCGCCCAGCAGGTGCGCAAGCTGATGCCGCAGGCCAAGTCCATCTTCATCCTGCCGCCGACCCAGGAAGCCTTGCGCCATCGCCTGACCAACCGCGGCCAGGACAGCGGCGAGACCATCGAGCGGCGCATGCGCGAGGCCGTCAGCGAGATGAGCCACTACGTCGAGTACGACTACCTGGTGATCAACGACGATTTCAACCATGCCCTGAGCGACCTCAAGGCGATCTTCCGTTGCAACCAGCTGGCGCAATCGCAGCAGCAACAACGCCATGCCGGCCTGCTCAGCGAACTGCTGGCGTAAAACAGCGCTTCCATTGTCGCTGGTGATTTTTTAGACTATTCAGTCCGCTCGCCCGCTCGGGCCAAGCTTATCCGCACACGTTACGAGGAACACCATGGCTCGCGTTACCGTCGAAGATTGCCTGGACAACGTTGATAACCGCTTCGAACTGGTCATGCTCGCGACCAAGCGTTCGCGCCAACTGGCCACCGGCGGCAAGGAGCCGAAGGTCGCTTGGGAAAACGACAAGCCGACCGTCGTCGCCCTGCGCGAAATCGCTGCCGGCCTGGTCGATGCCGAGATCGTCGCCCAGGAAGACATCGTTGAAGAAGAGCCGCTGTTCGCTGCCTTCGAGGAAGAGGCCAACGAGCCTCTGTAAGTCGATGATGCCGGGTCGAAGTCGCTCGCAGCACGAGGCCAGTCATACGGGGAGCGTCCCATGGCTGGCATAGACGCTCTCGCCGATCGGCTTTCGACCTACCTCGGCCATGACCAGGTCAACCTGGTCCGCCGAGCCTATTTCTACGCCGAACAGGCGCACGATGGCCAACGCCGCCGCAGTGGCGAAGCCTACGTGACCCATCCGCTGGCCGTGGCCAGCATCCTCGCCGACATGCACATGGACCATCAGAGCCTGATGGCCGCCATGCTGCACGACGTCATCGAAGACACCGGCATCGCCAAGGAAGCGCTCAACGCGCAGTTCGGCGAAACCGTGGCCGAACTGGTCGACGGGGTCAGCAAGCTGACCCAGATGAACTTCGAGACCAAGGCCGAGGCCCAGGCCGAGAACTTCCAGAAGATGGCCATGGCCATGGCCCGCGACATTCGCGTGATCCTGGTCAAGCTCGCCGACCGCCTGCACAACATGCGCACCCTCGATGCCATGCCGCACGAGAAGAGCCGGCGCATCGCCAAGGAAACCCTGGAAATCTACGCGCCCATCGCCAACCGCCTGGGCATGCACGCCATGCGCGTGGAGTTCGAGGACCTCGGTTTCAAGGCCATGCACCCGATGCGTTCCGAGCGCATCCGCGCCGCCGTGCGCCGCGCCCGGGGCAACCGCAAGGAAATCGTCGCCAAGATCGAGGAGTCGATCCAGCTCTGCCTGCAGCACGAGGGCATGGAAGGCGAAGTCATCGGCCGCGAGAAGCACCTCTACAGCATCTACCAGAAGATGCGCGGCAAGCGTAAGGCGTTCAACGAGATCATGGACGTCTATGCCTTCCGCATCATCGTCGACAAGGTCGACACCTGCTACCGCGTGCTCGGCGCCGTGCACAACCTGTACAAGCCCCTGCCCGGCCGCTTCAAGGACTACATCGCGATTCCCAAGGCCAACGGCTACCAGTCGCTGCACACCACGCTGTTCGGCATGCACGGCGTGCCCATCGAGATCCAGATCCGCACCCGCGAGATGGAAGAGATGGCCAACAACGGCATCGCCGCACACTGGCTGTACAAGTCCAGCGAGGACGAGGCGCCCAAGGGTAACCACGCCCGTGCGCGGCAGTGGGTCAAGGGCGTGCTGGAATTGCAGCAACGCGCCGGCAACTCGCTGGAATTCATCGAGAGCGTGAAGATCGACCTGTTCCCGGACGAGGTCTACGTGTTCACGCCCAAGGGCCGCATCATGGAGCTGCCGAAAGGCTCCACGGCGGTCGACTTCGCCTACGCGGTGCACACCGACGTCGGCAATACCTGCATCGCCTGCCGCATCAACCGCCGCCTGGCGCCGCTGTCGCAAGCCCTGGAAAGCGGCTCGACGGTGGAAATCGTCACTGCCCCGGGCGCCCGGCCGAACCCGGCCTGGCTCAATTTCGTGGTCACCGGCAAGGCGCGCACGCACATCCGCCATGCGCTCAAGCAGCAGCGCCGCTCCGAGTCCATCAGCCTCGGCGAACGCCTGCTGAACAAGGTGCTGGCCAGCTTCGACACGCACCTGGAGAAGATCAGCGCCGAGCGCATCCAGACCGTGCTGGGCGAATACCGCCAGGAGGTCATCGAGGACCTGCTCGAAGACATCGGCCTGGGCAACCGCATGGCCTACGTGGTCGCCCGCCGTCTGCTCGCCGAGAGCAGCGACGACGCCCTGCCCAGCAGCGAAGGGCCGCTGGCGATTCGCGGCACCGAAGGTCTGGTGATGAGCTACGCCAAGTGCTGCACGCCGATTCCGGGCGACCCCATCGTCGGCTACCTGTCCGCCGGCAAGGGCATGGTGGTGCACATGGAAAGCTGCCGGAACATCGCCGACATTCGCCACAACCCGGAAAAATGCATCCAGCTCAACTGGGCCAAGGATGTCACCGGCGAATTCAATGTCGAACTGCGCGTCGAACTGGAGCACCAGCGCGGCCTGATCGCCCTGCTGGCCAGCAGCGTCAATGCCGCCGATGGCAACATCGAGAAGATCGGCATGGACGAACGCGACGGGCGCATCAGCGTCGTGCAACTGGTGATCAGCGTGCATGACCGCGTGCACCTGGCCCGGGTGATCAAGAAGTTGCGTGCGCTCAAGGGCGTGATGCGTATCACTCGGGTGCGTGCCTGACACAATCCACCCATTTCCAGCCTGTAGGCTGGGTGCTCGACCCAGCCAGTTCTCACAAGGAGCGATTCATGAGCAAGACCGTCATCAGCAGCGACAAGGCCCCCGCCGCCATCGGCACCTACTCCCAGGCCATCAAGGCCGGCAACACCGTCTACATGTCCGGGCAGATCCCGCTGGACCCGGTGAGCATGGAACTGGTCGAAGGCTTCGAGGCCCAGACCGTGCAGGTGTTCGAGAACCTCAAGGCCGTGGCTGAAGCCGCCGGTGGTTCGTTCAAGGACATCGTCAAGCTGAACATCTTCCTCACCGACCTCTCGCACTTCGCCAAGGTCAACGAGATCATGGGTCGCTACTTCGAGCAGCCCTACCCGGCACGCGCCGCCATCGGCGTTGCCGCCCTGCCGCGTGGCTCGCAGGTGGAAATGGACGCTATTCTGGTTCTGGAATAAGTCCCGAGGCGGGGCGCACGGCCCCGCCCTTCTCCCCCCCTGCATGGAGATCACCATGCGTCTGACAGCTCTGTTGTTAGCCAGCGCCCTGCTGGCCGGCTGCGCCAGCACACCGAACAACGACCCCAGCGGAACCTGGATCAACCAGGCAGCCATCGAT
Source organism: Pseudomonas sp. THAF187a (assembly GCF_009363395.1). NCBI lineage: Bacteria > Pseudomonadati > Pseudomonadota > Gammaproteobacteria > Pseudomonadales > Pseudomonadaceae > Pseudomonas > Pseudomonas sp. THAF187a. Next base: position 5,030,806 of record NZ_CP045349.1, read on the forward strand.
GCGGCCAGCGCCAGCGGGCGCCTGCGCGAAGCCCTGCTCGCCTATGGCCCGAACCTGGAATGGCAGATCGACCCGGCGCAGCGACAAGCCAGCTACAGCAACGGTTTCGAGCTGGCAGAAGGCAGGCTGCAGGCCTCCGGCGAAGGCCGCTGGCAGGTCACCTTCTACGGCGACTACCAAGAGCGGCTCAGCGTCGAGGATGGCCAACTGGTGCAGGTGGCCAGCGAGTACTGGCCCGAACAGCAGTTCACCCGCGTCGACAGCAAGGAAGGCCCGGCACCACTGGGCAGCCACTTCGAGCAGGCCCTGTACCGTGACTACCTGGGTGGCGACTGGCTGATCGAGGAAGGCATCGGCCAGGGTGGCCTGGTGCGCTTCCAGGTCGACGGCCAGGTCGAAGGACTACCCGGCGCCGAGCGTTTCGCCCTGTGCCTGGCCGGTGATTGCGCGGCCATGAGCGGTGAGAACGACAGCCTCTGGCTCCAGGCGGGCGACCAGGGCAGCCCCTGGCTGTTCGTCCATGAAGGCAACCAGTTGCGCATCTTCGAAGCACAGAACCGTGCCCAGTTCGACGAGATGCCCGAGTACCAGCCAGGCCCGCAGCGCTGGCTGCTCAAGCGCCGGCAACCATGAACCGGGCGGCGGGTTAGTCGAGCAGCCCGCCCAGCACCAGCGACACCCCCAGCAGCGACAGCAGCGCCCCGCACCCGCGGTCCAGCCAGCGCACCCGCTGCTGCAGCCAGCTGCGCCAGCGCGGATAGGCCAGCAGGCGTACCAGGGCCAGGTCCCAGCCCCAGACCACCAGGGTCATCCACAGCATGGCCAGGAGCAGGCCCCAGCTCGGCATGGCGGCTTCGCGCAGGACACCGAACAACCCCGCGTAGAACAGCGGCAGCTTGGGATTCAGGCTGCTGGCCAGCAGCCCCTGGCGCAGCCCCCGCGTCCAGCTGCCCAGCGCCACCTGCGCGGCGTCCGGCAGGTGCAGGTCGCGCCGCGACAGCAGCGCCTGCACGCCGATCCAGGCGAAGTAGACCCCACCGACCAGCTGCAGCACCCTCCAGAACGGCCCACCCTGCCCGGGCAGTGCCTGCAGCGCCAGCAGCACCAGCAACATGCTCAGCAGATTGGCCAGGGCGATGCCGGCGGCGCACCCGTCCGCCTGGCGGCGCCCCTGGCTCAGCGCGGTGCGAATCAGCAGGAAGAAGTCCGGCCCCGGCGACAGCAAGGCGGCAAAGTGGGTACTGGCGACCAGGGCGAACAGCGCGAGCATGAGAGACGACCTCCTTGGCAATGGAGGTCAGTTTCCGGGGAGCCCGGCGCTGCGGTCTTGAAGAAAACTCAGGTCGCGGCAAGGCGCCGGAACTGGCCCGGCGTGACGCCGGTGAAGCGCTTGAAGGTCGCGGAGAAATGCGCCTGATCGCAGAAGCCGAGGCCCAGCGCCACCTCCACGGGCGTCTGCTCGCGCAACAGCAGGCGCTTGGCTTCACGCACCCGGCGCTGCAGCAGGTAGGTGTGCGGCGGTACGCCGTAGGCACGACGAAAGGCCTCGATCAGGTGCCGCGGATGGCGCTGCACCAGACGGGCCAGTTCATCCAGGCTGACCGCCTGCGCGTGATGCGCCTCCAGATAGTCTCGCACCCAGGCCGTCATGCCACCGTCGCGTGGCGCGGCACGCACCGCGCGCAGGCCACCATGGCGGACGAACACCTGCTCGAGCAGCGCCAGCAGCTCGCTTTCCAGGGTCAGCGCGTCGCTGTGCTCGAAGGCACTCGCCAGTCGCGCGAGCCCGGCCGCCACCTGGCCATCATCGGCCGGATTGAGCTCGCGAAACCCCTCGGGCAGGCGCTTGCGCCCGAGCAGCGCGGGCAGGCGCGCCTCTTCGACATAGAGCATGCGATAGACCACCCGCGCCGACTCGGCATGCCCGGTGTGCGGCTCCTCGGGGTTCATCAGCGACAGGGTGCCGGCCGGCAGGGCATAGCGCTGCCCCCGGCACTGATACCCGCCGACGCCCTGCACGATGGCGCCGACGGCGAAGGCGTCGTGGCTGTGGCGACCGAACGCCTGCCCGGAAAAATCGGCGTGGAACAGCTCCACACCCGGCAACCAGGGCCTGGCCAGCAAGCGGTTACCGGCCAACCTCAGGCGTCCTGCAACATCGCCGCGTAGCCCTCGCGGTAACTGGGGTACTGCGGTGCCCAGCCCAGGGCCCGGGCGCGAGCGTTGCTGCAACGCTTGCTGCCGGCACGCCGGACACGCTGCTCGTCGCTCCAGTGGCTGACACCCAGGCGCTCACGCAGCCAGGCCACCACCTCATGCAGCGCGGCGGGCTCATCGTCGACGCCTAGATAGAGATCGGCCAGCGGCGTGCCGGCGGCGTCTGCCTGCAACAGCGTCGCGAGCAGCCCGGCGGCATCGTCGACATGGATACGGTTGCCATACAGCGGCGGCGTCTCGCTGACGCGATAGCCATCACGCACCTGGCTCAGCAGCCACTGCCGGCCCGGCCCGTAGAGACCGGTCAGGCGCACGGCGGTCGCCGGCAGGCCGCTGTCGAGGGCGACGCGCTCGGCCTCGCGCATGATCAGCGCCGAATAGCTCTGCGCCTCGGCCGGGGAGTCCTCATCGATCCACTCGCCCTCCTGCTGGCCATAGACGCCACTGCTGGAGGCGAACAGGATGCGCCGTGGGCGCTGTCCATGCAGCGCCAGCCAACCCAGGGTGCGACGCAGCCCGTCGACGTAGGCAGCGCGATAGCCGGCCTCGTCATGCTGGGTGGCGGCGGCGCAGTAGACCAGGTAGTCCAGGGGCTGCCGTGGCCATTCCGCCGGGCACGGGTCCGCGTGCAGATCACCGGCCACCGGCTCGATGCCGGCCGGCAGGGCCGCGACGTTGCGGCGCATCCCCAGCACGCGCCAGCCAGCGTCGGCCATGCGCTGCCCAAGGCGGCTACCGACATCGCCACAACCGACGATCAGCAGACTGTTAGGTGCGGACATGCTCTTCTCCATGACGTTTAGGCGAAGGCGCAGTGTAACAGGCCGCTCAGGCGCCTCGGCGAGGCCGTCAGCGCCCGGCCGCAACAGCTGGAAAGCAGGCTCGCGCTGGCAGCCGGCCTGTTGATCGGACTCGCGCACGCGCCTGCTCCCAAGCCAGCCACGACAACACATATTGTTCTCAAACAGTCGGTCAGCCCGGTTGGTTCATCGCAATGCAAAGGCTATGCTTAGCGGCAACTTAATGGATAAACACTATGACCCTCACCGAACTACGTTACATCGTCACCCTCGCTCAGGAACAGCACTTCGGGCGTGCCGCCGAGCGCTGCCATGTCAGCCAGCCGACCCTGTCGGTGGGCGTGAAGAAGCTGGAGGACGAGCTCGGCGTACTGATCTTCGAGCGCAGCAAGAGCGCCGTGCGCCTGACGCCGGTCGGTGAGGGCATCGTGACCCAGGCGCAGAAGGTACTGGAGCAGGCACAAGGCATCCGCGAGCTGGCCCAGGCCGGCAAGAACCAGCTGGCGGCGCCGTTGAAGATCGGCGCCATCTACACCGTCGGTCCCTACCTGTTCCCGCACCTGATTCCGCAGCTGCACCGGGTCGCCCCGGACATGCCGCTGTACATCGAGGAAAACTTCACCCATATCCTGCGCGACAAGCTGCGCACCGGGGAGCTGGACGCGATCATCATCGCCCTGCCCTTCCAGGAGGCCGATGTACTGACCAAGCCGCTGTACGACGAGCCGTTCTACGCGCTGCTGCCGGCCGGCCACCCCTGGGCGGAAATGGAAACCATCGACACCAAGCTGCTCAACGACAAGAGCCTGCTGCTGCTCGGCGAGGGCCACTGCTTCCGCGACCAGGTACTGGAAGCCTGCCCGACGCTGCGCAAGGGTGGCGATGACCACGGCAAGCACACCACGGTGGAATCCAGCTCGCTGGAGACCATCCGCCACATGGTCGCCTCCGGCCTGGGTGTGTCGATCCTGCCGTTCTCGGCGGTCGACAGCCACCACTATGCCCCCGGCGTGATCGAGGTGCGTCCGCTCAGCGCGCCGGTGCCCTTCCGCACCGTGGCCATCGCCTGGCGCGCCAGCTTCCCGCGGCCCAATGCCATCGAAGTCCTGGCCGACTCCATTCGCCTGTGCTCGGTCGCTCGCAGCCCGCAGACCAAGAGCGCCTGAGGTCCAGAGTGACGGAGCTGTCAGCGGTTTCCGTGACCGCGCTGAAAGGCGTGGGGGCTGCGCTGGCGGAAAAACTCGCCAAGGTCGGCCTGGAAAACCTGCAGGACGTGCTGTTCCACCTGCCTCTGCGCTACCAGGACCGCACGCGCATCACCCCCATCGGCGCGCTGCGCCCCGGCCAGGACGCGGTGGTCGAGGGCATCGTCGCCGGTGCCGACGTGGTCATGGGGCGTCGCCGCAGCCTGCTGGTGCGCCTGCAGGATGGCAGCGGCACCCTGAGCCTGCGCTTCTTCCATTTCAGCCAGGCGCAGAAGGAAGGCCTCAAGCGCGGTACCGCGCTGCGCTGCTACGGCGAGGTGCGTCCAGGGGCCACCGGCCTGGAGATCTACCACCCGGAGTACCGCGCGCAGAGCGGCGACGAACCGGCGCCGGTGGAACAGAGCCTGACCCCCATCTACCCGACCACCGAGGGCCTGACCCAGCAGCGCCTGCGCCAGCTCAGCCAGCAGGCGCTGGCACGCCTCGGACCACGCAGCCTGCCGGACTGGCTGCCCGATGAGCTGGCCCGCGACTACCGCCTGGCGCCGCTGGACGAAGCCATCCGTTATTTGCACCGCCCGCCGCCCGACGCCGATGTCGAAGAGCTCGCCGAAGGCCGCCACTGGGCCCAGCATCGCCTGGCCTTCGAGGAGCTGCTGACCCACCAGCTGTCGCTGCAACGCCTGCGAGAACAGGTGCGCGCACAGCAGGCGCCAGCCCTGCCGCCGGCACAGAAACTGCCGGCGCAGTATCTGAAGAACCTGGGCTTCGCCCCGACCGGTGCACAGCAACGGGTCGGCGCCGAGATCGCCTACGACCTGGCGCAAGGCGAACCCATGCTGCGCCTGGTGCAGGGCGACGTTGGTGCCGGCAAGACGGTGGTCGCCGCCCTGGCTGCGCTGCAGGCGCTGGAGGCCGGCTACCAGGTGGCACTGATGGCCCCCACGGAGATTCTCGCCGAGCAGCACTTCCTCAACTTCAGCAAGTGGCTTGCGCCACTCGGGCTGGAGGTCGCCTGGCTGGCCGGCAAGCTCAAGGGCAAGGCGCGTGCCAGTGCGCTGGAGCAGATCGCCGCCGGCTGCCCCATGGTGGTGGGCACCCATGCGCTGTTCCAGGACGAGGTGAAGTTCAAGCGCCTGGCCCTGGTGATCATCGACGAACAGCACCGTTTCGGCGTCCAGCAGCGCCTGGCCCTGCGCCAGAAGGGCATCGACGGGCGCCTGAGCCCGCACCAGCTGATCATGACGGCCACACCCATCCCACGGACCCTGGCGATGAGCGCCTACGCCGACCTGGACACCTCGATCCTCGACGAGCTGCCGCCCGGACGCACGCCGGTGAACACCCTGGTGATCGCCGACAGCCGCCGCATCGAGGTGATCGAGCGGGTGCGCAATGCCTGCCAGCAGGGGCGCCAGGCCTACTGGGTGTGCACCCTGATCGAGGAATCCGAAGAGCTCACCTGCCAGGCAGCCGAGACCAGTTTCGAAGAACTTTCCGCTGCCCTCGGCGAACTGCGCGTCGGCCTGATTCACGGGCGCATGAAGCCGGCCGAGAAAGCCGCCGTGATGGACGAATTCAAGCAGGGCAAGCTGCAGCTGCTGGTCGCCACCACGGTGATCGAGGTAGGCGTCGACGTGCCCAACGCCAGCCTGATGATCATCGAGAATCCGGAACGCCTCGGCCTGGCGCAACTGCACCAGTTGCGCGGCCGGGTCGGCCGAGGCAGTGCAGCCAGCCATTGCGTGCTGCTCTATCATGCACCCTTGTCACAGCTGGGTCGCGAACGCCTGGCCATCATGCGCGAAACCACCGACGGTTTCGTCATCGCCGAGAAGGACCTGGAGCTGCGCGGCCCCGGCGAAATGCTCGGTACGCGGCAGACCGGCCTGCTGCAGTTCAAGGTCGCCGATCTGATGCGCGACGCCGACCTGTTGCCCGCCGTTCGCGACGCCGCACACGCTCTTTTGGAACATTGGCCGCAACATGTGGCTCCATTGTTGGAACGCTGGTTGCGTCATGGCCAGCAATACGGTCAAGTGTGAGCCCGTTCACAGGACAACCGTCGCCACGAACCTTTGCGCAAGTCCCCGCTGGTTATACTCCGGGGTAGACGCGTCACTGCCGGATACCGATATGACTGAAGCCGCCCTCGCCCCCAACGCCACGCCGCAGCCGCCCAGCGTCATCCTGCAGCTGCTGGAAAAACTCGCCGTGCCCTACCAGGTACGCGCCGAGAGGCCCGGCCTGCCCGCCGCCGCACGCCTGCAGGCGGTGCTGCTGGACGACGCCGTGGGCGCCCTGCTGGTGCTCTATCCGCGTAGCCAACTGCTCGACCTCGGTCGTCTGGCCGAACTCACCGGGCGCCAGTTGACGGCGGTCAAGCCGGAACGCCTGGAGCGCATGCTCGGCAAGCACAACCTCGCGGCCCTGCCGGGCCTGCCGCCGCTGACCAGCTCGCCCTGCCTGTACGAGGAGCGCCTGCTGCAGGCGCCCAGCCTGCTGATCGAGTCCGGCCAGCCCGGCGTGCTGCTGGAGATCCCCACCGAGGCCTACAAGAGCCTGCTGAGCAAGGCCAGCGCGGCACGCTTTGGCGAGCCGGTGAGCGCGATCAAGCCCAACCTCGACCGTCCGCACGACGACCGCGCGGAAATCACCCAGGCCGTGCAGGCCTTCACCGCACGGCGCATCCAGCAGCGCCTGGAAGAGACCATCGAGATTCCGCCGCTGCCGGAAACCGCGCAGAAGATCATCAAGCTGCGTGTCGACCCCAACGCCACGGTGGACGACATCACCGGCGTGGTCGAGACCGACCCGGCACTGGCCGCCCAGGTGGTCAGCTGGGCGGCTTCGCCCTACTACGCCGCGCCCGGCAAGATCCGCTCGGTGGAGGACGCCATCGTCCGCGTGCTGGGCTTCGATCTGGTGATCAACCTGGCGCTGGGCCTGGCCCTGGGCAAGACCCTCAGCCTGCCCAAGGACCAGCCGCAGCACGCCACCCCCTACTGGCAACAGGCGATCTACACCGCAGCGGTGATCGAGGGCCTGACCCGCGCCATGCCGCGCGCGCAACGCCCCGAGGCGGGCCTGACCTACCTGGCCGGGCTGTTGCACAACTTCGGCTACCTGGTGCTGGCGCACGTCTTCCCGCCGCACTTCTCGCTGATCTGCCGCCACCTGGAGGTCAACCCGCACCTGCCGCACAGCTATATCGAGCAGCACCTGCTGGGGATCACCCGCGAACAGATCGGCGCCTGGCTGATGCGCCACTGGGACATGCCGGAAGAGCTGGCGAACGCCCTGCGCTTCCAGCACGACCCCGACTATGCCGGCGACGGCGCCGCCTTCGCCAACCTGGTGTGCCTGGCGGTCAGCCTGCTGCGCAACCGCGGCATCGGTGCCGGGCCACAGAGCGAAATTCCCGATGAACTGTTCGAGGCACTCGGCCTGACCCGCGACAAGGCGGAAGACGCGGTGAGCAAGGTACTCAGCGCCGAAGTCGCCCTGCGCGAGCTGGCAGCGCAGTTCAACCCCAGCCACTGAGGGCGCGGGGTCACTGCGCGGGCGCAGCCCCCTTGCGCAGCTGTTCGCGGCGCTCGGCGAACAGCTGCGGCACCACCTCCAGACTGACGGCCAGCAACTGGCTGACGCTGGCCTGCTCGTACAGGCTGGCGTATTCGGCCAGCTGGTCACTGGGCATCTGCCGGTAGGCATAGAGCATGAAGGATTCCACGGCCTGCTGGCTGGACTGGCGAATCGCATCCGCCTGGGTCTGCGTCTGGCGCTGCAGCTCGGCCTCGTCGAGATTCTCGCCACGCGCCCTGAGCGCCAGCAGCGCCTGGGTCTTGCCGACTTCGTAGCGCAGCAGGCTGGCCAGCTCGGTGGTACGCGCCGCCGCATCCAGACGCCTGACCAGTTCCACCCGCGCGCCGCGCGGCGGCCGCTGCTGCAGGCGCTGGCGATATTCGCCGAGCACTTCCGGCTGTTCGCCGACCGCCCGCTCGGCGGCGGTGAAACGCTGCGCGAGGGGGCCGTCGAGACGCGCACGGGCCTGTTCGGCCTGTTCTTCGTCGAGTCGCTGCCCGACCCGTTCGGCCAGGTCCAGGCAGAACGCCTCGCCTGCGAACAGCTGGGCAAGGCGCTTCTGTTCGCTCTCACCCTGGCCGCGCTGCAGCAACGGCAGGCTCTGCTCGCACAGCAGGTGGATGCCGGCCAACTCGAACAGCGGCAGCAGGGTCTTGCTTGAGCTTGGCTCGGCCCGCACGGCGGTCGCGGCCAGCAACAGCAGGGGCAACAGGAAAAGGCGCATGGTCGGGCGTTCCACGATGACTTGCCTGGCAAGCCTAACCAAAGCGCAGCGTGGCGGCCAGCCGCGAGCCGCCCGGTTGCCGATCAGGCCGCCTTTTTCGGCGACTCGGCCTTTTTCTTCGGCGTCAGGTACTTGGTCAGGCCCTGGAACCACATCACCAGCGCCGGGTTGCCCTGGATCTGGATGTCCTTGTTCTGGATACCCTGCATGAAGGCCAGCTGCTTGTTCTTCGCGGTCATGGTTTCGAAACCGTAGACGGCGTCCTTGAAGCCGATGGCGAAGGCCGGCTCGGCAGTGCTGCCACGCTTGCTGCTGACGCGCTGGCCGGAGACGATGAAGTGACGGGCGACCTTGCCGTCCAGCGTGTGCAGCTGGAAGACCATGTCGCGGCCTTCGAGTTGCTGGCGGAACGCCGGGTTCTCACGACTGGCCTTGGCCATCAGGCGGCCCAGCATCCACAGAAGAAAACGGAATTTCATGCACAGGCCCTCGTGATCGAAGATGATGGGCGCGCATTGTAGTGGTTTTCTCGCAAGACTACAGCCTGTCGAAAGCATGGCTGCAATGGCGAGGACGCAGCCGGGCTGCGGAGGGGGAGCCCGGAGCCGAGCGGCTCCGGGCGATGGGCTCAGTTGACCGCGTCTTTCAGGGACTTGCCCGGTTTGAAGGCAACGGTGTTGCTGGCCTTGATCTTCACCGGCTGGCCGGTTTGCGGGTTCTTGCCCGTGCGTGCGCCACGATGACGCTGGACGAAAGTACCGAAGCCAACCAGGGTCACACTGTCCTTGCGGTTCAGTGCGCCGGTGATTTCTTCCAGTACGGCGTTGAGTACACGATTGGCCTGATCCTTGGTCAGATCAGCCTTTTCGGCGATGGCGGCGGCGAGTTCCGGTTTACGCATAGATGCCTCTTTGACGGTTTTTTGTTGTTGTGTCCGTGCTGTCCTTCCAGAACAGCGCCCAAGGCGCCGCAACAGCTCTGCGCTGCGGCAGACCCTTGGGAGAATGGCATGCCGCATCGCACTGCGCCAGTCTCATAGGACAGTTTAGTCAGGCAATTTCGTGGCGTATCCGACAGAACGACAGGCAATCATGCCAGCAGCGCGGGCAGTTCCTTGTTCAGGGCCAGTTTCTCCTGCACCGCCGCACCGGTCAGCGCGTAGCCCAGCAACGCCCCGGAAGCATCGCGGCAGAGCGCCTTGATGTCGCTCCCCGAACCCTCGACCGTCCACTCGCCCTGGCTGTCGCGCGGCGGCGGCGAGACGACCAGCGGGCACACCGGCGTCTTCACCGTCACCGGCATCGGCCCATAGCTGACGGCGGTCGGCTCGCCGGCCAGGGTCTTGGCCAGGGCACGGGCACAGGCCATCAGCGGCATGACGTAGAGCAGGTTGAGGCCATCGACCTCGGCGCAGTCACCCAGCGCGTGGATGTTGGCGTGCGAGGTCCGCAGCTGACGGTCGACCATCACCCCGCGATTGACGTCGAGGCCGGCAGCAGCAGCCAACGCGATACGCGGGCGCAGGCCGACGGCGGAGACCACCGCATCGCACTCGATCTGCGTGCCATCGGCCAGCACGGCCTGCAACGCATCGCCCTGGTGGTTCAGGCTGGCCAGCACCGGGCCCAGGTGGAAGCGCACCCCCAACCCCTCCAGGCCGGCCTGCACCGCAGCGGCCGCCGCCGGGTGCAACAGGCCGGGCATCACCTGCTCGCAGGGTGCGAGCAGTTCCACCTGATAGCCGCCCGCGCTGAGGTCATTGGCGAATTCGCAGCCGATCAGGCCGGCCCCGAGAATCAGCACCCGGCGCTTGCCGGCTACGGCATCACGGAAACGGGCGTAGTCTTCGAGATCATTGATCGGGAAGATCGCATCCTGGGCATCGCCCTCCACCGGTACGCGAATCGGCTCGGCGCCCCAGGCCAGCACCAGGTCACGGTAGGGCACCGCCTCCTCGCCGATCCACAGGCGCTTGTGGCCCGGGTCGATGCCGGTGATGCGGGTGTGGGTGCGGATCTCCGCCTTGAGCTGCTCGGCCATGGCGCCGACCTCGGCCATGGCCAGGCCATCGGCGTCCTTGTTCTTGCCGAAGCCGGTGGACAGCATCGGCTTGGAGTAGGAACGTCCGTCGTCAGCGGTGATCAGCAACAGGGGCGTCTCGCTGTCGAGCTTGCGCCACTCCTTGGCCAGGTTGTAGCCAGCCAGGCCGGTACCGACGATCACTAGGGGTGCGCTCATGCATGAATCCTCGCGGCGAAAACGACACGACGGCCAGGCGGCCGTCGTCGTGAATCAATGAGAAGCCGCTGGAAACGGCGGCCAGACTCGGAGGGGCTGACAAAGGTCAGGCAAGACGCAGCAATTTGTCAGCGCCCCCTCAGACGATCTCGATCATCTCGAAGTCGACCTTGCCCACGCCACAGTCCGGGCAGACCCAGTCGGCCGGCACGTCTTCCCAGGGCGTACCGGGTGCAATGCCCTCCTCGGGCAGCCCCAGAGCCTCGTCGTAGATGAAACCGCAGACGATGCATTGCCACTTGCGCATGGTACAGGCCTCCTCGAGAGATGGCGGACACACCCTACTGGATCGTACCGCGACTGGCTAGCCAGTCGGAGGTTGGGCACGCCAGAGCATAGGCCATCGACGCGGCGCGCACGCCACGCCTCAGCCGGCCAGCATGCGCCCGGTTTCCTCCAGGTTGATGTGCCACTGCAGCGCTTCGCGGAGGATGTGCGGGGTGTGCCCGCCACGGGCACAGGCGCGCTCGAAGTAGTCGCCGAGCGGCCCCCGAAAGTCCGGATGCACGCAGTTGTCGATCACCGCCCGGGCGCGTTCGCGCGGCGCCAGGCCACGCAGGTCGGCCAGGCCCTGCTCGGTGACCAGGATGTCGACATCGTGCTCGCTGTGATCGACGTGGCTGACCATCGGCACCACGCTGGACACCGCCCCACCCTTGGCGATCGACTTGGTGACGAAGATCGCCAGGTGGGCGTTGCGGGCGAAGTCGCCGCTGCCGCCGATGCCATTCATCATCCTGGTGCCGCCGACGTGGGTGGAGTTGACGTTGCCGTACAGGTCGAACTCCAGCGCCGTGTTGATGCCGATGATGCCCAGGCGGCGCACGACCTCGGGGTGGTTGGAGATTTCCTGCGGGCGCAGCACCAGGCGCTCCTTGTAGCGTTCGAGATTGCCGAACACATCGGCATTGCGGCGCGCCGAGAGGGTGATCGAGCTGCCTGAGGCGAAAGCCAGCTTGCCGGCATCGAACAGGTCGAAGGTGGAGTCCTGCAGCACCTCCGAGTACATGCTCAGGTTCTCGAATGGCGAATGGATCAGCCCGCACATCACCGCATTGGCGATCGAGCCGATACCGGCCTGCAGCGGGCCGAGGCTGTTGCTCATGCGCCCGGCATCGACCTCGCGCTGGAAGAAGGCGATCAGGTGGTCGGCGATGGCCTGCGTCTCGACGTCCGGTGGCAGCACGGTGGACGGCGAGTCGGGCTGGTCGTTGACCACGATGGCGACGATCTTCTCCGCCGGGATCGGGATCGCCGTGCTGCCGATACGGTCGTCGACGCGGGTCAGCGGGATCGGCGTGCGCGTCGGCCGGTAGGTGGGGATGTAGATGTCGTGCAGGCCCTGCAGATTCGGGTTGTGCGCCAGATTGATCTCGACGATCACCCGCTCGGCGAAGATGGCGAAGCTGGCCGAGTTGCCCACCGAGGTGGTCGGCACGATGTGCCCCTGCTCGGTGATGGCCACCGCTTCGATCACCGCGATGTCGGGCTTCTTCAGCTGGTGGTTGCGCAGCTGTTCGACGGTCTCGGAGAGGTGCTGGTCGATGAACATCACGCGGCCGTCGTTGATCGCCTTGCGCAGCGTGGCATCGACCTGGAACGGCATGCGCCGGGCCAGCACGCCGGCTTCGGTCAGCTGCTTGTCGAGGTCGTTGCCGAGGCTGGCGCCGGTCATCAGGCTGATGCTCAGCGGGGCCTGGCGCGCACGCTCGGCCAGCGCCAGCGGCACCGCCTTGGCCTCGCCGGCACGGGTGAAACCGCTCATGCCGACGGTCATGCCGTCCTCGATCAGGGCGGCCGCCTCGGCCGCAGTCATCACCTTGTCCAGCAGCGAAGGCTGGCGCACACGATCTGCATACATCGGGAACCTCGACAGGCGGGGATAGCACGGAGGGCGAGCAGTCTAGTGGCCGCACTGCCTCGCGCCTCTACCACGAAAGTAGGATTGAACCCTCTAGAACGGGCCTTTCGTCGGATTTCGAGGCAACCGGACAGAAGCAAAGTGCCATCTCCGGCCTGACGCAATCGGAGCACTGGCCGACGCCCACACGTATGTCCGCGCGGTCCGACTTCGGCAGTATCGCCAGGCCTCGGCAGCGGATAAGCCGTGCTCACCCATAACAACAAGAGGCTTGCACCGATGAACCTCGTCCTTTGTGCGGCGTCCCTGGCGCTGCTCGGCCTGACCCTCTGGGTGCTGTTGCGCTGGGGTCGCCTGCGCTGCACCGGCAGCGAGCCGGTCGGCCTGTTCACCTTCCTGGCGATCCTCTTCACCTCCGGGCTCGACATGGGGCTGATCATCTTCCCGATGACCGAATTCCCGATCTACGCCAGCGAGCAGCCCTATCAGTTCTCCAACCCGCTGGCGGTCGCCTTCGGCTTCTGGGGCTTCCTGATCTGGGCCATGTACTTCATCACCACCTTCTACTTCTGCGTGATCGAACCCAGGGTGCGCCTGTTCGAACTGCGCCCGGTGAAGCTGGTGAACAACCTGGTGATCGTCTCCACCTGCGCCTTCACCGCGTACCTGTTCCTGGTCAACATCGCCTGGTACGCACCGGAGATCAGCGAAACCTGGCAGTACCTGACGGTGGTCGCCATCCTGCTCGCCGCGATCTATTCCAGCACCGACATCCGCTACCTGAAGGTACTCAGCGTGGCCTCCACCTGGCTGTTCTTCGGCCTGATCCTGGCGATGGCCATCGTCGGCGGGGTCGGCCCGGACAGCTTCGCCCGGGCGGCCGGCGACATCGGCAGCGGCTACTTCGCCAAGCTGCCGCACTTCGTCGTGCCGCTCAGCGACTATCACGCCTTCTACCTGTTCTGGTGGTTCGCCTGGAGCATCATGATCGGCCAGTTCGTCTCGCGCTTCGTCGGCGGGCTGAAGACCTACCAGCTGCTGCTGGCGCTGCTGATCATCCCGTCGATTCCCCTGGCGATCTGGTTTGCCGTGCTCTACCACTACTTCACCGATGGCATCGCCATCGCGCCGCTGTGGAAGCTGGCGATGCTCGCGGTCGGGGTGATCTTCGTGATCAACTCGGTGGACTCCCTGGTGCGCCTGTACAGCGACAACCTGGGGCTCAGCGTGCAGCGGCTGGGGCGTGCGCGCTTCATCGCCTGCCACTTCGTCCTGCTCGGCGCGCTGGTGCTGACGTTCCGCTTCACGCCGTTCGAGATTCAATGGGTCGGGCTGACGGTCATCGGCCTGTATGCCGCCACCCTGGGGCTGCTCGCGCTACGCTGCCGCCCTGCCCTGCAGAGCATCGGCGGCCGCTCGGTCAGTCGAGCTTGAGGACCTTGGCCAGCACCACCTTGGGGCCTTTCATCTTCTTGACGATGATGCGCAGGCCGTCGGTCTCCAGCACTTCCTCTTCCTCGGGCATGCGCTTGAGGGTTTCGTAGATCAGGCCGGCCAGGGTCTCGGCCTCGATGTGGTCGAGGTCGACGCCCAGCAGGCGCTCGACCTTGGCCAGCGGCGTGTCACCACGTACCAGCAGCTTGCCCGGCTGGTACGCCAGGATGCCGCGCTCGGCCTTGCGGTGCTCGTCCTGAATGTCGCCGACCAATGCCTCCAGCACGTCCTCCATGGTCAGGTAGCCGATGACCTTGCCGTCGGCTTCCTCGACCAGGGCGAAGTGCGCACCGCCCTGGCGGAACTGCTCGAGCAGCTGCGACAGCGGCATGTGCCGGCTGACCCGCTCCAGGGGGTGCATCATGTCGCCGAGCTTGAGCGCCGAGGGCAGCATCTCCAGCAGCGACAGTTGCAGCAGCAGGTCCTTGATGTGCAGCACGCCGACGAACTCTTCCTTGCTCTCGTCGTAGATCGGATAGCGGCTGTACTTGTGCCGGCGAAAGGTGGTGAACACCTGGTCCAGGCTGGCGTTGAGTTCCAGGTAGACCAGATCCTCGCGCGAGTTGGCCCAGTCCACCACTTCCAGCTCACCCAGCTCGACGGCCGAGGCCAGCACGCGCAGGTCCTGGTCGCTGTCGGCGCTGGCGCGGCTGGAGTGCAGGATCAGCTTCAGCTCTTCGCGGCTGTAGTGGTGTTCATGATGCGGGCCGGGCTCGCCCTGCCCGGCGATGCGCAGGATGGCGTTGGCGCTGGCGTTGAGGACGAAGATCGCCGGGTACATCAGCCAGTAGAAGGCGTACAGCGGCGCCGCCGTCCACAGCGACAGCAGCTCCGGCTTGCGAATCGCCCAGGACTTGGGCGCCAGCTCGCCGATGACGATGTGCAGGTAGGAGATGATGGCGAACGCGGTGAAGAAAGCGATGCCGTGGATCAGCGCCGGCGAATCGATACCCAGTGCCGCCAGCAGCGGCGTCAGCAGCTCGGCGAAGGCCGGCTCACCGACCCAGCCCAGGCCCAGCGAAGCCAGGGTGATGCCCAGCTGGCAGGCCGAGAGGTAGGCGTCCATCTGGTTGTGCACGGTGCGCAGGATGTGCCCGCGCCAGCCATGCGCCTCGGCCAGCGCGTCGACCTTGGTGGCACGCAGGCGCACGATGGCGAACTCGGCGGCAACGAAGAAGCCGTTGAGCAGGACCAGAAACAGGGCGAACAGCATGAGGCCGAAGTCGGCGAGATAGGTGGAAACGGAGAGGCTCGTGGAGGGGTCCATGAAGGTTCGGGTTGGCCAATGATCGCTAGAGGGTGGAGCCTCGCCGCGCCGAATGCAAGCATTCAGCGGGCGCGCTGCACCACCTGGGCCGGGGCGAAGTGACAGGTGAAGGTACTGCCGCGGCCCAGCTCGCTGCCAATCTCCAGGTTGCCGCGATGGCGCAGCAGCACATGCTTGACGATCGCCAGGCCGAGCCCGGTGCCGCCCGTGTTGCTGGCACGGCTGGAGTCGACGCGGTAGAAGCGCTCGGTCAGGCGCGGCAGGTGCTTGGCGTCGATGCCCATGCCCGTGTCGCTGACGGCCAGGTGCGCGCCCTTCTCGTCACCCCACCAGCGGATGCGGATCTCGCCGCCGGCCGGCGTGTACTTGACCGCGTTGAACACCAGGTTGGAAAACGCGCTGCGCAGTTCGGCCTCGCTGCCCTTGAGCTTGAGGTGCGGATCGGCCTCCAGGCTGATGCGATGCAACTGATCGGCTGACAGCGCCTGGGCATCGTTGCGGATCGACAGCAGCATCAGGTCGACCGCGACCGGCTGATTGTCCGAGGGATAGTCCGTGGCCTCCAGCTTGGCCAGCAGCAGCAGGTCGTTGAGCAGCGTCTGCATGCGCGCGCCTTGCTGCTGCATCTGCTGCAGGGCACGCAGCCAGCGCGGATTGACCGCCTCGACGTTGTCCAGCAGGGTCTCCAGATAGCCGGCGATCACCGTCAGCGGCGTGCGCAGTTCGTGGGAGACGTTGGCGACGAAGTCCTTGCGCATCTGTTCCAGCTGATGGAGACGGGTGACATCACGCACCAGCAGCAGATGCTCGCGGTTACCGTAGCGGGTGATATGGAACTGCAGGCGCCGACGGTCGTTGACCGGCGAGGGAATCTCCAGGGCATCGGCATAGTTGCCACGCTCGAAGTACTCCTTGAAGCGCGGGTCGCGCACCAGGTTGGCCAGCTGCTGGCCACTGTCCTGGGGGGTTTTCAGGCCCAGCAGGGTCTCGGCGGCACGGTTCCACCATTCCAGGTTGCCCTGGCTGTCGAGCATCACCACCGCATCCTTGAGCGCAGCGGTGGACTCCTGCACGCGGTCGATCACCGCCTGCAGGCGGCCACGCGCCTTCTGGTTGCGCCGTTGCAGGTGGTAGATGCTGTCGAACACCTCGCCCCACAGGCCGTAGCCGTCCGGCGGCGGTTCGTCGGGTTTGTGCTCGCGCAGCCATTTGTGCAGGCGCAACAGCTGGCTGAGGGTCCAGCCCAGGTGAATGGCGAGGCCACACGCCAGCACCCAGGCATATTCGCCGGTGACGAAACCCAGCAGCAGGCAGGCGCCGATCAGCAGCAACAGCCGGCGCACCACGGCACCACGCCAGTCTTGATTCACGATGGAACGCATCCTTGTCTGAAGAGCGAGCTCGCAGCAGCAGCTTCACGAGCTTGCGAGCTGGAGCCATGCAATACCGATGACGCCCCCGCGCAGGCAACTGCGGAACGCTCGGCGTTGCGGGCGATTGTACGACTGTCCATGCGTATTACTCACCACGTTCGCCCTTAGGGGCCTCACCAAACTGCGTTGGCCGCTCGCGGCCTGCCGGACCTGTTCTCGACGCGGCAGGGCCGACGCGCAGCACCAGCGGCTCAGCCTTTGGTGGAGAAACGATAGCCAGTCCCGCGCACGGTTTGTACCAGGTTTTCGTAGGCATCGCCGAGCGCCTTGCGCAGGCGACGGATATGCACGTCGACGGTACGTTCCTCGACGTAGACGTTGCCACCCCAGACCTGATCGAGCAGCTGGCCACGGGTATAGGCGCGCTCCTGATGGGTCATGAAGAATTGCAGCAGGCGGTATTCGGTCGGCCCCATTTCGGCCGGTTTGCCGTCGATGGTGACGCGATGGCTGATCGGGTCGAGCAGCAGGCCACCGACCTCGATCGGCGCCTCGCTGTCGCTCGGACCGGCCCGGCGCAGCACGGCCTTGAGGCGCGCCACCAGCTCGCGCGGCGAGAAGGGCTTGGTGATGTAGTCGTCGGCGCCGACTTCCAGGCCCTGGATCTTGTTGTCCTCTTCACCCTTGGCGGTGAGCATGATGATCGGGATATCGCTGGTCAGCTCGTCGCGCTTCAGGCGGCGTGCCAGCTCGATGCCACTGGTACCCGGCAGCATCCAGTCGAGCAGGATCAGATCGGGTTTGCGGTCGACGATGACGGCATGGGCCTGCTGGGTATTCTCCGCTTCCAGGCACTCGTAACCGGCCATTTCCAGGGCCACCGCGATCATTTCGCGGATCGGTGCTTCGTCATCGACGATCAGGATGTTCTTGCCAACCATGGGGCCTTAGCCTCTGTTCGTTCATCTGTCTGCGCCGCATTAGATAACGGAATTATTGCAGCGATATGACAAGCGCGCGGCAGTGCCGGGAGCAGGGTCGCGATTTCGCCAGCTGACGCACGCTGCCAACGGGAGCGACCGTCGGGCTGAGCGCCAGCGCAGCATGCTTATCGCTCACTCAGCGCAGGGCATAGTCCAGCACGATGCCGATGAAGATCGCCAACCCCGCCCAGTGGTTGTGCAGGAAGGCGTTGAAGCACACCAGCGGCTCGCGGCGGCGGGTCACGTGAAACTCCCAGGCGAAGCAGGCAGCGGCCACCAGCAGGCCAAGATGGAAGTACAGGCCCAGTTCGAAGCGCGCACCGGCCAGCAGCAGGCAGAGCAGCGCCAGGCCCTGCAGGGTCGCGATGATCAGACGGTCGGCGTCGCCGAAGAGGATGGCGGTGGACTTCACCCCGATCTTCAGGTCGTCCTCGCGGTCGGCCATCGCGTAGTAGGTGTCGTAGGCCACCGTCCACAGCAGGTTGGCGATGTACAGCAGCCAGGCCTCGGGCGGCAGGCTGCCGGTCTCGGCGGTGAAGGCCATCGGCATGCCCCAGGAGAACGCTGCGCCGAGCACCACCTGGGGGTAGAAGGTGTAGCGCTTCATGAAGGGGTAGCAGGCGGCCAGGGCCAGGCCGCCGAAGGACAGCCAGATGGTGGTGGCATTGGTGAACAGCACCAGCACGAAACTCAGCGCCACCAGCACGGCGAACAGCACCAGCGCTTCGCGTGGCGTGACCTTGCCGCTGGCCAGCGGGCGTGCCTTGGTGCGGCTGACATGGCCATCGAAGTTGCGGTCGGCGTAGTCGTTGATCACGCACCCTGCAGCGCGCATCAGAATCACGCCGACGACGAAGATGAACAGGTTCTTCACGCTCGGCACGCCCTCGCCCGCCACCCACAGCGCCCACAGCGTCGGCCACAGCAGGAGGTAGATGCCGATGGGCTTGTCCAGGCGCATCAGCTGGATGAAGTCCCAGGCACGCGGGTGCAGGCGGGTGGTCGATTGCAGCAGGCGGGTGTACATCGCGGCGTCTCCGTGCAGGTTGCGCGGATTATAAAGGGGTTGGCGGCGCAGGGTGGATGACGCTGTCCTCATCCACCGTTACAGGCGCCAGGTACGCCCATGCCTTCGGGCACTGGCGCGCCGCGCAGCCGCTTGCTGGCAGACGCAGCGCGGGCTTGCGGTCTACGCGTCGAGACCCGCCGCCTGCCAGAACGCCGGCAGGAAGACCTCGGCCACCAGCACGCCGAGCGCTGCGCGGCTGAAGCAGGAGCGCCGCGCCCACAGGCGCTCCTCACGCACCGCCTGCGGCAACCAGGCGGCCGGATAGCGACAGGCCTGCAGCTCGCCGCGGTCGAAGGCGCGGTCACTGAACAGCAGTTCGCCCAGCGAGCGGCTGCCCAGTTCAGCCAGGTTCAGTCCGGAGCCTTCGAGCACGCTGCGCGCCGCAACGCTGCGGGCGAAGACCCAGGGCTGCCCGTGGCCACGCAGGTAGACCTCGCGCACCCAGCCCTGGCTGCCATCGGCCACGCCGAGCAGGGCGCATTCGTCGTTGCGCAGGCGCTGCCAGCCTTCCTGCAACGGGGTCACGGAGAAGCCGTCGTGCGACAGTGCCGTCAGGCGCCGTGTCAGCGAGTCACCGTTGAACAGCCAGTCGCGGACAGCGGCAGTCGGTTGCGGATGCAACTGGGCCTGGGTCAACCAGCGCGGAGGATGAGCGAGGGCGGCGTGAGACACGGAGAACAATCACCACGGATCGGAAGCGCGCGAGTCTATCACGCCACGTCCGGGCTGCCTCAGTAGGGTGGCGGCGCGTACAGCTGAGCCGCTCCGGGCTCGCCGAGCAACTGCTCGAGGATTTCGTGGTGCATGGCCAGCAGCTTGCCGTTGCGCTCGTTGAGACGCTTGCACTGCCCGGCCAGCAGGCCAAGCTGCTCCCAGGTGTGGGAAAGGTGATTGCGCTGGGCCTGCGGATAGCGCGCCAGCAGCTTGTGCATGGCGCTGTGGCCGGTACCCAGCTGGAAGGCGGCCAGGACCTTGCTGCGACGCTCGGCCCGCGCCCTGGCCTGGTCCACCAGTGGCAGGATCTGCTCGTTGAGCAGGTCGATCTGCCGGCTGTCGCGCTTGAGCAACTGCTGATACAGCTCCTGCATCAGCCCGCGCAGGGCAAGGTAGTCGGCGCAGTCCTGATGCAGGTCCTGCTCGACGACCTGGAGCAGCTGTTGCTCACGCGCTGTGGTCACGCATCGCTACCGCTGTGATAGGTCAGCATGCTGCTGGCCAGCGCCGCCGGGTCGCTGCTCAGCTCGCCATTGGCCAGCGCCGCCTTGAGCTGGGCGACCTTGTCCAGATCGACGTCCGGCAGGCTCTGCAGCGCCGCCTGCAGCTGTTCGAGACGCGGCTCGGCGCCTGCACTGGCGCGCGCGGGGGTCTCCTGCTGCGGCCGCGCGCCCTGCACCTTGGCGGGGACGTCGCTGGGCAGGTTGAGACCGGGCTTGAGGTGCCTGCTGATTTCCATGATTCGAATCCAACTCGTGGTGTTATGGCCTAAGAGCGACCCGATACGGCCAGCACTTAAACCCCAGGCGAAAAATAATCTCGCGGCGCCGCCCGTCAGCTGACCTGTGCGCGCCACCAGGCCTGCGCCGCCAGGCCATCCTGGATCTTCTGTTCCTGGCGGGCAAGCAGCTCATGCCACTGGCCCAGCTTGCTCTCGAGAAACTGGTTGATCACCTTCTCGCTGCGCATGGCCGTCAGCAACTCGCGCTGGATACGCGCCAGGTTCTCCTCGGCCAGCGCCAGCTCGCGGCGCTGCAGCTCCACCATCTTGTACAGCGTGGCCTTGTAGCGCTGCTGGTTGTCGCGCTGCAGCGGCGTGGTCATCGGCACGCTGAAACCGCACAGGCGGCTGAGCCCGGTGATGTTGTTGCGATAGCGCTGGCACAGGTTCTGTTGATAACTGACCCGACCGAGCATCTGCTGCACCCGGTTGCCACGCAGGCTGGCCAGCCGCCCCAGCACTTCTAGCTGCTCTTTCATTTGATGATGCTCTGCAAGGTGGCGATGCTGGCGCCGAGCTCGGCAGCGACGCCGACCTCCTGGCGCAGGAAGCGTTCGAGGCTCGGCGCCAGCTGCACGGCGCGGTCGGTCCGGGCATCCATGCCCGGCGTGTAGCCGCCGAGCGGAATCAGCTCCTTGATCTTCTCGAAGGTGCTGTAGAACTCCTTGAACTGGCGGCCTGCGGCCAGGTGCGCGGCCTCGCCGACCTGGCTCATGCAGCGGCTGACCGAGGCGGAGATGTCGATGGCCGGGTAATGCCCGACATCGGCCAGGCGCCGCGACAGCACGATATGGCCGTCGAGGATCGCCCGTGCGCAGTCGACGATCGGGTCCTGGTGGTCATCGCCCTCGGCCAGCACGGTGTAGATGGCGCTGAGGCTGCCGCTGCCGCTCTCGCCGTTGCCGGCACTCTCCACCAGCTCCGGCAGCATGCCGAACACCGACGGTGGATAACCCTTGGTCGCCGGCGGCTCGCCCAGCGCCAGGGCGATCTCGCGCTGGGCCATGGCATAGCGGGTCAGCGAGTCGACCAGCAGCAGCACGTCCTGGCCCTGGTCGCGGAAGTAGGCGGCGATGCTGTGGCACAGCTCGGTGGCCTTCAGCCGCATCAAGGGTGATTCGTTGGCCGGCGCCACCACCACCACCGCCTTGCGCAGGCCCTCTTCGCCAAGCGAGTGGAGAATGAACTCCTGCACCTCGCGGCCACGCTCGCCGATCAGCCCGACCACCACCACGTCGGCCTTGGTCTGCCGGGTGATCATGCCCAGCAACACGCTCTTGCCCACCCCGGAGCCGGCGAACAGGCCGACGCGCTGCCCCTTGCCCAGGGTCAGCAGGCCGTTGATGGCGCGCACGCCGACATCCAGCGCCGCCTCCACCGGGCGGCGCTTGAGCGGGTTGACGCTGGGCAGCTCGACCGGCAACGGATCGCGACCACTGAGCTTTCCGCGCTCGTCGAGTGGCTCGCCGAGGCCATTGACCACCCGCCCCAGCCAGGACTCGTCGATGTGCAGCACCGCCTCGTCCTTGGCCGGGAAGACCCGCGAGCCAGCCGCCAGGCCGACCGGTTTCTTGAACGGCATCAGGTAGGTGATATCGCGGTTGAAGCCGACCACCTGGGCGTCCAGCAGGCTGCCGTCGGCCTGCTCCACACGGCAGCGCTGGCCGGTGCTGCGCTGGCAGCCGAGGCTTTCCAGCAACATCCCGGAGACCCGCACCAGGCGCCCGGCCACTTTGGCCAGTTGCACGCCATCGAGCGAGCGCAGCGCTTCGTCGAGTTTGTAGTCGAGCATGCTGGCGACGGCTCCCGGTCAGGCTTCAGTCAGGTGCAGGTGTTCGGCCAGGGTGTCGATGCAGGCATCCAGGCGCTGCTGGCAGCCGACGTCGGCCTCGGCCTGTGGCGTGACCACCCGGCATTCGCCGAGCGCCAGGCGCTCGTCGGCCACCAGCTTCCAGCCCGCGGCACGTTCCGGCGCCACCGACCTGATCCGCGCGTACTCCTCGGGGCTCAGCAGCACCTGAACGTCCTCCGGCTCGCCCGGCATGCCGCTCAGGGCCTCCTCGACCAGCGCCAGCAGCTGCGTCGGATGCAGGGTCAGCTCGCAGCGAATGACCTGCTGCGCGACCTTCCTGACCAGCTCCAGCAGTTCCTGGCGACGCTTGTGCTCCAGTTCGCCGAGGTAGTGCTCGACCTGCTCGCTGATGGCCTGCAGCGGCTGCGCCGCCAGCTCGAAGGCGCGGCGCCCCTCGCTGCGCCCCTCGTCGCGGCCGAGCTTCATGCCGTCCTCGCGGCCCTGCTCGAAACCGGCCTGGCGCCCGGCCTCCTCGCCCTGCTGCAGACCGTCCTGGTAGCCCTTCTCGATGCCCTGCTGGAAGCCATCGGCCATGGCCCGCTGCAGCCCGGCCGGATCGCCGCTCCAGTCCTCGCTCGGTTGGCTGCTGCGCGGCGGGAAGCGGTAGGCGCGCCACTGCCGGGCGTCGCCGTTGATCACCTTGAGCGTCATCTCATTCCACCGTCTGTTCGCGGAACAGCTGCACCTGCAGCTCACCATTGGCCGACATCTCGCGCACCACCGCCATGATGTCCTTGCGCACCTGCTCGACCCGGCTCAGCGGCACCGGGCCCTGGCGGCGGTTGATCGACTCCATCTGCTGCGCCTGGCGCTTGGGCATAGCGCCAGCGATGGCGCGCACCAGCTCCGGCTCGGCGCCCTTGAGCGCGACCACCCACTCTTCCAGCGGCACGGCTTCAAGCAGCGCCTGCAGCACGTCCTGGTTCTGCCGTGAAAGGATGAAGAAGTCGTACATTTCATCCTCGATGCGCTCGACCAGCTGATCGTCATGCGCGCGCAACAGCTCGAACATCTGCCCGCGGTCACCCTTGAAGCGGTTCATGATGTCCGCTGCCTGCTTGATGCCGCGCACCTGCGAACCCTGGGTGCTGAGCACGGCCAGGCTGCGCTCGATCAGAAGCTCCAGCTCGGCGATCACGTCGCTGTTGACCTCGCTGAGGTTGGCGATGCGGTACAGCAGCTCGTCCTGCCGCTCGCGCGGCATGCACTCGAGCACGTCGCTGGCCATGCCGGGCGGCAGGAAGGCGAGGAACACCGCCTGCATCTGCGCGTGTTCCTTGGCGATCAGCGCGGCGAACTGCTTCGGGTCGAGCCACTCCATCTTGGCCATCTTGGCGCGAATCTCCTCGCCATAGATGCTGTCCAGCAGCGAACGGGTGATCTCGCTGCCCAGCGCCTTGCTGAGCATGCCGTCGAGGTAGCCACGCGAGGCGCCCTTGATGCTGCTCTGCTCCTTGTAGTCCTCGAAGAAGCGGCCGATGACGTCGGAGACCATCGGCTGCTTGACGTTGGACAGGCGCGCCATGGCCTGGCTGATGGCGACGATTTCCTCGCGGGAGAAGTGCCTGAGCACCCCGGCGGAAATCTCGTCGCCCATGCTCAGCATGAGAATGGCGGCCTGCTCGGAGGAGCTCAACGAACGCTTCTGCACGCGCAGGCGCATTTCCTTGGCGGTGGAACCGCCGCGGCCGTCAGGCTGGGTTGAGGTCTCGTTCATTGCGCCCTATCCACTGTTTGATGACTTCCGAGACGCGCTCGGGATCGTTCTTGGCCAGCATCTGCAGGTGTTCGATCTGTAGCTCCAGGCCCGAACCGGGCGCCGGTAGACGGATTTCCGACAACGGGCTGAGCTCACCGAGCACGGTGGCCCCAGGCGCGTCGTCACCGACACGCGCCAGCAGGCGCTCGGCGGCGCGTTCGGCATGCAGGGCGAGCTGCTCGTCGCCCTCGCTCGCCGCAGGCAGCCCAGGCTGGCTGCGCTGGCTCAGGCTGCGCACGGCCGGACGCACCACCAGCAGCAGGAGCAACAGGCTGATCAGGGCGAACACGCCGAGCTTGGCCAGGTCATGCACCTTGGCGTCCTGCCACCAGGGCAGGGCCTCGCCCGCCGCAGTCGCCAGGCCGGCCTCGGTGAAGGGGAACACGCTCAGGGTCAGCAGGTCGCCACGCGCCTGGTTGAAGCCCACCGCACTTTTGACCATCGCCGCGAGTTCCTCGCGCGCCTCGGGCGTCCAGCCGCCCTCCGGGGCCACGGCGGCATTGAGCACCACGGCGATGCTCTGCTGGCGCAGGCTGAACGGCGCATGCTTGACGTGCGTGACGCTCTGGTCGTAATCCAGCTGGCGGTTGGACTCCTTGCGCAGCGAGGTGGCCGCCTTGTTCGCGCTGTCCTGCTCATTTGCGGCCTGCCCCGGGGCCGGCTCGGGCGCCGGTTGCGGCGGGCGGTTGGCCAGCGACCCCGGCACCCCCAGCGCCAGCTGGTCGAGCACGCTCTCGTCGCGCAGCACTTCGTTGCGCAGGCGCGGCGTCTCGCCGTAGGACTGGAAGGTCTCTTCCTTCTGGCTGAAATCGATGTCGGCGGCCACGCTGATGCGGTAGTTGCCGCCCCCCAGCACCGGCGCCAGCACCGCCTCGGCATTGGCCACCGCCTTGCTCTGGTAGTCGTCGACCACCTGCCAGTTCTGCACCGGGCCGCCGTGGCTATCGATCCCGCGGGACAGCAGCGCACCGTACTGGTCGACCACCTGCACGTTGCCCGCCTCCAGCTGCGGCACGCTGCCGGCGACCAGATTGACGATGGCGCTGATCTGCTCCGGCGTCAGCTTGTAGCCCGGTGCCAGCTGCAGCATCACCGAGGCCTTGCCCGGCTCGCGCTTGCCGACCACGAAGGAGCTGCTTTCCTGCAGCGCCAGGTGCACGCGCGCGCCCTCGACGCCCTTCAACGCCATCACCGTGCGCGCCAGTTCGCCCTCCAGGCTGCGCTTGAGGCGCACGTCCTGGACGAACTGACTGGTGCCCAGCGGTTCGTCCTTGTCGAACAGCTCGTAGCCGGCCGGCACCTTGACCTGTACGCCCTTGGCCGCCAGCAGCATGCGCGCCTGGCTCAGCTGGTCCTCGCGCACCAGCACCTGGCCGCTCTGCGGGTGCAGGCGGTAGCTGATCGCATCGCCATCGAGCACCTGCATCACCTCGGCCGCCGGGTAGGCCTCGCCGCTGCCGTACAGCGGCCGGAACGAACCCTGGTCGCGCCAGAGATAGAACACCACGCCGACCGCCAGCAGCGCGGCCAGCAACGCCAGCCCGGCCAGGGTCATGCGCGGGTCGAGTTTCAGCCCGCCTTCGGGCAGTTTGCTTCTCAGGGTCTGCAGCACGCGTCAGGTCTCCGCTCCGCTTACAGCGGCATCTTCATGATGTCGTCGAAGGCGCTGGCCAGCTTGTTGCGCACCTGCATCAGCGCACTGAACGAGACGCTGGCCTTCTGGCTCTCGATCATCGCCCCCACCAGGTCATCGCTCTGCCCGCTGTCCACGGCCGCCATCAGTTCGCCGGAGCGATGCTGCTGAGCGTCCACGGCGCGCACCGCATCGTCGAAGGCGGCGGCGAAACCCGCCTCGCCGGGCTGCACGGCAAAGGCTTGCGCCGGCTGGACCGGGGTCGCCTCGCTGAGGCTTCTGAGCTGCTCCATACGGCCCAGCAGATCCTGCTGCACCTGACTGATCGAGTTCATCCTTTGCTTCTCCTAAACGGGAATCTGCACGCCCTGCTCACGCATGGCGTTGAGGCGATAGCGCAGTGCGCGTGGGGTCATGCCAAGGCTTTCGGCGGCCTTGGTCTTGTGCCCGCCGAAACGGCGGATGGTGTCGATCACATGCTGGTACTCGGCCCACTTGCCGCTTGCACGCAGCGCCGCCTTGCCGCCTTCGAGCGCCTGTGGCTGCAGGCGTGGCGCCGGCTCCGGGGCGCTGCTGGGCGGCAGGCTCAGGCCCAGGTCCTGCGCCTGGATGTACAGGCCGTTGCGCAGGATCAGCGCGCGCTGCAGACAGTTCTCCAGCTCGCGCACGTTGCCCGGCCAGTCGTGGGCCAGCAGGGCGCGGCAGGCGTCCTCGGTCAGCAGTTCGTGGCGCGCATCCTGCGGCGCGTACTGGCGGATGAAACGCCGCGCCAGCGCCAGCACATCCTCCTTGCGCTCGCGCAGCGGGCTGATGTGCAGTGGCAGCACATCGAGGCGGAACATCAGGTCGGCACGGAAGCGCCCTTGCGCCACTTCCTGCTGCAGGTCGCGGTTGGTGGCGGCGATGATGCGCACGTCCAGGGCGATCTCGCGACGTCCACCGAGGCGTTCGACGCGCTGCTCCTGCAACACGCGCAACAGCTTGGCCTGCAGGCCCAGCGGCAACTCGCCGATCTCGTCGAGCAGCAGCGTGCCGCCATTGGCCAGTTCGAACTTGCCGGGCTGGGCGCTCACCGCGCCGGTGAAGGCGCCTTTCTCGTGGCCGAAGAGGATGGACTCGAGCATCTGCTCGGGAATCGCCGCACAGTTGACCGCGATGAAGGGCGCGTCGTCCTGGGCTGAGAAGCGATGAATGTAGCGTGCCATCAGCTCCTTGCCGGTGCCGGTCTCCCCGGTGATGAGAATCGGCGCACGGGTCATCGCCACGCGTTGCGCCATGGCCAGCAGACGACGCCCGGCCTGCGAGCAGGACACGAAACCTTCCTCGCCGGCACTGGCCGATTCCTGGCGGCGCAACAGTGCGCTGAGCTGAGCCTCGCTGAAGGGTGCCAGGAGGTAGTCGACGCAGCCCAGTTCGAGCAGCGTCGCGGCCTTCTCCTGATCGGCATACTCCACCACCGGCACCACGCCGACGCGACCGACCTGGCGCAGGATCGCGCCCACCTGTGCATAAAGGGTGCTGCCGGCCAGGCTGCTGACGAACACCAGCACCAGGCTGGCGCCTTGCAGCGCATGCGGGTCGAGTTCAAGGCAGTTGGCGAAACGCCGGACACGGAAGCCCTGGCGCAGCAGGCCGCCCGTCAACAGACGCTCGCTGGCCGCGTCGGCCTGGCCGACCACGACTATATGTTGCTGCCCCAGCTGTTCATCGAACAGCTCGTCGCAGGCGTAACTTACCGTTTGAGTTGAGTGCTGCAAGGTAAATCACCCGTTGTCTGTGTGCGTTCGGCGGCTGCCTTCGACCCCGTGTGCAAAACTGCCAACTCGATGACAGTTTTTTTTCACGCGGTCCCTTAATCTTTCGAAACTTCCCGTCGCTCTTGTTTGGTCAACTCGGCGGAACTTGCCGATGCACCTTCCCTGGGTGCGACGGTTCACGGCGCGAACGTTAACAAGCGCACAAAAAATCGCCGAATTACTTGCTGTTATTTCCTATCAATGCTGGCCAGCCGCTATCAAAAACAGCATTTGATATCTATTGATTTAATTTCCCGCCCTCCCTCCCCCTAGACTCGCCCTCGTCATCACTGGCTTGCAGCGCTGTGCCTGGATGAATTCGACGCCACGACCACGGCTTCCCGCCATGGCCTGCCGGTAAATCAAAACGTCCTCTGCACTGCCTGTTCGACTGCCGAACAGCGCTCGCGCAGTTACAACCAGGAATACAGCTCACAACATGACCGGGATTAAAAAAGTCCTTCATGGCGTGCCCGCCGACAGTCTGCCCCGGTTGAAACCGCAGAAACTTGGCCGGCATTACCACAAGATTCCTCACTATATTCGCGAGCTCTCCGCCAAATATCCGCGCATCATCAGCGACTACTTTCTGCGCGCCTATCGAATCAATCTCGAACTGCTGCGGGTCGACGTGCATGAGCATGTGAGCAGAGAAGCCGAGTGCCGGTATCGCTCGGCCCTGGGCAAGGTCGGTTTCGCGATGGATCGGGCACTGCTGACCGAAGCCCTGGAGTGCTACTACGGCGGCACCTGCCTGCCCAATCACGAGGCGCCGCCGGTCAGCACCTCGGAACAGCGCATGCGCACACGCCTGGGTCTGGATGTCGCCCAGCTGTTCGCCCGCTCGATTCTCGCCGGCCAGACCTTCGGCAAGCTCGAGCCCTACGAGAACGCCTACGAAGAAGCGGCCTGGGAGTACGTGGCGGAGCTGCAGTTCAGCAGCCATATCACCGGCAGCCAGTCGTCGATCTTCATCTACCTGGATACGCAACTGGTCGACGAGATGACCAGCCGCCTGACCCCGCCGGCGCCCCCCGCGCAGAGCGGCAGCTCGCTCAACCAGATCCGCCAGTTGCCGGTGCGCCTGGATTGCGTGGTCGCCAGCCTGCAGATGCCGCTGGCGCAAGCGCTTGCCCTGCGCCCCGGCGACGTCCTGCCGATGCGACTGCTCGAGCACTGCGACGTAAAGATCAACCAGCAGAAGCTGTTTCGCGGCGCCATCTTCGAAGACGAAGGCGCCTTGTTCCTGACTTCTCTCGAGAGTGTGAAGACCCCATGAGCAGCCCCATTTCCGACAACGATTTCGACAGCCTGATCAACGATGCCGGTCTCGGCACCGACGAGCTGGTCAGCGAATCGACGCCCGCAGAAGCGCCGGCCAGCCTGCCACAGCAGGACCTGAGCTTCTTCGGCAAGATCCCGGTCAACGTCACCCTGGAGGTGGCCTCCACCGAGATCACCCTCAAGGAGCTGATGGACGTCGACGCCGGCAGCGTGATCGCCCTCGACAAGCTGGCCGGCGAGCCGCTGGATGTGAAGGTCAACGGCGCCCTGTTCGCCAAGGCCGAAGTGGTGGTGATGAACGGCAACTACGGCCTGCGCATCGTCGAGCTGTCCGGTAGCGGCCTCAGCGGGCTGGGCGTGTGATGCGGCGCCGCCTGCTGCAATCCGGTCTGCTGCTGGCAGCCCTGTGCTGCCCGTTGCTGGCCCAGGCCGCCGGTGGCGACATCACCCTGTTCAACTTCAACGACACCGAAGATGGCCAGACCCTGAGCGTCAAGCTGCAGATCCTGCTGATGATGACGCTGCTGGGCTTCCTTCCGGCCATGTTGATGATGATGACCTGCTTCACCCGCTTCATCATCGTCCTGGCCATCCTGCGCCAGGCCATCGGCCTGCAGCAGAGCCCGCCCAACCCAGTGCTGGTCGGCATCGCCCTGTGCCTGACGCTGCTGGTGATGCGCCCGGTCTGGCAGGAGATGTACAGCGAAGCCTACGTGCCATTCGAAGCCGACCAGATCAGCCTCGAACAGGGCCTTGGTGAAGGCAAGCGCATCATCAGTCGGTTCATGCTGGCGCAGACCAGCAAGAACTCGCTGGAAACCCTGGTCGCCCTGGCCGGCGAGGAGATGCCCGAGGACCTGGCCCAGCTGGACTTTTCCCTGCTGCTGCCGGCGTTCGTCCTCAGCGAGCTGAAGACTGCCTTCCAGCTCGGCTTCATGATCTTCGTGCCGTTCCTGGTAATCGACCTGGTGGTGGCCAGCGTGCTCATGGCGATGGGCATGATGATGCTCTCGCCGATGATGATTTCGCTGCCGTTCAAACTCATGGTGTTCGTGCTGGTGGATGGCTGGACCCTGCTGGTCGGCACCCTCACCACCAGCATTCAGCCCTACTAGCGAGGCCCGCGCGATGCTCACGCCCGAACACGCCGCCGAACTGGTGGCCCACGCCGTCTACATCACCGGCCTGATCGTCTGCGTGCTGGTGGTGCCGAGCCTGCTCGGCGGCCTGCTGGTGAGCATCTTCCAGGCGGCCACGCAGATCAACGAACAGATGCTCAGCTTCCTCCCGCGCCTGCTGATCACCCTCGCCATGCTGGTGTTCGCCGGCCACTGGATCCTGCGCACGCTGGGCGACCTGTTCATCGAAACCTTCAAGCAGGCCGGCCATCTGGTCGGCTGACGCCATGCCCATGCACGAGCCCTTGCTGCATGCCAGCACCTACCTGAGCAGCCTGCAGGCCTACTGGTGGCCCTTCTGCCGCATCGCCGCGCTGCTCAGCATGGCGCCGCTGTTCAACCACAAGACGGTATCGGTGCGCGTACGCATCCTCCTCGCCCTGGCCCTGACCGTGGCGCTCGGTGCCGCCCTGCCGGACATGCCGCAGATCGACCCGCTGTCGTTGCGCGGCGTGCTGACCGCCCTGGAACAGGCCGCCTTCGGCATCCTGCTGGGCCTGACCCTGCAGCTGGTGTTCACCATCTTCATGCTGGTCGGCGAGGTGGTATCGACCCAGATGGGCATGAGCATGGCGCGCTACAACGACCCGGTGAACGGCGTGTCGTCGTCCTCGATCGTCTATCAGCTGTACTTCATCCTGCTGGTGCTGCTGTTCTTCGCCATCGACGGTCACCTGGTCACCGTCAGCGTGCTGTACCAGAGCTTCCTGTTCTGGCCGGTGGGCAGCGGCCTGCATTACCTGGGCGCCGAGCACTTCATCCAGGCCTTCGCCTGGGTACTGGCGGCCGCCGTGCTGGTGACGCTGCCGATCGTGTTCTGCCTGACCCTGGTGCAGTTCTGCTTCGGCCTGCTCAACCGCATTTCCCCGGCGATGAACCTGTTCTCCCTGGGCTTTCCCATCAGCATCCTGATGGGCCTGCTGTGCATCTACCTGACCCTGCCGAACCTGCCGGACAGCTACCTGCACCTGACCCGCGAGCTGCTCAACGGCATCGGCGTGATCCTGCGCGAGGGCGGCGATGTCTGAGCAGAACAGCGGCCAGGAGAAAACCGAAGAAGCCTCCGCGCACAAACTCAAGAAGAGCAAGGAAGACGGCCAGGTCGCGCGCTCCAAGGACCTGTCGACCACCATCTCGCTGATCGCCACCCTGTTCATTCTCAAGTTCAGTGCGGGGCTGTTCATGGAGGGGCTCAGCGACAGCTTCCGCCTTTCCTACATTCAGTTCGGCCACAGCGAGATCGGCCTGGACGACCTCGACACCCTGCTCGGCTACAACCTGCTGGTGTTCATCAAGCTGCTGTCGCCGCTGCTGCTCACCTCGCTGCTGGTGGTGGCGTTGTCATTGGTGCCGGGAGGCTGGGTGTTCTCGGCGAAGAACTTCGCGCCCAAGCTGGGCAAGCTCAATCCCATCACCGGCCTGGGACGGATCGTCTCCGCGCAGAACTGGAGCGAGCTGCTCAAGTCGATCCTCAAGGTGCTGGTGCTGCTCGGCGTCGGCTACATGCTGGTGCGTGCCGCCTTGCCCCAGCTGATCGCCCTGCAGCGCAGCAGTGTGCTGGAAGCGATCTCGGCGGCGCTCGACCTGACGTTCAACCTGACCCTCTGCCTGATGCTGATCTTCGTGGTGTTCTCCTTCATCGACATCCCGCTGCAGCGCTACTTCTTCCTCAAGAAAATGCGCATGACCAAGCAGGAGCGCAAGGAAGAGCACAAGAATCAGGAGGGTCGCCCGGAGGTCAAGGCGCGCATCAAGCAGCTGCAGCGGCAGATGCTGCAACGACAGATCAGCAAGGTAATCAAGAACGCCGACGTGGTCATCACCAACCCGACGCACTACGCGGTCGCCCTCAAGTACGACACGAAAAAGGCCCAGGCCCCCTTCGTGCTGGCCAAGGGGGTCGATGAAACCGCGCTGTACATGCGCCAGATGGCTGCCAAGCACGAACTCGAGGTCGTCGAAGTACCGCCGCTGGCGCGCGCCATCTACTTCACCACCCAGGTCAACCAGCAGATTCCCGCACCGCTCTACACCGCGGTCGCCCATGTACTGACCTACATCCTGCAGCTCAAGGCCTGGCGCCAGGGCCGCAGGAGCAAGCCGCAACTGGCGAGCAACCTTCCGATTCCCGACAGCTTGGCCAACAGGGGCTGATCCATGAACCTACTGCAGCAACTCGCGCCCACCTTCCGCAGCGGCCGCATCGGCATCCCGGTGCTGATCCTGTCGATCCTGGCCATGGTCATCCTGCCACTGCCGCCCGTGCTGCTCGATGCCCTGTTCACCTTCAACATCGCCATGGCGATCCTGGTGCTGCTGGTCAGCGTGTCGTCGAAAAGCCCGCTGGACTTCTCCCTGTTCCCCACGGTGATCCTCATCACCACCCTGCTGCGCCTGTGCCTGAACGTCGCCTCCACCCGCGTGGTGCTGCTCGAAGGTCATACCGGCACCGGCGCGGCGGGCAAGGTCATCGAATCCTTCGGCGAGGTGGTGATCGGCGGCAACTTCATCGTCGGCCTGGTGGTGTTCGTGATCCTCATGATCATCAACTTCATCGTCATCACCAAGGGCGGCGAGCGCATCTCCGAAGTCACCGCGCGCTTTACCCTGGACGCGCTGCCCGGCAAGCAGATGGCCATCGACGCCGACCTCAACGCCGGCCTGATCGAGCAGAACGAGGCCAAGCGTCGCCGTTCGGAAGTGGCCAAGGAAGCCGACTTCTACGGGGCCATGGACGGCGCCTCGAAGTTCGTCCGGGGCGACGCCATCGCCGGTATCCTGATTCTCCTGATCAACCTGTTCGGCGGCTTCGCCATCGGCCTGTTCGTCTACGACCTGAGCGCCGGCCAGGCGTTCCAGCAGTACGCCCTGCTGACCATCGGCGACGGCCTGGTCGCGCAGATTCCGGCGCTGCTGCTGTCCACCGCCGCGGCGATCATCGTCACGCGGATCAACGAATCCTCGGAAATCACCGACCAGGTGCACCGTCAGTTGCTGGCGCAGCCGGCGCTGCTCTACACCGTGGCCGGCATCCTCTTCACCCTGGCCCTGGTGCCGGGGATGCCGCACCTGGCGTTCATCAGCTTCGCCGCCCTGGTGGCCTTCGTCGGCTGGATGGTGGCGCGCAACGGCCCACCCCGAGAGGCTGCCAGCCTGGAGCAGGTGGAGGCCTTGGGCAAGGCGATGGAGCAGGAACGCGCGCAGAACCTGGCCTGGGAAGACATCCCCCTGGTCGAGCGCCTGTCGGTATCGCTGGGCTACAAGCTGGTAGGGCTGGTCAACGAGGCCGCCGGGGCACCACTGACCCAGCGCGTTCGCGGTGTACGCCAGACCCTCTCGGAAAGCCTGGGTTTTCTCCTGCCGGAAGTGCATATCCGCGACAGCCTGCGCCTGAAGGCCTCGCAGTACAGCATCCAGATCAACGGCGAGAAGATCGACGGTGCCGAACTGCATGCCGACCGCATGATGGCCATCCCTTCACCGGAGCTGTACGGCGAGATCGACGGCATACTCGGCGTCGACCCGGCCTATCGCATGCAGGTGGTGTGGATTCAGCCGGAAGACAAGGCCCGTGCGCTCAACCTCGGCTACCAGGTGATCGACTGTGCCAGCGTGATCGCCACCCACCTGAACAAGGTGATCCGCGAACACCTGCCGGACGTGTTCAAGCACGATGACGTCGACCATCTGATGCAGCGCCTGCAGGTGCAGGCACCGAAGCTGGCCGACAGCCTGAAGACCCAGCTGAGCTACACCCAGCAGCATCGCGTCTACCGCCAGCTGCTGCAGGAGCAGGTGCCGCTCAAGGATATCGTCACCATCGCCACCACCCTGCTGGAGGCCAGCGAGTCGACCAAGGACCCGGTGCTGCTCGCCTCCGATGTGCGCTATGCCCTGCGCCGCGGCATCGTCGGCATGATCGCCGGGGAGCGTCAGGAACTGTCGGTATTCATCCTGGAAAATGCGCTGGAGAACACCTTGCTCAACGCCCTGGCCATCGCCCAGCAGGCCGGCCCGGTGAGCCTGGACAACATCCCGGTCGAACCCAGCCTGCTCAACCAGCTGCAGAACACCATGCCGGTGGTGAAGGAGAAACTGCGCAAGGACGGCCATCCGCCGATCCTCACCGTCATGCCACAGCTGCGCCCCCTGCTGGCACGCTATGCCCGCGTCTTCAGCCCCGGCCTGCATGTGCTGTCGCAGAACGAGATCCCGGACAGGGTAGGCGTCAACATCCTCGGCACCCTGGGCTAGTCGAGAAGCCTCCCGACAGGGTGGATGCCGCACTCGGCATCTGCCCCATCAGCCCTGCCACCCGAGGCTCACGCCTTCTCCTTGCGCAGCTTGCGCATTCCCTCGATCAGACGCACGTATTCGGCCGACTCGCCCTGCAGGGCCATGCCCGCTTCGAAGAAGCCGGTGCGGGTGTTCTCCTGCGACCACTGGCAGACCATATCCACGTCCACCTGACGCAGGTTCCCCTCCCGATCGCGCATGCGCACTCTCAGCTTGAGCATGCTACCCGGCTCTACGAGCGCATCGCTGAGCAGCTTCATCCCACACTCGGAAACGTCGCCGGCATAACCGATCAGCGCGTCGCGCTCTCGATCACTGATCTTGATGCGAAAGGTGGAACGGAAGGTGATTCGACTCGATTGACGCATAGGAGATTGCCTTAGTGCTCGCCACGTCTGGCTGGATCGCGAGGATCAGGTGCTATCAATCGACGTCATGCGAAGAGGACGTACGCGTTGATAACCTGTGATTCATCAACGCAAGGCGACCGGCAGGAGGGATTACTTAAGCCCGCTTGCAGAGCGACCACTCAGGTGCGCGACCACCGCCATCGCCCGCAAGCGGGCTCCTACGGGGATTTCGTGGTGCTCAGGCCAGGCGCGTACCGTAGGAGCCGGCTTGCCGGCGATCAGCCTTCGCCCACATGCCCGGCGCTGGCCACGCTGTACTTTC
The DNA here is from genome assembly GCF_009363395.1 of Pseudomonas sp. THAF187a. NCBI lineage: Bacteria > Pseudomonadati > Pseudomonadota > Gammaproteobacteria > Pseudomonadales > Pseudomonadaceae > Pseudomonas > Pseudomonas sp. THAF187a. Next base: position 5,065,647 of record NZ_CP045349.1, read on the forward strand.
TGCCGCGCAAAGAAGAAACCCCAGACCTCGTTAGAGATCTGGGGTTTCGTATAGGAGCTTGACGATGACCTACTCTCACATGGTGAAGCACCACACTACCATCGGCGATGCGTCGTTTCACTACTGAGTTCGGGATGGGATCAGGTGGTTCCAACGCTCTATGGTCGTCAAGCAATTCGGTTGGGATCTCGCGGTAAGGCGCGATCCCTTGGATACGTGATAGAGGCTTGTAGCTCTCGCAAATTTTCGGCTTTCTGTCGACTTCACCATCGACACCCTCTGCTGTCAGAGCAGATTGTTTGGGTGTTATATGGTCAAGCCTCACGGGCAATTAGTACAGGTTAGCTCAACGCCTCACAGCGCTTACACACCCTGCCTATCAACGTCGTAGTCTTCGACGGCCCTTTAGGGGAATCAAGTTCCCAGTGAGATCTCATCTTGAGGCAAGTTTCCCGCTTAGATGCTTTCAGCGGTTATCTTTTCCGAACATAGCTACCCGGCAATGCCACTGGCGTGACAACCGGAACACCAGAGGTTCGTCCAACCCGGTCCTCTCGTACTAAGGTCAGCCCCTCTCAAATCTCAAACGTCCACGGCAGATAGGGACCGAACTGTCTCACGACGTTCTAAACCCAGCTCGCGTACCACTTTAAATGGCGAACAGCCATACCCTTGGGACCGGCTTCAGCCCCAGGATGTGATGAGCCGACATCGAGGTGCCAAACACCGCCGTCGATATGAACTCTTGGGCGGTATCAGCCTGTTATCCCCGGAGTACCTTTTATCCGTTGAGCGATGGCCCTTCCATACAGAACCACCGGATCACTAAGACCTACTTTCGTACCTGCTCGACGTGTCTGTCTCGCAGTCAAGCGCGCTTTTGCCTTTATACTCTACGACCGATTTCCGACCGGTCTGAGCGCACCTTCGTACTCCTCCGTTACTCTTTGGGAGGAGACCGCCCCAGTCAAACTACCCACCATACACTGTCCTCGATCCGGATAACGGACCAGAGTTAGAACCTCAAGGTTGCCAGGGTGGTATTTCAAGGATGGCTCCATGAGAACTGGCGTCCCCACTTCAAAGCCTCCCACCTATCCTACACAAGCAAGCTCAAAGTCCAGTGCAAAGCTATAGTAAAGGTTCACGGGGTCTTTCCGTCTAGCCGCGGATACACTGCATCTTCACAGCGATTTCAATTTCACTGAGTCTCGGGTGGAGACAGCGCCGCCATCGTTACGCCATTCGTGCAGGTCGGAACTTACCCGACAAGGAATTTCGCTACCTTAGGACCGTTATAGTTACGGCCGCCGTTTACCGGGGCTTCGATCAAGAGCTTCGCTTGCGCTAACCCCATCAATTAACCTTCCGGCACCGGGCAGGCGTCACACCCTATACGTCCACTTTCGTGTTTGCAGAGTGCTGTGTTTTTAATAAACAGTCGCAGCGGCCTGGTATCTTCGACCGGCATGGGCTTACGTAGTAAATACTTCACCCTCACCGGCGCACCTTCTCCCGAAGTTACGGTGCCATTTTGCCTAGTTCCTTCACCCGAGTTCTCTCAAGCGCCTTGGTATTCTCTACCTAACCACCTGTGTCGGTTTGGGGTACGGTTCCTAGTTACCTGAAGCTTAGAAGCTTTTCCTGGAAGCATGGCATCAACCACTTCGCATTCTAAAAGAACGCTCGTCATCAGTTCTCGGCCTTGATCTCCCGGATTTACCTAAGAAACCAGCCTACAACCTTAAACACGGACAACCAACGCCGTGCTGGCCTAGCCTTCTCCGTCCCTCCATCGCAGTAACTAGAAGTACGGGAATATTAACCCGTTTCCCATCGACTACGCATTTCTGCCTCGCCTTAGGGGCCGACTAACCCTGCGTCGATTAACGTTGCGCAGGAAACCTTGGTCTTTCGGCGTGCGAGTTTTTCACTCGCATTGTCGTTACTCATGTCAGCATTCGCACTTCTGATACCTCCAGCAAGCTTCTCAACTCACCTTCACAGGCTTACAGAACGCTCCTCTACCGCTCATCCAAAGGATGAACCCGTAGCTTCGGTGTATGGTTTGAGCCCCGTTACATCTTCCGCGCAGGCCGACTCGACTAGTGAGCTATTACGCTTTCTTTAAAGGATGGCTGCTTCTAAGCCAACCTCCTAGCTGTCTAAGCCTTCCCACATCGTTTCCCACTTAACCATAACTTTGGGACCTTAGCTGACGGTCTGGGTTGTTTCCCTTTTCACGACGGACGTTAGCACCCGCCGTGTGTCTCCCGTGCTGACACTTGCTGGTATTCGGAGTTTGCATCGGTTTGGTAAGTCGGGATGACCCCCTAGCCGAAACAGTGCTCTACCCCCAGCAGTGATACACGAGGCGCTACCTAAATAGCTTTCGAGGAGAACCAGCTATCTCCGAGCTTGATTAGCCTTTCACTCCGATCCACAGGTCATCCGCTAACTTTTCAACGGTAGTCGGTTCGGTCCTCCAGTCAGTGTTACCTAACCTTCAACCTGCCCATGGATAGATCGCCCGGTTTCGGGTCTATACCCAGCGACTAAAGCGCCCTATTAAGACTCGCTTTCGCTACGCCTCCCCTATTCGGTTAAGCTCGCCACTGAATATAAGTCGCTGACCCATTATACAAAAGGTACGCAGTCACCCAACAAAGTAGGCTCCCACTGCTTGTACGCATACGGTTTCAGGTTCTATTTCACTCCCCTCTCCGGGGTTCTTTTCGCCTTTCCCTCACGGTACTGGTTCACTATCGGTCAGTCAGTAGTATTTAGCCTTGGAGGATGGTCCCCCCATGTTCAGACAAGGTTTCTCGTGCCCCGTCCTACTCGATTTCATTGATAAGAGCGTTTCGTGTACGGGGCTATCACCCACTACGGCGGCACTTTCCAGAGCCTTCCACTACACTCAAATCAACTTAAGGGCTAGTCCCCGTTCGCTCGCCACTACTTAGGGAATCTCGGTTGATTTCTTTTCCTCAGGGTACTTAGATGTTTCAGTTCCCCTGGTTCGCCTCTTGCACCTATGGATTCAGTACAAGATACCCGGCTTATGCCGGGTGGGTTCCCCCATTCAGAGATCTCTGGATCACAGTCTGTTTGCCGACTCCCCAAAGCTTTTCGCAGGCTACCACGTCTTTCATCGCCTCTGACTGCCAAGGCATCCACCGTATGCGCTTCTTCACTTGACCATATAACCCCAAGCAATCTGGTTACTGTCTCAATCGTGAAGACGACATCGCCGAAAATTTGCGTCTTGAGAACTACAAATTTTGCCTTGATTAACAATGTGCAGTGAAACACATCGTTAGTCACTTCTATCACATATCCAAATTTTTAAAGAACGATTTGTACCGGTCAAAAGACCAGAAATCAGCACTCAACAGGTCATCACCTGAAGCGCTCATTTCTGAACTCTCTAACGATCATGCTGTAATGGTGGAGCCAAGCGGGATCGAACCGCTGACCTCCTGCGTGCAAAGCAGGCGCTCTCCCAGCTGAGCTATGGCCCCGTAAGCATCTGCACCTGAATTGGTAGGTCTGGGCAGATTTGAACTGCCGACCTCACCCTTATCAGGGGTGCGCTCTAACCAACTGAGCTACAGACCTATAACAGGGTCGCCGCGTTACAGCATCGTCTTCTACAGTGAATCAAGCAATTCGTGTGGGAGCTTATGAGAAAGCTGAAGTCTTCGATTAAGGAGGTGATCCAGCCGCAGGTTCCCCTACGGCTACCTTGTTACGACTTCACCCCAGTCATGAATCACTCCGTGGTAACCGTCCCCCCGAAGGTTAGACTAGCTACTTCTGGAGCAACCCACTCCCATGGTGTGACGGGCGGTGTGTACAAGGCCCGGGAACGTATTCACCGTGACATTCTGATTCACGATTACTAGCGATTCCGACTTCACGCAGTCGAGTTGCAGACTGCGATCCGGACTACGATCGGTTTTATGGGATTAGCTCCACCTCGCGGCTTGGCAACCCTTTGTACCGACCATTGTAGCACGTGTGTAGCCCTGGCCGTAAGGGCCATGATGACTTGACGTCATCCCCACCTTCCTCCGGTTTGTCACCGGCAGTCTCCTTAGAGTGCCCACCATAACGTGCTGGTAACTAAGGACAAGGGTTGCGCTCGTTACGGGACTTAACCCAACATCTCACGACACGAGCTGACGACAGCCATGCAGCACCTGTGTCTGAGTTCCCGAAGGCACCAATCCATCTCTGGAAAGTTCTCAGCATGTCAAGGCCAGGTAAGGTTCTTCGCGTTGCTTCGAATTAAACCACATGCTCCACCGCTTGTGCGGGCCCCCGTCAATTCATTTGAGTTTTAACCTTGCGGCCGTACTCCCCAGGCGGTCAACTTAATGCGTTAGCTGCGCCACTAAAATCTCAAGGATTCCAACGGCTAGTTGACATCGTTTACGGCGTGGACTACCAGGGTATCTAATCCTGTTTGCTCCCCACGCTTTCGCACCTCAGTGTCAGTATCAGTCCAGGTAGTCGCCTTCGCCACTGGTGTTCCTTCCTATATCTACGCATTTCACCGCTACACAGGAAATTCCACTACCCTCTACCGTACTCTAGCTCGCCAGTTTTGGATGCAGTTCCCAGGTTGAGCCCGGGGCTTTCACATCCAACTTAACGAACCACCTACGCGCGCTTTACGCCCAGTAATTCCGATTAACGCTTGCACCCTTCGTATTACCGCGGCTGCTGGCACGAAGTTAGCCGGTGCTTATTCTGTTGGTAACGTCAAAACCGCAGGATATTAGCCTACAGCCCTTCCTCCCAACTTAAAGTGCTTTACAATCCGAAGACCTTCTTCACACACGCGGCATGGCTGGATCAGGCTTTCGCCCATTGTCCAATATTCCCCACTGCTGCCTCCCGTAGGAGTCTGGACCGTGTCTCAGTTCCAGTGTGACTGATCATCCTCTCAGACCAGTTACGGATCGTCGCCTTGGTGAGCCATTACCTCACCAACTAGCTAATCCGACCTAGGCTCATCTGATAGCGCAAGGCCCTAAGGTCCCCTGCTTTCTCCCGTAGGACGTATGCGGTATTAGCGTTCCTTTCGGAACGTTATCCCCCACTACCAGGCAGATTCCTAGGCATTACTCACCCGTCCGCCGCTGAATCCAGGAGCAAGCTCCCTTCATCCGCTCGACTTGCATGTGTTAGGCCTGCCGCCAGCGTTCAATCTGAGCCATGATCAAACTCTTCAGTTCAATACTACTTGGGTTTTGAGAAAACCCTAAACTTGGCTCAGCAATCGCAAATAAACTCTCGAATTCACGAGTGTTACTTGTGATGCTGATAATCAGTTGACTACCAGTCTTACCTCACAAGCACCCACACGAATTGCTTGATTCAGTTGTTAAAGAACAGTTGGTTAAGTCTTTCGTCTCAACCGAGGCCGCGCATTCTACAGCAGCCTTTGTTTCTGTCAAGCTGTTTTTCGAAGAATTTTTTCTTTCTACTCAACCACTTGCGCTTTCGATCAGAGCTTCTTCTCTCCAGCGGGAGGCGCATTCTACAGCGTTCAAAACCGCTGTCAACCACCTCTTTTCTACCGCTTTCGATCCACTTGACCGAATCACCAACAGGGCTCAACCACCACCCTGTCGACCGGCGCGCATTCTACACGCCAGATCCAGCTTTGCAACCCCTCTTTTAAACTTAACTTATTGATTAACAAGAAGTTTTCGAAGAGCTTCATCGCTGAAGTGGCGCGCATTCTACAGCACCAGAACGCGCTGTAAAGCCCTGATATGCAAAAAGTTGCGCAGCCTGTTCCAACGGCCTGCGCCTCTTCTATATAGAGAGCGCGAAACTCAGATCACCCCCGCCTCACGCAGTGCAGTGATCTGCCCTTCGCTCATGCCCAGCACCCCCTGCAACAGCGCATCGGTGTGCTGCCCGAGCAGTGGCGGTGCCGAATGGTAGGCCACAGGCGTGTCCGACAGGCGCAGGGGACTGGCGACCTGAGGCGTACGACCGCCAAGCGCATTGGGCAGATCGAAGCTCAACCCACGGGACTGGACCTGCGGATCGGCGAACACCTGCTGCAGATCGTTGATCGGCCCACAGGGCACACCCGCCGCTTCCAGCAGAGCAATCCATTGCGCCGTGGTCTTGAACACGGTGGCCTGGCGCAGCTGCGGGATCAGCTCGGCCCGGTTGGCCACGCGCGCCTTGTTGGTGGCATAGCGCGGATCATCGGCAAGACCGGCGATACCCGCTACCTCGCAGAACTTGCGGAACTGCCCGTCGTTGCCCACGGCCAGGATGAAGTTGCCATCGGCGCTGGGGAAGTCCTGGTAAGGGACGATATTGGGATGGGCATTACCCAGGCGCTTGGGGGATACGCCCGTCGTCAGGTAGTTCATGGCCTGGTTCGCCAGACAGGCCACCTGCACGTCGAGCAGCGCCACGTCGATGTGCTGACCGATACCGGACTGCTCGCGCTGATTGAGCGCCGCCAATACGCCCACCGTCGCGTACAGCCCGGTGAGGATATCGGTGAGCGCCACGCCGACCTTCATCGGCCCCGCCCCTTCCTCACCCTCAGGGCGCCCCGTCAGGCTCATCAGCCCGCCAAGCCCCTGGATCATGAAGTCGTAGCCGGCACGCTTGGCGTAAGGCCCGGTCTGACCGAAACCGGTGATGGAGCAGTAGATCAGCTTCGGATTGATCGCCTTGAGCGACGCGTAATCCAGGCCATAGGCCGCCAGGCCGCCCACCTTGAAGTTCTCCAGCAGGACATCGCACTGCGCCACCAGCTCGCGGACCAGGCGCTGGCCCTCCGGCTGGGTGAAATCCAGGGTCAGGGACTGCTTGTTGCGATTCGCGCTCTGGAAATAGGCGGCCTCGCGCGAGTCGTTACCCTCGGCATCCTTTATATAGGGAGGCCCCCAATGCCGGGTGTCGTCCCCCGCCCCCGGCTTTTCGACCTTGATCACCTCGGCCCCGAGGTCGCCCAGGATCTGCCCGCACCAGGGCCCGGCAAGTACCCGGGACAGGTCGAGCACGCGAATATGGGAAAGAGCACCGGACATGGAGATCCTCCGCATGACGCGCCAAGCGCGCCATGGATCAGTGAGAGGCGCGAGCCTTTAGAAGAACGCTTGGATGCCGGTTTGCGCACGACCGAGAATCAGCGCGTGCACGTCATGCGTGCCTTCATAGGTGTTGACCACTTCGAGGTTGACCAGATGACGGGCGATGCCGAACTCGTCGCTGATGCCATTGCCGCCCAGCATGTCGCGGGCCAGGCGCGCGATGTCGAGCGCCTTGCCGCAGCTGTTGCGCTTCATGATCGAGGTGATTTCCACCGCTGCGGTGCCTTCGTCCTTCATCCTTCCCAAGCGCAGGCAGCCTTGCAGGGCCAGGGTGATTTCGGTCTGCATGTCCGCCAGCTTCTTCTGGATCAGTTGGTTGGCCGCCAGCGGGCGGCCGAACTGGTTGCGATCCAGCACGTACTGCCGCGCGGTGTGCCAGCAGAACTCGGCGGCGCCCAGCGCGCCCCAGCTGATGCCGTAACGCGCAGAGTTCAGGCAGGTGAACGGGCCACGCAGGCCACGCACATCTGGGAAGGCGTTCTCTTCGGGACAGAACACGTTGTCCATGACGATCTCGCCGGTGATCGAGGCGCGCAGCCCGACCTTGCCGTGAATCGCCGGAGCGGAAAGCCCCTCCCAGCCCTTCTCCAGCACGAAGCCACGAATCTCGCCGGCATCGTCCTTGGCCCAGACCACGAAGACGTCGGCGATCGGGCTGTTGGTGATCCACATCTTGCTGCCGCTCAGGCGGTAACCGCCCTCGACCTTCTTCGCACGCGTGACCATCGAACCCGGATCGGAACCGTGGTTCGGCTCGGTCAGGCCGAAGCAACCGATGTATTCGCCGCTGGCCAGCTTGGGCAGGTACTTCTGCTTGGTCGCTTCATTGCCGAACTCGTTGATCGGCACCATCACCAGGGAGGATTGCACGCTCATCATCGAGCGATAGCCGGAGTCGATGCGCTCCACTTCGCGGGCAATCAACCCGTAGCAGACATAGTTCAGGCCACTGCCACCGTAGGCCTCGGGAATGGTCGCGCCGAGCAGCCCGGTCTCACCCATCTCGCGGAAGATCTTCGGGTCGGTCTGCTCATGACGGAAGGCCTCCAGCACACGAGGAGCCAGCTTGTCATCGGCGAATTGTTGGGCGCTGTCGCGCACCATGCGCTCTTCTTCGGTCAGTTGCTGATCGAGCAGCAGCGGGTCGATCCAGTTGAAGCTTGCCTTGGCCATTGCGAGAAACCTCGAAACGATGAAGTGAGCGGCCGGCGCAACCGACCCCGTATAAGGATGATCCTAGGACGACCTGGCATCCAGGACAAACGCAGAATTCGCACAGACCTGTGCTTTTTCCTCACTTCGAGATAGCTTAAACAGCAACTAACGCCACTTCCGTGTGAGGCTTTCGCATAAATGCGCCGCAAGATCCCCAGCACCGCCGCCCTGGTCGCCTTCGAGTCCGCAGCGCGTCACCAGAGCTTCACCAAGGCGGCCGATGAGCTGAACCTGACGCAGAGCGCCATCTGCCGGCAGATCGGCGGGCTGGAAAGCTTCCTCAACGTCGAGCTGTTCCGCCGCTCGCGCCGTGGCGTGGTGCTGACCGAGGCCGGCATCGCCTACAGTCGCAAGGTGGCTGCCCAGCTCGATGCCGTGGAACGTGACACCCTGGCCCTGATGGGCAACCAGGGCACCACCAGCATCGAGCTGGCGGTGGTGCCGACATTCGGTACCCAGTGGCTGTTGCCACGCCTGCGCGCCTTCCAGCGGCTGCACCCCGAGGTCACGGTGCACCTGACCAACCGCACCCGCCCCTTCCTGTTCGCCGACACCCACTTCGATGCCGCCATCTACTATGGCGATGCCGAATGGTCAGGCACCGAGGCGCACTTCCTGATGCCCGAGCACCTGCTGCCGGTGTGCAGCCCGGCACTGCTGGAACAGGGTGAGATCGATGCGCAGCGTATCGCCACCCTGCCACTGCTGCAGCAGACCACCCGCCCCTATGCCTGGCGCCAGTGGTTCGCGGCGCAAGGCATGAGCGTCGCCCGCGACATGACCGGGCCTCGCCTGGAGTTGTTTTCCATGCTGGCCCAGGCGGCCCGCCATGAAATGGGTGTCGCCCTGATTCCCCCCTTCCTGATCCAGCGGGAACTCAAAGAGGGCAGCCTGGTGATCGCCATGGACGCGGCCGTGCCGGACAACGACCGTGCGTACTACCTGATGGTGCCGGAGCGCAAGGCCGAGTCCGCGGCGCTCAAGGCCTTCCGCGACTGGCTGCAAGGCGAGGCACGCGCCTACCGAGCCGAGTAGTCATGCCCCTACTCTTTTCGACCGAGAGCAGCGAAACAGAAGCCGGATTGAACACGTAGGGCGCTATCGGTCACACTACAAGGCGCTCTGCCCGATTCATTCACAAAAGCCCCTGTCTCTGGGGTATTGCGTGATTTTGAACGCCTCGTTCATTACTTTTCACACTCCAGCCGATTCGACCAACGGTCATTCCGCTCATGAATACCGGCATGGCCGCCAAACCTGCATGAAACCTGCTGCCGACCGGACGCCACGCGGGCTGCGCGCAGTATAAAAATCCCTCATAGACCCATTACTTGTAGTAATGCATTTTTTTTACTCCATAACTTCTTGTAAGGGTTTGCGTTCGACTGCACAATCGCCGCGCCCGCCATTCACTATCGGGTTATGTGCTGATCCCCAATCGCCGGCGCGCCAGCGCAGTGCACCGGTTCACAAAAAAGATCACGCAGGAGATTAGAAGTGCACATTGGTGTTCCTCTCGAAACCCATGCAGGGGAGACGCGGGTTGCCGCGACCCCCGAGACCATCAAGAAGCTGGTCGGCCAAGGTCATCAGGTGACCGTGCAAGCCGGTGCTGGCGTCAGCGCCAGCATTCCGGACAGCGCGTATGAGGCCGCTGGCGCAACCATTGGCAACGATTCGGCCGCCTTCGGCGCCGACCTGGTGCTCAAGGTGGTCGCACCCACCGACGCCGAACTGACTCACATGAAGTCCGGCGCCGTGCTGGTTGGCATGCTCAACCCGTTCTGCAATGAGACCATTGCGCGCATGAATGCCCGCGGCATCACCGCCTTCGCCCTGGAGGCCGCGCCGCGTACCTCCCGCGCACAGAGCCTGGACGTGCTGTCGTCCCAGGCCAACATCGCCGGCTACAAGGCGGTGATGCTGGCGGCCAACCACTACCCGCGCTTCATGCCCATGCTGATGACCGCCGCCGGTACCGTTAAGGCGGCCCGCGTGCTGATCCTCGGGGCAGGTGTCGCCGGCCTGCAGGCCATCGCCACCGCCAAGCGTCTGGGTGCCGTGATCGAGGCATCGGATGTGCGTCCGGCAGTGAAAGAGCAGATCGAGTCGCTCGGCGCCAAGTTCGTCGACGTCCCCTTCGAGACCGACGAGGAGCGCGAGTGCGCGCAGGGCGTGGGCGGCTATGCCCGGCCGATGCCGCAATCCTGGATGGAGCGTCAGGCCAAGGCCGTGCACGAGCGCGCCAAGCAGGCCGACATCGTCATCACCACCGCGCTGATTCCGGGCCGCAAGGCACCGACGCTTCTGCACGAAAGCACGGTGGCCGAGATGAAGCCGGGCTCCGTGGTCATCGACCTGGCGGCCGCTCAAGGCGGCAACTGCCCGCTGACCGAGGCCGATCAGGTCGTGGTCAAGCACGGCGTCACCTTCGTCGGCCACACCAACCTGGCCGCGCTGGTGCCGGCAGATGCCTCGGCGCTGTATGCACGCAACCTGCTGGACTTCCTCAAGCTCGTGATCGACCAGGAAGGCCAGTTCCAGCTCAACCTCGAAGACGACATCGTCGCCGCCTGCCTGATGTGCAAGGACGGTGAAGTCGTGCGCAAGAACGGCTAAGGAGTAGGGACATGGATCTGATTTCCGACGGCATCTACAACCTGATCATCTTCGTGCTGGCTATCTATGTCGGCTACCACGTGGTCTGGAACGTCACCCCGGCCCTGCACACCCCGCTGATGGCGGTCACCAATGCCATCTCGGCGATCGTCATCGTCGGCGCCATGCTGGCGGCCGCACTGACCGTCACGCCGCTGGGCAAGGCCATGGGCACCCTGGCCGTGGCCCTGGCCGCCGTCAACGTCTTCGGCGGCTTCCTGGTCACCCGACGCATGCTGGAAATGTTCAAGAAGAAAGCGCCGAAAGCACCTGTGGAGAAACACTGACCATGAGCATGAACCTGATCACTGTTCTCTACCTCGTCGCCTCGGTGTGCTTCATCCAGGCGCTCAAGGGCCTGTCGCACCCGACCACGTCGCGGCGCGGCAACCTGTTCGGCATGATCGGCATGGGCATCGCGGTGGCCACCACCGTCGGCCTGATCTACAAGCTCGGCGCCGATCTGGCCGTGCAGGGTATCGGCTTCGTGGTCGTCGGCCTGCTGATCGGCGGTAGCGTCGGCACCGTCATGGCCAAGCGCGTGGAAATGACCAAGATGCCGGAGCTGGTCGCCTTCATGCACAGCATGATCGGCCTGGCTGCCGTGTTCATTGCCATCGCCGCCGTGGTCGAACCGCAGTCGCTGGGTATCGTCGCCGCCCTGGGCGATGCGATTCCGTCCGGCAACCGCCTGGAGCTGTTCCTCGGCGCGGCCATCGGTGCCATCACCTTCTCCGGTTCGGTGATCGCCTTCGGCAAGCTGTCGGGCAAGTACAAGTTCCGTCTGTTCCAGGGCGCCCCGGTGGTGTTCAAGGGCCAGCACCTGGTCAACCTCGCGGTCGGCCTGGCGATCCTCGCCCTGGGCCTGTACTTCACCTTCACCGGCAACATCACCGCATTCGCGGTGCTGGTGGCGCTGGCCTTCGTCATCGGCGTGCTGATCATCATCCCGATCGGTGGCGCCGACATGCCGGTGGTGGTGTCGATGCTCAACTCCTACTCGGGCTGGGCGGCCGCCGGTATCGGCTTCTCGCTGAACAACTCGATGCTGATCGTCGCCGGCTCGCTGGTCGGCTCCTCGGGCGCCATCCTCTCGTACATCATGTGCAAGGCGATGAACCGTTCGTTCTTCAACGTCATCCTCGGCGGCTTCGGTGCCGACGCAGATGCCGGTGCGGCAGGCGGCAGCCAGGAGCAGCGCAGCGTGAAGTCGGGCTCGAGCGACGACGCTGCCTTCCTGCTGACCAACGCCGACACCGTGGTGATCGTCCCCGGCTATGGCCTGGCGGTTGCCCGTGCCCAGCACGCGCTGATGGAACTGGCGGAGAAGCTGACCCACCGTGGCGTGACCGTGAAGTACGCGATCCACCCGGTTGCCGGCCGCATGCCGGGCCACATGAACGTCCTGCTGGCCGAGGCCGAAGTGCCGTACGAGCAGGTGTTCGAGATGGAGGACATCAACTCCGAGTTCGGCCAGACCGACGTGGTCCTGGTGCTCGGCGCCAACGACGTGGTCAACCCGGCCGCGAAGAACGATCCGAAGTCACCGATCGCCGGCATGCCGATCCTCGAGGCCTACAAGGCCAAGACCGTGATCGTCAACAAGCGCTCGATGGCCAGCGGCTACGCCGGCCTGGACAACGAACTGTTCTACATGGACAAGACCATGATGGTCTTCGGCGATGCCAAGAAGGTCATCGAGGACATGGTCAAGGCCGTGGAATAAGCCCTGACCAGTCAGACAGGAAACCCGGCCTCGCGCCGGGTTTTCCGTTTCTGGAACCGGTAAAAAAGCTGAATTTCAGGTCAAACGCTACGGCAAATCAATTTGCAACTGTACTGCTCGAAAGACCATGGTTAACGGGTTGCACCCAGTTAAAAATCTCGCATAAATGGGTTGCACCCAGTTTTTTAACTTATGGCCAGTACAGTTCATTCATTTCCTGACCAAACAGTTACAAAGCAACCTATCTAATAGCACAACAATTTCATCCAGCTGTGACTACTGGGCCACGCTCGCGCTCGGGATAATTTCCCCATCGAAAGCAAACACCAGACCCGCCACAAGCGGAAGGATGACCACCATGGAACGTACCCTCAGTTCCGCCCTGCTCCAAACTCACAGCGTTGCCAGTGACAAGTCTGCCTGGCCCCTGCGCCTGATCGCCACCCTCAGCCTGTGGCAGCGCCGCATCGTCAGCCGTCGTCAACTGGCTCGACTGGATGCCCGCCTGCTCGCTGACGCTGGCATCACCGAAAATCAGCGTTTCGTCGAACTGCAGAAGCCGTTCTGGCGCTGATTGACCGCTTTGCTCCATCCCAGAATTGGGATCTTCTGAGAGCTCCACCGTCTCTGCTGCGGTGGGGCTTTCGTTTTATCTGGAACAGTCGTCGCCCTGACGAGCAGTACAGTTGCCAGGTATCAGACACTGCCCCTGCACAATTCCCCCCGTTTGTATCTGCTCCTCGACAACCATTGGCGAGATCATGGACTGCCACACCTTGTCTCTGGACAGGAGTACGCCATGGACCGCACGCACTCCCCGCTCTCGCAGCACGCACATCCCCACGCCCTGGACTCCCTGCGCCTCTACGCGCTGCTGCGTCATTGGCAGCGCAACCTGCGCACGCGCCGCCAGCTGGCCCAGTTGAATGCACAGCAGCTGGCCGACGCAGGCATCAGCCCGGCCCAGCGCGAGCAGGAACTGGCCAAGCCCTTCTGGCGCTAGGCCAGCAATGGAGTGCACAGGCCTTCTGGGCTAAGCTGCGGACGCGGGCAGCACCTTGTCCCGTAACCTCGGAGTGACCCCAGATGCCTCTCAACAAATCCTTCAGCGCCGCCCTGCTGACGATGCTGCTCGTCGGCAGTGCCAGCGCCAGTAGCCTGGTCGCCACCACGGATACCCTGGTGGGCGCCCTGGCCGGCACGGCCGAAGGCCTCTCGGATGCGACCAGCTCCCTGCGCGACATGAAGCAGATACGCGCCGCTCGCGAGGACGCCGCCAGCTTCGTCGCCAGCGACGGCGCCATCCGCAGCGCCAGGCTGGAAGCTGCCCTGCTGCAGATTCGCAGCCATGCCAGCGAGCTGGCGCAGGCCGATGACCTGACCCTGGCACAAGCCATTCTCAGCCTGTAGAAGACTCCACGCCCCTGCCGGTCGACTCACTGCTGACCGGCTTCGCTGCGCCCCGTACACTTCCCCGAGCGACCGCGCACGGGGAACCGCGCAGGCTTGCCCACGTCAAATCGTCCGTTCTGCAGTTCTCGGAGCTACTCATCATGCGTCGTTCACTCGTCATCGCCCTCACTGCTTGTGCCCTGTGCAGTGGCCTCGCCCAGGCTCAGACCCTAGTCGCCACCAGCAACATCGTCGTGCGCGCGCTGGATCGCAGCATCAACTTCACCTCCGATACCACCACCTCGCTGCGCGACATGAAGGCCGTGGTTCAGGCCCGCGACGACGCGGCTAGCTTCGTTGCCAGTGCCGGCGAAATCCGCGGCGCGCAACTGGAAGCCGCCCTGCAGACCATCCGCCAGCAGTTGCCAGAGGCCCGACAAGCCAGCGACCTGCAGCTCGCCGAAGCCATCCTCGCCCTGTGACTCGCCTCGCCGCCTGGTGCTGCGGCGTTCTGCTGACGCTCGCCACGGGCCTCGCCCAGGCACAGCTGCGCCTGCTGCTGGACGACGACGCACTCGCTGCGGCCGAGCGCCAGGCCAGCCAGACGCTGCTGGACGAGGCCATGGCAGCGTTACCGCCAAGTTTCATCGCGCGGCTGGATCGCGTGGTCGCTGTCAGCTGGCGTGCCGACATGCCGGCCGACGTCTACGGTCAGGTCGGGCGTTTCAGCGGTATCGAGCTCAATGCCGCGCTGCTGGCAAGGCTGGTGGACGGTTCGGCAGCCCGCAATCGCACCAGTCGCGCCCACGGCACCCAGCGCCAGGAGCTGCTGGCCACCCTGCTGCACGAGCTGACCCACCTCTACGATCGCGCCCGGCTCTGGCCCACCGCCGAGCGCCAGCGGATCAACCAGTGTCGGCAGCGTGCCAGGTCGACCGGCCTGGTCGGGCTGGCGGACGAGTGCCGCGGCCAGACCGAACGCCGCTTCACCCTCAGCGACGACCCACGTCTGCTCGACCTGGCCGGCTGGGCGCAACGGGTCGGCAGGCGCGGCGCACGCGACACGGACAACGGCCAGGTGGCGCGCAGCCCGGACGACTACGAACTGCGCAACGCACTGGAGTTCGTCGCGGTCAACCTCGAATACTTCCTGCTCGATCCGAGTTACGCCTGCCGTCGCCCGTCACTGGCTCGCTACTGGCGCGAGCACTTCGACTGGACACCGCCGACCACGCCCTGCGCCAGCGATTACCCCTACCTCAACGCCGGGCGCGACTTCGCCCGCCAGCCGCTGGGGCGCCTGGACCCGGAGCGCGTGTACGAGGTCGACTACCTGCTCGCCGAAGCCAACGATGCCTGGATGAGCCGCTGGGGCCACAGCATGTTGCGCCTGGTGGTCTGCGCACCGGGCAGGCCGCGTGGCCCGGATTGCCGGCTGGATCTGGACCAGCACCTGGTGCTGTCCTATCGCGCCTTCGTCGGCGACCTGCAGCTCTCCAGCTGGGATGGCCTGACCGGCGTCTACCCATCGCGCCTGTTCGTCCTGCCACTGGAGCAGGTGATCGACGAGTACACCAAGGTCGAGCTGCGCAGCCTGGCCTCGGTGCCACTGCGCCTGTCACGCGACCAGCTCGAGCAACTGGTGACCCGTGCCGTGGAGCAGCACTGGAGCTATGACGGCGACTACTACTTCATCTCCAACAACTGCGCGGTGGAAACCCTCAAACTGCTGCGCAGCGGTACCGGCGACCCGCAGTTGCAGGCGCTCGACAGCATCCTGCCCAACGGCCTGCTGCAACTGATGGACGCCCGCAGCCTGGCCGACACCTCGGTACTGGACGACCCGCGCGAAGCGCTGCGCCTGGGCTACCGCTTCGACTCCTTCCGCGAGCGCTACCAGGCGATGTTCGGCGTGTTGCGCCAGCGCCTGCCGATCCCGCAGGGCAGCGTCGAAGCCTGGCTGGAACAACCCGCAGAGGATCGTCGCCAGTGGTTCAGCCAGGCCGATCTGCGTGCCAGCGCCGCCCTGCTGCTGCTCGAACAAGCCGCCCTGCGCCGCCAGTTGCTGCTCGCCCAGGACGAACTCAAGCAGCGCTACCTGAGCGGGCGTGCCGCAGGCGACCCCAACCTGAACAAGGCCGGCAGCGCGCTGGAACAGATACTCGCCAACAGCGGCTTCCTCAGTCGCCCCGCAGAATTGCTCGACGGTGGTTATGGCTTGCCGCAGTACAGCGAGTGGCAGGGGCTGGAGAACCGCAGCCGTGAGCGGCAGCAGCAGCTGCGCCAGCTCAGCGACGAACTCGATGGCGAGGTGCGCAAGCTGCTGGAGCCCGGGCGTCTGCTCGAACTGGAGGCCAACGAGGCCAACCTCCTCGCCCTCGGTGAGCACCTGCGCGCGCTGCACAAGGCCAGCGGAGGCCTGGAGCTGCCCTGATCCCCCCGCTACAGCAGCTCCTCATCTTCCTCCGGCAGCTGCGGATCGGCGCTGAGCCATGGCAGACGGCTGCCCACCCAGATGTGTCGATTGGCCGGCGCTAGTTCCGGCGCATCGAGGGTGGCGACTGTCACATCCAGCGTCCGCGGGCTGAGCGTGGTGAACAACGCCAGGTGCGCGCCACAGTCGGCGCAGAAGTAGCGCGAGCAACTGGCCGATGAAGCGAAGGTGCGTGGCTGCCCCTGCAACCACTGGAAGCTCGTCCTGGGCACCGTGACCCAGGTGGTGAGAATGCCACCGCTGCTACGCCGGCAGATGGCACAGTGACAATGCGCACTGTCCGACAGCGGCGCCTCGATCCGGTAACGCAGGGCACCGCACTGGCAGCCACCCTCATGCTGCTCGCTCATCTCTTCGCTCCGTCTTGCATTGCCATGCGCCGCTGACCAAGATAGGCCCTCACCACCGTCGGGGGTTACCGTGATAGACCTGCTGCTGGCCTTGTGGCCGCTGTTCGCCATGATAGTCGCCGGCTACTGGCTGCGCCTGCGTGAGTTCCCCAGCGAGGCCTTCTGGCCCGGTGCCGAACGCCTCAACTACTTCATCCTGTTCCCCGCGCTGCTGTTCTCCAGCCTGGCCCGGGCGCCCCTGAACAACCCCGCCCTGCCGCGCTTGGCCCTCGCCGTGCTGCTGGCCCTGGGCATCGCCTGGATCGCCCTGCTGCTGGTACGCCGCCTGCGTGGCTGGCCGGCCGGGCGCTTCGGCGCCTTCAGCCAGGGCATCCTGCGCTTCAATACCTACCTGGGACTGGCAGCGGTGGGCAGCCTCTTCGGCCAGCAAGGCCTGACCCTGGCCGCGCTGATGCTGGCCCTGATGGTGCCGACGGTGAACGTGCTGTCGGTCTGGTCGCTGACCGCCGAACGCGGTGTCAGCGCCCGCAGTCTGCTGCTGCCCATCGCCAAGAATCCGCTGATTCTCGCCTGTGTCGGGGGCGCCCTGTTCAACCTCACGGGCATCGGACTGCCTGGCGGCACGGATCGCCTGCTCAGCCTGCTGGCCGCTGCCAGCCTGCCGCTGGGCCTGCTCTGCGTCGGCGCGGCACTGAAGCCCGAGCAACTGGGCGCCGAGGTGCCCGCGTTGGGCTGGAACAGCGCGCTGCGCCTGCTGGTCATGCCCGTCCTGGCCTGGTGCGTGGCCTGGGCACTGGCGCTGCCGGCCATGGAGAGCGCCGTGCTGGTGCTGTTCTTCGCCTTGCCCACCGCCCCCACGGCCTACGTACTGACCCGCCAGCTGGGCGGCGACAGCCAGCTGATGGCCGGAATCATCACCCTGCAGACCCTGCTGGCAGCGGGCAGCCTGCTGCTGGTCATGACGCTGCTGTGAAATCCGCACTTGCGTGCATCCTGCCTCCCGGCCTAGGATGCGCGCCTCTTCCCATCCACCGACAGCAAAGGAGAACCATCATGCGACTGCTGATCACCCTTTGCAGGTCGAGTCTGGTCTGACCCATCCCGCTGCCACCCTGGCGGCATGAGCTGACCGGCCCGGTCCTGCCAAATCCGAAATCTTTTCGTTTCAACCCATTTGGATTGGACCATGGGCACTTATATTCGCAATTTGTCTTCCGGCGTGACACTGGTCGCCGGGGATGACACCTGGATCGAAGGAAAAGCGATCCAACAACTCGAAACCACTGCACGCCTGCCAGGCATGCAACGGGTAGCCGGCATGCCGGACCTGCATCCGGGCCGCGGCTATCCGGTCGGCGCCGCATTCTTTTCCACACGGCGGCTATACCCGGCGCTGGTAGGCAACGACATCGGCTGCGGCATGGCGCTGTGGCGCAGTGATCTGCCAGTCGCCAAGCTGCACCTGGACAAGCTGGAAAAACGTCTGGGGAACCTCGACACACCGCTGGACGAGGACTGGGCCGAAGCGATCGCTGCTTTCAACCTGCCGGCCAGCGGCCACGAAAGAGCGCTGGGCACCATTGGCGGCGGCAATCACTTCGCCGAGCTGCAACAGCTGGACCAGGCCTATGACACCGATGCCCTGAACAGGCTCGGTATCGACGGCAAGCACCTGCTCCTGTTGGTACACAGCGGTTCACGCGGCCTGGGCGAGGCGATCCTGCGGGAACAGGTCGATCAGTTCGGCCACGCCGGGCTGGAAATCGGCACGCCAGCATGCGCGCACTACCTCGAGCGTCATGACGATGCGCTGCGTTTCGCCGAGGCCAATCGGCAGCTGATCGCCCGACGCATGCTCGAGCGCCTGCGCGCGAACGGTGAGCCGTTGCTGGACATCAACCACAATCTGGTTTCAGCGGCCCGCATCGACGGCGTGGACGGCTGGCTGCATCGCAAGGGGGCAACACCGTCCGATCAGGGCACACTGGTGATTCCAGGCTCGCGCGGTGACTACAGCTACCTGGTGGAGCCGTTGGCCGATCCACGCAGCCTGAACTCACTGGCGCATGGCGCTGGCCGCAAATGGATGCGTAGCGAGTGCAAGGAACGCCTCGCCAAACGCTACAGCGTCGAGCAACTGAGCCGTACTGCACTGGGTAGCCGGGTCATCTGCGCCGATCGAGGGTTGATCTACGAAGAGGCCCCCGAAGCCTACAAGGCCATCGACTCAGTGATTGGCGCCCTGCGTGACGCGGGCCTGCTGCGCGTGCTGGCACGCCTCAAGCCAGTGCTCACGTACAAGACGCGCGGGGGGTGCTGCTGATGCTGCTACTACAACTTTCCGCGGGCCAAGGCCCGGCAGAGTGCGCACTGGCGGTTGCCAAGGCCATGCCGATCCTTCATCGCGAGGCGACAGCACTGGAGGTGCAGTTGCAGCTCCTCGAGGAGGAAACCGGGCCACGGCCCGGCACCCTGCGCTCGGTATTGTTTGGCCTGCACGGTGAACAGGGCAAGGCACTTGCGACAGCCTGGAGCGGCACCATGCAATGGGTGTGTCCCAGCCCCTTTCGCGCAGGCTACGGACGCAAGAACTGGTTCTTCAGCGGCACGCTTTACGAACTGCCTGAAGCCCTGCCGAACAGCCAGGTGCGTTTCGAGACCCTGCGCGCCTCTGGCGCTGGTGGACAGCACGTCAATACCACCGACTCGGCGGTACGTGCGACTCACCTGGCCACAGGCATCAGCGTCAAGGTCCAGAACGAACGCAGCCAGCATGCCAACAAGCGCATTGCGCTGATGCTGCTGGCCAAGCGGCTGAAAGACCTCGGCGAGCAAGCCAGCGATACGGCGCGAGCCGAGCGGCGCCTGCAGCATCATCAACTCGAGCGCGGCAACGCAGTGCGCAGCTTTCATGGGCCTGGCTTCGACGAGCGCAGCTGAACCGGGTGGTCGTCCTCGACGACCACCTATTCCACGTAACGATCGACGATGCGCTGGTACTCCCCACTCGCCTTGAGCGCGTCGAGGCCGTGGTCGAAGCGCTCGATCAGCTCCGCCGCCCGCGGATGGCGTCGAGGCACGATGAAGTGCAGGGTGTTGCTGCCCAGGGCGTGCGAGCGGTGAAACCGCTCCGCACCGACACCGATCGAGCGGAGGGCGCTTTCCCCCAGATTGCGGTCGGCGATGAAGAGGTCGTCGCGCTGCAGCAGCAACAGCCGTGCACATTCCTTGAGGCCGAGCGGTGAATGGCGCCTGAGCGCGCCCTGGTCGATCAGGCGCTGGATCGCGACGGGCGGCTGCCAGCCCAGCGGATAGCAGAGACGAAGCCCCTTGTGGCGCGACAGGTCGTCGAGCTCGAGCGAGTCGCCGACGCGACTGAACAGGTGCTGTTCGGCCTTGTAGAGGGGGGCCGAGTAGAGGAAGTCCTGCTCGCGCTGGGTGGAGTGCACGTAGGGAAAGGTGGCGTCGTATTCGCCGCGCGAGGCATTGAGATAGCCACGGTTCCAGGGCTGCCAATCGAGCGTCATGGCCAGCCCCTGCTCGGCCAGCGCGGCCTGCACCACCTGGGTGAGCATGCCCTGCCCCGGCAACGCCTTGCCCGTGAATGGCGCGTACTCATCCCCCGTGACCAGGTGGAGAACCTCGGCACGTAGCGATGTGCACAGCAGCAGCCCCAGCAGGGCAGCCCTCCAGAATCCCACCACCTTCCTCCCGTATCCGACGTTCAAGCACCAGGCCGTGCCGCAGTGTGGCCGGACGGCGATCCAGCTATAAGGCGACCAATCATCCCGCTCTCTTGATACAAAGCAATGGGCGTGTGCGGACGCCGACTATCCTTGCTGCAACGCCACGAACTGCGACCCGCCGATGAACGACACCAGCGCCGAGCAACCCGACGTCTTTCCCTATCTGCAACTGATGCACCAGCATGCGGGCTCGGACCTGTTCTTCAGCGTCGGTGCGCCGCCGCACATGAAAGTCGAGGGGCACAGCCAGCCGGCCGGCCAGCACGTTCTCAAGGCCGGCGAGGTGCAGCAGCTGGCCTATCAGCTGATGACCCAGAAGCAGATCGCCGAGTTCGAGCGCGACCTGGAGATGAATCTCGCGGTCAGCCTGCAGGGTGCCGGGCGCTACCGGGTCAATGTCTATTACCAGCGTGGCGAGGTGGCCATGGTGGTGCGTCTGATCAAGAGCCGGATTCCGGGCGTCGAGCAGCTCGGTCTGCCCAGGCTGCTGGAAAAGCTGGCCATGCAGGATCGCGGGCTGATCCTGGTCACCGGCGCGGCAGGCTCTGGCAAGTCCACCACTCTGGCAGCGATGCTGGACTTCCGCAATCGCCACAAGAGCGGCCATATCGTCTGCATCGAAGACCCCATCGAGTTCCTCCACAGCCACCAGCGCTCGATCATCGATCAGCGCGAAGTCGGCCTCGATACTCACAGCTTCGACGACGCCCTGCGCAACGTGCTGCGCGAGGCTCCGGACGTGATCATGCTCGGCGAAATCCGTGACGCCGCGACCATGCAGCACGCATTGCATTACGCCGAGACCGGCCACCTGTGCGTCGCCACCCTGCATGCCACCAGCAGCAGCCATGCGATCGAGCGGATCGCGCGCTTCTTCCCCGACGAGGCGCGCAAGCAGGTACTGGCCGACGTGGCGCACAACCTCCTCGCCGTGGTGGGCCAGCGCCTGGTCCCCGGCATCGCCCAGAAGCGCGTGGTAGCGGTGGAGCTGATGCTCGGCACGCCCTACATCCGCGACCTGATCCAGCGCGATGAGCTGGACGAGTTGCGCGAAGCCATCGCACGTGCGGCGGAACAGGGCCTGCAGACCTTCGACCAGCACCTGTTCGCCCTGCTCGAAGCCGGGCGCATCAACCTGGCCGATGCCCTGAAGTTCGCCGACTCGCGCACCGACCTCAGTCTCAAGTTCAAACTCGAGCGTGGCTTCTCCGCCGACGACGCCGAACTCAAGGTGCTGCGCGACGGCTGACTGGCTTTCTGAACGATTTCGGCCGATGCTCAATACAGGCCGAAAGCATAATTCCTCATCGGCCGTCTTTCAGGGGGGCCGATTCATGCTGACCCTGCTGCATTTGCTGTCAGCCATTGCCTTGCTGGTCTGGGGCACACACATCGTACGTACCGGCATCCTGCGCGTGTTCGGCTCGCAGTTGCGCAAGGTACTCAGCCACAACGTCAGCCGACGACCGCTGGCCTTCGTCGCCGGTATCGGCGTCACCGCGCTGGTACAGAGCAGCAACGCCACCGCCTTGCTGGTCACGTCCTTCGTCGCCCAGGGGCTGATGGCCCTGGCACCCGGCCTGGCGATCATGCTCGGCGCCGATGTCGGTACCGCGCTGATGGCGCGCGTGCTGACGCTCGATCTGAGCTGGCTGAGCCCTCTGCTGATTTTCATCGGGGTGATCTTCTTCCTCTCGCGCCGGCAGACGCGGGCCGGCCAGCTCGGCCGGGTAGCCATCGGCCTCGGCCTGATGCTGCTGGCACTGGAGCTGATCGTCGCCGCTGCCACGCCGATTACCGAGGCGCGTGGCATCCGCGTGCTGTTCGCCTCGCTGACCGGCGACCTGCTGCTCGACGCCCTGGTCGGCGCCCTGTTCGCCCTGCTGACCTATTCCAGCCTGGCCGCCGTGCTGCTCACCGCGACCCTGGCCGGCGCCGGCATGATCAGCCTGCCGGTGGCCATCGGCCTGGTCATCGGCGCCAACATCGGCAGCGGTCTGCTGGCGTTTCTCACCAGCAGCCTGCAGAACCCGGCCGGACGTCGCGTGGCGCTGGGCAGCCTGATCTACAAGCTGATCGGCCTGCTGCTGGTCCTGCCGGTGCTGCAGCCACTGGCCAACTGGCTGGACAGCCTGAACTGGCGGCCAGCCGAGCTGGTGATCTTCCTCCACCTGCTCTACAACAGCCTGCGCGCCCTGCTCATGCTGCCCAGCGTCGGGCTCATGGCGCGCTTCTGCAACTGGCTGCTGCCGGACCGCCACGACGACAGCGGCGTCGCCCGCCCGCGCCATCTCGACCCGACGGCGCTGGCCACGCCGAGCCTGGCACTGGCCAATGCGGTGCGTGAAACCCTGCGCGCCGGCGACCTGGTCGAGAGCATGCTCGGCCACCTGGGGCCGGTGCTGGAACACAACCAGCCGGCGCTGACCAAGGAACTGCGCAGCCTCAATGACGACGTCGCCAGCCTGTGCCGGGCGATCAAGCTGTATCTCGCGCAGGTGCCTCGCGAGGCACTCAGCGACCACGACAGTCAGCGCTGGGCCGAGATCCTCGAACTGGCGGTGAACCTGGAGCAGGCCGGCGACCTGATCGAGCGCATGCTGGGCAAGATCCAGAGCGAGAAGACCGCGCAACGCCGGGCGTTCTCCGAGAAGGGCCTGGAGGAGCTGACCCACCTGCACACCCAGCTGAGGGCCAACCTGCGCCTCGGCCTGAACGTCTTTCTCAGTGCCGACCAGGCCAGCGCCAGCCAGCTGCTGCGCGAGAAGCGCCGTTTCCGCGCGCAGGAACGGCGCCTGGCGCACGCGCACATCGGCCGGCTGCAACGCCAGGTGGTGCAGAGCATCGAGACCAGCTCGCTGCACCTGGAACTGATCGCCGACATGAAGCGACTCAACTCGCTGTTCTGCGCCAGCGCCTACGTGGTGCTGGAAAGCCGGGACACCGGTGCCCTGCAGGCCGATGGCGGCGAGTGACTCAGTCCGCGCCGGGCGCCTGCGCCGGCGCTGACGGCGTCACCCCGCGCCAGGCGTACCAGGCGAAGAACAGCGCCATCATCAGGTAGCCGTGGACGAAGTCCGGTGCGGCGTACCAGGCCAGCTTCGGCGCATGCATCAGGCCGACGAAGGCCATGCCGGCGGCCACCAGGGCGAAGACGGTGGCCTGGCGGAACTGCCGGTCGATCACCGTGACGCACATGGCGCCGAGCAGGATGGCGCTGAACATGGCGCCCTGCCCCAGCGCGCCGATGGCACTGGAAATGCCCTCGACCACCTCGGGCGCGCCGCGGTTGAAGCGGGTCATCAGGTAGTTGGCGAAGTACGGCAGCATCGCCAGCGCCACCGCCGGGTAGTAGCGCGCCTGGTTGCTGTGGAACGCCGTGGCGATCATCGACATGCCGACGAACACCAGGATCGGCGCCACCACCGAGACCGGAATCAGCGCAGCGATGAAGGCGATCAGGCCGAACATGGTCGCCAGACCGTACACCGCGCCATTGAGCAGGCTGTAGCCACGCCCGGCGCCCATCCATTTCGAGCCGACGGTGGCGATGTACACGGTGGTCGGGAACACACCGCCAAACAGCGCGCCCAGCAGGGTGCCGACGCCATCCACCGCCTGGCATTCGCGCACGCTGTAGGTATCCCCCGCAGCGCTCATGGCCTCGACGTTGTTCATGGTTTCGATGGCGTTGTACAGGGTGATCGGCAGGATCACCGTGATCAGCGCCAGCAGGCTGGTGAACAGCAGCCCCAGGCCTTCGTACCAGGCCAGGTTGGGCAACAGCGGGTAGAAGCCCAGGTGGGTGAAGGCATCGGCGAACCTGCCGCTGTCCGCCGCGCCGACCAGGTAGGCCAGCGCCGTGCCGACGATGATGGCGAACAGCGAGGCAGGCAGACGGAACGGCATGCTCACCCGCGCCACCAGGCCGACGATCATGATGGCCAGCACCAGCAGGCCGATCATGGGGATTTCCAGGGTCTTGAACAGCATTTCACCGGCGATGAACGTCAGCGCGACACCGGCCACGGCGCCGAGCATGGCGGCGCGCGGCAAGGAACGCTGGACCCAGTTGCCGATCAGGCTGATCGCCGCCTCGATGGCGCCGCTGATGAAGCAGGCGGCCACGGCCACCTTCCAGGCCAGCTCGGCATCGCCGGTGAGGTTCTTCGCCGGCAGCAGCACGCCGAACAGAAAGACGAACATCACCGGCGTGCTGATGCCGTAGGACAGCGCGGTGACATCCGCGCGGTTTTCCTTGCGCGCCAGCCGCGCCGCGCTCCAGGCGTAGTAGAAATTGCCTGCCATCACCGCCACGGCCGCCCCCGGCAACACCTGGCCAAACACGATCTCGGCGGGAAAGCCCATGCCCAGCATGCTGATGGCGATGATCACGAAGTTGGCGATGTTGTTCTGGAACAGCGCGAAGAAGGCGTCGGTGTCCTCCTTCTTGTACCAGGGGTAATGCACGCGCGGCGTCGACATGACGGGCTGAATCCTTGTTGTCCGAATGGTCAGGCCGGCGAGTCTATCAACCTGGCCATCGGCCATAAACGAACAAGGCAGCCGAAGCTGCCTTGTCGTGGTCGGGTCGAGCCGGTTACGCCGCCTGCGGCACCTGGCGACGACGCTGCAGGAGCACGATCAGGCCGAACAGCACGAAGGCCGGAATCCACATCAGCTCCTTGACCCAGCGGTCGGTCGGCGCACGCACCTTGAGGATCTGCTGATCGAATTCCAGGCCGGCATCGGCCGCCATGCTGCCGAAGGCGACGCTGTCGACCAGCACCTTGCCGTCCTCCTCGTAGAGGTTCAGGCCCAGCTTCTGCAGGCGCTCCTCACCCGTGGCACCGTCCGGTACCGGCAGCAGCAGGCTGAACTCACGGGGATCGCCAACGGCATCCTCGCCACGGATACGCAGGCGCAGCGAGCTGCCATCCTCGACGCCATCGAGCGCCTGGGCCAACTGCGCCGGCGGGATGTCCTGATAGGGGTCGTGGACCATGTCCATCCAGAAGCCGGGGCGGAACAGGCTGAAGGCGACCACCAGCAGCAGCACGCTCTCGTACCAGCGGCTGCGCACCAGGAAGAAGCCCTGGGTACCGGCGGCGAAGATCAGCATGGCGATGGTCGCGACGATGAAGATCAGCACGCCGTGCCAGAAGTCCACGTCGATCAGCAACAGGTCGGTGTTGAAGATGAACAGGAACGGCAAGGCGGCGGTCCGCAGGCTGTAGAAGAACGCCACCAGACCGGTCTTGATCGGATCGCCCTTGGACACCGCCGCCGCGGCGAACGAGGCCAGCCCCACCGGCGGGGTCACGTCGGCCATGATGCCGAAGTAGAAGACGAACAGATGCACCGCGATCAGCGGCACGATCAGACCGTTCTGCTGCCCCAGCGCCACCACCACCGGCGCCAGCAGGCTGGACACCACGATGTAGTTGGCCGTGGTCGGCAGGCCCATGCCGAGGATCAGGCTGAACACCGCCACCAGCAGCAGCATCAGCAGCAGGTTGCCCATCGACAGCAGTTCGACCAGATCGGCCAGCACCAGGCCCACGCCGGTCTGCGAGACCGCGCCGACGATGATGCCGGCGGCAGCGGTCGCGATGCCGATACCGATCATGTTGCGCGCACCGGCGATCAGGCCTTCGCGCAGATCGACCACGCCATCGACGAAGGTGCCGTGGTCATGGCTGCCATCGCGGCGCATCCAGCTCAGCAGCGGACGCTGGGTGAGCAGGATGATGATCAGCATCACGCTGCCCCAGAAGGCCGACAGGCCGGGCGACAGGCGCTCGATCATCAGGCACCAGACCAGCACCACCACCGGCAGCAGGAAGTGCAGGCCGGACAGCAGCACCGCACGGGTCTGCGGCAGCTCTTCCAGCGGCGCATTGGGGTCTTCGGCCGGCAGCACCGGCACACTGGCGGCGACTTTCAGCAGGGCCAGGTAGACCACCGCCAGCAGCACGCCGATCACCGGCAGGGCGTACTCGCCCAGCGCCGGCTTGAGCCAGCCGAGCCCGTAGTAGACGGCCAGCGACAGGCCGCTGATCAGCGCCGCACCGAAGGCGAAACCGGTCAGGCGGCGCAGCCACGGCTTGGGCTGATGCCCACCGATGGGCTGCAGGCCGAGCTTGAGCGACTCCAGGTGCACGATGTAGAGCAGCGCGATATAGGAAATCGCTGCCGGCAGGAAGGCATGCTTGATGATCTCGACATAGGGCATGCCGATGTACTCGACCATCAGGAAGGCCGCCGCGCCCATCACCGGCGGCATGATCTGGCCGTTGACCGACGACGCCACCTCGACCGCGCCGGCCTTTTCCGAGGAAAAGCCGGTGCGCTTCATCATCGGGATGGTGAAGGTGCCGGTGGTGACCACGTTGGCGATCGACGAGCCGGAGATCATCCCGGTCAGGCCGGACGCCAGCACCGCGGCCTTGGCCGGACCACCGCGGAAGTGACCGAGCAGGCTGAACGCCAGCTGGATGAAGTAGTGCCCGGCCCCCGCGCGTTCCAGCAGCGCGCCGAATAGCACGAAGAGGAAGACGAAGCTGGTCGACACACCCAGCGCGATACCGAATACGCCTTCGGTGGTGATCCACTGGTGGTTGGCCAGGGCATGGAAGCTCACTCCACGGTGCGCCAGCAGCCCCGGCATCCAGGGGCCGGCCACGCTGTAGACGAGGAACACCAGGGCGATGATCGCCAGGGGTGGGCCCAGCGCGCGGCGGGTCGCCTCCAGCAGCAGCGGGATGCCGATGCAGGCGGTGACCAGGTCGCCCGTGGTCAGGCTGCCGGGGCGCAGGGCCAGCTGCTGATAGAAGATGAACAGGTAGGCGGCGCTGGCGGCGGCGACCAGACCGAGGGCGATATCCAGCAGCGGCACGCGATCACGTGGCGAGGTTCTGAACGCCGGGTAGGCGAGAAACGCCAGCAGCAACGCGAAGGCCAGGTGAATGGCGCGGGTCTGGGTGTCATTGAGCACACCGAAACCGAAGATGAACGGCAGGGGCGAGGCGATCCACAGCTGGAACAGCGACCAGAGCAGCGCCAGGCCCGTGATCACCTGGGCCATCGGGCCGACGGGCAAACGCGCGCCGACGTCCTGGGCGATCAGTTCCTCGGTGGAGAGTTGTTTTTCGGCCATAGGGAGGTACACCTACGTTGTCATTCTGATAAAACGGCGAGCCCCTCGTTGACGGAGGGGCTCGGTTTTTCGACCCTGTGAACGGGTCTCTAGGCACGCAGTTTACCTATACAAACTCAACTGCGCCCGTTATCGAAGAGTTTAGAGCTCTGCCAGGTTCTCTCCACCCGGCCTAAAGCCAGCCTTTCTCCTTGTAGAAACGTAGTGCGCCCTCATGCATCGGTGCCGTCAGACCCGCGCTGATCATGTCCTCGGCACGCAGATCGGCGAAGGCCGGGTGCAGGCGCTTGAAGCGCTCGAGGTTGTCGAACACCGACCTGACCAGCTGATAGACGACCTCGGGATCGGTCTTTGCCGACGTCGCCAGCACGGCCTTGCCGCCGATGGACGCAATGGCCTCGTTGACGCCAGGGTAGAGGCCGGCAGGAATGTCCGCCCGGGTGAAGTAGCTGGCCTCGGTCAGCAGCTTGTCGACTCCCGGACCGGTGACCGGAATCAGCCGCGCATCGACCGTGGCCATCGCCTCCTGAATGGCGCCGCTCGGATGGCCGACCACATAGGTGATGGCATCCAGATTGTTGTCCCCCAGGGCCGCCGCCATCTCTGCCGGTTTCAGCTCGGCCGCGAGCGCGAAGTCGGACTTGCCCCAGCCATTGGCCTGCATCACCTCATCGAAGGTGTCGCGACTGCCCGAGCCTGGCACGCCGATGTTCACCCGCTTGCCCTTGAGGTCCGCGAAGCTCTGGATGCCGCTGTCGGCACGGGCGACCACGGTGAGAATCTCGCTCTGCAGCGAGAACACCACGCGCAGGTCCGCGACCGCGCCGTCCTTGTCGAACGGTGCCTGGCCCGTCAGCGCCTTGTTCTGGTGATCGGACTGAATGAAGCCGAAGTCATAGTCACCGCTCTTGATCGAGGCGATGTTGCTGACGCTGCCCGCGGAGGATGGGGCGTTGCACTTGATGCCGTGCTCGGCACCGCTGCGGTTGAGGAAACGGCAGATCGACTGACCTGCTGTGTAATAGACCCCGGTCTGCCCGCCCGTGCCGATGGTCACGTAGCGCTCTTCGGCGACCAGGGGGCTGGCCAGCAGACTGCTGCCCAGCACGCACGCCAACAGACCCATGATTCGATGTTGCTGCATATCAACGTCCTCGTGTTTTTGTTTTTCGAACGGCAGACGGGCCGGCAGCGCCGGCGCCATCGATGGAACCAATGCGGCAGTTACGCGGGCTTGCGCACCGCTGTCAGCATGATCTCGACCAGTACGTCGGCAGAGGCCAGACGCGCCTCGACCGTAGCACGCGCCGGCGCGCAGCCGGCCGGCAGCCAGCGGCTCCAGACCTCGTTCATGGCGGCAAAGTCCTTCTCGATGTCTTTCAGCCAGATCTGCGCACTGAGCAGCAGGCTGCGATCCGAGCCGGCCTCGGCCAGCAGGGCATCGATCTTGTCCAGCACCTGAGCCGTCTGGCCCGCGACATCCTGGCTGCGATCGGTCGGCACCTGACCGGAAAGAAATACCAGGTCGGCGAAAATCGTCGCGCCGGAAAGGCGCGCATTGGTCTGGATACGTTGCACGGACATGGCAAACTCCTACGGGGTCATGGGGTTGTTCAAGGGTTCTCAGGAGGCCAGCTTCATCCCCTCGAGAGAGATCGCCGGGCGCTGCCGGCCTATCAGCTGGGTCACGGCCTCGGCGCTGCCGCAGGCCAGGGTGAAGCCCAGGCTGCCATGGCCGACGTTCAGCCAGAGGTTGTCGATACCACTGGCACCCAGCAGCGGCGTACCCTCCGGCGTCGCCGGACGCATACCCGCCCAGGTCTCGGCGGCGGCATAGTCTCCCGCAGCGGGGAAGCTGGCCTGGGCCAAGCGCTGCAACGCGGCCAGCCGCCCCGGATCCGGGCTGGCGTCCCAACTGCCGATATCGACCATCGCCGCGACCCGCAGGCGCTGGCCGAGACGGGCATAGACCACCTTGTTGTCGTAGTCGGTGACGTTGGTCTCCGGTCCCGCAGCGCGGTCGGCCAACGGCAGGGTGAGGCTGTAGCCCTTCAGTGGATAGATCGGCAGGCGCAGTCCCAGCGGGCGAAGCAGCTCGACACTGCCGATGCCCGCAGCCACCACCACCTGATCGACCGCCAGTTCCTCGCCCGCCAGCGCCACGGCCCGGACCCTGCCGCGCTCCAGCGGCAGCCCGGTGACGCGTTGCCCGGTATGCAGGCGGAACGTCGGATGGCCGCGCAGCTTGCGCAGCAGCTGGCGGCAGAACTGATGACAGTCACCGACCTCGTCGCCGGCGGCGAAGATGCCACCCTTGAAGCGTCCGGCCAGCGCCGCCAGGGCAGGTTCCAGCTCGATGCATTGCTCCGCGCCGAGCAGACGCTGATGGGCCGGGTCGACCCCGGCCTGCGCCTTGTGCAGACTCGACGCGTTGCGGTAGATCACCAGCTTGCCGTTGGCGCGCCAGGAAAAATCGTCCAGCAGCTCATGCTCACGCCACTCCTGCAGCACCGACTGGCTGTACAGCGCCAGGCGCAGGAGGTGCTGGGCATTGCGCTGGTTCACCGAGCGCCGGCACGCCAGCAGGAAACGCAGGCACCAGTGCCACTGACGGGGGTTCAGGCTGGGCCGGAAGCGCAAGGGCGCATTGCCCTGAAGCATCCACGACAACGCCTGCAGCGGCACGCCGGCATCGGCCAGCGGCGCAACATAGCGATAGCTGAGCTGACCGCCATTGGCGAAGCTGGTCTCCAGCGCCACTTCATCACGCTGCTCGATCAAATCGACCCGATAGCCCTGGCGCACCAGCGCATAGGCGGTGGTCAGGCCTATCACGCCACCACCGATAACCGCGACCCGCATCATCCATCTCCCGCATCTGAATGGAATTCAGGGTATGGATGCCTGGCGCGGGCGACCAATGAAAAGATAGTGGCAGCCCATAACCCCAGGTTATGCTCCAGCCGGTCTCGCTGGAGCACGAACGGATCATGCGCCTACGTCATATCGAGCTGTTTCAGGCGGTCTTGCAGACCGGCAGCCTCACGGCTGCCGCCGAGCTGCTGCACATCTCGCAGCCGGCCGCCAGCAAGATTCTCCAGCATGCGGAGCAGCAGCTGGGGTTCGCACTCTTCAGCCGCGTGCGCGGCAAGCTGCTGCCCACCGCGGAAGCGCGGATACTGCAGCAGCAGACCGAGCGGCTGTCTGCCGAGCTGCAGGACCTGCGGCGGCTATCGGCCAGCCTGCGCCGTGGAGAGGAACGGGCGCTGCGCCTCGTCTGCACGCCCACCCTGGCGCAGACCCTGCTGCCCGATGTGGTGTGCGGCTGGCGCGCCGAGTATCCACAGACCCGCTGCGACCTCGCGACCCAGCACACCAGTGAAATCGTCCAGGCCCTGTTGCTGCGCGAAGCCGACCTCGGCCTGACGCTGCAACGCGTCGAACACCCGGATCTGCATACGGAGGTCCTGACGCAGGGCCGGATGATGGCCATCGCGCCGCCGGGCTGGTGGAGCGAGGCGGCCTGCTCGACATCGATACGCCTGCAGGACATGGCCGGCCTGAGCCTGATCGGCCTGGACACGCGAGACGCGCTGGGCGGTCTGTTGCGCGGACACATCGAGGAGCTGCAGCCGCCCGCGCGCATCGATATCTCGGTGCAGACCTACCAGCTGGCCCGCATGCTGGTGGCGGCGGGACAGGGGCTGGCACTGGTCGACCCCTTCACCGCACTGTCCGGCAACCTGGGCGATGTCCAGGCCCGCCCGCTGGAACCCAACATCCCGGTGACGCTGTACCTGCTGCGGCGTGTCGATGAAACACCCTCTGCCGCGCAGCAGGCACTGCTGACGCGCCTGCAGAGCCTGGCGACCGACCTGCTTGCCGCGCAGGGCTGAACCAGGCGCCGGAAAACGAAAAACCGCGGCCGAGGCCGCGGTTTTCGTTAGCCGCCAGGCAGGCTTACAGCCAGCCACGCTCCTTGTAGTAGCGTGCGGCGCCCTCGTGCAGCGGGGCAGTCAGACCGACCTTGATCATGTCGGTTTCCTTCAGGTCGGCAAATGCCGGGTGCAGGCGCTTGAAGCGATCGATGTTGTCGAACACCGACTTGACCAGCTGGTAGACCACTTCCGGGTCGGCCTTGGCGCTGGTGGACAGCACGGCCTTGCCGCCGATGGACTGAGTCGCCTGATCGTTGCCCTTGTACAGGCCACCCGGAATCTCGGCCTTGGTGTAGTAGGTCTTCTCGGCCAGCAGCTTGTCGATCTCGGGGCCGGTCACCGGAACCAGAACGGCGTCGGTGGTGGTGGTGGCTTCCTGGATCGCGCCGTTGGGATGACCGACGAAGTAGGTCATGGCGTCGATGTTGTTGTCACCCAGGGCGCTGGCCTGCTCGGCCGGCTTCAGCTCGGCAGCCAGGGCGAAGGCGGAGCGGTCCCAGCCTTTGACGGCGAGGATCTCTTCCAGGGTGTCGCGCTGACCGGAACCCGGGTTGCCGACGTTGACGCGCTTGCCCTTGAGGTCATCGAAGCCTTTGATGTTGGCGTCGCGACGGGCGAGGATGGTGAACACTTCGCTCTGCAGGGAGAAGACGGCGCGGATATCGCTCATCGCCCCTTCGGCTTCGAACGGTGCAAGGCCGTTGAGCGCCTTGTACTGGTGGTCGGACTGCATGATGCCGAAGTTGAATTCGCCGCTGCGAATGCCGTTGACGTTGGCGACGCCGCCGCCACTGGCCGGCGCGTTGCACTT
This sequence comes from Pseudomonas sp. THAF187a, assembly GCF_009363395.1. Lineage (NCBI taxonomy): Bacteria > Pseudomonadati > Pseudomonadota > Gammaproteobacteria > Pseudomonadales > Pseudomonadaceae > Pseudomonas > Pseudomonas sp. THAF187a. The sequence goes on from NZ_CP045349.1 coordinate 5,098,275, forward strand.
GATGCCGTGCTCAGCCGAGCCACGGTTGAGGAAGCGGCAGATGGACTGACCGGCCACGTAATAGACGCCGGTCTGGCCGCCGGTGCCGATGGTGACGAATTTCTCTTCGGCCTGTGCCATGCCACTCAGGGCAGTACCCGCGAGCGCGGCGGACAGGACCCATGCCAAGGATTTGCCTTTCATGGGATATCTCCTTTTTTTCTCTGTTGTTTTGAGCGAGCGCGCCTTGTGAGCGACGTCCGGATGGGAAGTCTAACCGCTCGCGGCGAATATGCACGCGCTGTCGAACAATCGCTGGTAACGGCGTGTGTGAAGCCGGGCTATCGCCCACTGCCGGCATTGGGCAGAATCGACGGATGTCGAACCCGCCCAACGCCCCCTCGCAGGCCTCGGTCAGCGCCAGCCTGACCCAGGCGATCCTGCACACCGCCACGCGCCTCGGCCTCGAGCGCCAGCCCCTGCTGGACGCCTGCGCGCTGCACGACGAGCAGCTCGTCGACCCCGATGCGCGCATTCCCTTCGCCGCCCAGCAAGCGCTGTGGCTCGAACTGGACAGGCGCCTGCAACATCCGGAACCGGGGCTGCTGCTGGGACGCAACCTGACGCCCGGACCCTTCAGCGTCCTCAGCTACCTGCTGCAAAGCAGTGCGACGCTGGGCGATGCGCTGACCGCCGCGCTGCGCTACCAGCGCCTCGGCGGCGAGGGTGGTGAGCTGCAGGTCGAGGAGCAGGACGACACGCTCTCGCTGCTCTATCGCCCGCTGTACCCCCAGCACCCGGCGACCCGCATCCGCGTGCTGGCGATGATGGCCTGCTGGGTGCAGACCACCCTGCCGCTGCTGGACGGCTTTCGCCTGCTCGACGTGCGTTTTCGTCATCCGCAGCCGGGCGACCTCGCGCCCTACGACGATGTGTTCGACTGTCCGCTGCACTTCGCCTGCGACGACTACGCCATCGTCCTGCCACGCGACCTGTGCCAGTTGCCGCTGATCCAGGCCAACCCGCCGCTGCAGCAGTTGCTGCGCCAGCATGCCGAAGCCCTGCTCGCCCGCCTGCCCAGCGCCAGCCTGAGCGCCCGCGTGATCGGACTGCTGGGCGAACAGCTGGCCCACGGCGAGCCGGACCGAGCCGAACTGGCACGGGCACTGGCTCTCAGCGAGCGCACCCTGCAACGCCGCCTGGCCGACGAAGGCTGCAGCTACCAGCAACTGCTCGCCGACACGCGCCGGCAACTGGCCGAGCAGCACCTGCGTGACGGGCGCCTGCCCGCGACGGAAATCGCCTGGCTGCTCGGCTACTCCGAACCCAGCGTGTTCTTCCGCGCCTTTCGTCAGTGGACCGGCCTGACGCCGGGCGAGTATCGCACCCGCTACGGCGCCGGGTGAGGTAACGCCCCGCTGCGCATCAGCCACGTCGATGATGACTATGCCCCCGCGTGGCGTGCGCCCCCGCAAGCCGAGGGGTTAGAGTAGCCGGCCACGCATTGAGGAGACTCCCCATGAGCCGCTTGGCCTCGATCAAGCTCTCCACCCTGGACCTGGCGCCGATTCGTGACGACGGCGACGCTGCCCAGGCCCTGCACAACTCGCTGGCCCTGGCCCGGCATGTCGAACGTCTCGGCTTCGAACGCTTCTGGGTCGCCGAGCACCACAACATGGACGGCATCGCCAGTTCCGCCACGGCGGTACTGATCGGCTACCTGGCCGCCGGCACGTCGCGCATTCGCCTGGGCGCAGGCGGCGTGATGCTGCCCAACCATGCGCCACTGGTGATCGCCGAACAGTTCGGCACCCTGGCCACGCTCTACCCCGGCCGTATCGATCTGGGCCTGGGCCGCGCGCCCGGCGCCGACCAGTACACCGCCCATGCGCTGCGCCGCAGCCGCGATGGCAGCGCGGAAGACTTCCCCAGGGATGTCGAGGAGCTGCAGGCCTACCTGGGCCCGCGCGAGGAGGGCCAGCGAGTGATCGCCATGCCCGGGAGCGGCACCGAGGTGCCGATCTGGCTGCTGGGCTCCAGCCTGTTCAGCGCGCAGCTGGCCGGGATGAAGGGCCTGCCCTACGCCTTCGCCTCGCATTTCGCACCGCGCTACCTGCATGAAGCGATCCGGATCTACCGCAACCACTTCCGCCCGTCGGCGGTGCTGGACAAACCCTACGTGATGCTTGGCGTGCCGCTGCTGGCTGCCGACAGCGACGAACAGGCGCAGTACCTGGCGACCTCCGCCTACCAGCGCATCCTCGCCCTGGTCCGTGGCCAGAGCCTGGTGCAGCGCCAGCCGGTCGCCAGCATGGAGGGCCTCTGGCTGCCGCATGAACGCCAGGCCGTCGGTGAATTCCTCGGCCTGGCCGCCATCGGCGGTCCGGAGACGGTGCGCCAGCGCCTGGAGCAGCTACTGGAGCAGACCGAGGCGGACGAGCTGATCTTCACCTGCGACATGTACGACTTCGCCGATCGCCTGCATGCCTTCGACATACTCGCGCAGCTGCAACGCGACTGAATTCGAACTTGTGCGCATGCACGCCCTCTGAATGCAGGAAGGCCGCCAGACCGGCGGCCTCTTGCAGGCAATGGGAGAGCGCACATGAAAAAGACTGCATCGGCCCACTGGCAGGGCGGCATCAAGGACGGCACGGGCACCCTTTCCACCCAGAGCGGCGCCCTCAGGGATTCGCCCTACGGCTTCAACACCCGCTTCGCCGACCAGCCCGGTACCAACCCCGAGGAACTGATCGGCGCGGCCCACGCCGGCTGCTTCTCCATGGCGCTGTCCAAGGAGCTGGGGGACGCCGGGATGACCGCACAGAGCATCGATACCCAGGCAGAAGTGACGCTGGACAAGGTCGATGGCGGTTTCGAGATCAGCGCCGTGCACCTGTCGCTGCGGGCGAAAATCCCCGGCGCCGACCGCGCCGCGTTCGAACAGGCCGTGGCGACCGCCAAGAGCGGCTGCCCGGTGTCCAAGGTGCTCAACGCCAAGATCACGCTGGAAGCGGTGCTGGAGGACTGAGCCAGCCGCTTGCGACTAGATCCCCGTGCCGCAGCGCAGGACCTCGCCTCGCGCCAGCACGTTGCGCTGATCGTCGTACAGCCAGGCCTGCGCCTTCATCAGCAGCGGCCTGGCTTCGACACGGTAGCGCTGGCCCGGCGCGAAGCCGTCATAGCGCAGGCGAATCTCGCAGGTCATGCGCAACGGCTCGCTCTGCATGCCAAGCGTGCCGCCGCGCACCTCGAACTGAAAGCGCGTTTCCAGCTCGTGCTTGCCGGGCGTGACCTGGAAGTAACGACCATCCGGCCAGCGCTCGCCGTCCAGGCGGTCGGCCATCAACAGCGTATCGGCGGTGGCATACAGCTCGACCCAGGCCTGCTGGGGATCGGGCTTGGGCAACGGCGAAGCACAGGCTCCGAGTGTCAGCAGAACGGGAACAGCCAGCAGGGCGCGCATGTCGACCTCCATCTTGGGTTCGGGCACCAGCCTAGCGTGCGCGGGCCGGTCCCGGGGAAATAGTAGAGCCATCTGTCGCGGCGCTTTTCATCCGGAGCCTAGGCACCGACCATCCGGATCGGCTAGCGTGAGCGCATGCCCGACACCTTCTCCATCGACATTCTGCGCCGCCTCGCGGTTCCGCTGCTCGCGCTGCTGCTCGGCGGTTGCTCGACCCTGGACTACTACGCCCATCTCGGCCAGGGCCAGTGGCAGTTGCTGCAGGCACGTGAGCCCGTCGAGCGACTGCTGCAGGACCCGCAAACCACACCCGATCTGGCCAGGCGCCTGGCGCTGTCACAGCAGGCGAGGGACTTCGCCAGCGCCAGCCTGCGCTTGCCGGACAACCGCAGCTACCGGCTCTACGCCGACCTCAAGCGCCCCTTCGTGGTGTGGAACGTGTTCGCCACGCCCGAGTTCTCCCTCGACCCGGAGCTGCACTGCTTCCCCATCGCCGGGTGCGTCGCCTATCGCGGCTACTACCAGCAGGGTCGCGCCCGTGGCGCCGCCGCGCGGCTCCGCCAACAGGGGCTGGACACCTACATAGGCGGCGTTGAGGCCTACTCCACACTGGGCTGGTTCGATGACCCGCTGCTCAACAGCATGCTGCGCTGGGACGACGAACGCCTGGTCGCGGTGATCTTTCACGAGCTGGCGCACCAGCAGTTCTACCTGCCGGGCGATACCGCCTTCAACGAGTCCTTCGCCACCTTCGTCGAGCGCGAGGGCCTGCGCCAGTGGCACGCATCCCGTGGGGAGACGCCCCCCGCCAGCGACGACCATCAGCGCCAGCAGTTCGTCGAACTGGTCCTGGCCAGCCGCGAACGCCTGCGCCTGCTCTACGCCCGCGACTTGCCGGCAGCGGCCATGCGCAGCGCCAAACAGGCCGAATTCGCCCGCCTGCGCCACGACTACCGCACGCTGCGCCAACGCGAGTGGGGTGGCCAGGGCCGCTATGACGCCTGGATCGACGCCCCGTTGAACAACGCCAAGCTGCTGCCCTTCGGCCTGTACGACCAATGGGTGCCCGCCTTCGCCGCGCTGTTTGCCCGCGAAGGCCGCGACTGGCCGGCCTTCTACGCCGCCGTCGCCGCTCTGGGCCAGTTGCCCGCCGAACAACGCCATGCGCAGTTGACCACCCTGCAGGGTGACGACTAGAACTGCCGGGCAATCTGCCAGTCCAACCTCACAGGTCACCCACAACCCTGGAGATACGCGCGATGCAACGGATGATCCCTGCCCTGGCCCTGCTGATGCTTGCAGGCGGCGCGCTGGCGGCGCCCAAACCCTGCGAGGAGCTCAAGCAGGAAATCGAAGTGAAGATTCAGGCCAACAACGTGCCCAGCTACACCCTGGAAATCGTTGCCAACGACGAGGTCCAGGATCAGAGCATGGTGGTGGGCAGCTGCGACGGCGGCACCAGGAAGATCATCTATCAGCGCAACGACTGAGCCACCCCGGGGGCGTTGCCCATGAAGGCGCCATGCAGCGCCTCCAGCGTCTCGAAATGGAACGCCGGCGCCTCACCCAGCAACTCCTCACGGCTGCCGAAACCGTACCCCACCGCCACCGCCTGCACGCCGTTGCTGCGTGCGCCGATCAGGTCGTGCTTGCGGTCACCGATCATCAGCGCCGAGCCCGGCGCCAGGTCTTCCGACTCCAGCAGATGCGCCAGCAGCTCCACCTTGTTGGTGCGCGTACCATCCAGCTCGCTGCCATAGATGCGCTTGAAGTAGCGGTCGAAACCGAAGTGCCGGGCGATCTCCTCGGCGAAAACCGTGGGTTTGCTGGTGGCGATGTACAGCGTGCGCCCCTGCGCCTGCAGCGCGTCGAGCAGGCTCGGTACGCCTGCGAACATCCGGTTCTCATACAGCCCGGTGACCTTGAAGCGCTCGCGATAATGGTTCACCGCCTGCCAGGCGGTGGCTTCGTCCAGCCCGTAGCTGGCCATGAAGCACTGCAACAATGGCGGGCCGATGAAATGCTCCAGGGCCGCCAGGTCCGGTTCGTCGATGCCCAGCTTGGCCAGCGCGAACTGCACCGAACGGGTAATGCCCTCGCGTGGATCGGTGAGCGTGCCGTCGAGGTCGAAAAGAACGGTGGAATGATGCATGACGAGCACCTCTGGGAAAGCGGAAGGCCGGGAAGGATACTCGCCTGCCCCCCGACAGTTCACCCCTGTACAGGTTGCACCCGATAGCCCCAGCGCAGCCCGAGGCGGCTGAACGGCCAGAGCAGCGCCAGTTGCACAAGGCCAAAGAGCAGCAGCAACAGCAGGTCGGAGACACCCACCACCAGCAGCAACACCAGCATGATGATCGCGCACAGCAGCGCGCCGGCAATCCATAGCGACAGCGTGATCAGCGCCGCCAGCGCCAGCCGCCCGCCCCTGAAACCACGGACCTGCTCCGGCAAGGCCGAGCGCGCGGCGAAGAACGCCACCAGCATGTAAACGCCGCCATGGAGCAGATTGATCACCCCCGCCCAGCTTTCCAGCTCGAACCCGTAGAACGCACCGTCCATCAGCTCGAGCGCCAGACCCATCACCTGCAGGTATCCCACCATGATGGCCAGCGCGAAACACCAGGCCAGCGACGTACCGGCCATCTGCAGGTCACCATCGGTCACCTCGGCGCTGCGTCGGAACAGCTGCAGCAGCAGCCAGAGCGGCACCAGCACCTCCAGGCAAAAGCTCAGCAGGCCGATGACCGACCAGCCCAGGCTGGTCAGCAGGCGTCCGCTGTACTGATCGTCCAGTAGCTCGTACAGCCACATGTACAGCTGGCCGGAGACGAAACCGAGCCCCCAGGACAGCAGCAGGTAAACCACGCCATAACTCACCAGCAGTGGCGCCGGCTGCCGGTAGCCGGCCAGGCGATGACGTTCCAGGTATGCGCTCGTCAGCCAGTAGACACCCAGTCCCGCCATGAGCAGGTGAGTGACCCAGTACGGGGCGACGTAGCTCAGCCAGACGCTGAAATCGTTCTCGAGATCGCTCCTCCACCAGCCGATCATCGACAGCAGAATGGCGATGACGCTCATCGACAGGGCCACGGCCACCAGATGCCCTGGTAATGCCGGCAGCGGGCGGGGCGCAGCGGATGGAACGAGTGGCTCGGCCGCGAAGGGGTTGGTTTGAGTCATGGCAATCCTTGTCGGTGCAGGCATCCTGTTCGGTCTGGCGAGCTTAGCCACCCTGCATGGCGGACAAAAGCGCCCGCATGCAGAACTGTGCTGCCGGCACGCCCGGCGCGTGCGGCTCAGGTCAGGCTGCGAAACATCACATGGCAGTCCACCAGCCCCAGTCGCGCATGCCGGTAGGCCTTGGGCAGGGTGCCGACGATGGCGAAGCCGAGCTTCTGCCACAACGCCACGGCTACCGTGTTGCTCGCCACCACGCTGTTGAACTGCATGGCGCTGAAGCCCAGCTCGCGGCCGACCTGCAGCGAGTGCCGGCACATGGCGCTGGCCACGCCCTTGCCGCGCGCTGCCGCAGCGGTCATGTAACCGCAGTTGCACACATGATCGCCGGGGCCGGCGGCGTTGGCCTTGATGTAGTAGGTGCCGAGGATCTGCCCGTCCTGCTCGACGACGAAGGTGGCACGCGGCAGCTCGACCCAGGTTTTCCAGGCGCTGGCGCGATCCATGTCCGGGTCGAAGGCATAGGTTTCCTGCGCCTGCACCACATCGCGGATGATCGGCCAGACCTGGTCGAAATCGGCGGCCTCTAGAGGACGAATGCGCAGTTCGGCATCGCTCACGGCTAGTAGCCCTCGACCAGATGCAGGTCCTTGAGCTTCACGTAGTTGCCTGCCGTGTAGCTGAAGAAGTTGCGCTCCTTGTCGGTCAGCGGCCGCGCCTGCTTGACCGGGCTGCCGACGTACAGGTAGCCGCTTTCCAGACGCTTGCCCGGCGGCACCAGGGAGCCGGCGCCGATGATCACCTCGTCCTCGACCACGGCGCCGTCCATGACGATGCTGCCCATGCCGACCAGGATGCGGCTGCCCAGGGTGCAGCCGTGCAGGGTGACCTTGTGCCCGACGGTGACCTCGTCGCCGATGATCAGCGGGTAGCCCTCCGGATTGAACGGCCCGGCATGGGTGATGTGCAGCACGCTGCCATCCTGCACGCTGGTGCGCGCGCCGATGCGGATCTGGTGCATGTCGCCACGGATCACGGTCATCGGCCAGACCGAGCTGTCGTCACCGATCTCGACGTCACCCAGCACCACGGCGCTGGCATCGACGAATACCCGCTCACCGAGCTGCGGAGTGAATTGCTGGTAACTGCGAATCGCCATGATAGAAATCTCCAAGGCTGCGGGAAGGCTTGATTGTAATTAATATGGCCCCCATGTCGGTTGTTATCGTGCCGCCTCGCTGTGCTGCCACGCTCTCAACCCAATCTCCCTTCGTTACAGGTGCCTCGTCGTGACCGCGAACAATCCCCTGCTGCAAGACTTCGACCTGCCGCCTTACTCGCAGATCAAACCCGAGCACGTCGAACCTGCCGTCGAGCAGATCCTGGCCGACAGCCGCGTCGCCATCGCCAAGCTGCTCGAGCGCCAGCAGGCCAATCCGAGCTGGGACGGCCTGGTCCTGGCGCTGGACGAACTGGGTGCGCGCCTGGGCCGCGCCTGGAGCCCGGTGAGCCACCTCAATGCCGTGTGCAACAGCCCGGAACTGCGCGCCGCCTACGAGGCCTGCCTGCCCAAACTGTCGGAATACTGGACCGAGATGGGCCAGAACAAGCCGCTGTTCCAGGCCTACGAAGCGCTGGCGCAGAGCCCGCAGGCTGCCACTTTCGACGTGGCGCAGACGACCATTCTCGAGCACGCCCTGCGTGACTTCCGCCTGTCGGGTATCGACCTGCCGGCCGAACAGCAGAAGCGCTACGGTGAAATCCAGATGCGCTTGTCCGAGCTGACCAGCAGGTTCTCCAACCAGCTGCTCGACGCCACCCAGGCCTGGACCAAGCAGGTGACCGATGAAGCGCTGCTGGTCGGCCTGACCGATTCGGCCAAGGCGCAGATGCAGCAGGCAGCCCAGGCCAAGGGCCTGGACGGCTGGCTGATCACCCTGGAGTTCCCCAGCTACTACGCCGTGATGACCTACGCCGACGACCGCGCCCTGCGCGAAGAGGTGTACGCCGCCTACTGCACCCGCGCCTCCGACCAGGGTCCGAACGCCGGGCAGAACGACAACGGTCCGCTGATGAGCGAGATTCTCGACCTGCGCCAGGAGCTGGCCCGCCTGCTCGGCTTCGCCCACTACAGCGAGCTGAGCCTGGCCAGCAAGATGGCGGAGTCGACCGCTCAGGTGCTGAGCTTCCTGCGTGACCTGGCGGTGCGCAGCAAGCCCTTCGCCGAGCAGGACCTGGCCGAGCTCAAGGCCTTCGCCGCCGAGCAGGGTCTCTGCGACCTGCAAAGCTGGGACGTCGGCTACTACAGCGAGAAGCTGCGCCAGCAGCGCTACAGCATCTCCCAGGAGGAAGTGCGCGCCTGGTTCCCGGTGGACAAGGTGCTCAACGGCCTGTTCGCCATCGTGCAGAAGCTCTACGGCATCCAGATCCGCGAGCTGCACGACTTCGACACCTGGCACCCGGACGTGCGCCTGTTCGAGATCAGCGAACACGGCGAGCATGTCGGGCGTTTCTTCTTCGACCTCTACGCCCGCGCCAACAAGCGCGGCGGCGCCTGGATGGATGGCGCCCGCGACAAGCGGCGTGATGCCTCCGGCAAGCTGATCGCCCCGGTCGCCAACCTGGTGTGCAACTTCACCCCGCCGGTCGGCGGCAAGCCGGCGCTGCTGACCCACGACGAAGTCACCACCCTGTTCCACGAATTCGGCCACGGCCTGCACCACCTGCTGACCCGCGTCGAGCACGCCGGCGCCTCGGGCATCAACGGCGTGGCCTGGGATGCGGTCGAGCTGCCCAGCCAGTTCATGGAGAACTGGTGCTGGGAGCCGGAAGGCCTGGCGCTGATCTCCGGCCACCATGAAACCGGCGAAGCGCTGCCACAGGCCATGCTGGACAAGATGCTGGCGGCGAAGAACTTCCAGTCCGGGCTGATGATGGTGCGCCAGCTGGAGTTCTCCCTGTTCGACTTCGAGCTGCATGCCACCCACGGCGACGGCCGCAGCGTGCTGGACGTGCTCGAAGGCGTGCGCAGCGAGGTCTCGGTGATGCGACCACCGGCCTACAACCGCTTCGCCAATGGTTTCGCGCACATCTTCGCCGGCGGCTACGCAGCCGGTTACTACAGCTACAAGTGGGCCGAAGTGCTCAGTGCCGATGCCTTCTCCAGATTCGAGGAAGAAGGCGTGTTCAACAGCGCCACCGGCAGCGCCTTCCGCGAAGCCATCCTCGCCCGTGGCGGCTCGCAGGCGCCGATGGTGCTGTTCGTCGACTTCCGTGGCCGCGAACCGAGCATCGACGCCCTGCTGCGTCACCTCGGCCTGAGCCAGGAGGCCGCATGAGCGATGAGCCTGTGAACAGCACGCCGAAACGCTTCATCGCCGGCGCCGTGTGCCCGGCGTGCAGCGAGACCGACAGCATCAAGATGTGGAACGTCGATGGCGTGCCGCACCGCGAGTGCGTCAAGTGCGGCTACGCCGACACCCTCGACGCCCGTGGCAACTCGGTGCCCAGGGAACTGCCCACACGGGTCAACGTCAGCGGCCTGAAGCCCAAGGCGGCCGATCCGAACGTGCAGGCGGTGCAGTTCTTCCCCAACCCGAAGCTGAAGAAGCCCAGCGAGTAGTAACTCGCGCCGTAGGGTGGGTTAGCGGCGCCGGACACGCGCTCGCCAACAACGGGGAAGGTCACGCGCCGCGTAACCCACCAAACGGAGTTTCCTGCCTCTGCCAATGCTGGGTTACGCCGCCATCACTCCGGCATTGCCTGTCCGAGCGATGGCGGGCGGCCACCTCAGCCTGCTGATCGAGCGCCTCATCAACCGCGAAAGAACTCCCCCGGCGTCGCGCCGAACTGCTGGCGAAACGCGGCGATGAAGGCCGAGGTGGAGTCGTAACCGCAGCCCAGGGCCACATCGGTGACGCGATCACCACGCTGCAGCGGTTCCAGCGCCGTCAGCAGGCGCAGACGCTGGCGCCAGGCGCGGAAGGTCAGGCCGGTTTCGCGCAGAAACAGACGGCTGAGGGTCTTTTCCGAGGCGCCGAGTGCCTGGCTCCATTGCGTCAGGCTGCGCTGGTCGTCGGGCTGGCCCTGCAAGCTCCGGCATAGGCGCAGTAGCCGTGCATCCTGGGGCAGCGGCAACGACAGCCCCACTTCCTGTGCAGCACGCAACTGATCCAGCAGCACCTGCGCCAGCCGGCCATCGGCACCCTGTTCGTCGTACTCCACCGGCAGCTCGCAGAAGCGCCGGATCAGCTCGCGGCTGAGGTTGTCGATGGCCAACACCCGGCAACGCGCGGGCGCCCAGGCACTGACGGCGCAGTCGATGTACAGGCTGCGCATCTCGGTACCCGGCGAGCTGACCACCTCATGCTCCAGGTCGGCGGGAATCCAGATGGCCCGCTGTGGCGGTGCCACGAAGCTGCCCGCCGCACTGTGAACATGCAGCACACCCTGCAGGGCATAGGACAACTGCACCCAGGGATGACGGTGACGTGGCGTGCTGACTGCCCGCGCCAGCGACTCGGTGCGCGCATAGAGCGGCCGTGGCAGATGCGGCAGGCGTGGGACTGCACGTTCGGGCAGCGGGTTTTGTCCGTTAGGCGACATTCTCTGCCCTGATGGCGTTAGTCGGTCGATGCGACTCAGGCTAGAGTGGCCGAGCCTGTCTGACAACAACCGGATATCGATCATGGCCCGCTCCCGCCTGCTGCCTGACAACTTCACCCTGACCCTGCTCGCCGTGGTACTGACGGCCACGCTGCTGCCCGCCAGCGGCCAGGTCGCCACCGCGTTCGAATGGATCACCAACCTGGCCATCGCCCTGTTGTTCTTCATGCACGGCGCCAAGCTGTCACGCCAGGCGATCGTCGCCGGTGCCGGTCACTGGCGCCTGCACCTGCTGGTGTTTTCCTGCACCTTCATCCTCTTCCCGCTGCTCGGGCTGGCACTGCGCCCTGCCCTGGAGCCGCTGCTGGGCAGCGAGCTGTTCATGGGCATGCTCTACCTCTGTGCGCTGCCGGCCACGGTGCAGTCGGCTATCGCCTTCACCTCCCTGGCACGCGGCAATGTCGCGGCGGCGATCTGCAGTGCGGCGGCCTCCAGCCTGCTGGGCATCTTCATCACGCCGCTGCTGGTGGCCGTGCTGATGGGCGTGCACGGCGACAACGGCTCGACCCTCGACGCCATCGGCAAGATCAGCCTGCAACTGCTGCTGCCGTTCATCCTCGGCCAGATCGCCCAACGCTGGATCGGCGGCTGGGTGACGCAGAACAAGAACTGGCTGAAGTACGTCGACCAGAGTTCGATCCTGCTGGTGGTCTACACCGCCTTCAGCGCCGCGGTGATCGGCGGCCTCTGGCAGCAGGTGCCGCTGGTCACGCTGCTGGCGGTGGTCGTCGCCTGCTGCGTGCTGCTGGCCCTGGCGCTGCTGCTGACCCACCTGCTCGGCAAGTGGCTGGGCTTCAACCTGGAGGACCGCATCACCATCCTCTTCTGCGGGTCGAAGAAGAGCCTGGCCACCGGCGTGCCCATGGCCCAGGTGCTGTTCGCCGGCGGCGCCATCGGCGTGCTGATCCTGCCACTGATGCTCTTCCACCAGATCCAGCTGATGGTCTGCGCGGTACTGGCGCAGCGCTACGCCCAGCGCAAGGACGGGACGCAACCGGCGACCGCCTGAGCGGCGCCGCGACAGAAGGGACTTGCCCGGGCGCCAGATAACTGTATTTTTATACAGTATTCTCAGGAGCCCGTTCATGTCCGCCAGCCTGCCGCCACGAGGCCGTGGTACCGCCAGCAACCCACACAACCGTTATGCACCGACCCGTTCGGAGCAGCAGGACGACGGCTGGTATCAGGAGGAAACGCCGCCGAGCCGCGCCACCGAGGTGCGCAAGGAAAAGGCGAAGACGGCCATCACCCGCAACAACTCACCGGATGTCGGCTTCGATCGCTCGGTGAACCCCTACCGTGGCTGCGAGCATGGCTGCATCTACTGCTTCGCCAGGCCGACCCATGCCTACTGGGACATGTCACCGGGCATCGACTTCGAGACCCGCCTGATCGCCAAGACCAACCTGGCCGAGCGCCTCGAAGAGCAGCTGCAGAAACCCGGTTACGTGCCGCAGCCCATCGCCCTGGGCATCAACACCGACGCCTACCAGCCCATCGAGCGCGAACAGCGCCTGACCCGCCAGGCGCTGGAAATCCTGCTGCGCTACAAGCATCCGCTGCACATCATCACCAAGGGCTCGCTGATCCTGCGCGACCTCGACCTGCTCGGCGAACTGGCCAGCCACAACCTGGTCAGCGTGGCCTTCAGCCTGACCACCCTGGACGACGAGCTCAAGCGCATCATGGAACCGCGCACCGCAGCACCAGCGGCGCGCCTGAGGGCCATGCGCACGCTGCACGAGGCGGGTGTGCCGGTCAGCGTGCTCTGCGCACCGATGATTCCCATGATCAACGACATGGAACTGGAAGCGCTGCTGGAGGCCGCCCGGGATGCCGGTGCCCGCTCGGCCGGCTATGTGCTGCTGCGCCTGCCGCTGGAAATCGCCGACCTGTTCGAGGAATGGCTGCAGGTGCACTTTCCGGAGCGCGCCGCCCATGTGATGAGCCTGATCCGCCAGAGCCGTGGCGGCAGGAACTACGACAGCCGCTTCGGCAGCCGCATGCGTGGCGAGGGGCAGTTCGCCGACCTGCTGGAACAGCGCTTCCGCCTGGCGCGCCGCAAGTTCGGCCTGGACCGCCGGGGCAGCGTGGCGCTGGATTGCACGCAGTTCTGCCCGCCGGGTGCGCAATTGAGTCTGCTCTGACTTGGCAGCGGGCGCCGATATGTTAAAACGTGGTCAACCGAGGCATTGACCGGCGCACCCCATGACCCGCACATCCCGCGTAGCCGACCCGTCCTACGAACTGATGGACGACCATGAAGGCCATTCGCTGATCTACCGTCAGCACGGTTTCCCCTCGCCACTGGTGCGCTGGCATTTCCACAAGGAATACGAGCTGCACCTGATCGTCGCCAGTTCGGGCAAGGTGTTCATCGGCGACTACATCGGCAACTTCTCTGCCAACACCCTGTTTCTCACCGGCCCGGGGCTGCCGCACAACTGGATCAGCCAGGTCGAGGAAGGCGAACGGGTGGAAACCCGCGACATGCTGGTCAACTTCACCGACGAGGTGCTGGAAAGCGGCACCGCCGTGTTCGCCGAACTCAAGACCCTGCAGCCCCTGCTCGCCCGCGCACAGTTCGGCATCGAGTTCCGCGACCCGCAGCTGATTCGCGAAGCCGCCGTGCTGCTGGGCAGGATCGCCAGCAGCCGTGGGATCACCCGCCTGGGCCACTTCTTCATCCTCATGGAGCTGCTCGCCGGCAGCGAGGACTACCAGCTGCTCTCGGCCGTGACCTCGTCGGAGCTGGGCGACGAGCAGCATGTCGAACGCATCAACCGGGCGGTGGACTACATCTTTCAGCACTATGCACAGGGCATCAGCCAGGAGGAGGTCGCCGAGCACCTGGGCATGACGCCCACCTACTTCTCGCGCTTCTTCAAGCAGGCCACCGGGCGCTGTTTCGTCGAGTTCGTCAATCGCCTGCGGGTGAGCAAATCCTGCGAGCTGCTGAGCAAGAGCGACAAGCCGGTGACCGAGGTCTGCTTCGAGTCCGGCTTCAGCAACATCTCCAACTTCAACCGCCGCTTCCAGCAACTCAAGGGCATGACGCCCTCCGGCTATCGCAAGCTGGCGGTGCAGCGCCTGACCGAGCAAAACCTGTACTGAATCGGCAGCGCTCCTGTCCCCCGATATCGCCACAGCCCCTCATCCCAGGCAGTTCCGCTGCTCGCCAGGCAGGTTGAGCATTGCCTATCGAGTGCAAAAAAGTATCGGCCATTGTGCGCTCAAGGATTTGTCCGCGCGGCCCAGCGGGGGTGTAATCCGGGCCGAGCGAAACAAAAACAATAACGTTCTTCCGTAGCCGTACCGGCGCGGGAGAGGAGTTCACAAGCATGAACAACTCGATCAAAGCCCTCGTTGCAGCCTCTTGCCTGTCCCTCACCGTCGTCGCCCAGGGCGCCGAAACCCTGACCATCGCCACGGTCAACAACAGCGACATGATCCGCATGCAGCGCCTGTCGAAGACCTTCGAAGAACAGAACCCGGACATCAAGCTCAAGTGGGTGGTGCTCGAAGAGAACGTGCTGCGCCAGCGCCTGACCACCGACATCGCCACCCAGGGCGGCCAGTTCGACGTCCTCACCATCGGCATGTACGAAGCCGCACTATGGGGCGAAAAAGGCTGGCTGGAGCCGATGACCGATCTGCCGGCCGACTATCACCTCGACGACGTGTTCCCCTCGGTGCGTGAAGGCCTGTCGGCCAAGGGCACGCTGTACGCCCTGCCGTTCTACGCCGAAGCTTCGATCACCTATTACCGCAAGGACCTGTTCGAGCAGGCCGGCCTGCAGATGCCGGAACAGCCGACCTGGGCACAGCTCGCCGAGTTCGCTGGCAAGCTGCACCAGCCGGAGCAGGGCGTCTACGGCCTGTGCCTGCGCGGAAAGGCCGGCTGGGGCGAGAACATGGCGCTGATCACCACCCTGGCCAATGCCTACGGTGCGCGCTGGTTCGATGAGCAATGGCAGCCGGAATTCACCGGCAGCGAGTGGAAGAACGCGCTGAACTTCTACGTCGACAACATGAAGAAGTACGGCCCGCCGGGCGCCTCGAGCAACGGTTTCAACGAAAACCTGGCGCTGTTCAACAGTGGCAAGTGCGCGCAGTGGGTCGACGCCAGCGTGGCCGGCTCGTTCGTCACCGACCCGTCGCAGAGCAAGGTCAGCGACGCGGTGGGCTTCACCTTCGCGCCGACCCAGGTCACCGACAAGGGCGCTTCCTGGCTGTATTCCTGGGCGCTGGCGATTCCCACCAGCTCCAAGTCCAAGGCTGCCGCCAAGACCTTCAGCGCCTGGGCCACCTCGCAGGCCTACGCCAAGCTGGTGGCCGACACCGACGGTGTGGCCAACGTACCGCCTGGCACCCGTGCCTCGACCTACAGCGATGCCTACATGCAGGCGGCGCCGTTCGCCAAGGTCACCCTGGATTCGCTGAAGCAGGCCGACCCGGCCAACCCCAGCGCCAAGCCCGTGCCCTACGTGGGTATCCAGCTGGTGACCATTCCCGAGTTCCAGGCCATCGGCACCAGTGTCGGCAAGCTGTTCGCCGCCGCGCTGACCGGCCAGATGCAGCCGGAGCAGGCCCTGCAGGCCGCGCAGCAGAGCACGGCGCGGGAAATGAAGCGCGCGGGATACCCGAAGTAAGCCACGCGCAGCGTCCCGGTGTGGTTCAGCGCCGTCGCAGGTGAAGCGCGGCGCGCCACCCGAGCAGGCGAGAGTCGGCGTCGCGTCGCTGCTCAACCGGGCGCTCACCCCACCCGACGCAACGCCATCCGCCCTACCTCACCCCCAATCCCGCCCTCGGAGGCATGATGAATTCTCCGGCCATCGACACACCTGCTGCCCAGCTCAGCACGCCGGGTGGGCGCAAGCCTCGGCGCCTGGCACCCGGCTGGTTCCTGGTCAGCCCTTCGGTGCTCCTGCTGCTGATCTGGATGATCGTGCCGCTGGGCATGACCGTCTATTTCTCGCTGATCCGCTACAACCTGCTGTACCCCGGCGAGAACGATTTCGTCGGCCTGGAGAACTTCGAGTACTTCGTCACCGACGCCGCCTTCCTCTCCGGTGCCGGCAATACCCTGCTGCTGGTGGGCAGCGTGCTGCTGATCAGCGTGGTGCTCGGCGTGCTCATCTCCGCCCTGCTGGAGGCCAGCGAATTCTTCGGTCGCGGCATCGCACGGGTGCTGCTGATCTCGCCGTTCTTCATCATGCCCACGGTCAGCGCGCTGCTGTGGAAGAACCTGATCTTCCATCCGGTGTCGGGGATTCTCGCCGCCGTCTGGCAGTTCTTCGGCGCCCAGCCGGTGGACTGGCTGGCGCACTATCCGCTGTTCTCGATCATCCTGATCGTGTCCTGGCAGTGGCTGCCGTTCGCCATCCTGATCCTGATGACCGCCATGCAGTCGCTGGACCAGGAGCAGAAGGAGGCCGCGCGCCTCGACGGCGCCGGCCCGCTCGCCATCTTCTGGCACCTGACCCTGCCGCACCTGGCGCGGCCGATTGCCGTGGTGGTGATGATCGAGACCATCTTCCTGCTCTCGGTGTTCGCCGAGATCTACACCACCACCAGCGGTGGCCCCGGCTACGAGTCGACCAACCTCGCCTACCTGATCTACAACCAGGCCCTGCTGCAGTTCGACGTCGGCATGGCCTCGGCGGGCGGGCTGATCGCGGTGGTCATCGCCAATATCGCCGCCATCGTGCTGATCCGCATGATCGGCAAGAACCTGACCGACAAGCAGTGAGGCCCCGGACATGCTGACCCTCAAGCAATCCCGTCGCCTGCAGAGCGTGCTGATCGGCACCCTGTCCTGGGCGATCGCCGCGGTGATCTTCTTCCCGATCTTGTGGATGGTGCTGACCAGCCTGAAGACCGAGATCGACGCCTTCGCCACGCCACCGCAGTTCATCTTCATGCCGACGCTGGAGAACTACCTGCACATCAACGAGCGCAGCGACTACTTCGCCTTCGCCTGGAACTCGGTGCTGATCTCCGTCTCCGCGACGCTGCTGTGCATGCTCCTGGCCGTGCCGGCGGCCTATTCCATGGCGTTCTTCGAGACCAGGCGCACCCGCGGCACGCTGCTGTGGATGCTGTCGACCAAGATGCTGCCGCCGGTCGGCGTGCTGGTGCCGATCTACCTGCTGGCCAAGCAGTTCGGCCTGCTCGATTCGCGCCTGGCGCTGATCATCATCTACACCCTGATCAACCTGCCGATCCTGGTGTGGATGGTTTACACCTACTTCAAGGACATCCCCGTGGACATCCTCGAAGCCGCGCGCCTGGACGGCGCCACCACCTGGCAGGAGATCGTCCGCGTGCTGCTGCCGATCGCTCGCGGCGGCCTGGCCTCGACCATGCTGCTGTCGCTGATCCTGTGCTGGAACGAAGCATTCTGGTCGCTCAACCTGACCAGCTCCGCCGCCGCCCCGCTGACCGCCCTGGTGGCCTCCTACTCCAGCCCCGAGGGCCTGTTCTGGGCCAAGCTCTCCGCCGTCTCGACCCTGGCCTGCGCGCCCATCCTGATCTTCGGCTGGATCAGCCAAAAACAACTGGTACGCGGCCTGTCCTTCGGCGCGGTGAAATAACGGGAGAACTGACATGGCTGATCTGAAGATCCGCAACCTGAAGAAAGGCTTCGATGGCACCGCGATCATCAAGGGCATCGACCTGGACATCCGCGACCGCGAGTTCGTGGTGTTCGTCGGCCCCTCCGGCTGCGGCAAGTCCACCCTGCTGCGCCTGATCGCCGGGCTCGAGGAAGTCAGCAGCGGCCACATCGAGCTCGACGGCAAGGACATCACCGATGTCGCCCCGGCGCGCCGCGACCTGGCCATGGTGTTCCAGACCTACGCGCTGTACCCGCACATGACCGTGCGCAAGAACCTGTCGTTCGCCCTCGACCTGGCGCGGGTGGGCAAGCAGGAAGTCGAGGCGAAGGTCGCCAACGCCGCACGCATCCTGCAACTGGAGGCCCTGCTCGAGCGCAAGCCCAGGCAGCTATCCGGTGGCCAGCGCCAGCGCGTGGCCATCGGTCGCGCCATCGTGCGCAACCCGAAGATCTTCCTGTTCGACGAGCCGCTGTCCAACCTCGACGCCGCCCTGCGCGTGCAGACCCGCCTGGAGCTGGCGCGACTGCACAAGGACCTGCAGGCGACCATGATCTACGTGACCCACGACCAGGTCGAAGCCATGACCCTGGCCGACAAGGTGGTGGTGCTCAATGGCGGCCGCATCGAGCAGGTCGGCTCGCCGCTGGAGCTGTACCACCACCCGGCCAACCTGTTCGTCGCCGGTTTTCTCGGCACGCCGAAGATGGGTTTCCTGCGCGGCACGCTGCAGCAGGTCGAGGCCGACAGCTGCACCGTGCAACTGGAATGCGGTGGCCAGCTGAGCCTGCCGCTGTCCGCCGCCGGGCTCGCCGTCGGCAGCAGCGTGACCCTGGGCGTGCGCCCCGAGCACCTCAACGTCGCCGCCGCCGGCACGGGCCGCCTGCAGGTCACCGCCGACGTCAGCGAACGCCTGGGCAGCGACACCTTCTGCCACGTGCGCTGCAGCTCGGGCGAAATGCTCACGGTGCGGGTACGGGGCGACTTCGCGCCGCGCTATGGCGACACCCTGGCGCTGGATTTCGACCCGGCGCACTGCCACCTCTTCGACGCCGACGGCCAGGCCGTCGCCAAACCCTTGCAGCAGGCCGCCTGACAGCGCGCCATCACCGGACTTTCCAGATGAAACTCAATCGCCAGCAGCTCTCCCGGCTTGGCGGCGCTGTCGCGCTGCCAGCCTACACCCCGGACATGATCCGCACCGGCATCGCCCATATCGGCGTTGGCGGCTTTCACCGCGCTCACCAGGCGGTCTACACCGACGCTCTGATGAACCAGGGCCTGGCGCTCGACTGGGGCATCTGCGGAGTCGGCGTGCGCAGTGAGGACCGCGCCATGCGTGACGCCCTGGCCGGCCAGGACTATCTCTACACCCTGGTCGAACTGGGCGACGAACCGAACCTGCCGGTACGGGTGATCGGCGCCATCAACGACATGCTGCTGGCCGAGGAATCGCCGCAGGCGCTGATCGACAAGCTCGCCGACCCGGCGATCCGCATCGTCTCGCTGACCATCACCGAAGGCGGCTACTGCATCGACGACAGCAGCGGGGAGTTCCTCGCCGAGCTGCCGGCCATCCAGCACGACTTGCGCCACCCCGACGCCCCCAGGAGCGTGTTCGGCTTCCTCTGCGCGGCCCTGGCCAGGCGCCGGGCCGCCGGCATTCCGGCCTTTACCCTGATGTCCTGCGATAACCTGCCGCACAACGGCGCCGTCACGCGCAAGGCGCTGCTCGCCTTCGCTCACCTGGCCGACCAGGAGCTGGCCAGCTGGATCGACCAGCACGTGTCGTTTCCCAATGCCATGGTCGATCGCATCACCCCGATGACCAGCGCCGCGCACCGCCAGCAGCTGGCCGCGCAGCACGGCGTCGAGGACGCCTGGCCGGTGGTCTGCGAGCCCTTCGTGCAATGGGTGCTGGAAGACAAGTTCGTCAGCGGCCGGCCCGCCTGGGAGGAGGTCGGCGTGCAGTTCACCGACGACGTCACGCCCTACGAAGAGATGAAGATCAAGCTGCTCAACGGCAGCCACCTGGCCCTGACCTACCTGGGCTTTCTCAAGGGTTATCGCTTCGTCCACGAGACCATGAACGACCCGCTGATGCGCCAGTACGTGCGCAGCTTCATGGACCTCGACGTCACGCCGCAGCTGGCCCCGGTGCCGGGCATCGACCTGACCACCTACAAGGACACGCTGATCGAACGCTTCTCCAACCAGGCCATCGCCGACCAGCTGGAGCGCGTATGCTCCGATGGCTCGTCGAAGTTTCCCAAGTTCATCGTGCCGACCCTGCACCGCCTGATCGCCGACGGCAAGCCACTGGACCGGGTGGCGCTGGTGGTCGCCGCCTGGGCGCTGTACCTCAAGGGCGAGGACGAAAGCGGTGCCCGCTACCGGATTCCCGACCCGAGGGCCGAGCATTGCCAGGCACTGGTCGCCGACGATGCCCAGCTCACCGCGCGGGTGCTCGGCGAGGAGACGATCTTCGGCAGCGCGCCAGGGCGTTCGCTGGAATTCGTCGCCGCCTTCGAGCGCTGCCTGACCAGCCTGCGCGAGCGGGGCGTCAGCCAGACCCTGCACAACCTGCTGCACGCCTAGGCCCCGGAGACGCACATGCCCAGCCTGCTCAGCCAACTCAAGCAGCACAGCGTGGTGGTCGCCGACACCGGCAACCTGGTCGCCATCAACCGCTTCCAGCCCGAAGACGCCACCACCAACCCGTCGATCATCCTCAAGGCGCTGCAGGCGGGGCAGTACCAGCGTCAGGTCGACGACGCACTGCGCCAGGCCATCCGCAGCGGCGCAGCGCCCCGCGCGATCATCGCCGAGGCGTGCGACCGCCTGGTGGTCAGCATGGGCGTGGAGATTCTCGCGACCATCCGGGGCAAGGTGTCCACCGAAGTGCCGGCGGCGCTGTCCTTCGATAGCGCCGCCACCGTGGCGCGGGCGCGCGCGCTGCATCAGCGCTACCTGCAACTGGGCATCCCCGGCGACCGCGTCCTGGTGAAGATCGCCGCCACCTGGGAAGGCATCCAGGCGGCGCGCCAGCTGGAGCGCGAGGGCATTCGCTGCAACCTCACGCTGATCTTCAACCTGGCCCAGGCCCGTGCCTGCGCCGAGGCCGGCATCTACCTGGTGTCGCCTTTCGTCGGGCGTATTCTCGACTGGCACAGGCAGCAGACCCCGGACGTCCGCTTCGAGGCCGAGAACGACCCCGGCGTGCTGTCGGTGCGCCAGGTCTATCGCTTCTTCAAGCAGCACGACTACGCCACGGTGGTGATGGCCGCGAGCTTTCGCAACATCGGCGAAGTGCTCGCCCTGGCCGGCTGCGACCGTCTGACCATCAGCCCTGCCCTGCTCGCCGAACTGGAACAGGCCAGCGGCGAACTGCGGCCAGCGCTGCAGGACGACGGCCAGCGGGTGCTCGCCCCGGCCTGCCTCGACGAGCAGCAGTTTCGCTGGCAGATGAACGAAGACCCCATGGCCACGGAGAAGCTCGCCGAGGGCATTCGCCAGTTCCATGCCGATCAGCTCGCCCTGGAAGCGCTGTTGATCGAGCGCATGCGGGAGCTCTGAGCATGTACCTCGGTATCGACTGCGGCACCCAGGGCACCAAGGCCCTGGTGCTCGACGCCGACAGCGGCCAGGTGCTCGGCGCCGGCAGCGCCAGCCACAGCCTGCAGAGCGCGGCCAACGGCCGCCGCGAGCAGCAGCCGGGGCAATGGCTGGAGGCCTTCGAGCAGGCCACGCGGCAGGCGCTGGCCGCCGCCGGCATTCGCGGCGAGCAGATTCTCGGCATCGGCGTCTCCGGCCAGCAGCATGGCCTGGTCCTGCTCGACGAGCAGGGCGCGGTGCTGCGTCCGGCCAAGCTCTGGTGCGACACCGAATCGACCCCGGAGAACCAGCGCCTGCTCGAGCACCTCGGCGGCGCAGCCGGCTCGCTGCAGCGCCTGGGCGTGGCCATCGCGCCCGGCTACACGGTGTCCAAGCTGCTCTGGACGCGCGAGCAGCACCCCGAACTGTTCGCCCGCATCGCGCATATCCTGCTGCCACACGACTACCTCAACCACTGGCTCACCGGGCGTGCCTGCAGCGAATACGGCGACGCCTCCGGCAGCGGCTATTTCGACGTGCGCACACGCCAATGGGACGGCGCGCTGCTGGATTTCATCGACCCCAGCGGGCGCCTGCAGCGCGCCCTGCCGCAACTGCTGGAGCCGGACCAGCCGGTGGGGCCTATCCGCCCGCAGATCGCCGAGCGCCTGGGCCTGAACCCGCAGGCCGTGGTGGCCAGCGGCGGCGGCGACAACATGATGGGTGCCATCGGCACCGGTAACATCCGTCCCGGCGCGATCACCATGAGCCTGGGCACCTCCGGCACGCTGTACGCCTACAGCGACCAGCCGATGATCAGCCCGCATGCCCAGGTGGCGACTTTCTGCTCGTCGTCCGGCGGCTGGCTGCCATTGATCTGCACCATGAACCTGACCAGCGCCACCGGGCTGATCCAGCAGTTGCTGGAACTGGACATCCAGGCCTTCGGCGCGCTGGTCGAGCAGGCGCCCATCGGCGCCGAGGGTCTGCTGATGCTGCCGTTCTTCAACGGCGAACGGGTACCGGCGCTGCCCAACGCGCGCGCCAGCCTGCTGGGCATGGACAGCGACAACCTGACCCGCGCCAACCTCTGCCGGGCGGTGGTCGAGGGCACCAGCTTCGGCTTGCGCTACGGTCTCGACCTGCTGCGCGCCAGCGGCCTGCAGAGCCAGACCATCCGCCTGATCGGTGGTGCGGCGAAGAGCCCGGTGTGGCGCCAGGTAATCGCCGACATCATGGGCACGCCGCTGGTCTGCCCGCGACAGACCGAGGCCGCCGCCCTGGGTGCGGCGATCCAGGCGGCGTGGTGCCTGACACCGGGTGCCGACCGCCAGGCGCAGCTGGCCGCACTGTGCGAACGTTGCGTGCAGCTCGACGCCAGCACGCAGACGCAGCCGGACCCGGCGCGCACGGCGCAGTACGAAGAGGTCTACCAACACTATCGCGAGCAGGTCAGCCGGCTCGCCGAACACAACCCGGCGTGAGAACGCCCCGAGGGCGGCTGCGGAACACCCGGCACTGGCGCAGAGCGACGCCGCGAGCCAGCGCCAGGGCCGTTTGCGGAGCTGCGCGAGAACCGATACGGAGAGACATATGTACCTGGTCTGTGGCGAAGCACTGTTCGACGTGTTCATCCAGAGCGACGGCGCACGCAGCAACGAGCTGGCCTTCAAGGCCATCGCCGGTGGCTCGCCGTTCAACGTGGCGCTGGGCATGCGCCGCATGGGGGCCGACTCGGCGCTGTTCACCGGGATATCCTCCGACAGCCTCGGCCAGCGCCTGCGCCAGGTCCTGCACGACGAGGGCGTGAGCGATGCCTACCTGATCGCCAGCGATGCGCCGACCACCCTGGCGATGGTCGGCGTGGATGCCGCCGGCTCGCCGCAGTATTCCTTCCGTGGCGAGGGCTGCGCCGACCGCCTGCTGCTGACCGAACACCTGCCGACCCTGGATGCCCAGGTGCGCGGCCTGCATGTCGGCTCCTTCTCCCTGGTGGTGGAACCGGTGGCCAGCACGCTGCTGGCGCTGGTGCAGCGCGAACATCAGCGGCGCCTGATCAGCCTCGACCCCAACGTGCGCCTCGGCCCTGCGCCGGATGTCGCGCTATGGCGCGAACGGGTCGAAGCCTTCGCCAGCCATGCGCATCTGATCAAGGTCAGCGAAGAGGACCTGCAGCTGCTGTACCCCGAGCGCGAGCCACAACAGGTCGCGGCCGGCTGGCTCAGCGAACGCTGCCAGCTGGTGTTTCTCACCCATGGCAGTGCCGGCGCCAGCGTGCACAGCCGTCACGGGCACTGGTCGGCACCGGCGGTGCCGGTGCACACCCGCGACACCGTCGGTGCGGGCGATACCTTCCAGGCGGCGCTGCTCAGCTACCTGGCACGGCATGGCCTGGACAGCCCCGAGGCGCTGAAGACGCTCGACCGCGCAACGATCGACGACATGCTGCGCCTGGCCATCGAGGCGGCCGCGCTGACCTGCTCACGGGTCGGCCCCGACCTGCCCTACCTGCACGAGCTGGACCGCCATCACCTGGCCGCGCGCTGAGAGAGGATTGCCCGATGCCCTACACCCCGTCCTCGCAGGACGTCACCCAACTGCCCAGCTGGCAGGCACTGCGCGAGCAGCGCCAGGCACTGGAGGGTTTCAGCCTGCGCCAGGCCTTCACCGACGACCCGCAACGCTTCGCGCGCTTCTCGCTGGATGACTGCGGCCTGTTCCTCGACTATTCGAAGAACCTGATCGACGTGCGCACCCGCAGCCTGCTGGTCGAACTGGCCCGCGAGGCCGGCCTGGCCGAGGCCATCGCGGCGCTGTTCGATGGCGCGCAGGTCAACGCCTCGGAGCGGCGCCCGGCGTTGCACACGGCGCTGCGCCGGCCGCTGGGCGAGCGCGTGCTGGTCGACGGCGTGGACGTGATGCCGCAGGTGCACCGCGCCCTGCAACGCATGAGCGAACTGGTCGGCCGGGTGCACCATGGCCTGTGGCGCGGCTACAGCGACAAGCCGATCACCGACGTGGTGAACATCGGCATCGGCGGCTCGTTCCTCGGCCCGCAGCTGGTGTCCGAGGCGCTGCTGCCGTTCGCCCAGCGCGGCGTGCGCTGCCACTACCTGGCCAATATCGACGGCAGCTCGTTCCAGGAGCTGGCCGCCAAGCTGTGTGCGGAAACCACGCTGTTCATCGTCTCGTCGAAGACCTTCGGCACCCTGGAAACCCTGAAGAACGCCCAGGCCGCACGTGGCTGGTACCTGGCCCAGGGTGGCAGCGAAGAGGAGCTGCACCGGCACTTCATGGCGGTGTCGAGCAACGTCGAGGCGGCCTGCGCCTTCGGCATCCGCGAGGAAAACATCCTGCCCATGTGGGACTGGGTCGGTGGGCGCTATTCGCTGTGGTCGGCCATCGGCCTGCCCATCGCCATGTCCATCGGCATCTCCAACTTCAAGGAGCTGCTCACCGGCGCCTACCGCATGGACCGGCACTTCCAGCAGGCGCCGTTCGAACGCAACATGCCGCTGCTGCTGGCCATGCTCGGCGTCTGGTACGGCAATTTCTGGGGCGCGCAGAGCCACGCGATCCTGCCGTACGACCATTACCTGCGCAACATCACCAAGCACCTGCAGCAGCTGGACATGGAGTCCAACGGCAAGCGCGTGCGCCAGGACGGCAGCGCGCTGCAGATCGCCAGCGGCCCGGTGATCTGGGGCGGCGTCGGCTGCAACGGCCAGCACGCCTATCACCAGTTGCTGCACCAGGGCACGCTGCTGATCCCGGCGGACTTCATCGTCCCGGTGAGCAGCTACAACCCGGTCGCCGATCACCATCAGTGGCTGTTCGCCAACTGCCTGTCGCAGAGCCAGGCGCTGATGCTCGGCAAGAGCCACGCCGAGGCCGAGGCCGAACTGCGCGCCCAGGGCCTGAGCGAGGCCGAGGTGCAGCGCCTGGCGCCGCACAAGGTGGTCCCCGGCAACCGCCCGAGCAACACCCTGGTGCTGGAGCGGGTCAGCCCCGGCCGCCTGGGCGCACTGATCGCCCTCTACGAGCACAAGGTGTTCGTGCAGAGCGTGATCTGGGGCATCAACGCCTTCGACCAGTGGGGCGTGGAGCTGGGCAAGGAACTGGGCAAGGGCGTCTACTCGCGCATGGTCGGCAGCGACCTCAGCGGCGCCGAGGATGCGTCCACCCAGGGCCTGATCGACTTCTTCCGCAGCCACCACCGCGGCTGACGACCTGCGGCTCGCCCGGCCGCAGGCGTTCGCCACGAATTGCAAAAACCTACCGGTTGTCGCGCCGCCTGGCGCAGGAGAAACTTGCGGTGTGACTCGCACAGCGCAGCGGCTGTCGTTCTAGCAGCGCATTTTCAGATAACAAAGAGGTTCAGGGCATGCCTTACAAACACCAGGTGATTCCGCTTCAGACCCATGAGGGCAACGAAACCGCCGAGCAGGCGCTGCACAGCATCGTCGATGGCTTCAAGCGCTTTCGCAACGAAGTCTTCCCGCAGCAGGAAGAACTGTTCAAGAAGCTCGCCACCGCCCAGAACCCGCGTGCCATGTTCATCACCTGCGCCGACTCGCGCGTGGTGCCGGAACTGATCACCCAGAGCTCGCCCGGCGACCTGTTCGTCAACCGCAACGTCGGTAACGTGGTGCCGGCCTACGGGCAGATGATGGGCGGCGTCTCCACCGCCATCGAATACGCGGTGATGGCCCTGGGCGTGCAGCACATCGTCGTCTGCGGCCACTCCGACTGCGGCGCGATGAAGGCGGTACTCAACCCGGCATCGCTGGAAACCATGCCCACCGTCAAGGCCTGGCTGCGCCATGCCGAGGTGGCACGCAGCGTGGTGGCGGAGAACTGCAACTGCAGCGACGACAAGGAAACCCTGGCGGTGCTCACCGAGGAAAACGTGGTGGCGCAGCTCAACCACCTGTGCACCCACCCGTCGGTAGCGGCCAAGCTGGCGCGCGGCCAGCTGTTCATCCACGGCTGGGTGTATGACATCGAAACCAGCCAGATCAAGGCCTATGACGCCGAGCTGGGCACTTTCCTGCCGCTCGACGGCGACAAGGTGCCGATGGCCACCCCGCGCTCGCGCTTCCCGCAGGAATGAAAAAGACCGGCCGGAGCGAACTGCTCCGGCCGGTCGAAGGGAAAAGGCCGCGCCCCGCGCAAGCGGTGCTGATCGCCCGCGCTGTGCTTGCGCACCCGGGGCACGGCCAGAGAACCGTGGTAAAAAAAGGAGCCTTGCGGCTCCCGGGTCTCGAACCCTTGGCGCCTCATGCGAAGCGCCCGTGAATAAAAAAGGAGCCCGGGTTACGCCCCGTCAAACTTGCCCATCCAACAGGCCGGGCTCCTGAGGTTAACCTTCGATTTCCACCAGCACTTCGCCCGGATTGACGCGGTCGCCCTTGGCCACGTGAACGGCCTTGACCTTGCCGGCAATCGGCGCCTGCACTTCGGTTTCCATCTTCATCGCTTCGGTGATCAGCACCGCCTGACCGGCCTTGACCGTGTCACCTTCCTTGACCAGCACATCGACGATGTTGCCCGGCATGGTGGTGGACACGTCGCCCGGGGCGCCGGCCTGCTTGCGCTTGCCGCCACTGCCGGCGACGAATTCGTTGAGCGGCTCGAACACCACTTCTTCCGGCATGCCGTCGATGGACAGGTAGAAGTGACGCTTGCCGTCGCCCTTGACGCCGACCCCGGTGATGTCCACGCGGTAGCTCTCGCCGTGCACGTCGACCACGAACTCGGTCGGCACGCCTTCGCCGCCGACCGGCGCCGCGCCCTGGCCACTGGGCATGGGCAGCAGTTCTTCGGGCTTGAGGGTGCCGGCCTCGCGCTCTTCGAGGAACTTGCGCCCGATATCGGGGAACATGGCGAAGGTCAGCACGTCCTCTTCGGACTTGGCCAGGCTGCCGATCTCTTCACGCAGGCGCGCCAGCTCGGGTTTGAGCAGGTCGGCCGGACGCACGTCGATCACTTCCTCGCTGCCGATGGCCTGCTTGCGCAGCTGCTCGTCGACCTTGCCCGGGGCCTTGCCGTAGCGGCCCTGCAGATACAGTTTCACCTCGTTGGTGATGGTCTTGTAGCGCTCGCCAGCCAGCACGTTGAAGAACGCCTGGGTACCGACGATCTGCGAAGTGGGCGTGACCAGCGGCGGGAAGCCGAGGTCGGCACGCACGCGCGGAATCTCGTCCAGCACTTCGTTCATGCGGTTCAGCGCGCCCTGCTCCTTGAGCTGGTTGGCCAGGTTGGAAATCATCCCGCCCGGCACCTGGTTGACCTGCACGCGGGTGTCCACGCCGGTGAACTCGCTCTCGAACTGGTGGTACTTCTTGCGCACGGCATGGAAGTACATGCCGATCTCCTGGATCAGCTCCAGGTCCAGGCCGGTGTCGAACTCGCTGCCCTTGAGCGCGGCGACCATCGACTCGGTACCCGGATGGCTGGTGCCCCAGGCCAGGCTGGAGATGGCGGTGTCGATATGGTCGGCGCCGGCTTCGATGGCCTTGAGCTGGCACATCGCGCCGAGGCCGGCCGTGTCATGGCTGTGGATGAACACCGGCAGGTCGACTTCGCTCTTCAGCGCCTTGACCAGCTCGAAGGTGGCGTACGGCGTGAGCAGGCCGGCCATGTCCTTGATGGCGATGGAGTCGATGCCCATCGCCTGCATGGCCTTGGCCTGGGCGACGAAGGCGTCGGTGGTGTGCACCGGGCTGGTGGTGTAGGCGATGGTGCCCTGGGCATGCTTGCCGGCGGCCTTGACCGCCTCGATGGCGACGCGCAGGTTACGCACGTCGTTCATCGCGTCGAAGATGCGGAACACGTCGATGCCGTTGACCGCCGCCTTGGCGACGAAGGCCTTGACCACGTCATCGCTGTAATGCCGGTAGCCGAGCAGGTTCTGCCCGCGCAGGAGCATCTGCAGGCGGGTATTGGGCAGCGCGGCCTTGAGCTGACGCAGACGCTCCCACGGATCTTCCTTGAGGAAGCGCACGCACGAGTCGAACGTGGCGCCGCCCCAGACTTCCAGCGACCAGTAGCCCACGCGGTCGAGCTTGTCGCAGATCGGCAGCATGTCTTCGGTGCGCATCCGCGTGGCCAGCAGCGACTGGTGGGCATCGCGCAGGACGGTATCGGTAACGGTGATCTTCTTGCTCATGATGTCCCCTACAGGCCCGCGTGGGCAGCGATGGCGGTGGCGATGGCGATGGCCAGGTGCGACGGATTGCGCTTGATCGAGTACTGGGTCAGTTCCGGATGGCTTTCGACGAAGCTGGTGTTGAACTGGCCGCTGCGGAATTCCGGGTTACGCAGGATTTCCTGGTAATAGGGCGCGGTGGTGCGCACGCCTTGCACGCGCATGTCGTCCAGCGCGCGCAGGCCACGGTCCATCGCCTCTTCCCAGGTCAGCGCCCAGACGATCAGCTTCAGGCACATCGAGTCGTAATAGGGCGGAATGGTGTAGCCGGTGTAGATCGCCGTGTCGGTACGCACGCCGGGCCCGCCGGGGGCGTAGTAGCGGGTGATCTTGCCGAACGAGGGCAGGAAGTTGTTCTTCGGGTCCTCGGCGTTGATGCGGAACTGCAGGGCATAACCGCGGTGGATGATGTCTTCCTGCTTGATCGACAGGGCCAGGCCCGAAGCGATGCGGATCTGCTCGCGGACGATGTCGATGCCGGTGATTTCCTCGGTGATGGTGTGCTCCACCTGCACCCGGGTGTTCATTTCCATGAAGTACACCTCGCCCTCGGCGAGCAGGAACTCCACGGTGCCGGCGTTCTCGTAGCCCACGGCCTGGGCGGCGCGCACGGCCAGGTCGCCGATGTAGGCGCGCTGCTCAGGGGTGAGCTGCGGGCTGGGGGCGATCTCGATGAGTTTCTGGTTGCGGCGCTGGATCGAGCAGTCGCGCTCGTACAGGTGCACGGTGTTGCCAAAGCTGTCGGCGAGGATCTGCGCTTCGATGTGCTTCGGATTGACGATGCACTTTTCCAGGAACACCTCTGCGCTGCCGAAGGCCTTGGTCGCCTCGGAGATCACCCGCGGGTAGGCCTGCTCCAGGTCCTCGCGGCTGTTGCAGCGACGAATGCCGCGCCCACCACCACCGGAGGTGGCCTTGAGCATCACCGGGTAGCCGATGCGCTCGGCCTCACGCAGGGCCTCGGCCAGGTCGGCGACATTGCCTTCGGTGCCGGGGGTGCAGGGTACGCCGGCGGCGATCATGCTGCGGCGCGCTTCGGTCTTGTCGCCCATGCGGCGGATGACTTCGGCGCTCGGGCCTATGAACTTGATCCCGCGTTCGGCGCAGATCTCCGCCAGTTCGGCATTCTCGGACAGGAAGCCGTAGCCCGGATGCAAGGCGTCGCAACCGGTCTCCACCGCCAGGTTCACCAGCTTGCGCGGGTTCAGGTAGCCGGCCAGCGGGTCCTCGCCGATGCTGTGCGCCTCGTCGGCACGCTTGACGTGCAGCGCGTGACGGTCCGCATCCGAATAGATGGCCACCGAGCGAATGCCCATCTCGGCACAGGCCCGCACGATGCGGACGGCGATTTCACCACGGTTGGCGATCAGGATCTTCTTGATCACGGTTCGAATCCTCAGCGCAGAGCTGCAAGGGCCGCTGCAACAGTTGGTTGCAAAGTTGGACAAACCCTATCCGGCTATACGGATTAACCAAAATGAATAATTATTTGATCAGGCATAAGTAATTACTTATTCATCTTTGCGAACGAGGAAACGACCGTGCGTAAAACCCTGCTGCGCATGACCCTGCGCCAGCTCCAGGTCTTCCGTGCCGTGTGCGAGCACGGCTCCTACAGCCGCGCCGCCGAGGAGATGGCCCTGACCCAGCCCGCCGTCAGCCTGCAGATCCGCCAGCTGGAAGAGCTGGTCGGCCAGCCGCTGTTCGAGTACCTCGGCAAGAAGCTCTACCTGACCGAAGCCGCCGAAGCCCTGCGCCGCGCCAGCAGCGACATCTTCGGTCGCCTGGAAAGCCTGGACATGCAGCTGTCGGACCTGCAGGGCTCACTGCAGGGGCAACTGAACCTGTGCGTGGAATCCAGCGCCAAGTATTTCATTCCGCACCTTTTCGCCGACTTTCGCCGCAGTTACCCGGAAGTCAGCCTGAACCTGACCGTGGTCAACCACAGCCTGGTGGTACGCCGCCTGACCCAGAGCCGCGACGACCTGATGATCATGAGCCAGGTGCCGCAGGACATGGCGCTGGACTTCATGCCCTTCCTCAACAACCCGATCATCGCCGTGGCGGCGCCGGACCATCCGCTGTGCCAGGCGGACAACCTGCAACTGCAGGACCTGACCCCCTATCCCCTGCTGATCCGCGAGAGCGGCTCGGGCACCCGGCGCGCCTGCGAGGAGTACTGCCACCAGAAGCGCGCGCACTTCCCCAATACCCTGGAGATCGGCTCGCTGGAATCGCAGCGTGAAGCGGTGCTGGCCGGCCTCGGTATCGCCCTGCTGCCACGCCACGCCGTGCGCCTGGAGCTGCAGCACGGCTTGCTGCGCGAACTGCCGGTGGCCGAGCTGCCGCTGCAGCGCAGCTGGTGCGTGGTGAACATCCGCGGGCGACGCCTGTCCCCCGTGGCCCAGGCCTTCGTCGACTTCATCCGCACCGAGCGTGCGCATATCGTCAGGCTGGCCGAGCGTTTCGAAGGCAGCCACGCAGGATCGGGCAAGAATCTCGCAGGATCGGCCTAACTCTCCTTAACTGGCATACGGAACATTGGCAGTCTGAGGGTCGCCGCCTGTCGCTGCCCCGTTCTTGTCTGGGAGAAACCTATGCTGTCGGGAATCAGTGCCCTGCTCGACGCCATCGGCAGCGTCGAACGCGATAACGGCCAGGCCGTGCTCGCCACCGTGGTCAAGGTGGAAGGCTCGGCCTACCGACGCCCCGGCGCGCGCATGCTGATCCCGCTCTACGGCGGTACCGTGGGCACCATCAGCGGTGGCTGCCTGGAATCCGAAGTGGCGAAGAAGGCCTGGTGGCTGACCGACAGCGGCGAGGCGGTGATCCGTCGCTACAGCACCGCGACCCAGGATGACGATGATGACCAGGACGCCGCGCTGACCTTCGGCCTGGGCTGCAATGGCACCGTGCACGTGCTGCTCGAACGGCACAGCGCGGAGAAGCCCCTGGGCGTGCTCGACCTGTTGCGCCAGGTGCGCGAAAGCGGCCAGCCCGGCGCGCTGGGCACGGTGATCTCCAGCTATCGTCACGCCCGCGTGCGTGTCGGCGATCGCCTCGCGCTGCACCCCGCGCAGGCCAGCAGCGGACGCCTGCCCGAGCCCGGCCTCGACGATGCGCTCCGCGCCGACCTGGCCGAGACCCTGGCCCTGGGCCGCTCCTCGCTGCGGACCTACCAGGGCGCGCGCGGCGAGATCGAAGTGTTCTGCGAGTACCTGCCGCCGCAACGCCGCCTGGTGATCTTCGGCGCCGGGCATGATGCGCAGCCGCTGAGCCACATGGCCAAGTTGCTGGACTGGCATGTCAGCGTGATCGACGGGCGCGCGCATTTCGCCCGCGCCGAGCGCTTCCCCGATGCCGACGTCGTGCGCCAGGTGGACGTGAAAGCGCCCTGCGACCTGACCCGGCTGACCGACGGCGCGCTGGTGGCGATCATGAGCCACAGCTACAGCCAGGACCGTCACTGGCTGGGCAGCGTGCTGCAGGGCTCGCCCCTCTACGTCGGCCAACTGGGCCCACGCGAGCGCACCGAGCGCCTGCTGGGGGAAATTCGCCAGTACGCCGCACAACTGCCCGCGCTGGACCGCCTGCACTACCCCATCGGTCTGGATATCGGTGGCGACACACCGGAAAGCGTGGCCACCTCGATCCTGGCCGAGATGACCGCCGCGCTGAACGAGCGCAGCGGAGGCATGCTCAAGCACCGCCAGGCGTCGATCCATGCGCAGACCCCACTGGAGTCGAGCGACATTGCAACGACCACCCGCCTGACCGCCTCCTGAACGCGGCCCCGGATTGCATCCGGGCTACCCCGCTCCCTGTAGGAGCGGCTTCAGCCGCGATCAGCCACTCACGAATCCGCCACGCAAACACCCACACACAAAAACGCCCGGGCATCCTGCCCGGGCGTCTTGTGTTCAGCGCCTGCTCTCGGTCAGGCCTTGATCTGCGCCGGGAACGGCAGCTTGCGCAGGCGTACGCCAGTGGCCGCGAACAGTGCGTTGGCCAGCGCCGGCGCCAGGGGCGGCACGCCGGGCTCGCCGACACCGGTCGGGTTCTGCGCAGAGGGCACGATATGCACGTCGACCCTGGGCATCTCGTTCATGCGCAGCACCTGGAAGTCATGGAAGTTCGACTGCTCGACCCGCCCATCCTTCAGGGTGATCGCACTGTGCCGGGCCGCCGCCAGGGCGAAGCCGATCCCACCCTCCATCTGCGCCTTGATCACGTCCGGGTTGATGGCGATACCGCAGTCCACCGCACACACCACGCGATCCAGGCGATAGCTGCCGTCGGCCTTCACCGTCACCTCGGCGACCTGCGCCACGAACGAGCCGAACGACTCATGCACGGCGATACCACGTCCACGCTTCTCGCCCGCCGCACCGGCGGCCAGCGGCTTGTCCCAGCCCGCCTGCCTGGCCGCCAGCTCCAGCGCGCCACGGTGACGCGGGTGGTTTTCCAGCAGCGCATGGCGGAAGGCATAGGGGTCCTGGCCGGCCGCCACCGCGGCTTCGTCGATCATGGTCTCGGCCACATAGCCGGTATGGGTATGCCCGACCGAGCGCCACCACAGCACCGGCACCCTGATGTTGCTCGGCGTACTCAGCTCCACCTTGAGGTTGGGCACCGCATAGGACAGGTTGGAGACACCTTCGACCGAGGTATGGTCGACGCCCTCCTTGACCAGGAACGGCTCCATCGAGGTGCCGGCGATGATCGACTGGCCGACGATGCGGTTGTGCCAGGCCTGCAGCTTGCCGGCCTCATCCAGGCCGATGCGCGCACGGTGCAGGTACATCGGGCGGAAGAAGCCGCCACGGGTATCGTCCTCACGCGCCCAGACCATCTTCACCGGTGCGTCCACGCCCTTGTCGCGCGCGGCCTTGGTGATCGCCACGGCCTCCAGCAGGTAATCCGAACGCGAGCTGGCACGGCGCCCGAAACTGCCGCCGGCATACAGCTGGGTCAGCGACACCTGTTCCGGCTTGAAGCCCAGGTAGCCGCTGATGATCGCCTGGTCGACGGTCTGGAACTGCTCGCCGTTCCAGATCTCGCAGCGATCGGCGGAGAGCTTCACCAGGCAGTTCATCGGCTCCATCGCCGCATGCGCCAGGTACGGGAACTCGTAGTCGGCCTCGACGGTTTTCGCCGCCTTGGCCAGCGCCGCATCGGCGTCGCCACGGGCGGCCGCCGGCAGGCCGGGCTTGCCGGCACTCTCGCGGTACTGGGCGAGGATTTCCTCGCTGCCGAGGGTGAACGCCTGGCTCTCGTCCCAGTCGATCACCAGGGCATCACGCCCCTGGCGCGCGGCCCAGGTGTTCTTCGCCAGCACGGCGACGCCGGCACGGCCGTGCGGCAGGTCGCGAAACTCCACCACACCGACAACGTCGCGCACGGCCTTGGCCTTGCTGCTGTCGACGGAACGCGGCACGCCACCGAAACGCGGCGGATAGGCGACCATCGCCACCAGCATGCCCGGCAGTTTGAAGTCCTGGGTGAACACGGCACTGCCGTCGGTCTTGCCCGGGCTGTCCTTGCGGCGCAGCTCGACCTTGCCGATCAGCTTGAAGTCCTGCGGCTGCTTGAGCTGCACCTGCTCGGGCACCGGCAACGCCGCAGCCGCTTCGACCAGCTCGCCGAAACCGGCACTGCGCCCCGAGCCGGGGTGACTGACCACCCCCTTGCTGACGCTGATTTCACTGGCCGGCACTGCCCAGCGCTGCGCCGCCGCAGCCACCAGCATGGCCTTGGCCGTGGCCCCGGCGTTGCGCATCTGCTCCCAGGAGTTGGCCATGGCGGTACTGCCGCCCGTGCCCTGCATCGGGCCGAAGGCGAGGTTGTTGTAGCGTTTCACATCGGCCGGCGCGCCTTCGACGCGCACCGCTTCCCAATCGGCGTCCAGCTCTTCGGCCAGCAACGTGGCCAGGCCGGTGTAGCTGCCCTGGCCCATCTCCAGGTGTTTGGCCAGCACGGTCACGCTGCCATCCAGGTCGATCCGCACGAAGGCGTTCGGCTCCAGCGGGCCACCTGCGGCCAGTGCATCCATGCCGCGGATCAGCGGCGCGAAGAAGATGCCCAGCGCCAGCCCGCCCGTGCCCTTGAGCAACGAGCGACGGCTGACGTTGAGGATGCCGCGAGCGGCGCTATCGGGGGTTTCGATCTTGCCCATGATTCAGTTCTCCGAAGAAAACCTGTTCAGGGTCTCGCGAGCCAGAGGCGGGCAAGGCAACAACCGATCGACGACGGACTGGGCTCGCACATGCGTTGATGTGCTGCATGCATTCCGAATCGGTTCTAAGCCCCGCACGCGCGACGCGCAGCAGACCCTGGAGAGGTCTTAGGCCAGTTGCTCGGCGGCTTGATGGATGGCCGCACGAATCCGCACATAGGTGGCGCAACGGCAGATGTTACCGCTCATGGCCGCGTCGATATCGGCATCGCTCGGCGCCTTGTTGCTGCTGAGCAGTGCCGTGGCCGCCATGATCTGGCCAGACTGGCAGTAGCCGCACTGCACCACGTCGAGCTCACGCCAAGCCTCCTGCACGACCTTGCCGACGCTGTCCTCGGCGACCGCTTCGATGGTGCTGATGCGCTTGCCGACCACCGCCGATACCGGGGTGACGCAGGAGCGGGTCGGCTGTCCCTCGACGTTCACCGTGCAGGCACCGCACAGCGCCATGCCGCAGCCATACTTGGTGCCGGTGAGATTGGCGACGTCACGCAGGGCCCAGAGCAGCGGCATGTCGTCGGCCACGTCCAGCTCATGGTCCTTGCCATTGAGATTCAGGGTAATCATGGTCTGCCCACCTTGACTTGATGGTGTCTGAATAGTCTCGCCAGGCTCGCCGGCGTTCACGGTCAGGCCCACAGGGAGCCAGGCCATCACTGTAGTGGGCGAACAGCACGGTGTCGTTGCCCGCCAACGAGATCGGCAGAACCGGGCAACAAGTCCGTAGAATCGGGCAAGCTGCGAAATACCCCTACGATCCGCTCGAGAAATTTCGTATAAAGTATCCGCTATAGCTGAAGAGAGTACCGCCCCTTGCCCCTTGCCCGTGTCAACGCCCCCAACCTCGGCCTCACGCCAACGGCATCGGAGGTCATCACCACGCACCTGCGTGACGCCATCGTCGCGGGCGATATCGCCGAAGGCGAGCCGATTCGCCAGGACGACGTGGCGCAGCTGTTCAACGTCAGCAAGATTCCCGTGCGCGAGGCGCTCAAGCGCCTGGAGGCCGAGGGCCTGGTCCTGTTCCAGCGCAACAAGGGCGCCGTGGTGACACGGATCTCCGAGCCGGAACTGGCGCAGATGTTCGAGGTGCGCATCCTGCTCGAGAACAAGGTGTTGCGCCTGGCCATTCCAAACATGACCGAGGAGACCTTCGCCCGCGCCGAGCGCATCTGCGAGGAGTTCGTCGGCGAGGAAAACGTGGGGCGCTGGGCCGAACTCAACTGGAAGCTGCATGCCTGCCTGTACGAGCCGGCGCAGCGGCCTTTCCTGGTCAGCCTGATCCGCTCGATCCACGACAAGCTGGAGCGCTACCTGCGCATGCAGATGAGCCTGTCGGAGGGCAAGGACCGCGCCGACCACGAGCACCGCGCGATCATCGACGCCTGCCGCAGCCGCGACACGGAGCATGCGGTGGCGCTGCTCGAGGAACACATCACCGGTGTCTGCAGCAGCCTCTTCGCGCATTTGCCAGGTCACCGCTGAGGCCCGCCCCGGCCTATTCAGTCGCCCCGAGGCTGTGCTGATTTCGTCATTCGCCCCAGGCAAATCCCTCAAGCCTGACGCTGCGCCTCGCGTCACCCTGTAGTCACTCAACACGACTGCAGGCATGGCCACATGAAACGTATCGAGGTAATCGATTCCCACACCGGCGGTGAACCGACCCGCCTGATCATCAGCGGTTTTCCTGACCTGGGCAGCGGCAGCATGGCCGAGCGCCGGCAACGCCTGGCCAGCCAGCACGACCAGTGGCGTGCGACCAGCGTGCTGGAGCCACGCGGTAGCGACGTCCTGGTGGGCGCCCTGCTGTGTACCCCGGTCGATCCCCAGGCCTGTGCCGGTGTCATCTTCTTCAACAACACCGGCTACCTCGGCATGTGCGGGCACGGCACCATCGGCCTGGTGGCCTCCCTGGCCCACCTGGGGCGGATCGGGCCCGGCGTGCACAAGATCGAGACGCCTGTCGGCACCGTCGAGGCGACCCTGCATGAGGATCGCTCGGTCAGCGTGCGCAACGTGCCGGCTTACCGCTACCGCAAGGCGGTCACCCTGGGCGTGCCCGGACAGGGTGACGTCACCGGCGACATCGCCTGGGGCGGCAACTGGTTCTTCCTGATCAGCGACCACGGCCTGCGCGTGGCGGGCGACAACCTCGAGGCCCTGACCCGCTACAGCGCGGCCGTGCAGCAGGCGCTGGAAGACCAGGGCATTCGCGGTGAGGACGGCGGCCTGATCGACCACATCGAGCTGTTCGCCGATGACGCCGAAGCCGACAGCCGCAACTTCGTGCTCTGCCCCGGCAAAGCCTACGACCGCTCGCCCTGCGGCACCGGCACCAGCGCCAAGCTGGCCTGCCTCGCCGCCGACGGCAAGCTGCAACCCGGCATGACCTGGCGCCAGGCCAGCGTGATCGGCAGCCAGTTCGAAGGCCGCTACGAGACCGCCGACGGCGGCCGCATCATCCCGACCATTCGCGGCCGGGCCAACGTCAGTGCCGAGGCCACCCTGCTGATCGAGGACGACGACCCCTTCGCCTGGGGCATCGTGCTGTGAGCGACGGCGCCGACTTCATCGTCATCGGCGCCGGCATCGTCGGCGCCACCTGCGCCCACGAACTGGCCCGGCGCGGGCACCGCGTGCTGGTGCTGGATGCCGGCCTGCGCGCCGCCACCGCTGCCGGCATGGGCCACCTGATCGTGCTCGACGACAACCCGGCCGAGCTGGCCCTCAGCCAATACTCGGTGCAACGCTGGCGCGACTGGTCGCGGGACATGCCGGAGGACTGCGCCTACCGGCAGAACGGCACCCTGTGGCTAGCCGCCAATGCCGAGGAAATGGCCGTGGCCGAGGCCAAGTATCAGGTGCTGCGCGATCACGGGCTGGACTGCGAGCTGCTCGGCGCCACGGCCCTGCAACGGGCCGAACCGGAGCTGCGCGACGGCCTGCACGGCGGTCTGCGCGTGATCGGTGACGGCATCCTCTATGCACCCAATGTCGCGCGCTGGCTGCTCGACCACCCGCTGATCGAACAACGCCTGGCGCACGTCGTCGAGGTGGACGGCCAGCGCGTGCGCCTGGAGAACGGCAGCTGGCTCAGCGCCCAGGCGCTGATTCTCGCCGGCGGCACCCACGCCAGCACCCTCTGCCCGGAGCTGCCGATCGAGCCGAAGAAGGGCCACCTGCTGATCACCGACCGCTACCCCGGCCACATCAGCCACACCCTGGTGGAGCTGGGCTACGTCACCAGCGCGCACAACGCCAGCGGCCCTTCGACCGCCGCCAATGTCCAGCCGCGCCCGACCGGACAGCTGTTCATCGGCGCATCGCGGCAGTTCAACACCAGCGACCCCACCGTCGAACCATGGATGCTGGCGAAGATGCTGCAGCGCGCCGTCGATTACGTGCCGGGGCTGGCCCGGCTCAACGCCATCCGCGCCTGGACCGGCTTCCGCGCCGCCAGCCCGGACGGCCTGCCGCTGCTCGGCGCGCACCCGCAACGCCAGGGCCTGTGGCTGGCCGTCGGCCATGAAGGGTTGGGCGTGACCACTGCACCGGGCAGCGCCGACCTGCTGATCGCCCAGTTGCTCGGCGAACCCGCCCCCTTGCAGGTGGATGCCTACCTGCCACAACGCTTCCCAGGAGTACGCGCGCATGCCTGAACTGACTCTCGACGGCAGCCCACTGCGGGTGGCCCCCGGCACCACGGTCGCCGCCGCGCTCGCGCTCGGTGGTGACGGCAGCAGCCGCACCTCGGTCAGTGGCGAGCGCCGCGCCCCGCTGTGCGGCATGGGCATCTGCCAGGAGTGTCGCGTGAACATCGATGGCCAGCGGCGCCTGGCCTGCCAGACCCTGTGCCAGGACGGCATGCACGTGGAGACCCGAGCATGAAGGTGGACCTGCTCATCGTCGGCGCCGGCCCCGCCGGCATGGCGGCAGCTCTGGCCGCGGCCCCCAGCGGCGCGCGCATCGCCATAGTCGACGACAATCCCGCCGCGGGCGGACAGATCTGGCGCGACGGCCCGCAGGCGCACCTGCCGGCGCAGGCGCGCGCCTACCGGCAACAGCTGGAGGCGCTGGCGAATGTCGAGTGGCTGCCCTGCACCCGCGTGGTCGCCCTGGCCGGCCCCAAGGCGCTGTTGCTGGAAGACCCCACGCGCGGCTGGATCATCCACTACAACAAGCTGATTCTCTGCACCGGTGCGCGGGAGCTGCTGCTGCCGTTTCCCGGCTGGACGTTGCCTGGGGTCACCGGCGCGGGCGGCCTGCAGGCACTGATCAAGGGCGGCCTGCCGGTCGCCGGCGAGCGCATCGTCGTCGCCGGCAGCGGCCCGCTGCTGCTCGCCAGCGCCGCCACGGCGCAGGACAACGGCGCGCAGGTGCTGAACATCGCCGAGCAGGCACACTGGTCAGCCGTCGCCGGTTTCGCCGCGCAACTGCCGCGCTGGCCAGGCAAGCTGCTGCAGGCCTGCACGCTGTTCCACCTGGGCTACAGGGCGAACAGCCATGTCGTCGAAGCACTCGGCGACGGGCACCTGCAAGCCGTGCGCCTGAGCATCGGCGGGCGCATCCGCGAAGTCGCCTGTGACCGCCTGGCATGTGGCTTCGGCCTGATAGCCAACCTGCAACTTGGCCAGGCCCTGGGCTGCCGCATCGAACTCAATGCACTGGCCGTGGATGACTGGCAGGCCACCAGCCTCGCCGATCACTACGCCGCCGGAGAAAGCACCGGCTTCGGCGGCAGCGAGAAAGCCCTGGTGGAAGGCGCCATCGCCGGCCATGCGGCAGTCGGCGAGCACGACGCAGCGCGGCGCCTGTGGCCACGACGGCAACACTGGCAGGGGTTCGCCAAGGCGTTGAACGCAGCGTTCGCCTTGCGTGACGAGGTCAAGCACCTCGCCAGGCCCGAGACCCTGCTCTGCCGCTGCGAAGACGTGCCGCTGGCGGCCGTCCGCGACCAGGCTGGCTGGAGCCAGGCCAAGATGGCCAGCCGCTGCGGCATGGGCGCCTGCCAGGGACGCGTCTGCGCAGCCGCCGCGCAGGTGCTGTTCGACTGGCCACAGCCGGCGCCCCGCTCGCCGCTCAGCCCGGCGCGCATCGACACCCTGCTGCACCTGCAATAGCGCCGTTCGAGCACTACCCAGGCGGCCCCTCGAGCCGTATGCTCAGGGGCCGCCACCTGTCAGTCGCACGATGTTAGACCTGCTACCACGTTCCACGCTCACCGACCTGCCCGCGCTGCTCGACAGCCTTACGGCGGTCGCGCCGTTGCTGGATGCAATGCCCGGCGTGGTGTTCTTCATCAAGGACCCGCAGGCGCGCTACATGATGGTCAACCAGACACTGGTCCGGCGCTGCGGCTGCAAGGACAAGCAGGCGCTGCTCGGCCGCACCGCCGAGGCGGTCTTCCCGTCGCATCTGGGCCCGCAGTACACCGCCCAGGACCTGCAGGTCCTGCAGGCGGGCGCACGGCTGGAGGATCAGCTCGAACTGCACCT
This sequence comes from Pseudomonas sp. THAF187a, assembly GCF_009363395.1. NCBI lineage: Bacteria > Pseudomonadati > Pseudomonadota > Gammaproteobacteria > Pseudomonadales > Pseudomonadaceae > Pseudomonas > Pseudomonas sp. THAF187a. Next base: position 5,138,716 of record NZ_CP045349.1, read on the forward strand.
GTACCCCGGACACCTCACCGGCTGGTGCCTGACCCACAAGCTGGCGCTGCACGATGTCGCCGGCAACGTGATCGGCATGGCTGGCGTGTCGTGCGACCTGCAGGCCGCGCAGGACACTCACCCGGCCTACCAGAAGCTGGCTGCGGTGGACGACTACATTCGCCAGCACCACGCGCGCCCGATCAGCCTGGCCGAGCTGACCGAACTGGCCGGGCTCTCGGTGGCGCAGCTGGAGCGCCTGTGCAAGCGCATCTTCCAGCTCACGCCACGGCAGATGATCCACAAGGCGCGGCTCGGCTCGGCCAGCCAGCTGCTGCAGGGCGAACTGCCGATCACCGAGGTCGCCCTGCGCTGCGGCTACACCGATCACAGCGCCTTCAGCCGCCAGTTCAAGGCCCTGACCGGCCTCTCTCCCAGCCAGTATCGCGACGCCCGGCGCCAGCTCTGAGCAGGCGTGTTCCGCTTCGGGGCAAACGCGCGCCGTCATGCTTCGTTATGTAACACGGTGACAGTTCGCCAGCGCCGCGCGCTGCGTCACCTTGCTCGCCTTCCCCTCTGCAGCCCTTGCCTGGCAAGGGCTGGCACCTCGCAGCAGGCTGCCGGTGAAAATCGGCACAGGCCTTGCTAATCAAATATCGTATACGAAATCATTGATACTCGATTCATCTGCCAACCATCACCCATCATGAGGCTGCACATGAACAGAAAGACCCTCACCCTCGCCCTCGGCGCCGCATTGAGCGCTTCGCTGATCGGCAACGCCCAGGCCGACAAGCTCGACGACATCATCGAATCAGGCAAACTGCGTTGCGCCGTGACCCTGGACTTCCCGCCCATGGGTTTCCGCGATGAGCAGAACAAGCCGGCCGGTTTCGACGTCGACTACTGCAGCGACCTGGCGAAGATCCTCGGCGTCGAGGCCGAAGTGGTCGAGACCCCCTTCCCGGATCGCATTCCCGCGCTGGTTTCCGGCCGGGCCGACGTCATCGTCGCCTCCACCTCCGACACCCTCGAACGCGCCAAGACGGTTGGCATGACCGTGCCCTACTTCGCCTTCCAGATGGTCGTGCTGACCCGCGAAGACACCGGCGTGAACGGCTACGCCGACCTGAAAGGCAAGAAGCTCGGCAACACCAGCGGCACCTACGAGGCCATCGCCCTGGAAAAGGATCAGAAGGCCTGGGGTGAAGGCAGCTTCCGCGCCTACCAGTCGCAGAACGACACCATCCTCGCCCTGAGTCAGGGCCATATCGACGCCACCGTGGTGACCAATACCGTGGCCGCCGCCACCCTCAAGTCCGGCAAGTACAAGGGCCTGAAGGTCGCGGGCGACGCCCCCTACGTCGTCGACTACGTGTCCCTGGCCGCCAAGCGCAGCGAGTACGGCCTGCTCAACTACCTCAACCTGTTCGTCAACCAGCAGGTGCGCAACGGCCGCTACGACGAGCTGTGGAAAAAGTGGGTGGGCGAGGAGATCAAGCCGGCCAACCTGACCGTTCCCGCCGTGTACTACTGATCGGCCGCGCCTGGTGGGGATGATGACGATGCCTGCAACTACTATCGACGGCCGCTGCCTGGTCGCCGGCCGAGGCCAGGGGCCACTGCTGCACGCCACGCTCGGCCTGAGCTTCTGGGGCGGCGTCGACCCGAGCAACGGCGAGGTGATCGACCGCCATCACCCGCTGAGCGGGCAATCCCTGGCCGGGCGCGTACTGGCCATTCCCAGCGGACGCGGCTCCTGCACCGGCAGCAGCGTCCTGCTGGAGCTGATCCTGTCAGGCCCGGCGCCAGCGGCGCTGGTGCTGGCCGAACCCGACGAAATTCTCAGCCTCGGCGCCCTGGTCGCCGAACACATCTTCGGCATCCAGCTGCCCGTGCTGTGCATCGGCCATGCCGCGTTCGCCCAGCTGGCCGCGCACCACGGCAGCTTCGCTCGCGTCGACGGGGCGAACCTGCAGCTGTTTGCCCACGCACCCGACGATGGCTGGCAAGCCAGCCCGCTCGAGCCGGCCGAAACCCAGGCGAGCACGCTCGAACTCAACGCCGGCGACCGCGCTCTGCTCGCCGGCGAACAGGGCCGCGCCGCCCAGGTCGCCATGCAGCTGCTGGTGCGCATGGCCGAACTGCAGGGCGCCAGCGCACTGCTCGACATCAGCCAGGCGCATATCGATGGCTGCATCTACACCGGCTCGGCCAGCCTGCGCTTCGCCCAGCAGTTGCTGGACTGGGGCGCCAGGGTGCGCGTGCCGACCACCCTCAATGCCATCTCGGTGGACCAGCGCCAGTGGCGCGCCCTGGGCGTCGATCCGGCGTTCGGCGAACCGGCCAGCCGCCTGGGCGACGTGTACATGGCGATGGGCGCGCAGCTCAGCTTCACCTGCGCGCCCTACCTGCTCGACAGCGCACCGGCATTCGGCGAGCAGATCGTCTGGGCCGAATCCAACGCGGTGGCCTACGCCAACAGCGTGATCGGCGCGCGCACGCTCAAGTACCCGGACTTTCTCGACATCTGCATCGCCCTCACCGGCCGCGCGCCGCGCACCGGCAGCCATCTCGACGCGGGCCGCCAGGCGCGCCTGTTGCTCGAGGTCGAGGCGCCCGCAGAGGCCGACGACAGCTTCTGGCCGCTGCTGGGCTACCACGTCGGGCTGCTCGCCACCGTCGACATCCCGGTACTCGCCGGCCTCGAGCACAGCCAGCCGAGCCGCGATGACCTCAAGGCCTTCAGCGCTGCCTTCGCCACCACTTCGGCAGCGCCGATGTTCCATATCGCCGGCATCACCCCGGAGGCGCCGGACGTGACCCGCGCCCTCGCCGGCCAGGCGCCACGGCGCACCCTGCAGGTGACGCTGGCGGACCTGCGCAGCAGCTGGGCCGAGCTCAACAGCGCCGACTCGAGCGAGGTCAGCCTGGTCGCCCTCGGCAACCCGCACGCCTCGGCCAGCGAGCTGGCCAGGCTGGCCGAACTCTGCGCCGGGCGCACGCGCCATCCGCATACCGCCGTGGTGGTGACCTGCGGGCGTGCCGTGCACGACCAGGCCAGCGCCAGCGGCCATGTCGCCACCCTGCAGGCCTTCGGCGTGCGCCTGCTGACGGACACCTGCTGGTGCATGCTCGGCGAGCCGGTGGTGCCGCCGGACAGCCGCAACCTGATGACCAATTCGGGCAAGTACGCCCACTACGCCCCCGGGCTGGCCGGACGCCAGGTGCATTTCGGCAGCCTTGCCGCGTGTGTCGACGCGGCCTGCAGCGGGCAGAACCAGGGACAACTCCCGGCCTGGCTGGGACAACCTCAACCGCAAGGAACCCATTGATCGATGTTCGATTATTCCTTCCACTGGCGCTCAGCGTTCAAGGCCCTGCCGGACATGCTGGCCGGCGCCTGGGTCACGCTGGAGACCGCCGCGCTGTCGATGCTTCTCGGCACGCTCATCGCCCTGTTGCTGACCGTGATGCGGCAGATGAAGAACCCGGCGTTGCGGCATTTCGCCAATACCTGGGTGTCCATCGCCCGCAACACGCCGTCGCTGTTCCAGATCTACATCCTCTACTTCGGGCTGGGCAGTTTCGGGCTGCACGTCAGCTCCTGGGTCGCCCTGCTCGCCGGCATCACCTTCAACAACGCCGGCTACCTGGCGGAGAACTTCCGTGGTGGCCTCAAGGCCGTGCCGGAAACCCAGATGAAGGCCGCCCGCTCGCTGGGCATGAACGCCTTCCAGGCGTACCGCATGATCATCGTGCCGCAGCTGCTGCGCATCGTCTTCCACCCGCTGTCCAACCAGATGGTCTGGGCCGTGCTGATGACCTCGCTGGGCGTGGTCGTGGGCCTGAACAACGACCTCACCGGCGTGACCCAGGACTACAACGTGAAGACCTTCCGCACCTTCGAGTACTTCGCCCTCGCGGCGCTGCTCTATTACCTGATCGCCAAGACCATCGTGCTCGTCGCACGGCTGATGGCCTGGCGCCTGTTCCGCTACTGAGGGAGGACTGCACATGTTCGAAACCAGCCTGACCTCCACCGACCTGATGTTCATGCTCGACGGCGCCTGGGTGACCCTGCAGCTGACCGTCGGCGCCATGCTCATCGGCACCCTCTCCGGCGTCGTCTTCGGCCTGCTGCGCGCCACCCTGCCACGCGCCAGCCTGCCGCTGGCCTGGGTGCTGGACGTGTTCCGCAGCGTCCCGTTGCTGATCCAGTTCGTGCTGTTCAATGCCATGAAGAGCATCGCCGGGCTGAACATCAGCGCCTTCGCCGTCGGCTGCATCGTGCTCGGCGTCTACGCCGCGGCCTTCTGCACCGAGATCGTCCGCAGTGGCGTCCTCGCGGTGCCGCCGAACCTGCGTCGCGCCTCGCGCTCGCTGGGCATGAGCTACCTGCAGGACCTGCGCTACATCGTGCTGCCGATCGCCACCCGCGTGGCCTTCCCCGGCTGGCTCAACCTGGTGCTGAGCGTGATGAAGGACAGCGCCCTGGTCATGTGGATCGGCATCGTCGAGCTGCTGCGCGCCTCGCAGACCATCGTCACGCGCATTCAGGAGCCGCTGCTGGTGCTGTGCATCGCCGGCATCATCTATTACGTCATGAGCCTGGTCGTCGCCCAACTCGGCGCCCGGCTGGAAAAAAGGTGGCAGGAAAATGATTGAGATCGACAACGTCCACAAATCCTTCGGCGACCTCGAGGTCATCAAGGGCGTCAGCCTGACGGTGAACAAGGGCGAGGTGGTGTCGATCATCGGCGGCTCCGGCTCCGGCAAGTCGACCCTGCTGATGTGCATCAACGGCCTGGAGCCGATCCAGCAGGGCAGCATCCGCGTCGATGGCACCGAGGTGCATGCCGCCGGCACCGACCTGAACAGGCTGCGGCAGAAGATCGGCATCGTCTTCCAGCAGTGGAACGCCTTCCCGCACCTGACGGTGCTGGAGAACGTCATGCTGGCGCCGCGCAAGGTGCTCGGCCTGAGCAAGGAGGAAGCCGAGGCGATGGCGGTCAGGCAGCTGACCCACGTCGGCCTGGCGGAGAAGCTCAAGGTGTTTCCCAGCAAGCTCTCCGGCGGCCAGCAACAGCGCATGGCGATTGCCCGCGCACTGGCCATGAGCCCCGACTACATGCTGTTCGACGAAGCCACCAGCGCCCTCGACCCGCAGCTGGTCGGCGAGGTGCTGGACACCATGCGCATGCTCGCCGAAGACGGCATGACCATGGTCCTGGTGACGCACGAGATCCGCTTCGCCCGGGACGTCTCCGACCGCGTGGCGTTCTTCCGCAACGGCCTGGTGCATGAGATCGGCACGCCCGACCAGGTGATCGGCAATCCGCAGCGCCCGGAAACCGCCGACTTCCTCAAGTCGGTCAACTAGGAGGGCCGCAGCATGCGCAGCAGCAAACTCATCCATGTCGTCAGTTGCCACGCCGAAGGCGAGGTCGGTGACGTCATCGTCGGCGGCGTCACCCCGCCCCCCGGCGAGACCCTCTGGCAGCAGTCGCGCTGGGTCGCGCAGGACGACTTCCTGCGCAACTTCGTGCTCAACGAGCCGCGCGGTGGCGTGTTCCGCCACGTCAACCTGCTGGTGCCGGCGAAGAACCCCGCCGCGCAGATGGGCTGGATCATCATGGAACCGGCCGACGTGCCGCCGATGTCCGGTTCCAACTCGCTGTGCGTGGCCACCGTGCTGCTCGACAGCGGCATCCTGCCGATGAGCGAACCGCAGACCCGGCTGACCCTGGAAGCCCCCGGCGGCCTGGTGGAAGTGGTCGCCGACTGCAAGAACGGCAAGGCCGAGCGCGTCGAAGTGAAGAACGTACCGTCCTTCGCCGACCGGCTCGACGCCTGGATCGAGGTCGAGGGCATCGGTTCGCTGCAGGTGGACACCGCCTACGGTGGCGACAGTTTCGTCATCGCCGACGCGCACAGGCTGGGCTTCGCCATCACCCCGGACGAAGCCGCGGACCTGGTCGCCATCGGCCTGAAGATCACCCAGGCGGCCAACCAGCAGCTCGGCTTCAGCCACCCGCTGAATCCGGACTGGAACCACCTCTCCTTCTGCCAGATCGCCGCGCCGGTGGTGCATGAGAACGGTGTGGCCACTGGCGCCAACGCGGTGGTCATCCGCCCCGGCAAGATCGACCGCTCCCCCTGCGGCACCGGCTGCTCGGCGCGCATGGCCGTGCTGCATGCCAAGGGCCAGCTGGCGGTGGGCGAGCGCTTCATCGGCCGCTCGATCATCGGCTCGGCGTTCCACTGCCGCATCGACTCGCTGACCGAGGTCGCCGGGCGCACGGCCATCTACCCCTGCCTGTCCGGGCGCGCCTGGATCACCGGCACCCACCAGCACATGCTCGACCCGGACGACCCCTGGCCAACCGGCTATCGTCTGTCGGACACCTGGCCGGTGGACCTGCAGCTGTAACGCGGCGTTCAGCAGATTGACAAGCGCCGGCTCGCCGACGCAGTGAACCGGGCTACGGCCCAGACCCTGGAAATGAATGGTGCGCTTCGCACGCTTATTTTCGTATACGAAATACCCTGCATCTATCCAAGAGGCTACAGCATGAGCAACATCTTCATCGGCACCATCCCCGCCCTGATGACCCCCTGCACCGCCGAGCGCAAGCCGGACTTCGACGCCCTGGTGCGCAAGGGCAAGGAACTGATCGAAATCGGCATGAGCGCGGTGGTCTACTGCGGCTCCATGGGCGACTGGCCGCTGCTCACCGAGGCCGAGCGCCAGGAAGGCGTGGCACGCCTGGTCGCAGCCGGCGTGCCGACCATCGTCGGCACCGGCGCCGTGAACAGCCGTGAGGCCGTGGCGCACGCCGCGCACGCCGCCAAGGTCGGCGCCCACGGCCTGATGGTCATTCCCCGCGTGCTGTCCCGTGGCGCCTCGCCGGCCGCCCAGGAGGCGCACTTCTCCGCCATTCTCGCCGCCGCGCCGAACCTGCCTGCGGTGATCTACAACAGCCCCTACTACGGCTTCGCCACCCGCGCCGAGCTGTTCTTCAAGCTGCGCCGCCAGTACCCCAACCTGGTCGGCTTCAAGGAATTCGGTGGCGCCGCCGACATGCGCTACGCCGCCGAACACATCACCTCGCAGGACGACAGTGTGATCCTCATGGCTGGCGTGGATACCCAGGTGGTGCACGGCTTCGTCAACTGCGGCGCCACCGGCGCCATCACCGGCATCGGCAACGCGCTGCCACGTGAAGTGCTGCAACTGGTCGAGCTGAGCAGGCAGGCCGCCAAGGGCGATGCCGTTGCGCGCCGCCGTGCCTGGGAACTTTCCGAAGCGCTGAACGTGCTGTCGTCCTTCGACGAAGGCACCGACCTGGTGCTCTATTACAAGCACCTGATGGTGCTCAACGGCGACCAGGAATACCGCCTGCACTTCAACGAGAGCGACGCGCTCAGCGACGCCCAGCGCCGCTACGCCGAGACCCAGTACCAGCTGTTCCGCCAGTGGTACGCCAACTGGTCGGCCGCCGCCTGACCGCTGCACCTCGCTCGGCTGCCGCCTGCGCAGCCGAGCGCAGGGCCTTCCCGAACCGCTGCAAACACAGGAGCCCGCAATGCCCTCCACCATCGGCCACAACATCATCGGCGGCGTATTCAGCGCCGCCGGCAGCGTGGTTCACAGCAGTCATGACGCCACCACGGGCGAACCCCTGCCCTACACCTTCATCCAGGCCAGCGCCGAAGAAGTCGACGCCGCCGCCAAGGCCGCTGCCGAGGCCTACCCGGCCTACCGCAGCCTGCCAGCCACACAGCGCGCCGCCTTCCTCGACGCCATCGCCGACGAGATCGACGCGCTGGGCGACGACTTCGTCGCCATCGTCTGCCGCGAAACCGCCTTGCCGGCGGCGCGCATCCAGGGCGAGCGCAGCCGCACCAGCGGCCAGATGCGCCTGTTCGCCCGCGTCCTGCGCCGGGGCGACTTCTATGCGGCGCGCATCGACCGTGCCCAGCCGGAGCGACAGCCGCTGCCACGGGCGGACCTGCGCCAGTACCGCATCGGCGTCGGGCCGGTTGCCGTGTTCGGCGCCAGCAACTTCCCCCTGGCCTTCTCCACCGCCGGTGGCGATACCGCCTCGGCGCTGGCAGCCGGTTGCCCGGTGGTGTTCAAGGCGCACAGCGGCCACATGGCCACCGCCGCCTTCGTCGCCGAGGCGATCCTGCGTGCCGCCCGCGCGACCGGCATGCCCGCCGGCGTGTTCAGCATGATCTACGGCAGCGGCGTCGGCGAGGCGCTGGTCAAGCACCCGGCGATCCAGGCCGTCGGCTTCACCGGATCGCTCAAGGGCGGCCGTGCCCTGTGCGACATGGCCGCGGCCCGCTCGCAGCCGATTCCGGTGTTCGCCGAGATGAGTTCGATCAACCCGGTGCTGGTGCTGCCCGGCGCCCTGGCCAGCCGTGGCGAGCGGATCGCCCGCGAACTGGCCGACTCGGTGGTGCTCGGTTGCGGCCAGTTCTGCACCAACCCCGGCCTGGTGATCGGCATCGCCTCGCCGGAGTTCAGCCTGTTCACCGCCAACCTGATCGCCGAAATCGGCCAGCGTCCGGCGCAGACCATGCTCAATGGCGGCACGCTGCACAGCTACGAGAAGGGCCTGGCAGCGCTGCACGCGCACCCGCGCATTCGCCACCTGGCCGGCCAGCCGCAGGAGGGCCGGCAGGCGCGTCCACAGCTGTTCCAGGCCGATGCCGGCCTGCTGATCGACGGTGACGCGTTGCTCCAGGAGGAGGTCTTCGGCCCGGCGACGGTGATCGTCGAGGTGGCCGACAAGGCCGAGCTGCTGAGGGCCCTGCACGGCCTGCGCGGCCAGCTGACCGCCACGCTGACGGCCGAGGCAGATGACCTGCAGGCGCATGGCGACCTGCTGGCCGTGCTGGAACAGAAGGTCGGCCGAGTGCTGTTCAATGGCTACCCGACCGGGGTCGAGGTGTGCGATGCCATGGTGCATGGCGGCCCTTACCCGGCCACCTCGGACGCGCGCGGCACCTCGGTCGGCAGCCTCGCCATCGAGCGTTTCCTGCGCCCAGTGTGCTACCAGAACTGCCCGGACGCCCTGCTGCCAGAAGCCTTGCAGAATGCCAACCCGCTCGGCCTGGCGCGGCTGGTCAACGGCGTCACCACGCGGGATGCGCTGGACTGAAATCCGTGTCGGCGCGGTAACCGGCGCATCCCACCCTCAGCCCCGGCTTGCTGGGGCTTTTTTTGCGCTGGCCCCTGGCCCCGCCAGCACTCAGCCACGCAGCGCGATCAGGTCCTGATACAGGCTGTCGGCGATCTCTACACCCTCGACCAGGCTTTGCGCCCGCGCTGCGTAGCGGCGCTGCGACGGCAGCCGTGCGCCCTGGCCCTGGATCGCCTCGAACAGCGTCTCGGCACGGGCCAGCTGCGCGTCGGCCTGCTCACCGAGGAAGCGCTGCGGATCGAGCGCGATGATCAGCTCGCCGTGATACGGCAAGGCGTTGTGCCCCGCATCGAACGCGGCGGACTCGACGCTGGTGAGGTCACCGATCAGTGGCCCGGCAATCAGCTCGATCATGGCCGACAGCGCCGAGCCCTTGTGCTCGCCGAAGGTCAGCATGGCGCCATGGTCGAGCACCTCGGCGGCGTCATCGCTGGGCCGTCCCTGGCGATCCACGCCCCAGCCGCTCGGCAACGGCTTGCCGGAACGGCGATGCAGCTCGATCTCGCCACGGGCCACGGCACTGGTGGCGAAGTCGAAGACGAACGGCTGGCCGCCAGGACGTGGCCAGCCGAACGCGATGGGATTGGTGCCGAACAGTGGGCGACTGCCCCCGGTGGGCGCGACGTAGGCCTGAGTCGGGTTGCAGGCCAGCGCGACCAGGCCCAGTTCGGTGAGCGCCTCCATCTCCACCCACAGCGCGGAGAAATGTACGCAGCGATTGATCGCCATGGCGGCGATGCCATGGCGCCGCGCCTTCTCGGCCAGCAGCGGCAGGCCGGCGGCGAACGCCAGTTGCGAGAAGCCACCATGGGCATCGACGCGCACCAGCGCAGGCGCCGGCTCGAACACCTCGGGTTCGGCATCGGCCACCGCCTTGCCTGATTTCAGCGTGCGCACGATGCCCAGCAGGCGCCACAGGCCATGGGACGTGCAGCCATCGCGCTCGCCGGCGGTCACCGTGGCGGCGATGGCCTGAACGAAGGCGGCACTGAAACCGGCATGGCGAAGGATATCGGCGGCCAGCTCATGGGCCTCGGCAAGGGTCAGTCGGGTCATATCGGGCTCCTGGCAGTCAGCCCGTTACAGTGGCCCGAACAGGCCCCGCCCGCTTGATCGCTTTACCCAGGCAGCATGCCGAATTCGGCACACCGTGCGGCGTCAGGCGGCGTGGCGTTGGTTCGTCTGCAGATCCGGGAAGTCCGCCAGCTCACGCTGCAGCTGGCACTGCTCGGCGTAGTGCTCGATGGCCCGGCGATAGGCCATGCGCCGTTGGTCCTGCAGCTTGCGACGGGTCTTGGCGTCGGGTTGGGTCTGCAGCAGCGCGTCATCGAAGATACGAGACATCTCGGTACTCCCGGAACGAGGACTGGAGGCCTCAGCTTGCTCCGGGCAGATGACGCTTTGACGGCGACGTCATGAATGCTCGGTGACGTCGACCGCCTCGGTCGCTCGAAGCTCGTGCGGGGCTTCGTCACGCTCGTGCACGCGAACAGCATCGAGCGGAAACAGTACTGCACCCTGCCAGGAAAACGACCAGTGCAATCTGTAGCGCATGCCTTGCTCGCATCTTCGTCCTTGAAGACCCAACTCTCTAATCCTCGGAAGCCTTGATCGACTTCGGCGACAGACGCAGGCTGCGCAAGCTGCGCTTGACGCTCTTGAGGTGGTTGACCAGGCTCGGCCCGCGCGCCATGGCCACGCCCATGGCCAGCACGTCGATCACCACCAGGTGGGCGATGCGCGAGGTCAGCGGGGTGTAGATCTCGGTGTCTTCCTGCACATCGATGGCCAGGTTGACGGTGGCCAGTTCGGCCAGAGGGGTCTGGCTCGGGCACAGGGTAATCAGGCTGGCACCGGACTCGCGCACCAGGTTGGCGGTGATCAGCAGGTCCTTGGAACGGCCGGACTGGGAAATGCACACGGCGACATCACCCGGCTTGAGCGTGACCGCGCTCATCGCCTGCATGTGCGGGTCGGAGTAGGCGGCGGCATTGAGCAACAGGCGGAAGAACTTGTGCTGGGCATCCGCCGCCACGGCACCGGATGCACCGAAGCCATAGAACTCCACACGCTGCGCCTGCGAGCAGGCGGCGATGGCGCGCTGCAGCGCCTCGGGGTCGAGCTTCTCGCGCACTTCCATCAGGGTGTGCAGGGTGGTGTCGAAGATCTTCAGGCTGAAGTCCGCGACCGAGTCGTCCTCGTGAATGGCGAACTGACCGAAACTCGCACCCGCCGCCAGGCTCTGCGCCAGCTTGAGCTTGAGATCCTGGAAACCACTGCAGCCGATGGCACGGCAGAAACGCACGATGGTCGGCTCGCTGATACCCACGCTGTGCGCCAGCTCGGCCATCGAGCTGTGCATCACCGATGCGGGATCGAGCAGGACGTGGTCGGCCACCTTCAGTTCTGACTTGCGCAGCAGGTGGCGCGACTGGGCGATGTGTTGCAACAGATTCACGGGCTTGGCTCTATGAGAAAAGGGTCTACCACGGGCACTCGATCGATCATGACTCGGTTATGATCCATCGCCGGGGTTGTAGTGACCTTGTAGTTATACTACATGAGTGGCACTGGCGCACGGCCAACAGCCCGTTTTTGACGCCGTATTACCAACACGGGTAGTTTCCAACAGCCTGTCAGAATCGAGTCGGAGTCTTCTCTTGAGCATCCCCTGCGACATGCTGGTCTTTGGCGGCACCGGCGACCTGGCCCTGCACAAGCTGCTGCCAGCGCTCTACCACCTGCATCGCGAAGGACGCCTGCATGCCGACGTGCGCATCCTCGCCCTGGCTCGCAGCAGTCACAGCCGCGAGGCCTACCAGGCGCTGGCCGAGCGCCATTGCCGGGCGCAGGTAGCGCGCGCGGACTTCACTACCGAAACCTGGGCCAGCTTCGCCGCGCGCCTCGACTACTTTGCCATGGACGCCGCGCAGAGCGCCGACTTCGGCCGCCTGGCCAAGTACCTGGGGCGTGCCGAGGACCGCGTGCGGGTCTACTACCTCGCCACCGCGCCGAATCTGTTCGAAGACATCGCCACCCACCTGGCCAACGCCGGCCTGGCGGGCCCGGCCGCCCGCATCGTGCTGGAAAAGCCCATCGGCCACTCGCTGGATTCGGCCCGTGCGATCAACGCGGCCATCGGTGCGGTATTCGACGAAGCTCGGGTGTTCCGCATCGATCACTACCTGGGCAAGGAAACCGTGCAGAACCTCATGGCGTTGCGCTTCGCCAACGCCCTGTTCGAGCCGGTCTGGCGTGCCGGGCATATCGACCACGTGCAGATCAGCGTCTGCGAGACGCTCGGTGTGGAAAACCGCGGTGCCTACTATGACAAGGCCGGCGCCATGCGCGACATGATCCAGAACCACCTGCTGCAGCTGCTCTGCCTGGTGGCCATGGAAGCGCCGGTACGCTTCGACGCCGAGGCCGTGCGCAATGAGAAGGTGAAGATTCTCGAAGCGCTCAAGCCCATCAGCGGCCTCGACGTGCAGGACAAGACCGTGCGCGGCCAGTACACCGCCGGCCAGATCGGCGGCCATGACGTGCAGGCCTACTACTTCGAGAAAAACGTCGACAACGACAGCGACACCGAGACCTTCGTCGCCGTACAGGCGGAGATCGACAACTGGCGCTGGGCCGGCGTGCCCTTCTACCTGCGCACCGGCAAACGCCTGGCGAAGAAAACCTCGGAGATTCTCATCCAGTTCAAGCCGGTGCCACACCGCCTGTTCAACGACGGCGAGGCCAACCAGCTGCTGATTCGCCTGCAGCCGGAAGAACGCATCAGCCTGCAGCTGATGGCCAAGAACCCGGGCAAGGGCATGCGCCTCAAACCCGTGGAACTGGACCTCAACCTGGCCAACGCCTTCAGCCAGCAGCGCCGCTGGGACGCCTACGAGCGCCTGCTGCTGGACGTGATCGAAGGCGACTCCACGCTGTTCATGCGCCGCGACGAAGTCGAGGCCGCCTGGCAGTGGGTCGACCCGATCCTGCAGGGCTGGCACCAGCACTACCAGAGCCCGCGCCCCTACCCGGCCGGCAGCGACGGCCCGGAGCAATTGCAGCACCTGCTGGAGCGCCATGGCCGGCACTGGGCCGAATGAACCGAGCGGCAGCTTCTTGCGCAGCGCCCGCCGGATAAAGCACTGCCGGATCGCCTGAAAACCAGCAAACACGGGGCCTTCAGCGCGCTGCGCAACAAGCTGCACAGCACTGCGCAACTTGTTGCGCAGATTAACGTGACCCAGCGCTCAAGGTGACGAAAGCGCACCGTCCAGTCACTCTAACTACCTGTTTTAATTGAATTTATTTTATCTGGCATGCCGCTCGCTTTAGACAAGGCTCCCGGATCAATCATGATCCATGACCCAGGCAAGGAGAGCACTCATGCCAACACCCGCGTATCTGTCCCTCGAAGGCACCAAACAAGGTCTGATCACCGCTGGCACCTTCACCGAGGACTCGGTCGGCAACATCTTCCAGGAAGGTCATGAAGACCAGATTCTGGTTCAGGCGTACAACCACCAGGTCATCATCCCGCGTGACCCGCAGTCCGGCCAACCGACCGGCCAGCGCGTACACAAGCCGCTGATGATCACCAAGGTCTTCGACAAGTCCTCGCCGCTGATCTTCAACGCCCTGACCTCCGGTGAGCGTCTGAACAAGTGCCGTCTGGAGTGGTACCGCACCTCCTCCACCGGTACCCAGGAGCACTACTTCACCATCGAACTGGAAGACGCCGTGATCGTCGACGTTCAGTCGCGCATGCCGAACTGCCAGGACCCGAACATGGCGCACTTCACTCACCTGGAAGACGTCTACTTCACCTACCGCAAAATCGTCTGGACCCACGAAGTCTCCGGTACTTCCGGCTCCGACGACTGGCGTACCCCGATCTCCGCCTAATCGCAGGCTGAGTTCGTGCGTCACCGCAGCGGCCAGGCATCGTCCTGGCCGTTGCGTTTCGGCAAAACGCGTCGGACAGGCGCGGCAGTTGCCGAAAACCTCGACCGCTGCCAGCAGCGCGCGGCCGAATCGGTTACAACCTGGAGCGCGCCACGCGCCCATCATGGAATGATCGAGAGGAACAACGAATGTTCGCCCAGGCCAACCAGACCCATTTCAGTCTCAGCATCGAAGGTGTCGAACACGACCTGCAGGTGCTCGAGTTCAGCGGGCGCGAGGCGGTCAGCCAGCCGTATGCGTTCGCCGTGGAACTGATCAGCGACAGGCCCGACCTGGACCTGGAAAGCCTGCTGCATCAACGTGCCTTTCTCGCGTTCGACCAGAAGGGAGCAGGCATCCACGGCCTGATCCACTGCATCGCCCAGGGCGAGTCCGGCAAGCGCATGACCCGCTACCGCCTGACACTGGTGCCTCAGCTGACCTATCTGAAACACCGCACCAACCAGCGCATCTTCCAGCACCTGACGGTGGAGAAGATCATCAGCCAGGTGCTCGAAGAACACGGCATCCAGGCCGATGCGTACCAGTTCCAGCTCAGCTCGATCTACCCCGAGCGCGAATATTGCGTGCAGTACGACGAGAGCGACCTGCACTTCGTCCAGCGCCTGTGCGAAGAGGAAGGCATTCACTACCACTTCCAGCACAGCAGCGACGGCCACGTCCTGACCTTCGGCGACGACCAGACCGTCTTCCCACGCCTGGCACCGCTGGCCTACCAGCAGGACACCGGCCTGGTGGCCGACGACCCGGTGATCAAGCACTTCGGCGTCCGCGTGGAGACCCGCACCAGCCAGGTCACACGCCGTGACTACGACTTCGAGAAGCCACGCCTGCAACTGGAAGCCAAGGCCGATGGCGACGCCCAGCCCAAGCTGGAGGACTACGACTACCCCGGCCGCTACACCGACCGCGAGCGCGGCAAGCACCTGGCCACGCGCGCCCTGGAACGCCATCGCCATGACTTCGCGCAGGCCCAGGGCGATGGCGACTCGCCAACCCTGGTCAGTGGCCACTTCCTCGACCTGACCGACCACCCGCGCGACACCTGGAACCAGCTCTGGCTGCTCACCGAGGTGCTGCACGAAGGCAAGCAACCGCAGGTGCTGGAAGAGTCGGTCATCAGCGACACCCGAGCCGACGACGGCTTCACCCAGGGTTATCGCAACCAGTTCGTCGCCACCCCGTGGGACGTCCCGTATCGCCCGCCGCTGGAGCACCCGAAGCCGCGCATCCTGGGCAGTCAGAGCGCCGTCGTCACCGGCCCGGCCGGCGAAGAGATCCACTGCGACGAATACGGCCGGGTGAAGGTGCAGTTCTTCTGGGACCGCGAAGGCCAGGCCGACGACAAGACCAGCTGCTGGCTGCGCGTCAGCTCCAGCTGGGCCGGCGATCGCTACGGCGCCATCACCATCCCGCGCATCGGCATGGAAGTGCTGGTCACCTTCCTCGAAGGCGACCCCGACCAGCCACTGGTCACCGGCTGCCTGTACCACGCCGAGCACGTGGTGCCCTACGACCTGCCGACGAACAAGACCCGCAGCGTGTTCAAGACCCTGAGCAGCCCCGGCGGTGGTGGTTACAACGAACTGCGCATCGAGGACCGCAAGGGCGCCGAGCAGATCTACGTCCACGCCCAGCGCGACTGGGACGAGAACATCGAGCACGACCAGAAGATCCGCGTCGGCAACGAGCGCCACGATACCGTCGAGGCCAATGCCTACAGCCACTTCAAGGCCGAAGAACACCGCACCACTCACGCCGATCGCAAGACCGAGATCAAGGCCAACGACCACCTCACCGTCGGCGACAGCCAGCACATCAAGCTGGGCAACGGCCAGTTCATCCAGGCCGGCCAGGAAATTCACCTCAGCAGCGGCCTCAAGGTCGTGCTCGAAGCCGGCAGCGAACTGACCCTCAAGGGCGGCGGCAGCTTCATCAAGCTCGACGGCGGCGGCGTGACCCTGGTCGGGCCGGTGATCAAGATCAACTCCGGCGGCGCAGCGGGCAGCGGTTCGGGGGCAGCGCCGGTGTTGCCTGGCGCGGTGAGGCCGGCGGATGTGGATGTGCCGGGAGCATTGCTCAAGCAGCGCCTGCGTGAAGAGTTGCCCATCGTCGAGCTCTGTCAGAAACCCAAGGGTGGAACCCCTATGCAATGCCCGCTATCCGACTGTCCCTGCCGTAAGGCCATGACTCCTGGAGCCAGCGTATGAGCACAGGGCATTGGCTGTTGCTGGAGCGCACGGAACATTTGCTGCCCGACCTGTATCGACTTGGCGAGAACCCGGATCCTATACGCCTGTTCGACGGCACAGAACTGGCCGCTTGCGAGGAAGAAAGCCCCCTGCTGATCGATGCACAGGCCAATCCCTCACTGCTTGCTGCCGTGCAGAATGAACCGGCCTCCTGGCCCGGCCTGCAGCTTGAAATCACGGGACCAACCGAAGGCCTGTTGGCCCACCTGCGTCATATCCTGTTCATCCGCTTCGATCAGGAGCGCCGTGGCGTACTACGCTACTCCAGGCCACGTACCGCCAGTTACTTCTTCCCTGCCAGTGATGAGGAAACACGCCCCCTGTGGCTCGGCCCGATACAGCGGCTGACCTGGTATGGCGGCACCTGGCACGACCGCGCCGACGGCCGCGAAGTCTGGCAGCACATCGACAACCGGCAGGCACAGGAATGGCACTCCGGAACCACCACGCATGAACTGCATCTGCCCCCCAGACAGGAACAAGCGCTGCAACGTCAACAGGGCGAGCACTTTCTTTACCAGTGGTGGGAACGCCAGAGTGGCATTGGCTTCAAAAGGGCCTGGGACTACCTGAGTGAGGGTATGCAGGCCGGTTTCGTGACGGCTGAATCGCTACACACCTACCTCGACCTGCGGCATGCCAACCCACACGCCACGCCGCCAGACATACTCCCGCCCGGCACCGATCAGGAGCGCCTTGACGCCCTCGCCAGACACCTGACCCAGAATACGACCGACAAGGAAAGCAGCGTATGAGCAACAACGTATGCGCACTGAGCAAAGGCGCCGCCTGCGAGGCTGGCAAGCTCATCATCCAGGTAGTGGGCAAGGATCACCCGACTACCCAGAAGCTGGTCATCTATGACGAAACCAACGCCACTCAACAGGAATGGCTGACCCAGCAGGACAAACCAGAAATCCAGACCAGCGACAGCTTTAGCAGCGTACTGCACGTGTGGGACTGGGAGAACCAGCCCAAGCGCAATCTATGGCTGGAAATCGCGACGAGCGAAGGCGGGCCAATTCGCGTTCCGCTGCATGACGAAGTGCGCACCACGCCTCGCCAACCCGAACATACTGCCCAGTGGAATCAGATCGTGCCGGTGGTGCCCATGACCGCCTTGCCAGGTAGCAAGAGCGTCTATGACCTCGGTACGCCGGTCAGCTTGCGCAATGGCTACCTCTACCTGTTCTACCGCGGCAAGCTCTGGCGTGAGCTGGAAGTACGTAACAGCGAGAGTGGTGTCACCTACCACGATGTGCGAGTCGACAGCTACCGCCAGGGCACCGGTTTCAAGTCCGGCCCGCGTAAAGCCATCGGCGTCGGTCTGGAAGAAATCTGGCTGCCCTCGCAATGGAACAACCGCAAGGAACTTGACGTAGAACTCTGCTTCTCCGAAATCCAATTGAGCGCAGCTCGCCTCGTCTTTCTTGAAAGGGATAAGGCAACCCGACGCACCCGTACCAGCCACACGCAGTTGGATGTATCCAAGGCCACCTTTGATAAACTGTTCACCGGCAAGCCGGGTGGGCTGGAGATCATCGAGGCCTACAAGCAGATCATGGACTCGGCGCAACCTCTCAGCGCGGCCCGCCTGGTAAGGATGAACCTCGATCTCTGGGCCTTTCCGCTGAGCGTGGCGGCTCCACAACGTGGCAGGCAGGCTGGTTTTGAGCTGATGCTGGATAACCCCAGCCATTATTTATGCGACCTGAGCGGTCAATACCCGGCCAAGAGCCTCGTGGCGGCAAATACCTTCCTCGATGCCTGCCAGGCTGGTAAGACCACGCCCGCGGAACCTGAAGTGGAGATGGGCGCCATCGAACAAGCGCTGCGCGAGAAACTAAAGGCGCAGAAGCCCAGAATCGAGCCGACGTTCGAAGCCAAGGAGCTTTGGCAAGCACAGTCCGGCGCAGCGGATATCTTTGCCGCGCTACGCCCTCGACAGCTTTGCGCCATTCTGCTCGACGACAATCAGTTCCGCCTGCGCCACCTGACGACCAAGATCGCTGGCCACAAGATGCTGCTGGAGCAATGCGCGGAATACGCACGAAGCCATGGCCACTTTGCCAGCGCCATGCTTGTGCAGCAGACGATCGTGCCCAGAAGCGTATCCGGCGAAGTGAACAAGCTGCACGCCTGCATCAGCAAGATCACCCCGACCGGGCTGCAGGATCTGAACCGCTTCACCGCCACCATCGAACGCATGGAAGCATGGCGAGCCATGGAAAGCAGCCAGCAATGCCTAGTGGGTCTACTGGAAAAAAGTGCGTGCCAGCAAACCATCGCCGATCACCTCAGCCTCGATCACTTCGAGTACACCGCCGCTCTGCACTTTACTGCCCAGGCATTTTCCTCGCTGGCCACCACCGCCGCCGATCACGACCCGCTGGCCAGCAATAGCCCGCAACTCGTCGATGCTGTCGGTGGACGGCTGTGCATGGCTCAGTCTGATTCCGCCGGGCGCCGATTCATCCTGAACGTAGCAGAAAAGGTGCAACACCCTCTGCACTCTATGCTCTGGCCCAGATATGACCTGGCCAAACTTGAGCAGGCCTATGTCAAGCCTGAGCAAATCGAGGAAAACATTGGAGATGGTAGCTTCCGCGCAACAGTTCTAGCCGCTCAAGAGAACCTCCAAGCCCCCAAGGAAGCACAAGCCACAATCGATGCTGCCCAGCTTCAAGCCCTGCTTGACGCAGGCGGGCTGACCAGCGCCGTAATCGTCGAGAGCAAAGCCATTGCCAATGGCCTGATCAGCATATACGAGCACCTGGACGGCGCGATCAGGGCAGCTAGCAAAGGTATCGAAAAAGCGCAGACGGAGCGCGCCGCCGCCAACCAGCAGCGCCAGCAAGCGCAAAACCAACACGAAAACGCCAAGCGAGGCCGCGAACGAGCCAACGAGCAACGCCAGCAAGCAGAAAAGGCTCAGCAAACAGCCGAGAGCGAGCAGCGTAGCGCCAAGGCCGAATTGGACAAACGCCGGCAAGCACTGAGCGAAGCCCAAGGACTAGAGGACGTCACACGACGCAAGCTCGCTGCCGAAGCCAGACCCATGAATATCCGCCTACATGGCATGAGCATCGAGCAATTACGCAGCATGCTTGCCGAGCACTTCGGGGGGCTACGTCTGATGCGCCGTAGCGCGGCCAGAGCCGGCGGTTACTATATCTTCGCCCTGAGTGACCTGCCCCTGGACATCCAACGTACGATCCGCGCCTATGGCGAGGTAATGGATGACCAAGGCAATCTGAAAGCCAGCAGCAACGCCCGAACGGCCAACCGCCAGGGCTTGCCCAGTGAAACTGCCGACCATATGGTCGCGGCCATGCCGGAAAATGAGAACACGGCGCAATTGATCAAGGCCTACAACCACTACAAGAACGCCAAAATGATGGCCGAACAGGCCGAGAGCATTGCAGCTCAGGTCAATGCCGATAAAGCTGCCCTGCTGCACGCAACAACCCAGCAGACAAACAACGCTAGGCGCCAGGAGGCGACTCTGGAAAGACGCATGAAGCAAGCTGGGGAACTGGCGAAAGCGGCACAGAAGGAAATGCAGCTAGCGAATCAACGCATTCAGGAACTGGCCCGCAGCGTAGATGCCGGGCAGCGCAATCTGTATTTTCAAGCGCTCAACCATGGTGCTTTTTCAGCAGCGGTGATGGGGCTGGAGATCTGGAACTTGTATGCGGAGTTCTCTTCTTTGGATCAGAAAGGTCGTTTCAGGGCAGGTTTTGGTGCAGCTAGCGCCAGTATCGACACCATCATTGCCGTCGAAATGCTCCTATTCAAAATGAAAGAGATGAAGTGGTTCACATCCTATGTTCGCAAGACTCGTTGGACTCTCAATCTCGATAAACTATCGGGATTCTTTAGCCGAACTCTCGGTGTAGAGCTTGTCACTCAACTATCCGCTCGTCTAATCGCGACAGCAGTTGCAAGCCTTGTGATGATGGTTGTTTGTATCATGGATGCCGTCAATGCTTGGCAGTGGGGAGATGACACCGTCTGGGGTTTTGGTGCTATGGCAGTGGGCGCCATGCTAGGTGGCATCGCCCCCTTCTTCAGCGGTACCAGCGTGCTGTTTGGCTTCAACCCCTTCAGCCTGGCTGCACTGGTGCTGATCGTGCTTGGCGCAGGTCTGGTTTTCTGGCTTAGCAGCACCCAACTGGAGGACTGGCTGGAATGTGGACCCTTCGGGGCGGAGCCCCGCGACTATCTGATCGAGCCTCATGAGGCCCTCTATCGTCTGATCGGGATTTTCGCCGGCATCCGCATCGCAATCGAAGCCAACCCTTATTTCAAGCCAAACGCTAAGCTGGAGATAAGCCAGGATGCCGAATCGTACAAGCTAGCCAACGCCAATACCCGCATCCGCATAAGCAGTAACCTGCCTGGCCTGCTGGCCCAGATGGGCGAAGTCAATGTGTATCCCGAAACACGCCTGCTCGCTCATGAAACACGTTATCGCGGCAATGGCGACCCCTACCCCGCGACAGTCACCGTGCACAATCCCGGCCCAGTGACCATGCGCCCCGTACCCAATGGCCGCGAACTTTATATGCAGACACCGTCCTTCCGGCAATGGACGGGCAATATACGCGACAGCAGCCTGCACTATGAGTGGCAGGTGCGCGCACAATTGCGTCTAGCACTCGATACTGGCGAGAAGGACTGTCGCCCTGGAGCGCTACTCTGGCTCTTCCCCACCCCGCCGATCAGAAGCGGGAAAGCCGATCCAAGCCAGGCAACAGCCGCCAATTTCAACAAGACCAACGAACCTTTCTGGGCCGATGAGAAGACCCATGCCGAATCCTGATTCCTTCTACAGTCCCGAGGCCTATCACCCGAAGTGCGTACCCGACCAGCCTCCGGCGGAGAAACAGCCCTGGCTACGCCGCTTCGGTAGCATGCGCCTACCCTGGGGCAGTAGCCAGGACATCGTCCCACCCAGCGTACTGACAAGTGTCAAACCAGCCAGCTTACGCCTGCAGGAAGAAAGGGACAGGATCAGGGATGAACAAAAGAGTCGCGGCGAATATAAACCTAAGCCGTTCGAGCATATTGATCTTCATGACCTGCTAGATCATGAACGGATCAGACATGCTCAATTCCCTGCTAGCTCCAAGTTTTGGATGTACATGCAGATGCTCGGAAAAGGCTTTTCATGTATAACTATCCCGCTCATACTCTTCTCATTCTTGATAACCGAAGACTACAGCCATCCTAATTGGCCAAGCGAACTAGCAAATACTCTCCTTACTCTTTCTGCCTTTATATTTGCTCCTCTACTAGCTATGTGGGGGGTAGGCTCACTTGTCGTCTACCACTTCCCCAAACTCTGGATAAAACCCTCCAGAGGCCCTCTCTGGGAATTCAACCGCCGCACTGGGCTGGTCACTGTCTTCGATTACGACAATCAAGGTGAATATAAGAAGAACGGCACCATCGGCGAAAAGGCCGCACCTTTCTACGAGTTCGATGCCTATATCACCGTCACACCAGATCGCCAGGGCCTACCCAATAACGTGCTATGCATCGTCCACCGTTACCAAGACATCTGGATCAATATGGGCAATTTTGTCGGTGCATGCAGCGGTACCGAGGTACCGTGCGCCCTCTGGGATTACCTGCAGAACTATATGGACATCAGCAAGCCCCTGCCGGACACGCCGAGGCTGGAAGCCTTCCGCCATCTCGACCCGACTACCGCTGAACACGACCACCAAACCAGCCGCGAGCCGCGCTACTGGCGCGATATGGACGACGAAACTTTCGAGGCCAAAGAGCGAGAGTTGGATAGACGCATCTCCCAGATCGATACCTTCAACCGCCCCAACCTGATGGCACTGCATGTGAGCTATGCTGATTGATTGCGAGCCATGACTGCCCACTACAGCCCAAGCGCCTACCAGCCAGCGCGCATTCCCGATCAGCCAGCAGCGACCAAGCGCAGTTGGGTGTTCCGCTTTGGCAACTCGCGCCTGCCCTGGGGGCATACCGAGGACATCGTGCCGCATAGCATGCTGAGCCAACCATCACCTGCCGAGCTGCGAGATATCGAACGCTATGAGCACGCGTTGGCAGCAGGGACGAAAAAAAAACAGTCATACGAACTGCTGGATTACCACCAAGTCATCGATCACGAGCGTTATCGGCATGCCTCGCTCTCCAAGCGCAGCCTGTTCTGGTTTTATCTATTGGGGGGGGGGCGGTTTGTTTTTTGGGTGATGGCGAATTCACGGACAATTTATGGATGTTTGCTAAAGAAACAGCATGGTATCTGACGGTACCCCTCGCTTGCTGGGCCATCGGCTCCCTAGTCGTTAACAAATTTACCAACTGGGTCGTTCGCCCCTCCAAGGGCCCGCTGTGGGAGTTCAACCGCCGCACTGGCATGGTCACGATCTTCGATTACGACAATATGGGCGAGTACAAACGCAGCGGCACCATCGGTGAGTTCACCTACCCCTTTCATGAGTTCGATGCCTATATCAGCAGCGGCCCCGACAGGCAGGGATTGATCTGGTATCAACTGCATCTGCTGCATCGCTATCACGACCTGGCCATTGATCTGAGTCCCATCGTGCCCAAGGATTCCAGCATGTCGCCGCACTTCGCCGCGTGGGACTTTCTGCAGAACTACATGGACATCGGCCACCCGCTGCCGGATATCCCGCTGTTCGAGCAGCACCGCGCGAACGATCCGACCACGGCGGCACATGACCGCCGCACGGGCCGCCCCGAGCGCTACTGGCGTGATATGGACGATGCAACCTGGGACGCGCAGTTGAAACAGAACCTGGCCCGCGTCAACGCCTACGACATTACCGGGCGCCTCAACCTCATGGATCGCCATGTGCGTTATGCCGATTGATTCCGAACTGATCGATGGACGGCTGTCAGAATCGCCCCGCTACCCCTCGCATAACCTTCACACCTACGGAAAACCTATGAAGAAAATGGATTTCAAGATGCCCCTGGGCACCGTGATTCACCTGCTTGCAGTGGTCTGGATCAGTCTGGAGCCGCGTTACGACGGTCTGTATATCTGGATGCTTCCATTCCTGGTGCTAAACATGATCGGCATGCTGCTGGTCATGCTCGATAAAGCCAAGCTGGGCGCCATCCTGTTCATCATCGGTTGCGTGCCTTTCGTGCCTGTCGGCGTCATCGGCATCCTCGGCGCGAAGAAATCGCTTCAGAGCTCGAACACCCTCTCTCTGAGCAATGCCTGATAGGCCGAACTCCGCCGTTCTCAACCCTGAGTTCGGCGGCCATGTATCAGCACCACCACCAGCACCAACATCCCCAACCCGCCCGCACCGACAAACAACCCCTCATACCCCACCCCCTTGGCCAACACGCCACTGCCGGCCCCGACGAAACCGGACAGCAGTACCTGCGCCGACGCCTGCAGGGTGAAGTCGGCGCCTTCGTGTTCCGGGCGGCACATACGCATCATCGCGGCGAACAGGGCGACGGTGGACATGCCGTCGGCCACCTGCTCGAACAGGGTCACGGCATAGACCAGCACGGTATTGGCGCCCTGCCCCACCAGCAAGGCCAGCGCAGCGATGCCGAGCGCCTGCAGGGCGCCGAACAGGATCAATGCCCGCAGCACGCCGATGCGGGCGTAGAGCAGGCCGCCGAGCAAGGCGCCACCAATGCCGGCCAGGCTGCCGATCAGGGTCAGCTGGCCCAGCTGGGCGGTGCTCCAGCCCTGGTCCACCAGCATCGGTTTGATCATCGGCGAGCCGAGCGAGTCGCCCAGCTTGAAGGTCAGCACCACCGCCAGCCACAGCAGCATGCCGGGCTGTGCCAGCAGGCCGCGATAATGGTTCAACAGCAGACGCGGGCCGAGGGCGCTTTCTGCCAGGGCGGGCTGGAAGGGCAGGAGCCGGCGCTCGGGAAACAGCAGGATCGGCACGCTCATCAGCAGGACCAGCCCGGCCAGCAGGCCGAGCGCCAGATTCCAGCCCAGCGGGTCGATCACCAGCAGCAGGCCGCTGCCGCTGACGATCATGCCGACCTTGTAGCCGCCCACCTGCAGGCTGTTGCCCAGGCCGCGCCAGCGCTCCGGCAGCAGGCGCACGGTCAGCCCGTCGGTGGCGACGTCCTGGGTAGCCGCCAGCAGGTTGATCAGCACGAGCAGGCCGAGCAACAGCCACAAGCCGGAGCCGAACAGGGTCTGCGGCGCGAGCAGCGCCAGCGCGGCCAGGCAGACCACGACACCACTCTGCAGCGGCAGGATCCAGCCGCGATGGTGGCCGAGGCGGGGTGAGGCCAGCCGGTCGACCCAGGGCGCCCACAGCACCTTGAGCAGCCAGGGCAACGCCAGCAGCTTGAGCAGGCCGATCAGCGCCAGGTCGACACCATGCTGACGCAACAGCACCGGCAGCGAATGGGCGATCAGCCCGGAGGGCAGGCCTTGCGCGCAATACAGCGACGCCAGCAGCACCAGCGTGGCATTGGACGGGCGAGAGGCGGATGGCGACATGGCAGGCGCTCGCGGCAAAAGCGCAAGCCTAGTGGTTTGCGCCTGCGAGCGGCAACGCAGCGGTGGTTACAGTTCGTAGCGCAGTGGGTCGCGGCTGAAGCCCCTCCCACAACAGCCTTGCCAGCCCGCAGCCCGGAAGCAATCCGGGGCGTCGCTCGCGCAAGCCCCGGCGGATCTTCCTGTGCGTAGGGTGGATGACGCCTTTTTCATCCACCATCAAGGGCTCGGGCCGGCGTTTATCCGGTAGAGCGCTGCAGCGCGTTCCACCCTACAGGCTGTTCAGGCACTCGCTCAGACCGTTGGCCAGGTTTTCCAGCAGCAGTGGGTAGGCCGTGGCATCGACCGGCAAGGTGCCGCCCAGCGCATCCAGCTCGGCCAGTCTGACCGGCAGGCCGGCGGTGAGGGTTTCCGCCAGGCGCGGGCGCAGCGGCGGCTCGCTGAACACGCAACTGGGCCCCGCAGCCTGCAGACGCTCGCGCATCGCTGCGACATGCCGCGCCCCTGGCTGCACTTCGGTCAGCACGCTGAATACGCCGGCATGCTTGAGGCCATACGCTGCCTCGAAATAGTCGAACGCCTCGTGGAAGACGAAATAAGGCTTGCCCTGCAGCGCCGCCAGTTGCGGACGAAGACGCCCGTCGAGCGCATCCAGGCGCTGTTCGAATGCCTGCAGGTTAGCGGCATAGCGCGCCGCGTTGGCCGCGTCCAGCGCGCTCAGGTCGGCCGCCATGCGCGCCGCGATTACCTTGGCATTGACCGGTGACAGCCACAGATGGGCATCCAGGCTGCCCGGACGGTGGTCGTGGTCATGGCCGAGGTCCTCATCGGCGTGATCCTCCCCGTGCCCAGCATGCTCCTCGTGGCTGTCGCCGAAGTGACGCAGGGCCATGCCTGGCAGATCCTGCACGGCCACCTGCGGTTTCTGGCGATTGTTCAGCACGCGCGGCAGGAAATTCTCCAGGTCCGCGCCCACCCAGTAGAGCAGATCGGCATCGCGCACCCGGCGCACGTCGGAAGGACGCAACGCGTAGTGGTGCGGCGAGGCGCCGGGCGGCAGCAGCACCTCGGGCGCGCCAACGCTATCCTGCACGGCCGCTGCGATCAATTGCAGCGGTTTGATGCTGGTCAGGACACGCACCTCGGCCTGGGCGCTGGCGACGAAGAACAGGGCGATAAGACAGATAAGACGCGACACGGGACATACTCGGATTGGATGGGTGGACATCTCTGCAAACCTGAGCGCGGTAGCCAGCGCAAGGCGCAAGACCAACGGACGTATCAGCCAGAGGCTGGCCCGAAGGCTGAGCGCCAGCGAATCCGGCAGGCGAGAAGATGCAGTTTACCTGCGGTAAATGAGCATCCTGGGCCTGTTTTCAACGCAGCGATGGCAACGCAGGTGGTTTTTAGAGACGCACTGAGCGAGTAATATAATAACGTCTCCTACCAGCGCCGTCCTTGCCCATGACCGACACGCCACTGGCCTCGCGCCCCCATGATCACTCCCGCTGCGTCAGTCACGCCCTGGCTGAGGCCGAAGCCATCTGTGCCCGCCAGGGCCTGCGCCTCACCACCCTGCGCAAGCGCGTGCTGGAGCTGGTATGGGCCAGCCACAAGCCTCTCGGCGCCTACGACATCCTCGGCGTACTCAGCGAGGAAGATGGCCGCCGCGCCGCGCCGCCTACCGTCTATCGCGCGCTGGATTTCCTCCTGGAGAACGGCCTGGTGCATCGCATCGCCTCGCTCAACGCCTTCGTCGGCTGCAGCCATCCTGAGCATGCCCACCAGGGCCAGTTCCTGATCTGCCGGGTGTGCCATGCCGCGACCGAACTGGAACAGCCGGCCATCAGCCAGGCGATCGTCGACGGCGCCGCAGGCGTCGGTTTCGCGGTGGAAAGCCAGACCGTGGAAGTGGTCGGCCTCTGCGCCGGCTGCAAGGACGAGCGATGAGCGACGCGCTGATCCAGCTGCAGGGCGTGGCCGTCGGGTTCAACGGCCAGGCCGTGCTGGACGACGTTCAGCTCAGCGTGAGACCTGGCGAGATCGTCACCCTGATCGGCCCCAACGGCGCCGGCAAGACCACCCTGGTGCGCGTCGTGCTCGGCCTTCTGCAGCCGGACCGGGGCAAGGTCCGGCGTGCGCCACGCCTGCGCATCGGCTACATGCCGCAGAAGCTGCATGTCGACGCCACCCTGCCGCTGTCGGTGCTGCGTTTCCTGCGCCTGGTGCCGGGAGTGGACCGCAAGCGCGCCCTCGCGGCGCTGGCCGAGGTCGGCGCCGAACAGGTGATCGACAGCCCGCTGCAGAGCATCTCCGGCGGCGAGATGCAGCGCGTGCTGCTGGCCCGGGCGCTGCTGCGCGAGCCACAGCTGCTGGTGCTCGACGAGCCCGTACAGGGTGTCGACGTGGCCGGCCAGGCCGAGCTGTACCGGCTGATCTCGCAGCTGCGTGAACGCTACGGCTGTGGCGTGCTGATGGTCTCGCACGACCTGCACCTGGTGATGAGCGCCACCGACCAGGTGGTCTGCCTCAACCGTCACGTGTGCTGCTCCGGGCACCCGGAACAGGTCAGTGGCGACCCGGCCTTCATCGAACTGTTCGGCCAGGACGCCAAGAGCCTGGCCGTCTACCACCACCATCACGACCATGATCACGACCTGCATGGCGGCGTGGTCAAGGCGGGCCTGACCATCCATGGTCCGGCTCACGTTCACGGTCCAGGTTGCAAACACTGATGCCCGATTTCCTCCTCAACGCCCTGCTCGCCGGCCTGGCGCTGGCCCTGGTGGCCGGCCCGCTCGGCTCCTTCGTGGTCTGGCGGCGCATGGCCTACTTTGGCGACACCCTGTCCCATGCCGCCCTGCTCGGCGTGGCGCTGGGCCTGATGCTCGACGTCAGCCCGACCCTGACGGTGACCGTCGGCTGCGTGCTGCTGGCCGTGCTGCTGGTCACCCTGCAACAGCGCCAGCCACTGGCCTCCGACACCCTGCTCGGCATCCTCGCCCACAGCACCCTGTCGCTGGGCCTGGTGGCGCTGAGCTTCATGCATGACGTGCGTATCGACCTGATGAGCTACCTGTTCGGCGACCTGCTGGCCGTCAGCCACAGCGACCTGGCCTGGATCGTCGGCGGCAGCGCACTGGTGCTGGCGCTGCTGGCCTGGCTGTGGCGCCCCCTGCTGGCGATCACCGTGCACGAGGAGCTGGCGCGCGTCGAAGGCCTGCCGGTGGCGGCGATTCGCCTGGCCCTGATGCTGCTGATCGCGGTGGTGATCGCCGTGGCGATGAAGGTCGTCGGCGTCCTGCTGATCACCTCGCTGCTGATCATTCCCGCCGCCGCCGCCCAGCGTCATGCGCGCACGCCGGAACAGATGGCCATCGGCGCCAGCCTGCTCGGCCTGCTGGCGGTGTGCTGCGGCCTGACGCTGTCCTGGTACCAGGACACGCCGGCCGGGCCGTCCATCGTGGTCAGCGCCGCCGGCCTGTTCCTGGCCAGCTTCGCCCTGCCCAAGCGCAACGGATGATGGCGCGCGCCGCGTAAACCGAGCGCCATCCGGGGAGTGGTGTAGCGTGCGGCGTGAAATCGGCACCGCAAACCTGTATGATTGCGCGTTTTTTGCACAACTCGAGACGCGTAGTCATGAAGTCGTTCGCTTTTCGTGGTCTTCCCCTGGTTCTGGTTCTGCTGCTGGCCGGCTGCCAGAACACGCCATCGCACAACGTGCTGCCGGTCGATGAACTGGTCAGCGCCTTCCGCCAGCTTGACGTGAGCCTGGCCGAGGAGCGGCTCGACGACGCGCGCAGCCAGCTCGATGCCCTGCAGCGTCGCGCCAGCGGTGACACGCGCCTGGAGCAATACCAGCGCCAGTTGGCCGATGCCTACATGGAACAGGGCCGCGAGGCGCTGCAACAGGGTGATCTGGATCGCGCCGCGCAGGCGCTGGGTCAGGCACGCAGCCTGCTGCCGCAGGCACCGTCGCTGAGCCATGACCTGAACCAGGCCATCGACCGCGCACGAGAGGCCCGCCAGAACGCCGCCGAACAGCAGGCGCGGGAGGCAGCGGCCAGGCTCGATGCACAGCGTCAGGAACAACTGCGCCAGCAGCGCCTGGCGGCCGAGCGTCAGCTCAAGGCCGCCGCCGCAGTCACCGAACCTGCCGTGGAGCCGGTCGTCGAGCGCGCACCCAAGGCACGCCTGATCGACCTCGACGCCACCACCAGCAGCGTCGCCCTGCCTATGCTGGACAACCAGGACAACGAAAACCTGCGCCGCCTGCTCGACAGCGTCGCGGCCGATGTCGTGACCTTTCACTGTGCGGTGCGCATCGAAGTACGCGAGGCCAAGGACTATCCCTGGGTCGCGGCGCTGCTCTCGGCACGGATCAAGAAGCTCGACCCGACCTTCCGCCCGCGACTGAGCCAAAAGATCGTGCCGCAGCAGGTGCCGCATCTGCTGTTGAGCCCGCAGCGCAAGTAGTGCCGCACGCCGGCTGCTGCGCTGCAGGTAATGCCATTTTGTAATAACCATAGGCCAACAAAGATTTTCTCGGCCTAAACACCGCCGGGTAAACTAGCGCCCTTTTGCGCCCACCCGGCGCCCGATGGCCGGCTCGACAACCCCGTAGCCAGCCCTTGAACACACCCAAAAGGTCGTTCGTGTGATCCAGTTTCAATCCGTCCACAAGGCTTACCGCGTCGCGGGCCGCGAGATTCCGGCGTTGCAGCCCACCACGCTGCAGATCGGCCGCGGTCAGGTGTTCGGCATCATCGGCCACTCCGGCGCCGGCAAGAGCACCCTGCTGCGCCTGATCAACCGCCTCGAGGAGCCCACCGGCGGGCGCATCGAGATCGACGATGTCGATGTCACCGCGCTCGACGCCAATGGCCTGCGCCGCTTCCGCCAGCAGGTCGGGATGATCTTCCAGCACTTCAACCTGCTGTCGTCGAAGACCGTCGCCGACAACATCGCCATGCCGCTGCGCCTGGCCGGCGAGCTGAGCCGTACCGAGATCGACGCCCGTGTTGCCGAACTGCTGGCCCGCGTCGGCCTGCAGGAGCATGCGAAGAAATACCCGGCGCAGCTCTCCGGCGGGCAGAAGCAGCGCGTCGGCATCGCCCGCGCGCTGAGCACCCGGCCGAAGATCCTGCTGTGCGACGAAGCCACCAGCGCCCTCGACCCGCAGACCACCACCGCCGTGCTGCACCTGCTGGCCGAGATCAACCGCGAGCTGGGCCTGACCATCGTGCTGATCACCCATGAGATGGACGTGATTCGCCGCGTCTGCGACCGCGTGGCGGTGATGGACGCCGGCGTCATCGTCGAGGAAGGCCCGGTGGCCGAGGTGTTCCTGCACCCGCAGCACTCGACCACCCGGCGCTTCGTGCAGGAGTCCGAGCATGTCGACGAGGCCGAGCAGCGCGATGACTTCGCCCATGTCGAAGGCCGCATCCTGCGCCTGACCTTCCAGGGCGACGCCACCTACGCGCCGCTGCTGGGCACTGTGGCTCGCGAAACCGGGGTGGACTACAGCATCCTCGCCGGGCGCATCGACCGCATCAAGGACACCCCCTACGGCCAGCTCACCCTGGCCCTGACCGGCGGTGACATCGACGCCGCGCTGGCGCGCTTCGCAGCCGCCGATGTGCATTTGGAGGTACTGCGCTGATGCTCGAACAACTGCTGCCCAACGTCTTCTGGCCGGAAATCTGGCAGGCCAGTATCGACACCCTGAACATGCTGCTCGGCTCGATGCTGTTCACCGTGCTGCTCGGCCTGCCGCTCGGCGTGCTGCTGTTTCTCACCGGCCCGCGCCAGCTGTTCGAGCAGAAGGCCCTGTATGGCGTGCTGTCGCTGGTGGTCAACGTCCTGCGCTCGGTGCCCTTCGTCATCCTGCTGATCCTGATGCTGCCCATCACCGAGCTGGTGGTCGGCACCTCGCTGGGGGTCGCCGGGGCCATCCCGCCGCTGGTGGTCGGCGCCACGCCGTTCTTCGCCCGCCTGGTGGAAACCGCGCTGCGCGAAGTGGAGCGCGGCATCATCGAGGCGACCCAGGCCATGGGCGCCAGCACCTGGCAGATCATCACCCGCGCGCTGCTGCCCGAGGCCCTGCCCGGCCTGCTCGCCGCCACCACCGTCACCGCGATCACCCTGGTCGGCTACACCGCCATGAGCGGCCTGGTCGGCGGCGGCGGCCTGGGTGACCTGGCCGTGCGCTACGGCTACCAGCGCTACCAGCCCGACGTGATGGCCGTGACCGTGGTGCTGCTGCTGATTCTGGTGCAGGTGCTGCAGATGGTCGGTGACCGCCTGGTGGTGCACTTTTCTCGCAAGTAATGATGAAAAGCGGCGACTCGCCACCCGCGAGACCCGCGCCAACCTTCCCAAAAGGAACCTCGAAATGAAGAAACTGCTGACTGCCCTGGCTGCCTGCGCGGCCTTCTCGGCCCAGGCCGAAACCCTCAACGTCGCCGCCACCCCGGTGCCGCACGCGGAGATCCTCGAGTTCGTCAAACCGGCGCTGGCCAAAGAAGGTGTGGAGCTGAAGGTGCGGGTGTTCACCGACTACGTGCAGCCCAACCTGCAGGTGCAGCAGGGCAACCTGGACGCCAACTTCTTCCAGCACCAGCCGTACCTGGACGAGTTCAATGCCAGCCGCAAGACCGATCTGGTCAGCGTCGCCGGCGTGCACGTAGAGCCCTTCGGCGCTTACTCCAGCAAGATCAAGAGCCTCGACGCGCTGCCGCAGGGCGCCACCGTGGCCATCCCCAACGACGCCACCAACGGCGGCCGCGCCCTGCTGCTGCTGCAGAAGGCCGGTGTGATCAAGCTCAAGGCGGACGCCGGCATCCTCGCCACGCCGAAGGACATCGTCGAGAACCCGAAGGCGATCAAGGTGCGTGAACTGGAAGCGGCCACCCTGCCGCGCGTGCTGAGCCAGGTCGACCTCGCCCTGATCAACACCAACTACGCCCTGGAAGCCAAGCTGAACCCGACCCAGGACGCCCTGGCCATCGAAGGCAGCGACTCGCCGTACGTCAACATCCTGGTGACCCGCGCCGACAACAAGGACGCCGAGGCCGTGCAGAAGCTGGTCAAGGCCCTGCACAGCGCCGAGGTCAAGCAGTTCATCGAAGAGAAGTACAAGGGCGCTGTCGTACCGGCGTTCTGATCGCTGATCGCCCCCGTCGTACCCGATGCCGCGTGGCCGCCCAGCCACGCGGCATTTTTATTGGGGTCAGCAGAAGGGAGCGCTGGTACGGCGTAGCCCGGATGAAATCCGGGCCCCTTCTCGCCGGCCACCCCAGGGTGCATCCGGGCTACTCACTAGGCAGCCCTGGGCTTCTCCGGGCGGGTCCAGATGAACAGCGCGCCGCAACTCATGCCAGCCGCAGCGAACAGCACCGAAGGCCGGTGCTCGACCGTCAGGATCATGATCCCCAGCGCTGTCAGCATGCTCAGGCTGGCCAGCCACTTGGTGCGCCGGGCGACCAGGCCGCCGTTCTTCCAGTCGCGCAACAGCGGGCCGAACACCCGATGGTTCTCCAGCCAGGCGGCCAGGCGCGGCGAACTGCGCGAGGCCGCCCACGCCGCCAGCAGGACGAACTCGGTGGTCGGCAGCCCCGGCAGGATCACCCCGAGCATGGCCATGCCGATGCTCAGGTAGGCCAGCAGCAGCCACAGCCAGCGCTGCCAGCCGGGCTGCAAGCTGGCGTCAGGCAAAGCAGCGCTCCAGGTGCTCGGTGAAGCGTTCGAAGGCCGCAATCGCCGCCACTTCGGCCTGGCGTTCCTGCTCGGCGTCCAGTTCGATGCTGTCGAGCACCGCCGTGAAAGCCTTCCAGCCCTGCGCCCGACCGCCTTCCGGCTCGGCCAGGTGACGGGCGCCGAAGGTCTCGCTCAAACCCAGCGCCGGCATGCGCTTGAGCAGAAAGGCCGCACCGAGCTTGGAGCCTTCGGAAACGAACAGCCAGGCCAGCGCCTCGCCGGTGCCCATGGCCTGGCCACGAATGCGCTCATCGCCCTGCGGCAGGTCACGTTGCAGGTCGGCGAGATCCAGCCTGGCCTGTTCGACACGGCAGCGCTGCGGCAGGTCGGCGATCAGCCGGATCAGCTCGGGATCGCTGTAGAGCGCCTGCAGGTCGCGCTGGAACAGGTACTGCGCCGCGACGAAATGGGCGAAACGCTCCGGGCTGGCGAACGGATCATGGCTCTTGACCAGCTGATCGAGGCGGCTGTGCGGCTCGTGGGTGATGGCGTTGAGACGCTGCGAGCGCAGCGGGTGGGAAAGTTGCGAAGGTGCGGTCATGGCGGTAGCCCTGAATGGTTCGGTTAGGTAAAGACGAATCAGTCGGTTTCATTCAGTAATCGGCGTCGACGAAATAGCCGGCCAGGCGCTCCAGGTCGGCGGCGGCCAGCACGCCGCTCAACTGGCGCAGTTGCAACCAGGCGCGCAGGTAGCCATGACGCGCTTCGGCCAGGTCGCGCCGAGCGCCATACAGCTGCTGTTCGGCGTCCAGCACATCGAGGTTGACCCGCTCGCCACCGGCCACGCTCTTGCGCGTGGCCTCGACCAGGGTCTGCGCCGACGCCACGGCCAGCCGGTAGGCGCGCAACCGCGCCTGCGCGCTGCTGCACAGGTTGAATTGCTGACGCAGGCGCGTCAGCACGTCGGCACGCTGCGCATCCAGTTCGAAGCCGGCCTGCAGGTGAGCTGCCGTCGCCTGGCGGGTCGCCGCCGACACGCCGCCACCGGCGAACAGCGGCACGCTGAGCTGGATGCCGATGCTGTCGGTGTCGTACTTCTGGTTGTAGCTGCTCTCCGAGTCGGAGCTGGTCAGACGGTTGCTGGCCACCAGGCTCAGGGTCGGCAGGTGCCCGGCACGCTGCCTGTCGATCGTTCTTGCGGCCACCTCGACGGCCTGGCGCTGCGCCGCCAGTTCGGCATTGCCGGCGATGGCCAGATCGCGCCAGGCCTCGAAGCGCGCCGGTTGCAGCGGTTGCACGGTGAAGTCGTCGGCCAGTGGTAGCAGATCGGCACGATCCAGAGGCTCGCCGACGATGCTCTCCAGCGTGCGCAAGGCGACATCGAGGTCATCCCGCGCCTGGATCAGTTCGGCCTCGGCCAGAGCCAGGCGCGCCTCGGTTTCCAGCTCATCGGTCCGGGTGCCCTCGCCGGCCTGGAGCAGGTGTCGATTGAGGCGCAGGCGCTCGACCAGTGCACGGCGCTGGGCGCGCGCCAGCTGGATGCGCTCGTCGCTGAGCTGTGCCTGGCTGTAGGCTTCGAACAGGCGCACCGCCAGCTCCTGGCTGCGTGCACGGAAGCGCTCATCGGCCAGCAGGGCGCGCGCCACGCCCTGGCGATAGTCGGCCCAGGCGGCGTAGTCGAACAACGGCTGCTGCAGACTCAGCACCGACGCGTAGCTGCGATAGTCGCGGTCGACGCGCTGCCCGCCCGCACTCACCTCCGATTCGTTGCGCTGGTTGCTGTAGCTCCACGACAACCTGGGCAGCAGCCCGGCACGACCGACCGCACGTTCCTCCAGGCCGGCGTCACGCTCGGCGATGGCCGCCTGGAAGCTCGGGTCGTTGCGCAGCGCCAGGGCGTAGGCATCGAGCAGCGCCAGGGCCTGCGCCGGCAGCGCCAGGCAGGACAGCAGCAGGAAACAGATCACGCGCATGCTCAGTCTTCCGCCAGGGCCAGGTGGGTACGGTCGAGCAGCGGCTTGAACAGGTAGTTGAGCAACGAGCGCTCGCCCGTGCGCACGAAGGCTTCCACCGGCATGCCGGGACGAATGCGCAGGCCGCCGAGTTTCTGCATGCCTGCGTCATCCACGCGGATGCGCACGGCGTAGTAGGCATCGCCGCTGCGCTCGTCCTCCAGGCGATCGGCCGAGACCAGTTGCACCGTGCCCGGCACCCGTGGCGTGGTGCTCTGCTCGAAGGCGCTGAACAGCAGCTCCACCGGCAGGCCGGCGTGGACCTTGTCCACCAGCGCCGGGCTCAGCCGGCCCTCGACCAGCAGTGGCTGATGCTCAGGGACGATCTCCATCAGCGCCTGCCCCGGCGCCACCACGCCACCCTCGGTGAACACGCTGAGGCCCACTACCTGGCCCGCCGCCGGCGCACGCAGCACCACCTGCTGCAGTTCGATCTCCAGGCCCGCCAGGCGATGACGCAGTTCTTCGCTGCGAACCTGCGCCTCGGCCAGCTGACTGCGTACCTGCTCCTGGAAGGCTTCGCGGCGCTGGCCGGCGCGCAGGCGCAACTCGGCGATCTGCCGCTGCAACTGGCCGATACGGCCGCTGTCGTCCGCCACCAGCCCGAGCAATTCGGCACGCTGGCGCTCGACATCGAGCAGGCGGTTGCGCGGGATGTACTGCTCGGCAGCCAGCTCGCGCAGGCCCAGCAGTTGTTCATCGAGTACCTGCAACTGCGCCTGCTTGCTGCTGCGCAGCGCGCGCAGGCCACCCAGCTGCGCTTCGCTGCCGGCGAGGTTCTGCGCCAGCCCCTCGAGTTCCAGGCGCAGCGCCTGCTGGCGGCTGGCGAACAGCTGTCGTTGCAATTCCAGGCTGGCACTGACCAGCGCATCATCACCGCGCGCCAGCAGCCAGGGATCGAAGTCGATGCGCTCGGCCGTGTCACGCTCGGCGGCCAGGCGATCGGCACTGGCGCGGCTGCCGATCAACTGCGCGCGCAATGCCTCGGCCTGGGTCCGCAATGCCTGGTCGTCCAGCTCCAGCAGCGCCTGGCCGGCCTGCACCGAGTCGCCGTCGCGGGCCAGGATGCGCCGCACCGTACCGCCGACGGGGTGCTGCACCGCCTGGCGATTGCCGCTGACCATCACCGTGCCACTGACCGGCACGCCGCGATCCAGAGGCGCCAGCGCGGCCCAGGCGAGGAAGCCGCCGAAGCCGACCAGCAACAGCCACCAGCCCAGGCGAGTCGGTGCCCCGGCATCGACCGCATGCAACCCCTGCACAGGAGCCGGGGCACTCATTGCTGGCCTCCCGGCTGGGCGCCGTAGCTGATGCTCAGCGCCGGCGCGACCCGCCGCACCGGCGCGGTCTGCGCGGCGGAACGGGCGCTCTGCTGCAGATCCTGCAACACCCGCGCGGCCGGACCGAAGGCCTGCATCTGCCCGGCGCGCAGCACCAGCAACTGATCGGCGCCCTTGAGCAACGCCGGGCGATGGCTGACCAGCACCAGCGTGCGCCCCTGCTCGCGCAGGCGATCGAGCGCAGCCAGCAGCGACTGCTCGCCGGCCTCGTCGAGGTTAGCATCGGGTTCGTCGAGGACGATCAGCGCCGGCAGGCCGTAAACCGCCCGGGCCAGGCCGATGCGTTGCTTCTGCCCGCCAGACAGCCCGGCGCCACCTTCGCCCAGGCGCGTGTCGTAACCCTGCGGCAGGCGCAGGATCAGTTCGTGCACGCCGGCCATCTGCGCGGCGGCGATCACCTTGTCCGCCTCGACCTCGGTGAAGCGGGCGATGTTCTCGGCGATGCTGCCGGCGAACAGCTGCACGTCCTGCGGCAGGTAGCCGAGGTACGGGCCAAGCGCCTGCTTGTCCCATTGCTGCAGGTCAGCGCCGTCCAGGCGCACCTTGCCCGCCAGCGGCACCTGCGCCGCCACCAGCAGGCGCGCCAGGCTGGATTTGCCGCAACCGGACGGCCCCAGCACGACCAGACGCTGGCCCGGCTCCAGGGCGAAGCTGACCCCCGCCAGCACCGGCGTGCGCGCCCCCGGCGCACAGGCCGACAGCTGCTCCACGCGCAGCTCGCCACGCGGCGCCGGCAGGCTCATGCCGCTGGCACGCGGCGGCTGCGCCTGGAGCAGGTCACGCAGGCGCTGGTAGGCCTGCTGCGCACCGCTCCACTGCTTCCAGGCGCCGATCAGCTGATCCAGCGGACCGAGCACGCGGCCGCTGAGGATGGAGCCGGCGATCATCATCCCCGGCGTGATCTGCCCATCCACGGCGAGCAACGCGCCCAGGCCGAGCATCAGCGATTGCAGGGCCAGACGCACGCCCTTCGAGGCCGCGGCAAAGACCGAACCCTGCTCGCTGGCGCGATTCTGCAACTGCAGAAAGCGCCCGTGCTCGGCCTGCCAGCGCTGGCGCAGGCGCGTCAGCATGCCCATGGCTTCGGTGGCTTCGGCATTGCGCAGGTGGGCACTGGCCGCCTGGGTCGAATGGATCGCCAGTTGCCCGGCCTCGGCCAGGGGCGCTCGGGTCAGCCACTGGTTGGCCCAGCTCAGCACCAGCAACAGCGCGGCACCGCCCAGCGCCAGCCAGCCGAGCCAGGGATGGAAGAGAAACAGCACCACCAGATAGAGCGGGAACCAGGGCGCATCGAACAGGGCGAACAGCGCATTGCCGGTGGCGAACTGGCGCAGGCTGGTCAGATCGTTCAGCGGCTGCGCGCTGCTGCCGCGCGCCACCCGCAGGCTGGCATCGAAGGTGGCGTCGTAGACGCGACCGCCCAGCTGCTGGTCGACCAGCGCGCCGAGACGGATCACCACCAGGCTGCGCACCCATTCCAGCAGGCCCATGAAGGCATACAGGCCGAGCACCATCAGCGTCAGCATGGCCAGAGTCATGTGGTTGCCCGAGGCCAGCACGCGGTCGTAGACCTGCAGCATGTACAACGCCGGGGCCAGCATCAACAGGTTGATCACCGCGCTGAACGCGCCGATGCTGACGAAGCCACGCCGGCAGGACGCCAGCGCGGCGAGGATTTCATTGGAGGGTTGCATGCCTTCGAGCCCCAGGAACGCCGCCTGCCGTGATTGACGCAGCAGGCCGCGCTTGTCGAGAATTCGTGCGACCACCGTGGCGCGAGTTGTTCAGGCCAGCACCACGGCGGTCGTTGCCGGCGGCCGGGAGAGCGATCTCCCCGCCGCCTTTTTCATCACCGCCCGATCAGGCCGCCAGGGCCAGGTCGTCGGCCAGCTCCGGTACGCCAACCGTTTCGGCCGAGCCCGTGCTCAGCGGACCGGCTGCCAGGGCAGCGGCGACCACGTCGAAGGTGTCGTCGGTGGAGACGCCGTAGTCGTCGAGGATGTCGTTCAGCTGTGCTTCGAGCTCACCGGTGTTGCCGGACATCAGGGCGTAAATGGTGTTGTGCACGTCGGTGCCGCTCAGGCCCAGACCATCGAAGGTCGCCTGCTCGTCGAACAGGTGGTAGCCACTGGCATCCTTGTACAGATAACCACCCAGGTTGACGTTATCCAGGTCACCGGACAGCACGTGCGTGGTGATGTTGTAGCTCAGGGTGCCTTCGGCGACGAAGGCGCCGGTGCTCTCGTACCCGGAGATGGCGTACTGCGTGCCGCTCAGGTAGCCCGGATAGAAACCGCCGGTGTTGCTGCCCTCGTTGACGTTGCCACTGGTGTGGTTGTTGTCGGCGAAGGTCAGCTCCCAGGCCGAGAGGTAACTGCTGATCGAGTTACTGGCATAGGTGGCGCTGTAGGAAATGGACAGACTCATGGGTTGATCTCCTATCGGTGTCATTCACGGCCCGCCAACGAGCCGCGATTCGCTCGGGATGAGCAAATTCTCAGAACTGGTACTCGACGCTGCCGGTCAGGGTTCTGCCGCGACTAAGAGTGAAGGCATACACATCCCCCAGCGGCACCAAGTAGGCACGATCAAAGGCGTTCTCCAGGGACAGGCTGAGCCGAGTCTGGGGTGTGGCCTGGTAGCCGGCGAAGAAGTCGTAGACGACATAAGAGGCCCAGTCGGCCGGGTAGATGGCTTCGAGGTTGCGCTCGGTGTAGGACTCGGTATAGCCCTCGCTGTAACGGATACGTGTGCCCACATCCAGCCTGCGATCCAGCCAGCGGGTCCCCAGCACCAGCGAGCCTCGATCCATCGGCATGTACTCGGAGCTGCCCATCAGGCCGCCACAACTGACCAGCGAATTGGCATAGTCATCCGGGATCGAACCAACACCGACGCCCGGTATGAAACCGAATCGCTCAGCGCCGCCCAACCAGGCATTCTTCGAGCAGTACTCGTTCTTGCCTATCATGTGGGTGTAGGTGAGGTCGGCGTAGAAGCGTCCGTTGTCGTAGTTGGCCTGGTACTCGACACCGCGAAAGCGTGTCGAGGTCAGGTCGTTGACATGCGCCACAGTGCCCAAGGTCGGCCCCGTACCGAACCCCGGCACCTGCCGGTTGATGGCCATGTAGGTGAAGTCGTCCACCCGCGTATCGAAGTAGGCAACCTTGATGCCCAGACTGTCGTTGGCCTGCAACAAGCCCTGGCGAAAGACGTTGAAGCCAACCTCCCAGGCACTGGAACGCTCAGGCTTGAGGTAGGGGTTGGGATACATCCACTCACCACCTCCGCCATGCGGCCGCCCATAGATCAGCGTTTCGGTCACCGCCGGCGGGCGCCAGCCCTTACCGTAACTGGCGAATACCTGCAGCCAGTCCAGGCCCGGCTTGATCGCCAGGCCGAAGGTCGGCGAGAAGCGCCCCTCCTCACGATCCACATCGAATGTCAGCGCTTCCTGGGTAAAGGTCGCAGGCGGCGTGAAGCGGCGGATGGTCATGCCGGTTTCACCCTGCAGCCGATAGCGGTCGTAGCGCAGCCCGGCGCTGGCCGTCAGCCAGTCGTCATAGTGCAAGCGCAACTCACCGAACACACTGGCCATGCCGCGCTTGCCAGACGGCGTCATGCCTTCGACATAGGGAAAGGAAACGGCCGCGCTCTCAGCCTGCTGATCCGATTTGGGCCTGACCTTGTCTTGAAACAACTCCGCACCGTAGTTGAAGTCCAGGCTACTGAGCTGACCGAGCGCGAAGGTCGAGGTGTTCTCCAGCTGCAGACCAATAGTGCGGGTACGGTATTCGATCTGGTAGGCCGGCGAACTACCGCGCGCCAGATTGTCCTGCTCGTTGCGATTCTCGACGAAGTACAGCTTGCCCTTGAAGTCGATCAGCGGGCTTTCCGGGTCGTAGCTGTAATCGAGGGCCAGGTTCTGCGAGGTCACCTCGCTGCTGCCGAGTTTCTCCCAGAGCCGATCACCGCTGACACTCATCAGGTTGGCATCGTCATAGGAAACCTCGGTACGCAGATAGCTCAGTTGCAAGCGCTGCGTCTCGTCGAGGTTCAGGCCGAACTTGGCGAGGAACGAGCGCATCTCGTTGGCCGAATAGTCGACCGTGGAGTTTTTCAAGCGCTCGGTTGCGTCATTGGCCGTACCCGCCTGGGTACGGATTTCGCCGATACGCCCGTTGGAGCCCGGCTCGTAGTTGCCCAGATTGCGTTCGCTACCCGCCAACAGAACGTCCCAGGCATCGTTGCCAAAAGCGAAGACACCGCTGCCGATGAAGTGAGTACCGTTGCCCAAGCCACCCAGGCCGCTGGTCGCCCGAAGCCGGCCACCAACCTCCTTGCCATCGCGCAGAAAGTCGCTCGCCTCCACGGTACGGAACTCGGCCACACCACCGATCACCCCCGCGCCGCCCAGCCCGGAGCTGGCGCCCTTGCTGATCACCACGCCGGACAACAGTTCGGGGTCGACATACATACTGCCATTGCGTTGCTGATGGCCACTCTGCTGGTAGTTCTGACGCATGCCATCGATGTTCATGTTGACCCGACCGTAGTCCTGCAGCCCGCGGATGTTCACCGACAACCCGGGGTCCTGCTGACTCACGGCGGTATAAACACCCGCCGACTGCTCGAGCAGATCGGCAGCATGATGAGGCGGCGTGCGGTCGATCTGCTCACGGTCGATCACCGCGACCGAGCGTGGCTGCAGGTAGGTTTCCTGGCGCTGACTGAGCTGGCGCCCCTGCACCGTGGTCGACTGCAGCTGCAGCGTCTGTTCATCGCGCAGCGCACGGCGGGTCAGGGTGACCTGACGCTGGCCGTCGAAGCGGTAATCCACCGGCGCACTGCCGAGCAGGCGACGCAGCGCCTCGTCGAGCGGGTAGCGCCCGCTCAGCGCGGTACTGGCGAAGCCCTGCAGGCGTGCGCTGTCGAAGAACACCTGCACCCCCGTCTGCTCGGCGAAGGCCAGGGCAGCGCGGTCCAGCGGTTGCGCGGGGATGTCGAATGCCATCACCTCGTGATGGGTCGAGCGCGCCTCGGCCACGGCTTCGGCCGCCAGCGCGGCGCCGTTCAAGGCCAGGGCCACGCCCAGCGCGACACCACTGAGCAACACGGATGAAGGATGACGGAGAGCAGGTGATGCTGCAGAACGACGACGACTCACGACTAACCCCAGGGCTTTCTTTATTGATAATGAAAATCACTACCAACAAAGACGCGCAACCCGGAGAAACTCAGTAAGGAAATCGTGAAATTTTTTCTGCCGGTCCTGTCGGAGCGCCTCGATGCGCCTCAGTAGATCAGGCTGATGCCCAGCATTTCTGCCCGCTGCAGGTGCATTTCCCGCGCCAGGGTGGCCAGGGCATCGTCGAGTGCATCCAGGCGGAAAACCCCGCTCACCTCGCGCTGTGCCAGCGCCTCGCTGCCGAGGAGAATGTGTCCGCTGCGATAGCGGTTGAGCTGTTCGACCACTTGCGCCAGCGGCACGCGGTCGAACACCAGCAAGCCACGCTGCCAGCTGGTGACACGCTGCAGGTCGAGCGCCACGTCGCTGATGCCCGAGGCGTCGTAATGCACGCTGTCCCCCTCTTCCAGACGCTGCTGCTGGCCGCCGGCACTGACCTGCACGGCGTGCTCCAGCACACCGACCAGAGCGCCTTCGTCAGCCTCGCGCCGCACCAGGAAGCGCGTGCCCAGGGCGCGTGCCGTCCCGCCGGACGCCTCGACGACGAACGGCCGATCCGCCTGCGGCGCCACCTGGAAAATGGCGGCACCGGCCAGCAGCTCCACCCGCCGCCGGGTCGCGGAGTAGTCCAGGCGGATGGCACTGGCACTGTCGAGGATCACCTCGCTGCCATCGGCCAACGTCAGGCTGCGCACCTCGCCGCTGGCGGTGCGATGGTCGGTCATGAGCGGCAGCAACAGGCGGTCGCGCTGGCTCAGCCCCAGGCCACCGAGCAGCAGCGCCAGGCAGGCCGCCGCGCCCCAGCGCCGCAGGCGCGCCTTGCGCACGGGATGCTGGGGCCTGGCAGAGGCCACTGGCGGCGCCCGATGCTGCCGGGGCCTGTCGCCCGGCAGACCCGCCAGGGTCGCCCAGGTACGCTGGGCGAACGCCAGCGCCTCGGCATGCCGGACATCGGCCTGCAACCAGTGCTGCAGCGCCTCGGCCCGGGCGTCGTCGAGTGCATCGTCAGCGAGCAGCACCGCCCATTCGGCGGCGGCCTCACGGATGCTCCGCTGCTGCGGATCTTGGCTAATCACGCTCACTCTGGATTCTCGTTATAGGTCGCTGCGGAGCGGGCGGCTGATACCCGTTTCAAGTAATGACGTGCGACGCGGGGTTTTACCGTAAACCATCGTCATGCCTGTTCGTCCACCTCGAGCACGCGCTCCATCACATGCGCCAGGGCGCGTGCCAGGTGCTTCTGCACCGAACTGTCGGAGATCTCCAGCTGACGCGCCACCTGGGCGTGGGTCAGGCCCTCGATGCGGTTGAGGCGAAAGATCTCCTGAGTCCGCGCCGGCAGCTCGGCGACGGCCTCCTGCAGACGTTCGATACGCTGGCGCGCGGCGGTGATGTCGTCCAGCGAGCTGCCTTCGGCCTCGATTTCATGCAACAGGTCATCACCGAGCAGGTCGGTCCTGCGCCGAATCTGCTGGCGCTGGTGGTCGATCAGCAGGTTGCTGGCCGTACGGTAGAGGTAGGCCGGCGAATTGTCGATGCGCTCGCCGCCGCTCTGCTCGGCCAGACGCAGAAAGCTCTCCTGAGTGAGATCGGCGGCCAGTTGCGGGTCGCGACTCTTGCGCAGCAGAAAGCTGTGCAGGGTCTTGGCGTGCTTCTGGAACAGGCCTTTGAGATCCAAGTCCGACAATCGTGCATCCCTGGTCTTGGGCGATAGGAAAGCGGCATCTTATTTTTATTGAGAAGCATTTTCAATTTATCGACTCGAGGCAGCTCAGCAGACAGTCCAGTGCCGGCTGGCGCTGTGCCCGGCGCAACAAGGCGACCAGTTCGCGGTGGAAGGTCAACGCGCCCAGCTCGATCACCCGCAGTCGGGTCGGGCGCTGCAGCCACAGGCCGGCACGCGGCACCAGCGACACCCCCATGCCGTTTTCCACCAGGCGCACGATGGCTTCCAGTTCGTCCAGTTCCAGCGCCTCATGCACAGTCAGGCGTTGCTCTCGCAGGAAGCGGCTGACCTGGCGGCCGCCGAACGAGGTCCGGTCGTAACGCACGAATGGTTGCTCGGCCAGCAGCCGCAGCGGGTCATCCCCCTCGACGTGCAAAGGGGCGACGAGCACGAAAGGTTCGCGCGCCAGCGGCACTTCGAGAATCTCCTTGGGCAAGGCGAACGGCGGTTTGATCAGCAAGGCCAGGTCCAGCTCGCCGGCATCGAGCTGACTGAACAGCTGCAGCGAGACACCCGGCACCAGCTTCAGCTCGACCCGTGGCGCCAGCTGGTGAAAACGCGGCAGCGCCTCGGCCAACAGACCGGTCTGCAGGGTGGCGATGGCGCCGACGCGCAACTCGCCGACACAGTCGCCAGCCCCTGGCGGCAGGGCCATCTGCCCGTACAGGGCGAGCATCTGCTCGGCCAACGGCAAGGCATGCCGGCCGGCGGCATTGAGCACCGCGCTGCGGCCGCTACGGTCGAACAGGCGCACGCCGAGCTGCTGTTCGAGCACACGCATCTGGGCGCTGACCGCCGACTGGGTGAGGCCGACCTGCTGGCCGGCCGCGGCGAAGGTACCCAGGCGGGCGACGGTGACGAAGGTTCTCAGCTCGCGCAGCACGGCGGCCCCTATCGATCAAAAATATTTGAGCTTGCGAGCAAGGATATTCGCTTTCGATCAATTCTGCTGTTGGTAGGCTGGAGCAAAAACCAACAGAGGTACTCCGTGATGGCCCTTGCTCCCTTTCACCTGGCAATTCCCGTATACGACCTGGCCGCCGCGCGGCATTTCTATGGCGAGGTGTTCGGCTGCGCCGAGGGCCGCAGCAGCGAGCACTGGGTGGACTTCGACTTCTTCGGCCACCAGCTGGTCATCCACCAGGCGCCGAAGATGGCCCACCAGGAGTCGGCGGTGAGCAACCCGGTGGATGGCCACGACGTACCGGTGCCGCACTTTGGCGTGGTGCTCGCCTGGGCCGACTGGGAAGCGCTGGCCGAGCGCCTGCGCAGCCGCAGCACCCGCTTCGTCATCGAGCCCTACGTGCGCTTCGCGGGGCAGGTCGGCGAGCAGGCCACGATGTTCCTCCTCGACCCGTGCGGCAACGCCCTGGAGTTCAAGGCGTTCAAGGACATCGGCCAGCTGTTCGCGCGCTAGGTCCGGCGCCGCCGCCAACCGCCCGGCTCGGTGCGCGCCTAGGGCAGCTCGGCTACAGGCTGCGCGGGCTCGGGCAACAGCTCGCGCAGCGCCGCATTGGCCTGCAGCAGCAGCGGCAGCAGTGGCTCCAGCACGGCTGGCGCAAGATGGGTGCAGATATCGGCCTGACGTGACAGCGGCAGGCCACTGAGCACGCGAGCGGAAAGCGCCACGTTGGCATCGGCGGCGGCCGCCTCGGTGAGCTTGCACAGGTAGCTGGTGGAGAAGCTGCGCAGGCTCTGCACGATGAGCTCGATGTCGACGATATGACGGGCGATCTGCAGCACCTGGTCGGCGTCGTGGATGCCGTAGATCAGCACCTTCACCTGCCTGGGCGACAGGCATTCGGCATAGCGCGCCGCGGTGGCGAAGGCCCCGATCACGCACAACCGCCGGGCCACCTCCAGGTGCAGGCTGTCGGGCAGGCTGAGGTAGGTATCGAGGATGCCGCGCGGATCGAGGTGCGTGGTGACCTCGGCAAGGAACTCGATGGGCAGCGTCATGATCAGTT
The DNA here is from genome assembly GCF_009363395.1 of Pseudomonas sp. THAF187a. NCBI lineage: Bacteria > Pseudomonadati > Pseudomonadota > Gammaproteobacteria > Pseudomonadales > Pseudomonadaceae > Pseudomonas > Pseudomonas sp. THAF187a. Next base: position 5,183,564 of record NZ_CP045349.1, read on the forward strand.
CGCGCAACTGCGCCGGCGGCATGTGCGGCGACAGTTGCGCAGCCTGCTCGGCGCCCAGCTGTTGCACCAGCGCCGCTTTCACCGCCACTGGCGCCATGCGCTGCGAAGCCAGCAGCAGGCGTTGGGACAGGCTCAGGTTGGGGGCTTTGGCCATCGGGTCCTCCTTGTCGTGAGCGAGGCCCGCAGCATCGCGCAGCGGCACGCGGGGCGCAGCCATCTTTGCGCCGGTCACGCCCGCAGCGTTCAGCCGTGACTGGGTAGGGAGGAAACGCGGCTCAACCCGGCGCGCGCTCGATCTGCGCGCGCAGCAGCTCGGCAAAGGCACTCGCCTCCACCGGACGACTGATCAGGAAACCCTGGATCTCATCGCAGTGCTGGCTTTTCAGGTAGTCCATCTGCGCCTGGGTCTCCACGCCCTCGGCGACCACCTTGAGCTCCAGGCTGTGCGCCATGGCGATGATGGCGCGGGTAATCGCCGCGTCCTCGCCACCCGGCGACAGGTCGCGGATGAAGGTCTGGTCGATCTTCACGTAGTGCACCGGGAAACGCTTGAGGTAGCTGAGTGAGGAGTAGCCGGTGCCGAAATCGTCGATCGCCAGCTTCACACCCAGCGCGCGCAGCTGCTGGAAGGTCACGATGACGCTCTCGACGTTGTCCAGCAGCTGGCTCTCGGTCAGTTCGAGCTCGAGGTACTCCGGCGCCAGCCCGGTCTCCTCGAGCACCTGGCGGACCAGGCTGGTGAGATTGCCCTGGCGCAGCTGGTGCACGGACAGGTTGACCGACACGCGAATCTCCGCCAGCCCCTGGCGCTGCCACTCGCACGCCTGGCGACAGGCCTGACGCAGGACGAACTCGCCGATCGCGGTGATCAGCCCGGTCTCCTCGGCCAGGCCGATGAATTCGCCCGGCGGCACCAGCCCCTGCTGCGGATGACGCCAGCGCACCAGCGCCTCGGCGGCGTTGAGCTGATCGTCGGCGAGGTTCAGCTTGGGCTGGTAGAACACCTCCAGCTGGCCCTCGTCGATCGCCTTGCGCAGCTGGTTTTCCAGCTGCAGGCGCCCCAGGGTGCAGGCCTGCAGGTTGTCAGTGAAGAACTGGAAGGTGTTGCCGCCCAGGTGCTTGGCATGCTGCACGGCCATGTTCGACTGGCTGATCAGCGTGCCGACCTCGCGGGCATAGTCCGGCATCAGGCTGATCCCCAGCGACGCGCTGACCACCAGCTCGTGGCCGCCGACGGTCATCGGCACGCGCAGCTTGGCCAGCAGACGGCTGGCCACCCGCGCCAGGCTGGAGAGACTGCCGTAGGCATCGAGGATGATGGCGAACTCGTCACCGGACAGGCGCGCGATGCAGTCGGCCTCCGGCACGGTCTGGGTGAGGCGACGGCTCATCTGCCGCAGCAGCTGGTCGGCGACCTCATGGCCAAGGCTGTCGTTGAGCAGTTTGAAACGGTCCAGGTCGATGTGCATCAGGGCGATGCTGCGTCCCGTCTGCCGCGCACGCTGGCTGGCCTCGTGCAGGCGCTCGCGGAACAGCGTGCGGTTGGCCAGGCCGGTCAGCTCGTCGTAGTGCGACAGGTAGCGCAGGCGCTCCTCGGCCTCGCGGCGCGCCGTGAGGTCGGCGAAGAAGCCCACGATATGGCTGGGCCGCCCGGCCGCGTCACGCACCATGTTGAGCTGCAACCACTGCGGGTAGAGTTCGCCGCTCTTGCGCGTCTCGATCAGCTCGCCCTGCCAGTTGCCGCTGCCATCGAGTTCCTGGCGGATGCTCAGGTACTGGCGGCGCATCTCGTCGCTGCCGAGCAGGCTGGTGACCCGGCGCCCGAGCACCTCGTCCCGCGAATAGCCGGTCACGCTGCTGAAGGCACGGTTCACCGCCAGCAGACGGTAGTCCGGGTCGAGGATGAAGATACCCTCGCTGGCCGCTTCGAAGACCATCGCCGCCAGCCGCTGCTGCTGCTCCTGCTGGCGCCGTGCGCTGATGTTGCGGCGGGTGCCGAGCATGCGCAGCACGCGCCCGCTGGAGTCGCGCTCGACCGCACGGCCACGGTCCTCGACCCACACCCAGTGCCCGTCGGCGTGGCGTACGCGGTATTCGACGTGATAGTCCTCGCTGCGTCCCTTCATGTGCTCGAGCAAGGCACGCCGCAACGTCGGCAGGTCGTCGGGATGCAGGCGCGGGCGCAGGTCGCGCAGCATCTCCCTGACCTGTTCGGGGTCGAGGCCGAACAGCTCGCGCAGGTGCGAGTGGTGCACCTGGTCGCTCTGCAGGTCCCAGTCCCACAGCCCCAGCTCACTGGCCTCCAGCGCCAGCGACAGGCGCGCCTGGCTCTTGCCCAGCGCGTGCGTGGCCTCGTCCAGCTCCAGGGTGCGCTCGGCCACGCGCATTTCCAGCTCGCCATGGGCATCGCGCAGCTCGCGCTCGGCGCGACGACGTTGCTCCACCTCGCTGGCCAGCTCCCCGTTCAGCCCTTCGGCGCGCTGCTTGGCGTGCTCCAGATGGGCGATCAGCGCCAGGTTGTGAAACCGCTGCAACAGGCTGCGCTGGACCAGGCGGTTGACCTGCCAGGCGACGACCAGCAGTGCCAGGAAGAGAATGACGCTGATCAGCCCCCAGCCGCGCTGCAGGCTGTTGTCGCTGAGCAGCAGGAAGGCCGCCGACGGCAGCAGGCAGGGCAAGGCGAAGGTGAGGAACGCCGGCAGGCTGACCGCGTAGGCGACGCTGGCGGAGAGGATGGCCGCGGCGATCAGCCCATAGACCAGGGCCTGGTGGTAGAACACATCGGCGGGCACCAGGACGATCACGGCGAAGGCCAGGCTCAGCCCCGAGGCACCGGCGCCGAGCAGGAACACGCGGCGCCAGTAGGGTTCCGCCTGGCGGCTGGGCAGGGCGTCGTCGAAGGCCTTCACCTGGGTCAGGCGCAGCAGCACCAGCAGCACCACCCAGGCCAGCCACAGCGCGAGCAGGGGCACGCTTTGCTGATGCCACAGCAGCAGGGGGCAGGCCAAGCCGACCAGCAACATCAGCAATGTAGGCAGACGCGAGCCCTGGAAAAGCAGGCGCGTGCGCTCGACGGCGATATCCGTGGCGAACTGATGCTCGGTCTGCTGCGGGTCCAGCGTCATCTCTTGGATTGCGGCGCTAGTAGTGGCGGTCATAGGCGATGTTCTTGTAATGGTGCCTGAGGGCCTGCCCGCGCAAGCGGCGGTCGCAGCCCTGACGTGGCGGCAGAATACCCGAGACAGACGCTGTGCCCAACAGAGATGTGGGCAATTTCACAACCTGGCGTCCAACTTTCGGCGGGCGTCCCGCGCCATGGGCGCAACGCGCGCGGACACTGGCCGGCTGACCTGCCAGTCATCGGTTGAGCGCTTTCGCCCGGGACGCCGCGAGGCACTTGCAGCCCCCTGCCAACAGCTCCTAGGATGGCGCCCTCCCGCTCAAGGAAGAATGGCCCTCAGCCCATGGATGAACTGCAACGACGCTGGCTCTTCGCCCTGTCCGCACCGATGGTGGCGATCAATGCCCGCTACGACGCCCGCTACGACCTGCCGAACTTCTACCCGGACAACGAATTCGTCGACCTGACCGAGTCCTGGGACATCGCCGATCGCCCGGCCCTGCTGGCGATGATCCAGCGCATGACCGACAACGGCCATGCCAGCGATCTGAGCGGCGCCTACTGGGACAACGCGCGCCTGCTGCCAAGCGAATGGCAGAAGCTGGTCGACAGCCTGGACGCCAGCCAGCAGGTCGCCTACCGCTACGTCGCCGATACCATCCTGGTGTGCGGCTCCGGCGGTATTCGCGCCTGGGACCTGGGGCGCATGAGCTTCCTCGCCCGCATCGGTCAGCTCAACGGCTGGCTCAGCCTCGAGGAAAGCCTCTGGCTGCACAGCCGCCTGAGCCTGCGGGCGCGCTACTACTACCAGAACTGGCAGAGCTACCTGGCCGGCTTTCTCATCGGCCGCAGCTACTGGAGTTGCCTCGGCCACGAGCAGGCAGACGAGCTGGCGCTGTGCATCAGCCGCCAGGGCAGCAACCCGACGCACGTCGCGCTGGCACGCGAGCTGGCGATGAACCCGGCGGCAGGACTGGATGACCTGCACTGGGACCTGGAGCTGGATCTGCCGGAAAAACCTGAATCGCTGGAGGCATTCGACTGGTCATGAGTTGCTGGGAACACCTCGGCATCGAGCCGACAGACGATCAGAACGCCATTCGCACGGCCTACCGCACACGCCTGCCCGAGGTCCATCCGGAGCGCGACCCCGAGGGCTTCCAGGCGCTGCGCGGTGCCTACGAGGATGCCCTGCGCCACGCGCGCGGCGAAGCGAGCGAGGCCGGCGAGGCGGCCGCACTGCCCAGCGCCAGCGAACAGGCCGTGCAGCAGTTCGTCGAGCTGCTGCAGGATGCCGGCCGGCGCTTTCGCCCCGAGGCCTGGCAGGACTACTGCCGGGCGCTGGACCAGCTGCCGCTGGACGTGCTGGAGAGCATCGACGGCTCGCTGCGTCACCTGCTGCTCAGCAACGGGCCGTTGTCGCACCGCTGCGCGCAGCTGCTGACCGAGCGCATGGCCTGGGCCAACCGCCTGATGCAGCTGCCCTTCGAAGAAGCCGAGCCGCTCGACCAGTTGCTGCAGCGCATCGCCGAACCCGACCCGTTCGACCTCGCCACCCTCAGCGACTGGCCGAGCGTGGCGCAGGTGGAGAACCTCTGGTACGTGCGCACCCTCGAGCACCTGTTCCAGAACCGGCCGCTGCAGGAGTTCCGCGGCTGGAGCTCCCTGCACCTGTGCCTGCCGATGCCCGCCGACCCGGCCTACTACCCGCACCTGTACCGTCAGTGCACCCTGGCCGGCGCGGCCCTCAGCGGTGCCCTGGAGCACTACCAGGCGCGTCACGCCGAGCAGCCGGACGATCTCGACATCCTCTACCTGCTGGCGCTGCAGAAGCAGCACCATGACCAGGATGCCCTCGACCTGTGGACGCGCCTGTGGCTGGAACGCGAGATGCCCGAAGCGGCCGCCTGGCTGCTGGCGTGGAGCGCCTACCATGCGCCGGAGCACCTGCCCCTGCTGATCATGGCCTGCGACCGCAGCCAGCAGGATGTGGACCGACAGTACGCCCTGGACGACAACCGCCTGGGCGATGGCGAGCCGGCGCAGAGCCCGCAGACCCTGGCCCGCTGGCTGCGCGCGGCCGACACCGACCTGCCGGCCCTCGCACGCACCTTCGTCGCCTGGCAGCTGGGCGACAGCGAATGGCCGTTCCTCGCCGAACTGTTCAGCGCACTGGATACGCCGCTGACCCGCCTGTATCGCCAGGCCTGGCTGCTGCAGCGTGGCGAGGCGGCGGACATCGAGCCGCTGCTGAACCTGACGGCCGATGAGCACCCGCTCGGCGTCATCGTGCAGCAAGGCTTCGCCTACCTGGCCGGGCAACAGCTGCAATGGCTGCGCGAATCGCCCGCCGTGCAGGCACTGCAACATGCGCTGGCCACGCCCGGCGCGGCCTTGCCCCAGGCCCTGGGCGACAACACCGTCGCCCGCGCGCAGATGCTGAGCTGGCTTCGCCGCCTGCGCCACTATGCGCCCGACACCCTGCAACGCCTGCAGGACGTGCTCGCCCCACTGGCGGACGGTCTGCATCCCTATTGCCTGAAGCTGCAACTGCGCCTGCTGCAAGCGGGACAGCCGTTGCCGCCGCTGCCCGCCGAGCCCGAGGCGCGCTGGCAGCTGCAGCGCCAGACCCTGCTGCTGATCGGCCTGCTGGAGCAGCCACTGCAGTGGCTGGGACGGCTGCGTGAGCGTGTCGGGCGCGTGCCCACCTCCGCCGAGCATCCGGCCCATGCCTTGCAGACGCAGTGGCTGGCGGCCGACGCCGCGCCTCAGCAGTGGCTGTTCGACCTCGACGAAGGCGATGCCTTGCAGGGACTGCTGGCGGCCGAACTGGTCAGCCCGAGCGTGCTGCTGGGCAGCCGCCGGCTGCCCTCGGTCGCCCGGATCGAAGCCGGCGCCCGGCACCACGGCCATGAGCTGGCGGGCGATCCCCTCGGCCAGATGATCCTCGACGCCCTGCTCTACCACGACCCGGACCTGCCGCGCGCGCTGCGCGACCAGGCCCTGCAGCGGCTGCACGGTTTCACCGGGCCCAGCACCTGGTTCGACGCGTTCCGCGAGGGCCTGGTCAAGGCACGTCCCGAGTCCCTGGCGCAGTCGATCTGCAAGGACAACGGACTGCCCTTCTCGACCATGCAGACGATCTTCGAGTCGATGCGCACCCTGTATCAGACCAAGCCTGGCGTTCCCACCTCGGGTCAGCTGCGCTCGCTGCAGCAGGCCAAGGACAGCACCGTGACACCCATCGCGGTGCGCCTGGCGATCACCCTGCTGCTGTCACGCAGCGAACGCCTGCTGCCTCGGCATCAGCCCGACAGCCTGCGCGCGCAGTGGCAACCCTGGCGACTGGGCGGGCGCCTGAACCGGCTCAACTTCACCCTGCAGACCATCGCCCTGGCGGCGATCGCCGTACCCCTGGCCGGCCTCGCCAGCAAGGCCGGCAACGGTCTGGCCCTGGCGACGCTGCTGGTCATCGGCCTGGCGCTGATCGGCTGCCAGTTGCGCCGCCTGCACGACATGAGCCGTGGCGCCGGCACCCTGGTGATGCTGCTGGCCGGCAGCTTCTTCATGCCCTACATAGCGCTGCTGCTGTTCTTCTGGCCAGGCGACCCGCTGCCCAACCGCTACGGCCCGCCCGGTGGCCGACGGGCCGACGCCGGGCAGGGCCTGCAGGCCCGCCTGCGCCAGCTCAACGGCTTCCGCGAGCCGCCGGCCGGCTAGAAGCGCAGCGCCTGCAGCTGCTGCTCCAGGCGCTGCCGCGCGGCGGTGATCGGCTGCTCCTGCTGGGTGCCGAGCACGTTCTGGAACTCGTCCAGCCACTGGCCGATCTGCTCGCGCTCGGCCCCCAGGGTCTGCATCCAGGCGCGTTCCAGGCGTGCCAGCAGCGTGCGGTTGGGCAAGGTATCGCGCGGGTGGATCTTCAAACCGGCCAGGCGCGCCTGGCTGGTGGCCCGTGCCTCGGCACTCAGGCCGGTGGGGCTGCGGTCGATCACATGGCCGTGACGCTGGCCGTTCTCCAGGGTCACGTCCACTTCCAGCAGGCCGTTGATGTCGTAGCTGAAGCGCACATCCAGTGCCTGCACCTGCCCGGTCTGGGCCAGCTTCACCTCGAAGGCATCGACGAAGATGTTGTCGCGCACCCAGGGGCGCTCGCCCTGGTAGACCTCGATGCGGATGTACTCCTGCTGCGCGTGGGTGGTGTAGTAGCGCTGCACCCGCGAGGTCGGGATCACCGTGTTGCGCTCGATGATCGGCGAGAAGGCGCCGGGTTGCTCGTCGCTGCGGCGCGAGGCGATCCCCAGGGTATAGGGGCAGACATCGGTGAGGATGACTTCCTCGATGGCATGGTCGCGCGCCTTGCAGGCGGCCTGGGCGGCGGCGCCGAGGGCGACGATGGTGTCCGGGTCGAGGTGCCGGTAGGGCAGACGGCCGAACAGGGTCGCCACCAGTTGCTGCACCGCACTCATGCGCGTGGCACCGCCGACCAGCACCAGGCTGTCGAGATCGCGCGGATTGAGCCGCGCATCGCGCAGGGCCTGTTCGATGGGCTGGCGCAGACGGGTCAGCAGCGGCGTCCAGATCTGCAGGGCACGCGCCTCGTCCAGCTGCCACTGGCGGCCCATCCAGTCCAGCGTCTGCGGACCGTCGGCGAGGCGCCGCTTGAGTTGCTCCAGGGCATCTTCCAGGCTCGCCAGCGCCTGGCTGTCCAGCGCGCTGCGCGCCAGTTGCCAATCGTCCAGGCAGGCCCCGAGCAGGGCTTCGGTGAAATCTTCACCCCCCAGGAAGTTATCGCCGGTGGAAGCATGCACCTCGATCAGTGGCAGCGCGTATTCGAGCACGGTGACGTCGAAGGTGCCGCCGCCCAGGTCGAAGATCAGGGTGCGCTCGAACTGCTGCTCGTGCAGGCCGTAGGCCATCGCCGCGGCGGTCGGCTCGTTGATCAGGCGCTCGACGCGCAGCCCGGCCAGCTCCGCCGCGAACACCGTGCGCTTGCGCTGTTCATCGCTGAAATAGGCAGGCACCGAAATCACCGCCGTGCTCACCGGCATGCCGAGGTGCGCCTCGGCATCGGCCTTGAGCGAGCCGAGCACCAGCGCCGAGAGTTCTTCCGGGGTGAACTGGCGGTCGCCCAGCGTGAAACGCTTGTCGCTGCCCATGTAGCGCTTGAATGCCGCCACGCTGCGCAGTGGATGAGTGGTCAGCCGGGCACGGGCAGCGCTGCCGACGAGGATGCTGCCATCTTCGTCCAGGCTCACCGCCGACGGCGTGAGGACCTCGCCGAGGGCATTGGGAATGAGCTCCGCACGCCCCTCGCGCCAAACCGCGATGAGGCTGTTGGTGGTGCCCAGGTCGATGCCCAGCAGGGGGCTTTCCATGGCGTGGGTACCGGTAGACATCGGCGTCACGACTCCTTCAGATCCATTGAGAGGCGCAGTCTACTCCGCGCGCAGGCCTCGGCAAACCGCCTGGTCGACACGGTTTGCCCTCCCCTGTCCGGCCCCCTAGAATGCCGCGATGCAAAACGACCCCGAACTCCTCCTCGCTTCGCTCAACGACGCCCAGGTCCAGGCCGTGGCTGCCCCGCTTGGCCGCCAACTGGTACTGGCCGGTGCCGGCTCCGGGAAAACCCGTGTGCTGGTGCACCGCATCGCCTTCCTGATTCAGGCCATGGGTGCTTCGCCTCATTCGATCCTGTCGGTGACCTTCACCAACAAGGCCGCCGCCGAGATGCGCCAGCGCATCGAGGACATGCTCGGGCACAGCCCGGCGGGCATGTGGGTCGGCACCTTCCACGGCCTGGCCCACCGCCTGTTGCGCGCGCACTGGCAGGAAGCCGGCCTGGCCGAGAACTTCCAGATTCTCGACTCCGACGATCAGCAACGCCTGATCAAGCGGGTGATCCGCGACCTCGGCCTGGACGAACAGCGCTGGCCGGCCAAGCAGGCGCAGTGGTTCATCAATGGCCAGAAGGACGAGGGCTTGCGCCCGGCGCACATCCAGGCGGGCGGCGACCTGTTCCTCGCCACCATGCGTGGCATCTACGAAGCCTACGAGGCGGCCTGTGCCCGCACCGGGGTGATCGACTTCGCCGAGCTGCTGTTGCGCGCGCTCGACCTCTGGCGCGACAAGCCGGGCCTGCTCGAACACTACCAGCGGCGCTTCCGCCATATCCTGGTCGACGAGTTCCAGGACACCAACGCCGTGCAGTACGCCTGGCTGCGCTTCCTCGCCAAGGGCGGCGACAGCCTCATGGTGGTCGGCGACGACGACCAGTCGATCTACGGCTGGCGCGGCGCGAAGATCGAGAACATCCAGCAGTTCTCCAGCGACTTCCCCGACACCCAGCTGATCCGCCTGGAGCAGAACTACCGCTCCACGGCCGGCATCCTCAAGGCCGCCAACGCCCTGATCGCCAACAACAACGGGCGCCTGGGCAAGGAGCTGTGGACCGACGGCAGCGACGGCGAGCCCCTGGCGCTGTACGCCGCGTTCAACGAGCACGACGAAGCCCGCTACGTGGTGGAGAGCATCGAGGACGCCCTGCGCAAGGACGGCCTCAAGCGCAGCGAGATCGCCATCCTCTACCGCTCCAACGCCCAGTCGCGGGTGCTGGAAGAGGCGCTGCTGCGCGAGAAGATCCCCTACCGCATCTATGGCGGGCAGCGTTTCTTCGAGCGCGCCGAGATCAAGAACGCCATGGCCTACCTGCGCCTGCTCGACGGCCGCGGCAACGATGCCGCGCTGGAGCGCATCATCAACGTGCCGGCGCGCGGTATCGGCGAGAAGAGCATCGAGACCATTCGCGAATACGCCCGCGCGCATGACGTGCACATGTGGCAAGCGATCCGCCTGATGCTCGCCAACAAGGCCCTGCCGGGCCGCGCTTCGAGCGCCCTGAGCGGCTTCATCGAGCTGATCGAAGGCCTGGCGGAGAAGGTCCTGGCGATGCCCCTGCACCAGATGACCCAGGTGGTCATCGAGCAGAGCGGCCTGCTCGCCTACCACGAAGCGGAAAAAGGCGAGAAAGGCCAGGCCCGCGTGGAGAACCTCGAGGAACTGGTCAGCGCGGCACGCACCTTCGAGAATGACGAAGACGACGAGCTGACCCCGCTGCAGGCCTTCCTCACCCACGCCTCGCTGGAGGCCGGGGACACCCAGGCCGCCGAGAACGAGGACAGCATCCAACTGATGACCCTGCACAGCGCCAAGGGCCTGGAATTCCCGCTGGTGTTCCTGGTGGGCATGGAAGAGGGTCTGTTCCCGCACAAGATGAGCCTGGAAGAACCGGGCCGACTGGAAGAAGAGCGCCGCCTGGCTTATGTCGGCATTACCCGTGCCATGCAGAAGCTGGTGATCAGCTACGCCGAAACCCGGCGTCTCTACGGTAGCGAGACCTACAACAAGGTATCGCGCTTCGTCCGCGAAATACCCGCACCACTGATTCAGGAAGTCCGCCTGAACAACAGCGTCAGCCGCCCGGTGAACACCAGTTCCATGGGTGGCAGCAGCCTGTTCGCCGGCAGCGCCGTACCGCAGACGCCCTTCAACCTGGGGCAACGCGTGCGACACAGCCTGTTCGGCGAGGGCACCATCCTCAATTTCGAGGGTGCCGGCGCACAGGCGCGGGTACAGGTGAATTTCGAAAACGAAGGCAGCAAGTGGCTGATGCTGGCCTATGCCAAGCTGGAAGCCTGTTAGAACCTACCGTATCTGGAGAACCATCGATGAATCGCCGCAACCTGTTCGGCGCCGCCCTGGCCGTGATGGCCACCTTCGGCCTGCTCGGCTGCAAGGAAGACAAGGCTGGCAGCGAGCAAACCGCAGCCGCAGCCGCGCCCGCACAGACCATCCACTGGAAGATGGTCACCTCCTGGCCGAAGAACTTCCCCGGCCTCGGCACCGCAGCCGAGCGCCTGGCCGAGCGCATCAACGCCATGAGCGCCGGGCGCCTGACCGTCAAGGTCTACGCCGCCGGTGAGCTGGTACCCGCCCTGGAAGTGTTCGACGCCGTTTCCCGCGGCACCGCCGAGATGGGCCACGGCACCCCGTACTACTGGAAAGGCAAGGTACCGGCCGCGCAGTTCTTCAGCAGCGTGCCGTTCGGCCTGTCCACCCTGGAAATGAACGCCTGGCTCAGCCACGGCGGCGGCCAGGCACTGTGGGACGAGACCTACGCGCCGTTCGGCGTGAAGCCGCTGTCCGCTGGCAACACCACCATGCAGATGGCCGGCTGGTTCAACAAGGAGATCAACAGCCTGGATGACATCAAGGGCCTGAAGATCCGCATGCCGGGCCTCGGCGGCGAAGTCTGGAGCAAGCTCGGCGCGATCACCGTCAACCTGCCCGGCGGCGAGATCTTCACCTCCCTGCAGACTGGCGCCATCGACGCCACCGACTGGGTCGGCCCCTACAACGACCTGGCCTTCGGCCTGCACAAGGCCGCCAAGTACTACTACTACCCGGGCTGGCAGGAGCCGCAGGCGGTGGTCGAGTCGATGGTCAACCAGAAGGCCTTCGACGCCCTGCCGGCCGACCTGCAGGCCATCGTCGTCGAGGCGGCACGCGCGGCCACCCTGGACATGATGGACGACTACGTGTTCAACAACGCCAAGGCGCTGGGCAGCCTCAAGGCCGAAGGCGTGCAGCTCAAGCGCCTGCCGGACGACGTGCTGCAGGCCATGCGCGAACAGTCCGCAGCCGTGCTCGAGCAACTGGCGGCGGCGAGCGATCTCAACGGCCGCATCTGGGCCTCGCAGAAAGCCTTCCTCGAAGAGGCCAGCGCCATGCAGGCACTGACCGAGAAAGAGCTGTACAACTGGCGCTGAGCCAATCGAACGGGGCCACTGAAGGCCCCGTTTTTCTTAGGGATGACTGTCCATGCGTCTTCGCTCTCTGCTTCTCCTGCCCCTGCTCGCCCTCGGCCTGACCGGCTGCAAGGACGATTCCGCCCCTGCCGACGCAGCCCAGGCGCCTGCGCAAAGCTTCCACTGGAAGATGGTCACCACCTGGCCGAAGAACGCCCCGGGCACCGGCGTCGCCGCCGAGCGTCTGGCCGAGCGGATCAACGCCATGAGCGCCGGGCGCCTGACCATCAAGGTCTACGCCGCTGGCGAGCTGGTGCCGGCGCTGGAAGTGTTCGATGCCGTCTCCCGTGGCACCGCCGAGCTCGGCCACGGTACGCCCTACTACTGGAAGGGCAAGGTGCCGGCCGCGCAGTTCTTCGGCGCCGTTCCCTTCGGCCTGTCCACCCTGGAAATGAACGCCTGGCTCAGCCATGGCGGCGGCCAGGCGCTGTGGGACGAAGCCTACGCGCCCTTCGGCCTCAAGCCGCTGACGGCGGGCAACAGCACCATGCAGATGGGCGGCTGGTTCAACAAGGAAATCAACGGCCTGGCCGACATCAAGGGCCTGAAGATCCGCATGCCGGGCATCGGCGGCGAAGTCTGGAGTCGCCTCGGCGCCACCACCGTGGTGCTGCCGGGCGGCGAGATCTTCACCGCCCTGCAGACCGGCGCCATCGATGCCACCGACTGGGTCAGCCCCTACAACGACCTCGCCTTCGGCCTGCAGAAGGCCGCCAGGTACTACTACTACCCCGGCTGGCAGGAACCGCAGTCGGTGCTGGAGCTGCTGATCAACCAGAAGGCCTTCGACAGCCTGCCGCCCGACCTGCAGGCGATCGTCACCGAGGCGGCCCGCGCCTCCACCCTGGACATGATGGACGACTACGTGTTCAACAACGCCCTGGCGCTGGACGAGCTGAAGAAAAGCGGCACGCTGCTCAAGCGCTTCCCCGACGAGGTGCTGCTGGCCATGCAGCAGGAAACCGAACAGGTACTCGGTGAACTGGCCGCGCAGAGCGAACTGAACGGCCGCATCTGGGCCTCGATGCAGGCCTTCCAGGCACTGGCGACCTCAATGCAGGCGCTGTCGGAGAAGGAACTCTACGACTGGCGCTGAATGGACGGAGCCTGCGGGCTCCGTTCGTCGTTCGGGCAGGCGCGCGGATTTCGTCCGCGCGGGGCCTGCCGCTCCAGGCAAAAGCCAGAAACATTCTGTCACTGGCCACGCCCATCCTTGCCGGGCAAGATGCCGCCCAAGCTTTTCCACAAGAGAGAAAACCGTGATGCAGCGTTTCCTCAGTATCGCCATGGTCCTGTGCCTGGCGCTGACCTTCAGCTTCGAAGCCCACGCCAAGCGCTTTGGCGGCGGCAAGTCCTTCGGTTCCGCGCCCAGCCACCAGACTCGCCAGGCCACGCCGCAGTCGCAACCGGCAACCACCGCGCCCACCGCAGGTCGTCAACCCGCTGCCGCCAGCGGCGCATCGCGCTGGCTCGGCCCGCTGGCCGGCCTGGCCGCCGGTGGCCTGCTCGCCTCGATGTTCATGGGTGATGGCTTCGAAGGCCTGCAGATCATGGACTTCCTGATCTTCGGCCTGATCGCCTTCCTGATCTTCCGCTTCCTCGCCGCCCGTCGTGCTCAGCAGCAGCCGCAAGCCGCCACCGCTGGCGCTCCGTACCAGCGCGAAATGCCGGCCCAGGCCGCACCGACCTCGATCTTCGGCGGCAGCGGCGCTGCGGCGGCGCGCCCGGTGATCAACGCCCCGGCCTGGTTCAACGAGCAGAGCTTCCTGGCTGCCGGCCGCGAGCACTTCATGAACCTGCAGCAGCACTGGGACGCGAACGAGATGGACAAGATCGCCGAGTTCGTCACCCCGCAACTGCTGGACTTCCTCAAGCGCGAGCGCGCCGAGCTGGGTGACGGCTTCCAGTCCACCTACATCGACGAGCTCGACGTGCAGCTCGACGGCGTCGACGACAACGCCGAGAAGACCATCGCCACCCTGACCTTCAGCGGCCTGTCGAAGACCTCGCGCTTCGACCAGGGCGAAGCGTTCAGCGAAAGCTGGCGCCTGGAACGCGCCCAGGGCGACAACCAGCCCTGGCTGATCGCCGGCATCCGCCAGAACTGATCAGCAGCGCAGCATGAAAAACCCCGGGCAAGCCCCGGGGTTTTTCGTTTCGGCCCTGGCCGGCCTGCGCGGCCGGGAGCGCTCCTGCAACACCGTCAGCCCGTTCGGCAGCAGCGCTGCGGGCGCATCCGAGCGGGCGCTGCAGCGGCGACCTAGCCGGACGCCTGGTCGCCCGCCGCCCGGCGCATGCCGATGTGCGGGATGTCGTCCTCCAGGTAGACCTCGGTCACCGGCTCGAAGCCATAGCGCCCGTAGTAGCCCTGCAGGTGCGCCTGCGCCGACAGGTACAACGGCACGCCCGGCCAGCGCTGCCCACACTCGGCCAGCGCCCGCTCCATCAGCTGGTGCCCCAGGCCGCTGCCTCGTGCCGACGCGGCGATCACCACCCGACCGATCACCACCTCACCGTCCATGCGCTGCGGATCGAGCAGGCGCAGATAGCCCACCAGGCCATGCTCGTCGCGCGCCAGCAGGTGGCAGGTGTCGCCCAGCAGGTCCTGGCCATCGGTTTCCAGATACGGGCAGTTCTGCTCGACCACGAACACCTGGGTACGCAGCGCCAGCAGCGCGTAGAGCGTGGCGGTATCGAGTTCGCGGTGGTGCAGGCATTGCCAGGAGAGAGACGGCATAGGGGCGCTCCGTAAAAATCAGCAGTATGCCGCGACGCCCGGAGGTTTTCATTCCACCCAGCAGCTACTGTATAAAGCCGATCCCACCGCATCAGGAGCCGACACTGTGGAAGAAGTCATCGAACAGCTGCGCGAACTCAACGAACCGGTGCCGGTACCGCTGGAGCTGCCGGAGGAAGAGACCCTGGTGGAGATTCAGGAGCAGATCCTCATCCACCTGCCCTTCGAACTGCGCGAGTTCCTGCTCAAGGTCAGCGACGTGGTCTATGGCCGCCTGGAGCCGGTGACCGCCAGCGACCCGCAATCGCACACCTACCTGCCGGAAGTGGCCTCGGTGGCCTGGGACCTCGGCCTGCCACGCGACCTGGTGCCGCTGTGCCAGGACGGCCGCGACTACTACGCCGTGGACGTGGAAGGCCAGGTGTGGCTGTGGGACGGCGACGAGGGTGAGCTGACCGACGAGAGCTGGGATTCGGTCTGGCACTGGTGCCGCGACGTCTGGCTGGAAAGCTGATCGGCGTCGCCACCAAAGCGCCGCACACGGCTGGCCGCTACACCTGAACCCGAGGCAGGGGCAGGGGCTTCAGCCGCGACCGGCACACCCCATCAGGCAAACCCGGCTCACACCTCGCCCTGCTCCAGCGCCAGCAGGTTGAGCAGAAACCGCGCGAAGTACAGCAGGTCCTGCTCCATGGCCTGGCGCGCCCCCTTGGCATCGCCGGCCTCGATGGCGGCGAAGGCGTCCTCGTGAAAGTCGTTGAGCCGCAATGACAGGTCGGCGCCGGTGAACAGGCGGTTGAAGAAGGGACCGATCTGCAGCCACAGCGCCTCGATCGAGCGCAGCAGCACCGGGTTGCCGCACGCGCCGTACAGGTGCAGATGAAACTGGCTGTTGGCGTTCAGGTAGTCCTGCACCTGGCGTCGTTCGATGGCTGCATCCATGCGCTGCACGCAGTCGCGCAGCAGCGCCAGGTCCGCGCTGTCCAGCCGTGGCGTCGCCAGTTCGACCGCCATGCCCTCCAGCGCCAGGCGCACCTGGAAGATGTTCTCGTAGCGCTCACGCGTCATCGATGGCACCCGCACCGAGCGTTGCTGCTCGCCCTCCAGCACCCCCTCGGCCACCAGCCGCTGCAGGGCGGCGCGGACCGGCATCGGGCTGGTGCCCCACTCGGCAGCCAGGTCACGGATCTTCAACCGTTGGCCCGGCTGGAAGCGCCCGGCCAGCAAGCCCGAGCGAATGTTCTGGTACAGCTGTTCCTGCAGGTTGTCAGCCATGGGCCGGCTCCCTCGGTGGTGCCGGCAGTTGAGCAAGGGTGAGGCTACAGTCGCGCATGGAAGGCTCCGCTGGAAAATCCGACAAGTCTACGTCGATATGGATTTTGTGTGAAAAAGCGCTATAGCGTAAATATTCTGTGATCACAAATTAGCAGTTTACTGCCTGAATTAACGGATAAATCCTACCGTTTACTATTTTGTGATCACAAAATATGATGCACGAAACCCCATCGAGGTACTTCCCATGACCACTGCCAGTGGTATCAGCCAAGCCGCCGTGGAGCGTTTCGTCGCTGCCGAGCGCGAGCTGTTCCTGTCCCGCAACCCGAAATCCGCAGCCCTGGCCGAACGCGCACGCCATTCGCTGTACGGCGGCGTGCCGATGCACTGGATGGCCGACTGGTCGACACCGGTGCCGCTGTTCGTCGAGCGCGCCAAGGGCGCACGCTTCTTCGACGTGGACGGTCATGAGTACATCGACTTCTGCCTGGGCGACACCGGCAGCATGTTCGGTCACTCGCCCGATCCCGTGGCCCGCGCCATCGCCGAACAGGCCGGCAACGGCCTGACCACCATGCTCCCCGGCGAGGATGCCGTGGTCTGCGGCGAACTGCTGGCGCAGCGCTTCGGCCTGCCGTACTGGCAGGTCACCGCCACGGCGACCGACTCCAACCGCTACGTGCTGCGCTGGGCGCGCGCCATCACCCAGCGCAAGACCCTGCTGGTGTTCGACGGCTGCTACCACGGCACCGTCGATGACGTGATGGTGCGCCACAGGGACGGCCAGACGGTGCACCGCTCGGGGCTGATCGGCCAGGCCTACGACCTGACCGAGCACAGCCGCGCCATCCCCTTCAACGATGTCGCAGCACTGGAGGCCGCCCTGGCCCAGGGTGATGTCTGCGCCCTGCTCTGCGAACCGGCGATGACCAACATCGGCATGGTCCTCCCCGATCCGGGCTTCATGCAGCGCTGCCGCGAGCTGACGCGCCAGTACGGCAGCCTGCTGATCATCGACGAGACCCATACCATCTCCACCGACATCGGCGGCTGTACCCGCCTGTGGGGGCTGGAGCCGGACTTCTTCGTGGTCGGCAAGCCCATCGCCGGCGGCGTGCCCTGCGGCATCTTCGGCTGCAGCGCGGCGATGGCCAGCGCCATGAACGCAGCCCGCCAGCGCGCCAGCGAAGGCAGCCAGGGTCATGGCCACAGCGGCATGGGCACCACCCTGTCGGCCAACGCCCTGGCCATGCACTGCATGCGCGCCAACCTGGAGCAGGTGATGACCCAGGACGCCTACGACCGCATGCTGCCACTGGCCGCGCGCCTGGCCGAAGGCTTCCGTCAGCTGATCGGCCGGCACGGCCTCGACTGGTCGGTGACCGAGCTGGGCGCACGCTGCGAATTCCAGTTCTGTGCCACAGCGCCGCGCACCGGGGCCGAAGCCGAGGCCGCCTTCCATGACGAGCTGCAGATGGCCTTGCACCTGTACCTGATCAACCGCGGCATCCTCATCACCCCGTTCCACAACATGACCCTGTGCTGCCCGAGCACCACGACCGAGGATGTGGACAAGCTGATCGTCACGCTCGACCAGGCCTTGAGCGAGCTGCTGGCCATCCCCGGCGCCCGCGAGTAAGCCCCAAAGGATGCCTGTGGGAGGGGCTTCAGCCGCGACAGTCGCCGCTGAAGCGCCTCCCACAGACGCGCCCCACGACCTTCTACGAGAACCCACATGCAATTCGCCAATCCCCAGGAAGCCCGCGACTTTCTAGATCGCCACCCCGAGGTGCGCAGCATCGAGCTGATGCTGATCGACGCCAATGGCATCCCCCGCGGCAAGCTGCTGCACCGCGACGAACTGCTGGCCATCTACGAGAATGGCCGGCCGCTGCCCAGTTCGATCCTGTCGCTGACCCTCCAGGGCGAGGACGTCGAGGCCAGCGGCCTGGTCTGGGAAGTGGCCGACGCCGACTGCTGGACCTACCCGCTGCCCGGCAGCCTGACCCTGCAACCCTGGCGCACCGTGCCCACCGGCCAGTTGCAGGTAAGCATGCACCCGACCCAGGGCCTGCCAGCCACGCCGGGCGATCCACGCCACGTGCTGGTGCGTGCCATCGACGCGCTCAAGGCCGAAGGCTATCACCCGGTGATGGCGGTGGAGCTGGAGTTCTACCTGCTGGACAAGCAGCGCGACGCCAATGGTCGCCCGCAGCCTGCCGTGCAGATGAACGGCGTGCGCCCACAGGCGCCACAGGTCTACGGCGTCTACGAGCTGGAACAGCTGCAGCCGTTCCTCGACGATCTCTATGCCGCCTGCGAGGCACAGGGCCTACCAGTGCGCACGGCAATCTCCGAATACGCGCCGGGCCAGCTCGAGCTGACCCTGGAGCACCGCTTCGACGCCCTGCAGGCGGTGGACGAGGGCGTGCGCTACAAGCGCCTGGTCAAGGGCGTGGCCAACAAACACGGCTTGCAGGCCTGCTTCATGGCCAAGCCCTTCGGCGACCTGGCCGGCAGCGGTCTGCATATGCACGTCTCGCTGGCCGACGAGAACGGCAACAACCTGATGGCCAGCGACGACCCGCAGGGTACGCCGCTGCTGCGCCACGCCATCGGCGGCATGATGGCCACGCTCGACGATGCGCTGGCGATCTTCTGCCCCAACGCCAACTCCTTCCGCCGTTTCCAGGCCAACAGCTATGCACCGCTGGCCAAGAGCTGGGGGGTGAACAACCGCACCGTGTCCTTCCGCGTGCCGGGCGGACCGGCCCACAGCCGTCATGTCGAACACCGCATCTGCGGCGCCGATGCCAACCCCTACCTGGCGGCGGCCGCGATTCTCGCCGGCATCCACAAGGGCATCCGCGAGCAGATCGATCCGGGGGCGGCCATCGTCGGCAACGGCTACGAACAGGCCCGCGAAACGCTGCCCACGGATTGGCTTACCGCCCTGCGCAACCTGGAAGGTTCAAGCTGGGCGTGCGAGGCGCTGGGCGAGGGCTTCCTCAAGGTTTTCCTCGCGATCAAATGGGCCGAGTACCGCCAGTTCATGGGCGAAGTGGGCGAACAGGACTGGCGCTGGTACCTGAGCCACGCCTGAGCCGGGCAGGTGGATGAACAAGCGTCACCCACCCGACTGCGCCATGTAGCCCGGATGAAATCCGGGGAAATTGCCGAACCAGCCCCCGGATTGCATCCGGGCTACGTCCGGCTCACAGCGACAGGCAGCGCGCCCCGTCTCGCACCGGCAAAGGTCCGGCAAAGCACAGCCGGTCACGCTCATCGAGCAGCGCCGGCTGGCCCGGATAGTAGGGGTTGTCGAAGGCATGCAACTGCTCGGCACTTGGCACACCTTGAGGCAGTTGAGACATCCCTTGCAGGAGACGGCGCTGGGCCTCAAGGTCCTGCACACGCACGGCATAGTCACGAAAGTCCGGTATGGCCACACCCAGCAGCACGTTACCCACGGGATTGCGCCGGCTCTTCTGCCACTGAGGTTCAGGCAATTGCTGAACCTTAGGGGCAAACTCCGCAGGCGGAAGCTGCGACAGCTCAGCCAGTGGCTGATAGAAACTCAGGCTGGCGTTGATGCTCATCTGCGGACGCAGCCCCCACCACATGAGCAGGCGCTCCTTCCAGTCCAGGTTGCTGCTGGGCTGGCTCTTGAACATCAGGGCCACACTCCGAAACTCATACTGCAGCGGCCTCAGCAAGCTGCGCTCGGCTTGATCGAATGCAGGCACGCTGCTCGGCGCGGGCATCAGCCCCTGGCGATAGAGCACGGCCTGCCAGCGCATGTTGCGCTCGACCATACGCACCATGATCATCTTCGCGATCAGCGTATCGGCGCGACGCATCTGCCCTCGCAGCAGCTGCAGCTCCTCATCCAGACGCACCCGAACCTGCTCACCTTCCCCCGCCTGAGCCGCCTTGAGCAGCTGCAGAGCCAGCAGCTGCTGGCCATTCACCAGGTAGTGGTAGGGCGGCAACGGGGCCATGATGCTGTCCTCCAGCAGATTGCGGTAGTCATCGAGCTGGAGGAACTGCCAGTAGCGCTCGCGCAGAAGACGCTGCTCATCCGTCTCCACCCAGCCAGACACGCCACTCAGCAGTGTGCTCAGACAGCCATCTTTCTCTATCGCACAGAACAATGGTCCATTCGCTATAGCCAACGTCGGGACCAGCGGCTCCGCAAAACCCTCATCCAACGGGCCGTGGCTGCTGCGCCAGGTGCGATAGGCCTGCAGCCGCTCGGCACCCAGTGCCTCTGGCGACTGCCCAGGATCGGCATCCAGACCATTGAGAAACACATAGGCCCGACTCTGCGCCGCATCGACCTGGGCCTGTTCGAGCCAGGTTTGGGCGTCGGCACTCAGCGGCTCATCCCGCATCCAGGCATAGCCACTCACGACCAGCAGCACCGGCAGACTCGCGAGCAGTGCAACGATCCCTCTGCGCATCATCGGCTCACCTTGATGTACCCGCCCGCCACGCTGATGCCCATGCCGCCGTAGTCCTGACAGCCCTCGTCGAACACCTCCAGCACGCGCAGGGCGATGCCTTCGCGCAGCAGCTGCACGGAGCAACCGGCGCCCAGCTGGGCGTCCTGCAGTGTCATCGCGGCGCCATCGCCGTGCAGGCGACCGTCCAGCTTGCCGATGGCTGCCGGGCCGTATTCCTCCACCCGCGCCCCGGCGCGCAGCGGCGAGAAGCGGGCGCGATAGCCGCCCTGCGGGTCGGCGCTGATCTGCAGCTCGCTCCACACCGCCTGGCCGCCGTAGCGCAGGTAGCGACCCTGGGGACTGGCGGCCAGCGCCTGGTAGTCCAGCGCCTCGGCCACCTTGCCCAGGTGCAGGCGGGTCGAGGCGCCGTTGAGCTGCCTGTCCAGGGCCACGCCCAACCAGGCCCGCGCCATGCCGGCATCGCCAGCGCGCAGGTTGGCCAGGATCAGGTTGTTCAGGGCCAGCTCCAACTGTGCCGAGTCACCCTGCTCGACGCGTCGTAACTGACGCTCGAACGCTTCGATGGCCGGCGCATACTGGCCGGCCTGGTAGGCGGCGGTGCCGCGCTGGTTGCACTGCACCACGGTGGCGCAGTCCTCGGTTGCCTGCGCACTGCCGGCGACGGCAAGCAACAGGGACAGGTACAGACGTTTCGAGCGGATTGGCATGGATGGCATCCTTGCAACAGGAAGTGGCGAGTCTAGTTTGAATCTTGCATCCCCAGGGCCGACGGGCCTTACTCTCAGCAGCCCCACACGCACTCGGAGCCATGATGGAAGCCGGAACCGCGCAACTGACGATGACCGTACTGATGACCCCGGACATGGCCAATTTCTCCGGCAATGTCCACGGCGGCACCCTGCTCAAGTACCTCGACGAGGTGGCCTACGCCTGTGCCAGCCGCTACGCGGGGCGCTACGTGGTGACCCTGTCCGTGGACCAGGTGATCTTCCGCGAGCCGGTACACGTCGGCGAGATGGTCACCTTCCTCGCCTCGGTCAACTACTGCGGGCGCACCTCGATGGAGATCGGCATCAAGGTGATCACCGAGAACATTCGCGAACGCTCGGTGCGCCACACCAACAGCTGTTTCTTCACCATGGTGGCGATGGACGACCAGGGACGCCCGGCAGCGGTGCCCGAACTGCAACCGGACACCCCGGATGGCCTGCGCCGTCAGCGCCAGGCCGCACAGCGCCGGCAGATCCGCGAGGAGCTGCAACTGCGCTACAAGGCACTGAGCGAGGAAAAGGCCTGAGCACGTTCTGCCAGAGGCCGCGCCCTCAGTCGTGGCCGATATAGAACAACAGTTCGCGGCGCTGCGGATGGTCCTTGAGCCACTCGCGAATCTCGTCGGCACGGGCAATCGCCTCCTCCCCCGCGATGCGCGTGAAGCGCTCGCGCCGCGCCTGCTCGCTGGCCTGCTGACGCACCTGGCGCTGCCAGGCCTCGGTGAAGATCGCCGGCATGCGGTGGCTCAGCTCCAGCGCCTTGAGCAGCTGCCACTCGCCGCTGTCGAGCCACGCCTCGTCACAGGTGCCGCAGAGGTCGAGGCGGTTGGCACGGGTACCGCTGATCTGAAACTTGCTCATCAGCTTGGCGCACTTGGGGCAGCTCAGGGCGTGGCTGGACTCGCCCACTTGTTCCTCGGCGGCCAGTGTCGCCACACCCTCCTGCTCCGGCTGGCGCTCGGCCCAGTCGCGGTAATGCAGCAGGCTGACCAGGGTGCCCGAGCACTGCGGGCAACCATGGCCCAGCAGGCCGTCTTCGAGTTTTGCCGGTTGCAGGCGGCTGGTACGGCAGGCGGGGCAGTGCATGGTGACGTCCTTTTCCAGTTGAATGCGCGCACGCTAATGCACAGCCGACACAAGGGCAAGTTGGTAGCTGAGAACTGCTTGGCGGATAGGCTAAGCTCTGTCTCCCGAAGTCGGAGTCACCATGATCAACCTGTTCGATGCATTCCTGTTGATACTGTTCGCCGCCGTCTGCGCCTGGCTGTGGCGCGGCCACGGCATTCGCGAGCGGGCCCTGCAACTGGCCAAGCAGCATTGCGCCAAGCTCGATGTGGAGCTGCTGGACGGTGCCGTGGCGCTGCGTCGCCTGGCCATCCAGCGCGACGCCAGGGGCCACCGCCGGCTGGCCCGGCTCTACGACTTCGAGTTCACCGTCACCGGCGAGCAGCGTCTGCGCGGGCAGATCAGCATGTTCGGCGCACACCTCGGGCGCATCGAGCTGGAGCCGCACCCGGTTCTGGAGCCGCAGCCCGAGCCGGTTTCGGTGCAGCATCCGGGCAACGTCATCCGCCTGGAAGACTGGCGCCGCAAGGCGCAGTAAGGCAGCGTGCAGCCTTGATCCCGGGCGCCGGCTTGCCAGCGATACTCTGCCACTCGATCGCCGGCAAGCCGGCTCCTACATGATGCGGAGCCCCATCAGCCGCGTTGCAGCAGGAAGTTCGCCACCCGTTCGGCACTGTCTGCCGGCTGTTCCTGCATGAAGCAGTGCCCGCCTGGCACCACCTGGCTGCGGACGTGGCCGTTGCCTGCGCACCAGCGCGCCACCGATTTCGCCACGAAGGGGTAGGTACGCGCGCCGTGGATCACCTGCGTCGGCGTCGAGATCTTGCCCAGCGACGGCCACAGCCGGCGTGGATAGGAGCCGAAGATGTCGGCTTCCCGGCTCGGCCGGCACTTGAGTTCGACGCCACCCTCGACATCCTTCAAGGCATGCTCGACGTAGGCGGCGAAGGCCGCTTCATCCCAGCCCTTGAACATGCCACGGCCGTGCAGGGCAGCATGGGCGCTGGCGCGGTCCGGCCATTGCCGGCGGCGCTTCTGCGCCCGCTTGGCCATCCCGGTGCGCTGCGCCAGACCAACCACGTCGGACAGCGCCATGACGCCGATCATCGCCGGGCTGAACAGCACCGGGTCGAGCAGCACGGCGCGCCGGAACAGCTCGGGATGGCGGGCCAGGATCAGGCTGGTGAGCACCCCGCCGAAGCTGTGCCCGACGGCAAAGCGCGCTACCTCGCCGAACGGGCCACGCAGGGCCTCGAATGCCTCCACCGCCAGCTCGGCGCTACGGTTCCAGCCGTGGAAGCGGCCGCCATGATCACTGTCGCCATGCCCCTGGGCGTCGCACAGCCAGAGGTCGAAGTCCTCCGCCAGCAGCGTCAGCATCGGCGTGTAGACCCGCCCGCAGTAGCCGTTGCCATGCAGGAAATGCAGCAGCGGCTTGCCCGACGGCGGGCTGTGCCAGCCGCGCAGGGTGAAACCGGCAGAAGTGGCGTGAGACCAGGACAGCAGTTGCATGAGGTTATCCACAGCGATGAAAGCGCGGCGAGTGTATCAGCCAGCCGGGTCGATCCGGCAGCGGGCGAACGCCGCCGTCAGTGCATCGGCGTCGTGCGCCTGCGCGAAGATCAGCTCCAGACGCGAGTCCTTGCGCCATTCGCTCGTCCCCCAGCCCTGCAGCGCCTGCCCCTGCACGGCATTGAGCGAACGCCAGCCGGCCGCGCCGTGCACCACCGCCTTGGCACGCCGCCAGTCCAGGCCCTGCAACCACTGCCCGAGCGACGCCAGGTCGAAGCGCTGGCTCGGGTGCCAGCGCCAGCCGATGCTCCAGCCTTCCGCCTGAGCCTGCACCTGGCAGATCGGCTCGGCCGCGTTGCGCCAGATCTGCGGCAGGCTCGCCGCACCTGTGGGTAACCCGGCGCCGACCCCGCCCGTTGCGGCCTGCGCCGCCACGCCCGGCAGCTCGGCCAGATCGAGTTGCCCATGCTCGCTCCACCGCAGTGGCACGGGTGGCAGCGCGGCGGCAATCCGCGCGCGGCTCGCCGCATCCAGCCCGGCACTCTTGTTCAGCAGCAGCAAGCCGGCATCCGCCAGGGCCTCACGCTGCACCTCCGGCAGCGCCTGGGCATCGAGCACCAGCAGCGCCGGTTGCACGGCCAGCACGCCGAGCCAGGGCGGCTGACGCAGCTGCGCCAGCAACTGCGCCGGGTGACCGAGGCCGGACGGCTCGATCAGCAGACGGTCGGGCCTGGCCTTGCGCAGCAGGCGGCCCAGGCCGACCTGAAACGGCGCGCCGTTGACGCAGCACAGGCAACCGCCCGCCACCTCGGCCATGGCGACCGCATCGTCGCCCTGCTCCAGCAGCGCAGCGTCCAGGCCGATCTGGCCGAATTCGTTGATCAGCACCGCCCAGCGTTCGTGCGCCGGCTTCTGCGCCAGCAGATGACGAATCAGGCTGGTCTTGCCTGCGCCCAGCGGGCCGGCGATCAGATGAGTGGGGATGTGAGTGAGCATGGGCCTATGGTCGGTGCTTCATGGCACAGACTGCAACGGGTCGGCGTGCTAGATTCGCGGACGGTTTTTCCCGGAGTCGAGCAGATGCGTGCATGGTTGTTGCTGTTTTCCCTACTGCCGGGCCTGGCGCTCGCCGAGGCCTGTATCGTGCGTAGCCAGGCGGAGCGCCTGGATGTGAAGGTGTGCCAGGAGAACCGCAATATCCCCTCCTCGCTGTTCCACGAGGGCTTTTGCCAGCCGCAGCTGAAGGGCCAGAAGGTCGAGGTGGAGTTCGTCGAGCAATGCCCGCAAGGCGCCTACGGGGTCTGCCAGAACGCGCTCGCCGGCAACGACCTGTACCAGCAGGACATCCACTACTACGGCGTGGCCAGCGATGCGCTGTACCTGGAGCCCGCTTGCACCAGCCAGTATCGCGGCAAGTGGATCAAGCCCTGACATCAAAGCGTCATCGAACAAGCGCCTAATAGCCACGGGTACCTCACGTAACCCTCATGTCGAGTCACGCGTCGACATGATCTCTTGGTGCTTGAAGCCGGGGCAGTCGCTCCGGCTTTTTTTTGCCCCACCGGTGTCTCCGGCACCTGGCCGACCAGCGACGTCCTTGGCATGGAGCGCTCGCCTCAGGCCAGCCAGTCCAGCGTCAGCAGCAGGCGTCGTTCGCCGGCCGGAGGCTGCGGCGAGCGGTGGATCAGGCCTTGCCCTTCGTTGCCCTGCCATTTCTCACCCTTGGCCAAGGCCACATGGCCAGCGCCCAGGCGGCGGATGCAGGCCTCATCCTGCGGCTCGGCAGCCGCCTGACCCAGCCGGCTGCGCGACATGTCTCCCTCCTCCAGCCACTCGCTGCCGACGCCGGCGTAGCTGGTGATCAGCCGCAGCGGCACATGATCGACGTGGAAGCGCGGGCACATGGCCTTGTCCAGCACCCGCAGGCGCAGGCCGATGCGCCGCGCATCGAGCAGGCAGGCATAGGCGCCCACCAGCCAGGCCACGTCGGCGAGGAAGGCGCTCTGCCCCGGCATGTCGGCGTACTGCGCCACCAGGCCGAACAGGTTCGGCTCGCTGTCCGGCTGCGCCAGCTCCAGCGTCATCGACTGCGCCAGCGGCTCGCCCTGGGCCAGCAAGGTCTCGGCGAACAGGCTGATCCGCGCCGGCAGCTGGCGCTGCCAGACCGCCAGATTGACGCCGTCGTGCAGCACCTCGCCAAGCACCTCGACACCTTCGCCCAGCACCTGCCGGGAGGCCTTCGGCAACTGCAGGGCGAACATCAGGCCGCCTCCTGCTGCCAGGGCCCGAACGGGTCGGCGAGCAGGCGCCAGGCCTCCGGGCCACCGGCCATCTCGGCGTCGCTCAGCAGGCAGTCGTCCAGCTCACGGCACAGGCGTGCGAAATCGATGTTCTGGCCGATGAACACCAGCTCCTGGCGGCAATCGCCGACCTCGGCGCTCCAGTGCTTCATGATGGCCTGCAGACCTTCTTCGTCCTGCGGCCAGTGCTGCCTGGGCACGAAACGCCACCAGCGCCCGGCCAGACCATGGCGCATCAGGCCGCCAGCCTGCGACCAGCTGCCCGCCTCCTGGTACTTGCTGGCCAGCCAGAAGAAGCCCTTCGAGCGCAGCAGGCGACCGTTGCTCCACTCGCGGCTGAGGAAGTCGAAGAAGCGCTGCGGGTGGAAGGGCCGCCGCGCGCGGTAGGCGCTGGAGGCGATACCGTATTCCTCGGTTTCCGGCACGTGCTCGCCGCGCAGCTCCTTGAGCCAGCCCGGCGCCTGCGAGGCGCGGTCGAAGTCGAAGCGGCCGGTGTCGAGGATCGTGTCCAGGGCGACCCGGCCCATGCTCATGACCTCGATCTCGGCATGGGTGTTGAGCCCACGCAGGATGGCCATCAGCTCCTCGCGCTCGGCCTGGCTGATCAGGTCGATCTTGCTGATGAGGATGACGTCGGCGAACTCCACCTGCTCGATCAGCAGGTCGGTGATCGAGCGCTCGTCCTCCTCACCCAGGGTTTCGCCACGGCTGGCCAGGCTGTCCGCCGCGTGGAAATCGCGCAGGAAGTTCACCCCGTCGACCACCGTGACCATGGTGTCGAGCCGGGCCAGGTCGGACAGGCTGCGCCCCTGCTCGTCGCGGAAGGTGAAGGTCTCGGCCACCGGCAGCGGCTCGCTGATGCCGGTGGACTCGATCAGCAGGTAGTCGAAGCGGCCCTCGCTGGCCAGGCGGCTGACCTCGTCGAGCAGGTCCTCGCGCAGCGTGCAGCAGATGCAGCCATTGCTCATCTCCACCAGCTTCTCTTCGGCGCGGTTGAGGCTGACGTCGCGCTGCACTTCGCTGCCGTCGATGTTGATTTCGCTCATGTCGTTGACGATCACCGCGACCTTGCGGCCTTCGCGGTTCTTCAGCACATGGTTGAGCAGGGTGCTCTTGCCGGCGCCGAGAAAGCCGGACAACACGGTAACGGGTAGACGCTGATGCATGGGGTGTTCCTCGTTCAGTCACGGTCACGCTGATGTTTTTCGCGCTGCTCCTGACGCTCCTTGGCTTCGATGCACAGGGTCGCGGTCGGGCGCAGCAGCAGGCGTTTCAGGCCGATGGGCTCGCCGGTTTCGGCGCACCAGCCGTATTCGCCACGGGCCAGGCGTTCGAGCGCCTGGTCGATCTTGTCCAGCAGCTTCTTTTCCCGTTCCAGCAGGCGCAGCTGCCATTGCCGCTGCTCCTCGGCGGCGCCGATGTCGGCGACGTCGCTGCTGCTGTCGGGTTCGCGCAACTGGGCGAATTCGTCGTCGATGCGCAGTTGCAGTTCGCTGCGCTGGCCCAGCAGCAACGCCCGGAAGAACTGTTGCTGGGCCTCGTTCATGTAGTCGTCGGCCGGCTGAGCGAGCAGCTCGACCTGGGTGGGCACGGTCAGGGTCATGGCAAATCGGCTAGCTTGTTTTGATTGTTATAACATAACATTAATTTCTGACAGCGACCCACGGATTTACGATGAACGAACAACCCCTGCCGGATATCGCCGCCCAAGCCACCCATCACGACCTGTCGCTGGACTGGGTCGGCATGGCCGGCATCGCCCTGCCGATCCGCCTGGCGGGCGAGGCGGTCACGGCCAGCGTCGACATCGGCGTCAGCCTCGACGATGCCGCAGCGCGTGGCATCCACATGTCGCGCCTGTACCTGGCGGCCCAGCGCCTGGTGCACCTCGAGCTGAAGGTGCCGGCCATCCTCCAGGTGCTGGATGACTGCCTGAGCAGCCACCAGGCGCTGTCCGACAGCGCCAGCCTGACCCTGCGCGGCGCGGTGCCGCTGAAGCGCCCGGCGCTGGTCAGCCCGCTGCACGGCTGGAAGGCCTACCCGTTCGAGATACGCGCCCGCCAGGACGGCCGCGGCCTGACCATCGAGCTGCAGGTCGAGGTCGAGTACTCCTCCACCTGCCCCTGTTCGGCGGCGCTGGCGCGGCAGTTGATCCAGCAGCGCTTCGCCTGGGACTTTCCCGACCGGCAGGCGGACTACCTGAACACGCTCGACTGGCTCGGCTCGACCCAGGGCATCGTCGCCACGCCGCACAGCCAGCGCAGCACGGCGACGCTGCAGCTGCGCCTGCACCCGGCATGCATCGAGCTGCCCTTGCTGGCGCTGATCGACAGCGCCGAGCAGGCCCTGGGCACACCGGTCCAGACGGCGGTGAAGCGTGCCGACGAACAGGCCTTCGCCCTGGCCAACGGGCAGAACCTGATGTTCTGCGAGGACGCCGCACGCCGCCTGCACCATGCGCTGGGCCAGTTGCCCGAGGTCAGCGCCTTCCGCCTCAGGGTGGTCCATGCGGAAAGCCTGCACGCCCACGACGCGGTGGCCGAAAGCCGCTGCAACTGGAGCTGACGCATGCCTGCCCAGCCCTTCTGGTTGCAACTGGAGTCGGCCCGCGCCGGTCACACCCGGTCGTTGCAGGCAACGCTGGACGCCATCGCCTGGAACGACGCCGGCCTGATCCCGGTGATTAGCCAGCGCCACGATGACGGCGAGGTGCTGATGCTGGCCTGGATGAATCGCGCCGCGCTGACGGAAACCCTGAGCAGCGGCCAGGTCTGCTACTGGTCGCGCTCGCGCCAGCGCCTGTGGCGCAAGGGCGAAACCAGCGGTCATCGCCAGCGCCTGCACAGCGCCCGCCTCGACTGCGATGGCGACGCCCTGCTGCTCAGGGTCGAACAGACCGGCCCGGCCTGCCATACCGGGCGCCCTGCCTGCTTCTACAACGAACTGGACGGCGAGCTGCTGCGCGTCGCCGTGAGCCGTCCGGGATGAAACGCATCGCCATCGCCCTGGTACACCTCTACCAGTACCTGCTCAGCCCCCTGCTCGGCCCGCGCTGCCGCTTTCATCCGAGCTGCTCGCACTACGCCATCGAGGCCCTGGAGAAACACGGTCTGCTGCGCGGCCTGTGGCTCAGCCTGCGCCGGCTGCTGCGCTGTCATCCCTGGCACCCGGGTGGCTACGACCCGGTGCCCGAACCCTCGCCCAAGGAACGCCCATGATCCGCAAGAACCCGTCCGGCCACCTGCCGCTCATCGCCGAGTCCGCCTATGTCGACAAGACTGCCATCATCTGCGGCAAGGTGATCATCGAGGACAACGTCTTCGTCGGTCCGTACGCGGTGATCCGCGCCGACGAGGTGGACGAGAGCGGCGACATGCAGCCGATCGTCATCGGCGCCAATTCCAACATCCAGGACGGCGTGGTGATCCACTCCAAGTCCGGTGCGGCGGTCACCATCGGCGAGCACAGCTCCATCGCCCACCGCTCGATCATCCACGGCCCGTGCCGGGTCGGGAACCGGGTGTTCATCGGCTTCAACAGCGTGCTGTTCAACTGCAGCGTCGGCGACGGCTGCGTGGTGCGGCACAACGCGGTGGTGGACGGCTGCGACCTGCCGGCGGGCTTCCACGTCACCTCCACCCAGCGCATCGGGCCGAAGACCGACCTCGCCAGCCTGCCCCGCGTCAGCGTCTCGGCCAGCGAGTTCTCGGAAGACGTGGCACGTACCAACATCGACCTGGTGCGGGGCTACAAGGCCCTGCAGAACGAGTTTTGAGCGTGCTGATCCGCAACGCCCGGCTGGTCAACGAAGGTCGTGTGTTCGAGGCCGACCTGCGCATCCGCCACGGGCGCATCGACGCCATCGCCAGCAGCCTCGCCCACCTCCCCGGCGAGGCCGTGCTCGACGCCGCCGGCCAGTACCTGCTGCCGGGCATGATCGACGACCAGGTGCACTTCCGCGACCCCGGCGCGCCGCACAAGGGCAGCTTCGCCAGCGAATCGCGCGCGGCGGTGGCCGGCGGCATCACCAGCGTCATGGACATGCCCAACACCCTGCCGCCGACCCTGACGCTGGAGGCGCTGGCGGCCAAGGAGCAGCGCGCTGCCCGCTGCTCGCGGGTCAACTACGGCTTTCACTTCGGCGTCAGTCACGACAACCTCGACACCGTTGCCGCGCTCGACCCTGACCGCGTGGCAGGGGTGAAGGTGTTCATGGGCGCCAGCACCGGCAACATGCTGGTCGACGACCTGCCTGCGCTGGAGCGCCTGTTCCGTGACTGTCCGACCCTGCTGCTGACGCATTGCGAACACACCCCGCGCATCCGTGAACGCGAGGCGAGGTGGCAGGCCAGGTACGGCGACGACATCCCCGCCGACCAGCACCCGGCGATCCGCGATGCCGAGGCCTGCTACCAGTCTTCCAGCCTGGCGGTGAGCCTGGCCCGCCGCCATGGCACGCGCCTGCACGTGCTGCACATCAGCACGGCACGCGAACTCGAGCTGTTCATGCCCGGCCCGGCGGCCAGCAAACGGATCACCGCCGAGGTCTGCGCCCACCACCTGTACTTCGACGACAGCGACTACGCCGCCCTCGGCCACCTGATCAAGTGCAACCCGGCGATCAAGCAGCGCGCCGATCGCGACGCCCTGCGCCAGGCCCTGCTCTGTGGACGCCTGGACATCATCGGCACCGACCACGCGCCGCACAGCCTGGAGGAGAAGCGACGTCCCTACCGGCAGGCGCCGGCCGGCCTGCCGCTGGTGCAGCACGCCCTGCCGGCACTGCTGGAGCTGGTGGCCGACGACCTGCTGCCACTGCCGCTGCTGGTGGAAAAGACCAGCCACGCCGTGGCCGAGCGCTTCGCCATCGAACAGCGCGGCTACCTGCGCGAAGGCTACTGGGCCGACCTGACCCTGGTGGAGCGTCTGGCCGAACCCTGCCCGGTAGCGCAGCAGCCGATCCTCGCCCATTGCGGCTGGACACCCTTCCAGGGCCGCAGCTTCCGCCATGCCGTGCGCAGCACCTTGGTGTCCGGGCAGCTGGCCTGGCACGCCGGCCAGGTGCAGGACGACTGCCAGGGCCTGCCGCTGCGCTACCGACGCGCCTGAGTTACCAGCCGCCGCCTCCGCCGCCGCCAGCCCCTCCGCCGGAGGAGCCGCCGCCATGGGAGGCGGACGAGCCGGAACCGCTGTCGTCGCTGCTGGAGCCGGAGAAGCTGTCGACCGATCTCGGCGCCTCGGGTGGCACGGACGCCGTCATCAGCATCCGGTCGAGGTTCCAGGCCAGCGTCATCGCCTCACCCGAGGTCATCAGTTGCGTGAAGCCCTGTGGCTGGTAGTCCACCTCCACCGGCGCCAGCGTGCCCTTGCGCAGCTCGGCGGTGAAGCGCTGGGTCCACTGCCGCTCGACCCCCAGGGCCATGGCGTAGGGCAGATGCCGCTCGTACAGCGCGATGCTCATCACCGGAGCCTGGCCCGCCTTGTCCAGCACGTCCCTCTCGGCCAGGCTCAGGTAGTTGCGGTAGCCCTCCAGCTCATCGAGCAGGCGCCGTCCGGCGATGGTGGGCGAGCGCATGAGCTTGCGTGCCACGGCGACGATGGCGAACAGTGCCAGACACTGCAGCACGGCATCGCCGCCCACCAGGCCTGCGGCCAGGCCCAGACACGCCAGGGCGAACAGCAGCAGCGGGAGTCCGGTCCCGATCATCCCGTGGGTCAGGCAGTAGAGCGTCCCGGCCCCCAGCAGCATTCCCAGCAGCATCAGCCAGACGGCGTTGTTCGCAGCCTCCGCGTCGCCCGTGGACGTCACCAACAGCGCGATCCCCGTCACCAGGGCGAAGAAGGCACCGAACAGCCAGTGCCCGGTAGCATTGCTGAAGTTGTTCCGCTCGATCCCTTTGACGCTCTTCAGCAGCACCTCCAGGGCGTTCGCCAGACGCGGTTCGTAGCGCCCGCCCAGGGTCAGCGAGCCGCCCTCCCGCGTGATCAGGGCATTGAGCACGCGCCGCTCCTCCTCGCGTATGGCATCCCCGTCCACCTCGCCCCGCGTCAGCACCAGGCCGCTGGTGTCGCGTTGCAGGCTGAGCCAGCCGCGAATGGCCAGGTCGGTGAACATGATGCTCAGCGCCCGCACGCCCTTGCGGTCATGCTTCAGGCCACGGCGCCACACATACCCGGCCATCAGCGGACTGACGCCACGTGGCAGCTCGAACAGCGGGATCACCAGGCCCTTGGCCGGCCCGCGTCCCTTCGCCCACCAGATCAGTGCGTAGAACAGCAGCAACCCGCTGAAAGCGGCCACCAGCAGAATGCGCCGCAGGTTGTCGGCGAGCAGCACCAGCAGCTCGTCCCACCAGCCGGGGCGAGTGACCAGCCCCGCCTGCCAGGCCAGGGCGACGGTAAAACCTTCACGCGCATCCAGCTCGCGCGTGGTCGCCAGGCGCAGGCGGTTCCCCTGCTGCTCGAGCACCTCGTAGGCCCCTTCACGCGAACCCCGGTAGCCGGTGTAGCCATGTGCCGCCTGGATCTGCGCGCCCTCCGGCAGCAGTACCTCGACGCTGGCGTGGCGGATCGGCAGCGACCAGTCATTGCCGGTCACGTTCCAGTAGAGTTCATCGACGCTGGCGTGATGCAGCAGCTGCGCATTCATCCGGTAGGTCAGTTCGTAGACATGAGGCCCAGACTCGAGCCGCACATCGGCGCTGCCCAGACGCAGACGCAGGGCATGCTCGAGGCGCTGCTCGGTGACGCTTTCCGGACGCCCGTCACGCGTGGCCGATATCAGCGTCAGCGGCGTGCTGCGCAACAGGCCGTTGCCCAGGCGATAGCGGACGGGAATGTCACGGTAGATACCACGGACGATCATCTTGCCCTCGGCCATCACCGCGATGCGCTCGGTCACCAGCACCTCGCCACTCGGCTCGACCTGCATGCGCACGTCATAGGCCTGAATCGCCTCCTCGGCACGCAGGCCGAACGCACAGAAACAGCACAGCCACAACAGCACCCGCAGTCTTCCTGACATGACACTCTCCTCGATGCGCGTACCTGCGCAGCCATCTCTCGGGCAAATCGGAGCGGCACCCTACCCGAGCGCCCCGGCGAGAAAAAGCGAATACCGCACAGGTGCAGGATATTCGCCGGCACGGCGACGGCGTGCTACCAGCCGCCGCCTCCACCGCCACCGCCGCCGCCACCGGAGGAGCCGCCACCGGAAGAACCACCCGAGGAGCCGCCCGACGAACTGCTCGACGGTGGCGTCGAGGCCAGGGCGGCCACACTGCTCAGGCCCGTGGCCAGGGCACTGCTCATGACCTGCGCCGAGCTGAAACGGCGACGGCTTTCATACCAGTCCGGCTGGTAATCACGCAGCTGCGGATCGATCAGGCCACTGGCCAGCGCCTCGCTGAAACGCGCGCTCCATTTGTCCTCCACGCCCAGGGCCATGGCGTAAGGCAGATGGCGCTCGTACAGCGCGATGCTCATCGCCGGGGCATCAGCGGCCAGCGCCAGGACGTCGCGCTCGGCCAGTTGCAGGTAGTCACGGTAGCCTTCGAGGCCGTCCAGCAGACGGCGCCCGAGCAGCGTCGGCGCCGGCAGCAGGATGTAGGACACCACCAGCAGCAACAGATACAGCGCGATCAGCAGAATGGCCGCCCAGGACGTCACCTCGGCGATCATCAGCAGGCCCATCGGAACCGGCCAGAAGAACATCAGTGCGCCGAAGCCCACGCCGAGCTTCTTGCCGAACGACGGCTGGTGCAGCGCCAGCGTGAACATGATCAGCGACGCCACGGCGAAGGCCAGGCTGAACGCCAGCCCGACCAGCGCCATGGGCCAGTCGTCGTCGCCCCTGGCGTCGACCAGCAGCATCGTCAGGCACGCCAGCAAGGCCCAGAACAGGCCCAGTGTCCAGATCCCACGGTTGTTGCTGAACCAGGCCTTGCCCTGTTTGCTCAGGTGTTCACCGAGGCCACCGAGGGCGTCGGCCATGCGCGGCTCGTACTTGCTGCCGACCTGCAACGAGGCATCCGCCTTATCGGCAGGCAGCAGGCGTTCGAGCACGTCGGCGTCGAGCGCCGTCAGCTCACCATGTGCCTCGGTGCTGCGGCTCAGGATGAAGCCACTGCGCGGCCGGTCCTTGATCAGCAGGTGCTTGCCGATGGCCATGTCGGTAAGCCATACGCCGAAGGCGTGCGCCGCCGAGAAATCCCCTCGCAGGCCGCGGTGCCAGAGGTAGCCCACCTGCACCGCCGTCATGTTCTGCGGCGCCTCGAACAGGGGAATGATCACGCCCTTGCGCGGATCTCGCCCGACGCGACACCAGGCGATCAGGTAGAACAGCGCGAGCCCGACCAGCAACGCCGCGCCGAGGGCCAGGCCCAGATTGTCACGCAGCAACTGGGCGGCACGTTGCATGGCCGTGGGCCGTGGCACCAGGCCCGCCTGCCAGTCCACCGCGACCGTCAGGCCGTGATAGGCCGGCAATTGCCCGGTAGTGGCCAGGCTCACGAAGTCGTCACTGCGCAGCAGTACCTCATAGTCCTGCCCCTGCGCGCCAGAGGCCCCCGTGTAGGCCGCCAGCTGGCCGATCCGCGCCCCGGCGGGCAGGCGCACCTCGACCGAGGCACGGCGAATGGGAAAGACCCAGCCGTTGCCGGTGACGTTCCAGTACAGCTCATCGCGATCGGCGTGATGCAGCAGGGCGCGCGCCACCCGGTAGCGCAGCTCGTAGCGATAGCGCCCAGGCTCGAGCAGCACCGACGACGAGCCGAGGTAGTAGCGCACCCAGGCGCCGTTGCGTTCGCTGTGCACCGACTCGGGCTGGCCATCGCGGGTCACCCCCAGCAGGGTGATCGGGCTGGTCTCCCGCAGGCCCGCCGGCAACGCATAGCTGACCGGCAGATCGCGGTAGATGCCACGCTGGATGTCCTGCCCCTCGGCACGCACGAGGATGCGCTCGGTGACCAGCAGGTTGCCATCGCTCTCGACCTGCAGGGTCACGGCGAAGTGTTCGATCGCTTCCTCCGCCAGTGCCAGACCGGGCAGCAGGCAGGCCACCAGCAACAGGCCACGTAGCCATCCTTGCATGTTCAGAACTCCATCTTCGGTGACTCGGCGTCACCCGGATCATCCAGGCTGAAGTACTCGGCCTGCTCGAAGGCGAACGCCCGTGCCACCAGGTTGCTCGGCACCGACTCGACCAGCACGTTCAGTTCGCGCACCGCACCATTGTAGTAACGCCGGGCCATCTGGATATGGTTCTCGACCTCGCTGATCGAGCCCTGCAGCTCGCGAAAGCGCTGGTCCGCCTTGAGCTCCGGGTAATCCTCCACCAGCAGGAACAGCTGACGCAGCTGGCTGCCCAGTTGCGCCTCCACCGGCGCCCGCTGGCCCAGCGGCGAATCCCTCAGCTGCTCCGCGCGCTGCCGCTCACGCACCAGCCGCTCCAGCGTCTGCTGCTCGTAGCCCAGGTACTGCCGCACGCACTCCACCAGCGCCGGGATCAGGCTGGAGCGCCGTTTGAGCTGCACATCGATGCCGCTCGCGGCCTCGGCCACGCGGTGGCGATTGAACACCAGGCGGTTGTAGTAAAAGACCGTCGCACCGGCCAGCACCAGCAGCGCGCCGACGCCCCACCATAAACCCGAACCCTGCATAGCTTCTCCTTGTTCAGCCTGTTGTGACGGCGACTGTCCTCATCGCGACACCCCGGGGGGACATCCCGGCGCGATGCTCGTATCCTGTAATGCCAGCCAACCCGCGAGGCCCGCATGCAGATCGAGCTGATCGAGATACGCGATCACCTGAATCGCTTCGCCCCCTTCGACAATCTGCCGGAGCAGACCCTCGACGATATCGCCCGGCAAGTGCAAGTAGGCTACTTCAAGGCCGGCAGCGAAATCCTCGTCGCTGGCGAACCGATTCACGAACTGCACTATGTACGCAGCGGCGCGGTGGAGATCCACCGGCGCAGTGGCGAACTGCACAATCGCCTGACCGAAGGCGACCTCTTCGGCCAGGCCGGCCTGCTGCGTGGCAACAAGGTACGCCTGGCCGCCAGGGCGCTGGAAGACAGCCTGATCTATTTCATCCCCGGCCCGCTGTTCCAGCAGCTGTGCGACCAGTTCGACAGCTTCGCCGATTTCGTCGAGGCCGAAGGCCAGTCGCGGCTCAAGTCGGCCCTGGAAGACAGCCACGGCAAGGCCAGCGAGCTGATGAAGATCAAGGTGCGCAAACTGATCGGCCGGGCGCCGGTCAGCGTGCCGCTGGACATGCCCGTGCAGCAGGTGGCGCAGGTGATGAGCGAGCAGAGCGTGTCCTCGGTGATCATCGTCAACCCCGGCCGGCGCTGGCCCAACCCGGCGCAGGTGCAGGTCGCCGACCAGCAGACCCAGGTGATGGCGGGCATCCTCACCGACCGCGACCTGCGCGTGCGCGTCCTCGCCGAAGGGCTGCCCGGCGACACCCCGGTCAGCCAGGTGATGACACCCGGCCCGGTCACCGTGCAGGCCGACGAGTCGGTGTTCGAGGCCATGCTGTGCATGCTGCGCAACAACATCCACCACCTGCCGGTGCTGCAACGCCGGCGCCCGGTGGGCATGATCTCCCTCGCCGACGTCATCCGCTACGAATCGCGCAGCAGCCTGTACCTGGTCAACAGCATCTTCAACAAGGACTCCGTGGACGGCCTCAAGGGCCTGCTGCCGGACCTGCACGCCACCTTCGTGCGCATGGTCGCCGACGATGCCAGCGCACACATGGTGGGCCGCGCCATGAGCAGCATCGGTCGTGCCTTCACCCGCCGCCTGCTGGTGCTCGCCGAGGAGAACCTGGGGCCGCCGCCGGTGCCCTACTGCTTCATGATCGCCGGCTCGATGGCGCGCGACGAACAGCTGCTGCTCACTGACCAGGACAACGCCCTGGTACTCGACGACAGCTTCGACCCGGAACAGCACGACGCCTACTTCGCCGAACTGGCGCAGTTCGTCAGCAACGGCCTGGCCGCCTGCGGCTACGCCTACTGCAAGGGCGGCATCATGGCCAGCAACCCCAAGTGGCGCCAGCCGCTGAAGGTCTGGCGCGGCTACTTCACGCGCTGGATCGAGCAGCCCAACCCCGAGACCCTGCTCAACAGCAGCATCTTCTTCGACCTCGACGGTGTGTACGGCAAGACCGCGCTGGTGGAGAACCTCAAGGAGCTGCTGGCGGAAAAGGCCAGCGGCACTCCGGCATTCCTTGCCGCCCTGGCGCGCAACGCCCTCAACCGCACGCCGCCGCTGGGCTTCTTCCGCACCTTCGTGATGGAAACCGACGGCCGCCAGAAGAACATCATCAACCTCAAGGGACGCGGCACCGCGCCGCTCACCGACCTGATCCGCGTGCACGCCCTGGCCTGCGGCTCCAAGGCGCAGAACTCGCTGGAGCGCCTCGACGCCATCGCCGCCACCAAGCTGCTGCCCAAGGAAGCCCTGGATCACCTGCGCTACGCCTTCGAGTTCCTCAGCCTGGTGCGCATCCGCCACCAGGCGCGCGAGGTGGAAGCCGGCAACCCGCCGGACAACTACGTCGAGCCGGAGCAGTTCAGCTCCAGCGAACGCCACCACCTCAAGGAAGCCTTCCAGGTGGTGAGCAACGCGCAGAAGTTCCTGCGCTTCCGCTACCCGGCCCAACCGCTGACCCGTCCGCAATGAGTGCCGATCACAACCCGGACTGGCCGCAGCGCTTCGCCGAACTCGCCGCCAGCAGTCAGGACGAACGCCTGCGCGCCTACTACGCGGCCGGCTGCATCACCGCCGATACGCCCCTGGCCGAGGCGCCGCTGGTGGCGCTGGACGTGGAAACCACCGGCCTCGATCCGCGCGAACATGCCATCGTCAGCCTCGGCCTGGTGCCGCTGGACCTGCAGCGCATCCGCTGCGCCGAGGCGCGCTACTGGGTGGTCAAACCCACCAGCGAGCTGAGCGCCGAGTCGGTCACCTTCCACCACATCACCCATTCCGACATCCGCCACGCACCGCGCCTGGCCCATGTGCTGGAGGAACTGCTGGAGGCCCTGGCGGGCAAGGTGGTGGTGGCGCACTACCGCAACATCGAGCGCAACTTCCTCGACCAGGCCCTGCGCGAGCACCTGGGCGAGGGGCTGCTCTTCCCCATCATCGACACCATGGAGCTGGAAGCGCGCCTGCATCCCAAGCGCACGGTCAGCTGGTGGGACCGCCTGCGCGGCCGCGAACCGCTGTCCATCCGCCTGGCCGACAGCCGCCTGCGCTACGGCCTGCCGCTGTACAGCGCCCACCACGCCCTGACCGACGCCCTCGCCTGCGGCGAACTGCTGCAGGCCCAGGTGGCCAGGCACTACCCGGCGCATACGCCGGTGGGCGCGCTGTGGAGCTGAAGCCGCTCCTACGGGCCCGTCGTGTCGGCCGCGTAGGGTGGATAACGCGAAGCTTATCCACCGCCAGGCGAGCGGATGGCGAAGATATGGCCGGCGGAGCGCCATCTGCTCAACGCCGCAGAAGCATCGCGGCTGAAGCCGCTCCTACGGGAGTGGTGGCGCGAGCAAGTAGCCTGGCGTGAGGATCATCCATTCAGGACAACGCAGATACACACCCATGAATCGCCGCAAGAAGATCAAGCAACTACTCGAAGCCCACGCCAGGAAGGCCAACGCCAAGCTCGCGCCCAAGAGCAACAAACCCAAGTACATCAGCAAGGCCGAAAGAGCGAAGCTGGCGGCTGAGGCCGTTCAAGAGAGCGTCACGCCCGCTGAGTAAGACGCGGAACGGATGACGCGGACAGGGAACATCGCGGCTGAAGCCGCTCCTACAGGTCAGCCGCGTAGGGTGGATAACGCGAAGCTTATCCACCACCAGGCGAGCGGATGGCCAAGATATGGCTGGGCTCAACGCCGCAAAAGCATCGCGGCCAAAGCCCCCCACAGGGCGCTGTGGCACTAACCCAGCACCTTGTCTGCCGTGTACACCGCCTCGTCGAGAAACGCGTTGACCGCCGGATGGTCGCGTTCGCCCTTGCGATAGGCGAGGAACACGCCGCGCTGGATGTCGGGCAGCAGGGGCACGGCGGTGACACCGGGCAGCGGGCGGACCAGGCGCAGGCCGGAGACGATGGAGATGGAGTTGCCGGAAGCGACCATCGCCGCGACCATCTCGAAACCGGCGCAGTGCGCATTGATGCGCGGCGCGAAGCCCGAGCGGCGACACAGGTTGGTGATGAATTCGCCGAACGAGCTGCCGGTGGAGTCCAGCGCCCAGGCCTCCTCGCGCAGGTCGGCGATGGTCAGGCTGGCGTGCCTGGCCAGGGCGTGGTCGATGGGCAGCAGCACGTGCAGCAGGTCCTGGGTCAGCGGAATCAGCGCGTAGTGCTCGCGGTTCTCGTCCGGGGTCACGGCCAGATCGTCGATCACCGCCACGTCGATCTGCCAGGCGCCCAGGGCACTGAGGCTTTCCTGCGGTTCCAGCTCCAGCACCACCACGTTCAACCGGGGATAGCTGCTGCGCAGGGCGCGCACGGTTTCCGCGATCACCGCCACGGAGATCGACGCGAAGGCCGCCACGCGCAGTTCGCCGGCCACTTCGCCGCGCAGCAGCGCCAGCTCCGAGCGGGCTTCGTCGAGCACCATGAGGATGCGCTCGGCATGCGCCACCAGGCGCTCGCCGGCCGGCGTCAGCACGACACCGCGCCCACGCCGCTCGATCAGCGCGACATCCACCTCGCGTTCGAGCAAGGCGACCTGTTGCGACACGGCCGACGGCGTCAGGTGCAACGACTCGGCAGCGGCCGCCATGGTGCGGCAACGGGCCAGTTCACGCAGGGTGCGCAGGCGGGTGATGTCCATGGCAGGATCTCAATAGTTAAGAATTGCTAACGAATATATTAAAAATAAATCAGTATACATAATGATAAAGCCGTTCTTAGATAGGGTTGCCCACACGCGCGGAACCGGGCGCGTGTCCACTCACCCAGAAGAAGAACCTCGCCATGGCTATCAGCGTTTTCGACCTGTTCAAAGTCGGCATCGGCCCGTCCAGTTCCCACACCGTCGGCCCGATGCGCGCGGCCGCCCTGTTCACCCACGCCCTGGAAAACCACGGCCACATGCCGCAGGTGACCCGTGTCGTCGCCGAGCTGTACGGCTCGCTGGGCGCCACCGGCAAGGGCCACGGCAGTGACAAGGCGGTCCTGCTCGGCCTCAGCGGCCATGAGCCGGATACCGTCAATGTCGACCAGGTCCCCGAGTACATCGACACCATCCGCCGCGACAAGCGCATCGTCCTGGCCGGCAAGCACGCCGTCGCCTTCGACGAGAAGGCCGACCTGAAGATGTTCCGCAAGGCGCTGCCGCTGCACGCCAACGGCCTGCGCTTCGCCGCCTTCGACGGCGCAGGCATCCAGGTGCATGAGGCCACCTATTACTCGGTGGGTGGCGGCTTCGTGGTCAGCGAGGCGATTCTCGCCGATGGCTCCAAGCACAAGGTCATCGCCCCGGACGCCACGGCCCTGCCGCTGCCGTTTCGCAGCGGCGCCGACCTGCTGCGCCTGAGCCGCGAGCACGGCATCGGCATCGCCGAGGTGATGCGCCGCAACGAACGCCACTGGCGCAGCGACGAAGAGACCGACGCCGGCCTGCTGGAAATCTGGAAGGTGATGCAGGCCTGCGTGGAGCGCGGCTGCCGCACCGAAGGCATCCTGCCGGGCGGCTTCAAGGTGCGCCGGCGCGCGGCGATCCTGGCGCGCAAGCTGGGCGGCTTCCAGCGCAGCTACATGGAAGATCCGCTGCGCATGCTCGACTGGGTCAACCTCTGGGCCCTGGCCGTGAACGAGGAGAACGCCGCCGGTGGCCGCGTGGTCACCGCGCCGACCAACGGCGCCGCCGGCATCATTCCGGCGGTGCTGCACTACTACGCCAACGCCATCTCCGGCGCCAGCGAACGCGGCATCATCGACTTCCTGCTCACCGCTGGCGCCATCGGCATCCTGTACAAGGAGAACGCCTCGATCAGCGGCGCCGAAGTGGGTTGCCAGGGTGAAGTCGGCGTGGCCTGTTCGATGGCAGCCGGCGCGCTGTGCGCGGTACTCGGCGGCACCCCGGAGCAGGTCGAGAACGCCGCCGAGATCGGCATGGAGCACCACCTGGGCCTGACCTGCGACCCGGTCGGCGGCCTGGTGCAGATTCCCTGCATCGAGCGCAACGCCATCGCCTCGGTGAAGGCGATCAACGCCGCGCGCATGGCGCTGTACGGCGACGGCGCGCACTACGTGAGCCTGGACAAGGTGATCAAGACCATGCGCGAGACCGGTGCCGACATGCTGACCAAGTACAAGGAAACCGCCCGTGGCGGCCTGGCGGTGAACATCATCGAATGCTGATGTTCGACCGCTAGACGCGAAAACGCCGCGAACTTGCAAAGGTTCGCGGCGTTTTCGTTGCTGCCGGGGAAGCCCTCTCCAGTATCGGAAGAGGGCCAGCAGCCGCTCAGCGCGGCTCGCTGCTCAGCCCCTTGATGATCGCCACGCAGCCGACCAGCAGCACCACGGTGAACGGCAGGCCGGTCGACACCGCCATCGCCTGCAGGGCCACCAGGCCACCGCCAAGCAGCAGCGCGACGGCCAGGGCGCCTTCCATGATCACCCAGAACATCTTCTGCGAGACCGGTGCGTTGATCTTGCCGCCGGCGGTGATGGTGTCGATCACCAGCGAGCCGGAGTCCGACGAGGTGATGAAGAACAGCACCACCAGGACGATCGCGGCGAACGAGCTGATGGCGCTGATCGGCAGCTGATCGAGCATGACGAACATCTTCAGCTCCAGGGCCGCCTGCTGCAGTTCGGTGAGGCCGCCGAGGGCCTGGTGCAGCGCGGTCCCGCCGAAGGTGCTCATCCAGATCACCGACACCAGCGACGGCACCAGCAGCACCGCCGTGAGGAATTCACGCACGGTGCGGCCACGGCTGACCCGCGCGATGAACATGCCCACGAACGGCGACCAGCTGATCCACCAGGCCCAGTAGAACGCCGTCCAGCCCTGGCTGAAGTTGGCGTCCTCGCGCCCGACCGGGTTGGACAGCGCCGGCAGGTACTGCAGGTAGGCACCCAGGTTGTCCAGCACGCCGGTCAGCAGCAGGGCGGTCGGCCCGGCGAGCAGCACGAACAGCAGCAGCGCCAGGGCCAGGCCCATGTTGATCTCCGACAGGCGCTTGACCCCCTTGTCCACGCCGGTCAGCACCGAGCACAGGGCGATCAGGGTGATCACCGTGATCAGCAACACCTTGGTGGTGGTGTCGGCCGGCAGGCCGAACAGCGCGTGCAGGCCCGCAGTGGCCTGCTCGGCGCCCAGGCCCAGCGAGGTGACCA
Source organism: Pseudomonas sp. THAF187a (assembly GCF_009363395.1). NCBI lineage: Bacteria > Pseudomonadati > Pseudomonadota > Gammaproteobacteria > Pseudomonadales > Pseudomonadaceae > Pseudomonas > Pseudomonas sp. THAF187a. The sequence continues at coordinate 5,226,048 of NZ_CP045349.1, forward strand.
GGCCGAACAGGGTGGCGAACACCGCGAGGATGTCGATCAGGTGGCCCGGCCAGCCCCAGACGCGCTCACCGAGCAGCGGGAAGAAGATCGAGCGGAACGACAGCGGCAGGCCCTTGTTGAAGGCGAACAGGCCCAGCGCCAGGGCGACGATGGCATACACCGCCCAGGGGTGCAGGCCCCAGTGGAAGATGGTGGTGGCCATGCTCAGGCGCGCCGCCTCGGCGGAGTCGCCCGCAGCGGCACCCAGCGGCGCCCAGTCGGTGCGCACGCCGTTGGCGTCCACGCTGATGCCGCCCAGGGCCGTGCCGTAGTGCGACATCGGCTCGGCCACGCCGTAGAACATCAGGCCGATGCCCATGCCGGCGGCGAACAGCATGGCGAACCAGGAGAAGTACGAGTAATCGGGGCGCGCCAGCGTACCGCCGAGGCGCACCTTGCCCAGCGGCGACACGATCAGCCCCAGGCACAGCAGCACGAAGATGTTGGCCGAGCCGATGAAGAACCACGACAGGTGCACCGTCAGCCAGTCACGCACGGCCTTGAACAGCGGCTCGATCTGGTCGTGCATGGCCAGCGCCAGCGCGACGAAGATGAACGCGGTCACCGCCGAGATCAGGAAGACCACGCCATGGATGTCGAGATTGACCAGGTAGCGGCCACGGATGTTGTCCTGGCCGACCACGTAGTCGGTGTCGATGAGGGTGACGGCCCCACTCGGGGCGGGAATGCCGTCTGCGGATGAGTCGTTGTTGCGGGGTACGGGGCCTTGGCTCAAGGGGCTGCTCCTTCTTTTTCTAGGGCGCGCGCAGGGGCTGCGAATCGCGGAAGCCGACGCTAGCAGAAGGAAAAAACGGCCTGCACCGCTGGAACGCCGCGGGTTTTCCCATTAACGACCCGTTACCCGGGGAACGAAAAAGCGCGCCCGAAGGCGCGCTTTTGGCAACGGCGAACAGCCTGCTCAGCGCGGCTCGCTCATCAGCCCCTTGACGATGGAGATGCAGCCCACCAGCAGCACGATGGTGAACGGCAGGCCCGTCGACACGGCCATCGCCTGCAACGCCACCAGACCGCCACCGAGCAGCAGGGCGATGGCGATGACGCCCTCGATGCTGGCCCAGAACACGCGCTGCGGTACCGGTGCGTTGACCTTGCCGCCGGCGGTGATGGTGTCGATCACCAGCGAGCCGGAGTCCGACGAGGTGATGAAGAACACCACCACCAGCACGATGCCGATGAACGAGGTGATGCCGGTCAGCGGCATCTCACCGAGCATGCTGAACAGTTTCAGCTCCAGGCCGGCATCCTGCGCGCCGGTGAAACCGTCCACCAGCAGCTGATTGATGGCGGTGCCGCCGAAGGCGGTCATCCACAGCACCGACACCAGCGACGGCACCAGCAGCACGGCGATGAGGAATTCACGCACGCTGCGGCCACGACTGACCCGCGCGATGAACATGCCCACGAACGGCGACCAGCTGATCCACCAGGCCCAGTAGAACGCCGTCCAGCCCTGGCTGAAGTTGGCGTCCTCGCGCCCGACCGGGTTGGACAGCGCCGGCAGATACTGTAGGTAGGCGCCGAGGTTCTTGAAGAAGTCGGTGAAGATCACCAGGGTCGGCCCGGCGATGATGACGAACAGCAACAGGGCCATGGCCAGGCCCATGTTGATCTCCGACAGGCGCTTGACCCCCTTGTCCAGACCGGCGACGACCGAGGCCAGGGCGATCATGGTGATGGCGATGATCAGCAGCACCTTGGTGGTGTCCGTGGCCGGAATGCCGAACAGGTACTCCACCCCGGCAGCCGCCTGCTCGGCACCCAGGCCCAGCGAAGTGACCAGGCCGAACAGGGTGGCGAACACCGCGAGGATGTCGACGATGTGCCCCGGCCAACCCCACACGCGCTCACCGAGGATCGGGTAGAAGATCGAGCGGATCGACAGCGGCAGGCCCTTGTTGAACGAGAACAGCGCCAGGGCCAGCGCGACGATGGCGTAGATCGCCCAGGGGTGCAGGCCCCAGTGGAAGATGGTCGCGGCCATGCCCAGGCGCACCGCTTCCTCGGCGTTGCCTTCGGCCCCGCCCAGCGGTGCCCAGTCGGTGCGCACGCCGTCTTCACCGACGGTGATGCCGGCGATCGACGAGCTGTAGTGCGACATGGGTTCGGACACGCCGTAGAACATCAGGCCGATGCCCATGCCGGCGGCGAACAGCATGGAGAACCAGCCCATGTAGGTGTAGTCGGGGGTCGCTTCCTTGCCGCCGATACGCACCTTGCCCAATGGCGAGACGATCAGCGCGAGGCAGAGCAGGACGAAGATGTTGGCGGCACCGATGAAGAACCAGGCCATGTGGTGGGTGAGCCAGTCGCGCACGCCGCTGAACAGCGGTTCGATCTGGTTCTGCAGAGCCAGGGCCAGGATCACGAAGATCACCGCGACCAGCGCGGAAATGGTGAAGACCTTGCCATGGATGTCGAGGGCGAAGACGAACTGCCCTTTGATGTTGTCCTGACCGATGACGTAATCGGTGTCGATCAGGTTGGCTTCACCGGTCGGTGCCGGGATGCCCTCGTGGGTTTCCGCTGCGGGTGGCGGGGTCATGTCATGCGAAGGGACGTTTCCCATACGTGGCGTGCTCCTTGATGCGTTTGACTCGCTAGACGAGCGTGAACAGGACGGATGCCCTCCTCCAATTAAAGACGACCCACAGTCGGGTCGAACGGGAAAGGGTAACACATGAATTCCGCTCACTCAGAATCCAAGACACGTGAAAGCCTCGAATAATTCCCCGGAAGCTGGCCATCTGCCTGGCACTGCCATTCCCCGGATGGCCATGGCAGGATGACCATCGAACGCTGCGTAACCCCCGTGGTCAGCTGCACACAGCCCGTGCAAAGGAAGACCCTGCATGCCTGCGGATTTCGGCATTCCCCACCTGTTCGCCTACCTGATCGCCAGCATCCACGCCCTCGGCATGCTGGCCGCGATCCATGCCGTGCTGACCGTACGCACCGCCCAGGGCGCCCTGGCCTGGGGACTGTCGCTGTTCTTCATGCCCTACCTGACGCTGCTGCCGTACCTGGTGTTCGGCCGCAGCCGCTTCGACGCCTACGTCAAGGCACGCCGCCAGGCCGACAGGGAAATGCACCTGGCCATGGCCGAGCAGGACTGGCGGCCCTGGGTCGAGGAAGCCAAGGCGGCGCACCTGTCGCCCGCCTATGCACGCCTGCGGGCCCTGCCGCGCCTGTCGCACCTGCCCGGCCTGACCGGCAACCGGGTGCAGTTGCTGATCGACGGCGAAGCCACCTTCGCGGCGATGCTCGATGCGCTGGCCGGCGCCCGGCAGGTGATCCTGCTGCAGTTCTTCATCATCCGTGACGACAGCCTCGGTCGCCGCCTGCATGACATCCTGCTCGAGCGCGCCGCAGCCGGGGTGCAGGTGCACGTGCTGTACGACGGCGTCGGCAGCCATGCGCTGTCCGGCGCCTTCATCGATCGGCTGCGCCGGGGTGGCGTCCAGGTGCACGCCTTCCCCACCCGCTACGGCCTGTTCAATCGCTTCCAGCTGAACTTCCGCAACCACCGCAAGATCGTCGTGGTCGATGGCGAGATCGGCTTTCTCGGCGGCCTCAATGTCGGCGTCGAATACCTCGGGCAGAAGCCGCCGCTGGCGCCCTGGCGCGACACCCACGTGGAAGTGCGCGGGCCGGTGGTGGCCAGCCTGCAGGAAGCCTTCGCCGAAGACTGGTACTGGGCCTGCCAGAAGCTCCCGCCGCTGCTGATGCCGAGCAAGCAGGACGAACCCGGCGTGCTCTGCCAGGTGATCGCCAGCGGTCCGGCCGACGCCCAGGAAACCTGCTCGCTGATGTTCGTCGAGGCGATCCACGCCGCGCGCGAACGCGTGTGGCTGAGCAGCCCGTATTTCGTCCCCGACGAAGCCCTGTTCGCCGCCCTGCGCCTGGCCGTGATGCGCGGGGTGGACGTGCGCCTGCTGCTGCCGGCGCGCCCCGATCACCGTATCGTCTATGCCGCGTCCAGCCTGTACGCCTTCGAGGCGCTGCGCGCCGGGGTGCGCGTGTTGCGCTACCAGCCGGGTTTCCTGCACCAGAAGGCGCTGCTGATCGACCACGACGCCTGCGTGCTGGGCAGCGCCAACCTGGACAACCGCTCCTTCCGCCTGAATTTCGAGGCCAGCCTGCTGATAGTCGACGAAGGCTTCAACGCCGAGGTCGCCCAGATGCTGGAGGCGGATTTCAGCCGCTCGCGGGAACTGGTCAATGCCGACCGCCGCAACCTGCACCGCCTGCAGCAGCTGGGCATGCGCGTGGCGCGGCTGATCTCGCCCATCCTCTGAGAAGCCTGAAACCTGCCCGTTCACTGCGATATCGCGCACTTTCGCCACCCCGGGCGCCTGCCGGCGCGACTTTGAACAGGCTTCGCGGCACGACTATGGTTATGGAGTCTGCCGCCCTTGGCACTGCCCCATGAAGACGCGCCTCGCCCAGCTGTTCTGCCTCTGTCTGCTCGCCCTGCCCTGCCTGGCGCAGGAGGTGATTCGTGTCGGCGTGGAACTGCAGCCCTACCAGCCCTATTCCGACGTGGAGAACGGCGAATACCGTGGCTATGCGCGCGACCTGCTGGATGCCTTTGCCGCCGAGCACGGCTACCGCTTCGTCTACGTGCCACTGCCGGTGAGGCGCCTGCTGGGGGATTTCCTCGGCGGGCGGGTCGACCTGAAATTCCCCGACCACCCGCAGTGGAACGCTGACCAGAAGGCCGGCCACGCCATCCACTACAGCCGCCCGGCAGCGCCCTATGTCGACGGCATCCTGGTCAAGCCGCAGCAGCTCGGCCAGGGCGTGGCGCGTATCCGCCTGCTCGGCACGCAGAACGGTTTCACCCCCTGGCCGTACCTGACGGAGATCCACGCCGGACGTATCAAGCTGATCCAGGCCAACCAGATCGAGTCGCTGCTGCTCATGGCCATCAATGACCGGGTCGACGCGGTCTACCTCAACCCCCGCGTGGTGGCCCACCAGCTGCGCCTGATGGACCTGGCGGAGCAGGCGCTGGTGCTCGACCCGCAGCTGCCGCACGTGGAAGACCACTACTACCTGTCGAGCATCCGCTACCCGCAGGTGATCGAGGCCTTCAACCGCTTCCTGGAGGAGCGCAGCGAACAGGTCGAGGCCATTCGCCTGCGTCACGGCCTGTGAGGTTTAGCGTTTGAGCACGGCACAGTCCGCGCCGACCCAGCGCGCCCGGCTCTCCATGCTGCTCGGCTGGCCGTTGTAGGTACCGCTGACCTGGGTGGTGAATTCCTTGTCGCTGACGAAACGCGTCTCCCCTTCGCCCTGGGCATCCGGGCAGGTGAAGCGAAACTTCCACAGCGTCGCGCTGCGTTCGAGGACCTCGTTGCGGCAACCGGACTCGGGGTCGTGCAGGGGAATGTCCTGGGCCTTGATCTGCTCGGCGGTGAGGCACATCTGCACACCACCCGCGCCGAGCCTGATGCCCTGTTCGGCCAGCATGTTCTCCATCATCTGGCGTTGCTCCGGCGGCAGGTTCTGCAGCTGCGCCAGCATCTCCTCCATCGCCGGCATGGCCTGGCCGCCGACCTGCATGTTGTGCGAGCTGACCTCCCAGACGCCGGGCTGGATATCCAGCGCGCTGGCCAGGGTCGGTGACAGGCAGAGGGCGAGCGGCAGGGCGGAGCGAAAGACAGGGTGCATGATGGGTCTCCTCGAACGGGGCGTTGCTCAAGCGTAGCCGCAGACGAACAAAACCCCCACCGGCTTGCGCCGCATGGGGGTTTCCTTCTTTTTCAGCCGGCACTTGTGGCGCCGGGAGCATGGGTCCGCTCGGGCGAACCTAGCCTGCGTCAGGCGCAGGGGAGCTCAGCTCGCAGCTCCAGAGTTCCAACGCCGGCTGGCTCGCTTTTGGCGGGCCGAGCCAGTCGCTCATCGGGCGACAACGCTGGTCGATACACAGTTGGTAATCCCCGGCTTCGGGCGTACGCCCGACTCGCAGGGGTTGCAAAGGCGGTAGCTGACGCTGGTAGTGCCAGCTGCCATTGCGCAGTTCGGCGCCATCGGGAATTTCCATCCCGGCGCCGGAACCCTTGACCCGCGCCTCGCCGAGGAGCAAGCCCTCGGCGGTGACGCGGTAATCCTCTTCCCAGCGGATCTTCTCGATGGTGTGGGTCCAGGCCAGGGTGAACTCGGCGGTGGGCAGCTCCGCCCACACCGCCCCGGCCAGTCCCAGACAGAGACCGATCACGCCGCCGCCACCTCGGCGCGACGCGCGCGCCAGAAGTGCTGGCCGATGAACAGCGCGCTGAGGGCGAAGCCCAGCTCATCGCTGATCGGCGTGGCGAGAATCAGGCTGGTGCCCGCCGCCAGGCCCAGGATGCGCTCCCACCAGCTCAGCTTGGCCTGCAGGAAGCCGGTGAACACCACGCCCCAGATGCCGATGGCCAGCGCGGCCTTGAACACCACGTAGAAGGTGGCCAGCAGGCTGTCGCCCTGCAGCATCAGCGCCGGCGAGTAAACCGCCATGTACGGCACGACGAAGCCGGCGATGGCGATGCGCACCGCCCACAGGCTGATCTTCAGGCCACGCTCCTTGGCGATCGGCGCGGCCGCGAAGCAGGCCAGCGCCACCGGCGGCGTGAGGTCGGCCATGATGCCGAAGTAGAAGACGAACATGTGCGAGACGATCAGCGGTACGCCGAGGTCGAGCAGCGCCGGCGCGGCGATCGAGCTGGTGATGATGTAGTTGGGGATGGTCGGAATGCCCATGCCCAGCACCAGGCAGGTGAGCATGGTCAGCACCAGCGACAGGAACAGGTTGTCCTGGCCGATGGCGAGGATGTAGCCGGCGAAGGTCGACGCCACGCCGGTCAGCGACACCACGCCGATGATCACCCCGACCAGGGCGCAGGCGATACCGACCGGCACCGCATGGCGAGCGCCCTCGACCAGCGCGTGCAGGCACAGGGTCAGGGTGTCGCGACCGCCCTTGACGAACCAGCACACCGCCACCAGCACGGCGATGACGCCGAACACCACGCCGATCCCCAGCTGGAAGAAGCCGGCGCAGAGCACGCCCAGGGCGATCCAGAAGGCGAAGCGCATGATCTTGGACGACACCTGCAGGATGATCGCCGAGCCGAGGATGACCATGGCGGTCAGCGCCAGGCCGACGGTACCGGAGAACAGTGGCGTGCGCCCGGAGAACAGCAGGTAGATGAGGATGAACAGCGGGATCAGCAGGAACCAGCGCTCACGTACGGATTTCCACGGGTTCGGGCATTCGTCCTTGGGCAGGCCGCGCAGGTTGGCACGCTTGGCCTCCAGGTGAACCATCCAGAACACCGAGCCGAAGTACAGCAGCGCCGGGATCAGCGCGGCCTTGGCCACCTCGAAGAACGGCACGTTGATGGTCTCGGCCATGATGAAGGCCACGGCGCCCATGATCGGCGGCATGATCTGGCTGCCCATCGACGAGGTGGCCTCGACACCACCGGCGAAAGCCGGGCGGTAGCCGAAGCGCTTCATCAGCGGGATGGTGAACTGGCCGGTGGTGACCACGTTGGCCACGCCGGAACCGGTGATGGTGCCCATCAGCGCGGACGACACCACCGAGACCTTGGCCGGACCGCCGACCTTGTGGCCGAACAGGCCCATGGCGAAGTCGGTGAACAGCTTGATCATCCCGGCCTGCTCGAGGAAGGCGCCGAACAGGATGAACAGGAAGATGTAGGTGGCCGAGACGTAGGTCGGCGTGCCGTACAGGCCTTCGGTGCCGAACGACAGCTGGTTGACCAGCTGATCGATGCCGTAGCCGCGGTGCACCAGGTCGCCCGGCAGGTACTGGCCGAGCATGCCGTAGGCCAGGAACAGCGCGCAGATGATCGGCAGGGCGATGCCCATGACCCGGCGCGCGGCTTCGAACACCAGCACCACCAGGGTCAGGCCGATGACCATGTCGGCGCTGGTCAGGTCACCCGAACGCTGGATCAGGTCCGCCTCGAAGTACCACTGGTAGATGGCCGTGGCCATGCCGGCCAGGCCCAGCAGCCAGGCCAGCGGCTGCCACGGACGGCCCTTGCCCAGCGCCGGGTAGCTGATGAACACCAGCAGCAGCAGGAAGCCCACGTGCACCGCACGCAACACCTGGGTCGACACCGGGTGGAACGCCGCCGTGACGATCTGGAAAATGGAAAACAGCAGCGCGACGGCGAAGAGCGCCTTCGGCCAGTCGGACGGACTGGCGGACAGGCCGTTGTTCTGTTCACTCATGGAGTGCAAACCTCATGACTACTTCGATACGGGGCAGAGTCGCCAACAAAACCCACCGTCCATGAACGCCGGTTTTATTCGCGATTCTGTAGCAGGAGCCACGGCGCGCACGCCGTGGCCCAGGCCGTGATTACAGCGCGCCGACTTCTTTGTAGTAGCGCTCGGCACCCGGATGCAGCGGGATCGGCAGGTTCTTGGTAGCGGTTTCCAGCTTGATGTCCTTGGCCGCGGAGTGGGCGGTGCCCAGGCGGTCGAGGTTGTCGAACATCAGCTTGGTCATCTGGTAGGCCACGTCATCGGAGACGCCTTCGTGGCTGACCAGGATGTTGGTGATCGCCACGGTGGGCACGTCAGCGTCCTGACCGTCGTAGGTACCGGCCGGGATGGTGGCGGCCTGGTAGGCAGCATTGTCGATCTTCGCGGTCACGTCGGCCGGGATGGAGACGAAGCTGATCTTCATGGTCGAGGCCAGGTCGCGGATGGCGGCCATGCCCAGACCGGACGACTGCAGGGTGGCGTCCAGCTGGCGGTTCTTGATCAGCTCGACCGACTCGGCGTACGGCAGGAATTCAACCTTGCCCATGTCTTCGTAGCTCAGGCCGGCGGCTTTGAAGATGGCGCGGGCATTCAGCTCGGTGCCGGACTTCGGCGCACCGACGGAGATGCGCTTGCCCTTGAGGTCTTCCAGGCTCTTGATGCCGGATTCGGCGTTGGCCACGATCTGGATGTAGTTCGGGTAGGTGCCGGCGATGGCCCGCAGTTTCTTCAGCGGCGCCTTGAAGCCCGCGTCTTCCACGCCGTTCCAGGCATCGGCTACCGAGTCACCGAGAGCGAAGGCCAGTTCGCCACGACCCGCCTGCAGCAGGTTGAGGTTTTCCACCGAGGCCTTGGTCGCCTGGACCGAGGTCTTGGAGCCTTCGATGCCATTGGTGTACAGCTGCGACAGGGCGACGCCGATCGGGTAGTACACGCCACTGGTACCGCCAGTGAGCACGTTGATGAAGGTCGGCGCAGCGAGCACGGCGGTGCTGGCAGTGATGGCCGCGGCAGCGGCGAACAGGCTGATTTTCTTGGTCAGTCGCATGGAAGTATCTCCGTCGTTGTTATGGCTTTATGCAGAGTTTCACTCTAGACGACGCCGGCCTGGCGTCATCGGCGGTGCGCGATCAGCAGCGCAGGGTGCAGCGTTGGACAAGAGCCGCGGCGAGCGCGGTGCGGAGGCGGCCCATGCTGAACAGCGCGTGCAGCAGGGTACGGGGGGCGTGGCAGTTCATGGGCTGACCTCTTGTCGTTGTTATGGTCGCCACGTCGGCAGGATGCGGCGCGGCTGCCATGGCTATAGCAGATGCCGTGCCAGGGCGCGAAAGGCCCGAGGTAGAGGGGTTCTATCCAGCGACCAGACGGTCACTGAGCGAGAAACCGCCGACACCTGTGACGGGGTCGGCAGAAATCCGCTTATCGCGTGCCCCGGATGAAAGACCCGGACGGATCAGGCTGTTTCCACGGCTTGCCCCGGGTCAGGCAGCCAGCCACATCGCCAGCGTCGCTGTCATTCCTCGCCGCCGGGCAGGTAGTCGCCGCGCGACAGGCCGTGGCGCTGCATCTTCTCGTTGAGGGTGCGCCGCGGCAGCTGCAGCATCTCCATCACCGCCGTGATGTTGCCCTGGCAGTGCAGCAGCGCGTTGTGCAGGCATTGCGCCTCGAAGGCCTCCATCTGCTGCGCCAGGGCCTGGCCGGCGAAACGCTCCGCCGGGGGCGGGCTGGACAGGCCCAAGGCATGGCGCTCGGCGGCGTTGATCAGCTCGCGCACGTTGCCCGGCCAGTCATGCCCGAGCAGACGCGCCAGCTCGCTGGGCGCCAGCGGCGGCGCCTCGCGGCCATGGCGACGGGCCGCCTCCTGGGCGAAATGCTCGAACAGCAGCGGGATGTCCTCGCGCCGTTCGCGCAGCGGCGGGATATGCAGAGTGGCCACGTTGAGGCGGTACACCAGGTCCTCGCGGAAGCGGCCTGCCCTGACCTCGTCGAGCAGGTCCGGCTTGGCCGCGCTGATCACCCGCAGGTCGACCTGGATGCTCTTGTTCGAGCCCAGGCGTTCCAGGGTCTTCTCCTGCAGCACGCGCAGCAGCTTGACCTGCTGCGCCAGCGGCAGGCTCTCCACCTCGTCGAGGAACAGGGTGCCGCCGTCGGCATGCTCGATGCGACCGATGCGCTTGGCCTGCGCGCCAGTGAAGGCGCCGCTCTCATGGCCGAACAGTTCGCTCTCGAAGATGGTCTCGGGGATCGCCGCGCAGTTCAGCGCGGCGAAGGCCTTGCCGGCGCGCGGGCTGAAATCGTGCAGGCAGCGCGCCACGCGCTCCTTGCCGCTGCCGGTCTCACCACGGATCAGCACGTTGACCGAGGTGCCAGCCAGCTCGAGGATCTGCCGGCGCAGGTTTTCCATCGAGCGCGACATGCCGATCAGCTGGCTCTCGATGCGCCCCTTGTCGGCGACCTGCTGGCGCAGCTGGCGGTTCTCGCAGACCAGCCGGCGCTTGTCCAGGGCACGCCGCACGCTGTCGAGCAGGCGTTCGGGGGTGAAGGGTTTCTCGATGAAGTCATAGGCACCCTGGCGCAACGCCTGCACCGCCATCGGCACATCGCCATGGCCGGTGACCAGGATCACCGGCAGGTCGGTGTCCACCTGCAGCAACCTGTCGAGCAGTTGCAGGCCGTCACTGCCGGGCATGCGCACGTCGCTGACGACGATACCGGGAAAGTCACGGTCGACCAGGGCCAGGGCCTCGGCCGCGCTGGCACAGGTGCGCACCGTGAAGCCGGACAGTTCCAGCCACTGCTGGACCGCCTCGCGAATCGCCGCTTCGTCGTCGACCACTATGACCTGAGCGCTCATGACACCTCCTGGGGAAAACGGCAGGCAGTGTAGCCCGGAAGCGATCTCCTGAGACCATCCGCAGCGTCAGGAGAAGAACCCGCAGGAGCGGCGTTGGCCAGCGACCGTTCGCGGCTGAAGCCGCTCCTACGAAGGCTCGGCGCAGGGTGGAGACGCCTCACCCACAGGTATCAGGGTGCGCTCGGCAGCTTCAGGGTGAACACTGCGCCGCGCTCGCCGTTGTGCGCCTCGAGCATGCCGCCGAGGTCACGGACGATGCCGTAGGACACCGCCAGCCCGAGCCCAAGCCCCTGGCCCACCGGCTTGGTGGTGAAGAAGGGTTCGAAGACCCGGCCAAGGGCCTCTTCGGCGATACCGCCGCCACTGTCCTCGACGCTCAGCACGCAGGCGGCGCCGTCACGGAAGATGCGTACCAGGAGGATGCGCGAATCGCTGTCGAGCATGGCGTCGAGGGCGTTGTGCAGCAGGTTGAGTATCACCTGCTCGATGCGGATGGCGTCCCCGAGCACTTCGGCCTCGCCGTCGACCTGGGTGCGCAGCTCCACCTGCTCGCTGCGCATGCGCGGCGCCAGCAGTTGCAGGGCCTGCTCCAGCACATCGCCGAGGCACAGGCGCTCGCTGAGACCGGCCGGCGTCTTGCGCGCGAAGGTCTTCAGGTGACCGGTCAGCGCGGCCATGCGCTGCAACAGGCCATCGATGCGTTGCAGGCCCTCGTGCACCGCCTCCGGCCGGCCGCTGTCGAGCAACAGGCGCAGGCTGCCGAGCTGCATCTGCAGGGCGGTCAGCGGCTGGTTGATCTCGTGCGCCAGGGCGGCCGACATCTGCCCCAGCGCGGCCATCTTGGCGGCATGCACCAGACCGTCCTGGGCTTCGCGCAGCTCGGCGGTGCGCAGCGCCACCTCACGTTCCAGGCGCTCGCGGATACCGGCCTGCAGGCGCTGGTTCTTGCGCCGCTGGGCGAGGAACAGCAACAGGAAGGCCAGCGTCATCCACACCCCGGCGGCGGCCAGGCGGTAGCTGCGGATGCTGTCGGCCAGCCCCGCCGGCTCGCTGAGCAGGTGCAGGGTCCAGCCCTCGTCGGGCATGACCAGGCGTTGCCAGAGGTAATCGTGATTGCCATCGGGGCCGTCGACACGCGCCCAGTCGGCCTCGTCGTCGATACGTCGGTACACCCGATGCGTCAGCGGTTGCAGCGCCTGCTCGGCGTAGCGGCGCACCTCCACCAGCTCGGCGCGCGCCTGCTCGTCCAGCGGCTGCAACGCGCGGAAGCGCCAGGCCGGCTTGTTGCTGAGGATCACCACCTGGTAGCCATCGGCGACCAGCAGCACGCCGGGCTGCCCGACCCACTCGCGCTGCAGGTCTTCCAGCTCCAGCTTGACCACCAGCACGCCGAGCAGCTCGCCGTCGTCGCCGCGCACCACATGGGACAGGAAGTAGCCAGGAATTCCGGTGGTCACGCCCACCGCGAAGTAACGCGCGCCGCCGTTGCGCACGGCGTTCTGGAAATACGGGCGGAAGGCGTAGTTGTTGCCGACGAAGCTGCTCCAGTCGCGCCAGTTGCTGGCCACCAGGGTTTCCCCACGGGCATCGAGCAGGTACAGCACGGTGGAGCCGGCAGCGGCGTTCAGGCGCTCCAGCCGCTGATTCAGCGCCAGGCGCAACTGGCGGTCGTGGGGCGCGCGCAACAGGCTGCGGATATCGCTGTCCAGCGCCAGCACTTCGGGCACCGAGCTGAAGCGCTCGACCAGCGTGCGGATGGACTGGGCATACAGCTGCAGCTGGCCACGGGCTTCGGCACTGCGCTCGTCCCAGGCCCGTCGCTCGGCATAGCGCCCGCCCAGCCAGACGCTCAGCAGCAGGCCGACGAGAATCGCCAGAACGGTGAACAGAACACGGTAGCGATGGCGCTGCGGCAAAGGCATGGGACGGCTCGCGGGATCGACACGCGGGCCATTTTACTGCATCGGGCCTGCAGATCGGCGCACGTCCTGGGCAGATCGTGGCGCCCGTCGACGTGCGGCGGGCAGGGTCATCCCTCCTGAGCGGATGACGTGGCTGACTAACGGCGCCTGAGCAGGGCCACGAAGAACACCCCGCCGATGGCCGCGGTGACGATGCCGATGGGCAGGTCCTGCGGCGCCAGCCAGGTGCGCGCGGCAACGTCGACCCAGACTAGGAACAGCGCGCCGAGCAGCGCCGCCACCGGCAGCACGCGGCGGTGCTCGGCACCGACCAGGAAACGCGCCACATGCGGCAGCATCAGCCCGACGAAACCGATGGCGCCGGACAGCGACACCAGCACACCGGTGAGCAGGGACGCCACCACGAACACCAGCAGGCGTACACGGCGCGGCTCCAGGCCCAGGCTCACCGCGCTCTGCTCGCCGGCCATCAGGCCGTTCAGCGCACGGGCCAGCCCCAGCAGCACCAGCAATGCCAGGGCCAGGCACAGCGTCGGCAGCCAGAGCAGCTCCCAGCGCGCCAGACCAAGGCCGCCGAGCATCCAGAACAGTACCGAACTGGCCGCGTGCGGGTTGCCCAGGTAGAGCAGCAGGTTGCTCGCCGCCATCATCACGAAGGACACCGCCACCCCCGCCAGCAGCAGGCGGTCGCTGTGCAGACGCCCGCCACGATTGGCGATCAGCAGCACCAGCAGCATGCTCGCCAGCGCGCCGACGAAGGCGGCCAGCGGCAGGCTCAGGACGCCGGCGAACTCACCCAGGTAGAGCACCACCACCACCGCACCGAACGCCGCTCCCGAGCTGACCCCGAGCAGGTGCGGGTCGGCCAGCGGGTTGCGGGTGACCGCCTGCAGCACGGTGCCGACCAGGGCCAGCCCGGCGCCGACCAGCGCGCCGAGCAGGACTCGCGGCGCGCGCAGCTGCCAGACGATGCTGTCCTGGCCGACGCTGATCGCCTGCTCGGGCTGGATGCCGAACAGGTGCCGGCCGAGAATCGCCAGCACGCGCTCGAGCGGCACCTGCGCCGACCCGAACGCCAGCGACACGGCGCACGACAGCAGCAACAGCAGCGCCAGCACGAGCAGCAACAGGCGCAGGCGCGTCACGGTGCGAAGGCCTCGGGATGCAGCGCGGCGGCCAGGGTCTCGATGGCGGCGGCGTTGTCCAGGCTCGGCGTCACCGCCAGGTAGGGCAGCACCACGAAGTGCTGCTGGCGGATCGCGCTGACGCCCTGCAGCGCCGGATGCTGCATGAGGAAGTCGCGCTTCTGCGCCGCACTGCGCTCGCCATAGTCGACGATCAGGATCCATTGCGGGTCCTGCTCGACCACGGCCTCCCAGCCGACCTGCATCCAGTTGCCGGCCACCCCGTCCATCACGTTGCGCCCGCCAGCGGCGTCGATCAGCGACTGCGGCATGCCCAGTCGCCCGGCGCTGAAAGGTACGTCCTCGCCGCTGTCGTAGACGAACACGCGCGGCCGTTGCGGCTGCTCGCCGAGGCGCGCCTGCACCGCCGCCACCCGCGTCTGCATGCCCTGCACCAGCCCCTCGGCACGCGCCTCGACGGCGAAGATGCGGCCGAGGTTGCGCAGGTCGCCGTAGACGTCATCGAGGCTGGCAACGCGATTGGGCATGACATGCGCGCAGGACTCGCTCAGCTCGTACACCGGGATGCCGAAGCGCGCCAGGCTGGCCGGGGTCACTTCGCCACCGACGCGCATGCCGTAGTTCCAGCCGGCGAAGAAGAAGTCGGCGTCGGCATCCAGCAGGTTTTCCAGCGAGGGGTAGCGCGGCGCCAGCTCGGGCAGGTCATCCAGGTCGGCCTGCAGTTCGGGCGCCGGCGTCTTCCAGGCGCTGACGCCGCTGTAGCCGACCATGCGCGCCTTCAACCCCAGCTCCAGGAGCATGGCGGTCAGGCTGATGTCATGGCTGACCGCGCGTTGCGGCGGACGCTCGATGGTCACCTGGCGGTCGCAGCTGGTCACGGTGACGGCCCAGCTCGGGCTGCTGGCCAGCAGCAGCCATGCAGCCGCTGCCACGAGGAACGAAACACGGCGGCGTGGAAGGCGCCTTGGCGTCGAGGTGAGGCGTGTCATCAGAGGATCCAGGTAATGCGCGGGTAACCCGCCAGTGGATGGGTATCGACCAGGGCCTGCACGCCGAATACCTGCTGCAGCAGGTCGGCGGTGAGCACCTCGGCCGGCGTTCCGACCGCCAGCAGGCGCCCGCGATCGAGCACGCAGAGTCGGTCGCAGAAGGCCGCCGCCAGGTTGAGGTCGTGAAAGCTGGCCAGGGTCGCCAGCCCCAGCGCCTTGATCTGCCGCAGCAGCTCCAGCTGGTAGCGTGGGTCGAGGTGATTGGTCGGCTCGTCGAGGATCAGCAGCTGCGGCTGCTGCACCAGGGCCCGCGCCAGCAGCGCACGCTGCTTCTCGCCGCCGGACAGGCAGGCGAACGGCTGCTGCGCCAGCTCGCCGAGGCCGACCCGCGCCAGCGCCTCGCTGACCAGGCGCTGGTCCTCGGCATCGTCGCTGTCGAACAGCCCCTTGTGCGGCGTGCGCCCCATGGCCGCGACCTCGTGCACGCGCAGGCCGAAGTCCTGCGGGAACTCCTGCAACACCACCGCCACGCGCCGCGCACACCAGCGCGGCGAGCGCTGCCACAGCGCCTCGCCATCCAGTTCGACGCGGCCGGCACTGGGCCGCTGGAAGCGATAGGCGCAGCGCAACAGACTGGTCTTGCCGCTGCCGTTGGGGCCGAGCAGACCGAGCAGCTCGCCGTCAGCGACGTCGAGGTCGATGTCGTCGAGCAGCGGTTGCTGCCCGTTGGGCGACCAGGCCAGCTGGCGAATACGCAGGCGTTGCATCAGAAGCTGTAGTCCGCGGTGACGAAGAACGAGCGCGGCGCGCCCAGGTACCACTGCTGCCCCGCGCTGCTGGCGGTGGTGGCGTACTGGCGGTCGAACAGGTTGTTCAGTTCCAGGCCCAGGCGCACGTCCGGCAGCGCCTGCCAGGCGATGTTGGCGTCGACCACGGTGTAGCCGTGGACCTCGATCTGGTTGGCGGCGTCGGCGTAGCGTGCATCGACATAGCGCGCGCCGACACCGACATCCAGGCCATGACCCAGCGCCTTGTTCAACCACAGGTTGGCGGTGCGCCGGGGTACGTTGCTCGGACGATTGCCGCTGCGATCGCCACCGCCTTCGACGAAGTCGTCGTACTCGGCGCGGACGAAGGCCGCGTTGGCCGATACCTGCCAGCCGCGCCCCAGCGCCAGCTCCAGGCTGGCCTCGAGGCCGTCGGCGGACTGCTGGCCGACCTGCTCGGTGGGCGAGCTGGGGGTCTCGCGGCTGAGCAGCTTCTTCTTGACGATATGGTAAGCGGCCAGCGTCCACTCGCCCTGACCGTTCCAGAACGCCTGCTTGAGGCCGACCTCGGTCTGCCTGGCCCGGCTCAGGTCGAACTGTTGCTGGCTGGGGCTGAGCGTGAGCAGGTTGTTCACCCCTTCGGTGCTGGTGGCATGCTGGCCGTACAGCGACAGCTCCGGGGTCAGGGCGAACACCAGGCCGGCGCGCCAGTTGCCGCCGCTCAGGCTGCGGTCGACGCGGCTGTCGCCGAGCAGGTCGTCACGCTGGATATGCACCTGGTCGCGGCGCACGCCGGTCACCAGGGACAGGCGCTCGCTCAGTTGCGTGCGGTTCTCGGCGAACAGCGAGAACTGCCGGGCCAGGTTGCGCTCGCGCGGGCCGTAGCCCTGCGGATCGTCGCTCTGGTAGCGGCCACCGCCAGAACCCGCCAGCGGCACGCTGTCGCTGAAGCTGCTGGCAAAGTCATGCTGGCGAGCGAAGTGGATGCGGTTGTAGTCCACGCCCACCACGGTGCGGCTGTCGAGACCGAACAGTGAGTGGTCCAGGGTGAAGCTCTGACGGTCGCCGACCTGCTCCTGGGTGTGCTTGATCTCGTAGAAGTCACTGCGCAGCACCAGGTCGCCCGGCTGCCAGCGGTAGGACTCGGCATTGCGCCAGTAGCGCTGGGTCTTGATGTAGTAGAGCTGGTTGCTCACCGTCAGCGCATCGTTGATGCGCCAGTCGGTCACCAGGCGGGTGATCTGGTCGTTGTAGCGGACCTCGGCGTCGCCGACGTTGTAGTTGTGCTCGCGCAGGCTCGCGCGGTAGTGGCCGTTGACCAGCGGGGTGCCGAAGTAGCGCTCGGGGTCCTGGTCGCCATGGTCATGGGACAGGGTGAAGCTCAGCTCGTCACTCGCCTCCCAGCGCAGCGCGGCGCTGAACGCCAGGCTCTTCGAGTCGCCCCGGTCCACCCAGCCGTTGCTGGCCTGTTGATTGACGTTGAAGCGATAACTCAGCGCGTCGCTCAGCGAACCACCGCTGTCCAGCGCCACCTGCCGCCGGTCGTCGCTGCCATAACCCAAGCGCAGCTGATTGTGGACCGGGCCGGCGAAGGGTTTCTTCGGCACCACGTTGATCACCGCGCCGGTGGCGCCCTCGCCGTACAGCACCGAAGCCGGGCCGCGCAGCACATCGATACGCTGCACGGACCAGGTGTCCACCGGGAAGGTCACGGTGCCGGCTCCGACGTACTGGCGCGTGCCGTCGTACAGCTGCATGGTCGCGGAATGGCCGCTGAAGCCACGCGCCGACAGCGCGGTGCCGCCGTTACCCGGCGTGCCGATGCTGCTGATGCCCGGCGTGCGGGTCACCGCATCCTGCACGCTGCGGTTGTTGCGCCCACGCACCTCGGCGCCGCTCAGGCTGGTAGTGCTGGCCGGCGTCTGCAGGGCGGACAGGTCGAGCCGCGAGCCGGCGCTGGTGGGCGTATTCAGGTCGGTTTCGCCCTCCTCGGCGGCCTTGGCCTGGATGGTCAGCCCGGGCAGGTCGACGGGGTCTTCGCTGGCCACGGCCAGGCCGGCAAACGCCAGGGCGAGTGGCACGGAGCAATACAACAGGGAGTGAGACACGGCAGAACGTCCAGGATTGCGCAGGGAAACCGGCCCGGCGGGGACCCGCGCCACTGGCTCGACAGCAGGTGTCGACGCGGATGAGGCAGACCCGAAAGGCATAATGTTATTGTTATAACATAACATTATACTGTTTCGCAGCCGCTCGCCCGGGCCAGCCGGCCGGCGCAGGAAGTCCTGAGAAAAAAGGTCGTTGAAGCGGAAATGGCGCGCCATGAGTGTTCCATCGCAAAGGAAAAGGCACGGCAATCCGATGGAAATGCGCAACAGCAGACAGGGGCACGAACGCGCCCTACTGGAGTCAACGCCCGCCCACCGCGGGTTGCCAGACAGAGTGACTCCAGGCCGGTCTCCGGGCTTGCGAGGGGCATGAACGCATCGCCTTCCCATGCGCGTGGCGCACAGTGGCGTTTCGATGCGGTCGCTCGCTTACCGTTGCGGGGGCAGCGTCGGACTTCAACCGACTTCCCGTTTCACCTCACGCGCGGCGGCGTGAGACACCTGAAGCGGGGCGGATATGACCATCGCCGCCGCCTCGAGTCAAGGCACCTCGGGCATTGGGCCTGCGCGCAGCGCGCCGAGCCGCTAGACTGCCCCACCCTTTTCCCGGAGACGGCCATGACTCGAATCGCTTACGCCCGCGTCCTGTTCAGCGGGCCGGGCCTGTCCCGTGGTGCACTGGCCCAGAGCCTGCGCCAGCGCGCCGAAGCCCTGCTTGGCGAGGCCCATCTGCACGACAGCGAGCAGGACCCCGAAGCCTTCTGGCAGGCGGTGGCGGATGCACCAAGGCCGCTGCTGGTGGTCGACCTGGAACCCCGCGCCGATGCCATGCACCGTGACTGGCTGCGCCAGCGCATCGCCGAGCGCGGCAACGGCGAAGCCGTCTTCGTGGTGTGCAGCGCCCTCGAGGACGCCTGGCTGGACGGCCTGGCCGCACTGCTCGAACAGACCGGCCGCCACCTGCCCTGCCAGGACGTGCCGGCCCTGCCCGAGCAGCACCCCTGGTCGCAGATTCCGCCGCACAGCCAGCGCCTGCTGCTGTGCAACGGTCCGCGCTGCACGCGCAAGGGCGCCCTCGGTCTGTGGAAAACCCTGCGCCAGCGCCTCAAGGCTGCCGGCCGCCTGGAATGTCCCGGCGGAGTGCACATCACCCGCAGCCAGTGCCAGTTCCCCTGTGACCTGGGCCCGACGGCGAGCCTTTATCCACAGGGCGAGTGGTACGGCGTCAGCGACGAGGCAGCGGTCATCCGCCTGGTGGACGAGCGCCTGGTCGCGGGGCGGGCCGTGCCGGAACTGCGTATCGACCAGCCAGACGGCGGCGCGCAGACGCACTGAGCAGAAAGTTTTTTCCACCCCTGTAACGCCAGCAGCAGGTCCGACTCTAGTGAGTTGCCGGGCCTGAACGACGATGCTTCAGCCGGCCTCTCCAATTTCCAGAGGATAAGCGCATGACTATCAAGACCACCGCCGCTGGCGCCGCCATTGCCTTCGCCGCCGCCTCGCTGTTCGCCGGCATGACCGCCAGCGTCGCCTCGGCCGAGGAAGCGACCGTACACTGCTACGGCGTGACCTCCTGCAAAGGCCAGAACGACTGCAAGACCGCCGAGAACGCCTGCAAGGGCCAGGCAGTCTGCAAGGGCCACGGCTTCAAGGTGATGACCAAGGCCGAGTGCTCCGCTGCCGGCGGCACCGTAGGCGCCTAAGAGCCACGAGGGGCGGCCGGCCGGTCGCCCCGTTTTCACCTGCGGAGGCGGCGATGAAAGCAACGACGATGCTCGGCCACGGCCTGGGCCTGCGCAGCGAGTACTACCAGGAAATCCTCGAACGGCGGCCCGCGGTCGACTGGTTCGAGATCATCTCCGAGAATTACATGGTCGATGGCGGCAAGGCGCTGTACTACCTCGACGCCATCGCCGAACACTACCCGCTGGTCATGCACGGCGTATCGCTGTCGATCGGCGGCCCGCACGCGCTGGACCGCGACTACCTGCAGCGCCTGGCGCAACTGGCCAGGCGCGTGCGCCCGGGGTGGATCTCCGACCACCTGTGCTGGAGCCGGGGCAACGCCCACCAGCTGCATGACCTGCTGCCGCTGCCCTACACCGAGGAAAGCCTGCAGCACGTCGCCGCACGCGTGCGCCAGGTGCAGGACGTGCTGGAGCGGCCGCTGGTCCTGGAGAACGTCTCCAGCTACCTGCGCTGCGCCGATGACCAGATGAGCGAATGGCAGTTTCTCTCGGCCCTGTGCGAACTCAGCGGCTGCGAGCTGCTGCTGGATATCAACAACGTCTACGTCAGCGCGCGCAACCATGGCTTCGAGCCGTGGGACTTCATCAGCGCGCTGCCGGCCGAGCGCATCCGCCAGTTCCACCTGGCCGGCCACCACGACTACGGCGACTACCTGATCGATACCCACGACCACCCGGTGTGCGACCCGGTCTGGCAGCTGTACCGGCGCACCCTGGCGCACCTGGGCCCGGTTTCCACCCTGCTCGAGCGGGACGATCACCTGCCGCCTCTCGACGAGTTGCTGAGCGAACTGCAGCAGGCGCGGCGCATCGCCCGCGAGGTGCTCGGCGAGGAGGCGGCATGCGCCTGAACGAATGGCAGCGCGAGGTCGAGCGCTACCTGCTCGGCAACCAGTCGACGCCCGATGCCGCCCTCGCCGCCAGCCTGCTTGGCAGCGCTGCGCTGAGCGCAGAACAGGGCCTGGCGATCTATCACAACGCCTATCGCGCACGCCTGCTCGAAGCCCTGCAGGGCGACTACGCGGCGATCCACGCCTGGCTCGGCGACGACGACTTCGAGCGCCTCGGCCGCGACTACCTCGACGCCTATCCCTCGGCGCACTTCAGCCTGCGCTGGCTGGGCGCCAACCTGGCCGGCTTCATCGAGCAGCACCTGGTCGCCGAGCAGGCTTCACCGCTGGCCGAACTGGCGCGCCTGGAATGGGCCTTCACCCTGGCCTTCGACGCCCACGATTCCGAGCTGCTGCGTGCCGAACACCTGGCGCACCTGGCGGCACAGGACTGGCCGCTGCTGCGCGTGGCGCTGCAACCGAGCGTGCAATGGCTGACCCTGCAGCACAACAGCCTGGAGCTGTGGCGTGCCCTCAAACACGAGCAGGCATTCCCGGGCAGTCATGCCCTGGAGCACGCCGAGACCTGCCTGATCTGGCGTGAGCAACTGGTCACCCGCTATCGCAGTCTCGACCCCGCGCAAGCGCAGGCCTTGCAGGCCATGGCCTGTGAGGGGCTGAACTTCGCCGAGCTGTGCGACAGCCTGCAGGAACTGGGGGAGCAGGCCCCTGTGCAGGCCGCACGCTGGCTGCACCAGTGGCTGAGTGACGGCCTGTTGGTGAAGGCGACCTAGCGCGGCAACGCCTCGAGCAGCGTCTGCAGGTCGCAGAAACTGCGCGTTGCCGGCGCCGGCTCGGGCCGGCGCAACAGCAGCACCGGCAGACCCAGCTCGCGCGCCACCTGCAGTTTCGGCTCGGTCGCCTGGCTGCCGCTGTTCTTGCTCACCAGCACGTCGCAGCGGATACGGGCGAACAGGGCACGCTCCTCGTCCAGCGAGAAAGGCCCGCGGGCCCCGATGATCTCCGCGCGGGGCGGCGCCGGCTCGCTCTGCAGGCAACGCACCGTCCAGCGCTGGTGCGCAGGAATCTCATGCAGATGCGCCAGCGGCTCGCGCCCGGAGGTGAAGAATGGCCGCTGGAAGGGTGCCAGGGCATGGCTGAGCCCGTCCCAGCCCTCCACTTCGCGCCAGTCGTCGCCGGCCGCAGGTTGCCAACCGGGGCGCCGCAGCGCCCAGCAGGGCACACCGCTGAGCACAGCGGCACGCGCCGCGTTGGCGCTGATCTGCGCGGCGTAGGGATGGGTCAGGTCCAGCAGCAGTTCGATGCCTTCGGCGGCGATGAACGCGGCCAGCCCGTCGGCACCACCGAAGCCGCCCACCCGCACGCGACAGGGCAGGTCGTCCGGTACCCGGCCCAGGCCGGCCAGGCTGTACAGCGTTTCGGGGCCCAGCTGACGAGCCAGGCGCAGCGCCTCGCTGGTGCCGCCCAGCAGCAGGATGCGCGGCCTCACGGCTTGCGTACCGCCAGCAGGGTGATCGGCAACGCCGCCCGCCAGGTATCGAACCCGCCCAGCGGTTGCGCCTGCGCCACCGTCAGGCGCAGCAGCTCGCCGCCCTGCCGTTCGCGAAAGGCCACTAGCGCCGCCTCGCTCTGGATCGTCACCGCGTTGGCCAGCAGCCGCCCGCCCGGTTTGAGCGCGGCCCAGCACTGCTCCAGCAGCCCCGGCACGGTGACGCCGCCGCCGATGAAGATGGCATCCGGCGCCGGCAATCCGTCCAGGGCCTCGGGTGCATGCCCGGCCACCAGCTGCAGAGCGGGTACACCAAGGACGTCGCGGTTGTGCCGGATATGCGCCTGACGGCCCTCGTTGGCCTCGATGGCGATGGCGCGGCAGGCGGGATGGGCGCGCATCCACTCGATACCAATGGAGCCGCAGCCGGCGCCCACGTCCCACAGCAGCTCGCCGGGCAGCGGCGCCAGGCGCGCCAGGGTCACCGCGCGCACGTCGCGCTTGGTCAGCTGGCCGTCATGCCGATAGGCATCGTCCGGCAGGCCGCAGGTCGGCGGCAGCACCTGGGTCCCGGCGTCCGCCAGGCACTCCACGGCGAGCAGGTTGAGATCGGCCGCGCGCGGCAGGCTCCACTGCGCGGCCAGGCCATCGATACGGCGCTCCTCAGGCCCGCCGAGGTGCTCCAGCAGGGTCAGGCGACTGGCAGCGAAACCGCGCGCGCACAGCGCTGCGGCAACCTCGGCAGGCGTGTCGCCGTCGGCGCTCAACAGCAGCAGGCGCACGCCGGGAAACAGGCGGGCATTGAGCGTGGCCAGCGGCCGGCCGACCAGCGAGACCACGTCCACCTCCTGCAGCGGCCAGCCCAGGCGCGCCGCCGCCAGCGACACCGACGACGGTGCCGGCAACACCTGCAGCTCATCGGCCGCCAGTTGCCGCGTCAGGCTGGCCCCGACGCCGTAGAACATCGGATCGCCGCTGGCCAGCACGCATACCGCCTCGCCGCGCCGCGCCAGCAACGGCTGCAGGTCGAAGGGGCTCGGCCAGTGTTCCCGCTCGCCAGCGATGCACGGCGGCAGCAACGCCAGCTGACGCGGCGCACCGACGATGCGCGTGGCCGCCAGCAGGGCCCGCCGCGCAGCCTTGCCCAGGCCGGGGTAGCCGTCTTCGCTGATACCCACCAGGGTCAACCAGGGTTTCATCCACCTTCCTCGCAAGTAGCCGACAGGGCGCGTGTCGCGACGCCGCGCAAAGCGGGCATAATAGCGCCTTCGTCGGTGCCCCTTGTAAACGGGCCCAAGAGTCTGTTCACGATCTGCAGCACTTGCGTCAGCCACCGGTGGCTTTCCGAGCCTGGCGTTGCTGCGCTGGATCGTCGACAGCCTCGAAGAGGGAATCCGGAGCGATCAACCATCGCCACCGAGCTGCCCCCGCAACTGTAAACAGCGAGTCCGCTGCACATGCGCCACTGGGCAACCGGGAAGGCCGCAGCGGATGAAGACCTGTCAGCCAGGAGACCTGCCGACGAACGCTGGTCGCGAGTGCCAACATCGGGCGGGGTGTACCGATGCCATGAAACCCTCTCGACGGGTTTCGCTGGTCCGGTCGCCGCGTCGTTGTTGCTGGTGAACCCTGTGCGCGACTGTCCCCTCACCGCCGAACTGCCAACCCCTCGGGCTTCTGCCTGTCCGGGCCTGCTGCGCATCGTGCCCGCACTGGACGGCGGTATCTGCCGCGTCAAGCTGCCTGGTGGCGTGCTGCGCAGTGCCCAGGCGCGTGCGATCGGAGAGGCTGCCCGGCGCTACGCCAGCGGTACCCTGGAGCTGACCAACCGCAGCAACCTGCAGATTCGCGGCGTGCTGCCCGGCCAGGAGAGCGCGCTGATCGGCGCACTGCTCGCTGCCGGTGTCGGTCCGCGCGTGGCCGCCGCCGACGACGTACGCAACCTGCTGCTCAGCCCTGCCGCCGGCCTCGACCCGCAGGCACGGATGGACGTTCGCCCGCTCGCCGGGCAACTCCTCGACCTGCTGCAGGACACCCCGGCGCTGCATGCCCTGTCAGCCAAGTTCGCCCTGCAGCTGGATGGCGGCGAAGCCCTGGCGATGCGCGAACACCCGCATGACCTGTGGCTGGCCGCCGCAGATGAACGCCACCTGTTGCTGGGCCTGGCCGGCTGCCCCAGCGACGCGCCGCTGGCACGCATCGAAGCCGCGCAGGCGGTCGAACTGGTGCGCCAACTGCTGCTGCTGTTCCTCGAACTGGCCACGCCCGAACAATCACGCATGCGCCAGTTGCTGGCGCAGCTCCCGGCCAGCGAACTGCTGCAGCGCCTGCAGGCACGCCTGGATTTCCCCCTGCAGCCGCCAACAGCCAACTGGCAGACGCCCGCTGGCGTCGAGCGGGCGCCCGCAGGGATTTATCCACAGGCCCGGGCCGGCCTGTGCATGGTCGTCGCCGGGGCCCAGCTGGGCCGCCTGCACGCCGAACAGCTGCTGGCCCTCGCCGAGCTGAGCGAGCGGCATGCCGGCGGCGAACTGCGCCTGACCCCCTGGCAGGGCCTGCTGCTGGGCAACGTGCCACAGGCCGAGGCCGCAACCCTGAGCAACGCACTGGGCGAACTCGGCCTGCTGCACGAGGCCGGCGACCCACTGCTCGGGCTGGTCGCCTGCACCGGATCGGCCGCCTGCGCCCGTGGCCTGGCCGACAGCAAGCACCATGCGCTGCACCTGGCCGAGCTGCTGCGCGCCAACGGCGCCCGCCCGCAGGCTCACCTCAGCGCCTGCCCGCGCAGTTGCGCCAGCGCGCGGGTGCAGCCCTACACCCTGCTGGCCAGCACGCCCGATCACTACCAGCTCTATCAACGCACCCCCGAGGTGACCGGCTTCGGTCGCCTGCTGGTGCCGTCCATGACCATCGACGAGGCCGGCGCCTGGTTCGCCCGCCACCTTCCCGCAGGACTCCCTGATGCTTGATTACATCCGCGACGGCCAGGAAATCTACCGCCGCTCCTTCGCTACCATTCGCGCCGAGGCCAACCTGGCCGGCATTCCCGCCGACCTGGAGAAGCTCGCCGTGCGGGTGATCCACGCCTGCGGCATGGTCGACGTGGTCGAGGACCTGCGTTTCTCCCCCGGAGCTGGCGCCGCCGGCCGCGCTGCCCTGCTGGCCGGCGCGCCGATCCTCTGCGATGCGCGCATGGTCGCCGAGGGCATCACCCGCCCGCGCCTGCCGGCGAACAATCCGGTGCTCTGCACCCTGCACGACGCCGGCGTGCCCGAACTCGCCCGTGAGGTCGGCAACACCCGCTCGGCGGTGGCCCTGGAACACTGGCGCGCACACCTGGAAGGCAGCGTAGTAGTGATCGGCAACGCCCCCACCGCGCTGTTCTACCTGCTGGAAATGCTCGACGCCGGCGCAGCGAAACCGGCGCTGATCATCGGCATGCCGGTGGGCTTCATCGGCGCCGCCGAATCCAAGGACGCCCTGGCCGCAAACAGCCGTGGCGTGCCCTATGTGATCGTGCGCGGTCGGCGCGGCGGCAGCGCCATGGCGGTGGCCGCGGTCAACGCGCTGGCCTCGGAGGTGGAGTGATGGCCGGTCGTCTGCTTGGTCTCGGCGTCGGCCCCGGCGACCCCGAGCTGCTCACCCTCAAGGCGCTGCGCCTGCTCAAGTCGGCGCCAGTGGTGGCCTACTTCGTGGCCAAGGCGAAACACAACGCCGGCCAGGGTGGCAACGCCTTCGGCATCATCGAGGCGCACCTGGACGACGCCCAGCAGCGCCTGCCGCTGGTCTACCCGGTGACCACCGAGAAGCTCGCCGCACCGCTGTCCTACGAGGATGTGATCGCCGATTTCTACGACACCTGCGCCGAACAGATCGCCCAGCTGCTGGACGCCGGCCAAGACGTGGCGGTGATCTGCGAGGGCGACCCGTTCTTCTACGGCTCCTACATGTACCTGCACGACCGCCTCGCCGAGCGTTACGACGTCGAGGTGGTGCCTGGCGTGTGTTCCATGCTCGGCTGCGCCTCGGTGCTGGGCACGCCGCTGGTGTACCGCAACCAGAGCCTGAGCGTGCTTTCCGGCGTGCTGCCGGAGGAAGAGCTCGAACAGCGCCTGCGCGATGCCGAGGCCGCCGTGGTGATGAAGCTCGGGCGCAACTTCGACAAGGTCCGCCGCGTGCTGCGCAAGCTCGGCCTGGACGACCGCGCCCATTACGTCGAGCGCGCGACCATGGCCAGCCAGAAGATCGTCGCGCTGGACGAGGTGGATCCGATGGATTCGCCGTACTTCTCGATGATTCTGGTGCCCGGCCAGAAATGGCGGGGATGATCTATTCCCTGTGGGAGCGGAATACGGCCCAGCCGCTCCTGGATTCGTAGGGTGGATGACGCTTCACCCATCCACCGCCACGATGGTGGATGAAAAAAGCGCCATCCACCCTACACGCTCCCCCCTGCTCGCACGTAGCCCGGATGCAATCCGGGAAACACACACCCCGGATTTCATCCGGGCTACAGGATCTACCGCATGAACATCGTCATCCTCGGCAGCAGCGCGCTGGCCACTGCACAACGCCTCAAAGCGCTTTATCCACAGGCGCTGATCCATGGCCTGCGCGGCCGGGTCGAGGCTGCCGAGCGTCACTACGACGACTTCGGCGACAGCCTGCGTGCGCTCTATCGGGCCGGGCAACCGCTGCTGGTGCTGTGCGCCGCCGGCATCGTCATCCGCAGCCTCGCCCCGCTGCTGGCGGAGAAGGGCAGCGAGCCGCCGGTGCTGGCCCTCGCCGAAGACGGCAGCGCCGTGGTGCCACTGCTCGGTGGCCTGGCCGGGGTCAATCGCCTGGCCCGCGAGATCGCCGCGCACCTGGAGGTCACGCCGGCGATCACCACCAGCGGCGAGCTGCGCTTCGGCACCTGCCTGCTGGAGCCGCCGGCCGGCTACGCACTGGCCGACCTGCAACAGGGCAAGCGCTTCGTCAGCGACCTGCTCGGCGGCGAAACGGTGCGCATCGAAGGCCAGGCGCCCTGGCTGGAGGCCGCCCAGCTGCCTGTGGATAACACTGCGAAGCGGGTTATCCACATCACCCCGCAGGCCCGCCCGGCGCAGCCCGACGAGCTGCTGATCCATCCGCGCAGCGTCGCCGTGCTGGTCGAGCGAACCGACGACCAGCTGGCGGCACGCATTCACCGGGCGCTGAGCGCCGCCAACCTGGCGCCACAGGCCCTGGCCGCTCTGCTCGCGGACAAGGCCCGGATGGCCGATGCCGCGCTGCACGCAGCCGCGCGCGAGCTGAACCTGCCGCTGCGCTTCATCCACGGCACAAGCGCAGAGCTGCCCGCCCGGCAGCTCGCCGGCGACGGCCTGCGCCTGCTGCTGGCCGAGCAGCCGCTGGATGTCGAACGCCTTGGCCAGCGTCGTGGCCGCCTCAGCGTGGTCGGCCTCGGCCCTGGCGCCGCCGAGCACATGACCCCCGCCGTGCGCCGCGTCCTGGACGAGGCCGAAGACCTGCTCGGCTACGACACCTACGTGAAGATGGCCGGCCCGCTGCGCGCCGACCAGTGCCTACACCCCAGCGACAACCGCGAGGAACTGCAGCGCGCCGCCCATGCCTTCGAGCTGGCCGCCACGGGCCGCCGGGTGGTGATGATCTCTTCGGGCGACCCCGGCGTGTTCGCCATGGCCGCCGCCGTGATGGAAGCGCTGGAAAGTCCGCAGAGCGAGGCCTGGCGCGGGGTCGAACTGGAGGTGCTGCCGGGCGTCTCGGCTGCCCTGGCCACCGCCGCCAAGGCCGGTGCGCCACTGGGCCATGACTTCTGCCTTATCTCACTATCGGACAACCTCAAACCCTGGGCGGTGATCGAGCAGCGCCTGCAGCACGCCGCCGCCGCGGATCTGGCCATGGCCTTCTACAACCCGATTTCCAGGGCGCGCCCCTGGCAGCTCGGCCGCGCGCTGGAACTGCTGCGCCAGCACCGTGCGGCGGAAACCCTGGTGGTGCTCGGCCGCGACATTGGCCGCCCGGCCGAAGCGCTGCGCAACCTCAGCTTGGGCGAGCTGACGCCGGAGATGGTCGACATGCGTACCCTGGTGATCATCGGCTCCAGCCAGACCCGCCGCTTCCCCCGCGCCGAGGGCGGCGACTGGGTCTACACACCGCGCTGGTATCCCGCGCAGGCCGACTAGACCATCGTCCTCAAGCAGTATTGCCAAGCGTTTGTAGGAGCGGATTTATCCGCGAATTTCGCGGCTGAAGCCGCTCCTACGGATCAAGGCGCCTGGTTTTATTCACAGCCCCTGCCATCTGCACAAACGTTCTAGGCATGCCTGGCAAACGGGTTAAGCTCGGGCGTTCCACTTTCCACTGTGAGCCGGGCGATGAACGCGCAATCATGGGTCGACCTCAAGCAGGATGCCGATACCGGCATCGAGGTGATCCGCGCGCATTTCGAGGGGCATGCCTACGATCCGCACTGGCACGACAGCTACCTGATCGGCTTCACCGAGCAGGGCGTGCAGCAGTTCAATTGCCGCCGCGCCCTGTTCAGCAGCGTGCCGGGGCAGACCTTCTTCCTCGAGCCCGGCGACATTCATGACGGCAACGCCCCGGCGCCAGGGGGCTTCACCTACTCCACGCTGTACCTGGAACCGGCCTGGCTCCAAGGCGCCTTGCCGGCGCTGTTCGAACAGGCTCCCGTCGACTGCCTGCCCAGCGTGCCACGCACCCAGCCGGACGACCCCGGCCTGCTGCCGCACATCGCCAACGCCCTGCAGGCGCTGCGCGAGGGCGAGCCGCGCATGGTCCGCGATGCGGCCCTGGATGGCCTGCTCGAACGCCTATCGCGCAACCTGCAATGGCGCCAGCGCATGCAGGGCAACCCGCAGATTCCCGGCGTGGCCCTGCGCGCACGCGACTACCTGCACGCGCACTTCCACGAGAACATCGGCCTCGGTGAACTGGCCCGGGTCTGTGGCGTGGACCGCTTCCACCTCACGCGAGCCTTCAAGGCCGCCTTCGGCATCGCCCCGCACGGCTACCTGATCCAGTTGCGCCTGGTGCGCGCGCGCCGCCTGCTGGCCCTCGGCAGTGCGCCCGCCGACGTCGCCAGCGACCTGGGCTTCGCCGACCAGAGCCACCTCGGCCGCTGGTTCCGCCGCGCCAATGGTGTCACCCCCGGCGCCTACCGCAGCCTCTGCACAAAGCTTCAAGACCGCTGAGCGGGGCCACTGGACAATCGCCACCATGACCCGACATGGAGCGATCATCGATGCCCCTCACCGCACCAGGGCCCCGGCCATGAACCAGTGGCTGCCCTTCATCCTCTTCGCCTCGGCGGCCTCGATCACCCCGGGGCCGACCAACCTGCTGATCCTCGGCAGCGCCTCGCGTTTCGGCCTGCCCATTGCCCTGACCATCGCCCTCGGCGCCAGCCTGGGTGCCAGTCTCATGCTGCTGGTGGTCGGCCTCGGCCTGGGCGAGCTGCTGGCGCGCACACCGCTGCTGCAAACGGCGATGACCTGGGCCGGCGCCGCCTGGATCAGCTGGATGGCCTGCAAGCTGATGCGCCGCGACGCGGCCGGTATCGAGGCACGGCCCATCGAGCGACGCCAGGGGTTCGTCCAGGGCGCCGTCCTGCAACTGATCAACCCCAAGACCTGGCTGATGACCCTCTCGGTCACGGCAATATTTCTCGATGGCCAGGCTTCACCAAGCCGCGTGGCCATCCATGCCGCGCTGTTCCTGCTGGTCTCCACGCCCTGCCTGCTCAGCTGGGGCCTGCTCGGCGCCGGCAGCGCCCGCCTGCTGCGGCAACCGTCGCGGCTGCTGCTGTTCAACCGGGCCATGGCGCTGTTGCTGCTGGCATCGGTGTGGCTGCCGTTGCTGATGGATCGATGAAGCACAGCGGCGCATGCGCTGACAGTGGATCGGTGAAACGTGATCCAGCCTACGACGACATGGCGCCCTGGCGACGAAAAGCGCCGGGAGCGACACCGAACCGCTGGCGAAACAGCTTGCCCAGATGGCTGGCGTCGCTGGCACCGATCTCGTCGGCGATCTGCGCCAGGCTGTGACTGGAGTTGAGCAGGCGCCAGCGCACGTGTTGCAGGCGCAGCTCGTTCCAGTACTCGCGGGCACTCATGCCCTGGCGGGCGCGGAACAGGCGGTCGAGCTGCCGGCGACTGATACCGACGCTGGCCGCCAGTTGCTCGATACCATCGGCGCTGGCCAGGCCGTGGCGCATCAGGGCGATGGCACGGTCGACATGACGCTCGCCGCTGGACGTGCCATGCAGCGAGCGCAGCGCATGCTGGCCACTGCGTGTCTCGTCCACCAGCATGTCGGCCAGGCCCTTGAGCGCCCGCGCCCGTCCGCTGCCACGGGCCAGCAACTCCACCGCCAGGTCGATGGCCGCCGTACCCCCGGCACAGGAAATCCGCTCGGAATCGATGCTGTACAGGCGCTCGTGCGCCAGCCGCAGGTGGGCGAAGCTGGCGCGAAACTCCGCCTGGTGACGCCAGTGCACCGCGACCTGATGGCCATCGAGCAGGCCACAGGCGGCCAGCAGGAAACTGGCGTTGTCGATCGCCACCAGCTTCACCCCGGCGCGTACGGCGCGCCGCAACAGGCCTCGGTAGGCCGGCGCCAGCGCCGCCGTGGCCTGCGCGTTACGCCCGCCGAACAGCACCAGATAGTCGTGCTCGGCCAGCGTCAGCTCCTGCGGCGTGGCCTCGATTCGCAACGCCGCACCGCTGCTCGACGACACATGCCCCGGCTGCAGGCCGAGAATGGTCCAGGTGCAGTAGCGCTGACGGCTGTAGTCCTCGTCGTCGGCGCTGAAGCGCAACTTGTCGAGGAAGCCGCCGAACGGCAGCAGAGCGAACTCCGGCAGAGGCAGCAGAAGGAAGCGCAGGTCAGGGCGTTGCGACATGAGTCGTCCAGAATCGACTGGTAGATGACCAGAATCTACCTCATTACCGGCTGCAGCGCTGAGTAGACTGGCCACCTTCCCAGGAGACCCACATGGCCCTCGAACTCTGGCTCGTCTACTTCGTCGCAACCCTCGGCCTGGCGCTGACGCCCGGCCCCAACAGCCTGCTGGCACTGACCCATGGCGGGCTGTACGGCGCACGCATGGCGTTGGCGACCATCCTCGGCGGCGTGGTCGGCTTCGGCACGCTGATCGCCCTGGCCATGTTCGGCCTTGGCGCCCTGCTCAAGACCGCACCCACCGCGCTGCTGGCACTCAAGTGGATCGGCGGCGCCTACCTGGTGTGGCTCGGCATCCAGCTCTGGCGCGCGCCGCCGATGAACCTGACGCTGGCCGACAGCGGCGTGCGCCCCAGCGCCGGGCGACTGTTTCGCCAGGGCCTGCTGTCGGCCTTGTCGAACCCCAAGGTGATTCTGTTCTACGGCGCCTTCCTGCCGCAGTTCCTCGACCCCCAGCGCGGCCTGGCCGTGCAGTTCGTGGTGATGGCGGCGACCTTCGCCGTGGTCGAGTTCCTCGTCGAACTGCTGCTGGCCCTCACCGCCGTGCGTGTGCGCCCCTGGCTGCAACGCGGCGGCCACACCTTCAACCGCAGCTGCGGCACGCTGTTCGTGCTGATCGGCATGGCGCTGCCATTGGCACGCTGAGGCGAGCGCCTGGCTGCAGCGCTTCAGGCACCTCGTCCATTCAGGCCTTGAGTGCCTCGCCAATCGCGTAGTAATGCCCGCCCGCCACGTGATGCAGGCTGCGCAGGTTCGGGTCGGCCGTTTCGAAGTGCCAGCGGCCATCGCGGAACACCCGCTCGTCGGCCCAGGCGGCGATCACCTCGCCAATGAACAAGTCGTAGGCCTGCTGGTTATGCGGCTCATGGATCATCCGGCAGACCAGCCAGGCCGAGCAGCCGGCAACCAAGGGCACATCGTGGCCGGCCATCTCGAACAGCTCGACCCCGGCGTGCGCCAGCTTCGCCGGGTCATCGCCAAGGCTGGCATTGCCCACCGCCTGGGTCAGCTGCAGCTGCGCCACAGTCGGCACCTGAACGGCGAACAGGCCACTGCCCTCGACCAGCGCACGGGTGTGGGTGGCCTTGTCCAGCACCAGGCTCAGCTTCGGTGGGTCGAAATCCAGCGCACAGCACCAGGCCGCCGCCATGACGTTATCCACAGCCTGGTGACGTGCGGATACCAGCACGGTGGGGCCGTGGTTGAGCAGGCGGTAAGCCTTGGCCAGATCGACCGGACGAATGGACGCGCTCATGCAGACTCCTGAAAGCGAAAAAAGGCGCCTGCATGCTGGTCCGTACGGGCCCGCATCGCAAGCGCCCGGATGCAGCGGATCGGGATCAGAACTCCTGCACGGTCGGACGCAGGACGATCTCGTTGATATCCACATCCGCCGGCTGCTCGATGGCATAGGCGATGGCACGGGCCACCGAGTCCGCCGGGATGGCCTGCTTGTAGAAGTCGACGACGAAGTCGCGGCTC
The DNA here is from genome assembly GCF_009363395.1 of Pseudomonas sp. THAF187a. Taxonomy (NCBI): domain Bacteria; kingdom Pseudomonadati; phylum Pseudomonadota; class Gammaproteobacteria; order Pseudomonadales; family Pseudomonadaceae; genus Pseudomonas; species Pseudomonas sp. THAF187a. The sequence goes on from NZ_CP045349.1 coordinate 5,258,731, forward strand.
TGCTGGTGCGAGCTGCCGAACTTCAGCTCGGAGTCCACCGCACCCGGCTCGATGGTGGTGGTGCGGATGCTGCCGCCGACCTCGTGACGCAGGCCCTCGGAGATGGCGCGCACAGCGAACTTGGTGCCGCTGTACACGGTACCGCCCGGGCTGAACACCTTGATCCCGGCCACCGAGGCGATGTTGATGAAATGCCCGGCGTTCTGCTGCTGGAACACCGGCAGCGCAGCAGCGATGCCATACAGCACGCCCTTGATGTTGATGTCGATCATGCGATCCCACTCGTCGGTGCGCAGATCGCTCATCGGCGCAATGGCCATCAACCCGGCGTTGTTGACCAGCACGTCGACCCGGCCGTAGGTATCCACGGCACCCTGGATCAGGGCCTTGACCTCATCGGCACGCGTGACGTCGGTCTGGTAGGCGACCGCCTCGCCACCGGCAGCGACCAGTTCGCCGACCAGTTGTTCGAGGCGCTCCTTGCGCCGTGCAGCCAGCACCACCTTGGCGCCCAGTTTGCTCAGATGACGTGCACTGGCTTCGCCCAGACCGCTGCTAGCGCCGGTAATGACCACGACCTTGCCGGAAATGTTGTTGCTCATCGGTAAGCCTCTCTTTCGGATTCGTTGAAGTGTCCGCGCCGTATGCCGGACATGGGCTCACACTAGAGGCGATTTTCGTTTCAATGAATGGAAGTGTTTGGATTAGGCTATTCCACATTCTGGAACACAAAGGCGTAGCGACATGCTCAACCGCATGGAGATGATCCGCATCTTCTGCAGCGCGGCCGACTGCAGCAATTTCCGCGAGGCAGCGACGCGACTCGGCGTCTCCCCGCAGGCCGTGACGCGCGCGATCAAGGCGCTGGAGGAAGAGCTGGGCGAGATCCTCTTCCACCGCAATACCCGCCAGGTTCACATCACCGCCTTCGGCGAAGCCTATGCCGTGCGGGCACGGCAGACGCTGGAGGGCTTCGACTCGCTGTTTCGTGGCCATCGCGCCGATACCGAGTCGGGCTTCAGCGGGCGTGTCGGCATCACCGCGCCACAGGCGATCGGCAAGCGCTTTCTGGTCGGCTTCCTGCAGCCTCTGCTCAAGCGCCACCCGCACCTGCAGCTGACCCTGCGCCTGGAGGACGAAATCACCGACGCGGTCGATGCGCAGATCGATATCGGCATCCGCATCGGCTCGTTGCGCGACAGCCGCTACGTCGCCCGCACCCTGGCGCCCGTGCCGCTGCAGGTGGTGGCCACACCCGAACTGATCGCCACTACCGGCAGCCCGCGCACGCTCGCCGAGCTGCAGCAACGCCCGCTCTCGGTGCTGATCGATCGCAAGAGCGGCCGGCCCTGGCCCTGGACCTTCGCGGACGGCCCAAGCCTGCTTCCCGCAAACCCGGCACTGACCTGCGACGACCCCGAAGCCGAGCTGGAGGTCGTGCTCGCCGGCCTGGCCTACGGGCAGTTGCCCGCCTACCTCGCCCAGCCGCACCTGGAAAGCGGTCGCCTGCAGGCCGTGATGGCGCAGCAGGCCCCCGCCCCCTGGCAGCTGTTCATCTACCGCCCGCAACAAGGCCCCGTATCGCCCAGGGTGCGCCTGGTATTCGATCACCTGCGCGCCTGCTTTTCCGACCCGGCGCAGTTCCCCCAGGGCTGAAGTCGCTCAGAGCAACGCCACCGTCGTGTCGGACCGCCACGCACGGCAGCTACACCGAGTAGCGGGACGCGCCCCCCTTAGAGCAAAAGTGGACCAAGCAGAATTGGGTGAAATGGATCTATGTGACTGGCCCACCGGTGCGTAGATTTCTCTTCACCGGGCCGTTGTGGTTCTGCCAGTCGCAGAGACGCATCGGTTTCTTCTCGACTCGGATTAAGGGTGAAAACCATGAGCCAGCGTCTCGACTACTTCAAACTCTCCCCGAAGGCCTCCAGCAAGTACGCGGAATTTTCCACCCTGCTGAGCAAGACGCCGTTTCTCACCGAACTCGCCCACCTGGTCACCCTGCGCGCCTCGCAGATCAACGGCTGCGCCTTCTGCGTGGACATGCACGTCAAGGAGGCGAAGATTCACGGCGAACGCGAACTGCGCCTGCACCATGTCGCCGTCTGGCGCGAATCGCCGCTGTTCTCCGACCGCGAGCGGGCCGCCCTGGAGTGGACCGAAGCCCTGACCGTCCTGTCGCCGCACGGCGTCAGCGATGCCATCTACAACAGCGTGCGTGAGCAGTTCTCCGAGCAGGAGCTGGCCGATCTGTCCCTGCTGGTGGTGGCCATCAACGGCTGGAACCGCCTCAGCGTGGCCTTCCGCAACGTCCCCGGCTCCGCCGACAAGCTGTACGGACTGGACAAGGCCGGTCTGGCCTGATCGCTGGCGGCATGACCCTGCCGCAATCGTCCAGAGGGTCGCTGAACTAACGCTGAGTCTCAGTCTGCAAAGGTGCATAACGACCCGGGGTGACACCGAACACCCGGCGAAACAGGGCAATGAAGGCACTGACATTGTCATAACCCAGGTCCAGCGCAATGGCGGTGACCGGCCGCCCCGCTGCCAGCCACTCCAGCGCATGCAACAACCGCAGGCGCTGGCGCCACTGCTCAAAGCTGAGGCCTGTCTCGACAACGAAGCGTCGGCTCAATGAGCGCGGCGCAATACCTGCCCACGCTGCCCATTCCGGTAGGCGTCGAGTGTCCCCAGGTTGCGCCGATAGCGCCAGAGCAATGCGTAGCAGTCGTGCATCCTGCGGCATCGCCAAGCCGAGAGGGACCTGGGGGGCCACGCCAAGCTCATCGAGAATGACCGCACACAAGCGCTGCTGCGCCGCCTCCGGTGCCGTGGCCGGCCAGGCACTTAGGCGTGCCACCGCCGCCTGCAGCAGCGCCGACACGCCAAGGATGCAGGGCTTGTCGGGCAGATCGGCACATGCCTGCGGTGCAACGTACAGACTCCAGCCGCTGAACGGGCCGTGTGAACGCAACGCATGTGGCAGGTGCGCCGGAATCCATGCTGCATGGGTAGCCGGGATCACCCAGCGACAATTACCGGCATCGACGCTGAGCAGCCCTCGCGTAGCGCCAAGCAACTGGCCCCGTGCATGCTGATGAGGCGAGGTGTCGCGGGGCAAGGTGCTATGCGCTGCCACAGCCAACAGCAGCGGGCCACAGTGGGAATCAGCCAGTTCGAACGGCAGCAGGGGCGTAGACATGATTGGCGCCAGATCGTCATCGAATGGCATTTATAGCGCACATACGCCACGCCAGCGCCGATAGGATGATACTTCCTGACCACAATCGGAGTTATGCAATGCGCGCTGAAGACCTGCTGCCTGCGGGCATGGATCAGATCAAACGCAATGGCGTCGTGATCCGCAAGGGGAGCGTCGGTGCCTTTCTGGCCAACGCCAGGATACTCTGCGATCACCAAGCCGCCCCCGAACAACGCGCGATCGCTGAGCACGATCTGTTGGCGACGCTACCAGCACTGCGCGCCCTGGGCCTGTTCGAAGTGCTGTCGGTACGCGACGAGGCGCTGCGCCAATGGCTGGCGCCTCACCTGCAAGACGCCGACACCAGCCAGAGCACGCCACTCTAGGACTCACAGCAGGTTCGTCAGTCCGCGGTCGCACGTTAGGGTAGACAACGCCCCCTCACCTCAAGCCTGCACCGTCCCTTCCTTGCGCAGCAGGTAGCTGTCCATGATCCAGCCGTTACGCTCGCGCGCCTCGGCGCGGGTGACGGCGATCTTGTCGGCCAGTTCGTCCAGCGGGCCGGCCATGAGGATTTCGTCGGCGGTGCCGACGTAGGCGCCCCAGTAGATGGTCAGGCCCTGGCCGGTGAAGCGGCGATAGGTGTCCTTGGCGTCGAGCATCACCGCCACGCTGTCCACACCCTGCGGCCAGCCCTCGGCGAGCAGGCGGCCGGTGGTGATTTCCACGGCGCGGCCGATGCTGTTGAGCGGGATGCGATGGCGTGCGGTGAGCGCCTGCAGGCTGGTGATGCCGGGAATCACGTCGTAGGCGAAGTCGCTGCGGCGGGCAGCGATGGCCTCGATGATGCGGATGCTGCTGTCGTACAGCGACGGGTCGCCCCAGACCATGAAGGCAGCGGTCTCGCCGTCCGCCATCTGCTCGTCGAGCAACTGTTCGAACACCGCCTGTTTGCCGCGGTTGAGCTCGTCGACGCTGGCACGGTAGTCGGCGGCCTCGCGCTCGCGCTCCGGCTGCTGGCCCTCGGCGAAACGTGGCGTGTGGCCGTCGAGAAAGCGTGCGCAGATCTCACGGCGCAGGGCATTGAGCTTGTGCTTCGCCGCGCCCTTGTCCATCAGGAAGATCACGTCGCTGCGGCGCAGCGCCTTGATCGCCTGGTAGGTGATGTAGTCCGGGTCGCCGGCGCCGATGCCGACCAGCAGCAGGGTTTTCATGGGGTTCTCCAGGGAATGGCCAACCCGTAGGAGCCGGCTTGCCGGCGATCATCGCCCGCCAGCGGGCTCCTACAGGGCAGTAAGTCATCGATGTGCTGGTAATCGGCGCCCAGCTGGCGCGCCAGCTCGCGGCCGCGACCGAGGCGGATCGGCGCGCGCTCGCTGTCGATCAGCAGGGTCGGGCAGCCCAGAGGGTGCATGGCCGGCCAGTCGCGCAGGCGGCCGTCGGTGAGGATCAGCAGGCGCTGCTGTTCGGCGGGCTTCTGTCGCCGCCGCCGCACCAGCCAGTCACCGGCCTGCTGCAGTGCATCGAGCAGTGGCGTACCGCCGCCGGCGCCGAGTTGCTGCAGCCAGGCATGCAGTTCGGCGCTGGCCTTGCGCCCCTGCCACAGCCACTGCGCCTCGCGGCCGCCGGCCTGCAGCACGGCCAGGCGCGCGCGCTGACGGTAAGCGCTGTCGAACAGCTCGGCGAGCAGGCCCTTGCTCAGGCTCAGCGCACCATGGCGGCGGGTCGAGGCAGAGGCATCCACCAGCATCAGCCAGAGTTCATCGGCCTGACGGCTGCGCGGCCGCAGCACCAGGTGCTCGCGGCGTAGCGGGCGACCATGGCGCAGGCTCGCCGGCCAGTCGATGCGGCCGTGCGCACCCGCCCGCGCGGCGCCGCGCAAGCCGCCGCCGAGTCGTCCGGGCCGTTTGCCGGCATCCGCGCCTGTGGCGTTGCGCGGGCGGATGCTCAGGGCTTTTTTGTCCAGCGCGGCGGCACCCGCCGCTCACCCATGGCCTGCACCTGCGCCGGCAACTCGCCCCATTGGCCTTCGCCCTGCTGTGGCGACTGCTCGGATTGCTGCGCCTGCGGCCGCTCGGGCGGCGTGGCGGCAGGCGGTTGTGGTGCCTGCTGGCGACGGCGATGACGCAGGACGAAGTCCTCCACCGCGTCGATATCCACAGGCTCGATGGCCCCTGCACCCCGCCAGGCGGCATGGGCGCGGGCGGCGCGCAGCCAGACCAGGTCGGCGCGCAGGCCGTCGACGCCAGCGGCAAAGCAGCGCTGGCTGATCTCGCCCAGCGACGCATCATCCAGGGCAATGGCGGCCAGGTGTTGGCGGGCGCTCTGGCAACGCGTCGCCAGGGCCTCTTGTTCAGCTTGCCAACGCTGTACGAAGGCATCCGGAGACGCATCGAAGGCCAGGCGCCGGCGAACGATCTCGGCGCGCTCGAGCGGCTGCGGCTGGCCGTCCAGCGCCAGGTTGAGACCGAAGCGGTCAAGCAGTTGCGGGCGCAGCTCGCCTTCCTCGACGTTCATGGTGCCGATCAGCACGAAGCGCGCGGCGTGGCGATGGGAGATGCCATCTCGCTCGACATGGTTGACCCCGCTGGCAGCGGCATCGAGCAGCAGGTCGACCAAATGATCGGGCAGCAGGTTGACCTCATCGACATACAGCACGCCAGCATCGGCGCGCGCCAGCAAACCCGGGGAAAAACGCGCCTGGCCCTGACCCAGCGCGGCGTCCAGATCCAGGGTGCCGACGATACGTTCCTCGCTGGCGCCCAGCGGCAGGGTGACGAAACGCCCGCCGTCGAGCAGATCGGCCAGACCACGGGCCAGGGTGGACTTGGCCATGCCGCGCGGGCCTTCGATCAGCACCCCGCCGATGGCCGGGTCGATGGCCGCCAGGCACAGCGCCAGCTTCAGCGAGTCGGCACCGACCACGGCGGCAAGGGGGAAGTGATGTTCGGTCATGGCGGCATTCACTGGCGGCAAAGATCGGCATTGTAGACCAGAGCCCTCGGCCACTGGCGTTTCACAACACCTCGTGCAGCCAGCCAGCGGCCGTCCACTGCAGGCGGTCGGTCAAGGCCAATGCGTCGAGAAAGGCGCCGTCATGGGAAACCACCAGCAGCGCCCCTCGATAGGCCCGCAGAAAGCGCTCCAGCGCCAGGCGCGAGTCGAGGTCGATAAAGTTGTCCGGCTCATCCAGCATCAGCAGTCGGGGCTGTGGCTCACGGGCCAGGGCCCCGGCCAGCGCCACCTTCAGGCGCTGACCGCCACTGAGCCTGGCACAGGGCAACAACGCGGCATCAGGGCCGATGCCCAGGTGATCCAGGCGGGTACGCAGCACACTCTGCGCGCGGCCGGGTGCCAGGCGGTGCAGATGTTCCAGCGCCGATTCCTGCGGCGCCAAACCCTGCAGTTCCTGGTCGAGCAACGCCCAGGGCACCTCGACCCGACACTCGCCCGAGCGCGCGGCCAGGCGACCGCTGAGCAGCGCCAGCAGGCTCGACTTGCCACAGCCGTTGGGGCCCACGATGGCCATCCGCCGCGAGCCGAACAGCTCGACATCCGGCAACGGCGCCGATCCGAACGGCAGGCGCAGATCGCGCCAGGACAGAGCCCGGCGTCCCGGCGGCAGCGGCGCCGCCTGCCCGTGCAGGGTCACCTCCCGTTCCTCGTCCAGCGCCGCTGCGGCGTCGCGCACCTGCTCGTCGAGCTTCTGGCGCTGCGCCTGCAAGCGCGTGGCAACGCGCCCGGCGCTGCTCTCGCTGCGGTTCTTCTGCATGCCCAGGAGGATTTTCGCCTGGTTGCTGTCCTTGCCCTGGCGCAGGCCGCTGGCCATGCGCTGCTGCTGACGATCATGCTGCTGGCGCAACGCCCGCTCACCTCGCTTGCGCTCGACACGGGCGCTGTTCAAGGTCTGCCACGCAGCCTCGCGCTCCTGCTCACGGCTCGCCTGATAGAAGGCATAGCCACCGCCGTAGCTGCGCAAGCCGGAAGCCGACAGCTCGACGATACGCTGCATGCCCGCCAGCAAGTCACGGTCATGGCTGATCAGCAGCACGCCGCCGCGCCGACTCGCCAGGCGCTGGCCCAGGCGCGTGCGGCTGGCCTGGTCGAGGTGGTTGCCGGGCTCGTCGAGAATCAGCAGATCGGCATCCGCCTGCAGCGCGCCAAGCAGGGCAATGCGGCTGCATTCCCCGCCGCTAAGCTGCGCCGCCGGCGTCTGTACATCGAGGTGGCCGAGGCCCTCCTCATGCAAGGCAGCTTGCAGCCGCTCGACCAGGTCCCAGCGCCCTTCGAGGCGCTCGATATCGTCCTCATGCGGCTGACCACGCATGACCCGCTGCATGGCATCGAACCAGTGTGCGCAACCCGCCAGGTCGACGACACGGGCGTCGGCGGCGGCCACGATGCGTTGCGGCAGGTAGGCGATACGCCCCTGTCGCACGACACGCCCCTCGCTGGGCTGCAGGTCACCGGCCAGCAAGCGGCCGAGCACCGTCTTGCCAACGCCATTGCGTCCGACCAGACCCGTGTGGCGGTTATCGAATACTTCGCTGAGCCCCTCGAACAGCATGACGCCATCGGCAAAGCGAAAAGAAACGCGCTCGAGCGCGATATGCGGGGAATCGGTCATCCATGCCTCCAGGCAATGCCGTGAGTACGCGCGGGCTGAAGCCGCGATCGATCACTGGTCGTGCGGACACGACGGCATTACTGACGCATTGGACGAGACTCCGACATGAAATGAGCGCTCAGGGTAAGACCACGGGGCATCCGCGACAAGTGTTGGGGATGACGGGGCAACGAAATCCGCCGGGCCATGCGCGGAGCGCCGCCAGCGTCAGCTCAGGGCATCCATTCTGTGGATAACTCCACGCCAGGGCGGCGAACACGAAGGGTTTCAGCCAGGCTACGGCGCTGGGAAAGCCATGCTCAGTTACCGATACCGCAGATGCTCAGAGGGAAAAGCACGATACCAAGAACCCGCGGAAACAGAGCCGCCAATCCGGCGCTACCCGCCATGCCCGACAGGAGCCAGGTGCCGATCCCGGCAAGGCTGATGGAACCGCCATCGACCAGCATGAACGCGAACAAACCAATCCATATGCCGGCCACCGCGCCGATGCAGGCCGAGCGAACTCGCTCACGCCGGGTAATCGGCCGGCGCCACCATGCGCCCATTCGGGCCAATGCTGCTTTCACACGCCTTCCTCGCTATCGAGCAACAGATATTCCATCAAGGTAGCCCGGATGAAATCCGGGAATGCAGGTTCAGGCAAACGGAAACCCTTTCAGGACCCGCCATACCCCGTAGGGTGGGTTAGCGGCGCAGGACACCGGTCCTGCAGCCGCGCAGAAAGGCAGTGCGCCGCGTAACCCACCGAACGATGCCCGGCCTGACAACGATGGTGGGTTACGCCGCCCCACATCAGCAATCCGCCCAGGCTCTGCGCCAGGCGGCTAACCCACCCTACGGGAACTGAGCCAACCGCAAGCCGCCAGACAAGGTAGCCCGGATGAAATCCGGGAGTACGGGCTCAGGCAAACGGACATCGTTTCAGGAGCCTACGGAAACGAGTCGCTTCAGGATTCCTCGCTGTCGAGCAACAGATTCTCCAGCGCCTCGCGGTACTCGCCGGGATTCTCCCACAGACCACGTTGCTGGGCCTCCAGCAGACGCTCGAGCATGTCGTTGAGAGCACCGGGGTTGTGCTGCTGGATGAACTCGCGGGTGTCGCGGTCCAGCAGGTAGGCATCGGTGAGCAGCGCGTACTGGTGGTCGTCGACCAGTTCGCTGGTGGCGTCGAAGGCGAACAGGTAGTCGATGGTCGCCGCCAGCTCGAAGGCGCCCTTGTAGCCATGGCGCTTCATGCCCTCGATCCACTTGGGGTTGGCCGCGCGGGCGCGTACCACGCGGTTCAACTCTTCCTTGAGGCTGCGGATGCGCGGTGTATCCGGCTGGCTGTTGTCGCCGAAGTAGCTGGCCACCTTGAGCCCGCGCAGGGTTTCCACCGCCGCCAGCATGCCGCCCTGGAACTGGTAGTAATCGTTGGAATCGAGGATGTCGTGCTCGCGGTTGTCCTGGTTGTGCAGCACGGCTTGCATCCGCTCCAGGCGTTCGACGAAGCGCTGGCGCGCCGGCGCGCCCTCGGCGCCGCTGCCGTAGGCATAGCCGCCCCAGTTCAGGTACACCTCGGCGAGATCCTCGCGGCTATGCCACAGACGCTCCTCGATGGCGTTCTGCACCCCGGCGCCATAGGCGCCCGGCTTGGCGCCGAACACCCGCCAACCGGCCTGGCGACGCGCCTCGGCTTCGTCCAGGCCGCCGTCCTCGAGCGCCAGCGACTCGCGCCAGACCCGCGCCGACAGCGGGTTCATGTCTTCCGGCTCGTCCAGTTCGATCACCGCCTGCACGGCATCGTCGAACAGGCGAATGAGGTTGCTGAAGGCATCGCGGAAGAAGCCCGACACGCGCAGGGTGACATCCACCCGTGGCCGGCCCAGCTGCTCCAGCGGCAGCACCTCGAAGCGTTCGACACGCTGGCTGCCCGGCTGCCACACCGGGCGCACGCCCATCAGCGCCAGCGCCTGGGCGATATCGTCACCGCCGGTGCGCATCGTCGCCGTGCCCCACACCGACAGGCCGAGCTGGCGCAAGTGGTCGCCCTCGTCCTGCAAGTGGCGTTCGAGCAGGCGCTCGGCGGCCTGCACACCGAGGCGCCAGGCCGTCGGCGTGGGCAGGTGGCGCACGTCGACGGTGAAGAAGTTGCGCCCGGTAGGCAGCACGTCGAGGCGCCCGCGACTCGGCGCGCCACTCGGCCCGGCAGGGACGAAACGCCCGGCCAGCGCGGCGAGCAGGCCGCCCATTTCGGCATCACCACAGGCATCCAGCAGGGGCGCGACATTTCCGGCCAGGCCATCGAGAATCGCTGCGACGTCGGCGCCGAAGGCATCGATGCGCTCTCCGTTCAGGCGGCGCTCGATCAGCGCCAGCGCGAGCAGCTCGAGCCGCTCGCGGGTATCGCCGACCGTGCGCCAGGGGCTGTTGTCCACAGCCTGCAGGGCATCCGCACGGGCACCGTCCCAGGGCTGGCCCATGTCGCAGTCGAGCGGGTCGAGGCCCAGCTCGAGACCCCGAGCCAGCGCACGCAGCAGGCTGGCGTTGGCGCCCTGGCCGTCGCCACGGGGGATGCGCAGCAGCGCCAGCAGGGTGTCGCGACGCAGTTGTCCACAGGGCGATTCGCCGAACACATGCAGGCCATCGCGGATCTGCGATTCCTTGAGGTCGCACAGGTAGGCGTCGAGCTGTGGCAGCCAGCTGTCACCGTCGTCATTCAGTTGCAGGCCCAGCTCGCGGTCGAGGCTGGCCTCGCGCACCTTGGCCAGAATCTCGCCGCGCAACTCGACGGCGCGGCGCTGGTCGAGCTGGCTGGCGTCGTAGTACTCGTCGGCCAGCCGCTCCAGGTCGCGCAGCGGGCCGTAGCTCTCGGCGCGGGTCAACGGCGGCATCAGGTGATCGATGATCACTGCCTGGGTGCGCCGCTTGGCCTGCGCGCCCTCACCCGGATCGTTGACGATGAACGGATAGACGTTGGGCAGCGGGCCGATCAGCGCCTGGGGCCAGCAGCTCGCGGAGAGACCGACGCTCTTGCCCGGCAGCCATTCCAGGTTGCCGTGCTTGCCGACATGGACCAGCGCATCGGCGGCGAACGCCGTGCGCAGCCAGGCGTAGAAGGCGATGTAGCCGTGCGGCGGAACCAGGTCGGGGTCGTGATAGACCGCCGCCGCATCGAGCTGATAACCACGCGCCGGCTGGATGCCGACGAAGGTCAGGCCGTAGCGCAGTCCGGCGACCATCATCCGCCCGCTGCGGAACATCGGGTCGTCCTGCGGTTCGCCCCAGCGCTCGCGCACCGCCTGCTGGTTGGCCGCCGGCAGGCGGTGGAAGAACGCCAGGTAGTCGTCCAGCGCCAGGCTCTGCGCACAGGGGCGCAAGTCGAGGCCGTCGAGGTCGTTGGTGACGCCACCGAGCAGGCTGTGGATAAGCGCCGTGCCGCTGTCCGGCAGGCTATCCACCGGGTAGCCCTCGGCCTGCAGGGCGCGGAGGATATTCAGCGCAGCGCCCGGGGTATCCAGGCCGACCCCGTTGCCAATCCGCCCGTCACGCGTCGGGTAGTTGGCAAGAATCAGCGCAATACGTTTACTTTCATTGCTTTTATTCGCAAGATCGCACCACTTTCTCGCCATTTCCGCGACATGAGCCATGCCAGGCTCATGCGCCTGGTAGCACACCACATCGCTCTGGCTGCGCTCGCTGCGCCAGGCCAGGCCCTTGAAGCTGATCGCCGTGCCGATCAGGCGCCCGTCCAGCTCCGGCAGCACCACGTGCATGGCCAGGTCGCGGGCACCCAGGCCCTGGGCGCTGGCCTGCCACTGCGCCTGGTTATCCAGCGCGCAGATCGCCTGCAGCACCGGAATGTCGCGGCGGAACGGTCGGCTCTGCGGCGCCTCGGGGTTGGACAGGGCAAAGCCGGTGGTGTTGATGATCAGCGCGGTGGCGGTTTCATCCAGCCAGTCCTGCACCTGGGCCAGGCAGGCCGCCTCCTTGAGGCTGGCCACGGCGATCGGCAGTGGGTTGAGCCCCTGGTGGCGCAGTTGCGCACAGAAGGCATCGACGAAAGCGGTATTCGCCGCCTGCACGTGATTGCGGTAGAACAGCAGCGCCACCACCGGCGCACCGGGCTGCCAGTGCGCCTGCCAATCGGCCAGCGTGGCCGGACTGCGGTGTGGGTGATAGAGCCCGACCCGGGGCAACGGCTGCGGCTCGACCCAGCTGTCACTGCGTCCCAGCCAGCGACTGCCGATGAAACGGAACAACTGCTGTGCGTTGTCCAGCCCGCCCTGACGCAGGTACTGCCAGAGACGGCGGCTGTCGTCCTCGCTGGCGTTGCCCATGGCCATCAGCTGCGGATCGGGCTGATCGTCGCCCGGCACCATGATCACCTGCGCACCGAGCCCGGCCAGTTCGACCAGACGTTCGATCCCGTAGCGCCAGTAGCTCACCCCGCCATGCACGGAAATCAGGATGACCTTCGCGTGCTGCAGCACCTGCTCGACGTAGAAGTCCACCGATGCGTGGTTGCTCAACTGCGCCGGGCTGGCCAGGCGCAGGCTGGGGTAATCGTCCGGCAACTGCCGGGCGGCCTCGGCGAGCAGGGACAGGTGCGAGTCACCGGTGCAGAGAATCACCAGCTCGGCAGGCGTCTGGCCAAGGTCGGCGATGCTGTCGGCCGGCAGCTGGGCGCCGGGCTGGGTGCGTAATAGATGCATGGTCGTTCCGTGGGAGGGGCTTCAGCCGCGACGATCAGCGAGCCAGGTCGCGGCTGAAGCCCCTCCCATGCTCACTCAGGCCAGCGCCGCTTGCAGCTCGGCCTGAATGGCCGCACGGTCGAGCTGCTGGCCGATCACCACCAGACGGCTGATGCGCGGCTCGTCGGCCTGCCAGGCACGGTCGAAGTGACGGTCGAAACGCTGCCCCACGCCCTGTACCAGCAGCCGCATCGGTTTACCGGGGATGGCGGCGAAGCCTTTCACCCGCAGGATGCCGTGCTTGATCACCGCAGCCTTCAGCGCAGCCAGCAGGCGCGACTCCTCGGCTTCCGGTAGTTCCACGTGGAACGAGTCGAATTCTTCATGATCGTGATCCTCGTCTTCATCGTCATGATGGGTGCGACGGTTCTCGATATGCAGCTCGGTTTCGCTGTTCAGTCCCAGCAGCACATCCATCGGCAGATCGCCGCCATGCGCTTCGATCACCTTCACCGCCGGCGGCAGCTCCTCGGCGACTTCCGCTCGTACCGCCGCCAGCGCTTCGGCATCGAGCAGATCGGCCTTGTTGAGGATCACCAGGTCGGCGCTGGCCAGCTGGTCGGCGAACAGCTCATGCAGCGGCGACTCGTGGTCGAGGTTGGGATCCAGCTTGCGCTGCGCGTCGACCTGCTCGGGGAAGGCGGCGAAGGTGCCGACGCTCACCGCCGGGCTGTCGACCACGGTGATCACCGCGTCGACGGTGCAGGCGTTGCGGATTTCCGGCCAGTTGAAAGCCTGCACCAGCGGTTTGGGCAGGGCCAGGCCACTGGTCTCGATGAGGATATGGTCGAGGTCGCCACGGCGCGCGACCAGCTCGCGCATCACCGGGAAGAACTCTTCCTGCACGGTGCAGCACAGGCAGCCGTTGGCCAGCTCGAATACGCGGCCGTTGGCCTCTTCCTCGCTGCAACCGATGGAGCACTGCTTGAGGATCTCGCCGTCGATCCCCAGCTCGCCGAATTCATTGACGATCACCGCGATGCGACGGCCGCCGGCATTGGCCAGCAGGTGGCGCAGCAGGGTGGTTTTACCGGCACCGAGAAAACCGGTGACGATGGTGACAGGCAGTTTGGCGAGGGTTTGCATGAAAGGCCCCGTGGCGACGATGAATTCGGCGGACGGGTACGGGCAGACAGGCACGCGCGAGCATGCAGGCCGCATCGGATCACCCCGTCCGAACAGTTGGCTGACGAAACGAGGCAGGTCTCCTGGCTCACGGTCTGCACAGGGTGCGCCCTTCACCTTCCCGCCCTGGGCAGTGGTGTATCGAAGGGTTTGAGACCGTTCACAGTTGCGGGGGCAGCCAGGGCATCGACCCTGTTCCCTCTTAGCTTCACGACAACCGCGCCGTGAAGAACCTCGAATGCGCGAAGGCTACGCAGGCCACGGCGGCCGGTCAATCACGGTTGACCGCCGGCAGGTGCCATGATGAGCTACGCCCCCGTCCAAGCCGAATACCGCTCATGCTGCCGACCCCCTCCGCACGCCAGCCAACCTCGCCGATGCAGGTCGTTGCCGGGCTGGGCTGCAGAAGTGGCTGCGCCATGCAGGAACTGTTCGACCTGCTCGTCGACAGCCTGGCGCAGCATGAGCTGACGCTGGGCAACCTGGCAGGGCTGGCCAGCAGCGCCCACAAGCGCAACGAGGCGGGCCTGCAGCAACTGGCCGAGCATCTGCAGCTGGAGTTGCACCTGTTCACGGCCGCAGAGCTCTCGCCCTACCAGCCACCAGCACCCGGCAATCCCCGTGTCCAAGCAGCCACTGGCGCTGCTGCCGTGGCCGAGCCCTGTGCGCTCGCGCTGGCCAGACGCATGGGCAAGAGCACGGCGCACCTGCTTGGCGAAAAACGCAAAACCGCCAGGGCAACCTGCGCCCTGGCAGCATTCACGAGAGAGTCCGCATGACCGTCTATTTCATCGGCGCCGGCCCCGGCGACCCCGAGCTCATCACCGTCAAGGGCCAGCGGCTTATCCACAGCTGCCCGGTGATTCTCTACGCCGGCTCGCTGGTGCCCGAAGCCGTGCTGCAAGGCCATCGCGCCGAGCAGGTGGTCAACACCGCCGAGCTGCATCTCGGGGAAATCGTCGAGCTGCTGCGCCTGGCCCATGAACGCGGCCAGGACGTGGCTCGCGTGCATTCCGGCGACCCTTCGCTGTACGGCGCCATCGGCGAACAGATCCGCGAATTGCGCCGCCTGGGCATTCCCTTCGAGATCGTTCCCGGCGTCACCGCCGCCGCCGCCTGCGCGGCGCTGCTGGAAAGCGAGCTGACCCTGCCGGGCATCGCCCAGACGGTGATCCTCACCCGCTACGGCACCACCTCGCCGATGCCCGAAGGTGAACAGTTGCACGATCTAGCCCGGCATCGGGCGACCCTGGCCATCCACCTCGGCGTGCGCCAGCTACCCGCCATCGTCGGCGAACTGCTGCCGCACTATGGCGCCGACTGCCCCGTCGCGGTTATCCACAGAGCGAGCTGGCCTGACCAGGACTGGGTGCTGGGAACGCTCAGCGACATAGAGGAGAAGGTCGCAGCCAAGGACTTCCGCCGCACGGCGCTGATCCTCGTCGGCCGCGTGCTCGACCCGGGCGCCTTCGCCGAGTCGGCGCTATACGACGCCGCGCACCGGCATCTCTATCGCCCAGGCAGCGACTGAGCCGAGCTGCGCTGGCGATAAACTGCACAAAGCGCTGGATCCCCTGTATACAGGGGCCCTCAGCACCTTATCAACAGGTTAGAAAAGAACTTATCCCAACTCTTTGTGGATAGCCCTGAAACAAGGCTCAGATTTTGTACAACTGCCTGAAACGCCCTGAACACAATGACTTCAGCCAGGTATCACGAGGATATCCACAGGATGATCCACGCCAACTGTTAGCAACCGCTCAAAGCTGTACTTCCAACCGCTTGATACCCACCGCCCGCAACTCGACCACCAGCTCGTCGAGGCTGGCAAAGCTCTCGACCTGTTCGGCCGCATCCACCAGAAAGAAGCTGCGCCCGGCATCCTTCTTGAAGAAGACGATCCACTCGGCGGTATTGGCCGGGTTCGCCATGATCTGGGTGTCGAACGTGACCCCTTCAGCCGTTCTGCGTTTTACATCCGCACGTTTCATCGTCTCTCCCGTTTCAACCTGACTGCAATGTCCTGCCATCGCACCTGCCATGCGAGCAGCCCCCACAGTTTAAAGGATGGCGCCCCCTGTTGAAGAAACTGACGAAACGTGGCTATATGATTCATATATATTTCATATAGACGGGAGGCCTCATGGGTATCGTCAACATCGATGACGAACTGCACGACCAGATTCGCCGGGCAAGCAGCGTGTCGCATCGCTCCATCAATGCTCAGGCCGGGTTCTGGATTCGCATCGGCATGCTCTGCGAAATGAACCCGACGCTGAGTTTCAACGACGTGATGGCGGCCGAGATGCGCGCAGCCGGCATCACCGTGCAGCCGAGCCTGGCAGCGACCTCATGACCAAGACCGCGCAGGAGATAGCGCTGATGGCCGAGTCCGGCAGGTTGCTGGCGTCGGTGTTCGGCTATCTCGATCGTCTGGATCTGCTCGGTCTGTCGACGCTGCAGGTCAACGACCTTGTGGAAAAGTACATCGTCGACACGCTCGAGGCGCGCCCGGCGAGCAAGGGCCAGTATGGATTCGCCTATGCCATGAACACCTCGCGCAACGAGGTGGTGTGCCATGGCGTGCCCAGCGCCAGCGACATCCTGCGCGATGGCGATCTGGTGAACTTCGATATCACCCTGGAGAAGAACGGCTACATCGCCGATTCCAGCAAGACCTACCTGCTCGGCTCCGTTTCAGAAGCCGGGCGCAAGCTGGTCGACGTCACCTACGAAGCCATGTGCAAAGGCATCGAGGCGGTGCGCCCGGGTGCCCGCCTCGGCGACATAGGCCACGCCATAGAACGGCACGCACGGGCCCATGGGTATTCGGTGGTTCGCGAATACTGCGGTCACGGCATCGGCCGGGACATGCACGAGCCGCCCGAAGTGCTGCACTGGGGCAAGGCCAATACCGGCCTGACCTTGCGCGAAGGCATGACCTTCACCATCGAGCCCATGCTCAACCTGGGCAAGGCGGATGTACGCACGCTGGCCGATGGCTGGACGGTGGTCACCTGCGATCGCAGCCTCTCGGCGCAATTCGAGCACACGGTGGCGGTCACCCGTGATGGCGTCCGTGTACTGACCCTGCGCCCGGACGAGCAGCGCCTGGGCGCCTGAGCCGGGCGCCGCTCTCACGCCAGCTTGAGAATCTCCTTCACCGGGCGGCGCGGTTTCTGCGGCCAGTTGTTGGCCTGCGCCCTGCCCAGGGTCACCAGCATCACAGGGATTTCCTCGTCGCCCAGGGCGAAGGCACGGCTGACGCCGGCGATGTCGAAACCACTCATGGGGCTGGCTGCCAGACCCAGTGCCTGGCCGGCCAGCATCAGGTTCGACGCAGCGAAGGTGGCGCTGCGCACGGCCTCGTCACGCCGGCTGTGTGGCACCTCGGCATACATTCGCGCAGCGCTGGACTGCCAGCTGAGCGCCATCTCGCTCGGCATCAGCCCCGACGCCACCGCAGGCGAAAGGCGCTCGCCAAGCGACTCGGCGCACGGCAGCACGCCGCAGACAATGAAGGTCACAGCCGCTTCGCTGACCTTGGGCTGGTTCCAGGCCAGCTCGCGCAGACGCTGTTTGCCCGCGGCGCTGCGCACCGCGACGAAGCGCCAGTTCTGCAGGTTGAACGCACTGGGCGCGCGCCCGGCCCAACCGATCAGGGCTTCGATGCTGGCGTCGTCGAGCTGATGCTGCGCGTCGAAGTGGTTGACCGAGTTGCGTTGTTCGATGGCGGCAAGCAGAGGGTGGGTCATGGCGATGTCCTGTCGTGAGTGAATGTTCGACAGGTTAGTTACATAGACCCTGGTTGATAATCTCGTTTATCGTGTGATGACCATTCGCTGAAAGTTGATAATCGATGGATCGCCTGACCGCCCTTGCCGTGTTCCGCCAGGTCGTCGAGCGTGGCAGCTTCGCCGCCGCCGCCCGCCACCTGAAGCTTTCAGCGGCCGCCGTGAGCAAGAACATCGGCGAACTGGAAGCCCACCTGGCAGTCCGCCTGCTCAACCGCACGACACGCTCGATGAGCCTCACCGAGGCCGGCCAGCGCTACTACGAGCAGGTGTCGCGAATCCTCGACGACCTGCAGCAGGCCGACAGCTCCCTGGGCGAGCTGCAGGCGACCCCCAGCGGCACCCTGCGCGTCAGCGCGCCGATGTCGTTCAGCCTGGTCTGCCTAGCCGATGCCATCCCGCGCTTTCTCGCCCGCTACCCCGAGCTGACGCTCGACCTGCAGCTCGATGACCGTCGTGTGGACATGATCGCCGAGGGTTTCGATCTGGCGGTGCGCGGCAGCGATCGGCTGGAGGACTCGAGCCTGGTCGCCCGCCCGCTGCTGACACTGCGCCACGTGCTCTGCGCCGCCCCGCAATACCTGCGCCGGCACGGCACGCCGCAGGTGCCGGAGGACCTGCAGGCGCTGGAGTGCGTGCAGTTCTCGCTGTCCGGGCATGCCCGTGAATGGGTGTTCCAGCGCGGTGAGCAGGTGCGCCGCCTGGAGGTGTGCGGACGCTACAGCGTCAACTCCAGCCTGGCGCTGTGCGCCGCCCTGCGCGCCGGCCACGGTATCAGCCTGGTCCCGGAGATCTACGTACGCGACGACCTGGCCCATGGCAGGCTGCAGCCGCTGCTCGAAGACTGGCAGATGATGCAGACGCAGCTCTACGCCATCTACCCGTCACGCCGTCAGTTGCAGGCCAAGGTCCGCGTGTTCATCGACTTTCTGCTGGAGGAACTGGGCCAGCAGGCATGAGCTGCCAGCCCGGCGAAAGCCGTTATTCGACCGTCACGCTCTTGGCCAGATTGCGCGGCTGGTCGACGTCGGTGCCCTTGAGCACGGCGACGTAGTAGGACAGCAGCTGCAACGGCACGGTGTAGAGGATCGGCGCCAGCAGGTCGTGGATATGCGGCATGGCCACCACGTGGGTGCCCTCGCCGTTGCTCATGCCTGCCTGCTGGTCGGCGAAGACGATCAGCTCACCGCCACGTGCACGCACTTCCTGCAGGTTGGACTTGAGCTTCTCCAGCAGCTCGTTGTTCGGCGCCACAGTGACCACCGGCATGTCGGCGTCGACCAGGGCCAGCGGACCATGCTTGAGCTCGCCGGCCGGGTAGGCCTCGGCATGGATGTAGGAAATCTCCTTGAGCTTGAGCGCACCTTCCATCGCCACCGGGTACTGTGCGCCACGGCCAAGGAACAGGCTGTGGTGCTTCTCGGCGAACAGCTCGGCGATCTTCTCCACGGTCTTGTCCATGGCCAGCGCCTCGCCCAGGCGAGTCGGCAGGCGCCGCAGCTCTTCCACCAGCTCGGCGCTCAGCGCCTTGTCCAGGGTGCCGTGTACCTGCCCGAGCGACAGGGTCAGCAGCATCAGGCCGACCAGCTGGGTGGTGAAGGCCTTAGTCGAGGCCACGCCGATTTCCGGGCCCGCCTGGGTCAGCAGGCACAGGTCGGACTCGCGCACCAGCGAACTGGTGCCGACGTTGCAGATCACCAGGCTGGCCAGGTAGCCGCCCTGCCCCGGCGCCTTCTCCTTGGCGTTGCGCAGCGCCGCCAGGGTGTCGGCGGTTTCACCGGACTGCGAGACGCTGACGAACAGGGTATCCGGCTGCACCGCGACCTTGCGGTAGCGGAACTCGCTGGCCACTTCGACCTGGCAGGGAATGCCGGCCAGTTCTTCCAGCCAGTAGCGGGCGACCATGCCGGCGTGGAAGCTGGTGCCGCAGGCGACGATCTGCACGTTCTTCACCTTGGCGAACAGCTCGGCGGCCTGTGGGCCGAAGGCCTGCACCAGCACATGATCGCTGCCCAGACGGCCTTCCAGGGTGCGCTGCACCACCTTGGGCTGCTCGTGGATTTCCTTGAGCATGAAGTGGCGGTATTCGCCCTTGTCCGCAGCCTCGGCACCCTCGTGGTACTGCACGGCTTCACGCTGTACCGGGTTGCCGCTGGCATCCCAGATCTGCACGCCATCACGACGGATTTCGGCGATATCACCCTCTTCCAGGTACATGAAACGGTCAGTGACCTGGCGCAGGGCGAGCTGGTCGGAGGCGAGGAAGTTCTCGCCCAGGCCCAGGCCGATCACCAGCGGGCTGCCACTGCGGGCGGCGAGCAGGCGATCCGGCTGCCTGGCGCTGATCACGGCCAGGCCATAGGCACCATGCAGCTCGGGAATCGCCGCCTTGAGCGCTGCACTGAGGTCGCCGAGCTGCTGCAGCTTGTGGTCGAGCAGATGGACGATGGTCTCGGTGTCGGTATCGGAGGTGAAGACGTAGCCCAGGCCCTTGAGGCGCTCACGCAGCGCCTCGTGGTTCTCGATGATGCCGTTGTGCACCACCGCCAGCTCGTGCCCGGAGAAGTGCGGGTGCGCGTTGCGCTCGCTGGGTGCGCCGTGGGTGGCCCATCGCGTGTGGGCGATGCCCAGGCGGCCCGCCAGGGGCTCGTCCTGCAGGGCCGCCTGCAGCTCGCTGACCTTGCCGACACGGCGACGACGGTCGAGCGTGCCCTGCTCGGTCAGCAGTGCCACACCGGCGCTGTCGTAACCGCGATACTCCAGACGCTTGAGGCCTTCGACCAGGATCGGGGTGATGCTGCGCTCAGCGATGGCGCCAACGATTCCACACATGGGGCTCTCCTTCAGTTTTCCAGCGGCGCGAGGATCAGCTGGATGCCGCGCGCGCGTATCTGTTCGGCAGCCTGGGCATCCAGGCGCTCGTCGGTAATCAGGGTATGGACGCTGCTCCAGGGCAGTTCCAGATTGGGGATGCGTCGACCGATCTTGTCGCTCTCGACCATGACGATGACCTCGCGGGCGACTTCGGCCATCACCCGCGACAGCCCCAGCAGTTCGTTGAAGGTGGTGGTGCCACGCTCCAGATCGATGCCATCGGCGCCGATGAACAGCTGGTCGAAGTCGTAGGAGCGCAGCACCTGCTCGGCGACCTGGCCCTGGAAGGACTCCGAGTGCGGGTCCCAGGTGCCGCCGGTCATCAGCAGGACGGGCTCGTGCTCGATGTCGCGCAGGGCATTGGCCACGTTGAGCGAGTTGGTCATCACCACCAGCCCCGGCCTGTGCCCCAACTGGGGAATCATCGCCGCCGTGGTGGTGCCACTGTCGATGATGATCCGCGCGTGCTCGCGGATACGCGCCACGCCGGCGCGGGCGATGGCCTGCTTGTGCGGGGAAACCGGCTGGGCGCCGTCGCCGATCAGTTCCTGGGGCATGGGCACGGCACCGCCATAGCGACGCAGCAGCAGGCCGTTCTTTTCCAGCGCGGCGAGGTCCTTGCGGATCGTCACCTCGCTGGTGGCGAAGTGCTGGGCCAGCGCATCCACCGACACCTCACCCTGCTCGGCGAGCAGGGCCAGGATGGTGTGGCGACGCTGCGGTGTGTTGCGCTTCGACATGCTTAAGTTTCGATTCGAAAGATAATGGCGCGAATCAAAACATAAGGCCGTTCGCTCTGCAAGCAACCGTCGGTCAGTTGAGGGTCAGCTTCACCCCGAAGCCCAACAGGCTGAGCCCCGCCAGCTTCTCCAGGCCACGGGCGATACGCGGGTTGGCGCGCATGCGCTCGGCGAGAAAGTGAGTCAGCAGCACGATCAGCAGCCCGTAGAGGAAGGTCAGCGCCATGATGGTCACGGCCATGAAACCGAAGGTGATCAGCCCCTGATGCCGTTGCGGGTCGATGAACAGCGGGAAGAACGCCATGTAGAAGATGATCGCCTTGGGGTTGAAGACGGTGATCATCAGCGTCTGCCACAGGTAGTGGCGCGGCTCGATGTTCAGCGTCGGCGCAGCCCCCGGCTTGGCCAGCAGCATGCGCAGGCCGAGATAGATCAGGTAGGCCGCCCCCAGCCATTGCACCAGGTAGAAGGCCGTCGGATAGGCCTTGAGCAGCGCGGCGACACCGGCCACCGCCAGCCACAGCAGCACCTGGTCGCCGAACATGATGCCGAAGGTGGAGGCCAGCCCGCCGCGAATGCCGCCCTTGCCGGTGGACAGGATCAGCGCCAGGTTACCCGGGCCGGGAATGGCCAGCAGGATGATGAAGGCCACCACGAAGGCGGCGTAATCCGTCACACCGAACATTCAGACTGTCCTCCGGCAGGTTATCCACAGGCTGCGCTGCCTGGGTTCAGCGCAGGTTCACTTCTTGGTGGGGCGGTTCCAACCCTCGATGTTACGCTGCTTGGCCCGACCGACGGCCAGGGTGTCTGCCGGCACGTCGCTGGTGACCACCGAACCGGCGCCCGTGGTGGCACGATCACCAAGGTTGACCGGCGCCACCAGGGCGCTGTTGGAGCCGATGAACACGTCCTCGCCCATCACCGTCCGGGACTTGTTGGCACCGTCGTAGTTGCAGGTGATGGTGCCTGCGCCGATGTTGCTCCGCGCACCAATCTCGGCATCGCCCAGGTAGCTGAGGTGACCGGCCTTGGCGCCCTCGCCCAGCACGGCGTTCTTCAGCTCGACGAAGTTACCCACATGGGCCCTGGCCCCCAGTCGGGTGCCCGGACGCAGACGCGCGAACGGACCGCAGTCGGCGCCCTCGCCCATCTCGGCACCTTCCAGATGGCTGTTGGCCTTGACGATGGCGCCCTTGCGCAAGACGGAGTCCCTGATCACGCAATTCGGACCGATCTGCACGTCATCCTCGATCACCACCCGGCCTTCGAGGATCACGTTGACGTCGATCAGCACGTCACGTCCCACCGTCACCTCGCCGCGCAGGTCGAAACGCTGCGGATCGCGCAGGGTCACGCCCTGCGCCATCAGGCGGCGCGCGGCGCGCTGCTGATAGTGACGCTCCAGCTGCGCCAGCTGGATGCGGTCGTTGGCCCCCAGCACTTCCATCTCGTCGGCCGCCTGCTCGGTGGCCACGATCAGACCATCGGCGACGGCCATGGCGATCACGTCGGTGAGGTAGTACTCGCCCTGCGCGTTGCTGTTGGACAGGCGCCCCAGCCAGTCCCCCAGGCGCTTGCCCGGAACCGCGAGAATGCCGGTGTTGCCTTCGCGGATGGCCCGCTGCGCGTCATTGGCGTCCTTGTGCTCGACGATCGCCTGCACCACGCCCTTGTCATCACGGACGATGCGGCCGTAACCGGTCGGGTCGGCCAGCTCGACGGTAAGCAGCCCCAGCTGGTCATCGCTGACCAGGGCCAGCAGGCGTTCGAGCGTCGCACTCTCGATCAGCGGCACGTCGCCATAGAGGATCAGCACGGTGTCGGCGCCGAGCTGCGGTAGCGCCTGGGCCACGGCGTGGCCGGTGCCGAGCTGCTCGGCCTGGATGACGAAGTTCAGGTCGGCGGCGGCCAGGCGCTCGCGCACGGTATCGGCGCCATGGCCGATCACCACCTGGATGCTGCTGGGCTGCAGGCTGCGTGCGGTGGCGATGACATGCCCGAGCATGGGCTTGTCAGCGACCGGGTGCAGGACCTTGGGCAGGGCGGAACGCATGCGGGTGCCTTGCCCTGCAGCGAGGATGACGATATCGAGCGACATGAACGACGATTCCTTGGCAGCCTCCGTCGCGGGGCGCCGGAGGGTGAAACGGCAGAAATGAAAAAGGGTAGCCTAGGCTACCCTTTCTCTTGCAACGGTTGAAGTGGGGGCCTCAGCCGCCGAACTTCTTGCGCAGTTGCTGGACGGTACGCAGCTGGGCTGCGACTTCGGCCAGGTGAGCGGCGGCGGAGCTGTAGTTGAACTCAGCACCCTGCTCGCTCAGCGCTTTCTCGGCGGCCTTGAGGGCCTCCTGAGCAGCGGCTTCATCGATGTCTGCTGCACGCTGCACGGTGTCGGCGAGAACCTTGACCATGTTCGGCTGCACTTCGAGGAAACCACCGGAGATGTAGAACACCTCGGCTTCACCACCCTGCTTGATCAGGCGGATCGGACCCGGCTTCAGGTCGGTGATCAGTGGCGCGTGGCCTGGAGCGATACCCAGATCACCCAGGTTGCCGTGCGCAATCACCATCTCCACCAGGCCGGAGAAGATCTCCGCTTCCGCGCTGACGATATCGCAATGGACTGTCATAGCCATACGCTTGCCTCAGGTTGCAGGCTGTGGACAACCCAGGTTATCCACAAACCTGATGCGCCCGTTGCCAGGCGCATGGGTGATTACAGTTTCTTCGCTTTCTCGATGGCTTCGTCGATGCCGCCAACCATGTAGAAAGCCTGCTCCGGCAGGTGGTCGTAGTCGCCCTTGAGGATACCGCTGAAGCCAGCGATGGTGTCCTTCAGGGAGACGTACTTGCCTGGGGAACCGGTGAACACTTCGGCCACGAAGAACGGCTGGGACAGGAAGCGCTGGATCTTACGAGCGCGCGATACCAGCTGCTTGTCCGCTTCGGACAGCTCGTCCATACCCAGAATGGCGATGATGTCCTTCAGTTCCTTGTAACGCTGCAGCACGTACTGAACGCCACGAGCGGTCTCGTAGTGTTCGTTGCCGATGACGTTCGGATCCAGCTGACGGCTGGTGGAGTCCAGCGGGTCAACGGCCGGGTAGATACCCAGGGAAGCGATGTCACGGCTCAGTACGACGGTGGCGTCCAAGTGGGCGAAGGTGGTCGCCGGGCTCGGGTCGGTCAGGTCGTCCGCAGGTACGTATACGGCCTGGATCGAGGTGATCGAACCTTTCTTGGTGGAGGTGATGCGCTCCTGCAGAACGCCCATCTCTTCGGCCAGGGTCGGCTGGTAACCTACTGCCGACGGCATACGGCCGAGCAGTGCGGATACTTCGGTACCGGCCAGGGTGTAACGGTAGATGTTGTCGACGAACAACAGTACGTCACGGCCTTCGTCACGGAACTTCTCGGCCATGGTCAGGCCGGTCAGGGCGACGCGCAGACGGTTGCCTGGTGGCTCGTTCATCTGACCGTAGACCAGGGCTACCTTGTCCAGAACGTTGGAGTCCTTCATCTCGTGGTAGAAGTCGTTACCCTCACGAGTACGCTCACCCACACCGGCGAACACGGAATAACCGCTGTGCTCGATGGCGATGTTACGGATCAGTTCCATCATGTTCACGGTCTTGCCGACACCGGCACCACCGAACAGACCGACCTTACCACCCTTGGCGAACGGGCAGACCAGGTCGATTACCTTGATGCCGGTTTCCAGCAGGTCGTTGCCGCCCGCTTGCTCGGCATAGCTCGGCGCAGCGCGGTGGATTTCCCACTGCTCTTCTTCACCGATGGGGCCGGCTTCGTCGATCGGGTTGCCCAGCACGTCCATGATACGGCCCAGGGTCGCTTTACCGACCGGTACCGAGATGGCCTTGTTGGTACGAGTGATGTCCAGACCGCGCTTGAGGCCTTCGGTCGAACCCATCGCAATGGTACGCACCACGCCGTCGCCCAGCTGCTGCTGAACTTCCAGGGTGGTTTCGGCGCCGACTACTTTCAGCGCCTCGTATACGGCTGGCACCTGATCACGCGGGAATTCCACGTCGATAACGGCGCCGATGATTTGAACGATACGTCCGCTACTCATCTTTGGTTCCTCTGAATATTTGAACCGTTCTTAAACCGCGGCAGCGCCGCCGACGATTTCCGAAATCTCTTGGGTGATCGCTGCCTGACGCGCCTTGTTGTAAATCAGCTGCAGGTCTTTGATGAGCTGGCCAGCGTTGTCGGTGGCGTTCTTCATCGCGATCATCCGTGCAGCCTGCTCGGCCGCATTGTTCTCGACCACTGCCTGGTACACCTGGGATTCGACGTAGCGAACCATCAGGCCTTCGAGCAGTTCCTTGGCATCGGGCTCGTACAGATAGTCCCAGTGATGCTTGAGGTCTTGATCCGGATCGGCCACCAGCGGAACCAACTGCTCCACTGTAGGCTTCTGCGTCATGGTATTGATGAACTTGTTCGAGACCACGGACAGACGGTCGATGCGCCCCTCGAGGTAAGCGTCGAGCATGACCTTGACACTACCGATCAGGTCGTTGATCGACGGCTCTTCGCCGAGGTGGCTGATCGCAGCGACGACATTGCCACCAAAGTTGCGGAAGAATGCCGCACCCTTGGAGCCAATCACGCAGAGATCGATCTCCACGCCTTGCTCGCGATCTTTCGCCATGTCCTTGACCAGGGCCTTGAACAGGTTGGTGTTCAAGCCACCGCACAGACCACGGTCACTGCTCACCACCACATAACCGGCGCGCTTGACTGGGCGCTCGATCATGAAGGGATGGCGGTACTCCGGGTTGGCGTTGGCCAGATGACCAATCACCTGGCGGATACGCTCCGCGTAGGGACGGCTAGCAGCCATGCGCTGTTGTGCCTTGCGCATTTTGCTGACCGCCACCTTTTCCATGGCGCTGGTGATCTTCTGCGTGCTTTTGATGCTCGCAATCTTGCTGCGAATCTCTTTTGCGCCTGCCATTTCACACCTATCGGGTTAGCAGGCGGGCGTCTTGCGACGCCCGCTGCGGCTTACCAGGTTTGGGTGGCTTTGAACTTCTCGATACCGGCTTTGATGCCCGCGTCGATTTCGTCGTTGAAGTCACCTTTCACGTTGATCTTGGCCATCAGATCGGCCAGCTCACGGTTGAAGTAGCCCAGCAGGGCCGCTTCGAAGGCGCCAACTTTGTTCACTTCCACGTCGGTCAGGAAGCCACGCTCGGCAGCGTACAGAGACACGGACATGTCGGCGATCGACATGGGTGCGTACTGCTTCTGCTTCATCAGCTCGGTAACGCGCTGACCGTGCTCGAGCTGCTTGCGGGTGGCTTCGTCCAGGTCAGAGGCGAACTGGGCGAAGGCCGCCAGTTCACGGTACTGAGCCAGAGCGGTACGGATACCACCGGAGAGCTTCTTGATGATCTTGGTCTGAGCGGCACCACCCACACGGGATACCGAGATACCGGCGTTGACGGCCGGACGGATACCCGAGTTGAACATGGCCGATTCCAGGAAGATCTGACCGTCGGTGATCGAGATCACGTTGGTCGGAACAAACGCGGAAACGTCACCCGCCTGGGTTTCGATGATCGGCAGAGCGGTCAGGGAACCAGTCTTGCCAGTCACGGCGCCATTGGTGAACTTCTCGACGTATTCCTCGGAAACGCGGGAAGCGCGCTCCAGCAGGCGGCTGTGGAGATAGAACACGTCGCCCGGGTAGGCTTCACGGCCTGGCGGACGGCGCAGCAGCAGGGAGATCTGGCGGTAGGCAACGGCCTGCTTGGACAGGTCGTCGTACACGATCAGGGCGTCTTCACCGCGGTCGCGGAAGTATTCGCCCATGGTGCAGCCGGAGTACGGCGCCAGGAACTGCAGTGCGGCGGATTCGGAAGCGGAAGCGGCCACCACGATGGTGTTGGCCAGCGCACCGGTTTCTTCCAGCTTGCGCACGACGTTGGCGATGGTCGATTGCTTCTGACCGATAGCCACGTACACGCAGCGGATACCGCTGTCTTTCTGGTTGATGATGGCGTCGACGGCCAGAGCGGTCTTACCGATCTGACGGTCACCGATGATCAGCTCGCGCTGGCCACGGCCGACCGGGATCATGGCATCGACCGACTTGTAACCGGTCTGTACCGGCTGGTCGACGGACTTACGCCAGATCACGCCCGGTGCAACTTTCTCAACCGCGTCAGTTGCCTGAGCGTTGATCGGGCCTTTGCCGTCGATCGGGTTACCCAGTGCGTCGACGACGCGGCCCAGCAGTTCCGGACCAACCGGGACTTCCAGGATGCGACCGGTGCACTTGGCGCTCATGCCTTCGGCCAGGCTGGTGTAAGCACCCAGCACAACGGCACCGACGGAGTCCTGCTCCAGGTTCAGTGCCATACCGTAGACACCGCCCGGGAACTCGATCATTTCGCCGTACATGACGTCGGCCAGACCGTAGATACGCACGATACCGTCGGAAACGGAGACAATGGTGCCTTCGTTGCGGGCTTGGGAGGCGACGTCGAGTTTCTCGATGCGCCCCTTGATGATTTCACTAATTTCGGAAGGATTGAGTTGCTGCATAGCTCTGCTGCCCCTTCAAACTCAAGATTTCAATGCTTCGGCCAGTTTCGCGAGCTTGCCGCGAACCGAGCCATCGATTACCAGGTCGCCGGCGCGGATCAGTACACCACCGATCAGGGTGGCATCTTCCGCGGCGTGCAGACGCACTTCTCGGCCGAGCCGTGCACTGAGAACCTTGGCGAGTTTGTCTTGCTGTTCATCGCTCAATGCGAAGGCACTGGTGACATCCACGTCGATCGACTTCTCTTGCTCGGCCTTGTACAGCTCGAACAGGGCGAAGACATCCGGCAACAAGGCCAGACGATCGTTCTCGGCGATAACGCGGATGAAGTTCTGTGCCTGGGCGTCGAACTTGTCACCACACACCTCGACAAAGGTGGTGGCCTTTTCTGTACTCGTCAGACGCGGGGCCTTGAGCACGCGCTGCATGGTGTCGTCGAGCGACACCGCTGCAGCCAGGCCGAGCATGGCTGACCAATTGGCCAGTTGCTGGTGGGCCTGGGCGTGCTCGAAGGCAGCCTTAGCGTAAGGTCGGGCCAGCGTGGTCAGTTCTGCCATGATCGCGCCCTCGCTTAAATTTCGGCTGCCAGTTTGTTAACCAGCTCCGCATGCGCGTTTTGGTCGATGGATGCGCCCAGGATCTTCTCCGCACCGCTGACTGCCAGGCCACCCACTTGGGCGCGCAGGGCGTCTTTGATGCCGTTGATTTCCTGTTCGATCTCGGCCTGAGCCTGAGCCTTCACGCGGTCAGCTTCGACACGGGCCTGATCACGGGCTTCGTCGACGATCTGAGCAGCACGCTTATTGGCTTGCTCGATGATTTCGGCGGCCTGACCTTTGGCTTCGCGCAGTTGCTGGGCCACTTTCTCGTGGGCCAGCTCCAGATCACGAGCCGCGCGGTTGGCAGCGTCCAAGCCGTCTGCGATCTTCTTCTGACGTTCCTGCAAAGCCGCAATGACCGGAGGCCATACGAACTTCATGCAGAACAGCACGAAGATGAAGAAGGCAACGGACTGGCCTATCAGGGTTGCATTAATGTTCACGCCAACACCTCGCTCGTTCGTTGTCCGTCACACCAATTCACTCGAAGACGAGTGAATTAGCCTGCGATTTGACCAACGAAGGGGTTCGCGAAGGTGAAGAACAGTGCGATACCAACACCGATCATGGTCACGGCGTCGAGCAGACCGGCGACGATGAACATTTTAACTTGCAGCATCGGGACCATTTCCGGCTGACGCGCAGCGCCTTCCAGGAACTTGCCACCCAGCAGACCGAAACCGATGGCGGTACCCAGGGCACCCAGGCCGATCAGCAGTGCAACGGCGATAGCGGTCAAACCAACTACAGTTTCCATTTTTCCTCCCGACTTACAGTCGTATTGGTTAAGGTTTTTGTTGAAGCGGTAAAGCGAAATCGTTTGTTTACAGCAGCCCTCATGCCCGCGGGCAGTGAGGGTTTGTCCTGGCAGGCGCCGCCTGAGCGGCGCCGCGGAACCTTAGCGCGCCTTAGTGGTTGTCTTCATGCGCCATCGACAGGTAGACGATGGTCAGCATCATGAAG
Organism: Pseudomonas sp. THAF187a; assembly: GCF_009363395.1. NCBI lineage: Bacteria > Pseudomonadati > Pseudomonadota > Gammaproteobacteria > Pseudomonadales > Pseudomonadaceae > Pseudomonas > Pseudomonas sp. THAF187a. The sequence continues at coordinate 5,287,974 of NZ_CP045349.1, forward strand.
ATGAACGCCTGCAGCACGATGATCAGGATGTGGAAGATGGCCCAGGCCAGCTGCAGCACACCACCCAGCGAGCCCAGCAGCATGCCGCCGCTGAACATGATGGCGATCAGGATGAAGATCAGCTCGCCGGCATACAGGTTGCCGAACAGTCGCAGTGCCAGGGAGACCGGCTTGGCGATCAGGGTGACGAATTCCAGCAGGAAGTTCACCGGGACCAGCAGGATCTTCATGGCGATGTTGTTGGAGCTGAACGGGTGCATGGTCAGCTCGCCGAGGAAGCCGCCGATGCCCTTGACCTTGACGCTGTAGAACAGGATCAGGGCGAACACCGACAGGGCCAGGCCCAGGGTCGCGTTCGGGTCGGTGGTCGGCACGACACGGAAGTACAGGTGCGGATCGCCAACCAGGGTGGCAGCCAGTTTCGGCAGCCAGTCAACCGGGATGAGGTCCATGAAGTTCATCAGGAAGACCCAGACGAAGATGGTCAGGGCCAGCGGGGCAATCAGCGGATTGCGACCGTGGAAGGTGTCCTTGACGCTGCCATCGACGAACTCGACCAGAACCTCGACGAAGTTCTGCAGGCCGCCCGGCTGATCCGAGGTGGCCTTGCGCGCCGCCAGGCGGAACAGGACGATGAAGATCAGGCCGAGAACCACCGACACCGCCAGGGTGTCTACGTGGAAGGCCCAGAAGCCCATTTCTTTGGCTTCCTGTGCGGTGTGGGCGAAACTCCAGCCGTTCACCGGGTGCTGACCATAGGTCAGGTTGGTGAGGTGGTGCTGGATGTAACCCGAAGCGGTTTCTGCTGCCATTATTTGCCTCGAACGCTTTAAGGTCTTGAAAATTTCGTTATCAGCAGCGGGGCGAACCAGCTGACCATCAGGGTCAGCAGGTAGACACCGAACAACATCGGTGCCTCCAGGGGTTTCACGCCCGCAAACGTCAGCGCAAAGAGCACGAACGTCAGAATCAGTTTTCCCGCTTCGCCCGCATAAAAAGAACGGACGATTTCCCTAGCCGCCCGCGCGCCGCTGTAGCGGAACGCCTTGTGGGCGAAATACAGATTCGGCAACCAGGCGATCATGCCCCCCAACAGTGCCGAATAACCCGCCACGTTGCCTCGCCATTGCCAGGTCAGCGTAGCAGCGAGCAGCAATACGACGAGTTGTGCCATCAGCACCGGGAAGACCGGTAGGCGATGGAAGGGCAGGCGCTTCGGCATGCGGCGTTCCATCAACTGATGTCCCTCGACTATCGACCGCTTTAACTCAATGAATTGGCATAAAAAGTGCCAACAAAATTGCGCGCAGAGTATAGGGGGCGTATTCCCCCCATTCAACTGTCCGGTAGTGATTTCCGACCATGCGCTACATGGTCAGGTGTGGCGAATTGTTTCAGCGGATGTGAGCGAGCACGCCCTGCAATTCGTCGAGGGAGTTGTAGCGAATGACCAACTGGCCCTTGCCCTTGGCGCCGTGTTTTATCTGCACTGGCGAGCCCAGACGCTCTGCCAGACGCTGTTCGAGGCGACTGATGTCCGGGTCGGGCTTGGCTTTTGCCGGCGCCGGTTTGGCACTCAGCCACTGGCGAACCAGCGCTTCGGTCTGGCGTACGGTGAGGCCGCGTGCGACAACGTGTCGCGCAGCTTCGACCTGCTGTTCGAGGGGCAGACCGAGCAATGCACGGGCATGACCCATCTCCAGATCGCCATGGGACAGCAGCGTCTTGATTTCGTCCGGCAGGGCGATCAGACGCAGCAGGTTGGTGATGGTGACGCGCGATTTGCCGACGGCATCGGCGACCTGCTGCTGGGTCAGCTCGAACTCCTGCTGCAGGCGCTGCAGGGCGACGGCTTCCTCGATCGGGTTGAGGTCCTCGCGCTGGATGTTCTCGATCAGCGCCATGGCGATGGCGGCTTCGTCCGCCAGCTCGCGAACCATGGCCGGGATCTTGTCCTGGCCGGCCAGCTGGCTGGCTCGCCAGCGACGCTCACCGGCGACGATCTCGAAACGACCGTCGCCGATCGGCCGCAGCACGATGGGTTGCATCACGCCCTGGGCGCGGATGGAGGCGGCGAGTTCTTCCAGAGCGGTCTGGTCCATGTCGCGACGCGGCTGGTACTTGCCCCGCTGGATCAGTTCCAGCGGCACGTATTGCAGCTCACGCGTATCGACCTGGGCGGCCTCTTCCTGCAGTGCACTGACGGTGTTGCCACCGAGCAGGGCGTCCAGACCTCGACCCAGACCTCGTTTCTTCGCAGCCATGCGGATGTTCCTTAAGCGGTAGCGGTTTTCGCGGCGGCGCGCTGACGGCGCACCAGCTCGCCGGCCAATGCCAGATAGGCGATGGCGCCACGGGATTGTTTGTCATAGACCAGCGCCGGCATGCCGAAGCTCGGAGCCTCGGCCAGGCGCACGTTACGCGGGATCACGGCGTCGTACAGCTTGTCGCCGAAATGCTCCTTGAGCTGAGCGCTGACATCGTTGGTCAGGCTGATGCGCGGGTCGTACATGGTACGCAGCAGACCTTCGATCTGCAGCTTGGGATTGAGCAGCTGGCCGATGCGCTGGATGCTGTTGACCAGATCGGAGAGCCCTTCCAGCGCGTAGTACTCGCACTGCATGGGGATGATCACGCCGTCGGCGGCGACCAGGGCGTTGATGGTCAGCATGTTCAGCGACGGCGGGCAGTCGATGAGGATGTAATCGTAGTTCTCGCGGATCGGCGCCAGGGCATAGCGCAGGCGACTTTCCTTCATCTTCATTTCCAGCAGCGCGACTTCGGCGGCCGTCAGGTCGCGGTTGGCCGGCAACAGCTGGTAGCCGCCGTGCTCGGAAAACTGCATCGCCTCGCTGAGATCGCATTCGCCGATCAGCACGTCGTAGATCGAGTGCTCGAGGGCATGCTTGTCGATGCCACTGCCCATGGTCGCGTTGCCCTGCGGGTCGAGGTCGATGAGCAGCACGCGGCGCTTGGTCGCCACCAGAGAAGCAGCCAGGTTGATGCATGTCGTGGTTTTGCCCACGCCGCCTTTCTGATTGGCGATCGCGAATACCTTGGCCATCTTCCTTCCCCCTTAGACCGAGCGACGCAGTATCAACAGATGGCGTTGACCTTGGCAACCGGGAACCCGCAACACGTGCGTGGCACTGAGGCGGAAGTCCGCCGGCAACGCCTGCAGCTCATCGTCCGGGTGGACCCCTTTCATCGCCAGCCACTGGGTGTCGGCATTGCCAAGGTGGCGCGTCCAGTCGCTGAAATCCTGCAGGCTGCTGAATGCCCGCGAGCTGATGCCATCGAAGGGCCGATCGGGTCGATACGCTTCGACCCGGCTGTGGACAACCTCGAGGTTGTCGAGTTTCAGCTCGAGCTTCACCTGGACCAGAAAACGGGTCTTCTTGCCATTGGAGTCGAGCAGGGTGAAACGCCGTTCGGGGAACATGATCGCCAGCGGAATGCCGGGCATGCCACCGCCGCTGCCGACGTCCAGCCAGTTATCCCCACGCTCGGCCACGAACGGCACCACCGACAGGCTGTCGAGCAGGTGACGCGAGACCATCTCGTCGGGATCGCGCACGGCGGTGAGGTTGTAGGCCTTGTTCCACTTGATCAGCAGGCCCAGGTAGGCGAGCAGTTGCTGCTGTTGTGGCTCGCTGAGCTCGACGCCAAGCTCGCGAGCGCCCTGGATCAGTTCTTCGGCGTGACGCTGGGTGACCGACATCAGGCGCTCTGCTCCAGTTTCTGACCTGCACTGCGTTTCTTCAGGTGAATCAGCAGCAGGGAGATCGCCGCCGGCGTGACGCCGGGAATGCGCCCGGCCTGGCCGAGGGTGGCCGGACGAGTGTTGCCCAGCTTGAACTGGATTTCCTTGGACAGGCCGGAGATGGCGCTGTAGTCCAGGTCCTCCGGCAGTTTGGTGTCCTCGCTGGCCCGCAGCTTGGCGATCTCTTCCTGCTGGCGGTCGATGTAGCCGGCGTACTTGGTCTTGATCTCGACCTGCTCGGCCACCTGGTTATCCACAGCCGGTGACTCGGTCACTTCGGCAAGGGTGGCGTAATCGATCTCCGGACGGGCCAGCAGATTGAGCAGGTGGTACTCGTGGGCCAGCGGGGTACCGAAACGCGCGGCGATGGCATCGCCCTGCGGGGTGCCCGGGCGTACCCAGGTGCTCTTCAGGCGCTGTTCTTCCTGGATGATGCCCTCACGCTTGGCTTCGAACGCCGCCCAGCGCTCGTCATCGACCAGGCCCAGCTCGCGGCCCTTCTCGGTCAGGCGCAGGTCGGCGTTGTCCTCGCGCAGAATCAGCCGGTACTCGGCCCGCGAGGTGAACATGCGGTAAGGCTCCTGGGTGCCGAGGGTGATCAGGTCGTCGACCAGCACACCGATGTAGGCCTCGTCACGGCGCGGGCACCAGGCTTCCTTGCCCTGCGCGCGCAGCGCGGCGTTGCAGCCCGCCAGCAGGCCCTGGGCGCCGGCTTCTTCGTAGCCGGTGGTGCCGTTGATCTGCCCGGCGAAGAACAGGCCGCCGATGACCTTGGTCTCCAGGCTGTACTTCAGGTCGCGCGGATCGAAGTAGTCGTACTCGATGGCATAGCCCGGACGCACGATATGGGCGTTCTCCATGCCGCGGATGCTGCGCACGATCTGCAGCTGCACATCGAACGGCAGCGAGGTGGAAATACCGTTGGGATACAGCTCATGGGTGGTCAGGCCTTCCGGCTCGATGAACACCTGGTGGCTGTCCTTGTCGGCGAAGCGGTGGATCTTGTCTTCGATCGACGGGCAGTAGCGCGGCCCCACGCCTTCGATGACACCGGAATACATCGGCGAACGGTCGAGGTTCGCCGCGATGATCTCGTGGGTACGGGCATTGGTGTGGGTGATCCAGCAACTGATCTGCTGCGGCTGATGCTCGCGCTTGCCGAGGAAGGACATCAGCGGCGTCGGCGTGTCCCCCGGCTGCTCGGTCATCACCGAGAAGTCCACGGAGCGTCCGTCGATGCGCGGCGGAGTGCCGGTTTTCAGGCGACCGACACGCAGCGGCAGTTCGCGCAGGCGCTGGGCCAGGGCGATGGAAGGCGGGTCGCCGGCGCGGCCGCCGGAGTAGTTCTGCAGGCCGATGTGGATAAGTCCACCGAGGAAGGTGCCTGTGGTCAACACCACGGAATCCGCATGGAACCTGAGGCCCATCTGGGTAACCACGCCCTTGACCTCGGCGTTTTCCACAATCAGGTCATCGGCGGCCTGTTGAAAAATCCACAGATTGGCCTGGTTTTCCAGAATCTCGCGTACCGCCGCCTTGTACAGCACGCGGTCGGCCTGCGCACGGGTCGCTCGAACGGCCGGCCCCTTGCGGCTGTTGAGGATACGGAACTGGATGCCGCCCTTGTCGGTGGCAGTCGCCATGGCACCGCCGAGGGCATCGATTTCCTTGACCAGGTGGCTCTTGCCGATCCCGCCGATGGCCGGGTTGCAGCTCATCTGGCCAAGGGTCTCGACATTATGGGTGAGCAGCAGGGTCTTCACGCCCATGCGCGCTGCAGCCAGGGCTGCCTCGGTACCGGCATGACCGCCGCCGATCACGATCACGTCAAAACGGGAAGGGAAATCCACCACGCACCTCGTGCCTGTTGAGAAAGGGGTCTGAAAGAAAGGCGGCAAGTATAGGGACTTCGCTCTCCTGAATGAAGCCTTCTGCACAAAAAATAGCCAATCGGTTACCGCCGTTCTCTGCGCCTGTGCGCCCAACCTGATCACCTTCCTGGTATGCCAAAGGGGGTACTGGCTTATAAAGAATAGAAAGAGAGAATTTTTATAAAGCTTGTTCTTTATGTTTATGTATAGAGCAGACCATTTCTGTGGATAACAAGCTACAGGCCTTGTACTTCAGGGTGTACAGAGAATGATAAGCCTGTGTCGATCCTGCTCGTTTGCGCTGGGAAAGCTGCTGAACCACTGTGGATGGAATGGATGGTTACCCACAGGGGCGGTTACGCCCAGCTTTGTCATAGGCTTATGGGCAGGGTTCAGGGGCGGTTTTCCACAGGGTTTATCCGGGCCTGAATAACTCGCTGGCGAGGCGGCTCACGCTGGATATGTGAGGCGAAAGAAAGCTGCAGGCAGCGGGCATCAGCCCGGATGCGAGCCAGGAAGTGGCCAGGAAGGCTGAGTCGGCGCTGGGAGAAGGCTGGACGAACGCGCTTAGCGCAACGGGAAGAGGGCGACGCGGCCGGTTTCAGCCTGCCGGTGTCACTTGCCGATGCAGAAGCTGGAGAAGATGCGCCCCAGCAGGTCGTCGCTGCTGAAAGCGCCGGTGATCTCACCCAGGGCCTGCTGGGCCATGCGCAGGTCTTCGGCGAGGAGTTCGCCTGCGCCCATCAGAGTCAGCTGGTTGCGGCCGTGATCGAGGTACTGTTCGGCCTGGTGCAGGGCTTCGAGGTGGCGCCGACGGGCGCTGAAACCACTTTCGGCGGTCTGTTGATAACCCATGCAGGCTTTCAGGTGCTCGCGCAGCAGTTCCAGGCCTTCGGCGGACTTGGCCGACAGACTGAGGGTGACATGGCCATCGGCGCTGGTTGCCAGCGTGACGGCCTCGCCTGACAGGTCGGCCTTGTTGCGGATCAGGGTGACGCGCGCGGGATCCGGGCGCTGCTCGAGAAACTCCGGCCACAGGGCGAAGGGATCGGCTGCCTCCGGTGCGGTGGAGTCGACTACCAGCAGGACCCGGTCGGCCTCGCCAATGGCCTTCAGCGCGCGCTCCACGCCGATGCGCTCCACCTGGTCATCGGTAGCGCGCAGGCCGGCGGTGTCGACCACGTGCAGGGGCATGCCGTCGATGTGGATATGTTCGCGCAGGACGTCGCGGGTGGTGCCGGCGATATCCGTGACGATGGCCGCCTCGCGGCCGGCCAGGGCATTGAGCAGGCTGGACTTGCCGGCGTTGGGACGGCCAGCGATGACCACCGTCATGCCGTCGCGCAGCAGGGCGCCCTGGCCAGCTTCGCGCAACACTGTGGATAAGTCTGCGCGAACGCCGTCGAGTTGCTTCAGCACATGGCCGTCGGCGAGAAAATCGATTTCTTCCTCGGGGAAGTCGATGGCCGCCTCGACATAGATGCGCAGCTGGATCAGCGCTTCGGTCAGCGCATGCACGCGCCTGGAAAACTCGCCCTGCAGCGAGCGCAGGGCATTGCGTGCGGCCTGTTCGGAGCTGGCCTCGATCAGGTCGGCGATGGCTTCGGCCTGGGCCAGGTCGAGCTTGTCGTTGAGAAATGCACGTTCGCTGAACTCACCGGGTCGGGCCAGGCGTGCACCCAGCTCCAGGCAACGGCGCAGCAGCAGGTCGAGCACCACCGGGCCACCATGGCCCTGCAACTCGAGCACATCCTCGCCGGTGAAGGAGTTCGGGCCGGGAAAATAGATCGCCAGGCCTTCGTCCAGTACCTGCTCGGCCTCACCGTGAAAGGCGCCGTGATGAGCGAAACGGGGCTTCAGCTCGCGCCGGCAGATCGTCTGCGCCAACTGCCCGGCCAGTGGCCCCGAGACCCGCACGATGCCGACGCCGCCGCGTCCCTGGGCGGTGGCTACGGCTGCGATGGTGTCTCGGGCATGGGTCATGGCATTCACTCGGTTGTAGGCAGGGCCAGGGTCGCTACGGGGACGATGGATAGCAAAACGCCCCAATCATGGGGCGTTTGCTTGATGCTTGGAAGCCTTGTCGAATCAGGCGTTGGCCGGTTTCGATGCGGCTTCGATCCTGCGGGTAATGTACCACTGCTGGGCGATGGACAGGCAGTTGTTGACCACCCAGTACAGCACCAGACCAGCCGGGAACCACAGGAAGAAGAAGGTGAAGATGATCGGCATCAGCTTCATCACGCGCGCCTGCATGGGGTCCGGCGGCGTCGGGTTGAGCTGCTGCTGGATGAACATGGTCGCGCCCATGATGATCGGCAGGATGAAGAACGGATCCTTGATCGACAGGTCGGTGATCCAGAACATCCACGGCGCCTGACGCATCTCCACGGATTCCAGCAGTACCCAGTACAGGGCGAGGAACACCGGCATCTGCACCAGGATCGGCAGGCAGCCGCCCAGCGGATTGATCTTCTCTTTCTTGTACAGCTCCATCATCGCCTGGGACATCTTCTGGCGATCGTCACCGTGCTGCTCTTTCAGGGCCTGCAGCTTCGGCGATACGGCACGCATGCGCGCCATCGAGCGGTAGCTGGCGGCCGACAGCGGGAAGAAGATCAGCTTGATGATGATGGTCAGGAAGATGATCGACCAGCCCCAGTTGCCCAGCAGGCTGTGGATGACTTGCAGCAGCCAGAAGATCGGCTGGGCGAGGAACCACAGGAAGCCGTAGTCGACGGTCAGCTCCAGGCCCGGGGACAGGGTGCCCAGGTGTTCCTGCAGCTTGGGACCGGCATAGAGGACGGCACCGGTTTCGCCCTTGGCGCCGGCAGCGACCTGAACGGCCGGGCCGGTGAAGCCGACGATGTAGTTGCCCTGGCTGTCCTTGCGGGTCTGGATCAGGTTGCTGGCATCCTTGCTCGGCACCCAGGCGGTGACGAAGTAATGCTGCAGCCAGGCCACCCAGCCACCCTGGACGGTTTCCTTGAAGGCGTGCTTGTCGATGTCTTTCATCGACAGCTTCTTGTAGGGCTCGTCAGGGGTCCAGACGGCGGCGCCCAGGTAGGTGGCGGTGCCGGTCGCGGTGGTCGAGGACGGATCGCCGCTGCTGTCACGCTTGAGCTGGGCGAACAGGTTGCCGCTCCAGGCCTGATCGCTCTGGTTGTCGATCAGGTAACGAACGTCGACCTGGTAGGCGGACGGATCGATGCAGCCAGGCTTCTTCAGCTGCTGCTCACGGGCCGAGCACTCTGGGTTGAGGCCACGCTTGAAGCTGTAGCGCTTGATGTAGCTGACGCCGTTTTCGCTGTAGGTCAGGTCGACTACCAGGCTGTCCTGGCCTTCGGCCAGCGCATAGCTCTGCTTCTCGCTGCTCCACAGGGCACGACCGCTGGATTTGTCCGGAGCGTTCTGGCCGATCAGGCCGCTTTGCGCCAGATAGGTGCGCTCGCTGCCGTTATCGAACAGCTGGAAGGGGACGTCCGGGCGGTCCTGACGGCGGGGGTACTGAGGCAGACGCAGTTGCACGACGTCGCCGCCACCACGCGGATCGATGGCCAGCTCGAGCACGTCGGTCTTGACCCGAATCAGCTCGTCGCTGGTGGCAGCGGTCGGCGCCACGGCAGCAGCGCTGGGCTCGGCCACGGCAGTGGGGATGTCATCGCCGCTGGTGCTGGCGGATGCCGCTGGCGTGTCAGGCAGGTTGGGCGTCGCGACGTTCGAGGTGCTTACCTCGGCCGGCAGGGCAGCCTGGCCATAGTCCTGGTTCCATTGCAGGACCATGAGGTAGGACACGACTGCCAGGGCGACGATCAGGATCGAGCGTTGGATATCCATGATTATTCGGCCATCGAAGGGGATCGGGATGTTTTCGCGGGGGGCACCGGGTCGTAGCCACCTGGATTCCAGGGATGGCAGCGACCTAGCCGGCGGGCTGTCAGCCAGCCACCACGCAGGAAGCCATGTTGATCGATGGCTTCGTAGGCATAGCAGGAACAGCTTGGGTAGAAGCGGCAGTGACTGGCCATCAGGGGGCTGATGGCGTAGCGATAAACCTGGATGCAGGCTAGGGCCACTTTACGCATGGGGCGTGTCGCTTGTCCCGGGGGATGGTTCTGCGTCGTGACTGGGCCGGTTACGGGCCAGGCGTTTCCAGAGTTTGCCGAACTGCTGAGCGAGTTCGGCATTTTCCAGATCGCCTAGCCCTTTCCGGGCGACCACCACGATGTCCCAGCCAATCAGGTTGTGCTGATTGAGCCGGAACGACTCGCGGATTTGACGCTTGATGCGGTTGCGCTCGACGGCGAGCTTGACGCTCTTCTTGCCGATCACCAGACCTAGACGGGAATGATCAAGCTGGTTGTCGCGCGCTAGCAACAGGACACTTTTGCCCGGAGCCTTACCGCTTGGGGAGTCGAAGACTGCCTTGAATTGCCGGGGAGTCAGCAGTCGCTTTTCCCGGCCGAAGCCTCGACTCACCACCTGTCTGGATGAATTAGACAGTCAGACGCTTGCGGCCCTTGGCGCGACGACGCGACAGGACTTGACGGCCGTTCTTGGTGGCCATACGAGCACGGAAACCGTGGGTGCGAGCGCGCTTGATGGTGCTGGGTTGGAAAGTGCGTTTCATGGTGCGTTACCTGGGTGATCGACTAGGGTCGGAATGACCCCGGTTTAAAGAGACCGGCAATTCTAGAGAAAGCCGCACGGTAGGTCAATTTCCAACCAACCTTATTCGCCAGATAAGAATAGAAAGAAGGAAAGGGTTTAAAGAACCTTTTCTCTTTTTATGATGATTAGCGGCGTGCCCCGCTGTGGAAAACCCGCTGCAGCGCCGGCTGCCTGTGGCATGCGTGGAATGATAAGCCTGTCCGAAACGGGTGCGTGAGATGTGCGCCCGCTGGGTACAGCCTGAGGACAGAATGCGGGTTTACCCACAGGCCATTTGTCCCTGCACTCATCCCCAGGCTTTTGCAGAATGTTCAGGGGCGCTTATCCACAAGGTTTGGCGCGCTAAAGATAAGTCTGATGAATGTAACTAAGGCTTTGATTTTACTTGGCCATCTTCACTTCGCTATGTGGATAACTCGGTCGTGGCTCGCTACAATGGCAGCTGTTTTTGCACGCCGCCTGGATAGGGGATAGTCAGTGTCA